>CAWAFB010000001.1:0-49346 GCA_963781245.1 uncultured Acidobacteriaceae bacterium
CCATTCAGATTCACGACAGCCGCCCCGCCCCGTGCTTTACCTTGAGTTCGCGAAGCTGTAACAGTTATGACTGTGCGAGCGTTGCATACCGCATCGCCCGCACAGTCGAGGTTGATTAGTTAACGGTTACGGTGCTGCTGGCAGAAGTCGCCTGCCCCGACTGATTCTTAACCGTCAGGACAACGGTGTACGTTCCTGCCTTGGAATAGGTATGAGTTGTCGTGGGTGTCCAGTTCAACCATGTGCCGTCTCCGAAGGCGATCGTTCTGCCGACGATGGCACTTCCGCCACCCGTGCTCTTCGATGAATCGATAGACACCACCAGGGACCCGGCTGTCGGCGTGACAGTCAGGATTGCCGACGGAGCGCTTGCTGGCGCTGTCGGGGTTACCGGCGAGGTCCCTGCTGGCTGGTCCGTGCCTTTGAGCGAAACCGCAACTGTCGAGTAGGCCGGAACCGCTATCGTAGTTGAGTACCCTCCTGATACTGAGCTAAGGCTGACCGACTGGCTGGCGATATCGGCGTTGGTGCTGTTCAGTAAATACATCGTCCCTGTCGCTGATGTGAGTCCCGGGTTTGCAAGCGTCACATTCACCGAGCTGTAAGAAGTCGAAGTGGGATTGATGATGACCACATCGTCCCCGGAGCTGGTGTAGAAAGCAGTTGCGCTCAGTCCCGATGTGGTACTTGCCGGAGAAACCGAGACAGCCATGTGCCCGCCCGCCTGCAGGTTCAGGTAACTGGGCGAAGCAAAAAGCGCAAATGCATAAAACTGCGGGTAGAGATAGGTCTGTGACGGATTGCAATCCATGTCGGCGTCATATGCTCCCATGATGCAGAAGTACGAACCGACGGCGTTGAAGTACGCGAGACGGCTCGGACCTGCGGAGGCGCCGCTGTACACCGTGTTGAGAAAATCCGCAACCGCCACGCTGTTCCACAAAGGAGCGTAAGTCCTGTCGTTGCGGCAGCAGTCAACTGCATAGGCCCAGTTGTCGTTATATTCGCTCACATAGATCGGAGTCGATGCCGCGTTCGGCTGCTTCCCGGCGCGAACAAGCGATTCGATCATCTGGTAAAAGTGAGCCAGTCCCTGTGTGCTGGATTGGGTGATCGTATACAAACTGGACCATGTCATTCCGTCGTCAATATTGGTCTGGCCGGTGATGTATAGGTGAAAGCTGACGAAATCTACGTACGGTGCAGTCGACGAGTTATCCAGCAGTGCCGGCAGCCAGGTAGAAGCCTGCGACATCTGCGAGATCACAGGGCCGCCGGTGCGAATCGTCTGTCCATCCGCCTGCGCCTGAGCGTGCATCGCCGAGGCAGCGGCAGCAAACATCGAAACATAGGTGCTAAGCCGGGTAGTTGCATCGCTGATGCATAGCGAAGTAGCAAGCTCCGGCTCATTCCAGATCTCGTAATCCTGCAGCAGACCCGGATACTTCTGATCCACATTAGCGACGACCGATGCCGCCATCTTTCCCCATGTCGGAACATTGGACGGTGCACCACATGCGCTCGATCCGAGTGAAGGAGGCGTGTCATAGATGACCCCTATGGGATGGAGGCCTGCAGCGCTGATGTTCTTTAACTGCGCATCCAGAATGCTGAAGTTTGGAGTGGAGGTAGCGTAAATCTGCTGAAGGGGAATCCAGAAGCGTGTTCCGGTAACCCCCGCTGAAGTTAACGAACTGACCGGGCCTTGTGCGGTTACATCGACCCCAACTCCACCCACAGCGAATAGGCCACTCGGCACTGCCGGAGTTGAGCCACTCCGGCTGCCGAAGTTAGCGGTTACAGTTTGCGATTGTCCTGAAGAGGCGTTCCCCAGCAATGCGACGATGACGGCGAGCCCTGCCACACAAGTAGGCAGGGCTCTGTGACGTAAGGACACAGACATAACAATTCTCCTGAAGTCGGCAAAAAACAGTGATGAATCAATGGAGCGGTACAGGCTGGGAAAGGCACAAACGTTCAGCGACGCCGGGTCCGGGTCGTGAGTAATTTTTTTTAGATGATTTGGTCACATACTACCATTTCGAACTAGCCCGTCAAGGAAAAATTCGTGAATAAAACCAAAGTTTTTTGGGGGCGTGTAATCCATTCACTCGTTGGGAAAAGATTTCGTAGTTATATTGAAAATATTTCCTATTTGTGATCAACACTGTTACAGAACGTGTGACAGCGGAACTGGCTAAAGGAGTCATGAGTAGAGCGGACATGAATTTCTTCACCGGAACCTGTCGACTATTAGCCTCAGGTGGTTGGGTGCAGTCCAGTAAGAGTGGCCGCGTTTCTAGGCGCGGGTACAGATTCGATCCTGTGTCTACCTGCGCGAAGCTTTCTTCGATGCGCCGCAGTCTTCGACGAATCTGCCCCATCCACAACCCAGAAGAATCATGCCTTTCAGCTACAGGTACTTTTCAGTGTGACCGGATAGATCTCTTGGTCCAGCCTTGAAGACGTCTTGCGGAATATCCTGTCACTTTGAGTCGCAGCGGGCATCTAGCGCATCGTTATCGAGAATCGTAGGCTGGCACAATTGTCACTGCTTCAGCCTCACCATTGCATTGGCCAATTTAGGACAATTACATGACATTGCTTCTACTTTGTTTGGTGCTGGGAATAGTAGCGGGGCTTCGAGCACTCACACCCTTGGCCGCAGTCTGTTGGGGCGCATACCTGGGCTGGTTGCACTTTGCCGGGACGAGCCTCGGCTTCATCAATCACACTGTGACGGTGGTGATTTTCACCGTGCTGGCGATCGGGGAGATCTTCAACGATAAGCTGCCGAGAACGCCCGCCCGTACCGCGATTCCTTCGCTCATCACCCGCATTCTGTCTGGAGCCTGCAGCGCTGCCGCTCTTGCTGTCAGCGCTGGAAGCGGCCTGATCGGCCCCATCATCGCCGGTGGCGTCGGCGCCGTCCTCGGGACCTACGGCGGCTATAATATTCGCCACTCGCTGGTGACCAAAGCGAACCTCCCCGACTTTGCCGTGGCCTTTGTCGAGGACGTAATCGCGATCGTCGGCGGCTTGTTAGTTGTTTCCCGTCTCTAACCCGCTATCGTTGGCCGCTCGGCGAAGATTGGCCGACTATTTCCAGTCGCCGGCTATAATGGAATATAGAGAACTAGAAAGGCCCGGCTGACTTGCCGGGCCTTTTTGCGTCCCATCTCTTTTGAAGTCTTTGACCGTCGTGCGACTCCAGCAATATGAATGAATTGGCAGTTCTCCACAGAGCTGCTACCCGATAAGCCCAGTTCTTGACTGTTAAATCATTTAGAATCAGATCTTTGTAGTTAAGCCTAATGTTTTCAAATCTTTAACGAAGGTTTGCGGTGCAGCATATTTTGAATCAAACAGTTACAAGATCAGGCTAGAGATAGAAAGGGGAGGGGGGCCCGCTTCAGCTCATTCCGCGACAGGCAACTCGATGTGCGAATCGGCATAGATCCGCTCCTCGGCTGACTTGTAGTCGCCGGGAGCGGCAGTCATGATATTCGGCACAAACGTCTGAGGATTGCGGTCGTAGAGCGGGAACCAGCTGCTCTGGACCTGCACCATGATCCGGTGGCCCTTGAGGAAGACATGGTCGGCGCCGTGGAGGCTGTACTTGTACTCCTCAACCCTGTTGGCGGGAATTGCTTCCGGATGTTCGTAGCTCTCGCGATAGCGGCCGCGGAAGATCTCGTCCACAATCATGAGCTGATAGCCGGACATCTTGCCCAACGCCGGATCGGAAGGGTAGACGTCGATCAGCTTAACCACCCAGTCGCCATCAGTGCCTGAGGTCGCCGCATGTAGATCGGCGACGACATCGCCGGTGACGGTCAGATCATGATCGAGGACCGGCGTCGTCCACGTCGCGACATCCTTGCGCTGGCTGTAGGGGGTCTGGTCCTCGACCAGCCACGTAAACCAGCCCGAGCCGGTCGGCGCGTAAGTAGCCTCGATCGGCCTCTGGCGATACTCGACGGGATTTGCTGGGTCCGAAACGTATTTGGTAAACGCATTGTCGGTCGCAGGCTTGTCAAAGCTGAGCATCCCGTTCGAGCCGAGATACAGATTGCGCTCGGTTACGTTCTTCGGCGGCCAGTGGCTATAGCGCATCCACCGGTTGGTCCCTGTCTGGAAGGAGGCAGTGTCCTCCAGGCTGAATCCTGGCTGGTCTTTAAGGTAGTGCGCAAAAAATGGCGCCTCAATCTGTTGGCGGAACTGGTCGCCGGTTGCAGCGCCAAAATCCACCACACCGAGGTGACGCGTGGTTCGCGCCCACTCTCCGTGATTCCACGGACCGAGGACAAGGAAGACCTCATGCTGCGAGTCGTGAGGTTCGAGTGCAGCGTACTCGGCCTGCGGGCCCCACATATCTTCCTGATCCCACCAGCCTCCCACCTCCAGAGTAGGTACGGTTACGCCGGTGAGGTGCGGCTGAACAGCTCGTGACCGCCAGAATTCGTCATACGGAGGATGATCCACAAACGCTTGCCAGGTGGGTAGATCGGTTGTGCCGGATTTCTTGCCCGCGGCAGCAAAGGAGCCGGCATCGAGAAAGTAGGTGTAAGCATCCTCGTTGAGCTTGGTGAACGTCGCCTCCTTACTGGACTCCATCCCGAGCACATAGTCGTAGCCGTAGGTCTGGCGAAACGCGCCGTTGTGGAAGAAGTCGTCGCCGATCCAAACATCCGTCATCGGAGCTTGCGGTGAAATCGCTTTGACGGCCGGGTGCGGATCGATGCCCGCCTCGGCAGCCAGGAACCCGGGATAAGACACCCCGACTACTCCCACGCGACCGCTGTTGCCGGGAATGTTCTTGATGAGCCATGCGACAGTGTCATAGGTGTCGGTACTCTCATCGATCTGCTCTGGATCTGCCGACTTGGGGTTATGATGTGGCGCAATCGGTCGCATCATCACAAACTGTCCTTTAGATTTGTAGCGGCCGCGGATGTCTTCCATCACGAAGATATATCCGCTCTGTGCTAGTTCCGTGTAGCGCGAGTTGATGTAATCCGAATTGGATTCGTCAACGCCGTAAGGCGTCCGCTGCATGATAAACGGCAAAGGGCCGCCGGCATCCGCAGGTCGGAGGATAATAGCGTGCAGCTTAACGCCGTCGCGCATGGGAATCATCACCTCCTGCCTGCTATAGGGGCGGAAGTGATTGGGTACCGGCTGATCGCCGACTCGTTCATAGAGCACCTCTGAGGAGCCCGCCTTGCGTTGCACGCCCGTGATCTTGCCCGCGTCCGTTATGAACTCCAGGTGCAGAGGGGTCTCTCTGATGGTGAACCTGGAGGCGGACTCTGCGACCAGATTCTGATGCGGTGAGCGCGCAGATTCGATTGCGAGATGATTTCCGTCGTGAAAGACGGACAGGACAATCTCCGGCTCGTTTACATTGCGATATTGTCCGACGTAGCGATCGAGAGTGGGCGTATCCGCGCGAGAAGATGTCGTGCTTTGCGCATAGGCGGTGGGGAGCGCCGCGACGAAAAGAGACACGAAAGCAGGAAGTACGAGGCGGCGAAACATTCTAAAGATGTCTCCTTTTTTGGAAAGCACTAGTTTATCTGGAACATTCTCAACTCTGCAGATTAACGGTACGTTTGTGAAGTCGGTTACCGCGCGAGGAGCGCTCCTCATGTTCATCCTTCGAAACGCGACGTTGCTGCTCAGCGCCGTCGCATTAGTTCCAAGTGCTGTCACCGCGCAGATCACCGTCACCGAAGCACCACCGGCTGTAGCTACGATAAAGATCGACGCGAGCCGGCCGGCGTCGTACCGCATACCCCGCACCATCTTCGGCAGCTTTCTTGAACCAATAGGGAACTCGACCTACAATGGTTTGTGGGCGGAAATCATCGTCAATCCCAGCTTCGAAGAGAACCTGTGGGACACCAGCCACGTTGCGGCAATGGTGCGTGAGGAGCCGGGTCTCTCCCGAGCTTCGGCGCTCGGACTACCATTGCCTTGGGAACCAATCGACGCGAGCCAGGGCAACCGGTATGAACCGCAGTGGGGAGGTGCGCCAAACTCCTGGAGATCACTGGAGGTGATCGGCGTGCCAGGCCGCGAGACAGGGGTCAAGCAGAAGGTTTATCTCCCTGTGCACCGCGTGCTGCGCTTCGAGGGAAGCCTGTTCGCCAGGCATCTGCAGGGATCGCCGAGATTAACGATTGAGATTAGAAGTCATGATTCGAAGGAAGTCTTAGCGAGCGCAAACATATCCGTCAATGATGCCGGCTGGTCGAAATATTCATTCGGCCTCGAACTCGCTGCTGGCAGCCTGCACCGCCTGGAGCCCGCCGACTTTGCAATCCTGGTCAACGGCGATGGGCGAATCGATCTCGATAATGTCCAGCTCTTTCCCGCCGATGCCATTAACCGTCTCGACCCCGACGAAGTCCGCATGGCCAGGGAGATGCACACTCCCTTGGTGCGATTCGGAGGAAATTTTACCTCGGGGTATCACTGGAAAGACGGAATTGGCCCAGAAGACAAGCGCGTGAGCATGCTCAATATCGCCTGGGGGATTCCCGAATACAACACCTTCGGAACAGACGAATTTCTGAACTTCTGCAAGTTGATCGGAGCGGAGCCTCAGATCGCGGTGAATCTGGGAAGCGGAACGCCGCAGGAAGCCGCGGAGTGGGTGAAATATGTGAATGAGCGGGTCACGAAAACCGGTCTGCATTGGGAACTTGGGAACGAACTGTGGGGAACCTGGAATCTCGGTTGGCCCACTCTTGAACAATTACCGGGTCGCACCCGCGAGTTCAGCGAAGCGATTCACGCGGTCGATCCTGCTGCGAAGTTGATCGCCACGGGACAGGATCCGGATGTGTACCAGCAGTGGAACGCGGCTCAGCTCACCAATCCCCCACGGAACTTCGACTATCTGTCAACTCACTTCGTCGTGACAACCGATGCGACGCTTGCTCGAAATCCCAACGCGGACTTCCTTGCCCTTGCCACATTTGCTCTGCCGGTCGAATTAGGTAGAAGACTGCACAAGATGCAGGATCAGATCAACGAGACCTCTTCATTCGCACACCAAGTACATATTGCATTCACCGAATGGCTATACGTCGCGCACCGCAATGATGCGCCCCGGTTCTCGAACATGGCGGGAGCCATCGGCGCCGCAGGATTCTTCAACATGCTGATCAAGAACGCCGATATTGTGCCGGTCTCTGACATGACCGGCATCATGGAATTTGCGGGCATCTGGAAGGAAAGGAGCCAGGTTTACGCGGCGCCGGCATATTACATTTTCAAAATGTACGCAGGTGCAGATGCTGTCACCCCAGTATCTGTGGAGTCCCATTCCGGCTCGTACGCTGTACATAACGGTGTTTCACGGTTGCCTGAGATCGCGGATGTCCCCTACCTCGACGTCGTCGCTGCTAAGAATGACACTGGCGATGCCCTTACTCTTTTTGTCGTAAATAGGCATCTCTCGAGAGACTTCGAAACCGAGATCGAGTTACGAGGCTTCAGTGCCGCGGAAACAGCCAAAGTGAAGATCCTGCATTCCGATAGCTTATACGACGAGAACACGGCTGCAGATCCGAATAACGTGACGCCTTCGGAAAGCTCTGCAAAGATTACGTCTGGCCACATCCACTATGCATTTCCCCGCGAGAGCGTCACAGTGCTCACGCTTAAAAAGAGGTAGCCCTCTCCACGAACCCTATTTTGCTGAAGTCGGACCAGGTTCGTTGACCGTTAAATATTGATCGGCCTTTACATTTTTGAGGGTCTGAAGGATACCGCTGGGCCAGCGAATCTCGATCGACTGCGCTGCGGTTTCGGTGCCCAGGCCAAAGTTAACGCGTTTGTCGCTCGATGAAAGATAACTGCCCGTGGTAGTCACAGTGGCCCACTGTGATCCTTTACCGGTAGTGAGTTTGACAACAGCGCCAATGGCGTCGCGGTTGCTCTTGTGACCGATAAGATTGAGACCAAGCCAGTGATTCACCGTCTTAGTTCTATTGATAAGGATATGTGCCGCCCCCCCGTTTTCCGTCACAACCGCATCGACAAGTCCGTCGTTGTTAACATCGCCGATCGCCATGCCGCGGCCAACCCAGCGCTTGTTGAAGACCTCACCCGAGACTGAAGACACGTCGACAAACTTCTTGCCATTCACGTTACGGGCCAGCAGCATAGGTTCGCGATAATGCAACTGGGGGAAAGTCAGCTCGATCGTATCGAGATCATGCCCCTGAGCAATTAGCAGATCCTTCCATCCATCGTTGTCATAGTCCAAGAACTTCACGCCCCACCCCGAGTGAAGCAGCGTCATACCGGCGAGCCCGGAAGTGTAACTGGAATAGCTGAAGCTCCCATCACCGGCATTTTGGTACAGTGCATATTTCTGGTTCGCGAGATTGTCGACCACGATATCCGGCAGCCCGTCATTGTTGTAGTCGGCGAAATCCGCTCCCATGCCCGCAAAGGTGCGCCCCTCACCATCCACAGCGATCTCGGCCTCCAAACCCAGTTCCTCGAAAGTGCCGTCTCCTCTGTTGTGAAACAGAAATTCAACCATGGAGTCGTTAGCGACGAACATATCTGGATGACCATCGCGGTCATAATCCGCGATTGCAATGCCCAGGGCCTTGGCTGGCTTGTCGAGTCCTAGTTTGTGCGCTTCTTCGGTGAACGTACCATTGCCGTTATTGTGGTAGACGAGCATTGGAATCGGTTGGAAGACGTCGGGATGACAATACCCGCGGTACCCCTCCCGATGCTCTCCGCACCAAACGTCATCCCAATCCCATTGGATATAGCGCAACACGACCAGATCGAGCAATCCGTCACCATCCAGATCCACCCATGCCGCGGAGGTTGACCAGCCGCTTCCCGCCACGCCTGCCATATCGGTAACATCCGTAAATGTTCCATTGCGGTTGTTGTGGTAGAGTTTATTCCCACCATAGGCAGTTACATATAGATCCTCGTAACCGTCATTGTCGTAATCGCCAACCGCCACCCCCATGCCATACCCAACTCCTCGCAACCCTGCTTTTTCGGTGACATCCTCAAAGCTTCCGTCAGCCTTCTGGTGGTAAAGCCGGTTCCAGTATCGCGGACCGGTCTTTTGAGGGATCGTTCCCTTTGGAGTGGGATCTGCAAATCGTGCTCCATTGACGAGAAACAGATCGAGGCGTCCATCGTTGTCGTAGTCGAAAAGGGCCACCCCGGACCCCATGGTCTCGATGAGGTACTTTTTCGATGTGTGAGGAGCCTGATGGAGAAAAGTAACACCCGCACTCAAGGTAACGTCGGCGAAGTCACCCGGGATGGGGCTCGTGGCGGCGGTCTGTGAAAACACAGATTGATTTGAGGGTGGGGCTGTCGCTTGAGCGCGGATAAGACCCGCACCGAGAAAGACAAGCATCAGCACTGAAGTAAGTCGGCTGGGCGTTGATTTGTTCCACGCCTGCATTCGATGCGTCATCAATCGAGCAATCTATTTCTTTCTTGAGTCGGTTGCTCCAGCCTCGCAGGCCACACAAAGCTCGCCTGTGATGCCTTTGCTTTCTTCAATCGTGAAGATGCGGTCGAGCGACGGCAGCTTGAGTTTCTCGATAACTCCGCTCGGCCAATGAATTTCCACTTGATCCACTGTTGTGGCATCGCTCAGGCCAAAGTGTACTCGCTGGTCATTGGAAGACATATAGCTGCCCCCGCTTATTACATCTCCACGCTGGCGAATGCCGTTTGAAGTGAGATAGACGGTTGAGCCAACGGCATCCCGTGGACTCTTCGGTCCGCCTATGAGCTTGAATTCCACCCAGTGGTGGTGGTCAGCGTTAACATTGCGAAGCATCACCGGAGTGGTGTCGAGCGAATTGATGACCACGTCAATCTTGCCGTCATTGAACAAGTCGCCAAACGCCGCTCCTCTGCCGGGAGTGACCACCGCCAGACCGGTGCCTTTAACCGGAAAAACAAGCTCGAACTTCTTGCCAGCAAGATTGCGGAATAGCAGCGGTCTCTCGGCAAAGCTCGTACCCCAGTCCTGTTTGTCCACAGCGGGATAGACATGACCGTTAACTATCATGATGTCCTTCCAGCCATCGTTGTCATAGTCAATAAATCCGATGCCCCATCCGAGAAATGGAATAGTATCCTGTGCGACTCCCAGATGGTAGCTGACGTCACTGAAATTGGCGTCGCCATCGTTATGGTAGAGGACCTTGTAGTCATCCGAGAATGTAGTAGTCATCAGGTCAAGACGGCCGTTGTTTTCATAATCGCCAATGGCCAGCCCCATTGAGGCAGTCTCGCGGCCATCTTGATTCAACGCGAATCCCGAGGCGTAACTATCGTCCTCGAATGTGCCGTTACCTTTGTTAATGTAGAGGTAGTTGGGCGTCGAATCATCGGCAACTACCAAGTCCACCTTGCCATCGTTGTTAATGTCCGCAAAGATTCCGGTAAATCCATAGTAGTGATTTGGATCGCTGACCCCGGCCTTCACGCTCACGTCCGTAAAGGTGCCATTCCCATTATTGTGAAACAAGTGGTCGGGTTCACCCTGCAATCCTCTAGGGCCACACATAACACTTACGCCGCGAAAATTGCAGAAGCTGTAGGCTACCGCTTTGGATCCGGGAGTCGGAGGGTCAGTCATGTCGTAATGAAGGTAGCCAGGCACGAAGAGATCCAGACGGCCATCGCCATCGTAGTCACCGAAGGTGGCCCCGGTGGACCAATTGCCGAGCACGACTCCCGCCTTTTCGGCTACGTCAGTAAATGTGCCGTCATGGTTGTTGTGATAAAGCCGGTTCTTTCCGTAATTACCAACGAAAATATCCGGCCATCCATCATTGTCGTAATCGCCGATGGCCACGCCGAAACCCCAGCGGTCATTCGTTACCCCAGCCTTGGCCGCAACATCAGTAAATGTGCCGTCGTGATTGTTGTGAAACAGCGCCGCGTGCGGGGGCGCTGCCTTGCCATTGAGGGCGTCGTAGATGGATCCATTTACAAGATAAATGTCCAGCCACCCGTCGTTGTCATAGTCGATCAGGCCAACTCCGGAACCGTTCGCCTCGATGATGAACTGTTTATCCGGAGTTCCCATGGTGTGATGCCACGTCGCAAGACCGGACTTTTGGGTGATGTCCTCGAACACGATTGGACCGGATTCGACGAATCCCCCAGCCGTGATAGGGCGATTCTCGGCGTCATGAATCGCCGCATGCGTACCCCCGGTGGAGTTCCCGCCACCAGTGGACTGGGCGGAAGGTGCGGGAGACTGGGATAACAGCCAGAGAGGCAACCCGAGCATGCAAACGCTCATGAGAAGCAGCCGCCAGACGGGCAAACGACGTGCCGTCGTGCGAATGTTCCCCTTAGCGGGGACAGGAGAGTTCATTGAGAGAAGCGACTCACCTCCATTCCATTTGACGACAGGGCTCCCAGGAGGTTCCATTCGGCTGATGTTGGCCCTGCTCTTGGAATCTTGGCACCGAAGGGCTGGAGCGACGCTGAGTGGCACGATGGATGAAGGCACAACGGCCAATAATATTTGAAATCGGTTACAATCGTCACGCATGGATTTGCCTGGTCGGTTTGAGACGTCGGCTAAGTCCGGTCCGGTCAGCTAAATCGTGGAGACTTCGTTCGGAATTCGAGTATAACGATTCCAACGGTTCATATCATCGCTTGGCGATTGCCATCCCGATGCTGGCCGATAGGCGGTTATACCCTCCCCGAAGTAGCAGGCCCCTATGAACATCAAGGAAGTTGCGCGACTCGCCAAGGTCTCAACAGCGACTGTTTCGCGCACGATCAACGGCTCAGACAAAGTAACCGCTGAGACGGCAGAGCGTGTTCGCCAGGCAATCGACGCGCTTAAGTTTTACCCGAATACAAATGCTCGTGCCCTCGGCTCAGGCAGGAGCAGCCTGTACGGTCTGATCATCTCCGATATCACGAATCCATTCTTCCCGGAATTGGTTAAAAGCTTCGAGGATGTCGCCGTGCAGTTTGGGCAGGAAGTGTTGATTGCAAACACGAATTACGATCCCCACAGGATGGAAGTGTGTGTTACCCGCATGCTGCAGCGCAAGGTCGACGGGGTGGCCATCATGACTTCAGAGATGGAAGAACATCTTGTCGATGAGATGAGCAGTCGCCGCATTCCTCTCGTCTTTCTCGATACTGGCACACCGCAGAAGGGAATAAGCAACATCGCCATAGATTATGCGAGTGGAATTGACGCCGCAGTCGGTCACCTCACCTCACTCGGGCACACCGCAATCGGTTTCATCAGCGGCCCGATGGATCTGACTTCCGCTCGGGTTCGTCGCCGCGCATTTGTGAATAGTTTGAAGCGCAAAGGCTTGAGTCTCAACCGCGAGTTCATCGAGGAAGGTAACCACCGTATGGATGGTGGTCACGAGGCGATGGCGCGGTTGCTGGAGAAGCCAGTGCGTCCCACCGCTGTTCTAACGTCGAACGATATGACCGCGATTGGCGCCATGGGAGCTATTTTCGAGCGAGGTCTGAAGGTCCCGCAGGACATATCCCTCATCGGATTCGACGATATCGATCTGAGCGCCTTCACGCAGCCTGGCTTAACCACGGTACGGCTGTCGCGCAAGGAGATTGCCAAGGTGGCCTTCCGCGCTCTCTACAGCGCAAAAGACAACGCCGCCGCCAGGGGTGCCGAGTTCACGATTCAGCCAACGCTCGTCGAGCGTAAGTCGACAGGGCCTGTGCCCCCAAACGGTAAGCGAAAAATCTGAACTATCTGATCTGAGAACCTGCGCTATTCGATTCGTTGGTGACGGTAGCCAGCATCCGACAGCATCTTTTCTATCTCTGCGATATGCGAGTTTCCACGGGTTTCGAGCGTGACATCTATGACTGTATCGCCGAGGTTCACTCCATAATGAGCACGGTCGTGCGAGGTCTGAACAATATTCGCGCGAGCCTCGGCGATGATGCGCGTCAGCGAATGAAGGGCTCCCGGCCGATCGGTCAGGTGAATCCGTAAGCGGGTGCGCCGGCCATCTTTCACCAGGCCGCGCTCGATGATCCTTGCCAACAGGCTGACGTCGATATTCCCGCCGCACACGAGAACCGCAGTGCGGTTGCAGTTCAGATTCGTTTTGTGCTGCAGCAGCGCAGCCAGAGCAACGGCACCCGCACCCTCCGCAAGGGTCTTCTCCTGCTCGAGCAGGATGAGAATAGCATTTGCAATCTCTTCTTCGTCGACGGTGACCAGCTCGTCAACGTAACGCTGAACCAGGGGTAGAGTGAGCTCCCCAGCCCGCCGAACAGCGATGCCGTCGGCGATCGTGGCCTCGGCAGGAACGGTAACAGGCTCGCCTGCTTCCGTAGCTCGCAGCATCGAGGGCAAACGCTCAGTTTGCACCCCGATGACGCGGACTCGGGAATTGACTTCTTTGATCGCACAGGCCACACCACCGACGAGTCCGCCACCTCCGATCGGAACCACGACAGCTTCTAAGCCAGGAATCTGGTCGAGCAGTTCCAGACCGATGGTTCCTTGGCCCGCGATTACCGCGTCGTCATCAAAGGGATGAAGGAAGGTCAGGCCTTGCTCCTTCCCCAGGCGTACCGCTTCCGCGCATGCTTCATCGTAGTTGGTGCCGTGCAACACAACTTCCGCACCAAAGTTCGCTGTGGCGGATACCTTCACTAGGGGGGTCATCAGTGGCATGACAATACGTGAGTGAATGCCACGCTGGGTGGCATGATAGGCAACGGCCTGCGCATGGTTTCCAGCGCTGGCAGCAATAACGCCTTGCTTCCTCTCGCTATCACTTAACGAGAGGATCTTGTTCAGCGCTCCACGTTCCTTGAAAGCTCCAGTGCGCTGTAGGTTATCGAGTTTCAGAAAGACATCCTGTCCGGTCATCTTGGAGAGTTGATCGGAGTGTGGTGCCGGGGAGCAATAGATGAAGTCGCGAATGCGGTGATATGCGGCTTGAACATCCTGGAGGGTCACAGCCATCGAAATCCTTCTCCTGAAAGTAAAAAAGCCACCAGCCGCTTGAGCGGTGGTGGCCTGATTTCTCGATCTCGTTCGCCAGCCTCCCGCTCCTATGGAGAGGGAATAATAATGATGCTCCCGATCAACCGGCCGGCGACGTTCGAATTCGTCGTTTGCTGTTGGTCAAAGCTAATTATTGTGAGCTGCATGCGAATGTCGCAATGAAAACAGAGTGTCACAGTTAATGTCAAATCACGCGGATGCCACGAGCGAAGACCATCGCAGCTTGATGGTCCCCGAAAAAGTAGGGAAGTTCCCGGTAGTCTTCGGCATCGTGAACGATGAAATCGGCAATCTTGCCGGTTTCTAGCGATCCAATTTCGGCGCCCCGCTTCAGGCTGCAGGCGGCGTTGACGGTAGCCGCCGTCAGAGACTCGGCGGAACTCATTTTCATCTGCGTGCAGGCCAGCGACATCACCATTCTCATGGAAGTGGTGGGTGAAGAGCCGGGATTAAAGTCGGTGGCGAGAACGATTGCGAGTCCGGCCTCAATCATGTTCCGCGCTGCCGGATACTTATGCGAGCCGATGGCATAGACGGATCCGGGCAGAAGGACGGGCTGAACGCCTGCGGCCTTGAGCGTCGCAATCGATGCGGGCTGCGTTTGTTCGAGATGATCGCAGGTCGCGGCGCCCAGTTCGGCCGCAAGGTCACTCGCCCCAAACGAGCTGAACTGATCGGCGTGCATGCGCAGGCCGAGCCCGTGGGCTTTCGCCGCGGTCAGGACCCGCCTTGCCTGGTCGAGATTGAAGACCTTGCTCTCGCAGAATATATCGCAGAACTCGGCGAGATTCTGCGCGGTTATGCGCGGGATCATCTCATTGACAACCAGGCCGATGTAGTCATCGGGCCGTCCGGCAAATTCTTCGGGGATCTCATGGGCGCCGAGAAATGTCGGCACGATGCGGAGCGGCGTAGTTTCGGCGGTGCGGCGTATGGCCCGCAGAATCTTGCTTTCGTCTTCGACCGTGAGTCCGTAACCCGATTTTGCTTCGATGGTCGTCGTTCCGCCCTGGAGAAACCATTGAGCGCGTCGCGAGCTGGATGCGACCAACTGGTCTTCCGTGGCTGCGCGCGTCTTGCGGACGGTAGAGCGGATGCCGCCGCCCTGCGCAGCAATCTCCTGATAGGTGACGCCGGCGCAACGCTTCTCGAATTCGTCGGCGCGATTTCCAGCAAAAACCAGATGGGTGTGCGCGTCTACAAAGCCCGGTGTGACCAGTCGACCGCCAGCATCGAGGACATGCGCGTCCTCGCCTCGAGGTTCGATCTCCATACGCGATCCCACCGCGGCGACGCGGTCGCCAGTCACAAGCATTGCACCATCCGGAACGGTGGCGAGTTCACAAAGCTCGGCTCCCACGCGGGGCCGAGCCGGACCCGCAAGCGTCACTATTTGCGAGGTGTTGGTGACGAGCAGTTTATTCAAATACTCCGCTCCCGCATCGGCACACGAATCCCGGTTTGCTCCGCGAACTGTATCGCGTGTTCGTATCCCGCATCAACATGGCGCAGAACACCCATGCCCGGATCTGTGGTGAGCACGCGCTCTAGCCTCCGCACCGCCAAATCTGAGCCATCAGCAACGACTACCATGCCGGCATGATGGGAGTACCCGATGCCAACACCGCCGCCATTGTGAATGCTGACCCACGATGCACCAGCAGCCGTGTTTACCAGAGCGTTCAACAGTGGCCAGTCGGCAACCGCATCTGATCCGTCGAGCATGCCTTCAGTCTCGCGATAGGGTGATGCCACAGAACCGGCGTCGAGATGATCGCGCCCGATTACGATAGGCGCAGTTATCTCGCCGTTTCGAACCAGATCGTTCATGGCCATGCCGAACTTCGCCCGCTGGCCGTATCCCAGCCAGCAGATGCGCGCCGGTAGTCCCTGAAAATGGATGCGCGTTTGTGCCAGTTGAATCCAGCGTCGCAAGGCAGCATCTTCGGGGAACAGCTCAAGAACGAGTTGGTCTGTTCGATGAATATCCTTGGGATCACCGGAGAGCGCAACCCAGCGAAACGGGCCTTTCCCCTCGCAGAAAAGTGGGCGGATATATTCAGGCACGAAGCCGGGAATCTGAAAGGCATCTTCCACTCCCGCAACTTTCGCTTGCGCCCGTAAGTTGTTGCCGTAATCGAAGGTGACAGCGCCGAGTCGTTTTAGCTCAAGCATAGCTTCCACATGCTTGCCCATCGTCGATATGGAGCGCCTCGTATATTCTTGCGGATCGCTCTGGCGCAGCTGGAGTGCAGTCTCCAGGCTCATGCCGTTCGGTACATACCCATGCAGCGGATCGTGCGCGCTGGTCTGGTCGGTGAGCACATCGGGCACGATGTCGCGCCGGATCAACTCGGGTAGCACATCGGCGACGTTGGCGACTAACCCGACTGAGATGGCCCTGGCTTCTCGCCGTGCTTCCGCCAGCATTGCCAAAGCCTCGTCAATATTCCATGCGATGCGGTCGCAGTAGCCGCTCTTGAGGCGCTTTTGAATGCGGTTGGCGTCTATGTCGACACCCAAGAAAAGAGCACCGTTCATCGTTGCAGCCAGCGGCTGAGCGCCGCCCATTCCGCCCAGGCCGCCGGAAACGACGAGCTTGCCGTCGAGGCTTCCGCCGAAGTGCTGCCGCCCGGCTTCGGCGAAGGTCTCATAGGTGCCTTGTACGATTCCCTGGCTGCCGATGTAGATCCAAGACCCGGCCGTCATCTGGCCATACATCATCAGGCCTTTGCGTTCGAGCTCGTGAAAGAGCTCCCAGTTCGACCAGCGGCCAACGAGGTTGGAATTCGCCAGCAGGACGCGCGGCGCAGCTTCATGCGTGCGCAGAACGCCTACCGGTTTGCCGGACTGGATGAGCAGAGTTTCATCGTCGGCAAGTGTTTTCAGCGTACGCACGATGGCCTCGAAGGCTTCCCAGTTGCGCGCAGCCTTGCCGGTTCCGCCATAGACGACCAGATCCTCGGGGCGTTCAGCGACCTCCGGATCGAGGTTGTTCATCAGCATGCGCAGCGCGGCTTCCTGCTGCCATCCGCGAGTGTTCAGCGT
Organism: uncultured Acidobacteriaceae bacterium; assembly: GCA_963781245.1. Taxonomy (GTDB): domain Bacteria; phylum Acidobacteriota; class Terriglobia; order Terriglobales; family Acidobacteriaceae; genus Silvibacterium. The sequence continues at coordinate 17,102 of CAWAFB010000001.1, forward strand.
GGTACCGCGGGGTGCCCGAATTGCGCGGTGCCCCAGTGCTTCGACGGTTGCAGTCTCAAGCATTTTCCTGCCCTCTCCAGCGATCAAATTTTCCTTCACGAATGTTCTGCGCGAGCGCGGCGATTTCTCCGGAAAGCACGCGATCTTCCCTGAGGGGCGCAACGGTCTCGCGCACCATCGACGCGGCGTCCCCAACCTGGCGCGACGGTTTCAGCGGGAGCCGGTACTCAAGCCCCTGTGCGGCGCACATGAGTTCGATGGCCAGCACGTGCTCGGCGTTGGAGACGACTTGCCGCAGCTTGAGCGCACCTGTCATTCCCATGGAAACATGATCCTCTTTTCCGCCCGAGGTGGGAACACTGTCGATGCTCGATGGGTGGGAAAGGACCTTGGCCTCGTTCAGCAATGCGGCGGCCGCAACATGCGCAATCATGAGGCCGGAGGACACGCCGGCGTCCGGTGAGAGAAATGCCGGGAGCCCTTCGTTGATGTCCGGGTTGATGAGGCGGTCAATACGTCGCTCACTGATGCTCATCAGATCGGCCAGAGCAATCGCAGCATAGTCCAGCGCCAGTGCCAGAGGCGCTCCGTGGAAATTGCCGCCGGAAAGAATCTCCGGGTTGTTGCCGGCGAAGATGAGCGGATTGTCCGTGGCCGATCCCGTCTCGATCTCAATCGCCTCGCGGGCATGCTGCAGTGCGCCGCGCACGGCACCATGCACCTGGGGCATGCAGCGCAGGCAATAGGCATCTTGCACTCGTGGATCGCCATGGCGATGCGATTCACGAATTTCGCTGCCGGCGAGGAGTTCACGCAGATGCTTCGCTGCCGCCAGCTGCCCAAGATATGGCCGCGCTGCATGAATGCGCGCATCAAATGCCGCCGGCGTGCCCATCAGAGCTTCGAGAGACATTGCACCCGCGAGGTCAAACAACTCAACCACGCGGAGTGCACGGGCGATGGCGAGACCGCCGACTCCTGCCATGGCCTGCGTTCCATTCAGAAGCGCCAGGCCTTCTTTGGCGCGCAGCGTCAGAGGCTCGATGCGGGCTCGGGCGAGTGCGGTAGCTGCGGAGAGTCGTTCGCCCCCATGGACGACATCCCCTTCACCAATCACCGCGAGAGCAAGATGCGCGAGAGGGGCGAGGTCGCCACTGGCTCCCACCGAACCGCGAGCCGGAACGACGGGATGAATATGGTGATTCAGAATGGCTACGAGTGTCTCCAGCACAACTGGCCGAACCCCACTCAATCCTTTGGCGAGCACATTGGCACGCAGCAGCAGCATGGCGCGGACTTCATCGACGGGCAGAGGCTCGCCAATGCCGCACGCATGGCTGCGGATCAGGTTGCGCTGCAGGGCCTCCAGTTGATTGGGGCCAATACGCACATCACTGAGTTTTCCGAAACCAGTGTTGATGCCGTAAGCAGTCTCGCCGCGCACCACCAGGTCTTCAACGACGGCGCGCGAGTCCTCCACGCGTGCCATTGCCGAATTCGCGATTGCTACTTGGCGCCCATCGATTGCGACAGACGCGATTTCCTCGATTGTCAGCGGGACGCCGTGAAGTTGGAGTATTTCTTTCATCGATACCCATGCTATGAAATCGAACACGGCGTGTACACGGAGAATCAATGGCTGATGCGCCAAGTTTCTCCGATAATCTGTTCAGATGAGGAAAATCTAAGTGGAAACCGCGGAAAATCTCGATGAGTTTGCTCGAAACCTGTTAGCGGAACTATCGCGTGATGCCAGGGCCTCGTACGCCGAGCTGGGGCGGCGGGTAGGCCTTTCGCCTTCCGCAGTTGCCGAGCGTATGCGGCGGATGGAAGACGAAGGAATTATCAAGGGATACACCGCCGAGATCAGCCGTACTGCTCTGGGACTGCCCATCCTCGCCATCATCCGCATGACCTGTGATGGGACGCACTATCACCCGTTTCTGAAGTTCCTGAAGACACTGAGCGAGGTGCAAGTCTGCCACCACGTGACCGGAGCGGATGCGTTCTTTCTCCAGGTAGCGACCCGTTCTCTTGAAGATTTGGAGCAATTGATCGAGCGTCTGCTCCCTTATGGCATCCCTACAACGAGTCTGGTCTTTTCTTCGCCGGTGGGGCAGAGACCCCCTGATCTCTCTCAGCTCGCCGGGGCAAAGCAAAGCGGACGGCCCGGAGGCCGCCCGCGTGAATCCGGTCAGTTGTCGACTAAGCCGATTGAATGATTTTCGATCCTTTAAGACCGTAATACGCGATAAAGAGGTAGCACAACACCGGGATGATGAAGGCGTGATGAATCCCGATATGGTCAATCAGGACTGCCTGCAACTCGGGAACCACCGCGCCGCCCACTATCGCAATGACGAGTAACCCCGAGGCTTCGCCGGTAAGGGGGCCCATCTCAGCAATTCCGAGCGTAAAGATGCTCGGAAACATGATGGAGTTAAACAAACCTACCGCGAGAATGCTCCACATCGCGACGTGGCCGAAGCTTAGCATTGAGATCAACACCAGGCTCATGGCCACGAAGGCGCAAATAGACAGCAGTGTGCCCGTCTTTATCTTCTGCAGCAGGGCCGAGCCGATAAAGCGGCCAACCATCGCCCCGCCCCAATAAAATGCTACAAAATTAGCGGCTACCGTTGCCGCCAGTCCTGCGATGTAGGATTGGCCGAAGTAACTGATCAGAAAGCTTCCAATCGAGACTTCCGCGCCTACGTAGAGGAAGATTCCCACCGCCCCAAGAACCACGTGAGGATACCGCCAGATGCCGGGCCCCTTATGCCCATCCTTCATTGGCCGGAAGTCCTTCGTCGTGTCGATACGCGGGAACTTGTACAGAGCGATGGCAAGCGCCAGCAACACCAGCACCAGTGTAAACACCATGTAAGGAACTTTGACCGTCGCCGCCTCATGCTGGCGATAGGCATGCAGCGCCTCGGGGGTCATGGTCTGTACGTCAGCGATGATTTTTTGAGCTCCGCGCAAAATCAACCATCCGCCGAGTGGCGGCCCGATGGTGGTTCCTAGCGAATTGAAAGCCTGCGAAAGGTTCAGCCGGCTTGACGCCGTTTCGGGCGGACCCAGAACCGATACGTAAGGATTGGCCGCGACCTGAAGGGCCGCCATTCCCGCGCCAAGGATGATCAACGCCATCAGGAAAAGCGGAAAGGATGGCATGCTGGCCGCAGGGATAAAGAGCACGGCGCCAAGTGCCATAGTGAGCAGCCCTGCAACCATTGTGCGCTGATAGCCGATCCACTCGACAACTTTTCCGGCAGGAAATCCAAACACCGCGTAGGCGAAGAAGAATACAAACTGGATTAGTGTCACCCGCGTATAGTTCAGGTCGAAAATCGCCTTCAAGTGCGGTATGAGAATGTCATTGAGCGAGGTCAGAAACCCCCACATAAAAAACAATGTGGTGACCATGGCGAACGCGCTCTTGTAAGTGCTGCTGCTTCCGGTTGCTACGGCCTTCGCGGAACTGCTGACATTGGTAATCGCCATCGCTTAGATTCCCTCGTGTTTGGCATCTACGCGGCACGCCGACGGAACTGGATGGTCGGATGCCGGGGGAAATGTGCCTTGGGAGATCATACCTGCACATGGGATGCGGCTCCCTACATGGGCCTCAAAAAATATCCGGTCCCATGTAAATGGCGGAACCGTCTCTTTGGAGAAGCTAATGAGGAACCGCCTGGGCTATCTTGCACGATCCATGAAACTTTTGCGCCTCTATCTCGTCTTTCACAGTAGGCTAGCCAACTCGCGTAGTATACCTCCGGGTGACTTAACCTTGATCAGATCAGTGAGAGCAGCAATTCTAGCCAAACTCGTCTTTGGCATAACACTGGCCGGTTTAGCACCGTTTCCGGCGATGGGCGCGTTCGCGCAATCGACTCCATCACCATCAGTTCAGCTCAACAGAATCGTTGGAACGGTCTCGTCGGTGGATGGTAACTCCCTGACAATCAAGTCCGATGCAGGGGTTACAACCACCGTCAATGCGACAGATAGCACGCGGGTGCTTCGCGCAGAGCCGGGTGCCAAGAGTCTGGCAGAGGCAAGTCCTATACGATTGGCGGATCTGTCTGTTGGCGATCGCGTATTGGTCGCCGTCACGTCTGGACCAGAGGGCTCACCCGCCATCGCTACAAGAATCGTTGCGATGAAACAGGGTGACATCGCCCAGCGGCAGCAGGCGGAGCAGACCGATTGGCAACGGCGTGGCGTGGGCGGCTTGGTAAAGTCGGTCGACCGGAGCGCCGCAACGGTAACAATTGCCGCGGGCTCAAGGATCTTCGTGATCCATACCACGCCCAAGACAATCTTCCGGCGCTATGATCCGGAGTCAATCAAATTCTCCGATGCAAAGCCGTCATCTCTCGACCAGATTCAGCCCGGCGATCAGCTGCGCGCACGCGGTGACCGGAGCCCGGGCAGCAATGACGTCGTCGCCGACGAGGTTGTTGCCGGCTCGTTCCGTAATATCGCCGGAACGGTAAACTTCGTTGACGCCGGCGCGAACACCATCACTGTCACCGATCTGGCTACCAAGAGGCCGGTGGTCATCCGGGTGACCGCCGATTCGCAGATGCATAAGCTGCCCGAGATGGTGGCGCAGGGCTTGGCTGCGCGGCTCAAGAATCCGAATGGCGGCGATACCGGCAGCGGAAATCAGGGCTCTGGTGCATCGGCTGGTGCCGCTCCGCCTCCGGGCGGGAGTTCAAAACAGAGCGCTGGCGGTGGCCAGGGAGGCCAGCGGGGCGACCTCTCGCAATTACTGCAACGGACGCCTGCCGTTCAGTTGTCCGATCTCCACAAGGGCGACGCAGTCATGATTGTTGCGACCCAAGGGAACTCGTCTTCCGCTACCGCCGTCACGCTGCTCGCAGGCGTGGAACTTCTTCTCACTGCATCACCGGCCGCAAGTCAGAGCATGTTCTCGGCCTCCTGGAATCTTGGTGGTGGTGGCGCGGCCGATGCCGCCGGCACCCCCTGAACCTGTAATGCTCATCATTAGCTTCTGCTGGAGTTTTGGTTGAAATTTATACTTCGCCATTTTTGTCTTCTGTTCATAGTGTCGTCGTCGCTGGCCGGTATTAGAGGATTTGCCCAAGCTAACGCAGGGTTGATTCGCGGAACCGTTACCGACCCCACTGGAGCCGTGATTCCCGGAGCAGTCGTCAACATCACGACTCCTGACGGGCACACTGTTGCATCGGCTGTTTCCGATGCGAGCGGCGCTTACCAGACGCGGAATCTCCCCCCCGGAACTTACATCGTCATCGTCACAGCGCGGGGTTTTGCTCCATCCGCTTCCAAAGCCATTACGATCGCCTCCGGCCAAAGCAAACAGTTCGACGTCAAGCTCGAAATTCAGGTGGAAAAACAGCAGGTAGTCGTCAACGAAGACACGCCAACCGTTAGCGTGGACCCATCGAGCAACGCCAACAGTCTGGTCATTAAGGGCAAGGATCTCGACGCGCTCTCCGACGATCCGGACGAACTGCAGAATGAACTGAACGCGCTCGCCGGACCCGCGGCCGGGCCGAACGGTGGCCAAATATATATCGATGGATTTACCGCCGGTCAGTTGCCTCCGAAGTCTGCAATCCGGGAAATACGAATCAACCAGAATCCGTTCTCCGCCCAATACGACAAACTCGGCTACGGCCGAATTGAAATTCTAACTAAGCCTGGCACAGACAAATTTCACGGGCAATTCTTCGCTCAGGGCAACGCATCGCAATTCAATACGGGAAATCCCTTCACAAGCGACATCCCGGACTACCACAGCTATCAATTCAACGGCACGCTGAACGGGCCCATTAACCGCAGGGCCTCATTCTTTGTCAGCGCCGAACGCCGCAACATTGAGGATGACGGCATTGTGAGCGCCTACCGTCTCGTGGGTGAGATCAACGGGGATTTCGCGAACGGTATCTTCACTAATCCGGCCGACTACAACACTGCGCCATTCAGCGACGCCGTGCTTGCACCACGCACCCGTACGAATATTAGCCCGCGCGTAGATCTGTCTCTGGGTGAGAGGAACACGCTCAGTGTCCGCTATCAGTATTACGACAACGGTGAGCAGAATCAGGGCGTCGGACAGTTTTCTCTTGCTTCGCAGGCATATCACCAGGATTCTAGCGAGAACACCATCCAGATGAGTGACACCCAGGTCATCAACGACAAGGTGATCAACGAAACGCGTTTCCAGGTTTTACGCGATTTTTCAACGCAGACGCCGGCCGCCATCACACCGCAAGTTCAGGTTTCCGGCAATCAGACTTTCGGTGGCAATAGCGAGCAAATAATCAATGATCATTCCCTCCACTTTGAGCTGCAAAATCTCACTGAAATAGCAACAAAATCACACGCCATCAACTTTGGCGGACGGCTACGCGTCGCCCGTGACGCCAACACCGCCAACTCCAGCTTCAATGGTATTTTCACTTTTGGTGGACATCAGTGCGCAAGCGGCGATACCACGTGTGTCAGTACCGATCCGTCAACGGCGTACGGTAATACCATTCACGGTCTTGGCACTGGCCAAACATGGCAGCAGATTCAAGCCAGCGGCGGCGGACCCAGCCAGTTGAATCTGACCTACGGCAAGCCAAGCACAACCGTGAACCTCACAGACGTCGGCTTGTACTATCAGGATGACTGGAAGATCCGCCAGAACTTCACCTTCAGCTATGGGGTACGCTGGGAATCCCAGGGAGATATCGCCGACCGGAATGACTGGGCTCCCCGTTTCAGTTTTGCCTACGCTTTGGGAAAGCCCAACAAGCCAGCCAAAACCGTAATCCGCGGCGGCTACGGTTTCTTCTACGATCGCTTTCCAATCGCGGAAGTTCTGCAGGCGACTCGTCAGAGTGCGAGTGCAGATTCACCGCAGCGGGAGGTCGTCATTCAGAACCCCACCTGCTACCTGCCCAATGGCATCACTGCCGCCGATCTGGTTCAATGCTCTGAGGCGGGAAGCACCAGCAGCAAGACGGCCGTCTACCAGATTGCGCCGAATCTGCACGCTGCCACCACCGAGCAGGCAGCAATCGGAGTGGAACGTCAGGTCACGAAAGCATCAACTGTTTCCTTCACCTATCTCAATTCGCTGGGGCGGCATCAGTTCATCACGCGTAATGCGAATGCTCCTTATTCGACAACTTATGATCCCACGGCACCCAACATCTATCAGTATTACTCCGAGGCCGAGTTCCAGCAGAACCAGGTCATCACCAACTTCAATGCTCGCTTCTCTCCGACTCTGTCAATATTCGGCTTCTACACCCTAAGCTTCGCCAATAGCGACACCGGCGGCATCAACACCAATCCTTCGAATTCCGAAAATCTCAAGTCGGATTACGGACGCGCAGCTTTCGATGTCCACAACCAGATGTTCCTTATGGCTTCGTGGTCCACTCGATGGGGATTGCGCTTCAACCCTTTTATCGTTCTTGCGTCGGGTAAGCCGTTCAATATCACAGTCGGACAGGATCTGAACGGCGACTCGTTTTTCAACGACCGCCCCGCTTATGCGCAACCCGGTGATACGGATGTTGTCTCCACGTCGTATGGAACGTTCAATCTGAACCCTTCCGTAAATCAGGCGCGCATCCCCATCAATCTCGGCGGCGGTCCCACCCTGTTCACATTCAATCTGCGCGCCACCAAAAGCATCGCCTTCGGACCCAAGGTCGAGGGGCACTCGGGAGGCGGAGTATTTATGGGTGGCGGAGGTGGCCGCGGCGGCGGTGGACCAGGCGGAGGGCTGGGGCCCCGCGGGTTGAGTGGCGGGGGAGGGGGACCGGGCGGCCCTGGCGGTCAGACTGGTGTCAACCGGCGCTATAACCTTAGCTTCAGCGTCCAGGCCTTGAATCTCTTCAACGACATCAATCTTGCGCCGCCGACGGGAACTCTGGGCACGCCCAACTTCGGTAAGTCCAACGCACTGGCTGGACAGATCTATTCATCCGGATCTGCCAGCCGTCGCATCTTCCTGCAGGCAATCTTCAGCTTTTAGTAGCCGAGTCTGAAGTGGGGCATATCCTCAGCACTCGCACTTCAGCTACATCGCTTCGTTCAACAGGCAAGACGAATGTTCGTGACAAGTGAAATGTCCGGTTTTTCTTAGCACGTGATATGTCCGGTTTTGGTTTATAAGCCCCCCGCCGCAGCTGTTGGAAAGTGGGAATCCCGCGCCGTTTGCGGGATTTCCAAGCGAGGGGGAAAAGTCGGCTTTTTGACTTTTCCACGGAGCGTCTTTTCAACAGCTGCCAACGCCGCGGAAGTTTTCGTGATGGGTTCTCCCTGGCGGGTGTAACGACCCAGCCGTTGCGGTCCGTAAGTAATGCTCAGCGTTCCGTCGAGGTGTTGATGGACCGTGACCGTGCATCCAGCCAGCGTGCCGCGCCAGTTCACTTTCTCGATCTGCAGGGTCAGGTTCTGGAAGCTGACCGTGTTGTCCCGGTTCACCGTACGCTCGAACTGGAGCGAGAAGATCAGATCCAGATCACGACGCCGGCAGGCGACAAAAGCGCTGCCTGCCTGGGCTGCCGGAACTTGAAAGCGTCGATTGAACTCGGCCATATACTCCTCGCGCAGAAAACGGTTCGCTTCCTCCACGCTGCCCATGCCGCGTAGCCTGAGCTCCTGGGGCAGGCGTCCTTGCCATGTGCCGAAGTTGCGCTCCCCGCGGCCCCTTGCCTGCGGGGAGTAGGCCGGGATCATCTGTATGCCCAGATCACGCAACGCCCGCCCCACCTGCGTGACACGCTGCCGATCCACCTTGCCGCCCGCCCTAGGCGTGAGCCAGAAATGACTCCCCCGGTCCGAGTACAAGGCGCAGAACAGGCCCTTGCGCTCCATGACTTCCCAGAGCCCGGCCATCACCGTGGTGGTGGATTCCTCGTCCACCAACTGCGCGTAGTAGATCTCGCTGGTGGCGTCGTCCAGGATCACGATCAGGTCGTACCAGCGATCGTCCTGGAACCACGGATGTCGGCTGCCATCGATATGCAGCAGCATGCCAGGCAGCGGGCGGCGCACCCGCCGCTTGCGGTGCACGCCCCGCTTGCGCGCCTTGGCTACCAGTCCAGCCCCCTGTAGCGCCAGCTTGACCCAGGTATAGCTCAGCGTGATGCCGTGCTGCTCCCCCAGCTTCTCGTGAAAATGGCGCACGTTCAGGTCGTAATACTTTTCCCGATAGAGTCCCAGCACCTGTTCGGCCAGCGCCAGCGGCACTCGCCTCTCGCTCGGTCGTCCGCGCCGTCGATCCAGCAGCCCGTCGTAGCCATAGTTCTCATATCGCCACCGCAACCGCCGCATCTGACGATCGCTCATGCCTACGATCTCGGCTGCTTGCCACCAGGTGATCTTTTTCGCCATCGCCCGCAGAATCACTTCCTGCACCTTCATCGCTCGCTCCACGGCGGCCCTCGGATACGTCTCCACACTTACCTGCATGGAGATATCCTCGCCGCCCGCTAAGCGGACATTTCATGTGCTAATCCCACCGGACATATCATGTGTCAACGACATCAACAGGCAAGACGACTTGACCCAAGCCGTTCTGCGGCCTATCCTTGAGGCAATGAGTTTTGTCTCCATTCCGGCTTGTCGTTGTCACGCGTGTTGTTTCACGCTGAGCCGGACTTGTGAGTAGCTGTACTTAGATCACTCTCAGATTCTGCTCAGCCCGCCATTTTGGTGGGCTTTTTCATTTTCCGACAAGAGAGACTCAATGACTGAAATCGCTACTCCCGCAACCAAAGAGACCAAGGCTCAGCGAATCGAGCGCCTCAAGCGCGCGAATAACCCCTGGGAAATCTTCGATGATGTCCGCGCCTTTGCACGCGAAGGACGGTCGAGCGTCGTTCCTGAGTGGTCCAGCGCCTACTTCAAGTGGTGGGGCATTTACACGCAGGGCGATGGCGTGGGTGCCGTTGGTGGCAAAGGTGGCGAGGGTCTGGCCAGCGACTACTTCATGATGCGTATAGGTATGCCCAACGGTATCGTGACCTCGTCTCAACTGCGCGTAATCGCCGATCTTGCGAGAACCCATGCGCGCAATCTTGCCGACATCACCACCAGGCAGAATATCCAGCTTCACTGGTTGACGATCGAATCAATTCCCGAGGTCGTCGACGCTCTGGACCGCATCGGGCTCTCGCCCAAAGGGGCGTGTGGCGATGTTGTCCGTAACGTCACCGGCTGCCCGCTCGCCGGTATCGCTCACGACGAAATTATCGACGCCTCGCCGCTGGCACAGGAACTGGCCCACGCTCTTGTCGCGAATCCTGAGTTCTACAATCTGCCGCGCAAGTTCAAGATGTCCGCGACTGGTTGCCCTGTTTGGTGCTCCTATCCCGAGATCAACGACGTTGCCTTCACGGCGATCCGTCGGGACGATGAAGTCGGCTACACGGTAAGGGTAGGCGGTGGCCTTTCGAGCGATCCTCATCTCGCGGTTAGGCTTAATGCCTTTATCCCACGCGGAGAAGTTGTCGACGTTGCCCGCACGGTCACACGCATCTTTCGAGACCAGCAGGGGCTTCGTGAGAACCGTGATCGGGCACGCATGAAGCATCTCTTCACCCGTGAGGGCTGGACTCCAGAGAGATTTCTCAGCGAGATCGAGCGCCGAGTCGGATACAGTTTCGATCCAGCTCCTCGGGAAACCGCTCCCGAAGACGTTCTGCGCGACCACGTCGGCATTCACCCGCAGAAGCAGGCGGGCTTGAGCTACGTCGGAGCCGCTGTTCTACGCGGACGTCTTTCTGGAGACCAACTGGCTGCTGCCGCGGAACTTGCTGAACGCTTCGGCGATGGCCAGCTCCGTACTACGATCATGCAGAATCTGCTCTTCATCAATATTCCGAACCATAGAACCAGAGAGCTGGCAGGCGAGCTCGACAAGATTGGAGTGCACGTGGAGGGCTCGACATTCTGGCGCGGGGCAATTGCCTGCACCGGCACCGAATTCTGCAAGCTTGCCATCAGCGAAACAAAGAGCTTCACGCGGTGGCTCGTTGAAGAACTGGAAGGACGCCTCCCCGGCTTCGACCAGCAACTCAAGTTGCATGTGACCGGCTGCCCCAACAGCTGCGGTCAGCACTGGATCGCCGACATCGGTCTGGAAGGAAAGAAGATCAAGCACGAGGGAAAAATGGTGGACGCCTTTTACTTCTGTGTCGGCGGAGCCGTAGGCAAGCATGCCGCCATCGGTCGCCCGGTTGGTTATCGTGTTCCTGCCACCGAGGTTCCAGCAGCCCTCGAACGCCTGCTGTCCAGTTACCTCGAGGAGCGCGAACCAGGCGAGAACCTCCGCTCCTACCTCTCCCGCCACGAAGCGGAAGAGATCCGTGCTCGGTTGGCAGGCGAGACGCTCGCCGCTGTTGACCGTGACGTGCCCGCAATGGCCTACGACGGCGATTAGAGACATTTATGAGCTTACTGCCTATCTTCGTGAAACTGGCCGGTCGTCGATGCCTCCTTGTGGGAGCGGGTGAGGTCGCACTGCAGAAGATACCGTCTCTGCTAGCTGCCGAGGCTCGCCTTCGCGTGATTGCGCCTCGCATCAGGCCAGAGATCGTCGCGCTGGCAAACGAAGGCCGCATTAAAGTCATCGAGCGCGAATTTACCGATTCTGATCTGAACGAAACCTTCCTAGTGATTGCGGCCACGGACGACCCCGGTGTAAACTCGGCTGTCTATCGCGGAGCTGTCGAGCGCAACGTACTGTGCAACTCCGTCGATGATCCCCCGCACTGCGACTTCTACTTCGGATCAATCGTCAGTCGTGGAGATGTCCAGATCGCCATTTCGACCGCCGGAGAAAGCCCCGCACTGGCGCAGCGGCTTCGTCGCGAGATCGACGAGCAATTGCCGGACGATCTGGGCCCGTGGCTGCGCAACCTCGGCCAGCTTCGCCGCGAGGTGATCGCAACTCATCCGACCGGCGATGAGCGCAAGCTTCTGTTGCATCAACTGACGTACCGCGAGGTCTGCGATTCGCGAGATTGCCCTTCCCGCAAACTGGCTCTTGAGCACAAGGAGGTTCTCGCGTGAGGTCGCCTGGCAAGGTTTATCTCGTTGGCGCTGGTCCCGGCGACCCCGAACTGCTTACCCTCAAGGCGGCTCGCCTGCTCGCCTCGGCCGAGATCGTTCTCCATGACGATCTCGTTCCGCCCGCTGTACTGGCGCTGGCAAACCCCCGTTCACTCACCGTCAACGTCGGCAAACGCTGCGGGGCGAAGAAGATCACACAGGCGGAAATCAACCAGCTCATGATCGATAAGGCTTCGCAGGGGGTCTCCATAGTGCGCCTCAAGAGCGGCGATCCTCTCGTTTTCGGCCGCGCTGGCGAAGAAATAGATGCGTTGCGCGAGGCTGGAATCCCGTATGAGGTTGTTCCCGGAATTACCTCAGCTTTTGCTGCTGCGGCTTCGCTCCAGTGCTCACTAACCGACCGGCGCGCCTCATCGAGTATCGTTTTCAGTTCGGGCCACCACGCGACTGGAGGCGCACCCGGAATTTCCGAGCCGACGCGCATTGTCTATATGCCCGGTCGGGATTTTTCCGCGTTAGTCGCGGAGTGGGCGGCTGCAGGCCTGCCGTCCAGTCTGCCCTGTGTCGCCATCTCACGGGCGGCGCAGCCGGACCAACAGATCACGGTGACCACCCTGGGCAGCCTAGCGTCAACCGATCCGGGTCCGGTGCCGGTGCTGCTGCTGGCTGGATGGGTGTTCAAGGATGTGCGGGCCGATGCGCCGGACTTCCAGCCGTTCCTCGACAGCGTCCTCGAGTGCGACGTGACGCTCGAAGCCTGAACGCACGTCAGAATGCGTGCAGCAGGCTGTAGATCAATACCGTAAGCACGATCAGGCTCACCCAGACATAGAGATGATCGCGCTCGAAGAGGAACCCAACCGCGGCGAGGACCACTCGCGCGATGGGTGTGGCGATCAGCAGAAGCAATCCGAGCTGAATGATGCTCCGGGCTCTCCCGTGGAACGCATTAGTCACGATCTCGGCAGGGGAGCGCAGTCTCTCAGGGACGCCGGCGAAGTGGCTGTAGTTCGGGCGCGGGCCGGTTTCCTGGCGCAGGTAGAGCACGCCTCCGATGAAGACGACCGCTGCCGCGAGCAGAACTCCGGCCTGTAACATCCGTCCAATGGCAATTTCGAGCTTCTGATCTGTTACCTGCATCCCGCCCTCTATAGCTTTCCCGCAATGCTGTTGATCATCATCTCCAGCCCAAGCGCGACAATGACTATCGCGAAGATGATACGCAGGAGTTGCACCCGCGCGTGAACCAGTATTTTCGTTCCAATAAGTGAACCCCCGAGGACGCCCAGCATTACTGGCATCGCCAGACCTGGCGATATATAGCCACGGCTGAGATAGATACCGGCGCTCGCCGCCGCCGTCACTCCGATCATGAAGTTGCTGGTCGTCGTGGATACCTTGAAGGGCAACCGCATAGCCTGATCCATGGCCAGCACCTTCACTGCGCCCGAGCCGATGCCGAGCAGGCCCGAGAGCGATCCGGCCAGAAACATGAGGCTGAAGCCTGCGGGAACCCGTTGGGCAACGTAGGGTTCAGGGCCCTCGGCCGTCGGCATCGTTCCGCTCATGCGAAGGCGCGTGGCCAGCGGGTCGGGCTGGTCGGCTCCGTGTTCGCGATGTTTCATTCGCACCGAGGCGTAGGCGGAGTAGAGCAGCACCACTCCGAAGACGATGCCGATGGCGTGGGCGGGTACCCGGGTGGTGAGCCAGGCTCCGACGAGGGCACCGAGCGTGGTCGCGATCTCCAGGAACATGCCGATGCGGATGTTCGAGTAGCCCTCCCGCACATAAGCGGCGGCCGCTCCCGAGGAGGTGGCGATGACCGAGACGAGCGAGGCTCCGATGGCGTAGTGGATATCGACGTGGAAGAGGAGCGTGAGGACCGGTACGATGACTACCCCGCCGCCCAGGCCGGTGAGCGAGCCAAGCAGACCGGCGATGATCGAGCTGAGGAATATCCAGAGGGAAAATTCCGGCGTGCTCATGCTTTGACAGAGTACAACGTCAGGGTACCCCTCCCCCCGTTTTTACTGTGGTTTGTAACTGATTGTTGCTGTGACGGTTATGAATTATGGTTTGCAACTGATTCATTCGAAAAGACAAGCTTGTAACCGATTCATTCCGTGGCGTTTCCGGGAGTTTTTAGGAGATGCCCGGATTGTTGCGGCTCCGGGCGGGCCGTGTTAGCCGAGCTAATTAACCGCAGGTGTCTTGTCCTCGAGGATGCTGACCGCTTCCTCGACGACAGGCGCAAGCTTTTGAAATCGGCGATGAGGGTGACGAACTGCTGGTAGGTCTGCGAGTCGGCGGAGAAGTTGAGACCCTTTGCGGAGAGGGCGGATTCGGAGGAGCCGATCAGCGCCTCGACGTCGGCAACGATGGTAGACAGGCTGGAGACGAAAGGCTTCGCGAGCGGCTGTTCAGCCTTGAGGATCTTTTCGATCCGGGAGGCGATGCTTACCGTGTCCTTGACCGCAGTGGCGAGCCATTTGCCAAAGTCCGAGACACCAACCCCGAGCTTTTGAAAGAGATTACTCATTCGAAACTTCCTTTGAAGCAGATTTGAGGGAACGAGGCCGCCATGGGGGTGGACACCTCAAATGAAAAGGCACGGCCGAAGCCGTGCCCTCTCTGAATTTCCCTATAGTTCTATTTTCGTGATTTTGAGAATAAACTCGGCCAACTCATATCGGGGATTAAGTTACGGCATCGAAAAGGATTAGCAGCCAGAGGCGCATCGATTGACCTTGACAGGAGCGTTGGGTGCAGCGAGAGATGACTTTATGAATCGCGGGCAGGCAGGCAAAATCCGCATTGGCGTTTCCGGGTGGAGATATGCGCCGTGGCGCGGCGTCTTCTATCCGGCCAAGCTGACGCAGAAAAAGGAGCTGCATTACTGCGCGCAAGTGTTTTCGACGGTCGAGATCAACGGCAGCTTCTATTCATTGCAAAGGCCGACGAGCTATCAGCTCTGGCGAGAGGAAACCGCAGATGATTTCGTCTTTGCCGTGAAGGGCTCGCGCTTCATTACGCACATGCTGAAGCTGCGCAACGTGGAGATTGCGCTGGCGAACTTCTTCGCTTCCGGCCTGCTGGCGCTCGGGCCGAAGCTGGGGCCGATCCTGTGGCAGCTTCCCCCGAGCTTCAGTTTCCGTGCCGATGTGCTGGAGAGCTTCTTCAAGCTGTTGCCGCGGACGATGGAACAGGCTGCCGACCTGGCCACCGGCCACGATGTGCGGCTGGCGGGGCGAGCATTTGTCGAGCCGTCAACGGATGGGCCGGTTCGACACGCGATCGAAATCCGGCACCAGAGCTTCGTGAGCGAAGAATTCATCGCGCTGCTGCGCAGGCATCGGATTGCGTTAGTGTGCGCGGACACTGTGGAATGGCCGCTGCTGATGGACGTGACGGCGGACTTCGTCTATTGCCGGCTGCACGGGTCGGAGGTGCTGTATGCAAGCGGGTACGACGCACAAGCTCTCGACAAATGGGCGGAGCGGGTCGTGGCGTGGGCTACCGGCGGCGAGGCCGAGGGCGAACACGCGAGCAGCAAGCCGGCTGCGAAAGCCGAAGGGCGCGATGTGTATGTGTACTTCGACAATGACGCAAAGGTGAGGGCTCCCTTTGACGCGCAAGGGCTGATGGAGCGGGTAGGAAAGCGGGGGTCAGGGAACAGGGATCAGAGAACAGTCAATCGAGACTAGTTCCACCTCGTGCCTGAATGACGGTAATCACCTGACGCGGATGAATTGGTTGATTGCGTGGCTGATAGCGTTGGTTACCAAGGTTTGCTTGCCAATATTGCAATCCGCGATATGATTATCGCGGATTGCAATTAAGGGCTGGACGCGATCCAGGAAAGACAGCCATGAAGCTCGGCGAAAAACTCCGGTATCTGCGGGAAGTGGAAGGCAATCTGCGCGGCATGGATCGTGCGATGACGCAGCAGGAACTGGTCAGGGCGATCCGGTCGGAACTAAAGACCTCGATGAGCCAGAGCTACCTTTCGCAGATTGAAAGCGGGGCGCGGCCTCACCTGACCAATACAACGCGGCAATTGCTGGCCAAATTCTTCAAGGTGCATCCGGGATATCTGGTGGATGATCCGGACGGCTACCACGCGGAGTTGCTGAGCGATGCGCGGACTCTTGAAGACAAGCTGGACTTGTGGCTGGTGAGCGGGGCGGAGCGGTTCCGGCGCGATCCGCAGCTGCGGCAGGCGCTGCTGGCGCTGGCCCGGCACAAGAACACGCGCGACTGCCTGCTGCTGCTGGAGGCGGTGATGGACACGCCGGGGCTGGTGGAGAGGCTGCTTGAGGTGCTGCGGCCCGGTCACTCCACTGAGAAACGGCACGCGGAGGACGGCCGGCATGCGCGCGAGCATCACTCCGAGGAGCGCAGAGGGGCCAGAAAGGAGAATGGCCAATGACGTGGGAGACGTTTTATCTGATTTGTTTTGTGCTCGGCCTATCACTGACGCTGCTTTCGTTTGCGGGAGTGTTCTCGCATCTGCAGTTTGGGCATTTTCATCTGAACCTCGGACATGGGCATGGAGTCGGACACGCAGGGCACGGTCACGCGGGCGGGCACGGAGCCGGGGGCGGCAAGGGCGGCATCAGCCCTTTCAATGGATTCACGCTGGCGGCGTTTCTGGGGTGGTTCGGCGGGTGTGGGTACCTGCTGGAGCGGTATGCCGATTTCCTCACACCGATTGTGCTTGGGGTGGCGACGCTGACGGGATTGGTAGGCGCGGCGATCCTCTTCTGGTTCCTGGCAAAGGTGCTGTTGCCGCACGAGCGGGAACTCACGGCAGAGGAGACTGCAGTTGTCGGCGTGCTGGGACGTGTAAGCGGCACGATCCGTGAGGGTGGAACGGGTGAGATCCAGTTTTCGCAGAACGGCGCGCGGCGTTTTGCCGTGGCGCGGAGTGAGGCAGGCGTAGCGATTCCGCGCGATGTGGAGGTGGTCGTGATGCGCTACGAGCAGGGAATTGCCTGGGTTCGCCGCTGGGACGAGGTCTCGGAGGACTGGCCGTCCGGGCAAGGACTGGCCGTCCAAGCGGAAGAGCTTCGCGCGGATATGCGCGAGGTGGAGCATTCAGACGAGGTAGAGAGAAAGTAACAAGGTTTTCCTGATGGAAAGGATCAGGAGGCAACTATGACAAGCACCGTAATTGTAGTGGTGGGTTTGAGCCTGTTGGCGTTCATATTGCTGATGGGCATGCTGGCGAAGATGTTTCGCAAAGCGGGTCCGAACGAGGCACTCATTGTTTACGGATTTCGCGGACCCCGTGTGATCAAGGGGCACGGCACGGTGATTTTCCCGATGGTGGAAAGCTGCAGGGAGCTGTCGCTGGAACTGATGTCGTTCGATGTCGCACCGCAGCAGGACCTGTACACCAAGCAGGGCGTGGCGGTGACGGTCGAAGCCGTCGCGCAGATCAAGGTTCGCAGCGATCAGGAATCGATTCTTACTGCGGCGGAGCAGTTTCTGACCAAAGCGCCGCAGCAGAGGGAAGGGCTGATCCGGCTAGTTATGGAAGGCCACCTGCGCGGCATCATCGGGCAACTGACGGTAGAGCAGATCGTAAAAGAGCCGGAGATGGTAGGCGATCGCATGCGCGCGACGTGCGCGGATGACATCAGCAAGATGGGGCTCGAGGTAGTGTCGTTCACCATCAAGGAGGTGCGCGACAAGAACGAGTACATCACCAACATGGGGCGTCCGGACATTGCCCGGATTAAACGCGACGCCGACGTCGCGGCAGCCGAAGCCGAACGCGATACGGCGATTCGGCGGGCGAATGCGTTGCGCGAGTCGGCCGTAGCGAAGGCGGCTGCGGATCAGGAGCGGGTACTGGCAGAGACGTTATCGCTGGCGAAACAGGCCGAGGCACAACGCGATCTGGATATCCAGAAGGCGCAGTTCACCGAGCAGAGTCGCAGGCAGGAGGCGCAGGCCGATAAGGCGTACGAGATTCAGACCAACATCATGCAGCAGCAGGTGACGGCCGAGTTGGTGAAGGTGCAGCAGATCGAGAAGGAGCAGCAGATCAAGGTGCAGGAGGCCGAAATTCTGCGTCATGAGAAGGAACTGATCGCGACGGTGCTGAAGGGTGCGGAGATCGAGCGGCAGAGGATCGAAGCGCTGGCGGCAGCCGAGAGAATGCGGCTGACGACGGAAGCTGAAGGCCGGGCCGCGGCGATCCGCTCGCAGGGCGAGGCGGAGGCAGCGGTGATCTTCCAGAAGGGCGAGGCTGAGGCCAAGGCGATGAACGTGAAGGCAGAGGCCTATCAGGACTGGAACCAGGCTGCGGTGGTCGATCGGCTGATCTCAAACATGGCAGAGGTAGTGCGCGCGATGGCGGAGCCGCTGTCGAAGGTGGACAAGATCACCATTGTTTCGACGGGCAACGACGGCGCCGCGGGTGCGAATAAGCTGACGGGCGACATCACGAGGATTGCGGCGCAGGTGCCGGCTCTCTTCGAGGCGCTCTCAGGCATGGATATCCGCGAGCTAATGTCGAACGTAAAAGGCATGCGCGCGCGGCCGAACGGCAGTGCGACGATCGACGGCAAGGAATGACAACCAGGGCGGAGGGCTCGGCGGCTCTCCGCCCGCTGATTTTCTGAGGAGCAAGGAGGGATGTTATGGCACTGCTCGAACGTGTGGGAACACTATTACGCGCGAATATCAACGACCTGATCGAGAAGGCCGAGGATCCGGAGAAGCTGCTGAAGCAATTGGTTCTGGATATGGAAAACCAGCTGATGCAGGTGAAGACGCAGGTGGCGATTGCGATTGCCGATCAGCATGTGCTGGACAAGAAGCGCAAGGAGCACGAAGAAGCCGCTGCGGAATGGAAGCGCAAGGCGGAGCTGGCGGTCAAGAAGTCCGCGGACGACCTGGCCCGGGCGGCTCTCGAACGCTCGCTGAGTCATGAGCAGATGGCGAAGGGTTTTGTGCAGCAGCTCGAAGATCAGAGGACCGAAGCCGAGACCCTGAAGACTGCGCTGCGCAAGCTGGAACAGAAGCTCGAGGAGACGCGTTCGCGTTGCGAAATGATGATTGCGCAACACAGGCGGGCTCGCGTGGTCAGCAGGGCACAACAGGCCCGGCAGGCGGTTGAAAGAAAAGACGGCGCGGCCAGCATGGCGCGCATGCGCACGCGCATCGTGGGCAGGGAAGCGGAAAATGCCGCGACGGGAGAACTTATGGGCGGCGATTCTCTCGAAGATCGATTTGCGATGCTGGAGCGCGAGGAGCAGATCGAGGCGCTGCTGCAGGGCTTGAAGCAGGATCTGCAGAAAGATGTGAAGCAGCTCGAGGCTCCTACCACGTAGCAACGGTCTTCAGACCAGCTTGGCCTGTCCGTATTCGAGGAGGGTGACCATAAGCACTCCGCCGGCGATGTTGCCGCACGTCGCCGGCAGGAGCCACTGAAGGTAAGCTACCGCCGGAAGCTGATGGGTGAGCACGGCGGCGAGGATTTCTCCGCTGGTGGCGATGCAGTGCGCAAAGTGGCCCAGGCCGACGACGAAGGTCAGGCTCCAGATAAGTGCCACGGAACCGGTGATGGAGTGGCTGCCGCTTACCAGCCACGCGACCGTGGCGATGATCCAGCCGCCGACTACGCCGCTCCAGAAGATGTGCCTTGCGGGCAGGCTGGCGGCGTCGGCTCCAAACTGCGCCATTGTGGCGAGAACCTGGGGCTCAAGGGCTTTGGTGCGAGCGCAGAGAATCGCAAAGAGAAGCGCCCCGGCGACGTTGGCCGAAAAGACGACCACCCAGAGTCGCAGGGTACTGAGGACGTGGCGGCGCTCGCTGAGTATGAGTGCCACGGGATAGAGCGTGTTCTCCGTGAATAGTTGGCCTCGGCCGAGGATGACCGCCATGAATCCCAGGGGATAGAAGAGGAATGCGACGAATCGTGCCCCCGGTCCCTGACCCAGCGTGGCTGTAGCGATTGAGACGCCGAGCGCTGTGAGTCCCATGGTGAGACCGCCGACCAGCGCCGATATCGCGAGAGAAATGTTCGAACGAGCCAGCTCGCGCCGCGCATTGAGCGAAACCTGCTCGTAGATCTGGATCGCTGTCGGCCGGTCCAGCTCCTGCTGGATCGACTGCTGGGCCTGCCCCGTCGATTCTGCAGGAAGGTCTATCTTGCGCAAAGGCATGGAGACTTGGATGCCCTTTACCCGCTTTGTTTGCCTGCCTGCGGCGTGCGTGCGGCGAAGAAATACAATAAGGTGGTCTTTATAGCTCCTGCGTTACATGACCACGGAGGTGTATGAGCACGCATCATGACTCGCAGGTCAGGGCGTTTGACCTGCGCGCGGCCGAGCGCCAGGCGATGGCCGAACACGGCTTCGAACCGGATTTTCCTCCCGAAGTCGAACGCCAATTGACAGAACTCGTGGCACATCCACCGAAGACGAGCGCGGCGGCCAAGGATCTGAGGTATCTGTTGTGGTCATCGATCGACAACGAAACCTCGCGGGATCTTGATCAGATCGAGTATGTGGAAAAGCTTTCAAACGGGGATGTGCGGGTGATGATCGGCATTGCCGACGTCGATCTGTATGTGCCAAAGGGCTCGGCAATCGACCGCCACGCTGCCCTTGAGACCGCAACCGTTTATTCGGGAGTCACCATCTTCCCTATGCTGCCGGAGGAACTCTCGGCCGGGTTGACATCTCTGCTCGAGGGCCAAGATCGTGCCTGCATCGTGACGGAATTTGTTCTTGACTCGCAGGGTCGCGCGCCGACCAGCCAGATCTATCCTGCGCTGGTGCGCAATAAAGCGCAGCTTGCTTATAACAGCGTGGGCGCGTGGCTCGATGGCAAAGCCGAAGCTCCCGCAAAAGTCGCAGCATCCGGAGAACTTCAAGCGCAACTGCGTCTGCAGAACGAAGTCGCGCAACGGCTGCGTACAAAACGCTTCGAGCGAGGCGCGCTGACCCTCGAGACGATCGAGACTCGTGCAGTACTGGAAGGAGGCGCGATCGACATCGCTTCAGAAGAGCGGAACCCGGCTACGGACCTGATCGAGGACTTCATGGTTGCCGCCAACGGCGTAGTGGCGCGTACGTTGCGCGAGAAACGCATTCCATCCATACGTAGGATTGTGAAGACGCCGAAGCGATGGGACAGAATAGTGCAGCTTGCAGCGGAGCTGGGTGAGAAGCTTCCCGCGGAGCCCGATTCGAAGTCTCTGAACGATTTTCTCTGCCAGCGAAAGGAGCAGGATCCGGACCATTTCGCCGATTTGTCCCTGGCGGTGGTTAAGCTGATGGGGCCGGGTGAGTATGTGCTGGAGCACCCCGACGATAAGCCTGAAGGCCATTTTGCGCTGGCCGTTGAAGACTATACGCACTCAACAGCTCCCAACCGGCGCTACGCGGACCTGGTAACGCAACGGCTGATAAAGGCAATGATTGCGGGAAACCCCTCGCCTTATTCCGACGAGGAACTGACGGCGATTGCCGCGAACTGTACAAACAAGGCCACGGCCGAACGTAAGGTAGAGCGTGAAATGCAGAAGCGCATCGCGGCCGTCGCTATGCGTCATCGGATTGGCCAGATGTTCCACGCAATCGTCACCGGTGTGACAGATCGGGGAACCTTCGTGCGCACCTTGACTCCGCACGTGGACGGCATGCTGGTGCATGGGCAGCAAGGAGTGGACGTGGGCGACAAGCTGAATGTGAAGCTGGTGCGGACCGATCCCGTTCACGGCTTTATCGATTTTGCGCGAGCGTAGCCGAGGGATGAAGGAGACGGTGCGGCTCCACCTGGCGACGCTGATCGAAGACTTTCGCAGACACGAACAAGATATCGCCGTTGTTACATATCATGGCAACAGGCGCACGGTTACGACTTACGCTGATCTCGCAGGACTGGCAGGCCGTTTTGCCGCTGAACTGATGCGGCGCGACATCGCTGCGGGTGAGCGCGTGATTCTCTGGGGACAGAATTGCGGCGAGTGGGTGGGGGCATTCTTTGGCTGCATGATGCGCGGCGTAATCGCCGTGCCTCTCGACGCGGCCGGCAGTCTTGATTTTGCCAAACGGGTGATCGCGGAGACGACTCCCCGCCTGCTGGTTGGCGACGCGCAGCTTCTTAGGCAACTGGGATCGCAACTGCCGATTATCCCATTCGACGAGTTCGAAACGGCACTGCCACGGGAGAGCCGAGCACAGCTAGAACCGACTCTGGGGCTGGACACAGCGCTGCAGATTCTCTTCACCTCCGGGACCACGGCGGAGCCCAAGGGTATTGTTCACACGCATCGCAATGTGCTGGCCAGCGTGGCGCCGATTGAACGGGAGATGCAGAAGTATCTGAAGTATGAGCGCATCTTCCATCCCCTGCGCTTTCTCCACACGCTTCCGCTGAGCCACGTGTTCGGGCAATTCATGGGGCTGTGGATTCCTCCACTGCTGGGCGCAGAGGTACATTTTGAATCGAGATTGCAGGCGCAGCGGCTCATCGAGATTACGCGCCGGGAACGGATCTCTGTGCTGGCGGCGGTGCCCCGCGTGCTTGAGCTGCTGCGCGAGGCCATGCTGATGGCGGATTCCGAGCTGCCGCTAGCCATCGAGGCTGCGCAGGGTGAGAAGGTGTGGAAGCGCTGGTGGCGTTTCCGGCGGATTCATCGCACATTCGGTTACAAATTGTGGGCATTCGTCTGCGGCGGCGCGTCGCTTCCATCGGAGCTCGAGTCATTTTGGGCTACGCTGGGCTTCGCTCTCGTCCAAGGCTACGGAATGACGGAGACAACAGCTCTGATCACGTTGAACCACCCTTTCAAGGTTGGCAAGGGAACGATCGGTAAGGTGATGCCGGGGCGCGACGTAGAGATTCGCGAAGACGGCGAGATCGTAGTGCGTGGCGATATGGTTTCGACTACGACCTGGCGCAACGGAGTAATCGAACAGGCTGAATCGCCGTGGCTAGCGACTGGGGATTTGGCGCAGCGCGACCATGCTGGGCAGCTCCGTTTCATGGGTCGTAAGAATCAAGTGATTGTGACCTCCTCAGGCCTGAATATTCACCCCGAAGATGTGGAAGCCGCGCTCAATGGTCAGGCAGGCGTGGAGGCTTCGGCGGTGGTTCCACTTATGACGGCCGCAGGAGCTGAGCCCATCGCAGTTCTTCTGTTCCGCGGTTCGCGTGACGAAGCGCAAAGAGCGGTTGTGGCGGCGAATCAAAAACTGGCGGAGTTCCAGCGCGTGCGGCAGTGGAGGGTGTGGCCCGAACTGGACTTCCCTCGTACTTCAACCGGCAAAATTCGGCGGGGTAAGGTGACGGAGTGGGCGAATGCGCAACGCGAGATGGGCGGAGCGGTAACGACGAGTTCCGATCCCCTTGTGGCATTGATCCTTTCGATTACAGGTGCAAAGGCGGAGAACCTGTCTGACGATGCGCGGCTGGCGGAGGATCTGCAACTCGACAGCCTGGGACGCGTTCAACTCCAGGCGGAGATCGAGGAGAGAATGGGTATCACGTTGAGCGATGCCGCAGTTGAGCAGGCGGTGACGCTCGGCGATCTGCGGCGGCAGCTGGGCCTGGGGGCCGCAGCGGAGAGCATATCCGAGACTACGATGATGCCCGCAAAGCTTCCAGTGAACGTCGACGACCGGCGGGATGTCTATCCGCACTGGACATGGTGGTGGCCGGTGCAGGCGCAGCGGGTAGCGTTTATCGAATGCGTGCTGCGGCCGCTGGTGTGGCTGTTGGCCGCACCCGAGGTGCAGCGCGATACACAGCTCAATATAGAGCATCCGCTGTTACTAATTGCAAATCATGTAACTGATTACGACCCTCCACTGGTTTTGTACGCGTTACCGGGAAAGATGCGGCGACATGTCGCGGCAGCGATGGCTGCAGATCTGCTTTACGACTGGCGTATGCGGCGGAAGCAGAGTTCGTGGTTTCTGAACGCGCTGGGGCCGTTGACATATTTTGTGGTGACGGCGTTATTCAATGTCTTTCCCCTGCCGCGCAGTGCGGGATTCCGGCGGAGTTTCCAGCATGCCGGGGCGGCTTTGGATCATGGCTACCATGTGCTCGTCTTTCCCGAGGGTCGCCAGTCGGACGATGGCAAGTTGCTCAGATTCCGTCCCGGTATCGGGCTGCTCGTCGCCGAGTCGAATGTGAAGGTGCTGCCGGTCGGGCTAGTGGGACTGAGCGAGATGAAGCAGGGCAAAGAGCGGTGGTTTCGCTCGGGCAAGCTGCGGGTGCGGGTCGGTACGCCGATGTCGTTCGCACCTGAATTGAGCGCGGAGGAAATCACGGAACGGCTGCGCACGGAGATTGCCCGGCTGACTGAATGATGTGATGAACACACGTGACTAAAGTGCCTTGGCTGCACAGCTCAGTGGGCTGAGAATGAGCCCATATGAACCGGCTTACGTCTGTGCGATTGGATCTGTTCGAAGCGCTGGTCAACGCCTGCGACCGCGCTGTCGTTCGTCGAAAGCCTGAGGCGGACCACCTGGTCACTGGGCGTCGAGGAGAGCCGTCGGCGTTCTTTTATCTGCGGCGCAAGGGACTCGTCGTCGTTGCACGCGGATCGCGCTCGGGGATTGTTCGCGGTGATCTTGATTTGATTGCCTGGGAGGGGGACACGCTGTGCTTTATCGAAGTAAAAACTCGGACCACGCGAGCGGTTGCGACTGCTGAGGCATCAGTCGATGAGGACAAGCGGCGCGCGTTGCGGAGGCTGGCGCGGCATTACCTTCTACAATTGCCCGATCGCGAGCGAGCCATGCAGGAATTGCCGGTGCGGTTCGATATCCTGTCGATCTATTTCGAGGGAGCGAAGTCCGCGGAATTCGCTCATTTCCGCGGGGCGTTTGGATGGAGCTGACTACTGCGCGTCTTTGTATTCTTCATACCAGGCCATCTGGATGGCTTCGAGCTTGGACTCATTTGACTTGGCGGGGTCGTCGGAGAAGTCAGGGAGTTCGGTGACGTAACGGTGCAGGTCGGTGAAGCGGACCGTGAGAGGGTCCAGGTCCGGGTATTTCTCCTGCAGTTGAATGCCGATTTCTTCGGCGTCGTTCCAGGTGATTTCTGCGGGCACGGCTGGCTCTCCTCTATTTGTTTTCGGCGAGCGACAAGGGCTTGCCTTCGGAAACATAGTTCCGGTTCCACTTGGGAATCTCGACGACGTAGGTGCCCGGGCCGGTGATGACGGCCTGGCAGCCGAGGCGCGAATTCAGCTGCAGATCGGCGGCCATATCGAGGCGGTCAAGCTCGTCGTCTTCCGCTTCGCTGAGTTTGTGGTCGCCTTCCTTGATCCAGAGATGGCAGGTGGTGCAGGCGCAGGCGCCTCCGCAGGCGTGGTCTAGGAAGATGCCGAAGTTTTCGGCGACGTCGAGAAACGACATCGGCTTGCCGTGGTGGTCGTAGGGCATCGTTCCGTATTCGAATTCGACGGTGCGGCCTTCAGGAAGAAAGGTGACGCGCACCATGTTGGGCGCGGGGGGCTTGCTGAGGTCGATGTCTTGGGGCTTGAAATCGTTCATTGTTCTGAGCTTCTCACTTGATTTCTGCTGGGGCGAATGGGTGAGGCGCCGTTGGCCCCTCGCCCAGTTTCTCACCGGCCGATTCCATCGTTTGACCCTGGATCACGCTGGCGACGGCCGAGTCCATCATAAGTTCGGCGAAGCGGCGCGTAGCCTCATCGAGGGCATGGGTGGCGTCGCGCAGAGCTTTCAGGTCGTCGCCTTCCTTGAGCACCCGCAATTCTTCGGAGATCATGCCGATCTGAGTGCGCTCGTCATCGGTGAGATGCTGCCATGCCGGGTGTGTCGGAGCCTTCTCGACGGCACCAAGGATCGTGGTGGCTTCGTTCCGAGCTTCCACTAGCTGACGCACAGCGAAATCCTGTTCGGCGTAGTCGAAGGAGTCGAGAATCATGGTCTCGACCTGCTCGTCGGTGAGGCCGTAGGTCGGCTTGACCTCGATCTCGGCTTCCTTGCCGCTGCGCTGCTCGCGGGCGGAGACATGCAGAATGCCATTGGCATCGATGAGGAACTTGACCTCAATGCGCGGAAGGCCAGAGGACATCGGCGGGATGCCTTTTAGGTCGAAGCGTGCCAGGGAGCGGCAGTCGTTCGCCATCTCTCGCTCGCCCTGCACGACGTGAATGGCGACGTTGGTCTGACCGTCGACTCCGGTGGTGAAGTGCTCGGTGGCCGATGCGGGGATGGTCGAGTTGCGCTGGATGATCTTCGCGACAACTCCGCCGAGGGCCTCGATGCCGAGCGAAAGCGGGGTGACGTCGAGGAGGAGCATGTCCTCGGTGGCCTTGGAGCCGCCTTCGAGGATGTGCGCCTGGACGGCTGCTCCGAGGGCGACGACCTCGTCGGGATTGAGTTCGGTATGCGGCTTTTTGCCGCGCTGGCTGAGCTGGAAGATCTGATCAGTCAGACGACGGACGAGCGGAATGCGCGTCGAACCGCCGACAAGAACGACTTCGTCGATCTGCTCGGGCTTGAGGCCGGCGTCTTTCAGGGCCTGGCGACAGGGGCCGACGGTGCGGTCGAGTACCGGCTGAATGATCTGTTCAAACTGCTCGCGGGTGATTTCACGGCGGTAGGGCGTGCCGTCGGGCAGATCGAGGTCGATGTACGCCCTGTCAGCCGTGGAGAGGGCGATCTTGGCTTCAATGACCGCCTTGCGAATTGCCTGCACGGCCTCCGCGTTTGTTCGGAGATCGAGGCTGTGTTCGCCGAGGATGTCATCGAGAGCGATCGCCATGAGGAGATGGTCGATATCGTCGCCGCCGAGGTGGGTGTCTCCGTTGGTGGCGATCACTTCGAAGATGCCATCCTGCAACTTGAGGATGGAAATGTCGAAAGTTCCGCCGCCGAGGTCGTAGACGGCGACGATACCTTCCCTCTGGCGGTCGAGTCCATAAGCAAGGGCCGCTGCGGTGGGCTCATTGACCAGGCGCAGGACTTCGAGTCCCGCCATGCGGCCCGCATCCTTTGTAGCCTGGCGTTGAGCGTCATTGAAGTAGGCCGGGACGGTAACGACGGCCTTGGTGACGGGCGCACCGAAGTAGCGTTCCGCGTTCTTCTTCAGCTGTCGAAGGACGTACGCGGAGATCTCAGGCGGTGTGTACTGCTGCGCGCCTATCTGCAGGCGGAGCACTTCGCCCGGCTGGATGTCGGGAGCGAGACTGAAGGGGAAGAGCTGGAGCTCATGCTGGACGTCTTCGACGCCGCGACCCATCAGGCGCTTGGCAGAGTAGATGACGCGGTCTGGCGTGGACGCGAGATAAGGGTACGCGGGATAGCCAACGATGACCTTCTTGGAGTCGGGAATGGCCACGACCGAGGGCACCAGGTTCGAACCGTCTTCGCCCGGAATGACGACCGGCTGATCGCCCTGCATGAAGGCTACGAGAGAGTTGGTGGTGCCGAGGTCGATTCCGACGATGCGGGCTTCTGCCATGGATATTCGATGCTTTCTAGCTTTCCAGCGCTTCGTTTACGTCGCGCACGAGGTTGCGGATGTAGCGCCGGCGATCGAGGAGCGCAACGATTTCGTCTTTGATTTTGGTCTTCTCGGGTTGGGCCGCAGCGCTGTCGATGGATGCGTCCCAGCGCGTCGATAATGCCTGCAGGCTGGCGTCGAGTCCGGCAAGTTCCGATTCAAACTGAACGCGTGCTTTCTCGAGATCGGCACGCAGCTGTGGATCGTCCTCGCCCATTTTGCGATTCATGCGCATCTCTTCAAGCTGCATGTTGAGCTCGAAGACTTCCTCCAGCAGGTCAGGCGGTACACGCGAATCCTTGGGCTTCCCGTCTTCACTCTTGCCCGCTTCGAGAACGACGCCTTCAAGGCCGAGGAGGTATTCCGTGCGGGCGATGGGATTCTTCAGCGTGCGGTAGGCATCGTTGAGAAGGGAAGTCTGGTCGAGACTCCACTGCTGTTCCTGCTGGCTGGCCTGCGCGTACAGGTCAGGGTGAAGCTTGCGGCTCAGGCGATAGAAGTTCCGCTCCAGTGCAGACAGATCGATGTGCAGCTTGCGCCGAAGCCCGAAGACCGCGAAGTAGTCTGCGTCCTCGGACGGCGCCTGCACCTTGCCGCACTTATCGCAGAAGGGTTTGCCATCGGGCAGGGAACTGCTGCACGACCAGCAGGCCGCGCTTACGGATTGGGGTTCAGCTGTCTGCATTGGAAATCGCCGCACCGGCGGCGCGCATCATGCGGAAAAGGACGATCCGCAGCCGCAGGACTTGGTCGAGTTCGGGTTGATGAAATTAAAGCCCTGCCGCATGAGCGTCTCTTCGTAATCGAGAATCATGCCGTGAAGATAGATAAACGATTTCGGGTCAATGAAGACGCGCACGTCGTCGAACTGATAGATTCGGTCGCGCTCGCGCGGTTGAGAATCGAAGCGGATATTGTAGGAAAGACCAGAGCAGCCGCCACCGGTGATGCCGAGACGCAGCCCACCCTCGGTGGGCGAGACGCCCTCCTTTTCCATGGCAACGCGAATGCGCTTGAGCGCGCGCTCTGTTACCTGGATCCCCTTCTGATTGGGGGCCTGGTTCTCTGCGTTAATGACGGTCAACTGTTCGGTGGTCATAAGTTCAATACCAGCATGCCCATGTCCGCTGACCGGACATGGGTGGCCGATTCGATCCTCTAATTTAGCTGGCTACGCCGACTTGCACAGCCTGCGCTTCGCCGACGCCGTTCTTCTTCTTCCAGTCTCCGATCGCGGCGCGGATGGCGTCCTCGGCAAGCACGGAGCAATGAATCTTGACCGGCGGCAGGGAGAGCTCCTTTACGATGTCGGTGTTCTTGATCTCCATCGCTTCGTCGACTGTCTTGCCCTTTACCCACTCGGTGGCGAGCGAAGACGACGCAATGGCCGAACCGCAGCCGAAGGTCTTGAACTTCGCCTCTTCGATCACCTGCGTCTCGGGATTGACCCGGATCTGCAGACGCATCACGTCGCCGCACTCTGGAGCGCCCACCAGGCCAGTGCCAACTTCGCTGCTGGCCTTGTCGAGCTGGCCTACGTTACGCGGATTGTTGTAGTGGTCGATGACCTTGTCGCTGTATGCCATGTGATTCTCTCCTGTATCTCTAAAAACCTATAAGACAAATTTCTGCTGTGAAGCTCTTTCTTTAGTGCGCCTGCCATTCGATCTTCGAAATGTCGATGCCCTCTTTCACCATCTCGTAGAGCGGTGAAAGCTCGCGCAGCTTCTGTACCACGTCAATCACTTTATCCGAAACGTATTCCACTTCCGCCTCGCTGTTGAAGCGTCCCAGTCCAAATCGGATGGAACTGTGCGCCACATCGTCGCCCAGCCCGAGAGCCTTCAGTACATAAGATGGCTCGAGCGTCGCCGAGGTGCATGCCGAACCACTGGAAACGGCCACGTCGTTGATGCCCATGAGCAGCGACTCGCCCTCGACGTAAACGAAGCTCACGTTGAGATTGCCGGGAAGGCGGTTCTCCATCGAGCCATTCACGTGAATATAGTCTAGGCTGTTCTCGAGCTTGACCTTCAGCTTGTCACGCAGAGCGCTCAGGCGCCTGGCTTCGGACGCCATCTCTTCGCGGGCGATCTCGCAGGCCTTGCCCAGGCCGACGATGCCGGGAACATTGAGGGTTCCGGACCTCATGCCGCGCTCGTGGCCTCCCCCGTTGATCTGTTCGGATATCTGCACGCGCGGGTTACGACGGCGTACATACAGCGCGCCGACGCCCTTGGGGCCGTAAATCTTGTGCGCGGAGAGCGACAGCGCGTCGATGTTCATCGCATTCACATCTACCGGGATCTTGCCGGCCGCCTGCACCCCATCGGTGTGAAAGATCACGCCCCGTTCATGACAGAGCTTGCCGATTTCGGCCACCGGCTGGACAACGCCGATTTCGTTATTCGCAATCATGATGGTGACCAGGATTGTCTTGTCGTCCATCGCGCGCTTCAGGTCTTCAAGGTCGATCAGACCGTCTGCCTTCACCGGGAGGTAGGTCACACGGTATCCATACTTCTCGAGGCGCTTGCAGGTGTCGAGAGTCGCCTTGTGCTCGGTAACCTGCGTGATGATGTGATTCCCGCGCTCGCGGTACATTTCGGCGATGCCCTTGATCGCCAGATTGTTCGACTCGGTCGCGCCAGAGGTGAAGATGATCTCCTTGGCAGTTGCGCCGATCAGCTTGGCGACCTGTTCACGCGCCTTCTCGACAGCCGCTTCAGCTTCCCATCCAAAGGAGTGGTTGCGGCTGGCGGCGTTTCCAAACACCGTAGTCAGATATGGCATCATCGCTTCCAGCACGCGCGGATCGAGCGGCGTGGTCGCGTGATTGTCCATATATATTGGCAGATGCACCCCTGCCGGCACGATGACAGTTCCATTGGCGGTTGTGCTCATTGCTTTTCTACTCTCCTGCTTCGTATCTGCTGTGATACCCGCTGTTACTTAAATATTTGTGCTCTGGATGTGTACCAGATCGCGTTCGCCGCGATGCCCTGCGTGATCGTACTCGACGAAATCGGAGATCCGGATCTTCTTGAGCACGTCTGAAATGCTGTCATTGACTCGCGCTAATGGTTCTTTGATGGTGCAGGTGTTGGTTAAGTCGCACAATCCGCTAACCGTAACGCATGAGGTGATAAACAAGGGGCCGTCGATCGCGCGAATGACCTCGAAGGCCGCGAGTATCGCCGCTGGCGCGGCGCGACAGCGTATAGCCGCCATTCATCCCGGCATGCGAACGCAGCAGGCCTTCCTTGACCAAGCGCTGCAAAAATTGGCCAGCAGCTGCTGGGGAATGTGGTAGGCCTCGGCGATATCCTTGGCGCTGACTGATGCTGAATCCGGGCTTTCGGCCAGGAACTTGAGCGCCATCAGCCCATAATCGGCCTTTTTGGTGAGTCTGAGCATGCCAGGGACCGGCTCCCTCGGTCGCTGTATCCAGTATAGGACCGAAATCGTCCGAATTCAAATAAATGGGTGGTCCGGGTCCGTTTTCAGAGCGCATTCCATTAACGGGAGTCCAAAACCATGAATTCGCAGATTCAAATTGACAGGAGGCCCGGCCCGGATACAATCTTGCCGATACCACCAGATTACTGCGGCCAGAAACCATCAATGAGCGCCCCCTGCAAACATCCCAAAGTGCGCGTGGTAGCGCGCGAAGAGGACGTCGAGTACGTCGAGTGCCAGGAATGTGGCGAAGTCTTCGACTCAGATGAATTTCGCGATATGGCGATCGAAGAAACCCAGGAGATCGAGGGAGAAACCTGATCTCTGCGCCGGCGTTCTGAGCGCCTTCAACCGTTGGCTGGCGTGCCGGAGAAGCTGAGGCGGCGCGTGATTTGCCACGCGTAGTGGAAGCCTGAGATCACGGTGAAGCCAATGGTAGCGAGCAAGGCAAAGTGTCGGACGGCAAGCACCGGGGCAGGCGCATAGAACTGGCTCAGAAGCACGGCCAGCAAGGCAATACGTTGCGCCAGGGTGTTCGCCTTGCCGAAGATGCTCGGTTTGAAGTCGCGCATGCCAACGCTGGCGTAAAGGATGGCGGCGACCATGACGATTCCCAGGTCGCGACCGAAGACCAGGACGGTCACCCGGCGGGAAATCAGCCCTTCATGATGCAGCACCAGGAACAGGGTGCTGAGCAGAAGCTTGTCCGCTACGGGATCGAGGTATTGCCCAAGGACGTGTTCGCTGCTGCAGCCATCGGGCCAGCAGACCATCGAGGCCGTCCGTGACGCCGGCGAGCACGAAGAGCGCAAACGCTGTGCGAAAGTGGCCGTCGAGAACGGCCATACCAGGAACGGAACGATGCACAGACGCAAAAGCGTGAGTTGATTCGGGGCTGCGCGAAGCTGGTTCATGGGCTTGAAAACGAAAAGTGAGGACGACTGACCCACGCGGCGCTGTTTCCCAGCGGCGTACAAAAGCCTGATATTACAAGACCCAAGGACCATGCGCCACACCCCGGACGGGGAAGAGAACGGGCTCTCGATTCTGAGTAGTCCACAAGTGGGGATATTAGCCGCAAAACTTGATATGATGTGTAAGTCGACTATTCCGAGCAGGCGCGTAGCTCAGTTGGTTAGAGCGCTACCTTGACACGGTAGAGGTCAGGAGTTCGAGTCTCCTCGTGCCTACC
>CAWAFB010000002.1:0-59281 GCA_963781245.1 uncultured Acidobacteriaceae bacterium
CGAATCCTGAGTTCTACAATCTGCCGCGCAAGTTCAAGATGTCCGCGACTGGTTGCCCTGTTTGGTGCTCCTATCCCGAGATCAACGACGTTGCCTTCACGGCGATCCGTCGGGACGATGAAGTCGGCTACACGGTAAGGGTAGGCGGTGGCCTTTCGAGCGATCCTCATCTCGCGGTTAGGCTTAATGCCTTTATCCCACGCGGAGAAGTTGTCGACGTTGCCCGCACGGTCACACGCATCTTTCGAGACCAGCAGGGGCTTCGTGAGAACCGTGATCGGGCACGCATGAAGCATCTCTTCACCCGTGAGGGCTGGACTCCAGAGAGATTTCTCAGCGAGATCGAGCGCCGAGTCGGATACAGTTTCGATCCAGCTCCTCGGGAAACCGCTCCCGAAGACGTTCTGCGCGACCACGTCGGCATTCACCCGCAGAAGCAGGCGGGCTTGAGCTACGTCGGAGCCGCTGTTCTACGCGGACGTCTTTCTGGAGACCAACTGGCTGCTGCCGCGGAACTTGCTGAACGCTTCGGCGATGGCCAGCTCCGTACTACGATCATGCAGAATCTGCTCTTCATCAATATTCCGAACCATAGAACCAGAGAGCTGGCAGGCGAGCTCGACAAGATTGGAGTGCACGTGGAGGGCTCGACATTCTGGCGCGGGGCAATTGCCTGCACCGGCACCGAATTCTGCAAGCTTGCCATCAGCGAAACAAAGAGCTTCACGCGGTGGCTCGTTGAAGAACTGGAAGGACGCCTCCCCGGCTTCGACCAGCAACTCAAGTTGCATGTGACCGGCTGCCCCAACAGCTGCGGTCAGCACTGGATCGCCGACATCGGTCTGGAAGGAAAGAAGATCAAGCACGAGGGAAAAATGGTGGACGCCTTTTACTTCTGTGTCGGCGGAGCCGTAGGCAAGCATGCCGCCATCGGTCGCCCGGTTGGTTATCGTGTTCCTGCCACCGAGGTTCCAGCAGCCCTCGAACGCCTGCTGTCCAGTTACCTCGAGGAGCGCGAACCAGGCGAGAACCTCCGCTCCTACCTCTCCCGCCACGAAGCGGAAGAGATCCGTGCTCGGTTGGCAGGCGAGACGCTCGCCGCTGTTGACCGTGACGTGCCCGCAATGGCCTACGACGGCGATTAGAGACATTTATGAGCTTACTGCCTATCTTCGTGAAACTGGCCGGTCGTCCATGCCTCCTTGTGGGAGCGGGTGAGGTCGCACTGCAGAAGATACCGTCTCTGCTAGCTGCCGAGGCTCGCCTTCGCGTGATTGCGCCTCGCATCAGGCCAGAGATCGTCGCGCTGGCAAACGAAGGCCGCATTAAAGTCATCGAGCGCGAATTTACCGATTCTGATCTGAACGAAACCTTCCTAGTGATTGCGGCCACGGACGACCCCGGTGTAAACTCGGCTGTCTATCGCGGAGCTGTCGAGCGCAACGTACTGTGCAACTCCGTCGATGATCCCCCGCACTGCGACTTCTACTTCGGATCAATCGTCAGTCGTGGAGATGTCCAGATCGCCATTTCGACCGCCGGAGAAAGCCCCGCACTGGCGCAGCGGCTTCGTCGCGAGATCGACGAGCAATTGCCGGACGATCTGGGCCCGTGGCTGCGCAACCTCGGCCAGCTTCGCCGCGAGGTGATCGCAACTCATCCGACCGGCGATGAGCGCAAGCTTCTGTTGCATCAACTGACGTACCGCGAGGTCTGCGATTCGCGAGATTGCCCTTCCCGCAAACTGGCTCTTGAGCACAAGGAGGTTCTCGCGTGAGGTCGCCTGGCAAGGTTTATCTCGTTGGCGCTGGTCCCGGCGACCCCGAACTGCTTACCCTCAAGGCGGCTCGCCTGCTCGCCTCGGCCGAGATCGTTCTCCATGACGATCTCGTTCCGCCCGCTGTACTGGCGCTGGCAAACCCCCGTGCACTCACCGTCAACGTCGGCAAACGCTGCGGGGCGAAGAAGATCACACAGGCGGAAATCAACCAGCTCATGATCGATAAGGCTTCGCAGGGGGTCTCCATAGTGCGCCTCAAGAGCGGCGATCCTCTCGTTTTCGGCCGCGCTGGCGAAGAAATAGATGCGTTGCGCGAGGCTGGAATCCCGTATGAGGTTGTTCCCGGAATTACCTCAGCTTTTGCTGCTGCGGCTTCGCTCCAGTGCTCACTAACCGACCGGCGCGCCTCATCGAGTATCGTTTTCAGTTCGGGCCACCACGCGACTGGAGGCGCACCCGGAATTTCCGAGCCGACGCGCATTGTCTATATGCCCGGTCGGGATTTTTCCGCGTTAGTCGCGGAGTGGGCGGCTGCAGGCCTGCCGTCCAGTCTGCCCTGTGTCGCCATCTCACGGGCGGCGCAGCCGGACCAACAGATCACGGTGACCACCCTGGGCAGCCTAGCGTCAACCGATCCGGGTCCGGTGCCGGTGCTGCTGCTGGCTGGATGGGTGTTCAAGGATGTGCGGGCCGATGCGCCGGACTTCCAGCCGTTCCTCGACAGCGTCCTCGAGTGCGACGTGACGCTCGAAGCCTGAACGCACGTCAGAATGCGTGCAGCAGGCTGTAGATCAATACCGTAAGCACGATCAGGCTCACCCAGACATAGAGATGATCGCGCTCGAAGAGGAACCCAACCGCGGCGAGGACCACTCGCGCGATGGGTGTGGCGATCAGCAGAAGCAATCCGAGCTGAATGATGCTCCGGGCTCTCCCGTGGAACGCATTAGTCACGATCTCGGCAGGGGAGCGCAGTCTCTCAGGGACGCCGGCGAAGTGGCTGTAGTTCGGGCGCGGGCCGGTTTCCTGGCGCAGGTAGAGCACGCCTCCGATGAAGACGACCGCTGCCGCGAGCAGAACTCCGGCCTGTAACATCCGTCCAATGGCAATTTCGAGCTTCTGATCTGTTACCTGCATCCCGCCCTCTATAGCTTTCCCGCAATGCTGTTGATCATCATCTCCAGCCCAAGCGCGACAATGACTATCGCGAAGATGATACGCAGGAGTTGCACCCGCGCGTGAACCAGTATTTTCGTTCCAATAAGTGAACCCCCGAGGACGCCCAGCATTACTGGCATCGCCAGACCTGGCGATATATAGCCACGGCTGAGATAGATACCGGCGCTCGCCGCCGCCGTCACTCCGATCATGAAGTTGCTGGTCGTCGTGGATACCTTGAAGGGCAACCGCATAGCCTGATCCATGGCCAGCACCTTCACTGCGCCCGAGCCGATGCCGAGCAGGCCCGAGAGCGATCCGGCCAGAAACATGAGGCTGAAGCCTGCGGGAACCCGTTGGGCAACGTAGGGTTCAGGGCCCTCGGCCGTCGGCATCGTTCCGCTCATGCGAAGGCGCGTGGCCAGCGGGTCGGGCTGGTCGGCTCCGTGTTCGCGATGTTTCATTCGCACCGAGGCGTAGGCGGAGTAGAGCAGCACCACTCCGAAGACGATGCCGATGGCGTGGGCGGGTACCCGGGTGGTGAGCCAGGCTCCGACGAGGGCACCGAGCGTGGTCGCGATCTCCAGGAACATGCCGATGCGGATGTTCGAGTAGCCCTCCCGCACATAAGCGGCGGCCGCTCCCGAGGAGGTGGCGATGACCGAGACGAGCGAGGCTCCGATGGCGTAGTGGATATCGACGTGGAAGAGGAGCGTGAGGACCGGTACGATGACTACCCCGCCGCCCAGGCCGGTGAGCGAGCCAAGCAGACCGGCGATGATCGAGCTGAGGAATATCCAGAGGGAAAATTCCGGCGTGCTCATGCTTTGACAGAGTACAACGTCAGGGTACCCCTCCCCCCGTTTTTACTGTGGTTTGTAACTGATTGTTGCTGTGACGGTTATGAATTATGGTTTGCAACTGATTCATTCGAAAAGACAAGCTTGTAACCGATTCATTCCGTGGCGTTTCCGGGCGTTTTTAGGAGATGCCCGGATTGTTGCGGCTCCGGGCGGGCCGTGTTAGCCGAGCTAATTAACCGCAGGTGCTGTCCTCGAGGATGCTGACCGCTTCCTCGACGACAGGCGCAAGCTTTTGAAATCGGCGATGAGGGTGACGAACTGCTGGTAGGTCTGCGAGTCGGCGGAGAAGTTGAGACCCTTTGCGGAGAGGGCGGATTCGGAGGAGCCGATCAGCGCCTCGACGTCGGCAACGATGGTAGACAGGCTGGAGACGAAAGGCTTCGCGAGCGGCTGTTCAGCCTTGAGGATCTTTTCGATCCGGGAGGCGATGCTTACCGTGTCCTTGACCGCAGTGGCGAGCCATTTGCCAAAGTCCGAGACACCAACCCCGAGCTTTTGAAAGAGATTACTCATTCGAAACTTCCTTTGAAGCAGATTTGAGGGAACGAGGCCGCCATGGGGGTGGACACCTCAAATGAAAAGGCACGGCCGAAGCCGTGCCCTCTCTGAATTTCCCTATAGTTCTATTTTCGTGATTTTGAGAATAAACTCGGCCAACTCATATCGGGGATTAAGTTACGGCATCGAAAAGGATTAGCAGCCAGAGGCGCATCGATTGACCTTGACAGGAGCGTTGGGTGCAGCGAGAGATGACTTTATGAATCGCGGGCAGGCAGGCAAAATCCGCATTGGCGTTTCCGGGTGGAGATATGCGCCGTGGCGCGGCGTCTTCTATCCGGCCAAGCTGACGCAGAAAAAGGAGCTGCATTACTGCGCGCAAGTGTTTTCGACGGTCGAGATCAACGGCAGCTTCTATTCATTGCAAAGGCCGACGAGCTATCAGCTCTGGCGAGAGGAAACCGCAGATGATTTCGTCTTTGCCGTGAAGGGCTCGCGCTTCATTACGCACATGCTGAAGCTGCGCAACGTGGAGATTGCGCTGGCGAACTTCTTCGCTTCCGGCCTGCTGGCGCTCGGGCCGAAGCTGGGGCCGATCCTGTGGCAGCTTCCCCCGAGCTTCAGTTTCCGTGCCGATGTGCTGGAGAGCTTCTTCAAGCTGTTGCCGCGGACGATGGAACAGGCTGCCGACCTGGCCACCGGCCACGATGTGCGGCTGGCGGGGCGAGCATTTGTCGAGCCGTCAACGGATGGGCCGGTTCGACACGCGATCGAAATCCGGCACCAGAGCTTCGTGAGCGAAGAATTCATCGCGCTGCTGCGCAGGCATCGGATTGCGTTAGTGTGCGCGGACACTGTGGAATGGCCGCTGCTGATGGACGTGACGGCGGACTTCGTCTATTGCCGGCTGCACGGGTCGGAGGTGCTGTATGCAAGCGGGTACGACGCACAAGCTCTCGACAAATGGGCGGAGCGGGTCGTGGCGTGGGCTACCGGCGGCGAGGCCGAGGGCGAACACGCGAGCAGCAAGCCGGCTGCGAAAGCCGAAGGGCGCGATGTGTATGTGTACTTCGACAATGACGCAAAGGTGAGGGCTCCCTTTGACGCGCAAGGGCTGATGGAGCGGGTAGGAAAGCGGGGGTTAGGGAACAGGGATCAGAGAACAGTCAATCGAGACTAGTTCCACCTCGTGCCTGAATGACGGTAATCACCTGACGCGGATGAATTGGTTGATTGCGTGGCTGATAGCGTTGGTTACCAAGGTTTGCTTGCCAATATTGCAATCCGCGATATGATTATCGCGGATTGCAATTAAGGGCTGGACGCGATCCAGGAAAGACAGCCATGAAGCTCGGCGAAAAACTCCGGTATCTGCGGGAAGTGGAAGGCAATCTGCGCGGCATGGATCGTGCGATGACGCAGCAGGAACTGGTCAGGGCGATCCGGTCGGAACTAAAGACCTCGATGAGCCAGAGCTACCTTTCGCAGATTGAAAGCGGGGCGCGGCCTCACCTGACCAATACAACGCGGCAATTGCTGGCCAAATTCTTCAAGGTGCATCCGGGATATCTGGTGGATGATCCGGACGGCTACCACGCGGAGTTGCTGAGCGATGCGCGGACTCTTGAAGACAAGCTGGACTTGTGGCTGGTGAGCGGGGCGGAGCGGTTCCGGCGCGATCCGCAGCTGCGGCAGGCGCTGCTGGCGCTGGCCCGGCACAAGAACACGCGCGACTGCCTGCTGCTGCTGGAGGCGGTGATGGACACGCCGGGGCTGGTGGAGAGGCTGCTTGAGGTGCTGCGGCCCGGTCACTCCACTGAGAAACGGCACGCGGAGGACGGCCGGCATGCGCGCGAGCATCACTCCGAGGAGCGCAGAGGGGCCAGAAAGGAGAATGGCCAATGACGTGGGAGACGTTTTATCTGATTTGTTTTGTGCTCGGCCTATCACTGACGCTGCTTTCGTTTGCGGGAGTGTTCTCGCATCTGCAGTTTGGGCATTTTCATCTGAACCTCGGACATGGGCATGGAGTCGGACACGCAGGGCACGGTCACGCGGGCGGGCACGGAGCCGGGGGCGGCAAGGGCGGCATCAGCCCTTTCAATGGATTCACGCTGGCGGCGTTTCTGGGGTGGTTCGGCGGGTGTGGGTACCTGCTGGAGCGGTATGCCGATTTCCTCACACCGATTGTGCTTGGGGTGGCGACGCTGACGGGATTGGTAGGCGCGGCGATCCTCTTCTGGTTCCTGGCAAAGGTGCTGTTGCCGCACGAGCGGGAACTCACGGCAGAGGAGACTGCAGTTGTCGGCGTGCTGGGACGTGTAAGCGGCACGATCCGTGAGGGTGGAACGGGTGAGATCCAGTTTTCGCAGAACGGCGCGCGGCGTTTTGCCGTGGCGCGGAGTGAAGCAGGCGTAGCGATTCCGCGCGATGTGGAGGTGGTCGTGATGCGCTACGAGCAGGGAATTGCCTGGGTTCGCCGCTGGGACGAGGTCTCGGAGGACTGGCCGTCCGGGCAAGGACTGGCCGTCCAAGCGGAAGAGCTTCGCGCGGATATGCGCGAGGTGGAGCATTCAGACGAGGTAGAGAGAAAGTAACAAGGTTTTCCTGATGGAAAGGATCAGGAGGCAACTATGACAAGCACCGTAATTGTAGTGGTGGGTTTGAGCCTGTTGGCGTTCATATTGCTGATGGGCATGCTGGCGAAGATGTTTCGCAAAGCGGGTCCGAACGAGGCACTCATTGTTTACGGATTTCGCGGACCCCGTGTGATCAAGGGGCACGGCACGGTGATTTTCCCGATGGTGGAAAGCTGCAGGGAGCTGTCGCTGGAACTGATGTCGTTCGATGTCGCACCGCAGCAGGACCTGTACACCAAGCAGGGCGTGGCGGTGACGGTCGAAGCCGTCGCGCAGATCAAGGTTCGCAGCGATCAGGAATCGATTCTTACTGCGGCGGAGCAGTTTCTGACCAAAGCGCCGCAGCAGAGGGAAGGGCTGATCCGGCTAGTTATGGAAGGCCACCTGCGCGGCATCATCGGGCAACTGACGGTAGAGCAGATCGTAAAAGAGCCGGAGATGGTAGGCGATCGCATGCGCGCGACGTGCGCGGATGACATCAGCAAGATGGGGCTCGAGGTAGTGTCGTTCACCATCAAGGAGGTGCGCGACAAGAACGAGTACATCACCAACATGG
Organism: uncultured Acidobacteriaceae bacterium; assembly: GCA_963781245.1. Classification (GTDB taxonomy): domain Bacteria; phylum Acidobacteriota; class Terriglobia; order Terriglobales; family Acidobacteriaceae; genus Silvibacterium. Next base: position 7,495 of record CAWAFB010000002.1, read on the forward strand.
GGCGTCCGGACATTGCCCGGATTAAACGCGACGCCGACGTCGCGGCAGCCGAAGCCGAACGCGATACGGCGATTCGGCGGGCGAATGCGTTGCGCGAGTCGGCCGTAGCGAAGGCGGCTGCGGATCAGGAGCGGGTACTGGCAGAGACGTTATCGCTGGCGAAACAGGCCGAGGCACAACGCGATCTGGATATCCAGAAGGCGCAGTTCACCGAGCAGAGTCGCAGGCAGGAGGCGCAGGCCGATAAGGCGTACGAGATTCAGACCAACATCATGCAGCAGCAGGTGACGGCCGAGTTGGTGAAGGTGCAGCAGATCGAGAAGGAGCAGCAGATCAAGGTGCAGGAGGCCGAAATTCTGCGTCATGAGAAGGAACTGATCGCGACGGTGCTGAAGGGTGCGGAGATCGAGCGGCAGAGGATCGAAGCGCTGGCGGCAGCCGAGAGAATGCGGCTGACGACGGAAGCTGAAGGCCGGGCCGCGGCGATCCGCTCGCAGGGCGAGGCGGAGGCAGCGGTGATCTTCCAGAAGGGCGAGGCTGAGGCCAAGGCGATGAACGTGAAGGCAGAGGCCTATCAGGACTGGAACCAGGCTGCGGTGGTCGATCGGCTGATCTCAAACATGGCAGAGGTAGTGCGCGCGATGGCGGAGCCGCTGTCGAAGGTGGACAAGATCACCATTGTTTCGACGGGCAACGACGGCGCCGCGGGTGCGAATAAGCTGACGGGCGACATCACGAGGATTGCGGCGCAGGTGCCGGCTCTCTTCGAGGCGCTCTCAGGCATGGATATCCGCGAGCTAATGTCGAACGTAAAAGGCATGCGCGCGCGGCCGAACGGCAGTGCGACGATCGACGGCAAGGAATGACAACCAGGGCGGAGGGCTCGGCGGCTCTCCGCCCGCTGATTTTCTGAGGAGCAAGGAGGGATGTTATGGCACTGCTCGAACGTGTGGGAACACTATTACGCGCGAATATCAACGACCTGATCGAGAAGGCCGAGGATCCGGAGAAGCTGCTGAAGCAATTGGTTCTGGATATGGAAAACCAGCTGATGCAGGTGAAGACGCAGGTGGCGATTGCGATTGCCGATCAGCATGTGCTGGACAAGAAGCGCAAGGAGCACGAAGAAGCCGCTGCGGAATGGAAGCGCAAGGCGGAGCTGGCGGTCAAGAAGTCCGCGGACGACCTGGCCCGGGCGGCTCTCGAACGCTCGCTGAGTCATGAGCAGATGGCGAAGGGTTTTGTGCAGCAGCTCGAAGATCAGAGGACCGAAGCCGAGACCCTGAAGACTGCGCTGCGCAAGCTGGAACAGAAGCTCGAGGAGACGCGTTCGCGTTGCGAAATGATGATTGCGCAACACAGGCGGGCTCGCGTGGTCAGCAGGGCACAACAGGCCCGGCAGGCGGTTGAAAGAAAAGACGGCGCGGCCAGCATGGCGCGCATGCGCACGCGCATCGTGGGCAGGGAAGCGGAAAATGCCGCGACGGGAGAACTTATGGGCGGCGATTCTCTCGAAGATCGATTTGCGATGCTGGAGCGCGAGGAGCAGATCGAGGCGCTGCTGCAGGGCTTGAAGCAGGATCTGCAGAAAGATGTGAAGCAGCTCGAGGCTCCTACCACGTAGCAACGGTCTTCAGACCAGCTTGGCCTGTCCGTATTCGAGGAGGGTGACCATAAGCACTCCGCCGGCGATGTTGCCGCACGTCGCTGGCAGGAGCCACTGAAGGTAAGCTACCGCCGGAAGCTGATGGGTGAGCACGGCGGCGAGGATTTCTCCGCTGGTGGCGATGCAGTGCGCAAAGTGCCCCAGGCCGACGACGAAGGTCAGGCTCCAGATAAGTGCCACGGAACCGGTGATGGAGTGGCTGCCGCTTACCAGCCACGCGACCGTGGCGATGATCCAGCCGCCGACTACGCCGCTCCAGAAGATGTGCCTTGCGGGCAGGCTGGCGGCGTCGGCTCCAAACTGCGCCATTGTGGCGAGAACCTGGGGCTCAAGGGCTTTGGTGCGAGCGCAGAGAATCGCAAAGAGAAGCGCCCCGGCGACGTTGGCCGAAAAGACGACCACCCAGAGTCGCAGGGTACTGAGGACGTGGCGGCGCTCGCTGAGTATGAGTGCCACGGGATAGAGCGTGTTCTCCGTGAATAGTTGGCCTCGGCCGAGGATGACCGCCATGAATCCCAGGGGATAGAAGAGGAATGCGACGAATCGTGCCCCCGGTCCCTGACCCAGCGTGGCTGTAGCGATTGAGACGCCGAGCGCTGTGAGTCCCATGGTGAGACCGCCGACCAGCGCCGATATCGCGAGAGAAATGTTCGAACGAGCCAGCTCGCGCCGCGCATTGAGCGAAACCTGCTCGTAGATCTGGATCGCTGTCGGCCGGTCCAGCTCCTGCTGGATCGACTGCTGGGCCTGCCCCGTCGATTCTGCAGGAAGGTCTATCTTGCGCAAAGGCATGGAGACTTGGATGCCCTTTACCCGCTTTGTTTGCCTGCCTGCGGCGTGCGTGCGGCGAAGAAATACAATAAGGTGGTCTTTATAGCTCCTGCGTTACATGACCACGGAGGTGTATGAGCACGCATCATGACTCGCAGGTCAGGGCGTTTGACCTGCGCGCGGCCGAGCGCCAGGCGATGGCCGAACACGGCTTCGAACCGGATTTTCCTCCCGAAGTCGAACGCCAATTGACAGAACTCGTGGCACATCCACCGAAGACGAGCGCGGCGGCCAAGGATCTGAGGTATCTGTTGTGGTCATCGATCGACAACGAAACCTCGCGGGATCTTGATCAGATCGAGTATGTGGAAAAGCTTTCAAACGGGGATGTGCGGGTGATGATCGGCATTGCCGACGTCGATCTGTATGTGCCAAAGGGCTCGGCAATCGACCGCCACGCTGCCCTTGAGACCGCAACCGTTTATTCGGGAGTCACCATCTTCCCTATGCTGCCGGAGGAACTCTCGGCCGGGTTGACATCTCTGCTCGAGGGCCAAGATCGTGCCTGCATCGTGACGGAATTTGTTCTTGACTCGCAGGGTCGCGCGCCGACCAGCCAGATCTATCCTGCGCTGGTGCGCAATAAAGCGCAGCTTGCTTATAACAGCGTGGGCGCGTGGCTCGATGGCAAAGCCGAAGCTCCCGCAAAAGTCGCAGCATCCGGAGAACTTCAAGCGCAACTGCGTCTGCAGAACGAAGTCGCGCAACGGCTGCGTACAAAACGCTTCGAGCGAGGCGCGCTGACCCTCGAGACGATCGAGACTCGTGCAGTACTGGAAGGAGGCGCGATCGACATCGCTTCAGAAGAGCGGAACCCGGCTACGGACCTGATCGAGGACTTCATGGTTGCCGCCAACGGCGTAGTGGCGCGTACGTTGCGCGAGAAACGCATTCCATCCATACGTAGGATTGTGAAGACGCCGAAGCGATGGGACAGAATAGTGCAGCTTGCAGCGGAGCTGGGTGAGAAGCTTCCCGCGGAGCCCGATTCGAAGTCTCTGAACGATTTTCTCTGCCAGCGAAAGGAGCAGGATCCGGACCATTTCGCCGATTTGTCCCTGGCGGTGGTTAAGCTGATGGGGCCGGGTGAATATGTGCTGGAGCGCCCCGACGATAAGCCTGAAGGCCATTTTGCGCTGGCCGTTGAAGACTACACGCACTCAACAGCTCCAAACCGGCGCTACGCGGACCTGGTAACGCAACGGCTGATAAAGGCAATGATTGCGGGAAACCCCTCGCCTTATTCCGACGAGGAACTGACGGCGATTGCCGCGAACTGTACAAACAAGGCCACGGCCGAACGTAAGGTAGAGCGTGAAATGCAGAAGCGCATCGCGGCCGTCGCTATGCGTCATCGGATTGGCCAGATGTTCCACGCAATCGTCACCGGTGTGACAGATCGGGGAACCTTCGTGCGCACCTTGACTCCGCACGTGGACGGCATGCTAGTGCATGGGCAGCAAGGAGTGGACGTGGGCGACAAGCTGAATGTGAAGCTGGTGCGGACCGATCCCGTTCACGGCTTTATCGATTTTGCGCGAGCGTAGCCGAGGGATGAAGGAAACGGTGCGGCTCCACCTGGCGACGCTGATCGACGACTTTCGCAGACACGAACAAGATATCGCCGTTGTTACATATCATGGCAACAGGCGCACGGTTACGACTTACGCTGATCTCGCAGGATTGGCAGGCCGCTTTGCCGCTGAACTGATGCGGCGCGACATCGCTGCGGGTGAGCGCGTGATTCTCTGGGGACAGAATTGCGGCGAGTGGGTGGGGGCATTCTTTGGCTGCATGATGCGCGGCGTAATCGCTGTGCCTCTCGACGCGGCCGGCAGTCTTGATTTTGCCAAACGGGTGATCGCGGAGACGACTCCCCGCCTGCTGGTTGGCGACGCGCAGCTTCTGAGGCAACTGGGATCGCAACTGCCGGTTATCCCATTCGACGAGTTCGAAACGGCACTGCCACGGGAGAGCCGCGCACAGCTAGAACCGACTCTGGGGCTGGACACAGCGCTGCAGATTCTCTTCACCTCCGGGACCACGGCGGAGCCCAAGGGTATTGTTCACACGCATCGCAATGTGCTGGCCAGCGTGGCGCCGATTGAACGGGAGATGCAGAAGTATCTGAAGTATGAGCGCATCTTCCATCCCCTGCGCTTTCTCCACACGCTTCCGCTGAGCCACGTGTTCGGGCAATTCATGGGGCTGTGGATTCCTCCACTGCTGGGCGCAGAGGTACATTTTGAATCGAGATTGCAGGCGCAGCGGCTCATCGAGATTACGCGCCGGGAACGGATCTCTGTGCTGGCGGCGGTGCCCCGCGTGCTTGAGCTGCTGCGCGAGGCCATGCTGATGGCGGATTCCGAGCTGCCGCTAGCCATCGAGGCTGCGCAGGGTGAGAAGGTGTGGAAGCGCTGGTGGCGTTTCCGGCGGATTCATCGCACATTCGGTTACAAATTGTGGGCATTCGTCTGCGGCGGCGCGTCGCTTCCATCGGAGCTCGAGTCATTTTGGGCTACGCTGGGCTTCGCTCTCGTCCAAGGCTACGGAATGACGGAGACAACAGCTCTGATCACGTTGAACCACCCTTTCAAGGTTGGCAAGGGAACGATCGGTAAGGTGATGCCGGGGCGCGACGTAGAGATTCGCGAAGACGGCGAGATCGTAGTGCGTGGCGATATGGTTTCGACTACGACCTGGCGCAACGGAGTAATCGAACAGGCTGAATCGCCGTGGCTAGCGACTGGGGATTTGGCGCAGCGCGACGAGGCTGGGCAGCTCCGTTTCATGGGTCGTAAGAATCAAGTGATTGTGACCTCCTCAGGCCTGAATATTCACCCCGAAGATGTGGAAGCCGCGCTCAATGATCAGGCAGGCGTGGAGGCTTCGGCGGTAGTGCCGCTTATGGAAGCCGCAGGAGCTGAACCCGTCGCCGTTCTTCTGTTCCGCGGTTCGCGTGACGAAGCGCAAAGAGCGGTGGTGGCGGCGAATCAAAAACTGGCGGAGTTCCAGCGCGTGCGACAGTGGAGGGTGTGGCCCGAACTGAACTTTCCTCGTACTTCGACCGGCAAGATTCGGCGAGGTAAGGTGACCGAATGGGCGAATGCGCAACGCGAGACGGGCGGGGCGGTGACGACGAGTTCCGATCCGCTGCTGGCATTGATCCTTTTGATTACCGGCGCCAAGGCGGAGAACCTGTCTGACGATGCGCGGCTTGCCGAGGATCTGCAACTTGACAGCCTGGGACGTGTTCAACTGCAGGCGGAGATCGAGGAGAGAATGGGTGTCACGCTGAGCGATGCCGCTCTTGAGCGGGCGGTGACGCTCGGCGACCTGCGGCGGCAGCTGGGCCTGGAGACCGCAGCTGAGGGGATATCCGCGACTACGGATGCCCCCGCAACCCTTCCGGCGAAGACCGAGGAGCGGCGCGATGTCTATCCGCACTGGACATGGTGGTGGCCGGTGCAGGCACAGCGGGTAGCGTTTATCGAATGCGTGCTGCGGCCGCTGGTGTGGCTGTTGGCCGCACCCGAGGTGCAGCGCGATACACAGCTGAATATAGAGCATCCACTGTTACTAATTGCAAATCATGTAACTGATTACGACCCTCCACTGGTTTTGTACGCGTTACCGGGAAAGATGCGGCGACATGTCGCGGCAGCGATGGCTGCAGATCTGCTTTACGACTGGCGTATGCGGCGGAAGCAGAGTTCGTGGTTTCTGAACGCGCTGGGGCCGTTGACATATTTTGTGGTGACGGCGTTATTCAATGTCTTTCCCCTGCCGCGCAGTGCGGGATTCCGGCGGAGTTTCCAGCATGCCGGGGCGGCTTTGGATCATGGCTACCATGTGCTCGTCTTTCCCGAGGGTCGCCAGTCGGACGATGGCAAGTTGCTCAGATTCCGTCCCGGTATCGGGCTGCTCGTCGCCGAGTCGAATGTGAAGGTGCTGCCGGTCGGGCTAGTGGGACTGAGCGAGATGAAGCAGGGCAAAGAGCGGTGGTTTCGCTCGGGCAAGCTGCGGGTGCGGGTCGGTACGCCGATGTCGTTCGCACCTGAATTGAGCGCGGAGGAAATCACGGAACGGCTGCGCACGGAGATTGCCCGGCTGACTGAATGATGTGATGAACACACGTGACTAAAGTGCCTTGGCTGCACAGCTCAGTGGGCTGAGAATGAGCCCATATGAACCGGCTTACGTCTGTGCGATTGGATCTGTTCGAAGCGCTGGTCAACGCCTGCGACCGCGCTGTCGTTCGTCGAAAGCCTGAGGCGGACCACCTGGTCACTGGGCGTCGAGGAGAGCCGTCGGCGTTCTTTTATCTGCGGCGCAAGGGACTCGTCGTCGTTGCACGCGGATCGCGCTCGGGGATTGTTCGCGGTGATCTTGATTTGATTGCCTGGGAGGGGGACACGCTGTGCTTTATCGAAGTAAAAACTCGGACCACGCGAGCGGTTGCGACTGCTGAGGCATCAGTCGATGAGGACAAGCGGCGCGCGTTGCGGAGGCTGGCGCGGCATTACCTTCTACAATTGCCCGATCGCGAGCGAGCCATGCAGGAATTGCCGGTGCGGTTCGATATCCTGTCGATCTATTTCGAGGGAGCGAAGTCCGCGGAATTCGCTCATTTCCGCGGGGCGTTTGGATGGAGCTGACTACTGCGCGTCTTTGTATTCTTCATACCAGGCCATCTGGATGGCTTCGAGCTTGGACTCATTTGACTTGGCGGGGTCGTCGGAGAAGTCAGGGAGTTCGGTGACGTAACGGTGCAGGTCGGTGAAGCGGACCGTGAGAGGGTCCAGGTCCGGGTATTTCTCCTGCAGTTGAATGCCGATTTCTTCGGCGTCGTTCCAGGTGATTTCTGCGGGCACGGCTGGCTCTCCTCTATTTGTTTTCGGCGAGCGACAAGGGCTTGCCTTCGGAAACATAGTTCCGGTTCCACTTGGGAATCTCGACGACGTAGGTGCCCGGGCCGGTGATGACGGCCTGGCAGCCGAGGCGCGAATTCAGCTGCAGATCGGCGGCCATATCGAGGCGGTCAAGCTCGTCGTCTTCCGCTTCGCTGAGTTTGTGGTCGCCTTCCTTGATCCAGAGATGGCAGGTGGTGCAGGCGCAGGCGCCTCCGCAGGCGTGGTCTAGGAAGATGCCGAAGTTTTCGGCGACGTCGAGAAACGACATCGGCTTGCCGTGGTGGTCGTAGGGCATCGTTCCGTATTCGAATTCGACGGTGCGGCCTTCAGGAAGAAAGGTGACGCGCACCATGTTGGGCGCGGGGGGCTTGCTGAGGTCGATGTCTTGGGGCTTGAAATCGTTCATTGTTCTGAGCTTCTCACTTGATTTCTGCTGGGGCGAATGGGTGAGGCGCCGTTGGCCCCTCGCCCAGTTTCTCACCGGCCGATTCCATCGTTTGACCCTGGATCACGCTGGCGACGGCCGAGTCCATCATAAGTTCGGCGAAGCGGCGCGTAGCCTCATCGAGGGCATGGGTGGCGTCGCGCAGAGCTTTCAGGTCGTCGCCTTCCTTGAGCACCCGCAATTCTTCGGAGATCATGCCGATCTGAGTGCGCTCGTCATCGGTGAGATGCTGCCATGCCGGGTGTGTCGGAGCCTTCTCGACGGCACCAAGGATCGTGGTGGCTTCGTTCCGAGCTTCCACTAGCTGACGCACAGCGAAATCCTGTTCGGCGTAGTCGAAGGAGTCGAGAATCATGGTCTCGACCTGCTCGTCGGTGAGGCCGTAGGTCGGCTTGACCTCGATCTCGGCTTCCTTGCCGCTGCGCTGCTCGCGGGCGGAGACATGCAGAATGCCATTGGCATCGATGAGGAACTTGACCTCAATGCGCGGAAGGCCAGAGGACATCGGCGGGATGCCTTTTAGGTCGAAGCGTGCCAGGGAGCGGCAGTCGTTCGCCATCTCTCGCTCGCCCTGCACGACGTGAATGGCGACGTTGGTCTGACCGTCGACTCCGGTGGTGAAGTGCTCGGTGGCCGATGCGGGGATGGTCGAGTTGCGCTGGATGATCTTCGCGACAACTCCGCCGAGGGCCTCGATGCCGAGCGAAAGCGGGGTGACGTCGAGGAGGAGCATGTCCTCGGTGGCCTTGGAGCCGCCTTCGAGGATGTGCGCCTGGACGGCTGCTCCGAGGGCGACGACCTCGTCGGGATTGAGTTCGGTATGCGGCTTTTTGCCGCGCTGGCTGAGCTGGAAGATCTGATCAGTCAGACGACGGACGAGCGGAATGCGCGTCGAACCGCCGACAAGAACGACTTCGTCGATCTGCTCGGGCTTGAGGCCGGCGTCTTTCAGGGCCTGGCGACAGGGGCCGACGGTGCGGTCGAGTACCGGCTGAATGATCTGTTCAAACTGCTCGCGGGTGATTTCACGGCGGTAGGGCGTGCCGTCGGGCAGATCGAGGTCGATGTACGCCCTGTCAGCCGTGGAGAGGGCGATCTTGGCTTCAATGACCGCCTTGCGAATTGCCTGCACGGCCTCCGCGTTTGTTCGGAGATCGAGGCTGTGTTCGCCGAGGATGTCGTCGAGAGCGATCGCCATGAGGAGATGGTCGATATCGTCGCCGCCGAGGTGGGTGTCTCCGTTGGTGGCGATCACTTCGAAGATGCCATCCTGCAACTTGAGGATGGAAATGTCGAAAGTTCCGCCGCCGAGGTCGTAGACGGCGACGATACCTTCCCTCTGGCGGTCGAGTCCATAAGCAAGGGCCGCTGCGGTGGGCTCATTGACCAGGCGCAGGACTTCGAGTCCCGCCATGCGGCCCGCATCCTTTGTAGCCTGGCGTTGAGCGTCATTGAAGTAGGCCGGGACGGTAACGACGGCCTTGGTGACGGGCGCACCGAAGTAGCGTTCCGCGTTCTTCTTCAGCTGTCGAAGGACGTACGCGGAGATCTCAGGCGGTGTGTACTGCTGCGCGCCTATCTGCAGGCGGAGCACTTCGCCCGGCTGGATGTCGGGAGCGAGACTGAAGGGGAAGAGCTGGAGCTCATGCTGGACGTCTTCGACGCCGCGACCCATCAGGCGCTTGGCAGAGTAGATGACGCGGTCTGGCGTGGACGCGAGATAAGGGTACGCGGGATAGCCAACGATGACCTTCTTGGAGTCGGGAATGGCCACGACCGAGGGCACCAGGTTCGAACCGTCTTCGCCCGGAATGACGACCGGCTGATCGCCCTGCATGAAGGCTACGAGAGAGTTGGTGGTGCCGAGGTCGATTCCGACGATGCGGGCTTCTGCCATGGATATTCGATGCTTTCTAGCTTTCCAGCGCTTCGTTTACGTCGCGCACGAGGTTGCGGATGTAGCGCCGGCGATCGAGGAGCGCAACGATTTCGTCTTTGATTTTGGTCTTCTCGGGTTGGGCCGCAGCGCTGTCGATGGATGCGTCCCAGCGCGTCGATAATGCCTGCAGGCTGGCGTCGAGTCCGGCAAGTTCCGATTCAAACTGAACGCGTGCTTTCTCGAGATCGGCACGCAGCTGTGGATCGTCCTCGCCCATTTTGCGATTCATGCGCATCTCTTCAAGCTGCATGTTGAGCTCGAAGACTTCCTCCAGCAGGTCAGGCGGTACACGCGAATCCTTGGGCTTCCCGTCTTCACTCTTGCCCGCTTCGAGAACGACGCCTTCAAGGCCGAGGAGGTATTCCGTGCGGGCGATGGGATTCTTCAGCGTGCGGTAGGCATCGTTGAGAAGGGAAGTCTGGTCGAGACTCCACTGCTGTTCCTGCTGGCTGGCCTGCGCGTACAGGTCAGGGTGAAGCTTGCGGCTCAGGCGATAGAAGTTCCGCTCCAGTGCAGACAGATCGATGTGCAGCTTGCGCCGAAGCCCGAAGACCGCGAAGTAGTCTGCGTCCTCGGACGGCGCCTGCACCTTGCCGCACTTATCGCAGAAGGGTTTGCCATCGGGCAGGGAACTGCTGCACGACCAGCAGGCCGCGCTTACGGATTGGGGTTCAGCTGTCTGCATTGGAAATCGCCGCACCGGCGGCGCGCATCATGCGGAAAAGGACGATCCGCAGCCGCAGGACTTGGTCGAGTTCGGGTTGATGAAATTAAAGCCCTGCCGCATGAGCGTCTCTTCGTAATCGAGAATCATGCCGTGAAGATAGATAAACGATTTCGGGTCAATGAAGACGCGCACGTCGTCGAACTGATAGATTCGGTCGCGCTCGCGCGGTTGAGAATCGAAGCGGATATTGTAGGAAAGACCAGAGCAGCCGCCACCGGTGATGCCGAGACGCAGCCCACCCTCGGTGGGCGAGACGCCCTCCTTTTCCATGGCAACGCGAATGCGCTTGAGCGCGCGCTCTGTTACCTGGATCCCCTTCTGATTGGGGGCCTGGTTCTCTGCGTTAATGACGGTCAACTGTTCGGTGGTCATAAGTTCAATACCAGCATGCCCATGTCCGCTGACCGGACATGGGTGGCCGATTCGATCCTCTAATTTAGCTGGCTACGCCGACTTGCACAGCCTGCGCTTCGCCGACGCCGTTCTTCTTCTTCCAGTCTCCGATCGCGGCGCGGATGGCGTCCTCGGCAAGCACGGAGCAATGAATCTTGACCGGCGGCAGTGAGAGCTCCTTTACGATGTCGGTGTTCTTGATCTCCATCGCTTCGTCGACTGTCTTGCCCTTTACCCACTCGGTGGCGAGCGAAGACGACGCAATGGCCGAACCGCAGCCGAAGGTCTTGAACTTCGCCTCTTCGATCACCTGCGTCTCGGGATTGACCCGGATCTGCAGACGCATCACGTCGCCGCACTCTGGAGCGCCCACCAGGCCAGTGCCAACTTCGCTGCTGGCCTTGTCGAGCTGGCCTACGTTACGCGGATTGTTGTAGTGGTCGATGACCTTGTCGCTGTATGCCATGTGATTCTCTCCTGTATCTCTAAAAACCTATAAGACAAATTTCTGCTGTGAAGCTCTTTCTTTAGTGCGCCTGCCATTCGATCTTCGAAATGTCGATGCCCTCTTTCACCATCTCGTAGAGCGGTGAAAGCTCGCGCAGCTTCTGTACCACGTCAATCACTTTATCCGAAACGTATTCCACTTCCGCCTCGCTGTTGAAGCGTCCCAGTCCAAATCGGATGGAACTGTGCGCCACATCGTCGCCCAGCCCGAGAGCCTTCAGTACATAAGATGGCTCGAGCGTCGCCGAGGTGCATGCCGAACCACTGGAAACGGCCACGTCGTTGATGCCCATGAGCAGCGACTCGCCCTCGACGTAAACGAAGCTCACGTTGAGATTGCCGGGAAGGCGGTTCTCCATCGAGCCATTCACGTGAATATAGTCTAGGCTGTTCTCGAGCTTGACCTTCAGCTTGTCACGCAGAGCGCTCAGGCGCCTGGCTTCGGACGCCATCTCTTCGCGGGCGATCTCGCAGGCCTTGCCCAGGCCGACGATGCCGGGAACATTGAGGGTTCCGGACCTCATGCCGCGCTCGTGGCCTCCCCCGTTGATCTGTTCGGATATCTGCACGCGCGGGTTACGACGGCGTACATACAGCGCGCCGACGCCCTTGGGGCCGTAAATCTTGTGCGCGGAGAGCGACAGCGCGTCGATGTTCATCGCATTCACATCTACCGGGATCTTGCCGGCCGCCTGCACCCCATCGGTGTGAAAGATCACGCCCCGTTCATGACAGAGCTTGCCGATTTCGGCCACCGGCTGGACAACGCCGATTTCGTTATTCGCAATCATGATGGTGACCAGGATTGTCTTGTCGTCCATCGCGCGCTTCAGGTCTTCAAGGTCGATCAGACCGTCTGCCTTCACCGGGAGGTAGGTCACACGGTATCCATACTTCTCGAGGCGCTTGCAGGTGTCGAGAGTCGCCTTGTGCTCGGTAACCTGCGTGATGATGTGATTCCCGCGCTCGCGGTACATTTCGGCGATGCCCTTGATCGCCAGATTGTTCGACTCGGTCGCGCCAGAGGTGAAGATGATCTCCTTGGCAGTTGCGCCGATCAGCTTGGCGACCTGTTCACGCGCCTTCTCGACAGCCGCTTCAGCTTCCCATCCAAAGGAGTGGTTGCGGCTGGCGGCGTTTCCAAACACCGTAGTCAGATATGGCATCATCGCTTCCAGCACGCGCGGATCGAGCGGCGTGGTCGCGTGATTGTCCATATATATTGGCAGATGCACCCCTGCCGGCACGATGACAGTTCCATTGGCGGTTGTGCTCATTGCTTTTCTACTCTCCTGCTTCGTATCTGCTGTGATACCCGCTGTTACTTAAATATTTGTGCTCTGGATGTGTACCAGATCGCGTTCGCCGCGATGCCCTGCGTGATCGTACTCGACCAGATCGGAGATCCGGATCTTCTTGAGCACGTCTGAAATGCTGTCATTGACTCGCGCTAATGGTTCTTTGATGGTGCAGGTGTTGGTTAAGTCGCACAATCCGCTAACCGTAACGCATGAGGTGATAAACAAGGGGCCGTCGATCGCGCGAATGACCTCAAAGGCGGATATTTCGCTGGCGCGGCGCGACAGCGTGTAGCCGCCATTCATCCCGGCATGCGAACGCAGCAGGCCTTCCTTGACCAGGCGCTGCAAAATCTTGGCCAGCAGCTGCTGAGGAATGTGGTAGGCCTCGGCGATATCCTTGGCGCTGACTGACGCGGAATCCGGGCTTTCGGCCAGGAACTTGAGCGCCATCAGCCCATAATCGGCCTTTTTGGTGAGTCTGAGCATGCCAGGGACCGGCTCCCTCGGTCGCTGTATCCAGTATAGGACCAGAATCGTCCGAATTCAAATAAATGGGTGGTCCGGGTCCGTTTTCAGAGCGCATACGACTAACGGGAGTCCAAAACCACGAATTCGCAGATTCAAATTGACAGGAGGCCCGGCCCGGATACAATCTTGCCGATACCATCAGATTACTGCGGCCAGAAACCATCAATGAGCGCCCCCTGCAAACATCCCAAAGTGCGCGTGGTAGCGCGCGAAGAGGACGTCGAGTACGTCGAGTGCCAGGAATGTGGCGAAGTCTTCGACTCAGATGAATTTCGCGATATGGCGATCGAAGAAACCCAGGAGCTCGAGGGAGAAACCTGATCTCTGCGCCGGCGTTCTGAGCGCCTTCAACCGTTGGCTGGCGTGCCGGAGAAGCTGAGGCGGCGCGTGATTTGCCACGCGTAGTGGAAGCCTGAGATCACAGTGAAGCCAATGGTAGCGAGCAAGGCAAAGTGTCGGACGGCAAGCACCGGGGCAGGCGCATAGAACTGGCTCAGAAGCACGGCCAGCAGGGCAATAATTTGCGCCAGGGTGTTCGCCTTGCCGAAGATGCTCGGTTTGAAGTCGCGCATGCCAACGCTGGCGTAAAGGATGGCCGCGACCATGACGATTCCCAGGTCGCGACCGAAGACCAGGACGGTCACCCGGCGGGAAATCAGCCCTTCATGATGCAGCACCAGGAACAGGGTGCTGAGCAGAAGCTTGTCCGCTACGGGATCGAGGTATTGCCCAAGGACGGTTCGCTGCTGCAGCCATCGGGCCAGCAGACCATCGAGGCCGTCCGTGACGCCGGCGAGCACGAAGAGCGCAAACGCTGTGCGAAAGTGGCCGTCGAGAACGGCCAGCACCAGGAACGGAACGATGCACAGACGCAAAAGCGTGAGTTGATTCGGGGCTGCGCGAAGCTGGTTCATGGGCTTGAAAACGAAAAGTGAGGATGACTGAGCCACGCGGCGCTGTTTCCCAGCGGCGCACAAAAGCCTGATATTACAAGACCCAAGGACCATGCGCCACACCCCGGACGGGGAAGAGACGGGTGCCGATTCTGACTAGTTCACAAGTGGGGATATTAGCCGCAAAACTTGATATGATGTGTAAGTCGACTATTCCGAGCAGGCGCGTAGCTCAGTTGGTTAGAGCGCTACCTTGACACGGTAGAGGTCAGGAGTTCGAGTCTCCTCGTGCCTACCATTTCTTTTCTGATAGATACGGCCTTTCTTCTGCTAATCTTCAACCCACAATCTGACCCACATCTCATTGCACTATCCTCGTCGGCGTCCGTAGCGCCTTGAGATATTCGCCTTGCGCCGCCCGTGCTTCCTCGCCGTCCGGCTGCGTGTAACCATCCAGCGTCATCTGGACACGTGAATGACGCAGTATGCCCTGCACCGTCTTCGGCTCCACTTTTCCCTTGTTCACCAGCCAATTTGAGAGCGAGTGACGGAGATTGTGAAGGCCGTAGCGATAACCGTCGGGAATCGGCACTCCGGCGTCCAGGGAGGCTTTGCGCAGATGATTGGCGACAAAGACACTCGCACAAAGCGGTACTTTGCCGTTTGCCTTAAAGGAGGGGAACACGAAATGTGTATCCCGCCAATAAGGCGTGTGCCTGCGCCAGCATTCCAGATGACGCGCCAGGCGTGGATGCAGTGGCACGAACGCGTCGCTGCTCTTCGTCTTGGTCGGGCCATCCTTACCGCGCGCCCAGCGCTTCGATACCCGTATCCGTCCTTCACCGAACCGTAAATCCGCCCAACGCAGCGCCACCAGCTCTGAGGAGCGTAGAGCCGTGGCGGCACAGGTCAGCACGAGGATGCGATGAAGCGGGCAGGGGAGGGCGCGAAGAATCGCGCGCGTCTGCTGCGGAGTGACGGTGATGGCGCGGTAGCTTGTCGTACTCCGCGTCTCGACCGGCTCGCACGGATTTTTGGACACCAGCCCATGCAGGATGCCGACCTTAAAAACTCGCACCATTACGGTGCGGATTTTCGAGACGGTAGTCCAGGCCAGCCCTTTATCCGTATGCAGCCCCTTCAGCCAGCGCTGAATATCGAGCGGTTTAATATCCACCGCGATCTCTGAGCCGAATCTCGGGACAAGATAGTCGCGGACGATATGTTGCATGTTGAGGGTCGTGCCTTCGGACTTTGGCCGTATGGCGTCGGTTCCGAAGTCGGCCCGGAGATAATGTTCCGCAAGCGCGTCAAACCGGACGCGGCCAGCGTCAGGAGCCTCGTTGATGCGGATGAACAGGCTTTGCTTGTGAACCTCCGCCCATGCGGCCCTCTCGGTCGGGAGATCCCGCACCAGGCCTATGGGCAGCGTGTTCTCCACGCGCCTGCCTTCCGCATTGGTGACTCTGAACCGGAGCATCCAGGTCGTTCCCTGCTTACGTCTGACTTTCTTCAAACTTCCCTGCTGATGTGACATTGCTGCCTCATTTCAGCGGGGACTGCCTGAGCGGATCATAGCGCCGTTTCGGGTCTATGGCTTCGGCGAGTTCGGACTTTTTGAAGACCCATCGGTGGCGGAAATCTCCGCACCCGATGGGATAGGAGCCTTTTACGCCTCTCCTTGCCATGGCAAGGAGGAGGCGGCGGCTGATGCCTAAGAAGCTCGCCGCTTCTTCGGCAGAGACAAAGGGTTCCCACAACTGGTTGATGGTCGTCATGATTCTCTCCGGTTATTCGTGCTGCATGATGAGCTGGCCGCCTGGGCACGTCCCTTCTTCCCAATCGATCTCAATCTGGTTGGTGGCGAAGGGCACCACGGACAAGCCGGTAATCGGGCAGCCATCCGCCAGGGTCTCGATGCTCTTATCCGCTTTCATGCGGATGGAGCCATTCACGGCGGGGCCGCTCAGGATGGCCGAGGCAGGTGTAGCCATGGTTCCGAGCGCCGCCACGGGGTCGGAAATAAGTGGCGTTGCGCCCTTCTGGGTGAAAGGCCGGTAGCAGACGATGGTGACGAAGCCTGAGAACTCAGCGGGCTTGTCCTGGTTCGGCTTCAGCTCGAAGTTCGCCTTGCACTCACGGGTCTTCAGGATGGCTCCGCCCATGTATTTGCCGAGCAGGGCCGCGAATTTCGGGTCGGCAGGCGTATCGGCGCCCGCCGGCGCGGATTACTGTGGCACCAGGCGGGGCGGGAAGTGTGCCTGCAGGCTCGACGGGTTTAGCCGGGCTTGGTTTCTCCATCTGCCTGTAATCCTCGTTGCGGACAATCAGAGTATGGCGAGCGGTATTCATGATCGCCGGGAAGTAGTAGAGCCCTGCTACTACTGCGGCGGTAATGATGAGTTGCTTTCGGCGTTTGGGGTCCATGGGTTAGCTCCTTAGTTAGTGTTCACGTCATAGGTGCGTGCGATATAGGCGGCTGCTTCCTGCCGCAGTTCGGGGGAATGGCTCTTGGGGAAAGAGGCCAGATGGATGGGAGCGAGATCTTCTTCCGTCGCCGTGTCCTCGACCAGCTTGGAAATCAGCGGACCGGCATTGCGGGAATCAAGCAGGTTCCGGATGAACATCCAGTTCGCATACCAGTCCACGAATTCCTTCATTCCCAGGCAAAGCGCCGAGAAATGCAGAAACAGGGCTAATCCTGGGGTGATGATGGTGAGGTTCGCGAGTATCGTGGCGGCGACGAAGACGAAAAGGGGTTCGAGAACGATGCGGGTGAACCAGAAAGAATCGCTTTTCGGGAGGAGACGGAAAAACGGCAACGCCGGTCCTTCGAAGTAAGAATGCAATTCCGTCTCAGGCCGCATCATCCTGCGGTAAAGGCGAAAGCCATGTACCGCCGAGAGCAGGAAGAAGAGCTTGGAAAACGAGGCGATATCGAACAGGCCCATCGTCCGGGCCGGATGCGAAAAAGGAATGAGGCTTGTGGCGGTTTCGCCCACGGCAATAAAGGCAGGAAGTATCAACATGCCGAGCGTGGAGAGGGTTATCTGAGCAACGTTGAAGTAGCGGGTGCCATGCCATGGGCGGAGGATCATTTCTATCGGCCTGCTGAAGCTGCCGCAGACGGTATGAATAACCCCCATGGCATAGTCCTGGAGCTGGTCGAAGCTCATGTTTTGCGTGTTCTGGTGCATGTCGGGCATAGGTCTCCTATCGCGAGAAATGCACGCGTAGGTAGGGGAGCCCACGCGGATTGCTCCGGGTTCGTGTTGCGTTGAAGGTGCGGCCGGAGAGGTAAACTACGGCCTCTGAATAGGGGTTATCGCCATCTGGCTTAAGCAAAGATGTGAAGGCAATTGGTTCGAGCAAATGCACCAATTGCTTATTGGCGCTCACTCCGGAATGATGGTGATTCTCGCTTTGCCCGGCATTCCAGCCCTCGATGTAGGAATAGACCTTGCCTATCTGATCGGAGGAATATTGATTGGTCAGCGTCTCGTTATTTGCATGAAAGATTTTTAGGGATAGGAGCCCGAGAAAGCCGAGCGTCTTAGCACCTGGCTGTTGTTCCCCGAATTCCTCCGCGGCGATATTGAGAATGTTGGGTGTAATGCATATCGGAGCGATGGCGCTGCCGCGGCAGACTTGGTGAAAATGCGCCTCATCGCGGTGCATTAAAAGGCTGAATTCGTCTTGGAAAAGAAAGGCTCCATTGCAGCAGCCGAGCTTGTATTGATGTCTCAACCATGCCTTCTGGAAAATAAGCTTTACCAAAATTTGGCATAGGCGAGAAGTCTCGTCGTCCGTATTCCAAGACCGGCATATCGCACACCACGATGGCATGGTTATGCGTTGTCATTTCCGCCGTGAAATCAAAACGGCCAGAGCAGAACATGGAACGGAAGGGATCGTAGGTGAACTTCGAGGCCATTCCCGACCAGGTGGATTCGATATTGGAACGAGTGCGCGAGTCGAGGGACGGGAACTTTTCCAGCAGGAAAAGGATGGCGATTTCAAGGTCATCCCATTGGGAGGTGGTGAACTCTTCTTTGCGCTGACGCAACTTGGAAATGATGCGCGCGCACTCAGAAGAATTTTGCCATTCGGGATCATCGACCTCCGGCGGCTCAATGGGTAAAGAGGCAATGACCTTATGAATTGCAAGGATGCTGATGGGTTCGCGGGCATTCGAGAGAATGACGAGCGTGGCCCTGAGTAACTCCTCCACCGCCTGCTCGAAATACCTTTCCCCGCTGGAAGGCTGATAAACCTTCCCCACCGACATGAGAATGGTGAAAAGCTCAACGACGGTTTCTATTTGTGCGGCGGCCCTTCCTCCGGCCTGCCAGATATAGGCCAGGGGGTCAAAGGAAAGGCCACTTGCCGCGTTGAAAATGATCAGGTCTTTCTCGCGGCCCGTCTGTTTTGCATATTCGATCCAGTGCTCGGTTTCGTCGGATTTAACGGTGAGCACGAGCCCGCCATATCCAGACTGCAAGAGCGAAAGAGCGAGATTGCGGGCGCTGGTGGAGGATTTCCCGCTTCCGAGGCCTCCGGTAATAAGGCAACCGCCTTCAATAATGTCCCTGAAGCGGACGGCATCCTGCTCGGAAAGCTGAAGAATTACTCGGTCGAGAATGGGGTCTTTGGGCATAAAATTCGCATCGGATTGTTTAAAGGGGCATTGCTCGTTTTGGGAGTTATGCCCCTTTAGGTCGATCGGTCATTGTTTCGGAGCCTGAGTGGTCGCAGGCGAGGCTGGGGTTACTGGAGAAGCAGGCTGAACAATTGCCGGAGGGGCGATAGCTGCCGGCGGCGCGAAGCAAGCGATCTGCTTCTGCTGGTAGGCCTGTAGCTCCGACTGGTATTTCCGCAGGGCGGCCTTGTATTGCGCATCCCTGAGGGCATCCGGATTGATGCCCTTGCGTCTCAATATGTCATCGAGAAATGGAAACGGGGATGGAGACGGAGGTTGGGGCTGTAGTGGAGCAGGAGGCAAGGCGGCAAGGCATGCTGCCTGCATCTGGGCCTGTGATGGTGAAGGTAGTGGTTGAGGCGTGGCGGCTTGCTGCGCTGGCAGAACAGCAGAAAGGGACAACGCAACGAGTATCAGCGAAATGTTTCGGTTAGGCATGACGAGAGCATGCGTCACACATGCCCCTCGTCGGCGTTAATTACCGTTAAGCGGGGGAGAAGGTAACTGGATGGGTCGGATCACTGAGACACGCCCGAGCAGATTGGCAATCATGGGCCAGCTCGAGGAACTGCTCCAAAAGGAGTTTCTGGTCAAGGCTCCCAGCCAGGCCGCACTATTGCAAGTAATAGTGGATGCCCACCTTAGAGGGAAGAGGCTCAGCGGAGATGACCTTGGCGTGGAGACTTTTCCGAATTTTGTGCGGGCGGCGTCGACCGACACCCGCGTAACTGCACATAAGTTAAGAAAAGGGCTCATCGAGTATTACGCGGGTGAAGGGCTGAGCGACCTGGTGGTTTTCAAAGTCGGAAAAGGCAAGAATTACCCTTTCAACGCCGACTACAACAACAGAAATTTATCGGTGAAGTATTACGAGAGCGCGCTCGCATGGATGTCCAATGAAGGATCGTATCCATGGAAGGTTTACGATTCATTGGCGTTCTGTGACAAAGCACTATGGATGAACCCTCATTTCACAGCGACTTTTGCGTTAATGGGGGAATTGTTTCTGTATCTTGCGTCGTGTCATTTGGGCAATCCTTATGAATGTTGCTTCGATGATTTCCAGGAGCAGGCCTATCCCGCGAGGACGACGGAGACAGTCTCTCTGGCGCGCTGGTGTGCTACAGAGGCGGTTAGAAGAGATGAGAAGAATTGGCGTTCTCACGCTGCGCTTGGAGCCTATTGCGCTTGCCGTGGATTATGGCGAGCCGCGAAAAAAAGTTTCGATTGGTCGATTGCGCTGGGGACCGATGAAGTAGCCGGAGACCCGTGCTACTCCATATGGCTTATAGCTACAGGCCGTTTCGACGACGCACTGAAGATCGTTACGGAGAATCTGCGCTGGTCCCCGATGGAGAACTGTTGGTTTACCCTCTATGCGCTTGTGCTGAGCTTCAGGGGTGACTATTCGGGAGGGATGTTGCTCAAGAATATAAAGCGAGAGCCACAATATATGTCGCGGGCAGCACTGGCATGCATCCTGTCGTCGGCAGGCGAGCACGACAAAGCGTTCGAGGTAATAGAAAATTATTTCATGCGCGCGGAAATGCTTGGGGAAGGTAATCCGATTGCAGGCCTCGGATTCTGGGCCATGATGAGCGGATATGCAGGAAATCAGGAGCGAGCTGCGTCGCTATTGCAGATTCTGGAGTCAGCTCCCCCGAGCCTTTTTAATAAAAGGTCAGTGTTCGGGCTTGAACAAAGAGATCTGGTCTATTCGCCTGAAGGGAAAGACCTCGAGATGGAGGGCAGTTTTTCCAGCAAGAGCTGGAGGCAATGGATATGCCCCTGGGAACTTGCGTTAGCCTATCTGGGGACAGGCGATCACCGGAATGCGCTCAGGCAGTTGAAACGAGCCCAGATCGAATGCCATCCGATGATGATGTGGCTTCATTTGTGGGATTTCTTGCAACCGTTGTATCGGTACGTGAACTTTACCGAATTGATCCTGCAAATGAACCTGCCGTTTGCGAAGCAGTACCATCTGGATCGTCACGGATGGGGCACGGAATTATTGGTTTTGAGCGGCGAGTAGGATGCGGACAGATTCGGATAAGGATTAGTGCCGTCCCCTGTAAGGCTTACGAGAGTAGAGTTTGCTGTTGGCCTCGTCGAGCTGTTTCAGTACCTGTTCATCACTGAGGCCTTCCGAGCGAAATACCCCAAAAATCGGTTCGCCCCAGCGGCGTGAATACTGGTATGAGCGTTCGTCCGCTTCTTCTTGCGAAATCTCGCCTTTCGAATAGGCGGTGACAAACGCCGTTGCATCCTTAATGCGCAGTTCTGCCGCCCTTCTAATATCGGCAATTTCCCGCTGCAGCCAACCTTCCATCTCCTGTGGAGAGGGAAAATCCGACTTTTCCTCATCTGAATGCTGACCCATCATGTCTCCCGACATCTTTTATTGAAGCCGGGCAAAGTTATTTAGCATTTGGCATTAGGTCAAGGGCAAACTGCTTAACGGCAATTAACGCTCATAAAGCGAAAGCGGCCGACAATCACCTTCGAGGTGATTGTCAAATGGCATCCCAATCTCAAGCAATCCAGAATCTCCCCGCCGAAGTTAAAGCCCAAGCCGTCGATGCAGGCCGTCCTGCGGCTCAACTGATGGATCGGGCCACAGCCCATCGTCAGGAAAACCGCCGATACTTCGCATAACACTTCATCGGACCGCGGCGGAAAAGACGCCCTGATGCATACCCAGGGTGCGCCCGGAAAAACACAGGAAGCGCTTTCCCCTACCGACGGGCACAAGAGCCAAACCCAGACACAACATCGGCAGCAGAGCCGTGGAATGGAGCGATAGCGATGAGGCGGAGCAAACAACTCTTACGAACCGGCCTTTCTGAAGTTGACGCGGAGAATTACAGCCCGCAGGTGGAAAGGCTGATTGTTGAATGGGAGCAGGATCGCGCCATGGCAGCAATGTCCGTTTGCCATGATTCCAAACCGGCGCGGCTAGCTTCTGCGAAACACTCCAGGAAGCGTCCGGCTCGCAGGTCGATCCGCACGCTGGAAATGTCTTTGTGAGACTGCGCGACCTCTCCTCTTGTGGCGAAGGGGCTACGCATAGCGGTGGTGTGCCAATGCAATTTTCACTACTACCAGTAGAAATACTAGTTGCGGTTGTCCTCCCCTTTGGCTATGCAAAGGAGACTTGTCTGCTGGGATTACTTTTTCTACTTATGGTGGGTCTGGTACAACCCAACCCTCTACATATAGCTGGGCGGAGCCCTCAGATTTAGGAGTGAGCCTCGTGTTGTTTATCACACCGGCGAAGAGCGCGCGTCATGCGAAGGATTACTACACGGAGCATCTGTCGCGCTCGGATTATTACATGAAGGACGCACAGGAAATGCCCGGACAGTGGCATGGCCTGGGAGCCGAACTGCTCGGGCTGTCGGGCACGGTCGATAAGGAGCGGTATTTCGACCTGTGCGACAACATCAACCCGGCGACCGGGGAACGGCTTACGCCGCATACAAAAACGCAGAGAAGAGTCGCCTACGATTTCACTTTCGATGCTCCCAAATCGGTGAGCCTCGCCTATGAGTTGGGTGGCAACGAGCGCATCATGGATGCCTTCCGCAATGCCGTGCAAGACACCATGTCCGAAATGGAAGCCGCCGTGATGACACGGGTGCGGAGCAACAAGCGGTGGGAGAACCGCGCCTCCGCGAACATGGTCTGGGCGGAATTCATTCACCGCACCACGCGTCCCGTTGAGGATGAGAACGGCATGCTCATCCCGAGCCGCAGCTGCACTGTCACGCGCTTGCATTCAACGCCAGTTATGACCCCGATGAGAACAAGTGGAAGGCGGCTGAATTCTCCAACCTGGTGCGCGACAAGGGCTATTATCAGGCGGCGTTCCATAGCCGTCTTGCGGAGAATCTGCGAACGCTCGGCTATGGCATCGAGCGCGACGGCAACAGCTTCCGGCTTGCCGGAATTGACCCGGAAATCGCCAAAAGATTCTCGCACCGGACGGAGGTGATCGAGGCAGAAGCGAAGCGCCTGGGCATCACCAATGCCAAGGCCAAGGGAGAACTGGGAGCAAAGACACGCCGAAAAAAAGACCCTGAAGGCTTGTCTATGACTGAACTGCGTGAGGTCTGGAATAGACGCCTATCCGAGACGGAGCGGAATGCGATGGCCAAGGCACAGCAGGGGCAGGAAAGCACCTCGCCCGATGCGCAGGCCGCAATGGATTATGCGCTCTCACATTGCTTCGAGCGAGCCTCCGCCGTGCCGGAAAAGGAGCTCCTGAAGACGGCGCTGATTCACAGCGTCGGCAATGCCAGCGTTAGCGAAGTTCAGGCGGAGCTGTCACGCGATAACGTCATCCGCCGTGACAAGGCGGGGATACGCTACGCCACCACCAAGGAAGTCTTACACGAAGAAATCGCCATGAGCGATTTTGTCCGACAGGGCAGGGGCCGCTATATCAAGCTCGGCGGCATTGAGCCGCCTTTGCTTGATAAGGAATTAAGCCAGGAACAACGGGATGCGGCGATGGTGATTCTCAATTCGCGCGACCGGGTAACAGCGCTCAAAGGCGGAGCGGGAACGGGCAAGACCCGCATGCTGCTCTCCACAGTGGCAGCCATCCGGGACACAAGCAAGGAGGTCCATGCATTTGCGCCTTCCGCAGATGCCGCCGCCGTGCTTCAGAAGGAAGGATTCGGGGAGGCCGCGACGGTGGAACGGCTGCTGGTCGATCCGAAGATGCAGGCGAAGGTTAACGGCCAGGTGCTTCTGATCGATGAGGCGGGATTGCTTTCGGTGAAGGACACGAAGCGCCTGTTCGATGTCGCAAAAGAACAAAACGCGCGCGTGATTCTGGTGGGCGATTCGGCCCAGCATCACGGGGTCACCCGTGGCGATGCGCTGCGCATTCTGGAGCGCGATGCGGGAATAAAAACAGCGGAGCTGAAAGAGATCCGGCGTCAGACCAATGAGACGTACCGAGCGGCGGTCAAGGCTATCAGCGAGGGCGACGCGCTTGGCAAGGACGGCCGCACGCAGCTGGAAGTGGGCATGGAGATGCTCGACCGGATGGGCGCGATTATCGAGGCGGACGGCGAGGACAGGTTCAGGAAAATCGCTGCCGACTATGCCGAGGTGACAGCGCAGAGGAAACACAGCGGGGGGTTCAAAACCGCGCTGGTAGTGTCTCCTACCCACAAGGAAGCGGAGCGGGTCACGGAAGCGATACGGGATGAACTGAAAACGCAAGGCAGACTCGGGACGGATGAGCGGCAATTTCTCTCCCTGCGTCCGCTCAATCTGACGGAGGCGCAGCGTGGCGACGCCCGCGAATATCAGCCCGGCGCGGTGGTGCAGTTCGTACAGAACGCCAAGAGCTTTACGCGCGGGGAACGTCTTACCGTCGCCGCCGTGGATGACAACGGTGTGCAGGTCACGCGGGCTGATGGCAGCGAAACCACACTGCCACTCAATCAGGCGGCGAAGATTTCAGGTGTACCAGCCGCGGGAGGTGGCGCTCGCTAAAGGAGACAAGCTGCGCATCACCATGAACGGGCTTGTGGAGCGGGAAACACGGCGGGGGCTAATGGGCAGGAAGGGCAAAGACCGGCTCGACAACGGCGCGATTTACGAGGTGGAAGGGTTCACGCGCAAGGGCGACATCCGGCTCACGAATGGCTTCGTGGTGCCGAAGCATTACGGCGGCCTCACGAAAGGGTTTGTCGTAACGTCGCATGCCAGCCAGGGCAAGACCGTGGATGTGGCGCTCGTGGCGCTGGGCCAGGAATCCTTTGCGGCGGCAAACCGGGAGCAGGCCTATGTGAGTGTCAGCCGCGGGCGGGAAGCGGTGCGGATTTATACCGATGACAAGGTCGCGATGATGGAGGCCGTAAGAAACAGCGCGGCGCGGCTCTCGGCCACGGAGCTGGTGCAGCCGGAGCCGGTGAAGCGGAAAGCGGCTTTCACGCAAGAGATGATGCGCACGGGAGTGTTGCAGCGGGTCTATACCGCGCTGCGTGAGCGGATCGCTGCCTATGCGCAGTCGATCTACCGGCCACAAAGGGAGGGACTGAGCCTTGGGAACTAACACCGCTAAACGCCCTGAATTTCTGGAAAAGATGATGGCATCGCCACGGCATGAGCCGGAGGTGGAAGAAGCACACGACCAGCTGAAAGAGGCGCGGCTCGCCATTCCCACGCCCATGCTCGATATTGTCTTTCGCAACGGCAAAGTGCGGAGCTTCAGCTATGCCTATCTGGCGGAAGTGGAATTCGAGCCGGGGGACACGCTGACGCTGAAGTTCACCAGCGGGCCGACTGTGATCGCGGAGGGCAGGGGCCTTACTCGATACCGGCAGTCCGTGCGGCTCCACCGTCTCGGTGAGTTGCGCGAATGCTCGGATAGTGAGCTGGTGCTGTTGAGCGAAGGAGTTGCGCAGATAGAAAAGATTCTGATTACTGAAGGGGATAAGTAATGACACAGGATGTGGTGAAAGCATTAAACGATACTGAGCTGGTGCAGGTCATCGTCTGGGCGCAGGAAGAGATTAAGGCTAGAGCGGAGCTGCGTAAACAGGAAACATTAGCAAAGATTCGTGAACTGGCGCAGTCGATTAAGGTGGGTATCAAGATAGACGCCAAGCGCGGTAGACCTATGACAAGCATACGGAAAAAGGACGACAATAGGTATTTATGTCCCCCGAACCCTGTTATGAATCAGAAAAAATAAATAAGTATTGTGCCCCCGGAATTCCCGAAAACCGAGCTGTTTCTACAGACGGATAACGCGACCGTGATTGAAAAGATTGAGATCACGCAACGGGAGGAAGAATGACACAGAATACTCAGCGAAGCTTATCTGAATGCACCTGTAGGTCTATAAATGATATTTAGTGACCGTCGATAACATAGGCGATTTCTCGCACAGTTGGTCACTTTCTCTTACGAGCACTTACTCCCTGCACCGCCTCTCTCCAGGCCGCAATGGGCGCATCTTTTTCCGTCTATGCTATTGAAGATACCCTTACGAAAGAAGAGTTTTCCGCATCTGGGGCACTTGAAACTCGCATATAGGGTGGCGAAGACGGATGCTATGAATATTAAGCATAGCTGAATTCCTTCGTGCTCTAATGTGTTAGATTTTAAATCATTAATGATCCATGCCAAAGAAGTGAGTATAAAACATAGTCCGCACAATCTATAAATTTGCAGCTTTCTCCAAAAGATTTTATAACTTGGATAAGACTCTGATGCAGTGTCAGACTTGTTTGCCACGTTGAAAGCCGACGGTTGAGGAGATGGTGTTACTTCAGACACTACAGGGGTGTTTCGGATTGTCAATATCTCTGACCTTCCCATAAATTGTCATAATCCTCATCACCTCCGACTGCGTCATTTTCGTGAGCTGCCAACCACTGTAAATAACCAAAGTAAGGAGCACCCGCAAAGTCCATCAGCGGAGCCCCATAAGTGACTGAACCTCCTGCTGGCCATTGTACGCCTCCTCCAACGGAGTCTGGATTGCCGCCAGCGCCTATGCCATCCAAGCCACCTTGGACAGTCAGGCCACTGCAGTATGCCTCCATATTTGAAGTGTAAATTGCCGAATAACCTGTGCCCTTTGGAGCACCTAAACCAACGTTTCCATACCAGTAGCCTGCGTCGTTAACCGATATCCCGAGACATATGAATCGGTAACACGCATTCATCCCATAAACCCGACCAGGCTGTTCTTCATCCGGACAATGTTCTATAGGACATAGCCCGGGCTTATCATAGTGAGTTAGTGGATTAGCCTGAGCATATAAGTACGTATCGATATATCCTGCAATTCCAATTGGATCTGTCTCCAAATATCTTCCTAGTTTAGGCATGTAGTCTCGGAATAAGTTGTAATTGAAGTCTGTCTCCATGTCATAGCTCTGACCAGGCAGTCGGAGGTTCTGCACGATGGAGCTCACCGGAGGCCCGCCGTCCCCAAATGCTGTGTAAGTCGTTTTCCAAACCACTGTCCCATTGTTGTTAATCACCGTCTGCGGCGTACCCAGATGGTCGGAAACGATGTAGTTCACCTGATTAGCAATTGGAGTTGCGCCCGGTTGCAATACGGCTATGGGCATCCCATCGACGTAGATATAGTTTGTCTGCATGCCGCTGTTGTTCTCTGCAATCAGGCTGCCGTCCTGTGCATAGCTGTAGACAATGGGCATGGATGATGGGTGGGTTTTGCTGAATCGCTTCCCCGCATAGTCATAAACATACGATGCCGCGATTTCAGGCGTGCCTGTGACCGAAGCCAGCCGATTCGCTGCGTTATAGCTGAATGTCGCATTCGTCGTTCCGTTGTCGGGCGGGATGCTCGTGATGTTGCCGTTGGCGTTCGTAATTACCGTGATTCCTGAGCCGGTTGAGGAATTGATGGTATAGGTTGCACTCGCAATCGGGCTCGTCGTGAAGCCGCTCGCAGTTGTGATGGCCTTGATGGTCTCCGTCGATGGAACATTAATTGCGGCGGTGTATGGCGTCGAGCTGGTGGTGGGATCTGTCCCGTCAGCGGTGTAGTAAATGCTCGCACCTGCGGTTGAATCAGAGATGGTGACGTTCTGACCTGATGTATAGGCGCCGGCAGGTGGCGTGAAGGTGGGAGCGGCTGCGGCTGGAAGAGCGATGGTGTAGGTGCCGGCGGCGACCGCACTGGTGGTGTATCCGCTCGCCGTTGCGATGGCTTTGATGGTTTCTGTGCTGTTGACCGTGATCGGCTCAGTGTATTGGGGTGAGTTAATTGTCGGCGTGGTCCCGTCGGTCGTGAAATATATCGCGGCTCCCGTCGTCGCGTCTGAGAGGGTGACCGTTTGGGCGGACGTGTAATTTCCCGGAGCGGGCGAGAAGGTCGGAGTGGCCGCAGGCGAGGGGGGCGGCGGAATATTGATGGTGTAGGCAGCGGTAGCGACCGCGCTGGTGGTATAGCCGCTCTCTGCCGCAATGGCCTCTAGTGTTTCCGTAGAGGAAACCGAAATCGGCGCTGTGTATTTTGTCGAATTGGTGGTCGGGGCGGTGCCATCGGTCGTGAAGTAAATCGTTGCTCCGGCGGTGGAATCGGCGATGGTGACGCTCTGCGCTGAAGCATAAGTCCCGGCGGCGGGGGAAAAGGTCGGAGTGGCTGCGGTCGGAGGCGTCGGCGGAGGTTTGGGCGAGCTGCCGCAGCCCAGGATGAGGGTGGTTCCTCCTGTGCATAATGCAGCTGTGATCAGAAGAATGAGCCACATATTGCCGAGCAACCGCCTGCGAAAGCTCACGATTCCGGCGAGGCCCAGCACCAGCATTGGCCAGCCGAGTGCCGTGGCAAGCATGGGGCCGGTGTGTGACTCGGTGCGGTGCGGCTGAGGCTCTTTAGGAATCAAACTGCTATTGGGAAAGAGGTGGGCTCGAATCGCGGGGTGGTTGCCGCCCTCGGGTCTTTTCCTCGCAGGAACTATCAGGGATGCGGTCGGCGTGCCGGTCGTGATGGTGGCGAGACGGTTGGTGCCTTTCGTATAGCCGTAGGTGGTCGTGACGGAATTCAGAACCTGAGTCAGCCGGTTGCCGACTTTGTCGTAGGTCCAGGCGTAGTTCCCATAGCCTCCCGTGCCGCTCACCGCGCCGATGAGTCGATTGACGGCATCGTAGCTGAATGTCTGACTGTTTGCGGCATTGAGCGAATCTTTGATCGAAGTGATGTTATTCGCGTTGTCGTAGGTATAGTTGAGGACCTGCAGATTGGCATCGGTGACCCCGATGATCGTGGGGCGGTAGGATGCGTCATAGAATCGTTCCTGCTGGATGTTGTTTCCGAAGACAATGTTGTTTATCGGCCCGAGTGGCAGACGGGTCAGCGTGGCGATTGTGGTGACGGAGCCACCCGGCAGCTGGGCGAGAACGGCGGTGACAAACCCGGCGGGATCGCGCTGATAGCCGACGAGAGTGCCGTCCGGATAGGTCATGAGGCTGATGCGGCCTGCCCCATCGTAGGTATAGCCGGTGGTCAGCGTCGTTTTGCCGTTTACCCGCTTTTCCGTGACCAGGTTGCCGCGTTCTTCGTAGATTCGCGTCAGCGAGCCTGCCGCATCGGTGACGCTCGTGAGCCTGCCGATCCCAAAGGCAAAGGGGCTCCCGGTCTGATCGTAGGTATAGGTCACGTTCTCGGGAACATCGGAGGGATAGGTGGTGGTAAGCGGTCGGTCGAGCGCATCGAAGGTCTGGTTCGTCACGATGCCCAGCGCATCGGTCTTGCTCGTCAGATTGGCATCGCCGTCGAAATGAAACACCGCCGTACCTGAGTCCGGGCTCATCTGCTGAATCACGTCGCCAAAGCCGTCGCGGATGTAGGAGGTCGTATTGCCGTTTGCATCGGTGACGCTGACAATACGATCGTGCGCATCATAGGCGGGAGTCGTTATGCCGCCGTTCGCGTCCGTGCTCGATGAAAGGCGATTGAGGGCATCGTAGGTGTTCCTCGTGGTGTGATTGAGGCCATCGGTGACGGTGAGCGCATTGCCGTTGGCGTCATAGGTTCGAGTGGTCGTCTGTCCGGCCCCGCCCGTGTCTACCAGTTCGCGACCCAAGGCGTCAAAGGTTCCGGAATCCTGCCAGAATTGCGGGGCCTGGCCCGCAGCAACAAGGGTTTGTGTTCGATCTCCGAGCGCGTCCAGCGTGTATTGAATGAAATTGCCGTCCGCATCGAAGGTTTCGGTGAGCCGGTGGGCGTTGTCAAAGTAGTTTGCGACGTACGAATTATCCGGCAGTGTCGTTTTGGTCAGATTCCCGGCTGCGTCGTAGGCGAAGCTTGTCTTGTAGGTGCCGGTGCTGCCGCTGACTGTGCTGGCGGTGAGCCGCTGACGGGGGTCATATGCCAGCGTGGTTGTCACATCATTCGGATCAACGATGGTTTGAGGCAGTCCCCCGCCCGTGTGCGAGGTGATCTGCGTCACATGATTCAGCGCATCGGCAATGGAGGTTAGCGCGCCGCTGCTGTCGTATCCGAACTTCGTGATGTTGCCGTTCGGCGATTTGACGGAAGCCAGCAGGGAATTCGACCAGGTGTTCGTCCAGGTGCGGGTCTGACCGCTCGTCGAGTAGGGGGCGGTTGTTTTGGTTGTATCGGTAAGTGTTCTCGTCAGCAGTTCGCCCTGGCTGTCATAGGTAAACGATGTGGTAAGGCCGGATGTCACGATGCTTGCGGGCAGATGCACCCAGGTCGAATCGTAGGTGATGGTAGTCGTGCGCGCGGCGCTTGTGCCGACGGCCTCATTGATGGTCGTGGGCAGGCCATTGCTGTCATTCTCAAACGTGGTTTGATTCCCATTCCAGTCGGTCTGGCTTGCAAGATAGCCGTTAGCGTCATAGGTGAAGGTTTCGGTTGCCGCCGCCGTGGTGCCGGTCGCCGCGCGATCAATTTCGGCGAGCTTGGGAATACCCTGGAACATCGTGAACTTATACGTATCCTGAACGCCGAGCGCGCTGGTGACGACACGGCTGCCGTCGCTGTTGTAGGCGGTCGCGGTTGCGTCTGCGCCGCCGTTGAATTGATTGCCGGTGCCGCGTTCCATCCCGTCATAGGACCAGGTAGCGTAACGCGCCCCGTTTTCATCGACGATGCCGGTAAGTGCGTCGGGCAGGGCGGCGTTTTCGTAAAGATAGGTTTGCTGGGTCTGGGGAGTTGTCGAATAGGAAACGGAGGTGAGGAGCGTCCCGGTTGAATCGTAACCGTAGGTCAGAGTGAGACCGTCCGGTGCGGTGACCGTTTGTAAGAGATTGTTGCTGTAGGAGAGAGAGAGGGATCGGTTATAGGAATCGGTCACGCTGTTCAGCGTGCTTCCACTGTAATGGAGGGTTTGAGTATAGCCGTTTCGCAGGCGGATCGAATCGAGCCGCGCGTAGAGGGATTCGACAGAGATCCCTGCGGCGAGAACCGCCGTTGTATAGGTTTCGACCGTGTCTTTGCCATCGGTCAGCACCCACTGATTGCCATTTTTCGTGAGGGTGATGTCGATGTCCGAATCCGGCGTCCATGTCGAGCCCTTCAGCGTGAAATTGAGCTGCTGTCCATCAGGCCGCTCGGCTATGACCGTGGTGCTGGAAGTGATTTTGAGGAAGCGGTCGTAGTTAGACCGCCAATTAGTGCCGAGGCTTTCGGCCAAGGTTGAGCGGAGAACGGGAGTAGCCTCGGGAAGCGGAATCTGAGTCGCCAGGCTTCCGAGACTGTTGTAATAACGCGTGAACGCGAGAGGGTTCTGACCAGCGGTCGCATAGTCCGTAACCGAATAAAACACGTTTCCGGACGCGACTCCCGTTCCGGTGCTGACGTATGCACGGTTCGGGTTGCGCGTGTCGGGAACGGAGCTTAATCCACTGCTTCCGGCAAAACCCGGTGTCGCAAGATCGCTGCCGGACTGACTATTGTCAGAAAGATTCCCGGAACCGCCGACGATGTTCTGCCCATCGCAATTGCAAGGGCCCGATGTGCTCTTGCCCGGAAAGTCCCGGCCGCCGAGCTGCTTTCCAAGCAGATCACTATTGAAGACATAGATGTCATAGGTGGCTAATACGCTTCCGTTCAGCACGTATTGGAGCTGGAAATAGTCCGAATCAACGGGTGGATTCAGGACATTCATCGTGTAGTAAGCGACCACTGCAGGCAGTGATGGGCCGGTCGGAGGGCAACCTACAGGCGGGGCATCCGTGCTGCCGAATGTGACCGATCCGTATTGGGGAGCGACACTAACAGTGTAATTACCGGCAGGGAGAGGCGTGCTGCAATTAAGAATGTGCCAGGTTGTTAGAGCTGTGGCTTGAACGCCGGGCGTAACACCGATGACTTTCGCTACAGCGACGCCACTGAATCCAAATACGAACAAAAAGAGAGTCCAGAGGACGGTTCGCGCGCGCCGGAACACAATGGAATTAGATTTTTCCTCGAAAGTGGGGGAAGCGGCGATAAGAGGAGAAAGCGACGTGTTACTCAGGAAAAGGAAAGCACCCACACCATGACGGATCATGTGCGCCTCGGGAACGGCTGGGATTGTTCGTGCTGGGTCTTGCTGACGTGCTGAGGAGCGGTACTGAGAGCGCTCAAGACAATAGCATGAAAAAGTCAGCCTCTGGCAAGATATCTTTTCGAGAGTTTGCAAGTTGATGAGCTGACGGGGATTGCGGCTGTGTCTTTTTCCGCGCCACGACAACTAAGATTTGCTCGCTCGATTGCGCAGAGTGAAGATCGCTAATCGGAGGAAGGAAAGCTTAACTACCTGGTAGAGTCACACCTGCGGCGAACAATCAAAGGCAAGAGCAAGCCTTTGTTCGTCATCTTCGCGCCGCTTCTTCACCCGATAGGTCCACATGCCTTCCGTGAGAACTGCGGTGCCCACGGATGCGAGACGGATAGCCTTCCATTTCTTCTCCGGGTCTTTGATGAGTTCGCCAATCACCAGCGGGGCGAGCACGCTTAGCAGATGTATCCAGTGACCGGCGACTCCATAGGAAGTGCGCGGGTGATGAAAGGCGCGGCGATGCGAGGTTTGCGCATGGGGCTGCGCTCTGACGCGATCCGTATAGGAAACGGGCTGTTGCATGGCCGCGCGGTTGCAAGTGAACGTTGTGCCGCACCCTAGCCGTGTTTCACCCGCATTGCAAGCAATGAACACAAGTAATAGTGGGTCAGCTCCAGGCTGACCCACTATGGTTAGGACTCGCGTCAGGCGGCGAGCCGCTCTGATGCAATCGCGTGATAGTTCGCATCGAGCTCGATGCCGAGATACGAGCGTCTGAGCGTTTTCGCCGCCAGCAGAGAGGAGCCGGACCCGCTGAACGGGTCGAGCACTATGCCTTTCTCCGGGCAGAAGGTTTCGATTAGCGGCAGAAGCACCGAGAGCGGTTTCTGCGTCGGATGCAGCTTGTTGCCGCTGTAGGTCCAGTCGATGACGTCGCCGATAGTGTCCTGCGGGAAGGCTGGATTGCCCTTCGCGAGCAGATGCGCGCATTCATGCTGGTAGCGCACGAAGCGGGAGCGGGAGGTGTAGCGCTTCGGGAAGGCGAAGTGTCCAACAACGCGGAAGCCAGCGGCACGGTAAGCCTGCAGGAACTTGTCCGCCTGCGGCCAGCCGTAGAAGCTGACGCAGAAGGCATTGTTTGCCAGGACGCGGTACATCTGCTCGAAGGCGGGCTTGAGCCAGCGGTCGTTGTCGTCGTTGGGGACGATGCGTCCGTCGCGCGACTGATAGCGCGTGATGTAAGGCGGATCGGTGAGAATGAAATCGACGCTGCGCGTAGGCAGCGTAGGCAGAATGGTGAGGCAGTCGCCCTGAAGGACGGTGTTGCGATGGATGTTCGCCGTGCTTGTGAAGTTCTCGATGATAGCCATGTTCGTCTCCTTTGGTTTGCGGGAGACCACCCGTGCGGTCTCGCTTGCGGCGCAGGAAAGGCGGGCGGCATCAGCGAAGCGGGTCATAGGATTTTGGAGCGCAGCCACCGCGAGGAATCGCGCTTTACAGCGAGGGGAAAATGCGTCATTGACGCGCGAGCGCCGCACGTTCCAGTCGCCGGGAGAAAGCGAGAGAGCAGGGGGTGACTTACGCGAAGGAGACTATGGCTTGAGAGAGCCGAGCAGGCGGGAAGCGGGGCGACGGCGATCTCGGAGGGTTGGCCCGGGCTTCTGTTCGACGCTGCGGATAGCATGTTCGCCCTTTGATCTCCTTTTGATCGCGTTTTGATCCGTCTTGTTAAGCGGAGGAATCCGATCAAAGCTTTAGCAGGGGGGAAGGAAGATGCATTTCATCAAGAAGAACTGGCAATATATCGGGATAGCGCTGTTCTTACTGTTGGGCCTCGCTGCGTGTGAGCGTCACGGCGAAGCTCAGGAAAGCAAGCCTCCGGTGGAGGTGGCCGTGCAAAGAGTCTCCGAGGAAACGCGAGTCGTGGTTACGAACAATACCTTGTCGCTTGTCACGGCGATTTTCATAAATCTTCACATAGGAGCAAGGACACAAAGGATCACACGTGACAGTAGGATCACGGATGACCCTATGATTGCGGCGCGGGGAATGGCAATGGTGTATGAGGACAGCTATCCAATAGACGGAGCAGAGGTGCTCGCCGCCATTTTTGCTGACGGAACCACGTATGGTGACCCTAAATGGATTGCCGCAATGATGAACGGCAGACATGACGTCTTGGAAACGCTTGAGACTCTTCATGGTCGGCTGTGCCAAGCTTCAGCAAAGAAGATGTCGAGAGACGAGGCGTTACAAGCATTGAACGCGGGGTGGGCTTCTAATCCGCCTGATAATCCCGATGAGAGGGCAAAGTGGCGGACGCAGCAATGGACAGTGAAGAGAGTTTCCGTGATGTTCGACAATGGAGCATCGATCAATGATGTTAAGCAGATGGTGACGCAGTTAGGGGAGCAGGCCGCAGGGGATAATGTTAAACGGCCAGATGGCAGGCCTTACACGACTTTCGTAAACGATAAATTCAGTTGCGGGACGGTCTATTAAAGCAGCGACATTGCTTTGGCATGTCCATTTTTGGCCGTGCACGCATATGTTGAGGAGTATAGAGAGATATTTAAGTCGCTAACCCTATTCAGACATCTGAACGATACCATTCCACCACTGCCTGAGCAGGTTCGATATCGTTGGACTGCTGGGATGGAGAGAATTCTCTGATTTCGAGCGGGACATGCTCAGTCTCGGTTAGACAAAGACCTGCCGTGAACGCTGCACCGCTCGCGCATACGGGATAAAGACGCGTCACTGTCTCCTTTAGCGGTGTGGATGGGCCGCTCACGCGGCCTGATCCTCCCGAGTGGCGCTGAAGCCGTGGAGGTAATCCACGGCTTTCTGGGCGTGCGCTGCGGCGCTGAATATTGCGCGCTTGTCGTTCTGCAGTACCGTCAACCAGTCTGCGATGTAGGAAGAGTGATCCTCGCGTACTTCCGGTGTGATGCTTAGATCCGCGCACAAAAACGCACTTGCGAGCTCGGCCACCAGCTCCTCGCGGGCGTAACCTTCATCGCCCCAGGATTTCCTGCCAAAGCTACGATCCAGACGGGAGGGGTGCCGCGTCCAGTGCGTTGACTCGTGGGCAAGCGTCGCATAAAAGCTCTCAGCATCGCGGAATGCTTCAATCACCGGCATCTGGATATAGTCGCCATCCATGCTGTAATAGGCGCGGTCGCCACGGTAGCGGATGTCGGCCTTAGTCGCGCTGAAGAAAGTCTCCGCATGCACGGTGCGCTCAACGGGAGTGGTCTGTAATTCGGGCTTTCCGTAATACTGCTCAGGCAAACCCTCAACTTGCTCGACGTTGAAGACCGTGTAGCCCTTCATATAGTGGATTTCGCGCTCGGTTTCCTCGCCTTTATCGTCTTCTTCCGTGCGCATGATGGAATTAGCGTAAACCACCAGCGAGCCCTTTTCATCCTTTCGGACATGCGCGTTAAGCTCCGATGCCTGCCGGAAGGTCATCCAGATAGGAGCAGTAAATCCCTTGTCCATAGCTTCTGCCCAGAGCATCAGGATGTTGATGCCGGAGTACGGAACACCGTTGTGCCGTAGTGGCCGAGTAATGCGCCCCGCCGTGTTTCCCGCATTCCAGGGTTTCATCCAGGTGCGGACGCCCTGCTCCAGGTCCGCGATGATCTTGTTGGTGACGCGCGTGTAGACATCCTGTTTCTCGTTGCTCATGGTCCTGTTCTCCTTTTGGGTCCGGTTAATTCCGAACCGCCGAGGACCACAGGGCCGGGCGAAGGAAGGCAGTCCGTCACCGCAAGGGAAACGGCCAACACGGGAGCGAAGCGAATGGAGCGGGCAGCGCCGTTGACGGGATGCCACGCCTGGCTAGTGTCGAGGCGTTAAGGTTCGGCTTACCGGGCCGGGAGGACAGCGCTCAGCGGAGAGAACTGCGATCCCTACATGCAACTTCTTCAGAGCGAGCCTGAGCATGAATGTCTAGGTTCGGCGAGAGCGATGGAAGTGAATTATTTATTCGTTATAGGGTCTTAGGCCGGTCTTAGGCCAGTCATAAATACTTCACTGTTCAAAATGCCTGAGATCGAGCAGAATCATTGCCAATTCACGAAGAGGGCATGTGTGACTGGAGATTCCGATGACGACGTGAACGCTTGGCTGGCGGACGTACGGGAGAAACTGAGCCACAAGAAGTCTGAGAATCAAGCAAGCAGCGAAGTGGTATTGAGATTCTTTCGCGATGGAGTGGCAGCGTCCGCAGCTCAGCAAGACGAACCCAAGTCGGCGATTCTGGATTCGCCGGAAAGGGAGTCACTCTACCAGGTTAACTATTTGACGAAGAAGTCTGACGGCACGACGGTCGTCCACTATTACTTTCCCAGCGATGCCGCTGAGGCAAATGGGATTTCCCACAATGATGCTCTGTTTCGTCCAGACTGTGCGCCGCTTAACGAAGAGAGGGCGCGAAACCTGGCGCGTGAGGTGATGAGGGAGATTGTCAGCGAATCGGGTGCCCGCATTGAATTTCAGGAAGTATCGTCTTTGGACAAGGCGGACCTCGCTTTCGTTAAGGCTTCCGGTGTAATTGAGCACGGCGGCGGACGCGCCGAGGGTTATGCCGGGCATAGTGGGAGCCTGAATTATGTGGTTGATGGCATGAGCGCATCGAATTTCAGACAGGTGATGCAGCAATCGTTTAACCTCTTGCCGCCTGAAGAAAGAGAGAAGGCCAGAAAATCGATTCTGGAGGAATACGGCGACCGATACGGAAAGGATGCCGATATTTTCGCGATTTTGGCTTCGGAGCGCGAAAAGATGGTCATTGCCCATGAGATAGAACACGCACTCGGTGCTAAGCACCCGGATGCAGCCACAGACGAGCAGTTAGCCAAGCAGACGATTATGGGTGATCCAGTCTTAGCAAGTCGTCAAGGAGTTTCGAAGGGAAGCATACTTGGGTCGGTAGATGTGGAGTGGTATCAGAATCATTTCGCTATAAAAACGCTGCCGGAAGGCACACTACCCGCCCCGTCGCAAGAGAGGTTCGCTGTTGAAGCGCCGCAAAGAAAACGGTGAGTGAAGCCTAAGGTGAACTTAACTGATCGTGCCACCATGCAAGAGCCTTTACAAAATCGGTGAAGTCTACGAAATTTTTCATGCCGCTCGGTGCCGCTTGCAGTTGCTGCGGTAGCATTGGGTGTTTCGCGGGAGGAAGATCTCGGAGCGCCGAACCCCAATAGGCCTTGAACGGTCCGCCAGCACCACCGGTCCCCTCCGAAATACCGTCGAGAATACTGTCGCCTTGGCTTGAGATGGTGCCGCGATAGACCATGGTGAAGCCAGCTCCTGGGTGACCAGGACCGGGAGGGCCTGTGTCCGTACGCCGAATCACAACCGATTCTGGAGTAAAGCTTTCGACCGTCATGGTGGCGATAGCGCCCCATTCTCTCCAGCCGTCGTAATGGTCGCTGTTCCAGGTCCACATGCTGCATACAGTCCAATCATTAGGATTGGCGCAGACCCGCATGACGGCAGGAAGGTTGGGATAAGAGCTTCCGAGTATCGCGTACCACCGACCGGAACCGGTTTTCCCATTGTATGAATACGTGTACTTCCCGCCAAGTTGACCATCGCTAAGAGTTCCTTCGTAGGTAGATGTGAGGCCCGCTTTTGAGCCTGTGACATCCGTGCGAAGGATCACGACTTTGTCAGGTTGTGCACTCTTTACTTCCAACACGGATTCTTCGCCCGTTCGCCATTTTCCGTAACCTTTGTCGCTGAGGAAGATCCACGTCGTGCAGTTATCGATGCCCTCGCACTCGGTCATGGTAATCCGATGTGCGGGTTGCGATTGTGACGAAGGTTGCGCCACGTCCTGGGCGAGCGCAACGCCGGTAAGCAGGAAAAGCATCGTGCAAAAAACCGTCGTGGCTCGCTTCATGGATATGCCTCATCCGGAAGCCTGCTTGCGGCCCATGGGAATGTTCCGAATTATATGCGATGAAGTTGGCAGACGACGCGAGTTTCGCAATCCCGCGGAGCATGCATCGCCGCGCGGAATCCTAATTGACTTCTAACTCGATAAAATACATTATCGCGTTAGGAATACCAGATCACGGGCAGGGTGGTGTCAAACGAGCTAGTTAGTATCAATAGCGACCGTAAGCTGACGCCGGACCAGTATCGCGACCTCGCCGACGTTCCCCCTGAAACCGAATGGCTCGCCAACATCACCAATGAAAAAACAAAGCGCTTCTATAAAAGCGACGTTGCGGAATTCATCGCGTTCACGGGTCTGAAGGATTCTGCAGCGCTGCGCACCGTGGCGCGGTCGCATGTCATCGCCTGGCGCAAGGATATGGAGACACGCTCGCTGGGCGCTGCCACTATCCGGCGCAAGCTCTCGGCGCTGTCGTCGCTGTTTGATTATCTCTGTGAGCGCAATGCCGTCATCGGCAATCCCGTGGACGGCGTCAAGCGTCCGGCAACCAATAATAATGAGGGCAGCACCCCTGCCCTCGGCGATGCGCAGGCGAGGCGGCTGCTGGAGGCCCCTCCCCTGGACACGCTGAAGGGTGTAAGGGACCGTGCAATCCTTGCCACCCTGCTCTATCACGGTATCCGGCGCGAGGAGCTATGCCTGCTGCGCCTCAAGGACGTGCAGAGCCGCGAAGGCGTCATGCATTTCCGCATCCATGGCAAACGCGGCAAAATCAGATTCGTTCCCGTTCACCCGATGGCGCTGCGGCTCATCGAGGAGTATTTGCAAGCGGGGAAACACGGCGGGGGGCAGATGCACAAGAGCCTCGACGAAGCGCTGTTCAGGCCCGTAAAAAATAACCGCACGGGAAAGCTCGATAAGCACCTCGATCCCGGCTCCATTTACCGTAATATCCTGCGGAAATATGGGCAGGAGGCGGGCATAAATGCGGAAGTGAATGGGCTGTGCGTGCATTCCCTGCGGGCGACAGCCGCGACGAATGCGCTCTCAAACGAGGCAGACATCGCGAAGGTCCAGGAATGGCTGGGACATGCGAATGTTTCCACTACCCGGCTCTATGACCGGCGTAAAACCCGACCGGAGGACAGCCCGACATTTCATGTGAAGTATTAGGACTCTGCAGCTTAGTTTAGAGAAGCAATGCCCTACGGCAATGGGGGCAAGCCAAGTTCTCCAAGAAATTCATTGTGCTTAATCGTTGCCTTTTGGATTGTGTTCTCGATTATTTCCAATACGCCATGAGTCGCCGCCAGGTCGATCTCTGGTTCAGCTATTGCGGTACTGATGTAGCGGGATATGTTCAGGTTGTACCCTTCCTCCTTAATCCGCGCCATCGGGATTCGTTTTGAATAACGCTCCTCTTCCTTCCGGAATTGGTAGGTCTCAAGTATTTTCTCGATGTCTTCGTCCCGCAGACGGTTCTGGCGTTTGCTCTTCTCGAATTGCTCGCTGGCGTTGATGAAGAGCACGTCGTCCGGCTTCTTGCATTTTTTGAGGACCAGAATGCACACCGGGATGCCGGTTGAATAAAACAAATTGGCGGGCAGGCCGATGACCGTATCAATGTGCCCATCGGTCAGCAGCTTGGTGCGGATTCGCTCTTCCGCTCCACCACGGAATAACACGCCATGAGGCAGGATGATGGCCATGACGCCTTCGTCCTTCAGGTAATGAAAACCGTGCAATAAAAACGCGAAATCAGCGGCGGATTTGGGTGCCACTCCGTGATTCTTGAAGCGCACATCCTCGTTAATGGCTTCAGCGGGTTCCCAGCGGTAGCTGAACGGCGGATTGGCCACCACAGCATCGAAATAAGGCTTCTTGGCGGGGTTAGTCTCGCGCAACATTTCCCAATCATTCTTCAGCGAGTCGCCGTGGAAGATTTCAAACTCCGAATCCTTCACCCCGTGGAGTAGCATGTTCATGCGCGCCAGGTTGTAAGTTGTGATATTACTTTCCTGCCCGTAAATCTTGCCGATGCCGTGGGGCCCCATGCGCTTGCGCACGTTGAGGAGCAGCGAACCGGAACCACAAGCAAAGTCCATAACACTATCCAGCTTGGCCTTCTGTCCCGTTTTCGGCTCCTGGCTGTCTAGCGTGACGATGCCAGACAAAATGCTAGAAATCTGCTGCGGCGTGTAAAACTCGCCCGCCTTCTTGCCGGAACCGGCGGCAAACTGACCAATCAGATATTCGTAGGCATCGCCCAATGTGTCGGCGTCGGTGGAAAATTGCGTCAGCCCTTCCGCGATTTTTTGAATAATGGTGCAGAGCTTGGCATTGCGCTCTTCGTATTTTTTGCCGAGCTTGTCTGACGCGAGATTAATCTCGGAAAACAGGCCTTGGAAGGTGCTTTGGAAAGACTCCGTCTCGATATATTTGAAGGCGGCTTGGAGAGTGTTGAGCAGTTCTCCATTTTGCGTGCGTGCCAGATTGGCAATGCTGCCCCAGAGGTGATCCGGCTTGATGACATAGTGCACCTTACGGCGCATCTGCTTCTCGAAATCGGCCACGTCATCAGGATTGTTGGCATACCAGATGGCCAGCGGCACACGACGGCTGTCACCCTCGACCTGAGGATAATCCCGCCCCAATTCTTTTTGCGCGGCCATCTCATAATTGTCTGAGAGGTAGCGTAGGAACAGGAACGACAGCATGTAGTCGCGGAAATCGTCCGCATTCATCGCGCCGCGCAGGTCGTCGGCAATGCCCCAAAGGGTTTTCCCCAGTTGTGTTTTATCTCGGTCGTTCATGGTGTAGGTGCTTTCTCCGGTTTGCTGGGGAATAGTGCAGGATTGAATGGATAGCGGGCGAGGAACTCATACAAAATCTTCTGGAAATAGCCCTTTGTCTCGTCCCCCATTTCTTGCGGCTCATACAACGAGTATTTGCCGTGACTCAAGAGATCAATGAACCGCTGATGCAGAATCCCATCGGCGTCATTCGCGTCTTCTTTGATACAACTGGAGAAATGTCCGTAACCGTGAAAGACTGCCGTCTTTTCGAGGATGGACCGCAGGATGTTGAAGTGATGCGTGTAAATATTCTCGCTTTGTGCCGCCTCATACAACTGAGTGAGCGCCGCGACGTGATGGAAAAACGGGGTATCGCTCTTTTGCCGGAACAAAAGGTATTCAACAGATTTTCTGCTGCGGCTGAGACAGAATTGCGGAAAATCCCTGGTGCTAAGCAGGTTCTTAATCTCGTTGCTCAATACGTTGAAGAATAGGACGTGATGAGTC
Organism: uncultured Acidobacteriaceae bacterium; assembly: GCA_963781245.1. Lineage (GTDB taxonomy): Bacteria > Acidobacteriota > Terriglobia > Terriglobales > Acidobacteriaceae > Silvibacterium. The sequence goes on from CAWAFB010000002.1 coordinate 48,569, forward strand.
GAGATGACAGTTTTGAGCTGGTTCGGGGTGTCCCGGAATAACTGCACCAAATGATTGGCGACGACGATGGCGTTGTGTTCATCCAACGACGAAATCGGGTCGTCGATGTAAATATATTTCACCCACTTGTATGCCTCGGCTTTGTCTAAGGCAAGTTGCAGGATTGCCAGGAAGAAGCACCAGATGAAGATGTTCTCCTCGCCACGGGATATTTTGATGTCGTCCACTGTTACGAGCTTGTCTCCGTTCTGAATTTCGCGGGAAAAGCTCACTTCCCAATCGTCAGTGTCGATCTTGAAATCGAAGTCGGCGTAGCGGTTCAGCAAGGGGCGGATACGGTTGTCCATCTCCAGTTCCTCCAACCCGGCGAAGAAGCGGGAATCGCTGTTGATCTTGAGCACCCGTTCGCGATCGTTCTTGAGGTCGTTATCCCAAAAGAACAGGTCTTCAGTGAAGGCGTTGAAGTAGAGCGTATCGCGTTCGTCTCCCTGTTTGCCGAGGTCCTTGAAAGCCGTGGAAAGGCGGGTCTTGCCCGTGCCGTTGTAAGCGTAGAGGAGAATGAATCTCTTGTTCTGCAACTCTTGACGCAGATGTGCGGCAAGGGCGTTCAAATCGGGAAACGGGGTTGCGCTCACGCTTCAACCTCCTCCGGGGACGGGAAGAGCTGCTGCATCAGCCCTTTTTTATGAGCTTTTAGCGCGTCGAGTTTTTGTGTTTGAGCGCCGATCAAATCGTCGAGGGAGAAGAGGCAGTCGGCGATTGTTTTTTGCTCTGATAGCTCAGGAAAACGGATATTGAATTTCAAAAAGGCGCTAAAATGAACGCGTCTCTTTTCAATGAGTGAGCCAGTGGCCATGTCGTCATAGAAAGCAACCATTCCATCACTCTTGAAATAGGCTTCACAGAATCTAGAATCGACGGTGTTATCGCACGAAAAAATGTTGTAATATCTCGAGACGGCCACATTTTCGGTTCCAGAGTGCCTTCCAATCGCACCAAACCGCAAATTCATTGGGTTATAGGCAAAGTCATCAGGCAACACCAATTTATAAGCATCTACTTCGTCATTGACCAAAAAAGAGCGCTCATAGCGTTCCGTTTTAGGCGTAACTCCATCCTCAATGGTTAAACTAAATAAAGGCACGCTTTCTCTAGGATACTGATTTCTTTCAGTTATGAACTCGGCTAACTCTCGGATTGCCCACTCCCCGGCGTCTTGGAACTCGGGGAAGCGGAGGCGGGGCATGGTTTCGCCTTCGCGGGGGAAAAGCTGCTGCATCAGTCCCTTTTTATGGGTCTTAAGCGCGTCGAGTTTTTGGCCATGGGCGGCAGTCAGCTCGTCGAGCGAAGTCAGGCACTCGGCGAGTTTTTGTTGTTCTGCCTTGTCCTCGGGGAAACATACTTTGACACTCGACAAGCGTCCGGCGGATATACCGAAGACCTTCGATCCTTGAGCCTCTCTTCTGATTTGCGAACGAATGCGGTTGGATCGGAACAGGTGGCCACCAAATCCAACTATTAATTGCGCGCTTTTTCGCCGTGCCAGTATTGTGTGCGTGCCAGACAGAACACGGCTGCCACCCAAGGCGACTATCTCGATACTCTTGCCAACGTCCTCCAAATCCTCGGACGCGTCGGCAAATATCATGTCGCCCTCGGTACAGAAGGTGTCTGGGTCGAGATTGTCGAGCGATTCGGTCGGATTAACAAAGGGGACAACCTCTCTGCTGATATCAAACAAAGCTCGGAAGCGGGTGTGAATGTCCCCGTAATGAATATTCCTCACGGTGCCATTTTCGTAGTTCAGGTTATCCCGTGAGTAGGTGTTAGTTGACCCGAAAGCATAAAGGTCGCTGAAGGGCCGTTCATCCCACCCTGGTGCATCTCGGAATTCCGGAAAGCGTAGTTTCGGCTTCAATTCGCGTTTGGCGTCTTGCTTCATGATGTTTGTTTGCAGCTTATTGCTCATACGCACTTAGACCTGAGATCTCCCGCCCTTGGGCGCGTTTGTTAAGCAACGGGACGAGGTCTTCCATAAGGGCGAGTTCCTTTTCTCGTCGAGTTTTCCAGTTCAGCCCGAGCGGCTCCATGAGGTCGGTTAGCTGTTCACCGTCGAAGATCATGCGTTGCAGGATGCCGTCCACAAAGCCTTGCAGCGCGGCGGTCGCCAGCCCGTGTTTCCCGGCGATGGCGGCGAGTTCCTGGGCGTTTTTCTCCGCCTTGAAACGCTGGTAGCCCTCGCGAATGTCTTTTTCGCTCAAACCTTCGCCCACTTTCAGGGTGTTGATGTAAGCGGCGATGTCATCGCGCTCATCCATGAACTTGGCATCGGACTGAATGAGGCCGATGAGCTGTTCGCGGCTCATCTTCTGCTTGCCCGGTGCCTGCGCGGAGTAGCGGGCAATCAGCGCCATGATGTAGTCGTAATCAATGACGGCGGAGGCAAAGAGCACGAATTCAAAATCCAGTTGCTGCACTTCCGGGCTGGCCTGGTCGTCGCCCTTCCTCTGCTGCTCTTTCAGGCGCTGGGCGGTTTCCAGATAGACGCCACGGAAAGCGTTAAGCTTTTCTTTCGGCAAAACCTGCTCGATGGTGTTTTTGTTTTCCTCGGTGAGGTCGGTGTATTGGTCGAGCTGGGTTTTCAGCCGCTGCACTTCCTTGAAATGGTTGATGAAGGCGCTGCGCGCATCGTCGCCCTTGAGGTTGGGCACTGCTTCCGGTTTGCAGGTCAGGCCCTGGGATTTCATGAAGTCATCCAGCTTCTTGACGGAGCTTTGCAGTTTCTCAATAACTTTTGGAGCTTTGTCCACCAGCCAGATTTCGCGGGCGCGATCAATTTTCTCACCGGAGAAAAGGGCAATGGCCTCATTGACGGCGTCCTGCTGCTGGCGGAAGTCGAGGATATTGCCGTAGGGCTTGGTGCCGTTGAGCACGCGATTGGTGCGGGAGAAGGCCTGAATCAGCCCGTGGTACTTCAGGTTCTTATCCACATAGAGCGTGTTCAGGTATTTGGAATCAAAGCCGGTGAGCAACATGTCCACCACGATGATGATGTCGATCTTTTCTTTGCCCTTGAGGGGCATGTCCTGATTGGGAAATTGCTGATCTTTGATGCGCTTTTGCACATCTTGGTAGTAGAGATCGAATTCGTTGATGCTGTGATTGGTGCCAAAGCGGGTGTTGTAGTCAGCGATGATGGCCTTGAGCGCATCCTTTTTCTTCTCCGGTTCCTGTTCGTTGTCGGCTTTTTCCTGCGGCAGGTCTTCCTGAATCTGCTGCACATCCTTGTTGCCCTCGGCGGGCGGCGAGAACACGCAGGCGATGTTCAGCGGTTGAAAGGCGGGATCTAATTTCTTTTTTTCGTCCTGTAGCGACTTGAACAGATTGAAGTATTCGATGGCGTCGTTGATAGAGGCGGTAGCCAGAATGGCATTGAACCTGCGTCCGCCGGTGGCGGCGTCATGCTTGTCCAAAATGGCCTCGACGATGGCTTGCTTTGCCAACGTCTCACCTTGCTTGGGCACGTTTTTGCCTTCCGGTTTGTAGTAATCAATGTGGAAGCGCAGGACATTACGGTCGTCAATAGCGTGGGTGATGGTGTAGGCGTGCAGTTCCCTCTGAAAGATGTCGGCAGTGGTCTTGAGGGAGGCCTGCTGACCATCTATCTGCTGATAGGTGGCATTCTCCTCAAAGATCGGCGTGCCGGTGAACCCGAAAAGCTGTGAGTTGGGGAAGAATTCCTTGATGGCCTTGTGGTTCTCGCCGAATTGTGAGCGGTGGCATTCGTCGAAGATGAACACCATGCGCTTGTTGGCGAAGCGGTTCCAACTGTTCCTTGTAGGTGGCCTTGCCTTGCTTCTTGTTTTCCTTGCTGCGCTTGCTGTTTTCATCCAAAGCCAGGCCGAGCTTCTGGATGGTGGTGACGATCACCTTGTCGGCGTAGTCGTCGGAGAGGAGCCGTCGCACCAAGGCGCCGGTGTGTGGTGTTTTCCTCGACGCAGCCTTCCTGAAACCGGTTGAATTCCTCCCGCGTCTGCCGGTCGAGGTCCTTGCGGTCCACGACAAACACGCATTTCTCGATGTCGGGGTTGTCCTTGAGCAGAGTGGAGGCCTTGAAAGAGGTGAGCGTCTTGCCGCTGCCGGTGGTGTGCCAGATATAGCCGTTGCCGCAATTCTCGTGAATGCAGTCCACGATGGCCTTGACCGCGTAGATCTGATACGGACGCATCATCATCAGCTTTTGCTCGCTGGCAATCAGCACCATGTAGCGGCTGATCATCTGACCCAGGGTGCATTTGGGAAGGAAGGCCTCCGCAAAGCTGTCGAGATGCGTGATCTTCTTGTTGTCCTCGGCGGCGAACTGATAGACGGGGAGAAAGCGCTCGTCGGCATTGAAGCTGAAATGGCGGCTGTTGTTGTTGGCGAAATACCAGGTATCGCTTCGATTGCTGACGATGAAAAGCTGCATGAAGCACAGCAGCGTCTTGGTATAGCCATTGCCGGGGTCGTTTTTGTAGTCAACAATCTGCTCCATGGCCCGGCGCGGGCTGATGCCGAGGGATTTCAGCTCGATCTGCACCACCGGCACGCCGTTGATGAGCAGGATGACATCGTAACGCTGGTGGCTGTTGTCGGTGTTGATGCGGAGCTGGTTGACGACTTCAAACGTGTTTTTGCACCAGTCCTTAATGTTGACCAAGGTGTAGTTCAGCGGCGTGCCATCATCGCGGGTGAAGCTGTTGCGCTCGCGGAGGATCTTGGCGGCGGCGAAGACATCCGGGGTGATGATTTCCTCAAGAAGACGCTCAAACTCGGAATCCCCCAATTGAACCCGATTTAGCGCCTGGAATTTCTCACGAAAATTCTTCACCAAGCCATCGCGATCACGAATATCTTGACGATATTCATATTTGAGACTTTGGAGCTTATCGATCAACTGCTCTTCAATTTGGCGCTCAAGTGACATTGCAATCCTTAGAATGATTTTAGGAGAATGAACTGGGAGCAGGTATCGCGCTCGGTGAGGTCTTTCTTGTTCATAAAGATCTATCTGTGTTGCCCCTGCCCGCTTTTATTCGAGGTCGGAAGACTTAGTCCTCCGTCTAGCACCGTGACGGATGTGAAGTACCGACACCGTTTGTCGTCGTTCGTCAATTTCGTAAATGACACGATAGACATGAGGCTTCTTGCCATAGAGCAGGTGCCGCAGTTTTCGTTTCGTCTTCCGGGCTTCGGGGGCTGCGGGGTTGCGATAAGGAAACGAAGCGAGCGTATATACCGCATCTTCCAACCCGTTGAACCAACGGGCAGCGGCGCGTGACTCCGCAACGTTCTTTTCCTCATAGAGAAACTCAAGGTCGCGGGAGGCGCGAGCGGTAAACTCAACGCGGTATGTCATGCTTGCGGCGAATTTCGTCAAACACTTCTTTCGCCGGACGAGCACGCCCATGGGCCACGTCATCTAGCCCCTGGCGGATACCTTCCTCCGCATTGGCACTGGCCGCGACGTCGAGCAGACGCTGATAGGCCTCGGCATCCTGGACGATGGCCGCTGCCTTCCCCTTCACTGTCAGCACCACAGGGCGCTTGCTCTTCTTGAGCTGTTTCATGAAGTCGCCGGAACGTCGGCGGAAAGTCGTCAGCGATTGAATATCCTTGGTGATGTCCAGCATGGGTCTGCTCCAGTTTAAAGCACCTTTCTAGGTGCTAGCAGAATATCCTGTCTCGGTAAAGCCGAAAAGTCTCTTTTGGCGGGTTACCCCCTGCCCCGCTTGCGGTCGTTTCTTTCCACGGCGGCGGCGGCGTTCACGGCAGTGATGAGCGGATAGCCCTCATCCCTAAGATGGACGCGTTCGCGCGCCTTCTCACTGACCTCGAGGAGTTTTGCGGCGGTATCGTCAATGCTCCAGCCCCAATCAATGGCCGTCATGCACCAGGTGAAGTCGGCCATACTGCGGTCGGGACCACTTCCTTCGCGGCTGGGCGGAGCGCCAGTGAGCGAGCGGGCATAGTCAGGCCATACCTTCGATGCATGACGATACTGGCTCGGACCGGTCTGCCTTGTCTTAAGCGCTGATTCGGGGATCACGTTTTCAAGCTCGGCAGGCGTGACGATGCCCATGCTCTCCAACTGCTCCCTGGTCACGATTCTGCCTGGGTGGGCTTCGATGATTTGCACCGTCGGGTAATCAGGAACGTATTTGCGCTTGTAGTTGACGGTGCCTGCGACGCGGGTCGCTCCGGAGGCAGACGGATCGGCCCCCGCCCCTTTTCGGACCCTGCGCGCAAAATCCTTCATTTCCTCTTTGCCTTGAAGGCCGGAAACGGCAATCCACGCCTGATGGTTGCCGGGACTGGTCTGCAGCGTCAGGAAAGACGCCTCCCCTACCCGGCTGAGACCCGCCGCATCAAGGTCGTCGAGCTGGATAAATTGGACCGTTTCGCTTATTGGTCGGATGATGATGTTGTCCTGGCGCTCGGTGGCTCCCGGAAAAAGCTTGGGTAGTGAGGTCTTCAGCTGGGAGATCGATTGCCCCGGCCTAAATCCTCGCTTCCCACCATCGATATCGATGATTGTCCGGTCGAAGTGTATCGCTCCCACGCTGGCGAACGTATCGACCATTCTCAGGGCTTCGTCAATGTTCTGCACCACACCTCCCCTTTCCCGATGGGCCCTTGCTCCTTTATGGCTGGGCCAATCACGAAAGGGCGAGTAGACGATAGCGCCACATTTTCAAACATGCAATCGATGCATGGCGCGAATCAACTAATAGCGCCTCCCCCCCCCGCCGTGTTTCATTGGGCTAGTCAAGGAAGGGTTTCCCTTCCTTGGGAAGCGAAAGCCCTCGATGGGCTTGAGCTTCCAAAAGAGGCCTAGTTTGATTGGGGTATCGGGAACGTGGACCTGTTAGAAGTGTTAATAGGATCTGAGTTAAAGAAGTTAGAGGGTTGTGGAACACAGTATTCTGTCGATATGTCAGTTGGATATAAGATCAGGATGTTCCTAATACCCCGATAGATAGTTCCTGATTCCCGGCCAGAATGTTCCTGATACCCCGTGCTTTTGTTCTCGATTCCCGTAATTGATCGACTTATCCACAGGTTGCGATCTCCTGCTCTTACTTTTGCCTTGCTGTTCCCGATACCCCGATGGATTTCGTATAAGTACCTGATGTATCAATGAACCGGTCTGCCGTCAGCTCTTTTTATCGGGGTATCAGGAACGGCTGGTTTACGCGGGAGTGTGATGGCGCGCATGGTGACGGCGCACCCAGCCTTGGAAAGCGGCCTCGTAGTTGTTCGGCGTTCGACTTACATCCTCATCGAGCCATTCATTGAAAGCGTGCTGTAGAGCATAGATATCCCATCCAGGACACTCGTTGCGGATGCTGATGATCGTGCGCTCCGATAGGGTTCGTATGATCGGATTTAAAAGTGGCAGATCGCTGTCCGCCGTGCTCTTCGGTGGTTGTGCGGGCTTCGGTCGCGGTTGAGCCTTTGTAATGGGGGTCCATTCCTGATGTCCCCCCTCCCCGATGTACTCGCGCTTCACCATGTGAACCAGGGGCTCGCCCTCTGCTCCTGTTTGCACCGCAAGGGAAAAGCCTGGCAGGTCATTACGCGCAATGATTCGCAGGATCTCGAATTTGAACCGCCGATAGGTTCCCTCGGCTCCGGATTTATCAAACAGCACCGGCATGGAAATGGCGAATCCGTTGGAGCCATTTCCACCTGCGTGTTTACGAGCGACACGATACAACCATCTCTCCCGCCCTCCGGAGATGGAGAAGTATGCCGGATCAATGGAAAGAACACCGCCGTCCTCTGTCACACCACGGTAGAACCAATCGGAGACAGTAAGCGTCATCCCCCTGCTCTCTTTGGTCTGCGCATCGACAAGGTCATCCCATTGGTCAATCCAGCTGAACATGTTGGTCTTCTGGCTGCGTTTGGCGCGGATATTCGTTGTGATTACCGTTGCCTTAAGGCGCTCCAGCGAATCTTTGAGCTGCACGTAGTCCTTGCCGCCAGTGCCGCGCGCGATGGCCTTCAGTAAGTCGTGCGGCTGGAATTTGAGTTCGCGTGGAATATCGTTCGTACCGCGATTCTTCATGTCGCAAAGCACAGAAGCTGCCCAGATGAGTATGTCGGCATCCCAGATTGTCGCCATACCGTAATCCTGATGCGGCTGAACGGTGACGAATATGCCGTCGTTCTCGTTGACATACTCGATCGGCTTCATCCGTTTCGATTTGGAGAGCGAGAAGAATGGCCGTTCCATCGTGTCCTTCTGGTCACGAAACTTCAGATCCACGATGGTGGGCAGGAACAGATCAAACTGCGGATTATAGAAACGTGCCCGGCTCATTGGGATTGTTTGAGTTCGCGCTGCAGGGCCTCGACTGCGCGCTGCAAGGTGTATCCCAGAACCCAGCCTTGCTTATCGGTGATGGCATAGAACTCGTTAACGGTTTCCGCCAACGCTTTGACATTGAACTGGACATTACGTCCGGTCCTGTATTGGCGTGGGGGGCGCTTTTGTTTGTCAGCCTGAGGTGCCTTCTCAGATGCGGGTTCCCGGCTCTTAAAATTCGCGGCCTCCGCGACGGCTCTTATCTGTTCCACCGGCGGAGCCTTACCTACAACCGTCTTTGGAGTAAAACTCGCTACATCGAGCGTTCCCGTATCCTCATCTTCAAATATGCTCGCGCGCGTCTTTGACATTAGGCAACCTCTTCGTGCTTGCGTGTGTTGGCCTCCTTCGGAGTGGCGGAATTCGTTTTGAGGGTTTCTATCACCTCTCCCGCAAATGTCCTGGCATTAAGTCTTGCCGCTGGCAGATTGGGAACCTGGCCGGGATCAAGATCGGCAAGCGTTCCTCCAAAAGCGAAGAGGGCGCGGTATGCTTCACGTTCATGGATCTGAGCCCCAAACATCGGAATGCTGTTTTGTGCAAACTCCGTTTCGATGCTCTGCAGCGTCCGAGTTCGAATGGCAGGACTTGTCCTGGTGAATAGAATGGCGAAAGGTATCTTACGTTGGAATGCCTTCTCTTGGCTCTTCACCAGCTTGATGGCTTTGACGGCTTCGGTGGCGTCGAGATTTGAGCCTTGCGCCGGAATGATGACAAGATCCGCACGGCTCATCGCATAGCCCGCTATCATAGACGCCGTGCCCTCCAAATCCACAATCACGAACGTTGTTTTCAGCGCGGCTGCTTCAATTGTGTCGATAATGGAGTCTTCGGCGGCGGAATCGATGACCATGAGTTTTTCTGGCTTGCCAGGGCGGCTGGCCCATTGGCTGAGAGGCCGGTTGGGATCAGCATCGATCATCGTTACGGTGCCACCATGACTGGCTAATTCACTAGCTAGGAGCACTGCGGCTGTTGATTTCCCAACGCCCCCTTTCGGGCTTGCGAACACTATAGTTGGCATATAAAGTCCATGCTAGATACGAAATGTAGTGAGCACCGTAGCCGATAGCTATCCGATACTCAAGCAGAATCGGGTCGCTAGCGGATAGCCGACCGATACCAAAAAGATGCCAGCTAGCTAACGGATATCCATTGGTCACCAGTTAGCTATCGACTTGCTATCGGGCACCGGATAGCCTTCGGAATTCAGATAGCTACTGGATAGCCATATTTTTCCGTGTTAAAAGACCGCCGTTGAGCGGCGGACTGCGTAAGCGACACAAAGATGAAACACATTAAAGCTAGCCACTTTGATCGCTGGAAACCAGCCATCGGGAAGACGTGGGCGTTCCGCTTATTCGAACGCCCACCACACAGAGATAAATGATTTTTACTGGGCTCACACGGCTGCGTTGCGCAAGGCCTTCGCCGCCTGCAGGGGCAAACAGGCCTCCGACTCCTGTGACAGTGTTTTTCAATTAAAGACCGAACACAAGAGAAGGCTTCCTTCGACCTTGAAGGTATGGGCTGACAACTATGATTCATTTGACAATTGGACGCGCTTAAGCTCGCTGGTGGCAGCCACGGGCTATCTGGAAGTTTATCTGAAGACAGCCGCGAGACTCGCTTTAGAGTCCGATCCTGGCGTCATGATCGGATGCCCACGCAAAATCGATGGAGCAGAGCCGCTAAAAAAGCGCGCCAGTTATTCATACAAGGATGATGCCGCTGCTTGTGTTACGGGTGAGTGGCAAAGCCGAATTGCGGCGTATAAACGACTCTTTGGAGATTGTCCGCTAGTAATTGAGTCGAACATCTCAGAATTAGAGTTTGTGCGACGAACCAGAAATGGCGTGGCACATACGTTCGGGAGAGGGGTTGACGATTACGAAGCCTTGGCACAGGCAAAACCGAGAGGGCAGACAACGCTGAAGGAAGAACGATTTTTGAAGACCCTAGGTTTAATCGATGACATTGCCAAGGCGGTCGAGAAGCATCTCCGTCCGCATATCGGAGATTATGAGAGCGTCTATTTCTTTCACAATTGGCTGAAGAGCAACCCCTTCAAAGTCAAAACTGATAAGGCACTCAGAATAGAATTTGTGAAGCTGCACAACAACACTGTGGGGAAACCGTATTGCACGGAACTCCGAACGTACTATGGGAATCTTTAGGGACATTTTTGCGAGCCCAACCCACAACCCAACCCACACATCTTGATGTCTTGCACGATTTCCGCGTATTTAGGCAGTCCCCGCAGTGTTGTAAGTCGTTGTAAAACCTAATGCGGGCAGGTT
>CAWAFB010000003.1:0-448335 GCA_963781245.1 uncultured Acidobacteriaceae bacterium
CTTCGATACTGCATGAATTCGGTGGCCCTGCGCTTTATTGGAATTGCCTGATAGTCACGTCGAGAAAATCGCGCGCGGGACGCTTATCGAGGCCGATTCGGCGCGATGGTTGAGAGGGAGAATGATATGCGCGAGTTGCATTTCTCTTACGACTAAAAAAGGGCGCCGGGCCGGCGTACGACGAGGCTCACAAGGAGATGTGGGCCGGAGATGCTGGATCTGCATCAACTTAACTCGCTGGCTTACTACTACGAAGGGTCTGGTGATGAAGCCAACGAAGAGACAAAGAGCTCGATCATTCTAGCCACATAGCTGCTCACGGCGCGCCATATCCCGGTCGCCGGCGAGTACGAGGTGAAGAACGTCGTGGCAATGAAGGTGATGGATGCTCTCGGGGCGGGTGGATCTTTACGGAGTACTACGCGATTGACTTCGCCGACGACATCGTTCTCATGGGGCATGATGGACCCGGGCACATAGCTATCGCGCAAGGGAAGACGAGGGTCCGACCTCTCGAGGTCTATCACGGCAAAGTCGGCATACAGATTTCCCATCGGCGCGCGGGCATTCGTTGAGCGGCTGAATGAACAGGGGCCCGCGCATCATTGCGCAGTCGGAGTCGGGCACGTTGCAACGCGCCTTGAGAAGCTTGCGAAGCGGCTAGGGATCCCGTTTCATCAGGTGTGCTGAGATTCGCTCACGGGTTTGCCTGGGGATCGAGCTGCTGCTGCGTCACCTCTGCATTTGAAGGACCCCGGAGGCGGTCCGCTCCCTGATTTCGGATGCGTTGAAACTCAGCCAACGCTTTGCGCTGCTCAGCTTCCCTGCTTAGAGCGCGGTCCACCTGTGCCAGCCGATACCACGCGACAGAATCGTTCGGATTAAGCTCGACGGCCATTTCAAGGTGAGGCAAAGCCAGTTCGGCTTCTGCAGGGCCATCAAAGTAGCAGCAAGACCGACGTGCGCCTCTTCGAAGTTGGGATAGTTCGCAACCGCAATCTCGAAGTATTTCTGCGCATCTTCAAGTTGTCCGGCCTTGCGATGAACCTCCGCCAATTCGTACGCCGCATTTGCATTGCTCGGATCAAGCTGCAATTCCTGCTCAAACTCCGTGGTTGCTTCCGCGAGATCCGTCCCTCCTCCCTTCCCCTCCCCGCGAGCCAGCAGCGTGCGACCGATGCGGTAGTGGATATTCGGGTGATTGGGATCGATCTTCAGCACTTCACGGTATTCGCCGATCGCTGTGTCGGTCGCGCCCTGGCTCTCCTCGGCTTCAGCGGCTGCAAGATGTTTCCACAAGGAATTGGGTGCAACCTGACCCAGCTTCTGCATGTTCAGGAAGGCGTAATTTCCATAGATCTTGGCGGTGTTGTAGAGCACCTCAGGGTCGTCCGGGTAGAGCCGGTTGAGTTCGAGAGCGGTCTCAACTGCCTTTGAATCACGGCTCAGGTCAGTGTAAGTGCGCGTAAGCTGCAGCCCACACGTGCGCTTTATCGTCGAGTCCGCCGACTGATGAAAGCACTTCTCCAGACCCGGCAGAGCCTGGTTGTAGTCACCCAACTCAGCCTGGCACATGGCCAACAGCGAATCTGCGCGTGGAAGGTTCGGCTTGAGCTTCAGCGCCCTCTGAAGCTCGGGAATTGCACGTTCAAACTTCCCTTCCTGAAAATAGATCAGGCCCAGCGTGGCATGAACTTCGGCCACGCCCGGCTCGAGGTCCTTCAGCTTTTCGTAAGCCTGTTCTGCCTCGGAGAATCGGCCGGCGGCAAGAGCGCGACTGCCCTCGTCAGAATACTGCTGTACATCCGGCGACGGCGCATTCTGAGCGTAGGAGGGCAGCCCAGTGACAGTGAAGATGAAAAGCACTCGCGCAAATGCTGCGCCTCTGAAATGAACCATGTTTGCGAGTGTAGCTCTGAATCCAAAAGGAATCCGCCCGCCGGTTAGCGGGCGGATCATAGGAGGCAATCAGAACGTTAGTTTTCCGCCAAGCTGGAGAACGCGTCCAGGACGGGCAGATACTATTCGCCCGAAGTTGGTATTAGCGCTCGGCGCTTGATCGTTCACGTTGCGATCGACCGCGCCTGTCCCGGGCCCGCTGGCTGCTGCGGCAGGGGTATTCGGATCCACTCCCCACTGCGTGTGGTTAAAGGTATTGAAGGATTCAAAGCGGAACTGGAAGTTCACCCGTTCCCCTATCGCGAAGCTCTTCGCCAAGCCCATGTCCCAATTGTTGATTCCCGGATCAAGCAGAGTATTTCGTCCGCTCGTGCCGAATGCCCCGGCAAGAGGTTGAGCGTAGGCCGCCGTGTTAAACCATTGGTTAATGCTCTTGTGGAAGCCGGTGTGCGGATTGCCCACAAGATCGGCGCGCTGGTTATAGGCTTCCAGTAGGCCATAGGTGTCATTCGCAAGCACCGAGAAAGGAAATCCCTGCTGGAAGGTGGCAATTCCAGTGAGTTCCCATCCACCGATCGCCAGGTTTGCTGCGCGATTTACATTGCCGGCATAGTGCTGGCCGCGGCCGAAGGGCAGGTTCCAGACATAGCTGCCGACGAACCGCTGGCCGACGTTGAAGTCGGAGCGAGCGTAATCGAGCTTCGGATCGTGATCGTCCATGTGCCCGGCAAATCCGTTGGTAGCGCCAATGCCGGCCGCCGCTGACTTGTCGTCCATGCTCTTGGCCCACGTATACACCGCGAGAAGGGCCAGATTGCTCGACCGTCGTTCCAGCTTGATGTTCATCGCGTTGTAGCTCGAGTACCCATCCCAATGACTATCCAATGTTCCAGTCCCATTGGTGAAATTTGGATAGGGGACACGCTGCGACACAGGGCAATCGCCCCTACCGGGAAGCTTCTGGCAAAACTCGGCATCCGTTACCGGGTATGGCTGGTTGATGTTTGTGCGGTCGAGCAGGTGCGTTCCCTTGTTTCCGACGTAGTTCACTTCAAGAGTCGTGTTCCGCATCAGCTCACGCTCGACCGAGAGAGACCACTGCTGAACATAGGGGTTGATGGGGTGCTCGGAGATAATCACCGCGATGAACTGACCGCCCTGGCTCGCTACGGTGACGGGAGCAAGAGCGCTCTGCGGCACGAACAATTGGTTGGTCAATTTCGGAATTGTGGGCTGCGCCGTCGGAGTTAGGCTGGTGCGAATCACGAAGGGATACAGATCACCGGAATCGTCGATCTCTCTAGTTTCAGAGGAGTCGAAGAAAAGTCCGTATCCGCCGCGAATGACCGTTTTGGTATCGCTGAAGGGGCGATAGGCAAAACCAAAACGCGGGGCGAACGGAGTTTTCGGGTTGGGCCGCGGATTATTACGCCCGCAATAGCTGTAGAACCCGTTCCCCGCAGGAGCGATGCCATCTGTTAGCAAAGCTTTGTCGGCAAAGCACAGACCTCCCAGCGTATTTGAGGGGTCGATCCAGAACATCTTGTTATTTGTTTCATACGGGATGGTGCGGAAGTCGTAGCGCATCCCAAGGCTGAGCGTGAGATTTGCCGTCGCTTTCCAGTCATCCTGGAAGTAAGGACCGAAATATTTGAAGTGGTATTGGTTTAAATTGCCTGGCGCTCCGCTGGTGTTGCTGAAAGGTCCCGGCTGGAAGGTGCTCGCGCCGCCATAATAGCCCAGCAGGTAGTCTGCAACCGCATTCCCGCTGCCGCAAGAGATTGTTGAGCAGCCATTTGTGCTGTTCGGCGTAAGCGCGGTTCCGTTCGAAAGAACAGTATTGTTGTTAAACGTATAGCTGCCGAGGAAGTTCGTCGACAGATCGCGCTTTTGTATCCATGTGCGAAAGTCGAAGCCCATTCCAAACGTGTTCCTGCCATGAATGATCGACAGCGAATCTGCATACTCCCACATTGGAATATCGCTGGTAGTGGGATTGTTTCCAGGACTGCCTGCTGTTCCGCTCAGGTTTTGCAAGGTAATGGTCGGATAGCCGCGCGCATAGTTTGGCAAGTTAGTGAACACACCGGTCAGCCCCAGCTGGTCGACCTCGGATTGCGGCATTGGGCTGTCTCCCTGAATGACAGTTGCGCCCAGATTGCCGAAGCGAAAGTTGTTCACAATGTTTGGACCGAACGAAATCGTGTGGGAAATTTCCCAGCTGGTGGAATTTTCGCTAAAGATATTCAGGCCGGCGGGAATTGAGGTCGTGCTGGCCGTCTCCAGCGAGTAGTCCGCCTTGGTATAACGGAAGAAAATCCGTCCGTACTTACCCAGGACCTGATCCAGTTTGTAGGTCTGCTGATCGGTGTCGTTCGGCAATCCAACGCTCAGGTGGTAATTCCCAAGGCAGCTGGGGTCAAAGCAGTTAGGCGCGGGGAAAAGCTTTGTTGTAACCTGCGCCAGGTTCGAGAAACGTCCCGGCGGAATCACGTTACCGGGAAAAGGCTGGCCAGTGGTTGGGTCGATGGGTATGCACGGGTTAGCGCCAGACAGCGCCGCTTGGCAGGCTGGCGTTCCAAAGGCCGGCAGTCCAGTCGACGCGAAGTTTCCGGTTAGCTGCGTCGGATCGGGGACATTGTAGTAGCCGCTCGCGCCATTAATAATCCGCCAGCCTTCATAGTTGGCCAGAAAGAAGGTCTTGTCCCGACCATTGTAAAGCTTGGGAATCCAGACCGGGCCGTCGAGGACATAGCCGAACTGGTTCTGACGCAGCTCAGGTTTTGTCGGCTGGAAGTGAGTGCTGGCGTCAAGGTCGTCGTTGCGCAAAAACTCGAAGACCGACCCATGGAATGCGTTGCCGCCACTCTTGCTGACAATATTCACCTGGTTTGCGCTGAATCCGTACTCTGCAGGATAGGTTTCACTCTGCACCTTGAACTCCTGAATCGCATCCTGCGAGAGAATGACGGCAGGCGTATTCAATGCGGTGTCAGTGTTTACCATTCCGTCGAGGGTGTAGTTATTCGATTCGGGGCGGCCGCCATTAATGCTGATGGCATTTCCCTCACCCTGTCGCATCTGTCCCTGCTCGCCAACCGTCTGTACCGCTCCGGGCCCGATAAAGAGGAGGTTCAGGAAATTTCGCCCGTTCAACGGGAGTTGGTCCACCTGCTTCTGGCTCACAAGTTGCGTAACCGCAGCGTTGTCGGTGTCCAGCGCGATTGCGCCCGCGTTGACTTGAACCGTTTCCGCCACCGCGCCGGGCCTCAGCACCGCATTCACGCGCGCCTCTTGCGCCACCACCAGGGTAATGTTGTTAGTTACTACCTCGCCAAAACCTGCGGCGCGGACGATGACCTTGTAGCCTCCGGGAGTCAATGAGGGCACCGCATAGTCACCCGCACCACCCGTTACTGTATTCCGTGCGATACCTGTCGCACTATTGATGACTTGTACGGTTGCACCCGGGAGTACTGCACCGGTGTTGTCTGTCACCGTACCCAGAATCGTCCCGACTGCTTGCCCGTGTGCCAGTCCGGCCGCGGTTAGCATCGCGATCAGGCCTAGCCTGCATAGTTTCTTGAACATCGCACCCACCTCCAAAAAAATTGCACCGGGTCAGCCGAGCCATTTCAACTGAGCCGTCGCCGCGACTTCATCCCTCGCGCGGCGGATTTGGCTTGGACACTCGCAGCTCAGCGATCAATTGGTCCGAACAATAATGAGCAAGATATTGAAATGTCAAGAGCAAATATATTTCCTCTTTGGAATTTAGTTATAACGACGGCTCGGGAGAGTTACTAGCTCATCTCAAGCAAACGTGCAGGCGACAGGTTGCTAATAACTTATTTATTATCAATAATATATTCCGCACACTATCCGTACTAACTCACCTAGAGGCGCGGGATTTAATTCGGAATAAAATTGCGATCTGCAGACAAGAGTCCGCCAAGGTTCGTTTCAGAAATGTGTTTTATGTCCTATCTGAATAATCGAATATGTACGCGCGGACGAATTTCCAGAGGTGCGGCGAGATCGCATTCGACTCGATCTCGCCTCCGAGGCAGAATCACCGGGGAAGTCACTTGCAAAACACCCACGTTTTGAAACTATTTCAGGTTCGACAGAACGATGCCGAAGCGCTGCGAAACGCCTCAAGGCTGCCTATAGCCGGAAATCGAGCAGTATTCGTGCGCCGCAGTTGCTAGAGCGCTTCACCCTCGCGCACCATGCCCGCTGTAATCGCCCGGTGCTGCACGTAGTTATGCTGCACGTAGTTATAGGGAGGAACGGCGTGGCCGCGGAGGATCGCGACCCCAAGCTGAATCAGCCGTGGGCCGTAGGTCTGCACCTGGTGAGAGATCGACCCAATGATCGGACTGGAAGGGTTCTTCATCTCTTCCATCACTTCGGGAATGCAATCCTGGCCGACGATGGCCACTTTTTTTCGCGCTGGCTCTGCATGGTGACTTGCAGCGCGCCCAACGCGCTGGTGTCGGTCGCTGCCGCAACAAGAATGCGCTCGGTGCGCGGATGCCTCTTGAAGAAATCGCCAAGAACACGCGCGCTTGTCTCGCGCAAACCGCGGCCGTCCAGCCGGATGTAAGAATCGGCGGGATGTCGGGCAGAAGCGACCGAACGCGTGCGATGAGGTGCGCGATCGCCGGAGCCACCTCCTCGATCTGAAACTCGGTAATCAGGTCAACGCCCTCGGGGACAAACTCTTTGGCATTCTTGACCGCGGTGTCTGCGTCGTACCGATCATCGCGAATCACAAGTTCGATTCCCGACGACGACGCAGCCGCCTTAAGTCTGGCTGTCACTGCCTCTGAGAACGGCATCTCCACGCTCTGACTAGCAAATCCAAATCGCATCTTCTTTGGCCGGGAAACCACGCGGTAGCCCCCGTCCTGTGTTTGGGCCACGTAGCCGCGATGCGTTCGCGAGGTCAGTGTGAAAAGAGAACGCCTAACACAGATCGTCCTGGTGATCGTGGGGCTTTTGAATCTGGCGGTAATTTATCCGCTATATATCGATCTGCAGCATTCCAGCTGGCTCTTGGAGATGAAGAACGAGACCGAGCCGATGTTTCTGAGTTTCTTTATTCCGGTCGGGGTCTTTCTACTCATGGCCGCGAGGAGACCATCTGAACATCGCTCGTGATTGCTCTAGCCGCTTGGTGGCACATCTCCCATGGCGTAGTGATGGCTATTCAAACCGTGGAAGCTTGGAAGTCGGAGAAGTCGACCCAATAACGGCTGTTTTCATGACGGGAAAGGTAAATCTCTCGAACCGAATGAAGCTCGTTTGCGGGAACCGATTCGGCAAGGCCGATCAGAGTAGCCCTTGCAGCGCCAAGCGGATCGCCATCGGCATTCGCCTGCGCAACGAAGAGACTGCATCGCGGCTCCGCCTTCAGATTCTGGGTATGCATCACCATATTGCTAATCAGAAAGAGAGGCTGGCCCGCAGGGTCGAGCGCGAAGGGCATGAGAGATCCAAAGGGAAATCCCGGATGCTTGCGGGAGAGCGTCGATAGGGTGCCAACCGAAGCGAGCGAGAAGAGGGTACGGATTCGCTCAGCGTGACTTGGTTCAGCGAGTTGCGGCGATGCAGGATCGCTGGATGCGTGCTGGCGGGGCGCAGGAGTTTCGTTCGAGGACATCGGCGTCTTTACCTTTCAAACCATGCTATCGAGAGAAGCGACCAGGCGCATTCGGAAAGGGCTCGCAGGCGGCTAAGAAATAATGGAGTGAATGCAGAAAACGCAACATCAACTGCCCGCCCTCGGGATTGATTTTGGCACCACCAATAGTTCGGTGGCGCTGGCGACGGGAGATTCGCAGGTGCAACTCGCCTCGTTTCCTTTTCGCGGCGCGGAAACTACGTCGTTCCGCTCCGTTCTCTACCTCGAACGGAGGAAGAAGACGGGTGGGGCTCAGCGAATGCAGTCGTGGACTGGACCAGCCGCCATTGAGCACTATCTCGAAGCTGACGAGAAGGGCAGGCTCATCCAGTCTCTCAAGTCGCATCTCTCAAGCCGAACACTTACTGGCACGGAGGTCTTTGGCCGTCGATACACGCTTGAAGAGCTGGTCTCCAAGATGGTCTCCGATCTTCGCGAACACGCAGAACAGCAATTTGGCATTCCCATCCGCTATGCCATGGTGGGGCGTCCGGTGCGCTTCGTTGGCGCAGAGACGGAAGAGGATGATGGCTATGCCGTGACACGGCTGCGTGAGGCCTTTAAGATTGCCGGCTTTGAGAACGTCGATTTCGAAATGGAGCCGGTCGCCGCCGCTTACGCCTATGAATCCACGCTCGATCATGACGAGCTGATCCTCATCGGCGACTTCGGCGGGGGCACCAGCGATTTCTCCCTGCTTCAGGTCGGCCCTGGGGTGCGGAGACGCGGACGCACCCCACGAGACCTGCTCGGCAACAGCGGCGTTGGGCTTGCCGGCGATGCCTTCGATGCGCGTATTGTTCGCAAACTGGTGTCACCCGCTCTTGGATCGGAATCTCACGCGCGCTCGCTGAATAAGATACTGCCCGCCGTCCCGGCATGGATTTACGCCAATCTCGAACGCTGGCACTATCTTTCGTTCCTACGCACCCACAATGTGATGGAGATATTGAAGAGCGCACACAAGCGCGCACTCGAGCCTGAGAAGATTGAAGCCCTCATCACCCTCGTCGAGGAAGATCTCGGCTATCAGCTTCACCAGGCGGTGCAGCAGGTGAAATTCGACCTTTCGCGATCTCACTCCGCAGAGTTCCACTTCCGCGACGGCAGCATGGACCTGCGCATCTCGGTCACCCGGGGCGACTTTGAAGCCTGGATCGACGAGGAACTGCGTGCCATCGAGCAATGCATCGACTCACTCCTGAAGCCTTCTGGCGTCAGTCCGGGTGAAGTGGACCGCGTTTTTCTTACTGGCGGAAGCTCCTTCGTTCCCATCGTCCGGCAAATCTTTGCGACGCGGTTCGGAGAAGATCGCATTCGAACCGGCAATGAGTTCACCTCGGTGGCACAAGGTCTGGCGCTGCGCGCCGAGGAATCTCTAAGAGATGCCTCCTGTTAGAGCTTGTGGCATTGTGATGTGAGGCTCATCAGCTGTGCCAGAGTCGATCCTCGCCGGACTTTCCCAAATCTTTCGTGCAACCAGCAGTAACGGAAAGAGAAGCGATACTAGTCCCCACGCGGCAAACGCCCGGCGATCGTGAGTCATTGCGCTCCACGCTCTTTCTTGTCACAATTCCCAGAGTCGTGAGCGCTCCCAAAATTTTCATCTCTCATACCGACAGCGATGACGCGCCGGGCAACAACCGCAATAGTCGTTGAGTTGCGCCGGGTAGGAATCGCGGTCTGGGTCGATCGTGAAAATCCCCCTCCTCCACGTGGTGATCTAGGGCACACAGGTCCCACGCCTGAGAACGCCCTTTTTCACCACATTCTCGAAGCCCTGACGTCTTCTGACGCCTTGCTCTACGTGATCTCGCCGAGGAGTTTCGAACGAGAATGGGTGCGATTCGAGTTTGATCCCCGCGTGTTGTATCAGAAATTCGCTCTCAGTCATTCCTCTCTTCCGGTTGAAAGACTTCCCATTTATCTGGCGTTGGTGGAACCCATCGCCGAAACATCGTCCTTGTGGACTTTTCTCATCGATGTTCCTTGCGCTGCGCGGGTCCTCAGCCTGACTGGAGCGGCCTATACGCCACTCATTCTGCCGACCGTATTGATGACGCTGATCAGGGAAATTGCGCCGGACCACGTCTTCCCGTTGAATCCTGTTACCGAGTGGGCTGTTGGTGGAAGCAAAGGCTACCGAAGCGCCAGGATG
Source organism: uncultured Acidobacteriaceae bacterium (assembly GCA_963781245.1). Classification (GTDB taxonomy): domain Bacteria; phylum Acidobacteriota; class Terriglobia; order Terriglobales; family Acidobacteriaceae; genus Silvibacterium. The sequence continues at coordinate 9,747 of CAWAFB010000003.1, forward strand.
CCCTGAGGGTGTTCCTGCCACTACCTGGCTTCGCTTCGAGAGCCTGTTCGGCCTAGGGCCGTTGTTTCCTAACTCGCTCGCCTCACTCACAGAGCAAGAACTCCGCTACGGTGTCTATCGTCTCGGCGATACTGCGTGGCTGCTCCCGCCGAAACCCAATGCTCCGCTCAGAAGTCTGGAGGGTATGGAGTGGCGATCCAGCCAACTGGTCAGTCCATATTTGGCACTCTGGACCGCGAATGCCATGCTTCGGTCGACGTCGCTACGCCTTCACAACGGAGTCGATGCGGCGGTTGACCACAACTTGCCCTATGTCATTCGGGCCTTTTCTGAGGAGAGAAATCTGGATGGAATGACGTGCGCAACTTTGCAATATGCTTATGCCCTAATGACAAGCCCTACTCGATCAATCTCCAGGGACACGATCACCCTTCTCGAACGTTGTCGCGAGGTCTTCGCTCCAAATAGAGCTTCCCCATTGGACAGTTTGACCGAAGTTTTACTGAGTCGCGCGAACGCTTCTACCCTGTCTGTGGAAGCTCAGATTGCCATGCGGAAGCTGGGATATGACCCCTATGATGGGGACCTGCAGCACTTCTACCATGGAGTTCTGGACGCGGCATTTCAAGGACCGCGGCTGGAAGCTACAGACGCTTACCGTGCCTCCATGAGAGCACATGTTGATCATGTCCGCGAGGGTGCTTCAAAAATAGTAGCCGAATTCAGCCGCAAGGGCGACGAGCGATTTCCTGAAGAATATTGGCAGCGCGTGAGGAAGTGTCCCCATTGCAAAGATTGGATCGACGCGGGTCTCCAGGATTGCCCGACCTGCCGCCGCAAGCGAGCATCAGTCTGACAGCCATTAATGTGAAGGGACGGCTTTGTCATTGTGAATTCTCTCTCAACCTTTTCACCTTATGCGGTCTAACTTTCACCTTTTGCGTAAAGCCACAGTAGCCGACAAGTGCCCGGCTCCGCCGTTAAGAACAGCCGCTCGTGCCGCCGCAGTTGCCGCACTTGAAGCAACTCCCATTGCGCACCATGAGCGAACCGCAGGTGGGGCAGAGGGGTGCATCGCCAGCCTCATAGCTGTCGGGCGTGGATTGCGAAATGCCAGCAGGAGCCTGGTTTGACTCGCTGCCAGCACTTTCGCCACCAGTCGCCGTCGCGACGAACAGCGGCAGTTGCTTGCCCGACAGGAAGCGCAATTCCATCCAGCGAAAGAGGTAGTCCATGATGGACTTGGCGTAACCAAGCTCTTCATTCCCCGTCCAGCCCGATGGCTCGAATCGCGTATGCGAAAGCTTGTCGCAAAGAACTTTGAGAGGCACTCCGTGCTGCAGGCTCACCGAGACGACAGTGCCGAAACACTCCATCAATCCCGCGATGGTCGAGCCCTCCTTTGCCATTCGGATGAAGATTTCACCTGGCTGCCCGTTCGGATAAAGCCCGACGGTGAGGTAGCCCTCGTGACCGGCGATGGAAAAGTGGTGTGTAATGCCGGCGCGCTCGTCTGGCAGGCGATGGCGGTTGGCAGCCGGCGGACCGGACGGATCCTCCTGCTGTGCTGTTTCTCTAGTAGCTGTACTCACAAGCTGAGACATGGAAAACCTCCTTCCTGGGTATGCAAATATTGCGTGCCGAAGCATGGTTTGTACCCCAAGTTCAAAACTCGGTCAAATGGCACACGACAGAAAAGGCCGAACGACCCCGAAGGGTGGGAGTTCCCCCGCTGCAGCTAGAGCGCTCGCTGAGTGGTTGGCGATTTACCACTCGTTGAGAAAAGCCGTAACGAGTCAAAGTCGCCGCAATCACTCGTCCGGATCCGGTTATACGGCCCCTTACAGGAGATGTAAATCCATCCGCATGGGTTCGATGAGCGCATTGCCGTGTACGCAACAGTTGAGGTCTTGCCCACTCATCAAACTCCTTACGCAATGCCGATTTTGCGGGAAAATCATTGGTGGGCGTGCACATTGGCAGGCGCCACAATGGCTCGCTTCTAGAGAGAACGCGTGGCCTTGTTCAACAACTCTGATAGGCCACGACAACCGGCAGAGGGAAGGTAATCCGTGACGAAACCGACGATACTTGTGGCAACGTGGGCCGATGGGCTGTTCGCAGTAGCCGGCGATGGACGCACGCAAGAGATTGCGAATCAGCACATCAGAGGGCTCGCACCGGATGGACGTGGTGGTGCGCTCGCTATAGTCGGCCGACATTCGCTGCGCAGGCGTGCACCAAGCGGCGAATGGGAAATTGCCGGTACAAGCGAGTTCGAGCTTTCGTGCTGTATGGCTGTTCGAGACACAATCTACGTTGGAACGGACGATGCACGCATGCTGCGGCTGAGCCATGGGAGCGGTGTGCTCGATCCTATCGATAGTTTCGACAGCGTCGCGGGGCGGGATGCCTGGTTTGCTGGTTCGGCAAGTTTCGCAAGCAGAGTCTGTCGTGCGCGGAACAAGCAAGCCAATCAGTCCTGATGTGTCGGCTTGTGTTTACCCGGCGGACGCATGAGGGATCTTGCGTTTGGCAGATCCACGTGGCCGAATAACCGGCTATCGATCACCTACTCCAGCGCAGCGTAGCAGCAGACACAGTGCTCACGACTCGTTAACCTCATGATCCGCCGCAGCGGAGGGCGGCAATCATGAGGAAGACGTCTACCAGTAAAGCGAAAGGCAAGAAGAACCGACCAAAGATTAAGCTCGACATCCCCGATCTGGAACACTCGAAAGCCGCAGTCCTTCGAAGCCTCGGTTCTCCGGATTCAAGGCGCGGATACCAGCATGCCATCGATGAGTTTGTCGCCTGGTATTGTTCTGAGCCGCGACTGGCATTCAACAAAACAGTGGTTTTGCGTTATCGGTTTCACCTGGAGGAGCGCGACCTCGCGCCTGGAACCATCAATGTCCGACTGGCAGCTGTACGCCGACTGGCTTACGAGGCAGCCGACGCTGGGCTGTTGAGTCCCGAGCTGGCAGCTGGAATCCATCGTGTCAAAGGAGTCCGCAAGCTGGGCTCTCGTTTGGGCAACTGGCTTACGGCGGGCGAGGCGTCGGCGCTCTGGCAGTTACCCGACGGCCAGACTCTCACGGGAAAGCGAAATCGAGCGATTCTGGCCATCCTGCTCGGTTGCGGGCTGCGCCGCCGCGAGCTCGCGGAATTGGTGCTGGAGAGTTTACAGCGTCGCGAGGAGCGCTGGGCCATTGTGGACTTAGTCGGCAAGGGAAGGCACATACGAACCGTCCCCGTACCGAATTGGGTGAAGGAGACGCTCGATGCCTGGTTAACGGCAGCCGGCATCGAGAGCGGCCCGCTATTCCGATGTGTGTGTCGGGCAGGTAAACTCTGGGGGCACGGCATCTCAGAAAAAACGGTCTGGCACGTTGTCAAGAAGACAGCCGCGAGTATGAATATCCCACATCTTGCACCACACGATCTCCGACGCTCCTGTGCGCGATTTTGCCATGATGCCGGCGGTGAGCTTGAGCAGATCCAATTTCTTCTCGGGCACGTCTCAGTACAAACGACGGAGCGCCACATTGGCTGCAAGCAGCGTTTGAGAGTCGCTGTGAACGACAGATTGGGCATCGAACCCGGGTGAGTTTATTCGATCTTCAACTGGACGTACAGGCGACTATACAGACATCTCTAACAATGTCTGCGGTGTCAAGGCGTTTTTCGAGCGCAGGACGGCACGAACTCTGAGGAGTTGCTTCAATAGCGCTTTGGTTGAAGAACTCATCATCGATGACGAAGGCTCGCATGTAATCTGTCGGGCGGAACTCGGTCCGACCCAAACATCTCTCCGATCGCACGTTCGACCATGATTACTACTTCGAACTCCCTGGTGAGGGAGCGGGATGCCCAATCAAGTGGGCGATGATTTACTTCACACCATGTCTGTAACCAGGCTCTCCCGCGTGCGAACCGAACTTCAAACTCTGTTGATAGTCATATCCCTTCCTCCACATCCAGTAGAGGCTGATGGCTAGCCTGCGTGCCATCGCAACTTTGGCGATGCGGCGGTCGCGACGCATGGTCAGATGAACGAAGCGACGTCGCCAGTCGGGGTCCCGGCGGACAGCAGCCTGGGCTGCCTCCACCAGTAGAAAGCGCAACAGAGAACTTCCTTGTTTGGTGATGTGCCCCAGGTAGAATGTCGCTGTTCGAAATTGAACACGGGCCTCGCAAACCTTAGACTATTCGTTGGAAGAGGTGTGGGTTTCTAGTGACGGCGTTCAAAGTCATGCGCGGAGTCTCGCACTTCCAGGGAGGCTGGCTACCTCTGAGAACAACCGAGCGATCTTCTGAAAAGCCTCAATTTTTGGTTGTTTCCGGCAATTCCCCTCTGCTAGTTGCAGACTCAATCTGTACCACGCCGGTAACATTGGCACGCGTGTATTCGGCATAGCTGCCATTGATGGTTCTTCCGAGACCGCCCAGTAAAGCGGCAACTTACTGCCGACCGCAAACTCACCGCTTGGGCATGACTTCACGATGCCAACACATTCAATGCCGCTGACCGGCGCCGCTTCAGCCCATTCTCCGCGACGCATGTGCATCTCTGCGTGATTGATCCCAAATGCCTTGACCTGAATAACGACTTTGCCAGGTTCCGGCTCTGGGTTCAGGAATTTCCTTGATGACCAGACTGTCTAGGCCGCCGAAATGATCGAGCGCGATGGCGCGCATACAATTCTCCTTTCGAATCGGTACTTTGTTCATGAGAGCGTCGCTTCAGCCGCTTCAAGGATGATGTCTACCAACCTTCTCTGGCGCGGTAAACAACGGAGTGTGATCGACTGCGAAAGACCTCACTGTCGCCTTCATGCGTTCTGCCATGAAGTGCTGCGTTTTAGGATTGATCATCCGGTCCTCTTCCGCGATCAGGAACCACGACGGCTCGACCTCCACGCAGGTTTGGGGGCCGGCTCCTGAATTCTCTGCTGAGATTGGCCGCTGCACGGCTTTGGACAATGCAGTCTGCTCATGCGTGGCATTCTGAGCGAACGCGTTCGCGAACCCTTCGTCCGGCATCCAGATAAAGCCATCTGCATCCGGCGCAAGTTGGGGCGCCTTTGGATGAGTTTCGTCTCTGTAAAAGACTTGGGCGACGGTCTCTCCCTCGTCCGGAGCCAGCGCGGCAACATAAACCAAAGCCTTCACGCGTTCATCATGAGCAGTTGCAATAACCGCTCCAGCATACGCATGCCCTGCAACGATCAGCGGGCCTTGAGTTCGCGCAATCGTTCGCTTCAAAGCGGCCGCATCGTCGCTCAGCGATGTGAGGGGAATCGGCGCGGCAATGACGTTCAAGCCGCGATCCTCGAGCGGGCGCAAGACTCGCTGCCAGCTCGAACCATCGGCCCACGCTCCGTGGACCACAACTACAGTGGCGTTCTCTGAAAACTTCATGATGTTCATCCTTTCCGGTAGCAAAGAGTGGAAGACACGAAGAGAACTGAAATCTCCCGTTAGGCAAAGAACTTTACGATTTGCTGCGCAATAAACTCGTGCGAATCCTCAAGCGCAAAGTGGCCTGTATCGATCAGGTGAAGCTCCGCTTTTGGAATATCTCGTAGGTAGGCTCGCGCACCCTCGACCGTGAAGAAGGGATCATTCTTGCCCCAAACGATCAACATCTTCGGTTGCTTGCTCCGAAAGAATTCATGCCAGCCGTCATAGAGCGCGAGATTCGATTGATAGTTGTGAAGCAAATTAAGTTGGATCGCGTCGTTCCCGGGGCGATCAAGAAAGAGCTGATCCACGGTGTATGAATCAGGATTGATCCGTGAAATGTCTTTGACCCCGTGCGTGTACTGGAAAATGGTGGTTTCTTTCTTGAGCAGGTCCCGCACGGGCCTCTCTGTCTCTGGATTGCGATTCGCCCAGAACGGCTTCATTGGGTCGAAGGCCGCTCCGATGCCCTCCGCATATGCGTTCCCGTTCTGCGCGACAATCCCTTCGATCGCGTCCGGGTGCTTCGACGCAATCCGATAGCCCACTGGTGCGCCGTAATCCTGCACGTAAATGCTGAACTTCTTTAGGCCGAGGACACCGAAGAGCAATTCCTCGACATAGGCGGCGAGATTGTCGAAGGTGTAATCGAATTTGCTTACATCCGGGGCATCGCTGTGGCCGAAACCAACATAATCCGGTGCAATCACATGAAATTTATCCGCTAGCTGCGGAATCAGATCGCGGAACATATGTGACGAACTGGGAAAGCCGTGTAGCAACACGATAGTTGGAGAAGCTTTTGAACCTGCTTCGCGATAGAAGAGCTTGAGCCCGTGCACGGTCGCGTGTTGAAACATTGTCATGGTGATCTCCTTCCCGGCGACGCAAGGTCCGGTTTCATAAATGAGATTACATAACACCGGTAAAAGGTGCAATAGTGGTGTTATGATTTCTTGCGGGATATTTTTGGAGGGATATATATGCACGCCGCGTCTCAAGAGGTAAACGAATGGATCGATGGGTTCCTATTCGTAGCAAACAGGCCAATCCTGGATTTGTTGAATACAAAGCCCGTCCCGGCAGACGGGCCCACGGAATTGCTTCCGGAGGTTCGCGCACTCGAGAGGTGGTTGATCGCTTCAAGGATGGTGACCTCGCCCAGGACGAAGGCCATCGTCCGAGGCTGGCGCCATTCAACCGAGGCAACGGCCTTCCTCGAACAGCTAATCGCATTCAGAGAGAGATTACGGGAGACTGTCGTGCGGTTGGAGAACGGAGCACCGCCGACCGATGCGTTCCTCGCCGAAGTAAACTCGCTATTGCTTCAGTATCCTCGTCATACTTCGCTTCACAAGCGAGACGGGAAGATCGTCAGGGAGACGGTCTTCAAGCCTCGTGAGCCCGCCGACCTCTGGGCGCCGATCGTCGATGCCACTGCAGATCTTCTCACGGAAGCGGAGTCGTCGCGCATTCGCAAATGCGAATCCTGTGTCGTTCACTTCTTCGACACGAGTAAGAAAGGCTCCCGGCGGTGGTGCAGTATGAATATCTGTGGCAACAAGCTCAAGGTGGCTGCTTACCAGAGAAGAAAACGCGGAGACAATGCCACCACAACCTAGCCTCGCAGCCTGGTTCGCGAACCTACTCTTCCACTCGATGTCGCGCGACAGGAACTCACTTTCTGTCAAATGGGCCCAGAATCCGGGCTATTTCGGGTCGAATGCGCGCAGGATCCGGCTCTTTGTGCGAAACTCAACAGCTAGTCGCTAGTTGACCTGCTGCGGCCCCCACCCGCCAGTTAAATGCCTCCATCTGATGTTTTCTCTGCCGCAGTCGCACCAGTGTTGCCGGGTGGCCACCACTTCGGCGGCACGAATGCGGAACACTGGCGCCGGGTTTCCTTCTCCATGAGCGAACTGGGGAGAATGAATTCATTCAATTGCACAATCATTTGATCGATCTCTGTGGCTGGGCTCTGCATTGCGGCCTTCTCTCGCCCCATGGGCTTGTTTTCCATGAATAGGAAATTCTGTCAAAAGGGGGCCCAGAATCTTGACTTATCGAGGAGTGAAAGCACGCAAAATGCGGGTTTTACCGTAAAACTCAACCAGGAAATCCCCTTTCATTTGTTCTGTGATTGGCACGTCCCAGCAGAGCACTTCTGTAGCCTGTGATCGATCACTCCGATGCATGTAGGGTCCCTTCAGAATTCGGACGATAAAGCACGTTAGCGGGAATGCTCAGCTATAGAATCAGCAACTTACCGTGGATGGGGCGGTAGAGGCGCACGGGAGACTTGCGGTGCGCTGTTAAACTTTCTGCTTGAATAATAATGGTGGCTTAGCATGCTCAAATGTCCGAATTCTGACAGGACCCCGTCCCGGCGGCGAAATCCTGGGATCGCATTTGCGATAATGTTAGGATGCTCGTTGCCAGGAACGAAATCCCTGGCGGTTTACCACCGGAATCCCTGAGGATGTCTCGCCGCAAAACCCCTGATCGGACCCTGTCCCGCCGGGCGTTCCTCAAGAGGATGGGGATAGCGCCCGTGGTCCTCCATCCCGCGTCCTTCTACGGGCTTCGGTTCGGATTTCCCTTCGCAACCCTTGAGCACCCGCCGCTGACTCTGGCCGATTTTAGCTTGAAACCGAGCTATCCGGCCAGGTCGCCGCTGGAGGACGTGCTCCGCCGCGTCCCCGCGGGGTCCGACGAGTTTGTGACGGAAAAGTACGCTTCCGAAATTGAGATGGTACTCCGGAACTGGAGTGAGTCACTGAGGAGGTCGCCTGGCGATCAGTCTGTGCTGGCGAGGTTTCTAGACCCGTCCATCACTGCCTTCCCGGTCGCTAATGCCAAGGAGAGCACCGTGCGGGCGGGCGAAGGGATCGACGTTACGAGAAGGCAGTTCGGCTCCAGCGTGCTTGCCGGACGGGAGCGTTTTCTCCGGGAGTTCGGCGACTACCTTGGACCAGACTCACGGGTAGAAACCGCAGAATTCGAAATCATCAGCATCGAAGAAATCGCGAGTGAGCCGGTAACGTTTCGCCTGGAAATCCGCTACGATTTCGTCCTCGCGCACAACGACGATCGCCGTGAAGAGCGTGTTGGACATTGGCGCACCGAGTGGTCGCGCAATGGATCAGACGACTGGAAGGCGCGAAGATGGGAGGCCAGCGAAGAGACATGCGGTAGCGCGCAAGCACCCGCCTTCATCGACGTCACCACCCAGGCCCTGGGCGCGACCGAATCGTACAGAAACCAGATGCTTCGCGGTGCCGACTATTGGCGCACAGTTCTCGATGGCGCCTGCGGCATCGATGTATACGGAAGCAATGGCATAGCGGCGGGCGATTTCGACAACGACGGCTTCGACGATTTCTATGTCTGCCAAGCCGCGGGACTTCCCAACCGACTTTACCGCAACAGCGGCGACGGAACCTTCGAAGATGTGACCGAGAAGTCCGGCGCCGGCGTGCTTGATAATACCGCGTGTGCCCTGTTCGCTGACTTCGAGAACAAGGGCCTTCAGGATCTGCTGGTGGTTTGCGGCAGCGGACCACTGCTCTTTTTGAACCACGGCAACGGGACCTTCTCTCTCAAGCGTGATGCATTCAAGTTTGCGCGTCCTCCTGAGGGCACGTTCACGCACGCGGCCCTGGCGGATTATGACCGCGACGGACGCCTCGATATCTACTTCTGCTTGTACAGCTATTACCACGGCCTGGATCAGTATCACTATCCGGTGCCTTACTTCGATTCGAGGAACGGCCCGCCGAATTTCCTACTGCACAATGAAGGCAACGCCACATTTATCGACAGGACCCAGGCAGCCGGATTGAACACGAATAACGATCGCTACAGCTTTGCCTGCGCCTGGGGTGCCTCTAATTCCAAAGGGTTTCCCGATCTCTACGTAGCGAATGATTTTGGTCGAAGCAATCTCTATCGCAACAATGGCGACGGAACCTTTACCGATGTCTCAGCCGACGCCAACGTCGAGGACGTCGGAGCAGGCATGAGCGCATCCTGGTCCGATTTCGACAATGACGGGAACCAGGATATCTATGCCGCCAACATGTGGTCGGCGGCAGGTCAGCGGGTTTCAGAACAAAAGATTTTTCAAGAAAAGACTTCCGAGGATATCCGTGCGCTGTACCGGCGGCACGCGCGCGGCAATTCTCTTTATCGAAATTCAGGCGACGGCAAATTCCAGAACGTCAGCGGCCAGGCTGGCGTCGAGATGGGCCGCTGGTCCTGGTGCTCGGATTTTTGGGACTTTGACCATGACGGCTACCCCGATCTTTACGTCGCCAATGGATACATCTCGGGCCTGGATCGGAACGACCTCAGCAGCTTTTTCTGGCGTCAGGTTGTAGGAAAATCACCCAATGACGCCACTCCGTCGCCGGCCTACGAGCACGGATGGAACGCCATCAACGAATTGATCCTCTCTGACAGCTCCTGGAGCGGCTACGAGCGAAATGTACTGTTCGCGAACAACCGCGACGGCACCTTCTCCGAGATTTCAGGCGCAGTCGGACTGGACTTCCTCGAAGACAGCCGCTCGTTCGCGCTCGCCGACATCGACCACGATGGGCGCCTGGAAATCATCCTCAAGAACCGAAACGCGCCACAGCTGCGAATCTCGCGCAATGCGATGAAGGATCTCGGCCGCTCCATCTCGTTTCGTTTACGCGGGCAAAAGAGCAATCGCGATGCCATCGGGACCGCGATCACGCTTGAGGCAGGCACGCTTCGCCAGACAAAGTATCTGCAGGCCGGATCCGGGTTTCTCGCACAGCACTCAAAGGAGGTTTTCTTCGGAGTGGGAAAACAGGAGGGCGCGCTCCGAGCCCTGATCCGCTGGCCCAGCGGGCTATCGCAAAATTTCGAAGGCATTCCTGTTAACCACCGCATCGAGATTGAAGAGGGAGCGGCGACATTTTCGGCGAAGCCCTTCGCTGCACCGCCTAAATCCTATGAACGGCCGGGACCCTTGCCGTCGCTTGATCCGTTGCCGTCCGTGATCGATACCTGGCTACTCGAACCGCTAAAGGCGCCAGAGTTTTCCCTGCCCGACCTCTCGGGCAGCGCTCGAGAGCTTCGATCATTCCAGGGGAACTTTGCTCTTTTGAATTTCTGGGCCACGAAGGCTCCGTCTTGCCGGGACGAGCTGACTCAACTCGATCGCCACCGTGCCTTTCTTGCCTCGAACAAGCTGAGTGTAATTGCAATTAACGTCGATGCCACGGCTGATGCTCAAGCTGCCAGATCTTACGCGACTCAGCTGGCTCTTTCCTTCCCGGTTGTCTTCGCCACCGCAGATACAGCCGGTATCTACAATATCATCTACCGCTATCTCTTCAACCGTCGCCGAGACCTCCCAATTCCAACTTCTTTCCTGCTGGACAACGAGGGCATCATCGTTAAGGTTTATCAAGGGCCAGTCGATCCCGCGCAGCTGTTGGAGGACCTACGATCTACCCCAACGACTGCAGCCGAACGCGTGCGAAAAGGGTTACCGATGCCTGGCGTGCTCTATCAAGACGCATTTGAGCGCAATGACTTCACCTACGGCGTAGCCTTCTTCCAGCATGGCTATCTCGATGCAGCGGCAGAGTCCTTTCAACAGGTCGTCGCCGAGAAACCGAACGATCCGGAGGCATATTACAACCTCGGCACTCTCAACCTGGGAAGGAATGATCTCCAGCATGCCCGCCAGTATCTTGAGCAAACAGTAAAGCTGCGTCCAGACTACCCGGAGGCGTGGAACAACCTCGCCATGGTCGCCGCCCAGCAGGGGCAGGCGGAGGAAGCGATTCAGAACTTCCAAGAGTGCCTTCGACTGAGGCCGAATTTCATCATTGCACTGCTTAACCTCGGAAATTTTTATAGGCACCAGGGCTCGCTTGATAACGCACAGGAGCTCCTGCGCCGTGCGCACGATCTTCAACCCGACGATCCTGAAGTCAACTACAGCCTCGGGATTTTCTACGCCCAGCAAGGCCAGTTACAACCGGCAGCGGACTATTTGGTGAAAGCGGTTGAGCTGCGCCCCAATTATCCCGAGGCCCTCAACAATCTTGGCGTTCTCTATGTTCAGACCAGGAATTACTCCAAAGCGGAGGAACAGTTTAAGACTTGCATTCGCATCGCTCCGAACTTCGATCAGTCTTATTTGAATCTCGCGCGTGTTTATGTGATTCAACGCGACACGGAGAAAGCCCGAACGGTGCTGGCCGAACTTTTACGCATTCAACCCGAGAATCGCGGGGCGCAGCAAGCCCTCGAAATGCTAAAATCGCAGCCTTGATGGGCAATTGGCTACGATGTGGATGGATGGTAAGTCGCAGATCAGAGCGGCAGACAGCCAGAATCACGATTGCCCGGCCGATTGCGACGAGCGCGTGCGTGGTTGGCAGCGCCTGCCTGCTTGTCTCTTCCTTCCATATGCTCGCGGCGCAGCAGCCGGACACTTCCGCCGCATCGAGTAAAGCTCATCAGCCTTTCCCGACCTCGCCAACTCTTCGCCAGGCGAAACGTTGCTCGAGCAAGGCAATCTCGACGGGGCAAGGACGAAGGTGCAGGAGGAACTCGCGCGGAATCCATCAAGCATGGAAAGGGTCCCTTCAGAAAACGGCCATTTAAGCACGTTAAGGCGGCGCTACACCGTGAGCTTTCGGTGGGCTTGACTAACCGAAGGCGGAGGCTCAATCGATTCGGCAGACGGTACCAGTTGCACGGTTAGTTGCACAATTGGTTGCACAGTTATTTCCGAACTGCACAAGTTCTCCCGAATTTCAGGCTGGCGTTCCGAACTAACTCATTGAATCCATTTAACAGAGGCAGGAGCGAGTTAGTTTTCAAGACCCGCGGGTTCTTTTCCCGGCAGCGCCAGATGGGCCGTTAGCTCTGTGCACCATCCGCAGAAGCAGCATCGATCAGTCGATACGAACTCGAAGGGCGAGCAGGAGAAACGCCGCCGCGAGGAAGCGCTCGCTCAGGCTACCGGCATGCGAACGCTGACGGCCATCGTGGCAGCGGTTCCCATACGGCTGATGTTTTCTTTGCCGTCTGTTGACCACATCATTGTGAAAGCTGTTCATTCATGTGTTCGCGAATGAGGTCGACGAATTCCGGTACGGTCTGGCTATGTATTTCAAGCAGGCGCTCGATTCCTCCGCGCCGTTCGGCTTGCTCATGAAGTTTCTGAATAACTACATCCGGATCAAGGTGGAATTGGTGAGCAAGAAAGTCATCCGGACTTTGTGCCGTCACGTTCCAGGGAGTAAGCGCGGCTTCGGGGAAATCCTTGAGGTTGAAGGTAACGATGGTCTGTGCGCCCGTGCGCACAGCTGCTGCCAGTACATGGCGGTCTTTGGGGTGATTCGTCATGGCGGGAATTAGCGGATCATAGTCTTCGACCCAGGCATCCGCAAAATACGACTCCAGCTCATGAACCAGATGCGCTGTCTGTTCAGGAGTAACGTTCAGTTTGGTTTCGAGCGTGCGCACGGTTTCCAGGATGATGTCCTTTGACCAGCGTGGCAGATAAAGATGTGGCGGCTCCGCGAGGCGCAGAAGCGTATCGCGGAGCGCAGCATTGACGAGAACACACGCGTCGAGGACGACTTGATAGCCGGAGGTCATCCTTCCGGGAGCAAGACCTTATCGTACAGTCCAGCCTTGTCGGCCTCCTCCGCCATGCGTTCTATAGCAGCGTGCCGTTGCTGGTCCCTATGCTGCTTGTAAGCCAACAGGTCCTTCAAGTAAACGCGACGATGGGTTCCGGTCAGATGGTAGGGCAGATGTCCCGTTTCCAGCAGCTTAACGAAAAAAGGCCGGGAAACGCCCAGCAGTTCAGCTGCCTGCTGGGTAGTCAGGTCTTGTGTCACTGGAACGATAGAGATTGCCTTCCCCTCTTCCATGACGCTGAGAATCTTAAGCAGCAGATCATAGACGGCATCAGGCAGCTTCATCGCAGGTTTACCACCTTTGCCAATGAGCAGTGCTTTGCCTTCCCTCTGCAGAAGTTCATGCAGTGCACGAACCTGCTCTTCTTCGGAAGCAGGAAGCGTGACCGGATCGAGCGTGGCGGTAGCCATTGTCCCTCCTAATTCAGCCTGCTCGGCCTATCACACATCATACGAAATAAGAGAAATAAACGCAATAAAAGAATCGCGCTCAACTTAAAGCGAATGTCAGTGCCTGCTGCGTTCGACTTTTCTCTGAGGGGGACCGTGGTCCGCGCCCCAAAGGTCTCCCAATCTTAGAGACCCCTACCCCCTTCATTCTGAATAGCTTAGCGCGTAACGTTCCCCGTAACGTACCGTGTTCGACCTGTGTCTCATGAATTTGGAGACTGTCGTTCGGGTGATTGCGGCCGGCCGATAGACGGGTATCCAATGACGTAAGAGCGATGGAAACACGTCATCCTCTTGTGCGATGGGGCACAAGCGAAGTCATGCGCTTTCTATGCTGCATTCGGTTGTCTGATGGAGGAAGCCTATTCGCGTGCGGCCACTGCCGGTGGAAACTGCTTCTCGAAGAGGACGATATCGGTGCAGGTCTACCCGCATTCGAGGCTCACCGCTGCGAGGACTTTCCAGTGTCGCCGATATCGCAGCCTTAGGGTTTCGCCGCGGAGAAAGCACGTTATCCTTTTGGATTTGATGAGCGCAGACCAACCTAAGCGATTTCAGTGCGGTTTTGAATTGCTTGACGGTGTAACTGCATACGCGTGTGGTCGTTGCACGTGGGAGCTTTTTGTGGAAGATGACGATATGCGTACAGGACCAGCCGCATTTGATGCCCACCACTGCGAGGACTTTCCGCTCCCGCCGATGCCTCTTCTAGACTCGATCCGCCGAAATCAATAGGTTGTCGCCTTTAAACGACACACACTCGCCCACTTTTTTTTGCGATTGTCCGTTGATTCAAATCATCGAGTTGCACTCTAAACTACACACGATAAGTCTTATAGAATGATAGACTTGAGTTGAAAACGTTCTGCCCATTTGGAGATCGACCGGAGCAAACGGCCGTCCTCGATGCCTGCGGCGGTCATCCAGGCATTGATTCCCTGCTTCACCCAGACCGCGGCTAGGTTCGGAACGGGTATTTCGCGCTGGGCGATTCGATGGTGTTCGTGGTCTGAGGAGGCCCCATGATCCACTAAAATGTCAGGTTTTTGTCAGGGAAGACCTAGAACGTCGAGTAACAACATGGGCAATTACGGCCTTCATTGGTGAGAATCCTTCCGTGCGGGCGCACAGTTCAAATCGTTGATATTTGGACTCTAAGCTGGAGCTTGGGCCGTGGAATTCAGAACCAAACCGCTGACTACGAATCAATAGGCCGGAGGTTCGAATCCTTCTGGGCGCACCAAAAACCCTGTCAGTGAAACGGAGAGTAGCAGCGATAGGCTGTTTCGCGGATTTCCGCGTCCAGCCGCTCGATTGGCCGACTGATTTTTGCCAGTCGGGCCGGATCGACGCCAGTCGCTCAATCTCTCGAATGGCCGCGCTCGCGACCACCAGCTGACAAGGGAAACACGTGCCAGACTCTCGCCGTCTTCTGCCTTACGAGCCGCAGGTTTGCGAGCTCATCTTCGCAGCTCGCGATCTCTCCAAACATCAGATCAAACGGCGCCGCACCGGCGACCAGTGCTCGGAATGTGAAACGCAGCAATCGACGCGCGACTTCCTCGAGCACAAGCCAGGTTGCAAGGCCGGCCGCGTCCTGCGCGCGCTCGACGAGATCATCCGCAAAAATTCCCCGAGCTTACCCCACCACGACGAAAGGAGGACTGCAGGCAGCGAACTAACTCTGGAACCATGCGCGGCCGGTGAGGACCGGCCGCACATGCAGCCTCCAGCTCCGTCGCTGTCTCTGGCGCTCGTCGGGGGTGAGCTGTGAGCGCGTTCTCCGAGCCGTGGTCGGCCGACTTCGGCACCGTGCGCGACGCGCGCTCTCGCCAGGTGGCCGATGAGATCGGCGCCGAGCTCTCGAGTGTCGATGAGGGGATCGCTTTCATGCGCCGCATCGTCGCTTGCGTGAACTACTGCGCCGGTCTCTCGACGGATTGGCTCGAGGAGTCGGTGGCGCTGCGGCGGCCAGGCACACTCCTGGTCGAGTCGCCGATGGGGATCACGCATTGAGCCGCGCGAGCGCCGGTCGGTGTCGATTCTGCGGCTGCCCGGGGGATAGCTGCACGCTTCCTGATGGGGATCGCTGCAGCTGGTTATCGCTTGAGCGCACCGTCTGTAGCTCGCCGCCGTGCCTGCGCGCTCACTTCGCTCAAATCTCACGCCGCAAAGCCAAGGCTACGCGCAAGGCACGCCAGGCGAAATTCACCAGCTCATGCAACAAGAGAAGCGCGAGCGTCGTCGGGCGGCACGGGCGCGCAAGAAAGGCAACGCCGCATGATCACGTCAATACCGGAGACACTTCACATTTGCGACGGCTGCCAGGATCAACTCGTCGAGGGCCGGACTGATCGCATCGTCGAGCAGGCCAGGCCAGATCTCGCCAGGGCCAGGCGCAACACCAGGCGCGCGATCGTCGGCCTGATCTGCGGGCCAGGCGTGGCCGCGCTCGGCATCCTGGCACTGCCCTATCTGTTCCGCGCGGTGTTCTTCCTCGAGGGCGTGCTTGGTGGCGGACGATGAAACAGATCGAGCTCGAGCTCTTGTGTGAACTCACCGACGAGGAGGTCCAGATGCGTGGGCTGCAGCTGGCCTCGGCCTTCGTCGAGCGCGACAAGGTCGACGCCGCCAAGCGCGATGCGGCGCGCTCATTCGGCAAGCAACTCGAGGGCATCGACGAGCGGATGCGCCGGCTGTCGGACGCCATCGCCGAGCGGCGCGAGTATCGCTTCGTGCGCTGCGCGGTGATCTTTCACGCGCCGGCCAACGGCACCAAGCGCATCGTGCGCGCCGACACCGGTGAGATCGTGCGCGAGGAACCGATGACGATGGCCGAATGCCAGCAGTTTCTTTTCACTGACGCGCAGGTCGACGTCGAAAGCGACGCCGCGACGGTCACCGAGATCGCCGAGGTGCTGGATGTATCGGCGCTCGACCAGTCGGCACCGCGGCGATGAATTCTCTTCGAGTTCCCTCGCGTTCTGCGAGAAGCGCGAGGGTTGGGCGCAGCGGACGACTTTCCTCCGCGCCGCTGCGCCACCACAACAGGGAAGGGTTTGTGACCGTGAGCGAATTGACCGAGCGCGAGTTCGCCATCGAGATGGGGCGCCGCCTGCGCCAGCTACGCAGCCAGGTGGTCATGACGCAGATCGAGTTGGGCCGCCGCGTGGGCGTGCATCGCAACACCATCCGCAACCTCGAGATCGGCCAGGGAGCCGCGTCGGCCTGGGTCGCCGAGCGGTGCGCGGTCGCGCTCGCCGTGCCGATACGCGCGCTGGTGCCACGGATGGTGCCAAGGACGCCCCTGGTGGGAGGAGCTGCGCAGTGAGCGTCTACGTGGATCCAATTCTGCGGCACGGCGGCAGCGCGACTTTCCGATGGCCGCGCAGCTGCCATCTCTACGCCGACACGCTCGACGAGCTGCACACGATCGCCGCGCAGCTCGGCCTCAAGCGGGAGTGGTTCCAAGATCCCAAGGATCTGCCGCATTACGACATCGTGCCGGCGCTGCGGCTGCGGGCCATCGAGCTCGGCGCGATCGAGCACTCGCGCGAAGAGTGTGTGCAATTCATGCGCCGGCGCCGCGATACGCGCACGCTGTCGCTGTTTGAGGGCGAGCCGTGAGCTCACGACGTCATCTGCGGTTTCCGCGTGATGTACGGGAATTCGAGCCCGCACTTCGGACAACGGACGTTCTCGCCGTCGACGCGCAGGATCTCGGCCGGCGGAATCTTGTATCCGCAGCCAGGGCATGGGCAGGTCAGGTCGAAGGCCTTGGGATCAATTTTCTGGCGGCGCATGCGCCGCAGAGTAACAGCCGGGAGTGTGCGTGAGCGAGCTGAGCCAGGAAGCTAACGACGCCGCGCTACGTGCGGCCAAGGACGCGACGCTGCCGAGGATGGATGACGCTTGCAAGGACTGCGTGCGCGCCGGGCACGTCTGCCAGGCGATGGTGTTTGTCGACGGGGATCCGCTGTGCCTAACCTGCGCCGACGGCCAGCAGTGCGCGCACGCCGGCACCTGGCGGCCGGTGCAGAGCTACGTGATCCGCGGCGAGGACGTGCGTATGACGGAGGGAGTGGTGATGGGTCCGGAGTTTATCGATCCGTGGGCCTGCCGGCCAGGCGAGCGGCCGAGGGAGCGCGCAGACGGCCGGCCGATGATTCCCCCCAACAACCGGCCACGGAGAGAGAAAGCATGAGCCGCGGATGGGACATGACAAGCACGCACTCGCTCGAGGGCGCAGCGGAGTGGATTCGTAGTAAGTCGGACGCGCTGGTGGTGATGGTTGTGAGCCGCACTGCTTATGCGCTGGCGGTGCACGCCGAAGTGGCGCCGTCGGATGGTGCCGAGCTGGTGCGCGATCTGCTACCAGCGATGGTCGAACAAACCAACAGAGCGAGGAAGGCCAAGCGGGAGGCAGAGGTTCGCCGCCGGGCCAGAGAGATCGCCGCAAACATCAAGAAGGGAGCGTAAGGGCCTTGGAGGTTAAGCTAAGGGATAAACGCCGGCCAGGAAACTGCTGGCAGGACAACGAGCTCTATGACGTCTTCCAGCCGATCGTGGGCGCGCAGGCGGTAAGCGTCTATGTGAATCTTACCCGCGACTGTTATGGCGAGACGCGGGTCAGCTATACGCTGCGCAAGTTAGCTGAGGCGATGAGCGTGAGCCGGGCGGCGGTGTGGCGCAACTTGGCGGTGCTCGAGAGCGTCGGCGTGCTGCGGCTCATTCGCGGCAAGGGCTCGGGAGAGTCGAGCTGCGAGCTCTGCGATCTGAAAGACGCCGCCGAGGCCTTGGGAGGGGTCTACAACTCCAGGCGGTCGTCGTTCCTCCTGCCCGAGGAAAAGCTCGTCGAACTACGCGCGCGCGTCGCCAAGGTGCGCGAATCCATGCAGGGCAAAAAGCAGTCAGCGACCGTGCCGGTTTGCGTCTCTCAGAGAGACGCAAATTCCGAGGAAAGCCTCGCTGCGCCTGAATCGCGGAGAGACGCAAACGGCGCCGGGAGAGACGCTAGCGTCTCTTTGCTCGCGCTGCCTAATAATGTGTGTAAAGAAGAAAGAAAAGAAATCCCCCCTACCCCCCAAAGGGGGGTGGAGGAAAAGCCTGCGGCTCCGCGCAGACAAGCCACACCGATCGACGCCGCAGCCTTCTCGAGATTCCGGCTGAAGTTGAAGCAGGAGCTCTGCGACGCGATGCCGCTCGGCAAGCAGCAGCATATGCCGACGCTGGTCCCGGGAGCCGATGACTTCGACAGCTGCTTCCGCGACTGGTGGTTCGTCGCCCTCAAGCCACGAGGGCCAGGCGAGCCGCAACTCGTCGAGACGGACTCGCCAGACCCAGAGCTCACCAGGCGCGGACTGGAGAAATATCGGCAGCGCGTCGAGCGGCTGATGGTGCCGCACTTCGGCGCCATCGTTCAGGTTCGGGTCGTTGCCGCCGAGGCCATGCAGTGATCCCGCTCAGTGCGAGGGGTAAAGCTGTCCCAGTTGTGCGAATATGTGCCAGGGAGTAACATTTCGATCTGTCGGGTAGGCGACACACCATCTCCTCTCCGGCATCTGACTAATTGTCCTTTGGTCTGCGGAGAATTTCCAGCACCAGGCGTCAAGAAGGCGTCCTCTCCAGAGCTCAAGCCTTGGAGAGTGTTATGACCGAAGCCATAGGTTCCGCCAATATCCAATTGAAGCTAGCGATTGCTACAGAGGCGCTAAGAAAAGCTGAAGAGCGGGCCACCGCAGGGCAGCTTGCTCTGGAAGCGATCCACGAGGTCCAAAACTCCCTACAAGTGTTGCAAAACACTACTTATCTGGCCCTTGCGGAGGCGAAATATCCGACCCGGGTGCGAAAGTATATGAAGATGGCGAACGAGCAGGTGGCGACACTTGCGCAGATCACAACCCAGACACTGGGATTTGCGAAGCTTTCTCAACCCGCGCGTCATATCGATTTCGCCGACCTGACCGAGGCAGCTCTACGCATTCATCAGCGAAAGATCGAAGCCAAGCAGCTGCACCTGGTGAAGGATTTACCGCGGGACCTGGTAGCCGAGGTGCGTACGGGCGAGATCCTACAGGTGATCTCGAACCTGATCCTAAACGCGGTCGATGCGTCGCCGAATGGCGGAATCCTTCGCCTGCGTGTAAGGAAAGTGCAAGGCAAGGTAAGGTTCTCAATCGCAGACAATGGTCACGGCATCCCGACGGAGTATTCGCGGGATATTTTCCAGCCGTTCTTCACGACCAAACAGGAAAATGGCACCGGTCTGGGTCTGGCCATTTCAAAAAGGATCATTGAGCGGCACAATGGCGTGATACGCATGCGGAGCAGTGTGCGTCCCGGCAAGAGCGGCACTATCTTTCATATCAGCCTGCCGGCATGAGCTAAGGCGTGGTTGGACCGCAGCGGACTCTCGTCACGACTGCCCGGCGCTGCTTCGCGGCGGAGTTCGGCGTGGAGAAGGTTTGACCTTCGCAGAAGGTTTCTTTTTGTAGAGGTTGGCGTAGAGGTTCTTCGTGACGCGGTAGCAGTCGCAGGCCGCCGCTTCAAGGTTCTCGCGATTCGGAATCTTAACATGTCCGCGGTGATATTCGATCAGGCCGCTGCGCTGCAGGGCTCCGGCCACCATGGTGACGGTTGTACGCTGCGCGCCGAGCATCATGGCAAGGAACTCCTGAGTAAAGTTCAGGGACTCGGAATTGGCACGGTCCTGCGCCATGAGCAGCCAGCGAGCCAGTCGCTCTTCGGCTTCATGGAGTCGCTGGCAGCCGGCAAGCTGACTTACTGCGAGGGTCTGCTCCTGAACAAACTCAAGAACACGCTCCCGTATTTCCTTCGAAGAGTGAAATGCGCTTCTCAGATCGGCGATGGGAATCCGGAGACCCTCCCCGTCGAGTTGTATGAAGCAATCGGTGATCACGGGTGCTGGTCCCAGAAGATGGAGGCTCCCGACCACGCCCTCGCGTCCAATTAAGCCCACTTCTGCTGTTCTGCCATCGGCCATTGAGGTGACGACTGAGGCGAGGCCAGATGTCAGAAACCAGGCGTAGGCAGGTGTCTGTCCCGACGAGTAGAGGGTGGTTTTAATGGGCAGTGATACGAAAATTGAACGGGCCATGAGCGATTCACGGCTCTCAGCTGTGAGCGACGACAAGAAGAGGTTGGTGTGGTTAGAAGTCATGATCCGGTCCCTCGCTTCAGGTCGCAAAGGACAGCCGCTCTGAACATGCGGCAGCGGATCACGTTGTCTGATGAGTGGAGGCGGGGTCACCGCAACCACCTAGGTTCATAATACGCCGACAAAAATCGATCGGTCTGTCGGATGGAAGACAGAACGATCGACAGTTACGCGCGACGCTTGTAAATCGCTCCCACGAATACTCGTAGAGCCGGCATTGTTATATTTCATCTGACAATGTGAGGAGCCATGACGAACAGTGGTTTCGCCCATCGTACAAACCTTGATGGCAATATTGATTCAATTTGCCTCTGCTGCTTTCGCACGATCACGTCGAACAAGCATGAGATACCTCTCGCAGCAGCGGAAGCGCGACACGAGTGCGAACCTGCGGATCTCCTACGATTACGGGGCTGGATGAACGACAGGGGAACGGTGAGTAGGTCGGCAAAAAGAGGGCGCTAACTGGAACTTCCGCTCAATGCGGATGACGGCAAAAGCCCTCGTTCCCAATTGGGTTCCTATGCTCGCGCTGCTGTGCACGAGCGAAAAAAGAACTTGTGGGCCGGTGTATTCGAGAATAATTTCAAACCTGTCGAACCGTTTCTCCTGCCGCCAGGCGGGACGTGCCTGCCAAGGATGCTCCTACGACAGTGGAGTGCAGTAAAGGGTAGGTCGACGTGTCGATAGTCTGAATCACCGACAGACAAACATCCTCAATCAGCCGCTCATCATCGGGCGGCTGATTTTGTTTGGCGGCGAACGCGCAGTTCCCTCTTTCCTTCCCGAGCTAATTCGGTGCCATCCGGTCACGATGGCGAAATTCCGCAAACAACGTAATCGCGACTTCAAGGTCTATGCCGAGGGCTCGACAGCATGCGTGATCCGACACACCAGCTTTCAGAAAGGTGAGCGGCTGGCGGATCTGGGTTTGTATGTGCGTGTCTACGACGAGAACACCGGCGAACACTGTGGCTACCAGATTGCCAGCAGCCGTCTGGCCAGCGGTCCAGGATCGTCGCTCGAGCAGCCGTCCAGCGCCGCCATTCGAGCGCATGAGATGCGCAAGTTCGCCGAGCTGAACGGTCGCTCGCGCACCGCGGGCATGCCCGAGAACAAGCGGCTCGAGCGCGAGAAGCAAATTGATGTGCACACCGGCAAGTATCTGCTGGCCGAAGACGAGCTCGAGCGCGTCATTGCCAAGGTTCGCGTGTGGAAGCAGATCGGCGCAAAGAAGAAGGACATCCTGCGCGTATGGCCGAAGGGTGCGCCGCTGCCACCGGCGCAGCAGACGGTCGTGGGGCGATAAGTCGTGCAAGGAGGACTCGAGCCGGTGAACGTTACGGTGGGGATTATCAGCGCGGTGGGCGCGATCGGAGCTGTCCTGGCGCATCTGCTCATCGCTGCTTGGTATTACGGCCGACTTACGCAGAAGGTTGAAGGCATCAATGATCGGCTCTGTACGGTCGAAGCGCAGCTGCGCGACCACGAGACGCGGCTCTCGCGGCTGGAAGGTGGGGAAAGATGAACGTAACTGCAGCAGTTACTGTTACGCGCGACCAGGTCGCTGCTGCGTGCCGGAAGTATGGGACGCTGCTCTGGTTGCCTGCTGGCGCGAATATAGATGGGCCGCGCCTGCTATGGGCCATGAGCGGGAACGAGTCGACATTCGGCGAGCACTGCACGCCGCGGCATGAGCCGCGGTGGTGTACGGGCGGCGAGTATCAGGGGCACACGTTTGCGGTGGGCGTCTATGGCACGAAGCCAGAGGTGATCGAGCTGACCAAGCTTTACGAGCACGCCGCGCACTGCAGCTTCGGGCCGTGGCAGATCCTGCTGATTAACTGCGATCAGCCATGTGCGCCGGAAGAGATGGCGAGCATCGATCGCGCCGCATTCGAGACGGTGAAATTCTTGAATCGCCGGATCCTGCATGCGCAGGGCGCGACGACGGTCGAGCAGGTTGGCATCGCCTGGAATTCCGGCTCACTGCATCATCCGAACGGTGTGCCAGAGGGTGTGGCGCGTTATGCCGCGGATCTGCGCGAGTATTACGATCACGAGCCGATGCCGGCCGAACTGGCGCCGATGGCGCAACCGGGGGTGCAGCAATGACAGCCGGTCACAAGATCACGCTCGGCCTGGCGCTGCTGCTCGCCGGCGGCCTCGCGCTCGCAGGCTATGGCTGGCTCGGTGAGAACGACGCCAGGCTGCGAGCAGAGACAACGTCGGCCAGCGCGCAAAAGGACAACTATGGCGGCTGTCAAGTGATGATCTCGGCCGATGGAGGCAACAGCTACAACTCGGCCGGCGATCCGCTGGTGGGCGGCGCGGTCACTGGCGTGACCACCGTAGACTGGCTGGCAGCTAGCGATCCGGACACGACGAACAATCTCGCGGTGAATCTGTCGGAATCGCTCGGCGTACTCGAGAGCTACCAGGTGAGCGACGAGGACAACTTCCTCTATCCCTGTTACGTCGCTGGGGGCGGCTCCACCAGCATCCCCTATGAGCTGATGACGTATGCGATCGCCACCATGACGGCCGCGAACCAATACACGTTGCAGGCGACAGGGACCGGCAATCATCTGCGCCGCGCCGTCTTCAACGCGCCGCAGATCGGCACCGGCGTGGACCATCCATCGGGCTCGCGTTTCGCGTTTCTCTCGCCTTCTGGGACGGGGATTCTCAAGCTCACGATGGATCCGACCTGGATCGGAAAAACGCTTTATTTCAAGCTGCTCTCGTTTAACAGCTTGGGCAGCGGCCAGCAGTCGCTGAGCGATGTGACGGCCTACAGCTACACACCAACCGGCGGCAGCGGCGCCGTGAACCCTGGCGGGCTGCCGGCGCAAGGATTCCAGATCAATGGGAACTAGAGATGTCATCGGAAATTATCAACCTCAATAACTCGACGCCGGCAGCACCGAGTGGTGCGATCAACGTCGCTTGGCAAAAGGGCTCGAGCAGCGGCACGGATCCCGCGACGGGTGTACCGATCTATCCGGTGACCGCAAATGTGCCCATCGCGACCACCTCCAAGGTCGGCGTGGTGCAGCCGGACGGCGCAACGGTCGACGTCAATGGTAGCGGCGTGATCAGCGTGCCCACAGCGACCACGTCGCAGCTCGGCCTGGTGAAGCCGGATGGAACGACTATCACGATCAGCGGCGGCGTGATTAGCGCAGCGGGCGGAGGTGGCGGCGGGTGGGGCAACGGTGAGGCTTCCTTTAGTCTGCCGGCCCCTCTCTGCATTTACGCAAACTAACTTTGGCACGACCGGCACGTCGACAGTTGCGGAAAGTTTCACTGCCGGCGGTGTCCCCGGGATCCGGCTTCGCGAGCGCGGCGACGGAAGCAATGACAATCACCTTCGCAGCCTGCTACAGAACATTCCGACCGCGACATCGAAATGGATTCTGACGGCAAGGCTGCGCCGGCAGACACTGCTTACCGATTGGCACGGGCTCGGGATCGTCATCAACGACTCGGTGTCCGGGAAGTATGTGTTTTACGGATGGGCTGCCGATGGTGGGCCAATCGGCTACATCACATGGGCGGCGGCGGGTACTTACGGCTCGGCGAGCGGCGCTGTATCAGGATTGCAATTCAGCGAAGTCACCAAAGATGCATGGTTTCAGATTTACTACGATGGCACCAATCTCAACTTTCAGTACAGCACCGATGGCAACTACTTCGTTACTGTGAAGCAAGCAACCGCGACAGCTTATCTGACGAATGCAGCGAACAAAGCTGGAATCGCCATCAACCCGAACTGTCTCGGTAACTCTCTGCAAGAAACAGTGCTCGAGTGCTTCAGCTTTTCGCTGGTGAATGTCTAGAACTGAGTCGCCGACATGGCTAGCGCACAAGCGACCAGGGATGGCAGCAGCGGATTCCAGAATGGCAACGACTCCCAAAATCGAGCATGCCAGACGAAGCCACCGATGGCCGCCAAGGGCACAGAAAGAAACCCCCATCCGAGAAGCGTGAGTGCAAGGCTGTGGACGACGCCGGCGCGTGCGGCGCGATGCATCAGGATGAGGCAGCCAGGGATGAGAAACACCTGGTTGTAGAGCATGGCTGAGTCGGTGGGTATCAGTGCGATCGTCGCGCCTAGCGCGAGACTGATGGCAGCGCCGAAGGCGGTCGAATCGGGCGGGGCCTTGCGAAGGTGCCACAGCGCCATCAGGCTGAGCGCGACCAGCGCGAGCATGAGCGCGCCTCCGAACACAGTACCGAAGCTGGTTTGCAGGGCTGGCCGCTGGTGTGTGTACTGGAGCAGTTCGCTACCGGCGTGCCGCCAGCGTCGTAGCCATCCCGGTGTCAACCCCTCGGCTGCCGCCATGAGCATCGCCATCGTCGCGGCCAGAGACGCCAGGAATCGCCACCGCCGCGCGAGGAGTCCCCATAGCACGAGCCAAGCGAGCAGAAGCACCACGAGCTGCGGTTTGATCGTCGCGAGAGCAAGTACGACGCCGGCGACACCATTCTTCTCTCGTTTTAGTAATAGGCAGCCACTCGCCACGAGCGCGGCGGTGAGTAGCGACATCTGCTGCAGGCGCAACGACCAGATCACCGGCCAGCTGACCATCGTCGTCAGGACGCAAATGGTGATGCGGTCGCGCGTCATAGGCACGCCGATAACTTCCATCCAGGCAAGCACACTCACCGCTGTAATTGCGATCAAGAGCGCCAGGGCGAACCATTGGACTTCCGGCCAAGCTAGCGGCGCAAGCCAAGCAAGCACGATCGCTGTGTACGCGGGATACGCGAATCCCATCTGGTTCGCATCGCGTTGCGAGGCGAGAAGCGGTCGGCCATAGTAGACGGTCTGAATGCCACTGGTGGTTGTATCAGAGTAAGGATCGTGGCTCGCAAGTGTGGTGCGCACGCCGACCCAGACAGGCACCAGGTCCGTGTGGCTTAAGGGCATGTGGCGACCCAAGACATGCAGCTGCCAGATTGAAGGAAGGAGCATTCCGAAGGACAGGAGAACCGCGACGCCGAATTTTTTTCTCATGACCGCGTGTCAGTCTAATCGGCGGATCAGCGCGTCGTGCGAGATCGGACAGAATTTCCGACTGCTTTGGCCAAACTTTCGTCATCATGATGGATTCTCTTTAAGTGAAGCTGTACAGGGACTCCTTACGACTGTTTTTTAGTTAGGATCTAACTTCACTGCAGTCTGTCACGAATTCTCGCCAAGAGCTCTTTGGGATGAATCGGCTTGTCGAGGCATTCAAAATCATGCCCCTCTGCTCTCGCGCTCGCTAGCCAATCGACAATCGGGGACTGGCCAGAGAACAATAAGATCTTGCACTGTGGGTATCGAGATTTCATCTGTATCGCCAACTCGATACCTGTCATTCCAGGCATGGCGACGTCACTGATCAGCAGATCGGGAGCAGTTTCTTTAGCGCTCTCAAGGGCCTGCTCAGGAGAATGGAATGCTATCGCGTCGAAGCCCTCGTTCCTAAGAATTATCGCCAAGGTTTTAGCGATGACAACCTCATCATCAACAACAAACACTAAACTCTTGGTCATTTTCGACCCCTACTAAAATCCACCGGGTAATATAACGCAGATGCTGGCCTTCGGCATACCTAAAAGGTGGACTTGCAGCCCAACGGCGGCGTAAAATCCGCTCCCAAATCGTGGCCTGCTCATGTAAGCTCTCGCCAGCGAACCAGGTGGAGGGTCTACCTGATGGACTCAAGCCGCGCTTCCTGGCCGGGCTGACGCCGAATGAGGTCACCAAGTTTCTAGGAGACGCCAAGCACAAGCTTTTTCCTGCGGGCGCTCAGATCATTGACGAAGGAGAAATGGCCAAGCGGCTCATCATGCTGAGCAGCGGTCGAGGCCGGCACTTCGTAATAACGAAAGAGGGACGCAAGATCCTCCTACACTGGATGACGGCCGGCCAGGTTGTTGGTGGCGTCACTATGCTCTCGTGTCCAGCGCGCTATCTGACGAGTGTGGAGGTGCTGGAGAGATGCGAAGCCTTAGTGTGGGACAAGCCGACGATCCGGGCGTGGGCAATACGCTGCCCAAGTCTAGTGCAAAACATGCTGGGGATTGCGGTGATGGAACACATGGCATGGCTCGTATCCATGCACATTTCGCTGGTAGAGGACGACGCGCGTGAGCGCGTGGCGCATCTCTTGATGAGCCTGGCCTGCGCAATCGGCAAACCTGCTGCGGGCGGCAGCATTGAAGTGGAGATCACGAACGAAGATCTGGCCGCCGGCGCGAATGTGACCCGTTACACGGTGAGCCGTGTGCTGAACGAATGGCAACGGACCGGCGCCCTCAAGAAGGATCGCGGTAAAGTCGTTCTGCGAAAGCCGAAACTGCTGACCGCCTGACGTCTCACCCTTGGAGTTCTGGCTAATGAACGGAAAGGCGAGGGAAGCCGCGCCTGACCTGCGCCTCATAGTCGTCGCACTGGGGTGTGCTCCGCGACTGCGCTGCTAGCGAAAGGATTCAACAAACTGTGCCCAACTCAGGGAAACGCTTGTTGCAAATTTTGCATTGCCGGCGTCCGGTTAAGTATCGTCGAAAGGCCTCTAGCTCGGAGTTAACTAGAGGCGTTAATTGCTTCTGGCTACCCAATCTAAGTTTGGCCAGAGCAGTTTTGCTGACACTGTTGAGCCATTCTCCACGCAGGGAGGAGCATTCGGGGCACAACTGCGACGGCGGGGGATAACGCAATTCGTCGAAAGATCGCAACCCTGGCATAGGTGATCCTGTTCAACAAGATTCCTGGGAATTGCAGATCTGGAAAAAGCGTCAGTTGTCTAGCACATTAGGCTGGATCGTTTCGCTACATTATGCATGGTATCTCGGCTTACATAAAGCGCTTTGGTTGCGGACCTCTGCCTGATTTCTGTTTGTCGGCGACGCGGAAGTAATTGCAGGAGCGGCTCAGCTGCGACACCACCGCGGCCAACTTTGGAAAGGTTGGCCGCCGGAGGTTGCGGCTGGGGATCCTATCGGTCGTAGACCGGGGTCCATTCTTCTGCGGTCCGCGAGCTCTCTACAGGTTGCCATGCGGAGATCGACGGCGCAGCATAGTGGGGCGGCCATGCGTAGCGCGTGTCCGGGGGCGCCGCTGCGAACTGACCGCCGGCCGGGGTGAGAGCGCGGATCGGCTGAATGGGCCGTCCCCGCAGCCAGGCGCGCTGGGCCTGCTCCGTGATGTGCGTGTAGTGCTGCTGCATTTTCGGCGAGCAGTGTCCCATCCGAGCCATGATCACCTGAACGGGCGTTCCTTGTTCGGCCAAGCGCGTCGCACCCGTATGGCGGCAATCGTAGGGGCGGAACCACCGCACATCCGCAGCCTCGCGCACCTCTTGCCAAAGTTTCTTAATGCCGCTCTCGGTCATCTGTCGGTGGGGGTGCGAGGTTTTGCTGCGTGTGATCTTGAACGGGAAGAGATAATGCTGCGGATCACGCGAGCCGAGATCGTAGGCACGTGCGAGCAGTCGCTCGAGCGCCCACAGGCATTCGGGATTCTCGATGGGGATGCTGCGATGCCGGAACCGGTTCTTCGCCGCCGGCCAAGGTATGCGCACCAGGCGTTGCTGCAGATTGACATTGCCGAGCTGCAGGCCGCGCAGCTCGTTCGTTGACGTGAGCGTGTCGAACGAGGCAATCGACCACCAGAGGATTAGATCGAAGCGGGCATTCGAGCGGCAGACGTCGAGCCAGCGTTGCTGCTGCTCGGGTGCGAGCGCGCGCTCGGCGTCGGACTCTTCCTCCTGCAGGTATTCGAAGTATTCCTGATCCTGAGTTGTCCAGCAACCGGCCATGCACTTGAGTTTCTTGACCAGGCGCAGCTCTTGGTTCACTTGTTTGGGCTTCGCGGGGCACGGCCGCGGGGACTCCTGTGGGCGGCGCTTGCGAATGAAAGGCGGGTCGCCAGCGACGCGTGCCGCTTGGTAGGACTTCATGTGATACCAGTGGATCTCGCCGAGTGTCATCTCGCCGAAGAAGAGGAGGGCGGCCCCGAGTTTCTGACGGTAGTCCTGCTCGGTGTTGGGTCGAATGTAACGGGCGCTGATGGCGCCAGGCGTGGCAGCGACAGATCGCAACTTGAGATAGTGCTCAGTGGCCTCTGTAAAGGATAAGTCGGCAGTAATTGAAGACAGCAAGGTTCGTCGTACTCGTAAACACGCCGGGCAATCGAGATGCCCAGGAGTGTGTTGCACTAGGGGATTTTGGTTTGGTGCAACGTCAGAGAATATGGCGGATGAGGGGGTGAGAACGTTGCGCTGGAGCACGGTACTTTGGTCAGTTGCGCGGTTCAGCTTGGGTGAGGTACGCACGCAGGATTCCCTCCATTTTGGGAGCTATAGGCGTCACGGAGGGGCGAAGGGGGGAGCGCTCGACCGTCGGTGTCACACAATAAGCGAGCTGAGCGCGAGGTGGGAAGTCCGATTGTGGGGCATGCGGTCGTCAACCAGGTGGCGGGACTACGATTCAAGGCGTGCGGGGCACGGACGGACGCCAGCGGCTAATTGGGATGAGGGTATTTTTCGGACCCATTCCGCGGCGTGATGGTCATCTCTGGTCGCTGCAGCATCCAGGCGACCGAGATGCCATGGCATTTCAAGCCAGCTCGAATCTGAAGCAGCCGAATCGTGATCCGTGTTTCGTCGAGACCGGACAGCGGCAGACTGGGAAGTAACCGCAGAACCGCTTGATGCGCGATCTGCGCATACCTGATTAATTGCCGTTCACGTTGTGGATCGGAGGTTTCATTCGCTTCGCGAAGAAAAGACAGGGCCACATTGAGTTCGGCAATGATGTCCCGCACTTCGGTTTGAATCTTCCCTCATTGCGATTTCGTTAGGTTTTCCATCGTATTTGGCCTCCGGCCTCAGGGACCGCTCCCGCTATCCAGGTACCAGGCAAGAAGAAGGAGGGGCCCCTAGGGTGGGGGCCCTCCCCTGATGCGGGCGGCCCATGCGCTTCGGCCGCCGAGCATCTCTCCACAACGGATATGAATTTTGATGTGACAGGTCGTGAAGAAGGTTGTCGGGAAACAGTGAAGTTTCCTTAATCCTGAAGACGGTGGTGGCGCGATATTTTTTTGCCAACCACTTGCTGTGCGACGGGTCTACATTCCGAAGCCAGGAAGCAGTAAGCAGCGCCCGTTAGGAATTCCCGCGATCAGAGAACGAGTGGTAATGATGGCGGCGGTTGTGGTCCTCGACCCCATCTTCGAGGCCGATGTACAACCGGAACAATATGCCTACCGGCGTAACCGCAGCGCACTGGACGCGGTAAGACACGTCCATAAGCTGATCAACACCGGACACGTCGAAATTGTTGATGCAGATTTGGCCGGGTATTTCGATACTCTTCCGCACGCCGATCTTTTAAAGTCGGTGGCCCGTCGGGTCGTCGACGGCGCCATGCTCCATCTGATCAAGATGTGGCTGACAGCGCCGGTTAAAGAGCCGGACGCACGGGGAGGGAAGCATCGTCATACGCGCAATAGGGACGAAGGTCGTGGGTCCCCTCAGGGTTCTCCGATCAGTCCTCTGCTCAGTAATATCTACATGCGCCGGTTCGTGCTTGGGTGGAAGAAGCTGGGGCACGAGAAGCGTCTTGGAGCATACATCGTTAATTATGCCGATGACCTTGTGATCTGCTGTCGAGGAAGAGCGGAAGAAGCTCTGGCCAAGATGCAGGCCATGATGACGAAGCTGAAGCTGACAGTGAATGACACCAAGACGCGGGTTGCGAAGCTGCCGGAAGAGAAGTTCGATTTTCTGGGTTACACGTTCGGTCGTTGCTATTCGACCAAGACGGGACGAGCCTACTTAGGTACCGTCCCGGCCAAGTCGAGGGTGGTTCGCATCTGTGATGCAATCAGCAGGGACACTGGACATGACAGGACCCAGCTGGACCCCGAGATAGTTGTAAAGAAGCTCAACCAAAGGATGAACGGTTGGGCGAACTACTTCTGTCTTGGTCCGGTCAGCAAAGCCTATCGGGCAATAGAACAACATGCCGAGAAACGGCTGCGTCAGTGGTTGTGCGCCAAACATGAAGTGGCATGGCCGGCGACCAAGAAGTTCCCGCAGGGCAGCCTAAACACCAAGTTTGGCCTTATCCGGCTAACAGAGCGGACGCGCAACTTTTCGTGGGCGAAATCGTGATGTTTCCAAGAGAGCCGGGTGCGGCAAATCTGCATGCCCGGTTCGACGAGCGGGGTGTGAAAACGGGGCATGGCCTGAATAATGAGTCACCGGCAAACGAAAGGGCCGGAAACAGGTAGGTCAGACCTAAAACAACCGCGTCACACCTCGACTCTACCGCGGCACCCTAAACTTCGTGAGCTGCATTGTTTGATGGTGAGATTCGAAATCGATCATGTCGCCATCTGAGACGAGAAGCGGTCGTCCATAGTAGACGGTCTGAATGGCACGCGTGGTTGCATCGGAGTAAGGATCATGGCTGGCGAGTGTGGTGCGCACGCCGATCCAGACGGGCACCAGGTCCCGTATGGCTCAAGGGCATGTGGGGCCCAAGACATCCAGTTGCCAGATTGAAGCAAGGAGCATTTCGAAGGACAGGAGAACCCGCGACGCCGATTTTTTTCTCATGGCCGCGTGTCAGTCTAATCGGCGGATCCCGTCGTGCGCGGTCGGACAGAATTTCCGACTGATTTGGCCAAACTTTCGTCATCATGGTGGACTCTCCTAAGTGAAACTGGTACAGGGACTCCCTATCACTGTTTTTACGATAGGATCTAACTTCACTGCAGTCTGTCCCGAATTCTCGCCAAGAGCTCCGTGGGATGAATCGGCTTGTCGAGGCATTCAAAATCATGCCCATCTTCTCTCGCGCTCGCTGCCAATCGATCGTCGGGGACTGGCCAGAGAACAATAAGATCTTGCACTGTGGGAATCGAGATTTCATCTGTATCGCCAACTCGATACCTGTCATTCCAGGCATGGCGACGTCACTGATCAGCAGATCGGGAGCAGTTTCTTTAGCCCTCTCAAGGGCCTGCTCAGGGGAATGGAATGCTATCGCGTCGAAACCTTCGTTCCTAAGAATTATCGCCAAGGTTTTAGCGATGACAACCTCGTCATCGACAACAAACACCACACTCTTGGCCATTTTGAATTCACTCCTACTAAAAATCCACTGGGTAATATAACGCAGACGCTGCCCTTTGGGAATGCCTGGAAGATGGACTTTCAACCCAACGGCGGCGTAAAATCCGCTCCCAAATCGTGGCCTACTCATGTAAGCTCTCACGAGCGAACCAGGTGGAGGGTCTGCCTGATGGACTCAAGCCGCGCTTCCTGGCCGGGCTGACTCCGAATGAGGTTACCCGGTTTCTCGGAGATGCTAGTCACAAGTTTTTTCCGCGGGCACTCAAATCATTGACGAAGGGGATATGGCCAAGCGGTTCATCATGCCGACCAGCGGCCGCGGCCGGCTTCGTGATCACCAAAGAGGGGCGCAAGATCCTCCTGCACTGGATGACGGCCGGCCAGGTCGTCGGTGGCCTCACTATGCTGCCGTGTTCGATACGCTATCTGACCAGCGTAGCAGTGCTCGAGCGCTGCGATGCCTTGGTGTGGGATAGGCCGACGATCCGCGCGTGGGCATTGCGTTGCCCCGCTCTGGTGCAAAACATGCTGTGGATTGCGGTCGTGGAGCATATCGCATGGCTCGTATCCATGCACATTTCGCTGGTAGAGGACGACGCGCGTGGGCACGTGGCGCATGCTGGCGGCAGCATCGAAGTTGTTTGTGTCGAGGGTGGATTCGTCAATGGGCCAGTGACGGAGAAACGAAGCGATGGTCGGCGAGTGCCTCAAGTATCGCGGGGACAAGATCAGTTACCATCCGCGATTTCGTGACGTAGCCGAGTCCTCCCTCAGCGAAGCATCCACGTACATACGCAGGGCCCTGGTGAATTGTCAGGAAAACAAGCTTGGCCCGCGATCCAGCCTCGCGGAGCTCACGTGCGGCCTGAATTCCGGTGAGGATTGGCATTCCGATGTCCAATACAATCACATCTGGTTGAAGGCGTTGTGCTTCGCTGACCAGGGTCCTTCCATCATTAACAGTGCCGATCACTTCAAAGTGAGGTTGCAACAGAGAGAGAACACGGTCGAGCATAGGATGATGGTTGTCAGCGAGAAGGATTCGTGGCCGCGCCAAGACCGGCCTCTCTTTCTTCCGGAACTCGGAGGCCGAACAATGCATTTCCATGCCCCGTGTTTTCGCTGAGGTTCCGAATCAGATTTGAGAGAGTAATCATAACAAGATTGTCGGTTCCGGCCACCTAGCAGAATTGACAGACCTTCTCGACAGTCATGACCAGGAGGAATCAAGTGGCGCTTGAGTGCCAACTCCCGATTGTTCTTCAAGGTTTTGGCAACTTGTTGAAAGCCCCGCCTGCTTCGGATCTAACTTGCTGGCTGGCTGATCGTCAACGGCAGCCACGCGTCAATTCTAGTGCCTTCCATGGGTCGCGCATGAATCTGGAGATTCCCTCCTAATAGCCGCAAGCGCTCCTCCATACTCTGAAGACCGATTCCACTTTGGCTTGAACGCACATTGCGATCAAAACCCCTTCCGCGATCGCAAATCGAAAGGTGAATCTTGTCGCCTGCAACTTCCAGCCGAACCTCAGCCCGGTCGGCACCGCTGTGCTTCTTAACGTTACGCAGGCCCTCCTGAAGAATCCGAAAAAGACACAACGACGCATCTTCCGAAATACAAGTAGGAACACCGTCGTTTGTAAAGTCGACACGTATTTCCTGTTGATCTGTAAACTCCTCGCAGAAGGCTCCCGCCCCCGCAACCAGTCCCAGATTTTCGAGCGTGGCGGGATGTAGGCGGTGGGACAAAACATGCAGGTCCGTACTGAGTTCACAGACACGATCCCAAAGTTTGTGCAAGCGCTGGCCTGACTCTGCGTCAGGATGCCCGATATTCTTGGCCAGACTTTCCATGTCAAAGGCAAGCAAAGCCAGCCGTTGATTGTAGTCATCATGGATCTCACGAGCGATCCGCCGGCGTTCTTCTTCCTGCGCCTCAATCAATCGCCCACTCAAACTCGTGAGAGCTTCTTCCGCCATTTTGCGTTCGGTGATGTCCACCGCCATGCCGAACATCCGCACGGCGTCGCTGTGGTCTGAGTAGTGGAAGTTCCCCCTGGCCGTTATCCAGCGCACGCTTCCATCGGGTCGCACGACCCGAAACTCTTCCGCGAAAGGTTTCCGATGCTGTCTGGCATCCTCAACCGCTCTCGATACCATCGCTCGATCCGCCGGATGTATATTCCCCCTGAAGTCTTCAATCTTTCCGGAATAAGAGTCGGCTGGTATTCCGAATATTGTTTGCAGGTCGCCGACCCGCCGGCCTTGTCCGCTCTTGAGGTCCCAATCCCACGCTACGGACCCTCCGGCTTCAACAGCCAGGCGGAGGCGGTCGTTGCTGACAGCTAACTCGTTCTCCACTCTTCTTCGCCGCGCACGCTGCCACAGCAGACCCAAAATCAGCAGAGCCTGCACCACAATGAGTGAAATGCCGCCAACGACGTATCTCCGATAGGCTTCCCAGATCGTTGGCCGCCGGTAAAGGATGACGCTGTCGGGCGGTAGATTGCTTTCCTTAAGTCCCCACCGCCGCATGGCTCGCCAGTCGAACATGTAGACGTTAGCGCTCTTCTCAATCGGGATGTCCTGTGGTTTCTCCCCTGTGAGAACCCTCACGGCCATCGTTGCAGCTGCTTGGCCCTGAGCGGCAAAGCTCAACACATTGCCCCCCACTGTTCCCTTGCCGATATCGACATCGTCCACGACAAAAACAGGCGCATTCGCGGCGCTGGCAACCAACGGAACCGACTGGCTCGCATCAATAAAGCGGGAACCGGCTGCATCCTGCATGATCGAAGTGTGATAAACGATCGTGTTACTCGGAAGGTGCCGCAGCCGGTCGAGCAGCGCGGGCATATCCAGGTCGGTAAGATACGTAAAATCAAGCTTTGATTCGTACTTTTGCAGGCTTGTCTTGGTTATCGACTCGAGCTTCCGGTCATATGCCGAAACACCACCGACCACGACGACGTGCCTGGTAGACGGCTGCAGGCGGAGCGCTGCTTCCAGAGTCTTGTCAGGCGTAGCTGTTCCCCACACTCCGGTAAAGTGAGAATCCAGTCTCAATTCATCCAGCATCTCTTCGGTGCTTCCACAGAAGATGATTGGGATGTTTGGGAAGGCCTTTTCGTGAGATTCCACGAGGAACTTGAGGGGGTCCGGCCCGACGGCAATGATGACGTCGGGCCTGCGAACACTATACCTGCGGATAAACCACTCTTGGAATTCGCGCTGGGAAGCTTCATCCGGAAACAAAGACGAATCCAGCTCCTCATTGTAGAGTTCTATCTGGTACGGAGCTTTCTCGAGACCGGCAACAATCGCCTGGTCTATCGCAGCAACTCCAGGAGAAGAAAGCGGGCTGTAAACGTTGACAATGAGTACCCGCCGAACCTCTTTTAGAGGAGCGGCGCCGGTCAGCTGTGGCAGCAGAAAAGCCGCCGCAATCAGCAGCAGAGTACCTTTTCTTCTGCCCTTGTTTCTCCGTGCGTCAACTTGCCTGAAAGAGAGCTGGGAAGGCCAGCAACGGTGACGTCCGATCCGGTGTTCCACAGGAGTTGCCATGCGAAGCCTCCAACGGGACTTCTTACTAGGCACCCAATGCCGTCGCGGAGAAATATCGCTAATAAAGCCTTTTTAGCGAACCAAACCTAACCTATCGGGCCGACCATAGCCACGGTAGCAAGGGAACCGGCACTTTGGATACAATCTGCTGTCCAATTTTCCTGCGCCACAGACAAACGCGGGATGTATTAGTTTGGAGGTCGCTCGTTCCCTGGGCCGCGGGGGATCGCTAATGCATTGATTTTATGTGGGCAATGCCGTCGACGGTACTGGCGCCGGGCCTGGATCCTGGCGATTCTGACTTTAGCTGTGTCATTTCCCGGATGCGCAAATGGCCAAACACCCTCGACCGGCGCGCTGACCGGAGTGACGCTGGATCCGACCGGCGCGGTCTTACCAGACGTGGTTGTGCGGCTTATCAACACGGACACCGGTTCCACCACCTCTGTCACTTCCGACAAGGAGGGCCGGTTCAGTTTTCTTCTGCTCCCTCCCGGCAGATACGGGCTACAAGCCAACAGAACAGGTTTCGATACCCTCATCGCCACTCCAACAATAAATGTCAGTGTTACTGAAACTGTCTACATCGAACTCCATCTCCGTCTCGCAACCGTGTTTCATAGCGTAGAGGTATCTGCGCAGCCGACGATGGTCCAGGCCAACAGTTCAAGCCTTGGGAGGATTGTCAACGCGACAGCTGTTAGCGGCTTGCCGCTGGTAACACGGAACTTTGCCCAAATCGCAAGCCTTTCTCCGGGAGTCACAACCGGAGTGTACAACGCAGGGGAGCTTGGACTCGGTGGCACCGCTCTGTCGCAGATTGCCCCATCCAATGATGGAATCTTCGTGCACGGCGCACGATCTTACGACAACAACTTTCTGATTGACGGCATAAGCGTGAGCGACGTGCAGGGCAGTGCGGCGGGCAGCGGAGGAATCCCCATTCCCAACCCTGACACCATTGAAGAATTCAAGGTCCAGACGGGACTCTACGATGCAGCCTATGGGCGCTATGGCGGCGCCAGCGTGAGCCTGGTTACAAAAGCAGGCGGCAACGCCTTCCATGGAACTGCGTTCGAGTTTCTCCGCAACGAGGTCCTCGATGCGAACGATTTCTTTCTAAACCAGACAGGCCAGCCGCGCCCTGTCCTCAAGCAGAACCAGTTTGGCTTTGCGTTGGGAGGCCCGATCAAAACGGACCGGTTTTTGTTCTTTGGCTCATATCAAGGCACGCGCCAGGTGAACGGCGTCGCTGCTGGTCAGTCGCGGACCGCCTGCGCCGCCAGTTTGAGCGAGCCACCGCTCACGGACGACCGCACACCAGCGGCACTTGGAAAAATGTTTGGCGGCATGAGCGGAGCGCAAGGGGGAATATCGATCGAGCCCGATGGGTCCAACATAAATCCCGTAGCTCTGACCCTGTTGAATTTCAAGCTTCCTGATGGAACTTTTCTGATTCCAACGCCACAAACTGTGGACTTGAAAAAACCTCTTGTGCAGCAGGGCTTCTCAGTGTTCACGGAACCTTGCCATTTCAGTGAGAACCAATATTTGACTAGTCTTGACTACCTCGCTCGGCAGAACAGCAAAATCACCGCCCGCTTCTTCATGGCTGACGATAATCAGACCGTTACCTTTCCCGGTAATGGCCTAAATCCCGGAGGCAATATCCGCGGTTTTCCAAGCCCCAGCGATACCAGCTTCACGGTTTTCTCCCTTGCCCACACTTACACCTTTCGTAACGCCTGGCTCAATGAAGCACGGATTGGGTATGTCCGCACGAGAACGAACACAGAGGCCAGCACTGCGTTCAAATGGTCGGACGTTGGAGTTGCCGAGGGCGAAATGAGCGACAATAACGAACTTCCCAGCCTGAACATTCTCGGCTCCGTCAGCATCGCCTCCGGTTTTCCACGAGACATCACACAAAACAGCTTTGTCTTTGGTGATGATCTCACCTTTGTCCGCGGTGCCCACGCCGTAAGATTGGGAGGATCTCTCATCCGGTTGCAGGACAACGTCAAGCTTGTGGGACTCGGATCGTTTGTGCGGTTTCTTAGCTGGCCGGATTTTCTGCTCGGCCTCAGCGCCAGCGGCAATGGCACCGCGTTCAGTAATGTTTTTGCCTCATTCGATGACTTTGGCCTCACCACCCGTGAATACCGAGCGTGGGAGGGGGCAGCGTTCGCGCAGGACGATTACAGGATCCTCAGGTCACTCACCCTGAATGCCGGCTTGCGCTATGAGCGGTTCGGCCAGTTTGCAGACAGGCTGGGCAGAAACTCGAGCTTCGACATCAGCCAGGCTGATCCCGATCCTCCGCCTGACGGGAGCGTCGCCGGGTACATCGTTGCCTCTAACTTCCCCGGAGTTCCACCTCCGGAAGTTGTCCGCTCGAAGAACGAGTTCGCAAATGATGGTGCGGGACAAAACTCGATTGCTCCGCGAATCGGTTTTGCTTGGCAATTCTTGCCTGGCTCAAGTTTGGTGGCACTCAGAGGAGGCTATGGAATTTACTATTCCCGGCCCACCGGCCAGGCCTTCTATCAGAACGTGTTTGGTGCTCCGTTCTCCGTGTTCCGTTTGAATGCCGGAACGGCGAACGCGGGCGCGACTTTTCAAGCCCCTTTCGCGCAGCCGTTCCCCATGCCGGATTCCTTTCCTCTGTTTCCTGCCTACTCCCCGACCAGCACAACTACGATATATGCCGTGGCGCCCGGTTTTCGGCCCGCCATCATCCAGCAGTACTCATTGAATGTTGAGTCTGAGCTACACGAAGGCTGGTTGTTGGAAATCGGATATGTGGGCACGCGCGGCACCCACCTGATGCGTCAGCGTTCTCTGAACCAGGCTCTGCCTGCCTCTGCAGACAATCCCATTCGAGGAGTAACTGCGAACACAGTTGCGAATATTCCGCTGCGCGTCCCTGTTCTCGGAGTGCCTCCTGACTCGCTGCAGGAAATGGAATCTGAGGGCAGTTCCTGGTACAACGGGCTCGAGGCCAGCTTGACCCGGCAACTAAGCCACGGTCTTCAATTCCTCGCGTCCTACACTTTCTCGAAAACGTTGGATACGGATGGCGCCGACATCAATTCAACGTCGTCAGGGAACGCACTGACTTTGGGCGATCAAAACTCTCCGCGTCAGCGCTGGGGACGGGCCAGCTTCGATCGTACTCATCGGTTCGTTTTCAGCGCCACCTGGGCGCTCCCGAGCCCTCGGCACGGCAAGTTACAAGCCGTCCTTGCTGACTGGTCTTTGGCTGCAATAACTACCCTTCAGTCCGGCAACGCTCTCACCATCGCTAATACGAATTCCACCAATGTTTTTGGAATAAGCGAAGATCGTGCTCAGCTGAGTAGCACATGCTCGAGGGGTCTCCTGGTCAGGAGAGGTTCCGTCGAGTCGAAACTGAACAGCTATTTCATCCCATCCTGTTTTGCCAGTCCGCCAGTCATCGGCGCGGATGGCATCGGGACGGCATTTGGAAACAGCTCTACTGGCATCGCTGACGGTCCGGGACAAGAAAACCTGGACCTCGCGCTTTCAAAAAAAGTGCCGCTTCGCTGGCCTCATGAGAAAGGCAGCCTTCAATTTCGCGCTGAATTTTTCAATTTACTGAACCATCCGCAGTTCGCAAATCCTGACAACAACTTCGCATCGCCCACGTTCGGCGTTATCAGCAGTACTGCCGTAAGTGCTCGCGTCGGACAATTGGCCGTGAGATTCGCATTTTAGAAGACGATAGCTAAGTCTTATGCGTAGGTTAGATTCCGAACCGTGGCCTCTCCTTCTTTTCAATAAGCCGACGCGAAATGCGCGGCCTGGAGCCAAGGAGCCTATAGGCGCGATTCAGGAAGATACGAACGCGGCTCGACTCTGATCACCTCGAACCTGCCGTTCCAGGAATGGACCGAGGTCCTCGGCTCGGAACGGCTGACCGGCGCTCTGCTCGACCGGCTCACCCATCACGTACACATCCTCGAGATGAACGGCGACAGCTACCGCCTCAAGCAGAGCCGCCGCAAACGAACCCCATCCGCAGAACGCTAGATCCGATCCCCAATGCGCCTCGGGGTAGAAGGGCCGCTTCCGCTCTACGCTCCAGCGCCCTTCTACCCCGAAATCCCACAACAACCACCTACTTTCGACTGGCCTACTTTTACTCTGCCACACTGGCCTGGTTTTACTCCGCCCTTGACAGTCTGGCTTCCTCTCAGACACACGAGAGCACTTTGGTATAGAAGATGGTGCAGAGATGCGAGCCCTCGTTGGTGAGGAAGCGCGTCGAGCATCCCGGGAAGCGAACGGGCAATAAATGCATTCCCGCTTGGTGCCAACACTTGGCGGGCGGGTGCGACGTGCGTATATCCCTTCCTAGCGATTTTCAATAAAAAGCCCTTTGCTTCGCGGACTTGATGGATGCAGAGCAAAAGAAAAGGGCGGCACGTTCTGGAGCCGCCCTTCGTGCAGTTCTGCGGAGTAGACTTGTCGGCATGGGGAATGAAGACTTGGCACTGATGGACCAAGATGCTCTCTTGGCTGAGAAGGAGAGGCTATTGATTCTCCAGGAAAAGTGTCGTCAGACGATGTTGCCACTTTCCCGCGGCAAGCACCGCGAAGCGTCTCCGGAATTGGCTGAGCAGAAGAGAGAGTACGATCGCATTTTCGGACGCCTCGGTGTGCTGGAAAAACTGCTGGCGAAGGGTCTGTAATTATCTCATCACCGCCAGCGCGCTCACCCCCGGACTCCGCCTAGGTGCACGCACTTGGCGCTGCTGCCTTCTCTCTCGGATCCGGTTCCCTTTGCGAACAGCTCGGCCATGCCCCGTGAAGGGCTCATTGCGCCCTTTGCAGCGTGGACTTGATGGATGAAGAGCAACGGAAAAGGGCGGCCCGCTCCAGCGCCGCCCTCAGTGCAGGTGCGTTTACGCTTAGGGGGACGCACGACCCGCGACCCGAAATTGATGTTTTGCCTCCGTCTCAGCATCGTCGAATTGCAAATCAGTCGGCTCAAATTTCAGGGAATCCAGCGCTTGCGGGTCGATGCCTTCTACCAGAAGAGCGCGGCGCTGTCTAAGGCTGCGCATCAAGGTCCCATCTGCGCCGTACTGGTCTTCGTAATACACGGGTGGAACCTCGATCAAGCCCGAACATTGCAGCGTCATCGATTCTGGCGCGTGATTGCCGAGATAGAAGGCCTGGAGTACTACCTCAGAGGTCGTCCAACGCACAAAAGCCCCCAACTGCTGCGCCAGATCGTAGCCTTCTTCTGTTACCGCATAGAAGTGCTTCTCGTGCGAGGTGGCACGTATCAGCCCTTTGCGCTCCAGCGACTCCAAAACGCCCAACCATCTCGCCGAACTGCGAGGGTTTCCGCCCTCGATGAAATTCCGTCCGTTCGCAAGGAGCTGATCTGGGCCGATCGGACGGCGGTGGCTGATCTGGCCAGACGAATCGTTGACCGCCGCATCAAGTAGCTCGCGTTCTGCATGGTTGAGTTCGTCGCCGAGTGCCAGTGGATGAGCTTGCCCCTTGACCGCATTCCTTAATTGAGGAAACGGTGGACCGGGCACCGCGGCGTTCCCGAAGACGGGCTTCAGTCCCAACTCCGGAGCTTTTGTCTCCTCGCGATGCAGTGTCCGTAGAAGGCGCTCGAACTCCGCCGCAGCATGCGGCGTTGCTGTAAAGTCCAGGCCGCGCCGGGATGCCAGCCAAATCGGTGCAGCCGATGAAAATTCTCCACTTCGAAGTATGGGGATGAACTTTCTCTGGTCTGTCTGCTGCGCTAACTCTGTCGTGACGATTCGGGCCTCGTAACCGACGCCGCCGATGCGGGCATCCGCCTTGGCGGCATAAGCAGGGGTGCAAACGACGACCACAAACTCAGCCGAGCGGACCGACTGCTCCATGAAGTGATACATGTCGCCACCGGGTGGAAGGTGCCACTCGTCGAGCACGACATCCACTCCGCTTTGCCGGAGCGCCGTCGCAAACGCCAAGACCCACTCCTTATGTTCCGGAGACTCACAGGCGTATGAGATGAACGTCTGCCCGGCTTTCGGGTCCGAAGGCGTTCCCGTCTGCCCGATCCTCTCTTGCGCAGATAATGGCTGGGAACCGAGTTTAGCGGTCTTGTCGCTCTTCATCTTCGCGGCCCTTAGGCGGTTTGCGGCCTCGCGTTGCAGCTGATTTCCAACCCGCATCGTTTCCTGGGCGTGCTCCCGCTGTACGGCGCTGAGTTGTTGTCCTCGAAGTCCGGGCGGAAAGGTCAGCGGGTGGATAGCGCTCGTCAGTGACCCGATCATCTTGAGCAATTCGCGTTCTACGTCCGCGTCAATGGGTATGCCGCAGTCACCGAGCGCCTGAAAGTAGTTGTCAATAACCCGCTGCGTCCGCGTCTTGAAGGCGTAGATGGCCGCATCACTGTATGCGACCGGCATCGCCGCGCCGTTGTGAGTCTGCTGAGCCTTGAAGATCAGCTCGCGTTTGCGCTGTTCGATCTCATCGCGAACTTGCAAACTCGCGGCGACCATCACTTCATGCAGATGATACTGAAACTCCTTGTCGAACGGCATACGTCAGTCTACCGCTGGGTATCATGCTGTAAGTGTGCGGTGTTGGGGCTACAGAAGTAGAATGAAAGTCCGATGGCACCCGTTTCAAATTCGCTGTCTGATGTAGCCGCAACACTGGCAGAGCTCAAAAAACTGCCGCTGGAACAGAAATCGCGCCTGCTCCTCGGCCGTCTGGCGAAGATCGGACAACACAACGAGAGCGCTCTGAACAAGCACAATCTCATGCTCTCCCGCGACCCTTATGCGCTCGCTCACGGGTATCCGGAAAGCGAAAAGTTGGCGGTGCGAGAGCACCTATTCGGGGCGCCGTGGATGAAGCTCGTCAATGAAGGCTACCTGGTCGACTTGAACGGGCAGGGCTTCTATAAAGTAAGCGACGAAGGCAGGGAGTTTCTCAATCAGGAACCTACGCTGGTGGCTCCAACTCCTGCGGCAACTTCCTTCGCTGCGGCCGGAACGCCCCGTGTACTTCTCTCGTACTCATGGGACGGCCTCTCGCATCGTGACTGGGTCAGAGAACTCGCTGCCCGACTCCAGGGAGAGAGCGGCGTTGAGATTGCCTTCGACCAGTGGCATCTGAACCCCGGAGATGACAAGCTTCGCTTCATGGAGCAGGCGGTCACCGACAGCGATTTCGTCATCGTGGTCTGCACCCCGAACTACGCTGAGCGAGCGGACAAGCGCGAGGGCGGAGTCGGTTACGAGTCGATGGTCATCACGGCTGAGCTGGCGGAACACATGCATACGAACAAGTTCATTCCCGTGTTGCGCGATGGCGCATGGAGCTCTTCCTTGCCGGTTTATCTGAAGAGCAGAATGGGCGTAAATCTCAGCGGCAACCCTTACTCCGAGGACGAATACGAGAAGTTGTTGCGGGTGTTGCATGGTGAGCCCATTCAGCCGCCGCCCATCGGCAAAAAGCCGGATTTCACGAAGAAGCCCGCTACGGGAATAAAGGGAACGTCTTCCCAACCTGCTACCGCTGTCTCGAGCGTCGCAACCGGTTCCGTTTCCTTACTCGGTCCACCCGAGAAAAGGCCCAACGCTGTGGCACATGCTCAGTACGATAGGCCGGGAGTCGCCGGTCCCTGGGAGAGCGCCCATGTGCGCATCTGGGATGTCGACGGCGAAAAGAAGTACAGCTTTGAGACCAGCCGCGGCGACGAGCATCTCGGAACCAAAGACGAAGTGATTGACCGCTTTTTCGCTTTCCACCGGAAGCTGCTGAAGGAAGGTTATAGGCGGATGGGTTTTACTCCGGGTCCGGATCCTGATTTCTACGTGCTGAGCTAACGCCTGCCAGACAAGGTTCTTGCTGTCGAAGAAAGATTAAGGAGATCAACCAGCGTGGCTTTTCACTCTTCTCTTCCACAGTGACCTGGCTCGGTCCGAACGACGTGATCAAAGCTTGAATGCGAAGCACGGTCAGTGCCCGACTGCCGGAAAGTGAATTCCTATCGGCCGGTGAATCGTCTTATGGCCGGATGGAGTGGGGCGCACCCTCACCGGCTCCGGTTGATAGCTCCCGCTGCGGGCGACCAATTGCCCGGAGTCGCTGACAAAAACCGCGTGAAGCAGCTGGATGTCCTCATAACGTTCCCAGAGTATGAGCAGGGCCGGATCACCTTGCGAGCGATAGCCGCCGAAAGCGTCCCAGGTGTAAGTGTGTGCGGGCGCGAGGGAGTTGATTCCTGTGAACATGAGCAACCCGTCGGCCTGGCGAGCAAAGGCCCAGGTTGTCGGCTCCATTGGAACCGATGCGTCGAGCGGCTCGAGCATGATGATGCCTACGGGGTCAGTGGCAAGACCGGGAATGAAGGTTTGAATCGTCGTCCACGGCATCTCGCCCAGATTGATGTAGGATGCGAATCCCTGCTCTACAACCAGCTGCCACCACTGGCCGAACACCTGTAGCTCGCCCGTCGATGTTCGCCCTACCCACCCTGCCTGCGACACTTCAGGAACTGTAATGTTGCCCTCCACAGCGGGAAAGCCCAGAGGCCAGGTGACGTAGAGCGGTTTTGCGATCCGAGCGTTGCCGTCCGCAAAGCCTGCCCAGGCATCCCAGTCTGTGGCGCCTGGCCCCAGTCGTCGAGAGCTGGTCATCCCAGCGGAATCGAGGGCGCAGACGTAGGCGCCGGCGGCCACTGCTTCGTTTGGTCCGAAGGCATTTTGCGGTTTTGGAAGAGCGTCTACATCGACCGAGACAATGTGCGGCGGTGTGCTCAAGTTGCCGCCGAGATCGCGCCATCCTTGCCAGGAATTATCGAGGGCCACCACTCCTTCGTAGAGGTGGTTATCGGTTCCGCGTACGAGGAAGCGGGACTGACTTCCTGCGCTAATCATGGTCATCAGATCATTCGTTACGCCGGAAGTCTCGATCCAATCACCCCAAGCATTGTTTGAGAGCCGACGGCGAAAAATCTCATTGTTTTGACCGCAAACTACGACATCGAGTATCCCGGAAGCGGGAGAGGCGGCTACGGGATCGCCATTGAGGACTCCGCCGAGGTCTTCCCATTGGTTCCAGAATCCGTCGTCGTAACTGATGTGGTGCAGGTGATTGTCGGCGCCGCGGGCCAGGCAATGGATGGTAGTAGTCGCGATGGCGGCACAGGCCGGCGCGCTCGAAAACTG
The DNA here is from genome assembly GCA_963781245.1 of uncultured Acidobacteriaceae bacterium. GTDB lineage: Bacteria > Acidobacteriota > Terriglobia > Terriglobales > Acidobacteriaceae > Silvibacterium. The sequence goes on from CAWAFB010000003.1 coordinate 54,454, forward strand.
AGTAGAGACGTTCACCGGATCATCTCCGGTCCGGACACCCTCGCCATACACTCGACGCAGTTGTCCCGCGGCCGACGTATTGAACACTTCAACGTGTTTCGGCCCGAATGAAAAAGCACAAGGTGTGCCGTCGAAGATCGGAGCAATGGCCCGGAGCGGCTGCCATTGTCCATTGAACGAACGGACGGCTAGTTGAACAGAATCGTAATCGGCATAGTAGACCTCGAGGCTCCCTATGTCCCGGCTGATCGCGCTGGGCCACGACCCAACCAGGCCGCCCAGATCTTCCCACGCGCTCCAGCTAACGCCGTCCCACCAGCAATGCATGAGATGTGCGGCTGTGCGTCCACGGGCGAAGACATCGATGCGATTGGGGCCCCAGGCTACCGCGGAAGGCATCCCGTCAATGCTGCCGCCGATGGATTGCCAAGGTCCCGGAGCGATGCCCGGCGACCAGGCCAGATGCCAAACAGCGTTGTCGGAACCGCGCACGAAGATATGAGCGGAAGAATCCAGATGCCAATAGGCAACGGTCGGAGCCGACTGGACGTCACCGCCAAGGCTTTGCGGAGCCATCGCTCCGCCAACCCACAATGCATTATCGGTACCTCGCGAGAAGACGCACAGCATACCGTTGACTTGCGCGATGGCGGGTTGATCCGTACCGGCGAGACCGATGTCTTCCGAATCGCTCAACCATCCGGTGTCATCGCGCCAGCGCAAGATCACGTTATTATTTGTCCCGCGCGCTGCAAGGTTCAGTGTCCGAGTCGTCCAGCCCGCAAGTGTTGGCGTTCCTTGCAGTTGGCCACCGAGTTCAGTGGATTCGCGCCAAATCATGTGGTCCGTTCCTTTTTCTCTGAGCTCTCGCAGAGCATGGGCCGACTGTCAGGCGAGCAGCGGTGAGAGCGAAGATTTCAGATAGATTCGCTGACAACAGTTGAGCTGGTGAGTAGCCCAGAGGAGCGAAGGAAGATCTGGGAAGAATATCCGCAGAATTTAAGCACGGCTCTGTGCTTTGTCAAGCCCAGCCTGTTCCGAGAGGGTATTTTCGGACGAGATCGAAGCAAATCGGCGTTAAGCAATTGGCAGCAGAAGAATCGACGAAAGGAGATATGCCCCGAAAGCATGGGATGCGCGCGAGCGAGATTCTTGGTTTGCGCTGGGAGGATGTGGACTTTGAGGAGTCGGCGCTTCACATTCGGCGGTCTGTTGTCGGGATGTACTCTGATCTTCCGAAAACGGATTCGTCGGAGGCTCCGGTCCCATTGCACCCAGAGCTGGCGATGCTGCTGCGCTGGTGGCGTTCTGCGGAGCCGGTGGTCAACGGGTGGGTGTTCGGCCCACCTTTGACTGAGCGGCCATATCACAGGTCGCATCTGGCGAAGAAGCATCTGGTTCCTGCGGGGAAGCGCATCGGGATTCCGAACCTGGGGTTCCACGCATTTCGCCATAGCTACCGGGCGATGATGGATGACTTGGATCTGGAGATGGAGATTCAGACGCGCCTTATGCGCCACTCGAGCAGTTCGATGACGCGCGAGTACGGGAAGCGGCGGATGCCAGGCAAGGTAGTAGTGGCGAACGCTAAAGTTGTGGAAATGGTAATGGGCCAAGGATCGCGAGTCCTAGGCCCATTCTTAGACGGAACGGTTAGGGCTGCTGCTGGCTGAATGCTCCCTAATTGCTCCCTGCTCAGTAGTTACGTTCTCTCGTAACCTATTGAATCTTTTGATTTGGGGGGGGATTTGAACCACCGACCTTTGGGTTATGAGTCGTTAAATCATTGTAATTAAAAGACATCACACGGAGCGGCTGGCACCCAAAAAGAACGACTTGGAACGCATGGTCATTCTTACCGTGGGGTTAAAGTGGGGTTGATTGTTCGATCATTTTTTCCCTTTGGGGCCGAAACCCTAAGGTATGTTGAACCAGTTTATTTCTTCACCCAAGGCAACGACGAGAGTCCTGAGCTTTTGTGACCTTGGCGTTACAAACGATGCTTATGCGCAATATGGCCTTCAGGTGGCGAAGACCGACAAGAACGGCGAACAGTTTTTGTACTGCACTTCCGGGAATTGGCGGGAGAGCCTGGAAAGCAGCCACGCCATAGGATATTCTCCGGCATTACGATTCCGCGACATTCACACAGAGTCGAACCGGGGCTGCGCGTAATATTCGTCAAATGATATCCGGAGATCGTCACTTTGATTTCTTCATCAGCCGATCGGGGCCGGACAAGTCGATCGCAATTTTCATAGCCCAAATTCTGACCGAAGCCGGCTATCGCATCATCGTCCAGGATTGGGATTTCGGACACAAAGACTTTGTCTCCATGATGGACGCGGCTCTGCAGCAGTCGCATCGCGTCATCACGCTCCTCTCGCACGCCTATCTCCGAAGTGAATTTTGCGGCGCGGAATGGCGGGCAATATTTGCCGAGGATCCAAAAAACTGGGGACAGCGTCTCTTGCTGTTTCGTGTCGAGAAATGCCAGCCGCAGGGACTGCTGAGCCTTCTCGCATACACCGATCTTGTTCCTGTCCTCGAGTCCGAATCCTCTCTCAGAGATGTTGTTCTTGCCGGCGTGAGCACGCGCCGCAATCCTGAAGCCCGGCAACTGATATCCTCACTTACTCGCGCTGCCGGTACCATCACGCATCCGGAGATTCGCCCCGTTCAAAATTTCACGGGCCGCGTCGCAGAGCTGGAAGCTTTGGATTCGGCATTTCTGTCGACCGGTAACGCGCACGCCCCCGTAGCTGTTCTGTGTGGAATTGCCGGAGCTGGAAAGTCGAGCCTTGCACAGGAGTACTGCTGGACTCGCCGTGAAAAGTACTCGGGCGTGTGGAGAATCGACGGTTCCAATGAAGACGCGCTCAAAGCAGATCTCCTCAGGCTGGGACGGGAATTCATCAATGGAATAGACCTGTCGTCAGACTCGGAAGAGGCAGCGAAGATCGTCGTCTCCCGGCTCTTTCCGGCTTTTTCTGACCGCCCATGGCTGCTTTTGTTCGATGCGATTGAGAGTGAGCCTCTACTCAACAAATGGCTGCCATCCAGTGGCGCAAATGTATTGGTGACCAGCAGGCTCAGTTCGTGGTCGCGGGATGTCGTGACCGTCCCGACTGCCGAGTTCACGGAGAAAGAGGCGATTGCTTATTTACGGAATGAAGGCAATCGTCCTGATATCACCGACGACGGGCTCCGAGAGCTCGCTGAAAAAGTTGGCTATCTGCCTCTCGCGCTCTCTCATCTGGGCGGCTTTATGAGATATAAGCGAACCGTAACCGGAGCTCGTATCCTCGAACGCCTGGAATCGCTGCTGGAGCAGCCACCCCCCAGCAATCTGGGGAGCCCTTCGGTCGCCGCGACATTCGAGATGGCGATCACCACAGCAGAAGCTGATGCGCCGGGGTGTCGCTCGGTTCTGGCTTTCGCTTCATTCTTCTCTTCCAAGGCGATACCCGTCGAAGTGTTCGACAGACCCGCAACCATGTATCCAAACGTGATGCAGGCAGTGGCCTCGGATGCTGACCCTCGTGAGAATGCCCTTGGAACGCTCGACCAGCTTTCGCTGATCCGGTTCCATCCGGAATCTCAAAGCTTCGACATTCACGTTCTTGTGCAGACTGCGGCAACTCCAAACGATCAGCCGCGTGCATGGTGGGAAGCAGCAAGGAACGTACTTTACAGCCTTTATCGACGGGATGCAAAAGCGCAAACGGATCTGACCGCGCGTTACATCTCCCACGCCTACCATTTGGATTTCCAGTCCCCAAAATATACCGGCGATCTTGAGCTTCGCGCATTTGCGATGAAAGGGCGGGAACTTTATGAGGCGCTCAGCGAGGAGGAGTGGCAGAAGGAGATTGCCGACTTCAAACAGAGGATCGCCGCTGCAGTCGAGGCTCATGGATACGCGAGTGAGGAGGTACGGTTCGAGCTGAATCAGCTCGCGTTACGTTGTGATTGGCGAGGAGATCAACAGGGGCACGCCCAGGCCTGGCGCTCTGCAACCGAAATCGTACTTAAACTGGAGGGATTAAGCGAACGCGCCATTCGTCACGCCGACTGTTATTGCGACGCCCTGCGAAAGTGTGGCCTCCACCGCTGGCAGATCGCGCAGGAAGTCGCCGCGCTCGGGATTCGCGTCGTTGCTTTCGACGCGGAGGAGTTAACCGACGGGATCTCGGTTAACGCCGATCTCTTCGGCATGACCAGAGATCGGATGGTCGAGATTCTCGCAACCGTGGGCGACACATGCCCGCCGAATCCATCCCGGTTCTTGTCCCTGTGCGAAGTTGAGCTGAATAATGCTGGCGCGTCTCCGGAAATGGTCAGGGAATTGATAGCTTATCTCGGCCGAAAACTCGGCGTGCAGCAAGGGGGCGCATTATCGATTCCTGCCGGAACAGGAGTTCTGGGAAGCGATGAGAATCTCTACGCGGCAATCAACCAGGCCATGCAGCAGGCCGTCGCAGAAGGTTATTCGAACAAGGAAGACCTGTTCATCGCGATCGATCGGGCTCTCCGCGCCGCTGGCGCTGAGGGCTCCTCTCTTGAGTACCTGCTCGATGAGATCGCGTCACAGTTTATGGTGAATCGCAGCGCCCTCAGACAAACAGGCGGCTAGAGGCTTCAAGGCATCTGCCCAATCGATTGAGCCTCCGCCTTCGGTTATGGGTGAGGGCTAAACCCGCGTTGTCGAGTCCGATATACTTCTTCATATTGCTACTCATTGGGTAGCCTCCTGGGGGAAGGGGATGCGTGCCAACGTGATCTTCCCCCAAGGAAAAGTGCCATACTCCAGGACCAATCGCGAAGAAGCGTCTCCTTGCTCACTGCAGCTATAATCAGCCCGAGCTGAGCGGAGGATAGGGCCCCACACTGGGAAGCAACCCGAGCGCCGTCTCAGTGGCCTCGACCGATCGATAAGGGAGATGCTACGGCATCCCCTTTTCTCTTACCGGTAGAAGCACCAATCGGGAGAGGCATCAAAGCGCTAAATCCTGGGGGTGCGGGGGCAAAGCCCCTGCAGCCTGTGCCGGCCTCAAAGCTTCCCTCCGAAACAGGGCGCCCTCTGATAATGCGTGATTCGGCGAGTGGCTGTTGAAAAACTCATCTCCCAAGAATCCGCAGAAAATAGATCGCGTCAGAATGGCCTATAAACGACTTTCCCGGGTCGCCTAGACATTTTCTATCCTCCTATATGTGCTGATTTCTTGAGATGTCGAGTTTTTCAACAGCCACGCGATGATGCACTCACCGGTACACACGGCCAGCTGCATCCTTCACGCAATAGCTGATCGACTTCTTGTGCACATCTAGTCCGATGATGTACATAGTCTCTGAGCAGCCTCCGAGGTCGTACTCTGAATCAGCTTGCCCGCTTAGTTCAGCTTCTTATAACACCTCGCGCTCCTCTATGACTTCACATTCAAACAATACGCCAGCTATGGGTCAACAAGCGGATCGGCCTTTTGGCGACCATCGTGCATGCGTCTTGTTTTCCCGAGCGGTCAAGGTGTAGAGTACTCGGCGTTGGGCGAACCGAACCCGGACCGCCGACGTGCGCACTGCTCCTTCTCCCCTGGGCCGGAGCCCAATGCCTCCATCTGCGCGCCGTCTCCGCTCCTTGCCGCTTCAAGCAATCCCCGGAGACTGCGAAATGATACCTTTCCTCGCCCACAGGCCGAAGGCTGCTTCTTTCAGCATCGTCAGCTTGCCGCTTGCAATCACCCCGCTGCTGCTGATGCTGGCCGCAGTCACCACGTCTGCGCACGCTCAGACCACATCGTCACCCGCGGACTGGACCCAGTTCCTCCGCGACAACATGCAGCGCTGGAATCCGTACGAGACGGTGCTCGGAGTGAACAATGTTGGCAGCCTGCAGCTGAAGTGGAAACAACCCGTCGGCAGCTATGCGTCGCCTTTATCGTCGCCCGCGGTGGTGAATGGAGTGGCTTATTTCGGTTCCTCCGACCACAACGTGTATGCGCTGAACGCCAGCACCGGTGCCCTGTTGTGGAGCTTTCTCACCGGTGGCTCTGTAAATAGCTCGCCCGCGGTGTTGAATGGGGTAGTCTACATCGGCTCAGAAGACCATAACGTATATGCGCTGAACAACAGGACCGGCGCTAAGTTGTGGAGCTTTAATACCGGACTCGCTGGGATTACCTCGCCTGCTATCGCGAATGGGGTGGTATATGTGGGCGCCGAGCGCGATAACAGCAACACGAACAACTTTTTCGCGCTAAACGCTAACACCGGTGCCCTGTTGTGGAGCGGCTCCGGCGTAGGTCCCCCCACTGTATTTTCCTCGCCAGCCGTGGCGAATGGAGTGGTGTATGTCGCCGCGGGTGACCAGTTGGACAGAACCTACGTCCTATCCGCGCTGAACGCCAACACCGGCGCCGGGCTGTGGAGCTTTCAGACCACAAATTTCTTTGGCTCGCCGGCCGTGGCAAATGGAGTGGTTTATGTCGGCGCGATAGGCGCTGACGATAACAGTGGCAATGTGTATGCCCTAAATGCCAACACCGGCGCCCTGCTGTGGAGCTTTCCCACCTACGGCGCTATATCTTCCTCGCCCGCCGTGGCAAATGGGCTGGTTTATATCGGCTCCTCCCCCGTCAATACCCCTGGTAACGTGTATGCGTTGAAGGCCGGCACCGGCGCCCTGCTGTGGAGCTTTCCCGCCAACGGCGCTATATCTTCCTCGCCCGCCGTGGCAAATGGGGTGGTTTATGTCGCCTCTTCCAGTGTCACGGCAAATGTCAGCAACCTATACGCGCTGAACGCCACTACTGGCGCGAAGCTGTGGAGCTATACCTCAGGAATCGAGACCTCGTCCCCGACCATCGTGGACGGCGTAGTTTATTTCGGTTCCGGAGATTCATTCTCTGGAGGCAATGTTTACGCCTTCAGTGTGGGAGCAGACCTCTACCTGCGGATACAACCGACTCCGACAACAGTCCATCAAGGCGATTTGATCACCTACGCCTTCCCAGTATGGAACCTCGGCCCGAGCAACGCTGATTTCGAAGTGCTGAATACGCAGGTACCGGCGGGGACGACGTTTGACTACATCCGCATCTCCGGCACGCCTGGGCTGGGCACGTGCACACATCCGCTGTACGGACAAACCGGGCCTATCGTTTGCCATGAAAACAGCAGCATGGCACCGAACACTACCTGGACGGTGCGCCTGACGGTACAGGTAACGGCGTCCTCCGGAAATGTCACCGAAAGTGGAACAGTCACCGAGGATAGCTTCGACCCCAATCTTGCTAACAACACCGCGACGGTGAGCACAACGGTGCAGTGAACAGAGTTCGGAGAAGGCGAACCGTGATCTTGCCGAAATAGACAAGACGTCGAGCAGAATGGACATCAACGCACAGGTCAGTACGTGCGGCAATGACACCGGCAGCAATGGGCAAACTCCTATCTCTCAATCAGTCCGTAGTTCTGGTCGGATTACCGGCTACCCTAACCTAACCTAACCCGTTGTAGTCCTGCGTTCATCGGCGGTTTGGAGCCACGGATCATGAAGCAGAAGCCAGCCTCGCGGAGAAAGCGCAGTAGCACCAAGTGCGGCCTTCGCCTTGGAACACGCCAAAGCCGCGGTATTGAACAGCTTTAACTCCACGGACGCAGAGAGAGGCTATCGCCACGCCATCGATGAGTTTGTTGATTGGTATTGCTCGGAAGTGCGCTTCACGTTCAACAGGATAGTGGTCTTGCGCGACCGCTCTCACATGGAATCTCGTCAACTCGCTCTCGCTGACGCTTACGCCGAACGAAGAGATCCCGCATCCAACGGGAACATGTTAGAAGGTCTGAAGAAGAGAAGATTGCCAGACATCGTGACTGATCCGGCGCTTTCGGCAAAGGAAGCAGGACTGCGGTATGTCTCCGATGCACAACCGGGAATTCGGCGGAAGAGGTCTGGGAAAGGCTTCCAGTATGTCGACGCCGAGGGCAAGCCGGTTCGGAACAGGGATATTCTGCAGCGGATCCGGTTGTTGGTAATTCCACCGGCCTGGAGGGACGTTTGGATCTGCGCGGATTCTCGCGGGCACCTGCAGACAACCGGCCGCGATGCGCGGGGCCGCAAGCAGAGTCGGTACCATCCGCGATGGCGCATAGTTCGCGACGAGACCAAGTATGAGCGGATGCTGCTGTTCGGAGCGGCTCTTCGGGGGCTTCGCGCGCGCCTGGAGGAGGATCTCGCTCTGCCCGGACTGCCACGAAACAAGGTGCTGGCGACGATCGTGCGGCTCATGGAGCGGACACTGATCCGGGTGGGCAACGAAGAGTACGTACGGGAGAACAAGTCGTACGGGCTCACAACCATGCGCGCGAAGCACGTACAGGTAAATGGGTCGACGGTAGTGTTCCGTTTTCGTGGAAAGAGCGGCAAGCCGCACACGGTAGGAGTACAGGATCGACGGCTGGCGCGGATTGTGCGGAAGTGCCAGGATCTTCCGGGATACGAGCTGTTCGAGTATCTGGATGGATCGGGCGAGACACGCAAAGTCGATTCAGCGGACGTGAATGATTATCTGCGTGCGGTCAGTGGAGAGGATTTCACAGCGAAGGATTTCCGGACATGGGCCGGAACGGTGCTGGCATCCATGGCGCTGCGTGAGTTTGAAGAATTCGCGTCGGAGACAGAGGCGAAGAAGAATGTAGTCGAGGCGATCAAGACTGTTACGAAACGGCTGGGGAATACGCCAGGGGTATGCCGGAAGTGTTACGTGCATCCGGCAGTGCTGGAGTGCTACCTGGCGGGCAAACTGGAGCGGCGGATCCGGCGAAAGGTCGAAGAGGCCTCGGAAGAAGTGCTGCGCGAGGCAGAAGAGGAGGCCTTGCAAAAGGAAGAGCGCACGGTGATGGAGCTGCTACAGGAACATCTGGAAACGAAGCATCGGCGCTAAAGTCGAGTTTACGGCTAGGTTAGTCTCTTTGCTGGCGCCCTGGCCGCATTTCAACTGTGCTTGCGTCTAGCTGCGGCATGGAATAATTCGGACACCGTTCTCACGAAATGCGTCGCCGAGGGCGGCACAGGCACACCTCCGGTCAGGATGGTCTCGTAAGACAAATCCTTTCCGTAGTAAGTGCGCGTGTCATCCTGGTTCTGATTCACGACATCGCCAGTAAGATCAATGCCGGCGAAAATCCCCCTGCTGCGAGAGTAGGAGAGAAAGGCGGCATTTGCGAGCTCGGTGGTAGAAGCTTGCGTGTTGCGCCCCACTGGTCCTGCCGCCACCGCAGCATCTCCTCCCAGTTTGACTTTGTCTTTAAGAAGTCGCTGAAAACCGTCATGATTGGTGGCGATAAGAACTAAATCTGTTGCCTCTCCACCAGCCTGCAGACCGAAGCTCGCCCCCGTCATTTGAATAAACACTGGCGCGCTCCATCCGTGTGGTGTGCGACAGCTTAGGACGCCCTGGCCATATTGCCCACCCACTACGAATGCACCCTTCTTAAAACTGGGAATCACTGCCACGCATGTCGCCTTGGCAGCAATGTCGTCGGGGATACCCTTGTCCGGCGTATCCATCAGTTCGTGCAAGACGGCATGAGCAGCATTGATACGATTGTCGAGTTTCTGCATGTCTGCAGCGAAGACCATAGTGCTTAGCGACGCAAAAACGCAAAGAGCTTGAATAAGTGTGTTCATTGTTTGAAATACTCCGATCAACCTTAGGTCAGTAGGCCGCCGACTATCTCTGATGCCATTGAGTAATACATAGTTGTGCGGCTCCGCACACGGTCATCAGGCGATATCCAGGCGCGTCCTGCCCGAATCGGCATCTCAGTTTGCGTGAGTCCGTCGACGACGCCCTTAGACCGCGGCCGTCCGCTAAGCGTACTGACATTTCTCCGGCCGATACATTCGGACGGCGCGAATTTTCGTGCGGCGCCGGCAACATCCTCGTCTCCGCCGGCCTCGGCCCGATAGTTGTCCCCGAGAATTCTCCTGCCAGCGGGCCGCTAGGTATGGCGACCCTTCTCGGCGACACTCAGTTCCAAGCGGGTCTATCTAATGGCTCCCTGTATCACCGAGGTTGAAAAGGCTAAAGAAAAGGCCCAAGCGATGGTGCTTGGGCCTTTCTTCTGCTTGACGAAAGGTGTCTGCTATTTGCTGCTATCGCGCGCAGCTTTCACATAATCGTGGGACGTTTGGATATGGGCATATTGTGTTGAGAGAAGCTGGTGTACCGGCAGCGGCAGTTCCTTCTCCAGAGCATCCTTATATGCTTTCTTCGCCGCGTCCTCGCCTTGCTCTGCTGTTTCCAGAAGTGTGTGATCGCCGCCGCCAAGATGGGCCTTGAGATCGCCCCAGGTACGGTGCACAGCACCGCTCACGGTGCCGCTCTCCTTAACGTCATGAACGCCACCCTGGTGAAGCAGGTTTTCGAGCGCGCCGCGGAACGAGGCACGCTTCAGTGACTCCGCCATGAAATAGCTCTTGAGCGTCGGGTCCTTCAGGTGCTCTCCGATCTTCTCAAAGCCCTCCTGGCCGTCAATCAGGCTCTGGATTACGTCGCGAAGCGTCTCTTCCACTTCCTTATTCGTTAATTTTGTTTCCTTAATTTCCGTTGACATCAGATTCCTTCCGATTCGGGCTAAGCGACCTTGTTAGGATAGAGGAGCAGGGTCCGGCGACTGCCATTGCAATTCTCCTTCGCCACCGGCAAGCCAGGGAAATTGCGAAAACCCAACTCCCCTGCTCTATGGTCGAGCGCGCTGTTGTCGGCGGACGAAATCAGGCACGCTCAGCCTAAATAGAAGCGCCCATAACCGCATTCGTTGCTTCAACAGAGTTCTTGCCTCTGATTGTCTTTCGTTTTAGCGTCGTCTAACAACCTCGTCTCGCCATGAATGGCATCAAAAAACACTAACTACAGGTTTTGTCCGCCGAGCTGGTGTGGATGTTGAGCGTGCACGACACGGTGTTTTTTCACTACAAATCGCCATCAACGTCTACTAGCTAGGTGGTGGGACTGGCAGGCGCATCCATGAGCAGACGCGGAGGACAAGCTCTGGCTCTTCGGGTGTTACGGAGCCCTTCGGCATCCACTCATCACCGAGCCGCCTAGCCTGGGTGGCGGCGGTACAGCAACGAGGAAGATGATACTGGCGGTGATGATGGAAATGACAAAGTAGGCTCAGCGGATTCAGCAGGATTTGTCGATGACTGAGCCTCGAGGTTTCGTTGGGTTCCTTCGTACAACGTCCTGCGCTCTATGTCATTCCAAAGATGTACGAGGACTGAGGTGGACCATGAAACGTTCTAATGTGCGCAGAGTATTTGCCCTGCTTACTTTCACGGCTGGAGCGGTTGCCGCTTATCTGATGTACAGAAGGGGCGAGGCGCCCTTCTCGATCGCAAGGAGGACGCTGCTCAATCCTGTTGGCTCTCTGGCTTCGGAGGTCCAGAACGCCGTCACGGTAGAAAAGCATGCCTGAGTACCGGGTACGGGACGTCGCAGGCCTGAAGGAGAACGAGAAAAGAGTCGTTTCGGCAGGAAGAGCAAGGGTTCTGGTTCTCCGGCACAGCGGGAAATTAATCGGCTTTCAGGACAAGTGTCCACACGCCGGCGGCCCACTCGAAAAAGGCGCAATCTGTAACGGAAGGCTCATCTGCCCTTGGCATATGGCGACCTTTAGCCTACACAAAGGCCAACTCATCCATCCGCCCGCCATGGAGTCGCTCCAAACTTACTCTGTCCGCGAGCGAGACGATGGAGTCTTCGTTAGGGTTCCACCCGTAAGTGGGACTCGGGGCTCGCAGGATTTCGCTCGGTCCACGACCGATAGACGGACATTCATGATCGTGGGGTCAGGTGCGGCCGGTTCAATGGCTGCTAAAACCCTTAGAGACGAAGGGTTTTGTGGAAAGATCATTGTTGTCGATCCGCATCCTGAAGAGCCGGTCGATAGAACGATGCTAACCAAGATGGCGCTGACCGATTCGACGCCGGTTAAGCGCCTTCAACTTCATAGCCTCGATGCTCTCGATGTGATTCGTCTCAAAGCTCCCATAAATTCTCTCTACTCTAGTCGCGGGCGAGCGACCCTGAGCAATGGCAAGTCGCTCCAATTCGACGCCGCCCTAATCGCAACAGGAGGAAAGCCAAAGCTTCTTCCCATGCGGGGCTCAGATGCGGTCTATACGATCCGTCACGTAGACGACCTTCGCAGGCTTCGTTCTGCCGCGCAGGCAAACCGTCACGCCGTCATCGTTGGGACAAGTTTTATTGGCATGGAGGCGGCTTCGGCTCTCAGACAACGTGGCCTCAAGGTAACAGTGATCGGGAAGGAGACTCTTCCGTTCGAAAAGCAGCTCGGCCCTCAGATCGCTTCATCCCTCCTATCCCTTCACAAGAAGAAAGGAGTGCGCTTTATCCTGGGGGCGCGACTTATTCAGATCGCCAACCGATATGTCCTCGTAGAAGAAAGCGGCCGGGAGAGGCAGATTGATGCGGATCTCGTAATTCTTGGTGTGGGCGTTTCACCAAACCTCGATTTCGAACACGATCTGCCACTGGCTGCGGAGGGTGGAGTGCTAACAGACAAGTCGCTGCGCGCAGCTGACAAGGTCTGGGTCGCCGGTGATATTGCGAGTATCAGTGGGATCCGCATCGAACACTGGAGAGTTGCCCAGCAACACGGAATGCATGCAGCAATGCAGATGCTCGGGCAGAAGGGGTCGCTTCATATCGTTCCGTTCTTCTGGACCTATCATTTTGGCAAAAGGATCAACTATCTTGGCCGCGGGGAGGAATGGAATGATATCTCCATGACCGGCGACCTACGCAGCTTCAACTTCCTCGCCTTGCAGAGCAAGAGCGGTGTGGTACGGAGTGTCATCAGCTGCGGCCGTGAAACAGAGACCGCACTTCTGGCCGAACTTCTCCATCGTCCTTTGTCGAAGCAAGGCGCTCACACCGCATTGCGTCGACTTTAGGGATCCAAGCCACGAATAGCCTTGTGCTGATAAACGCGCTCTTCGCCATTTGGACTAGAAAACCATGCAAAGAAAAGAGTCATTGAGGGTGAGCTTCACGATCAGGAAGGTTTGATTGAGATTAGGGCCCCTGTCCTCAAGATCGATGGTGCTGGTCAATTCAGCGTGAGTTTATACGCCAGCTAGAGTCCGTGGTGAAGCGGAAGTCCCTAAAGGGATAACTCCTGCTCCAGCCCCAATTGAAAGCAGCCCTGAGAAGCCATAAGTTGATCCGGGGCAAAAAAGGGCTGTCCGCGGATGTTTTCCACTGGTAGCGCAACTCATCCCTAACAGTTCGCATCTCTTCCACATGCCATTAATCATTATCCTCATCGTTCTTTTGCTCATTTTCGGCGGCGGGGGCTATTACATGGGTCCCGGCGTTGGATACTATGGGGGCGGCGGAATCAGTATCGTCCTTGCGATCATCATCATTTATCTTCTCGTCGGCAGAGGGCGGAGCAGGATCTAGCATTGCTCAACCATTGCGACAAATTCCCGTTACAGCGCTTCCAGGTGAATGGTTCAGATCGGGCCACTCGGAGCGATTTCGAGCGAGAGTCGGGTAATAAGTCATGCGGCAATGGCGAGGCAACACTCATGCGCTATCTGTAGGCTTTCCTGAGTTGGAATGACCCATGCTTGGAGCTTTGAAGCCTTTGTAGATAGCCTTCCCTCTATGTCAATCAAAGTTTTATTCGCCTGGTGGTCGATGTCCAAGCCACAAAGGCACAAACCTTCGCACACATATTGACGGATGAGGCTGTTGTTTTCCGCAATGCCTCCACCGAATATCAGGGCCTCACCAGAGCCGAGTGCTGCGAAGTAAGCGCCAACGGCTTTCCTGACTCGGTATGCAAACATGTCGATTGCGAGCTTGACGCGAGGGTCCGCCTCATAATTCTTCATGAGTATCCGGGTGTCGAGTGAGTCGCCTGAAACCGCCAGCAGGCCTGATTTCTTGTTGAGCAAGGTCATGATTTCCTCTACCGTCATCTTTTCTTCACGCACTAATAGCGGAATCAATGACGGATCGACATCCCCGGAGCGGGTGCCCATCATAAGGCCCTCTAATGGCGTTAGGCCCATGGTGTTATCGATCGACTTTCCTTGGTGGATTGCTGTAACGGAACATCCGCTTTCAAGATGTGTGGAGACGACGTTGCATTCGCCCGGTTCTTTGCCGACGAGGAAGGCGTAGCGCTCCAACAAATACCGGTGCGAGATGCCGTGAAATCCATAGCGCCGGATCTGATGTTTCTTAGCCAGCGCGGGCGGAATCGCATACAGCGCTGCATGCTCCGGAATAGTGCGGTGAAAGGCGGTGTCGAAGACGCCATAGATCGGCAATCCTCTGAGCTTTTGTCGCAACGGGGGCAATACTTCGATGGAACTTTTGTTATGCAGGGGGGCCAGCTTTTCGAGGGCCGCGATTTCATCTTCCGTCTTGGAGTCGATGAGGGCCGGGGAATCGAAATTTGTTCCGCCGTGGACGACCCTTACCCCAATACAGTCCAGATTTCCAAGGCCACCGGAAGAGTTTCCCGCATTCGCTGCCCACCAGTTCAGCAGACTCGACATTGCGTCCCCGTAATCCGCGGCCGCAATGGCTTCTGAATGAACCACCTTCTTGCCTTCATACCGGGAGATTCTCGCGTCTTTTCCGATGCCTTCGATGCTGACGCTAAGCAAGCTTTTCCCCTCAAACGCATACCGTTGCATTTTTGGACAAGAAACGATCTCTGCCTTCAAGGAGTTTCCACCGGGATTGATGACGAAAACGATCATCTCCTACAACTGTTCCGCAGCTACTACTGATGCTTGAAAGGGAGATGCCGATAGACCGTACCGGCGATGTCAGCCGACCGTTTTTTGGGGAAACTTGCCTTTTGAAAAGAAAGGAAAAGAGAGCGGCAGTTAGCTGTCGATGACCTCGGGGCTGGAGTTGGCATCCTTCGTCGACGAGCTCGTCGCCTGGTTGTTTATTGAGCCACTCCATGCTGACCGATCAGCACAAGTTTCATGGGAACCTACACATTTGAATTCACAAAGAGCGGTCACGGAATCATGGAATATGAGGTACACCTTTGCCAAATGTGGCGGGAGGCGACAATGATCGACGGCACCGAGGTTCGGTGAGGTCGCGTTTGAAACCGAATGGAACGTTGTGTCGCTGAGTGATGAGATAGTCGGCCGTGCGAGCGGCCAGCGCCTGGATCGTCAGTCCTGGATTAGCTGACCCCTGCGTCGGCATGACGGAGCCGTCCATCACGAACAAATTCGGCACATCCCAGGTGCGGCCGAATTTGTCGCAGACCCCGCTATCCGGCGTAGCGCTCATGCGGCAAGCCCCGACAAGATGTGCGTAGCGGGACTCCTGTTCGACCTCCGTGGCTCCTGCAGCGCGCATAATCTCCATCACCTTGTTCTTGCCGAACTCGATCAGCCTCTTATCGTTTTCATGAAGGTTGAAGGTGACCTGGGCCACGGGAAGACCGTAGCGGTCGTGAGCGTCGTGACGACCATCGCGTCCATTCGCGAGTTCGATGCGGTTGTCTTCCCAGGGGAGGATTTCGCCGAGCAGCCCGAGCGCCGACCAGTGGTTGTAGTCCATCATCACGCGGCGTAGGCCCCATCCCCACGCACGTTTGGCGGCCATCATCTGCTTAGCAAAGGCAATCGGCAGAGGTCCTACGGTTTGCACGGCAAAGCCTCGGGCGAAGCCGCGTCTGAGGTCAGTTTCGTAGAAGTGCTCGGTGAGCGCGTGCGCGGGCGGAGCCTTATACATCCGCACCAGGTCGTCGAAGCGGCCAAGGATGACATTGCCCGCTTGCGCCATAAGATAGCGGCCCAGCGTACCGGACGAGTTGGCCAGCCCGTTCTCGTGTCCGGGACATGCGGAGTTGAACAGCAGGCGCGGGGTCTCGATAGCGTATCCGCAGACGATGACGGCGCGAGCACGCTGGAAGTGTTTACCGCGTTGCTCATCAAGATAGACAACTCCGTCGGTCAGCCCATCTTTGCCCACGGAGATGCGAGCGACCATGCTGTTGTCGCGAATCTCCGCGCCGTTCGCCAGTGCATCGGGTACATGAGTGACGAGCGTGGATGCTTTCGCACCCACTTTGCAGCCCTGGATACAAAAGCCGCGATAGATGCAATGCGGGCGGTCGCCGTGTGATGCGGAGAGGATTGCCACGGGTCCACCCGCCGCGACGGGAATGCCGAGCGCTGTGCAGCCTTTGATCAGCGTGTCGCCGACGCCGCCCATCGGATGCGGTCCGTAAGGGTGACCATGTGGCTTGCCCCAGGGAAACCACGCTGGACCGGCGACCGGGATCTCCTGCTCCAGCAGCTCATAGTAAGGTTCGATGTCCGAGTAAGTAATCGGCCAGTCCGCGCCCACGCCATCGCGCGTGTAGACCTCGAAGTCGGATGGATGAAAGCGCGGCGTAAAGGCGGCCCAGTGCACAGAACCACCGCCAACTCCGCGTCCGCTGTTGTTTGCGCCGAGCGCCAGCGGATGCTCGCCGCCGGTGATGCGCAGCTCATTCCAATAGAGCTTGTGAGAGCCCGCTTCGTCGGAAACCCAGTCACGCTCCGTATCCCAGAAAGGGCCGGCCTCAAAACCGATGACGCTGAATCCGGCGCGTGCGAGCCGCTGCAGCAATACGCCGCCGGCCGAGCCGACGCCAACGATTGCAAAATCGACCAGGTCAGCATCGCGAAACCGCCGCCGAGGAAGCTGAATGGTCTGCATGGGACCAAGGCGTTTAACGTGGGGGCCATCCTCAGGCTCTCCGAAAGCACCCCCCAATAGCAGGCCATCGTGGCGATTCAATGCGTACCTGCCTGTCCATGATGCATCTGGTGCCCGGCGCTGCCGCCGTGCGGCTCTTCGACATCGGAGAGCGTGTCCTCCGGCGCTGCCCATTCATAGCGCTGCTCGGCCACCTCCCATGGCTCAGGTTCGCCCTCTTCCAGGCGCATATAGCCGCGGGGATAGGCTGGGCCACCGAATCCGATCTCGTCCCACGCATACGGGTGCGCGTAGTAAACGGAGCAGCAATCTGCGACGAGCATGGTCCAGAAGCGCTCGATGTTCATCTGCGCCCAAAGATCCCTGGCGGAGAGCGGCTCAGCGCGATGCACGCTGCGCAGCAACGCTTCCTGCCGCGTGGTGTCCAGTGCATCAAAGGACTGGCCGTATTGCTCGATGGCCATTTGCTCGAATGCGCGAGCGGCCAGGCGGTAGGCGTCCTGATCCGGCGGCATATCGGTGTAGCGGTAACCCTCCAGGCGATTCTCGAAGAGCCGTTCATCAATGCCTGCAAGGACGTCGATGCGATACGCGTGCTCGCGGTCCTCCTGCGGCAAAACGCGATCGACGACCGCGCGCATGGTCTTCTCTTCATCGGAAGTGAAAAATCTGATCGGTATCGACCGCGTGACGCGACGCTGTATCAGCATACGCGTAGCGGCGTCCCAGTATTTCTGCTGCGCCAACGTGCGGAAGCCCGGATAGTAGCCCGGCTGTTTCCGCTCGGGAAGATTTGCTCCGGTCGCAGGATCCTTCAACGGAGAGAGCGATATGGCTTCGTTATCCGGACCGGCCGATCGAGTTGCACGATTCTCGGTCACGCGGTTCGCCAGCTTTCGCAAGAAGTTCACGAGCGAGGCTCCCGGCGCATCAGATACGCAAGCATTCCCAGGAGCCCGCACGCCGCGAACAACATGGGCGCGAATATGGGTGGTCCATAAAGGATGTTATAGAGCGGCTTCTTCTTTCCGCCCGGCCTTTGCAGGATTCCGCGCAGATGATATCCAACGCCGAGGGCACCGTTCAGCATCAGGAGCGCCGAGGCGACCGGAAGCAATGTATTCGCGATCACCTTGCTCCTGCGGGCACCGAGCGTGGCGAAGAGCATCAGCGGCGTAAGCAGGATGGGCGACCACTGGACCCGGTACTTAAAGTTGTCTTTGTAATGGGAGTACCAGCTCTCCGCACCCGAGGCCAGCGTTCCTAGCGCAGCCACTGCGCAAAGATGCCGCTGAAAGCGTCCTGTGCGGATGTCGTTGCGAAAGTCGTTTCGCCGCCAAGGACTGAGGACTTGCGTCGCACGGCCTCGAAGGCCGAAGTCCTCTTCCCGTTGCAGGTAGCCGGCGATCACTCCCAGATAGGCACTCGTGCCGAAGAGCAATGGGGCAAAGATAGGCGGACCCATGACGATGTTCGTTACCGGCAAGCGCCATCCGCCGGGCTTGCGCGCGATGCCTCGAATATGAAAGCCAAAGCCGATCACGCCATCGGCAAGCGAGATGTAGCTTGTGTAGCGAAGAAATGTTCGAGCGGCGAAACGGCTGAAGAATCCCGCTACGCCCGTGGTGGCGAGAATGCCGGAAAGGATGACTGGCGAGTACATGACGGGATTGGAATAGCCTCCTTTGTAGTGCTCGTAGGCCACTTCCAATCCGCTGACGACGCTCGTAGCGGCAACCAGCATTGACATCGAACGCTGGAACGCGCCGTGCTGTATGTGGTCAATCGCCGATTCAGCGGGTTCACGAAGCGGCCACGGCAGAGAACGGGCCACGGCACGGGGCGAGGTGTCTAACACTGGGGTCCACTCCGCTGGAACTCATAGATCATCGGCGAAACGCTCCGCGTCGCTCTTCTTGAATTCAATACCAAGACCGGGCCGCGTGAAATCCGGATGCATTGCGCCGTCACTCGCCGCTTCACGGAATCCATCGAAGAACATGCGCTCGATGCGCACGTGATCGTGGAAATACTCGACATGGCGCAGCGGCGGAGCCGCACACGCCAGGTGCATGTGGATTGTGGGTCCGCAATGTGCCGAGAGGGGCAGCGGGTGTGCATCGGCCAGCGCGACAACCTGCATGAAGCCGGTAACGCCACCGCAGCGAGTCGCATCAGCCTGGATCACATCGACTGCGCCCGAATCCATCATTCTGTGCAGGTACAGAGCGTTCCAACCATACTCTCCCGCTGCAATGTCCATGCCCGCGGGAGCGCGATCGCGCAACAGCCGCAGACCTTCGAGATCGTCCGAACTCACCGGCTCTTCAAACCACTTGACGCTCTGCTTTTCTGCGAATAGCTGCGCGAAATACAGCGCCTGTTTGCGTGAATACGCTCCATTGGCATCGACGAAAAGTTCCGTCGCGTCGCCGATCGCTTCACGTGCGCTCGCAACACGATGAGGATCCTCCTGCGGATTGGTCCCGATCTTCATCTTCACGCGTGGGATGCCCTCTTTTACCCAACCGCCGAGCTGCGCGCGCAGCTGGTTGTCGTCGTAAGACGTGAATCCGCCAGATCCATACACCGGCGCGGAATCACGGCAGATGCCGAGCAATTTCGCCAGCGGCTGCCCGAGCAATTTCGCCTTCAGATCCCACAACGCGATATCGACTGCTGAAAGCGCCGTTGCCGCAATACCTTCGCTGCCGTAATTGCGTTGCGGGCGCCGCATGGTGTCGAAAAGCCCGCGCGTGTCCAGCGCATCATGCCCGAGACAATGTTTTTCCACCAGTTCACGCGCAACCAGAGCCGCGCTCTTGTGAGCGTAGGTATAGCCGAGGCCGGTCTGGTCCCTCGCCTCAAGCTCGACCAGGACCATGGTTGTCGACTCCCACGCAATCGTGCCATCCGCTTCCGGAGCGTCAGTCGGAATTGTGTATGACCGGCTGCGGCCGGCACGGATTGCGGTCGGTGGAGACATCTCGGGGCCGCTACACCACCTGCCGCACCGTATCCGCCGCCGCCGTCAGGGCAATGCGGAGACGATTGGGTTCGCCACGAATCAAGGCTTCACTGAATTTCTTCGCCTGCTCCGGCTTGACCTTCGGCGGCAGCATCGCCGTATATTGGTCGACTACGGCTTCAATCAACACTGGTCCAGGCAGCGCCAGCGCCTTCTCGAACTGTTCGCCGGCTGTCTTCGCGTCATCAATGCGTACGCCTTGCGCACCCACAGCCTGCGCCAGGGCAACGAAGTCAATTGGGTAAAGCTCGCACTGATATTCGGGATTTCCCTGGAACACCATCTGCTCCCACTTGATCTGCCCGAGGGTGTTGTTCTTGATGATGACCAGTTTGATGGGCAGCTTATATGCGACCGCCGTGATGATTTCGCCCATGAGCATTGTGAAGCCGCCGTCGCCGACGACGCCGATGACCTGCCGATCAGGAAACGCGACCTGCGCAGCGATGGCGTATGGCATCCCGCAGGCCATGGTAGCCAGGTTGCCGGAGCAGGAGTGCATCTGGCCTTTCTTGGCCTTCATATAACGCGCCCAAACGGTGGTGTTAGTCCCGGAGTCGGACACGATGATCGCGTTCTCTTTGGTGTACTTGCTCAGCTGATAACCGACGACCTGCGGTTTCATCGGCATTGCCACGCTAGTTCCTTCCTTTTGAAGGATGGCATCCCAGTCCTTCATCGCGTCCTGCGCCTTTTCGAGGAACTTGCGGTGCTTGTTTCGCTTGAGCAACGGCAGAAGCAGGCGCAGCGTCTTCTTCGAATCACCCACCAGCCCTACATCCACGGGGGTACGCAGTCCGATGCGCTGCGCATTGGAGTCGATCTGCACACAAGCACAGCTTCCCGGTTCGGGCAGATATTCGATATATGGATACGAGGTGCCGATCATCACAAGCGTGTCGCACTCTTCCATCACTTCCTCAGAGGGCGCCGTTCCAAGCAGCCCGATTCCGCCTGTTGTGTATGGAGAATCGTCCGGCACGCACCCTTTGCCCAATAGTGGCTTCACAATCGGCGCGCCCAACGTCTCCGCCAGTTGCAGCAGCTCATCGCCGGCCTGCAGGGCGCCCTGTCCGGCAAGAATCGCAATGCGTTTGCCGCGATTGATCAGCTCTGCTGCCGCCTGCAACTCAGCACTGGAAGGTACATTGCCCGAAATCGCTCCATGCGTCGAAGTATGGTGAGGCTTGTTGCGCTCCGACCGGCTTTGCTTGATCGGCTGCTGCTGCACATCGATCGGTATCGTGATGTGAGCGACCCCCCGTTGGTCAATTGCCGATCGGATCGCAAGATCCACGACCGGCTCCATGTGTGCTCCGCTCATGACGCGGTTGTTGTAGCAGGCAACATCGATGAAAAGCTTGTCCAGCTCCACATCCTGCTGCGAAAACGTGTTGGTCACATCGTTGTACTGCATGCCGGTGATCGCTACTACCGGCTGCTGATCGAGCTTTGCATCATATAGGCCGTTGAGAAGATGAATGCCGCCCGGGCCAGATGTAGCCAGGCAGACGCCGAGCCTGCCCGTGAACTTTGCATAGGCGCACGCCATGAAAGCTGCAGACTCTTCATGACGCACGTGAATGAAGCGAATCTTGTCCTGCACTTTACGCAGGGCCTCGATGACTCCGTTGATGCCGTCGCCCGGCAAGCCGAAGATGGTATCTACTCCCCAGTCGATCAGTCGCGCCACCAGAATGTCCGAGGCATTCATGCAATCTCCCTTTGAAGAATGTGATCTGGCCGGTCAGTTGCGGCAACGGGTGTGCCTGTTTACTAGGACGCCATCGCAGCAGGAAAAGGTGTACGTGCAATTTGCGGGAAGAGCTCTACCGCCCGCGAGCGCTTCGCCGCCCGTAGTAAACCAGGACCGCGGTGCAAAAAGCGGTCGCGGTGCACCAGGAGCATATCCGGCGAAACGTAGTAAGCTGCCGCACGACATTTGTAGCCGCCACAGCTGCATCCGCATTCAGCTTGGCGCGAAGCAGCGGCTTCGCGTACGCCCTGTGCCGCGCGGCTAACAACAATCCGAGTGTGATCCAATAACTTCCCAGCCCCAGCAGCGAATCCGGTACGCCAAAAGGATGTGCCATGCGGGAAGTTGTAATCCTGTCTGAAGCGAAGATTCGTCCAGGCGGATCGGGCAGATGCTTAATTAACCCGATCTGTCGGACGGCCACTGGCAATAAGGAAAATATCGCTCCGGCCGTTGCCATAACGGCCGCATTCGAGGCCGCCTGATCGCGTGAATTCATCTCCCCTGAATTCATCTTTGCCGAGCCTTCAGTTTTTGGCCGGCAAGAGCCGTCAACCCAGCCGCCGCAAGCGCGGCCGCTCCGAGGGCAAACCAGTTCCGGTTTAAAGAGAGGAAAACCTCCGCACTGGCCCGCTTCGATCGATTGTCAAACCTGCCCCGCGTCCCATCGACGCCGGGAAGATATTCGTACAAGTTGTTGGGAGCATTCGAGTCCCTCGGCTCATTCTCAACCTGCTGTGCCTGGTAACCGGTCCTGCCGAGATAGCGGTCCAGTATTCCGGGAACAAATTTCTGTCCCATAATTGCGGTGACGGTCGACGTACCCACCCAGTACTCACGGCGCGGCCGGTGGGCTTCCGCTGCGGCCACCACAACGCGTGCCGCGATCTCCGGCTCGAAGATCGGCGGAACCGGCTGCGCGTTATTTGGCAGGCGACTCTTCACCCAGTAGAACTGCCAAGTATTCATCGCCGGCATATGCACCTGCGTCAATTGAATCTTGCTCTTGTCGTGCAGTAGCTCACATCGGAGAGAATCCGTGAAGCCGGTGATGGCATGTTTGCAGGCGCAGTAGGCCGATTGCAGGGGTATCGACCGGTACGCAAGCGCCGATCCGATCTGAATGATTGTACCGCTGTCTCTCTGCCTCATCCGACGAAGCGCCGCCATTGTTCCATAGACAAAACCGAGATACAGAACGTCAGTTACGCGCTTGTAGTCTGCCGCCTCCATCTCTGCGACCGGCGAGAAGACGCTCACCATAGCGTTGTTCACCCAAACATCGATGGGACCAAGCTCTCGTTCGGCGCGCTCTGCAGCCGCTTCTACAGCCTCCGCATCCGAGACATCGGTTGGAATGGCGAGGCCTTCACCGCCTCGCATCTTGCATTCCTGTGCCGCTGCATCCAGGGCTTCGGGATTGCGGGCCAGCAATGCAATCTTCGCGCCATGAGCGGCAAAGGCGTGTGCAATTGCACGGCCCAGGCCCGCAGAAGCACCGGTGACGACAACCACCTGCTTCTCCATTGTGTGTTTTTTCATTCCCACCTGTTGCGCAGTTCAAATCTGAAGGATGTCTTTATGCGCTCTGTGGATAGGATGCGCAAACGAATGCCACATGTTGGCGCGTCGCGGCTGAACTCAGCTGGTGGTTCGCTTGAGCAGGTAATCGAGGCCGCCAATGCGGAACCAGCGATATCCGTATGGCTCCAGCAGGACACAATGCCGATTGCCCTTTTCCGGCTGGCTGTGTTCTTCGGTCAGGAGGTTTACGAGGATGCGCTCTTCTTCTCCCTCGTAGTCAACGGAAAATCGCACCTCTCTAGGCTCAGACTGGAGGTTGTGCAAAAACAGAACCGCGTTATTTTTCCAGTCATACCGCATAGCCAGGATTTCCGGATTTCGCGTGCGGACAAATGAGAAGTCTCCCCAGCTAATCTCTGGAACCTCCTTGCGCATCCGGATCATGCGTTCCATCCAGTTAAGGAAGGAGTTGGGATCACGACGCTGTATAGCCACATTTACGTGCTGATAGGCGTACGCGCCTTCGTCGATAACCGGCATGATTGGACGGTCGCTCTTCGTGAACCCCGCATTCTGCTCTGTCGACCATTGCATCGGAGTGCGGGCACAGTTTCGCTCTGGCAGAGCGAGATTATCTCCCATTCCTATCTCATCGCCATAACGCAGCACGGGCGTGCCCGGTAACGTAAAAATCAGGCTGTAAGCAAGTTCCAACCGGCGCCGGTCCCCATGCAGCATCGGCGCAAGCCGCCGCCGGATTCCACGCTGATATAGCTGCATCTTCGGATCTGGCCCAAAAGCATTGAAGACCGTCTGGCGCTCCGTCTTGGTAAGACGCCCTAGGTCCAACTCGTCGTGGTTGCGAAGAAACTGTCCCCACTGCGCGTTGTCTGGCCTCCGCCTGGTCGCATTCATGGCGTCGATCAGGGGAGTGGAATCGCTGCTCGCCATCGCGATGAAAAGGTGCTGATTCACCTCGAAATTGAACATCATTTGGAGGCGCTCGCCGGATTTGCCGAAATACTCCATGTCGGTGTCCGGCAGAACATTTGCTTCGGCCAGGATGATGGCGTCGCCCTCTCTCCAATTCAGAAACTGGCTTATCATCCTGAGCATGTCGTACTGTTCTTGTGGCTTCTTCGCAGCGCCAGCACCTTTCTTTGCGATCACAAATGGAACCGCATCCATCCGGAATCCGGACACGCCAAGCTGTAACCAGAAACCCATGATTCTCAGGATCTCGGCTTGAACTTCGGGGTTCGCGGTGTTCAGATCCGGTTGAAAGTTATAGAAGCGGTGGAAGTAATACTCCTTGGCGACCGAATCATAGTTCCAGGTGGATTTTTGGACACCGGGGAATGTGATTCCTGCAGCAGCGTCACGCGGCTTTCTCTTTGACCACACATACCAGTCACGATATTTGGATTTCGGATCGCGCCGTGCCTCCTGAAACCACGGATGCTCGTTGGACGTGTGATTGACCACCAAATCGATCAGCACGCGCAGACCGCGCTGTTTGCAGGCCTGCATAAATTCGACGAATTCGCCGAGTGTGCCATATCGGCTATCCACTCCGTAGTAATCTGCAATATCGTAGCCGTCATCTCGGAATGGCGAGGGCTGGAACGGCATCAGCCAGAGAGTAGTAACACCCATTCCCTGCAGATAGTCCAGGCGACGCATCAACCCTGTAAAATCACCGACGCCATCGCCGTTCGCATCCATAAAGGTGGCGACGGAAAGACAATAGATGACGGCGTCCTTGTACCAGAGATCATTGATCATGCGGAGTAACGTGGATCTTGGTGCCGTAGAAGGAGCTCAGAGTGCCCAGTGAGCATGCAGGAAAAGTTACCTGAGGCGACATGCCACCGTCTCCGATATAGTGCACTGTTCATGAGGTTGTAAATTCCATGCGTTCAATCACCGCGCCGCTTCCGCTCCGATGTTATGCGCGGCGGACGCAATCACGCTCGAGGCCGCCCACGTTAGGGCGGCCCGTCATTATCCTCCTACTGAGTGGGTTACGATTCAGTATTTTTTGGTTGGAGAAATACCGCCGCCGACCTCACGATCCTCGACGGCGTCACGATCAACGACAACCGCGTCCCCTCGGACACGATCTGAAACTGGCTCCAAAACGGTGTCTCCGTCAGAGATGTTGCCATAGGTTCCGCGTGCCCCGGATTTGTCATTCGAAGCGGCTTCACCGGCAGAGGAAATGTCTCGCGCTCCTGTGTCCCTGAGAGCCTCTTTTGCCGCATCGATCTGCTCCGACGTGTCGCAGTGAACCGAGAGCAAGCTTCCGCCGTCCTTCACAGCACCTTCATAGCGCTTTGCCTCGTATTCGGGAATACCCATCCCCACGAGAGCCCCTACTATGCCGCCTACAGCTCCGCCTGCGCCCAGGCCCGCCAGTGTTGCCACAATCGGGCCAGCTGCGATGAATGGCCCTAGACCTGGAATGGCGAGAAGGCCGAGACCGGTGAGAAGACCAAGTGTTCCGCCGATGACGCCGCCGGCCGTTGCGCCGGTGGCCGTTCCCTCAGGAGCCTTGGTGCTCTTCTCGTGCGCGAATGCGCGAGTGCTGTCGTTGTCAGGTAAGAGAACCGATATCGCAGAGTTTGCAAAACCCTTGGCGAGAAGATGATCAACGGCGGCCTCTGCGGTGGCGGGCGTCGCATAGATGCCGAAGACGGCAGTATTTTTGCTGGACATGGTGTGATGCTCCTGATGGACCTATGGTTAAGACGGCCTGTTATTGCTTGACCGTGAGATGGTTGGTGATTTTGTCTGCAGAGACGACGCTGGCAGCGTCAGTGGCGACTTTTTCCTTTTCCTCTTGCGATGTAACCGGTCCTTTAAGAGTGACCGCGCCATTTACGGTGATGATCTTGACGTTGTGCGCGTAAGTGGAGAGGTTCTTGTCGTCAATGATGGCCTTCCGGATGTTCGCCGTGGTGAGGCGATCCGCCTTGGCGTTGGCTTGGTTGTCCGCGGTTAGCCCCTGATCTTTGTTTTGTGCCGAATTATCGGGCGCAGTCTGAGCGCTGGGCGATTGAACCAGAGCACCGAGCGAGGACGGGACGTTAGCAAGGAACAATATGGAGAGAACGGCCGAGGCCGCGAGGCTTAAACGGAGTTGTGTCATAAGAAGGCCCTTCCAAGGCATGCAGCGATGCTTCAAAACTGCCGGACCCGCGCGGCTTTGCGAGAAGATGCAGTCCAATTTCTGGCAGTCATAAATTAAGATGAGGTCGCTGAATATTGAGTTGTCTTCCTGGACAGGCCCGCGCCGGAAACCGATCGATCCGCGAGCGGAAAGCGGTTCCCATCAGTCACCGTTGTCGGCCCCACTTTTCAGCCAAAGTGGTCTAGATGCCTTACCCCAGTCCCAGTGAAGCTAAGACAGTACGACCGAGCTTTTCCAGGTCACGCTCTGCATGAGATTGTCGGAGGTACAAATCCAATTCTTGGTAGCGGCGAGCGATATCCTCGTCCATCGCCAGTGGATGTGGTCCATAGGCTCGCGGCAGTCTGCGGAGAACTTCTGTGCAGGCTTGCTCTACCAAATGCCTGACCGTTAGTGCACGAATGAGTGCTTTTTCTTGACTTTCGGGACAAGCATCGATCTGATGTCCCGCGGAATCAAGGTAGGAAAGAACTGCCCAGATGGATGCGTGCATCGCACCGAGATGCGCAATAGTATGGGGGTCTTCCCTCGACTGGCGTTCGGCGTAGTCCACAAGAGCGGCTGCGCCACCCGCCCAGCAGGCTGCTGGACCGCATGCCCCGTGCCAAAATCCGGGACGTTGAAGATACCAGCCCGGCTCACCTATCAGGTCAGTGGCAGACACTCTGACCTCATCGAAGGTTGCAGTATCTGTCCTTGTTTCACGAAAGGCATTCGTCTTCCATTCCGAACGATCGAAGTGAATGCAGTCGCTATTCCGATGTAGATCAATGTCGACAAGCCTTGGCTCGATGCGCCCGACGGTAACTAATGCTCGATCGATCAGACCTGCTCCGCTACAAAATGCCTTTTGGCCATTCACTCGGAACGACTCTGAGTTGCGCCGCAGGGTTAGCTGTTGGCCCGGTCGTTCCGATGCCCATACACCGTATATGCAATCTGCCCTGGCCTCGCGACCACCTTCCGCAAGAATTGCCACGGCATCCCAATGGGCTTCTGCCAGCCGCGCCAGAGAAAGATCTATGCGTCCAATTTCGAACAATCGCCTGTGGCGTTCGGCTGTAGCCCCCGCCCCAGGCAAAGGAATCGTCTCTCGCAATAACCCGCGGAGCGGTTCCATCCGATCGTCAATTAGCATGCGGCAGCCTCATCGTGAACTGCCAAAGCCTCTGCAAAGCCGTGCGAGGCGCGTCCAACACGCCGTCCACTGGTGATAACGCTTACTCTTGCTGTGGAGTGCTGTCGGGAGTCCGTCTTCACCAATCGATTCCAGAGGTCATGATCCTCGGCAGTTTCGAGCCCCCGCCACCCGCCTGAACGAAGGTATGCATCTGCGCGAACGCCCATGTTTGCGCCGTGCACGTGCGGATGAGACCCGTCGGAGTGGATAAGGTAGCTGTTACGGAATCGTATATCGCTGCCAGCAGAATGCTCCTCAAAAGAGTCGACACTAATCACCCCGGCCATCGCATCTATCCCTTGGTCGGCTATGGCGATTTGATCGGCAAGCCAAGTGCTGGGCACACAACAGTCGGCGTCTGTATTAGCAAGCCAGCAGCGGGTCAGTGAGCCCGCATATCGTCGAAGTGCAACTCTAGTGGCTAAGCGGCGTGCAGAGCCGACAACAGCAACTTCGGTCGCGACAACTATGCCCCAGTTAGCGAGGACGCGCTCCGCGATCTCGTGCGTCAGATCCGTGGAGCTGTCACATGCGACGACAACATCGGTGGAGATCGATGAAGGGAGCCGCGAGCACGCAGCCAGCACCGAATTCAAACACCGTTGGATCAACAGTTCTTCATTGCGAGCGGGAATGAGCACAGCGACGTGCCATGGTGGCTGGGCTATTGACATATCCACCTGTCAAGCCGAAACCCGGGATGATGTTCGGGGTGATCGTGAATTAATCCCTTCGTTGAAGAGATGATCTGGTGAACCTCATTTCCATTCAAAATGTGGTCAGGAGAGGCGCCCAGCCAGTGAGCAGCGAGAAAAATGCCCCCGCTTTCTAGACTGCCCATAAGCTGACCAATCAGCGATCGTAATTCTGGTTTTTTAAAGTAGTACCCGACTTCGCTAAATACGATGAGATCAAATGTCCCCGCGGGTATATCGGGAGGTAGAGCGCCCTGCTTGATAATTACATTCGGGAGCAGCTGACAGCGGTGAAGTGCTTGTTCGACCGCCGTCGAAGAGATGTCGGTCGCGTCTACACGGTCACAAATGATGGCTAATTGTTCCGTAAGAACACCTATGGAACATGCCGGCTCAAAGGCCCGTCGGTAATGGCGAAAAGATAGCGCATTGATAATCGCATCGTACCGCCCAAGCTCATATGAACTGGACGCAAACCTCCAAGGATCTTCGCTCCCTTTGTATTTTTCTTCGAAAAACGCGCGACTCGTAGTGCTGTGATTCATATCGGCAGGAATACCTCACATGATCGCCTCGCTGGCCACAGGAGATATTCCGGAAGAATTGGTTCGCCTGACGGATGCTCCAATTGAGAACGATGTTCGGACAAAGCTTCCCTCTTTGCACGCCGAGACTCAGCGCTAAGTGCTAAGGACTTCAAAGACAGATTTCTAAGAAGGGCCGGCCTTCCACGATGCCACGTCCAGAAGAAGTAGAACGTCAGCACAGCTCCCGAACGTCGCGCGACTTCGACTGCGGCACGTCCGCACGCTTCGTGATCGGGATGGTAGTCGTCCGTCCAGGGAGCGACAATGTGAGAAGTTTTTGACACAAGCGGCATCAGCAGCTCAACCAGGAGCTCTTCGTCGGCCGTAATTCCACTATCGGTAAGTTTCAGACGAGTGAGGTTTGAAGGAGTGACTCCCAGTCGGCCGAGGGCAGACGTTTGCTCCTGAGATCGTCGGTCTGCTATGTCGACGCCATCGCGATAGGCATTCTCGCCATCAGTCACGGCAACCACATGTAACGGAATTCCTCTCGCGGCTTGCAATCCGATCAGCCCTCCGGCGCCAAGTATCTCGTCGTCAGGATGTGGAGAAATTACCAGCATTGGCCGGGCCGGCGGTTGCCAGGGCTTGGCCCCCTCCCAGATGGGTGCCCATTCCTTTTCTGAAGCAAGAGGTTCAATCATTTTTTCAACCAGGGTATAGTGAAAAGCCTCAATATATGGTTCGAACCTTCGGTTCTCGTTCCCAAATTCTTCCTTTTGCCGCTGCTGTGAGGAAGGTGTTGGAGTTAGTTCCAACAATCACGCCTTCATCCGAAGCCACTCCGGCCGCATCCAGAAGAGGTTGGGCCTCCTTCGTCGCTCCTATCACCTTGCAGTGAGAGAAAGCATCGTGCACCCACCCGACCGCTGCGGCTTCAGTGGAAAGCTGTTCGGATCCTTCTGCTGAAAGCGCCACGAACACCGTATCGAACAAAACAGACGAACCCCCGGCCAATTGGAAGTCTGCGGGAAGAAGTTGGCCGTCCGCAGTTACAGCTCCTCCCACCTTTGGTGCGACGACGGCAAAGTCAACCTTCATTTTTGCTGCAGCTGACTTTAGGGAGGCTACAAGCTTTCCATCTGTGCCATCTGCGATAAGACAGCCGATCTTCCGTCCTTGAAGGCTTTTCTTTGCTTTGCCCAGAATGCTAAGAGCGGGAGACGGCTTGATATCCTGCCGAGCATTGACGGTCGTGGCAACGGCTGTGATCTTTCCCTGTAGACCTAGCCCGTTAGCAACACGTTGCGCAATTTTGAAATCAACATTGGCCAGTTGCCCTACCATTCGTTCCCGGACATCTGAAGTCTCTACCTTGCTCAGCTCAAAGATGAAAGCAGAGACGATATGGTTTTGCTCAGGCTCCGTTTGTGAGTAGAAAAACTGTCGAGCTTGGGAAAAGTGATCAGCGAACGATTCCGATCGGATGCGAAGCTTATCGCCATCCATCGGTTCCGCAAGGCTGGCCAGACCGTGATGCGGCTCTTGCCGCGGAGTATCATCTGCCAGTGAACTCGGTGAGTAGTTCACTCTTCCTGGTTGAGGGCTCATCTGCATATGCCCGTCGCGCTGAAAATGCATTACTGGACACTTCGGTGCGTTGACCGGGATTTGTTGGAAGTTCGGCCCTCCCAACCGCTTTAGCTGGGTGTCCAGATAAGAGAAGATTCGCCCTTGAAGAAGGGGATCGTTACTGAAATCGACGCCGGGGACGACGTTTCGAACGCAGAACGCAACCTGCTCGGTCTCGGCAAAGAAGTTCGATACGTTCCGGTCAAGCACCAGTCTCCCGATGATGCGAAGTGGCAGGATCTCCTCGGGAATTAGCTTCGTGGGATCTAGAACGTCAAAATCAAAGCTATCGGCAAAATTTTGATCGAATAGCTGGACTCCGAACTCCCACTCTGGATAATCTCCTTTGTCGATCGCGTTCCACAGATCGCGTCTGTGAAAGTCTGGATCGGCTCCAGAGATCTTGAGCGCCTCATCCCATAGGACGGACTGCATGCCCAGCTTGGGACGCCAGTGGAACTTCACGAACGTCGATTTTCCGTCCTCGCTGACAAAGCGATACGTGTGTACACCGAAACCCTCCATCATCCGGAACGACCGCGGAATTGCGCGATCCGACATAGCCCACATCAGCATATGAGTCGATTCCGGCATGAGGGATACGAAGTCCCAAAAGGTGTCGTGTGCGGTCTGGGCCTGAGGGAAGCCGCGGTCGGGCTCAGCTTTCGCAGCATGGATCAGATCCGGAAACTTGATCGCGTCCTGAATGAAGAAGACGGGAATGTTGTTACCTACTAAGTCCCAATTACCCTCTTTGGTATAGAACTTGACGGCGAACCCTCGTACGTCGCGGGCAAGATCGGTCGATCCCTTGTTTCCCGCAACGGTGGAAAAACGGACGAACACAGGGGTTTTGACTCCGACCTCATTCAGAACCGCGGCACGCGAAACTCCCTTGAGCGAGTCAGTCAGTTCGAAAAAACCATGAGCGCCAAAACCGCGCGCGTGCACAATGCGCTCGGGAATGCGTTCATGATCAAAATGCTGAATTTTCTCCAGGAGGATGTGGTCTTCCAATAGAGACGGACCTCGAGGGCCCGCTTTGAGAGAGTTCTCATCGTCGCTGATGATTGCACCAGTCTGCGTGGTCAGAGGAGGATGCGTCCCTCCCGCGAGCTGGTGTAGCTCCCCGCCGTTGCCGATTACGTCCCTTGTGCCGCTTCGTTGAGGTCGAACTTTGCTTTCGGCAGTGGGCTTTCTCGATGCCATGGACTGGCCTCCGTGAGTTCCATCCGACGACCTTTTGCATGGGTATCGGCCTGTCAAGACGTTGCTGAACAGGCGCTCTGCGCCGCGTGAGAAGTATGCATTGGGACGCAGGATAACGGTTCCCTGTTGCCTTATAGGTAAATAGGGAGTGGTTTGGGGAGGCGTGACGCCGCTTTATGCCCCACAGACCGTCGTCCACTCCCGGACCTCGTCGCGTAAGCCTAAAGCCGATGCCCCATGCACGTTTTCTCTAATCCGGATATCGGTCCTCTTCAGAACGCCCAGCGGAGCTCTGGTTTTAGGGCCGCATAGCTAGACCACTCTTTCTCGAACACATCGCATCAGAGTGGTTATCGACGTAAGCAGATCATCAGTGAGCATAGCTCGAGATACCCGCTCGCCAAGAGGTGTAGCAATGCCGAACGACCCGCGCGAGCTAGGACCCAAGCCACCTTTTCCAGAGCAACAGCAAAACCATCCCGGCACTGTTCGGCAGCTTGATCCTCCGGCGGATCATGGGGAGTCTTCCTACACCGGCACAGGGAAACTGATCGGGCGAGTTGCAATCATCACCGGAGCTGATAGCGGAATAGGTAGAGCGGTTGCCATAGCCTTTGCTCGAGAGGGGGCCGATGTCGTCCTGTCGTTCCTTGAGGAGGAGCAGACCGATGCACAGGAAGTTGCAAGGCTAATCGAAGAGGCAGGTCGGAAGGCCATCTGTCTGCCAGGCGACATTGGATCGGTTGGATATGCGAATTCCTTGATTGAGGCTGCCTTCTCCGCATGCGGTCGACTCGACATCGTAGTCAACAACGCCGCCTATCAGATGACAAGGGAGAACATCGAAGACATCACACCGGGCGAATTTGAGCACACGTTTGCCACCAACGTCTTCGGACTTTTCTATCTCACCCGTGCGGCGCTACCGAAGCTCAAGCCGGGCGGTGTCATTATCAATA
This sequence comes from uncultured Acidobacteriaceae bacterium, assembly GCA_963781245.1. Taxonomy (GTDB): domain Bacteria; phylum Acidobacteriota; class Terriglobia; order Terriglobales; family Acidobacteriaceae; genus Silvibacterium. The sequence continues at coordinate 86,941 of CAWAFB010000003.1, forward strand.
CGACCTCGATACAAGCGTATGAACCAAGCGAAAACCTGATTCCCTACGCAGCGACAAAAGCAAGCATCGCTAGTCTTACCAAAAGTATTGCCAAGCTCGCGGGCCATAATGGCATACGCGTCAATGCCGTTGCGCCAGGCCCAGTGTGGACGCCCCTCATCCCTTCCACGATGAAGCCGGAAAAGGTCCGACACTTCGGGGAGAATACGGTTTTCCAGAGACCCGCACAGCCAGCGGAGATCGCCAAGGTATTCGTGTTTCTGGCGTCGGACGACGCCAGTTTTGTCTCCGGAGAAATCTACGGCGCCACCGGTGGCCGCACGCCGTTCTAAAAACTAGCTCGTAAGTTTGTTTGCAAAGCAAATCTGGGAGGCTGTTCATGTCAAGGAAGCTTGCACTGGTAACAGGCGCGTCGAGCGGCATCGGAAGGTCACTCGCCGAGGAGCTCGCCGCACGGGGATACGATCTCATCATCAATTCTGCAAGCGAGCAGTTAGATATAGCCGCAGCCGATCTTCGCAAAAAACGGGCTGGACATCGTAGTGGTTCGGGCAGACCTGGCAACCGCAAACGGTGTCAGGGAGCTATGGGAGCAGATCAGCTCGCTCAGCCGCAAGATCGACGTCGCGTGCATCAACGCTGGCGTCAGTGTCGGCGGTCTCTTTGTTGAAACCGACCTCGATGCCGAACTCAACATGGTGAATCTGAACTGCGTGGGGACACTGCAACTGTCAAAATACATCGTTCGGGACATGGTCGCTCGCGGCGAGGGCAAAATCCTCTTCACCGCATCCATCGCTGGAGAGATGGTCGCGCCGCGTGAAGCCGTCTACGCGGCAACCAAGGCATTCGTCTTGTCATTCGCGCACAGCCTCAGATACGAACTCAAAGACACGGGAGTCACTGTTACCGCTCTACAGCCGGGACCGACCGATACCAACTTCTTCCACCGAGCAGGCATGGACAATACGGAGGTGGGATCGAAGGGAAAATCCGAAAGCCAGCCACGCGACGTGGCTCGTCAGGGCATCGATGCGTTGCTTGCAGGCGAGGGCCACGTCTATGCGGCATCTGCGAAAACGAAGCTTGAAGGAATGCTCGCGAACGTAACGCCGGGTGTGCTGAAAGCTACCATGCACGAAAAGATGGCAAAGCCCATCAATGAAGGCGATTGATCACGCCCCTCAGCCAATTTCGATTATGGAGAATAATATGTCGACCCCTTTGATTGAAAAACCCAACTTGGAGCCATTGCCCCGATCGGGTAGCGCCGCTGTCATCCTCGATGGACGTTATCTACCGCCTCCTGAAGACAAAGACGGGAAGATCTGGGCCAGGGCAACGGTACGCGTTCAAGCTGATGCGCAGTCCCTCTATAAACTATGGCACTCCGTCGAAAAGGCACCCTCGTGGCAGGAGCAGATCTCCAGTGTCACCCGGACCGGCGACAGGACTTCGCACTGGGTCATGAGATCCGGGGACAAGACCATCGAATGGGACTCGGAAGTTCTGGTCGATGAGCCCGGTAAACGCATTGCGTGGCGCTCGATCTCAGGTGAATCCAATAACGCGGGGGAAGTGATCTTCGAAGACGCGCCAGGAGGTCGAGGGACACAGGTCACGGTGCTGCAAGAGTTTCGCATGGGCAAACTGGCGAGCGCTTGGGAGACGCTTGTAGGACGCAATCCAAAGCAGTCGGTAATCGAGAACCTGCGTCATTTCAAAGCTCTTGCAGAAACCGGCGAGATTCCTCGAGTGGAAGGCCAACCCCATGGCCCCCGCGGTTCAGTCGGAAGTCTCAAAGAGTCGGCATACGGAGAGAAGATTCCGACTCCGCCTGCAACGAACCGCATCGCCAGCTAATTTTGACCCCGCAAGTCGCAATGGAGACGAGATATGAAAGCGCTATGTTGGATGGGAACCGGTAAGGTCGAGACGTTGAACGTGGCAGATCCCACGCTGCTGAATCCCCACGATGCAATTCTTAAGGTCACAAGGACCGCCATCTGCGGATCTGATCTTCATCTTTTTGATGGCTTCATTCCAACGATGGAATCGGGCGATATCCTTGGTCACGAGTTCATGGGAATCATCGAAGAGGTAGGAACTGCGGTGACAAACGTGCAACGAGGCGATCGAGTTGTTGTCCCGTTTACGATTGCCTGCGGTGGCTGCGAATTTTGCAAAAAGAAGCTTTGGTCCGCCTGCGACAACACTAACCCTAACGCTCATCTTATGGAGGCTGCTTATGGATATTCCGGCTCCGGGCTGTTCGGCTACTCACATATGATGGGCGGGTATGCGGGAGGACAAGCTCAATACGTGCGCGTTCCGTTTGCGAATGTTGGTCCCTTGAAGATTGAAAGCGACTTGCCGGACGAGAAGGTGCTCTTCCTTTCCGACATCTTTCCGACCGGCTATATGGCCGCAGAAAACGCTCAGATTCGGGAAGGTGACACTGTGGCAGTTTGGGGGTGCGGGCCGGTGGGCCAGTTCGCAATCGCTAGCGCGATCATGTTAGGCGCTGCCCGCGTCATCGCTATCGATCGGCTCCCGGAGCGTCTCGATCTGGCTCGTTCGCTGGGGGCGGTAACAGTCGATTACTCAGCGGAAGACGTCAGCGTTCTTGTCGCACTCAGGATCTAACTGGCGGAGTGGGACCCGACGCTTGCATCGACGCAGTGGGACTCGAGGCCCACTCCACAGAACTGCAGGGTGTTTACGACGTCGTAAAAAATGCATTGCTTGTGGAGACGGACAGATCAGCCGTCTTACGCCAGGCGATTCAGGCCGTGCGTAAGGGTGGAACGGTTTCGATTCCGGGTGTGTATGGCGGCCTGCTCGACAAGATTCCCTTCGGGGCAGCGTTCGGGAAAGGAATCACTATGAAGATGGGTCAGACCAACATGCACAACTATATGAAACCGCTGTTAGAACGGATCGAGAAAGGCCAGATCGATCCTAGCTATATCATCTCGCATCGGATTACTCTCGAGGACGCTCCTGAGATGTATAAGGTCTGGCGTGATAAGAAAGATCGCGTTACTAAGATTGTGATTGATCCGTGGGCAGAAAAATCGGCTGCCTGAGCATTGATCACCGCAACATGGTTTCACATCTGAGGCACTTCATTCTAGGCAACGGGTTGGTCAGTAATGAGGTGCCTTTGGACCCGTTGGAAGGTTCTAGTGCTGTGCACACGACGCTCAGAATCCCCGCCACAATCGACGCCGTCTGACCAACCACAGACCCAACCCGGAGGCATTTATCTTTCCAGGCCGAAGGGGACCATTCATGGATTCGAGCAACTTCCGCAAACGCGTGCTGCACAAACTGGCCGAGGAACTGGGACTGCCGAAGCTGACATTCCAGGTCATCCGTCGCACTATCGCCACTCTTGGCAAGACGAAAGGTCACGTCAAGGATATCCAGGGCATGATGCGACACTCCAAGGCGTCGACGACGACGGATGTCTATATGCAGTCGTTGGAGGACGAGGTGCGTGCGGCGATTAACTCGATCCATTCGGAACTGACGGGCACAGGTACTACGGGACCCGCTCTCCAAGAACCGAAGACAGCATCGCCGAACGCTCGATCGGCAAGTGCGACCTCCAGTGTGACGACGAAGAATGGGAGTCCAGCGAAGGAGCGGTACGCTGCTTCAGCGCAAGGGGAGATGCCGTTGGCGAAGCCTGTCAAAGGAGTGGTTTTGGAATTTGCGACAAGGATGCGACAAAGTCGCGGAAGGGAGGTGCTTCTAAATGATTGAAGCATTTGGTGGACCTGGTCGGGATCGAACCGACGACCTCTTCCATGCCATGGAAGCGCGTTCCGGACTGCGGTCAGACCGAGGGCATGGCCCGGACGAGGCGAAGTCCTGGCACATTAGGAGGTGCTGTTTCATCGGAAAGCTTTCTGATTGCCTGCTGAAGCAGCTCTTTCAGTTCGAGAGCCTGACCATCGAGCTTATTGGGCAAAGATTTGAACTCACTTTCATGGTAAGCCGAGGCGACGAGTTCACTAGGACTGAAAGTGGTTTTCCAAAGTATGATTCGTCTGTCCTCAGTTTGAGAACGGGCCATCACCGATCTAAAAATATCGTTGATGGGCACATTACTGGCTATTCCCATCAGAAATTCATGTGCGGCTCTGTCGGAGGTTGTCGCTGTATGAAATAGCTTGAACCTGTTATTTAGGAGCAGTTCAAGAGCATAGCCTGCATCTTCAGCCTTTTGCTCCGCTTCTTTTGCCACGAGCTTCTGGCTGTGCGCTTCAATTTCCAAGTCTCTTCTCGTCATTGACATTGTCCCTCCAGCCCTTCTCTGAATCCGACCAGCGACGGCAGCATGCAACGATCTTCTTCCTCGGTCAAATCTCCGAATCGTGTTCGAAGGTACTTCCTGTACTTACCGCAATCTGCCACCAGTGCAGCCGGTCGGCAGCGCTCTGCCAAAAGGTAGGTCACCTCCGCTCGGCTAAAGGATCAGGCAGAAACTGCCAGTTTGCGTGCTCTTTCGCTCCTCATAGGAAATCTGCGCCCGTTTCCCCCGGTCGGAAGCTCCGCGATCCAATCCTCAATATCGCTTGGCCGATACCTTACCAATGGACCGACTTTGAGATACTGAGGCCCCTCTCCGCGTAAGCGCCATCGCCTCAAACAAGCGAGACTAACCTGCAGATTCTCCGATACCTGGATTTCCGTGAGAAGCGACTCCATGCGACCTCCTCTGTACCGCAATTGCTGGAACTCGTTCGCCAAAATAAGCGATCTCCAAATCTCGGTCAAACGGTCAAACGGTGGTTCGATAGCTCATCCTTCGGTAGCGGATGTTCCGCGGCTGGCGCTGCGAGAGGCCAGAGCTGCATCGAGCGCCGCACGCTTGGCTTTCATACGTATGTGACTGTAGTGGCGAAGCATCTGCCGGTTAACATGGCCGGCGATTTCCATGATCGTCTCGTCGCCTGCCCCGCTCTCTGCCAGTTCAGTGATCAGGGTATGGCGGTTGTCATGCCAGCGACCCTTCACGTTCGCATTCTTGCGCACAGTCTTCCAAGCGGTCTTCAACGAGGTCACATGCCGACTGGGATCCGACGGCATAGGCTTCCCAAATGGAAAGAGGTACCACTCATCGTGGGTGACGCCGAACCGTTCCTGATACCAGGCGCGGTGTTCCACCAACGCGTCATAGAGAACCGCATTCAAAGGAACGACCCGTCCCTCCCCGGCATCGCTCTTGGATTTGCCTACTTGAAGTAATCTAGCTTTCAGATTTACCTGACCCCAGGTCAGCGTCTTGATCTCTGTATCCCTTAGACCTGCATTCCGAGCCAGCATAAAGGCCGGGTACATGTGCGGACTCCGTGACGTCCTCGCCTTCGCTGTGAGATTTTCGGTCTCCTCAGTATCGAACGCTTTGCCAATCTTTTTTCGGACCGCCAGCTTTAGCTGGTGCTTCTTGCGGAGCCTCCCCCGAATAACTTCTCCTGAATCTCCGAGCATCTTTAGGAGAAACCGGACCTCTTCGTTGATCGACTTTGGCGCGGCCTTCTCGCGCAGGCGGTCTTCCTGATAGCGAAGTACGGTGGCTTCGTCGATGTCGACGACCATCTCTCCACCGAGCAGCCGCGACACGTGGCCAAGCGCATACTCTGCGAAGGTCGCAGATCGATACCGCAGACGATAGCCCACCAGGTACTCGTCGACGATTTCGTTGAGGCGGCGGATACGTTGCTGGCGAACTTCTTTGAGGTTATGGAAGCCGGCCTCGAGCTCCCGTCTGCGCTGCTGCTCAGCACTCTTTGCGACCGTCTTTGATGACGATTTTGAAGATTCACGGATAAATTGCCCGGCAAAGTAAAACTTGTACCACCAGATTCCGCCTCGCTTGAAAAGAGCCATACCACTCCTCTTCGCATTTCCAGGGCGCACCGCTACGTTGGGCGCGGAGGGAGATTGAAGCAGAAGTTCGATTCGGTCAAATGACAGCACAGCTAACCGGGGACTTGGTCGAGATGGGTGGCGTCTTGAGTCGCCTAGCTGGGAAGCCTCAACTGAGCACGGTTGCTATGGATACCGCATCCGTTTTGAAAGAGCGCGGGCACAAAAATGGGCACAATCGGCACATTTTGAGGCTCGCCCATCCTCACTTCACTGCTCTAAGATGTTAATTTTATTTGGCTCCTCAGGTAGGACTCGAACCTACAACCCTTCGGTTAACAGCCGAATGCTCTGCCATTGAGCTACTGAGGAGTGTATGGCGGGGGTATGTGTTTCCTTTGTGTTTATATCAAATGCGGTCAGGGGCGTCAAAGAAACTGTAGAGCATGAGCGATCGGTTTCTCCGGTGACAGGACCGAATTGGGCGGCACTGTTTTATCCTGCAGACTGGGCCAGTCAAGGCCGGCGGAGGCATCGATAAAAGCGCTATCCATACTCCCGTGACGGGAATCTCATATACTGTCTCCGGCTTTTGAGGCTTGGCTTCGATCCCGCCGAAATTTCGGCTATCTCCAATGCGGTCGAAACAGTTTTTGCTGATTGAGAGAATTTTTCTAGGAAAGGTGATCTATGCAACTTGGAATGGTGGGTCTTGGACGTATGGGGGCCAACATGGTGAAACGGCTCCTGAATGGAGGCCACGAATGCGTGGTTTTCGACAGGTCACCGCAATCGGTGCAGGAACTGGAGAAGGACAAGGCGGTGGGCTCGTCGGGGCTGGCGGACATGGTGAAAAAGCTCACCAAGCCGCGCGCCATCTGGCTGATGATTCCTGCGGCAGCGGTGGACGATACGATCGCCGAGATCGTTCCACATCTGGAGAAAGACGACATCCTGATCGACGGCGGCAACTCGTACTACATCGACGATATTCGGCGCGCCAAGGATCTCGCCAAGAAGGGAATTCACTATGTCGATGTGGGAACCAGCGGCGGCGTTTGGGGTCTGGAGCGCGGTTACTGCATGATGATCGGCGGCGAGGATGATGTGGTGAAGCACCTTGACCCGATATTCAAGACGATCGCGCCGGGCATCGGTGATGTGGAGCGCACGCCCGGCCGAGACAAGCTCGGCGGCACCTCCGAATTGGGATATCTCCATTGCGGACCGAACGGCGGGGGACACTTCGTGAAGATGGTGCACAACGGCATCGAGTACGGGATTATGGCGGCGTATGCGGAGGGCCTCGGCATTCTGCGCTCGGCCAATGTGGGCAAGCACACGCACGAGATCGACGCGGAGACGACGCCGCTGCGCGATCCCGAGCACTACATGTACGACTTCAATCTTGCAGACGTGACGGAGGTTTGGCGGCGCGGGAGCGTGATTTCGTCGTGGCTTCTGGACCTTACGGCCTCGGCACTGGCGCAGGATCCGCAGCTCGCGAAGTTCGGCGGCCGTGTCTCCGACTCGGGCGAAGGACGATGGACAGTCAAGGCCGCTATTGATGAAGCTGTGCCAGCGCACGTGCTGACTTCCGCTCTCTATGAGCGGTTCAGCTCGCGGGGCGAGGCGGACTACGCGAACAAGGTGCTGTCGGCGATGCGGTTTGCCTTCGGCGGACACCTGGAGAAGCCCAAGTAATCGTAGTCAGGGAATCGGGAAGAGCGGTGAGTCCTTCGGGACCGCCGCTTTTTCTTTGGCGTTTCCAAGCCGGCGCATAAAAGTTCGCGCTTACTTTCGGGCCGCAGCCCTACAATGGGGGCTGTTCAATAAAGGGGTTGGTTTGCTAGCGAACCTCAAGATTCGAAAAAAGCTTCTAGTCGCCCTGCTGCCGCTGGCGCTGATGGTGGTTGCTGCGACGCTCTACTCGTCGACCGAAATGATCCGGATCGACAGATGGTACAGCGAACTGATTGATCGTGACGTTCAGGCCCTGCAGAACCTCACCGACGCGCGCGCGAAGACTACCCAGTTCGGCGAGTTGCTTTATAAGGAGATCGCTGAGCCCGATCCGGATCGTATGCGGGTCATCGATGCCGCACTGGATCAGACCGTGGCGGATTATCACGCTTACGAAGTAGAAGCCCGGCAAGAAAGTCCGGCTATGGCGCCGCAGATTGCCTCTGCCGGGGCGCTCTTCGATCAGGCAGTCTCCGACGCCCGGTCCATTCGCGATGACGCGCTCAAGAACGATTCCGTACCAGCGATGCAGGAGATGCGCAAGGCCGTGGATGGTGAGTTGCAGCGATCACGCAACTCTCTGATCGACCTGATCACCACGTTGCACGCGGCGGTCGACCGCGAGTCAGATGAACTGACTGCACGTACGCATCGTACGGTTGCCATTACCTGGATCGTCATCAGCCTGGGGTTCACTGCGTCCTTTGCCTTCGCCGTTTTCATTGTGCAGAAGGAGGTGGCCAACCGGCTGGAGGGCTTCCGCGGACACATTCTGGACGTGGCGGAGGACCGCCTCGATCAGCCGATCACCAATCTCGAGCGCACCGACGAAATTGGCGAGATGAGCCGCGCGTTGAACACGCTGCAGACGGCGGCGCAGGAGCGCCAGACGCAGGTGTGGGTGAAGGCCGAAGTGGCGGCAATTACCGGGCGGCTGCAGTCGGCAGATAGCTTTGAAGAATTCGCGCGGGTCCTGCTCTCTCGCATCTCCGAGTCGGTGAACCTGCTTTACGGGATCTTATATCTGGCTGAGGCGGACGGTAAACGCTTCACTGCCGCCGGCACATTCGCGCTTGGAGCGTCGACCACACCGCAGTCGTTCTCTCTGGGAGAAGGAATGGCCGGGCAGGCGGCTCTTGAACAGCGTTCGCTGGAAGTCATTGCGACGGACGAGAATCAGGTTCGCATCTCTGCCGGGGCGGGGACAATCACGGGCAGGAATCTCTTGTTCATGCCCATGGTCAGCCAAGGAACGGTTGCTGCGGTGCTGGAGCTGGCGCCGGTGGATGCGCTATCGGCGAGGCAGCGGGAGTTGCTGACGGCACTCCTGCCGTCGGCTGCCCTGAACGCCGATATACTCGAGGGCAATCTTGAGACGAAGAAACTGCTCGAGCATACCCAGGTGCAGGCGGCGACGGTTGCAGCTGCCGAGGAGCGGTCCCGGCTGATTCTTACTTCGGTAAGCGAAGGAATTTTCGGGCTGACCACCGAAGGTGTTATCTCGTTTGTGAATCCTGCTGCTGCCGCGATGATTGGCTACGCGCCTGAGGATCTGGTGGGGCAAGCGATGCATGACCGCGTGCACTATGCGCGCGCGGACGGGACGATCATTCCACACGACGAGTGCTCGATGTTCAAGACCGCACAGGATGGCAAGGCGCGAATGGTCGCGGACGAAATTCTGTGGCGTAAAGACGGCACGAACTTTCCGGTGGAGTACTCGACAACGCCGATCGTGCGCGACGGGCAGGTTACCGGGAGCGTTGTCGCCTTTCGCGATATCACCCGGCGCAGGGAGGCCGAGAAGCGGCTGCGTTTCACGCAGTATGCGGTGGACCACGCGGCGGAAACGATCTTCTGGGTGCGGCCGTCGGATGGCGGGATTGAATATGCGAACGAGGCGGCGTGCCGGGTTCTTGGATTCGACCGCAAAGAACTGCTGGGGATGAATATTGCTCACCTGAATGCCGACTTCAGCCCGGAGAAACTGGCCCATTTGCTTTCTGAACTGCATGAAAAAGGCGCGTCGACCTGGGAGACGCGGCATACGGCACGGGATGGCCGACCGATCGACGTGGAGGTGACGGCTTACTTAGCGGAATATCTTGACCGCCAGATGCTGGTGGTGAACGTGAAAGACATCACCGAGCGCAAGTGGGCCGAGGAAGAGATGCGGCGCGCGAAGGAGATGGCTGAGGCGGCGACGCGCACCAAGTCAGACTTCCTTGCGAATATGAGCCACGAGATCCGCACGCCGATGAACGCGGTGATCGGGATGACTCACCTGGCGCTCAAGACCGAGCTCACGCCCAAGCAGCACGACTATCTCAGCAAGATTAAATCGGCGGCACAGACGCTGCTTGGCATTCTTAACGACATTCTGGACTTCTCAAAGATTGAAGCCGGCAAGCTCGACATGGAGAAGACCAACTTCCGGCTGGAGGAGTCGCTGGAAAACCTGTCATCGATTGTCGGGCAGAAGGTACAGGAGAAGAACCTTGAGTTCCTGATTTCGGCGCAGCACGATCTTCCGGCGACGCTGGTTGGCGATCCGCTGCGCCTGGGGCAGATTCTCATCAACCTGGTCAACAACGCAGTCAAGTTCACCGAGCAGGGACAGATTGTCGTCACCGTCGCGCTGGAAGAACGGCTAGCCGATCGGGTGAAGGTGAAGTTCTCGGTGTGCGACAGCGGCATCGGCATGACCCCAGAGCAGAGCGCGCGGATGTTCCAGGCCTTCTCGCAAGCGGATACTTCGACCACACGGAAATATGGCGGCACGGGCCTCGGCCTTTCCATCTCGAAGAGGCTTGTCGAGTTGATGGAAGGGACAATCTGGGTGGAGAGCGAATACGGCAAAGGCAGCACGTTCCACTTCACGGCATGGTTCGGCGTGGGAACGGACGAGCCTGATCGCAAGCGGTTTATTCCGGATATCGCCGGGCTGCATGCGCTGGTTGTCGATGACAATGCGCAGGCGCGCGAGATTCTTACTGATTCCCTGCGAAGCTTTGCGTTGCGGGCGGACGCTGTGTCGTCGGGTGAGGACGCGATCCGCGAGCTGGTGGCAACGGACGCCGCGGATCCATACCAGCTCATCCTGATGGACTGGCATATGCCGGGGATGGACGGCCTGCAGGCGAGCCGCATCATCAAACGCAGCGACCGGCTGCGGCATATTCCCAAGATTGCCATGGTCACGGCCTTTGGCCGCGAAGATATACGTGAACAGGCGGAAGAGATTGGCATCGACAGCTATCTGCTGAAGCCGGTGAACCCATCGCTGCTGCACGATGCGCTGATGGACATGTTCGGCGTGGCAGAGGAGAGGACCAGCAGTCCCAGTCGTGTGAAGGAAGACACGCACGCTCACGACGCGAGCGGCGTGCGCGTGCTGCTGGTCGAAGACAATGAGATGAACCGGCAGGTGGCAACGGAGTTGCTGCAGAGTGCGGGCGCGGTGGTGACAGCGGCGATGCACGGCGGCGAGGCGGTAAAGATGCTTACCGAAGGCCCGCAGTCTCCGCTGTTCGATGTTGTTTTCATGGACCTGCAGATGCCGGAGATGGATGGCTTCACGGCGACGAAGCTTCTGCGAGCCGATGCGCGCTTCCAGTCTTTGCCTATCATCGCCATGACGGCGCACGCGCTGGTGGAGGAGCGCCAGCGCTGCCTGGAAGCCGGAATGAATGACCATGTGAGCAAGCCCATCGACCCTGACGCGCTTTTCGCCACACTCGCGCGATGGACGAAGCGGAGCGATTTGAACGCCGCGAAGCCGGAACAGAAAGCGCCCGCCCCCGCGGTGGTTGTCCCGGAGATTGAAGGCGTCGATAAGGAATCGGGACTGCGGCGCGTGGCGGACAACAAGCAGCTTTACCGCAGCCTGCTGGGGCAGTTCGCAGAGAAGCAGGGCGAGGCCGGAGCGCGCATGGTGACAGCAGTGGAGAAGGGCGATCCCAAGCTTGCCCAACAGATTGCTCACACCGTGAAGGGTGTGGCGGGGAACCTGGGGATCACGAAGGTGCAGTTTGCGGCGGCGAACATTGAGCGGGCTTTCCGTGAGCAGGAGGGTGCGGTGCCGTCCCTGCTGGAGGACTTCGATTTTCTTCTTCGCCAGCAGGCACACGCAATTGTCGAGGCTCTCAAACAGACGGAGGCTGCGCCGTCCGACGGAGCATTGGCGAAGTTCGATCCTGAGGCGGCGGCTGCGGCTATCGTGAGGCTTAAAAACCTGCTCGAGGAGAGTGACGGCGCGGCTGAGGATACTTTCTCGGAATTGCGGACGGCTCTCGGCAGGGAGATAGAAGCTGGGACGCTCGACGCCCTGGGCAGGGCAATCCGCGATTTCGATTTTGATGCAGCTCTGGCGAAGGTTGAAGAAATCGCCACGAAGATCAAGGTGAACGAGGGGCAGACGACGCAATGAGCATGCAAGAGAAGAAGGTGGTTCTGCTGGTCGATGACACGCCCGAAAATATTCAGATCGTGAACGCGATTCTCAAAGATCATTACCGCGTGCGGATTGCGACCAACGGTGAAAAGGCCATCGATCTGGCGCACTCCGATCCCGTGCCGGATCTCATTCTTCTTGATGTGATGATGCCTGGAATGGACGGCTTCGAAGTCTGTCTGCGGCTGAAGCTTGACCCTGCGACTCGCGATATTCCGGTGGTTTTTCTGACCGGCGCGACAGAAGTTGCGGATGAAACCAAGGGCTTTGAAGTGGGCGGCGTCGACTACATCCACAAACCGTTTTCGCAGGCGGTGGTGCGGGCGCGCGTTCACAACCACCTGATGTTGCGGGATGCGCGGGAAAAGCTCGCGAAGCAGCTTGCCGAGATCCGCACCGAACTTGAAACCGCGCGGCAGATCCAGCTCTCGATTCTGCCCCGAGAGCCGGCGAAGCTTGAAGGGCTGGATATCGCGGCATGCTATCAGGCGATGGCTTCGGTCGCGGGTGATTTTTACGACTTCATCCGCGTCGATGACAAGCGCCTGGGCACACTGGTTGCCGACGTCTCGGGGCACGGCATGCCGGCGGCGCTGATTTCGTCGATGCTGAAGATTGCGTTTGCTGAGCAGGCATCGTTCGCGGCTGACCCTGCGGGATTGCTGGCTGCGCTGAATCAGACGCTCTGCGGCAAATTCAAAGGCCACTTCGTTACGGCCGCCTATGTGTTCATCGACACGGAAGCGAAGACTCTGCGCTACGCCGGGGCCGGACATCCGCCGATGCTGCTGCGCGGTGGGTCGTCGGGAACGGTGAGCGAAGTGTTGGAGAACGGCCTGTTTCTTGGCTCTTTTCCGCATGCTGTGTATTCTGCGGTCGAGAGGCCCTTTGGAGCCGGCGACTGGATTCTCCTGTACACGGATGGCATCCCAGAGATGAACGATCCGAAGGAGGAGGAGTTCGGAGTCGAGCGCCTGAAGGGATTTCTCGAAAAGAACGGCGACCTGACGGCTACCAGATTTATTGATGCGACGCTGGCAGAGCTTTCGCGATGGGCCGACGGAAAAGAAGTGGAGGATGATCTTACATTGCTAGCTATCCGGTATGAGGACGCGAAGAACACTGCAGGCGAGGAACACAAATGAAGCTAGTTCGTTACGGAGATTCGGGCCGCGAGCTTCCGGGTGTTCTTGATTCAGAAAGTGAAATCCACGATCTCTCCACAGTCATTCCCGATCTTGCGGGGTCGGCACTTTCGCCCAGCGGGCTGGAGCGGCTGCGAGCGCTTGATGTGTCGACGCTTCCTGTCGTTTCGGGAGATCCGCGGATCGGGCCCTGCGTTGCCGGTGTAGGCAAGTTCATTTGCATCGGATTGAACTACTCCGATCATGCTGCAGAGTCGGGCATGGCGGTGCCGGCGGAGCCGGTCGTTTTTATGAAGGCGACGTCGTGCATCTGGGGCCCTAACGACGAGGTGGTGATCCCCAAGGGCTCGACGAAATCGGACTGGGAGGTCGAGCTGGGGGTTGTGATCGGCAGCACGGCGAAGTATGTGTCGGAAGAAGATGCGCTGTCGCACGTGGCTGGATACTGCGTGGTGAACGATCTCTCGGAGCGCGCGTTTCAGCTTGAGGGTACAGGGCAGTGGGTCAAGGGCAAGAGCGCAGATACCTTTGGGCCGATCGGTCCCTGGCTTGTGACCGCGGATGAGATTCACGATCCGCAGGCTCTCGATATGTGGCTGGAAGTGGATGGTCACCGGTACCAGAATGGGAGCACGCGGACGATGGTCTTCGGAGTGGCGCATCTGATCAGCTATCTCAGCCGCTTCATGAGCCTTCAGCCAGGGGACATTATTTCTACGGGCACGCCGCCTGGAGTCGGGCTCGGACAGAAGCCTCCGATTTATCTGCGTCCCGGCAACGTGATGACTCTGGGTATCGAAGGGCTGGGACGGCAGCGACAGCAGGTCGTCGCGTGGAACGGGTAGTGAGTGAATCGCCGGCGGCGTTTGCGTCGTATCCCAGCTTGAGCGATCGCGCTGTCGTGGTTACGGGCGGAGCGAGCGGCATCGGGGAACATATCGTCGAGCACTTTGTAAGACAGGGCTCGCGGGTGACGTTCCTCGATGTTCAGGATGATGCAGCGGCGAAGGTTGTTGGGCGGCTTAAGGCAACGGCGGCAGCACTCGTCTATCGCCACTGCGATGTGACGGACACAGCGGCGCTGGCAGTAGCAATTGATGAGATTGCAACCCGGCTGGACACGATCGACGTGCTGGTGAACAACGCGGGCAATGACACGCGGCACTCGATCGAAGAGGTGACGCCCGAATACTGGGACAAGTGCATCGCGATCAATCTCAAGCAGCAGTTTTTTGCGTGCCAGGCCGTGATTCCGGTGATGAAGCGCGCGGGACACGGATCAATCGTGAATCTGAGTTCGATCAGCTGGCTGATTCCGGGAACGGGGCTGCCGGTTTATATCGCTTCCAAGGCCGGAGTGGTGGGACTGACTCGCACGCTTGCACATGAGCTGGGACCGCACAATATCCGGGTGAACGCCGTGCTCCCCGGAGCGACCCTGACCGAGCGACAGCGCAAGCTCTGGTTCAGCGAGGAGTACGTGGCAAAGGTGCTGCAAAATCAGGCGCTGAAGCGAATGATTACGCCGGAAGAGGTTGCGCGCCTGGTGTTGTTTCTAGCGGCGGACGACAGCTCTGGGATCACCAACCAGAGCTACCTCGTGGACGGCGGGTGGATCTAGTGGCCTGTCGCAGAGAGATCGTTACTACGGATGCGGTGAGAAGGGTCGGAGTACTTCCAGTTGATAGGCTGAGCATTGGCTGAGTAAGCGTTGATGTAGCGGCGCAGCTTGCGGGCCAGATCGGGCACGGGGGTAAAGACGCCGCGGGCGATGACCTCCCGCTCGATTTTCGCGAACCAGAGTTCGACCTGATTGAGCCAGGAGGAGTAGGTGGGTGTGAAGTGGAACCGGACGCGGGGATGTTGCTCCAGGAACTCCCGCACCAGGGCGGTTTTGTGCGCCGAGAGATTGTCGAGGATGATGTGGATCTGCTGATGGGGCGGGCACAGGGAGACAACCTCCTTCAGGAAACCGACAAAGTCCCGACTGGTGTGGCGAGCGGCGGTCTTGCCGTGAACGCGGCCGGTCGCGGTGTCCAGCGCCGCATACAGCGACAGGGTTCCGTGCCGGTAGTATTCAAATCCGTGGCGCTCGGCGCGGCCCGGCGAAAGCGGCAGCACCGGATCGAGCCGATCCAGAGCCTGAATGGCAGTCTTCTCATCGACACAGAACACGGCAGCATGCTGCGGAGGGTTCAGGTACAGCCCGATAATGTCAGCGGCTTTGGCTTCGAAATCCGGATCGTCACTGGCCATGTAGCGCTCCAGGCGGTGCGGCTTCAGGCCGGCCTCTTTCCACACCCGATGCACCGCGTCCTTGCTAACGCCCAGCGCTGCGGCAAGCTTGCGACAACTCCAGTGAGTGGAACCGTCCTTCGGCTTCTTGCGGGTAGCCGAGAGAATCCGGGCTCGCAGCTTCGGAGTCAGCACGGAAGCCGACTGTCCGGGATGACTCGTATCCAGGCCATCCATACCCGAAGCAAGGAAGCGCTGCTTCCACCGGCTGATCGTCGGCGCCGTGGTCCGCAACCTCTGCTTGATCGTATTGAACGACGCTCCCTCGGCCAGCATCAGAATCAGCCTGGCGCGGAAGACATATCCGGCGGGCAGAGAGCGGGACTGGGCACTACGGCTGAGTTCCAGTCGCTGGTCTTCGCTGAGCACCACGGAATCGATGGACATACCCGCTTAGATGTAAGCAGGACTAGTAATGTTTACTCTGCGACAGGTCACTAGTCCGTTTTAACAATCGCCAAAATTGGAGCAGTTTTACTTCAGATGAACCGGGGCGCTCGCGTCCGGCATCTGATGGGTGCAGGGAATATACGATGTGAGGATATTTGAACTGTTGCTGGTGCAACGGTTGATTTTGTAACAACGGGGTCTTAGTTTACGCGGCCAGCGCAGGAGAATTCGTCAAACAGGCGTTTGATGGGCGCGAGAAGCAAGGAACACTGGGCTATCTCAACGAGAGCAAGGAGCGAAAATCATGAAAAAGTCAGCGTCAGCAGTAGAGGAACTCGAGCACCGGCAAGGAGCGCCGTTGGCCACTCCGACCGATCTTAAGGGAAACGCAACGAGGGACATTTCGGGAGCGATGAACGCCATCCTGGCGGATGTGTTTGCGTTGTACCTGAAGACGAAGAATTTTCACTGGCACATGAGCGGACCGCATTTCCGCGACTACCATCTACTGCTCGATGAGCAGGGAGATCAGATTTTTGCGATGACCGATCCGATCGCAGAGCGTGTTCGCAAGATCGGCGGCCGGACGATCAAGTCGATCGGGCAGATTGCCCGCCAGCAGCGCGTTCTGGACAACGAAGCGGAGTATGTCGAACCGGAGGACATGCTTGTCGAACTGCGTGAAGACAATCAGACGCTGACTTCGCGGCTGCGCGAGGTTCACGCCGTTTGCGATGACTACAACGATGTGGCAACCGCCAGCCTTATCGAGGGGTGGATTGACGAGACCGAGCGGCGGACGTGGTTCCTGTTTGAGGCAATGCGGAAACCAGACTCCTCGGGACACTGAGACTTCGCCAATTTAGAACAGCGCGGGGCGGCCTGGCATCGAAATTCGGGATGCCAAGCTGCCCCGTAGTTCGTTTGGACATGCTGCGCGAGCGGACGGGCTGCGATACTTGAGTCGTATATGTGCAGGTCTGATGAATCCTTAACCAGCCGACGGAGTTTTCTGAAACAGGCTGGCGCGGCGGCGATCGCTTCTTCTCTTCCGTGCGGCACGAGACTGGCCTTTGCGGACGTGAACTCTGATGCACTGCGGGCGGCGGTGAAGAATCGCGCGCCTCTCGCGCAGAATGCGTTCTATCTGCTACCTCTGGGATCGATCAGGCCGACGGGGTGGTTGAAAAATCAACTAGAGATTCAGGCCAACGGGCTGGGCGGGCATCTGGATGAGACGTGGGCCGATGTTGGACCCAACAGCGGCTGGCTGGGCGGCAAAGGCGAGTCATGGGAGCGCGGGCCGTACTTCGTCGATGGACTGCTGCCGCTTGCGTACCAGCTTGACGATGCGCGCCTGAAGGCGAAGGCGCAGCGGTTCATGGACTGGACACTGGAGAATCAGGCAGCGAGCGGGATGATCGGGCCGCGCAGCAATGACGACTGGTGGCCGCGCATGGTGATGCTAAAGGCGCTGGCCCAATATGAAGAGGCGACGGGCGATCCTCGGGTGATTCCGGTGCTGTCGCGTTATTTTGCGTATCAACTTGAAGCGCTTCCGGGCAGGCCGCTGCGGGACTGGGGAAAGTTCCGCTGGCAGGACAATGCGCTGGTTGCGATCTGGCTCTACAACCGTACCGGCGATCCGAAGCTGCTTGAGCTGGTGCGACTGCTGCACAGCCAGGGGCACGACTGGCAGAAGCAATATGCGGACTTCAAGTTTACGGGACCGGTGACTCCGGAGGCGATCAAACTGAATGATGGCGGAGGGCTGGGCGATCTTGCGCTCTCAACGCACGGAGTGAACAACGGTCAGGCTCTCAAGGCGGCGCCGGTGTGGTCGCTGGTGACAAATGACGATGCAGATCGTCGTGGACTGGCGCAGATGCTCGGCGCGCTGGATAAATATCACGGGTTGCCGAATGGGATGTTTTCGTGCGATGAGCATTTCGCGGGGCGGAATCCTTCACAGGGCAGCGAGCTGTGCACGGTGGTGGAGACGATGTTTTCGCTGGAGCAATCGCTGGCGATCCTGGGAGATGCGGCGATCGGGGACAGGCTGGAGCGCCTGGCGTTTAACGCGCTGCCCGGCACGTTCACCGACGACATGTGGGCGCACCAGTACAACCAGGAGCCGAACCAGGTGGAGGTGAGTCTGCACCGCAAGCCATGGACGACAGATGGTCCGGAGTCGAATCTCTTCGGGCTGGAGCCGAACTTCGGTTGCTGCACGGCGAATTTTCACCAGGGATGGCCGAAGTTTGCGGCAAGCCTGTGGATGGCCTCAGCCGATGACGGGCTGGTGGCGGCGGCGTATTCGCCGTGCGAGGTGCGGACGCGGGTGCGCGACACGGTGGTGCACATATCGGAGGAGACGGATTATCCGTTTCGCGGGACGGTGCGGATTAAAGTCGATCCGGCGTCAGCGGTGGAGTTTCCGCTGCGGCTGAGGATCCCGGGGTGGGCGGAAGGCGCGGCGATCAGCGTGAATGGCCAGGCGCAGGCGCTTCCGGCGGCGGATACGTTTGCAAAGATCGATCGCAAATGGAAGGCCGGAGATTTGGTCGAGCTGAAATTGCCGCTGCGTCCGCGGATTTCGAGAGGATTCAACGACTCTGTGTCGATCGATCGAGGGCCGCTGGTCTTTTCGTTCCCGATTGGCGAGGACTGGGTCAAGCTGCGGGATCGTGGAATGACTGCGGACTGGCAGGTGTTTCCTTCGTCGCAATGGAATTACGCGCTGGCTGTCGATGAGCAGGCGATCGGCACTGTCGCTGTGAAGGAAGCAGCGGTCGGGAAGGCTCCCCTTACGCTGAAGAATGCGCCGATCACGCTGGAGATGGAGGCGCGCAAGGTGCCTGCATGGCGGGCAGTGGATGGGGTGGCAGATCCCGTTCCGCAGAGTCCGGTAAGCAGCGGGGAACCAAAGGAGCGGATCATGCTGGTTCCGTATGCAGCGGCGAAATTGAGGATCACGGCGTTTCCCGAATTGAAGGGCTGAAGCGACTCGGTCATTCAGGCGAATTCCGCGCCAGGATTGTGAATCCAGGATTACGCTACTGATCCAGAGAGAACTGCCAGGCGACGATCTTCTTCAGCATGTCATAGGGGAGCTGGCCGTTCGCGACTTCGCCGACGGGGATCTGGCGGCCGTCGATGAAGAGCATCGGAGTCTCGTTCACATCGAGATCCTTTGCGAGCTTGATCGAAGCATCGACTGGGGCCTTGGCGGCGGAGGTATAGGAGCAGGAGCCAACCTTGGCCGCATCGAGGCCGACCTTGGTGACCGCGTCGGCGAGGGTGGAGTCGGAGGTCTGCGGCGTGAGACCGTCCTGCGCTGCGAAGACGGCATCGGCAAATTTGAAGAAGGCATCATTGCCACCCTGCTGAGCAACGCAGACGCTGTAGGTCGCGGCCTTGTAGGCTTCGCTGTGGAGCGTGGTCAGCGGAAAGTTTTCAAAGACGAAGTGCGCCTGCGGGAAGTCAGTGAGAAGGTGCTCAATAACAGGCTGCACGGCCTTGCAGTGCGGGCACTGGAAGTCGGCGAACTCGACGAAGGCGAATTTCTTGCCCGCGGCTCCGCGGCTGGGGCCCTGGGCGCGCTCGTCGAGGATGCGTCGCATCTCCGCGTAGGGGTGAGCACCGAAGGGCATGACGTCGCTCGCGATGAGGTGGTTGCCGTCAGGTGTGGTGTAAAAGACCAGCGTGCCGACCTGCTGTTGCGGGTTGCTCTTCTGCGCGACGAAGACGGTGACCTTGCTGACATTCGGCGCGGGCGTGGTCTGGATGGCGGCTACCTGCCAGACGCGGTCGGTATCGTATCCCCAGGAGACGTGCAGGAAGGCTTCGACGGTTTCACGGGTGGGAGCAGTGGCGGTGAAGTTTTTGGGATCGACGGGCGGGAACTTCGGCTCGGACGAAGCAGAGGGGGCGGAAGGCATCTCGGGCTTGGTGCCGGGCTCCTGCGCGAAGGCTGGAATGCAGGTGGTAGTGGCGGCGAGCGCGAGGACGGCGAGGGCTCCCTGTACGACAGAACGAAGTTGCATCAATTCCCTTTCAAACTTTTTGTTTATACCTGAACCTTGACCGCGATGGGAAAACGGCGACCCATGCCGAAGGCCTTGGCGGTGACTTTGAGCACGGGCGCGGCCTGCTGGCGTTTGTATTCACTTCGCTCAACGAGCTTGACGACGCGACGGACAAGTTCGATATCGACGCCGAGACTGGCGGCGATCTGCTCTGGCGTTTCGTAGCGCTCGACATAGGCTTCGAGGATGGGGTCGAGAATGTCGTAGGGCGGCAACGAGTCGGTGTCCTTCTGGTCAGGGCGGAGTTCGGCGGAAGGCGGCTTCTCGATGATTGAGACGGGGATGACTTCGCGCTCGCGGTTGAGATGGCGGGCGAGGGCGTAGACCTCAGTCTTGACGACGTCGCCGATGACAGCAAGAGCTCCGACCATGTCTCCATAGAGCGTGCAGTAGCCGGTGGCCATCTCGCTCTTGTTGCCGGTGGTGAGGACGAGCGAGTTGAACTTGTTGGAGAGCGCCATCACGAGATTGCCGCGAATACGCGACTGGATGTTTTCCTCCGTGATGCCGGGTTGAAGGCCGGCGAAGATGGGCGCGAGAGCCTGGTTGTACTGCTCGAACAGGCCGGTGATGGGGACGACGTCGAAGCGGATACCGAGATTTTCGGCCAGATGCCGGCTGTCGTCGATGGAGCCCTGCGAGGAATAGGGACTGGGCATGCCGATGCCAAGAACATTTTCCTTGCCGAGGGCTTCGACGGCAATCGCGGCGACGATGGCGGAATCGATGCCTCCGCTGAGCGCGACGATGGCGCGGGAGAATCCGCACTTGTGGATGTAGTCACGCGTTCCGAGGACGAGGGCGCGAAAGATCGCCTCGTCCTCGTTATCGATCTGCGGATGCATGTGGCCGGTGAGCGATTCGGTGTCGACAAAGATCAGGTCTTCTTCAAACGACGCAGCCTGGGCGATGACCTCTCCGTTGCGGCCAAGAGCGATGCTCGAACCGTCAAAGATGAGGCTGTCATTGCCTCCGACCTGATTGACCATGAGCACCGGTTTGGCGTGATGACGCGCGATGGCGGCGAGCATGTCGCGGCGCGTCTGGCGCTTGTCACGCCAGTAGGGGGAGGCGGAGATGTTGAGAATGATGGAACCGCCGGCGCGCATCAGCTCTTCGACGGGATCGATGGTATAGAGGCGGTTCTCCCAGAAGCTCTTGTCGTTCCAGGCGTCTTCGCAGATGGTGAGGGCCACCTGCCGACCGGCAAGCGGGAAGAGCCGCTGCTTAGGGGCGGGAGCGAAATAGCGCTGCTCGTCGAAGACATCGTAGAAAGGCAGGAGCATCTTCGACTGGACGAACTCGATGTGTCCATTGCGAAGCAGCGCTGCGGAGTTCATGACGCGTTTGCCGGTGCCATGGTGGGCGGGGGTGACGTATCCGCAGAGTATGGCAGTGCGACTGTGAGCGGTGCAGGCGGCGAGCTGCTCTACGACCTGGCCGGCGCGGGCGACGAAGGAGGGTTTCTCGAGCAGGTCGGCAGGAGGGTAGCCGCAAACGGAGAGCTCGGGAAAGAGCGCGAGGTCAGCGCCTCCGTGCTCGGCGCGGCGGGTGAATTCGAGTATCTTTTGGGCGTTTCCGTCAAAGTCGCCGATGGTGGGGTTGATCTGGGCGAGCGCGATCTTCACACTTCAAGTGTAGCAATCGGCGGGCGGCCTGCGGTCGATCAGGAGAGGGCCCCTTTCACCAAATCGTTGATTTTGGAATTGATCGTTGCGCAGGGTATGAAGAAGGGCGAATCGGTGCACTGGATGGTCAAAACCTGAGAGGCGGGGTCGTAGTTCCAGGTCATGGTGACGCCGCTTTGTGAGGTGGTTCCACTGTTGCCGGAGATGCCGATACCGGCCGCCTGCGCCTTCTGCATTAGACCAGAGAACTGATCCTTAGTAACTCCGGAAAATGTCTGCGCGTCGCATGCCATAAATTGTCTCCCGTTGAAACCGATTCGAGGTTATTGCGCGCCGGTTGACGGAGCGAGTCCGCGGTATTTGAGCATGGGTTCAACGCTGGGTTCGGCTCCGAGCCAAGCCTTGTACATGTCGGCGAGATCTTCGGTGTTGCCGCGCGAGAGCACCATCTGGTGGAAGCGGTCGCCGTTGGCGCGGGTGAGACCGCCGTGGTCGACGAACCACTGGTAGGCATCGTCGTCGAGCATTTCGCTCCACAGATAGGCGTAGTAGCCGGCGGCGTATCCGCTGGCCCAGATGTGCGAGAAGTAACTGGAGCGGTAGCGGGGCGGGACAGCGTGCAGAGCGATGTGCTTCTTCTCGAGAGCCTGCTTCTCGAAGGCATCCACGTCTTCGAGGGGCGAGCCGGGCGGGAGAGTGTGCCACTGCATGTCAAGCTGGGCAGCGGCGAGGAGTTCGGTGAGGGCGTATCCCTGGTTGAAGGTGCGCGACTTTTCGAGCTTGGCGGCGAGGCCGGCGGGCATGGGTTCGCCTGTCTGGTAGTGCTTCGCGTAGTGGCTGAAGATCGCGGGATAGGTGGCCCAGTGCTCGTTGAACTGCGACGGGAACTCGACGAAGTCGCGGGCGACGGAGGTTCCCGAGAGGCTGGGGTACTCGGTGTTCGAGAACATGCCGTGAAGGGCGTGGCCGAACTCGTGGAACATGGTGACGACGTCGGTGAAGGTTATCAGCGCGGGTTGGCCCTCCGCGGGCTTGGGAAGATTGGCGACGTTGTAAACAACGGGCAACGTGCCGAGCAGTCTGGATTGAGGTACGAACTCACTCATCCACGCGCCGCCGTTCTTGTTGTCGCGCTTGAAGTAGTCGCAGTAGAAGAGGGCGAGCGGCTTGCCGTCGGCGTCGAAGACCTCGAAGACACGGACATCAGCCTGGTAGACGGGGATATCGTGGCGTTCTTTGAAGGTGAGTCCGTAGAGCTGGTTGGCGGCGTAGAAGACTCCGTTCTGAAGGACGTTATTCAGTTCGAAGTAGGGGCGGACCTGTGACTCATCGAGATCGTACTTAGCCTTGCGCACCTGCTCGGCGTAAAAGTTCCAGTCCCAGGGCTGGAGTTGGAAGCCGGCTCTCTGGCTGTCGATTACAACCTGGATCTCTTTTGCTTCGCTCTGAGCGTTGGCGGTCGCCGGAGGCACGAGGTCGTCCATGAATTTGAGAGCGGCTTCGGGCGTCTTGGCCATCTGGTTTTCGAGCTTCCAGGCGGCGTAGTTGGGAAAGCCAAGGAGCTTCGCTTTTTCTGTGCGGAGCTGGGCGAGGCGGGCAATGGTGGCTCGGGTGTCGTTGTCGCCGCCGCGCTCGGCGCGGGTCCAAGAGTCTTCGAAGAGCGACTGGCGCGTGGCACGGCCGGTGAGCGATGTGAGCGACGGCTGCTGGGTGGTGTTCTGCAGCGGAATGACGTAGCCCTGCTGGTTGCGGGACTTGGCGGTCTGTGCGGCAGCGGCGATCTCGGCATCGCTCATTCCGGCGAGAGCGACTTTGTCGGGGGTGACGAAGGCGGCGTCACGGGTGGCGGCTAGCAGCTTGTTCTTGAAAGCATTGGAGAGTGTGGATTCTTCCTCGTTGAGCTTCTTCAGCTTTGCTTTGTCGGCGTCGGAGAGGTTAGCTCCAGCGTGGACAAACTTCTTGTAGACAATTTCGAGGAGGCGCTGCGCTTCGGGATCGAGGTGGAGCGAATCGCGCTGGTTGTATACGGCCTGGACGCGCGAGAAAAGGCGCGGGTTGAGGTAGATGGAGTCATGGTGTGCGGCGAGTCGCGGGGCTAAGGCTTCTTCAGCTTTCTGCAGCGTGGGGTTGGTGTTGGCGCCGGTGACTGCATCGAATGCCGCTGTTGCGCGCTGAAAGAGCACTCCGGTTTTTTCCATCGCTACGAGGGTGTTGTCGAAGGTGGGAAGCGCGGGATTATCGGCGATGGCGCGGATTTCTTCGATCTGCTGCGCCATGCCGGCTTCGATGGCGGCCTGGTAGTCGGTGTCTTTGATCTTGTCGAAGGGCGGCGCTTTAAACGGCAAAGTGCTGGGCGCGTAGAAGGGATTCGACGGGCCGAAGGCGGCGGTCTGGGTCTGGGCAAGGACGGAACTAGTCATGAAGGCGATGCTCGCGATGAGAGGCAGAAAAATCTTCGTTGGCCGAAACCGGAGGATGTTGAACACGGTGGATCATTCTCCCGAAGGAATGATTGTAGAGGAAGGCCCTGCGATCAGCGGACGCGCTGCCAAGTGAGCTGCGCAGTAAGGGTGTGGTGTCCGGATTTAAGAGGGCCGGTGCGGAGGATGAGGGTGTCTCCGTCGAAGGTGTAGTAGCGGACTTCGTCGCGGCCCACCCAGAGAGGAAAGAGGCTGGCTTCGACGTGGTGGGTGATGGTATCTCCCTGGACAGAGAAGCGGCCGGTGTAGGCGATGTAGCGGCGGTTGCGGCGGGGGCGTGAAGCGGGGGTGATGCGCTCGATGACTCCCTGGCGGCGGCGGGCAGGACCGAGATTGCCGCTCATGTATCCCTCGGCGGAGTAGAGCAGGTAGCCGCGCACTTCGGTTCCCCAAGGCTTCTCGACCACTCCATCGTCATGGATGAGTGAATAGTCGAGGAGCCGCCAGGTTCCAACGAAGTCAGCGGCTGTGGCGTGCGTCATGAAGGATCTCCGGGAGAGTGCTCGGCTGGTGGGGCTTGCAGGATCAGACGTCGGGCAGGACCAGGGCATCAAGGGTGAGGAATTGGCGAAGGATCGGGTCGTCGGAGGCTTTCATTTCATCCATGGTTCCGAAGAAATGGGCCTTGCCCAGGTGCAGGAACAGCACGCGATCGGCGAGGCGCTGAGCGAATCGCATGTCGTGGGTAACGACAATGCTGGTCAGGCGCAGCTGGTATTTGAGCTTCTGGATGAGGTCGCCGAGAATGCGGGCGATTAGAGGATCGACCATCGTGGTGGGCTCATCGTAGAGAATGGCTTCGGGCTGCGCGGCCAACGCGCGGGCAATGGCGACAGAGCGCTTCATTCCGGTGGAGAGGTCGGAGGGTAGAAGCTCTGTCATCCCCGACACGCCGACCATTTCGAGGAGACCATTGACGATCTGCTGGATCTGGTCCTCGACGAGCTCGCGGCGCTCGCGCAGGGGGAAGGCGACGTTTTCGCCAACGCTCAACGAGTCGAAGAGGGCCCCGTTCTGGAAGACCATGGTCACTTTGCGGCGGATGGCCTGCATCTGCTCTTCGTCGTAGGTACTGATCTCTTCGCCGGCGACGTGGATCTTACCGGAATCGGGCTTGAGGAAGCCCATGATGTTCTGGAGGGAGACGGACTTTCCGACACCGCTGCGGCCGAGGATGCAGAGGGTTTCACCGGGTTTGACGAAGAAGCTGACTTCGTCGAGAACAGTGAGATCGCCGAAGGACTTGCTGACCTTCTCAAACGAAATGTAGGGCGCGACGCCGTTATTTGAGGCGCCTTCCTGGCGTGGCGCTTCCTGAACGATCTCGATCTCCGGCGTATTGGGCGTGCTGGCCAACTCTCGCTCCTCGCTCTACAAACCAGCTTATTGGATGTGGGGGGATTCCTCCAACGCTGCAAATTGGAGTTCGGCGGGAGAGTTCAAGTTTTGAAACCAACGGTGAACAGGTGGAGCAGGAGGCCAGTCCCGGGAGGGACTAAGCGATGCAGCCAGGGTCTCGACGTCGAACAGGTCCATCTTGAGACCGCTTTCTGAAGCGGCCAACTGGACAGCGCGCATGACTTTGGGTTTGCCCGCGCTGAGCGCAGAGCGCGCGTAAGGCAGTAGCACGCGGTGATAAAGGGCGCACAGCGGTTGAGGACAGCTTTGCAGGCGCGGGATGGTTGCGAGGGCGGATGTTTGCAGCGCCCGGACGGTCATCCAAGACAGGAATTCTATCGGGAGCAGCGGGAGGTCGACGGGGAGAAAGAGATTCAGGTCGTCATTGCTGGACGCGATGGCAGCTTCGATGCCGGCGAGCGGACCGGAACCGAGGTAGTTGTCGGCGATGACAGGGGCGTAACCGGCGAGGTCGGGGCGGTTGCCGGCTATGGCTGGCGAAAATCCGAGAGTACGGAGTTTGGCAAGGGCGTATTCGATGAGCGGACGGCCGCGAAAGTGAAGGAGGGCCTTGTCGCGGCCCATCCGGATGCTTTGCCCGCCGGCGAGAATAAAGGCGTTCACGCGCCGAGCTCTTCGAAGAAGACAATGATCGACTCGATGCCGCGGTAAAAGTTGGCGAGATGAAACTTCTCGTTGGGGGCGTGAAGGTTATCGTCGGGCAGGCCGAAGCCCATCATCACGGTAGGGATCTTCAGGTGGCGCTCGAAATCGCCGACGATGGGAATGGATCCACCGGAGCGGATGAAGACTGTTTCCTTGCCCCAAACCTTCTTGAGAGCGCGCGTAGCAGCCTGGATGTAGGGGTTGTCGGTGCCGATGACGATAGGGTCACCGGAGTGGATGAGGCGGACGTCAAGCTCGATGCCGTCGGGCTTGAGGGACTCAACGTAGCTTTTGTATTGGGTGAAGGCCTGTTGCGGGGTTTGGTCGGGAACAAGCCGCATGGAGACCTTGGCGACAGCTTTCGCGGGGATCACGGTCTTGGCTCCGGCTCCGGTGAATCCACCGGGCATGCCGTGGACGTCGAGCGAGGGACGAGCCCAGGTGCGCTCAAGGACAGAATAGCCAGGCTCGCCGGTGAGGCGGGATGAACCGACCTCGGTGAGGCGGTAGTGCTCCTCGTCGAAGGGGAGCTGTTGCCAGGTTCGGAGCTCGTCGTCGCTGGGACGTTTGATGGCGTCATAGAAGCCGGGGATGAGGATGCGTCCAGCGGAGTCCTTGAGCTGGGTGATGACTTGGGCCAGGGCAACGAAGGGGTTGGGGGCTGTGCCTCCATACATGCCGGAGTGGAGGTCGCTTTTCGCGCCGCGGGCCTCGATTTCGGTGTAGATCATGCCGCGCAGGCCGACGCAGAGGGTGGGTAGCTCCGGGGCGAACATCTCGGTGTCGGAAACGAGGGCGAAGTCGGCCTTCAGGCGGTCGGGATGCTCACGGATGAAACGGGCGATCTGCTCCCCACCCGCTTCTTCTTCTCCTTCAAGAATTACCCGTATGTTAATGGGTAGATTGCCTTTATTCGATCGGACGAGAGCCTCTAGAGCTTTGACGTGCATGTACATCTGGCCCTTGTCGTCGACGGCTCCACGGGCGTAGAGGTTGCCGTCGCGCTCGGTGGGATCGAAGGGCAGGGATTTCCACTCGTCGAGAGGATCAGGGGGCTGGACGTCGTAGTGTCCGTAGCAGAGGCAGGCAGGCTTTCCGGGAGCGTGCAGCCAGTCGGCATAGACGAGCGGATGGCCGGGAGTGGTGATGACCTCAACGTGCTCCATGCCAATGCGGGTCAGCTCTTTGGCGAGCCATTGGGCGGCGGCAAAGACATCTCCTTTATGTTCGGGGAGGGTGGAGACCGACGGGATGCGAATGAGGGTTTTGAGCTCGTCGAGAAAGCGAGGGTAGTTGCTACGGGCGTAGTCGATGGCGGCGGAGGACATGCGGGCTCCTGATCAGGTGACAGAGAAGTATAAATTGGACCTCGCTCTATCAGTTTTGACCAATTAGGCTATTGCAAGCGGTGTCGCGGGTAGAGGCTCATCGTGGCCCTGAAGACGCATGGTGAGCAAGGTAATAACGATCATCCACCAAGTCCAGAGGACGGCTGCAAAGCCGTGGGCGGCGAGTATCTCAAGGAGCTGGGGCACATACCGCGTGGCGCCATTTGAAAATTGAGGATGAAGCGGTGAAGTCAACCGAACGACCGGGAAGGAAAGCGCCACAACGAGCAGCGTAAACGCCACGGCAAAACGTCTGAGGCCCCGGATGGCCTGGACGCTTACGGCAAGCGGCGATTTCAGCAACCCTTTTGACTGCACGAACAGCGGGATCGCGAGAAGCCAGCGCGACAAGACCAGGATCGCCAGAACAATTGCGATCCACAAATAGACTTCTCCCGAAACCAGACGAGGCACTGGATGGCGCGTCGTGGCTTTGAATACCCTGAGCGCGGAAGTCGACAGGATTATCGTCACCGCGCCAGCGACGACGAGCGCAGCAGCGAAACGCGCGAGCAATCCTGTGAGGAGTTTCACGCAGCCGGGAAACGCCAGGCTGTCCAGCAGGTTACTGACCTCCGGCCGCTCGCCGTTCGCCTCGCTCCTCACCGTGTAGTTCGCAACGCACAGGAATCCCGCGCAAGCTAAAAGATAGCGGATCAACAGACCCACCACAAAAACCAAAAAATGAGCAAACTTCGTCAGCGTCAGCCCGGCAACCAGGTGATTAACGCCCACGCCAGAAGCTGCGATCACGAGGAGCGGTAGCAAGAGCGGGAGAGGATACCGCTGCAGCAGAGCGAGCCCCCTGACCAAAGCCGACAGCACCATCAGTACCTTGGCATTGTGGGGTCTATGTCGGCTGACCAGGCGTCAATGCCGCCGCGGAGGGACTGGGTGTTTTCGAAGCCCTGGTTGCGGAGCCAGACGGCGACGTTCATGGAGCGGACTCCGTGGTGGCAGACGGTGACGAAGTGGGCTTCGGGGTCGAGTTCCTGGAAGGCGCGGGAGGGAATGTCTCCCATGGGAATCAGAGTACTGCCTTCGATGTGGGCGACCTGGTACTCCCAGGGCTCGCGCACATCGAGAATGACGGGTCTTTCGGGGCTGGCCAAGTCGAGCAATTGCTTCAAATCCTGCGTCGTTATTTCATAATCAAGCATAAAGATCAGGATACAGTGGCAGGCGGGTGGAAGTCTTTTGGCACCGATATTTGTGTTTCGCCGGAGGCCTATCCAGCGTGATAAAAGTAAGTTGCCACTCCGAAAGTGTTTATGGCTACTCAGGAAAAAGTATTGATCGTCGAGGACGAAGTGCACGCCCTGACGGGGCTGGCGGAACTCGTCTCGGGATGGGGATATCGCACAGAGACGGCGCGCGACGGGCTGGAGGCTCTGGAGCGGGTTCAGGCGTGGCAACCAGGCATTGTTGTGACGGACTTGAAGATGCCGCGCATGGACGGGCTGGAATTGCTGGGACGGCTGAACGATCTGAAGCAGGATCAGGCGGTGGTGGTGCTTACCGCCCAGGGCTCGATCGAACTGGCGGTTGAAGCCATGAAGATGGGCGCGTACGACTTTATCCAGAAGCCTGTGGACGCGACCCGGCTGCGCACGATCCTGTTGAACGCGACCCGGCAGCGGGAGACGGAACGGGAGCTGGAGGTCACGCGGCGCAAGCTGCGCGATACAGGCGTGCTCGGTTCGCTCGTTGGCTCATCCAAGAAAATGCAGGAGCTTTTTGCCCTGATCGAAAGGGTTGCGCCCTCGAACGTTTCGGTTCTGATTACGGGCGAAAGTGGCACGGGCAAAGAGATGGTGGCGCGCACGCTCCACGAACTGAGTCCTCGCAAGATGAAACCGTTTGTGGCGGTGAACTGCGCCGCGATTCCGGAGACGCTGATCGAGAGCGAGATTTTTGGCCATGAGAAGGGCGCGTTTACCGGGGCGCTGGAACGGCGCGCGGGATGTTTTGAGCTGGCTGAGGAGGGCACGCTGCTGCTGGATGAGATCGGCGAGATGCCGGTGGGCACGCAGGCCAAGCTGCTTCGCGTGCTTGAGGAGCGGAAACTGAGGCGGCTGGGCAGCAAGGTGGAGTCGCCCGTGGATGTACGGGTGCTGTCGGCAACGAATCAGGATCCGGATGAAGCGGTGGAGAAAGGACAGTTGCGCGGCGATCTGTTCTATCGTCTGAATGTTTTCAACATTCACATGCCACCGCTGCGGGAGCACAAAGAGGATATTCCGGCAATCGTGGATTCGATGCTCGGCGAGATGAACCGCAAGCACGCCCGCGAGGTGACGGGCGTGGATCCGGAAATGATGGCGCGTATGATGGCATACGATTGGCCGGGAAATGTGCGCGAGCTCCGCAACACGATTGAACGCGCTGTTGTCTTATGTGGCGGAGGCGCGATCGAGACACGGCATCTGCCTCCGGGTTTCGGCACCAAGACAGTGAAGGTCGCGGGGGACTCGGGCGTCGCTCCCAATGCGATCCAAGTTGAGGTAGGGGCCACGGTGGATGAAGGGGAACGGCGGCTGATTCTGAAAACGCTGGAGTCGACGAATAATAACAAGACACGCGCGGCAGAGATTCTCGGCATCAGCCTCAAGACCCTGCACAACAAGCTGAAGGATTACGGCAGGTTCAAGGATGATGCCGGTTCGGAAGACTAACTCAGTCTCTCTCACCAGCCGTTGAGGTCCTTTTCTGGAAGCATGCGATTGAAGACCAAACTCGTTGTAGCTATCGCCAGTCTGGTCTTCCTGATCGCTACTATGCTGTCTGCGGTTTATATGAACCGCCTACTGGATCAGCATATTCAGCAATCCTACGAATCGACCGATGTGATCGCCCATCAGTTGCTTCTTGCGACTCGCACGGCGCTTCAGACGGGTCTGCGCAGCAGTCTGGTTAACCCGAACGATCCGGTCGCGCTGCGCGGCGCGGTGGCGGCTTCCCTGCGCAACGATGAGGGACTGAACGCGCTGATCACCTCCATTATTAATTATGCGCCGACAGTTTTTGACATTGCGATCGCCGACAGCCGTGGAACAGGACTGGTCACGACCCAAACGGCATTCATGGACAAACCGCTGCCGAAGCGGCCGGATTATGCCACGCTGCGGGACAAGTCCTGGTGGAAAAAACTGAACGTTGTTTTCGGGAAGCCGGTGGTCTACAACTACACCCTGGGCCTGGAGCGGGACAATCAGCCCTTTTTGACTGTCCGGATTGGCATTCGGACGACGTTTTTGAAGGAAGCGTTCTATCCGGGTCTGAAAGATGCGCTCACGAGCATCGGCATGGCAATTCTCATATCGCTGATCGCGGCGGCGTTTGTGTCCAACCTTGCTCTAAAGCCGCTCGAGCAGATCAGCTCACGGCTGGATGTTCTCGGGCAGGCCGAGGTGCCGACAGGGGGAGAACTGGAGTCCGGCCGGTCGTTGGATGCGGTGGTTCAGGTTTCACACAAGATTGAACGGCTGGGCCGGCGAATGCGCAATGTCGAGGAAGTGTTCTCGGCTCTGAAAGAGAATCTCGATCAGATCCTGTCCAACCTGCAGGACGGAATCATGCTGTTCACACGCGATTCACGGGCAGTACTGGTTTCGCGGTCGGTGGAGCGTTTTCTCGATGTGAGCCGCGATCAACTGCTGGGTGCGGAGGTTCACGACATCTTCGATCGTAATTCCCTGCTGGGCCGCACGGTGCGACAGGCCTTCGATGCGGGAATGTCGATTGTGCAGGAAGAGATTACGACGGAGGCAGGACGCAGACTGGAACTGTCACTGGACTTTATTCATGACGATCGTGACGAAGAGGTCTCCGCGGGTCGTTCGCTGGGAGCGCTGCTGACGCTGCATGATGTGGAGTCGGTGAGCGAGATTGAGAGCGAGCTGGAGCTTTCGAGGCGCATGGCGGCGATTGGGCGGCTGACTTCGGGTGTGGGTCACGAGGTGAAGAATCCGATCAACGCCATCGTGGTTCACCTTGAGCTGCTGCGGGGCAAGGTAGGCGGCGAGGTGACGGCGGCGAGACACCTGGAGATCATTCAGAGCGAAATTCAACGACTGGACCGGGTTGTACAGACACTGGTAGATTTCTCGCGACCGGTCGAGTTGAAGCTCGTCGATCAGGATATGCGCACCATAGTCTCGAGCGTGCTGATGCTGGCCTCCGCCGGTCTGGAATCCTACAACGTGACTGTGGTAAGCGAACTTCCGGCTCATCCGGTCATAGTGAAGGTGGATGCCGACCTAGTGAAGCAGGCGTTGCTGAATGTTGTTCTAAACGGAGCCCAGGCCATGGCTGAGGGCGGCGAGCTTTCGGTTCGACTCGCGGAGGATGGGCGCTCTGCAATCATCAAGGTCCAGGATCATGGCGAGGGCATACCGGATGAAATTCGCTCCAAGATTTTCGATCTGTACTTCACGACCAAGCGGGACGGGAGCGGAATAGGCCTGGCGATGACATACAGAATTCTGCAACTTCATCACGGACAGCTTGACGTAGAGTCGAAGGTTGGCGAGGGGTCGACCTTCATCTTATCCCTGCCGGCGGCCGGGCTTTCTGACCCGAGAATGCGCGGAGCACTGGAAACGAATTCATTGGTTGTCGAGGGACAGAGGGGATGAAAACCGCCAGCAAGATCGCGGTCCTTGTTCCGCTGTGCCTTATTGCGGGTTGCGGGCACAAGACACAGGCCACGCCGCCACCGGCAGCACAGGCACCGATTTATCCTCCCAGTGAAGTGGCAAAGACTGCGCCGGCCCCACAGTTGCCCCCGCCGAACCCACTTGATGTGAAAGAGGGTTCACCGGCGGCGCCGCCGCCGCCGCTGCCAACGCCACACAAGACTACACATCACAAGCAGAAACCGCCAGACGCTGCCCAGACGCAGGCAGCAAAAGATGCGGCAGCATCGACTGCGGCAACGACGCAACAGGCCGCGGCGGGGGAGCCTCCGGAGATGTCGCCCATCGGCCAGCTTTCGAGCGCGGGCGACCGCAGTGGTGTTCCAACACGGCGCGAGATTCAGGACCTGATCACGGCGACGGAGAATGGCCTGAACGGCCTCAAACGAGCGCTCAGTTCGGATGAGCAACTGACAGCGGGACAAATTCGCACGTTTCTCACCAAGGCCAGGCAGGCCCTTGATCAGGACGATCTCGACGGCGCTAACACCCTGGCGAACAAGGCGAAGGTTCTGCTGGGTGAGCTGACGAAGGCGTAAGAGGTAGCCGTTAGCCAACGAGGCTTGCTGCAGGAGTTGTCGAAATCAATCCCACGACCGCGATAGCCGAGTCCAGGTGATGGTTGAGCTTGTTCCTTTACCCTAGCGCTCGCCCCACTTGAGCTTTGCTCGCAGCACGTCGAAGAAACCTGAAGCCCGGAGCCTGACGAGCTTCACCGTGTACTTCGAACGGTGGCAGCGGAGTTCATCGCCAACCTTCATCAGGACGGCTTCCTGTCCGTCGACCGTGAGGAAGGTCTGGTCGGGGACACCGACGATGCTTACCACGATATTGGCGTCTCCGCGCACCACCATGGGGCGGAGAGTCAACAGGTGAGGACAGACGGGCGAGATCACTAGCGCATCGACGTCCGGGAGGAGGATCGGTCCGTTGGCAGCCAGGGAATACGCGGTTGAGCCGGTGGGCGTGGAGATGATGACGCCGTCGGCGCGGAAGGTGGCGGCAACCTGACCGTCGAACTGGATACGGAAGTCTCCCATGCGCGCGATAGCGCCTTTGGCAACAACCACGTCGTTCAAGGCCTCGTGTTCGCCGAAAAGCTCGCCCTCGCGCCATAATTCGCTGTGCAGCATGGAGCGGGAATCGGTGGTAAAGCAGTGGTTACACCAGCCTTCCAGCGTCGAGTAGAGGTCGGCGAGGCGGACCTCGGTAAGGAATCCGAGTGAGCCGAGGTTGACGCTGAGGATGGGCGTCTCGGTCCTGGCGAAGACGCGGGCGGCCGACAGAAGGGTTCCATCGCCTCCAAGCACAATTACCAACTCGGGTTTTTCGGCCGGCATCTCGTGACGGGGCACGATGCGGGCCTGCTGGCTGTACGTGCCGCTTACCGGGTCGAAGATTGGATCAAGGTCGTGTGCCTTCATCCAGAGCGCCAGGTTGGGGAGAAGATCGAAAAGCTCCTCTTTTTGCGGCTTCGCGATGATGGCGACGGTGCGCATGAATCAACAGTGTACTCAACGCGGATGAATTGTTCCCTGTGACTTCTGAGCGGGAGGATTAAGAGATGCTAACAGTTGCTTTTGGATCTGGTTCTCACGTCCTCGAATTCATCGAGCAATGGAGTAGAAATTCGCGGTTGCCTTCGGTTCCAAGGATGGGAGAATCGATAATTTCGATGGCGGTTCCTCCTATGTCGGCGACGCAGGCACGGACACGATCAATGGCCAGCTGGTGAGCGGCGGGATCACGTACGATGCCTCCTTTGCCGACGTGCTCACGGCCAGCTTCAAATTGCGGCTTGACGAGGACAACTATCTCTACGGGTGCGGGACCCAACCGGATGGCAATGATGACTGCGGGCAAAACCAGCGTGGCGGAGATGAACGAAACGTCCATGGCGACGCAGCTGATGCCGGGCGGGAGATCTCCGGGGCCAAGGTTGCGGGCGTTGGTGCGCTCCATGAGGACGACGCGAGGGTCGCGGCGCAGGCTGTCCGCGATCTGTCCATAACCGGTGTCAACCGCGAGAACGCGATCAGCCCCGTGCTGAAGCATGCAGTCGGTGAATCCTCCGGTGGAGGCTCCGACATCGAGGCAGAACCGGCCGGTGAGGTCTATGTGCCAGTGATGCAGGGCAGTTTCGAGCTTGAGGCCACCGCGGCTAACGTAGCGGAGGTCGCCCCCCAGCAGACGTAAAGCCACTGTTTCCGCGACACTGTGGCCTGGTTTTTCGACCTTCTGCTCATCAACGAGAACGCGGCCGGCGAGGATGATGGCCTGGGCGCGCTCACGAGTGGGAGCGAGTCCACGGTCGACGAGCAACTTGTCCAGCCGCAATTTCATCGTCTGGTACCTTTTCTGTGAAGTGCAAATAAAATCAATCGGATTCGGTCAGCGGCTTGTCGGCATCATAGAATACCGGTGGACCTGAGAGCATGCCGCACGACTCGCCCAATCCGAATGTCGAGGCCTCCCGTTCTTCTGATAGACCCGCGGAGAACATGAGCGCGACCGACGATATGGGCCTGCTGACACGCATTCAATCCGGCGATCAGGAAGCGATGTCGGCTCTGTTCGACCGTTACGGGACGATGGTGTATTCCGTCGCCTTACGTGTGTTGAAAGATGCGGGTGAAGCCGAAGATGTGATGCAGGAGATCTTCGTGCAGGTGTGGAAGAACCCGGGCGTTTTCGTGTCGGGTAAGGGTTCTCTGGGCGGCTGGCTGGTAGTTGTAGCACGGAATCGATCAATCGATGTGATCCGCCGGCGGCGTCCGACTGAGCAGGTGGAGTTGTTTGCTCTGCCGTCGTCGACCAACCTTGCGCGCGAGGCAGAGCGGAATTCACTCCTCGGGAAAATCCGCGGAGTGATGGTATCGCTGCCGGAAGAACAGAGAAACTCTGTTGAGCTTGCTTTTTTTGAAGGCTTGAGCCACTCGGAGATCGCCGAAAAGACAGGCGATCCGCTGGGAACGGTGAAGACACGAATTCGCCTGGCGCTGACCTCAATCAGAAAGGCATTAACGGTTTGAGCACGAGGCGACACATCCCGCAGGAAGACCTGGCGCTCTACGCCATGCAGGCGCTGGCTCCCGAAGAGCAGCAGGCCGCGCAGGCCCACCTGGATATGTGCGCGTACTGCCGCGCGGCGCTTCTGGAAGCCATGACCGATGTGGCGGTGGTGGGCTTGAGCGCGGAGCAGCAGGCTCTTCCTGAGGGAGCACGGCAACGGCTGATGGCACGGATTGCCAATACTCCCCAGGCTACAGCACAGGCATCGAAGCCGGCAGTTCCACAACCCGGGCGCGAGGAGAGCAGGACGGGCTTTGGACTGGGATGGCTGGGCTGGGCAGTGGCTCTGGCGATGCTGGCGGTCGCGGGGTATCTCGGCTATCGCAACCACAAGCTGCAGGAGCAACTCAGTGAGGATCGCGGACAGATAGCACGGCTGGCCGCCGGAGCGGACCGGGCAGAGGAGCTGACCGAGGCGTTGACTTCTCCTGCGGCCAAGCAGGTGACGCTGACCGAGACGAAGCGGCCCGCTCAGCCGGTGGGCCATGCGACCTATCTGCCGACGAAAGGCGCGCTGATTTTCGTCGCCAGCAACCTGCGGCCGGTTCCCGAGAATAAGACCTACGAGCTATGGCTGATCCCCGCCAATGGCAAGGCTCCGATGCCGGCGGGGCTTTTCCGGCCGGATGCGAGCGGGAGCGCTTCAGTGGTTCTGCCGACACTGCCACAAGGAGTGGAAGCCAAGGCGTTTGGCGTGACGATCGAAGACGCGCAGGGATCGGCGACGCCAACGCTGCCGATCGTGATGGCCGGACAGTAGGGCGAAGGGCCGACTGGGGTACTAAACCACCAATTCCCTGCTGTTTTCGACTACACTTGTTCGGTCTATGGCAAACACAACTTCTCGTTTCCCACACCCGATTACACTCGCTGTCGATATCGGCGGCACCGGCATGAAGGTAATGGCTCTCGACGCCCGGGGCAATCCGCTGACTGAACGCCTGCGCACGCCTACTCCCAACCCGGCAACGCCGGCGAGAATGCTCTCCGCGCTCGAGAAGATGCGCAAGCAGCTGCCGAATTGTGACCGCGTTTCGGTCGGGTTCCCGGGAGTGATTAAGCAGGGCAAGACGCTGACCGCCGCGAACCTGCACCCGACCTGGGTGGGATTTCCGCTGAAGAACGCACTGGAGAAGCGCTGGAAGCTGCCGGTGCACCTGGCGAACGATGCCGCTGTACAGGGCTATGGCGCGATCAGCGGTCGCGGAGTGGAGCTAGTGCTGACGCTGGGCACGGGGCTAGGATCGGCACTGTTCACAGACGGGCATCTGTGTCCCGGCCTCGAGCTGGGACACCACCCCTGGCAGAAGGGCAAGACGTATGAAGATTTCCTGGGACGCCGGGGACTGAAGAGGCACGGCAAGAAGCGGTGGAACCGGTTCCTGCAGGGAGCGATCGAACAGACGGCCAAGACCTTCAACTGGGACCGGCTCTACCTGGGCGGCGGCAACGCGAAAGAGATCAACTTCACGCTGCCTACCTACGTTTCGACGATATCGAATGAAGATGGGTTATTCGGCGGCGTCGCGCTCTGGCGCTACCAGACCTAACGTCGGCTCAGTCGTGTGTGGGTAGCGGGTAGATTGTGAGTGCGCCGTCGTCGAGGACGGCGACGGATTTTCCGTCGGGCGAGAGTTCAAAACGGCTGAACAAGGGGCTGCCGTATTTCTCGAAAAGAAACTTCTTTGAATCGACCTCTTCTACCACAAAGCGCTTTTCGGAGGCGCAGTCTTCGCACATGGAAGCGGCTGTGTACACCAGTCCAAAGCGGGAGCCGTCGCCAGCGATGCCGGCGATGTCTCGGACGTTGAAGGAGGCTCCCGGATTGGGCAGCTGTGTTTTGGAACCGTCGCGCCGAATGATGAAGACCTGAGGGTTGTGCAGGAAACCTTTTTCAAGGCGCGACATGACCAGGTGCGTGGGGTCGAGAAAGCCTATCGGGTGAAGGGCTATGGGCCTGGCGGTTTCCTCGTAGGACCACGGTTCGCCGTCGGGCCGTAAGTAATTGGCGTCAGGCGTGAGGACCAGAATCTTGGTGCAGGTGTAGTCAGACTTGTCCCGGCAACGGACTCCTGCGACGCGTTCGTCGCCCGGAGTCCAATCCTCGACGGCATTGGCATCGGTTGACTGGTCGATTGCGATCGTGGTGAGCAGTTTGAGCGGGCCCACGGTGTAGAATTCGAAGTTACGGCCATCGGCGGAGAGCAGAGGAATGGTGCGCCGGGCAGGAGTGACATACAGCCCTTTGGGCTTCTCGGCCAGTTCTCCGGATTCCACGGTCTGAAGATGATCGTCGAGAAATTCGAGCTCGCTTCCCTTCCATAGAACCACCATGTGATTTGGCCCGGCGAACACGGTGAAGTCGCCTTCGACCGGCCAGTCGCGAGTAGCGACCTTCGCACCGGTCTTCTCAAAAACGATGGCGCGCACAGTGGCCGCGCTCGAACCCGTCTTAAGGGTGCAGGGAGGGTTGGTGGTAAACGCGACGAAGATGTGGTTTGCGTCGAGCCAGAAGAGACGTGTTCCCGCGATGTGGAGGTGAAAACAGGTGAGCGAATGGGCTCCGCTAAAGAAGCCTTTTGGAAGCCCGGAGGGCTGGAGCGGAATTACGAGTGGCTTGGGCTTGTCTTCAGCATTGACGGAGACACAGAACGAGAGGCAGATGAGAAGAGAGAGCAGCCTCAGTGAGACTCCCAGGCGTCCTGCCAAGTGCATTGTGCTGTCTCCCGTGCGGAACTGCGTTCACCCGGCCGATTACAAGCGATAAGACGGTTTAACCCATCGTCCAATATCTTTCAAGGATGTAAGCGATCTCGTAAATCACAGCGACAATGGCGAAGGCCGCGTGGAACCAAGGTTTCCTTATCCTGATGGCGACAAGGCTAAGGACCAGATAGGTTGCGGTGCGAATGGCGTAGGCAGCGCCAAGGCGGGTAAAGTAGTCGCGTCCTTTGATGAACCCGTCGGCGATATCGGCAACAAACAAGAGGGCCATGACGCCAAAGATCCATTGGTGACGGGAGTAGTAATAGCCTTTGAAACCGTCGTACTCCCCGATCTGGTCAGGAAAGAAGAGCGAACACAAAAGGTAGAGCAGAATTGCGTAGACGGCGACGAAGAAATAAATGGGGAAGGTCCACTCACGAACCTTCACGAGGTTGAATTCCCACCACCAGAAATGGATCAGGTACAGGAAGAGGAAAAGTACCCAGACCAGGTGCACCCAATAGACTCTGAATCGCTTGGGATGCTGGACGATGAGCGCAATCCCTTTAAGCAAGTGGGCCACGCTGAGGCCCACGATCATTCCAAAGAGCACTCTGACGTGAAGGTAAAAATCCATCGTCGTCACACCATCCGGAAAATGCAATCCGATTTTATCGGCATTCTGAATTGATTGCCCAGGTACGCGCTCTGGAGTCTACTTCAGGGCATGATGGTTCGAAGATACTGGTAGCTCGACTTGATGCTGTCGAGCGGGTTGCCGGGAGTCTGGTCCTGCTCGACGAAGTAGTACTCGATGCCCATGCCACGGGCGGTGTCGAGCACGGCTTTCCAGTTGATGCTGCCATGACCAACTTCAGTGAAGTGCGCTGAGGACTTGTCCATGTCGTTGGAGGGCGGGAAACCAGGCTTGCGGTCCTTGAGATGAAGCATGCGGACGCGGTGGCCGAGGCGGTGCAGCATTTCGACGGGGTCGTTGCCGGCCTGGGCGACCCAATAACAATCCATCTCGAAGAAGACGAGATGGGGGTCGGTCTCGTCGAGGAGTATCTGATAGCCGGTCTTGTCGCCATAAGGTTTGAATTCGTAGTCGTGATTGTGGAAGGCGAAGCGCATGCCGAGATCGGCGACCTGCTTGCCCCATTCGTTGAACTGTTTTGCCGCGGTGTGAAATCCGTCGATCGTTGCCCATTGGGATTTCGGCAGCATAGGGCAGACCATCCAGTTCAGGCCTAGCTGCTTTGCGTAGTCAAGTTTGCCGGCGAATCCCTCGTAATCGAAGTGGCCGCTGGGGACGCTTAGACCGGCATCATCGATCATGTGCCGAAGTTCTTTCGCCGGATGCGTGTAAACACTCGGGAAGGCCTCGACCTCCTGGTAGCCGATGGCATGAATCTGCTTGAGGATATCGGGCAGGGAATCTTTCTCCAGAAGGCCGCGCACGGTGTAGAGCTGCACGCCGATTGGCTGGTGCGATGCGGGGAAGGCGGATTTGCTTTGCAATGCCAGCGCGGGAAGCGCGGCAGCGGAGGACTTGAGGAAGTTCCGACGGGTCAGCATGACGCCACCCATGATACTCAATGGGAAGATTCGTGCATCAAGTGAGATCAATCGTTGGATCGATCGGCGCCAATTGGTAACCAAAAGGTAAACCGTGCGCCCTGAGCGGGGCGGCTGAGGACGTCGATGCCGCCTCCGTGCGCATCCAGAATGGCTTTGACGATGGCAAGGCCCATGCCGGTACCGGAGATGCGATCTCTTTGCCGGCGGCCGCGGTAGAACTTACGGAAGATGAGAGGCTTCTCGAATTCCTCAATTCCCTGCCCAAAGTCTTCGACGCTCACAAGAAGGCGGTTGTCTTCGATGCGCGCCGCGATCCGCAGGGGCGACCCGGACGGCGAGTATTTGACGGCGTTTTCAATGAGATGACGTAGGACGCGGCGGACAAGCTTGCGATCAAGGCGGACCGCCGGCATGTCCTCCGGCACCTGTACTTCGACGGCACGGTCACCGAGCATGGACTGTGCTTCTTCGAGTGCAAGATCGACGATTTCGCGGACGCTCTCGGGATGCGCCTGCACATGAATACTGGCGGCATCGAGTTGCGACATCTCGATGGCCTGGCCGATCAGGCGGTCGAGGCGTGCGCTCTCCTCGTCGACGACGGCGTACATTTCGGCGCGCTGGGGCTCGGTCATCTGCGGCTGGCTGATGAGGGTGGTGGCCGCGGCGCGGATGGAGGTGAGGGGCGTCCGCAGCTCATGGGTAACGGAATCCAGCAGCGCGGTGTGAAGGCGCTCGCTTTCACGGGCGGCTTCCAGGTGGCTTGTACGCTCGAGGGCTTCGGCGCGTTCGAGAGCGATGGCAACGAGGCTTCCGATCGCCTCATAGATATTGCTTGACTGGGCTTCTCCACGGATGGCCATGACACCCAACGTGCGCATGCCAAGCACCAGAGGAACGACGTGCGCGCCGCCGGCGACGGTGACGGCGGGCTCGGTAGCCTCGGCGGCACTTTTAAGATCCGTCAACGGCACCAGTTCGTACCCGGGATCGGAGTAATAAGCGGCGTCAGTATCACGAACGTAGAGTGCGACGGCTCGGAATCCGAAAATTGTCGCGACGATGGACGGCGTGATGCGGGCGACAGCGCTCAGATCGTCGTGCAGCAACAACTCCTGGCTGAACTCGTACAGATGCTGGACTTCACGGCGGCGGACTTCGGCCAGTTCGGCCTCGCGGCGCGCGCGTGTGGAGAGATGGCTGACTAAAAGGCTGGCGCAGAGGAAGACCGTGAGAGCAACGATATTTTGTGGATCGAGGACGGAGAAGGTGCCGACCGGAGGAAGGAAGAAAAAGTTGTAAAGGACTGCAGAGAGAACAGACAGATAAACCGAGTAAGCCAGACGCCATCTTGAAGCCGCGATGAGGATAAGGACCAGAAAGCTGAGCGCTACGGTCGTCTGATTTACGTGCAGCACGCGGCGGAAGAGCAGCGTGAGAGCCAGAGCCAACAGGGTGAAGCCGCCGGTCCTGAAAACGGCCCGGCGCATCCTGGCTGTATTCTTTTGCATGACAGGGCCGATGATACAGAAGGACGGAGAATGGCGGAACGCATACTAGTCGTAGATGACGAGACACAGATCACGCGGGTGCTGCGTACAGCTCTCGCGGCGCAGGGATATGATGTGCGGGCGGCGAACGATCCGGAGGAGGGACTGCGCACGTTTGAGGAATGGGCTCCCGACCTGCTGATTACTGACCTGATGATGCCGGGGATGACGGGCGTCGAGCTGTGCCGCGCAGCGCGCAAGCTGAGCAAGGCGCCGATCCTCGTGTTATCGGTGCGCGATCAGGAGCGTTCCAAGATTGAGGCTCTGGATGCAGGCGCGGATGATTACGTGACGAAACCTTTCGGGATCCAGGAGCTGCTGGCGCGGGTGCGCGCGCACCTGAGGCGAGCTCCCGAGCGGGTGACGGATGCGCCGATTGAGGTCGGCGATTTTGTGATTGATGTGGGAGCACATTCGATTCTGTTGCGCGGGCAGCCGATCCACCTAACGCCGAAAGAGTTCGACTTGCTGCTGCTGTTTGCGCGGAACGCGGGCAAGGTGCTGACGCATCGCGCGCTGCTCACGGCCGTATGGGGCGCGCAGTCGGCTCAGCAACCGGAATACCTGCGCGTATTTGTCGGCCAGCTGCGGAAAAAGCTGCAGGGCGGCACGCAGAAGGAGTACATCCAGACAGAGCCCTGGGTGGGATATCGCTTTCTTCCGGATGGCGCTTCAAGTTAAGTTCGCGCCAGGCGTCTTTATATCTCCCTTATGAATTCCTTACTGGCGGTTTAGTGCAATAACGATTTACTAGGAATGGTGCGCCTGAGGCGCCGGTGCGAGTTGGGTAGTCTCCCAACAGCTCCTGCGTTTGAGTCATGCTCGGTGGCGTGAGCGCCAACTGGGCGTCGAGCAGGCCAGGAAACGGCACTGTTGCGGGACGCAAGGAGCGGGAGATGTTGGATTTGCTGATGGCAATTTTTACCGGGCTTTTTTTTGCTGTTGCGCTGGCGTACGTCAAGGCCTGCGAACACCTGAGATAGAAAGCAGAGAAACGACACCATGAATATCACTACTGTTATCGTCATCGTTCTCACCATCCTTCTGCTCGGCTATCTGGTGGTGACTCTGCTATATCCGGAGAGGTTTTGAATGACCACGAACGGGTGGCTTCAATTTCTGCTGTACTTTGCGGTTCTGGTTCTGCTGATGCGTCCCCTGGGAATCTACATGGCACGTGTTTTCGAAGGCCAGCGCACGTTTGCGGACCCGATTCTGAAGCCGTTGGAGAAGCTGCTGTACCGCCTGTGCGGAATAAACGCCGACGTCGAGATGAACTGGCGCGAGTACACGTCGGCCATGCTGCTGTTCAGCTTCGTCTCACTGGTGCTGACTTACGTGATCGAGCGGACCCAGCTCCACCTTCCCTGGAATCCGCAGGGTTTCGGTGGAGTTCCGCCGGCACTGGCGTGGAATACGGCGGCCTCATTCACGACGAACACCAACTGGCAGGCTTACGTGCCTGAGACCACCATGAGCTACTTCACGCAGATGGTGGGGCTGGCCTATCACAACTTTCTGAGCGCCGCGGTGGGCATCGCGGTCGCGATCGCGCTGGTACGCGGCATCGCGCGACGGCAGGCGAAAACCCTCGGCAACTTCTGGGTCGACGCGACGCGCGCCATTCTTTATGTGCTTGGGCCGATCTCGCTGGTACTGGCATGCGTCCTGGTCGAGCAGGGAGTGGTCCAGAACCTGAAGCCTTACGTGCAGGCGCAGACAGTCGAGCATGCGAGCCAGCCGCAGACCATCGCGCGGGGCCCGGTTGCGTCGCAAGAAGCGATCAAGATGCTGGGGACGAATGGCGGCGGATTTTTTAATACAAACAGCGCGCACCCGTTTGAGAATCCTACGCCCCTGACGAACTTTCTGGAGATACTGGCCATCTTCCTGATTCCCGCAGCGCTGACGGTGACCCTGGGCAGGATGACCGGATCTCCGGGACATGGATGGGCGGTGTTCGCCTGCATGACGCTGCTGTTCGCCGTAGCGGTGGTGAGCATTTACTGGGCAGAGTCGCGCCCGCATCCCCTGCTGCATGGGGTAGATCAGCGTACAACGGCGCTGCAGGCCGGCGGCAACCAGGAAGGCAAGGAGGTCAGGTTCGGGATTGCGGACACCGCGCTGTTTGCAGCGGCAACGACCGATGCAAGTTGCGGAGCGGTGAATGGCATGCACGACTCGTTTACGCCGCTGGGCGGGATGGTTGTGCTGGCGAACATCATGCTGGGCGAGATTGTCTTCGGCGGAGTGGGCTCCGGACTCTACGGTATGTTGATTTACGTGGTGCTCTCGGTGTTCATCGCCGGCCTGATGGTAGGGCGAACACCGGAATACCTGGGCAAGAAGATCGAAGCATTTGACGTGAAGATGGCGATGCTTTACGTACTGATTTTCCCGCTGCTGATCCTGGTGCTGACGGCGGTCTCGATTCTCTGCCCTGCGGGTCTGAGTGGCATCACCAATCCTGGCCCGCACGGCTTGAGCCAGATTCTGTATGCGTTCACCTCAGCTGCCGGGAACAACGGATCGGCATTTGCAGGGATCAACGCGAATACCAACTGGTTCAACATCAGTCTCGGGTTCACGATGCTGGCGGGACGGTTCCTCATGATGGTTCCCATGCTGGCGCTGGCGGGACACCTGGCGCTCAAAAAGAGCGCGCCACCGTCGCCGGGTACCTTTCCGGTGAATTCATCGCTGTTCACCGTTCTGCTCACGGGCGTGATCTTGATTGTTGGCGCGCTGACGTTTTTCCCGGCGTTGAGCCTTGGACCGATTCTCGAGCACCTGCAGATGCACAACGGAGTGCTGTTTTAAAAGGCAAACGAAAACATGGCAGAAAGACAGAGTTTATGGAATCCGGACATCATGCGTCAGGCGCTGATCGATTCGTTCAAGAAGCTCGATCCACGGGCGATGGTGAAGAACCCGGTGATGTTTGTGGTGGAGGTGGGCAGCGTGCTGACTTCGGCATTGCTGATTCAGGATGGTGTCCTCCATCAGCCAATCGGCTTCAACCTCCAGATCACCCTGTGGCTATGGTTCACCGTCCTGTTTGCCAATTTCGCCGAGGCAATGGCGGAAGGGCGCGGCAAAGCACAGGCCGACACACTGCGCAAAGCAAAGGGCGAAACGATCGCCTATCGCTACAAGAGTGATGGCACAGTCGAAGCAGTTTCGAGCTCGCAACTTCGCGCCGGCGACATCATCAAGGTTGAAGCTGGACAGCATATCGCCGGCGATGGCGAGGTGATTGAGGGTGTGGCGTCGGTGGACGAGTCCGCGATCACAGGCGAATCGGCCCCGGTAATTCGCGAGGCTGGCGGCGACCGCTCAGCGGTAACGGGTGGGACCCGGGTGCTCTCTGACTGGATCCGGATTCGCATCACGTCGAATCCGGGCGAGACATTTCTTGACCGGATGATTGCGCTAGTGGAAGGCGCCAAACGGCAGAAAACTCCGAATGAAATTGCGTTGAGCATTCTGCTCTCGGGGCTGACGATCATCTTTTTGCTTGCCGTTGCGACGCTGCAGCCGTTCGCGATCTATTCGACCGCGCCGCAGACGATTTTTGTTCTGGTATCGCTGCTGGTGTGCCTGATTCCCACTACGATCGGGGGACTGCTGTCGGCGATTGGCATTGCGGGTATGGATCGACTGGTGCAGTA
This sequence comes from uncultured Acidobacteriaceae bacterium, assembly GCA_963781245.1. Taxonomy (GTDB): domain Bacteria; phylum Acidobacteriota; class Terriglobia; order Terriglobales; family Acidobacteriaceae; genus Silvibacterium. The sequence goes on from CAWAFB010000003.1 coordinate 131,772, forward strand.
CAACGTGCTGGCGATGTCAGGCCGTGCAGTGGAAGCTGCAGGCGACGTGAACACGCTGCTGCTGGACAAGACAGGAACGATCACCCTGGGCAACCGGCAGGCGACGGAGTTCTTCCCTGCCCCGAACATCAGCACGGAACGGCTGGCGGACGCGGCGCAGCTTGCGTCGTTTTCGGACGAGACGCCGGAGGGTCGCTCAATTGTCGTGCTGGCGAAGGAGACCTACAACCTGCGCGGGCGGGACCTGACAGGCATGCGCGCCGAGTTTGTTCCGTTCAGCGCGCAGACACGGATGTCTGGAGTGGACCTTCCGGGACTGAAGATTCGCAAGGGCTCGGCTGACGCGATTGCCAAGTTTGTGGAAGAACAGGGATCGAGCCTGCCGCGTAAAGTGAGCGACAAGGTCGAAGAGATTGCGCGTTTGGGAGGCACGCCACTGGTCGTAGCTGAGAATTCAACGGCACTGGGCGTGGTCTATCTCAAGGACATCGTGAAGGGCGGTTTGAAGGACCGGCTGACGCGGCTGCGCTCGATGGGCATTCGCAGCATCATGATCACCGGCGACAATCCATTGACGGCGGCAGTGATTGCACGCGAGGCAGGAGTGGACGATTTTCTCGCCGAAGCAAAGCCCAAGGATAAGATGGACCTGATCAAACGCGAGCAGGGCAAGGGCAAGCTGGTGGCGATGACCGGCGACGGCACCAATGATGCTCCCGCACTGGCGCAGGCCGATGTGGGCGTAGCCATGAATACCGGCACCCAGGCGGCGAAGGAAGCCGGAAATATGGTGGACCTTGATTCCAATCCCACAAAGCTGATTGAGATTGTAGAAATCGGCAAACAACTTCTGATGACACGGGGCGCGTTGACGACGTTTTCTATCGCGAACGATGTGGCGAAATACTTCGCGATCATTCCGGCAATGTTTGCGGGGGTGTTCCCGGTGCTGAGCACGCTTAACATCATGCGGCTGTCAACGCCGCATTCGGCAATCCTCTCCGCCGTGATTTTCAATGCGCTGATCATTGTTGCACTGATACCGCTGGCGCTGAAGGGTGTGAAGTATGCGCCGATGTCGGCGGCGGCTCTGCTGCGGCGCAACCTTGTGATCTACGGCGTTGGCGGACTGATTGTGCCGTTCATTGGCATCAAGGCCATCGATATGATTTTGACCGCGCTACGCCTTGCGTAGCCGCTGAGGAATTCCGAAATGATGTCCACGCTGAAAGTGGCAATTCGATTCACGCTGATAACTACGGTGGTGCTTGGTCTGATCTATCCGCTGGTCATGACAGGGATCGCCCATCTCTTCTGGCGCGACAAGGCCGACGGACAGCTGATCAGCATGCAAGGGCACGTGGTGGGGTCGGCGATCATTGGGCAGAGCTTTACCAGCGACGGCTATTTCCACGGGCGTCCTTCCGAGGCAGGCAACGGATACGATGCAGCGAACTCCAGTGGATCAAACCTCGCCCAGTCGAATAAGAAGCTCATCGATCGTATCCAGGGAGACGTTGCTGCATATCAGAAGTCAGCTCCGGGGCAGGCGGTGCCGATCGATCTGGTGACAGCTTCAGGATCCGGACTCGATCCGGATATTACGCCGGCGGCGGCTTTGTACCAGGTGCATCGAGTGGCGGAAGCTCGCCACATGACCGATGATGCGGTGCAGCGGCTAGTCATAGCGCATGTGCAGGGGCGGCAATTCGGCATACTCGGGGAACCGCGGGTGAATGTGCTCGAGTTGAATCTTGCGCTCGATGATGCCGCCGGTAAGTAGGCTTCGGCTTCTTCTATGCGCCGAGAATCTTACCCAATGCTGCAGCCGCTCGGCGCAGTTCTTCGTCGCGGGTGAGGCAATCGGGACAGAGACGCAGCCATTCGCCTCTCGCATCGCAGATAATTCCTTCGCCTTTGAGGATTGACGGCAGCTGTGTCGCAGCCGCGAGGCGGACAGCGAGAAACGCTCCGTGATGGGTGTCGCCGCCAACTACGGAGTTAACTCCGGCTTGGGCGAGATATTCGCGTAAGGCCGTAAGCTGATGGAGACTGTAGGCACGGAGGCGATCGATGCCTATCGCCAGGGTAAACTGCTGGCCGCTGCGCGCTTGATACCAAGTGAGGACGGGCGGGGTGGATTCGAGGAAGGCGTCGCCGCCTGATTTGAGTAGCGGCGGATCAGGCCGTTGAAAAGCAAACTCGTCGGAGTTGGCGAACCATCCGGTATCGAGCGGACGAAGGCCACTTTCGAGGGCCTCGGGCGCGATGTAGAGAAATGCAGCTCCGGGACCTCCACGAAGATATTTGTAACTGCCGCCGATCATGAAGTCGCAGCCGATTTGCGCGACGTCGACGGGGATCACTCCGATGGCGTGGTAGGAGTCGACAAGAAGACGTGCGCCGTGTTGGTGACAAGCGACTACGAGGCGGTCGAGATCTTCGATGATCTGTCCGAACATGAACATGACCTGAGAGATGACGACCAGGTCAGCGTGACGTTCCAGGGCCGCAATAAGCGCGTCGACGGTAAAGGCGCCCTCCCCATCAGCCTCGACCCAGCGCACGTCGATGCGGCCGAGAGCGCCGTACTGCTTGAGGATCACGTCCACGGAATCGAATTCTCCGCTTGTGGTGATGACGCGTGGCCTACCGGGGAGCGCATTCAGAACGGCGCGCAAGCCCTGGCCGGCGGATGTCTTAGGGATGATGCAATCTGTTCGGGGAGCATGGATGAGCCTGGCAACTCGAGTTCGGAAGGCCTCGCGTTCGTCGAGCCATTCATCCCAGGCGTCTCCAAGCTTCTCGTACCAAAGGACTGAGGCTTCGGCTACATCCTGCGCCAAGGCATCGAGCGGGCGCCCGAGGGAGTGGTTGGCAAGGTAGATGCGATCGGCAGACAGAACGCGGGAGAAGAGAGGCGCGATGTGGCGCTCGATCGCGGCTTCGTGGAGGGGTGCTGTACCAAGTGCTGCGACAGCCTGTTGGATGCGGGAATTCATTTCTGGGCGAGTCCGGTGCGCACGGCGAGCAGTTCGGGAAAGAAGGTCAGATCGAGAGCCTGCCTGAGGAAGCCGACTCCTGAAGAGCCACCTGTTCCCTGCCGGAAACCGATAATCCTTTCGACGGTCTTCATGTGGCGGAATCGCCAAAGCTGGAAGTATTCCTCGACGTCGACGAGCTTCTCGCACATTTCGTAGGCGTCCCAGTGTTCGCGAGGATGCTCGTAAATGCCGCGGAAGACCTGGACCAGGCTTTCGCTCTTATCGTGCGGCTGGGTCCAGTCGCGCTGAATAATTTCGCGTGGAATGGCGAGGCCGCGGCGCGCGAGATGCAGGAGGAATTCGTCGTAGAGGCTGGGGGATTCGAGCGTGGCCTGTAGATCGTCGTGGATTGCCTGGTCGTGCTCGAAGACACGCAAGGCATCGCGGTTTTTGTTGCCGAGAAGGAATTCAAGCTTGCGATATTGCCAGGACTGGAAGCCTGATGCGTGACCGAGCACACCGCGGAACTCCATGTATTCCGATGGGGTGAGGGTTTCGAGCACAGCCCACTGATCGAAGAGCTGCATCTGGATGAGTTTGGCGCGAGAAAGGATCTTGAAGCAGGGGTCGAGCTGGTCATGCTGCACGAAGCGGATGGCGGCAGACAGCTCATGGATGAGCTGCTTGATCCAGAGCTCGGAGACCTGGTGCTGGATGATGAAGAGCATCTCGTCATGATGAGGCGGCGACGATAACGGACGCTGCTGCGCGAGCAGCTCCGGCAGGCACAGGTAGCCGGAATAGGTAAGGCGGCCGGCAAAGTCGGTTACGATTCCTGGTTCAAGGGGTCTCTGGTTTTCGTTCATTTCTTCCTTCGGGTTCCGGCGCGGGCGAGAAAATGCCCGGCGGAAATTTAAGCATAACCGCCGGGCCAGGGAGGCGTACTTCCCTCAGGAAACGTTCCAGCCTGACGCTTGAGCAATGCGGTTGTCAATGGCGATTACAACAATTTGTAGCGATGCCCGCGCAAAACGCGGTGTTGCATGGGCGGGCAGCGGAGTTGCGTTACGGCGCGACAAATGACCTTGTTCTCAGCGGTGTCTGGTTATAATCGCTCCTAGCGCCGGCCCCCAGTATTTTGATTCGGCGGGAGATGTGACTGGATGTTTGAGGTTCCCACCACGCCTGTGCTTGTGGTCGACGGCTCGCGCGAGAGCCAGCGCGAGATTAGCCATGCCCCTTACACGGTTGGACGCCAGCCGGGCAGCGATATCCTGCTCGAGGATGCTTTTGTCTCGCGCAAGCATGCCGAGATCGTCTATGAAAATGGCTCCTTCTACATTGTGGACCAAGGCAGCAAGCATGGGACCTATCTAAATGGAGCGCCTGTAAAGCGGCACAAGCTCTCGAATAACGATGCGGTTCACTTCGGCAAGCCGGACGGGCCGTTCATTCGGTTCGGAGTACGGTCTGCACAGTCGAGCTCGACGCTGCGGGAACTGCTCGGCCCGCTGAAGGCCGAATCCTCAACGTCGAATACCGCAATCGAGAAGCTGAGCTGGCTGCTGGAGGCCAACCGTAAGCTCAACAATGAGGGCGCGGTAGACCAGATTCTTACAGCGCTCGTAGAGACGACGCTCACCCTGACCAAGGTTGAGCGCGGTTATGTAATGCTGCGCGATCCAGCGAGCGGCGCCCTCAAATTAATCGTTGGACTGGACAGCAAGGGAAAACTACTGAACGATGACTCGACCATTTCGCACAGCGCTATCAAGCAGGCGCTTCAAGGCACGGGAGAGTTCATCGTAACGGACACGTTGAGCGCAGAGACGGGCGTACGGTCAGAGAGTGTTATCGCGCAGAACATCCGTACAGTGATTTGCATTCCCCTTCGCAGCCGGCGGAATGTTGCCGGTTCAGGACGCGGCGAGGTACTGGGTGTGCTTTACCTCGACAGTCGCCTGACGCCGGGTCACCTGACGAAGGTTGATAACGATCTGCTGAAGACAATCGCGTCGGAGGCGGCGGCCCTCGTGGACAATGCGCAGCTTGCCATTGCCGAAGAGAATTCCAGGCGGGTTCAGGAGGAGCTGGAGATAGCGCGACGCATTCAGCAAAGCCTGATGCCCCGGGAGATTCCGGATCTTCCATACGCGAAAATCTCAACCCTATTCGTTCCCTGCAAGGAGGTCGGAGGCGACTTCTACGATGTGCTGGCCGCCGGCGATCATCTTCATGTTGTGATCGCCGATGTTTCGGGCAAGGGTGTGGCGGCCGCGATGCTCGCGCAGACGCTTCAAGGCATGGTGTATGCGCAGATGCTTGCCGATCAACCGCTGGCTGTAATTGCCAAGACTCTGAACCGCTTTATCTGTACAAAAGACGTAGGCAAGTACGCGACGATGATTATCCTTCGCCTGGACCGAGATGGGCATCTGGAATACATCAACTGCGGGCAGGTCCATCCTTTAATGCGAACCGCCACAGAGATAGTACGTTTGACGGAATCGAACTTCCCGGTGGGTCTGCTCGAGGAAGGCGTCTTCAAGTCCTATACCGCAACGATGGAACCGGGCATGCGGCTACTTGTCGTCACTGACGGGGTGACCGAGGCTGAAGATGTAGAAGGGGATTTCTTCGGCACACAGCGGATGGAAGACTCCTTCAGTAAAAGCAAAAATCTAGACGAAGTTGTTGAGGACCTTTCGACCTTCTGCGGGCCGGCGGCAGCGAACGACGACTGCACAATCGTTGAAATCGAGTTTCGGCAGGCCGTGGAATAAGGAGCCGGCAGTCGGCAATTTGCTATGCGGCGGAAATGCTGTAGCTTTTCCTGCATGCGCTTTCCGATCTCTCTTTTGCTGACAATCTCTCTTTCCGCTTTCGGCCAGACGACGCAGCAGGAACCGAACCACCTGGCTGAATCGAATCTGAGCCTCGAGCACTATCGCGAGACGATGATCCCGGTCTACATGAATGACTTTGGCCAGCTGGGTCGCTACCGCGATGCCAATAAAACACTCGGCGCGCCTGCAACGGGTCAAGCGCGAGTGATCTTCTTCGGCGATTCGATCACTGATGCATGGCATCTTGACGAGTACTTTCCGGCGAAGGGCTATATCAACCGCGGCATAGGGGGCCAGACCACTTCGCAAATGCTGGTGCGCTTTTATCAGGATGTGATCGCCCTGCGGCCGGCTGTGGTGGTAATTCTTGCTGGCACGAATGATATTGCCGGGAACACCGGGCCGATTTCAGTCGAGGATATCGAGGCCAACTACACTTCGCTGGCCGAGGTAGCTCACGCCAATGGCGTCCAGCTGATCTTTTCATCGGTAATGCCGGTGCACGACTATACGCCGCAGTCACAGAATTTCTTCGCGCAGCGCGACCCTGCGAAAATTCTGGCGCTGAATGCCTGGCTCAAAAATTATTGTTCGACGAACGGCCTGATTTATCTCGACTACTTCTCTGCCCTCGTGGACGAGCACGGCTTGCTGCGCAAGGACCTGGCGGCTGATGGGCTGCATCCGAACGATGCCGGGTACAAGATCATGGCCCCGCTGGCGCAGGCGGCAATCGAGCAGGCTCTGAAACGATAGGACCTGCTCCTCAGGTTGCGTGGGTGGCGGGCGCGATTATTTGGGGAGTTCCGCCTTTCCGGTAATGGCGAACGTTCCAGTGAGCATGGTGGCTGTTTCGTCCGGCTGACCACCGCCAAGCGAAACGGAGTACTCACCAGGGACGATGACACGATTTCCCTGGTCGTCTACCTGCGCGAGCGAGCGGGGATCGATGGTGAAGCGGACCTGAGTCGACTGGCCGCGGGTGACGTGCACACGCTGGAATCCGGCGAGCACACGAATAGGGGTCTGGAATGCTTTGGGCTGAGTGAGGTAAAGCTCTGCGACTTCATCACCGGCGACGGAGCCGGTATTCTTCACCGTGCCCTCGATAGTTACGGGATCTCCGGCCTTTATTTCTTGAGTAGGCACCTTGAGATTGCTGTAGGCGAAGGTAGTGTAACTGAGTCCATAACCGAAGCTATAGAGCGGTTTGCCGGAGAAATAGCGGTAGGTGCGATCCTTCATGGAGTAATCCTCGAAGGAAGGCAACTGGTTGAGTGACGCGTAGAAGGTGAGTGGAAGGCGGCCAGCGGGATTGTAGTCTCCGGCCAGTGTTTCGGCGATGGCGTTCCCGCCCTCTTCACCTGGGTACCACGCTTCGAGGATGGCGTTGGCGTTCTCCTGCGCCCAGTTGACGGCCAGAGCACTGCCATTCTGCACTACGACGATTAGAGGCTTGCCGGTTGCAGCGAGTGCTTTCAGCAGGTCCTCCTGGACAGCGGGGAGATCGATTGCGGTGCGATCACCTCCAGCGAATCCGTCGAGTTTGACGGGCATTTCTTCGCCCTCGAGAGACGGCGAGAGACCGACGAATGCGATGGTCACATCGGAATGCCGCGCGGCCCGCGTTGCCTCATTGCGGAGAGATACGGCCGGCGCCTGCCAGGTGAGATCGATGCCGGCGCTGCCGGCGGCGTGGAAGTATTCGAGGCGGATTGGGTGCGGCTTGGTATCGTCGAAGTGCACGGGCGCCTCGATGACGGAGCCGCGTTCACCAGTCTTGCCTTTGCCGCTTTGAACCAGGATTTTGCCATCGAGATAGAGCTTGAAGCCTTCGGCGTTTTCGCAGGCATAGCAATAATTAACGCGCACGCCGAGTTTGTAGTCGCCGGAATCAGGCGCCGTGAAGGTTCCCTCCCAGCGCACGGAGTAGTTGTCGCGATGGAGACCCTCGACGGGGACAACTTTGTCCCAGTTAAAGTTGATGTTGCGGTCATTTCGCATCAGTACAGGAGTGCCGCTCAGATCTTTTGAATTGAAATATGCCCCGGTAAGGCCGTCACCCGAGCCGCTGGCCGGATGCAGCGCCGTGTGTTCGATGGGCATCGCGAAGCCGGCGACGAGGCTGGAGCCCTGGGCGTAATTGATGCGGGTCGAGGTGAAGCGATTTTCAATTCCAACCAAGGGGTAGACGGGATCGGGCGGCGGCCCGTTGTAATTGCCCTGCAGCGACTGAACGAACTCTGCCGTGGGCCCAACGACCGCGATCCTGCCGATGCCCGACTTCAAAGGCAGGATGTGATCCTGATTTTTGAGCAGGACCATCGATTCGCGAGCGGCCTGAAGTGAAAGCTGGCGATGCTGCGGAGAGTTGTCTTCGCTGAAAGGAATGCGGCCGTACACGTAGCTGGAGGGCGGATCGAACATGCCTAGCCGGAAGCGGGCGCGGAAAAGGCGGTGAAGTGCGGTGTCGAGTTCTGATTCAGTGATGAGATTCTGATGCACAGCGTCGATCAGAGCGGGGAAGGCCTGCCCCTGTCCGAATCCGCACTCCAGATCAGTGCCCGCCTTCACTGCGGCTGCGGCAGCATGCGCCATATCTGGAGCGTAATGATGGCCGGTGTTGACGTCTGCCACGGCGGCGCAGTCACTGACGACATATCCGTCAAAATGCCAGGCGTCGCGGAGATGATCGCGCAGCAGCATGGTATTGGCACAGGCGGGAGCTCCGTCGATGGCGTTATAGGCGCACATGACAGATTGGGCGTGGGCTTCGGTCACTGAAGCGCGGAAGGCGGGAAGGTAGGTGTCCTCGAGATCGTGCGCAGAGACATCGACGTTAAAGCGGTGCCGGATAGGCTCCGGGCCACTGTGCACAGCGTAGTGCTTGGGCGTGGAGACAACCTTGAAATATTTAGGGTCATCACCCTGCATGCCAGTAACAAAAGCGACACCCATGCGGGACGTAAGGAATGGATCTTCTCCGTAGGTCTCCTGGCCGCGGCCCCAGCGGGGATCGCGGAAAATATTAATGTTCGGGGCCCAGAAGGTCAGCCCGAAGAACATCTCGTGGTCGTTGTCACGAATGGCCTGGTTGTATTTGGCGCGCGCTTCGGTGGAGATGGTTTGGGCCATCTGGTGCACAAGTTTCGTGTCCCATGTGGCAGACATGCCGATAACCTGCGGGAAGTTGGTTGCATATCCGGCGAAGGCAACGCCGTGAAGGCCCTCGTTCCACCAGTCATACTTCGGCACACCGAGCCGCGGAATGGCGGGAGAGTGATCGCGCATCTGTGAAACCTTTTCCTCAAGCGTCATGTGGCCGATAAGAGCGTCGACGCGCTGATCGATCGGCAACGCAGTGTTCAACCAGGGTGAGCCGGCGGCGGTCTGCTTCTGGGCGTCCACATAGAGCGGCACAAGCAGCACCAAGGCGAATAGCACGGACAAAATCCTGAATGAAGGGCGCGACATAGGGCAACTCCTGCAAGTGACGGATCGGTTTGGAGATTCGAACGCGCGATCATTATATTCGAGCGATAATAAATCGCTTTACTTGGATTTCGGGGGGGAGCCGGAAACGATATGGGCCGAAACCTGCACCTCATTTTTCTTCATTTGGAGCTTCGGCTCGGCTATCGCCAACCCGCCGACTCGACGGAGATCTTCGACAAACGCAAGAAGAGATGCACTGCCACTAGAGGGGGATGACCGCGACCACCTTCATGACACAGAGTGCTTCAATTCTGCACCTCGTGCCCCATTCATTTTTTTTCAGTTACAAATTTGCTTTGGACGGTTTGCCGTCGACGGATGGTGTGCTACATTGAATGCAGCTGCCGCCAGGTAGCGTCACAAATCATCCCAGTTAGTATCCCTCAGTGCACTTCTGAACTACTTTACTCCGCCTTAGTCGAAAGGATTAACGATGTCGATAATTCGACTGCAGCGCCGATTTGTCTTTACTTCCGTGTTGTCTGGACTTTTACTTGCAAGCTGCGCAGTTGGGCAGACAATTTCGAGTATTACACCTTCCAACGTGGCCGCCGGCAGCGGTGGCTTTGTACTCACCGTATACGGGAACGACTTTGATGCTGACTCTGTTGTCCGCCTTCATTCATCTAGTGGCGTTCAGACGCTTCAAACATACTTTGTCAATGCCGGCCTGTTGATGGCTGGTGTTACCGCAATTGAGGTTAAGAACGCCGGCAATCTGCAGGTCGATGTTGCCACCTATTCAACCGCCTCATCTTCGAACCTGGTTACCCTGCAAGTCACCGGCTCCGGCTCGGGTTCCTCCAGCGGGAGTTCGGGATCAAGTTCCGGGTCTGGGTCGAGTTCGGGCTCCGGGTCAGGGTCCAGCTCTGGATCTGGTTCGAGTTCTGGATCTGGTTCGAGTTCTGGGTCCGGAGGAAGCTCAAGCTGTTACGGATGCGCACCCAGTGAAGGCGGTTCGGGATCGAGCTCTGGATCAGGTTCAAGTTCCGGGTCTGGGTCGAGTTCGGGCTCGAGTGGTAGCTCTTCCGGAGGTTCGACGACCAGCCCGGCAGGGTCATCGTTGCTGGTGACAGTTACATCGCCCGCAGCCAACTCACCCGTAAACGGCTCGGTTACGATTGCTGCAACAGCCGCGCAGACGAGCACTACTGACGGCTCGATCTACAGCTGGGCGATCTTTGATGGAAGCGATTTGCTATGGGTTGATGAAAACCCCGATCCGTCAATCAGTGCGAATCTTGCGCTATCGGCAGGCGCGCACTCGCTGAGAGTCGTGGCCTATGACGATTCGTTCACTGGTTCGACAGCCACAGTGCCGGTGACGGCCACGGCATCGGGGCTGACGACAACCTGGAATGCCTGCATCTACACCCAGAACGGGGAGCAATACCAGGCGATGCAGATTTCGCCAAACCAAACGCTGACCGGCGTGTTGCAGTCGCAGATGTTCTGGGGGCCGAACTGCAATCCCACACAATGGACTGACCAGTTGAACGATGTTGGCCAGAAAATGACCTTCGGCGCAGGCACAAGCTGGACCTACTGGTTTATCCACCGCGCTGACACGCCCAATGTCTCAGCGGTGTGGACGATGGGCAACCAGAGTTCCGGCTGCGTCAACTATAGTACAGCGCCGCCGTGTAACTAGGTCGGGTAGCCTAAGCCGCCTGCGAATATAGGTCCGGGCAACATACCCGCATTCGCAGGCGCGTTCGATGACACTTAGCGGGCAGCCTGACTTCGCATCTTAGGCGACTACTGCTGGTCGAGCGCCTTCAAAGCCTGCTCGGCCAAAGCGTTTCCATGCTTGTCGGAACGCTGATACCAGGCAATCGCCTGTTGGCGGCTGACAGCGACGCCCTGCCCGTGTTCGTACAGGTAGCCCACCTTATACTCGGCTTCCGGGCGATTTTTTTCGGCTGCCTGCATGTACCAGTTCATCGCCTGATGATAGTCCTGGGGAACACCGAGTCCCTGTTCATACATCTCACCCAGGCGATACTGCGCTTCAAGACGTCCCTGTTCGGCTGCCTTCGTATACCACTTCGCAGCTTCTGCAGGATTCTTAGGAGTGCCGCGTCCCTGGTCATACATCACGCCAAGCCGGTACTGCGCATCTTTGTAGCCTTGTTTCGCGGCGAGCGTATACCACTTAATGGCTTCGGTTGGATTCGGGGGCGATGAGCCAACATCGAGCATGCCAGCCAGCCGGTATTCACCGTCGGCGTAGCCTTGATCCGCAGCCATCTGGAACCACTTGATGGCCTCCTTTGAATCTCTAGGCATTGACAGAGCGTAAGACATTCCGACCTGGACCTGTGCCGCCGGGTCCCCGGCGCTCGCCTTCTGTTTGAGAGCCGCAATGTCAGTCTGATCCACTACACCAAGGGCAAGCGGCCCGCTCGCCGCCATCAGCAAAATTGAGAGCACACGCTTCATTGATTCCCTTCCTTTGAGCGGGCCCGGATGACTCCGGGCCGCGCATTTGATCAACTTTCAAGACCTCATTGTTGAAAGTGCAAGATAACTGGTTGGGTTGTTGTGGAGTCGAGATCCAGTCCGACAAACTGAGTACTGCTGATAACCCAAACGGCGATGGTTGACCCGGTTGAGGATGTGAGCAGAATCGTGCCACGACCGTTATTTGAAACAGCCGAGACGCTGTAAGTTCCGGCTACAACCTGATTGGGGCTCAGACTTGAAGCCTTGCTGAGATCCTCGGCTCCGCTGACCACACCGCGACCTCCGACTGAGCTACCTCCATCAAAACTGCTCACGCCGGAAGCGAGCGGAGTAGTTTGAACCACTGGATCGTCGGGCCCAAAGAGATAGGAACCGAGAATGTCGGAGTTAGAGAACGGCGGCATAATCGCGCTGGGATAAATTTCTCCAATGCCCGCGGCCGCTGTCGAAGCGTCCATGAGGAAGCCCTGATTCGGGCCAGTGGCATACATGTACCAAATGGTGGTCCCGGTTGGGGTGTCGAGATTCAACGTACCGCGGCCGTTCAACTCCAGGTCATAAGCTCCCGTCATTGATCCACCAACAGTGATCTTGCCGCCGCTGTTCTCATCGAGGGTAACAACCATATTCACCCCTCCGTTGAACTGAAGCTGTCCGACGATATCTTGAGGGGCGGCTCCGGTTGATCCGGTCAGAGTGAAGATCGAAGGTCCGTTGAATGATGTAGCGGTGAACGGAGCGCCGTTCTGTATCTCACCCGGTCCACCAAGTATGAAATTGTTCTGGAAGATCGCGTCAGTCGAGACCAGCAGAATCTCATTCGCAGACACAACGTAGAATGCGAGATCGACGACACCACTGCCCAAGCCCGGTATCAGCAGGGTCATGGTGCCGCGTCCTGTCGGATCAACCGTGTAGGTGCCAAAGAATGTGGGATAAGTGGGTGCGACCGAGCCGGCATCGTTCAGATCCAGGGAACTGCCTGAAACGAAGCCCGCTCCGTCTGGGAAGATGAGTCCCAGAGCTGCCACCCGTCCGCCACCGGAATCCTCACCACTTAGACCCAGGACGTAGCCGTTGGCAAACACTGAAGGATCGAAGGCCGTGGGATCCTGCCGCTCGATTACGCCCGAGCCGCGCACACCGGACTGGTCGAAGCTGATGAACCGACCGGTGGTACCAAGTGAATTGAGCGCGAACTTGTAGGTAAAGGTTCCGACAGGACTGTTAATCGTCATCGTGCCGCGATTGTCACTGCCAACCTGATAGGTTCCGGCGATGGCGAGGCTTGTAGAAGGTCCGTTGAAGTTGTTGACGTCTTCCTCGCCGGAAGTAAGTCCTCCGTGTCCGTCAGCGGTGAAGGACCCGACGGCCAGATATGATCCGTTACTGTCGTAGCCGGTGAAAGAAAACGCATATTGGCCAGTCAGTTTCGAATTATTGGTGCCCACAAGCGAAACCGTTGCAGATGCAGAAGCAGCGGCCATCGCTTGCGACGTTGCTTTCACGATGACTGTCGCCGGACTTGGCAGACTGGCCGGTGCCGTGTAGAGCCCTGCCGCGCTGACTGTGCCGCAACTACTTCCAGAGCAACCGGAGCCACTTACGGTCCAGGTAACAGCTTTGTTCGAACTACCAGTGACGCTCACCTGGAACTGCTGCTGGGTGCCAAGTGCAACAATCGCGCTGGTCGGCGAAATGGTGACAATTACCGGCGGAATGATAGTCACGGTTGCCGATGCCGAAACGCTGAGGTCAGCGACCGATGTCGCCGTGACCATCACCTGAGTGGGTATGCTGTCGGGAGCAGTATAGAGGCCGGAACTGGTGATAGTTCCGCACCCTGATCCGGAGCAACCCGTGCCACTGACGCTCCAGTTGACACTGGTATTGGAGGTGCCACTTACGGTGGCGCTGAACTGCTTCGTCTGTCCCTCAGCTACGCTTGCAGTGGCTGGAGAGATGGTAATCCCGACCGTCTGGGTGATCTGTATCGATGCAGTTCCTGACTTAGTCGGATCGGCGACGGATGTCGCGGTGACCGTAACGAAAGGCGGATTGGGCGCCGCGGAGGGAGCTGTGTACAGGCCGCTTGTCGAGATCGTTCCGCAGAGTGTTGCGGTGCAGCCGGTTCCACTCAGGCGCCACGTCACGGCGGTATTGGTTGATCCCGTGACGCTGGCTGTGAATTGTTGTTTAGCACCCACGCCAACTGAGGCGGTGGACGGTGAAACTCCTACCGAGACGGTGTTGCTGATGATCGTAACCGTAGTTGAACCTGTGACCGCGGAATTCGAGAGCGAGGCTGCTGTAACCGTCACGATATCTGGGCTTGGCGCTGTGGCCGGCGCCGTGTAAAAGCCAGAGGAGTTGATAGATCCGCAGGTGATTCCTGAGCAGCCAGCGCCCGACACGCTCCACACGACGATGTTGCTGCCCGGCCCGCTTGCAGAGAACTGGACTGTACCTTGCGGCTTGATCTGGGGGCTCGCCGGAGAGAGGGTCAGTTTTGCAACCGCAACGACGGTGACAGTCGCTGAGCCCGACTGGCTGGGATCGGCCACTGAAGTGGCCACGACCTTAACGGTTGGTGACGAAGGTACGGAGGAAGGAGCGGTATAGAGCCCGGTGCTGGAGATCGTTCCGCAAGCAGAGCCGCTGCATCCAGAGCCCGAAAGTGTCCACTTCACCGCAGTATTCGTGGCCCCGTTGACGTTCGCTGAAAATTGCTGCTGCGCCCCGGTAGAGACTTGAGCTGTCGACGGACTGACGGTCACGGAAACCGCAGACGCCGATTGGATCACAATACTTGCCGAAGACGATTTCGTGGGATCCGCGACTGAAGTTGCGGTGACACTTGCCAGAGCAGGACTGGGTACCGTAGCCGGCGCCGTGTATAGACCCGAGGAAGTAATCGTGCCGCAAGAGCCAGCAACGCAGCCGATACCGGTGACCGTCCAGTTGACACTGGTATTTGAGCTACCCGTGACCGATGCCGTGAATTGTTGCTGACCTTTTACCGCCAAAGTGACAGAGCTTGGTGAAACAGAAACGGCAACGCTCGTCGTGCTACCGACAGTGACAGTGGCCGTTCCAAACTGTGAAGCATCGGCCAAAGAGAATGCGCTAACCGTGACTGTGGATGGAGAGGGCGCAGTCGACGGAGCGGTATAGAAACCGCTGGAGTTGATGGAGCCGCAGGTTATGCCACTGCAGCCCGCACCCATGAGGCCCCAGGCGACCAGGCCATCGGGGGCACCGGCGGCCGTGAACTGGAGCTGGCCGCCTGTCTTGACCTGCGCTGATGAGGGAGAGACGGTTACTGAAGCTGCCGCACTTACCGTTATAACAAGCAGCGCGAGTATCGACACTGCCCCTGCAATCCTCTGAGTCCGGTTCATTCCTCACCCCCAGCCAACGTGTCCTTCACCAGCACCCACCATCGCTCAGGGGCTGTGTGTTAATTCACTTGCGCGATATTTGCTCTTTGGCATGCGTGGAGGCAGCCAGGTTCAGCTGCTGGTTCACCATATCCTTGAGCGTTCCGTAATCGATCACACCACTGAAGAAATGTCCGTTGACAAAGAAGCTGGGGGTGCCTGTCAATCCGAGACTTTTTCCTTCTTCCAAATCCTGCTTTACTGCTGCCGCCTGCGTTCCGTTGTCGAGGCAGGCGTCAAACTTGTCGCCATCCAGCTTTAGAACACGTGCGTGTTCTTTCAGCGCATCAACATCGAGCTGCCGACTATAGAACAGGACGTCGTGATACTCCCAGAACTTGCCCTGCTCGCCTGCACAGCGGGAGGCCTCAGCTGCTTTTTCCGCAGTGTGATGCATGGGAAGCGGGAAATCCTTAAATACCAAGGCGACCTTGTCCCCATACTCCTTCTTGAGCTGCTGTATCTGTGGATTTACCTTCTGGCAATACGGGCATTCGTAGTCCGCGAATTCCACGAAGACAACTGGGGCATCCTGTGAACCCTTGGTGTACGCCTTGGCAAGATTGAGATCGACGGAGGGCGGCATCAGGAGAACGTTGATGCTGGCCTGTTTGCGCAGATTCTCAATGAAGGCCGTGCGCGCCTTCGCACGACGCAGTTCACGGATGTGCTGCAACACGTCCGCGCGAACCGCTTCATAGGGCTCCTGTGTATCGAGGCCTTCGTAGTACACCTGGAGCTGATCTTCCGTCGGATCTTTTACACCCTTGTATACTTCGGTGTTAAGAAGCTCATCCAGTGATATGTTGCGCTGATGTGCTTCGTTCGCGAGCAACTGGTCGTCGATTAACTCCTCCAGTGCCTTTCGCTCGTTGAGGTAGTACTGATACTCCGCCTGGAGCAGTTTGCCGCCTTCTTTCTGCTGAAGATCGGCCATTGTAAGGTTCTTGCCGCCGACGTTTGCCACGACGACCGCCGGATCGTTACTGCTCTGTCCGTGTGAAGAGGCAACAACTGTTCCGAGGCACATTCCCGCAACCAACAAGCCCGCGCACCGTGTGGTCCAATTCATGATTTCCTTCCGTTTCGAGAGAACGAATTTTTGGTATAAGGTGCGCCAGGCTTGCACTTTGCAAATCCCGGCGCACAAGTCACTTCCATCCACCATGTCTTGCCTGAGTAATCGGCAGGGCATGTTGCCTTTCCTGTTACAAACCAAACAATCAGTCGCCGGTACCGCAGCTGCAAATTCCCTGACCGCTGCCGAGGATGTTGATAAACGCGCACTGCGCCTGCAGGTTTGCAAGCTCAGTAGCACCCAAGGTTGAGTCAGAGGACTCGGTCTCGGTAATTGGCCATGCAGTGCCAACTGCGTTCTGGACGTGAGTGACCCAAACGCGAAGGTTGGCCTTGGGGGATACATTCGAGGTCGGATCGCACGGAGAGTTGTTGACGGCCGCGGAGACAACCTTGATGACACCATTACGAGAGACGACGCCGGTTAACGGGTTGGAGGTCAGATTGGAGCGAACAGACAGTGTGCGCAGACCGTTGTGAGTCTCAACGCATCCGCAGCATTCTGTCAGCTGCTGATCCGCATCGAACACATAAACCATCGCGCACAGGTTTCCATACGTCAGGCCCGGATTGTCGATCCGGACTGTAGCGTCTGGGGCCGGAGCAGCATTGTTAGAGAAATAGTTGACCTTGTAAACGTCTTGAGCCGAGGCAGCGCCAGCGCCGATGATGGCGATGCCGAAGATCGCAACGGCTACAAGGAGTGTCTTACAGAATGTAACCTTCATTCGAATTCCTCCTGGGCGTCCGCTCACTGTGGGGGACAGCAACAACGCCTGATGCTAAACTCTAGACCTTCACAAAAGTAAAGCAATTACCCAAGTGACTTAGCCCCGCCTGCTATACAACGCTGACTAATACTTTTGGAATAGTACTCAGCGGAAATCAGCGTAATTACTAGTCGCGAGCCAGTTATCGTGCGTTGTAAGTCGGCAACGATCAGGGGTTGAGCACTCGCAGATTGCACGCCGGTGCTGCGGGTTAATCCCGCAGCGAGGAACAGTACTTTCGTGGTCTCGATGCCGTCGTCGTCACTGGGCGTTGGGGGGGACTTCGGGAAGTCTAAAATGTCCGTGTTTATCCCAACACGGGAAGGCTTTAATAACGTGCTAGCGCGATCCTGACGGAGGCAGCATGACGATCCTGCGAGGCGACAGCGGGGACTGCGCGGGGACTGCCTATTGCTGTGGCGCTGGCTGCGACTGTGAGGCGGCCTGATCATCCAATACCTGCTGCTGATGTTTCTGTAGCTCATCGAGAATCTGGCCGGGGGTTTTGTTGGACTGGGCCGCGAGCTGCTGAATGTTTATCCCTGTGGGGACCGACGAGGGAACTACGGTTGGCGGTGTAGGCGCCGCTGACGGAGGAGGCTCGGAGGCCTCGGCTTCGGTGTCTGCTTCAACTCCCTGGCCCCCGTAAAGGCTGGCCTGCCCCCCAGCCGCTCCCTGTGCTGATGCAACGAGCATTGCTGGTGCAGCGCTTGTTCGCCTGGTCAAAATGAGGCGCTTAACCAGCCGCGGATCTTTCTCAGAGCCTACGATGATGTAGTTGTAATCGCTCCCATCCATCAGCGCGACCAGTGCTTCTGTAATCGACGCCGGACCCGTACTCAGAAAGACCGGCTCGGAGTCCATCCCGGAAGGCATCTCGACGGTAACGCCAGTTACAGAACGGACGGAGTCCAGAACCGATGCGAAGTCTTGTCCATTGGCCCTGATGGTCAGCTTGCCATCTGTCAGTTGAGCAATGGGGGGCGTTGTAGCCGGCTGCGCCGGCTCGGCCGCCACGTCCGGCTGATCGGCTGTCACCGAAGGACGCAATGAATTCTGGCCGGAACGTTCGCGCCTACAGAATTGCCCCTGCGGATCCTGCGATTCCTGGGCTGCATTCGTCGACAGCTTGAGCCGATCTGTTCCGCCCTCTGCGGCAGACTGGGAATCGGCGGAACCCTGGTGCGCGGACGTTTGGGACGGAAGCTTGCCTTCACAGCTCTTGCTGGCCGTCGCGGAGGTCGGAGGGTTCGAAACCTTCTGGCCATGAGTCGGGACTGCTGTCATGGAAGTAAGACAGAAAACCAGAATTGGCAGGTTGTAACGGGAAAGTTGCGAATAGGTTAAAGGCATGTTTTCGCGACTCCGTGACATCGTCCACCCCCTTGTATTTGCATTGGCGATTGCATCATATTGGGGGGTGCGGGGCAATCGTGCATCCGGGCTAGTCAAACGAGGTACGCCAATTGTGCTCATCCCGTACTTGGTTAGTGCAAAAGAACAACTCCAAAAGATGCAGCACATGAGGCTTGACACTCAGTTGCCTGATGCACCACACTTCGGGAGCTGAACTGAGAAAGGGATTAGTTCTTCTTTGCGATGGAATTAGTTCGAGTCGTGAGAAGCTTTCAGTAGATGCTCGGATAAAGATTCCCTGCCCCATCCCCTACTTATGGTGCAAGACCCCGGCGAGGGAAAGCAACAGAAAGGAGATCGGCGTGCTCACCACTGCAACTTCAGGCCAGGGATTCATCCTGCTTGATTCCAGACTGCGACCAGTTGCGTATAACTCTGAAGCTGTGCAAATTCTTTCATTCCCCACAAGGCCCGAAAGCATCAAGCAGCTTTCTCAGTTTCTCGGAGACAAAATTCGTTCAACGCTCGTAAACGGCGGCTCACCGGAGATGCCAGAATTCGTACGGGAGTGCAAAGCCGGCCGGCGGACATATTCCTGTCGAGCCTTTCGCATTGATTGTAATAGTGTTAGCGACATCCCGACGCCTATTTCGTTCGCGATTCTGCTGGAACGTCATGTATCGAGCGCCGCAGCGCTCGCCAATCTTTCTCGCCAGTTCGAGCTGACGGCTCGAGAGTGCGAGACGGTCGCCCTGCTTCTGGAGGGACTGACGAGCAAAGAAATTGCAAACCGAATGAAGATCAGCCCCAATACGGTTAAGGCGTTTCTGCGGCTGGTAATGGTCAAGATGGACGTGTCGACGAGGTCGGGTATCGTTGGCAAGGCTTTGGGACCGACCCATTAGATCTCTAAATGTGTAACAGCAGGGGTGACAATGGCTTCGGACTACGCCATCTGAAGAATGTACTTCTCGCCCTGCCTCGCGCAATGATAGCTCTGCGTGAAGACAGCACCCAAAGCCGATCGGCGCAGGCAAGCACGGTTCCCCCAGAACCTTAGAGTCTCTATCACTCCACTACCTGACGTCGGGACTAAAAAGGTCAAGGGCAGCACAATTTCGGGCTCTATCCACAATATGAGCCAGGGGGGTCTGTGCGTTATCACTCCACGCGCGCTGCAGAAATCCTCCCTGCTGCGGTGTGAAATCGCGATCGGTGAGGCACCCATCAAAATCAGCACCCTGATGCAGGTGCGCTGGACGGAGAGGCAAAAGCTCCGTCCGGAGAAATTCCTGTCCGGACTCTCATTCCTCCTTTAATACTTGCGATCACAAGGCCGAAGGCGGCGGACACCTTCCGTTAGGACCTCTCGCTTCCTCCCGTGGCCTAACGACAAGCCCATTCGTTAGTCGAAAAGTGTTTGTCATGCCACTTTCTACACTTAAACCCACTTTAGTCCGTTTGGATTAGATCGGATAAACTACCGCGCCTGTAGTAGGTCAACCTAGTTAACCGTGAAGAGGAATTGCAATTCGAACGCAGCTCATTAAAGTTTACTCCGGGCAGAAGGCTGGCTAACCCACAATGACTAGTCGTTAAAAAAACAAGTTGTGGCAGCCTTCATTGACTAAGTAGCACGTCAGGAGTTCCTCAGTGATGCGTCGAAGGAAGGGTTGGCCACTATCTGTTCCCCATGCTCTTATCTGTTTTGCCGGAATTGTCGCGGCATCGTTCGTAGGTGGGTGCGGGACTCCTCATCTGACCTACCTTTCGGTCGCTCCCGGGCACACCTCCATCGCGCTGGGCGACACCGCCAAGTTTACGGTGGTGGCAAATTACAGTGACGGGACAACCGAGGATGTGACTGCTTCCGCAGCGTGGAGCACGTTGAACTCGAGCATCGCGACTATCAACGCCGGCGGCGTTGCGTCTCCTGTGTCGGTAGGAACCGCGACGATTATGGCGAACGCACTCGGCAAGAGTGGGACAGCTTCTCTCATCGTTTCCAAGGCCGCCCTCACAGCAATATCTGTCACGTCGCCTACCGCGCCGATTGCACTGGGCCAAAGCGCTCAACTGCAGGCGCAGGGCACTTACTCAGACAAAAGTGTCCAGGACATAACGGACCAAGTTAGCTGGAGCGCGACTGCGCCCGGTATAGCAACGATTTCTTCTACAGGATTAGCCGTCTCGAAAGCTATTGGTAACACACAAGTTACGGCATCGCTCAACAACATCACCGCGTCCGGTCAGATTACCGTCTCCGGGGCCGTTCTCGCCTCGATAGCTGTCAGGAGCAAGGATGTTTCCGTGCCTCTTGGCGCAAGTGAGCAGTTCAGCGCAATCGGCACGTATACAGACGGCAGCACTATCGACCTGACGAGTAAGGCCAGCTGGGTGAGTTCGGCTCCTGGTGTCGTCAGCATCAATGCCGCTGGTACAGCGGCCACGAAAGCAGGGGGGGAGCGTCGATTTCGGCAACGGTTGGCGGGATCAGCGGCATGACGGCATTCACGGTTTCGCCGGCAGCTCTGGTCTCGATTGCAGTAGCTGCAAGTAATTCGTCATTGCCGCTTGGGAGTAAAGCACAGCTGACTGCAACCGGCACCTACACAGACACCACCACGAAAGACATCACTGGGTCGGTAACGTGGACAAGTTCAGCTCCGGGGGTGGTCTCCGTCGGCAGCGGGGGGACGGTGCTGGCCAAGGGTGTGGGAACCGCTGGTGTCTCAGCGTCCTCGTCGAATATCAGCGGCAGCACAAACCTGAGCGTCTCGACGGCGGCCTTGGTCTCGATTGCCGTAGCTGCAAGTAATTCTTCATTGCCGCTCGGCAGTAAGGCACAGCTGACTGCAATAGGCACCTACACAGACACCACCACCAAAGACATCACTGCGTCGGTAACGTGGACAAGTTCCGCTCCGGGGGTGGTCTCCGTCAGCAGCGGGGGGACGGTGCTGGCCAAGGGTGTGGGATCTGCTGGTATCTCAGCGTCCTCCTCGAATATCAGCGGCAGCACAAACCTCAGCGTCTCGACCGCGGCGCTGGTCTCGATTGCCGTGGGCGCAAGCCGTTCTTCATTGCCGCTCGGCACTGGCGAGCAGCTGACTGCGACCGGAACCTATACGGATAGCAGCACGAAAGACATCACTGGATCCGTTACCTGGACCAGTTCAGCTCCTGGAGTGGTCTCAGTGAGCAGCGGAGGAACTGTCCAAGCCAAGAGCCTTGGATCTGCCGGGGTGGCAGCCACTTCCTCGAATGTCACCGGCAACGCGAATCTGAGTGTCTCGGCGGCGGCCCTGGTCGGAATCAGTATTTCAGCGGCCAGCGCGAGCATTCCTGTCGGCGACACCCTGCAACTAAGTGCGGTCGGGACTCTCACCGACGGCAGCACGCAGGACCTGACCCGATCCGTTAACTGGGCCAGTTCCGCTCCGCAGGTGCTCAGTGTTCAGGGAGCCGGTCTTGTCGCGGGTATGGCAATCGGCGCCGCCGGAGTGACAGCCGCGTCCGGCAACATCACCGCGGCCACGACCCTGAATGTTTCGGCCCCAGTACTTTCATCGATAACGCTCGCTCCGGCCGGTCCGACTGTTCCACTGGGGAGCAGCCTGCAACTAACCCTTACAGGGACCTACAGCGACGGGAGCACGCAGGATGTAACCCAGCAGGCGACCTGGAATATCGACACTCCTACTATCGCGAGCATCACGTCTGGAGGGGTGGTCAGCGGACTGCAGGTTGGGACTACGGGTGTCGAGGCCTCGATCAACGGAGTTCAGACATCAGATACGGTCACCGTGCAGCCCCTGTTGACTGTCTCCTACTTCGATGCCACGTCGGGGATCGATTCAACAATCCGGATTACCAATCCGGGGACGACGGGACAGGATTTGTGCGCAATGGTCTACGTCTTCGACCGGGATCAGCAAATGAGCGAGTGCTGCGGCTGCCTGGTTTCGCAGGACGGCCTGCTGACGCTGTCGCTCAAGAATGACCTTCTCAGCAATCCACTGACAGGTGTTGCGTCGACCTCCGGAACGGTGATGCTGGTTTCCGGGCAACAACTGAGCAGCGGCGGTTGCAATGCATCCTCCGTGACTCCGGCAGGCACGGTGGTTGCGTGGGCCACCCACCTGCCCCAATCGAAGTCGGGAGCGTTGACCAGTGCCGAAGTCCCATTCTCAACCTCGCCCCTGAGTTCGATCCTTTCATCGTCGCTTCAGGCCCAATGCTCGTTTATCCAGCAACTCGGCAGCGGGCAGGGGCTGTGCGGCTGCGGCAACGGTCAACGTTGATCTGTTGAACGCCTGGTAACGATGGATTGCGGTCTGCAGCCGCCACCTGCTTTTGCGTTAACCCTATGTAAAAGGAGCCGTTATCGTGCGGCTCCCGCGTCTCTCCCAGGGGCGCGCTCCGATTGCGGAGACTACGCCAATTGCATCATTGCGATGCGCCTGCTCAAGGTGTTGCAATTGCTGTCCCGAAGGGATTGAAGCACCGAGATACGTTCCTGTCTTGAAATCTCCGGTGGATTTATCTGTCATGCACGCCGACGGGTGAGACGAATACAAGCTTGCGGAGCAAGAGCTGCACCGAATCATCGCCCAGTCTCCATCGAGACGACTGGCGGCACAATTCAAGGCGGGCAATACATGAGATGCCAATTGAAGGTCGCGCTGGTCATTCTTACAGCACTAATCTGCCCTGCGGTTTCTTTCGCCACCGTATCGGTTTCGATTTCTCCCTCCACAGTGCAGGTACAGCCCGGGGGGCAGGCGCAATTCAATGCGGTAGTGAGCGGAACGAACAGTGTAGTTGTCTGGAGTCTGACAGGCGTCAACTGCAGCGGTGTCGCCTGCGGTCAGATCTCCAGCACGGGGCTTTATCTGGCGCCAACGACGGCACCCAACCCGAATGTTGTGACTGTAACAGCGACGGTGCTATCCGACCTTTCCGTGGCCGCGAGCGCGGCCGCGATTGTCGGAACTTCTTCTGACGTTAAGGTTACTGCCTCTCCCACCGCGGCTACTGTCCTTGTTGGTCAACAGCAGCAATTTGTTTCATTCGTGAGTGGGACGACGATAACGGGCGTCACCTGGCATCTCTCTGGCGCATCCTGCGCAGGATCCGGATGTGGCACAATTTCTGCGGCTGGCGTCTATACTGCGCCCGCCACCCTGCCGAATCCGGCGCAGGTTACGATCACGGCAACTTCGATTGCCGATCCGTCGAAGTCGGGCTCCAGCGTAGTGACGGTGGCGTTGCCGGTGGCTATCAACATCTCTCCGGCATCAGGCACGTTGAATACTGGGATGCAGAAGCAGTTCACGACGACGGTAGCAAATACCACGAACACCGCTGTGACCTGGAACGTTTCCGGCAACGGCTGCAGCGGGGCAAGCTGCGGAACGATCACAAGTACAGGTCTTTATACCGCACCATCATCAGTGCCAAGTCCTCCCCAGGTCTATGTGGCGGCGACGTCGGTGGCAGATCCGACCAAGACAAGCACAGCGACGGTTACGATCATTCCGCCAGTAGCGGTTTCGATTGCGCCTACCACCGCCCAGGTACTCACCGGAGGCCATCAGCAGTTTACGGCAACAGTCAAGAATACGACGAACACGACCGTAAACTGGAGCGTTGCCGGCAGCGGGTGCAGTGGATCCAGTTGCGGAACTGTCACCTCCGGCGGGCTTTATACTGCTCCCGCTACTGTTCCCTCCCCCGCTCAGGTCTTTGTGACGGCCACCTCGGCTGCGGATCCCACCAAATCAAGTACTGCCTCGGTGACAATAAGCCTGCCCGTATCAGTAACCGTGTCGCCAACGACCGCGACGGTTCCCTTGGGTGGCAAGCAACAATTCACGGCAAGTGTTGCGAATACGACGAATACCACTGTGACGTGGACCCTTACGGGCTCCGGCTGCAGCGGGACAAGCTGCGGAACCGTCACTACAGCTGGCCTCTACACGGCCCCGGCCTCTGTACCAAGTCCAGCGCAGGTGACCGTTAAGGCGACTTCGGCGGCCGATCCGACGAGATCGGGATCTGCTGTGGTGACGGTAAGCCTGCCGGTCGCTATAAATGTCTCTCCGACGGCGGCCACAGTTACCGCCGGGACCCAGAAACAATTCACCGCAACTGTTGCGAATACGACGAATACCGCTGTGACGTGGAGCCTTACGGGTTCCGGCTGCAGCGGGGCAAGCTGCGGAACGATTACAAGCGCAGGCCTCTATACCGCGCCCGCATCCGTACCCAGCCCTGCCCAGGTCTTGGTGGCCGCAAAGTCGGTGGCCGATCCGACAAAAACCAGCACGGCGACGGTCACGATTGTTCCCCCGGTTTCCGTGGCGGTCTCTCCGGCGGCTGTGCAAGTTGTCACGGGAACTCAGCAGCAATTCACGGCTACGGTGAAGAATTCGACCAACACGGCTGTGACCTGGAGTGTCAGCGGCAGTTGCAGCGGAGCGGCGTGCGGCACGATTACGAGCGGCGGTTTATACAAGGCGCCGGCTGCAGTTCCCAATCCTGCGCTGGTTGTCGTCACAGCGACGTCGGCAGCAGACCCCACCAGGTCTGGTACGGCGTCGGTAACGATCGTACCCCCGGTCGGAGTGACTATTTCGCCGACGACAGCAAACGTGACCGTTGGCGGCAACCAGCAATTCCTCGCAACGGTAAGCGGCAGCAGCAATACCGCAGTGACGTGGAGTGTTAGCGGTAGGGGCTGCACTGGAGCAGCCTGCGGCAAAGTCACGTCCAACGGTTTCTATACTGCCCCAGCGACGGTTCCGAGCCCATCCAACATCACCGTTACCGTAACGTCGGTTGCCGATCCAACGAAGTTCAATACGGCCACTGTGACAATTATCCGCACAGTCTCCGTGAGTATTTCGCCGACTACCACGCTGGTCGCGACCGGGGCCACTCAGCAATTTGTTGCAACTGTGACAGGCAACTCAAACACCGCGGTTACCTGGCGTATCACCGGCGGTGGTTGCAGCGGTGCAGCTTGCGGCACGATATCGACGGGCGGCCTTTACACTGCACCGTCTGCTGTTCCGAATCCGGCACTGGTTTCTGTGACAGCGACGTCGGTAGTGGATCCGACGAAATCCGCAACGGCTGCGGTAACGATAGTTCCGCCTGTCGGTGTGACTATTTCACCGACAACGGCGACGGTTGCGGCGGGAGGCCGTCAGCAATTCCTCGCCTCTGTCAGCGGTACCACCAACAATAGCGTCACCTGGAGCGTAAGCGGCAGCGGCTGCAGTGGGTCAGCGTGCGGCGTTGTGTCTTCCTCAGGTATATACACTGCTCCGACCACAATCCCGACGCCAGCACAGGTTACTGTCAAGGTCGCATCGGTTGTTAACCCGACGAAATTTGCTACGGCGACTGTAACGCTCGCCTCACCTGTTGCAGTGAAGATTTCGCCCACTACCGCAGAGGTTCCCGCAGCGGGAGGGACTCAACAGTTCACCGCAACCGTGACTGGTTCCACGAATACCAGCGTGACTTGGAGCGTCACAGGCACCGGCTGCATGGGCACGTCATGCGGCACGGTTTCGAGTACCGGCCGGTACACGGCTCCGAGTACAGTGCCGAACCCGGCTGATGTCACAGTGGCGGCAACCTCGGCGGCCAACACCAGCAAGTCCGCAAGCGCTACGGTCACAATCATTCCGCCAGTTGCCGTCCGCGTCTCGCCCGCGACTATGCAAGTGGTGAGCGGCGGTCATCAGCAGTTCACCGCGACTGTCACCGGCTCCCAGAACACGGGAGTCACCTGGAGCCTGTCAGGCTCCGGTTGCAGCGGAAGCAGCTGCGGGAGTATCACGTCAACCGGGCTCTACAGCGCACCTGGAACGATTCCGAACCCGGCCCAAGTGAAGGTGACCGCGACCTCGGATGCAAACAGCACAAAGTCTGGGTCTGCTGCAGTGACGGTCATAGCACCGGTGGTCGTAACTATTTCGCCGACTAACACCACCGTGGCTATTGGCAGTCAACAACAGTTCCAGACCAAGGTTACCGGCAGTACGAACACTGCCGTCGACTGGAGTGTGAGTGGTGCAGGCTGCTCAGGATCGGGATGCGGCACCATCAGTTCAACCGGCTTATACAAGGCACCTGCTTCTGTGCCTTCCCTGCCCACGGTAATCGTCACGGCATCTTCGCAGATCGACGTGTCGCAGTCAGCCTCAGCAACGGTCAGCATCGTTGCCAACCTGGACGCTAAGCTGAACGGTCAGTACGCCTTCCAGTTTACGGGCTTTGATAGCAACGGCGTTTACCAGGCAGCGGGATCTTTGACAGCGGATGGCGCTGGAAATATCAGCGCAGGTCTGGAGGACGTTAACAACGCCGGTGGTCCCGCGACCAGTGTTCCGTTCACCGGAACCTATAATGTAGGCGGCGACAATCGCGGTGTGCTTACTCTGTCGAGCGCGATGGGGACGCAGGTTTTCAGGTTCGCGCTCAATGTGACCGGCACGAAGGCGAGATTCATTGAATTTGGCGCCTCCGGGATTCGCGGATCGGGCGAGTTGGAGAAACAGGATCCTTCGGCATTCGGCGTCTCGTTACTCAAGGGCGCATACGTTCTGAGGCTCGCAGGCAAGGACAGTATGGACGCACGCATTGGAGCTTTGGGCATATTCGATTTCGATGGCACCGGCAATATTCTGGGTGGAAGCCTGGATGTGAATGACGGCGGTACATTGTTGCCCACTTTTGCCTCATTCGGAGGTATTTATCGTGTCGCCAGCACGGGCCGAGGCATCGCGAATCTGAGCATTCCAGGCTTCGCCGGTGGTTCCTTCCGCTTCGCGTTCTACGTGGTATCCGCGACGAAGCTGCTGTTTATCTCGACGGATCAGCTGAGCCCGAACAATCCACTCTTCGGCGGCCCGGCGGAACTGCAGTCGGGCGCTCCGTTCCTGACATCGGTGTTGAGCGGCTCGACCGTGTTTAGCCTGAACGGGGAAGAGGCGAATACTCCACAAGTTATTTTGGGGGGAATTTGGTTCGATGGTGTGTCTCAACCGTTCGTGCACTTTGTTGAGAACGCGGGCGGTGCTGTAACAGCCAACGCACTAACCGGCGCCTATGCGGTCGGAGTCAACGGTCCGGGAACGTTGAACCTGGATGATTCGAACGGTCACAGCAGAGTTTGGTACGTCTATACTATTGGGCCCAACCATGCCTTCGTGATGGACGCCTCGTCGGCTAACGTTGGGATGGGCGAACTCAACCCTCTGACAGTGGAGCCGCCATTCTCGAATGCCGACATTCTGGGCACCTATTTGCTCGGGTCGGGCGAGCCGCTTGTATCCACGACTACACTCGTCTCCGGTGTCAGCGCCTTCGATGGCAAGAAAGTGATGGCCGGTACAGAGGACGTCAGCCGGAGCTCGGGTTTGACTGCGGGGCAGTCGCTGTATGGAACATACGGCGTATCGAATTCGGTGAGTGCGGGCCGAGGAACCCTGATCCTCACCTCTCCAACTGGCGAGATCTTTGCGATTTGGGTGACGAGTGACGCCGAGGTCTTAGGGCTTGAAATCGATTCGTCCACTACTCAGCCTGTGGTTCTGTACTTTGAACAGTGAATTACAACCGGGGTCGTCAGAAGACTCTGGTAATAATTTCGGATTGCATCAGTACCACTTGATCGGCACCTGATGTCGTGCTACGGTTTCCTTCGCACACAACCACAACCTGGGAGGAAGCCATGAGCACGGACGAAGTCCGTAGTAACGACGCGGCCCGCGCAAAAGTCGACACGAAGCTCGAGATCGTCGTCATCCCCGTCTCCGATGTCGACCGCGCGAAAGAGTTCTACGGCGGCAGGCTCGGGTGGCGGCTTGACGCCGACTACGACAACGGTAGCGACTACCGCGTCGTTCAGTTCACGCCACCCGGCTCAGGGTGCTCGGTCATCTTCGGGAAAAACGTCACGGCGGCAGTACCCGGCTCCGCCCAGGGCCTATACCTGATCGTCTCTGACATCGCGGCGGCCCGCAAAGAGCTGCTGGGTCACGGCGTCGAGGTCGGCGAGGTCTTCCACGGCTCCAACGGCGTGTACGCTGGCCCAGACGAGCCCTACCTGTTTGGCCGGATTCGAGTCAGTGGCCCGGATCCCGACCATCGCAGCTATCGCTCGTTCGCTTCGTTCAGTGATCCGGATGGCAACGGCTGGCTGTTCCAGGAGATCACGACGCGCCTGCCCGGACGTGTCGCCGGCGACACGTCCTACGCGTCGGCGAGAGACCTGTCGCAGGCGTTGCGGCGCGCCGCGGCCGCGCACGGCGAGCACGAGAAGCGCACCGGCGGCCAGCGCGACGAGAACTGGCCGGACTGGTACGCCGAGTACATGGTGCGTGAGCAGTCCGGTGAAGAACCGCCGTAATGAACGACTACGACGTGACCGTCATCGGCGGCGGCGAGCATGGTGCGGCGTGTAATCGCCAAAGCGCTCGGAGATCGATCGAGTGACACTTCAAGCTGCGGATTGAGCCGAACGACGGGCTGCTCGCAACGACTCCTAGATCGCCTCAGCGTACCGAAAAGGTCTTTGACGATGGCTCTTCCAGAAGTAAGCCAGAATGATGAGGCTTGCGACCGCTGCATAGGCACACCATAGCGAAGTGAAGGCGTATCTCTTCACCGCCATCACTACCAGCAGAATCGCCAGATTGGCTAAACCAAAGATCACCATGTCCTTGACCTTCGAGAACAGGAGCGAGCCGCATGTTGCGACGACATATAGAATCGCAATGATCGTATTGTTAGTCGCGGGATTGATGTACATGATGCTGTTGTTCTTGATAAAAGTCTGCGTTGGATAGGCTATCAGCGCCCAAAGTGTATAGAGAGCGGTGAGGCATCCAATCACAAGGAACGGCAGCATCCGCCTGCGGCTCCTGACGTCAGGCTCGAACAACAGGACGCTGAGCGGCGCCAGAAACGGTAAGAGCCCTTGCGCATACAACATGAACGCTGCGGCCATGCCGTGCGTAACCGTGGGTGAGAGCACTCCATCCAGCCCCAGCCAGACGAATCCCTCCGTGAACTGATGAATGGCAAAGAGCGTTGGGAGCGATGCAAAGAGCAGTTCGCGCCTGTGTTTCACTCTGGTCAGAGTCAGGACTCCGATCGTGCCGAGAATTCCGCTGCCAGTAAAATTTGCCGCCGCCGAAAAACACACGCTCGTCTTCCTCCGTCACGATTACTCAATCATAGTCAGTCAGGCATCACCGGTAGTTCCAAATCGACAACACCTGATTGAAGGTTAATCTCCTGTTCTTTAACCGCGCGCCCTGCAAGCTCTCTTGGTGATCAACCTCAAGATGGGCCGGCTTTCCTCTTCCGGCTGAAGGCAAACCCAATGAGAACTCAAATCTCAAATTCTTCCCGACCGTCATCTGGCACCATCACTGGTATTGGGACGGCGGGCGCAGTTTGCCGCATCCTGCGGAGAACCTCAGCAAGTTCAACAGCGGTCGGCGATTCAAATAATGTTCGGAGTGTGAGCACCACACCGAAACGGTCTTGAACTCGGGAAATTACCATCGTCCCCATCAAAGAATGACCGCCCAGTTCGAAGAAGTTATCCGAAGGCACGAGGTTATCAACAGCCAGCAGTTCTTTCCATATCTCCAACACGACGGCGAGTTCAGTATCCCTACACTGCGAAAAAGCTCCCTCACTCTCTTCGGTGGCGGCTTCGGACAATGTTTGCCTCGACAGAATTGCCTCAATCGTCACGGGCGAGGCCAAAACCTGCGGGCCCTTCCAGGAGACCAGGACGCGCCGGATCACTTCGATTCCTTCGGCGACGGTCATTGCGGTTCGCAGATGCTCTTCCTTCAGTGCCTCAAATTCCTCGGGGACTACCATCTCCGCTGCCATACCAACCTCTTGCCACGCGCTGAAATCGATGGCGACAGCTGGAAGTTTCAGAATATGCCGGCAATAGTCCGCAAAATAATTCTCGAAGGCATTCGCTGCGGCGTATGCACCTTCTCTTGCGGCGGGAAAAATGGAACTTATTGAAGAAAACAACAGAAAGAAGTCGGGATTTTTTCCCTGCAACAGTTCCGCTAGAACAACACTTCCCTGCACCTTAGGATTCCGAACCCTTGCTGCCGCCTCTACCTCCTGGGACGCAACCGAAGCGGCATCAGCTACACCTGCTGCATGCAGTACGCCGTCGATTTTGCCAAACCGTTTACGGGCCAGCTCAAAAACTTCAGTCATGGCCTTCTTGTCGCAAATATCCGCAGATATAAGCTGAAACTCCCCTCCGGCCCGCTCGAGTTCCTGCATGCGCAGGATTCGACGAGAGACAGGGTCTTGTTCACCATGCGCAGCCGTCCATGCAGCCCACTCGTCTCGCCCAGGGAGAGCAGTTCGCCCAGTGAGGATGACCCGAGCCTGATAGTTCTGGAGCAGATGACGGGCGATAC
Organism: uncultured Acidobacteriaceae bacterium; assembly: GCA_963781245.1. Taxonomy (GTDB): domain Bacteria; phylum Acidobacteriota; class Terriglobia; order Terriglobales; family Acidobacteriaceae; genus Silvibacterium. The sequence continues at coordinate 162,694 of CAWAFB010000003.1, forward strand.
TGTATCCAATCCCGCCAATTCCACCGGTAATGAGATAAACACCGCGATCGCGGAAGGGCGTCTCGGAAGTCTCGCGCAATGGTGCAGGTATCCAGCTCTTCTGCCAGCGGATTCCTCCCCGGTACGCGACAGCTAATTCCCCACCCTCGACACGAATCTCATCCAGAATTTGAACGACAGTCTGATCGATCTCACCTGCGGACACCGACACATCGATGGAACGGCAATGCATTCCCGCGTATTCTGACGGCAAGACGCGTAGAAGGCCCAAGATTTCAGCCCGCTGCACCTCCTCAACCAGATCGCCACAGACGTTTTCCAGATAATCCGACACGATCTCAATCCGGTGGAAGCGCTGACGATACTTACCTGCGGTCTGTAACAGGAGTACAAGACTGTCGTATGTCTGTACCTGCGTGCCGCTCATCGTCCAGAGATTGAGAAGTCCGGTAGGACGCAGACCAAGTTCTACAATTCCCTGCCACATTCGGCCGTAGTCGTCGGCGCGTGCGGGATTGATCTCAAATCGTGCACCGTTCGCAGCAAATTGGCCGGCCGCGGTCACCGTTACGACGGCAGCTCCATTCTGCCTCAGTCCTGCGAGCAGCGCTTCTCCCAGCCCGGCGTCGTCAAGCAGAACCAGCCAGCAGTCAACAGTGGCACTCTCCGGCTGTAATCCGACAGAGGGGCTCGGTGTGCTTTGCCAGGATGGCGTGTAGAACCAGGAGGAAATGTCAGGGCGCTTAACGAACTCTGTAGTATCCCGCGCCGAGGGAAGATCGCGGTCCAAGACCCATTCAGGCGTACTTGATGGAGCTGGAACTGATGGTTCGATCCAGTAGCGCTGGCGCTCAAAAGGATAGGTTGGCAGCGGAATCCTGTGTCGTTTGACTCCAGGCTGCAACGCGTGCCATGCGAAATTGACCCCGCATTCCCAGGCTTTAGCCGCAGCTTCGAGGAAAACAACGCTGTCGGAAATTCGACGGTTTTCGGTTCCAAGTGAGACCGCCGTTTTACTTCCTGGCATTTGCGAACGGGCTATTCCGATGAGCGCTTCTCCTGGACCGACCTCCAATAGGAATTTCTGACGATCTGCCAATTCAGAAATATTCTGAGTGAATCGAACTCTCGAAAGAATTTGCGATCCCCAATATCGCGAACTCTGCGCCTCGGCTGCCTCTATCCACGTTCCGGTTACGTTTGAAAGCCATGGAATCGTGGGAGCATGGCGCGCTACGGATTCCACCTCCTGGCGGAACGCCTTTGCGGCGTCTGCCATCAATGGAGTATGGAACGCGTTTCTTGAGGCCAGGCGAACACAAGCAACGCGGTCGGATGAAAGTCTGCGCTCAAGATGCTCGATCGCCTCTACCAAACCAGAAGCAATCGACATCTTTGGGCCATTCTCGGCGGCGAGCCATATATCGCTCTCGATGTAGTTGGCGAGCTTCTCGGGCGGCAACGAGACAGCCAGCATGATGCCGGGTAGCGTTTGCGCCATAAGGCGACCACGAGCCGCGGCAAGGCGCAAGCCGTCGTCAAAGGAAAATACTCCAGCGACGGAAGCCGCGGTGAGCTCACCTAGGCTGTGTCCCAGCAATGCCGATGGCTCGACCCCCAAAGATCGCCAGCGCGCAGCAAGAGCGTACTCGATGAGATAGAGCGAGGGCTGAGCCGCGCCTGTCTCACGGAATCGTGCTTTCAACTCCGGGCTCTTCTCGTGGCCCGCTATCAAGTCGACGATATCGAGATCCAGAATGTCACGGAGGATGCGCGCTCCGTCGTTGATCGTGTCTCGGATCAAGGCATCTGTCCGGTACAAATCTTCCGCCATTCCGACGAATTGCTGGCCTTGGCCCGGGAAGAGAAAGACCACATCATTTCTGAGATCCAGCGGTGCGACTTCACGGTTATTTGGCAGGTTTCGCAGCCTGATAGCCAGGTCAGGGCAGCCGTGCGCTACGACCGCGCGACGGAAGGAGAAGTCACGCCGGCCTAGCTGCAAGGTCGCTGCCACGTCGTCCGCAATCAGCGACGCATCGGTCTCAAGCCTGTCGGCGAGGCGATCACAAGCTGCTGTAAGAGCCGTTGGGGTGCGTGCCGAGATGGGGAAGATGTGAGGAGTGTCCGCCCGTGAACTTGAAGGACGTTCGGGCGCGCTACTTAGAACAACGTGCACATTTGTCCCACCTATTCCAAAGGAGCTGACGCCAGCCCATCGATCTCCTTCAATCAGCCATGGCATGGCGGAGGAACTAACGGCAAATGGGCTGTCTTCGAAGTCCAAATGCGGGTTGGCCTGAAGGAAGTTCAATGTAGGTGGGATGATGCCGGACTGAACAGCAAGAGCCGCTTTGATCAGACCGGCGACACCGGACGCCGCGTCGGCGTGACCCATATTCGATTTCACTGCGCCGAGTACACATGAGCCGGTCCGCGCGCGGCTCTGCGAAAAGACTTCTTTCAATGCCGCAAATTCGATTGGATCTCCCAGTTCAGTCGCGGTTCCATGTGTTTCAACATATCCGATGCGATCTGCCGCAACCCCCGCGGCGGCGAGAGCTTGCCGAATGACGGCGGCTTGACCATCAACGCTAGGTACGGTGTAGCCCATTTTTCCAGCTCCATCGTTATTCCAGGCGGAGCCACGAATTACAGCGTAGATAAGGTCTTCATCTGAGATCGCTTCCGATAGCCGTTTGAGAACGACGACGCCGGCGCCACGACCTGGAACCGTTCCATTGGCCCCAATATCGAACGGCCTGCAGTACCCGTCGGGGGACAGAATCATGCCGGGCATGTAGACATATCCCGCACACTGAGGAAATGGAATCGATACACCTCCAGCAAGCGCCATGTCGCACTCACCGTTGAGAATGCTCTGGCAGGCCTGGTGGACTGCTGCCAGTGAAGTGGAACATGCCGTCTGAACTGCGACGGCAGGACCACGGAGATTCAATTTGTAGGCAACCCGCGTCGCTAAATAATCCTTGTCATTCGCCAGCATCAACTGATATCCGCCTGCACTGGCAAGAACATCAGGGTTGCCCAGCAACTGCATCATGTAAGTATTCATCCCGACGCCGGCGAAGACACCTACATTCTCTCCATCCCCGGTATAGCCTGCATGTTCAAGCGCTTCCCACGCACATTCAAGAAACACACGTTGTTGGGGATCGATTATTTCCGCTTCCCGCCTGCTAAGCCCGAAAAACTGCGCGTCCAGATAATCAGCTTCGTCAATCGAATTGCCTCTGACAACGTAGTTGGGGTTGGAAAGCATGGCATCGCTTACACCTGCTTTCAGCAGCTCCTCTTTACTAAATTCAGAGATTAGAAGTTCGCCGGCAAGCAGACGATCCCAGAATTCCTGAACGCTGCAACAGTGAGGAAAACGAGCGCTCATGCCAATGATGGCGATAGCGTCGCTCCATGATTTCTCACTCTGCATGAATTTGTCCGACTGCATCAGAAGTTCGCTCCCACGGCCACTGTAGTTTCGGAAAGACGACGCTCAAGGCAGGCCGCCATCGATTCAATTGTTGGATAGCGGAAAAGGTCGACCACCGGGATGTGCACATCCATATCCTTCCGCATCCTCGCGTGTACTCGAATCAGAAGGAGCGAGTGTCCGCCCAGATCAAAGAAATTGTCGCGAATGCCCACACGATCGATGCCAAGGACATCCGACCATAGTTTTGCCAGCTGTCTTTCTATCCCGTTGCGCGGGCGGACTGATGCGGTTGATCTCTCGCGAGCGAACCCCTTCGGCACGGGCAGTTGTTTCCGGTCGACTTTTCCGTTCGGGGTCTGCGGGATTTCCTGGATTGGAAGGAACGCCGAAGGAATCATGTACTCCGGCAATTGTGTCTGTAGCCACGGCCGAAGCTGTGCGAGGCCTGCCTCATCGGGTAGCCTGACCCAGGCAATGAGTTGCTGATCCGGACCTTCTCCATGCAGCACCACTACTGCCTGAAGCACTTCCGGATGGCGGTTGAGTACCGTCTCAATTTCTTCCAGCTCTATGCGATGTCCGCGCAGTTTGATCTGGTGATCTGTTCGCCCCAGTAGTTGAATCTGTCCGTTTCGCCTGTAACGCGCGCGATCTCCCGTCCTGTACATTCGCCGACCCGGATTCGTGCCGAAGGGATCGGCCATGAATCGGGTTGCCGTTAAGTCCGGGCGGCTCCAATAGCCGCGCGCCACGCCAGCCCCACCGATGTAGAGTTCTCCTGGAACTCCGATCGGGACTGGCTGGGCTTCAGCATCAAGAATATACATGCGGGTATTCCCGATCGGCTTACCGATGAGAACAGGGTTCTCGCCATCTCTGACCCGATGAGCGGAAGACCATATCGTCGTTTCTGTTGGGCCGTAAAGATTCCACAATTCCCTTCCTCGCGCTAAAAGGTTCTCGGCGAGATCGGAAGACAGTGCTTCTCCACCGCACCACATTCGCAGATTCGTCCTTCCCATCCAACCGCTCTCGACAAGTGATCTCCAAGTCGAGGGCGTTGCCTGCATGATGGTGGCTTCAGAATCTTCTATCAAAGCCGCCAGGGACTCCGGATCGATGACTTGATCCCGGGAGGCCAGCACCACTTTTGCGCCGCAGACAAGGGGGCCTAATATCTCAAGCGCTGCAATATCGAAGGATAGAGTGGTGATCGCAACCAGAGTGTCAGTGCTCGAGATTCCGGGTTCGCGCAACATGGAGCTGAGGAGATTGACCAGCGCGCCATGCGGTATCTCTGTACCCTTCGGATTCCCAGTCGACCCTGAGGTGTAGATGAGATAGGCCAGATCGTCAGGCTTTGGCTCATCGGCCACCGTTCCTCGAATTGCCTCACAGGCATCCTTACCCAAAAAAGCGAACATCGTGGGGAGCGACACTGCCAGTAACAATCCCAGTATCCCTTCGAGACTTGCTGAATAAGGTCGCCACGGATGAAAACGCAACTCCCTTCATGACATATCTGGCCGTACTCGCATTGCTCCTGTATCTATATTCCGGATCCGAAGACTTCTGTATTGGCTCGCCTATGACCGACCGTAGACACGTGACAACCGAGCGAATGGTAGGGCTGTTCTTTAACATGCTGACCTTTCGGTGCCAGCTTACTCAGGAATACAGCTTTCGTGAGATTCTAAGGCGGGTTCGCGAGACTGCTCTCGAAGCCTACGATAATAGCGATGTGCCGTTCCAGAAGCTTGTGCGAGCGCTCAAGCCGGACCGAAGATTTCAACGATCCCCCATCTTTCAAGTCACTTTTGGCTTTGAGTCTCACCCCCACACGAGGATAGACCTCTTACAAATCCACACTGAACCGGGCACCGCAAGATATGATCTGACGTTGAATCTTGAAGAAAATAGAGACGGCATTTCCGGTTCATTCGAGTACTGTACAGATCTATTCGATGAGAGTGACATCGTAAAGTTAGCTCAGGGACTTGCGATCGCCCACGAAGCTGCTCGAGAGCCGGACCAATCAATTTCGGAAGTTATAAGTCGATCTTGCGTTCAAGGCAAACAAGTAGCATCAACGATTTCACCATCGCACCAGTAGGCCGGTCATAAGCGTCCGCGTCGATTACATATCAATGACCGGCGCCTCCTGCCGGCTTGAGCTGACAGGCTAGACTGATGCATTTTTGCGTTGAATTTAAGGCAATAGGTGACAGTCTCTCGATGGCTCGCGGGCGTCCGTCCCGATTCTTAGAGTCATCGAAATCAGGCTGAGTGCGGACGAGCCGAGACCGCCTTCCCGAACTGCGGATCCGGCTGGGAGCCAATCTCCAGGACGAAGATCCCTCCTCCGGCAATTTCCTCATGGCTAAACCAGGATTGCGGATATGGTTTTCCATTCAGCGATACGCCGCTCACATAGATGCTCGCAGGGGTCGACCGGCGAGTTTCAAAGACCAACTGCTTTCCGCCAGCCAGGGTCAATGTGCTGCGATCGAAGAGCGGAGTCCCGAACACATAGTGCGTACTCACCGGATCGACCGGGTAGAACCCGATCGCACTCAGGATGAACCACGCTGACATCTGGCCGCAGTCTTCATTTCCCGCCATGCCGTCGGGATCGTTGTGGTACATGGTCGTATTGAGGAAATGAATCCGCTCCTGCGTCTTGGCAGGCTCACCGGCATACGAATATAGATACGCAATATGGTGGCTCGGCTCATTGCCATGGGCATACTGGCCCACCATGCCGGCGATGTCCGGCGGCGCATCTGGCGGCAAGGTGGACGGCTGATTGAACAGCTCATCGAGCTTCGCGACGAATGCCTTGTCACCTCCCATCATTTCGATGTAGGCGGTCACATCGTGCTGGATGCCAAAGGTGGTCTGCCAGGCATTCGATTCGGTGTAGTCCCGCCATTTCTTTGAGTGGCCCATAGCGATGGGATCGAACGGCGTGGCCCACGATCCGTCCTGCAGCTTCGGACGCAGAAAGCCTGTTTCGGCGTTCCAGTAGTGGCGATAGTTGCGGGAGCGCTCACGCAACAGCCCTGCCGTCGTGGGATCGCCGAGCTTCTCGGCAAGATGCGCAATCGCCCAGTCGTCGTAATCGTACTCCAGCGTCTTCGAAACTGACTCGTCCTCGAGGTCGGCCGGGATATAGCCCATCGAACGATACCACTGCAGTCCACGATAGTCATCATCCAGTGCGCGCTTTTTCAGCGCTTTGAGGCCGGCCTGGTAGGCGATGCCGGTGAAGCCCTTCATGCACGCCTCGGCGATCACTGCCGAAGAGTGGTAGCCGGTCATGCAGCCAGTTTCCTTGCCCTGAAGCGGCCAGACTGGGACGCCGGCAGGGCTCTGCTCCGCCATGCGAATAAGGCTGTTGACCACGTCTGGCACGCGGTCCGACTGGATGAGTGTGAAGAGCGGATGCTCCGCGCGATAGGTATCCCACAGCGAGAACGTGGTGTAGTTCCGCTGCCCGCCGGTGAGTTGGTGCACCTCCCCATCCATGCCCCAGTACATTCCATCTACATCGTCGAAGAGGGTGGGCGCGAGCATGCTGTGGTAAAGCGCGGTATAAAAGATCGTTTTACGGTCGTTGTCCGCCGTCTCGATTTGAATCTTGCTCAACTCACGGCGCCAGCGGTCCTCGGCGGCGTGACAGACCTTGTCGAAGTCCCAATCGGGCAATTCTGCAGCAAGGTTCTTCCTCGCGCCGCCGGCTGAAACGCCGGACAGTCCAGCCTTAATCAGAATTTGCTCGTCCGCGCTGGTCTTGAAGTAGGCGACCGCCTTCAGATTCTTGCCGCGTAACTCCGTCGAAGATGCGGCCACCGGCTTGTCGTCAACATAAAATTCCAGGCGGTCGAAGGAACGGGAGAACTCGAGCGCAATGTACATCTCGCGGCCCGGGCCCCACGCATTGGTCGCGTGGCCGGCAAGAATTGCGCGTTCATTCGCCTGGCTCAAAGCACACCAGACGATGTCCTTCCCGGCCTCGCCGTAGGCATGGCTCAGATCGAGAAGGATGTGACTGGAGTCGCTGGCCGGGAAGGTGTAGCGATGGAAGCCCGCATGTTCGGTTGCTGTCAGCTCGGCGCGCACCCCTGCGTCATCCAGCAGCACCGAATAATACCCGGGGTGCGCATGCTCGTTGGCATGGGAGAACCGCGAGCGATAGCCCTTGCCAGGTTGCTTCCGGTCGCCGGGAACCAGCCGAACCTCTCCTGTGCACGGAACGACAAGGAAGTCGAGCAGGTCCCCGCAGCCTGTGCCGCTCAGGTGCGTGTGGCTGAACCCCATGATCGATTCATCGGAGATCTGATAGCCGGAGCACCAGTCCCAATCATTGTTGTAGGTATCGGGGCTCAACTGGACCATGCCGAACGGCACCGTCGCGCCGGGATACATGTGCCCATGGCCCCCCGTGCCGATCATGACGTTGACACACTTCAGCAGGTCTACGTCGCTGCCTGTTTGCTCGCCGGACCGAGCAAAGCCCAAAGTGCCCGGAGCGCTTGCCGCTGTCACACCCAAGGCCGCCAGACCACGCATCAACTCACGCCGCGTCCACAATGTTGATCTGGATAAAGACTGCATCATTTCTCCTTCGTGTTTGATCTTCAAAGTATTTCGACCTGCGCTTGGGCAGAACGTCACCGTAGATCGCACATGTCAGTCCAACGCTGTTCTCAGGATTGCGGGCCGCGTCTCCGCCAGTTTACAAATCGACTCGCCGAATAACGTGTTCGCCCACGCGAACCACGGTCTAGTGAACTGCGTCGGATCGTCCTTGTCGAAGGACTCATGCATGAACCCAGTGCCTGCCGTCGTATCGCGCAACCAGCGCAGGCATTGGCGGATCTCCGCATCGTCCTGCGATGTGAAGGTGCGCAGGATGATCGACATGGGCCAGATCATGTTCAGGCCGGCATGAGGCCCACCGATGCCCTCCGCGGCACTGCCACTAAAGAAATAGGGATTGGCCGCACTGAGCGCGAAGCTGCGCGTGCGACGGTACAGCGGATCGTCCAATACACAGCACCCAAGGTAAGCGAGGCTGAGCAATCCCGGCGCATTTGCATCATCCATCTTGAGCGCGTTTCCATACCCGTCGACTTCATACGCCCAAATCGTCCCCAGCTTTTCATCCTGCGTTTTTCCATAGCGATCGAGTGCCTGACTCACCTCGGAGGCCAAACTCTCGGCATCCGCCGCGAGATTCGTGTCGTGGAGTATGGTATTCGCGACCGCCGCGAGTTGCCGAAGGCTCACGACGGCAAACAGGTTCGCCGCAACAAACAAAGGGTAAATGCACGCATCGTCGGAAGGTCGAAACATGGAGAAGATCATGCCCACCGGGCGCGCCGGATTACCGAAGCCGCCCAGCGCGCAAGTTTCAGTTGGAATCGCCGACACCCGCTCGAACGAGTAGGGCCCCTTACCCTCCTTTCGTTGCTGAACACGCATGGTTCGCACGATCATCCATGCGGCTTCTTTCCATTGAGCGTCGAACGGGCTCGTATCACCGGTTGCCTGCCAGTATCCGTGGGCCAGGCGAATGGGATAGCACAGTGAATCCAACTCCCACTTGCGCTCACCCACACCGGCGTGATGTTCCGTCTTGTCCGCCACAGCCCACGAAAGCGGCGCATCGGTTGGACTGCGCAGAAAGGCATTAGCATAGGGGTCCAGCAATATCATGCGCGCCTGACGCCGGATCACCCCTTCCAGCAGCGCACGCAGCCTCGCGTCTTCACGGGCCAGAGGCAAATACGGCCACACCTGCGCGGAAGAATCCCGCAGCCACATGGCGTCGATGTCGCCGGTCACGACGAACGTATCCGGCTTCCCTTCGAATGTCCCTGGAGTGACGGTCGTATCCAGCGTGTTCGGAAAGCAATTCACGAAGATGGTGGCGAGAGCGGGATCGGCGATCATTCGCCGAACCAACTGAATGCGCTCTTCCACCGCTTCGCTGCGAAAACGCCGCTCGGCAGCCGGAGGCCGCGCATTTGGCAGTTCGGTGTTCCGGCTCGACGCAAATGACTCGGCAAAAGGGGCCGCCAGCAGCCAGCTCGCCGCTCCTTTGATCCAGGTGCGCCGCGTTATTCCCTCCATGTCGATTTTTCCTTTTCCTGTTCGAACGAGTTGTAGCGGTTTCGTGCTGTTGCGATCAGGCATGCGTGCCGCGCAACTGCCATAGAGGACAAGGGCGAGCGTTGGTAATCTGCACCTGTACTCTTTCAAACCCGGTTCAAGTCTCGTCTATTGTGCTTTCATCTCGTTGTTGCTGCGGTTGTTATCGGGCAGCTGATGATCAGGATCGACTACGACGGAAGCGATCGGAGTTTTCTTCTCAAGCGTCCAGGTGTAGGTTCCTCTTGACATCCATGTTTCGACGGGTAGCTTCGTTCGCGTCTTCGTTCCGTCCTGGAAGGTGACTTCGACCGTGGTCGGCAGCACGAGCTGGCCGCGATTGCTGATCGTTACGGCCGACCCCTCAATCTTGTCGATAGCGACATCGTATTTCCAGTTATTGAGATACCAGCCACTCCAAAACCAGCTTAGGTCTTCACCACCTTCGCTATCCATCTCCCGGAAGAAGTCGGACGGCGAAGGGTGTTTGTAGGCCCAATCGCGGATGTACTTGCGAAAGGCCCAGTCAAAACGATCCGGTCCGAGTATTTGCTCGCGCAGCAGCACCATGCCATAGGCTCCCTTGAAATAACTGACAGGATGCCCGAGTGCAAAACCGTAGGAATCGGCAGGAGCCATCAGGGTCGGCGCGTCGGGATTGTCGAGGACCTTCAGAATCATGTCTGGAGGCTCGCCGCCCGCGGAGTATTCGGAATCGCGCTTCGGACCGTACTTTCCGTTGGCATATGTTGCAGACTCGTCGATGTCGATGAAGGTGTTGAAGCCTTCGTCCATAAAAGCGTGGCGGCGTTCGTTTGATCCGACAATCATCGGGAACCAGTCGTGTCCGATCTCATGCGCGGTGACCCAGAACAGAAACGGTCCACGATCCGGAATGCCATCAAAGACAATGCCTGGATATTCCATTCCGGTCGAGAATCCGGCAACGTTGATTGCCGCAGGCCAGGGGTAGGGATACCACTGCTTGGAGAAGTGTTCGACAGTGTCCTTTACATATTCCGTTGAGTTGTCCCAGGCATCGGGGCCAACACTCTCCGGCGGATAAAAGCTCATGGCGAGCGATGTCTTGCCATCCGGAAGATTGATGCGGGCCGCGTCCCAGATAAAGACCGGCGAGGCACTCCAGGAGACATCCCGGGTGTGGTCCATGTGGAAATGCCAGGTCAGTGTGCCGTCCTGCTTTGGACGGCTTGCGGGATTCGTCACTTCATCCGGCTTGCGAATATAGACCGTCTTGTCGCTGTTGCGGGCCTCGTCCAGACGTTCGATCGCTGTCCTCGTAAGAACGTCATTCGGGTTAACGAGTTCCCCGGAGCCTGCAACGAGCATGTTCGCCGGCACGGTGAGGAAGTAGTCGAAGTTGCCGTACTCAAGATAAAACTCGCTTCCGATATAGGGCAGCGTGTCCCATCCGCTCAGGTCGTCATAAACAGCCATGCGCGGGTACCATTGCGCCATGTCATAGATCTCGCCCTGCCTTGACATACCCCACGAGGTGCGGCCTCCCCATACTCCAGGAATCTGGTAGCGGTATTTGATGTGGATTTTGAGCTGGCCGCCGCGAGGTCTGAGCGGCTGCCCGAGCCGGATCTGCATACGGGTGTCGCTCACAAGGTAATCGGCTTTCGCCGTCTGCTTACCAGATTCGATCTCGACGGAATCGAAAACAAAGCCGTCGGTAGACGTGTTCTCTGGTGCGGCGGTGGTGGGGTTGTCTCGCCGTCTGCGCATGAAGCTGCCAAAGAGCACCTGCCCGCGCGAATCTTTGCGATAGATATTTTGCTCAAGCTGAATCCAAAGGCTCGGCAATGTGTCGGGGCTGTTGTTCGTGTAGGTAATAATTTCGGTTGCCCGCAACTGTTTAGCGGCAGGGTCGAGTTCCGCGTGCAGTTCGTAGCTGGCTTCGTTTTGCCAATAACTCGGGCCCGGCGCTCCGTTGCTGGAGCGATAGGCGTTAACAGGGTCAGGAAGCGTCAAGGGCGCGAAGGTTAGACGGGGATCGTAGATCGTAGGCGCGTTCTGTGCCAAGGTGATTGCACTTGCCGCAACAGTCGTCAACAGGAAAATCAGGCGCAGGCAGCGTACCTGACCCGGCATGAATGCCATGGAGACCCTCTCAATCGAAAGCAAATAAAGTTGTGGGACGCGTTTTCCGGGAAATGCGGAACTGCGCTTGCGGAACGTGCCGTTAGCCTGGTCTGGTGAACAACCAAATGGAAACTGCGATCCTTTGAATTGCAGATTGCCACAGCGGAACGGCATCGTGCAAATCAGATCCGGACAGCCATTTTGCGTAATTGGCCCAGTTGCGCTTTTCATTAATCGGACACAAGCGATCGTCGCCGCTACGCAGCCGGCCCTGCCCCTCTCTTTTGAAGGCCAGTGCGTCCACGCGCGAGCGGAACAGCCCTCGCTCAACCTAATTTCGATACGTCGGTTGTCAGCCGCTCATTCCTGCTCGCATGTTTCTATTTTGTGTACGATTTCAGGCTGGATTGAGGAAGCATGGACTTGTGCAACTCGGTGTGGGGATAGTCTAGTGAGACAAGGCATCAAAGGCCGCCGTTTAGGAAATGAAAAAGTGAACGGGTTTATCGCCGGACACAGTCTCGAAATCCAGCACGGCAACGAGAAAAGCTGTCGTCATGCTGTGTGCACGGCAAAAGAGGCGCTGTGAAGGTTCGCAAATTTATCAGTCTTCTTTGTTTATTGTCTGCAAATCTGGTCGCACAAACGAAGGGGCCTTCACATCAATTCCCTTCCTATCTGGGCAACGGCTTCGACTACGCTGCGTTCACTCGATTCGACGCAACGGCTCCTCCCAAGAGCCTGATCTACCAATCCAATGGATTCATGGCCCTGCAGGAGTCGGGATTCGGGGGGCAAAGAGTCATCGTTCCTGTGGCCGGTCCAACGGCTCCTGTCAACGAAGGAGAACGCCTTGAAGCTCTGGATATCGCGGCGCCGATGTTTGCGGATGAATCCGGTCAGAGTCGCAGTCTCAGCGACAATTCAGCAAAACATAGTCTGACCTACTTTGCGGACCGGACTGTCTATCGAGCGACATTCGACGGTGGGCTAGAAGTCTCGCTGACGGTCTATCCCGTTTATGGAAAGCCGGCAGCCGTTTTGCGGATCGCTATTGTAAACACGCCCAAACCAGTTCGCGTGATGGTTCAACCTCGAGGACTCGGCCTTCAAATTGTTCCCGGTTCGCAGTCGAACTGTCTGACTTATGGCGACTTGAAGTGGCCCTACCGCCTGATACTTGCAGCCGATTCGCAAGCTGCCGTTGATAATGAACACTTCGAATGGAAGCTCAGCACCGGCGGTTCCGCCGCGCTGATGATTACTTTGGGTGCGCACGAGCACGAGGCTGAAACGAGCCTCGCCGACCTGCGCGCATCTCCAGATCTTCTTGATGAGGAAACTCACCGCTTGTGGAATGAGTATCTGGCGACCGTGCCTCTCGTAGCTCCGGCTGAACCGGTAAAATTCACCGTTCCCACACTGAACAAAGAGGAGAGCATTGCGCCCGAGGAACTGGTTCGCAGCGAACTCTGGTTCTGGCGCGGGCTTTTGAACACCACCTGCCAGGTTCGCTACTTACCGGCCTGTCCCATGATGATTGCAGACTGGAATGATTTCATGGGCATGTGGAGTAACGACGGGATTGCTGAAGCCGTCGCCATGGCTGGCACCAATCGACGAGATCTGGCCCGTGCTTCCATCCTCAACTGGTTCCGTTACGCGGTGAACGCCAAAGGAGATGGCACGTGTCCCTGGACGATCTTTCCGTCAGGGAAGAACACATTTCAGGCGACAGGTCCCGAACGCGACACACAGGGTGTGCCTGTACAGGCGACGCTCGTAGGTGAATATGTTCGGCTCACTGGCGATACGAGCATCCTTCGCGAAAAACCCGGTGGAGTTGCGGGAGATCGTACCGTGTGGCAAGCGCTGCTGGCGTATCAGCGGAGCCTTCTCAAGATACGGGACGCAAACCACGATCATCTTATCGACTGGCTTCACACCTACGAAACCGGTTGGGACGACAAGGACTCGCCGTTTGTCGATCTCAAGGGAGACGCCACCAGCGCAATAAATGAGCAGGTATTCAATCTTTGGAGCCTGCAGGAAATGATTTATCTTGCACGCATTCAGGGAGACGACCCGCTACCGTGGAAACATGAGTTCGACCTGGCGCTTCAGGCTGTGCGCGAGAAGCTTTGGGACCCGGCCACGCAGCGCTATTGGGATCTGGACGTAAAGACGGGGAGGCTTTGGACCCAGGGGGAAAACCTCGATGCCTATTATTTCCTCTATTTCGAAACCGACCACGATCGTATTGCAGTGATGATGCAGCGGCTCAACGATCCAGCCAAGTTTAACGGCGCGCTGTTACCTACCTTAGCCTTCGACACCCCGAAGTGGGGCGGTTACTGGCGCGGGCCGGCATGGCCCAGAATTTTTGGCTATGTAGGGATGGGGCTCACGCGAAGCGGCCAGGGGCTTGAAGGATTCAAGTGGCTCTCTCGGGCAATCAATTCGAATCTTGGGCCACTCTTGCCGGAAAACGTCGATTCGAAAGCCTATCCTCCCGGAGAGCACGCCTTCGGCACAGTTCGTATCATGGGGCACGATACTCTCGACACGCTTCAGTTTCCCGACGTCGCAGGCATGCGCACCTGGGGAGGAGAAGACCTGACCGTCGTGGCAAATGCGGCGCTTGGCAAGGTGTTCGTCCGCAACCAGAAATGGATGGGGGATAGTTACGATGCTTTATTTGAGCCAGGGCGTCCAACGTTGATCTGGCGCAATGGAGAGGCGTTGCCCTCGTTGGCGTCGGACACAACGTGGATTGCGCGCAAGCACGGCAACAAAGTGTCGTTTGAAGTGAGCCGGAAGGCCACAAATAAGTAAGCAGGCGCTCTAACATGGCCGCTTTTCAGGCGAACGCTCAGCCGATGCTCGCGATCGGCGAAAAGCACCTGCCGTAATGTTATCTGCCTGCGGGAGGCGACTGGAAGATCAAGATGCGCATCAAGGTGTTCGCCAATCCACTCCAAATGGCTCAGGAAGCAGCAAGCCTCGCGGCTTCTTCCGTCCGATCCCGCCTCGCTGTTCAACGCGCCATTGTGCTTGTGGCGGCCACCGGTACATCGCAAATCGACTTTCTTCAGAATCTCACGCGTGACCGCTCCATCGACTGGTCGCGCGTGGAACTCTTTCATCTTGATGAATACATCGGGTTAGGAATCGAACATCCGGCCAGTTTTGCCCGATATATTCGCGACAGGCTTATTCACCCCACCAGAATCAGCAACTATCACCTGCTCGATGGAGCGCGGGATCCTCGCGAAGTGATAGACAAGGTAAATACGGAAATCAGTTCCCGTGTCGTGGACATTGCTTTCGTAGGCATTGGCGAGAATGGCCATTTGGCGTTCAATGATCCGCCAGCCGACTTCGAGGCCGAAGACCCTTATCTCGTTGTAGAGCTGGACGCTCGTTGTCGCCATCAACAGGTCAACGAGGGCTGGTTCGCAACCTTGGATGAGGTTCCCCAACAGGCGATTTCGATGTCTGTTAAGCAAATTCTCAAATCCAGAGAAATCATTGCGATCGTTCCCGATAAGCGAAAGAGCACGGCGGTCAAACATAGTATCGAAGGCCCTATCGTTCCCTCCGTCCCAGCTTCGATTCTGCAAAGGCACGCAAACCTAACCATCTTTCTGGATAAAGATTCCGCTTCTCTCCTCAAGAGAACGCCTGAACCCAGAGATCATTCGGTCGATACTCAAGACAGTTCGTAGGCGCATGCCCGAGCAACACTAATTTAGTCGCCAGCCGAGCTTCGAGGTCATTGCTTCTCCGCTGGATCCAGCTGATGACATTAATTACCCACAGTGGGTCGACTTGTGGGGTTGCAAACTTTAAGCAGAGATCATGCACTCCTTGCAGGGGCGGTAGTGATGCATGCAGCCAGGTGACGTTACGCTGGCCGACCGCGGGTTTCAAGGGCAGCGTCGCCACAACGGGTCCGCCGCAGGTATCCATGCGCACTTGCAGTTCGCCGTTTAGTGATGGATTCTGCGGCGGCTTGCTGCGCGGGTCGTGGAATACGAACGGCAATGGATCAACCTGTGCCGAGATTCGTTTGATTCCTGTCAATTCCGCATCAGTATAGATCCAGCACGGATTCTGGTAGTTTGCCAGCATCACCGGTCTGCCGGGAACCGGTGGATCTGGTTCCATCTGGATAGATGGATCATTCACACACAATTTCAAATCCTGGCTGAATCGCCGGCGCACAGTCACCGCATTCAGTTCCCGAGCGATTACGCTCCCGGGAATCTCACCATCGTGAAAGGCTGCTGCTCGCAGGCGTGACGGGAGAGATAGGTCAAACGACTTCTCGTACAGCGGAGACGATGCCGTCACAACGGACCCATCGACCGTATATCGAATTTCACCAAAGCCCGTTTGATTATGCAGTTCTACCGACACCCGATTCTGTCCGGGATTCAAATGCTGAATGCTCCTCACTCGGAATGCGCTCGGGGCATCGTGAATACCAAGAGCTTCGTAACGCTTTTTCTCTGCCACAAGTCGGTCGAGAAAGTCGTTCCAGTTTCTCTTCGCTGGCGGGAGCCACGCCACCTCCGTAAGTGCCGCCATCCGCGGAAATAGCATCCACTGCACCCTATCCTCGGTGATTACATATTCAGTCCACAAGTTTGCCTGGATGCCAAGGATATGCTTCCTCTCCTCCGCAGCCAGCATTGCGGGTGCGGTGTCGAAGCCATAGACATCGGAGAGCGTGTTGAGCGCAAATCGCCCCGGAGCTTCGTCGGCAGCGTCGCTCTGCCGATAGTTGAAGTAGAGAGGACGAGTCGGCGTTAAAATCGCGTCGTGGCCCTGCTTCGCAGCGGCAATACCGCCTTGCATCCCGCGCCAAGACATGACTGTCGCATTGGGCGCGAGGCCGCCCTCCAAAATCTCGTCCCATCCCAGTGTGCGGCGCCCGTGCGCTGTGAGGAAGGTGTCGATGCGTTTGATGAAATAGCTTTGTAATTGATCCTCATCCTTGATGCCGAGCGCCCGCATCTGCGCCTGAATCTGCGGTGACGCCTTCCATTGATCTTTAACCGCTTCGTCTCCGCCGACATGGATATACGTACTTGGAAAGAGTCGCATCACCTCCGTCAGAATATTTTCGAGGAAGGTAAACGTCTCTTCGTTCACGTTGTAGAGATTCGGGAAGATACCGTATTCACTTACTGGCGCAGAAAGATGCGCGTCCGACGATCCGAATTGGGGATATGCAGCCAACGCCGCGGAGGCATGTCCGGGCATCTCGATCTCTGGCACGATCGTGATATTTCTTTGCGCTGCATAGGCTACGAGCCGACGAACTTGCTCCCTGAGAGTAATAGCCTCCATATCGATAGGAGTTTCCTGTTGCCGGGTCGGTTTTGCCAGCTACGAATGGTAGTTCACGCCAGCCGCCGATCTTCGTCAACTTCGGGTATTGCTTGATCTCGAGTCTCCATCCCTGGTCGTCTGTCAGGTGCCAATGGAGAATATTCAGCTTGTGCAGGGCCATCCAGTCGATCAACTCCTGGATGAATTCAACGGACTGCATGTGACGCGCGGAGTCGAGCATAATACCCCGCCACGGAAGTTCCGGAGCATCGGAAATGCTGACGCAATTCAAGACTGCGTCACCGTCGCGAGCAGCATCCGCCGTCAACAAGCCCCAGAGGGTTATCGCACCGTAAAGTAATCCCCCGCGATCCGCCGCTGCGATTCGGACGCCCTCGGGCGAAATCTGGAGATCATAGCTGTCTTTCCTCATCGAGTCCTTAGAAGATTTACGACGGAAGACGATCAGTGCGGTGTTCGGAGCTTGGCCGCTCTCGGGGCGCGGCGTGAGCTTGATTCCCCGGGTACGCTGCACTACATTCGCCAGGAATTGTGCCGCAAATTCAGCGTCCGCGTCGTCAGATGGAAAAGAGAGGACTGCTCCATCGGACACTTTCAAAGTGCCGGTTGTTGCCCTGAACGAAAGCGGTGCGGGGATGATTGCGGGCGTCTTCGATTGCGCTCGGGCAAGGTTGACTGAAAATGGGACCACAAAAGACAGGGCAAACATGAGATAGATGGACTTCCGACAAATCACGCCTACTCTCCTCTTCAATCCTGCTCTACGGGCACTTCTGCGAACGCCCTGCGAACGAGAAATGTCGACAAATTTTTGGATTTGACGCGAACGTTACTGAACGAGGAAGTCCAGGAGAGTACCGGAACGTGCTTGACTGGCTGCCCCCCAAGGATTCGAACCCCGATATGCTGATCCAGAGTCACTTCAACATAGCGTCAGTAAGCTATTGATAATAAGGCAACTTAACCAAGACAGCCCGCATCGAAAAACGCTAAGCTTGTTGCAGTATATTCAAGCATTTACAAAGATTTCCGTAACTGTGCGGCACAGTTACGGCACAGTCCTCAGCAGGTCAAGATTCCCATCTCTGGGTCCCCGCCTCTCACCGTCCTGGCTCCAGTCACATGTGGTATGGCATTTCGCATTGCCCCCTGAAGGTTCAGCGTCGTTGAAGGCCGGATGAACCGAAATCGCCATTGTTACACAGGCCGATTACTTTTTGGTCATCTTGCCAGCACTGGACTTAGCTCGCGCATCTGAAGCTTCTAGTCCCAACGCGGATGCGGCTATCCTCGCTGCATCGAATCCGTTTTCCGGATCTGCGAAAAGGGATGTACGAAAGGGCCCCGCCTTCGTCGGATGGAGTGGGGCTCTTTGCGGAGACAAGGAGGGCCGTTCGCGCTTGCCTGGGATGTTGCAATCGCGACAATGAGACAACGATGGTGACCTGCCCAAGATGTCAACAACCCATAGAACGGCGGCACCGTCACGGGTTCCTTCAACGCTACGTTCTCAATCTGCTCGGTTTCTATCCGTGGCATTGCAGCGATTGCCAAAAAACCTATCATCGACGAGCACGAACGACCGGTGAGCCGACAAGCCCGAAGATCGAATCAGAAAGCTAAACGGTTTTAGAGTGCGATGACCAGCAGGCACGGATCGTAAGCAGTACCGAGTCACATTGATGGTTCCGCTCAATTGTCGGCAGTTCTGATTCGTTCATTGCGGTTCCGGCGGTCACAAAGCATGTGAGGCAAATGGCGTCTAAGCTGACATCGGTGTTTTGTCGAATCGCGAATCCGGGGTGGGGTGAGGATGTCATCATTCAGCCCTTGTTGGCTAAATAAATGAAACCCGTGTAGGGCGAAGGTGTTAGCGACATATTGCGCCAAACGTCAAAGGTAGGCAGCGCCGCGGTGTAATTCTTCCATCTTTCCACCGTAGTTATCATCCCAAAGGGGGACGACCGGTTGACCAAGTTGGCCTGTAAACCCGCGCGCTGTCTGGCTCACCGCGTTCTCTTTCAAGTATTGGAGTCGCGTATTGCAGAACTGATTGCTGCGCGTTTAGGCACAATAGATTCGGGCAAGGATGCGAGAGCGACCATCGAGCGAGCCACACAGAAGGTCGTGCTGGCGCGCACCTTGCTGAATGATCACGTCAGCGGTTGCAGCCGATGCGCGCGGTGGCTGATGTAGGGGCAAGATTACCCTTGAGCAGGTTTCTGCGTGCTTCCCGTTAAATCGGCCACTGTACTCAAGTAATCTTGTTTCCCAAAATGGCGACGCCTAGCCTCGCTCGCAAAGCCCCTTTGCCTGCTGGCGATCCTGAAGATATGACAAACGTTCTGATAGCTCGGATATCACTGCATCGCCGTGGTGATTCGAATAATGAGTTCCGTCATCTGGACCTGTACCAAACTGGACGCAATTTCGCTCTCTGGCAATCCGTCGGATTTGCGGGCGACCCGGATATCTGGACAAGCGGGCCGATGAAACGGGGCTCAGAACATGCGATGCGCGCTCTATTAAGAGAGGAAACGCAGCGTCTTTGTGAGCGAGAGGGATTTGTGGTCGTCTTCCCCACTGCTGAGATGGATTCCTGAAAAATGGGCAGCCCGCACAGAATGACCGCTGAACTTGCTGCAACTCGTTGTTTTAATTTCAAGCACTTGCATGTACGTGCGTCATATCAAAGTCATACTTAGGTCATACTCGATCGGTGCCGAGATCGCGAGGATTAGAGCGGGATTGATCATTGTGTAGGAACTCAACCCCGATCGGCCCGAAGCTGGCGATCACTTCCCTCTCTTTCTAGCTCTTATTGGGCGTGCTGAGGAGGATGTTTGTGACGATTCCTGGACCACAAGCTTGGCGGGCAACCGAGTGATCGAGTGACTGGAGTTTTTCTTTGGGTTGGCAATGCGATCAAATAAGGCTTCGACGCCGCGATAGCCTATTTCATGCGCCGGTTGAATGACCGAGGTGATAGCAGGCTTGAATAGATGATCGGTCATGACGTCATCGATCGTGGCAAAGGCGAGATCCGCGGGCGTAGAAAACCCCATGGCATACAAGCTGCGGAGAGCGCCGAGACCCGTAACACCGTTAGTGGCGAACAGGGCGGAGGGTCTTGCCGCCGATCGAAGCATTCCTTTCTGGCAAGCGGCGTCGATCTGCTTCTGTTCAAAGCCGGCTGACCAAATTAAGTTTCTGCGAATCCGAAGATTCGCTTTCCGGAGTGCCTTCTCGTATCCGCGAAGCCGTTCCTGTTCGTTTCTAAGGGTCAGCGGACCAGTGATAATTGCAATCCCCCTGTGTCCTCTCTCGACGAGGTGAGTTACCCCCATCTCGGCTGCGCCACTATCATCCACGCACACCGAATCCACATGCAGTCCCTCCGGCCGGCGGTCAACACATACAACCGGCGGCCCAGAAGTAACTTGCCTGGCATCTTCGGCGGACCATCTATAGTCTCCTGCGGTCACGAACAAAATCCCATCGACTCTCTGACGGAGCAACGCCAACACCTCGACTTCGAGCTCATGGCTGCCTTGAGAATCAAGCACGACCAAAAAATGCCCCCGGTCCCTGGCAGCCGATTCGGCGCCTCGAATAACCTTGGTGTAGAACGCGATTGTGATATCCGGAACGACGATGCCGAGGGTATAGGTTCGATTTGTCTTCAGGCTGCGTGCAATGAGGTTCGGTTGGTAATTTAGAGTGCGAATTGCGTCGAGCACCTTCTTCCGCGAAACTTCACTGACGGGCGTGCTGCCACTAATCACGTTGGAGACGGTGCCGGCCGACACGCCGGCGTATTTCGATAGGTCCTTCTGCGTCGCCATTTGCTACCGACGATACAACGAAAGCCTTGGGACTGCTACTGCGCCTTGCGATTGACGCACGTGTCTTCAATCACGTAGCCTAACTTCGATTGAAACGTCTCATCTTACGAATTTTCACTGAACTCATTTTTTGGCGGCCGCATTGCTCAGATGCCACGAATGCTTATGCAGATCTCGTTTAACTCAAAGGGCAATCGTTGCCTCGACTGTAAGCGCTCAGGCCAACGGGCATCAACAAATGATCTTGGATCGCCGTGAAACAACTCCTGGAGCGTTTGCATGACAGTTTTACCTCGGATTACTTCAGCCCCTACTTTGTCGAAGCGGTTCGACCTTTGCTGCCTTCGCAACTGGTACCAGGCTAAAGGTCGTAATCTTGTCGCCCTCATTTTTTTTGCTCAGATAGCCGCCCTACAGTTGATTGGGGCCGCGAACGCGTGGGCAGGTGAGCTTTATCCGATCGACCGAAAAGGGGTGGTCGAACGTTCTGACATTATTCTGCAGAAACCCAATGTATCCCCTTCTGAAGCGATGCCACTAGGCAATGGCAGGCTGGGAGTTGCCGTGTGGGCCCAGGATGGGTTCACGGCACAGCTAAACCGGGGTGATACTTTTCCGGAACGCTTGTCGCCCGGCCAAATCGTTCTTCCGACTCTATCAAAGCTCGCGAAAGCACCGGACTACCAGGGCCGGCTCAATCTTTACACCGCAGAGCTTGAACAGAGTGGAGGGGGGTTGACGGTAGTTACTTACGTCGATGAGGCTCTCGACGTACTAGTGGTGGATGTAAAAGGGGCCGACCCGAAAGAGGAGCAAACGGTAGTGCTGCGGCTATGGTCACCCCGCAAGCCGCAGGTGATTTCGCGCGGGACCATCGGCGCTCTTGCCGAAACGTGGCTCGACGATCGCGAAGCCGGCGCGAGCAATGAGCGATTTGGATCGTTGGCCGCAGTGACAGCGGATGCAAGTCATGTACGCGCAACATCAAATGACCCGCTTTCAGTTACCCTCACATTCATGCCGCATCCGGATGGATCTTTCCGAGTCCTGCTTGGCGCGCCGTCATGGCCTGGAGGCGATGCGGATGCTGCCGCCTCAAAGCTATTGGCGCGTGCAAAATCGATTCGCATCGATCAACACCGCGCCTGGTGGAGTGCCTTCTGGGACCACGCGGGCTTGATGAAACTATCCTCACCAGATCACAGCGCCGAATACTTTGAAAATCTCCGGAATATCTATCTGTTCACCGCTGCCGCTGAGAGCCGTGATCGCTTTCCCGGTTCCCAGGCCGGTGTTGGAGATCTATTCTCTTCCGCTCGCGACCAACACAAGTGGAGTCCCTCGGCATACTGGCAATGGAATCTGCGGATGCAGGTGAGCGCCAATCTCGGGGCCGGAGCCACCAATCTGAACGCTTCATACTTCCGTCTGTATCAGGAAAATCTTGACAATATTCTGAGTTGGACCCGGCAGCATATGGGAGGTCGGCAGGGAGCCTGCGTTCCTGAAACGATGCGCTTCAATGGCCGCGGCTATGAAAACGAAACATGGCTTCCCAATGCCCCGATCAACTGTGGCGAGGACTCCCCGCCGTATTACAACGCGCGCACGATCTCTACTGGGGCCGAGGTGTCACTTTGGGTTTGGAAACAGTATGAGTACACCGACGATCTGGAGTTTCTAAAGAAGAACTATCCACTCATGCGGGAGGCGGCGCGCTTTCTTTTGGTCTACGCAGCTACCGGAGCTGATGGCAAGCTGCATACATTCCCGTCAAATGCGCACGAGATGCAATGGGACGTTCACGATCCAACCACCGACATTTCCGCAATGCGGGCGCTGTTCCCTCGTGTCATTCAAGCCGCGACGCTATTGAAGACAGATTCCGCGCTCGTTGCCGAATTGCAGGCGGCGCTGACTAAACTCTTGCCTTTGCCATTCACGACGGTGTCATCTCCAACGGTTATGCTGAAGGATAGGGTGGATGCTGCAGATGCAATCATCGCTTCCAGCTATGATCCTGACGCTAAAATCCACAACGTTGAAAACCTCGGATTAGAGCCGGTGTGGCCCTATGGGACCATCGGAGACGATGAGTCCCTGCACAACGTAGCCGTGCGTACATTCCAGAACCGTCCCTACAAGAACGAAGCTGACTGGAGTTACGATCCTATACACGCTGCGCGCCTTGGCCTTCCAAACGAATTAACGGCAAGCCTTGTGGCAATCACCGAACACTATCAGACATATCCTTCCGGTCTTGCAGCCTTTTCTCCTTCCGAACCGGGCGGCTCTGCGGGCGATGAGCCCTATGTTGAACAAGTCGGCGTCCTGACAGATGCGCTCCAGATGGCTCTCGCAGACGATTACAACAATCTGATTCGAATAGCACCTGCATGGCCGCAAGATTGGGAAGCAGATGGAACGGTCTATCTTCAGCACGGAAATAAGGTAGACGTGAGATTGCGACATGGTGAACTCGTTTGTGTCGGCTTCGAAATCGCGTCATCGGGACCACTGCACGTTCGCAACCCCTGGCCAGGTCAGGAGGTTGAGGTCATCGACGCAAGAAACTCTTCGACCGTGTTAGCTGCCCGTTCAGATGACGTCTTGACCTTTGCGGGGCGTTCCGGAACGAATTACCTGTTGGAGCGGGCTGCTCATAAATCCTCGCTACTCGAACCAGTTTCCGGCACACCTGCAACAGCACCAAAGTCGCTGGGATCACGAAGCATCGGATTGGCAATGAAAGCGCGATGACGGAAGTCATGAAACGTACCGCTCTGGTAACAGGCGCCGCCCGCGGTTTGGGGAGTGCTATCGCATTGGAACTAGCTGAAAACGGTGCTAACGTTGCGATCAACTACTGGAGCAGCCGTCAGGCAGCAGAACGTCTCCGCAATCAGATTGAGAGACGAGGCGGCCATGCAGGCATCTTCCAAGCAGACGTGCGTGACGAGTCGGAGGTGGCACGACTGGTGGATGAAGTCTCCGACGCCTTTGGTTTGATCGATATTCTCGTAGTCAACGCCACCGGCCCGCAACCCTTCTACCCAATTGAGGAACAGACGTGGGAGTGCTACCTGGAACAACTGGAGTTCTTCGTGAAGTCGCCTTTGCTGCTTCTTAAGCAGGTGTTACCCGCCATGAAAAGGCAGGGCTTCGGGAGGATCATTCAGATTGGAAGTGAGGTTTTCGAGCTAGGGAATCCACGCTTCGCCAACTATGTTGCGGCAAAGGGCGCGCAGTTAGGGCTGACTCGTTCCTGGGCGCGGGAACTTGCTCCCGATGGCATAACAGTGAATCTGGTTGCACCGGGATGGATCCCCACTGAGAGGCACGCTGATGTACCGACTGCTGAATTCGAAAGCTATAAACAACAAGTGCCGATGAAGAGGATGGGCAACGCATCGGACGTTGCCAAGATGGTTGCTTTCCTTGCCGGTGATTCCGCAGGATTCATCACAGGCCAACGGTTCTCAGTAAATGGCGGCAATACTCTGGCGTAGACAGAGTGGAAGGGGTCGGGGGTAGCACGCTTTGCTCCTGGTTCCGGATATTGACAGCGGTTTGCCCTGACACATAAGATGAGTTTTCCCTAAATGAGACGACTCAATAACGGTGGCCAAACTGGACGACGAGCTTTCCTGAAAGCATCAGGAATGGCGGCTGCCGGAATGGCTCTGGTTGGCGGGAGCGATGTAGGACGCAGCTTTGCACAGCCGGCGTTCCTCTCGATGTTTTCTCCAACGGCAGACACCCAACTGGATACCATGAGCGTCTGGTCCGATCAACCAGCGTTCACCCGGCTATTTGAAAATCAAAGAGAGCAGACAAGCGTCACCTCCGATTTATACGACGGGGTGTGGGAAGGTGACCCGGTTCCCCATTTGCCCCGCGTACTCCATCCTTCTCCAGTCATCAAACGCTGGCAGACAGGCGAAGGAACAGACTATCTGGACGAAGAGACGAGCGGGGCGACCAAGGGAAAATATCCGAACCCTGTCCGCATCTGGGAAGCGGAGCAATATCCGATCGGGAACGGCCGTATCGCTGCTTCCGTCTTCCATGGAAGCGGGCGTGACCGCTACGCCCTGAATGAAGTCTCCTACTGGTCCGGCGGACGAAATGGCGGCACCCTCAACAACAAAGGCGATAAGGGCTATGACGGAGAGCATGGACCCGAAGTTGGCGAAAACGGCTTCGGGGGGTATCAACCCGTCGGCGACTTGCTTATCGATTTCAACGCCCCGGTGCAGAAGGGCTCCTTTGTCCGCGAAATCTGTTTGGACGAGGGCGTTGTCCAGTCTTCAGGGACCCGGAAAGGCGTCACCATCCAGAGCATTGCGTTTGCCAGTCACCCGGATCAGGTCATGGTTCTACATTATCGTGCGGATGACCGGAAGAAATTCAACGCTACAATCTCCCTCGCGACTCAGCGTGACGCCGATTCGGTATCTCTGGGACACCAGGGGCTCACTCTCACCAGCGAGCTGGGCAACGGAGTCCGCTGCCAGGCACAAGCGGTGGTCACCAGTCGCGGGGGCGAACAAATCAGCAGCGCCGATCATATCGCCTTGCACGCCGTGGATTCATTTACGATCGTGATCGCAATCGAAACAAATTACCTGCTGGATTACACAAAGGGATGGCGCGGGGAAGCCCCCGAGATCAGAATCTCCGAGAGACTAAACAAGATCAAGGGCAAGTCGTACGATGATTTGTTCAAACCACACTTGAACAACTATCAGCCGCTCTTCAATAGGGTGCGGCTCGATCTGGGGCAATCGAGCGATTCACGGAACGCAATGCCCACGCCCCGCAGGCTGGAAGCTTACAGAACAAGCCCCAACGATCCGGGATTGGAAGAGACTCTCTTTAATTTTGGCCGTTATCTGATGATTTCCACGTCTCGTCCCGGCAATTTGCCCGCTGGCCTCCAAGGCATATGGAATGGAATGATTGATTCGCCATGGGGGAACGACTATCACAGCAACATCAACTTTCAGATGGTGTACTGGTTGCCGGAGCCGGGCAACCTCTCCGAATGCCATTTGGCAATGATCGATTACCTATGGGCCACTCGTGAGCCAAATCGTTTGGCAACGCAGGAGTATCTCGAGGCGACCGGTCACCCCCACGGTTCACAATCTGATGGCTGGCTCGTTTACACATCGCACAATCCCTTTGGAGGGAACGGCTGGCAGATGAATTTGCCAGGGTCAGCGTGGTACGCCTTGCATATGTGGGAACATTACGCTTTTACCCAGGATGTCGCGTATCTCCGCAATCAGGCGTACCCCATGATGAAGGAGTTGTCTCAATACTGGACGTCTCATCTGAAAACGCTGGGGAAAGGCGGGAAGGACTTCGAAAGCGACTATAAGCCGGTGGAAGTTTCCCTCTATCCTGAACTCGCGCGGGTGAAAGCTGGGACACTGGTGGTCCCAAACGGCTGGTCTCCGGAACATGGTCCTCGTGGCGAGGATGGTGTAGCCATGGACCAGGAGATTGTTTCCGAATTGTTCCTCAACACGATCAAGGCTGCTCAAATCTTGGGCGTGGATCAGGAGTGGGTCGAGGAACTCAAACAAAAGCAGGAGCACCTCTTGCCTCCGCAAATCGGCAAGGAGGGCAATTTGATGGAGTGGATGATTGATCGCGATCCGGTAACAGACCATCGGCATACGTCACATCTGTTTGCGGTATTTCCGGGAAATACGATCAGCATGGAGAAGACACCCGAGTTGGCCGAGGCGGCCCGCAAATCCTTGTTAATGAGGAAGACCACGGGAGACAGTCGGCGTTCCTGGTCATGGACCTGGAGATGCATGCTTTGGGCGCGTCTGCAGGATGGAGAGAAGGCTCACGAGATGTTGGAAGGCCTAATTACCTACAACATGCTCGACAACCTGTTCACAACTCATCACATCCCCCTGCAGATCGACGGTAATTACGGCATCGCAGCCGCGATGATAGAAATGCTGGTTCAATCACAGAATGGCGTGATTCAATTGCTTCCCGCTCCTTGCTCGAAATGGCCAGAAGGCAGCGTCAAAGGAGTCAAGGCCAGAGGGAATGTCGTCGTGGATATGTCCTGGAAGGGCGAGCGGGTGACCCAATGGAGACTTACTTCCCCTCAACCTGTTCCTGTAACCGTTTTGGTAAACGGGCAACGAACTGAGGTTTTACCAACCCGGTCATAACAAGCGTTGAGTCCCTGGAAACCAAACACAACTCCACGGGACGTACCTGGTAAAAGAACCAATCGCGCTTCGCCGATTTGCCTGTGCCACGTGACGGAATTTGTTGTGACATCAAGCGCAACCTGCTGTCGTTCACTAATGCCCAGCACAAGGTCCGATCATGAACGCCTTGAACGCACCACGTGCTATCGCGCGAGAACAGGCTCATCATGAATTTTGACGCCGGCGCGAACAGCAAGTGAAAGGGAAACTGGCATACTATTAGCGATAACTTCATCGTAGACGGAGCCGTTATTCTGAGCTGTATTCGAATTCAGGGGGGAATGTGTACCGCTCACGTCGCTGGTTCCTGAAGACCACGGGCGTGGCAGGAGCATTTCTGGCATCTCGTCTTCGCGATCTCCCATCGTTAGCCCTGGCACAAGGACCATCTTCCCCCTGTCTGCTTCATGTGGGATCGAGATATGCGCCGTCCATTGAGGGCTTTCTGCAGCAGATCCGACCAGGCTCCGACGAATTCATCGCGGAGAAGTACGCTGCCGAACTGGAAGTCGCGCTGAAGACGTGGCAACAGGCCTTCTGCGCTTCTGCGCGGGACTTGCGAGTAGTCCATGATCTTCTGTCTGAAAATCTGGACGGCTCGCTTCTGAATCGGGCTAACGTGACTCAAGTCCGATCCCAGCCGCCAGTACAGTCAGACAAAGTATTCTTCCCGCGTCCGGAACGCGTGAGTCGCGGCGTGTTTGTTGATGGACTGAATCAGTATCTGGCGCCGTTCAAGAAGATTGAGACAGCCGAACTTCAGATCCATCTGATTGAGATTGTGCGCGACGCGGCTGACGGTCTCAGGACTCAGATTCATTACGATCTAGTCGGCGAATTGGATGCGAACCGGCGGGAAGAGCGGACGGGCGAATGGGAATTGTCCTGGCTGAAGGACACCAACGGACGATGGTGTGTCGCGGGCTGGTCGGCAAGCGCGGAACTGCGCAGCCGTCTCACGGGACGCGGTTTCACCGACATTTCCATCGCGGCTTTCGGAAGTACCGATTCTTACCGGTCACAGATGTGCCACGGCATCGATTATTGGCGAACCATATTGGATGGAGCCAGCGGGATCGACATATACGGCAATAACGGTATCTGCGCAGGAGACTTCGATGGCGACGGCTATGACGGTCTCTATGTCTGCCAGCCGGCCGGTCTTCCCAACCGACTCTACCGCAATCGTGGTGATGGCACCTATGTCGACGTGACGGAGAAAGCGGGAGTTGGCTTGCTGGACGGAACATCGGCGGCGTTATTTGCAGATTTGACCAACAACGGACGCCAGGATTTGATCGTGGTGCGTAGCAGCGGCCCGTTGCTTTTTGTCAACCGTGGCGACGGTTCGTTTGAGTTGAAACCAGACGCCTTTCATTTCGCGAAAGCGGCCCAGGGCACGTTTACTGGGGCATCGCTTGCAGACTACGATCGCGACGGCCTGCTTGATGTTTACTTCTGCACGTATAGCTTTTATCAAGGCTTGAGCGAATACGAGTACCCGAAGCCATATTATGACGCGCAGAATGGGCCGCCCAACTTTCTCCTGAAGAACCGTGGTGATCACACTTTTGAGGACGTAACCGTCTCGTCGGGGCTGGATGTGAGCAATAACCGGTTCAGTTTCTGTTGCGGATGGGATGACTACAATCGCGACGGGTGGCCTGACTTATATGTCGTGAATGATTTTGGCCGGAAAGTGCTTTACAAAAATAACGGCAACGGAACGTTTACGGACGTCAGCGCTGAGGCCGGCGTGGAAGATCCGGGCGAGGGCATGAGCATGACCTGGCTCGACTGCGACAACGACGGCCGTGACGACATGTATGTCGTAAACATGTGGGAAGCCGCTGGCAGGAGGGTGACAAAGCAACCGGAGTTCATGCCCACGGCACCCGAAAATATACGCCGGGTGTACTGGCTGGATGCCGCGGGAAACACGCTGCTTCACAACCAAGGATCAAGCGGCAAATTTCATGACGTGACCGAAGAGTCCGGAACCCAAGTCGGTGGATGGAATTGGGGCAGCGACGCGTGGGACTTCGATCATGATGGATACCCTGATTTGTATGTCGCGAACGGCTTCATCTCAGGAGTAAAGAAAGAAGACCTCTCGAGCTTTTACTGGCGCCAGGTCGCTGCGCGCTCACTGGATTCAGGTGGTCAATCGAAGAAGTATGCCGACGCATGGAGCGCCATCAACGAGTTCATCCGTTCCGACTATACCTGGAGCGGGTATCAGCGTAACAATTTCTATCTGAACAATCGAGACGCGACGTTTACGGAGGCCGCCGGCCTTCTGGGCCTGGATTGCATTGAAGACGGCCGCTCCTTTGTGTTGAGCGACATTGACGGCGATGGCAGGCTGGAAATTATTCTGAAGAACCGAACCGCCCCGCAACTAAGGGCCTTTCACAACGAACTGAGCCCGATCGGCGGAGCGATCACCTTTTCGCTCCGAGGGACCAAGAGCAATCGCGACGCAATCGGAGCGATCGTCGAGTTGGTCACAGCGGCCGGGCGTCAGCAGAAGACACTGCGAGCCGGGTCCGGTTTCTTGTCCCAGAATACTAAGTTGCTGCACTTTGGCCTGGGAGAAGTGGGAGGTCCAATACAAGCGATCATCGAATGGCCCAACGGGGAGAAGCAGGTCCTCGATAATGTTCCGGCAGGGCATCGAATTGAGGTTCAGGAAGGATTCGCGAGCTTCCATGCAACACCCTTTCGGGCGTTCCGTGAGGTTAGCGGCCCGGAAATGAAGCAGCCGGTCGAAGGACCTCGGGTCACAAATGCGACGTGGTTGCTCGAGCCGATCGCGCCGCCGGCCTTCTCTCTTCCGGATCAAAATAACGTGAAGCGCAGCTTGTCCGACGCAAAAGGAAGTAACCAACTCCTGGTCTTTTGGACTGCAGGCTGCGACCAGAGCAGGAAATTTCTGGTGGAACTGAATCGCCTTAATGCGGAATGGAGGCATGACGGTCTGACGGTGTTGTCAGTGGGGATCCCGCACAAGCAGCCGGCTGAAGGTAAGGTGACGGGTTTCCTGCCGCAGTTGTCATTTCCGGTACTTACTGCGGAAGAAAAGACAGGCGACATCTACAACATCTTCTATCGATATCTTTTTGATCGCCGCCGGGAAATAGAATTCCCGACATCATTCCTGGTCGACGGCGAAGGCAAGGTCGTTCGGGTCTACACGGGTTATGCGGATCCAGCGCAAATCTTAGACGATGTGCGCACTCTGCCTGCGACAGCCGAAGATCGGTTACGCCGCGGGCTCCCCTTTCCGGGACACTATTTCAGGGGCCAGCTTCACCATAACTACTTCACGTATGGCGTCGCCTATCTGCAATATGAGTATTTCGATGAAGCACTAGCTGCCTTTGAGAAGTCGATCGACCATGGCGGTTCGAATGGTGCCGCTTATTACAATATCGGCCTGATTTATCTAAACAAGGGCATGTTCGGGGATGCCCGAACCAACTTAGAAGAGGCTGTCAAGCTGGACCCCAACAATGCGGATGCCTGGAACAATCTGGGTGTCGTTTATGGCCAACAAGCGGATTACAGCCGGGCGCAAAGCGATTTCCAGAAAGCACTCGATCTGCAGCCAACCCACTTGCTTGCCATTCAGAATATGGTAAAGCTCTATCGCTACCAGGGCCGCGAGGAAGCCGCTCAATCTCTCCTTGAAAAAGCGATTGCCCTGGATCCCTCACAGGCGGACCTTCACCAGGGCCTGGCCATGTTGTTCGTTGAAGAGAAGGATCTCCTTCGGGCGAGATCGGAGTTTGAGAAAGCTACCCAACTCGAACCCCGCAACGTCGAGATACTGAACGGCCTGGGGGTCGTCCTCATGGAAATGGGCGAATCAGAGAGGGCAATGGAGGCCTTCGACAACTGCCGACTCCTGGCACCTGACTACGATCGACCTTATCTGAACATGGCTGTGCTTTACGTGAATGCCGGTAAAGCCGACAAAGCTCATGATCTGCTGTCGGAGTTCCTTGCCAGACAACCGGACAACGAGGAGATTCGCCAGGCATTGCGCGAAGTGGACGGCAAGAAATGACTTCCTCATGCGCCAATTCAGGAGTCCGCCTGAGGGACTGGCTCATGGCGTTGTTGGTCTTCGCCGCTGTTGCCGCACCTTCCCAGACAAGCCAAACGACCGGACAGACTGGCGGATCGGCGAAAAATCCTAAACAGCCGCCGGCTTTCAGCGCCTCCGGCGTTCAAGGGACCACTGCGCCCACCGGCTATTCGACGGGCATAAGTAGTGAGGAGACCTCCGCAGTCAGCAAAGGAGTCAATGACCTCAATTATGAACTCCTTTCTGGCTTTGCTCCCGATTGGCGTGTAGAGGATTGCAGTCGTGAGTCCGAGTTAATAAAAGCGGCAAAGGCAGACCCGAAGGCCTTCGAAGCCAACTATACGCTCGGTCTTTTTTATCTGGAGCACGGCGACTTTACCCGAAGCGTGGAGTATCTAGAGTCGGCTAGACACACTAAACCGGTAGACATCAATAACTCACGCGCGCTTGCGCTGGCTCTTCTTGGGATGAAGAGGAACCTTGAGGCGGTCGATTTGCTTGAAGGCGTGACGAAAAGCACCAGCCAAGATCCGGCACTCTTTCGGCTCCTGGCGCTTGCATATCAACTTTCGGGAGAACAGCCGAAATCCCGCGAGGCATATCAACGTGCGGTCGCAGCGGCTCCCGGCAATGTTGATAATGTGTTCAGTTCTGGCATCGGCTTAATCAGTGTGGGAGCTCCGGAGGAGGCGGCTGAATTGTTTACTTCAGCAAGCGTTGCCTACCCAAATGAAGCGAAGCTTTGGCTGGGCCTTGGAATCGCACAGGATATGGCGCGGCGAAAACTCGATGCAATCCAGTCGCTGCTGAGAGCAATTGCGATCGATCCGGACTACATACCGTCGTACTTTTTTCTGGCAGGTCTAGCGGACGCTTCACCAGAAAGCGCGACAGAAATTCGGAAGCGGCTCGCTGAATTCGCCTTGGCCCATCCGACCAGCGCTGAGGCGCATTACGATTACGCACTTGCGTTGTGGCGCCAGCATAGAACGAGTCCCTTGACGGCGTCGAACAGCGAAATCGAGTCGCAGCTTAAGCTTGCTTTGGCCAGCGATCCCAATATGGCCCGAGCCCATTATCAGCTCGGAGTCCTCTATGCCGATTCGAACGATTTTTTGAGGGCTGAGAGCGAGTTGCAGCAAGCCGTAAAGCTGGAACCGGACAACGCCGAGGCGCATTATCGGCTGGCGCAGGCGTATAAGCGAAGCCAGAAAACAGAACTTGCGAGTGCGGAGATGAGCCGCTTCCTCGCTTTGCATGGGGTAGAGGGTTCTGACGAGAGCGACGCGTCACCCAGCCTATGGAACGCCGGTGGGGATATGGTTTCTCACATGTTAATTGCGGCGTCATGTAATGGGCAATCTCAGACGCGGCAATGAGCAACCGTCCGATCTAATGGCCTCACGGATCCTAGCTGCGAATCGCATGAGAGAGGCTGGCTATATGACAGATAAGGAGTGCCGGATGGCAGGAAAACAGGCGGGTGCTCGCAGTTTGAAGTCGTCTTCCACAATCCCGACCTAGTCCCACATTTTCTTCTTGATCATCGTCAATACGGGGTGATAAACTTTTTTCCCATGGGTTAAGTTATCGTTAACTGCATCGGTTGCAATGGACTGCAAATGGCAAAGTTGATGCCCAAAACCGACTCAGTGCGGTGCCTTCCGGAGGATTGAATACAGCGCTGCCCGAACAAAGATCGCTGAACATCCGTACTGTAATTTTTCCGCCCGTACCCACACCGTCCAAAGAATCGTCGAAGCAAGCACTCTCAGGAGGACAAGTGATGTCGAAGGAATCTTGCAGGACCTCTGCTTCAAAGTTTGAATTGTCGGGCACAACTGCGCGTTGGCGAGTCCGAAAGTTTATTAGCCTCTCAATGACTCTGATCGCCACGGTGTTGGCTTTCCAGATCAGTGCGTTGTGCCAAATCAATACGGCTACCTTGTCGGGTAACGTCAAGGATACGTCCGGGGCTGCCGTCCCCGGCGCGGCGGTGGTCGTGGTGCAAATTGCCACGGGGATTTCGCGGACTGTTGTTACAAGCGGAGACGGTTTTTTCAATGTGCCGCTGCTCCAGCCCGGGGACTATAACGTGACTGTCTCGAGGGAAGGCTTCAAAACCGACACCGAAAAGATTCAGCTGCATGTGAATCAGTCGGCGAATCTGAATTTTTCCCTCGTTGTCGGTTCAGTGCAGCAGACGGTGAACGTCACGAGCGCAACGCCAGATTTACAAACGCAAACCGCGGGGCTAGGAACTGTCATTGGGACGACCGAAACTGAAGACCTCCCTTTGAACGGGCGTCAGTTCATTCAGTTGTTGTCGCTTGCACCGGGAACGGTTCCGGTGAGTGTGTCGCAGACTGCTGTGCCGCAACTCGGATCCGCGGGGTCGAACGTAACGCCTTCGATCAATGGGGGAAGCGGGCGCAGCAATCTTTTCTTCGTCGATGGTCTCTATGCGACGGATCCGTTCTTCACTTCTCTCTCGATCAGCCCCGCGGTCGATGCGATTCGAGAATTCCAGGAACAGACGCACACAGATGAGGCTCAGTTTGGCGGATCGGTTGGTGCAACTGTCAACCTCGCAACCAAAGGTGGAACCAACCAGTTCCACGGGAGCGCGTACGAATTCTTTAGAAACCAGGACATCGCAGCTACCTCGTATTTCGCACCCAAAAAGGGCGCCTATGAGCAGAATCAGTTTGGGGGCTCTTTCGGCGGGCCGATCATCAAGAATAAGCTTTTCTTCTTTGGATATTACGACGGCTACCGTCAGACACAGGCGGCAAATAACTTTTCAATTTTGCCGACTACGGCAGAGTTGGGCGGCGATTTCAGTGCTCTTTTGCCGAACACTATCATCTATGATCCGGCAACCTACGATCCGGCAACGGGACAATCACAGCCATTCGCTGGGAATATCATCCAACCGAATCGTCTCAATCAGGGCATCCTTGCGGTCTTGAAAGCTTATGTTCCAACTCCGACATCCAATGTCCCCAACGCGAATAATTTTGTGAACACCGCCAGCAGTACGAACAATCAGGATCAATACAGCGTACGCGTCGACTACAACATCGGCCAAAAGGATTCTATGTGGGCACGATGGTCTGTGAGCGAAAATACCAATGTGGGACCGGGACAGCTTCCGGTTAACCCCTTCGTCACTGGATTCAACGGAAATAACTCTGGCGGTTCCTGGGTGCACACATTCTCGCCGACTCTGGTCATGCAGATTACGGCCGGATATAACTCTATTAACCATCCTCAGGAATACCTGCAGCCCGATGCCACTTCGGTTTTCCAGGCGGGTGGCTTCAGTGCAGGGTTTACTCCCAACCCTGGCGGCATCCTGGTCCCCAAAATTCCAGGCATTCATCCGAGCGGATTCTTTGACCTAAATGGAGGCTGGGGACCAATCGGGCCGCAGCGCCTGTATCAGATCTCCGGCTCAGTAGATAAGCAGATCGGGAAACACGCTCTGACATTCGGGGCTGCCTTCTACCACACCTGGATGTACACGAACTGGGCCGAAAACGACGTCTCCTTCAATCAACAGGCTACCTGGAACCCTTGCGGCAGTAAAAATGGAAGTACCTGCGTCGGTGTGGGGGGCAATTCGCTCGCGAGCATGCTGATTGGACTCCCGGATTCTGCCGGGCGGCAATTGGGTAATTCCGGTGTCAACCTTTACTCGGATATAAGCGATATCTTCGCGCAGGACTCCTGGAAGGTCACCCCGAAGCTCACAATGAACTACGGGGTCCGCTGGGATTACACGACGCCGATAGGTGAAAACAATAATCGCCTGTCTGGATTCGATATCCATACGGCACAGTGGTACATTCCGAAAAACGATACCGATATGCCTGCACCGCCTCTACCGCCTGGCGTAGTTGTCTCATCCAGAAATCCAATCACTACTCCGGACTACACTAATTTTGGCCCACGCCTGGGCTTCACCTACCAGGTAACACCCACCACCGTGGTCGGCACAGGCGTTGGCCTTACCTACGACAGCTGGTCGGGTGCGCTTCAGGCCGCCCAAAATGCTCGCGGTGCGTGGCCTTCCGGGTCTTCGCAAAACCCGACGAACCTGAATATCGCCGGCATTACACCGGGAGCCACGGCGCAAAATCCGTTCGGGAATACGTTGCCGGTCATACCAGATTCACCGTTCCCGAGCGGCGGCGGATTCCTTGATACTGCTTGGAAGAATGCGTATTCATGGCAGTGGAACCTGCAGGTGCAGCAACAAGTAGGAAATGCGGGAGTAATGAAGTTCAGCTATGTCGGCTCATCCACGAGCCGGGCTCCCATTCAGACGCCGGCAAACGTCTCAACCGTGCTCGGTCCCACGCAGACCCTGCCTTTCCCTCAGATGGGGTTTGCATTCAACATGATCGAGAGCATCGGCCACATGAGCTACAACGCCTTTCAGGCGCAGTATACAAAGCAGTATTCATCGGGCTTTGCCATCAGAAGTGCCTTTACCTGGTCGAAGAATATCAACGTGGGGTGCGCGTCCTATTGGGAGGGCTGCAATATTCAAGACCCCTATGACATGCGATCGAATCGTAGCGTCGACGATGTCGACGTTCCGCTGGTATTTACCTTATCAGCCCTTTACCAATTGCCGTTTGGAGCCGGCAAACCGTTTGCTAACACGGGAGTGAAATCAAAGGTCTTCGGCGGATGGCAGATCAATGGGATCGTCAGTTCAAGAAGTGGCCAGCCGTTCACGCCGACCATCAACTTCGACAACGCTAATTCAAATGGCGCGTCGAACCGGCCCAACGTATCCGGTTCGACGCTCGGACCAAAATCGCTCAACGAGTACTTCAACACCGCGGCATTTTCGGTGCCTGCACCGTACACGTATGGGAATGCAGGCCGTAACATGCTTCGCGGTCCCGGGTACAACGATGTCGATTTCTCGTTATTCCGGGATTTCGCAATCCATGAGCGTTATACGATCCAACTTAGAGCGGAATCGTTCAACCTCTTAAACCATCCAAACTTCGCAAACCCGGACGGTACTTTTGAGGATGCAAACTTCGGAAAGATAACTGCAATCAACGGAAGCAGTTCTCCCAGGGAGTGGCAATTCGCTGGAAGATTTCAATTCTGACGGGGGACGCGGATGGGTAGGCCTCAAGCCCATCCGCGTACCATGCAACGACGAGAGTCTGTTCCTGCGATGCCGAAGTTTCCGCTCGGAGGAGAAACGTTCACAATCGTCTGCGCGGTGGCACTGTGTTGTCTGTCTACGATTGCCAGTTCCCAGACAGTCGAGCCCAGTTCTATCTACTCCGGGCCCTCGCCCGAAAAACCCATTTCGATCCTGGAGTTCGTGCCGCCTGACCAGCGGGTCGTGGCGATGCCGTTGCAGGAGCGCATTCGCCTGGGCGCTGTACCCAAACGCGGCATGTGCAGCACTGATCCTGCTAAGACGTCAGACAACGGACTCCTTTCAGGCAACGGGAAAATGTGGGTGGAGGTCTTCGGGGATCCTTTTTCCGAGCAAATTGT
Organism: uncultured Acidobacteriaceae bacterium; assembly: GCA_963781245.1. Taxonomy (GTDB): domain Bacteria; phylum Acidobacteriota; class Terriglobia; order Terriglobales; family Acidobacteriaceae; genus Silvibacterium. Next base: position 199,498 of record CAWAFB010000003.1, read on the forward strand.
TTTTCACCATGAGAAGCTTCTTCAGCCGTGGCGAGATCATCCGTTGCAGGCTCCGCAGATTGCTTCCGTGCTGCCTGAAGTTCGAAAGCTCATACTCGCCGGCGAGTACAGGCAGGCGCTGGAGCTTTCTCTTGGAACAGCAGAGAAGACGGATACCAAGCCCGCCACGGATAACCTGAGAGACCACCCGGCGTTCGACATGCGGATCATCGAGTCAGATCCGCACTCCGTCTCCGACTATCTGCGAACAACGGATTTCGAAAGCGGCGAAGTAAAGGTCACCTGGCGTGACAATCAGGGCGTGTGGGTGCGACGGACTTTTGTCTCCCGACCGGACAACGCGGTGGTTCAGTTGCTGACAGCACCGGATCACGGAGTGATTAACAGCACGCTGCAACTGGATACTTCTATGGTCCTGCCGGGTCGGCGAACGGATGGGACAGTTAGGCACATCACGGAGAGAGCGGCCCAATCCGGGACGCTCCACGATCCAGGCGCGGACCAGATCCGATTTCTTCGCGCCTTCGAGCCACATCATCTCGTTCTGCAGGGCTACTATTCCACAGCTCAGGGCCATCCCGGTTACGCGAGCGTCACACGGGTCATCGCCGCGGGGGGAACAGTCACCGCAGGTAAAGATCAACTGAACCTGCAAGGGGTCCGCTCGCTCACGCTGATCACTCGAATTGAGACTTGGCCCGCGATGGAGCAGAAGGACGTAGACAGTCTTGAAAAGGACGTGGACGAAATCACACCGGATTACGAGACCTTATTGGAAAGACATGCTCCGGGACAGGCAAGCGTAATCGATCGGGCTTCCGTAGACTTTGAGGGTGCCTCCCTCCACTCAATGAGCGGTGAGGAGATGCTCATCGACCAGAGAACCAGGCAGGGATACAATTCTGCCCTCCTCGAAGACCTGTTTGACATGGGGAGATATTGGCTCTACCTGCGCAGCGGCGACTATCCTCCCATGTGGGGACACATCAACATCAATGTAAACCTGCAGATATCCAGTGCCGTGATGGGCAATCTGCCGGAGGCCATCGCATCTTATACGCGCTGGCTGGAAGAATTATTGCCGGACGCGAAGGTGAATGCAGCGAATATTTTCGGTGCCCAAGGTGCTCTCTTCGGAATTCATCCCACTGTCGGCGGCGATCCCCTGACGCACTTTGCCTACACGTGGCCACACCAATACTGGATTTCCGGCGGGGGATGGATGTACAGCCCGCTTTGGGACTACTATCTGGCGACCGGCGATCGCCAATTTTTGCGGGAACACATCCTGCCAGGATTGAAAGAACTGGCGCTTTTCTACGAGAGCTACCTCACGATTGAAGATAAGACCGGGCACTACATCTTTGTTCCGTCTTACTCGCCGGAGAACTGGCCCCGTAACACGGAGGATTCGCCGGTTGTCATCAACGCAGCGATGGACATCGCGGTGTGCCGCGAGGTGTTCACGCACCTGATTGCTGCATCTGAGATTCTCGGGGTGGAAAGCGAAAATATCCCGCACTGGAAAGTGATCCTCGCAAAGTTGCCGCCGTATCTACTGGATTCAGATGGGGCGCTGAAGGAGTGGGAGTGGCCCAGCATACAAGAGGCGCTGGACCATCGGCATGTCTCTCACCTCTATGGAGTGTGGCCTTCCGACGAAATCACTCCCGACGGCACCCCGGAACTTGCAAGAGCGGCATGGCTCGCGGCCAGAAAGCGCGGCCAGGGGAACGCGTCCGCACACGGCCTTCTCCATCGCTCACTGGCAGCAGCAAGATTGAAGGACCCCTATCTCGTCAACTTCGATTTGAAACAATTGCTCGAGCAGGGCTATGTAAATCCCGGCCTCACGACGATGCACAATCCGTACACGCTTCCCTCCCCTGACCCTCAAGGGGGAATTCCAACGCTGATTATGGAAATGCTGGTCTACTCACGGTCGGGAGTGATCGGCGTGCTCCCCGCTGTACCGGAGTCACTCACGAAAGGGAGTGTCAAGGGCATTCTGGCGCGGACGCAGACAATCGTCGACCAATTAACCTGGAACCTGGAAACTGGCAGAATAGACCTGACACTCACTTCGAGGATTGACCAGACGCTGAAGCTTTTTGTTAGACGGGGAATCGAGCATATAGATACGGCGGACGGCGTTTTAGCGGAACCCGTCGCTGTGGGAGCGGACGAGTGCATAATTCACCTTCAGGCGTTGCATCCCACGACTCTGCATTTTTCCATCGGGAGAGCAGAGCCTTCCGCGTGGATCAGGAGAAGCGGCCAATAAAAGCCGCAGGCGGAAGATGAAGTTTGCTTCACTTCGGTGCACCGCCGTTCACGTGTCGCTATTGGGGTTCTTATGCGCGGGAACTGGTAGCCGCTCCCAGCAGTCGCCGCCTCCAGACAATGGTTCTGCCCTCGCGGCCGATGGAACGAAGATTGACACCCAGAGAGAGTTTTCGCAAGCGCTCGGTGACTACGAAGGAGCACTCCAATCTCATCCGCAGGATGCGCTGCTAAGCCTGCGCATCGGCTTACTCCGAGGACAGGCCGGAGACTTCGCAGGTGCAGCAAGAGCATTCAAACACGCACTCGCGATACAACCGAACTTTGCCGAAGCACACTACAATCTTGGCCTGGCGCTACTCGCCGATTCGGGAAACATGCCGGCGTGGAGAGAGGCTCTTGCGCAATTCCAGGCAGCACTGGCGGCACGGCCAAAATATTTTCAGGCGCAGCGGATGACCGGAGTCGCGCTCCTGGAGTCCGGGGACGCGAACAAGGCAATTCCAGAGTTGAAGGCCGCACTAAGCCTGGAGCCAACGTCAGCGGAGGTTCATTTCGATCTGGGACGCGCGTTTGAGGTTACCGGCAATTCTTCCGAAGCTTACGCTGAATATGCTGCGGCTCTGAAGGAACGAGTTCCCTATCCGGAGGCCGACAATGCCCTCGGGCTGCTGCTGCTGGCAAGGCAGGAGAATGAGGCCGCGGCCGAACATTTTAACGCGGCATTGGCAGCCAGGCCTGATTTTGAAGGCGCACATTATGGCTTGGCGAAGGCGCTGAAGGCCCAGGGGAAGACACAAGAATCGAAGCTGGAACTGAAACAGGCGGGCATGCTGCTGCAGAGAGAGTCGGATGCCGTCATGTCAGCGCATCTGAGTAATGAGAGTCTGGACCGCACAAAACGTGGCGATATCCAGGCGGGGGTTCAGCTGGCCAAAAAGGCGATTTGGCTGGACCCAACAAATGCCGTGGCAAACTTTAATATGGGTTTGCTGCTGGCTGATAGCGGCAACCTGGAAGCTTCCACCTACCAACTTCGTAAAGCGATCTCGCTTGCTCCATTCAGAACCAACTTCTACCTGGACCTTTCCAGAGTGCAGGAGAAGGCAAATGATCGGACAGGCGCGATCGAGACGATTCACAAGGCGATACAAATAGATCCTGGCGATCCCGCGCCCGCTGCAGCCTTAAAAAGACTCGAGGCGGGTGACTCATCCATTCCGCGTCGCCAATCAACCACGGATGCGGGGCCATTTGCTTTTGGTGCCCCTTCAGACACAGCAGATAGTCACTTCGCCTTTGCCACTCAACTAAGCGAAAAGGGTGACTTTATTGGGGCAATCGGCGAAATGCTGCGTGCGCTGATCCGCGAGCCTACCCGCAGCGACATCCGTTACAATCTTGCCGTCGCAGAAACCCAGATCGGCCAATATGACCGGGCCGAGTTGGAACTCAGAACCGTCCTGCGACTCTCACCGGACTCAGTACAAGCTCACCTCGCCCTGGGGTCGCTCCTTTTCCAAGCAAACGACCTCACAAATGCCGCGTCGGAGTTTCATCAGGTCTTACGACTGCAGCCAGACAATCAGCAGGCTTTGAAATTATTACGACAATGCCAGCCGGACTCGGCGCGCTAGGTGAAGCCTTCTGGCGTTCTCCCCTTCAAGCCAAGCCCAAGATTCTGAATCCCCATGCATGGTCGGATGGACGATTCGATGGCTCCTGGAGTTCGCCTGGGATCGTAACGACCAATCCGCGCGTTGGATCTCGCCGATACTCAAGCTTCTTTGAATATCCGAGCATTTCCACCGCAGTGATCTGCTTTGATTCGAGCGATGTAATCTCCAGAGCCCTTCCCGGCCAGCTCAGGGCAAAGCAATATATCGTGCGATTGTCTTTGCTTCGGGTGAAACGAAGGTTGTTTCCTTCGCTCCACAGCGACCCAGGCCGCGGCCGAGTCGCAAAGATGCCTTCTCCGTTGATGCGCAGCCATTTTCCGGTATCTCTCAACTGCGCCGCAGCGGCGGGATGAAAGGCTCCAAGAGCGTTTGGCCCGACGCCGACCATGAAGTTGCCGCCTTTCGCCGTAGCGTCGATCAAGTTGTCAATGATCCACTTCGTTCCTTTGTATTTTGTGGGATCGCTCTCATAGGAAAAGGACGATCCGAGAGGATAAATGACAAACCATGGCATCCTGGTGCTCTCCTTCGAGGCCGGAACAAACCCCTCGGGCGTGTAGTAATCGCCATAATTTCCGATTCCCCTGGCTCGCAACATCACATCGGGCTGGAGCTTCCGTAGCTTCAGAATCGTCTCACGCATTTGCGGCCAGACCGTCGGCCCCCAAAAGATGTCCAGACACATCATGTCGATGGTTCCATATTGAGTGAGCAGTTCCATGAGCTGATTTCTGTGACGCTCGACCATGTGACTCACCTGCTCCGTTGTCGGATCAGGGACGATCACAAGGCGATCAGCCATACGCTTCTTCATGCCTTCCCAAAACTCTGCGATCGTGCCGTCAGATTCGCGCCAACCCCAGAGTCTCGGAGAAGACGGAACTTGCAGAGGATGCCACCCATAGGGTCGGAAATCCGCGTCGTACCAATCTGAGTGGGAAAAATAGAGATCGATCTTGATGTTGCGCTTGTGTGCTGCGGCGGTGAGCTCTCCGACCACGTCCCTGCGAAACGGCGCCTCCATGGTGCTGTAAGCGAGATTGCAGTCCTCGATCCTTGGTCCTCCTGGCGCTGTCCAGTTAGCCCGATTCCGAACTCTGGTTTTGGTATTAAACATCGAGAAGCCTTCGTGGTGCTTCGTCGTGAATGCAAACATCTTGAGTTCCGCTTCCTGGCAGAGGTTCATCCAGGCATCTGCATCAAATTCGTGTGGGTTCCAGGCTTTGTAAGCTTCGTTATATTTCTGGCGCTCATCGAATGACATGGAGAGGAAGGGCCAGGATTCATGCGCTTGGCCAAAGACGGAGTAGATGCCCCAGTGAATCCTGAGCCCAAACTTTAAATCATTGAAAGCCTCAATCGCTCTTTGAGAGGCCCAAAGGTACTGATGAACCGGAACTTCTTCTATGTAGGTTCTGGAACGCAGATAATCGATATCGTTCGCTGGCAATCGATGCTCTAGTGGCGGCTCAGATTGCTGAGCCCAACCCATCGCAGGCATAGCCACGCCTAGCGCAGCAGACCCTACGGTTGAGACAAACCCCCTTCGATTCATTTTCCCCATTGCAATCGTTCCCGAAGATATGTGTCTCGAACGAAGTGATCAGCTGAAACTCGGCGAGTCGGGCGATTCAAGTTTGACTTATGACAGGCACCGGCCTTCACGCAATGGTCACTTTGAGCGCGGCGGCATAGTCCACATCCGGTTGATACTGCTTCGGAAGTTCTACCCGAAGGCCATCGGGCTGTTGCTTCCAGTTCACCTTTGTGCCGCTTCCCAGAAGCTCCACGCGCACTACCTTGCCAGGCTGGGTCGAAGACGAAGTCCCCAGAGACTGCACGAGGATTGGCTCCGTTGGCCAACCCAACACCAGTGCGTAGACGACATTGTTTGCCTTGTTGCGTGTGAAGCGGATATCCTTCGGCCCCAATTTGCTGACGCTATTTCCCTGGAAAGACCCGGCCTTCACCATATTGGGCCCTTCACCGTAGATCTTCCATGGACGAGTTTCATAGACTGCCTCGCCATTCACCTGCATCCACGCGGTCACGCCGTCGAGCACGGCGATTTCCTTACTGTCGATGGTGCCGTCTGGCTTGCCCGGAACATTGAGGATGAAGGTGCCGTTCTTGCTGACGGTATCGATCATCCAGTGAATAACATCACGCGGCGGCAGATATCCGCCGTATTCACCGGGCTTATCGTAGAGGGCACGATTGTAGTGCCAGTCGCCGATGCAGGTTTCCGATTGCCAGGGATACTCCATGATTCCGCTCGTGAGGCCGCGCTCGTAATCAGCGACCACGCTTTTCGCCAGATGGCCGGGAACCTCCTTGATGTTCAGCACAGCTTCCATCTTGCCGCCGTGGGTCTTCAGGTTGTTGTTATAGAAGTACGCCCCGATATTCATTCCACCCCAGCCCAGCGGCAGCAAGGAGTTGTCAAAATAAAGGAGATCGGGATTATGCTGATCGATCAGGTCGCGGGTCCGGTCATAGAAGTTCTTGACATAGGAGATGTCGGGCAGCGCGTCGAACGGATGCTTCACACCATAGAGGCGCTGTGGGTCGAGCCCCTGCCACCACTGGTCCTTGCCCTCGGCTTGTGTGAGATCCCCATCGTAAGGAACACCGGCCAGCGGGCCTGATTTGCCTGCGCCATGAGAGGGCTGAAACCACCACCAGTTGCGCGCCTGATGCACTGTAACGCCGAATCGCAGTCCTTGTTTGCGAGCCGCAGCTGCCCATGTACCGATGACATCGCGATGCGGGCCAAGGGCGGCAGCGTTCCATGGCTGATGCTCCGAATCCCAGACATCAAAGCCGTCATGATGATTAGCGAGCGCAACGAAGATCTTTGCGCCAGCCTTCTTGTAGCGCGCGATCAATTCGTCGGCCTCCCAGTTCAGCAGCGTCCACTGTGCGCAGAGGTCCTTGTAGCCGAACCGCGACTGCGGTCCGTAATGATCCAGGTGATACTTGTACTGCGGCTTCCCTTCCAAATACATACTGCGCGCGTACCAGTCGCTGTCTTCCGGTACGCACTGCGGGCTCCAGTGTGCCCAGATGCCGAACTTTGCGTCCTGGTACCACTCTGGCGCTTCGTATTGCAATAACGAATCCCATGTAGGCTTGTATGGACCTTCTCCCGAGAGATCCGGGATTGGCGAGTCCATGGGTACACCGTCCCAGGAGTCTCCTGAGATAGGAAGCTTAGGCGGTTTGCCCCACTCGGTCGGTTTCCACGTTGACTCGTTCAGTTTTGTTTCGACGATTTTGCCACCGATCACCTCATAGAACACTCTCTTCTCTGGCGGCAATGCGGAGAACTGTGCATAGTCTTGCGTGTACTGATTGAATCCGCTCGGCAAGCCTGATTGAGTACCCTGCGCGGTCTTTCCAAAGGCAGGAAAGGCCCGTGATGCAGCTGCAATCGTCAGAAGTTTGCAGAAATCCCGTCGTTGCACTACCCGGCTCCTCTAAGTTCCCTGAATGGATGGATTTCACAGATGGATGACGATCATAGCAATCTGACATAATAATTGTCAACGCTACAGTTATCGATGACTAAGATCGGTCTCGTTAGTTATTGGAGGTTTCACTTTCCCGCTCGGAGGTCATTTCCAGTCTTCGCTAGAGCACTTCAGGGGCGCGCTCAATGCTCTTCAAGCTGACGTCGCGGCCCTGCAGAAGGCAGTATCCAAGAATCGCGAGATAGGCCGCGACGACTACGATGTAGCCGAGTGCGAGGCTTCCGCTTGCGTGCGCAATCGCCCCCAGTATGGGCGGAAGCACGGCTCCGCCTGCTACTGACATTACGATCAAGGCACCTCCGAGTTTCGTGTTGCGACCAAGGCCTTTGACTCCTAGCGCGAAGATTGTCGGAAACATCATGGACATGAAGAAGCTTGTAGTCATGACGGTCATAGCACCGGCAAAGCCGGGATGCACGATGGCAAACGTCATGAACATGCTGTTTACGATGGCATACGCTGCGATCATCCTGACAGGACGAATCCAGCGCATCAGCCACGTAGACGCAAATCGGCCTATCAGCAGCAGTACGAGATTTCCGGTGAGATACCATCCTGCCTCGCGCTCGGTGACAGCCGTGTACTGCTTCATGTAAGGGATGAATGCCGACCACGTCGTCACCTGCGCGCCCACATAGAAAAACTGGGCCACGACAGCGAGCCAGAGATGTGGGTAGGCCTTGAGTTCGCGAAAACTTCCAACACTCTCCCCTTTGACTTCCGGAGCTCCGCCAGCAATTGCCGGAAAGCTGGTGATGCCGATGACCAGCGCCCACAACAGCACGGCGAATCCCAGGCCAACATAGGTCGGTACGACCCGCATGATCTCGCTATGCAGGTACCCGGCGTATGTTCCCGCTGCTTTCATCTGCGCGACCTTCTGCGGGGCGAATTCCACGCCGGAGAAGATGAAGTAAGTCCCCACCAGCACACCGGTGATCGTGCCTGGCGGATTGAACGCCTGGGCAAGATTGAGACGACGTTCTGAGGTTTCCGGGAATCCCATCTGTGCAACCAGCGGGTTGGCGGCGGTTTCCAGCATTGCCGAGCCGCACCCGACGACATACAACGCCAGCAGAAATGGACCGTACCGTCCAATAACGGCGGCTGGCCAGAAGAGCAATGTACCCACACCGAACGTGCAGAGTCCGACGATGATGCCTGCCTTATATCCCCACCGCCGCATTAGCAAAGCCGCCGGCAACGCCATGCAGAAATAGCCAAAGAAGACGGCCGATTGCACCATTTGCGCCTGCAACTGTGACAGATTGAATCCTTTGCGAAACTGCTGGACAAGTATGTCGGTCAGGTTGTTCGACATACCCCAGATGAAGAAGAGCACTACCACGAGAACGAACGGTAATGTGCTGCCTTCAGGCAGAATCCTCAGACGTGCCGGTGGAACCGCTGTTGTCGCAAGCCGAACACGCGATCTGGAAGAGACTGTGGAACTTTGCACAAAGAACCTCGTTAAACGACATATGCGCTATCCCCGATCGGGCGCGGCAAGCCTTCCTAAGACACCTTTACCAATATCTTCGTGATCTCACCCGGTCGCTGATCCCATTGGCGCAACTGCTCCGGAGCCGCGTACATGGGCACCACGGCGGAGATCATGTCATCGACCGGGAAGGTTCCAGCTTCGAGCATTTGGATTACTTCGCGGAAGTTCTCCGGAAGTGCATTACGCGCGCCCATGATGTCGAGCTCTTTCTGGACAAAGAGCTTCGTCTCATAGGTCACAGGCTCTTTGGCGTAACCGACGTAAACCACCCGGCCCGTGTAAGCGACCAGTTCAACTGCTGCCACAAAGGTTTCGGCCCTACCAACCGCCTCAATCACAACTTGAGGACCGAAACCGTCAGTGAGCGCCCTCAGAGCCGACCCGAGATCCTGCTTCTGAGAGTTGATCGTGTAAGCAGCGCCTGCCTTTTTTGCGATTTCGAGCTTGCCGTCATCCACATCGATCGCAATGGTCTTTCCTCCGCGAAATGCTGAAGCAGCAACCGCGCCCAGTCCCACTCCACCACAGCCGAAGATGGCAACCGTGTCTGTATCTGTAACGCGGGCGCGCGCGACCGCATGGCACCCCACTGTAAGTGGTTCGACCAGACAAAGCTGGCGAAGACCCAGCTGCGCAGGGTACAACTTTTCCACGGGAACCGAAATGTATTCCGCCAAGGCTCCATCCCTCTGCACTCCGAGAGTCTGATTAAACTGGCACGCGTTGCTCCTCCGGTTGCGGCACGCCGCACACTTTCCGCAGCTTGTGTAAGGCGAGAGCGTGACTGCAGTTCCCACTGGGAGACCGGAACCGTCGTTATCGATCTCCGCGATGGTAGCTGCGATTTCATGGCCTGGGGTCCGGGGATAAGAGACGAGCGGGTTCCGTCCCCTGTACGAGCTCAGATCCGTGCCACAAAGCCCGACATAGCGCACTTGAAGGAGTGCTTCCCCCGCTTTTTGAACCGGGGGAGGGACGTCGTCGACGTAAACGGACCCGGCACCACGCATGACAAGCGCTTTCATGAATTCAATCCTTTGAAGTGATAAGTCTCAAACGGCGTTGCCGCTGAGGATCGAGTCGCGTTCAGCGTCTCGATCATCGGGTCGACATAACCTTCGCTAATTTCTCCGTCAGGTGCAAACGTAGTACGGAGGCTTCGTTCGTCTTTATCCAGCAATATTCTTCCGGCGAATATCTCCACAAATGATCAGTCATGGTTCTCCAGTCTTCCCGAAGGCCATACGACGTTTGCGGCCGGTTTCAGTATGGCTTTTACCTCGTTTACCAAGTCGGGATCTGCGGGAGCGCTGAAGGCGTGGAGGTTTCGGCGAACCTCTTCTGTCGTTGACATGCCAACCAAAGTGCTTGCCACGCGCGGATAATCGAAGCAAAAACGAAGCCCAAGTTCCGACAGATCGACATTTTCTTTCTGGCAGAAAGCAAAAGCCTCTTTGACCGCCAACCGTACCTCCGAAGGAGCCGGATGCCAACCAGGCGCTCCGCGTTCAGTAAGCATGCCCATATGGAGGGGTGCCGCGTTGATCAGCCCGATCCCAAGGCTCTCCGCGAACGGCGTCAAAACGGTGTCCATGTCATCGATTAGGAGGTCGTAGCGGCAATAGCTGAGAATGGTGTCGACCGGGATTCGTTGGGCAATGCGCATGAGAACTTTAAGAGGGTAGCCACTTATGCCTGCGTAGCGCGTCTTGCCTTCCTCCTGCAAACGCCGCATAGCGGGAATCGTGTCAGAGATGATCTCCTCCACATTGCCGAACTCCACATCATGGGCTTGCAGCAGATCCACGTGATCGGTGCGAAGACGTCTCAGTGATTCCTCTACGCTGAGTCGGACTCGTTTCGCTGAGAAATCGAATTGATTGAGTCCGTACCGGCCACACTTTGTAGCCAAAATGACCTTCTCTCGCCTGCCCATGAGCGCCTGCCCCAACCGCTCTTCAGCCAAGGTCAGCCCGTAGTAGGGTGAGACATCAAAAAAGTTGACCCCTTCGCTAATGGCGAGGTGCACCGCCCGTGTGCCCTCTTCGGCATCACTCGGGCCAAACACACCGCCAAGTGGTGAAGCACCGAATCCTATGACGGAGAGATCCAAATCCGTCTTTCCCAGTCTGCGGTAATGCATGAAAGCGCGAGGCTTATCCGCTTGGGGTGAAAGTGTGGGTTCTGACATTGGCCCCCGTAAGAAATTTCCAGTTGGCCTTTACGCCTGTGCCGCCACTATAGCGAATAGAGAACGATAAAGTAAACCATGTCTACGAAGTGACTGTAACGGCTACTTTAACCGTTTCGTGATATTCCATTCCGAAGAAATCGCCTGTATAGTCCCAACATGGCTGTCCGCTTGAAAGACATAGCGGGAGATTTGGGACTTTCGGTCGTAACCATCTCCAAGGTTCTGCGAAACCATCCTGATATCGCGGAGGAGACCCGCGAACGCGTGCTTAAACGCGTAAAAGAGCTTGATTATCAGCCCAACATCACGGCCCGAAGCCTTGTTACCGGGCGTAGTTACCTTGTCGGCCTGGTGGTCCCCAGTCTGATCCATCCATTTTTTGCCGAACTGGCGAAGGCACTCTCAGCGGCCATTGGAAAGCAGGGCTATTCGACGATCATTTCTTCGTCAGAGGAAGATCCGGAGCTTGAAGCGAGGGAAATTCAGCACCTCACAGGCAGGCGCCTCGATGCGCTGGTGATCGCGTCATCGGGCACCGACATCCAACCCTTTCTTCGCCTGGAGCGCCATGGGCTGCCTTATGTCCTGATCGATCGCGAATTGCCCGGGCTTTCTGCAAATTTTGTCGGAATTAACGATGAGAAAGCCGGCCGTATTGCAACCGAACATTTAATAGACCAGGGATGCAGAACGATTGCCCACATTCGCGGCAGGAACAATAGCACTGGCACTGGGCGGTTCGAAGGGTATAAGCACGCACTTCAGTCGAAAGGCCTTCCCTACTCGGAGTCGCTGGTGGTGACCCGATCGACGGTCGACGTAAACAGCGAAAGAATGGGCGCAGAAGCCATGCGACTTCTGCTTAAGCAGCGGCCAGTCCCGGATGGCGTTTTCGTTTACAACGACCCGCTTGCCATTGGGGCACTCGCAGCAATTCTCGAGGCAGGCCTTCGGATTCCTGACGACATCGCGGTGATCGGATGCGGGAATCTTCACTACGATTCAGTTCTGCGTGTTCCTCTCTCCAGCGTGGACCAGAATAGTCACGCAATCGGACAACGGACTGCCGAGATTCTCCTTGGAATACTTGAATCCAAGGTTCGTCCGCAGCCAAAAAGCATCATTCTCGAACCTTCACTGGCGATACGGGAATCGAGCATGAGAAAGTACACGCAGCGCAATTATCGACGGCCTTCTAAAGCGACATCGCCTGCTGCGCGCAAGAGATAAGTACAGACTGTCGGTCGCGTCAGTGTCCAAGCATCGCTAGCCGTCCAACTAGGGCGTGTTCACACTAATCGGAGAGCTTCAACGATGAGGGCAAACTGCAGGAAGGCGAGGAAGACGAGGTCGAGCTTTTCGAAGCGGGAGAAGATGCGACGAAAGCCTTTGAGTCTACGGAAGAGCCGTTCTATTTCATTGCGTTTCTTGTAGAGGGCACGATCATATTCCCACGGCTCGATGCGGTTGGACTTGGGAGGGACAACTGGAACCATGCCGAGATCGAGAACCAGTTGCCTGGTCAAGTTATCCTCGTAGGCTTTGTCCATCAGCAGGGGAAGTCCATCCGGCATCGGCCCAAGTTCCTTTAGCAAGGCCCGTCCCTGCGGAGCGTCGTGAGCATTGCCCGGCGAGAGAGCGAAGGTGATGGCCGTTCGAGCATTCGCGGCAACCAGATGAATCTTGGTGGTCCATCCGCCGCGAGACTTTCCGATGGCTTGCGGTCCGTTTTTTTTAACGCCCCGGTGCCATCCGGATGCACCTTCACCGAAGTCGAGTCCAAGGCGAAGGCTTCAATCTGGATACGCACAATCTGCTCCGATTGCAACCTCTCAAACACCCGGTCAAGCACGCCGTTCTTCGCCCAGCGATTCATCCGTACGTAGATCGTATGCCAATTGCCAAACCGCCTGGGAAGCCCGCGCCATTTGCATCCCTGCTCGGCCACATACAGGATCGCGTTCAGGATTTGCAGGTTCGTCAGACGCACATTCCCGCGCTGTAATGGCAGGCTATCCTTGATCTTTTCGTACTGCTCCGGAGTGATTTCCATCTATCTCCTACTTACACGAGATAGATCACATTAGTGTGAACACGCCCTAGTTCTTTATAGTTGGATCCGTCGCGGTGACTGTCGGCCATGTTGCTTCGTTAGGAGAAGTTCCAGAGTTGCTGCGCACCTGGATCACCAATCCGGGCGAGTTCACGAAATCATGATCACGGTCGACTAAGCGAGCACTAGGCAAATCGCTACTTGCCTACTTCAGTGCCGGCGTAGTGAGGGCAGCTTGAAGATGATAGGTCGTGCCTTGCTCGACGCTCACCTTGATCGTGCCATCCGGCCCTGACACCGCCCCAGCAATATTGACGAATTGAAACCCCGCCGGAGGCCGGAAACTGTGCTCGCCTCGTCTGGAGGCGCGCACTGTTGCCAGGACTTTCTCGCCCGCTCTCCAGGTGATGTCCACTTCGAGCCCACCTCGCGCGCGCAGACCACGCACAGAGCCGGTCTTCCATTCGGCGGGCCATGCAGGGAGCAGGGCGATCTCTCCGCCGTGGCTCTGCAACAGCATCTCCGCGATTGCGGCGGTCGCGCCGAAGTTGCCGTCGATCTGAAAGATCGCAGACGGGCGTTCCTCTTTGTTGGAACCGGGCGAGTTTGCACCAGAGCTGCGTTGCATTGCCTTCGTCATCGACTCGCCGAATGGGTGTTGATCGAAGAGATTGATGCCGGTGCTATTCACCATCAGCATCTTCAACGAATCCAGTGCCTGATCGCCGTCCCCAAGCCGCGCCCAGAGTCCTATTGCCCATGCACGGCTCCATCCCGTATATGCGCCGCCGTTTGCAAGACGTCGCTCCAGCGACTTGCGTGCCGCGGCGGCAAGCCGTGGCATCGAATGCGGCGTAATCTCGCCGCCGGGATAGACGGGATACAAGTGAGACATGTGGCGCTGCCCGGGCTGATTTTCATCGAAGTCGACAGACCACTCCTGCAGCTGTCCATACTTTCCAATCTGGTACTGCGGAAGCCGTCGGCGTACACCAGCCAAATGCGCCGCAAAATCCTTGTCAGTGCCAAGAATCACGCTCGCCTGTTGGCAGTTATCGAAAATCTCGCGTAGCAGCGCGATATCCATCGTGCAACCCGCGCTTACCTGCGCACTTTTGCCGTCCGACGCGACAAAGGTATTCTCGGTTGAGACCGAAGGACATGTCGTAAGCCCACCTTTTCCATCATCCGTGAGCCAGTTCACACAAAATTCCGCCCCGCCCTTGATCACGGGGTATGCCGTTGTCGCTAGATAATCTTTGTCACCGGTGAACAGGTAATGCTCCCATAGATGCTGGCACAGCCATGGTCCGCTCATCGCAAAATTCGCCCATGTTGGATCGGCGAACTGGAGCCCTTCTCCTACAGGCGCAGATTGCCGCCAAAGGTCGATGTTGTGATGCGAGCACCAACCCGATATGCCATAGTTGACCTCCGCCGTCTGGCGGCCGTTCTCACTGAGATCGCGAACCATCTCAATAAGCGGCTGATGACACTCCGAGAGATTGCAGGTTTCAACAGGCCAGTAATTCATTTGCACGTTGATGTTCGAAGTCCAATTCGAACTCCACGGCGGTCTGATGTTCGCGTTCCAAATACCTTGCAGATTTGCGGGCTGCGTTCCTGGCCGCGAACTCGTCAGCAAAAGGTAGCGTCCAAAGTGGAAGTAGAGCGCAAGCAGCGCCATATCAGGCTTCTGCTCGAAGCTATTGACGCGCTCGTCCGTAGGCTGGCGCGCCGCCTCCTGGCCGCCAAGGTCAAGATAGACACGGCGAAAGAGCTTGCGATGGTCGTCGAGATGTCGCTCCTTTAACTGGTTGTAGGACGTGCCTGAGGCCGCGTCGACGGGCTTTCGCGCCGAAGCGATCACCATGTCCAGCGGCGTAGCCGGCATTTCGTTGTACTTCCTATAACCGGTCGCGGCGCCAATCATAAGAATCACTTCGCTTGCACCAACAATCCTGATAGATCCATCCGGACGAGCCTCGGCTTTTCCTTGCTTGGTCTTCGCAGTCAGCACAACTGCAAAGAACATGCCTTTGCCGGAATCATCGCTATAGGTGATCGGATTGTCGCTGTGGAGATAATTCGGTACGGAGTTATTCGGTGCTTTGCCCGAGAGGACGATGCTGTCGCTGATGGCTTCTGCGCTGGCGCGGAGCTGGCTTCTAAGCCGCACAGAGCAGTTCAAGGCTTTACCCCTGGTTGCTGAGAGCCGCACCACGATCACTTGATCCGGTACCGAGGCAAACGTTTCGCGTGTGAATTGGCTTCCTTTCACGGTGTAGGTCACCGTGCTGATTGCGCTGTCCAGATCCAGAGAACGCCGATATGCCTTGGATTCATCGCCATGTTCAAAGTCGATCTGCAGTTCGCCGAGGGGTTCATAGGCCTGATTGAATGGCCCCTGCATCTTGCGACACTCCTGATCTGCGCCGTGATAATCCTGTTTCTCGATCACCATTTCGCGCACGATCTTCAAATGATCTTTCGCGCCGGGATTGTTCCAGGCGCGCGGTGAACCGGACCAAAGAGTGTCTTCATTGAGCGAAAGGCGCTCTGACGCTACACCGCCGAAGATCATTGCGCCCAGTCGACCATTGCCGACGGGCAGCGCGTCCGTCCATTGCTCTGCCGGCTCGCGATACCAGAGCGCCATGTCCTGCAATTCGGGGGTAGCGGTTGGAACCTTGTCAGCGAGACTCGCGGCGCTGGCCCTGAGAGAAAACGGAAGACTGCTCATGAGAGCACTCAGAGTCCTGATAAAGCTTCGTCGTGTCACGGAAATCGGCATGAGTTTTTGTTTCGTTAAGACGCTGTGGTTCGAAATAAGATTAGATTTCTATTGCGATGCGGGCAGCCGCTAAGGCTGCACACGATAGAGGACGCTGGCGTGCGGAGCCAAACTCACGCTAATCTCCTTCGCCGACCCCAGATCCTTGTGTTCCCATAGATCGCGAATTTGGTACGCGCCTTCAGGAAAACCCAGTCGAATCCAGGTGTAGCGTAATGTTTGCTGTTGCTCTGAGCGGTTGAAGACCGCGACATAATGGCCGGCACCGTCCTCAGGAATCGAGGTCCATACAACTTCTTTGTCCGACGACACAGCGACTTTCGGATCGCGCGCATGCTGATCGACGTCGAGGAATTCCCGATTCGTAAGCAGCGACGTCGTCCACGCATCGGTGTGTGGAAGGTCACCACCCATCATCAGCGGTGAGCGAAAAATTCCCCACAGCGTTAGCAAGGTCTTTTGCTCGCCGTGGGTGAGGCGCGTCTCGCGCGGCACCCCCCAGCCTGGGGCCGGACCGAGATATCCAAGAGGCAACATATCCGCATCTAGATAGTTCCCATTACGCGGAGCCGAGGCCCAGGCCGCCACATGTGCGAACTGATCGTTTAATCCCTGAGG
This sequence comes from uncultured Acidobacteriaceae bacterium, assembly GCA_963781245.1. Taxonomy (GTDB): domain Bacteria; phylum Acidobacteriota; class Terriglobia; order Terriglobales; family Acidobacteriaceae; genus Silvibacterium. The sequence continues at coordinate 216,156 of CAWAFB010000003.1, forward strand.
ATAGAACTCGGTGTTATGCCAGATGTCCCAGATGTCATTGGAGATGCGCCACATCGTAGCGTAGCGCTCCACCTCCGCTTCTTTCTCAACTGGCGTTGGCCCCGGCGAAAGACTCAGGATGATAGGCCGGCCAGTCTTCTTTAACGCCGCACTCAACATGCGGATCTCGTCGCCTTTGTACGGGTCGAAAGCGATGCAATCCACCTTGATCAGGTCGACTCCCCAAGCCGCGTACATCTTTGCAATTGAGTCGTAGTACGCTTGGCCCGCCGCGTTGTGTCGCAAATCGTAATAGTCGTAGTTCCATTTGCACGTGCCGCTGATATTGGCAGCATCCGAAGCCCGAAAAGAGGAATCGGCGATTGGCAGGTTGTTCGTCAGGGCGGGCCGTGGAATTCCCTGCAAAATATGAATGCCGAACGTCAAACCAAGCTCGTGCACATAGTCCGCAAGCGGCTTGAATCCCGCGCCATCTTTCGCTGCGGAAGGGAAACGGTTCTCGGCTGGCTGGTAGCGACCCTGCGCATCAATTTGATAGTGGAAGTCTTTTGCATTGCCCTCGGGCTTTGGATCCGTAACGAACCACTCCATGTCAACGGTGATGTACTGCCATCCATATGCCTTCAGGTGTTGCGCCATCCACTGCGCATTTGCCTTTACCTGTTGCTCGTTGACGGTCGTCCCGTAGGAGTCCCAGCTGTTCCAGCCCATTGGGGGTGTAGCCGAGGGGGTACTGTCCGCACTATCAGAGCTGGCATTCGCGCGGCCTGCGCTGTAGGTAAGCGGTTGGAGCACCACTGTCGCAAGACACAAAAGTAGCAATCCCTTCATTCGCGCCTGATCGTCTCCAGAAAATGGACCGTGTTGCCGGAAGAGTTGAATTATATACGTTTACTTAAACGTAACAGGCGCAATCCTTGCATACTTGACGATCGACTGACTTCTACGTCCAATAAATCCATGAATGCGCAGAGCAGTGACTGGCTGGTTTACGGTCGTCGGCTGCAGCATGAGATCCTTCGCATTTGTTGAAGGTCGGCTTGGGCCCTGGCCTCGCGCTCAGTTCTCGCTGGGAGGTGCCACTATCGAGTTAACGACTACGATCGAGGATTTTCCACCACGCCTCTTGAGATCGTAGGGTAACCACCGCCTTGCAATTTGGAACCCAATGGCCAGGCGAGCATATCCAATAGAGTCACCTCAGTGGGCTGAAAACACGCGGGACCTTTGCGTCCAGTGGGACTGAAAACGCTTTCGATCGGAGCTCCAGCGAAGCCTGTGATTCTGCAGACAGCCCCTCCGCTCCGAGAGACAGCGCCAAGACGACGGTGCTCATGACTGTGATTTTGCATACGAGGATCGATTTGCTAACGATGGTATCTCGCATCGTGCCGCGAATCCCGCTACATCAGCACTCTCAACAAGAAAGGCAAAATCGCATGAGTCATTTTTGTTCGATAACAAGCAGCTCCGAGCTCAAATTTTCATCCAGACGAACTGGTATTCCGTTCTGGAGAAGCTGTGATCCCGACATCTCCACAACTTGTCCCGAATTCTCGAAATGAATGTGGTAACTCCGCGGCAAATCAAGGCCGCGCGGTTCAAATCGGTAGACCGAATCACCAGACTGCGAAGTCCGAAAGAGACCCACAAGCTCCTTAGTCCTGTCTGCAGCTGCGTATTCCAGCACGATCCACGGTGACGGCTCCATCATGGGCAGGAGCGGTGTATGGTGATAGACGAGACCATTGTTCATGATGGGATAGAGGGTCTGCTTATAAAGGTCGACGCTTTGGCGAATCCTTGTGGCCAGAAGAGGATTTAATTCCGGCAGCGAGGGGCTAATTCCGCGGAAGATCGGCCGCGACATCATAATCGTGTCGAGTTGCACATCCAGATCGCCATCATCGAGCCAACGAACCATGACGGAGTTCCCATGCATTTTAGTGTTCAGTTTCACTGTGATGGGACGTGCCGTGCTCTCCAGTTCAATCGTCACCAACTGACCGTCCGGATTGGTTAATTGTTTTTTGCTCTATGCCTACCCATTTCCGGGTGCCGGCAAGATTCTGGCCCTCAATTCCCAGCTGAAATGCGTCGTTCGGGAGACCGGCTCTTGCCTCACTTTGACCTTGCAAATGTATCTCTGGCTTAATTTGTCCTGTCGAGGTCCAATAACGGTTGACCCATCTGCCGGCGAAGAGTTCCTCGTCGCACACCATGAGTCCCGATGTAAACCGAACCCCCGGAACCGCTCCAGAACGCACGAATGCATCCGCGACTGGACCTTGCGTCGATTGGCTCCATGCATGGAGTGCTGGAAGCATATTCCGAGTACAGCCAGAAGTCTTAGCGGGCAGGTTCGCTGTTTCACGCTGTTCCTTTGAAGTCGATCCACGCTCACTAGCGGAGCCCCAAAGAGACCAAACATCGATCGGAATACGCCATCCAACAGGAAGCTCTCAAATGTCGGGACTGATTCCTTCATTCACGCGCTTTTCCTCGGTTGAGGATTGGATCAGTGATTGCCATAGGTAATGGCCACGGTCGCGGTTCCGAGCAGTAGTATGCCACTCCACAATATGAGCTTTGAAAGCTGGCTCACGCCTTTCCATTCACCGGCAATCCAACCTGAGACATTTGCCATTACGATGATGCAAATCTGATATATGCTCCACCCAATCGACGCGCCAAGAACTCCCAGTAATGTCGTGGCCATTCCATAGATCGCGACGGAACCCATCCAGAGAAGACCCATGATCATTCCTAGAGTGATCTCGGGCCATACCGGGAGAAAGTTTGCCCACGTCTTGTTGCGCCGGAGCAGCCACAGAGGATAGAGAATGTTCGGTACCGCGCCCCCTGCAAGAGCAATCGGCCAAACCGCGTAAGGCGCATCTGCACGCAGGGTATTTTGACGAATGGCCTCGACGATCAGGTTGTCGCCGAAGGCCAGGGCGTAATTGAGCATCGGCGCGAGAAGACCGGCCAGCGCCGCCAACGAGACTCCGGCCACATACGATCTGGCTGGTGATGCCTCTGCCTTCTGCTCTCTCTCTCTCCTGCGCCCGGCCCAGCAACACACGATCACACCTGTCACCATCAGCACCTGTCCCAGCAGGAGTACTAATCCACGTCCGGTAACAAGAGCCTGCGGATGACGCAGGAGAATAGGGACCAAACTGCCCAATGCGGCACTCAACCCAATCGTGATTGCAAATGACAACGCCATTCCGGCACGAATCACCGCCAACCCGAAGAGTACCTGGGCGACTCCCCATCCAGCTCCGAACAGGAACGGAATCATGAAGCTGGCAGAATTGACGTGACTATAAACCGAAAGAAGATTTGGCACTCTGAGAAAGGCTAGAGTCCATGGCATCAGCACCAGGGCAACCAGTGTGAAGATGATCCATGCGTTTTCCCAGCGCCACCTGCGTAGATAGTTAAGGGGGAGCATGCAATTGCCGACCATTAGGCCGGCGCCCACCGCTAACAAGATGCCCAGTTCGCTTCCCATTCCCGCTATTTTTCCTGAATTATTCGACTCCGAAGTGCCTCTTCGTCTGCAACGCGCTCCGCAGAGCCGTAAGAACTAGATAAGCTTGCTTCGTTCCGAAATTTTTGTCAACATTTTTGCTGACAATTGAACCGCATGATATGGCTCAGTGAGTTCTCGCTTTTGGCACGGTTAGCAGACTATCGCTTGCCAGGTTTGGCCTCGCTGAGTAGCACAATTCTCACCGACAAACCTGTCGTATCACCATAGTTAGTTTTGTTCTTACCGTATCCCACAGCAAATGTGATTCTGTCATTGGCCTTCAGTTGCATCTGACCCGAGTACTCCGCCCGAGGATTTGATCCTTGTACCGCGTGAAATGCAGCGTCTCCTCCATAACCGTCGATATCCGCGTCGAAGACAGAATTGTCGTTTTTTAATACGTGGACATCAGTCGTAGACAGACCGTAGTGAATGCCAACGAATTTGGCATTTACAGAGTAGTTGCCCGTACGCGGAGTCACGAAACGAACGAGGCCGTATTGACCGGTATTGCTGCCTTCCATTGCGATCTGGCCGTCAGAGATGGCCCATCCTTTTGATCCCACCTGGGTATCTTTCGTACTGTTGTAGGCAATGTACGGATAGTAACCTGGACCAGGCGCGTCACCTTGGGTCGGATGCCAGAACCCAATGGGGCCTATCATCACCGATTTCTGATCGAGCTGAAACTGGTCGACCGCTAAAGAGTTTGTAGCGGAAAAGCCATATTCCCAAACCGCATTTGGATTTTTAGCAAGGGAGAAATCGGCCGATAAATCGAAGACTTGCGCCCAGGTGGGCATAACGAATAACACAATCAGCCCACCAAGCCATTTGCTTTTCAGCCATGTTGTCATAAGTCCTCCCACCGGGCTTCGTCTATCCAGATTTATCTCTTGCAAGACGACGAAAGAACTGATCTAAACTGCGCGCACATGGTGCTAGGCCCTAGCGCAATCGATTTAATGTTTGCCATGGTGCCTGAGCCGAGATATTTCATTTCAAAGCCAGCAGCATTCGCACGCTACACCACCGCCTAACGATTGTCCACAATATTGCCAACATTTTGGGGGAAGCGTCGAATCTAGAGCCGCACCGCAAAGGGCGTACGTGGATTCGATGGCCCAAGCGGGCCCGGGGGTGAAGGACCAGGAAAGACTGACAATTCATCGAGAAGAGGTTCTACTCAACTGGGATACAAGGGATCTGAAGGCACATAATGTCAACAATTGTGTCATCGATCTTGTATTGACAGGAACGGAAAGGTTCTTCTATAACGATCCTTGCATTAGCGCTTACCAGTGGCGATAGGCGCATAAAGTATGCGATCTATTGGTCCAGTCGGACGATCGTTGTTCGAGTGATTTTTCAGCCTGACATGAGGTTCCATGAGTCGTGGAATAGATGCTTCCGCGGAGTCAACGAGTATTAGGTCGCTGGAGCTTCATGCTCTCTCGTTGCGAAGGCACATCCTCCGTATGGCAGAGCGAGTGGGTCAGGGTTACGTTGGCCAAGGCCTCGGAATAGCCGACCTGTTAGCGGTCCTTTACTTCAGGGAGATGAAGTACGACCCACAAAATCTTGCATGGCCGGATCGTGACCGCTTTCTTCTTTCTATCGGGCACTATTCAATCGGGTTGTATGCAGCACTGGCAGAGGCTGGCGTAATCACCGTCGATGAGCTCGATACCTATGGGGCAGATGAATCCAGACTTGAAATGGCCGGCAGTGAAATTACTCCAGGATTCGAAATGACTGGGGGCTCACTGGGTCACGGTCTGGGGCAAGCTGTGGGTATGGCTTTGGGCGTACGCCTGGATAGAAAATCTTCCCGCATATTCAATCTTCTTTCGGATGGAGAACTTCAGGAAGGTTCGACCTGGGAGGCGGCGATGGCGGCTGCCCATCATCGGCTCGACCATCTCTTCGCTTTTATTGATTGCAACGATCAACAAGCCGACGGGCCGCCGAGACAGGTCCTAAATGTTGAGCCTGTGCAGGAGAAATGGCAGGCGTTTGGCTGGGACACGCAGCGCATTAACGGCAACGATATACACGCGATTGTCGACGCTATCGATGCAGCCAAGAAGAACTCCGGTAAGCCTCATGCGATCGTTCTCGACACCCTGATGGGGAAGGGCGTGCGCGCGTTCGAGGAACGGGATAAGAATCACTTCATTCGAGTCGAGCCCGATGAGTGGCGGTTAGCTCGAGAACAGCTTGAGGAAAATGCCCCACCGGGAGGCAAGAGGAGTGCATGAACGTCTCAGCGGCGAAATCGGGTGTCACGGGCAACATCCTTAGCTCCGATGTCTATGGAGCGGAGCGAACGGAGACAGCGCCTTTTGGAGAGGCGCTGATTCGTGAGGCGGAAACCAATCCACGCATTGTGGGACTAACCGCAGATCTCGGCAAGTATACCGATATCCATCTGTTCGCGAATCGTTTTCCCGAACGATTTTTTCAAATCGGCATGGCCGAGCAAAATCTGATTGGTGTCGCTGCGGGTATTGCGCGGACCGGATTCGTACCTTTCGCCACGACATATTGCGTATTTGCGACCAGGCGCGCCTACGACTTCATTGCGATTGGGGCGGCATTGGGATGTGCAAATGTCAAGATTATTGCGGGCCTTCCGGGCTTGACCACCGGCTACGGCGGAACACACCAGGGGATAGAAGATCTCGCTCTGATGCGGTCCATACCTAACCTTACGGTTATCGATCCCTGCGACGCGACCGAATTGGGTCAGGCTGTTTCAGCAATCGCTCGTTATGAAGGACCTGTCTACATGCGTTTGCTGCGGGGTCAAGTCCCCATTGTCCTTGATCCGGACACATACCAATTCGAAATCGGCAAAGCCAAGGTGCTATGTGAAGGCAGCGACGTGGCGATCATCAGCACCGGCCTGATGACAGCGAGAGCTCTTAAGGCCGTAGCGCAACTTAACAGCAGCGGCGTGAGCGCCGCCTTGCTGCATGTGAGCACGCTCAAGCCCTTTGATACCGAGGCAGTGTTAGCTCTTGTGAAGAAGATCCCGCGGGTTGTCACAGCCGAGAACCATTTCACAACGGGTGGATTAGCCAGTGCAGTTGCAGACGCGATAGTGGATGCCGAAATGGCAGTCCAACTAAAGCGCGTTGGAATTCCGAATTGCTTCTGCGAGAGCGGCTCGATTCCCTACCTGGTGCGCCGCTATCGAATGGACTCAGAAGACATCGTGAATGCCGCATTGGAGTTGATGCGTGGGGAGAGCCGTCGAAAGTAACGGCGGATCTTCTGTTCCCGGACTGGGTAATCGAATGAAGATCACCTCGATTGAGACGATCTCGGTTAACGCTGGTTGGAAGAACTGGTTATTTGTGCGTGTCTCCACCGACAGCGGCCTGCATGGCATCGGTGAAGGAACTTTGAATGGTTTCATACGCACAACCGAAGCTGCAATTCGCGAACTGGAGCACCTCGTAATTGGCCAGGATCCACGGCAGGTAAACGCTCTTTCCAAACGACTGATGGACAGCGTCTCTCTTGATGGGGGTCACATCCACCGAACTGCGGTGGCTTCGATCGAGGTGGCTTGTTGGGATATTCTCGGCAAATCGCTGGGTGTTCCGATTTACCAGCTACTCGGGGGGAAGGTTCGAGAGTCAATCCTGGGTTATGCAAATGGCTGGTACCGAACGGAGAGATCTCCTCAAGCGTTCGTGGCAGCCGCAGAAGACGTAGTCGCCAAGGGCTTTCATGCGTTAAAACTCGATCCCTTCGGAACCGCACGTGACTTCATCGATAGTTACGAGCTGGAGCTTTCGTATGAGATCGTGGCGGCGCTGCGCTCTCGCTTCGGCCGTGACCTGCGAATCCTCATCGACGTTCATGCGAGGTTTTCCGAAGCTGACGCCCTGCGTGCGGCGAGGAAATTGGCCCCTCTTGATATCTATTGGTGGGAAGAGCCAACTACCCGCGAACGGGAGTCGCCCGCGAACTCTGTAGCGGCGCAGTGCCCCATCCGAGTTGCCACAGGAGAAATGTATGATACCGTCGGTCAGTTCTATACCCTCGCGTCGGGAGGGGCGATCAACATCTTTCAGCCTGAACCCATGAGCCTGGGCGGAATTACCAATACATTAGCCGTTGCGCATCTTGCTATGGCACATGGCAGCGTCATCGCGCCGCACCAAAGCGGCGGACCTGTTGCAACCGCCGTCTGCCTACAACTCGCCGCTTGCGTCCCCAACTTTTTAATACAGGAGCACTTTGATGCCTGTAATGAGCCCTGGGCTAAGGAGTTGGTCACTTGGATTCCCTCAATTGACGCGACGAACGGACATCTGAGCTTGCCGAGCGGAGCCGGCCTCGGACTGGATCTGAACTTAGATGTAGCCAGGCAACATCCGTATGATCCGTATTCATACCTCAATGTACATATGGACGGGTGGGAAAGGCGTCTGGGCCAGACCACGTTCCGTCCGCCGGCGGAGAATATTCGCGTCCGTAAATAGCTTGAGTACATGACGGGAAGAAGTTATTAGATGAAAGAAAACATAGATCTGGCAGAACGTATTGCGTCGAAGCAGGTTGCTAACAATCATGTTTCCTCTTGGTGGTTGGGCGGCTCCGGTTTTGTATTCAAGACACATCAGGGCACTGTCATTTGTGTTGACCCATATCTTTCAAATTGCGTGGAATCCATGTTCGGTAGAAAGCGAGCATTTCCGCCGCCAATTACCGCGGAAGAGCTCCGTGCCGATGCGATCATCTCGACGCACTGGCACGAAGATCATCTGGACCCGGGCGCCATTCCTACAATTGCCCGCAATAACGGAAACGCAAAGTTGATCATGCCACCCAGCGCGATGGCGCGAGCCCTGAGCTGGGGCGTGGCCCGAGGACAAATTATTCCCTTTTTTCCCGGGGAGCCAATCCATCTGAAGGATGTAAGGATTGACCCAACGCCCGCACGGCATGAAGCTGGCGTCCCTGGTTGGGAGGTCCCCGATGCCGTGGGGATCTTGCTTCAGGTCGGGGAGCTAAAAATCTATCACAGCGGCGACACCGAATATGATGTGCGGCTGCGGCGGCTCAAATCCTACGCGCCTCATGTTGCAATACTCTGCATCAATGGCGTCGGAGGAAACATGGATGCATACGAGTCCGCATTGCTCGCATGGCATCTGGGAGCTGCACAGGTGATTCCAATTCATCATTTACTCTGGGCCGACCGGAGTAACAGTGCCGATGAGACACTCGATCCCAATCTTTTTGTCGATACCTACAAGTCGCTAGGAGGCAGAGGGACAGCAATTATCCCTCAGGTGGGCGAAGAGCTTGATTTCGAAGCCTCAGATCACGCCGGCTCATAGAGTCACCGCCGCTTCGTTTACTTCTTCAGCTCATCAGGCAACACTGGTCCGCGTAGAAGTCCCTGATTCCGCCACAAACTCCGGTTTGAGGCGCGTGCCGAGACCCGGAACATCTGGAAAGGCGGCCTTGCCATCCTCGATTCGAACATTGTCTGTGTAGACCGACCGGTACCACCCTTCGCAGAAGCCGCGCACCGTCTCTAAGATCATGGCGTTTGGGCTCGCAGCACAGACATGCAGATTCGCAAAAATCGTCACGAGACCGGTGCAATCGTGAGGCGCAATCGGGAGATGGAAGGCGTCAGCAAGAATGGCAATCTTGTGTCCTTCAGTGATCCCCCCGGTCCACACCAAATCCGGCATAATAATGTGCGCCGCGTGTGCCTCGAGGACTTGTCTGTAGGCATATCTTGTAAAAAGACGCTCACTAACGCTGTGCGGAACGCGTGTTTCGGAAGCGAGCCTGGAGAGATCGGCGGCACTTTCAGGCTTCATCATATCTTCCATCCACAGCACGTCATATGGTTCCAATGCCCTGCCGATCTTGATGGCACAATTGAGATCCCAGCGGGAGTGCCCTTCAATCAAGATCTCAATGTCTCTGCCGACACTATCTCGAATTTCCTTGACAACACTGAGTCCGGCGTCCAGATCTTTCAAAGATAGAAATGAACCGGAAGGTCCCATGGACAAGTATCCAGCCGGCCCGGAAACTGCTGTGGTCACGAATTTCGGCGCGAAGCGGTCCCAAGGCCACACTTTCATGGCCTTGATACCTTGCGCGAGTAGGTCCTTGGCCAGTGCACCCGGCCGCTCCATAAAACCTTCTTGGTCCCGGTAAATCTCAGTATCAACACAGGTGTTGTAGATGGGAATCGTTTCTCTCAGCTTGCCACCGAGCAGCTGATAGATCGGCTGACCTGTGCTCTGTCCTAGAAGATCCCATAGGGCAATATCAACGGCGGAAAGAGCGCGCATCTCCGCCCCAGCGTGGCCGAAAAAATTGCAATAGCTAAAGACTTGATCCCAAACGCTCTCGGGGGAGCAATCGTCTCTATTGAGAATAAAAGCTGCAACTACATCATGGACTACTGATTCGACTGCCGCCGGCAGATAGAAGGTTTCCCCCAAGCCGACCAACCCGTCGTCCGAATAAAGTTGCACCCACAAAAGATTCGGCAACGCAGCGTGGCGAATTGTTTCGACCTTAGTTATTCTCAAGCTGCACCAATCTGACCATCGAACACACCAATGCCGACAATAGTCATTTCCGGATCGTCCGAGGAGTTGACCTGGACACGCGTGGCGGGGGCATCAATCAAGTTCCAATCCGCCTGAGATATTCAGGCGATTCGCAGTAACATACGACGCTTCTTGTGTCGCAAGCCACACGATTCCCTCAGCAACTTCCTCAGGAGCGGTGCGCCGCCGCAGCGGAATATCGACAGTGCGAGACTCAATATAGCTTTTCAAATCGACTCCCATAGCAGCAGCATTCGACTCTTCGGTGATGCGCTGCATGGGAGTATCCATCCTGCCTGGCGCAATCGCGTTGACTGTGATTCCATATGGCCCAAGGTTGGCCGCGGCTGTGCGGGTGATATAGTCTACAGCCGCCTTCGATGTCGCGTATGAGGTGTAGTTCGTCAATGTCATGCGTGTACCCGGCGAGGAGACGTTGATGATTCTTCCCCCTCCGGCCGTCTTCATCACACGTGCTGAGGCTTGTAACAGGAAGAACAAGGCCTTTACATTTACTGCAAACACCTTGTCCCATTCACTTTCAGTGACGTCTAGCAGAGCCTCCACTGAGGATACCGCCGCATTGTTGACTAAAATATTGAGGCTCCCAAAGAGCTTCATTGTCTTCTCTACGATGATCTGGGGAGCTCCGGACTCTGCAATGTTGGCGACGATGCCTGCGCATTCAATCCCTTGATCTCGAAGCTCCGCAATGGTGTCGTTCAGCACGGCTTCATTCAAATCAACCATGGCCACTCGAGCGCCGCGACGGCCAAATGCGAAAGAGGACGCCCTGCCTAGGCCCTGGGCCGCTCCCGTCACGAGTACTGTCTGCCCTTCAAATGAAGTCGACTTTAAATTCATATGGATGCAAATAAGAGCTGATCCCGCGTCAGGGAAAGCAAATGCTAGCACAGCATACCGGCCAAATGTCAACTATCTTGTTGACAGTCGAGAAAGCCATATATAGATTCTGTGACGTATTGCAGACGCGAAGCATGAATCCGGCTCACAGTCGAGAAGAGAGCCCCGAATCACGCTCGCAGGCACTGCGTCTAAACCTTAGCCTTAGCTGCGCAACTAATATCGATCCGAGGGTCCAAGTGACTGAACTGAAGAGGCTAGAGCAAACAACGGTAGCGATCTCTGGAGGATGTGGGGATATCGGTCACGCTGTCGCACGTCGACTTATTGAGGAAGGCGCCAGAGTCATTCTTCTGGATCGAAGCCCGAAAGAACTGCTTTCCGCCGATCTTCTCAACAACACAAACGTGACCTATTTCGCGTGTGACGTTACCGACCGCGACGCTGTTCAGTCGGCAATGACGGAGTCTTTAAAGAGCCACAATCGTCTGGATGTCGTGATTGCAAACGCAGGCACCGTGATCAACGAGCCGTTTCTTGAAATAAACCCGGCTAATCTGAGGACAACGATGGAGGTCAATTTCTACGGGGCGTTCAATCTGGCTCAGTTGGCAGCAAGGGTGATGGTCTCGCAAGAGCCGGTACGCGGCGTCCGTGGCAAACTACTTTTCACCGGAAGTTGGGTACAAGATATGCCGTTCCCCGAGGGCACGTCTTACATTTGCAGCAAATCGGCAGTCAAGATGATGGCCATGGTGATGGCCCAGGAGCTTGCATCGCAAGGAATACGCGTTAACATTTTGGCTCCGGGTATCGTATATGCCGGTCTCAGCAAAAAGCTGCACGATGTACAACCGGATTTTCGCGGACGCGTAGCAGCAGCAATCCCGCTTAATGAGATGCAAACCGCGGAATCCGTTGCCGACGGATTCGCCTTCCTGTGCAGCAAGGACTCTGACTACATGACGGGCTCAACACTGTTGATCGATGGCGGGGCCACGCTCGTTAAGAGAACTTAGCGACTGCGTCTTTCGGGGAGAGTTCGACACGAACTGTTAAGGTTCTTCTTTCGCTCATGTTTGTCATAAACGGGATTGCCGGGTTGCGCTGCCGTCTCTGGAATCGCCCGACCAGCCATGCAAAGCGAATGCTGGGAAGGGCGAGATGCGATCAAAGGTTTGTGTGTACACCTCGGAAAAGTATCGCTCGACCTCCTCTTCAATCCTGGCTATCGGGGTTCTCAGCAGCATTTTCACATATCGCTCATGATGCTCAAAACGGCGGCCCATAGCCACCTGAGAAGAATAGGCCCGAGCAATCATAAAGATATAGGGATTCATTACCAAATTTAATGTGCCATAAAGCAGAGGCTGGTTGGACGCCTTCCAGATCGTGCGATGAAGATCCATGTCTGCGTGAAAAAATCGTTCTTCGCTGTTCTTTTCGGCGGCTGCTTTTAATTTCTTCAGTACAGGCTCAAGCAAATTTGAGGGATCAATGGACGCATCTTCCCTCATATAACGAGCACAAAGGCCCTCCAGTTTGGCCCTCATGCGAAAGACTACCCCGATTTCGGTAAAAGAGATATCGCGGATAAATGTGCCGCGCCGCGATGTGGTTACTACAAGGCCGTCACGCTCCAGCCTTAGCAGAGCCTCTCGCACAGGACCCCGGCTCACCTTTAACTCGCGGGCAAGATCTTCTTCGATGATTCGCTGCCGCGGCCTTAGCGTGCCAGCATATATGGCTTTTCGCAGGTGCGCTTCCACTCGCTCCCCTGCAGGAAGCCCTCGCTCCTTCTTAGCAGTCTTCGTCTTTGGAGTTGCCATAGAAATGCCAGATTAGCATATGGCGGTGCGCGCGTACCTCGACGAGGCCTGGGCCGACTAGCGATGACGGCTTCCTTATTGACCACTGCGGGCGATGATACTTTCGTCAGCATCTTTCTTAGAAATACCGCTGATTGAGGCAGGCTATGACAGCAAGAAGAGGCACGATAGGGCCGCGTCTCCGGCTGGAGAGTTGTTCACCATAACCCTGCCGGTATGTGTGCGCACCTTATGCGAGCGAAGTGCCGCAAGCCACACGATGTCATATTGTTGACAATGTCTCTCAACATCAGGCGCTGTACTGAAGCTGTTCGTCACACGACTGTTGACAGTAGTGTTGACAAAATTTATATTGACACCCGCCTGAGTAGTGAGATTAACTTCCTGCGGCATTGGGATCGAGGACCGCATCTGGCCCGCATCGCTCCAATGCGGCCTTCCCAGATTCAGAAGCGCCGCTAATCACGGCACAGCCTGTAACGGGCAGATGAGAAGAAGGCAAATTTCAAAGGAGGCCACAATGAAGGCTGCCATATATCGTCTCCAGACATTAATTGGGCTTTTGCTGCTGATGTGCGCGGGATTGTCGCACGCGCAGACTGAGGTCACCGGTGCCATAGCGGGATCTGTGAAAGACTCCTCCGGCGCCGTGCTCACTGACGCAACAGTGGAGGCGACAAACACGGACACCCAGGTGACCGACCAAGCCACCACCAACACGGTAGGTCTGTATCGATTTCCCAGCCTCCTGCCAGGAACGTATTCGATCACTGTCACGAAGGCCGGCTTCGAGAAATACATTAGGGAGGCTCTCACGGTCCAGGCCGGGACAGCGGTCCCCCTGGACATTAAGCTGACGATCGGTGCGGCAACCTCCACGGTGACGGTCACCGGGCAGGCACCTCTTCTTCAGACGGACTCCGTGGATGTGAGCGAGACGATTGACACAAAGCAAATCGCTTATCTTCCCACCTTCGGCAATAACATTACCCGATTTGGCCTGCTGGCCCCCGGCGTGTCTATGGCCTCCGGCCAACTTGACCTCCATCCGGAAAACGCCGGCGAAGACTTCAACGTGAATATCAACGGAGGTCAGACCAATAACAACGCCCACATTCTGGATGGAGTCAATAACACAGAGGCTATTCAAGGATTGACTCTGCTTGTACCGACGAATGCGTCGGTTCAGGAAGTAAAGATTACAACCAGCAACTACGACGCTGAGTACGGAAGTGTCAGTGGCGGAGTCTTCCAGATCACGACCAAATCGGGCACAAATAAATTTCATGGGTCGGCCTTCGAGTACTACCGCACGGCCGGGTTCTTCGCCGCCGATCACTTCAGCCAGCCAAATGGCGCACCTGGCAACGTCTGGAATCAGTTCGGCGGCAGCATTGGTGGTCCAATCCTAAAGGACAAGCTCTTCTTCTTTAGCGATTACCAGGGAATGCGGAACAATCTTTCAACTTCGAGTCTCTATACAGCACCGGTCGCCCCATTTCGTCTCGGGGACTTCAGTTCGGTCGCATCGACCAATCCGATCTTTGACCCGGCCACCGGCAACCCTGACGGAACCGGGCGCACACAGTTCTCGTGCAACGGTGTCCTCAACGTGATTTGCCCTGATCGCATCAGCCCGGCCACGACCAATCTTCTGGCACTGCTGCCCTCACCTACGAACCCGAACCTAGTCGACAACAACTATGCGATCTCCCGCCCCGGGCTATTCGATCAGAATCAGGTCAACGCGCGTATAGATTATTTCGTTACTCAGAAGACTGTGGTCTTTGGAAAATTCAGCTACTTCCACGCGCACTTCCTGACCCAGAACGTATTCGGCACTGACGGCGGCGGCCCCCCGCTGGGCGGCATCCCGAACTCGGGAGACTCGAGCGACGACGATTACAGCACGATGGTCAACTTCCAGCACACCTTTTCTTCATCGCTGCAACAGGACTTTCGTTTTGCCTTTTCTCGAATCAAAATTTCGGAACTGCAGCTCGATGCGAGTCAGGACGCGGCAACGAAAGCCGGAATTCCTGACATTAACCTTGGTACGGTTTATACAAGCGGATTGCCCACCCTTACCGTTGATGGCCCCACAGGAGCTTTCACCATGGGTGACATAGGACTCCCATTTTTTGAAACCGAAACAAACCTGGAGTTTTATGACACCTGGACCAAAACACTGGGCCGCCATCTCTTCAAATTTGGCGGCGAGTACAGGAAGTTTTACGGAATCCGGACGGACGTCAGCGGTCGTGGCACTTTCGACTTTTCACAAAATCTCACCGGCAACCCTGCCTCCCCAAACTCTGGACTGGGCATGGCAAGTTTTCTACTAGGTCTTAGCGACAGCTTTGGAAGGGACATCACCCTGGTTCAGCCTCAGGAAAAGATGTGGGGGCTGAATTTCTTCGGCGAAGATACCTGGAAAGTTACGCCAAAGTTCACACTTATGCTAGGCTTGCGCTGGGACTATGTCACTCCGATTTACACTCCCAACGGGCAGAGCGTTGGGAATCTTGATTTGAACACCGGTAACGTACTATTAACCGGCCTGGCGGGTAAGTATGCGGGTGTTAACACTCTCAAGACAGAGTTCTCGCCGCGTGTGGGCGCCTCCTATCGGTTATTCGAAAACACTGTGCTTCGCGGCGGATATGGTCGCAGCTACTTTATCAATCCTGATGGGGCTGGTTTTGGTACACAGGGTTGCTGCTGGCCAATTAAACAGAGTCAGTCGTTTAGCCCAGCAACCCCCTATTCGCCGCTGCCTTTCACGCTGGATCAGGGCCCGGGCCTGCCAGCGCCACTTCCTCCTTATCCCGCCAACGGGTTGATCCCCCTTCCCAATGGTTTCAGTCAATACTTCCCGGGCACTGGAGATTACCCTCACAGCTACAACGACGGATGGAATGTGACGTTGGAACAGATCTTTCCACACGACGTTTCGTTCTCGGTCGCATACCTGGGAAACGTTGGCCGTAACCTCTGGGATAACCTTGATGTGAATGCTCCCATTCCCGGACCAGGAGACTTCAATCCGCGCAGGCCCTACTTCAACAAATTCGGATGGACTACTTCCGAAAATCAAAGAAACAATCAGCTTGCCGGCTACCCAGAACTTAGAAGCAACTACAACTCGTTGCAGGCCTCCGTGCAAAAGCGCTATGGCGCCGACGTTACCTTGTTGAGCAACTTCACCTGGGCCAAAGCGCTGGACGAAGGAACATTCGGTCCCCAAAATCAATTTAACTTTGCCAGTAACTATGGAAACGGCGATCAGGTACGGCCATTTTCCTGGGTAACTGCAGCGGTATGGAATCTTCCCTTCGGCCAGGGCAAGGCTTTTGCGGGCGACGTGAGCCGCCCAGTCAATGCCATTATCGGGGGCTGGACACTCAGCGGCATCTACAACTTCGAAGGCGGTAATTTCTTCACGCCAACACTTGCCAACAACGCCTCACTCAACTCCACTATTGCTTTGAGACCTAACCGTATTGGAAATACATCGGTTCCCAATAGGAATGCAGCCCGGTGGTTCAATACATCGGTCTTTACTGTGCCTGCCCCGTACACCTATGGCGACTCAGGCCGCAATATCGTATTGGGACCGCGCTTCTCCTCCGCGGATTTGTCCTTGCAAAAGAGCTTCAAGGTCACCGAGGGAGTTCATTTGGACCTCAAGTGGGATGCATTCAATGCCTTCAACCATGAGAACCTTGCAAATCCTAACGCCTCAGTGGATACCAGTACGGCGGGACAGATCACAGGAATTGTCGACTTCAGACGCCGCATGCAGATTGGAGCCCAGTTGACCTTCTGAACTTTGCCCTCCCCGTTTACCGGCCTGCCTCGTCCACTCCTCGAGGCAGGTCTCACTTTAACGAAGTCTCCGACCGTTTGATCTGGTGCGCCCGCTCTTTAGTTTCGTACCTCAATTGGCTTGTGCACCCGAGAAGAGCGAGTCAATGGAGGGTCGCTTTCGCGTGAGCGGTGTTGCCGGCTGATGTGAGTTCGAGATCTCTTTCATGAATAGGTTGAGCTGGGAACAAAAATGTCGGTTCCGCTAAAACCGTTCGGCACGACTAGGCGCGAGTTTCTCCAAGTTACAAGCTGCGGCCTGCTGTTCTCAACACTCGCTGCGCGGACCACCTGGGCTGCAGTAGGCGACGATGTGACTTTCACTTCGGACGGGCTCTCGTTCACTTTACATTTCCCAGCCGGGGGTGCTGCGCAGCTCCGCTCGCTGCGGAACCCAAATACGGGCTTCGAATGGATTCGCGGGGAGACCCCGTTCGGACCGGTGTTCACGACGACAGGGAGAGCATCTCAGAGGTGGACGTCATCGCCCGGAGCGCGCACGCGCCAGGTTGCCGGTAATCGCTTCGAATTTACTTCTCAGGCCGACAATAGCGTCACTGCGAACATGGCGCTGCAGGCCCTCACCGGCTTCCCTATTCTCGAAGTTCAAGCTGAATTTCGCAACGCCTTGAAAACTCCGGTTGCGGGCGTCACGGCATTTGGTCCCTTCCGTTTCGCGTTGCGGGACGACCTTGGACCTCTACAGGTTCATGCTGTCCGCCGTAACGAGTACGGTTTGGAATCAATCCCTGTCACCGGCCCAGTGGCACTCTCTGGAGGACGCTGGAATGCGCCCGAATATGGGGGATTATTGCTCCTGGAGGCTGTCGGCAAAGACGAGTTTCTCTTGATAGGAATCGAGTGGGAGCGTGGCTGGCGCTACCGTATCGAGAAGGAGGGCGATGAGACATGGCTCAGCGTGGACGTCGCCGATCTGACCTACGACATGTCACCCGGCGAACGGCTCCCTGCCCCACGAGTATTTCTGGGCTTGTGCCACGGCAACCTCGAACAAGCTTTCCTCACCGCGCGGCATTACATGCGGCAGCATGTCTTCCCTGCTCCTCTACAGAACACTCCGTGGATTGTCTACGACTTTTGGGCGACGGAAGCGGAGGGAGTCCAGGAAGCACTCCTGCAGGAAGTGGAGTTTGCGGCTAAGCTCGGCGTCGATGTCTTTAACATGGATGCCTCTTGGTATCTGGACTCGTCGAAGAAAGGTACTGGCGACTGGGGATGTGGGCTTGGCCACTATTCGGACGACCGGCAGAAGTATCCCCTCGGACTCGCCAGCATCTCGCATCGTGTGCATGAAACAGGGATGAAGTTTGGCTTGTGGGTGGGGCCAAACGTCGTTGACAGCCGGATCGTCGGCACCACGATTCCCAAGCTGTGGATCGCGCAAGTCGATGGAAAGGACCAGACGCTCCAGCCCACCGGATGGGAAAGCTCAGTGCATCAGGTGTGTCTAGGCTGTAGGGGGTATCTGGATTTCCTGAAGAACGAATTAACTCGCATTGTCCGGGAATTTCAGCTCGATTGGCTCAAGTGGGACAACTCAGGGATTCCGGCCAGTCCGGCCAATTGCAATCGGGCAGACCACGGCCATCAAGCCGGCGACGGAAGCTACGCCGCTCTTGTCGGGCAATACGAGATCTTTAATCACCTCCATGCGACATTCCCCAATCTCGTCCTGGAGCAGTGTGGATATGGCAGCCGGCTCGACTATGGTCTGGCGCGAACTATACGATCGAACTGGCTCAGTGACGCGAGTTATCCCTCGGATCACGTGCGCCACAACGCCATGGTGGCGAGCCATCTCTATCCGAGCGCGTACAACGGTGCGTGGATCGTCTCGGAAGATCCGGACCTTCAACGCTATGCAAACGATCCCGCAATGCTCGATACGATCTTTCGAAGTCGCATGATGAGTCTCTTTGGCTTTGGGACCATCAACGGACAACTGAAAGAACGGGTATCACTGTATCCCGAACCTGTGCTCACGGCCGCGCGGCGAAATATGGAGTTATACAAGCGCTATCGCCACCTCCTGCAAAGCGACTATTACCAACTGCTGCCGGCCGCTGATACGGGAAAGGGTCAGGGCGAATGGCTAGCTGTCGAGTTCGTCTCTCCCTCCGAGCAGGAGGCAGTCGTTTTGGCGTTCCGGGCAGAGAGCTCACAGGAGATGGTTCAGTTATCGCTCAGGAAACTCCGAAGTGATGGAAACTACGACCTGACCTTTGCAAACGGAAACCGGCCCAATTTAAAGGCGCGGGGTGATGACTTGCTTTCGAAGGGAATAACTATTTCGCTGGATCAGCCCCACATGTCGGAAGTGGTTTTGGTACAGATGAGCTGATCTATGTTCGTCAAGACCCAGTCTTATGGGCAAGACTCTAATCGTCATTATTCCCATCGTTGACACAGTTGTTGTCGGTCGAAAGATATGTCGCTCCATGCCGTCATTTCCAGTCTGACCGGCCCCCAACTCTCGAGACCGCCCAAACACCCAAGCGGAGGATTCGATTCATGAAATTCCTACACCTTGCAGTCTTCTCCAGCCTCCTATTCGCCCATGTTGCTGCTGCTCAGGTATCCATCACGAAGTCTGCTGCTGGTTGGGAGATGACCAACGGAACTGTCCAGGTCGAACTGGTCCGCTCATCAAACACGGTGCAGCTGAAATCCCTGAAGCGGGAAGGTGGAGTCGAGTGGGCCGTAGCAGGTTCGCCGCTTATAAGCTTTCCCGATAAATCCAGCAAAGACTATCAATTTCTGGATAACGCCGTCTCTAACGTGGCGAGGGGCGGGCAACAGTTGACGCTGCGTTTCAAATCAAGTTCTGGCGGCATTTTTTCTTTAATGCTGACGCTATATCCAACCACCGCTGTCATTGAGATGAAAGCAAAAGTTGAAGACCTTGGCCAGAAGTCTCTTTTTCTCGATTCCCACATAGATCCGTTGTCGCTCACGCTGAAGGATCGTCCCGGTGACTTGAAAGTTTATTCCTCTGTTCAGGGCCAGTTTGGATTTCAATCAGCCGGCGGTGTGTCGAGTGTGCGGGATTTCCGTGATTGGGTGGTGCTTGGAAATGAGTTGTCCGGGGAGTCCATACTCATCGGAGGCGAGCCTGGCCTCGGTGTTCTCGGATGGAAGGCAACCACTCATCCTTCTGCCAGGGGCACGATTGTGCAGGCAGGAACCATTCTGCTGAAGGACAAAAAACGCGCGCCTGCTCCAGTCTTTGAGCTTGCTCCGGGTCAGTCCGTTGAAACACCTCTAACCTTTTTGGCGCTTGCGAAAGGAGACACGGACGTTGTCGCAAATGAAGCCTTTCATTATTTGAAGAAGTACATTTTTCTTACACCGTTGCCGGATGCGCCTCTCGCTACCTATTGCATATGGCTTACGCAGAAAAACAGCGAAATACCTATTCTTCGGGAACTCGATCTGGCGCAGCGGGTGGGATTCGACGTCTTCTACCACGATGCCACCTGGAACGAAGGCGCATCGATTGTTCCGGGCATGAATGATTGGACTGAAGGGCTTGGCGATTACCAGGAGAACAAGGTGAAATTCCCGCACGGGCTCAGAAATCTTTCCGATGAAGTACACGCACGGGGAATGAAATTTGGGCTATGGGTTGATCCGGGAAATGTGGATGCGAAACTGGTGGAGTCTGGTCAGATCCCCAAAGATTGGCTGGCAGAAATCGATGGCAAACCGCTGGAGACAATACACCCGTCACTTTCCCCCACCAGACAGCTCTGCCTCGGCAATCCCAAGGTTGTCGCCTGGATCAAAAAGCAGTTAGCGGACCTGATCGAGAAATATAATCTGGATTGGATTAAATGGGACCCTTCTGCCACAGTGAGCTATGAATGCAATCGCACCGATCATGGTCATGGGAAAACAGATGGGGCTTATGCAGCCTATCTTGGGCGACAAGAGATTATGCGATACCTCATCGAACGTTTTCCGAAACTCTCCGGATTCGAATGCGACCCGTCTCTCCTCTACGCACGAGTAAATCCCGGCCCTCAAGGGCTTCTGCCAGGTGGATACACGAACGAGTTCATCACAGGACCGATGGTTAGCCCCAATGTCTGGGGCTCACTCGCAACTGCCGGAATCGGCGACGCGCGAGGAGACAGTCTAACGGCTCGCTGGTACAGCGCTTCAGCTCTCGACTATTATCTGCGCAAACATTTCACGCATGGGATTTCGTTCGGAAACATCAACGGCATGTCGGCGCAACTTCTCTCCGCTGCTCCGGCTGGCTACGTAGAGGCTTTCCAGCGAAACTTGCTTTTCTTTAAGCAGTACCGCCATCTTCTTTTCGAGGACGTATATCGTCCGAAGCCTCAGGCCGTAGGCTGGAGTTCGATTCAATATGTTAAGGAAGATTCCACGGAGTCCGTCGTCTTTATCTTCCGTGACAAATCGGGAGCCGCCGATACCACGATTCCCTTGCGAGGATTAGATAGCAAAGCCAAATACCTTGTTACAAGTCTCAATGATCGTCCGGGACGAGACAAAGTCCTTACTGGGGAAGCACTGACAAACGGCATCTCAGAGCACTTGCCCAACGAATGGCTGGCCAAGGGTGACAGCAGCGCGGCAAATGGCGAATTTGCGGACCAGCTACAGATCGGCTCTGACATTCTGCTACTGAAGCGCCTTGACTAACTTCGGATCGGACATGAGTCGGGCTAGCCGCGGCATGGCCCGGCAGCTTGGCCAGTTCGACGCGACGATGCTGGTCATGGGCGGCATCGTCGGCGCGGGGATCTTCATGAATCCCTACGTTGTCGCGCAGCAGGTGCATACGCCCGCGCTGATTCTTGGAGCATGGATTTTCGGCGGAATCATCGCAATGGGTGGTGCATTCATCTGGGCTGAGTTGGCCGCGACAATGCCGGCAGTGGGCGGCCAATACGCTTACCTGCGCGACGCGTATCACCCGATGGTCGCTTTTCTGTACGGATGGGTATTGCTGCTGGTCATCCAAACCGGCGGAATGGCCGCGGTATCCATTACATTCGCGCGCTATTTTCTCGAACTCACCGGGTTGCACGTGCAGGATTGGGTTGTGGCGATCACTGCCCTGGGTGCCCTCACGCTGATCAACTGCCTCGGTGTGAAGGCCGGCGGCCGAACGCAAAGCGCATTCATGGTGATGAAAATTATTGCGATTGCCGCATTGGTAATCTGTGGTCTGGGCTTTACGGAATGGCACATGACAACCTCTACCGTGGCTGACCAGACCTGGTCTCTGTCATCGTTTGGCGCGGCAATGGTACCGGTATTGTTCGCATACGGTGGATGGCAGACGGCAAACTTTATCGCGGCTGAAGTTAAGGAGCCAAAGAAGAACCTGCCGCGAGGGTTATTGATCGGCGTGCTTGGGGTGGTGGTGCTCTATACTGCCGTGAACTGGGTTTGCCTGCGCGCTTTGGGGCCGCAGACGTTGGCGGCAACCACTACACCTGCTACCGCGGTGATGCGGCTGGCATTGGGCCAGCAAGGCGCGAAGTTTATTGCGGCGGCGATTGCCGTCTCGACATTGGGGTTTCTCAGCCAGTCGATCCTCACGGCGCCGCGCGTGTATTTTGCAATGGCTGATGACGGGTTGTTCTTTCGCCGAGTAGCGTGGCTCGCTCCCGTCACGCGGGTGCCGGTAATAGCCATTATCCTGCAGAGTGCCTGGACGATCGTGATTGCACTCTCGGGGCGCTATGAGCAGATTCTGAATTATGTCATCGCGATGGACTTCCTGTTTTTTGGGCTGACTGCGACTACGATATTTGTCTTCCGGCGGCGTGCGGAGCGAGGAGCGATGAACGCGAGCGCCGGCCGTCGCATGCCGGGCCATCCGGTAACAACGGCAGTCTTCGCTGCGATATGTTGGTGGGTGGTGGGGAACACGATCTACCGCTATCCCGAGAACAGCCTCATAGGATTTGGCTTTCTCCTGGCGGGCAGTCCCGCATATTGGTTCTGGAGCCGCAAGATACGACTTGATCGGCGAAGGCATGATTTAACCAACGATAAGGAGAGCAAGACGTGAATGGTTTGCTGGCGGATGCAGCCTCGCGTTATATGGCGTGGGCCAAGCTGCATTCAAACGCGCGCTTTAATCTGGCGATCAGCGGGCTCCTGGACTATCCGCTGGCAGAGTTGCCAGTGCAAATTGAGGACCTGGAGATTGGAGGCACCGGCCCATACGGCTACCAGCCTCTAATGGAGCGCCTGGCGGTGAAAACGCGCGTGCCCCAGAATTGCATTGTCTATACGCTCGGCGCTTCGATGGCAAATTATCTTGCGCTAACGGCTCTCGTGCATCGGGGAGACGAGGTGTTGATTGAGCAGCCCACCTACGACCCGCTCCTTGCAATCCTCGATCAGCTGGGAGCGAAGGTTCGCCGCTTCGAACGTCGCGCGGACCAGGGATTCCGGCTGGGACTGGAGGAACTGGAACGCCGACTCACGCCTGCAGTGCGCCTCGTGGTGCTCTGCAACCTGCACAATCCGAGCAGTACTCTCTGTGACGAAACCACAATGCAGCAGGTGGGCGAGATGGCGGCCAAAGTTGGCGCACATGTCCTGGTGGACGAGGTCTACCTCGAGACTCTGTTCGACCAGCCATGGCGTTCTGCATTTCACCTTGGACCAAACTTCATTGTTACCAGCAGCCTGACCAAGGCGTACGGGCTGAGCGGTATCCGTTGTGGATGGATACTGGCGCAGCCGGAGCTGGTGCAACGAATGTGGCAGATTGTCGACTTTACGTATGGAAGCCCAGTGCATCCAGCGGAGCGGCTTGGGGTGATTGCGCTCGACAACCTCGATCGCATTCGCAATCGCGCCCGCTCGCTGCTGAAGACGAATCGTTCGCTGGTCAATGCGTTCCTTGCTGACCATCCCGAACTTGACTGCGAGCCGAGCCGGTTCGGCACAACTGTGTTTCCGAGGCTGAAAGCGGGCTCTGCAGCAGATTTTGTCAACATGCTGCGCGATGAGTTCGAAACGAGCGTGGTGCCCGGCGGCTTTTTCGAGCAGCCGCAACATTTCCGCATTGGATTTTGCGGGACGACCGAGACAGTGAGCGGCGGACTCGAGCGGCTGAGCGCCGCCCTCGAATCGTTTCGCCTGATTCTACGGTGATTTCTGGCCATGCAGCACGGAAAGGTGCCGGCGTTTAATCCGCTAGCGAGAGGTGAGGTTTCTTAATTGTTGCCCGGGCCTTGAATCATGACCGACGGGTTCCACACTATGGGGTCGGCCCGATTCTGACCGTTGTGCTTCACGATGAATCGCAGATTGTCGCCTGACGATACGCGAAGGTTCTTAATCTCGTAGGCAGTTGCCCTATCGTAATTTGGGCTTACCTCGGCCCATCCCTCCGCCGGCCAGACCTGCTTCGAATTGAGGAGGATTCGTACAAAGCAGGGGGCCTGATTTTCCGCACTGGGGTCTTTGCGGATAACGCCCGACGCGCTCGCCATGCCCTCAGCAGGCACGATGAATGTCCGTGACAGGTCGTAATCGGCGGAAGGCTGCATCCAGATTCTCCCGATCCGGCCCAGCCCTGATCCGGTCCAGCGCCCTTCATAACCCCCGTTGTCCCAGATCAATTCCCGGTAGGAGCCATCCTCTAATGTCTCCTCATATTTCCATTGTTTTCCGGTTTGGGTAGGGGAAAAATCTCCCAGTGCTTCGTGTATTTGTGGCTGGCTCCCCGTTTTCTGCGCGGTCACAGCTTGACTGCGACTTCCATCGCCATCCACTGTCCTGATCTCGAAGACTGCATTCAGGTCGTTGCGAGCTGAGTCAGAGTGATCGAAGAAAAAAGTTCCTATGGCGACTTTTCCAATGAGCCGCCTGTTCTTGAGGACTTCGTAGTAGGAAATCCAATGATCATCGGTGCCAGGCAACCATGATAGTTCAATTCCCTGCACTCCAAGATTTGTTCCCAGCCGCTTCTCTACCTTGGATGGTGGGCCGGGAGGGACGTGATCAGTCCCAGAACCGGGAAAGCCCGGAAGGTTGAAAACGATCAGCTCTCCCGCAGCAATCTTATCAAGGGTAATGCCATCCGACATCAGCTTGGATCCCGTCCGCCGAAGTTGTATTCCGGAGACGATCCCTTGAACCTCGTAGGTTTCCGCAGGCAAGAGTCCACGTGGATAAATGACCACGGGTTGGGCAGAAGTTTCCAGGCGAACGGGATGGGGTAACTGGACATACTTAAACCCCATTTGGTCGATCGGGGCCCGGCTCATATCAAGGTCAGCGGTGGCAAGAACTGCGCCATCTTCAGCACGCACGAGAGACAGAGTATACGTTCCACAGTTGTACCCAGGATCGAATTGGCCGAGCTGGGTAATCGTCATGGGTTCATCAGGCTGAAGCGCCATTCCGAAGAAGTGGTCCTGCACCCGCCGCTCTACGCCACGCTTAACGACCTTAGTGACA
The DNA here is from genome assembly GCA_963781245.1 of uncultured Acidobacteriaceae bacterium. Classification (GTDB taxonomy): domain Bacteria; phylum Acidobacteriota; class Terriglobia; order Terriglobales; family Acidobacteriaceae; genus Silvibacterium. The sequence continues at coordinate 241,340 of CAWAFB010000003.1, forward strand.
AACGACTCGTCGGTAGCGCCCACCTGATATTTCACATTGAGTGGACCGAACTCCTGCCCGGGAACGCCATAAAACCGAACAGCTCCGTCGACTGGATCCTCATAGACTCCGGTCTCAAGACTGGCTGCCGTGGTCGTCGACACCGTGTTCATTTCGCCCGCTCCGCCGAGATATCGATCCGGTGAATCGGCTGACTGTTTTGTCAGCCGGCTGGTTACAAAATAGGTCGAAGCGTGCTTTGCATGCTTGGTAATGATGATGCCCTTCGTGCCATCCCTGTTCATCCGCTGGAAGTACCAAATTTCATTATCGTGATCTACCTTCGGGCGAAATACATGACTCCAGCGGCCGGCTACTCCCTGCGCTACGAGATAGTGGTAGATCTCCCAATCCTTCCGGATCGACTCCACATCCGCACCGTCACCGGGATCCCGGTACCATGTGGGATTCATTGCAAGGTGTATGCGATCACTGGCGGCGTAATAGGTCTGGTCGTAATCCACGACGTTATGAAGTTTGTCGGGTGGAACAAGCAGCGAAGTGTAGTAGGCGCTGTATGGGCCAACGCCTCCATCGGTATACTCACCCGAGTCCGCGAAGCGGGCGATGTCGTAGCTTATCCATCGTCCTCCTCCGTCACATGCATCGATTCCGCTTTGGGGATGATTGCTCTTGAATTGCTGAAGCAATTGCCGGAAGTTTTGATCCGCGGCGAGGGAATCCGTATCGTTGGCACTGGCCGCCGGCGCGATATCGTAACGCCACTGATAATCTCCCCACGCGTTGACCGAGTTGTTCAACAGTTGCGCTTGCCAGTCCGCTGTTGCTGGAATCGATTGTTCGACGGTGTCCTGCCCTCGAATCATCCAATCAGGATGGTGCTGAGCAACTTTCGACTCCGGGGTTGCCAGGAAGGTTGGATACCACAGCACCCATCGCATATCGTGCTTGCGTAAGTAATCGTTGGTGCGCCGCCATTCAGGGCCATTCCATGTACCCCATCGGTCATACCATCCCGCATCGTCCCAAAGAATATCTGTGCCTGTCTCCCGGAGCAGATCGACGTAACGAAGATCAAGTGCCAATCGCCGTCCCCAATTGTCGGCACTGGGAGTGCCTCCCTCGCCCACCCATGGGGATGGCCAATCAACTGCCCACCTGGTTTTGGCAAAATATTCTGGATTTGTGAAATCCCATAAATAGGAGTACTGCCAATCGAGCAGTTGATTCCCTAATTCATCTATTCCACCTGAAAACGGAGCAATAAACGCTTTTGGCGTTTCAACCCGGCCACCCGGAGGTAAATCCTTCTCGAATCCAGCCAACTCCAGCCGTATCGTCAGCGGCTGGCCTTTCTCGCTTCCGATTTCGAACCGCCAGTGGCCAAGATAGTCCCACCCCAGCGCTACCCCTTCAGCCGCACTTGAATTAAGCAGAAAAACCAGGGGAAGAAATCCGCTGTAGCTTCCGGGCTGAATTCCGCTATTTGAGTCGAGGATGCGCTGATAAGCCGGCCCCATAGGCTCCGACTTTAGGAGCTGGCTTCCGTTGAAATTTCCTCCGCCGGTCACGTAGTTGAATTCGAGATCGTGGGCCTTGGAACTGAGGACTCTGGTGTGAAGGAAATCTACCTGACTGATTCTGATCGACTCGCTCCTGGCGTTTTCTATCGTCAGCCACTCGCGAATGATCGGAGTTCCCGGGTAAACCACATAATGTTTGATTACATTTATGCCGGCAGACGCCAGTTCGATGTCGAGTTGGATCTCCCCTTGTTTTTCGATGACCGCTTTTTCGTTGAGCAGTGACCAATGCCAAGTTGGTGCGATTACATCCTGACCGTTTATCACAAAGCGGATCTCGGGAGGTGCACTCGATGCATCCTGACATTCGTGCCCTGATCTCTTGTTGACCAGGGAAAGGAGCACAAGCTGCCCGTCTTTCAGGCGGACCCGCTTTTCACCGACGGACGTGCCTAACACCCAAACGCTGTCCTCACGACGCACATAGCCATCTTTGCTCTGTGTGTTGGTCTGCGGGCATGCGAAAGAAACAGCCGAACATAGGACAGACAATAGGATCGTTGGCATGCGGAGTGTGGCCCGACACCGCGCCGGTCCGTTGCGGATCTGCCGGATAAAGCGATGACGCATAGAATCAAAGCCCTTTACAGGAAGACTCATCCCAACCGCTCTTGGCCTGAACATCGCCTGATCGTATGCCCTTACTCTCCAAAGAAACGGATCTGCCGAGAGCGCCTTGGCCAGTCGCGCGGCCTAGTCTATTCTGTTGACATTACTGTTGACAATACGCTCGGAAATCATCTAGCCTGCTCGGGCTGATAGAACCGAGGGATATGTCAGGATGAAGTATCTGGTGATTATCATCGCATCCATCCTTGGCTGCTGCAACTCCATCTGGTCCTCCGACAGCGAGAACTCCTGGCGACTGTCCACAGCTGACACCGCAATAACAGTAACTGTGATAGAAGGCGTGCCTGTCGTGACGCAGCTTGGATCGGTCGAGCCCGCCTTTAACTGGTTGCTGGCGCCAGTGTCTGAATCCCTTCTACCATCGGTCACTCAGAATGGCTCTTCACTACCGACAAAGTGGAAGTATGAGAGCGGCACTCTGGATCCGAAGAGCGGACAATTGGTATTGCGGTTCTCCAATTCCGCTCCAGCGATGGTATTGGAGTCGATTTGGCGAGCCCGGCCTGGACGCGGCCCTATAGAGCACTGGTTAACCATCGCCAATCATTCTGGAGCGGTGGTTACGATTGGTCAGCAGGACAGCCTGGTATTGAGCCACCTGGCGATTCCCTCAGACGATTCCATCGACGCCTGGTCAATCAAACGTGGAGCATCCAATGCCACCCTTGAAGGGGGAACGGTGGTTCGCAGTGTCGGAAAGAATTCCGACGAGACGCTCACCAGCGACCCTACCGACGGCGCGAGCCCGGTACCGTGGCTGGCGCTTCAGGTTGGCGTCTCACGCGGACTATATGTTGGCTGGGAGTTTTCAGGTATTGGGCGGATCCGTTTTCATAGCCTTTCAGGCACACTGAGTCAACCGGCGATAGGCCCTTCGACAGCTGGCGAGTTGGGAATCGAAGTCGGCAACCTGACAGCGTTCAAGACAGATGTCGCTGCGGGAGAAACGTTCCTTGTGCCACCTGCCTTCGTTGGCTGCTATTCAGGCGATATCGACGACGGCAGCTACAGTTTGCATCGCTTCATTATTGAAAAGCTAGTTCCTCGCTTTCCCGAGGGATATGCGCATCCCACTCTGGCTTACAACCTTTATTTGGACAGTGGAGGCCCGAACGCTGAGGAGAAAGGTGTGCTCCGGAGTGCCGCTTTCGCAAAAGAACTGGGCTTTGAAACATTCGTCGTCGATGCGATGTGGTTCCCGCAGTCAGGAGCATGGTATTGGGACCCAAAGCGCTTTCCCAATGGGCATAAGCCTATCGTGGAGTACGTGCACGCACAGGGCATGAAGTTTGGACTCTGGATGGCATACACACAAGGTTCAAGTTCAGACGATCCACGAGCCCTGAACATCAAAGAACATCCCGATTGGTTTAATGCCCCGCCTAAACTGGATCCCGAGGGTCACATCAATTGGGACGCGCAGATCGACTTGGGCTACGATCCGGCGCGAGACTGGGCCGAACGAGCCTCGCAGCGAGTGGTGTCGGAATATAAGGTTGATTATTTCAAGACGGACTACACGCCTATCGTTACGAAATGCGTGCAAACGAATCATCGACATCATTACGGTGTAGATGTTAGCTACTGGTCTACGCTCGGCTACTATGCCGTCCAGGAAGCCCTGCTTGAAAAATTTCCCAATCTAATCAATGAGGGATGTTCCGGCTCGGGTCACATAAAGGATTTCGGAGATATACAACGCGTCCACATGATAGCGATCAACGATACGCTGTCGTCCCTGCCGAATCGGCAGGCTATCTATGACTCGACCTTTGCCTTCCCACCGGCGGTACTCATGGACTACACCTATGAGAATTTTTACGACACTGTCTCCGATGCCCCGGAACCGTACTTCTGGCGATCTTCCATGATGAACCAGTGGCAGATTGATCCCACCCACAGTGTGTCATGGACACCGGAACAACGCGCAAATGTCAAAAAAGCGACAGATATTTATAAATCCTGGGTTCGACCAATCCTGCAAGATGTCGAGGTACATCACATCTTGCCCCGGCCAGATGGGTACCACTGGGATGGAATGTTCTATTGGAGCCCTAGCCTCAAGCGCGGGACCCTATATATCTTCCGCCCAAACAGCAACGAGAGTATGCAGCATATTGCTCTTAAGGGGCTGGCAGCAGATACGAAATACACAGTTCGCTCGGAAGATCATTCAACTCCGGACGCGACATACTCTGGCAAGGATTTGATGACAACCGGCCTGACCATACACTTGCCTGCCAGGTACACCAGCGACCTTCTCTACTTTGAGGAAGCGCACTAAGAATGATTCCGTATTCGAGAAGACACACGCTTCGATTGCCCTGCCGCATGCAGTCGATCTTTTGGCTCGCGGGTCTAATCACGCTTCTCACGCTCAACGGGAAACCAGCATACGGACGCGCACAGGATAGCGCGCAAGAGATCAATTCGTTGGTACAAGAACATTTGCTGAATCCCGAATCTCGCCCGCCGTTCTCGTTCGTCTATGGCCGGCACGCCTCCGGGCCCTTATTGAAAGAGTGGCCGAGAACGACTGCCAGCAAACAACTCGACGGCGGCCGCACAGAGCACACCATTGTCTGGACTGATCCGAAGACGCATCTGCGTGTTCACTTTTTAACTGTGACATACGCGGACTCTCATGTGGTGGAATGGAACATCCATTTTGCCAACGATGGCAACGTTGACACCCCCGTTCTTGAGGAAATTCAAGCCCTTGATACTTCAGTTCCCGTGACAGGCCAGAGAATTCCAACGATCGTTTATTCTCGGGGCTGCGGCGGCATGGATACTTATGCGCTGCGAAAACAGCCACTGAATCAACTCGAGTCGCTTCACCTTTCGAACCCTGGTGGCGGCAAGACTGTCGAGACGATTCCCTTCTTCGATATTCAAATGAACGGACGCGGCATGATTGGCGCGATCGGATGGCCCGGGACGTGGGCTGTCTCGTTCTCTCGTCCAACTGAAGGGACCATTGCAGTCACGGGCGGCATGCAAAAAACACATCTCGTTCTCCACCCAGGTGAGGAGATTCGAGCACCGCAAGTCCTGCTGTTGCCTTGGAGCGGCGATGACATCGATGCACATAATGTCCTGCGAAGACACGTCCTGAAGTACCACACGCCGCAATACGACGGAAAGCCTGTCGTATTGCCGGTGTCCCATCTGGGATGGGGAGGTATGAAGACTTCGACAAGCCTTCATCTTCTCGATCAAATCACGAAGGAGAGAATCGGCTTTGAAACATTTTGGATGGATGCCGGATGGTATGGCGCAGATCGCGAGGTAGAGGAGTTCCAGGTTTTTGGCAGAGAGGACTGGTTCCTCCACGCGGGCAATTGGAGAGTCAATGCAGTGGCGCATCCCGACGGCTTAAAGCCCATCAGTGATGCCGTCCACGCAAAGGGCATGAAGTTTCTTTTGTGGTTCGAACCGGAGCGCGCTGTAGTTGGGACACCGCTCACGATCTCACATCCGGAATGGTTCATCGGAGAAGAAGGAACGAACTTCGAAGGTAATGATGCTAGGCCATTCGTTAAGTTTCGCCTTTTCGATTTTGGTAATCCCGCAGCTCGGCGTTTCATGATCGACTCGATGTCGGACCTTATTACAAGCCAGGGCATCGACATCTATCGGCAGGATTGTAATTTCGCGCTTGCCCCTTTCTGGGCGCAAAATGATTCGCATGACCGTGAAGGAATCACCGAGATTCGCTATGTCGAGGGGCTGCTGGAGTTCTGGGATGAACTTAGGCGGCGACACCCGCAACTCATTCTGGACATTGTTCAGCGCGGCGACCTGGAAACCATATCACGAGCCGTGGATCTGAGCCGCGCAGACTACCCTGTATCACCGGATGCGGATCCCATTGGCAACCAGCTCAGCACTGAGGGCCTCTCCTATTGGCGGCCGCACTATGGAACACTCCAGCAGATTCGCCCTCAGGATACCTATCACTTTCGCAGCGGATTCGCTCCCGGGCTTGGGTTCGCTCTTTTCAATGTGGCCGGAACAAAGGATCAGATTGGTAAGTTCATCCCGCCTGACTTCCCTTTTGACTGGCTCCGTATTCAGGTGGAGCAACTCAAGCAGATACGTCCCTATTATTACGGTGATTACTATCCTCTTTCGCCATGCAGTGAGAATACAAATTGCACTACAGCATGGAATGAAGAACACAGCGCAGCTTTCGAGTGGGCTGCGTGGCAGTTTAATCGCCCCGAGCAAGGCGACGGAATGATTCAGGCCTTTCGCCGGGACAAGAGCCATGACCAGGCTAACGAACTTCGTCTGCGAGGGCTCGATCCGGTGGCGACCTACAAAGTTTCAGATCTCGACGGAAGAGTTATGACAACGAGTTCCGGTGCAGACTTGATGCAAAAAGGTCTTAATGTAGAAATCGCTGACGTCCCTGGAGCAATAATCATCCTCTACAAGAGGATCTGAGAGGCCCAACAGGATGATAGATACCGAATGCAGATTGGCTAATAAGCGGCTCCTGGTAACCGGAGCCGGGACTGGCATTGGCAGGCAGATCGCCCTCGAGTTTGCGCTTCAGGGGGCCGACGTTGTACTGCATTACAGCCATGAGTCGGCAGGTGCCAAATCGGCTCTTAAAGAGATCCTGTCTATGGGGCGCCGGGCAACAATCGTCCGGGCTGACTTCAATGACGTTGACGCGGCTGACAAACTCGCGGAGGCTGCTCTAGGATTTCTTGGTCAGGTTGATTGCCTGGTAAACAATGCCGGCATTACATTTAACAGCCCCTTTCTAAAGATCAGAAGCGAACAACTCGATGTGCTGATGAATGTGAACTTCCGCACTCCCTTTCTCCTTACCCAGAGGATTGCTGCGGAAATGATTCAACATGGCGGGGGAACGATATGTAACCTTTCATCGATTCATGGGCTGCAAGGAGCACCCGAGCATAGTGCATATGCTGCGACAAAAGGGGCGATTATTGCATCTACTCGTGCGCTTGCGGTTGAATTAGGACATAAGGGAATACGAGTCAACGCAATTGCGCCTGGCTGGATCACGGTTGACAGCTACTTTGGCGCAATTCCCGGCTTCGACCTTGATAAAGCGACGGAGCAGGCGAGGAATTCGATCCCTCTTGCACGTTACGGAGTCCCTTCGGACGTTGCCAAATTGGCGGCGTTTTTATGCTCGGACGACGCTGGGTTTATCACAGGACAGACATTCGTGATCGATGGCGGAACAACCACACTAATGTCGTTGATGTCGGATTTTAGAAGTGAGTCCACGGCGCGATTTGGACGAGAATACTTACCAGACAGCTAAAGCGAGCTAGCCCAAAGATAGCTGTACCCTGCGCGTTCGGCCCTTCGATGGACACGAAGATGTCACGGCAAGGATCGCATGTGTCCGCAGTCGCGAAAATGCGCGCCTGGCAAGCGCAAGCCTACTTATCGGGACCAAGGGTAATGCAGGTCTGTTGCTCGCGGGTGACAAGAAAGTGGTTTTCAGCACCCTCGCGGGGAGAAAAGCGAAAAGCAGCGCTTTGATCTATAGCACCCTCGGATCTTTTGAATTTTTAATCTCTTACCATAAACCGGTCGTTTTCTTCTGGTTTATGGCGGGGACGACCGGGCTCGAACCCGCGACCTCTCCCGTGACAGTAAAAGGAAACGCGTAACTAACAAAAACAGGGGGCAACGGGCAATACCTTTAGGGCCCTGAGAAGCCAATGGGAACTCTTATTGCACCCTTGACGAACCCACGACATCTGTCCACATGACCTGCTTTTCTACCCAAGTCAGATTCCATTGTCATGGTTTGTTGAGTACAAAAACGACTTATGAGTCGGCTGGTCGGCAAAACCGATTGCCACTACGACTTTCCAGGGGCTTCGGAGTCAACTTCCGACCAGCCGGTTTTATCGGCCTCTTGCATCATTTTCGGTTTGCCCGTAAACCGTCCGGAGCGGACGCGTCGGTAAGCTAGCCGCGTTCTCAGGAGTGGTAGGCTCCGAGGCGCGACCTCTGTCACTACGCATCAATTGCTCGTCTTCTTCAGGTATTGGCTATTCCGTCCTCAGCGCTCTGGCAGGGTCAAGGTTGACAGCCCGCCGCAAGGGAAGGAATGCGGCGAGCAGCGCGATGAGGCACAGGAGAATTCCGGCTGCGGCGAAGACCGCGACGCTGCCGGGCGCGACTCCGAAGAGGAAACTGCGGATGGAGCGCGCGGAGACGAATGCGGTGACGGCGCCTATGGCGACGCCGATGAGGACGATGCGGATAACTTGGCGCAGAACGAGGATCACGATGCGGGAGCGCGTTGCGCCGAGGGCCATGCGGACGCCAAACTCCACTGTTCGCTGGGTGACGTTGCGCGCGAAGAGACCGTAAATGCCGATGGCGCTGAGGAGCAATGCCAGTCCGGCGAAGAATCCAGAGAGCGAGGCCAGCATCCGCTCAAGCGACGTCGAATCGTCGAGCTGCCTGCTGATCGGAGTGATGTCGAGCTCGGGGCTTCCCGGCGCGATTTCGCGCAGTGTCTGCAGGTATGCATTCTTCGCGTCGTTGAACGAAGGGGCGTAGATGACGAAGTTCATCAGGCCAGGGTTTGCCATATCGACGGCGATGGGCCGGTACACGGTTGGCTGCGACTCTATGCGCAGATCCTGCAGTTTCACGTCACTGACGATGCCGATGACCTGGCAGTCCTTCGGCATGACTTTGCCCGCATCGAGCGAGAAGAGATATTCGCGCACGACGGAACCGAGAGCAGGAGAATGCGGGAAGAGCTTGCCTGCGGCTGCCTGGCTGAGGATGCAGGTGCCGGCGTCCGCATCACGATTCACAAAATCTCGACCGGCGAGCAAAGAAATGCCGAGTGTCGAGAAGAAGTTTGAGCCAATCTCGTTGAACTGCAGCACCTGTTTGCCCGATTCCGACGACGTTTTCTCGTCGAGAACGCTGAACTGAGCCTTTGCGATACCGAACAGCGGCGGGATATCGACGAGAGATGAGTCCATGACGCCGGGCATTTTGTGCAGGCGTTCGGCCATCTGCCAGTAGAGGTGCGTCAACGGGACACCTCTTTCGGGGCGAAGCCGGAGATCGATCATGACGGAGGCGATATTCTTGGTGCGGAATCCGGTATCGCCGAGGCGCAGCTTGACGAGCGTGGTGCTGAGAAGTCCCGCGATCACGACCAGCGTGAGAGACAGCGCCACTTGCGCGCAGACGAAGGCCTGCCCGAGCCATCGGTTCTGGGTGCGGATGGCGATGTTGCCGGAGTGGCGCAGTGTGGGCTCCGGAGCGGTGCGGCTTAGAAGCCACGCAGGAGCCATGCCGGAAAGCAATGCCGATAAAACAGCGCAGGTCGCGGTGATGGTGAGGACGGTGATATCCGGGCGGGTAGAGAGCGCGACCGGGAACCTGAGCCCGGCGCTCAAAAAACGCAGCAGGATGCGGCAGCCGAACCATGCGAATGCCAACCCGAGCAATGCTCCAGGGATGGTGAGCAGGAGATTTTCGATGAGCACCTGGCGCATAAGGCGCATGCGGGGCGCTCCGAGAGCGATGCGCAGAGAGAATTCACGGAGGCGGCTGGCTGCGCGGGCGAGTCCGAGGCCGGCGATATTGGCGCAGCAGACGAGCAGAATGGTGGCGACGAGGGCCTGCATCAGCAGCAGAGGCTGACGGTAGCGAATGCGCAGGAAGCTCCAGCCAGAACGGCCGGGCAATGCGATGAAGCGGATCTGACGCATGCTCTGCTGATTGCGGATTGCGGCTGGGAATGTTTCGTCGACGATGCGAGGCGTGAGCGTTGCGAGCTCGGCGGAGGCCTGTGTGCGCGTGACGCCGGGCTTGAGCCTCGCCATGGTGGTGAGGTCGAAGATGAAGGGGTTGCGCAGCATCGAATCCTTCTGCCGCTGCCGCATTAGGGGCTCGTAATTGAGCGGCATGTAGAAGTCGGGCTGCGCGGTGACAATGATGCCTCCGAATCTTGCAGGCGTGACACCGACGATGGTGACGCTGTAATCGCTCAGCGTGACGTGCGTGCCGATGACCGCGGGATCGGCGTGGTAGTGCTCGACCCAGAACTGATGGCTGATGACGACGGCCCATCCATCGGGACCTCCGCCCGGCTGGTCATCCGCGGCGTTGAGCAGACGCCCCGCCGCGGGACGCACGCCGAGCACGTCGAAGGTGTTGCCGCTGACGATGGCTCCCGGATAATCGTGGCGGGAGTCGCCTTCCTTGAGATCGGCTCCGTATTCGCACCAGCCGAAGATTCCGGAGAACGATTGCAAATGATGTTCAAACGATTCGATGATGGATAAATTCAGCGGCTCGTCCTGTGCCTTGGCGGGCGATCCGTCGAGTGAGACGCCAATGATCACCAACCGCTCCGGATCGACCACCGGAAGGCTTTGCAGCCACAGGGAGTTCATCAGCGTGAAGATGGCCGTGTTTGCGCCTATGCCGAGCGTGAGCGTGAGGACGGAGATGAGCAGAAAGCCTGGGGACTGCCGAAGCTGGCGCAGGGCGTAATGGGTGTCCTGCAGAAAGTTCTCGACCCAAGTCCACGACCATTCTTCGGTGATTTGCTCGCGCAGCACCGTGGGATTTCCGAAGGTGCGCATGGCCGCATGCGTAGCCTCTTCGCGGCTCATGTCGGCCGCAAGGTTCTCGGCGATCTGCTGCTCGAGGTGAAACTCAAGCTCAGCGTTCAGCCGATCGGCGGCGCGCCGAGGATGGAACAGCATCCAGAACCATACTCGCAGCTTTTCAAAAGCGCGGAGCACAGCGCACCTCTTCAGGCTTCTTCAATGACCAGGTTGATGGCTCCGGAGAGCCGCTTCCAGTTTTCGGTTTCGTGCTCGAGATGCTTGCGACCGGCAGCGGTAAGCGAATAAAACTTGGTCGGGCGGCCGGTGTCGCTTTCGGCCCATCGCGCCTTGATCCAGCCCTGGCGCTCGAGGCGATAGAGGGCCGGATAGAGCGATCCCTGCTGGATCTGCAGGACGTCTCCGGAGATCTGCTGAATACGCTTGGCAAGGGCCCATCCATGCTTGGGCTCAAGAGAGATGGTCTTGAGGATCAACAGGTCGACGGTGCCCTGCACGATATCGATTGGTTTACCCATGAGAGCATTCTGCACGTTCTTGTTGTTGATCGTCAAGGTATGATGACGGTCAACAACAATTACCTTGACGGTCGGCAATTCTTTATTGTAGATAATCTAGGCATGCGAATGCTGAGGTCTGCTTCCGGTTTTTTATGCGTGGCTTTTTGTGTTGGCATGAGCCTGTTTGGGCAGCAAAACGCACTACGAGATGTGGACGAGCGCCTGAATCAGCTTTCAGCACTCGAGCAGAAGGGACAGTATGCCGAGATCGTGCGGCCTGTTTCCCTGCTCATTGAATCGAATGGGCTGACTGAAGGAGAGTCGGGCAGGGCGGAGCTCATTCTGGGCATCGCCTATCACCAGCAGGGCGAGTGGAAGCAGGCGCAGAGCGCTTATGAAGAGGCGCTGCGTATGCTCGACGGGCATCGGGAGTATGCGGCGAATCATGCGGCGGCGCTGGATAATTTTGCGCGGCTCTATCTCGATATGGGGTATCCGGATATCGCGGTGCGGATGGAAGGCAGTGTGTTGAGGGCGTATGAGGCGCTTGGCGACCATGCAAACGTGGCGCGGTCCTGTGTCACGCTTGCGAGTCTGGAGATCAATGAGGCTCATCGTCGCAAGGGCAAGAAATATCTGGAACGGGCGCTACGGGAGGCGAAGCCGGCGAGCGGGCTAGATCAGGATTTCTTCGCGCAGGTCTCATCGACGCAAGGATGGCTGGCGGTTCTGGGCGGCGATACGGCGGCGGCGATTTCCGACTACACGTATGCGTTGAGACTCTGGACGGCGGCGCATGGAGAGAATCACATACTGACCGGCTGGGGCTACATGCTGCTCGGCAAAGCCTATGCTCAGGCTGGCCAAAATGCTGTGGCTCTGGATGAGATGCAAAAGGGCCTTCGCATCCTGGAGCAATCCGCTGGCTCGAACAACGCAAAATATCTGGCGGCCGAAATTGCCTATTCGCAGGTGCTGGATAAGTCAGGCGCACATATGGAGGCTGTTCAGTTGAAAGACGCTGCTGAGCAGGCGTTCGAGAAGCTGAATCGTGGTGCGTGTACACGCTGCTCGATCAGCGTCGTAGCCCTACATTAACCTGACAGGAAGCGTTCACGCGGAGAGCGGACATGACGACTCCTTTCGGAAGCGGCACCTGCTGTTAAATGAACTCTTTTGGAGATCGGTGAGCTATTCATCCTGTTTACTGATAGTTGAAACGGAATTATAGGTAAATTGCGAGCCAATTGACTCGGTAACGACCGAGCTTGCTCCACATGGACGTGTAGTCATCGTGTCGGACAAATGACTGTAGCCGGCGTCTATGAAAATCACCTTCGGGATAGCCGGTATTTCGGACGCCTGATCACCTCCATATCTCCGTGTCGATTCATGAAAGCACGCGGATGGCTGATATCGTCTGGTATTTGATAAACTGCCTTCAGATCTGGAAATTCAAATTCATGGATTCAGTTTCAGTAGGTTTTGGGCTCTTCCGGTGACGGCAATTTGAGTCTTGCGATGCTGCTTTAAGAGCTCAGCCATTTTCTTGCCGGACCAATGAGCGTCTTGTTTATGTTTCGCGAATAGAGAGGCACCAAGTTTATTCGTTTCGGACGAAAGAGCAGGATCAGCGGCTCTGCCTAAGAATTGGTGAAGGGTCACGTCTGGATAGGCACGGCTCAGCCACTTCAGCAACCACCCATACGCGTGCGTAGCGCGACCACGTCTGCATGCGAGATCAAGGTTGCGAAAATAGGATGACTCGGAATTCTCTCGTCGTGTTCGCCACGGTTGCAACCACCGATAAAGGAGCGGAAGATAGCGCCAACAAAGCCAAAGCAGAATGACAACTGCGAGGCCACAAGGAAGTACAACTCGAATCCAGAATTTGTACTTGCTCCACAGACTGACGTGCTTCGGTTGCGCGATCGGTAACTGCTCCGGCTCTGGCGGCAGCTCCGTGACATAGTTCGAATTCGCTGCGGCAGTGAAGTGAACCGCTGGTAGCACCGCGCTTACCAGGCGGTTCGTAGACAGATTCCACCACTTCAGCTCTATCGCAGAAAGCGTGTAGTCGCCCTCCTTCTGAATGAAATACTTCGCGGCCTGCGTACGTCTTCCATAGACAAATTCGCCGCGATCTGTCTTCTGATCCTGCACAACTGGCTCTTCCACATACACTCGAATCCCATCGGGAGTATCCAGCGGCAGAGGAGGAATCAACATCCCCTGCGTTCTTGTCGCAGTCACTGTGACAGTTCTTTCGATCGAATCTCCCGCGCGAAGGTTCCTGGGCGACGACGACCACTTTTGCTGAATCGTCAGCTGCGTTGTCGGGAGAAAGTAATCCAGATCTCTCGCTGCCACGGGCACATCGGCGTGAAAGATGAGCACGGGGATAGAAACATGCGCGATTGTCGTTTCGGGAGGCTTGCTGGCGTAAGAAACCGTAATCTCCGCGGCAGGCAATCGGAAATCACCCGGCTGCTGCGGATAGATCGTATATGTTTCGGTGATCCCCGCGTAGGTGACTCCGCCGATCTGCTCGTTCGAGTTTTGTGGGCGATCTTGTGGCAGCACAACGATGGAATTATCAAGCTCAAACTCCGGGAAGTGCGGACTGCCGGTAAAGTAGTTAGGTACAAATACCGACACCACTAGGCGCACCGGCTGACCTACAAGAATGCCATTGGCCGGTTCAAGGTGCGCCCGGACTACCGGCGTTTGCGCCGCGCAGGAAGCCGCGCAAAGCATCGCCAGCAGTACTCGGCGGACATCTCTCACGGCTCGCGTTCCTCAGCAGCCTGCGTTGCGAAGCGGCGTCGAAGAAAAGCGGCTGGCGTGGTCTGGATGTTACGCATCCAGATCTCAGCCATCTTCTTCGGATCAAGCTTCATCCGCATCGTTCATCTCAGCAGCGATTATCGGGGCGTTCGCGAACCATAAGGAATCGGCCTTTCTGGCTCCGCCTATGATGCCGGAGTCAGAGCTGTCAGGCGCCAGATAATTTTTCACTCCCTTCGCCCCTCAGGTCACTGCAAAAGAGATGATTGAATTCACCTGCCATTGCCAGCATCTTGAGTGCCTGAGCAGAGGGCTGAAGCCGGAAGGGGAAGGATTCTCACAGGGTCTATAATTTCTGTAGGATTTCTGCCGACTATTCCAGATTGGCGGCGGTCGCGCTCTCGCCCGATCCCCCGTGCACGACCATCCTGGAAAGGGCTTATTCAGGTGACTGAGCCTCAAAAAACTGCCTTTAACCCCTCCACATTTCTGGCAAAGGCCGGCCTGGGACGGGCGATCGTCCAAGTAAAGCCAAAGCAGGCCTTCTTTTCGCAAGGAAGTCCAGCTGACTCTGTCTTCTATCTTCAGAAAGGCCGCGCCAAACTCACAGTCGTTTCGAGAAACGGCAAAGAGGCCACAATCACGCTTTGCTCCGCCGGCGACTTCGTCGGCGAGGAGTCGCTCGCAACCGTGAGCGATCTGCGCATGGCGACTGCAACTGCCATCACCGCCTGTACAGCATTAAAGATAGAGAGGAAGGAGATGATCCGCGTGATGCACGAAGAGCATGCATTCTCCGACCTGTTCTTAGCGTTTCTGCTGGGCCGCAGTATGCGAATCCAGGCCGACCTTGTCGATCACCTTTTCAACTCCAGTGAAAAGCGTTTGGCGAGAATTCTTTTATTGCTGGCGGAGTTTGGCAAGCCGGGCGAGCCAGAAACATTGATTCCGCAGATCACGCAGGAAACCCTGGCGGAGATGATCGGGACCACACGGTCCCGCGTCAGCTTCTTCATGAATCGTTTTCGCAAGCTCGGCTTCATTACATACAACGGGCGCATCCAGGTACATAAGTCGCTGCTCAACGTGGTTCTCCACGACTGAGGCAGTGCGACGAGGCCGCGCCGCCGGATTCCACACAATGCCCGGAGCCCGTAAAAAATCTGCGGCGGTGGACAACATTGAGCGGCAGTAGATACCGCTGATTCCCTTTTGCGGACGTCGCGCGCCGTGCCGAAGGCCCGAATTTACACTCTCGCAGAACGAGCAGAAGGTTCTTTGACGATCGGTGCATCCTGATGTATCCGGTCGTTGCGGACTGACTCCGTCAATCGGGGCTTCTGCATTTCCCTATTAACGTCGGACATGATCTTCCTCGCGATCTCCAGCCGATTTTTGCTGCTCTTCTTCTTCATAAAATTAATACGGACAGCGCGGAGAATCTGTTCTCAGTGCCTAATAATGTCGTTCCAACAGAAGATGGCCAATCAGGCATTCGCCGAACCAGGCCCGGAGGGCGGTCCCATTTTCGCCACAACAAGCACCTCCAGCAACGTGGCAGTATGACGAACGTTTCCTGAGATGGTGATGAGGGCTTCTGAGATGGCAGGATGTTCGTCAGCCAGCGAGTCAAGACGATCACTCACCTTGTGGAGTTGCTGGGCTTCGTGCAGAATCGCATCCGAAGGCATCGCATACCGGCTTTCCACAGAACCCATCAGGGGAAGACTTCAGGTGGGCTGACTTAGTTCAGCAAGCCTGGAGAGGGTTGGCGGCTCTATCCTCAGAGTCGAACTTCCCTCATGCATAGCGCTGTCGAGATCATTACATAGGGGTTACGCGTTCATTCTGTGATCCCAATCTAGCGGCGCCAACGAGAGTATCCCCAGCCCCCGCCACCGAGCAAAAACAGCACCAGGACAATGATCAAGATAGTTTCCATGCGACACCTCCTCTATAGATAGAAGCTAGGTCGGCCGTTTGAAACGGTCATTCCAACTCTTCACTACCCCATATTCTATGGAGTGGCCCAGACGGATGTCTGATCACATTGGATCACTTTGGGTGATTTGTTAGTGCTGCGTCCGTGGCGCCGATTAGCGGGCTCCGGACTCGGACGATGGCTGTCACGCGAATCGAGTACAGCACCTAGCTGCGGCTCGGCGCCTCGTCCTCTCAGGCCCAGGGCAGCCCCTCTGACCTCGTCGTGGTCCACTGAGATCAGCGACGACGATAGATCCTTCTCTATGGGCCACCGCTCCCCAACAGTGCTTCCTGACGAGTGTTCGCAGCCTGATCAAGCAACACCTTCGCCTCCGCCAGGCTGATGTCTTGCGGAACCGGGCGAAAATCCGACCGCGACTCGCGCTGGTCCTTAGTCACATTCTTGAAGAGCAGTGCCCTGCCTTGAATGTGGACCTCGACTAGATTCGTCTTCCAGTGAGTCTCGCTCACCTGTTCACGCCGAATCTCAAAGGTCCCGCCTTTTTCCACGTGGCCAAGAAGACCGTAGCCAAAATCGACACGTTCTATCAGCTGCCCATCGATCTCAATCAACCGCTTTAGCCGTTGATTCACAACCAGCGTGCCGCCCAGCGCGTGCTCAATGCGCGCTTCGTAGCTGGCGGGTGTAAAGGCCGGGTTCGGGCGAAAAGAAAGACGTACCTACGCCTTCACTCGGACCGGTATATTCAAACAGGAAGGCCCGGGGAAGCAGTTCAATCACCCTCCGCATCCGCGCTTCGTCCTTTAAATGCTCCTGCTGGATGTGGGCCATCGCACCCGGCTTTTGAACAAGTTCCTCAAGTCGCAGCTCTTCGCGCCCGCGCTGGCCAGCATCGAGAGGATTGCCGTGATCTTTCACCAGACGAAAGATGGGTCCATCGGATGTCTCGACCTGTTCGCGATCGACATTCTGCGAACCGGAGACCCGAAGAATGCCGTATTGCCAGAAGCTATCGCAACCGGGGTCATTGAGTTCGTTGTAGATCACGTCCGCGACAAGCTGCTGCGCGGGCTGGACCGGCATCCGATCTTGCGCTGGCGCCAGCAAGCCGAAGCCGAGCAGAGCGACTACGAAAGATGCGCTTGGATGCATGCGATTGCTCCTCGAGACGCCTGCCGGACCCGCACATTGCCCACATCGGAGCCCGCCGATCATATCTCTATGCGCTCGACTGAGAAGAGAGTGTGGTATCCCAGGCCCGGGTTTTTTCGGACCTGCATTCATGCAACGACGCCAGGTTTGGTCCGCCGGTGAACTTCAATCAGTGCTTGGCATCGCCTGTGTGGACGCGCCCATCACTCACTTCATTTCTCTTGAACTCTGTGGGGCCTACTATCCCCATGCTCTTCACTGTAGTCAGGCGGAGCATCTTAGTCTGAGCTATATGGATCACATAGCGCGTATTGGTGGTCACAAAGACCGCTCTATGTCCGGGAGCTAACTCCTTAGCGGCACGGACTGAATCGGTTACAGATTCACAAACATATCCGCGAGAATCAAAGAATTTGCGGGGCTCCTTCTTGCACAGGAGGTTTTGGAACAAGATTCTATTTGCCCAATTCCCTGAAATCATGCAGCGCGGTATACCGCAATTGGGCCCGCTTGAGGATCTCACGTTCCAGTTTGGCTCTTCCCGCCCTCGAGAACTCCCCGGACTTTAACCGTGCCCGTACCCCGGCAATAGCATGCTCCTGGTTCGTAATCTCTGCCAGAAGCTGCTCTCTCGTCACCATCGTGCGCACCTATGAGGTTCGCCTTCCGGAAGGCGGTGCTGCCGTTTCCGCTGCCTGTTATGTGCGCGTGCCTGATCGCCACCACAGTCAAGGTCGTCACTGAATTGCAAGGTATGCTACGTGATAGACGAAATAGCCTGATAGACGAGATAGCCAAGGACAATGAGAATAATCAGTCCAACCACCGGGTGACTCTTCTTTGTGTGCTCCATTTGCATTGACCTCCTGCAAAAGGGTGGGCAGGCGGCGAACCGCCGTGCGGTTTCGCCCTTCCGCACACCCGAGGGGAGTGACACCATGGGCTTTGCAGGACGTCACCTGCCTACTCATCTACCTCAAAACTCCAGTACTACGAGATCATCTTGATCCGAAAAATCGTCTGCGTCTGAGCTATATCGACCACATAGATCGGAAACGTCACCTTGCACAGAAAGGCCCGAGAAACGTCAGCGTTGTGAGGCGGCCGCCTGGAAGAGAAATAGTACGTTCGATCCTATGCCGGTTGGGCGTGGCTCACTTCGGCGCCTCAATGCTGCCGTTCGCCTCGTAGCGGGCGTATAACCGGCATCCATGTAAGTCGGTTGTCAAGAGAAAACGCGAGGCCTGATGGCGCGCTCTGGAGAGCGCGCACCGGAATGATCAGGATTCTTCGCTGCGCACTTTCACTACTCGGCAGATGGTTCCTGCATCCTTTGCAGAACCGGACATCCATTTGCGGTCTCGAGCTCCGAAGAGCCGTCACCGAAGATTGAGTTTGTGTTCTCTGCCAGTCCCGAAACAATCCGTGGAGAGCCTCGGAAGTCGAACTTCGTCGCCCGGCCGGTCATCGGCAGGACCTGGCAGTCTGCGCTTCGCATGATCCTGATGTTTTTCCCTTCTTAGAAGGGTTTTTGCACTGCTGCGATCTGCATGAACTCGCCGGCAGGAACGAAGGCTGTCTTCCGTCGATCCACAGCCAGCATGTGACCTACCATCTTGCTGGCACGGCGAGTGTGGCCCGGCCTCCATGTCCCCGCTGTCGTTCTCGTCCATAAAGCAAGGCCAGCTCCTGGCTATAGCGCGGGGCCAGCCGGGCAGCTTCGACCAGCACCTGCTGGATATGCTTGTTGCGCTGCTTGGAGATGGGCGTGCGCATCACCTTGTCTGCTGAATTCTTCTCATCGCCGCACAGACCGCAATAACTCACCGCCTGCTTGATGGAACGGAAGCGCGATGTGTCGCCTACTTCGAGGGCCCAGGTCAGCGCGGTGATCGGCCCTACACCGGGGATGGTTCGCAGACGCTCCAGTCTGTCGATTAGAAGTGGGTCCTGCTCGAGCGATTTCAGCAGAATTCTGTCCAGTTGGATGGCACGATCGATGTGCTCGCGGCGCATCCTCAGCAGGGGACGGATGCTGTCCGGGATCTCATCACTGCTCTTGAGCAGCTGCTCGAAGTAGCCCATCCTGTGCAGCCGCAGCTTGTTGTAGCTCACCCCGGTCTCCATCAGCAGACCCGATACGCGGCTCTTCATCTGCACCGCCTGCCGGATCACCAGGCGCCGATAGCGCAGCAAGCGCCGTCGATCGCGGATCTCGGTCGAGGCCATGTGGCACTCGGGAAGAAAGTCGCACCGCAGGCAGTCAGCGATCTTGCTGGCATCGATCTTGTCGTTCTTCCGCTTGCCGGCAGCAATCGCCCGCAGCATCAGAGGATGCGCTACCTTCACCTTCTCAGCGTGGGGAAGCAAATAGTCGTAAATCCAGCCGGAGAAGATCGTCGCCTCCATGGCGATCATCCGGGGCTGTGGCAGGGTCATGATCCATGCGTCCAACTCGCGCCGCGTCGAGCCGATCTTGCCTTCACCGTGCACACAACCAGCCGCATCCTTCACGCAATAGCTGATCGTCTTCTTGTGAACATCCAATCCGATGTAATACCTATCGTCTTCGAGGAGCCTCCGAGGTTGTTCTCTGAATCAGCCTGCCCGCTGAGTTCAGCTTCTTGTAACACCTCGTGCTCCTCTCGACTTAACATCCAAACAATCCGGAATTGATCCTGCAGCGGCCTGCAAAGTCAGCTTTGCGGTAACTTCCTTATTGGTACCCCCGCGCCCCACCACTGATGGCCGAGGGCGTTCTTCCGGGATCGGTTTGGACGGGTTTGGCACTTGCCGCGTGGCGTCCGCCGCTGCATGATGGTTGCGTGCAGGAATTGAGCGCCGGTACACTGCTTGGCCACTATAGGGTGACCCGTCGCCTAGGCCGGGGCGGGATGGGCGTTGTATATGAGGCGGAAGACCAGAAGCTTCGACGGTTTGTCGCCATCAAGATACTGCCCGAAGCGACACGCTCAGACCCAGCGGCGCTGGAACGTTTCTGGCGTGAAGCACGCGCCGCCTCCTCGCTGAACCATCCGGGCATCTGCACCATTCACGAGCTGAATGAGAGCGGCGATCAGCCCTTCATCGTGATGGAACTGCTGGAAGGGCATAGCCTCGACAAGCTTGATTATCGGCGAGCAATGCCGTATCCCACGCTGCTGGACTTCGGGGTGCAGGTGGCAGATGCACTGGATGCAGCGCATAGAAAGGGTATTCTGCACCGCGACATCAAGCCAGGTAATATCTTCGTGTCGCCGTCGGGGCAAGTGAAAATTCTGGACTTCGGCCTCGCCAAGTTCGAAGATGCAGACTTGAATCTTGCCAGCACGCTCAGGGATGACGGTAACGAGAACGTGGTGGCGCAGGTTTTTCCGCAACAGCAATTGACCAGCCCGGGATCGACGCTTGGCACGATTGCCTATATGTCTCCCGAACAGGCGCGGGGCGAAGTGCTAGATGCACGCAGCGACGTTTTTTCGCTGGGCGTGGTGCTATATGAGCTTGCGACCGGACAGCATCCTTTTATCGGTTCAACCACGGCGGTGACGTTCGATCGCATTCTGAACGCCACACCTACTGCCCCGATTTCCGTCAATCCCGAACTGCCCCTTGAGTTTGAGGGGGTGCTGAACAAGGCGCTGGAAAAGGACCGGGAAATACGGTGCCAGTCGACGGCAGAGCTGCGCGTCGACCTTAAACGATTGCAGCGCAAGAGCAGCGAGGGCCACGCGGGCCGACTAATTCACCCCGATGCCGGTGTGCAGGTCGGGATCGCACCCCCTCCTGCAAATAAATCGCGAACGCTGCGCGCCGCACTGATCGTGCTGATAGTTGTAGCGACAGCAGGCCTGTTGGGCTGGCGGCTGTGGCCACGTGCGATGCCGTTTTCTTCGATGTCTGTAAGCCAGATTACGAATACGGGGACTCTGGAAGGAATTGCACTTTCTAACGACGGCAAATTTCTTGCCGAGGTCAAGAATGACGCCGGACAGAGAACCGTTTGGATACGCAACCTGGCGACCAATACGGACACGCAGATTCTAAGTGCCTTTCCCAGTCAGTACCTTGGGTTAACTTTTTCCCCAGACGCGAACTACCTTTATTTCACGCGGGAAACACCCGACAACGGTCTTGTGAGCCGGATATACACGATGCCAGTCTTTGGCGGTACACCGCGGCAGATCGTCCTCGATGTGGACAGCGCGCCCAGCCTGTCACCAGACGGCAACCGCTTTGTGTATCTGCGATGGACGCCAGACCGCAAGGATCAATATTCGGAAATTCACATTGCAGATAAGGACGGCAGTAACGACCAACTACTCTACACATCCGTCGACAAAACTGAAGCCCCGGTCTGGTCGCCTCAGGGAAACGAGATCGCATGGATTGAAGTGACTGGACCCACCGCCGCGGTCGTTAAGATCCTGGATAGGGCTTCGAAAAGGGTAAGGACCATCGCTCAGCCCAGGGGAGCCGCCTTCGACCGTAAGGACCAGGGCTACTCCGATCTGGCTTGGTTGCCCGATGGCAGGCATCTTCTCTGCCTCTATTCGAAGGGACACTCCGACCGAGAGCAAATTGGCATTCTGGACATCGCTGGCAACGGCTTCCGTGCGCTGACTAATGATGTGAATGCCTACAGCCAGCTTGCGATCACTGTCGACGGAAAGACTTTGGCGACGGTGCTGACGAATGTGGACTCGAGCCTGGCGTATTACAGAGGAGATGGTGGAAAGATGATTTCGAGTACGCCGCTACGCGTTACTCCGACCTCGTTGGCATGGGCAGATGGGGACCGCCTGTTCCTGATCACTCGCGGCATAGGTATCAGTCAAATGGAACGCACTGCCGGGACCGTGCAGCCGATCGATACCGGTGATCTAGATATTGGCCGATACATCGACAGCTGCCAGGATGGTCACATCTTATTTACCGCAATTCCCAAGAACGGAGGAGAGTCGCGCCTATTTCGCATGAATCGGGACGGGAGTGAAATCACACAGCTCACCGATGCGGGCATCGTGCGCGCTCCCTTTTGCACGCCGGATAGCCAGAAGGCCTACTTCACCATCAGGGACGAAGCGGATGGTTTACTGGCCACCTTATGGTCCGTGCCGCTGGCGGGGGGAACTCCACGGAAGGAGTTTGAGGCTCACACGTTCGGCAGCTTCCTACTGACTCGGGACGCAAAGTTCGCTGGATTGATTTTGGTCCACAATCTCGCCGAATCCCTCGAGATTGTAGACCTTACCTCCCTTCGGATTGTGCATCGGTTTCCGCTGGATATGAGCTATTCCGAAGGTACCTCCCCATTTTTTTCTCCCGATGGGAAAGCTATTGTGGAGGGCGCCATCTCCAAGACTGGCAACACGCTTCGGTACCAGCCGATCGATGGCTCGCCGGCGCACTCTATGATCGACCCAACTCACAACACAATTACTGATTTTGCGTGGTCGCCTTCGGGCAGCAAGCTCGGCACACTGCAATTACGGAAGAGCTCGGATGTGGTGTTAATTACTGACCTTGCGGGTAAGAAACCCCTTTAGGGGCGGAGGCTGAAGCGAGTAGGCCATGGTCAGATTCCAGGTCCGGGACAGTCTGCAACCTACTGCTCAGTGCCTGGAAAGTCCTGCTTTACGGGAAGTTCCCCGTTTGGGGCAAGTCGCCGGTTGAACTTACCGAGATCCTCTCGGTTGCTCGCGATCCACCCGGAAGGTTATGGCGACTGTCTCCGTTGAAGCGCACTGGCGCGTTTATAGCCCGCGTAGCTCATACCTAGCTTGGTACCTAAAAACGCATATCGTGACAGGTGTTCGAATTACGGCCGCGACGCGGACCTATCGGTTAGTCATTTGCCCCAAAAGCGCGGAACACTCCAGAGCGGACAAAACTGATGCTAACTTTCAGCAACTTGGGTTTACGTTCAGCAGCCAACGAGTGACTCGGCATTTGTCATGCACTGAGATGAGAATAGCCAACCTTGGTTACCAACATCAAACCCGTATGCCGGGAGGCTCGGTGCACAGATGAGAGGCCTAGTCACGATCGTCAAGGCTGACAGTCATTTTTCGAAACACCGAAATCGCCATACATGGCTCTTGAGCGGCCATCCGATCGACAGCACCTGCCCATCAGTCGCCCAGTTAGAGTATCTCCAGAGTAGAGCACTTTGATAGGGAAATTGACCGCGGGCAAGGTGCAGCGGAATCTACAGTGTGTTCACTCTGAGCGGCGAAGAACGTTTAGCGCTGCGTGAGGAATCTATTTGTCTCCGAGCTCGATCTCCGCGTGTGATCGAACAAAGCCAGGCGAGTTGGTGGACGCGGAAGATGTCTGCATCATAACTTCGTAGCGATGGTTGGACAAAGGAGATACCGAGGCCCCCTCAGCTTTAACGATCTTCCACTGAGTCTGAATAAAAAATATAGAGTTTCCAGATGCATTCACATCGGCATTGATGAGAAGGTTGTGATTTTGCAAACGGATATTCGTGATCTTGATGGCAGTGCTGGTGTCCCCGAGTTGGAGCGCCGGCTGCTTCGTGAACACGGACACTCCGCCCGCGAACCGGACATAACAATGGGTGGTACCGGACTGAGCTCCGATTTCTACCCTCACATGCTCGTCCTCGGGGAACAGTTCAGGATGTGCGGGCACCGAGCGATCTTCACACTTCGCTTCGATTCCATCGGCGCCAATCGGAATCTGTGGTTCAAAAATGACATTGACCGATGCGCCGTCATTTCTTATGTCGAGATCAATCTCGTTCATGTCCTGGCTGAGCGTGAAGGCGAGCGTCGATCGTGGCAAGCGAATGTTCTCAATCGATGTATGATCCCAATCCGCAGGTAGATGGGGGGCGAAGACGACGCCATTTTGGGCTCCCTGGACATCAAGCCCCAACAGCCCTACAACAGCTGCATCAAGTACTCCGGCCGATGACCATGTCTGTTCAGGCACGGATTCCGTTTCTTCGTGATAGTAGTTCCCGGCCAGGACTTCGTGAAGATGACCGAGTGAATCAAGGGCGTTCCAGCGACGGAGCGCGCTCCAGATCGCATAAGCTATGGTTGGCCGATGCTCTTGCCAGAATGTAGCCGCCGTTTCGGATGTGCCGAGTGCCCAGACGCTTCCCTTTCCATAGGAATCGGGATCGTAAATGGCGGAACGTGCTGCTACCGAGCGTGTTCCCCAATCAGTCTGAAAATCAGACGATGCGATCTCGTTCAGGAGCTCATCGTTTTCCTCTGGCGAAAAGATGTTCTGAACGATCGCCTGTCCCGGTCCCTTCCGCCAACCGAAAATCGGTTTTCCAGACCGCGTATGACCTTCGATCCAAAACTGATGTTCGGAGTCCCAGTAGCGCGTGGCAATTGCAACCCGTGCAAGCTGATTCGCTTTGCTGGCGTCGTCGACGAGCTGGGGGCGCGCTGCGACCGCGGCCAGCTCGGCGAAGCTGTTTGTTGCCGCGACCCAACTCGACGACAGACTCAAATCATCGCCTGGTCTGTCCTGCTCGTCGCCACCTTCCTTGTCTGCAGGTATATGGGGCAGATGGTCAGATGCCTGGATGACAGTTTGGCAGTACTTGTAGGCCGCAGCAATCGACGACCAGTGATCGCTTGCAAATGCCGTATCACCGCTGAGTTCAACATATCGTGCCACAGTATTCAGGTAGTCGAAGCTGATATCCACATGGACATACATGTAGGGATACTTCTTCCAGTCAATGAGTCCCGCGCTTTGCGAAAGTTCGTGCCAGATCATTCCGGTTTTTGGATCCTGGTATTTCACGATGAACTGAAGTTCTTCGCGCGCCCGGGAATATTCGCCCGCGGAAAGTAGAGCGTTGGCAGCAACGAGACCATCGCCTGCAAAAAACCAGTCATATTGAGGCCTCCGCGCATCCCGCGAAGGACCGTAGCCCGCGACGATGCCGCATCCGAGCTGCGGATTGCACACCCAGGCCTGATCGAGAGCGACCTCGGCCCACTCGAGCGCGCGATTCACGTCTTCGTCGGGCGTGCGGATTCGTAAAGCGGTCTGCTGTAGCTCAGCATAGTGCTTTACCGCCTGAGTCTCCATGTCGTCGCCGTGGCTAGACAGGCTGCGAACCGCCGCGCTGGGATCTTTCGAGTGTTCCGGCTCTAGAGCGACGTAAATCGTCGCAGCAGCTGGAGCTCCAGACACCTTGGCTTCCGGGCGGATAGAAAACGAGACCCCAGTCGCCCCACGCAGTGCGCTGTTAACGGTCGTGTCGTGTGCGACGATTTCAGATGAGGCAATGCTCGCTGAAAATTGCTGTGTTGGTTCGGAGAGCACGTAACCCGGCAGATCAGAGTTCCACGCGGCGAATTGCCCTCCAATCGCGCCCGGCCACATCAGGTTGAGAACTGGCGTGAAATGAATCTGGATATCGACCGGTTTACCTTCCACTTCATACCGAAGGATGGCGCCAGGTTCATCGAGTGGGGTAAAGAGCGTTTCTCGAACGATGTAATCGGACCCGATATAAATGCGTGTGATCGCCTCGGGCTGATAGATGATGCGCCTGAGAAAGCGGCGGCCATCGGACGCAGTCGTGGCTCCTTGGGGCAGGAAACCGATCTGATAATTGCTGAGTATCTGGAATGGATATGCCCAAACCTCCAGTCCGGTCTCCGGATATCCCATGATTGCCGAGCGGCGGCCATGTACCGCGACGAATCGCCGTGGGCCAACCGAATCGGTCGTCAACACAAGCTGATCACTTACAGAGTGCTGATCTGAGTTCGATTGCTGATCTGAACTGGTTTGCTGCGCTGGGCACGAGATCACGGCAAGCGTACATATCAGGAATGAGATCAAGTGCACGCCGGTCCTCAAGGCGCTGTGTGCTGGATATTGTGTTCGAGGCTCATCTTTGCTCTCGCACCTGTTCATACCGTCCCGGTTCGCCTCGCTTGTTTCGTCAGATTGAATCCCATCCTCCACTCATTGGTCGATGAAGCCAGACAGAATAGCGTTGTGACGACGGACACAGTCTCGCGCTCGCCGCGAAAATCAGGCATGGCGAACAAGGCGTTCACCATGCTTCGTGGGTCAGCTCTAGAATTGGAACCGCGCGCCGAATTGCAAGCGGCGCATTGATGTTCCATCCTGTTCGGAGTAGGTCCCTTGAATCGTACCGGCATTCTGCACACCAACGCTATTCAGGTCCTGGCAGTCAATGCAGCTATCCGGGTTGGCGAGGTTCACGTGGTTGAAGAGGTTGTACGCCTGCACGAGCAATTGGAGGCGCAGATTCTCATGCAGGGTAAAGTTCTTCGCGAGTGAAGCATCGACGTTAGTTAACCCGGGTCCCCAGAGAGCATCGCGCCCAATGTTACCCCATGTCGCTGCCGCGGGCCGGGAGTAGGCGCCAAATGAATTGTTCGGTTGTCCCGGTGGTTGCAGCACATAAGGAGAGGGTTTGATGTACGGAACATATCGGCCCTGAGCATGATAGGAACCCTTGTGAATGCCGAAGCTTCCCCCTGAAACCTTGTTCAGGAAGCAGGCATTGTCGTTGTGGCCAACGTCATTGTCATTCGAGCAGCCCGAGTAGTTGGTGTTGAACGGTATTCCGCCGTCGATGGTGACTGTTCCGTTCAATTGGAACCCGCCGATAATCTGGTTTACCCATCCCGGAACCCCTGAGCCGATCAGCTTGTCTCTACCGAAAGGAAGATCGTAATTGCCGGCGAAGAGGAATTGCTGACGACGGTTGTAGTAACCATTGCCGCGGCCAATTTTCGAGTCGATTAAAAATTCGTACGACTCATGCCCTAACGCGTGAGACCAGGTATAGCTGCTGAGGAACTGCAGACCCGAGCTGAAACGCTTGTTCACGACCACCTGCAGAGCGTCGTAGCTGTTATCCGCCAGGTTCGCCATATAGTCGACCCGCTGTGTCCACCCGTGAGGCACACCGCCAACGACGCCCAGCTGGCTTTGAGCTGTGCCGTCATAGTATGGCGAGCGTTCGGGCACCGTGTAGAGCTGACCGGTTTTTGGATTGATCTGCCCGAAGCCGGCAAGGGTCTGTTCGTTTGCGTTGAACGACGGGGAAGACTCAAACATATTGTGGTAAGAATGGCTTCCGACATAGCCCACTTGAAACGACATTGTCGGAGTCAGTTCCTGCTGGACCATCACGTTCCACCCCGCCACAGTTGGGAGCCGGACTTTAAACGGACGTGCAATCTGGTAAATGCCGTCCGGCAGCGGATAATTGCCGTCGACCGGAATCGGAGGGAACGTGTAGCCAGGAGGTCCCTGCGCCAGGCTGAACACGGCGGCATAGCTTGATATCGGATTCACACTTTGCTGGATCTGCGTCGGGAACGATGAGGCAAGCACACCTCCATAGGTGTCGCCTGCCCAGCCTTGGCCATAAACGATGCCATAGCCGCCGCGGACCACTGTTTTGGGGAAGACCTGATATGCGATGCCAAGACGCGGGGCAAATTCCTTGAAATTGTTTTTGACATTGAGATTGAGGCCGTTCGATCCATAACCGGCGATATGGAGAATGCCGGTATCAATGTTCAGCAATCCCCCGGAGCCGGCAGCGGTGAGAGACTCAGGGGTATAAAGCTCCCAGCGAAGGCCATAATTGATAGTGAGCTTAGGCGTTACGCGCCATTGGTCCTGCGCGTAGGTAAAGAAGCGATTCTGGCGCGTCTGCGCATTGATATTCGAAGTTTGTGTGCGCCAAAAGGTCGTTGAATCACCCAACAAAAAGGTGGCAAAACCAACGCCCGAAGAGGCTACGCCCTCAGCACTTACGCCCGAGGTGCGGGGGGCGGCAAAGAAGAAGGTGCCAGAGCGAAGTGCGTTGCTGGCAATCGAAACCGTGTAGTTCTTCCCATAGCGATAATCGGCGCCGAACTTAATGTTGTGGTTTCCGAACTGGTGAGACCAGTTATTCACGAACTGGTACTGGCTCGAATTCTGCAAGTTGGGGTTGGCGGATGTCCCGTACTCGATATTCTGGCCGCCGTTGGCTCCATTGCTCGGAATGTCGATGTTGATCTGCGGTAAGCCTCCATATAGTGACAGGGGGCTACCGTTGCAATTCGGAATGCCGAGGCTATTGCACAGAGGCTGGTCGAAGTTCGGTCCCTGTGTCACGTTGTGGATCCGGTAGTAGCCAAAACGGAAATCCGTGAGCCACTTCGGCGAAAGGACATAATCCCCACCTGCCGCGACGCTCTGATAGCGGAACGAGTCCGTACCCGCAAATCCGCCAGAGCCAAAGCCAAGTCCGCCGGCCGCTCCAAAGAAGGGATCGCCCGACAAATTCCCACCGAAGTAGGTGTAGCGTCCAAAGAAGTGGAGTTTCTGGGTTAACGTAGTGTCCCCTCGCACATCCCACTGGTTTGTGTTGAAAATGCCCGAGCCGGAAGCGGAGTAGTTGTTCGTAATATTTGTTCCCGGTACGTTCGGCGGCGGCAGAAGCTTGAAAAAAGCTACTGCTTGCGGTGAAATGTCGCTTGCGGGAATAATGTTTCCTGGGTAGGGAGTGCGTCCGGTGTTGGAAGTGTCCGTAAGACTATTCGGTTTGTAAATCTGGCCCTGTCCGTTTTGCAGATAGTCGCTCAGGTCGCACGGACCACCGGAAGTACAGCTGGTGAGCGCCAGTTGTGTCGGCACGGTCGTCAAAGTTGCGGTACCTGTCTTTTCGCGCAGGCCCTGATAGTCGCCAAAGAAAAATACTCTTTCCTTTATGATCGGTCCGCCGACGGATCCTCCGAACTGGTTGTGAAGGGTGGGCGCCAGATATTTCCCGGTCAGCGAGTCAGGGGTCGCATTGGCGAATGGATCGCGCGCCTGCTGGGCATCCGAACGCCGGTACTCAAATGCGGTTCCGTGGAACACATTGCTACCGGATTTGGTTTGCGCGGTCACCAGGCCGGCGACAGCTTTGCCGAACTCGGCGTCATAATTCTGCGAAGTCACCTTCTCTTCCGAAACAGCATCGAGGTTCGGGTTGATGACGGCGACACCGTTCAAGGGGTCCTGATTGTCCGTTCCGTCCAATTCATAGCCGGTGGCAAAAGGGAGCTGGCCATTAACTTCGATCGATTCGCTACGCTGTGGGTTGCCGCTGCCTTCGCCGGGCCCCCAGCCGATGTAAGTTGTGCCGGGCGTCAACAGTTCAAAAGCCGTGAAGTTGCGATTGAAGTTGGGTAAATCTTCGACCGCACGCGCATTGAGAATCGTGCTTACATCGGCGCGGTCGGTTTGCAGCAAAGTTCCGCTGGCGGTGACGGTTACGTTGTTGGAAACACTACCCACCTCCAAGTGAAGGTCGACTTTTGGAGAGGTGTCAACATACACCACTACGTTGTCTGCCGTTGCCTTGGCGAAGCCGGACGCCTCTGCCTGCACCTGATAAGTGTCTACGATAAGATGCTGCACCCGATATTCGCCGCTGCCATTCGTCTGGGTAGTGACAGAGGTTCCCTTGGAGACGTCGGTCACGGTGATGGTGGCATTCGGAACAACGGCGCCTGACTTGTCGGTCACCGTGCCAAAAATCGATCCGTAGACCGCCTGGGCCCTGGCTGGGGAAACCGTGCTGAATGTCCAAAGCAGCAGGACAGTCACACTCAGTAGAAAGCGGATGAGGTAAGACCTTTCGCTCAATGGGTCTCTTTGACCACTTGACTCCTGCATAACTGCCTCCTGATCTAAATGGGAACCAATTCAAAAAGGCCTGCGAGGGAGGAGGCTGGTCCTCTCCAGAGAAGGCCACGGACATATGCCACAAACCGTCACGAATGCTTGATTGGACGGCTTAAGCTTGACATTCAACGCTTCGAGCGTGCCGCCGGCTACTCTGGTCGGCCGAGCGTTTTTAGCTTGACGCCAACGAAAGCATCCTCGCTATCAATGAGGGCTGACAACGTTTTTTACGGTGATTTGACCTGTGAAATGCTGCGTGAAATACTTCTCCGTTCCCATGTCGGCCCCCGATTTAGCTCCCGAAATCAGTAGCGAGGTTCAGGGAGACGCGCGTTGGGTCCTGATTGAGCGCATTGCTGCGAGCCAGCGCCTGAAGTCTTCTCCTCGCTTGCGCGACTTTCTCTTCTACGTAGCCGATTGCGCTATTCGTGAGGCCCCGGAAGAGGCCACAGAGCAGCAGATCGGTATTCGTATCTTCCATCGTCATCCCGGCTATAACTCCAGTGAAGACAGCATTGTGCGCACTCACGCCCGCTTGCTGCGACAAAAGCTCGCGGGCTACTTCGCCGAGGAAGGTATCGGCGAAGAGTTCGTGGTTGATATCCCCAAGGGACACTATGTTCCCGTCTTTCACCCTAGGACAGAGGTAACGGCAGGCAATGCAGGGGAGGTTGGGCCCGCGTCTGTCATTGCCCCGCCAATTTCAGCGGAGCGTACGCGGCGGCGAAAATGGATCGCGGGTCTCCTGATCCTCCCGATTTTGGTGGCGTGTGCAATCTTTGCATGGCAGTTCTGGGCCCGGTCCGCCACACCTCAATCGGCTGTAGAGAAGTTCTGGAGGCCATTTTTCACTGATGAGCCTCCGTTGGTGATTTACAGCAACGCAGTATTCGTGGGCGACTCCACAAACGGCTTGCGCTATGCACGCCCTCAGGATCAGGAAAACCTGGAGAGGACGGACAATTACGTCGACACATACACTGGCATCGGCGAGCTCGCCTCTGTCTATGCGCTGACCACTCTTTTCGACGCCCACCACGCGCACTTCATCCTCAAGCGAAGTCTGCTGATGACCTGGGACGAAGCAACGGCAAAGAATCTTATCTTTATCGGGTCCACTGCGGAGAATGCTTCCCTGCGCGTGTTGCCGTCAACAACGGACTTCACCTTGACCGCGGGACCGGATTTCGCCGGCTTCATCAACCATCATCCGAAGCCTGGTGAGCCTGCGCTATATTCACGTCCGGAGCATCCGCTAACCAGGGATTACGCGGTAGTTGCGCTGTTGCCAGGCGTGCAACCCGGCAAGCGAATGCTTATCTTCAGCGGCTTGACCACCTTCGGAACGCAAGCCGCTGTAGATTATGTGTGTCGTCCTGACAGTACAGCCGATTTGCTCAAGCAGATTACCGGGCCGAAGAGAGAGATTCACCCTTTTGAAGCTCTATTGGAAACCACCATCGGAGGCGGTGTTCCGCTGCAGACTCGTTTGGTGACGATTCGCGTTCACTGATGAGTTTGCCAATCACCTGAATGCACTACTCTGACCAAGCCGGTCAGTTAACAGGTTGAAGCTTCAGTTGTTCGTCGGCATGGATCTTTGAAGCGAGATCGGTTTCGCGTCTGGCTTCGTCCTCCTGACTCATCTTGCGATATGCCTGAGCGAGCAGCGTATGCGTGATGAAGTTCCCGGGGTCCATCTTCTCTGCGTGCTTCAGGTACATGATTGCGGTCTGCGGGTCCTGGCGGTGCAGCAGTACTTTTCCCATCTGGATGAAAGGGCCAGTGCTTGATGTATCGAGCGAAATGGCTTTCGTGAGAGCTTCTTGCGCTTCCTGCAGTTTTCCCACCCGGGTGTAGACATCTCCGAGCCGGTCATAGAGCGGTGCGTAGCTCGGATTCAGCCTGCGCTCCTGTTCAAATTCCTCCAAGGCGCGATCGACATCCGATTTGAAGAGATAGATCTCTCCGAGCAGGAAGTGGGCAAGAGGCAGATTGGGAGATAGTTGGAGAGCCTTCCGGGCCTGGTCTGCAGCCAGCTCAGGGAGATTCGCGCGCATTAGCATGTTGCCCAGCAGCAGATACGCCGAGCCCGAATCGGCAGGCACCTGAAACTCAATCGCAAACGCCCTGCGCGCGTCGTCGTAACGCTGCGAGTTCATATAACACAAGCCGAGCACGTAGTTGGCATCGGCGTTCGCGTTCGGTGTCCACTGGCGAACCCGCTCGAGGAATGGAATAGCCTCTCCGGGCCGTCCGAGACGATAGAGGGTAAGACCCTCCATCTGAACAGATTCGAGATCGGACGGGTCTTCTTTGGCGGCCGCCGCGAACGCGCGTTGCGCTTCCTCCAGTTTGTCGGTGCGGTAATAGGCGATTCCGAGTTCGTGCTGCAGACCCTTCACCGGCGGTTGTATTGTGGTGAGCTGCTGCAAGATTGCGAAGGCGTCCGTTATTCTGCCTTCTTGGAGTTCCGTGTGGGCTCGGACAAGTGATTGTTGAGGAGTTTCGGAGGGTGGGATTTGGCTCAACGCAGTCGAGGCCAGAAGAGTTACAAGAAGCAGGATACGCATTACGCTCTAAGCATACTGCGAGATTCCAAATCATGAATGCCGGAATCGTCCGCGCACTGCTGCTTCTGAGTTTGATCTGCGGCGGGTTGATCACCTTGGGAGTTGCCTGCAACGCGCAGTCTCACGGCAATCCGGCGAAGGGGAAAAAGCCCCATCCCTACCCGGCAACGTCCAGCCGTCCCGGACCGGCCTGGTTCGTCAACGTTGCTCCGCAAGCCGGGCTCACGATGCAAAACGTAAACGGCGATCCGGACTCCAAGAAATACATTATCGAGACCACGGGCAGCGGAGTCGCCATCATTGACTACGACCGCGACGGGTGGCCGGATATTTTCCTACTCAACGGCAGATCGCTGGACGAGAAAGAGTTGACGGGTTCCAAGCCTTCTAGCCGTCTCTATCACAACAACCACGACGGCACCTTCACCGATGTGACGGCGAGGGCCGGGTTGATGGGAACCGGATGGGCGCAAGGTGTCTGCGCTGGAGACTACGACAATGATGGATACGACGATCTCTACGTCACTTATTGGGGCAAAAACAGGCTCTATCACAACGAACGGAACGGAACCTTCAAGGAAGTAGCAGAACAAGCCGGGGTCGCCGGCGACGAGACGAAGTGGGGCAGCGGGTGCGCATTTCTCGACTACGATCGAGACGGAAAACTCGATCTGATGGTGGCAAATTATGTCCAACTCGACATGAAAGCCTTGCCGAAGCCCGGCGAGGGAGTGACCTGCATCTGGAAGGGCACGCCGGTAATGTGCGGCCCCAGAGGCCTTCCGTATACGACGAACATCCTGTATCACAACCTTGGCGCCGGCAAGTTCGAAGACGTGAGCACCAAGAGCGGAATCAACAAGACCAATGGGCATTACAGCTTGAGCGTGTCGACGCTCGACTATAACCACGATGGCTGGCCCGACATCTATGTGGCTTGCGACGGCACGCCAAGCATTCTCTACAGGAATAACAAGGATGGAACGTTCACAGATGTAGCTCCGGATGCAGGCGCCGCCTATGACGAGGATGGGCGCGAACAGGCGGGCATGGGAACCGCAATCGGCGATTATGATGGTGACGGCTGGCCCGACATCTTCAAAACAAATTTCTCGGACGATCGATCATCGCTTTACCACAACAGCAGAGACGGGACATTCACGGAGACGATCTCCGAGGCTGGGCTCGGCCTGAATACGCAAAATCTGGGATGGGGCGCCGCTTTCCTGGATCTGGATAACAGCGGATGGCTCGACATTCTGGCAGTAAACGGTCATGTATATCCTCAAGTGGATTCCGCCCGTCTCGGCGCGGCTTACAGAGAGCCGCGCTTGCTTTACCAGAATCTCGGCAACGGGACGTTTAAAGACATCAGCAAGCAGTCAGGTCCGGGCTGCACCGAACCGGCATCGAGCCGGGGATTGGCAGTCGCGGACTTATGGAACGAGGGCCGCGTCACGGCCGTGGTGAACAATATCGATGAAAAGCCTATGCTTCTCGTCAATCTGGCAGCCGACTCAAATCACTGGGTGGGCATAATCACGGAAGGAACGCGGTCCAATCGTGATGGAATTGGCGCAACGATCGCGGTATTTGCAGGCGGACACAGATGGGTCCAGGAAGTGCGAAGCGGATCGAGCTATCTCTCAAGCAACGACCTCAGATTGCATTTTGGATTGGGACCGGCTAGCTCCATCGATCATATCGAGGTGCTGTGGCCGAGCGGACTTGAAGAGACCTTTCAAACTCAGGGCGTTGACCGGTTTATCACTCTCATTGAAGGCAGCGGCTCACAAAAGCGATTGACGAAGTAGGGTGATGCGCACAACTTGCCGTTAGCGAGAGATTTCCTGGATGAACACAAGTTCGGACGAGTCGGGCAGTGGCAGAGAAACCCGAACGCCCTTGTTCATCAACTCTCCCCCGGAAATGGTTTGCTCGTGAGAGCTGTGATCGTGAAACGTTAACCGATACGAGGTCGCCACATTTAATCCTCGCAACACGAATAGATGGCTCGATTCCTCAGAGGACGAGCCGCGAAATGCAAAGAGTACTCCGTTGCGTCGTCCCGGATCGAAGTACTCGACTCCGTCCCAGTGGACGCCGTCAGGCCGGGATGAAACGTGATAAAGATCAGCGTCGCGGATGAGCGGGCGCAGACGTGACTTATATACAGCAAGCGCTTCCCGCGCAGCGGCGTGCTCCTCTGCCGTCCATGTGGTTGTGTCGAGCATGAGAGTGAACCAGCCCATCATGCCGCTGCGCAACACATAGAGAAAGTTCTCAATCCGAGGCACCGGCCACTTCTCGACATAGCTTTCCAACATCGCTGGGGGAAGAACATAGCTGCTGTCGTAAAAGGCGCGCCGGTTCGAGAGTGGGTCATAGGCATCCGAAATCGAAAAATAATCGCCGTGCGCTGCGGAGCCGAAATCGACCATCCGGCCACCGTCATTGCATATCTCCAGCAACAGGTTCGGATATTCCTCCCGAAGGTGAGAGTAAATATCGTAGTAAGAACGCGTAGCGTGATAACTGACGTCGGTGGAGTTGGAACTTTCCACCCAGAGGAAGCCTGAATCCTCGAATCGTCTGAAGTGAGCAGGATCGGGCGGAGCATGCGGATGATCGTTGCGATCGCACCCTTGGGCCACGACGTAACCATCGTGCTCAAGCATGTCCAAGTGATAATCCTTCACCACCCGGCTCACCGTTGCTGCTGCCCAGTCGTGGGCTGCAGCAACGCCCAGATCGATGGTTATACCTTTGAATTCATCACCTTGTTTCCAGTTTGGCGGTGGATCGGTAATTAACCAGTCCCGAGTCTTCGGGTCATTTATGTGCAGTGAACCTGGATGCTGATCTGAGGAGGCTTGCGCCCAGTCCATCCAGAGACCGAACTTCAGCCCGAAGCCGTGTGCATAATCAGCAACTGACGTAAGACCATTTGGAAACTTCTGCGGGTCCGGATACCAATCCCCGACTCCGCGAAACCATCCCGCATCGAGGTGAAACATCTCAAATCCCAACTCGGCCGAATCGCGAATCATGGCGTGTGCCTGCTTCTCGTTGATGGCCATCCCGCTGCCCCAACTGTTATTCACAAGCAGCGGATAGTGAGGATCGCGCACGGCTACAGGATTGTTCAACACTTGACGAACCCAGCGCCGCAGCGTATTCGCGGCGTCGTCTGGATCGCCGCGGAAAGCTCCGATGAAAATCGTAGGGGATTCAAAGCTCTCGCCGGGTTCGAGGTGTGTCCGAAAAGGGCCGGGCTCCGGGTTTAGTCCCGCTGCTACATCAAGAGTATCGCCACTGCGTCGCACAGTGATTCGAGTACGTCCGCTGAACTCGATTCCCACGTACCAGCCCCCGCGGTCAGGATCAGAACGCTCTACCAGCGCAAACGGAATCATCTCACGCTGCTGCCCTGGCGCCGGATGCGCATAGGTGCTGGACTTCCCCGTCCATTCGTAACCGTCGCTGATCGTATTGCGGTGAGTTCCCTCCGCAGATGGTCCTCCTGCTCCCTTCTCGACCCACAGTTCTTCAAGTGCGTCGTCCGCGGGAATGTGCCAGTCAAACTGCAGGCTGTCCTGCATCGGTATCCAAAGATTGTACGCACTCAAATTTTGAATCCGGATGGAGTGTTCAAGCGCACCGTTCACTGCCCGTGTGCGCCAGGCCCAGAAAAGCCGCAGGTGCGGAGAAGCAGAGTCGTAAACGAGTTCAACCCGCGAGGGACCGATCTGGCTGGCGGCGAGGTTCAGCGCCCAGTGAACGGGTGTGCGACGGCCACCAATCTCGACAAAATCGATCAACGCGGCCGGATTCTGGTTCCTCCAGATGAACCCATCTTTTCCGCTTAGCTGTAGCAGGGACGGCGAGTCCGCGCCTGCTTTAAGCGTAATCGTCGTATCGGCCGTTTCGACCTGTATTGTGCTGGTCTGAAGGGCCCAGAGGCTAGGAGCAATTAGCAGACATGCGCAGGCAATAGCGCCCACCTTCCACATCGTCTGGTGCCCCCTTCACAAGGAAAATAACAACTATATCCTCACCTCTTTGCCATCTCTACTCTGGCAATTTGCGTGGAGTCACAAGTCCCCGCCACTGCACTGCATTCTTTCGTCAGCGACTGCATTCGTCTAGACCTTTGGCCCCGATTTTCGATTTGCACGTCATGGCTGTTTTCTCGCCCACACCCCACAGCGCGTTGTTTTCGTTTCATTTAGCCCTTGCCGTGGCCTACCCGACGTCAGTAGAGTTCGACAGCCCAGCGATAACAGACCGATGTGACTCTTTCCCGCGGCGACGGGTATGCCGTAAGGTACTTTAGAGTGCAGGACCACCTAGCCGTACGACGTCAGTGCATTATCATAGTTGCTCCGCGGGATGAGCGGGCGCAGTGGACGGAGATAGGAGGATCAAGTCGGATAGAGCGGTTTGAAGGAAGGCGTTGGTGCGGCGGTGCGAGGATGTGGCTATGGTTTTTTTCATCCCTCCAGGCCAGATCGATGCAGGAGTGCAGGGCGACGATTGATTGCGGTCTCTGAGAACGCCGCTGATGCCCGAGTAGAACCGCTTTCAACAATTTCACCAAGCGCAACCCAAAATCGAACCCACAATCAAAGATGCTAACCACGTTTTCTGGGATAGTTCGTCCCTTCGTGACACTGCTCCGAGCGCCCGCTTCGGGAAATTTGTTGGTCCTTCGCCGAACGTGCGCTTGCGCGCAATCCTGGCCCCAGTGCCTATGAGGATGCCGTCTCAAAGATCTACGCCGAAAGCCGGATTTGGAAGCGGCAGAACGACTGTCGAGGCAGTCGTTGGCTCTTGATCCCAGGCCCTTTTTCGTGCACATTGAGCTAGGCAACGTTTGCTTTAAAACGCGGCTCGCGTGATTGCGCGTTGCGAGCTTACTTCGACGCATACAACGCGTTCGGAACGATTCCGAACTCCAGCGCTCGATCATGGAGCAAATCACACGCGTATCTTTAGAACCTCTGGGCCAAGTCCCTGAATTGCGGGATCCGTTTCTGGAGTGACTCCGCCGAGACCGATCGGGCGGAATGGGCTGTCCGGCAGTCCCGCGATCGTGGTCGGATTGCCGACCATACAGAAAGTAGAGTCGATCCGCTTCGGCAGGGCCGTCGTCGCGCCGCGAAGCCCTAGAATTGCAATGTGATCCCGGTAAACGATCTTGCTGAGTTTGAGTGGCTATATCAGAGTCTCAGGCCCACTCCACCCGCTGGCGAAGTCACTGTTGAGACGGGAGTGGAGCTATCCTCCATAATTCCGCTCCAGTTCGAGAGGTTCGCAAAAATCCTACATCGGCTCGACGGGCATTACGAGAATATTGATCGCCCCCTCAGCAGGGATGAGATGGCCATCTTGAACCAGCCCGGATGCGAAGTTGTCCGCGAACTGGTAGTCCACGAGCGTCGTTCCTCCCCCACATCACGAATCTTCTGGAAAGACGCAGCACTTGCACTGGGACTTCCGTACGCGCCAGAGATCACCCACATTTGGTTCTCGAATCGATTAAAACCGTATCCAGATTGCTGGCCGAGGTTCATCTACGGACCTGCTGACGGAACGCTGGAAGTCCGTGAGTGTAATGAACTCGATTCCGCGCTGATGGCCGTCACTGAAGAGCAAAAGTGCTATTTCCGTCTCGCCGAAATTCCGTATATCGCCACAGAACAGAACTTGCTTTTTACTGGACAACTGGACGAAGTTGAAAAGTTCTTTGTTAAGGGTCCCCTCCAGTTCACTCCTGAATACTGGTGGCCGCGTGACCGCTCCTGGTGTGTCTGTTCGGATTACGACCTGGAGTTCACCATTGATGGTGATTGCTCAAGTCTGATCGACTCGCTGCTGAGAAGTCAGGTCTTGGAGTACATCGAAGTCTCATCGGGCATACGAGTTGACTCGTTGGTGCCGATCCCATAGCGCGACAATGCAAGACATTCATGCTGCTCAAACGGGATTCCTGTCCTATCACCGGCGATCCGGAAGTCCTATCCCGACATGCCTGGGAAGTCTCGTTTCAGGTAACATGCCCGTGTCGCCTCGCCCGGAGAGTTGAAGTTGCTCAAGACAGGAACTACGAAGCCAAGCTCAACTTTTCTTGCGACTTCATGGCGCTTGCCTCTTTGTGTTACGTCTGCTGCGGAACAGCCCCGGACGTGCGACATGCAGAGGATGCCACGATGCAAGCGGAAATCACTATGACGACGATAGGGGCCCCTCGTCTGCGATAAATGAAGACCGTGATCGGGTGAAATGGTATAGCAAGTAATGCAGAGTCCCAAACCTGTTTGGCGATGAAGAACCAACGCGCCCAGTTGTATCCCCACCAGAGAACACCGAGAACGATGAGTTCCAGCCCTGCGAGATGTTGGCCAAAGGTGAACCAAAACCGTGAAGTCCCAGCACCCTCCACATGGTGGCAGCGTTGTAAGCCATCATGTGGACGTAGAGGGCGGCCAGGACACTGATGCCCA
Organism: uncultured Acidobacteriaceae bacterium; assembly: GCA_963781245.1. Taxonomy (GTDB): domain Bacteria; phylum Acidobacteriota; class Terriglobia; order Terriglobales; family Acidobacteriaceae; genus Silvibacterium. Next base: position 280,339 of record CAWAFB010000003.1, read on the forward strand.
CGGGGCGTTTCATATCGGAGAAATCTATACGGACTCGGCTTGTCTTGCTTGCCGCTCATAGGAGCTCGCTTGTTCATCGTCGGATATTTGATTGCATACCAGATATTGATCGGGCGCAAAGAAGCGTTTCAAAAGAATCTCTGCACCGCGCGTAAGCACACATCAATGACGGGAGGCGTCGGAATCGCCATTGCAGCCAGTTCAGGCTAGTCACCGGCTACTCGTCACTGTCGTTAGCAAGTGAAAATGTCCGCTTTTGGTAGCAAATGAAGTGTCCGGTTTGATTAATAGTCAGTCGTAGAGGCGGTGGGAAAGTGCGAATCCCGCGTAGTGTGCGGGATTTGCAAGTTGAGAGGGAAAGTCTGCTTTGTGACTTTTCCATTCAACGTCTTTTCCACGGCCTTGATTTGCTTTTTCGTCAGCGGCGTCAGCAGCTTTCCTTCCGCGCTGTAGTATCCGACGCGATGTCCTGCGATCGTCAGGGTCAGGGTAGCGTCCAGGTGCTGATGGATGATCACCTTGCATCCAGCCAGGGTTGGGCGCCACTCGGCACGCTCGATCTGCATGATCAGGTTGTGAAAGCGTACGGTGTTGTCCTGGTCAACCGTGCGCTCGTATCGTTGCGTGAAGATCAGCTCCAGGTTCCGGTGCCGGCAAGATATAAACGCCGTACCGCGCTGCGCCGCCGGAACGGTAAAGCGGCGGTTGAATTCAGCGATGTAGTGCTCACGGAGAAACTCGTTGGCCGCTTCCAATGTTCTGATCCCGCGTAATCGCAGCTCCTGGGGGAGTCGTCCCTGCCAGGTGGAGAAGTTGCGTTCCGAGCGGCCCCGCGCCTGCGGAGAGTAGGAAGGAATCATCTGCACTCCCAGTTCCTTCATGGCGCGGCCCACCTGCGTGGGACGCTGGTAATCGACCTTGGCTCCGCTCTTGGGCGTCAACCAGAAGTGGGCTCCACGGTCCGAATACAGCGAGCAGAACAGCCCCTTCTGTTCAATCACCGCGCGCAGACTGGCCATCACTGCGCCGGTCGTCTCCTCCTGCGCAAGCTGCGCATAATAGATCTCGCTGGTTGCGTCATCCAGGATCACGATCAGGTCGTGCCAGCGCTCATCCTGAAACCACTGATGGTGGCTGCCGTCGATATGCAACATCATCCCTGGCAGAGGACGACGCTCACGCCGCTTGCGATGCACGCCGCGCTTGGCCTTGCGCTTTACCATACCGGCCGCCTGCAGTGCCTGCTTGACCCACGTGTAGCTCAACTCGATCTGATGCTCCTCGTGCAACTTCTCGTGAAAGTGCCGCACGTTCAGATCGAAGTACTTGTCCCGATACAGGCTCAGAACCTGTTCCGTCTTCGCCTTCGGCACGCGCCGGCGGCTCGGTGTCCCTCGTCGACGATCCAGCAGGCCCTTATGGCCTTGCTCTTCCAGCCGCTTCCGCCATCGACGCAGCTGACGCTCGCTGATGCCCACCAACTCCGCTGCCTGCCACCACTTGATCTTCCCCGCCGAGGCTCTCAACAGCACTTCGTGCAACTTCATCGCCCGCTCCGCCGCGGTCCTCGGATAGATCTCCATGCTCTCGCGCATGGAACCATCCTTGCCGCCCGATATGCGGACACTTCACTTGCTAAAATCACCGGACATATTATGTGCTAACGACACACCGGCTACTCGTCACTTACCACTTCGTTACTGACGAGCGGCCGACAAACCCACCGGAATTCGGAGGAGCCACAATTTAGCATTGTGAAATCTCATGCTCGCCTCTTCGTCTTGATTGCGCCTGGAGCGCCCGTCGGAGTCATCTTTCGCCGTACTCCGGCCCTGCGAGCCTTTCGCTCTTGGCCAATCAATTCAAACCTGGTTTTGACTTGCGTAGTTGAAGAACGATTCATTTCTTAGGGCCTTCGGTGAAGGGCCATATTAATGGTGACCGTGACGCTTTGCGTGCTCACCTTGCCCGTCGAGCTGCCGGTCAAAGTCCCACTAGTCGTGCCGAAAGGGTTCTGGGTATTGGTGTACGAACTGAAGTAGTTGAACGTCTGGTCCTCGGTCCTGGCGTACGTGTACGCGATATCGAGGAACCACGATTGACTGAGGAAGTAGGTTCCGCCCACCGTACCCGCACCCCCGACCACCCATCCCGAACCAGTGAAATTTTGGGGCGGACCCGAGACATCGGTGGGGACTCCGTTAATGTCGGCGAAGCCAACGAGGCTTTTGATGTTGGTTTGTGTGTTCGATCCTGTCGGGCCGCCGCCCAAGTAGACAAAGCCTCTCTCGAACGAGTACCCGATGAAGGGCATTAACTCTAACTGATGCTTAAGCCGTGTTTGATACGACCGCGCGACAGCGGCGCCGATGAATGGAGTGGTCTTGTTGGTTGCGAACTCGGTGAACGATCCGAACTGAGGGACGACGACGTTCTCGACCGTCGATGGGGTATCCAGGTAGCTGTACGAGAGTTTCGCTCCCCACAACCAGGGATCGTTCCCAAAGTGCCGGAAGTACCCCGCCTGAACCGAAGGTGCGAATTGCAATTCGCTCGGCATGTCGACGGTCCCCGGTCCCGCCGCAGTCCCGGTTGAGACGAGTGTTCCGTTCTGAAAGACTTGCGACGTCCCGATGGCGACGACGTCCTGCGTTCCGAAGTCGCTCGAGTTGTAGCTTCCACCTAGGCCGATAGAGAACCCGCTGCGTGGCACCACCCGCTCTTGTGCAAGCGCCGAAATGCAGAATACGAGGCCGAGGGGCATCACAATGAAATGGCGAGAGAAAAATCGGAGGACTCTGCTACGCATTGAAGCCATTTCCGAAGGTCGTTGCGACTAAATCCATGTCGCCGCACTCGTGGTGAGCAAGGGCGCAGGCGTAACGGGAGAATTTGTTTCCGGCCACTGTTATCAAAAGACGATTGCAAGCAAGGAGGGTATTGAAGACCCAACTGTCAACAACGCAATGCATCCTTGTACTGCTGATCACAACGGCTTTCATAAATGATGACCCTCAGGGAGGAGAAAACAGCGGTGATTTTCAGAGCGAGGCCATTCTACGTTGACTATTGCGGCACGACAATCTTAGACCGGAGAACTGGGAATTCGAAAGGGAATGCGGCTGGTCGACCGGGTGCTGTAAGACGATTCTGTCGACGCAGCCTCGATAACTCCTGAGAAGTCGGCATGGGAAGTAAATGTTATGGACGTATCACCGACTAAAAGGAAGTTATCCCGAAGTCTCTGTGAAGTCCGCTTTGCAGAAGCTTCATTGCACGGTCTGTGGGGGGCCCCGTTTTCAGGCACCTTCGCTATTCACGGCTGCCTCCAGGCAGGTGATTACCTCCATACTGGCGACAAACCGGGAGTCATCGTTTGGCGTCAGAGCTAATGCCTCGCGGCCAATCCAGGACGTCACTATCCTTGGGAATCATGAACCACACCACCGCAGTTCCTGCCACAGACAGGCCCGCACAAATCAACATGACAATTCTGAATCCAAATACAAATGCTTTCTCGATGGAGCCCTTAACCGCGATCTTCATACCAGGATTCAGGCCGGCGGGAACCTGCAAGCCGGCGAGTTTAATCTCGTCTGCATGAAGGTCCCGCAGAACGCCCAGAGGCAACGGGAGGTGAGCCAAGGCGTTGTTGAGCCGGAAACCGAACGCCTTCACCATCACAACCCCGAGAACTGCAATAGCAAGTACACCAGCTACGCGTGCTACAGCATTGTTGATTCCAGAAGCTGTACCGACGTGGTCTCCATTGACTGAACTCATAACAACGGTGGTGAGAGGCGCCACAGTCACCGCCATCCCGAACCCCATAAAAATCACCGCCGGGAAGAACGCCTTCCAATAGCTCTGTCCAACCGAGGGAAGCGCGAACAGAACGAAACCCAAAGCACTAATCAGGGGGCCAAGGATCAGCGGAAGTCTTGCGCCATAGCGGGCGACGAGCCCGCCAGACCAACGGGAAAGAAGGAACACAAGCAGAATCAGCGGAAGGATGGCACCGCCGGTTGCTGTCGCGGAGTACCCCTGAACCTGGATCAGGTTCAACGGGAACAGGAAAAAGAAAATTCCGATCGCGGCATAGAGAAGTAGTGTAAGCAGGTTCGCGCCACTGAAGCGGCCGGATTGAAACAGCCTGAGTGGAAGCATCGGTGCAGTGACGTTTGCCTCGACCAGTCCAAACGCAACAATGCAGATCAAGCCAACGATCAGACTACCGAACACCAGGGGATTTCTCCAACCCAGGCTGGCCGACTCGATGAACCCATTCACCAAGCCACCTAGTCCGACGGTGGCAAGAAGCGCTCCCCACCAATCGACGCGCGCTTCCACGGCGCTGCGGCTCTCCGGAATCCGCCAGAACGAAATGATTACTACGGCCGCCGCAATCGGAACGTTGATGAAGAAGACCCACTGCCACGAAGCATGCTCAACCAGCCAGCCGCCAACTACTGGCCCAACGGCCGTGGTGATCGCCGTAAAGCCCGACCATGTACCGATCGCCTGACCACGACTCTTCTCGTCGAAGGACATACTGATAAGCGCAAGGCTTCCTGGCACCAGCAGCGCAGCCCCCACACCTTGAACACTTCTCGCAATGATCAATTGATCAATGTTTAAGGCAACGCCGCAACCCGCGGAAGCCGCAGCAAAGATCGCCACACCCACCAAGAACATGCGACGACGGCCAAAGATGTCGCCCAGCGAGCCGCCAACAAGGATCAACGCAGCCAGCAACAGTCCGTAAGACTCGATCACCCACTGCACATCCACCACTGTTGCGTGAAAGCTAGCTTGGATCGCAGGCATCGCGACGTTGACCACCGTGCTGTCGATGAAAGCCATGCTCGATCCGAGAATGGTCGCGGCGAGTATCCAGATTCTTGCCTGTGGCTCACAGGGAACTCCGGACCTTGCTGACCGCACAACGGCTTCATCGCAAGGAGTTCTCATGAAGCTATGGATGCCATTCGGGTGCATTAGTTCCTAAAGAGCGGCCGGATCAGAGTGCCGATCACACTCGTTTAACTGATTCGGCGATGCTCGGTGCTCAGAATGCTCGCCACCATGACGCCCGAGCGACAGGCCGACAGGAAAAGGAGCGGCCAATAGTGGTTACTTCCTACTTGTCGACCAGGTGTTACTTTTCGAATCGATGTACTTACTCTGAAGTCTTTAGTCACCCATCCAATAGCGGGGGCCGGGACCGAGTCGGCTGGCTCGATCACCAGGGTTGGCAAGTTGACAGTCCTGCAGTGACAAGCAGCCGCAACCAATGCATCCGGTGAGGCCCGCCCGGAGGCGCTCGAGCTCAGCAATCCGCTCATCAATACGCCTTGTCCAACTCGCAGAGAGTTTCTCCCAATCCGTGGGTTCTGGCACGCGGTTCTCCGGTAGCTTTGCCAGTTCGGCGCCGACCTCTTCGAGCGTCAGACCCATTCGCTGAGCGAAGACAATGAAAGCAATCCGCCGAAGAGCCGCCCTCGGATATCGACGGTGACCTGAGCCCGCACATTCGGACTTGACCAGGCCACGCTCTCATAGAACCGGAGCGCCGACGCGGCAACGCCACTTCGACGCGCAACCTCGGAGATCGTAAGCAGGCTGGACATATAGGAAGAACAATGGGATTTGTGCTTGACTTCAAGTTAACTTTAACTTGTAGTCTGAAGATGTGTCAGATCACAATAGTGTCTGCTGATCCAGCTGATCTGCTTCTGGATTGACGACAACGGGCCTTAGCGCCCTTCCAGTGACCGCCGGAGCGATCAACTTCGATTTGATACTTGGCGATTTGGACTAAACCCGCTTCGCGGGTAGCTGCAAAGTAGTACGATTTGGCAGGACAAGTTGCATGTTGCACGCCATCAGAATCCGCGTGACGATCAGAACTTCTGTGCACAGATCAATGTGGAAGTCGGCACGAAATTGCTGCACTGCAATGAATCTCCATAAAGCAATTGTCCTGCCAAATCCCCGCACGGTTTAGTCCAAATCGCCGTATCCACACTGCTCTCGATCGCCAACACCGTAACCGCACATCTCTGCACCCGGAGCACTGTCGATACGGCGCTATAGATTTAGAGTCAACTGAAGAGAGAAGCCAAGATCACAAGTGAAAGGCGTAGTCGGACACGCAACCTCAGATCCTAGTCTTTCCCTTTTTCCTGCTGGTCTTTGATCAGTACCACATCCGAGCTCGACTTCTGCCGTACGAGCGCCAGTTGTTTGCCTGAAGGCGACCAGCCAAAGTCGGGAATGACTTCCTGCGCCGGGTCGAGCAGCGGGTGAGGGGCCGACCCGTCCAGCGGCTGATACAACAGCGTCCGGCCGCCATTCCGGAGAACGGAGTAGACCGCAGCGCGGTTGTCCGGGGAAAAGCGCACTGAGCTGGCGTCTTCGCTGCCCATGTCGCTGGTATCCAAAGGAATCTGGGAGACCGCGTGCCCTGAGGCCAGATCGAAGATATTCCAGCGAGCTTTCGGCGGATCAAGGATGGTCCAGCCGGCCAGCCTCCCGTCAGCGGAGATTGCGTAATACACAGTAGCTTCCGGCGGGAGTATCTGTCGTGGTGTCCCGCCACTCAGCGGCACCGACCACAACGATGCCCTGGACATCTCATTCTCCTCCACGAAATAGTAGACCTCCCGGCTGTCGGAAGAGCATCCGGGAGTCGGCGAGATTCCACCGGTGGCCAACTGGACGATGTTTCCTCCATCCGCGTCCATACGAAAGACCCACTGCGCCGTCGCTCCCTTGGGAAAGCCGGCGAATAGGATGTGGCCGTCCGGGCAGGTCGTTATATAGTCCCCCGCCGCGGTCTCCCCGATGTCGAAGGCATGCACCTCGCCGGTCGCGCGGTCGATCCAGCCGATATCGACGCGCGGAACAGTAAAGAGTAGACGGTCTTCGCTAGCCCAGGCGATGCGGAACGGGGTGATGCGCAACGGGGTGGTCGAAACCGGAATTCCGCCCTCGGGCTTATACCACCCAATGCTCGAATCGATGTTGGTGAGCACCGTTGCCAGGGTGCGTCCATCCGCGGAGAGCGCCAACTCGCTGTAGGAGCTGACGTCGTTGGTCACCGGATGGAAATCGCCAGAGGGCAGGGTTACGATTCCGATCTGGGCATGATCGCTGTGCGGTCTGAGGTAAAAGGCCAGCAGGTGCCGGCCGTCGGGCGTCCACGCCACGTTAGATAGACCCGCGAAAGAGATGTCCGGCGAGGTCGCGACTTTAGTCAATTTTTTCGAAGCGATGTCGAAGATCTGGAGCGCGTACTTCGCAGGCCCGATCGTGCTAATCCATGCGATCCTGTCGCTCTTGGGTGACCAATCCGGCGGACCGTTCTCTTCCCGGGTCGCATAGACCACTTGGTTGTCGCTTCCGTCTTTGTTAGCGATGTGGATCTCGGAGGACTGGTCCTTCCGTTCAGGAGTAAATTGGAGATACGTAAACCGGCTGCCGTCCGGTGAAAAACTCCCAACGCTGTCGATGTTATAGATCAGCTGCCTCGGCGTACCGCCGAAGACCGGCATGACATATAGTGCGTTTGTGATAGTGTTCTCCAGGGTCGGCCGTACAAAGTAGAGGTAATTGCCATCCGGCGAGAAGGCGATCCCCATATACCAGTTGGCAAATGCGCCCAGGATCTGGGTATCGGTGTTGGTCGCGGTGTTTCTCACCCACAGCGTCCGTTGGCCTTTATCGTTCTTTACCTCGGCCAGAAAGCGACCATCGCCTGAGATCGCGATTCGTTCGATCGTCCCTACATTGGTGATCTGGCTCACAGAGATCGTCGCGAACGGCCGGGCCCGAGGCCAGATACGCCACGCGCCAAATCCGGCCGCCGCAAGAATGACCAGGCATGCCGCGACGATCGCGAGTCGACGTGATTTCCTGGTCGCGAGCACAGCGGCGCTCGAGGAGGATTCCGGTGAAGACGTTCCCGACGCCTGTGCGGTAGGGCCGCTCCCCGAACTGCTCTTTCGCTGCAAACGCTTCAGGTCGGCACGAAGCTCTCCGGCGAACTGGCAGCGAAGCTCCCGGTCCTTTTCCAGTGTTTTGTTGAGAATGGTCTCGAACTCAATCGGAAGTTCCGGATTGAGCGAGATTGGGGCAACCGGCGACTCGTTCAAAATGCGATCGAAGACCACGGCAGTTGTAGCGCCGGCAAAAGGGTGCCGTGCGGTAGCCATCTCGTAAAGAACTACCCCGAGCGAAAACAGGTCGCTGCGCGCATCCAGAGGCTCACCGCGCGCCTGTTCCGGCGACATGTAGGCAACGGTACCCATCGTCGAACCCGAAGCGGTAAGAGTGCTTACGGCAGTTGAAGCGTCTGCGCCAATACCATCGAGTTTTGCCAGCCCGAAATCGAGGATTTTCACCTGCCCCGAATTCGTCACAAAGATATTCGAAGGCTTGATATCGCGATGCAAAATGCCTTTGCGGTGCGCGACATCGAGGGCATCAGCCAATTGCACGCCCATCTCCAGCAATTTCGAGTAGGGCATGACATGGCCGCGATAGAGCTTTTCCAGGCTGTTGCCTTCCATCAGCTCCATCACGATGAACGGCGTTTCCGCCGACTCGTTGAGCTCATGGATTGTGCAAATGCCGGGATGATTGAAGGAAGAAGCTGCGCGCGCCTCGCGCCAGAAACGCTCCAGAGCGGAGCTGTCGTTAGGCGTTGTTTCGATCAGTAGTTTGACCGCGACATGGCGGCCCAGCTTCTGGTCGACTGCCTCGAATACCACACCCATGCCGCCCTGCCCCAGCCGGCGGATGAGTTTGTAATGACCAAGAAAGGTACCTGGGGACAGTTCTTGCACTCCCCAATCTTGCCTGTAAGCGCCGAATGCGGCAAGAAATCTTGGGAAACTTAAACGAAATCCGCCGCGCGGCTGTAGTGACGCTAACAGGCCAACGCACGTTTCGAGCGTGAAGCGACTCGATTTGATACTCGGCGATGATGCGTTCACGCAAAATGGTGATCCCAATCGGACGGTGATTGAGCCTTCGTCCGTGGGCAGGTCGAATCGCATCCGAATTCAGAGACTTCGCTGGAAAGCTGTAATTTGATCCGGATCGGGCAGTGCGCTTCGTTGGAGGTGGTGGAGCCGTCTTCGGCGCCAGTTTGGAAGATCAGGACATCATCATGGCGGAAAACACCTCGTGCAAGGGATTTCCCCGGGGCCATACTGCAGAAGATCTGGTTCCTGCAAAGGGGCGCACACCAGGCCGATCATTTCTTGGCGGAGATTTACTGCTGTTGAACGCAGGTGACGACACGAAAGTAGGCACGTTGAGTATTCAATCCGGCGTGTATCAAGATCGAAGCGGGCTAAAACGCCAGACAGTCAACACGGGAAACGTCGGTCCGGCAGGCACTGCTCAGCTGACTCTCCAGTGGAGGACCGCGTTTGGCGATGCTAATTACCAAGCGGTCTGCGGCGTCGCCGATAACTCCGAATTCCTTCAGGCCATCAACACCTCGCTGCCAGCGCCCCCACTCCGCCTGGCGAGTTCCTCTTCCAGGAAGGCATGGCTAGACCCAACGCACCAGCGCAGCAGAGTAGCCACTCTTTTTCAGGCACTGTAGAATACGCTTTCCTGTAACTCTGACAACGGGAGTGCTGGCAAAAGCGAGGTGGAGCATTGCCCGATTTCATTGACTGGCCGCAAACGGATCCGCCACGTCGCCGCCGCCGTCTCTTTCTTATTGTTGTCGCTATCGTTGCCTGCATCGTCTTTGGCAGTCGCACGGCATTCTCGTATTGGGTCGACCTGTTCTGGTTCAGGTCGCTCGGATACGCGGAGGTGTACTGGAAGACGCTAAGCCTGCAATGGGGTATCTTTACGGCCTTTGCAGCGGCTACATTTTTCATTCTGTATGGAGCGTTTTCCGTTCTGAAACGAGCTCACCACGGCGATTTGCCCAGCGGGCACACGATTTTCATTAACGGAAGGCCGGTGAGGCTGACGGTTGAGCCTGTCATGCGCTTTGCGGCGCTCGGTGTTTCGCTCGCCGTTGCCGGCGCGACCGGCGCCGAGATGATGGCGGAGTGGCCGACGCTGGCGCTTCTGTGGTTCGCGCCGCGCGCCACCGGTGACGTCGTGGACCCGATCTTTGGCAAGCCACTGAACTTCTTTCTGTTCACGCTGCCCGCATGGCAGCTCATGACCGACTGGTTGCTCTTGTTGGCCGTAATTACGTGCGGGTTGGCCGTCTTCTTCCTGCTCATCACGGGCCGAACCCCTGCGCTCACCAGGAGCCGCAGCAGCTATGGCCAATCATCATGGCGCGGACTCTCCATTACGATTACGTTCCTGTTGCTAACGCTCGCGATGCGTGTCTATATCGGACGTTTCGAGCGATTGCTCGATGACCACACGATCTTTGCGGGCGTCACCTATACGGACGCGCACGTGATGATCGGCGGCTTGCTGATCGTCTGTGCGGCGCTGGTCCTCGGTGCGTTGATTTCAGGCATCAACGCCATATCGGCGCGGCGCGGGCGGTGGCTTGCCGCGGCGATCCTTCCGGCCGCAGTTTGTTATGTCGCGATTGGTGTAGTTGGCTGGTACGTCAACAGCTTTATCGTCAAACCGAACGAGCTTGTTCGCGAACAACCGTATATTTCTCACAACATCGATATGACCAGGAGAGCCTATGGATTGGATCGGTTCTCGCGACGCGAGTTCGCCGCCGAGACGACCGTCGAGGCGATTGATCCGGCAAATAATCAGCCGACGATCCAAAACATCCGGCTATGGGACGTGCATGCACTGCAGGATACCTTGCGTCAGATTCAGGAGATCCGCACCTATTATGACTTTCCAGACATCGACATCGATCGCTATGAAATCAACGGCAGTATGCGTGAGGTGATGCTCGCCACGCGCGAACTAAACGTCGACAAGCTGCCGGAGAGCAGCAGGAACTGGATCAACGAGAAACTGATTTACACCCACGGCTACGGCATTACGATGAACTCCGTAAACAGCTTCACTTCAGAAGGGCTGCCTACGCTGATGCTGAGCAACATGCCTGTCCAGAGCACGGTGCCCGGTCTCACGGTGACTCGCCCGGAAATCTATTTCGGCGAGCTGACTAATACCGACGTGTACGTCAAGACCCGGCAAAAAGAGTTCAACTATCCACAAGGCCAGACCAACAGTTTCACGTCCTACGAGGGTACCGGCGGTATCGTCCTTGGCGGCTTCCTCCGCCGCATCCTCCTCGCGTTCGACCGCGGCGATATCGGAAAATTGCCTTTTAGCGACGACATAAACGCGGAGAGCCGGTTGCTGATGCGGCGCAACGTGCGTGATCGCGTGTCGGCCTTGGCGCCGTTCCTCACTTGCGATCCGGATCCGTACATCGTGGTCGGTGAGGATGGCCGGCTGTCGTGGGTTATGGATGCGTTCACAGTTTCAGACAGCTATCCGTATTCGCGCCATTACCGTCTCGGCGAGAATCCAATCAACTACATGCGGAACAGCGTCAAGGTGGTGATCGACGCCTACGATGGAACGACAACCTTTTACGTGTTTGACACCGATGATCCGATTCTCGGCGCCTACCGCCGTATTTTTCCTGGCCTGTTCAGGGATGCGTCTGCGATGCCGGCCGGCCTCCGGAAACACGTGCGCTACCCCGAGTTATTGCTCAAACTGCAGGCGGAAGTATACGGCCTATATCACATGACAGATCCGGAAGTGTTCTACAACCGCGAGGATCTGTGGACGGTCGCGAGCGAAGTGGGGATGACCGAAGGAGGCGAGCAAACCGCGCAGGCGATGGAGCCGAACTTCGTGCTGATGAGACTGCCGGGCGAAGGCGGTATGGAGTTCGTAGAGATTCTGCCGTTTACGCCAGCCAACCGGAACAACCTGATCGGCTGGATAGCCGGCCGCAGCGACGGCGCGCACTATGGCACATCCGTGGTCTATGACTTTCCCAAAACCAGGCTGGTTGACGGACCGCTGCAGATCGAAGCGCGAATTGATCAAAACGCACAGCTTTCAGGGCAATTGACGTTGTGGAATCAGCAAGGCTCGCACGTGCGGCGCGGGACACTGCTGGTGATTCCGTGCGGGCGCGCGTTGCTGTATGCTGAGCCCATTTACCTTCAGGCTGAGCGGAGCCCGATGCCGGAGCTGCGGCTGGTCGTGCTCGCGCTTCAAGACCGGCTCGCATATGGACCAACCTTCGAGGCGGCGCTGGCGTCCCTTTTTGGCGGAGCGGCATCGTCGCTGAGCGCCACCGAGCCGGCTCGACCCGCCCCGGTATCCGCTGTCGCGCCCGGCGCCGAAGGGGATCGCAACGCACTCATTACGGAAGCCGCCAAAGACCTTGCCGATTACCAGCGTCTGACGGCGCAAGGCCAGCTCGGCGAAGCGGGGCAAAAACTCGAAGCGTTGAAGCGCGCACTCGACAAGCTGAACGCGCGTCAACGATAGTCCGCTGCAGCCTTGGCTGTCGAAGTCTTCTCAGGAACGAACCGCGCGCTCCGCCGACCTCGAAGGGATGTCAGAATTACTCCGGCGCGAACTGATGCTTTACCTGGTGGCTACATAGCGTTGAGCCGTGATGTGGACTGGAATATCTGCCATAGCTGCTCTTCGTTCGCAGGTACCATTCAGTCGCCGTTTGAGGTCGCTGCGGGCGTCTGCTGTTCAATCACTATCTCTGCGCCGCCATCCTCGGCGGTGAGCCTGGCATTTCCAAGTTCAGCGAGATGACCGGGAGCCTCTTTGCCGCTCGGCACTGTTTCCGATGCACAGATTACCCGGATAGAGAGCTTCTGCTCAATGACGAAGACCGCCTATCCCCTATCCGATAGTGCGCTCGAAGCAACGAATTCAGAAGGTGAATTGTGCTGATTCGCACGCGTCACGGCGCTGCTCCTAGGCGATCCCGATGCCGAGTTCATCGCTGAGACTTGCACCGGCGTTGCCCAAGAAAGATGACATGACAGTCCACCCCATCAGAAGGCTTCCTGCTAATCATGCTATTGAGACAATTGCCTTTAGAGCCGCAAATCCTGGAACAGGCTACGTTTATCTGAAGACGCGCGACGTGGATGTCGGCCTACACCCGTGAAGTCGTAGGGCGTCGGCATCGGCCGCAAATTTCGTGCCAACTGGGCCTTCCGGTTAACGGTGAACCGACCTGCCGGCCAAACGGCGGTTGTCGGTAAATTCCTCAGCGGCGAGCTGGTTGGCGAAGAATCGCCAACTTGACTCGGCAACGACCTCGCTTGCTCCACGTGGACGTATAGTGCGCTTCTCGGACAACTGGTTCCTGTAGTTCCCGGATAACGGTGCCAGCTCAACCGGTCGATGCAACACTATCTAATCAGCTGATCCACAGATGCTTACCCTGAAGAATCGATCTGTTTGGCTGATGTGGCCAAAACCTAGCCAGGTAAGGTTCCGGCTGATCTAACCCTAGTCAGCGCTTTTAGCTTTTGTTTTCATTGAATGTGGGTCTGAGCTGAGTGTTGCGTCGACCCATTGAGACCACCGGTATTTCAGGTTATTCATCAGGCGGCTCAGTTGGCGCTAAAAACGAGTTCCTCAGCGAACACCCCCGGGACGGTCGAATTTTTAATTCTCCGGAATCGAGAAGGATCACAGACAATACGGAAATTGAGCGGGCAATGGCTTTACTTCCTGCTCGCCGACAACCCGCGAGTTTAGTGACGAAAACGCCATCCGGCGAAATCTCGTCGACGAATCATCAGGCGCACGGAGTGTCAGTGCGTTGCCTTTTGCGTTGGGTCGATGTTTCGCTTGGCTGGTGTGCTAATTCTGATCTTGAGGCGGGCCAGATGTTGGTGACGGTGTCGACGGAGGATCAGCCTTTGGCGCTGGCGCAGTCTTAGGTGTGGGTGCCGTTGTCGTGTCTTGGGTCGAGGGTGCTGCCACAGATGCTGGTGTGTCAGTTGGAGAAGTTGATGTGCTAAGCGATGTCGGCTGAACGGGTGCAGACAGCGTTACAGCGGCGACCGCGGTAGGATCATCGCGCAGCCTGAGGTATAGCGTCACTCCATCGGCCGGCGACGGCACGGTAAAGCTATTTTCGTTGAAACCAGTAGGTACATTGGTCGGATTGTCAAAATTTTTGGTCGCGGCGAAGGACTGTACGAGGAACAAGCTACTGCCTTCGACAGTACAGTTAGTAGTGTCCGCCGCGGTGCAGCGGATCGCTGTGATCTGCGGCGCGCGAACGAGAATGCCAAGTGGCGTCCAGTTCCCCGACGTGCCGTCTGCCGCGACTGGACGCATCTGCAATTTGCCAAATGCCGATGGACCGAACACTTTCAAGGGATCCAGCGTTGCAACGGCCGTATGGTCGTCCTGGAGCACGAGGTCATTCGTTGCAAGTGAAAGCGTGGTGTGGACTGAGCCATCGACGGTAGCGACTTCGATCGTCTGTGTGCGGAGAAAGACGTCCTTCGTCTGCACAACGAAGGTGAGCTTACCCTCGAGCAGGATGTCGTCCTTGGTGCCAAAGCTGACGGGCAACGTGCCATCCTTCTGAGCGGACGTGGCCTTTGACGAAAGTAACTTCAGTTCCGGGCGTGCAGCTTTGGCGGAGATCTTAACAGGCATCGTGCGGCCGTCTTTGAGCTTCGCCGTCGCGCTGGAGCCGTCGTCGGGTGAGACACCAGTGTCAGCCTGAAGGTGCATCGTCTTGTCGTCGTCGCCTTCGCCGCTGGGAGTGAAGGTCTGTTTATCGATCTCGACAGAGACCACATCCTTGAGGCCCTCGCCAGTGAGCACGGCTATCTTGTCGCCGCCGTGGATCGTGATGGCATCGAGGTGAATGCCGGCGGTGTACGCCGTGAGCGGGACCCGGTCTCTATCCGGCTCCCCATACTGTTGGATAGCAAGCGAATAACCGCCGGGTTGAACGGTTTTGAGCGAAACGTCCAAAGCCAGTGTGTCTTTCCCATCCTTACCCGCGGCAGGCTTGAAGGAGACGTCTACATCTTTCGCGTTTTCGCTTGCCAGGGAAATGTGCTCGACGCACGCGCTGCCGTCACCCTTGAGTGTGAGGTGATTATCCTGCCCGACGAGCAGCTGGGCGCTGTCCACGATCTTCCAATCCTTGCCTTTGACCTGCTGGACCGCGATGGTGGGTCCTTCGAAGGAATCGAAGCCCCAATAGCCACGGACAGTCCCGGTAATCGTCAAATCGGTCGTCGCGCCGATCTTGACGTCAGGCGCCTCCGGTGGCGGGTTGTTGCCTTGAGGCTTCGGATCGGGCAACGGATCACGCTTCCCTTCTTCCTTTGCCACGACGAGTCCGCCTTCGAACGCTTCAGGCGCCAGCGGTATATCCGTAGGCGCACCGGTTCGGTTGAGGTGCAGAACCAGACCGTGCGCGAAGCTACTCGAAAAAACAAGTGGGGCGCCTTCCAGAGGAATAGTCATCTTCGGTTGCAACAGACACACGACCTGGTTGGGATCGTGTGGATGAAGCGGCGGCAGCTTGGCCATCTGAATGGCCGGCAGACCGATGACAATGACCGATTCGGGTTTGTGGAAGGAGGGCGGCGCGTTGAGCCTCAGACTGAGCGAAGAGCCCTGCGGGAAGCTGAGCCCGGGAATGTATTGGTACTGCGCTGTGCGCAGCATGCCGACGAGGTGAACGAGATCAACAACCGCGCCGACATACGCTGAGTAAAGGCCCGCCCCGACAGGCTGTGTGTAGGAAGCAGCATTGATAAAGTCAGAGGATGGACCGGTAGATATGGCTTCGGCAATGCTTTGTCCATGTCCGTCATCAAGGAGAACGGGGGCGCTGGACTGTGTCAGGCAGATAACCTGTTGATCTACGGGCTGCTTGAAGCAGTCGGCGTTCGGCTTTAGGGCGAGCGTGGCAGCCAGCTTCGCAGAGTGTTCCTGAATGGCCTTCGGGTCGTCTTGCGGAACCGTCTTCATAGCCGCGAGGTAGCGTTCGATGCGCTGCTGCTCGAAAGATGCTTCATTAAGATCAGCATCGGCGCGAATGAACAGACCCGGTTTACCCTTGACGGCGGATCGAAGCGTCTTGAAATCGCCGCCGGTCTCAGGCGCTACAAAAAGCAGGGCCTCCTCAGCTTCGTTCGGAACGGTGACGGTTGTCCCCTCAGCAGTTTTCTTGTTCCAGGTATCAATCTCGGTGAACCAGTTGTCGGGAGGCTCATTTGTCGTGCCGCGAAGAAAGGCAACGATCAATATCAGATGATTCGACTGGCTCGACGGAAGGTCAGCCTTGATCCATATCTTGTCGCCTGGCTGAAGGTTAGGAACCTGGGCGATGGGGAGCGTCGAAAGTCCTCGCGTCACACGGATATCGATCGTAGGCCCCGCCAGATCGAAGCGTGCTTTGTCATCAGCCCGAAGAGCTGACGACAAAGAAATGGCGAGAAGGCATACTGCAAATTTCAGGGCTTTCATTTATAGGTTTGGATGCGAAAGGGGCAAGAGCGGGTTGCGGAGCCGTGGCCCGAAAACAAATACAAGCCGTCGCTAACAGCCTTCAAACAGTCGGCATTTTGGCTGCCAAGTCCGCTACGCGCGCGATTACGGCACCATCGCAGTTTTGTCCGTTCCAGAGTGTTCCGCGCTTCTAGCAAATCACTAACCGATGAGTCCGCATAGCGACCGTAATGCAAATAGCTGTCGCGATGTGCGTTCTTAGGTACCAATCTAGGATGAGCGACGCGGGCTATAACCGCGCGCCAGTGCGCTTCAACGGAGACGGTCGCCATCATCTTCCGGGTGGATCGCGAGCAACCCTGGAAGTAAACCCGAGATTTGTGTTCTCCCGAGTTTATATCGATCTGTTGCTTTCTCAATATCGCGCTTCTCGGAGTCGCTTGCAATTACCTCTGAGGTAATCGAAGGACACATCCGAACAGCTGTGAAGGGCAGGATTTACGGTTTTGATCTCCGCCTGCGGTTCGACCACTGGCTAAAAACATTGGTAGCCAACTGCGAATCCCGAGTTTGCCCGCTGGACAATGATTGAATAAATCGAGCTGACAAGTCTGCATAGCGGAAGTTGGCACATGGAGGTATATGTACGGTCCGCCGCGGCCCTTAGTGAGTGCTTCGGCGATTTCGCATCAAGCGAGATAAAAAGCGATTAATCCGCTCGGAGCGAGATTGTTCTATCTGCTGGATTTTCGCCCAAATAGCGATTCCTTTGGGCCACATTTTGGCTTGACAGCGTTGAAGACGGAGGAGTAGAAGGGCCGCGGAATGTTTCGCTTGAAAATGAAGTTGTATTTATAGCCCGCTCAATGTAAGCGAGTACACACTTGGCAATTGCCTTGTCCGGGCGTAATAACCCCACGGTGGGTCAAACCCGCGATGACCTCCATCGCTCCTCCGATTCGACGGGGTTTTAAACACAAAACCCCAGACGCAAACCTGGCCGAGACAAGAACGGCGGCCCTTCAAAAAGGAGACAGTTTCATGAAGCGGTCAACCCTGTTGTTCGCTGCGCTTGCGGCGAGCGCCATACTGGCGCGCGCCCAAGCGCCTGTTACACAACCGCCGGAACCAGTCGATCCCAGTCCAATCAATGGCGAAACCTACTACTTCGTCAATCAGCTTTCGGGCTTGCAGGCAGACCTTAACGGCGATTCGACGCCGAACGGCGACTTCGTTAATCAGAACACTCGCAGTTTCTCAAGCCTCAGCCAACGGTGGGCCGTGACGAAGCTCCAGGACGGCAACTGGAAAATCAGCAATATTTCCAGCGGGCTGTGTCTGGACAGCGAATCAGATTTCTATGGTTCCGTGGCAGCGCAGGACGTTTGTGCCGTCAATGCTCCTACGCAGGAATGGTCGTTCAGCTACACCACAAATGGTTACAACTTGATCAGAAATGCGGGAACCAGACGAGTGCTGGATGCCTCGAGTCCGGGCACAGGCGCAAAACTGATTTTGTCGCAATCCTTCGAGGCTTCTAAGCAAAGTCAGCTGTGGCTGCTTCGTCCCGCATACTGGCGGGGAAACGATATGAGCACAGCGGTGAAAGAGGAATATGACCGCGTCGCTCAAAATCCTAACAATCTTCCCTGGTGGCATGATGCTTATCTGCCCGGCCAGGACATGCTGCAGATATTCAAGAACAGTGGGATGAATGCGATCCGCCTTCGCCCGGCCTCGATCGCGACCACGGTGGTACATGGAAACGTCAGCTTCTCGCTTTCCAATGGCCCCTATAACAACTACACGCTGCCTGCGGGTACCTCGACAACATTCCCTGCAACCGCCGTGAACCAGGTCGTTCCAGTTACGACCGACGGCGGCAGCGGAAACTATGCGCAGTCGGACTGGTCGGCTGTCGACCTGGCCAAACGCGCGAAAGCCCTTGGCATGGCGGTCTTTCTTTGTCTGTTCTATGACGGATACAACACTTCGGATACCCCAGGGCTCTGGAAAGGCAAGACAATAGACCAGGTGGCTGGCGTCCCGCCAACACCAGGCCTGATGTACAACTACGTCAAGCAGGAGATCGAACTGTTTCGAGCGAACGGCGCCATGCCCGACATGGTCGGCATCGGCAATGAGGTAAACACTGGTATGTTCACTTCGGGCCTCTTACCCGCCGGCACGAACGCGACTCCGAACTCCGCTGGCACGCCAGACGCCAATTTTGCCAACTTCGCAGCTATCCAGAAGGCCGCCATGCAGGCGATTCTCGACGCCTCGTCTGATCCGAGCCTCGGACCGCCTCTACCGCCTCCACTCCGCTGCATTGACACCGATGGTGGCCCCGACATGCAGACGTTTTTCACCACAGCGACCCAGTATTATGGAATTCCCGTCGACAACATCTGCCAGAGTTATTATCCCGGCTGGCATGGACCGCTGACGCAGGCGCAGTACACTTGGGATGACTGCGGCGCCGGCGGCGACTCTGGGTGCAACCCGGCCGTAGGCCAGCATGTGGAAGAAGCAAATATAGCCAGCGAAACGACCGGGGTGGAAATACCAGTATTCACCGCCGAGGATGGCGTGGAATACACTCCTGGCGGCAGCCCGACAGATGCCTGGTATGGGAGCGCATTGACGCCTTTTGACGGCTCCCGAGCCCATGAGCGTCAATTCTTCATCGACCTTAACAAGGTAGAGAAAAACGCACCCAACAACCTCGGCATGGGCATGGATTGCTGGGCGTGTGAAGCTTCGCCCATTCCCGGGGCCGGAGGCGTCTGGGCCAATGGTGTCTACGGGTATTGGGTTAACGCCGCCCTCGGGCTCTTCGACTTCTCGTACGCGACGGGAAGTTATCTTGACAACGCCGTACTGCCGTCAATGCTTGCGCTCGGCGGCAAAGTAGACCCGACCCTTTCGTATAAGCTCGTGAGCGCTGTCAACGGACACATTCTCGAAACGGCGGACGCAGCCTTTTTCGAGCCGAGTAAACATAGTGATCCCCTGCGTACCGGCTTCGACACTGGAGTTACCAGTCTTCACCAGCAGTGGCAAATCCTGGCCCAGGGCGGTGACGCTGAAGTGAACAACGCCGTCTATCCGACTCCAATGGACCATCTTGGGGACGGTTATTTCCAGATCATCAATATGGACCAAAAACACGGGGTCCACGTCCTCGACGCCAATGGAGACACAACGCCTGGCAGTCCGGTGTCAGGAAATATCCAGACTGCTCAGGCGGCTGCGATTATGGGAACAAACGCCAGCCAAGAGTGGGACATTATCACGGCGGGAAATTGCGGCGACATACCGACGAACTGCAAAACACCACCCCTGACGGCGGTCGGCGACTACTACATGATCGTTAACAAGGCCAGCGGTCTCGTCTTGTCTGCGGTCGAAAAGGGTGGAGAGCTAATGATTGAACAGCAGACGCCCGCAGCGGCCTCAAACGGCGACTGGATGGTGCCTGCGAACAAAGGGCAGCTATGGCAGATATTTCCAGTCCACATCACGGCTGAACGCTATGTAGCTACCAGGTAAAGCATCCAATTCGCGCCGGAGTGATGTTGACATACCTTCGAGACCGGCGTCTGCGAAACCCAGGGCTACAAACGCCTGCGCAGCGCCGGATTTGTCTTCTCAGCCTCCTAGCCCAATCGCACCTTCGATGGACGAATCGTCCTGAGACGCTCTCCAGCCCCTTCATCCACTTTCTGATGCTGCCGAACCGATCCGCGTTCCGATTGCGACGCTGGTCAGATTGGAATTGGAGAAGCAATAACCCAATGTCGGGAGTTCCGCTCCGGTTTCGAATTCAGCCTGGAATTATTTGCGCGAGCGCGAGGCATGGACCGTCGTAGATAGGAATTCAAGAAATGTGCGCGTCTTCGGTGCCAGGTATTGGCGCGACGGATAATAGGCAATAGAGGAAAGCGCTCCTCCTCCCAATCTGGAAAGAGGACCACCAATCGTCCACCCGAGAGATGGGCGTCGACGCCTAGTTCGAGGACTTGGGCGATCCCACAGCCGGCCAGGCACACAGCGTGCATTGTTGCGACGTCGCTCAGCATGAGCTGGCTTTGCGTCTCAACCTTGATCTCCTTTCGACCTTTACGGAATGCCCACTCGAAGGGACGGCCCGTCTCCGGGTCTCGAAAATCGATCATCAGATGTCGTTCCGCGACCAGTTGCTGCGGGGCGGTAGGGTGGCCGTGTTTCTTCAAGTAGCCGGGCGAGGCTACGGTAAGAACTCTCGTGTCCAGCAATCTTCGGGCGACAAGAGTGGATGGGCGCGGCTCGCCGAAGCGAATTCCCAGATCGTATCCATCCGAGATCAGATCTCCGAGGCCCTCCCGCGTGATCAGGTCCACCTTAAGCTCCGGATATGCTTTGAGAAATCCACTGAGCTGCGGTCCGAGAATGGTCCTGCGAAAAACTAGGAATCGAGCGGCTCCATGTCAACGGCGACCTTCAGCGTGTGGTCTCCGCCGCCCAGAATTAAACCGCGCAGTGGACTTACGTCGCCGTAATCCCGACCCCAGGCGAGCACCACGTGGCCGTTCGAGGGGACAATGTTGTTGGTGGGATCCATATCCAGCCAGCCGATTCCCGGAGAATAAGCGGATACCCAGGCGTGGGATGCGTCGGCTCCCACCAGCCTCGGTTGCCCGGGAGGCGGATAGGTTCGGAGGTATCCGCTTACGTAACGAGCTGCGATATTAATCGAGCGGAGGCAGGCGATTTGCAGGTGCGCGAAATCTTGGCAAACGCCCCGTCGCTTCCGAAAAACCTCTTCGGTCGGCGTGCGGACGTTGGTCACTTTTGAATCGAATCGAAAGTCCTTGTGGATGCGTGCGGTCAGATCCAGAAGCGCTTCTGGCATCGGCCGGCCGGGCGTAAATGACTGCAGCGCATAAGACGCAAACTCCGGCCGTACCCGGATGCGTGGTGACTCAAATCCAAACTGGTAGGCCTCTAGCCCCGCGGGGCTTTGATCGTTGGGCAGCAATCGGGCTGCCTCTTCCCAAGCCAGCGACTGTTGCGGCCAGGGTATCGCATTCCCATTCATTGTCACTTCGCTATGCGCCTCTACCACCAATTCCTTGTGCGGCTCCTGCACGGTAAAAAAGCAGAGAAGATTCCCAAAGTAATCCACCCGCTCGGTGCGCGTTGCCGGCTGCGGTTGGATGCGCAGTTCACTCCACGCCAACTGATGGGTGGGCAGAGACCGTGGCGTCAGGCATGCCACGTGGTTTCCGACCGAGACAGGAAATTTGTATTTATACGTAGTTCGGTGAACGATTCTGTAAATCATTGGCCTATGGTGATCGGCAAAGTGCGAGCGTGGCTGAAGTACCTGCTCGATAAGTTATTCGACCACGAAGGTAACAATCGCTCCAGGTCTCTGAGGAACCGCTCAAGGCGGGACAGCCCTGCGGATCCGTTCGCCAGCATCTCTGCGCCTGGTAACGGATATTTCAACTCTCGCAGATCGAAACTACGTAACACCGTTAGGGCGTCCCCCATTGCCTGCAAGTCATCCGGCAGGTGCCGGGGAAGCTGTTGATAGAGTTCCGCAAGGTGGCTCAGTTGGAAGTCAAGGGACCGGGGATTTGTTTCATCCGCCATGAGCACATCCAGCACGGCTAAAGGCTGCAGAGTCGTGTAGTACCGTGTGCGGTAGGTCATGGAACTGTCCGCGACCTCGAGCAGGCATTCCAAAAGCGACCAGTCCTCCTCTAAGAGCGGCGTAGTGATCTCACGCAGTTGCCGGGTCAGATAGATCGCGCGCTCCAAACGCCGCCCGATGCTCAGGAATAGCCATCCCAATCCGCGATTTATGTTTTCGCGCTCCATCCCTGAAAATGCGGAAAGCAATTCCAGGCAAGCGGTAAGCATCGTCGGATATTCAAGAAACTGTGTGCCATGCTCGATCAGAATCGAGTCTCGAAGCCGACTGATGAGGTACATCATATCGGCCGACAATCGCTCTCGCACATGGCCACCAACACGAGATACCTCGGCCAACGTGCAGACCAGGCTGTCCGACCGCTTCGCATCCGTCAAGATTGAGATCATTTCCTGCTCGAGTTCAAGGGAAGTCGGCCGCCTGTCTTTGGCCTTTGGCAACTTGCTGTGTCGTGACTCCAGGCAACCATGTAAACGAAGCAGGCACGCCAGCTCCGCATTTTCCGCGCGCCGTACGCGAGGAATCATTGTGCGCAGGATCCGGGCGATGTTCTCGGCTCGCTCGGCATATCGGCCCAACCAGAAAACATTGTCGGCCACGCTGCTAGGCACAACCCGCGGGACACGGCGCAACTCCACCGGTTCATTGCGGGGATGCAGCATACTGAACGTATCCACGGGGCCATCCCAGAGTACCCATGCGTCCTTACTGTGGCCGCCTCGCTGCATCGAGACGACCGATCCTTCAGCTTCGGCGACACGCACCAAACCGCCTGGAATCGCGATCCACCCGCTGCCGGTATTCAGTACGTAGGTGCGGAGCACGACGCTGCGCGAGTTCAGGCATCCGTTGTCCCACACCGGCGCTGCGGACAACGCGATCTGTTCCTGCGCCACATACTCATGGGGCCGGGCTCGCAATTGGTCGGCAAACTTGCCTTTTTCTGCTTGCGGCAGTTCGGCCCCGAAGACCGGCTCCATGCCGCGGGACGGAAACGCCGGTTTCACCACCACGGAGTCAAGATGGTCGAGCACCCAATCGAGCGCGTACGTCTGCCCGCACCACCAGGTAGCAACGGAAGGAAGTTTGAGCTTCTCGCCAAGAAGGTGCGTGGAGAGGCCGGGAAGAAAGGGCATGATCGCGGCGGTCTCAATCAGGCCGCTGCCCAGCGCGTTTGCCACCTTCACGCTACCCGCGACAATGGCATCGACAAGGCCGGGCACGCCCAGAAGCGATTCACCCCGCAGTTCGAGAGGGTCGCAAAAGCTGTCGTCCACGCGGCGCATGATGACATCGACCTGTTCCAGCCCGTCGACGGTCTTCAGATACACGCGGCGATCACGCACCGTCAGGTCCGCTCCTTCAACCAGGGTGAACCCGAGGTATTTCGCAAGATATGAGTGTTCGAAGTAGGTTTCGTTGTATGGGCCCGGGGTCAACAGCACGATTCGCGGATGGTCGCGCTCTGCCAGGCCGGTGAGCGCTTCGCGTTGCGCCCGAAAGAATGGCGCGAGGCGCGGCACGTTTGAGGCACGGAAAAGATCCGGAAGAACATCGGAGACGATTGTGCGGTTCTCCAGTGCATAGCCGCTGCCTGAAGGCGCCTGCGTGCGATCCGCCAGCACCCACCACTGACCGTCCCGGGAACGCGCAAGATCGACAGCCAGCATGTGTAGATAACTGTGCGCGGGAACAGGCACGCCCACCAGCGGCCGAAGGAATGCGGGGTTGGCGTAGAGAAGCGCAGCGGGAAAGCGGCCTTGCGCCAGCAACTGCTGCGACCCGTAGAGATCCTCCAGAACTAGGCTCAGCAACCGGGCGCGTTGGATGATGCCGGCTTCGATGTAGCGCCACTCGTCCGCTGGAATCAGCAGCGGAACGATATCGATTCTCCAGGGCCGATTGGCCCCGAGCGGATCGCTGTAGATGTTGTACGTGATCCCGTTTTCGCGAATGCGGCGCTCGGCCCGTTCCCAGCGCTGTCCCAGTTCTTCAGGACCGATTGTCCGAAGCGAATCCATCAGGTGTTTCCAGTGCGGCCGGGGAGTCACGCCATCGGCCGACAATTCGTCAAAGGCGGCTCCAAAGCGGAGCGGATTTTGATAAAGATCCACCGTCATGGGAAAAGCCCCGGCTTCTCGACGTGGGTCTTTTGCCCGGGCGCCGGCACCCGCAGGTCCAGCGTCATAGGAAAGATCGGGTTGGACTCTTCCTCCGGCACCGTCATCTTGGCGGGAGGATGGTTCGACTTCTCAAAGCGTTTCTGACGGCGGTCTTCGGCTTCCGTTGCGCTGACGGGCGGCGTTGTGTATGCGTGACCGTCTGGTGGCCGCGCATGGTAGGTACATCGGGCAATGGAACCCTCTTTCCAGCGGTCGATAATGTCGAAGACAAGGGGCGTGTGCACGGGAATTGTAGGGTGTAACCGCGCCGACAGCCTTCGGGCGCGATACCGTATGCCCGCTACGGCCTCTCCGGGTTTGGCGGGCTCACCCGTGGGATGTAGCGGCACCATACGCCCATTGCACGCAACCACGTAGCGGGATTCCGTAGTGAACCCGGACACCTTCACCTGCATCCGCTCCAGTGACGAGTCAACGGTGCGAACCGTTCGGCCGGATGTCGTGTCCTCCGCGAGCACATTCCAAGGCTCGAGGGCCTGTCGCAGCTCGACTTCGACTCCCTCTGCTCCGATCGACCCGATCTTCGGAAAGCGAAACTCCTGGTGCGAAGCAAACCATTTGTCCTCGAAGCTGTAGCCGAACTGGCGCAGCTGGTCGAGCACATCCGAAAAGTCACGGCGGACAAAATGCGGCAGCATGAATCGGTCATGGAGCGCCGCGCCCCAACGGACCAGGCCGCCTTCGTATGGCCGTCTCCAGAACATGCAGACCAGAGCTCGAATGAGCAACATCTCAACCAGTCCCATTCTGACATGCGGAGCCATTTCGAAGGCGCGCAATTCGAGCAAGCCAAGGCGCAGCCCCAAACCCTCCGGCGGATAAAGCTTGTCGATGCAGAACTCAGCGCGATGTGAGTTTCCCGTCATATCGACGAGTAGATTGCGGAACAATCCATCCACAATGAACGGCGGACAATCGGTTGCAGGCAGCTGACGGAATGCGATCTCCAACTCGTACAAGGCGTCCATGCGCGCCTCGTCCACGCGCGGATACTGGCTCGTCGGCCCCACATACATACCGGAAAACAGATAAGACAGAGACGGATGGTTCTGCCAAAACGTCACCATGCTGCGCAGGAGGTCCGGGCGGCGCAGGAAGGGGCTGTCCAGCACTGTCGCTCCGCCGAGGACTATGTGGCTACCGCCGCCGGTAGCGATATGACTGCCGTCGTAGGCGAACTTTTCAGCGGCCAAGCGGTTACGCCGCGCTTCCTTGAAGAGGACTGTGTTGATCTGTTCGAGTTCGTCCCAATTGTTCGCAGGGGGAAGGTTCACTTCGAGAACGCCCGGATCGGGAGTGACGCTGAATGATCGTAGCCGCGGATCAGACGGCGGAGCGTAACCCTCCAGCCACACTGGCTTCTGCAGATGCTGGCACGTGTCCTCGACGGCGGCCAGCAAGTCGAGGTAGTCCGCCAGCTGTGACGCATACGGCAGAAACACGTGCAGACGGCCATCGCGCGCCTGCACGCCCAGCGATGGCCGGATCAGCTCTGTCGCCGTTTCAGCGGTGCTTGAGAGCGCGGGCAACGGATCTGCCCCGGGCTTCTTGTCGAAGAGATCCATACGCCGCGCCGGGCCTGACGGAAGCTTGACCCGATCAGCAAACGGTGCGGGCTCGTGCTCGTACTCAATCTGATCTGGCGCCACCCAGGGCATCGATTCAGTCGCGATGCGAAAGCCTATGGGCGAATCACCCGGCGTGAGCTGCAGAGGCTCCGGCCGAGGGAACCACCACTGGCTCGACCAGCGTAACCGGCCCCCCGGCTGCCGGCGGCGAATGGGCAAAATATATCCAGCCGGTTCCGACGATTCGGCTTCAAGGTTGTAGGCAGGCAGCACATTTTCGACGCTTACCTGAAGGCGGCGCGTGAGCGCTTCCATGAACTCGAGCGCATCGGCCGTGCCGAAGCCGTAGTCCTGATCTTCTTGGCCGATGAGATCGATATTCTCCCAGATCGGGATGCCGTCAGCGCGCCAGAAGCAGCTCAGAGCCCAACGGGGCAGCGCCTCGCCCGGATACCATTTCCCCTGCCCGTAATGTAGCATCGCGCCGGATGCCATCTTTTCGCGGAGGCATTGGATGAGAGCCAGACCGCGGGTTCGCTTTATCGGTCCGTGAGCATCGATGTTCCATTGCGGACTCTCGGGCTCGTCGATTCCGACGAAAGTGGGTTCGCCGCCCATGGTCAGACGTACATCCTGCACCTCCAGGTCTGCGTCCACGCAGTACGCAACCTGTTGAACCTTGACCCAGTCTTCCTCGCTGAATGGCCTGGACGGCTGCAGTGCGTCGTTCAGGCGGCGGATTGACATGGAGTAGTCGAAGTCCACATTGGCCG
This sequence comes from uncultured Acidobacteriaceae bacterium, assembly GCA_963781245.1. GTDB lineage: Bacteria > Acidobacteriota > Terriglobia > Terriglobales > Acidobacteriaceae > Silvibacterium. Next base: position 307,022 of record CAWAFB010000003.1, read on the forward strand.
GCTCGGTTGTACCCTCGATGGGCGCCGCCTTTGACACGCTTGGGGTGCAGACCAGCGGAATGTGGCCCTCGCCAGCGAACAGGCCAGAGGTCGGATCCATCCCGATCCAGCCAGCTCCCGGTAAAAACGCCTCTGCCCAGGCATGAAAATCCGCGGAGTCGGTTTGCAGGCCGTTCCGGTCTTCCGGCGCGTTCTCGTCCGCTGCCATCTGAATCAGGTATCCCGAGACGAAGCGTGCCGCAATGCCCAGATGCCGGAGGATCTGCACCAACAACCATGCGGAGTCGCGGCAGGACCCCATGCGCTGCTCTAGAGTCTGCTCGCACGTTTGAACACCCGGATCCAGCCGCGTGATGTATCCCACGTGATCTCGAACCTTTCGATTCAAATCAACCAGAAAACCGATCGTCCCGCGCTCCTCGGTCGAAAGGCTCTCAAGAAACGCTTGAAGGAAATGTCCGGCTGGCTCGACCGAGAGATAGGGCTCGAGATCCTTTGCCAACTCCTGCGGGTATTTGAAGGGGTAGGCTTCGACTCCTGGCTCCAAGAAGAAATCGAACGGATTGAAAGGAGACAGTTCCACGACGAGGTCGACATTAACTACGAACTCATTCGTTTTGTCCCGAAAAAAGACACGTGCCAGGTGATTGTGGTGGACGTCGAGTTGCCAGTTGAGGAGATGCTCGATGGGAGTCACGTTAAGCGAGTAGCTGAGGATCGGCGTTCGACAATGCGCGGCAGGTCGCAACCGTATAACTTGTGGGCCGAGCGAAACCGCCTTGTCGTACCGGTATTGTGTCCGGTGATTCAGAGCAACTCGTATGCTCATCCACCCTCATGGGCTCACGACTGGAGTTCCTGGCTCCTCTTCACTCTGCTACAAGCCCTGAAGGCCGAGGATCCTGCGGATGCCCGTTTTTGTAAAGCTACCTCAACGAAGGCGTGAATGCCGCAATTTTCTGGTCATTGGCGCGAATCTCCCCGCGTAAGGTCGGACTGCAGTTCAGTCTCATCATCTCGAATATTCTGAAAGACGAAACTCGTGTCCCGCCTCGACAATCTCGTAATCGTGCGGCTGGATTACTAAGCGGCTGGATTACTAATGGGATGATCCGCCGCCTTTACCCAGCCAGCAGCCGGGTATAAGAGGCACACGAGGAAGCGTCCCATGGAACTACACACGATCGGCATCGATCTTGGTAAGACAGCGTTTCATCTTGTTGGTCTCAACCTGCGAGGTGAAGTAGTGATGCGCAAGAAGTTCTCTCGGCTGCAGTTGTTGCGCTTCACGGCGAACCGGCAGATCCAGTTAATCGGCATGGAAGCCTGCGGCGGCTCCCATTTTCTCGGCCGTGCGCTGCGGGAACAGGGGCATGAAGTTCGCCTGATTCCGGCGCAGTATGTGAAGCCATACGTGAAGACGGACAAGAGTGACTACATCGACGCCGAGGCCATTGCAGAGGCCGTTGGTCGACCCACGATGCGTTTCGTGCCGATCAAGACCGACGATCAGTTGGATCTCCAGTCCCTGCATCGGGTGCGCGAGCGCTGGGTGATGCGTCGTACTGCAGTGGTCAACCAGATTCGCGGGTTGTTGCTGGAGCGAGGCATTACTCTGCGGAAGGGAGGATGCAATTTGGATGCAGCGTTGCCAGGGATTCTGGAAGACGGCACGAGCAAGCTGTCGGGCGCGGTGCGCTTGCTGCTGGCGCAACTGAAGCTGGAACTGGATCAGTTGGCCATACGGCTCGAAGAAGCCCGATGCGCTGGTTCAGAAGACCGCACAGGAGAGCGAAGTCTGTCGACGCCTGGATGCGATTCCCGGTATCGGACCGCTTACGGCAACGGCACTGGTCGCAGCCATCGGTAATGGAGCGGCCTTTCGCAAGGCCGAGAGTTCGCAGCCTGGATTGGATTAGTTCCGCGCGAGCACTCAATCGGAGGCAAGCAAAAGCTGCTCGGCATCAGCAAGGGCGGGAATTCCTATTTGCGACGGTTGTTTGTACAAAGTGCGCGAGCCGTCCTACAGTTCAGAGAGAAGCAGTGTCCCGGCCTGAGTGCATGGTTGGCACAGCTTACATCGCGTACCCGTGCGGGAGATGGCACCGATTCCTCGTCGTCTACGGCAGACCATCTTATCTTCTGCGGTGCCCAAACAACTGGTCGCCCTCCCGCCATATCTCTCGTCAAAAACCCTCTCACTGCCAACTCTGCCCTTGCACGATCGCGTCTTCGATTGCGAGAGTGGAGAAGCCTTGCTCCCAGCGAAACCGTACAAGGTCTGCGGGTGCGCCAACTCGGAGCACACCGGGTGCGCCTACGAAGCGACCGGGGTTGGCGGTTGCCATGTGCACGGCGTCGCCGAGGCTGAAGCCGGTGTTGGCCGCGACGTATGCGATTGCGTCTTTAAGCGTGGCGGTTGAACCAGCAAGATAGCCGCTGTCAACGACAGTGAGGCGGCCATCCGGATGAAGATCAACCTTGCGGCCGATCGGCGTCACATACTCACCGGGCGAAAGCCCTGCGAGCATCACGAGATCCGAGACCAGAATGGCACGCTGCACCGTCTTGGCGCGGATCATGACGGTGAGCGTGTCTGCCGGCAGATGATGACCGTCGGCGATAAAGGTGGCGGTGAGACGATCCTCTGCCAACTGCGCCCAGATCAGATTAGGATGGCGTGGCAGCAGGTTTGCCACCCCGTTGCCTAGATGGGTGGAGAGACGTGCACCGGCAGCGGCGGCTGCGTGAATCTGATCCGCACTCGCGCTCGTGTGACCGAGCGAGATATAGATGCCGCGCGCAGACAGCGTCTGAATGTACTCGGGCGCACCGGGGTATTGCGGCGAGAGCGTGACCATACCGACGAGATTGCCGGAAGCAGCCTGCCAGCGCATGAACTCAGCGATATCTGGCGGACGCACATGCTCGCGGAAATGCGCGCCGCGTGGGCCGTCCTCGGGCGCAATGTGCGGGCCTTCGATATGCACGCAGGGGATCATGTGCATGAGCAGCGAATCTGCCTGGCGCGCGGCTGCGATGACGCTCAGGTTACGGACAATCTTTTCCTCGGAGGCGGTGATGAGCGTGGGAAGAAACGTGGTGACACCGGTGGCAAGCATCCGACGCGCGAGACTTTGGACGGTTTCGATCGTTAGATCGTCAGCATTGAGATCGTCGCCCCGATAGCCGTTCACCTGTAGATCGATCAGGCCGGGTGCAAGCCAGATAGTTTCGTCGGGAGAGCCCTGCTCGATGGCGGCGATGCGCCCATCGGCACAATGCACAGTAAGCGACTCTCCGGTCCGCGGATCGCGGCCTGTCAACGATCTATACATTATGGAATGGGAGTTCACTGGCGGATTCGGGATCAAGATACAAGGTGCAGTGTGGATGCCGGCGAAGCACGGTGGCCGGGCACATGGGATGGATGGGATCCAGGAGTGCGCTGCGCACCGCTTCTTTCTTGATGGCGCCTGGCACCGTGCAGAAGAGTGCGTGGCCAGCGAGAAGCCTAGGCACGGTGATGGTGAGCGCGCGGGTGGGTACGTCGCTGAGTGTAACGAAACATCCTTCATCTACCTGCTGTTGGCGGCACTGCGTGTCGAGATCGACAATCTTGACGGTGAGCGGGTCTTCAAAGTCAGCGGGGGGATCGTTAAAGGCGAGATGGCCGTTGGAGCCGATGCCGCAACAGGCGATATCGATGGGTGCGGCCTGGAGCTTCGCGGCATAGTCGGCGGCGGTCTGCGCTGGATTGTCGCCAGGTTCGAGAAGATTCACTGCCGCGAAGGGGACATGATCGAAGATCGCACGGCGCAGCCAGAGGCCGAAGCGTTGCGGCGCGTCTGTCGGCAGGCCAAGGTACTCGTCCATGTGGAAGGCGGTGACGAGCGACCAGTCAATATCCTTCTCCTCGGACAGCGCGCCAAGCATTTCTCTTTGGCTGGGTGCGGCGGCAAAGATCATGCGCACGCCAGGCTGTTTTTCCAGGCAGGTGCGGATTTCGCACGCTATGTCCGTGGCCGCATGCTTACCCATCGCGATGCGGGATTTTGCTACGTGAATGGTAAGCGCATTGGGCGAGGATTCTTTCAGAGTCGACATGCCAATCCTTAGTAGGATACTTCCCGCGAGATTCACTGCGATGCTTAATGTCATCAGCAAGCTACTCGTTTGCTGTAAAATCCCGATTGATACTCTGCAGCAGAGCGTTGGCTGCCGGCTTCGACTTGTATGTGAAGAGTCCGACCACGAGGTAGAGAATCAGCGCAATGATGACGGGACCGCCCACACTGATGGCTGGGGCCATGTCGCCTGCGCAATGGGCGATCTTCGCAGGGAAGACAAACTTGATGAACATGAAGGTGAGCACGCCGCCGCTCCATGCGGCGAGCGCGGCGGCAGGACCGCAGCGGCGAAACGGTATCAGCATGCCGAGTAGCATAGGAATCGCAATCGGGCCGAGAAGCGCAGCGAACCAGAGAATAAGCAGACCGAGCACGCCGCCAAAACGATTCGCATAGATGGCGATAACCATACTGAGCGCAAGGAAGACGAAGGTGCAGATGCGGCCTGCGAACAGTTGCGCGATGCCGCTCATGCGGAGGTGGTCGCGGCGCAGCGCGGGGAGAATGTCGCGCACAACCACGGCGGAGATGGCGTTCGCGTCAGAGGAAGTCATCGCCATGGTGGATGCGAAGAGCCCGCCCAGCACCAGGCCGAGGAGACCGCGTGGCAGCATAATCCGGGCCATCAGTGCATAACTTTCGGCTGGGTCAGCGATATGTGGAAGCAGCAGTGGCGCGGCCCACACCGGAAAAAACAGTACCAGCGGCCAGACGAGAAAGAGGGAGGCGGAGAGCAGTGCGGCCTTCTGCGCTTCTTTGCCCGTAGGTGTGGCGATGAAGCGCTGTGCGAGGTTCCACGTGCCGCCGTTGTAGGAGAGGGTGTTGATGAGCAGGAAGACGGCAGCGAAAAGTGGTGTATACGGAGCGACAAAGAGGTGCGAGTGCGAGGGCGGCAGACGGCGCCAGACTGTCCACAGAGCAGAGACGCCGCCAATATGCGATAGCACCTCGATGAGCATCGCGAAGCCGGCGATAAGCTGAATGCCGAATTGAGTGAAGTCCGTGAGCGCGTTTGCCCACAGGCCACCGGTGACGGCGTATATCAGAGTGACGCTGCCTGTGAGCAACACACCGTAGACAGGCGGCACCTTGGCAAGAACATTGAGCAGGATAGCGGTGGCAGCCCACTTGGCGCCGATATCGAAGATCTTAAGGAGGGCTCCACTCCAGGCCAGCACCTGCTGCGTAGGCAGGTTGTAGCGGACCACGAGGTACTCGAGTGGAGATATCATGCCGGTGCGCTGGCGGAGGCGCGCCCAGCGCGGCGGAAAGATACGGTAGCCAATCAACATCGCCAGCCCAATAGTGCAGGCCCACCATATGTAGACGCTAAAGCCCGCGGTGTAGGCAATGGCGGCATAGGCAACAAAGGCGGCCGAACTGTATCCCGACATGTGATGCGAGATGCCGGAGAGCCACCAGGGCATGACGCCACCGGCGGTGAAGTAGTCGTTGGCATTCTTGATTTTGGTCCGCGCCCACATGCCCATGCCGATCATGAGGGCGAAATATGCGCAGAGAACTGCCCAGTCCAAAAAGTTCATTCCTATGCCATTGGAACTCATACATCTTGTCATGCGACCGGCTGCGTGACCAGCCAGGTCGGTGGAGAATGGCAGGGTTATCGAGCGAGTGTCGCATCGGCCTTGATTGTTACCTCTCACCGATGTATTTCATACAGGTTTCGCCATCCGGAAAAGTTGATAGAAACGATCCGGATGGCTAGCCAGGGAAGCGGAATAGGCCGTCGCCCGCTCCCATTGGAAGAGCAACTGATCCTTTGGCTGCAGGTCAAAGACAGGTTCCAGCTTTGCGGCAGAATCCGGGAAACGACCCGTGTCCCAGTCCCTGGTCAACGCCTCTGCAAGCTCCCGATCGCGCTCGGCGATGGTCTGAATCAGTAAGTCAGTGGTCTCCCGTTCCAGCGGCTTTCTGGCGGCTTGCTCAATGACAACCCCCTCACGCCAAAACATTCTGTCCAGATACTCTATGCAGAGCCCAAAGGCTTGAAAATCGGAGAGATTCTTCACCACAAGCGGTTCTAACTGAATCAGCAGGCTGCGGATCCGTGTAAAGGGATTTGGACAAGGCGATGCATCTTTCAGTAAGGCTGTAAGCTCCTCATCATTACACCAGGGAACCGGCAAAAGGAGACCCATCCAGGACGCTGTTTCCCGATCTTTCATATAGGGCGCTGCGTCATAAATCATGTGGAATACTTCATCCCAAACCTCGTTCCACTTCGCTCGATAGTGCTTTTCCACAAACCTGCGGAATCCCGAGGTTTGCGCTGTCCCCGTTCCATCATTGAAGGCGACGGCGGCGTACGCGAATCCATCCCAGATCGAATTCTGAACGTAGCGGCTGGGTACCCAGTTTGTCAGGATAACTCCCAGCGAGTTCGGGTCCTTCGTTTCGAGGTAGGCATCGGCATAAGCGTCGATGTTCCGCAACTGTTCAGTGCCAACCCGCGCGCCCCACTTATAACAACTCAAGGCGGGCGCTCCGATTCCACGAGAGCCATTGGCACTGACTTTCTGAAAGGTCTCACGAAATCTGGCTGAGCTGTTGTCCGAGTAGTTCCAATCCATGACGATGATGTTTTTGCTTAATTGGCCGAGAATCTCCGGCTCTTTGTGAAGAACGATGTCACCCCACACGACAAATTGCTTTCCTAGTCCTGCAGAGATTTGATTGAGTGAATTCAGAAATTCTGCCCATATTTGGGCCCGAGTCTTCGTCTGAAGAGCTTTGCGGGAGAGCATCGATCCGCCCCAGTTCACTTCATCGCAGCCCCCGTGAAGATAGATCGAAGGAAAAGTCGCGGCGACTTCTCTATATAACTTCTCGAACAATTGCAGCGACTCCGGATTAACCGGAATGATGCCCGTAAATTCAGAAGAGCCGGTCGCTTCCCGGTCCAGTAAATGAGCGTACGCGGAAGAGCGAGTAATGTATCCCGTGTGTCCGAACGATTCCAGTTCGGGGATCAGATCGACACCGAGGCTTTGGCCGTACTCTGCCAGGCTCTTCAATTGTTCAGGCGTAAATGCATTTCTATGTGTGACAAGATCGGGAACCGAAGCAAAGCGCATCGCACTCCCCTGGTCGTCCGCCAGCCGGAACTGAAGTGTATTGAGCTCCCAGTCCGCGCAGAACTCAATCACCCGCCTGTAGTAGGCGATGGTTTCCGGGACGCGACCGGCGTCTACCATGAGACCGCGCATTTTTCCCCGGGCCCTGGCTTTCCGCGAATCTGATTGAGCTGTTTGTGCCATAGACTTTCTCGCTGAGGTTGGGTCCCCTACGGCCGTTATCAAATCCGGATTAATCTTGGAAGCATCTCTTATCAGGAGTGGCCTCGCAGCCGCATTGGCGATAATGACGCTCGCCCCCAAAAGGAATTCTCGTCTATTCCTGTTTCCTATACTCAACTTTCACTCCTCTCCAGCGATCTAAGAAATTTGCCTAGAACTCCTTTGGTGACAAATCGCTCATTGTCCTTGGTCAATCTCTTTCGCCCGGAAAAGGGCATACGAAGCACAGAGAGAACTCTTTTCACTATTCGTCGAATACGTAAGCAGATGGTTGCGGAGCACAGCGGTGACTTCATTATGATCGAGGGTCCCGATCTCGTCATCACGGGCAATCCACGAGGTCGCCGAAGCCGCACAGAATCACACCAAGTCGAAGAATTAAGATCGTCCGACAGGTCGTTAGCCACGATTCCATGCGACTCTCTTGCCGTTTGCCATTGATCTTGAATTACTGGACAAACCGGAAGCAATCTCCCGAAGTTGGTAAATCGCTTAGCCCACGCTGATATCCGGTTCGATACCGAGCTTGTCGTTGACTGCATGTAGGATTCTCTGCCTCGACCCCAGGTATCGTTCCGTGGTTTCTGCAGATCGATGACCGAGGAGAAATTGAATCTGTTCCAGCTCACCCCCGGTCGAGTGACAAAGCCGTGCACAGGTGCGACGGAGGTCATGAGGCGAGAGCTTTTCGATTAAGGCCATCTTGGCATATTTGACGCACCACCCACCACACGACCTTCTCGCTAATACCTGAACCCCAAACGGTACCATCATGTGTTACGCAGCGAAAGATGAAACCGTCTTCTATACCTCCAGCGGCCAGCCACGCATCCACAGTGGTCTTGACCCAGTTCGGCAGTAGGACTGTGCGCATGCGTCCACTCTTGCCACGCAGATCGATAATGGCCCAATGATCATCCCGTTGCTGACGATGGCTCAGCTTCAGGGCGATTTGTTCGGCACGTCTCAGACCGCAACCCAAGAGCAGCGCGAGGATTGCATGGTCCCTCTTGCCTTTTGTATTCCGGGTATCAGGTGCATCGAGAAGTCTGCGCCCCTGACCACATGTCAGCCAGTTTCCCAACCGCACGCCGAGCTTCTTTGCTCCCTTCACTCGACGGATGCTGGCCGCGAGATCGGGACTCAGCAGACCGTTGTCGCAGGCCTCATAAGCGAGTCGGCGCACCGCCGCCAGCCTCAGGTTTATGGTTGCCGGAGCCAGACGTCGAGCCTCCAGTTCCTAGCGATATCGAAGAACGACGGTTCGGCCAAATGCCAAAACGCCGTTCGGAGCAGTCCCAGGCAATGAAGTCGTTGATCGCGAACGCGTAGGTTCGCTTGGAGGCAACTGAACCGAGGCTTTGCAAAACAGAAGCCTTCGAACGATCAAGGTCGGGCAGACGCAACACTTTCTTGGGCGTGCCACGCTTCGATTTGCGTTTGTCAGGCATGAGAGCGGCCCCCTGAACCGCCGCTTCATGATCGACGCCTTCGGCTATTCAGGTAAACGCTCGCTCCGCCTAAACCACTCCGATGTCGCCCGCAAACGGTACGCTGATCTCCGACTGTCTGATTCACATTGGCGTGATGACGAGTTCTATGGCGAACTAGGTGAAAACACCGTTTCCCATGGCGGATCTGCCCCGTCGCTGTACAGTGGACATGTTGATGAGTAACCCTTTACCTTCTGCTGAAGGATATCTCAACCTTATGCGTTCCAGGTACTTTCGGATATTCGCCCCGGCTGCGGTTTTTTTCCCGCTGCTAGTAGGGACAGGGGAAGGACAAAATACGACACTTATCAGTCTTGACCAGGCCATTGATCTGGCGCTGGCGCACAACCATTCCATCAAAGCGACGCGAACTCTAATTTTTCAGAATCAGGCCCAGGAGATCACCGCCAATCTGCGCCCCAATCCGACTTTGGGAGCTGATACCCAGTTCGTCCCAGTTTTCAATCCTCAGGATTTTTCTGGGGAAAATCTGAACGAGGTTCAGCAGTTCGATGTTGGAATCGGGTATCTCTTCGAACGTGGTCACAAGCGACAGAGGCGCCTGCAAGCGGCCCGCGATCAAACAGACGTCACGCGTGCCCAGGTCACCGATGCCGAACGAATCCTGGCTTTCAACGTAGGCCAACAGTTCGTCAGCGTTTTACTGGCGGAATCAACTCTTCAGTTCGCGCTTCAGGACCTACAGAGCTTTCAGCAGACTGTAGATATTGGCGAGGCAGAATTCAAGGCTGGGTACATAGGTGAAGGCGATTATCTTAAGATCAAGCTGCAGCTTCTGCAATTTCAGACCGACGTATCCTCTGCGCGTCTTGCGAAAGTGCAGGCGCTTGTAGGCCTGCGTGAGCTCCTTGGCTACAACACGGTGCCGGCCAATTATGATGTCATTGGCGATCTGGCATACCAGCCCCTCAAGGCGAACCTAGAAGACCTGCAGATGAAAGCACTGGGCGAGCGCCCCGACCTCCGGGCCGCGCAACTGGGGATAACAGCCGCGCAGAGCCAAATCCTCCTTGCCAAAGCGAACGCCAAGGTGGACGTAACTGGCACAGGCGATTTTACGCATGTCTCTGGTGAGAATACGGCTTCGTTCTTCGTGAATTTTCCATTGCCGATCTTTAACCGCAATCAGGGAGAGATCGCCCGTACCGGTTATGCGCTCACGCAGGCGCAGGAGCAGCAGCAATCGGCTAGCGATACGGTTCTTTCCGATGTCGCCGATGCCTATGAGGCGCTGAGAAGCAACGACGAAGTACTGCAACTCTACACTTCCGGGTACCTCAAGCAGGCGCAGGATTCGCGCGACATCAGCGAGTATGCTTACAAACGGGGAGCTGCAAGTCTCCTGGATTTTCTCGACGCCGAGCGCAGTTACCGGTCCATTCAGTTGGCCTATCGGCAGGCGCTGGGCTCTTACATGACAGCGTTGGAACAGTTGAAGGAAGCAGTAGGGGCGAGAAGCCTGCCATGAGCGCGTACAGAGATCTTTGGCAATTAGCCGCATTAGCCGCGCTCATGCTGACTTTAGCGGGCTGTCAAGGACCAGGATCGAATACCGCTAGCTCGAACAGAGCAGAAAGCTCAAACAATCCGGAACTGTTTGCAATTCCGCAGGACCAGATGTCGCATGTGCAGGTGCTGACAGTTGAACCCACAACGCTGACTCGGTCACTCCGGCTGACGGGTGCCGTCGCGTACAACAGTTTCCGCACAACCCCGGTCATTACGCAGGTAAGTGGACCGGTCAGCCGGGTCGTGGTCGTTCCAGGCCAAAAGGTACGTGAGAGCGAGCCCATGTTGTACGTGGCGAGTCCTGATTACTCGCAGCTCCGCACCAATTACTTAAAGGCCAAGGATGCGTATGCCCTCGCCCAGAAGGCCTATGCCCGAGCGCAGGACTTGTATCAACATCGCGCTATCGCTGAGCAGAATGTGGAGCAAGCGGAATCAGCTGAGGTGCAGGCGGGCGGCGATCTGGCATCGGCGCAAGCCGCATTGAAGGTCATGGGGATTACCGATCCCGACGCACTTGTGAAAGAGCCGCCTTCGTTTGAAGTTCCGGTAAGGGCGCCGATCAGCGGCATGGTCGTTGAGCAGGATGTGTCTGCGGGACAGCTGATTCAGCCCGGCACTACCCAATGTTTCATGATTTCCGATATCAGCAATGTCTGGGTGCTGGTCAATGTCTATCAGAAGGACTTGCCCTACGTACGTGTCGGAGATACGGTCACAATTCAGACGGACACCTACCCTGAAGTCTTCCACGGGCGTATCTCTTACGTCGCGGCTTCGCTGGATCCAAACACACGCACGCTGCAGGCGCGCATCGAAACGAACAATCCAGGCGAAAAGCTGAAGAAAGATATGTATGTGGTGGCTACCGTAAATGCGGGCAATATTAGCAATGCCATTGCGCTTCCGGATGCTGCTGTCCTGCGTGATAGCGAGAACCAGCCCTTTGTATATGCCGCGGCTTCTCCTCACCAGTTCGGCAGACGCTCCGTGACTCTCGGGGAAAGCTTAAATGGACAAACGGAGATTACCAGTGGGCTGAAAGCAGGCGACCGGGTCATCGGAAATGGCAGCTTGTTCTTGCAGTTTGCAAACTCGCTGCAACGTTAACCGGATTGCGCAAAACTTTGAACATCGTCTCAAGAACTCTGGCAAGGATAGGGTCCACCACAACTGAATGATCCACCGAATAGTCCAAGCGGCGCTGCGACAAAAGTTCCTGGTACTGATGCTGACCGCTTTCATTACGGTCGGGGGGATCCTGTCGTTCCAGCGGATGCCCGTGGACGCCTATCCCGACCTCGCGCCCCCCCAGGTCGAAATCATTACCCAGTGGCCAGACCATGCCGCTGAAGAAGTCGAACGTTTGGTCACGCTCCCCCTTGAACTCGAGATGAACGGCGTGACGCATATGGTGGTGATGCGTTCCATCTCGCTCTATGGGCTGTCCGATCTCATCCTGACTTTCGAGGACAGCACAAACGACTACTTTGCGCGACAGATTGTTTTTGAACGCCTCGCCCAAGCCACGCTGCCAACAGGCGTAACCCCGAGCATCGCGCCCTTGTTCAGCCCCAGCGGCCTTGTATATCGCTATGTACTGGAAAGCCCCGACCGCACCCCTCAGGAGTTGAAAACCATCGAAGATTGGGTGGTCGAGCGGGTCTATCGTTCGGTACACGGCGTAGCTGACGACTCCGGGTTCGGTGGAACGGTGATGCAATATCAGGTGCTGCTTGACCCTGCCCGCATCTACGGGTATCACCTGACGGTTCCGCAAGTCATGATCGCCCTGGCTGCCAACAACTCGAATGCCGGCGGCGGATTCTACTCACAGGGCGGACAGTTCTACTATGTTCGCGGGATAGGGCTGGTTCGAAATACAGATGACATTGGCAACGTCGTAGTTGGCGCCAACAAAGGCGTGCCAATCCGAGTGCACGATATCGGAGATGTAACGATCGGGCATGCACCGCGCCTGGGCGAATTCGGCTTTCAGAAAAATGACGATTCGGTTGAGGGCGTCATCCTCATGCTGCGCGGAGAGCAGACGCAGAGCGTCCTCAAAGGAGTCGAAGCAAAAACTGAGGAACTGAACCGCCAGACCCTCCCGCCTGACGTTAAGATTCATCCTTATTACGACCGCAGCGAATTGGTAGACCTGACTACGAACACAGTCCGGACCAACCTGCTTCGCGGCATGGTGCTGGTTCTGGTCGTGCTGGTTTTCTTCCTGGTCAGCTTCCGCGCAGCGGTCATCGTTGCCCTCACCATCCCGCTCTCGCTTTTGTTTGCCTTCATCGTGCTCCACGCACATGATGTCGCCGCAAATCTGCTCTCCATCGGAGCAATCGATTTCGGAATTGTCATCGATGGCACCGTGGTAATGATTGAAAACATCTACCGCGAACTGGCACTACGGGAAGGGCAGAACTACAATCTGCACGAAGTTATTCTTGCAGCTGCTAAAGATGTGGATCGCCCCATCTTCTATTCAGTGGCTGTCATCCTCGCGGGTTATCTGCCCATTTACGCGCTCAGAGGACCTTCGGGGAAGCTGTTCCACCCCATGGCCGAAACGATGTCCTTTGCGCTGGTTGGCGCGCTTATCCTGACGCTCACGCTGATCCCCGTGCTCGCCTCCTACTGGTTCAAGGGCGGCGTGCGCGAGAAACAGAATCGCGTTTTCGAATGGATGAAGCGGAAATATGCAGTTCACCTGGACTGGGCACTCAATCGGCCCAAGGTCACCATCGTTGTCGCGAGCCTGATATTCGGGGCAACCCTGCTGCTGGTGCCCTTCATCGGAGGTGAGTTCATGCCGCACCTCGATGAAGGAGCGCTTTGGGTGCGGGCTACCATGCCCTACACCATTTCCTTCGAGGAGGCCAGCAGTATCGCTCCTCAGATACGTAACATCCTGATGTCTTATCCGCAGGTCACTGTCGTGGGTTCGGAATTGGGACGACCTGACGATGGCACCGATCCCACCGGCTTTTTCAACTGCGAGTTCTATGTTGGTCTGAAACCCTACAAAGACAAAGCGTGGACCGGCGGGATCAGCGGGAAAAAGGAGCTTATCGAATCCATCAATAACAAACTCACTGCCTTCCCCGGGATTATTTTCAACTATACCCAGCCCGCCGAAGATGCCGTGGATGAAGCGCTGACCGGTCTCAAAAGCTCTCTGGCGGTCAAAGTATATGGTGACGACCTCAACGTCCTGCAGGACAAAGCGATACAAATCAAGAACACACTCTCTCATGTGCCTGGGTTCACCGAGCTCACGGTTGTGCGGGAACTTGGCCAGCCCAGCCTCCTGATCGACGTCGACCGCGACAAGATTGCACGGTACGGGATCAATGTTGCAGATGTGGAAGCCGTGATTTCGGCCGCAGTAGGCGGTCAAGCTGTAACCCAGATCATTCAAGGAGAGAAGCTGTTCGATCTTGTCGTCCGCATGCAACCGCAATTCCGAAGCAGCGCGCACGACATCGGGAATCTATTGGTTGGCACGCCGGACGGGCAGCAGATCCCACTCAGCCAGCTTGCCAATATCACTCAGGGAAACGGTGCTTCCTTTATTTATCGGGAAAACAACTCCCGCTACATCGGCGTGCAGTACAGTATTGAGGGACGTGATTTAGAGCGGGCGGTGCGAGACGGCCAAGCAGCAGTCAAGAAGGCCGTGACACTGCCTCAGGGCTATTGGATGGCGTGGGGCGGTGAATACAGCCAATTTCTCGAGGCCAGATCACAGATGTTCTTTATTGGCCCGCTTGCCTTAGTACTCATTTTCATGATCCTGTTTGCCCTCTATGGAAATTTTAAATTCCCCGTCACCATTGCCCTGGGTGTAATCATGACCGAACCGGTGGGTGCGCTGATTGCGCTCAAGCTCACTCACACACCCTTCAGCGTTTCCTCCGTCCTGGGTCTTCTGGCGTTGCTCGGGGTATCAGTGGAGACTGCCGTCATCCTCGTCTCCTACATCAACAAGTTGCGGCAGGAGGGAATGGGTATCCGCACGGCCACACGGGAAGCTTCGCTCCTGCGACTTCGTCCGATCATGATGACGGCTCTTGTTGCCTGCCTTGGCTTGCTGCCGGCAGCCCTTTCCACGGGCATTGGATCGGATACTCAAAGGCCGTTCGCCATAGTCATCGTTGCCGGTCTTATCTCTCGCCTTTGCATCGGATTTTTCGTCAATCCGGTGTTGTACGAGATGGTTGCCCGTGAAGGCGATGTGCTCCAGGTCTAAGCGAAAACACCGTAGAGCCAGAACACTCACCGAATGTGTCGAGCTAGCTAGCCGACGCAAGTAAAGCAGGAGCCGAGTTCACCTTGCTTTCCAGTGCTCCTCCCAGTGTTGACCAGCAGGCGATTTCTCGTACACCGCATTCTAAAATTGGAATCCGACAGCCCACCGCCTGTAAAGCAGGGTGGTGGGCGAGCCCAGACAGGGCCTAGGGAACTTGTTCTGAGCGATGATGTTGTGGCTGGAAAGGGCGGCAAGCTACGACCCGAAATAGACATTGGTGCTTTCCGAGCCCGTTGTAAAGCATGGGTCTAAGGTCGCGGACAGTCCAGTGATGACGTCTGCGCAAGAGTGCAGCGATCTCGATGAGGAGACTGCAAGGATTCGCACCTCAGGCCGCGTTCTCCGGCTACAAGGAGAAGACCGTGGCGAAGCGAGTAGAGAAGCGGGAGCGCAGATCGGCAGTGCTGGAGCCGGATGCAGCGGGCATTGATATAGGAGCCCACGAGATATACGTTGCTGTCCCACTGGACCGCGATGAAAAGACAACACGCAGGTTCAGCAGTTTCACCTACGACTCACACGCACTGGCCGATTGGCTGGAGAACTGCCGAGTTCGCACCGTCGCGATGGAATCGACCGGCGTGTACTGGATACCGCTGTTTCAGATATTAGAAGAGCGCGGCTTCATGGTCTATCTTGTCAATGCGCATTCGCTGAAAATCGCCCATCTCCTGAAGTTGCTGGCTGATCCAGATGGAGTGGATTCCCGCCTCCATCGCGTTCCGCACTGGCGGCAGATCGGTAAACCATCGTTCGACCCCGGTCGGTGTGGTGAGAAACCGGCCTCGGTCGACCACCTCGCCTTCTTCGTTGAGCGTGCAGTAATGACTCCGGACATCGCCAAGATCGATCCCAATCGTCATCTCAATCCAGGAGCTGCTCCCTGGTACTTCCGCGATGAGATCCTCCGTAGGTTTTTCATCCGCATAGTGTCGCTCTTTTCAGTGCGACCGTCTCATCTCACTTATCGGTAACCGCCGGGGGCACTCCGACCGGATAAGTCTCGCGCCCCGGGTAAGAACCAAAATTGTTCGAACTTCTTTGAGACTTTCTCAATCCCGATTACGCCTTTCCCCCGGCTAACTCAATAAGCAGATCACCACATGGACGCGCGACGTCTGTTCTTCCCGCTGGTCTCGTTGCATGAGTGCTGCATTGACGCTTCCTAACCCGCTCCGGGGGCGACGATGCCGTGACGATCATTTCTGTTCTCTGTTTGTTCAGCGATTTTGGTTACCGGAGTCTGATTTGGTTGGAATGGCGGAAGCGCGTGTGAGTCGAACACACCGTCGCCGGTAAAGGACGACCACCGGTTTTGAAGACCGGGAGATCACCGGAGCCCAGGCACTTCCAACTTGTGCCGCCATGGTTTTCGGGCGGGGGTCACGTTTTTCACTGCCGGCGTTATTCTCTACGTCTTCGCTCACCTGCGAGGCGCCGAGCGGCCATCGCTGCGTGGGTGGCGTAGCCTCACCATCATCGGCTTTTTTGATGAGCCCGGAAATGCGAAAAGATGACAAGCTGATTTTCTGCATGCCCCGGAAGGGCGACATATGGGTCATGCTGAATCAACGCTGTGGCGCGGTATCGGCAGTATGCACTCTCTTAGAATGCTATAAAGAAATTATAAGAGGTCCGAAGTCGGGGCGTGAGATCGAGAAGTGGAACGTTTCTTGTGTGAAAGCAAGTTAACGATCATAGTGGTGACGTGAGAGAGCGTCATCAACTTGTTCAACGATGACTAGCCGGTATTGCAGCGGCGATCACCAGTGCGGTTTATCATGCAACGGCGATTCGTGTTCTCGAGACCTATCGATGCGTATCGAAGATCCACTCCCGATTCCCACGACCGATATCGCATGATCGCGGCATCCAGAGATCCTGGGACAGCTCGGCATGGAAGCCACGGACGTACAACGCTGTGAAGCAAACCCTTCTGATCAACGGCCAACAGCATACGGTCGATGTCGACCCGGACACGCCGCTGCTTTTCGTGCTACAAGACGAACTACATTTGAACACGCCCCACTTTGGCTGCGGTATGGCGCAGTGCGGAGCCTGCACCGTGCTGATGGGGTCTCAAGTTGTTCGGTCATGTGTGAAGCCGATGGGGAGTGTAGGGCGAGCATCGATCACAACTCTTGAGGGGCTTGGCACACCTGAGAAGCCTCACCCGATACAACGAGCGTTCATAGAAGAGGGAGCAGCTCAGTGCGGGTACTGTCTGAGCGGGGTGATTTTGACGGCGAAGGCCCTGCTCGATGCAAACCCAAACGCTTCGGACCAGGAGATACGTGAGGCCTTGGGCGGTGTATTGTGCCGTTGTTTTGCCCACATACGCATGCTGCGTGCCATTCGTCGTTATGCAGACACGAGGCGCTCCTCATGACCACTCGACGAGACTTTTTCAAAGGGGTGGGAGCCCTTGTTGTCAGCTATGTTACACGTCAATCTGTTGCTCAAGGCCAGTTCGGAACTCACGCATCGCATGTTGATCCGGCCAAGCTCGACTCGTGGATTGCCGTCAATGCTGACGGGACAGTGACTGCCTATACGGCAAGTGCGATCTCGGGCAAGGTATGACAACTGCTCAGACGCAACTTATTGCAGAGGAACTCTGCGTATCCGTGCAGTTTGTAAAGCTGGTGCAGTGCGACAAAGCGGTCACGCCTGACCAGGGCAGTACGTCGGGCAGTCAGTCGACACCCACAAATTTCAATGTGGAGGATTTGGCCCTTGCTCGAGCGACTGCACGCGAGGCCTTGATTGCAATGGCAGCAAGTCGATTTGGAGAGAACTCAGCGTCGCTGACGGTCTGGAGCGTAAACCCTGACGTATCCGTGCCGACAGTACGCTCGCTCGGTGGCGTCGTCGCAGACTCCGTGGCCAATCGTCGCTTCGAGAAGGATCTTCTGTTGCTGTTCGCCGTCAGCGCACTGCTACTCGCCGGATCGGGTGTCTACGGTGTCGTCACTTACTCCGTCGTCCAGCGGCAGCGCGAGATTGGCGTCCGCCTAGCGCTCGGCGCGCAAAAGACGAATATTTACAGGCTGGTGCTGCGCGACGGTCTGACTCCTGTGGTGATCGGGACTGGCGTGGGAATCGGACTGGCGTTTCTCTCTGCGCGCGTAATAGGAAATCTCCTGTTCGACGTAAGTCCCTACAATCCCCTCGTCGCCGCGGCTGCAATCTGCGTGCTGGTAGTTGTCGGAGCGATCGCATGCCTGCTCCCGGCGGCGCGCGCCGCGGCCGTCGAGCCAATTGTGGCCCTGAGAGCCGAATAGGAAATAACAAACCTCTTCAGGCGGGACAAATCAGAAACCTTCGATTCTAGTTGGCGCTAACAGGGCAACGCGCGTTTCCAGACGCGAATCTCGCTCGAAACGCGCCTCGGCGATTTACCATCAACTGGCAAAAACAACACTGGAGAATCCGACTCGGGAATTTATCGAGCCGCTCGCCCGGTGGGATTTGCTGTGTCGGCTATCTCCTGGCATTCCGGCGATAGAATCGGTTGAGCTTCGTTGCTGCGGCCGATTGTCACTTTCTTTACTGCAAATCCACGAAGAAGCCGATTCAGATCGTGATAGACAGGTGCGAGTGAGAATCAAACATATGGTCGAAAGTGTGCCTGGAGGAATGATGACCGTACCGCTGGTATGCGGAGCGATCATTACGACGGCCGCTCCGCATACAGCGGAGTTCTTCGGATCCTTCACTGGCGCGTTGTTCACCGGAGCTCTTCCCATCATCGCGGTTTTCTTCGTCTGCATGGGAAGCTCGATCTCTGTGCGGTCGATTCCTCGCGCGGTCCGTCGCGGCGGCGCTCTGATGGCAACGAAGCTCGCGCTGGGGGTTTGCGCCGGCTTTCTTCTCGGTCATCTTATCGGCGTACAGCCTATCCGTGCCGGCTGGTTTGCGGGAATATCCACGCTTGCCGTGGTGGCAGCCGTCAACGATACCAACGGCGGACTCTACCTGGCCTTGATGAATCATTACGGAAACTCTGAGGACGCCGGGGCCTATTCCATGATGACCCTGGAATCAGGACCGTTTTTTACCATGGTCACGCTGGGTGTTGCCGGTTTATCGAGCTTTCCCTGGCAAACTCTGATCGGCGCGATTCTGCCACTCGGCGTCGGTCTCGCGCTAGGCAACCTGGATCCCGATCTGCGCGATTTCTTGTCCAAGGCGTCACCAGTTCTGATTCCTTTCTTTGCCTTTGCACTGGGAACAACGCTCAATCTAAAACAAGTTTGGGAAGCCGGACTGTTGGGCTTCGCGCTGGGAATTGCGATGATCCTGGTCTCCGGCACCTTGCTCATCCTGATCGACCGGTTGATTGGCGGCACGGGAACGGCAGGGATTGCCGCCGCGACGACGGCTGGGAATGCCGCAGCCGTGCCGGCACTGGTGGCTGCGGCAAACCGTCAGTATGCCGAGGCGGCCGGTCCGGCTACGGCGCTGGTGGCCTCCAGCGTTATCATGACTGCATTCCTGGTTCCGCCGTTGACCGCGTGGTGGGCGCGCCGGACACGCCGTAAACCGAGAACAGGCGCGCCAGAGACACAATCAACCTCAGGAGTCCCTTGAGTGCGCGAGTTGCTGGTAATTGCGGACGACCTCTCAGGAGCCGCCGATTGTGGAATTGCCTGTGCCAGCCACGGCCTCAGCACGCTCGTCGTCTTTGGGGACACCGCAGGCGAAATCGATACCGACGTTTTGTCGGTCGATGGCAACACACGCCATTTAGATTCCGCGAAGGCCGCAGCTGAAACGGCGAGGCTCGTTCGTAAGTATAGCTACGACAAAGGGCAGCTGCTCTTCAAGAAACTTGATTCGACATTGCGCGGCAATGTTGCTGCCGAGCTGGCGGCCGCTCTGGAAGCCCGTCGCGGCGTTGCTCTAAATAGTGAGCGCATCGTTGCCGTGCTGGCGCCCGCCTTCCCCGCGAATGGCCGGACCACTTCGAGCGGCTGGCAATTAGTCCACGGCAAGCCTCTGGAAGAGACGGAACTATGGCAGCGTGAGAGCTTGCCTGCCCGGTCTCATATTCCTGAAATACTTCGGACGGTGGGGCTGCGGCCTGCGCTGATCGGATTGAATCTGATACGTTCCGGCGAAGAAATTCTACAGAGTGCGATGAAGACGCTCTCGGCAGATGCGGATGTACTGGTCTGCGACGCGGAAACCGATCAGGACCTGAGCGCAATTGCCGATGCTTCGATGGCCCTTGGGCGAAGCACCATATGGGCTGGGTCTGCAGGGCTCGCGTATCATCTGCCTCAAGCGGCGGGTTTCGCGTACGGGATTGGCTACCCTCCCGTCCCGTCCTTGGACCAACCACTTGCTTCGGGGCCAACACTGTTTGTCGTTGGCAGTCTTTCGAGCGTGTCGCGTGAGCAAGTCAAAGTCCTCGCCGCTTCATCCGACGTAATCACATTCAATATTCCGCCTAACACTTTGCTTGCGGGCGAGACATCGCCGGATTGGCGCGAGCATGAGTTGGCGCTGAAGCAAGCGTTGTACGCGGGCATAGATGTCGCAGTGGGGTCCGGCGCGGAATTCCGCGATAGTACGATGGGACAACTACTTTCTGCCGCTTTAGCTCGGATGGTCGAACCCTATGCAGACAGGATCGGGGGCCTCGTCGCCACTGGCGGCGAAAGCGCCCGCGCTGTGTTGGAGGCCTGGGGCATTCACCGGCTACGACTAGTAAGCGAACTGGAGGCCGGTCTGGCGTGCTCCGTAACCGAAGGCTGGAGCGGGCTTTTGCCGGTGCTGACCAAGGCGGGCGCTTTTGGCACGCCGCAAACATTACTGAATTGCTGGGAGTTTTTGCACGGACTCGACCGCAGCTCAACAGTAAATCTTCATCAAAGTAAAGGACTCTGATCATGGAACGACCGATTATCGCCATGACCATGGGAGACGCCGCCGGCGTTGGTCCGGAGGTCATCATGAAAAGCCTGGCCCATGCCGAGCTTTACGATCGATGCCGCCCCCTGGTGATCGGCGACGCCGGGCGGCTCAGGCAGGCGGGAGATATTGTTAGAAGCCACCTTAAGGTCTGTAGCCTTTCCGTCGATGAACTGGGAAAGGCGATGTTCCAGCCGGGCACGGTCGATTGCATCGATCTGAAGCTGATTCCGAAGGACCTGCCGTGGGGCAAGCTTTCCTCCACGGCCGGAGATGCGGCCTTTCACTACATTGAGGTGGCGGCGAGGCTCGCCATTAGCGAACAGGTCGCAGCGATCTGCACGGCTCCGCTCAACAAGGAAGCGCTGCATGCCGGCGGTCACAATTATCCTGGCCATACCGAATTGCTAGCAGAGCTGACCGGCACACCTGAGGTTTCCATGATGTTGAGCACCCCCAAGATGCGGGTGCTGCACGTAACGACACACATCGGCCTGATTGATGCCATTGCGAAGATCGAGCCAGGCCTGGTCGAGCGAACCATCCAACGAGGCTATATTGCGCTTCATAAAGCGGGGGTTGAGAACCCAAAGATTGGCGTCTGCGGCATCAATCCTCACGCCGGTGAAAACGGATTGTTCGGTTATGGCGAAGAGGAGGAAAAAATCTCGCCGGCCATTGAAGCCTGCCGCGAAAAGGGATGGAATATCGAGGGACCGCTGCCTGCCGACACCTTGTTTTTTCGCGCCCAACGGGGAGACTTCGATCTGGTCATCGCAATGTACCACGATCAGGGACACGGGCCGGTGAAGGTTCTTGGACTGGAGTCCGGAGTGAACATCACCGTCGGTCTTCCCGTAATCCGGACCTCGGTCGATCACGGGACTGCATTCGACATCGCGGGCACCGGAAAGGCCGATGAGCGCAGTATGCTCGAGGCGATGCGCCTGGCTATTCAATTGACTCGAGGCGCAGTGGGAACGGCCGGGGACTCTGAGCGTAGCTGAGTAGTAACCAACCTGCCATGATGTTCTCAAAGTGCCTGATTGTAGGGTTGGATAGAACGAGGCAGTAATCAATATAATTACCTCTTCTGCTAACCGAAGAGTTGTAGATCCGTTTCCTACCTGAGGAGCCAGCTTTCTTTTATAATCAACAATTTAAAATGACGCTGGCGACGGATACCACGCGACGGACCACGAAAATTATCATTCGCTAAAAAAGCACGAGCCGGACCCCGGTGCCACCTTGGCTGCTGGTGCATCCTCACACGTAAACCTGTTCCCACACGAGTCGCGCCGGGAGTAAACTGCGGGGCAGGCAGTGCATGTCAATGCACGGCTTGGCTCTCCATCCGGCCCTGCGTAATCACAGACGCGGGGCCATCCTATTTCTGGGGAAGGGTCAGCCGTGTCGTGGGACAGGAACTCCTTCTTGGGAGGAGTTGCTTACTTTTGCTTTATGACAGCGTTGGAAGCGTTCCCTTCCGTCACACACTGCGCGACGATCTCGTTGTACGGGCCGCGTCCGTGTACTTTCTCGTGATTCTGCTTCTTCCCGTCGTATTTGCTGACAACGCACGAGTGCAGGGGGTTCGACGGGTTGGTCATGATGTCATACATCTTCCAGTGCTTGAGAACTTCGTCGAGAGTGAGAGTTCCAGCGATCATGACTTCGACACCAGCGGCTTCAGCACCAGCGACACGCACCGCGCTCGTCGGTGGCGCTTTCTCTGTCGTGATCGTTCCGCCCGCGTCAGTAGTCTGCACGCAGGGCTGCGTTGGAGTTGGTACGCACCGTGCGTGTGCGGCAGGAGCAGCAAGTGCCGGCGTGAGTGCTGCGAGAATTGCGAGTGCTGCAATGATGTGCTTATTCATGGCGGTGAGGTCTTCAGTTTGCTTGATATTCCGAATGACTGAAATTGCACAGAAGGCGCATTCTTTGGTAACCCGGCTTGCGAAACCCGTGTCTACTTCAATCGCGAGGCACTCCCGCGAGAAGGCATCGATCACACCCAGCGTCGCGTGCATTTGCGCACGTCAGCGAACAGCATCCGCGACAGGACAGTGGTATCACTCAGGTCAGTAATCCATCTCCTTATTGCTTATTTACTGGTGAGCGTGATTCTGCGGGCGGGGTTCGCCCGCCGCTCGCGAAGGCTCGCGACACGGACAGGGCGTGGGCCGGGGCCGTGCTTCATGGCTTTCCATAAAGAGAGCATGAGCGGCTGGACCGCCTCGTCGGTGGTCGAGCAATCTGCCAAGGGAGATCGGTATCGAGCGCTTCGGGGCGCATGACCTTCGGCGTACTTGCGCGAAACTCTGCCGCAAGAACCGCGGAAATATCGAACAGATCAAGTTCCTGCTCGGGCACTCCTCCATCCCGACGACTGAACGATATCTTGGATCGGAATAGGAGATCGCAACCGCGGTGAACGATAGCTTAGGGCTTTGAACCCATCCCTTACCCTTTAAGCTGTTGGCACTATCGCTCAGCTCACAGTCTTAAGACGTTCATTACGGCATTTATCGCTCAAAGATTTACGCCAAATAATTCTCAAAGCAACACACATACCTTCTTTACATGTTTCAGAGTTTACTGGGGTGAGAAGTGCGGATCTGATCCGACTCTGAAGGAAACACCAATGAAATCGATTACTCGTTTTGTCACAGCAGTGGTGGCAGTTATGTTAACGGTCGCCATACTGTGTCCGGCGCAGGACGCCAAGCCGAAGGACCTGGGCAAGGGGGCGGCGTTCAACGGCAAGAGGATCGAGATGAAGGACAACGGAGAGGTCGCTTACCTCCTGTCTTTCACGGCGGGAAAAGAGTTCGAGGCCACCACGGACGGCCCGAAGAATACCGACGTGCACCTTTTCGTCTACGACTCCACCGGCGCGGAAGTCGCTAAGGACGACTCGTCCGGACCGAAGTGTTCGGTTAAGTTCACGCCGGAGAAGGACGGGCAGTACAAGTTTGTCATCAAGAACGCCGGGGGGACCAACACGGTGACCTTCAATGTAAAGGTCGCCAAATGATGACTCGCCGCTTGTCGAAAAGACACTAGGATTCGCGCCAAATGGCTTTGGCCTCTCGGGAGCAATGGAATAGTGAACCGGCTTAAGGCTAAGGAGGCGGTTTGGAAATACGTTCGTTTTCTCGAACCGTCCATTTGGCAACGCCAGAGACCCAACAAGGCAGCAGATTCCTGTACAAACAACTGGTTCGTCGAATCAAAGTTCGGTTTCTTCCGGACTGGCGAGTTACATTGTCGCCAAGTCTTCCCCAATCTGATAACGTCCAGTTGGCGGCAAACCGGGAGCAACACACAGACAAACTTGCACATGGTCCGCCGCAACTTATCCAGTCGGCGGTAAGGAAGACTCAGTCAGGTACTGGCTCACGGCGGGGGAGTTCCTGGCGGCGGCAAAACTGGTATGTGGCCCTACCTATATCTGTGAAGAGAACGGAGCTGGCCCAGGAATCAGCTTCCTGGAGCGTGACGATCGATCGGGCTCACGGGTGATGGAATCCGGTGTGGGGGCGACGAAGATGCGTCCTCGGTGGAGTCAGCACCGGCGCTCTTTTCGTCACGAGCGTTGGTGCCGGTCATTCTATCGCGGTCATAATTCCGTTTGGAAATCAACTGTTTCCAAGAAACTCGACTATCGCTCTCTCTACACAGAGCGGAATTCAACCGCGGTGCGGTTGGCATTTCGTTTTCCCGATTACTTCATTTGTAGAGGCCAAAATGCCTGATGTATCCGACAGCCCGATCGCACCGACGTCCATGGTGCTCGAAATCTTCACGTTGATTAAGCGGAGTGTCTTGGCGGAGACACACCTGCCGGAAGATGCCGCCGAGCTTGTTGCTTTCTGGACGATCTCGACCTGGTTCCTGGACGCGCTAACCGTTCTTCCATGTCTGGTGATCACGGACCTGCATACGACGCGATGGACGTTCTACACGCCCTTTCGCACTTCTGCCTGAGGTCGGTGCGGCTGACCGGCGGCATTGTTGTGCTGACGACGACATTTGAGACAGGAATCACCCCGATGCCGCCCTTGAACGTTACGAGAGAGTTTTACCGCATCCCGTCTGCCAGGGTGGGCGAGAACGAAGAACAAGAGCCCGAGACCTGACATGTATTTCATGACACTCTCCTCAGAGGAGGCCTTCCGCTTACAACTCCACGGGAGCTCCGATTGGCCTCCGGGCTAATAAGCATACGCTTCTCGCGCGCTCACAAGATGAATCTGGACCCGAGCGGAACAGCATCCAGTGGAGCTATTCCTGGCGAAGCGCTCGTGCCGGATCGATCGACGCAGCGCGCAGTGTCGGCAGCGTGCATGCGATACTTCCGACCACCAGGAGCGTGATGAAGGCACCGAGCAGCATCACTGGATCATGCGAGCTGCCGGAAGCCCAGAGCACCATCACGCGATTGAGCGCCAGGCTGCCTGCGATGCCGACCGCCGCTCCGAGAAACACCATCAACGCGGTTGCGCGAAAGGTAAGGTACATGACATCCCCACGTTGCGCGCCCATGGCCATGCGGATGCCGAACTCACGCGTGCGCTGCGCGACTGTGTACGAAACCACGCTGTAGAGTCCTGTGGCCGCCAAGGCAAGCGCCAGCAGAGCAAAGCCGACAAACAGTGAAGCGATGAATCGTACTTTTCCCCAAGCCTGCGTCCATAGGAACCAGGTCAGATCGTGGACGTCGTGAACCACAATCTGAGAGTTGACCGTGCGCATCTGGCGGCGCATTGCCTCGTAAACTATGTCCGTATTTGCCGAGGTGCGGACTACGAGAAAGAGATTCGGAGGCAGGACGAAGGTGTAAGGCAGAAGGACTGCGGGAATCGTGGGGCGGTCCACACCCTCGTTGACCGCATCTCCGACTATGCCGATGATTTCCAGATAGCCATCGGGTTTTTCCGTCGAGATGAGGTTCGGAATATTGAGCTTAAGCGCCTGGCTGCGGACACTCTTCCCAATGGGGTTGCGTCCGCCGAAATACTGGCGCACCATCGCCTGATTCACCACTGCCACATGGGCCGCGCGAGCGGTTTCGGCATCGGTGAACATTCGCCCGGAGACCAGAGGAACGCGAAGTACCTGGAGTTCCTGAGGACTGACCAATTCCAGCGATGCCGTTCGCTGCTGCGCTGTTGGATCACCGAGGATCTCAACCGGGGCATCGAAGGCCGGGAACGGCGGCAGGTAGGTAGTCGATGCGCTGGCGGAGACAACTCCGGGTGTGCGTTCCACAGCCTGCCGGACGAATTCCATCTGGTTTGCGCGCTGCTGCCAGGTTGGGTTTTCGACTTTGGGGAGTGTGATGTTTACCGCCAGCGCGTGGTCAGGATCGTAACCAAGCGGTGTGTGATAAAGCGCGAGAAAAGCTCGAATGGCCGCGCCGGCGCAGGTCAACAGCAACATGGTAAGGGCCACCTGGCTAACGATTAGCACGGCCCGGGTGCGGCTGCCGCCGGAGCTACCATCGAGCCGGTTCGAAGCAGATTGCGCCATCATCTGCCCAATTTGCGGGCGAGAGAGCTGCAATGCGGGCGCGATGCCGAATAGAACTCCCGTCAGCAACGATGTAACAACCGTGAAGAGGAGCACGGGCAGACTTACAGCAATGGCGGCTTCGTGCGGGAACGACTGCGGGGGCAACCACGCGGTGATAAGGCTGACGCCTCCGTAAGCCAGACCGATTCCCAGCGACGCCCCGATCATGGACAACAGCACCGATTCGGTCAGCAATTGACGAACGATACGGCTGCGAGTGGCTCCGATCGACGCCCGTACCGCGAGCTCATGCTGACGCGCCGTGCCGCGGGCGAGCAACAGAATTGAGACATTGGCGCAGCCGATCACGAGCAGCAGTGCGACCGCACCGAAGAGCAGAATCAGCGTTCCTTGGAACTGCCCAAGTATTTGCTCGTTGAGGCTCATGACACGCGCGCGGACGTCCTTCGGGTAATAGAAGCTGTCCGTCGGGATCCAATGTCCGATCATTGTTTGCAATTCCGCGGTCGCCTGGGCATACGTAACTCCTGGCTTAAGCCGGATGAAAGCGAGCCAATGTTCGGCAGGGTCGGCGCTCGGCACGCCGGGCAGATAAATATCGGCGTCGCTCCACGTGAATCTCCGGGGGACAACGCCGATCACGGTGTAGGTCTTCTGGCTGATCTCAATGGTCTTTCCAAGAATGTCCGTTCGACCACCGAACTGACGCTGCCAGAAGAGATAGCTAAGTACGGCTACGGGTTGTGGTACATCGTTCGGAGCATCTGCCTCGGTGAATCCCCGGCCGAGCAATGCTGGAACACCCATGAAGGTAAAAAAGTTCGGGGTGTTATAAGTGGCAATCACGCTTACGGGAAGGTCGTTGGTCGCCAGTGTCTGTGAGAAGTCGTTACGCACAGCAAAGGCATCCTCGATGGAGCGCGCTTGGAGTAGCTCACGCCACTCAGCTCGATTCACTGTAATCAGCGAGAAGCCGCTGCGTTCCTTACTTGTGAGTTCGACGTGCGCCATGCGCTCCGAGTTTTTGTACGGATAGGGGTTGATGAGCACCCCATGAATCACACTGAAAACCGAGGTGGTGGCACCAATTCCGAAGGCCAGAGAAAGCACTGCGACCGCGGCATAGGTGGGATTCTTGAAAATCTGTCGGAGGGCAAAGCGCAAATCCTGAAGCACTGCAAGCATAGGGAGTCCCTCCCGCGAAGGCTCGTCGCCGCTCCCCCGAAGATACGTTGATGATTGAGGCGCAGTTCCTAAGCGCGGCAAAATAGTGACGAACGCGCCTTTTGTGGGCCAAAAGGCGGCGCAGGCCCGCGTCCTACTCGAAAAGGCC
The DNA here is from genome assembly GCA_963781245.1 of uncultured Acidobacteriaceae bacterium. Taxonomy (GTDB): domain Bacteria; phylum Acidobacteriota; class Terriglobia; order Terriglobales; family Acidobacteriaceae; genus Silvibacterium. The sequence continues at coordinate 334,603 of CAWAFB010000003.1, forward strand.
TGCAACATCGGATACAACCCCGGCTGTGACAATCTCGGCCAGTTCCTCCAGAACGGCCTCGGTGTGAAGCTGGCAGCCGATATCCGCAGGGCTTTCCCAACCCGCGGCGGCTCTATCATTTTTCTGGATGGCTGCGAAAACTGCATTCCTGACTCGTGCCGCAAGGAAACAAACTTCTTGCAACTAGCGTTAGTTGTCCGCGAAATACCTCCTCTCCTCTCCGCAGCTAGCTGTTGACGCACTGATTGACCACCATCCACTCCGCCACGAAATGAAGAAGCAGCGGGAGCAGTGGAACCATCGCAAGTAAACTCGTTCACCAGCCAGGTCTGCGAAAGGACAGCTTCACCCCCAGAACAGAGCTGAAGACCTCGCACATAGAGGACCATTGGACCAGATGGGAACTAGACCAGATGGGAACTCGACCAGATGGAGCTCGACCTTGCGGTTCTGTTTCCTGGTCACGATCTGCCCCGAAGCCGGCTAAGTTCACGGCGATCGCGCTTCGATGGTTTGCCCTCCCGCGACGCTTCGAAATGCGGCAAGGTTTTGCGCTCTTCCGCCAACTTTAGACGCAAATCCCGACTTTCCTCGGTCTCACAGTACAGCGTCTGCGCAACCGCCGCAGGGCCGCGCACTTCACTCAGAAGGAGGACCTTCACCTGAACGTCGCCGCCGTCATTCTTCACCTGCAACAAGTCACCGATTCGGACCTCGCGTGAAGCCTTAGCCGGTTGGCCGTTGGACTGAATCCTGCCGAGTTCGCACGCTCTTGTAGCCAGTGAACGCGTCTTGAAGAATCTGGCAGCCCAGAGCCACTTCGTACGTAGCTCATGATCCATTTCTCAATAAAGGAGGTCAGACCCGGCCCGTCAGTGAGACAGAGTGTCCACGGTCCCAACTAGATTGGTGAAGAGATATTGAGCAGTTCAAGTCGGCATAACCCGATAAAATCCATTATCGCGTTTAAACGATAAACGCGGCGGGGGCGGGTCGTAACAGATGACCTGATTCCTATCGGTGAAGAGAACGTTAACTCCTGCCGAATTCAACGCCCTCGTCGATATTCCTCCTGAGTTGGAATGGCTCGCCAACATCACCAATCCCAAACACGCTGCGCCTACCAGGTCGATGTCGCGGAGCTCGTGGAGTTCACCGGCCTGGAAAACCACACCGCGCCTGCGTACAGCAACGCGCTCTGAGTTCAAGTAGCCGCCGTCTGGGGTGTGGAGAAGTGGGAAGCGCGAAGCGGTTTCCACTTCTCCATGCTCGTGGGAGTTCTGGTCAGCCACGCCCTCGGTGTGCGGGCGGTCGATAACCCAGCGAAGAGTGTGGCCTGACGGTGTTGTTGAACGCGCCAGCGCTCGGCCAGCACGCGCAGTTCCTTGATATCTTGGCTTCGCTCACGCTTCGGCTGGTATCGGTTATTTTTTGAGTGAACTGTACGTTGCTACCAGGCTCGAGGTTTACACGGAAGTCGTCCGCGGATGTCGTCAGTGCTCTCTCCTCAGAACGGCTGACCACGCTCGACGATGCTTCCGGTGCCAATTGGCCCCCGGAGCCGGGCGGTAAGTTCGGAGCAAACCACTGCTGCCACGGCGCACCAGGGATCGTCCGCTTCCTCTTACGAGCGATGGAGATTTTTCCCAAATTAGAAACTCGAGCAATGACAATCGGGCACTTAACACCATCTTATCCGCATGGACGGCGTGTATTCGTTCGAGGTGATGCGCGACGCGGCGGCGGTAGGGTGTTGCGCTACGTGCAGGACGATGTGAACAGTTCGCCGACGCTGGAGATATCACGTACTTCCCCAACGCGCCACTCCGAAAGTTGTTTGGAGATACACTTCAACATGATGGAGGCATAACTAGTCATAGCGGTGTGGTGGAAGTTTGGCTGGACGATATTCCGTTGCCGCCGCCAGAAGGCACCGTCGCTCGCAAGCAGGCCGTTTCCAAAGATTGGAGAGCCTGGAGCGACCTCCGACGGTTGACTTAGGCTGAGACACAGAGCGGGATTGCCGGGGTTCGCTCCGACGACCGTCAACAGGTACCGATCCAAGGCGTGCAATCAATGTGATTTGGCACTCATACGGAGAGCAAATCGTCGCAGAAAGAAAAAACGCAGTGAAGCATGACGCTTCACTGCGTTGATGGAGGCGGAGAATTTCCTAGAAGAGGAACTTCCCGCCAAACTGGAAGGTGCGTGGATCATACGTCGACGTCACCTGTCCGAAGTTGCCATCTGTAAATCCGGTGTCGATGCTGTTCCACTCTGTATGGTTGAAGGTGTTGTAGGATTCAGCGCGAAGCTGGATCACTGGCCCTTCACCCTTAGTCAGGTGGAAGTCCTTGAAAAGGCTGAGGTTCCAGTTGAAGAGACCGGGGCCGACAATCGCATCCTTGTGGGCGCTGCCGAATCCTTGATTAGGTCCTCCTGCCCATGGGGCAGTGGGAGCTTCGAAAGCAGACGTCTTGAACCATGCCAGTTGCTTCTTCGGATAATTCCTGGCGCCCACGAGGTTAGGGCGATTGGTCGTGTTTCCGCCTAGCCCGAGGGTGTCTGGAGAATACGTTACGTTGACAGGGTTGCCACTCTGGGCTGTGGTAATGCCGGAGAACTGCCATCCACCGAGCAATGCGCGGGAGAGTGCGCTCTGGGAGTGCAGGAAGAAGGGGACATTGTAAATGTAGTTTGCGCTGAATACATTCCGGCGATCGATCGTGCCGGAGCCGCGGTCGTATTCGATGTTGAACGGATCGGAGATCTGCCCACCGGAACCCTGCTGAGTCGTGGAGGTAAGATCGCCGCTCTGGATATCAATTTCGTGGGACCAGGTATAGGACAACTGTACAGTCAATCCATGCTTGTTCTGCATACGGATCCCGGCCTGGAAGGAGTTGTAGTTGCTGTTGGTTATGTTTTCGGTCTGGGTTATGCTGCTAAACCCTTGGTACTGTCTGTAGCGGTTTGAGTTGAAAGCCGGCAAATTCGTACCCGGTTTTGCCGGGTTTGGCAATTGTCCTGCAACACCTTGACGGTCGTAATAGGGATTGCTCGGATCAGCGGCGTCGGTGTTTGTCAGTGGCAGGGTATTGATTGCCCGCTCATCGTTCTGATGCCAGGCGGTCATGCCGACGTACTGGATCTGCATGACCACGGATGGAGCCAGTTCGTGTTGCACCCCGAGGCTGAATTGATTGGTGCCCGGGTTGTGGTATTGATACGCCAGACTGCTGAAATTGCCGGGAAAGAACGGGGCAGATGCAGTCTGCCCAGTGTTAGCGCTGGTATTCGGATTCGAGAAATAGACGTTGCTGACGCTGGGCTGATATGCATTCGGCGGATTTGTGTCCGTACCGTAGATATCGTTGCCCTGTACGCGCTCGAAGAACATTCCGTAGCCGCCGCGGATCACCGTCTTGCCATTTCCGAAGAGGTCATAGGCAAAGCCGACACGCGGTTGGACGGTTCCGTACTGATTCTTTACGATCCCTCTGGGGAACCCGTTCACCCCGGCCAGTTGCACACCATTCAGATAGAACGGTACGGGCGCGCCGGCAGGCTGGCTGAAGCCGGGGCCATTAGGATCCAGGGATCCGTTGGCGGCGTTTGGCGACTGAGCCTCCGCAGGGTTGAAGTCGCCGGGAAGGAAGTTCGAGGTCCGGTTGTTCTTTTCATAGACGTGAGGCAGCAAATCCCAGCGAAGGCCGAGGTTAAGTGTCAGTCTGGGCAAAACGTGCCAGTTATCCTGCCCATACATTGAATAGGTATTGTTCAGCCAGTGAAAGATCGACTGCTGATTAAGCTGCTGATAGCTGCTGGCGAAACCCAGCAGGAAGTTGCCGTAGGCGTCTCCCGAATACGCCGACTGGCTGAAGGTGTAGTCGCCCTGGGTATCGGCCTGTTGCTGCTGATTCTTGTCATTGCGCATGTAGCCAAAGCCGAACCTGAAGGCGTGCTTTCCCTTGATCAACGACAGATCGTCGCGAATCTGGTAGTTGAGATAAGCGTTGCGCCACGGCCAGTAGTTGATCGTCCAATTGGTATTTGGCGCGCCCGAGAAGTCTATCGATGGAAGGCGGTTCAGCGTGTTATTGCCGCTGAAGATACCCACGGCGCTCCAGCCGGACGGCTGTTGATAGATACCGAGCGGCGTGATGTCGATAGTGTTGCCATTCACATTCAGCCCAATCTCATTCAGCAGGGTCGGAGAAAGCGTCTGGGTGAGCTTGATAACCGTACCCCAGCTTGGGTTCTTGAAGGTATCGCCAGTCGTGACATAACTGTTGTTGCTCCACATATCGGGGTAAATGGCCTGCTCCATCTGATCGTGGATCCAGTGGCCCATCAGTTGATACTTGTCGCTGAAATGCTGGTCGATGCGAACCACGTCCTCGCGGACATACGTCGGTTGTTTCGGTGACGCGATGTACTGCGTACCATTGGCGGTGTTGGGCTTGGGGATAGCGCCGGTACCCATGAAGAGGACGGCGTTGGGATCAAGGAGGTTGGCTGGAATGTTATAACCACCCGCGCCATCGCTGGGGAACGGCTTCCCGGCGACCAGGCCGTTCTGGGCATAGAGAGCGAGTTTTGCCGGGTCCAACGTTGCCGGAACGATCAGCTGCAGGGGGTTACCGTTCGCGTCCTTAGTCAATGGCGTATAGTCCAGCGGACTGCCGGCGGTGGGGAAGAACGCGGCCGGAATCGTATTCGTAACGGATGGATTGGCTCCCTGGATGAACTTGCGCCACTCTTCGTTCACGAAGAAGAAGGTCTTGTTGCGCTCATTGTTGTAGACGTGGGGGATGATCACCGGTCCGCCGATGTTCCCGCCAAAGATGTTTAAACGAAGCTCGGGGGTTTGCTGGTTTTGCTGCTTGAAGAAGTAATAGCCGGCATCGAAAGCATCGTTGCGGTTGAACTCCCACAGTGCGCCATGGAATTTTTGCGTTCCGGATTTCAGGACCATCGCCACCGTGCCGCCCGAGTTGATTCCGTAGTCAGGGGTGTAATTGCTGGCGAGCACCTGGAACTCGCCCAGCGCGTCGGGACTGATAGCAGCGTCCAGCTTGCCGCCGCTGCCGCGGTCGTAGACTTCTCCGCCGTCGATCAGCCAGTTGTTGTGGTCGTACCTGCTGCCGTTGAAGTTGATTTCGGCGCTGCTGCCCTGGGCGGTAACGCCGTTGAAGGAGGGCAGCATGTTGGTCACGCCAGTGCCCAGCGTGGTGAGCGACATAACGTTGCGGCCGTTGGTGGAGAGCTGCAACACCTGATTACCGGTAATCAGCGAGCTGACTTCGCTAGTCTCCGATTGCACCTGCAGCACGTTCGCCTGGACGGTGACAGTCTGGCTCGCCGACCCTACAGACAGAGGTATATTGGCGCGGACAGTCGCAGCCTCATCGACCACAATCCCTGTCTTGGTGTAGGTGGTGAATCCGGGAGCAGTCGCCTTGAGATCGTAGGTGCCGATGCCCAATGCGGAGAATTGGTATAGCCCGGCTCCGGTCGATTGCGTGGTGCGGCTTTCACCCGTGCCGGTTTGTGTGATGGTGATCGTTGCGCCCGGTACAGATGCGCCTGACTGGTCATTCACCTGGCCAGTAATCGTTGCATTCTCCTGCGCGTTTGCGGCCGCGAATGCGCCGAGCAGGAGAACGCAAACGCTCACGAGATACTTAAGATGTTTCATTTTGTGCCCCCAAAAAGTCATTCGTTACGCGAGAGTTGCTCTCCCACGCGTTTTGTTTTGCGTCATCTGGGAAACTTGCAGTGCCCAGACTAATCAATCAACGATCAGACGCCGTAGAGGCGTCCTTCAGCCATTGGTGAACGGTTTTATCTCTAGTCCACCAGCCGTTAGGGCCCACGGGAAAGAGTGTTGCCAAATCGGTATTCGCGATAACCATATTGACTACTCATCAGATGTTTGCAATGCGGCGGTTTCGGAACTGTCGCGCACACGTCGACGGCATCAAATGTCAGGGCTTCAAGAGTGGTGCGCGGCCTCGCCGACCTGGAAAGATTCGCTCGCATACATAGCTCCTTCACGGAACGGGCGAACGGTAGCGGCAACTATCATCCCGCTCCAGAGGGAAACGCCATAGCCACTTGGAGGTTTAACGCCATAGCCACTTCGCGAGAATCCCATGGCGAGAGCTCGAGGCAAGATGGTTCAGCTGCTTTTATCACTTGGGCAGGTGCAGTAAACGATCAGGTCTCGCTCTTTCGGAAGCAGGACGATCTCGCTGAACTGTTTGAAAAACTTGACGTCAAGGATGTCACGATGGTCGGCCATTCTACCGGCGGTCGCGAAGTGGTCCGATATATCGGTCGTCACGGCAACGAGCGTGTTAAGAAAGTGGTGCTGATCGGGGCAATCCCTCCAGTGATGGTCAAGAGCGAAAAGAACCCCGGTGGGTTGCCGATTTCAGTGTTCGATGACATTCGCGCGGGTGTTGCTGGCAACCGTGCGCAATTCTCCCGGATTTGAGCCTCCCGCTCTATGGCTACCAAATTCCGCGCACTCCCCACCACACCAGCGAAATGGAAAACATGCGCTACGAAGTCCGCCAACTCCGCCGCGCCTGGCTCACCAAGGAGGAAGTCGTTAACTCTCTGTCGGCATATGAATTTCTCGTCAGTCTCCGGCCACCAGCCACGTAAACTTCAAAAGAATCGAAAACCATCATGACCGATCGCAGCAAAGTCACGAAAAGCAGGTTCGAGCTCGACGAGGACGGAGAAACTGCGTGGCTTGAGTTCGAGCGCGACGACCAGGGATGGATTACCCTCTGGCACACCGAAGTTCCACCATCGCTTCGCGGACGAGGAATCGCCGGAACCCTCGCCCGCACCGCCCTCGAATACGCCCGCAACGAGAAGCTGAAAGTGGACGTCATCTGCCCCATCGTTACCGACTACATCCACAAGAATCCAGAGTTCAACGACTTGGTTGGTAAAAAACGGTAAGGTGGTCCACAGACTTGGGAATGGCCAGAGAAGCCGGTTGCAAGATTGCCAAAGAACTGACTGTCTGGAGCCAATCTGATCCGCGGCTCTTGGCGGCGGGCAAAACAGGCGGGCATCGAGACACGCATCGGCAATCACAGCCTGTTGGGAATTTTGACACGGTATTTCGATTTCAGAGTGCAAAGGGCTATCGCGTGATACTCAAATACAAGTCAAGCGCCGATCCTAGACATGAGGAACATAGCATCATTGACGATTTGCGTCGCTCTCACAGGCTTTTGAACGATTGCAGAGCCTTCGATTACACGAGTGCGAACGAGCTTGAAGAGATCCACCGGTCTCTGCTGGAGGTGCTGAAACCGCCCTCAAGCTGATCACCTACGTGATAAACCGGATTATCACGCGCTTAGCAGGACGACAAGCAATTCATAGTTGTGTCGCTGGGCGATTAGCGAGCCATCGCAAAATGGGGGACGTTGCGGGCACTGTTGGAGAAAACGCCCTTTATCATTCCCTAATTGGGTTGGCGAGCCCGCAACAGGTTCCGGTCACGTGGTCGCGGTAGGGACGATCATCGCTGATCGCCCCCCGCACAGAAGCTGCGGGGCTCGGCTAAGGAAGGGAGATGACCGTGGAACTCGAGCTGGCCTTCGCGGAACGCTGCCTTCAGCCCTGCGAGGAACTTGCCGCGGAAGATGCGGCTGAGCACCTTGATGGGGAGGAAGAAGGAGCGGCGCGACGCGATCCAGCGCAGGTGATCTTGAGCGAGGCCACCTGCAGCAATGACGCAGTGAACATGAGGATGATGTTGCAGCCTCTGGTTCCAGGTATGGAGCACGCTGAAGAAGCCGATCTCCGCACCGAGGTGCCGCGGGTCGCGAGCGACCTGCTGGAGAGCTTCGGCACTGGCGCGAAACAGCAGGCTGTACAGGATGCGCTTGTTCTGTAGTGCAAGAGGAGCTAGTTCACGCGGGATCGTAAAGACGGCGTGGATGTAGCGAGTGGGCAGCAGTTCTGGTTCGCGCTGCTGGAGCCAGCGCAGGCGGGCGTTGCCCTGGCATCGTGGGCAATGCCGGTTGCGGCACGAGTTATAGGAGATGGTGGTGTGCCCACAATCAACGCACTGATCGCGATGACCGCCAAGTGCGGCGGTGCGGCAGCGTGTGATCGCATCGAGCACCTTCAGGTGCTGACCGTTGATCCAGCGATGACTGCGTTCTGCGAAGCCGCGGCCAGCGTAGCGAATGATGTCGGCCATCTCCCGCGAGGAGCGGCCTAATCGTTGCGTGGCGCGGTTCTCCGGGACTCAAGCGTCAGTTGATCGAGAGGACTGGCAGTTGCGCTGAGGTGCTTGTTCGACAGGTGCAGATAGATCGTGGTCTCTTCGAGATCCCGATGCCCAAGCAGAATCTGGATGGTGCGCAGGTCAGCGCCTGCTTCCAGAAGGTGCGTTGCAAGGCCGCAGGGTATGCGGGTGGAGGTTCCTGTCTTCGAGCCCCTGCGCGGATCGCAGCCTGCTGACAGGCCATCCAGAGCACCTTGGTGGTGACCGGCCGACTCGACGTGTGCCACTGGTTGCCCGGAAACAGCCAGCTCGTGGGCTTCTTCTTCAGTCCTCGCCAATAGGTGCGCAGCTCATCGAGCAGGGCCGGGCTCAGCATGACATCACGGTCCTTGCGTCCCCTGACGCCACGGATGTGAACCACCATGCGTTCGCTGTCGATAGCGGTGATCTTCAGTCGAGCCACTTCGGCCCGGCGTGCGCCGGTGGCATAGAGGGTCATCAGTAGAACGCGATGGAACGGGGGCTCGGCCGCATCGATAAGCCGCGCGACTTCCTGCTGACTGAGGATCTGCGGTAGCCGCAGCACCTTCTTCGGATAGGGCGTCTCCGCGACGCTCCAGCCTCGCTGCAGCACCTGGATGTAGAGGAAGCGCAGCGCCGCCAGCCTCTGCGTTACGGTGTTCGGCGACAGCTTCCAGGTGCGGAACATCGCGGCCTGATACTGCCGGATGTGCTCGGTACCAAGCCGATCGGGTGGACAGCGGAAGTAGCGAGCAAAATGCTCAACCGTGCGAAGGTAAGCACGAATGGTGGACGGGGCGTAGTTGCGGCGCTCCAGTTCCTCAAGCATGATCTGGCGTAAACGGGTCACAGAGAATCCTCCTTCTCTGCGACAAACGCTAGATCAACACCTCCCCCGCCAGCACAGCGCACGCGCATGCGTCCGCCGCAAAGCGGCTTCGTTCAAGTCGGCTTGTGGGAAATAAACGCCACATGACGAGATCGGCGTTCGTGAGGACTGATCCTGGCGCAAATCTTCACGCGACTTTTATCTCGGCTATATCGCTGTCTCTCAATGCCTTAATGTCCCGCATGGGCGGTTGGCCGAAGAATCGGCTGTACTCGCGACTGAATTGGCTCACACTTTCGTAGCCGACTTCGAAAGCCGCACTGGTGGCATCCAGACCATCCATGAGCATCCTCTGGCGTGCGGTCTGAAGCCTGATTTGTTTCTGATATTGCAACGGACTCATAGTGGTGAGAGCCCGGAACTGATGATGAAGCCTTGACACCCCCATCCGCGCTGTCGAAGCCAGCTCTTCCATATGGAGAGGCTTCGCAAAATTTGCCCTCAACCATGCGATGGCTCTCGCTGTTCTCTGGCTCAGATCGCCATTCGTCGCGATGGCGCGCAGCCGTTCAGCCTGCGGTGTTCGCAGGATGCGATACAGGATCTCACGCTGCATCAAGTGGCTGAGGAACGGTATGTCCTCAGGCGTATCAAGAAGCTCAAGCAGGCGAATGCACGCACTAAGCAAACCAACCGTTGTTTCCCCCACGGCCAGTCCTTGACGGTGCGATAAAGCCTTCGCTTCGGGCACATCGTCGCGACTGAGCAACTCACGGACCCCCGCCAAATCGAGCGCGAGAAACATGCAGAGCAATGGAGTCTTCTCTGAGGCCTCGATGATTTGACTTTGAGCAGGCACGTCGATTGAGGACAAAAGAAACGAGGATCCATCGCACAGATACTCGGTGTCTCCAAGAATGATCCGTTTCCGTCCCTGCACAAAGACGCTCAAGCCGGGCTCATACGATGCGCGATAGCAAGGCGTGGGAGTTGTGCGGTAGTAGAGGGACAAACCGGGTATTGGCGTCGGGTGCTCTCCCGCCTTACCTGTAATCATCAGGATTCGCTGCGCCAGAGATCGTCTCAGCTCGATGACTTCCGGATCAGCAGGCTTCGTTTCTCTTCCTTCTCTCTTCATCGCGCATCTTCCCTCTTGAAATAGCCTACTGCCGAAAGAACTATTGCATGCACAAAATTGAGAGCACAGACAGGATCAGGCAAACAATTGGCAGGATCGGGAAAGCGCCGTTAAACCTGGCCAGATAGCCTTGACTAGGTGGGAGAAAGGGTGACCCGAGCATGAAGACATTGCCTTCAGGATAGTAGCTCTGCTCTCCGTCGCGACGCTTACAAGCTCCGGTATGGCACAGAGCGCTGACACACAGATCACCATTACGCCGGCGACCTCGCAGATGGCAATCAACGGCCCTCCGAATCGCTTTACCGGTTCTGCTCGCGTTCAGCAGCTTTTCGACGCGAAGGCGCCAGCGCGGTCGACTGGAGGAGTCGTCACCTTCCAGCCCGGTGCGCGGTACGCATGGCACACGCATCCGCTTGGCCAGGTACTCATCGTGACTGATGGTGTCGGCTGGATACAGCAGTGGGGCGGCCCGTTGCAGGTGATTCGCAAGGGCGATGTGGTGTGGATACCGCCGGGGGTGAAGCACTGGCACGGAGCAACGCCGACCACCGCAATGACACATATCGCTATCCAGGAGCAACTCGATGGAGTCGCGGTGACCTGGTTGGAACAAGTTACGGACGAGCAGTACCGACTTACCAAGTAAGAGACCAGACTTTGAAAGAGGAGAATCATGAACATATCGTTTGAAAAGAAAGTTGCCCTGGTGACAGGCGCAGCATCCGGGCTGGGTCTTGCGACGGCACAGGCCTTTGCCGAAGCCGGTGCGGCCGTAGTGTTGGCGGACTGGAATGAGAAGGAAGTGCAAGCCGCAGCCAAAGGTCTGAGTGACAAGGGCCACAAGACGCTGGCCGTTCACTGTGATGTCGCGGACGACGCGCAGGTGGAAGCCATGGTGAAGCAGACGGTGGCTACCTTTGGTCGGCTCGACGCAGCTTACAACAATGCCGGTGTTCAAAATATCCTTGCTGAAACGGCTGACTCCCCACGCGACGACTACGACCGGATCATGGCGATCAATCTGCGCGGCGTATGGAGCTGCATGAAGTTCGAACTGCAGCAGATGCGCGAGCAAGGCAGCGGCGCCATCGTCAACTGCTCTTCTCTAGCAGGCCTGCTCGGTGGCGCCCGGCGTGGGACCTACCATGCCGCCAAGCACGGAGTCATTGGCTTTACAAAGAGCGCGGCTCTCGAATATGCGACGCGCGGCATTCGCGTCAACGCTGTATGCCCGGGCATGATTCAGACGCCCATGTCCGACAAGATGATCGCCGAAGGTCAGGGGGAAGAGCTGGAAAAGATGATGAAGACATACGTGCCGATGCAGCGGCTGGGCCGTCCGGAAGAGATCGCTGACGCCGTCTTGTGGCTCTGCAGTTCAGCCGCGAGCTACGTGACCGGCCAGTCGATCTCCGTCGACGGCGGCTTCGTGATGCGGTAAGCCGATGCCACCCGCTTCGGAATGAGCGCCACCTGGACACCTTGACCGACGCGATCTGATGAAGGCGGGACTGGCTCTCTTTCTCACGGCACTGTGGGGAGGCGAGCCGATCTTCGCACAGGAAAACACGCGGAAAAACAGGATGACGACTATAGCAAACTCTCATACGCTACCGGGCGTGTTGACCTACGACGATGTGCACGCGGTTTCATGGTGGCAAGGATACGTAGGATCATGAGGTCAAGAGTGCCTTGCAGGATCTGGATAGGCATTTTCTTCACTTGGCATTCAAGTTAACAAACAAAAGTCTCACTTGAATGTCAAGTGGAAGCCGTAGCACAGAGATTAGACGCTCGACTGGCGGCTTCATGGTTTAGCGCTTCTTGACCCGTCCAGCCCGTCATCCCTTCTTGGCAAAAACTACTTGAGAGTATTACCGGCTAATCGTAGATCTGTTTGCCTGACGGTTTGAGGTGGCCAGCTCAAGTTCAAGTTGATGAGATGGCGACTTTTCGTCCAACTGGAGAGTCACCCACTGGAGTCAGTAAACACTAGGACGTTTGTCGCTCCCTTGTGATATTGCCGTACTGCAACGTGGCCCGCCTCGGGTCAAGGTTGATACCCCATCGATTCTTGGTGATCTTCTTGCGATAGTCCATGTTCTCGGACCGCCACGCCACTCCCGTTAGCTCACTTTTCAATGTCCAGATGTCTGAGAGCGATCGCCGCAAGGAATAAGCCTCGGAAGGATGCTGGACGGATAAATGCCCATCGCCTGAGACAACTCCGCCAGGGAAGTTCTATTTGCGATCGCCATGTTCCGCGGGGGTACACCCGCTAACGCAGCTTCCCTTGCTTCAGAAGTTGTTGAGTCTCGTGGCATTCTCCGCGCTAATTCGCGGTTTTTTTAACGAAATCACGCGGAGGCCAAGAACGATTCGCACAGGATCTTCTGCGTGGTGGACACGAGTATCGCAATCAAGCGGACTTGCGATTCGAATTGCTCCCACCTAGTTCTTCAAAGGTGTGGTTGCAAGGATCTCCACTTTTTCGATCTGCGGAGGAGTCGCGAACAGTTCGTTGGCCCGCGCCCCCAACGCCTTCGCAATCTCGCCACTCAGGTGGGCATTGCGGCCCCCTTCATTTGCAAAGGTGTCGAAGATGCCGAACTTCCCCGGCCCAAGCTTGATCGCATACCATTTCATGGTCCCATTTTCATTGAGCGCGAGGGGCTGAGCCGACTTCAGAAATGCTTCGGCCTCTGCCTCCTTGCCAGGGCGTGCTTCGAGCGTGACTAACAATCCGATTGCTTCCATTGAGTTACTCTCCTGAGTTGAGTTATTACCGACTGATTGAACCTGCTCCTGGACACCCAAAGCTGTTGGCGACGCGCTTCAGTGCCTGTATATCCGCGGCAAATTCGGGCACCCGAGTTCAGGTTCGTTGATGGCCGCTTCAGACGGCGGTTGCGATGCAGATCCGACGTTCTTGCATGCGCCGGTCGTGATGGCGACTATCGTTCCACTTCGACGTACTCCGTCTCGCTCCGTGCGCTCTGGCGGGATGCCGCTTCGATTTGCTCCAGCGTGGGATAGTCCAGGTAGCCTTCGGGGCCGCGTGTGTAGAAGGTGCTGCGGTCATAAGCATTCAGCGCAGTTCGCAGAGCGATGCGGCGTGGAAGGTCCGGATTGGCGATGAAGAGGCGGCCGAAGGCAACGGCGTCCGCATCGCTGCGCAGCAGCAGGGTCTCTGCATCTGCAGGCGTGTACCCGCCGGCTGCTATGAGCCGAGTGTTGCCGGTGATCAGCGAGCGGAAGCGATCCGGACCGAGGTCGAGTTCCGGCTGCACGTCAAGATTGCCGGAGACACGCGGGCTGATGAGATGAATGTACGCAGGCATGCGCTTGTTCACCTGCTCGACTGCGTAACTGTAGGTCTCCAGCCGGTTGGCGTCTTCGATATCGCCGTGCTGATTCGTTGGCGAGAGACGCACGCCGACCCGGTCGACTCCCCAGACGCTGATGACAGCATCCGTGATGGCCAGCAGGAAGCGCGCGCGGTTTTCAAGCGAGCCGCCCCATTCATCGGTGCGCTGGTTGGAGCCGGTGTTGAGGAACTGATCCGGCAGATAGCCGTTCGCTCCGTGTACCTCTACCCCATCGAAGCCCGCCTCCAACGCGAACTGCGCACCCCGGCGGAACTCCTCGATGATGGCCGGAATGTCTGCGGCGTCCAGGGCACGTGGCGTGGGCCTGGGCTTTGGCCCCTCGGGCGTCAGAGCATCACCGGAGGGACGAATCGCGGAAGGTGCAACCGGCAGCACACCGCCCGGCTGCAAATCCCGGTGCGACAGTCTCCCTACGTGCCACAGCTGCTGGAAGATGTGGCCGCCTTCTTCGTGTACAGCCTTTGTGATCGCACGCCAGCCGTCACGCTGCTCTTCCGTGTGAATGCCAGGCGTGCCGCGATAGCCATGTCCGAACGGCGACACCGGCGTCGCCTCCGAGATAATGAGTCCAGCCGAGGCACGTTGGCGGTAGTATTCGACATTCATATCGCGCGGCGCGTTGCGCTCTCCGGCCCGCGTGCGCGTGAGCGGTGCCATGACGATCCGGTTCCGAAGGACGTACGGCCCGATACTGAGAGGCGAGAGTAGCTTTTCCATAGTGTTCTCCGATCCCGTTAGCTGGGGCGCGCGAGTTCCTGGAGTTTGTCCAAGATGAGCTCGGGATCAAGGCGCCGAGTGTAGTCCTCGTCAACATAGGCCAGCTGGATGACTCCATTGCGATCCAGAACGAACGTCGCTGGGATAGGTAGCTCCGTCGCACCATCTTCACCGTTCAATTTGCGCAAACCGTGCTGGAAGACTTCATACGACTCCAGCAGAGCGTCGGGTAGGGTGAAGACGATACCGAAGCGGCGCGCTACCGTGTTGCCGACGTCGCTGAGTACCGGGAACTCGAGACTGTTATTCTCTTCGGTTGAGAGTGAGTTATCTGGGAGCTGTGGCGAGATCGCGACCAACGAAGCGCCAAGCTTCCGGATCTGCGGAAGAACGCGCTGCAGCCCGCGCAGTTCGATGTTGCAGTAGGGGCACCATCCGCCGCGGTAGAAAGCGACAACGACCGGCCCCTCTGATAGCATCTGCTGCAGCCGCACGGGGGAGCCGTGCGCATCCATCAGGATGAAGTCTTCGACTTGATCTCCTTCCTTCAGCGATTCCGAACGGACACCGCTGTGGACGAGTTCGTCGGTAGCGCGGTCCATGATCGCCAGCCTATCGGCGGGAATGACAGTGTTTCGATAGTGATTGCGAGCTTCATCGAGCTCATGCGTCGTTTGAAGAACTTGAGTGGCCATCGTCTTTTCTCCGGATGTATTGCTGCTGTGGTCCGCGCGAGGCGGAAGCTCTTACCGAGCTTCCGCCGCAAACGCCTGATCGAGAGTTGCCGGCGAGAGACGATCCAGATAGTTCGACACTGTCTTCAGTGCGACGCCGAGCAGCAACTCCATCACCTGGGGCTTTTCGTATCCAGTCGCCAGAAAGGCATTGACCGTCGCAGAGGAAGCGAAGCCACGTTCGCGTACGATCTCGCGCACCAGGTTCACCAGCGCGTTCTGCTTCTTGTCGGCCAGCGGCTTTCCGACACGAACCGCGTCGATGGTCTCCGCCGGCGCATGCAGGAAGGCCTTCGCGATGGTGGAATGAGCTGCTGCGCAGTAGCCGCACTTGTTCTCCTCGCTGGCGGCCAGCAGGATCAACTGGCGCTCGACAGGGGTGAACGTACCCTTCTCAAAGGAGGCGTCCATGGCCAGATATCCCTGCAGCACTGCAGGGCTGTTTGCAAACGTGGCCATCAGGTTAGGGACGAAGCCGTAAACCTTCTGGATGTTTTCAAGAATCGGCTTGGAAGCCTCGGGCGCCGTGGCAACAGTCAGCGGCTGGAACAGTGTCTCGGTAGCGATCGACATCTTTGTTTCTCCTTAGCGCGGTTCGTAACCGTCAGCTACAGGAGTAGATTGAGGGAGAGATTGATATGATTCCTAATAAGATACGATCACGTTGATAAGGAGGAGCGTTCACCTTGGAGCTGCGGCATCTCCGCTATTTCACGGCTGTGGTTCAGTGGAACGGATACCGCGAAGCCGCGCGCCGCCGGAATGTCGCACAACCGGCCCTCAGCCAGGCAGTGTCCGAACTGGAGGAAGAGCTTGGCCTGAAGCTGTTCGTTCGCGAGAAACGTCGCGCTCGGCTCACACCCGAAGGCGAGGTCTTCTATACCGAAGCGATGCGCGTCCTGGAGCAGGCACAACACGCTGTGGAGGCCGCGCGCCGCGCAGCACGTGGTGAGATCGGCACGTTGCGCATCGGCTTCCTGGGATCGGCAACAGCATCGTTTTTGCCTGGTCTCATTCGTCTGTATCGGCAGCGCTACCCCGGCGTAAAGCTGGTGCTGGAGGAGCTGACGCCGCTGCAGCAGGATGAGGCGTTCGCGCGCGGGGAACTCGACCTTGGCTTCACGAGGCCACTCTCTAACGAGCAGTCAGTGCTCTTCGACACACGATCTCTCTACAAAGAGCCGCTGCTGGTTGCGATGCCCGATCACTGCGCTCCGAAGGGAAAGAGTGTCGCGTTGAAGAATCTTGACGGAAAGCCGCTTATTCTCTTTCATCGTCGTGGCGCACCCGGCCTCTATGACACCATCACTGCCTTGTGTAACGAAGCAGGATTTGTCCCACTTGTAGAACACGAGCCACACTTGATGCAGACAGTGCTCTCGCTGGTGGCGTCCGAGGCTGGAGCGACCATTGTGCCTGCGTGCGTGAGGAACCTTCGTGCCGATAGAGTGAAGTTCTTGCGAATCGTACCAGACCATGCGCGGGTGGAATTAATCGCCACATGGCACAAGGGCACCCCATCGGTGGTTCTCCAGTCGTTCTTGGATCTCTTGAAGGAACAGGCCAAGGATGTTCACGCAAGAGCGGCAACCCATATTCCATGAAGTTCGGCTGACCTCAAACTCATTGAATTCGGCGCGCGCTGATCTGCCCGAGGCTTGGATCGGCGCATTCACGAGTTTCGTAATAACCTCGAACGGAGCCGCAGCTCGTCTGGGAGTCAAGCGTTCGACGCTCCAACTCAGGTTGAAGAGGCTTGGAATCCGGCTCTCGCGAACTGCCGTTGATGATCGCAAGCAAACAGCGCAATGAGCAGATCAGGTGGAGCTTCAGATGTCAGTCTATCCGGGCTCCGGCCAGGCAAGCGCACCGATGGATTTCCAAAAGGGCTAATGGAGACTGGCTGATCTGCCTCCCTGAGCTGTTCAGTGTCAGCTGTTCAGATCGACCATGTCTTCGGTAAGTGGACGTGTAACGTCAGTACTCTATCGGAGCTGCTCCGCAAGAAAAGCTGTGCGTAGTGGATGGAGCTAGAGCGGAGCAGGTCGGATAGAGCGGTTTGAAGGAAGGCGCTGGTGCGGCGGGCGAGGATGTTGGCGGCTATGGGTTTTTCATGCGCTGAGATGTGCCGAGGCAATCAGAAGAGACATGCAGAGTGGAGTGGAAGTTCTCTGCAACCAGGCGCAACAGATGCGGGGAGACGCTGCGGGAGGCAGCGTTAGGTAGAGGAAAAGCGCTGTATTCGGGCCTGAGACACACTTCCAGTGAGCATGCTGCGAAGCATACGGTGAAGGCCGCTTTGCTCTGGCAGCTAGGAGGAGTCAAGCAGGTATACCTCCTTTCGTTGAGCGAAGAAGAGTTGTGCGACCGAGAGCCGTTCGACGAGATGCATGAGTCCATGGCAGCGCGGGCACTTCCCTAGTGTGGTGGGCTGTACGGCGGAAGAAGTCTCAGCGGGAGGAGCCTGGTGGAGCAAAGCGCGGCAGAGTGGCAGCATGCGGGCTCGTCTGCGGTTGGCGAGGAAGCCGAAGTAGCGGATACGGGGAAAGCCCCGCGGCAGCACATGCTGTACGAAGCGGCGCAGGAACTCGTCAGAGGCAAGTGTCATGGTGCGCTGCTTGCTGTGATGAGCGTAGTCCTTCCAGCGGAAGCAGACCTCAGCAGCTGAGACGAGAGCAGGCGATGGTTGGAGATGGCGACGCGATGTGTATAGCGCGCCAGGTAATGCAGCACATGCTCAGGGCCACCGAAGGGCGGTTTGGCATAGACGACCCAGTCTTGCCGATAAAGCGTGCGCAGGAAGAGGGCGAAGTGCTTCTCCTCATGGAGCGGCATGCACTCGCCGAAGAAGCGCAACTGATGGCGTGCAAAGAGCCGCCGCAGTCCGGCGACGAACTTGCCGCGGAAGACGCGGCTGAGCACCTTGACCGGCAGCAGGAAGCTGGAACGGGAAGCGATCCAGCGCGAGTGGTCCGGCGCGAGTCCGCCATCAGGCACCACGCAGTGGATGTGCGGATGTGGACACCCACGCCCACAATACCCTGAGTGCGGAAAACGCTGAGGTCCAGGTCTTCTATCCGTTTCACCCGCTCTATGGGGCCACCGTTCAGATCCTTCGGAAGCCGAAGCGAGGAGATGGCGCGGTGTCGGTCATCGACCAAGCCGGGAAACGGTTGAAGATTCCCGTATGGATGCTGTCGCCCGATAGCAGCGGGATAAAGATCAGCGAGCAAGTTCACCTCAGCAAGCAAGCTCTTGTCTCTCTAACTTCGTTGCTTTCGCCACACGCCAGTGAAAAACGCGACCACGATAACCTTCTGCCAACTGCTGTTGACGGGTGCAAGGGGGGTCATCGTGGAGCAACTGGAACTATTGGGCATGATAGTTCGGGAAGAAACCGGAATCGTGCCCGTAAATGCGATAGTGCGCGCCGATCTGATCGATCTGATGGCTCGCATTCTGGCGGCGGTATTTGAGGCGGAGGGAGGAAGGGTCGATGACAGAGCTTCTCTGCAGTCCGAAGATCAGGCCGGAGCATCTGGCTCGCAAGGCCATCGTTTACTTAAGGCAATCGAGCGAGAAACAGGTGCGCTACAACTTGGAGAGTCAGCGCCTTCAGTATGAGGTAGCCGACCGGATACGTAACCTGGGCTGGAGAGATGTGGAGATCATCGACAGTGATCTCGGTTTCAGTGCGGGGATGGCTTCGGCGCGCCGGGAAGGATTCGAGCGCGTCCTCAGCTGGGTAGCCCTTGGAGAGGTTGGAATCGTGGGCAGCCGGGAGGTCTCGCGCCTGTCCCGCACGGACAAGGACTGGTGCCGGCTGCTGGAGGTGTGCCAGATTTTTGGAACTCTGATCGCCGATGAACAGCAGATCTACGACCTGAATTACCTTGACGACCAGCTGGTGCTGGGAATCAAAGGGACACTCAGCGTTGTCGAGCTGAAGGTCCTTCGCCAACGAATGCAGGCTGGCCAGGAATCGAAGGCACGGCGGGGCGAGTTATTCAAGCGGCTGCCGGTTGGCTACACCCGGAATCTCACGGGTAAGATCGTTTTGCATCCCGATCAGCGAATCTGCGAAGCCATTCGACTTGTGTTTATGAAGTTTCGAGAACGGTGGAGCATCCGCCAAACGTTTCAGTGGTTCCGCGATCACGATATAGAGCTACCCGCGAATCCGATCCAGGGGACAAAGCTGGTCTGGAAGGTTCCCACCCAAGGCCTGGTCCGCGATATTCTGAGCAACCCCTTCTATGCGGGCGCCTACGTGTGGGGCCGCCGTCCGGTCACGACATTACTGGTCGACGGCAGGCTGGAGAAACATCAGAGCGCTACGCGTCGAGCTGAAGAGTGCCGGGTCTTCATCCCCGATCATCATGAGGGTTATATTGACTGGGCCACCTATGAAGAGAATCGACGAATGACGCGGCGTAATTCCGTAAACTGGCAGGGGGATGAATCCATGGCCGCGATTCGTGCCGGGCAGGGACTGCTGGTGGGACTTCTTCGCTGTGGACACTGTGGCCGCAAGCTCCATGTACGTTACTGGGGAGCCCGCGGCACCCACGCGCGTTATCTCTGCAAGGGAGATTACGACGATGGCGGACAGTACTGCCAACGCTTTGGCGGTGCATCGGTAGACCGCCGGTTGAGTCAGGAACTGCTTAAGGTGATTTCTCCTCTTGGGATAGAAGCCAGCTTGCGCGCACTTGAAGAGTTAAGCACCGGGGATGCAGCACAGCGCATCGCCCTGTCCAGCAAACTTGAGCAACTAGAGTATGAGGCCAGGAAAGCCTTCGAGCAATACGATGCCGTAGATGCCAGGAATCGTCTGGTGGCCTACGAATTGGAACGTCGCTGGAACGAGAAGCTGGAGGAGATCGCAAAGACCAAACAGAGACTGGCCGGCCTTAATGGAAAGCGATATTCGTTGTCCGTCGACGAAGAAGATCAAATCCTGGCGATGGGCGCGAACTTTTCTGAAGTCTGGCAAAACGATCACTGTCCTTCGACACTCAAGAAGATGATCTTCCGCACGGTTGTAGAGGAGATCATCGTGCGCACAGATGCGGAGAAAAAGACGCTTCAGTTCACAATCCACTGGAAGGGCGGTACGCACACCCAATTAGCGATGGACCGGCCGCGTTCAGCGACTGAAACCGCAACGCCGATCGAGGCCCTGGAGATCATACGCCGGATGGCGGTTCGGCACGGCGATGACCAGATAGCCTCCGTGTTGAACCGGCTCGGTTATTCGACAGGTAAAAGCAAGCGGTGGAATCAAATCCGCGTGGCCACTGCGCGGCGTAACTATTCGATTACCGGTCAAAGGCGAGCGCTACCCGATCCTGAGAGCGTCAGCCTGAACGAAGCGGCCCGGATATATGGAGTGAGTCACCGCACGATCGAACGGCTAGTGGAGGCAGGCCTGTTAAAGCGTGAACAGGTCACTCCTCGCGCTCCCTGGGAGATTCGTCGTGCGGATTTGAATAACGAAACAGTTCGGAGCGTTATCGACCGGCTTCTCCGCACAGGCAAGCTGGTTCTGCAAGGGGGTAGTTCGGGAAACCCACCTTCCTTGTTTACTGAAAATGAAGGAGATGATAATGCCGGGCATCATGAGTGAGGGTTCGGAGTGAGTGTCTGTCCCCAGGTGTGCAGGATGGCCAGGAAGCCAAGCTCTGCGCCGAGATGCTTCGGATCAACAGCGACCTCGAGCAGCGCGGCGGCACTGGCTTCGAACAGCAAGGAAAAGAGCTGCCTCTTGTTCTGCCACATCAACGGCACCAGCCTATGCGGCACGCTGAAGACCAGGTGGTAGTAGCCGACGGCCAGCAGTTCCAGCTGTCGCTTGGCCAACCACTGATCGCGTGCACCGGTCTGGCCTTTCGGGGCAGTGCCGGTTGCGGCAGGAGTTATACGAGATGGCCTGATGTCCGCAGCTCACGCACGCATCGCGATGCCCGCCGAGCGCAGCGGTACGGCAGCGAGCGATGGCATCGAGCACCTTGCGCTGCGGCCAGGTTAACGAAGCGCTATACCGTTGCCGGAAGCTGTCACCACTGATGCGAATGATGTCGGCCACCTCGAAGGGCGGCCGGCTCATCGCTTCCTGTCCTGCTGTTTTGTGCGAAGCGCGATCTGCTCCAGCAGGTTGATGGCGGCATGGAGGTGACGCCGCGAGAGCTGGAGATAGACGGTTGTGTCCTCGAGCCGCTCATGGCCCATCAGCAGCTGGATCGTGCGAAGATCCGTGCTGGCTTCCAGCAAGTGAGTCAGCGAACGCGTGTCGTAAGGCCTCCTCGTACTACTCATGATCTGCATGCCGCAAGAATCTGCTATCCCTGCCACCCGTTCTATGGGGTTGAAGTAGAAGTCATTCGCCATTTGCGAAGGATGGATTCCGAAGTTCTCATCGTCAGACTTCCCACAGGAGCACAGATCGCATTACCCAAGTGGATGTTGATTCCCGAACTCTGTGATCGGTTGAGTTATGAAGACAGGCCCGGAGTCGACATCACAGCTCTGGTTGAGCTCCGCCGGATCATCGATGACCAGCGCATGGATCGTGCTCTGGACGGTCCTGGTTGTGCAGAATCTGCATCAGGAGGTCAGGATGCAGAACACCAAGGAGAGTCGGATCGTGCTGCAGCGCAAGCTGCGGTTCGAGGAAGAGGAGATTTGGACCGAGCTTCCGGAATCCACGCGGGAACACTGCCGCGGGCTGTGGCGCCAGCTTTTGGAAAGCGTTCTCAACAGCGGAGACGGGAGGCCAAATGAACGAGAAAATTAAGGGACACCAGCTGGAGCGCGGAGCCTACGTTTACGTGCGTCAATCAACCCCGTATCAGGTGCGCAATCACCTGGAGAGCAAGGAACGGCAGTATGCCCTCGCACACCATGCATCCCAGCTGGGTTTTCACAAGGTCATCGTGATCGATGAGGACCTGGGCCGCTCCGGCGCGGGTACCCAAGAGCGGCCGGGCTTCGGCCGGCTGCTGGCGTCTGTGTGCCAGGGCTTGGCAGGAGCAGTATTAGCACTTGAGGCTTCGCGGTTGGCGCGCAATAACCGCGATTGGCATCATCTGGTGGATCTGTGTGCACTGACGGAGACGTTGCTCATCGATAGCGACGGGATCTATGACCCGCGCCAGCTGAATGATCGCCTGATCCTCGGGCTGAAGGGCACCATGTCGGAGTTCGAGCTCGGTCTGTTGCGACAACGTGCTCGCGAGGCTTTTGAGCAGAAGGCGCGCCGCGGCTTCGCGATGTGGGAAGTGCCGGTGGGCTTCATTCGGACTGACCAAGGCCGAATCGAAAAGACACCTGATCGCCAGGTGCAGCAGGCGGTCGGCAGCGTATTTCACAAGTTCCAACAACTGGGAAGTGCTCGTCAAGCTGCGATCTGGTTCCGGGAAGAGCAAATCCCGGTGCCCAAGACCAAACCCGGAACTGCCGGAGCGGAGATAGTCTGGGGGTTGCCGAGTAGCGGAAGAATCCGTCAGATGCTGAACAACCCGTGCTATGCCGGAGCGTTCGCCTATGGCAAGACTGGGGCGCGCACGGTGATCGAGCAGGGGCGAGCGCGGCAACTCTCGCGTTACCGGAGACCACATGATGAATGGAAGGTGTTGCTTGTCGACCATCATCCGGGGTACATCAGTTGGGAGGAGTACTTGGAAAATCGACGGCGACTGGAGGCCAATGTGGCATGGTCCGATAGTGAAGGTAGCGGCGCGGCAAAACTGGGTGCAGCTCTTCTATCCGGCCTGCTGCGTTGTGGTCGATGTGGACGGAAAATGCAAGTTGTTTATAGCGGCAGCAGCGGCAGAGTCCCTCGATATGTCTGTCAGGGTGATCGGGGAGACCGCGGATCAGGCCACTGCTTTACGGTGGGCAGCTTGCGGCTGGATCGAGCCGTGGTGCAAAGCGTCCTGACAGCTATTCAACCTGCCGGGATCGAGGCTGCAATCCAATTAGCTGCGTGCGCCAAGGTCGAAGGAGATGAGAAACGAAAGGCACTCGAGCTGGCTCTGGAACGGGCTCGCTATGAGGAGAAACGTGCGCGCCGCCAGTTTGATGCCGTGGAGCCAGAAAATCGTCTGGTGGCCAGCGAGCTAGAGGCTCGCTGGAACAGCGCACTGGATCAGGTTGCAGAAGCCGAGGCACGTCTCGCAGCGGCGGGGAAAACTGCCGAGCCTCTCAGCGAGGAACAGAAGCGGCGACTGTCCATGTTGAGCGAAGATCTCTCTGTGCTGTGGAATCAGCCCGAAGCGCCAATCCCGCTGAAGAAGCGCATTCTACGGTCGGTCTTGGTAGAGATCATCGTCGATAATGAACCCCATCGCTCAACTCATCGCCTGCGTGTCCACTGGGCTGGTGGAGTGCACTCGGAACTGCATGTGGAACGCAACAAGCCAGGACACCACCGTCACAGCGCGGACCGTTCGGTGATCGATCTGGTAGGCGAGTTATCGAAGATATGTCAGGACAAAGTGATCGCGGCTATCTTAAATCGTCTCGGATACAAAACCGGTCAAGAGAAGACGTGGAATGCATCTCGTGTAGCCGGCCTGCGGGGATATCACAAGATCTCTCCCTTCCAAAAGCAAGATAACTGGGTGACACAAGAGGCGGCGGCACGAGAACTAAAAGTGAGTAATACGGTAGTCAAGCGACTTATCCGACAGCGCACTCTCCCTGCAAGGCAGGTTGTGGAATACGCGCCATGGATCATCGAGAAAAAAGATCTGTTGCTTCCGGAGGTGCAACAAGAAGTGAAAGCGGCACGTCGTGGCGCCCATAAACTTCCGCAAATTCCCTTCGGCCAAGGCCAATTGTCTTTAGAATGAACGAACTCTGAAAGGTGGTGCAGTATGCTGAAGCCTGCCGTAGTGTATGCGGATGGATCTTCTTCGTGAGCCCTGCGCGCGTAGCCGCTGCGCGGCAGGCGTGCCAGACGGTCTTGTCGGAGATGGGCTGGTGGGTACCACGCTGACCCGCGGTGCTGGGAAAAAGATAGCCACGTGGCTTCTTCCACCGCCACCAGCTGCGCAGTTCCTCGAGCAGCTTCGGCGAGAGCGGCACATCCCGGTCTCTGGCGCCCTTGCCCTGGCGGATGTGGATGACCATGCGCTGGCTGTCGATGTCTTCGACCTTGATCCGCGCCGCTTCGGTCCTGCGTACTCCGGTGGCATAGAGCAGTACCAGGATCATGCGGTACAAGCGGTTGGGTGCCGCTTCGATCAGCCGCACGACTTCATCCTGACTGAGCACGGTCGGCAGCTTGTGTGGCACCTTCGGGAAGATGAGATCGTCGAAGGCCAGATCACGCCGCTTCAGCGTGCGCTTGTACAGGAAACGCAGCGCCGAGATGCGCATCTCGACGGTGCTGGGCTCGAGCTTCTTCTCCTGCAGCAGGTATCGCTGATAGCGTCGCAGGTGCTCAGCGCCCAGTTGCTCCGGCGAGCAATGGAAGTGTTCGGCAAACTGTCGCACCGCACCGAGGTAGCCGCGGATCGTAGAAGGTGAGTAGTTGCGCCGCTGAAGCTCGTGGAGCATGCGCTGGCGAAGCGGGGTCATAGAAACCTCCTCCTATGACCACTCACCCTAGCCCTGCAGGACTCCCTTCGCTAACCACCACTCTCAGTCCGTCGCGCCAGCGACTTCGTTCTAACCGGCTTCGCGGAGATGTGATTCCCATAGATTCCGAGCTACGGTTACTTGTCCGACTAGGGCGTGTTCACACTAGGGCGTGTTCACACTAATGTGATCTATCTCGTGTAAGTAGGAGATAGATGGAAATCACTCCGGAGCAGTACGAAAAGATCAAGGATAGCCTGCCATTACAGCGCGGGAATGTGCGTCTGACGAACCTGCAAATCCTGAACGCGATCCTGTATGTGGCCGAGCAGGGATGCAAATGGCGCGGGCTTCCCAGGCGGTTTGGCAATTGGCATACGATCTACGTACGGATGAATCGCTGGGCGAAGAACGGCGTGCTTGACCGGGTGTTTGAGAGGTTGCAATCGGAGCAGATTGTGCGTATCCAGATTGAAGCCTTCGCCTTGGACTCGACTTCGGTGAAGGTGCATCCGGATGGCACCGGGGCGTTAAAAAAAACGGACCGCAAGCCATCGGAAAGTCTCGCGGCGGATGGACCACCAAGATTCATCTGGTTGCCGCGAATGCTCGAACGGCCATCACCTTCGCTCTCTCGCCGGGCAATGCTCACGACGCTCCGCAGGGACGGGCCTTGCTAAAGGAACTTGGGCCGATGCCGGATGGACTTCCCCTGCTGATGGACAAAGCCTACGAGGATAACTTGACCAGGCAACTGGTTCTCGATCTCGGCATGGTTCCAGTTGTCCCTCCCAAGTCCAACCGCATCGAGCCGTGGGAATATGATCGTGCCCTCTACAAGAAACGCAATGAAATAGAACGGCTCTTCCGTAGACTCAAAGGCTTTCGTCGCATCTTCTCCCGCTTCGAAAAGCTCGACCTCGTCTTCCTCGCCTTCCTGCAGTTTGCCCTCATCGTTGAAGCTCTCCGATTAGTGTGAACACGCCCTAATGTGATCTATCTCGTGTAAGTAGGAGATAGATGGAAATCACTCCGGAGCAGTACGAAAAGATCAAGGATAGCCTGCCATTACAGCGCGGGAATGTGCGTCTGACGAACCTGCAAATCCTGAACGCGATCCTGTATGTGGCCGAGCAGGGATGCAAATGGCGCGGGCTTCCCAGGCGGTTTGGCAATTGGCATACGATCTACGTACGGATGAATCGCTGGGCGAAGAACGGCGTGCTTGACCGGGTGTTTGAGAGGTTGCAATCGGAGCAGATTGTGCGTATCCAGATTGAAGCCTTCGCCTTGGACTCGACTTCGGTGAAGGTGCATCCGGATGGCACCGGGGCGTTAAAAAAAACGGACCGCAAGCCATCGGAAAGTCTCGCGGCGGATGGACCACCAAGATTCATCTGGTTGCCGCGAATGCTCGAACGGCCATCACCTTCGCTCTCTCGCCGGGCAATGCTCACGACGCTCCGCAGGGACGGGCCTTGCTAAAGGAACTTGGGCCGATGCCGGATGGACTTCCCCTGCTGATGGACAAAGCCTACGAGGATAACTTGACCAGGCAACTGGTTCTCGATCTCGGCATGGTTCCAGTTGTCCCTCCCAAGTCCAACCGCATCGAGCCGTGGGAATATGATCGTGCCCTCTACAAGAAACGCAATGAAATAGAACGGCTCTTCCGTAGACTCAAAGGCTTTCGTCGCATCTTCTCCCGCTTCGAAAAGCTCGACCTCGTCTTCCTCGCCTTCCTGCAGTTTGCCCTCATCGTTGAAGCTCTCCGATTAGTGTGAACACGCCCTAGCGACTTTACGGACATGTAGCACTACGAGCGAGTGATGAGTGAACGGAACACCGCTTCGCTCGATACGAAAGCCGGCGACGCCGTTCATGAGCGGATTGGCGGTTTCGCGTTGATTGGATTAGGGCCAACCGCTTCTGAGTCGTCGACAAGCAGGAGGAAGTGCCGGAAATGCCTGTTCATTACTCGTCGATCGACTGTCACAGCTTACAACTGGAGCACCAGCGCTAAACCGCGACGAAAACTCCTAGGCGCGCTTATCGACGCAACCTATGCCTCCTCTTATCCGCAAAGCGGCTCTGTTCCTACCCACAGTTGAGCCAGATCCCTGAGGTTGTGTTTGTACGTACGCGTTACCAAGTATTCCTTCCCGCCTCTCACACGCAGCCTATACTCCCCCGTCGGTAGAGGTTGGACCTTTTCAACGGCCGAGACATTCACGACGACCGAGCGGTGGATGCGAATAAAACCGTAGGGTTTGAGCTTCTCGGCCATGGACGAGAGGGATTCGTGCACCAGATAGCGATTAGGCTGGTGTTGCAACGAGACATAATTACCTTCGGCTTGCACTGCCAAAATGTCGAATAGATTCAAGAGTAAAATGCTGCCCTTTGCCTTGAACGCGATTCGCGGCGCCTGTCGTTTCGCTATGCTCTCCAACTGTCGCGAGACTTGCATGAGGCTTGCCGCATCAACTCGGATGACCGGAAGGAGTGATGTGTCTGCAGCTTCGAAGAACTGGTCCTCTGTCGCTCCAGGAGTATAACCCCTTTTGCTTTTGGTGGAGAACATCGCAGCTCCCCGCAGTGGGCTAGCCGGATCGCCCGCATCTGCGTGAACAGCTTGCTGAACAAAGGTTTTACGCGCTATGGCCTGATCCTGAATTGTGCGGGCGCTCATGATGGAACCCTAGTTCTTTCGTGTCGATTTCTGCTACGTGACTGAGGATGACGCGTGCACTGCTTCTACGTGAACTCGACTGAGCTTGGGGATTGGAGGAAACTCAGACAAGCTATCATCGCTGATCTCCTTCGATCCATGGCGTTCCCGAAACTGAAATCACCGCCCTCGCCGGACAACAGGCTTCTTCGACATCGGTCGTCCACCTTTTGGAGATTGACGCGGCGCCCGAAGAGACTTCAACCATCCCACGATGTTTCTAATTCCCACTTCCCACACCCTGGCATCTTGAGCATTCTTCGCCAACGAGGCGTAGCCCTCGACCATGGCGACCAGAAAACTGGCACTCTCGTCTGGATTCAGGTCACGGCGAACTGTTCCCTGGGCCTTCCCTTTCCGTAAAAGCGTTGCAACACCTTCCTGCCAGTCAAGGAATATCTTCTCCAGCCGCGTGCGGAATTGCTCGTCCAGCGGAGACATCTCCTGTGACAAATTGAGCAGCGGACAACCGGCGCGAACGTCCTGGGTCCGAGCTGGTATCCGCCGAACAATGCCGATCAAAATGTCGATGGGTTGCCCGTCGCTAAGCAGAGGACGCAACCACCTGTCGTGGACAAGTTTTGCGATGATCTCGTCGACGATGGCATACCCTAAAGTTTCCTTGCTGGCGAAGTGGTAATAGAGCGCTCCCTTGGTGAGGTTGGTGGCGGCGAGAATTGTATCGATGCCAGCCCCCTGGAATCCTGTTCTGAGGACCTCCCGATAGGCCGCTTGCAGCAAGCGTTCCCGTGTACGTTCAGGATCACGGACCCTTCGCTTCCTCTCGTGAGCAACTAGCATACCAACTAGTATGTATGTAAATCATTTGAACCTCAATCGCAATACCTGACTCCTGGCTGCTCGGTGTTCTCGAATTTCGTATCCTCTCGCCAGTGTGTGTATGAAAAGTTGGAGAAACAGTCGCCCTGGTCGCTTTAGGCCCGTCTCAGGAGATTGTTAGTCCGCCACTCGTCTTCGAACTCTGAAATGTCGGGCCTGTTGTGTCACGTAATCGTCGCGAACATGGAACACGGCATGCTTCCTAAGTTCACCAGCTGGAATTTGTGGAATTTGTGTGCCAATTCTGCTCTGCACTGCTGGAGCGCCAGGTGATTCGTGACGTAAGTCCACCAGTCATCTCGCCACGGCGACTTTCATATGGAGAAAAGAGGAGACATGAACACGCTAAGACGGTTGCGCAATTTCCGGATACCGTGTGTTACGACGATTGTTCTGGCTTGCGCCAGCAATGCATTCGCACAAACCAGGTACAGAGTTACCGATTTGGGCGGGGAAGAGGGTCAAAATGCGGCTTGTGCCATGTCCGTCAATGAGGAAGGCTGGACGGAGATCATGGCCTGGAACGGGGTACCGTCGCAAAACATAAATTTCATAGCCGCGACACTTGCAAGCGGACACGTACTGATAGGCGCCGACGGGTTCAAGTTCGACCTCGGCACGCTTGGAGGACAGAACAGTTGGATGAACTGGGGCGAGATCAACGACTTCGGGCAGATAGTAGGTATGTCCGAAACGGCTGTTCCCGACCCGAACGGCGAAGACATTTGTGGCTTCAACACGCACCTTACTTGTCGCCCGTTTCTTTGGCAATTCTTCCAGATGCGCGCGCTCCCGACGCTCGGCGGAAATAACGGGCAGGCGAGCGCGATCAATAACCGTGGACAAATCGTAGGAATGGCGGAAGACGGTACTGTGGACGCCTCATGCTCTCCTGGCACAGCTAATAATCGGCTTCAGCTGCCGGTGTTGTGGGAAAACGGCAAAGCCCGCGCTCTTCCTACGCCGGTTAGCGACCCAGGCGGGTTCGCGTTGTGGATCAACGATGATGGCCAGGCCGTAGGCTGCACAGGAACCTGCGGCGCGATGAGTCACGCCGTATCGTGGGAAAACGACACTGTCACCGTGCTCAAGGACCTCGGAACTGGAGCTGGCGCTATCGCCTACGGCAATAACAACCAGGGCCAAATTGTTGGGACAGTCTTCGTCAGTCCTGGTGGCGCAATCCGATATGGCGCGATTTGGCAGAACGGCACACTTACAGTCCTCGACCACCTCCTGCCGGGAGATATTGCCGCCATAGCCACCGGCATCAACAACCGGGGCCAGGTGGTGGGAAGCACCTGGGACTCCAACTTTAACTGGTCCCATGCCTTCATCTATCAGGACGGCGTGATGACCGACCTCAATACCCTATTTCCTAAAGATTCCAACCTCCACCTCCGCGCAACCATGGCTAACAAGATCAACGAGCGCGGACAAATCTCGGGCATGGCAACGGTCCTCAGCGGGCCGGATACGGGCAAGGTCCACGCCTTTCTGGCAACCCCTGTAAACGAACGGTAGGCGAGTTGATTGCAGACGTCGTGCGTACACGCCCGCAATCCAATTCGCCCGCAAATGTTGGCAACCAGTTTTCGCGGAGGTTCCTCGGCCGATTCGGCCAATAAAGGGCTTTTTCGGAGCTTGCGCACCATCCTGCTATATGTTGCGCTGGCGCAAGGCTGGAGGTTGTGCGACCAATTCTGGGTCACGTCGGATACCGAGTGACCCAGGATGCACCACGTCAAGACGACAATAGGAAAGGACTGTTACGCTGGAGTCGCCCTTAAAACAAACTTGGATCGAGGATAAACAATGCGCATTCGCGCTCTGCTTCTTGCAGCTGCTCTGATCTCGAGTAGTGGTCTACAGATGCGCTCACAGATGAGCGGCCCCCCACCGTCACCGCCGGTCGGTACAAAGGAAGACCCCGCGAAAGCGGTGGACGGTTTGCTCTCCATGATGGAATTCCAGGTGGTGGGGGCGGCGAAGGCGATGCCCGCTGATAAATACAGTTTCGCACCAGCGCAAGGCATCTTCGCCGCGAGCCAGACCACGCAGTTCGACACCGTGCGCACTTTTGTGGCACAGGTAACCCACCTGGCACAGGCGAATTACTTCTTTTTCGGATGGAGCGGCATTAAATCTGACCGCGACGTGAAGGCGATCGGGTCCATTACGACCAAGGATGAAGCGGTGGCTGCCTTGGAAGCTTCGTTCGTCTATGCGCACAAGGCCGTAGCGACCATTACGCCAGAAAATGCGTTTGTCGCCATCAAGCCTATTGACGGGTTCAGTACGAGGACGACGATAGCCGCTTTTGCCGCCGCCCATGGGAACGACCACTACGGCCAAATGGTGGAATATCTGCGGATGAACGGCATTGTGCCGCCGGCAAGCGCGAAGTAGAAGCTCATTGGCAGCCAATCTAATCTAAGCGGAAGGGAACGATAGGTTTTCGCGGTCAATTGTCGGCTCACCTTTGATCGTAATACCCGAAATGGGGTGTATCATTTGCGGCGTGTTTGAAGGCAAGAAGGGGATTCCTGTGAAATAACACGCTTACGGAAACGCTCGTTGATTTGTAGCACCGTGGTGGTCTTGGCCTGCGTTCTGGCAGGTAACGCTCAGCAGGTTGATGAACAGAAGATGCACGCATTTCTGTTTTCTGAAGCCCATAAAAACCTTGTTACGAAGTTAGTGGCGACAATACCTCCAACGGTTTTCAAGACCTGCCCCAGCTTGGTATCGAATGGGAGTAATGTGCGCTCGCTGAAACCAATTACTTTTGGCGAGGATGGAGTTCCAAACTCAGGGGCGTGGAAAGAAGTTGAGCCTGTAAAGGGCTGTGGGAATGACACTGTTCTAAATCTGTATTTCTACGTGGCCGACGATGGCGCAAAAATAAATGGTATCGCTGGATTTCCCGGCTCTACCCATGCCGACCTTTTCTGCAAAAAAAACGCTCTGACGCATGCCGAAATCGGGGCTAGTTCTCTTGCACGGAATTGTGCTCATTTTGACGTGAAAAAATACGCGATTTGAGGGATACGGGTTGTCTGAGCCAGCCACTCCTGACCCGGGTGCATCAGCACGGTTCCGTCCTTGGTCGGAGACTTGGACGATGGTCGGCTGCGAGCGGACCTTCGATGTCATGTTGGACTTCATGCCAGACGCCACAGGCACAACCATTGCCTGGCCGCGGCAAGTTCAGGAACGGTAAGAATTCGAAAAGTGCAGGCGCAACATCTTATCTGAGCAGCGAAAACGGGGTTATGGGTAATTACGTCTTGCCAGAACGGAAGCAGCCTGCGCTCGGATTGAGCCCGAGTCACCGGCTACACGGAAATGACTCACCACAGGCCCCCATCCTCACTTACGGCTTTTTTCCTGCATGTTGTGCGCTGCGACGTACCAGACACCCTGCGTCTTGGTCACGACATAGGTATCGATCTCTGAAAATGGAGGGATGCAATCTCCATCGACAAGCAGAATTCCCTCTGAAAATTGCCAGGACACCTGCACCAGGGCTACCTCTGTTCGAAAAAACTCAATATGGTCAACCGTGACCGTCGGTGGTGTGCTTTTTCTGGAGATCACTTCAAAGGTATCGGACCAGAGCTTCTCGTTCTCAGTCGCGGATTGCAGGCGCAGCTGGCCGAAGCGGTCTACAACTTCTACGGCCGGTGTTTCATGCGCGGCCAGCCGTTTCGCATCCAGATTCTGATATGCCTCGACCCACTCTGAGATGAGCGCCCGGATCGCGCGTTCTTCGGTGAGTCTCGATGACCGCCGCCAAGCGCCGTCCAAAGCCGCAGACCCCAAGAGCAGCGCACACGCTGCCGCTGCCACCGCCACCATGATGAAGAACTTGCCCATCCGTTTACCTATCTATTCTTAAGATCTCGTTGATGCAAAGCAGCTTTCGAGTTATGAGAGTTGATTCCGAATGCGGGAAGCCTGCGAATTCCAAGGTAGTTGGCAATTCGCAGGCGCTTGATTGGTCGGTTGGCTGTTGTTAGTTGGCTGCGATTCCGTTAAATCCAGAATTTGGACTGAAGCCGTTGGCTGGGCCCAAGTTCTTGAGAGTCCCATTCTTCTGAATTGCAAAGGTGCCGATCGTTCCATCCGCCGAGTTCAAGGTAAATAGAAACTTGCCATCCGCGCTGACAGCTATGTCGAGATTTGTAGCTCCAGCAGTATTCTCACCAACTACCGTCCCTGGAAGTGGGGAAAGTGCGCCAGTTGAAGAGATCGCAAACCCCGAGATGGTCGAGGATCCCGCATTCGAGACATAGACAAACCGGCCGTCCCGCGTAACTACATTCCAGCAATTCGCTCCACCGAGAGTTGGAATACTCGTACTTATTGCTGAGAGCGTACCATTAGCAAGAATCGCATACGAAGAAATGGCAGATCCATTTGAGACGCTCGCTGGTCCGGTCTCGGAAACGAGGGCAATCCCGTCAGGTGCAAATCTGACTGAAAAGGCGCCCGGACCTGCACTCGGATTGATTACGGTCGGCGATAGAGTGCCGTCAGCCTGCACTTTGAATACGTCGACGTCGTTAGTCAGACGCTCGGTTACCGCAAGGAAATTGCCGTCAGGGCTGAAAGCAATTGACGCTGCTCCGGAAGTGTTGGTGCTGAGAAAAGAGAGCGAGTTGTTGATGTAATGCAGATGATCTCCTTCCAGAGCAAATCCCGCCACATTGCTGCTGCCGCCAGTGTTGAGCACGTAAACCAGATTTCCGTGTTGTGCAATTGCGTTTGGTTCGCTGCCCTTGGATCGAACTTTGTCCGAGAGAACGAGAACGGAACCGTGGACATGAAAGACTGAGATTTCCCCACTCCCTGCGTTTACTACAAAGAGCAAGGAATGGTCCTGGCTGAGAGCGAGGGAGCCTTGCGATTCCAGAGGATCATTATTTCCTCCACTGCCCCGGCCACCGGTCGGGAATCTTCCGGACTCGTGCAGCGTTCCGTTTGCTGACCGTGTAAATGCAATGACTTCATTCCAGTCTGCTGAGTTCGACATGATGAAGACTGCATGCGCACTGTGGTTGGAATCGTCATCCGCCTTGGCATGGATCGGCAATAAAAGGGTGGCCATTACAAAAAGCATGGATATGCTTTCAATCGCTCTACGCATTACTGAACTCCTCGATTGTTAGATTGCGTAACCTCTAGCGCCGGGTTACGCGACCGTGAGACTTTCGTTGCTGTTTACCGATTACAGAGAAAACCGGAACATCGGATCAACGCTGTTCGTGTAATGAACAATCACGCGCGTCATGGTCCTAGCCATTCAGCAAACTTCCTGCGACTTTACGGGAAGAGGGACTCCCGTAATCAATGACCGCCGAGAGACGACGCGATCGGTCGCACGGGCCAACCACACCTCCCACGGAAAGAAGAAGACCTTCGACCGCATCCGCCACTTCATCGGTGTGCTCAGCAGTGCGTTAAGGAATCGTCCCGCGACCTTTGTCCGCTGCATAGTATTGCGGATGTTGTTGTTCACCATGAAGTAATCCAGCATGCGTTCGAGGCGCCGCAATTCAGCCCCGCGAAGCCACGGCAGGACGTTTTTTCCCAGCGGAAGTCCCGCCCACTCCTCCAGCGATGCCGGCTCTTTCACGCCCATCTCCTTCAATTGCGGCCAGATGGGAATACCCGGATAGGGCGTGAAAATGTTGGGTGAAAAGCTGACGTTTCTGTGCTTCCGCGCAATGTCATTCATCGTCTGGAGCGTCTCTACACGGTCCTTCTCCTTCTCGCCCGGATAACCGAAGATCAGGTTGAAACTCACGCGGATCCCTCCCAGCTCGGCCTTGCGCGCCGTTTCATACATCTCTCCCAGACGCTGATGACGTTTGTTCATAAGCTTCAGAACCGATTCAGACGTAGACTCGGTTCCGAACCCCATGAACCGGACGCCGCTCGCGCCCATCATCCGGACCTCGTCGTCGGACATCCTGGACAGGAAATCGGTGGAAGCCTGGAAAGTCCAGGTAAAGCGAACTCCCGACTCGTAGATACCTCGCGCGATCGCCACCGCCCGCTTCACGTCTACCGGGAAGTTTGAATCGAGCAGCGCAACTTCTTCGATCCGATACTTCGTAACAAGGTCGATCAACTCTTCCACAACATGCTCGGCTGAGTAAGCATTGAACCGCCGGTGATAAAAGACCGTATCCGTGCAGTAGTTGCAGGCATACGGACACCCCACGCTGGTCGCATAGGTCAGCGTGCGGATGCCCGAGACGCGCTCGTATGCGTCGAAGTCCGCCAGGTGGAAGGCCGGAGCGGGAAGATCCATCAGGCGCGCGACAGAGCGCTCCAGGTTGTGGATGATCGTCCCATTCCGCTTATAGGAGAGACCGGCCACCCCATCCAGACCTTCTCCCATCTGGTAACGCTGAACAATCTCAAGTAAAGTGAACTCCCCGGGCCCGCGCACCACCACATCGACCAGCTCGTTTTCGAGAGTCTGCTCTGCTGTCAGCGTCGGGTGCCATCCTCCGAAGACGACCGGAAGATCGGGAAGCGCAGCCTTCACCATCCGAGCGATGTTCAGTGCGGCCGTAATCATCGGACCAGTTAGTACTGAAATCCCAAGACAGAGCGCATCGCTGCACTCCCGCAGGATGCGCTGCGGCGCGTCTGCGTCGATCGCTGCATCGACAATGACAACCTCGAAGCCGTGGTTCAGCAGCGGCGCGGCCAAAGCCAGAATGCACAGTGGCGGCCCGAGCGCCGGGCCCTCGTACGCGGGATAAAACAATACGACCTTCTTTCTCGTGGTCGACGTGGAGGCGCGTCTCGCTGCACCTCTACTTGGCGTTGGCAATATCTGAGTCACCAGGGAAGGAATGATCATCAGCGGCTCCAAATCCGTGTAGTTGTGCTTTCCCACTGTCATGCACACCTATAGAACCTGGCGCGGGCGATTTTTATTCCAGCGATTTTGATTTGAGTTGGGGTCCAGTGTCGAAGCGCTGGTATTCTTCTCGTACGCCGGACACCATACCGGTGCACCACCTCGAGGGCCTCCAAGCCTGCACGCAATCGCCGGGATTGAACTGCTCCACGGCCCGGTACGTCATCCGGCTGACGAGCTCGGCATAGAGAAGACATCTGTCTTGGGCTGGGCTTGATCTTCCCTGGCTTCAAGGGCGGCGAGCGCAGTTGGACGTCATCCAGGTTCGAGGCGGGAATGTAGGCACAAATCAACGTCGCTCAACAAGTACCCTTGGGCTGAACGGTAGTGTCACGCATTCATCGGCACCCATCTCCAGATCACCCAAGCTGCATGAGACGATATCGACGCAGCACGCTTTTATTGGACACTGCACAACGAGTCCTCTTGAACCAAGTGATTTTGTTCCGAACGTCCGCATAGGATGACCGTCGCCGGTGCCTTCCAGGGAGTGAAGACCTTTCTCGCTTACTGGCACGTACCTAGAATCTTGCCGGTCTGGTGGTCCAGCGCGGCCACCAGCCAAGAGATCCAGGCGGGGCGTTCAGTTGTTGCCCGCCCACAGCGTCCCCATTCGAGCCGCGCCGGCCGGCCCCCGCACTACTTAATTCCGCTTCCAGACCTCATCCCCATCGGTAAACACCTGCATCCGTTTGTAGTGGCTTTTGAGATAGGCGCGCATGGGTCCAAGGTGGTCCTGCCACGGACGAGCCGGATCGTTGGGGCCGTTCAATCGCCGCGACCAGAGGATGTACTTCACCTGTCTCCGGTCGATTTGCTGTATGGCAACGCCGACGAACTCCGGACGCGTTTCTTCGTTCGCGATGAGCGAGTCAACAAAAGTTGGGTTGCGCAGGCCCAGGGGAACGTAGCTCTCAGGCCATGCGGGCTGAAAGAAAAAATCCCCCGGCCTTGTATGTTGTGCCAGCCATAGGAATTTGTCTGCTCTTTGTTCGGGCAGGAT
This sequence comes from uncultured Acidobacteriaceae bacterium, assembly GCA_963781245.1. Lineage (GTDB taxonomy): Bacteria > Acidobacteriota > Terriglobia > Terriglobales > Acidobacteriaceae > Silvibacterium. The sequence continues at coordinate 370,802 of CAWAFB010000003.1, forward strand.
CGCCTTGCCCGCGGGCAGCGCAACGGCTGTCTGAGTGTGACTATGGCTTGACCAGCTATTCCCGATTGCTATGCACACCACGACAAGCCACCCGGCAACGATTACGCAGGTCCTCCGCCCGGCAACGCGGGTCGCCGCCCAGACAAGTAGGATGAGCCCTGGCATCGAGACACAGTACACTCGTAGCCAGTTGACGCCGGGAAGAATCTCCAGCAGCAGGAAGAGGCCCGTCGAAGCCAGTAGCAGCAGTTCTGCTAATGGAAGAGCCGCGTTGCGGCGATTCCGCCAGCAATACCAGAGCACGGTCGGATAAACGACAGGCGGCACCGCATAGACAAGCAGATACGGGGCCAGACGAGGCAGTGTATGCCAAGCAAGGGGCTCGGGAAGTCCTGGAAACCAAGTCCCAAACCAGTAAGCCAGATAGTGCGGCGGATAGACCACCTGGTAGTACCAGAGTCCCCGCCAGCCGACCCCCTTAATCAGCGGGATGTTCAACACGAACAACACCAGGCTGAAGGCCGCGACCACGACAGTCCCGTTCCACAGGACGCGTCCCCATGGCTTGCCCACGGCAAACCCATCCCACACGAGGAACATGAGCACAGCCAGCAGCACGGCAGCACCAGCCGTCTGGGTAAAGCACGAGGCAACGCCGAGCAGGAATCCAGCGGCGGCAACCCGTGGAGTAGTCCTCACCGGCATGATGATCCTGATCGCGCACAGCACAGCCAACAAACTGAACCAGTGATGGGTCGCGTTCAGCAGCCTTGCATAAATGAGGCCCAGAAACAGAAACGACGCAAGTAGGGCAAGCTCCTGCTCCATCAACCGCAGCGCAATGCTGAAACATATCCAGCAGAGTGCCACACCCAGCAGAAGGACAGCCGCATTCGTCACCCAGATCCGCAGTCCGAAGAACTTAAACAACGCAAGGTAAACGAACACCGTTCCAGGGGGGGTGAACTCGAAGAAGTCGAGATAGATGTGCTCTCCAAAGAACGTCCGCTGGGCATAGACCCAAAAGAAGATCTGATCTCCGCCGAGAAGATAAGGAATACCGCGGATGGAGAACAGGTTCAGGTAAAGGTAAAGCGGAGCCCCGATGAACAGAGCCTGCCAGACCCTATTGTGTTTGCCGCTGCGATCGCTGTTCGTCGTTCGGACAGCCGTTTGGTCTAAGCTCGGCTGGGGACCCACTTGTCCGGTTAGGGGCTTATTTGCCCGAGGATACTTTAAGAAACCGGATGATATCTGCACGTTCATCAGCCTTTGGCACATGAAAACTCATATCGTTGTCGGGAATCAGGGATTCCGTGTCGGTAAGCCACTTATTCAGAGAAGCGTCATCCCATGTCACGTGCGCCGATTTCAAAGCATCCGAATACTTGAAGGTCGGAATGCTGCCCGCCATCCGGCCATAGACATTTCGCAGCCGCGGACCCTCTTTCTCCTGATCCAGGGAGTGGCACCCTGTACAGCGTTTTTCGAAGAGTTGTTTACCGCGATCAGCGTCGCCAGCTTGGTACCCGACCATAGCTCCGTTCCCGGCTGCACGACCTGTCAGCGGAGATACGAGCAGCAAGATCACCAAGCTGATGAAAAATAGCATTGAGAGAGTCAAAGCTGCGCGGTCTCTCTGAGCCTTGGCAGTCATTGCGGTTCGAGTCATCATGTTCTTACGCCTTTAGTGTGTCGCCGGCTTGTCTTGTAGCCCTTCAACCTGCTGCTTGATATGTTTGCGTTCTGCCTTGGCCCAGTCATAAATGAGTTGCCGCTCTTCGGAGGAAAGCCGCGCCTTAGGATGAAGAATCAAATATTGTTTTACTGGCATCTGCCCGCTGCGCGCTTCAGAAGCGATCTTGGTTAGCAGGTCGACCTGAGTCTCAAGGTTGTAGCGCTGCCATTGCGACATGTTCAGATGGCTCCGACCGTCGTGTACGTCGTGCTCTACTAACCAGGAAGCTGGCGCCAGCCTGCTGTATAACGGCCACTCGGTATTTGTCGAATGACAGTCCGCGCACTTCGTCTGCAGCACGTGACGCACGTCGTCTGGGACCGCGCCTCCATCGAGGAGGGGCACATCCGCCTTCACCCCAGAGCGCAGGTGGCCCCAGGGATGAACAAATGAGAGAGCGATGCTCGCCGCGAACAGCGCGCCTGCAGTAAACGCTATCCTTGTAGGATTCATGCCAACGGCATCTCATGCAACTCGATCGGGGCGCCGGACAGTGACGAGTCGACAATGGCGAGTTGATGCTTCTGCGCCACGAAATTGACGTGGGTAATTCCCAGCACATCATGAAGTTTGTCGGCTGACACCTTCATTGGCCCAGGGGAGGGTGCGGCGCCGGGCGCGGGTTGTGGAAACGCGGTGGACATTGCGGTGTGAAACGCAACGTTCCCCTCCACCTTCTGCATGACCTGATGGATATGGCCATTGAGTACTGTGACCGAGCCAAACCGCTTCAACATCGCGAAGGCCTGCTCGCTGTCCGACGTTGCCCAACCCCAGGTCGGATACACAGCCCAGAGTGGAATGTGAGCAAAAACTACAATGGGAGTGCTGCCCTTCAGCCCGCCGAGATCCTGCTTCAGCCAGTTAAGCTGCGCCTGACCTAGCTTGCCCATGCCCTCAAGCTGGACCACATTCACCAGTCCGATAAAGTGGACGCCCTTGTGATCGAAGCTGTACCAGCCATTTCCCTTGGAGCCTTTGCCATACCTATCCAGATACATCTTGCCGTCATCGACTGAGGTGTCATGCTCACCGGGAACGTAGAACACCTGTCGCTTGGCGCCGATCAGCACCTGATCTAGTGTGTCGAACTCCGCAGGTTTGGAAGAGTGGGTCAAGTCTCCGGTATGAATCAGAAAATCCGGGACACTGGAATAGGCGCCGATCTTGTCCAATGCGGCCTGCAAGGTTGCTGTCACGTCAGCATTCGCCGGCTTATTGAAGCCGATGTGGCTATCGCTGATCTGTATAAAGCTGAAGTCTGACTGCTTCAGCTCATGATGAGTCTGACCGAAGAGGCGCGATACGGGGACGCCTCCGGCCAAACTCCAGATCAGTCCAGTGCCGGCCCAGGCCATGCACTTGAGAAAGCCGCGGCGATCAATGCCGTCCGGACTTACTCTGCCTTGATTCGCATCAAGAGTTAGTTCGACAGAATGAATATGGTTTCGTGAAGATTCGCTCATGAAAGCTCTCCGAGTTGTTCTACTTTGAATTGCAAACGGACCACCAGCAAGCCGCGGTCGATCGCGCGCGCTGCTGATGTTTAACGTCGTCCGTAGATTCGCAAAGCTGGAAGAGGTCACGCTCGACGGAAACTAACTCCGCCGCTCTCTAGCTCATGCACACCTATAGAACCTGGCGCAGGCGATTTTTATTCCAGCGATCTTGATTTAAGTTGGTGTCCAGTGTTTAAGCGCTGGTATTCCTCTGGGGCACCGGGCACCATGGCACATTAGTGGACCGCTATCGAGAGACTTAAGTGATCAAATCGAAGGAGATGTAGGACGACTTTGCAGGGTCATCTTCATTCCATATCGCGCTTTCAGTGAGACAAGGCCCCGGGGTTCTACGTTATGACCTGGCACGAGGCGCAACCGATAGCGCTGGGCAAGTGTTGCAAGGATCAACATTATCTCCGTCATCGCAAAAGATGCGCCAATACATACCCGGGGCCCAATACCAAAGGGTAAATATGCGAAACGCGAGCGGCCGCCACTGCGACCGGGCGAGAATCTTTCCGGATCGAATTGTTCGGGATGGTCCCACAGCTTTGAATGCCTGTGTAGCACCCACGGAACGATGGAGACAGTAGCGCCCTTGGGGACCTTCACGCCGCAGACTTCATCGTCCCGCAGGGCTCCGCGCCACGGCATAGTATGGGTTGGCGGGTATAGGCGAAGCGCTTCCTCGACGACCATGCGCGTATACGGGAGCTGGGCGAGATCCGCAAACGCAGGTTTGCGGTCGCCCAGCACTTCATCAAGTTCAGCGTGGAGCATGGCTTCCTGCAGTGGATGTTGCGAAAGCAAATACCATGTCCACATGAGTGCCAACGCCGCGGTCTCGTGGCCTGTCCCGAGGATGGTAATGATCTGGTTATGCAACTCTTGAGTGCTCAAGCCGCCGCCGGTTTGCGGATCTTTCTGCTCCAAAAGCCGTCCAAGAAAATCGTTCTCTGAGCGGGTCGGGCGCCCGTTCCGCCTTACGATGAGGCGGTCGATGGATGCATTCAGTTCTTTGAATATGAATCGTTGCCGATAGCCCTTATAAAATCTCCACGCCCTATCCAGTAACGGCGCAAAATCAAGCGGGTCGACTATCCTGTCTCCCTGGTAACGCCTGGATGTGAGTTCCATGATCCGAGCAAACTCCGTGCTGTCAATGGAAAACACGATTCGAGAGATGATCTCCAGCGTCAGCCTGGCCATTTCTGCGTGCACCTCGATGACTGTCAGTGGCGGTAACGCGGCCCATCTACCGAGCACTCTCTGAGCGGCGTCCACAATAAACGCCGAGTTTTCAAGGATAGAAGAGTAGTCGAAGGAAGACGACATCGTTCGGCGCCGTTGGCGCCACTCTTCTCCGTCGTACGCTGCGAAACCCTTGATCGGCCAAGTACGTAGAGTACGTTGTTCGACACCGCCCCTGATGTAATTGTCCGCATTATCGATCAGAACGTGCTTGATACCCCCAGGATCATTGACGAGGAAGGTGTGGAGCTTGAAATACTTCATCTCGGAGAGCGGTTGGTGAAAGACGTCATCGTGAAAACCCGCGACGGCATTGTCTCGCACCGTCCGAATGTATTGGAGGAACGGCAAGGGAGTTGCAGGCGGGATTGGCCTGGCAAGAACGGGCGGTCCCTGGAACAAATCAGAATCAACAGTTTCCACAATCGTCGCCTTTAGTGATCGATATTTCGCATGGTCTCTGGCTAATGAGACGGCTGGGGTAATGTGCAACAGGCTCAGTTGTCCCGAGCGGACATTTCTCGCCCGCGTATGCTGCCGAGCGCTTTAGCCGCATAGGATCCGATGACCCATCGAATCAGCAAATAAAGCGCGGGCACAAGTTCGAGATCCTGCCTGGCGCGCATGAGCCAGCGTCGTACCAGAACCACGGATCGCTTTGCCCGAATCATTTTCATGACAATACATGCGCAATCGGGAGTGGCCCGAATGCGCTTCAATACCGGTCTTCATGCGCTCGCGTTGCCCGGCGGTTAGCTCTTGCGATGCCTAACCACGAATTGATTAAAACCAATTTCCGGGTTGCTGTAGTGCTGAGTTGATGAGCTCAAGTGGCTTTTTCTTCGAGAAAAAACCACCTGTACGCTCCCCGCTGTGACACGGAAGGCCGGAAGTGTGCATTTGCAGTTGCAAAGCACGGCTCTGTTAGTGACTCAACCTGCCGCATCGCTTCTTTGACCGGCCGGTATCGACAAGGTGCAGTGCAGCCTGCACACATATGAGAACTGGCGTCTGCGACTTTTATTCCTGAGAGTGGGCGCGTTTTCAAAAAAAAAGGAACGAATTCCCCCTACACCGCATAGGTAGACGGAACAGGTATCACCGAGAGATTGTTTTCTTCAGACGCCTAAATGTGCCTAGAGCTCCGTCGCTGGGAATAAAAAATGGAGATTCCCGTTTACCTGGGATAGTGGAGGAAAGTCATGGAGAAACATGAAAGCGTGATAAAGCGTCCGGTAAACCGCCGCTCTCTCTTGAAAAGCGGAATGCTGGCAGGAGGCGCAGCAGTCGTGGGCGCTGGCACTGGCTTGTTCAGTGGAGGAAAGTCAGCCTTCGGTCAGGAGTTTGCCTTGGGTCAAGGCAGCGGCCGTGGCCTTACCAAAGGCGATGTCGCCATCCTTCGATTCGTGGCTGCGGCAGAGCTTATCGAAAGCGACCTCTGGACACAATATGCGGAACTGGGCGGTATCGGCAATAATCCACCGATTGAGGTAGACCCGAACCAACAGTTGAACAGCTATCAGGCTGCCCTCTCGAATCTCGACGGCGATGGCCCGCAATACATAACCAGCAACACAATCGATGAAATCAGCCACGCGACTTTCTTGAATGGTTATCTGGAATCCAAGGGCGCCGATCCGGTGGATTTCAGCGAATTTGAAACCTTACAAGGGAGCACAGCAACTGGAGCTGAGAATACCGGCCGTCTCACAAATCTCCAGCACCTGAATGTGGACACCAGCTGGTTTGTCCGGTATCGTAGCGCGACGAATCCCGATTTAGGCGCCACGTTTCCGCAAGCAATCAACATCACTAACCGCACTGCGATCCCGATTACGAATGCCGACTTCGACAATCCCAACCACATTCAGGTAATTGCCAACACTGCGGCGTTTCACTTCGGCTACATCGAACAGGGTGGATCGAGCCTGTACCAGGCGCTTAGTCAAAAAGTGAGCAGCCTGGAAGTATTGAAAATCACACTCGGCATTGGAGGAGACGAGGTCGCGCACTTCCTGGAATGGGTAGATTTTGCGGGCAATGGAGTGCAAGCCCCTGTCGCGCCGGTGACGGATGAAGGCCTGACCTTTCCTGACTTTTTCGCCAACCCACCGCTGCAGCCGCCCAGCCTGGTTCAGCCCAGTCTGATCTTCCCCGTCCCCTGTGAGTTTATCAGCCCGAAGCTGCCTCACTGCGCGGTAATTCGCCCATCAGACGATAGATTTGGAGGCGCAGTTGCGACCATCGTGTCCTTTACTCAGGATGGTCTTTTCTTTGGTCAATCAAAGAGGTTCCTCAGAATACTTCAGCAGCTCGCAGAGGAAGCAGACTCCGCGAGCCGCGAGCGGTAATCGATAGGTTGTCCCCGCTAACTATGGTCCCGAGCTTGTCCGAAACTTGTTAAGCATCATCACGTACATGCTGAGTTAGCGTTTTCGACAAACTCGGGCACTCTTTTTATGGCGCGCTGGCGAAGGGAGATCACCTATAGACATGCTGAATCAAACAGAAGTGAGAGTGCAGATGACGCAGAGCCATTTGCAACTTGTTTCCAAAATACGTCCGCCGCGCCGCTCACACGCTGGTCATGTGACGGCCACGAACAGGAGCCCACAGCGACCAGATGATCTGAACAGGAGAACAATCGATAAGATCCGCATGGTAGTCGCAACCATGCTTGGATTGGTCAGCTTGATAGCCGTATTTTCGAGAGCAAGTGCTCAAATGATTGTTCCTGCGGATCGAACATTGCATGCTCCCGATGGGTTGGACTTTAGCGGGAAATGGAATTGCGCAGATGGTGCCTCGATCGCACATTTAGAAGTGGAAAATCGACATCGTTCTACCGGAAACGCATTACTTCGTTTACCGGGACCCTGGACAGAGATTCGTGAAAGTCAAGACGGTTTCAACGGAAACTACTTTGTCGGATACGACCGGAACAGGAGCCAGTTCCTCATGATCGATGCGGATGATCCCGCGTCAGAAGCCTACTTCACCGAGGGCTGGCACGGAAAAACGCTTCTGCTTACATCGGTAAATGACAAGAGTCAATCGGTTCTACCGCATCGCATTCAATATGATGTCGATGACTCGCATCGGTTCACCGTAACCTGGGAAATGTTGGAGGGCACCGCCTGGAAGGCAGAACCAGGTGTTAAGTGCATCAAGGTCGACCGCCGGCGATCCATTACCCCGCCTAAGAAGTAGACGAGTCCGAGATCCCCACCGAAATACCTCCGCGCCTGCGTTCGTACGGATCAACTGACTTCCTAATCACGAGACCGGAGCCTCTTTCTGCACGCCTTCATGAGCACGTTCGCGGTTGAACATCAGGCGCGGCAGCGATCCGCATTATTTGTAGTGGGCGGCCCAGCAACTGTCTCGTCCAGGGGAAGCCCGCACAGTCGAGACCGTCGTGTTCATTCACTCGCAGAAGATGTGTCAGGCTTCTGCGTGAACCACTCTGCTGGACTGGCAGAGAAAAGCGGGGTGCAGATACCATATGGCTGCCGGGAGGGCCTATGCGGTACCTGCTCTACGCGACTCGTGAGCGGCACCGTTCAAATGGACGTCGAAGCGGGCTGACGGCTGAGCAGAAAAATGCTGGATATGTGCTGCCTTGTGTTAGCCGGGTCAAGAGAACGGTTGTCGTAGCGGCTTAATCGTGGTTCCCGCCAGTCATAAACACAGCCGATCAGGCTCTGCATTCGAAGAAGTTACTTACTAGCACCTGTCCACACTACGCGGCCGTTCCTCTTGAGATGCTGGTCGAGCGGACTGGACCTATGGACGTGAGCGGGATTGCTCGCTGGGGAGTAGGCAAAAGGAATCGTGATTTGGAATAAAGTTCCGGTTCCGTTTTTCCCATCGAGGTAAATCTCGCCGCCATGATCCTCGACAATCTTCTTCGCTATCGCCAGGCCCAATCCGCTCCCGTCAGCTTTTCCGTAGCTCACAAATGGCTGAAAAACGGAGCTCTGAATCGTCGGGGGGATACCGGGGCCATTATCCCAGACACCAATTTGCAAGCGGCATCGACTTCCGCTCGTGGTTATCACGACCCTCCCCGAGTCGGGAGAAACCGCCTCGCAAGCATTCAAGACAAGGTTGGCGACCACTCGCTCGAGGCGGTGGGAATCGAACCACCCCACGGCCAGGCCTTTATGATGATGCTTGATGCTGATGCGCCGAAATCCCTGTCTTACACCTATCATCCGGATCGCGCGCTCGACTGTATCAACGATATTTCGGGCGGCAGGCTGACACGGGTCACGATCCTTGGAGCACTCCAACAGTGAAGAGACCAACTCGTTCATTCGGTCGATGGACCAGCGGATTTCCTGGTAGAATCCGGCTCTTTCCGTCTCGCTGACATTTGACTGAGTGAGAAATTCCGCATTTGCCAGGATGGCGGTCAAAGGAAGGCGAAGATCGTGGCAAATGAGGGCGAGCATCCTGCTTACCGCGGGAAGCGACTTCAGAATTGGAGAATTTCTTTGTATGCTCCGCAAACATCCATCCGGCAATGGCTGCTCCATGCACACAGCCTGCTCCAGCATGACAAGTCCCTCCTGTCTACAATGGGCGGAAGTTCAGAAAACAAACGCCCTTTCCGGCTTCGGTGTGCACTCCTTTGGGTCCCCGGAATTCGAAAGATGATTCAACCGTATTTCTACTTTTGAAGACCTGCGGCCGGTCTTCATACGAAAGCTTAGCGAGGACGTCTTTGCCGTCATGGGCGACCCCAATATGGATCGTCTCTGCATACCGTTGCACCAGTTTGAAGGTCTCCGAAGCCTGCTGGGAGTCCACAGAATTGCATGAACCGGGCAGCCCTCGTTGTACGTTCACGCGGTGCGCTCCGGTACCGCTTCTCGCGGGTCTCGGTATGACGAGACAAGTCTCTCGGTAGTGGTGCAGCGGAAGTGCTGCGGAGTGATTCGCGAACTACTTTCCGGGCTCTCGCAAGGCGTGACATGACGGTTCCAATCGGGATCGACAATATTTCCGCAATCTCCTGGTAGGACGCATCTTCCACGTCACGAAGTAAAATGACTTCGCGAAAGCTGACCGGCAGTTGCTCGATTGCGCACCGAATGGCATCAATGCCGGAACGCTCGATCAGCATGGACTCGGGAGTGCCGGAAGTTACCGGCAACACAGCGAGATCTTCCTCCGAGTCCATCACAACGGTCATGCGCCGCTCAAGTTTCGAGCGCGAACTGAGGAAAGAGTTCTTCAGGATTTGAAATATCCATGCCCGAAAATTGGTGCCAGGCTGAAAGGATGCGAAATTCCGTAAAGCCTTTAGATAGGTTTCTTGAACGAGATCCTCGGCATCGTTCTGATTCTGCACCAGGAAGTGCGCGAAGTTGTATGCGGAATCGAACAGGGGCATAGCCAACTCTTCGAAGCCGACCAGCGCTCTATTGTTCTGCGAGGATGAGGTCCCGAATCCGACCAATCCTTGTGAGCCAAGTCCATGACACCTCATTTGACCTCTCCCGAGTCGTGCGGCCAGACCCCGAACCGCCAGAGCCGCAAGTCGCGTCACAATCTGACACGGCAGGTCGCCGGGTATCAATTCACTGGGGCTTTTCTCCTCATAACCGGCTCATTGCCGGCCAACTGACTTATAGGTAACGAGTTAGCTCCGCAGATATTCCAGGCTTTGTGTCTTTTAGATCTCCGCATGCGTGTGGCGATGAAGACTTAGCCTCCTCCCATAAGCTCTGAGACTTTCGCTCGGGCAAATGCTAGACTTCCGTGCGAAGCCCAAATGCTCTATGGAACCGTTGCGGCACCCGCCCGTCGTGCGATTCGGAACGTATGAGGTATCTCTACAGTCGGGCGAATTACGCAAATCGGGTGTGAAAATTAGAGTCCAGCAGCAGCCAATGAAACTGCTCGAAATCTTGCTGGAGCGTCCGGGGGAAGTCGTCACCAGGGAGGAATTGCGCAACCGAATCTGGGTCAACGAGAGTTTCGGCGACTTCGACCAAGCAGTCAATATTGCGATTGCGAAGCTCCGGACTGCGTTAGGCGACTCGGCTGAGAATCCGCGATATATCGAGACGCTTCCGAAACGTGGCTATCGCTTCATTGCGGACGTGGCGGTTGTCGATCCAGAGGCCCTGACAAAAAGGCCAGAATCTGCGGCTGGAGATCCGCACGGGACGGAGATAGAGCATCAGCTCCAACGCGCTGGGCTCACTATCACGTCCAAACCCCGGCTCTGGCCGTCGCGTCGGGTCATCGTCGTCCTCGCGCTGGTTCTGAGTTTGCTAATCCTTGCAGTCTGGTTATTTCATTCGCACGGCCGTCCGCCCACCGGGATCCGATCATTGGCGGTGCTTCCGCTGGACAACCTCTCTGGCGATCCGACTCAGGATTATTTTGCTGATGGCATGACCGACGAGCTGATTACGGATCTGGCGCAGATCCGTGCTTTACGGGTAATTTCCCGCACCTCCGTGATGGGTTACAAAGGAGTGCGCAAGCCTCTTCCTGAGATCGCACGGGAGTTGAATGTAGACGCGGTAGTGGAAGGTTCCGTGCTGCGGTCCGGGGACCAGGTTCGAATCACGGCTCAGCTGATCCAGGCACCAGCCGATAAGCACTTGTGGGCGGAGAGCTATGAGGGAAATCTGCGCGACACCTTAGCGCTCCAGAAGGAAGTTGCCAGGAATATTGCCGAACAGATACGTATCGAGGTGACTCCGCGGGAGCAGGCAGCATTGAAGAGTGTGAAGACGATTGACCCCGAAGCTTATGAGGCGTACCTCAAGGGCCGATACTTCTGGAACAAACGGACCGCGGACGGACTAAAGAAGGCGGTTGATTACTTTAACCAAGCTATTGCCAAGGACCCGAACTACGCAGCGGCCTACAGTGGACTGGCCGACACCTATGCTCTACTGGGCGACTGGCAATATGCCGTGATGACCCCGAAAGAAGCAATGCCCAGAGCAAAGGCCGCTGCCATGAAAGCCATGGAACTGGATGACAGCCTCGGCGAAGCGCACGCTTCGCTTGCATTCTGCCTGGATGGTTTCGACTGGAATTTCGAGGCTGCTGACAGGGAGTTCCGGCGTTCGTTAGAGCTCAGCCCCAGCTATGCAACCGGTCACCAGTGGTATTCTTGGCACCTGGCCTTGTTAGGACGGAACAGCGAGGCCATCGCCGAAATGACGAAGGCGGAAAACCTGGATCCGCTTTCTCTTATCATCAATGCCGATTTGGCAGAGCTTTTTCTTATTGCGCACTTTCCTGACGAGTCGACAGAACAGAGCCGCAAAACCATCGAGATGGACCCTAACTTTGCCTTTGGCCATAATCAGCTGGCCCAGGCGTATCTCCAAAAACACATGTTTCCGGAAGCAATCACGGAACTGGAGAAAGCGATCCAGATTTCCGGGGGAAGCCCGACATTCACCGCCAATCTGGCTCGCGCCTACGCGGCAACCAATAGAAAGGAAGAGGCGGTCGGGCTACTGAATGATCTAAAAAAACGCTCGGCTCCCGGCAATGCGTATGCCGCGGACATTGCCATGATTTATGCAGCCCTGGGTGATAATGATCAAGCTATGGTCTGGCTTGAAAAGGGTTATGAAGAACGATTTAATCCAGGCGTTCTACTGCGGCCGGGCTTTGATCCGCTACGCTCCGACCCGCGTTTCCAGGAACTTATACGTCGCATTGGGCTTCCGTCGTAAATCTGGCAGACCGGAAATCATTCCAACCATCTTGGGCATTCTCAGTCCGGCCGTTGGGTCGCTCAAGGTTGCACCTAGTACTACTGTGTTATAAGAAATCTCGCAGGCAGCAGGGGCATCTGGGCAGGGAGCGGGCCAGGTGGGTTGCAATCTGGCGGCGAACGGTGGCGATCGAGCAGGGATTATGCCGTTCGGTTCGCACCGGCAGAGCCGCGGGGCGCGTAGCTGCTTTGCACATGGGGTAAGTGAAGACGGAGGTTCGCTGCCCGCATTGGCGGCGAACCTGGCGGAGGGGGAAAAAGGCACCGCTCCCGCACCAGGAAGCCGTAGGCTGCGATGGCGAGCGTGGCATGGTGATGAAAGCCGCGCCAGCCGCGTCCTTCGAAATGGCCCAGACCAAGTTCCTGTTTGAGTTCCTGATAATCACGTTCGATGATCCAGCGCTGTTTGCCCAGAGCCACCAGTTGACGCAGAGGGATGGATTCCGGCAGGTTCGACAGCCAGTACTTGGTCGGCTCCTTCTCTGTCTTCGGCCATTCGATCAGCAGCCACTGCTCAGGATGCGGTTCACTGTGCCAGTAGTCGCGATGGGCCACACGCACGCGCAGGCGAGTAAAACGCGAGTGCATGGTGCCACGCGTACCTTCGCGCCAGCTTACACGCCGCCAGTCGCCGGGACTGAGACAGAGGGCCAGTTCCTTCACCGACAGCGGCTGATGGTGTTATCTTCAGGCCCCCGTTGGCCCGGGGCGGAAGGCGGCCCGCGGAGAAAGAAACCCGAAAATCACTCCCACCCTCTCCAGCTCCGCACGGAAGCCGTGATCATTTCCATAGGCCGCATCGGCCAGCACCACGCCACGCGGTACATCCTCATCCAGCAGCGAACGAAACTGTGCCAGTGCTATCTCCGGCTTGGTCTGGAACCGGACATCTTCCGGAACTCCTGCTTTTCGACGCCGCTCCGGGTCATTAGCCCAGACCTCAGGCAGATACAACTGGTAGCCCACAGGAAGACTGGCCTGCTCGGTGGCCAGCGAGATGCTGACTGCAATCCGGCAGTTCTCCTGCTTGCCCACCTGCCCACAATACTGCCGTGTGACTCCAACCGAATGGCTGCCCTTCTTGGGAAAACCCGTGTCATCCACGATCCAGGCGAGCAGACGATGCCGCCGCGTCATCGCGGGCAGTACCTGATTTCGCACTTCCTTCAGCAGCGCGGCATCGCTCCAGGCCGCGTCGGCCACAATGTGATGCAGCGACTGGTGCATCTGGCGCACGTTGCCCGGAGCCAGACGCGCGGCCATGGGCTCGACGCTCTTGCGCTCCAGGGGCAGCAGAAGACCCTTCGTGTAGTTCTCCAGGGGAACAACGCGATCGGCATGCCCGACGGTTCGGGTCAGACTATCCAGATAGCTTTGCAGGCGCTCCGACTGACGAGAAAAATCCGGCTGGCGACGCTTCATCGCCCTCAGCGTACCGCTCTCCCTTCCCCGCCACCAGGAAAATCAAAGCTAAGGTATTCACTTTATAACACAGTAGTACTAGGTGGCTGTTGCTATAAATTCTTTTTCTTTCTTCGGGATCGCGGTTTGACTCACATCACGCCGATCACAACCCTCCCTCACTTCTGCTTTTTCCTCTTTGTCGCACGCGCTGATCGTTACGATGAGCCAGCGGAGGGGGCAGGCTGGTCTCTGGATCGAATTCAGGTGCCTGTCAGACTCGATAACTGACGAGTGAGCCCTTTATTCCCGCTTGTTTCGAAATTCCAGTTCGCCCGTCAGAATTTACGGGAATAATCTTCGCCCGCAGCAGTTATCAACGTGTGCGGGACTCCGTTCAAAATGTTTGCTGGTTTGGCATCGCGCAGAGCGCTCGAGGCAATACTCCAACTGGCTTACCTCGCGTGCAGGAGTTCAGCAAGTTTTTGACTGGAGGAACATTCATGGCTATCCCCCTTCGCAGAAGGGTTCTCGTGAGCGCGTGCCTGTTTGGAGCGCTTATAGCATTGACCCTCGGCTTGGTTGGAATCGCGCAGCAGTCGGCAAAGGAAGCTCCGGCAGGCTTCAATACCCCCAGCTTCAATAGTGCACAAAGCATTAGCAACGGAATTGTGGAACCACCCGGGGACACGTTTGCTCGCGATCAGAATGTCTATGAGGAAAACGAGGCGGTCAAGGATGGACTTGGACCTGTGTATAACGCCACTTCCTGCGTTACTTGCCATCAGAATCCGAATAGCGGGTCAGCCAGCCAGATCACAGAACTCCGGGTTGGACACAATGATGCAAATGGCAATTTCGTAAACCCGACAATCTTTATTAACGACGGGAAAGACACGATTACCGGCAGGTCCATTGTTAATGATCGCGCTATCGGTCCGCAGGCCCAGGAACACATACCTGATACCGAAAACATCCGTACCTTACGCGCTGCCCTCAACACGCTAGGGGATGGATTTGTGGAAGCCATTGACGACAGCACTCTTATTGCGATTGCTGAACGGCAACCGGAACTGAGCGAGGGAAGAGTTCACGGGGAAGTTGTGCAGGCCCCGATTTTTGAGGCCCCGGGACAGACCCGAGTCGGACGCTTCGGCTGGAAGGATCAGCACAGCAGCTTGCTCTCCTTTATTGCCGATGCCTATCTCAACGAAATGGGAGTCACGAACCGGCTGCGCCCCACGGAGGTTACTCAAGTTCTTAACACCACCACGGGCATTAACGATCAGCCAGATGACCTTGGCCTGGCTGACATCGATCACTTTGCTCAGTTCGTACGCGGCACCATGGTCCCACCTCGCGATGTAACGCTTGCAGCAACTCCGGCAGCGCAGATCGGTCATCATCTGTTTCAGCGGCTGGGTTGCAGCACCTGCCACGTGGAAACAATCATCACGGCGCCCGCTGGAACGGTTATCGATGGTGGTCAGTTTACTGTTCCGGAGGCCCTTGGGAATAAGATCATCCATCCCTTCGGAGACTATCTGTTGCATGACATCGGCACAGGCGATGGAATCGTTCAGGTTGGACCGCAGGACACAGCCAACAAACTGAGAACGGCTCCTCTGTGGGGTGTGCGCGATAAGGCTCGTTTCATGCATGACCTCAGATCTTTGTCCTTGGAGAACGCCATTGAGCGTCATGAGGGTGAAGCACGTGAAGCTTCCCATCGTTTTAGAGAGTTAAGCCCGGAGGAGCGTGCGGCACTGATTACTTTCCTTAATTCCCTGTGACGGCGGTGCCCTGCGCCTTCCAATTCGCGTCCGCCTGACTGTGCGAGAGCAGCGGGCGTCCGCGAAAATGCACTCCTGCGCAGGCCTCCAGCCGATCAGCATCGACGACCGGTTGGCCGTGAAGACCAGCAATTGCCGGGAAAGGCAATCAGCAGAGCCTTCACCCCCAGCGCCGCCAATCTCACTTCGGCCGCACCTGGGCGAAGCTTGGAAAATCCCGCACTCCCTTCGCGATCTGGCGGCAACTCTCGTTTCGCTGTTCGTCACACCTGCAGGCCAGAAGCGCAGTCGCTCGTATAGCGGATCTCCGCTGGTAAAATATGCCGTGCAGGCCATCTTTGTTCAATGTCAAGGTCGCCGCTGCCCCAATCACCGATGTCCAACTCAAGATCGTTCTGTCCCCAAAGGCGCTAAACCAGTCTTTGCCCCCTCAGGATGCTGACCGGAGGCAACCGCGAGATTTGTGTACAGGAGTAAGACGAAATGGAAATGACGCGTCGACAATTTGCCCTGTCTGTTGCAGCTGCCGCCAGCCTCGATCCCTTGTTGGATGGCCAACTTTCCTCAATCGGTGTCCCCCGCGGCGTCGTTCCCGGCCGAGTCACCTGGGCGCACGATCCGGCGGCCGTCACCTGGGATGGGACAGGTTCCTGGTGGACAGACGCCAACAACAACCAGTCTGTGATTGACCAGATGGTCTCCCGCTCCATCCGCAGTCTTACAAATCAAAAAAGCGATGCCAAGGCATGGTGGGCCATCTTTGAATATTTCAATCGCACTCATGGTCGCGGTAACACCGGATACAAAGCCGGCGAGAAAATCGCAATCAAGGCAAACCTGAACAATACAACAGATCATGGCACGATCGACCGGCTGAACTCGTCGCCGCATTTGATCCTTTCGCTCGTCCGGCAATTGACCGGACCGGGGAAAGTTCCGCAATCGTCGATCACCGTCTTTGATTCCAGCAGGTGGATCCCGAGCTGTCTCTACGACAAGATCCACCACGAGTTTCCCGGTGTCGTCTTTGTGGATCATATCGGCGGCGACGGGCGCGTGAAGGCTGAATTCAAACCTGACGCGATTCCCTTCTCGGTTACAAGTCGCAACGCCAAGGGGCTCGATACCGTGGTGGTAGACGCCGCATATCTCATCGATGCCGCAGTGTTGAGAGCGCATGTGAGTTCAGGGGTGACACTTTGCGCAAAGAATCTGTTCGGTGCTACGAGTATCTATACCGACTGGCACAAGAACGCGCACGATGGCTTCCCTCACAACCGCGATGGTTCAGCGAGTTACTCCGCATTCGTAGATTTCCTGGGTCATAAGGACCTCGGCGAGAAAACCATGCTCTTTATCATTGATGGGCTGTACGGAAACGATAATGTGGATGGTCCGCCTCACCGTAAGTGGAAGATGGCGCCCTTCAACGATGCGTGGCCGAACAGCATCTTTATGTCACTTGACGGAGTGGCGATCGATTCAGTCGGCTTCGATTTCCTGACCTCGGAATGGCCTGATCTTCCAGATATCGTTAATGCCGACAACTATCTGCGCGAAGCCGCACTGGCTAATGATCCACCCTCGAAGACCTTCTATGATCCTGAGCGCGACGGCATCCGATGCCGCAGTCTTGGCGTGCATGAGCATTGGAACAATGGGACGGACAAGAAGTATTCGCGCAATCTCGGAAAGGCGCACGGGATCGAACTGTTCCAGGTCAGCTAATTAGTGTTGAGAAAAGAGTTGAAGATGAGCCGGAAAGTGTTGTCCTCATGCTTGATTGCCGCAGTCATATTACCGGCAACCGCTTTTTCTCAGTCATTTTCGAACCAGTATAACGGCTTGCCCTATCATGACAGCCGCTATCAAGGCGGTCCGCAGAAAATTCCGGGGCGTGTATTTTGTGTCTACTATGACTTGGGCGGCGAGGGAGTGGCGTATCACGATACCGACCCGCAAAATCACGGCAGTGGAGAGTTGAATCCGGCCGATGGGACCTACCTCAATGAATTTCGTATCCATGAGGGAGTGGATACTTCATATACGAAATTCAACCGGAAGCCAGATCAGTTTGACGACAACCCTTTCGACAAGATTGTTCCTCCTGCGGACCTGCTCTATGTTGGCTGGACCGAACCCGGAGAGTGGTTCAACATAACCGTCGACGCGGCGGAGGCGGGAACCTACGCTGCTGATTTTCTTTACACGTCGAATCGCGGCGGAACAATATCAGTCGATGTGAATGGAAACGACGCCACAGGTCCTCTGCAGATCACGACTACGAATGATCCCGCAGACCCGCTGGCCTGGCGTCAATGGCACCACTGGAATCTGGCTCCCCAACTTTTCAAGGTTCGTCTCAACAAAGGGAGAAATGTTCTCACCGTGCACATATTGACGAACGGCAATATGAACCTGGCTTATTTCGATTTCAAACAAATCCCATAGATGAAAATGAAAGCTGCCGGGGGCAAACATCGAATCCAAGGACCCACGCCTTCTTGCAGCGACAATAGCTTCGCTGATGGCCTCGTTACCCCAGAAACCAGCCCACTTGCTTTCCGACGGGATCGCGCTCTTCGCGACCAGAAGGGCTGAAGGCGATCACCAGAACAACTCATGCAGGAAGGGCTTTGAGATCGAGCCGATTCGCTGGCTCCATGAGCATACTGAACTGTGAGCTGGCACCTATTTCGCCAGTGACCGGCGACCCTGCACCTGCTCTTTGGCGTTGGTCGCCGCCCCACAGCGAGCCTGGATTGACGCGGTCTGGATAAGTCTGGAGCATTACGTCATATAGCTGGCGCACGTCCACCGTAGCTGAGTTCAGGCAGTTGAAATCGCGAAGGAATCGACCTTTCATGGGAAGGTCCTGATTTCAAGAGACGGCGCCTCATTGCCATCGGCAGAACGAAAGTATGGCGACGACGATCTATTTCTCTCTCCTTGATTGCGATCCGAAAATAAACCAGACGACAGGTTTATCAATGCCCGCCGCCATCTTTTGCAACAGGGTTCATCGCCCCTAACAGGCCGTGGTGCAAGTCCTGATTCGTAAGCAGAAGGTTCTGAGGAATGCAGAGGGTTTGTTTGTAGAATCGGCGCATGGCGATGGGGACGCGGAAGCAGCGGGAGCAGCAAGAGGATTTGTGGATCGCACACAGGGAGTTAGCCACTGCGCCCGGGCATCCGTTTTACGAGAAGCTGAACCAGTTGCTGGAGGCGGAGCGCTTCGATGAGTTTGTGGAGAGCCGGTGCGTGAAGTTCTATGCGGCCAGGCATGGGCGTCCGTCGCTGACGCCGGGGATCTACTTTCGTTCTTTGCTAATCGGATACTTTGAGGGCATCGGGGCGGAGCGCGGCATTGCCTGGCGGCTGGCGGACTCGCTGGCACTGCGGCGTTTTGTGGGCATCGGGCTGGATGAGTACACGCCGGATCACTCGACGATTTCGCGCACGCGGCGGTTGATCGATCTGGACACGCATCGGGAAGTGTTCGGTTGGGTGCTGGGCGTGTTGGCCGATCGCGGACTGCTGCAAGGTCAGCGGGTTGCCATCGATGCGACGACGCTGGAAGCCAACGCGGCCATGCGTTCGATCGTGCGGCGCGACACGGGAGAGAGCTACGAGGAGTTTCTGCGCGGGCTGGCGAAGGCTTCCGGCATCGCGACGCCGACGCGCGAGGATCTGGCGCGGTTGGACGGCAAGCGCAAAAAGCGCACGTCGAACAAGGAGTGGAAGAGCCCTGCGGACGAGGATGCGCGGGTGGCGAAGATGAAGGACGGGCGCACGCACCTGGCGCACAAGGCCGAGCACGCGGTCGATCTGGATACGGGTGCGGTGGTGGCGGTGACGTTGCAAGCGGCCGACCAGGGCGACACGGCGACGCTGGATGAGACGTTGTGCGATGCGGGCATAGCGGTGGCGGAGTTGGCCGGGCGCGAGGCGGAGTTGCGGCCTGAGGATACGCCCAGGGTGAACGTCAACGGGATCGAAGAGCTGGTCACCGACAAGGGGTACCACAGCGGCGCAGTGGTCCAGCGGGTCAAGAATTACGAAGTGCGCAGTTATATTCCGGAGAAGCAGCAGAAGGGGCGGCGCAACTGGCAGGGCAAAGCCGAAGAACAGCGGGCGGTGTATGCCAATCGGCGGCGGGTACGCGGCAGCTACGGCAAGAGCTTACTGCGGCGGCGCGGCGAGATGGTGGAACGCAGCTTCGCGCATTGCTACGAGACGGGCGGCATGCGGCGCTGCCATCTGCGGGGACGGGAGAACATTCTGAAACGGCAACTGATTCACGTGGGAGCGTTCAATCTGAGTCTGGTGATGCGGAAGCTACTGGGAGCGGGCACGCCACGGGAGCTGAGAAACCGCTTCGCCATGCTGGTCGTGCGCATTCTTTTGCTGCTCTGGCAGGGAAATGGTCGAAACCACTCTTGTGGACGTGTCGCCGCGTCGGTTGCGAAATACGTCGTACCATCGCGCACCAGAGTCCGCCGACCGTCTTGCAGAAAATCAGCTAGTTGCACCACGGGCAGCTAAGGGAGCGAGATGCCAATCGCTGCATTCTCGTCAGGGGATGCAAGCCGGTATCCGTACCTCTGTGCGGCGCTGAAGAGCTGCTGCATCTCGTTCGGTGTTGGCGGTGCTGGAGGCCTGTTTGGATCGAATGGCCGCGCGAGCTCACGGAAGAAGCTGTAGAGTTGCTGCTTGCTCACGGTGATTGTGGTTGTTGGGGTGGGAGAAATATTTCGGAGCGCGTGCCTGTGCCATTTCCGGGGATAGAAACGACGTTGCCGGCTTGATTGTTTGCCAGCCCTCGGAGGGACCCTCGGCCTGGAACACCTCGAGCGAACCATCCAGCACATAAAATATCTCAGGATCGGCGTGGCTATGAAGTGGAATCACGACTCCTGAGGGCACCGTTCCATGTATCACGCTGATCTGGTCGTTGATTTGCTTAGGCGTGGAGAGAAACTGAAGCAAGACCCCGAGAACGATAAATGTTTGCTGCTCGGCCTTTCGCTCGTGCCCGTATTTGTTTCAAATATAGCGTTCATTTTAGAAAATCTCCTTTGTGGTCGAAGTACCTGCAAGTCGATGAAAACGCAGAAATGAATGAGATCCATGAATCGTGAAGTGGCATTGAAAACCGAGGGAAGCAACATGCCCAAAACGTAGAAGCGTCCTAGGCATGTCGCCTGAAGGCTCTTCGGAGAACCGAGCACGACGCCAATTTGTTGACGATGGGGGTAGTCCTATTGCAATGGACAGAACGAAAGTATGGCGGCGGCCAGCTCGACTGGCTTTTCCAGAAAGATCAAGTGACCCGAATCCAGTTCAAGAGTCTTCGCATCAGGGACTAGATTTTCCGAATAAGCCGGCGGCACGATCTGATCATGCTTTGCAGTAACGAGCAGCGTCGGGGTCTTGATTCTCGCGGCGTACTTCCGAACATCCACACTGAGGTCAGCCTTGATGGTCTGCTCGACCGGGCTCCAGTCAGTCGATGCGATAAAGTTTTCAGTGATTTCGTTCAGAGTGGACTCATCAAACGCGGACAAAAACGCTGGACTCAGGCCGCTGACCAGCAGCAGTTTTGTGAAGGCTACTTTGTCTGTGTTCGCCAGGCGAAGCCACAGTTTGAACTGCAGATTCATTCGGGGATCGCTGCCATGGCTGAAACCTGATACGAGGACAAGCGAACGAGCCATCTCCGGATACTCTGCCGTGATGCATGTGGCAACTGCCGCTCCGAGGGAACCACCAACCAGGTCAAAGCGTTGCTTCCCTTCGGCTCGCACTGCAGCTACAACCTCATCTGCGAGATCTTTTATCGCAAGTTCGTTCGCCGAGTTCCTTCGAGCGACTCCCTCGATGTAATTCGGGCGAATTACCGAGCGGAAGTTCGTTAGCTCGTTTACTACGGCCGACCAGTCCTCTGATTTCCCCATGGTTCCGTGTACGAGCACGATTGGCACGTCCTTGTCATCGAACGAGTGGCGTCCCTCTTTTTGTGAATTCATGATTTCCTTTCCGCGGGTGCACGACACGTGTTCCCTGACAAAGCGTCGCGATGTTCTTGTTGCTGTCTCAGGAGTCAGCTCTGATCCTGACCGCGGTCTCCAGGTTCAGACCGAGGTGCTTTTGAGCGTCGCCGAGAGCCGCGGAGCGCTTATTGATCCGTGCCAGAACCGTTGATCCCTCAAGGGTGGAGATCACGAGGTTGGCGACCGAGTGTGGGTCAATGTCCGGGTCGATCTCTCCGGCTGACTGGCCATCTTCAACAATCTTCGCCAGGAGATCCTCCCAACCCTTCAGAGCCTTTCTGACCCTTGTGCGGAGGGGGAGGTTGCCGTCATCGGCGTCTACCGCAAAGTTCAAGAGAGGGCAGCCGCCTGGGAAGCTCGGAGTGTTGACGTAGTTGTCTATGTGCAGTTTGAGTTTGTCTACCGCATTGGAAACGGTGTCGATGTTGCGAAGTCGTTTGTCACTCGTATCCCTCCACGCATAGTCGAAAGCGAGGAGCGCCAGTTCTTCTTTGGTAGAGAAGTGGCCATAGAGCGTCCCTTTCTCCAGGCCGGAAGCTTCAACGATGTCCCCCATCGAGCATCCAGCGAAACCTTTCTGGTTGAACAGTACTGCGGCGGTTTCTACGATCTTCTGACGGCTGCGCTCACCCTTGGTGACGGCCGCTCTTGTTTTTGTAGCCATAGCTTCGCACTCCTTGAATCCGTCGGGGGCATTGCTCCTGCAACTTGAGGGTCACTGACTTTGCGTCTGCCACAATTTTGGCCCTCGCAAGAGTAGACCACAGAAACACCTTCGAGGATTCACATTATTCTACCGACCGGTCGGATCGGTTTTTCGAAATAACATATTATGGCGGCCGGGAATCTTACCCCAGTCTGTGAAGCTACCGACTGGTCGGAAATAATAGAACCGTTAACGTGCCTTCTTGTGTCTATTCGTCAGGAGGCCACGAACATGGCACACCAAAACAAAGTAGCTTTAGTCACGGGTTCCAATCGCGGAATCGGTTTCGAAACAGCCCCGGCAGTTGGGGAAGCAGGGCGCGACGGTTGTTGTCAGCGCGCGCACGGAGCACGAGGCTGCCCAGGCTGCCAGGAAGTTACGTGAAGAAGGTATCGAGGCTGATTCTATCGTTCTTGATGTGACGAAGGCGACAGATCGCTCCGCCGCTGCGAAATACATCGAGTCACACTATGGCAGGTTGGACATCCTGGTCAACAACGCCGGCGTGGGGCCGACAGATGGGCTCATAGGTCTGCGTGCGAGTGCCTCGACGGAAAGCGAGCTGCAGAGCATCTTCAACATCAACCTGTTCTCCCTGGTTGCATTGACCCACGAGCTTCTACCCTTGTTGAGGAAGAGCGCAGCGGGCAGGATTGTCAACCTCGGCAGCATCCTTGGCTCCCTGACGCTTCAATCAATGGAGCAAAGCCCGATCGCGCCGATGCGGAAATTCGCTTACAACGCATCGAAAGCTGCCGTGAACGTCTTCACTATTCATCTGGCAGCGGAACTCAAGGACACCAACATCAAGGTGAACTCCGTACATCCGGGCTGGGTCAAGACCGCTCTAGGCTCGGAGGCGGCGCCGATATCTGTGCCGGACGGAGCAAAGACTACAGTGGCGGTTGCACTGTTGGGATCGGATAGCCCTAACGGTCGCTTCATTCACGAGGTCAACAAAGAATTACCCTGGTAAGACTTTCCGCTCTACTCAGACCGAAATTATTGGCGGGCGGCAACACTCACCGCCCCGCCATAGAGCGGATTAATGAGTCCAAACGAGTGTGAGACTAGAGCATAATTCGCGCCTTTGTGGAACACATTCCCTTTATTGCGTTGGACCTACCTCGCATTTAAAGCGATGGATCTAGCAAATCAACATACCGAGGAAAGGAAGTACACATGCCAGAGGTTCAAACCCCGATTCAAAAAGCCCGTACATCAAACATCAGCCAATATCCAAACGCTATTACTTCGATGTCACCTTAGGTTCCGTGTGCTTGACCGGTGCAGACACTGGGGGAGGATACTGCCTCCTGGAGGTAAGTCTCGCGCCAGGCATAGGTGTGCCTCGCCACATCCATACGCGTGAAGATGAAACGTACTATGTAACCTCGGGAGAGTTGGGGGTTATCGTCGGAGAAGAGGTTTTTGTTCTCAGAGCGGGCGATACTCTTATGGCCCCGCGCGACATCCCTCACGCACTACGTAATTCTGGCAATACTACGAATCACTATCTCCTCGTATTCTCGCCCTCTGGTTTTGAAGAATTTGTGATGGCGACTGCTCTTCCCGCACCGGACAATGCTGTTGCTCCAACCGAACGGCAGCTCCACGCTGAGGACCCCGCGGTTGCCGTGCAGAATGTCCATCGACTCGCCACGGACTATGGAATTGTTTTCTGTGATTGATAGATCATGCAGAATGCAAGTCCTAAAGATTCACTGGTCGTCCCAAATAAAGCAATGGGAGGAGCGAGGAGGGAATGGCTATGGAATTAGCCTTTCCTCCTTTGCCGAGAACACGCTTGCGGGGACTAAACCATGCCTGACACAGCCAAAACGTCTGTTCGCTGGTATCAGGGAACCTATTCGACCACGCCCGCGACATCCCAGCCTGGGATAACTGGAAACCTGCGTCCATGATCGAGTCTCAAAGGCCTGCCTACAGTACATGGTCGGCAGCGGCAAGAGCCGCCGCTTTCACTCCAATCAGAACACAGTTTTGCGCCAGCTTCGGGTCCGGGACCTCCGCCAATTCAAGGGCCTCTGGTCCTCCCTACCGCCGATAGATAATTGCCTTGACGGATAGCTACTGTCCGGGGAATGCATATGGAAGATTATGGACGATGCGCAGCGTGTCGACCTTCCATGCGCCATTCACCCGACGCAATACCGGCCGATGGTGGCCCGCTTCGATAGGCTGAACGGTACCCTGAGCTCCAAACGCGCCGTCAGGCCATCCCGTAGCGCGCCGTTCCTTGCCGCGCACCTCGAAGACCACAAACTGAGCGTCGAGCGTCGCGTTGTCGCCGTTTACGTCAATGATGTGGTCATGCGTTGTATGGTGGCTCCAGCCACGCGCGGGGTGCGGTTTCATCATCTGCGACACGGCAGCAGCGATCGCATCACGTCCCACCACCTCTCCGAGAGGCTCTGATTTGCCCGAGTTGTTATAAGAGATCTCAACGCGTCCGTCCTCTGTGAACACAGCTGCCACTGCCGCTCCATCGCGCGTGTCCACTCCTCGCACATATTTCGCGAGCACCTGCTGTACTGCCCGTTCCTCACTCATCTCAGTTTTCTCCTCTCGTCTTCACTTTGGGCGCATCCACTTTCCTTGCAGGCCCTCCCATCCGTAACAGAGGCTACCCGCCAACGCCCCAACTGTATCTATTATTGATACATATAGATGTGTATTATGCAATTATCATAAGTACAGATAGGTTCGGCAGAAGAGGCGGTTCCCAATCATGATCGACGTTCGATTTCCCACTGCGCTTCAGATCATGCTCAGCTTGGCACTGGCGGAGCAGCAGTCTGTTACCAATCTCAGCTCTTCCCAACTCGCAGAGAGCCTCGGAGCCAATCCCAGTTTCGTGCGTAAGCTTCTTGCGCCGCTCGTCCAGAGCAAACTCTTAAGCTCCCAGATGGGCAAGGCTGGAGGCGTGCGTCTCGCACGACCAGCAGCCGACATTACCCTGCGTGACATCTACTGTGCGGTCGTAGCCGACACCAAGATCTGGGCACCTCGAACCGGAATTCCGCATCGCTGCCTGGTGAGTTCCAACGTACAAGGCTACTTCGAAGAGTTGATTGACGACGCGCAGGAGGCGATCCTCTCCATGCTCGGACAACGCACACTGCTACGGGCCCTCAGTGAACTGGAGATTCGCGAGAGTGCGAAGAAGACCACCAGCAAAGTTCGGCGATCGGTACATAACAAGAGGTAGGACACACTGCAAGATGCAGTGGCGCAGCAATAGGAGGAATGATGTCACAGGTTTGGCTCATCACAGGTAGTTCGCGTGGACTTGGAAGGGCATTTGCGGAGGCAACGCTCGCATCAGGTTTTCAGGTAGCGGCGACTCCTCGCAACACCGAAGATTTGGCCGAGTTGAAGGATAAATATGGCGATCTCGTGCTGCCGATCTCTCTAGATGTGACCAGCGAAACGCAGGCATGTGAGGCCGTGAAAGCTACAATTCGGACTTTCGGAAAACTCGATGTTCTGGTCAATAACGCTGGTTACGGAGATGTTGCTCCTATTGAGGGCACCACGCTTGAGGATTTTCGCGCGCAAATTGAAACGAATCTCTTTGGGGTGATTAGTCTCGCCAAGGCCGCTGCCTTACTTTCGGGAGCGGGGTTCAGGCCACATCATCCAGGTTGGCCGCTCGATGCCGTAACGTCGGGTCAACATGGCACGAACGGGTTCGTCGTAGAACTTCAGCGCAACCCAAGCTACAAAGGTCACCGTCGGCAGCAGAAGGAGAATCCAGCCGACCGTGAAGCCAACACTCGGATGATGCGTCCAGGAGTAATTTGCCAGGACGTATACGAACCCTATGTGCGTTATGTAGAGCGGGTAAGAGAGGCGGCCGCTGAACTTGCACAGGTTTATCATCCCCACTCCGGCATTGGAATGTGCGCCGCAGAGAATAATCAGCGGGAAGAGAAAGAGCACACAAGCTGCGTCGTAAAGCCCATTCAACGAGAGTCCGCCCACCTTCGAAAAGACCGGCATCTGGAAACAGATCACGAGAACGATCGAGAGGAGAAAGAGTCCGACCTTGGGAAAGTGAACGCGGTCATGAATCCGATAAAGCCAGAGTCCCATGACGAAGGAGGCGGTCAGACGCAGGGGAGCCATCCACATCTCGGGGTAGCCCCAGCCGCCGTCGAGAGACCCCTTTTCGTTCGCCACCCAAAAGAGAGCTGCTCCGGCGAGCAGAAAAACGAGGGTGAGGACTGTGGTACGAAACCGACGCAGGATCAGCGCATAGGCAATATTGCCAAGATATTCCTGCATCAGAGACCATGCCGGGCCGTTGAGTGCCTGTGTCTCGTTGGGCCGCCCCCCCGTCGGAAGCGACGGCAGAAGAAGAAGTGACAGGATGTAGGTGAGGAGCAGCGTTAGGGCGGGCGTATGGTTCATCGCTTTGCCGAACGGATCGAATAAGTAAAAGAGCAAGCCAAGGGTGGCTCCCAGCAGCACAAGCGGGTGTAGACGAATGAGTCGGATGCGAAAGAACTGCAGCGTCGTCATCTTCCCCCAGCGGTCATCGTAGGCATACGCAACCACGAATCCCGACAGAGCAAAGAAGAAATCGACCGCGAGATATGCGTGTTTGACCAGGGCCCACGGGCCATGAAAGTTGAACGAGTAGTTGAAGAGGTGGAAGACTACGATCAGGAAAGCCGCGCTCCCTCGCAAACCGTCCAGTACTTCAAAATGCTCTTTTCCGCTACTGGTGCGGTCGACACTGGCTGCAACATTCATAATTCATATACCCATTTATTGGCGGTATTATCTCAATGGCCTGGAAGCGTGAAACCTGTCGGGTGCGCTCAGAATCTCAGCGCACCTGTAAGCTACCTGTAAGAGCAGTTTTGTCCGACGATGGCCCGACTAAGACTTCGTAGTCGCCGGGCGCGAAATTCCAGCGACTCATCGTTTCGTCGAATGTCTCTAAGACCTGAGGGTCAATTGAGACTGTGACGGTCTGCGCCTCACCAGGGGCAAGAGTGATGCGTTTCCATCCGGCCAGCCGCTTGAATGGCTCGTCTGATCCTTTCGGAAGTCGGGCGTACACTTCCGCGATCTCGGCTCCCGCACGCGTTCCGGTGTTCTTAACCGTAAACCGCGCAGTTTTTGCGGTAGAGTCAACGCTCAGAGTGGTGTAGTCAAACGTCGTATAGGACAATCCGTACCCGAATGCAAAGAGCGGTTGTTTGTGCTGCACTTCGAACCATTTGTAACCAACTGCTGCACCTTCGTCATAATGAACTGCGAACTTCCCGAGGGGACCGTTCGCAAGGTCAGCAGGCGTTGGAGTTTGCGTTACAGGTGGCGCTGGTTCGATTACAGGCCTGGGAAGATCGTTCTCACTCTTTGGAAACGTCAGAGCAAGTTTGCCACTTGGATTGACATCACCGATCAGCACGTTGGCTAGCGCCTTATGGCCCGAACTGCCTGCATACCATGCCTCTAGGACACTTGCAACCTTGTTCACCCAGGGCATTGTCACTGCGGAGCCCGTTTCAAGAACGACTATGGTGCGAGGATTCGCCTCGGCTACCTGTTCAATCATTGCGTCTTGATTATCCGGGAGCGACAGACTCTTCATGTCCATGTCTTCAGCCAACCACTGATAGGCGAAGACGATCACGAGGTCAGCGCCCCTGGCAAGGGTCGCGGCGGACTTCAAATCTGCGCCGGAATCATAATTGATCTTCGTATTGGGCAGCTTTGCCTGGAGAGCCTTCAGAGGAGAAGTCGGAAACCAGATGTGATCCTGCCAATGCGTCGCGCCTTTCCCCGGGGGCATGATGGCATTGCCGACGGGGGGATCGACCTGCGCCGATCCTCCGCCGGAGATCATTCCGACGTCAGCGTGGCCTCCGATAACCGCAATCGTATGGACTTTCGACGGGTCGATCGGGAGCACCGAGGCATCGTTCTTCAGCAGAACGATGCTCTTTTCCTCCACGTGTTGTGCCGCTTCCAAACCCTTCTCGACATCCGGAACGCTTTTTTCAACTGGGAAGTCGATTATTCCGGAAAGAAATTCCGCATAAAGGACTCTGCGTGCGTGGTCGTCGATTTCCGAGAGGGGCACCCTTCCCGCAGTGACGGCTTGTTTCAGTGTAGGCCCGAAATAGTCGGCCATTGGCTGTTCCTGATCAAGACCCGCCGCTGAAGCCTTCTCGGTGCTGTGAGTTGCTGCCCAATCTGAGACAACGAAGCCTTTGAATCCCCAATCCCTTTTCAACACGTCGCTCAATGTGTACGCATTTTCGCAGCCGAAATCGCCATTGATCCGGTTGTACGAACACATTACCGCGGCGGGATTAGCGATTGAAATAGCGATGTGGAACGCAAGTAGATCGGATTCCTGCATGGCCCGCTTGGAAATCAGGGCATTCACAAAGAAGCGACCTGTCTCTTGGTCGTTCATCACGTAGTGCTTGATGTCGCCGATGACATGTTGAGCCTGCTCACATTTCATAAGATTGCCGACGACGCTCCCCGCAAGAAGTGGGTCTTCACCGGCATACTCAAATGTGCGACCGTTCCGGGGCTCCCGAGCCAGATCGACCCCGCCACCGAGAGTCATGCTGTATCCCTGGGCTCGAAGTTCACCACCAATTACTTCGCCGAACGCACAAGCGGACTCCACATCCCAGCTCGATGCCGCTCCAAGGCTTGAGGGCATCGCTGTCGAGTATCTTCCATTTGCCCCGCTATCTCTTATGCCATAGCCTGCGTCGGAGATCACAATGCCAGGTATGCCGAGCCGTTTGACGCCCTCCACATATCCGGCGCCACCGTTAGTCATCTCCGTCAACGGCATCGTCCACGACGGATTTCGAGCCATTCCGTTGCCGTGCAGAAGCACCAACTTCTCGTCGAGAGTGAGCTGCTTCAACACCAGATCGGCACGCTGTTCGGGCGAGAGGCTGACGTTCATCCACGGCTGCGGAGAATTTTGGGCGACGGCCTGCGAGGCAGCGAAGATGGTGATAGCAAGCAGAAACGAACGAAATTCAAACCTATGGTTGTGCATGTTTCTCCGGGTTCGGTTCAGGAAAGATTGTCCGATGCGATTCATTTAGGCCCTTCCTTCGTGTTTTCAAGAATGAATTTGGCATTGCTGGTGTCAAGCTCCCGCAGGTATTGAACCCCGTCGCCAGTCGAATTTCTAATGTGCTGTCGATCAATCCCCACAAGCGATTTATCGTGCTGAAGGTTCAGAGCGTGGGGCCGCTCCTTGATCGACGAGCTTGGTTATGCACCTATTCCGGGAATCCCCGTGCCCGAGAAATGTGACAGCCTGGCTACTGCTTATAGATGCGCGATTCCCATGGCGCCAGGTCAAGAGTAGAAACGTCGGCTTCATGGGAACCAGGGATGTCGGAGAGGAGGAGGTTTGCCGCTTTGAGGCCGTTCGGCAGCGTGTAGGAGACCGGACTTGAGCTAAAGTTTTCAACGATGAGGTACTTCTCGCTGCCGAGGGTGCGGGTGTAGGCGAAGATATGGGGGTGCTGGGGATCGAGGTCCTCGAAGTCGCCGTAGACGAAGGCAAGGGTGTGGGCGCGCAGGCCGATGAGGGCGCGGACGTAGTTGAGAACGGAGGTAGGGTCGGACTCTTCTCGAGCGGCGTTGATCTCTTTGTAGTTGGGGTTGACGGCGAGCCAGGGATGGCTGCCTGTGGTGAAGCCGGCCTCAGGGGAACTATCCCATTGCATGGGCGTGCGGGCGTTGTCGCGAGAGACCTGGGCCTGCGAGGTGAGAAAGGCTTCGGCGGAGATCTTGCCGGTGTCGACCAGCGCTTTATATGCATTCTTAACGGCGATGTCGTCATAATCGGCGAGCGTCTTAAAGGGATAGTCGGTCATGCCGAGCTCATCGCCCTCAAAGAGGAAGGGTGTGCCGCGAAGCGTGAGAATCATGGTCTCGAAGAGCTTGGCAGAGGGGACGCGCATCGCGGGAGAGTCGTCGCCGAAAGTGGAGACGATGCGTGGGTTGTCGTGATTCGAGAGGAAGATCGTGTCCCAGTCGTGCTTGGTGAGGACGGTGGCATGAGCGTCGTAGATGGCTTTAAGTTCCGGCAGGGACCAAACACCGAGCTGGCTGAGGCCGAAGTCGGAGCGCCCGAGCTTAATGGCGTCGAAGTTGAAGATCATGTTGAGCTCGTGGCGGCGGTCGTTGACGAGGTTGTTGGTCTGGGCGAGAGTGGTGCCGGTGGCTTCTCCGACGGACATATCCTCGTACTTTGAAAGGACCTCGCGATTAATCTCGTGAAGGTACTCGGCGAGGTGGGGAGCGTTCGCGTAGGCGTTGGGGGGCGCCTTCAGCTGTTCAGGGGTGAGGTCGGGCATGCCGGTAGGCTTCGAGATGAGCGGGATCACGTCCATGCGGAAACCGGAGACGCCCTTGTCGAGCCAAAAGCGCATCAGCGAGAAGACCTCCAAGCGGACCTTTGGGTTCGCCCAGTTCAGGTCTGGTTGTTTGGCCGTGAAGTAGTGAAGATAGTACTCGTTCGTCTCTGGATCCAGCGTCCACGCAGAACCCGAAAAATACGAGGGGTAGTTATTAGGCGGGGTGCGGGTGCCGTCAGCGGCGGTGTGGCCGGTACGCCAGATATAAAAGTCGCGGTAGGGGTGGGTTTTGCTGCTGCGCGATTCAACGAACCACTTGTTCTCGTCTGACGTGTGGTTAACGACAAGATCAATGATCAGCCGCATGTGGCGCTGCTTGATGCCCGCAAGAAGCTGGTCGAAGTCGGACATGGTGCCGAACTCGATCATGACCTTCCGATAGTCACGAATATCGTATCCGCCATCGATATTAGGTGAGTCAAAATGCGGGCTAAGCCAGATCACATTCACGCCCAGCTTTTGCAGGTAGTCCAGCTTGGAGGTGATGCCTGGCAACTCGCCGATGCCGTCGCCATTGGAGTCTTTGAAGGAGCGTGGATAGATTTGGTAGACGACAGCTTCCTTCCACCACTTTGGTTCGTAGCCGTTGATGAGCTTGGGCCCCTGGCCGGAAGCGGCGGCAAGCGATAGCAGGGCAGTGACGACTGCTGTGCGTAGTAGGTGCGGACGAACAACTCGACGGTGTGGATCTGCATGACCATGTAAATGGCGATGACGCGGAAGCGATCGAAGCCGCGATGCCGCGTGTGGATGGGAGGAGCAGATATGTTCACGATGTGTGGTCCCCAGTCAATGTGAAGATGATAGTCAAGGCCTTATTCACGAAAAACGGTGTTGCCTAATATCGCCAGTCGAAATCCTAATGTGCTGTCGATCAATCACTACAAGCGATTTATCGTTGCTGAAAGTCCAGAGAGTGGGGCCCTGCTTGATCGCGACGAGCTTGAGTCCCGCACCTATTCCAGGAGATCGGCACTGACGCGGAGTGCTGTTCCTAAAGCGCCACACGTCCGAATTGTCTATGGCTGCAATGAGGCGACGTACGCGGACAGATCCACAATGTCCTCATCCGTAAGCCTCATCACGACCGGCTTCATCGTAATCGCGTTCTTTCCATCACGCGTCCCGCTCTTGAAATCGTAGAGCTGGCGGGCAGTCGCGGTGGGCGAGTGCCCTGCGATGTCCGGGAACGCATCCGCCATACCCTTCAGGCCTTCGCCATGGCACGCGGCGCATGGCAATGTCTTTCCATCACCTCCAGTTTTCGCCAGGGCATCGCCCCTTTTAATGCTGCCCTTTGGCACGTATGCGACAAACCCGGAACTGGGATCGCGTAACTCGGTTCGTTCAAAATCTTCGGGAACTTCAATAATGCGGGTACCAATCGGCTCTGTGGCCCCGCTCGGATCGACCTGTTGCACCGCATGCGGCCCGGGATGGGTAACGGGCACGGTATCTGTCTCCACGATTCGCAGTCTCTTCACCGGCTTAATAGAGTGAAAATACTCTGCGGCCTGCCGTGCCTCGTCCAGAGTCATACCCTTGGAAACGGCGACCATCTCCGCGAGTGGAGCATGCGGAATGGAGGCGTGGCGCTTGTCATCCTTCATATCCACGATCTGCTGCACAATGTAGTCGACAGCAATACCGCGAAGATCAGCCGTATCCGGCTTGCCGCTGCCATCGATCAGGTGGCATTGACCGCACGCGTTATATGCACCAGCCCTGCCGTCGATTACGGGCGGTGGAGGCACCGGGTGCCAGTCCGGAAACCAGTCAATGGTTGCGTGATTTCCGTTGATTTGCGTAAGCGTAAACTCCTGGGCACTTCCAGGAAGGTGAAACAGCGTTCCGTCATCCTTTCGCGTGTCGCGAATGCCGCGAGGATATGGCCATGAAGGAAAGTCAGTCCGCACAAGATTCGCCGGAGGGTCGTAGTTAGGCTTAGATGCAGCAGCCTGATACGCATGAAGCAAGAAGGAACCGGAGAGGATCGCGACCACCGAGGCCGCGCCAAACAGAACAAAAGGTCTGTCAGGATGCATGATTCGTAGGGCCCTTCCCGAATTGAGGGCGAGACTAGATATCCGCGCCTTGTATTTCTTGATTATGCATGGTAATTCTTGTTTATGCGCGGTCCCGCCGCACAAATTCGCCGAAATGAAATCGAAAACAGGCTAAAACAAGGGCTACCAGTGAATGCCACCGCTCTTGCGGAGGAGTTTCTGGTATCAGAGGACGCTGTCCGGCGAGATCTACGGGCGTTAGCGGCTGAAGGAAAATGCAAGCGGGTCTATGGCGGCGCAATTCCTCTTTCGCCAGAAGGAGGCCCGCTTGAGCATAGACTCCTAAAAAATGTTCACGAGAAGCGAGCATTATCGTTGGCTGCGCTGTCGTTGCTTTCTGAGGCCTCAACAGTGTTCCTCGACAGTGGTAGCACGAATCTGGCACTCGCTCGGGAAATTCCGCTCGACCGTCCTCTTACGGTTGTCACGAATTCGATCTCGATCGCAGCCGCTCTCCTTGAACGAAAGAATCTCAAAGTTATTGTCATTGGTGGGGAGATCGATCCGGATGCCGGAGCGGCAATCGGACCATCTGCCATTCGCGGAGCAGAACGGTTCAACTTTGATCTGTGCTTTCTAGGCATCTGCGCAGTTTCGGTGTCTTTAGGACTCAGCGCATTTCAGATGGCGGATGCTGAATTCAAACGCACACTCATCGAAAGAAGTGAACGTATCGCAGCGCTGATCACCGTAGATAAAGTCGAGACCCGGGCCCCATTTCAGGTCGCCGCTCTTGCGGTGCTCGATCATGTGGTGCTCGAGCACAACACACCGGAACAAATTCTCTCTACCTTTTACGAAGCTGGACCAGACGTGATCCTTGCGAAGCCCTAACGTATAGCGTTCGCGATCCCGTCGCTATGCAGCAGCTGGATGGCACTTCCTGATTCGACCGGGAATAAGATAGGAAATATAGATGCATTTGAAGCCGGGTAGCGAGGTTCTTCGGAGATTTGTCCTATCCGCTCTACATCACGCACTATCCCTTGATCTACATCTATACGAGTTGGGTTGTGACGAGTAACCCCACGGGAGCCCAGGGAGACCTTTCAGCACTCCTTCTCGCAGCTGTCGCGATCGGCATCGCATACGTCAGCCTCAAGCTTTGCGACGAACCGGTCCGCAGATGGTTGAGCAAGAGATTGCTTACAACCCCCGGCTGAACCGGTCATGCCGGACCCAGGAGAGAAATGACGATCAGATACTGCACCATGTTGCTGCCCTTTGTTTTATCGCCCTTACTTTTTGGACAGACCGCAGTGCGCGAGGATGCCGCGCACCGCCAGTGGTATATCGACGCAGGCAGGCAAACCTACGCCATCGGGGTGAACGAAGAGGAGATGCTGCAATTACTCTACTGGGGACCGAAGCTTGCGGCGAACGCCCAATTACCTGCCGCTCGGATGCATGACGCGCGCTCATCTTTTGACCCTCCCATCGGCAACACGCCGCTTGAATATCCAGCATGGGGGGCGGGCCTGTTCACCGAGGCCGCACTCAAGGCTAACTCTTCGAACGGTGACCGCACGCTACTACTGAAATACGACTCCGCAAAGGTGATAGGGAGCAACGAGCTTGAGATCGTACTCAAGGACGCAACCGAGCCTTTGCGCGTACATCTCTACTACCATGCCTACCCGGAGGGTGTGATCGCCCGGTGGTCGCGCCTCGAGAACACCGGCAAAGAGCCCTTCGGCATCGAGCAGGCGGCCTCAGCCACCTGGAACCTGCCGCAGGGCACCGGCTACCAAAGAAGCTGGCTCACCGGTATGTGGGGCGCAGAGTGGCAATTGCACACCGAGCCGATGCAGACCGGAACTGCCGTGCTGGAGAGCCGCAAAGGGAGCACCTCGCACCAGAACAACCCGTGGTTCGCCATCGGAAAAACGGCGGAAACCACTGAGGAGAGCGGGCCGGTGTGGTTCGGCGAGCTGGGCTGGAGCGGAAGCTGGCGCATGACCGTGGAGGAGACCGCCCTACATCTTGTCCGCGTGACCGGCGGCTACAACCCATTCGACTTTCACTGGGTGCTGAAGGCGGGCGATACGCTGGAGACACCAAAGTTCTATGCGGGTTATACGGACGGCGGCAACGGCGAGGCTTCGCGGATTGAACACAGATTCCAGACCGACGAGATCCTGCCGATGCGCACAGCGACGACACCGCCCGAGCCGCGCCCCATCATTTTCAACTCGTGGGAAGCCACGGAGATGACCTTTACCGACCAGACACAGATCGCTCTTGCGGAGAAAGCGGCCAGGCTCGGAGTAGAGCGATTTGTGATTGATGATGGCTGGTTTGGTCAGCGCAACGACGATCACCGCGGCCTGGGCGACTGGTACCTCAACAAGCAGAAGTTTCCCAACGGTCTGAAGCCGGTGATAGAGAAGGTGCACTCGTTGGGGATGGACTTCGGCATCTGGGTCGAGCCTGAGATGGTGAATCCGGACAGCGACCTCTACCGTCAGCACCCCGACTGGGCGATGCAATTCCCAAATCGGCAGCACACCGAGCAGCGCCAGCAACTACTGCTTAACCTGGCGCGGCCCGACGTAAAAGAGTGGATGTTCAACTGGCTCGACAAGCTTGTAAGTGAGAACGACATCGCATTTCTTAAGTGGGACTACAACCGCAACTGGTCCGAGCCGGGATGGAACACAGCTCCGAGCAGCAGCGTCGACGGCCCCAACACCGACGCGGAGAAGGAAATCTATGTTCGCTACGTACAGAATCTTTACGACGTGCTGGGGCGCTTGCGCAAGAAGCACCCGAAACTAGAGATCGAGTCGTGCTCCGGTGGCGGCGGACGCGTGGACCTCGGTATCTTGCAATTTACTGACGAGGTTTGGCCCAGCGACAACACCGACGCGCTTGATCGCCTTAGCATACAGAATGGCTACACCCATGCTTATTCGCCGCAGACGATGGCGGCCTGGGTGACAGACGTGCCGAACCTCGACGGGCGGGACACGCCCCTGCAGTACCGCTTTTTGGTGGCGATGCAGGGTGCCCTTGGCATCGGCAACAACCTTAACAAATGGACCAACGAGGATTTTGCTCTCGGCACGAAGCTCACGACTCTCTACAAGACGATCCGTACCACGGTCCAGCAAGGCAGCCTCTACCGGCTCACCCAGCCCACGGGTGGCGACCAGAACAACGAAGAGGGGGCGTCGCAGGTTGAGTACGTGTCGCGCGACGATTCGCAGGCCGTGCTGCTGGCCTACTTGCGCTCTATGCGCTACCAGGTGGGCTATCCTACGGTGCGGTTACGCGGCCTGGATCCGGCTGCAATGTATCGCGTCAACGCGCTCGATGCGGAGAAGTACACCGGCGAGCAGACCGTCTCCGGCTCCGTACTGATGGGTGGTGGCATACAGCTTCAGCTCAGCGGCGACTACGACAGCACGGCCCTCGTGCTGGAGCGGATCGGTAGGTAGGGATGCATATTCGACATAAAACCCGCTCGCGCAGATGGCGGGCGGGCTGTTCGCTAGAAAGACGAAAAATATGGTCTTTATCTTCACACACTTTACGTTCATCGTTGTCCTTAAGCTCGGCGATTTGGAAATGAAGAACCTTACTACGGTCCTCCACATCGCTGCTCTTGGGCTCTCGATCATGTGGTGCTCGAGCACAACACACCGGATCAAATTCTCTCTACCTTTTACGAAGCTGTACCAGACGTGATCCTTGCAAGCCCTAACGTATACCGTCACTGTGCAGATCTCATGCTCTCTCGATGGAGAAAGTGGTCGATGATGCGTCTCGCCTATTTTCCGGAAGAGGTGACGGTCAAAATCGGCATGGTCACCTCAGCGCCGGGCAAGTAATCCTTTGAGGTCCATCTTGACGATTTTCCATCCAATCCCTGAATACTCCACCGAAGGAAGACTGAGATTAGTACCGTCTGAATCTGTCTAAGGGGCGAACCGAATCCCAATGGAGATATTCGCGGAAAAGGTTATGGATCAATCGCGGGCCAAGCTGGCGACCAGGCTGGCTTTCATCGCTGCAGGATTTGGTGTCGCCTGCTGGGCACCTCTTGTTCCTTATGCGAAGGCTCGTTGCCAGGCCGGAGACGGGACCATGGGGTTGATATTGCTCCTCCTTGGAGCAGGTTCCATCGTTGCAATGCCGATCGCTGCTAACCTCTGCGCTCGCTTCGGCAGTAAACCTGTTGTGCTTTCGGGTGGCGTGGGCCTGGCGATCGTGTTGCCGCTGCTGAGTATAGCGTCATCGCCGATCACGCTGGGAACGGCATTGTTCATATTCGGCGCCTCGCTGGGATCGCTGGATGTGGCGATGAACCTGCACGCAGTAGATGTGGAGCGCGCATCCGAAAAGCCATTGATGTCCGGATTTCATGCGCTTTTCAGCATCGGAGGATTTCTCGGATCAGGGGTCATAACAGCTCTTCTGTCCCGACATATAGTACCCAGCACAAGCACGATTCTGAGTTCCGCAGTCCTTGTCTTGCTGATTGCCTTGGCGCTGCCACGTATGCTTTCGAATCGCGAAACGACTTCGCAACCTCTCTTTGCTGTTCCTAAGGGTGTTGTCCTTGTCATCGCCTTACTCGCTGCGATTTCTTTTCTCGTCGAGGGTGCTCTCCTCGATTGGAGCGCCCTGCTGCTCGTTGGCGAACGACTGCTCTCTCCGGCGCGCGGCGGGTTGGGATATATGCTCTTCTCCATCGCTATGACTTTTAGCCGATTCATTGGGGATCGCGTCGTGGGCCGCTTCGGAGATCGTGTTGTACTTACGCTGAGCGGGCTGGTCGCATTCCTCGGGTTCTGTATCCTTCTTCTTTCACCATCCGCACTGATAGCGCTGGGAAGTTTCATTCTTATAGGCCTTGGAGCCGCAAACATCGTGCCCATCTTGTTCAGGCTTGCGGGTACGCAGCACACGATGCCAAAGGGGCTCGCTGTTGCTGCCCTGACTACTGCAGGTTATGGCGGCATGCTGATGGGGCCTGCCGTAATTGGCTTCTTGTCCAAAGGAATTGGTTTGCACAGTGCGCTCTGGTTCCTTGCCACGCTGCTTGTATGTATCCCGGCTCTGAGCAGGTATGTGACTACTGAGGGTGCTGATTAGACCGATGGTTGAGCAGATGAATAAAACACAGGCGATCATCTTCGACATGGATGGAGTACTCATCGACTCCGAAGAACTCCATGCACATGCAAAGCGCACCGCATTTCGCCAGGCTGGAATTACTCTGACAGATTCCGATCTACGCGATTATGTGGGACGAAGTGATGCCGTCATGATTGAGGAAGTAGGAACACGTTGCCAGCTGAATGCCGATCAGCGGGCGGCAATCTTCCGCGAGAAAGCTCGAATCTACGAGCAGGAAGAAAAGAAGCTGAAGATTGTTCCAGGCTCGATTGAATTCGTGCGATGGGCCGCCCAGCATTACAAATTAGCTCTTGCAACCTCGGCGACGACGCGCAATCGGGTCGCGGCTCTAGACCTGCTGAGAATAGCGAACTCCTTCGAGGTCATCGTAGATCTTTCGGATGTCTCGGAACCCAAGCCTTCTCCTGAAATCTATTTGACTGCAGTTTCGCGCCTTGCACTTGCTCCTTCACGGTGCATGGTAGTGGAAGACGCATTGACTGGTGTTCTCTCCGCGAAACTTGCGGGCTGTGTGGTC
Organism: uncultured Acidobacteriaceae bacterium; assembly: GCA_963781245.1. Taxonomy (GTDB): domain Bacteria; phylum Acidobacteriota; class Terriglobia; order Terriglobales; family Acidobacteriaceae; genus Silvibacterium. The sequence goes on from CAWAFB010000003.1 coordinate 409,177, forward strand.
TCAGCCTTAACCCGAACCTTCGCGTCCGAAGCGTTACTCGAAGTGGGAGCGGATTTTACCTTCGAGAGCTTCGTTAAGCTCGAATGCTTCCTGGAGAATGATCTGCGGAGCCAAGCAAAGCCTGGCCTCTAATGCCCCAGTGAGCTCAAGAATTCTCGATCTCCTAACGGCGCAATTATGGCAATTCTGTGCTGGAAGAAGTTCCCAGTTTCCAAAGCGTTTGAATCTCAGCGGAAAGAGCTAAGGCATCGAGTCGCTGTGAGCAGATCCTCCAGGACCATCACGGTACAGCTCCTAAAACAGCCGTCCCGCCAATTGGCAAGTGGTCACCATCCCGCGCAGCCATCATCTGCCGCCGACCGGCCAATGCACTGATCGAACTGTTCAGGTTGCGCGATGCCATCGGCACATGTCCGATAACTGGGATGAGCAGGTCCTTCGGATCGGAGAGACTATGCCCATGAAAAAGCCAACGCGGCACCTCATCGCTGAAGTTCCACGCAGCAGCTCCAGGGTCGGGATGACGATCGGTATGCGCAGTGTTTGGGACCATTCCATTGCGCGGCGGCAAGAAGGAATGCGTTTTGCCGAACATGATTTGATGGCGAGCAGCTCGCTCCGGTTCCGGTCGGAAAAGATAAGGTATCCACCAGGCGCGGATTTGCCCGATGAAGAGCAGGCCATAGCTAATCACCAGCCAGTCGTAAAGCCAGCCGGGATACGGTCGTCTAAACTGCAACAGGCTAAAGCATAGCCCGATGGTCCACGGTACGCTTTGAATGAGTGTCACAGTAACAAGACGGTGTCTCGTATCCTGGCTGCGTACCGCTGCGACATCGTTGAGCCGCCCAAGCGGAATCCAATCCTGAACCCAGAGGAAAAGAACTTGAAACACTTGGAGAGCGAGCAAAACCATCTCTATTTCGCGGTTTGCCGGGAAATGCTGCTGTGCCATTCTCGTCCTCTTAGCACCTTTATGGCCTCGATTACCCCCGAATCACGGCAAACAGGAAGGAACCCGATTAGGGAAGGGTACCCGACTATTCGTCAATATGAGTCAATATGAATGGAGTTGGCTCGGTTGTGACGGTGAGTCCAGAAGCTGCTTTGATGGCGCGAGCGCGATTAAGACGGCGCCGATTATCACAAGAACAGCCACCCCGATCAGTTCTCCACGTGCGACCATGTTGCGACACGCCTGGGTGCCCATGAGCGCGGCATGAGCGAAACTCGACCATGCTGTGAAGGCAATCACGCTGCGACTCGCCGAAGGATTGCGGATTGCTAAAAGCAGAAAGACGCCGAGTGTGACGTACAAGCTGAACTGCATAGAAAGCGCAGGCGCTTGCCGAATAAACACCACCATGGGGTAGCCCAAAGCGACAAAGAGCAATCCCACCACTGCCAGCACGATCTTCAATGCCAATACACGATTCATGGATCTCCTCTGAATGGCTGCCGACCAGACTGATTCGCGATTGGTTAAAGATTTCGCATTCAGATACCGAGCGACCATCATGCGCTGACCCACTCCTGTGGGGATGCAGTCAAACCGAGCCGTGACTGAATATGGTGACTCTGCACCCGAACTGCGAAAAATCCAAGTGGCAAGTTACTGAGCAGCAAACGGCTTGCCGCGGACCGTGGCATAGACCGAGTCGAAGACAGTAAGGCCATTGATATTCGCAACGCCCCCCACGGTGATCGGATCGGCGAAATATTGGACTTTGGCACCGGCGTTGGTGAACGCAGGCCACAGAGGAAGGTCCGGGCCGTTTGGATTGCCCGACCTCGCGAAGTTTACCCAGTAGCTGGACATCTCGTCAGCCAACCTCCGGTCTCCCGCAGTCCAGTTCCACGGAGACTGGTCCAGATGGTCGAAGACATACCAGAGCTCAGCGAAGTGGCTCGCGCCCCAACCCGCATAAATGGAGCCGATGGGGAAGGGCGGCTGCTGTCGAAAAGAGTAGTAAAAGACAGGATACTTGCCGATTCCGGCCTGCAATCTCGCCCAGGCCCACATGTCCCAGCCGAAACGAAGATCGCGCTCGAGGCCGAGCTGCGCCCGCCTCGCCTCTTCGTCGGTCGCGTGGGGATATGCTGCGATTAGCGCAGGGGGAAGTTGGCCAACGCTGCGCTCCAGATCGCTTGAGAAGCTGGCTGCCGTCTCGTGGGAGACGTCTACCATCGCACGTGCCTCGTCGCTGTTCGAACCGATCAGCAACGGGACATCGTTTTGCTGCCCCGCAGCGAACGTCTCGTATGGAGAGGCGGGAAGCACATACGGCTCGATCACCGCGTGAACGATGCCTCCGGCGTTGCCCGTGAAGTGGCTCGCAGGCAGCCGGCGCAGCTCGATGACCGATGGCGCACCCAGCGAAACAGCGTACTTCTCCCCGTCGCGTTCTGCATTGGCCAGAAGGAACTGAGGTCCGAGTTGGAGCGGCTCAAACAGTCCTCCGCTCTCTCCGATGGCGCGCTGGAACAAACCCTTCGCAAGTGGCGAGGCCATAAGAATGCTAACCGAGATAGACCCGGATGATTGACCGGCGATAGTCACGCATTTGGGGTCACCGCCAAATGCCGCAATGTTTCTATGTACCCATCCGAGTGCAGCAATCTGGTCCATCAAGCCGTAGTTGCCGGACGAGTGGTGCGGGGACTCGCGCGTCAACTCCGATAGCGCAAGAAAGCCAAGTGGGCCAAGTCGATAAGCGATAGTGACAACAATGACGCCCTTGTGAGCGAGCTCGTCACCCCAATACAAGGGCATCGAGGCCGATCCGTTGATGTATCCGCCGCCGTAAATCCAGACGATTACCGGCAAATGTTCCTGCGCGCTCTTTGCCGGTGTCCAGATGTTGAGGTAGAGGCAATCTTCACTCACTGTTGGCGGCGTCTCACCCGGCATGGACACGCCAACTTGCATGCACGCAGGAGCAAACGCATCTGCCTCGCGCGTACCAGTCCAGGGAGCGACGGGCGTCGGGGGGCGCCAACGCAAGTCGCCGATCGGAGGGGCGGCGAATGGGACTCCTTTGTAAACATTCAAGCCATTTCCGCTTACTCCTGATATCGTACCGGACTCTGTCAGGACACTCTGGGCGATGCTCGCTGTGGCCAGACTAGCTGCCCCTGCCAGCAAACATCCGAGTTTCCATTGATTCTGCAAGGTGCCCTTCTTCTTGGGGTTCATACGTAGAGGGTGGGATAGCTGATTTTTGGAACCTCTGAATAACGCCAGACAGGCTCTATAGAATCTCTTCACGCAATTATTGACCTTCCTGACGCATCCGCACTGATCAAAAGAGACCAAGTGCTAAGAAATAGGATCTACAAATCCAATCCACCTGATTTCATAACAGTGTTTGCTCTGTCGAGGCGCGATTAGACTCTGGGCATCGACGACCGAAGGTTCGGGAGAAGGAGCCGAACATGATCATTGTAGGAGTGGATTATCATCCAAGCGTTCAGCAGATAGCGTTTTTAGATACGGAGACGGGCGAGACCGGCGAACGGCGACTGAGCCACAGCGATGGAGAGGCAGAGCGTTTCTATCGCGATTTACAACGAAGACAGGCCAAGGTGCGTGTTGGGATAGAGGCCACTGGACATGCACGTTGGTTTGAGCGATTGCTGGCAGAGTTGAAGTTCGAGCTGTGGATTGGGGATCCGGCCAAGATCAAGGCAGCACGGGTACGCAAGCAAAAGACCGACCGGCAGGATGCTCAGTTATTGCTTAGGCTACTGGTAGAGAGTCGCTTTCCCCAGATCTGGGTCCCGAGTCCGGAGAACCGTGATCTACGCCAGCTAATCTGGCATCGGCATCGCCTGGTGCAGATGCGCACGCGGGCCATGAACCAAATCCAGGCTGCAGCGATGAACGAGGGAGTACGGCGCAAAAAGACACTGTGGAGCAAGACCGGACGAAGGCAACTGGAGGCACTCCCGCTTGCTCCGTGGGCCACACGGCGCCGACAGGACCTGCTGGAGTTGGTGGATCGATTGAACACAACTATCCACGAGCTTACCGCAGCAGCCGAGCAGGAGGCACGCAAACGGCCGAAGGTGCTGCGGCTGATGACGCATCCCGGCGTGGGACCCATCACAGCGCTGGCCTTTGTGCTGGTGCTTGGATCTCCGGATCGCTTCGGTTGCGGCCATCAGATAGGTAGCTATCTGGGCCTCATTCCCTGCGAGGACTCCAGCGCCGATCGTCAACGACTGGGACGCATCACCAAACAAGGAAGTTCTCTGTTGCGCTTTCTACTGGTGGAGGCAGCCCAGGCTGCTGTCCGCTGGGACCCCGACTGGCGACGTCGCTTCGTTCATCTGGCCATGCGTCGCGACCGTCGCATCGCTAAGGTTGCGATGGCACGCAAACTGGCCGTCAGCCTCTACTGGATGTGGCGTAAGGGATTCGATTATCAACAGACTTTGCAGTTCGGTTCGCACGCGGGAAAGCCTGGTTACGTCCATGGTGTGAAGTAAATCACCGCCCACTTGATTGGGCATCCCGCTGCCTATCCAGGGAGTTCGAAGTAGTAATCATGGTCGAACGTGCGATCGGAGAGATGGTTGGGTCGGACCGAATTCCGCCCGAAAGATCACATGCGAACCTTAGTCGGCGATGATGAGTCTGTTCAACCAAAGCCTAACGAAACAGCTCCTCGGAGTGAGTGCCGCCTTACGTTCAAAAATGCGTTGACACAGCCGAGATTGTTAGAGATGGCCGCTAAACGGCCAAGTGGATAACTTCTGGATTGTCCGTCATCCCGGAGTGGTCGCGATCACTTCCCATAAGCCGACTTGATACGCCCGCAAACCCGATGGTGAACCGCTGGGCTGGAGGCACCACGCCAGAGAGGCCCAGATCTGTGAACATATAGCTGACAGGTTCCACATCCAATGGCTGTCTAGGTCATGCCTTCCCTGCATGATCTAACGCTTGCTCGCCCCGTATCACAGGCTGAATACTTGGAACTGCCAGCTGATCGCCTCGTTAGCGTTCGAGACCGTCGCAATGCCCTGACCCTCGCCGAGGTCCACGCTGAGATACGTTCCAGAATAGGTTTTGATGAGCGCTGTGAAATTACTGCCCTCACCATTGTCCTCTATGGTGAATTTCTCGAAGTTCCCGATGTCGTCTGGTGCTGTATCGGTACGGAAACCTGCTCCGGGAAGCCCACCGTCATTTGCTGTGAGAACCCTTCCGCTGACGGTCTGAAAAGCATAAGTACCGTCGTCTTGTTTGAGCAATGTCCAATTCATCTCGAACGGAGCTACTGCACCTAAAAAGATGACGTCGATACCGCCCGACAATCCGCCTCCATCCGCAGCGCCAAGCCACCCATCAAGAATCCCGGGGTTCTTCGGGTTAAAAGCTGAAACAATCCCATACGTCGATCCCGTTCCGAAGTCGAGGCGTCTGACAATGTTGAATCGCTCCCACTCTGACGCCTTTAAGGCATCTGTATGAATCGCGTCCCCGCTGTTGTGCCCGCCGCCTCCGACTGCCGTCAGAAAGAACCCTCTGAGCGTCTGAATGGCGGAGTTCAGAAGGGGCGATAGGGCCAGCAGCTCGAACATCTCCCACGTCGAAATAGCCGTGGCATCGCTGTGAATGGTGTCCGTGGTGGTAAGCCCTGCCCGTCTTGGCCGAGTAGTAACAACCCAGCGTGTACCCTAGAAAATCAAACTTCTCTTCCGGCAAACGGCAGACCCGCGTCTTGGTTTCGTTCACCGCCAGCTTCAGCCTCGACATCATGCGCCGCATCACAGCCAGCACTTGTTCCGCCTCTCTGCGACAGCAGATCACCAGGTCGTCGGCGTAATTGACGATGTACGCACCAAAACGCTTCTCGTGCCCCAGCAACTTCCATCCCAGCACGAACCGGCGCATATAGAGATTACTCAGCAACGGGGAGATCGGAGACCCTTGCGGGGTTCCTCGACCCTTGTCCCGATTGCGCGTGCTCCGACGTTTGTTCCCCCGATGGTCGGTTTCTTCGATCAGGGCCTCCAGCCACATCTTGATCAGATGAAGCATGGCTCCGTCGACAACTCTCCGAGCCACCGACTTTAGAAGCTCGGCGTGGGGAATTTCGTCAAAGTAGCTGCTGAGATCCGCGTCAACAATCTCTCTATGCCCGGTGTTGATCAGCTTGTGGACATGCCCGATGGCATCCAACGCGCTGCGGTCCTTCCGATAGGCATACTGTTCCGACTGCAGATCGGCCTCAAAGACAGGTTCGAGTACCAAAACCGCAGCTACTTGCGCCGCTCTATCGCGGATAGCGGGTATACCTAACGGCCGTTGCGTTTTCCCATCCGCCTTGGGGATGTAAACCCGCCGGACAGGTAACGGTTGATAAGTTCGATTCTTCAGCTCCTGCGCCAGTTCGTCCAACCATCGTTCTTCCCCGTAAGCTTCGATGTCCTCGAACTCCTGGTGATCGACTCCCGCTGCACCGCCATTGGCTTTGCAGCTGGCATAGGCGAACGCCAGAATGTCCTTCCGGTACACCTTGTCATACAGGGCGTAGAAACGAAAGTCAGGCGATTCCTTTGCTTTCGCGTGTAACGCCGTCTGTACGTTCTGAATACTTGCTGGAGTTGCTAGGCTCATCGCCAATCTCTCTTCCTTCGTCACTTCAATTGCGTTAACTTCCAACTAAGGTCCCTTCCCTCCCCCGGAGTTACCCGGCTTCCTCGGTACTACGAACCTCTACGCCACCCCAAACGGCCCGGCCTGGCTCTCGCGAGTTGCCAGTTGATCCTGACATCGCCAGAATCACCGAATGGGGCTTCCCGTGTTGCGTCTGGTCCCCTTTGCGTACATGCCATCACCACTACCTCGGCAAGACCGATGGAACCCCATTCGCTCGTACCGTCCCATCGACTGCGGCCTTCCCCTGAATAACGGAGGGTCGGCTCTTGCATTAGTCGTTTCGAGGCCTGCGCAGCGTTTACTCACGTTATGGCCTGCACGCTCGCCAAGTCGCCATCGCGACCCTCTACACCGAAGGCTCCAACGGCTTTGTCACCTCCACCGCTGCTTCGATTGCTACCGGGTGGAGCGAACCAGTACCCGGGCGGGTCTGTCTCCCGCTGTGGACCAACGCCTTTTCACGGCGCACGTTACACAGCAACTTGCCGAAGACACAGATCGATCTCAATAGGTCAATGAGCGCTAAGCCCTGTTAGCGCCAGCTGAGAAACGAAGTTTTCTGATTTGTCCCACCTGAAGAGGTTTGTCATTCCTATTCGGCTCTCAGCGCCTCAATCGGCTCGACTGCCGCGGCCCGCGCCGCCGGGAGCAGGCATGCGATCGCTCCGACAACTACCAGCACGCAGATTGCAGCGGCGGCGACGAAGGGATTGTAGGGGCTTACGTCGAACAGGAGGTTTCCTATTACGCGCGAAAATGCAAAGGCGACTCCGATTCCCACGACAGTCCCGATGAGGACCGGAGTCAGACCGTCGCGGAGCACCAGCCTGTAAATGTTTGTCTTTTGCGCACCGAGGGCCAGGCGGACGCCTATCTCGCGCTGCCGCTGGACGACGGAGTAAGTGACGACACCATAGACACCCAGTCCGGCGAGAAGCAATGCGTTGACAGCGAACAGCGACAAAAGATCCTTCTCGAAGCGACGGTTTGCCACCGAGTCTGCGACTACGCCGCCGAGCGAGCGAACTGTCGGCACGGATACGTCCGGGTTTACGCTCCAGACGGTCTTGCGGATCGCATCCGCCATGCTTGTCGAATCCTGATGTGTGCGCACAACGAGTCCGCCTGTGAGTTCACTGCGATACCAGTAGGGCATGTACACCATCATCGGATCGCGTTTTGCCAGAGAAATCGTGCGCCCGTCCCGGACCACGCCGATGATTGTAAAGGGATCCTGATTCATAAGCCCTGCCCTGTGAAATTTCTGACCGATGGGATCTTTGCCCGGCCAGACGGTGCGAGCCGTCGTCTCTGAAACAAGGGCGTAGTGCTTGCCTTCGTCACTCGTGGAGAGGAATCGTCCTCTGATCAGAGGCAGATGAATCGCTTCAAGATAGCCGGGGCTCATCCAGCGGAAGTGCTGGGTGGGAATCTGCATGACAGGGCGTGCATCGCCGGTAGTGCGGATGGTGTCGATCCATGTGTCACCGGACAGCGGTAACTGGCTCACTATGCCTGCGTGCTCAATTCCCGGCAGCTGATTCAGGCGATTGAGCAGCTCACGATAAAACGATGCACACGCCTTGTCGCTGGGATAGGCCTTTGTAGGCAGATTGATCAGCGCAGTGAGCGTGTGGTCTGCCAGAAAACCGCGGTCGATGCGCATCAGGCGGACGAGGCTCGCTGTCAGCAGTCCGGTCATCAGGACCAGGGCAACGCTGACTGCTACCTCCAGAGCGACGAGCACCTCGCGAAGCCGCTTGCTATTGCGCGACTCGCTCGCAAGCCTCGATTCGCTGTGCAGTACTTCGTGCGGCTGGGTAGCGGAACTGATCCAGGCGGGAACTGCGCCAGCCAGAAGCGCCGCCGTAACCACGAGCAGGAAGGCGCACGCTGCTCCTGCCCAATCGAGATGCAGCATCCCACGGAAGTCGAGCTGGGATGGAAGGTAATGTTGCATCGCCGGCACAAGGAAGGCGGCAAGGAAAATTCCAAGGAGGCCACCCGCGACCGCAAGCACCGCTGTCTCGCGCATCGCCATGCGCAGCATTTCGGGGCGCGGCGCGCCAAGGGCTGCAGCAATGGCCATCTGTTGCCTGCGCCCGACAGCCCGGGCCAGCAGGAGATTTGTGATGTTAATGCAACCGACCAGCAGCAGTCCCGCAACGGCGACGAGCAGAATCTCGAGAGGCATTCGGTTATTGCCGACCAGTACCTGCTGAAACGGAGTCAGCTCAGCAGAAAGAGTGCCCTTTTCTTCCGCTGAGAGGCCAGCTGAGATCGTGTGCTGCAATGCGTTGATCTCCGCATTGGCCTGCGCGACGGAAACGCCGGGCTTCAACCGGGCAAGTCCGAAGTAATCGAAGTCACCCATCGCTTCTTCCAGTCGGTCTTTGGAAGGGGCCAGAGGAACGATGGCTTCTACCGGTTTGCCGCGGTCCTTCTCCGGACCAGCTATTGTTTGCACGACGGGCAGGTGAAACGACTGCGGCATCACGCCGATTACGGTGTAAGGGAATCCATTTAGGGCAATGACTCTGCCGAGAATGCCGGGATCGCTCTGGAACTGCTGACGCCAGAGCTGGTTCGTCAGCAGAACAACATGCTCGTGGCCTTCCCGGGTTTCCTGCTCTGTGAAGGTGCGACCGAATTGTGGTCCGATGTCGAGCACGGAGAAAATACCGGGCGTCGCGTTCAGCACATCCACCTGCAGCGGATGCCCACCTGTCCCGAGAGGCATGGATTGTTCTTCCATAAGGGCCAGGGACTGCAGGGTTTGACTGTCTTGCTGCCACTTGAAGAAGTGGTTCGCATTCATCGGCAGCTTGGGATAAATGTCACGGAACTCGGCAACCTGCTCTTCCAGGACTACTAGTTGTTCCGGGTGGGAGTAGGGCAATGGCCGAAGCATCACGTCATAGACGAGCGTGAAGATGGCCGTGGTTGCGCCGATTCCCAGGGCCAACGTGAGGATGGCGGTGAAAGCAAAGCCGGGCGCCTTGCGCAATTGGCGCAGAGCATGACGAATATCCTGAAACGACGTTTGTATCAGGTCCACGTACCGCCTCGCTCGCACCCGGTTCCGAACGGGATGGGAAACCGGCGGGCGCGAATTGCCCAGAAAATGGGCTGGACAGTGCTACGAAGATTCCCTCGCGACGGTTCCACGACGGCTGGAGGCTTGTCCCGGGTTGGACAAGCAGTTAGGTTGTCGAGAAATCAGACAACGACCAATCACTCCGCGATCTCAATTGGCGTAAAATCACCAACGCACTCACCGACCAAAGAGTTTAATTGTTCGGTATAGTCGCCTGGTCGGACAAGCGAACTTCTCGTTCAACTGTTGTGCACAGGGCATAGCGTGAAACGAGTACTCCCGAAATTGAGGTGAACTCAGCGCAGATTGCTGCTGCGGTAGGGCAGATTCGCTGAACAGAGGCCCACTTCCCGGTAGCAATCCGAGGGACGCACCCCGATCCCAACGCTGGGCAGAGAGACGCGATCAGGTCCGCAACAGCTTTGCAAAATCGGCTTCAGATCGAACCCGCCGTTCAGGTCTGCGATCAAGGCTCTCACTCAACTGGATCGATACGGGGGGTGTTTCGGTAATTGCGGGTGAGAAGCCTAATGCGTTGGTCAACGCTAGCCCGGCCCGAGACCTCATGTTGTTCTAAGGTAGGCGCTCAGGAACGCGTTGACCGCGGGACGGACTCGATTTCTGAGCTGCCGGTCATGTGCCAACATCTGTGCAATTGCCAAAATTGTTAACTGATAGCCTCCAGCACAACGTGTGAAGTGAATCCTCTCGACGCCTAGAGCCAATAACTTACAGCCTAGATATTTTCGCCTCCCCTTTGGCATTCCGGATGCCCCATTGGCACTCCAGAAGGGAGGCCAGGTGGCCGAGGCCTGCACAAGAAGAAAGCTGTGGCGAGTTTCAAGCTGCGCGTCTCCTTTCACCTATGGCGGCATGCTGCTTCGGGCCATTTCACTTCTCGTGCTGCTCTTTGCCCTTCATTTCTCCATGAGCGAAGTGTCGGCTAACGATGAGGGGAGCAAGACAGGAGAGCTAAAAGGAACAGTATCAATAGGAGACGGCGCAGCCCGGTCGTATGTGCCAGCAGCGAAGGTAGTGGCGATTGGTCCGATCACGGTACAAACAGAGGCCAATTCACAAGGAAAGTTTGCGTTTGGAGAAATGCCTGCGGGCTCATACATGGTAACCGCGAGCGCACCGGGACTCGATGCTCAGCAAATAATCACGCTGCAGCCCAACCAGATTCTCCAGATTTCGCTCCAGCTCAAGCCAACCGTGGCAGTGACTTCGGTAAATGTGACGGCTGCGGACTCGGCTGCAGGATCTCCAACTCCAACGCAGACCATCAGAGCCAAGACGCTGCGTGATGCTCCGAACATGAACGAGCGGATAGAGAACCTGCTTCCGCTCGTTCCCGGAGTCGTGCGCGGGCCTGACGGGCATATTAATATGAAGGGCGCCCGCAATACACAGAGCGGCGCGCTGGTGAACAGCGCTAACGTAACTGACCCGGTTACAGGCGGCCCGGGGATCAATCTGCCAATCGATGTAGTTGAGTCGGTGCAGGTGGTGTCAAATCCCTATGACCCGCGGTACGGAAGGTTCACGGGTGCTGTTTCGAGCGTAGAGACGAAGACCGGAAGCTACGAGAAGTATCACTACTCGATTCAGAACATCCTTCCCCGGTGGCGAGAACGCCGCGGCAGCATTGTCGGGATCGGAGCTGCCACCCCGCGGATGACGCTTTCGGGGCCGATCATCAAAGACAAACTCTCGTTCATTCAATCCGCCGAGTATCGGTTCGTGCGCACGCCTGTGAACAGCCTTCCTCCGCTCGAGAGGGATACGGCTGTGGAGAGCGTCGACACGTATTCACAGGCGGATCTGAAGATCAACCCGCGACGAACGGCGACGATGTCGCTCGCGGTGTATCCCCAGAAGCTGCAGTATGTGGGGCTGAATACTTTCACGCCACAGCCGGCGACGGCAGACTTTCACCAGCGCGGATATGAGATTTATGGGCAACACCGTTACATTACCGGCGCGGAGAACGCGCTGATTTCGCAGCTCAGCTTCAAGACGTACGACGCTGATGTTACTGCACAGAGCGACCAGCCATACCAGCTGCTTATCGACACTACCGAGGGCGGATACTTCAATCGCCAGGAACGGAATACGTGGCGCTTCGAGGGTCAGGAGACGTATCAGTTCGCGCCGAAACAGTTTGCAGGAACGCATCAGCTGAAGGCAGGGTTGAACTTTGCTCGTTCTTCCTACGATGGACTGCAGATCTTTCTTCCCGTGAACCTGATCGGGGCGTCAGGGGCGCCGATTGAGCGCATTACTTTTACCGCGCCCAAGTCCTATGGCGTCACTCAAAACGAGGCTGCATGGTTTGTGGGCGATCAATGGTCGCCTGTGACGCGGCTCACGCTGGATCTGGGTGCGCGCTTCGACAGGGACTCGGTAACGAGCGCGATTCATGCGGCTCCGCGGGTAGGGTTCATTCTTCTGCTGACGAAGGACGGCAGGACTCTCCTCAAGGGCGGCGTGGGGATGTTCTATGACCGCGTGCCGCTGATGCTGCCGCCGTTCGAACGGCCTGCCGGAGCGGACAGTATGGATGCTCGATTCGACGGGCCAGGTATCAAACTCAATGACCTATCTGAATCGCATTGTCGGCGGTCTGCATAATCCGGAGAGCGTTGCTTGGAACGCTGCTATCGAGAGGCAGGTATCGGATCGGCTTGCGGTCCGGTTCGAGTACGAGCAGCGCAACACGACAAAGGACTTTACGGTTTCCCTGATCACAAGCGGGAGTACGGGGATTCTGGGTCTATCGAATATCTGTTGCTGCTGATTCACGAACGAGGAGTGCAGCTGATCGGATCAGGTGGAAGGATCCTCGACGGTCTGGTCGAGGTCGTCGAGAGTTGGCGCCTTAAGATGGATTCGTGAATCCGTGCCGGCAGGATCGCCGGCAATGCAGTGTCGCTATTTGGCTGAGGCGCCCAGAACGCGGTTCAGTTCGTCGCGCGAGAGTAGATAATCGAGGCTGGCTTCGAGTAGCCCCGCTTGGGCCTTCATTGCCTGGGACTGCGTAGCGTCGCGCTGCGAAGCTAATGAAGCCCCTTCTTTGTATTGATTTTCGGTGAGGCGGGCATTTTCCTGATGCGCGGCAAGGCTTTCCTTTGCGACGTCAATCATCGTCCGGGTCGTCTCCAGGCGGTTGTAGATCGTCGTGATTTGAACGCCGATCTCATCCTTGACTCGGGCAAGATTCTCTTCAGCCTCCGACACTTCGTCGCCCCGTTCACGGATCAGCGATCGCCGCTTGCCGGCATCGAACAGGTCGTATTTGAAGTTAACGCCGAAGGTTCCAAAGTTGTGATCGAGGAATGGAACACCATTCTGATAGCTGTAACGCGCGAAACCCGTAACGTCGGGAATGTACTCGGCCTTTGCCGCTCCTTCGGCAGCTCGCGCCTTCGCAACTTTCTGGACAGCTTCCTGGACTTCGGGGTTGTTTGTTAGCGCTGTGCGCAGCGCTTCGTCCCGCGCCGGCACACCAAAGGCCGTGTTTACATCGGTATCGAGGTCGAGTTTGGTATCAAGCGGCAGCCCGAGCACATCATTCAGTTGGGTTGTCAGGGTGGAGATCGTCATCTCCGTATTCAGTAAGGTCTGCTTGGCGTCAAGCGAGTTGGCGCGGCTCTCGACCAGCGCCACCTGAAGCAACTCCCCGTTCTTGTTCTGCTCCCGCGCCTCGGCGAGGTTCTCTTCGCTGGAGGTGATTTGCAGTTCGGCTGCCTTTCTCTGGAGCTGCGTAGTGAGCACCCTGTAATAGAGCTGCTGTACCTTGAAGACGACCTCGGTTATGGCCTTTCGTTCCGAAGCCTCTGATGTTTTCAGGTCGGCCTCGGCTATCTTGTTGGCGTCGTGAATCTTGATCAGCTGAGTAATCGGTTGGGCCAACATGGTCCCGCTCGTCTGGTAATCCAGATTTCCTTGTGTGAGATAGGTGGTCGCGGCAGGAATGAGCGGGCCCCCTGGGACCTGGCCGAAAGTGCCCGGGGGCACCTCGATACGTTCCAGGTTCGTTATATGGATCGCGTTGGATTCATTGGTTATGTTAGGGAAGTAATCGGAATAGGCATTGCGCTTCTTCTCTTGTTGCGCCGCGACCTCATAGTGCGCCATTTTTACGGCGTGATTTTGCCGGACTGCCAGATCGATCGCCTCCTGCAGGCCGATCTTGCGCTCCTGCGCGTGGCAGGCGCAGGCTATTGCCAGAGCCGCTATCGATATAAGGTGCATTTTGCCCTTCATTATTTCTCCTCCTTAACCGGATGCAGCCGGGCGAGGTCGGCGTAGTTGAGGGGCGACTTCCGGAGCATGCCGATGACAAAAAGTGCGCTTGCACAACTCCACGCGACCAGCAGGAACCCGTCAATGAGGCTCAACGAATACGCCTGAAGGCGCAGCCGGGAATTGACGAGATCGATTGCACGCTCCGCTGCCGATGGCAGACCGGAAGACTTCCCGAAGACTCCAGCCGTCATCGCGTGAATGTTCGCATCGGTGATCCAGTTGTAGCTGCTGACGTGCAGCCCAACAAGATTAGAGTGCAGCTCCTCACGTACCGCGAGAAAGTGGCCCATGTAGATGGCGCCGGCAGTTCCCCCAAACAGACGAACGGTGTGGAAGAATGCAGAAAAGGTCAGGATGTACTGAGGCTTCGACAAGCCTCCTGTGAATACTCCCTGCAGGATGATGCATCCCACCAGCCCTATAAGAGCAAAGGCTTGTCCGACCCCGGTGAGCAACTCGGTGCGATAGTAGTTTTCTGCCGCCCACGCACTCGAGTAGTGAGCGCACAAGACAGCCGACAGCGCCGTGCATGCGAGCCCGGCAGCGAAGAGCAGCCGGGGATCCAGCCCGCTAAGCATCAAGAGGCCGCCCGTAAGGGCGACGAGCAAGAGCGGAGCAGCGCTCCAGATTATGGCCGGTCCAATCTGATCAGCCTCGAAACCATGGATGGCCAGCGACTGCGGGATCAGAATGATGGTTAAGACAAGAGTGAACCGAAACCAGAACAGCAAGCTTCCCAGCAGCACCGTATTCCACCGCCAGATATAAGGAAGGGCCACCAGCCAGTTAGGGCCGCGCATTCTCCGTATCAAAGCGCACAGCAGGAAGAATGCTCCGGACCAGAACAGCCCGTTGTAGAGTCCGGAGCGCCACCAATCGAGCCTCTGGCCTTGCTGGAGGGCAATAAACATCAGGGCCAGTCCCGCGCTCAGGTACAGGAACCCGACGAAGCTGGGCGGCGCAGGGCCGTCTTTCTTTCTGGCGGGCGCTGGCGGTATTCCAACATAGACAAGGACAAACATCACCGGTGCGATGACAGCCGAATTCCAGAACATCCAATGCCAGGAAAGATGGTCGCGGTACCAGCCATAGAGAGATGGCGCAACGTTCACCGCCCCATCGATAGCCGTGGCATAGAACGCCATCGCAATAGGCATGTATCGCAGAGGGCTTGCGCGAAGTGCGAAAGTCATGGTGAGCGGGTAAAAGGTGCCTGATGTCAGTCCTGCGACAATCAACGCCGCAACCAGCAGACTATAACTATGAATGAGCGGCAAGTAAGCACAGGTCGCAGCAAAAATTCCTGACGCATACAGAAGGACGCGGCGCGGTCCGAGCAGGCCTCCGATGTAGACGCTGAAGGGCCCAATAAACATGATGGACGCGTTATAGGCGCTATCGAGCCATGCGCCGTCATCGTAGCTAATGCCGAGGTGACCTTTCAGATCCGCGAGCCCCAGGGTCAACATGCGGCCGGTGAGCGTGACGAGGTGGGCTCCAATGAGGACGCCGATTATTCCCAGCACAGACCGGGTGGAGATCTCCCACGGAATTGCGTTGGCCGTTGCTTGCGCAATCTCTAGCGGCGTGGGAGGACGACTTATTGTTACGGAAGCAGCCATGATATGCGATTGTGTAACTTAGTTCCCGTCTGAATTTAGGATCTGCGGCTTCGATCCAGCGAAGCTAACAGGAAGCTGTCTGTTGTCGCCGAATGGAATCCCGCTATTCTCAGCACTCACCCTGCAAATGCTTTACTTTCTCGTGCGGACCATAGCGGTAACCGAGAGTCCCGGACGCAAAATGCTGGCCTGGTTGGCATCATCGAGCGCAATCTTCACCGGGATTCTCTGAACCACTTTCGTAAAATTGCCGGTCGCATTGTCGGGCGGCAATAATGCGAATTGCGATCCACTGGCTGGTGCGATCTCGATGACCTTGCCATGGAAGACCTGCCCCGGGAATTGGTCAACCCGAATCTCGGCCGCATCACCAACTCTTACGTTGGTTAGCTGGGTTTCTTTGTAATTCGCCTGTACCCACCTCTTGCTGTCGACGAAAGCGATGACCTGTGTTCCGGGAGACACCAACTGACCTGGGCGAACCTGCCGTTCCCCCACGTTTCCATCGCCCGGCGCATAGATCTTCGTGTAGCCGACATTTACCTGAGTGACCACCAGACTTGCGTCTTTGGCGCGAAGATCGGCGGTAAGCTGCTGTTCCTGAGACTCGAGCACAATCTTTTGACGCCGTTCCGCTTCAACAGCCAGCTCACTGCTGCGCAACCCGGTTCCGGCCGCGGACAGGTCGGCGTCGCGGCTGACGAACTGAGCTGCGAGCTGCTGTTCATCAGCAACCGCAGTCTCAAGTTTCTGTTGAGTCGCTGCGTTAGCTTGACGGAGGTCCTCCTGCCGCTTTCTCTCCGAGCGAGCACGTATCAATTGAGCTTCAACAGCGTCCTTGCCGGCCTGCGCTGCCGCAATCTGAGCTTTAGCCTCGTCGATTCCAGCAAGCGCCTTATCGATGCGAGCGTCTTCGAGCTGACGCTGGCGAAGGTTGTTCTCGATGGCAGCCCGGGCGGCCTCGACAGCCGCATTCGCCTGGGAAACCTGCGCCTGATAATCGTTGTCCTCAAGTTCAACGATGAGGTCTCCCTTGTGTACCTGCTGATAGTCGGAGACGGCTACACTTTGAACGATTCCGGCCACCTTAGTACTGAGAGGGGTGAGATCGCCGCGAACATAAGCATCGTCGGTGACTTGTTCAACATGGCCACCTTCCCAGGAATTCCAGTTCCGGGTCACGGCAATCAGGACAGCCAGAGCGAGAAGTACGACCAGCACGGGCGTAAGGTAATTCTGCCAACGTGACGGAGGCGCGGGCGGTGTCGCCGGAGGTTGTGCGTTCGGCGGTTCTTTGGTTGCGGGACTCGTTGTTTCGACTGCCAAGTTCACCTCATCAGCTTCCAGGAAAACGAGTTCTCGGGAGCCAGTTTACTATGCCTTGTTAACGTGATCCGACTCTTGAGACTTCCGACCGTCATTGCAGAGATCTTGCTTCTGCAAGGCCGACGTGCCGCCTTGCGCGGGCTTGCAAGGCTTACTCAAGCACGGGGAATGCCACAGTTTGATTCCTCAACCCGTTCCTGAGGTCCACGAAATAGTGGAGAAACGGCTGCGAGCTAGCGCCCGTGATTATCCCGACAGGAAATTCCTGCTAATCGGTTGGCAGCTGATAATCCGTTAGCACTCCCTCTCAACGGCGCCCTGCGACAATCCTGTCGGGAAGTGGCTATTCGGGCGAGGGCAGTGATGCTTGCTGATCAAGCCGGAGAGTCGACCAGCGACTCACTGGGGATCGATAGCTGCTCACTCCTCTTCGTGGCGGCCAGCGCCGGACCGACTGCCGCGCCGGCGAGCAAATTCAGACGACAGCGCTTTGCCAGCCTGCCAACACCATCGTTTGGCAATTGATCATGGGGTGTCAGCCCGGATGGCAGTGGCTTTCAGTGTTTTCAAGGGCTTGATTGTGGCCTTTGTCTTGCCTCAGGTCCGGGTGTTTGAGGAAGCTATTCGCTTCCCACGCGGAGAGGGTCAATGGTCAGTTGGATCCATTTCACATTTGAGACCGCATCAGTAGTCTCACTTTTCGTCCTCAGGCCGCGGCGCGAAGTGCTCGAGGCCCTGCGCCACGTTGAGGCATTTGTCTCCAGCCCGGAGACGAGCGGTCACGGCAAAGCGAGTTTCTCCGAGTGGCAACGGGCAGACACACAAAATTCCGTAAACAGAACCAGGCATGTTTAGGAAGATCACGGTGGCTTACAGCGGATCGCCTGAAGCTTCCCGCGCGCTTGCTCAGGCAATTCATCTTGCCAGGGCTCTCGGCGCCGAGCTGTGCGCCATCACGGTTCAGCAGGATCTTCCCCCCTATACCGCATATGCCGCAGCCGCAGATTCGTCTCTCTCAAGGGCGTTGATCGAAGATCAACAGGTGCACTGTGCTCGCTTGCATTCCGAGGCCCGTGAAACTGCGCTGCGAGAGGGTGTAACGCTCGAGACTCATTTGCTGGAACACGACTCAATCGACGCCATCGTCAACTTTCTGCTCGATAACAAGACCGATCTCCTTGTCATTGGCCTGCACCACCATGCATCGCGCTTATCCCGTCTATGGAGCACAGTTTACGAAGTCGCGCTCGATGCGCCATGCAGTGTTCTCGGCGTGCACTAGGGTTCTCAACAACGAAAACAGCGAGGGTTGTCAATTGTCAACGCATGCAAACCTGGTAAACACACCGATTCCGAACCACAACAATATCGCTATTGGCGAATGCTTAAGCGCGTGGGACGACGCTCTTCTTGTTTCTGCCGCCAAGGCAGGAGACCGCAGCGCATTCGTTGAACTTTATGAACGCCACTCGAGAAAGGTCCTGCCGACAATTTATCGCATCACCAAAAACCGGGAGGACGCCGAGGATGCCTTCCAGGACGCAGTTCTGAGGGCGTTCGTTCATATAAAGAGTTTTGAAGGCAGAGCCAACTTCACATCCTGGCTCACCAGGATTGCGATTAATTCCGCACTCATGCTCTTACGGAAGAGGCGGCATGGCGAGATATCGATAGAACAGGTCTGCATTGACTCCGGAAACTCCCGGGCCTGGGAGCCGCGAGATGTGGCGGAGACACCCGAGGCTCGCTACGCCCGCCTGGAGTGTGAAGAATTGCTGTGGAGTGCGATTCAACGCCTGCCCTGCAGATTTCGGGACGCACTGGAGCTGCAACACTCCCGAGAGTATTCGACCAGCCAGATCGCAGAGGAACTTGGCATCTCAATCCCGGCTGCCAAGGCAAGACTGATGCGCGCGCGAAGCAACATGCGGCGGCGCCTTTCAGGCACACGTCCGCGAAACGAGGCTAACGGCGACCCAAATGTCTCCTCAGCGTTAGATGCTCTTCCCGGAAGATATCGCAAGCTGGGTAATGAAGGCCAGTCCGCAGGCTAGAGCCCATCTCATAATGCCTCAGCAGAATCAGAGACGCGGCGAGTTGTAGCATCACGAGAAAGTTCTCAGCGTGGCCTCCATATCTAACGCAGACGCCGGAAGTTCTGCAACCACGCAAACAGTCTTTCGACTTTCCAACTGCGCCCGTATCGTTTCAGGCGAACGTGAGATTTGATGAGTTCCTCTGAACACGACAGATCTTACGGCTCGCATCAAGGCGATGGAAAACACTCTAGGTAACCAGGGGTCTTGGCTCTATTACCTCGGTCGGCAAGATGAAATAAAAGATTGCACCTCGTCTATAGTTAGCGGTCGCCCACAACCGGCCGCCATGCGACTCTACAATGGAACGGCAGATGGCTAAACCCATCCCGCTACCTTGGGCCTTGGTGGTGAAGAAAGCAGAAAAGATCTGATCGACCTTGTCGGTTGGCAGTCCCACGCCTGTGTCACTGACCGAGAACAGCAATTGAGAATCCTGGAGCTGCGCCCTCACCGTAAGCTCACCGCCCGAGTCCTTCATGGCCTCAATCCCATTAAGCATGAGGTTCATGAATACCTGCTGCAGCTGCACACGATCAACCATGGTTTTGGGCAGTTGAGCGGCAAGCTCTATGCGTATGGCAATTGAGTATCGCGTTGCCTCACCTTTCAGTAGCGTGACCATTTCGTGAATGATTCCGTTCACGTCGATCAACTCACGTTGTTGAGGGGCCTTCTTATACAACGATCGCAGACGATTGATGATTTCCGAAGCAAGGGCCCCTGCTTCGACGATTCTTTCCGTCCCTTTGCGCACCTCCGTCAGATCCGGGGGGTCGCGCTGAAGCCATTTCAAAGATGCCCTGGCATGAGCGGTTGTGACCGTGATGGGCTGTGCGAGATCGTGCGAGATCGAGGCGACCAGTTCTCCCATCGTGCTCACCCGATTGGTGTGCGCCAGATCTGCCTCGAGTTGTCGCAATTTCTCGCGCTCTTGTTCTGCGCGCTTGCGATCCTCAATGTCGGTCGCCGCACCGTACCATTTCACGACCTTTCCCCGCTTGTCCCGCAGCGGCACGGCGCGGCACAAAAACCACCGATACTCCCCGTCGGTGCGGCGGATGCGCATCTCCTCCTCGAACGGCTCACCACCGGCAAAGCTTGCGCCCAGTCGTCGTACAATTCGATCCCGATCTTCGGGATGAACAGCAATTGTCCCGACTCCCTCCGCTTTTCCCAACTGGGACAGGCCGGTATATTCAACCCAGCGTCGATTCCGAAATTGAACGGCCCCGTCGGTTCCAACGATCCACGCCATCGCCGGAATGGTCTCGATGGCTTCGCGAAGTTTTCTTTCCTCCCGCCGGAATTGTTGCACTCGGAGCTGATACAGCCCCCAAAAGAATGCCAGGAACGCAGCCACGCACGACAATCGGAACCGGTAAGTTTGATAGTAGGCGGGCGCGACGCTCAAGGCGATCGCAGTTTCTGGCCCGTTCCACAGCCCCTCGCTGTTGCTGGCGATCAGCCGGAATCGATAGGAGCCAGGCCCAAGGTTCGTGTAAACGGCTTCTCGCGCTGCAACTGGTCGGCTCCAGCTACGGTCGAAGCCTTCGAGGAAATATCGAAAGCGAATCCGCTCGGGTACCACGAGGCTCAGCCCCGTGTACTCAAATGTGATTCGCCTGGGAGATGGAGGAATTTGAACGACGGCGCCGAGTTTTGCGGTGTTGTTATCGGCTGTGATCGCCTCGATGTGAGGCAGCGCGGGAACTGAATTGTCATTGATCTGGGATGGATTAACAACCGACAAGCCTCTGTTGAGTGAAAACCAGATCCTGCCCGCTGAATCCGAGACCACCGATCGGCTCCGCTTCCCTCCTTCGGTGCTCTCGAGACCATCGGCCTGGCCATACTCGCGAACATCGACTGCTTTCACAATGCCGCTTTCCAGTTTGTCACGCGGAACGCGCAAAACATGATCTGAGGTCGCGATCCACAGCCGGCCGCTTTTGTCTTCTTCAATGCCGAATATTGGTGCTTGCAGGGACTCAGGTACTCCTCGGGGTACATGCACATGCCCATCACTGAGGTAAGCGAGACCTTCGGCCGTTCCTATCCACAGGACTCCCGTTGAATCCTGCAGGAGGCAGTTGACATCCTCGGAGGGTAATCCGTCGTTGCCGGTATAGGTTCGCCACCCCTTCTGCGACATGGCACTGACGCCATTCGGGGTACCGAACCACATTGTTCCGTCAGGGCCCTCGGCAATCGACGATATTGTGTTCGCTGCCAACCCGTCGGTAGTCGTGTAATTTGTGAAATGGCTGTTCTTTAGCTCGCTTACACCACGATTGAGGGTCCCGGACCAGACGGTACCATCACGACTACGATAGACCGCGTACACCCTGTTTTGTGCGAGGCCGTCTGCCTGCGTGTAGGTCTTGGCTGTAGACGAATTGCCGGAGTAGCGCAGATGGGTGAGTCCACCCTGTTGTCGTCCCACCCAGACATCATCCTTGCCATTGCCGGTAATGGAGTAGACGACATCGTTGGCGATCCCATCCGCGGTGACAACTCCGCTTTTTCCTTCCTTCAGCCATCGCAAACCGCCCTGAATGGGCGCAACCCAGGTGCGGCCGCCGGAGTCAACGTGCAATGGTCCCATACTCTGCGATTTCAAATTGGGAAGAAAGTACGTAACGAAGGCGCTGTCTCGCAGTTGGTCGAGGCCGCGCGCACCACCGATCCATATGTTTCCCTCCCGATCCTCGAAGAGCGCAGCTACCGGTCCAGCGGTTTCGTGAGTACTAAGTAGAGAAACCCCGTGCGCGTTGTACCGAAACAGTCCGCGACTCGTGCCAACCCAGATGTTCGAGTCCCGGTCGCGAAGAATGGAGAGTACGTCGAGATTGCGAAGAGATGACGGTACACCTGCCGAGGTAAGCTCTTTCCCATTCCAGCGCAGCACACCCTTCGCCGTTCCGATCCACAATTCTGAGTTTTGAAGAGGAAGAAGGCAGTTAATCTTCGTATTAACCCGCCCATTCGATGCGCTCGAAACGCGGCCTTCCCGGAGATAGAAGAACCCTCGACCCTCCGTGCCAAGCCAAATCTTTCCGTCATCAGTCTGCGCCATGGAGATCGCCACCGGCGCCGCCAGACGATCAAACCAACTGAAGGGAGTTGCTCGCTGGTCAGGAGCTTCGGTGTTCGCGACTCTTGCAGCTTTGGTGAGAAGAGCTGCGGACGACAGGCTTCGAAATCGGTTGTCACTGTATGTGACAGTTCCCTCAGCTAATGATGAGAGCAAAACCGCACCCGAGGTCCCCCGCGCCATTGCCGTTGTGCCGTTCTCAGCCTCGCCGCGGATAAGCTCGAAGTTTCCATTTTGGTAACGAAAGACTTGGGTGTTTTGTAGCAAGATCCAGAGGTTATCGCTTGCGTCAACCAGGAGTGTTCGCACAGGACCAATCAGGATTGGATCAGGGTGGGCCCGCTCGAACTGGTGAAAATTCAAACCGTCGAAACGAACAAGGCCTTTATCTGTCCCAATCCAGAGATAGCCATCGGAAGTCTGGGCGATGGACGTTATAGATCCGCCCGGCCAACCTCTCTCAGTTCCCCACGAGTCGTGGAGATATTGCGACACGGTCCGGGTGGGATCGACCGCAGACGCCGAAACAGAGAAGCAGACAGCCGCGAGTCCGACAATGGCACACCTGAGTAGCCAGCGCCTTCTAAAACCGTCCTTATGGAAGGTATTCAAACTTCTCAACCACAACCTCGCCTGGTTTCTGCATAGGATTTTTGTCGCTCGCAACGACGTAAAAGATCAGACGGGGCATTGCCTTGCCCGGTACCGGTATGCCAGACGTGAACTCGTGTTCAGAAACGAGTTGCGCTCCGGCACCAGCAGATCTTCCGCGAAAGGTCTGGAAAGTTGCATGTCCAGGTTCCCAGTGCAGGACATACGTCAGGATGCCTGAGGGCGCGGCAAAAATGAATAAGTTCCCAGGGATGTAGAACGGTTGAATTATGTATCGTGCATTGTTCTTATTCGCAGCGTTACCCCAGCCACTGACCTCTACGTCCATCTCGCGAAAGTGCTGCTCGCTAGCCGAGTCCTCGAAGGTAAACATACTTCTCAACGAACGACGACTCCTGCGAATCATCGTGCGAGAACTTCTTCGCAAGCTGGATGTCGATGGCGTCGACCTGCGTCTGAAGCTTGATGTGATCCTCCGCCTGCTTCTTCTGATTCGCGAGGATAGTGCCTGCGCGATCATTGACTTCGACCACCTTCGCCTTGATGTCGGCGTAGAATTTTTCACTTTCGGGGTTCATAGACACCTCGCATGGGCTTCAGCCGTGCCGGTTGGCGGGTGCCGAGCGATTGGCGACGGGCCGTCGTCTGGCCGTTCTGTGAGCGAGTGCTTGGGAAACGCGGGTCGCTCACCGGGCCGAAACTGCGGGTGTCTTTGGCAGCCATTATGCACCACCGGGATAGAGTTTCAAAAGCTGTTCGGCCCGCGCTTCATCCAGCGGTGAGATTTCTTCGTAGTCGTACAGCGACATGCCCGTGCGTTCCTTGTGCGCGATGCTCAGAAGTTCGCGGAACATCTGCAATTCCCGCGCTTGCTGCACGACTTCGTGCATCTGCAATTCGAGAAAGTGCAGCCGGGCATTCAATGCACCGATCCGTGCGCTCATGGTGTCCATAGGTCAGTTCGCCGTCCCGCCGGTCAGCATGGCGTTCAGCTGCCGAATCTGTTCTTCGTGCCGGTTGATGAACCCGCGATGCACAACCGACTCGAGTTCGACTGCTTCGAGCCTGCGCTTCAGCGCCAGGATGGCGGCGAGCGCGACTTCGTTCTTGGGATCGATCAGTGCGACGACGTCGTCGATGTCGGGTTGCGGTGTGGTTTCGTTATCTGCCATTTTTGGTTCCCTTTCTGGCTTGAAATATCGCGCTAGGAGGCGCTAGGACGCGTCCGTCAGGGCTGGGTGGGGGATAGATACCACCCGAATGCTCGGCAGACGTCCTGCTTCGTTTTCCCGCTGTCGGCTGGGCGAGAATGTCGAGGTCGAGAACCAGCCCGCCGCGTCCATACGGCACAAACTCGAAAACGGAACGCAGCAGCTCAGCGTCCGACTCCTGCCGCGTTTTCGGGAACGGCTGCAGCCAACAGATCGGCCTGCCGCGCCGCGTGAGAATGACTCGCTCGGTCGCGCAGCGCCGCAGCAGCTGGTGAAGTATCGGTTTCGCCCGCGTCACGTTGATTTTCACTCTGAAACTCCTGTCGAAAGCGCACCGTTTATCTTCTGTAAATCATTGAAAAACCTGCGTGTTCGAAAAATTCTGGAAACCTGCTTTTTTTCGTGCGTGAGGGCGCAAGTGGTACGGCGGCGAGGGCACAGAGATTTCGACCGCCCTCCCGTCCTGATGCCTCGCCGCGAAGCGGAAAGGCACCGTCCTGCTGTTGCCGTGTCATTGCGGTCTGTCGGACTGCTGTGGCAGTTTGTACCGTTGTTGCTGTGATGGCGCGGCCTTTGCCGGATCGCCCGCGATCAGGTCCAGCTGCTGCTCGACGTAGTCGACCAGTTTGATCAGGTCGTTCTCATTGCGACGGCGAGTGATCTCGCGCCGCAGTTCCTTCACCAACGCCTTGACCCTGTTGCACTGGTCGCACTGATCGACGCGCAGAACATGCTTCGGCGTTGTCGACGTCGCGGTCGAGGGCGTTGCCACCTGTGTCAATGCGGTAGTCGCAATCTGCCTCGCCACGGGTGGTATGTAAACCTCATGCTCTTCATACGAGACGCGTACCCTGACCGCTTTTGCGTGCGTGATGTGCTCGCCAGTCTGCGCTCGATAGATGATTTCCTGTCGCACTGGCTCGGGTGTCTTGGGCGCGGCGATCAGGTAGAGAGCGGAAACGTCGATGGACAAATCCGACAAATTGTCGCTTTTGAATGCTTCGTAAACCTGCATCAACCGTTGTGCTGTGCGGTCGGTCCATGCGAACTCCGAGTGCAGCCACGATTCCCATGCGCCATGCGGGAGACGTTCCTTCACCTCAGTGAGCCACTGACCGATGAGCCGGATTGCCTCGGCTGTCTTCCGCGCTAAATCGTGAATCCGCACCGCACGGTCTTTCACGAAACTACAATCGCCGGATTCAAGCGTGCGATAGTTGAACCCTCGCTCGATTGATGTGACTTTCGTTGTCGTCATGGCTGCACCTCCACCGGGTGTGTTTCGCGTGACCACATCTCCAACTCGTCGATCAGCAACAGCAGGTAGCTGCCTTGCTCCGGTCCCAGTGACGCCGCGACCTCCCGGTACGACCGACGCGGATGCGCGTCGAGGATGATTGCGATCTGTCGGCTCAACTGTGCGCACTTTCGCAGGCGCGCATATTCCGCTCTGCGGCGCTGCTCGATACAGTCCTCCAGCAACGTGCAGAATTCGTCGCGGCTCATCGTGGGGTTCATGCGTACAACTCCTGCTGCTGCGCTTTTCGCTTGCGTTCAATGTCGGCAGCATCAGGCTGAAAGGTCGAGCAGTCATCGTAGACAATCGATATGCTGCCCGTGCCACCATTCCGTTGCTTCGGTATCAGCAATTGGCCTTCACGTTTCAGCCTCTGGCCATCAGCGCGTTCGCGATGAATGAGCACAACTGTGCTGGCTTCAAACTGAATATCGCCGGACAATCGCAAATCACTTAGGTTCGGCTCGCTGTCGACTGCTCTGCCGCCTTTGTCAGTTAACGAGCTAAGAGCCAAGATCGTGACCCTTTCATTTTTGGCGAATGCAGCCAACAATTTTGCAGTGTCGCCGACTTCGATGCTGCGGAATTCAGCATTCAACTCGAAACGAATTTTCTGCATGTAATCAATCACGAAAAACCGCGTGCCATAACGCCGTTGTGAAATCCGCGCTCGCGACAGGATTTGTTGCTTTGTGAGATACGCATTCACATCGAGCATGAGCGGGAAGCGTGCCGTCTCCTGCTGCGCCTGCGCTAGCAACGTCTTTTCGTCTTCGCGCAGCCATGCGATCTTCTTCATCAAACGCTCAAGGGGAATCCCGGTCATGCACGACCACATGCGCCGAAGAACATGCGTGCGCGTCATCTCAAGCTGAAAGAAGTGCGCAGGAATACCGCGTCGACCGCACTCGACTATCGCCTGAATCGCCAGCGATGATTTGCCCTGTCCCGCTCGTCCGGCGACCACTGCCAATTCACCTTCAGCCCAGCCGCCGCCGAGTCCATCGTCAAGCGTTTCCACGCCCGTGGGGATCGCACGTACTGGGTTTCTGCTTGCTTGTATTTCTTCGATCAGTGCAACTTCGTCGGCACACGCTTTCGCAATCGGTTCTGCTTCAGTGGGCGTGTCTGCGGAGATTTCAAGTAGGCCAAGGTCAGTCTCGGTCAACAGTTCGTCTGCGGTGATGCTCTGGTCTGCGGCCTGTGTGATGGCCAACGAACATACGTTGATCAGTCGCCGCAGTTGCGATTTGTCGCGCACTATCCGCACGTACTCTTCAATCGACAACCGGCGCGGGAGACCTTCAGTCAACGATGCGATATAGGCAACACCACCGACTGCCTCCACCTCTTTCCGCATGTACAGGTCTTCTGCCAGCGTCACCATGTCGACCGCATGACCCTCTTCCATTAGGCGCGCTATGCCCGCGAAGATGCGCTGATGTGAGTCGAGCACGAAGTCGTTGTACGTGATCACATCGGCTTCGTAGTACGCAGCATTGTCGAGGAGGATTGCGCCAAGTATGCTGCGTTCTGCATCAACGCTTGCCGGTAGACCGCGTTCGAATGCGATATCGGGAATGCCGTCTTCGCGAATTTTGGTTTTCTTACTGGGCATCGCGTAGATACTCCAATCCAATCGTGCTTACAGGCTTCGGCTTCTTCTGGGCATCGCCGTATGCGCCTTCCATCAGCTTGGTGAATGTGCGTTCGTCGAGCAGATTGTCAATCGTGAACGCCTTTTTGCGGCTGTTCGTGCCTATGCAGAATGCGGTGTTGGCGGCTTTGACAATGCCGTCGCGCCATACTTCCAACGTCAGGCCGCCCGAGCGAATGCGGTCGCGCAGAATGCGCTTTCGCTCACGGGTGAAGTCGCGCATGGGCCGCAACTCACCACGATGCTGGTTGTAGCACTCAACAAAATCATCCAGCGAAGGTCGCTTGGCGGGAGTGGCGTTGTTGGTTCTGTGAGGAGAAACCGAAGAGAGAGAGACGCCGCCGTCAGGCGGCAATGCCGGTTGTGCCGTTGACTCTCTCTCTTTACCTCTGCTCTTTACAGAAGCAAGATCAAAAACTTCTTCAACTACACCAACACCTACAACTACACCCATAGAGAAGTCCGAAGAAGTTGGAATAGATTGAGATAAGTCGAGAGAAGTCTGAATAGATTGTGAGAGTTTGAAAATGTTGTTTCTGCTCTGTGACTTACGCTGCTTTTCTTCGTAATAAGCACGTTGATATGCTTCGAGCGCCTTCGGGTCGGGAGCCGGAGTTCGCTTGTCGTCGGCGTATTTGTAACCGGGCAGGTACTCGTCAGGAATCAAAAATTGACCCCACCACGTGCCTGTGGCGGAATCTTGATACACGAAAACGAGATGGTGTTGGTGGTACTCCGCGATCAGAGAATCGATCTGTTCGTCGCTGGGCGGATTGTGAAAGTTCGGATATGCGAGACGGCGAATGTTGATCGGCGAGAGGTCAAGTCGACCAAGAGAATTTGCGGTGAGCATGATCCGCGAGTAGTGCAGTTTCGCTTCATCGCTGCACGCGATCAACCGCTCTGAGAAGAAGAGGTGATGGGTATTCGTGTATCGCCTATCCACTGCGCCGACCTCCGAGAAAACGACGAGGTTGTGTTCGTCGTGGCAGGCCGTGTAATCTGGCTCCACGTCGGCCACGACGTATCAAAGCTTCTAATCAGCGGGCAGCCAATGCTGGGTTGCCCGTTTTTCTTTTCCGGTGGTCAGCCGGAACGTTCAAACCAACCTTCGTCGTCGTCGTCGTTAGTGCTTAAGCCGGGATACTGCGCTTCTTCGCGCCACCGTCTTTTGCGGCAGTCGCTTTGCGCACGCGTGTGTCGCCACCTGCAGGCAGGCGCTGGAGCCATTCCTCAACGTCCTGCACTCGATAGAGCAGCGTCTTGTAGGAAACCCGCGTGAACGGCGGACCCTTGCGCCGGTAGCGCATGCGAGCGAGCAGGCCCGCTGATATGGAAAATCTCTGCGCGGCTTGACGCGGCGTTAGCCAGCCGGAAGTAGCGTCGCCTTTCAGGCTTTCTGTCGATGGCATAACATCATTCCTCGATGGCAAAGAAGCTACCATAACAAAATAGATTTGTACTACTATTATTTTTCGACACTGGCTAAACTCAACCTACGCTGAAACACGCATGGATATTGGCTGTTAAATAACTGAGCGATTGGAGCAGTTACAAGCCATTTGGAGCAGTTACAAGCTACTTAAATGCGTTTGGAGCAGTTACAAGCTACTTGAAGCACTTTGAAGCCATTTCAAGGCAAAAGAACCTGAAACAAGCGATTTGGACACAAAACGACGCGAAAGAAGTACATTGAACACGAAAGAAGGGGAAACAACCACAATGAACGACGACAAGACAACGACGAAAAAGACGCGCCGCGAGAACGGCATAGGCAGCATCACCAAGAAGAAGACGAAGCGGGGCGACTACGTTGGCGCAATCTGGCTCAGAGATCCGATGACTGGAGAACTAGAGCGTAAGTACGTGCGCGCCAAGACCACAGCCATCGTGCGCGACAGGCTGGATGCGCTGATTCAGAACTCAAAGAGTGGAAAGGCGCTCACCAGCAACAAGGTCACGGTCGAGCAGTACCTGCTGACATGGTTGGAAACTCACGTCAAGCCGAACAAGGCGTTCAGCACATATCGCGGATTCGAAATGCACGTGCGCCGCTACCTGATCCCGTCGCTCGGCAAGATCCGGTTGGCTGAACTTTCCGGCTTCCACGTCCAAGCCGCTCTCAACGCGGCGCAGGATACCGGCCTGAGTCCAACGAGCGTCAAGGCCATCAACGCGACGTTGAAAACTGCATTGACGCGGGCGATAAAAGAAGGTCGCTACGGTCTTGTGTTCAACGTAGCGAAGATTGCAACACCGCCGCCGCAGGTCGACTACGACCCTCATCCGCTCACACCGGATCAAGGCATCAGGCTGCTGAATGTCGTTCGCGACCATCGCTATGAGGCCGCGTTCTATCTTGCCTTGCTCGAAGGGTTGCGCCGGGGCGAGGTCGCAGGCCTGCAATGGAGCGAAGTCCATTTCGCATTGAATGCCTTGCACGTGAAGGGCGCACTGCAGCGGGTAACAGGACAAGGCGCAGTTCTGATGGGCGTCAAGTCTAAAAAGTCCAAGCGCACGATTCCCTTGCTGCCGGTCGTGGCCGCTGCGCTGCGGCGCAGACAGGCGCAACAACAGCAGGAACGTGTAGCAGCAGGCTCGCGCTGGCGGGCGGACGAACAGTTCGTCTTCACGTCTGCCTTTGGGCACCGCATCCAGCCCGAGGAATTGCTTCGCGAACTGACGGATGCTCTCAAGCTGGCGGGCCTGCCCGAGATCCGGTTCCACGATCTACGGCATAGCTGTGCGCGGACGCTCAGGGCACTCGGATGCGATATCAAGACGATCCAAGTGATTCTGGGGCACGCGACCAGCCAGATCACGAACGATTTTTACCAGCATGCCGGTGGTTTGGACGCCGAAGTGGTCGCGGCCACCCAGAAGATGAACGACCTGTTCGCACGGTCGCTGATCGCGGCTGGAAACGAGCCACCTAGCGGTGAAATGGTTGTCCAAATGGTTGTCCACTCAGGGAGCGGAACCATCCAGTAAACCCGTAAGTGTTTGATATATTTGGTGCCCGGAGGGGGATTTGAACCCCCACAACCTTGCGGTTTGCGGATTTTAAGTCTTCGGAGAACATCGCAAATCTATGATAAATAAGGGAAAGTCAGCGTAATTAGCGAACCAGCTAAAACCATTCCCATCTGTAATTTAGCGTAGCTTGCCGAAATTAGAGCGAACTGATGTCTGTACCCGAACGTGTACCCGAAAACCTTGCGCTTAGCGACCTTCAAGTACTGCATTTGCAGTTAGAATTTACTGCGCGAAGCCCCCTTCCCTTCCTTCTTTAGTATGCGTACTGGTTCAGCACTCCTCGAAGTTCAGTTCCGTTGCACCGCATCCAATTCGCTGGGCAAGCCTCGGTGGCGCAAATCCTCTGGGTCTAAACATTCGCTCGCAGAGCTACCCGAATGACCGCGCGCCCGCGAATTGCGTGGTGTGCATACAGATGGCGCGTTTCTCTTCCCTCAGATGACTCTGACTCGGGAGGCAAAGCGGGAGATGGGGGAGGACTTGTGGAGTCCTGGCTTCATCGACTATTTGTTCCTCGCGTTCAACACAAGCACGGCACTTTCTCCGACGGATTCACCCGTTCTGTCGCGTTGGGGGAAGCCTCTGATGATGGTGCAGGTATTGATTTCATTTATGAGTGTCGCACTACTCGCGGCGCGAGCCGTGAACATCCTATAGTGAAGCTAGCGCAAGATGTCGAGGGCATCATGACGATAGACGAGTCCAGCCTTCATGACAAACGGCACTTTTGCAGTTACGGATATATCTGTAAACGGATCCCCTTGCATCGCTACGATGTCAGCCTTCTTGCCCGGTGCAAGCACCCCTATATCGTCTCGCTGCAGTAATTCTGCGGCTTTACTTGTACCTGCCTTTAAAGCGCGCGCTGAAGTCAGGCCGGCCGCCACCATCGCTTGGAATTCAAGAACACCCTCGCTGAACGAGAACATCCCGCAATCCGTTCCGAACGCCACCTTCACCTTGCTTCGTGCTATCCGTTTTTGTGCATCCTCGATCGCTGTCACGTCTCGACGGAACTTCCACACCGCCTGCTCGGGAAGTTTGCCGGCTTTCAGAAGTGCCTTATCTTCTCGTGTCATTTGCATGGTCGGCACAAGAAAGGCTCCCGCCTGCTCCGCCATGCTGATCCCTTCGTCGTCGATAAGGTAACAGTGCTCAAGACTACGAGCACCGGCCCGGAGGGCCTGCTTGCAACCTTCTGCCGCTCCAGTATGAACAGCGAATGGCAAACCGAGTTGTTGAGCGGTTTCTCCCAGCGCCTGCATTTCATCTTCAAACCAGGTGACCTTTGCTGGATCGTCACCGGCGCTCATGTAGCCTCCCGTATTCATCGTCTTGATCCAGTTTCCGCCGAAGGCATGTTCCATTCGTACCAACTCGCGAATTTTGGCCGGGGAATCCGCCACTCTTGACATTCCCAGGTGACAACGGCAAGGGAGCATTCCCTGCAGGTCACCGTGTCCGGCGGTTGAACTGATCATATGTGGGGCCACCACGAGACGAGGTCCTTTTACCAGCCCGGCGTCGATTGCATTGCGCAATTCGATTGTTGGCCATCCAGGATCAAGAGCACCCATATCGCGAAGCGTTGTGAACCCGAATCGCATATATTGCTGGGCATGATGCAGGCCCGCCAGAACCTTAGCCGACGTGGTCTGTAGAGTTTGTCGTGTAAGATCCAGCCCATCCACGCAAAGGTGAACATGGGTATCGATGAAACCCGGGGAGACCGTGCGGTCGCTCAGATCGTATATCGTCGCCCCGGCAGGGCGACTCACGGAGTTGGAGATCTCGCTAATTGTGTCGTCTTCAATCAAGATTTCTGTGGGACCGAGCAATCCGTCGGAAAGACCATCGAAGAGATGCCCGCACACCACTATCATCTTTGTCATTGCGTCCTCCGTGGGTCTAATTGTCCATAGTAACGGTGGTTAATCCAGAATTAGTGACAAACGTTGACGATTGACGTCGGGAAAGGCGACCGCTCCCTCTGCGCCTTGCGCCTCCGTTGCAAGCAGAGTACGATTTGCAGCGTCCGCGCGGGCGACGTAGACTCGCACACCGGTCCCCCCGCGTCAGCAAAGTGGCCGGCGTGCAAACCATGGAGTTCAGGAGTGACACATGCCACACGTAAACTACGAGATCGACCCAGCTCACTCCTCAGTCCAGTTCAGCGTACGACATATGATGCTCTCAAACGTCCGCGGAGAGTTCACCAAAGTATCGGGCACAATTTGAAGAGCCCGGATTTTTCTGGATGTTGAAAAGTTTCCGATCTTGACCTTCCGCAGCACGAAGATAGTGCAGCAGTTTGTCGGCGGAAAGCCTCTCCCGCAACTCGCTTCCGTCGCGCAGCCGGCGGGACGGCATTGCGCACACAACATCGCCGCTGCAGCCGAAGGTAAGGAGCAAAGCCCCTTTGCATACCTCGACAAGGGCACCATGGCGATGGTGGGCAGAAACGCTGCGGTGGCCGAAATTGGATCGGATCACCATGTCATCACCGGCGTCTTCGCCTTCGCAGCATGGCTTGGAGTTCACGCGGTCTTGCTGACCACCGTGCGGGCGAAGATGGAAGCATTCTTCGAGTGGGCTTGGGATTACTTCGGAAGGGTTCACGTCAGTCCCATCCTTGACCAGCCAACGGTCGACTGGGCTCCAGAAAAAACACAAAATTCTTCAAACACGTAGCCGATTCAACAAGGAGGCATTATGGGACAAAAAGTACTTATCACTGCTGCGGCGTCTGGGATCGGGCTTGAAATTGCTCGTGCATTTTCTTCAGCCGGTGCCACAGTATTCATCACGGATATCAATGCACAGACGATTGAGGCCGCAAAGAACGAGATCCCCGGCTTGCTGGCAACATTGTGCAACAACGGGAAGCGCTCCGATATCGAGCGGATGGTTCCCGAAGCAATTAAAGCGCTGGGTGGTCTCGACGTACTGGTGAATAACGCCGGCATCTCGGGCCCTACTGCCCCTGTCGAAACGGTAGATCCAGACAAATGGGAAGAGGTGATGACGGTCGATGTGATCGGCACCTTCAACGTGACCCGCCTTGCCATTCCACATCTCAAGAAATCGGCGGCAGGGAGCATCATCACGATGTCATCCCTTGGAGGACGCTTCGGCTACCCCAATCGTAGCCCATACAACGTTGCCAAAGCAGGCCTGATTGGTTTCGCGAAAACTCTCGCGATCGAATTAGGCGATCACAATATCCGTTCCAATGCGATTGCTCCTGGAGCAGTAGGAGGCCAACGAATAGAAAACGTCCTTCAAGGCCGTGCAAAGGCAGAGGGCAAGGGCGTGGAAGAAGAGAGAGCGTCCATGCTCAGCATCCAAGACCTCAAGCAGTTCGTGGACCCGAAAGACATTGCTTCGCTATGCGTCTTCCTTGCCTCGGACGCAGGCAAGTCTATCTCGGGGCAGGTGATCCCGATTGACAACGGCGCTCTCAAGGCGTCATAACCGCATTACAAGGAGCAATAATCATGGCTAAGGGCCTTCGCGAACAACTGATCGGAGCATGGGAACTCGTTTCGTACGAGGAGCGACCCGTCGATGGCTCACCCTCGTTTTACCCCATGACCGAACAGCCCATGGGAATCATCATGTACACGCCGGACGGCTACATGTCTGCGCAGCTAAGCAAGCCGAATCGAAAGCCGTTCGCCTCAGGCGATTGGTTCAAAGGTACGGCTGACGATTACGAGCAGGAAGCCACCACATATATCGCCTATACCGGCGAGTTCCATGTCGACGAGGAAGCGCAGAAGCTCACTCACTCCATGTTCATCTCTCTTTTTCCAAATTGGATTGGGCAGACGCAGCCTCGTAATGTAAAGATCGACGGCGACGATCTTCATCTAAGCTCAGCAAGCCCCCTCCAATCGGGCGGGAAAACCGTCATGTCGTACCTGCAATGGAAGCGCGCTAAGGCTAATTAGAGCCGCCTCTGCTCTCTCAGCCGTCCGCGATATAGCGACGGACAAACCGTTCCGTTGCACACATCCACGGTTGTAAAAACGCCGGAGAGAATTGTTCGAGATTGTAAGGACAGCAGCCTAACTAAGGCCTCATTAGCATATCCGGGCCGCGTCACTTGAATAGCATGTTGTATAAGGCAAGAGCAAGAGGCATTCCGGGCCTACTGATCTTGATGTCGAGAGGAAGAATGAAATGTCCGACACAAATGAAGTTGATGCTCTTCGCTTACTCATCAAACAGGACGAGCAAGCGTTGATATCTCTCAAGAATCAAGAGACAGACATTCTTGAACACATCGCCTCAAAGGGTTTTGCGGCAGCCACAAGTAGAGAAAGAGTGATGTCAGAAGTGCAGATCGTCGAGGAACGGTTACACAAGAACAAGAAGAGATTGGCTGTGCTGGAGCAATAATTCCAGCAGTTCCCGCAGATGTTGAGATCCAGTTGATGCCGGAAGCTTCGGAAGCGTTGCGACCATACCGGTAAGCCCCGAAATCAAGCCGTACATTAAATGGACGTTCCCAATACAAGCAGCCTTGTTTGTAGCTGCCAGGAGTAATTCAATGAGAACTACGTCCATCCAGCCCATTCGATCCATCGCGTTCATAGCATTTGCTTTCACCAGCGCTTGCGCGGTGAGTCAATCGGTTCAAGTCGACCCGTCGAAGATGCAGCGTATCGGCGCGGTTGATGAGCGATTCCAGTCGTACAACGTCGAAATGCTTGAGGTCACCGGCGGTAAGTTCTGGAAGCCCTACAGTTCTCTGGAAAAGCAAGCAGCCACGCAACCAGCATCCTCTGCAGGCTCGACACCTTCGGGCATGGACCCGAACCTTTACGAGTATCGCGCTCCGCTCAATCTTGCGAATGCGCGTCTCCGAAAGATGGCCCTCGCGCTCGGCCCAGCCTACATACGTGTGAGTGGCACTTGGGCGAACACCACCTATTTTCAAGACAAGCCCGGTCCCGCTCCGAAGACGCCGCCGAAAGGATTCGACGGCGTTCTGACCCAGGATCAGTGGAAAGGTGTTGTCGATTTCGCAAGAGCAGCCGATGCAAAGATCGTCACGTCCTTCGCCACAAGCCCCGGAGTCCGTGACAGCTCAGGTCTCTGGACGCCGGTCGAAGCAGACAAGTTTCTTGCGTATACCCGCTCTGTCGGAGGAGAAATCGCTGCGACGGAGTACATGAATGAGCCCACCCTCGCTTCGATGGGTGGTGCTCCGAAGGGCTACGATGTCGCTGCATATGCTCGGGATGTAAAGGTCTTCGCCCCCTATCTCAAGAAGGTAACCCCACGGACGATCTTCCTTGGACCGGGCGGTGTAGGCGAAGGTGGGGCACTACCTCTACCCACGCAAGGTCAACTGCCAACCAAAGACATTCTTGAGGCCACTGGACCCGTTTTTGAGGCGTTTTCGTACCATTACTACGGTGCGGCTTCCGCGCGCTGCGGGAAAGCGATGCCTACTGCCATGACGACACAGGCGGCAGCCCTGAGCAGGGAGTGGCTAACGGGAACAGACAAGATCGAGAGTTTCTACGCCGGATTGCGCGATGAATACCTTTCTGGTAAACCACTCTGGGTCACAGAAACTGCGGATGCCGCTTGCGGTGGAAACAAATGGGCTTCGACTTTTACGGATACTTTCCGTTACCTGAATCAACTAGGCACGCTCGCACAGCGTGGCGTTCAGGTCGTAATACACAACACGCTCGATTCCAGCGATTATGGACTCCTCAATGAGGGCGACTACAGACCCCGGTCGAATTTTTGGGCAGCCGTATTGTGGCGGATGCTTATGGGGACTACGGTCTTGCAGCCGGGAGCATCAACTTCGCCCGATCTGTACCTCTATGCACATTGTCTGAGAGGTGGATCCGGTGGCGTTGCACTCCTCGCTATCAACGCGAGTTCGAATGCTCAGCAAATGGACTTAGGGAAAGCATCCGAGCGCTACACTCTGTCAGCGCAACAGCTTGATAGTCGAAGCGTCCAATTGAACGGCCGCACTCTTGAACTTCAATCGAGCGACAACCTCCCCGCCATGAAGGGAGCCAAAGCACCGTCTGGCAGAATGACATTAGACGCTCAGACCATAACGTTTCTTGCGATTCCTAATGCAGGAAATGAGGCTTGCGGTCGGTAAATATAAAGTTTGAGGCCGTTGCGCAAGAATCTATCCTCTCGGCTCATGCAGTAGGGTTGTAGCACAGGAGATCAAAATGACCGACGTGAAGAAACCAACGGAGATCCTTGCAGGTCTGAACGAAATGCTTCCGGACTTGGAGGCACTTTACAAGGACATTCACGCTCACCCCGAACTGTCGATGCAGGAGGCTCGCACTGCAGGAATAGCGGCGGA
Source organism: uncultured Acidobacteriaceae bacterium (assembly GCA_963781245.1). Classification (GTDB taxonomy): domain Bacteria; phylum Acidobacteriota; class Terriglobia; order Terriglobales; family Acidobacteriaceae; genus Silvibacterium. Next base: position 445,567 of record CAWAFB010000003.1, read on the forward strand.
CCATCTCAAGAAAAGCGGATTCGAGGTCACTACAGGAGTCGGTAAGAGCGGTGTTGTCGGCCTCCTACGAAATGGGGACGGCCCCACCGTAATGCTGCGCGCTGACATGGATGCGCTGCCCATCAAGGAGGCGACTGGTCTGCCCTATGCCAGTACCGTTACGGCGACAGGTCCTGATGGTAAGACCACGCCGGTGGCGCACTCCTGTGGACACGACATGCACGTTGCCTGCTTGGTTGGTGCGACCGCGCTGTTTGCTAAGAGCCGTGATAGCTGGCGCGGAACACTCATGGCGGTCTTTCAACCAGGGGAGGAGACGGCACAGGGAGCGCAAGCCATGATTGACGACAACCTCTTCACACGATTCCCGAAACCCGATGTTGTTCTTGGCCAGCATGTAATGAGCCTGCCATCTGGGCAACTCGATTGGCGCACTGGAGTTGTCACCTCCGCTGCCGACAGCCTGCAGATCCGAATGTTCGGGCGTGGTGCGCATGGTTCCATGCCCGAGGCCAGCATTGATCCCGTCGTCATGGCTGCCTCTACCGTGATGAGACTGCAAACGATCGTTTCCCGTGAAGTCGCGCCCACTGATTCTGCCGTGGTGACTATTGGGGTGCTACAGGCGGGCACAAAAGAGAATGTCATTCCAGACGAGGCGATCATCAAATTGAATGTGCGCACGTTTGATGAGGGGGTTCGCAAACATGTGCTTGCAGCGATAGAACGAATCGTGAATGCCGAAGCGACAGCATCAGGTGCGCCGAAGCCACCTGAGATCACGCCCTTGGATCGATATTCGTTAGTAACGAACGATCTCGATGCAACAAACAAGGTCGTCGACGCGTTTCGTCAAAACTTCTCTGATGGCTCTGTGGATCAGACGAAACCGAGCATGGCGAGCGAGGACTTCGGATGTTTTGGAGCCGAGTGGCACGCTCCCGCGGTGTATTGGTTCTTCGGTGGGGACGATCCTGCGGTCTATGACAAAGCGAAAAAGATGGCACGCTCAACGAACTTCCTACCAACCACAACCCGCGTTTCGCGCCAGTGCTTCATCCTACTCTGGAAACGGGCGTAAAGGCTCTGGTCGTCGCGTCGTTTGCTTGGTTGGCGTCGTGAGCGAAATTCTCCTTCACGGACGACACCTAACCGGGCCTTTTCTAGTCGTGCTTGATTTGTTCGGCACCTTCGTCTTTGCACTTAGTGGTGCAGCAGCCGGCGTGAAGAGCAAGCTCGATCTCTTCGGCCTTATGGTTCTTGCCTTTGCTACAGGGAACGCGGGAGGGATTACCCGCGACCTGCTTATCGGCGCCGTGCCGCCTGCGGCGATCCAAGACTGGCGTTATCTGGGAGTCTGTATCCTGGCTGGCTTAGTCATATTTATGTGGTATCCGCATATCGATGTGAACCGGAGACCCGTCTTGTTGTTTGATGCTGCAGGTCTTGCTCTGTTTGCAGTTACCGGTACCCAGAAAGCTTTGGCCGCCGGACTCAACCCAATCATGGCCGCTCTGATGGGAATGTTGACTGGAATCGGCGGCGGAATGCTGCGGGATGTCCTGGTGAACGAAACTCCTACGGTGCTTCGAGCTGATCTTTATGCCGTGGCTGCGCTTGCTGCCGGGCTGGCAGTGGTCACAGGTCACCTCCTGCATCTCCCATCCTTCGCAAGCATGATCGTGGGGACACTTCTATGTTTCTGGCTCCGAGTGATGGCCATATTTCGAGGTTGGCATCTGCCGATCCCAGGGACGTCAGCCCGACAAGGCTAACCGTAACAGGCCAGAAGCGGACGACGATTCATCAATCATTTGGCAGCGTTGCTGCTGTGCAATAACGCACACATGGCTGGAAATCGGCATGTCGCAACCCGATCTTTGGCGCTCGTTACACACCTCAAAGTGATCCTCGCGAGCCGTGGGTGACCTGCCCCGTTTTTCTCAGCCAGCTGTAGCTGGAGTTTCTCGATTCAAGTTTGTGGGCGAGTATATCTCGCCGCCGTCGTAGTCGGGGCTGTGGAGATGTGGGAAGCGCTGTTTGCTTTCCACATCTCCATAGCCCAAGGCTCTGCTGAACTCAGCAGGTGTTCTGTAGGCAAGCGAGCTATGCGGTCGTTCGCAGTTGTACAACCGGGGTACAAGACACCCATAAAACTTGCATTCGCGAAGTACAGTACCGCTGGCATCCATGGTTTGGGCAAGGTGCGTTTGTTCGAGGCGACGCGCGTCGAGGTGGTAGTAGGGTTCTGCGCTCGCGGGAGGCGATATGAACAGTTCGCCAGCGCTAGATACCGGAGTGGATGTTGATCCGGGCATCTGCAGCCAGATGAAGCAGGAGAGCGAGGCCCATGTGAGCAGTGTGGCCTTGCTGGCGTTGAAGAGTCTGTTATCGACAGGGCCGTATCCGGTTGAATCGATGGTGTTCGAAGCGCAGCATCTTCCAGCAGTTCAGGAGATGCCGATGCATTTGCCGTTACGCTCGAAGACCAGTCAAGGCGAGCTGTTTTCTCCGCCCACAAAGCTTCCGCAGTTGCCAACGGAGGCCCACCAGAAGATGGTCCGATTGCTGGCTCGGATGCTGAACGAACATCTACTGCACCGGCCATCCCCGGCCAGGCTGGAGATGGGCGATGAGTGAGAAGATCCGCACCCAACATCTGGAGCGCAAGGCGATCCTATATGTTCGCCAGTCTTCGCCTTACCAGGTAATCCATAATCTGGAGAGCCAGAAGCTGCAGTACGCGATGGAAGAGCGACTGCGACATCT
>CAWAFB010000004.1:0-953896 GCA_963781245.1 uncultured Acidobacteriaceae bacterium
GCACATGAAATGTCCGCTTAGCGGGCGGCGAGGATATGTCCATGCAGAGGAGCATGGAGAGCTATCCGAGGGCCGCAGTGGAGCGGGCGATGAAGGTGCAGGAAGTAATCTTGCGAGCGATGGGGAAGAAGATCACCTGGTGGCAGGCGGCGGAGATCATCGGCATCAGCGAGCGACAGATGCGGCGTTGGCGAGAGCGCTATGAAGACCACGGCTACGACGGACTGATCGACCGGCGGCGCGGCCGGCCAAGCCAAAAGCGTGTGCCACTGGCGCAGGCCGAGCAGGTGCTGGGGCTTTACCGGGAGAAGTACTTTGACCTGAACGTGCGCCATTTTCACGAGAAGCTCGGCGCCGAGCACGGGATCCATCTGAGCTATACCTGGGTAAAGTTGGCCTTGCAGGGAGCGGGACTGGTGGCCAAGGCCCGCAAGCGCGGTATACACCGCAAGCGGCGCGAACGGCGCCCGCTGCCGGGCATGTTGCTGCACATCGACGGCAGCCGCCACCAGTGGTTTCAGGATGAGCGCTGGTATGACCTGATCGTGATTCTGGACGACGCCACCAGCGAAATCTATTACGCCCAGTTGGTGGAAGAAGAATCGACGGTTCCAGTGATGGCCGCGCTGCGAGAAGTCATCGAGCGCAAGGGGCTGTTCTGCGCCTTGTACTCGGATCGAGGCAGTCATTTCTGACTGACACCGAAGGCTGGCGGCAAGGTGGACCCGCATCGTTTGACCCAGGTGGGCCGTGCGTTGCGCGATCTGGGCGTGCAGATGATTCCGGCTTACTCGCCCCAGGCGCGGGGCCGCTCGGAACGCAACTTCGGGACCTGGCAGGGACGGCTGCCGCAGGAGCTCCGGTTGCACGGGATCAGCACCCTTGCGGAAGCCAACCGCTTTCTGCGCGAGCACTACGTGGACGAGTTCAACCGCCGCTTCCAGGTGCCTGCGGCGCAGCGCGGCACCGCCTTCACCGCCTGCCCGCGCCGCGACCTCGACTTGATCTTCTCGCTCCAGTTCGAGCGTACGGTCAGCCGCGACAACACCGTCAGCTTCCAGAACCTGGCCTTGCAGATCGACAGGGTAAGCTGGCGCGGCACCCTCGCCGGTTGCAACGTCATCGTGCACCAGCATCTGGACGGCACTCTCAGCATGACCCACGGGCCACGCCCCCTAGAACGCTACACCAGCCAGGGCACACCGATCACGCAGGCGGCAACAAAGCAAGCTGTTGAAAAGCCGCTCCGTGGAAAAGTCCAAATGCCGACTTTTCCACCTCGCTTGGAAATCCCGCAAACAGCGCGGGATTCGCACTTTCCAACAGCTACGACGGCGGCTAGATGAGAAAACAAAACCGGACATTTCACGTGCTACGAAAACCGGACATTTGCACTTGCTACGAACAAAGGCGCGTGCAGAGCAGCCGGCGGTTTTGCGCGCGGCAAAAGGATAAACTGAAATTCTATGGGGAAGCCAGTCATTCTCGCTGTGGACGACGATGTCAGCGTCCTTGAGGCCGTCATACAGGACCTGCGCAGGAAGTATGGCGCCGGGTACCGCATCCTTCGGGCGGGCTCGGGCCAGGCCGCGCTCGACACCTGTGTCCAGCTCGAGCAGCGGGGCGATGCGGTCGCGCTGTTTCTTTCCGACCAGCGCATGCCCGGCATGTCGGGCGTCGATTTCCTCGAGAAAGCGCAGAAGTTTTATCCCGAAGCCAAGCGCGCCCTGCTGACTGCCTACGCCGACACCGAGGTTGCTATCCGGGCGATCAATACCGCCAAGATTCACTACTACCTTACGAAGCCTTGGGATCCGCCCGAGGAGCAGCTTTACCCGGTGCTGGATGATCTGCTCGAAGCCTGGAATGAGGATTACCGGCCGCCCTTCGAGGGTCTGCGCGTGGTTGGTCCGCGTTGGTCGCTGCAGGATCATCTGGTGCGCGAATTTCTGTCGCGCAACCAGGTTCCGTATGTGTGGCTCGATCCGGAGAGAGACGGCGAAGCCTTCGATCTGCTGGCACGCTACAAACTCGATGATCACAAACTCCCGGCGGTTCTCTTTCCCGACGGATCGTCTCTGGTGCAGCCCGACCAGCAGGCACTGGCCGAGAAGATCGGGCTGAGCACCCACGCGGCCAGCGAGTTCTACGACCTGGTGGTGGTCGGAGCGGGGCCTGCCGGCTTGGCGGCTGCGGTCTACGGCACATCCGAGGGGCTGCACACATTGGTCATCGAGCCGGAGGCGCCGGGAGGACAGGCGGGTTCGAGCTCGCGTATCGAGAACTACCTTGGCTTTCCCTCTGGACTGAGCGGGGCGGACCTGGCGCGGCGGGCATACGTGCAGGCCTCGCGCTTCAAGGCGGAGTTCCTGACTCAGTGCGTAACCGGCATCCGCGCGGAGAACCAGTACAAGCTGATTCGTACCCGCGACGGCGGCGAAGTTTCCTGTCGCGTGTGCCTGATCGCAACGGGAGTCAACTACCGGCGGTTGGATGCTCCGGGGATCGACCGGCTGACGGGAGCGGGTATCTATTATGGTGCCGCGCTGGTTGAGGCGCGGTCCTGCGCGGACGAGCACGTTTACATTATCGGAGGCGCGAATTCCGCCGGTCAGGCGGCCATACACTTCTCAAAGTACGCCCGGCACGTGACCATGCTGGTGCGAGCCGATTCCCTCGAAAAGTCGATGTCGAAATATTTGATCGATCAGATCGCTCAGACATCGAATATAAGGGTGGAGGTGCATTCGCAAGTGGTTGAGGCCATGGGACAGAGCCGGTTGGAGTGCCTGAGGGTCCGCAACTCCAGTGGCGAAGAGGTCCGTCCGGCCTCGGCGCTGTTCATATTTATAGGTGCTGCTCCCGTGACCGACTGGCTGCCCGGAGACGTGATGCGCGATCCCAATGGCTTCGTGCTCTCGGGCTCGGACATGAAGGTTGAAGATAAATTGCCGCGTCGCTGGAAAGAAGATCGAGAGCCGTTCCTGCTTGAAACCTCCATGCCCGGGGTCTTCGTCGCAGGAGACGTAAGGCACGGATCGGTCAAGCGCGTGGCATCTGCCGTAGGCGAGGGTTCCATCGCCGTGCAGTTTATGCATCAGTATCTGGCCCGTTTTTAGGTGACGAGAAAAGCAAATTGATGGAAGAGAAACAAACCGCCATAGCCACGAAAACGATTCCCGCGCGCGAGCTTCTCGCACAAATACGGCAAATACCTCTTTTTCAACAAACCAGGCTGGAGGACCTCGACTGCCTCGGGGAACTGGAACTGGTCGAGGCGCCTGCCGGGGCAGTGCTCTTTGAGCGCGGCGACAAGGACCTTTTCTTCTGGATCCTACTCGACGGCGAAGTCCGGGTGGCCAAGCCGGAGGCCGACGGCGCGATGACGCTGCTGGGCACACTCAAAGCCGGAGATACCTTCGGAGAGGTTCCACTCCTGACCGGTGTTACAGCCACGCCTGCACGCGGAGAAGTGATAATCGATAGCCGCTTGGTGCGCATCGCCTCGGCATCGTTCTGGGACCTGATGGGCACCTGCCCCGTAGTTCGCGCCGGTGTGCTGGCTAACATGGGGCGGCGGCTCGAGGCCTATCAGGTGCTCACCCTGCACCGCGAGAAGCTCATCTCGCTGGGCACGCTCGCTGCGGGCTTGATGCACGAGCTGAACAATCCGGGCACCGCGGCCCGGCGCGCCTCATCGCAACTGCGCGAAAACCTTATCCGCCTGCAACAGATAAGCCTGCGCTTTACGCGGACTCCGTTGACCGCCGAACAGAAAACCTGCATGCATGATCTGCAGGAGCGAGCCCTCAAGTTCGAAAAACCGGCAGCCATGAGCACCCTCGACCAGGCGGATGCTGAAGATGAGCTGCTGAACTGGCTGGAAAACATCGGAGTCGAGAATGCCTGGCAGATGGCTCCTACTCTCACCGCTGTGGGCTGGCGACGCGCAGACATCGAGTGCGCCCAGTCGGCGTTCCCGGCGGAGCTGTACTCCGATGCGCTCAACTGGCTGACCTCTCTGATTTCGAGCATGCAGCTAGTGGGAACCATCGAGGAAAGCATCGCCCGCGTCACCGACCTGGTGGTCGCCGTAAAGAAATACGCCTACGACGACAAGAACCGCGAGCGCGAAATCGACGTGCATGAGAGCATCCAGAGCACGCTGACCATCCTGGCTCACAAGTTCCGCCATAAGCAGATCGCCATTGAGAAGCGCTTCGCCTCGGAGATGCCAAAGATCAAGACCACCGGCACCGGCTTGAGCCAGGTGTGGACCAATATCCTGGACAACGCGATTGACGCTTCACCGGACGGCGCTAAAATCGTGATCCGCACCTGGACGGAGGGCGCCCAGGCATTTGTGGGAATAGCGGATCAGGGATCGGGGATCGCCCCCGACCATCGCGATCACGTATTCGAGCCATTTTTCACGACCAAGCCTGCGGGCGTGGGAACTGGCCTCGGACTCGACATCGCGCACCGCATCGTCGTAGGTCAGTTTGGAGGCACGATTACCTTCACCTCCGAGCCCGGAGACACAGAGTTTGTTGTTTCCCTGCCTGCGCCAAAATAGGTAACTCGGACGTGGACAATTCCGGCACCGGCTATACGAGTCCGGCCGGCTGTGCGAAACGCAACTGGGCACGACGCCCCTCATTTTGATCCGCTTCTGTGACATAAAAAGGTCGTCGGACTTCGTGCGCCTTTTCCCGCATCAAAGAGACCGATACCTATGCGGTCAAGGTCTAATGAAGGGAGTTCCTATCCGGGGCGCCGCCTCGAAGGGCAATTCCTGCTTTCGGCAGCTATGGTCGTCCTGGCCACATCAGCACTCCCAGCACAGCAAACCAGCGTAGATAACGTAACTGTTCCCGTAAGCGTAGCCAACTTCAATCGGGCCGAAACCGACAGCTACTTTACCCGGACCGTCAGTCAGGGAGCCTTCGGCAAGATCCTCCACAACCGCGACGTGACTTTGGTGGCCAAACAGAACGCGCCGCGTTCCAACCGCGACACGCTCTATTCCGCTGGCGTCTTTGACCTCGAAGCCGCGCCGGTTACCGTCACGCTGCCCGACACCGGCGGGCGCTTCATGTCCATGGAGGTTATCTCCGAAGACCATTATGCGATCGATGTGGTCTACGCGCCGGGCCGCTTCACCTTTGCACAGAATAAGGTTGGCACCCGGTACGTAATGCTCGTCATTCGTACCGCAGTCGACGCCGACAATCCTCAAAACATGAGAGCCGCTTATGTGTTGCAGGACGCCGTTCAGGTTGTGCAATCCAGTGCCGGCTCATTCGAAGTTCCGAATTGGGACCCGAAGTCGATCGGTGAAGCTCGGGATTCTCTCGTTGTTCTGGCTTCACTCGGCGTTGGTTCCGCGGTCATGTTTGGCCGTAAATCCGAGGTCGACCCGGTCGCCCATCTGATCGGCACGGCTACCGCCTGGGGAGGAAACCCTCCAAGCGCTGCCGTCTTCAAAGATGTATTTCCGACCCAGAACGATGGAACGACAGTGCACCGGCTCACAGTGAAGGATGTTCCAGTCGACGGCTTCTGGTCCATCAGCGTCTATAACGCCAAGGGCTACTTCGAAAAGAACGAACTCGGAGCCTACGTCGTCAGCAGCCTCACGGCGAGGCCGAATACCGACGGCTCCATCACCGTGCAGTTCGGCGGCTGCGAAAAAACTACGCCGAATTGCCTTCCCATTACACCGGGCTGGAACTACACGGTGCGCATGTACCGTCCGCGTGGCCCAATCCTGAACGGAAGCTGGCAGTTTCCAGTGGCGGCGCCGGTGAAGAGTACAACGCATGCTTTCTAACGCTGAAAGAGAGTCGATATGCGCTGCCCGCAGAAAAATAGGGAGAGCCGTCTGATTTGACAGACTCCCGCCGCCCGGGTGAAAGTGTTTTCGGTCGTCGGGCGGAGATTCCTCACTCTTAAAAGGCGCCGCCGTATCGCAACCGAACAGCGGGGGCAGGCGCTCGCTTTTGTCTTCTCTCATTCACGATTAGGGGGAGCTGTGGCAGCTGAAGTGTGGAAGCATTCTTCCGTTTGTAGCCGGCGTATGGTTCAAGCAATTCTGCTTCTGACCATCATGCTCACGCTGAACTCGCCTGCAACTCTTGCCGCTCAGACAGCGGCAGCCGGCGCGCCGTTGACCGTCAATGACAGCAACTTCATCCGCGCTGAAAGCGATCTTTATTTCAGCGAGACCGTGAAGGCCGGGGGCTTCGGCAAGCTCTACTACAACCGAGAAATGACACCCATCGACAAGCAAACCGTGGTGCGGATGAACCGTGACACCCTTTACTCTGCCGGTGTCTTTGATCTGGATGCCGCGCCGGTTACGATCACCTTGCCCGATCCAGGCAAGCGCCTCATGTCCATGGAGGTGATCTCCGAGGACCACTATGCGATTGACGTTGTCTACGCGCCGGGCCGTTACACCTACACGAAGGACAAAGTAGGCACGCGCTATGTCCTGTTCGCCATTCGCACCCTGGCCGATCCTGAGAATCCCTCGGACCTGAAGGCCGCCAATGCGCTTCAGGATGAGATCAAGGTGGAGCAGGCGAGCACCGGCACGTTTGAAGTGCCGAACTGGGATGCGAAATCACAGGGAGAGGTGCGTGACGCCCTCGCGGCCCGCGCTCCTCAGCTCAGCGGCTCTGCCGTGATGTTCGGCACGAAGACCGAGGTGGACCCTACCGCCCATCTGATCGGGACAGCCATAGGCTGGGGCGGGAATCCGCCGAGTGCTGCCGTCTACAACAGCATCTATCCAAAGCAGAACGATGGAAACACGGTATATCGGCTCCGGGTAAAGGATGTGCCCGTCGACGGCTTCTGGTCGATCAGTGTCTACAATGCCAAGGGATATTTCGAAAAGAACGCTCTCGGGGTCTACTCGGTCAACAGCGTCACGGCGAAGCCGAACCCGGACGGCTCGTTCACGGTGCAGTTCGGTGGCTGCGCGAAGGGCACGCTGAATTGCATACCGATCACGCCCGGCTGGAACTACACGGTTCGGATGTACCGGCCGAGGGAGGCAATTCTGAAGGGAAGCTGGCAGTTTCCGGAGGCGTCTCCGGTTGCGAGCACCACGCATGCTTTTTAGCGCTGGTTCCCACATTCTAAGATCGCTCTAACAAATTGCCGCCAAACGCCTTCTCCGTTAAGCAACAGCACTCTTCCGCCGATACAGTCAACAAGCGACTCCGGCTGCCGGCAGTCTTGTCTTCACTTCAAGAATGAGGCGTGTGAATGTTTGCCATCATCGGAATCCTGCTGGTCTTCGGGGCTGTCATCGGCGGCTTTCTGATGGAGAAGGGCCATCTCGCGGTCCTGATGCAGCCGGCGGAATTCCTCATTATTGCTGGCGCGGGCACGCTGCTGATCGCGAATCCCATGCACACGCTCAAGGGGATCTTCTCCGGCGCACTTAGTGTCTTTGGCAAGTCGCATTATGGCAAGCAGCGCTATCTCTCCACGCTCAAGATGATGTTCGAATTGCTGAACAAGGTTCGGCGCACCGGGCTGTTGTCGATTGAGATGGACATCGAGAAGCCGGAAGAGAGCGTTATCTTCAAGGAATATCCCGACTTCATCGGAGATCATCATGTTCGCGGATTCGTCTGCGACACGCTGCGCATGGCGGTGACCGGAGACATCGATCCATTTGATCTCGACCAGATGATGGACCTGGACATGGAGGTGCAGCACCGCTGCGCTCATCAGCCCATCTCCGCGCTGACGACGGTGGCGGATTCTCTTCCTGGCCTGGGCATCGTTGCCGCGGTGCTGGGCGTGGTGATCACGATGGGCGCGCTGGGCGGCCCTCCGGAGGCCATCGGGCATAAGGTTGCCGCGGCGCTGGTAGGCACTTTTCTCGGCATCCTACTGTGTTACGGGCTGGTCGGGCCCATCGGCTCCTACATGGGTAAGGAAGCCGAGGAAGAACATGCTTTTCTTTACGTGCTTCGCGTCCTGATGATCTCGTTCATGAAGGGAAATGCGCCGGTGCAGGCGGTGGAAATGGCGCGCCGTGCGATTCCGCTGCACGTCAGGCCGACCTTTGAAGAACTGGAAACGGCGTGCCACGGCCAACATGCCACCGAGGGCGCGGCCGCCGAACAAAAGATCGTGTGAGCCATGCAAAAGAAAGCAATCGTCATCTTCAAGAAGGCCAGGGCCCACGGCGGACACCACGGCGGCGCACGGAAAGTCGCCTATGCCGATTTTGTAACTGCGATGATGGCATTATTCATCGTGCTCTGGCTCATGAACACCAGCGATCACGTGCGCAAGGTCATCGCGGGATATTTCAACGATCCGCGCGGGAGTTCTGCACTGAGTGGGGCGGATCGCTCGGGATCCGCCGACAATTTGCCTCTGACTCGCGAGAATATGCAGCAATTCAAGGAGCGGCTGGAGAAGGCGATCATGCAGACGGACCATTTCAAGGCTCTGTCGAACCAGATCGAGATCACCGTCACCCCCGAGGGTTTGCGGATTGAGCTGCTCGAATCGAAGAACGGCAAGTTCTTCGATACCGGGAGCACCGCCCTGAACGAAAATGGGCGCGAGATGCTGACCATGCTGGCCGGCCAGCTCAAAGATGTGCCCAACAACGTTTCGATCGAAGGCCACACCGATTCCCAGCCATATGTAAACGACGCGGACTACGGCAACTGGGAGCTCTCCACCGATCGCGCCAATGCCGCCCGCCGCCTGATGCAGGACAAGGGACTTCGCCGCAACCAGGTCTCACAGGTGCGCGGTTATGCTGACCAGCGCCTGCGCCTGCCCAGGTATCCCCTCGATCCTTCGAATCGCCGCATCTCTCTGATTGTGCAGTACCTGGATGCGCCTCCGCCGGCGGCCGCGGAACCGGCGAAGAATGCGGAAGGCGCCTCAGTCAGTGGCCCGGTGATGAACACGCGGACAGCATCCGCAGGAGCGCCGAAGCACTAATTCAACCGGCAGGACCACGCGGCTGCCTTCCTTGGGGAACTCATCCCGCTTGAGCCGATCGAATAGCAGGCCGGCGGCTACGCGGCCGACCTCATCTGCGGGTTGTCTCACAACTGTCAGCGTGGGATGCAGGATCTCCGCCAGTTCGAAATCATCGAATCCAATCAACGCCACATCTTCCGGCACACGTACTCCGAGATCGACCAGGGCGCGGAGAGCATAGCGGGTGGTTAGATTGTTCGAGCAGAAGAAGGCCGTAGGCGGATCATTCTCCCGGATGGCCCCGGCCACAATCGCCGACGTCGCGTCCTGCGAGGCGCATTTGAAGGAAGGCTCGGGACGCAGGCCGGCTTCAACCATGGCGCGGCGATAGCCTTCGAAGCGGGCGCGCATGGTGTAAAGCTGGCGGTTGAGTCCGATAAAGATGATGCGCCGGTGTCCGTGTTCGGTGATCAGGTGCTGCACGGCGCGCTTTGAGCCGCTCTGGTTCTGCACCAGCACGCTATCGAAACGGCGGTCCTGCATCGGGCGGTCGAGAGTGACGATGTGGGTCTGATCGAACTCCCCGCGGCTGAGGCGGGAACGATGCACGTCGGCGGGGATCACGATGAGGCCGTCCACGCGGCGCTGCAGCATCAGCTGCGCCTCGGCAAACTCCGAGTCAGGATCTTCATTCGAGGTGGCAAGAATCACCGAGTAGCCGTGCTCCTTGGCGAGCGTGTTAACGGCGTGCGCGATGGTGGCAAAGAATGGATCGAACAGGTAGGGGACAATGATGCCTATGGTGTGCGTCTTGAGTCCGCGCAACGCGCGCGCCATCTCGTTGGGCCGGTAGCCCAGCTTTTCGATGGCGCGATAGACCCGTTCTGCCGCTTCCGCCGAAACCGGCGCGGATTCGTTCAGGACACGCGACACGGTCATGGTGCCCACGCCGGCCACGCGGGCAACGTCATTCATTGTTGGCTTGCGATCCATACCACTCTTTCTGGGATGTATTTCGCAGCCAGCGGCGTGGACACCGGATGCAAACGTATACAGCAAATCTTCCACTTCGTCAGAGTGGCGTCAAGCGATAGGCGGCCTGTGCCATGCGCTCCAATTGACGCCGCGCTTCCCCTGCGTGGTCTTGCCCTACAATAGGCTTTTCCTGACGGAGAAGTTATTGTATGCGTGGATTTTACCTGTCAATACTGTTGCTCATTATCGCTCCATTTTCTCTGGCTCAGAACCTGGCCTTTGACCGCGCATCGTCGCTGCGCCACGGCATCAACCTGTCGGGATGGTTTGCCAGCTCGCACGACCTCACCCAGCAGCACTTTGAGACGTTTACCACCGGGGCCGATCTCAAGCTGATCCACGACATGGGCTTCGACTCCGTCCGGCTCGGCATCGAGCCGTCGCTGATCGTTCGCCACGGCAGCCTCACACCCGCGAATCCTCAGGCGCTCGCCGCGCTTGACCGAGCCGTCGATCAGATTCTCGCTGATCACCTCGCCGTGATGCTCTGCGTCTTTCCCAACGATGACTACAAGCACAGCCTCTCCACCGAACGAGGAGTTGACGACTTCGTTCTCCTCTGGCGCGTGCTGGCCGCACACTTCGCCAAGGCCGATCCCGCGAAGGTCTTCTTTGAATTGATCAACGAGCCCGAGGTGCCGGACCCTTACCGCTGGATGGGCATTCAGGCTCGCGTGGACGAAGCCATTCGCGGCATCGACACCGAGCACACGATCATCGCCACCGCCGCGAACTACGGCAGCTTGCCTGACATTCTTCAGCTCGAACCGCTGCGCGATCCCAACGTGATTTATAACTTCCACTTTTATGAGCCGTACCAGTTCACCCACCAGGGAGCCTCCTGGGGCACGAGCGACTGGGTTTACTACAAGGACATCCCCTATCCCGCCACTCCGGAAACGCTTTCCGCGCAGATGAAGAACGTCCCCGGCGACCTCGCCCGCTACAACCTCTTTCTCTATGGAGCCGGTCACTGGAACGGCGAAGCGATCGCCGAGCGGATCGCGTTTGCCGCCGCATGGGCCCGCGAGCGTAACGTCCCGCTGATCTGCAATGAATTCGGAGCCTACCGCGACACCGCCAATCCGGCATCGCGTGCCCGTTGGATCAGTGACGTTCGCGCCGCTCTCGAGGAAAATCACATCGGCTGGGCGATGTGGGACTACCGCGGAAATTTTGGCGTCGTTGAGCGCACCGATACGCAGATCACGCCTGATCCTGCGGTTCTGAAAGCGCTGGGCCTCAACGCGAACGTTCAACCGGTCACCATCGCCGCCCCGTGATCGCCTCTAGACGAATCGCGCAAACTTCTGCCGCCGCGTTTCCCATTCGTCGGTGGAGAATAGCCGGGGCCCGACCTCGATGAGCCGGGGAAGCATATTGAAGACGGTCACCCGACTCCAAGGCTTGCCCGAGCGGGTGCGAAATCCCTTTTCGTTCAGGTCGCTGACCACGTTCGAAAGCGGGAAGTCCTGCACCATCAGCTCCATCATCAGCACGAGGGCGGCATTCTCGACCGGATCGACCTCCAGCCGCTGGCAATCATCGGAAATGCGCAGGCCGTAAGGAATCTCTTCGTTGAAAGCACCTTCCGAAGGAGCCTCATTTGCCGGCAGCTCGCGCCGCCACTCGATCGAAACCAGCTGCCACCCGGTCGCCGTCCGTTGCTGCATGATGTCGGGGCTGAAAGGCCCCGAAATTACATCGCGAATCCGCTCATAATGCGCCATCCCCAGCCTCCCGGTGAATCAGCATACACTTCAGCGATCTGTTGATGAGCAAATTTCGGGCCACGGCGGCAATTGAGCGAGCTGCCCCCTAAAATCAAGCGGCACAATCAGATCGGGATGAAGCGCCGGCCCGGAGGGATAACCCCCGATGTCCACTGATGATAAACATCGTTCGCAGGTGGACACCGCAATCATCCACCGGGGCTCGATCCTGAGGTGGATGATTTCGGCCTTCCACGCAGAGTAGACTGTGGCAGAGGTTTAACCGCGTGGTGGATTCCGTAGCCCATTACATCGAGCGGGTCGTCGATCTTACCGACCCCGAAGCAAACCAGATTTACAACATGACCTTGGACGACGCCCGGCGCTTCCTGCAGGAGCAGCCCGCTGAAGCACTGCAGGAAATCGAAGGTTCGTTTGCCCTGCTTGCTCGATCTGGCAAGACCGTAAAGATGGCGCGCTCGCTCGACCGCCCCATGCGCTACTTCCTGGCCAAGCGGTCTGAAGGTCCGGCCCTGGTGGTGTCGTCACGGATCGACGCTATCTTCGACTGGCTCAAGTCCGAAGGTCTCGACGGCCAATTCCACCCAAGCTACACGCGCATGGTTCCGGCGCACCATGTCGTCGAACTGCAACTTATCGGCTGCCCCGATCCCGATCCCGTCTATACGCGCTTCTTCACCCCACCCATGGGCACGCTCCCCGCCAACCTTGACACCATCGGCCGTACCTACATCTCCGCCCTCGCCGAAGAGATCTCCCGCTGGCTGCCGACCATCCCCGAAAAAGAACCCATCGGCGTCTGCTTCTCCGGCGGCATCGACAGTGGCAGTGTCTTCCTCACGACGTACTACGTCCTGCGCAAGCTCGGCATGAATCCAGCCCGGCTCAAGGCCTTCGTCCTCGACCTCGGAGACGGACCGGACGTCGATCAGGCGCACACATTCCTCGACCGCCTCGGCCTCTCGCTCTTTCTGGAGCCCATCGAATCCAGTCCATCTGCGCTCAATGTCGCTGAAACCATCCGCGTCACCGAGGACTACAAGCCGCTCGACATCCAGTCGGCCACCATGGCCATGGCCCTCTGCCGCGGCATCCGCGAACGTTACCCCGATTGGCGCTACCTCATCGACGGAGACGGCGGCGATGAAAACCTCAAAGACTATCCCGTCGAAGAAAATCCCGAGCTCACCATCCGCAGCGTCATCAGCAACCCGATGCTCTACCAGGAAGGCTGGGGCGTCGGCAAAATCAAACACTCGCTCACCTACAGCGGAGGGCTCAGCCGCTCCTACACGCGCACCTATGCGCCCGCGCACCACTTCGGCTTTGCCGGATTCAGCCCTTACACACGTCCCAACCTCATCGCCGTCGCTGAAGCCATCCCCTTCATCGATCTGACGAACTACGACGTCAGCCGGCTGTATGAGCTGAAGGGCGAGATCGTTTCCCGGGGAGTGGCCGCAGTCACCGGATTGCGAATGCCCGTCTTCCCCAAGCGGCGCTTCCAGCACGGGGCCTTACCGGCAGAGGTAATGCAATCGCGCCTGCCGTATCGCGAAGCCGAGTACCGCAAGCAGTTCCTGTCGCTGTATCAGTGAGGGCGCCGTTGCCGTCGTCGTATCCCGAAAACCCGGCCGCGCGTGACGCATGGATTCTCTCCCGCCGCGTCGATGTTGGCTCGGGCCGCAATACCCTCGATCCTTTGCGCCCTTACGCATTCTTCGTCGAAGACGAGGCAGCTCCCGCGTGTCCCCCCCTGAGCGCTGAGCCCCGTGCCTTGAGCCCTGTTCCCGTCGCCACCGTCTTTCTCACCAACCGCGAGTGCCCCTGGCGATGCCTGATGTGCGATCTCTGGAAGAACACGCTGACGGAGACGGTGCCAGCGGGAGCGATTCCTGCACAGATTGACTACGCTCTGGAGCGCCTCGCGCCGGCGCGGCAGATCAAACTCTATAACCGCGGCAGCTTCTTCGACCCTCGCGCCATCCCCGTTGAGGATTACCCGGCAATCGCGAATCGTGTTGCTGGCTTCGAGCGCGTCATCGTCGAATGCCATCCCGCGCTGGTTGGCGAAAACTGCTTCCGCTTCAGCGAACTTCTGTCCGGCCGCCTCGAAGTCGCCATGGGTCTCGAAACTGTCCATCCCGAAGTACTCGGGCGGCTGAACAAGCGCATGACCACTGCTCAATTTGCCACTGCGGCCCGCCGTCTGCGCGAGCACGATATCGACTTGCGAGTTTTCATCCTGGTCAAGCCGCCATTTATGGTCGAGGAAGAGGCTCTCTACTGGGCCGAACGGTCTTTAGATTTCGCCTTCGACTGTGGAGCCACCGCTGCAACCCTCATCCCCACCCGCGGTGGAAATGGCGCGATGGAAGAACTGGCCTCTCTCGGCGAATTTTCTCCCCCCGACCTTACCACTCTCGAGTCCGCGCTTGCCTACGGCATCAATCTGAATCGAGGGCGGGTCTTTGCCGATCTGTGGGACCTGAAGCTGGCTGCGGAATGCCCGCTCTGCTCTCCTGAGCGGATCGCACGCCTGCGCAAAATGAATCTGCAGCAGATTATCCCCTCTCCCCTCAGCTGCGTTCACTGCGGAGACAAGAATTGACCGCCCGCCCCCAACCAACCAGTTACGATCTAGCGATTGTCGGCTCCGGATTTTCAGGCTCGCTCCTGGCCATGGTCGCTCGGCGGCTTGGTAAGTCAGTCGTGCTGATCGAACGGGGAAAACATCCCCGCGTCGTGATCGGCGAGTCTTCAACGCCCATCACCAACCTTCTGCTCGAAGAATTGAGTACGCGATACGATCTGCCGTCCGTGCGTCCGCTCACCAAGTGGGGAAGCTGGCAACGCGAACATCCCGAAATCGCGTGCGGCCTCAAGCGTGGCTTCACCTTTTATCATCACGACCTGAACACGGTTCAACCCCTTGAGGATGTCATCCTGAGCGAAGGCCGCGAAGCGGGCGGAGTCGAAGGACCTGCTTCTCCCCTGAATGACCGCGCACGCCAACTCCTCGTCGCGGCCAGCCCTCACGACGAAATTTCCGACACGCACTGGTATCGCGCTGATTTTGATCATTTCCTGGTGCGTGAAGCGGAAAAGCTCGGCGTGGATTATCTCGATGAGACGAACCTCACCGGCTTCAGCGAATCCGATGGAGAAGTGCAACTGGTGGGCAACCGTCGCGGTCTCAGCCTGAGCATCTCCGCAAAATTCGTTGTGGACGCCTCCGGCCCGCGCGGATTCCTGCATCGCGCTCTCGGTCTGGGCGAGATGGAACTTCCCGGCTTCCCGCAAACGCAGGCCCTCTACAGCCATTTTGAAAATGTCGGCCGGATCGAAGACCTCCAACTAATGCCCGACGGCCAGCCCCCGTATCCGGTGGACGACGCAGCCGTCCATCACGTCTTCAAAGGCGGATGGATCTGGGTGCTCCGCTTCAACAACGGAATCACCAGCGCAGGCGTTGCCGCGACGGATGAGCTCGCAGAGAAGTACAGCTTCAGCGACGGAGCCGAGGCGTGGCAGCGAATCCTCAAACGCATTCCGGAACTCGAATCGCAATTCGCCACTGCCAAACCGGCCCTGCCCTTCACGCACATCCCACGTCTTGCCTTTCGCAGCGGAAAGATCGCGGGCCAGCGATGGGCTCTCCTGCCATCGGCGGCAGGCTTCGTTGATCCGCTTCTGTCGACCGGATTTCCGCTGACCCTTCTCGGCATCGCGCGCCTCGCACAGATCTTCGAGAATGACTGGAACTCACCTCGTCTTGAAACGAGCCTCACCGAATACGCAGACGAGACGGATGCAGACCTGGTCGCCACTGCCCGCCTCGTCGGTGCCCTTTACGCGAACATGAACAACTTTCCCGTTTTCGTGTCCCTGTCGCTGCTCTACTTTGCCGCCGTCAGTTACGCCGAAGCTGCACGCAGGCTCGGCAGGCCGCATCTCGCGCCCTCTTTCCTGCTTCGCTCCGATCCTGTCTTCGGACCGGCCTGCGTGCGCCTCTTCGACCGTGCCCGGCAGCCGCTCACGGAAGAGGAATCCCAGATCCTTTCCAGCCAAATCCTCGAGGCCATCGAGCCCATCAACGTCGCCGGCCTCGGCAACCCCGCCCGTTGGAATTGGTACCCCGTCGACCCCGACGACCTGCTGCAGTCCTCCGCAAAGCTCGACGCCACCGAAAGAGAAGTGATTGCTCTCTTGCAGCGTTGCGGCTTTGAACTTCGACACAGTTAAGGTTGGCCGAGAATTACGGCGAAATCACTAAAATAGAAATAGAGGGAAAAGTGCCCGGGCGGCAGATTGCTACCCCGGGCATTCGTCGTCTTGAATGAAAGCGCCGCAACTTCAATGGAATCAATGACGATCCGTTAAGCCCCCTGTTTTCAATGAACGCCTGTTAAGTGGCCTGTTTTCTATGAAGTAGCAATATCTGCTTTGTTATGAATGATGTAGCTAGGGATGGCCATCAAAATTCAGCAGGATCAATGACTTAACGCAATGCCCGGGGGGAGGGGATCCCTCCCTTCCCATTTTGGAACACCCTACTTCGGCGAGGTGGCAGGAGGCGAAAACACAATCGGCATGGCAGAGATCACACCTTTGCCTTCCTGCACGGTGATGAACTGGTTGGGCTTCAGGTCGGGAACCGAATCCTTCTTCCCGCTCGGCCAGACGATCTCCAGGCTGACCGTCCGGTCACCTTCGGGCTTGCCCAGCCCGAAGGTGACCGGCAGTTCGCTCTGCGAGAGGTAGCTCGACCCCGAGTGGACCATGGCAAACTGCCGGACGCCCTTGTTTGTCCTCAGCGTAATTTTCGCGCCGATGCCATCGCGGTTCGACTTGGTGCCAATGGTCTTCACGCGCAGCATGTCGTTCTGGTTGGCGTTGTCGTTCCGGAACAGGCGCGCCGGACCGTTGTTAACCGTCATCAGTAGGTCCAGATCGCCGTCCAGGTCGAAGTCCGCATACGCCGCGCCCCGGCCTACCACCGGACGCCGCAACGCCGGTCCCACCCAGTCGGTCACGTCCTCGAACTTGCCATTGCCTTTGTTGCGAAACAAGAACGGGGCCTCAGCATAGTGCAGCGTTGGCTGCAGCATGCTGATGTCGTCCGCGACATGCCCATTCGAAGCGAAGATGTCGGGCCAGCCGTCGAGGTCGTAGTCGAAGAAGAGAGCACCGAAGGTCAGCGATCGCAGCGATGGCTCGCTGATTCCCGACGAAGCCGATTCGTCGGTGAACAAGCCTGATCCATCGTTGCGGTAGAGCGCAAGGCCCTCATTGGTGAAGTTGCCGATCAGCAGACCCTGGTGCCCCGAACGATCGAAGTCTGCTGTGTCTGCGCCCATGCCAGCGCGCATTGTGCCCGACTCGCCGTAAGCGACGCCCGCAATCACCGCCTGGTCGGTAAAGGTGCCGTCGTGGTTGTTGTGGTAGAGCTTGTTCGGCTGCGTGTCGTTGGCTACGAAGAGGTCCATCCATCCGTCGTTGTCGTAATCCAGCATGACAATGCCGAGCGACTTGCTCGACGGATCATACAGGCCAGCCCGCTTGGTGACGTTCTCGAAGACCCCGTTGCCCTTGTTGTGGAAGAGCGTAGCACTCTGGCCCTTGTATAGCTGAGGGGTGCAGTAGGACTTGTTCTTGTTGTCGAGCGAGCAGTACTGATCTGTTGCCTCGGACCAGTCAACATAATGTGACACGAAGAGGTCCAGCCTGCCGTCATTGTCGTAGTCGAACCAGATGGCACTGGTGGAGAAGCCGGGATCGCTCACTCCGGCCTTCGCCGTCACGTCAGCGAACTTGCCGTTGCCAAGATTGCGAAAGAGGTGATTGCTGCCTACTGCGGTGAGATAGATGTCGTCGTAGCCGTCGTTATCGAAGTCACCGACCGCGCAGCCCATCCCATAGGTCTCGATGGCGAGTCCCGTCTCGCGGGTAACGTCTGTGAAGGTGCCGTCGTGGTTGTTGTGGTAGAGCGCGGGATAGGACTTATGCGACTTATGGTCAGGCCAGTCCATGGAGTTGACCAGGAGAATGTCTTGCCAGCCGTCGTTGTCGTAGTCGATGAAACAGGCTCCGCTGCCCATGGTCTCCGGCAGCAGCTTCTTCCCGTACGCGCCGCTGTTGTGCTTGAAGGTAATGCCGGCCTGAGAGGTCACATCGGTGAACTGGATTGGTCCCGATGGCCGTGTCGGAGCAGAGACGGGTCCCGGAGCAGTTGGTGATGCTGGCGCGGGCTGTATCTGTCGGGCCGGGGATGACGGCGTAACTGCCTGCGATTCCGATGGCTTCTGCTTGCATCCTGTGATGGCTGTGGTAAGCACAAGGCAGGCGACTAGTTTGGTACTTAACGTCATAGGTTCAAATTTCTTTCGGAGCTTGTATGTTTCTCTTGTCGGGGGCTCTCACTTATGCGGGGACGATGACCGCCTTCTGTCCGCGGGACTGCAGCCACATCTCGATGAGCAACGCAACTGGTCCAACCATGAAGAGCGCGTAGAACGGTGCGTAGATGACCTGATCCAATCGCAGTAGCATCTCGACGAGAGCGACCGAGAAGGCGACGATGCATTGGCCGGTCTTGCTGCGCACAGTGGTCTTCGGGTCAGTGATCATAAAGAAGATGAAGAGCTGATATTCGGGGCCTGTAATTGGCGCTATCTCGGACATCCATGGAGAGCCGGTAATCCAAGCCCGGAGGAGAGCGAAGGCAAGGAAAGAGATGACGTAGGTGCCGGTGATATGGAAACGCCGGAGACGCCAGATGATCGCCGCACCCAGTGCCCAAATCACCAGCATCGAGGCAAGAAAGTTGCCCCATTGAATGCTGAGGCTCGCGGCGACGTCGCCGGCGAGGAAGAGAATGGCGGAAACGCCGAAGTTAGAGGGGTTCCAGATGTGGCGGTCCTTCACTCGCAGAACGTATTTCGACGTAATGGAGATGAGAGCGCAAAGCGCGAAGGGCCAATAGGCAGGTGAGCGCACGAGGATTCCAACGCTGATGCCGGTAATGTAGGCGCTCGCGAGGTGCGGCCATTTGCCGAAGAAGATGCGTGCCAGCACCAGTTCCGCCAATATGCTCGTCGCAATCGCGAGCAGCGTCTTGGGGTAGCTCTCGAGGATGCCGAACGAGAGGTGGCCTATCAGCAGGATGAGGGTAATAAAGACTGGAGGGACGAAACGGTTTTCGAGGCTGAGCCAACTCTTCCATCCGGTGCGCATTCCTGTGGACGGCGCGGCAACCACTTGCTGGCTCATTCAGGCTCCTTCACATCGTGGATCTGGTCAGGCGCAGGATGATCGAGGGTCTGGACGGTTCCTGAAGGCCAGCGGACGACAGCCTTCTCGATTTGCGGATCGCGGCCCAATCCAAAATGCAGACGCCGCTGGTTCTGCGCGGAGAAGCCGCTGCCGCCAGAGACTTCCTGGACTTGCTTCTGTCCGTTCCAATACAGAGTAACGTCAGCGCCGATTGCGCTGCGGTTGCTCTGTCTGCCTTCCAGCTCAAATTCAATCCACTTGTTATCAGGAGAAACAGTGTTTTTGTAGACAAGCACCGGCCCACGCTGGTTGGCGACAACTACGTCAAGAACGCCGCGATTCCAAAGGTCGGCCATCGCTACGGCGCGGCCGTCATAGGTATCGGTTACACCTACTGCCTGGGCAACATCGACGAACTTTCCAACACCGTCGTTCAGCCATACATGCTTCTGCTGATAACCGGAGAGACTGCGATTATCCATCGCAGGCCAGTTGTCGGCATCACCAATGATGGTGCTGTTTCCGCCGGCTACCTTGGAAAAGTCGTACCAGTAACTGCTGTTCCGATCGAGGGAGACGTAGCCATTCGTCAGATATAGATCGAGGGTGCCGTCGTTGTTGAGGTCGCCGAATTGTGCCCCGAAGCTCCACCCGCCCAACTCGACTCCTAGATCCCGGGCGAGGTTCTCAAATTGCAGATTGTCGCCGGTAGTTCCATCCTTTGGAACCCACATGTTGTTCCCCTGAATCAGAACTCCTTCTTCGGAGATGTTCGAAACGTACACCGAGTATCTTCCCTGATTGAGGATATCGCCAAAGGCAACGTTCATGCCGCTCTTGGGAGCGAAGCCAACACCAGTCTGCTGGCCCGCTTCGTGGAAGCGTTTCCCGTCGTTCAGATAAAGCTCCGACACGCCGTAGTCATTCGCAACAAATAAGTCAGGATGTCCAGTTCCGCGCAAATCTGCGGCTGATGCAGCCAAAGCCCAGCGGCGGCTGTTGATTCCCAGTTTTTCACTTACTTCCTCGAACCTGCCATTGCCCAGGTTGTGAAACAGATATTTGCGGCCGCCATTTTTGGCGTACTCAAAGCTGTCGGGCATGATGCGCGTGGTATTGAGGTGCCACAGGTCAATGTCTTCTGAGTAGTAGCCGCCGACAAAGAGGTCGAGAAGCCCATCTCCGTCGTAGTCGAACCATATAGCAGTGTTTGCGTTGATCCATTTGGGCAGGCCGGCCTGCTCGCTTACTCGCGTAAAACCGTGACCATGGTCGTTGTGATACAGCTCGGGGCGACCCCATTTGATGAGGAATAGATCTTCGTAGCCATCGTTGTCGTAGTCGCCCCAGACTGCGCCCATCGACACACCGCTGCCGGGCTGGTTGACGTCGGCGATGCCCATCTCAGGCGCGACATCTTTGAATGTGCCATCGTGCATGTTGCGGTAGAGGGCATTTTTGCTGCGCTCTTTGCTGTTGGTGACGTAGATGTCAGGCCAGCCGTCACGATCGAAGTCGACGATAGAGACCGACGCACCCATGGATGCAACCTGCGGCATGATGCCGGTCAACTTGGGATCGAGCGTCGGCGCCTGGTGTACAAAATCGATGCCGGCGGCGCGGGATACTTCCTGAAAATAGAAGCCGTGGCGAGCGAGAGCGGTGCTCGCATCGAGCTTTACCCTGGCTGATGCTCGTGCGGCGGAGACGCGCCGAATAGCCATTGGTGTGGCCAACAAGGCGATGAAGAAAATACCAAGTAAGATTCGTGCTACGGGACCGCGTCTCATCTATCCGCCTTACTACGTAGTTCGCCGAGGAAAACTCCGGGGGTTACATACCGCGTCTGATAGGTCTGCCAGTCTTCAGGGTGGTGCTTATATACCCACTCGTCTTCAAGCTTTCCGGGTGGTGTGTCATATGTTGTTCTGTCGTGATGAGGCAAAGGTAATACTGTCCTCGAGTAAGTGGAGTTATAGTCGCCGTCCTTGATCCATCCGTCACCGGCGATGATGTAGTCACGGACCCATCCCGCGGGTGGAGCTGAAAGCGCTTGAAAATGGAGCGACATCTCATCGCCCGCGTTCATGATCACATAGCGGTCGTCGATTCTGGCGAGTAGCTCGCGAACATCACCGTATCGTGTGTAGTAGCCTTCGAGATCACGCCAGATCTGCGTCGTACTCGTGAGGTGGTTGTAGTCGGGGATCTCCGGCGACGAGTTGTTCGCCTGATGGATGACGGAATAGCCCCGGTAGTGCAGATCGGCCACAGAGGGTGCCAAATGCGTGACGAGGATCGGTGTGTCGGGCAGGCCGCGTGCCCATTCGATGGAATCCCAGTAGACTTCGAGATTTGTTCTAAGGCGAACCTTGTGAGACGCGCCGGGACGGAATACGTTCGTGATGTCGAACAGGCAAATCTTTTTTCTTCCTGCGGGAAAGCCGAGATTGGGCCGTGCGACCATCCAGCCGCCGTGTCCGTCGGGGACTTCGAGGCTTAACGGGCGCGCCTGCTCGTGAGAGCCCTGGCTGATTGCGACGTTGATCGAGGAGTCGGATGGATGGACCCAGCCTCTGGCGATAAGGTATAGCGGACCGCTGGTGGGAAGGTCATCGCCCAGGTTGATCTCGACATAATGGTCGCGCGTGACTCCCTGATACTGGCCGCGCCCGAAGGTATCGAGATACCGGTCGTCCAGATCGCGGACGATGTCTGTCACATCGCGGCCATTGTCGTCGATGGCACGTGCGATCTTATGGGGCGTGGCAACGGTAACGATGCGCGGCTTTACTGCGGGCAATACGAATCGCTCATCGGTGAAGACGTCAGTTCCTGACGGATGATCGACGGTCATCAGGCCGAGATAGTCGTAGTAGTAGGTTTCCCATAGCTCGCCAGTAATTCGCAGGTCGTAGTAGCCATCGTGCGGCACTAACTGGTCATGCGCGATCTTGTACCATTCCTCGGTAGCTGCGATGCTTGCAGTGCCCAGCGAGTTGATGCGCAGGCCGATTGCTGAGCCCCACGGCACAGCATCCTTCACAAACTCCATATTTTTGCCGTTGTAGGCAAAGAGGAACGGGCACGAGCCCTTGAGGCGCTGTTCGGTGACCACTTCCTGGTCGGCCTTTAGCGCGAATTCCGCGCGTACGGAGCCATTCGGCCAGAGAATGCGAGCCACATCCACGCCCGTCTGCTCTCCCAGGCCGAAATGCATCTGCGGACCGGTGATTGGCTGCATCTGCACCAGCGGGCCGGAGCGAATTTCTATTTCGCCGCCAACGCCAAAGGAGTTGATGCGCTGATCTCCGGTGGCCTGCTTCGCGCGTGGGCGGATGATCTGCCAATGGTAATTCTTCGATCCGCGATTGACGGCCTGCACGGGTTGGCCATTTGCCGAGAGACCCACAAGGTCCAGGCGGCCCGGGGTTTTGAGGTCGGCGGTATCGAAGACCCGGGACAGACCGGAGACGGGTTGTGCCGCGCCGAAGCCGCCCTTTTCATCGCCGAGCCACATCAACGCACCGGGAGCGTCGGGACTTGCAGATGCTGTCACTCGGCCGAGCAGAAGATCGATGGCGCCGTTGTTGTCCAGATCGGCGGCATGCAGGCGAACCTCGCTGGAAAGAAAATTTGCGGCATCGGGCACGCGGGCAATTTCGACTCGCTCCCATCCTGAGTTGTCTGCCTTCTCGGAAAGGCGAATTATGGCGCCATCATCCTGAACCGCCAGCAGGTCGAGAATGCCGCGGTGGCTGGTGTCGGCGGCGGCAATCGCCTTGAACTGGCCGGTGACCGGGAGATCCGGTACCTCACTGAAGCGGCCCGACCGTTCGTTGTTAAAGACGTGCAGCTTTCCCGCCCCGTCGATGAAGACAGCGTCGGGATTGCCGTCTCCATTCAGGTCAGCCCAAAGAAACGCGCGTACTCCGGATATTCCCGGGAAGGCCTGTATCGGCGAGAAGGTGTTGTCGCCGTTGTTCCTCAGCACCAACGGTTCGCCTTCGGTTGAACCGAGCACGAGGTCGAGATCGCCGTCGGCCTCGATGTCGACCGCCCATCCGCCGGTATAGTGGCCGTTCAGGAGTCGGGCAGGCAACTTGGTCTGTGCGGTGACGTCAGTGAAGCTGTCGGAGCTGTCCTGGCGAAAAAAACGCACGCCGCCGGCGCCGGCCAGCACCAGATCGGTCTTGAAGTCGTAGTTGAAGTCGATCGGAACGACGCCCTCTGGAGAGGGAGCAGTCTTCGACGCTCCACCAGGAAACGGGAAAGCCGGTCCAGTGTAGAGACGGACGGTGCTCGCGTTGGCTTCAGCCACCGTCGGTGCGCCGGTGCCGGTAAGGGAGACGGCGCCGATCCAGTTCCAGACTGTCTGGTCGGGATCGGGCAGAGGCTCAGCAGCGAAGGTCATCGCCGTGTCTGGCGGAGCGGGCGAGAACTGCGGAGTCTCCAGACGAAGGAAATGGGTGAATGGCTGCGCCTCGTCGCCGGGCGCGGGCTTGATGGCGGAAAGGTTCTGGCGGAAGTCCGGAAGGCGCATCAATGCATTGCGAAGGAAAGTTGTACGCGTTGCCGCCGCGCGCGGATCGGTTCCTTTGGTTGCCGTATCAAGTGCGGTGAGGTGCTCCTTCACCTCCGGCGGCCATCCCTGCGACTGCTTATCGATCTGGGTGACAGCCTCTTTCAGCGATGCAGCGTCACCGCGTTTTGCGGCCACGCGGCTCAGCTCGAGCAGAGCCGCCATGTTGTCCGGTTGCGCCGCGACGATTCGTTGCATGAGCTGCTGGAATTCGGCGTCACTGTTCGGATCGCCCTGCCGCTCGATCTCCTCTGCGAGCCGATAGGTGGCGATCAGGTTATTGGGATTGATCTCCACGGCCTTGCGAAAGTCGGCGATGGCTTCGGACGATTTCCCGCGTCCGGCCTCGACGAGACCGAGGAGGTAGTAGATAGCGTCGTTCTTCGGTGCCAGCGCTCGCGCACGTTGCAGCCTATCTCCTGCTGGATCGAAATCCCTTTGGCGCAGCGCGAGGATGCCCCAATTGGCCCACGCTGCCGGCTCGCCCGGAACGATCTGCGTCGCACGCGCCAGCTCCCGTTCTGCGCGAACGTCATCGCCGACCTGAAGCGCAGCAAGCCCGACGTAGAAAGCCGAGACGAAGTCCACGTAGCTCTTCGATGAGCGATCCGGCAGCCGGGAGCGGCAGCCGGTGAGAATCAAAACTGATGAAGCCGCCAGGCAGACCAACAGCCTCGCGCACCGTCGTCCTGCACAGCTTCTTGTCATTGCGAAATCGCTCTGAGTCTGATGCTTCATACTTCTTTGTTCAGGGGGACACTATTGAACATATCCCAGTAAATTGCACCACAAGAAGCCGCGAACCTTCTCATACCGGCGATTTCTGCGCCTTTCTTCGCTGCGCCCTTTGCCTGTTTTCGCGCTTGGTTTTGATCGCCTTCACCCACAGCAGGGCGATCCCGAGGAAGGGAAGTGCGTAGAGTAAAAGATCCCAGCGGCCGAGAAGACCTGGAGTAACAGAAACATCGGTGCTGATTTCGCCGCTGCTCGCCGAGCTCGCGAGCATTACGCGCACATGCCAAGTCTCCTCTTTGTCGAACGGAACGATGGACTTGAACTCTACCCGGTTACGAAGCTTTTCACGCCAGGCATCGTAGGTTTTCTCGGGAAGCCGTTTGCTTGCGGGCTGTACAGCAACCTGAACCTTCATATCCGTCGGAACCGAGCCGCCCGGCGGGGGGTCGATGATGACGAAGAAGCTCCCCGTGCCGACATCAGGATTGCTCCAG
This sequence comes from uncultured Acidobacteriaceae bacterium, assembly GCA_963781245.1. Lineage (GTDB taxonomy): Bacteria > Acidobacteriota > Terriglobia > Terriglobales > Acidobacteriaceae > Silvibacterium. The sequence goes on from CAWAFB010000004.1 coordinate 24,825, forward strand.
ACTGCAACCGTGAAGGGTCCGACCTTGCGATCCTGCATGATCGGATATGGCGGGCCGATGTGTGCCCAGGCGGGAATGCTTCCGCAGATGGTCAGCAGTGTCGCGACGATGCCGATCCGCCACCGGATCCGTGGCCGTTTATGAACGCCTGTCAGCATCGTCATCCCGCCATCATGGTGGAGCGCATGTCCATGGGTTGTGTCATAAGCCACACGGAGGCCAGGAAGAGCAGAAGGCAGACTACAGCCCATGGCGAAAAAGCGCGGAGAGCGTGTTCCTCAGAGTCTTCTTCTGCAAGACGCCAGGCAACGAGAAGCGATCCAGCCAGGCCCAGCAGCAGGAATCCAAACTCGATGGGCTGCACGATGTACCTTGGGATTCCAAGCAGCGTCCAGCGGGGCTCACCCAGTACCGGCCAGCCGAGGCTGGCGAAGGCATCCTGTGCAACTGGAACGATCGTATAGAGCCCGGTGAAAAAGTGGAATCCGTAGTGAGCCAGCCAGATGCCGAAGCCAAGCGGTACCAGCGCATAGCAATAGCGGATGACGAGCGGCAGCCACGCCCGCTTTACCCCGCCCCATGAGCGTGCGACCCACGCGGCGCATCCAAGTAGCACGGCAGGCTCAACGACGAGAAAGACTATGAAAAGCAATCCCAGGATCGCCGCTTCGTTCTCGATGTGCAGCTGATGGCCCAACCAGGTCTCGACGATGTATACGGGGCTCACCATGCCGAATGCATTCATCAGAGCGCCAAAGCAGAAGACAAGCACAAGAGCGGCGATGTCCTTCCGGCGCGAGAAGTAGCCCACGCCAGATCGTCTCGGATCACTCATCAATTCGGCCGCCGGCAAACGGCTCAGGATGCCGATGTTGTCGTGCGGGCAGGCGTGCACGCAGTCAAGGCAGAAGGTGCAGTCCAAATTGCCCGCCTTGGCGGGGAGAAAGAGGGCTAGTTCGCAGCCACGCTGGAGCACAACGAGATCGGAACCTGGCGCGTGACGGCCGCGGATGCAGTCCTTCGTGTGACACTCCGAGCAGACTTCCTGATCCCGCACTTCCACTTCAAGGGGCGAGACGGTCGACGCGATGAAGTTGAACTGACCGAGCGGGCAGACATACTTGCAGAAGGTGGCGTGTCTAAAGAGCCCGTCGATCATCAGGACAGCGAGAAAATATCCGGCTATGATCCATGCCGTCAGCCATGGTGACGACCACAATCCGAATAGCTCATACGTGAACAGGATGAGCGCGAACAGAACGACTGCCACCCACTTATTGCGCAGCTTTCGCGGCCAGTTGAAGCGCGGATGAATGAATCGCCGCATAGCGTTGCGTGCCAGCATGAACGGACAGGCCATGCAGAAGAAATTTCCCGCGACGAGGATCACCAGCACCAAGGCGCCCCGGAAGTGCACCCATGTGAGCACAGTGGCGAGATTTTTTGGCGAGATGGACGGCCCGAGCAGGCCGTGCAGAATCATCACCAGACTCACCGCGAGAAGCGGAATGCCAAGAACGGATCGCGAATGGCGCCACTTCAAAAAGCGCCCGAGGACCGGCACAAGCAAGAGGTCGAACGGCGGAGATTCCTGGTAGTCGTCGTCGAAATCGTCTTTGAGTCCGCTGCGCGGCTCAGGCGAATTGGATACAGTTGCAGGCACTTAATTCGATCGGACGCCCCTCACGTCCAACTGGCGCTCAATCTTCCGGCCATCGGCCAGCTTGATATGCAGCAGCAATATCCAATCGCCGCCCATGTTGAAGTTGACACTTGCACCGTAGCTGCCCGGCGTTGATTCGCTTGCTTTAGCAAACACGGGACTCATTCCCGGGTGAGACATATCGGCTTCGACCATAATAGCGGCATGGGTAACAGGATTGCGTGCCGCGTCTGCGAGCTGAATAGAGATGGATACGGGACCAACGCGTGCCGGTCGCGGTGTGATCTGTTCCCAAACGGTTATTTCCGGAGCGGCATCCGCGTCCCGGTGGCAGGCGGTTGTTGCCAATGTTGTCACCCAGGCCATCACAAAAAACACTCTACAAAACTGAGGGGCCGCCAGCAGGCGACCCCCGTTCATACGCCATCTAATCAAATTTTCTCCAACGCACTACCTGCAGGCCGGTCAGGAATCAGGCTGCGCAGGATGCGCCGTCTTCCACTTCGTCTTTGTACCAGGAACAGGTGCATGCTGCTTCGCGCGCTTCTCCCTTGGGTGGAAACATGTGGTAGTACACCCCGATCATCATGGGGATGAATACAACGGCATTGTAAAAGAGGTGAAGCTCCACGCGCGGAAAGAAGAACTGCAGTACGCTGAACGGCACCGGCTTGCCCATGAGGTTATGGTGGAACGTCGCCTGTCCGATCAGTAGCAGGTGCTCGATGTGGTGCCAGAACTGGATCACGAGAGCCACGGTCCACCACTTCCGGCTGAGGCCGGTGAAGCCCTTGCGAAGCACCCAGAGTCCGATCAACATGACCAGCGCATACGAGTAGTGCAGAACCTCCGACTGGATCAGCCATGGATACCAGAGGCCGAGAATTCCGTTTGCCTTCGGACGCGGCCATCCCATGACCCAAATCTGGTAAGCCTGCACAAGATGTTCACCCCAGTGCGCAAGGACGATGGCCATGAAAACAAAAACGGCGCGCTCGTGCCATTGCGAATTCAGTTTGTCAGAAAAACTCTGGCCGGTTTGAGGAGCGACTGCAATGTGCGGGATGCTTGGATTGGAAGCTGCCATAAAAAAATCACCTCATTCAAGGCCGGGGAAACAGATCGTTCCCAAGCTACTGAATCTGAATGTTCACCGTCTTCCGTCAATCGATGGAGCATTATCTCCAACTTTTGGTTGACGAGCCTGGCAAGCTATATGCGTCCTTACTGGTTGGAGGTAAAGATCAACCTTTAGTTGGTTGACCATCCCCGCCCTTTGCCTTCATCTTTGCTCCAACCCGTGCCTGGAAATCCGCTTCATGCTCCTGCCCTCGTAACCTCTGCATCTTGCGATGCTACCGGCAGAAAATTGCGCCAAAAGCGGGGGTTATAACCGCAGCCGGACAAAAGCTAGTTTGAATAGCCGGGAGCCTTCATCCCGGCAGATATCGACGTGCAGTTTCCTGGAGGCTAGTTTGCGCCGTTTTATTTGCTCAGCAGTGCTGTTGTCCGCCGTTAGCTCTTTACTGATATTTGGTCAGGCTCCCCAGCCAGCCCAACCTGCCCAGCCAGCCGCGACCAGTCATCCAGTAACCGCGTTCGTATACGAGCGTGCTCGTGGAGTCGGCTGGGAGTGGTTTGAAGCGGCGCCTTACGACAACTCTTACGGCTATGGCGAATCCTTGCTGCGCTTTGGATTCTCGCAAAATCTTGCCAAGTGGGACTGGAAGGTGGAGATCACTCAGCCGACGATTCTGGACGCTCCGAACGATTCGGTGAGCGCGAATACGGCGCAAGGGCAGCTGGGTCTGGGCGCGAGCTACTATGCTGCCAACGGCAATAACTCGTGGCCTGTCGCCGCGTTTCTAAAACAGGGTTTCGTCCGGTACGATGCCGCCGCCGACCAAAACATCAGGATCGGCCGTATCGAATGGGTCGAAGGAGTTGAGACAAAGCCGAAGAACCCCAAGCTGGCTTGGCTTCAACCAAATCGCGTGGCACAGCGGCTGGTGGGTAACTTCGGGTTCACGGTTGCGCAGCGCAGTTTTGATGGAATCGATGCGCATTACGGTGAGGGAAGCTGGGACGTCACCACCATGTTTGGGCGCGCGGATCAGGGCGTCTTCAACATGAACGGCAATCCCGAGATCAATGTTGACATGCAATATCTCGCGTATACCAAGTCCGACTGGAGCGATCGTTTCCTGTGGCGTGTGTTTGCGATCGGATATCACGACGGTCGCACCGGTCTCACGAAGACCGACAACCGCCCGGCTGCAGTGCGCGCGACAGACCACCACAACATCCGCGTAGGCACTTACGGAGGTGACTTTCTCACGGTGATTCCTGCCGGATCGGGTCAGTTCGACCTCGTGGGCTGGGGAGCGCTGCAAAACGGGCGGTGGGGAGTTCAGGAACAGCGCTCGGGCGCAGCTGCCGTTGAGGGCGGATATCAATTCCTTCATGTGGCGAGCACGCCGTGGATCCGCGGCGGCTGGTGGCGAGGCAGCGGCGACAACAATGCTAACGACGACAAGCACGGTACATTTTTCGAGATTCTTCCGACGCCCCGCAACTACGCGCGAACGCCGATCTACAACTTGATGAACCTAACAGACGACTTTGTGCAGGTAGTTGACCGTCCCACGAAGAAGTGGGAACTGCGCAGCGATCTCCATTGGCTGCAGCTTACCTCCGGCCGCGATCTTTGGTACCAGGGTGGCGGCGCCTACGACAACAAGGTTTTCGGTTTCACAGGACGGCCGAGCAACGGGTTCGCGTCGTTCACCAATCTTGCCGATATCAGCTCCGACTGGCACGCTACTTCGCATCTCGACGTCAACCTCTACTACGGGCATGGCTGGGGCAAGACGGTGGTAAAGAAGATTTACCCTGCCGGTCAGACAGCCCAGCTTGGCTATCTGGAACTGGTTTATCACTGGGATAGCCCCTTCTCTGCACATCACTAGAACCGCGGAGCGCCTCGTCCCTTGATGGGCCGCTCTGTCTTCACATCCTCTCAGGTGCTAAACTCAACGGTTTTCCTACTATTGAGGAGTCGCATGCCACCTGAAGCCGTTGCCGTTTCCAGCCCCAGCCCCAGCCCCAGCCCTCTGACCCATCTGAATGAAGACGAGCAGTTGTTTCGATCGAGCGTGCGCGAGTTCTCGCAGCAGACCATTGGACCACTAGTGCGGCAGATGGACGACGAGCAGCACTTTTCCGCAGATTTGCTACCACAGCTGTTCCAATTAGGGCTGATGGGGATTGAAATCCCCGTCGAGTACGGCGGCGCGGGCGGATCGTTCTTTGAGGCCATTCTGGCTGTCGAAGAAATTTCCGCGGTGGACCCCTCGGTTGGGGTGCTGGTCGACGTGCAGAACACGTTGTGCGTAAATGCTCTGCTGCGATGGGGAACGGAGGAGCAGAAGAAGCAGTTTCTGTCGCGCATGGCGGTGGATACCGTCGGTGCTTACGCCTTGAGCGAGGCGGCTTCGGGATCAGATGCCTTCGCGCTCCAGTCGCGAGCCGAGAAGCGCGGCAGCGAATACGTGCTCAATGGCCAGAAGCTCTGGATCACCAACGCCCGCGAGGCTGGCCTCTTCATCATTTTCGCGACCCTTGATCCGGCGGCCGGATACAAAGGCATCACTGCCTTTCTTGTGGAGAAGGATTTTGCCGGATTCACAGTAGGCAAGAAAGAAGACAAGCTCGGCATCAGAGCTTCCTCGACATGCGAGCTGATCCTCGAAGACTGCCGCGTGCCCGAACAGAACGTATTGGGCGAGCCCGGCAAGGGATACAAGATCGCTATTGAGACCTTGAACGAAGGACGGATCGGTATTGGGGCCCAGATGCTAGGCCTCGCGCGGGGTGCCTGGAACCATGCGGCGAAATACGCGCAGGAGCGGAAGCAGTTCGGCAAGCCTATTGCGGAGTTTCAGGCAGTGCAGTTTGCCCTGGCCGAGATGGCGACCGACATCGAGGCGACGCGCCTACTGGTTTACAACGCTGCTCGCCTGAAGGACGCGAAACTGGACTACGTTCGTGAAGCCGCGATGGCCAAGTATTTTGCCTCGCAGGTGGCAGAGCGCGTGGCCAGCCATGCGGTTGAGGTCTACGGCGGCTACGGATTCGTCAAGGACTACCCGGTAGAGAAGTATTATCGCGACGCAAAGATTGGGAAGATCTACGAGGGCACATCGAACATGCAGTTAGCGACGATCGGCAAGCTGGTTCTCGGCGGCGGCAAGCGCGGCTGAGCTTTCGTGATATCGCGCCCTTCGGAGTAACCTAGGTCTGAGGTATTTTTCTCTGAGATGAAGGCTCTCCTGCTCTCTGAATACAGCAAGCTCGATGTCACCACCGAGATGCCGCGTCCCGTTCCGGGACCCGGCGAGTTGCTTATAAGCATCGCTGCCTGCGGCATCTGCGGCAGCGACGTGCATGGGTATGACGGCTCGTCGGGGCGGCGGATTCCGCCGCTGGTGATGGGCCACGAGGCTGCGGGTATAGTGGCGGAGCTTGGCACCGACGTCCGCCAGTTCAGCGTCGGAGACCGGGTGACGTTCGACTCGACGGTTTACTGCGGTGACTGCGAGTACTGCCGCGCGGGCGATGTGAACCTCTGCGACAACCGGCAGGTCGTGGGTGTCTCTTGCGGGGACTACAGGCGGCACGGAGCGTTTGCCGAATATGTGGTGGTGCCGGAGCGCATCGTCTACCGACTGCCTGATGAGCTTAGCTTTACCGAGGCTGCGATGCTGGAGGCGGTTTCGGTCGGGCTGCATGCTGTGCAGGTTGCAGACCTGGGCGGAGGTGAAACGGCGCTGGTAATCGGCTCCGGGATGATCGGATTGCTCACGCTTCAGGCGGCGCGAGCGGGTGGCTGCTCCCGGGTTTTCGTCGCAGATATCGATCCTTCGCGCCTCAAGCTCGCTCGCGACATGGGAGCACATGAGGTGATCCACGGATCGGGTGCGGAAGTGATGACCGAGGTGCATCGCTTGACGGCGGGCAAAGGCGTCGACGTGGTCTTCGAGGCCGTAGGTCGCAACGAGACTATCGCATCATCGATCGATAGCGTGCGCAAGGGCGGGACGGTGGTCCTGATCGGCAACATCACTCCGGAAGTGAAGCTGCCACTGCAGAAGGTTGTGAGCAGGCAGATCCGGCTACAGGGGACTGCAGCTTCTTCGGGTGAATATCCTGAGGCCATCGAGCTGATGCGAACCGGCGCCATCAGAGTTGGGCCGCTGATCACTGCGGTAGCACCGCTCGAGGATGGTCCGCAGTGGTTCGAGCGCCTGCATCGCGGTGAGCCCAACCTGATGAAGGTGGTGCTGACTCCGTCCGTTTCGGGAGAGCCAGCACGATGAGCGGCAGCGAGCTCTTCGGTCTCAACGGACAGGTTGCACTTGTCACAGGGGCGAGCCGCGGGCTTGGCCAATATTTCGGGCGGGCGCTGGCGAAGGCGGGTGCGGATCTCATCATCACCAGCCGCAAACGTGGGGATCTTTCTGAGTTCGAGGCGGAGATCAAAGCGATGGGGCGACAGGTCGCGTCCCTCGAACTCGATGTTCGCGATCACGGCAGCATTCAGAAAATGGCTGAGGCTGCACACACGGCGTTTGGGCAGATTCATGTGCTCGTGAACAATGCCGGCTGCAATGTTCGCAAGCCAGCGCTTGATGTTACGTGGGACGACTGGAACCTGGTCGTCGAGACCAATCTGCGCGGCAGCTTTTTTGTGGCGCAGGCGATTGCGAGGCAGATGATCCCCCACGGGTATGGGCGAATCGTCAATATAGGGTCGGTCACCAGTGTCTTCGGGTATGCCGGGCTGGGTCCGTACACCGCCAGCCGCGGCGGGATCCGACAGCTTACGATGAGCCTGGCCGACGATTGGGGCAAGCATGGCATCACGGTCAACTGCCTGGCCCCGGGATGGTTCAAGACCGAGCAAAACAAGGTCATGTACGAAGATCCCGGCTGGGTTGAATATCTCAAGGAGCGAATTCCGCTCAAGCGGCCGGGTGCGCCGAACGACCTCGACGGGGCGATCGTCTTCCTCGCCTCGGAGGCCAGCCGGTACATCACGGGACAGACGCTGCTGGTCGATGGGGGTATCTCGACGGGAGCGATGCGTGCTACGGTACAGGCGCGTTGAGGGCAGTCTCACCACTCGCGCCAGATGACCAACCGGGCAGAACTCTCTCTTAACCGAATTCCGCGCCGCCGCTGGAGGATCGCCCTGCTCCTCGGTGTCGGCGTGCTGGTCAATTACTTCGACCGTGTCAACCTGACCGTTTCGCACACGGCTCTCTACGTCGCCTTCGGCGTCTCCAACGTCACGTTCGGCTATCTCTCCGCGGCCTACAACTGGACCTACGCCGCCTGCCAGCTACCCATCGGCGTTATCCTCGACCGCTTCGGAATCCGCCGTATCGGGCGTATTAGCACCTTCATCTGGAGCATGGCATCCTTTGCCGCCGCCATCACCCCAAGCATCGGCGGATTCTTCGCTGCGCGGCTGCTGCTCGGTGTTGGCGAAGCGCCGACGTTTCCGGCCAACGCCAAGGCGATCGGCTACTGGTTTCCACCCGAGGAGCGCAGCTTCGCCACCAGCATCTTCGATGCGGCAGCCAAGTTCGCCCCAGCGATCGGTGTACCCCTCATCGGGATGCTGCTGCTGCGCGTGGGCTGGCGGCTGAGCTTCGCCGCCACCGGCCTGGTCAGCCTGCTCTACTTCCTGCTCTTCTATGTCATCTACCGCGACCCTAAGGACGATCCCGGACTGAGCGAGGCCGAGAGCGAGTACATACAGTCGTCGAGGGCACAGGACGTGGATGTCGGCGAGCGCGCTTCGCTCGGCTATCTCCTGCGGCAGCCGAAGGTCATCGGTCTTTGCCTGGGGTTCGGGTCGTACAACTATGTCTTCTACCTGCTGCTCACCTGGCTGCCAACTTATCTTTCAGCCGCGTTGCACATCAGCCTGATGGACTCCTTCCTCTACACCGGGGCCCCCTGGCTGGTGGCTACCGCGACCGACCTGCTGGTCGGCGGATGGCTGGTCGACGCCCTGGTCCAGCGCGGATGGAACCCTAACCGTGTTCGCCTCACCGTACTTGTGGGAGGGACTGCGCTCGGCCTCGGCATCCTGGGTGCGGCGTACGCGCACACTCCCAGACAGGCCCTCTTCTGGATCAGCATGTCCATCGGCGGACTGGCGGCGGCCGCTCCGGTGGGGTGGTCGGTGCCGTCGCTGATCGCACCAAGGGGCAGCGTGGGGACGCTGGGTGGAATCCTCAACTTCTCGAACCAGCTCTCGGGCATCGCGGCACCGATCATCACCGGTTACGTGGTGACGGCATGGCATTCCTTTACGGGGGCGTTCGCCGTTGCTGCGGCTTACCTGGTTGTCGGCATCGCCGGATACATCTTCCTGTTGGGCAGGATCGAGCCGATTCCGGGAGAAGCCTGATCCACCCCCTCCCCTTTTTAGCTACTTCATACATTTCATTGGGTTTGCCGAGGGATTCGGGCCGTATCTCATAGAAAACAGGCAGCTTGCTGTAGTTCATAGAAAACGTGAGACTTGCAGTGCTTCATTGAAAACAGGCGGGTTACGGTCGCGTCATTGATTCCATTGGAGTTATTCCCGCAAATGAGAAAAGCCCGATCACTGGTGCGACCGGGCTTTTCTCATCTCTATTTCCATTATAGCGAGTTGAGAGAAATTGCCAGCTCAACTGGTCGATGCAACACTATCTAATCAGCTGATCCACAAATGCTTACCCTGAAGAATCGATCTGTTTGGCTGATGTGGCCAAAACCTAGCCAGGTAAGGTTCCGGCTGATCTAACCCTAGTCAGCGCTTTTAGCTTTTGTTTTCATTGAATGTGGGTCTGAGCTGAGTGTTGCGTCGACCCATTGAGACCACCCGAGTTTAGAGAAATGATCGGCCACGGAAAACAGGCATGGCTAAAGGTAGCGCTAGCCGATTAGTCATCAGGGATTAGCAATTCGGCTGGACTTGCGGCCCGACATCGGCTAGTATGTCCTTCGATCGCACACTTTCTTTTGGGAGACGCATTTGCCGCCGGAGCCGCAGACTGCTTTCATCAGCTACTCGCGCGAAGATTCCGAGTTTGCGTTGAAGCTGGCCGAGGATCTGAAGGCGGCGGGAGCGGCGGTGTGGCTGGATCAGCTCGATATCGCTCCGGGGCAGCGCTGGGCGAGAGCGGTTGAGGATGCCCTGAACGCCTGTCAGCGGATGTTGGTAATCCTGTCCCCGGCTTCGGTCGGTTCCCAGAAATGTCGAGGATGAGGTTGCGTTTGCGCTCGAAGAGGGTAAGACAGTGATTCCGGTGCTCTATCGGGATTGCAAGGTTCCTTTTCGGCTTCGCCCCTATCAATCTGTTGATGCCAGGAGCGACTACGCTCATAGCATCAAGGTTCTAGTCAGAACGCTCGCCCCAGCCGGGGCTTCAGCACCCGAGACAACCCAGAATCAAATACGAGCTGAACGTAGAGCGGCTTTGTCTACCGGTGCTCCCCAACCTTCGCGAGGCAAGTCTGGAACGCACAGCTCGGAGTGACCAAAGTATTTTTGCATCCGCGTTTTTCGCCATGAAGTTCGGCTGGGCAGTAGGTGAACGTGGCATCATTTTGCGCACCGAGACAGCGGTCGTACATGGATTAAGCAGGCCAGCGGTATCGATACTTGGCTGCACTCTGTGGCGTTTGCTACACCAAATCTGGGCTGGGCTGTAGGTGATCATGGCATTGTTCTGCATACCAGAGATGGCGGTAGATCGTGGACGCATCAGAGAGGTCTGCAAATAGGTCCAACGCTGGCTTCAGTTGCTTTCACAACGCCGGACTCAGGTTGGGCAGTGGGCATAAACGGGAGCATTTTGCATACCGAAGATGGTGGTGGAAGTTGGAAGGACCAGAGAAGCGATACGAACTCAACACTCGCTTCTGTTGTTTTTCCCGAAGCCCATTCAGGTTGGGTGGTGGGCACAGACGGAGTCATTTTGCATACTGAAAATGGCGGCAGGAATTGGAGAAAGCAGGCGAGCGGTACGGAATCAGCGTTGTATTCCGTCGCCTTCGCTACACAGCAATTAGGCTGGGCAGTGGGCCTACGGGGCGTCATCCTACGCACTGAGGACGCTGGTAACACGTGGACCAAGCAAGCGCAACCGCATACAGTCGACCTTATATTCTGTGGCCTTTAATACATCATATTTAGGCTATGCGGTTGGTTCGCAGGGTACCATCCTTCAAACTAAAGACGGCGGGGCAACATGGCATGAGCAGATCAGCGGCGTGAGCACAATGCTGAATTGCGTTGCGTTTTGGAAGAGACAGTCCTGCCTGGCAATGGGCGAGAACGGCACGATCCTGCATTACGAGGAGTGAGATAACAAAAAGCCGGGACGAATCCCGGCCTTGCGTGTTTCTGAGAAACAGATTTTAGGCGGACTTCTTGGTCGCGAGGGCCTTGACGAGGGCGTTCAGGCGGTTCCTGTCGCGGAATCTGTGTTCACTTCCGCACGCTTTAGGTAGCACCTTTCACGGTGTTCGGAATGGGCTACCATGTTTCGATCAGCTTCCGTCCTTTTTCCGAGGAGATTCTTTCTGGCAATCGAGGCACAGACCGCATTCATCAGCTACTCGCGTGAGGATTCCGAGTTTGCGCTGCGGCTGGCTGGGGATTTGAAGGCGGCGGGAGCGGCCGTGTGGCTGGATCAGCTGGATATTGAACCGGGGCAGCGCTGGGCGCGTGCCGTGCAGGATGCGCTCAATGATTGTCCGCGGATGCTGGTGATTTTGTCAGTCACTTCCGCCAGTTCCACGAATGTTGACGACGAAGTCAGCTTCGCTCTTGAAGAAAAGAAGACCGTCATCCCAGTGCTGTATCGCGACTGCAAAATCCCGTTTCGGCTGCGGCCATTTCAGTTTGTCGATTTCCGGGGCGAGTATGATCTGGGACTCAAGAGGCTTCTCAAGACCCGGCCAGCAGCACCTCAAGGTGCCGGTCCCGCCGCACCAAAACAGGTTAAGTGGACCGAGAAGCTTTTTAAAACGCCGCCAGCTCCTTCAGCGCTAGAACACGGGATTGCTGCACCGATGGAAGTCCCGCCTCCTCTTTCGAGCGAACTCGCGGTTGAGCCGCTGGCGGAGTTGGAGCAAGCGACAACAGCGGGTTCCGGCGCAGGCCTCGGCAACGAAGGAACAATTCGCTTTTGTCGCGGAACAGGTCGAGAGCTCGGTTTCTGAAGAAGGCGTCGGCGGCCGCATTGCAGAACCGGGAACAGACTGAGGCAGAAGATAAACCGGCTTTACAAAAAGAACATACGGAAGAGCTGCGGGAGACTCCGTCTGAGGCAGAGATTCAGTCTGTCATCTCCGATGAAGTTGACTCGGTGTTATCGGTGCCTGTAGTGCCCCAGGAACCGGAGAACCTGATCGGACATCGGAAGCGACGAAACCCGAACCGGTCCGTGCCGAAACGGCCGAACTTGCTGCTTCCGGGATGCCTGTACCGGCGGTGCAAGATGGAACCGACATTCGAGGGGCTGAGGTTGACATCGACTCCACGACTAAAGAGCCAGCGGAAGAGCCGGCACCAATCCGTGCTGAGCCACATCGCGATCCGAGCGACGCGGTTGGAAATATTGAGATGACTCCACCTGGATCGGTGTGGCTTGTTCTCTCCAGATATTTGGTTTCGGTGAAGATTGGGGTGGTGATCCGCGGAATCCTGATCATCAGTGGGGTTCTCTACTGGGTAGTCCGGCCTGACTGGAGGAAACAGACTAGTGGCACGGACGTAGCATTGTCCGATGTAGCCTTTCCGACACCCCAGTCCGGATGGGCAGTGGGCGAGAAGGGCGTGATCCTGCAGACCCGAGGATAGCGGTCGCGCGTGGGCGAAACAGAACAGCAGCAGTAGTGAAAACCTGGAGTCTGTGGCCTTTGCATCTCCCCAAGTGGGCTGGGCAGTAAGTGACAGCGATTCAATCTTGCGCACCACGGATAGCGGTCAAACGTGGGTCAAACAGGTCAGCCCCGCCATAGAGGGGCCCACATCTGTTTCGTTTGCTACGTCGGGAATCGGGCTGGGTAGTGGGCCACAACCGACGGGGGCGATCTCCTGCATACTGCAAACGGTGGCATCACGTGGGAGGGGCAAACGAGCGGAGTTAATGGTGTCCTTGTCTCGGTCGCTGCAGTTACAGCACAGTCGGCTTGGACGGTGGGGACTTTAGGTGTGATCCTGCACACAGACAACGGCGGTGCCACATGGACGAAACAGATCAGCGGCACCGATCAGGAGTTGGATGGCATAGCCTTCGTCACACCCCAATCAGGCTGGGTAGTTGGTACGTATGGGATCATCCTGCATACAGACGATGGTGGGCAGACATGGACGAAACAGGCCAACAACACCATCCGCGGAACTCTCGAATTCCGTGGCCTTTCCTACGGCGCAAACTGGCTGGGGCAGCCGGCGAGGACGGCGGCCGCGGTGTTATATTTCACACCACGGATGCTGGTAACGCGCGGACAAAGCAGGTGCTCAGCTTGTCGTTTCCGCGCTCACTTGCCTTTCCGACACCACACTCCGGCTGGGTAGTAGGCGAGCACGGAACGATCCTCCACTGGGGAAGAATAGGTGGCCCAAAGCCACGAAGGCCGGGACGGATCCCGGCCTTCGTGTTTCTAAGACTAAGCTTAGGCGGCCTTCTTGGTGGCACAACGGCCTTGACGCGCGCGTTCAGGCGGGCCTTGTAGCGGCTGGCGGTGTTCTTGTGCAGGACGCCCTTCTGCACGCTCTTGTCGAGGACGGAGACGGTCTCGCGAGTAGCTGGCGGCGAGGGTCTTCTTGTCGCCGGCGGCGATGGCCTCGCGCAGGATGCGCAGGCTGCCACGGAGCTTGGCTCTTGTTGGCGCGGTTGACTGCGGTCTTGGTTTCGGTCTGGCGTGCGCGCTTCAACGAGGAGACATGATTTGCCATGGATGCTGAACTCTTTTCTGGAATATGGGATGCAGGCAATTCGACATCCCCTGCAGTAGATAAGTCTACGGGATTGCGGGGTAAGGGTCAATGACCTCAGAGCGCCGAGCTCAGGGCAAAGGGCCGAGGGCACAGGTTTCCGGCCGTCACCTCGGTTAAGGTTGGCGGCTGGTTCGATCCGACAGGTGCGTACTGACAAGTCCGTGGCGCGGGGTTCCGCTTCCGCAGTTCCGGTCGCGATTCGGACCTGGGCCGCAAGACTAAAAATCCAGCGTTACGCTGTGGGCCGAGGATCTTACGCGATAGTCGGACCACGGCGTGGCAGTATTTGTCTGCCGATAAGAGCGTTAAAGAGAGCGGGAAAGTGTCACAGCCGGTCCGAACGAAGGGCGAGTTCCGCGTTTGATACGTTTTCGACCAATAATTCACCAAACAGGCATTGACGGGCTCGGGAACCGGCGCTACTCTAGCGCATCTTCATTAGGGGCGCATCGTCGGACAGCGGTTCGGTGTGGAACACCGGGGTGGTCTGTGCGACGGGACGGGGAAAGCTCAGATCGCGTGTCGGCGGAACGCCGGCCTGCAAGATCCGGGCTTACGAGCCGGTTCCTGACGAGTCCAAACAGCAAAATTCAGCATCGAAACTACATGGCTCCCGTCATGGAGCCAGCGGAGGGATTTTCACAGCTTGACCAAAAAAGAGCTCGACATCACGCCGAATCTTGAGTCTCTGTTCGGGACCCGCGACGAAAACCTCAGGCTCATGGAAGACATGCTCCATGTGCGCATCGATTTGAGATCGGATGCTGTGGTGGTGGAGGGCTCGGCGGAGAGTATCGGGCGCGTGGAGCGCATCTTTTCCGACTATGAAGCCCTGCGAAAAGCGGGAGTGGGGCTGCAGAATGGCGAGCTGCACGGGATGCTGCGGCTGGTGGTGTGCGATCCGACGGTGTCGCTGCGCACCCTAGCGGAAACGGGCAAGCAGAGGTCGGCGGGCATGAAGCGGATGGTGCAGCCGCGATCGCCGAACCAGCGGAAGTATGTGGAGGCGATCGATCAACTGGACATGGTGTTCGGCGTGGGTCCGGCGGGAACGGGCAAGACGTATCTCGCGGTAGCCATGGCGGTGTCGGCGCTGCTGGCGAAGAAGGTGAGCCGGATCATGCTGGTGAGGCCGGCGGTGGAAGCGGGCGAGCGGCTGGGATTTCTGCCTGGGAGCCTGCAGGAGAAGGTGGATCCTTATCTTCGGCCGCTGTATGACGCGCTCTACGACCTGCTCGAACCGGAGCGGGTGGAAAAGATGCTGGAGAGGAACGTGATCGAGGTGGCTCCGCTGGCGTTTATGCGCGGGCGCACGCTGAATGACGCGTTCATGATCATGGATGAGGCTCAGAATACGACCAGCGAGCAGATGAAGATGTTCCTGACGCGCATGGGGAACAATGCGCGGGCGGTGATTACGGGGGACATGACGCAGATCGATCTGCCGAATCCGCGAAAGTCGGGGCTGATTGAGGCGATGACAGTGCTGAATGGGGTTGACGGCATACGCTTCATTCATTTCGAGAGCGGTGACGTGGTGCGGCACCCGCTGGTGCAGAGGGTGATCCAGGCGTACGACAACTTCGGGCGGGCGCAGCAGGAGCTTCCACTGCGCATGGGAGAGGCCGAAGGACAACCCGCTTCGAAGCCGCAGTAATTGCTATTGTTGCGGCAAGCCTGCGATACGATTAAGAGGAGGGCCGTGCGCCCTCCTTTTGCTTTTCCGCCCCAGCGTGGCGCGAGGCACGGTTATCCGCCATGATTCTGATTGAACCTGCGATAGAGAAGAAATTCGAGCCTGCTGGATTAAAGAAGCGGGGCATTGCCGGATTTCTGTCGCGCGCGGTTAAAGCGGCGAAACTGGCGGGCAGAGTTACGGTGCTTTTGACCAACGACGAGCAGATGCGCCACCTGAATCGGGTGTTCCGGCAGATGGACAAGGCGACGGATGTCCTGTCGTTTCCGGCGCTCGAGATGAATGGGAATAAGAAACTGGCGGGCGATCTGGCCATCTCGGTGGAGATGGCGGCGCGTGAGGCGAAGGAGCGAGCACATCCATTGCATGTGGAGATCAAGATCCTTGTGCTGCATGGTGTGCTGCACCTGGCGGGTTGGGATCACGAGACGGATTCAGGCGAGATGGCTCGAAAGGAAGAGCTTCTGCGGAAACGCCTGGGGCTGGAGCAGGGGTTAATTCTTAGAGCTCAGAACTCAGCGCGCAGACTTCAGGTCAGCAAGCTCGGGGCGGGCAGTACGGCACGCAAAGCGCAGCTACAGGTCGCAAAATCGGAACCTCGGGCATCCAAGTCCGTGGCACGTAAAACCGGCCGGAGCGTGAAGCGATGAGCTGGGCGGCGGCGATTCTGATCGCGGTCTTTCTGGCGGTGCTCACGCTGGCCTCGTACGTGGACCGGCTGTATTCGGAAATGGGCAAGTTCCTGGCGCGGGAGTTCCAGGAAAATATCGATGCCTGGGAGCAGCAGGTTGAGCCGCGGCTGCGCCTGGGGCGGAATCATGTGCGGCTGTCGGCGGCGATCCTCGCGCAGATTTCGCTGGCGTGCCTTACGCTGCTGTTCGGCATGCTGCTGTTCGATCGCGCTCCGATTTACGACCGGCCGACGGCGGCGGAGGTCGGGCAGGTGGTGCTGGGCGTGGTGCTGGTGATCGTGCTGTTCAACCAGCTGCTGCCGTTCATGTTTTTTACGCGAACGCGCGGGCTATGGATTGTGCGGCTGCGCGGTCCACTGCGGCTGATGTTCTTCCTGGTCATGCCGATCACCTTATTTCTGGGCTTCCTGCTGTCGATTGCGGCGTTGGCGGAGGCGTCTCCCCGGAATGAAGAGGAGACACCGGGCGAGGCGGTGGAGGCCCTGATTGAGGCAGGTGAGGAAGAGGGAATTGTTGAGGAGAGCAATCGCGACCTGGTGCGCTCGGCGGTGGAGTTCGGCGGCAAGGTAGTGCGCGAGGTGATGACGCCGCGTCCGGAGATATTTGCAGTGCCGGGATCGACGACGATGGAGGCGTTTCTGCGGACGATCGAGAGCCGGCCTTATTCGCGCGTGCCGTTGTATGACGGGACGCTGGATCATGTGACGGGCATCGTGTTCGCGCATGACCTTCTGCATATCCGCGATGAGGACGCACGGACGCGGACGGTGGCGAGCATCGAGCGCTCGGCGACGTTTGTGCCGGAGACCAAGAAGGTGAGCGAGCTGCTGCGCGAGATGCAGCACGAAAAGCAGCACATGCGGATCGTGATTGATGAGTACGGAGGGGTCGCCGGGCTGGTAACGATTGAGGATCTGCTGGAAGAGATCGTGGGTACGATTTCAGACGAACATGAGAACGACCCGGAACGGGTGCTGCATGATGCGGACGGGTCGTGGATTGTGCCCGGGAATCTGGAGATCGAACGGCTGGAGGACCTGCTGGCGGGAGAGGCGGAGATTCCAGAAGATTCCGAGGCGACTACGGTGGCGGGTCTGGTAAGCGAGGCGGCGGGGCGGATTCCGCAGGCGGGCGAGGTGATTGAGCGGTACGGCGCGCGCTTTGAGATTCTCGCGTCGACGGACCGCCGCATCGAGCGGCTGCGTGTATCGCGCATGGTTGTCGATACGAAGGGAGCGTAAAGGTGCGTTCAGGATTTGTATCGATTATCGGAAGGCCGAATGCGGGGAAGTCGACGCTGCTGAATGCGCTGGTGGGCGAGAAGGTGGCGATTGTCACGGCCAAGCCGCAGACAACGCGGACGCGGATTCTCGGGGTGGTCGAAGTGCCGGCGCGCAAAGGAAAGCATCACGCAGCGCAGATCGTGTTTGTCGATACTCCGGGGGTGCACAAGCCGGGTTCGTCGCTCGACAAGCGGATGATGCAGGAGGTCTACGACGCGCTCGAGCAGCGCGACGCGGTTCTGCTGATGGTGGATGCGACGCGACGGCTGGATTTGCCGGAGAACTCGACCGGAGACGAAAATCCCGCGCAGAGCAAGAGCCGCGGAGAGAGCGAAGACGCGTTTGTCTTTGAGCTGATTCGCAAGCTGGACTGCCCGGTGTTTTTGCTTATTAACAAAATTGACCTGATCGAGCGCGCGAAGCTGCTGCCGCTGATTCAGCAGCTGTCTTCGCTGCATGAGTTTGCTGAGGTGATTCCGATTTCGGCGCGGAAGAAGGATGGACTCGAGCGGCTGATGGACAAGCTGGTGGCCGTTCTGCCCGAGGGCCAGCGGTACTTTCCGAAGGATCAGTTTACGGACCAGCCGGAGCGGTTCCTGGTGGCGGAATTGATTCGCGAGCGGATTCTGATGGAGACGGGCGAAGAGGTTCCATATGCCTCGGCGGTTGTGGTGGAGCGGTTCGAGGAGCCTGAACCGCGGCCAAAGGGCAAGAAGCCGGGGCGCGATACCAGGCCACCGCTGACGCGCATTTCGGCGGTGATCTATTGCGAGCGCGATGGACAGAAGGCGATTCTGATCGGCAAGGGCGGGAGCAAGCTGAAGGCGATCGGAACGGCGGCGCGCAAGGAGATCGAGTCACTGCTGGGAACGAAGGTTTTTCTGGAACTGCACGTGATCGTGAAAGAGAACTGGCGTGAGTCGCGGGGATTTGTTGAGTCGCTGGATTGGAGAAGGCAGTTGGAAGAGATGGCTGCGGGGGAGGCGAAGACCAAGGACGAATAGGAAAACAGCAGGTCCTTCGACTTCGTCTGCCACGTTCGCGTCAGACTCCGCTCAGGATGACATCGGGGTTTATTTGAAAACTGAAGGTCCCTCGACTTCGCGCTTTGCGCTTCGCTCGGGATGACAAATCATTCAGTGGCGAAAGCGCGTTCGGCTGACAAGACCTCGGCAAAATTAAGAGACGAGGCCTTCGCGGATGCTGATACCTAATGTCTTCATCTTCCGGTAGAGATGGCTGCGCTCGAGGCCGAGTGATTCGGCGGCGCGGCTCATGTTTCCGTGGCACTCGTCGATTTTGCGCAGGATGTAGTCGCGCTCGTAGGCTTCGCGGGCCTGCTGGAGGGTACTGAACTCTTCGCTGCGGCGGCCGGCGGCGCGGTGCACCAGGCGCGGGAGATGACGCCGCTCGATGCGGTGGGCCTGCGGATTGAGAATGAGCACGCGCTCGAGTATGTTCTTCAATTCGCGCACGTTTCCGGGCCAGGGATAGTGTTTGAGCAGGTCGAGCGCGTCATCGGCGATCTCGACGCGCGGACGACCATATTCGCGTCCGAAGATGCGCAGGAATTCGCGTGTGAGTGAGGGGATGTCCTCTTTGCGCTCGCGCAGCGGCGGCACGAAAAACGGAATCACGTTCAGACGGTAGAAGAGATCTTCGCGGAAGTTACCTTTGGCGATTTCCTCTTCGAGATCCTTGTTGGTCGCAGCGATGACGCGGACGTCGACGCTGATGGGCTGCGCCGCGCCGACGGGGACGAAGCTTTGTTCGTCGAGGGCGCGCAGAACCTTGGCCTGCGTTTTGAGGCTCATGTCGCCGACTTCGTCGAGAAAAAGCGTGCCGCCGTTTGCTCGTTCGAAAGTGCCGCGTTTTTCCGGCGGCCCGCCAGGGATGGCGCTGTTCCGGTAGCCGAAAAGCTCGCTCTCGATGAAGTCCTCGGGGATGGCCGCGCAATTCAGCTCGATGAAGACGCGGTCGTGGCGGGGACTCTCCGAGTGGATGGCGCGCGCGATGAGCTCCTTGCCGGAGCCGGATTCTCCATAGATCAGGACACGGCCATTGGTGGGCGCCATGAGCTTGATCTGCTGGCGCAGCGCTTTTGCGGGGACGCTTTCTCCGGTGACGGTGCTTTCGACGGTGAGCTGGCGCTTGTATTCGAGATTCTCGTTGCGCAGTCGCTTGGCCTCAAGGGCGTTTTTCACGACAATGAGCGTGCGCTCAAGGAGCAAGGGCTTCTCGAGAAAATCAAAGGCGCCGAGCTTGGTGGCTTTCACCGCGGTTTCGATGGTGGCGTGGCCGGAAATGACGATGACTTCGGGCTTGTCTTCCATTTCGATAGTACTGAGATCGGCGAGCACGTCGAGACCGTCGCGATCAGGCAGCCAGATGTCGAGGAGTAACAAATCGTATGGAGCGTCACGCACCAGGACGCTGGCCTCGGATCCGCTGGCGGTGCTGGAGACGGAGTATCCCTCTTCGCTGAGGATTTCCTCGAGCGATTCGCGGATCTCCGCTTCGTCGTCCACTATGAGGATGCGGTTCATTCGCCGGAGCCCGCGTGCAAGGGAAGGACGATGTCGGCTGCCTTGTGGCCGTTAGTGCCGTTGCCATTTTCGGCCAGTGGCAGTTCGAGAATGAAGCGCGCACCGGTCG
Source organism: uncultured Acidobacteriaceae bacterium (assembly GCA_963781245.1). Lineage (GTDB taxonomy): Bacteria > Acidobacteriota > Terriglobia > Terriglobales > Acidobacteriaceae > Silvibacterium. The sequence goes on from CAWAFB010000004.1 coordinate 44,887, forward strand.
GCGAGTTGTTCTCGGCGCGAATCGCACCGTGGTGCTCCTGGACGATCTTTGCGGCGATGGCAAGGCCGAGTCCGGTTCCACGCTGCTTGGTGGAGACGTAGGGAAGGAAGAGCCGCTGACGCATTTCGCCGGTGAGGCCGTGGCCGGTGTCGGAGAGAATCAGCTCGGCCATGCCGGGGTTTTCGCTCAGCCGCGTTTCGATGGATAGGACGCGCAGAAGGCTGTTTTCCATGGCCTCGGCGGCGTTGTCGATGAGGTTAGCGAGAGCGCGCTTGAGAGCCTGGGCGTCAGCCATCACCGGAGGAAGATCGCGAGTGAGGCGCTGTTCGATGCTGATGTTCTGAAGGCGCCCGTGGAACAACATTACGGCGCTCTCGATGATGGCGTTCAGATCGGAAGGTTTCGGCTGCGCTGCGGGGAATTCCGCGAGTACGGCAAACTGATCGACGAGTGTGCTCATCGATTCCACGGAGGAGAGGATCACGTCGACGCAGCGACGCATTACGGAGGGCGATTCGGGGAGATTGCGGTCCATGTGGCGACGGATGCGTTCGGCGGACAAGGCAATCGGCGTGAGGGGGTTCTTGATTTCGTGGGCGACGCGCTGCGCAACTTCCTTCCACGCGAGCTGGCGCTGGGCGCGGAGAAACTCTGTCACATCTTCAATGACGAGGATCGAGCCACGCTTAACGGTGCCGAGATCGAGCGCCGAAATAGTTGCAGTGAGGCTGAGGACGCGCCCCGAAGAAGGCATCTCGAATTCTGTGGATGCGAGGCCCATGCGCTGGGCGCGCCGTTCGAGAACGCTCAGCTCGGATGCGACCTCTGGCGCGAAGAGCGATTTGAGCGGGACGCCGGTGAGATTCCGTGGCTGGTGGGGTGTGACGAGATCGAGAAAGGCGCGGTTGGCCTGGAGGATCGAGCACTCGGAGTCCAGCGTCACGACGCCGCTGGGGATGGTTTCGAGGATGGTTTCGAGCTCTTTGCGGCGGGACTCCAGCGTGAGATTGGCCGCGGACAACTGGCTGGCGGAAGATTCGGCGAGGCGCCGGCTTTGTTCGAGATCCGACGCCATGTGGTTGAAGGAGCGAACCAGCTCTCCCAGCTCCGCGGTTGCGGAAACGGTAATGCGCTGCTCGTACTGGCCTTCTCCGATGGCGTTCATCGCGTCGGCCAGGGCTTCGACGGGCCGCGTGATCTGCTTGGAGAGATAGAGGGCAAGCCAGCTGCTGGCAAAGAAGACCAGCGTAGTAAGTAACAGCAACAGGAGCAAATAGGTGCTGCGGATGCTGCGGCGCTCACGATAGAGTGTCCAGTACTGGGTGGCGCCGGTGTGAATCTGCTGGACGGTGGTTGAGAGTCCGGCCGGCATGGGCAGACCAACGACAATGAGGCCGCCGCTGTCGATGGCGGCGTCGCCCACGGCGTATTGATTATTGCCGACAGCGAGGATCGGCTCATCGGTCCGCTGTGCAGCGGTGAGGGCGGCGGCGGTGAAGTCTTCGAACGGGCTGCTCTTGTTGGTGTTGTCATCGTCGACCCACGCACGCACCATTGCGGGTTGGGAAGGCTGCGGCAGCTGATACTGGGCGACGGAAACTCCATCCCGGTAAACGATGGCGAAGCCGCCCTGGAGGGTGATGCGGTGGGTGCGGATTTCATCGAGGAGGCGGGACTGGTCGCCGCTCTCGTAGTGCTGCGCGAAGGACTGCGACCGGGCAAGAGATTCGGCCTCAGCGCGTGCATTGAGGCTGACGTAATGAGCCAGTTCAAGCGCGATGCGGGTGGAGTTGTCGCGCAACTCGGCGACGGGCTGAGAGAACCAGCGGTCGATGGAGCGGTTCATCAGCAGGAAGCTGAAGAGGAACATGAAGAGTGCCGGCGCGAAAGAAAGCAGGACGGCGCCGATGAGCATGCGCGAACGCAGCCGCGAGCCGAGGACACGGCTGCGTTCATCGGCGAGCAGCTTAAGGATATTGCGCAGAAGAAGAATGAGGAGGGTGACGAAGAGCAGGAAGACGATGACAGAAAGAGCGGTGAAGAGGAAGATTTGTCCGCTGGAATCAGGGTGCAGGAAGCCAAGCCGGAAAGCATTCAGCGCGCCAAGTATTAAAACCAGAAGCAAAGTTCCCGCGCCCAACGCCACTACGGTTGCACGCCTGTGTTTCGATTCGGCCAAAAAATACTCCTGCGGAAAGATTATAGGCCTGCACTGCCGGGCAGCATTGCGAAGGAATTTTGAGCCACCGAGGGTCGATATGGCATCATAAGTTGCGTCATGAAAATCAACCGAGTGTCCGCTGCGATTCTCCCACTCGCTCTGGCAGGGCTGCTACTTGCCGGGGGTTGCAAGAAACAAGACCAGCAGGCCAGTAATGAGGCACAACCTGCGGCCTCCACTCCGGCGCCGGCGACGTCGCCCAGCACGGGCACGCCGGCGACGCCTCCAGCTACGTCAACACCCGCACCGTCGCCGTCAGCTGAGGCACCGGCGGGAGCGCCTGCGACAGCTCCAGCTCCGGCTACGCCTCCGCCGCCACCACCTCCACCGCCGCCGATCGTGATTCCGGCTGGAACGCACATTGCGGTGACGACGACGCAGGATCTGGGATCGAAGATCAGCCAGCCCGGCCAGAGCTTTACCGCGACGGTGGCGTCGCCAGTCAGCATCCATGGCGTCACCGTTATCCGTGCGGGATCGACGGCGGTGGGGACGGTAATCGACGCGAAGTCGTTGGGCAAGTTCAAGGGAGCAGCATCGCTATCTCTGCGTCTCGATACGGTTCGGGCCCACGGTGTGACCTACCAGATCGCGTCGAGCACGATCGACCGGGCGGAGAAGGGCAAAGGCAAGCGCACGGCCGGGTTTATCGGTGGCGGCGCTGGTGGCGGCGCGCTCATCGGCGGCCTGGCGGGCGGCGGCAAGGGTGCGCTCATTGGCGGACTGATCGGTGCGGGCGCAGGTACAGCCGGCGCGGCGTTCACCGGCAACAAGGAGATCGTCATTCCGGCGGAGACCACACTGACGTTCCGGCTGGAGCGCTCGCTGACGGTTCCGAATCCGGCAGCGAATTCTCAAGACCAAGCACCGCCGGCGCAATAAAAACTAAACAGGAAAGTCTACAGGGGCGTGGCAGGTAGCCACGCCCTTTCCTTTGCGCGAGGTCTTATCCGAGCAAGTCCCGGACGGGCTTCCAGGGCTTCCCCTGGGAGGCGGCGACGGGTTCGCAGGCAAGGGTGCCGGCGTAGGTGTTCACGCCATCGCGGATGCCGTCGTCCTGGAGGATGGCCGCCTCCGCGCCGTTCTGGGCCAGCTTGAGGACGTAGGGGAAGGTGGCATTTGTGAGGGCGTGGGTGGAGGTGTAGGGGACCGCGGCGGGCATGTTGGTGACGCAGTAGTGGACGACGCCGTTGACCAGGTATGAGGGGTCGCTGTGGGTGGTGGGGTGGGCGGTCTCGATGCATCCGCCCTGATCGATGGCGACATCGACGATGACCGCGCCACGCTTCATACGCGAGACCATCTCGCGGGTGACGATCTTGGGCGCAGCGGCCCCCGGGATCAGGACTCCGCCGATAACGAGGTCGGCTTCCTGGGTGGCGTGGCCAATGTTGTAGGAGTTCGACGCCAGGGTAAAGAGCTTACCGTTGAAGATGTCGTCGAGCTCGCGCAGGCGGTTGAGGTTGAGGTCGACGATGGTGACCTTCGCGCCCATGCCCACGGCGATTTTTGCGGCGTTTGTGCCGACGATGCCGCCGCCGATGATGCAGACGTTGGCGGGGGGGACGCCGGGTACTCCGCCGAGGAGGACGCCGCGGCCTCCGTACTCGCGCTCGAGGAAGGATGCGCCGACCTGGACGGACATGCGTCCGGCGACCTCGGACATGGGGGTGAGCAGCGGGAGGGTTCCGGCGCGGTCGCGGATGGTCTCGTAGGCGATGCCGGTGACCTTCGCGCGCAGCAGTGCGTCGGTGAGGTCGGGCAGCGGGGCGAGATGGAGGTAGGTGAACAGCACCAGACCCTCGCGGAAGTGCTGATACTCCAGCTCAATCGGCTCCTTGACCTTGACGACCATGTCGGCGAGTCCCCAGACGCTGTGAGCGGAGCCGACGATTTCGGCTCCGGCGGCCTGGTATTCGTCATCGGTCAGGGCGGAGCTGTCTCCGGCACGGGTTTCGAGGAGGACTTTGTGTCCGGCCTCGGTGAGGGATTTGACTCCGGCAGGGGTGATGGCCACCCGGCTCTCGTGGTCTTTTACTTCCTTGGGTACTCCGATGATCATTCAGACGACCTCAGCGAACTTTCCATCGTAACTCAGGTGCATGACGCGGTGGTTTGCGGGGATCCTCCCCCCTTGATGTCTGTGATCTGTAACCGATTCATAAAGCAAGACTTGCGGAGTAACGCCCGTAACCGTTTCATACTGTGGGGATTACCCGAGACCCATTGATTCAACAGAAGTTATCCGGACGAAATGAGGCAGGGTCGGCAAGCGTTTCATTCTAAACGGATAAGCTGTAACCATTTCATGGCAAACGAGTTGCACCCGACAGGCGAAAAGCCCGGCCACATGAGCGGCCGGGCTTTTTTCGGTGTCTCTATTTCTATTGTAGCGGTTTGGCGGAAATAGTCGGCCACGTTTTGAAAGAAGGGATTGAAGCCTAATGTGAGCTATCGGTCTGCGTTGTCCAGTATCCAGATCCTCCCGGACTCTTCCGCAATGGTTAATCGAGTTTGTCCTGGGTGAACGAAAACCCGACTGGCGGTATCGAACCTGAAATCCTCACGCGCTGGCTGTCAAATTGGGACACTTGAAACGGCTGGCCGACGGTCTTTCCCGTGGCCGGATCGAAGCGGATTCCCAGACATTGAAGAAGCCGCCGGCCCCTGAAATGAAGTAGATGGTCTTCCCGTCAGGAGACCAGCGGGGCTTATCGTCCCAGCGGCGGCCGTCGGTAATGCGCGTCCAGGGACCACCCGACGCGGGCACGACGTAGAGCGCGGACTCGGGGTTCGGTGAGTTCGCGACGGCTTCAAAGACAACCCATCGGCTGTCAGGGGAGATGTGGGGCTGATAGACCTGGTACACCGGATTGGAAACAATCTTTTGTGCCGCCGCCGTTTCGGCATGCCGAAGCGATGAGGAATGGGATCAGCCAGACTTGACCTCCCGTTGCGGTCAGTAACCATTGCCGTCTGGAGACCAATCTAATGATCCAGACAGTTTTTATCCCACCGGTGAGTGGCTCTTCTTCGTGGCTCTGGCCCGACCAGAGCATGAGCTGATGCTCGCCTGTCCCGAGATCCTTGCGCTCATAGATGAGTTGCACACCGTCGGGCGACCAAAGCGGAGTCCAACGTGAAAAGCCTCAGCGGCAATCTGGACCTCGCTCCCATCCACCAGCGATTTCACCCAAACTTCGTTTCGGACGTCGCCGCAAGCCGGCCCATAGCTTTCGCCATAGGGAGCCTGATATGCGACTTTCGTACCGTCAGCGATAGACTCGGGTCGACGGAAAGTCTTCCGGGCGAAGTGATCGCGTTGCCACTACCTTTGATCTGGCCAGTTCTCGCGTCGAACGGGAAGAGCCAGGTTCGAATCCGCTGCGATTCGCCGTGAAGGCCAGCCGCTTGCCATCGGCAGAAACCGCGAGTCCGGCATCCGGTCCCGGGCCAGTGGTCAGGCGATCGATACCGGTAGCTCGCAGCGTTCCGGGATCGACTGTCAGCTTCCAGATGTTTCTCGCGCCTCTGTAGCCCCGCACGAAATAGATGGCATCTCCCAAAGGTGACCAGCAAAAACGGTACTCCCCGAACTGCATGGCTGAGCTTTGCGTATCCCCGGAAGCCTCTGCGAGTTCTTTTTGGACCGCGGGTGCAATCTCCAGTTCGATTCCGGGTCCCCCGGCAAGTGGCACAGTCCAAAAGACAGGAGTTGGCGAGGAAGCTCCGACCCAGACGGTGATTCTCTTTCCATCCGGATGCCAGGCTGCTGACAGTCGCCCATAGTTTGCTTTTGCGCGATGAACTCGGCCAGCACTTCGCGGGGCGGGCTGCCATCAAGCCGCGCGACGTAGAACCGGTTCGAATAGCCGAATGCAGTAAAGTGAGTCCGAAACAAGATCTGCGAGCTGTCTGGTGACCACTGGGGAAAGTAGCCGAAGGGTGCAATCTTACGTTGCTGACCGACGCCCCCAAGAGCCGGAATGATATAGATTCCGCCATCGCCCTCCTCGGAACATAGGCGATGTATTTGCCGTCTGGAGACCAGTCGGGCTGTCATGTTCTGGCCCGGCCCTTTGGTGAACTGGATGGGGTCGCCGCCGCTGACCTGCTGGACCCAGATATCGAACTTTCCGCCGCGATCGGAGACTGTAGGCGATGAAGCGGCCATCCGGCGACCAGGTCGCGCCAGTCTGCAGGCCTTCGTCGAACGTCAGCCGGGTAAGGGAGCGCTGGACAGGCGATGCCGGAGCACCGGGATGCCATCTTTTATAGACAAACCACCCTGCGCCGGCCAGGAGAAGGCAGGTGGCAAATGCGATGCCTATTCTGACCGTGCGCCCCTTTCGGGGCGGCAGAACGGGGCTTAGCGGAACAGGGCTTACTGGAGCATCGATTACCGGAGTGTCCCTTAAAGCCTTTTCACTCGTTGCCGGGCCATTTCCCATCGCCTCGACTGGCGCGATGAAGCGATAGCCCCGCTTTGGGATCGTCTCGATATAAAGTGGGGCGTCGGCTGGATCGCCAAGGGCTTCGCGCAGCTTCATGACCGCCGTAATGAGGCTGTCGTCGAAGTCTACAAAGGTGTCTGAGGGCCAAAAGACCCGCCGCAGGTCTTCGCGGTTGACGAGCTCACCGGCATGCTCGAGAAGAAAAACCAGAATGTTGAACGATTGCTCTCGTATCTTGACCAGCGTGCCACTGCGGCGCAACTCCATAGTGCGCGCGTCGACTTCAAAGACGCCGAAACGCCAGGCTTGCGCCGGTGTTCGCCTGGGTTTCCACGATCTCACCCCCGCGAAATACCCTTGCTGAGGAGTCTAGCACGACATCGCAGCAGGTCACGGCGGGCGATCCCGCCACACATACCACAATCTAAGTCTCGATGGATGAGAGACTTCATCAGGAAATACGCGTTTGATCTCAGAATTACCCGCAATGCATGGCAGCGAACTTCGGCAAGGGTGCAAGTTACGGAGCATAGCGGGTGCCGGGGTGCCGGCGGCCGCAATCCCAAACCGAGGTGCTCTCATGACACGCCACTCAGCCGTTTTCACCAACCTGCTTTTCGCTTTCCCCTGGCGACCGGTGCTTTCCGCAGCTGCAACGCTCGGCGCGACCATCGAAACAGCCACCATCCCATTTACCTTCTCGGCGGACCACCAGCAGTTCCCCGCTGGAACTTACGAGGTCAGGCGTCTATCTGACGGCCTGATGTCTCTTTCCAACCTCGAGACAGGGAAAATCCAGCTTTTAATGGTTCGTCTGGAAGGGGGACGCGTCGTTCAGACCAGGGGTCGTCTGATCTTCCACCGCGACGAAACCGGAAATTCCTTGACGCAGGCCTGGCTCGCTGAACCAAAATCCACAGCGAATTGCCGGTCACCCGAATGCCATCAGACCGTCCGAAGAATGACCCTTCGGCTGGCTCGTTCATAGAAGTGGCCATTAAGTGAACAGGGGTGTGTGATCTCGCGGCCGGATCACTTAACATTGCTTGAGCCGCGGTGAACATTGTTCAGGGAAAACCCAGGCTCGCAAACGGGACCTCGCGGCACCCACAGTTCAAAGTTTGCCAACTCCGAGTAGAGGTGTAGCCGGGGTGGTGACCCCCGGCTACACCGCTACCGACCTCAACGGACACAGCGGTCCCCAGACGATCCCTGAAGGCGCAGCCGAGACCATCCGCCTCGCGCTGCTGCCTGGCGACGGCCCCACCGGGACCTACTCGGACAGTAAAGGCATCATTCCCTGGTAACGCGAAATTGCGCCTGGCATTTAAACCTCGGGAAAACGCTGAGTGTTGCCCGGGCGCCTACGTCGCGTCTGCTTCATAGCGGTTAACCCTCCTGCCTCCCACTAAATAGCTTCCAAAAACGAAATTCGCATATATGATGTTCGCCAGCGGCAAAGTCGACCCACAGCTCTGCCCGAGGAAGCCCAGGAGGCACCTTGAACATCCTTTTGCTCTCCATGCCCGATTCCTTTGAGCACATGCCCACCGTCGCCATCCGCATGCCCAATGGCGCACTCACTTCGCTGGCCGGCAACCTTGACGAGCACCACAAGGTCTCCATCGCCGACCTCATCCTGTGCCAGAGAACAGTCAGCGAGACCGTCACCCGCCTGGTCCGGGAGACCGATCCCGACATCGTCGGCATGTCCGTCATGACTTTCCAGCGCCGCAGCGCCGAGCGCCTGATGCACCTCGTCCGCAGCCTCAAGCCGGGGGTCAAGATCGTCGTGGGAGGCTACGACCCCAGCCTCGACACCGCCGCCTATCTCGATATGCCGGTCGATTTTGTCGTGCGCGGCGAGGGCGAAGTCACTTTCCGCGAACTGACCCGCGCCCTCGAAGGCCAGGGCAGCATGCACTTCATCTCCGGCCTCTCGCACAAAGATGGCGACAAGTGGATTCACAACCCGCAGCGCGCCCCGCACCGCCTGGAAGACAACGAGATCCGCCTGCCCAACCGCGATGCCCGCGTGCTCAAGGGATACACGCTCCTCGGCCGCCCGGTCGACGTCATCGAGACCTCGCGCGGCTGTACCTTCGACTGCAGCTTCTGCTCGATCATTGAAATGCGCGGCCGCAACTTCTTCACCTATTCCTTCGACCGCGTCCTCGACGACATCCGCGATGCATACAATCACGGCGCGCGCACCATGTTTCTCGTCGACGACAACATCACCCTCAATATCCACCGCTTCGAAGGGCTCTGTAACGCCATCATCGATGCCGGCCTCAACAAGATCGACTACTTTGTTCAGGGCATGACGTCCGCGATTGCTAATAATGGTGAAACGCTGGCACCTCTGATGCGTAAAGCGGGATTCCGCTATGTTTTCCTCGGCATCGAGAACATCCTCGAGAGCGACCTTGTGTTCCTGCAGGCCTCGGCCAAAAACACCGCGCGCTCTAATGGCAAGAAGACCGGCAATGCCACCCTGCAGGCCATCGACTATCTCCACAAGAACAACATGTACGTTGTCGGAGGCCTCATCGTTGGTAGCCCCGGCGATACCGCCGAATCCATCGAGACCAATCTTGAATTCGCCCGCAAGTATGTCGACTGGCCGTACATCCAGCACCCCACGCCATACCCCAAAACCCCAATGACGGCAGATTTCCGCCGCCTGGGCCTCATCGAGAACGAGCGCCTCCATGAGTACGACGGCACAACGCCCATCGTGCACAATGAGAACCTCTCGCTCGACGAAATCGAATACCTCCGCTGGAAGGCCGAGCGCGGCATGAAGACAAAGCACATCCCAGCCGTATTCCGCCACGATCCATGGTTCGTCCTGCGCAACGCTCCGAAGATGGCCGCACACACCTATCGCGGCTCTACGCTCCGCACTTTCCTAGGCCTTGAAAGTGACCGTGCCGCCTTTGCTCGCTACAAGGAGATTCGCCGTCGGGAACGCGAATACGTTGAACCCCCTCAGACCTTTCGCGAGCCCGTTAGTTCAGCGGGCTCTAAAGGCGAGAGCCGGGAGCAACCGCAATGGGCAAACTCGATGGCAAAATAGCCGTCATCAGCGGAGCCGCTCCAATCTAACGATTTGATCCCGTCGAAAGCTCCTTCGCATCTTGTTTGAAGATAAAATTACGATCGTAATATCATCGCAAACAGATGCGATATCCGGCCGATCACAAGCAGCAAACCGGTCAGCGGATTCTCAACGCCGCCTCCACGCTCTTTCGCAGTCGCGGATACGACGCCACCGGCATCGACGCCGTTATGGCCTCTGCCGATCTCACTGCCGGCGCCTTCTACGCGCACTTCCGGTCGAAAGAAGACCTGCTTGCTCACTCGCTCGAATCCGCCTTCTGTGATTCGGGCGTGCGCTGGTCGCGCCGACTGGCGAATCTTCGCGGCAAGGAGTGGGTCCGCAAATTCGCGTCCGCCTATCTCAGCAAAGCTCATCGTGACAACCCCGAACTCGGATGCCCCATGCCCGCCCTTGCGTCAGAGATCGGTCGCATCGGAGGCCGGTCACGCGGCATCTTCGAGCAGCGCCTGCGAGGGCTGATCGATATGGTCGGCGGCGAGATCGGCGGCGATTCTCCGAATAAAGAAGAGGCTATCGCCGCCATCGCACTCTGCGTCGGCGGAATGATGCTCTCCCGCGCCGTCGACGACCCGAAGCTATCCGACAAGATTCTCAGCGCATGCCGCTCCGCGGTTGTTAAAGAGAGCGTGTCGCTTCCGTAACATCGGGCCCGTAACGACAGGCCCAGAACGTCGGCCCCGTAGCAAGACAGGAGCAACACCATGCCTCAGACAGTCCTCGTCACCGGCGCATCTTCTGGAATCGGAGCCGCGACTGCCCGCCTCTTCCACGCCCGCGGCTTCACCGTCTTCGGCACCACGCGCGCCGCCAATCCCGTCTCGCCGCCCGAATGCACCATGCTCTCGCTTGACGTCACCTCTGACGACTCTGTCAGAGACTGCATTGGTCGCGTTCTATCTCAGACACGGCACATCGAGATCCTCGTGAATAACGCGGGCTACGTGCTCAACGGAGCCATCGAAGAGACCAGCCTCGCCGAAGCCAAAGACCAATTCGAAACGAATTTCTTCGGCTGTGTGCGCACCGTCAACGCCGTCCTGCCGTCGATGCGCCAGGCCCGCGCAGGTCGAATCATCAATATCGGATCGCTGGTCGGCCTCATCCCAGTTCCATACAGCGCTTACTACTGCGCCACCAAGTTCGCTCTCGAAGCCTATTCGGAATCCCTCTGGTACGAAATCAAGCCTTTCGGCATCGGCGTCAGCCTCATCGAGCCCGGCTACATCCGCACCAGCATCAGCCACGCCGCTCGAACAGCGGTTGGGCTGCTGCCCGCGTATGAAGGCCCGCGCAATCGGGTCACCGCCGCCATCAAAAACGGAGTCGAAAAAGGTTGCTCGCCGGAACTCGTTGCCAAGGCCGTCTTCCACGCTGCCACCTGCCGCAATCCCCGACTCCGATACCGCGTAGGCTCCGATGCAACCTGGCTGCCACGTCTCAGAAAAGTCGTTCCCTGGAGTATCTTCGCGTCCGGACTCCGCCGCCAGTTCGCCCTCGATGCAAAAGCCTGATAACTCAAGGAGACATCGCAATGAACAACGAACTCGAGACCTTCCTCAACTTCTGGAATCGCGAAGCAAACAAAACCGCTGACTTGCTGCGCACTCTGCCCGCCGGCCAGTATGATTTCCGTCCGGACCCGCAGGCCCGCTCCCTGGGAGAGCTCTCCTGGCACCTCGCCGAGCTCGAGGCCTACACCGCCTGGGGCATCGAACTCGGCGGGTTTCAGCCCGGCGGCCGCCCTGCCGGCATCGAGCGCCCCCGAACGATTGAAGCGCTCGCCCCCGGCTATGAACGCGTCCACGCCGAGGCCGTCGAGCGCGTCGGCAAGCTCGCTCCGGCAGATCTCGACCGCAAACTCCGGCACTTCACCGGCAACGAGCTTTCGATCCGCGACCTCCTGTGGTTTGCAGTTCTCTTTCACATGATTCACCACCGCGGGCAACTCTCCGTCCTTTGCAGGCTGGCGGGCGGCACGGTTACGGAACTATACGGCCCGAATCGCGAGGAGATGGCCGCCCTGCGCGCCGCGCGATCCTGACGCCGGAAGCGGCCGGTTGCGTCATCTCTCATGAATCCATCCCCCTCGCGAATCATCTATTTGTTGGGTACAGGAGATTGCATTTATGGCACAAGGGAAGAAGGTCGCTCTGATCACCGGGGCGAATCGCGGAATTGGTTTTGAAACCGCGAAGCAGTTGGGCGAACAGGGCGTCACCGTCGTTCTTGGATCGCGTAAGCTGAGCGACGCCGAGGCCGCAGCCGCCAAGCTCAAAACCGCGGGCGTCGACGCTTATGGAATTCAACTCGACGTAACGAAGGCCGCCGACCGCAACGCCGCCTACAAGTTTCTCGACGAGAAGTTCGGCAAGCTTGACATCCTCATCAACAATGCCGGAATTGCTGGCGGAGACTTCTTCACCAATACCACTTCGATAACGACTGAAGAGGAGCTCAAGAGCGTCTACGAGACCAACTTCTTTTCCGTAGTTGCGCTCACGCAGCAGCTGCTTCCGCTTGTAAAGAAGAGTGATGCCGGACGCATCGTCAACCTCTCCAGCATTCTTGGCTCGCTCACCCTGCATGCCGACCCCAAAAGCCCCATTGCAGGATCTAAACTCTTCTCTTACAACTCCTCGAAGGCCGCCCTCAACGCCTTCAGCATCCACCTTGCTGACGAGCTCAAGGACACACCCATCAAAGTGAATTCGGTGCATCCCGGCTGGGTCAAGACGGAGATGGGCACCGACGCCGCTCCGATGGAAATCCCTGACGGTGCCAAAACCAGCGTTGCCGCCGCGCTGCTCGGCCCCGATGGCCCCAGCGGACACTTCATCCACCTCGGCCAGGAACTCCCCTGGTAAGCTGCAACCCTCCCCCACAGGCGACAAAGGCCGGCGCACCCTGCACCGGCCTCAGTCCTTGAGGGTCTTCTTCACACTGTCATTACTTCCACGCCCTTCGCATGCAGCTCCGCAACCACATCGGGAGATACTCCCGTGTCGGTGATCACCATGTGGACCTCATTCGCCGGACAGATCAGCCCCGGGCTCACCATTCCCATCTTGCTTGAATCGGCGACCACCACCACCTGACGCGCCTGCCGCGCCATCGCGCGGAACACCACCGCCTCGTCCATCTCGATTGTGCTCGCACCGCGCTTCGCATCCATCCCGCAGACGCCGATAAATGCGCGGTCCACGTTGATTTCGCCCAGTGATTGAATCGCCGCCGGACCGATCAGCGAGAAAGACCCCGCCCACTGCACCACTCCGCCTGTCAGCGAAGTCTTCAACCCCGGCTGATTGCACAGCTCCATACCAATATTCACGGCATTTGTGACGATCCGCAGGTTGCTGCGGTGGCGAATGCTGCGCGCAATCTGTGTGGTCGTTGTGCCGGCAGTGAAGGCGATTGTCTCGTGTTCCCGGATCAGATCCGCCGCCGCCAGGGCGATCCTGCGCTTCTCTTTTACGAAGCGCTCCTCGCGCGTCTGGAACTCCGCGTCGAAGCGAAACGGCTCGTAGATCTGCGGTCCGAAAAGCTCTGCGCCGCCGTGCGTGCGGCACACCAGGCCGCGCCGCTCCAGCTTCGCCAGGTCGCGCCGTATGTTCGGAGCCGATGTCTCAAGCTCCTGCATCAGGTCTTCCATTGATGCACGGCCGTGCCGCAGCAGTACCCGCAAAATCTGATTAGCTCGATCGTCGGTCTTGAATGACATCCCCGGGGCTCGCGAAATACAGGGTCGCAGATCAGGGTAAATCAATCCGGCTACGCATCCTCAAGGGAACTCTGCGCTACCGCGGCACGCTTGCCATCCACTCGCGTCAGCTCATCTCGCAGCGCGCGTACATCGTCCTCGCGCACCACATATCGCGTGTAATCGCGTTCGAGATCCGCGCCCAGAAACAGCGAATCGTTCCGTCGCCGGACCGGGCTGTCGACCCCTGTGTTCAGGCTCGCGTGAAATTCCTGGGCTCCCGTCTCCTCGGCAACCGTGCGGATGTTTTCGGGATTCAGGCCGCCGCCGGCCATGATCGTCAGTCTTCCCCGCGTGCGCTCAATGGCCGCCGAGATATCCTGCGTGCTGTCGGCCACGCGACGTCTGCCGCCCGAAGTCAGCACACGCTTTGCCCCGCTCGCGATAATCCGCTCCAGCGAGTCGGCAAAATCCGCCGACACATCCACCGCGCGATGGAACGTTACCGGCAGGGGCTTTGCCAGCTCCACCAGCTCGCGCGTGCGCTCGACGTCCACGTATCCTTCCGCATCCAGAATCCCCAGCACCACGCCATCCGCGAAAAATTGCTTCGCGTGTTCGATATCCGCCTTCATCACTGCGAATTCTTCGTCGGTGTAGCAGAAGTCGCCGCCCCGTGGCCGGATCATCGCGAACAGATCGATCTCGACCCGCTTGCGCACGAGCTCCAGCAGCCCTGGGCTGGGCGTAATGCCGCCCTCCAGCAGATCGCTGCACAGCTCCACGCGCTGCGCGCCTCCGCGCTCCGCGGCGACCGCCGACTCAACCGAATCGACACAGATTTCAAGAACAGCCATCGACCTCACCTATTTCGAACAAGACCCAAATCTGTAGTTGAGGATCACAGAGCCTGTCCGGAAATCGCACAATACTTTTCACGGCTCCGGCTACCCCTAGCGAGGTAGCCGGCCTTCACAGCGTAACAACGCCTGATGAAATTCCCGTCACGGCAACCTGTCTTTTTAGAACCGGTAGTTCGCCGAGAACTGCAGATGGCGTTCCGTCGAGCGCGTCGGCGTTCCCTGGTTGGAGATATTGCCGAAGTTACTGTCGGTGATGCCCACATCCGGGTTGCCGTAGCTGGCAATGTTGAGCGCGTTGAAGGCGTCGAAGCGGAAGCCCACTGTCTGACTCTCAGTAATATGGAAATCCTTGAAAGCGGACATATCGACGTTGCGATAACCGGGCCCGCGGATATTGCCGTTCCTTGCCGTTCCAAAGGTGTTCGACGCAGGCACGCCGTAGGCGCACACGCCGTTGTCCACTCCGGGAGTTGTGCATGGAGTTGCCGAAGGATCGGTGCCGAACCAGTTATCGATCGACTGGCCCACAATTTTCAGCTTGCGATACTGATTCGGCCGGGCTTGGCCATAGCTGTTTGAGTTGTTGCCATTAGGTGCGGTGAGCGTCTCCGGGAACCCTGTGTAGCCGACGCCGACAACGGCGAACCTCCAGCCGCCGATTGCCACGTCGGCCCAGCGGCTGATGTTGTTGAGATACTGCTGCCCGCGCCCGAAGGGAAGCGCGTAGACCATCGTGCCGCTGACATTCTGGTGAACGTCGTATCCTGCGGGACCCCAGTCGGCAGCGCTGTCATAGTAGTTCTGGAAGGCGCCGCTGAAGCCGTTGACGTTCAGCGCGTAGTTGCCCAGGCTGTTAGTCAGTGCTTTGGCGTAGGTGTAGTTGAGGGTGAACTCAAGACCGCGGTTGACGCGCTCACGCAGCACAGCCTGCAGGCCGTTGTAACTCATCGCCGCCCGCGATTCCGTGATCAGCAGAGGGCTGTTGCCAATGCTACCGATTGGGGCGTTCATTCCGATGTACGGGTTGTTGTAGTAAGGAGCGGAGGTAGGATCACCGTTCACGGTCCACTGATTCACGTTACCGTAGTCCTCGACGTGCTGGCCCTGCTCACCGAGGTACCCAACCTGCAACGACATGGTATTGGTCAGCGCATATTCCGCCGTCAGGTTCCACATCTGTACGTATGCCGGCTTGATGTCCTTAGGGTAGACGTTATAAGTTCCGCTGGCGCTGACGGTGCCTCCGGTGAAGCCTTCTTCCGCCGTGCGAGGAACGTTATACGGAGCCGCGTTCGTTGGCGAAGACGATGGAGTTTGTATTGCCTGGATAAATGGCGTGATCGAGGTCAGACGTTGGTTGGATGAGTTGCCCTCGAAGAAGCTGGTCGCTCCATAGCCTCCGCGAATCACAAAACGGTTGCTCGCCTGATAAGCAAATCCCAGGCGTGGCACCACTTCGTTCTGCGCGTTGTAGCAGCCGTGATTGCTGCACAGGCCAGACCCTACAGGCGCTCCGGCAGGAACCGCGTGCGCATAGATCACCTGCCCGGTTGCGAGATTGATGTTGCCTGTTTTGTTGTTTTCCTCGACCCAAGGCTCGTCGAATTCATAGCGAGCACCGAAGACGAGTGTAAGGTTCGGCATGATCTTGTAACTGTCGCTCACGAAGCCGGCAATGCGCCACTGCCGCTGGCCGACGTTGATACTGTTCAGTGTTGCTGCAACCTGGCTTACGCGATCGAGGACGAAGTCTGCGCCGCCATAACCGCCTGCATTGGCAAGCGAGGGGTTGGTGGTGAAATTGCCACTGTAGGTGAGACTTCCCAGGTAGCCATAGTTGTTGGCGGTGGGATAGTTGTTCTGGTAGCGAAGCGCCTGAATGCCAAAGTCAAGGGTGTGCTTGCCCCGCTGCCAGGTGAGGTCATCGATGTAGCTGTAAGTGTTGTCGATGAGGCCGCCGCCGTACACGGGATTGCCTCCGGCAGTGATGCCACCGCTGATGCTCTGGTAGGAATAGCCGTCATAACTCTGATTGGGGAATGGAATTCCAACTTTCGCGTTGCCGGAAGTTCCAAACAGGCCGGTAGGATCGGTTGGAAAGTTCTGCGCCCATACAGTACGCGTGAAGCCGATTCGCGCGGAGTTCACGACAGCCGGTGAAAAGACATGGACCCAGTTCGTACCAAAGAGCTTCGTCGGGTAGTGATTCGGCCCTGGGAAGCTGATGTCCAGCACAGGGGTGGTTTCGTCATAGGCCGTCGACATTGCATAGAATCCGGTGATTTTGTCCGCGGCGCGTGGGTCGTACTCGATTTTGATATCTCCCTGATTGTTCGTCTTGAACTGACGTGTCGGGCCCTGGAAATCATTCGCCGCGATTCCATCCGTCGGCGTCGCATTGGGTAGCGGGTAGATTTTTTGATTTGCGAACAGGTACGTTGCCACAGGATTGATGATCGGAACTCCTTTGTCGCCGGCATAGGGAGCGTATCCGTTTAAGGGATCATAGAGCTGGATCGGATTGCTTCCGGAGAGTAGCGCGGAGAAGTCTCCGTTACGCATCGCCTGCGTGAAGACGCTTGCCGTTCCGGTTCCGCCCGTGTGATAACGCGATCCCAGGTAATCCACAAAGAAGAACAGCTTGTCGCGTTTGATCGGGCCACCGAAAGTGCCGCCAAACTGCGACTGCGAATACGGATTCACCGGAATGATCGGAACCGCGTGATTATTGCTCCACGAATTCGCGTTGATCTTGTAATCCTGCAGATACCCAAACGCCGAGCCGTGGTAGCTGTTGGTGCCGCTCTTGAGAACAGCAACGATCCCGCCGCCATTCACATTGCCGTAATCCGCCGGAGAGTTCGCAGTCAGCACCTTCAATTCCTGCAGCGATTCAGGGGACGGGCTGTATGAGATCAGGTTGTTGAAGGTCTCGTTTAGGTCGATGCCATCCAGGGTATAGTTGTTGGCCTGCGCGCGGTTGCCATTCAGATTGATCGAATCCGTGTAATAGGTGCTGCGCTCGATCTGGGTCGTGCCCGAGGTGCCCGCGGTGCTCACCGATCCCGGGATATAAAGCGTCAATGCCGAAAAATCGAGCCCGTTCAGCGGAAAGTTCTGAATGGTATTCGCAGTGAACGTACCACTCAGCGTGGGATTCTCCGTATTCAGAATCGGCGCCGTCGACGCATTTACGTTCACCGTCTGGGCCTCGCTGCCCACCGTCAGCTTCACATCGAACTTCGCAGTCTGGTCAATCTCCAGGGAAAAAGCTGGAACGGTGCCGGTGGCGAATCCGCTCGCTTTCACCGTCAGCTCATACTGCCCGATCGGCAGGAACCGGATGCTGTACACGCCTGAGCCGTTGGTCGTCGCCTGCGTGTCTACCCCGGTGCGGACATCGCGCGCCGTCACCGTCGCTCCCGCCACCGCCGCTCCACTCGGGTCCGTCACTATGCCGGTGATGTTGCCCGTCACCGTTTGAGCCTGCGCCGGCCTCACGTTCAGGGCGAGAGCAAAAAAGAGCGCGGTGGACAAAACCACCGCGCCGCGGGAGAGCCATCTAGGGCAAAACTTTTTAGGGGAGAGCATATTTTTTCTGATTCCTCCTGTTTCCGTTGCTGCAAACCTGGCCTCGCGATCGCCAGGGCATGCGCTCTCACCAGAGAGCCGCATGGGCGGAATCGCTCAATGGGCCGCAGTATAACCGCGCGGAGACACGATTGAACAGAAAAATTGTCTGCTTTTGGCAGAATGAACAATTTTTATGGCGAATCTGGCGCCGATTGAGCCAGCCTCAACTATTTCCGGTCCGGCAGCAGCTCCCAGATCGCCGGATCCTCTTCGCCCAGCACCCACGAGCAGAAGCCTTCGAGACCGCGCTCCTGCACCAGCTTGTACCGCTCCTCGAACGTTCGCTTGTCGGTAAAGAAGACCCACTCCCGCATCTGGTCGCGGTTGATGTAAAACCACGCCGTGCGGTCGTCCGGATCCCACTGGATGGTGCCTTTGTATTCCTTAGCCAGGAGCTCCGCGTTTGGCGCGCCGATATAGTCCCCGGTTGCATTCGGATATTCGACGACCTTCTTCGTCTCCGGATCCTCGCGCCGAATCGGTGCTCCTGCATACCAGTGATAGCCATACACGGGAATGCCCAGCGAGAGCTTTTCCTTGGGGACAAATTTGAGCGCGTAGTCGAGATTCTCGACGGTCCAGTTCCATCCCGCCACTGGACCGGGCATCGTCCATCGCGTGTTTTGGTCGTAGGTCATCAGGCAAACCAGGTCGACCGACTGTCCGATCGCCGCCAGGTCATACGCGCCGCGCCAGTCCTCGTAGATCCACTTCGCAAAGCCGCCCTTGCCCGGATACCCCGGCGCATTCGGCACGGTCGCAATCGACAGCTTCAACCCCTCCGCATGCAGCGCATCGGCTGTCGTTTTCACCAGCGCCGACAGCGCGTCCCGGTCCGTCCACGAGATGTCTTCAAAGTCGAATTGAAACCCGGTATATCCGCGGTCTTTCGACTCTCGAATCAGTGCCGCAATCATCGCCTTCTGCGCCGTTGGATTACCGAGCAGCGTATGGAACGCGTCCTTGCCTGCGGCCACGACGATCGGCATCACCGGCAGGTGCTCCTTCTGTGCTACCTCCATCACGAGCGGATTCGGGCCGCCCGACACCAGTCCGTTCGCATCGGCCGTGTACCACATCGGCACCAGCAGCCCGATCTTCCCGGAATGCGCCATAAACGACCGAACCGAGTCCGGAGTCTCGGTCATGTAGAACAGCGAAACAGGACGCGTCTCCGCCCGCACCGTAGCGGCGAAAAGCGCAACTACTACCAACCGCAAAATCAATTTCATCGAAATCAGCCCTCTCTGCATGGATCGCATGAATGTATACATTACATGCAACTCGACGAGGGCATTCCCGAAGCACAGACGCGCGACCGGACCGCAACCCACATCGGGTGGACTCAAAACTCAACCCATTGGACGAGGCGCATCGCCGGCAACTCTGGCTACCATTCCCACGCGGAGAACCGGACAGTTTTGCCGAACGATAACGATTCAGAGCAGATAGACGTCACTGTCACCGGAGGCGGACTCGCCGGTATGGCGACGTCCATCCATCTCGTCCGCGCCGGCCTTCGCGTCCTCTGCATCGAGGCTGATATCGCCGACACCCAGCCGGTCGGGGAGTCGCTCGACTGGTCCGCGCCCGACCTGCTCGCCGCTTTCGGCTTATCGATGGACCGCCTAATCTCTGAGGGAATCGCCACCTGGAAACGCCACGTTACTCTGCGGCTCGCCGACGGATCGACGACGCACTACGTCCCCGGCGAATGGCTCGGCCAGCCACCCTTCAACCTCGAGCTGCGCACTCTGCACGTCGACCGCGTCCAGCTCAACGCTGCCATCCGCAAGATCGCGATCGCCGACGGCGTCCGGTTCCTCCACGACCGGGTGACCCGCATCGAGACTCAGGGCCGCGCAGTGACCTCCGTCATCACCGAGCAGGGCGCGCGCATCGCATCGCGCTGGTTCATCGACGCTTCGGGCTCGGCGGCTCGCCTCTTGCCGCGCACCTTCAACCTTCCCGCCTCCGACTACGGCCCGCACAAAGTGGCCATCTGGAGTTACTTCACCGTCTCCGAATCCATTGAGGGGACCACGCTGCACGCCGAAGGCAGCTGCCCAGCGTATATGGACTGGGTCTGGGAGATTCCCATCCACGCCAACACCATCAGCATCGGTTACGTCTCCACCGGCGAAGCCATCAAGGCCCTCCGTGCCACCGGGCACACGACAGAGAGCATCTTCCGCACGCAGCTGGACCGCTTTCCTCGATTCCGTGATCTGATTCAATCCTCCCCGATCGTCTCTCCGAGCGTTACCTCCTACCGCTGCCGCGTCCACAGTCACATCTTCGGACCAAACTGGCTCGTCGCTGGAGAAGCCGCCGCCATGGTCGACCCCATGACGTCAAACGGAGTTACCGCCGCCCTTCGCCACGCCTCCGAAGCCTCGGCGCTGATCATCAAGTACCGCCAACGCGCTCGTCTTCCCTGGCTCGCCGCGGCCATGTACAGCCGCCGCGTTCAGGATGTCGCGCGCTTCTTCAACTGCGGCATCGAAAAAGTCGTCTACGACGGACCCATCCGCAACCGCATCGGCGTCAAGATGGCGGGCGATGTCTACACCATCCCCGCGTGGAGCCTCAACTCCGTCTACGCCCGTGTCCGCCCTCGTGGAGTCATCTCCTCGCTCCTCATCGGACTCCTGCTCGGCATCTTCCGCGCTGCAGCCTCCGTCATGCACAGCTTCTGCGAGAGCGAGCAAGCTCACTGCGAGGCCGCTGGATGATGGCACCCACTAGGATCGCTGACAGTCCCACTCGGATGTATCACCTCTGCGCGGGCTCAGGTGACCCGGTTCTCTTCCTTCACGGCATGCCCACAAGTTGCCATCTTTGGAGTCGAGTCATCGACCGAATGTGCGGCCGCTTCACCTGCATTGCCGTCGATCTTCCCGGTCTGGGCCGCACGCCCCGCCAGCCCGGCGGCTTCCGCGAGCTTGATTCCCTCGCCGTCTCCATCGAAGCGCTGCGCATCGAGCTCGGCATCGAGAAGTGGCATATCGTAGGCCACGACGCCGGCTGCGCCATCGGCATCGAGTATGCCCATCGCAATCCGCACCGCGTGGGACGTCTCGCACTCCTCACCCCATCCATCTTTCCCGACCTCAAGCCGTTTTATCTCTTCGAGATTCTTCGAAGGCCACTTGTCGGCGAATTGCTGGCCCCTGCCATCAACCTGCTCTTCTGGAAGCTGGTCATGCAGGTTGCCCTCGAGTCCGATCTGCACACCAAGTCCGAGCGGGACGAAGTTATCCGCGACTTCCACGCTCCCTTCCACGGACTCGGCGGAGCCTGGCGTCTCATGTCGCTGCTGCGCTGGGGAAATCCGGCTGACGTACTCGCCTCGATGCCCGAGCGCCTCACCCAACTGCTCGTTCCCACGCTCATCTTCCATGGAAAGCGCGACTCCGCCGTTCCACAGGCCTTCGCAACCCGCGCCGCCAGCCTCATCCCGGATTCGGAAGCGATCCTCCTTGACTCAGGCCACTTCCTCCCCGTGAGCGAGGCAGCGACCATCGCTCGCGAGCTCATCCGCTTTTTCGACCAGGAGAACGCACAAGGGCATTCTCCGCGACCCGCCGGCAGCGCCCACGAATTCCCGCGTTTCTGCGCCGCAGACTAACAGCGCAAGGTGGGCCTTGTATTCGCTGCGCAATGCCGCCGTGGGGTCTCACGTGTATAGCCCTGCGCGCGGGCATAAAATTGCGAACATTGTCACCAGCAGCATGCCGTTGTATTTCCCTCTGCCGCAAATTAATCTTCGTCTTAGTCATGACCAAAGAAGACATCCGCCTGCTCTACGAGTACGACCGCTGGGCCAACCACCGGGTCTGCAACGCGGCCTCAGTGCTCACGCCGGAGCAGTTCACCCGCGACCTCGGCGGAAGTTTCGCCTCGGTGCGCGACACCATCGTGCACATCGTCGCTGCCGAGTGGATCTGGCTTTCCTATTGGAACGAGCCTGCACCCGGTCCTGCCACCTTCGCTGAGCTGAGAACCCGGCGCGACGCTACCTTCAATCCCAGCCTGTTTCCCGATTTCGCTTCGGTGCAATCAAAATGGGCTGAAGTCGAAAAGGAGCAGCTCGCCTTCCTGAGCCGCCTGACCGACGACCTCCTGCAGAAGCTGCTTCCCACTCGTCTGGGCGACGTCAGGCTTGCGCTTCAGATGCAGCACATGGCCAACCACTCCACCTACCATCGCGGCCAGGTCTCGCTCATGATGCGGCAGCTCCACGCCCAGCCGGTCGGCACCGACTTCGCTCTGTTTCTCGCGGAAGTACTCCCCCAGCCCGCAACTGCGGCGCAGTCTTCCTGATCGGGCTTATACTTCCGTCATGGATTCCGAACTCAGCAACAGCATCTATCGGCTGCCGAATGCCCGGCGCATGATCGTTGAGCGGTTTGGCGTTCGAATCACCGACAAAAATGGAAACACCATACTCGAGTCCGGCAGCAAGAAAGAAGCGTGCTTTGACCGGTCATTGAGCGAAGCCGACCGCCGCCTGCTCTCCGAACTCAAGATCGGCCGATAAAGACCTGCCATCAAGGGACGCAAATGCTCCCTACTACCGTCATTGGTTTGGAAGCACCTGATTGGTTTGGAAGCACCCGGAGGCACCAGCCGTCCGATTGTCCGCTTCATCGGGAGTTAATGCTACGACATGCTTGCGTGACCCATTGACCGCAACCCGGTTTGACGTTTCGACCGCCATGCTGTTGCGACCAGGTACCAGGCTGGTAGAACCAACGCCCAATTGTGAACCCACAAAGCCTGGTTGCTCCACGCGGAAATCATCAGGACAGTGATGGTGGCCGCCAGAAGCAACGCCACCCCGAATGAAATGCTGGCGTTTCGCAATCCCCTTTGCGCCCCGAAGATCCCTGGCAGAAGGAAGATGAAAAGGCACAGCCTGGAGGGAAGTGCGGGGCCCCACATGCACAAGCAGAAAATCGCCGGCACCACCGACAATGCAGTGCTCATCCAAAGTGTCCGTCGTGACACCGACCCGACAATGTAGCCGCCTGACCATGACCATGTAATGAGCAGCAGGATATGGCACAGCAGCAGCGGGAAACCCTCGTGCCCTGTGTGCCAGCATGTATAAAGCCTGTGATTGACCAGACGCTCATACGTGCAGGTTACCGAAAGGGAAACATGCATCAGCAGGTAGCTGCATGGGAGGGCAACGGCAAATCCTGCGAGCCATGGCCGCGGACTTTTCCAAAGGGCAGCCTGCCGGCGAGAAACCAGCCCCAGCACACCGAGAAAGCCTCGGAGGGGGCTTTCGTGAGTTTCCAGCAGATCTCCCAGGACCGCGTCGCGCTCATCCTGATCGAGAAGCGTCGCAACCAACCCTGTCAGCGTCCAGACTATCCCGTTCATGGAGGCCTTCCTATCGGCTTTCCGCCCAGGATGCGCCCCGGCTAACGCGTGTGACCGCGTCGTAAAATTCTTTTGCGGCGCTTACGCCTCGCCCAGTCACGCGCACCATGCGTTTGGCCCGGCCGCCACGCTGCGGCGTAGCTTCACCCATCCATGTTTCCAGCAGACCCTTTCTCTCCAGGCGGTCGATGGTCGTGTAAAGCGCTCCTATGGAGCATCTTCGGTCTGCGGTCGCTTCAATCTCTTCTCGAATCGCTGCGCCATAAGCATTTTCCCCGAGACCGGCAGCAACGGTGATCAACAAATACTCAAACTCGCCAAGCATGATTAAGAGCACAATGTAGTACTAATATGCGATGAAGTCAAGGCGTTTTGGGCTTTGCGCTACGTCGGCGAGGCACTCATCTTCGCGAATCGTCCTAACGAATCAATTCAGTTCCATCTCCGGGAATCACATCCACAAGGCTTATGAAATCGAGGGTGTGCTTCCAATGCACGATCAGAAAAGCTGTGGTTCGGTCATTGAGGTACAAATCCTGGCGCAGCAGACGCCACACGGTAAGAGGCTTGGCGCTTGCATCGCCGGGGTCGTAGCCGAATGCCTGAATATCGCTGGCGACATCGCGTTCTACGGCCAGCACGCTTTCGTAAGGAGCACGAGGGCTCATTCGATTGTCCTGATCGATGGTCACCACCCGTTCCCGCAAATTGAGCGGCGTGTGGGAACGATGGCGGGAGCGAAAGTCGTAGCAGGCGATGGCCATTGAGCCCACGAATCGCTCCAGGCAGCCTTGCTTTTCCTCTCCGTTTGCAGAGAGGCAAAAGACGCGCTTCGTGAGGTCATCCCGGAAATCAAAGCTGTCGGTCGTAGAGCTTGCAAAATATCGAACACTCATTCGGACTTTACCTTCCGGCGTTAACAGGCGGTATGCCGGCTCGGGTGACTCTTCGAATGTCGCTATTTTTTTGGTCAGCCCAAGACTCGCCAGGGACCAAAGGAAAGTTCGCCGGTCAGGATTTCGCAAAAATGGTCTGGTTCCGGGAGCTGCCATCACTTGTCCAAGTCCGACAGGGTGCATCGCCATTAGAACTACAATGTAGTAGTAATAGCGATCTTATGTCAATACTTGCGAAAGCAGGGTCCTCTCCGGCATCAAGACTCTGCTCGAAACCGGCGAGCTGCTCACCCCCCCGGCTTCCTCAGGCATCAATTGCCAGAGCCTTCCCACCGCGGGAATCTCGATGACCCTCTCCTAAGCCCTGATGATTCCGCACCAGGTCCGTCTATTTTGGACCCGGTGTCGTCATCCTCCGTAGCAAACCTCCCGAATCACTTCCACCAGATGCTCCGCGCGGTTGTTTGCAGGGACGCAAAGCACCGGGCACTCTACCCGCGAAATCACCTGAAGGACGGTGCTTGAGTCAAAGTCCTCTTCCGCGAGCTCATTCTCGGGAGATCCCAGAACGACCAGATCGACACCGAACAGCCTGGCGTATTCGGCAATCAAGGCCGCCGTGTCGCCCGATTGAACGATGTGCTCAACCGGGACGGTGTGAGATTCGTTGAAGGGCGCCAGAAAACGCAAGCGTTCCAGGCAGTTCTTGCATTCACGCCCATCCTTGCAAAGTGGAACGTGCAGTGCGACAAGTTGCTCGTGCGCAATGCCGTGCGCGCAGCGAAGGGCCGAAAGCGATGCAGAAGAGAAATCGGTGGCAACCAGCACGTTGCGCCAGCGTCCAGCCCACGCAAGGTCCACCTCTGCATCTGGCGAAACTGTGAGCACCGGGCATTGGACTTTAGCCAGCACCTGCCGCGCCACCGTGCCGAGCGCCGCCCTCCCAATTCCGGTCTTGGCGCGCGTGCCCAGCACGAGCAACTCGGCATGATAATCGAGTACGGCCTGCAGAATTTGCTGATAAACAACGCCCGTTTCGATCGCTGAATGGACAGGGATGCCTTCCCGTTGCGTTTCTTCCTCGATCTTTCTGAGCTCCTCACGAGCCGCGCAATCGGCCGCGGCAAAATCAGGCGCTCCGTCCGGAAACGCATAGCCGACCGGGTCGATCACGTGCATAACGACCAGTCTGGATTCGTGGACGCGCGCGATCGCCTGCGCATAACGCAGCGCAACAGAGGACGACGCGCCGCTCAGGTCCGTAGCCACCACAATTGTTCCGAATTTGGTTGTTTTGTTCTGCATCACTCACCTCCGCACATCCCCAATATGGACGCACTGAAAGTGATGACGCTGTGATGCACCTCACCGGCAAATGTGATCCCCGTCACATCGCAGGGAGGCAATTACGCTGCAAGTTGATTCAGTTCATGGGGCTTGAGGATAATCAGTGAGGCGCCGTGCCGCGCTATCAGGCGATCGCGTTCGAACTGGTTCAGCAGCCGCGTGACCGTCTCGCGGGAGGTTCCGGTCATGTTCGCCAGTTCCTCGTGAGTGAGGGCCATGGTGAAGCGTAGTTCGGGCTTGCCACACGCCGCAGTCGCGGCCCAATCCAGCAGCAGCCGCGCAAGCCTCCCCGAAACAGAGCCGGAAAGCGCCAGCCGGCGCGCATCCAGAAATACGTCGCGGTACTCCTTCGCCATTGCCTGTGCGGTCTTTGTGCCGACTTCACTGTGGGCCTGAAGAAATTCCAGAAATTCCGCGCGCCGAATGCTTTTGAGCACCGTAGGTTCCAGCGTCTCCGCCGTCACTTCATAGGAGGTCTGGCTCAGCGCTGCACTCAATCCCAGAATATCGCCCGGGCAGGCAAGTTTCAGGATCATCGTGCGGCCCTCGCTTGAGTCCGTCGAAAGCTTCAGCTGTCCCTCGCAGACAACAAAAACTGCCTTCGAAGGTTGGCCTTCCATGAAAGCGATGACCCGGGCCGGAAGAGCGATATGCGTTCCAATCTCGTCGAGATGCTGAATAGCACCGTCGCTCAGATTGCAGAAGAGTCGCAGGCTGCGATGACTGCAATCGATGCAGCTTTCCGACGAGTGCCCTGCTGACATTAGGGGTTTCCTTGCAAACAGGCTACTTGATCCTCAGCGCCAAAGCTATCGGAATCGGCTGCCGTTAGCGGGCCGCCCCGCCGCTCTGGTCCGTAATCGGCACCACATCCGACGTGGAGTGGTTGCGCAGCACGGCCAGCTGATTGTCCGAAGGCCACCCCGGCTCCCTCAGGCATCAACAGCCAGAACAGCCGCAGGTACACCAGTCCGCCTGAGCGCATTCGGACTCGGTAAGGACGGGTGTTCGTCTTAGGCCTTACCGGTCCCGAGCGGTTCCGCTTCTGCTCCGGCCTTCAGCGGTCGGCTCGGAAGGTCTTGCCCAGCTCCTTGTCGGCCAGGCGAAAGTAGTGCCGGAAGTTGTAGATCAAGGGCGACCATTTTTGCGGGTCGACGTAGTGGTCGTCCAGGACAAAGTTGTCGGCGACGTGCACGCGGAGGACTTCGACCTCGGCAGCGACGTCTCCACCAAAGCTGCTCAAGCTTCTCTCCGCGGATGCGACGGACTTTGTTCACCCGGGCTTCCATGTGGACCGGACATTCCTTAAGCGCATGGGTTTGACTACTTCACTGGCGAAGGGAGTCAGGTTGGCGGTTTCGAACTTGTGAGGGCCGAAGTGAAACTGCCGAGTCTTTAATTCCGGGACGGGATTTTTGGCGGTGAGGGGCGCGAGCTTTTCTACCTCCGGCCACAGTGAGGGGTCGGGCAGGTTGACCACGCATTCGGGATGCCGGCACCTGTACGAAATTCCATGTGGGAACGCTCCTAAATTGTTTTGATGAGTGTGCCGGAGGCGTGGGAGGCGGTTATGTGACGAGTGCGGGCGTCAAATCGGTGATTGATCGATCAGGCGTATGGCCTGTTGGTGAAGCGCAGGCAACTTTTGTTCAATCACATCCCATACGATACGGTCGTCGATTTCCGCGTACGAATGAATCAGAACATTGCGGAAAGCGATGATTCGTTGATATTCGCTGAATTGTGCTGCCAATGCGGAATCGAGTTTTGCGAGTTGGGAGAGAGCTTCGCCAATGGTGGTAAGCGCTCTTTCAACTGCGAGCCGCAGCATTGAGTCCTGCTGATAGTCGGCGAAGGTTTTGCCTCCGTGAACTGAACAATCAGGCTGGCGGCCTGCTGGATGTCGTAAAGGTATTTCTTGGCCTCAAGCCGCATAGAGGCCGTGCTTCGTTTGCTCAACACTTTTCAGGAAGTAAGGGTTTTTGATAGCGGACTCGATGACAAGATCGATTGGCCGTTGGAAGAGTGTTTCCATTGCTTCCTTGAGGTCGAAGTAGGTATCGGCGTAGGTGCCCGGTGGAAGCGGTTGGAATTCGACCAGAAAATCCAAGTCGCTGTTTTGCGAGTCGAAGTCGCCGCGCAGGACTGAGCCGAAAACGGCGAGGCGCTGCACGCGGTGGAGACGGCAGAGATTGATCAGCTCTTCGCGTTTCAGTTCGATTTGTTCGTCCACTCGGCTCTCCGCAAGGACAGCATACCAAGCCTGGTCGACCGGGCAACAGACCTCACTCTCCTGTGTCGATCTGCGCTCTCTGCAGCGTATTGGAATAGTCGATGTAGACCGACTTCCAAGTTGTGTAGAAATCTAACGCACCCGTCCCGCCTTCGCGGTGGCCGTTGCCGGTATGCTTGACTCCGCCGAAGGGGAGATGGACTTCGGCTCCGATGGTGGGGGCATTGATGTAGGTGATTCCGGCTTCGAGGTCGCGCATGGCGCGGAAGGCGAGGTTCACGTCGCGGGAGTAGAGCGCGGTCGAGAGTCCGTAGTCGATGCCGTTGGCGATGTCGAGGGCTTCGTCGAAGTTGGCGCACTCGATGAGGCTGACGACCGGGCCGAAGACTTCTTCCTGAGCGATGCGCATGCCGGGCTTGACGCTGGCGAAGACGGTAGGCGCGAAGAAGTGTCCTTTGTCGTAGAGGCCGTCTTCGAGCACTGATCCGCCGGTGATGAGCTTGGCCCCCTCTTTCAGCGCGATCTCGCAGTAGCGGGTGGAGGTCTCGATCTGCTGCTGGTTAACCTGCGGGCCCATCTGGACGGATTCATCGAGGCCGTCTCCTACCTTGAGAGCATCGGCGCGGGCGACGAGTTTCTCGCTAAATTCGGCGGCGATCTTCTTATGCAGGATGATGCGGCTGGTGGCAGTGCAGCGCTGGCCGGTGGTGCCGAAGGCTCCCCAGAGCGCGCCTTCGACGGCCAGGTCGAGGTTGGCGTCGTCGAGAACGATCATGGCGTTCTTGCCACCCATTTCAAGGGAGCAGGGTTTGAAGTTGGCAGCGGCGGTTTGTCCGACTATGCGGCCGACTTCGGAGGATCCGGTAAAGGACACGGCGCGGACGCCAGGATGGGAGACGATGGGCGCGCCTGCATCGTGTCCAAAGCCGGTGACGACGTTGACGACTCCGGCGGGCAGGCCCGCGTCGATGAGGCACTGGACGAGGTTGTAGGTGGAGAGCGGAGTGTCTTCGGCGGGTTTGATGACGGAGCTGTTGCCGCAGACGAGCGCCGGAAATAATTTCCAGGACGGGATGGCCATCGGAAAGTTCCACGGCGCGATCATGCCGCAGACGCCGACCGGCATGCGGACCGACATGGCGAACTTGGATTTCAATTCCGAGGGGGTGGTCTGGCCGAAGAGGCGGCGGCCTTCGCCGGCCATGTAGTAGGCGGTGTCGATGGCTTCCTGCACGTCGCCGCGGGTTTCGGCGAGGACCTTGCCCATCTCGCGGGTCATTTCGCGGGCGTACTGCTCTTTGCGTTGTGTCAGGAGCTCGCCAGTCTTATAGAGGATTTCGGCGCGCTTGGGCGCGGGGGTGAGGCGCCAGGTCTTCCAGGCTTCGGCGGCGGCAGCGACGGCGTCGTCGATGTCCGCGGCTGAAGAGGACTGGAATTCGCCGACAATGTCGTCGGAGTTGGCAGGATTGATGTCGAGGAGGGTCTTGCCGGTGCGGGAGGCGACCCACTCACCGCCGATGAGGTTTTTGTAGAGCTTGTGCGACCTGGAATCTTGAGGCATGGGATCTGCTTTCGTGGATGCGATAGTCAAACATTTAAGGATACTGCATGGCGATTGGTGTGGCCGGGTTGCTGTCAGGCGGCTTCCGGAATGTTCAGGCGGCGGGAAGCCTGCTCGCGGAGTGTCGTTTGAACCACGAACGGAGCCACTTTCGCATTGGCTCCTCCCAGAAGAGGAACACGCCGATGGAAAATGCGACGAGAATCACCGGGCTGAGAAAGGTATCGATTCCACCCCTTGCAACACGCAGATCGGTTGAGCCGGTGACGGCGAAGTGCATCCACGACCGCACGGGCTCCTGGAGAAGGTAGATCGCATAGCTTGCCCCGCCCAGTAAGAGGAAGGGCTTCGACCCCAGTAATCGGACCAGGAGTGTCTCTCCAGCCGCCAGCTCATAGATGATGACAGAGAGTGGGATGGCCAGCAGTGACAGCCAAGGGCCCTTCACGAACATCAGGATGACGATGATCGCCAGGATCGCAGCGTAGCCAAGCGGTAAATGACGCTGCCGGCGGGGAGTGCGGAGAAAGATGAGACCCAGGGCCATTCCCGCAAGGAACTCGGGAAAGCGAAATACGGGAAGGGGCAGGCCGGTGAGGCGGGTGAGGGGATCAACGGAGGGTGTCATGGTATGGCCGAGAAGAACGACAAGGGCGGCGGCCGCGGCGAGGAATTTTAGCGTCCTAATCGAGCACTTCTCGAGCAGCGGAAGAAAAAACGGAAACAGAAGATAGAAGAAAGCTTCCGTGGAGAGCGTCCATGCAGGCGAGTTCCATGCGCCCCCGTAGTTGGGATGAAAAGGATTCCACGCCTGCACCATTGTGAAGACAGCTATCGAGAGTCCCAATCCGGGTTTGCCATGGAATGGCCACGATAAGAGAAGGGCAAGAAGATAAACGGGATAGATGCGGGCAAAGCGCGCCTCCCAAAAGTGCAACTTTCCTGCGGGCCTGGCAATTTGACCGGAGTAGGTATAGCTGAGGATGAAACCAGAGAGGATGAAAAACAGAGTAACCGCGGTCCAGCCGTTTGTCAGGAGGTTCGTGAGGGGTCGCGGCAGATTATGCCTTTGCGCGAACCCAGCGCCAAAGTGGTACCACACGACTTGCATAGCCGCGAGGAATCGAACCCCGGTCAGTGCGGGCAATGGCGTGCGGTGCAGAGTCAGCGGAACTGCGGCGGCCGGTTGTGGCGCAGTCGATTGCGCAGTCATGATTCCTGTCCCCGGAGAAACGGGCCGTAACGCCGGACCTGATGGTGGGTCCGCGGTGACGAAGTAGATAGTCTCATTGTGCCCGAGCGGCGGGCTCTCGAGTTGAAGCGAGCTGCGCGGTTTTGCAGCGATTCCTAGAAAAAGCTAAGAATTCCACCTGTCGCTGCGGTGCAGTAATTGCCCCTGTGGCCTTACAATAGGCACGAGTCCCAAAGAAAAGTCGTCTATTTCATGTCATCGAACGGTTTTCATTCGCGTCCTTCACGATCGCACGGCCTGCGTTCGCTGTTCAGTGTTTTCTCGAGCGATCTGGCGATCGATTTAGGAACGGCCAACACGCTGGTTTATGCCGCGGGCAAGGGCATCGTGGTGAACGAGCCCTCGATTGTGGCGATTAACAAAAACACGGGCGAAGTGGAGGCTGTTGGCAAGGAAGCCAAGGAGATGCTTGGGCGGACGCCGGGCAATATCGTCGCCATCAAGCCGATGAAGGATGGGGTAATCGCCGACTTCAAGATTACCGAGAAGATGCTGAACTACTTCATCCAGAAGGCTCACAACCGCAAGATGATGGTGCATCCGCGGATCGTGATCGGCGTGCCTTCGGAGATCACGCAGGTGGAGAAGCGGGCAGTCGAGGACTCGGCTTATCGCGCCAAGGCGAGCGAGGTCTTTCTCGTGGAGCAGGCAATGGTCGCGGCTATCGGCGCCGGGCTTCCGATCACCGAGCCCAGCGGCAACATGGTGGTGGATATTGGCGGCGGGACGACGGATATTGCCGTAATTTCGCTTTCGGGCATCGTCTATTCGCGGTCGGTCAGGATGGCCGGCAACCAGATGGACGAAGCCATCATGAACTACCTTAAGCGGAAATATAACCTGCTGATCGGCGAGCGCACGGCGGAACAGATCAAGATCGAACTGGGGTCTGCTTATCCGCTGGACAAGCCGCTGACGATGGAGATCAAGGGTCGCAACCTGATTGAGGGCGTTCCGAAGACCATCACGATTGAAGACAGCGAAATCCGCGAGGCCCTGGGCGAGTCGATCTCAACAATCCTGAATGCGATTCGCGTGGCGCTGGAGCGGACGCCTCCGGAACTGAGTGCGGATATCAGCGATCGCGGCATCGTACTGACCGGCGGCGGGGCGCTGATCAAGAACCTTGACAAGCGCATTCGCGAAGAAACCGGATTGCCGGTGTCGATTGCGGACGATCCCCTGGCCAGCGTGGTGCTGGGTACGGGCAAGATGTTGAGCGACTTCCGGCTGCTGCGGAAGATCAAGATCGACTAGGTATCGCGACCAGGTATCGAAGGTGGCACTCATATAAGCCGCGGCGCGTCAACGCCGGTAACGGCGGCTTATAATGTGGGTAACTTCCGCCCGGATCGCGGGTTAAGACTGTTTCGCGCCTCGCGGCGAGAATGAGCGAGGCGAGAATCGGCAAGTAGCGGGTGATGGCATTTTCGGAATTACCGCGCCCCGACTCTCAATCTACGGTTTCGGGTTACACCCATTCCGAAAATGCAGTGAGCATCGACGTCAGGCCCCATGGAATCATTCTTCAGCCGTTATAAGAACGCCCTGGTACTGATCGTGGTGCTGGTTGCCCAATTGCTTGCGCTTGCCGTGCAGGTGAAGCGCCCCGCGCCGGGAAGCCCCGATCAGGAAGGCGTCAGCCTTATCCGCTATGTCGTGGTGAGCGTGGTGACGCCACCGGAGCGCTGGATCCACAATGTCGGACGCGGGATTCGCGGCCTCTGGTATGGCTATATGGACCTGGTGCATGTGCGCCAGCGGGATGCCGTGCTGAAGACGGAAATCGAACGGCTGAGGCTGGAGCAGGCGAGCCTGGCCGAGGATGCAAAGCAGGGGCAGAGGCTCGAGCAGCTGCTCGACTTCAAAGAACATTACGTCTACAAGACGGTGCCCGCCCAGGTGATTGGCGCTTCGGGCACGGACCAGTCGCGGACGCTTTACATCGACAAGGGTGCGAAGGATGGGTTGGCTCCGGACATGCCGGTGGTGACAGCCGACGGCATCGTAGGCAAGCTGAAGGACGTCTTCGACCACAAGAGCCTGGTGCTGCTGGTGTCCGATCCGACAAGCGGTGTGGGTGTGATCCTCGAGACCACCCGTACGCGCGGGATTCTCAAAGGTGTGCCTTTCGGGCAGCTGCAGGTGATCAATGTTTCTCCGGATGGCCGCATCAAGGCGGGCGAGCGGATTGTGACCAGCGGCGGGGACCAGATTTTTCCACGCGGCATGCCAGTGGGGACAGTGGAGGGGGTCGAGCCCGATCCGGATCGGGATCCACTGATGGATGTATCGGTGCAGCCGGCAGCGAACCTGTCGAGCCTCGAAGAAGTGCTGGTCATTACCAATGTCGGGGACGCGCTCTCGAAGCAGGCGCAGAAGGATCTGGCAGCCAGCGAGGCGGAGGGCGAGGAAGAAAAGAAACGCGCTTCCGACGTGCTTTCAGAGCGGCTTCCGGGACGCCTGGATGCCAAGGCGCCGGCGGATACGAATCCCGATCCAAAGGTGGGTGAGACAGCCAGCGGAGCTCCTGCCGATGATGTTCGCCTGCTGACGCCTCCGAGGCCGCTGCGGCCCGATCAGTACAGTCCGGATGCGACGCCGCAGGCGGCGGAGATGACTCCCGGGCAGCGGCGCGCGCCACTGGTGCAGGGGACGGAAGATATCATTGCGCCTGCGCCAAAGAAGCCGGTAACGGCTTCATCGGCGACAGCAGAGAACGGGCTGAGTGGACACACGGCGGCGGTAAGCGGCGATAGCGCCAACGGCGTAGCGAAGAGGACATTACCGGCGTCGGCAATGTCGTCGACTGCGACCGGCACGGCAAGGACGACGCCGTTGGCAACCGGTTCCAGACCGGCGACGGCGAACGCAGCAGGTGGTGGAAGTGCGACGGGTTCAGTCGCATCCGGCTCCGCTGTATCTGGTCCGAGGCCGGTGAGGCCGGCGACTGGGAACACGTCGCCAGCCAGCGCGACCGGCAGCCCAACCGGTGGATCGAGTCGTCCGGTGACTTCAGCGACGGCAAAGACGGCTTATTCGTCAACCGCGGGCGGGGCTGGCGGAACGGGCACGGTCGCGAGTACTCCAAAGACGAAGGTGATCGTGGACGGACCGATTACGAGCACGAGCGCTCGGCCGCGGGTGGGGGAGAATCCGCCGAGCGAGGGAGAGGCCGCTGTACCGACTAAGAAGAAGAACCCGGAGATTGTTCCAGATGATGGGAGTCGGCCGCCTTCCGCAGCCAGGCCCGCGGCGCCCAGGCCGAAGCCGGCGGAGCCGACGACGCCTCCGAACGGAGGCCGGTAGCGATGGCGCTGATGGCATCAACGCGGCGCGAGGCGGACGAGCGGTCGTTCCCGCTGGCGATCTATGTGGTAGTTCCAGCGGCGGCGCTGATCCTGCAGTCGCTGATTTCGCTGCACTTTCCACTGTTTGCCACGCTCGATCTGCCGCTGATCGTGGTGATTTACTTTGCGATGACGCGGCGGAGCCCGGCGATTTCAACGATCGGCGGCGCGGTGGTGGGCATCGCGCAGGATGCGCTGACGCGGCAGCCGCTGGGTGTGTTCGGAATTGCCAAGGCCGTGATCGGGTATGTGGCCGGGTCACTGGGCGTGCGCATCGACACGGAAAATCACGGGATGCGGCTGCTCCTGACGTTTCTGTTTGTGCTGTTGCATAACGCCATCGACTGGGTGCTGCTGCGGCACATGCTGGCTGAGCCGATGGTGTGGAGCTGGGTGCGGGAGCCGTTGCGTGCGGGGGTTAATGCGCTGGTCGGCGTGGTGATCTTTGCGCTGCTGGACAAGGCCAAGTCGCGGGAGAGTTTTTAGAGCGGCGCCGGATGACATGGCGGCCGTCATGATCGGCGAAAGAAGCGGCAGACGATGGATATTGGACCCAGGGAAGAGAAATTACCGGCGATCAAGCTGACCATCTTTCAGTACCTCATCGTGGCTGTGATGGTGGTGCTGATCTTTGGCCTGTGGCGGTTGCAGGTGGTTGGCGCGCAGAACTACCGCGCCCAGGCGGAGGCGAACCGCATCCGCAAGGTTCCGATTCTCGCGCCGCGAGGGCAGCTCTTCGATCGCGACGGCCGCTTGCTGGTGGATAGCTATCCTTCGGTGTCGTGCTTCCTGGTTCGCGAGCAGGGTCATGACTACGAGGCCGACCTGCCGCTGATCGCGCGCGGCCTGCATATGACGGTCGACCAGATCCACGCGATTCTGAAGAAGTTCAGGGCGGCTCCGAAGTACACGCCGCTGCCGCTCAAGCAGGACATCACTCCGGATGAGCAGGAGTTTATCGAGGCGCATCGCGACGAGATGCCGGAGTTGGAAACAGTCGACGAGCAGCGCCGACTGTATCCCAAGGATGGGTTTGCCTCGCACCTGATCGGGTATGTGGGCGAGGTGAGCGAGGACATGCTGAATGATCCTCGCTATGCGATGTACGAGCCGGGCGATGTGGTGGGCAAGTCGGGCGTGGAGGAGTCGTACGACGCGATTTTGCGCGGGCAGGACGGGTCGCACGATGTGCTGGTCGACAGCCACGGACGCGAGGTGGGAAAGCTGGGCACCGAGCCGTCGAAGCCGGGTCAGAGTCTGAAGCTCACCATTGATCTCGATCTTCAGAGGACGGCGGAGAATGCGTTTGGGGACCGCAACGGCGCGGTGATCGCGATGGATCCGCACACGGGCGAGATTCTGGCCATGCTGAGCCGGCCGACGTTTGACCCAAATCAATTTGCGGTGCGTATCGGACGGGACGAGTGGAACCGGCTGATCACCGACCCCAACCATCCGCTGCTGAACAAGACCATCCAGGCGCAGCTTGCGCCGGGTTCGACATTCAAGGTGATTATGTCGCTGGCCGGGCTGCAACAGGGTGTGGCGCAGAACCTGACAGTGAATTGCGGGGGGGGCGCGACATTCTACGGCCACTATTTTGCGTGCGACAAAAGGCACGGCCCGCTGAACGTGCAGCAGGCGATATCGAAGTCATGCGACACCTACTTCTATACGCTGGCAGTAAAGCTGGGGATCACGGCGATTGCGAAGTACGCGCACGAAGTCGGGCTCGGGCAGAGGACTGGCGTAGACCTGCCGGATGAAGTCTCGGGCGTGCTGCCGTCGGAAGAGTGGAAGATGAAGACCTTCCACGAGAAGTGGTATGCGGGCGAGACGGTTTCGGTGGGCATCGGACAGGGCGCGTTAGCGGTCACGCCTATTCAGCTGGCGCGCGCCCTGAGCGGCATCGCTTCGGGCGGTGTATTCAAGCGGCCGCACGTAGTTTTTCCGGACGAGCTTCCGGCGGATTACCGCAAGGCCATGGCCGATACCTTTCCTGGATCAGGCGATGTAATGGTTCCTATCGATCCTGATAACTGGGAGACGATTACCGACGGAATGGCGGGTGCGACCGATCCGCGGGCGGGTGGGACGGCGTTTGCTTCGCACCTTGAAAACATCGACTTTTCCGGGAAGACTGGTACGGCGCAGGTGGTGAGCCACAGCGCGGGGACCAATAAGGTATCGAGCGTGATTGCCGAGCGTCCGAATGCCTGGTTTGTCGGGATGGCGCCGCGGCGGAACCCCGATATCGTGGTCGCGGTGCTGTGGGAGCACGGTGGCTGGGGGTCCGGCTCGGCGCATGTGGCGGCGCGGGTGATCGAGGCTTTCGTCAACAAACAGCGGCGGCTGAATCACAACCTGGCGACGGAGAAGGAAGCGCCGGTTGAAGTGGGCGCGGTGTGGTCCGATCCGTCCGACCCGGATGCCATGGGCGGGAAGCCGGTGGTCGCGAAGGGTTCGAAGAAGAATCCCGAGTTCGATGCGATGCGCGCCGGGCACTTCTTTGTCGATGTGCCACCGGCCGCCAAGCAGGCGGATGCGCTGGCCACGGTGGTTCGGTAACGATGCGGCGGTTTCTTTCCTTTCGCGATTTCGACTGGACCCTGCTCGGGTTCGTCATGATCCTGTCGATCATCAGCATCTTCGAGATTTATTCGGCGACGCTGCATACCAAGTTCGTCGGGTTCTATAAACAGCAGATCCTGTGGCTGCTGGGCGGGCTGATCGCGATGTTCATCCTGTCACTGATTGATTACCACCGGCTCATCGATGCCATCCACTGGATATACGGCTTCTGTGTCGTGTCCCTGGTGGCGGTGCTGGTGGTGGGGACGAAGGTACTGGGCGCGCGGCGGTGGATCAAGCTGCCCGGCGGCATTCACTTTCAGCCATCGGAGTGGGTAAAGCTGGTCCTGATTGTCGCGGTCACCCGCTATTTCCTCGGTCTGGTCGGCAAACAGCTTACCTGGCCGGATATCTTCAAGGCGATGGCGCTGGTGGGCGTGCCGATGTTGCTGGTGTTGAAGCAGCCGGACCTGGGAACGGCGCTCACCTACTCGCCGATTCTGTTGGCCGGGTTGTTCCTGGGCGGGATCGACTGGAAAAAGGGGGCGATTCTTGTCCTGGCAGGGTTACTGCTGGTGACGGTGGCGTTTACCAGTGGGAAGATTCTCAAGCCTTATCAGAAGGCCAGGCTGACGAGCTTCATGAATCCGGATGCCGACCCCAAGGGCAGCGGCTACCAGATCAACCAGTCGAAGATCGCGGTGGGAGACGGCGGTGTTTTCGGGCGCGGCGCGACCAAGGGTACGCAGACGCAGGGGGATTTTCTGCCTATCCCGTACACGGACTTCATCTTTGCGGCATTTGCCGAGGAACATGGGTTCATCGGCGCGGTGATTGTGCTGCTGATATACTTCTTAATATTGATGCGTTTGATTCAGAACGCACAGACAGCCGCAGACCTACCAGGTACTTTCCTGGTGATGGGCGTGGTGGCCGTGTTGATCTTTCAGATCGCGGTCAACGTCGGAATGGTCATAGGGCTGATGCCGGTCACCGGGATACCCCTCCCGCTTATGAGTTACGGGGGCTCTTCGGTGCTGTTCACGTTTCTGGCTTTGGGCATGGTGATGAATGTCCGCATGAGCCGCTTCGTCAACTGAATCCCCGGCGAGGATTTGAAGTTTTGTAAGAACGTTCGCCTGAGGCGGACGAGAAGTTTAATTATTAACCGGCCGGGCAGATCACGCGGCCGGGCAGGATTCAGGCATGAAGGCGCAGAGACGGGAAACGACCCCGCCGGGAAGATCGGCAGCAGCGGTCACAAACTCTTTGCGCTCAGAAGCATCCCGTAAGACAGTTGGTTTTTTCAGTGAGCGTCCGCCGGGCTCCCGGCGAGAGTGCAGCTTACTTCTCACGCAAAGAATCTTCCTGGACACGGCTACGTCTTCTTCATTCCTGAGCCTCTCCGGTTCTCCGCTCTGATGTGTCTCGACCGTTGCCGCGCGGTGAAATTCGCGCAGCGAGAGAGGCAGCATGGCAAAGGAAATATGCATTTCGACAACGCCGCATGAGACGCGGCTTGCGATTCTGGAAAATGACGAGCTCACCGAGATTTACTACGAGCGCGAAAACGAATACACCCTAGCGGGTTCCATTTACAAAGGGAAAGTAACGCGCGTGCTTCCGGGCATGCAGTCTGCGTTTGTCGACGTTGGCCTGGAGCGCGACGCGTTTCTGTACGTGACCGACTTTCTGGAGGAACAGGAAGACGGTGCGGATTTTGAGAGCGCGAGCGGAAGCGGACAGAGACCACGCCGCGAGGGCGGACGCGAGGCTGGACAATCCGGCAACGGGCGGGGCCGCCAGCCGGAGACTTCGTCACACATTGAGATAACGGCAGAGCCCGACGGAGCGGAGTCTTCCGACGATGAGGATTCGCCGAGCGGGACGCGGCGCTGGCGCGGACGCCGGGGGCGCAGGCGGGGATTCCGTCCACGTGGTCAACATGAAGAACGCCCGCAGCTCGAGTCACCTGCGGCCATCGAGGAATCGATTTCGGCCGAGCCGCCGGACATGCCGGAGCATGGCGCTCCGGGGGGAACGCTCGCGGCTAACCGCATTCTGCTGCCGGGAGAGTCGCTGTCGAGGTACGGCGGGACGCCTGCGGAGGCGAGGTCTGAGAGCCATTCCGGGGCTGCGGTTCAGGCTGCGGCGGTAAAAGCGAACTATGTGGCGCCGAAGCCTTCGACACTGATTGAGACGCCTCTTGAGTGGGATGGCGGCCTGCTGATGCCGGGTGAGTCGCTTTCGCGGTATCGCGGCAAGACGGAGGCAAAGGCCGTTGAGCAGGCGGTTGAGATTGCTGAGCCGGAGAGCGCAGTGACGGAAAGCCACGTGCACGAGGCAAGCCCGGCGCACGTTGCCGAGGTGCAACTGGTAGCCGAATTGCCCGAAGAATCTCCCGCTTCGCTAATGGAACCTGTTCAGGAATTCACCGATGTCGAAGCCGCCAGACCTGATGTGATTGCGATACCTGAGCTGCCTTCGCCTGTTCGCGCGGAGCCGGAGAGGGTGGAGGTCACTGCGCAGGAGCCTGTTGCCCCGGCTGAAGTCAGGGAAGAAGAGACTGGGGAAGAAGAGATTCATGAGGAAGTGCAGGAGTTTGAGCCGGAGAGCGCTTCAGCTTCGCACAAGGTCGATCCGGCGGCGCCGAGCGAGTTTCGCGTTTCGAGCGTGGCGGAAGAGGAATCGCCACTGGCGGATACGGATCTCGCTGTAGTCGCGCAAGAGGTTCGCGAGGAAAGTCCCATTGATGCGTACTCTGCTGCGGGAACGATCGATTACATAGAGGAAGAGCATGATGCACAGGCGACCGAGGTTGCCGACCAGCTCTTCGGATTTGCTCCGGGATCGGGAGTGCTCGAGGAAGAGGTAATCGACGAGGAGGAATACGACTTCGAGCCGATTCATCGCCATGCCGATGAGCATGACAGCGAGGACCTGGAAGAGGAGACACTGGATCATGCCGGAGAACTGGGAGAGATGGTTCGCGATTCGCATCTCGATCAGCGGCTGTCGAGTGAGCCTGGTCTCGATGAGGCCGAGGAAGAGGATCTCGAAGCTGGGGAAGAAAACGGCGACGAGGACGAAGATGACGAAGAGGACGAAGAGGAAGGCTTCAAGGCGGAGAAGGCTGTCGAGCAGGGGCGCGAGCCTGTGGCGGCTGAACCGGCCAGGCCGCGGCGCGGTGGAGATCGCGGGGACCGCAAGGGTGGCCGTCGCGGAGACCGCCGTGGAGACCGGCGCGGAGGGCATCCAGGCGCACGCAGGCATTCGGCTCAGACGATGGATCTGCCAATCATCAGCGATCTACTGAAGCAGGGGCAGGAGATACTGGTTCAGATTGCGAAGGAGCCGATTGCCAAGAAGGGCGCGCGCATCACGAGCCACATTGCGCTGCCGGGGCGCTTCCTGGTCTTCATGCCGACGGTGAATCACGTGGGCGTGTCGCGCAAGATTTCGTCCGATGAAGAGCGCCAGCGGCTGAAGCGGATTCTGATCAGCGAGCGCGGCGAAGCTTCGGGCGGGTTTATCGTGCGAACTGCGGCGGACGGAGCGAGCGAAGACGAACTGCGCGCAGATCTGCGCTTCCTGATCAGCCTGTGGAACGACATCAAGCAGCGCGAGGAGGCGAGCAAGGCTCCGGCGCTGATCTATCACGACCTGAATCTTGTTGAACGCGTGCTACGCGACCAGGTGAGTGACAACTTCTCGGCCATCTGGGTGGACAGCGAGATGGAGTATGAGAGGACGGTGCGCTTCCTGAACCGGTTCCAGCCTTCGCTGGTGCGGCGCGTGAAGCTCTATACGAAAGAGATTCCGCTCTTTGAACAGTTCGGTATTCAGGACGAGATCACGAAAGCGCTGAAGTCGAAGGTTTGGCTGAAGTCGGGCGGATCGATCGTGATCAACCAGACAGAAGCACTGGTGGCGATCGACATCAACACCGGCAAGTACGTTGGCAAGACAGCGCGTCTGGAAGACACGATTCTGAAGACGAACCTCGACGCGATTCCTGAGATCGTCCGCCAGATCCGGCTGCGGGATCTTGGTGGCATCATTGTGATCGACTTTATCGACATGGACGAGCGCAAGAATCGCCACAAGGTAATGGCCGCGCTCGAAGAGGCGTTGAAGGCTGATCGGGCTCCTTCAAAGGTGCTGCAGTTTAACGATTTCGGACTGGTGGCGATTACGCGCAAGCGCGTGAAGCAGTCGCTGGAGCGGACGCTGAGCACTCCCTGCCCGGTTTGCACGGGAACGGGGATGGTGAAGAGCCCGACGACGGTCGCGAACGAAATCTTTGTGGAGATGCGCAAGATGCAGCGGCATCTTGAAAGCGGCGATGTGATGCTGCGCGTGAATCCTGAGGTAGTGAAGGTGCTGAAGGCGAACAACGCGAAATGGCTGAACGAACTCGAAGAGATGAGCGGCAAAACGATTATCGTGAAGAGCGATGCGGCGCTGCCTCCGGAGCAGTTCGACATCCACTAACCAATTTCGAGTTGCACGGGAAGGGTCGGAACATTTGTTCCGGCCTTTACCGTCTGTAGACAAAAACAACTTCTGCCGAGTCTAAAACGTCAGAGTAGTGTTGGAAGCAAGAAAGGGAGGCACCCCACGCATCACTCCCAAAAATTCTTCTGTTGACTGAGGGAGTCCCCCAATGATGGAACACTGCCTTCTTTCGCGGTCGCTTGTGCGCCGCGTCGCCCTTGCCGCATCTCTGGTAACGCTGGCCGCCATTCCGTGTGCGGCTATCGCGCAGACCGCCGATGCTTCGGACGATGGTCACGAAGCTTCGAGTCCAGCAAACTATTCAAGCTCGCTCGAATGGAAGTCATATGTGAGGACAGATGACTCTCCCGGGGATGCTCTGCCCGGCTCGCCGCGCCCTTCGCCGCAATATGGGCAGTCGAACACCCGTTATCCTGAATACAACAGCCGCTGGAGCCGTGTGGCGATTGAAGCAGGTGTGGGATTCACCGCTCCGGTAGGAAACACAAC
Source organism: uncultured Acidobacteriaceae bacterium (assembly GCA_963781245.1). Lineage (GTDB taxonomy): Bacteria > Acidobacteriota > Terriglobia > Terriglobales > Acidobacteriaceae > Silvibacterium. Next base: position 86,496 of record CAWAFB010000004.1, read on the forward strand.
GCACGGCTGGGAAACCTATGGATACAACATAAAAGCCGGTGCCGGATGGAACTTCACAAAGCGTCTTGGTGTGTTGTTGGAGTACCAGTGGAACCGCGATAAGATTCCGGGGTCGACGCTCACGCAATTGGCCATCGCTAGTGGCTCGAACGTGCCGTTTGGCGGCAATGTGAACACCTGGTCCTTTACTCTGGATCCCATCTTCTACCTTCCTGTCACCAAGAGGGCAGGAGCGTATGTGACGGGCGGCGGTGGTTTTTATCGCAAGGTGACAAACTTCACGGCGCCGGTGCTGTCAATCAGTTGCTATTACTACTGCTATGAAGGCTATTACCCGACTACCATTGCCCATTCCTCGAGCAACCAGGGTGGCCTGAATATCCGCGCCGGCTTCTATTGGAAGGCGCTGGGTGAAGACAGCAATGCAAAGTTCTTCGCCGAAGCCGGGTATCTCTGGGTGGATTCACCGGTTGCCAGCAACTCGGATCCCTACGGCTCAGGCACCTCAAGCCTGGTTCCGGTGACATTCGGAATTCGCTTCTAAGGGCATTTTCGGAAGTCAGTGCCACTGCTGCTTCGTAATCAGGTCACCGCTCCCTGTTGGTCGCGTTGACTTTGCGAGTCGCGGTTTCAGATCACTGTATTTCCGAAAATGCTGTCGTTTCGGACGCCACGCGCTCCGTCGGGCGGCGGCATGGACAGTATTCATGCTGCCGCCCTCTTTCGTTCTGGCCCTCCCGCAGAGAAGGCTACTTTGACTCCTTCATGACCTTTTCGACCTCATCGGCATCCTTGGGCAGGGCGCAGGTGAGGCATTCGAGCTTGCCGTTGGGGTTGGCGTAGAAGACGTCCTCGATCCGCACGCCGATTTTTTCTTCAGGGATGTAGATGCCGGGCTCGATGGTGAAGACCATGCCGGGCTGGATGGGCTTGGAGTAGTCCCACGGATCGTGCACGTCGATGCCGACGGAGTGGCCGATACCGTGGATGAAGTATTTGCCGAGCGGCTCGCCCTGCAGGTCTTTGCCGTGTGCATTCATGTAATTCCAGGCGATGGTGTCGAGCGAGTCTGGATACTTGTGGCGCGGATCGTTGATGCGGGAGGTTCCAGCGACGAAGGCATCCATGGCGGCCTTCTGGGCTCCCTTGACGATGTCGTATATCTCACGCTGGCGTGGGGTGAAGTGCCCGTTGACCGGCACGGCGCGGGTGATGTCGGAGGCGTACATGGAGTATTCGCCGGCGGCGTCGACCACGACGATATCGCCGCTCTGCATGGTTTCCCTGTTGCTGGAGTAATGCAGGACGGTCGAATTCTTGCCCGATCCGACGATGGGGGCATAAGACGGACGCTCGCAGCCGTTCTCCATCAGCTTCTCGATGATGATGCCCGCGACCGTGCCTTCGGTCGCGCCGGGGTGCACACTGCGCATCATCGCGAGCTGGGCCTGGATGGATGCATCGGCGGCTTTGTGGAGGAGGGCGATTTCCCCGCTATCTTTGATGGCCCGAAGCTGGTTGGTGAGGTCTCGGACGTTGGCGAAGTTGAGCGGCTGGTCACGGCCGAGGGTGGTGGCTGTCCATGCGGCCAGGGATCTTGCCTGGGCGGCGTCGGGCTCGCTCCAAAGAGGAGATAGAGGCGGCGGGGTGTGCGTTGCCCGGTCGTTGAGGAGCGCGGGCAGCTCATCCATGGACTTCACCTCGTCGACTCCCGCCCTGGCGGCTGCTCCCGGGGTGTCTGCGCCGAGCTTCTCCCCGGTGTAGAGCTCCATGCGCATGTTACGCGAGGGGAGTAAGAGGATTTCGCGGTAGGGCCGCGCGGCCCGCGAGCCTTCGGCGGGTGTTGCAGCTTCAACAAGCAGCGCAGCGCCGGGCTCGTTCCATCCGGTGAGGTAGTAGAAGTCGGGATCCTGCCGGTAGGGCATGAAGTCGAGCTGGGGCTCCTCGGCGGCGAAGAGGACGGCGACTCCGCCGTTGAGCTTTTCGGCGAGATTCACGCGGCGGGCGTGGTAGTCGGCGGCGGGCTGGCGTTCGAGAGCGAAAGCTTGAACTGCGAGGACGGCAAGACAGATGGGCACCAAGGCGCGGAGGATCGATTTCATAAAGGGCAGTCTACTAGTTGGGTTCGAGGGTATCCCAATGATAAAGCGTCCGGTTGTGCGGTTGAGTATCAGAGAGCGGCGCTGGCCGCTTAGACTGGGGACGTCATGCTGAATCACCGCAAAATCGCGGTTGTGCTGCCGGCCTACAACGCGGCGAAGACGCTTCGCCGCACGATCGAGGAGATTCCCCGCGAGATTGTCGACGATGTGATTCTGACCGACGATGCGAGCCGGGACAACACCGTTGACCTGGCGCGCGAGCTGGGACTGACAACGATTCGTCACGCTGAGAATCGCGGGTACGGCGCGAACCAGAAGACATGTTATCGCACGGCGCTCGATCGCGGCGCCGATATCGTCGTGATGCTGCACCCGGATTATCAGTACACGCCGAAGCTGATTATCGCGATGGCGTCGATGATTGCTTACGATCAGTACGATTTTGTTCTCGGCTCGCGCATTCTCGGCAGAGGCGCGCTCCAAGGCGGCATGCCGTTCTACAAATACGTCTCGAACCGCGTGCTGACCTTCATCGAGAACCTGCTCATCGCGCAGCATGTCTCCGAGTACCACACTGGGTATCGCGCCTGGAGCAGGCAGGTGCTGGAGCGGCTTCCGTTGCGGGCGTGCTCCGACGATTTTGTATTCGATAACCAGATGCTGGTGCAGGCGATCTACTTCGGATTTCGTGTGGGCGAGATTTCGTGCCCGACGAAGTATTTCGAAGAGGCATCGTCGATCAACTTCAGTCGCAGCGTGCGCTACGGGCTGGGGGTTCTCGATACGGCCTTGATGTACCGGCTGAAGCGGCTGGGGCTGGCACGGCCGGCGTTTCTCGAGGACGACGCGGGCCAGCGGCTCCTGTCGGGCGAGTTCGAGGCGCCGGCTGCGGGCGCGCCCTGCTGAGTCAGGCGACGTCAGCGGGACGCGGCAGGATTCTGCCAAGTCGCCATAGCGCGCAGCCCAAGGCAGCGACTGCGGCGAACCAGACGCTGAAGGCGCAGCGCACAACCCAGGCCGGCGCGAATCCCGATCGCTTGAGCAGGAAAGGCAGGAAATTCCAAGTGGTGATGTGGACGTAGTCCCACGGATCCTGCGTCATGGCAACGGTGTTCAGGCCCCATCGGCCCATTTCGCCCAGGGCGAACGCCAGGATGTTCTTGAAGCGCAGGGCGATCACGAAGGTAGGATGGCCGAAGGTCTCCATCTGGTAGATCTCGAGCGGTATCCAGAAGGCGAGAGAAGCAGCCTGGATGATTGCGCTGGCGGCGATGAGCGCGATTCCGAGAGTCCAGATGGGTTTTGCTAATGCGGAGCGATGGCGCAGCAGCAGCGGGACGGCGAGCATCGCGACCAGCTCGACGGTGGTCGAGACGTAGCGGTCTCCCCAGGCGAAGTCGCCCGACCAGACGGTGTAGCGGCCATAGAAGCAGATATAAGCCAGCAATAACAGCAGCGTGGTAACGATGTAGGCGCGAACGGCGGAGCTGAGGCGCTTCCAGGCGATGACGGCCAGAAGAATGAGCAGCACAATCAGCGGGTCGAAAAGAAAGACGGATTTCTCCGGAGCGAAAAGGGCTCCGAAGAAGCCGACGTGCAGCGGGGTTTCGAAGGGATAGCTGGCGGGCAGCGCGGGGTCGCGCTGATGGGCTTCCTGCGCAACCACGGTGATGTAGGTGTTGAAGAACGAACCGAAGCGATAGAACTGATAAAGGCGGTCGAGCAGTCCGAAGAAGAGATACACAGGGACTGCGGTTGCGAGATACGTTCGACAGCGACTCCAGAACTCGCAGCCACGCGAGCCCTCGAGCAGCAGCACGAGCAGGATGAAGAGGCCGGCGGCGAGGAGATCGAGGCCGGTTGTGAGACGAGTGAGCAGGTTGAGTCCGAGTGCTGCAGAGCCGATGAACAGTGCACGGCGGCTGCTGGTGCGCAGCCATTCGTACTGAAACGAAAATCCGGTGAGAGTGAGCAGAAAGATGTAGTTGTTCTCCATCATGTTCTGCGTGTAATGAAGATGGGTCGTGCAGAACTCGAGGGCGAGGACGCCGACGATGGACTGCCTTTCATCGAAGCCCAGCTGGCGCAGGAATCGGAAACCGACAAACGCCGTAAGCACGGCGACGAGGATGTTAGTGCTGTAGCTGACGATGATGTCGCGGATGCTGGGGTCGCTGTCGCCGTAGTTGGCGAAGATGGGAAGGCGTGCGATATATGTGCCGACGATGTCGGCGGGCAGCATGAGCAGGGATTGCCCGATGCCGTACCAACTCTGCAGCTTTCCGCCGCGGCCGTGGACGCCGAATTCTGGATATTCCTGGGGGAAGACGGGCGGCTCGGAGGTCCACAGCGCATGCGTGGACTGGAGGCGGTGCATGGTGTCGGCGGTGCCCAGTTCGCCTGACTGAACAACGAAGGCGAGGAGCGCGGTGATGAGAAGCAGGAGACAGAGTGGGCTGCTGAACCAGCGGCGAGACGTCATTCTTAATTGATCGTATCTGATGCGGCGCATCGCTTTTTGCGATGGCCGCAGTCAGGATATGGCAACTGCTCATTTCTTCACTATCTGTGTGCCTGCATCTGAAAGTGCTTCTTCCTCCGGTTCGCCGCTCAGCAATTTGAGATACGCGTCGAGGTTGTAGCCCGCTTCGGTTGCAGCATGGCAGACGAGAGAAATGGCCTTTTCGAGATCGGCGATGGCTTTCGATTCGCCCGCGTTTTGCAAGGCGATCTCCATCAGCGCGGGCAACTGAATCCAGGTCAGCATCTCTTCGAAGAGCTCCTTGTTGAACCAGGCTTTGCCCTTCGATTCGTTCACGCCTGCGAGCCAGCGGACGTCGCCGTCAGACCAGAATTCCTTCGTCTCGATTGTTGCCGAAGGCGTGTCGGCCTGCCAGAGCAGGATACGAATGCGTGCGGCCATGCGCCATGCCTGTTCGTCCTCCATACCCATCGAAGAGAAGATGTCGCCGAGGGCTGCGCGCAGCTGGAGGTTGTCGAATACCGGGATTCTGATACCCGCGGCGGGCAGAGCACGCAGGACAACCCAGGCGAGCACCGGAGGCCAGGTGTGTTCGAGATGCGATCCGGGCTCGTCGTTGGGCAGAATGTATCGCACTGAATGCGGCCACGCTGTCGAAAACATGCGCTCCAGGCAGGGCAGGCGAAGGGCGGCGACGGTCAGGGTCTCGCATGCCTTCCAGTATGCGGCCGCAGGATCTCCCAGGGTTGGATGCGCCGAAGTAGAGCCTGATGCTGAATCGGTGCGGATGCCGTTCCGCGCCGCGGCAGCCCGCCGCATCAGCTCTTTGTCTTCGTCGGGGAGCATCTCCAGGGTTCTTTCACAGAAACGCTGGCAGTTCTCGATGAAGGGACGAAGCCGAAGGTCGACCTTGCCGAGGTGGACACATGGGTCGGCTATCTCGGAGGTCTGCTTTTCGACCGGCACTGTCGTGCGGGGCGGCCGGTCAGAGGTTGCCATAATCGTTGCCTCATCCTGCTCTTCTTCGTGCCGTTTGCGGACCGGTTCGCCGGCGATGGCAGCGAAGAGATGAACCTGCTTCGAATTGATGGCCTGGTGCAGGGCCTCATGCAGCGGACGCAGGCGGAGCTTGGCGAGGGCTTCATCGACACTGTGAACGCCCTGTCCGTGCAGGGAGTCGCAAAGCCTGTCCCACGGCTGGTCGGCGGTGGCTCGCAGCTCGCGCCAGTGCAGGAGAACGATGTACTGATAGCCACGAAGATCGACGGTGAGGCCGTGGTGGTGAATGTCCGTCGCGCGACGCAGATACTCAAGGCCGCGCGCTATATCGCGGAAGGCAAGAATCAGCGAGTCGTCATAAGGTATCGCGAGACCTTCGCTGAGGCTCCTCTGGCGCATATTGCCGCTGCCCTTGTCCATGTCAGCGACAGAGATGTGGATAGTGCCACGGGTGTTGCCGTATCGGTTGTTGTAGAGGATGAGCGAGCGCTGGTCGTGCAGGCGGTTGGAGTAGGCAAAGACGTTCTCGTCGACGGTGCCGTGGTCGGTCCAGAAGTCGTACATGACGAAGTTGGCGCTTTCCGCGAAGAGCGCGCGGCTTTTGAGCAGCGGCGCGATGTGAAACATGTGGCCCGCGATCAGGCCCCCGTTTGGATGTTCTTCCATGCGAGCGCGCTTGAACTCCATGCCGTAGCGCTCGGTGAAGCCTTCGATCTGGCCGTGGCCAAACATGGGCAGGCCGGGCAGAGTGGCGAGCATGGTGCAGACGCCGAAGTATTTGTCTCCGTCGCCGAACTGGTCGATGGCGGTGCGCTCGTCGGGATTGCTCATGAAGTTGACGTAGCGCTTGAGGATGTCGGGGTCGAACTCCAGGGTCTTTTTGAGATAGGAGCGGAACTTGGCATTCTCCTCATCTCTCAGCATGACCATGAAGGCGCTGTTGTAGACGCGATGCATGCCGAGGGTGCGGACGAAGTAGCCCTCGAGCAGCCAGAAAGCCTCGGCGAGCAGTAGGGTTCCGGGAACTTCGGCGGCCACGCGGTCGACGACCTCGCGCCAGAACTCGTTGGGTACGAGGCGGTCGAATTCCTCCTGCGACATGGCGCTTTCCGCGCGCGATGGGATGGAGCCGCCGGCTCCGGGCAGCGGGAACCAGAGCCGCTGGATATGCCGCCGGGCGAGCACCATGGCAGCGTCGAAGCGGATGATGGGGAAAAGCCGGGCGACCTGCAGGATGGTCTGAATCACCTGCTCGCGGACATAGGCCTTGGAGTAGTCGAGCTGTGCCGTGTCGTTCCAGGCGAAGCTGGTGCCGTCGTTGCCGTGATAAATGTAGCGGGTGCTTCCGTCGCGGTGGTTGCGCAGGCGGAAGGCAACGGCGGCGTCGGTCTGGTCGTAGTAGTGATCTTCGATTTTGATTTCGACGCGGCTGTCGGGCGAGAGGTCGGGTCCGGTGAAGCTATAGACGGGGAACGGGCTTTCCCCGCGGGAGATGAACCAGTCGGGATGCTCGATGACCCAGGGCGAGTCGATGCCCATATGGTTGGGCACCATGTCGCTGGCGAGCCGGAGGCCGAAGCGAACGGCGCGGTCGCGAAGGTTGGTGTAGCCTGAGTCTCCCCCCAGGTCTTCGGCGATGTGGTAGTCCTTGAGCGAGTAGGCGGAGGCGACGGCATCGCCGTGTCCGCGGAGGCGCTTGATGGTGCGCGATGCGATGCTTCGCTCCCACAGGCCGATCAGCCAGAGCCCGGTGATTCCACGGTCGGCGAGCAGGCGGAGCTCTTCATCGGGAATGTGTTCGAGGCGATGGATGTGACGTCCGTATTTTTTTGAAAGCTGCTCGAGCCAGACGTAGGTGCTCTTGGCCATCAGGACTACGTTGGGCATCCAGGCCTGGTCGGCGCTGAAGGCTTCGTACTCGTGGAGGGGAGCCTGATAGTCGTGGGAATAGCGGCGGCCACCCGGCACGAAGTCCTCGTCGTAACCAACAAATTCATCACCGACAAAGCCTGCGCCACCCCAGCTCGGGGCGCCATGGCGGTGCCAGTCGGGGCCCGGAGGATGAAAGCGCAGCCAGATGGCTATCTCTTCCTCGCGGAGCACGTCGACGGCCAGCAAAAGCCGGCGCAGATCCTCCCCGAGGTACTTGCTCCATTTTTCGCGGATGTAATCGAGCTGGCCGGTGATGGAATCAGGCGAGGCGAGCATGGGCGCGCGCAGGGCGTCGAGCAGGCTTCCGACTTCGGGCGAGAGCGGCGGCCGCGTACCCAGATAGTCGGGGAGGGCTGCCGTTAACTGCTTGTAGGCGGTCCGCTGGGCCAGCTCTTTGTCTTCGAAGAGCTCGCGGAACGGTGCGAAGGCGGGGTTTGCGTTGGCAAGCCACAGCAGCATGAGCTCTTCCAGTGCAGCCTCGCGGTTCGACAGGCCGTCGGTGGTGCCTTTGAGCCATTCGGCGGCAGTGAGCTTGCCCTGATAGACGGCGACGTTCGGGAAGTGCTCGACGAATGTCAGGAGCAGGCGGTCAAGATTCGTAGGCTCGATCTTCTCTGAAAACCAGCGCAGAGCATCGGCGAGCACCTGCGGATCGATCTCCTGACGATAGCGGGCGGCGAGCGCGTGGTTGAGCTCATCGATCAGTCCCATGGCAAACAGGGCGCCCGCATTGATGGTCCTGGCCGGGTCAGCGTCCGGACCACGAAGCTCATTCAGGCGGCTGGCCAGCTTCCGGCTGGCAGCTACATCGCCGAAAATGACGTTTCCGGTGTAGCTGAATAGCAGCCCATCCACATCCAGCTTCTCTCGCACCGTTCTGGAGATATGAAATTCCATGAAGAAATGCTCCGGTAAATAGGCTTTGTTGTGCGTGCCCTCGCCTGATTTTTGTGATGCCGGGGACAGATGATGCTAGAGCAAGAGAGGTATTTCTGGCTCATATAAATTTCTGGCGATGTGTTTGGTCAACGGTTGGCTCATTCGTGGCTTGAATCACTTTTAGATGCCTGTGCTTTGAGCCGCGTCAGGTCGGTGACGGCGCTGTCAGAGGCGACAGGCGAGGCGGCAGGGAAGAACGGGTTTCATCGTTACCATTGATAGTCTCCCCGGATGGCGGTCCGCAAGTCTCGGATGGAAGGTTTGAGCGGGAATGCCCTTTGAGACTTGCGCTGCTAGAATCTGGCGAAGCAGTCCTTTCCGGATTTCTTTTCTATGCTGGTCCCCGCAGTCCTCATACTGCTTTCTCTTCCGTTTTCCCTCAAGGACGTCCAACAGCAGGCTTCTCTCCAACAGGCCGTTGCGCTGCGCAATGAAGGCAAACTGAGCGAGGCGCGGGATGCCTTCGAACGGGTGGTGACCGCAGAGCCGGCGAATGCAGATGCGCAGGAAGGAGAAGTCGAGGTGAGCGAGCGCATGGCGCTCGATGCGCGGGGCGCAGGCAAGATGGATGAGGCTCTGAAGCATCTGTTGCGCGCGCAGAAGTTCGCGCCGGAGAATCCAAGGCTGCTTTACGACATGGGAATTCTTGAAGATGAGATGCGGCTATACATCGATGCCGACAAAACGCTCGCGCATCTCGAGCAGATTGTTCCCAATGATCCGAAGGTCGAGTACGCAGTGGCGAGGGTCAAGCTCGATCTGGGGCAGCTGGATGCGGCCGAAGCGAAGATGCAGGCCTATCTGAAGGTCCATCCGGACGATGCTTCGGCGCACTATGGCCTGGGACGAGTTTATCGGCTAAAAGCCGAGTTCGATCAAGCGCGTGCGGAGTTTCAGCGGTCGATTGAACTGCGTCCGCAGCAGACCGAGGCCTACTATCAGATCGGTGATGTGGATCTGCAGCAAGGGGACTATGCGAATGCGCTGGCGAACTTCAGCAAGACGCTGGAGCGGAATCCGACGCACGGAGGCGCGCTCGCCGGAATGGGGATCGCCTATTTCAAGCAGAAGCAGTATGACAAAGCAGAAGAGGCCCTGGAAAAGGCAGTCAGCGCTGCGCCCGACTACCAGCCGGGGCATTACTATCTGGGGCTGACGCTGGCGCGGCTGGGAAAGAAGGAAGAATCGGAGCGGGAACTTGCGCTGGCCACGAAGCTGGCGGACAAGGACAACCAGGAGTCAGGGAACCGGCTGCGGCTGAACGAGGCTCCGGCACCGCAGTGAATATAGCGGTAAAGAGTCCACCGGCCGATCAGTCGATTCGCTCCCAGGTTGTGTCGGGATTGTATTCCGTCATCGCAGCTGCGTCGTCGGTGGTTTGCGGCCCGAGGTCCTTCTCATAGACCTTGCCGTCCTGGTTGACAATGAAGGTCATGACGCCGGAGTTGCGATACTGGGCCGGATAGGCCACAAACGCGAAGCCCCGGGTCAGTTTGCCGTCAACCATGTAGTCGCGAGCGCCACCCTTAGCCGCAGGCCCTTGTTTGGTCAGGATGCGGAAGTAATAACCGTGAAACGGCGTCTGCCGCCCCTGCTGAAAGTTGTAACCTTTCCCCGCCGCGTCAACGATCTGCGGCCCAATCGGACTTGGGGCTTCGTTGTCACTTGTCTTCCAATACAATCCGTTGTGCTTGCCTTCGTCGCTCAGAAATTGTGAGGCGTAATGTTTAGTCTTTTCGCCATCGCGCACTCCGGACGCATACTCGCGCTGCGCGTCAACCAGGCCGTGTAAGGTATCGATGGCATCGTTCTCGTTGGTGCCCACGCGACGATAAAGGATTTCTGTCTTGCCGGTCTCCGTGTCCAAATACCATGCACCACTGCTGTTTTTGACAATGGAAATAGGAGTTGGCCAGTTCTCCGCCCCGATATAGAGAGTCACTGTCTGATCAGGCTCAACAACTACCCGATGCATCTGATCGTAGCGGCGAATGAAGTCCGCTTTCATGTTCTTGTCGGCCACGTCGTCGCCGGTGTGAAGGATTTCGCCGGAATTGGATCCGAAGATGCTGTTGAGTGCCTGAGTGTCATCCGACTTGACCGCATTGTAGAGAGCCAGGACCGCGTCGCCGGGCGAGGCAAAGGTCTTCTCATTTCCCTGCTGAGCAAGGCCTGGACGGGAAGCCAGCACAAAAATCAGGACGGCGGCATATGCAAGCGGGATAGACTGACGCGCGATAGACAGAGCGCGCGTCCCAAGCGGATTTCGGATTTGTTGAATAGGTTGCACGGGAGCCTTCTCCTGCATTCAGTCGAAACTGGTAACTGCGCGAGACTATCGCGGCCGGCCGCCTCCCTGGCGCGCCTGCCCCTGCCCCTGCGGTCGCGATTGCTGTTGTGGCCGTGAAGCGCCGCCGCCCCCGCGATTTGCTCCGGCGGTGGATGTCTGGGCGCGATTAGCGCCTCCCCCGGACGGCTGCTGCGGGCGATTTCCCTCCATGCTCTGTTGCCCGCGAGCACTGTTGGTGCGGGCGTTGCCACCCTGGCTGTAATTGCCAAAGGCGTTGCTGCTGGCTCCCCGATTCGGTTGCTGACCGTAGCCGCGTGCCGCGTCTCTTTGCTGGGGCTGGTTCGCGCCGCCTGGACGGTTCTGATTCTGGCCGGCACCGGGTCGGTTTTGCTGATTCGCTGCAGGACGGTTCTGCTGATTAAAGTTAGGCTGATTTCCGCGGCCGGGCTGTTGACCGTTGTTCTGGGCCAGGTTGCCACGGTTGTTCTGGAACTGGGGCTGATTGTCTTTCTGATTGAATTTCGGGGTCGTAAAGTTGGAGTTGCGGGCATTACTGTCGAAGTTGTTAGCCCGGTAGTTATTGGCGTTGTTCCGATTGATGTTGTTGGTGTTGACGTTGTTCCGGTTTATGTTGGCGTTGTTGATGTTGTTGCGGTTGTAGTAGTTATTGCGGTTAACGAAGGTGTTGGAGTTAGAAACATAGACGTTGCGGTTATAGGTCACCGAAGAGTTATTCCAGCCGCATCCCCATGAGTTGTAACCCCAACCGCAGCATCCGTTGTTGTTGCTTATGGCCGCGCCAACCGCCATCCCAAGGCCGAAGGAGATCAAGCCGGTGGCAACCATGTCACCTGTCGAGTAACCGGGATACGCAGGTACAGGAGCTCCATACACGACGGTGGGATTGTAGGTCGGAACGTAGACAACCTCGGGCTGCGCCGGCTGGATGACGATGGTCTGCGGCGGAGGCTGAACCACAGTGACCTGAGGTGCACCCGAAGATGCTTCCGGCGGGGGTGCTGTCCCGGGCGCCTGGTTCTCGACGTTGACATTCTGCTGCGGAGTCGTCTTCAGGTTACCGGCCTGATAAGCGCGCTGACGCATTACCTGCACTGCATTCATCACACTTTGCGGAACGTTGAAATAGGCGTCGCCTAGAGCTGACGTCCAGGAGAGATTCGACGACATCTGGCTCAGAACATCGGGAAACTGCGTAAGACCCTTCACACTGTCGTCCCAGGATTGCTGATTGACCGTCTCCATCAACTGCTGGCCCTTGAGGCTGGAGTTCTGCTGAAGCCACTGCTGGGCGGCGGTAATCTGGTCAGGGAAAGTGGAGCCTGCGAGAACCAGCGCGACCAGGTTATCGGGGAAGAGCGCGATCGGGGCGACAAGCTGATAGAGCTGATCCGGCGTAGGGGTGGCATACGTAGTGGCGGGAGCCTGCCCCTGCGCTTGTTGCGATTGGGGTTGCTCTTTCTTGCAGCCGTCAAGTCCCAGGGTGCTGAAGGTCAGGCTGACGCTGAGAAAAACGGCCAACGCCTGTTTCGGATCGAGCAGCGAAGCGAAGGCTGGCCGACCGGTGAAAGGATCGGACGCTGGGGCGTGCATCTCCGACGGACGGGCGGTAGGCATGGGCGCGTCTCCACAAGCATAAGAGCCTGAAAGCTGCCGACTGTCAAGATCATTGATGGCTCGCTACGTGGTCGCTAAGTAGAGATTGCTATCCTCGCCCGGCTCTCGGCGCCGGAACCATTCGCAGTAGGAAGATTCTTGATAATGCGGCTGCCGTAGGGGCCGGAGATCTGCTTCAGCGGTGCGGGCTCAGGGCGCGTCGTTGGCGAAGTGTTCGCGATACCAGTCAATGGTTTCACTGATGGCCTCTTTCATGCCGTAGTGAGGCTGCCAGCCAAGACGTTCGCGTGCCTTGCTCGCGTCGAGATATTGCTCGCGGATCTCAGAACTGGCGATGTTCTGAATCACCGGCTTGAGGTCGGTTCTGCCCATGATGGCGAGGGTCATGTGGACGATTTCGAGGACGGTGAGTCGCTCGCCAAGGCTGAAGTTGAAGGCTTCGCCCGAAATGGACGGGTCCTCGGCGAGCTTTTCGCCGAGGATGAGGTAGCACTCGGCGGCATCTTTTACGTAGAGAAAGTCGCGGACGAATTTGCCGTCGCTGCGGATGACGAAGGGCTCGCCTGCCAGGGCAGCCTTGATGAGGCCGGGGATGGTGCGGCTGAAGTTGAGGTCGCCGCCGCCGAAGAGGTTGCCGCAGCGGGCGATAGCGGTCTTTACGCCATAAGTGGCGGCATACATTTGGGCCACAAGGTCGGTACAGGACTTCGAAACGTCGTAGGGGTAGCGGCCCTGCAGGGGATGGGTTTCGCGATAAGGTAGATTTTCGCTGGCTCCATAGGCCTTGTCGGACGAGGCGACGACGACGTTCGATGTGCCGGCGAGGCGGCAGGCTTCCATCACATTCCACGTGCCCATCACGTTGGCGCGCAGAGTGCCCACGGGATCGCGCTTTGCTACCTGGACCAGAGGCTGTGCTGCAAGATGAAAGACGGTGTGCGGCGAGTACTCGGCGATGGCGCGCTGCATTGTGGGCAGGCACTCGAGGTCTCCTGAGACGGTGGCGATGCGGCCGATGAGACCCTCGCGCACGAGCATGCTTTTCGGTGCCTGGTCGCGGATGAGCGCGACGATCTCCGCGCCTTCGCGCAACAGTGCCTTGACGAGCCAGCCGCCCATCAGGCCGGTGGCTCCGGTCACGAAGACCGTTTTGCCCTTCCAGTAAGAACCCACTTTTTGTTCGCTCCGCAGACCAGATTAACCGATCTGCGGCGGCGAGGCTGAGGCGTGCTTATTCGTAGCGGAGTGCGGTCATGGGGTCGACTTTGGATGCTCGGCGGGCCGGCAGTACGCATGCAACTGCGGCTACGAGCGTAAGCAGCATTGTTACGGCCAGAAGGATAAGCGGATCGCGCGAGCTGCCTTCCGCCCACTGGGCCAGAAGCTTGTTGCCGGCGATCGTCAGTGCGAGCCCGGCGAGGATGCCTCCGCCCACGCTGGCGACTGTGGATGCAAAGACGATCCCTAGCACGTGGCCGCGTTGTGCGCCGAGGGCCATGCGGATTCCGAATTCGTTGGTCCGCTGCGCCACGGTATAGGAAACGACGCTGTAGAGCCCGAATGCGGCGAGAGCAAGAGCCAGCGCGGCGAAGGCTCCGAAGAGCCATGCCACGAGGTGCTCCTGCTGATACTCCTGCTGGCTGGTGATCCAGTGGTCCAGATCCTGAACCTGTCCGTTGACCTGCTGGTCGGGATCGAGAGTATTGACCTCCGCCGCAACCGCATGCAGTAACGACAACGGAGGCACATCCGACCGCACCAGAATCTGTGTGTACATCCCCATCGCCAGTGTGTCGGGCACAAATGCCTCCGGGACTACCGGCTTCCTCAGTCCGTCGTTACGCTTGTCGGCGATAACACCGATGATCTGCAGCCAGCCGTCGCCGCCCGGCACCATCAACTGGTAAGGCGGCTGATTCTTCAGTGCCGGAACCTTGAAAGAGTGACCCAGGGCGTTTCCATTGGGGAAATAACGGCGTGCCATGGTCTCGTTAATGACGGTGAGTCGTGCTGCATTGTGATTTTCGGTCTCGTCCCAAACGCGCCCCTGCGCGACAGGGATACGCAGGATCGGGAAATACTGCTGGCTCACCAAGTTGACGCGAATCCTCTGATCATCCTTGGGAGGCTTGCCGAGGATCTCGATGCCTGTCTCGAATCCATTGGACGGCGGTGTGGCATTGGACGAGGTCGCAGCCATTGTTACTCCGGGCACCGTTGCCGCCCGGGCGCGCAATTGTTCGAAGTAAGTTGCCCGCTCCGCCCATGTCTTGTAGGTGCCGTCGTGCACCGGGATTCCGACCGACATGATGTTGTGCGGATCGTAGCCCAGCGGCGTGTGCATCAGCTTTAGAAATCCTTCCATTGCCGCGCTGGCCCCGGCCAGCATCAGGAGGGTGAGGGCGATCTGTGCGCCGATCAGAACATTGTTGGTGGCGCGTCCGCGCACTCCGCCTGCGATCCTGCGTGTGCTTGATTGCATCACCTGGCTCACCTGGGGTCTAGACAGCTGTAACGCCGGCAATAGGCCAAAGAGGATTCCCGTCAGGAGTGCAACAGCCACGCTGAACAGCAAAACAGGCAGATTGATCTTGATGGCAGCTTCGTGAGGGAAGGAGTATTGGGGCAGCATCGCCACGATGATTGCGACGAGGCGATAAGCCAGCAGCACTCCGAGGGCTGTTCCGGTGAGTGAGAGCAGGAGTGATTCGGTAAGGAGTTGGCGAATGATACGGCGGCGGCTTGCGCCGATTGCCGCCCGGATGGCGAACTCATGAACGCGAGCCGTGCCACGGGCGAGCAGCAGGATCGAGACGTTTCCACAGCCGATGGCAAGAAGGAGCGCAACAGCGCAAAAGAGCAGCGAAAGCGTGCCGCCGATCTGTTTAAGAAAATCCTCGTTCAGTCCCACCACCTCGAAACTGTAATGTTCGCGGGGGAAGTGATTGGGGCTCTCTTTGGCAAACTCTGTGATCAGAGGAGTGAGCGCCGCATCAGCTGCGGCGTGTGAGATCCCCGGTTTCAGGCGAAGGCCAACGTAGTAACCGCGGACGGGATCCTGCGTGACCTTCAGAGGCAGGTAGACATCGGCGTCATCCCACGTAAACCGCGACGCCGCGACCCCCACGACGGTGTAGTTTTTCCGTACCAGTTGGAGGGTTTTTCCAAGCACCGATGGGTCGGAGTTAAAGTGCCTCTGCCAGAACTTATAGCCGAGCACGGCAACCGGCTGCGGGTCCTGCCCGTCGATGGCGTCAGAAGGCTGCAGGCCACGGCCGAGAGCTGGGGGCACTCCCATGTAGTTGAAGGTGTTTGAGGTGACGTAAACGCCGTTCACGTCTTCGGGCAGGTCGTGGCCGGTGACGGTGAGACTCCAGTCATCGGATATGAAGGCGTCCTCGACGACGGGCGATTTTCTGATCTGCTGCCACTGCGCCGCCGTCAGGCCAAAGCCGTTTGAATGCCCGGCATTGTCAATAAGCCGCATGTGGACCATGCGGTCGGGGTTGGCGTACGGATACGGGTCCATCACCACCGCGTAGACAACACTGAACACCGCGGTGGTAGCGCCGATCCCAAGTGCTAACGATATGACCGCGGTAAGCGTGAAGCCCGGGCTCTTGCGCAACTGGCGAAGAGAGTAGCGAAAGTCCTGAAGCAGGGTCTGCATGGATCGCTCCCGTGGGGGCAATGATTATGCATACGTGGGCATCTGAGCGGCCAGTTCGGTGATTGTGCATCTCATTCACGGTTCGAAGAACGGACAGCAACCTGTAGCTGACCGTTGTCCGGTTTCGTCTGGGCATGTTCGCAACCGAACACAGCAGAGCGGAGGGCTTTTATTTCTAATGTCTTCGGTCCGATAGAATTGAATGCGCATGACCAGTCCGCTTCGACGCGCTTTGAGCGCCTGCTTTTTACTCCTTCTCTTTTCTGCTCTCATGGCTGTTTTGACGGACCGGGCGGTTGCTTTCAGCTCGAATGCGGGCGCGCGGGAGCGCGGCGCCACGGTATTCCATACGCGGGGATGCGAGCGCTGCCACTCAATTCTCGGCGTGGGCGGAGACCGTGCGCCTGACCTCGCCACAGTCGGCAAACGCCGGTCAGCGAGCCAGATCAAGACTCAGGTAATGAATGGAGGGCACGGGATGCCGCCCTTCGGCGATGTGCTTTCGAAGGACGAAGTGAAGGATGTCGTGGCATTCCTGTCGTCGTGCCGGACAAAGGATGCCCCGGGCTGCAGGCAGTGGATGCCGGCGGAGACTGCCCAGTAGAGGCGCCCGCACGCCCCTCGAGTCCTGCGTTACATTCGTTGATTGGGGGCTAAGTGTCGAACGACGTAAAGGCGGCCGGCGATCTTGACGTAATCATTCTTTGCGGCGGCAAGGGGTCGCGCATTTATCCCTTCTCGGAGTACTTCCCCAAGCCGATGATGCCGATTCACGGGCGTCCAATCCTGGTGCACCTGATGCAGATTTATGCGCGACAGGGCGTGCGCAGGTTCGTGCTGGCGGCAGGGCATCGCAAGGAGATGCTTTTCGATTACTTCGACGGGCGCTTTCCCGAGTGGGACATAAGAATTCTCGATACAGGGACGGAGGCCGACACCGGCGACCGCATTCTCGCCTGTCTGGATGAGGTAGGAGAGCAGTTTTTCGCCACCTACGGGGATGGCTTGGGCAATATCGATCTTCGCGCGTTGCTCGACTTTCACGCCTCGAGCGGCGGACTGGCGACAGTGACGGCGGTTCCGCTGCGGTCGCAGTACGGCACGCTGCACTTCGATGATGCGGGCCGGGTCGACAGGTTTACCGAAAAGCCGGTAATACGCGACTCGTGGATCAACGCGGGCTTTTTCGTCTTCGAGAAAAGCGTGGCGGAGCATTGGGCAGGCCACAGTCTGGAATCAGAGGTCCTGCCGAACCTGGCCACCCGGGGCGAGCTCTACACCTACCTGCATCACGGCTTCTGGAAGTCGATGGACACCAGCAAGGATCAGCAGGAGATGGAGCGGCTGGCAGAGAGCGGCGCGGCGCCCTGGGTGGCTAACGAGCCCGCTAACGGGCGTTGAGCAGCTCGAGCAGGCCGCGCTTGCGCAACGAAGTCATGACCTGCTCGATGGACCAGTCGAGCGAAGCGGTCCCGTCAACGACCAGATCGGCATATTGCGAAGTGGGCCGCACGTACTGTTCGGCCATGGGCCGGACGGTCTCAGCGTAGTTGGCAGCGACGGATTCCGGCGTGCGTCCGCGCTGACGCACGTCGCGTGCTAAACGCCGCTGGTAGCAAATGTCATCGGGCGCATCGACGTAGACGCTGAAGTCGTAGAGGTCGCGCAGACCTTCGTAGTAAAGCGCGAAGATGCCGTCGACGATCAGAAGGTGATCGACTTCGAGCCGTCTGGTCTGTCCCGGGATGCGAGTGTGGTTCCCGAAGTCGTATTGCGGAACGTGGATCGCGTGGCCTTCCGCGAGGCGGCTCACGTGGGCGATGAGCAGGTCGGATTCGAGTTCGTCGGGATGATCGAAGTTGATGCGACAACGCTGCTCGTAGGTGAGGTGGGCGAGGTCACGGTAATAGTGATCGAGATGGAAATGGGTTCCTTCAAGCTCGCGGGCCAGTTCTTCGGCCAGCGTCGTTTTGCCGGAGCCGGAACATCCGGCGATGCCTACGATAACCGGGCTATTCACCTCGACTGGGCTCCTGTGTGCGGCGCGCAATGGTGGGGACGGCCCGCGTGAGCAGCCGCGCCAGCGTGGCTTCGACGCGCTTGCCGGTCTCCAGCACTTCCAGGTGATTCAGCGGCTCGGTCTGGATGCCGGCAGCCATGTTTGTGACGCAGGAGATGCCGAGAACCTCGATGCCCATGTGCCGCGCGGCGATGGTTTCCTGCACTGTGGACATCCCGACCAGGTCGGCGCCCAGCGTGCGGAAGGCGCGAATCTCGGCGGGAGTTTCAAAGCTGGGGCCGAGCAATCCGATGTACACGCCTTCGTCCAGCACGAAGTCTTCCTCAAGAGCGGCGGCCTGGGCAATGCGGCGCAAATCGAGTGAGTAAGCCTCGCTCATGTCGAAGAAGCGCAGGCCGAAGCGGTCGTCGTTGGGTCCAATGACCGGGCTGCGGCCGGTGAGGTTGATGTGGTCGGAGATGAGGACCAGCTGACCCTGTTCGTAACTCTCGCGGATGCCGCCGGCGGCGTTGGTGAGGATCAAGGTTCGAATACCGAAGCGGCCGAGAGCGCGAACGGGGAAGGTGATTTCTTCCGAGCCGTAGCCCTCGTAAGCGTGAAGCCGGCCCTGCAGGACGGTGACCGGCACGGCGTCGAGTGTTCCCCCCTTCAACGTTCCGATGACCAGACGCCCGGTGTGCCCGATGGCGGTTGGCTCGGCGAAGTGCGGGATTTCAGAAAACGGAATAGCGACGGGGTCATCGAGCTGGGAGGCGAAGCCTCCCAGGCCGGAGCCGAGGACGACGGCGATGGTCGGCTGAAGTGACGTGCGGCTGGCGATGAATGTGGCCGCTTCGCAGGCGCGGTCGTAGAGGGTGGGATGGTTCGGGCTGGACATAATTCTGACGTATCTATTTGAGCAGAATTCCGACGATGGATGCAGACATGAGGTTGGCCATGGTTCCGGCAAACATGGCGCGCAGTCCGAGGCGAGCGAGTTCGTTGCGCCGGTTGGGAGCGAGAGCCCCGATGCCGCCGATCTGGATGCCGATGGAGCTGAGGTTGGCGAAGCCGCAGAGCGCAAAGGTGGCGATTGTGAAAGAGCGCATATCGATCGCGGCCTTCTGTGCGCCTAGCTGCGCATAGGCGACCACTTCATTGATGACCATCCGTGTGCCCAGCAGATCGCCGACGATGCGGGCGTCTTTCCAGGGAATGCCGATCAGCCAGGCAATGGGAGAAAAGAAAAATCCGAGGATGGTGTCGAGGCTGGAGGGGAAGTAAGGGAAATGCTCCTTGATAAACCAGTTGTGGATGCCGCCGAGGATGCCGTTGAGTAGAGCAATCAAGGCGAGGAAGGAGATGAGCATGATGGCCACATTGAAGGCCAGACGCCCGCCATCGATGGTGCCACGGGCAATTGCGCCGAGCAGATTCTCTTCCTTGTGTTCCATCTCCTTCGGCATGTGCACGATGCCCTCGGTGGCGGGCGTTTCTGTCTCGGGCACGAGCATCTTGGAGATGAGGATGGTGCCGGGGGCGGTCATAATCACGGCGGCAAGCAGGTGCTGTGCTTCGATTCCGTACAAGATGTACGCGGCCATGATGCCGCCGGAAACGTGGGCCATGCCGCTGGTCATGATGGTCATCAGCTCAGAGCGGGTGGCTCCGGGTAGAAACGGGCGGATAGTCAGCGGCGCTTCGGTCTGGCCCATGAAGATGCTGGCGGCAACGTTGAGGCTCTCCGCGCCTGAGACCTTCATCGTCCAGAGCATGAGACGCGCGAAAAACCGGATGACCAGCTGCATCACGCCGATGTGATAAAGCACCGCGAAGAGCGCCGAGATGAAGATGATGGTCGGCAGCACCTGGAAGGCAAAGATCATTCCGTACGAGGAGTGCTGCTTGCCAAGATCGCCGAAGACCATCTGGGAGCCGGCAAAGGAATAGCCAAGCATGCGCGTGATGGCCGCGCCGAGCGACCCGAGGATGCGCTGGCCGATGGTCCACTCGAGGACGAGGACGGCGAAAACGAACTGCAGGCTGAGGCCCCAGATGACGGTGCGCCAGCGGATGGCCCGGCGGTTCGTCGAAAAAGTCCATGCCAGAAGGAGCATGGTGAGCAGGCCAAGCACCCCGGTGAATCGTGCCAATGTTTCTCCCTTGTGAAACCTATCCTATGTGCCGGCGGGGAATTCGAGAAACTGATTTTTATTCTCCGCAGTGATGATCTGCGCGATGAGTGGCGGAACGGGAGCCGGTTCATCGGCAATTTCGACCGCCTCGGTCAGGAGCCGCTGGGGCTCGGCAAACAGACCTTCATCATCGGTGAAGAGCGTAAACAGAGGCTGCCCGGCCCGGACGCGCGTGCCGAGCTTGGCCCGCATCTCGAGTCCGGCGTGCGCGGCCACCACTTCGCCGGCGTGCTCGCGGCCCGCGCCCAGACGCTGCACGGCCCAGCCGATTTTCGTGCAGTCCATGTGGGCCAGATAGCCGCTGCGCGATGCGCAGAACTCGCGGCGGAACCTGGGTTTGTGAAAGCTTCCAGGGTCGTCGAAGACGCGCGTGTCGCCTCCCTGCGCTTCGACCATTCGGATAAAGATGTCGAGCGCTTTGCCGTCGATGAGATTCGCTTCGGCAATATCGCGGCCTTCCGCCGGTGTGGCCGCCTTGCCGCCGAGGTAAATCATCCATCCGGCGAGGATCAGCGAGAGTTCGCGGATGTCTTCATCCATGGGGTGCCAGCGATTGGCGAGGAGGTCAACAGCCTCCCATATCTCGAGCCAGTTGCCTGCAAAGCGGCCAAGGGGCTGATCCATGCGGGTGAGCAGAGCGGCAGTGCGCGTGCCGGCGCGCTCGCCGATGTCGACCATCAGCGCGGCCAGAAAGCGCACGGCGACGGGATCCTTGAGAAATGCGCCCGAACCGGTCTTTACGTCGAGCACCAGGCCATTGAGACTCTCCGCAAGCTTCTTGCTCATGATCGAAGGGCAGATAAGGAACGGGCTTTCGACAGAACCGGTGCGGTCGCGCAGGTCGTAGAGAACGCGGTCAGCGGGAACCAGATCTTTCGTCTGCCCGATCATAGTGGCTCCGCACAGATCAAGGACGCGGCGGGCCTCGGCGAGCGAGAGCTGGGTGCGATATCCGGGGATGGTCTCAAGCTTGTCGAGCGTGCCTCCGGTGTGGCCGAGGGCGCGGCCGCTGATCATTGGCACGGCGACACCCGCGGCTGCTGCAAGCGGCGCGACTAGGAAAGAAGTGCTATCGCCGACCCCACCGGTCGAGTGCTTGTCGACCGTGGTGCGCCCGAGTCCAGTGTGGTCAAAGACCTCGCCGGAGTAGCGCATGGCCGTGGTCAGGGCGTTTACCTCGTTGAGGCTGAGTCCGCGCAGAAAGGTGGCCATGAGCCACGCGGAAAGCTGCTCTGAAGGGATCGACTGGTCTGCCGCGCCGGCCACGATGAAGCGAATCTCCTCCGGTGTCAACTCGCCGCCTTGGCGCTTCTTGATGATCAGATCGACGGGATGCATAGAATGCGGGGTCATTGCGGCTCGAGATGGAACGTGAAAGGGAAGATTTCGGCGAAGGGCCGCAGTTCGAGGCCATTGTCGCCGGGGAAGGAGACAACTGCGTTAGATGTGACGAATTCGCTCAGGACTTGACGGCAGCCTCCGCAGGGCGGACTGGCAGCGGTGTTGAGATTTGTAACCGCAATAGCGACGATCCGGTGACCCGCGCCGCGTTCGCTGATCGCGCTCGAGAGCGCGCTGCGTTCGGCGCAGATGGTCAATCCGAAGGACACATTC
Source organism: uncultured Acidobacteriaceae bacterium (assembly GCA_963781245.1). Lineage (GTDB taxonomy): Bacteria > Acidobacteriota > Terriglobia > Terriglobales > Acidobacteriaceae > Silvibacterium. The sequence continues at coordinate 108,353 of CAWAFB010000004.1, forward strand.
TCAATATTGCAGCCGGTGGCGATGAATCCATCGTCGAAAAGCAGGGCAGCGCCTACCCGAAAGCGCGAGTAGGGGGCGTAGGCATTCGCGGCTGCCTTACGGGCGGCTTCCTGAAGCCGATCGATGGTGGCGGCGTCAATTGCAAGCGAAGAACCTGGGGGCGGCAAATCTGGCATGGTGCTTTTGAGGGTAAGACATGGGCTGAGACTGAGCAAACCCGTTACGCCGTATCTCAAGTTAATCAACCATTCTCCCGATAAGCGTTAAGTGGACGACCTGATACGCGAGTTCCTGATCGAAAGCCATGCCGGGCTCGATCAGATGGAGAGGTGTCTGACGGAGCTCGAGGAGCGCCCCGCGGACACCGAGCTTCTCGCAAATATCTTTCGCTCCGTTCACACCATCAAGGGCACGACCGGATTCCTCGGCTATGCGCGGCTCGAGTCACTGTCGCATGCCGGGGAAAATCTGCTTGGTTTGCTACGGGACGGCAAACTGGTTGCAAACGCCGAGATCATCAGCGCGCTGCTCGATCTGCTGGATGGCCTGCGCACCATTTTGGCTTCGATTGAAACGGAGGATCACGAAGGCACGGGCAGCGACGAGGCGATGGTCGAGCGCCTCGTAGTCCTGGCGCAGATCGGCGCGAGGCCTCAGGCCGTCCCGAAGTCGGAACGGATCGCCTCGGGGCAGAAGCCTTCGGCCGAACTGGAGGCGCTCTCAGGCCACAAGCCTTCGCCGGAAATTGAGGTCCATTCCCGAGGCTCAGCGCAGCCGCATGCTGCTGATTCGACTTTGCGGGTCGACATCGGCCTGCTCAATCGAATGATGAACCTGGTGGGCGAGCTGGTGCTGACCAGGAACCAGATTCTGCAGGCGAACAGCACCGACGCCGAGTTTACGCCGCTCGCCCGCCGGCTGGACATGGTAACGGCCGACCTGCGCGAGGCGGTGATGAAGGCCCGCATGCAGCCAGTAAGCCATGTTTTCTCGAAGTTCCCGCGCCTCGTGCGGGATCTCGCCCAGCAGCTCGACAAGCGTGTTCACCTGCGCGTGGAAGGCCAGGAGACGGAACTGGACAAAAGCCTGCTTGAGGCGATCAAAGATCCTCTGACCCATTCGGTGCGTAACGCGATTGATCATGGCATTGAAGCTCCCGAGCTACGGGAGGCTGCGGGCAAGGAGCCGGAGGGCCAGCTGACGTTGAGCGCCCGGCAGCAGGGAAGCCACGTGATCGTTGAGGTGACCGACGATGGCGGCGGCATCCGCGTAGAGCGGATTCGCGACAAGGTAATCGAGCGCAGATTGATCACGGCCCAGAAGGCTGCGCAGTTATCCGACCGCGAGCTCCTGCAGCTGATCTTCCTCCCGGGGTTTTCGACAGCCGAGAAGGTGACCAATGTCTCCGGCCGGGGTGTGGGCATGGATGTGGTGCGAACGAACGTGGAACGGATCGGCGGGAAGGTCGAGATCGACAGCCGGCCAGGCATGGGAACGACGCTGCGGCTGAGCATTCCGCTGACCCTGGCGATCATTCCGGCGCTGATCGTTCGCAGCCGCAGGCAGGACTTTGCCCTGCCGCAGACGGCGCTCGTCGAGCTGGTTTACCTGACGCCGGACGAGGGAAAGACGCAGATCGAGTGGCTGGAGACTGCGCCTCTCTACCGGCTGCGGGGCAGGCTGTTGCCGCTGGTCTTCTTGAACGAACTGCTTGGATTGAATCAGCTGCTCGAGCAGCCCCAGGACGGCGAAACAGCCGCCGGTTGCTACATTGCCGTCCTCAACGCCGACGGGCGACGTTACGGCCTGGTAGTTGATGGACTGGCCGATCCGGAGGAGATCGTGGTGAAGCCGCTCTCGGCGGCCCTGAAGCGCATCGGGCTGTTCTCCGGGGCAACGGTGATGGGCAACGGGGAGATGGCGCTGATTCTCGATCCCGGTGCAATTGCCGCGCGGGTGGGCATAGGTCTCAGCGCAGACGATTTGGAGCAGTCGACGGCTGCGGAACCAACTGCCGTGAGCGAGTCCGAGTTCCTGCTGATAGAGACCGGACAAGACCAGCAAGCGCTTCCGTCGAACAACGTCCTGCGTATCGAACGGATTCCCCGCACCCGCATTGAATGGCTGGGCGAAATGCCTGTGCTGCGTTTCGATGGCACGCTGCTGCCGCTGGAGGATCGCTCGCGCCTCCTGGCCCGGGCCGAGCTAAGTGACGCCGAGATCACTGTGGTGGTCTGCCGGGACGGCGAACGCCACGTGGGCGTCACCGTTTCTCACGTGCTCGATGTGGCCTCGGGCGCACCGCTGGTCGACGCTGGAACTCGCAACCTCACGCCTGACGTGACCCTGCTGAAGGAACGGGTGACCGGCGTCGTAAATCTGAGCCGGATTCCTGATCTCCCAATGCCGGTGGAGGTGGGCGGATGACAGTTACCGAAGACGGGATCGAGATGTGCTCGGTGCGCGTCGGCGACACCTTGTTTTGCATGCCCATCACCAGGATTCTCGAGATTCTCGACAAGCCCGCGACCCGGCCGGTGCCCCTGGCGCCGGCGTATGTCGGCGGGCTGGTGCACTACCGCGGAGAGATTCTTACCGCGGTCTCTCTGCGCAGCCTGCTCGGTCTGCCCGGCCATTCGAAGCCGCCGGACATGCTGGTCTTTGAAGGGCGGGATGGATATTTCGGGCTGCTGGTGGACGCGGTGGGGGAAGTGCTGACGGTTTCGCCGCAGGAATTCGAGCCGAGCCCTTCAATACTCGACGATCGCAAGCGGGCGCTCTTCGCGGGCACCTACAAGCTGAGCGACTCTCTGCTGGTCATGCTGGATCCGGGCAGGTTCGACCCGCTGTTGCTATCCCAGACGCAGCTATCTCAATAGGACGACATGATGTACTTGCATACGCCTGAGCGGGGTGGCATGGAGCGGTCTCTTGGCATTCGCGTATTGGCGGTCGACGACTCGGCCGTGATGCGCAGCCTGCTGCGAACGGCGCTGGGCACGAGTCCGCAGATAGAACTGGTTGGCACCGCTCAGGATGGCCGCGAAGCGCTCGAGGTCATCGAGCGCCTGGACCCCGATCTCGTTCTGCTGGACGTCGAGATGCCATGTATGAGCGGTCTCGAAGTACTGGCGGAGATGCGAGCCCGCCGCCTGCGGGCCAAAGTCATCATCTGCAGCACGCTCACCCAGCGCGGCGCGGGCGTCACGCTAGAGGCGCTGGCGCGCGGGGCCACCGACTATGTTTCGAAGCCCGTCGCGCAGGACGCGAGTGATGGCATTGCCGCGCTCAGGCGGGAACTGCTGCCGAAGATTTTCGCCCTGTTTCCTCCTGAGGGCTGGCAGTGCCCGGTGGAATTTCCATACAGGTCGTCGCTTGTCTCTGCTTATCCGGATCTGCGCGGTGCGAGCATTCCTGGTGTGCTGGTGATTGGGGTGTCGACGGGAGGGCCGGCGGCGCTGGATAGCCTTTTGCCCGCTCTGCCCCCGGATTTTCCCCTGCCCGTTCTCATTGCACAACATATACCTCGTCTCTTCACATCGCTTCTCGCGGACAGGCTCGACCGCTTGTGCCCGTTTTCCGTTCGCGAAGCTGAGGCCGGGGCACAAGTCAGCGGGGGCAGCGTTTATCTGGCGCGCGGCGACTGGCATATGGAGGTTGCCGGCACATCCGCACGAAGTTCGTTGCGTCTGCACCAGGGAGATTCGGCAGACGAGTGTCGCCCTTCCGTCGATCTGCTCTTTCGTTCCGCCGCCACGGTTTACGGAGCTGGTGTGTTGGCGCTTGTCCTTACCGGAATGGGATCCGATGGTCTCGATGGTTGCCGCGCGGTGCGTGCGGCGGGAGGACGAATCCTGGTGCAGGACCGGCCCACCAGTGCGGTGTGGGGCATGCCCGGAGCAATCGTGAGAGAAGGGCTGGCCGATCGGGTCTTACCGCTGGAGTCGATAGCGGGAGAGGTTACACGTTTCGCAAGACAACAGGGGAAGCGCGAGCTTTCCTGGCAACTCGGCTGGTAGGTCGCTCACTCATGTCCTGCAAAAATGTGGATTTTGCTTACCTTCGGTCGATCGTGCTTGAAGAGTCCGCGAACGTCCTGGACCCTTCGCGGGATTATCTCTTTGAGTCGCTGCTGCAGGATCTGTTGATCACTTCCGGCTTTGCGACTCTCAACCGCCTGGTAGCAGCGCTGCGCCTGGAGCTTGATCCGGCGCTGCGACGGTCAGTGGCGGAAGCCATGACCATCAAGGAGACGAGCTTCTTCCGCGATCGCTTGCCGTTCGAGCTTCTCCATGAGGAACTGTTGCCCCGCATCATCCGCGGACGGGAATCCACACGACGTCTGCGCCTTTGGAGTGCGGCCTGCTCGAACGGGCAGGAGCCGTATTCGGTCGCGATGATTCTGCGCGAACACTTTCCTCAGCTCAACGAATGGGAAGTCGAGGTCATCGGCACAGATATTTCCCACGAGATGATCCGCCGTGCGCGGGCGGGGCGATATGCGAAGAGGGAACTGAACCGCGGGCTGCCGGCCCGCTATCGCATCCGTTATATGCAGCAGTCGGGCGACGACTGGCAGGTGGCTGCCGATCTCAAGCGGATATGCCGGTTTTATCGGTGCAATCTGTGCGAGGGTCCGCTGCCTCTCGAGAAATACGATGGAATACTGCTGCGCAACGTGATGATGTACTTCCCGGACGAAGCCCGCAGGCAACTGCTGCTTCATGTGCATCGCATCCTGCAGGCTGACGGCTTTCTCATCCTCGGCTCGGGCGAGCAGCCGACGCTGCCGGAGTTGTTTCAGGCAGAGTTGAAGGGGAGTACCTGCTATTACCGGCCGCTTCCGAGCGTCTGAATCCTCGACGCGGTTCGTGCGCATCGTACTGTGCGGATATGCTCGAATCGTGCGCATGAAAGAGGAGCACAAGACACGTAAGGGCCGCAGCAAAGCGGCTTCCGACAAGGCTGAACCCCCGGCCGGCGTGTCTGCGGAGAACGATGCAGCGCTCGGGCTCTTTCATCCTGTTACAGCGGAGTGGTTTCGCGCCGTGTTTGACCGTCCAACCGCGCCGCAGCGGCAGGGTTGGCCGGCGATTGCTCGCGGCGAAAGCACGCTGATCCTTGCTCCCACCGGAACCGGCAAAACTCTGACGGCCTTTCTCTGGTGCCTCGATCGGCTCATGCTTCACGGCGATCCTGAGGCAGAAGGATGCCGGGTCATCTACGTCAGTCCGCTTAAGGCGCTGGCGGTAGACGTTGAGCGTAACCTGCGCTCGCCGCTCGCCGGCATCGCCAACGCAGCGCGCCAGCGCGGAGTTGCTTTCCACACGCCGGAGATCGGCATTCGCACCGGCGACACGCCGCAGCGCGACCGCGCGCGCTTCCGGCGTCATCCCGCGGAGATCCTGATCACTACGCCGGAGTCGCTATATCTGCTGTTGACGTCGGAATCGGCTGCATCGCTGCGCAGCGTCGAGACGGTGATTATCGACGAGATACACGCGCTGGTGCCGACCAAGCGAGGCGCGCACCTGGCGCTCAGCCTTGAGCGGCTCGAGGCAATCACCGGCGCGATTACCGGCCGAGGCCTGCAGCGGATCGGCCTTTCCGCCACGCAGAGGCCGCTCGAAGAGGTTGCGCATTTTCTGGCTGGAGTCGAGCCCTCGAAGCCGCGTACGGCGCGGTCTGGTCAATCCGGCCCGGATGAGACCCTGGCGACGGCCGAGCACGAGTGGACGACCGATGATGAAGCCGCGCAGAGATTTCGGCCGGTGACCATCGTGAACGCGAGCGAGCCCAAGCGGCTGGAGTTGAAAGTCGAGGTGCCGGTCGAAGACATGGCGCGCATCGGGCAGGTGGAAGAGCTGCCGAGTGGCGCGGCTTCGCAGAGTCCCAAGCGCACTTCGATCTGGAGTGCGATCTATCCGCGGCTGGTTGAAATTATCCGCCAGAGGCAATCAACGCTCATCTTCGTCAACAACCGGCGCACAGCCGAGCGGCTGGCCGGTGCTCTGAATGATCTGGCTCAGGAGCCCCTGGCGCGCGCGCATCACGGTTCGCTTGCAGCGCCTCAACGATCGGAGATCGAAGAGCAGCTCAAAGCAGGTTCGATCCGCGCATTGGTGGCGACGTCTTCGCTGGAACTTGGCATCGATATGGGGGCGATCGATCTGGTGATTCAGATCGAGGCTCCGCCGTCAGTCGCCAGCGGTATGCAGCGCATCGGGCGCGCCGGGCACCACGTGGGTGCGACCAGCGACGGCATCATCTTCCCCAAGTATCGCGCCGACCTGGTCGCCTGCGCGGCTGTCACTCGCGCCATGCACGAGGGACTGGTCGAGTCTACGCGCTATCTCCGCAATCCTCTGGATGTGCTCGCGCAGCAGATTGTTGCGACGGTTGCGCAGCCGCCGGCGCTGGCCGTTCCGCGCATGCGCGGTCAGCCACCCGGCACGGCAGAGATCGGCGTTGAGACTCTCTACACGCTTGTGCGAAGCGCAGCCCCGTTTGCTTCGCTTACGCGCGGTGCATTCGAAGGGATTCTCGATCTGCTGGCGGGGCGCTATCCATCGGATGAATTTGCCGAATTGAGGCCGCGCATCACGTGGGATCGCGTGTCGAACATCCTGACGCCGCGCGAAGGCGCGAAGAGCCTGGCGATCCTGAATGGAGGCACGATTCCGGATCGCGGGCTTTATGGCGTATTCCTCTACGGATCTGACAAACCGGTTCGCGTCGGCGAACTCGATGAGGAGATGGTCTTCGAGAGCCGCACGGGCGAGACATTTGTGCTCGGCGCATCGACGTGGCGCATCGTTGAAATTACGCATGACCGCGTGCTGGTCTCGCCGGCTCCGGGCGAGCCTGGGAAGATGCCCTTCTGGCATGGCGATCTCGCCGGCAGGCCGCTGGAATTTGGGCGGCGCATCGGTGCCCTGGTGCGCGAACTGCGCGAGATGCCGCGCAACGCAGCGTTGAGCAGGCTGGTGCGCGAGCATGATCTGGAGCCGCAGGCGGCAGAAAACCTGATCCGCTTTCTGGCCGATCAGGAGATTGCAACCGTCACAGTTCCAGATGACCGCAACATCGTCATCGAACGCACACGTGACGAGCTTGGCGACTGGCGGGTATGCGTGCTGACTCCTTTCGGCAGCCGGGTGCATGCGCCGTGGGCCATGGCGGTGACAGGAAAGATTCGCGCAGCGGGTGGCCCGGATGTCGAGACGATGTGGGCCGACGACGGATTCGTGCTGCGCTTTCCCGATACCGATGCCGCACCCGATCCCGACCTGCTGCTTCTCGCCCCGAACGAGGCGATCGATCTTGTGTTGCGGCAGCTGGGAGCGACGGCGCTGTTTGCGGCAAAGTTTCGCGAATCTGCGGCGCGTGCCCTGCTGCTGCCGCGGAGGCGTGCACAGGGACGAGCCCCGCTGTGGCAGCAGCGCAAGCGAGCCTACGATCTGCTGTCGGTGGCGTCGCGCTATCCGTCGTTTCCGATGCTGCTTGAGGCGTATCGCGAGTGCCTGCGCGATGTATTCGACATCCCGGCATTTTTGGAAATATTGCGCGCGGTGGAGAAACGGCAGGTGCGCGTGCATGTCGCGGATTCGAGGACGCCCTCGCCTTTCGCGTCGTCGCTCCTCTTCAGCTACGTTGCGAATTACATCTACGACGGCGACGCTCCGCTGGCCGAGCGCCGAGCGCAGGCGCTTTCCATCGATCAGGAGCAATTGCAGGATCTGCTCGGAGATGCCGATCTGCGCGAGCTGCTCGACGCCGATGCGATCGCCGAGGTTGAAGAGCAACTGCAGGCACTCGGCGAGACGCAGCGTGTTCGCTCTGCCGACGGGATACACGATTTGCTGCTGCGTCTCGGCGATTTGTCACGCGACGAACTGCAGCGGAGACTTGCGTCCGGGGACCTGATGCAATCTGTCGATCGACTGGTGCGCGCGCGGCGCGTGCTAGAAGTCAAAGTTGCCCGAGAGAAGCGGCTGATTGCCGTCGAGGACGCGGCGCGCTACCGTGACGCGCTCGGTATTCCGCTGCCGCCGGGAATCGTGCCGTCTCTTCTTGCTCCTGTGAATGCGCCGGTACTGGAGCTGGTTCGCCGCTACGCGCGCACACACGGTCCGTTTACCGCGCAAGAAGCTGCTCAGCGATTCGGGCTGGATGCGCAGCCCGTGGAAGCCGCTCTACATGCGCTGGTGCTGGATGGTCGCGTCATTGAAGGAGGATTTCGTCCTGCCGGCGTTCATCGCGAGTGGTGCGACGCGGAGGTGCTCCGCCAGATTCGCAGGAAATCGCTGGCCCGGCTTCGCAAGGAGATAGAGCCCGTTGAACAGCAGATGCTTGCGCGGCTGGAGACGCACTGGCAGGGCGTTCTTCAGAAGCGGCGCGGCCTTGATGCGCTGCTCGACACCATCGAAAACCTGCAGGGAGCGCCGTTGCCTGCATCGCTGGTGGAGTCGGCGATTCTGCCTGCGCGCCTGCAGAAGTATTCGCCGGCCGATCTCGACACGCTGATCGCCGCGGGCGAAGTTGTGTGGTGCGGACTCGATCCGCTCGGCGAGCACGACGGACGCATCGGGCTATATCTCGCGGACAAGCTCGCGGCGCTTTTGCCGTCGCGGGGTCAGGTCACCGACCCGCCGCTTACTGAGAAAGAGCAGGCGATTCTCGATCAGCTCACACGCAGCGGAGCCATGTTCTTCGCGCAACTGCATGACGCGCTGGGCGGGGGGTATCCCGGCGAGATCATTGACGCACTCTGGAGCCTGGTATGGCGCGGCCTCGTGACCAACGACACATTTCACGCGCTGCGAGCCTACGTGGCCAGGCCGGCCTCAACGCGGCCGGCCAAGCGCCAGCACAATCTGCCGGCCTTCCGCTCGCGCCGAACGACTCCGCCAAGCGCGCAAGGCCGATGGGTGCTGGTCGCGCAGCCCGACCGCAGCACGCCAGCATCGCAGACAGACCAGCCCACGCAGACCGAACGGAGCCACGCGCTCGCCCTGCAGTTGCTCAACCGGCACGGCATCGTTAGTCGCGAAACCGTAACCCAGGAAAATGTTCCCGGCGGATTCAGCGCCGTTTATGACGTGCTGAAAGCTTTGGAAGAGTCTGGCCGCGTGCGGCGCGGATACTTCGTCGCCGGACTGGGGGCGGCGCAGTTCGCGTTGCCATCGGCGGTCGACCTTTTGCGCTCGTTGCGCAACAGCGCGCAACCGGAGAAGCCCGAAATGGTGGCAATCGCGGCAACCGATCCGGCGAATGTTTACGGATCTATTCTTCGCTGGCCGCAGGTGGCCGATGATGCTCCCGACGCGGCGGCGAGATCGCTCACCCGCAGCGTCGGCGCATCGGTCATCCTGCGCAACGGCGAGTTGATCGCGTATATGCGGCGCAACAATCCGAACCTGCAGGTTTTCCTGCCCGCTGACGAGCCTGACCGTTCGAATGCCGCGCGGGACCTCGCGGTATTTCTCGCAAGCAGCGCGCAGGACACCATGCGCCACGACGAGAGTGGACGCCACAGCGGTCTGCTGCTCTCGACCATCAATGGAGCTCCGATCCACGAGCACTGGCTGGCGCGCTTTCTTCTCGATGCCGGTTTCCAGCCCGCGCCGATGGGGTTCAATGTGCGGCGCGTGCCTCCGGCAGTCGTGGCGACACGGGAGGTCCAGTAAAGCTTGCCTGAAGGCGACACGATCTTTCGCGCCGCGCGTGCCCTCAACAAAGCACTGGCAGGCGCAACCGTGACCGGATTCGAAACCGCATACGCGCAGCTTGCCAGCGCAAATGACAACGCATCCGTGACCGGCCGCGTAATTGAGAAAGTCGAAGCGCGCGGCAAGTGGCTGCTGATCCACTTCTCCGGAGATCTGATTCTCGTCACGCACATGCTCATGAGCGGAAGCTGGCACATCTATCGTCCGGGTGAGTACTGGAAGCGGCCTCGCGCGCAGATGCGAGTGATCATCCGGACAGCGCAGTACGAGGCCGTTGCCTTTGCGGTGCCGGTTGCGCAGTTCCACACATCTCGTTCGCTGGAGCGGAATACTGCTATTCCGAAGCTGGGCCCGGATTTGCTCAAGGAGGACTTTGCAGAAAACGAAGCGAAGGCGAGAATCCGCGCTCGTGGCGATGAGGAGATCGGCAATGTACTGCTCGATCAGAAAGTGATGGCGGGCATCGGGAATGTCTTCAAGTCTGAGATCTGTTATGTCTGCGGAATTCATCCGTTCCGGCCTGTTTCGTCACTTTCCGATCGCGAAATCGACTGTCTCGTCGACTCGGCTCGCAAATTGATGGTTGCCAACGTTACTGAAGCTTCGGGCGATCAGATTGTGACCTATACCGGCCTGCGCCGGACAACGGGAAGGTCCGACCCATCGGCGAGGGTCTGGGTTTATCGGCGCAAAGGCGAAGAGTGCCGGCGCTGCGGCTCGATCATCGAAATGCGCCGGCAAGGGCCCGGAGCGCGCTCAAGCTACTGGTGCCCCGAGTGCCAGCCGCTCGCTCCCTCGACATGAGCCGGGACGGGGGGTTAAATCGCGTTCGTGGCAACGCAATCGGGCGCGCAGCCGTCCGATACAATGTCGCTATGCCGCCACTCAATTTATCGCGCAGGCGCCAGAAATCGCCGCCTCCGGGAGAAACCGGGCAGGAAGCTCTGTACCTGCGTTTTCTCAGCGAGAAGCAGGTGCGCGTCGCCGTGAAGCTGCGCGACGGAGAGGTGGTTTCCGGTTGGATCGAGTACTTCGACGACCGGATGATCCGGCTTACGCGTGAAGGCAAGCCGAATCTATTCATCTACAAAAACCAGATTCGCACCATCACAGAGCAACCTCGCCGCGGAGATGAGGTGCGCCGTCGAAGTCCGCGCAAACCCTCCGAAGCGGGTGGCTTGGGCTCCGATGACTTGCCGAACGGGGAACCGCGGTGAGTGCGACTCCTGATTTGGCAATTGCGTCGCAGGCATCTGTCATAGCCCGCGAAGCGGGGGCGCTTCTGCGCGACTACTATGCGCGAGGAGTGACAACCGAATACAAAGGCGACGTTGACCTGGTGACGGAAGCCGATCGCGCGTCGGAGAAGCTGATCGTCGAGCGGCTGCACGAGGTTTTCCCGGCGCATGGCGTGTACGGCGAAGAGGGCACGCGTTCGAACATCGACGGCGAATATCGCTGGTATGTCGATCCGCTCGACGGCACCACAAACTTCGCGCATGGGTTCCCGGTCTTTTGCGTTTCGATGGGACTGGAGCGGCGCGCGCCATCTATCGCTGCGGGACAGGACGGGGAGATCGTTGCCGGCGTTGTCTACGATCCGTTGCGCGACGAGCTATTTACCGCAGAAATGGGAAAAGGCGCTTACCTCAATGGCGCGCCGATCCATGCCTCGCGCATTGCCCACCTGGCCGAGGCCCTGCTAGCCACGGGCTTTCCCAGCCGCAAGCGCCACGACAATCCGAATATTCATTTTTATCAGCAATTTACGCTGCGCTCGCACGGAGTGCGCCGTGCCGGCTCGGCGGCGCTTGATCTTGCTTACACTGCCTGCGGACGCGTCGACACCTTCTGGGAATTCAACCTGAATCCCTGGGATACTTCGGCAGGAGCGCTTCTCGTCGTTGAGGCGGGCGGAACCATGAGCGGGTTCGACGGCAGCCCTTTTCGTCTCGACAGCAAAGAAGTGCTCGCCACCAACGGCCTCCTGCGCGACGAACTGCTCGGCTTCTTTGCGGAGATGTTTGCTGGCCATGTGCTGGAGCCCATCCCCACCCCTGCGGAGTTTGCCGCGCGGCGCGCCCAGCGGGGAGCTTCTTAATCGTTTTTGACCGGCTCATGTTTCGCTGGCCTCATGGTCCGGTACAATATTCTTTCTAATCACCCTTAATGGAAGAGGATCTCCCATGGCATATGTAATTGCTGAACCCTGCATTGGCACGAAGGACATGGCATGCGTGGACGCCTGCCCGGTGGACTGCATCCACCCGAAGAAAGACGAAGCGGCAAATGCCGATCAAACGCAGCTTTATATCGATCCCGTCGAGTGCATCGATTGCGGAGCCTGCGTTCCCGTGTGCCCCGTCTCGGCGATCTTCGCGGCTGACGATCTGCCCGAGAAGTGGTCGAGCTACACGGAAAAGAACTCCACCTACTTTGGCCGCTAGGGCTTACGCATAAGTTTCTCGAACGCGCGGCCCGGTGCTGCGCGTTTTTGTTTTAGGGGCGAGTGCCTGAATTCCGCGGCGGAACCTGAGCGGACCATAAGGCAAGAGGGAAGGCAGGATGAACCAGGATTCTCCGACCAAGCGCACGCAGGTGATGAGGTTGCCCAAGCGCGGCGACTATTCTGACGCGACGATCCACAGCATCCTTGATGCGGGTTTTCTTTGTCACGTCGGGTTCGTGATTGATGGGCAGCCGGTCGTTATCCCCACCAGCTACGGACGAAGCGGCGACACGTTGTACGTCCACGGCTCCGCCGCCAGCCGGATGCTTCGCACCCTGGCCTCTGGCGTGGAGGTTTGCGTGACCGTGACCCTCGTCGACGGCCTGGTGCTGGCCCGCTCTGCCTTTCATCATTCGATGAATTACCGGTCGGTGGTACTGTTTGGAACCGCGACGCTAGTGGAGTCGGCGGACGAGAAGACTGCAGCCCTGAGGGCGATTTCCGAGCAGATAGTGCCGGGCCGGTGGGACGACGTCCGCTGGCCTACCGAGCAGGAGCTGAAGGCGACGAAGGTTCTCGCGCTGCCGATTTCCGAGGCCTCGGCGAAGGTTCGCACTGGTCCGCCCCTCGACGACGAGGAGGACTACGCGATGAAGGTATGGGCGGGCATCCTGCCCTTCCGCGTACAGCCTCACGTGCCCCTCCCTGATCCGCGCCTGAACGGCGAATCGCAGGAAGTGCCTGGCTATCTACTGGACTACGCGAAGCGGCCTGTTTGAAGGCGAGGCACGACTGGACTCACCCGGTGGCAGGCTTCTAAGATCGAGTGTCGGCTCCCAGCCGAAACCAGCGCTTAACGAGGAAATTTGCCACCATGTTCAAGCAGATAGCAACACTCGCGGCCGTTCTCGCCACCGTGTCGTGTGCCGCCGCGCAAACCATCACGATGGTCAACGTACCTGCGACCTTGGAAAAGACGATCGACGCCAAGAAGGCGAAGGCTGGGGATCCTGTCAACGCTAAGATTTCTGCTGCTATGCAGCTCAACGGTGACACCAAGGTCCCAGCAGGCTCAATTCTCGAAGGCCATGTGGACTCGGTAACTCCGTCGGAGAAGAAAGGCGACTCCACCGTCACAGTCACCTTCGACAAGCTTCAAATCAAAAACGGTAATGAAGTGAGCGTCAAGGCGACGCTGGTGAGCGCGATGAGCACTGCTCCCAGCGGAGATGATAAGCCTTACGATCCCAGCGGATATCGCGCAGGAACGCCTGGTGACAACAAAGCAAACGGACAAAACGGTCAGGATGCTGGGTTCAGTTCGACGCCACATCCGATCGCGGGCCTTACTGTCACGGGCTCTCCGCAGGAAGCTACTTCCGGCACATTCACCCAGGCGAAAGCTAATGTCCATCTCTCGAGCGGTGTGCAATTGGTCATTTCCATTGCCGCCGCGCCTTCGGGCACATCCCCCCACTAAGAGATCTTTTTCCAGAGCTGGATGCAACAAGCCCCGGACGAATCCGGGGCTTTTGGTTTGAGCCTGGCGCTGGACTAGAACTGGTTCCACAGGAACTGGTTGTAGACCTCGTGGTGAAACTGCACCTCCGCCGGCTTCACGACTGTCCCCAGCAGGCGCGGGCAGCGATCGGCCGAGGCCTGTTTCAGATCGGCGTAGCGGCCCTTCACGTCTTCGCCGAGCAGCTTCGTGACCCAGGTCGAGTTGCGGAAGTTTTCCAGAGCCGTGTAGATGTTGTCGGGCAGGTAGCGTCCGGCGGAGCGCAGGTCGGGGATCGACGACGTTTCTCCGTCCAGACCCGATTTGAAGATGGAGTACATCACCAGGTAGGGATTGGAGTCCGGGGCAACGGCGCGAACCTCGACGCGCATCGACCGCTCATTGCCGATCGGGATGCGAACCATTGCGCCGCGGTTTGTCGCGGAGGCGTTGAGCTGGTTCGGCGCTTCATAGTGCGGGTCGAGGCGGCGATAGGCGTTGACGCTCGAATTCAGGAACAGGCAGATGTCGTTGCCGTGCGTTAGAACACGGTCGACAAACGCCCATCCAAATGGGGCCAGCTTTTCCTCGCCATTTGGATCCCAGAAGATGTTCCTTCCTTCCTTGCTGACGGAAATATTGGTGTGCATGCCGCTGCCATTGACGCCCACCACCGGCTTGGGCAGGAAGGATGCGGTCATGCCCAGGCTGGTCGCGACCTGGCGGCAGATCAGCTTATAGAGCTGGATCTGATCCGCGGCAGCGACGACTTCGCCATATCCATAGTTAATCTCAAACTGCGACGGAGCGACTTCAGGGTGATCCTTCTCGTTCTCAAATCCCATGGCACGCTGCACTTCGGCTGCGGTGTCGATGAAGCTGCGCAGCGGATCGCCGGGAAGCGAATGGTAATAGCCGCCGGTGTTTACGTACTCAAAGCTGCCGCTCGATGGGAAGCGCTTCTCGGCGTCGACGCCCGCGAATAGAAAGCCCTCGATTTCATTCGCCGCATTCAGCGTGTAACCGTGCTTCTCGTGGAGCCCCTGGGCATAGCCCTTCAGCACTCCGCGCATGTCGGCGGTGTACGGTGTTCCGCCTTTGTCGATGACCTCGCCAAAGACCAGCACCTTGCCCGATCCGAAATAGTCGGATGGCGCAAAGTAAAACGCCCCCCAGTCGATGCCCAGACGCAGATCGCTCTCCCGCTGCGCGGTGAAGCCGCGAATCGACGAGCCGTCGAAGGTGAGATTGTCGTAGCTCTTGACGATGAACTTCTTGTCGTAATCGAGCATGTGCAGCCGGCCTTCGAGGTCGCTGAACAATACGGTGACGGCCTTAATACCCTTCTGATCTGTCAGATACTTCAGGCGCTCTTCCTGAATCTTGTCGGGCGCAACGCGCTTCATGCGCTGCTCTTTGGCCTTCAGATTCAGCTCTTCCAGCTCTGGATACGACAACGACAAAAAGTTACGCAGTTCAGTCGACATGGATCTCCTCAGAATGAGTTGAGAACAAAGCCACCTCCAGTATCCTGCGTCGGCCCTTCAGGGTTGGCCTGCAGGCTTTTAGCGCCAAAACGTGAGGGGTTGTTACTCTGAAATCAAGACTAATGGCCCGGATCGAAAAGGGAAAACGGTATTAAGAATTGTGATTCTGCCAATCGCGTTTATTTATACCGTAACTCTGTCCGCGATTCACCACTTTCCCGGCTGGGGCCCTGGGAGAGAACGGCCGTCTCCTCCGTCCACTATCCTGAATACCAGTGATCGCCCATCAAGCCGAAGCCCTTGTCCTGCGTACCTGGCCTGTCCATGAGGCGGATCACATTGTCTCGCTCTTCACCCGCGATCAGGGAAAACTGAAGGGCATCGCCAAGTCCTCGGCCAGGTCGCGCAAGCGCTTTGGCGGAGCCCTCGAACCGATGACCTACGTTCTCGCCAGCTATGTCGAAAAGCCGCGCCAGGATCTGGTCCGGCTCGATTCGTGCGAAATCCTGATGTCGCCCTTGTCTGAGCCTATCGACTATGCGCGAGCGGCGGCACTCGCCTTCTACGCCGAGGTGCTGGAGGAGACGCTACCCGACCACGATCCGCAGGATCCTGTTTTCCGTTTGGCTCTGGCCGTTCTCGATCACACCCGCGCCCGCGAGATCTGGCTTCCGGTGACGTACTTCGGTCTCTGGATACTTCGCCTGATGGGCTGGATGCCGGATCTCGCCCATTGCCAGGTCTGCGGCAAGGCCTTTGCCGGTGAGGCGGCCTGGTTCAATCCGCAGTCCGACGGGCTCGTCTGCGGCGACCACAAACACGCGGCCAGCCGGGCGATTTCCGCGGCTTCGCTGGCGGTTGCGAGCCGCATATTTCGTGCCCCGATCGCCGACCTGTCCCGCGAGGACTGGCCCCGCGGACGTGCTGCCGATCTGCGCCGCTTCGCCTTGCAGGCTCTCGAGAGGCATCTTGAACGGCGGCTCCGCTCCGCTGCGGCGCTCGACAAACTCGGCGTCGATCCTCAGCCGTAGCCAGCCGGCATGACAGGATAGAATCCTGATAGCGCTAAATTTACGGAAAGTTACTGTGCCTGCAACCATTTCGCCCGTCCCCACCCGCACCGAGCCGCTCACCTTTCAGCAATTGCTTTTCCGGCTGCAGACCTTCTGGGCAGAACGCGGATGCATCCTTCAGCAGCCCTATGACGTTGAGGTCGGCGCCGGAACCATGTCGCCGGACACCTTCCTGCGCGTGCTCGGCCCGAAACCGATCAACATCGCTTACGCGCAGCCCTCGCGCCGCCCTGCCGATGGCCGCTACGGAGAGAATCCGAACCGGCTCTACAAGCACACCCAGTTTCAGGTCATCCTCAAGCCGCCGCCGGCCGATATTCAGGAGGTCTATCTCGAATCGCTGGCCGCGATCGGCATTGACCTCGCCGAGCACGACATCAAGTTCGAAGAAGACAATTGGGAGTCACCTACCCTGGGTGCATGGGGCATCGGCTGGCAGGTGATGCTCGATGGCCTGGAAGTCACGCAGTTCACCTATTTTCAGCAATGCGGCGGCATCGACCTCGACCCCATCAGCGGTGAGATCACCTACGGGCTCGAGCGGCTCACTGCTTTTCTCCAGAATGTGGACTCACTCTACGACATCGTTTGGGCCCGTGACCCGAAGGCCGGCAAGGCCATCACCTATGGCGATATCCGGCTCGACGAGGAGATCCAGTTCTCCGTCTACAACTTTGAAGCCGCCGAGGTGGAAAAGCTCTGGGAGCACCTGCGGCTCTACGAGGCTGAGTGCCAGACGCTGCTGGCAAGCTACAACGACAGCTTCTCGCCCAAAGCCGAGAAGGGCGCAGAACGCCACAAGAAGATCCATGATCGCGTTATTCACGAGGGAGACGAGCGCGAGCCTGTGGCTGCGGCGATTCCGGCCATCGAAGACGCAATGACCGAAGACCCTCGGGCGCAGCAACGCAGGTTCCCCGTTCTGGGAGCTTACGATCTCTGCCTGCGCTGCTCGCACCTGTTCAATCTGCTCGATGCGCGCGGCGCTATCTCGGTCACCGAGCGCGTGGGAGTCATCGCCCGCATCCGCGCATTGGCGGTCGGCGTTGCGAGAGCTTATGTCGCGCAACAGCAGGCTACACTCGCGGGCGTGTCATCCTGAGCGAAGCGCCCGCTAGGCGCGAAGTCGAAGGATCTGCTTTTGGATATCCGGCCACGCAAGGCCGCAAGAGCCGTCGAAGTACCACAGAACGAAGCTAAGAGCTGGTAGCTAGAAGCCAAGACATGAATTTTCTTTTTGAAGTTGGACTTGAAGAAATCCCCGCCCGCATGATCGCCGCCGCGCAGTCTGAGCTCACGCGCCGCGTTGAAGACGTCCTGACGCGCGAACGGCTCGTGAGACCGGGCCATGAGATTCACAGCTACTCCACGCCGCGACGGTTGGCAGTGCTGGTGCACGGGGTTGAAGCCGCTCAGGCCGATGCGCAGGAGCAACTCACAGGACCCTCGTGGGCGGTCGCCTTCAAGAACGGAGAACCGACGCCCGCTGCGCACGCCTTTGCGAAGAAGGCCGGAGTCGAAGTCTCAGCACTTCAGAAGATCACCACGCAAAAGGGTGAATATGTCTCCGCTGTCGTCGAACGCAAGGGCCGCACGGCGTCGGAAATTCTCGCCGAGCAGTTGCCCAAGGAACTGGCTGCGCTTTACTGGCCGAAGAATATGTACTGGCGCACCGGGAAGCCGGAGCGATTTGTCCGCCCGGTCAAGTGGCTGCTGGCGCTGCTCGATCACGCTATCGTGCCCGTGGAATTTGCGGGCGTGCACGCTGCGAACTTCACTTATGGCCACCGCATTCTTCACGGAGATGCGGCTGTCACGGTCGAACACGCGGGGAATTACCTCGGGCTTCTGGAAAGCGCTTTCGTCACCGCAGATGTCGAGTTGCGCCGCCATCGCATCCGCAAGGGCCTGGACGCGGCGACGCGGACCATTCCCGGGGCGCGCTGGCGCGAGGACGAGGCGCTGGTCGACACCGTTACGCACCTGACCGAGTGGCCGACGGTCCTGCTGGGTAACTTTGAACCCGAATATCTCACCCTGCCCGAGGAAGTGCTCGTCACAGTGATGCGCGATCACCAGAAGTACTTCGCCATCGAGGACGCGCAGGGCAAGCTGGCGCCACATTTCCTGACTATCCTCAACACTCAGCCCACAGAGCAAGCCGCCGAAATTATTCGCCAAGGCAATGAACGGGTGCTCCGGTCACGATTCAATGATGCAAGATTCTTCTGGACGGTGGACCAGAAGATTCCACTGGTCGATCGCGTCGAAATGCTGAAGGCGGTGACTTTCCAGAAGGATCTGGGCAGCTATTACGAGAAGACCAAAGCAACAGGGTTGCTCGTGCAGTTGATTAACAGTTCGCTATCAGGAACGGGGGTATTGTTCGATCCTGCCTCCGTTGAAAAAGCGTCCGAGCTGTCTAAGACCGATTTGACTACCGAACTTGTGAAAGAGTTTACGGAACTTCAAGGTGTTGTAGGAGGTCTTTACGCGCGGGCACAGGGGTTAAGCGAGACGGCAGCGTCCGCTATTTATTGGCAATATCAGCCTGCTTCATCATTCGACCCCATCCCGCCAACTATAGAAGGATGCCTATTGGGAATTGCTGATCGCTTGCATTCGATCTTTTCAATGTTTGCGATTGGATTGGAGCCCACGGGATCACGAGACCCATTTGCACTGCGTCGGGCTGGTAACGCGGTGATCAAAATACTCGCTGAATCCCGACTACCATTGAAAATAGATCTGCTGATCCACTTTGCCTCAGTTCCGGTCAAGAACGCTCCGTTAAATATCAGCGATAAAGTTGGGAAGTTTTTGGAGGAGCGCTTGGAGTTTTATCTGCAAGAGGTAAAGGGTGTTCCCTATGACGTTGCAAAAGCCATTCTCTCAGCTCGTGAAGAGCACCCTGAGACATTTGCTGGAATTAATTTGGTGCCCGACTATTTCCATGGGACAGTCGCCGACGCCGTGAGCCGGAGCGAAGCGTTGAGCGAAATGCATGGATCAGCAGACTTCTTGGCAGTCTGTTCCTCGTTTAAGCGGATGAAAAACATCCTCGATCAAGCTAATGCAAAGGGTGATTCAATAGCCGCTAAGGTCCTGACGGGTCGGTTCACCGATTCATCCGAAGATGAATTAGAAAAAAGGTCCGGGATAGTGAAAGACTCGGTTGATAGATTCCGATCTGAGCACAAGTACCGTGAGGCGCTTGAACTCATCGCAACCCTCCGACCGCATGTCGACCTCTTTTTCGACAAAGTCATGGTCATGGTGGATGACCCGGAGATTCGATCCAATCGTCTGGCTTTGATTGCCAGCGTTCTCGGCGGCTTCTCCTCCATCGCCGACTTCTCTGAGATCGTCACCAGCTAACGATGCACCTCCACGAACACGTCCCGCTGGCCCCTTACACCACCTTCCACATTGGGGGGCCTGCGCGCTGGTTTGCGGAGGCCACAACCGAAGCCGAAATACTCGAAGCGGTCGAATTCGCTCGCAGCCGCAGCCTGCCGCTCTTTGTCCTCGGAGGAGGCAGCAATCTTCTCGTCTCCGACGACGGCTTTCCGGGCCTTGTCCTGCGCGTCGTTCTGAAAGGAGCCGAGCAGCAGGGAGATATCTTCAAAGTTGCCGCTGGAGAAGACTGGGACCGCTTTGTCGCGCATGCTGTCGGAGAGAACTACGCTGGTATCGAATGCCTCGCCGGAATTCCCGGCACCGTTGGAGGCACGCCGGTGCAGAACGTCGGCGCTTACGGACAGGAAGTAGCGGAAACCATCGTCTCCGTGCGCGTCATCGATCTGGCCACTCTCGAGATCAAAGAGCTGGCGCCGCAGGACTGCGGCTTCGCTTATCGTCGCAGCATCTTCAACTCGACTCAGCGCGGACGCTACATCGTCAGTCGCGTCGACTATGCCCTGAAGAAAGACGGCCCGCCCCGCCTCACCTACGCCGACCTAAAGAAGCATTTCGCCGGAACGCCGCAGCCGTCGCTTGCTGATGTAAGTACTGCCGTGAGGAGCATTCGTCACCAAAAAGGCATGCTCATTGTCGACGGCGATCCTGACTGCCGCAGTGCAGGAAGCTTCTTCAAGAACCCGGTCGTCACTGCGAGTGTCCACGCCCGCATCGCGGAGTTCGCGGGGGGAGTGCCCAGCTATGCGGCTGGAGAAGGCTTTACCAAGATCCCGGCGGCGTGGCTCGTCGAAGAGGCAGGATTCCATAAGGGCTATGTCTTCGGACACGCCGGAATCTCCAGCCGCCACACCCTGGCCCTCGTCAACCGTGGGGAGGCGAAGGCCAGCGACATCCTCGCGCTGCGCGACCGGATCGTCGCTGCCGTCGAGCAGAAGTTCAGCATCCGCCTTGAGCCTGAGCCTGTCTTTCTAGGTCCGGAATCTCACTTCTGAAGGCGTATCGGCTCCGAGCTGTTCGAGCAGCCGCTCACGATAGGCAGCAAGCACCTCTCGCGCCGGACCCTGCGCCTCGATCTTTCCCGTCTCCAACACAATCGCGTCCGCATTCATCTGCCAAGCGTCGGCAAGAGCATGCGAGACATAGAGCACAGGCACGTTGCTGACGCGTAGCTTTTCGACGATCATCGTGCGGGCGGCAGTGTCCAGCGCGGCAAATGGCTCGTCGAGCAACAACAACTCGGGACGCGGTGCCAGCGCCCGCGCCAGGGCGACGCGCTGCTGCTCGCCGCCGGAAAGTGCGCCTGGCTTGCGATCGGCGAGCGGCGTCGCGTCAAACAGGTCAAGCATCTCTGTCATACGGTCCTCCCGTTCATCGCCTTTCAGAGCATGAAGCCCGAAGCCGACGTTGGCCCGCGCAGTCAGGTGCGGAAACAGCGCCGCCCGCTGGGTAACAAAGCCGATGCGCCGCTGACCCGGCTCAACGTTTGTGCCCGCATCCGTATCGGTCAGGACGCGCGACCCCAAAACGATCCTTCCCCGGTCCGGCGACAGCAGCCCGGAGAGAATCCGCAGCAGGGTCGTCTTTCCCGCGCCGGATGGTCCGAACAGGACCGTCCAGCCGGGGCCGAGTGCAAAGCGCGCTTCGAGATTAAAGCCGGCGCGGCTGAATTGCACATCCGCCTTAACCACGGCGAGCCTCGCCCAGTGCAGGTCGTCGCTGCGAGTAGAGCAGCACCAGGGCCGCGAGAGAGACCGCTACCAGCAGCAGCGACGTCCGGTTGGCCTGTGCGTATGCGAAGTCCTGCACCTGGTCGTAGATGAGAATCGACAGTGTGCGAGTAGCGCCCGGGATATTACCGCCAATCATCAGCACCACTCCGAACTCGCCAACCGTGTGCATGAAGCACAGCACCGCGGCCGTCAGAGCAGAACGCGCCGAGAGTGGCAGCAGCACTTTCCGCAAAAATCGCACCGGCGACGCCCCAAGCAGACGAGCCTGCTCCAGCAGAGCCGTGTCCACGCCCGCGAAGCCCGCCACCAGCGGCTGCACGGCAAAGGGAAGGCTGTAGATCGCAGATCCCACCACCAGCCCGGAAAACGAAAATACCAGCGGATGTCCTGTGAGGTGGATCCACGCCCCGCCGAATGCTGTTCGCGGCCCGAGCAGCACCAGCAGATAAAAACCCAGCACGGTTGGCGGCAGCAGCAGCGGTAGCGTCGACACGGCTTCGACCAGTGCCCGCAGCTGTGAGCGGGTAAAGACAATCCACGCAGCCAGCGGCACTGCAATCGCCAGCAACAAGGCGGTTGTTACGACAGCCAGACGAAGCGTGAGTGCGAGCGCCTGCAGGTCCATTTATTTCGCGGGTGCCCGACTCGGAGATAGACCGGCGGCCTCAAGCTGTTGCTGGATGGGTGCCGAAGCCAGGAAGTCGAGAAAACGGTGTGCCGGCTGCGTGCCCGCAGGATGTTTCAGGATCACCGCACCCTGCAGGATCGGCGGATACGCATCCGGCGGCACGGGCACGTAATGGCCGCTGGCGCGCAGACGCGGCGTAATCGCCGATGTGAGCGAGATCAGTCCCAGATCGGCATTGCCCGACTCGACAAACTGCGCGGTCTGCGCGATGTTCTCCGCAATCACCAGCTTTGGTTTCAGGGTGTCGTACAAACCGAGATGTTCAAGCGCTGCGCGAGCCGCGCGTCCATAGGGAGCGTGTTCGGGATTCGCCATTGCAACCGATTTCAGCGCCGGGTTCTTCAGAGAATCCATTGAGAGCGATCGAAATTGCCCGTCGTTCCGGGCCCACAACACCAGCGTCCCGCGCGCGTAAGCGATTGGTTCTGTTTCTTCTGAGAGCCCGGCGGCAATCACCCGCTGGGGAAAGCTCAGATCTGCCGCGAGAAAAATATCGAACGGCGCGCCGTTCAGAATCTGTGTCGCCAGCGTTGCTGACGATTGATACGAAGCCGCAGCGTGAATGCCGGTCTGCGATTCGAACTCCGCCAGGAGCGGCGGAAGAACCGGCTGCAGGTCGGCGGCCGCGGCGATCCGCAACGGTGTCCGGGCGGATGCGGTCTGTGCTCCGGCCGTATGCGCGAAGAGCACCGCCAGCAGGCAAATCAGCACGCGACGCCGGTCAGACACGCAGCACCATTACCTCTGTGGATTTCACCAGAGCAGCGACAGTTTCGCCCACCTCCAGCTGCATCTCCCGGGCCGCCTCGGCGGTAATGATGGACGTGATCACCTGCCCGCCGATCGAGAGCTTTACCTGAGCGAGCAGCCCGTCATATTTCAGCTCGACGATGCGGCCCGTCAGCTGATTGCGTCCGCTGACCGTGCGCATCATCTGCCGCCGGGGCGTTTCCGGCCGCTTTGTCTTGTGCAGAAAGCCGTCCAGTTCAGCTTCCGGAATGCGGTAGTGCCCGCCGGCTGTCTTCGCTGTCCTGATCTTGCCGCGATAGATCCACTGCTTGATCGTCGGGTAGGAGATACCCAGGCGCAGAGCAGCCTCGCGAGGTGTCAAAAGGGAAGCCATGGGTGCGATTCTATACGAAATTCTGCACGAATCTATACGAGCCGGCTCTGAATCGCACAGACGGCCTGCCAACTCTCCGGCCGGTCTCCCGCTGATATCCTGAAAAGACTCATCATGATGCAAGACACCCACCAGTTGCGCTGCACGGGGTGCGCCCGTGTAGTCGCGCAAGCAGACCTCAAGGAGAACTTCCGCTGTCCCGATTGCGGGGATCTGTACGAAGTTGAGTATCCCGCGTGGAGTGTGCAGGCCGCGACCGCCGCCAAGCGTAACTTTCCCAATCCCAGCGCCCTGCGCTGGCTCTGGAAAGAGCGGCGCACCTCCTCCGATCTCAGGGATCAGAGCGGCGTCTGGCGCTTTCGCGATCTGCTGCCGATCCTGCGCGACGAGGCGAATATCGTCTCCCTTCGCGAGGGCAACACTCCGCTCTACGCCCTCTACCGCGCCGCGCGTGCGACGGGAATCGCCAGCCTCTACGCCAAGCACCAGGGGATGAATCCCACCGGGTCGTTCAAGGACACCGGGATGACCGCCGCTCTTTCCGTCGCCCACGAGCGCGGATTCAGCTGGGTTGGTTGCGCATCGACCGGAAACACATCGGCGGCTATGGCTGCCTACGCGGCTCGCGCGGGCATGCGCAGCCTGGTGCTGATTCCGCAGGGCAAGATTGCCTGGGGCAAGCTCTCGCAGGCCATCGACTACGGCGCGTTGACCTGTCAGCTGCGCACGGACTTCGACGGCTGCGTGCGTGTGCTCGGAGAAGTCGTACGGCGCGCGCCTGTCTACCTGTTGAACTCCGTCAATCCCTACCGGCTGGAAGGACAGAAGACTCCTGCGCTCGAGATCGCCGAGGAGCTCGACTGGCAGGTGCCGGATCACCTGGTCGTGCCCGGCGGCAATCTGGCCAACTCATCGGCGCTGGGCAAGGCATTCCTTGAGATGAAGCATCTCGGGCTTACCGACCGCGTTCCGACAATCTCGGTGGTGCAGGCTGAGGGTGCGAATCCGCTGTACCGCAGTATGCAGACAAGCGATGGGCGCGAACTCAGTCCAGTCGAAGCTCACACCCGCGCGAGCGCCATCCGTATCGGCAATCCTGCTTCGTGGAGGAAGGCAGTGCGTGTCGTGCACGCCACCGGAGGATCGGTCGAGCAGATCAGCGAAGCTGAGATTGCGCTGGCGAAGGCGGAGATCGGAGCGGAAGGCATCGGATGCGAGCCCGCGTCTGCGGTCACGCTGGCCGGCCTCAAAAAGTTCATCGCCGCAGGGAAGATTGATTCGTCTGAGACCGTGGTGCTGCTGCTCACCGGACATACGCTCAAGGACTCCGAGTACACCATCCAGTATCATCGCGGCGACCTGCTTCGCGACGAAGAGCTCACAACACTCCGTTCAGAGATCGACGCGACGCGACGCAATCCCGTAGAGCTCGATGCCGATCCCGATCAGGTGCTTCGTATTCTCGAGCAGGTAGCTCGATGAGCGCGTCACCGCTCCGGCTGCGCCTCCCGGCAACCTCAGCCAATCTCGGACCCGGCTTCGATACATTAGCGATTGCGCTGAACGTGTATCTCGATGTCGAGGCTCGGGAAGCGGAGACATTCTCGATTCATGCCGAAGGCCGGGGGCCCGAAGTGTGCGGGTCACTCGAACGGAATCTGCTGCTCGATGTCTACCGCAAGGCCCTCGCTGCGCAGCATCGCGAAGTGAAGCCACTCGCCCTGAAAGTCAACAACGGAATCCCGCTGGGAATGGGTTGCGGCTCATCGGCCGCGGTGCGTCTTGCCGGCGTTGCTCTCGCGGCCCATTTCGGTGGCCTTGACTGGGATCGCGAGCGCATCCTCGCCGAGGCGACGAAGCTCGAAGGGCATCCGGACAATGCTGCGGCCTGCTGGCTGGGCGGCTTCGTTGCCGGGTGCTGGGACGGCACGAAGGTGCGTGCCGTTTCGTTTCCCAGCCCTGCCGCGTGGCGCGCGCTGATAGTGCTTCCGGAAAAGCCGTTAGCTACATCGGCATCGCGCGCGGTTCTTCCGCTGAGCTACGAACGCGTGGATGTCGTGGCCAACCTGCAGCGCGTCGCGTTGCTCACCGGCGCTTTCGCCACAGGCCGCGGCGATCTCATCACCGAAGCCATGCGCGACCGCATGCATCAGCCGTATCGCAGCAAGGCCTGCCCGTTGCTGCCGCGTCTGCTGCCGCTCTCAGGCACTGACGGGATTCTCGGCGTGTGTCTCAGTGGCGCTGGGCCCGCAGTTCTCGTATTGGTTGAAGCACCCGACGCGGAAGCCGCGGAAAGGCGCGTGCTGGAGGGGGTCTCGGGGATGGGCAGCATTGAAACCCTTCGCTGCGAAATCGAGAATCGGCCTGCGGAAATGAGCTCCTGACGCGATACCACCCTCGTAACGTGTAGATCCCATTACCTTAGGATTACCTAAGATTTCTTGCCAGAGCCTGCAGAAAGCAATACTTTCGCAGCGTGGGCAGTTCTGGGGGAGGGCTGCTCTAGCGCCCGGGTTCCTTAATTGGAATCCGGGCGCTTTGTTTTGCTGGCCTGCTTTCAGGCACGTTTATCGGGTTCGACCCTTTCCCGGGTTTGTCCGTGACAACTCTCCATACGGCACATCTTGTATTTAGCTGTCTGGTTATCTCCCAGTTATCTCCCTTACATTACTGGTTATTAAAGAAGTCATAAATTTGAGCCGCGCGCTTCTCCATGCTCTCTTTCCAGAGACAGAACCCTTACAACAATCAAACGACCTTCAGACTTTTCCGTGGCAACTCTCCCGGTGTGAATGCCTAGTCTTCATGCGGGCGGCCTTTACCGAGCCCACGCAAGACAGGAGAAACACCGTGGATAGATCTGAGAGCATGATTAAGCGTCCAGTAAACCGCCGCTCGTTTATGAAGAGCGGAGTGCTGGCAGGAGGCGCTGCAACGTTAGGCGCCGGATTACTCACTGGAGGAAAATCAGCCTTCGCTCAGGACGGGGGCGGCCGCATCACTCGGGGAGATGCCGCCATTCTTCGCTTTCTGGCTGCAGCTGAGCTCATCGAAAGCGATCTGTGGACACAGTATGCGGAACTGGCTGGTATCACCCCTGGAGAACTTCCTCCGGAGGTTGTCCAGGCGCCACCCAGAAACAGCTATCAGGCTGCCTTCCTGAACCTCGATGGCGACGGCGCGCAATATATAACCAGCAACACGTTGGACGAAGTGAGCCACGCGGAGTTCCTGAACGCCTATCTGGAGTCAAAAGGTGAGGAACCAGCCGATCTGGATGAATTCCGAAATCTGCAGGGAAGCCAGGCGACGGGAGCACAGGATATCGGGCGCCTTACCAATCTGATGCATCTGAACGTAGACACAAGCTGGTTCATCCGCTATCGCAGCACAACAAACCCTGATCTTGGCGCCACGTTTCCGCAGGCAGTTACCATTACCAACCGTACGGCTATTCCAATAACGGATGCGGATTTCGGCAATGCCAACCACATTCAGGTAATCGCGAACACCGCGGCATTCCACTTTGGCACGATTGAACAAGGCGGCTCAAGTCTCTATGCGAGTCTCTCGCGCAAAGTGACCAGCGAGGAAGTTCTCGAGATCACTCTTGGCATCGGGGCCGATGAGGTCGCTCACTTTCTGGAGTGGGTCGATTTTGCAGGCAATGGAGTCCAGCCTCCTGTTGCGCCCGTCTCCGCCAACGGACTGACGTTTCCCAATTTCTTCACCAAGGGTCCACTCTTCCAGCCAAACCTGATCTTCCCCGTTCCCTGCGAATTCCTCAGTCCAAATCTTCCTCACTGTGCCATCATCCGCCCCTTAACTGACACGTTCGGTGGCGCAAGAGCTGCGGCGGCTTTCCTGACCGCTATGAACCTCTTCGACGGCCAGCCGAAGGAATTCTTCACTGTTTTGAACAATCTCGCAGATGAAGCGGATGCTGCCCGCCGCGAGTCTTAGCCCGCGTCCACTCTAACCTCAGCCCGCGCCTGTTCGCTGCTGAATCCCCATTCCCGGGTTCGTGCAGCGGTGGGTACGGGCGCTTTTTTTTTTGCGCCCGGACTGCCTTCCCGTTCCGGTTTCCGGGCCGCTCCGTTTGCGACTTTTTCGCTCTCCTTGCATCTATTAGTCCGGTACACTGTTTAAGTAGAGTCGCGCGAAAGCGGCGCGAGCCAAAACCTCGAACAGCGAGCCAAGGAGAAATGATGGCGGTTCAATCAATTGTGGAACTTAGCGACGCAAACTTTGATCAGGAAGTGCTGAAGTCCGAACAGCCTGTCCTGGTTGACTTCTGGGCGGCGTGGTGCGGCCCTTGTAAGGCGCTCGCTCCCACCGTCGATGAAGTGGCCACGCAGTACGCCGGCAAACTCAAGGTTGCCAAGATGGATGTGGACCGGAACCAGGCAACTCCGATGCGCTACGGAATCCGCGGCATTCCCGCGCTCCTGCTCTTCAAGGGCGGCAAGGTGGCCGACCAGATCGTTGGCTACGTCCCCAAGGAGACCATTGATCGCAGCCTGTCGCGGGTAATCGGCGCCGAATATGAGTCCGCGCCTGCCGTGGCCAAAGCGGCTCCATCTCCCGCTGTTGAGGACCCCATGGCCCCAGCAGCTGTAACCGCGAACGTTATAAAGTAATCTCGAAAGGCCCGGGATACCTCACAAGTCCCGGGCTTTCTCCTGTTTGAAGCGTTGCCTGCGGCGTCGCCTGCCCGCTTTGGCCGGATCAAAATCCACCACGCCTGCCACCGCGTACTGTAACTGGACACGATAAAAAGAGTCGTATAAGTAGCGGCTTTGAAACTCCATGTTGATACGCAAATCGAACGACATCCCCTACTCCGAAGTCACCCCGAAATCTGCCTATCTTAACCGCCGCGCCTTCATGGCCGGCGCCGTGGCCGCTGGCGCAGCGGCGATCGCCGGCAAACATCTCGCCAGGCTGATTTCGCCGGACACTTCCGTTCACGCGGACACCAAGCTCACGATCGTGAAGAGCCCGTTGTCCCTCACTGACGAAACCCCGACCTCCCTCCAGGACATTACCCACTACAACAACTTCTACGAGTTCGGCGTCGATAAGGGCGATCCCGCAAGAAATGCCTATCGTCTCAAGACGCGACCGTGGACCGTTTCCGTTGAGGGCCTGGTCAAAAACAAGCAGAAATTCGACATCGACACACTCCTGAAGCTGCACCCGCTCGAAGAGCGCATCTATCGCTTACGCTGCGTCGAGGCATGGAGCATGGTCGTTCCGTGGGTCGGTTACTCGCTTTCGGAGCTCATCCAGAAGTGCGAGCCGCTGCCGTCGGCGAAGTACGTCCAGTTCATCTCGCTCGCCGACCCCAGCCAGATGCCGGGACTCAGCCAGGCGAACCTCGACTGGCCTTACTCCGAAGGTTTGCGAATGGATGAGGCGATGCACCCGCTCACACTGCTCACTTTCGGGCTTTATGGCGAGACGCTTCCAAACCAGGACGGCGCACCAGTGCGCATCATTGTGCCTTGGAAGTACGGCTTCAAGTCCGCGAAATCGATCATCAAGATCAAGTTCGTCGACAAGCAGCCCCATACCACCTGGAACGAGATGGCTCCCAACGAGTACGGCTTTTACTCGAACGTGAACCCCAACGTCGACCATCCACGCTGGAGCCAGAAGACGGAACGTCGCATCGGCGCATCGATCTTCAAGCAGCGCCAGCCCACGCTCATGTTCAACGGCTACGAGGATCAGGTGGCAAAGCTGTACACGGGCATGGATCTACGCAAGAATTTCTGAGGCATGTCCAACCGCCTGATCGTAGTCCTCAAAGTTCTTGTTCACATCGCCTGCCTCGCGCCCGTCGCGTGGCTCATCGTCCATCTCATTCAGAACAATCTCGGCCCCGATCCTACCGCCGCGGTCACTTTCTTCACCGGCCGGGGAACCCTGCGTCTGCTCGTTATCTCGCTGGCCATCACGCCGGTGCGCAAGCTCATTACGCCACTCTCACCTTCGTTCAACTCGATCATCCGCTTCCGCCGGATGCTCGGCCTGTACGCCTTTTTCTACGCGTGCCTGCACCTGCTTACCTACATCTGGCTCTACGCCGACTTCAGCCTGTCCGCCATGATCGATGACATCACCAAACGCCGCTTCATCACTGCTGGACTGACCGCCTGGGCGCTCATGCTTCCACTGGCGCTCACCTCCACCATGTGGTCGATCCGCAAGCTTGGCGGCAAGAACTGGAACCGTCTGCACCGGCTTGCCTATCTCTCCGCAATTGCCGGGGCCGTTCATTACTGGTGGGGAGTCAAGCCCGGAGTCACCACCCCTGCCAACATCACCGTCGTTCTCTTCGTTCTGCTCGCTGCCCGGCCTGTCCTGAACTGGTGGTCAACCCGGAAAAGAGTGCCGGTTACCTGAATTCGGCGCAACTCGCCGCAGCTGACAAGGGTCTATAAAGGCGTCTCAGATCACGAGCCGGGGCATATCATGCGTCGAACTCCACTCCTTGTCTTTTCCGCGCTTGCCGCTGGCTGTATCACTGTCGGTCACGCCCAGGCCAAAAAGACTGCTCCCGCGCCACCCCGGCATGCCTCTGTCGCTCCGTTGCCGCCCCTGAACGATCAGGAGCGCGCCATCCAGATGCTCAACCGGTTCACCTTCGGCCCGCGGCCAGACGATGTAGAAGCGGTGACGAAGATGGGCCCCGACGCGTGGTTCGAGCAGCAGCTGAATCCTGACAGCATCCCCGACCCGGTCCTCGACAAGCGCCTCGCGGATTACCCATCGCTCTATCTCCCGCCCAACCAGTTGCTCGTGGAGTTTCCGTCGAATCAGATCATTCGCCAGATCGCTGACGGCAAGCGTTCCTCGCCGCCGGACCCGATGCTCGAAGGCGCCTATGAGGTTCTGCTGGCCAAGTACAACCGGCGCCAGGCGGAGCAGAAAGCGCAGCAGAACGCCGCGCAGGGAACGATGCCGGACATGACCGCGGACATGGCTGAGGCCAGCAAGGCCGCCCAGCGCAAACAGCAGCAGGCCGCTGCGCAGGTGCTTGCCGACGAGGTGCTGGCCTTTCCTAAAGGCGAGCGCATTCAGGCCATCATGAAGATGCCTGTCGAGCAGCGCATCACGCTGACCGAGTTCGTTCCCGATCCGCAGCGCGGCCTGCTCTTCAATGACTTCACCCCGCACGAGCGTGAGATTTTCAACCTGATGGCCGGTGGCCCGGACGGCATGCACGTGATCGACAACGAGCTGCAGCTGGCCAAGGTGCTTCGCGCCGTCCTCAGCGAACGCCAACTGCAGGAGGTCATGACCGACTTCTGGTACAACCACTTCAACGTCGACATCCGTAAGGAAGCAGCCCAGTGGTACACGCCCACCTACGAGAGGGACGCCATCCGCGCCCATGCCCTCGGCAAGTTCCGCGATCTGCTGCTCGCCACCGCGCAGCATCCGGCAATGCTCTTTTACCTCGACAACTGGTCGAGCATCGGGCCTGATTCGGTGGCCGCCGGCCGCCCGCACGGCAAGCAGGCGCAGCGAGGGCTGAACGAAAACTACGGCCGCGAGGTCATGGAATTGCACACCGTCGGCGTCAACGGAGGCTATAGGCAGGCTGACGTCACCAATCTGGCGAAGATCCTCACCGGATGGACCATCGATCAGCCGCAGCAGGGCGGGGAGTTTGTCTTCGATCTCCGCAAGCACGAGCCCGGCTCAAAGCAATGGTTCGGCCAGAAAGTCTCAGAGAACGGCTACGTCGAAGGACAGCGCGCCCTCGAATGGCTCGCCGCCCAGCCGCAGACAGCGCACTTCATCTCTTATCAATTAGCCCAACGCTTCGTCTGCGATGATCCGCCCGAGGAACTCGTCGACCGTATGGCGAAGACCTACATGGATACTGACGGCGATATCAAAGAGATCCTGCGCACCATGGTCCACTCACCCGAGTTCAACTCGCAGAAGTATTACCGCGTGAAGGTAAAGACGCCGCTCGAATTCGTCGCCTCGGTCTTCCGTGCGACGGACACCAACCCGGCAAATCCGGGTGCCTTGGTCGGGGTTATCGGCCGCATGGGCGAACCGCTCTACCAGATGCAGCCGCCCACGGGATACTCGACCACTGCCGACCACTGGATGAACTCGGCTGCGCTGGTCGACCGCCTGAATTTCTCCATGCAGTTCGCCAACAGCAAGGTCGGCGGCATCAAGTTCGACGCGCCACGCCTGCTCGCCGAGGGACTTCTCGCGCGGCAAGCGAGCCCCACATCGATGCATGGATCGAGTCGAGCGCAGACAGTTGCGCTCACCTCCACAGCGCTGCCCAGCGGTCAGGAGGAAGCTCTCGATCTGATGGAGCAGATGCTGGTCGACGGCAAAGTCTCAGGCAAGATCAACGACGTCATCCACAGGGAGCTCACCGGCGGCCAGTCCTCAAACGATCCCGCCCAGACCCTCGATACGATGACGGCGCTCCTTCTGGGTTCGCCGGAATTTCAGATGCACTGAACGGATTGGCGTCGTCTTCTTCAAGCGAAAGAACTTTCTGAAAGATGATTTCTGGCGCCAGGGCAAGCTTCTATTGGAGGAAGAGTCAGAAACTCGCTGCGAGGTTTCGCAGTTCCAGCGCCGGAGAACTTGATACTGCGGAGCACTTCGGAGTGATCTATTCTTAGCAGAATGGAGCATTGAATATGAACGTCTCGACATTTAGGCCACTGGCCGCCTGGGTGCCAATCGCTATGTCGCTCGCAGCAGTTGTCACTGTATTGCTACAGATTGCAACGTTCGGTATTGCCGCCCAGGGCGACGAGGCACCTATGCTCATCTCTGGCAACTTCTCATGGCTGGACAAGTCCCAATCCTGATTTTTTATGCATTCAAATGGCTGCCACGAACTCCAAAATCGGCACTGGGCGTCATCGGAGTCCAACTTGGGGCTGCGGTTGCAGCCATCGCCCCAGTCTATTTGCTTCGGTGGGGGTAAGGCTTTGCGTTGAACTGGCGTCGCCCAGGACGATTGAAGTCTCGCGTCGTGCTTGATCTCTGGGAAACGCATTGCCATCCGCATACTCTGAAGACCAGGCTTGTCGTCTATGAGGGCCCTGACCGATGCCGTCGTCGCCGTCCTTAACCGGCTCACCATGCACCCTGATGCTGTGCGAAGCTGGATTTCTTCTTTCCGGTTGGAAACATCTTTTGGAATGACGAAATGCCGGATTATCCAGATAAGGCGAGTTTCTCCGCAATCGAGAGGAAGATGGTGCACCGACTCTTTGAGATTCGTCGCAAGATATGGCATGGCGCCGACCTTTCCGCCGATGACGCGGCATTCTGGGAAGCCGCTCGGGCAGAAGCTCCAGATTGGGCATTATTTCAGCGGCTTTCACTTTCAGATGAGGACCGCGAATTCCTCAAACAGGTTGAAGAGGAAGCTGAGAGGGCATTCGAAATGATGTGTGCTAAGGCCGATAAGGTTGAAGTCACGGACAAGGGCAACGGAGTTCAGGAGTTTTCGCTGATATTCGATCTGACCAAAGACAAAGACCGGTGGCAAGACTGATAGGCTGACGCCGTGATCTACAGTCTCTATTCACTCTGGTGCGTGCGCGATCACCTGCACAACGGCGAGCTTTGCTCCGCGTAGCCAAAACTCCTTACACTGCCCTTAAAATCGCTTATGAGTGCGAAATAAAAAGAGTACAGTCGTAGCGCATGCAGCAAACATGGCGAGCATATTGATGGCGTGTTTGCTTCTCCGTTCTGGACTTGCCTTCGCGCAATTGGAGGATAAAGACCCGGCAGCGATCGTCGAGCTTGGCGGAGCCACGAGTTGGAATGTCAAAGGCGGCGCGGCGACATTTGGCCCCGACTTTGCAGTTGAATTTACGCCGATAGAGAACTGGTTGGAGATTGAGGCAGGCACCACGCCGTTTATCACTCACAATTCGACAGAGTGGGATACAGACCTGCTGTTCAAGAAGCCATGGACTATCTCCAGCAAAGCGGAATTTATGCTTGGCGTCGGTCCGGAGTGGGTTCACACCAGGGAAAACGGAACTGTCACCAACTCCGTTGCCGGTGAGATTGCCGGGGATTTCATGTTCTGGCCCACCGAAAAGCACAGGTTCGGTTGGTACCTCGAACCAGCCTATGACTACAACTTCGGGCGCGGTCATGAGCAATCAATCGGCATGAGCGGCGGCCTTCTGATCGCAATTCCGTGACGGCTACCCACCCCCTGACCACTTGGCCGAGAATTTCCTCGACCAGCTATAATGGAAACAGAGGTAAAGAAGGCCCGGCTCAGTGAAGCCGGGTCATTCCCATTTTGGGAAAGCTCTGGGGCGGCGGCTGCATCGAAGACCCAGTTAAATCCTGTATTTTCTGATCTATACGAATAAAGATCTTATTATGAATGAGTTACAAACCAAATAACCCGTAACCTCAATGAAATGAAACGGTAACAGAATTTAAGGGGGAGGGGTGGGGGGGTAGTCCGCAACCACGCCTGCGAACAGGGCCGGATCCGCAGTAACGCCGATTTGTCCTGGAGCGGCAGCCAGAAGGTATCGCTCCACCCCGAGATGCTTCCGGACGGTATCGCCGACGCGCTTGAGAACTCCGGCCTGAGTGCTGTGCTTTTGGAAAGCGGCAAACTTGGTCTCCGCCAGATTCCCTAGCTCCAGAGTTAGCGAATAAGGAACCGTTGGCGAGGCCGACAGTTCGGGACGGTTCCGCACCATGATCCACGGCGTGTTGGCGTAATAGAGCTTCTGCGCAGCATATGGCTGAAGGCCTCGCTCCACCAGCTCGGCGAAGAATTCGCGGCGCCCAGCCCAGTGAAATGCCGCAGTCGTCGCGACCGACACCATGGTGTGGTCGCGATGGAGGTTTACGCCGCCGTCTCCACCAAAAGTGAGCACCACTTGTGGACGGATAGTCCGAATGCGCTCGGCGATGGCACCGGCCAGCGCGTAGAAGTCCTGCTGCGGCAGCTCTCCGTCGGGATAATGCAGGATTTCGTGTCGAGTGACGCCGAGCACCGCGCAAGCCGCGGCGAGCTCTGCGCGACGCATCTGGCCCAGCTCGGCATCGTCAGCGGCCTCACCGCGATGATGTGCCGCCTGACCATCCGTCAGGCACAGCAGATTGGTCTCGACGCCGTCACGGTGAGCCATGAGCAGGGCGCCACCGAAGGCTCCGCTCTCGTCGTCAGGGTGTGCAGTTACGCAGAGCAGGCGGAAGGGCAAGTCGGATCCTCTGAGGGAAGGGGATTGTCCCAGGGCAGCGTGGTTTGCGCCACCGGGCTAAAGCTCTTGCGATGCAGCGGGCATGGGCCATGCTTCTCAAGAGCGGCCAGGTGCTGCGGCGTGCTGTAGCCCTTATGGGACGCTAGCCCGTACTGGGGGTACTCCCGGTCGAGCTCGCGCATGCGCCCGTCGCGATAGACCTTGGCGATGACGGATGCCGCCGCGATCGAAATCGACAGGGAATCGCCGTAGATGATGCTGGTCTGCGCACATTCGAGATCGAGGCGCATGGCGTCGATCAGTAGATGGTCGGGGGCGAAGGAAAGCCTGGCGACCGCGGAACTCATGGCGATGCGGGTCGCCTGATAAATGTTTACACGGTCAATGGTCTCGGCATCGACCTCGGCTATGGAGATCGCAAGAGCCTTGCACTCGACGACCTTGGCCAGGCGCTCACGGTCCTCGCGGAGAAGTTGCTTGGAGTCGCGCAGCCCGCGGATGCGCGTATCGAGAGGAAGGATGACGGCCGCGGCTACGACGGGCCCAAATAGTGCCCCCCGGCCCACCTCGTCGACGCCTGCGATCGTCGTGGCACCCTGGCTGCGTGCCGCCTTCTCGTACTTGTTGCCGCAGACCAACGTGCGCAGCATGCGCAGTTTACGGGTGGCTGCCGAGACGCTCTCTTCTTCCGCGAGCTGCTCGGCGAGAAGCTCTGGTTCCAACTTCAGATTCAGGAAGGGCTCGGTCAGCTGCGCCATCAAACTGAGTCTACCGCGCGTGGCAGCTGCGGAGGCTAGTGGAAAACGGGGTGCAAATACACAAACGCCCCGGATTCGCGGCCCCGGGGCGTCAGGCGGAATTACTTTAGGCGCGGTCGATTTCCTTGAGGCGGGCGGCTTTGCCACGGAGTCCGCGCAGGTAAAAGAGCTTGGCGCGGCGAACCTTGGCCGACCGGATCTTCTCCACCTTGTCGACGACCTTGGAATTGAAGGGGAAGATGCGCTCGACGCCATGGCCGAAGCTCATCTTACGAACCGTGAAGCTGCCCTGGGCGCCGTTCTTGCGCGCGATGACGATGCCTTCAAAAGCCTGGAGACGCTCTTTATCGCCTTCTTTGATCTTCACTTGCACGCGAACCGTGTCACCCGCTGCAAACTCGGGAATGTCGGTGCGATTGATCTTTTCGGCAAGCCGCTGCATTACTGGATGAATGGACATAAATCGTTCCTGGTGATGATGTCAGAACTTTTAGTTTACAAGAA
Source organism: uncultured Acidobacteriaceae bacterium (assembly GCA_963781245.1). Classification (GTDB taxonomy): domain Bacteria; phylum Acidobacteriota; class Terriglobia; order Terriglobales; family Acidobacteriaceae; genus Silvibacterium. The sequence continues at coordinate 144,063 of CAWAFB010000004.1, forward strand.
ATCAGGATTTTGCGCGCATCAGATCAGCCAGAAATGTCCTGTCTTCACGCGAGAGATCAGCGTTTTCCAGAAGGTCGGCCCTGTTCTTAAACGTTTTTTCGAGCGCCCGCTCTCGTCTCCACTTGCGTATCGCGGCGTGGTCGCCACCGGCGAGGACTTCAGGCACGGCGAGTCCGCGAAACTCGGCCGGACGGGTGTAGTGCGGATAATCGAGAATTCCACCGGAACCGTGGGTTGAGCGAGGCGGTCCCTCCGTCTCGACGAAATGATCGTCCCCGGGTCCGAAGCTCTCAAAGGCGCTGGAATCTTCATTACCGAGCACGCCGGGCAGCAGCCGCATCGTAGCATCGATGACGACTGCCGCGGCCAATTCGCCTCCGGAGAGAACATAATCGCCGATCGAGAGTTCGCGGTCGCAGATTAGATCGTTGACACGCTCATCCACACCTTCGTAGCGGCCGCAGATAAGAAAAATCCGGTCTAACTCGGCCAACTCCCGTGCGGTTGCCTGAGTGAATTTCGCACCCTGCGCTGAGAGCAGGATCACCGATTCTCGCTGTGGGTTGCGTTCCGGCTTTGGCGTCACTCCCAGGGATTCAACCGCCTCGACCAGCGGCTCAGGCTTGAGAACCATGCCTTCGCCGCCGCCGAAGGGGCGGTCGTCCACGGTGCGATGGCGGTCATGGGTGAAGCTGCGCAGATCGTGGGCCTCGATCTGGATCAGTCCCTTCACGAGAGCACGTTTGACTACCCCATAGCCAAAGATGCCGGTGAAAAGATCCGGGAAAATGGTGATGATATCGAAACGCATGCGGCGCATTTTCAGGTTCACTCGTCGTTGGCGGCATTTTCCAGAGAGCGACGCTCTTCTTCGGTGATGGGTGCGTTGATGTCAAGCAGGCCAACGGGCAGACGCATGTTGATACGCTTACCCGCAAGGTCGGTGTCGACCAGATACTCCTTCACGAAGGGAATCAGAATCTCATCGCCACGCGCCGGCTGGACGATCAGCAGCCCAGCCTCACGATCCACATCCCTGATCTTGCCAACAGAGACCGGTTCAGACGCGAGGTCGACGATTTCGCACCCAATCAAATCGCTGATGTAAACGGCATCGTCAGCCAGTACTGCGCGTTCGCCCGCAGGGATGGCCACCAGCAGATCGCGAAGGGACTCGGCGTCGCTGATAGAGTCAATGCCCGAGAACTTGAGGACGACGCGGCCCTTATGCAGCCAGTGGCGCTCGAGTGTCATTTCGCGGGAAGGCCTCTCACTCGTCTCAGAAGTGACGAGATAGAGCCGTTTCCGCTCAGCGAAGCGCTCCGGAAAATCCGTGAGCAGGTCAGCGGCGATCTCGCCGTGCCGACCCTGTGGACGGACAAGTCGGGCCACAATCGCCCATTGGGTATGGCTCACGGGCGATTGCGATTGGGGTGCCGGCCCCATTGATTATTCACCGGGTGCCGCGTGCTTATCCTCTTCCAGGATGTCCAGCGTATAGCGGTGATGATGCTTCATACTGACTGCGCCAAGGATGGTTCGCATGGAACGCGCGGTGCGTCCTTGCTTGCCAATCACCTTGCCGACGTCGCTAGGCGCAACCCGCAGCCGCAGCACCGTGCTCTCTTCGCGTTCAACAGCTTCAACAACAACTGCGTCGGGTTCATCAACCAGGGCGCGGGCAATTTCAGTTACCAGCTCCTGCATGTCATCCGGGCGTTCTTCGTGCGTCATTGCCTGGCCCCCCTTGAGGACGTGGGTGTTTCACTCTCGGGCTCGCGCCATACTATCAGTAACTTCGCGAGGAGGACAGAGGAATTCTCGAGTTTACCGTTTGCACTCGCAAGAATTTCAGTGTCAGGGGAGGAGACTTTGCGATTGTCGAAATTAAGCTGCGGGTGTCTCGACCGGGCGCGCAGTCAACTTGGCTACGCGCTCGGAGAGCTGCGCGCCCTTGCTGGTCCAGTAGTCGATTCGATCACGCTTCAGGTCGACGGTAGCGGGGTTGGTGCGCGGGTTATAGGTGCCAACCACCTCAATCGAGCGGCCATTGCGAGCGCGGTCCTTCTCGATCACGACCACGCGGTAGTACGGCTGCTTGCGCGCACCAAAGCGCGCCAAACGAATCATCAACACAGGGCAAATCCTTTCAATTCCTTGTTTGGGGAGGCGGTTCGACTCTGCCCCTCGCGGGGGCGCGGATCCGCGCATGAAATCCCAGCAACTTAGTATAACAGGGGTGCCCTTAACTAGAAACCCGCGTCAGCGCCGAGCGGACGGAAAAAGGAACAGCAGCATCGGAGCCACGCGGTGGGACCACGCGGTTTCGTCATGGGTGCCCCCGGGTGCGCGCTCGTAGTGCAGGTCACGCTCCGGGAGCCAACCTCCGGCCTTGAGCCTGCGGTCAAGGAGGTCGGTGTCAGCCAAGGTGCGGCGGCCCTCGGCGTCTCCCACGTCGAGCCAGATCCGGGGATGCTGCTGCAGCCGCGGGGCGGTCTCGTTCACATAGCCGACGATGGACTTGTGGTTCCACCAGATCGAGGGCGACATGACGGCGAGCCTGCCGAAGATGCCGGAATACTTCAGCCCGAGGTAGAGCGTGACCAGGCCGCCGAGGGATGAACCGCCCAGGCCGGTGGCCTGCTCCTCTTCGCGTACGCGGTAGGTGGAGGCGATGAAAGGTAGCAGGTCATGGGTGAGGAGGTTGCCGTACTTGTTCGCCTCACCGCCGCCCATCTTCCAGTCGCGGGTGGGGGTGTACTCGGCGATCCGGCGTTCGCCGGTGTTGGCGATTCCGACGATGATCAGGGGTTCGACCTCGCCGGCTTCGATGACGGTGTCGGCGGTCTCAGCAACCTGCCATGTGCGGCCGGGTATAAAGGAGGTTCGCGGGTCGAAGAGGTTCTGGCCGTCGTGGAGGTAGAGCACCGGGTAGTGGCGGCCGGGCTCATCGTCATAGCCGGGCGGCAGGTAGACGGTCACATCGCGGTCGTCGGGGAGGAAGCGGCTGTGGAACTGGGGGTGAAAGCGCAGGCGCGGGTGAGGGAGCCCTTCTGGTTGCGGTGGTTCAGCCAGCGCTGGTTCAACCTGTAACTGAGCCGAGATTTGTGTCGCCAATCCGCCTTTGCCCTTTCCTTGCCGGGATTTCCGTTGCTGCTCCATTTCCCTTACTTAGGGTTGCATACCATTAGAGCCAGTGCTGCCTGTTACAGTATCAGGATTGTGAACCAATCATGAATCGCGAATATCACAAGTGGTGGTCGCCCCACCTCGGGCGGGATATGGAACTGCTGGTTTTCGGGCACGTGGGCGTGCCGATGGTGGTCTTTCCCACGTCGCAGGGGCGGTTCTATGAGTTCGAGGACCGCGGCCTGATCGGGGCCATTGCTCACAAGATAGACAACGGCGAGATCCAACTTTACTGCCTCGACAGCGTCGATTCGGAGAGCTGGTACAACCGGGCCGTGCCCCCCCGGTGGCGGATCGCCCGGCACGTGCAGTACGAGAGCTACGTGATGGAAGAGGTGCTGCCTCTCATCCGGCTCAAGAACTGGAATCCCCACCTGGCCAGCCTGGGGTGCAGCTTTGGCGGCTACCACGCGGTGAACATCGCGCTGCGCCATCCCGACCGGTTTACCGGGTTCCTGTCGATGAGCGGCGCCTTCGATATGAGCGGCTTCCTGAACGGTTACCACGACGACGATGTGTACTTCAACACGCCGACCAATTACTTACGGAACATAGGCGACTGGTGGTATCTCGAGCGCTATGCGCGCAGCACCTACATTCTGGCGACGGGCTGGGACGACCAGTGCCTGGGCGCCAATCAGTATCTATCGGGGCTGATGGGCGACAAGTGGATTCCGCACAAGCTCTACGTCTGGGACTCGTGGAACAGCCACGACTGGCCAACCTGGGCGCGGATGATGAACGAGTACCTGTGACGCCTTCCCACTTCGGGAACAGTCGATTGGGTACCCCTCCCCCTCTATTTTCTATGTTTTTGAACTCATTCATTCTACAAGGTTTGCGGATTGTTGTTTGTAACTCATTCATTCCATTAGAAAAACCTGTAATCGATTGATCCGGGGAGCTTTAGCCGGAAGAGGTCGAGTTGCGTCCGTAACCGTTTCATTTCATTGAGGTAAGCTGCAACTGTTTGTTGTGGCGAATGTTAGCCTCGATTTGGACCGCCGACGGGCCGGGCCCGATGGTTCTATTTCAATTGTACTGGCTCATGCGAAATTCTCGGCCACATGATTCGGCCCATTTGTTTCTGGAATCAGTTAGTTAGAGTAGAAACACGGCACGTGGTCTTGACATCGGACGCGCTGCCAGTCGGCAGGAGGTCGGCTGGCAAAGGATGCGCGTCGGACCGACAGCCCCTGCTTCTAGAACGGCGCGAGAAACAGGAGCGGTTCTCTCAAGGCGTGGTCCTTTGGACCGATACGTTGTTTCCAGCGACGCCTAGTTTTTTGCCGTGGTCGGGTTTTGTTGTGTTTGCTGGTGGATGGCGTCCCGAAATGCCCGTAGCTCCTTTGGAGTGGCTCCGGGAAGGGAGAGAGTTATGCCGCTCATATCGCCAGCGACGTGCAGGGGCATGGTGGCAGTGCCGTAGAGGTGCACTGCGGGGCTGTCGTATGCAGCCGGGTCCAGTTCGCCGGACGGAGAAAGCGCCGACGGGTCGATATCGAGCGCCATCCCTGTTGACAGCTGATAGTCGCCGTCGGGGACGAAGTGGAAGGTGAATTCGGGATTTTCTGCTGAAGTGTCAGCTGAGCCGACGATATCGTTGCCGTCGTTGGAGAAGAGTCGGACCTGGGCGCGGGAGATGGTGTGACCGTCGTGTGCGGAGACAATGGTGCCGGTAACGGTGTGATATCGACTGATTGGTATCCGCATATCTTCGCCGGTGTGCTCGTCGCCGCGGGATAGGTCGAAGGATTGCGCGCTGTGGAGGCTCCGGGTGCCTCCTGAGTAGATTGTGACGGGGTTGTAGCCAGCATCATCGTTGGATCCACTGGTGGAGTGAGTGCCGTTGGAGTTCCGCATGACGAATTTCATCTGGGTGAGTTCCATCCGAACCATATATTTGCCTGCTGGCAGACCGCTGAAGCGGTAATCGCCGCGATCGTCGGTCTTGATTTGGACGAATGGCGAATCTCGTGTTACGGGCCTGATTTCGGACCAAGTCAGTTTTCCATCGCGAAGCATACGGGAGAGGAGAGTGACCTCGAGTCCGGCGGCGGGACTACCGTCGTCGAAGGTGATGTTGCCGCTGATGGCGGCGCCGCGCTCGAGGGCGATGTCGATGGAGGCGGCGCGGTCGGATTGGACGGTGAGGCGCGGGATGGTGTCGAGGACGGCTTTCCTTGCGGCCCGCTGCTCGGAGTTGAGGGACTGCCATTCTCCATACGGAGAGCGGCCTTGGGCGAGGCCGAGTGAAAGATAGGGCGAGATGTATCCGGAATACTCGCCGATGACGTAGTAGGTCCCCGGCTTGATGTCTTCGAAGGAAAAGCTGCCGTCGAGGCGCGTCTGGACGCCGATACTTTCGACGTCGCCATCGCCGCTGCTGCTGAAGTTGCCTCGGTGCGGCGGAGTATCGGCCTCAAGGGAGGCGACGGTCTGCAAGTAGACGGTGGCTTTGCGGGCAGGCCCCTTGGTGTCGTTGAGGTAGAGGTGGCCGGTTACGGTGGAGGGTTTTCAGCGGCATCTGGTGGTCTGGCGGAGGGGTTTTGCTGGGCGACGGCAGTGAAGGCAAGGAGAAATACGGCAAACAGCGAGCGGAGATCTGAGCGCATGGTCTTGGCGACCTCGGCGGGAGTATAGCGCCTGGGAGTTGACTGAGGAGTATTTTCTCAGGCGTGGGGATGATGGCAGGTGCCGCGCTCAGCGAAGGACAGGCAGCTCTCGAGACCCGCCTGTCCATTTCGACAGGTTTCATTTGCCATTGTGAGGTGTACACTCGTTGAGCTTTGGGAAACCTGCTTTCAGGTCGGGAGTTTCCAAAGACCGACTCAGCGGGCATCGCCGAGAGCGAAATTCGGCCCAAGAGCGCACTCATTGGAGAAGGAAAAGCGATGGCATACAACAATTCGATATCGACGTCCCGCAAATTCCGCTACCAGGGCCTTCTGCTCGCTACCCTGCTGACCGCGGTTACCCTGGTTTCCGCACAGGAACAGGGGCCGGACAAAAACGCCACAGAGACGATTGACGCCACCGCGATGGGTACAAGCACCCAGCTGGGGAAGACTGTCGGCGTAAAAATCATCATTACCCGATACACCACGGAGGGAGAGAGACAAGCCTTCATTGCCGCGTTCAAGAAGGGGCAGAACCAGGGCCTGGTGGACGCGCTCAGCAAGGCGAAGTCTGTTGGCCGCATCGCCATTACCGGTACCCTGGGCACCCAGCTCAGTTACGTTCGCGTCGTTCCCACCCCCACCGGGCGCAGGATTCGCTTCGCCACCGACCGCCCGATCAGGATCGGTGAAGCCATGAACGCCGGTCCGAGCACGGCCTATAACCTGACTGCCGGCGAGATCGACATCAACGATTCGGATAAGAAAAAGAGCGGCGGGGTTCTCTATCCTGCCTCTCAGCTGATCATCAACAAAAAGGGCGAGCTGCAGTTCGAGCTTCGCAAGAACCCGTGGAATCTGGTGAACATCATCGACTGGAACAAGGCAGGCAGCGAGGCGCAGTGAGTGCAGAAAAGGAGGTGCCCACCCTCCTTTTCTCCTAATTGATTCCAGAAGAGTTGATGCTTACCGCGGCGTTGTAACTACTTCTTAAAAACCAGCGGCGGGCCGCTGACGCGCTCACCATTGAGGTCGACATCCACCTCAACGCGGTCCGCGATCTTGATGAAGGGGATGCCGCTGTTCATCCCGTAGTCTTTGCGGTCAAAAGCCATCATCCCCTTAACACCGCCTACGCCCTTCCCGATGCCCGAGGCCGTCAGCGTCAACTTTTCGGCTTTAGTCACTCCGCGTATTGTGAAGTCTCCATCAATTTCAAAGGTGTTTGCACCGGTCTGAACAATCTTCGTCGAGTGGAACGTAATGTACGGATCGTGGTCGGCATCGAAGAAGTCTTTGCTCTTCAGCTTGCCATCCTTCATGCCGCTTCCGGTATCCACGCTGTTCGCATAAGCCTTGATGTCCAAGACGCCCGACGTGGCATCCGCAGACGTAAACGTCAGGGTGGCGTCCCACTGGTCGAATTTACCGGCGATAGCGACCGACGCTTTCACGTTGAAACCGATCGAGCTTTTTGCCTTGTCGAATTTGAAGACAGGGACTCCCGCGGGAGCCTGCGCCGATGCCGCTGCAATAGTCGTAACGACGAACAGCGTGGTGAGGCCTGCAAACCAACTGGCTTTCTTCATGGTTCTCTCCGTAACAGGATCTGCTGCAATTTCAGGGCCTTGCCCGGCGCGCGTCTCCAGGCCACGATAGCAACCGCTGCAGCGGTTAGCTGGCTGCGTTCTGTTGAGCGAGTATACGCAACCATCACTATGACGGCACCTGTCTATTTAGACAGGCTCTGACGCGGCATCCCGTGCCATCGATGATCTGGTTGCATCACGCGTGGCTGGTCAAGAAATTGACCACTGAAGATTTCCAGAGGTTCGGAAGATTAGTTGTCCAATTCGGCGATGCTGGAACGACTAACTGGTGAACGAGGCCAACGGCTGATTCAATGAACGAGGCAATCAGCCGCTGAGGAGAGAGCAAATGAAATATCTGTGTCTGGTTTTTTTCGATGAGAAGAAGCACACCGCTATGACTGAGCAGGAGCATCGGCAGCTGACGGACGAGGCCCTGGAGTACGACGATGTGCTGCGCAGGGGCGGACACTTCATCACGGCGAACGCGCTACAGCCGGTCAGTTCGGCGAGCACAGTGAGGGTGCGGAACGGCAAGGTGTCGGTCACGGATGGGCCGTTCGCGGAGACCAACGAGCAGATCGGCGGCTTCATTCTGATCGAGGCGAAGGACCTGAACGAGGCCATTCAGCTGGCGTCGGGGATTCCTCCGATACGGCTGGGCGGCATTGAAGTACGGCCGATTATGGAACTCGCGCACAGCAGCCAGAAGCGGACGGAATGATGACGACGAGGATTCGCTTTGTGAACAGCGGCCGCAATGAAGAGGCGGCGGAAGGAGGAGTGAGATGTGCCCGGTATGCATGGTAACGGCGACAGCGATGATCGTTTCCGGCCTGACTTCGGCGGGCGGGTTGAGTACCGTAGCGCTGGTGAAGCCGTGGATGCGGTCTACGGCGAAGAAGTCAGCGCAACCAACTGACAGCGCGGGCGGAAGGGGCTCGCGCAGAGGCGGGAATTCAAGACACAGGAGACAGGAAAATGACCACCGAGACATTGCAGAACGCGAAAATGGTTTCACGAGAAGAGGGGCTCGCCGCCAGGGTGAATTTGCTGGCGAAGGAGAAGCTGCTTACACGGCAGCGGGATGCGGTGAGCGCGGCGCGCCGCGCACTGCCGTGGGTGAAGGTGGAGAAGGAGTACGTCTTTGACACTCTGCAGGGGAAGAAGACGCTGGCGGAGCTTTTCGATGGGCGGAGCCAGCTGATTGGCTATCACTTCATGTGGAGGCATGACCTGGGCAATGGGTGCGCCGGCTGCTCGTTCCTGGCGGACCATATTGATGGGGCCAATCTGCACCTGGTGCAGCACGACGTGAGCCTGGTGGTGGTCTCACGGGCTCCGCTGGCGGTGCTTGACGCGTACAAACAGCGCATGGGCTGGCGCTTTCCGTGGGTGTCGTCGGAGGACAGTGAGTTCAACTTTGACTATCACGTGTCGTTCACGCCGGCGGAACTGGCGAGCGAAATTTATTACAACTACGGGACCACGAAGGCGTCGATTGATGAGCTGTCGGGAATCAGTGTTTTCTATAAGTCGCCGGAGGGAGAGATCTTTCACACCTACTCGACCTACGGGCGAGGCAACGAAGAGGTGCTGGGTGCGTATATGTATCTCGACCTGACGCCGAAGGGAAGAAACGAAGGCGAGCGCGGGAACATGGGCAGCTGGGTGCGGCCGCATGATCAGTATGACGCGGGCGGAACGGTCGATCCCATGGGCGGATACAGGGCTCCAGCAACAGCAGCCGAGCGCAAGTGTCATTAGACTGAGGGCGTATGCATGAGACCTCGTCTGGACACGCTCGCGACACGCTGGAGACGGTTTATCGTAGTGAGTCGCGGCGTGTGCTGGCGACGCTGATTCGGCTGGTGGGTGACTTTGACCTGGCGGAAGAGGCGCTGCACGAGGCGGTGATGGCCGCGATGGAGCAATGGCCGCGAGAGGGTGTTCCGGCGAATCCGCGGGCGTGGCTGGTTTCGGCGGGGCGGTTCAAGGCGATCGACCGGCTGCGGCGGCGGGCGCGCTTCGATGCGTCGCTCGAAGAGGCTGCGGACAAGCTGCAGACGGAGAGCTTCGATCCGGCGGAATGGGATGAGAAGCACATTGAAGATGACCGCCTCCGGCTGATCTTTACGTGCTGCCATCCCGCGCTGCCGCGGGAGGCACAGATCGCGCTGACGCTGCGCGAGGTGTGCGGGTTGACGACAGAAGAGATTGCGAGGGCGTTTCTGACGAGCGCGCCGACGATTGCCAAGCGGATCGTGCGGGCCAAGGCGAAGATTCGCGAGGCGGGGATTCCGTATGAGGTGCCGGCGCGCGGTGAGCTACCGGACCGGCTGGATTCGGTGCTGCAGGTGCTCTACCTGATTTTTACCGAGGGGTATTCGGCCTCTTCGGGAGCGTCGGTAACGCGGGCGGATCTGGCGCAGGAGGCGATCAGGCTGGGGCGGCTGCTGCTGGATTTGCTGCCGGAATCTGAGGTGATGGGGCTGCTGGCGCTGATGCTTCTGCAGGATTCAAGACGGGCGGCGCGGAGTTCGGCGCAGGGAGAAGTGATTCTGCTGGAGGATCAGGATCGCTCGCTGTGGGACCGGGAGCTTATCGAAGAAGGCAACGGACTGATCGAGCGGGGCCTGGCGTCGCGCAGGTTCGGGCCGTATACGCTACAGGCGGCGATTGCGGCGGTGCATGCCGAGGCGCGCGAAGCGTCGGCGACGGACTGGACGCAAATCGTGGGGCTCTACGATGTGCTGCTGCGGGCGAATCCTTCGCCGGTGGTCGAGTTGAACCGGGCGATTGCCGTGGCCATGCGTGACGGTCCAGCGGAAGGCCTGGCGCTGGTTGAGGGGATTCTCGAGCGGGGCGACCTCGAGGACTACTATCTTGCACATTCGGCGAAGGCTGAGCTGTGCAGGCGGCTGGGAAACAGGGAAGAGGCCGCAGCTTCTTACCGGAGGGCGTTGGGGCTCGCACGGCAGGAGCCGTCGCGGCGATTTCTGGAGCGGCGGTTGGAGGAGCTTGATCAGAACCAGTGAGGTACCTGATTCGGCGAGAGATGCGTAGTTTATGAGTGGACGACGCGGCGCAATTTATTTGTAACTTGTTATGTGACAAATAAAAGAATTTTGTAATTTCCACTTGATATTGTTTCGTGACCTGTGGCACTGTATCTGAAGCAGAGGAGCCAAGAATGACTACCATCCTCCAACTCGGTCATACGATGCGGCCCGCAGATATTAGCGGCGTCGGATCGATCTGGCTTCTGCCAATCGCCTCCCGATATTAAGGGCGGTGTTCCTCTGCTGAATCCAGACAACCGATCGTAAAGCTGCAGTAACCGCTGTAATAGCGAGTGGTGAAGCACGCGGATACTTCGTCTTGACACGGCTCACGCCGCGTGGCGACCGTTCCCTTGCGTTACAGCATTTATGCGCCAGTGGCGCAGTGTGCGGATACTTCTGTCGGCAAGCCCACAAGGCGAGGCGGTTCGAATCCGCATGCTGTCTTGGGTTCACCGAGGCGGCATAGGCCGCGCACGATTTTTCCCTGGCGCGAAAGAAACAGGGAACAGAGATCAGGGAGTAAAACCTGATCTCTGGACCTAATCTCCGGTGGTGAGGGTTCGGGATACTTCCTGCCAAGAAGGCGGACAAAGGATGCCGCCAGCCCGCTGGGCAATTGGGCCCAGCGGGTCAACCCGGGCCGATGAATCCCCGGAGATTTTTGAATTTGTAACTACGCCGGTGGCGTGTGAACGGGTTACTTCGACGGACCGAAAGAGGCAGGTTCGAATCCTGCATTCGCGGCAACGCGGATTAGTTCAGCGGCAGAACGTTCGGCATAAACCCGTTCCGGTTTGTTCCCCGGTGCATTCTTTCAACTGCTCGCGGCAGAAGATCGCTGCGCGCCTCAACCGTGTGCAAGGAGACACGCCATGGCCATCAGCATAACTGTTCGCAATGGTACGGCAGTCGGGCAGAAGTCGCTCTGCCGCAGCTGCCGTTATGTGAGCATCCAGCTGGGCTACTCCGTGAAGGAAGAGGAGATTCGCTGCTGCTATCTTAACGAGGCACGTCTGGTGACGTTCCCCGTGAGTAAGTGCACCGACTACTTCAGCAAGCTGACTCCCACTCTTTTCGAGTTGGAGAAGATTGCCTTCATCATCGACTTGAACAAGAGCGGATCGGCGATCGCCGGTTTCCGCAGCGCGGTTGTTGTCGCTGGAAAGGTGGAGTCCGACAGTGAGTAGCCATCGCAATTGACTTTGTCCCGGTCCTTACAGGATGCCGACCGGCAGACGAAGCTGACACAACCGGGCATCTGAAAGGAGGGCGTGATGGCGCGACTGAATCTATTGAATATCAGCCAGCTTGGATTTACCGGCGCAGCGCTGCGCACTCATGAGGGTGCGCCCGCTGTTCCGATTAGCGCCGAGGCGCAGCTGCGGCGCGCTGTGCTGGCGTGTTTGCTGTGGGAGGACCAGTTCTACGAAGACGGCGTGACGATTGCCGATCGTATTGCGGGGCTGGTCCCCCGCGTAGAGGCTGCGAAGGTGGCTGCGCTGGCGATTGAGGCGCGCGAGCGGATGAAACTGCGGCACGCGCCGCTGTTGCTGGTGCGTGAGGCTGCGCGGTATCCAACACATCGTGGCATTGTTGCCGAGACGCTGGCGCGTGTGATCCAGCGCGCAGACGAGCTTGCGGAGTTCCTTGCGATTTATTGGATGGACGGTCGCCAGCCGCTATCGGCGCAGGTGAAGAAGGGGCTTGCGGCTGCGTTCAGCAAGTTCGACGGCTATGCTCTGGCGAAGTATAACCGCGACGGTGTAGTGAAGCTGCGTGACGTGCTGTTCCTGACGCACGCCAAGCCGCTCACCGCGGAGCAGGCGCTGACGTGGCGGCAGCTCATCGACGGGACGCTGCCTTCTTCGGAGACGTGGGAGGTGCGGCTGTCGCGCGGGGAGCAGCAGCGCGAGGTGTGGGAGTCGCTGCTGATCGAGAACCGGCTGGGGGCGCTGGCGCTTCTCCGGAACCTGCGGAACATGCAGGAGGCGGGAGTGGAGCCGGAGCTGGTGCGGCACGGGCTGGAGGCGATTCGCGTCGACCGCGTGCTGCCGTTTCGCTTCATTGCGGCGGCCCGGCACGCTCCGCAATGGGAGCCGTGGATCGAGCGGGCGATGTTCATGAGCTTGCACGGTCAGGCGCCTTTGCCAGGGCGCACTGTGCTGCTGGTCGATGTGTCGGGCAGCATGGATGCTTCCCTCTCGGGACGGTCGCAGATGCGGCGCATGGACGCGGCGGCGGGTCTCGCGGTGCTGTTGCGCGAGATCGCGGAGGAGGTGAGCGTCTACACCTTCTCCGAGCGGCTCGTACTTATGCCGGCGCGGCGCGGCTTTGCATTGCGTGACGCGATTGTGCAGAGCCAGCCGCATGGCGGGACGTATCTCGGTCGGGCGCTCGGCGAGCTGCGTGAGTCCTACGACAGGCTGGTTGTAATTACGGACGAGCAGTCGCACGATCGAGTACCGGCGCCGCGCGGGCGCGGTTACGTGGTGAATGTGGCCAGCTACCGTAACGGCGTCGGTTACAGCACATGGACGCATATCGACGGCTGGAGCGAGGCCGTCGTTGAATACATCCGCTCGGCGGAAGAGGTATACGCATCGCATGAGCGGATGGAGTTGTAAATTGAAGGGCGGGCGATGAGCCCGCTCTTTTTTTGTCTTGTGTATGATTCGGAGACGTGAATCGAAATGTACGAGGATGAGATGAGGTTTAAGAACAAGGTAGTGCTGGTGGCTGGTGGAACCGGAGGGTTGGGACGCGCGGTGAGCCTGGCGTTTCTAAGCGAGAGAGCGAACGTCGTCGTAACTTATATGCGTGCCGAGGAATTTCAGGCCTTAGAAGGCATTGCTGGTGTCGGCGGGTTGCGCCTGGCCGGGCATTCAGTGGATGTGACGGATGAAGCGGCGGTCGCGAAGCTTGTCGAGGAGATCGTTGCCGAGCATGGGCGGCTGGATGCGATGGTCAATACTGTCGGCGGCTATGCAGGCGGGGTGAAGCTGTGGGATCTCGAGACAAAGACTTTTGATCAGATGCTGGCGCTGAACCTGCGCGCCGGGTATGCGCTGGCGCGGGCTGCGATTTCTCCCATGCTGAAGCAGAAGGCCGGAGCGATTGTGAATGTGGCCGCGAAGGCGGCGTTTGATCATGCTGCCGGAGCTTCGGCTTACGCGGCGTCGAAGGCGGCGGCGCTGGCGATGATCGATTGCCTCGCGGCAGATGTGAAAGGTACGGGCGTGCGGGTGAATACGATTCTGCCTAGCATTATCGACACGGCGGCGAACAGGAAGGCAATGGCGGACGCGAATTTTGCCGTGTGGCCGAAGCCTGAGGATATCGCCAAAGTCATTCTGTTCCTGTGCAGCGATGATGCCAGGGTGATTCATGGGGCGGCGATTCCGGTGTATGGGGACAGCTAGATAACGAGCTGTTGGGGACGAAAGGCGCAACCTGAGCGCGGGCGGCACATCTCTTGGAAAGTACAGGCGGCAATGGAGGGCATCATGTCGATTCGTCCGGTGAAACAGGTTATTCAATCGAAGCCGACAATGGAGGGCGCGGGTGTACACCTGCGTCGCGCGTTTGGCTTCCACAATACGTCGGAGTTTGATCCATTTCTGCTGCTCGATGATTTTCGCAATGATGTTCCGGCGGATTACCTGGCGGGGTTTCCATGGCATCCGCATCGCGGGATTGAGACGGTGACATATGTCCTGGCGGGGACGGTGGAGCACGCGGACAGCATCGGCAATAACGGCGCGATTGGAGCGGGCGATGTGCAGTGGATGACGGCGGGGAGCGGGATTATCCACCAGGAGATGCCGAAGGGCGATGCGGTAGGGCGAATGCACGGCTTCCAGTTATGGGCGAATCTGCCGGCGTCGCAGAAGATGACGGCTCCGCGGTACCAGGAGGTGAAGGCGGGAGAAATTCCGGAGATTGCGGATGACGACGGGACGCAGGTGCGGGTGGTTTGCGGAAGCTTCTGGGGGAAGTCGGGTCCGGTGGATGGGATTGCGACGAATCCAACGTACATTGATGTGACGGTGGGCCCGGGGCGCAGGAAGACGCTGCCGGTGGAGGTGAGCAGTCACGCGTTTGCGTATGTGTTTGGCGGGTCGGGCAAGTTCTGCAATGCGTCTGCGCCGCTGTCGGTGCCGACGGAGGGAGTGCAGTGGCTGGATACGCATCCACCGGCTGAGGCGGACAACCGGTCGCTGATTCTGTTTGATCGGGGCGATGAGGTGACGGTGCAGGCAGGGGATGATGGGATCCGGTTCCTGCTGGTTTCGGGCAAGCCGCTGCAGGAGCCGGTGGCGTGGTATGGCCCGATCGTGATGAACACGCAGAAAGAGCTGCAGCAGGCGTTTCAGGATCTGGAGACGGGGAAATTTCTGAAGCAGATCTGAGAGCGGTTGGCCGCGCGGAGTGGTTTTGTCTCCGGCTCTGCACCTGCTAAGGTGACCATAGACCCTGCGCGCCTGTGTTGATTGCGGGGCGCAAGAATCCCTCTGCTAAAGGAAAGCAAAGTGAAGAAAATTGGCGTCCTGTTCGGCATGGAAAATACATTCCCCGGAGCGCTGGTTGAGCGCATTAACTCGATGAATGCGAAAACGAAAGACGGGGAGGGTATCTCCGCCGAGTTTGTGCAGGTGGGCGGGGTGCGGCTCGACAAGCCGCCGGCTTACGCCGTGATCGTCGATCGGATCTCGCACGATATTCCGTTCTACCGGGCGTTTCTGAAGCACGCGGCGCTGTTCGGGTCGGCGATTATCAATAATCCGTTCTGGTGGTCAGCGGACGATAAGTTTTTCAACTACTCGCTGGCGGCGAAGCTGGGAGTGGCGGTTCCTCCGACGGTGATTCTGCCGCACAAGAAGTATCCCGAAGGCACGACGGACCGGTCGATGCGTAATCTTGAGTATCCGCTGGATTGGGACGGGGTCTTTGAATACGTCGGGTTTCCGGCGTTTCTGAAGCCGGTGGATGGGGGCGGATGGCGCGACGTGCATCATGTGCACAATCCCGGGGAGTTCTTCCACGCCTACGACCAGAGCCGCGATCTTTGTATGACTCTTCAGGGTGCGGTGAAGTTCGATGAGTATTTTCGCTGCTATGTGATCGGGCAGGAGAAGGTGCACATCATGCCCTACGATCCGCGGCGGCCGCATCACGAGCGGTATTTGCAGAATCCTCCGGAGTACGACAAGAAATTGCTGGCGCGCGTGGAGAAGGATGCGCTGACGCTGTGCCGAGCCCTAGGATACGACCTCAACACGGTGGAGTTTGCGGTGGAGGACGGCATTCCGTATGCCATTGACTTCATGAATCCGGCGCCGGATGCGGATGTGCACTCGGTGGGGCCGGCGAACTTTGAGTGGATTGTGAATGCGGTGGCGGAACTGGCAGTTGAGAAAGCCAAGACCGCGCCGCTGACTCCGGTGCTGCAGGCTCAGGCGCTGCTGAGCGCTTCGGTTAAGGGCGCCGCGGCGAAAGCTCCCGCGAAGACGAAGTCGGCTGGAGCTCCGGTAAAGACGGCGACCAATGCTCCGGCGAAGAAAGCTCCGGCAACAGCAACTGGCGGGGCGAAGCCTCCGGTAAAGAAGAAGGCGCTGAAGGAAGAGCCCGCGGATCCTTCGGCTGCTCCAGCAGAGTAAGGCCAATGCCCCCGCCGCTGAGTAATGGCGCGGCAACAATCCGCTTGCCTCGAAGGACACATCATCATACAACGGTAGTCACCTATGCGTCCTTCTTTCACTATTGGCATTGAAGAGGAATACCAAACCGTCGATCCGGTGACGCGCGATCTGCGCTCGCACATTGCCACCGAGATGCTGGCCAAGGGTAAGCGGCGGCTGGAAGAGCGCGTCAAGGCCGAGATGCACCAGTCGGTGGTGGAGGTGGGCACGCGCATCTGCAAAACGATCGGGGAGGCGCGCGACGACCTCTTCGATCTGCGGCGGCAAATGATCCAGCTGGCGCAGGAGAACAACCTGGTTCTGGTGGCCGGGGCGACGCATCCTTTTGCCGATTGGCGCCTGCAGGAGATCTATCCTGACCCGCGCTACGCCCGTGTGGTTGAGGATCTGCAACTGGTGGCGCGTGCCAACCTGATCTTCGGGCTGCACGTGCATGTGGGCGTGGAGGATCGCGAAGCGGCGATGCGCATCATGAACTCGATGCGCTATTTTCTGCCGCATATCTTGGCGCTCTCCACGAACTCGCCGTTCTGGCGCGGGATTAAGACGGGGCTCAAAAGCTACAGGGCCAAGGTCTTTGATAAATTTCCGCGAACGAATATCCCGGACAGCTTTTCGAGCTACAGCGAGTTCGAAAACTTCATCAATCTGCTCATCAAGACGAACTGTCTGGATAACGCGAAGAAAATCTGGTGGGATGTCCGGCCGCACCCATTCTTCAATACGGTGGAGATTCGGGTATGCGATCTACCCATGCGCGCCGAAGAGACGCTGGCGATTACCGCGCTGATCCAGGCGACGGCGGCCAAGCTGTATCTGCTGCACGCGCGCAACCAGGACTACCGGCAGTACTCACGCGCGCTGATTATGGAGAACAAGTGGCGCGCTGTGCGCTACGGGCTCGACGGCAAGCTGATCGATTTCGGCAAGGAGAGCGAAGTGCCGGAGCGGGAGCTGATTCTCGAGTACCTGGAGTTTGTCGATGAGGTGGTCGATGAGCTTGAATGCCGCGACGCGATTGGGTACATCCGCACGATTCTGGAGATGGGGACGGGGGCCGATCGCCAGCTCCGGAAGTTCGAGGAGACCGGCGATCTGAAGGCGGTGGTGGACTACATGGCCGAGGAGACGCAGGTGGGGCTCTACTGAGGCTGGGCCGGAGCCTCCGGTTGAGCGGGAGGCTGAGGGGACAGTGGGGGCGCGTTCGGGTTGAGCTGGTCGACGAGCTCTACATCAAAGATCAGGTCGGCCTTGGGCGGGATTACCGCGCGACCCTTTTCTCCATAAGCGAGCTGGTAGGGAATGAAGAGACGGCGCCTGCCGCCCACGTGCATACCTTCGAAACCCTGATCCCATCCGGTAATGACGCGCTTGATGCCCTGCTGGAACTGGATCGGCTGACCGCGGTCGAGGGATGAGTCGAATTTGGTTCCGTCTGATGCGAGCCAGCCTGTGTAGTGGACGGAATAGACCCAGCCGGGCTCAGCGAGATCACCGGTCCCGATCTTGATTTCCTGATAGCGCATGACGTACTGCGTCTTCATGGGCGCGGAGACGGCAGGGATGTTCTTGGGCAAAGCGGACTGCGTGGACTTAACTGGGGTGGTCGTGCGAGCCTTGGGGTGCGTGGCGGTCTGTGCAGCGGCGACGAGTGCTGTTGAGAGAAGAAACAGGGAAAGCGAACGGCGAGCGAGGGGCATGGGTGCTCCGAAGGGAATTTGCAAACGGCTTAAGGCATTTTCGGAAATTAATGCCTCCGATCAAAATCACGCAAGGTCGCCGCTCCCCGCTGGTCGCGTCAACCTAAGGCCGTTGCTACCGGATAGCCGTTTTCCGAAAATGCTATAGCGAACGATATCGTGAGGCGGTCGAACACGTAAAGGCCGGGCTGAGAGAGGCGAGCGCAACCGGCGGAGGGTGCCAGGTCATCCTAAGCAAAAGCAGCATTGCCGCTGATTTCGCCCACCATTTACAGTAAATTCAAGGAATATCCGCACGAGGTTGACTGCATTTTGACAAACCCTTCATGTTCGGCCGAGGCCCAGGCTTTGCTGGCGATGCCGTTTCCACCCGAGTTTCTTCCTGGCGCGCGCTCGGCGGTTGAAACCTGCCTGCGCATTCAGTCTTCGGAGAAGGTGACACTGATCACTGATCAGGCGACGGCGGCGATTGCCGCCTCGCTTGCTCAGGAGTTGGCAGCCAATGGCTGCCGGTGGAATGCGTTTGTGCTGGAGGATCTGGCTCCGCGGCCGCTGGTGGATATGCCGAAGCCAGTGTTAGCGGATATGGAGACCTCGGACGTGAGCATTTTTGCTGTGGGCGTGCAGCGCAATGAATTGCGGTCGCGCATGCAGATGACCGAGGTAGTGAATCGCAGGCGCATGCGGCACGCGCATATGGTGAATATCACGCCGCAGATCATGTGCGAGGGGATGCGGGCGGATTTTCATCGCGTCGACCAGCTTTCGCAGAGGGTGATCGAGAAGGTCAGGCGCGCGAGCCGTATCCACGCGAAAACGGCGGCAGGGACGGATATTTGGGCGGAACTGAATCCGGACTACAAGTGGCTCAAGACGTCGGGCATCATCTCGCGGGACAAGTGGGGGAATCTTCCGGGCGGCGAGATTTTTACGACCCCGGGCGAGGTTAACGGAACCTTCGTTGTGGATGGCGTGGTCGGGGACTATCTCTGCGCACGCTACGGACTGCTGGAAAAGACGCCGCTGACAATCGAGATCGAGGGCAACCGCATTGCCAGCTGCGAGTCGGCGAATCAAGAACTGCGCGACGAGTTCTGGGCGTACACGCACACGGACGAGAATTCGGACCGGGTGGGCGAGTTCGCGATCGGCACCAATCTGGGAATTCACCAAGTGATCGGCAACATCCTGCAGGATGAGAAGTTTCCGGGTATTCACATTGCGTTTGGGAATCCTTACGGGGAGCACACGGGCGCGCCGTGGACATCGACCACGCATATCGACGTGGTGGGGCTGCGCTTCAATATCTGGGTGGATGAGGAGCAGATTATGCGCGATGGGAACTTCCTGATAGAGCCTTAGTGTTTTCTGGTTCGCTGAAGCGGGCCGCGAAGCCCGCGCATCGAATTGGTATGGTTAGCACTCAAGCTTCTTCCGCAACTTCGTTTGAAACGCGTCAGCTTGGCAATTCAGATCTTCGGCTTACTCCCATCGGTTATGGGGCCTGGGCGATCGGCGGCGGTAACTGGGAATTTGCCTGGGGCGCGCAAGACGACGACGAGTCGGTGCGCACGATCGAGCGGGCGCTCGACGCAGGAATTAACTGGATTGACACGGCGGCGATCTACGGTCTTGGGCACTCAGAAGAGGTCGTTGCCAGGGCGCTCGCGAATTCTCCCCATAAGCCCTACGTGTTTACCAAGTGCTCCATGCGCTGGAAATGGAACCGCAAGATCTATCGCAGTCTGAAGGCGAAATCTCTCAAGCAAGAACTGGAGAACTCACTGCGCAGGCTGAAAGTGGATGTGATTGACCTCTACCAGATTCACTGGCCAAATCCCGAAGAGGAGATTGAAGAGGGATGGGAGACGCTGGCGCGGTTCAAGGAGCAGGGCAAGGTTCGCTACATCGGCGTGTCCAACTTCAATGTCGAGCAGATGAAGCGCGCGCAGAAGATCGCTCCGATTACGTCACTGCAGCCGCCCTATTCTCTGCTGCGAAGGGATATTGAGACGGAGATTCTGCCCTTCTGCCAAGAACACAACATCGGAGTGATCAACTATTCGCCGATGGTGTCCGGCCTGCTCACCGGAAAGATGACGGCGGAGCGCATTGCAGAGATGCCTGCCGATGACTGGCGCAAGCGGAGTCCTAACTTCAACGAGCCGAAGCTGTCGCGGAATCTGAAGCTGGTGGAAGTGCTGCGGGAAATCGGCAAGGCGCACGATGTGGAGCCGGGCGTGGTGGCGATTGCCTGGACGCTGCGGCATCCTGCGATTACTGCGGCCATCGTGGGGGCTCGGCGTCCCGACCAGGTGGATGGCGTACTACCGGCGGCGACATTTCGCCTGAGCGCAGAGGAAATTGAGCGGATCGAGGCCTTCCTGCGGGACAATCCGTAGCCGTAAGCGGGCAAGCAAAAAGCCCATGCATTGCGCATGGGCCTTTATAAGATCAGGTGTCGCTTACATTGCTTCGAGGAAGCGCGGGAAGTAAAGGGCTGAATGCTCCTGGAAGAGTGTGGTGATGTGGGCGAGCATGGCGCTGTAGGCGGTTGCGGCACGGTGAGCGTTAACTGAAGCCGCTACACCAGAACGCGAGAACCCGTATTTCACAAGGGCCATAATGACTGCGATGCGAATCTGCAGTGCATCGCTGCGAAGCTCTTCGATCAGCTCTTCGGGGACGTTCTCACCGTGTTCAGCGGCGTAATCGGCAAGCTGCATGAGGACGCCGGCGTTGGTGAACATAGCCCAGAGGCCGTTCGCGCCGTCGATCCGCGACCAGATGTCGTGAGTTGTGGCGCGGATGCCATCACTATATAGATAGCGTTCTGCCACTTCGTCGAAGTTGAATTCGCTGTTGGACCGGAGACGGGCGACAATCGAATCCCAATCGGCTGCCTGCCGCTTGGCTTGACTGCGCCGCCAGTACACTCCGTATGCAATCAGAGCGGACGGTACTGCTATCGATAAGATGGTCAGAATCATCGTCATTTTGCGTTGAGAGAACGGGCAGTTACGGAATGCCTCTTAGCGCTTCCACTCATTGATACCAGAAGCTGGGCCATTTGTGGACTAAATTCTTTGCGCGGAGCCTCTTTACGGGCAAAAGAATAGGACCAATAGGACAGTGAACAAAGGTAACCTGCGATGCCCAGATGTCCGATCTCCCTGTATTTTGCTGCATATTCCGGGCCGGCACGAAGGTAACTGTGGGCCAGGCTCACGATGAGGGTAATGGCCGCGTAGAAGGCCAAACCGGACGCCAGCTGCAGGACGTGGTTTTTCCAGGTAAGTCCGAGCACCTGCGAGAAGCCCGCGATGAGCATGAAGGTGAGAACCTGGAGGATCGCGACGCTGGTATCAACGACGAAGAAGGCGCGTAAATGTGTTAAGGACGCAGCATTCAGGTGCGCAGCGAAGACGAATCCGGCGACGGCGATGACGGCCATGCAGATCAGCAGAATGTAAACGATCCCTGCAGGCAAAGAACGCCGCACGGGCTTGAGGACGTTGGTCGCGATTTCAACGAAGACGCCGATTTCCAGCGCATATTGGACAACATTTATGGCGAAGCAAGTCCGGTAATAGAGCACACTGCTCGAATCATGGTGGCCCATGAGGACGGCTAACTGGAATAGATCGGAGAGGGAATTCCAGAGAATGAAGGCGGAAAATACAGGGAAGGTCCGATAGATGCGGCGATACAGGAGGGTGATCAGCAGGATTATCTGTCCTGCGATACCCATCAACCAAAGGACTGTTTCCAGATCCGAAACTCGCACCCTGAGCCTTCCTGCCGAAAGCATATCAGCAGGAAGGCCCGAACCTCAGGAGAAAAGTGGTAGGCCGACTAATACTTCCGAACTAGGCGACGGCCGGCGGAGGCAGCGGCACAGGGGCGGCAGGCCCATGGTTCATGGCAACGGCTGGCGGAGGCAACGGCACTGGGGCGGCAGGTCCATGGTTAGCAGCAACGGCTGGCGGAGGTAGCGGTACGGGAGCGGCAGGTCCACGGTTGACGGCAACGGCTGGCGGAGGAAGCGGCACAGGGGCGGCAGGTCCACGATTCACGGCAACGGCTGGCGGAGGAAGCGGCACAGGGGCGGCAGGTCCACGATTCACAGCAACGGCTGGCGGCGGTAGCGGCACAGGGGCGGCAGGTCCATGGTTAGCGGCAACGGCTGGCGGCGGTAGCGGCACAGGGGCGGCGGGTCCATGGTTAGCGGCAACGGCTGGCGGCGGTAGCGGCACTGGGGCGGCGGGTCCACGGTTCACGGCAACAGCTGGAGGCGGTAGCGGCACAGGAGCGGCGGGCCCATGGTTCACAGTTGCAAACACATTGCTTGCAGGAATCAGAGCAATCGCAGCAAAGATCAGCGAGGGAGTGGCAAGTTTCAACTTCGACATTGGTGTTTTTCTCCTTGGGTGAGCGCGGGGCCGCGCTTACATGAGACTAACTCCACCAGATGCAATCGCCTACAACTTTTGTGCGATTTTTTTTGAGCGGGGTAGTTCGATCTTGCCTAACTCAGCGGAAGTCAGTGACTAGCGAGACTAGCAGGGCGCTAAGCGGCTGCTAACAGGAGTGAGTTCTCCTGATTACCTTGAGTGGAACTTCGGAGACTAGACCCCATTAGAATCATCGACTTATATACGTCCTGGGGCTCTTCTACAACAAATTGTTCATGGATTGCCCAAATGGAGTAGCCCGCTGGTAACTGCACCAAAAAGAGTCAATTAAAAATTGATGACAGCGCCAACGTTGATTCTTCGGGCACTCCGGTACACCCCTCGCTGTCAGAAAGGCGGCCACTCGGTGAAGCTTCCCTGAAACAGCGCTTCGCACTTTTCGACGCGGTAGGTTCCATCGTGAACGACGAAGACTCGTGGTTTCCCGGTGGCGCCGGTACTCCACAATGAGCACCCTGCGTATGCACCGTCCTTACGGACGATGTAGTACTCCATGTCGAGATAACGGACTTTCTTCATGTCACCGTTGTAGTTACGTACTATGCGGCGTAGTGTTTCCATACCCGCATCTTTCGGAGAGTAGCCCTGGCGCATGAGTTCTACGATGGTATGGGCGCCGGCAACCTTTATGTTTTCTTCGCCTGAACCTGTAGCGCCTGCCGAACCTACGTCCTGATCCGTATAACTGCCAGCTCCAAGGATGGGTGAGTCACCGAGACGCCCGGGTAGTTTCCAGGCCAAGCCGGAAGTGGTGGTGGTGCCGGATATTTCGCCTTTGGTGTTCACAACAGAAACATGGATGGTTCCGGTGGTGGGCCACAGCACCTGTTCGGCTGCGAAGAGACGCTCTTGGGGCGCGATGCCGAGGTAGGCGGCCATTTCAGTCAGCTTTTTGGTGCGGGCGCTGATGGCCGGAGCCCATTCCGGAGTCGGGTGGCGGGGAATGGAGCCGGGACGGAGCGAAGAAAGGCCATGCAGATCGATGGTGGGTTTGGGGGCCGGCGTGTCGGCAAAGGGATCCTTCCAGCCGGGATCGGCGATGCTCGGCCCCCACCAGTCCATCTGCGAATTGCTTTCCTTCCACAGGAGCCAGATTTTGCGGGCGTCGTCGGTGAGCAGGTTTTCGCGCGGGAAGCCGAGGTCAACGGCAAATTGCTCGGCGCCCTCGGCGACGAGCATGACGTGGCCGGTGTGTTCGAAGACCTTGCGAGCGACCAGACAGACGTTCTTGATATTGCGCACGCCGCCGACGGAGCCTGCGCGACGCGTGGGTCCATGCATGCAGCATGAATCGAGTTCGACCACGCCCTCTTCATTGGGAAGTCCGCCGAGGCCGACACTGTGGTCGCTGGGATCGTTCTCGCGGCCGATGCAAATGTGGTGCGCGGCCTCGAGCGTGTCAGTGCCGTCGAGGAGCATCTGGTAGGCCTGCTGGATCGATTGGTCGCCGGTGACGCGGGTGACGATGACGGGTTTCGCCGGCGGCTTCATCTGCTTGACCTGCTCGGCGGTGTCGGCGTGGGCATCGCGGCTGGTAAGCCCAAGGGCGGCGGCGCTCATGGCGCCGAAGGACAGGAAGTTGCGGCGTGTGGTCATGGTGGATTTCTATTGAACCATAAGAAGCCTCAGCGGCGGCCGCCGCGGCGGGGGGATGGCGCGGAGGGCAGCGCCGACCATGCGCTGACCTGATCGAGTCCGACGAGGTAATAGCAGAGGGTCATGTAGCTGGCGAAGTAATCGTTGGCGTCGATAGCCTCTGCGTTGTCGTCGCGGGAACCGGGCACGTGGCGCTTTGACCCGTCGACGGAGTGCATCAGAATCGCGGGGATGCCGTGGTAGCGAAACTCTTTCGTGTCATCGACATGGAACCATGAACCGGGTATCGAGCTCTCCGGCGGTTTGAGCCCCTGATTATCGGCCGCTTCGAAGAGCTGCACCCGGAGAGAGTTCTCGGCGGGCGTGGGCACGGTCCCACTCAGGTGGATGTAGAAGCGCATTGGCCCCAGGCCGAGCGCGTCGAGGGCGATGATGGCCTTGATGGAGCGGCGCTGCGCGGGCGTCAGGGAAGCGAGGAAGACTTTTGCCGCGTCGTCTCCCGAGAGTGCGGCGAAAATATACGTCTGCTGGCGAGGGGTGGCGGTGAGTGCGCGATAAAGAAGCGGAAGCATGATTGAGCCGCTCCAGTCGTCGACTGCACTCATGCCTTCGCCGACGTGGCGATAATGAGCGGAGATCAGGACTGTGTCGGTGGATTTGCCGGGCAAGCTACACAGCAGGTTTGAGCCTTGGGAGGTTGACTGCTCGTGTAGATTGGCGCCTGTGCATTCGACGTCCTCGAAGGCGCGTTTCAGCTGCGCCAGACGGAGCGGATTCGATTGG
The DNA here is from genome assembly GCA_963781245.1 of uncultured Acidobacteriaceae bacterium. Classification (GTDB taxonomy): domain Bacteria; phylum Acidobacteriota; class Terriglobia; order Terriglobales; family Acidobacteriaceae; genus Silvibacterium. The sequence continues at coordinate 168,777 of CAWAFB010000004.1, forward strand.
GGGACACCCAGAACCATCGTTTCTACGGACTTCTGGTCGAGAGCGCGAAAGATGGGGTAGGACTTCTTCTGCGCGTGCGCAGACGCGGCCATGAGCAGGATGGCGAGCGAGATAGCCAGTGGGCGCATGAATTTCGCTGGTGCGGGCAGGATAGCAGACGGTCCGTTGTCCTTATGGAGCGGCCGGGGCCGTCGTGCACACGCGGTGCGGGATCTCGACCTGTTCGGCGCGCTCGCCGGAGCTCTTGATCAAGGCTCCCATCTTGAGATAGGCGGCGTTCGTCCAGCCAAAGCCTATAACATTCGTCTTGTATCCGCTGGCGACGTTGACCTCGGTTGAGGCAGTGATGACGTCGTATTTCTCGCGGATGGAGCGGTCGCATTCGTAGTTCTGCTTGACCATTTCCCGGAATTTTTGCGAGATGCGGACGGCATCTTTCATGTCGCCGGTTTTGGCCAGGCCATCAACGGTAAGCCAGGTGACGGGGGCCCAGCCGTAGGGCAGATCCCACTGGACGCCGGTCTCATAGGGGCTCATGGCGGTGCCTCCGGCCCTTTCGAAGATCTTAAGGTTGGCCTCGACGGCCTTTGCCTGTTGCGCGTCGGCGGCGCCGGCCCAGAGCGGGTAGAAGGTGGTGAGGTAGTCGTAGGTCGACTGCTTGCCGGCCATGAAATCGTAGTCGTAATACATGCCCTTTTCCGGGTTCCAGAGATATTTGTTGATGGCGGCGCGGCGCTGGTTGGCGGCTTCGTTCCAGTGCTTTGCGTCCTCAGTGTCGCCAAGCTGTTCTGCCATCCAGGCGAGATCCCGCTCGTACTTGTAGAGCAGCGAGTTCAGGCCGGACGGGGCGTTGTGGTGGGTCCATCCGCTGAAGGGACCGTAGCGAAAGGCGGGATCGAAGCCGGATTCACGCATTGCGCGGTCACCCTTGTAGAAGTCGCGGCTGAGCCAGTGTCCACCGACATGGGCGTGTGCGCAAACAATGGAGGCAGAGAGGTCGCAACTGGTTTTCGCCAACTCAGCGCGGGCTTTCGCGTCGAGATTGTCGGGTCCGGTGACGAGGAAGTCGGTGTGTACTTCCGGGTGGGAGAGCAGCCAGTGGATGACGTCAGGGTAGTAGGTGCTGTCGTCGGCCATTTCCTCGACAGGGCCCTCGCCGAGGTCGTAGTAGCGGGCGAGGCCAGTGTCTCCGGCTTTGTGAAAGGGCGCGGTCCACAGTGCGTGATCGCGAGAGGCGTATTCATAGGCGTGGTGGAGCCACTGGGCGGCCTGGTCGCGTTGACCTGCAGAGACCTCGGAGTCATAGACCGCGCGGATCATCGAGGAAAGGAACGGAGGCTGGGAACGGGTGAAGTAGTAGGTGCGGTTGGCGTTGAGGATTCCGCCGTAGTTTTCGATTTCGTAGAAGAAGTTTTCGACCATGCCTTTGGCGAGATCGGTGCGGCCGTCCTCGATTAGTCCGAGGATGATGAAGTAGCTGTCCCAGCCGTACATTTCGTTGAAGCGGCCTCCGGGAACGACGTACTTGTTGGGGAGATAGAGGAGCCCGGAGTGGGCGATCTCGCCCGGCTTGATATCGCCGATGTGCTGGATGCGACGCGGCAGGCGATCGACCTTGACCTTGCAGGATTTTTCGAGCGCGGCAACCTCGGGCGGCTCAGGCACGTTGGCGGGCAGATAGAGGATCGATGTGGTGGCGAGCTTCGGGTCGACGACGGACTTGCAGTCGTTCATCGAACGGGAGAGGGAATCCCATGCGTCGTGGATGTAGGCGTCGATTGGCTGACCTTGCTCGGCCTGGGGCGACAGCGAGTGAGCGGTCGACGGGGCAGCTTGTGCCGGAGCCAGCGCGGGAGAGGCTGCGCATAGGGCCGTGAAAAGGCAGGCGGCAGCATATTGCTGAAAGACAAGGTTTCGTGCGCGCATAGTGAAAGGTGAGAACAACGGCACGTATGTTAAATCATGCTGTTCGCGTTTGGCTGCTTAAAGCAATTTTGGATGGGGCTTCTTTCGTGCGTTACAACGATCAGGTCGGGCGGTTCGGTATCGAGACATCCTGCTGCAGAGTGAAATCGAGCAGCGTCTCACTCGGCACCTTTACCTGATCTCCACTGGTGATGATTTCCGAGGTTGCGCCAGCCGCCGCGCCGGCGCCCGCGCCGATCGCCGCTCCCTGGCCGCCGTCGGCAACGGCTCCGATGAGAGATCCAAGAGCTGCCCCGCCGATCGTTCTCTTCGCGGTGCTTGCGCCGCGCGACTTGCCGTTCACTTCATATTCTCCGGTCACCACCGGCACCATCTTGCCATTCACCACGATCCCGATCAGCTCCAGGCGCAGTTGCGATCTGCCGGCGAACGTTCCTGACTCCTTCGATTGCGTAAGCCGGCCATAGACGAGGGTATCTTTTGCGACGACGAGGTTACCTTCCACCATCAGTGGCTCTGCCAGCGAAGCCTGGAAGCGGTCGCCCACGACGTTATAGGTGGAGTCGACGGCATCAATGGTGCGCACGGAAACTGTTGTTCCAGCCGGGATGGTTATGAAGGCCGGCTTCATTTCGACATGGGCTACCGTTCCCGGATCGTCGGGAAGGGAACTCTGCTGCGGGGGCGGGGAAGGGGCACTTACTGCGCCTTCGGAATTGAACTTGAGGGAAACGATGTCAGCGACGTTATATTTCTGAACCGTTGAGCCGACCTGGAAGCTGATTTCAGTGTCCGTGCCACCCAGAAATTTGCCTTTAATCAGGCTGCCGTTCTTCAACTCCAATGTATCGGCCCAGGCAATGGACGCCGCCAGAGTCAGCGCAGTAACGAATCCCCATTTCAGCTTGAGCCTCATCATGACTTCCTCCTAGATGCTCCTGCCTGCTTCCCGGATTTATGCATATTGTAGGCTTGCCGGGGACTTGCCTTGAGACGATACACGGTATGTGACGCACCGTACGACTAGATGACAGGCAAATCCTAGCCCCGAGCCGTGCTTCCTGCTAGGCTGGCTCTTTCATCATGCGACGCATATTTTTCTGTTTGTTTGCTCTGGCCTGCTCGTCGTTTGTTGTTACCGCTCACGGACAAAGCAGCCTCACTGTCAACGATATTTCCGCGGACCTGCGGACGAAGATTGATGCGACCGCGCAGCAGGCTCTCGATCAGACGGGAGTGCCATCGGCCTCAGTGGCGATCGTGCGGGGCGGCAAGATCGTTTACACGCAGGCTTACGGCAAGGCGAAGCTCGATCCGCCGGTTCCGGCTGAGCGTCGATGCGGTATTCGGTCGGGTCGATTTCGAAGCAGTTCACGGCGGCGGCGATTCTGCTGCTCGAGCAGCAGGGCAAGTTGTCGATTGACGATCCGGTATCAAAATACATTCCAGACCTGACCCGTGCGAACGAAGTGACGATCCGGATGCTGTTGTCGCATACGGCCGGGTATCAGGATTTCTGGCCGGAGGACTATCTGATGCCTCCGATGCGCGAGGCGACGACGGCCCAGCACATTCTCGACACGTGGGCGGAGAAGCCTCTGGATTTTGATCCGGGAACGAGGTGGCAGTATTCGAATACGAATTACGTCATCGCCGGCCTGATCGTGGAGAAGGTGAGCGGCGTGCCGCTGATGAAATTTCTCCAGGCGAACGTGTTCAAGCCGCCCGATATGGAGGCGGTGTGGAACTCGGACGCGGAGCGGCTGGGCGATACCGATGCGTCGGGATATATCCGCTACGCGCTGGGGCCGCTGCGGCCGGCGCCCAAGGAAGGCAAGGGATGGATGTTCGCAGCAGGCGAGCTGGCGATGCCTGCATACGATCTGGCACAGTGGAACATCAGCATGATGAACCGGTCACTGCTCGCGACGAAGTCGTACGACGAAATGTTCGCGACGGTGAAGCTGAAGGATGGTACCGATCCGCACTACGGGCTCGGTTTGTTCGTACGCAATGCGTTCGGGAGGACATTCTATGAACACTCGGGAGAGGTCTCGGGATTTGTTTCAGAGAATATGGTCTTCCCCGAGGACAAGACCGCGATCGTGGTGCTGACGAATCAGGATGCGGCGCGGGCGGCGGCGATCATCGCACGCGGGCTGGCTCCGATTGTGCTTGGTGTAGACACGCAGGCTCCGAGTGAGGCCGAGCGGCAGGCGCTCGCGATATACAACGGTTTGATGCAGGGCAAGATCGACCGCGCGCTCTTTACGCCGAACTGCAATGCCTATTTCAGCCAGCAGGCGCTGGAGGATTTTCAATCGAGCCTGAGTCCGCTGGGCAAGCCGACCGCGCTGAAGAAGACCGCTGAAGAGCTGCGCGGCGGGATGACGTTCCGGGTCTTCAGCGTGGTTCTGCCGGATGAGAAGCAGCATCTGCAGGTGACGACCTACACGATGCCGGACGGGAAGCTGGAGCAATACCTGGTGATTCCGGGGCAGTAGTTCAACGCGGGGTTGGCGCAGACATCAGATCGACGAAAAGGCGGGTGAAGCGGTCGAGGTCGAGATCGGTCTGCGCGTGCACGAGTTGCACATCGGTCGCAGGCTTGATCTTCTCGGTCCAGGTGAGGGTGTCGCCGTAGGTGGGACCGTGGTTTATGTCCACGTCCATGTAGACCAGGTGTTCTTTGGTGATGATCTTCGGATCCAGCCAGGCGCAGGCGGCGAGCTCGTCCCAGAGGTAATAGCGGTCCTGCGAATACTTCGCGATGTACTGGGCCGCAGGGCTTGCTGATTTCGCTATCGCGTCGAGCATGGCCTGCGTGAACGCGGCCTTGATTGAGATGTCGACCGTGGTTACGTCAATGCGCGGCCAGTGGGCGCGCAGGGTGATGTGAGCGGCCTCAGGATCGAACCAGAAGTTGAATTCGTGGCGCGGGCTGGTGGCGAATTCGGGATCGTCGGTTTGCGGGTCGAGGCTGCCGCCCATGAGTACGATGCCCTGCGTGAGCTCCGCGAAATGGGGATCGATGCTCAGAGCCAGTGCGATGTTGGTGAGCGGTCCGCCGGCATAGATAGTGACAGCGTGCGGATGGGAGTGGACCTGGCGGATGAGAAAGTGCGCGGCGTCTTCGTCGAGCGCTTTGGTGTGCGGCGCGCCTTCGGGCATTGGCGGGACGACGTATGGACCGTGCACTGGCAGGTTGTCGGGAGTGACCGGCACCGTGCCTGACGGCGTTTCCTTCAGGGTGGTAGGACCTTCTCCCCAGGCTCCCAGCCAGGTGACTTTGCCGTACAGCTGCGATGCGATTTGTGTCTCTTGCTGGGTGCGCACCAGCGGAAAAACAGCGCCGGGAGCGACGGGAACCTCGGTGCGGCCGATCAGTTCGAGCATGCGGAGCGTGTGTTGTACCTCTTCATCGCGCCAGGCGTTGCCCGTGACGATGGTGATGCCCAGCACCTGAACCTGGGGCGATTGCAGGAGGACCATCATCGCCATCTGGTTCGAGCCGCCAGGCCCGGAGCCGTCCTGATCGATGAGGACCAGGCGCTTCTGGGCCACCGCGCACATGGCTGTTCCCAGCAAAAGGAGGGCAGAAAGAAGTCGAATCATTGGCGGCCATTGTGCCACAGAACATGGCTGGGTCTTCGTGAGAATGCTAGCGCGACAGGGGGCGATCAGTGTACAGGGTCTTGTCGGCCAGTTCCTGCAGTTTGTAGAGTCTTCCGCTGAGGAGCTGCTCGACGTGGTCGTGAAAGTCGCCGGGCACGAAGAGGAACTTGCGTGGTCCTGCGCCCCACGTCGAGAGCAGGTCGGAGTCCTCGAGGAAGATGTGCGGGGCGTCGGGATAGTACGATCCCCAGACCATGGACGATGACCGGCCGTCGATCAGCAGCGCATTGCGATGCGTGTAGAAGAGGACGGAGGAGCCGTAGGACTGGTCTCCGTAGAGGACAAGCTCGTCGCTCGGGCTGGCAAGGCGGTTGATGGTGTTGGCGATGGAGCGCGAGGAGAGCATCGGCTGGAAGCGCACCAGAGCGATGTGCGCGGCGATGAGGAAGATGGCTCCGGTGAAAGCGACGGAGACGGTGGCCTCGAAGCCGTGTCCGCGGCGGCGCAGTGTCCACGCCGATACCGGGCCCAGCAAAAGTGCCAGCGCCGCTATGACTGCGGGCAGGCGCAATGCGGCGAACGAGGCTCCGGTAAGGTCGAAGAACTGCGAGGTCGCCAGCGCATAATCGCCGACGCCGCGGTGCGCCATTAGCGTTCCGATGTCAGGAACGAAAGGCAGATGGCGGGAGATCCAAAGGCCATAGCCCAAGGTAAGAGCAATCACTACGCCGACGATAGCGAGGGTGGTGTGAGCCCCGGAGAGCCACGGGCTTGAGGCGTTGATGCGATAAGCGTTGATCGCGCGAGTGCTGCCTGAGGGCGCCTGCTCGATGGTGGCGAGCGACCCGGCGATCAGCATGAGCAGTGCGAACCAGGCCGGGAAGGTGTAGTACTCCTGGTTGGTGGAGATGGAAAAGAAAATCAAGATGAAGCCAGCGTAGATCGAGAGCAGCAGGCTGGTGCGGGCGCGGAAGCGGAGGCGGGCGGCCATCGACGAGGCTTCGTGCGCGCTCATGCGCGGGTCGAGGAACTGGATGGTGTTGGTGGCGTCGTAGCGGAGGTCCGAGGCAAAGACGCGCCGGTTTCGCCACGCGCGGACAAGCGCCGCAGGGATAAAAATGCTCCACGGGAAGAGCCAGATGAGCTGGCCGAGCCAGAAGACGAGCCACGGCTGCTTGTTGTAGTCGTGCGGGTAGCGCTTGCCTAGGAAGCGCAGCACATGCTCGTTGATGAAGTAGAAGTAGAAGAAGCCATGCACATGCCCTGCGCTGGGAATGTTGCCGACCGGGTTGCCGTGATCGGGATTACGCAGACCGGCGAGGATGTGCCAGGGGGCGGCGATCGCGAGGAAGAGCAGGATGCCGGTGAAGAGCCGCAGGTGACGCCAGCGCCGCCATTCGCCGGTTATCAGCAGCCAGGGGACGACGGCGGCGATGAAGAAGACGGGAGCGATGAGTCCCTTGGCGAGCACGGCGATGGCCAGCGCTGCGTAGGCGAGATAGAGCCGCTCTGGTTTGCGGTCCTCAAGGCCGGTGAGGAATGCGTACAGCGCGAGGCCGAGGAAGAATGTGATCAGTGATTCCGGGATAAGGAAGCGGGTGAAGAGAAAGATGCCGATGGAGGTGAGGATGGCGAGAGCGGCATAGAAGGCGGCGCGGTCTCCCCAGGCGCGGCGTGACCATGTCCAGGCCAAGACGGCGCAGGCCAACACGGCAAGGGAAACGGGGAGATGGGTTGCGAAAACGTTGTAGCCGAAGAGATGATAGTCGACGGCCACGAGCCAGTAGGGCAGCGGCGGTTTTTCGAGGTAACGAATGCCGTCGACGCGCAGCGTGACCCAGTCTCCGCTGATGGCCATGTGCTGGGCGGCATTGGCGTGCGTACCGTCGGCGTCGTCGAGGATGGCGGGCGCAAAGAGAGCGGCAAAGTGAACCGCAACAAAGACAAGCAGCAGCAGACACCAGGCCTTGACCGGAGAGGAGAGCAGCGCCGGTTTCTCCGCGCCGGTTTCTACCTGGGAGGAAGCGTGGGGCGTTATCATCGAAATCATTTGAGTTCAGAGTCTGCTATGAACTTTCACGGTGGTAGCGTTGCGCGCGAAAATCTTTGAGAATGGGGCTGATAGCAGGATCATGTGGTGCGATTTTCGCCGCAACCCGGGGGATGTGGCCAATTGCTCCCATCGCTACCGCATTAAAGTTCATAAAGAGGCTCAAGCCAGAATATCAGTATGAGCAGCAGACCTGGTAAGACGGTTGCCAGCGCAGAGCATACGCGTCTTCGACAACTGACCGAGACCTTGAGGCACAATCTCGAAGCCTGTGCCAAGGATGCGACCGTAGATTCGGTACACGATACGCGCACCGGCACGCGCCGGATAGAGGCAATGCTCGACAGCCTTGTCCGGGAGCGCAGCGCCGAAGGGCCGGAATCCAGGTCTGAGAAGGCGGCTGCGCTTTACAATGCGGCGCGGCGTTGGTCGAAGCTGCTCAAGAGAATCAGGCGGGCCGCGGGCGCAGTCCGGGACCTCGACGTGCATCGAAAGTTGCTGGAAAAACAGTGGCTGGCGAAGAAGAATGGTCGCCACGAGGGGGCTACGGAATCATCGGCGCTGGTGTTGACGGAGGGCGGCCCGGTTCCGGCTGAGGCTCTGTCAGGGACCGATGTACCCGATCCGATGGCAAAGCCGGTCGAAGAGCAGGCCAGGGACCTGGATACATGGCTGAAACATGCACGGCAGCATCACGCGCAGCCGCTGATGAAGGCGGCGGCCAAGTGGAGTGAACGGCTGGAGGGAGAGTTGGAGTCATTCGAGGGCGCGAAGCGCCAGGTGCGCCGCCGAAGAAGCCAGCGCCGTGCGGCGGTCATCGCGCTCGAAGAGTTTGCTCGTCTTTCCCACCAGATGCAGCGGCTGGACCGGGGTAATCTTCACGACTTCCGCAAGGGAGCCAAAAAGGCCAGATACATGGCCGAAGCGGGCGGCGACGATCGGGAAGCGGGCACTGTCGGCAAGGCGCTCAAGAAGCTGCAGGACGAGATTGGGGACTGGCATGACTGGCTGGTTCTTGCCGAGGAAGCGGATCACGCGCTCGGTGCCAACGGAGCCGAACTGACCGCCTTGATAGAGGCGCAGCGCGATGAGCACTACGCCCAGGCGCTGGAGACCGCTGAGCGAATGCGTGGCAGGTTACTGGGCGAATTGCAGGCACTGAGCCAGAGGCGTCGCACGCGCACGGGGACCGAGCGCGCGATAACGCAGCAGACAAAGATTGCCTGAAATATTCCTCGTGTATCGTTGCTCCTTAATGGCCAAATCTTCCCCTGAGATGTACCTGAGCTGATGCAGACTCTTGCCGCAATTGATATTGGATCGAACTCCTGCAGATTAAAAATTGCCCGCGTGGTGCAACACAGCCTGCGCGTTGTCCACGAAGACCGTGAAGTGACGCGGCTGGGCACCACCGTGTTCGAGACTGGGCTGGTGTCGCCGGACGCGATGGCGGCGACGTTGCGCGCTCTCAAGCGTTTCTACCGCGCGGTTCAGCAGCACGGTGCGGACCAAACTCGCGCCGTAGCGACCGCGGCGATGCGCGACGCCCGCAACGGTCGAGCATTTCTGGCATGGGTCCGGGATGAGACGGGTTGGGAGGTGGAGATCATCTCGGGACTTGAGGAGGCGCGGCTCATTCATCGTGGCGTGGTGAACAATGAGCCGGGCACTTCGGGACGCTGTCTGCTGATCGATGTGGGCGGGGGCAGCTGCGAGGTTTCTCTCTCAGAGCGCAAGCGCCTCAAGGAGACGATCAGCCTGCCGCTGGGTGCAGTGCGGCTGACGGAGGAGTTTCTGAAGAGCGATCCGCCGGCGAAAGAAGAGATCGCGCGCATGAAGCAGTTTGTGTCGCGTGAACTGAGGAAGGCTTCGAGGCGTGTGACACCCGGCGAGGTGCAGACGGTGATTGCCACGTCGGGTACGGCCGCCGCGCTGTTCGAAGCAACAAGGATCATGCGCAAGGCGCGGGCCAAGGATTACATGGCATCGGCGCGGGATGTCAGACGACTGGCCGACAAGCTCACGAAGTTGAAGAACGAGGATCGCAGCGCGATTCCGGGCATCGGGCCGCGGCGGTCGGAGATTGTCGTGGCGGGAGCGCAGGTCTATTCCGAACTTCTGGAGCACTTCACCCTGGCGGGCTTCCGCTATTCCGATATGGGGCTGCGGGACGGCGTTCTGGCGCAGATGCTCGCCGAGCAGGATTCACGCACTTCGGCGCACCAGCAGTACGAACGGGACCGATGGGAGGCGGTGCTCGAAACCTGCCGCCGGTATGGCATCGACCCTCGGCAGGCGGAGCCGGTGCGACAGCACGCAGCGCAACTGTTCAATGATATGCGAACGGTTCACGAGCTTCCCGCCGAATACCAGACATGGCTGGAGGCCGCGGCTATGCTGCGCGATATCGGCAAGTTCATGAATTATCAGGGACATCACCGCCACGCGCAGTACATTATCGCGAACTCTGAAATCTTCGGGTTCAATGCGACGCAGCGAGTGATCACATCGGCGGTCGCACGGTATATCGGCAAGAGCCGCCCGGAACCTGAAGGGCGCACGATGCGACAGGTTCCTCCCGAGGAACATGAGCACGTGAAGCGCGCAGTTGTGCTGCTGCGGCTGGCTGTGGCTCTAAACCAGGATCGTGCCAGCGACGTGCTGCGGGTGAGAGTGCGAGTGTATCCGCGGCAGGTGATGCTCGAGATCAGCCCAGGCCGGACGGGGGCCGAACTCGAACTGTGGTCGCTAAGGAAAGAGGCGGCTTACTTCCGCGAGGTCTTTCGGCGGGAGCTCTTTGTGACTTTGCCGTAGACGCCGCGCAGGATGCGCGGATCTACGAGCCAGTGGAGGGTGCCGGGGCGGCGCGCCACGTCGACGCGGGCAATGGCGCCTTTGCGCAGACGGATATTCATCCGGCTGGAACTGAGGGCTGCTCCGAGAAATTGCGCCAGGTTGGGGTTGTGCCCGACGATGAGCACATTTTCGTGCGTGTTGAGATCGTTCACCAGCCTATCGAAAGCTGGAACGGTCGCACCGGGTGACAAGGCCTCGGAAACCATGATCTTGGCGTCGTAGCCGGTTTCTGTGGCGACAAGGGAGGCAGTCTGCAGGGCGCGTTTGAGCGGGCTCGAAACCACGAGGTCGAACTGTACCCTAAGCGAACTCAGGTAGCTGCCCACCAGCATGCACTGCTGTTTGCCTTCTTTGTCGAGGGGGCGTTTTACGTCGATCAGGGGATTTGCGCGCCGGGTTCCGGCGCTGGCGTGTCGGAGGATATAGAGGTTCACAGGATTCTTTCGGTTCAGGGCTTTAACGCCCGTAATTCACGCAATTGTAACAATTAACAGGGCCAGAATTGTTAAAGGCGAGGCAGGGTTCGATGAATTTCTCAGATCACCGGTTCGGGTTTGGGGAGGGGATCCGGAGGAAACTGCGGCTCTCGATCGGGCTCGGGCGCCGGGATCGGGTTGGGTGGCGAGTCAGTGCCCGGATCAGGGCCTGGGAACGGGGGTACAGTGGGGTCGAATCCGGGAACAGAACTGGCGTGGAGGGGAAATGCAGGGGCGGTGGGGGTTGTCATGTAAGGTCCTGAATACTCTCTAACCGATGGAAGGGATATCGGCTCGGGCGGTTGCCTGCGCTTCCCACATCTCACTGATCAGCAGGCCTCCCAGCCAGCGGCGCTGACTAATCAGCGCCAGATCGCAGGCGCGGAAAGAGGAGGCGTGGTCGGGCAGACGGCGCGCTTTGAGCCTGGTCAGAAAGCGGAAGGCCGCATAGAGGCTTCCGACGACGAGCTTTGCGGGGATCGAGAGCGGACCGCGGGGAATCGCAAATTCGGAGACGATCCACCGTGCTCCAGGGCGGAGATGGTTGCGAATGCGGGCCGCGAGGGCCTGGACTTCGGCGGTGGTGAGACAATCAAGAAAAAAGTGGGTAACGACGACATCGTAAGTTGCGCATGGGCTTCCGGTCGGAGTGAAGTCGCGGGCGTCGGCACAGTGCTGGGTGATCCGGTCCTGCGCGCCGATCTTTGCTATCCGGCCGCTCAGGAGGCGCAGCATCGCCGGGCTCCGATCGACCACGTCGGCGCGGATTTGCGGATTTTGTTTTAGCAGCCGGGCGAGAAAGCGGCCGTCTCCGTCGCCCAGCACCAGTGCGTGTTTCGCATCGGCCAGTTCGGGCAGGCGGTGGAAGCGGCAGCGCTCGAGCATAGGGCCGAAGGAGAGATATTCGAGCCAACGGTACGGCCGAGCTATAGCGTTGAAGTTGGGTGCGTCGAAGTCGGGAGCCATCAGTTCAAATCCGCAAGGAAGGAGCCATCAGCGTGGGACCGCGAGTAAGAGGAGCGGCGTGAGCAGAACGGCGTCTGCGGCGATGCGGAGATCAAAACTGTCGAGTCGCGATCGATCGAGGGCGAGGAACAGCAGCGCCGATACAGTGCAGGCGAGATAAAGGCTGGTCATGACCACGGGTGCAGCAGAGACAATCGATGAGGCTGCGGCGGTCACGGCCATCATCGCGATTCCGCAGGCCACGAGCGGGAGGTGGCGTTGTGTCCAACGTGTGGACAGATGCGGCAGTGCGGAACTCGATGCTCGGGCATGGCTCGATGAGGGTGGTTCCGACTTCTCCCACTTTTCAATGGCCACGCAGTTGAGCCAGCAGAGCAGGGAAAAGAGAACGACCAAAGGGGTAAGCAGGATCCTCTGACCCTGTATCCGGGACCATGCGGGCACGGCGACCGCGGCTGCGAAGACGACGGCGACGGCGATCTCTTTTGGGAACCAGCGCTCGATCCCCGATGGGGACTGCGGCGCCCAGACATGGATGAGGCAGAAGTAGACGAGGGCAGCTGCGAAAAGTACGACATCTTCCCGGCGCGCGGCCGGATTCATGCGCATAAAGATGAGCCAGAGGAGTGCGAGGCTCGCCAAAGCACCTACAGCAAGCGTTCGGGCGCGATGTCTGGCGTAGAAGAAATGACGTTCGCGCAACGTGCCGGATGCGCCGCCGCGAAGAACATCCAGGATGCGGTCAGCGATATAGATGAGCCACGTTCCGAGCGCGAGCAGCAGTGGAGCGCTCCAGGGGAGGTGGATGTGCATGGCGCGGGCGAAGCTCCACGACCATAGAGCGGCTACGGTCGGCGCATCGAGCGAGAGCAGGTGCCACCAGCGAAAGAGAGCAGGGAAGCGGAAGGTGCGCCGGGCAGCGGTGGCAAGAGGAGTGGGGGCAAGGACCACGACTTCATTCTACGGCGCGGGCGCAATACTTTTACGGCGAGTGGTGCAGGGTGCGGGGCTAGTCAGCGGCGGACTTTTCCTTTGGCGTGACCCGCTTCGCCGGGTGCGCCACGGCTTTCTTTGCCGGGCGCTTTGCCTGGTGGTGGTGCACCTGGGGCGGAGGAATGCCAGGAATCTCCTCGGCAGACGCCTTACCCTCGGCAACCTTCATCAGAAACTCCTGGGCGCTGAAGGCGGGCAGAGCGCGGCCGACCTCGGTCTCGTATACGCGGTGATAGGTCCCGTCGCCGTTGAGCAGACGGGCCTTCAGGGTGTCGGCCAGATATGTGGCAAGAATCTCATTGCGGAGGCGGGCGCCGATCTGCGGAGAACGGATGGGGAAGATGACTTCGCAGCGCTCGAAGAGATTGCGGGGCATCCAGTCGGCACTACCGCAGTAAATCTCTTCAGTGCCGCCATTTGCGAAATAAAAGATGCGGCTGTGTTCGAGAAATCGCCCGATGATGGAGCGAACGCGGATGTTTTCACTCAGACCCTTTACGCCGGGCCGGAGTGCGCAGATGCCGCGGACGATCAGGTCGATCTGGACTCCGGCCTTGGAAGCCGCATACAGGGACTCGATAACACTGGGCTCGAGCAGGGAATTCATCTTGGCGATGATGTGGGCGGGGCGGCCCGCGGCGGCGTGCTCGGTCTCGCGATGGATGAGGCGGATCGTGTTTTCGGCCAGGGTGAGCGGCGCGACAAGCAGGGGGGCGTAATCATCGGATTCCGAATGCGCTGTCAGGTAGTTGAAAACAGCGCCCATGCTGGCGGTGATTTCGGGATCGGAGGTCAGGAGGCTAATGTCGGTGTAGAAGCGGGCGGTGCTGGGGTTGTAGTTGCCGGTGCCGAGGTGTCCATAACGGCGGACGATGCCGTCATCATCGCGGCGGACTACCAGGGCCAGCTTGCAGTGCGTCTTGAGCCCGACGATGCCGTGAAAGACCTGCACGCCGGCGTCCTCGAGGTCGCGAGCCCAGCGGATATTGGAGGCTTCGTCGAAGCGCGCCATCAGCTCGACGACGGCAGTAACTTCCTTGGTCTGGGCCGCTTCGGTCAGCGCCTCAAAAATGGGTGAATCGGCGCTGGTGCGGTAGAGCGTCTGTTTCATCGAGACGACATTTGGATCCTTTGCCGCGGCCTGGATGAACCCCACGACGCCGTCGTAGGAGTCGTATGGATGGTGGAGCAGGATGTCGCGGTGCCGCATCTCGTCGAACAGGTCGGTCGATTTCCGATTGAGACGCAGCTCGTGCGGAACAAAGGGCGGGAATTTCAAGTCGGGACGAGGCGTATCGCTAGCCAGGTTCATCAGGCGCGAGAGATTTACCGGGCCGTCGGTGCGGAAGACCTGCGAGTCGTCGAGCTCGAAATTAAGCCGCAGCCGATCGACGATTTCGGTGTCGGCGGATTTCTCGATTTCGAGGCGTACCGCATCGCCTTTGCGGCGGTTGTGCAGTTCGGAACGCACGGTTTCGAGAAGGTTGCGCGACTCTTCTTCCTGGAAATACAGGTTGCTGTTGCGCGTGACGCGAAAGGCAGCCTTGGAGAGGATTTCGTATCCCCGGTACATGCCGGCGGCATTGTGCTCGATGAGGTCATGGAGAAAGATGAAGTCGTGGGTGCCTCCGGTCGAAGGCAGCTCAACAAAGCGAGGCAGGGCGCGCGGTACAGTGACGACTCCAAGGACGGGCCCTGCGGGTCCCTTGCGCTTGCGCTTGAGCAACAGGGCGATGCACAAGGCCTTGTTCAGAACGCGGGGAAATGGATGAGCGGGGTCGATAGTGATTGGCGTCAGCAGAGGATCAACTTCGCGCTGGAAGTAAGTGGTGGCAGCCTTGCGGGCCGCGTCATCCGTGTCGTCCCAGCGCAGGACGCGCACCCCGGCGGCGCGGAGAGCGGGCAGGAGCTGCTTGTTCCAGCACTGGTACTGCTCGGCGACAAAGCCGTGCATCACGGCGTTCATGACGGCCAGCGATTGCTCGAGGGTGGTGCCGTCGGGGTTGAGCTCGGCGTAGCCGTCCTCAATCCGTTGGAGCACTCCAGCCAGGCGGATTTCGACGAATTCGTCCAGATTGCTGGCGGTAATGGCCAGGAACTTGGTTCGTTCGAGAAGGGGATTGGTTTCGTCCTGGGCTTCTTCGAGCACCCGACGGTTGAAGTTCAGCCAGGATTCGTCTCTGGCGAAAAAGAGGCTCTGCTGCGGGCTTTGCGTTCTGGCCATAAGTTGGGAGCAGGCACCTGTCGCCCAAAGTTTACATAAATTGCTATACAACAAGACTTCTACGACGAGATGAAATCCGGGCAAAAAGATTTTCAGTAGGCCAATTTGACTCTGGAGTGCGGGTCGGTAAGGATGAAAGAGGAAGCGTAGCGGAGGTTCAGACCATGGGATTCGAGGATTGTGAAGGCGGCGTTCTGAAGGCGCAGGATACGGCAGTGGAACTTTACAAGCTGGCGGCCCTGATGCTGGGAGACGAAGGCGAGGCGCTCAACCTGGTTGAATCCACGGTAGCGGAGGTCGAAGTCGATCCCTGCGCTCCGGAAGATGGAGCGGTCGACGCCGCGCGCCATCATCTGATCGAGGCGGCGGTGGCCCGCATGAACCAGGCCGATCCAGGGGCCTTCGCGGTGCCAG
Source organism: uncultured Acidobacteriaceae bacterium (assembly GCA_963781245.1). Lineage (GTDB taxonomy): Bacteria > Acidobacteriota > Terriglobia > Terriglobales > Acidobacteriaceae > Silvibacterium. The sequence continues at coordinate 184,297 of CAWAFB010000004.1, forward strand.
CACCTGTGGACGGTCCCGTGAGCTGTATTGAGGATGATGACCTTTCGGCGGCTGGAATTTCCGCCACTCAGATTGCCGAGCTAGTCAACGGAGCGGCAAACGTTGCCGGCAGTGGAAATCGACTGCGCACCTGGCTCGATGAGCTGCCGCTAGCCCAGCGCGCGATCTTCGTGCAGCGGGCCGTCCTCGGCTGGGATAACGGAGCCACGGCGGCCTCGCTGGCCAACGGCGTGGGTACGCAGCCGGGATGGTCGGCGGCCCAGGTCGGCGAAAGCTTTCGGCAGGCGCTCTGCTCGCTGGCCAATGCGCTAGTGCATTCCGAAGCGGAGCGCGTTACCGCGTAGCCGCACGCCTGACCTCTAGTTCCCCGCTCGCAACGAAAAGTGTTCCTGGGTCGCGCCAAGGGTATTTTGGCGTGTTTTTTGAATACTTTCCGGCATTCAGGCATCCAAAACGACGTACCCTGAATAGATAGCTGTCATAGGGAACATTTTCCAGGGGTGAAGTTATTCGTGTTCAAGGCTAGTTCAAGCAGCCGATACGGCAGTGCGCGCATTTGGGGGCTAGTTCTGGCGCTGTTCATTCCCGCGGCAGGCCCTGCGGCTCACGCCTTTCAGTTTGGCCAGGCAGGCGGGGGCGGAGTTGTCCAGCCACAAGCGCCGATCCAGGTCACACAGCCGCAGATCAACAGCACGACCTACCAGGGAAGCCAGGTCAAAGAGGCGGCGACCGCGGGGGTCATGGATCTATCGCTGGACGACGCGATCGCGCGTGGACTGAAGTACAACCTCGGCCTGGTTCTTACCAGCCAGAGCCAGCTGAACTCGCACGGAACGCAGCTCCAGCAACTGCAATCTTTGCTGCCGACAGTTACCGGCGACTTCAAGTCGTCGGTGCAGCAGACTGACCTGCAGGCCCTCGGACTACGGGGCGGGGGATTTCCGGCGATCATCGGCCCGTACGGGTACATGGACGTTCGCGGGACCCTGAAGTGGTCGCTGATCAACGTCTCGTCGCTGCAAAACTATCTGGCCTCGAAGCATAACTTCGCCAGTTCGCAGCTCTCGGTGAAGGATGCCCGGGATATGGTTGTGCTCACCGTCGGCAATGCCTATCTCGTCTGCATCGCCGATCAGGCTTTGATCGACTCAACGCAGGCGCAAGTTGATACCTCGAAGGTTTCGCTTGACCAGGCGGTGAGCAATCATCAGGCGGGTACAGCGCCGTTGCTGGATGAATTGCGGGCGCGGGTTGATTACCAGACACAGCAGCAGTCGCTGATTACGGCGAAGAATCAGTACGAGAAGGACAAGATTGCGCTGGCACGGGCGATCGGCCTGCCCCTGGAGCAAAAATTCCGGCTTACAGATCAGTCGCCCTATACCCCGCTCGACAATCTCGATCCGGGGGCCGCAGTCAAGGAGGCGATTGCCAACCGCAACGACCTGAAAGCCATGCAGGAACAGGTGACGGGAGCGCAGCACGCGCGCAGCGCGGCGACGGCGGAGCGTTATCCGACGGTGAACTTCGACGGCGATTACGGCGATATTGGCGTCAACTTCGGCAATTCGCACGGCACGGGCAATGCGACCGGCACGCTTGATGTGCCGCTGTTCGAGGAGGCAAAACTGCGCGGCGATGCCAAACAGGCGCAATCGCAGCTTGATCAGAAGCGCGCACAGCTGAGCGATCTCGAGGGACAGATAAGCGCGGATGTGCGCGACAGCATTCTTGACATCCAGGCGGCCGCCAAGCAGGTAGAGGTGGCACGCAGCAATTCGGAATTAGCAAAAGAAGCTCTCAGCGAAGCGCAGGAACGCTACAAGGCGGGCGTGTCGGATAATCTGGCCGTCTCCCAGGCGCTCGAGTCCGTGGCACAGGCCGACAACCAATATGTCAGCAGCCTCTACCGGCACAACATCGCCAAGCTGTCGCTGGCGCGGGCACTGGGAGTGGCGGAGAGCAATTACAAGACTTACGTGGGAGGAAAGTAACAGTGGCGGACGAAAAGCCCGATCAAAATACAACTCCGGATGACAAGCCGGAGAAACCAAAATCGCGGCGAAGATTTATTGTGATTGGCGTAATTGCGCTCCTGGTGGTGGGGGCGCTGCTCTTCTGGTGGCACTCGACTTATTACGAGGATACGGATGACGCCCAGGTGAATGGCCACCTGATTCAGATTAGTTCGCGCATCGCCGGCCAGGTTATCAAGGTCGATGTGGACGAGAACCAGGAGGTCAAGAAGGGCGATGTCCTGGTCGAGATCGATCCTAAAGACTTTCAGGTCGCCGTGCAGCAGGCCGAAGCGAATGTGCAGAATGCCGAAGCAAGCTACGAGGCCGCAAGGGTAAATGTGCCGGTGATTAACATCAATACGACCAGCGCGCTCTCGTCGGCAGGCGCCGATGTTCATGGATCGAACGCGCAGGTGGCACAGTCCGAGCAGCAGCTTGACGCCGCGAAGGCGCGAGTGGTGCAGGCGCAGGCAAACGCGACCAAGTCGGATGCCGACCTTGAGCGGTATAGGCCGCTGGTCGAGAAGGACGTGATTTCGAAGCAGCAGTTTGACGCCGCGGTCGCCGCCGCGGACGCCAACAAGGCGGCGCTGGTGGAAGCAAAGGCGAATGTGGTGGCAGCCGAGGACGCGGTTCGCGTGGCAAAAGATCGTGTGGCCCAGTCGCAGGCGCAGTTGCAGTTCGCCCAGACAGCGCCTAAGCAGGTGGAGATCCAAAAAGCCAAGGCTGATCAGGCTGCCGCGGCGGTGGCCCAGGCCCAGGCGGAGCTGGATCAGGCCAGGCTGAACCTGAGCTACACGAAGATTATCGCGCCTGAAAACGGCATCGTTACGCGCAAGAGCGTGGAGATCAACCAGAACGTCAGCGTCGGCCAAAACATGATGACGCTGGTTTCGCTTGACGATCTTTGGATTACGGCGAACTTCAAGGAAACGCAGCTCGAGCACATGCGCAAGGATCAGCCGGTTGTCATCGAAGTCGATGCCTACGGCGGCCGCAAGTATGACGGCAAGATTTCGCAGATTGGCGGCGCAACGGGTTCGGTGCTCAGTCTCTTCCCGCCGGAGAATGCGACCGGTAACTATGTCAAGGTGGTACAGCGAGTTCCGGTGCGTATCGATCTAACCAATCCCCAGCAAAACTCCGATCATCTGCTGCGGCCGGGGCTCTCGGTTGAGCCCAAGGTGACGGTAAAGCAATAGATCCCGGGTTCTGGATTTCCGTCCCCCAGACTGAGGGCCGGGTCGCGACGCGATCCGGCCTGTCGTTTTGAGGCGAATCGTTTCGCGCCGTCGATACATCTTCACTATAGTCGGAGGCAGGTGACTGTCTCGGGGGCCATGGCAATGCCGCTCGCGCTGGATTTCTTCCTAAATTACGCTTACTGGATTCTGTTTCTCTGGGTGATGGTGGAGCAGCTTGGCGTTCCGATCCCCAGTGCGCCGGTGATGATCACGGCGGGCACGTTGACGGCCACGCACCGGCTTAGCCTTCCGCTGGTGCTGATCTCGATTGTCGCCGGGAGTCTGGTCAGCGACAGCGTCTGGTACCTGATGGGCAAGAAATACGGAGGGAGTGTGGTTAAGCTGCTGTGCCGCCTCTCGATGGAGCGGTCAAGCTGCGTTCGGAAGACGGAGAATTACTTCACGAAACATGGGGCGGGCGCTCTGGTGCTGGCGAAGTTCGTCCCCGGCCTCGGGTCTGTGGCGGCACCGATTGCCGGCCAGACCGGGATGAAGTATCGCTTCTTCGCGATCTTTGATACTGCCGGAATCCTGCTGTGGGCGATGGCCTTCACTCTCGGAGGACGCTTCTTCGGCGATGTGCTCAAGAAGCATCCCGATGCGCTGGGGTGGGTCGAACACTTTGCATTCCTGCTCTTCGTGCTTACGCTGCTGGGCTTCTTCATCTGGAGATTCCTGCGCCAGCGAGCATTCCTCCGGGAAATCCGCATGGCGCGCCTGGAGCCCGACGAGCTGAAGGGCATGCTTGATCGCGAACAGCCCGTCTATATCGTTGATTTGCGGCACCCCCTCGACTATCTACCGGATCCGCGGACCCTGCCCGGAGCAGTGCTTCTTTCGCCGGACACGCTGGTTCAACAGAGCGCGGAGATTCCTCGCGATCGGGACGTGGTGCTTTTTTGCACCTGCCCGAGCGAAGCGACTGCGGCGAAGATGGCCCTGACGATCCGCAAGCTGGGCGTGTACCGGGTACGTCCGCTGCGGGGCGGTTTCGATGAATGGAAGCGGCTGGGATACCCACTGGTGGAGATTCCACCACAAGCGGTTGCCCAGGTGGGTTAGCGGGCGCCAGCGCAAAGTGTCGGTCCATTTGCTTCGGGGTATTGTGCTAACTTCCAGAGACGTGGCACCGACATCCTGAGCGCGAAGGTTGACCAATGGCCTGGACTGAAACATATTCCTGCGACGTATGCGGCAAGGCGAAAAGCGAAGAGGCGGGAGACTGGTGGCTGGCGTGGAGCGAGAGGCTGTCGCCGCATCCTGGCGATCCGGAGCAGCCGGTGCTCAAAATCACGCCATGGAACGTATTTCTATCCCACGATGCGACAGCGAAGCACTTATGCGGGGCGCGCTGCGCGCAGACCATCATGAACCGGTGGATGCTTGCCAAGAACGAAGAATTCGGCGACTGAGCGAGGCCATCTGAGAACTCTTACGGTCTTTCCGATCCCGGCAGGGAATTAGTATGTAGTGTTGCGTTCGTCAACCGGAGTTACGGGCGAACGCCGGGGAAGACGATTGGCATACGACGACCTGAGGCAGTGGATCAAGGCTCTTGATAAGGCTGGCGAGCTCAAACGCATCCGCGAAGAAGTTGATCCGATCCTGGAAATCGCTGAGATCACCGACCGGGTTTCCAAATCCGGCAAGCGCGGTGGGACGCCGGGTGGTCCGGCGCTGCTCTTCGAGAATGTGAAGGGCTATCGCGGATCCAGCGTCCTGATGAACCAGTTCGGCAGCGGGCGGCGCATGAAGCTGGCCCTTGAGGTCGATTCTCTGGATGACATTGCCGGAAGGATTCGCGCCTTCATGGAGATCAAGTCGCCGGAGGGCTTCCTCGAGAAGTTCAAGATGCTGCCCATGCTGGCGGAAGTCGGCAAGTTTTTCCCCAAGACAATTGCGGCCAAGGATGCGGCGTGCAAAGAGGTGATTCTCCGCGAGGGATTCAATCTGCTTGATTTTCCGATCCTGCAATGCTGGCCTCTGGACGGAGGCAGGTTCATCACGCTTCCGTGTGTTGTTACGCGCGACCCGAAGACAGGCAAGCGCAATATGGGCATGTACCGCATGCAGGTCTACGACGGGCAGACGACGGGCATGCACTGGCAGCGGCAGAAGAACGCTGCCGAGCATCTGCGCGAGCGACTGCGCGCGGCAGCGGGTGCGACGGCCGCAGATCGCGTTCACGCCATGGCGGAGACGGCGGGTGGCACGACGAAAATTGCCCTGGGCAATGTGAAGGACGACCGACTTGAAGTGGCGGTGGTTATCGGGACGGATCCGGCGACGACGTTCTCGGCCATTGTGCCGGCGCCGCCGGAAGTTGAGGAGTTCATTATCGCGGGATTCCTCCGCCAGAGCCCGGTCGAACTGGTGAAGTGCGAGACGGTCGATCTTGAAGTGCCTGCGCATGCAGAGATTGTCCTCGAAGGCTATGTGAAGCTGGACGAGTTGCGCGTCGAGGGGCCTTTCGGCGATCACACCGGCTTTTACACGATGGAAGAGGAGTACCCGGTCTTTCATCTGACGTGCATCACACATCGCAAACACCCGATTTACTCCGCAACCATTGTGGGCAAGCCGCCGATGGAAGATGCGTGGATGGGCAAGGCAGTCGAACGCATCTTTCTTCCGCTGATGCGGCTTACGCTTCCGGAGATCGTCGATATCAATCTCCCCGTCGAAGGCGTCTTTCACAACCTGATGCTAGTCTCGATGCGAAAGAGCTATGCGGGGCAGGCGCGCAAGGTAATGAACGGTATCTGGGCGCTGGGGCAGGCGATGTTTACCAAGTGCATTGTGGTGGTCGATGAGGATTGCGACGTGCAGGATATCGGCGAGGTGACGCTGCGGGTTGCCAACAACATCGATCCTGAGCGCGATATTCAGTTCACGATGGGGCCGGTGGATTCACTGGATCACGCATCGCGGCTACCGAACTACGGCAGCAAGATGGGCATCGATGCCACGCGCAAATGGGAAGCCGAGGGCTTCACTCGACCGTGGCCTCCGATGATTGAGATGGACGGGACGACGAAATCGCGTGTGAATGCAATTTGGAAAAAGCTGGGACTGGATTGATGCTGCTGGTGTATACAAGGGCATAGATTAGTCGCCAAGGACGGAACGACGCTCGTCAACGCTCGCAAATGCTCGCACGCCGCTCGCTCATCCTCGTGCTGTCCTGGCCGATTGTTCTGATCGGCATTGCCCGCGCCCAGAACGTTCAGCCAACTTCAACCCGGCCGGGCTCCGGCCCGAGAACCTGGTCGATCTTTACCGAGTACTCGCCGGGCTCCAGCCATATCATTCTGGGCTACAGTAATCAGCGGGAATTCGTCACACTCGGCGCGTCTTTCACACAGCGACTGTTTCAGAACCGCATTTGGAGACTCGACTATCGGGCGGAAATCCGGCCGCTGATGGTGGAAAGCGATCCGGTGCTCACGGGGGACTACTACGACATCAATCTGCCGCCGTATGATGGGTATCCTGGATTGCAGGAGTCAGGTTATTACCGCCAGCCGCACGAAACGCCGGTCCTGTCGACAGCGTTGAAATCCTCGAATTACACCTTCACGTATAACGGGCAGACCTACTACCAGAATTACACTTTCACCTACGGACGTCGCTGGACATACGTCGCCGGCCTCAGCCCAGCGGGCCTCGAGGCGAAATTTCTTCCCCGCTCGAAAGTCCAGCCGGTGCTAACGCTGATGACCGGCTTCGCGGTTTCGCCGCGCGATATCCCGATCTTTGACAGTTCCGCGTTCAACTTCACCTTCTCGTTCGGAGCGGGGTTTGACTTTTTTCGCCGGGCAAACCGTTCCATGCGCTTCGAATACCGCATACAGCATTTATCGAACGCAGACCTGGGGACAGACCCCGGTATCGACTCACAGATGATCCATGTTGGATACAGCTGGGCGCGGTAAGCTTATTCCGCCTGCTTCACTTCAATTGAGACGAGGTTGTGGACGGATCGGGCCGGACGCTTGTCTTCGGTGACTACGAGGCGGAGTGGCCCGATCTTGGCGTCGAGCGGCTTGCCGTCCATCTGATCCGCGACGAGGACCTCGCCGGGGTGAAACTCGGGGTCGACCTCGGCGAGTGCGAGGACGGCCTTGTACCCATCCGATCCGATGGCGACGATGTAATCGGAAAGAGCCTTGCCGCGCAGGTCATGGCCGTGGGGCACGCCTTCTTTAGCCAGCAGATCCATCAGGGGCACGCCGGAGTAGGTCTCGTCAGCGTTGGTGTGGGGATTGTGGACGGTGACGGTGTGATGGGGGAGGATCTTAATGTCGCCCTGCGAAAGCACCGAGCTCTTCTGATTGGCGCTGATCTTAAGCTCCGCTGCTGCGGGTGAATTCACCGAATTAGGGTTCGTCTGAGCACCGGCTCCCCCAACTGTAAGAAGCGTGAGCAGACAGATCCATTTCGACAAACGAAGCTTCAGCATAGAAATCTCCCTCAATTGGCAAACGTTAGCGATACAGCTCTTGATTGTCCCGGATTCAGCCGCGAAGTCCATCGTATTGAGCAGGTTTGCCAGGCCACAAGCGGAAAATTCCGTGCCGCCTGCGTATACTGTTGGCATGTCCATCGTGCGCAACATCGCCGCCATTGGCAAAGGCATGAGCATTACCTTTGGAGAGATGTTCAAGCCGACCGAAGTCGAAAATTATCCTGACGGCCCGGGACCGACGCGCGGCGCGATGCTGCAGGAGCGCTTCCGCGGTGCGCACGTTCTGCAGCGCGACGAGAATGGACTCGAGAAATGCGTTGCCTGTTTCCTCTGCGCAGCGGCCTGCCCGTCGAATTGCATTTATATCGAAGCCGCTGAGAATACAGCGGAACAGCGCATTTCCAGCGCCGAGCGGTACGCGAAGGTCTACAACATCGACTACAACCGCTGCATCTTTTGCGGATACTGTGTCGAAGCCTGCCCGACTGACGCGATCACGCACGGTCACGGCTTCGAGCTTGCCAGTCTGAACGCCACCACCATGGTGATGCGGAAGGAAGACATGCTGGTGCCGAAGGTTGGCATGCCGGGCGAACTGGCTGCTCATTCCGATTCCGTCAAATAGTCTGTTTCTTCTCGTCCGCCTCTTCTCGTCTCTTGCGACCGACTTAACCGCTGAGCATCCAAAAATAGGAGGGTGCTCATGAAGAAGCTTGGAGTGTTGACGGCGTTTTTCTCTGCTCTTCTGTCTGCGAGTTTTGCGCAGACTGTGAGGGAGGGCGCTACCAGGTATGTCTCTCCGAAGGCGATTACTACGTCGGGGCAAGCTCCGGGAATGAGGGTCCAACTGCTGAGTGACACGGGAGGGCAGAAGGACTACGCGGTCATCTTCAGTACGGGGGACGACGCCTACGCTGGCATGATAGATTTCGCACGGAAGTACCAGGTAACCAGTGCGCATTTCACAGCCATCGGCGCCATCAGCGGCGCGACGCTGGGATGGTTCGATCCGAGCCGAAAGATGTATAAGCTGATGCCGCTTACCGGGCAGATGGAGGTGGCGGCCATGGTGGGCGATATTGCGCTTTACCAGGGCAAGCCGATCATTCATACGCATGCGGTGCTGGGATTGCCCGACGGCACGACGAGAGCCGGTCATGTGGTTGCAATGGATGTTCGGCCAACGCTGGAAGTTATGGTGACAGTCGATCCGAAGGGGATGCAGCGGCAGTTCGATCCGGTGACAGACCTGACACTGATCAGCCCAGTGGCCGGCCAATAGTTGCAATCCAAATTACAAATGCGTCATGCGAGCAGCAAGACAGCATTTGCCCAATCTTCAGAGCGCTCGTCTCTGGTAGTCTAAGACGCGAATGAGCGCCGATTCCCCTCCTCCCCCTATCCTTCTTCACATATGTGGACGCGATACGATCCTCGGCCTGCGGGACCAGATTTTTCGCATGCACGGCTATGAGGTCGATTCCACTGTGTCACTCGACGACGGTCTGAAACTTGCGCTCACCCGCAAATACTCACTCGTGATCATCGATGTAGAAGGGGACGGGCGCATCCCGGCTGCGGAAAAGGTCTGCACCCAAATCAAGGAACACCGTCCCGATCAGGAAGTAGTTTTCATTTGCAACTACAGGGTCTCTGTCCACACTGACTGCCCAAATGACGTCATCCGCAGTGAGTTCAATCCCCAGGCGATGATCGATGGCGTGAAGGCCGCACTGAAAGCTAAATCGTAGCCGCCGCCGCCCAAGGACAGGTTTGCGAACAGTCTCAAGGCTTACTCACAAACTGCATAGTGTACGCAGTCGCGGGATCGATCGGGTGCTGGATCAGCTTCAAATCGACTAACTGCTGATACATCTGTGACCAGCGGGCCGGGTCGAAGTCCCCGGTCCTGGACGGGTCGTCGTCAGGATAGATGAAATGTCCGTCATTCAGGGCCTGGCAGGTAAACTGCATCTGCTCGATGGTCATGGTCGGATTCAGCTTCAACAACCGGGCGTTTACCGCGCCGGGGTCGGCGATGTAGTCACGCCATCCGCGCAACGATGCGCGCACGAATTTCGCGACCACGTCCGGGTGCTGCGTGAGATAGTCACGGGTGGTGAAAAATACGCGGTAAGGTGCGTAGCCGGTGTCGCTGATGAGCAAGGTGCGCACCTGTGCTCCGGCCTTGCGCGCGAAGTATGGCTCGGAAGTCACGAAGATCTGCTGAATGTAGTTCGGGTCCTGAAGGAAGTTTGCGATCGAGTAGGTGGCCGGCGTCTCGCGGACGTTCTTCAGCTTATAGCGCGCGATCAGGTACTCGAACCATGTCGATCCCGGCTTTACCGCGACGGTGTGCCCTTCGAGATCCGGAAAGTCGTGCACTGGGGAGTTTGTGTGCAGCATGACTCCCTGCGGATCGTGCTGCATCGTGGCAGCTACGGCGACGAGTGACTGGCCCTGAGAGTCCGCCTCCAGAATGCGATCGGACGAGCCCATTCCGAACTGGGCTGCCCCCGTCGAGACCTGCTGGTCCGCGATGACGTATGGACCCCCTGGGGTGATGGTGACGTCCAGGCCTTCCTGCCGGTAGTAGCCCTTGAGCTGCGCTTCGTAAAAGCCGCCCTGTTCCGGCTGCGGATACCAGTCGGTCTGAAATGTGACCGGGATCAGGCCGTTGCTGCCTTTTCCGCCGTGGCAGCCGAGCAGGCCGAGACAGATCACTGAAAGCGCGTGCCAGTTTTTCGCGGGAGTCATGCCCGAGCTTAACAATGGCAATCCGGCGGATCAAGCCTGTTCCGCAGCGAGCAGACGGCCGAGCTGAGTCGCGAACTGCAGGAGTCGGGCGTCATCACCCCGCGCTGCGAGCAGCTGGACGCCCGGTTTGCCGGGCAGGATTACGGCAGGTAAACCGGCGAGGCTTCCTGGTGTGGTGTAGGCGAGTATTCGAGGGCGAGCGGCGGTTTGATCTTCGTCTGCGACCAGTCTCGCGAGCGGAACCGCGGGCATCAATAGAAAATCCGAGCCTTCGAACAGAGCATTCATCTTCTCCACAAAAATCTGGTGCTTCTTCCGCCACTCTGCGACCTCTTCCGCGTTGAGATCGGCGCCCCAGCGTAGCCGGTCTGCGATTGCAGGCTCGAACTCGTCGAAGAAGCCGCTGTGCAGGGGGGCAGCCTCGTTTGCCTGAAGCGGTGCATAAATTGAATAGGCTTCGGAGAAGAATTCCGGATGGACTTCGCTCACTGACATGGCCGAGGTGAGAAGCCGTTCTTTCCATGTCGCTATCGACGCGACGACAGGAGGTTCGCAATCCTCGAGCATGCTGAGGGACAGAATAGCTATGCGCGGCGGTTCTGATACCGTTGCGGCCGAGGGCAGGTCGAATAGCGCTTGCGTGAGCCGGGGGAGATCGCGCAGGTCGCGACAAAGCCAGCCGATGGTGTCAAAGGACGCGGCGAGATGCGCGCCTCCTCGCCAGTCGCCCAGGCCCAGCGATGCGCGATACCCTGCGAGACCACACAGTGCGGCGGGAGCGCGAATGGAGCCGCCAGTGTCGCTTCCAATGGCGGCAACCGCGGAGCCCTCCTGTACGGCTGCGGCTGATCCGCTTGAGGATCCTCCGGTCAGACTCGTTGGATCAGCCGGCTGAACGCAGTCCCCGTAGTCGCGATTCTCGCCGGTGATGCCGTAGGCCAGCATCTGCATGTGCGTTTTGCCGGTGATCACTGCGCCGGCAGCCTTGATTCGTGCTGCGACCCATGAATCCGCGGCTGCCGGAGAATTGCGGCGTGCGTAGAATCGCGAACCGCTGCTGGTTACGAAGTCCTCCAGGTCGAAGCAGTCTTTGAGGGCTATGGGGAGGCCGTATAGGAGCTGCCGCACATCAGTGGTGCGCTGCGTCAGGCGGCTAGCCTGATCACGTGTCCAGGTTTGGTCCACTGTCAGATACGAATTCCGGCTGGCGTTGCCGTTCACGCGCGCCAGCGCTTCTTCCGCTACGCGATTTGGATCGGCGGCTGCCAGACCGCTCATAGCCTCAACAGGAGATGCCTCAATTTCCATGCGCTGATTCTACCCACTGGGCGGCATGAAACAGTCAGCTCGAATTCACACAATCCATGCTAAATTTCGTCAATGGAGAAGGTTTTCAAGCCGAAGCGTGATCGTGATGAGGCGATCATGACCGAGCTTGTCCAGTTCACTGCCCGCAGCTTTGGCACTCCACGTCCCGTGCCGTTCGGCGCAGCCATTGTCGACAGCAGATCCGGCGGCCTGCTGTATCGTGCGCGCAACTCGGTGATGCGGGAAAATGATCCCAGCTCGCACGCAGAGCTGCGCACGGTTCGTCTGGCTGCCAAGAAGCTCGGCAAACCGTCGCTTGCGGGATACACACTCTACTCCACCTGTGAGCCCTGCCCGATGTGCATGGCGAACGCGCTCTGGGCCGGCCTGGACCGCGTTGTTTATGGAGCGACGATTGAAGACGCGAACCGCCACTGCAACCAGATTCACATTCCAGCAGAGGAAGTCGTACAGCGCAGCGATATGTCTTGCGTTATTGAGGGGGAGCTGCTTCGCGACCTGTGCTATGGCCTGTTTACCGATCCGCGAATGCTGAAGGCGTTTGCGGGGTGGAGCACGCGCAAGACAAATAACAGCACCAGAGGTAGGCATGACTGAGGCCCTGGAAAGTGCAATGTCTGAACTCATCGCTGACCGGCGGCGCTGCATTACCGCGCCCGGCGTCGTGGAGCGGCTGTCGAAGGATTTCTACTGGTATTCGCCGGTCTTGAAAAAGCGCCTTGAGAATAAGCATGCTGAGGTGGTGGTTCAGCCCGTCAACACTGATGAGGTACGGAGCATTTTGCGCCACTCCTTTGCGCACGACATCCCGGTGACTCCACGCGGAGCGGGCACAGGCAATTACGGCCAGGCGATTCCGCTCGATGGTGGTGTGATCTTAGATCTCTCGCTGATGGACAGGATTGAAGCAATTACCGGCGACGGTGTGGCGATCTGCGAGCCGGGCGTTCGCCTGGGAGTGCTTGAAACGCAGGCCCGGACAGTGGGCTGGGAACTGCGCTGCTATCCGAGCACGATTGTCAAAGCTTCGGTCGGTGGATTTTTGGGCGGCGGCTCAGGAGGCGTGGGGTCTGTACTCAACGGGAATCTGCGCGACTATGAGACGGTGCGCGCGCTCGAAGTGGTGACTATGGAAGAGGAGCCACGGGTTCAGTTTCTTGAAGGCCAGGCGGTGCACGACATTTTGCACGCGTGGGGGACCAACGGTGTGATCACCAAGATCTGGCTTGCGCTTGCGCCGAAGATCGATTGGGCGCAGTGCGCGGTCAGCTTCGATAGCTTCGCTGCGGCATACGACTTCAGCGAACGCATCGCGAACGCACCGGGTTGGACCAAGCGGCTGGTGACAACATTTGAGTGGCCGATCTCCTCATACTTCAGCCCCATTAAGAAGATTGCGCCGGAGGGCAAGCACCTGATTTTTTTCCTGATTGCTCGGGATCAGCTCGCGGCCTTCGAGCAGGAAGTGCGGAGCACCGGCGGCGTTGTCACTTATTCGGGGATCTATGACGGTCTGAGCACCAGGCCGTTGCTCACTGATTACACCTGGAACCACACCACGCTGTGGGCCATCAAGCACGATGACGCGTACACCTATCTGCAGTGCGGGTTTGATCCCGACAGCGTGCGCGACCAGATGCGCCAGCTGAGGGAACGATACGGCGACGAGATCCTCTTCCACATGGAGTTCTGGAAGAACGCGGCGGGGCGGATTATCCCGGGCGCGCTCCCACTCGTTTATTTCACCACCGAGGAGCGGCTCAACGATATGATCCGGTTCTGTCGGGCGATCGGTGTGTTTGTGGCGAATCCTCACGTGAATAACGTCGAAGATGGAGGCCGCTATCGCGAGGACAACGTGCAGCTCGCCGCCAAGCGGCGCAATGATCCCAAGGGGCTGTTGAATCCCGGGAAAATGCTCAGCTTTCAGCCGCAGGCGGAAGAGGCCGCTCACCTGTGAAGACCTGGATTCCCGACTCGCGTAATTTTTCTTATTTGAATTGGAAGCAGGTTGAGGCACTCCCTAAGGACTCAACGCTGCTTGTGCTGCCGACTGCCGCCATTGAGCAACACGGACATCATCTACCGCTGGCGACCGATACGCTGATCAATAATCTTCTGCTGGGGAAGGCACTCGAGAAGCTGCCCGTCGATTTGCCGGTGTATGCGTTGCCGCCGGTCTGCTATGGCAAGAGTAACGAACATATTGGATTTCCCGGAACGCTGTCTGTTTCAGCGGCAACGTTCATGGCGGTGGTACGCGATATCGGCGCGAGCCTTGCTGCGTCGGGATTCAAGAAGCTTGTCCTATACAACACTCATGGCGGCAATTCATCACTCGTCGATGTAATGGCGCGCGATCTTCGCGCTGAATTCGGGCTGCGTACGTTTGCGCTGTATGGCTCGGGGGGGATCACCTTTGAAGGAGTGAGTGAGCAGGAAAAGGCTTACGGATTTCATGCAGGAGAGATTGAGACTGCGTTCCTGCTGAGCGCCGTACCGGAACTCGTGGACACGACGGCGTACACCGTCAACTACATCGCACAAGTCGACAAACCGGAGCTGTTGAAGCCCGAAAACGCCCCGGCTACCTTCGCGTGGCTCACCCGAGATATCGCTGCGAGCGGCGTGATGGGCGATCCGCGCCCTGCGACCGCGGAGAACGGCGCGCGCTGGGCGGAGCAGGCGGCAACTCGCATCGCGGCTGCACTCGAAGCGATGGCACGCTATGAGAACCTCTATCACCCATGACGGAGTCCGGGCATATCGACTGCGGCAACGGCGTGCAACTGGAGCGTGGCGTGGCCTGCGCTATGCCCGATGGGACTCGGCTGATCTCCGACCACTACTATTCGGCTGAGCCTGGGACGCACCCGACACTGTTGATGCGCCAGCCTTACGGCCGCGACATAGCGTCCACGGTTGTGTACGCGCATCCCGTTTGGTTTGCGCGCCACGGTTACAACGTGGTCATTCAGGATGTGCGCGGACGAGGCGATTCGGAGGGAACGTTCTATCCATTTCTTTATGAGCGTGACGATGGAGCTGCTACCGTCGAGTGGTTGCGCGAGCGTCCTGAATCGAATGGCCGTGTCGGCATGTACGGCTTTTCCTATCAGGGCGTGACGCAGTTCCTGGCCGCCGCAGCGCAGCCTGAAGGGCTCGTCGCCATTGCGCCGGGCATGGCCGCGACCGATCTGTATCGCGGCTGGTTCTATCACAATGGAGCGCTGCGACTCGGGTCGAGCCTGGGATGGGGTTTGCAGATGCTCAAGATGGACGCCCGACGTCTTGGTCTTCGCGAGGCGAGTGACAAACTGGAGCAGGCCTGGGTAGACCTGCGGAATCAATTCGGGGTGCTGCCGTTTCGCGATCATCCCGCGCTGCGATCTGCTGAACTGCCGCCGTATGTGCGCGACTGGTTCGATCACGAGATGCCCGGCGAATACTGGGAATCACTTGACGTGAGCCGATGTCTCGACCGAATCGATGTGCCCGCTCTGCACATTTCCGGCTGGTTCGATCTTTATCTCAAGGGGACTATCGACGGCTTTAGGGCGCTGTGCGAAAAGGCAGCGACTGCGCGTGCGCGCGATCATCAATATCTGATCGCCGGGCCGTGGGTGCACATTCCGTGGGGAGACCAGATCGGCGAAGTTAACTTCGGACCGGGAGCTTTAATTGATACCGACGCGATCCTGCTGGCGTGGTTTAATCACTGGCTGAAGGACTCCGGAGAATTTGCAGACGAGCCTCGGATCCGGCACTTCTCATTGTTTGAGAATCGCTGGCACTCGGCGGAACATTGGCCCGTAGACGCAGAGGCGACGCTTTACTTGCGGAGCGGCGGTCGTGCCAACTCGCGCAAGGGCGACGGCACACTCAGCGCGAATCCGGCGGGTTCCGATGAGCCCTGTGACGTCTTTGTGTACGATCCCGAGGTTCCGGTGACTGCGCCGGGCGGCTCGGGTTCATTAAGCGGAACTTACAATCAGGCTGTTCTTGAGCTTGGCAACAATGTGCTCGTGTACACGACGCAGCCTTTGTCTGAGCCGGTCGCTGTTTTTGGCTGGCCGCGTGTCAGCTTATATTGTGCCGCCTCGGCAAAGAGCACCGACTTCACAGCGAAGCTTGTTCGTGTGCGGCCCGACGGACGCGCCGACTTTGTGTGTATCGGAATAGCGCGCTCGGACGTTCTAGCTGGTGCAGCCTTCACGACGGATGCGGTGCATTGCTGGCAGTTCGAGCTCGAACCGACCTCATGCCGATTCGAGGCCGGAGACTGCATTCGCCTCGAGATCGCCAGTAGCGCATTTCCGCTCTATGACCGAAACCCGGGTAGCGGCACGCCGTCGCCGCGCGCAACTTCATGGGAGTGGGTGCGGTCTACGCAATTCGTCCATCACGATTCTGCTCGACCATCAGCCCTCCATCTCCCGCTGCGGAGTGACAACGCATGAACACGCAAATTAAACCGACGGAGTCTCTGCCAGGGTCACAGGATGGAGCTGTTCCGCAGATCGAGCTCCGCGGCGTATCGAAGAAATACGATCGCCTCATTGTCGACAAGCTGGATCTCTCAGTGGCCAAGGGCGAGTTTCTCAGCATTATCGGGCCTTCGGGCTGTGGCAAATCCACAGTGCTCAAGCTTATTTCGGGACTGACGCCGCCAAGCTCAGGGGAAATTGTCGTCGACGGAATGACGCCCAAGAATGCGCGTGAGACGATGGCGTTTATCTTTCAGGACCCGACGCTCCTGCCGTGGCGCACGGTCCGCGCCAACGCTGGACTGGGTCTCGAACTCGAGCGTGTTCCCAGAGACAAACGCCAAGCCAAGGTCGATTCGCTGCTGGAACTGGTTGGCCTTTCGCACGTAGGCCGCGCGTATCCACGTCAGCTTTCCGGGGGAATGAAAATGCGTCTCTCGATCGCGCGGGCGCTCGCGACGGGTCCGAGGCTTCTGCTGATGGACGAGCCCTTTGCCGCGCTCGATGAGATGACTCGGGACCGCATGAACGAAGAGCTGCTGCGGTTGCGTGACGAGCAGAAATGGACAGTAGTATTTGTCACGCACTCGGTTGCGGAAGCGGCGTTTCTCTCGACGCGCATTGTCGTGCTCGCGCCGAATCCGGGGCGCATTCATGCGGATCTGCCAGTGAATCTGCCGAGCCCGCGGACAGCTGATCTGCGCGCCACTCTCGAATATGAACAGACGGTTGTCGAGATATCGCGCATTCTGAGGGAGGCACGTTCGGCATGAAGCGCCGCCTGCTTGTTCTTCTAAACTCGCTCGGTGTATTCGCCGCGTTCCTGCTTCTGTGGCAGGTAGTCATCTGGATTGAGCGGGTCCCTGCCTTCGTGCTGCCATCGCCACGACGTGTGGCGCAGATCATTGTCGAGCGGTTTCCTACGCTAGCCCAATCCTTTGGAATTACCGCCTTCACGGCTACCATCGGTCTGGTGTGCAGCATTGTCGCGGGGGTCGCTGTGGCACTCCTGTTCGCCCAGTCGCGCTGGATTCGGCGGTTGCTTTATCCCTACACGTTGCTGCTGCAGACGGTGCCGATTGTCGCGATAACTCCGCTGATCATCCTGTGGGTCGGGGCCGGCACGCCTGCGGTCACGCTCATTACCTTTATTATTTGCCTGGCACCGATCATCGCCAACACCACGCAGGGACTCATCAGCGTCGACGAGAATTTTATTCACCTCTTCCTGATGCACAACGCCACACGCGGGCAGATTCTCTTCAAGCTCCGCCTGCCGAACGCGGTGCCGTCACTCTTTGTGGGCATTCGCATCTCGGCCGGCATCGCTGTCATCGGCGCAATTACCGGTGAGCTCTTCGCCGGATCGAACAGCGTCGGGCAGGGCGGTCTCGGCTACTCGATCATTTTCGCCTCGCAGCAATTGCAGACGGATTACCTCTTCGCGCTGATTGTTGCGTCAGCGGTGCTGGGTTTCGCTTTCTACTTCATCGTTTACTTCCTCGAGTGGTATTTTCTGCACGATTGGCATGAATCCGCGCGAGTGCCCGAAGTGGAGTAGCGCGAATGCGCTAACGTTAGAACATGCTTCGACTCGAAACCGAAACCGGCTACTGGCTGGTTACGCACGTCGATCATGCGAATCTCGCGGGCGCGTTTGCAGCCAGTTGGGGAAATGAACGGTTCAGGGCTCCCGAGCCGCGCGCCCACGTGCTCAAAGGCATCTCGCGGCACGACGATGGCTGGCGAGAACGTGATGCACAACTGCAGATCACGCGCCAGGGGAGGCCGAGCGCCTTTTCGGTTGAGTTAGTCGGGAAATATTCCGCGTTTGAGGAGATCGATCTCGGTGATTATCTCGCGGTGCGCGATCGGGCGGTGCGATTGATGGCGGAAGAGGACCCTTACGCGGCAGTCCTCGTCTCCATGCATACCTACAACCTGCTCAGCGAGCGCGTCGACCGATCGACAATCGAGCCGTCGTCGCTTCCGCTGCTTGACGATTTTCTTGCTCAGCAGCAAGTGCTGCAGCGAAACCTGCGCAAGCAGATTGCTGCCGACAGGAACTTCACTTCCGAGCAAGCGGGAGATGTGTCGATTCGCGACCATTTCCGGCTGCTGCAGGCGACCGACAATCTCTCGCTTCTCGCATGCGTGGACTATCGCCATCCGGCTACCCTCCTGCATTCACTGCCGCTGAACGATGGTGGATATCGACCGGTCGCTGTCCTGTCAGTGGGAGAGCGGAGATTCAAGCTCGACCCGTACCCCTTTGCAGAAGCGTCGTTGACCTTCACTTTTCCTGCTCGGTACGTCGAGGGAAAGATTTTCAGCCATGCTGACGAGCTGCGCGACCGCTTCGCTTCGGCTCGACCGGTGGAACTGGACGTTACGCTTGTCTGATAGTCTCAGCGCCATCAATTGAAGGCTCCCAGCCAAAGAAAAGCAGCCGATCGCTCGGCTGCCTTGTAAGGGTTGCGAGGAGTCTCAGAAGTTCAGACTAAGAGACATCTGAATCTGGCGGGGGCTACCGATGGTATGTTTCACGATGCCCAACCCGGTTGGGCAGCTATAGAAGGTGCCGGACGGAGCATTGTTCGATTGGCATTGCGCCGGGGTCGGAGCCACTGCGGTGTAGCTTGAGGCCACGCTTGGCGCGTTGTTATACCCGGCGTTTTGCGTGACGTTATTGGTGGGAATGTCGAAGCTCGAAGTATTGGTAACGTTATAAACATCGAACGTATATTTCAGGTTGTAACGTTCCTTGATCTGCAGCATTTTGACCAAAGATGCGTCCGTGCGCTTCTGGACTGGCTGCCGGAAAATATTGCGCTGGCCGCTGGTGAAGTCAGTCTCGAAGTTATCTCCATTCGGAACGCCCTCATTCCCAGGCGCGATCAGCGGCAGGGTAAAGCAGGAAGCCTTCAGGGCTGCGCCACCTCCGGTTGCATTGTTATAGAACGCGCCGGACTTGCCCGTCACCGCGGTCTTGGCCGTGCAGCCGGGAGCAAGCGGAACGATGGGATTGGTGATGCCGTCGAAGGTGCTGTAGTAAATACTGCCGACGGCGCCGGAGAAATCGATGATGCTGTACGGCTGGCCGCTCTGGATAACGGCGATGCCGACCAGCGACCAGTTGTTCAGGATTTTGCCGGCAACCGCGCTATCGTTATAGAACTTCGGCATGAAAAAGCCATAGGTGAAGTTCAGCACGTGTTTGCGGTCGAAGTCGGCCGATCCGTAACCGCTCTGGAGATTATTGGCATTGTTGCCGTTGTAGAAGAGGCCGAGGGCGCTCTGTTCGTCGGTCGCGTGGGAATACGTGTAGGAAATGCCGGCCTGGAAGTTGTGGCTCAGCCGCTTTTCAACGTGCACCTGCAGAGCGTTGTATGAGGAGACGCCGGCGGCCGTGTAGGACTCGGATTCAGATGAATAGCCGATGAAGGGAACGCGGAGGTCGACGTTGCCGCCTTCGTAGTTCTGCTGCATGGAACCGTACGCGCAGCCTTGGTCCTGATTCACACAGATGGGCAAAAAGGTGTTCGGATCGAGGACGGTATAGCCGTAAGTAAAGGACTGTCCGTTTATCTGGTGACTGGGGGTGGCAATCTGTGACTGGTTGAAGGGCAGGGGAACTACCTGGTGACGGCCTACATTGCCTACATAGCCGACCTCTATTGCCAGGTCATTGCGGGGCTGCCACTGAATGTCGAGTGTGTAGTTGATCGAGTAGGGCAGCTTGTTTTTCCGGTTATAGACGCCGAGGGTAAAGGGCTCAGCGCCCTGAACAATCCCGGCCGCGTTGGGAAGGTAGTTGACCAGATCGGCGGCGCTGGGGTTGGAGGGCGGAGCAGAGCGTGTGGGTCCCCATGGATTGGCCAGATTATAGGGCAGCTGCGAGCCGTCGACCGGACTGAACGGAGCGAGGCCGCAGATGGGAATGTAGAAGTTGTAAAGGTAGCTCGTGTTGCCGTAGGGCGACGCGCTGTAGGGGCAGTTCTGATGGGTTACGAAGGGAGGAGTCTGGCTGACACCGAAGGGTCCGCCGGATATCTCGCCGGCGGCGTATCCGGGTGAGAAATAGGTGTAGAGCTCACCACGGTCATAGTAAGAGCCGACTCCGCCGCGTATGACAACCTTGTCGTGTAGCTCATGAGGCTGGAGCGCGAATCCGAGACGTGGTGCGATACCCCATTGGCGTCCGGTAAGGGTTGTGTTGCTGACTCCGCTCGTGCCGTTCTTGTTATTGCCCGCAATGATGAAGCCGGGATCGGTGATCATGTCAGAGCCCGCGTCATATTTGTACGTGGAGGGATCGAAGTTGAAAATACGCCCGTATTTCTCCGTCAGGCCGCCGTTCCAGTCGTAGCGCAACCCGGCCGTGATACTGAGGGTGGGAAGAATCTGATACTTATCCTGAACATAGAGCCCGGTCTGGTTGGCGCGATAGTAGCGATTGGCGTCGCCCTGAAGGAACGTGGTAGCAACAAAGCCATTGGTCGTATACGGGGTGACCCAGTTCATTGCGAATGTAGAAAAGTCGGGGCTAGATACGTTGCCCTTGCCTGTGCGTAGATCGCGGACGTTGAGCTGCGTATAAGCGTAGCTTCCGCCAAAGGTGACGGAGTGATTGCCCTTCGTCCAGATGGCATTGGCCGACGGCATGAAGCGGTTCTGGAAGACGCCGGTGAAAGGGCCCTGATTCGCTGCGCCGGGTCCGATATTCAGCATCTGCTGCGGAAGCCCAAGACTTGAACCGTAGGACCCCAAAGCATCGACGATAGTGATGCCAGGGAAGTAGGAACCGAACGAGGTTGTCATGTCCGCGACTGGGGTTCCAGACTGACCAGGCGACCATGGCTGCTGATTGGTGTTGTAGGCCTTTTCCCGCAAGTAGCCGAAGGTTTCCGTCAGGCTTAAGTTGGGCCGGATGGTCTGGACGTTGTTGATGGAGGCGACCTGCGAGCCGGTATCCATGTACACCGTGAATCCGGGGACACTGGAGGTTGCATATGGGGCCCAGTTGGGATCGTGCTGGTAGTAGTACTTGAAGGCGACAAGGTCTTTCGGCGAGGCGTTCCAGTCGACGTCGGCAACGGCCTGGTCGGCTGTAAAGTATGACGTGCCGGTCTCGAAAGCGTTAGATGGCGAAAGCGGGTCGGGGATATGACCGTTGTCGTTCGGGATGAGCCATTGTCCGTTGGGCAGTTTGGCCTGAAAGAGAGCCAGGCCGACCGGGTTGTTCGCCCAATCGGAGGGGCCTACCTGGAAACCGTTCTCTGCGTCGGTGTCTCCCCAATATTTGTTGGCAATCGCCGCCAGTCCGTCGGCGGTTCGGTTGGTATCGCTGAGCCCGGGCGGAACGGCAATCAGGGTATCGCCTGTTTCCTGATCGGAAACATGCAGGTGCTGGTAGGCGACGAAGTAAAAGAGCTTGTCCTTGATGATCGGTCCGCCGACGGCGCCACCCGCGCTGTACCGGTGCAACTCGGGATTCTTGTCGGCGTCGGGAATTCCGGAGTTGTTCTTGAAGAAGAATGGCGCGGCGTTGATCCAGTTAGTGCCGCGGCGGCCGTAGAGACTGCCGTGGATGGCATTCGTGCCCGACCCGGTACTCATGTCGATGTGCGCGCCGCTGGCCGAGCCCTGCTGCGCATCGTACATCGAAGCGTTGACGCGGACCTCCTGCAGCGTCTCCGGTGCAGGCGTGGGGATTGCATTCCCGATGGAGAGATAGACCGATGACGAACTCGGCTCGACGCCGGCGCTGGTTGTGCCGCTGGAGGCGCTGCCGCCGGTATTGTTGACAACGCGTGAGGACGTCACCTGGCTGGTGCTCTTGCCGTTGAAGAGGTTGCTGGCGTCTACACCATTCAGCAGGAAGGCGTTGGAGGTATCGCGCTGGCCGTTGGCCCAGATGGGTGCGTTGCCCAGTCCACTGTTCGAGCCGGTTCCGCCGGGCAGCTCGGCGTTGACGCCGGGAGAGAGAATCGCCAGGCCGGTGAAACTGCCAGTGGGCAGAGGAATAGACTCGATCTGCTGCTTGTCGAGCACGTAGCCATTGGTCGTGTCGACGGCGTTCATCAGCGGTGACTCTTCGACCGTGACCGAGGTGCTGACCTGCCCGATCTTCAACTGCGCATTGACCGTCGCGGTGCGGTCGGCCTGCACAGGGATGGACGGCACTCGCTGGGTTTCAAAACCCTCATGCACAAAAGTTAACGTGTAGGTTTCAATCGGCAGGGTAGGAAAAAGATATGAGCCGCCGGCGTTGGTCTTCGCGGTCCGGGTGAGTCCGGTCTGGTCGGCAACCGCAGTCACTACCGTATCGGAGAGAACCCCGCCTGTAGCGTCGCTCACGGTTCCGGTGATTGCGCCAAGAGTCTGTTGAGCCCAACTGTAGCTTGTTAGCGCTGAGATGCTGAGGAGGAAAAGGAAAGCAGAAACACCTAGTCTCTTAAACATAGTCTCTTGGCCTCATTAAAGTGAAAAGGGACACTACGGCCGTGCGGCCATAAACCGCCCTGCATCCCGGAAGGAATGTCACGAGAAGACCGGAACTAGAAGGCGCGGTAGCTGCTGAATTGACTACCAGCTTTGTGAAATCTTGTTTGCGAGCATAACGCAGATTGCGTCGGCTCCCACAGGAAAATTCGTCACATTTTGATTCAGGGCGGTGAGTTATAAAAATCTGTTATGGGGCCGAATTCACGAGGATGCTTGCACGCGGACAGCAGCCCATTCGATGTGGACTAAGGGAGGATAGAAACGTGCGCCGAGACGATGCGCCAGCCTTCGGTAAGTCGCACCCACACTTGACTTTGCCTGCCCAGAACACTGCGGCCGTCGACCTCCCGGGTGAACTCGAGTGTGACGCTGCCGAAGTCACGCCCAAATGTAACTATGTCCAATCTCTTTATGGTGCGCGCAAGGTTCACTCCGGGCCGTGCTTTGCGAAAAGCCGAGATTTCCTCAAAACCGTGCAGGTTTTCCGTAGCACCAAAGCGAAGTGCATGCTCGGAATTCCAAAACATCGCGGTCAGGGTCTCAGCGTCGTTGGAGACGAGGGCGGCTTCATACCTCGGGTAAAGCGCAGCCAACTCAGCAACGACTTCGGAATCGTTGATGACCATCGCTAGAAGAGATCCCTTTCCGGCAAGACCTGTTTCGGCATCGCCGCGCTGATGGTAAACATTGGTTCGTTGACCACCTGGCTGAGGCGGAGCTTCATGGCAACGCTGCACAACAGATAAGCATGGACCGGAGAAAATCCCCAGTGCGCGGCGAGCAGGTCGATCATGCGGGAGGTGGCGGCGCGTGCGGCGCCGACTGCGTCCGCAGCGGATTCGACGACGATCCATGAGTCGGCCGTAGCGTCATGGCTCGCGGCCTCAACTGATTCGATCAGCGGGCCGGATATTGCTCGATGCTTGTGCAGGCGGAATCGCAGCGTCACATCAGCCGGGCACTCGATGCCGTTGATGCAGACCTCGCCGTCGCCCTGGGCTGCGTGGGCATCTCCCGTGGAAAAGAGCGCGCCGGGGCTGAGCACGGGCAGATAGAGCCTGGCACCCGCGCACAACTCGCGGACATCCATGTTGCCACCAAAGGCGCCCGGTGGGCGGGTGCGGAATTCGCCGACCTCGGCGGGCGCCACACCCATCACTCCGCAGAAGGGGCGCAGCGGAACGACGGCGGGAAAGAGCGAGCGGGTGAGGGTTTCTTCGAGCGTCCAGTGAAAGAGGAACGTCTCAGCGAAGCGCTCCTTCAGGAATCCGAGGCCGGGGAGCACGCTGGACCAGCCCCAGCCTTTGTGGGAGATTTCCAGCACATCGATTTCGAGCGTATCGCCAGGAGTGGCGCCGTGGACTGCGATCGGCCCTGTCAGCGCGTGGATCTTTCCCCGGTCAATGGCGAGAAACTGGTCGACCGTTGTTTCTGGTCGCACTTGAGCGCCGCTGGAGTCGACGCACTCCAGGTGGACAGTGTCGCCTGAGGCGATCTCGATACGGGGCTCGAGGCAGCGGTTCCATCGCGAGTGTGTGGGCTCGGCGGACAGTGTATGGTCGGCCATGAGGGTTCAGATCTCCACCGTCATCTGGATCTCGACCATCGCGTTGCGCGGCAGCGCGGCCACGCCGAGCGCGGCGCGGACATGCCGGCCCACTTCGCCAAAGACCTCGACCAAGAGATCGGAGGCACCATTGAT
This sequence comes from uncultured Acidobacteriaceae bacterium, assembly GCA_963781245.1. GTDB lineage: Bacteria > Acidobacteriota > Terriglobia > Terriglobales > Acidobacteriaceae > Silvibacterium. The sequence continues at coordinate 208,809 of CAWAFB010000004.1, forward strand.
CACCTTGGGAGAATCGGGGAAGCTGGACACTGTGTTCACGTATCCATTGAGGGACACGACCTGCTTGATTCGGTCGAGCGTGCCTATGGTCTGCCTCAGAACGGCCAGTTGCGTAAGCGCGCAACGCCGCGCGGCGGCATAACCTTCCTCTATGGACCGGTCCTGACCGATGATTCCCGTCATGACGCCAAGCTCGTCGGTTGAGATTACGCCAGAAAGGAATACAAGATTACCAATAATCTTGGCAGGTAGATAATTGCCGCCAGGGGCAGGCAGGTCCGGCAACGTGTAACCCAGCTCACTCAGTTTTTGATCGGCCTTCATGTGCCCGTACTCTAGCATGTGTCAGGTTGAATCTGTGAACGGGCCCGATTTTACTCACGACTTTATGTTCCCGGGGTACGATAACCCAAATGAAAGTCTCGTGGATGGCTGGTTTCCTCGCAATCTGCACTGCCTTGATTCTTGTGCTGGCCGACGCAAACAAGCCTGCAACGCAGGGGGATGAGACGGCGCCACGAAATCTGTCGCTGCGCGACAGCCGTACATCTCCGACCGACCTGCAGCTTTCCGGCGATGTGCCCGGAACAATCGACTATGCCGGGCGCTACGTGGCCTATAACGAACTGCTCAAGCTTCCACAGGTTACCTTCACAGTTACAGACGATTCGAACTTTCCGGGAAAGGCAGAGATCAAAGGCGTCTATCTCGATGAGGTGCTGCGCATATTTGGCATTCCCAATGCGAACACCCTCATCGGGGCTTACAGCGATGACGGATACGAGGGGCACTACCCGGCAGAGTATCGCGCAGCTCACCATCCGATCCTTGTTCTGCAGGTGAATGGCAAGGCGTTGCAGCTTGCCAAGCGGTCGTCCAGCGACGGCATTTATGGTCCGTATCTCGTCTCCCACCCATCTTTTACTTCGCGGTATCGCACCGTTGCCCATCCGGAGGAAGCACAAATACCGAACGGGGTGCTTGAGCTTCGTTTTCTGAGAGAAGACGAAGTTTTCCACGCCATTGAGCCGCGTGGGGATTTCGCCGCCGACTCACCGCAGATGCAGGGCTACCTCATCGCGCAGCAGAACTGCTTCCGCTGCCACAATGCCGGCGCATACGGCGGGAGTAAGGCAGGTATTTCTTGGACTGTGCTCGGCAAGATCGCCACGACGAAGCCTGCTTATTTCAAGGCGTATATCAAGGAGCCCCAGTCAGAAAGCGCATATGCGGAAATGCCCGATTTTCCCGACTACGATGACGCGACGCTCGCCGCGCTGACGGCCTATTTTCAAGTGATTCCTGCGAAGGCGCAGAAATGACACTGCGGGTCGCCAAAACTCTTCTCGTCGCCGCGGTCGCTTTTTTTTATACGCTCATCGTCTTCAACAACACGACCGATTATGGTACGAACTATCAGTTCGTTCATCACGTGCTGCTGATGGATACGATTTTTCCCGGCAACCAGGTAATGTGGCGCGCGATTCACCCGCCGATCGTTCAAGTAGTCTTTTACGACGGCATTATCTGCTGGGAATCGTTGACGATGGTGCTGACCTGGGCGGGCGTCGTGCAGTTATTGCGGGCTCTCCGCTCGTCGGCGGCTGATTTTAATTCCGCCAAGCGCTTTTCGATTGCGGCGCTCACGCTGGGCATGCTGTTGTGGTTTGTCGCCTTCATCAGCGTGGGAGGTGAGTGGTTTTTGATGTGGGAATCGAAGTTATGGAACGGGCAGGAAGCGGCCTTTCGCATGTTCACGGTGATCGGCATCGTCTTTGTTCTGCTGGTTCTGCCGGACACGGAAACTCAGCCCTGACTGATTTCAGGCTGAAGCGCGCTTGTGTGCAGAGGTTGCTTGCTTGCCCGCCACCTTGCTGGCGGAGCCTTTGCTGCTCGCGGTGTGAACGACTCGCGCCTGGTGCTGGCTGCGGCGATGCTTTGGTGCTGGATGCAGCACGGCATTCACACGCCGCTCTGCTCCGCTGGGATTATCGAGATAATCGGGATCGAACATGGCAATCACAGTTGAAGCTCGGCCGCGATACCGCCGTGCCCACTGGCTGTCGATCAGCGTTGTCTGCACCGTCCGCCAGCGTTCTGTGTCGTCAGGGGAGATGCTGCTGGCGTTCATCGAAACAGTCTGAACGCTGTCGCCGTTGATGGCTCCGAGAAACTGTACAAACTCTTCGAGGTTTACGCCCATCTGAAACACAAGCTGGCTCAGCGCCATCTGCTGCGGTCCGGTCAGCTGGCCAAAACTACGGCAATAAGCTCTTGCGTTGTAAACGGATTGGACGGTCGAAATTCGCAGGAGCCGGGTGGCTTCTTCTTCAGTCAGTTCGGGCGTGAGAGCGTGCATGCGAATCTTCCTGCGGTACTGCTTTGTCGTCCAGACGCTCGAATCATGATTAAAGCGGTCGAGGATCTTCTGCAGCAGCGCCGGATCGAGTCCCGCAGCCTGCCAGAGCTGCGCCGACGATGGCTCGAGGAACGGATGCGGATTCAGAGGGTCAAGTTGCGGGTGCTCGGTCGCCGGGACATCCATGCTGAATCCCGCGCCGATCAGCGGCCGATGCGTGTTCGGGTCGGGATAGGCGGCAAGCACCCAGCCCTCATGCCGCTGGTCACGAAGGATATCCATCAATGTCTGCAGGTTGAACTTGATGTCCGAGTCCTTAAAGTCGAACAAAGATGGAGGTGCGGACAAAGATGAGCCAGTGCTCTCGCTAGCGGAGTTGTGTGGGTCGACGGGAGCCGGTGGGAGCGGCAGGGCTTGTGCCTGAGGCGGTGCCGGAGTCTGTCCGACGGCTTGCACGGCAGGAGGCGCGGCGATGCAGAGAAACGCCGCAACCCAGACGCATTGTCTTCTGAAAGTCACCTTGTCGCGCCGCCGGCGGGAAGCCTATGGCCACACGATACTCGAAAATCGCGGCTTTTGGCACAAATAGAATCCAACCCGTTATAGCTCGATTGGGTAAGAAGCGCAGTTCGACACATATACTTTCACAGACAGCGTCATGGGGAAAAATCTTCCGATATTGCTTCGCCGCGCAATGTACAATCTTCGCGGCGGCTTTCTGGTACGCCCGCTCATTATCGCCGTCGTGCTGGGCGGTGCGGGGGCGCTGCTCTCCTGGATGGAAGAGGAGTACCCATCGATCAGTGCTTGGGTGCCCGTCACCCTCTTTCCTTCGCATGCCGATCCGCAGATCGCCCAGGTGATTCTCGCAGGAATCGCGGCGTCAATGATGACGGTCGTCTCCATCGTGTTCGCCATTCTGCTGATGACGCTCACGCTTGCGTCGATGCAGTTCTCGCCGCGCATCATCGTCAGTTTTTCGAAAGACCGGGTGACGCAGTGGACGCTCGGAATTTTTCTCGGTACCTTTTCGTATTGCATGGCCGCCCTGCCCGCGGCGCGTTCGCTTCCCCATCCCTTCGCACCGGTGGCGACGGTGCTCGGCGCGATGTTACTGGCTCTACTTTGTGTCGGGTGGCTTCTCTTTTTCATACATCACATTTCTCAGGCCATCAGCGTTAACCACATCGTGGACAGGATCGCGAAAGAGACCGAAGGAATGATTGACGACATCATGCCTTTGCCGCACCTGCCTGACCGGTTGAAACAGGCTGACACATTCGAGTCGCATGCTGATCAGGCTACCGTTCTGAACCATGAATCCGGTTATATCCGCTTCATCGACACGCGACGGCTGCTGGCGCTTGCCAAGCAGTACCATGTGCGCATTCGAGTTCTCCGCCGTGTCGGCCATTTCGTGCCTGCGGGGATTCCGCTGATGATCGTCTCGAGAGGCAGCCGTCTCTCGCCCGAGAGGTCAACTCGTCTACTAGCCGCATTTGACTTTGGCCCAATACGAACCCTGCAGCAGGATGTGGAGTTCGGAGTTCTGCAGATCGTTGATATCGCGCTGAAGGCAATCTCGCCGGCGGTCAACGACCCGAGCACAGCTATCAGCTGCGTCGACCAACTGAGCCGCATCATGATTCGCTTCGCTTCCCGGCAGGCGCCTGAGGAATTTCTTTATGACCCGCCGGGCGTCGTTCGCGTGAGCGTTGCTTGGATCCAGTTCGAACGGTTGATGGACGCGGCGTTTGAGCAGATCCGCATGTATTCGAAGGCCGACCTGGCCGTCAGCCTCAGGATGCTGCGCGCTCTCAACGACATATCTGCGACGACGCCCGATCCCGACTTCCGCCGATTACTTGCCGAGCGCGGATTGCGCACCGTTGCCGGATGCGCTGAGAAACTTGGCCAGGACGAAATGAAAGAGTTGCGGTCACGTCAGGAGATTCTGGAATCACACACGACGCTCTCGCAGTAGGGTCAAAATGAACTGGCGACTCATGCGCTTCATTTCCCGTCTCAAACGCTAATCGACATTGCGGTGACAATTCCGGAGTAGAGTTGCACCTTGATGCCCTCGGTGAACAGTACCCGGGTCCGCAAAGGAGAGAGCTTTATGCCAGCAAAACAATTCGCTTCGCATTTTGCAGTCGTGGCCATGACCATGCTGATTGCGGTTCTGCCTTTGCCGCTTGGTGCCCAGCAGGCAAGCAGCGACGAGATCCAGCAGTTGAAGGAGATGGTCCTGAACCTGCAATCGCGGGTGGCTGCTCTCGAGCAGCAGAATGCCGAGTTGCGCGGTCCGCGTACACCGGACGGCGCCGTCGGCCCTGAAGCCGCAGTAGCGCTGGCCAGCGCCTCTGCCGATCTGCGAGGGACGGCTTCGGTTCAGCCGGTGGCGATGCAGGTCACTCCTTCCACATCGTCCACCTCCACGCAGGGTCCTTCCATTTTGCCGACGAATCTGCCGGGCGGAGCGACCCTGAACTATCTGTTCGATGGATATTACGAATACAACTTCAATCAGCCCACGGGCAGGGCAAATAATCTTCGTGCCTATGATGTTCTCAGCAACGTCTTCAGCATCAATCAGGCCGACGTCGTTTTTGATCTCGATCCTGACCTGGGAGCGCACAGAAGATACGGCTTTCGCATTGATCTTCAATTCGGCCAGGCCACGGAGACGTTGCAGGGGAACCCCGCAGTCGAGCCGCGTCCGGAAATTTATCGCAATATCTTCCAGGCATACGGCACTTACGTGGTGCCGATTGGCCACGGCCTGAACCTGGACTTCGGTAAATGGGCCAGCTCTCTTGGAGTCGAGGGAAACTACACGAAAGACCAGATGAATTATTCGCGATCTTTCTACTATTACTACCTGCCCTTTTATCACACGGGAGTCCGAACGTCTTATCACGTAAATGACAGGCTTGCGGTCAACTACTGGGTGGTGAACGGGACGAATCAGTCGGAGCCGACTAACGGGTACAAAGATGAGCTCTTCGGGTTTGTGGCGCAGCCAGCAAAATCCCTTTCCTGGACTACCAGCTACTATCTAGGCCAGGAACATCCCGACGCGGCTCAAGCGACTAACTGTACCGTGCCCGTGCAGCCCGGTCTGTGCTTCACACCGATCATTCCAGCGCCGAACGGCAAGATTCACATCGTGGATAGTTATGCGACCTGGCAGGTTCGTCCAAGGCTAACGCTGCAAGGGGAAGCCGATTACGTGATTGAACGCGAGTGGGCCAATGCCGCACCCGGCGAATCCTCGGCTCCGTCCCATACGGATGGCGGTGCGGCTTACGCCCAGTTCGAGCTGACCTCACGGGGCTATCTCGCGGCGCGCGCAGAATATCTGTCCGACCGCGGTGGCCTCTTTTCCGACACCACGCAGGCTCTCAAAGAGACCACTGTCACTTATAAATACAGTTTCGGCGACGGATTTGATGCGTTTCTTGAATATCGCCGAGACTGGAGCAACCGCCCTTATTTCATCACGAGCGATCCTGCTTCGCTTTCCAGTCACCAGGACACGGCTACGCTCGGTCTTGTCTGGTGGTACGGCGGTAAGCAGGGGGCCTGGTAAAGGAAGGCCTCGTGCCGAAGTGTGGATGGTTAACGAATAGCCGCGGCTGATACCGGTACCGCTCCGTTGATAGAACGGCAGTCCCTCTTCCACCGATCACCGAGGCGTCTTCCGATATGACGACGGGCTCTGAGCGCCCGGGTCTTGACCGCGGCGATGCTGATGCCCAAGGCCATGGCCGCCTGCTCATTTGAGAGGTCGTGGACATAGCGCAATTCAAACACTGCACGGAATGTAGATGGCAGCGTATCGATCACTCTGTCCAGCACCTCTGCCCACTCTGTATTTCGATATTGTTGCTCGGGGTTCAGGCGCGGTTCCGGAAGATACGAAGAAGGTGGAGCGGTTGATGAGGGCTCATTCGCATCGAGGGAAACGAGGTTCTTACGCCGTGAGCGCAAGTTCATGAGAGCCTGGTTGACTCCGATGGTGATGAGCCATGTCGAAAAGCGAGAGGCGCCTCGGAACTGATCAAGATGCGTGTAAGCCTTCAGCAGGGTTTCCTGCAGCGCGTCTTCAGCATCTTCGCGATTCCTGGTGATTTTCCAGACGCTCTTGAACAGCTTTTCCAGGTAGGGCTGTACCAGTAATCCGAAGGCCTCTACATCGCCTTGTTTGGCGCGCTCCATCAGCAGATGATCGTTGTTGAAGTGTTGTGGTCTGAAGGAATGGGAAGTGACATCGTAGGGGGTTACAGTCGGTTTCTCAGCCACTGCAGTCATGTTTACTCCAATTCATTCCTGGAATCGTGCGACATTCTCCTACTGAAGATAAGCGACGACGAACGAATTGAAAGCCCCAGATAGCATTGTTTGCCCCCCCTCCTTTCGGGGTAGAGTTTTGTACTCAATCGTGGTTCCGTCCCTTCCCCTTAGCAGCCTGTCACAATCGCGTGGCGGCGCGCGGTACATGAACACGAGATAACGGAGAGATGTTGTACTGGCTGGCGCTTAGCTTGCGTACCTTTTGCGGCGGCTCCACGGGAAGAGGGACGGAGCTCTCAGCCAGTGAAATCTGCCCGCGCAACTTCGCTGGAAACCGGAGTTGGATTCGCTTTGCGGTGGCGTGGCTGCCGCAGGCCTTCGAACACGCGCAAGATAAATCCGAGCAGCCCAGTGCTGTCGGTGTACGCGGCGGGTCCAGGGACTCGGACTTCGAGTTCAGTGCCCGCGCCGTACTTGCTGGAGACTTCGAGTTTGCCGCCTATGCGCAGGGCACGCTCCCGCATGCCTATCATGCCCCAGTGGCCGTCCGTTGCTCCGTCCCGCAATATATCAGGCACGATGCCGCGGCCGTTGTCCCGGCAATGAAAGCTGAAGCTTTTCGCTCCATATACGAGGTCCAGAATGATGTGGGTTGCGCGAGCGTGACGGATCGCGTTGGTGAGTGCTTCACGCCCGATCCAAGTAAAGCTCGTCGCGTACGGCTGCGCGAAGTGATCTCGCTTCTCCGGTGACGGCTACCGAGATTTGTGCATCGGTTTCGTTCTGCAGCGCAAATGCAGAAAGGATGCTCTTCATGTGGCCCTTCACGGTTTCTTCCGTGATGTTGAGTTGATTAGCCGCGACCTTGTTTGAACAGCCCGCGGCCACCTTTCTTAATACCTCAGTCTCTCTCGGTGAAAGCCTGTCGCTGGTACAGTGCTCGGCCATCCCGACCGCAATCTCCGGTGGGATCCACCGCTTTCCCCTGTGGACGGAACGAATGGCTTGCACCAGTTCGGCTCGAAGTGATCTCTTCAACGGATAGCCGACGGCTCCCGCCTCCAGGGCGCGCGCGGCCTGAATGTCCCTGAATAGGTCGATAATATGAGGAGCCTTGCGGAGGGCGCGGCTCGCATAATTTCAAAAGTGGCGTCGATACCGTTCATCAACCGCATCTGCAAATCCATCAAGGTCACATCTGGGCGAAGCTCTCGAAATAATTCCACCGCATGTTGGCCGTTTGAGGCTTCCGCCACGAAGACCATGTCCGGCTGGGTCTGGGTAGCGAAGCTGATTCCGTCGCGAACGATCGGATGGTCGTCTACGGACAGGATTCTGATGGGGTCTGCAGAGGTCATTTCCTATCCCCGCTGTCGAGTATAGTCATGGGCTTACTTCTTCATACCCCCAAAAGTAGTGTTTCGAAGCACTTCGCGACGTTCGCCGTCGCCGACACCGGCGGGGAAAGTAGTTAGACGAAGATGAGACGCGCAAGAAAAGCTAGATGCCGAACTTTCGTCGGTACGCGCTTGGAGAGACTCCGGTGTGACGCCGGAAGATCATGCGAAAAAAGACTGCGTCCTGATAGCCGACGGCATCGCTGATCTCCTGCATGGTGCGGTGCTCGCTTTCAAGCAGACGCTTGGCGGCAGCGACGCGGAGTTTTTGCAGATAGATCAACGGGCTGTCTCCGGTTGCCTGCTTGAAGCGGCGAACAAAATTGCGCAGGCTCATGCCGACGCGCTCCGCCGGTGTCTCGAGAGAGAAGGTCTGATGAAAATTCTTGTGCAGCCACTCTTGGGCGACCGAGATGATCGCGTCGGAATGCTCGGTCTTCAGTGGCACGATGGAGAAGCCGGCCTGCCATGCGCGCGGCATTTCGATCAGCAGCGCCTTTGCGCTTTGCATGGCGACCTCGTGGCCGCAGAAGCGCTCAACCAGATAGAGGCTGAGATCCAGAGAAGCGTTTACGCCTCCGCCACAGTAAAAGCCGTGATCTTCCGTGACCATCAATTCCGGCATCCATCGAACTTTTGGATATTTTTCGCGGAAACGCTCGGCAAGACTCCAGTGCGTGGTCGCGCGTTTGCCGTCGAGCAGTCCGGCGGCAGCCACCAGGCCCACTCCAGAGCACACGGCGGCAATGGGCACTCCGCGCTTCTGCCACCGCCGCAGCCACGGCACAACGGGCGCATTGCGCTCCACCACGTCGTCGACGCTGATTCCGGTGGACGGAATGAAGATGAGGTGTGTCTTCCGGATATCTGCAAGTGCCTTGTTTGGCTGGATCAGGATGGGGCCGTCACACTGGACCGCGCGTCCATTGATCGACGCTGTGCTGACCCGGAACTGAGGACAAGGCTGCATTCCGGTGAAGCTGTTCCACAGGGTACCCGCGTGACGAAAGACCTCCATCGGACCAATAGCAGTGGATGAAAAGGTCTGATCGAGGAACAGGATGGTGACGTCTATCATCGTCGTCCTCTCCAGGTTTGGCTGAAATACCTACCTATAATGGCAAATCTGCCATCTTGTGGCAAGGTTGCTTTTCTTCTACTCTCGACTCAAATCTGATCGATTAGTTGCGACGAACTACAAGGAGAGAGCTTTATGAAGAAATATTTGATTGAGCGCGAAGTTCCGAAGATCGGTACCTTGACTGCTGAACAAATGCGCGAAGTTTCCGCCAATTCAAACGATGCACTCCGTCAGCTTGGCCCCAGTATTCAGTGGATCGAATCGTTTGTTGCCCAGGATAAGACCTTTTGCATCTATCTCGCAGAAGATGAGTCTTTGATCCGCCAGCATGGGCAAATCAGCGGTATACCTGTCACCAAAATCACGGAGATTGATCGGAAGATTGACCCGACGACCGGATCGCCGAGCTCCTGCAGATGTCTTGCGCTGAGGTCTTTGCTTGGCGGCGTCAACAAGCAGGAGATAGGTTCCCGTTGCTTCAGCGAGAAAGCGAGGTACCTGGCCGGTAGGAGCGTGACGCGCAGATGGCCGAGTTGGTGATCGCAATCACTTAAGGTCGGGTCATCGAGAAAGACATGGCGAAGAGCGTGCATTGCGTACGCGATCAGATCTCCTGTTTCGCGGCAACAGGCCCTTCGAGCCATGCAAGAAAGAGCTTATACCCCACCGACAGGACGATGGCACCGACAAAAAGTCCGATGGTTCCCATGGCCAGGAACCCGCCGACGGCTCCCAGAAAGACGACTGCTATGGGGACCGCTACACCGCGCCCCAGCAGCATGGGTTTCAGCACGTTGTCAATGAGTCCGACCACGATGCACCAGAGCAAAAACAGCACGGCCTTCGTCGTGCTCGCGATCGCGAACATGTAGATGACAGCCGGAACGAGTACGAGACCGCCGATTTGAAGCACGGCGCCAAAGAGGAAGATCATCGTCCACAATCCGGCGCCGGGCAACCCTCCAACCACGAAGCCCAGGCCAGCAAGAACAGATTGAATGACCGCGACACCAAGAATGCCGTTGGTGACGCTCCGAATCGTGGATCCCGCGAGTTCTTCAAACTCCGGCCCTTGGCTACCGAAAAGGCGCTCAGCCAGCGAACGCGAGATTGCGGCGCACCCCGATGCATTCGCGATGCATGACCCCCGCAACGAGAATTGAAAGTACGAATTGCAGGACAGTCAGCCCAACTCCGGCGGAAGCCGACAAGAGCCCAGGGACGAAGGCTTTGATCTGCGGAGCCAAGCTCATGAGCAATCCGGTCAAGTTTGTCGAAGCCGTAGTCCAGATGCTATTCAGGGGCGGGCCGATCAGGGGCCACTTCTCGACGCTGTTAGGCGGCGCCGGAATGCGGAATGATCCATCGCGCACGTGGGAAGTCAGCGTCTGAATGCCGTCGACCAGCGTTTGAGCAAGTAATACAACCGGAAGAGTCAAAACAGCCAGGAAGAATAAGGTGCAAAGAATGGCAGCCAGTTTGTCGCGTCCTCCGAGGACGGCCCTCAGCTTTCGGTACGCGGGGTAGACGGCGATTGCAATCACAATGCCCCAGGCAATCAGCGGAAGGAATGGCCGGAGGATCATGAGGCAGGCGGTGGTAAGCAAAATAACCAGGCCGACGTGGATCGCAACTTCGAGAGCGCGGCGCCTGTATTCCTTCGTCGAGAGTTGCTCGCCGATCACGACGGTTCCTCCTGTAGAGAGTGTGGCTGCCGGCCCTCTAAACGCGCCGAGTCAATGTATAGCGGGAGTATGGGTATGCCGGCTTCTTCAAGGCCAGCAATACTAATCCTGACGCTATGACTGCGATCCTACCCTCATTTACCGATCCGGGATCGCGTTCGCGCTGGCACCACTGCACGTACTAGATGGAGTTACTCAGTGTCTTGAAATGGAATATCTCGTGCTACCGGAACTGGAAAACCAAGCCATCTGCTCTTCCACGTAGCGGTTAAGTAATGAGCCTCGGGCTCGGCTGGTATTTGACCTGAAGCAGGCGATCGTTCTACCACGTGCCAATACGCAGGACGGCGCCGGTAGTAACTCGCAGAGCGTTTTGCGGTTGAATCATGTCCACATTCCCTATCCAGGTGTTCGAGTACTCGACATTAACGAGGCGCCAGGCAAACGCGCGTGTCAGCACCACATCGAAGCCGCCTCCCACACTCAGAGAGGGTCCATTCCTTACGACCTCTACCGACCAGTCGCTGCGCTTTGGATAATGCGGCAGGGTTCCGTCGCCATCGTCCCATTCGGCAAGCAGCTTCTTCCGTAGAGGAATGTCGTCGGTTTCGTGAGTAACTTTCCTGCCTCCAAACATTACCTGCAAGAACGGTGAAACATGATGCGCAGCGAGTGGAGTCCAGCGAAGTCCTCCTCCATAGAACAGCATGTCGCCGCTCTGATTCGCGGCCGGCATGTGCATCACGAGGCACCCACTCACTTCACCAACCAGCTGAAAATAGGGATTAAGGCGTGAGGCGCCCGAGCCGCCTCCGCCGATGCAACTCCCGCCTCCGAGAAAGGTTTCGTAAACAGGGAAGGCAGTGAGCTCGATATCCGCTTCTTTGGGATAAGTGCGTTCGAACTGCGGCTTAGGCGGGTGTTCGTAAACGAAGGGCTTCTCGCCGCCGGCCTTGTACTCGGCGACGAGTTCCTTGCGGAGAACGAAGTCTTCACCAAGCAGGCCGAGGCGGTTATCCCTGCGCCACGGTAGATGAAAGGCCATTACATTCGCAAACGACCGGCCGGGATTCAGGAAGCTTCGAGCCAGGATGATCAGAACACGGTTGGTGGTGCGATTTTCAAGACCGGTGATGAGGTACCGATCTGCGGCGTCTTCGCCGATCATTTCGACAGTGCCCAATGTCGGCGTGTCGGCGAGCGTAATGAATCCCGGCGAGGCATGCAGCATCACGTTGCCGATGGACGCCTCGCTGACCGGTCCGATCTTCCACTGTGTGTGCCACACGGCGGAGTATGCCAGCGAGTGAAGAAGGCTCATGTAGTACTCGCGACCATCTCCCCACTGCACTTTGCGGTATCGTGGATCGTTCTGGCGTTCGATATATCCGAACACCGAGCCTTCGATCGTGTGGCCCACATAGGGAGCCATAAATCGATCGCTGTCGCTCCAGCCCCGCAACTCACCCACAGAATCGAGGTAGTTCTTAAGCCAGGGCCCATACAAAGCATCCCGAGTTCCGGCCTCAGTCCACAGATTGAACGTGTGCATAATCCCCGTGTAGAGAAGCGATTCCTGAATAGCGATTCTCCACTGCACAGGGGTTTCCGGAGCCTTCCGTGTCGACTGGATCATGGAGGCCGAATCCGGGCCGTTGAATGAATAACCGGGGCTGTTGGGAAGGTCCTCGAATTTGAGGTCGATATGGCCTAATGCGTGAATGTCGGGATGAACATCGAAAACCGGCTGACCCTGGTCTTCGACACTCTCTCCAGCAATTTCAGTTGCTGGTTCGCTGGAACCCCCTGGAGACTGGGCGATCACGAGAGGTAATGGAATCAAGGCGATGAAAGCCACCCACAACAGGGCTTTGCAGGTCTGCCCGCGGGTGTATTGACTTTTTGGTAACATGCCAGGCTTCCTTGGAACCGATGATGTTGTGGTTCTGAAAGAGCAGGGCTGGTCTTATACTCCTGCAGTCGCTTTGTTTTGTAGAACGCGCACTACGACACGACGATTTTCGGCGCGCCCCTCTTTAGTCTTTTCATTGCTCACCTGCTCGCTCTCGTCCATCGCACCAGGTGCCAACATTCTGGTGAGAGGCACTTTACCATACGGAAGCAGAATGCTCGTCACATTCTGGGCCCGATCTTTACTTTCACTCCGATCGGGTAACGATCTACTAACCATCCCCGTCCTTGGTTTTTGGGCCAGCCCCACGATCTGAGATCAAGGCAGACTTCGGGCAACACTCAAATAAATCGAACGCGCTCATTCGTAAATTCGCTCCAATCCTACGAGATTAAAAGGGTGATGTGAACTGTCACTTCTGACAGACACGGCACCCTGCTGAGTTGGGTTTAGCTCACACGATGCTATCGATCCCGACGCCAAGGAATGGGTCTAACACTCTGCAGCTGTTATTTCTGCCAGTTACCCCCCTGCTGAAGCGGTCTAGCCTTTGAGACATCTACCTTTATGGGGGACAATTGCGGCAGACCGTGTCACACTACTGATCGCGCCTGGCAAGTTGCTGTCTCCGAATCGATTGATTGAGTTGAAAGAGGAAAGCCATGACTGCCGCAGAAAAGACTCGTAACGCTCTATCCTATGTCGAGGTCACGGAACAGAAAAGGCTGAACGACGCGCGTGAACTGGGCGTTCCCTGGAAGAAGTGGGGACCTTATCTCAGCGAACGCCAGTGGGGTACGGTACGCGAGGACTACAGCGAGGATGGCAACGCCTGGGACTACTTCAGCCACGACCAGGCGCGCTCGCGCGCTTACCGCTGGGGCGAGGACGGGATGGCCGGTTATTGCGACGACAAGCAGCTGCTCTGCTTCTGCGTGTCGTTGTGGAATGGCAAAGACCCGATTCTGAAGGAGCGCATGTTCGGGCTGACGAACAGCGAGTCGAACCACGGCGAAGACGTGAAGGAATACTACTTTTACGTCGACAGCACTCCGACGCACTCGTACATGAAGTACCTGTACAAATATCCGCAGGCGGAGTTTCCGTATCGCGACCTGGTGGAGACTAACAAGCGGCGCTCACGCGAAGAGATGGAGTACGAACTTCTCGATACGGGCATCTTTGATGAGGATCGGTACTTCGATGTCTTTGTGGAATATGCCAAGGGCAATCCGGAAGACACGCTGATCCGAATATCCGTCTTTAATCGAGGCCCGGAAGCGGCGCAGATTCATGTTTTGCCCACGTTGTGGTTCCGCAATAACTGGACCTGGGAGCAAGATGAGCCCAAGCCTGTGCTCGGACAGGTGGACGAGACGAAGATTCAAGCCTCGCATCATCTGCTAGGCGAGTACACGCTACAGTGCGACGGCGCGACAGAACTGCTGTTCACGGAGAATGAGTCCAATAACGAAAAGCTTTGGGGGCACGCGAATGCCTCTCCTTATGTGAAGGATGCGTTCCATCGCTATGTGATTTCAGGCGAGAGCGATGCGGTGAATTCGGCGAAAACGGGCACGAAGGCGGCAGCCCATTATGTGCTGAATGTTCCGGCCGGGGGGAGCGAGGTGGTGCGTCTGCGGCTCAGCGTGACGGCTGCACCCAATGCATTTAGTGACTTCGATAAGGTTTTCGACGCCCGGCTGGCAGACGCGAACGAGTTTTACGACCGGATCACACCAGCGAACCTGAGCGAAGACGAGCGACGCGTTCACCGCCAGGCACTGGCCGGAATGCTGTGGTCGAAGCAGTATTACTACTTCGATCTCGACAAATGGCTCACCGAGCATGACGCTCATCCGCTGGTCGGATCCGGCCAGGGAAAATCGCGCAATGCCGAGTGGTTTCACATGCTCAACAGCGATGTGATTTCCATGCCAGACAAGTGGGAGTATCCCTGGTACGCGGCGTGGGACCTGGCGTTCCATACCATCGCCTTTTCGCTGGTGGACTTCGATTTCGCGAAAGACCAGTTGCTGCTGATGCTGCGCAATCTCTATGCGCATCCGAATGGGCAGATTCCGGCGTATGAGTGGAACTTCGGCGATGTGAATCCGCCGGTGCACGCCTGGGCGACTTTGTTCCTCTTCAGGATTGAGACTGAACTGGGCCGGTCCGATATGCGCTTCCTGGAGCGCTCGTTCCAGGGGCTGATGCTCAATTTCAACTGGTGGGTGAATCGAAAAGATCCGCAGGGGCGCAATGTTTTTGCGGGCGGGTTTCTCGGACTGGACAATATCGGCGTCTTCGACCGCAGCGCCGAGCTGCCGACCGGGGGGCATCTCGATCAGGCAGACGGCACTGCCTGGATGGCGTTCTACTGCCAGTGCATGCTGCAGATTGCGCTTATTCTGACCGACTACGACAACATGTATGAGGAAATCGCCTTCCGGTTCCTCGAACACTTTATCTGGATCGCTTATGCCATGGATCGGATAGGCACGAATCATGACGAGATGTGGGACTCGGAGGATGGATTCTTCTACGACCTGCTGCACTTTCCGAATGGCGACGTCACGCGCCTGAAAATCCGCTCGATGGTGGGGCTGCTGCCACTGTGCGCGGCGACCGTTCTTGAGCACGAATCTCTCATGAGGCACCCGCGCATTTACGAACTCGTCCAACTGTTCCGCAAGCGCCATCCGGAGGTAGTTCAAAAGGTGGCGGCAGCCGAAGATGTAAATGTGGGCGGATATATGGGACGCCGGCTCCTGACTACCGCCAACAAGCCAAAACTGCTACGCATTCTTCATTACATGCTCGATGAGAATGAGTTTTTGAGCCCGTACGGCATACGCTCGCTCTCGAAGTATCACCTTGAGCATCCTTTCCTGTTCTATCTTCACGGGCAGGAATATAAAGTCCAGTACCTGCCTGCCGAGTCGAACACGGGCATGTTTGGGGGCAACTCGAACTGGCGGGGACCGATCTGGATGCCAGTGAATGGGCTGATCATCCGCGGACTGCTGCAAATGTATCCGTTCTACGGACCGGACTTCAAGGTGGAATGCCCGACCGGCTCGGGTAACTATATGACGCTGTTTGAAGTAGCGAAGGAAATCGCCCACCGCAACGCAAGCATCTTTCTGCGTGATGCGGATGGGAAGCGTCCTGTTTATGGAGGCACGAAGAAGTTCCAGGAGGATCCGTACTGGAAGGACTACATCCTTTACTACGAGTACTTCCACGGCGATAACGGCGCCGGGCTCGGCGCCAGCCACCAGACAGGATGGACCGGCCTGATCGCCCGCGCTCTTGACCTGTTTGCGCGTCTGAAGCCAGAGGTCCTGATGACGGATTCGTCACGAGTGATGGCTGATATGACTCGAGAGCAGGTTACGGGATCGTGATTTGTTGAGAACATCTCAGCCTGGTTCTGTCGCCGGCCTCTAGTCAAGATCTTGATCTCCCTGGAGGGCTGGGTTCGCGCGGGCAATTCCGCGCGGACCCATTTAATTTCTTCAATCACACGCAATGGAATGGCGCCCACGCGACGTATCCGTACGCCAGTGTAGACAATTACGGAAATGTTCCGTTCGGACAAGGTTAACGGTGCACGCGAGGCCAGGATTTTTCAGGTTGGGCTGAAACTGGCCTTCTAAGTGATAAGAATTGTCATCTGGAACGAACTAACGATTCAGGAGCCCAACCTTGTACCAGCCTGAAACCTATGCCGTTGCGCTTTCGTTCATGATCGTCAGCATGTTGTGCTGGGGGTCGTGGGCCAACACCGTCAAGCTTTGTCCCGGATATCGCTTCCAGCCAACAGGCCGTCCCTTCATTCAAGACCTGACAGCAATTCATCACACAAATCTGCTGCTGGCGCTGATTGGAGGAATCATCTTCAATATTGCCAACCTGCTCCTGGTCGCCGCGATTGAGATTGCAGGACTAGCCGTGGCATTTCCGGTGGGAATCGGGCTGGCTCTCGTCGTCGGCGCTGTCAGCAGCTATCTCTTATCTCCGAACGGCAACCCATTGATGCTCTTCGGCGGCATTGTGCTCGTGGTCGGAGCGATCATCTTTGACGCCGTCGCCTACAGACTGCGCGAACGCGAGCGTCCCGCGATGAGCCGCCGCGGCGTCGTTATCAGCCTGGTTTCCGGCGTCCTGATGGGAAGTTTTTATCCATTTGTCGCGCGCTCGATGAGTGGACAAGACGCGCCAGGGCCGTACGCGGTGTCCTTTATCTTCGTTGTCGGCGTAACTTTGTGCGCTATCCCATTCAACTATCTGCTGATGCGCAAACCCCTGGATGCACAGCCGCCCGTCTCCATGAGCGGGTTCTCCGCTGCGCCCTTGCAATGGCATCTTTGGGGAACCCTTGGCGGAGCAATCTGGTGCACCGGCGGAGTGTTCAACTTCGTAGCGTCGCGGGCACACATCGTGGGGCCGGCGGTTTCTTACTCTATCGGCCAAGGGGCCACCATGATTTCGGCCTGCTGGGGGGTATTTATCTGGCGCGAATTTTCAGCTGCTCCTGCGCGAGCGAAGATGTATCTCTTCTGGATGTTTGTTCTTTTTCTTGCCGGGCTTACGCTGGTTGCCCTGGCCCCCCTTTTTTAGCCGAGGAAGATTTAACGCAGGTACCTTCATGACGAACCGCAAACCGATTGTTGTGGTGGGAAGCATCAACATGGATCTGGTCGCACGGGCAGCCCGCATCCCTGTTACCGGCGAGACGGTGCAGGGCGAGGAGTTCCGGACTCACCCTGGTGGCAAAGGAGCAAATCAGGCGGTCGCAGTGGCGCGCCTGGGATATCCGGTCAGCATGATCGGAAGGCTAGGTACTGACGCCTTCGGGGCCGAGTTGCGCGACCACCTGCAAAAATCAGGCATCGATGTCTCGGCCGTCGGCGCATCGGAAACCAGCTCCGGCGTCGCGGTCATCATTGTCTCTCCCTCGGGAGACAACATCATCGTAGTGACCCCGGGCGCAAATGCGGCCGTTTCGCCTTCAGATATCGACGCCAATCTCGATAGGATTCGCGCTGCTGGGCTGGTGCTCACACAATTGGAAATTCCTCTGGATA
The DNA here is from genome assembly GCA_963781245.1 of uncultured Acidobacteriaceae bacterium. Lineage (GTDB taxonomy): Bacteria > Acidobacteriota > Terriglobia > Terriglobales > Acidobacteriaceae > Silvibacterium. The sequence continues at coordinate 226,635 of CAWAFB010000004.1, forward strand.
CGGTCGAGCATCTGGCCAACGTGTGCGCGCGTGAAGGCGTGCCGTTGATGCTCGATCCAGCCCCGGCGCAAGAACTGCCACCGGTCGTGATCCGTCATGCACGTTGGTTTACTCCAAATGAAACCGAAGCGGCTTTCTTCTCAGCGAGCGATCCCACGAATCCTCCCGAAGAAATCGCGCGCGCGTTGCTCGCTAAGGGCCCGCAGGCCGTTGCGTTGAAACTCGGCGGCCGCGGAGTTTATCTTGCCGACCGCAACGGCTTGAATCGGCAGATTAATGCATTTGCCGTTCGCGCGGTAGACACCACTGCAGCCGGAGACGCCTTCAACGGAGCCTTTGCCACCGCGCTGATGCTGGGCAATGATCCGGCGGAGAGCGCAAGATTCGCGGCGGCCGTGGCGGCAATCTCTGTGACCCGGCAGGGCGCTCAATCATCAATGCCCACACTGGTGGAAGTGCAGCAGATGCTGAACGGGAAAGATTGAACAGGGAACATTTGAAAAGGAGCCAGTCAGAGTGATTGGGACCACTACCAGGTGCAGATCGGCAGCAATTGTCCTGACAGGAATGACAACGTTGCTCCTGGTTTCAGGAGCGCAGGACACAAAGTACCAGCCCACCGGTCAGCAGATTCCTTCACCTGAATGCCTGACGCTCCGAGGCGCGTGGGAAGGTGGATACACACCCTGCACGGACGTTACCCATCAGCAATGGCTGAATGACATTACCCACTGGCGCATGGAACGGCGCGTCCGCACCGGGTACAACGACGCGCGTTACAAAATGCCTGCCCTGCAGTGGACGCAGTCCAGCTTTATTCAGCCGCAGATGATGGTTCAGGATCGCTACTTTTATGATCCTGTCGTGCACAAATACACCGTCGACCGTTATCTCGACGACTTGGACAATCGCTTCGGCGGAATTGATGCCGTACTGATCTGGCCAACATATCCGAATATGGGCATCGACGACCGCAACCAACACGACATGATTCGCTCCATGCCCGGTGGCCTTAGCGCCGTCCATCAGATGGTGGAGGACTTCCACCGCCGCGGCGTGCGTGTTCTGTTTCCAATGATGATGTGGGACCAGGGAACGCACGATCCCGGCAAGCCCTGGCCGCAGGCGATTGCAGAAACCATGAAGGAGATCGACGCTGACGGCATCAACGGCGACACGCAGGATGGCGTGCCGCTGGCCTTCTCAGAAGCCTCGGATCAGGTAGGCCACACGCTGGCCTTTGAGCCCGAAGGCAGCCCGTCCGACGAGGCCCTGGCCTGGAACGTGATGACGTGGGGGCAATATTCGTTTCTGTTTGTGCCCCAGGTGGACAAGTATAAGTGGCTCGAATCCCGCCACATGGTCAACATCTCGCATCGCTGGGCGCGCAACAAGACCGACGATCTGCAATTTGCGTTCTTCAACGGTGTCGGCTGGGAGAGTTGGGAAAACGTTTGGGGGATATGGAACGGCATCACTCCGCGAGATGGCGAAGCCACGCGACGCATGGCAACGATTGAACGCGCAGTTGCGCCGTTTCTGATCAGTCGGGGCTGGGAGCCGTTTTATCCGACGCACCTTTACGGCGTCTTCGGCAGCCGCTGGCCTCTTGGCGACCAGACGGTCTGGACGATCGTCAACCGCAACGAATACGACGTCGCCGGCCGCGAGATGTCGGTTCCCGCTGAAGAGGGCATGCGGTACTTCGATCTCTACCATGGTGAGGAGCTGACTCCGGAGCGCGACGAAAACGAAGCCGCGCTCGCCTTTCCAATCGAGGCGCACGGATTCGGAGCCATTCTGGCGACGAAGACCGCGCCCGATGCGAAGGTGCAGGCCCTGATGTCGCGCATGAAGAAAATGACGGTGCCGCCGCTTTCCAGCTATTCCGACCAGTGGAAGCCGCTGGCCCAGCAACTTGTCGAAATTGCGCGAACCGCGCCCGCGCCCGCCGCACCTGAAGGCATGGTGAAAATTCCCGCCAGTGATTACATCTTCCGCGTGCAGGGAATCGAAATTGAAGGATTCAACGATGTTAGCGTGGATGTGCAGTATGCCTGGGAAGACGCAGCGCGCCGCTTCCATGAACACCGCATGCACATCGATGGGTTCTTCATGGACAAATATCCCGTGACCAATGCTCAGTACAAGAATTTCCTGGACGCCACCCACTATCATCCAGCCGACGATCTAAACTTCCTCGGCGACTGGAAGAACGGGAGCTATCCTGACGGCTGGGCCAACAAACCCGTCACGTGGGTGTCACTCGAAGACGCCCGCGCCTACGCTGCGTGGGCGGGCAAGCGATTGCCGCACGAATGGGAGTGGCAGTACGTCGCACAGGGCGGCGACGAAAATCGCATCTATCCATGGGGCAATACTTGGGCGCCTGACAGCGTGCCTGTTCCAGACAAAGGCCGCTCGCTCAACTCACCTGATGACGTCGATGCGCACCCATCCGGAGCCAGCTCGTTCGGGGTCGTGGATATGGTCGGCAATGTCTGGCAATGGACCGACGAGTATTTGGATGATCATACGCGCGGAGGCATTCTTCGCGGCGGAAGCCACTATCAGCCGCAAGGTTCGATCTGGTATTTCCCGCAAGCCTATCGCAACGACCAACATGGCAAGCTCCTGCTCATGGCGCCGAGCTATGACCGGTCCGGGACGCTGGGATTTCGCTGTGTGAAGGATGCTCAATAGCAAGCCAGGGCAGCTTGAGTGCTGTTCAGCGTTCGCCGAGCGCAGCCTAAAAGCTTTCAACTTATAAGGCGACTCGCTACCTGATTGAGATTGGCCATCGCAAAATCGCCATTATCACCGGGCCTCTGCACCTGACAAACTCGCAAGAGCGAACGGCGGGTGTTCCTCGCGCGATGGCAGAGGCTGGCTTGCCCTCGCAGGAGTGCATTCCAAGGGCTCGCTCCTGCTGCGGCAGGGCGGGGGTTGCTGGCACGATCCAGTCCCTTGGTCTCAGGCCGGAAATTCACGCGACGCTGCATTTAATATCGTGATTTGCAACCTGCTTCGATAATCCGGATAGTGAGGACTGATAAATGGCGATGGACGCATTGAACAGGCGGTCGTTCTTGAAAGGCGTGAGTGGAGCGGGGATGATGTCGGTGTTGCCGGGGACAGCATTCGCGCTGCACACCGTGGAGACCGATCACATCATCCATGAGGTGGCGGGGTCGGGGCAGGATCCAAACGCTCAACCAAAGGACTCGATCAGGTTCTCAGTCTGTGGCGTGAGCCATGACCATATCTATGGCATGGTTGGGGCGATCCTGCGTGGTGGAGGTGCACTGGTCGCGGCATACGGGGCTGAGCCCGACAAGGCCGCGGCCTTCGCCAAGGCATTTCCGCAGGCGAAGATGGTGAGCTCGGAAGAAGAGATTCTGAACGACCCTTCAACGCAATTAGTGCTGAGTTCGACGATTCCGAACCAGCGTGCTCCGCTGGGAGTGAGGGTGATGAAGCGCGGTAAGGACTATTTAAGCGACAAGCCTGGCGCTACGACGCTGGAACAAGTGGCCGAGGTGCGCAAGACAATTGCGGAAACGAAGCGCATCTACGCGATCATGTACAGCGAACTACTCGAGGTGAAGGGAGCGATCAGGGCTGGAGAACTGGTGCAGGCAGGTGCCGTCGGGCGCGTCATTCAGACGATCAATATCGCTCCGCACCAGATTTTCCAGCCTGTGAAGAATGGATCAGACGCGCATGCCGGTGGCGCATCGCTGCGCCCGGATTGGTTCTGGGAGCCGGAATTGTACGGTGGGATTCTGTGCGATATCGGATCGCACCAGGTCGATCAGTTCCTCTATTACACCGGATCGACCGAGGCGGAGGTGGTCGCTTCACAGATTGCGAATGTGAATCATCCGGAGCATCCGAAGTTTCAGGATTTCGGCGACATGATGCTGCGTGGGGATCGCGGCTTGGGCTACGTAAGACTCGACTGGTTTACTCCCGATGCGCTTGGCACGTGGGGTGACGGCAGGCTATTCATCCTCGGCACCGAGGGCTATATCGAAGTGCGCAAGTATATCAACGTAGCCGTCAGCAAGAGCGGAAACAATCTGTTCATAGTGAATAAGAACGAGCAGCGTTATATCGATTGCACCAATGTTGTGCTCCCCTTCGGTCCACAGTTCGTTTCGGATGTCGTGCACCGCACGCACACAGCGCAGGACCAGGCGCAGTGCCTGCTCGCGGCTGAACTGGTTATCAAGGCGCAGATGAAAGCTCAGATGGTGCATTTAAAGAGCTGACACCGCGGTACGGCGTCGAACCGGTCGGCTCAGTCCGGGCCTGGCAGGTTTTGGTCAATAGACATTGGCCGGCCTTCGGCTGCCGATTGGTAGATGGCAGTGACCAGTTGCATGGCACGCCAGCCTTCACGCCACGAAACCCGTGGAGGGCGGCTGGTACGGCAGGCCTCTCCGAAGTCAAGGAGCTGACGCTCGAAAGGCAGCGTGGAAATGGCCATCGGATCGGAGGCGCCGGAGGCCGCTTCACCGGCGAGGGGGGGTGGTTTGCCGGCGTCCACCCGCACATTCCAGGTCGTCAGGCGGTCGCCGATGACAACCGCAGTGCCGTTGGTTCCATGGAATTCAAGCCGCTCCGGAGATCCCGGCCAAAAGGCAGTCGAGGCCTGTATGACTCCGGTAGCGCCGGAAGCGTAGCGCAAAACCACACTGATAACGTCCTCAGATTCGATGGAGTGCAGCGCACCCTTTTGCCAATAAGCGAAGACTTCTTTTACTGCTCCAGCCAGCTGCAGCAACAGATCGACCTGATGAATCGCCTGAGTAATGAGCGCGCCGCCGCCTTCGGTGGCCCACGTTCCTTTCCCGGGCCGTGCATAATATTCCGCCGAGCGATACCACTTGACGTAGGCGTCTGCCTGAAGAATTCTGCCCAGGCGGCCTGAAGCAAGAGCGTCGTTGAGAAAAAGAGTCGAGTCGTCAAAGCGATGCTGGCTCACTACACCGAGCTGAATTCCGCCTGCGCGAGCGACCTCGACCATTCGCGTGGCAGTAGCCAGCGTGGTGGCCATGGGCTTTTGCACGAGGATATGCTTCTTCGCTTCAGCGCAGAGTTCGACGGCTTGGAGGCGATAATCGGGCATCGTGCAAACATCGACGAAGTCGACGAGGGGATGGTGGCAGAGTTGTTCGCTGTCAGGGACAAACGCAGCCCCGGTGGCCCTGGCAAATTCGATTCCTGCAACAGGGCTGCGATTGGTGCAGGCCACGATCTCGTAGCCGATCTTCTGATAGGCCTCGGCATGCTTCCGAGCGATAGCGCCAGTACCGATGATGCCAACCCGCATAATCTCCTTCGACGACTTCATAGTAATAACAAGGTAAATTGCTCCGACGCAGGACTCCTCAGAATCACCTCGTGTTGCTAGCGGCGCGCCAGGCAGACTTTCTCAAAGTCAACAATACGTTTACGTTACCGAACACGATGCAAATGTGTTTGAAGGCTGGGATCGCTCATGCGTAATGTTGGACCAATCGGACGTTCTGTCGGTAAAGAATCTGATGGAAGTGACGACAATTGCTTTGTAAACACCTGCCTGTAAGAGGTCTCGTTACAAAACAGTGGGAAGGTACTGACGTTCGGGGCAAGTTGAGAGCGTGCGCGAAAATTCTTGTACATGATTCTTGACAACTCCTAATTGGTGAGATTACCGTCAATGCCGGTAACGTACACAGAAGGCTTTATCCGTGCTCGTTAACGTACACGGTAGCAGTAGATCAATTCTGAATCGGTCCGGGAGCGAGCTTCTCAATGTGCTGAAAGCGCATCGTCCCACGCGCCAGGACTGGGAAAGACAAGACGATGTTGAGATTATCCTTGAGGCCATCCATCTTGAAAGCGACGCATTCAACCCTCTTCGCGATGGCGCTGGCGGCGTTGTTTTTTGTGTTCGCTGTATCTGGTTTTGCGCAGACAGATCAGGGCACCATCACTGGTACTGTGAAGGACAGTTCGGGGGCTGTGATCTCCGACGCGCAGGTCACGGTCACAAATGTCGACACCGGTTTGGCTCTCGAGGCCAAGTCGAATCGCAGCGGTGTATTTGTCTTCTCACCTCTCAAAATCGGGAACTACACGCTCTCCGCATCCTCGCAGGGGTTTGAGACAGTCACCCGTGAGAACCTGCATCTGGATATTCAGCAGCGCCTCAATGTGAATATGACGCTTCCGCTCGGATCCGTTTCGGAAACTGTCAAGATCAGCTCTGCGGCGCCGTTGTTGCAGACCGAGGATGCGGCTGTCAGCCAGGTCATCAGCACGAAAGCAATCAACGACACTCCGCTAAATGGACGGAACTGGGTCTATATTGCGCAACTGACAGCTGGAGTAGCTCCCCCGTTCGGCAACACTCGCGGCAGTGGGTCGGGGGACTTTGTTGCCAACGGCCAGCGCGCGGAGCAGAACAACTTCATCCTCGATGGTGTGGACAATAACACCAATCTCGTCGACTTCCTGAACGGCTCCAGTTACGTCATGCGGCCTCCGCCTGATGCTCTCTCAGAGTTCAGCCTCCAAACCAGCAACTTCAGTGCAGAATTCGGGCATTCAGCGGGCGCGGTCCTGCAGGCCAACATCAAATCGGGAACAAACCAGATCCATGGCGACGTCTGGGAATATTTCCGCAACACCAACCTGGACGCAATCAACTGGAACGCGGGTCCTGACGCGCAGACCCCCCCGTATCACCAGAATCAGTTCGGTGCTACGCTCGGTTTCCCGATCTGGAGAAATAAGCTCTTCTACTTCGGCGACATTGAGGCGAATCGCATCTCGATCAGCAACCCCACGCCCATTAATGTGCCGTCGGCGCTTGAGAAGCAGGGCAACTTCTCCGAGTTGCTGAACGGCAATCTGACCGGCGTAGGTGCACCGACAGTGCTCTATGAGCCAAACTCGGCTAATCTTGCCCAGCCTCTTGTCTGCAACGGACAGCAGAACGTGCTGTGTCCCAACCAGATCAACGCAGTCGCGTCGAACATTCTCAATCTCTATCCAGCGCCAAACGCCAACAATGGCAAGCTCTACAACAATTACCTCGTCAATGTGGGCAATAGCGATAACATTATCCAGTGGGACCAGCGCCTCGACTGGAACATCAGCGCCAAGGACCAGAGCTATGTGCGCTACAGCTATCTGCACGAGATCAAGACAAATGGCCTGCCACTCGGGCCGATCCTCGATGGCAGCGGCTACGGCGGTCAGTACGACACCAATCTGGCGATGAACTTCATGGGCAGTGAGACCCATATCTTCAATCCCAGCCTGACCAACGAGCTCCGCTTTGGCTACAACTGGGGTGTGTTTAATTTCCAGCAGCCCAATGCCTTTAATCCCACGCTCAATACTTCGCTGGGACTAGGACCGCAACCATCCAACCTAAAGCCCGGCCAGTACGGTTTGCCGTCGGGTTATGTCAACGGTACGATCCAGCAGTGGGGTTCGACCGGCATCAGCAGGGAATCGCAGAATGTTTACCAGATCCTGGACAACGTGACGAAGATCTGGGGGAACCACTCCCTGAAGTTTGGGGTTTCGTTCCAGGCTGTCCGCTTCTATTACATCTACGCTCCTGCCGACCTCGGCCAGTATCACTGGGACGGCCAGTTTACTGGGGTACCCGGCGTTGCCAATACCGGTTCAGCCGTGGCAGACATGCTGGTGGACCAGGAGAATTATGCCGCGATTTCGGTTTCTCCAAACGTTAACGACGCACAATGGTACGACGCCGGATATGTTCAGGACGACTGGAAACTCACGCCGAAACTGACCTTGAACCTGGGTGTTCGTTATGACTATTTCCAGCCTTATAAAGAGAACGCGGGACAGCAGGCAAACTTTGTCGTCACCGGCCCGCTGGGCATTGGCACCGGCTCCGGTGTCGTCCAGTTCCCCAAGAGCCAGCAGAATCTCAATTTGGGCGAGCCCTTCCTGAGCGCACTCGCGAAGGACAATGTCACCGTGCAGTTCGTCGACAACGATCGCCTGGCGACGTCGCAGAAGACCAATTTCGCGCCGCGCATCGGCTTTGCCTATTCGGCGCGTCCGAACACGGTCGTCCGCGCAGGCTTCGGTATGTTCTACGGTGGCCTGCAGTCGGAAGGCAACGGAAACCTGGGCGCGAACTTCCCCTACTCCAACCAGGCGAGCTTCTATGCACCAACCTGCGTCACCGACAACTGTCCATCGCTGGCCGCGCAAGGCGTTACCCTGCAGGCCGGACTGCTGCCAGCCACCGATGGCGGCCAGTTGCAAACCTTTATATCGCAACCCGGCTTCCACTCCATCGATGCGAGCATCAAGCCGCCCTACACAATGACGTACAGCCTCGGCGTGCAGCAGCAGATCTCTCCCAACCTTGCTGCCACGATCACCTACGTTGGCAACCTTGCTCGTCACCTGGAGCTTTACGGAGCTCCGAATACCGCTCCGGGGCTCTGGAGGCCGGGTACCAACACCAATCCTTTCAACCCCTTCCCGGACCTGGGAGGGATAGGAGAGGTCCACTTTGCCGGCGTGAGCACCTACAACTCACTGCAGGCAAAGCTGGAGAAGCGCCTTTCGCACGGGCTGTCATTTCTCGCTACTTACACCTGGTCGCATGCTCTGGATGATGCAAGCGATGCGGGCGGACTCTTCACCGCGATTGGTAACCGGCAACCCGCGCTCATTCCGTACATCGACGAACTCACGAATTCGGTGTTCGATATTCGCAACCGCTTTACGATTAACGGCAACTATGAACTGCCATTCGGCAGAGGTAAGGCATTTCTCAATGACAGCTCGCGATGGCTTGATGAAACCGTCGGGGGCTGGTCGACGAGCCTGACTTGGGCTGCGCAGACCGGCACACCGTTCACGGTTTCGCCAAATATCAGCACGGCGGCCGGCGGCAGTGCGCGAGCCTTCCCGGTCAGCGATCCGTTTGCCGGTGGTGGCACGCCCGATCCGACTAATCCGAGCCTCACCTCCTGCCCGTCCCAGGTTCGGACGAAGCTCAATTACTTCAATCCCTGTGCATTCCGCAACCCACTACCCGGCGAGACGATCTCGGATGATACACATCCGGTCGGCTCAGTGAATCCGGATGGCGTTCCGGTGCTTTTCCAGGCTCCAGTCACCGACAGGGCCACTGCGATTGCGCTCCTCGGCAGTCCGCAGAACAACATCTATGGCCCTGGCTATTACCAGGTGAATATGTCGTTGTTCAAGACCTTCTCCACCTGGCGCGAGCAGAATGTACAGTTCCGGGCGGATGCCTTCAACGTGCTGAACCACCCGACACTGGGGCAGCCGAACGGTTCCATGAACGCCAACGGAGGCCTGATTTCCGGACCCAAGACTTTCCAGAACAACACGCCGGATGCGCGCTTCTTCCAGCTTTCGCTAAAGTACGTGTTCTAGAAGAGGTGGTTTCACTGCCTATGGAGTTGGGGCGGCTTCCCCTTGGCGGGAAGCCGCCTTGCTACGCAGCGCATCGATTGCGCAAATGCGCATTGTCTATTCTTATTGTTCCTTGGAGAAAAACATGTTGGGATGGAAGTATTGCGCCGTGGTTCTCATTTCTGTTCTAGCTTTCGGCGGCGCATATCTAAGCCGAGCGCAATCGAATACCGCGGAGGTGAGTTCGCCCGATCATCGAATCACGCTGCGCTTCTCCGTGCAGCCCGGCAAAGGGCAAGAAGCAGGGCAGGACGGACAGATCGTGTATTCCGTTACGTTTCACGATAAGCAGGTGTTTGAGAACTCTGCTCTCCGCCTGGAGTTGGCGAACGAGCCGCCCTTGGGCGCGGCTGTTCACATCGCAGGCAGCACACCCGGTTCCGGCGTCGACGATTACACGCTGCTCGCGGGCAAGGCCTCTGCAATCCACGATGGCTACAGCAGTCTGACGGTCCATGCTGTGGAGGGCGCCAGTCCCGGACGCAAATTCGACATTGAGGCGCGCATTTACAACAGCGCGGTCGCCTTCCGATACCATGTGCCCGAGCAGGCTGCGCTCGCGCGATATCAGCTCACCCAGGAAGACACGGAATTTCGTCCTGTGATGGATGCTTCGGCCTGGGCACTGCGGCTCCCCAATTACCAGAGTGCCTATGAGAGCGAGTATGTGCCGTCAGTGTTAAGCGCATTGAGCAATCAGGGAGGCGTATCGAGCTACATTCTGAACGGTGCACCCATGCTGATGCACATGCCCGGCGTCGCGTGGGCCGCGGTCGGAGAAGCCTACCTCGAAGGCAATGCCGCGATGTATCTCGAGAACCCCACCGGCAATTGGATGGGACATTACATCGTGAGCAAAATTTCCCCTCCGGTGGAGGGAAACGGCCCGGCAGTGGATGCGAGTCTTCCCCACGACACTGCATGGCGCGTGATCTTCCTCGGAGATACGCCGGGCGAGCTGGTTGAATCGAATGTGATCACGGATCTTAATCCTCCGAATCGCGTGGCCGACACAAGCTGGATTCATCCCGGCAAAGCTTCATGGAACTGGTGGGATGGTGATCTCGGACCGGATGGCAAGTCCGCGTACACGACGGAGAACATGGAATACTACGTCGATTTTGCCGCCCAGTCTGGATTTCCGTACATGATGCTGGATGCAGGATGGTCGGACCGCGATATTACAAAAATGCGCGGCAACGTGGATGTACCGGAATTGGTACGCTATGCCGCGAAGAAGAACGTGAAGGTGTGGATCTGGCTCTATTCGAAATCTGTCGCTGCGCAGATGCAGGAGGCGTTTCCCCTGTACGAGAAGTGGGGAGTAGCCGGCGTGAAAATCGATTTCGTTCTTCGCAACGATCAGGAAGGGATCAAGTGGTACTACGATGTGGCGAAGCTTGCCGCCGAGCATCATCTCATGGTGGATTTTCACGGCGCCACTCAGCCATGGGGAATCCAGAGAACCTATCCGAACGTTCTTGACTACGAAGCAGTGCTTGGTCTGGAGAACAATAAGGCTGGACGACGCGATGGTCCCGTCAACCGCACAACGTTTCCCTTCACGCGCATGCTGAGCGGTCCACTGGACTATACTCCGGGGGGCTTCGACAACGTGACGCCGGAGGAATTCGTTGTGCGCGATAAGGGTCCCATGGTCATGGGCACGCGCGCCCAACAGCTCGCGCTTTATGTCATATTCGAGGCACCCCTTGCGATGGTTTCCGATGTGCCATCTGCTTACGCCAACCAGCCGAGCTTCCAGTTCATCAAGGATGTTCCGACAGCGTGGGACGCGACACGAGTGCTCAATGGCGAGCCCGGCGAGTTTGTAACGATTGCACGGCGCCACGGCGACGAGTGGTACCTGGGCAGTGCGACTAATTGGACGGCGCGCGATCTTCGAATTCCCCTGAGCTTCCTCGGAAAGGGAAGATACAAAGCAGAAATCTACGAAGATGCTGCCGATGCTACGCAGAGCCCGAAACATATCTCCATTCGGCAGCAGGATGTGCGGAACAACGACAAACTCACCCTGCGTCTTGCCAGCGGAGGCGGCTGCGCCATCCGGTTTGTGCCAGAACGGTAGCGGCTGCTTTAACTCGCTGCCTTCGCTGATGCTTCCGTGAGGCGATTGAGGAAGAGGGGAAGGTTGCTGCGTAGAATAATGTGCGGAGCAAGACGATGCGTTTTCACGGGCTTGCCCTTTTCCATCAGGTGGCCGAGCAGCGTTTCGAAAGCCATCTTGCCCTGCGCCTGGGGCCGCTGATAGAGAGTAGCCAGCACCTCGCCTGACTCAAGGAGCGGCACAAGCTCGTGAAAGAGGTCGGTGGTGACTACATGTACCCGCCCAAGCAGTTTCTGCTCCTCGAGCGCCCGTAACACAGGAAGACTGTTGGCGGTACTGATGTAGATGGCATCCGGCCGCATCTTGCTCTTGAGCAGCGTCATCGTCTGGCGATAGGCGTATTCGGGGCTCTCATGAGATTCCACGACCGGAAGAAGAGTGAGATGCGGAGCAAATAACGCCAGGCTGGCGGCAAATCCGCGCAGCTTCTCCGCGTGGTCGAAGGTGGCCAGCTCGCCGGTAATGGTCGCGACACGCGACGGAACCTGCAGCTTATGCGAGAGCAATTCGGCTGCAAGTGCGCCGCTGGTATAGGCATCAACTGCAACAGAGGCGATGCGGCCACTGTCCGGCGCGTCGCTGGCCACGCAAAGCATGGGAGTGCCCTCACCGACGATGCGGCGGATCACGGGAGCGAGCTCGCGCGGACGGCCCGGAGTGAACAGGATGCCGTCGTAGTGTTTGGCCGCTGCGCTTTCCAGTGCAGCCAGATCGCCCGAACCGAGGTGCGGATACTCAACGAAGTCGAGGGTGATCTGCATGCCTACGGTCTCCTCGGCAGCGGTGCGAATGCCCTCACGCAGCGGATCGAAAAAGGCGGCGATCTCGCGGGGAAGTACAGCGGCGATACGAATATTGCGATTAAGCTTGAGCGAGCGTGCAGCGATGTTCGGTTTATAACCGAGCTGTTCCGCCATGCGCAGCACGCGCGCCTTTGTTCGGGCGCTCACCCCACTTCGTCCGTGCAGGGCGCGGTCGACGGTACCGATGGATGTTCCGAGGGCCTTTGCGATGTCGCGAATGCCGGCTGCCTTGCCGCTCTTGGTGATAGTTGCCATTTTGTAAGATGTCGCGAATACTGGCGCGAAGATTGATTTTGACAGCGAAACGAATCAATGTGTAGTGTTGTTTACGTTAACGTACACATACAGGTAATTTACCTCGCTCCAGCGCTGGGGTGCATCAACGTTCTGCGATTTCTGTGAAGGATCTGGATCATCTCTGAGAGGACAAAATGCCTGAGACAATTTCAACGACTCATGCTCAGCCCCATCCCCGCTCGCGACTGGGGCATTACTTTTTGCTCGCAGCTCTGTGCGCTGCCAATTTCATGTCGGCCTCGCCGACACGGGCGCAGTCGAACACGGCTGCACCCGCGCAGATTCATTATGACGAGGCCGCCCATACCTTCCGCATGGACGCCGCAGGTGTTTCGTATGTGTTCGGCGTGAATCAGAACGGCGCGTTGCAGACACTCTATTGGGGCAAACGTCTGCGCCCCGCCGATCCCTTTCCGGAGGCCCATGCGGACCCGGGCAACTCCGGATTCGATCTACCGGTGAACGCCACCCCGCAGGAGTTTGCCGGCTGGGGAGGTGGTCTGGTAGTGGTGCCCGATTTGAAGATTACGTTTCCGGACGGCAATCGCGACCTGGTTCTCCATTACCTGTCGAATGCCATTCGTGACAACGCCCTGACGATTACCCTTAAGGACATCAGCCGTGACGTGTTCGTGGATCTGCGGTATGAGATGGATTCGAGAACGGGAGTGCTGGCACGCTCCGCTCGCGTTGAGAATCGCACGCACGAGCCCTTCACGATTGAGCAGGCGTTTGCGGCCACGTGGAACCTGCCTGCCAGCAGCGACTATCAGCTTCGATATCTCACCGGTCGCTGGGCGGGGGAGTGGAATTTGCAGCAGGGGGCGCTGCAACCGGGCAAGGTCGTGCTCGAGAGCCGGCGCGGTTCCACCGGCGACGAGGCGAACCCGTGGTTCGCCATCGAGCGTGGCAGCCAGCCCGATCAGGATGTGGGCGACGTATGGTTCGGCGCGCTGGCCTGGAGTGGTTCATGGCAAATCAATATCGAGGCAGACTGGGAAAATCGGCCTCGGGTTACTGGCGGATATACTCCCTTTGATTTCGCGTACGTGCTTGCGCCTGGACAGTCGCTGCAGACGCCAAAATTCTACGGCGGTTATTCGAATGCGGGGATCGGCGGGGCGTCGCGTCTGCTGCATCGCTTCGAACTGGATTCCGTTGTGCCCGGGGCTCCGCATCGCCGTTTGCGGCCGGTGCTTTATAACTCGTGGGAGGCAACGGGTTTCGACGTGAACGAGGCCGCCCAGGAGGCGCTCGCGGAAAAGGCAGCCAGCATCGGCGTCGAGCGCTTTGTGATGGACGACGGCTGGTTCGGTCAACGCAAGGACGATCATGCGGGGCTCGGCGACTGGTATGTGAATCCACAGAAGTTTCCCAACGGTCTAAAGCCTTTGATTGATAAAGTGCATTCACTTGGGATGGACTTCGGGCTCTGGGTCGAGCCGGAGATGGTGAACCCGGACAGCGATCTCTATCGCGAACATCCCGATTGGGTGCTGAATTTTCCAGGGCGCCCGCGTACCGAAGGCCGGCACCAGCTGGTCCTGAACCTCGCGCGTCCCGATGTGCGCGCCTACGTCTACGGCTTCCTAGACAAACTCCTCACCGAGAACGACATTGCATTCTTGAAATGGGACTACAACCGCAACTGGTCGGAGCCGGGCTGGCCGGCGGCGCCCCTCGCCGAACAGAAAGAGGTCTACGTCAAGTACGTCGAGAACCTCTACAGCATTCTTGCCGAGCTGCGCGAGAAGCATCCGCACGTGGAGATTGAGTCGTGCTCCGGCGGTGGCGCGCGCGTTGATCTCGGCGTCATGCGTCTCACCGATGAGGTCTGGCCTTCAGACAATACTGATCCCTTCGACCGCCTGAGCATTCAGGATGGCTTCACCTACGCGTATTCCCCGGGTCTGATGATGGCATGGGTCACTGACTCTCCAAACTGGATGAACAACCGGTCGACGTCGCTCGAATATCGCTTTCTCTCGTCAATGCAGGGCGGCCTGGGAATTGGCGCGAACCTGAATAAATGGACTCCGGAAGATTTTGCAACAGCAAAGAAGCTGGTGGCGGAATACAAGGCAGTTCGTGCGACGGTGCAGGAGGGAGCGCTGTATCGGCTGATCTCGCCGCTGGGAGGCAGTGAATATTCGGCGACCGAGTCAGTGGCGCGGGATGGCCATGAGGCGGTCCTCTTCGCATTTCTGCACTCAAGCCAGCAGGGCAAGCCGTATCCTCCGCTTTACCTGCGTGGACTTGACCCGGATGCCATTTACAGTATTCATGTGCAGGCCGGCGAGCTCATCGATTCAACCGTGTCTCGCGCCAGCGGCGACTATTGGATGCATCACGGCGTCAGTGTTTCTCTGCGCGGCGACTTTCAGGCAGCATTCTTTACTTTGGAACGGGAGGGTCCGCAATGATGAGGATTTGTCGATGCGGTCCGCAACTGCAATCGCGGTGATGAGCGCTGCGCTCGCTGGTGTGAGTTTGTCTTCGTCTCCCTTCGCCGTCTGACGATCGAACCCGAAAGAGTTTGAGTGAACATCGGAAGTACGGTCCCAATATGCCGATGCATCGTTGTCGAACGTGCTCCTTGTAGGCGACTCCATCTCACGTTAGACGGGTGCTGTCTGAGCCTCGATTTCTTCGAGTGTGCGACCTTTGGTCTCGGGAACCAGGAAGAACACGAATACCGCCCCGAAAAGACAGATGACGCCATAGATAAAGAAGCTGCCTGCGCTGCCCAGCCCACGATTGATGAATGGAAACGAATAGGTGAGGGCAAACGACGAGATCCAAAGCGCGGAGACCGCCGCCGATACGCCAAGCGAGCGCAGACGGTTGGGAAAGATCTCAGCAATGAGCACCCAGGTCAGCGGCGCAAGCGTCATTGCATAGCATGCGATTGCGCAAAGCGTGAGCACCAGCACTGCCGCGCCGTGCTGGCCGACACGGTAAGCGAATCCGGCAAGCAAGTGCGAGAGTCCGATGCCAACACATCCGATGAGCATCAACGGGCGGCGTCCAAGGCGGTCGACGACAGCCATCGCTACAAGCGTAAAGAGCAGGTTGATGGTGCCGGTAATGACAATATCGAAAAGGATCTGATTGGCGCCAAGTCCGGCTGCCCGGTAGACCTCTTCTGCGTAGTTGAAGAGAATGTTGATGCCGCTCCACTGTTGAAGCACGGCGAGCACAATCCCGACGATGAGCACGGTGCGCACGCCGGGCCGCAGCAGTCCGCGCCAGCTTGCCGTCCGATTTTCTTCGTTGCGCAGTGAATTAATGATTGCTGCGGTTTCTGCCGTGGCGTATTCCGCACTGTCGCCAATCCTGCGTAGCACCTTCGAGGCTTGTTCTGTGCGCCCGTGAACGAGAAGCCAGCGCGGGCTCTCCGGTATTGCAAACGCTGCGGCGAGAAAGATAATTGCCGGTACGGCAACCGCCGTGAACATCCAGCGCCAGCCGAACTGGACATTCCACGACATCAGCAAGGCGTCAGGCGAGGCGTGCTCGGGTACAGGAGCGGCAATCTGCCAATTCACGATCTGCGCGAGGAGGATGCCGATGACAACCGCGAATTGATTGAGACTCACCAGGCGCCCGCGATGCGCAGCCGGGCTCACCTCCGCAATGTACAGCGGGGAAATGTTCGAGCTGAGGCCGATGGCCACGCCACCGGCGATCCGCCACAGGATGAAAATCGCGAAAGACTGTGCCCATCCGGTGAGGATGGAGGAAACCGCGAAGAGCACAGCCGACACAAGCAGCACCGGCTTGCGTCCGTAGCGATCTCCGATTGCTCCCGCAACCAGCGACCCGGCAAAGCAGCCCACGAGCGCGCAGCTATTGGCCCAACCCACAGCCGACGCGCTCTGAAGATGAAAATAGATCTCGAAGAACTGTCGCGCTCCACCAATCACCACCCAGTCATAGCCGAAGAGCAGGCCTCCGAGCGCTGCAACCAGAGCGATGCCCCAGACATATGCAGTAGACCGCGCGGTGTGCGTCGAGTCACTCCTTCCACCGGAAACCGTCGGGGTGTGCACCGCTAGTCGCCCGCCCGTGCGGCCAGCTTGTCTACAAGAATGTCGCGTGCGCCCGCATGTGAGCGGTCGAGTCTCTGGACCTCATCGAGTGCCGCTTGTGCTTCAGTGTCTAGGCCTAGTCCTGTCAGCGCCTGTGCTTGGAGGAATGTCGCAGTGATGTGTTGACGCTTCTGCAAATCTTCCTCGAAGAGCAGCATTGTCGGCAGGGAAGTAGCGAAATAATCGATCTTTGGAGTTTTCCTCTTCAAGTCCGTTGCATAGTCGAGGATGCTCACAAACAGCGACGTAGCTTCCTTCTTTCGACCCAGACGGCGTAGCGCCATGGCGCTCCAATAGGTCATCTCGGAGACAGCTCGCACCTGCATCTGCTGAAAGTCGCCGCGTTGTCGTTCGGCATTTTGCCAATGCAGCGTTGCGCGCGCAGCATCCCCGGCTGCAGCCCAGGCTTCTCCAAGCCAGAACTCGATGTTGCTGCTGTTGGCCAGAAGATGCCGCGCCTCGTTGAGGCTTTGCGGAGGATGATCAGCAGCCTCGAAGTGTTCGACGGCACTATCGGCGTTGCCCGCGGCAAGCGCATCGCGACCCAGCAAAAGCTGCGCACGGACATATTCGCCCAGTACCAGGCCTTCGCCACCTTCCCAGGGCTGAAAGTTCCGTGAGAGCAGCAGCGCGAGCGCATCGGCCGGCCTGCCCACCTGGTTGTACAGGGCCGCAAGCTCCACTGACAGGTCGTCGCGCAGGCCAACGAGATCACCATGGGTTTCCAGACGGGCGAGCCGTTCGGCCGGATCATCTCCCAGCCGCTTTTGAAGTTGATCCTCTTCGTACAGGATGCGAGCATCGTCCGGGTCTGCAATCCTCGCGCGCCGAAAGGCCTCGCGCGCCCGCTTCTCATCATGTTCCACGTTGTAGTAGGCAATGCCAAGATTGCGCCAGGCGGTAGGAAAGGCGGGATCGAGCTCAGCAGCCCTTTGCCATTGCTCGATCGCATCGCGATGGCGTCGGCGGTCATAGAGAAAATTGCCGAGATAGTAAGGCGCACGAGCATCTTCGGCATTCGCGGCAATCGCTGCCTGAAACACCTTCATCTCTTCAAGCCGGCTTGGAAAGACATAGGTCGGATCCGCTGCTGCGGCCTGAGCGTAGAGGTCGCGACTCCCTGCAACGTCACCAAGAAGCGCCGCGACAAAAGCGTGAGTATATAGCGCTATCGCTCCTGTCTCACCTTTGAGAACTTTCTCAGCATCGTCCAGAAGACCCGCACGGATCAAGTCGTAAGCCAGGTCTAGACACTGTCCCGGATTCGCCGGGGGAATGCCTGACTTCAGAAAACGACTCCAGATGTCGAGGGGATCAAGCGCGAGCGCCGCATCCAACTCGGCCTCCCCTTCGGCTGCGCGCTTGAGCCGGCGCAGAACAACAACGCGGAGGTTCCGGGCGCCGAGGTTATCGGCATCGGCGCGCAGAGAGCGATCCAGATGCTCCATCGCTGCCGCGAGATGACCGTTGCGCACATCGACCTCCGCCAGGCGGTGATAGCCAGGCCCGCGCCATGCCGCCGACCATGTTGCCTTATAAAAGGCATCATAGCCTTCTGCGCTGCGGTCCTCGAATGAAAGCACTATGCCGAGGTTGTAGTAAGGCTCGCTGTCATAAGGATTGGGATTGCGGGCGGTCGCCCGCTCGATAGCATTGCGGAAACAGCTCTCAGCCAGTGCAAATTCGCCGCGACGCAGGTGGGTTCGTCCCAAAGCGTTGTTGGTGCGGCTGTCATGAGGATCGCGCCGGAGCGCCTCGCGCCAGTATGGTTCCGGCGCACGAGTAGCGTGGCGATATTGCTCAAGGTGAAGCCCGGTCAGATAAAGCTCATCTGTTGTTGCAATTTCTTCAGGCGCAGGGGGCTCAGTAGCTTGAACCGGCGCCGGCGCTGGTGAAATCTCTGCAGGAGCGTAGCGCAGGAGCACCTCGCTTCCTGACTTAAGCTCAAGCACCCATGCCTCTTCGTTGCTCGGAAGTTCCAGGCTGATGTGAGCAGGGCTCTCCGGTCGTAGCGTTCCGGTCCACGCGCTGATCTCCACATCTCCTGAAGTCAACCGCAGGGTGCCATTTGAGATCTCGCGCGTTACCGACACATGAGCCTGTGCGGTTTCCTCTTCGCGCGTCACGCGCACAGCGGCTTGCAGGTTCGCGGTATCCGGAATTCCGGTCTCCCGAATCGGATACCAGACCTGGCTGAAGCTCTTCGTCTCTCCGGGAGCCAGGAAAGAGAAGTCAGGTTGATTGTCCGTGTAAACACCAGCCATCAGCTCGATATACGGACCATCGCGATCCGTAAGACTGCGATCCCACGCATAACCGAACTCGTGATTCCCCCACGTCCATTGCTTTTTACCCGGAGCAATGTGGTGATTGGCTACATGCACCACACCTGCGCGAGCCGCATGATCGTAGCCGCCGAAAAAATCTTCGCGCGAGTTTGCAATCATGTAGCTCGTCGGAACCGGGATGTTGGCATACCAGCGCAGGTCGTTTGCAGGGTATGAGCCATCAGGAACAAAATTACGCGGCATGTCGTTTGCTGGCACGCCGTGCAGCGCCCGCTCGCCATAAGGAATGCCGTAATACACCCCAAGGCTCTCGGGAAACTCGGTGATCGCGCGCTTGGCGTGATCGGCCACATAGCGCACGTCCTGCGGGAAAAAGGATTGATAGTGTTCGTGAACGCGCGTGGCAACGTTGGCCCACCAAAGGAAGCTCTGTGTGTCCCATGTTCGGTTATAGAGCCGGACCTTCAGTTCGAGATAGGCGCATCCTGGTCGCAGACAGACGCCGTGCATACCTTTCATTCGTGATATGGGATCGTGGTCGCTGCACCACACGGTGATCGAGCCGTCCTTGTCGCGCTCGATCGCGACTTCGACCGGCATAAACGTTGCCGGGCGATGATGCTGCGGCCAATTGAACTCGACCCCGCCCGAAATCCATGGGCCCGCGAGACCAACGAGCGCCGGCTTGATCACGTCCTGACGATAAAAGAAGTCGTAGCGGTTGATCTTGTCATATCCCACATGAATGCGGCCGCCGAGCTCCGGCATGATCATCAGTCGCAGGTATTCGTTTTCGAGATGCATTGCCTGCCAGGCATGCTCGCATGGCTCTGTCGCGACGCGGTCAATCACGGGCAGGGGATACACCTTGCCGCTGCTGCCTTGATAAACGCGCTTTTCCAGGAAGAGGGGATTAGGGTCGGGCTCTGCTGGTAGATAGGTTTTAAGAACGATGGATTGTTGCCAGGCCTTTACCGTGCCGGTTTCGCTGGATGGCGCGGCGGGCAATTCCAGCACCGAAGTTTCTGTGGCGCGTGAGTTCATGGTTTGGCTAGACGTGATGGAGCGATGGTCAAGTTGTCAGTCGTAACGTTATCGTACACGTAAGGGATTGGCAACCGCTTTCTTTTCACAGAGGCGGACCGGGGAACGTCAGCGCATCTGCAAATCCGACCCGAAATTTTGTAAATGTTTTGCTTGACAACCCACAAATGGCGACTCTAAAGTGTCCTTCGTTTCTGATTCTTCGTTAACGTTACCGGAATATTGCTCTCAATTTACCCACAAAGGTCATGGAGGCCCCCAACTATGATCACCCGCACCTTATCTTGCGATAGTCCACATCCACTCCCTGACAACACACTGCCGTCGATTAGTTTTCAGAAGCGCTACACCCGGAGGCTGCTTACTGGTGCCTTCGCCATCACCCTGTTCGCATTCGTATCGGCTTCCGCGCAGGTGAATGGCACACGACAACGGCCCTATCTCGGCTGGAGCACTTTCAGCGAGCAGACCATCAACTCCAGTTTTCTCACCCAGGCCAACGTCGCTGCTGAGTCTGACGCTCTGGCGTCTTCCGGGCTGCAGATGCATGGCTTCCAGTACATCAATATTGACTCAGGCTGGCAGGGAAGCTTTGACGCCAATGGGCGGCCTATTCCGAATACAGCCACGTTTCCGGACATAAAGGCGTTGGTTGATCATATCCATCAGAACGGTCAAAGGGCCGGTATCTATTGGATTCCGGGAGTAGAGTACCCGGCGGTGGTGGCAAATTCGCCCATCCTTGGCACGCAGTATCACATCCAGGACATCCTCGTCGTGCCCTACACGGCAGGCAATGCTTTCGGGGCGTCCGGGACCTCGCCGTATCACTACAAGATTGACTTCACCAAGCCTGGTGCTCAGGAATACATGAATTCAGTGGTCGCGCTCTTCGCGTCGTGGGGCATCGATTTCATCAAACTCGACGGCGTCACGCCGGGCTCGGACAGCTATGATCTTTCGATCGACAATCGACCGGATGTGGAGGCCTGGTCGAAGGCTATCGCCGCTAGCGGACGCCCGATATGGCTGACAATTTCCTGGGCGCTCGATCAGGATTACCTCAGCGTGTGGCAGGAGAACGCGAATGCACGGCGCATCGATCAGGACGTGGAGTGCGAAGGAGGCTGCGCTACGCTCACCGATTGGCCCCGCATTTATGAGCGCTTCCGCGATCTGCCCGGCTGGGAAAACGCCTCAGGTCCTCAACTGGGTTGGAATGATATGGATTCTCTGGACATTGGCGACGGCGCTCTCGACGGTCTCAGCAATGAGGAAAAACGGTCGGCGCTGTCATTGTGGGCGCTCGCGAATGCTCCGATCTATCTCGGCGGCGATCTCACCACCATAGACAGCTTCGGCAAGCAGCTTGTGACCAATGACGAAGTGCTTGCGGTCGACCAGGCTGGTAAGCCTGCGACCCAGGTGCTGGACGGTGACCTGGAGGTCTGGGTTAGCGAACTCGGTAATGGCAGCTACTACGTGGGGATCTTTAATATGAACGCCACGGTTACAAATGCACGCATTCCATGGAGCCTGCTGGGTTTCGCCAATGCGCTGCAGGTTCGAGACCTTTGGTCGCATCGCAATCTTGGGCTCGCACTTGGTGGATTCTCAACTGTGCTGCCGGCGCACGGCTCACGACTCCTGAAGGTCACGGGTTTCGGACGCTCTGTGCCATCGCCGTCCACTGCCTATGAGGCGGAGTCTGCCATCCTCGGCGGATCTGCGGTCATTGCAAGCTGCCCCGCCTGTTCTGGAGGAGAAAAAGTAGGCGGCTTGGGTCTCGGAGCGCAGAACAAGGTGACCTTCAATAATGTCTACGCACCGAGGGCCGGCGAATACCTGATGCAGGTGGACTCGATGACGCAAGGGCTTCGCTCTTATCTCTACAGCGTGAATGGAGGTGCTTTTCAGACGCTGAACTGCGGAGGCGGAAGCTTCTTCCTGCCTGCCAGCACAACTGTGCCCGTCCATCTCGAAAAAGGTTTAAACACAATCGCGTTCGGAAGCCCGGTGAGTTATCCGCCCGATCTCGATCGCATCGTCATCAGCGGTAATGGAGATTTTCCGCCTCCCACGTCAGAGACCTATGAAGCGGAGGTGGCAACGCTGAGCGGAACAGTAACCGGAGGATTCAGCAACTATTCGTCGGGACTGGGGAAAGCCAGCAACATCGGTGGAGGCGCTGCCAATTCGGTTACCTTTTCCGATGTCACTGTTCCGGCGACCGGCACGTATCAACTGGAGATCGACTACCAGACCAGCGGGCCGCGCTCTTATTTCATCAGCGTCAACGGAGGTACAGCCATGGAGCTTGATCTGAACGGCAGCACCTTCAACGATCCGGTCCCGATTGTTCTGCCTGTGCAACTGCACGGCGGAACCAACACGATCAGTATCGGTAATCCTACCGGATACGCGCCTGATCTTGACCGTATTGTCGTTGCCCCGGTAGTTCCTGACACAGGCCGGCCACTCTAACGGTCGCGTACAAATGGTGAACTCGTAAGCGGAGGGGACAGAACGGGGAACGGCCTGTAGTGCACCCCAAAAGTGAGACACAGTTGGTGTGCGGAAAATGGGGACACTCAGCGGTCATAATGGAGATGACCGATGAGCAAACGGAGAGCACGGTACAGCGCGGAGTTCAAGCAGGATGCGGTCAGTCGCATGGGGCAGCGTGGCAAGACCGTCACCGCCTTGGCGGAGGAGTTAGGTGTTGGGCGGAAGTTTTTATACTTGTGGCGCGAACGGTTGCAGGCTGGCGGCAAGGCGGCGCTGGAGCGAGGCAGGGGGAGGCCGCCAGGGAGCAAATCGAAATCAGTTTCACAGCCAGCCGTCGGTGCAGCTGAGTTGCGGATCGCAGAACTGGAGCGGCTGCTAGGCCGCAAGCAAGTGGAACTGGATTTTTTCAAACGAACCTTCGAGCATGTCAGGGGAGCAGCCGCGAATCGTACCAGCGATGGCGGCAAGGGGTCTATGGCGGCATCGAAGCCACGCTCTCATTCGAAGGAGTAGGACTGACAGTGGAACGGCAGTGCCAGCTGGCGGAAGTGAGTCGAGCGGGCTTCTATCGCTATTTGCAGCAGACTTTGCCTGAACAGGCGGACTTGTTGTTGCGCGCACGCTTGCAGGAGTTAGCGGTAGCGCATCATCGTCTCCGTGGCTACCGGATGTTGACTGAGTTGCTGCGGCGTGAAGGGCAGGTAGTCAACCACAAGCGTGTCCTGCGCTTGATGCGAGAAGACAACCTGCTGAGCTTGCGACAGGCCTTGGAAATCCCTTCAGGATTTCCACACTTCCCAGAGCTCGGCGACTGCTGATCGATAAAATAAGAACGAAAAACGCTGAAGTGTCCCCAATTAACGGGCTTCCAGCGTGTCTCAGCTAAGGGGTGCAGTACAGTACAGCCTGTACCTGAGTTGTTCCCTCGACATTCATGACACGGACGCGACGGCCGAGTTGTAGGAGGGATTGGTTGCGGGGGGCCACGATTGGCTGAATGTTCCGAAGCGTACCGAGAGCAAGAATGAAGCGTTTCATCCGGTTCACTCCTGTGCCCCACCGCCGTTCGGCAGATTGATACTGCTTGCCGGAGAACCACCGGACATCGGTGCGTCCAGTCCGCCGCTCAGAGTGTAGTTTTCGAGAGAGGTGGCAGATTGCCAGGCATCGTGCAGCGCCTTCAGATAACCGATCTGTAACTGGAAGAGCGTCCGCTGCGATATGAGCACTTGTGGGTAGGCCTGTGCCATGTTCTGGTACTTTTCGAGGTAAAGTTCGTATGCCCTCATTGCCCGCGGAATCAGTTGTGTTTTATATCGCTCCGCCTCGAATCTGGCGGAAAGATAACTCTGGGCAATCGGCTCTGCCTGCTGCCGAAGCCGCAGTCGCTCTCGTACGGCATCTTGTTCCGCGCGCTCGATCTCGGCTTTGGCGCCTTCGATATTGCCCTGGTTGCGGTTCCAGAGCGGGATGTTGATCCCTACGGTTGCGAAGCTCTGTGCGCCGACCGGCTTTACGGGGTTTGTGCTTACCTGCTCGCCGTTATATTGCTCTCCAGCGCGCAATTGAAGATCGGGAACGTCTTCGCGTTTTGCATCTTTCAAACGGGCATGCGCCACTAATGTTTCCTGCTCAGCCCGCTTGGCGGTAGGACTGTCGGTAACGATGCGGTCAACGATTTGCTCTGCGTTCAGATCCGGGATTCGCTCCAGGTCGCCCTTTAACGGGCTGGCAAGCAGCTCAGACTTGCCTGCCCGAACTGCCAGCGTGTGAAAGGCTGCGAGGTATTCGCGCTGTGCCGCTTCGTAGTCCATCTTTGCCTGTTCCGACTCGACTTCAGTTTGCAGAATGTCGGGCGCGTCGGCCTGCCCAACGTTGGCGAGCTGGTGCACGGTTTCAACCGCGTCGAGCGCGACACCGAGCAATCGCTGCCGCAGCTCCACAGCCGCTTGTGCGGCGAGCGCATCGTAAAAAGCGTGTTGGACATCGTTGCGAACACGCGAGGTTTGCTCTTCGACTCCAATCTGGTCAGATTTACTCTGCTGCTCGTAGACGTCGCGCCGCAGGCCCAGCTTTCCGCCAAGGACGATGGTCTGCTGAATAAACCCACCCTGCTCGCCACCACCGTACGATCCGCCGCGAATCTGCTCGCCCTGGTACCCAGCGGTCGGATTCGGATAGAGTCCAGCCTGCCGCGCCTGTGCCTGTGACTCGCGAACCAACGCATTGGCCTGCTTCAGCGTGGGATTGTTGGCTTCGGCGAGAGTTTCAAAATCGGCCAACGCCATGGCTGGACGCCTCGCGACGTCTTTCAAGAGCTCTGGCGCAAGCAGGTTCTCTCCAGTGTGTTTCGCTGGGTTCTCAGGCTCCTGGAGGCTCTTGGTCGGAGGGGTGTCCAAGCCTCGTGTTGGCGGCGATACATTTACCTGGAGGCAACCGGGCATCACCATTCCGTCCATGCACTGTGTCGAGCCGCTCTGGGGCTTCGGGGAGACCAAGCTTTGCGTCCAGGCGGTTCCCGTAATTGCGCTGGCGATTGTGAATGCGAGAATACTGAGCTTCATGATCTTCTCCTCGCGCTCAAGCGCGCTCCAGAATAGCGGCATAAGGGTCGTTGGATCGCTTTGCTTGTTTCATCCGCGAGAGAACGTCGTCGTATCTGTCCGGCTCCAGCACACGAACGAAGGTCATCATCCCCTGCATGTACCCGCTCCATCCGGGTCTCAGACCGTAGTTCTCAGGCCGCTCAACCGCCGCGTCCATCGTCATCATCGGCCCTTCCATGTAGGCGTCCTGCGGGAAGTTCGGCACGTTGTTCGCATCGGGAGCAACGTCGACTTGCATTTCTCCCATCTGCGTACTGCCCATGTCGTGTTGCATCCCGGACATCGCAGCCTTGGCCATGACTTCTGAGAGCGGGCCGTTCGTTGAAGCAGTATCAGAGGCGTTGCCGACGCCCCCAAGTCCCCGTCCCACGGCTGGTCCGTAGTCATCTCCCAATGGAACGCCAGGCGTGCCTTGCAGCATCCCCATGCCAGTGTTCATGTCTCCACCTGCGAGAATCCCCGCAGTACGCGTCATCTTGCCAACGTTTGACGACATCTGGTTCATCATGTGGTGAGGAAGATGGCAGTGCAGCATCCAGTCGCCGGGATTGTTGGCGACAAACTCGACTGCGCGCGCTTGGGCAACGCCGACAAGCACAGTATTACCGGGCCACCAACCGGTTTCCGGAATCCGCCCACCTTCCGTTCCTGTCACGTAGAAGGTGTGACCGTGCATGTGCATCGGGTGGTGGTCCATGCCCAGGTTCACGAAGCGAATCCGCACGCGGTCGCCCAGCTTCACGATTAAAGGCGTGTTCGCGGGGGCGGCCCTGCCATTGAGCAGGAGCCAGTTGAACTCCATATTCATGGTGTTCGGGACAGTGTTGCTGGGCAGCACTGCATACTCCTGCAGATGAATCAGGAAGTCCTTATCGCAGTGCGGGCGATATGGCTCGCTCGGGTGCATGATGAAACCTCCTAGCATCCCGGCCATCTCCTGCATCGCCATGTGCGAGTGGTAGAAATAGGTGCCTTCCTGATGGATGTCGAATTCGTATACGAAGCGACCGCCAGGCTTAAGCGGAGGCTGACTGATTCCCGGCATTCCATCGTTCCCGATCGAATCCTCGAAGCCGTGCCAGTGCATCGAGGTCGGCTCCGGCAGATGGTTTTCAAAAACCACGCGAACGTGATCGCCCTGGTTAACCTGAATCGTCGGCCCGGGCGCGCTGCCATTGAAGCCCCAGACATCGATGGACTTCATCGGGCTGATCCGCTGCCTGATAACCTCCGCGACGAGCTGGAATACTTTCGTGTTGCCGTCCATCGTGAACGGCAGGTCACCGATATCGGTCGTCACGACGGGCACATTGAATGTTGCGTCGGAACGTCCGGCGGGACGCTGTTTGAGCGCAGCTGGTTTGCTGGTCGATTCGGCGGAAAGTCTCGACGCGGCAAAGACGCCGGCGCCAAAACTTGCCGCCTTCTGAATGAAGGTGCGGCGAGTACTCATAAAAACTCCTCGTTTGGAGAAGAAACTTGCCTGTAAGGCCGCGCAGCTGTGCGCGCCTAACGTTCACAGGAAATGCAATACGAGGAGATGGTGCTAGATGCGAAGGGAAGAACCCGGACGCAGGTCGAGTGGGGCGCTCGGGTGTAGCGGGTCCGGGGGACGACCTGTCGAGGATCTAGTTCCAATGCTTGCCTCTAATGGACAGATCATTAGAGACGTAACAACCGTCGCGAAATGCCTGGAGAACAATTCATCGGACGTCGAGTGCTTGCTGATTGCCACGAGCTCGGCTCGGCAGACTGAGGCTCCGCAGTTGAGACCACTTACTCCGGAGCTGCCATCGTTACTGCAATCCATCGACATGCCGTGACAGTGCGCCACGTGCGCGTCATGGCCGCAATCATAGACGCGTGACCGGTTGACCATAGACGAACAGCGGAGATCACAGTTGGCCGCGAACGTCTGGACTGTGGCCAGCAGCAACAGAATTGTTACGAGGATTGACTTTCTAAGCATCGTTCGTTCGAAGCCGAGGAAAGGGGCAGCTTAGCGATCGCCCAACCCAGCCTGCTCTCCGTATAGCACGTTTAACCAGAATGCAGCAAGACACAGACCCAGAGAAGGTGCTTGCCCGGTCTGGTGTTCTTGGGACGGGAGCGAGTTCCGCCGCGTGGATTGCAAAATCCTTGTGTGTCAATGGCCCCGGTAGGGAGCATTGGCACAGACTACCAACAGTCGAACTTTGCATCCTGCCACGGAAGTTCGTCCGGCGATAAAGCAGGTGCGGCGGCCGAACCTCGCGATTGCTTTGACAACAGGCAGTTCGCGCGTTCGAGACTCGATTAGTGGTGTGCGGTATCAGAGTACGGCGGGCGTAACGAGCGGTGGGACCACTCCGCATCCCTTTCGTTGCTGAAGATGAACTTCAGGTCGCCGCCATTCATGAGTTCCTCATGGGTGACGTAGCTGCGATCGAGCGATTTGCCGTTAAGCAAAACGTCTTTCACGAAACTATGCTCCTCGCTCAGGTTCACGCTATCAATGGTCAGCATTTTGCCGTTGGGCAGATGAAGGACCGCGCGATCGACGAAGGAGCGGCCCAGAACGTACTGGTTGGAGCCGGGGGCAACTGGATAGAAACCCAGTGACGTGAAAATGAGCCACGCGGACATCTGGCCGAGGTCGTCATTACCAACAAGTCCGTCGGGTGTTGGTCTGTATTGCGAGTCCACAATCTGTTTCAGCCGGGCCTGCGTCTTCAGCGGTGCGCCCGCGTACATGTACAGATAGGCAAGATGATGACTGGGTTCGTTACCGTGGATGTACTGGCCGATCATTCCGGAGATGTCCTCGACGTTGGCGTACATGGCCGGATCGACCGTCTGATCGAACATGTCATCAAGCCGGGCGATTAACTTGCCAGGTCCGCCCATCAGGTCAATCAGACCCTGCTCATCCTGTGGTTGATACCACGAGTACTGCCATGCATTGCCTTCAGTAAACCCGCTACCCGCGCCCGCCTTGGCCGGATTAAAAGGCTTGCGATAAGCTCCATCTTCAAGGCGAGGCTCAACGAATCCATCGCTTGCGTTGAAGTTGTTTCGCCAGTATGCGGCCCGCTTCTCAAACAGCGCGGCCACTGTGTTCTTGCCCATCGCGTTGGCCATGCGCCCGATGGTCCAGTCATCGAAGGCGTACTCCATTGTCTTCGAGGCTGCTTCATCGTCATGGTCGACAGGTACATAACCGAATTTCATATACGATGCGAGATTGCCATAGGGCGCGTAGGTCGCGCTCGCCACCATTGCACCGAGGGCCGCCTGGGCGTCGTAGCCTCGGATGCCCTTCATGTAGGCGTCGGCGATGATGGGCACGGCGTGATAGCCGATCATGCACCACGTCTCCTGCCCCTGGAACTGCCACACCGGCAGAATGCCGAAGGGACTCTCCTGCTGGGAAGCGATCAGCGAGTGAACCAGATCGTTGGTGCGCTGCTCTGGCTCGAGAAGAGTCATGAGCGGTTGCTCCGCGCGATAGATATCCCACAACGAGAGCGTGGAAACAAAATGGAAGCCTTCGGCACGGTGAACCTGGTTGTCGGGTCCGCGATACTCGCCGTTCACATCCATGCTTGTGCTCGGGGCCATCAAAGCGTGATAAAGCGCGGTATAGAGCGATCTCTGCATCGCGGGCGAGGCGTAAAACTCAACGCGCGACAGTTGATCGCGCCACATCTGTTGTGTCCTGGCACGCACCTCGTCGAAGTCGAATCCGGGCGTTTCGGCTTCCATGTTCGCGATCGCGTTTTGTTCGCTCACCGGCGAGAGAGCCACCTTCGTAATGAGCGGAGTTGCGGAAGGCGCAAAACTGAACACAGCCTCCAGTCCCCGCCCTTGTACGCTTTGGGTATCTTGAGGCGATGTTCCCGGCGTCTTAAAGCCGTGGTAGGGCGGCGGATCTTCTTCCTTGTTGTAAAGGGCATGGTTCGACATCGGGGCGGAGAAACGCATCGCAAAGAACAACTGTCGTCCAGGCGCCCATCCGCGGGTCTCGCGCATTCCCGTCACGGTACCATCCGCATGTATCGTGATGCGCGACCACAGCACCTTACCGGGATAGTTGTAGATGCTGCTGCGCAAGTCGAGCAACACGTTACGCTTTGCGCCCTCAGCAAATGTGTAGCGGTGCACACCGACACGCTCGCTGGCGGTCAACTCCGCGCCTACAGCCGAGTCTTGAAGGAACACTCTGTAGTAGCCCGGCTCCGCGACTTCGCTGGTGTGCGAAAAACGGGAGCGATATCCAGGCTGAGTCTTCTCGATATCCCCGGGTTCAAGCGAGACATCGTCACCGCTTATCGGCATAAGGAGCACATCGCCAAGATCACTGTGCCCCGCACCGGAGAAATGCGTATGCGAGAAGCCGAGGATGGTTGTGTCTTCGTAGCGATATCCGGCTGCCCACTTGTAGCTTTGCTTGAATGGCCGAATCTGCGTGTCGGGCGAGAGCTGCACCATGCCGAAAGGCGCGGTCGCTCCCGGAAAAGTATGCCCTTCAGGCCCGGTGCCGATCATCGGATCAACAAACTTGATTGGATCTGGTGCTTGTGCGAACGAAATCGAGGCCACAATCAGCGCAGCAAATGGGAACGATTTATTCATGAATCGACATTACAGCAACCGGTCCTCCGCACATTCCACGACTGGGTTGCAACTGATCGGTGCCCTGTCTCGGATTGCGAAATCACAGAAAATCGCCCAAATGGTATCTGTCACTGACCTGTCCTTTACCAATAACAACGGAGGATCGCGAGAGGCGGAGGATCGCGGTCGCGGGTTTTGCCTTTAATTCTTTCAATTCACAACTTTTTGCAATTTGTTGCGATCATGTGACATATCGCCCGATCTGGTGATCTATCCTTCAGTCCGGGTAGAACTCAGGAGTCGCCGCAAACGCTATATGTGGAAGCTTCAAAATCTTCGCTGGTCCGAACGGCCGCGCATCCTCATGCTGATGCTGGCGGTGATGCTGCCGGCCGCCGCGCTGATCGGCTTCAGTGTCTTCTATCTCCGCAACATCCAGCGCGAGAAGGTCATCGAGGCCGCCTACCAGGTCGAGTATGAGCACACGCTTGCCATCGCGGAGAAGCAGATCAACGAGCGTGCGTACGACATGGCCGACGACGCCAGAATGCAGTTTCCCGATATGGATGGTTCCGACGCAGATGGGCTGGATAGCTTCCTGACGGCGCACCCCAATATCACCCATGCATTTCTGTGGACCGGAAAAGATCACTTCATCTTTCGATCCCAGCCCGGCCGGATGAGCAGCGGCGCCTACTGCGCCGAGGATCAGATGCTCGCGTCGGGTTACGCCGACTGGTTGAAGATGGACGGCAAGACGTACATCAACAAGCTAAGGTGGCACGAAGCAAATGAAGGCTTGCACTTCTTCTTTATCGAGCATTGGGTTACCAGGGGCGACAAAATGCAGTATCAATCCCAAGTGCTCTTTCTGCCCCGTGGCTCCAGCCCCGAGCGTCCCGCAATGGCTGGATTCATCTACGACACTGACTATCTGAAGAACAAGTTTTTTCCCGCGGCCCTGAACGAATTGATGTCCGATGAGAACCAGGGCGGTTCAATGCATCCCCGAACGGCGTTCATGGTCCGCACGGACAAAGACGATGTTCCACTCGCCGCTTCTGCTTCCTGGGATGGCGGATCAGCCGAGGTCGAACGAGCTTTTCAGGATGTCTTTTCCGGTCTGATTCTCGGAATCAAGCTGCGCGGGAACACCATTGCAAATATCAGCGCTCAAATACTGCGAACCCACTTTCTCGTTCTCGGTGGGCTCTCGCTGTTGATGGGCGCCGGAATGTTCCTCACTTATCGGAGCGTTGCGCGTGAACTCGCGCTGGCTAAGCTGAAATCCGACTTTGTCTCCAATGTTTCGCATGAGCTGAGAACGCCGCTCGCGCTGATCCGTCTCTATGCCGAGACGTTAGAGATGGGACGCATCTCCGGCTCGGGAAAACAGCAGGAGTATTACGAGATTATCCGCAAGGAGAGCGAGCGGCTGACTTCGCTCATCAACAATATCCTCGACTTCTCCCGCATCGAGTCCGGCAAGAAAGAATACAGCTTCCGCGAAACCAACGTCGCCGACCTGGTGCGCGACACCCTCGAAGCATACCGCTTCGAAATCGAGCAGAACGGCTTCAAGTTTGAGCAGAAGATCGCCAGCGACGTACCGCCCCTGATGGTCGACCGCGAAGCCATCGCACGATCGCTGCTGAACCTGGTGAACAACGCGCTGAAGTACTCGCCGAATGAGAAATATCTGGGCGTGAATCTGTATCGCGACAACGGAGCCGTCAACCTTGAAGTCGTCGATCACGGCATCGGAATTGCGCCGAAGGAGCAGTCGAAAATCTTCGAGAAATTTTACCGGGTAGGTGATCCCTTGGTGCACAACACCAAGGGGAGCGGACTGGGCCTGTCACTCGTCTCTCATATAGTGCAGGCCCACGGAGGTGAAGTCGCCGTTGAGAGCCAGCCCGGACACGGCAGCAAGTTCATCATCTCCCTGCCGATGCATTCCATAGTTCAACAGGCAAACGAGGCGCCCGCATGAAACTACAAGAAAAAACAAAAAAGACTGAATCAGCCGTGAAAATTCTTATCGTCGAGGACGAGCCCAACATGGTCGCTGGCCTTCGCGACAACTTCGAGTTTGAGGGCTATGAGGTCATCACCGCCGGCGACGGCATCGAGGGCCTGCAGAGAGCGCTCGATGAATCCCCGGATCTCGTTGTACTCGATGTCATGATGCCGCGCATGAGCGGCCTGGAAGTTTGCAAGCAGCTACGCGCCAAACGCGCCTCGCTCCCCATCATCATGCTGACGGCCCGCGGGCAGGAGGTCGACAAAGTCGTCGGCCTTGAGCTCGGAGCGGACGATTACGTCACCAAGCCATTCTCGATTCGCGAGCTGCTTGCGCGCGTCAAGGCTATCCTGCGCCGCGCCTCGGCGGCCCCGAAAAACCAGGAGCATCACTCTTTCGGCGACGTTGAAGTAGACCTTCGCCGCTGTCGCGTCGTCAAATCTGGCAAGCTGCTCGATGTTTCCTCAACGGAGTTTGAACTGCTCAAGTACTTCATCTCTCACTCCGGCGAAACCCTCAGCCGCGATCGCCTGCTCGAAGACGTCTGGGGATACGACAACTTTCCAACTACCCGCACTGTCGATACGCACTTGGTGCGTCTGCGCCAGAAACTCGAACCCGATCCCGAGCAACCGCAGTACTTCCTCACCGTACATGGAACCGGTTATAGATTCGTCGGTTAAAGGACTTATCCAGAAACGAAACGAGGTGACTCTTGCGCGCGGAGAGACTCATGCCGCCAGCCAATGACGGGTTGCAATCCACGAGCGATTACCGTGATTGGAACACGCTGCCCCCATCAGTACTTTCCTTTGTGGCGCCACCACTTGCGGTGGTCGCCGCGACCGGGTTGCTCCAGGATGAGTTAGACCAGCTCCGCCGCGAAAAGCTTGACCTTCACACGCAGCTATTCGAGGCAGCCCAGATCCA
Source organism: uncultured Acidobacteriaceae bacterium (assembly GCA_963781245.1). Classification (GTDB taxonomy): domain Bacteria; phylum Acidobacteriota; class Terriglobia; order Terriglobales; family Acidobacteriaceae; genus Silvibacterium. The sequence continues at coordinate 259,441 of CAWAFB010000004.1, forward strand.
GCGCAAATTGAGCGGTCCGCGCCTGTTGCGCCATGGCGAACTGCAGTTTGCCAGCGAGGTCTTCGCGGCGAGCTTTCTCTCTGGCGACTTCATCACCTTTTCACAAAATGGCTCCCGGGTGTTTGTTGCCCACGGAGATATCGCCGGCAAGGGCATCGCGGCCGGTATGTGGTTTACCAATCTTGCGGGACTTCTGCAAAGCTACGGTCGCCCGGATTCCGACCCAGCCATAATCGCCTCAGAAGTGAACCGCCATCTCTGTTATCTGCGCCCCGTGGCGCCATTCGTCACGGGATTCATCGCCCAGATAGACTGCGAGCACGGAGCGGTTACATATTGCAACGCCGGTCATTTTCCTCCGATGGTGCTCCGCGCCGATGGACGCACCGAACTCCTCGACCAGGGCGGCCCGCTGCTTGGAGCGATAGAGCAGGCTGAATTCAGCTCCGCATCGGTGACTCTCGGACCGGGCGATACTCTCGTCGCCTACTCCGACGGCGTGCTTGAGTGCTGTGACCCTTCCGGAGAAGAGCTCGGAATGGACCGTCTGATAGAAACATTGCGCTGCGCCGAGAGCCAATCTGCTCACGCCAAACTCATGACCGTCCTCGCCACTCTGCAGGACTTCGCCAACGGCAGCCCTTTGCGCGACGACGTCAGCCTGATGGTGATTCTGCGTGATGCGAAAAGCGCGCAATTGTTCTAACCAATAAGCGCTTCCCTGGTTCGCGTCCACGGCGATGCCTGCAGGGTGACGTCTGGTTGCGTCTAACTCTGGCGCTACTCGCAGAAGTCACTGCCAGCCTCCGCCTAATGCGGTGAAAAGCTGTACGAGTGACGCTGCCTCTTTTTGTTGAGCCTGAGCAAAGAGTAGTTGCGCCGAGTAAAGTTCGGCCAGTAGTGAGCACTTCGAGATAACTTGTGTCGTCACCCGGCATAGCGTAGCCTCGCGAGCCTCACGGCATCCGGTGATTGTCGGCCGAGGTTCGCAGTTTTTCCTCCACAATCGCAAGGATGTCTTCCATGTGTTTCTCTATGCATCACGGGATCATAAGATCCGTAGACTGATCTCCAGGGGCGAAAGTCAGGACAGGGCAATCGAACTCGTCGACACAACGGATAAAGCGCGAGCTGCGTTCGTCCACCAGTATCTCGGGCTGAAATGGCCGGAACGCCACATGTACCACGCAATGTTTAATACTGAGATGGGGGAGTCTTGCGCCGCCACGATGCTCCTTGATTGTGTCCAACAGTTCGATCGTGACTCTGGCGAAGTGAGGGCATGACCGACACTTCGAGAAACAACTATCTGTTTCGAGAACGATCCCTTGTAGTTTTCATCGGAAGGAAAGTGCACCGTGAGCTTGCTTGTCTCTGTGAACGTCGGCCTTCCGGTCGATGTCGAATGGCAAGGCAAAGTAGTCCACACCGCTGTCTGGAAGCGGCCCGTAGCCGGTAGGGTGATGGCGTGCCGTCTTAATCTTGACGGTGATGGTCAGGGCGATCTCGCGGGCCACGGCGGAGAACACCGTGCTGTGATGGTCTATCAGCTCGACTCCTATCGCTACTGGGAGACGCACCTTCAGCGTCACGACTTCGAGTATGGTCAGTTCGGCGAGAACCTGACAGTCGATGGTCTTGGCGATGACGAGGTCTGCATCGGAGATCGCTACCGGATCGGCGGCGCGCTGTTTGAAGTGACGCAGCCGCGCGTCACCTGCTATCGGGTCGGTATACGGATGAACAACCCGCAGATGCCTGCGCTTTTGGTATCGCATAAGCGGCCAGGCTTTTATTTCCGTGTCATCGAAGAAGGGGAGATCGGCGCGGGCGACGAGATCGTGAAGGTTGCCGACGGTCCGGAGCGTGTCACCGTCCAGGAAATTGATGGACTGCTTTATTTGCCCGGCCACTCGCTGGATCGGCTGCAACGCGCTCTGCGTATTCCATCACTCAGCGCCGGTTGGAAAGGATCGCTCGCGGCACTGGCCGCTGCCGAAGAGAAGCATAAGCAGGGTGGAAATGCGGCACTCGCTCCATCTTCCGCGCCACCGCCTGCGTGGCCGGGCTTTAGGTCTCTGCGAGTTGTGGCGGTAGAGCGGGAGAGTCTTGACGTGCTCTCCTTTGTTCTCGAGTCGGAGGACCGAAGCCCATTGCCGGTGCCTCTTCCGGGTCAATTTCTGGTCTTCAAGCTCCAACTGGATGGGGGCTCACCGCCAATCCTGAGAAGCTATTCGATGTCGGGTCCGCCGGGTGCGGAAACATATCGCGTCAGCGTGAAGCGTTCCACTGGCGAAGGGAGCCGATACTTTCATGACTCCATTCGGCAAGGAGACCTGCTTCAGGTGAGCGCGCCGAGGGGCAGCTTCACGCTTGCTCCGGGCAACAACCCTGTTGTACTGCTGAGTGCAGGTATTGGGGCGACGCCGGTGCTGGCAATGCTTCATTCGCTTGTGGCTGCCGGCACAGATTCAACGCGAGAAGTCTGGTGGTGTTACGCCACTCGCAACGGCAGGGAACACCCATTCGCGGCGGAAGCGCGGGCTTTGCTCAATGACCTTCCGCGCAGTCATGCATTCATCGCCTATAGCAAACCAGAAGATGCTGATCAGCAAGGCCAGGACTACGACGCGTCGGGACATCTGACTATCGCATTACTGCAACGGCTTCAAATACCGAAAGAGGCGGACTTCTATCTATGCGGACCAGCTGCTTTTCTTTCTGACTTTACGACGGAGTTGAAGCTATGGGATGTCCCGGATTCCAGCATCCACTCCGAGAGATTCGGCACTCAATCTTCCATCACGCCCGGAATCGCAAGCACCCCTTCCATACCCCCGCATCCACCTTCCGGAAGCGTGGGCACAGGCCCAATGGTGTCCTTTGTACGCAGCGGTCTCACGGTGCCGTGGAGCTCACAATATGGAGGTCTCCTCGAATTCGCAGAGGCTTGCGACGTCCCTGTCAGATGGGCCTGTCGGACGGGTGTCTGCCACATGTGCGAGTCCGGGTTGATCGATGGAGAGATCAGCTACACACCCGAGCCTCTTGAACGGCCTGCCGAAGGGAATGTTTTAATCTGTTGCTCGTCTCCGCTGACGGCTGTCGAATTGGACCTCTGACAGCTGGCTGATGACCCCGTTCACCACCAACTCATGGCAAGTGGCCGATAGACCTGGTGGATTCGATAGGTCGCTGCAGCACCATCTAGTAGAAGTTCTTCTATTGAGGGATGGTGTTTATGAGTGAAGTAAAGCAGTCGAGACTATCTCCCGCGCAGAAGGCTGAGGTGTGGAGGCGATGGAAGGCGGGGGAGTCGTTGCATGAGATTGGGCGTGCCTACGGGAAGCCGCATAACTGCATTCGCTGTGTGTTGTTGTCGCGCGGAGGGATTGCTCCAGCCACTCGCCAGCGCTCTGGCATAGCGCTCACCTTGGCTGAGCGAGAGGACATTTCGCGAGGGATCGCTTCCGGCTCATCGATCCGCACGATAGCCAGCGGCCTCGGTCGGGCGGCGTCGACAGTGAGCCGGGAGGTCACGCGCCATGGCGGGCGTGCGGCCTATCGCGCCCACGATGCGGATAGGCAAGCCTGGAAATCCGCTTTGCGACCGAAGAGGTGTCTTCTTGTCGGGAACCGCAAGTTGCGGAACATGGTCGCGAGTAAACTGGTGATGGACTGGTCGCCGGAGCAGATTTCCGGATGGCTCAAGACGCAGTATCCCGATGACGAGAGCATGCGCGTGTCCCACGAGACCATTTACCGAAGCCTGTTCATCCAGGCGCGGGGCGTTCTGAAACAAGAGCTGATGGAGCACCTGCGGAGCAAGCGGCGCATGCGCCGCTCGCTCCATGCAACGGTCAGCGGACAGTCCCGCGGCCAGATCGTCGATGCCGTCTCGATCCGTGAAAGGCCCGCGGAAGTGGAAGACCGAGCGGTTCCTGGGCATTGGGAAGGTGATCTGCTGAGCGGCGCAAAGAACAGTTACATCGCGACTTTAGTGGAGCGTCACTCACGCTTTGCCATGCTGGTCAAGGTGCCGGGCAAAGACACCGAAGCGGTCGTTCAAGCCTTGAGCCGGCATGTTCATAAACTCCCGGCGACCCTGCGGCGTTCGCTGACGTGGGATCGCGGGTTAGAGATGGCCAGGCACAAGGAGTTTACAGTGGCCACCAAGGTGAAAGTGTACTTCTGCGATCCGCAGAGTCCCTGGCAGCGCGGCACCAATGAAAATACCAATCTCCTGTTGCGACAATACTTCCCCCGAGGAACCGACCTTGGCCCTATCTCGCAAGCGCAGCTCGACCAGGTCGCGCTGCGCTTGAATCAACGTCCCAGAAAGACCTTGGGTTTCCAAACTCCTGCAGCTAGACTCCAAGCAAGTGTTGCGTCGACCGTCTGAGCCGGCACTGCCATCCGGATCGAATGCCACGGGACTTTTCCTCTCATCGTCGGCGAAACAAGAAAATTCTTCTTGCGGGAATTCCTTTTTTCGCCGATCCGGAAATGCTTATATGACGGAAAAGCGGAAGGCACACGGGGCTGTTGTGCAAATGGTCCTTCACTCAGAAAGTGTGAAGAATATGCGTTTTAAAGATGTTTCCGCTTAGAGTTGGGCTGGGGGGATTTTAGAGCAGATTCTACCGATTTTAGAACAGGGTTTTGTCGAACCGCGAATTCGGAATGGGAAGAAGGTGTCATCGCTCCCGCCGTTTTTTGCGTTGAAATCTTCCCATATTTTTGGCTCTTAGGTGACTCAATGGATAGCGACATTTTGCGCCGAAACGTAGACGGCAGGCATCGCCGCGCTCTACTGCTTCCATCTCTCCACCGTAGTTATCTCCCCGAAGGGAACATCAGGTCGACCGTCTTGGCCCATAAACCCACACACTGTCCGATTCATGACACTCTCTTCAAAGCACTTAAGTCTCAGGTTGCAGAGTTGCTTGCTGCGAGTTTTTGCCAAAAAGATTCGGGCGAGGATTCGATAACGATCATCAGACGAGCCACACAGAAGGTCGTGCAGGCGCGCACCTTGCTGAATGATCACGTTAGCGGTTGCAGCCGATGTGCTCGGTGGCTGATGTGAGCACGTTTTAACGGGCGCGCTCCGGCCTGCCACGAATCAGTGCTGCCCAAAAGGAGAGATGGGCGCAGCAGAAGAAGGCGAGCAAATGATGACCGAGAAACGCGACAAGCTGATCGAAGCCCTCATGCCAGAAGAACAGCAGGACGTGAACGCTGTCCTCGCTAAGATCGAACCCTTGCATCCCCGCCTCAAGTACGCGATCACCCTTTATTTCAGTTTGGAGCCAAGCGAACGGCACCCGAACATAATCGAGGTCGAGGGTTCAACACCGATCGACGAGGCGGACGAAAAGATTTTCAAGGATGCGATTCGTCACATCTTTGTGAGCATGAACCGCGCACAGCATCGTTTAGTCTGCCACGATCTCGACAACCAACTGAAAGAGAGTGGCTTCGTCTACCAGTCAGATGGACGTAGGCAGTACGTGCGGATACAACAATAAAGAACGCGCCCACGTTTTCGCTGTGAGCGCGCACGTTTAGTCGGTCACCTTTGGAGAGAGCGCCCGAAAAATGCGGGCCGGATTTTAGCTGCCGCGCCTTTAGCGGCTGCCTCGGCATCTTTCGCGGTATCCCGTCGTGCCCGGTGAGACTCAAAACGCGGTGTTCCGCTATTCAACTCACACTTCTCTTGCGGTTGCGCTCCGCAAATCGGACAAACAAAATTGAGCGACTTATCTGCGATTGCCATTTCAATCTTGTACCGCTATTGATCTCCCAGTGATGCTCAATTTTGAACACCACTGAGCGGATCAGAACGGAAGCCAGATTGGATCGAAAAAAAGGGGGGCGTATGCACGCGCCCCCGAAGAGGTGAAGTTGTCTTTTCTGCAAACTCAGATGCCTGAGATCAAGTCTGAGATGTCCACACGGTCACCTTGTGGAGAGAGCCCGAATCCCGATTCCTATTGAGCCAGCCGTTCTTCTTGGGCGGCTTTGTCACCTTCGAGCCAGCGCGTCATCTCGACAATGGCGTCGTCGTATTGCGGTCTCAGACCGAGACAAACTCGGTGTTCAAGATTCAGGGCGAAGCAATTGAGGTGTGAACGGCCAATGTTAGCTTGCTGGCTGTTGTCCTTCTGATCGAACGCAAATGCCCGGTTCAGGATGATCGTTGCCTTCGAAAGAATCTCCATGTCACGTTTGGTAGCTTTGCTTGGTTTGTAGCCTGCTGAGTTCTTCTTCATTGTTATCGTCCTCGGGCTCATGATGAGCTAGCAAGACAATAGCGCAAATCGTAAGCACACAGCAATACGTGTTGTCAAGCAGATTTATGAGACTGTCAAGACGTTCTGTGCGACTTGTCGGATAACTACCTTCGTTATCAGTAGGAAACGATTTCCACAGGGTGACGAAAATAATTATTCAGACGGGCCGCGAGCGTTCTGCGCGAGACCATTTCGTCAGCATTGCAGGCACTCGGCGAAGGCAAGATCACCGCAGAAGAGATGCCGATTGACGATAAAACCAATACAAGTCTTATACGGTACGCGCCGGGATTCAGTATCCTCGGTGCCAGCACCGAGCATCCTTACACTATCGTCGGTCTGGCCAAGTTTCTCGGTAACACCATAAGCGTTCAATACGCACCGGCAGTGTTGCGCTGGCCCAACACTGTCTAAACGACACTTGTCGCCTAGCAGTTACTCACAAGTAAAGTTTCCGGCAGTGAACGTCCACGTTTACGCTGAACCTTCTACTCCATAAACTTCTGCAACATTCAGGACGGCTCTAACCTCATCGTCCACGTACCGGCGCGTCCTGCGTCGAGTCTGCATCATCCTGCTACATCCTCTGACACACTACGATCCCGGCTGGCCGGGAACGGTACCCGTGTCTCTATACCCGTCAACGCACCACTAACCCGAATCCGAGGAGGATCACCCATGCCTAAGAACATCTTTACCCTAAAGGACGCCGCTGTGCGCCTAGGAGTCACCCGCAAGTTTCTGCTCGCTGCCATTGAGTCTGACGTTATCAAGCCGCTGGAGATCGGCAAGCGCAAACTGATCACTGAGGCTGAGATTGCTCGTTTCAAGAGCAGCGTTGCAGCGTAAACGTCTTCGTTCAAAACTTGGGCAAGAATCGCCGAGCGGAACAGTAAACAGACATTCTGTATTCTGTATCCCCCCCTTATATATCCCCCTAAATACTCTTTCAGAAGTTAACGTGTAAGAACGTTTCTAAAGAATTTTCTGCCTCTCTATATTTCTCTGCTTGTTAACGTTTGTCCTGTTAACGGAAGAACGTGAAACATCTCGTTTCAAACTCAGTTTTTGAAAAGTGATTGTTTTCCTTTTGACTGTTCACCGTTTGTAACAGAGACACACTCGACTCTCGTCGAGCGTGGCCTTCGGCTCAACAGAATGTAACGCAGAGACAGAACGTTAACCAAAGAGCGTTCCGCGAAATACACCACAAAATACAGAGAGCAGAAACAGAGTCTCTAAGACTCGTTTACCGTTCCGCGCGGAAATCGATCCCCGCGTTGACGTGGACGTTCGTCCCATTCACCCGATCCGCACAAGGATCAGAAACGGAGCACACCGCCTATGTCCAAAAAGAAACGTTTGAGCAGAAGCAAGGCAGAAGCTCAAGCAATAGAGGAAACGATCCGCTACATGGAAATGTTTCTCAACCCAGATCACCCGGCACAATCACCCGGCACAGCCTGCAATCGGGCTGCTCTTTTACTTTGGCGCACCAGAACCGAAAGGAGCACCTTTTTGAATATCCAGCAGTTCGCAACGGCGCACGACTTGAAGACTCGCAATGAGGACGGCGTCAAGATCATCCCCGGTATCGACGAGAGCCACATCTACCAGTACGACGATACTCACTTCGGCGTGGTGTACATGGACAGCCTTGAGAAGAATCACGCGACATACCGCAAACAGTGCCTAGCTCTGGGAATGGAGATTCACCAAGACGGTGACACCGAGTTCGCCGCGACCTTCGACCCCAAGAACGAGAAGCAAGCAAAGCAGGCGATTCGGGTTGCAGGATGCAGGTTCCCCGGTCGCAGGATTCGAGAGACCACGAAAAAATTTGTCAACTGTATGGCACTTGAGAGGGGTACTTCCTCGAATTTTGCGTCCGAGAACCTTGGATGACCTCTGGATACCTTCCGACCCCTTGCAAGAGCAGGAACTTCTTTCCAAGGGCAAAACAAAAAGGCATAATCCCCTCAGCTACTGATTCGACAAAGGCACAGATCGAAGGAGAGTCTGTGTCACGAAAAAGATTCCAAAGAGGAAGCGTCTTCAAGAATCGCACGCGAACAATGTGGTTGGGAGCGTATTCAGAATACGTTCTCGACGGTCACGGCATCGAGCAGCGTGTACAACGTCAAATCGTCCTTACGTCTTGCAAGGTTGACGGCAGGGACATAACCAAGAGGGAAGCGCAACGAATGTTGCAGCCGCTGGTAGACAAGGCGAATGCGAGTCTCGGTCAAACGACTCAGGCGCGGAAGTCAGTGATGTTTGCTGCCTTCTGTGATGTGTGGGTACGTGACTACCTGTCGTTGCAGAAGCCAGCTACGCAGTCTGCATCCCGAAGCTATCTCAAGCGTCTCAGGGCAGCGTTCGGGACACGTGACATGCGTAGCGTTACCGCGGGTGACCTTCAGAGGCTCATAGCTGCATCCACAGCAGAGGGATTGTCTCCCAAGACCATCCGCTCACTATGGAGCACTGTAAGCCAGATTTGGCAGGCAGCACTTGCACAGCAATACGTTGACGCTGTGCTGCCCAAGCCCAAGCTGCCACGCAACACAAAGAAGCAGGCTCGATTCTTTACCCTCAAGGATGTATCCCGCATCATTGACGCATCCCAAGGTGATCATCGTGTTTTCTATTGGTTGTTGGCAGAGACAGGAATTAGGGCAGGTGAACTCGCCGGGCTCCGATTGTCTGATATCGACGGTGAACGTCTCACCGTGAATCAGTCAGTTTGGCACGGCAAGGAACAGACCCCAAAGACGAACAATTCCGTTCGTTCTCTTGGACTGTCACCGCAACTTGTCTCTCTGTTGTGGGAGCAGATCACCCGGCAACGTTCCAAGGGTCACGTGTACCTGTTCTCATCCGAGAACGGAACACCGTGCGACATGAACGTGTACCGGAGGCGTAAGCTGTCACCGCTGCTCAAACGTCTCAGCATCCCGCAAGCAGGCTTCCATGCGTTCAGACACTTCAACGTGTCGCTCATGGACGCGTTACGGGTTCCACTGAAGACGATTCAGGAACGTATCGGGCACGCGCTAACGGGTTCGTTCACGTTAGACGTGTACGGCGGAAAGCCTGAATTCGAGCGGAATCAAGGGGCAGCCAGACTGTTGGGAGCAGAAATTCAGACGGAACTGGATTCACTGGCTTCTGATAATTCCGTTTGCTTAACCACTATCAGTAAAAAAGGCTCAGGAGAGCCCATCTCCCAAGCCTTTAAATATCAATAGGTTACTTGGTTGCGGGGGCTGGATTTGAACCAGCGACCTTTGGGTTATGAGCGACCTGAGATTTCGGTAAGTATCGGACAACAGGGCACGAGTGGAAACCCTGAGATACCCCTGGGAACGGCTGGAACAGCTTATTGGGGACCGTATGGGGACTGATTTTGGTCTTCTCGGCGCGTTGCCCAACGATCAAATGCCCAACGATTCAAGGCCCCAATACTAATGGGGACGGATCGGGGGCCGATCCTAAGCCACGATAGCTGGAAACCCAGTAAGCGCCCAACGACGTGCAGCTCAGCCGTCTGCCGAGCGCGATTTTTACAGTCGCCTCAGAGGATCAAACATGATTCTTCAGCCACCCTCCGCCCTTCCGGAAGGCAGCCAAATCATCGCTGGATTTGCCGACCTGCCGCCAAAGCCGCCGCGCTCGAAACTGGAACCCCACCGCGATCTCATCCGCGAACTGCGTCGCAAAGGGCAAACTTACCGTGACGTGGCTCGCCTCTTTCAGGAGCGGCTCGGATTGTACGTTGCACCGAGCACGCTTCATTCGTTCGTGAAGGTGCGGGCAAAGCATCGCAAGCGCTCACAATTCGAACTGCCGCCGATGGAACTTGCCGCAACAGAAGTGTCGCCGGTCTTGGATCGTGTTGCAGCCCTCAAGGCGAGGCCGACCGCATCGGAATGGGAAACCCGCCCGCTTCGTGTTCCGTGAGAACGAACCTTTGACCCTGACGAACGACGGAGGCGAGCAATGACGGCATTCACGAAGCGAGTTGTTTTCACCATGGGCGGCAAGGGTGGAGTCGGCAAAACCGGCGTCATCGTCGCTCTGGCCGAGTGGTTCGCGGCAAATGAAATCCCTGTCACACTGCTCGACCTCGATACGGAGAACAAGGCGCGGGGCTCCCTGAAGCATTTCTTCAACGGCACCGTGACGAAAGTCAACATCCATACTCCTGCGGGTCTCGATGCCTTTGTCGATCATCTCGACGGTGGTACGCCGATCATTCTTGCCGACATGGGCGCGGGCGCCGGGCAGGTCGCAGCCGACTGGTTTGAGTCGATGTACGACGATGTCGCTGAAACCGGCGTGCGCTTTACAGCGGTCGGCGTGGTCACGCCCGATCCGGCCAGCGTCGAAAGCCTGCTTGCCTGGGCGAGCCGCCTGCAAGATCGGGTCGAGTATGTCGTCGTCGAGAATGCCACCAGCTCCCCGGCAGACTTCACGTACTGGAGGTCCACTAAACAGGCGATCCGTTTCCGCGAAGCTTTCTCTCCAGAGATATTGCAGATGGAGTTTCGGCTCGCAGAGCTTGAAAACCCACTCCGCCAGCATGGAATTCAACTGGGGCAGGTGGCAGACCGCAAGGCCACCGTGGAGGAGTTGAAGCGAGCATCCCTGGTCATGCGCGCGCAGAGCTATCGGCGTCGGCTCTTTTCTGAGTTCGACCGGGCCAAGCAGGTGTTCTTGCCATGAGTGGAACTCCAACGACTTCCAAGATCTCAATCGTAGCGGCGGGGGAGCCAACTCTCTTTGACTCTCTCGCTCGCCTTGTCCCCAAGGACTTGCAGACCGCCTATTATCGCGTTCTTGCGCACACTCGCACACTTAGTCCAGACGATGAAATGCTGCGCATCCTGGAGGCAATGGGCACGTTGGCTTTGCTCACGCGGCACACTCCGAAAGACATCGCCGACGAGCGGGAGCGATTCCAGGAGATGTTTGAACTCCATCAGCAGTTTTCAGAGGAAGCACAGCAGAAGACGCTCCGCTATGTTCACGAATTGGAGTCGAGGCTCTCTGGGCTTCCCAGCGAACTCGAAGCCGGTCTTGACCCAGAGCAGATTGCGAAGTTGCTGGGTGAAAGCCTGCGCCAGCATTTTCTCAACTCCGGCATACCGGATACGGTCAAAGGTCTGCAAGCAACCAGCATCGCCATGACGACCGCCCAGAAGGAGCTTTCGACCGCTCTGCGCAGATTTGTCCGATTCACGGGGAGCGGTCGCTCAAATCGAGGCCGCGAACAATAGGTTGACGTATTCTTTGGAAAACCGGGCCAAAGCCGTGGACGCGCTCTTGCGTGAAGTGAGAAGCGATCTCTTGCGCCTTTGGATTCCCCTCATCGCCGGTGCGACTCTCCTGATCGGACTGTTTGGCGGCATGGGCATTCAAAGCTGGCGGGATTCAGTTCCGACCGCTGCAACGCCAACCCCCACCATTGCGGAACCGGTCCCATTGCCCGAGCCGCAGCAAGATTCTGCAACGCCGGGCAGCTCAAAGCAGCAACGCCATAGCCAGGCAAAGGCAAAGCCCGGCGCAGAGCATGAGCGATAGAACAACGTTCTATCGCTCATGCGAGGTATACGCCCCAAAAACACCCCTTCCGCTGGTCATCGACGCATATTATCCGGTTATGAGTTGACATATCATAAACTGACAACTCATAATATGTACCAGAAAGAATGGCCATCCAGCCAATGCCCGACATGACCATCAAGCCAGATCCTTTTTATGACCGAAAGCTCGAACTTGCAGCCTTGGACCGCGCATGGAAGCGCCACGGAGCCGGTGGGCAGATGCTGCTCCTGTATGGACGCAGGCGATTAGGCAAGACATTCCTCTTGCAGCGTTACTTCACGGCTGGCGTAGACGGGGACGGGCACGAAAAGCCACACTGCTACTTTCTCGCAGAGCAGTCCACTGCCGCTGCACAACGGCTCACGCTCGCCCGCCAATTGATCGCCGCCCTGCCTTCCGACGGCGTCGCCGCCGAGGATATTGCGGTTTCGTGGAACGCTCTTCTTCGCTACGCCTCGCAGCAAACGAAGGAACGCAAGAAGGCCGCAGGGCGCTTTGCTCTTATCCTCGATGAATTCCCGTACCTGGTGGACCAGACTCCGGAGTTGCCTTCCATCCTGCAAGCATGGTGGGATCGCGAGGCCGTTCATTCTCCTCTATTCATAGTTCTCTGCGGATCGCAGCTCTCCGCCATGGCCGCTCTCGGACAAGAGAGCGCTCCTCTGTTCGGGCGCTTCAATGCCGGAATTTTTCACCTCGACCCGCTTCACTACGAAGACGTGGCGGCCTTCTACGCAGGCAGCTCCCATTACGGAGTTGCCGAGAAGCTGCTCATGTACGGCGTTTTTGGCGGAACGCCGCGCTATCACGCGCTCGTCGATACGTCGCGCCCTCCAGCCGAGGAGATTGTTACGCTGCTGATGCAGCCACGCGCAATCCTGGAAAATGAAGTAAGGTTCCTGCTCGGCAGCGAACAAATCCGCGACCCGGCTCCATACAACGCCATCCTGGCCGCGATTGCCGGCGGCGAAACAAAATTCAATGGCATTCAGCAGTTGATTGGCGTGGAGCGCGGTGCACTTTCCGGTTCCCTGCGAACGTTGCTGGAGCTGGGCTGGATTCGGCGTGACTTTCCATTCGGCGAAAGCTCTGAGCGCAGAGCGCTGTATCGTGTTGCCGATCCCTTTCTGACCTTCTGGTATCGCTTCGTTGCTCCGTTGGCCAGCGCCTTGCAATTTTCCGACCCGACCGCGGTATACGCTGCACACGTCGCCCCGCGACTGTCCGAATACATGGGCTGGTCGGTTTTCGAAGAGATATGCGGCCAATGGCTCCAGCGGAACGCTCAACAGCGCCTCGGCCTCAACGTTCGACAGATGGCCCGATACTGGAGCCGGGATGGCCGCACGGAGATAGACCTAATGGCCGAACTCAACGACGGAACATTTCTGTTCGGTGAGTGCAAGTGGCGCACGGAGAGCGTGACGCGGCTAAATGACCTGAGCGTACTACAAGCCAAGGTCGCCAGCCTTCCAGAAGCGCGGTGGCGCAACCGACCCCGGTACATTCTTTTTGCTTTAGGTGGCTTCTCTCCCGAGCTTCAGCAACTTGCGGCCGACCCCGCCGAACGTCTCTTCCTGGTTACGGACACGGACATGCTCATCAGTAAATAAGGCCTCATATCGCTTTTCTAGAATGCGAAAACATGGCTGCAGAAAATACGTCTCCACCACTACAGCAGAATCGCCAGGGCCTCTCCCACCTACCGACTCGCGACCTGTCAGATCCTATAGAGAGAGGCTCGATTCTGCGCACTGGCTGGTACAAGCACGTTCGCCATGCGCTGAATCGATCCATATGTAGAAACTTGCAGGAGCACAAACTATTTCTTCACAAGCGTAACGATAACGCGTGATGCATGCAGTTATCCCCATGGGAAAGTAGAAACCTCAGTGTATCGACGTTCTGATAACCGCAAGTTTCCACGACGCTCAGCATGACGAGATACTCTCGAATTGAGTCCTCCGTGAACCGACCATTAGAAAATCTGCGAACCCTTGCAAAGCCCTTAATAGCATGTTCGGCATTATTGTTATTCCACGGCACTCCATCATAATTCAGAAAAGTGAACAGCCTTGAGCCATACTTCCCCATGCGTTCTTGATACCTCGTCGCTATTGGCGACGAATATTTGGCTATCTCAACCGACTTTAGGAACCGATCCACGTCATCCCTGTGTTTGCGAAAATGTCGCCTCTTCAGGCCATACTTGTCAACCGTTTTCACAATCTGCTGCAGTAATTGCGCGAATCTCTGCCCTAATTCTTTGAATTCGTTGTCAAAGCTGTTGCTGAGCAAATCCTCGTTCATATCTCGTATAAGGTGTACGAGGCACTTCTGCTGGGGACATCTTAGGGAATCGTACCCCGTAAAGAAGTCAGAAATCAGAACTCCCTTGAATTCCTCAAGAAGTGGTCCAAGGAATTGAGCCTTTCGTGAGTCCCGATACTCAAAGTAAACTGCATCCATGCTTGCAAACACCCAAACATACCCATTACACCCTCTCAACTTCACTTCAGTTTCGTCTATATGAAGGAGCGAGCCATTCAATAGGTGAACAAGGATCCTGTCGTATATAGGTTGAAGCGTGTCACGCAGGACTGACTTAAATCGGAAAATTGTCGGCTGTGGAATGTCAAGATCAAAAATATCTTTTAGTGCTCGTCGGACCCTAAGCATGTTCTGCCCGCAGACCAGATTATTGTATATGCACCAAGTCGCAAGTCCGTGTCCATATTTGGGTGCTCTGTCGGCGGGAACACCCTCGGGGGTAAACACCGTTCCACATTTTGCGCATTTGTAATTCCAAGAGAGGTATTCCGTTACCCACTTCTTTGCACCGCCTCGGAAAAACTTCAGATCGATCACCGTTCTCTTGACTGCACGCAATTGAGAAACTTTCCTGCTCCCACAGGAACAACACTTCTTGGCATCGACTTGAATGACTTTATTTGCCTTCAGCTGCGATCGACTCGGCAATTCCCGCTTGAGGATCCGCTTGAGGGATGTGCCGGCTCGGACGAAAACCTTTTGGCGCTGATAATCAAAGTATGCGGCTCGATTTACAATATCGAGTTCCGGCACGGCAAACTCGATTTTCCGAAACCTGTGAGACCCTGTACGGGTCTGTCTCAGGTCCGCGGTGTTGACTATTGGCCTCTGCTCAGGACCGGCTGCGGGTAGGTCGTTTGATGAGATAATGCTGCGGATAAACTCAAAAACGTGTTTCAATTCGCGGCAATCATCTTCATTGTATTGACACAGCTGAGCTTTGATATCAGGAGCTTTCGCAATGCTCCAATCCTTTCGCCAAACTATGGACTGTAGTCCTGTGACATTTTCGTGAGCCCGCTTAAACCCGAGACATCGCCCAATATCTTTAAGGCCATTCGAATAGACCGGGAAGTAGACGTGAGGATGAATGATCGACAGTAGGTTGGTTGCACGTTCGAGAATTGCATCGATCTTTGGATGGAATGCCCCTGGCAACCTTGCCTTCATCCGCTTCAATGCAACTGTTTCATATTCGCCGAAATGCAAGATGCGATAATCACCCAGCCGACAGACGGCATCAACAAACTGGAGAAAGATGTCCTGCTCTTGTGACTCGTCGTCGGCCCAAAACGAATGGAAGCTCTCTTTTCCGTCGGTGACAATCAGCGCGCCGATGAGGTAATAAAACTCGTCGTCCGGAAGTCCCTCGATATCCAGATATACTTGGGTCACTGTCTTAGGAATACGAGGAGTCCCGTGGATATAAACAGTGTTTTCCCGAATGGCGAGCGCCCTCAAGGCAAAATAGTGCTGAGTAGCAGGATTTTTTGCTCTCTTGGGGGGTCTGCGTGACTTGAATGTGTAGGAGAGTTGGGCAACGGTGAATATTCCCCTGCTACGGTGACTGTTGCGTTCAGTCTCAGTAATTCCCGAGAGTAGGCTGATATCGTCTTTCACAATCACATTTTCCCTGCACTGATTTTGAAACTCGCACTCGGGGCAATGACGATTGAGAATCAGCTCCGGAGGTGATGTGTTAGAGATGAGGACTGTGATCTCCTCAGTTAACTTCCTTACTTCGTTCGCCAAGGCAGCGGTGTTGACTTTGAGCGTGACGTAGCCATTTCCGTGGATTATCTTGCCCGTGCGAACCTCGCAATCAAGCATTTCGCACAGTGCAAGCGCATCGAGCGCTAACAACAGTTTGTCGTGCTTGTGCACTTTGTTTCTGGAGATCAATCGAATCGGAATAAGTTGCACCGATTTCTCTTCGCCCTCGGCCAACAATCGCTCTATAGCGTGAACGTTCGATTCGAGATTCTGTGTACGCACAACAGTCCGTACTGCAAGGCGCCATTGTGGCGAGCACATCACTTTTGAGTCGATTGGCGCGGTAGCGACTTCGAGCTGTCCAACGCCCTCCACAAGATGTCTTATTCCCTCATCTTGATAAGAAATCTCCTGGTTTTTCACCCAATTCGCGTAACCGTTTTCGCTTCGTGCATAACCAAGCGACCGTAGAAAACACTTGGTCGGGCACTTGAGATATGCCCCGAATAGCTCGGAAGAAATGCGCACGCTGTCTCGCTGCATGCTTCCTCTTTCTGGCATTTTGTTCGAAATCTCCTTCCCGGCTCTGACTAGCCCGAATTGTACCGCCGCTGGACGGCAAGACGAGCGAAAGTTTATCGTCGGTCAGGATGGCGCCATTCATGCCTTCCAGAAGTCTACTGCGCAATATAGGACCGTGAGTGTGATTGCGCAATGCACCTTTGCTAATCCCCTGGCGGACAGAACCCGAAGCTCGAACGTTATCGAACAACCATCGATCACTGCTGAACTTGGTCCGAGATTGTTCGAGTTTCGTCCAGCGCACCGGTTTATTACAGCCGCCCTAAGCCGTCAGGCTTAGGGATGGTGTCTATCTCCAGAACGAGCGTCGCGAGAAGGCAATGTCGGAGCGTCGTTCTGAATTCATGCTTGCAGGAATCAGGCCGCGCAGACGGCGATGCGGGCGGAACGGGACCGGGGCTTAGCTTTGACTACGATCTCGACGTCCTGCCCGAGGGCGACCAAGAAGCGCATCAGCCGCTCCACTGAGAAGCCTTCCAGCTTGTAATGCAGCAGGGCGGAGACCTTGGGCTGATTGATTTCGAGCGCAGTCGCGACTTCAGCCTGGGAAAGTCCGCGTCGTTCTACAATCCGGTTGATCGCAGCTCCGAGGCGGGCTTTGGTGTCGAGTTCAGCCGCATCGGGCAGCCCCATATCCGCAAAGACATTCCCGCTGCTCGGTATCACTCGCTCTGTAGTTTTCTTAGCCATGCCTCTCCTCGTAGTCCCTTTGCGCCACTTTCAGTCGTTCACGAACCAAGGCAACGTCAGATTGCCTCGTCTCTATCCCGCGCGGCGACTTCTTCTGAAAGACGTGCAAAACATAGACGGCCTGCGCAAAGCGAACTGTGTAGATCGCCCGGTATGTGTCGCCGTCATAGTCCTTGACAACCTCCAGAATTCCTGGCCCCTCGCCCTTCCAAGGCTTGGCCGCCGGGTGCTTACCGCCGTACTGCGCGGCGCTCAGGGCAAATCCGACGCTTCGCTGCACGTCGGATGGGAATCGCGCAATGTCTTTCAGCGAAGAGCCAATCCAATAAAGCGGTTTTTCGCCCGGTACGGCGTGGCCGTGTCATGATTATCCCACTTCTAGGATATTGTGTCGAGCAGAATCCTTGACGAATTTGATGGTAAACCCTCGTCGTAGACGCGGTTCCTGATCGTGCCCGCTTGTTCCTCAAAATTCTCTTAACGCCCGAAAGTTTGCACCGCAATTTCGAACAGAGTTAGGGTCGGGCTGTGCTGACCATTCGGGCCATGACGGGCGGCGCTGGCTATGCACAGCGGCATCTGGAACACAGCGACTACTACGATGAACACCACAGAGTGCAAGGCGAGTGGCACGGCCGGGGAGCGGAACTGCTCGGGCTACGCGGCACGGTCACCCGCGAACAGTTCGAGGCGGTGCGGGAAGGGCTACATCCTGAAAGCGGCGAATTCCTGCGCCCGCGTCATAGTTCGGATCGGACGAATGTTGACGGAAGTGAGCAGAGCAAAGCGCGGTCCCTTTACGATCTAACTTTCTCTGCGCCAAAATCGGTCTCCGTCCAAGCCCTTGTCGGTGGAGACGAGCGCCTGGTTGCTGCCCATGACAAAGCTGTCCGCGAAGCCCTGGCGGAAGCTGAGAGCCATGCTGCCGCACGAGTCCGCTTGAACGGTGCAAATGAAGATAGGACCACTGCAAATTTTGTCGTCGCCTCATACCGGCACGACACGAGCCGTGAACTCGACCCGCAATTGCACACACACGCTGTGGCTGCGAATCTGACCTACGATGGAGCAGAGGGACGCTGGAAGGCACTTCAGGCATCGGGGCTGTACGAAAGGCGGACATATCTGACTGAGGTCTACCGGAACGCGCTCGCGCGTGAGGTACGTGGTTTCGGCTATGAGATCGAGCCACGCCGCGATGCCAAAGGGCAAGGATCATGGATTCGAGATCCGCGGCGTTTCAACTGAGCTTCTCGAAAAGTACAGCGTACGGAGCGCCCAGCGTGACGCAGCGATTGAGCAATTCACATTGGAACGCGGCCGCAAGCCAACCGATAACGAAGTCGCTGTTCTCGTCCGTGAATCCCGCGCGGAAAAGTTGGCGGAAATCGCCACGGAGAAGGTGAGAGAACAGCAGCAAGCCCGGCTTGCTCCGGAGGAAAAGCACCTGCTGCAACATCTCCACGCGGACTCCCGTAAGCAGATTCCTCGCATTCTCAGGAACCCTCTTGCGCGGCCGCATCACTTCTGTATGCAAAAGAGCATCTCTTTGAACGTAACTCCGTTGTGCGCGATCACGAATTGATGGCTGAAGCACTGCGGCATGGACGGGGACAGATTGATCGTGATGAATTGCGCGGTGCGCTGGAAGTGGAACAGGCGCAAGGAGGTCTGATCCGGGCCGGAAATGATCTGGCTACCCATGAGAGCCTTGAACGCGAACAGCGCATGATCACGGTTGTGGATCGGGGAATCGGCCGATATGAACGGTTGGGCGGCGAACGAGAATTCCATCCGTCTGAACGGCTGCGAGAAGAGCAGCAGCGTGCCGTGCATTACGTACTGAACTCAAGAGATTTTGCCGTCAATTTCCGCGGTGCTGCGGGAACCGGCAAGACCGCCACTCTGCATGAAATCGACTGTGGCCTCCGTCGAAGCAGGCCGTGAGATTGTGGCCGTCGCTCCGACGCGAAGCGCAGTCGAAGAGTTACGGAAGGTTGGCTTTCATAATGCGATGACCATCTCCCGCCTTCTAGAGGCCAACACCGAACAACCTTCTCTCCTCGGAAAGGTGCTGGTCGTGGACGAGGCGGGCATGGTTTCAGGCAAGCAGATGGAAGGATTGCTCAGGTTGGCAGAGCGCGAGGGTGCGCGCATTCTCTTTTCCGGTGATACACGGCAAATCCAGAGCGTCGAAGCATCGGACGCCTTGCGCATCCTGGAGCGGGAATCGCAGATGAAAAGCGTCTCGCTTACCGGCGTACAACGGCAGACACAGGCCGAATACCGAGACTGCGATTCAGACATTGCGGCAGGCGCCCGAACAAGGGTTTCAGAGACTTGAGCAGCTCGGGGCCATACGTGAGGTTCCATACCTGGAGCGTCCGCAGGCGGTAGCATCGGCCTATCGAGAACTGACAAGTGATCCAAACCGGAAAGTGCTTGTCGTCGCCGGCACACATGAAGAGATTGGCAGGATTACCCATGCAATTCGCGAGGGCATGAAGCAAAGTGGAGATCTCGGACCTGGAAAGATCTTCGAGCGTCATACGTCCTTGCAATGGACTGAAGCGCAGAAGAAGGATTTGTCGAATTATCAGCAAGGGCAGGTCCTGCTGTTCCATCGCTCTTCTCACGGGATCGCTCGAAACGAGGCGCTTGTTGTGGAGCGTTCAGATAGGTCGCATATCATCGCCACGGAGCAGAACGGAGTCGAGCGCGTGGTGAGTCCGACGCAGGCGCGCTCATTCTCCGTCCACGAGCGCAGCCAGATTGACATATCCCCAGGAGACCGGCTGCTGCTGACTGGAAATCGCCGTGAGACCGACTTCCGCGCGACGAACGGAGAACTCGTTAAGGTACGCGCTATCGATGGAGGTCGCATTCAGCTTGAAGATGGTCGCACGCTGCCGGCGAACTATCGAGAATTCAACCACGGCTACGCCATTACCGCACACCGTAGCCAGGGCAAGACCGTTGACGCAGTGGTCCTCTCAGGCGACATGATGAGACAAGAACAGTTCTATGTCGCCGCCTCCCGTGGCCGCGACGGAATTACGGTCATCACTTCCAACGCTGACCAGCTACGCGAATCGCTTGGCATCTCCACCGCGCGCCCATCGGCAACTGAATTAGCAAGGCAGCAGGCCCAGATTCATCCTGGACAAGAGCATGGTCTTGCTCACCCTGCGGTACAGAATATCGAGCCGCCAACGATGCGGAATGAGATTGGTTTTAGGCACGATATTGGGATGAGCCTCTAAGCAAGCTGATCAATTCCATTCTGGGTCACACGCTACCTCCCCCGACTCGTCAGCGCAGAATATGCGGGCGCCATAACCGTAAACCCTTGGCATTTTCGGCCTTCCCTCAAGCAAGTATCTCCCTTGTTGGCGACAAGAGATTGTATAAACGTATTTATCCTCCTCCACGTAATTTCCGGAAATTCGACTCCAATCCTCCTTGGTGAATGGTGGCCCCGAATAGTGCTTTTGTAAGGAATGCCCATCGCAGATGCTGTCTGCGGTACCCCCACCTGTCCTCGTCAGCTCCACCGCGTTCTTCAAGGACGCAAACCGCACAGCAGCAATGCTCTCATTCCGCGCTACTCGACGCTTGACCAGTGGTTTTGTCAGAGCAAAAAGCGTGGGTCCAAATGCCAGACAAAGCGTAAGCACAACCCAGAAAGCTCCTCTGGCTGCTCTATTCGAATCCGGCATTTTCCGTCCCGCGAGGAGCGCTGCCAGACCGCCAATCAGTGCTGCCCCAGTCGCAGCCGCAGTCCCAATCGCGACAGCAATGAGGGCATACGAATTTGCAATACCGTCCGACGACGGCCATAGAATGACCCCGCTCACCATCCCTGCAAAGCTCCCAGCTACTGCAGCGACGACGAAAACCCGCGACCCGCGACCACTCCGCAACAAAGTCGAAGCGAATGTGAAGAGCGCCACCAACGCTAGAAGAATCCACCGCGGAAAATCAAGACTCGGCTCGATAATCGCGGGCCACCAGCAGACCCCCGATCCCGCAAAAGTCAGAAGCAGCAAAATTGTGTTTCGTGTCACCGCGGCCTTCAGTAGTTGTCGTGAAATGCGATCATACGTCCGAGATTATCCTCGTGGTTCTCAGGGAACCCGCACGAGGGGGCGAATTCGTCCGTATCGCGGAATGTCCCAAAAAGGCGATCCCACCAGGTGATGTCACCATAATTGAATTCGTGGACATCGAGTTGGTGATGGATAGAGTGGTGTTCCGGGCGCTGTAGAAAGTAGCCAATCCAATGAGGAGTTCGCAGGTTGCTGTGGTAGAAGTACTCGCCGACAACCGCATAGGCATTGAACCAAGCCGCCGCTTCCGGCGAAGCCCCCAAGAGGCAAAACATTAGCGTGCTGGCAAGGACCGAATCGGCAATGATTTCGACGGGATGCTTATAAAACGAAGTCAGCAGTTCAATGCGAGCAGGACTGTGATGGACCTGATGGAACACGCGCCAGAATAGGTCGAAATGGTGACGCGCACGATGCCACCAATAGAAGAGAAAGGTTCCGACAAACCAACCGAGCAGACCTTGGAGGAATGCTGGCATGCCGTTTGAGATATGGAAGAGTGAGGAGCCCTGAAGCCATCGGTTCCAGGCAACGCCTGCCAACAAGACGACTCCGAGCTGTGCCAAATTCAAGAGGGCAGCACGAGCGTACCACCCGGGCGCTTCGGGAAGCTCGCGCCCCGGAAATGTGCGCTCAGCGACGAAGAACAGAATTGTGGCGAAAATGATGATTGCGGTTGGAATCATGTCTCTCTCCAGGAACGTGAAGCTCTGTGAACTGAGAATAGGCAGTGTCCTCTTCAGGCTCCATAGAGCGCATGACAGTTTCTTGGAGTGTCATAATGGGCCCACACCGTGTCAGTGGGGACCGCCAAATCAATATCCAGTAGTAGAATCGCCTAGTTCATGAACATCTCTCTGAATCAAGACAGCGACGTGCCGCTCCGTCAGCAACTCTCGGAACAGATTGTCTTCCTGATCACCACTGGCGAGCTGCGTGCGGAAGAAGAGATGCCCAGTGTGCGCGCTTTGGCTCGTCGCGCCAAAGTGCACCACAATACTGTCAGCAAAGCGTACCAGGACCTTGTGCGCCGCGAGTGGCTTACGCGAAAGCGCGGGAGTCGCTTAGTTGTCGGGACACCAGCAAGTAAAGGTCAGCAGCCGGATTCCGGGATAGATGAACTTATCAACGAGACTATTCGACGTGCCAAGAGCCTCGGCTATTCGCTTCAGACATTGCGGAACCGCGTGCGTGAACGCCTTCTCGAAGAGCCAGCGGACCATCTTCTCGTTGTGGAACATGAGGCGGGCATACGCAAGATTATTCAGCGCGAGATTGAAGAAAAGCTCCATTGGCGAATCGAATGCTGTTCGTATATCGATATCGTTAGAGAACCCGGCTTGGCCATTGGCGCCCAAGTTTTGGCCCCGAGTTACATGACAGGGGATCTAGCGCAGTTTGTTCCAGTTCATCGCCCATGCTTTTCTATTGAATATTCCAGTGCTTCAGACCACCTCGCTGATATTCGCGGGCTGCAGGTCCCATCGAATATCGCCGTTGTCTCGGTCAGCGAAAGCCTGCTCAAGACTGCACGGGGCCTCATGGCTCCTTTGATTGGACGAGAACACACATTCCAGGATCTTCTGTTGTCAACTGATCAGGTAGCAGACATGCGCGGCGCTGATCTGGTGTATTGTGATTCGGTCACCTTATCTCTCGTGTCTTCCAATCGTAAGGTGCACTATCAACTTGTCTCTGATGATTGCCTGAAGGAGCTCTCGATGCTTTTGTCTCCCGAGATTTAGAAATGGGAGCCTTAACATTCAAGTGGGCCATTAGGACGTTCGATCTAGCCGATATCGTCCATTTGAACTTGGTGGCGCTGCGCATTCCCCACTCCAAAATGCCCCGAAAATGAGTTATTGATGCGTAAGCGGTGGTCCGACCGCAGTGCACAGAAGCCTCCTTAGAGGCTCATGCAGAACTTCACGCCGGCAACTCGGGTTTAGGATGCGACACATCCCTATCGCTCAGTGACATCGTTTTGACGCCCTCTGTTCTGTTCGTCCAATAGCTAGTGCTGGACTTCGCCTGGCTGATCGACTGTGCGCAGTTTGAATGAGACTCGGATAGCTCTCGGAGAGGGAATACTGACATTCCCCGGATATTTGGATTGTGTGCCGAGGCGGAGAGGGCGGTGTCAAGGGTCCTGACCGCGCAAGCGCCGGCGAAGCCGCCCTTGACTCCGCCCGCGCCCCGGCTATGCTCCGCATACCTGGGAATGTCGGTTGGATTTGTCCAGTGCAAGACTGGCTCGAAATCTAATTTCGCTTTCATAAAATCGAAAAATCGAGTCATCTAGGCTCCGCAGAGAGATTCCTTCCAGGACCACTACGTACCTCCACGCTCCGTAGGTTCCTCTCCGCTCCGAAGAGCCCCGGATTGTTCCCACCATGAGATGAAAAGCAGCCCTATTGGCGGGGGTAGACACGCATTTCGATTCCATTCATTGTGGGTTCAAGGAGTATACGAGCCATGTCCGACTTCCCCCATGTTCTCGAAAACTTGCTCGACAGCGAGCAGGCCGCGGCCATAGTCAAGGTTCACCCGAAGACTCTTCAACGATACGCACGTAACGGCATTGTGTGCGGACTGCGTGTGGGAAAGCTCTGGCGCTTCCGCGCTTCCGATCTCTTTTCTCCTCTCCTCAACGAGAAGGACCATCTCGACGACGACGACCGGGCACAGTAGGCTGGATACAGCCACTCGTGCCCGTAACCAGAGAGGAGAACATCCTTGCAAGTTCGGACACGGTATCAATATGGAAGTCTGCGGTTGAGGAAGCGCGAGCGCGGACCGGATGTGTGGGAGTTCCGTTATTACGAGACGGATTCTCGGGGAAAGCGTAAACGGCAGAGCGTGATCCTTGGTGATCGCGGTCTGCTCACAACGGAGACCCAAGCACGGAAAGCCACGCAAGCACTTCTCCTTCGACTCAACGAAGAATCTCCACGTGCGGAAGTGGAGGTGGCGTCTTTCGGAGCCTTGCTCGACCGCTATATCGAGCAGGAACTCTCGGAGCGTTACTCGACTCGGAAGTCGCACCTGTCAAACATCCGAGTCCACATCCGGCCACGTTGGGGAGAGCACCCCGTGGATAAGCTGAAGCCGATGGCGATGGAACAGTGGTTGCGCGATTTGCCGCTGGCCCCAAAGTCAAAGACTCATGTGCGGGGAATCATGCACCTGGTCTTCAAGTGCGCGGAGCGGTGGGGCATTGTCGAACTCGGCAAGAACCCTGTCTCCCTGGTGCGCGTGAAGAATGGAAGCAAGCGGCTCAAGCGGCCACGGGTCCTTGACGTGGACGAGTTCTTTGAACTGCTCAAGCATTTAGGCGAACCTTACCGAACGATGGTCTTGGTTGCACAATGCCTGGGCCTTCGCGTCAGCGAGATTCTGGGCTTGCAATGGGGCGATTTCAATTTCGAAGATCGCTCGGTTTTGGTCCAGAGAAGCGTGGTGGGCGGCAGGGTGGACGATGTGAAGACGGAATACTCGAGAGACGATGTTCCGCTTGATGCTCGTCTGGCGGAGGTGCTGTTGCAATGGCGCTCCGCTACGGTCTTCCCAAGAGACGAGGATTGGCTTTTTGCCAATCCAGTCACAGGGAGGCCGTACCACCAGGAGAGCTTGCAGAAGGCGCAGATCAAACGGGCTGCGAAACTCGCCGGCCTTGGAGAGGATATTGGATGGCACACTTTTCGCCACAGCTATCGCTCCTGGCTCGATGAGACGGGTGCTCCAATGAAGGTGCAGCAGGAACTGATGCGTCACGCCTCAATCCAGACGACGATGAACGTCTACGGACGGGCCATGACAGAAACAAAACGCCACGCAAACAGTCAGGTTGTTGGACTGGTGTTCGGCCCCAACTCGCAGGAATTGCCCGCAGGTGCGGCCACTGCGACCGTACAGTAAATTGCAGTCTGTTCCTATTGGGGGATAACGGGGACTTACCGGAAGTGACCAAATCTCGTAAGTTGTTGAAAGATTTGGTTGCGGGGGCTGGATTTGAACCAGCGACCTTTGGGTTATGAGCCCAACGAGCTACCGGGCTGCTCCACCCCGCACTCTTATATTAACAATTGAAGAGGGCAGGGTCAATCCGCCCGCCCGGCTGTGTCGTTGACACATGATATGTCCGGTGGGATTAGCACATGAAATGTCCGCTTAGCGGGCGGCGAGGATATCTCCATGCAGGTAAGTGTGGAGACGTATCCGAGGGCCGCCGTGGAGCGAGCGATGAAGGTGCAGGAAGTGATTCTGCGGGCGATGGCGAAAAAGATCACCTGGTGGCAAGCAGCCGAGATCGTAGGCAT
Source organism: uncultured Acidobacteriaceae bacterium (assembly GCA_963781245.1). Taxonomy (GTDB): domain Bacteria; phylum Acidobacteriota; class Terriglobia; order Terriglobales; family Acidobacteriaceae; genus Silvibacterium. The sequence continues at coordinate 285,091 of CAWAFB010000004.1, forward strand.
GAGCGATCGTCAGATGCGGCGGTTGCGGTGGCGATATGAGAACTATGGCTACGACGGGCTGCTGGATCGACGGCGCGGACGACCGAGCGAGAGGCGAGTGCCGCTGGCGCTGGCCGAACAGGTGCTGGGACTCTATCGGGAAAAGTATTACGACCTGAACGTGCGCCATTTTCACGAGAAGCTGGGGGAGCAGCACGGCATCACGCTGAGCTATACCTGGGTCAAGCTGGCGCTACAGGGGGCTGGACTGGTAGCCAAGGCGCGCAAGCGGGGCGTGCACCGCAAGCGGCGGGTGCGCCGCCCGCTGCCTGGCATGCTGCTGCATATCGATGGCAGCCGACATCCGTGGTTCCAGGACGATCGCTGGTACGACCTGATCGTGATCCTGGACGACGCCACCAGCGAGATCTACTACGCGCAGTTGGTGGACGAGGAATCCACCACCACGGTGATGGCCGGGCTCTGGGAAGTCATGGAGCGCAAGGGCCTGTTCTGCGCCTTGTACTCGGACCGGGGGAGTCATTTCTGGCTCACGCCTAGGGCGGGCGGCAAGGTGGATCGGCAGCGTGTCACGCAGGTGGGGCGGGCGTTGCGTGATCTGGGCATACAGATGATCCCGGCCTACTCCCCGCAGGCAAGGGGCCGCGGGGAGCGCAACTTCGGCACATGGCAAGGACGCCTGCCCCAGGAGCTCAGGCTACGCGGCATGGGCAGCGTGGAGGAAGCGAACCGTTTTCTGCGCGAGGAGTATATGGCCGAGTTCAATCGACGCTTTCAAGTTCCGGCAGCCCAGGCAGGCAGCGCTTTTGTCGCCTGCCGGCGTCGTGATCTGGATCTGATCTTCTCGCTCCAGTTCGAGCGTACGGTGAACCGGGACAACACGGTCAGCTTCCAGAACCTGACCCTGCAGATCGAGAAAGTGAACTGGCGCGGCACGCTGGCTGGATGCACGGTCACGGTCCATCAACACCTCGACGGAACGCTGAGCATTACTTACGGACCGCAACGGCTGGGTCGTTACACCCGCCAGGGAGAACCCATCACGAAAACTTCCGCGGCGTTGGCAGCTGTTGAAAAGACGCTCCGTGGAAAAGTCAAAAAGCCGACTTTTCCCCCTCGCTTGGAAATCCCGCAAACGGCGCGGGATTCCCACTTTCCAACAGCTGCGGCGGGGGGCTTATAAACCAAAACCGGACATATCACGTGCTAAGAAAAACCGGACATTTCACTTGTCACGAACATCCGCCCGCCCGGCTGTCCTCGCACACGCGGGCCTACTGCGCTGGAGCCAATCTGAAGCTGTACGCGTACATAGCCGTGTCGGGCTTAGCCGGAAGCTCCAGCTTCAGGCCATCGGCATCTTGCGTGAAGACGACCTTCCCCGTCGAGCCGAGCAGTCTCACATCGCCCACCTTGAAGTCGCTCCCCGTCCCCAGCGAGTGAATCGTCAGATGGCCGTCCGGCGGCCAGCCCAGCGCGATCGCATACAGCGCCCCATTCTTCGTCGTGAACCGGATATCCTGCGCCGTAAATGCGCCACTCGCCGTGTCGTGGAAAGATCCCGCAACCACCTTGGTCGGACCCTCACCGTAAGTCGTCCACGGCCGCGTGCCGTAGATCGCGTCGCCGTTCACGTTGAGCCACGCGCCTATCTGTCGCAGAATCGTCTGTGCCTCCTCGGGAATCGTCCCGTCAGACTTCGGCCCGATATTCAGCAGCAGGTTGCCGTTCTTGCTCACGATATCGGCCAGCTGCCAGACAATCGATTCCGCCGACTTGTAGGTGTCGTTCTTTACATACCCCCACGAAGCATTGCTGATCGACGTGTCCGTCTGCCAGTGCTGCGCGCGAATCTCGTCCAGTTGCCCGCGCTCGATATCCAACACCGTCGTTCCATCGCGAAAAGCATCGTTCTTGCGAAAGAGCACCGGCTGCACGCCTTTCTGCGCCGCGCGATTGTAATAGAAGGCCGCGAACCGCTGAAGATAAGGCTGGAACTCCGGCTGCTCCACCCACCAGTCGAAATAAACCAGCTCAGGATTGTACTTCTCCACAATCTCCGCGCTACGCGCTAGCCAGTCGTTCAGATACGCGCTATCCGGATGCAGCACACCTTTATCGCCAGGATTCTTGCCCGCCGGCGCTATGTGCGCCGGTCCATAGAATGCTGCATATTTCGGATCCTGCACATCCGACGGAAACATCCTTCCGCCGTCGAGGAACCAATAGTGCTCGGCTCGATGCGATGAAGCCCCGAGATGCAACCCCTCCGCGCGAATCGCCGTGGCCAAATCGCCAATCAGGTCGCGCTTCGGACCCATCTTCGCTGCGCTCCAATCGCTCAGCCCCGTGTCATACATGGGAAATCCATCATGATGCTCCGCCACCGGGATCACGTACTTCGCGCCAGACTCCTTGAACAGCGCCGCCCACGCCGCCGGATCGAAGTGTTCAGCATGGAACATCGGGATGAAGTCCTTGTATCCGAACTTCGTCTGCGGCCCGTAGGTCTCCACTTGATGCTTGAATTCCGGCGAGCCTTGCACATACATATTCCTCGGATACCACTCATTCCCGAACGCCGGCACCGAGTACAGCCCCCAGTGGATGAAGATCCCGAACTTCGCGTCCTGATACCAATCGGGAATCTTGTAGTTCTTCAGCGAATCCCAGTTCGGCTGGAACGGGCCCTCATGCGCCGCCTGATCCACCGTCTTCAGCAGCGCCGCTCTCTGGCGGTCATACTTGGCTACCGCCTTCTGCCAGATCAGATCATCAGCGTTGGGCTGCTGGGCGACAGCCACCAAAGCCATAAAAATGAAAACTCCCATTAACACGCATTGCCGCACTGGAAGGGCCCGCATCAGTTTGTCGCTCCTCGAAGGGGATAAGTGGCAGAACTGTCAGCTTATACCCTCCGCGAGCGAGCGGCGTATTACTGTGCTCCCAAAGATCCGGCAGCGTGCGCCAAACGATGTGTCTGTTCCGCCGGCCATCGCCTTGCCTGCGCGATGCTGATGATGTGCAGGATCAGAAAGAGCGGTACACCAAATCCCGGAATCACGCTGAGGGGCAGCGTCGTCATGGGAGCAGTCGTCAATCCATGAGGATTAAGCAGCCCGGAAGCCGCGCCCATACCGACCGCCGTTACGAGATCCAGCACTCCGAGTAAATGCCACGCGATGAAGCCCCGCCGATAATGCGGAACCAGCCTGCTCGCGGCAAGATATGCTGTCGCTCCAATTGCGATGTCTCCCCACCCGGCCGGCAATGCGAACATGCCCGGCAGAATGCCATATGCATAGAGCACAACAAATACGAATCCCGCAATCCTCCACGAATGCAGCATTGTCAGTGTGCGTGGATCGAGCGACAGAATATAGTCCCGGAATGCCGGCGACCGCAGATACCAAACCGAAAATACCGCGATCGGGGTCAGCACTGCCAGCAGCAACCCGAGAGGTGGTCGTCCCTGTGGCGTCTGCAACAGATGCAGCGCCGAGGCTAGCAGGGACAACGCAAACCAGGCGGCGATCAGCCCGGCAGTAAGTCTTCCGTAATTCGTCTTAGTCATCACGCATCTCCTGATTGGTGGGGGCGAGACCCGCGACAGCGTTCGTCACATCATTGGTCAGCCGCGTAAGTTCACTCACCTGACTGCGGCCAAACACCTGCCTCAGTCGTGATTGCGCGTTCTCCCAATAGGGAAGCGCCGCGTTGAGTTGATTCTCGCCACCTTTTGAGAGCCCAAGTCGCCACTCCCTGCGGTCTTTGCCGCGCCTCTTTTCAATCCATCCATGCCGGCTCATGATCGCAAGCGTCCGGGTCAGGGAAGTGCTGTCCATGGAAAGCAGTTCCCCAAGCCGCCCCTGCGTCGCGTTCCCCGCAATCGATAGTGTTTGCAGGATCGTGAATTGGGTTGAGCGCAACCCGGTCGGGCGAAGTTCTTCTTCATAGAGTTGAGTAACTGCCCGTGCCGCCCTGCGCAGGTTGGCGCACATGCATGGCAGCACCGGACTGGGAGATCTGTTCATGCTCAATAGATGTATATACATATATTATACGATGCAGAATATTTCTCCGGAAATAAATCACGAGCATTCCACGCAGGCTCGACCCCTGGCGCAGCCCGCTTCACCGGCTGATAAACTGGACTAGTCCCTATGTTTGAGAACCTTTCAGAAAAGCTGCAGCGCGCCTTTAAGAATCTCCGCGGCCAGGGCACCGTCACCGAGGAGAACATGCAGGAGGCCCTGCGCGAAATCCGCGTCGCTCTGCTCGAAGCCGACGTCAACCTCAACGTCGTCAAGGATCTGATCGACCACATCCGCGACAAGGCGCTCGGCCAGGAAGTCCTGACCGCGCTCTCGCCGACCGAGCAAGTCGTCAAGATCGTGCACGACGAACTGGTCGCGCTCCTCGGCAAGGACACCGCGCGTTTTCAGTTCGCCTCGCGTCCTCCGACGGTCATCCTCATGGCCGGACTGCAGGGCTCCGGTAAAACCACCACTTCCGGCAAGCTCGCCGCATGGCTGCAAAAGGGCGGACACCGCCCCATGCTCGTCTCCGTCGACGTCTACCGTCCCGCCGCGCGCGAACAACTCAAGGTCGTCGCCAGCTCCATCAAGGCAAAAATCTACGAGGGCGATACGAAAGGCGAACCCGCCGGAACTCCGCTTGTCGAGCGCCTGGCCAAGGAAGCCCGTCGCGAAGCGGTCAATATCGGTTGCGACACGCTCATCGTCGACACCGCTGGCCGCCTCCATATCGACGCCGACCTGATGGACGAGATGGCGAAGCTCAAATCGCTGCTCTCGCCGCAGGAGATCCTCTTCGTTGCCGACGCCATGACCGGCCAGGACGCCGTCAAGTCAGCCAACGAGTTCCACAAGCGCCTCGCGCTCACCGGCGTCGTCCTCACAAAGATGGACGGAGACGCCCGCGGTGGCGCAGCACTCTCCATCCGCCACGTCACCGGACAGCCCATCAAGTTCATCGGCACGGGCGAGCGTCCCGACGCTTTCGAGCCTTTCCATCCCGACCGCATCGTTGGCCGCATCCTCGGCATGGGCGACATCATGACGCTCATCGAGCACGCCGACGAAAAGCTCGATCGCAAAAAATCCGAAGAGTTCGCCCGCAAGGCTCTCAGCGGCGACGGCTTCTCGCTCGAAGACTTCCGCGATCAGCTCCGCCAGATCCGCAAACTCGGCTCACTGCAGAACATCATCAAGATGCTGCCCTCGGTCGGCCCGTTCCAGGGCATGTCGCAGATGGCCGATCAGGTCGACGAGAAGCAGTTCACCCGCGTCGAAGCCATCATCAACTCCATGACTCCGAAGGAGCGCAACCACCACGAGATCATCTCCGGCAGCCGCCGCAAGCGTATCGCCAACGGCTCCGGCACGACCGTGCAGGAAGTCAACCAGCTGCTCCGCCAATATGCGCAGATGCGCAAGATGTTCAAAGGTGTCGGCAAAGGTGGAATGCTTCAGCGCCGCGCCATGGGCATGCTTGGTGGCATGAAGGGCATGGGGCGGTAAGCACCATGCCACACCTCCAGGACCAGCTCGACGAGATCACCGCCAACACGCGCAACCTCGTCCAGCCCGAGCGCCTGGCCGTCAGCGAGCGCGCTGTCGAAGAACTCTTCGCCACGGGCATGGAGCAGCGTATCCTGCCCGTCGGCGCAAAGGCTCCGGAGTTCACGCTCCGCGACTCCACCGGGCGCCTCGTCAAGTCGTCCGACGTGCTCGCGCTCGGCCCGCTCATCATCAGCTTCTTCCGAGGACGCTGGTGCCCTTACTGCACAACCGAGCTCGAGGCTTGGCGCGACCTCTATCCCATCGTGCGCGAACGGAAGGCGTTGCTCGTTGCCATCTCGCCGCAGACCATCCGGCAGAGTGACTTCATGCAGGGCCAGCACTCCATCCCATTCCCGCTGCTCTTCGACGAGGGATGCAAAGTCGGCGAGCAGTTCGGGCTCGCCTACACCATTCCGCCCTTCCACCAGCAACACTATCGCAGCGTTCTGGTAAACCTGCCATTCGTCAACGGCGACCAGAGCTGGAAACTCATCCTGCCCGCAACCTATGTCATTGATCGCGACGGCACGGTGCGCTTCGCCGAGGCGCACGCCGACTTCCGCGTCCGCCCCGAGCCGGAAGACGTCCTCCGCCATCTACCCGCAGCCAGCCGTTAATATAGTTTCGATGAAACGCAGCTTCTGGATTGGCATCCGCCTGGTGATCGCACTTCTGATCGTCGTTTACCTCGTCGACTGGGCCATCCTGCGCATCCGCATGACACGCGGAACAGCTTACGGAACGGTGCAGGTTGACCAATACCTGTCGACGCCGCTCAAGGGCAACAAGGACGAATACGACTATCTCGGCACCACATCCGTCTCTTGCTCACGTTCCATCTTTCCTCACGGAGCGGCCCCCTGCTGGTGGCGCCAGCGTCACACGAGCATCTGGGAATAGTGCTTTACTTCTCCTCGTGATACTCCTGCTCGGTATTGATCTGCCATAACGACGACTTCTCCAACGTCCCCGCAACGATATTGTCCACCGCCGTCATCGCCGTCAGCATGGAGTGGTCCTGGTTGTTGTACTTATGCATCCCATTGCGCCCAACCAGAAACAGATTCTCGAACCGGTCCATATACTTCACCAGTTCATCGAATCGGTCATAAGTCCCAAAGTAAGCCGGATACGTCTTCGGCACCCGCACCACGTGCGAGTCAAGCACATCGTTCGCGCGCAGAATTCCGATTTTCTCTACCTCCGCCATGGCAAACTTGGCGATCTCCGCGTCCGGCATCTTCCATAGTTCATCGCTCTCGTAGCAGAAGTACTCGAGCCCGATCCACACCTTTCCGGGATCGGCCACCATGTACGGGCTCCAGTTATTGAAGATCTGCAGCCGCCCCACCAGCACATCCGGCTCCTGAATATATATCCACGTGTCTTTCAGCAGAGACCCGTCCGGCTCCGTCACCGCCAGCCTGTCCACCAGCAATCCCACCGTGATGAAATCCCGATAGACGAGACCCTCGGCAATCTCCCGAATCTCCGGTGCCACCGGCACGTCCAGGCTGCGAATCAGATCGCGCACCGGCATGGTCGAAAAAACATAATCGGCCGAAATCGTCTTCCGCTCGCCCTTCGCATCAACCGCCTCGACCGAGACAACCCGGTTGTCCTCAACATGCAGCCTGTCCACGCGCCAGCCCTGCCGGACCTCTCCGCCCTTTTCTGTAACCAGTCCGGCGACATATTCCCACAATTGCCCCGGCCCAAACTTCGGATACATAAATTTCTCGATCAGCGAAGTCTCAGTGCGCTTCTGCGCAATGTCGTCCCGGCCCGACCTCCCAAAGGTCTGCCGCAGAAAGTGTGCGACCGCCGTTCGCAACGACAGGCCCTTGATCCTCTGAGCGCCCCACTCAGCGCTGATCTGATCGCAGGGCACACCCCACACCTTTTCCGTGTATGACTTGAAGAAGGTGTGATAAAGCTCGCTTCCGAAGCGATTGATCAGAAAATCCTCGAGCGTCTTCTCCTCTTTGCGCGGAAAGAACTTCGTATGGATATAGCTCAGGCCGATCTTCAGCGTCCGCCACAGTCCAAGCTGCCCCAGCGTCTTTCCATTCAGCGCCAGCGGATAGTCAAAGAAGCTCCGCAAAAAGTAGATGCGGCTTTTGCGCGGGCGAACCAGCATCACCAGGTCGGCATCAGTCGTCGCGCCTGCCGATGTGGCGACGCTGCGCTGCCGGTTCTGATACTGAATCGTCTGCTCGGACGAAGTTCCGTCTGTCGCGACCGGCATCAGCTCGGTCCACCAGTTCATCACCCGGTCGGCCTTGGAGAAGAAGCGGTGGCCGCCGATATCCATCCGGTTTCCCTTGTACTCGATGGTGCACGAAATGCCGCCAATGCGGTCGCTCGCTTCGAGAACAATCGGTCGAATATCGCTGCGGCGGAGAAACTCGAGCGCGGCCGTAAGTCCAGCAGGACCAGCGCCGATAATGACCGCGGTTTTGCCTGAAGTCACCCGGCAACCACCGCTGAAGCGATATTCCCGTTCCGGAAAACGCTCTTTCGAACGCACAATTTAGCCGGCGCCAGCTGCACGCCGGTCAACACTTCAATAAATTGCATATAGGACCATCTTCCGGCATGGCGGCGGTTTGGGGCAAGGAGCTTGAACCCCCCTAGGCCACGCTCTCGCCTACCGCTCCACAGTCTGAGGCACTTCGGTCTTTGGAACGCCCCCCGAAAGCGTCTCCCATCCGCGGCTCTCGAGATGTCTCCAGATCAGCAGTCCTGCGATCACTGCCGCCAGCAGCAGCAGCGTGCCGGTAAGCCACTCTCCAAAGACAAGCTTGCCGATGCCGAATAGCGCGCCATACACCAGGATGCAGCCCATCACGGTGTCGAAAGCATTCGCCGACATGTCGCGCACCTGCGGCATCTCCGGCGCAAGCCTTGCGATGCGGTGCCAGCCATGCACAGTGGGATGAACCCGGCGATAGAACGCGAGTAGCGTTGAATCAGGCTCCGGACGCGTCACAAATGTGGCCACGATCCACGCCAGCGTCGTGATGCCCGCGGTAATCAGCGTGCTCTTCGCAAACACCACTGCGTCGTTTCCTGTGAAGTGCACCCGCGACAGCACCACTGCCACGAACGCCGCCACCAGCATCGCCGTGATCTCGCTCCATGCGTTCACCCGCCACCAGAACCACCGCAAGATATACACCGCTCCGGTGCCCGCGCCCAGATTCAGCACCAGTTCCCATCCCTGGCTGATTGAAGTCAGCTGGCTCGCGACGTAGCCGCTGGCCAGAACAAGAATTACGGTGATGATCTTGCTGATCAGCACATAGTGATGTTCCTGCGCCTCCCGCACCAGGAAGCGCCGATAGAAATCGTTCACCAGGTACGATGTGCCCCAGTTCAGCTGAGTGCCAATCGTCGACATGTACGCCGCCAGAAACGCCGCGACCATCAGGCCGCGCAGCGCCGGAGGCAGAAAGTCGCGCAGCACCATCACGTATCCCTGCTGCGGATTCGCCGCGAACGCCGCATTCGGATTTAGCCCGCCGTGCGGCGAGTAAATAGCTAGCGCCACCAACCCGGTCACAATCCACGGCCACGGACGCAGCGCGTAGTGGGCAATATTGAACCAGAGCGTCGCGCCCAGCGAATGCTTCTCATTCTTTGCACTGAACATGCGCTGCGCAATGTACCCGCCGCCGCCCGGCTCCGCTCCCGGATACCACGACGCCCACCACTGCACACCCAGGTACATAAAAAACGTCAGCAGCGGAAGCGTCCAGAGATTCGCGGTAGTCACCCCGGTATGAAAATCCGGCAGGAACGAGAGCACATTGGAGGTTGGCAGCCCGGCCGCACGCGTTGCAGTATCGACGGCGGAAAGCTGTACCTTCAGTGCGTGCATGCCGCCAAGGTGAGCGACCGCGAGCCACGCCAGCACGACAATCATCGTCATCTTCAGCGCGAACTGGAAGAGATCTGTCACCAGCACCCCCCACAATCCGCCAATGAACGTATACAGGCCGGTGAAGGGAACCAGGATAAAGATGCAGATCGCCAGCGCTGTGTGCCGCGGATCGCCCAGCGTGTAGTGGAAGAGCGTAAGCGAGCCTATCGTCAGCGACAGCACGCGCCCTTCGGCAATCATCGGTCCCAGCACCACCGCGATAATATCCACCATCGCGCGTGTCACCCATCCGAGGATGAAGCAGTTCATCAGCAGCCCAAGGTAGATTGCCTTGAAGCCCCGCAAAAACGCCGCCGGCTTGCCGCCGTAGCGAATCTCAACCAGTTCCACGTCGGTCAGAATCTCCGCCCGCCGCCAGTACCGCGCGAAGAAAAAGACGGTCGTCATGCCCGACAGGCAAAAGCTCCACCATATCCAGTTTCCGGAAATTCCTTGCGTGGCCACCAGTCCGCATACTAGAAGGGGCGTGTCGGCGGCAAACGTCGTCGCCACCATCGAGGTCCCGGCGAGCCACCATGAAACATCGCGTCCGGAAATGAAGAAGTCTTCAGTGGAATTGCCGGCCTTGCTTCGGTAGTAGAAACCGATCAGCAGATTAAACAGCAGGTAGCCGGCGATGACGAGCCAGTCGGTAAGCGAAAAAGCCATGTATTAAGCCTTTGGGTGATGATAGGGCCTTGGGATCAGGCTGTCCACCAGTATATACAGGTTGCTTTCGCGACAGCAGCGCAGGCTCAGACGGTTAGAACAGGCTCGGTATCCAGAGCCTCATGCGGCGCGACCATCAGGCCGCCCGGAGCAAGCCGGTAAATCTGGTTGCGCCACACAATTTCATTGTTGCTGTAGCTCGCCGCCCAGTAGAAGAACCCGAACAGATCGCGTACAGGATAGAGCAGGGAAGTGCGAAGCACATGGCGGTCGCGCACGACGACTGCGCCCACCAGCGCGGCCAGCGCCGCGCGCGAGCCCACACTGAATGCCAGGAGGCCCAGAGCCAGGTAATGATCCCCCAGCGCCCAGGCAGCCGCAGCCGCCAGCAGCCCAAACGGCACGCTGAATGTGAGACAGGTGCCCAGATGTCCCTTAGGACGCGAGAAGCGTGTCGACTTCATCCAGCGGATCTGGTGTTTCTGCGAATCGACAAAGCTTGTATTAAGGACTACGTGGTCGATCGCATGCGTCGAAAGCACCACCGTGTGGCCATTGCTCGCGATGGCGTTACCCAGCACAAAGTCATCTGCGCAATACGCGCCCAGCGTTCCGAATCCGCCAATCTCGCGCACGCAGCTCCGCCGTACCGCCATCGTCGGCCCCAGCGTGAATTGCATGCCCTCCATCAGGTCGGCCACCAGTACGCCCGCGGTCATCTCGATCGACATTCCGGCAGCCTCAAGCTTCGACCACAGGCCCTGGTCGGCAACGCCGCGATAAAGGCAGGTCACAGCGCCAACCGATTTCTCGGCGAAGGGTGCTACAACTTCCCGGATGTAGTCCCGGTTCACCTGCACATCGCTGTCGCTCACGACAAAAATGTCGTGTGCGGCTGTCCTCTCCATTAGCTCGAGCGTGCTCACCTTGGCGTTCACGTGCCACGGCTCGCCGGTCAGCACGAACCTGACCGGAACCTTCGGGTAACGTGCCGCAACCCGCCGGGCAGCCTGCAATCCCGCGTCGGCAGAAACACGCGCGCCGAAAATGATTTCGAATTCCGGATAATCCTGCTGAAAAAATGTTTCCAGATGCGCCTCAAGATTCGGCTCTGCGCCGTACAGGGGCTTAAATAGCGATACAGGGGGCAGAAAGGCCGGCCTCGCCGCGCGTCGGCGCGCGAGAAAGCGCCAAAGCCCCGCTATCACTAAACCACTGAATGCGGAGGAGGTGAGCAGGCCAAGCAGCCCAACGCCTAGCAGAATCTTGATCATGAAGTTCGCGGAGTCCACCGGAGCATATCCTAAGAGGCAGATTCCTCAATCATTAGAGTAACGCAGCCGGAAAAATTTTGCGTTCCTCGAAAGGAAGACCGCGTCAATGACGTCAATCAGCGCCTGTTCTTGTTAGCCGGTGGCACAACCACCGGGCGGCGCAGCGGTACCATCGCCGAACCCTGCTGAAAACCGTGCATCCGGCTGAACATCTCCGTGCGGACATAGTCGACGAAGCCCTGCATCTGTCGGTTCATCTCCTCCATCCGCTCCCGCATCTGCAGAATGATAGCGATCCCGGCGATGTTCACCCCCAGATCACGCGCCAGGTTCAGAATGAATTCCAGCCGTTCGAGGTCCTCATCCGTGTAGAGGCGCGTATTACCCTCCGTGCGCGACGGCTTCAGGAGCCCCTCCCGCTCATAAAGTCGAAGCGTCTGCGGATGAATCTCGTACATTTCGGCCACCGCCGAGATCATGTAAGCGCCCTTGGATTTGCGTTTCGTCGGCATGCGTCCTCGTCATCGCGCGAACAGCCGCGCTGTTCCTTCCTGCGTGCGAATCCCTCCGAATCGTACAACGCGGGGGAAAAACCCGAAGAACTGCCCGCCCGTAATTCTGTATGGCACGAATGCTTTCACACAGTAACCGCTCTGGTGCTCGATATCAACCATGATAGCGTCGGCATAACCCTCGTTCGACGCCTTCTGCATCGTCACATTCGAAGCGCTCGCCGCGACCCGCAAACTCCCGCGCCGTGCCCGTTCCCCCAGTTGCTGCAGAAGCAGGTCGAGAAGCATGGCTGGCTCCGCCGGCATATCCTGCTGCGCGATCGACTCCATCTTCACGTCGCCTTCCTGGTTCATCATGAAGCCGAAGGGTCCGAACTCCCCGTACCGCCGCAGCATCCGCTTCGCATACGACACGCTGGCATTCAGCACATCGTTTGCGTCCTCGCGAACCTGCTCATTCTCTATTTGTTGCTCGCCCGTCATTTTGCCGCTTCACTTCTTCGCACGCTGGTAAATGTAGTGGTCGTAATCGCGCCACAAGACCACCCGTTCCACCGTCAGCCCATTCTTCTCCGCCACGCGCCGCGACGCCGCATTCTCTGGCCGGATCATCGAAACGACGCGTTCCACGTCAAACCGCCGGAAAGCATAATCCATCACCGTCCTGGCCGCCTCGCTTGCAAACCCGTGGTTCCACCGCTCGCGGTTCACGTGATAGCCAATCTCCAGCTCTGCGCGGCCCTCGATCTCCTGCCAGACTGGTCCGCAGTCCCCAATCAGCTCGCCGGTCACTTTCTCGACCATTCCCAGCAGCCCGCTGCCACCCGGATACCGACCCATCTGCCGCTCGATCCACGACCGCACTTCATTCGCCGTCAGAGGCCGTGGATACCACCGCATCGTCTCAGCATCGCTGAGGACACTGCTGAGCACCAGCTCGTCTTCAGGAGTCAGTGGGCGCAGCACCAGGCGCTCCGTTTCGATCAGCATCGGCTTTACACCTTCGCCCAGATCTCCTCGCGCGGGTCTTCCGGATTGAGTTTCGCAAACTCGCGCAGGATCTCCTTCGAGCGCTCATCCTGTACCTTCGGCACCACGATCTCCACCGTCACGATCTGGTTGCCCCGCTTGCCGTCGGTTGCCGCCGAAGAAACCCCGCGCTCCCGCATCCTTAGCTTCTGTCCACTCTGCGTCCCCGGCGGAATTTTCAGCTGCGTCCGCCCGTCAATCGTCGGCACGTCAATCTTCGCTCCCAACGCTGCCTCGGCGACTGTCACCGGGACAGTTACATAAATATCGTCCGCCTGACGCGTGAACACCGGATTCGTACCCGCGCGGATGATCAGATACAGATCTCCCGCCGGACCGCCGTTGATTCCTGCATTGCCCTTACCTGCCAGTCGAATCCGCTGCCCGTCACGCGTTCCTGGTTTGATGCGGAACTCGATCTGCTCAGTGCGCGTGACTGTTGCCGCGCCATGGCACGTGGGACACACATTCTGTATCTTGCCGGCGCCGCCGCATCGCGGGCACTGGATGTTGAACTTCATCCGCCCGCCCATCTGCGTCACCTGCCCGGTCCCGTTGCACTCCGGACAAGTCTGCGCGCCTCCCGTCGACGCCCTTCCTTTGCACGTCGGACAAATCTCCTGCCGCTGGATCTGCAGCCGTGTAGTGCCGCCGCGAATCGCCGTCCAGAAGTCGACATTGACCTGGTATTCGAGATCGGTTCCCGGCTCGGGACCCTGTTGTGCCTTCCCGCCCCGGTTGAAAATGCCCGAGAAGAGATCGCCAAAGCCGCCCCAGCTCGATCCTGTCGTTTGTCCGCCTGCTCCCGCGCCCTGCCCGGCTCCGAAGTTCGAGAAGTCGAAGCCTTCGAAATCGAACGGAACTTCCTGCCCGCCTGCCGGCTGCGGACCCGCATAACCATAACCGCCGCGCGCTGCCGCCTCGGCCGCCGCAGGATCAATCTGGTCGGAGTAAAAGCCGAACTGGTCGTAAATCTTGCGCTTCTTCTCGTCGCTCAGAATGTCGTTGGCCTCGGAGAGCTCTTTGAACTTCTCCTCGGCCTTCTTATCCCCGGGATTCACATCCGGGTGATATTTGCGCGCAAGCTTACGAAAAGCCTTGCGGATCTCCTCCGGTGTGGCCTTCTTCTTCACGCCGAGAATGGCGTAATAATCTTTGCTCTGCGGTGGTGGTGGCATCTCTTAAAGTTCAGTCCTTTTGACAGACCGGGCACCAGTAAACAGTGCGCCCTCCCATATCTGCTTTTTTGATTGTCGCATCGCACACAAAACAAGGCTTTCCGTGCCGACGATACACGTAATGCACTTCGCTGTCCTCCGCCTTTCCGCGCCTGTGCGGACGATGCTTCGCTCGCGTGGTCACAATGCGGCGATCATCGATGGCCGCCCGCATCAGCGTTTGCGCGTCTCGCCAGATCCCTTTGACCGACGCCCGGCCTACCTCTTTTCCGGCCCGGAACGGGCTTACCCGCGCGCGGTACAGCAACTCGGCGCGAAAGATATTGCCAAATTCCGGCAATCACCGACTGGTCCATCAGTAATAGCCCTATCGGCGTCTTGCGCTTCTCGATTACAGTCAACGCACTTTCAGGATCGGAACCCTCCCATAGCGGATCGGGCCCCAGCCGCGCCAGCAGCGCCCTGCCATTTCTCGGCGCTGAAGATCGTCGTATCCGTCCCGCCGCGCAGTTCGATCCAGTCAGCCTTGGTATAAATCCTCAGCCGTAGCGCGCCTTTCTCGGGAGGCAGGGGGCATCCGCCCCTCCCAGAAATCCCCGTACATTCCCAGGTGAATATGCAGAATCAGGTCCCGCCCGAATACGTAACCGAGATGTTTACCAACTGCTTCAACCGAGCGCAACGTCCGTCCGTTCAGAATCTCCGCATCCGGGAAGCCGCCGTTGGGGGAGTCCACCCGCACGCGCTTGCCCGCAAAGGCAGCCGCATGACGCTTCGCAAACCGGTGGATCTCATTTCCCTCAGGCATACCCTAGTTCCACACCATCTAGTTCCACACCATCCGCGCTTCTACGGCTTCCATCCGCCAGAGGAGATCCGGTTCCACCTTGCGCATCTTTGCCACAAAGCTCTCCGCCTCTTCGCGCGTATCAAACATGATCTTGTTGCAAACCCGCCCAGCCCGCAGCTGTTCGCATTTCCAGAGAGTATTGGTCATTTCAGTTCCTTTAATTCTGAAAGCATGAGGGGCACCCCGTATCGAGACGCCCCTCATTCAAATCGCGGTTACCCGCCCTGTGCTCTTTCGTTTAGTGTTTGTCTTCGACGTCCACGTATTCTGCGTCGATGACTCCCTCATCCTTCTTTGCTTCCTCGGTCGTGCCCGAAGCTGCCGTCGCACCGTCGGTCGGAGCGCCCGCCGGGCTGGCTGCATTGGCCTTGTACATCGCCTCGGCCAGCTTGTGCGAAGCCGCGGTCAGTTTCTCCCTCGCCGCGTTCAGATCAGCCGCGCTCGGTTGACCTTCCAGCGTCTTCTTCGCATCGCCAAGCGCCGTTTCCACATCGAGCTTCTCTGCGCCGGAGACCTTGTCGCCGTTCTCCTTGAGCATCTTCTCGATGTTGTAGACCAGGCTGTCGAGCCCGTTCCGCGCCTCGATCTCCTCGCGCTTCGACTTGTCCTCGGCCGAGTGAGCTTCGGCATCCTTCGCCATCCGCTCGACCTCTTCCTTGCTCAGGCCCGAAGAAGACGTAATCGTCACCTTCTGGTCCTTGCCCGTGGCGTTGTCCTTCGCCGTCACGTTCAGAATGCCGTTCGCGTCGATATCAAACGTCACTTCGATCTGCGGTATGCCGCGTGGAGCCGGTGGAATTCCGCCCAGCTTGAACTTGGCCAGCGTGCGGTTCTGCGCAGCCATCGGACGCTCGCCCTGCAGCACGTGAACCTCGACTTCAGTCTGGCTGTCCGCCGCCGTCGAGAAGGTTTCCGTCTTCTTCGTCGGGATCGTCGTGTTGCGCGGAATCATCGGCGTAGCCACTCCGCCCAGCGTTTCGATCGCCAGTGTCAGCGGCGTCACGTCGAGCAGAAGCAGATCCTTCACCTCGCCCGCCAGCACGCCCGCCTGCACCGCCGCACCGATCGCGACCACTTCGTCAGGATTTACACCCTTGTGAGGCTCCCTGCCGAACAGATCCTTTACCAGTTGCTGGATCCGCGGCATACGCGTCTGACCACCGACCAGTACCACTTCGTCGATCTTGCTTGCGTCCACACCGGCATCGGCCATGGCCTTCTTGCACGGCTCGACCGACTTCTGGATCAGGTCTTCAACCAGCTGCTCCAGCTTGGCACGCGTCAGTTTCTTCACCAGGTGCTTCGGTCCGGTCGCGTCTGCCGTCACAAAGGGCAGATTGATCTCCGTCTCGACAGCCGTCGAGAGCTCGATCTTGGCGCGCTCGGCGGCGTCCTTTAATCGCTGCAGCGCCATCTCGTTGCCCTTGGAGCTCAGGTCCAGTCCTTCGTCCTTCTTGAACTCATCAATCAGCCACTCCACGATGCGCTGGTCGATGTTGTCGCCGCCCAGGTGCGTGTCACCGTTTGTCGACTTCACCTCGATGACGCCCTCACCTACCTCAAGGATGGAGATATCAAAGGTGCCGCCGCCAAAGTCGTATACCGCGATCGTCTCTTCCTTCTTCTTGTCGAGACCGTAAGCCAGCGCGGCTGCTGTCGGCTCGTTCACGATGCGCTTCACGTCCAGTCCGGCGATCTTCCCGGCATCTTTCGTAGCCTGGCGCTGCGCGTCATTAAAGTACGCGGGAACCGTGATGACGGCCTCGGTAACCGTGCCGCCCAGGTAATCTTCCGCGGCCTTCTTCAGCTTCTGAAGAATCATGGCCGAAATCTCGGGCGGGGTGTACAGCTTTCCCTGCGCCTCAACCGCCACGTGGTCGCCCTGCTGCACTACCTTGTAGGGGACCATCTTCATCTCGTCCGTCACTTCGTCATAGCGGCGGCCCATGAAGCGCTTGATCGAATAAATAGTGTTCTGCGGATTGGTGATCGCCTGGCGCTTCGCCACCTGGCCAACCAGCCTCTCCCCGCTTTTTGTAAATGCGACGACCGAGGGGGTTGTCCGTCCGCCTTCTTCATTGGCGATTACCTTCGGCTCGCCCCCTTCCATCACCGCGACAACCGAGTTGGTCGTCCCTAAGTCAATTCCTATAATCTTTGCCATTGGGTGCTCCTGAGAATCTCTGCGTAACTTGCGCTCAATGCGAGCCTCGTCAGGCAAGTTTCGCACTTGAGTCACTTGTTGTCAATCAATCTGATGCGATGGACCACCTGAAGGATGCAGGTTCTTGTGCTCCCAACACCTTACGGCGGGAAGCCAAATCTTGAAGAGATAAACCCTTTTGAATGAACAAACCTCTGCGCTCTTCCAAGCCAGGATGAGTTAATTCAAGTAAGCGGTTTAGAATCAGTATGATTCGGGGAAGCGTAGCTCACATGCCCTTGAATCCGGCGGGATCGAGGGAAACTTTGCTGGGAATAGTAGATACCCGCCTTCGATGGCTAGTGGATACTGTCTTTCCAGTGCTTGGCCAGGCACTCCGCCACTGAGGTAGCAAGAGCTGAGCTGGCGCCCATATTCTGGCTGACTTTTCTGCACGTGTAGCTGAAGACGACGTCTTTTGACCTCGCCTCGACAATCGTCATAACGACTTCATTAAAGGATTTGATGTCGTTACCGCCCTGGCCAAGCGAGGAGAGAATTCCCTGGAGAAGGGTTCCGTCGCTGGCCTTCGCCTGAAATTGAGCGGTGTAGTCCGCCTGCTGCGGGTCTGTTGTCACTGTAACCGGCACCTTTTTCTTATGGATTGCCGGGGAAAAGTAAGCCGAGAAATCGTCGTTGGGATCGAGATAAATCTTCTTTTGCTGAGCGAAGATCAAGAAGGGAAACAGTAACAAGAGGGCCCGTCACTGCAATTGAGCGGATACGCTGGCGCCTCCCCGGGATTAAGAGGCCAAGTATACCGTGCATCTCCGATGCCGTCAGCAGCTTCCTGAACCGTTACGCGGGGTATACCCTATTGGCGTGATTCCGTCCCTGCGTCAGGATTTCAATTCGCGGTTCCGCCCTGAAACTTACAGGCGTTTCCTGCACAATCTCGATGCCTGCGTGCGCACCCACGTAAGCTTTCGTGTGGCCGAGACGCCAGTCTTTCTGCCCCGCGAGCTGCTCGAAGAGATGGCCGCAATCGGAGCCGAGCTGACACATGAGCTGGTCGGCGACCAGGAATACCTCGCCGAATCCCGCAAGGCGATCCCAGACGCGTATTGCGCCGCCGACGAGACGCCGCACCCCCACTTCATGACCGTCGACTTTGGCCTGGTACGCGACTCAAACGGCAAGCTCGCCCCGCGCCTCGTCGAACTGCAGGCCTTTCCGTCTGTCTATGCCTATCAGCTGGTGCTGGCCGAGAATTACCGCGCCGCTTTCGGCCTCGATTCCACCCTCGATCCCTTCCTCAACGGACACACCCAAGCTACCTTCTGGAAGCTGATGCACCGCGTGATCACCCGCGGCCATCATCCCGAACATGTCGTGCTCACCGAGGTCAATCCCCAGCACCAGAAGACGCTGCCCGACTTCCAGGTCACCTCCGACCGTCTCGGCATACGCGTCATCGACATCTCCGAGGTCGTGCCTGAAGACCGTCCCGGCAAGCTGCCCCGCCTGTGCTATCGCGACGGCTCCAGAATGGTCCCCATCCATCGCATATACAACCGCGCCATCGTCGACGAGCTTATCCAGAAGCAGGTCCACCTGCAGTTCGACTACCGCGAGCACTTCGACGTCGAGTGGGCCGGCCACCCCAACTGGTACTTCCACTTGTCCAAGTTCTCCATCCCCTACCTCGACCACCCTGCGGTGCCGCCCGCCGTCTTCCTCGACGACTGGTTCCGGGGCCAAGGCCGCGACCGCTTGCCCGATGACCGCGAGCAATGGATCCTGAAGCCCCTGTTTTCCTTCGCCGGAAAGGGAATCAGGTTCGCTCCGACCGATGAAGACCTCGCCGCGATCCCGCCGCGCGAACGCCGCAACTACCTTCTTCAGCAGCGGGTTAGGTTTGAGAACGTCATTGACACCCCCCACGGCCCCACCCAACCCGAGATCCGTATCCTTTATCTCTGGCCTGACGGCGGCCATCTCGAGCCGGTGCTACCCCTGATCCGCCTGGGCCGCGGAAAGATGATGGGGGTGGACCATAACCGGGACCTCGAATGGGTCGGTGCCTCGGCGGCCTTCCAGCCCCGGCCGGGGATGCAAATAATAGACCGAAGTAACATCTAAGTTGCAGTCGATTTCTCGAAAGTTCCTTGGCCTTCCGTGTAAACTTTGGTAATTTCATGGCAGCAGCCGATCAGATACTTAGAAATTTCTCAGACAGCCTGATCGCAGCGCGGGATTTGAATTGCTAAAGGATGTCGCTGCATTGGAAACGCAACGCATGGTACCAGAGACTCCCGTAGGTCTGCGGTCAGCCGTGCGTTTCCCCTTAGCTTTACCCGTACATCTGGTAGCCGACGCGAAACTGTACGAGGCGGTTACCGATAATATATCCGCGAATGGCGTACTTCTGCGGCTGGGCGAGTTATTGGAACCCGGAACAGTGGTGGAGTTCCTCATTGAAATACCGGAAGGCACGATTGCTCCGGATGAAAGTGCGGCAGTTCATTGCTCGGGGAGGGTGGTTCGTTCATACGGCATCCGCTCCGTGACGTACGCCGCGGCCGTGATTGACGAATACAGTTTTCAGTAGTTATCTCAGGAAGTAAAGCTATGGCTGACATTGTTCAAGGAACGAGTGAAGAAGCGGTAAGCCGGGAACCATCCCCCAACACTCCTGAGCGGCCCTTGATTCGTATTGTGCTGGCGGATTCACAAGCCATTTACCGCGTGGGCATGCGTAAGGTCTTCGCGTTGGAAGACGATCTGCGAGTTGTCGCGCAGGTGGACCGCATCGAGAACCTGCAGGCGGCTCTCGAACGGCATCCGGCCGACGTTCTACTGCTCGAAAGCAACTTGATCACCGGCGTCGCAAACGCTATTCCGGAGATCATGCGAGTGGCGCCGGACATCAAGATCATCGTCCAGACGGCCGGTGCGGACGAGGCGAATACGGTGGAGCTCTACCGCCGTGGTGTGCGCGGAATCATTCCGCGTTCGATCTCTCCCGACTTGCTTGTCAAGTGTGTACGCAAGATCGGCGCAGGCGAGACCTGGATCGACAATCAATCGGTGAACTGGGTCATCGAAGCCTACCGGTCGCAAGCGACCGCAATCACGAATCCGAAGTCACAGCCCCGGCTGTCTCCGAAAGAGCTTTCCATCATTGCCTGTATCACCCAGGGCAAGCGAAATAAGGAAATTGCCTTCCAGCTCGGCACCACCGAACAGGTAATCAAGAACTACCTGCGCAAGATCTATGACAAACTCGGCGTGTCGGACCGGCTGGAACTGGCCCTCTACTGCCTTCATCATCAGATCCACAAGAGGGCCAAGGAGATCGAACATCCCGGAACAGCAAATGGTGCAGCGGAAAGCTGAACCCCTCCTGTGGCTGTCTTTTTAGATCGAAACAGGCTCTGATAATCTCGTAGCTTCTCCTTTGCGAATGTCTACCCCCTTTCGGAGCCTGACCCCGCAGCAGCGCCACGCGTTCACTGCAAGCTTTCTGGGCTGGTCGCTCGACGCCTTCGACTTCTTCCTCCTGGTCTTCTGTGTTTCGGCGATCGCCCGTGACTTTCAAACGAAGCCATCCGCAGTTGCTGAAGCTCTCTTTCTGACTCTCGCCTTCCGGCCCGTCGGTGCTTTCCTCTTTGGACTGCTCGCCGACAAATATGGGCGCCGTCCTGCACTGATGTTGAACATCGCCTGTTATTCGTTTTTCGAACTGGCGTGCGCCTTCGCGACATCGCTGCACGGTCTTTACTGGCTCCGTGCGCTGTTTGGGATAGCCATGGGTGGCGAATGGGGCGTGGGGGCCGCGCTGGCCTTTGAGACGCTGCCCAAGGAGGGCCGGGGTTTCTTCTCAGGCCTCTTGCAGGAAGGCTACGCCGTCGGCTATCTCGCCGCCGCCGCCGCATACGCGCTTCTGTTTCCTCTCTTTACCCATATGTACTGGCACGGCCATCCGGTCGGCTGGCGCGGCATGTTCCTTGTCGGAGCCGCACCTGCTCTGCTCGTCTTCTACATCGGCTGGAAGGTCGAGGAATCTCCTGTCTGGCTCGAGCGCGGCAAGGTGGCCGCCGCAGAGACCTCCGCAAAAACGCTGAGCCTCACAGCCGGAATCAAACGCTACGCCCCGACTTTTATCTTTCTCGTCCTTCTGATGACCTGCTTCAACGCCTTCTCGCACGGCACACAGGATCTGTATCCCACATTTCTCGAGAAAGACCACGGCTTTTCCGCAACCCTCACCGGAACCATCGGGATCATTTACAACGTCGGAGCTCTTCTTGGCGGAATCCTCTTTGGATCGCTTTCCGAACGGTTCGGCCGCAAGCGAACCATCATTTGTGCGGCCTTGCTGGCGCTGCCGGTGATTCCGCTGTATGCACTGGGCCATTCACTATTCATGATTGCGACGGGCGCCTTCCTCATGCAGTTCATGGTGCAGGGAGCGTGGGGTGTCGTTCCTGCATACCTGAGCGAGCTGTCACCAGGTCCGATGCGGGCAACGTTCCCAGGCCTGGCTTATCAGCTCGGTAACCTGATTACCTCGCGCAATTCGGTCATTCAGGCGCGCGCCGCAGAGCGTTTCGGGGGATTCGGCAGAGTCCTGGCCGTTACTGTCCTGCTGGTCGCGTGTTGCCTGGCATTAGTTACATCGTTCGGCCGCGAATCGCGCGGAGCCGAGCTAACCGCCTGAGCTTTCTGCTTCTGCAAAATGGCTTCAACCGCGCGCAGGTCTTCTTCCGTATCCACGCCGATCGTGTCGTAGGGAGTTTCTCCGACATAAATATCGATACCGTTTTCGAGGAACCGAAGCTGTTCCAGCTTTTCTGCCGCCTCAAGCCCGCTGGGTGGCAGTTTGGGAAAGCGCTTGAGTGCATCCTTACGATACGCGTAAATGCCCAGGTGCTTGCGATACAGAATCCCGCCGGCATTGTCCCGATCGTAAGGGATCGTCGCCCTTGAAAAATACAGCGCCCGCCCATCGGCCGCGGTGACTACCTTCACCGCATTTGGATTGTTGACCTGATCGGGCGCACACCACGTCGCGACGGTGGAAACCTGAACTTCCGACCGGGTCATAGGTTCCAGCAGCGCCTCAAGATGCTCCGGACGAACTAGTGGCTCGTCACCCTGAATATTGACGTAAATATCCGCGGCGATCGACTCGGCGACGGCATGCACGCGGTCGGTGCCGCTGGCACAATCCTCAGGAGTAAACACCGCCGGAAGCTTATGCACGTTCGCGAACTCGAGGACCTCTTCCGAGTCGGTCGCGATCAGCACTTGATCCAGGAGCGAACAGGCACGCGCTGCGCGATAGACCCAACCAATCATCGGCTCTCCAGCGATTTCCCGAAGTACCTTGCGAGGCAATCTCGTAGAGCCCAGCCGGGCGGGAATAACAGCGAGAATGCGGAGCTTCTGGAGTTCAGGATGCGCGATAACAGGTTCAGCCAAGACGAGAAATCCCCGAAAAAGTGCCTAAAACGCCAGTCTAATGCATGCGCGCGGCGGCAAAGTCGCGGCATTTCTCCATATTGTCTATACATGTAGACAGGAAACCGCTTGCGCCTGCGTGTTCTCAACCTTTAGTGTTTGTTTTGAACGGCAAATTCGCCGCTGGACAAATACTTTCTTTCATCAGGCAGGGACAAAATACGCATGGGCTCTCCGACCGCCGCCGACCAGAACCTTGATTCGATCCTCCGCGAAGATCGCGTTTTTCCCCCTCCGCCTGAGTTTGCGGCCAAGGCTCACGTTGGCAGCCTTGCCGAATACGAAGAGCTTTATGCGCGCTCGATCGCCGATCCGGAGGGTTTCTGGGACAGTGTAGCCAGGGAACTCCACTGGTTTGCGCCGTGGACCCGGGTGCTGGACTGGAATCTGCCGTGGGTGAAGTGGTTTGTCGGCGGGAAGACCAACATCTCGTATAACTGCCTTGACCGCCACGTCCACAGCGGCAAGCGAGACAGAACAGCGATCGTGTGGGAAGGTGAACCCGGCGAGGTTCGCAAGCTGAGCTATGGTGAGCTGCTGGCTGAGGTGCAGAAATTCGCCAACGCTCTCAAATCGCTCGGCATCAGGAAGGGCGATCGCGTCGCCGTTTATATGGGGATGACTCCCGAGCTGGCCATCGCAATTCTGGCCTGTGCGCGCATCGGAGCTATCCACTCCGTCATCTTTGGAGGCTTCGCCGTCAATGCCATCGTCGACCGCGTCAACGACGCACAGTGCGTAGCCATCCTTACTCAGGACACCTCCTATCGGCGCGGCAATGAAGTAAAGCTGAAGGCAACCGTCGATGAAGCCGTCGTGAACTGCCCGACCGTGAAGCATGTCGTGGTCTACAAGCGGTCAGGCTCGCCGATCCACATGCTCGCCGGCCGAGACCACTGGTGGCACGATCTGGTGGCAGCTGCATCCCCGGATTGCCCTGCTGAGGAGCTGGACTCCGAAGATCCGCTCTACATCCTTTACACCTCGGGTACCACCGGCAAGCCGAAGGGCCTGGTACATACGACCGGCGGCTATTCCGTCCAGACGTATCTGACCAGCAAACTGGTCTTCGATCTCAAAGAGGACGACGTCTACTGGTGCTCGGCCGATATCGGCTGGGTCACCGGACACTCCTACGTCGTCTACGGAATCCTGCAGAACGGCGTTACGACGCTCATGTACGAGGGCGCGCCGAACTTTCCCGACTTCGATCGCTTCTGGAAGATCATCGACGAGCACAAGGTTACCGTCTTCTACACGGCGCCGACCGCGATCCGCGCGTTCATCAAGTGGGGAGATCAATATCCCCAGAGGTACAGCCTCGACAGTCTCCGCCTGCTCGGCACTGTAGGCGAGCCAATCAATCCTGAAGCCTGGATGTGGTATCGCGATGTCATCGGCAAAGGCCGCTGTCCGATCGTCGATACATGGTGGCAAACGGAAACCGGCTCCATCATGATCACTCCGCTTCCAGGCTCGATTCCCGCAAAGCCCGGCTCCGCCACTCGGCCCTTCCTAGGTGTTGTTCCGGAGGTCGTGACCCCGTCAGGCCAACCGGTGCCGGCCGGGCAGGGAGGCCTGCTGGTAATTCGCAAGCCGTGGCCATCAATGGCGCGCACCATCTTCAACGATCCCGAGCGATATGCGACGACATACTGGAGCCAGATTCCCGGATCCTATTTCACCGGCGACGGCGCGCGTCGCGACAAGGACGGCTACTACTGGCTGATGGGTCGCGTAGACGATGTCATCAATGTGAGTGGTCATAGGCTGGGCACGATGGAGATAGAGTCGGCACTCGTCGCTCACCCAAAGGTAGCCGAGGCTGCTGTCGTCGGCCGTCCGCACGAAATGAAGGGGCAGGCAATCGCCGCGTTCGTCACTCTGGAGAGTGGCCATGAAGCCTCACCGGAATTAAAGGAAGAGCTGCGTGCCTGGGTAGCCAAGGAGATCGGCGCTCTTGCGCGGCCCGACGACCTGCGCTTTACCGATCAGCTCCCCAAGACCCGTTCCGGCAAAATCATGCGCCGGCTGCTGCGCGAGCTTGCCACCAACGGTGAAATCAAAGGCGATATCACCACCCTCGAGGATTTCAGCGTGATCGCCAAATTGCGCGAGCAGGACGAGTAGGCCTCAACCATGCTCCTAAATATAAGCAGAGGTGTTTGCGGCAAATTCTTCTTCCCGTTCGTCTATGCCGGGTAGATAATTTGGCGTCGCGGAGAAGAGTCATGAAATTTACATCGCTGGTTGTTGCAGTTGCGGGACTCGGGTTCACTGCTATCACCTTTGGTCAGGCCGGAGGCGCTGCCGCGGCTGCTGGAGCCGCAAACGCCAGCAAAGGCCCTGAGCTGGCGAGCGGCATGGGCAAAGACGCCAATTTCGGTCAGGTGATGAGCCACCAGCATGGAAGCATGTACTTCACGGGAAAGGTCGCCGTCGACGGCGGTGTGCTTCCCTGGGACCCGGTTCCGGTAATCGTCGATTGCAATGGCGTTGTGAAATACAACACACAAACGGATCCGAAGGGCAACTTCTCTATCGAGAACGGGGGCCGTATAAAGACAACCTCCGAGCTCGTCCCGCAGGTGGGAGACAGCAAGCCCGTCACGGCCGCGCAGTTAGTCGGATGTCAGATCAAGGCGTCGCTGGCCGGTTTTAGATCGAGCGTTCTAACCATCACCAACGGCAATCTCAACGACAACCCCGACATGGGCACGATCATCCTTCATCTGGACGAACATGCGACGGGCTACGGAGTCAGCCCTACAACCGTCACGGCCTCTAAAGATGCCCTGAAGAAGTTCGATAAGGCCCGTTCCGAGGCATTGAATAACAATACAGATGGCGCGGAGCATGATCTGCAAAAGGCCGTACAGACCGATCCGAAATTTGCCGAGGCCTGGTACCAGCTCGGCAAGTTGCAGCAGAAGACGAAGCCGCAGGACGCACTGGCCTCCTTTGAGAAGGCGGTCGCTGCAGATCCGCAGTTTGTGCCGCCATACGAACCAATCGCCGAACTCGCCGCAACTCAAAAGAAATGGCAGGAAGTTACGGATGCCGCGGATCATTACCTGAAGCTTGATCCTGCCGGCACGCCGCAAATCTGGTACTTCAGCGCGGTCGGGAACTTTAACATCGGAAATCGCGACGCCGCAGAAGCGAGCGCCCGGAAATCCCTGGCCATGGATCCTCAGCACACAGCTCCCAACACCGAGCAACTGCTTGCTGTGATCCTCGCCTCCAAGGGAGCTTACGCCGAAGCCCTCGACCACCTGCGCAACTGCCTCACCTACACCCCAGCCGGTCCCAACGCCGATCTGATGAAGCAGCAGATTGCACAACTCGAAAAGGCGGTAGGCCCCGGAAAGTAAGAGGCACGCTAGTTCGCCGGTCCACTAGAAGTCCACATGCAGGCGCGCACTCGGCACCCACACCGGGCCTCGGTCGCGGTTGTAACCCGGATCGTTGATATGACTAAGTCCCACCGAGCCAAACAATCCCGTGTGGATGTGGTGGGTGTAGTACGCTTCCACGATATTTTCCCGTCCGTAGTTGAGCCGGCCGTCACCGAGAAGGAAACCTAACCCGCCGTACGCGAGATAGGTTTGGTGATATTTCTTTATGGCATTGCTCACGAACGCAACGCCGAACTTGTCATCGGGCTGATGCCATCGCGTCCCGGCGTAGTCGCCGCCGAACGAGACCGTCTGATCCACTTCGGTATAGGCGAAGGATTCGTGGGCTCCCTCATTCCAACCGACACGGCTGTATATCCGAAAATTCTGTGTCACCTCCTGCCAGTTGTTCCAGCCGAAGCCGTACTTGACGGTTCCTAACGGTGCGTTATTCGCGATTTCCGGTGTCGGCGTCTTCCCCTCGAGGTAATTATTGATGGCGTCCTTGTAGATACCCATGTGTGCCGTGTTCACAAAGCCCAGGATCCGCGTCGCGCCCTGCCTGCCACGGAGAAACGACTTCCGCAGCTCGAATTCCATATTCTGACCGTGAGCCCGCGAGAACGCCCAGTCGAGATCGATGCCGTTGGCAACCGTAGGCATCGCGGCAAAACCATAGCGGGCGCTCCAGTTACGGTCGTCGTATTCCAGGACCGCTGCAACCGTGTATCCGCGCGTGTCTGCGGCATAGTCCCACGCGCCATTGTTATCGACAGTCCAATTGGTGAACTGCAGATGGCTGTCGCTCCCCACCAGATTTATGTCAAATAGATCGGGTAAGGTCATCTTGCCGATCCGAAATTCAAAGCGCCGCACCGGAACCTTGGTGGCAAGGCTCAGTGGCGTCCTATCCGAATCGACCATCTCGTTCGTTAGCCCGATCGTCTGGTGTATCTGGCCGCGCGCCAGATAGGGTGCTGAGCCGAGATTTGGATTTCGGACAACATCCAGATTTGTAAATCCCGCCAGGCCAAGCGCCTGGCTCAGACCGCGCCCTCCTGCGCTCTCGGCGTCCACAATAAGATCAGTGTTGCAGCGCAGATTTCGATGCGGCTGAAATGCGGAATAGAAGGTGCCGACGAACGATACCTTGGGCTCAACCGCGGGCAGGAAGCTGTTCGGCCCCTGGTACGGAGAATAAAAGCGCGCGTTCACTTGGCCAATGCTGTTCGCCTGCCCACCGAAGTAATAACGCGTATTTGCCGGATGGGGAAAGACCGTCACATCCTCGGATGAAGATGGCGAGCTAACCGGCTCGCGTGAACCGCCGTTGCTGGAGTCGGCACCGGAAGCACCGTGGCTTTCCTGAACAGTCAACGAGAGAATCCGCGCGGTTGGTGCGTCCGGCAAAGAGGCGGGCGACTGCGCGCCTGCGAAATGGAGGCACAACAGAAGGCACGGGATTGCGACGAACAAACGCACAGCTTCACTCCGGAGTCAGCGCCGGCTTACCAGTATTAGGGCCGTCGTACAAAGAATGATGATCGATGTTCAAGATTGCAGAGTTGTTACAGTGACCGAGTTATCTCCGTACGAACGAAGAGCTTGTTTCGCCTTAATCTCGCGACGCATCGGCCCGGAGACAACGATCTATCGACACTGTTTAATACGGTGTATCATATCCCCCTAGGATATACGCAAGGGAAAAATCATGACGCATACAGACAGAGATAAGCAGAAGCTGGTTGCCCGCATCCGGCGAATACGCGGTCAGGTGGACGCCATTGAGCGATCGCTCTCTACCGGCGACGACTGCGCTGACGTGCTGATGTTGCTGGCGAACGTGCGCGGCGGGATCAACAGTCTGATGGGAGAAGTTCTGGAAGACCACGTCCGCAATCACATGATGACGACAGAAAAGAGTTCCATGGCGCCGACCGAACTGGCCGAGGATCTGATCGATTTGGTCAGGGCCTACTTGAAGTAGCCCTCTTTCAGAGCATCATTAGCGCCCCGCAGCCTGCTCTGGGAATCCGTTATTGGCGTAGTTGTTCGAGGGACTTGGTCAGAGCCGCATCCAGCTTCTGTTGTGATTCTTCGTTGAGCTTTTTACCTGCCGAGGTGAGGTAGAAGACGTCGATCGCCATTTCGCCTTCAGTATCAATTAGCGCGACTTCAATGTTGCAGCGGCACTCCGCGAAGCTCTTCGCAATCTCCCGCAACAAGCCGGTTGTATCCTGCGATACCACCTGCAGCAGCGTGCTGTGTGTCGACGATTCGTTATCGAATTCGATGCGTGTTTCGACGGCGACCTTCGCCTGAGTCCGCCTGGACGAGTGACTGCGCGAGCGCAGAAGTTTCTCCACCGGCACTCGCTGCGCGGCGACATCGCGGATGCTTTGCATGAAGCGATCGATCTCAGATGGGTTCAGTGCCAGCGTCTGAAAGGGATCGGCGAACTGAAAGGTGTCCACAATGATGCCGGCAGCGTTTGAGAAAGCATCCGCTTTGACGATGTTCATGCCCCAGGCCGACAGCACCCCGGCCACATCAGCAAAAAGCAGCGGCCGATCCGCGGTAATTAGCGTAATCTCGTTCAACTGACGCACAGTTCGGAACGAGACCTGAACAGGTTCCTTGGGCAGGTCAAGCGTCATCTGAAAATGATTGCGAATCTGCTCCGGCGGGCGGGTCTGAATATACCTCTGCGGCAGACCCTCGAGGAAGGTACGCAGCTCCGCGGCGCGGTCCGGAACCAGAGCCACGATGCGGTTGAGAAGCGCCGGATCTTCGTCGGCGTGATAGCGAACCTCGTCCACACTGCGGTCGAGGAAATTGGATGCGCCCATGTAAAGCTGCCACACATTTTCCGCCTTCCACGGAGTCAGTGCATCAGGCGCGACCGACTTGATATCCCCATACGTCATCAGGGTCAGCATTTTGAGCTGCGATTGCGATCCGATCTTCTCGGCAAAATTGCGGATCGTCTCCGGAGCGAAGATATCGCGGCGCATCACCATCGACATCTCCAGGTGATTGCGTATCAGCCTGCGAACAGTTTCGCGCTCCTCCGGATCAAACTCCAGGCGTGCAAAGACGCTTTCGGCGAGCTCTACACTCTGGCTCGCGTGTTCTCCCGCGCGGCGCGCTTTGCCGGTGTCGTGCATGAGGACCGCGAGAAAGAATAGATCGAGGCGTTCGATTTCCGGCAGCAGAGTTGCGAAACGTTTTTCCCAGTCATGATGTGGTTGGCGCAACAGGTGAACGTTATCGATCACCAGGAAGGTGTGCTCGTCGACGGTGTATCGATGATAGGCATCGCGGATGACGAGTGAATCGATGCCGTGAAACTCCGGAATGAGCAGCTCGAGAATGCCGAGTGCGTGCATGGTTCGCAGGGCGTGCGCCGCATAAGGCCCCAGCAGCACCTCGCGCAGGCAATTCCATAGAAACGGGCCTTCCGGCATCTGGACCGCCAGCAGCGGGAGGCTTTCCGCGATGCGGTCTTCGGCGTTCTGGCTCAGCTTGTACCCATGCAGGGCGATGCTCCCGAAGACGCTCAGAATTGCGTCGCCATCGACATCCGTAGCCGCTTCGTCCAGGTCCAGTCGGCCATGCTCGAGGAAGAAATCCGTGCCGGGAATAGGCGCTCGTTTGCGGCGAAATTGCTTGTAGAACGAACGGCGCGCCGGCGGCAGATCGTCAATCAGCAGCGATGCACGGCGATAGATAGTGCGAGCGTGACGATAGTAGGTGCGCATCCAGTAGGCCGGATCCGCGGAGCCCAGCGTCTCCAGTCCGATGCTCTGCGCGGCCGCCTCGTCCTGGGCTTGCCAGTCCAGCGTGTTGTCGTCGCGGCGGTTCCGGTAGTGAAGAAAACATCGGGCCGCAGCAAGAAAGTCGAAGGCCGATTCGCGGTCGTTGTGAGTCCCGTAAAAGGCGTTACCCGCAGGTTTGGGCCATGCCTTCTCCGTCTGGAGGGAAGAGAGCAGGGTCAGCCATTGGGCAAGGTGGTAATCGCGCAGCCCTCCCGGACACTCCTTGATGTTCGGTTCCAGATGAAAGATCGTATTGCCATATTTGGCGTGGCGGGTGCGCGCTATCTCCGAGAGGTTCTGCACGATCGTGTCCCATTCGCGCAGCATAAGCGCCGGCAGCAGATCGGTTTCGAGGCGCTTGTAGAGTGGCGAGTCGCCGACTAGAAAGCGGCGATCGAGCAGCGACACGGTGAACTCGAGGTTGTCCGGATCGACGCGGTCGCACTCCTTCAGCGTGCGTGTTGAAGGACTTGCCCGCAATCCGACATCCCACATCGCCTGGGTCGCGCTGCGGATTGTCTCGTGGTGATCGTGCTCAACGCTTTCGTTGGCGCACAGGTAAAGCACATCGACATCGGAATAGGGAAAAAGTTCCCTGCGCCCAAAACCGCCGACCGCAACCAGCGCGATGTTGAGGCGTTCTGGGTTCCCGGCAACGCCCGTCCATATCTCGCGAACAAGGTTGTCCACAGTGGACGCGCGGCGTCGGATTGTTGCGGAGCCATCGCCTCCGCGCTCGAAGGTCTGACGCAGCTCCGCGCTTTCCTGTTGATACAGGTCGCGGAGCCGCACAAGGGATGGCGAGTCACCAGTCATTCGCGATTCAAAAACTCTCCGGCCAGGAACTTTCGGATAGACCGGTAGCGCAATCGTCGATAGCCAATCGGCGATGGGTCGTTTGTTTCGATCCTCTTACCACGCCGGGAAACTTGCTCGGACCGATCAAGCCCAGAACTCCAGACTTGATCGCAATCCTCAAAGTGCGGAAGGGCCGCGTTCGTCGTTTCGTATACGGATGGCGTCGTCGATCTTCGAGATGAAGATCTTGCCATCGCCAATCTTGCCGGTGCGGGCCGAAGACAGTATCGCTTGCACGGCCTTTTCGACGAGTTCGTCGGGCACTACCATTTCCAGCTTTATTTTCGGAAGAAGGTCAACCGTGTATTCGCGTCCGCGATAAAACTCGGTATGTCCCTTCTGACGGCCGTGGCCCCGTGCTTCAAGTATGGTCATGCCCTCGATGCCGATTTCCACGAGAGCGTCTTTTACTGCATCCAGCTTTGACGGTTGAATCACCGCTTCGATCTTTTGCATAGCTTCAATCCCAGGGATGAAGAGTAACAGGTTTGCACGAATCAGGAAGCAAAGTCATATCCCTCCTCGCCGTGCTGGGTGAGGTCGAGTCCTTCGACTTCGTCATCGGTCGATACACGCAGGCCGATGGTCACGTCGACAATCTTGAGCAGGATGAGCGTTCCTACGATGGAGATCACCCACGCGATGGCAACGCCGACCAGCTGGTTCCCAACCTGATGCCAGTTGCCCTCGATGGCGCCGGACGGAAGTGTGGCTCCCGTCTTGTTGTCTTTGAAGATGGGATTGATGAGGCTTGAGGCAAAAATACCAGTCAGAATCGCACCGATTGTTCCTCCCGCCCCATGCACTCCGAAGGCATCGAGCGAGTCGTCATACCCGAACCATGCCTTCACCTTGATGACCATGAAATAACAGAAGGCGCCGGCAATCAGGCCAATCACGATGGCAGACAGAGGCTGCACAAAACCCGCTGCCGGGGTGATCGCCACCAGACCAGCAACCGAACCGGATATCGCGCCCAGCGCGCTCGGCTTGCCGTTCCGGATCCACTCGGCTAGCGCCCAGCTCAGCGCGGCGGCAGCCGCTCCGAAGTGCGTGTTAACGAAGGCGCTCGTGGCCAGAGGCGATGAACCCAGAGCGCTGCCCGCGTTGAATCCGAACCAGCCCACCCAGAGCAGGCACGCTCCAATGAAGCTGAGCACCACCGAGTGGGGAGGCGTTGCTTCTTTCGGATAACCGACCCGTTTTCCAAGGTAGAGCGCACAGACAAGTGCGGAGACGCCCGAGGTAACGTGGACCACCGTGCCGCCCGCGAAGTCAAGCGTGGGAAACCGTCCCCCGAGCGATGCGTTGAGCAGTCCTCCCTTGCCCCACACCATGTGCGCCATCGGCGAATACACAACGATGGACCACAATGTGAGAAACAGAGCCATGGCGCTGAATTTCATCCGCTCGGCGAACGCTCCCGTCACAAGTGCCGGCGTGATGATCGCAAACATCAGCTGATAGATCATGAAGGTCTGCAACGGGATGGTCGCTGCGTAATCCGGATCAGGGGTCAGGCCGACTCCGCGAAGAAAGACGTTATGCAGCCCGCCGATAAAGCTCGTTCCGGATCCAAATGCCAGGCTGTAATTCAGAAGGGCCCATAGCACGCTGATTATGGCCATCATGGCGAAGCTCTGCATCATCGTGGCAAGCACATTCTTCTTTCGCACCAGGCCGCCGTAAAACAGCGCCAGGCCTGGCCCGGTCATCATCAACACCAGCGCGGAGCTGGTCAGCATCCAGGCGTTATCGGCGGAAGACTGTGCTTGCGCCACCTGGGCCTCAAGCTTGGCAAGGCGGTCCGAAGTTGAGGCGGCCGCTGGCGTCTGGGCAAGAAGAACAGGACAACTGAAGCTCAATCCAAGCAGGACGCTGAAAATATAACGACGCATAACACTCCCAACGACAGGTTGCAAAACGTTGCGGCGTGCCGGTGATCTTCCGGCGTCTTGAACTCGAGGAACGCTTTTGTGAAACGAACCTCGCCGGGGATGCAGCAAAAATGCATCTCCCAGGATTGGTGTGACCCAGCTTCAGGGATTCGTACAGGGATTGAGTTACTCTTACATATTTTTCGCAATTGGCAAACAGGGAATTGCGACGCAGCACAGCACCCGCGGGCACAGAGTCGTTTCGAAGCAGGCAAGAGATAAAGCAGGCTGGAGAAACATGTCACCGTCTTCGGCACGATTCGCGTACTCCGACCGTCGATGATTGACGGTCGCGACGGATGCATCAGTGGTGCATTTAGCCACCTGACAGTTTTGACAGTCGCAATTCAGGACGGCACAGTCGAAAATGGTCGTCGTGAAGTTAGCGCCTGGGGCAAATATCTCCTCGCTTACTCCTGCGGGACGATGCAAAGGTTGCAGGTCAGGGAATTCGCGAGTTGAAGAACCGTAAGAAGCGTTATATTTGAAGCATGAGCGAAGCGATGCAGGATCGTTATCTATTCGGCGCACTCGAAAGCAGCGCGAAGAACCGCCAAAAGCTGCATGAGGTGAGCTACGGTTACGACCAGCCCGAAGGAATTGTTCTCGCCTCGCTCGGCGCTGCCATCAACTGGGTGCGAAAGAATTCGGTCTGGCCGATGACATTCGGACTCGCCTGTTGCGCGATCGAAATGATGTCCATGGGTGCATCGCGCTTCGATGTGGCGCGTTTCGGCATGGAGGTCTTCCGTCCTTCCCCCCGGCAATCGGATCTGATGATCATCGCCGGCCGTGTCTCCCAGAAAATGGCTCCAGTAATCCGCCGGCTTTACGACCAGATGCCCGAACCCAAGTGGGTAATCTCAATGGGGGCCTGCGCTACATCCGGCGGTGTTTTCAATAACTACGCGCTGGTGCAGGGTGTGAATCAGATCATCCCGGTAGACGTTTATGTGCCCGGCTGTCCGCCGCGTCCGGAGCAGCTTATGTACGCGCTCACGCTTCTTCAAGAGAAGATTCAGCACGAACGCGGCAGTTTGAAGCGGGTGCTCAACCTGCAGTAAGATATTATTTTCATTGGGTTAGCTGGCAGTAACGGTTCGATTATCGAAGAGTAGCGGCAATAGGTGAGTTTTTTCAATGTGGGAGTCTCGGCGATTGCGCAAATCGACTCATACGTATCAGTCGAGACAACTTATTGAAGAAATCGTGCTCTAAGCGTATTAAAGTATGGTACTTTGGATACCGCTATTGCTTTATCGGTTTCGTTCGACTGAGGTTTGCTAACTTTCCGGCCTATCGTGCATAGGCCCCCAGTTTTTTGTGTGACTTCCAAAATGGTTGCGGAGGATAGACGCATGCTTTCTCGTGTTTTTAGTAAATTGAGCGGAGTGCTGCTGGTGGGGTGCGCCGTTGGGATCGGAGCATCTGCGGTGTATGCGCAAAGTACGACACCGGCAGCTCCGCCCGAGGCACCGATCTCTCGGATCGATATTTTCACCGGCTACTCCTACATAGCCCCCAAGGCCAACGTCGCTACCACCCAGCCGGATGGGACAACCTTCACCAGCAACATGGATGCGGTCGATTACGGCGCACTGCTCAGCGGCGCTTACTACTTCGACAAGTACGTGGGCGGACAGGTCGAGATCGGCTTTCACCCACAGGATAAGAACGACGGCGGTTACACCTACCAGGCTGGCATCATCTTCCGCTTCCCGGTTTCGGGCATGACTCCTTTTGTGCACGGACTAGCGGGCGCTACCAAGTGGCAAGGCCCGGACAACCCGCCCTTCACCACTCTCCGTTCCACGTGGGGGCCCGCGCTGACTGCCGGTGGCGGCTTGGATTACACCCTACCCTTTCTCAATCACCGCGTCGCTCTGAGACTCTTTCAAGCCGATTATGAATATTTTCACGTAAACTACGGCCCTCAACCTGTTTATGGTGGCCGCGTCAATGCCAACAGCGCTCGTCTGAGCTCAGGTCTGGTCTGGAAGTTCGGCAACATCATTCCTCCGCCGCCTGTGGCGTACGCTTGCTCGGCGACCCCCAGCGCAATCTTCCCGGGTGAGCCGGTCACGGTGACTGGTACTGCCTCCAACCTCAATCCCAAGAAGACCGCTTCTTACAGCTGGAGCGGGCAGGGTGTGACGGTTAGTGGAACCAGTACCACCGCCACCATCGATACCGGCAGCCTGGCGCCCGGCAGCTATACGGTGACCGGACACGTCAGCGAAGGCACGAAGCCTGGTGAGGCAGCCGATTGCACGGCGCAATTTACCGTGAAGCCTTACGAGCCGCCGACAGTGAGCTGCGTGGCTAACCCGTCCTCGATTAACCCAGGTGACAGCTCGACGATTACCGCGACCGGCGTAAGCCCGCAGAATCGCCCCCTAACCTACAGCTATACGGCCTCCTCGGGCACGATCAGCGGCTCGGGCACAACGGCAACCCTGTCCACGACAGGAGCGCCCGCGGGCACGATCACTGTGACTTGCACGGTGGCGGACGACAAGGGTCAAACGGCATCGGCGACGACGACCGTTACGATCAACGCTCCGGCGCCGGTAGTCACGCCGACCACTCAGAAACTGTGCACGATTACCTTCGACCACGACACGAAGCGTCCGGCTCGCGTTGACAACGACGCGAAGGGCTGCCTCGATGACGTGGCACTGAATGCGCAGCGTTCATCCGATGCGACCGTGGTCGTTGTCGGCAACGCAGCGCCGCAGGCTCCGCCGAAGGGCAAGCATGCGAAGGCCATGCCGGATCTGGCCGCGCAGCGCGCAGTCAACACCAAGGCCTACCTTGTAACGGAGAAGGGCATTGATGCCAGCCGCATCTCCGTACGGACGGGCACCACAGGAACCAACGAGGTCGACAACTACCTCGTGCCTGCGGGCGCCGACTTCGACAAGGACAACCCGGGAACCACTCCGGTCGACGAATCGACGGTCAAGCCGCAGGTCAGAAAGCCGCTGCCCGAACGTCACCACCACAAGGCCGCTGCCCCTGCGCAGTAGGACCTGAACTGAACGTAATTCAACCTAAAAAGGCTGGCCGGAATCTCGGCCAGCCTTTTGTATTTCCGGAAGGGCAATCGCCTGCCGTAGTATTTGCATCCCACAGGGGTATCTGCGGCGTTACCATAAGAAGAGCGCCCTCCCCGTATCATGCGAGAAGCGAGTGTTTAACGAACGAACATGAAAAAGACAGTTTTGCGACTTTTCTTCCTTGGCGTGGCCGCTCTTATCCTCATCCAGCCGAACCAGGCGCCTGCCGCCGCACTTCAGTGGATTTCAGTAGGCCCCGAAGGCGGGGACGCCCGAAGCTTTGCATACGATCCCGCGAATCCGTCCCACATTTACATGGGCACGACGATGAGCTGGATCTATCAGTCGACCGATGGCGGCACCACCTGGAAGCGGCTCGCGCGCCTGGGCAAGGTCGATGATCTGGTTGTCGACAACATGGTGATCGACTCCTCCGACCCGAAGACCATCTACGCCGGCGTCTGGCGGTTGGACCGCACCGACGGCGGCATCTACATCAGCCACGACGGAGGTGCGACATGGGCGGCCTCGGCCGACATGGACGGGAAGTCTATCCGCGCTCTCTCCCAAGCCCCGTCGGATCCGAAGATTCTGGTGGCGGGTGCGATCAGCGGCGTTTACCGCAGCTCGGACTCGGGAGTTCACTGGACGCAGATCACTCCCGTGGGTAACGGTGAGATTCTCAAGGTTGAGTCGATCGCTATCGATCCTGTAGATCCAAAGACCATCTACGCGGGAACGTGGCATCTCCCTTGGAAGACAACCGACGGAGGCGCCACTTGGCACAACATCAAGCAAGGTCTGATCGACGACTCTGATGTCTTCTCCATCATCATCGATCCCACCCGCCCCAGCGTGGTGTACGCCAGCGCATGCTCCGGCATTTACCTGAGCAGCACGGCAGGCGAACTATTTCACAAGGTTCAGGGCATTCCTTCCACCGCGCGTCGCACCCGCGTACTCATGCAGGATCCCACGAACCGCCAGGTGGTTTATGCGGGTACAACCGAGGGTCTGTATAAGACGTCAGACGGTGGCGCGACGTGGAGCCGCATGACCGGGCCTGACGTCATTATCAACGACGTTTACGTTGATCCCCGCAATAACGAGCATGTAATGTTGGCCACGGATCGCAGCGGCGTGCTGACCAGCCAGGATGCGTCGGCAAGCTTTCAAGCGACCAACCGCGGCTTCTACCAGCGCCAGGTAACAGCGCTGCTGCCTGACGCGAAGCATCCGGAGACCATCTACGCCGGTGTGGTGAATGACAAGATCTACGGTGGCGTGTTTGTCACCGACGATGGCGGCAAAACATGGACGCAGCGCAGCGGCGGACTCGATGGGCGCGACGTCTTCAGCCTTGCCCAGGGCGACGACGGCACCGTCATCGCGGGAACCAGCCACGGGATTTTTCGCTGGGATGGTTCAACCTGGCAGCAGGATGGCACGGTGGTGAACACGTTGACTAAAACTGTCACCGTGGTGCGCAAGGGTAAAAAGACCACTAAAACCACAACAGACACCTCCAAGCCCGTAACCATCGACGCCGAAGTGAGCGATCTGTCCGTAAACGGACCAGTTTGGTTTGCGGCTACTGCAAACGGTGTTTATCGCAGCGCGACCCAGGGTTCAACGTGGACCGGGCCCGTCTTGAACGAGCCTAAGTACCGCTTCGTCGACGCCAACGGAGCCATCGTGTTTGCCGCGCGGCGCGACGATCTCCGGCTTTCGGAGGACAGCGGAATGACCTGGACCTCCATCGCCTTGCCGGACAAGCTCGCCTCTGTCCGCGCCCTGACCACGTCTCCGGATGGAACGCTGTGGGTTGGCGGTCGGGAGGGAGCCTTCTACAGCCAGGACCACGGGCATACGTGGATTGCCATGAATCAGCTTCCGGTCTCCGATATCAGCAACATTGACTACGACGCGGCGTTGAAGCGGGTGATCATCACCTCCGGCAATTCCACTCTGGTGTTTGCGGTGGATCCCGAACAGAAGAACTGGAAGTGGTGGGATGCCGGCTGGAATGTTCGCATGGTGCATTCGATGCAAGGCCAGCTGATCGGGGCTTCTCTCTACGACGGCGTGGTGGTCGAACCGAAAGAGTCGGATTCGGCAGGGCTGGCTCAGGCACAGCGCTAACAGCGGTGATACATCTCAGGGGCGTCGAGCGTTCCGACCTCGACGCCCTTTTCGCGCTCGATCAGCAATGCTTTCGTCCCGGCATCGCCTACTCCCGCGCCGATCTCCGTTACTACCTCGCCCACCCTCGCTCGCTCTGCGTCGTTGCCGAGGACGATTCAACCAAAGCCATCCTGGGCTTCATCATCGCCGAGTCGTATCTTGAGCATGCGAGGCGCATCGGCCACATCATCACGATCGACGTCGCTCCCTTAGAACGAAGAAAGGGATTGGGCGGCAGGCTGATGAACGCAATGCTGGACCGGCTCACCAGCGCCGGAACCGCAATCCTCAGGTTGGAGGTAGCGGTCGATAATATCGACGCGCAGGCCTTCTATCGCCGGCTGGGCTTTTCTCAAACGGGACGAATCCGCGGCTTCTATCTTGGAAGGCTCGACGCGCTGGTGATGGAGAAAAGCCTCGACTCAATCTCCGAGAGCGAGCCTGGCATTTAGCTCAGGAATGTGAACTCGAGGCCGCCGTGAGACCCACGCGGTCGGCCGGTGTCAGCAGGCCTGACGCCCGCCAGAGAACATGACCCTGCCTGTCGACGAGTAGCACTACGATGTCGTGCTCATTCTGAATCTGCAGGGCATTCCGGAATTCCGCCTTGTTCACGTAGAGGGGCACGATCCACGGCCAGGTTTCCGGATCGGTCTCTTCGCTGCGCATGGAAGAGTTCTCCCACCAGCGAAAGATAAAATTTTCGCGCTCGGAGACGGGCAGGCGATACCAACGGAAGTTGAAGTTTGTGTGCTGCAAAGCCTGCGCCAGCGGCATCCATGTGTCGACTTGCTTCTGCTGTTCCGGCTCGAACGATATGAGCAGCAGGTTCTTCTCTCCCGTCAGGCCGTCCGGCAACGTCACCTTTGCTTTGTCCAGGCTGTAAGACGAAATTGTCGGGAAAATCGCTGGCTTCCGCTGCTCTCCGGCTTGCAGAGCGTGAACGAGAGGCAGCCCCAGAACACAAAGCATCAGCCGGACGAGAAATTGCGTGCGATAAGGCAAATAGAAATCCTGAAGTGCAATAAGCGTCAGTCGTCTTCCTGACGAATCGTATCAACGGAACAGCTGCGCGCAGCCCGAAAGTCGACATTCCAGGCCAAAGCGGACCATTCCCGGAAGGATACTTTATTGCACCGGAAGCGTCGCCTAGGCTTGTACATTATCATAGACAGTGATGACCACAGCGACCACCACGTTCGCGCCAATACCGGTTCCCTCGCAGCGACCCTTCCGGACCGACGACGCCAGCCTCACGCCCATCGCCGAGAAGGTGCTCGCGGGCGAGCGGCTTGAGATCGCCGACGGGCTTGCTCTCTATCGCTCTCACGATATTCTCGCCATGGGTTGGATGGCCAACTTCGTTCGCGAAAAGCTTCACGGCGACGTCGCTTACTTTAACGTAAATCGTCACATCAATCCGACGAACGTATGTGTTGCCGCCTGCCGGCTGTGCGCTTTCGGACGCAAGAAGGGTGGCAACGGCGCATACACTATGGCGCTCGAGCAGGCCTGGGAGACAGCCGCTTCCGGCTACAGTGAAGCGGTAACCGAGTTCCACATCGTTGGGGGTCTGCATCCCGATCTGCCCCTCGAATATTTCCTCGACCTCGTCAGCGGTTTGAAGGAGCGCTTTCCCAAAGTGCACATCAAGGCATTCACCATGGTTGAAGTTGCCTTTTTGGCCCGGCGCGCCAAGCTAACCATCCCCGAGACCCTCAACCGGTTCAAAGAGGCCGGTGTCGACTCCATGCCCGGCGGTGGTGCGGAAATCTTTGCCGACCGTGTGCGTCACATCATCTGCGATCACAAAATTGACGGCGACGAATGGCTGGAAACCGCCCGTATGGTACATCAGGCGGGTCTCAAGTCAAATGCGACCATGCTCTACGGACACATCGAGAACGATGAAGACCGCGTCGATCACCTGCTGAAGTTGCGCGCTCTGCAGGACGACACGCACGGCTTTCAGACCTTCATTCCTCTGGCATTCCATCCCGACAACACGCCGCTCGCACACCTGCCGCGCACCACCGGACTTACCGATATAAAGCAGATCGCCGTCAGCCGCCTGCTGCTCGACAACTTCCCGCACATCAAGGCCTACTGGCAGATGATGACCGCCAAGATCGCGCAGATCGCCCTCCGCTTCGGCGCCGACGACATCGACGGCACGGTGATTGAAGAAAAGATCTATCACGACGCTGGCGCCACCACGCCGCAAGGCATGCGCCGCCAGGAACTTATGCGCCTGATCACCGCCGCCGGACGCGTGCCGGTCGAGCGCGACACCCTCTATCGCGCAGTTACTCGAAGCGAAGACACATTCACCGTAGCGGTTTAATGTAACTGCTCTTCGGGGTAGGCTTTTTACGGTCCCCGTTTATGGTCTTTGCTCGGCGCAGGAGAGCGGCTGGCCATTCGGCGCCGGCGGCAGGGTGCCTCCATCGGTTGCCGCGCCGCTCCCGGCGTCCTGCTTCTCGCCCTTCTTGCGGTCGGCATGCCGCTTCCGCACCTCATTCGCCGCCACCAACACCAGCGCAACGAAGGTGACCACCACCAGGACGA
The DNA here is from genome assembly GCA_963781245.1 of uncultured Acidobacteriaceae bacterium. Taxonomy (GTDB): domain Bacteria; phylum Acidobacteriota; class Terriglobia; order Terriglobales; family Acidobacteriaceae; genus Silvibacterium. The sequence goes on from CAWAFB010000004.1 coordinate 325,604, forward strand.
TCGCGGTCACTCCGTGCAGTTGCTCAACCTCTCCATATAACAGCGCCAGACCGACGAAGACGAAAAATACGTGCGCGCAAAACACCTCGAGCGACGCCTTACCCAGCGTGAGGAAGGGCTCGCGCTTGACCAGCTTGATCACGTACTTCCGGAGCCAATAGCCGACTATGGTGAAGGCGACGAGATTGATCAACCGCAGCGGTCCAATCTGCCATTTGTCGAGTTCCATTCCCAGCGCCTGCTGGGTAAGGTGAGGACCCAGCCAGCCATGCCGGACCCCTATGAAGAAAAGGCACACAGCGCATGAGACTCCAACCGCCCAGCCCGGAATCTTCTTCAGCGGAATGTCACCCGTCGCCGACTTGGCTCCAAGCCACAGCCCCGCAGTCCATACGCCCTGCCAGGCGAACAGATTGAAGGCGCCTGTCTCCTGCAGCGGGATCGGCAAATGCGTTGTGCGTACGATCACTCCATGTACGACGGTGCGCAGTCCAAACTGGGCCAGCAGCCAGACCAGTCCGCTGGCCGCGAGAATTTTCCGCCAGCCAAATCGTACCGAAGCCGACAGGACCAGCGGTGTGAAAAACAGGAACGTCACGTACATCGGCAGAATATCGAGCAGGGGAGGGCAATAGAGCAGCAGGACCGAGCCGACGATCGCGACGAAAGGATGCGCGAGGTAAAAATTGAGAAGGTTGGTTAACGCCGCTCTATGCGTGTGTACTGCGAACTCGGCCGCAATCGTAAAGGCGAACGTCAGCATCAGCAAGTGATAGCCGTAAATCTTCAGCGAACGTTTCCACAGCTTGAAGTGAGCTCCCGCCTCGTCGCGAAGCAGTTCGCGAACATAGATGCGGCCCACCAGCAGCGCCGAGAGAAAGACAAAACCCTCTGCCGACGTCACAAAGCCTATGGGCTGATTCACAAAATCGCTGAATCGCGTCGGGAGATGCGTGAGCGTCATCCAGACCAGAAAAAGCCCCCGCAGGGCGTCGAGTTCCGGACGGCGTTCAAGCTTGGGTAGATGCATATCGGCATGGGCCGTCGTCACAGCCCATGTCCATTAGACGTCTGGCTGCGGTACGGGTTGCGCGGCCCAGTTTTTGAGTTGTCTCAATACGCCGGAATGCCGGTTACGCTTTGCCCAATGATAAGGGTGTGGATATCGTGCGTGCCCTCGTAGGTCTTCACGGACTCCAGATTCATCATATGCCGCATGATCGGATAGTCGTCCGTGATACCGTTGCCTCCCAGGATGTCGCGGGCCTGCCGCGCGCATTCGAGCGCCATCCACACGTTGTTGCGCTTGGCCATCGAGATGTGTTCGTGGTTTACCTTGCCCTCGTCTTTCAGCCGCCCCACATGAAGTGACAGCAGTTGCGCCTTGCTAATCTCTGAGATCATCCACGTCAGCTTTTCCTGCACTAGTTGATGGCTGGCAATCGGCTCATCGCGGAACTGCTTCCGCAGCAGCGAATATTGCAGCGCTGTATCGTAGCAGGACATGGCCGCCCCAATCGCTCCCCAGCTGATCCCGTAGCGCGCCTGGTTCAGGCACATCAGAGGCGATTTGAGCCCGCCGCTGGCCGGCATCAGGTTCTTCGCCGGAATGCGAACGTCCTGCAGCGACAGCCCCGATGTAACCGAAGCCCGGAGCGACCACTTGCCGTGGACATCGTAAGCCGAGAAACCCGGCCGATCCGTCTCTACCAGAAATCCGCGCACCCGGCCGTCCTCGTCGTTCACCTTGGCCCAAATGACCGCGACATCCGCAATCGACCCCGACGTGATCCACATCTTTTCGCCGTTCAGGACGTATTCGTCGCCGACCTTCTGCGCCCGCGTCCGCATCCCTCCCGGATTCGACCCAAAGTCCGGCTCCGTCAAGCCAAAGCAGCCCAGCTTTTCGCCCGTGGCCATCTGCGGAAGCCAGTAATCCTTCTGCTCGTCCGAGCCGAAGGTGAAGATGGGATACATCACCAGCGCCGACTGCACGCTCACAAAGCTGCGCACTCCGGAGTCTCCCCGCTCGAACTCCTGCATTACCAGGCCATATTCCACATTGGACATGCCGGCGCAGCCATAACCGTGCAGATTCGCCCCGAAGAAGCCGAGCTGGCCCATCTGTGGCACCAGCTCCCGCGGAAACCGGCCCGCCCGGTTGCACTCCTCGATGATCGGAATGAGGTTATCTTCGATGAACTGGCGCGCCGTATCCCGAGCCATGCGCTCGTCTTCGCTCAGCAGATTGTCAAAACCGAGGAAGTCTACGCCCTTGAACTTGAATGCCATAAGTAACTTGCTCCCGCGAAAAGCTCAAACCATTCAGCGTAGCAGAGCGAACCCACGCCCGGCAAAGAGCGAACGCCCCCGGCGCTTAAAGCCAGTTTGAATCCCCAATTCGACGAATTGTCCGGTGTGCCGCCCTACTCCCCGCGCAGTGCTTCCATCGGCTCCACGCCTGCCGCTCGCCGCGCGGGCAGCGCCGCCGCGAACAGGGCGACGGCTCCCAGAACGACGGTCGTCGCTCCGAGGACGAGCGGGTTCCATTCGTTGACGCCGAAAAGCTCGGCCGCCATAAGATGGCCGGCGGCGATAGCTGCGGGGATGCCGATGACCAGGCCGAGGCCGACCTGGAGAAAGGCGCCGCGCAGCACCATCTTCTGCACGTGGACGCGGTTAGCGCCGAGCGCCATCCGAATGCCGATCTCGCTGGTGCGCTGTGCCACTGCGTAGGCGGTGACGCCGTAGAGACCGATTGCGGCCAACGCCAGGGCCACCAATCCGAAGAGCGACGTCAGCTTCACGATCATTTGCTGCTGGCTGAATCCGAGGTCCACCTGTTGGGAGAGGCTTTGGAAGCGCGTGATCATGAGGTTCGGATCGATCTGCTGCAGCGCGGTGCGCACCCGACCTTCCAGATCCGGTACTCTGCCCCTAGTCTCAATTTCAAGCGAGCTCATGTAGTGCGTCGCGGTGAGGAACTCCGCATACTGCGACACATTTGGAGTGGACGCGGGCAGCTGCGGCCACTGCCACGCCGGAAGGAAGTACATGGGGTGCCCCAGCTCCTGCGGATCGTTCGGAGGCCAGTACTGCGCATTCTCGACGACGCCGACGATGGTGTACATTCCGGCTGTCGAGGCATCCCAGTCGCCAAAGTGCGCGCCGATCGGGTTCTGTCCATGGAGATATTTTTTCACGAAGTTCTCATCCACGATCGCCACGTTTAGGGCAGTGCGATTGTCGCTGTCGGAAAACACACGTCCCGCGACCAGCTTTGTTCCGATGGTTGTGAAATAGTCGGGGCTGACACGCACCCAGGAGACCAGATTCACATTCGAACCTGGCGGCGGCGTGGGCTGGCCGTCGACGTAGACATCTTCGCTGCGATTGTTGCCGTCCATCGGGCTCCACCCCGACCACGCGACATGTGCGACGCCGGGGACAGAAGAAAGCGATTCATCGAGGCGGCGATAGAAGCCGTCAAGCTGGTCGGGCTGCAGGCCCGCTGTCTGCGCGTTGATCTGGACGATGGTGCGATGCGAAGTGTCGAAGCCGAAGTGCTGGTGTTCGAGCTTCTGCAGGCTGAGAATAAGTAAGCCTGCGGCGCAGAGCAGGACTACGGAGACGGCTGCCTGAGCGACAACTAATGCCTTTTGCGCCAGCGTGGTGTGGCGTCCCGTCGAGCGGTTGGCGCCGCGCAGGGCGTCGATAGGATCGGCGTGAGCGGCGAGCCATGCAGGCGCGACACCGAAGAGCAGTCCGGTGAGCAGCGACGCCGCGAAGGCAAATGCCATGACCGCCAGAGAGGGGCTCGCGCTGATGCTGACCGGGTCATGTTGGAAGGCGAGACGGAGAATGAGCCTTGCTCCGCCCCATGCGACGAGGATGCCGGTGACGCCGCCGAACAAGGCAAGCAGAACGCATTCGAGGAGGGCGCGCCGCACCAGCCGGCTGCGAGGAGCGCCGAGGGCGCCGCGCAACGCAATCTGCTGGCGTTGCGTGACCGCGCGCGCAAGCATCAGGTTGGCGAGATTTGCGCAGGCGATGAGCAGAACGAAGCTGGCGATCCACATCAGGAGGTGCAGGTCGTCTTTGTATTGATCCTGCATGCGTTGGACACCGCCGCCGCCCGGCGCGAGCCGGAGGTACTGCTTGGGAATGAGTGGGCGCTCGGGGGCAGGGAGATTAGCCAACGGGCTTTCCAGAAATTGCTGGAGCTCGACCTGTATCTGCGCCTGAATGGCGGCAGGCTTTGCGCCCGGTTCGATGCGCCCGATGACGTTGAGCCACTCCAAATTGCCGCGCTCCAGAAGGTCAGCGTCGATAGGCGAGATCGCGGGCATCAGATGGATGGGAAGCCAGAAGGCAGGCGGCGTTGGACTCAGACGCTCGCTGTAGAAGCCGGGCGGCGCGATGCCCACGATGGTCACCGGCTGCCCGTTGATAGTGAAGCTGGAGCCGATGACCGAGGGATCGCGGCCGAGTTCCTGCTCCCACGTCTGGAAGCTGAGGACAGCAACCGGCGGTGCGCCCTTATCGTCGTCAGAGGGGCGTAGCAGGCGTCCGGCATACGGGCGGAGACCGAGGGTATCGAAGGAGTTTCCGGAGACGAATTCGCCGTACCAAGGCTGCGCGGGATGATCGCTGCCGCTACGGCGCACCGCCATCTCGTGATCCGACGATTCAAACGCGGCGAGGCTGGCAAAGCCCGGAGTGTGGTCGCGGAACTGTTCGTATTGCCGGTACGAGAAAAGCGACCAGTCGTACACGGGTTCCTGGTAGTCGGGAAGACCGCCGTTCAGGCAGCACTGCTCGTTGTCGCCGACGCGCCATAGCCCTCCAGGATCCTCAACCGGCAGCGATTTGAGCAGCACCGCATGCACCAGGGTAAAAATCGCTGTAGTGGCGCCGACGCCAAGCGCCACGGTCAGAACAACAGTGAGCGCGAATCCAGGCGATCTGCGGAACTGCCTCATCGCATTTTTCAGGTCAGCCAACAACGGTGCTTCCTCCAGATGCGGGTGCATTCCCCCCGCAGGATCCTTCTCTAAGGTGGATGCACCCGGGCTGCCAATCCGGACAGGGGTAGCTGCCTGAAAAATAGGGCTTAAGCTCTGAACCAAGCTGGACCCTTGTCCACCGCGAGACGATATTGTTCGGATTCGGACAGCTTGCAAGCCTTCCCAGCAAGCAAGAAATGACCCCTTCCCATAGCCATTCGAGTGGAGTAGTATGTTCTCCCATAGCCATTCGAGTGGAGACTGATTGTGGTTATGAAAAGACCTCCGGATGCCGGAGACATTCTGCAGGGCACGCTGGACATGCTTATCCTGCGCACGCTGGTGATGGGACCGGCCCATGGGCACACGATCACGCAGGTTATCGAGAGCACCTCAGAGAACGCGTTGGAAGTTGAGCAGGGATCGCTCTATCCCGCACTGCATCGTCTTGAAGACCGCGGTCTTGTCTCTTCCGAGTGGGGTGTGAGTGAAAACCACCGCAGAGCAAAGTTTTACCAGCTCACCAGCAAGGGCCGGAAAGAACTGAGTGCAGCCGCCGGTCGCTGGCAGAGGATGACTCGCGCCATCGGCCTCATTCTCGGTGAATCGTTCGAATAACGCAGGAGGTAACGCAAATGAATTTGCGGCGTTTCACGAATCGTACAAGGAAAGATCAAGACCTCGCTGAGGAAATCGAATCGCACCTTTCCCATGCACAGGACGCGAATGCTGCGCGAGGCCTTTCTCCTGAAGAAGCCCGTCGACAGGCTCACGTCCGTTTCGGTAATCCGCGCGCGACGCGTGAGCGTGTGTGGCGCTATCGTTCGATCCCGTGGCTGGAAGACCTGTGGCGCGATTTGCGCTTCGCGCTGCGCGGGCTTGCCAAGACTCCCGGCTTCACCGTCATCGCCATTCTGGTCATCGCCGTTGGGATCGGCGTGAATACGGCTGTCTTTTCAGTCATCAACACTGTGTTGCTCAAGCCGCTCACTTATCCCGATCCGCAGGCACTGGTACAGCTGAGGAACACAAGTCCGCATGGGCCGTTTCCCGTCGCGAACATACCGAAATTCAACATCTGGCGTCAGCAGAAGAGTATCTTTCAGCGGGTTGCGGCCTATGATTTCGGCGGTGCGGGCCTCAATATTACCGGAGGCGATCATCCCGAACAGGTGCAGGGCATTCACGTTTCAGCGGATTATTTCGCGATGTTCGGAGCGCCAGTTGTTGCCGGACGCACCTTCACTGCCGCGGAAGACAGCCCGCACGGTGGACATGTCACAGTGCTGAGCTACGGACTATGGAAGAGCCGCTACGGTGCAAATCCAGATGTTGTTGGGTCCACCATCCAGCTCGACGGGCAGCCGTATCTGATCGTCGGCGTAATCGGCCGCGGGTTTGTTACCGACGTGCCTGCTGACCTCTGGGTGCCTTTCCAGTTCGATCTGAATTCGCAGGATATGGCCCATTATTTTATGGTCGCCGCGCGCCTGGGGCCGGGTATAACTCTGCCGCAGGCCAACGCCCAGTTGCGCCTCGCCGCGGATCAGTACCGCCGCATCTATGGCCAGGACTCGTTGCCGCCCGGCGGCGGATTCGACGTAGCCTCACTTCAGGAGTCAATGATCGGCGATACACGCTTTCCCCTCCTGGTTCTGCTTGGAGCCGTCGGGTTCGTTCTTCTCATTGCGTGCGCCAATGTTGCCAACCTGCTGCTGGCAAGAGCCTCGTCGAGAAAGCGCGAATTCGCCACGCGCGCCGCGCTTGGAGCGGGTAGAAGCCAAATCATCCGTCAACTGCTGACGGAAAGCTTGACCCTCTCGCTGGTCGGCGGAGCGCTCGGGCTCATTCTTGGATTTGGAGGCGTCCGCTTCTTGCTGTCCATCAATCCTGGCGACATTCCACGAATCGGCGAAGATGGCGCTGCTGTAACTCTCGACAGCCACATTCTGCTGTTTACCCTGGGAATTTCAGCTCTTACGGGAATTCTCTTTGGCCTGGTCCCGGCCATCAGTGCATCGCGGCCGAATCTGGCCGCTACTCTCAACGAGAACGCGAGCCGCTCTGGACTCGGCTTTCGCAATGGCAAGCTTCGCTCTGGACTTGTCATAGGAGAGATGGCGCTGACTCTGGTGCTGGTCATCGGAGCAGCCCTGCTCATCCGCACGTTTCTCAAGCTGCAATCGGTCGATACGGGATTTGCCTTGCACAATGTGATCAGCATGGCCATGTCGATGAGCGGCGACCGCTTTCAGAAGACTGCGCCGGTCGCTCAGGTGGTCCGCGACGGCACGGATCGGGTGCTTGCTGTCCCCGGAGTCAAAGATGTTGGCGTCAGCAATTGCCTGCCTATGGCCGGTGGTTTCGGCATGATCTTTGACATTGTGGGGCGGCCCAAGGGCAATACTCCATTCACCGGCGATGCTGGCTTCTATTCGATTTCCTGGCGGTATTTCAGTGCACTCAAAATTTCGCTGCTGCGTGGCCGCGAATTCACCCAGCAGGACGATGGAGCCGCCCCCGGCGTAATCATCATCAATCAGGCCCTGGCGCGCCGCTACTGGCCCACGGGCGACCCGCTGAATGCTCGCATCCAGATCGGGCCAGGTGCCGGTCCGGCCTTTGCTGAAGGGCCGCGTCAGGTTGTCGGCATCGTCGGCGACACCCACGACGGCGGTCCGAACCGCGAGCCTTCTCCCATGATGTATATCCCGCTTGCGCAGATGCCCGACCTTGAAACGGCGCTTAACTCGCGCGTGACGCCGCTCTATTGGATCATCCGCAGCGACGTCGACCCGCGCACGTTGGTTGCGCCCGTCACCGCGGCGCTGCACGACGCCAGCGGGGGGCTGCCTGTGGCTCACATCCGCACCATGGACGAAATCGAAGCCCGCAACACAGCGCGCCAGCGATTCAATATGCTGCTTCTCACTGTGTTTGGCTCCGCCGGCCTGCTCATGGCCGCGATCGGGATCTATGGGGTGATGTCCTATTCTGTGCAGCAGCGTACCCAGGAACTCGGAGTCCGCATGGCACTTGGCGCGCAGGCTTCCAATCTTCGCAACATGGTTATCCGGCAGGGCATGGCTCTAACGCTCATCGGCGTAGCCCTCGGTGCTGGCGGAGCCTTCTGGCTCACGCGCTTTCTGGCCAGCTTTCTCTTTGGAGTGAAGACCGTGGATCCAATCGCTTTCGTCGCGACGCCTGTCCTCCTGTGCGTCGTTGCCCTGCTCTCGATCTGGATTCCGGCGAAACGCGCGACTCGCGTGGATCCAATGACTGCCCTTCGCTCCGAGTAAAGCGGAAGGCGCATATTTTTGAGAAGTGGTCGCAATTTTCAGTTGCTGCCAAAGCGCCAACTTACTCAGAGGACGCTTCCTGCTATCGGACCTCAATGTGCGCATCGTACCGTCGTCACTAATTGACGCCCGTCAGCTGACTTTCTGTCGAACGATCTCAAGAATTTCGTTTGATAGCTGCGGGTCGCGCACAGCGCGAGCCAGCACCACCCCGCCGAGCAACGCGGCTGTTTGAAAAATTCCTTCTTTTCGGTCTCCCCCGCCTGCGGAGAGAATTTCCTCGAATCCTCGCTCGAATGCGGTTTTTAGCTCGGGCGTTGAGCGAGCCACCTCAGGTGCCAGTGCGGCCATGGTGCACCCGTCGTCCGGATTGTCCCGATGCCGTTGGCTCAGGTACCGCTCGGCGTAGGCTCGCCTGCCCTGCTTCGTTGCACCATTGCTCCGAGCGCGGCCCGCCGAAATGCTCTGTCCATAGGCAACGGCAGCTTCCTGAAGCTCTTGTTTTGAGCCGAAGTGCGCATAGAACGCGCCGTGAGTGAGGCCAGCAGCCTTCATCACCTCGCCCACGGTTACGTTTTCAAATCCCCGTTCACGGAAGAGGCGAGAAGCTTCTTTCACAATCCGTTCATGTTTGGCGGCGGTCTCTTTGGCAGGGTAGCGCATAATTTTCCTGCATCCTCCATTTATGATGATCATCAATTACAAGTATGACGATCATCATATTTGATGCCCATCAGAAGGAGAAAGTATGAAACTCGCAGGCAAAAAGGCTCTTATTACCGGAGGCAACAGCGGCATCGGGTTTGCCACGGCTCGTCTTTTCATCGCCGAAGGCGCCCAGGTCGCCATTGCCGGTCGGGACCAGAAGACGCTGGACGAAGCGGTCGCCGAACTCGGCCCTAAAGCGCGCGGCTATCGCGCCGACGTCACCATAGCCGAAGACCGCAAGCAGCTTTTCTCAGCACTTGCCAGCGACTTCGGCAAACTCGACATCGTCTTCGCAAATGCCGGCATCTCCGGCCGGACGCCTACGGGCACAACTGATGAAGCTGTCTTCGAGAATATCATCCACACCAACCTGAATGGCGCTTTCTTTACCGTGAATTCAGCCGCTCCTCTGCTGAACGACCACGGCAGCATCATCTTCAACGGATCGGTACACGACTATCTCGGCCAGACCGGCCTGGCTGCTTATGCTGCCACGAAGGGTGGCCTCGTCTCCATGGCGCGTTCCATCGCCGCCGACCTTGCCCCGCGTAACATTCGCGTGAATGTGGTCGCGCCCGGAGCCACGAAGACCCCCATCTGGAAGCGTGGATCCCGCGCCAACGACACTGCCGAGCAATCTGCCAAGCTGGCTGACTTCATCTCCTCCACTATTCCCCTGGGCCGTTGGGGCGAGCCGGAAGAGCTTGCCAAAGCCGTGCTTTTCCTTGCCTCCGACGATTCGTCCTATATCAATGCGGTGGAGTTGATGGTTGACGGGGGAATGACGGGTGCTCCCTTCGGAGCTCCCGTTCTTCGCGGCTGATCGATGCAGGGCAAGTCCGTTCCGGCCGCCCGACAAATAATGTTCAACACAGAAAAGGAGAGGCACATGCCCACGATCCATTTCCACCAGATTAGCAGGCTGACACCTGAGCAGTACGTCGGCGGGCTCACCGACTTCGGACCCAACCGTTCGAAGCTCTTCGGCAACAGCGCCGACGAGTACCTCAAGGTGCATCAGCGGAGCAGCACGCAGGCCGACGTAACCGAAGGCTCTGGAGGCATATGGGAACGCCTGCACTATGACTGGTCCGATCCTAACCACGTCGTCTCACCACGACCGACTCGAACATCTGGGGAGGCGCTTCGGGCCACATCTACACCTTTACTCGTCAGCCCGACGGCACCACAGACATTGACGTCGTCGTCATACGCGAGGGCAAGAATCTCAAGGGACGCCTGCTGGGCCTTGTGCTCGGTACCATCGGCAGGAGCGTTTTGGAAAAGGCCTTTACCAACAGCGTCAAAGCCATCGAAGTCCGGAACCGCGTGACGGAGAGATACGCAGCGTAAGCCCGCAGCGAGTGCAAATCGGCAGATCAGGGCGTAACAGTCAAACTGGCTGAGACTGCATTCGCCTTGAAAAAGGAGACACCATGAAAAAGGGCTATTGGGTCGTTGTCTATCGATCTATCTCGGATGAATCGGCAGTAAATGCCTATGGAGCCCTAGCCTTGCCGGCAGTTGAGTCGTTCGGCGGGCGCTTTTTGACCAGGTCCACGAGCCAGGTTCAAACCCACGAAGCCGGACTGTCGCTGCGGACGATCCTTGTCGAATTTGACAGCCATGAGATTGCCCTCGCGGCACATGAAAGCGATGCTTACCAGAAGGCGCTTCAGGCACTCGGTTCCGGAGCAGAACGCGACTTTCGCATCGTCGAGGGTGCGTAAGCCCAATTGAAACCGGACGTTTACTGTGAACTAACGGGATGGCCCCGCCTCGTTCCTTCGGGGATCCGCGCGCGGCCGCGATCCCTCACGACACAGGAGTCAGAAATGAGCACCAACGAAGTACGCAGTAACGAAGCGGCGGGAAGCACGAGCGTCGCAAATCTCACCATGAAGCTTGCTTCCGAGATCCGGATGGCAACGGCTGGTTGCTGCAGGAGGTCACGAAGCGGCTTCCTGGGCGCGTTGCAGGCGACACGACATACGCCTCGGCGCACGACCTTGCCCAAGCGATGCGTCGCGCCGCGATGGCCCACGGGCAGCATGAAGCGCGGACTGGGAAAGCCGATCCCAACTGGCCAGATTGGTACGCCGATTACATGGTGCGCGAGCAGTCCGGCGAGGAATTGCCTCAATAAACAAGTAGACCGCGGGTCAAGGCCCTCAATCGCGTCCACTCCAGCCTGCCTTTCCTGGCCGACAATTTCCCCCAATCCGCTAAAATAGAAGTAGAGATCCCAAAAAGGCCGCCCGCCCGGCGGGCTTTTCAATTTCGCGAAGGAGACGGCTCCCGAGGTAACTCCCACTGGAACAAACAGTTACGGTCTTCCCCAATGAAATGAAACGGTTACAGGCAGAGCGGAGCATAGATCGGATAAGTCATTCCGGAACAAACGGTTACAGCCGGCTCCCATGGAATGAATGAGTTACAAGCAAAACGTGTAAGCCAAACGGAATGAATTAGTTACAAAGCACAGAGAATCCAGGGGGTATCCTCTAGGCCAGGTACTGCTTCAGGAACTCATCGTCCGAGTGAACCAGGTCATGGGTCGACTCGTCAAAGACCAGCTTGCCTTGGTGCAACACCAGAAAGCTGGTGCTTGGATCGGTCGTTCCATCGGGAAGCGGCTCTACGTGACCGGTTTACTTGTTGAGGAGGTGTCTCACTGGTAGGCCAGGTACTGCTTCAGGAACTCATCGTCCGAGTGAACCAGGTCATGGGTCGACCCGTCAAAGACCAGCTTGCCTTGGTGCAACACCAGAAAGCTGGTGCTCGGATCGGTCGTTCCATCGGGAAGCGGCTCTACGTGACCGGTTTCCTTGTTAAAGCGGTGGCTCACCAACATGAATGCATCCTGCAGGCGATGGGTCACGAGAAGGGAACTGGTCCCGTAGAAGTCGCGCTGCTTGATAACCAGCTCGATGATCGTTGTAGACGTGATGGGGTCAAGTCCGCCGGTGGGCGAGTCATAGAGCAACAGATCGGGCTTGGTGATGATGGCGCGGGCGATGGCGACCCGCCGCCGCATGCCTCCCGAAAGCTCCGAGGGCAGCTTAGTGAGGGTATGCTCCAGTTCCACAAATCGGAGCGCCTCAGTAACGCGCTCGTCGATCTCGGCATCGGGCAGATGCTGTTCCATGAGCCGATAGCCGACATTGTCACGCACCGTGAGCGAGTCGAAGAGCGCTCCCTCCTGGAATACGATCCCTATCGTTTCACGCAGCCGGAACAGATCCTCCTCGGGCATCGCGCTCACTTCATAGCCGAAGACGAAAATCCGGCCCGAATCCGGCTTGAACAGACCATTGGCTAGCTTCAGGAGGACGCTCTTGCCGACCCCGGCCGGCCCAAGCAGAATGCGGGTTTCCCCCCGCTTCACCTCAAAGGAGATATGCTCCAGGACATCCTTGCCATCAAACCCGATCGAGACGTCTTCAAAGCGGACTGCCGGCGCCTCCGGATGGACATGGCTTTCCGGGATATCTTGTTGGACCGCAAGGTCGGCCATGCGATCACCGCCCGAAGATGCCGATCATGAATCGGCTGATGACGAAATCCATGGCGATGATCAGCACTGAGGAAACGACCACTGCCTGCGTCGTCGAGCGGCCCACCCCCTGCGTACCACCCCGTGTATTCATGCCGTAATAGCAGCCGATGGTTGCGATGATGAAGCCAAAGAACAGCGGTTTAACCAGGCCTTGCAGTATATCGGGATATTGCAGTGACTGGTAGGCAGTGTGGAAGTATTGCGAGGCGTCCTGACCCAACATGATGACGGACACGAAGGCGCCCCCCAAGATGCCTACGGCATCCGAGACAATCGTCAGGAAGAACAACATGATAATCGTTGCCACGATGCGCGGCATTACCAGCTTTTTAAGCGGATCGGTGCCCAGCGCCCGCATGGCATCGATCTGCTCGGTCACCATCATCGAACCCAGCTCGCTGGCCATACCCGAAGCGTTGCGGCCGGACACCATAAGGCTCGTGAGCACCGGCCCCAGCTCCTTGATCATGGAAAAGCTCACGAGCTGACCGGTGATAGCCGCGGCGCCGAACTGAGCCAGCGTGGACGCCGATTGCAGAGCGAGTACGCCGCCCGTGAAGAAGCCGGTGAGGATGACGATTGGCAGCGAGCCGACCCCGATCAGGTCGCACTGGGTAATGATGTCGGCACCGTAGAAGGGACGCCGGAAGAGATTGCCCAAAGAGCGCGTTGAAAGCAGCGAGTATTGCTGTACTGCGGCGACTCCTCTTTTAGCGGCTGCATCGACTGAGGACAAAGGCATGGGTCTTTAATGCTTGGAACAATCTAAAGGCGAGACTATCACGGACCGAGCCTTTTGCGGCTTCGGTTACTCCTTCACCCGCTTCTTGATCTCAACATTCAACCGCTTGATTTTCTGGTTCAACGTGGAAAGGGGAATATGAAACTGTTCGGCAGCTTCAGTCTGATTCCAGTTACAGCGTTCCAGCTTCTCGATAATGATCCGACGCTCAATATTCTCGAGAATGTCGAATAGTGATGCGTTGGGATTGTGTTCGAGCAGACTCGTTGAATAGTTGCGGCCGGTGAGATGCCCGGGCAGCAAATCCGCGCCAATCACCGGACCCGACGAAAGCACTACGCCACGCTCTATGGCATTCTCAAGCTCACGCACATTGCCCGGCCAATCATAGTCGACGAGGGCGCGCAGTGCATCTGGTGCGAGCGTGCGCTCAGGAAGCTCGTTCTCGTCGGTATAGTGCTTAAGAAAATGCGCGGTCAGCAGCGGGATATCCTCCCGGCGGCTACGCAGCGGCGGAAGATCGATCGCAATGACATTTAGCCGATAAAACAAGTCCTCGCGAAATTTTCCTTCACGTACAGCCTGCTTGAGATCGACGTTGGTCGCGGCGATAATGCGCACGTCCACCTGGATTTCCTGAATTCCGCCGAGTTGCATGAATCGCTTGTCCTGGAGCACGCGCAGAACCTTAGCCTGTGTGTCCATCCCCATCGTGCCGATTTCATCCAGAAAGAGAGTGCCGCCATTGGCCACTTCGAACAGACCCTTTTTCGCGGACACCGCCGATGTAAACGCGCCTTTTACGTGGCCGAATAGCGTGGATTCGAGCAGGTCGGTGGGCATAGCGCCAGTGTTCACGGGCACGAAGGGTTTGTCCTTGCGCCCGGAGTTGGCATGAAGCGCCTTGGCGATGAGTTCCTTGCCTGTACCACTTTCGCCCTGAATGAGTACGGTGGAACGACTAGGAGCCACCTGTGCAACCAGGTCGAAAATGCGCAGCATCCCTTCACTCTTGCCGACTATATTCGAGAAGCTGTAGCGCTGCTTTAGAGCTCGCTTAAGTTGAAGATTCTCCTCTTCAGCGTGATAGCGTCCGATGGCCGATCGGATGTCGGCCAAAAGCTTGTCATTATCCCAAGGTTTCTGCACGAAATTTTGTGCACCCAGCCGCATGGCATCAACAATGTTGTCCACTTTGCCATAGGCGGTGATCATAATGACGGGAAGAACCGGCTGTAGCTCGCGTATGAGCTGCAGGATTTCGAGGCCGTTCTTGCCGGGCAATGCCAGATCAAGCAGGACCAGATCATAGATATTCTGCTGAATCTGATCTAGTCCCTCCTCACCATTCGTAGCCGTCTCGACTAGGTAACCCTCCAGCGACAGTAAGGTCTCCAACGATTCGCGGATCGCGGCTTCGTCGTCGATGATCAAGATTCGTTGCCCAGTCTCAATCTGGGCAGGAGGTGTAGCGGAGGAGATGGCTAGTGTGGCCTCAGACATGTGCAGGCTTCCTCAACATTGGAAATTCGAGATAGAAAGTAGTTCCGGCGCCGAGCTGACTCTCCACGTGAATCTTTCCGGCGTGCTCCTGGATGATGCCGTAAGTAACCGCTAGACCCAGGCCGGTACCACGTCTCTCTCCCTGCTTCGGCGCTGATTTTGTCGTAAAGAAGGGATCATAAATCCGCTGCAGATGTTCAGGCGCGATGCCTGACCCGGTATCGGAAATAGCAACACTGACATGACCATTTATTTCTGTTGCAATGCGCAGTGTGCCACCACCCTTCATTGCATCTTTCGCGTTCAGGAAAAGGTTAAGAAATACCTGCTGCAATTTGCCCGCGTTGCCAAGGATCGGCGGCAGGTCGGGCATTAATGAGGTATCCAGCCGTACCTGAGAAGTCTTGAACTGGTGTTCCACCAGGGTCAGGGTCTCTCGAATGATTGCGTTCAGGTCTGTTTCGCGGAACTCAGTCGTGCCGGTGCGCGAGAAATTCAGCAGGCCGTTGACGATTTCCGACGCCCTAAAGGTCTGCTGAGTGATCTTCTCAAGCATAGGAGACAATCGTCCGTCGCCTCGTAACTGTTTGGTGAGCATCTGCGTGTAGGATGAGATAACTGCGAGAGGTGTGTTGACTTCATGAGCGACGCCTGCAGCAAGCAGGCCGATCGAGGATAGCTTCTCCGCCTGGGAAAGTTGCGCCTCAAGCTCCGTGCGCTCCGTGATGTCGTCCACCAGAACGATTCGCCCAACCGATTTGAAGTCGCGGGAAACCAGCGGAGCGATGGCAATATTCGCAACCCGGACCTCACCGGCGCGCGTCTGAAGACGGAACTTGTAAAGATTGTGAACCCCGGGTTCGCCCTTGACGCGCTGATACTCTTCCATCAACGGGGTAGGAAATACGGTGGACAAGGGTTGCTTCAACGCCTCGGCGCGGGGTAGTGCATACATCACTTCCATCTGCGAATTCCAGCTGTCGATTCGGTCCTCTAGATCGACGGCGAGGATTCCGACATTGATCGATTCAACGATATTTTCGTTGAACTCCTTCAGCCGCTCGTATTCCGAGATTTTCTCTTCCAGACTCGCGTAGAGGCGTGCATTCTGCAACGCAATTCCGATGTAGCTGGCCAGCGATTCCAGAAGCTCAACATCTTCGCTTGAAAGAAAATCGCCGTCCGCCGTTCTTCCCAGACCGATCACAGCAATGGCCCGATCCTGCACCCGGCACGGCAGGTAGTAATTCAGATCGAGCAAAGCAGCGGTACGCCGATCCGATTCCGACAAATGCAGTGCCTGCTGAGGGTTCTCAAGGAAGATGTGCGAGCCGGCCCCGGGATGATTGAAATCAAGAAAGCCCAGATCTAATTTGGATATTGCTTCATAAGCATTCCTTGGAAGACCGTGGCCAGCGGTAAGCTTGAACTTTCCCGCTTGATCTGAGAGAAAGACCGCGACGCGTGTCAAAAGCAGCGTGCGTGGGAGCCGATCGACAATCGAGCTCAGCAGCATACTCAGATCCGTCTGCGAACTCAGGCCGCGTCCAAACTCGATTAGCGTTTGCCGGTAATCGTACCGCTTGCGGTCGAAGATCCGATCGACCCGATCCTGGATCATGCGCTTAATGGGATCGAATAGTTGGGCCGTAACAATGATAGCCGCAATTAATCCCCATGCTCCGGCGCTTGGCAATCGTTTGCGAACGAGTTCTGCTGCAATGGCCACAACTGCAAAGTAGAGGCCCACGAGCGTTGCCGTCGCCAAGGTATAAGTCACACCGCGCTTGAATATAAGATCGGTGTCCATCAGCCTGTAACGAACAATTGCCCAGCTGAAGGTGAGAGGAAGAAAAACCATCGCGATGCCCGCCAGCTTGGTTATCACATCGGGCATGGCAACGTTTACCAAGTAGGGAATCGCAAACAGTAGTGTGTAAGGTGCGACGGCAACGATCGTTCCCCGTGTAAGCCACTTCAATTGCTGCCGGCGCAACGGCGCTGTGGTGCTCTTGTAATTAGCGAACAGCACGATCGCGGCCAAAACGTAATAAATCGCTACATAGCCAGTTGAAACCTGCTCTAGGCGGTGCAGTAGGATTTCGGTTGCGGACCAGCGCTCTATCGCCATTACACGCAGAGCCACGACAATAAACGAGGGAAGATAGAGAAGGGCGAGGAGCCATGGACGTCGCCGTCTGTTCTCCTCGGCAAAAGAAAGTGCGAAGTGCAGGAAGAGCGCCGGCTGGAGCGCCTCTGCCACGATGTTGCCCCAATAAATAATCTGATCGAGACTATTCAGTTTGCCTGTGTACTTGAATGAGTAGAGAACAAAGGAAACCAGGCAAAAAATGAAGAAATGCGTCGAGTGAGGGGCCGTCCAGCGTCGGAAAAGCACGTAAAGACCGATGCCGAGATAAACCAGAGCAATCAGGCGAAAGCCTTGATTAAAGCTCCGGTCGGCTGGATCAAGGATAACCGGGACTTCCAGCCGGATACCACCGCGCACAATTGTGTAGGTAACTGTGTTATAGACTTTGGTGCGAATTAGTTCGCGCGTCAATGACGCCCAGCGCGGTGTAGTCCTGCCGTTAGCCGCGATGACTAGATCGCCCTTCTTCAGGCCTGCCCGCTCGCCGGGACCGTCTCTGGCCACGCGCTGCGCCTCAAGACCACCACGTGCCTCGAGCCACCACACCCCATCGGTGGGGGACTGATATTTACTGTCTTGGATGAAATTGAAAGAGGCAAAGACGGCTGCGGCCGCGGTGAACAGTGCGAGCAGAATGACGACGATACGAGTTTGGTAAGACTTCTCCATCATCGGGGGAAGGCGAGCCACTTATAGAATGTCTATCAGCAAATCGCCTGCCAAGTTCCACAGGTTGCGATTCCCTTGCCGCCAAACAGAGTATATCGTTTATTACCAATGGCATAAGGCCTGAACGCAACCGCAGTTATCCTCAACAGATCTCGGGAATTGGAAGTTGCTATCCAAATTCCGCATGTGCATATGGAAAACCATATCTTCCGCGGGGCGCCATCCAGCGGAAACTCGCGAACCAGATCGGTCAATTTACGCCTGAGACCACACGTAGTCTCGATTGAATGTTGTAGAGGATCATCCCATCGATCCGTTGATTTCCAGGAGACGTTGCAGCGACTTGCGGAAAGGACCGGGCAAGCGACATCTAGGTTGCAAGCCCCCAAACGATGGCGTAAAAAGATCCCTTGGCCGCCATGGGGGAGTTTGCTTGGTAAGGGTGGAGAGGCGCTCGAGATTGGTACGTCTACAAGAGCAGGAGCGCACAACTGCAGCGGCTAGTGAGATTTGTGTCCGCGCTCCGGTCTAGTGGCCCAAAGAATGCCTACGACAAAGATTGTCACAAAGCTGGCGATCGCTAGCAGAGCCAAAGTTGAGTCTCCTCTTTCTAATAGTTTCTAGCATATCGCACTTGCAACCTCGAGTGCGGAGCCGCGCGCGTTTGGACCTTGTCCTCTAGGAACTTGTTGAAATAGGTACCTGTGGCGTCGCGGCGAAGAGGTAGGTCGTCTAACAGACATGCGTGGAGACGAGCGTACTCAAGACGGGATGTTCAGCTATGTTTCGTTGGAGCAGCGGGTAGCTGCGGATCATCCACTGCGAGCGGTTCGGAGGTTGACGGACGCGGTGCTGGGGACGCTGAGCCCGGAGTTCGATGCGCTCTACGCAGCCTCCGGGCGGCCATCGATCGCGCCGGAGTATATTCTGCGGGCGTTGCTTTTGCAGGTGTTCTATTCGGTTCGCTCGGAGCGCTTGCTGGTCGAGCAGATCGACTACAACCTTCTGTTTCGCTGGTTCGTGGGCCTGGGCATGGACGATGCGGTGTGGAACCATGCGGTGTTCTCCAAGAACCGCGATCGGTTGCTGACCTCGGATGTGGCCCAGCGTTTCTTCGCCGTGGTGAACAAGCAGGCGAAGAAGTTCATGTCTGACGAGCACTTTACCGTAGACGGCACGCTGATCCAGGCCTGGGCTTCGCAGAAGAGTTTTCGCTCCAAGGACGGCTCCGACGATGACGACGGTACGGACTTTCGCGGACAAAAGCGCAGCAACGATACACATCAGTCCACCACTGATCCGGATGCGCGGTTGTACAAGAAGAGCTACGGGAAGGAATCGAAGTTGAGTTATCTTGGCCATGCTTTGGTTGAGAACCGCAACGGGTTGATCGCCGCGGCGATGGTGACTCACGCTGACGGCTACGCAGAGCGCGATGCTGCGCTGTTGATGCTGGCCGAGAGGCAACAAGGCCGTGCGCGCCGCATCCCTGTGGGCGCCGACAAGGCGTATGACAGTGAGGATTTCGTGCGCACCGTACGGGAGCTGAATGTGACCCCGCACATCACCAAGAACGACAAGAACCGCAGCAGCAACCTGGACCGCAGAACGACGCGGCAGCCTGGTTATGCGATCAGTCTGAGCCGCCGCTGGCTGATCGAAAAGGGCTTTGGGTGGTTGAAGCAAACTGGTCCGCTTCGGCAAGTCAAGTTGCGCGGACTGGAGAAGGTGGACTGGCTGTTCGTGTTCAGTTGCGCCGCGCATAACCTGATCCGGCTTCCCAAACTCATCGCTCAACTACCAGCCATGCTCTGGGAACAGTGCGCCTGAACCCTGTTTCGGGCATCGGGACCGCATCAACGATACCCAAAAAACCCCGATAAGCACTGCCGAAATGCAAGATTCAAACAGATTTCAACTTAGCAGAAACCCAAATCCCCAATGAGTTCGCTAAATCGCGGCGAATTTCAACGAGTTCCTAGGGGAAAATGGCTTTAGCCATGACTATTCGTACATTGAGCAGCCGCGAGATTTACCGCAATCCCTGGCTTCGTCTCCGGGAGGATCAAATCGAGCGAAACAACGGAACAAAGGAGATTTATGGCGTAATCGACAAAGATGATTGCGCTGTAATTCTTCCCCTTGAGGGTAACAAAATTTATCTCGTTGAGCAGTTCCGGTACACGATTCAGCAACGCGCTTTTGAATTGCCCCAGGGGGGATGGGAGGCTCCGGATGTCGATCCAGAAGAACTGGCGCGCGGCGAATTGCGCGAGGAGACTGGCCTCGTCGCTTCCTCAATGACATATCTAGGCGCCATGTGGATCGCCTATGGCTTTGCCAAACAGAAACAACATGTCTTTCTCGCCTCCGGGCTCACGCAGGCCGGGACAGATCCCGATCCCGAAGAGCATGATCTGACCTTGCACACGTTCTCGGTAGATCAATTTGAGCGAATGCTTCTCGACGGCACTATTCAAGACGTCTGCACGCTAGCGGCATGGGGTCTCTACAAAGTATGGAAAGAAAAGCAGGGCAAGGTCTGAAGCTTTGCTTACAACGCTGGTGCCAGCAATCGAAGCAGTAAGAACATCAGCACGCCCGCGAAGAATACGAGAGCCATTCGGATGCCTGGCTCGCGGTTCACTTCTGGAACCAGATCTGTCGCCGCAACGTAAATCGCGACTCCGGCGGAAAGCGGGAGTCCGGCAAGCACCCATCCAGGCAACAGGTTGATCACGAGGACTCCGAGAATCGTTGCAGCCGCCAGGATAAAGGCGGAGACTAGGGCGGTTTGTCGGTTGCGTCCCGATGCCAACATTACCGAAGCCACTGTGAACCCTTCTGGGACCTTGTGCAGAAAGATAGCGAGAAAGATCAGCCACCCCAACCAGGTCGACAGCACGAAGCCAGAACCAATCGCAACGCCGTCAAAGAGCGCGTGCGCAGCCAGGCCGGTGAGCACTGAATATCCCGTGCGGGACGAGACGAATTCATCGTGGTGAGTTTCTTCGCCGAAATGAAAGTGCGGAGTAATTGTGTGTTCCAGCAAATGAATGGCACAATAGCCCGCTAGCACAAGTACGGGCGACCATCGTGTAGAGAAACGCAGGCTTTCCGGAATCATCTCCAGAAATGCGACCGCCAACATAAACCCCGCGCCCAGTGCCACAAAATAGCGAAGGTAGCGCTTCTCCCAATTCCGTCGAATCAAAACCAGACCGCCGACAACGTCCGCTATAGCGGCCACGAATCCGAGAATGAAGGAAAGTAGCATGGTGGAGAACAAAGAGCGATTATCCACTGTGCCGGATGTGCATTACATCGCCGTCCTGCACTAGGTAGTCTTTGCCCTCAAGGCGGAGAGTTCCCTGGGCCTTAGCGGCAGCCTCCGAGCCAGCGGCGAGTAGTGAGTCCCAGTGGATCGTTTCGGCACGAATGAAATGCTTCTCAAGGTCGGAATGGATGGCGCCCGCCGCCTCTTGCGCCCGCGAATTGACCGGAATGGTCCACGCCCGGCACTCGTCTTCACCGACGGTAAAGAAGCTGATCAGACCGAGCAATTCGTAACTCTTCCGAATTAGACGCCTCAGGCCACTCTCGGTCAGGCCATAGGACGAGAGAAACTCTGAAGCCTCTGCATCCTCCATTTCTGCCAATTCGGCTTCCACCTTGCCGCAGAACGCCGTAACACCGGCATTGAGCCGGGATGATACCTCTTCCAACCTGTATTTTGTCGACGCCGCTTCGAGATCTGCACCTAATGTCGTGCTCTCTGGTAAATTAACCGCGTAAAGAATTGGTTTCTGAGACAAGAACTGGAACCCGCGAATCATCTTTTTTTCATCTGCTGACATATCCAGTTCACGCAGCGGCTTTTCTGCTTCGAGCGCTTCTTTCGAGCGCCTGAGCAGCGCATCTTCCTTCTCGAGATCCGCAGACCGCATCTTCTTCAGATCTTTCTCAAGACGCTCGAGCCGCTTTTCAATCTGCGTCAAGTCCGAAACCATCAAATCAAACTCGACATTCTTGATATCCCGAACCGGATCGATCAGTCCCACATGGGGAATCGCATCATCTTCGAAGGCGCGCAAAACGTGAATGAGCGCGTCGACGTTGCGCAATGCCGCGAGAAACGCGGTCTCTTTCAAAGCCTCCTGCCCGATTGCTGCCACGTCGGCATACTCGACGGTGGCATATACGGTCTTTTTCGGCTGGTAGAGCGCAGCCAGCTTGTTGAGCCGCTCGTCAGGAACCCGCGCCACGCCCAGATGTGCTTCGCGAGGATTGGAGTAGCCGCGGTCTTCCAATTTTGCCTTGGTAAGGATCTTGAACAAGGACGTCTTGCCCACCTGCGGCAGGCCGATAATTCCAGTCTTCATTAGTTGTCCTGAATGGAGTGCTTAGGGCGCATGCAGTCTGAAAAAGACATCAACGCCAATCGTTGATCATAACAGCGATGCGCGCATTATTTGAGCGGCTCATCCGTTTTCCGGTGGCATGCGTTCACCGTAATTCGCAGCCAGGAGAATCACGAGCAGGATGCCACCCAGAAGCACGCTTTCCTCGACCCGCTCGGACGCTACATGCAGTTTGTTGAAAGCCAGACGGTTTGGATTGTCGCGACCGACCGCATCAATCGAACCACCTGTGGCAATCCGATAACGGTCCATCTTCGGAATGATCCAAAACTGAGAGAAGGCAGTGAGACCAAGCATGACTAGCGTCACAACGACCGGTCCCACGACTCGGCGCTTCAATGCGCCCAGCGTCTGCACGACGAGCAGCAGAACCACAATCAGCGACCCTGCAACGAGCCCTTCGTAATGCAGGGCCAGCAGGGATTTGCGAACAACGGTTCCAGCCACATGGGTATCGGCCACCGAACCAAACGCCGCCGCGGCGACGACTGGAAAAAACATCAGGCCTCCCAGCCAGAGCACGACCAGCAACCAGAGAACCGCGCGCAAGAACGTTTTCATCTACTTGTGCTGGATTCCGTACACACTTGACCGTCCAATCAGTCGTTCAATTCGCTTTGGAATGGGTGGATGCGTGGAGAATAGTCCCGCCAGGTCGCGGGCGCTGATCATAGGGGCCACGATGAACAGATGGGCATTAGTGGACGAAGCCTCCAGCGGCAGCCTCCTCGAATATGCATCCAGCTTCTCGAGCGCGCTCGCCAGCGCGTAAGGATTCCCCGTAATGTGCGCTCCTGTCGCGTCCGCTTCGTATTCGCGCGAGCGCGACACCGCAAGTTGAATAAGAGCAGCAGCAATCGGAGCAAGGATCAGCATGAACAACGCCCCAAATCCTCCACCTCCGCGTTCGCGGTCTCGGCCCTGTCCGCCGTAGCCGCCAAATAGCGCAGCCCAGTAGCCCATGCGCGCCAATATTGTGATCGCGCCAGCTAGGGTCGCCGCAATCGAGCTGGTGAGGATGTCGCGATTTTTTACGTGTCCGAGTTCATGCGCCAGCACACCCTCGAGTTCATCGTCGTTAAGCAGGTTCAGGATGCCGTGGGTTACCGCAACCGATGCATGTTGGGGATTGCGACCGGTCGCAAATGCGTTTGGGGAATCTGTAGGAATGACATAAATCTTCGGCATCGGGATTCCGATGCGCTGCGTCATTCTCTCCACAACCTGATACACCCGCGGCAACTGTTCACGTGTCACCGGTTGCGCGCTGTACATTTTGAGTGCGATCTTGTCGGAATAGAAATAGCTAAAAAAATTCATTACCGCCGCGAACAGAAACGCCAGGATCATACCGTTCCGTCCGCCAAAATAATCGCCTGCCACTACCAGCAGCAGAGTCAGGCTGGTTAGCAGAACAGCTGTCTTCAGTGTGTTCATTCCTAGCCTCCCGTTCCTTGATGAGGCTCAATCCCCATTCTTTCACGAGAAGTGGCGTTGAAGACCGGAAGCCCAAACGCAGGGACTGAACAGTTAGTCCCGAAAAATTGCCATCTCAACCGCACAATCCCGTCTCCCGTCCCTAAACGATACGATTTTTGGTATTCACACTCCTGATTGCTGGATTAAAACGCGCCAGACAATCCGATTTCTTACAAAATGCTTCGCCATTGGTCACGCCTAGTCGCCATTGGTCACACCCATTGGCCATTGGTCACGGCAATTCACCACAGCCCCAATAAGGCGATGAAATTGCACCTTTGCCGGCTATGAGAAACCTTGACACGCACCGCGCTGCGATTGCCCCAGCAAAAATAACATTTGCTTTGATCCTGGCGCTCCTGATGGGCACCGCGTTCACGGGAAACTTGAAAGCCCAGTCGATCATTTCCGGAGACATCGTCGGCGGTGTTACTGATCAGTCCGGCGCGGCCGTGCCCAATGCTACTGTCACCATAACCAGCAAGGCCACCGGCGAGACTCACGCGGCGACAACAAATTCGAGCGGATCGTATCGCGTTCCGCTCCTGAAGCCAGGCGACTATACCATCCTGATAACAGCCCCTGGTTTTGAGCAGGCATCTGTGCCTGTCGCCGTCAGTGCGAGTACTACAACCACTGCAGACGTCAGACTCACTGTCGGTTCGGCGGCACAAACTGTCGAGGTTACAGCCACGGCGCCCTTGCTGCACACCGAAGCCGCCGACCTCAGTACCACCTTCACTCAGCAGCAGGTGCAGAGCCTGCCCAATCCCGGCAACGACCTCACCTTTGTCGCCCAGACTGCTCCCGGCAGCGTCATGAATACGCAAGGCGGCTACGGCAATTTTTCGGCGTTTGGCCTCCCCGCCACGTCCAACACCTTCACGATCAATGGCGGTTATTTGAACGACCCCTTCCTGAACGTCAACAATTCGGGAGCATCCAACCTTCTGCTCGGCAACAATGACGTCTCCGACGTAACTGTAATCTCCAACGCCTACAACGCCTCTTTTGGAGGACTGGGCGGCGACCAGATCAACGAAATCTCCCGCTCCGGATCGAACAAGTTCCACGGCAACGCCGCATACTGGTGGAACGGAAGCGCCATGAATGCCAACGATTTCTTCAATAACCAGACCGGCACGCCGAAAAATTTCGACAATGTCAACCAGTGGGCAGCGGCCATTGGCGGACCAATTCGCAAGGATAAGACCTTCTTCTTCTACAATTATGAAGGCTTGCGCCTCGTCCTTCCTACCAGCGCCAATGTCTATGCGCCTTCCGCAAGCTACGAGGCCGCGACGCTCGCAAATCTGGCCGCTAATGGACATTCAGACGAGATTGCCGGATATCAGAATATCTTTAATCTGTACAACAATGCACCCGGTTACGCGAATGCAATACCTTCGGCGACAAGCGCACCTGCCCCCTATACAACCGTCCAATTCCGCGGCCATGCGGGCAATTTCACCCACGAGTGGTTGATGACCGGACGCGTTGACCAGGAATTTAGCGAGAAAGACCATCTTTTTGCTCACTTCAATATTGATAAGGGGCTGCAGGCCACCTACACCAGTCTTCTCAACCCCGTCTTCGACGCCGATAGCCCCCAGCCCCAATATTCGGGGCAGTTGAACGAGACTCACACCTTCAGCCCTACTCTCACCAACCAGTTCCTCTTCGCCGCAATTTACTATCGCGCCATCTTCACTAACACCAATTTGGCCGCGGCCAACAAGCTAGTGCCCTTCTCGCTGATCTTCGCGGATGGCGATCTGGGCAGCAATGGCGGTGGTGCATTTCCCGGTGGCGAGGACTTTCTCTGGCCGCAGGGGCGCAACGTTACCGGCTACCAGTTCAGCGACGATGTGAATTGGAACCATGGCAGCCACAATATCCAGTTTGGCTGGACCATTCGGCGCAACGACGTCACCGACTACGGCCCTTCGGTATTAACGACGCCCGAAGCGGTTTCCTATAACACTGCGCAGAATGCTCTATCCTTCCAAACCGGTGTGGTTGACCAGTGGGTTCAGCAGTTCCCCCAAAGACTCACCCAGCCGGTCGCCCTGTATGCCATGGGCTGGTACATCCAGGATCAATGGAAGTTAAAGCCTAACCTGACTCTTACCTATGGCATACGTTTCGAGCATGACTCCAATCCCGTCTGCCAGACTAACTGCTTCGCTCGCTTGGCCGGCGACTTTACTACCGTGAGCGCATCTCCCAATACGCCATATCAGGACCTGATCAAATCCGGACAGCACCAGGCCTTCAATAGCCTTCAGGTGCTTGGCTACGAGCCGCGTGTCGGCTTTGCCTACTCACCATTCGGAGCTGACGGGAAGACCACGGTTCGCGCCGGCTTCGGGATGTTCGCCGATGCTTTCCCTGGGCAAATCGCCGACTCATTCCTCAACAACGCTCCTACCAACGTTCCGTTCACGATCCTTAGCGGCGTTATCACCGGATCTAATAGCTTCCCTGCGTTGATTCCCACTGCGGCTGGCAGTTCCGGCTCCATTGCAGCCAATTCTAACGCGGCGTTTTCCGCCGGATTCCACAACGGCGCCACGCTCAACAGCCTCTCTGCGATTCCGGGATTCAGCCCTCCCAATATCGTGACTGCAGTTCACCACATCAACTACCCCACCTATCAAGAGTGGAGTCTGACCGTCGAGCAGCAATTGACGAAAACAGCGGCCTTGTCGGTGGGCTATGTGGGCAATCACACCTATCGCCAGCCGATTCAGGCCGTCAACACGAACGCCTATGGGTTTGGCGGTCTCCCCTCGTCACAGCCGAACCCGAATTTTGGTTCTGTGAACCAGGTCTACAGCGAAGGCAACTCCAACTACAACGGCCTTGTCATGTCGGTGGTCAACCATTCACGCTGGCTCACCCTCCAATTAAACTACGTGTATAGTCACGCCCTGGATAATGTTTCCAATGGCGGTTTCAATCCATTCAACGGTAACAGTTACCCTGGCACTTCGGTCTTGGAGTTTCCAACCAATCCCACCAGCTTCAGCCAGAACTACGGCAACTCTGATTACGACACCCGTAACTACATCAGCGCCAGCTATGTGATCCCGCTCCCCTACTGGGGAGGCCCCAAGGTTGTCACCGACGGCTGGGAATTTGCCGGCACGGTCTTCCACAATACCGGCTATCCGTTCTCGGTCGTGTCAAACACTGCCGGATCGGGCATTCCGTTTTATGGTGCGTTGGCCTACGCTCAGCAGGTCGCGCCCCTCAAGAGCAATCACTGCGGTGGAGCGAGCCACAGCATCTACGGGCCCCCAGGAACCTTTGGCGGTGCCGCTGTTCCCTGCTCCTTCGTCTCTTCGTTCGCCGATCCCACGGCTCTCGGCCAGGGTCGCCGCAACTCGGTGTATGGTTCAAGCTATACGGATACAGATCTCACAATCGCTAAGAGCTTCGCGATTCCTCATTGGGAATCGGCCCATCTGAAGGTCGGATTCCAGTTCTTTAACCTCTTCAACCATCCGAACTTCTTTCAGCCGAACCCCAACGTAGACGCCCCCTCATTTGGAACCATTTCGAGCACCGTCAACACGCCAACCTCCATCCTGGGCGCGTTCCTCGGCGGCGATGCTTCGCCCCGTTTGATCCAGGTCACTGGAAAGTTCAGTTTCTGACGAAGCGGTGTTTACAACAACCCAGGCGGCCCAATTTGGGCCGCCTGCTTATTTTCGCGGCGAAACTCTGCGATTTCTAGCGAGCCCGATGGTTTTTGGTATTCAAGCTTCCAATTACTGGATCCGAGTGCGGCCGTGATCGACCTCGTTCCTGCGATGCATGATTCATGCCAAACCTAACGCCATTGGTCACAATGTTTTACCGTTGGTCACGGAAATCCGAGACTTTGTCCCTAGGCTATCCAGATAAAGGTGATTAAATTGCATCGCCAGAGGCATGAGAAACCTTTGCCCGCATCGCTCTGCGATTGCCCCAGTAAAAATAGCATTTGCTTTGATCCTGGCATTTCTGATGAGCACCACCTTCCCGGGAAGCCTCAAAGCGCAGTCGATTATCTCCGGAGACATCGCCGGAATCGTCACCGATCAATCCGGCGCGGCCGTGACCGGCGCCACCGTGACCCTCACCAGCAAAGCCACCGGTGCAGCTCAAACGATTACAACAAATTCGAGCGGAGCTTATCGCATACCGCTTGTGAAGCCGGGCGACTATACCATCTTGGTCACAGCCCCCGGTTTTGAGCAGGCTTCACTTCCCATTGCGGTTGCTGCGGGAGTTGTAAACTCTGCAGACATCAAACTCACTGTCGGTTCGGCATCGCAGACGGTTGAGGTTACAGCCACTGCGCCGATATTGCACACGGAAGCTGCCGATCTCAGCACCAGCTTCACGATGCAGCAGGTGCAAAGCCTCCCCAACCCTGGCAACGACCTAACCTTTGTAGCGCAGACGGCTCCCGGTTCGGTCATGAACACCGGAAGCGGTTACGGTAACTTCTCGTCCTTCGGCCTGCCCGCCACATCGAACACCTTCACGATCAACGGCGGTTATTTGAACGACCCGTACCTGAACGTCAATAACTCCGGCGCAACCAACCTGCTGCTCGGCAATAATGACGTTTCGGACGTAACCGTTATCTCCAACGCCTACAACGCATCCTTCGGCGGTCTCGGCGGAGCGCAGATCAACGAGATTTCCCGCTCCGGATCGAACAAGTTTCATGGGAATGCTGCCTACTGGTGGAACGGCAGCTCTATGAATGCCAATAACTTCTTCAACAACCAGAGCGGCACGAAGAAGCCTTTCGACAATGTTAACCAGTGGGCAACCGCCATCGGTGGACCAATCTGGCGCGACAAGAGCTTCTTCTTCTTTAACTACGAAGGCTTGCGCGTTGTTCTTCCCACGCGGTCTACGGTCTATGCGCCTGACGCCAGCTATGAGGCCCACCGACCCTGGCAAATCTGACCGCTGGTGGGCACGCGGACGAGATTGCCGGATATACCAATATTTTCAATCTGTACAACAACGCTCCCGGCCGCTCCAGCGCGGTGGTTTCCACTCCCGACACCCCCGACAACCCATATGGCACGGTACGGTTCAACGGCACAGCCGGTAATTTCACCCACGAATGGTTGATGACCGGGCGTGTCGATCAGTCGTTTAGCGACAAGGACCATCTTTTCGCCCATTTCGAGATTGATAAGGGGCTACAGGCGACCTATACCAGCGTGCTCAACCCCGTGTTCAATGCCGATAGCCCCCAGCCCCAGTATTCGGGGCAGTTGAACGAGACCCACACCTTCAGCCCCACTCTCACGAACCAGTTCCTCTTTGCCGCAATTTACTATCGCGCCATCTTCACCAACACCAATTTGGCCGCGGCCACGCAAGCTGGTACCCTTTTCGCCTGATCTTCGCGGATCGAGGATCTGGCCAATAATGGGAGTGCTGCATGGCCCGGAGGATTGGACATAATCTGGCCACAGGGACGCAACGTAACTGGCTACCAGTTTACCGACGATGTGAACTGGAACCACGGCAACCATAACATCCAGTTCGGCTGGACGATTCGTCGCAACGATGTCACCGACTACAGCCCTGGTGAATACACTGCATCGCCTGAAGCGGTTGCCTTGAACGGTTCATTCCAGACGGGTCAGGTTGACGAGTGGTTCCAGCAGTTTCCGCAGCGCGATACCCAGCCGGTAGCCCTGTATGCCATGGGCTGGTACATCCAGGACCAGTGGAAGGTGAAGCCTAACCTTACTGTTACCTATGGCATGCGTTTCGAGCATGACTCTAACCCCGTCTGCCAGACCAACTGCTTCGCCCGGCTGTCCGGCGACTTTTCGACCGTAAGCACGTCTCCTGACACGCCGTATCAGAGCATGATCAAATACGGTCAGCACCAGGCATTCAATGCTCCAGGTGCTTGGCTATGAGCCGCGTGTTGGCTTTGCCTACTCGCCATTCGGAGCTGATGGAAAGACCACGGTTCGCGGGGGCTTCGGGATGTTTGCGGATGCTTTCCCCGGCCAAATATGGGCCATCCTGAACAAGCTCCGACGAACGTTCCGTTTACGATCCTTAGCCAGAACTTTACGGCGGCCGCGGCCGTTCCAGCTGATTCCCACCGCGGCTGGAAGCGCTGGCACAGTGGCGGCCAATTCAAACGCTGCCTTTTCAGCGGGTTTCCTCCATGGGCCAGCTCAACAGTCTCTCTGCGGTCCCGGGATTTCAGCCCTCCCAACATCACGACTGCCGTTAACCACATCAAATATCCCACCTATCAGGAGTGGAGCCTGACCATAGAGCAGCAATTGACGAAAACAGCGGCCTTGTCGATTGGCTATGTGGGCAACCACACCTATCGCCAGCCGATACAGGCTAACTCCGCGAACGCACTTTGGATTTGGCTGCCTCCCAGTCGCAGCCGAATCCGAACTTTGCTCAGGCTACCCAGATCTACAGCGAGGGCAGCTCCAACTACAATGGTCTGGTCACCTCGATCGTAAACCGCTCCCGCTGGCTCACCCTCCAGTTCAACTACGTGTACAGCCACGCGCTGGATGAGATTTCCAATGGAGGCTTCAATCCGTTAACGGCGCCAACGGGCTCTCGTATCCGACCAATCCTACCAACTTCAGCCAGAACTACGGCAACTCCGATTACGACACTCGTCATTACGTTAGCGCCAGCTACTTAATCCCGCTCCCCTACTGGGGAGGCCCCAAGGTTCTCACGACGGAACTGGGAATTCTCCGGCACTGTCTTCCACAACGACGGCTTTCCTTTCTCGGTCTATTCGAACACTGTCGGATCGAGCCTTCCGTTTTATCGTGCGCCGCTATTTGCTCAACAGATCGCGCCCATCCAGAACAACCACTGCGGCGGAGCGTCCCACAGCGTCAATGGGACCAACCCCTGCTCCTTCATTCACTTCGTTCCAGGACCCCACAGCTCTCGGCCAGGGTCGCCGCAACTCGATGTATGCTTCGAGTTACACAGATACGGATCTCGCCGTCTCGAAGAGCTTCGGGATCCCCCATTGGGAAGCGGCCCACCTGAAGGTTGGAATCCAGGCCTTTAACCTCTTCAACCATCCGAACTTTGCTCAGGCGGAAGGCAACATCGACTCGGGCGCTGCCGGGTTCATCTCCGGCACCGTGAACACGCCCACCTCTATTCTGGGCTCGTTCCTCGGTGGAGATGCCTCGCCCCGTCTGCTCCAACTCAACGCAAAGTTCAGCTTCTAAGCACGAACTGCTCAGAGCAATTTGAGGCGGCCCAGATGGGCCGCCTTCTTCTTTGCTCGGCAATACGATGGGTGCACGTGCTCTCAAACAGCAGCCCCGATGTCGCAGGTCAATGGTCCAAGCCCTAAAATCAGAGAGGAAAGGCGTTTGATTAAGTCCGATGCGAACCGCCATGCTTCAACTGCATGGTCTGCAGTATGGTGACGCGACATAAAAATGTAACCAAGTCAGGCAACTGGTTTCAGATCGACGTGCATCTACTCATATCTGACATTTTAGTGTATTAATACGGCGAATGAACTAACTGAACAAAATGACCGCTAAAATTCTTCTAGTCGACGATAATCTCATTCAAGCTGCAACTCGTCAGGCAGTGCTTTCTCTCCATGGGAGAGCGGTTGTAGTTGCGGAAGGTGCGCGCCTGGCCCTCGAACTTCTTGAAGACCCTGAACTTTTCACCTCACTCGGCCTTGTCATCACTGATCATTGGATGCCGGATCTGAACGGCCCTCAATTTGTTCAACTTCTCCGCCGGCGCATGCCCACGATCCCGGTGTTGGTCGTTAGTGGCATGTCCGATGCTGAGACAGAGTATGCGGATTTGAATGTCTTATTCCGCACAAAGCCCATACCTCCAGACCAATTGCTCTCTCTCGTCGATTTCCTGCTTGATGCACGTATGAGCCGTACTGCCTGATTCCATTTAGGGGCTCCCCTGGTTTGTGGGTGCGCCACCCCGGCCCGCCGTGCCGCTAATTGCCGTCACCGAACGAGGTCTGCGACAATAGAGGGGCCCGCCATGCCGACCTTTGGCAGTTTCGCTCTTCTGTTTGCCCTCGCCCTCAGTGGATACACGCTGGTTGCTGGCGCTGTTGCCCTTAGGCAGCTTGCAACCGGGACTCGCAGTCGCGTTTCGCCAGAGCGATTAGCGGAAACTGCTCGCCGCGCAGGTATCGGCAGTTTTGTCGCTACGACGGCAGCGGCCTTTGCGCTGGTGTGGGCCGCGTTCAATAACGACTTCTCTGTTGCGTACATCCTTCATCACAGCAATCGTGCTCTTCCCGGACCGTATAAGTTCGCCGCGCTTTGGTCAGGACAGGAGGGCTCGCTGTTGCTCTGGGCGTGGCTGCTCTCGATCTATGGATTTGTGCTGCGGCTGCGCCATAAGGTCGACGTAAAACTCACAGCGTATGCTTCGACCATCCTTGCTGGCATTCAGATCTTCTTTCTTCTTCTGCTCAACTTTGCTGCTACCCCCTTTTCCCTGGTGGGTGGGACCGTGCCACCTGATGGCTTCGGCCTCAATCCGCTGTTGCAATATCCCGAGATGGTTATCCATCCTCCGATGCTGTACCTCGGATACGTCGGATTTGCGGTGCCATTCGCCTTTGCATTGGGCGCACTGATGATGCGCTACCCCGGCGAGAAGTGGATTCATATCACCAGGCGCTGGACCATGGTCACCTGGCTTTTTCTCACCTGCGGCATCTTCCTTGGCGCTCACTGGGCCTACTCGGTTCTCGGCTGGGGCGGCTACTGGGGATGGGATCCTGTGGAAAACGCCTCTTTGATGCCCTGGCTCACCGGGACTGCCTTCCTGCACTCGGTCATGATGCAGGAGAAGCGCGGCATGATGAAAAGCTGGAACGTCTGGCTAATATTCTCCACATTCTTGCTCGCTATTTTCGGGACGCTACTCACTCGCTCCGGTCTTGTAAGCTCCGTTCACGCCTTCGCGCAGTCGTCCATCGGCACATGGTTCTGGACCTTCCTTGTCATCGTTCTCTCGGTATGCCTCTTCACGTTTATCCTGCAACGTGACCACCTCAAGGCTGAGAACAAGATTGAGTCACTTGTTTCCCGCGAATCCAGCTTCCTCTTCAACAACCTGGTCCTGCTGGCGGCCTGTTTCACGGTGCTTTGGGGGACACTCTTTCCGGTTTTGTCTGAATATATACAGGGAAATAAAGTCACGGTCGGCGCACCGTTCTACAACCGCGTCGCCGTTCCGATCGGATTATTTCTCCTCTTTCTGACCGGTATCGGACCATTGCTCGCCTGGCGCAGCTCGTCCTTCAAGAGCATCCGCAAGAATTTCGTCCTTCCGTCCATCGCGGGCGTAGTCACTGCAATCGTCGTGATCGCGTGCGGCGTTCGTCCCTGGGAGATATTTACCACCAGCGATCAGGGCTCCTTTTACTCGTTCATCGCGTTCACTTTGGCAGCAGTTGTCGTTACAGCGATCAGCGCGGAGTTTCTCCGCGGTGCCGGAGTCATCGCACGGCATACGGGGCAAAACCTCCTTGCGTCGATGGTCCATCTCGCTCGCCGCAACACGCGCCGCTACGGCGGATACATCGTCCACTTTGGCGTGGTCGTCATCTTTATCGGGATCGCCGGCTCAGCCTTCAACCAGAGCAAGGAAGAAGAACTCGGCTTCAAGCAGAGCCTCAATATTGGTCCTTACCGCATCGAATGCCAGAGCTACTCGCAGGACTCGAACGCCAACTACGACACGGAATACGCTCTCCTCGATGTCTATCGCGGGGGCAAGAAAGTCACCCAGCTTGCGCCCGAAAAGCGCTTCTACACAGCTAGCCAGCAACCCTCAACGATTGTGGCAAACCACTCGACCCTTGCGTGGGACCTTTACGTAATTTATGCAGGGAAGAATCCCGATACTGGCCAACCCATCATCAAAGTTTTTCTCAATCCGCTGGTCGCGTGGATCTGGATCGGTGTCGGCATCGTTGTCCTGGGTACTGGTGTTGCTCTTGTCCCGAATATGACTGCAGCGCTTGCCGCCAGCCGTAATCGTGCAGTCGCTCTGGCGCCGTCTGCCGAGGCCGTTGCTGCGCGGGGTGGCGATTAATGCTGAAGCTTCCTGGACTCGGGCGGCTGGTTACTATAACCCTTGTTGCTGTCATCACGATGGGCGCGGCAAGCACCGCCGTCCGTTACAACGATCTTGGCCACAAGATGATGTGCGTCTGCGGTTGCAATCAGATCCTCATCGAGTGCAACCACCTTGGATGTCCCGATTCTGATCGCATGCTCGGCGAACTGCGCGCCAGCATCGCCGGCGGGTCGAACGACGACGCTATCCTGGCGGCCTTCCAGGAGAAATACGGCCCCACTGTCCTCGCTGCCCCGATGCTTACCAAATTCAATGTCATTGCCTGGGTCGTACCCCCCGCGGTGCTGATCCTCGGCATCGTCGCCACTGCGGTTCTCGTGCGCCGGTGGCGTCTTCGTGCCGCGGCTATTCCCGCCACGCCGCCCGCGCCGCATTTCCCGGCCATGCGTGAACGCATCCGCAGGGAGACAGAATTATGATCGTTGTCGGCTGCGGGGTGCTTCTGGTCGGGATCCTCTTTTACGTCTTCTATCCCGAGCGTCATGTAGAGGAACAGCACCAGAAGACAAGGCTTGAATACCTCCGCGAGCGGAAAGACGTCCTCTACGATAACCTGCGCGATCTCAATTTCGAGTACCGCGCTGGTAAGTACGTGCAGGAGGACTATGCCATGCAGCAGGCTGACCTCGAGAACGAAACGGCCGAGGTGCTCGCCGAAATCGACGTGCTCGAAGCCGAGCCGCGTTGAACGGTGCTCCTATAATCTGAGGAAGATCATGAAATCATTCCCACGCTCGCGCCTTTGCCGAGCCACGTTGCTGACTGCTCTCGGTCTTACTATTACCGCCATCGCTCACGCTGCCTCGATCACCGGCGTCGTCACCAACAAGACGACGAATAAGCCTGCCGCGGGAGATGACGTTGTGCTTATTGCGTTCGGCCAGGGCATGCAGGAGGCGGGGCGTACGAAGACCGATTCTCAAGGGCACTTCACTCTCAATCTTCCCGATAATGGCATGCATCTGGTGCGCGTCGATCACCAGAAGGCGGCATACTTTGAACCCGTTCAGCCAGGGACAACCACGGTCAACGTTACTGTTTATGACGTGGAACCCAAAGTCGAGGGTGTTTCGGCGGAAGCCGACGTGATGCGTATTGAAACTACGCCTCAGGGCCTGCACGTTGTTCAAAATTACTTTGTCAAAAACGACTCGAATCCGCCACGGACGCAGTTCAGCAACCGCGCATATGAAATCTATCTCCCCCCCGATGCCAAGATTGAGGCGTCGGCGGCGATGGGGCCCGCCGGCATGCCGGTCTCTTCGTCTC
Organism: uncultured Acidobacteriaceae bacterium; assembly: GCA_963781245.1. Taxonomy (GTDB): domain Bacteria; phylum Acidobacteriota; class Terriglobia; order Terriglobales; family Acidobacteriaceae; genus Silvibacterium. The sequence goes on from CAWAFB010000004.1 coordinate 360,590, forward strand.
CCGTGCCGCTGGGGGATCCCGGCCACTATGCTTTCGTGTTTCCCGTGCGACCCGGGGAGACACGCTTCCAGCTGAGCTATACGCTCCCGTACAACGGCAGTTACAAGTTCACGCCTCGCCTTGCTCTGCCCACTGAGAACGTCGCGATCATGCTCCCCAAAGGCATGCAGTTCTCGGGCGGCGCTCCGTTCCAACCGGCCGACGTAGACGCGAACGCTCAGACCTTTCTGGCGCGCAATGTGCAGCCGTCGCAGGCGCTCGCCTTTACCGTGTCCGGCACCGGCTCAATGCCGCGAGATTCGGAACAGACGGGCGCAAGTGCGCCGAATGCCGGAGCTCCCGCGGGTATGCCTGGCGCTCCCGACCAGTCTGCTGCGACAGCTGACAACCGTCCCGGAGGCGGGCTGGGCACTCCGATCGATACGCCCGATCCGCTGCAGAAGTATAAGTGGTGGATCCTGAGCGGGCTGGCTCTGGTTCTGGTAATCGCCGCCGGATTTTTCCTCCGCGGGAAGCCGGCTCCGGCGGTGGAGGCCGTGGGTCCGGCTCCCTCACCTCTGATTCCGAGTCCGCAGTTGTCGCCCAAATCCAGTCCAAGTCCAGGTTCGTTGCTGGCTGCGCTCAAGGACGAGCTGTTCGCCCTTGAGACTGAGCGGCTGGAAGGGAAGCTTTCTGAAGCCGATTATGCCGAGACCAAATTGGCGCTGGAGGTCGTGCTGCGGCGGGCGCTGGCACGTCAGGCGACGGGACAGCGCGCAACGTTGTGAGTCGGGGGGACCCCTCCCCCCTGTTTTTTCTATGGTTTGTAACTGATTCTTTCTACATCAGTTAGGAGCTATGGTTTGTAACTGATTCTTTCTACATCGGTTAGGAGCTATGGTTTGTAACTGATTCATTTCATTGATCAGCTCCGTAATCGATTCATTCGATTATGGTTACATAAGAGGAAATGCAGGTCCTGCTGTAACCGTTTCATTCTATTGACGCATGCCGTAATTGCTTCATCGGCCAGTGGTTATCGGTAGTGCGTTCCCCTGGTAGCGCAGGCATTGAAAAGCCCGCCGAAGCGGGCTTTGCGGAATGTCCTAATTCCATTTTACGGGGCAGAGAGAAATAGTCGGCCAACTTTCGAACACCCTCTTCAGTCTGAAATGAAGAGGTTAGCGAGAACTTGTGACGTCAGGGCCTGACGGCTCGAGGGTGGTCGATGAATACCTTGGTCAGTTGGCAATAGTTGACATTTCGCGCAAGCAAAATCCTTGCTCACTGCCCGCGGCTTTCTTTGCGTGCGCCAGCGCTTCGTCGATTCCAGTGACAACGTAGAACCGTCTTCAGCGTGCAGCGACCTTTCGCCGTCTCTGCTCGCTTTCCCGAATCATTTCACTCATATCGAAAATTGGTCGAATCTCCCACAACGTCCCATACTTCAGGGTCGGATGCTGCGACAAGAGCTGAATGGCATGATTCATGTCCCGCGCCTCAAGCACGCCAAGGCCGCCGAGTTGTTCCTTGGTTTCCGCATAGGGACCGTCGGTCGTCGCGACTTTCCCGTTCTTCCAATACAAAGTCAACGCGGTTTCAGGGGGCTGCAGAGCCTCTCCGCGGTCAGCGTGTCCGTTGGCGCGCAAATAGTCGTCGTACTCAAAGCATTCGTCGAACATTGCGATTCGCTCGTCCTCGGTCATGGCCGCGTGTTTTGCCGGCTCGTAGTATCCCAAACAGATGTATTTCATGGTCTTCTCCTCCTTCATCTCTTCTGGGTGAAAGCCAGCGGTGCGGCGGTCGCAGATTTTTCTGTCACTGTTTCAAGTAACGAAGCGCGACAGATCCTGATTTAAAAATCTTTGTCTCAACAAGTTTTAATTGCAGTTTCTCCGGCAGGCTGACACCTTCCAACAACCTTCTCCCTTCTCCTGCAACGACTGGCCCAACGACAAAACGATATTCATCAATCAAGCCAAGCTCTATAAGTTGTGAAGGAATATCCACACCACCGACTAAAATATTTTTGCCTTGTTCTTGTTTCAATTTAACTATTTCGTCGCGAAGGTTCGTGCGAACAATTCTCGTATTTTTATCTTCAGCGCGGTCTAATGATCGCGAAAAAACAACTTTGTGGGTGGAGTCAAATGCCCGAGCAAATTCGGTGTCTGCTTTTGTCTCAGACGGGTTTTTGAGGACGTCAGGCCAATAGGGAACCATCAACTGATAGGTTTTACGCCCAAAGACCTGCAGGTCAGCCTCTCGCGTGAGGTGAGTAAAATATTCAAATTTTTCTTCATCGACAGATTGTTTGGTGTGGTCGACGCAGCCATCGAGGGTAATGTTGATTGCGAAGATTACATTTCTCATTTGATTGTCCTGCCCCTTTCCTCATGACCTCTGACGTCGGCTTACCCCACCGTGTCGTCGAACTATCCGGTCTTCAAAGGCCCGGCGACCTTGTAAAGACTGAGGATGATACCGGTCGGCGTTGTTTTCGTGCTGACGAGCTCGAATGAGCGTGGCGGGGTTCCCTCCGCAAAGAAGCGCTTCCCCGTGCCCAACAGGACCGGATAGACGACCAGCAGGACTTCATCCGCAAGCCCATGTTCGAGCAGCGTCGATGTCAACGTGGAGCTACCCCAGAGGATAAGGTCCGGGGCGTCCTGCGACTTGATGCGGCGAATGCCCTCGACGATGTCCGGTCTAAGGCCCTCGAACGGGCCCCATTCAAGGCTTTCCGGACGGTGGGTAACGACATATTTTGTTGCCGCATTGAGGCCGTCCGCCATTGGGCTGCTCGGCGCCTTTGGCCAGAAGCTCGACCACATGTCGTATGTTCGACGGCCAAGCAGCAGATCGAAGCTTCCGCCATGCGCGGCGATGATCTCCTCCCGGCCAGCAGGGGTCCGATAGGGCACGGTCCAGTCGTTGTAGGGGAAATCGTCTTCGCCGGAGGACTGGATCACGCCGTCCAGCGAGATGTGTTCGAAAATACTGAGCTTTCTCATTTGAGTCACCGTGTTCTGGTGTTTCTATTCTGTTGGAGCTACATGGGTGGCGCGGGGGTCCCATCGGACCATTTGGGCACCATCACCAAGAAGACAGCCATGGGAGGAAAGCTCTTGAGCTGTGGATACGCCTCCGCAGACAAGTACCAGTAGTTCACAGACGCAACCGGAGCATTCGCCACGTTTGCGCCCCAGGCTACGTCGGGCTTGTCGGTTTGGAAGAACATCAGGTGGGGGACATCGTGGTCGCCGTTGTCGGTCAGGTAGGAGGATTTGGACATCGTGTAGGAGACGGTCCCCGGCTCGAGGGCTGGTAATTCTTTTTTGTCTATTGCGGCTTTGATTGCGGCGATGACTTCTTGCTTGGAATGGCCGGCCAGGAGTAGTTCGGTGCGTTTGTAGGCGTACGGGAGAACGGTGCGGGCGGCTGGTGGATTGAGACAATCTGCGGCGCGGACCTTTGGATTCCAAAATTCGGGATGATCGAACATGGCCATCCAGCCGCGTCCCACCCAGCATACCCAGCCGTTCTTGCCCTCCACCGCGGTTTCGTAGCCGTGGCGGGTCAGGACGATCACTGAGGCGTCGTGCGAGATAGCGTCTGGAGCGGCGCTGCGGGCCAGGGCGATTTCCGCGTCGCGATCCATTAGATATTGTTCGATCGGGGCCATCTTCGGATAGGGCGTCGTGGCATCCTGTGCCATGGCGTGTTGGGCTGTACCGAGCACAGCGAGTAGTGCGAACCCTTTGATTGCGATTGCGGCAACCTTCTTTTTCAGCATTGTTTTCCTCCTGAGAATGGGACCTTTGGGCGCAGGCCATCCTTCCGCGTGCGGCGTTCTGTCGCCGTCGTCCGGCGCGCATAGCGTTTTAGGAAATACTGTATCCGGACGTCACGTTCATCCTCTCGATCGTTCACCCTATAGTCGCCGCGCACAGAAAAAATCGACAGCAGCCGTGTTCAGCGTGCAGTGTTCTGTCGCCGTCGCTGCTCACTTGCCTTCACGATTTCGTTCATATCCCCTGCCGGCCGAATCTCCCATATGGTGCCAAACGTCAGCGCCGGATGCTGGCCGATGAGCTGTACAGCATGATTCATGTCCCGCGCCTCAAGAACGAGAATGCCGCCGAGTTGTTCTTTGGTTTCGGCATAGGGGCCGTCGGTCGTTGCCACCTTGCCGTTCTTCGAGGACAGAGTCAGGGCGGTCTCCGGTCCCAGAAGCGCTTCTCCACCGGCCCAGTGCCCGCTGGTGCGAAGATGGTCGTCATATTCAAAGCATGTATCGAACATGGCGTTTCGCTCGCTCTCAGTCATGCCATCGAATTTGCCTTTGTCATAGTAGCCAAAACAGATATATTTCACTATTCTCCTCTTCCTTCCGGGCGGGAGCCAGCGGCGTAGCTTTGCGCTGGCTCGTTCCTCCGATGGTCAGGACGTCGAATCTTCCGAAGTCGCGGCGGCCAGATTGTTTACTCGCTTCCGGCCGGTCCTTGTTCCGGAGCCGGGAAGAATAGAAGTTCGCGCACCTCGCCCACCGCATCGCAGGAGATGGAACCCTTGCGCGCCCACGCGAGTGCCTCGTCCATATTGGCGGCTTCCAGTATCCAAAAACCGCCCATATGCTCCTTGGTCTCGATGTACGGCCCGTCGGTGACGAGCACCGTGCCGTCGGACTGCTTCCGCACCGTCTTGGCGTTGGCGGCCGGGGAAACGCCGCAGGCGAACTTCCTCACGCCGGCAGCAATCATTTCGCGGTTGAGCGCGTGGATCTCTTCGATCATCGCTTCGGTTACGGTGGACGGGTCGAAGTCGTCGGGGATGTAATTACAAACCAGATACTGTGGCATGACTTTTTCTCCTTGTTTCCTGTGGTTTGTTTCCGATGACTCGTTTCCTGTTCATTCAGGAGCCGTAGCTCATCGTTCTTTTGTCCTATAGTCGTTGGGGAGACGGAAAATCGACAGCTAGTCCATTTTTATTTCAGCTTTTTATTCCAACTGCCGAATCCGCTCCTGCAGGAAATGCCGCTCCGGCTCCTGTTGGGTCAGCGCCAGAGCTTTCTCATACGAGGACCGGGCCTCAGCGGTCCTGCCCAGCCTGCGGCACAAATCTGCACGGGCTGAATGCGCCAGGTAATAATTTGCCAATTCGCCATGTGCCAACACCGCGTCGATATGCTTCAGACCCACCTCTGGACCATCGCGCATGGCAATGGCCACGGCACGATTCAGATGTGCTACTGGCGAAGGGTGAATTCGTACCAATTGGTTGTAAAGCGCGACAATCTGCCGCCAGTCGGTCGCAGCGGTTGATTCCGCTTCAGCATGAACGGCCGCGATCGCAGCCTGCAGTGTGTAAGCACCGAAGCGGCGGGAGTTCAGGGCTTTCTCCACCAATGCCACTCCCTCCGCGATCTGCTCCCGGTTCCAGAGCGAGCGGTCCTGATTTTCCAGCAAAATCAGCTCTCCGGTCGGAGAGGTTCTCGCGACGCGACGGGATTCCTGCAGCAACATGAGGGAAAGCAGCCCAAGGACTTCCGGCTCTGGCTGGAGCTCGGTCAGCAGCCGCCCCAATCGAATCGCCTCGCCGGTTAGCTCGGCCCGCGTTACCTCCGTTCCCGCCGCGGCAGAGTAGCCCTCGTTGAAGACGAGATAGATGACCTGAAGCACCGCGCCTACTCGCTCCGGCAATTCCTGCGGCGTCGGCACCTCGTACGGAATCGGTGTCTCTCGAATCTTTGCCTTGGCGCGCACAATGCGCTGTGCCAGCGTACGCGGAGTGGTGAGGAAGGCCTTTGCTATCTCCTCGGTTGTCAGCCCGCACACCTCACGCAAGGTGAGCGCCACGCGCGCTTCCGGCGCCAGAGATGGATGACAGCAGGTAAAAATCAGGCGCAGCCGATCATCCTCAAGGCTGTCCTCTTCATTGGACTCTTCCGCCGAACTCCATTGCGCTTCGAGGTATCGCACGAGCTCGTCTTGAGACGCATCAAATCTTGCCCGTCGGCGCAGAGTATCAATGGCTTTGAATCGGGCCGTTGAAATCAACCATGGCCGCGGGTTGCCCGGTACTCCACTGCCCGGCCACAGGCTCAGCGCAACCGCAAAGGCTTCGTGCATCGCCTCCTCGGCAAGATCAAAATCACCGAGCAAGCGGATCAGAGTTGCCAGGATTCGTCCCGAATCTACGCGATAAAGGGAGTCGAGCAATTCGCGTATCTGCTCGGTGGAAGGCTCGGACATGACGACGACCTTAGCAAAACCAGCTATCCCGAATCAATTTAGCAAACGCACGGACTCCCTGACGTACAACGGACATTAAACTAAACTGGATCCACCTGGATTCCCGTTTTCCCGTCCCAAGTCTGAATTGAGGAAAATCCGTCGACGTGTTGCGTCTCGGTGAATCTGCAGTCGTTTTTATCCGTGACAATGCGCCTCATGAACCAAGGACATAGAGATGGTCTCCGAGCCTGTTCGTATCCCACATGCCGAACGCTTCACCGATTGGTTTCCCGATTTCCTGAAAAAGGAACTCGCGCCCTACCCCGGCCGTGGGGCACTCGTGGCGCGCATGGTCATCTCTGCCACCTTGACCATGATCCTGATTGTCACCTTCCGCATTCCCGGAGGGTACATCGGTGCGCTGACCGCTTTCCTTTTTTCGCGCGAGAATCTTGTCTCGACCGCACGTTCGGCGATCTTCATGATCGGGGCGTTTGTGATTGGAGCACTCTTCATCCCGGTCGGCGCCCGTCTGCTCGCCTCCACTCCTGAAACGCACTTCCTGTGGGTTGGGGGCAGCCTCTTTCTTGCGTTCTTCCTGCTCCGCTGCCTCGCCAATTACGGCATAGCGATCGGCGTCGCGCTTGTTGTGGCCAACGTTGTTGGCATCTGGTACCTGCCCGGCCCTGCGGAACAAAACGTCGAACTTACGCTCTGGCTCATTGCTGCCACGTCCATGGGCGCACTGGTAACGCTGTGCGTCGAGGTTGTCTTCTACGCGATGCATCGGCGCGATGACTTCTCAGAAGGCCTCGACAGCCGTTTGGCACTCATCGAGGAGCTTATGGCGGGTTACGCCGATGGCCGTCCGGTTCCGCCCGCGATACAGGCCGGTCTTGCGCAATTCGCTGTCGTGGGAGCCGGTGCTCTCCGCCGCCATGTCGCTCGCGCCAGCTACACCCAACTCTACCGCGCACGCATGACCACGCTGGTGGCTCTCGTAGCGCGCGGCATTGATTTCGCTGCCGCTCTCGCCAACGCCTTTCCATCGCTGCCGGATGGGAATCAAGAGCGCGCCGCACGACTCAAGCGAACCCTCGCCGATATTCGCCTTTGTCTCCGTACCCACGGGAAACCGTGCGAGACAACCCTGGAACCAAGGCCCAGCCCCGATACTCCACTCTTATCGGAGATTGAATCGATGGTGTCGCTGATGCCTTCCATCTTCAGCGATGAACATGCAACAGATCCCACTCTTGAACCCATCGAGGACACAGCGGACGCCAGCCGGATCTTTATTCGCGACGCCTTCTCGAATCCGGAGCACCTCCGCTATATTCTTGGCGGCACATTGGCGGCAATGCTCTGCTACGTGTTTTATGTGTCGCTGGACTGGCGCAACCTCTCCACCTCGGTCACCACCTGCGTGCTCACAGCCCTCACTACGGTTGGATCCTCGCGCCAGAAGCAAGTCCTGCGCATTGCCGGTTTCGTCCTTGGCGGTGTCATCGCCGGGATTGGAGCACAGATTTTTATTCTCCCCTCGATCGACTCTATAGGCGGATTCACCGTGCTCTTCGCCGTCGTGACTGTTGTCGCTGCCTGGATTGCTACTTCCAGTTCCCGGCTTTCCTACGCGGGCGTGCAAATTGCCTTCTCGTTCTATCTGATCCAACTGAGCGATTTTTCCATCCAGACCAGTCTCACGCTTCCGCGCGACCGCGTCCTGGGCGTGCTGCTTGGCGTCACCCTGATGTGGCTTGTTTTCGAGCGGGCCTTTCCCCGGTCCGCTGCGGACGGGATGGTGCGCATTTTCGTTGTCAATTTACGACTGCTGGCCGATCTCGTCTCAAGCACTCCGAGCGCCGATGATCCGGCCTCGATTCTCAAGGTCCGCCGACAGCGGGATGAGATTTATCGCCGCTTCGGTGAAGTCAGCGCGCAGGCCGACGCAGTTCCTTTCGAAACCGGCCCCGCACGTCCGGGCGACATGGCCGCCCGCGACCGAATCCGACGCTGGCAAGCCTTCCTGCGGAGCTTCTATCTCCTCGAAGCTCCGCTCATCCAGTTTCGCATCTTCGCCAACATCCACTCCAAATCGCCTTCGTTCACCGCATTTGAGAATGGCTCACGCTTTGAATGCTCGCGCATCTTCCTCCATATCGCAGAGAGCCTTGAAAAGCAGTTGGCAAACCACACACACCACGCAGACTCAGTAGCAAGCTTCCTGAATCGCATTGATTCATCATCGGCGGGAATCGAAGCTGAATTCTCAGAACGCGAACGCGCTCTGTTGCGTCTTATCCGGACGATGGCGCAGCTCGTCGATCGTCTGCAGGTTGAGGTCGCCTCAGAAGGCCTCTACGATGTCGCCCAGACTTCTGCTGCTTCTCTGCGACCTATCGAGTCCGAAGGCACTTGAGAGATAAGCTTCGTTTCTACGCCCGGATCGCCGTTCCGAGCGAAGGATCGTTCAACCGTCAGTTAACGCTCGTGTCCCAAGCTACTCGCCGAAGGCGGTCTTGAAGAACTTCAGGATTCGCTGCCGTCCGTCATAGCCGTGCCACGGCTCCGAAGTCGGATTGCCGAAGATCCCATTGGCCAGGGGGCCGTGGTCCTCGCGCGGGTACTCAACCATCTCCACGGATACGCCCATCTGCCGGAGGGCACGGTACATCTCCTGACTCTGGCCGAGAGGGTCGGTTTTGTCGGCTTCGCCCTGCAGCAGCAGAAAGGGCGTCTTCGCGTGTCCGACGTCGGCCAGGGGACTCTGACGCCAGGCGTCTGATGCGTGCTCCCAGGGCTTGCCGTAGAACCAGCGGTCGTAATAAGAGCCGGATTCGGTGCCGTACTCGCTGTGCTGGTCGATGACCGGGGCACCGCTGATGATGGCTTGGAAACGATCCGTCTTGCCTTCGACGAAGGCGGCCATTTCACCGCCGTAACTGTAACCCATAAGGCCGAGCTTGTTGGGAGCGATGGGGTACTTCGCAATGACGGCATCGACGCCCGTCATGATGTCGCGATAGTCGGCGCCCCCGAGGTCATTCTTGTTTGCGGCGGCGAATGACGCGCCGTATCCGGTGCTACCACGGGGATTGGTCCGCAGTACCGCCCATCCCTGGCCAACGAGCCACTCGACGAGAGGATAGTAGCCATCTTCGAAGGCGCCGGTGGGGCCGCCGTGCACATCCACGATGAGAGGAACCTTCTGTGAAGACGCCTGCGGCGGGAGGTAAAGCAGGCCTTCGACCGCCAATCCTTCGTTTTTCCATTGCACGAGCTGCGAGGGGACTTTCGTCCAGTTTGCGGGCATGAGGGCGGGCGTACTCAGGGCCCTGGCTTCATGGCCCAGCTTTTCCGCGTAAAACAGTGTGGGCGGCTGGGTGCTGCTTGCGCCCAGCCAGACCCAGCCGTTCTGCTTCGCGTTGGTGTTCAGTTGTGTCACAGTTGCGGTGCCGAATTTGAGCGGCTGGTCACTCTCTGAATTATTCTTGCCCGCATCGATGCGAAGGACTGTGACGTTCACGCCGATCTGGGCTCCGGCGAGCACTTTGTTGTCGCCCTCCGCGATGGGTAGCTCGTGCGCCATGGTTCCGTCGAAGTTGGAAGTCAGGTTTTTCACGCTGTTGTCGGCGAAGGTGAACACAAACAGATCGTGATATCCGGGGGGAGCATCCTTCGCGGCCTGCGCGAGGAAGTAGTAGCGCTTGCTATCGTCGGACCACGCTCCGCCCTGGATGGTCGCAGGCAGTTCCTTAATCTGGGCGGGATGGGCCGGGTCGCTCGCGCTAACCATCCACGCGGTGTTTGCCGGCGCCAGATCGCCTGCGTCATTCATGCCTTCGGCGATGGCGATGAGCCGGTTACTCTCGCGGTTCCAGACGATACCGTGCACGTCGGGAGGAACGGCAACGGGAGTGAGTTTTTCACTGTCGGCGTTGAGAAGGTACAAGCGCGAACCATGCTGCTCATGATTGACCCACACGGCGTCGGCCTTGTCGTCATGCTGCTTCTTCTCGCCGGGTGTTTCGGGATCGCGTGCCAGCAGAGCGATTACTTTTCCATCAGGCGAGATGTCGTAGTTCTCGACGTCAACCGCGACGGATTCGCTTTTCGCAGGCGTGGCATCCTTACGCGGAGGGATGGCGTCGGCCAGAGTGGAGACGTCGACTGGCGGTGCGATCTTTAGATCGTAAGGCCGCGCTTCACCAGCTTCCATAGGAAGACGGTACAGCTGGGTGTGCTCGCCGCGATGGGCGAGAAAGAGGATGGCGCTTCCGTCGGGCATCCAGCGTGCGGCGTATTCGCCCCGCTTCTCCTGCGGAGCGGACCAGGTCAACTGGCGTGAGGTGTTCTGCTTGATGTCGACGAGCCACAGGTGACTCTTTGCGCCGTCGGCGGTGGAGTCCGTGATCTGGATCAGGACGCTGCGGCCGTCAGGCGAGAGCCGTGGCTGGGCCATGGCGCGCACATGGCGCAGATCTTCGTTGGAAGGGAAGTGTGCGTCATCGGCGGCAGAAGCGATGCAAGCAGAAACGGCGCAATAGAAGAGCAGCGTGCTCACATGCAATATTTTCGGCATGGAGAAAAGCATATCCTGTAGACTCGCGGCAAACCAGACGGTGACATGAATCCTGAGGCAGAAACAGCGACGCACACCACGGCTGCGACCTTCTGGGGGTCGGTGTGGGAGGCTTTGCGCGGCTCGCACCAGGACTACACGGCGGGGAGTCTGAATCGCGCGATCTTCCTGCTGGCCATCCCGATGGTTCTCGAGATGGTGCTGGAGTCGCTCTTTGCCGTGGTGGATGTGATGTGGGTGGGGCGGCTGGGCGCAAATGCCGTTGCTACCGTGGGCATCACCGAGTCGATGCTCGCACTGGTCTTCGCCGTAGGGATGGGCTTGTCGCTTTCGACGACGGCCATGGTCTCGCGTCGTATCGGCGAGAAGGACCCAGAGGACGCGGCGATTTCGGCAGTGCAGGCGATCGCGCTCGGCCTCATTGTTTCGCTGGGCATGGGCATTCCGCTGGGAATCTTTGCACCGCATCTGCTGCGCGCGATGGGTGCGCCGGCGTCGGTGGTGGCGGTCGGATCAGGCTATGCGCGCATCGCTTTGGGCGGATGCGGCGCCATCATCATGCTCTTCCTCAACAATGCGATCTTTCGCGGCGCGGGTGATGCGGCGATTGCGATGCGGCTGCTGTGGGTTTCGAACATACTTAACCTGATATTGGACCCCTGTCTCATCTTCGGCCTGGGGCCGTTTCCGCGGCTGGGCGTAACCGGTGCGGCGCTGGCGACGTTTACGGGCAGAAGTATCGGCGTGATGTACCAGTTCTACCGGCTGCTGCGTGGTACGGAGCGAATCCATGTGCTGGCGCGGCATCTGCGGCTGAATCTGAAAGTATTGTGGCGGCTGCTGCGGGTTTCGCTGACCGGTATTCTGCAGTTCACGATTGCGAATGCAAGCTGGATCGGCCTGGTGCGCATCATTTCGCTGTTCGGAGCTGCAGCGGTGGCGGGCTATACGGTTGCGATCCGCATCGTGATCTTCTTCATCCTGCCATCGTGGGGACTCAGTAATGCGGCCGCTACGCTGGTTGGTCAGAATCTGGGTGCCCGTCGGCCGGATCGCGCGGAGAAAGCCGTCTGGCGGACCGGTTTCTACAACATGATTTTTCTCGGCGTGGTCGGCGTGTTCTTCTTTGTCTTCGCGACGCCGGTGCTTCGCCTGTTTCTGAACGACCCCGCGGTTATCTCGGTCGGCGCGACAGCGCTGCGGATATTCAGCTGCGGAAACATTGCGTATGCGTATGTGATGGTGCTGCTGCAGGCCTTCAACGGAGCGGGAGACACGCTGACACCCACGTACGTCAATTTCTTAGGCTTCTGGGTACTGGAAATCCCGCTTGCCTGGTTTCTTGCCGTGCACACGAATCTACAGTGGAAGGGTGTTCTGGTTGCGTTTGTGTGCGCGGAGTGTGTGGTTGCGGTGATCAGCCTGATCCTTTTCCGGCGCGGGCGGTGGAAGGCGCAGCGAATCTGAACCTGGGGAGGCGACGTGATCGCGTTGATCGTTCTGCTCATGGCTGTCGTGCTGTTCCTGCTCGCAGGCCAGCTTGGGGTCGTATGGTTTCATCTCTGGACACACGCGCTACGGGCTGCACTGGCCTGCATGCTGCTGGTGACGTCGTCAGCGCACTGGGGAAAGCGGAGGCGAGACCTGATCGCAATGGTGCCCCGGTCACTTCCGAATCCTGGGCTGATCGTTACGATCACGGGCGTTCTTGAGATTGCGGGTGCGGTGGGCCTGATTTTGAATGCTACGCATCGCGTCGCAGGTCTTTCGCTTGCCCTGCTTTTCATCTTGATGTTCCCCGCAAATGTTCGGGCGGCAAAGGAGCATCTCACGATCGGCGGCCGGCCGGTGCTTGGCGTAGTGGTGCGGGGCGGAATTCAGATCGTCTACATTGCTGCGGCACTGCTGTGTGCGCTCTAAAGCATTTTCGGAAATTCTGTACCCATTCTGGATCCTGCCAGGTTACCGCTGCCTTCACCCCACGAACGAAGGCCTGTTCGTGGGGACCCCGGCTTGTTGCTCGCGTCGACTTTGGGCCAGCGGCTTCGCATTACACCATTTCCGAAAATGCAGTCGTTCCGAAAATGCAGTCGTTCCGAAAATGCAGTCGCTACACTGGAGATATGCTGCACGTTCTTAATCTGATTCCGGCTGAGGCCATCCGTCTGATCGTCTTCGATCTGGATGGAACATTGATTGATTCGCAGAAGGACCTCGCCAATTCGATCAACGCAATGCTCACGCAGATGGGCCGGCAGCCTCTTCCGGAAGAGGTGATTGGCACGTATATAGGGGACGGGGCAGGAATGCTGGTTCGCCGCGCGCTCGGTGATCCTGACGATGAGCAGGTTGTGGAGGATGGGCTGAACCGGTTTCTCGCTTACTATCGGGAGCATAAGCTGGATCACACTTATGTTTATCCGGGAGTCTTTGAATCGATCGACGCGATGCGGGCGATGCCGGATGGAGCGACGCGTAGTATGGCCGTGCTCACCAATAAGCCGATCGGCCCATCGCGGGCGATATGCGAGGCGCTGGGGTTGAGCGAGCACTTTTTTCAGATCTATGGGGGCAACAGCTTTGCGACGAAGAAGCCGGATCCGGAGGGGCTGAATACGTTGATCGCTGAAGCGGGAGTGGCTCCCTATGAGACGCTGATGATTGGCGACTCCGACGTGGATGTGCTGACGGCGCGGCGTGCAGGGGCGTGGGTAATCGGTTGCAGATTCGGACTATCTTCGCATACATTGGAAAATATTCCCTCCGACTGCCTGGTCGATCTGGCGTCGGAATGGGCGACCGCACTGTACTTCGCGACCAAACAAAAATAAGATCAGGCGTGGCGGCGTCCCCTGCAACTTTTTCGGAGAGCCAATCGTAAGCCCTGCAAGCGAGCCGTGGAGCATCGCCTGCTCGTAATTGTTCACATGTAACCGTTTTCGCTACGGTCGCGGATTCGCGCCGGATAGCGGTGGTAGCTCATTTCCTGCAGCCCTGGGGGATACGCCTTGGTACGCACTGCTCTGGTTGTTACTTTCTTTCTTTGCCCATTCGCGATTGCACAGGTCAGCGGGCCTGGGACGGCGCCGGTTGCGGTTGCATCAACCGCGGCCATTAAGGCGATTACCGGGACAGTTGCAGACTCCACGGGCGCGATTATTCCGGGTGCGCAGGTGGCCCTCACCGATGCTTCCGGTGTGACGTTTGCGACGGTGACGACTGACGCGACGGGGGCGTTCCAGATTCTGCCGCCGCATGCCGGCACTTACTCGCTGGCGGTGACGCTGGCAGGCTTTCAGCCGTCGACAGAGCCGGTTACGGTCGGGCAGGGTGCGTCTGCTCCGCTTAACGTCACGCTCGCGGTTGCGACCGCCGTGCAGCAGGTGACGGTGAGTGCGGGAACGCAGGTGGATCTGACGGCTTCAGAAAACAACGGCGATACGGAGGTCATGACGGCGAATGACCTGAAAGATCTACCGGTTTTCGACGATGATCTGGTTGGCGCGATGGGGGGCTTCCTGGACGCGGGGCAGGCGCCGACATCTGGTTCAGCCCTTATGGTGGATGGCGTCGAGGCGAATCGGTCGCTGGTTTCGCCATCCGCAGTGCAGGAAGTGCACATCAATCAGGACGCCTACTCCGCGCGCTACTACAACCCCGGCCGCGGACAGATGGAGATCATCACCAAGCAGTCGGCGGATGTTTATCACGGACAGTTCAATTCTCTTCCGTGACTCGGCTCTGAATGCGCAGCAGGATTTTTCGCCGAGCAGGCCGTTCGAGCAGCGCCGCATCTACGAGGGCAACCTCACCGGTCCGGTCCTGCATTCGAAGAACACGATGTTTCTTTTTTCGTTCAACCGTGCAGAAGAAGACCTGAACGCAGTGGTGAACGCTACGGTTGCGCCCACGCCGGATAATCCGAGCGGGATTTATAACGTCAACGTTCCCGCGCCGACCCGTGACACGGAGTTTTCGCTGCGCATCGGGCACCAGTTCGGCGAGAAGAACAGCGCCTCGGTCATGTATGCCTTCCAGGATGCGTCGAATACCAACGCGGGTGTTGGCAATCAGACGCTGCCGGAGGCCGGTTACAACACCGAGACGCGGGAAGATGATCTCATCTTCCATGATGACTATGTCGCCTCGCCGACGATGCTCAACCAGGCGTCGCTGGTGCTGGAACGCAGCTACGACCCGATCTCCGACGTGCAGGAAGGTCCGCAGATCAATGTCAACGGTAACTACGTGGGGGGCAGCGCACAGAACGACCAGGTACGCACCGAGTACAATCTGCGCGGCAGCGAAATCGTGACGTGGACGCAGGGGCCGCACACGCTCAAGTTTGGCGTCAACCTGCCGCACTTCAGCCGCCGGGTTCTTGACGATCACACGAATGAGGCTGGAACTTACACCTATAGCCCCACCTATGCAGCGGATGGGTCGCTCATAGCGACGGCGATCGACAACCAGCTTGCGGGGAATCCGTCTGGTTATTCGGTCAAGCAGGGGCAAACGCGTTTTGTTTATCAGCAGCGTGAAGTTGGCGGTTTCATTCAAGATCAGATCAAAATCAAGCCGTGGTTCTCGATTACGCCTGGGCTGAGATACGACTGGCAGAATTTTCTTACCAACGATCGCAACGATTTCTCTCCACGGCTGTCGTTTGCTTTGGTATTGAATCAGGCGCATGAGCTTGTTCTGCGCGGCGGCGGAGGCGTGTATTACGACCGCAGCGGTTCGGGTCCGCTTGCGGATCTGGCGCGCTATCAATATGCGAAACTGCGTCTGTTGCAAATTTCGGCGAACCAGCAGCCTCTCTGCTATCCCATCGATGACTGCCTGGATACCGCCGTACTCCCGCCCTCCTTCGTCGAACTTGCGCCGAACATTCGTACTCCCTATCAAATTCAGTACGGTCTATCGCTTGACCGCAAGGTTGGCGAGAAGGGAACTGTCTCCATCGGCGGCCGGATGAATCGCGGCGTGGACGTCTACCGCTCGATCGACATCAATGCGCCGCTCCCGCCCTACTATTCTTCGCGTCCCGATCCCAATGCTTCGCAGCTGCGGCAGATTCAGTCCGAGGGTACGCAGATCGGATCGGCGCTCGACATCAACTACCGCGGACGCTTCAACAAGCGCTTCACGGGTTTTGCCTGGTACACGTGGAGCCATTATGCAAACAACACGAGCGGCATATGGTGGTTCCCCCAAAACCAGCAAGACCCGAATGCAGACTGGGGCCCGGCGGATTGGGAGCAGCGAAATCATTTCGGGTTCTACGGCATGATCAATCCTCAGCACCTGCTGAATCTGGGTGTGGGAGTTTTTGCAAACAGCGGCAAGCCGTGGACGGTGCTGACTGGAACCGATGCCTATGGAGACAATCTTTTCAACGCGCGTCCGGATGGCGTTGCGCGCAATTCGGAGATTGGTCCGGATTACGCCGACCTCGATCTTCGCTGGGGTTACGACTTCAAGATTCAACCGAAGGAACTCGACAAGAGCCCGACCATCGGCGTGTCTGTGTCATCTTTCAACGTGCTGAATCACGTCAACGGCTCGTACGTAGATACAACGGAGGGCAGTGCGGATTTCGGCGAGGTTATCAGTGCCTATCCGCCGCGCCGAATGCAGCTGGCGATGCGGTTCAACTTCTAGTGCTCAATCGCGTGCGACGCGAAGGTGCTCCAGGAACGCCTGCTGCACGCGATTGAACGAGCGGCTACGCAAGACCGCAGCGACAATCGTTCGCGAGGCCTGTGCGTCTGAGATTCGCACGTAGCTGCAGCGCGCGTTCTTGTCGAGCGCCATCTCCGGCACCAGCGAGACGCCCACGCCAGCTGCGACCATGCCCAGCAGGCTGCTGAACTGTCCGCTCTCAAAGGCAATGCGGGGATTCACCTTCGCGCGGGTACACGCCGCTATGCTCAGATCGCGAAAGCAATGTCCATCACGCAACATGACAAACTGCTCGCCGCGGAGCTCGCGCAGCGAGAGGTTTTTCGCGCCTGCACGCGGGTGATCTCTGGCCAGAGCCGCATACAACGGCTCGGTGCGCAGGGGATACATCTGAAACTCTTTATGACGAAGCGGCAGGGCGAGGATGGCGACATCAATGGAAAGATTGCGCAGGCCTTCGACCAGAACGGGAGTGGTCTCTTCCAGAATTCGCAATTTTGCGTCGGGATATTTCTTCGAAAATGCAGCCACAGACTGGGGCATGAGGTAGGGCGCGATCGTGGGAATGACTCCGACGGTAACGCTGCCGCGAACGTCGGTGCGCTTATCCTCTACGCCGGTGCGAGCGGCCTCCATCTGATGCAGGATTGAGCGTGCGTGGGGAAGAAATGCCCGTCCGGCCTCGGTAAGGCGAACGCTGCGGCCGAGGCGGTCGAAGAGTTTTGCACCCAAATCTTCTTCGAGCTTGAGAACCTGCTGTGAAAGCGATGGCTGCGCGACGTGACAGCGCTCGGCGGCGCGACTGAAGCTTCCGGTTTCGGCGATAGCGCAGACGTAGCGCAGCTGATGAAATTCCATAGGAAATGCCTATGCCCCGAATGGGAACTATGTATTGGAGCAATCTATCTCCATGATGCTACATTGCGTGTGTCGGGACAAACGCGGGTGGCCGCGCTTTGAGTATTAGGGGACTGTTAACAGGTCCTTGTAACCCGTGACGCTCGATGCGTCACAGAAATTGAAGGAGAGACATGGCAGACGAGAAAGTAACGCCAAACGGAGCGAAGTGCCCATTCAATCACACCGCGGGCCAAGGAACGTCGAATCGTGACTGGTGGCCAAACCAGTTGAACCTGAAGCTCCTGCACCAGCACTCATCCCTGTCCGATCCCCTGGGTAAGGACTTCAATTACGCCGAGGCGTTCAAGAGCCTCGACCTGGCGGCAGTGAAGAAGGATCTGCTCGCAGTGATGACTACCTCACAGGATTGGTGGCCGGCGGACTTCGGCCACTACGGAGGCCTTTTCATTCGCATGGCGTGGCACAGTGCCGGCACGTACCGAACCGGTGATGGCCGCGGCGGCGCCGGATCCGGCCAGCAGCGCTTCGCACCCCTCAACAGCTGGCCCGACAACGTGAGCCTGGACAAGGCGCGCCGGTTAATCTGGCCGATCAAGCAGAAGTATGGCAACAAAATTTCATGGGCCGACCTGATCATCCTCACCGGCAACGTGGCCCTGGAATCGATGGGCTTCAAGACCTTCGGTTTCGGCGGCGGGCGCGAGGATGTCTGGGAGCCGGACGAGGATGTTTACTGGGGAACTGAGACTGTATGGCTTGGCGGCGACATACGCTACGGTAAGGGAAAGCCCGGTGACGAGGGCGTGATCGTGGCCGACGTGGAGATGCATGGCGTCGAGAAGGATCGCACCGGCGCCGGATCCAACGAACGCAAGCTCGAGAATCCGCTCGCGGCAGTACAGATGGGCCTGATCTACGTGAATCCGGAAGGCCCGGATGGCTATCCGGACCCCGCTGCCGCGGCCCACGATATCCGTGAGACCTTTGCCCGTATGGCTATGAACGACGAAGAGACGGTCGCGCTGATCGCCGGCGGCCACACCTTCGGGAAGACCCACGGTGCTGGTCCTTCGTCGCATGTGGGGCCTGAGCCAGAAGGCGCCGGAATCGAGGAGCAGGGCCTCGGCTGGAAGAACAGCTTTGGTAACGGCAAGGGCGGCGACGCGATCACCAGCGGTCTGGAAGTTATCTGGACGAGCACGCCGACGAAGTGGAGCAACAGTTTCTTCTCAAACCTGTTTAGCTACGAATGGGAACTGACCAAGAGCCCGGCCGGCGCGAATCAGTGGAAGCCGAAGGGCGACGCAGGGGCCGGTACCGTGCCGGATCCGTACGACCCGTCGAAGCGTCGCGCGCCATCGATGTTGACCACGGATATTGCCCTGCGCGTCGACCCGGCTTACGAAAGGATTTCGAGGCGCTTCTACGAGAATCCGGACCAGTTTGCGGATGCCTTCGCACGGGCGTGGTTCAAGCTGACACACCGTGACATGGGTCCAAAGGTGCGGTATCTCGGACCGGAGGTTCCGGCCGAAGACCTCATCTGGCAGGATCCGATTCCGGCGGTCGATCACAAGCTGGTGGATGAGAAGGACATTGCCTCACTCAAAGGCAAGATCCTGGCTTCAGGCCTGCCGGTCTCGGAACTGATTTCGACAGCCTGGGCGTCAGCGTCCACCTTCCGTGGCTCCGATAAGCGCGGAGGTGCGAATGGTGCGCGTGTCCGTCTGGAGCCGCAGAAGGATTGGGCGGTTAATCAGCCAGATCAATTGGCGAAGGTGCTGAAGGCGCTCGAAGGTGTACAGAGCGAATTCAACGGCAAGCAATCGGGCGGCAAGAAGGTCTCGCTCGCCGACCTGATCGTTCTGGCCGGTTGCGCAGGTGTCGAGCAGGCAGCGAAGAATGCCGGATTCCAGGTGACGGTTCCCTTCTCACCGGGACGTACGGACGCCTCGCAGGAGCAGACTGATGTGGAGTCCTTCGCCCCGCTCGAGCCGTTTGCGGACGGGTTCCGCAACTACCTGAAAGGCAAATGCAGCGTATCGGCCGAGGCGCTGCTTGTCGATAAGGCGCAGTTGCTGACGCTGACCGCGCCTGAGATGGCGGTGCTTGTTGGCGGCCTGCGCGTCCTTAATACCAATTTTGGACGGACGAAGCATGGCGTCTTCACCAAACGGTCCGAGGCGCTGACCAACGACTTCTTCGTCAACCTGCTCGACATGGGCACGGAGTGGAAGGCGGTTTCGGACGCTGCGGATGTGTTTGAAGGTCGCGATCGTAAAACGGGTACGGTCAAGTGGACCGGGACGCGGGTCGATCTCATCTTCGGTTCACAATCCCAGCTTCGAGCGCTGGCCGAAGTCTACGGAAGTTCGGATGCGCAGGAGAAGTTCGTCCATGACTTCGTAGCGGCCTGGAACAAGGTGATGAACCTTGATCGTTTCGACCTTGAGCTGGGAGAAGGTTCCGGCGCAAAGGAAGAAGAGCTGGTCGCGGCGAAATAAATCTTCGCAACTCAAAGGCCCGCAGTGATCGCGCTGCGGGTCTTTCTTTTTCCGGGCTGCTGTCATTCGCATATGAGGACGGAAGCTGTCCTCAATCGTCGTTTAACATAGATATGTGGATTTCCAGCTAGTCAGCGATTACAAACCGCGCGGCGATCAGGGCCGAGCTATCGAAGAACTCACCGAGGGCATCGGCGCCGGTGAAAAACACCAGGTTCTGCTCGGCGTCACGGGCTCGGGCAAAACGTACACGGTCGCGAAGATTATCGAGCAGTTGAACCGTCCGGCGCTGATCCTCGCGCACAACAAGACGCTTGCGGCGCAACTCTATCACGAGTTCAAGCAGTTCTTTCCGGGCAACGCTGTCGAGTACTTCGTCTCCTACTACGACTACTACCAGCCGGAGGCGTACATTCCGTCCGGCGATTTGTACATCGAGAAGGAAGCGACGATCAACGAAGAGCTGGACAAGCTGCGCTTGTCGGCGACTCGCTCGCTCTTTGAGCGCCGCGATGCGATTATCGTGTCGTCGGTCTCGTGCATCTACGGTCTCGGCTCGCCAGAAGCTTACTACGGCATGCTGCTGTTGCTGGAGAAGGGGCAGAGGATTCGTCGCGAGGACATAACCAAGCGGCTGGTCGAGATTCTGTACGAGCGCAATGATGGCGACTTTCGCCGCGGGACGTTCCGGGTGAGGGGCGATGTCATCGAGGTCTATCCGACTTACGACGAAAACGCTTATCGCATTGAGCTGTTCGGCGACGAGATCGAATCGCTATCTCAGATTGATCCTCTGTTTGGGTCGGTGAGGGAGAAATACTCGCGGCTGCCGATCTATCCCAAGAGCCACTATGTTGTGCAGCCGGAGCGCAAGAAGACGGCAATCGAATCGATTCTTGAAGAGCTAGCCGTTTGGGAGAAGGAACTGGAGTCGCAGGGACGTCTGGTTGAGTCGCAGCGCATCCACCAGAGAACGCGTTTTGATCTGGAGATGATCAAGTCGGTGGGCTATTGCCACGGCATCGAGAATTACTCGCGGCACTTTTCAGGACGGCTGCCGGGCGAACCTCCACCGACACTGCTTGACTATTTTCCGCGGGATTATCTGCTTTTCATTGATGAATCGCACGCGACGGTGCCACAGGTGCATGGCATGTGGCACGGCGACCGCTCGCGCAAGCAGAATCTCGTCGATTACGGCTTCCGTCTGCCTTCGGCAGTCGATAATCGCCCGCTTAAATTTGAGGAGTTCGAGGGCCGCGTGAATCAGGTGATCTATGTCTCGGCAACGCCTGGGCCGTATGAGCTGACGAAATCGTCGGGAGTGGTCGTAGAGCAGATTATCCGACCTACTGGCCTCGTTGACCCGCAGGTCGAGATCCGGCCGATCCGTGGACAGATCGACGACCTGCTTGCCGAGATTCGCGACCGCGCTGCGCGCAATGAACGTGTACTGGTGACCACCCTAACCAAGCGCATGTCGGAGGATCTGGCCGGCTACTACTCGGAGGTGGGTGTGCGCTGCCGCTACATGCACTCCGAGATCGAAACGCTGGAGCGCGTCAGGCTGTTGCGCGATCTTCGCAAGGGCGAATACGACGTGCTCATCGGCATCAACCTTCTGCGCGAGGGGCTTGATCTGCCTGAAGTTTCGCTGGTGGCAATCCTCGATGCGGATAAAGAAGGATTTCTGCGCTCGTCGGGCTCTCTCATTCAGACGATCGGGCGCGCGGCGCGCCATGTGAATGGACGAGCGATTCTTTATGCCGATCGCATGACGGACTCGATGAAACAGGCGATCGGCGAGACGAACCGCCGCCGCGAAGTGCAACACGCTTACAACGAAGAGCATGGCATCACACCGACGTCGATCATCCGTCCGACTGATATGGCGCTGGCGCAGATATTGAAAGCTGACTATGCGGATCTCACAGAGGATTCAGACTCGATGCCGGGATTCAAGTCTCAGGATGAACTTGATGCCTACATCGTGAATCTCGAATCCGACATGCGCGAGGCGGCAAGAAAGTTCGAGTTCGAGAAGGCCGCTCGGCTGCGCGACAAGGTGAAGGAGCTGCGCACCAAGGAGTTCCTCTTCGCTTAGCGATTCGTCGCGCCGAAAACGGAGCAGAATCAGGAACCGTTGGTTGCACTCAGGTGGCGAGTGAGGCGCCTAGCGGTAAATTTCGCCCCGTAGGCAAAACGGGTCAGCGGACCGAAGGAATTCGCCGAAGCCAGGCCGACGATGTAGAGCCCTTTCACCGACGATTCGAAGTTTGTTGACAGCACCGGCGTATCGTCTATGTTGCGGATTTGTTGCCGCAGGTCGTCTTGCAGGAAGTTCCATCGTGAAATGGCAATCCGATAACCTGTTGCGGCGATCACGTGATCGACTGACAGCTCGGTTTGGCGTCCGTCATCTCCGGCAAACATTAAATGCACATGGCCATTCGTAACCGAGGCTTCTTTGAGCGTCGCGCCCACGTGGATGGGGAATTGGCCGACGACCTTATCGCGGATGAACCATCCTCCGGAAGGCCCGAGATGCCGCCGAACGATTTCGAAGCGGAACTTCTGCGGCATGCGGTAAAAGAGAAGAGGCGCGTCGGTGCAAAGCTTCGATTTCCAACCAGCGCCAAGTCCTGAGCGTGGCCGCAATACCTGCTGGAGATGGGGGCGGGGCTCTGTCGAGTATTTATGAAAGACGAGACTGTTTCTGCGCGCGATCAGTTGGACTTCGGCCCCTTGATCGTTCAGTAATGCTGCGAGATCGATCGCGGAAGAGCCTGCTCCAATCACAGCCACTTTTCGCCCCTTGAATCTGCTTAAGTCGTGGTGCGCGGAGCTATGCGTCACTTTCTCTGGCGACAGGTCAGCCAGCATCGGAGGGAGATACCCAAAATGAGCAATTCCGGCCGCGATAACTACCCTGCGAGCACGGAATGTCTCGCCACTTGCCGTCTGCAATTCGAAGCCCTCGCCGGCACGCTCCACTGAGGTGATGTTCGTCTCCTCCAGCGTCGGCACGAGGCGTTTCTGGAACTCGACGCCATAGGCTGCGAAGGTTTCGAGGGGTACTGGTATGCCGACATGCGCGTAGGGAAGGCTGTTTTCGGCGCAATGGTGCTCGAGGGTAAAGGATGAATCCGGATCGAAGAGGAATGAGGCAAAGCCCTCGGATTTGAGATGCATCCCCTTTGGCATATTTTCGCGCCAAACCTGCATGGGCGTTCCGAAGATCCGAAAGCTCAATTTACTTTTGCGCAAATGGGCGGCAATGGAGAGGCCGTAAGGACCAGCCCCAATGATGGCGATATGGGTCGGACGACTCAAGTGTGTGCCCCAGACAGATTTTAGTTAGCGTGGATATCGAAGAGTGTGTAAATACCACTTTTGTGCTTGTTCTTTTGGTGTCTTCTCAAGCATGGAAGATTTAAAGTATCACTCGAACATGGCGAAGTGATACCTCGTCACGTTGGTTACATTTGGCGTGGCAGCAATTTGTTGTCAAGAAGGCGCGGAACGGTACGAACAAGAACGAACGACCTGTGGTGTTACTCGGCGCAAGCAGATGGTGGCCGTTATCGGCTCGCCTGGCAATGGCTCTTATACGACATGGATGCCGAGTATTCGCAGTATGTCCTCCCGGGCATCCGCTGAAGTTTGTTACCGGCATTGAAAATCTATATCCGGATCGGGGAGATGCGCTGAAGACGGCGATCGCCGCTTGCGATCCGGACATTGTTGTGCCGTGCGATGAGGGCATTGTCTGGCAGTTGCATCGCCTGCAAGCCTCCGATCCCATATTTAGGCCGTTAATTGAGCATTCGCTTGGACCCGCGGAGATGTATCCGATCATTCGCAGCCGCGGCGAGACACTGCGGGTGGCGTCGGAACTGGGTATTCGGGTTCCGGAAACGAAGAGCGTTACGTCGGAAGAAGATCTCGACAGCTGGTGCCTGGATAAGGGCGCCGTTTTGAAACTGGACGGAACCTGGGCCGGCACAGGGGTGGAGATAGCTAATTCCCGGGAGGGGATGCGAGCTGCCTATCGCCGGCTATCCAGATCTCAGCGTGCCGGGATGGCATGGCAGAGATTGCTGTTCCATTACGATGCTTCCGCATTGTGGTCAGGGCAAAGTCGGGAACGGCGAAGCATCACCATCCAGCAATTCATCTCCGGCCGCCCGGCGAATGCGATGCTTGCCTGTTGGCGGGGCGAGGTCCTTTCCATGGTTATGGTCGAGGCGGTCTGCGCTCATGGGTCCACCGGAATTTCTACCGTGGTGCGATTGATACAGAATGCGGAGATTGCGAAAGCGGGCAGATTGCTGGCGCGCAGGTTCGAACTAACGGGCTTCTACGGCCTGGACTTTATGCTCGAGCAGGGAAGCGGTGCAGCTTATCTGATCGAGTTAAATTCCCGTTGCACCCAGCTTGGACATTTACGCATTGCCGGAGAGGGCGATCTGGCCGGCATTTTGGTCGCCCGGTTGAAAGGCGAACCTCCTCCCGAAGAGCATGACCCGATTACGAATGACACGATCGCGTTTTTCCCGCAGGCGTTTCGTCTGAATCCGCAGAGCCCGTATCTCCGAGAGGGATATCACGATGTTCCGTGGCAGGAGCCGAAACTCTTTCGAGAGTTGCTGCGTGACCCCTGGCCGCACCGCCAATGGCCGGCGCGCATCTACCGCATCTTCCGGCCTGCCGAGAGTTGTGTCGAGATGAATTTTGACAGAGCCATGGTTGAACACCTGATTTCTCAGGTCGCTCTTACGACTGTGGGCCACACCGAGGACTGAAATCAGAGGACAACAAATCGGCGTTATCCTATTTGTGGCGATGTGTGCAGGTCCTGCAAAGATTTAGACTCGATGCCGAATTCACCTGCTGCTAAACAGCAGGCAGATGCCGAACTCCTCTATCTGGATCGCACACCCCGCGTGTTGAGAACGGTTCAGCGCCACTTCTTGCGAGGACCGGGTTTCAAGTGTGAGAGATAAGCGAAACCTGGAGACCTCACGAATGAACCCACGAAGAAAGTTTCTCGGCAGAGCTGCGTTCATCGCAGCGATTCCGCTGCTGTTCACGACAACTCTGCTTGCGCAGTATGACGACCCGCCGGCCCGTGTAGCGCGCATGGCGTATATGCAAGGCGTAGTCTCGCTGCAGCCTGCGGGCTTCGATAGCTGGAACGAGGCTCCTCCCAACTATCCAATGATCAGCGGCGACCGCATCTACACCGACCAGAATGCACGCGCCATCATTCAGAATGGGTCGACGGACGTTCGGCTGTGGGGGCGGACCGACGTTACCCTCACGAACCTTACCGATCAGTACGAGCAGATCGGCATAGCGCAAGGGTCCATTCGCGTGCGCGTCTATGGGATCATTCCCGGCAACACGATCGAGGTCGATACTCCGAATGCAGCAGTGTTCATCCAACAGCCTGGCGATTACCGCATCAATGCCTACAATCCGCAGGCTTCATTGGTCGCTGTCAATGCGGGATCTGTGCAGATTACCGCTCCCGGCGTAAACCAGCAGGTGGACCAGGGACTGGCAGTTCAGATAGCCGGCAACAATCCGGTGGAACTTGGACTGGTGGGGATGCCGTACTTCGACGACCTCGATCGCTGGTCGATTGACCGGGATCACCACGTGCTCAATTCCGTTTCCGCGAGATATGTCAGCCGAGAAATTCCAGGGTATGACGATCTGGACGACTACGGGGACTGGAACGTGACTCCGGACTATGGTCCGGTCTGGTATCCGCGCGCGATGCCGGTTGGATGGCAGCCTTACACGATCGGACACTGGGCATACATCCGTCCGTGGGGATATACGTGGGTCGACGACGCGCCCTGGGGCTATGCTCCTTTCCACTACGGGCGCTGGGCGATTATTGGCGGCCGATGGGGTTGGGCGCCCGGGCCGCCGGCGGTGGTTCCGGTCTACTCGCCCGCACTGGTCGCCTTTGTCGGAGGCCCGGGCGGAGTTGCGGTCGCGGTCGGCGGCGCAGGGGTAGCGGCGTGGTTCCCGCTGGGAATCGCGGAACCCTACGTGCCGTGGTACCACTGTTCACCAAATTACGTTCGCACCGTCAACGTGACGAACATCAATGTCACGGTTATCAAGAACGTGACAGTGGTGAACAACTACAACGTCTTCATCAACAACACGCGGACGGTCACCAACGTGAACCAGATCCACGTAACAAATGTGAATTACGTAAACCGAGCGCATGTGTATGCGGTTCCTGCTAATGCTTTTGCCAGCGGCGCACGCGTGCAACAGGCCGCGGTTCGACTGAATGAGCAGCAGCGGCAGCAATTGGCGGCCGCGCCAGTAGTCGTTGCTCGTCCTCCGGCTCCTGAGCCTGCCCGCCCTCTACTTCAGCCTCTCCCGCCGTTGCACGTCCTGTCGCGCGTCCCGCGCTCATGACTCCGCATGGCGTCGCTCCGGCGACGCCCGCCGCCAACAAAGCCAATCTGCGGCCTGTGGCACTGCCAAAGCCGCAGCCTGCGGCAATGATCAAGCCGGCGGCGAAACCGGTTGCTCCGAACCTGAAGCCTGCCGCGCCCGCAGCGAATCGGCCAGCGACGCCGGCTCAGCCGGCGAAGTCCACGCCACCTGCGAACAACGCACGACCCACAACGACAACGCCGGAGACGCGTCCGACACCTCCCGCGCAGCCGGTGAAGCCGGTGCCACCTGCAAATAATACGCGGCCTGCACCGCCACCGGAGACGCATCCGAAGCCGGCACCGCAGCCGACGAAGCCGACGCCACCTGCGAACAACACACGGCCTACCCAGCCACCAAACAACGCACATCCTGCGCCTCAGCAGCAGGCTCATCCGCAAACGAAGGCTTCTCCAAATCAGCCGAAGGCGGAGGAGAAGAAGAAGCCCGAGGAGACGAAGCCTGAGGAGGAAAAGAAGCCGGAGTGATTCATCCGGAGCACGTGAAAGGCCCCGCCGCGGCGGGGCCTTTGCATGTCAAGATCGCGCTCAGTGGATGCGAACATCGCCGGAGCCGGTTTCGACTCGCACAGTGACGCCGCCGCCATTGACATCCCCCATGATGTGGTGACGCTCCAGGCTGCCATGCACGCTGATAGGAGGATCGCTGTGAATTGAGCCGGAGCCGGTGGTCGCGTCGAGGGAAAACTTGGCCCCGCCGCCGGTGTTCAGGGTGACTGAGCCTGAGCCCGTTTCAAGTTTCCAGGCAGAGCCAGGCTGGCCGTCGATTTCAATATCGCCAGATCCGGTTTCCGCGAAGAGCCCGCCGTTCACGCCCTTCAGGCGAATGCTGCCGCTGCCCGTCTGTGCTTTCACGTCTGGAGCCGAGTGCATCTCGGCGCGAATGTCGCCCGAGCCGGTTTCGAGGGCAACGCGTCCGCTCAGCCCGTTGGCGTCGATGGATCCCGAACCGGTGTTGGCCTTCAGCGAACCGCCGAGGTCGGATATTCGCAGATCCCCCGAGCCGGAGTTGGCCTCGAGGTTCGTGCCTTTTGGAGTAGTGACCTCATAATCGATGGAAACGTTGTGATAGCTGGTGTGTTTGCCCACAGTGACGACGTTTCCGTTTTGCTCAATGGGTGGATTCGCTACAACTTCCTTCACGCGATCTTCGGGTGATCCGAAATCCATGCCGCCCCAGCGGTTGGCATGCACGTGGCCGATGATGTGGATCTCGTTATCGGAGCCGGGAGAGACGTGAACGTAACCCGAACCGGTGTTTACGCTGAGGGTAGGTGTGCCGCTCACGTGGAGTGTCTTGTCAAACGTGCCGTCTGCCGCCAGCATCCACGCCGGAGAAACTGCCAGCGCCGCTACTGCTATCCATTGCATTCTCATAACTGCCTCCAGAGATTAACTGAGTTTCCCGGAATATTTCGCTTACTGCTGCAACACCACTGTGTCGCCCTCTTTCAATCCGTCCAGAATCTCGATTCTGCTGCCGTTGGAGATCCCGGCCTTGACCGCGACCTTTCTTTGTCCGTCCTTCTGTTTTGGATCGGGGACGAAGACGGAAGCATTCTTGTCTGCGTCGTACACGACTGCAGCCGCGGGGACCGAAAGCACGCCCTTGTCTTCCTTGATCAGGATTTCGGCGTTGGCGGTCATGTTGGCCTTGAGCTCGCCGCTTGGGTTGTCGATCGAGACGCGCACTTCAAAAGTCGTCACATTATCCTTCTCGACGCCGAGCGGAGCAATCTTGGTCACCTTGCCGTTGAAGACTTTGTTCGGAAAGGACTCTACACGGATGCGTGCCGGCTGGCCGAGGTATACGCTGCCGATGTCGGCCTCGTCCACCTTCCCATTCACATAGACCTGTGTTGTGTCTCCCAGCGTCATCACCAGCGTTGCGGTCGATCCCAAGACGAGGATCGAGCTCACGGCATCGCCGACTTCCACGTCACGGGAAAGAACGACGCCATCCATTGGAGCAACGAGGGTTGTGTAACTTAATTGCTCGTTCAACTGATCGAGGCTCGCCTGCGACTGCTTGACCTGTGCCTGCGCCTGCCGCAGCCTTGCTTGGTCCACTCCGATCTGTGCCTGCGCTCCCTGCTGTTTGTTCTTGTTGGCGAGGTAGTCTCGCTCGGCATTGTCCAGGGTCTGCTGCGATACGATACCCTGCTTCAGCATTTCAAGATTGCGCTGATAAGTTTCCTTGTACATCGGCAGGTCGGGCGCCTCCGCATTCACCTTGTCCTGCGCGATGTTCTGCTGAAAGGTAATCACGTTCGCTTCACTTGATGCGAGTTGCGCCTTCTGGGCGGCGACCTGCGCAAGAATCTCCTGTTGATCGAGCTGGGCGAGCACCTGGCCCTTGTGGACGTGCTGATTGATGTCGACGTACAGCTTCTCGACGAGGCCGCTGGCTTTGGACTTCAACTCGACCTTGGTGATGGGTTGAATTTTCCCGGTTGCCACCACGCTTTTTGCGATGTCGCCGCGGGTTACTTTCGCCAGCCTTCCCGGCTCAATCTTCGTTCCATTTCCGTGTGCGGCAATGGCAATCCCGGCCGCTAAAACAACAATCAGCGCAATGCCTGCGATCCACCACCATTTCTTTCTGCGATTACGCTGATTCGCCAAGCAACTTCCTCCGAAAATGTGCGCGGTTATTAGACGGTCATCACCCGCATAGGGGGATACGCATGACATTTGTCATAAGTTCCGTAAGGCAGGGTGTATGGGGATAGGGCGCAGCCTGTAGAGGATCGGGCGAGTTGTTCGACTGCGCGCTAGCCTCTAATCCGCGGATTCACCACCAGGTAAAGGACATCGGTCGCCAGATTGACGAGGATATAGGTGAGCCCGACGGCGAGGATGCATCCTTGCAGCAGGGAATAATCGCGATTGGAGATCGCCGATACGGTCAGTTGTCCGATGCCTGGCCAGCTGAAGATTTTTTCGGTCACGATGGCTCCCGCGAGCAGTGCTCCGAACTGCAGTCCGACAAGGGTAATCACCGGAATCAGGGCGTTGCGAAGGGCGTGCCTATAGACCACGCTGCGTTCCGACAGGCCTTTGGCGCGCGCAGTGCGGATATAGTCCTGACTGAGTTCTTCGAGCATCGCAGTGCGCACCATGCGGGTGAGGATTGCCGCCAGCGCGCTTCCCATGGTTACGGCAGGCAGGATGAGGTGGCTGATATCTCCCGTGCCACTCACGGGCAGCCATCCGAGTTTGATCGAAACCAGCAGGATGAGAATGGGGCCGAGCGCGAAGCCCGGGAACGAGAGTCCCAAGAGGCTGACCACTCCCAGTGCCTGATCCTGCCAGCGGTTTCGATGGAGAGCAGCCGCGATGCCTGCGGGAATGGCGAGGGCAAGGGCCAGCAGCACTGCTGCGGCTGCCAGCTCAATCGTATATGGATAGCGCACCAGCACCAGGTGCGTGACGGAATCGTTCAGACGCAGAGAGTGTCCGAGGTCGCCATGCAGGACCCCTCGCCAATAGCGGACGTATTGCTGGCCGAGCGGAGCGTCCAGCCCGTACGCATGTCGCAGCGCAACGATGTCGGCAGGGCGCGCTCCTTCGCCGAGCATCTGCTCGATGGGATCGCCGGGAACGAGGTGGATGAGCAGAAAGACAATCGAGACGACAAGCCAGACGACGGGAACTGTATAGAGCAGCCGGAAGAGAAGCGCGCGCAACGCGCGGGGAATCCGCATCAGCTCGCGTTCTCCATTGCCGCCCGCTCACTTGTCTCGTGCTCGCCCGTCTGCTCCCCGGTTTTCTCAATCCGCACGCGGCTGATTCGGTTCCCGTTCATTTCGACTACGGTGAAGCGCCGCCCCTCATACTCCACGACTTCGCCGCCGCGCGGAATCTTTCCCAGTCGCGCGAGGAGAAATCCGGCTAAGGTTTCGACGCCCGCATCACGCGGCAGGCTCCATCGCATTTGTGTTTCGAGGTCGCGGAGGTTCACGCTGCCGTCAAGTATCAGCTCACCGCTGGCGGTGGTCAGCACTGTCTTCGCGGCGATGTCGAACTCATCTTCTACTTCGCCGACGAGTTGCTCGATGGCGTCTTCTACGGTCACCAGTCCCACCGTCGAGCCGAACTCGTCGACCACAATGGCCAGATGCCTACGCCGTGCCTGAAACTCGTGCAGCAGATCGAGCACTGGTTTGGTTTCCGGAACGACCAGAACTTCGCGCATCACCTGCTTGAGTCGCAAATCCATAAACGGCGCTTCGGCAAAGCGAGTCTTGGCAGAGGCGCGGAAGTGCATCAAGCGAGAGATGTCTTTCGAATAGACGACGCCGACGATGTACTCAGGTCCGCGCGCGGGGTCATAAACGGGCACGCGTGAATGCAGTTCGTCAACGATGCGCGCACTCGCGTCTTCGATGAGCAGGTCAAAGGGCAGGGAGAAGATGCGCTGGCGCGGGGTCATGATTTCGCGCGTGGGCACTTCGTTAATTTCTACCGCTCTGTGAATCAGAGCCTCCTGGTACTCGGGCAGCATCCCAGAGCGGCGAGCGGCGGTTGCGATCAGCTTCAGTTCTTCGGGAGAGTGGACCGAGCCCTCGTGCATCATCGGGGTGCGGAACAGGCGGAGCACTGTGCGCGCGGAGCGGTTCATGAGGCGCACAGCGGGCCGCGTGAGCTGAATGAATACTTCCATCGGGCCGGCGACGGCGACGGCGACCTGCTCGGCCTTGCGCAGGGCCAGCGCCTTGGGTACCAGTTCGCCGAGGAGAACGTGGAAATAGGTGATGAATGCGAAGGCGACCGGGACGGCGATCAAGTGCGCGGAGAGATGGGCGTGCGGCATCCATCCCAGCCAGTTCTCGAACAGCGCGGCCACAACCGGCTCGCCAATCCAGCCGAGAGCCAGGCTGCAAAGGGTGACGCCCAGCTGCACTGCGGGAAGAAAATCGTCCAGGTGCTGTTGCAGACGGCGCACCAGCCTGGCGCCCGGCCGGCGCTGCGCGATGAGCTGCTCGATGCGCGTCTCGCGGACGCTCACCAACGATAGCTCGGCGGCCACGAAAAAGCCGTTGGCCAGAATGAGCAACATGATCGCTACGCCGCGAAAGAGCAGGAACTCAAACATCTGTTTTCAAAAGTTTACAACTGGTGGATGCGATTCCGTTTTTGTGGGCGCCAGCGGGCGGTCGAAGAGCTCCCGGGAGGTACTACTTTTCGAGAGTCTCGTCGATCGCGCGGAAGTGCTTCTCCGGCAGCGGGCGTTTAGCCATCGTCTTATCCACGCTTACATGCATTGTCTCCGCTTCGGCCAGCAATTGCTCGCCGTCAGAATGCAGACGCAGGATGCGATATCCGAATTTAACGAAAGAGCTGCGCAGCCCGGTTACGCGGGTTTCGATGACGACCTCGTCGTCGTATCGCGCCGGTGAGCGATAGCGGCAGCTTGCGTCGACGACAGGCAGGTGGCAGTCGTCCTCGATTTCCATCTGCTTGTAGTCGTATCCGAGTTGGCGGAAGAACTCGACTCGTCCGATCTCGCACCAGACAAAGTAGTTTGCGTAATAGACGACACCCATCTGGTCGGTTTCTGCATAGCGAACGCGGAGCGTCGTGCGCACGGGCATGGGAGGAATCGGAGAAGAAGATTGGGTGCAGCTTCAGAGCGCAGTGATCCATTGGAACGCTGCACTCTGAAAGGTCGGACTAAGATTCTTACGGCTTGAGGATTCTTACGGCTTGAGCTTCGAAAGGATGTTGAGCTTTGCCACATCGTTGAACATCACGAAGGCGGCAAAGAGAACGAGCACCACGAAGGCTACCTGATAGACGCGTTCCTTGAATTCCTGATTCAGATCCCGGCGCAGCACACCTTCGATCAGCAACAGAAGAATCATGCCGCCGTCGAGAATTGGAATGGGAAGAAGGTTGAAGATGCCGAGGTTGAGGCTTATCAGCGCCATCGTACCGATGATTGGCTGCCATCCAGGAGCGGTTACGGCTTCCCCCGTCTCGCGCGCAATACCGATTGGTCCGCTCAGCTGCTGAACATTCGAGCGGTGCGAAACCAGCCGCCGCAGGACATCGATAATCAGGCCCGAATATCGCAAATTCACATGGACCGACTCTTTGACAGCCTTAAGCAGCGGCAACTGTTCGACGTGGAAAGGCGCCAGCGCGGGATGAAAGCCGAGCCGATAACCCATACGGCCCGTACCGTCGTCGCCCCAGATGGGGGTAGCGGTCATGGGCAGTGTCTGGCTGCCGCGCTGGACGACGAGGTTTACCGGTTTTCCATTGGTTTGCTGCAGAACTGCCATGACGGCGGAGACGGAGTGGACCAGTTGGCCATTAATCGAGACGATCGCATCGCCGGCCCTGAGACCAGCGCGCTCGGCCGGATTACCGGGCATCACATCGCGGACTCCAAGGGGGCCGTCCTGCACCCGCGGCAGCAGGCCTACGGATTCGAGCTCGAAATTTTGCCCTTTGCTTGCGTCGGCCACGAACAGCTGAAGGTTCAAGCGCTGGGGCTGGCCATTGACCATACGCTCAACCGTAACCGGAACGTAGGAATTGGCGTCCAGCGCAGCGCGCATTCCAACCTGTTCCCAGGTAGGGTTTATATCTGCGTCGAAGCGCACAATCCGATCACCTGGCTGAAGGCCGGCACGCGCAGCCGGCGTGTCCGGCGGTACGATGTCGGTCACAGCCGGGCTGGACATATAATTCGGCACCTCGTTGTGCATCATGTACAGCCCCGCCATGAGCACAAAGGCCAGCATGAAATTCGCGATCGGCCCAGCCAGACCGATGAGAATGCGCTGCCACCGGGGGTGCGAAGAAAACTCTCCGGGGTCGCCGGTACGCGCTTCGCCGGGAGTCTCGCCGGCCATCTTTACGTAGCCGCCGAGCGGCAGCAGGCTGATGCGGTAGTCGGTATCGCCGCGCCGGAAACCAAAAAGACGCTTGCCGAAGCCAATCGAGAAAACTTCGACGCGAACACCGAAAAACTTGGCGACCGCAAAGTGGCCAAATTCATGCACGAGCACCATGATGCCCAGCACGACCAGCATGGAAACGAGGGCGGTAAGAGCGAAAGACATAGTTAGTTGATGAATACCCACTGACGCAGGAACCGGAAGCTTACGGGCCGCGTCAGTTTCCTAATTCTGCGCTCCTTTATTTTTGCGGTCAGAGCGCAAGCCTACCCGCCGGAGACGCGATCGACTTAACGGCAGATCTCGCCATCTCGCGCGCCTGCTGGTCGAGTGCCAGCACCTCTGGAATGCTCGCCGGATGAGATTCTGGGATTGCCTCAAGTACCTGTTCAATTGTACGCGGTATGCCGGGAAATGGAATGGCTCGTTCGAGGAATGCTTCGACCGCGATTTCATCCGCCGCATTCAGCGCGATGGAGTGCGCTCCGCCCCGTTCCGCAGCCTCGTAGGCCAGCCGGAGGCATGGGAAGCGCTCGAAGTCCGGAGGGCTGAAGTCCAGTTGGCCCAACGCCGCCATATCGAAGGTCAGATCCGATTCGACGCGCTCGGGATAGCTCATGGCGTAGAGGATGGGCAGGCGCATGTCGGTCACTGAAATCTGCGCGAGGATGCTTCCGTCGATGTATTCCACCAGAGAATGCACCGTCGACTGAGGATGTATCGTCACCTTGACTGCCGACGGGGCTAAATCGAAGAGGCGGCAGGCTTCGATTATCTCCAATCCTTTGTTCAACATGGTGGCCGAGTCGATGGTGATCCGGCGCCCCATGACCCAGGTTGGATGTTTCAGGGCCTGCTCGACGGTGATGCCCTCAAACTGGCTGAGCGGCAGATTGCGGAAGGGGCCACCGGAGGCGGTCAACCAGATCCGCCGTACATCGCGCTTTTCCCCCGCCCGCATGCATTGATGGATTGCATTGTGCTCGGAGTCGATCGGCAGCAGCGCAACTCCCTTCGCACGTGCCGCTGCGACGAGAATCTCTCCGGCTGCCACCATGGCCTCTTTGTTGGCGAGGCCGACCGGTTTTCCTGCCTGGACGGCAGCGTAAGTTGCTTCCAGTCCGGAGACGCCGACGATGGCGGAGACCACGAAGTCGGCCTGGGGCATCGTGGCCACCCGTACAGTACCGGCAGCGCCATACGCCACTTCGATGCCTGTGATTCCAGCCTGTTTTAATCGAAGCTCGAGGGTAGCGGCGGTTTCATCCGTGGCCATCGACACGACGGCAGGACGCCAGCGTTTGCACTGTTCAAAAGCTGTCTCGATGTTCTGCCCGGCCGCCAGTGAGGCTACAGAGAACCGCTCCGGATATTTTTCAATGATGCTGAGGGTGCTCTGACCGATCGAGCCGGTCGACCCCAGGATGGCGATCTGCTTCATCTAAAAGTACTGCTGCAAGAGTAGAGCGTACCACAGCACAGGAGCGGCCATGAGCAGAGCATCGATCCTGTCCAGCACGCCGCCATGGCCGGGCAGGAGCGTGCCCGAGTCTTTCGCGCCGGCTCCGCGCTTGATCGCCGACTCCACCAGGTCACCCACCTGCGCAGCGACGTTGAGGATCGCCGCCAGGGCGAGCCAGCCGGCCGTCGAGCCCGGAAACGACAGAAGCGACGACAGCTTTCCGAAATTGCCTCGAGCCAGATACTCGGCCAGCAAGATCAAGAGGAGCGCAATTAATACGCTTCCAGCGATTGAGGCGACGGAGCCTTCCCACGTTTTTGCCGGACTGATGTGAGGAGCGAGCTTTCGCCGGCCCCATGCCCGACCCACATAGAGTGCCGCGATGTCGCCTGCCCATACTATGAAGAACAGAAAGAGCAGCAGCGACGGACCATTTTCCTGCTCGCTGAGCAGAGGCAGGGTGGTGAGAGGGACGCCGATGTACAGGACTCCGAAAGCAGAGAATGCCGTATCCGGAAGCACGCGGTTGAGCGGCGATCGAAAGGCACAGACGATGAACAGCATCAGTGCGAGCGCTCCCAGGACTGGTCCGAGGAAATCCGGGCGGCGGAAAATGCAGGCAAAGAGGAGCCCGACTGCGAGCATGGTCACAATGCGAGGCGTTTTGGCACCGGCAGCATCGGCCAGAGTCAGATACTCCCATAGAGCCAGCTCAGCTACCAGCACGGCAAACAGGGTGATGAGCCATGTAGGCCCTAGGAAAATCAGGAGCAGGACCAGGGGAACAAGAACCGCAGCCGTCGCGACGCGTTTCATCTCTTTGAAAGCATACACGTTGGCAATTTGGGTCTTTGCTCGCGCTGGCCTCGTCAAAGCAACAAAGTCGAACCGAGGGGGTTGGACATCTTATCAGTAGAAACGACAGATACACCGTCAATCGCCGCGGACGCTTTACATGGCCAAGGGGCGCCGGCGATTTGCAGAAATTCCTGAGGGAAGAAGAATGAAATCGAATCCTATTTTTGCTGCCGCTGCAATGATCGGCTTGATGGCAGCCGTAACGCCTGTGTTTGCCCAGGGTGCCGACGAGGTCTCTGCGCAGGCAGTTATCACCGTGCTTGGAAAAAACAACGAAGCTGCCGCCCCTGTCCAAGAGAGAGATCTGAAAGTTCAGGTCGGAGGCAAATCAGCCAACGTCACGGATCTGGTTCCGCTGCGCGGCGATCGAGCCGGGCTTGAACTGGTCGTCCTGATTGACGGCTCGGCCCGCACCAGCCTTGGCACTCAGTTGGGAGATATTGAGCGCTTTGTGAAGTCGTTGCCGCCGACAACCTCTGTCGGTATCGCCTACATGCAGAACGGTGCCGCCGTATTCTCGCAGCCATTCACCACGGATAAGGCCAAGGCGCTGGAAAGCCTTCATCTGCCCGGCGGATCGGCGGGCAGCAGCGCCAGCCCGTATTTCTGCCTCTCGGATCTGGCTAAGAAATGGCCCTCCACCGACCGCGAGAACCGGCGCGAGGTGGTAATGATCACGGACGGTGTCGATCCCTACAATCTCCGCTTCGATCCTGAGAACCCCTACCTGCAAGCCGCTGTCAATGATTCGATTCGCGCCGGCCTCATCGTCGATTCAATCTACTGGCATGATCAGGGCCGATATGACCGTGGACTCTATCAGAACAATTCCGGTCAGAGTCTTCTGAATCAAGTCTCCCAGGTGACGGGAGGGAAGGCGTACTGGCAGGGACTGGGAAATCCTGTTTCTCTGGCGCCGTTCTTCGATGACCTGGGCCGGCGCCTGCAAAACCAATACGAGCTGGGCTTCGAGGCAAAAGCAAAATCGAAACCGGAGATCGCGACCCTCAAGGTGAAGCTCACGATGCCGGATACGAAGCTGGACGCTCCGCAAAAGGTCGCGGTCGTTCCCGGGGGGGTTGCTCACCAGTAACGAGACTTTTTTTTTGCCTGGCGTGATATGCGGGTGTCACGCGGGGCTCGCACCCTGTGGGTGTCGGTTAGCCTGCGGGGTTCATATGTAACTGTTGCGGTTCAGTCGATTTAACCTATCCTCCCGCGTGGAGGATTTTCTTGGTGAAGCGATTCTTCGCACTCTGTCTTCTGATCCCGGCACTCGTGGCAAGTGCGCAAGAGTCGCGCTGGTCTGTGGAGAAAGCCAACCAGTGGTATCAGAAGCAACCCTGGCTGGTTGGCAGTAATTTCATTCCCTCAGATGCAATCAACCAGCTTGAGATGTGGCAGGCTGACAGCTTCGATCCGCAGGAGATTGACAGGGAACTAGGTTGGGCCGAGGCGATCGGGATGAACACCATGCGGGTGTTCCTGCACGACCTTCTCTGGCAACAGGACCCGAAGGGGTTCACCCAGCGCATAAATGCTTTTCTGGAAATTGCTGCCCGGCATCACATACGGCCGGTGTTTGTTCTCTTCGATTCGTGCTGGGATCCGGATCCTCGCCTTGGTCCGCAGCATCCGCCGATTCCGGGTGTACATAACTCGGGATGGGTGCAGAGCCCAGGGAGACGGGCTCTGGAGGATCCGGCGGAATATCCGCGGCTCAAAGCCTATGTCCAGGGAGTTGTGGGAGCCTTCGCCAATGACGATCGCGTGCTCGCGTGGGATCTATGGAATGAGCCGGACAATGGCAACAACAGCTCCTACGCGAAGGAAGACCCGAAGAACAAAACTGAACTGGTGCTCAAGTTGCTGCCTCAGGTCTTTGCCTGGGCGCGGGAGGCGCATCCGATTCAGCCGCTCACCAGCGGCATCTGGCAGGGCGATTGGTCTTCTCCAGAGAAGCTCAGCGCAATGGCTCGAATTCAGATCGAGAATTCGGACGTGATCTCCTTCCATAACTATGGCTGGCCGGAGGATTTCGAACAGCGTGTTCTGTGGCTGGAGCAGTACCATCGCCCGTTGATCTGTACGGAATACATGGCGCGCGGCGCGGGCAGCACGTTCGACAATACCTTACCGATCGCGCAGAAGCATCGGGTGGCGGCGATCAACTGGGGCCTGGTGGCAGGAAAAACCCAGACGTGGCTGCCTTGGGACTCCTGGTATCGTCCCTATACGCTGGAGCAGCCCACGGTGTGGTTCCACGAGGTATTCCATACGGATGGGAAGCCCTACCGGCAGCACGAAGTCGACCTGATCCGCGAACTGACCGCCCAATCGAACGGACCGGGTAAGCAGTGATCACGCGAGCGGATGCTATTGCGGTTTTTTGGGGGCGGCTTTGTGCCTCTCCGGCTTGGCTTCGGGCTTTGGGCGGGACTGAATGTCGTGGAGTCGAATCACCGCGGCCGCGGCTGAGACCCTGACCTGGTCCTTTTCGTCCTGCAGGCCTGTCTCGGCGGTTTTCAACAGCGACGGGTCGCCGCGCCTGGCAATGGCGTCGAAGGCCGCGGCACGCACAAGCCACTTGTCCTGAGTAGCGGCGGCGTCAGCCAGGGCCTGTCCGCTTTTGGGATCGGGGTCCTTGGCGAGCATCAGTGCAGCGGCGGCGAGGACGGGTGAGATGTCGTCGCGGGTGAGCAGCTTATATCCGCTCATGGCCAGGCCGCCGAAGGGTATAAATCCTACGCCGGCTTCGATGCCGAGGCTGGCCATCTTCTTCGGATCCTTCAGCATTGCCTTCTGCTGCTCGGAGAGGCTCTGACCGGTTTTCTGTTGTCCGGTAAGAACGGCGTAGTAGACGTCGTATCCCCGGTTGTCTCCGAGCTGGATCAGGGCGTGGGCGGCAGCGATGATCACGGAGGGATCGGTGTCCTTAAAGGCAGCGTACAGCTGTCCCTTGGCATCCTGAGCTCCCATCTCCCCCAGAGCCTGCGCAGCCGCGGCGCGCACCTGTGGCTGCTTGTCGCTTGACAGTGCCGTGAGGGCAGCATCTTCCGCCTTCGTGTTGCCTTGGAGTTCTCCGAGAACGCGGGTTGCCCTTGTGCGCAGATCGGCGTTGTTGTCCTGCAGCCCCGCGTTCAAGACCGTCCATGCGGTCTGTTGTGGAGTCTGAGTTGTTGCATCCTGCGCGATGACAGGAGTAGCGGCGGCGGACAAAATAACCAGGCTAAAAACACAAACGAACGGTCTCAATTTTCTTTCTCCCATCGAGCCTCACGACGGCCTCGACAAAATTGCAACATGGTAGCGGGTTTCGAAATAAGGGTGGCTTGCGGAAAGGCTATCGAGGGACCAGAGTGTTCGCCGGAAGGGAAGCGACGTCGTCGGACTCCGATCCGTCCGCGAGGCCGCCGTAGCGGCGTTCGCGCTTCTGGAAATCCTCAATGGCTTCGAGCATGTGGATGCCACGGAAGTCGGGCCAGAGGCGGTCGGTAACGAAGATCTCCGCGTAGGCGATCTGCCAGAGCAGAAAGTTGGAGATGCGCATCTCTCCGGATGTGCGGATCAGCAGATCGGGATCGGGCATGTGCGCGGTGTAGAGATACCTTTGGATATCCTGCTCGGTGATATCTTCAGCTCGCAGCTCGCCCCGGCTTATCTCGGCTGATAGCGCGCGGAAGGCGTCCACCAGCTCCGAACGGGAGCCATAGTTGAGTGCCAGTGTGAGCACCGTGCCGGTGTTGTGCTTGGTCGCGTCTGCCGCCCAGTCCATACGTTCGCGCACTTCTTTGTCTAATTCGTCGGTGCGGCCGATGTATTGGATGCGGACGTTGTTGTCATTCATCCGCTGCACGTTGTTGGTCAGATAGGTGCGCAGCAGGCGCATGAGAAAGCTGACTTCGGTGCGGGGACGCTTTAGATTGTTCTCGAGCGAGAAAGCGTAAAGTGTGAGCCAGGGGAGCCCGATTCGCGAAGCAGTCTCGACGACATATTGGACGGATTCGGCGCCCTGCTGATGGCCCAGAAAGCGCTTCAGGCGTCGCTTGCCGGCCCACCGGCCGTTGCCGTCCATGATGATGGCCACATGCTCGGGCAGGCGCGCCGCGTCCAGGCGGCGATAGATCGCCAGCTCGTCGGGCGGCAGTTCATGAACACGGCTGAAGTTGAGCAACGGCTTCCCCTGCGGCATTTTCGGAAACATGGTGAATCGAAGCCGCTAGCGTAAAGTCAACGCGACCCGCAGGGCACGGTGACCCTGCATGATGAAAAAGGGAATCAAGATTTCCCCAAATGCCTTGTCTCGACCGTAGCACGCCTACCGGGGCAGCCGCAACGACACCAGTAGAAGATTCACATCTGCTTTTCGTTCGATGCGAGCGCTCTGACGGGGCCATGACGATCTCGTCATTTTGGGCGGGCCATGTCAAAGCGATCATGAGTGCGGACGTAGGTCGGACCGCCCATCCTGCCGATGGCTTTCAGTTTTTCGGGATCGATCTTGTAGTTCTCGACGATGGTTTGGTCGACGTGAAACCGCAGAACGTCTCCGAAGATCACTGTGCCTCCACCCGGTGCGTCGCCAATCGGCAAAAGCTGCCGCAAGCGGCATTCCATCTGCGCCCGGCTCTCACCCACACGCGGAGGCCGGACCAGCTCGCTGCCGATGGGTGTCAGCCCCGACAATTCGAACTCGTCGATCTCGGGGGCAACTTCCGCCGAGGTAAGGTTCATCCTGTCGGCGAATTCTTCGGAGACGATGTTCACGACGAACTCCTTCGTCGCGGAGATGTTGCGCAGGGTGTCTTTCGTCGGAGTTTCGGCCTTGCGGTAGGAACTCACAAAGCACACGACAGGCGGATCGGCCGTGCAAGCCATGAAATAGCTGAAGGGAGCAAGATTGCGGATGCCCTTTTCATCGAGGCTGGAAACAAACGCGATCGGGCGGGGAACGACCATCCCGATCATCAGCTTGTAGATCTCTGTCGCCGAGCTGCCGGCTGGATCGATACGGAGCATTGCCATATTGCTCGATTGTATCGAGCGGCTCGATCACGGTCGCAGATGGCGGCCGGCCTGTAGAGTTTGCGTTCTTACGCCATGCGCCTGCGTCCCGAGGCCATCTCCCGCACCTGGTTGAGGACCATCGACCGCTGGAAGCCGTCCAGTTGCGACACCATCGATGCGATTTCGGCGAGAAACGGGTCGGACATGATTGCCACGGTCTCCGCCTGGGCACGGCTCCGCGCATCGCGCAGCAGCGCACAGATGTCGACTTCAAGCGCGTTCGCCAGTCTTTCGAGCGAGGACAATGTCGGCATCGCCTTGGCGTTCTCGATCTTTGAGATGTAGGTGCGCGGCACCTGCATGCGACCCGCAAGCTGGCGCTGGCTCAGCCCGCGTACGCGGCGAATGTCGCGAACTGCCTTGGCGACGTTGATCTCGTCTTCGCTGGCAGGGGCGCTTGCAGTTGCCACCACCAGCTGAGGCAATTGCGGCTCCGGCTCTTCGATTTCGAGTGGTTTGTGGCAGCGCCTGCAGAGTGAATTCGCCGTTCGGAATTGCACCAGGCTGCAGTGTTCGCAGCGAAGCACCTCTCGTGCTTCGACGGTGGCTAAGATAGTTGCCATAAGTTGTACGGAGTACCAGAGCAGGCTCTCCAGGTCAGAAGAGGCAGCGGATTATAGCCGCTATCCCGTCCAACTGTGATTCAGCTTGCATCCGGGGTATCTTTGTTGTCAAGTGAAAACTGTGAGTACAGCCGAAGAAAACCCTAAGAAACCCGAAGAAACCCAAAATGGAATTTGCCAGGAGAGAAGATCGATGATGGCCGATGAGATGTACACACGCGAGCGCGCATGGGAACTGCTCCAGCAATGGACGCAGTCGCCGAGCCTGATCAAGCACGCGCTCGCCGTTGAAACCTGCGTGCGCGCGTACGGCGAACGCGAGGCCGATGCGCGCGGACTAACCGGCAGCGAGCGTGATGCATTTGTCGAGATCTATTCCATGACCGGATTGCTCCACGACTTCGATTACGAACGGCACCCGTCGCGCGAGGATCATCCCTTCGTCGGCAATCGCCTCCTTGTCGAGCAGGGCTGGCCCGAAGCGATACGCACGGCAATCCTCGGACATGCCGAATACTCCGGCGTGCCGCGCGAATCCCACCTCGCCAAGGCACTCTTTGCCTGCGACGAGCTGGCGGGCTTCCTTACTGCCTGCTCTCTGGTCAAACCCACAAAATCGATTTTTGATGTGGATCTGGCGGGCGTGAAAAGGAAGATGAAGGACAAGGCGTTTGCCCGAGGGGTGAACCGCGACGACATTACGACGGGTGCCGCAGAACTCGATGTCCCGCTGGAGGACCACATCGCCTTCTGCATCCTGGCGATGCAGCGCAATGCCGACGCGCTGGGCCTGCGGGGAGTCGCGGCCGGGGAGTCTTAGCGATCGCGAGTTACTGTGCCGATGCCGATTCGAGTAGACTACGTTCCTTGGACATCGATCCCGCGAACCGGGTGTGATGGAGGAATGCGCGCTTGGGAAGATGGTTGCGGCTGGGACTCAGGGCCCTGCTGGTCGTTGCAGGAATCGCCTTCATGCTCGGCCTTACCGCTTTCCTCTGGTTGAGGTACGTTCCGCCGCCTTCCCTGCCTCAGTCCAGTCTGCTTTCGCCAGTCAACGAAGTGCAGGCCATCGCCGGGCAGGGGGTCATCTTGGTCGACTGGACGTCGATCCCGAACGCCATCTGCTACCAGGTACACCGCAGCGAAAGCCCGGGCGGCCCGTTTTCGCTGGCCAGCTCTGTTTATGGAGTGATCCCGGTATTCGTCGAGCGTACGATGGAGCGCTACCTGCCCGGTGAGCCGCTCGGCCGAGTGCCGCACGGTCCGTGGGTTGACTCGGATATCCGGCCCGGCCACACCTACTATTATCGGGTGCGCGGCAACGACGGCACGGCGTGGAGCCCGGTCGGAGCGACTGCCTCCGCAACCGCACTCAGGCCCTCGCAACAGGAACCCGCCGTACAGATTCGGGTCGACGCGGCGCATCCCGCAGGGCCATTCGAGCACAAATGGGAAATCGCCCTCGGCTCCGAACACCTGAGCTACATGTTCAAGGGCGA
The DNA here is from genome assembly GCA_963781245.1 of uncultured Acidobacteriaceae bacterium. Classification (GTDB taxonomy): domain Bacteria; phylum Acidobacteriota; class Terriglobia; order Terriglobales; family Acidobacteriaceae; genus Silvibacterium. Next base: position 403,291 of record CAWAFB010000004.1, read on the forward strand.
CATCAACGAACATGTGAAGGCCGCGGGAGCCGGCCTCCGTGCGGGCAACAAACTTGCGCACGACACGCTGGGGATTCAATACATCCGCGCCCACGGCATTCTGATGGACGACCTCGGCGTGTATACCGAGGATGCGGCGGGCCATCCGCACTACGACTGGACGAAAGTTGACCGGCTCTACGACATGCTGCACGAGGATGGCCTCAAGCCCTTCGTCGAACTGAGCTTTATGCCGGCCGCCCTGGCCGCGGATCCGCACGCGCCGAAGATCTTTCAATACAAAGGCAACAGCTCGCCTCCGAAGGATTATGCGATGTGGCGGGCTCTGGTTGCCGCGCTCGCGCAGCATCTGATCGACCACTACGGACGTGCGGAGGTCGAGACGTGGCCCTTCGAGGTGTGGAACGAGCCTGATGTGAAGGTCGAGGTGACCTTCTGGAACGGCTCGCGCGACGAGTACTTCAAGCTGTATGACTACGCGGCCGACGGGCTCAAGTCGGTCGATCCAAACCTGAAGGTTGGAGGGCCGGTAGCTGCCTTCACTTATTTTCAGGAGCCGTTTCTGCGCCACGTGACGCGGGAAAACTTTGCCACGGGAGCAAACCGTGCGCCGCTCAACTTCCTCGACCTGCACAACTACTACCTGCCGGCGTCCGACTACCGGCCGCTGCTGCGCCGCTACGGACTGCCCGAGGTGCCGGTCTACTACACCGAGTGGGGCGTCTCTCCCCAGTACGGAGACAAGGTGAGCGACACGGCCTACTCGGCAGCTGAAACCGTCTCAGGCCTCGGCGACAGCGTCGACCAGGTGGCGTCGATCAGCTACTGGACGGCCAGCGACTATTTCGAAGAGAGCGGCGATCCCAAGGCACTGTTTCACGGCGGCTTCGGGTTGATCGGCCTCGACGGCCTGCGCAAGCCGCGCTACTGGGCTTACTACCTGTTGCATCAGCTCGGGACGGAGAAGCTGTCTGTTACCGGCTCGGGAGACGGCTTCGGGGGTCTCGTCAAAACACTTGCCACGCGCGGCTCTGACTCTGACAGCAGCGTGGAGGTCCTGCTGAGCGATGCGACTCCCGAGCATGGCAAGGCGCTGGGGAGTGCTCTCCTGAACCGGCATATTGCGCTGACGGTCTCAGGACTGATTCCGGGCGCGTCGTATCGGGTGGAACACGACCGAATCGACAACGATCATTCGAATGTCTACGGGGCATGGCAGGCGATGGGCTCTTCGAGATGGCCGGACGCGGGGCAGATGGCATCGCTACATCAGAGAGATGAGTTGCAGACGCTGGCTCCGCCCGGCACGGTTACGGCAAACGCAGCGGGAGAGGTCACGCTGGAGTTTGATCTGCCGATGCCGGCGGTGTCCTTCGTGAAGTTCGTGCAGATGCTCAAATAATTCGCGCGAAGCGCAGTTGCCTGGACGGCCAGTCCCGCGAAGCGTCTTTGCCTGGACGGCAAGTCCTGCTAATCTGGCCAGTCCGCCATGGCTGAGTCCACCACACTGAACACCATCGTCGCCTCAAAGCTCGATCCGAAATCCACCCGGGCCCGCAATAACGCCGCGGGCATGGCCGCTCTGCTCGGACAGATCCGCCAGCAGGAAGGCGCCATCCGCGAAGGTGGAGGCGCGAAGGCCATCGAATCTCAGCACGTGAAGAAGCGGCTGACCGCGCGGGAGCGCATTGCGCTTCTTCTCGATCCTGAGACCGAGCTATTCGAACTGGCCCTCTTCGCTGCCTTTGAGATGTACGAAGAATGGGGCGGAGCACCTTCTGCCGGCACCGTCACGGGGCTTGGCCGAGTCGCCGGACGCCTGTGCATGATCATCGCTAACGACGCGACCGTGAAAGCCGGGGCGTTTTTCCCGATGACGGCGAAAAAGGTTCTCCGCGCGCAGACTATTGCGATGGAAAATCGCATCCCGACGGTCTACCTCGTCGACTCTGCGGGCGTCTTCCTGCCGCTGCAGGAGGACGTCTTCCCCGACCAGGATGACTTCGGCCGTATCTTTCGGAACAACGCTGTCATGTCGGCGATGGGCATCCCGCAGATCACCGCGATCATGGGGATGTGTGTTGCCGGTGGGGCCTACCTGCCGGTCATGACCGATCACGTGCTTATGACGGAGGGCAGCGGGCTTTTCCTCGCCGGGCCTGCACTCGTGCAGGCAGCTATCGGGCAGAAATACTCCGCCGAAGAATTGGGCGGTGCGACGATGCACGCGGAGATTTCGGGTACGGTCGACTACAAAGAGCCGAACGACCACCTGTGCATCGCCCGCCTGCGGTCGCTTGTCGCGAAGATCGGGCAACGGTCCGGCGCGCCATTCGATCGGTCGCCATATGATCCTGCAAGGGACGCTCCCAGGTATGCGGCCGAGGATCTTTATTCATTGCTCGATCCCGATCCCGCCAAGGCCCCGGTCAACACCTACGACATGCACGAGCTTCTGGCTCGAATCGTCGATCGCAGCGAGTTCGACGAATACAAGCCCGACTATGGGCGCACTGTCTTATGTGGATACGCGCGCATCGGCGGTCACGCCGTTGGCATCGTTGCCAACCAGAAGCAGCATCAGCCGCAGATCAGCCACACTGGCGAAAAGCGCACGGAGTTCGGCGGAGTTATCTATGCCGAGAGCGCCGAGAAGGCCGCTCGCTTCATCATGGACTGCAATCAGAACCTCGTGCCGCTCATCTTCCTGCACGATGTGAACGGCTTCATGGTGGGCCGCGATGCGGAGTGGAGCGGCATCATCCGCGCGGGCGCGAAGATGGTGACTGCGGTCTCCAACTCCACCGTGCCCAAGATCACTGTGATTGTAGGCGGATCGTTCGGGGCGGGAAACTATGCCATGTGCGGCAAGGCCTATGACCCGCGCTTCATCTTCGCGTGGCCGACAGCGCGTTACGCCGTGATGAGCGGAGCCTCGGCAGCGAATACTCTGGTCGAGATCAAGATCAAGCAGCTGGAGCGCGGAGGCAAGAAGCTCAGCGACGAAGAAAAGCAGGAGCTTTTGGCTTCGATCAAAGCAACCTACGATCAGCAAACCGACTGCCGCTACGCCGCTGCGCGCCTATGGGTCGATGCCATCATCGATCCCGCAAAAACGCGCGAGGCGATTCTCACCGCTCTCGAAGCTGCCGCGTTGAATCCCGATGTGCCTAAATTCAATGTCGGGATTCTGCAGACCTGACCGCTCCTGAGAGGAGGACATTCATGATCATTCTCGACAATGAACAGGTGGAACTCCCGACTGCTTACGGGCCCATGCGAACCCACGTCTTCCGGCCGGTCGCGCCGGGAAAATATCCCGGCGTCGTTTTCTATAGCGAGATCTTTCAGGTTACCGGGCCTATTCGCCGCATGGCTGCGACGCTGGCCGGCCACGGATACATTGTCCCTGTCCCGGAGATCTATCATGAGTTCGAGCCTGCCGGAACGGTGCTCGCCTACGATCAGGCGGGCTCTGACCGCGGCAACCAGCTCAAAACCACCAAGGAACTCGCCAGTTACGACGCTGATGCGCGCGCCGTCCTCGACCACCTCAAGTCGCGCGACGACTGTACCGGGCAGGTCGGAGCCATGGGCATCTGCATTGGAGGACATCTCGCCTTCCGTGCTGCGATGAATCCTGACGTGCGAGGCGCGGCCTGCTTTTATGCGACGGATATCCATAAGGGCAGCCTGGGCAAAGGGATGAAGGATGACTCGCTGGAGCGCGCAAAAGACATCCGCGGCGAGTTGCTAATGATCTGGGGACGTCAGGACCCGCATATCCTGCTCGAAGGCCGCACTATCGTCCAGGCCCGGCTCAACGAAGTCGGCGCGAAATTCAGCTGGTATGAAGTCAACGGCGCGCACGCCTTTATGCGTGACGAAGGGCCTCGGTATGATGCGGAATTAGCGCTCCAGATTTACGGGATTGTTTTCGACTTCTTTCATCGCCATCTGGGCTCAGGCGATCTTCCCGTATAACCTGCGGGCACAGGAGAAACACGGCACCAAGAGGACGCTTCTTACGTATCAAGAAGAATGGTCCCCATACAAACTCGCCCTGCCCCGGCGGTGAGAGAAGGGCGATCTCCGCTCTGGGCGCGCCTCGGTTTCTGGGTGTGTACAGGAATCGCCGTAGCCGTGGTCATTCGACGGATATTCGCGCTTGCTCTTCCTCCGCGCTCGGCCGCGCCTCAGCTTGCGGCTCTGGACTCTTTCTTCGCTTCCCATGCGGCGTTGACGCTGGCGCATATTATCCCCGCGCTGGCGTTCGTGCTGGTCGCGCCGTTTGTCGTCTTTCGGGTTTCGACGCGCTCCTGGGCTGGGCAACTCATTTATCCTCTCGGAGCTGTCGTTGGCCTCACCGCCTACGCTATGAGTGTCGATTCTGTCGGCGGATGGATTGAGCGGTCGGCGGTGCTCTTCTTCAACAGCCTCTTCCTTGTCTCGCTCGTCCGCGCATATCGTTACCGGAGACAGAATGATCCGCTCCGCGAGCGCCCATGGCTGTTGCGGGCTATCGTGGTGCTGCTGGGTATCGCGACGACTCGTCCGGTGATGGGAGTCTTCTTTGCGACCAGCCCGCTCACACACCTGGCGCCACACCAGTTCTTCGGGATCGCATTCTGGATCGGCTTCTCGATCAACACACTGGCCTTCGAATTATGGATTCGCTCGCGGAATGTTCAAGTCGGCTGAGTCCGCGAGCGAATTGTTACTGACTTATCGCCTGAATCGCCAGCGTGGCGAACATGGAGTGCCCAAAGATCGTCGGGTGATCCAAGTCCCAGAAGAAGTTGACATAGGGATTGCTGCACACCGAAGGTGTCGGAGAGGTAACGAGACATGGATCAGTTACATCAGTGAAGCCGAAGTGGGAGCTGTCGGCGAAGACGCCCTGCAGGAAGTCATAGGTGTCCAGCCGGTAAATGTGCGTCTGCGGTGAAAACGATTCGAGCAGCAGCCAGAAGCTCATCTGCTGGTTGATTACCAGGGTGGTCGCAGTGGCAAAACTGGAGATTCCGCCCAGGCGCGCTGCCGGCAACTTGCCCACATCGAAGAGGTTCGGAACCAGGATGTGACGCGCACCCGCGCGTTCCAGCAACTCGATGCTGGCCGCCAATCCAAAGGCCACCTCGGCTCCAAGCTGTTGAGGAGAAGTACCGGCCGGAGCGTTCAGAATGTCGTTGCCGCCGCCTTCCATGATGTACAGTGCTTTGGGGTCGGCCTTTCCGTTGTGCTGGGAGAGGTACAGCGCCACCTGGTCGGGAACGCTGGGAATTGAGAATGGGCCCTCGGGAACTGCCGCCGTGACTTCCGCCCCGCCAAAGGCATAGTCGGTACCGAGGGCGAGCGAGGGCGTCACCTTTACTCCGAAGGTGCCGGCCAGGTGATCGATCCAGATCGGACCATTCGAAAAGCGGCCCATGTAGTAGGGGGCAGCCGGCTCAGCGCCGCTGGTCGCGATAAAGATGTTACCGACATCACAGTAGCTGTCGCCGAAGACATAGATCGCGTCGAACGCTGGCTGTGAAGCGTGAGCTGCAATAGAAATGGCCAGGAACAGAGCCGCGATTGCGGTCGTTCCCACATTCTTGATCGTTGACATTGCAAGCCTCCTGAAAATACCTGGATCCCTGTCGTCTCAGGGCAAGATGGTCCGTACATCCTCCGGCGGCTGCGCGGTGGCTTGCCTTCTGGTGACAAGCGGATCGCACTGGCGCGGCGCCTGCGAATGTAGCCCCCAACTCACTGCACGGTCAAATCAATTGTCGACTTCTGCAAGCGTGGTGATTTCAACCCGGATACCTTTGCGCATCACCTGCTGTCGATGTGGGCAGAAAGCCCCTGCGGTTCTAGTATTCTCATGGCATGCCCGCCACCACAGCCGCACCTCGGGAGAAGCGCCGCGCCGTATCTCGGAACACTTCGCGTAAGCGCAAGAGTAAGAGTCCCGGTTTTCTTGCTGTGTGGTGGCCGCTTCTGGTTGGTATTGCCGTAACGCCCTTTGCCATCCACGCCGCCAGCATTATGGCCCTTGCCGGACCCAGCGCTCTGATGACTCTCTATCCCTGGGTGCTTCTGCTTAAGAGCCCGGCGATTGGGCTTGCGACTCTGCTCGGAGATAATCTGTCACAGCTGTTGATGTATATTCAGTTTCCGCTCTATGGAGCGCTCATGGTCCTGATACTCCGCTCAAAGTCGTTGTGGACCGCCCTGGCGATTGCCGCGGCTGCACACTTTGGCGCGATCGTTGCGGTACTTGTCATGACGAATTCGCATGCTCTTTAAGCTGGCCGGCAAATGGTAAACGCAGTCAAACTGATCGAATGTCCCCGCGATGCCTGGCAGGGGCTGCCGAAGCCCATCCCTGTAGATGTGAAGGTGGAGTATCTGCGGTCGTTAATCGATGCCGGCTTTCGGCATATCGATGCCGTCTCCTTTGTGTCCTCGGCAGCGGTCCCACAGATGGCTGACTCAGAGCAGGTGCTTGGTTTTCTCGACGCGCCGGACGATGTTGAAATCATCGGCATCGTCGTAAACAAAAAAGGCGCCGACCGTGCGATTGCCACCGGGGCCGTGAGCACGTTGGGATTTCCCTATTCCGTGTCGCCCACCTTTCTCCAGCGCAATCAGCGGCAGACGCCGGAAGAGTCTCTCGAGGTTCTTGATGCAATTGGGGAAGGCGCTTACAAGGCAGGCGTAAATGTCGTTGTGTATGTCTCTATGGCCTTCGGCAATCCATACAACGATCCATGGAGCATCGACGAGGTTATCGCCGCCTGCGATCTGCTGACTGACAGCGGAATCGAGCAGATCTCTCTCGCCGATACGGTGGGTCTCGCGTCTCCGGCTGACGTCGAAACTCTCGTGGCCGCTGTTTTGCCGACGCTTTCCGGCAATGTCGAACTTGGCGTGCACCTGCATGCACGACCTGACCATGCGGCTGAAAGAGTGGCCGCCGCTTACACCGCAGGCTGCCGGAGATTCGACACAGCTTTAGGCGGCCTGGGCGGATGTCCCTTCGCCCAAGACGCGCTGGTTGGCAACGTGGCGACTGAGATCGCTCTCGCAGAACTTGGCAGGCTGGGCGCTACGCTTCCCCCGCTGAGTCCGCTCGACAATGTGCTGGCGGCGAGCCGAGCTATTCAGCAACAATTTGCTTCGATGCCACAATAGTCGAATGGCTCGCTTCTGAACGCGTGAAGTAAGATTGTCTGTCTCTGGCTCGGAGGGAACCGATATGCGGCGCTACGCCACCCTACATACCCACTCGGAAGGCGGCATCCTTACCATCACGATGAACCGCCCGGATAAGCGTAATGCGCTCAATCCTCAGATGATGGATGATCTTACGCACGCCTTCATCGCCGCCGGGGACGATCCCTCCTGCCGGGTTGTCATGCTTACGGGCGCGGGTTCAGCATTCTGCGCGGGGCTCGATCTCGACCATCTGGAGACGCTGCGCGCGAAGACTCCCGAAGAGCACCGTCTCGATTCGGAACGAATCGCACGTCTATTGCGCACCCTGTACGACCTGTCTAAACCGACGATCGCCGCCGTTAATGGAGCCGCAATCGCCGGCGGGATGGGCCTGGCTACTATCTGTGACTTCACTCTCGCCATTCCGGAAGCCAAATTCGGCTACACCGAGGTCCAGATTGGGTTCGTTCCGGCAATCGTGTCAGCATTTCTGCGCGGCCAGATCGGCGACAAGCGCTGCCGCGATTTGTTGCTCACTGGCCGCCTCATAAAGGCTCAAGAGGCGTTCGATCTAGGGTTGATCACCCGCGTGGTTTCCGAGCAGGATCTGATGGTTGAGGCACGGCGGCTGGCCTGCTCGCTGCTTCGCAATAGTCCCGCTGCTATGCAGGCGACGAAGCGGCTGCTCAGTGAGCATGCGCACCACCACCTTGACCAGGAAACCGAATCAGCGGTCGCGGCCAATGCTGAGGCTCGTACCACCGAAGATTTCAAGGAAGGTATCCGCGCTTTTCTCGAAAAGCGTACGCCGGAATGGCCGTCTCTGAACGCAGAGAAGACTTCAACTCGCTGATTTATCGCGGCTTTAGGAATTGGCATCCGGCCAGACGGGGCGGATGAGAGGCTGCGAATAGTAGAGATGGGCGCGCCATTTCAGCGCAAGCTCAACATAAGGCGCACCCGTCCCACCTTGAGTTCCTTCCCCCAGAACCAGCCATCCGGAACTCACTACGGTTGGAGACGAAGCTGCGGCCCGGAAAGACGCACATTATGACAACGCGTTACAACGGCATAAATTCCTCCAACTACGTGGCGAATTGATGAGGGGGAACTACGAGCGAATTGGTCGTAATTGCGTTATGATTGAAAAGAGAAACAGGTCAGGCACACTTGAACGCGCTCAGTGAACTCGGCATTGGGAAAATGGCGATTGTTGAGCGCTTGGACCTGCCGGAAGAGGTTGGACATCACCTTATGCACATGGGGTTTATTCCCGAGGCGAGGGTCGTGGTCGTCCGGCGCGCGCCCGCCGGCGACCCAACGGTATACGCCATCGACGGCTTTGAGATTGCGCTGCGCCGGGAAACGGCCCGCTCCATTCGCGTTCAGGTGGTTGAGGAAGGGCTCTGATGAGCGACTGCTGCGCTACTGAAACTATTGAAATTAAGGTCGAGCCTCGGGTTTCAGGTAAAGTCCGCACGGTCGCGCTGGTGGGCCCTCCAAACTCCGGCAAGTCGACTCTCTTTAACCGCCTTACCGGCCTGCGTGCAAAAGTTGCCAATTACCCTGGGGTTACCGTCGAGCAGCACTTCGGAAAGCTGAACGGCATCGGTAGAAGCGACCTTACCCTTATTGATCTTCCGGGTATTTACGGTCTCGACTCCTATTCAGAAGATGCCCGTGTGGCGGTTGATGTTTTGCACGGGGAGATGCCGGGCACGCCTGCGCCGGACGCTATTCTGCTGGTGTTGGATTCATTGCACCTGCGGCGCCAGTTAACGCTCGCTGCCCCAGTTCTGGCATTGGGATTGCCGACGCTCGTCCTGCTCAACATGAGCGACCTGATGGAAACTCGCGGCGGCGAAGTGGACACTCTGGCGCTGGCCCGAGAACTCGGTGTGCCGGTCGCAAAAATAAGCGCCACGCGTGGTACTGGTCTCGATTCCATTGCTCATTTCCTGGACCGTAAGAGCGAGACGTTACAACCCAGGAATCCGGCGAAACTGGAACTGCCAGTTGTGGGTAATGCGCGATCGTACCGCCAGTGGGCAACGGGCATCAGCACGAGGACCAAGTACAAAGCGCCGCTGTCGTCGGAGTGGACGCGGAAGCTTGACCGATTCCTGCTGCACCGTATCTTCGGTCCGCTGCTCTTCCTAGCCGTGGTGATCAGCGTTTTCCAGGTGGTATTTTCCATCGGCCAGCCCCTGAGCAATGCTTTCGGCGACCTGCTCAATGCGGCCGGAAGCAAGATCGGGATGTTTCTCGGGCACGGATGGTTTGAATCCCTTCTTATCGACGGCATCTGGAAGGGCGTGGCATCGGTCCTCGTCTTTCTTCCCCAGATCCTGCTCCTGTTCCTGTTCATCGGGGTGCTCGAGGATTCGGGCTATCTGGCCCGCGCAGCGCTGATCGCCGATCGGGTCATGCGCTCTATCGGGCTCAACGGCAAAGCTTTTATCCCGCTGCTGTCCGCCTATGCCTGCGCGGTTCCAGCCATCATGGCTACCCGGACCATCGAGAACAAGCGCGACCGCTTTGCGACCATTCTGGTGGCTCCGTTCATGACGTGCTCGGCGCGGCTGCCTATCTACCTGCTGATGATTGCCGCATTCGTTCCCAACAAGCCGATCATTGGCGAATTCTTCGGCCTGCGTGCGGCCGTCATGCTTTCGCTGTACCTCCTGGGCTTTCTCGCCGCGCTGTTTACGGCGCGGTTGCTCAAGTCGTCAATTCTCAAGGCGGCCTCTGCGCCGTTCATTCTCGAGCTGCCGCAGTATCGGCTGCCTACCTTGCGCTCCCTTGGGCTTCGCGTAGTCGATCGCGGCAAGGTGTTCCTGAAGCAGGCAGGAACGATCATTCTCTGCGTGACGGTGGTGCTCTGGTTCCTGAGCCATATACCCTTCCACTCGACCCTGCCTGACAGCGTTATCGGACATGTAGGCCGCTGGATCGAGCCGGTTATCCATCCGCTCGGCTTCAATTGGAAGATCGGGATCGGCCTGCTCAGTTCCATCATCGCGCGCGAGGTAATCGTCGGTACGCTTGGGACGCTCTACGGTGCAGATCCTGCGACTCACTCGCTAAGCCTACAGGCGGCTCTGCGCCATGACCTTACACTGGGGGGAGCCATGGCGCTGGTGGTCTTCTTCGCCTTTGCCATGCAGTGCACCTCGACGCTGGCTATTGTGCGGCGCGAAACGAATAGCTGGAAGTGGCCGGCGCTGCAGTTTGCATACATGAGCGTGCTCGCCTACACGGCGGCGCTGGCGGTAAACCAGATCATCTCGCATCTCTTTTAAAAGAATTCCCGCTTCTTCGATTTAAGATAGTGGGACAGGCCAACATTCGCAGGTTCTCGCACTGCGTCTCCCAGGCGCACGCAGAACTTCGCGGCCACAACATTCAATACGGAAGCACAATGATTTCAGTCAGCAATATAAGCATGCGCTACGGCGCCAAGATCCTCTTCGACGACGTGAGCATAACGTTCACGCCGGGGCGCCGCTACGGCCTCACTGGACCCAATGGTGCCGGCAAATCTACCTTCATGAAGATTCTGTCCGGCGAACTCGATGCGCAGAAGGGCAACGTGGTGCGGCCGAAGAAGCTCGGGATTTTGCGTCAGGATCAGTTTGCCTTCGACGCTTACCGGGTTATAGACACCGTCATCATGGGCAACAAGGGACTATGGACGGCTCTCGAAGAACGCGATGCCATCTACTCCAAGGCCGAGCTCACCGATGACGATGGCATGCGTCTGGGTGAGCTTGAGGGAATCGTCGGCGAGGAAGACGGATATACGGCGGAGAGCGACGCCGCTGTCCTGCTCCAGGGCCTCGACATTCCGGACGAGCTGCACGAGCGGAAGATGAGTGAGCTGCAGGGAGGCCAGAAAGTGCGCGTGTTGCTCGCGCAGGCACTCTTCGGCAATCCGCAGGCGCTTCTCCTGGATGAGCCTACAAACTATCTTGACCTTGACTCGATTCACTGGCTTCAGGACTTCCTGTCACGGTTCGAAGGCACGCTGATTACGATTTCGCACGACCGGCATTTTCTCAACAGCGTGACCACGCACACCGCCGACATCGATTACGAGACGATCATTACTTACACCGGCGGCTACGACGAAATGGTTGTGGCAAAGACGCAGATTCGTTCGCGTCTCGAATCGCAGAACGAGCAGCGCGAGAAAAAAATCGCACAGTTGAACGAATTTATCGCGCGGTTTGCGGCCGGCACCAGGTCAAGCCAGGTGACCAGCCGCAAGAAAGAAGTCGAACGTCTCCAGACAACGGAACTTGCGCGATCGAACATCCAGCGCCCATACATCCGCTTTGACATGGTTCGCCCTTCCGGAAAAACCGCGTTGGAGTTTGAGGATATGCGCAAGAGCTACGGCGATCTGACCGTGATCGACGGATTCAGCGCGAACGTGATGCGCGGCGAGAAGATCGGTCTGATGGGCCGCAATGCCCAGGGCAAGACCACGCTCGTCAAATCTCTGCTCACGACTTCTCCCGATTTCGCCGAAAAAGACTTCACGCTCGACGCGGGAACGATCAAGTGGGGACACGAGGCGCAGATCGGCTATTTCCCACAGGATCACACGGGGATCATCGAGCACGGACTCACGGTTGCCGACTGGCTGCACCAGTGGGATCCGAAAGCCACCAAAGAAGATATTCGCGGGATTCTTGGCCAAATGCTATTTCGGGGGGAAGAGGGGCTGAAGCCAACGGCTGCGCTCTCTGGCGGCGAGGCAGCACGTCTTCTCTTCTGCAAGCTGATGCTGCAAAAGCCGAATGTCCTCATCTTTGACGAGCCGACGAATCACCTCGATCTCGAATCAATCAACGCACTCAATATCGCCCTGCAGCGGTACGAAGGCACAGTGCTGCTGGTCACTCACGACCATGACCTGATCGACGAAGTGGCGACTCGCATCTGGCACTTCGATCGAGGCGTTATCGACGATTTCAAGGGGCCGTACGAGGAGTACATTGCGGCCACCAGCACCGCGCGCTAGCAGGAGAAGAACTTGTCTCTCCTGCTGAATGCGCAATCGGTAACCAAGACCTTCGGCGCGGCCACACTTTTCCGCGAGATCTCGTTTACCGTCAACGACGGCGATCGGATCGGACTGATTGGTCCGAACGGCAGCGGCAAATCCACGCTGCTCAAGATGCTCGCCGGCGACATCGAGCCCGATTCCGGCGAGATCACTCCACGCAGGAATCTGCGTATGGCCTACGTTGAGCAGGATTCCACGTTTGCACCCGGGACTACCGCACGGCAGATTATCGAAGGCGCGCTCAAGCGGGCCGGAGTGCATGAGACTGATTGGGAGGCGCGTCTGCGCGCCACTCTCGGCATGGCGGGCTTCACTGATTTCGATACAGTCGCGGATACATTCTCCGGCGGTTGGAGGAAAAGGCTTGCTGTCGCCGAAGCACTCGTCCAAAAGCCCGATCTGCTGCTGCTCGACGAGCCGACGAATCATCTCGACCTGGCCGGGATCGAATGGCTGGAAGAACTTCTGGCCAGCGAGAACTTTGCCAGTGTCGTCATCAGCCACGATCGCTACTTCCTTGAGAACGTCGCCACACAGATGGCGGAGTTGAATCGGGCGTACCCCTCGGGGATGCTGCGCGCCGAGGGTAGCTACAGCCAGCTTCTGGAGGCGAAGGAAGGATTCCTTCACGCACAGGCTCGCCATCAGGAGGCGTTGGAGAATCGGGTTCGCGTGGAGAAGGAGTGGTTGCGGCGCGGTCCCAAGGCCCGGGCTACCAAGGCAAAGGCCCGCATCGACAACGCCAACCGCCTGATCGCCGAGCTGGCGGACGTCAGCAGCCGCAGCCGCACGGCCACCGCTGATATCGACTTCAGTTCGACTGGACGCCAAAGCAAGCGGCTCGTCGAGCTTGAAGATCTCAGCTATGCGGTCGGAGAGCGGACGTTGTTCGACCGGTTGAATTTTCACCTGACGGCCGGGATGCGCGTGGGGTTGGTCGGGCCGAACGGCAGCGGTAAAACCACCCTGTTGCGGCTGCTCACGGGAGAGATCGAGCCGGCATCGGGCGGCATCAAGCGGGCGAATCAGCTTCGCATCACCTACTTCGAACAGAACCGGCATCTTGACGGAGATCAGACACTGCGGCGGGCGCTGGCGCCGGACAGCGACTCGGTTGTCTATCAGGATCGGGTGATTCACGTAGCGTCGTGGGCGGCGCGGTTCCTGTTCACGGGGGAGCAGCTCAACCAGCCGGTGTCGCGGCTCTCTGGCGGCGAGAAGGCGCGGGTGCTGATCGCGCAGCTCATGTTGCAGCCTGCCGATGTGCTGCTGCTCGACGAGCCGACGAACGACCTGGACATTCCGACGCTCGAGATTCTAGAGGAGGCGCTGCTCGAATATCCGGGATCGCTGGTGCTGGTTACGCATGACCGCTATATGCTCGATCGCATAGCCAACATCGTGGTCGGACTCGATGGGCAGGGCGGCGCGGCGAGCTTCGCCGACTACTCGCAGTGGGAAGCCTGGATGGCGGAGCGCGAGCATACCAAGAAACCTGCGCGACCGCAGGAGCGGGTTCCGACTGCGACGGCGAATTCGGCGAAAAAGAAGTTGTCGTACCTGGAGGCCCGGGAGTGGGCCGGGATCGAGGATCGGATCGGCGAGGCGGAGGCGCGGCTGGCGGCGGCGCGGACGATGGTCGAGGATCCGACAGTTGCGACCGATGCGTCTCGGCTGGTCGAGGCTCTGGCCGAGCAGGAGAAGGCGCAGGAGGCGGTGGACTCGCTCTTTGCCCGGTGGGCGGAGCTTGAGGCCAAGCAGGCCTGAGCCGTCAGGCTGGGTGCGGGTCAGACTCGCGAGCGGTCAAACTCTCCAGTGGTCGGGGCGCCAGTTGACGATGGCCTTCTTGATGTCCTTGCGGGTCAGGTGTTCGGAGATGGCGCGCTGGGCGAGGGCGGGGAGTTCCTCGTCGGGAGCGAAGCGGAGGCCGACCAATTGGTCCTCGGTCAACTCAGGGATACGCGCGCGCTGGGATTCCGGCAGAAGAGCATAGAGGCGAAGCCGCTCTTCGAGACGGATGACGCGGTCCTGCACCTTCATCGGGTTGACCCTCACCAGGGTCCCCATAACGAAGAGCGCGACTGCCATAACCAGATACCAGACCGAAGCGAATCCGGGATTGCGTACGAGCCAGACAATACTGACGATCAGGTTGATAAGCAGTATCGGCGCCAGGACGAAGTGGAAGAGAGGATGAAAGCGTCCGTGATTGGCGTAGGTCTGAGGCGTGTCGGGCATCGTGGTTTTCCTTTTCAGAGTGGACTCCGACCGTAATGTTACTCCGTCGTACCTGCGAGTACCCCCTCCCCCCAGTTTATCTACTTCATTCATTTTATTGAGTTTAAAGTAGAGGTTAATCGCAGGTCCCAAGGAATCAATGAGTTACAGATACTTCATAGAAAATAAAAGAGTTAGCCGGTGCGGCTACTGTCTCGAAAAGTAAGTCTGCTCTCTATTTCAAGTTTACTGGTTGCGGGGAAATAGTCGGCCATCAATGCGGGTCCATTTCTCGCCCGGAATGAATGGCTTACACGCCTCCGAGGGATAACGGGGCTTGACAAGCGCTCCGGAGCGGAAAGAAGGCTGACATTGATGGTCACCGACCGTAGAGGAATACTCCGCAAAGATCAGTGGAATTGGCAAGAGCGTCGGAGGTCAATACCGGCATTTCGGCTCCGGAGAAGAAAGCGACCCGCAGTTCGCGGCCTGTAGCATAGGTCGCCATCCATTGGGTCTGTTCGGTGCCGCAGAGGCTGTTGTGGTGGAGAAAGCGCTTCGCGGCCGGGATGTTCAGCCGGTAAAGAAAGCCGGCTCCGGGAACGCCTCTATCCGCGCTGAAAAGGGCTGAAGCCTCGGCGGGCTCGAGCTTGCGTATCTCTGCGAGGGTAAACGGCGTGTAATTGATGGAGAGCTTGTCGTCAGCGATTCCTATATCGCCGGTAATGGCCGTGGCAGTCGAACTCGTGGCACGCCAATATCCCTTGTCCTGAGCGGAAGCCGAGATAGAGCAGATACAAAGCAATCCCGCAGCGATGGCGGGCAGTATGGTTTTCTTCATCTCTTCGAGGATGACATTCAGAGAGGGTTCCGGCAAATCGGAGAGGGGCTGCGGTAGGGCTCGGGTTCTCAGGGAGCACACCCGTCGATCCACATCGGCTGAAAACCGTAAGCAGCACAGGAGGATCTCTAAGTCCGAGCGCTATTGACTGCACCTTGCTCTCCGTGCAATTTTAGAGCGTCAATTTGAGACACCTTCGGTGCGGATCGCTGACCTCATCCTCCCTGTATTCGCAGTGATCCTGACTGGCTGGATCGTTGCCTATACGGGCTATCTGTCGCGGGCGTTGTCTGACGCACTCATTCACTTCGCCTATAACATTGCAATGCCGGCGTTGCTGATCGTCACCATTGCACAAGAACCAAGTCATTCGTTGATCAACTGGCGCTTTCTTGTCGCCTTTGGCGGTGGCTCCCTCCTCTGCTTCATCCTCGTGTTCGGGATCATGAGCATTCGTGCTTCCCGAGGTCTCGCAAGCCGAACGATGCATGGCATGGCCGCATCGATGACCAATACCGGCTTCGTCGCCTTACCCGTCCTGCAGGCGATCTATGGCCAGCACGCCGTGTTGCCCGCGGCGATCGCCACGGTATTCGTGGCCGTTGTGATGTTTCCAATAGCCGTGGTCCTGCTCGAACTGGGTCAGCGGGACGAGCATGGGTCACTCACGGCTCCGATGGTCACAGTCAAGCACGTCGTGCTCAACCCGCTGGTCATATCAACGCTGATCGGCATGCTTTTGTCGGTCCTCGGTCTTCGCATGCCGAGGCCGGTCACTGCTTATTTGGGCATCATGGCAGATGCGCTCACGCCTTGTGCTCTGTTCGCGATCGGACTGGGGCTGTCGATCGATGGACTGCGCGCCAATGTCGGGCGAGCTTCGCTGCTCTCGGCCGTTAAGCTCGTCATCATGCCTGTGATTGTGTACGGATTGAGCGTGGCGCTGGGACTCGATCCCCTCTACACCATCGCGGCCGTCATCTGTGCCGCTGTACCCACGGCCAAGACTGTGTACATTCTTGCGGGAGAGTATCACTGCGAGGAGATGATGGTAGCGTCCACGGTCTCGATGACGACTCTGCTTTCCGTCATCACGCTGGTGATCTGGCTTTATGGGCTATCCGGGCTGGCAGCGCGCATCGCTCCCGGATAAGGGCAGGGCGTGGTCAGGCTAGAAAATGGTATTCAGTCTCCAGAATGCTTCAACCCAAAGGTGGAGGCAAAAACCGTCCATCCGGCCCAAGACATGAATCGCTGCGGGCTCTAATCTGTATTCGTCTCTTGCAAATAAACACCTCCTGACCCTGATCCCAAGATCAGGGTTCTTTTTTGGGGCGAGGATCGGTGAGCAGGGCTCGGGACAAGTCTGGCTTTCGGATCGAGTTCTGTCAGTTCTCTTGGCGGTAGATTCCGCTTACTGATGTTTGCGCGCCTCCCCTGCGGGATCGTTCAGGTCCACGGCCAGTTTCTGAAGTGCTTCGAGTTTGCGAGCCTTTTCCGGAGATTGCCATTCCGCGTCTGAAAATTCATTTGCGGCATAGCTGTGGGTTACATAGGAGTCGGTACTGTACGCGAAGTAGATCCGTGTTGGTTCGGGCGCCGGCTGATGGGTCTCTCGAAATGCCTGCAGTTCGGCACGGTGGGCAAGACTGTCCATAAACCATTCGGGAGGATACGGGAGGTTTTCGCACTGGGCTTGCAAGTCTTGCAGCCGGAATGTGCCTTCGTATCCATAGTCGCGGAAGATCTTGCCGAAGAAGGTGAACGAGATGGATTTCATGGATGGGTCGACGATCATGCGGCGCTGCACAAACTGCACGGGTGTCTCTTTCGCCGCGGAATAAAGGTTTCCGCTTACAAAGCACACCATCCGCTTCTGCACATCGACGCCGGCCTCGATGACGAGAGATCCGTTGACGAGATGTTCGGTGAAATTTCCGTTGAAGCTGCCGGCCACCATGGGAGATGAGTAGAACGATTGTCGCGCGACATACTCGTCATCGGTGCCTTCGACGGTCAGGGTGACCTGAAGCTCGAGCGACCCCCAGTATTTCTTATCCGTTGACGGCGCTTTCCACTGGAATGAGCAACTGGAGCCGTCGCAGGAGAAAGGCACGCTGCCCAGGGCAGGAGAATCGAAGTAGTCGTCTCCGATCAACTCCGCCTTGATGACGTGAGCGGCAAGAGGCATTGAGCCATCGGCTGAAGTCACCTTGAGCTGCGCGTTGATCTGGTCCTGAGTGCCGGCAAGGATGGTTTTGTTTATATCGAACTGATAGCTGGGGAGGTTTGATGGGATGGTTACTCGTTGCGCTATTTCTTCATCCTCGAGGCCGGAGCTCCGCAGCGCTTCGAACTGGCGAATAGTCTGCACGGGTACGAGCGACACTGGGGCGTTCTCAGTGAGCCAGGGATGGAGCAGATCCCAGTTCGAGGTATCGAGCGGCCTCGATTCCGGCGGATATTGTGCGTAGCTCTGGAAGACAGCGATTCCGCCTTTTGCGGATGGATCGTCGAGCGGTGCTTGTTGAGGAGTGCGCTGTGCCTGGGCCCACGCCTGTCCGGCTATAACAAAACCGAGTGCCAGGGCCGCTATTGCGGATGCATTCTTGATTCCGATCATGGTCGATTCCTCCATTGCCGTTAGCTGATTCGAGTGGTCCTGATAGAGGCCGGAGATCGTGCCATGCCGGCTCAGGGAGCGAGGGCAAAGGGAGCAAAGGAGTATTCATTCACGACGACTTCCTTACCGTTGGAATGATCCACGCGGTAGGTCTTGAAGGGCGAGTTCCATACGCTGTGCCCGAACGGTGAATAAGGACCGTTCCAATTGCAGTTCTGCGCAAAATCGCCGTCGCACACGTGGTCGTTGATCCACCAGCCATGGAAAGCGTAGGTACCAGCCCTATCGTTGTGAGGAGGAATTCTGCTGTTGCAGTCCTGGAAAGATGCCACGCGGTTATGAGCGCAGGTGCTGTGCAGGGCGACGGTGCCATCGTCGCACTCTCTCTGCAGCCCGAGAAGGCAAGGAGTGCACTGCGAGTTATGCCCGAAGAACTGACGGGGAAAGAAGTTACATGCAATAAGGAAGTGCAAAGGGTAACTATTGGTGGCGCCCCCAACGCCCCTCACAACAACCGACTGCATGTTGTTATGGTTATAGGCACCTCGGGCATAACTGGTCTTGAGCGAGTTATCGATTTTGCCGCCGAGCCCGCTGATTCCACCTAGCCAGCGAAGCAGGCCGTTGTTGGCTAACTCCGATCCTCCGGCAGCGCTGTCGGCAGCCATGACGTGCTCGATGAGAATGGAATTGTGGGCGTAGTCGGATTTTGCCAGATAGTCCTCGAACGCGGCGCAGCCGGCGCTATGACAGAGGATCCAGCAGGCCTGGCCTTTGTTGGCATCGCAGAGTGCGTCGATTGCATTACGGACGACGGCCTCTCCGCCGGGCCATGAACTGTCGTCAAAGTAGTGGTTCCAGGCGTCCCATTGGACGTACCAGACAGTACCCGACGTTGTGGGCACGAGATTGCCCCAGGCGCCAGACTGATCGGTGCGGAAATGGCCATATTTCTCTTTGGTGTTATGCAATCTTCCATGGATGAGGAGCACGTTGACTTCGCGCCCGAAGGCAGGCGCCGAAAACAGGAGCAGTGTTAAACAACCGACGATCATGAAGACAGCTTTCGCTGCCCTGGTTGTGACAGGGAGATGATTCTCCGACTGCGTCACAGCTATGCGTAACCGCTTTGTCGTCATGGTACTGTCCTCCCATTAGCCCTTGTGGATGCCGGCGCGCTTGCGTCACGTATGGAGGCCCTTCCAGCGAGACACGCGCAGGTGCTGGATCTTCTTCCTTGTGTTTGGCAGAAGGGAAGCAACCGGGCTGTGGGTGCTCCTCAGCGGTCGGAACGTGGGTACGAGCACCAACCCTGGCGAATCGATTCGAAGGCAGAACGCGAAGTGTTCAGTCGCCGCCTCGAAAGTGGCGAGAATTATACTCCCGCCTCGACAACAACTTGTCTCGAGCGGGAACGGGATTGTCTTTCCAAGGAGTTGAGGGCCGCGTGATCGGACAGGAGAGAGTGCAGCCGGTTATTTCTTCGTAGTCCGCCGGGCGACGACATATCTGGCACGCCGCCATTCTGCGATTCATCCTCGGCGTTTAGCCACGTATCAATGTGGCTTGAACGTTTTGCCGGTTTCGATCAGTGTCTTCATGCGGGAGAGGATGCGGGGCCAGCCATCGGCGGTGGCAGCATAGGCGCTATCGTCCTCCGCCCACTGGTCATGGGTGACTGAAACCTTCGTAGCCTCAGTCTCCGGAACAAGTTCTATCGTGACACGTGAGAATTTGCTGGAAGCACCCATCGCAAAGCTGTATTGCAACAACTTTGGGGGCTGAGACCGGAGCACTTCGCCATGGACGTAGGTAGTGCGCTTGCCGTCGGGCGCGGTGCCGACCCATTTCATGGGGCCTCCGGGCTTCAGATCGACTTCCAGTTCGGCTCCCATAAACAAAATGCGGTTGGATTCGGGGGATACGAGACCCTCCCAGACTTTCTCCGGAGGCGCGGCGATGTAGAAGACGAAGTGCAGTGGAATTTGCTCGGCCATGACTTCTCCTTCGAGTGGTAAGGATCAGCGGAACACGCGGGTGAGTCGAGTATATTGCTGCGGTTCACTTCGGCTTGGTTGCGGCTCCGTAGGCGGCGAGTACAGATCCGTCGGATTTGCGGAGGAGAATGGCGGCTCCGCGCTGCGCGGGAAGGGTGAAGCGCACGGTGGCGTGGGAGACGGTGTCTTCGATGGCGACGGGTTGGTTGTCGAGCGATTCGTTGGAGAAGCTGTAGAGGACCGCGTCGTCGAGGACGGTGGGGAAGGCGAGCACTGCCGGTGAGAGGGGGGTGAGCTCGCGGAGTACGGGCGCGGCTCCGGCGAGCTTGAGCGCATAGCGGTAGAGCGCGGCGGTGGGTTCGTAGTCCTCGGAGAATTCAACGGGGTCGCGGGCCCAGAGGATGTGGCCTGAGCCGTGGGAGACTACCTCGACGGATTTGCCATCAGCGAAGCGCAGGACATCGATGGGCAACTGCTGGGCCTCAGTCGGGAAGCTGACCTGGATGGGCGGCTGGTTTTCAAGCTTCAGGTCGGACTGGCGGACGGCGAGGGTTTCGGTCTGCGCCTTGATGCCGAGGGGGGCGAGGCGATCGATGAACTGCCAATGCTCGTTACGCTGGACAGGTCCGGTGACGAGGAGTGTGCCTCCGGCGTCGACGTACTTCATGAGTGCGGTCCAGGCTTCATCGCTCAGGGCCTGAGCGGCGGGGAGAATGGCGAGTTTCGGGGAGCCGAGGTCGGCGATCCGGTTCTCGGCGACGAAGCGGGAGGGCGTGTGGTCGTAGTAAGCAAGGGCGCGAAGTGCGCGTTTTTGCGTGTCGATGGCGAGCGAGTTCATGCCGCTGTACTGCAGGGCCTGCGAGGTGACCATCGCAACCTGCGGCGGCTGGATATGCGTAAAGCTGTCCGGGCTCTTGGCGGCGAAGGCGGCGAAGGCGCTGAGGATTTCAGCCTCGGGCTTCTCGGTTCCGTCGGGGCGTACGGCCCCGATGGGGATTTCGTTGTCGTTGGACATGTAGCTGTTGACGTTCCATACCCATTCGAGCGCGCCGGCTCCCTGCGCGAAAGCTATGGAGACCTTGCGCTCAAGCTGCCAGCCTTCTTCTTCGGCGGTGAGGCGGAGGTGGTCGTCCTGCGTGAGCCGGCGCTGCTCGCCTGTTTCCTGAATGAGCATGGGCTTGCCGGGGAATTTGGCGGCGAGGGAGGCCCAGAGGATGGCGTCGAAGTCCCACCAGGTGTGATCGGCGGTGAAGTCGATCAGCTGCGAGTAGAAGGCCGGCGAGAGGCGGCCCGAAACGCCGTTTTCCTCCTGGCCGACGGTGATGAGCTGCGTGGATCCCTGGGCGCGGATGAGGTCGCGGGTGCGCTGGACCCAGTCGGTGAAGATGGACTGCGTGAAGAGGAAGTAGTCGTAGACCTTGAGGGGGTTGTAGCCGGAGCGGACGGCGTCGAATCCCCAGGCGCCGGCGGCGGGAAGGGCGAAGGGGTCCTGCGCGGCGGACTCGGGTCCGGAGGTGGTGGGGTGGAACTGGAGGTTGCGGCCGATTCCAAAAGACGGCTCGGCCCAGGCGTCGAGCAGGGCGGGCTGGTCGGGATAGCGGGCGGCGAGCCATTTGCGCCATGCAGCCTGTTCGAAGGCGTCTCCTATGGGCTGGGTGCGCCAGAGATTGGCGTTGGCGCTGGGCTCGTTGATGAGGTCCCAGGCGAGAAACGGGACGGCGTGGAATCTTTGTGTAATCGACGTGACGTATTCGGCCTGCGCGTGCCAGGCGACAGGGTCGAGGTAGGGGTTTTCACCGCCGAGGTTCTCAGGCAGGAAGGCGAAGAGGTTGAACTGGACGGGCAGGTGGTTGTGGCGGGCGCACATGAGGAAGGCTTCGATGGTGCGCAGGGCGTCTTCAGTCATGGTGCCGTTTGGGCCGATGAGCGGGTCCCAGCCGGACCAGAGGCCGCTGCGGATCATATTGAGGCCCTCGCCGTGGATCTGCGCCATGTCCTGGTCCCAGACCCAGGCGTTGGGTTTCGCGAGATAGAGGCGGGCGACGTCGCTCGACATATACGTGGTGCCGACGACGGGGAGGGGCTTGCCGTCGAGCTGGAAGTAGTCGGGCCCAACGGTGAGTTTTGGGCCGGAAAGGAGATAGTCCCAGTCGCGTATCCAAAAGCCGGAAAGGTAGATGCGCAGGGGCTGGCCGTCGCGCAGGAGGGTGGCTTCGACGGTGTGGAGGCCTTTTCCAACGGCGGCCCTGGCAGGGAGGGTAATGGGCTGGGTGGAGTCGGTGGGGATAGTGAGGTCGGTGGGCGCGGCGTTGTCTTCGGAGGTGACGCGGATTTTGAGCTGGTCGCTAGAGGTCCAGCCGGTGCCGGAAGCGTAGGGTTCGAAGTTGAAGGCAAGCGGCTCGCCGGGGAGAAAGAGTGGTACGCGCGGGCGGAAGGTGAAGCGGTCGGCCTTGCGGGTGGCGAGCTCGGCGAGCGTCGCGAGCAGTTGGGTGTTCGAGAAGAAGGAGGCGTCGAGGTCACAGGCGGCGAAGATCCAGCGGCCTCCGACGAAGCGGTATTGGTTGTGATCGATTTCGAAGACGGGTGCGGCGAGCTTGTGGCTGTCGCGGGTGCCCCAGGCGAGTGTGGTGAGGTCGAAGTCTTCGTCTCCGGTTGAGCCGTCGCGGTTGTATTTCGGGACGACGGAAAGGCGCAGGACGGGACTGAAGGCCTGTTTCCACGAGAAGGCGGGTAGAGCGGGAAGGACGTCTGGATTGGGCTCGAACTTGAGGCCATCGGATCCGGGGGTCGGCTGGTAGTCGTGGATGAAGAGCTCGAGTGAGGCGGCGACGCTCGGCGCGCGCAGGTGCCAGCCAGAAGAATCGTGCCAGGCGGCGCGAGTGAAGGGCTTGCCTCCGAGGACGAGCAGGTTGCCGCCGCGGTCGAGGTATTCGAGGATGGGCTGCCATTGGGCTTCGGGCCAGGCGGAGCCGTAGGGCATGACGAGCAGGTCGGCGTCCGCGAGGGCGGAGGGCAATTGCGAGGTGGAGGCGAAGGTGGCTCCGGCGAATGCGGCCTGCAACTGGGGCTGTATGGGGGCTGCGGAGTCGGCGGAGGGGAATCCGGGCTCGGAGAAGACGGCCACTTTGTTGGCGGCGTGGGCGGCGAGGTTCGGAAGCAACGCAAAGAGCAGGAGCAGGGGGCGGAAAAAGATTTTCATGCGTGTCGGAAGTGGCGATCGGACGAGAACGATACCAGACTGAAGATTAACGCATGATTGCGGCGAGGGGTCGGAGCGGGCTGTTATGGCTGCTTAGGAGGGTCACCTGCGGGAGCCGGGGCGGAGGTATGCTGTTGCCCGGTCCTTTGAGCGGCCTGGGCATCCTGCTGGGCTGTCTGTTGGGCGAGTTTAGCGGCGTGCTTTCTCTGGTAGTGGTGCACAATGTCTGGCCAGAACTCGATGACTTCTGCTCCTATGATGCCTTCTGCGGTGACGGTCAGCCCGCGGGTGATGGTGTCGCCGACGGTGCGCTCGGAAGCCGGATAGTAAACGTTGGCAATAGCCGCACCGATAAGGTTGCCCGCAACGTTGGCGTAGTTAGGACCCCAGCTTCCGTTATCACGCCGGCACCAAACGGTGGCCGTGGTAGCCCAGAGAAAGCGACTGGCGTAGCTGCCTGTGCCCTTTTGAAAATAACGGGGATCTTCGTGCCACCAAGTGGTCAGCACAGCATTGCCCCAGAAGTTGCCGATAAAGGCGTCGGTGTAGGTGGCGCCGAATCGCTTGGCATAGCCCTGCATTCCCTGGCCGTATTCGGCGGGGCTGTTGGTGGCCTGGTCAAAACCAGCGATCACTGCGGCAAGGCCGAAGGGCCAGGGGTCGGTCTGGCTCTTGAAGAAGAGCTGGAATTTCTGGCCGGGAGTCAGGGGCAAGGCATCGCGATTCCGAGTGGTGTTGAAGGCTGCCATGACTCCGAGGACGCGCTGGTGTTCCTGTAACCTGAGCTGGTCTTCTGAGGAGAGCTGGCCGGGATTGGCAGGTGTTTGAGCCGGAGGTGCGGCTGGGGGCTGAGACTGGTTCGTCTGGCTCTGCTGGAGGGGAACGGATGGATCGCCGGGGAGATCAAGAGCAGGGAGGGCTGGGTTGTCTACAGTGGGGAAAGCCACAGGGATATCCAGACGGGCATGGGTTGCCTGAGCGGACGCCACATGTGGAGCGAGCAGTGAGACAAATATGAGCGGTGTGAACGCCAGACAACGGTTTTGCAACAATACCAATACCTCAATCCTGTGAGTAGATGGCCACTCTGGCGACGTCTCTTATATAGACGTGAAAATTCACAGCCGGGCCAAACGGCGATCGCATGAAATCAGATGCATTCGGAGGTGGGATCCAGAAGGCAACAGCCCTGATACCAGGGTGCTTGTATGATTCTACGTGATTTTGGGCGGTTTTTGCGGTAAATCACGGCTCCGAGGGCGGCCAGCGACGGGGCAGCCCGGGGCAGATATTCGGGGCACGCAATGTGCTACCATCGTCGAACATTCCACGCTAAAGCGACACCTTTA
Source organism: uncultured Acidobacteriaceae bacterium (assembly GCA_963781245.1). GTDB lineage: Bacteria > Acidobacteriota > Terriglobia > Terriglobales > Acidobacteriaceae > Silvibacterium. The sequence goes on from CAWAFB010000004.1 coordinate 427,797, forward strand.
TGGCGAGCAACAGTTGGATCGACAGCAGCGCACACGTCTCCGCCAGCCGTCCCCAGTTTGATCTGCGGCCGCTTTCAACGGGGGAGGCGCTGGACCGGACTTTCCAGCTCTACCGCCTGCGTTTTGGGCTGTTTGCCGGACTGGCAATACTGCCGGCCGCGGTGAGCGTGGTGACGCAGTCCCTGCGGCTCTGGTACTCGGCGCACCAGAGTGTGCACGTTCACACCGGGGCAAATCTCTACAAGGTGCAGATCATCACGGCCCTGCTGACGGTCGCGTCGGCGGTGGTCTCGCTGGTGCTTTACGGGATTACACAGGCGGCGACGACCTGGAGTGTTTCGGCGGTGTACCTGGGCGAGTCGGCGACGATCAGGACGGCGTATCAGAATGCCATGACGCACTGGTTCCGCTATACGCTGATCGTTCTGCGGCAGATCTGGGCGGGATCCTGGCTGCCTGTTCTTCTCATCTCGTTTGGCCTTGGACTGCAGCTTGCGAGGCGCGGATCTGCCGGCGCGAATGTCACTGCCGGACTGCTCTACATCCTCGCGTTCTTCAGTCTGGCCTATGGGGTGTGGGCTTACATCAGGGTGTCGCTGGCGGTTCCGGCGGGGGTTGTTGAGTCATTGGGGGCACGTGCCTCTATCAAGAGAAGCAAGCAGCTTCTAGTCGATCGTAAGGTGAGGGTTTTTCTACTGCTGGTGTTTCTACTCGTGCTGTATTTCGTCATCGGCGCGATCCAGATGCCGCTTTTAGTTTTGGCGCAGCGGGCGCGCGGGGCGGAGGCGTTTATCACCAACGCGATTAGCCTGGCGATCGGGTTTGTAACCGGGACACTGGTTGGGCCCATAGGTGCGATTGCGGTGTGCCTCTTCTATGTCGATGAGCGCGTGCGGCGGGAGGGCTTTGATATCGAATGGATGATGACCAAGATTGCGCCGGTGCCTTCCTTGCCCCTGAGTAATGTGGCGACGGATGTGACGCCGTCTGCGGAGAACGGGTCCCCGAACTGAAGGGCCTCGGACGCGAAGTTCCATGGCATCAGTGACCCGAAAAATCCCTCTCGTGGCACTGCTGATGCTTGTGCTGCCGGCGGTTCCTGCTCTCGCGCTCAGACAATCTAGCATGGCGGAATACACCGCGCATCTGGAGAGCCTCCGGGCGCTCGTCGAGAGATGCCAGGCCAGCGCTACCGCATGCGACGTGGCTCAGGTGGGAGACGATGACCGTGTGACGCTGCAGTCACTGGGATCGGGCGCTAATGTGAACGAGTTTGAGGTGCATTACGACTGGCTGAGAGCAGCGCTCAAGGCTGCAGGCGATGCCAAGGCCAGCGGTCGTGAGCGCGGTCTGAGCGCGGCTTTGAGCCGGATCGACGACGCGCTGCGCGAATCCGGAACTCAGCCTGGTGAGAAGGGATTTGCCGAGGCCCGCCATCGCGCCGATTCAATCCTCAGCCATCAGGAATTTGTAACAGTAAAGGAACAGAGCATCTGGGACAAGCTGATTGCGCGGTTCTTTCTGTGGCTCGATAGCCTGTTCACGAACGTAGCCCGGTTCGGCCAGCGTTCGCCGTGGATCGGGCCGCTGTTTGAGTGGGGATTGATTGCGCTGGCCCTGGTGGGGCTGGCCTTGTGGGCGATGCGGGCTTTGCAGCGGCAACGCCTGGCGGTGCGGGTAGAGGCGACCCGGCAGATCGAATCGTGGGAGGAAGCCTCGCGCAGCTGGCGCACCCTTGCGGAGGAGCAGGCGGCGCGATACGAATGGCGCGAGGCGGTGCACTGTATCTATTGGGCGAGCATTGTGATGCTGGAAGGGCGGCGCTTCTGGAGTCCCAACCGGTCGCGCACACCGCGCGAGTACCTTGCGCTGCTGGAAACGGGCTCGCTGCGCTCAAATCTCCTCAGGCAGCAGACGCGCGGGTTTGAGCGCATCTGGTACGGGCTGAATCCTGCGGGCGAGGCCGACTACCGACGGGCTCTCGAACTGCACGAAGGTCTGAGGTCCGCGTGAGGAAGCTTTCGGGCGATACCCGGATACTGATCTGGGTTGCTGCGGCGGTAATGGTCGTTATTGTCGTCGGAGCGTTTCTCGCTCCGGCGCGCGAGGACTCGGACTTTACTCCCAGCACCTACAACAGCGGCACACATGGAGCCAAGGCGGCGTGGCTGCTGCTGAGCGATCTGGGATATCGGACGGATCGATGGGAGCGGCCGGCGAAGGATCTGAGCGAGGCTGACGCGCCGCATACGACGCTTATTCTGGCCGACGCTAATCCGTTGGATCCTCTGAAAGAGAAGCCGGGGGTTGAAGATTTTCTGAACCGGGGTGGGCGGGTGCTAGCGACTGGCGCAGTCAGCACGGCCATGCTGCCCGAGGCGAATATCACGGCGCCGAATCATATCTACAGCGAGCTCTGCTATACGACTCCGCAAGGACTCAGCCCGATGGCGCGCGCCGGCCGAGTGGGAATGCCGGTGCCGATACGGTGGAAGCCGGACGGCGTGAGCCTGCACATCGACCAGAATTGCGGGGACGACGCGGTTGTTGTTCACTACGCATCAGGCAAGGGAGAGGTGGTGTGGTGGAGCTCGTCGGCTCCGCTGAGCAACGGCGGGCTGAAGGAAGACCCAAGCCTCAAGCTCTTTCTGGCCAGCATTGGCGGAACGGACCGGGCGGTCTTATTCGACGAGTACATTCACGGCGCGCGTCCGGACTTGTGGTCGACCGTGGCGGGAACGCCGGTGCGGGCACTCGAGTGGCAACTGGCGGCGGTTGCGATCCTGTTGATCCTCAGCTTTGGACGGCGCAACGGGCCACTGCGCGCGCTGGTGCGTGTTCCGCGGACTTCGCCGCTGGAGTTTGCTGAATCGATGGGCGATTTATATCGAAAGGCTGGAGCGGTGAACGTAGCTACGGGCTGTGCCGAGCGGCGCCTGATGCAGTTTCTGGAGCACGAAGGCGGGATTCCGCGTGATACGCTGCGATCGTCGCCGGAGACCATTGCGCAGGCTGTGGCGGACAGATTTCGCTACGTTTCGCCCGATTTTGTTGAGGACCTGAAGGCTGCGCAACAGGCGGAGTTCACGAAGTACAGCGCGCGCAGCGGGCTGAGGCTGGTGAAACGTATCGATGAGCACATTTCGCGGCTGAGGGCTCTGCAAAGCTGAGCGAACTTATGAGACATTCTCAACCAGCAGGTGCAAAGGACGGAGAGACTGCGTGAGTGAACGGGCTACAGAACAGGAGCATCAGCAATCGTCGCCGGCGAGCGGCGCTGTGGTTGCTCTATTCGAGAAGGGACGCGCCGAGCTGGGCAAGGTGATCTCCGGGCAGCGGGAGATGATCGACCAAGCACTGCTGACGCTGCTGTGCGGAGGGCATGCACTGGTGGAAGGCGTGCCGGGCGTGGCGAAGACGCTGACGGTGAAGACACTGGCGCGATTCCTTTCGCTCGATTTCCGGCGGGTGCAGGGTACGCCGGATATGATGCCGGCGGACATTCTGGGGACGAGCGTCTTTTCGCTGAAGACGAATGACTTCAGCTTTCACAAGGGACCGGTATTTACGCAGTTTCTGTTGGCGGATGAGATCAACCGCATGCCTCCGAGGACGCAGGCGGCGCTGCTCGAAAGCATGGAAGAGCGCCAGGTGACGATGGATGGCGAATGCCACGTTCTCGACGAATATTTCACCGTGTTTGCGACACAGAATCCGCTGGAGTTTGAGGGGACGTATCCGCTGCCCGAAGCGCAGCTTGACCGCTTTCTGCTGAAGATTCAGGTGGGGTATCCGTCGGCCGCGGAGGAAAGGACAGTGCTCGAGCGGCATCATGCGTCGACCGAGGCGGCTCAGCTTGAGCACTTGGTGATCGAGAGCGTGAGCTTTGCTGAGCTTGCTGCCGCACGGCAGCAGGTGAGGCGAGTGCGCGTGGAGCCGGCGATGTTCGATTATCTGCTGGCGGTGGTGCGGCGGACGCGTGAGTGGCCTGCCGTCTCATTGGGTGCGAGCCCGCGTGCTGCGGCCGGATTGCTCATCGTGGCGAAGGGATATGCGGCGAGGGATGGGCGCGATTATCTGATCCCCGACGACGTGAAGGACGCGGCGCTACCCTGCCTGCGGCACCGGCTGATCCTGAAGCCGGAAGTTGAGCTTGAGGGATTCGATCCGGACCGCGTGCTGAAGGACGTACTGGCGGCTGTGCCGTTGCCGAAGTAGACGATGATCCAGACTTTGGTCCCTGCGCCGATCCGGGCCGCCGCGCGAGGCCGACGATTTGGCTTTGCGCTTACACCGCGCGCGCTGCTCCTGCTGGTTGCGGGATGCCTGCTGGCTGTCCCCGGGTTCTTTCACCCGCGTTGGATCTGGGCGATGGTGGGGTGGGACGGGCTGGTTCTGCTGCTCGCGATTGTGGATGCGGCCATGCTGCCGGCTCCGGCGAAGATCACCGTGGAGCGGCGGTTCGAGAACTCGCCGGTGCTGGGCGAGCGCACCGAGATCACGATTGAGGTGACGCAGGAGTCGAATCAGATTCTGGAGATGCGGGTGACGGACGCGCTGCATCCGGCGCTCGATGCAATGCCAGTGGCGCAGCGGGTGCTGGCTTACCCCCGGGATGCGGCGAAGGTCACGATTAAATGCACGCCCAACACAAGGGGAGATGTCGCGCTCGGCGACGCTTTCCTGCGCTATCGCGGAGCGTTGAAGCTGGCGGAACGGTGGGCGTCGGCGGATCTCAGGCAGAATATACGGGTTTATCCGCCGATGGAGAGATCGCCGGAGGATACGCAACTATATTTGTTACGAATACGGCAAATTGCCCTGCAGAAGCGGCGGCTGAGGCTGCGCGGGCTGGGGCGGGAGTTCGAAAGCCTGCGGGAGTATCAGAGCGGGGATGAGGTTCGGAATATTGCGTGGCCGGCGACGGCGCGGCGCGGCAAGCTGATTACGCGGGAGTTCACGGCTGAGCGCAGCCAGCAGGTGTGGATCGTGCTCGATGCGGGAAGGCTGTCGCGGACGGCGTTTGAAGTGCGGCGTAAAGTGCCGGCGGAGAAGGCCGGGGTGATCTCAGACGAGAATTTCAGTCTCGTGCTTACACAGCTTGATCAGGCGTCCGGTGCAGCGGTGGCATTGGCGCAGGCGGTGCTGCAGGCGGGCGACAAGGCGGCGCTGCTGGTCTATGGGCGCGGTATTCAGCAGCAGTTGTTGCCGGCGTCCGGCGCGGGGCATCTGCGGCAGTTTGTCGATTCGCTGTCGCAGGTACGGGCAGAGAGCGCCGAGGCGAATCATCTGTCGGCGGCGGCGCGGCTGAAGCATCTGCAGCGGCGTCGCGGACTGATTCTCTGGATTACGGAGCTGGCAGACAGCGCGCGGCGTTCCGAGGTGGTGGACGCGGCTGTCGATCTTGCACGCCGGCACCTGGTGCTGCTGGTGGTCCTGGGGCATCCGGAACTGCGGGAACTGGCTGAGCGCAAGCCGGACAATTTGGAGCAGATGTTTGTGTCAACGGCAGCGACGGAAATTCTCGAGCGGCGGCGGGAGATATTGGCGCGGCTGCGCGCGCAGGGTGTGCTGGTGGTGGAGACGACTCCCGGCACGGTGAAGGCCGATGCGATCAACGAGTATCTCGAAGTGAAGGCGCGGGGGCTGCTATAGCTACTGACGAGCCGCCCAGGCGAGGCCGTCGGGCTCTCCGCCAACATCGATGTGGGCCGTGACTTCAAGCGACTTGAGGTCGATGGTGACGATGTAGCTGTCGGGCGAGCAGGCGACGAAGGCGCGGGTGCCGTGGGGCTGCATCAGGATTCCCGCGGCGCCGTGGCCGATTGGTATGCGCTTGATGACTTTGTGGGTGGCCGCGTCGAGAACGAGGACGTCGCCTCCGCGAAGAGTGGAGATGAGGACCAGTTTGCCGTCGGGTGTGAATTTGAGGCGATTGGCTCCGACGGCGTTCACGGGCAGCGTCTCGATGACCTGCTTCTTTGCGGCGTCGATGATGGTGACATTGCCGTTCTGCGCGTCGGCAACCCAGATTTCTTTGCGATCGGGCGACACATCGAAGCCCTCCGAGCCTACTCCGACGGGGACGACGGTCTCATTCCAGTCACCGCCCGGCGGCAGGATGAGCGGAGGAGGTCCGTTCGGTGCGCCGGCGGGTGGGGGTCCGGGCGGCGGACCGGGACGGCCTTCGACTTTCTCGATGATGCTGGCGGTTCCGGAGTTGACGTTGGTGGTGACGATCCATTTGGCGTCCGGCGCAACGAAGATCATGTGGGTGCGGTTCTGTCCGGTGCCGAGGATCCAGTCGATTTTCTGCGTGGCGGGATCATAGCTGCCAATGGCTTTCGCGGCTTCGGCGGTGAACCAGACTTTGCCGTCGACGAAGGTCAGGCCGTGGGGACCGCGGAGGGCTCCGAGATCGATGGAGGGCAAAGGCTTTTGCCCGATCAGGTCGACGACGGCGAGGGTGTGATAGGCGCCAAATCCATAGTTGGAGACGTAGGCGGTTTTGCGTCAGACGAGGCGATGACCTCGTGGGGGTCGTTGCCTATGGACACTTTCGCGAGGACCTTCAAGGTGGCGGGGTCGACGATGGCGAGGGTGTGGCCTTTTTTGGAGAGGGCGAGGAGCGCGTTGGGTGGAGTGTCCTGAGCGGAAAGCGCGGCCGTGCAAAACAGGACTGCGAGGGTGAGCGTCAGAACGAATCTTGCTTTCATGGGGTGGGCGCCTCCGGACGCTTCCATCTTAACCGTGAACGATTTACGGCGGCTGGTCACATCTTTCCAGCGCTCTGCTCACATGTACTGTCCTGCCACGTCTCACCACCGGCTCGTGGCGTGAGCTCGCAGGCGCGGGCGGGAACTCCGGGCACTTCCACCACGTATACGTAACTAACGCATGCAGAGTCTGGGCGATACCTTCGGGCAGGTCTTCCGCGCCATCTGGGCGAACAAGCTGCGTTCGTTTCTGACCATGTTCGGCATCGCTTGGGGCGTCGGCTCGATGCTGCTGCTGATCTCGGTTGGGGAGGGCTTTCGGTCGGGGAACCATCGGCAACTGGCCAGCTTCGGCAACGACATCATTATGATGTGGAGCGGGACGATTCCAGCGGTGCCGAATCAGCATACTGGTATGCGGCCCTACAATCTGACGCTGAGCGACGCAGAGGCGATTCGCACGCAGGCGCCGGATGTGCGGGCGGCAGTGGCGCTGATTAACCGCGACGACATCAAGCAGCAGAGCCAGTATCAGACCGCCGGCGGCGATGTCATCGGGACTGAACCGAATTATGACGGGATACGCTTCCTGCCGATTGCGCAGGGGCGGTTTCTGAATGCCGACGATATAACGAACCGGAATCACGTGGTCGTGCTGGGGCAGAAGAGTGCACAGCTGTTGTTTCCGGGGCGGCCGGCGATGGGCGAGATTGTGACGCTGAACGGCACCCGGTTCTCGGTGGTGGGCGTGGCTGACAAATTCGGACACGGGAACAACGACAGCGAGAATCAGAAGGTTTATATCCCGCTCTCGGTGATGCTGGAGATGTTTCCGATCAAGGGCGAAAACATTCCTGCCGATTCGGTGACGTCGATCCAGTACCAGCCGCGGGTTAGCACCGACAATCTGATTGCGAAGAAGCAGGTGCACCAGATCATTGCGCGGCGACACGGCTTCGATCCCGAGGCGCCAGAGGCCTTTAACGAGTGGGACACCATCCGGACCGAGCAGATGGTGGGAAAGATCTTCACAGCGATGGATATTTTCCTGGGTGGCGTGGGCGTTGTGACGCTTGCGCTGGGGGCGGTGGGAATCATCAACATCATGCTGGTTTCGGTGAGCGAGCGGACACGGGAGATCGGACTGCGCAAGGCGATCGGCGCGACCAGCCGCAGCATTCTCTTCCAGTTTTTTCTCGAGGGACTGATTCTTACCGGCGTGAGCGGGGTGTTTGGGATTGCCGGGTCGGCGCTGTTCATGTACCTGCTGCGTCAGGCGATCGGGCAGGGTGTTCAGGGCTTCGATCCTCCGCGGCTGGTTCCGTGGTCGGCGGCGCTGGCAATTGTAGCGCTCAGCGTGAGCGGCATTGTTGCGGGGCTGTATCCAGCGGGGAAAGCGGCGGCGCTTGAACCCGTCGAAGCGCTAAGGCGCGAATAAGGAGCGAGAGATGCTGCGCGATTTGTGGAGGCAGGCCTACGAGGCGATGGTGTACAACCGCCGGCGCACGTCCATCACCATGGTGGGCATGGCCTGGGGCATTGCCACGGTGGTGCTGCTGCTGGCCTACGGGTCCGGCTTTGGGAGGGCCATTGAGGCCATCTTTGCGCAGTGGGGCACGCAGCTGGTCGGCGTCTTTCCGGGCCGCACCTCGGAGCAGGTGGGCGGTTCGAAGGCCGGGGTGCAGGTGCGCTTTACGCAGGATGATGTGGAGCGTCTGCAGCAGACGGTTCCGGGGCTCAAAGACATCACGCCGATGCTGTCAAAGGATGTGCCGGTAGCGAACGAACTGCATACCTACACATGGACGGTGAACGGCTATCGCCCGGTGGTGCAGAACATTCTGGTGCTGGATATCGCTGCCGGGCGGTTCTATTCCGAAGACGACGAATCGAACCGCGCGCATGTGGCAGTGATCGGATCGGAGGCCAAGACAAAGCTGTTTGGCGGCCTCTATCCGGTCGGGCAGCATATTCGGCTGAACGGCATCAGTTTCGAGGTAATCGGCGTTCTTGAGCCGAAGATGCAGGAGGAGGGCGATAACGTCAATCGCCAGGTCTATATTCCGTTCAGCGCCATGGCGGATATAAAGGATCCGAAATACCTCGACGGCATCTGGCTGAACTACAACGGAGATCACGCGGCGGTGCAGCAGGCGGTTCGCAACACACTGGCGGCAATGCATAACTTCCGTCCGTCGGATCACCAGGCGATTTTCGTCGCCGATCTCGAGCAGCAGCTTACGCAGTTCAAGATTGTGACTATCGCGCTGGAAGTGCTGCTGCTGTTTATCGGTGCGCTGACGCTGGGCATTGCCGGCATCGGGCTGATGAATATCATGCTGGTCGCCGTGCAGCAGCGAACGAAGGAGATCGGTATCGAGAAGGCGCTGGGCGCACGAAAGCGGCATATCCTGATTCAGTTCCTTGCCGAATCGCTGGTGATTACCGGGATCGGCGGCATTGCAGGCATCGCCCTGGCCTATGCGGTTTCGATCGGCGTGGGGCGCATCCCCTTCTACAGCGCCATGGCTTCGAATGCTCAGGCTGCCGATATCCAGTTACTGATTTCTCCATACATCGTGCTGATCGCTACCGGAATTCTGGTGGTGGTGGGGCTGGTGAGCGGGATGATTCCAGCGATCAAGGCGGCTAACCTGAATCCCATTGAGGCGCTGCGCTACGAGTGAAGGCCAGGTCGATGGGTTCCGCGGTGATTGACCTGTCATTTCTTCGAATTTGACGCTCACCCAAAAGCATTCTATCGTTGCGTGCATGCGCCGCCGAGTTACGGCTGCGCGGTAGCTTCTCGGTTTTCACCTCAAAACGGAGGGCAGAATGCCCATGCCACATGGAAAGACAGTTGTGCGTTTATTGCTCGTTTCTTCGCTCCTGATCTCCGCGAACCTACCCATGTGGGGCGCGGATAAAACCAAGGACGAAGAAACCATCAGGAATGCCGCCTCAGTGTTACAAGCAATGGTCAGTAGCAAGGATGTTCCACGCGGAGTGTTGGCGAAGGCCGATTGCATCATAGTTCTACCCAGTGTGAAGAAGTTCGCGGTTGGCATTGGAGGAACCGGCGGTCGAGGGCCGATGAGTTGTCGCGCAGGCAGCAACTTTAGCGGCAAATGGTCCGCGCCCGCTATGATGAGCATCGGTGGCGCCAGCGCCGGTTTCCAGATCGGCGGCACGTCCAGCGATTTTGTCCTCGTGATTCTGGCCAATACAGCTGTGGACAAGGTGCTGAATGCGAAGGTCAAGGTCGGCAGCGATGTGAGCGCCGCAGCTGGACCTGGTGCTTCCGCTGGCGCCGGTGCTATAGGCGGGGCTGACATTTTGACCTACTCCAGGACCTCGGGCCTTTTCGCCGGCGTGTCCCTGAACGGCGCCAGTCTGTCACCCGACTCTGATGCCAACCAGCGCCTCTACGATAAGTCGGTCAGCGCGTCGGATATCGTACGCGGTGGCGGCGTTACAGCTACCCCTGCGGGCGAGTCCTTTGCTTCTCTGCTCAACAGCAAGGTGCCAAAGCACAGCGATTAAAAGGCCCGGAATAGGAAGAGGCCCGGAGTGTTTCCGCGGGGCAGAGTGCCCTTACGTAGGATCATGCTCCGGGCTTGCGCGCACGGTTGAAGCGGGGTGACGCGTCGCCCTGCTCTTCCGACAGCGCCAGTAGTCCCGGTCGGGCGACTTCTGCAGGGCCTCCACAGGAAACGCCGGTGGTCAGCGTCATGCGCTCCGAGCGTTGTGATTCGAATCCCCCATGTACCGCCCGGCGAGCGCCTCCTTTGCCGAGTCCTGGAAGGGATCGCCGGGACGTGTCTTTGATCCTGTTTTCCGAGAAAAAATGAGTAATGAAGGCGGAGATGCTCGCCGTGGTTATCTGCATGGAGCATCGTGCCCCGATGTTTCCTCTGGTTGGAGATGGCGCAAGTCGCGAAACATACATCTGAGACAATGGCGCTGAAATCGCTGTAAGCCTGTGAGGGTCTTGGATGAGTGTGAAGGACTGGCTACTGGCGGATATTCGCCCGCAGGCCGCGCACAGCACGCCGGAGCCGGAGCATGAATGGTGGCGGGTGATGTGCCTGACGGGCGTGGATTATTTTTCGACGCTTGGCTATCAGCCCGGGATTGCATTTCTGGCGGCTGGTGTCCTGTCGCCGGTGGCGACGTTCGTGCTGGTTCTGGTCACCCTGCTTGGCGCGCTCCCGGTCTATCGACGGGTGGCGGAAGCCAGTCCTAACGGGCAGGGCAGTATCCACATGCTCGAAAGCCTCTTTTCGCACTGGAAGGGCAAGAGTGTGGTGCTCATCCTGCTCGGATTTGCCGCCACCGACTTCATCATTACGATGACCCTTTCAGCCGCCGATGCAGCGACGCACTTTGTCCACAATCCGATCACACCGCCGGCGATGCACAGCCAGATGGGAGTCACGCTGGTCATTCTCGGGTTGCTGGGTGCAGTGTTCCTGGCGGGTTTCCGCGAGGCGATCGGCATCGCGGTGGTTCTGGCCGGGGCGTATCTGGCGCTCAACGCGGTAGTCATCGCGGTCGCGTTGTGGCACGTGTTCGAGCATCCCGAGCTTATCTCCGGCTGGAATCACACTCTATTGTTCAAAGCCCACGGGAATCCGATGGTGATTTTGGGCATTTCGCTGATCCTGTTTCCCAAGCTGGCTTTGGGCCTGTCGGGTTTTGAGACTGGCGTTGCCGTGATGCCGCTGGTGAAGGGGAAGGATCTCAAAGAGCGCATCCAGAACACGCGCAAGCTGCTGACAACGGCGGCGATAATCATGAGCGTCTTCCTGATGGCGACGAGCATTGTTTCGACGCTGTTGATTCCGGCCGGGGCGTTTGAAAGGCACGGACCGGCGAACGGCCGCGCGATGGCCTATCTCGCCCATCAGTACCTGGGGAATGCTTTCGGGTCGGTCTACGACGCCAGCACGATCTTGATCCTGGCGTTTGCGGGCGCCTCGGCGATGGCCGGGCTGCTCAATCTGATTCCGCGATACCTGCCCGGGTTCGGCATGGCTCCCGAGTGGGCGCTGGCGTCGCGGCCATTGTCGCTGGTGTTTACCGGAGTGGCGTTCACGGTAACGTGGCTCTTCAGAGCGGATGTTGACGCGCAGGGGGGGGCTTACGCGACGGGTGTCCTTGTATTGATCACCTCGGGCGCGTTTGCGGTGACGCTTGCAGCGAAGAGCTGGATGCGATTGCCGTTCGGGTTCATCTCCCTGTTATTTGTTTATACGACTCTGCTGAACATTTACGAGCGCCCTGAGGGCGTGAAGATCGCGTCGTTTTTTATCGCGTCCATCGTCCTGGTGTCGCTGATTTCGCGAGCGGTCCGCTCCACAGAGCTGCGCATTACCGGGATTCACCTGGATGACACTGCAAACGACATGATCTGTGAGGATCCTGACGGCATCATCCGGATCGTGGCGAGGAACCCGCAGAACAATTGGCCGGGAGCATTGGATGTTGCCGACGCGCGGGTGCGAGAACTGCATAATCTCAGCCCTGAGGAATGCCTGTTGTTTTTCGAAGTGGAGAGAAGCGACGCGTCGACGTTTGAGGCCACGCTAAGCGTGCATGGAAGAAGGGATGGCCCCCACAAGGTTCTCTACGCGAGCAGTCCGGTAGTCGCCAATTCTATCGCGGCCCTGCTGATTGAGGTGGAGAAGAGAACAGGTCACGTCCCCCACGCCTACTTCAGTTGGACGGAGGGGAACCCGGTGGCGAATATCATTCGCTATGTTTTCTTGGGCGAAGGCGACGTGGCTCCGCTGACGCATGAGGTGCTTCGCCGCGCTGTCCGGGACCCCAGGCGCTGTCCCATCGTTCACGTGAGCTAGAGCGCGGCGCGGCGAGAATGATCTTACTTGGAGAGCAGAGCGGTCTGCACGGTTTCGACGGCGGGCTTGGATTGGCTGAGGTATTCACTGACGCGCTGACGCTCTTCGGGAGTGAGTGTGGGAACGAGGGCAAGGATACGGCGCAGAGTTACTGCGACGTCGTCAACGTAGTTCATCATGCGAATCGCTTCGCCGGAAAGGGGCATACGGGCTCCTGAGGTTTTGTCGAGACTCATAAATTCATCTCCAAGTTGATTTTCAGCGAGGGGCGGTCAGCAAGTAAAGCGCGCGGCGTGAAGCGGAATCAGGTTCTTTCCGCCTCCGGCTGGGGCGTGGCGGGCGGCAGATCTGTTGGCGGCGGAAGATCCCGGTCGGCCACTTCGGTGATGGCTGCGAGCTTCTCGGCGATCTCCGGCGTGAGAGCGCCTTCGGGCAAGCGCCAGCTCCAGTTGTCTCCAGTGCTGGACGGCATGTTCATGCGTCCCGCCTCGCCGAGCTCGAGCAGGTTCTGCACGGGCAGGATGCAAGTGTCGGCTACGGATGTTTCGGCGGCGCGGATCATCGCCCAGACGACGTCCTTCTTGCTTGTGCCCAGATAGGTCTTCACTGCATCTTTTTCGGCTTTGGTTGCCTCATGATCCCACCAGCCGAGGGTGGTGTTATTGTCGTGCGTGCCGGTATAGACAACGGTGTTGGGGACGTACCTATGCGGCAGGTAGTTGTGGGCGCCGCGATCGGAGAACCCGAACTGCAGGATGCGCATGCCGGGCAGGTTGAACTGCTCGCGAAGCGCATCAACTTCGGGGGTGATGATGCCGAGGTCTTCAGCGATGAACGGCAGGTCTCCCAGGACGTCCCGGAGGCGCTGAAATAGCTCGGCACCGGGAGCCTTGATCCATTCGCCGTTCTCTGCTGTCTCGTTCTCGGCGGGGATGGCCCAGAAGGCTTCGAATCCGCGGAAGTGATCGAGACGAATGATGTCGTAGAGAGATTGCGCGCGGCGGATGCGGTCCACCCACCAGGCGAAGCCCTGCTCGGCGAGGACGTCCCATCGGTAGAGCGGATTTCCCCACCTCTGGCCGGTGGCTGAGAAGTAGTCGGGCGGAACTCCGGAGACGCGGATAGGCAAGTAATTTTCGTCGAGCTCGAAGATGCCCGGGTTGGTCCAAACGTCGGCGCTGTCGTAGTTCACGAAGATGGCGACGTCACCGATGATCCTGATGCCTCGCCCCGCGCAGTATGCGCGCAGCTTACTCCATTGCTCGTCGAAGGCGAATTGGATGACCTGCTGGATGGCCAGCTCCTCGCCGTGCTCCGCGCGGATTTTGTCGAGTGCGGCGGGCTCGCGATGAACCAGGTCCGCGGGCCAGGTGTGCCATGAGGCGCCGTTGAATCTGCGGCGCAGAACGCTGTAGAAGGCGTAGGACTCGAGCCATGTGCCGTTCATGCGGCAGTAGCCTTCGAATCGCTTCCAGTCCTCAGTGCTATGGCGATCAAGGAAGTTGCGGGCGGCCTCTTCGATCAGCGGCATCTTGCGGGCAACGACATCTTCCCAGTGCACGTCGCCGGAGCGGCCGGGCAGTTGGGCGATGCGATCATGGGCGATCCATCCCCACTGGACGAGGGAGTCGAGGGAGATGAGCAGTGGATTTCCGGCAAAGGCGGAGAGCGCGGCGTAAGGCGAGTTGCCGTATCCGGTGGGGCTGAGCGGCAGGACCTGCCACAAACGCTGTTTCGATTCAGCGAGAAAATCGGCGAAGTCATAGGCGGCAGGACCGAAGTCGCCGATGCCGCCATAAGAGGGAAGAGAGGTGACGTGAAGCAGCAATCCCGAGGCGCGATCAAAAGGCATGAAAAGAAATCCTGAATGGCAGAAAAAAGGCCCGCGCTTCGAAAGATTCGAAAATCACGGGCCCGGTTGTACTCGTCAGCCTTCGCCTAAATGGGCGAGCGGCCGCCGCCGAAGGGAGAAGAGCCCTGCGCTTTGCGATTCATGCGGATGCGGCCCTCCTTCTCATACTTTTCCTGAAGGGTGGTGATGAAGACAGCGAAGGCTTCTTCGCGGCGCTGCTCAAGCTGGGCCTCGCGCGTCTGGTCGAAGTTCTTGGCGATGTCGTCGCCGGTGGGCTCCTGCTTGTCGACGAGCTTGGCTACGATTCCAGTGCGGCCGGTGTTGATGGGGCCGCTCAGTTGTCCCACATTGAGATCGAAGAGCTGCGGGGCGGCGCTGGCCAGCGCACCGATATCGGGTACCTGCGCGTCGCGGCCCACTAAATCACTGGACTTGACGGTCGCGCCCACTTCCTTCGCGGCCTTGGCGAGGTCGTTCTCCGCTTTGGCCTTCATGGCCAGCTCATTGATCTTAGTCGCCAGAAGCTGCGGCAACTGCTGCTCACGATAGTCGTCGAGGATATGCGACTTGTAGTCGGCGAAGGTCGGCGCGTGTGCCGCCTGGATATCCGTTACCTGGAAGACGGCATAGCCTTCTCCGGTGGACGAGACCTGGGGGGCGTCGCCCTTCTTTGCGGCGAAGGCCTGAGCGAGCAGCTTCGACCCGTCGGGCAATCCGGGAACGACGGAGGCCTGCGACAGGAAGTCGGTAGTTACAACCTCAAGGTGATGGGCCGCGGCGGTTGCGGCGAAGCCGGTCTTCTGAGCTTCAGTAGCGAGCTGCTGCGCGAAGGCCTGCTCCTGCTGACCTTCCTTCTGGCGTGTGAGCGTGGCCTGAATATCGGCCTTCACCTCGCTCAGCGGACGCGTGTGCGCGGTTTGCTTCTCTTCAACCTGGATGATGTGGTAGCCGTATTTCGAGCGAACTAGTCCGGAGGTCTGTCCCGGCTGCAGAGAGAACGCGGCCTGGTCGAACTCGGGGACGGTCGCGCCGTGCTTGAGGAAGCCGAGCTCGCCGCCCTGCTCCTTGCTTCCGGGATCGTCGGAGTACTTCTTTGCCAGATCGGCGAAGTTGCCGCCGTGGTGGAGCTGATCGAGAACGTCCTGTGCCTTGGCCTTGGCAGCGGCGTCAGCCTTGGGGTCGTTGCCGTCGACCTTGATGAGGATGTGGCGGACCTTCACCTGGTCGTCGATCTGGTAATCCTTGAGGTGCTGATTGTAGTATTGCTGAATTTCAGCGTCAGTGACCTGAGGAGCGCCCTGCGGGAGATTGGTGTCGGTGAAGGCGATGTACTGAATCTTGCGGGCTTCAGGGACGGCGTTCGCGTAGCGGGCCGCGCTCTTCTTGAAGAAGTCCTCGAGCTGGGCGTCGGTGGGATTGATCTGCTTCTGCAGGTCGTCAGAGCTGAGCACCGCGTAGTCGAACTTGATCTTGGTCGCCTGCTGGCGGTAGTTGTCGCGGACCTCCTGGTCAGAGATGGTGGCGCCGCCAGTGATGAGGGCACGTAGGCGATTCTCCTCGATCTCCTTCTTTACCTCGTCTTCAAACTTCTCGCGGGTCATGTTGAACTGCTGCGAGACAAACTCTGCGTACTGGGCGTCGCCGATGTAGTTGCCGCCGGGGAAGAGCACCTGTCCGAAGGCTCCGGAGTGCAGAAAGCGGCGTACATCGTCGTCGGTGGCGGAAAGGCCGAGGTGCTTGGCTTCGAGCAGTTCGATGTGCTGCTGAATGAGTCCCTGGGCGACGCGAGGCATCATCAATGGCGCGTAGGCTTCGGGCAGCCCCTGGCGCTGCAGCATGCGCGCGGCGGTCAACTGCACGTCGGCGGTCGAGATGTCGTCAACGGCAGGCAGGAAGCGGCCGAGCGGCCCGCCGCGGCCAATCGTCGCGTAGGTGTCGGCGGAAGCGGTCTGATCGAAGACACCGGGCACCAGCGTGATGACCATGGTGATGCAGGCGACGGAGATGATGACGACAAAGATGCCCTTTGTAAAGCGGCTGTCCTTTTGCAGGAAACGGATCATAGGTGAGTGACGACCTTTGCTGTTACAGCGCTCGCGGCGAGGTTCGGAGCAGGCCCGGCTGGCGCGAGGAGATTTTCCTGGTTTCTACAGGAAGCTCTTTCAGTATAAATGACTGGCAGGGGATGGTTTCGAAAGCAGCCGATTTTCCGGCTTCGAACTCAGCAACTTAGCGAGGCGGTCATCCGTCAACAGGGGTTGCACGGTTGCGGCCCCGGGTGCGCCGATGCTCTTACGGCCATTGTTGACAGTTCTGATCTTCCTGGTCTGGGGCCTTTCCACGCCTCCCGCTCAGTCCCAATCGCAGCAACCCTCTCCCTCGTCACAAAGCCAGCCGTACACGATCCAGGCCAATTCGCGGGTAGTCCTTACAGATGTGACTGTTACCGACAAAGGCGGAAATCCGGTTCGCGGCCTTCCCCAGTCGGCTTTCCGGATCTTCGATAACAGCAAGCCGGAAACCATTGATACTTTCGAGGAGCATACTGGCACACCCACCGCTGTAACGATGGAGCCGGCGGCGGCGAAGGGGGTCTCCAGCAACGATTATTTGCTGCACCCTCCGCCCGCGCTGAACGTGCTGCTTCTCGACATCAGCAATCTAGAAATTGCCGATCAGATGTACCTCTATTACGAGCTGACGAAGTTTTTTCAAGGAGCAGGCCGTTGGCCAGCCTGTGGCTATTTATCTGCGCGACGGCAACAGGTGTTTTCTCGTGCAGGACTTTACCAGCGACCGCGAACTGCTGCTCACGGCTCTTTACAGAGCCATTCCGCGCATTCGGCCTGACAACACATACCTAACAGACATCGACACGCTGAATCAGGTCGCTCGCCATCTCAGCGAGTTGCCGGGCCGAAAGAATGTCCTGTGGTTCGGTGGTGGCTCGACCTTTTACATGCGCGATGACTTTATTGGCATTGCTGATAATCCCGATGCCTGGCGGGATCTTTACGATGAGCTGGAGCAGGCCCGTATCGCGATTTATCCAATCGATGCGCGCGGTCTCATGAATCTTGCGCTTCATCTGTCGTCGCTCCTGTGGGCGCAGTGGGCAAAGATGAACCAAACGGCGAGAGCAACCGGAGGTCAGGCGTTTTACAACAGCAACGGTCTGACGGAAATCACCAATCAACTGCTCAGCTCCGATAGCAGCTTTTACACGCTGACGTATTCGCCGCACGACTTCCACTTCGACAACAAGTGGCATAAAATTCGCGTTGCCCTGAACGAAAAGGGCTACCAGCTGAGCTACCGCCGCGGTTATTTCGCCGATGGGAGCACTGGGGACTCAGGGCAGCGGCAGAAAACAACCGCCAGGACGCGCCTGTTGCCCGACGGTGAGAAAGTAGAACTGAACGGGATGCGGAGCGAGCCGATTATCTTTCAGGCGAGCGTACTCCCCTCGTCTGACCGGGCTGTTATCTCCGCACCCAGGCCCACAATCCCGGTAACTGCTCCTCCGCCGAGAAAGGGAGGCGTTCCACTCAAGCTCCGCTATTCACTGCCTGTGAATGCGCTGACACAGCGAACGATTGACGGAAAGCAGGAAGTCACCTTCCGGGTTGCGGCGATTGTGATTGATCATTACGGACGCGCGATTGACAGCCACGCTGAGCAGGTGACGATGGCACTGAATGAGAATGCAATGCGGCTTCATCCCGATGCTCGGCTGACTTTCGACCAGCAGCTGAATCTGAAGAAGGATGATGAATACCTTTATCTGGCGTGTGGGACATGACCAACGGACGCCTGGGGACTCTGCAGGTTCCGGTGCAAGTGCCCAAGCCGGAGAAGCAGGCGCATGCAAATTAATGTTTCGTTGCAACTCCAGTATGAATGACGATCGGCTGCGGGTTAGTCACGCCGAGGTTCAGCAACTTACCGATCGGCTGTTCCGTCAACCCATGTTGCACAGCAGCGTCCCAGGTGAACCGATGCTCTCGCGATTCTGGTTGACGGTTCTGATCTTCTTGGTTTCGGGCTCTCTTTTCACGATTCCTGCCCAGCCTCAGTCTCAGCAACCACCTCCACCGCCCGCCGACCAGCCGTATACGATTCGCACGATCTCGCGGGTGGTGCTCACGGATGTGACAGTGACCGACAGCAAGGGCAATCCGGTGCACGGGCTGCCGGAGTCGGCGTTCCAAATCTTCGATAACAAGAAGCCGCAAGCGATTGGCTCTTTCGAGGAGCACAGCGGCACCCCGGCTATGGCGACGATGGAGCCCGTGATTGCGGCGAAAGGGGTTTACAGCAACGACTATCTCAAGCATCTGCCGCCGGTGATAAGTGTCATCATCATTGACATTGCCAATCTGTCCGTCCCCGACCAGATGTACCTCTACTCCGAGCTGACGCAATTCTTCAAGGACCCGCCTTCCCAGCCGTTGGCGATCTATCTGCGGGCCGGCAACGGTTGTTTTCTCGTGCAGAACTTTACGACCGACCGCGGGCTGCTGGCGGCCGCCGTACGCAAGGCGATTCCGCGCGTTCAGCCCACCGGACGGGAATACCTGAGCGACATCGACACGATGTACCAGATCGTTCGTTATCTCAGCCAGTTGCCGGGACGCAAGAATGTGCTGTGGTTCTCAGGAGGATCGACACTTTATCTGCGCCAAGACGTCACGATGTACCAGGATCCGCAGGCGTGGCGCGATATTTATGATTTGCTGGAGCGGGAGCGCATTGCCGTTTATCCCATCGATGCGCGAGGCCTGACAACATCTCCCAACCCCATGATTTGGAGCCAGGACATGTTGATGAACGAAACGGCAACGGCCACCGGCGGGCAGGCGTTTTACAACACCAACGGCATGAAGGAGATTACAAGCCGCATCCTCAGTACGGATGGCAGCTTCTACACACTGACCTATTCGCCACACGATTTTCACTTCGACAACAAGTGGCACAAGGTACGCGTGGCGTTGAATGTAAATGGGTATCAGCTCAGTTATCGCCGCGGATACTTTGCCGATGGGAGTCCCGGAGGCTCCGAACAGCTACAGCAGGAGACCAGGCCGAGAACCCGCCTGCTGCCGAGCGGCGAGAAGGTCGAGCTGCCGGCGACGCGGAGTTTGCCGATCATCTTTCAGGTGAGAGTGCTACCGGTGTCAGATCCGGCGGTCGCTGCCAGCCCCGTGGTCTCGGGAACCATCCAGGCGCCGCCTCCGAAGAAGGGCGCGGTTACGTATTCGATCCTTTATCATCTGCCAGTGGACGCGTTCGTGCGGCCAATGGTGGATGGAAATCCGGAAGTCATCCTAGGCGTTGCGGCTATCGTTCTTAACAGCGACGGCCGCGCGGTAGACGCCCGCGCGGAACGTGTGAAGATGACGGTGAACGCGGATTCATTGCGGCTCCATCCGGACTCTCGCATTGCGATTGATCAGCGGCTCAATCTCAAAAAGAACGACCAGTACCTGTACCTGGCGGTGTGGGACATGACGAGCGGGCGGCTGGGAACCCTGCAGATTCCGGTGCAGGTGCCGAAGCCGGACAAACCGGTGCGCAGCAACTGATCTTCGTTGTCCAGCGAGGTCTAGGCCAGCGTGATCAGCGTGATCTCCGGAGGACAGTTGAAGCGGAAGGGAAGATTCACCGTGCCTACTCCGCGATTGACATAGAGCTGAGTTGGGCCGAGTCGGTAGAGGCCTTCGATGTAATGCCGTCCCAGTTCAGGCAGGAACATGGCAGGCAAGAAGGGAAAGCGCACCTGTCCTCCGTGCGTGTGGCCGGAGAGCATCAGGTCGACGTTGTGAGTGGCGACAAGTGGAAGAACGTCGGGTTCGTGGGCAAGCAGGATGACAGACTCTCCGTCTCTGCTCGCAGGTGAGGGCAGCGCCTCCTCGAGTTGGAAGTCGTTACAGAGGGCATCCCCCGTTCCGGCGAGCCACAGGCGGCCGCCATCGCGCTCAAGAGGCACCGAGCGGTTATCGAGCACAGGGATGCCGTGTGACTGAAGGGAGTCGGTGACGGCGGCGGCGTAGGGTTTGACGGCGCAATCGTGGTTACCGAGCACGGCATAGCGCAATGGGCTCTGGAGGTGGCTGAGTATCTCGGCGCATTCTCCAGCGAAGCGAATCGTGTCTGGTGCGGACCAGAAGCCGGTGGTGATGAAGTCGCCGGTGAGGGCTACCATGTCGGGCTTTAGGGAGTTGACTCGCTCGACCACCCGCTTGATGAAAAAAGCCTCGGTGTATTCGGCGTAATGGAAGTCGGAGATATGCGCGATAGTGAATCCCCGAAAAGCCTCGGGCAAGTGGGAAAGCGTGACGGTGATCCGCTCAACGCTGATTTCGTGCCGCGATACCTCGCCTGCGTAGACCGGCAGGCCAACAACGGCGATTCCTCCGAGCTTCAGGAAATCGCGTCGGGAGATAGGCGCTTTCTTTCTGCGCTCGACGGTCGAAACTTCCACCCTTCCATTTTAACTGTTCGCCGCGGAAGCCCCGGCTCAAATCGACCGCGAATATTAACTTGTAGTTGATTGCTATCGAAACCCGCGGCAGTTATTCTTCTCTGCGCATTCCGGACGCGATGAAATTCGCAGTCTGACGAATGCAGCGAAAGAGAGGAACTCCCCCAATGGCGAACTATCTGATTCTTTCCTGTGATGGCGGCGGAATACGCGGCTATCTTTCGTCGCTTCTGCTGCAGAGACTCAATGATGACCTTGGTATCTTCGGCTCCAACAACCAGAACATCGACCTGTATGCCGGGACCTCGACCGGCGGCCTTATCGCTCTTGCGCTGGCACAGGGCAAGAGCATCGACAGCATCGTGGATCTTTACGCCACGGCTGGGAAAGATATCTTCTGTCCCGCGAGCTTTCAGCCTGGCTGCTTGCTGGGAGAAGCGGCGGGTGCCGCGGCCGGCCTCGCGGACGTCAAGGGTTTGTGGCAGGTTCTTTATGACGACATCGGTGATCCCTCGGTGCAGAGTGTTATTGAAAGCTTCATTCCCGGAAATCCTCTGCTCAGTTCTCTAGCCAGCAATGTTATGGTGACGACCTTCCAGCTGAGCGACTCGGCGACTCCTCCTTCGTGGAACCCTCTGGTGATTGATAATTTTGCGGGCTCGCCGGGAAGCAGTACCTATCTGTGGGACGCGGCACTCAGCACCTCCGCGGCGCCGGTGTACTTCCCGCCCTATAACCATCCGCAGTTCGGATGGTGCAGCGACGGGGGGCTGTTTGCGAATAATCCCGCGGCTGTGGCGGTGGGCCGCGCGATTCAAGCGGGCCAGCAGCTCTCGAATATCGTGCTGCTGTCGATCGGCACCGGCATCACAACCGCTTCCATGCAGGTGAGCGAAGACTCTCGGCTGTGTTACGGCCTTAAGTACTGGGCCTGGATCGAGACTTACGGGCCAACTCCGCCGTTCGCCATCCTGAACGCTCTGATGGACGGCGCTTCGATCAGCAATGACTCCTTAACCAGCAGTCTGTTGGGTGGAAGTCCGAACGGCGGACGCTACATGAGGGTCAATCCGACACTGCCTGAATCCGTGCCTCTTGACGACTATTCGCCGAAAGTTCTGAAGATGTTCCGAGATGTGGCGGAGAAGTATTTCGCGTCGACCGAATGGAGCACGATCGAGACGTGGGTGAAGAGCACGTTTCACAACTAGCGGAAATGGTAGAGGCAGGTCTTCGGTCCTGCCTCTATTGCCCGAGCAGTCCTTTTTTCAATTCCGGATTGGGCGGCTTGGGTCCGAACCAGACGGAAAAGAGCAGTTGAGCGAAGGCCGGGCCGAGAACGGTCAGTTTCTCGCCGCCGTTGAGAACGACGATCGTGCCCGTGCCCGGGATGTAGGTGAAAACCATCTGATCGCCGGAGTGGACGGCGTCGAGCTGGCTGAGAAAACGGTCCACATCGGGCTTTGAAGCTGCCTCGGCGTCAGGTGCGTTGTCCCGAAATGATTCGCTGAATGCGTCGGCCATCTGGCTTTTGCTGGCTCCGTGCAGAAACTGCATGACGATTCGCTTCGGCGCGTCGGATTTGATGATGGCGTCGGGATCGGATGACTTCTGCTGGAGATAAAGGCCGGCGACGTAGATCTTGAACCCGTACTTTGTCCGCAGTCCCATGCCGTTTAGGACAAGAGGGGTTCCTCTGGCCTGGATGGTGTCAGGGAGGGTAACTCCGTTGAGGGTTCCCGAATGAAGATCGATGCTGGAAACTAACAGAAAAACAGCGATGGTGAGCGATAGGGCGGTCTTGCGCATGCGAACTCCGTTGGAGGACTGGGTGGAGGAGGCTGCGAGACGAGATGGTAGCACAGCGGAGGGAGGCTGGCTGCAAAACAAAAAACGGCCGGGCAACACGAGGTCACCCGGCCGATGCGCTACTGAAAAACGATGCTAGTAAGGCCTTCCGTAGTAATAGGGATAAGGCCCGTAAGGATACGGGTAGTAGGGATACGGCGCGACGTACATCGGCGGTCGGTAGGGCCGCTGCACCAGGCGCGGCTGCTGCGGTACGCTGGAGCCCAGGCGCTGGGCCTCCTGCCAGGAGACAGGCTGCACGGTGATCGGACCGGTCAGGTGGAAGTCGACCTGTGATTCGACGGGCAGGATGAGGCGAGGTCCGTTGGTTGCTGACGATGCCGCGAGCCCTCCCACACCGCCGACACCGGCGCCGATCGCGGCACCCGCTCCTCCGCCAACGATGCCGCCGATGATTGCTCCGAGTGCCGCACCGCCCGCCGTGTTGCCGACGGTGTATCCAGCCTTGTTGGGACCTTTGCTCGACCAGACATCGGAGGCCAGCGGAAAGACCGTTCCGCCGAGGTTGATGCTGTCGAGTTGCAACCGCAATTCGGCCGAACCACCGAGATCGCCAGCCTTCTTGGACTCGATGACCTGGCCCGTGAGAACAGCGCCGCGCGGGATGGCGAGCACGCCGTTCTGGTAAACGTCAGCAGCGGCGGTTGCCTGGAAATAGGTGCCGCTCTTCAGGTGGGCTGTATCCAGCGTCTCTGCCATCCGCACGCGGAGAAGTGTTCCCGGAGGAATGGTTACAGGGCCGCTGGGAGGCGGGGCGTTATAGGGCTGCTGTGGAGAATAGTATCCGCCCTGTTGCTGCGGAGGGTAATAGCCGCCCTGTTGCGGCTGTGGCGGATAGTAACCGCCCTGCTGCGGCTCATACGGGGGCCGCGCGCCGCTATAGGTTGGGGGAGGCGCCTGCTGTGGAGCAGCCTGGGGGGGAGCGGTCTGGCTGTATGTCGGAGGAGTAGCCTGCGCTGGAGCAGCCTGCGTACTCGGCTCCTCGTCGGGCGGAGGGGGAGGGATGTTCTGCGCGGCGTCAGTGCCGGGAGCAACTGTGTTGGCCTGTTGCTGTTCGGAGCTTGCCGGTTCGGGCGAGTTGGGATTTGCCACCTTGATGTTGTTGGTGATCCCACTTACGCCGGGCACGTTGCCGGCAACCGACTCAGCCTGCTGATATTGAGCATTGGTCTGGACGGTGCCGGAGAGCCTAACCGTACCGTTGATCGAGATGCTGGTGATTTGTTGGCCTTTCAGGATCGGGTCGTGCGTCAGCGCGGAATCCACATCGGATTGAATGTCTGCGTCGGTGCGCGCTTTCTGTTGCGCCACCGGCTGGGAGCTGGATGAGTCGTCCTGAGCGAGCGCTGCAGGTCCGGTAGAAAACCATAGGCAACCGGCCAGCAATCCTAGGGAAGCTGTCCGGAAAATCATCGTTCTGTTGCTCCGATGAACGCTCATGTTGTTGCAACCTCGACGCTTCGTGAACTATTGCCTGCGTTGACCACCTACTGAAATGGACGCAGAAGGGAATAGAAGCGTTACCTGTACGAACCCCGGTGAGCGAGAAAAGTTTTGGGGACAGGCGGTTGCCTGTCCCCGGCTAAATGGAGCCAACAATGCGCTTTAGCCGCGCTGCTTCTTGTAGCGCGCGATCAGGGTGTTAGTCGAGCTGTCGTGCTTGCCGCCGGGGTCCTTTCCTTCGAGTTCGCCGACGATTTTCTTGGCGAGCACTTTGCCAAGTTCCACACCCCACTGATCGAAGGAGTCGATCTGCCAGATGGCTCCCTGGGTGAAGACGCTGTGCTCATAGAGCGCGACCAGCTTGCCGAGGGTCTCGGGGGTGAGCTCGTCGAGGAGGATGGTGTTTGTGGGGCGGTTGCCCTCGAAGACACGGTGCGGCACCAGCCAGTCGGGCGTGCCCTCGGCTTTGACCTCTTCGGGCGTCTTTCCGAAGGCGAGCGCCTCGGCTTGGGCAAAGACGTTGGCCATGAGCAGATCGTGGTGGTCGCCGAGCGGGTTGAGGGTCTTGGCGAAGCCGATGAAGTCGCAGGGGATGAGCTTGGTGCCCTGGTGAATGAGCTGGTAGAAGGAGTGCTGGCCGTTCGTTCCGGGCTCGCCCCAGAAGATGGGTCCGGTCTGGTAGGTGACTTTGTCGCCGCTGAGGGTGACGTGCTTGCCATTGCTTTCCATGGTGAGCTGCTGCAGGTAGGCAGGGAAGCGCTTAAGGTACTGCTCGTAGGGGAGCACGGCGACCGTCTGGGCGTCGAAGAAGTCGTTGTACCAGACGGAGAGCAGGCCCATGAGCACGGGCAGGTTCTTCTCGAAGGGCGCGGTGCGGAAGTGCTCGTCGATGGCATGGAAGCCAGCGAGCAGCTTGCGGAAATTGTCGGGGCCGACAGCGAGCATCGTTGAAAGGCCGATCGCCGAATCCATCGAGTAGCGGCCGCCGACCCAGTCCCAGAAGCCGAACATGTTCGCTGTATCGATGCCGAACTTGGTCACCTCTTCGGCGTTGGTGGAAACAGCGACGAAGTGCTTGGC
Organism: uncultured Acidobacteriaceae bacterium; assembly: GCA_963781245.1. GTDB lineage: Bacteria > Acidobacteriota > Terriglobia > Terriglobales > Acidobacteriaceae > Silvibacterium. The sequence continues at coordinate 453,102 of CAWAFB010000004.1, forward strand.
GACCGCCTTTTCGTTCCCCAGCTTCTTGAGCGACCAATCGCGCGCGGTGTGCGCATTGGTCATGGTTTCGAGCGTGGTAAAGGTCTTCGACGAGATGATGAAGAGCGTCTCCTCGGCGTCGAGGTCGTGGGTGGCCTCGGCGAAGTCGGTGCCGTCGACGTTGGAGACGAAACGGAAGGTCATATCGCGGCGGCTGTAGTGCCGCAGCGCCTCATAAGCCATGACCGGGCCGAGGTCAGAGCCGCCGATGCCGATGTTGATGACGTTCTTGATGGGCTTGCCGGTGTGGCCCTTCCACTCGCCGCTGCGGACTCGGTCAGAGAAGGCCGACATGCGGTCGAGCACTTCATGAACGGCGGGTACGACGTCTTCGCCGTCAACGAGGATCTTTTCGCCCTTGGGCGCGCGCAGGGCAACGTGCAGGACGGCGCGCTTTTCGGTGATGTTGATTTTCTCGCCGCTGAACATGGCGTCGAGGCGCGCTTTCACGCCACTTTCTTCGGCGAGTTGCAGGAGCAGCTTCAGGGTCTCGTCAGTAATGCGGTGCTTCGAGTAGTCGAGGTAGATGCCTTCGGCTTCGGCCACCAGGCGGGTGCCGCGGTTAGGGTCGCTCTTGAAGATATCTCGCAGATGCTGGCCGCGGATTTTCTCGTAGTGAGCAGAGAGGGCTTTCCATGCGGAGAGCTGGGTGAGGGGAGTAGCGGGGGCGGCGGTAGCAGTGCTCATAATCGATGCCTCAAATCTCTCGGAATGTACTCTTTGAGCCTTATACACCTTGGATTCGGCCGGTGTCCGCTCGGTCACGCAAAAATACGATGACAGAAAACCCGCGATGCGGCCGGAACTCTCCCTGGGCCGCTGGCTCTGGTACGATTTCTGCGGAGGAGCGCCCCGTGTTCCGATATTCAGCCGCTACAGGTCTTGTCCTTTTGAGTGCCGCCCTCGTGGCCGCGCAGGCACCGTCCTCTGCTCCGACTCCCACTCCGACACCAGTGAAACTGAGCGCTCCGGCGGATGTGCAGCGCAGCTATAACGGATTGAGGGCCAATATTCTGAAGGCTGCCGACAAGATGCCGGCCGACAGTTACTCTTTTCGACCCACTCCGGAGATCCGGACATTCGCACGTGTGGTGAACCACGTCACCGAGGCACAGTTGCGCAGCTGCGGGACGATCAACGGAACTGCTCCGGACGCGCTGCCTAAGGTGCCGCCGGAGACCGCTGACAAGACAGCGATTGTGGCGGCGCTGCAGGCGTCTTTCGCTGAATGCGACAAGGCCTATGCCTCGCTCACAGAAGAAAATATTCTGCAGATGCTTACTCTCGGTCCCGTCACCCGAACCCGCATCGGCTTCGCGTGGGCCAACGTTTCCCATGACAACGAGCAATACGCCACGCTGGCGTTGTATGTGAGGCTGAAGGGTCTGGTGCCGCCGAGCAGCGAGAAGTAAAGAGGGTTGCTAGTCGCCCGTCGGGATGATGCCGGCGTTCTCGACCATCAGGATGACGGTGCGCTGCGGTGCCCGGGTGCGATGGACGATGCCTTTGGGAACAACGAAGCCTTGGCGAGGCGAGAGTTCTACCGTACGATCCTCGAAGTCGATGAGTAATTGGCCTTCGACGACGTAGAAGAACTCGTCGTCGTTGTCGTGCTTGTGCCAGTGATATTCGCCCGCGATGATGCCCACGCGCACGACCGAGTCGTTGACCTTGCACAGGGTCTGATTGAACCACTTGTACTCGCAGGCATCTGAAAGAGCCTTTTCGTCGATGACTTCCATCGGCGGGTGGAGAATGTTCAGACGCGTTTCGTACGGATACGCGGGAGCGAATTGAGCCATGGCAACCTCTCGTCAGTTTGACTGCCCATATTAGCGCGAAGTCAAGAGGGTTGCTTGTACCGATCAATAAGGGCCAGGATTGCCCAACAGATTAAGGCATAAAAAAGAACCGAGATCGCGATTGACGCGAGCATCGACGTGTCGAACGCATGCGCCGTATGTTCCTTGGGGCTACAACAGCGCGAAATGATTAGGCCCGGCGGTGCCGCAACCATGTCTGAAAGTTTTGGAAGGAAATTGGTTCCTCCTTCTACACCTGCACTGAGTCCGGCAAGAATTATTCCAAGATTCAGAAACAGTGAGATGACTAAAGCTTTCAACAGCAGGCGCAGGTAAGGACTTTTCGACGGCATTTCGGCTCAAATAGCTACTGGTTATAGGCTGCTCATCGCAAATTCGCGAGCCGCCTCGAGCAGCTTCGCGACGGATTCCTTTGAGCACGACTCGGAATAGATGCGCAGCAGCGGCTCGGTTCCAGAAGCGCGGAGCAGGAGCCAGGTCTTTGCTGCGATTGGCTTGGTCTTTGCCTCGGGATTGTCGAGGTAGAACTTGATACCGTCCAGTGTTTCGACGCGTTCGACCGGCATTCCGGCGAATTCCTTCACCCCGGCGCGGGCCCGGGCGATGGTGGCATTCTTAAGGTCGTCGGGGATGTGCAGGTCAATGCGACGGTACTCGTGCTGGCCGTATTTTTCTTGAAGTGCCGCGACAAGCTGGCCGAGGGTCTTGCCCTCTTCGGCCATGACGTTGGCAAGCAGAAGCGCGTTGAGCAGGCCGTCGCGTTCAGGCAGATGGCGCTGGATTCCGATGCCTCCGGATTCCTCGCCTCCGATCAATATGTCCTTTTCGAGCATAAGATCGACGACGAACTTGAAACCGATGCCGTGCTCGTGGAGGGTGCGTCCGTAGTGGGCGCAGATGCGGTCGATCATGCAGGTGGTGTTGAAGGCGCGCGTGACGTCGCCGGGCCATTTCTTCCGCGAGAGCAGCCACTCGAGGAGCACGGCGAAGATCTTGTGCGGATCGACGAAGTTGCCGTTTTCGTCAGCGGCTCCGATACGGTCGGCATCGCCGTCGGTGACCAGGCCGGCGTCGCATCTGTATTCGATGACGGCGTCCTGAAGAGCGCGCACGTGCGGCTCGATGGGCTCAGGGTTGATGCCGGGGAAGAGCGGGTTGTGCTCGGCGCGAATCTCGACGTAGTCCACCCTGATGCTCTTGAAGATGCCGGCGAGAATGCCGCTGCCCGCTCCGTACATGCAGTCGATGGCGAATTTGAAGCCGGACTTCGCGATGAGGTCAAGATCGGCGAAGCTGCGCAGCGCTTTGAGATAATCGGGGAGAAAATCGACCTCTTCGATCGGAGCCGGCGAGGCAGACTTTGGCAGCGGCTCTTCCAGGTGCGATTCGATGGCCGTCATGATCGAGGGCCTGCCCGATCCGCCGTACCACGCTTTGTATTTCACACCGTTCCACTGATACGGATTGTGGCTGGAGGTGATCATGACGCCGCCGGCCGCTCCCAGTTCGCGCACGGCGTAGGAGAGAGTCGGCGTGGGTGTGATTCCGTTGGCGAGCTTGACGGGAATTCCGGACGCGGCGAGGACTTCGGCAACGGCACGCGCGAAAATTGGCGATTCAAAGCGCGTGTCGTAGCCGACGCAGACGCCTTTTGCGGGAGCTTCTTTCGGATCGGCGCTTGCGTACAGGTAATTGGCGATGGCGGCGGCGGCGATGCGGACGTTTTCAAAGGTAAAGTCTTCGGCGATGATTCCGCGCCATCCGTCAGTGCCAAACTTCACCGGGCTGCGATTTGCCATGCTTCTTTATCTTTGCTCCGTGTTTCAGATCAGGTCGTTGCGACCGCGCGCTACCAGTTCCTTGACTACCTTGCCCACGTCCTGTGCATGCTCGCGGGTGGTGATCAGAAGGGCATCGTCAGTCTCGACGACCACGAGATCGCGGACACCCACGAGCGCAACGAACTTCTTCGGACTATATACATAATTGCCACGCGCATCGATAGCCACGCTGTCTGCGGCCTCGACTACATTCGCGAGCGCATCGGTGTTCAGGTTTTGCTCGAGCTGGTGCTCGTAGAGCGCCGCCCAGGATCCGAGGTCGTTCCAGCCGAAGTCGGCGGGCAGGCAGTAGAGATGGGAGCGACTTTCGCCTTTCGCCGACCGCGGTTCGAGGATCGCGTAGTCCACGCTGATGTTTTCGCACTTCGGATATATCTCGCGAAAGACGCGGTCGAAATCCGGGGTGCCGTAGGCCGCGGCGATCTTCTCGAGCAGCGGAGCCATCTCCGGCAGGTGTTCGCGCACGGCGTTAACCAGGGTGCGGGCGCTCCAGACGAAGATGCCGCTGTTCCAGTGATAATTGCCGGCGGCGACGAACTCCTCGGCGCGCTCGCGGTTGGGCTTCTCCGTGAAACGGCGCACGCGCAGCACGCCATCGGCGAAGACTTCACCGGTTTCGATGTAGCCGTAACCGGTCTCAGCACGCGTCGGCTTGATGCCCAGCACGACCATGTTTTCGCCGGCGGCGGCCAGCTCGATTGCGTGCTGGATCACTGTGAGGAAGGCGCTCTCATTGGCAATCACGTGATCCGCGGGGAAGATTCCGAGTACGGCATCAGGCGACGAGCGCTCGATAAGGAAGGCCGCGAGGCCCGCAGCCGGGGCGGTGTTGCGCGCAGCCGGCTCGCATACGACGTGGTCTTCGGGAACGGCATCGAGTTGGCCGCAGATGGTGTCGGAGAGCAGGGTGTTGGTGATGACCCAGCAGTCCTCCGCACGTGCGAGCGAATTCAGCCGGTCGACGGTGCTTTGAATCATGGTGCGCTCACCGTCAAGCGCCAGCACCTGTTTGGCGCGGCCTTTGCGGCTGCGCGGCCAGAATCGGGTCCCGCTGCCTCCCGCGAGAATGATGGGGCGAAAATCGATCTTCAATGGCCTCGCCTTGGGTTGAGAGATTTGTCTAAACCGCTTTGGGAAGAATGCGGATGACCTCGGCCGGAGATTCGACGCCGATGCGCACGCCGCTCGCCAGCGCGGGAATGACTGCGAGTTCGCAGCGCCCGACGGGGAACGCCCCGCCGGTATCGGAAGATACGCAGACCGAGCCGCTGGCGACGAATAGCATCTGCACGGCGCCGATGCCGGCTGTGAGGCCGGCCGGGGCATCTCCTGCGGAGAGGGTCCAGCGCTCGATCTCGAAATATTTCTCGTCAATCAAAACGGAATGGCCGTTGACGGTGTGCTGCGGGATCTTGCCGGCGCGGGTTTTCAGCTTCATGGCTTCGAGTGATCTCTCAAGATGCAACTCGCGCGGGCGCCCGTAGTCGTACATGCGGTAGGTCAGGTCGCTGGTCTGTTGGGTTTCGAGAATCACCACGCCGGGACCCATGGCGTGGACCGTGCCAGCATCGACGAAGAGCATGTCGTTCTTCTGGACGGGAACCATCTGCAACAGGTTCTCGAGGGTTGAAGCCTTGATTGCTGCGCGGACGTCCTCAGCGGTCACGCCGTGGCGGATTCCGAGCGCCACGGTCGCGCCGGGTTTGGCGTCGAGCGCATACCAGCACTCCGTCTTGCCGCGCGGCTCGCCATATTGGTGCGCCATGGCATCGTCGGGGTGCACCTGGACGCTCAGCTTCTCCTTGGGGAAGAGCATCTTGATCAGCAGAGGGAATTCGCCGTCGCCGAGGGCGCTGCCCAGCAGCTCGGGGCCATGAGCGTCGGTGATGGCACGGAGCGTCTGGCCGACGAAGGGTCCGGTAGCGGCTTTGCACATCTCGCCGGTAAGCCACACTTCTCCGATCGGCTCGCCGTCAGTCTTGTAATCGAACCATGGAGCGAGGTCGTGAAACCCCCAGATGCGGGTGCGGAAGTACGGCGCCAGCCGAAAGGGAAAAATTTCGCTCATGCCCTCAGTATGCCTCAGGAGGGAGGCTCGTCGCACATGCCGGCGGCCGCGGCGGGTTACCATAAAACAAGAATGGCTCGTTATTTAGTCACCGGCTGTGCCGGCTTCATCGGATCTTCGCTCACAGAAAAACTCGTCGAAACCCTCGTCCCCCAGGGCCACGTGATCCGCGGCCTGGACAACTTTGAAACCGGCAGGCGGGAAAATCTCGCGACCTTTTGCGACCGCACCGAGTTCATCGAGTGCGATCTGCGCGATGCCGCAGCAATGGCAGAGGCCTGCGAGGGAGTTGATTTCATTTTCCATGTGGCGGCACGGCCCTCGGTTCCACGTTCGGTGAAGGATCCTCGGACGAGCCACACGGCCAATGTCGACGGGACGTTCAATCTGCTGGAGGGGGCGCGGGCGGCGGGAGTGCGGCGGATCGTCTATTCGGCGTCATCGTCAGCGTACGGCAACCAGCCGGGATTTCCCCGTGTGGAGACGATGGTGCCCATGCCGATCGCGCCGTATCCGGTGCAGAAGCTGGCCGGCGAGTACTACATGAAGAGCTACTGGCAGGTCTATGGGTTGGAAACTGTTTCCCTACGCTACTTCAATATCTTTGGGCCGAGGCAGGTGCCGGATTCGCCATATAGTGGCGTGATGGCGAAATTCACACTGCAGATGATGCGCGGCGAACGGCCGACGATCTTTGGCGATGGCGAGCAGGGGCGGGACTTCACTTATATCGCGAACGCTGTGTCCGCCAATGTGCTGGCGATGGATGCTCCGGCGGAGAAGGTTGCGGGGCGGGTTTTCAATGTGGCCTGCGGCGAGCGCCACAGCCTCAACAAAACCTTTGAGGTTCTCGCTGAACTGCTTGATTTTAAAGAGCAACCTGTTTACGGTCCGCCGCGCACCGGTGATATTCGCGACTCACTGGCCGACATCAGCGCCGCTCGCGAGGCTTTCGGATATCGAGTGGCCGTCAGCTTTGAAGAAGGCCTTCGCAGGACGGTCGAGTGGTATCGACAGCAATACGCTGAAGTTGATGCGCGTTAGAGCAATTTATTGCTGTGCTTCGAAACCGGTGCGGCTACCTCGAAGACGCCAATTTCGCCGCCTTTTTTGATGTTCCGCCTCTATCTGCGGGCGTATAGTCTCCTTGCCGTAAGACTTTGCTTCACGAAAGGCAGGAGCATTCTTTATGAAGAAATATGCTGCAGAGTTGGTCGGTACGTTTGTGCTCGTATTCGGCGGTGTTGGCAGCGCCGTGCTCGCAGGTACCCACATCGGCTTCGCGGGAGTGGCGTTTGCCTTTGGTCTCTCGCTTTTGGCGATGGCTTACGCGATCGGACCTATTTCCGGCTGCCATATCAACCCCGCTGTCACCCTCGGCATCCTCATCGCGAGGAAGATTGGTGTAAAAGATGCAGTCCTTTACATGGTTGCGCAGGTCATAGGGGCAATTGTCGCCGCGGCGCTGCTGCTCTTCGTGGCGCAGGGCGCTGCTGGTGGCTATGACCCGCACGCCGCCGGTTTCGGGGCCAACGGCTACGGAATGCACTCGCCCGGCGGATATTCGCTCGGGGCCTGTTTTCTTGCCGAGGTCATCCTGACGGCGTTCCTGGTGATCACCGTGCTCGGCTCGACTGACCTGGCTGCTCCAGTGGGATTCGCAGGCATTCCGATCGGACTGGTGCTGGTGCTCATTCATCTGGTAGGGATTCCGATCACCAATACTTCAGTGAACCCGGCGCGCAGCATCGGTCCGGCGCTTTTCGTCGGCGGATGGGCGATCCAGCAACTGTGGCTGTTCATTGTCGCGCCATTTATAGGAGCCGTGCTGGCGGCGGTGATTTACGCGATTATCCGACCACCCGTTCCATTGCTTACGGTCAGCGAAGCCGAGAGGGCACTCCCGTCGGAGCAGGTTGAGCGGGCCATCGACTCTGCAAGCCGCTGATCTTCATTGCTAATTCTGGTACGCCGACCATCCTCCGGAGCAAGGAGGGTGGTCGGCTATTGGCCTGCGGCCTTCACCAGATCGCTGACCGGATCGAGAACCGTGAAGCGCACCAGGCCGGCGGGCTTCGCTGCTTCGTCAATGACTGCCTGCTTGGATTGAGCCCATCCTGCGGGAGGCGTCTCGTGCTTATCGAGAAAGATCAGCGCTTCGAGGCCTGCGGTTCCTAGATCGGAGAGCTGCTGTGAGCGAGGCGCAGGATCGCGGAGCAGGGGAGCCGAGGTCATCAGCGCCAAGGCTTTTGGTCCGGCGGCGATCCAGCTTTCAAACGTAGCCGCGAGCTCCGCACGGGCTGCGGGGTCGTGGCTGGCCAGATAGCTCTTCACCAGCGCCTGAATTTCATGGCGGGATGGGGGATCGGGCCTGACGGCGTCGATGAGGTGATCCATCGGCGTGAGCTGTGAGGTGTGCTGCATCTCGTAGCGTTGGTCGAAGCCGACGGGCTGCAGCACCCCGGCTAGCCCGCGCAGAGGCTCAATTTGAGCGGTTCCGGCAAGCTGCCGCAGGCCGACGTCTTCGGCAGAGAGGTGGGTCAGCCCGACGGATTCCAGCCGCAGTGATTCAACCCACAGCCGGCGGTACATGTCATCGACATTGTTGACGCTCTGCGGCGACCACAACCGCTCAGCGATCGCTGCGGTGCGTGGCCAGATGCGGGAGTCGATGCTGCGCGGAGAGACGTGCTCGCTCCACATGCAGGCTTCGCCGCCGAGGATACGGGCCTGTTCCTCCGGCGTCAGCGTTGTGCCAACCGGCACGGGGTCGACAAGGTAGTGCCGCTCCGCTGAATCGATGTGGTCGAGATAGTAACCCGCCGAGAGTATTCCGCTGTAGCCGTCCTTTGCGGTCGCAGCCAGCGAATCAAATCCGCGCCACGACTGGATCATGGCGTCTTTCGAGAGACCGGGTGCGTAGATTTCGTCCCAGCCGATCATCCGTTTTCCGTGCTTTTTCAAAATCGGAAACAGTTGCTGGTTGAAATAGGTCTGCAGGGCCGCGGTGTCCTGCAGGTTGTGCTTCTTCGCAAATTCCTGAATGCGGGGATTCGCCTTCCACTGCACGCCGTTGTTCTCGTCGCCACCGATGTGCATGTAGGGATCGGGGAAGATCTCGGCCATCTCGCCGATGAAGCGGTCGAGGAACTTATAGGTGCTGTCGCGGGTCGGGTCCATCACCGGATCGAAGATGCCGTACTCGCGCTCTACTTGATACGGGCCGCCGTAGTCCGGCCCGGTGCCACTGGCGAGTTCGGGGTAGCCGACCATCCACGAGAGTGCATGGCCGGGGATATCGAATTCCGGTACGACACGGATGCCGCGCTCACGCGCATAGGCGACGATCTCGCGAGCCTGCTCCTGCGTGTAGTAGAGGCCGTCGGAGCCCATGCCGGTGAGCTTCGGAAAAACCTTGCTCTCGATGCGGAAGCCCTGGTCGTCGCTCAGGTGCCAGTGGAAGACGTCCATCTTCACGGCGGCCATGCCGTCGAGCGTACGCTTGATCACATCGATGGGCTGGAAGTGCCGGCTGACGTCGATCATCAGGCCGCGCCAGCGAAAGCGCGGCGAGTCGTCGACCGAAACGGCGGGGATGTAGTAGTTCGTCCGATCGTTCTGTACCAGTTGCAGGAACGTCTCGAGTCCGTGGATGGCGCCGACGACCGTTGCGGCTTTAAGGTGCGCGGCGCTCGATGTCACTTCGAGTGAATATGCCTCGTTTTCGTCGGGGCCCTGGATGGCTTCGCCCGGTCCGTCGACGGTGACGGCCAGGGTGGCCGGAGCGGAGGCTGGAGTGGTTGCGATCTGCACGCCGGTCTGCGCCTTCAGGCGAACCAGCATGCGGGCGATCGCGTCATCGAGCCTCGCGTCGCGAAATTTATCGGCAGCGGCGGTGAATTGTGGCGTTAGCGCCAGGGAACCTGAATTCGCAGTCAGGTGCGCCGGTTGCGGCATCAAGGTGTTGTCAAAGGCAGGACTTGCTGTCTGCGCGTTGGCGGAAAAAGTCATCAGAACCGAACCCAGAACTGCCCCTGCTGCCATCCAACGATGGATCACGCGTCCTCCGCACTGAATGTGGTTGTCTCAAGCAGTGTCTGTATACCTGTCTATACCTGTCAAGTCGCTGCCCGCCGTTCGTCACAATTCCGTGCGCGCCTGAGGCCGGTAAATGTACTCTGGCGACGCGAAAATCGTAGTCTCAGGGAGAATCCACGATCATGAAGCGAGTCGCCTTACTGCTGCTCCTGTCTCTTCCGCTCTGCGCCCATAGCCAGAATCAGAAGCCTCCGACAACCCTCAAGGGCGTCCTGCTCGAACAGCTGCGAACCACGCACAACAACGAGGACTGGTTTGTGCCGGCGAACATCTCTGTGCAGGGCATGACTGCCGAGCAGGCAAAGTGGAGTCCGGGCAACGGACAGCACTCGGTGGGACAGCTTGCTTATCACCTCGTTTTCTGGGACCGGCAGGAGCTGGCGAAGTTCAAAGGGGAGACCCCGGAAAAGTTCAGCGGCAATAACGACGAGACATTCAACAACTTTGACAATAAGCAGTGGAACGATCTCGTCAAGCAGCTGGATGACGTGATGACCGAGTGGGAGAGGGCCGTAGAAGCGGCCGACGACGCTAAGATTGCCGAATCGGCTTCGTTGATCGCACACGTCGGCGCACACAACGCCTATCACATTGGCCAGATCGTTTATGTGCGCAAGCTACAGGGGTCTTGGGATCCGAGCAAGGGCGTGAAATAGCGAGGGCTGCGCTGGCCGCGTGGCGGCTATGATCGGGATTCCAAGTGCGTCGTGTATAAGGGAGCGAACGTGCCTGTACGCTTCCTTCACCGATGGCGATACACAATCAGACGACTAAGAAGGTTATACGGCTGGAGCCGCGATGGCCCGCAATGGTGGCGCTCCTCGCCGCTGGGGGCCTCCGGCTGGCTCTGCCATCGTATCTTTCCCTCGGTCCTGACTGGATCCTGCTAGTCATGGTGGTCGTCTTAGTCATTCCGACGATGTGGACGCACTACCGAGGGCTCAACACGCTCAATCGCGTGCTTGGATATATCGTGACCTCGATTGTGACTGCGGACATGATCCTTTCACTCTGGCTGCTGGTGGCGGCGTTGCCATCACATAAGCAGGCTCCAGCGGAGATGCTGCGGTCCGCCGCGGCGTTGTGGATCACGAATATCATCGTCTTCGCCTCGTGGTACTGGCGGCTGGACGCGGGTGGTCCACGAGCCCGCGAGCTGCGCGGCGTTCACACCGATGGAGCCTTCCTCTTTCCACAGATGATGCTTGACCAGCAGGCCAAGCGCGAAATGGGCGAGGAGTGCTGGAGTCCCGGCTTCGTCGACTATCTGTTTCTCGCCTTCAATACCAGCACGGCGTTCTCACCCACAGATACCCCCGTTCTTTCGCGTTGGGCCAAGGTCATGACGATGGTCCAGTCGCTCATCTCACTGTCAACGGTCGCTCTGCTGGCAGCGAGGGCGGTGAACATTCTCTAGATCTAGACCCTAGCCTTCTGAGTGAGCTTAGCTTTGTAGATGAAGCTGTTCGTTTTCGGACAGCGCATTCCTGAGCCGGACATGCGCACCTCTTAGATATTTGCTTTACTCCAGTAGATTGAGGGGTTTGTGCTTGCCCGGAATTGGGCCGCGGCTTGCTGGTTTCATCTCCAGATCTTTCTGCCTGGGAGAAGCGCAATGCTTGGAGATCTGAAGTTCGCCTGGCGCCAGCTCAGGAAATCACCCGGATTCAGCGTGACGGCGGTGTTGACTCTGGCCCTGGGAATCGGCGGGGTGACCGCAGTCTTCTCGGTGGTCGAAGCGGTGCTGTTGCGGCCGCTGCCCTATAAGGACTCGGCCAGCCTGTTTCTGCTGCGGGAGCGGGTGGAGCACCTGATGGGCGGTGACGCGAACCTGTCGGCTCCTGATGTGCTGACGTTCGCGCGCGAGAACAAGGCGTTCACCGGCGTCGGCGGCTTCATCGGCGCCTCGTTTGAAGCGTCGGGGGCCGGAGCGCCGTTCCGGGCGCGGGCAGAGCGGCTGACGGCCTCCATGTTTCCAGTACTCGGCATCGAGCCGATTCTCGGCAGGACCTTCACGCAGCAGGAGGATGACACATCTGCCCCGGTGACGGTGCTCAGTCATGCTCTGTGGCAGGAACGATACCAGAGCGATCCGAACGTTCTCCGCAAGACGATTGAACTCGATCGCAGACCATACACAATCATCGGTGTGATGCCGCCCGAGTTCCAGTCTCCGATTGGCCTGGGAGGGTTGGCGCCGCGCGATCTCTGGGTTCCGATGAGCTTCACTCCGGTGGAGAAGAGCGCAGAAGCAGCCGACTTTGACTACGGCGCGGTGGCGCGTCTTAAGCCCGGCGTCACGCCTCAACAGGCACAGCAGGACGTTGATCGGGTAACAGCGATCATTCAGGGGAAGCTGCCGGATATCAAGCTGCGCACGTCCCTGCGCAGCCTGAAGGAAGAGACGGTGCGCGAGGCTCGTCCGTTGCTGCGGGTCCTGCTCGCGACGGTTGCGCTGATTCTTCTGATAGCATGCGCCAACCTGGCGAATCTGCAACTGGTGCGCGCTGCGGGGCGCAGGCGGGAGTTCGGAGTGAGGCTGGCGCTGGGTGCGGCGCGGCGGACGATGCTGCGGCAATCGTTGACGGAAAGCCTGCTGCTGAGCGCGATTGGCGGCTTGCTGGGGGTGGCGCTGGCGGTTGTGCTGGTTCACGTAGCCCGGGCCAGCCTGGTGGATGTAGTGCCCCGGCTGAACGAGATAGCAGTGAGCTGGCCGGTGGTGCTGCTCGCGATTGGACTGACCGCAATAACCGGCGTGCTGTGCGGGCTGGCTCCCGCGCTGGCCAGCATGAAGGCTGAGGTGCTTGATGCCCTGCGGGAAGGGACGCATGGAGGCGGGCAGAGCCGCGGACAGCACCGGCTGCGCACTGTTCTGGTGGTCACCGAGGCAGCGCTGGCCATGGTGCTGCTGGTGGGCGCGGGACTGCTGCTGCGCAGCTTCGCGAAGATGCTGGCCACCGACCCGGGCATCGAGACGGCGCACGTCATGACCGCGTCGCTAGCGTTGCCGAAGCAGGACTATCCGACGCAGGAGCGCGTGAATGCCTTCTATGGCGAGCTGCAGCGGCAACTCGAGGCGATGCCGGGTGTCCGCGCGGTGGGATTTTCATCGAATATTCCGGTGATCGGGCGGAATTCGAGCCGGTTGTTCACGCCGCAGGGCTATGTTAAGAAGCCCAACGAGGGCTGGTCGCTGGCTTCGAATTATCTGGTTGCGGGAAATTATTTCGACGCGTTGCATATTCCGCTTATCTCTGGACGCTACTTCGACGCGCGTGACCAGCAACCCGGAGCGCCGCTGGCGGTGATCATCAGCCAGTCATTCGCTCGGCATTATTTTGCCGGCAAGGATGCTGTCGGCATGCACCTGAAGGTGGGTCCGAGCTACGACACGCCTTTGCCGCCGATGGTGGTAGTCGGGGTGGTCGGCGACGTGAAGCCCAATCATCTGGACGATGATCAGATGGTGCAGATGTACGAACCGGTGTCGCAGGCGGCCGCGGATCTCGGTTCGCTTGCAGCCATGATCGGCGTTGTTGGCGATCTGGGTGTGGTTGTGCGCACGGCGAACGATCCGGGTGCGCTGGAGGCGAACTTCACGAAGGTGGTCCGTCAGCTTGACCCGCTGCTCGCCATCACCGATATGCAGACGATGGATGAGGTCGTCGCAGCGACGGAGTCGTCGCGGCGCTTTAACACGGTAATCCTGACGGCGTTTGCGGCGATTGCGCTGCTGCTGTCTCTGCTGGGGATCTACGGAGTGCTTGCCTACACCGTCACCGAAAGCACGCGCGAGATCGCGATCCGCATGGCGCTGGGCGCGACGAGGGAAGACGTGGTGAGGCGGACGATCCGGTCGGCGCTTGCGCTCGGCGGCGCAGGAATCGCCGGCGGCCTTGTCGCCGCGGCAGGGCTGACACATTTTCTGAAGAGCCTGCTCTATGGAGTGCAGCCGCTGGATGCGGCGGCCATTGCGGGTGCGACAGCAGTGCTGCTGTTGTGCGCTGCCCTGGCAGGCTGGCTGCCGGCGCGCAGGGCGTCTGCGATTGACCCAATGGAAGCATTGAGGAACGAGTAGGCAAAAGGAGGCAGGTGTGCTGGCAGACCTGAAGTTCGCGCTGCGACAGTTGAGAAAGTCTCCGGGATTCGCCGTGATAGCGATTCTTACGCTGGCGATCGGCATCGGCGCCAATGCGGTTGTGTTCAGTGTGCTGAATGCGCTGATATTGCATCCGCTGCCGCTGCTGCACGGCGATCGACTTGTGTTTCTGGAGCGCATGCCTTCGGATTCGCCCAATCAATCTTATCCGGATTATCGCGACATGCGCGACCAGAACTCTGCCCTGTCCGGTCTGGCGGCTTATCGGATAGATTCGGCCGGACTGGATACAGGCAAGGATCCGTCGAGGATCTGGTTCTATGAAGCCTCCGGAAATTACTTCGACGTTGTCGGTGCTCAGCCTTATCTGGGCCGCTTTTTCCATAGCGCTGACGAGCATGGCCCCGGTTCGGCTCCCTCTGCGGTTCTGAGCTATGGCTACTGGCAAAGCCAGCTTGGCGCCGACCCCCGGATCGTGGGAAAAACCGTTCAGATCAATAAGCACCCGTTCAACGTGATCGGTGTTGCTCCAGAAAACTTTCGCGGCACCGAACTCTTTTTCGCTCCCGCTCTCTGGGTTCCCATGGTGAACGAAAACCAGATCGATGGCTGGAATTTTCTGGAGGAGCGCGGCGACCACACGATTTACCTTCTGGGCCGGTTGCGGCCCGGGGTGAATGTCGCTTCAGCGGAGTCGGACCTCAACGTCATTGCGAATCATCTCGCGGCCCAGTATCCGCAGACGGACCAGGGCGTGCAGATGCGGCTGGTGCGTCCGGGACTGTTGGGCGATACGCTGGGCCGTCCTGTGCGCGCATTTCTGGGCGGAGTGATGTTGCTGGCACTTTTAATTCTGCTGGCAACCTGTGCCAATCTCGGCAGTCTGTTTGCGGCGCGGGCGGCGGATCGGTCTCGCGAGATGGCGATCCGCATTGCGCTGGGATCGACGCGGCGGCGCATCCTGCGCCAGCTGTTGAGCGAGGCAGCAATTCTCTCACTCGCGGGCGGCGTCGTGGGAGTACAGGCTGCGGCGATGCTTCTTCGCTGGCTCAGCGGCTGGGAGGTAATACCGAATTCGCCGATTCAGGTGCCGGTGAATCCCAATGCGACCACCTATGGGGTTGCTCTGCTGCTTGCGATTGTGAGCGGCGTGTTATTCGGCATTACGCCCATTCGTCAGGTATTTCGCGCCGACGCCTATCATCTGGTGAAAGCAGGAGCGTCCGCGGCGCGAGTCTGGCGCAGGCTCACGCTGCGGGATGTGCTGCTGGTGATGCAGATCGCCGTATGTGCGGTCCTGGTGACGTCGTCGCTGGTGGCGCTCCGCGGCCTGGTGCGGTCGCTCCATAGTAATTTCGGATTCTCGCCCGAAGGCGCGATGCTGGCCAAATTCGATCTGCACAGTGCGGGGTACAACGAAGCGCATGCGGAGCGGTTCCAGCGCGAGGCGCTCGAGTCGGTCCAGCGGATCCCGGGCGTGTTCGCTGCGGGATACATCAACGTTGCTCCGCTTGGCGTCGTTTATTCGGACACGTTTGTATATGCGAACGGCACTACCGATTTCCGGCCTCAGTACTCGGTCGCCGATGCGCTTTACTACAAAGTTTCTCCGGGCTATTTCGGCGCGGCTCAGACCACTCTGCTTGCCGGGCGCGATTTTACCTGGCACGACGATGCAAAGAGTCCAAAACTAGCCGTGGTGAACGAAACATTCGCGCGCAAGGTCTTCGGTTCGGTCGGCAATGCCATTGGCGGGCATTTCCTCAGGGGCGACAAGAGTCAGTTTGAGGTAGTGGGCGTGGTGCAGGATGGAAAGTATCGCACGTTGACCGAAGAGCAGCAGCCGGCGATGTTTTTTCCATTCCTGCAGAAGACCGATACCAGTACGATGCTGGTGGTGCGCGCCAACCGCAGCGCACCACAATTGGCCACAGCGCTGCAGAAGACGCTGGCCGGCCTCGACCCGGGATTGCCGGCGCTGATCGAGACATGGCCGGCAGCACTGGACACCGCGCTTTTTGCGGCCCGTGCCGCGACGGTTGCACTCGGAGTAATGGGCATGCTGGGGGCGATGCTGGCCGTGACGGGCATTTTCGGCATGGCATCCTATTCGGTCAGTAAGCGCATGCGAGAGCTGGGAATCCGTGTTGCCCTGGGAGCGCGGCGCGTAGAAGTGATGCAGGCGGCGCTGGGACGGTCCGTGAAGCTGCTGTGTGCGGGCTCGATAGCGGGGCTGCTGATGGGCATGGCGGCCAGCAAGGTGCTCGAGTCTGTGGTCTACGAGGCGACGCCGCGCGATCCTCTGGTGGTGTGCGGTGTCCTGGTCGCAATGGTGCTCCTGGGGGCGATTGCAGCCTGGCTGCCGGCGAGGCGGGCGGCTGGGGTAGATCCTGCGATTCTGCTCCGGGAAGAATAAGACAGGCAGAACGCGTCTATTTCGAAATCGTGACGGTGACAAATGCCCAATGACTTGAAATTTGCAGTGCGGCGGCTGAGAAAGAGTCTTGGAAGTAGTGGTGACGCTGACCCTGGGGACGCGGCAGGACCTCCAAGTACCGGATTGACCCTGCTCTGACTCTGTGGAGCGAGTGAGATATAACTCGTCTTAACTTGTAACCAGTTTGGTGACGAAAATGCTGGATGACCTGAAGTTTGCGTTACGGCAGTTGAGGAAATCGCCGGGGTTTGCGCTCACGGCGATTTTGACACTTGCACTCGGAATCGGCGCCAACACGGCGATATTCTCACTGCTCGATCAGGCCCTCCTACGCTCGCTGCCGGTCCGCGATCCCCAACAGCTTGTGCTGCTGGAAGCGACGCCCTATGACGTGTGGAATGGCAGCACCTCGATCAACGGCGGCGATGAGAAGGCGTACTTCTCTTATCCGATGTACAAGGACCTGCGCGACCAAAACAAGGTCTTCGACGGCTTGATCGCAATGGTGCAGGCGGAAGCGGGCATCGAGTGGAAGCAGCAGTCGGCGCTGGTAAATGCCGAGCTGGTAAGCGGCAACTATTTCGATGTCCTCGGCGTGCAGCCCGCAGTTGGCCGCCTTCTGGTGCAGCAGGACGACGTAGTTACAAATGGCAGTCCGGTCGTTGTCCTGAGTTTTCGATACTGGAAGAATCACTTTGCCTCGGACTCGCACGTTGTCGGCCAGACGCTCGCAGTAAATGGCCATCCCTTTCAGATTGCCGGAGTATCGAAGCCGGGATTTGACAGCGCGATCTGGGGCTCGCCGGCGGATCTATTTGTTCCCATGACGATGAAGCCGGTAGTCGTGCCGAATACCAGCGATCTCGACCGCCACGATTCACGCTGGCTGAATATTCTCGGACGGCTGAAGCCCGGCGACACGCGCGCCCAGGCCCAGGCAGCGATGGCGCCTCTGTGGCACTCGCTGCGCACTGCCGAACTGCCGCTGTTCAAGAACAATTCCAAGCGGTTTGTCGATGGCTTTGCCAACAAGAGCGCGCTGCTGGTTGTCGACGGCTCGCAGGGTTTTTCGTATTCCAGGGACGATCTGCGAACACCCCTGCTGGTGGTGATGGGGATGGTGGTTCTGGTTGCGCTGATGGCTGCGGTTAACGTCGCCAGCCTGGTTCTGGTGCGATCGGCTGGGCGGATGCGCGAGTTCTCCATGCGCTATGCACTCGGAGCGAAGCGCCGCCAGGTTGTGCGGCAACTGGTCGTCGAAGGCCTGGTGCTCGGGGTTCTGGGAGGAGCAGCCGGTCTCGCATTGGTTCCGGCGGCGACGCGCTTTCTGGTGAGCCGCATGACCAGCGGCGAGGGGCAGCCGCCGTTTTCAACCAGCATCGACGGCCGCGTGCTGGCATTCAATTTCGCGGTGGCAATTGGCGTGAGCCTGCTGTTTGCCTTGGCTCCTGCGCTGCAGTTCTGGAAGCCGGACCTCGTCAGCCAGATGAAGGAGCAGAGCGCGGCAAGCATGGGCGGGAGGCTGACCTTCCGGCGGGCGACGGTGGCACTGCAGATTGGTTTGAGTCTGCTTCTGCTTGCCTGCTCCGGCTTGTTTGTGAGAACGCTGCATAATCTGCGGAATGTGAACGTCGGCTTCGCGACCGATCACCTGATTACGTTCGGGCTGGAGCCAAATCTCGCGGGATACAGCAAAGATGCAGTGCTGCCCGTTCACCAGCGCATACTTGACCGGCTGGCGGCGTTGCCGGGGGTTGCCAGCGTGGGGGCGACCGACGATCCGGAACTTGCCAATAACGGTGAGAGTGGAAACATCAGCGTGCAGGGCTATACCCCAAGGGAAGGCGAGGATATGAACGCGGAGCGGCCCTCTGTGACGCCCGACTACTTTACGACGCTGAAAGTCCCGTTACTGGCGGGACGGGCATTTACACAGGCAGACGATGCAACGCGCTCCCCGGTAGCGATTGTGAATGAGGCACTGGCGAAGCGGTTCTTCGGCAGCCCGCAAAACGCGATTGGGCGGAGACTGGCGAACGGCGGTGGCAAGGATCTGAAATACGACATTGAGATTGTCGGCGTAGTGCGCGACTACATCCATCGCAACATGCGCGGCACCGTTAAGATGAGCCTGTATCGTCCAGCCGCGCAGGACTCGAACCCGGCGGGCATGCACTACTACATGCGAACATGGGGATCTCCGGATGCCGCGATGGTGATGATGCGGCAGGCGGTGCAGCAGATTGATTCGAAGCTCGTGATTGACGGACTGAGCACAATGGACGCCGAGATCGACCAGAACATCAATGACGAGCGGATGATCGCTCTGCTGGCCGTTAGTTTCGGTGTTTTGGCGACACTGCTTGCGGGAATCGGTCTCTACGGCGTGCTCGCTTATGCAACGGCACAGCGAACACGCGAGATCGGCGTACGCATGGCTTTGGGCTCGGATCGAACCGGCATTGTCGTTCTGGTGCTGAAGGATGTCCTGAAGCTCGCGGGAATCAGCGTGGCCATCGCTGTTCCGCTCACCATCGCGCTCACGCGCCTGTTGAAGAGCCAGCTGTTTGGGGTTTCAAACGCGGATCCAGTGGTGCTGATCGTCGCGACGGCGCTGGTTGCTGCCGTCGCCGTGATTGCTGCGGCTCTACCGGCCCGGCGGGCGGCAAGCGTAGAGCCGATGCGTGCATTACGGAGCGAGTAAAAGAAGCGCCAGGAATTCGGAGTGTGTACCCGTGACGGGTGCAAATTCATTACCCATAACTAACTTTTATCGATCATGCCAGTGAGTCGTTATAGGGATCCCCTGAAAGCGCAGTTCTGGCCTGTAATGATCGGTGTCCCGCGCTAAACCCATTCATCGCCCGCTTGCGCGCAGCCTGGGCCTGCTATAAGCGATCGCTTATAGCACTTATCGGTCTCTCTGATAGAGAAATAATTTCCTCTTGAATCCGGGCAACCCATGTCCTACGGTGGGTCATGGCAGTCATCTTCGCGGCGTTTCATTCCTCAAGATTGCGTAAGAGGCAGGATAAATACTTCGAGAGATGTTGATCTGATCCGTCTCTGAGTTTTCAGCAACTCGCAAGCTCCCGAGATAACACAAAACATAAAACTCACACGAAAAACCCTTTGGAGGCTAATGCATTATGTCATTCCGAAGCAGGCGACTTTTATCATTTACCTTGCTGTTCCTTCTGGGAATCGGGCTTTCACTGGCTCCGGATTCTCAGTCTCAGACATTTCGCGGTGGTATGAATGGTGTAGTGACTGATCAGTCTGGAGCCGTCGTTCCGGCAGCGCAGATAACCGCGACAGACACGGCAACCGGCGTCCAGCACACAACCGTCACATCGAGCGGCGGAGAGTTTACATTTCCTGACCTTCCTTTGGGCTCCTACACAGTGACTGCCGTTGCGCCCGGATTTCAGAAGGTGCAGGTCGATAAAGTAGAGATCAAAGCGGGTTCCATTTATAGCTTGCCGATCAAGCTCAATGTGGCCCAGCAGGCTACCACAATTGAAGTGAGTGCCGCAGCTCTGACGCTCGATACCACGTCGACGACCCAGACTGCCGTTGTGAGTGGAAAGCCGCTGCAGGATACACCACTGAATGGCAGAGACTTTACGCAGCTGATCATTCTGTCGCCTGGTTTCTCCAACTCCGGGGCAGGGGGGTATGGCTCCCTGAACGGCACCCGTGCAAACCAGATCAATTGGCAGATCGACGGCATCGATAACAACGATCTGTGGCATAACATCCCTGCAGTCAACCAGGGCGGTGTGTCGGGAATTGCGGGCATTGTTCTCCCCATTGACGCTGTAGAGCAATTCTCTGCGCAAACGCAGGCAGGGCCGGAATCGGGGCGCAATCCCGGCGGCAGCGTTAATCTGTCTCTAAAAGCGGGCACCAACCAGATTCACGGCACGGCTTATTACTACAACCGCAACGAAGCTCTTGGCGCAATGAATCCGTTCACGGCTCCGGTAAAGCAGGAAGTTCGCAACTACAACTGGGGATATTCAGCCGGCGGACCGATTATCAAAGACAAGCTATTCTGGTTCACTACTTTCGAGAAGCAAAGGTTCACCATCGGTGTCCCCGATCAAGCGACAGAGCCATCGCAGCCGTGGCAGGCTCAAGCCACGCAGGCCCTCGCTAATTTCGGAGTACCAGTAAATCCGGTGTCCACCGCAATGCTAAGCACGTTATGGCCTGCCACTGCGACCGGTAACCTGCCGGCAACGGTCAACAACTACACCAGCTCATTCAATGAATATGGTTACAGCTACAACGGCTTGGCGAAAATAGACTATACGATCAACGAGAAGAACAGCCTCACCGCCCATTGGTTTGTAGGACAAGGGAACCAAGTGGCTCCTGTGGGCTCAGCCCTCTACTACTACTATGAGGTTGCGCCAATCCACGTGCAGAACTATGCGCTCGTCTACAACCACGTTTTTACGCCGACCATCACGAACCAGTTGCTTCTGGGCGTGAATTACTTTAACCAGGTTTTCAACGACTACAACAACAGCTTCGATATGGCTAGCCTTGGTCTGGTTACTGGCTCGCCGCTTCCCGGGGCGACGAACCTCAATATCTCAGGTTTCGACTCTGTCGGGCTGACTCCTCCCGAGGGACGCAACGACATTACCGGACACCTGACCGACGACTTCAACTGGACGGTGGGGAAGCACCAGTTCAAGTTCGGCGGCGAGTATCGCAACGCGCAACTGGACGAGTTCTATCACCGGCATGGGCTCGGAAGCTTCACTTTTGATGGAACGCAGGGGCCTGACCAGAACGCTCCGAACGGCGACTCATGGGATACAGGTGATTCACGCGTCGATGCCCTTGCCGACTTCCTGGCAGGCAACGTGGTTACCTCCTCAATTGCGCTGGGGAATCCTGACCGGCAGGTATTTGTGAATACCTTCAGCTTTTTTGGCCAGGACTCTTGGCAACTTAGCCCGAAACTAAACGTGAATTATGGATTGCGCTGGGATTACGAGGGACCTTTACATAACGAATGGAAGAATCTGTCGGTCTTCAGGCCTAATCTCGGCGGTGTAGTATATCAAGGAAATCAGATCGGCTCTCTCTACGATCCCAGTTACACGAACTTCAGCCCTCGTGTCGGATTTTCTTACCAGGCAACGCCAAATACAGTCATTCGCGCAGGCGTCGGGCTCTACTTCGACACCCCCAACCTGAATCCATTCCTCGACAATCGTCCCGGAAATGGCGCGCCTAACGGCGTGGAAGGAAACCCAGGTACCGGACCGGATTCCGTTACTACCGCGACGCGTAACAGCTACACGATCCAATCGGGGGTGAATGTGTTCCCCTCGTCCCTGGGTTCGAACAGTATCTTCTCAATCGCGAAGAACTTCGTTCCATCCCACAACATGAACTACAACGTCCAATTAGAACAAAGTTTGACGAATAAGGTCGTGGCGCAGGTTGGCTATGTAGGAAGTGAGGGGCGGCATCTACTTTCTATCCGAGATATCAACCAGGCAGCTCTGAACAGCGGTAATCTGACCAATCCGGCTGGGGGTTCCCCCGGTTGCCCGGCGGGTTACACAATCCAGAACTGCAGCAGGCCATTTTTCTCTCAGTTTCCGGCCTTCACATTTATCAATGAGATCCAGAGCATTGGCACTTCCAACTACAATGCTCTTCAGGCCACTTTGCGGGTTTCCAATCTGCATGGATTAACTGCTCAGGCGGCTTACACCTGGTCGCGTAGCTTTGACGAAGTGACGGCTTATCGCGGTGCGCTGCCGCAGGACAGCTTCAACTTCAAGGGGGATTACGGACCGAGCGATTTCGACAACCGCAATATTTTTGTTGCTCTCTTCACCTACGACGTTCCTGGAGCGCAGAAGTGGAAGCCGCTCACGCGCGGCTGGCAGTTGAACAGTTTGATGACGTTCCATGGCGGGCTTCCGTTCTCGGTCTACAGTTCGGCCGATACCTCGGGTACAAGCGACGGCAATCAGCGGGCGAATTATGTCCCTGGAGTCGATCCGTATGCCGGCTATCGTAAGGGCAAGGTGGGCGCAAACTGGTTGAATCCTGCAGCGTTTGTGGACGCTCCTGCCGGAACCTGGGGCAATACACCGCGCAATGCGTACACTGGCCCTGGCTACAGTGATGTGGACTTCTCGGTGTTCAAGAACACGCCGATCGGAGAACGCGTCACCGCACAGTTCCGCGTAGAGATGTTCAATCTATTCAACCGGACGAACTTTGCTCCTCCGCTGAACGGCAGCTTCAACCCCTCTTACACTCAAGACAACGCCCTTAATCTGTTCACCACTATAGGCAGTTTCAACGGTGCTCCGGGAATTGGCGCTGGCGAACCATTCAACACCCAGTTGGCATTGAAGATCATCTTCTAAGCCCGCTGATTCAGGATTCACGGCGTCTGCAGCAAGTTGCGGGCGCCTTGCCTTGTTAAGAAATGATCAGGAGTGGAGACAAAGATGGGTTGTAGCAGGCGTGAATTTTTAATGCGGGTGGGCCGGGCTGGCGGATACAGTGCGGCATTCCTGACGATGCAGCATCTTGGATTAATGGCCGTGCCGGAGGCGACCGCAATACCCCTGGCGATGGAAAGTGGTTCAGGGAAAGGAACGAAAGTCGTCATTCTGGGCGGTGGAATCGCCGGACTGGTGGCGGCTTACGAGATGGGCAAAGCCGGCTATTCGTGCACCGTGCTCGAGGCTCGGGAGAGACCCGGCGGCCGCAACTGGACCGTTCGCAACGGCACCAAAATTCGGTTTAATGACGGCACGGTGCAGACGGCCGATTGGGAGGACAGCAGCTACTTCAACGCCGGCCCAGCCCGGCTCCCATCGATTCATAAGACGATGCTCGGCTATTGCAAAGAGCTGGGAGTGCCGCTCGAAGTTGAGGTGAATACTTCGCGCAGCTCACTGCTACAGAGCGACGCTGCCTTTGGAGGCAAGGCGATCGAGCAGCGTGAGGCGATCAATGACACACGCGGCCATGTGTCCGAGCTGCTGGCCAAATGCATCCGCAAGGACGCCTTGGACCAGGAGATTTCGAAGGAAGATCAGGAGCGGATGCTCGCCTTTCTGCGCATCTACGGCGATCTGAAGCCGGACTACTCCTACACCGGATCGGAGCGTAGCGGCGTGACCAAGTTCGCCGGCGCCGGGCCGGAGACAGAAGTCTTGCGCCAGCCTCTCGATATGCAATCGCTTCTCGATGCGAATTTCTGGCAGGGCATGATGTTCGAAGAGATGCTGGACATGCAGGCGACGATGTTCCAGCCGGTTGGCGGGATGGATCGGATTCCCTATGCCTTTGCGAAGAGGCTCGGTGACACCGTGCAATACGGCTCCTGCATCAAGGAGATTCGCAAGACTGGACAGGGTGTAAAGGTCACTTATACCGACACTAAGTCGAGTGCCGTAAAGACGATCGAGGCCGATTACTGTATTTGCGCCTTGCCGGTCAGCATTCTGAAGACGATTCCCAACGATTTTTCTCCGCGCATCAAGCAGGCCATCTCCGATGTCGGATACGACTCGGCCTATAAGGTAGCCTGGGAGTCCCGCCGCTTCTGGGAGCAGGACTATAACCTGTACGGCGGGATCTCCTTCGTCGTGAAGGGGCCGGTGAACGTTATCTGGTATCCGAGTTGGAAGCTGTTTGCGGAGAACGGAGTGGTTATCTCGGGTTACGGCGTTGAGAACCACAGCGATTTCGGCAAGCTGCCAAGTGCAGCCGCTAAGATCGACGCCTCTCGAGGTGCGATCGAGAAGCTGCATCCCGGACACGCCAAGGAGCTGAAGAACGCAATGTATGTGAACTGGGGCGAGATTCCATACAACCTGGGCTCGTGGGTCGGCCGCGCGCCGACCTATGTGGCGGGGCGATCGACGGAGTATTACGACGGCCCGTACAAGGAATTCATTCAGCCCGACGGCAGGATCTTCTTCTCCGGCGACCACTGCAGTCATATCATCGGATGGCAGGAAGGCGCCGCGCTGGCCTCGCTTCGTGCAATCGCCATGATTGCCGAGCAGGTGCAGACGGCGAAGCTCAGCGGCGCGGCAAAGAGACAGCAGGCATAGAAAACGAGGGCCCACAGAAAAATGAGGATAGAGATGAATTGGAGGCAGGCTATCGGTGCGTCCGCCGCGGCGGTCGCGATCTGCGTGGCGGGATCCGCGCACGCTCAGACGACAGTGAAGCACATTCAATCCGCCGCGTCTCCGCTGGCAACAGCGGTGTGGGCGGGCGATACTCTTTACGTGAGCGGGCAAATCGCTTCACCGGTGACTCCGGCCGACCCGGCCAAGGGAACTCCGGCCGTTTATGGCGACACAAAAGCGCAGGCGACGAGCGAAATTCTCAAGATCCAGGCCATTCTCAAAGAGCAGGGGCTTACGCTTGGGGACGTCGTGATGATGCACGTTTATCTGGCCGGTGATCCAGCGAAGGAAGGAAAGCTCGACTTCGCCGGTTTGCAGGCGGCTTACACGCAATATTTCGGGACTGCCGACCAGCCAAACAAGCCGGCACGGGCTGCTATGCAGGTGGCGGCGCTTGCTGCCCCGTGGGCGCTGGTTGAAATCGAGGTTATCGCGGTACGTTCTAAATAAATAAGAACAAATACGCGAGAAGAAAAAGTCCCGGCCATTTTGGCTGGGACTTTTTCTGTGCCTGCAATTCTTTCAGGACAAGTGAGTGAATGGAGTGTTGCGAAGACCCGCGGGAAGTTCCGGCAACTCGAGGCCAGCTGTGCTTGAGGAGCTCATGACCTGCTTGAATGCGACCTGGAACTTCTGCATGTCGCTGCGCGTCCCGACGGTGATCCGTACATAAGTTGGCATGATCGGCCAGACGCGGCCAATATACACCCCCTGCTTGGCCATCGCCGCCATCACCTCGCGCCCGGGGCGGTTGGTCTGCAGCATGAAGCAGTTGGTCTCAGAAGGAATGAAGCTGAAATTATTCGCGGCAAGCCACTCAAAGGTCTCGTTGCGGATGTCCGCATTGATCTTCTTGCGTTGCGGCACGATGTCCTTGTCCTGCAGGCTCGCCGTAGCGGCAGCGACCGCCATGATCGGCATGGAGTTCATGCCGAAATACTGGATTTTTTCGAGCAGATCAGGGCGGCCTACTGCAACTCCGCAGCGAACCCCGGCCATGCCATAGATTTTCGAGAAGGTCCTCAGGACGATCACATCCTTGTCCGCCTTCACCAGGTCGAGAGATGGAGTTCCGTCGGAGAGATGGATGTAGGCTTCGTCGATGAGCAGAATTGAACCCTTCGGTTTGCTGGCCAGAAGGAATTCGATGTCTGCTCGCGGTGTCGTGGTGCCCGTTGGGTTGTTGGGATTGCAGACGTAGATCACTCCGGCATTAGGATCTGCCGTGGCCATGGCCTTCACGTCGTGCGCGTGTGTCGTGGTAAGCGGCACCTTCACCACTTTCGCTCCGTTGAGTTCCGCGGCGTGCATGCCCGCCTCGTATCCGGGATCGGCGGTTACGTAAGCCTTCTCTCTTGATGTAAAGGCCAGCACGGTGTAATGCAGCGGCTCGCTCGACCCGGCATATGGGAGCACGTATTCCGTCTTCAGGCCCTCAACAGCACAGAAAGTGCTGGCGAACTTTTCGGTTAGCTCGTAATCATAGCGGCCTCCCTCGGGAATCAGGCTGGAGATCGAGGCGCACGCGCCCGAGCAGGGTCCCAGCGGATTCTCGTTCGCGTCGATTCGAACAGCGTCGTGTGGCGGCGCCTGGTAATTAAATTTACGGCGTTGTGCGAGGGCCAGATGGGCTTCTGTGAGGATGGGGACGGCGGTGACGGCGGAGGCTGCGGCGGCAAAGCGGAGAAAAGAGCGGCGGGAAACACCGGAGAGGTTGGTAGCGTCAACAGGCATGGACTCCTCCTTGAGAGATGCGGGGATACACGAACGCAGCAAAAGTCACGACTACCATGGCTCAATGTAGCTCCGGCCAAAGGCGAAGACAAGAATAATCAGGGCTCAGTGGGTTCTGTTTATTGTCAGTATAAATATGGATTGTGCACGCTGGCGCTCACCTGCAGGCAAACCGCGGCGTTCGTGAAGGCTGGTAGGATTTTTCTATGAACCCAGACTCGAGGAACTCGGATCCGCCTGCGATTCTGAACGGTGCAACAGCCTGATGCAATCGGTAGTGCGCAGAACTCGATGGGTGAGCTGGTCCAGCTTTATCTTCGCGCTGCTGCAGAGCCTGTGTACAGCGGTGCTCACCATCAGCGGAATCCGGGTGCTGATTGGCCTGGGAGCGCTGGCGGCAGCCGCTGGTACCGATGCGCCCGCAAAAGGATTTCACAGCGATGCGATCCGCATTCCGATGATGGTTCTTGCGCTTGTTGGAGCGTTCATCAACCTTTACGTGTTATGGAGACAATGGGGCCTGCGGAGGCGTCCGGCATCGCAATGGAGGCTGCAGTCGCTGAGCGTTAAGGAAAAGCGCTCACAATGGTTTCAATTTGTGCTTGCCATCGTTACGCTTGTGCTGCTCGGTCTCGAATGGTGGACGCATTCGATGATCCATCACCCCCACCATTATCTGAATTAGGGGCTCATTCCCAACGGTTCGGGATCCTCCGACCTCAATACCTCGTCGAGCCGTGCATGCAAACGCTTACTGAAGTCGAGCGGCAGTTCGAACACGCGATCGTCGGCCATAAGCACGATGATGTTGCGTGTGGAGTCAAGGATCGCGGAGCAGATTTCGCAAGTCGCCAGATGGCGCTCAACCTCTGCGCGCACCTCGGGGTCGAGCGTGTTGTCAATGTACTCGGAAATGTGGTCCCAGACGTGGCGGCAGTTCAAAGTCATGACAGCCTCCCGAGCCCCAGCCGCTTGCGCGGGGGCTTAGTGAGCAACCGTAGATGGGGGACAAGTCTCTTCTGCAACAGCATGCGTGCGCGATGCAGGCGCACCTTTACCAGCGCGACCGATATGCCGAGCAATGCAGCGGTTTCGTTGATGCTGAGCTCTTCAACATCACGCAGGGTGATGATTTCGCGATAGGTTTCGGGCAGTGCGGCGATGGCCTCCTGGATGAGGGCGCGGATTTCCTGACGCTCGAGGGCAGCGAGGGGCACTTCTCGCCAGTCGGTGAGTGCGGCGGGCGTGTAGTCGCCATTTTCTTCGCGCTGTTCGTCAATTGAATCGAAGGCGACTCGGCCTTCCTTGCGAAGACGTCCGCGGGCCTCGTTCAGTGTGATGGCGATAAGCCAGGTGCTGAACTTGGCGTCTCCGCGAAAACTGGCGAGCTTGCGGTATGCCTTGAGGACGGCGTCCTGAACAACGTCTTCGGCCTCGGCCTCGTTCTTCACCAGCGCAAGGGCGGTGCGATAAAGCTGCTGCTCGTATGGACGTATGAGGAGATGGAAATTTTCGCGCTGTCCGGCAAGGATCGACGTGATGAGCTCTTGCTCGGAGGCTGTCTCGCGTGGATCGACAGGCGCAGGCCTGGTCATGCGCTGGTGACACCTCGGCGGCTAAGCCAAGCTCTGTCGATAAGAGCATCGACCGAGAAGAGGCCTGCTCCAAAGATGAACGCGATCAGCGACGCGAAGAGGAAAGTGAATGGATCGGCGATGTAGAACTTGCCGGGGTCACTAAAGATGGACGTCAATGCCATCCGGTCTGAGGTGATGTAGGCGACGAGCATATTTCCGGCGAGGAGAAGACCGAGCACGCGCGTGGCCAGACCGATGATGAGAAGGATGCCGCCAAAGAATTCGAGGCATGAGATAGCTGGAGCCATCAGGCCCGGCGCGGGGATGCCGAGGCTCGAGAAGAATTCGGTGACGTGCGAAAGATTATGCAGCTTACCCCAGCCGGTCTGCATGAACTGCCATCCCCAATAGAGCCGGACAAAGAGCAGAAACGGCGAGCGCAGCAGCCGTGTTGTCGCGCAGAAGTGGTGATACACGCGGATGAGCCGGGGCATATTTGGCGCAGCTACGGATGTGGAAGACGTACTCATTAGGCTATGCCTCTCTTATCGTGTGAACCAGCCAAGCGATGACCAGGATGCGAAGACCTGCTGCAGCCAATGGCCGCGCTCGTCCTCAGCGATGGCGCTCTTTTCGAAGGCAAAGTCGATGGCGTGGCCAATCGCAACGCCAGACAGCAAGGACTGGAGAAGGCGATAATCTTCGCCTTCCAGGCGCTTGTAGTAAACCGAGTTCTGATGGCGGTGGACGGCGAGGAATATTTCCTCAGGTTCCAGCGCAGCGACGCGTCGAACACGCCGGGTCTTTCGCGCTACGCTTGCGTTATTGCTGGATGAGTCGCTGCTGCCGCTCTCGCTGCGCAACTCAATGAGCAGGTCCTCGACGGGATAGTGCAGCTCAAGCAGCCGCAGATAGGGTTGCATCCGCAGGATCGAGTTCTCGTCGACGGAGGCGAGGTCGTCGGCATCAAGCAGTGGTTCTTCACCGGCATCGAACGCTTCGATGTGCGCCCATTCGAGGCGGACCATATCCAGGGCGAGTTGGCGCCGCGGTTCGAGATACTCGGGATGTTCCAGCAGCCAGCCTTCGAGTTGGGAGCCAAGGTTGCGTAGCGAGAAGGATTGCGATGGGCATCCCGTCAGATACTCGCGCATCAGCTTTTCAAACTTTGCGCGGCCGACGATCGCTTCAAGTCCGGGAAAGTCCTCTTCAAAGGAGGTGTACAGCCGGAACCAGTACTGGCGGTTGTATATTTCCAATCGCTCAAAGCTCGTCAGCCGATCGTTCGGCTTGATGAATGCCGCGGCCTCGCTTTCATTCGAGACGCCATCGCGACGACGGTGCGGCATCGTCTCACTCCTTGTGAGGGGGTGCATGATGGCCGCCGCCACGCGGCGCTGGAGCTCGAGAAGCTCGCTCATCGTGCCGTCTCCTGAAGGGTGAGATCGGCGACGGGCTGCTTTGCCGCCGCGTCGAGGAAGCGACTGGCCTTCAATGCTTCTACGTGGACCTGCTCGAAGGTCGGAATGTTGTCATCCCATTCGAGCAGGGTCGCTGTCGGGCCAGCCCGCTCAATCGTTCGTGCGTAGAGCTGCCATACCGGTTCCAGAACAGGATGATCGTGCGTGTCGAGAATATATTTCTCAAATTTCGAGTGCCCGGCGATGTGAATCTGCGCAATTCGCTCTGTCGGAACCGCATTCACATAGGTGAACGGATCAAAGGCGTGATTCTGCGACGAGACGTAGATATTATTCACGTCGAGCAGAATGCCGCAATCGGCGCGTTCGACGACCTCGTTGAGAAATTCCCACTCCGTCATTTCCGAGATGTGATATTCGGCATAGCTGGAGACGTTCTCAACGACAACGGGAATCTCGAGAAAATCCTGCACGTGGCGAATGCGGTCCGCGGTGACCTTGACTGCCTCCCATGTGTAGGGCATAGGGAGAAGGTCGTGTGTGTAACGCCCGTCGACCGATCCCCAGCAAAGATGGTCGCTCAGCCAAGGCGTGTTCGTGCGCTTTACAAGCTGCTTCAATCGCCGCAGATGTTCAGGATCTGGGTCGCTCGCAGATCCGAAATACATCGAGACCCCGTGCTGCACTACCTGGTATTGATCGAGGATTTTGTCCAGAACGTCAAGTGGGCGGCCGCCGTCGATCATGTAGTTTTCCGAGATGATCTCAAACCAGTCGACGATCGGCTTTTTGGTCAGGATGTGGCGATAATGCGGAATCCGCAACCCAATGCCGACTCCATACTCGGTAAAACCATTGAAGCGATTTGGTGGCACGAGGGAAAACTCCAAGAACTGAAGTTACAGGGCCAGCATGGTGTGTGCTGGCCCCGAAGCGAAACGAAACGTGCTTGAAAGACTAGGAAGGATGCTTGGAGCCATCGGTTGCGCAGCCGCCCTTGCCCTTGCAGCTGTTCTTGCCTTTGCAGCCATTGTCGCTGCTCTTGCAGCCACCTTGGCCCTTGCAGTCATTCTTACCCTTACAGGAGTGCTTGCTGGTGTCCTGATTGAGCGAGGCGCTGCTGAACGACGCTTTGCCCGCCTTGAGCACGGGGTTCGTGGTTTGCGGTGTCGCAGCCTGCAGTGTTGCAGCTCCGCTCAGCAAACCAGAAACTGCCGCAGCAACCATCAGGGTCTTCATCGAATGCTTCATCTGTCATTCCTCCATGTCGGGTCCAGACCTGGCACTGTGCCGGCGGGAGACCCGTCTACCGCATGTGAGTGCGGCAGCGCGATAAGGTTACAGCATTTTGCAGGGATTTTTCGGCAAGAAAACTTTTGTTTGCGATGAAATCCAAAGCGGCGGATTTTTCGTTCTTACCCGTCACATGCCCTGAATTTCCTGTTTCTCAGGTGATTATCACTGCACGTTATGCGCTAAGTGTGACCGGAAGACGGGGGCGCGATGTTAACGGTTACTTCCCGGGGACGGATGGACAGATCCCCAGGCGGCTCAGTGAGCAAAGCGAAAGCGACGATTGTGCCACCGCTCCGTCCGGCCTGCTTTTCAGCCTGGGTGTTGAGCGAGTCCTCGATATCTGTCCAATTTGTGCATAACTCGGCGGCGAGAATCTCTGTTTCGGTTGCGCCGTCGAAGCAGAGTTCGCACACGCCGATCCCGTCCTGGGAGCGGATGGGCGGACCGAAGATTCGGCAGGTCATGGGCCGTGCCGCGTAGAGGTCGCAGGTTCCGGTTGCCGGGTCGAGCACCGGACAGGGTTCGTCGTTCGCAAAGTCAGCGAATGCAGGATGCTCCTCATCGAACTCGCCCGTTTCGGCGTTGCCCGGAAAATCCATACGAAGGCGGTTGATCGATTGCCGCGCACGCTCGCGGACAACAGCCGCCCGCGCCGCATCGCCGCGCTCGAGTTCAGCAAGTCCCGTCCGCAGGCGAAGAGCATCGAGCTGCGTGATCGAGAAAACTCCGATACAGCACTGCGTACATCCGGGACGGCACTTGAGCCAGTCGCCCGATCGGCGCGCGGCGTCGGCCGTTGCCGCATCGACAATCTGCACGAGCTGCCGGTCGTCAGCGATTAGCATAGTTTCAGGATAGTTCAACAGCCGCAGCGCCTTGAGAAAGATGAAATTGTCGTCATCTGGGCTTGTTATTTTCGTCTTAACTCCGGGTCCCTTCATCTTTATATCTGTGTAGCTCTTGCGCCGTGGAGGTGTTGTTCGTTTTGCGCCGGATTAGAGGAAGGACGATTGGCCTGCTTTGGCCAGTCGCGCTGCTGTTGTTCGTCTCTGCCGTCAAGCCGGCGGCCGCCCAGAATAATTACGAGATTCAGGTTTACGGTTCAGAAACGGTCGCACCAAAGACCACGATGCTTGAGCTGCACAGCAACTTCACTGTCGACGGCACCAAGCCGTTACCCGGATCGGTCTTTGCAGCCGATGAGCTTTACCCCACGAACCATGCTGAGCATGAGACGCTTGAGATCACCCAGGGCATTAACAATTGGTCGGAAGTGGGCTTCTACGTCTTCACCAGCGCGCGTAGCGGGCAGGGATGGCAGTGGGTGGGTGATCACATTCGGCCGCGGGTGCGGGCGCCGGATAGCTGGCACTGGCCTGTAGGCGTAAGCTTGTCGACGGAGATCGGCTATCAGCGGCGCGACTTTTCGACCGACACATGGACTTGGGAGATTCGGCCCATTGTCGATAAGCAGATTGGCCGATGGTACTTCACTGTGAACCCGGCGTTTGAGAGGTCATTCCACGGGCAGAGCGTGTCTGAGGGCGTGGCGTTTGCTCCCAGCGCGAAGTTCAGCTACGACTTCAACAAATACATCTCGGGCGGGCTTGAATACTATGCTGACTATGGGAGTCTGCGGGATCTCTACACCTTTCACAACCAGCAACAGCAGTTCTTTCCGGCGATCGATCTGAATGTTTCTCCTAACTGGGAGATCAACTTCGGGGTAGGTGTGGGAGTAACCGCGGCCACCGATCACCTGATCGTGAAGGGAATTGTGGGGCGCCGCTTCGACTGGACGCATCATCGGGCAGGCAGTTCCGAGAGCTCGCAATGAAATTGAGTCCGGGCATAAGCCGACGTGAATTTCTCGCGCGGGCGGGGATCGCTGGCCTGTCTATGAGTTCGGCCGCAAGAGTGTTGGGCCAGGCGAAGCCAGATGCGGATTTCCAGCTGGAGATTGCGCCTCTTAGGCTTGAAATCGCTCCCGGCAAGGTGATTCATACCGTGGCCTACAACGGCCAGGTGCCAGGGCCGCTGATTCGCTGGCCCGAGGGCAAGCCGGTCACGATTGACGTCACAAACAAGAACGACATTCCGGAGATTGTGCACTGGCACGGACTGTGGATTCCGTCTCTCCAGGATGGAGCGATGGAGGAAGGGTCGCCGATGATCGCGCCGGGCGCGCAGTTGCGGTATAGCTTTACGCCGAGACCGGCGGGCCTGCGCTGGTATCACACACATACCTATGCGGGGCATGACTTTAAGCGCGGAACCTATACGGGGCAATTCGGATGCTTCTACATCGAGCCGCAGAACGAGCCGGGGGCATTCGATCAGGAGATTTTTCTCACGCTGCATGACTGGAACGCGCACATGGGCGGGTCGGCCGACGCCTCGATGGATGCGGTGTACGAATACGCGACGATTGGCGATCGGATGCTGGGACATGGTGACCCGATTCGCGTGCGTGAAGGGCAGCGGACGCTGTTTCGCGTGCTGAACGCGAGCGCCACGATGACACACTGGCTTGCGCTCGCCGGCCACGATATGACGGTTGTAGCGATGGATGGAAACCCTGTTCCGGTGCAGCGTCGCGTGAAGGCTGTACGGCTGGCTCCGGCGGAGCGCATCGACGTTTTCGTCGAGATGAATCAGCCGGGAGTGTGGGTGCTGGGCGAAACGCGTGCGGAGATCCGCAGGGCGGGCATGGGTGTTGTCGTGGAATATGCGGCCCAGCAAGGCGAGCCAAAGTGGATCGATCCTCCAGAGACGATCTGGGAGTACCGGCCATTCGCAAAACAAGAGGCGACGACGAGTGGACCCGATGTGGGCATCCCTCTGGTTTTCACCTCGAAATTTCGCGGGCACGGAGACTTTGATTATTGGATGATCAACGGCAAATCCTATCCAAAAACAGACACGATCACGCTCGACGAGGGCAAGCGCTACCGGCTCATGATGCAGAACAAGAGCACCGACGATCATCCTATTCATATGCACCGGCATACGTTCGAAGTGACGAGCCTTGAAGGCAAGCCGATGTCGGGCCTGCGCAAAGATGTTGTGGTGGTGAAGGCAAACAGCACGGCGGAAATCGATTTCACCGCCGCCAATCCCGGACCGACGCTTTTTCACTGCCATCAGCAGAGCCACATGGACTTTGGCTTCATGATGTTATTTCGATATAGATAGGACATGTACCCGAAGATTGAGATCGGCTCAACCGACCGCGTCTTTGTTCTGACCGGTGCCGGCGTAAGCGCGGAGAGCGGCCTGCCCACCTTTCGCGACAACGGCGGATTGTGGAACGGCTACCGCGTCGAAGAGGTAGCCACGCCCGAGGCGTGGGAAGAAGATGCCGGGCGCGTGTGGCGCTTCTACGCGATGCGGCGAAGCGATGCACTGCAGTGCCAGCCAAATCCGGCGCACATCGCCCTGGCGGAGCTGGAGCGCGAACTTGGAGAGAGATTCTTTCTGTGCACACAAAATGTCGATCCGCTGCACGAACGCGCCGGATCGATGCGCCTGATTCACATGCATGGCGAGCTCTTTCGGTCGCGCTGCGAGAACGATTGCGGCCGCGCCGACTTCCATGATGAAGGTATTTACGAAAACGAGGCGGATATCCCGCGCTGCGCCTGCGGTGCGCGGATTCGGCCGCACATCGTCTGGTTCGGGGAGATTCCGCTGGAGTTGGACCGCATCTTCGAAGAACTCGACCGCTGCACCATGCTGGTGGTCGTCGGCTCGTCGGGCACCGTGCATCCCGCGGCGAGTTTCGTACAGCAGGCGCGAAGTAGCGGCGCAAGGACGGTGTACGTGGGCCCCGAGCGGCCATCAAATGCGGGAATGTTCACCGACGTTGTTCTCGGGAAAGCGGGCGAAGTTCTGCCCTCTCTGTTTAGAGTCTCGAAATCGTCGTGACCCGTTTGCCAAAGGCCAATCTTCACAGATAAGTTAGAGGGTCCTGCTCGCGCAGGCCCGCGAAGGAGTGAAGAGTGTCGATGTCCGGCAAGGAGCTGCGTTACCAGTCTGGATTTGCGAATGAATTTGCCACAGAAGCCGCTGCGGGCGCACTACCGCACGCCCAGAATGCGCCGCAAAAGGCGCCTCTCGGGCTCTATACAGAGCAGTTCAGCGGAACGCCCTTTACGGCGCCGCGAGCAACAAACCGCCGTACCTGGACCTACCGGATTCGCCCTTCGGTCACGCACAAGCCTTTTGAAGCGAGCGACGGAACAGGAAAACTGATTCGCAGCGGACCGTTCACCGAAGTTCCCACTCCTCCGAATCAGTTGCGCTGGAACCCGGTTCCGATGCCGACGGAGAAGACGGACTTTGTCGACGGCATCGTCACTATGGGCGGCAATGGCGATCCGGCTTTCCAGACTGGCCTGGCCATTCATGTGTACGCAGCCAACGCCACGATGCAAGACCGCTTCTTCTACAACGCCGACGGCGAGATGCTGATCGTTCCGCAGGAAGGCGCTCTGAGGTTTCACACCGAGCTGGGAATTATCGGAGTCGCGCCGGGCGAGATCTGCGTCGTTCCGCGAGGCGTAAAGTTTCGCGTGGTCCTCGAGAGCCAAGCGGCACACGGGTACATCTGCGAAAACTATGGATTGACGTTCCGCCTGCCCGAACTTGGCCCGATTGGAGCGAACGGCCTGGCCAATTCGCGTGACTTTCTTACGCCGGTGGCCGCTTTCGAAGATCGCGAGGGCACTTTCCAGATTGTCAGCAAGTTTCTCGGCCGGCTCTGGGTCGCGGAGGTCGATCACTCACCGCTTGATGTCGTTGCGTGGCACGGAAACTATGCGCCCTACAAGTACGACCTGAAGAACTTCAACTGCATCAACACGGTCAGCTTCGATCATCCTGACCCCTCGATTTATACAGTTTTGACAGCTCCCACCGTAAATCCGGGAACGGCCAATGTAGACTTTGCCATCTTTCCACCGCGGTGGATGGTAGCCGAGCACACCTTTCGTCCGCCGTGGTTTCACCGCAACATGATGAATGAATTTATGGGGCTTATTTTCGGCCAGTACGATGCGAAAGCCGAAGGGTTTGTTCCCGGCGGTGCGAGCCTGCACAACTGCATGGCCGGTCATGGGCCCGATGCGGAAACCTGGGAGCGGGCCAGCGCGGCCGAGTTGAAACCGCAGTATCTGGGCAACACGCTGGCCTTCATGTTTGAAACGCAGCTGGTGGTGCGGCCTACGAAGTTTGCGCTGGAGACCAGGATTCTGCAGGCTGAGTACTACGAATGCTGGCAGGGCCTGAAGAAGCATTTCCATGGATCGTAAGCAGGGATCGCAAGAATGAGTGCTATTCGCGCACTGATGGCCGGAATGATCGACTATGCGGGCTTGTTTCCGCCCGCCGCTCTCGACATGAAAGCGGTGGTCAGCAACTACTCCGAGTATGCATCGGCCCAGGAGAATTGGGCTCTGGGCAGGTTGATTGTGCTGGTTGGGCGGCTGTCCGAATTTACTGATGTCTTCAATGAAGTGTGCTGTGACGAGCGTGAGCGTGCATGGCTGTTGAGCGTAATTGGCTCGGATGATCCGGTCGAAAACGCGGCGCAGATCGACTCCTTCACACAGGGCGCGGTGATTATCGATGCGATCGAGCTGAAGGCTACGGATGCCGGGAGCGCGAAGCGGCTGCTGACGGGCCTGCCCGATGGCCTGATCGCATACGTCGAGTTTCCTCCCGACAGAGCAAGCGAGATGTTGCCGGTGCTCGCCCAATTTGGAGCCCTGGCAAAGATTCGAATGGGTGGCTTGACTGCGGATGCGATTCCCGATCCGGTAACGGTCGCGCGGTTTCTCATTGCATGCGCTGATTCTCAAATCCCCTTCAAGGCGACCGCGGGGCTGCATCATGCGGTGCGTGGCGAATACGACCTGGACGATGACTCTGATAGTCCGCCGCTAGGGATGTACGGATTTATGAATGTATTTCTTGCTGCGGCCCTCGCCTGGCTGGGCAAAGAGGAAGATGCGATCGTCGCGACCCTTGAGCAGGAATCCGCGATGGTCTTTCGCGTGAGCGAAGACGGTGTTCGCTGGCAAGGGAATGCAGTGACAACCAGTCAGATCGGTATGATGCGGCGCGATTTCGGCATTTCCTTCGGCTCCTGCTCGTTTCTGGAACCAATCGAGGAGTTGAAAGCTCTGGGATGGCTGTGACGCGGAGCTGGGTTGAAAGCGCGAACGATCCGCAGACGGATTTTCCGCTCGAGAATCTTCCTTTCGGAGTCTTTCGTCGTTCCGGCGGCCTGGCGCGCCTGGGCGTCGCCATAGGCGATCAGATTCTGGATCTCCAAGCTACCGTTGCGTCCAGGTTACTCGCCCAAGCCGACGTGGAAATTTCCCGCTGCTGCGAAACAGATTCACTCAATGCGTTGATGGCTCTTGGCCGAGACTCTGTGTCCAAACTTCGCACGCACCTGATGGACTTGCTTTCGGATCGCGGTGCGCGTGTTCGCGTTGAGCCCGCACTTGCTCCGCAGGCAGGCGCTGAGATGCTGCTGCCGGCGCAGATCGGCGATTACACCGACTTCTATGCCTCTGTTTATCACGCGACCAACGTGGGCAGGCTGTTTCGTCCGGACAATCCGCTCTTACCCAATTACAAGCATGTCCCAATCGGCTATCACGGCCGCGCCTCGTCGATTGTCGTCAGTGGGGCGGATATCTGGCGCCCGTGCGGACAGACGAAAACTGCGGATGCGGAAGTTCCCTCGTTCGGTCCCACCCGCTCGCTCGACTACGAGCTGGAGGTCGGTTTTTTTGTGGGGAAGGGCAACGCACGGGGCGAGGCCATTCCGATCGCCGAGGCGGAATTGCATATCTTCGGATTGTGCCTGCTGAATGACTGGTCGGCGCGAGACATTCAGGCATGGGAGTACCAGCCGCTGGGGCCGTTTCTGGCTAAGAACTTCGCCACGTCCGTCTCGCCCTGGGTGGTCACGATGGACGCCTTAGAGCCGTTTCGCGTACCGGCGTTCGCGCGTACAGAGGGCGATCCCGAGCCTTTGCCCTATCTCACCGCGACTGGAGATCGAGCCCGCGGAGGGATCGACCTGAAGCTCGAAGTCTGGCTGAGGACAGCCAGGATGCGGGACGAGAATGCGCCTCCGGTGAAGTTGAGTCAGGGCAATCTCCGCGATTTGTACTGGACACTGGCACAAATGCTTACGCATCACGCCAGCAACGGCTGCAATCTGCAGTCCGGTGATCTGCTGGCCAGCGGAACGGTATCCGGAGCGGCACCCGATTCGCTGGGCTGCCTGCTCGAGATCACGCGCCGTGGGGCTGAACCGTTACAGCTTGCAAACGGAGAGACGCGTAAGTTCCTCGAAGACGGCGATGAGGTTATTCTGCGCGGATACTGCCAGGGCGAAGGCCACCCACGCATCGGGTTCGGCGAATGCCGCGGCATTGTGCTCCCCGCCCACCCCTGCTAGGTCCTACTTCGCGCGCTCAAACTCGACGTAGTTGCGGCCGAAGTACAACCGATATTTTCCTGGAGCCTCTCCTTCAGTTACCTGCAGCGGAGTTGGCCGGCGAAACTTGGCATCGCTGACTGCATCGGTCGTAAAGAGATCGTGTGCTCCGATATCGAGCACCACGAATTGCGCCCCGCTGGCGTTCTTGATGATTCCTGTTCCGTAGGCTCCGGGAGCCAAAGCATGTCCGCCAATGGTGATCGGAACCTCCGTGATGAAGTACGCCTGGTACTTCTCCTGGATGCCGGTCGAGTAGCCGGAATTGTCGACCAGCGTCGCGAAGGTGAAGAATCCATCCGCATAGTGGACACCGCCCGAGTTGCGGCCCTGCGTTGTGGCTGACTGTCCCCGGAAGAAAACGGAGCCGGGCAGAATCTTCGCCAGGTCCGCCGGATGCAGGACTGTGTCTGCGTGATCAGCCGCGGTCTGTGCGATCGCCAGCGGCGCAGCGGCGAGAGTCAATAATAGAAGTGAAGCGCGGAGACGCGAGACAGCTTTCATCCGGTTGGGAATCCTTTTTGAATGTTTCGCAAGTATAAATCGCCTGAGAAGCGGTACGCAGCGGCTGCGCTACCCAGTTCCGGGCGAGAACGCCGAAAAAAGAAGGCGGCCCTGTCGCAAACGAACAGGCCGCCGCGTTCAAGCAAAGCTATCTTGGAAAAGAATGCTTCAAACGTTCAGGTTGTTAGCGGCAGCCACGCGGCCGTACCAGTAGCCGGAATCCTTGATGGTGCGTTTCTGGTCGCGGAAGTCGACGTACACCAGACCGAATCTCTGGCTGTATCCTTCGGCCCATTCGTAGTTATCAAGCAGGCTCCATGCATGGTAGCCGCGAACGTCCGCGCCGTCCTTGATTGCACGGGCGAGCTCCGCCAGATGTCCCTGGTAGAACTCTATCCGCCGCGGATCAGGCGCCTTCGAGGGATTTTCCGGCAGCGGGCCGTCGGAGTAGGCGCAGCCGTTCTCGGTGATTTCGATGATGGGGCGGTTGTACTCCTTCGAAATGCGCGAGACGATGTCGTAAAGGCCCCACGGCCACACTTCCCAACCGTTGTAAGTGATCGGGCCTTCCGCCGGCATGACGTCGTTGTACTGGGTATAGGGAACCCACGGCGCAGCGGAGATGATATGCCGGTTGTAATAGTTGATGCCGATCCAGTCGAGCGGCGCCTGCATGATCTTGTTGTCGCCCTGCTGCACACCCATGATCTCGTAGGGTGGCTCTCCGACAAAGGCCTTGGGATACTCGCCATGAATCGCCGTGTAGAGGAAAAAGACGTTGTTAATTGCGTGATACCGCTCGGCTGCGGCGCGATCGGCTTCGCTGTCACTCGCGGGCGTCCCCGGCGACATGCTGAAGGCGCTGCCGAGTTTGGATTTCGGCGCTGTCGCCTTCATCGCGCGAAAGGCCTCGCCCTGCGCGAGGTTCACGGTGTGCGCAGCCTTCAGAAAGAGCTTGGGATCTTTCTTTCCTGGCGCGTGTATGCCGCTCCCGTATCCGAGGTAGGTGAAGACCCAGGGCTCGTTGAAAATGGCCCAGGTGTTGACACGGTCTCCCAACGCTTTCGACACGACCCCTGCGTAGTCTGCGAAATGCTTGTAGGTGTCGCGATTCGTCCACCCGCCCTGGTCTTCGAGAGTCTGTGGAAGATCCCAGTGGAAGACGGTGCACATCGGGCGGATGCCGGCCTCAAGCAGCGCGTCGACGTAGCGGCTGTAAAAGTCGAGCCCTTTCTGATTTACCGTTCCGGTGCCGGTGGGCTGAATGCGCGGCCACCCGATCGAGAAGCGTGCGCTCTTGAGGTTGAGCTGCTTCATGATCGCGATGTCCTCTTTGTAGCGATGGTAGGAGTCGCAGGCGACGTCTCCCGTATCGCTGCCCTTTACTTTGCCGACGGTGTGAGCGAAGGTGTCCCAGATTGACGGACCCTTGCCGTCTTCCCGCCACGCTCCTTCGACCTGATAGGAAGCGGTCGCCGATCCCCACATAAAGTTGGCCGGAAAGCGCGCTCGGCTCACGTCGATGTCCGGCGGCGAAACGGCGCTTCCCGAGACGATTGAAGAAGGAAGGGCACGGGCATATCTGGAGAAGGCTGCACTGCCCGCCACGGCAAGCGAGTTGGTGAGGAACTGTCGGCGGTCGATCAAGTGATGCTGCTCCTTTCAAGGGGAAGTCACATCCTAGCATTCGCGCTGGAGAGCAGTAAAACTGTTTACTTCAGGGTAAAACCACACCCGGCGCGGTGCGCACAACGGGAGAGAACGCGATCAGTCAGGGCGAGGAGGAGGACGCCTGCCATTGCCGCGAGAGGAACGACGAAGGCGCCGCGCAACGAGCCCAGGTGTGCAGAATAGAGGCCCGTCACCCATGGCAGCACCGCCCCACCCGATCCGCAGATGGCAAAGATCCAGCCCACGTGCCGGGAGTAACCGATGCGGGCAAGCAGCCGCGCCACCGTCAGCGGAAAGATTGGCGCACAACCAAGTCCGGCAAGAGCAACAGCCGCAAGACTGACGGACGCGCCGTTGGGGAATAGCAAAATGGACACGCCAACGAGCGCCGCGAGCAATCCCGCCATCAATATGGCGAATTCCGAGACGCGCCCTGACAGTGTAGGAGTCACCGCGCGGCCAAGAACGATAGAAATCCAGAAGGCGGAGACGTAAAGGCTCGACCCCTGGGGACTGAGAAAGTCAAAGCGATGAATATACGTTGCGATCCAGCCGGAAATACAAGTCTCGGCGCCGACATAGAGGAACAAAAGCAGGCTGAACAGAATGAAGACGGGCGGGCTCAGCCTCCCGGCCGAATTGGGTATGCTCTTCCGGTCCGGCTCGGCTGCTTTCCGGCGCGCAAGGAACAGCGTGAGAACGCCAAAGACCGCCAGCGCGCTGAACGAGAGTCCGAGGAGGAGCAGCCGCAGGGTTCCCGGGCCGACCGCGGCGGAAATAAAGGGCGGACAGGAGACAGCTCCGATTCCCCAGAAGAGATTCACGCGTGTCAGCATTGCGCCTCTCTGCTCAGGCCGCTCCGTGCCAAAGGTGAGATTGGTGGCAGTTGTCGCCGACCCCAGCCCCACGCCCACCAATGCGAATGCCAGCATGATCACTGCGTAATTGCCGAGGGCGAGGGCTGCAAGGCCTGCTGCAACGGAGGCGTATCCGAAGAGAAGGCAGCCACGCCGAAAGTGCGAGGCGAGAATAGCGCCCAGCGTCGAACCGGTGAATTGGGTCGCGAAGAGCGATCCCGCCTGAAAGTCGGTCAACGACCAGCGCGCGCTGAGCATCGGCAGAATTGGACCCAGCAGAACGGTCGCCATGCCCGCGATCACGAAGCCCGCGTAAAAAGGGGCAGACGGCAACGACTCAAGGCGAATTACGGCTACGCGGGAGGGCATGGAAGCTAGGGCCTCAGCCGTGACGGGCCACACGCTTCGGATTCGGCGGCATCGTCGATTCGCGGATAATCAGCTCCGGAACGATCGCGATATGGCCGGGGTCGTCCTTGGGATTGCGAAGCCGCTGCAACAAGAGGCGCGCCGCCGTCGTCCCCATGCTTCGCAGGGGCTGGCGAATCGTCGTGAGACTGGGGTTGTGGTAAGCCGCTCCCTGAATGTCATCGAATCCAACGACAGACACGTCCTCGGGCACGCGCAGATTCTGGTCGCGAAAGGCGCGGATCGCTCCGATCGCCGCAATGTCGTTGAAAGACACCAGCGCCGTGAAGGGCCGCTTCTGTGTGAGCAAGTGGCGCGCGACCGGATAGCCCAGCTCAGGCGAGGAGATGTTCTGCTCCAGCCTGATCACGAGTTCCGGAGGAACTTCGATGCCCAGCTCGCGAGCGACCGCCATAAAGCACTTCCAGCGATCGTCCGAGTCGGAACTGAAGGTCTGGCCGCGCATGAACGCGATGTGGCGATGCCCGAGCTGATAGAGATGTCGCATCGCAAGCTCGGCCGCGCGACGATGGTCGAGCGCGATGTTGGTGACACCCTCCACCTGGCGATGTCCGGCAACAGCCACCACAGGAATCGGCAGGCTGTGCTGCAGCGCTGTGTCGATGGCGATGAAGCCCTCGACGGAGCGATCCATCAGCAGCCTTGGGTATTCCTCGATCAGATCGGCTTTCCGGCGGTGGCTGGCTGCGAGGTAGAAGTATCCCTCTTCCATCAGTACCTCTTCGATGCCGTCCATGACCAGCACCGAGTAGCCGTCGCTCAGCTCCGGCACGAGCACGCCGACGGAGAAGCTCTGCTTGCGGCGTAGTGACCGTGCATAAAAGCTGGGGCGGTAATCGAATTTCTGAGCGGCCGCCAGAACACGCTCCCGGGTTTCCTGGGGAATCGAACGTACCCCAGGCGCGTTATTCAGGACGAGAGAGATGGTGGCCGGCGACAGGTCCAGATAGTCACCGAGCACCCTCAGGCTGATAGGGCGGCCGTGAAGAAAGGCGCTCTTGTCGGCGGATGGTTCGACTTTCGATGGAGCGCCGCTGGTGGTCGCCGGCTTACGTTTGGGCATATGTGCTTTTGTATCGGGTGACTTATTGCTTAGGCAAATGGATTTCCCGTCAGGTCTAACCGTTATTTCTGATAGAAGCACGGTAAAAACTACCAGTGCTCGCCCGGTTTCGCAGTATAAAGCCACGTGTTTTCAATAGATAACTTTGGCATCGCGGTTGCATGTCA
The DNA here is from genome assembly GCA_963781245.1 of uncultured Acidobacteriaceae bacterium. Taxonomy (GTDB): domain Bacteria; phylum Acidobacteriota; class Terriglobia; order Terriglobales; family Acidobacteriaceae; genus Silvibacterium. The sequence continues at coordinate 495,940 of CAWAFB010000004.1, forward strand.
AATAAATGCACGAGGGAGAGAAAGTGATGGATGAGCGAGTGAAAGGCATCCTGCAGATGCCGAAAAACGGGGGCATAGGAGAAATGCGGAAGCCACTGGTGGCAATTGAAAATTGGGCGGTCGTTGATAGCGTCCTGTCCCCCGGCTTTCAGGAGTTGCGGCCGGGGAAACATCTGATGGGCAACGTGCTTGGGCACGCGAGTCTCCGCAAGACGAAGTTCATCTACACGTCGCGCATCGTCAACGTGTACGGCGGAGTAGTGGAGACACTGAACACGCTGTATCAGCTCGGCGAGCCAAGCGAAGAATATAAGAATTGGGAACGCGAGCGTAACTCGGCGGCGGCATAAACCTCAACATCGCGACTTCACGAACAGGGCGCGGGCATCAGCTTGCGCCCTTGTTTTTTGCCCGCGAGCAACCGCTGATGTCCGACCCTCCCATGTCCGGAACCGGACACCCCGCTCCGCAAATGATCAGCGAGGGTCGAGCATCGGCCTCGGGAACACCTGCTAATCAGCTGAAATCATTGAGGCTACGGACAGCTCTGCAATGGCGGACAGCGTGCAATTAGCTGTTTGCAATGGATATTTCCCGCCCCGACATTAAGAAGAAAAAGCTTCGCCGCAATCTCATTTGGGCTGCCATGGCATTGGTGGCTGTTGCGGCGGCTGCAGTTGGCGTCTATCGCCTGAAGCCGGCTGCTCCGACGGTAGATGCAAGCACTATCTGGCCCGACACAGTGAAGCGTGGACCGATGGTGCGGCAGGTGCGTGGACTCGGCACGCTCGTTCCCCGCGAAGACAGCATAGAGCTTATCCCCACGCAGACCGACGCCACTGTGGTTCGTATCCGCGTTCTGCCGGGCACGATGGTTACGCCCGACACCATTCTGATGGACCTGGCCGACCCCCAGCTTCAGCAGGAGCTGCTCAATGCGCAGCTGGCACTGAAGGGCGCGGAAGCCGACTATAAGAGCCTTCAGGCCACTCTGCAAAGCACCCTGATGGACAAGAAAACCGCCGCGGCCGAGGTCAACGCCAACTATACGCAGGATGCACTGCAGGCCCAGACGGACAAGCAGCTCTACGATCTGGGCGTGATCTCCGGCCTTGCCTATAACAAGTCAAAAAATACCGCCGACCAGCTGACCACCCAGCACCAGCTCAGCCAGCAGCAGCTCGATGTGAACCAGAAGGCGATCGAGGTCCAGCTTGCCTCCGCACAGGCCAAGATCGACCAGGCCAAGGCTCAACTTGCCCTCTATCAAAAACAGGCGGATGCCCTTCAAATCCGGGCCGGCATCTCTGGTGCGCTCGCGCCGCTTGCCCTTCCGGTGCAGGTGGGCCAGCACGTAACCGCTGGAACCTCGGTCGCCGAGGTCATCCAGATGGATAAGCTCAAGGCCGCCTTGCAGATCGCCGAAACGCAGGCGCACGACATCCTGATCGGCCAGCCCGCCGAAATCGACACCCACAACGGCATCGTTCCAGGGCATGTTACCCGAATTGATCCCGCCGTAGTGAACGGAACGCGCACCGTTGACGTAGCACTGGATGGGCCGCTTCCCCCGGGCGCGGTTCCGCAGTTAAGCGTGGATGGAACCATCGACTTGCAGCGGCTGTCGGATGTCCTCTATGTTGGCCGTCCGGCGTTCGGCAACGAAAACAGCACCATCACCCTGTTCAAGATTGATCCGGACGGCAAGACCGCGACCCGGGTACAGGTGAAGGTCGGCAGGGCATCGGTTACGCAGATTCAGGTGCTCGACGGTTTGAAAGAGGGCGACCGCGTCATCCTCTCCGACATGTCGAGATACGACAACACAGACAAGGTTCGCCTCGAGTAGGCTCGAGCAGAAGAAAATTCAAGGAGCGCGAAGCAATGGAAACCAGACAGGCGTTGATTGAGATCGAAGGTCTCACGAAGGTCTTTTACACGGATGAAATCGAGACGCATGCGCTTTCCGGCATTCATCTCACTATTTCCAAGGGCGAATACGTCGCGATGTCGGGCCCTTCAGGCTGCGGCAAATCCACGCTGCTCTCGATCATCGGTCTGCTCGACACGCCGACGAACGGCAAATATCTGCTCAACGGTCACGCCGTCGAGAACCTGAATTTCGCGCAGCGTTCGCGGATTCGCAATCAGGAGATCGGCTTCATCTTCCAGAGTTTCAACCTGATTGGCGATCTCACGGTTTACGAGAACGTCGAGCTGCCCCTGACCTACCGCACCGGCATGTCGTCGACCGAGCGCAAGCGGCGTGTACAGGAGTCGCTGGAGCGCGTCAGCATGGCGCACCGCATGAAGCACTATCCTTCGCAGCTCTCCGGCGGTCAGCAGCAGCGTGTAGCTGTGGCCCGGGCCCTCGCGGGATCGCCCTCCATCCTGCTCGCGGACGAGCCTACCGGAAACCTTGACTCGCGCAATGGTGAGGCAGTCATGGAACTGCTCCAGAACCTGCACCGCGACGGCGCGACCATCTGCATGGTGACGCACGATCCCCGTTTTGCGCGGCACGCCGAGCGCAATATCCATCTCTTCGACGGCAAAGTGGTCGCCGAGGGAGACGCCATCGAGCCGGTACTGGAAGCGCGGTAGGCCGTCCAGGCAATTGCGGGCTCCGCCCGCCACGAACCGGGAAAGGGCATTTACCCGGAAGCGCGGTCGCGCCTTCAGGCGATGCCGCGCCACGCCGGGCCCAAGAAGGATTGGCATGATTCAACTAAGGAACGTCGAACGCAGCTATAAGACGGGTGCGGGGCAAACCTGGGTGTTGCGGCGCATCACGCTGGACATCCGCGAAGGCGAGTTCCTGACCATCATGGGGCCCTCCGGGGCAGGGAAGTCTTCGCTGCTGAATGTGCTGGCTCTCCTCGATGATCAGTGGCTTGGCGAGTACTGGCTGAAGGACGAGCCCGTGCATTCCATGAATCGCAAGCAGCGGGCAGAGCTCGCCAAGCGAAATGTCGGCATGGTCTTCCAGAGCTATCACCTCCTCGACGACCTGACCGTGCAGGAAAACATCGATCTGCCGCTCTCGTACAAGAACATGCCGCGCGCTGAACGGCAGGGACTGGTGGCCGATACGCTCGACCGCTTCCAGATCGTAGGCAAAAAAGACCTGTATCCGTCACAGCTGTCCGGCGGCCAGCAACAGCTCGTCGGCATTGCGCGCGCGGTCATCCACAGGCCAGCGCTGCTGCTGGCAGATGAGCCCACGGGCAATCTGCACTCCAGCCAGGCGAAAGAAATCATGGAGCTCTTCAAGCAGTTGAATGAGCAGGGAACAACAATCGTGCAGGTCACGCACTCCGAGGCCAACGCAGCCTACGGCAGTCGGATTATAGAAGTTCGAGATGGATGGATGACCCATGACACGGCGAATCCGGAGCTGAACGCGGGGGTGGGGGTATCTTGAGCAGTTTTCGAATTCATGAAAAATTTTGCGCGGCTCTCTTGTCCGTCGCGCTTGGGCCTTACGGCGTTGGCCAGGCGGTGCCGCAGCAAGCTACCTCTCAGCAAGCCTCTCCTGCTCCCGAGGCGCCGGCACCTGCAGACACGCAGCAGCAGCCGGCAAACTCGCCGACGATCGCCCAGCAGGCGCAACAAGCTCAGCAGGTGCAGCCAGTTGCCCCGCAGGCACCGTTTCACGTGGAGCTGCCCCACTCGCGCAATCCCCTGTCGGCGTATAAGGCCAGCACTGTGCCCCCCGTCAATCTCACGAATTCGCCGCGCCTCCAGAACCTTGAGCGCGACGGCAAGCTCTACCTCTCGCTTCGCGACTGCATTGCTCTCGCCCTCGAAAATAATCTCGATATCGCCTACTTTCGTTACAACTTCCCGACTGCCGAGGCTGACCTTCTGCGTACCAAGGCCGGAGCCTCCGTGGGCGGCGTCAACACCAACATCGTCCAGGGAACGCAGGGTGGCTTCAGCTCATCCGGAGTAGGCGGTGGTGGTGCAAGCAGTGGAGTCACCGCAGCCGGCGCCGGGGGCCTCGTGACCAATACCCTGGGCAACGGCGCACCCGTCCCGTCCTTCGATCCCTCGCTCTTCATCCAGGGGTTCGTCGACCACACCACCCTGACCCAGATCAACCCCATTCAGAGCGGCGTGCCCATCCTCAAAAACAACACCATCGAGTTCGAATCCGGATACTCGCAGGCTTTTTCCACGGGTACTAATTTCACCGTCTCGTCTTTTGGCTTCCGGCAGACCACGAACAGCATCTTCAACGTCCTGAGCCCGCAAATCACCACGGGCTTTAACTTTACGGTCAACCAGCCGCTGCTGCAGGGCTTCGGACTCGCCACCAACCAGCGTTATATTCACATTGCAAAGAAGAATCTGGTGATCACCGATCTCGCCTTCAAGGCTCAGGTGATCGCTACCATTAGCCAGGTCGAAAACATTTATTGGGATCTCGTCAACGCCTACCAGGACGCCCAGATCAAGGAACATTCACTGGCCTACGCCAACGAGACTCTCTCCGACGATCAGAAGCAACTTGAGCTTAAGAACATTCCTGCAATGCAGGTCATGAAGGACGAGTCCGCAGTGGCCTCTTCTGAGGGTGATCTCACGGTGTCCAAAGCGACACTCAGGCTCAACGAACTTCTCATCAAAAACGCGCTGACCAAGACCATCGATGACCCGGCGCTGGCCGAGATGCCGGTCATTCCGCTCGATCTCATGGGTGCACCCGACCCCAACGCGGCTCAGCCTATCGACCAGCTTATCGCTGAAGCCGAAAAAAACCGCCCCGACGTCTCTGAAGATCAAATAGCCATGCAGATCGCGCAGAACAACCTCAAGACCATCAAGAACGAGCTACTGCCCAGGCTGTCGCTGTATGGACAGTTCATTGGAGCTGGCTACGGCGGCCAGCCCAACCCCGTCTGTGCGCTTGGCACGGCCGAATGCTCGACTACCCTCCCCCCCGGTTTCCCCGGAGCCTTTGAGGACACCTTCAATTACTCCTCGCCCGAATATCAGGTCGGTTTTCAGCTCAGTGTCACCCTTCGCAACCGACAGGCCAAGGCCGACCAGTTTCGCGCTGTGCTCGACTATCGCCAGAAAGAGTTGAGCTACGAGCAGTCGAAAAAGAGCATCCTGCTCGATGTCCGGAACTCGGCGTACGCGCTCCAGCAGGCCCAGGCTCGCGTCACCGCAGCTCAGAAGGCCCGCGATCTGGCGCAGAAAACCTTCGATATTGCCAAACAGGAACAAAAACTCGGAGCCATGTCCACCTATGACACGCTCACCGCGGAACAGGCGCTTGCCGTCTCCGAATCCGCGCTGGTTGTCGCGCAGGACGCCTTTGAGAGGGCCAAGGTCGATATCGACCGCGCCACCGGCACCACGCTCGACCGCATGAGCGTCTCCCTTGACGATGCCAAGTCGGGCGTAGTCGCGCACATGCAATAATCGTGCAGTCTTAGGACGAACCATGGCGACAGCAGCACATCACGGAGACACAGAGACCAGCACGCCGGTTCCTCGCAGGAAGCCGTCGATACTCGTGGCCGACGACCAGCCGCATATCCTCGACGCGCTCGAGTTGCTGCTGGAACCGGAAGGCTTCCGCATGGAGAAAGCGCGCTCGCCCTTCATGGTGTTGGAGGCGCTCAAGTCTGGAACCTACGATGCGCTGCTGATCGACCTGAACTACACCCGCGACACAACCTCCGGCCAGGAAGGCCTGGACCTGCTCACCCAGATCAAGTCCCATGACAGCCAGATGCCGGTTATTGTGATGACCGCGTGGGCCAACGTCGAGGTCGCCGTCGAGGCCATGCGGCGCGGCGCGCAGGACTTCATCCAGAAGCCCTGGGACAACGCCCGCCTGCTCTCCATCCTGCGTACACAGATTGATCTGCACCATGCTGTCCGCCGCGCTCAGCGGCTGGAGGCCGAGAATCGCCTTCTACGCGCACAGAATCTGCCTGAGCTGATCGCTACGGCTCCGGCAATGCAGCCTGTGCTGGCCACGATCGCACGCATCGGCCCGTCTGACGCCAATGTGCTCATCACCGGCGAGCATGGCACCGGAAAAGAAGTCGTCGCGCAGATGCTGCATGCGCTCTCTGCGAGAGCCTCGCGCTCGCTCGTAGCCGTGAATACCGGTGCGCTCCCCGAAGGCACCTTCGAGAGCGAACTCTTCGGCCACGTGAAAGGCGCCTTCACTGATGCGCGCAACGAGCGCATCGGACGCTTTGAGCTGGCCGACGGCGGTACGCTCTTCCTCGACGAAATAGCCAACGTTCCCATGCGCCAGCAGGCCAAGCTGCTGCGTGTGCTCGAGACCGGTGAGATGGAGCGCGTCGGCTCGTCGAAAACCCGTCGCGTAGATGCGCGCCTGATCTCGGCTACGAATGCCGACCTGCACGCCGAGGTTGAGGCAGGCAGATTCCGCGCAGACCTGCTCTTCCGCCTGAACACGGTCGAAATTCACCTGCCGCCGCTCCGTGAGCGGCGCGAAGACATCCCGCCGCTGGCTGCCCATTTCCTCGCCCGATACGTCCAGCGTTACCGCAAGCAGGTGGAGGGCCTTGATTCCGGGGCGGTTCAGGCAATGCTGCAGCACGCGTGGCCCGGCAATGTACGCGAGCTTGACCACACCATCGAGCGCGCCGTGCTGATGGCGCGTAGCAGTCAGATTGAAGCAGCCGATCTCGGTCTTGGCGCCTCGCGCGTCTCCGGCCAGTCCGGCCAGGGGCTCGAGGAGATGAGCCTGGAGGCCGTTGAGAGTATTCTCATCCGCAAAGCCCTGTCGCGTTCCAATGGGAACGTCAGCCAGGCGGCAGAAGCCCTCGGCCTGAGCCGCGGCGCACTCTACCGGCGGATGGAAAAGTATGGCATCTAGGCCCAACAGCCGATTACACAAAAAATCCCGGCCGCGGCCTGAACGGTTCACCTTTGAGGCGAAACTTCGCGGTTTTGCCGCCCTTCTCTTCCTGCCCGCCATCGGATTGCTCGCGGGCATTCTTGTCATGGCGCGCTTCTCCACGGCCGCCATCCTCAGCATCCTCACAATCGCTGTCCTCGTGCTCCTGCTGGCCATCGCCGCCTTCATGGACCAGGTAGTCCGCCCTCTGCAGACCCTCGCCAATGTTGTGGCCGCGTTGCGCGAAGAGGACTACTCGTTTCGAGCACGTGGCGCACGGCGCGATGACCCCTTCGGCGATCTCGCCCTCGAGATCAATGCGCTGGCCGATATGCACCAGTCGCAGCGGATGGGCGCTCTCGAAGCAGCGGCGCTCTTCCGCCGCGTCATCACGGAGCTCGACGCCCCCGTATTTGCATTCGATCAGGGCGAGGTGCTGCGATTGGTGAATCCGGCGGGGGAGCGGGTTTTCGGGGTGGCCGCCGCACGTGATCTGGGCCGCACGGCAAAGGAACTCAGACTCGAAATGCTCCTCGAGCAGCCGGACGAGGGAGTCATTGTGCTCGATGCTCCCAGCCAGCAGCCGCGGGTGGTTTCGCGCCTGCCTGCGCGCGCGCCCTCCCGCTGGATGGTCAGGCGCAGCCATTTTCGCCAGGGCGGCGTGCCGCACACGCTGCTTCTGCTCTCTGATGTGAGCGCCGCATTGCGTGAAGAGGAGCGCATCGCTTGGCGGAGGCTCATCCGCGTGCTCGGCCACGAAATCAGCAACTCGCTGGCCCCGATCAAGTCAATCGCCGGCACCCTGCGGTCGCGCCTGCCGCAGAACAATGGAATGCTTTCGGATTTCGATCGCGGCCTGGGCGTGATTGAAAGCCGGGCCGAATCTCTGAATCGCTTCGTGCAGGCCTATCGCCAACTCGCGCAACTGCCGGCTCCGGCAATGCGCCGCGTGTCCGTGCGGCCTCTGCTCGAGCGCGTCGTGAGCCTGGAGACACGCCTCGAAGTCACACTGGAAGCTGCTCCTCAGGTCGAAGTCTTTGCCGACACCGATCAGATGGAGCAGCTTCTAATCAACCTGGTGAGGAACGGCGTGGAAGCCGCATGCAGCGCCCGCGAAGACGCGATCGCAGCCGGGTTGCCGCATGAAGAGCCGGCCGTCATAATCCGCAGCAGAATCGAGGGCGATTTTCTCTCCGTGGCAATCGAGGACAACGGGCCGGGGCTGACGAATCCGACGAATCTGTTCGTGCCCTTTTACACCACGAAGAAGGCCGGATCCGGCGTGGGTCTGGTGCTGGCTCGTCAGATCGCAGAAGCGCACGGCGGTACGCTCGAATTGAGGAATCGCGGCGATGCGCACGGCTGTGAGGCGGAGTTGCGGATTCCGCTGGCGCATCGCATGGAAGAGGAAGGCGAACATACTGCCGTGCGGTGAGGGGCGCGTAATTTTGTCTGGACGCGTCCGGTACCATAGGGACACTCATCTTTTCAGCGCGGCAATGCCGCATCAGGCGGGGTTCGAAGATCGTGTCTGCAACTGTGTCGAATTTGAAGGTGGCCATTCTCGGTTTCGGAACCGTCGGCAGTTCAGTCGCGCGCATCATCTGCGACCTCAAGCCGCAGGGCATCGAGCTCTCCCACATCTACAACCGCAACATCGCTCGCAAAATCGCAGACTGGGCGCCAGCCAAAGTCGCCTGGACCGAAGACTTTGAGACGATCCTCGAGTCCGATGCCGACGTTGTGCTCGAGCTGGCTGGCGGTCTTGATCCGGCCGGAAAGTGGGTTCGACGCTCTCTCGAAGCGGGCAAATCGGTCGTGACGGCCAACAAAAAGCTGATTGCCTACCAAGGGATCGAGTTGGAAAAGCTGGCGCGCTCCAAAGGTGTTCACCTCCGCTACGGAGCGGCCGTCGCAGGCGGTATCCCTGTCATTCCTGGCTTGCAGCATGGGCTCGCCGGCGACTACGTGACGCGCATCGAGGGCATCCTGAACGGCACCTGCAACTTCATCCTGAGCAAGATGGAGGAGGGCGCGGAGTTCGCGGACGTATTGAAGGAAGCACAGACACTCGGATACGCCGAGGCCGATCCGACTGAAGATGTAGACGGATTCGACGCCCGGGCCAAGCTGGTGATTCTTTCGCGCCTCGCGCTGCGCGCCGACCTCGATCCCGAAGAGATCCCCTGCCGGTCGATCCGCGAAGTGGGCGCGATCGACTTCGCGTACGCTCGCGAGCTGGGCTGCACGATTCGCCAGATTGCCCGCGCCGAACTGCGCGACGGCGATGTACTGGCCAGCGTTGGTCCGATGCTGGTGCCGAAAGCGTCGCCGCTGGCCTGGTCCCGCGGCACCGAAAACACCGTGCTCGTTGGTGGCCGCTACGGCGGCGACGTAGTCTTTTCCGGACACGGCGCGGGAGGCCATCCAACGGCGGTGGCAGTCGTCTCGGATGTTATCGGCATCGCGCACGGCTCACGAGCGGTCGATCTGCCGAGCAGGAAGACGGCAATCGGAGGCGAATTCCTGCTGCGTCACTCGATCCGGTTTGTGGTCAGCGACCAGCCAGGCATCATCGCGGAAATCGCACTTGCTCTGGCTGAGCAGGAGATCAACATTCACGCCATCTTCCAGAAGCCGGGCTACGGAAAGGACAACCTGCCCTTCGTCGTTACGGTAGAACCGTGTGCCGCGTCTGCATTGCAGCGGGCGCTGGCGCGAATCGACAAGATGAATTGCCTCCTGCAGAAGCCGCTCGACCTGCAGATCCTTGAACCTGAAGAAGCGTAGGAGCCGGAAGAGGCCTGAACCGGATACGCGATCGGCTCTCAGCATCAGACTTTGGTCGCCGAAAGCCGATCCCAGCTTCTTAGTTGTGTCCAAGGATGGGGTGCGGCTCGTACGGCTCTTCGAGCGCCTTGATCTCTTCGGCGTCGAGATGCAGTTCCAGCGCATTGAGTGCGTCGTCCAGATGGTGCATCTTGCTCGCCCCGACAATCGGAGCAGAGGCCTCCGGCTTCGTGAGCATCCACGCCAGCGCAACCTGGGCGTTCGAGACCCCGCGCTTTTTCGCGATCTCCGTTAGGCGCTCGACAACGGTGAAGTCGGAATCGCGGTAGTACAGGCCCTTGGCGTAATCGTCGGTCTTGGCGCGGACAGTCTCGCCGAAGTCCTGCTTCGAGCGGTTGCCGGCGAGAAATCCCCGCGCCAGCGGACTCCACGGAATCAGCCCAATGCCTTCCACGCGGCATAGCGGAATCATCTCGCGCTCTTCTTCGCGGTACACAAGGTTGTAATGGTTCTGCATAGTTACAAAGCGCGCGAGTCCGCGCTCATCCGAGACATGCAGCATGCGCTGGAACTGCCAGGCATACATGGACGAGGCTCCGATGTAGAGGACCTTACCCGCCCGCACCAGATCGTTGAGGGTCTCGAGCGTCTCTTCGATCGGCGTGTGGTAGTCGAAGCGGTGAATCTGGTAGAGATCGACATAATCTGTGCCCAGGCGGCGGAGGCTGCCGTCGATGGCATGCATGATGTGCTTGCGGGAAAGTCCGCGCTGGTTTGGGTCGTCGCCCATGGGATTGAAAACCTTCGTCGCAATGACAACCTTGTCGCGTGACGGCGCAAAATCCTTGAGCGCCCGGCCGAGAATTTCTTCGCTCGCGCCCACCGAGTACATGTCGGCCGTGTCGAAGAAGTTGATGCCGGCTTCGAGCGCGCGCTGGATGAATGCCCGGCTCTCCACCTCCTCGAGCACCCATTCGCGCCACTTCTTCGATCCGTAAGTCATGGTGCCGAGGCAGATGCGCGAAACTTTCAGGCCGGTCGAGCCGAGATTGCCGTATTGCATTCGTTACTCCTTCGAGTGTTGTGTGAGCTTTGGATGCGGCGAGAAGCGAAAGGGCTTCAGAGTCGGATTCCGGGCGACCGTCTACATTATTTGGGTGACGCGCTCGCGGGTGCCAAGATAGAGTTTCTGCATGCGACGACTGTGTTTGCTGGCGGCGAGTGTCATTCTGCTGTTGCCGGCCGACAGCCTTTCGCTTCGGGCCTCCGTCGAGACTCCGCTCTTTGATATCCACCAGCCCACCGTTCTCGCTTTCTTCAGGCCCACCTCTCATGCCGATGAGTCCGGCAGCCGGGCCAACGAAACGTTGAGCGATTTCCAGGTCTATCTGAGGAAAGCAAGTGCCCCTCTCGGGCAAGCCGGCATTGAGGTCCATGATGTGTACGCACGCTCGTTTCAGGTGCGCGATGGAATGAAAACCACCACATTTCAGACGAAGAAGATTGGCATCGGGTATTACCTGGTAAGCCCCGGCAAAAAGCCGCGGGTGGAGTACGGACTGATGAGCGACTCCGACTTGATCAGGGTAGCCAGTGAATATTTCGACAAGAGCATAAAGTAGGCCGGTCGTTCTGCAATTCCTCCACAGCCAGACCTTCACAATCACAGCTGCTGCTTTTGATCCTATGATCACCTCTCCTTGCACCCTCTCCGCTATTTTCGATAATGTCAGAATCGCGCTGAACCGTTGGCATTCAGGTTTGGCGACCGGTCTTCGGGACAGCGCATCCAAGGTGATGAATGGACCACACAGCGGCTGCCCCTCATGCAACCAGCCTGGCGGCGAGTTTCCCGTCGGCCGGCACGCAGAACTCCTGCAGGATTGATGTAAACGGATTTCGGATCGACGCGGTCGATGGCGAGTACCTGATCGAAGCGATCAACCGCAGCGGGATACAAGTTCCTCACGTCTGTTATCACACGCGATTGGGGCCCATTCAAACCTGCGATACCTGCATGGTCGAGATTGACGGGAAGTTGGTCCGCGCATGCGCGACGAAGGTTATCAGCGGCATGACGGTAGTGACCGAGACGAGTGCTGCGAATGCGGCGCAGCGCGAAGCCTACGATCGCATCCTTGCGAACCATGTGCTGTACTGCACAGTTTGCGATAACAACAACGGCAACTGCACCGTGCACAACACCGCAGCGATGCTGAAGGTGGAGCATCAGACATATCCGTACAGGCCAAAGCCGTACGAAAAGGACATGTCGAATCCGTTCTACCGCTACGATCCCGACCAGTGCATTTTGTGCGGGCGCTGCGTGGAGGCTTGCCAGAATGTACAGGTTAACGAGACGCTGTCCATCCGCTGGGAGGACGAGCATCCTCGCGTGTTGTGGGACGGCGGCGAAACCATAGGCGGATCAAGCTGCGTGTCATGCGGGCACTGCATCACTGTGTGCCCATGCAATGCGCTGATGGAAAAATCCATGCTCGGTCACGCGGGCTACTTCACCAAACTGCCGAGCGACACCCTGTGGGGCATGATCGATATCGTCAAGGCCGTCGAGCCGGAGATCGGTTACGGTCCGATCCTGCAGCTTTCCGAGACTGAAGCGGCGATGCGCGAGGCGCGGGTGAAGAAGACCAAGACAGTCTGCACCTATTGCGGCGTCGGCTGCAGCTTTGATATCTGGACGAAGGATCGCCACATCCTCAAAGTTGAGCCGTCCGACGGAGCGGCTAATAATATTTCCACCTGCGTCAAAGGCAAGTTTGGATGGGACTTCGTCAACAGCCACGACCGCCTGACGAAGCCCATGATTCGCGAAGGCGATACTTTCCGCGAAGCCAGCTGGGACGAAGCCCTGAACCTGGTGGCCTGTCGCCTGAATGAGATCAAGGCGCAGTATGGACCGGACGCGGTCGGCTACATCTCATCGTCAAAGTGCACTAACGAAGAGAGCTATCTGATGCAGAAGCTGGCGCGCGCCGTGGGCGGCACCAATAACATCGACAACTGCTCCCGCTATTGCCAGAGCCCCGCCACGCAGGGACTCTTCCGCACCGTGGGTTATGGCGGCGACTCCGGCTCCATCTCCGACATCGCGCAATCGAAGCTCGTGATGATTGTCGGCAGCAATACGGCGGAAGCCCATCCCGTGCTTGCCACGCGCGTTAAGCGCGCACACAAGCTTCACGGACAGAAGCTTATCGTCGCCGATCTGCGCGAGCACGAGATGGCACGGCGCGCCGATATCTTCTTCAGGCCCAATCCGGGGACAGACATGGTCTGGCTCTCGGCCCTGAGCCGCTATATGTTCGACAATGGACTGGCAAAGGCAGAATTTCTGAGCCAGTGGGTAAACGACGTCGACAAATATCGCGAAAGCCTCGCGCCCTTCACGATGGAATTTGCTTCGAGGGTCTGCGGCGTCCCGATGGAAACCCTGACCCGCGTGGCGAAGGAATTTGGAGCTGCCGAATCTGGGTGCATCCTCTGGGCAATGGGCGTCACGCAGCACTGCGGTGGGTCGGACACGTCGACGGCGATCTCGAACCTGCTGCTGGTGACAGGCAACTACATGCGGCCGGGCACCGGAGCATATCCACTGCGCGGTCACAACAATGTACAAGGCGCCAGCGACTTCGGTTCCATGCCAGCGTACTTCCCGGGCTATGAGAAGATCGCCGACGAAGAGCCCTTTGCACGATACGAGCAGGGCTGGGGGGTGAAACTCCCCAGAAACAAGGGCCTCGATAACCACGAAATGGTAGAGGCGATTCACGCCGGCAAGCTGAAAGCCATGTACCTCTGCGGCGAAGACATGTACAGCGCCGACTCCAACGCTAACTTTGTCGGCGATGCGTTTTCGAAGCTCGATTTCTTTGTGGTGGAGGACTGCTTCTTCACGCTGACCTGCCGCTATGCCGACGTCGTGCTGCCTGCTTCCCCCAGCCTCGAAAAGGAAGGCACGTTCACCAGCACAGAACGGCGCATTCAGCGGCTTTACCAGGCGATGGAGCCGCTCGGTGAGAGCCGCCCCGACTGGCGGATCATCCAGGACGTCGCCAACCGCATGGGCGCGCGGTGGGATTACACGCATCCAGCCGACATCATGCATGAGGCGGCCTCGCTGGCGCCCATGTTTTCGGGTGTGACCTACGATCGGCTTGCGGGATACCAGACCCTGCAGTGGCCGGTCGCCGTGGACGGCACGGATCAGCCGCTGCTCTATACGGAAAAGTTCAACTTCCCAGACGGAAAGGCAAAACTGTATCCGCTGGAATGGATCGAGCCGTGTGAAACGACCGATGATGAGTTTGACGTCCACTTAAACAATGGCCGCATGCTCGAACATTTCCACGAAGGCAATATGACCTATCGAGTGCCCGGGATCCACGCCGAAACCCCGCATGGCTTTGTCGAGATTTCGCCAGCCTTGGCTGACGATCTGCAGCTTGTGACCGGGCAGTGGGTGGATGTGACATCGCGCAACGGCGAGCTTCGGACCCAGGTGGTGGTGACTGACCGCGTCCAGGAAAAGCAGGCATATATGCCGCTGAACCGGCCCCAGCACCCAGTGAATCTGCTTACCGGGAACAAAACCGATCGCGCCACGCACACGCCCGCATACAAAGAGACCGCGGTGAAGGTGAAGACGCTTCCCTGGAAAGGACCAGATCCTTTGCCGCCGCTCAATTTCCGGCATGGGCATCCCACGCCGCAGCGCGGTGTCGAGGTGGAACGCAAGTGGCAGCGCGCAGATTATCGCATTCCCGGTGGCGACAATGGGCTGGTACAGATTCAAACCGGGCAGCGGAAAGGGTAAGCCATGGCCAAGCCAATCGAACTGATGCCGAAGCCCACCGGGCAGGGAGCGCGTGAGGAGTTGCAGCGGCGTCTTGACGCGGCTCCGGTCGAGCATGCCGAGGCGGTGCTCTCCGGGTACGAACTGCTGCAGGAACTGCACGAGAGCGGCACGCTTGATGTGCTGCGCGGGCTGCTTGGCGCGGGAGATCAGGTGGTCAGGCACGCCGTTGCGCTCGCCATACAGCCTGAGGCAGTCAACGGGCTGCGCAATCTTCTGGTGTTGAGCAAGGTGCTGGGCAGCGTCAATCCCGATGTGCTGCACCGGGCCTTTTCCGATGTGCCCGACGCATTGGCTGCACCGCCGGAGGAGGACCCGCCGTCGCTCTTCGCGCTCTTTCGGCGCATGTCTTCGGTGGAGAGCCGCCGCGCCTTAGCAGCCGCTGCTACGGTGCTCGAAAGCGTGGGCCGGAGACTGGCCGCAGGCCCAAAATAGATCCAATCACCATCAGGCTCTGCGGATCTTCCTCGCCGCCGTTCCCGTCGACTCGCGCACGATCAGCTCGGGCTGCATCAGGATTTCCGCCGGTGCATCTTTCTGGGGATTCGCAATCAGGTTCAGCAGCACCTGCGCGCCCTCGCTGCCCATCTCGCGCAGCGGCTGGCGCACCGTGGTGATGCTCGGCTTCTGATACGCAGCGCTGATGATGTCGTCGAACCCCACCACTGAGACATCTTCGGGAACCCGCAGTCCCGCATCGTGGATGGCGCGAATCACTCCGATGGCGGAGATATCGTTGAAGCAGAAGATCGCCGTGAAGTCGCGTGTCCTTGCCAGCAGTTCACTCATCGGCTCGTAGCCGACCTGCGGCGACCAACTGTCGGCGGCAAGCTGAATGCACAGCTCAGGATGAACCTCGATCCCAAGCTTGCGCGCCATTTGCAGAATGCCCCGCCAGCGGTATTCGGTATCCGGAATAATCTCCGGCCCTTTCATGAAGGCGATGCGGCGATGCCCTAGCTGGTGCAGGTGACTGAGGGCCAGCGATGCGGCCTTCTTGTGATCGAGCACAATGTTCGTGACGCCGGGCGCGTTGTTATGGGCCGAGATCGCTACCGTGGGCAGGGGATTATGCACCTCGGCCGGCGTATTGAGCAGCAGAAAGCCGTCCACCGCGCGCTCGGTCAACATGCGGGGATACTGTTCCATAAGCTCGGGCTTCCAATAGTGGCTGGCGGCAAAGTAGAAGTAGTGCGCGCGCAGCAGGCATTCCTCGACGCCTTGCATCACCAACGTAAAGTAGCCTTCGCTCAGGTCGGGTGCAATCACGCCGACGGACATGCTGCGACTGCGGCGCAGTGAGCGGGCGAAATAATTTGGGCGGTATTGAAACTTACGCGCCGCTTCAAACACTCTTTCCCGCGTTCTCGTGGGAATCGAGCGGGCGGCAGGTGAATCATTCAGTACCAGAGAAATCGTTGTCTGCGAGAGCCGCAAAATCTCCGACAGGCGCTTTAGATTAATGGGGCCGCTTTCCGGTTGCGGCTCGGGTTTTTCCTTACCCATGGCGAATTTGTAGCACGTTGCGAAGTTTGATACGAAGAAATTCGTGCGGAGGTTTGCCTGGAATCAGAATCTTCATCCGTTCTGCAATCGCAATTTGTTGTAAGAGCCGACCTCCAGGTGGATAGTTCATGACGCGAAGAAAATGGTAGCCCTCCACCAAACAGTAGAGCTGCCGCCCGAGATTTATGGCCTTTTGGAGAGTTGGAGAGAAGGAAATGTCCTTTTTCCTTTGACGGGACTTTCTTTTTGCGAGTATTGTATGTGTCGCAAACAAACGCAGAACTGCCGGGCAGAAGTTTAAAGTGGTGGGCCGCTGCAGAACTGGCAAATCAAGGGTAGCAACGGAGCCTACATCTTCGGCATCGACCGCGAAACGGGACTCATCACGATTGCCGACCACAGCAGCCTGGATCCGGGTACTTACAGCCTGACGTTGATGGCAAGTGACAGCATCTTGCCCAGCCACGATCAGACAGTGACAATTACAGTACACCGGTAGGACCGAATAATCGTGACTGTAATAGTTACATAAATGAGGTAGTTGCAATAACGACTAAATCTCGGGACGGACGGCAAGGGTCGGTACTCGCCGTCGCTTCATTATCGTCAGGCGATGCTGACTTCCTTGTAAACGCCAAAGACCTTCTTCAGGGCCCCTGCGATCTCGCCGACGGTTGCGTAAGCGCGCACACAGTCAAGGAGGTAGGGCATCGTGTTGGCGGCAGAAATGCTGTCGGCCGCTGCATCCGGCTCGCGTTCAGCGGCACGGCACAGATCGTTCAAGGCTCGCTCGACGGCATCGTTCGAGCGCTCGGCGCGCAGCCTGCCGAGCTTCTTCGTCTGTGCGTCGCGGACGGATTCGTCGATGTAGAGAATCTTCTGCGGCTGCTCGTCGACGACATAATCATTCACACCAACGATGATCTTTTCTTTGGCCTCGACCGCGCGCTGATAGGCGTAACTGGCCTCTGCGATCTCCTTCTGGGGAAAGCCCTGCTCGATAGCCTTGACCATACCGCCGAGAGCATCGAGCTTCTCGAAATATTCGAACGCGCCCTGTTCCATATCGAGTGTCATGCGTTCGACAAAGTAAGAGCCTCCCAGGGGATCAGCCACATCGGCCACGCTCGATTCATGAGCCAGAATCTGCTGCGTGCGAAGCGCAATCCGCGCCGCTTCTTCGGTCGGCAACGCGAGGGCTTCATCGAATCCGTCGGTGTGCAGCGACTGAGTTCCCCCCAGCACCGCGGCCAAAGCCTGAATAGCGACACGCGCGATGTTGTTCTTCGGCTGCTGTGCTGTGAGCGAGACGCCGGCGGTCTGCGTATGAAAGCGCATCCAGTGCGACCGCGGATTCTGCGCGCCGAAGCGCTCCGTCATCACTCGGTACCAGACCTTGCGCGCGGCGCGAAACTTGGCGATCTCCTCGAAGAAGTCGTTGTGCGAGTTGAAAAAGAAGCTCAGCCGCGGCGCGAAGTCGTCGACCTTCAGGCCGCGCCGCAGCGCCCACGCCACGTACTCGACGCCGTCATAAAGCGTGAAGGCCAGCTCCTGTAGCGCGGTCGACCCGGCCTCGCGGATGTGATAACCCGAGATGGAGATCGGATTGAATCGCGGCGTGAAGCGCGCGCCGAACTCCAGCGTATCGATGACCAGGCGCATCGATGGCGCAGGAGGATAGATGTATTCCTTTTGTGCGATGTACTCCTTGAGGATGTCGTTCTGCAGCGTGCCTGAGATCCGCGTCCAGTCCGCGGCCTGCTTTTCGGCAACCGCGAGATACATCGCCCACAGGGTGTTCGCCGGCGAATTGATGGTCATCGAGACCGAAGTCTGCTCGAGATCGATCCCGGCAAAGAGTGCCTCCATGTCCTCGAGTGAATCGATCGCCACGCCGCACTTGCCGACTTCGCCCTCGCTCTCCGCATCGTCCGAGTCGCAGCCCATCAGCGTGGGCAGATCAAATGCGACCGAAAGGCCGCTGCCTCCGTTGGCCAGCAGATATTTGTAGCGGAGATTCGTCTCCTCCGGGCTCGCGAATCCCGAAAACTGTCGCATCGTCCAGAGCTTTCCGCGATAGCCGCTGGCATGGATGCCGCGCGTGTACGGCGGCTCGCCGGGTAGCGGCAGAGCGGGATTCCCAGGCAGGTCAGCTCCGGTGTATAGCCGGCGGATTTCGGTTTCCGAGATGGTTGTGAAGCGAGCTTGGCCGTTCTTGTCGAGATTGATTCCCGTTGCCGCGCCTATTGGTCGCTCGGGGGACTTTTCGAGTGCCGGGAAAAGGGTCTCGGATTCCCAGCGTCGCTCCTCCGGCGAAGGATGGCGGTCGGGCGCGTTCTTTGGCTTCTTGATCATGCCTTTAGATCTCGCCCATGGCGGCGAAACTCTTCAGCATAGGTTGGCATACGAATCCGGCGCAAGAGGTAGGGGCGCAAACGCGAAGCCGAAGGCTATTCAAGCGTGACCGAGTCTTCCCCAAGCTGCTCGTTAATCAGCCTTGCTACAAGAGGCTTGAGCGTTAGCGAATTTTTTGGATAGACAAAATCCTCCGCTCCCTCTGACCAGTCAAGTTTGAAGCTGGTCGACAACGCCGAGATCCAGATCTGCCTCACCGGCGCATTGGGTGTGATGACGAATTTTGCCGGCGGCTCTTCGAAGACCACATTCAGAACTCCGTTCTGCTCTTCGACTTCGAAGTCGCCGTCCTCTTCCGCCTCGATAAGGCTCTTCTTCAGGGATTCGATGGCCCGATCGGCGTTCCGGCGAAATGTCAGCTCGTCCAACATGGTTCAAGTGTAGCAACCCCGGAGCGGGCGAACGAGTCTCTCTAACGGAGGGAGCGCCTTTTCCCGAAACAAACCGGGAACCGGTGCGCTCGGTGGCACGCTGGTCGTGAATCAACGCCTGAAGCGCATGATCGACATGAAGGGACAGATGCTCGAGCGAGTCGACTTCGGCTACGGCTTTCTGGGCTATATCGACAAGGGCGGCACGTTTGAAATCAGGCGGGAGCAGGTAACCGAAACCCGGTGGAAGAGCAGTCTGGTCGAGGTCCACATTCAGGGCAGGGTGCTGCTGTTCCACAATGTCACAAAAGATCAGCGCGAAGCGCGGACCGACTTTCGCCCGGTGCCGCATGACATCACCCTCAGTGCGGCGAAACAGCTGCTCGATCAGGCGGCCGCCGGGCGAACCGAGGCGCGCCTCACGTCTTCAGCTCGCTGAGACAGCTCAGAATTAGCTCAATTCAGTCCTGTGGCACGCGGACCCTGCGGACGGGGTTCGCCGTCCTTGAGATGTGGTGCGCGTTTTGGCGCCGGTGCCTTTCCTGTGACAGGCGTACTCCGCATCAGCAGCAGAACGCACATTAGAAGTGCGGCACACAACAGGCCGATGATGGCGACCATTGGACACCTCCAGTTCTCTAAGGTAAGAGGCTGAAAAGGGGACCAATGGTTAGCCGGCCGCGCTAGAAGGGAATATCGTCGTCGGTGATCTCGGTTGAGCTCACCAGATCGTCGGAATGCGCGGAGGGTCGCTGGTCATACGACGAACTTCCGCCGCGGTTGTAGTTGCCGCCCTCGCCGCCCTCGCCTCGGCCGGAGAGCAGAACGAGCTCATTCACCAGCACTTCGGTGCGGTACTTCTTCTCGCCCGACGTCTTGTCATCCCACGACCGGGTCTGGATTTTGCCTTCGATGTAAAGCTTCGAGCCCTTCTTCACGTAATCGCGGACGATCTCGGCAGTGCGCTGGAAGGCGACGAGATTGTGCCATTCCGTGCGGTCGGTCCAGTTGCCGGTGGCGTCTTTGGTGCGGTCGGTCGTTGCTAAGGAAAAGTTGGCGACAGTTGTGCCGCCGGCGGTCGCGCGAAATTCGGGATCTTTGCCTACATTGCCGAGAAGGATAATTTTATTGACGCTCTTGGCCATAAGTGGGGTACTCCAAATGGTTGTTCAGAGAAGAATAACAGGGACGCAGCAGCTGGTGGCGCGCCGCCCATGAAGTCACATTACCAATGTTCGGAGGAGCACCGGAGCCCTCTATCGCTCCCCGCGTATGCGCCGGTTGCGAAACCACTTGGCGGCTCCCAGGGCAAAGAGTAGCGACCCGAAAGGCAGGCACATCAGAGCAACAATCAGCGCCAGCCACCCCGAGCTCGTATGCGGACCCTGGCGCGTGACCCCGCCGAAGACCGTGCTCATCAGCAGCGCCGCCAGCAGGCCCGCTGCGATCGTCCAGGCGCCGCTCTGCAGAAGCTGTCGCGTGCCGTCATCCGTCGGCGACTGAAGTGGGCGCGGACCGCCCTTTGCAGCGACGTGCAACTGACGCCCGGGCGACTTGCCTGCTTCCGTGTTCGATTCCTGTTTCATCACCACGAGCATTCAGCAAAACCTCAGCGGCAGGCCGCCTGCATCAGATAGACGATCACGCCCGTGACCGACACGTAGAGCCAGATGGGAAAGGTCCAGCGCGCCAGGCGTTTGTGCGCGGGAAAACGTCCGGAAAGTGAGAGAAAAAACGTAATCAGAATGATCGGCAGCGCAATCACGGAAAGCACGATATGCGATGCCAGCAGCTTCCAGTAAAACGGCCACAACGGATTGCCTCGCGGAAACTTCGTCTCACCGTGCAACGTGAAATTAACGAGATAAGAAACGAGAAAGATCGCCGAAAAGAAAAATGCCGTAAGCATCGAGGCGCGATGCTTCGCGATCTCGCGTCTCTTGATATAGACGAAGCCGAACAGCAAAGCCACGGTGCTCAGCGCGTTCAACAGCGCGTTCGTCGCCGGCAGAAACAGCAGATGCGTTCCCGCCACATCGGTAGGCGCGTGGAAATACACGAGCCAGCAGATGAGGGCGCTGGCCAGAGCGCTGGCGAGGATGATAGCCGTGACTGTCGCGCCGGTCGATCTTCCGGCGTCGGGCCCTTTGGTTTGAATCGTTGCTTGCATTCCTTACTTTCCCTTGGCGTTGAGCATGAGTGCAGTGAGCAGCAGCGGCAGATAAATCACGCTCACCTTGAGCAGATCGCGCGCGTACATCTTCGACTCAATCGTCGAGCGGGCACGGGTGATGCGGGAGAAGCGAATCGTGTAGCCGAGGTACACCAGCCCGAGGATCGAAGCGGCAACCGCATAGTATGGCCCGGCGACGTGCAGATACACTGGCAGCAGGCTGGCCGGAATCATCAGCACCGCATAGGTGATGGCCTCGAGCACCGTCGACCAGCCGTCCGGCTGCACGACAGGCAACATCCGGATACCCGCGCGCCCGTAGTCTTCGCGATAAAGCCACGCAATCGCCATAAAGTGAGGGAACTGCCAGATGAACAGGATCGCAAACAGCGCGACGGCAGGCCACTCGATTCGTCCGCGGGCGGCTGTCCAGCCCAGAAGGGGCGGCATGGCTCCCGGGAACGCCCCGATAAATGTTGCCAGCGTCGTGTAGCGCTTGAGCGGCGTATAGATCGCTACGTAGGTGAAGGCGGTGACCAGGGTCAGCGTGCCTGTTACCAGATTCGTCTCGCGCACCAGCCAGATCGAACCGACTGCGATGCACAACATGCCGGCCAGAATGCCGTGCGCCAGGCCAATGCGTCCGGTGACCATGGGCCGCCGTGCGGTGCGAATCATCTTCGCGTCGTGCTTGCGCTCCAGGCACTCGTTCAGCGCCGCGGATCCGGCCGAAACCAGCGCGATGCCGAAGAGAGCCTCGATCAGGCCGGGCTGCACACTGCTGATCCCCGATTGCATCGACCCGAGATAAAACCCGGCCCACGCGGTCATCACTACCATCAGCGTTACGCGAACCTTGAAAAGCTCGCGATAGTCGGCGATGCGGGACGCCGTCTCGCCGGCATGGGAGGCATTCCGCGCGGTGCGCCGGGTGATGCGTCGAGGCCGTTTCGCGGGAGCTTCAGGAATCTCAGGAGCCCCGGCAAGGTCCGGCTCAGCGATTACCGCCTGAGCGAACTCTGCCTGGGCCAGTTGAGGCGAGGGATTCACACTTCATGATAACAACGCGGGGCTGCCGCGGCGGCTACTTGAGTTCAATTTTGGAAAGTGGCTTGGCTTCGGCGATGATCGGCTCCGGCTGGACCGCATATTCGTTGAGCAGCACGGCAACCAGGACCGCCGTTGGAACTGCCACCATCGCGCCGACGATTCCCGCGAGCGCTCCACCCAGCAACAGCGCAATGATCACTGCCAGTCCTACTAGATCTACGCTTTGCTTCATGATCCGCGGCGTCAGAAAGGAGGTCTCGACCTGCGCATAGATTGCATAAAAGATCAGGACCCCGGCGACCCGCCCCCACGAGTCGATCGCGGCGACCAACACCACAAGGACCATCGAAATGACCGCGCCGGCAATCGGAATCAGGTTGAAGAGTCCCATGATGACCCCCAGGGCATAGGCATAACGAACGTGCAGGAAGAGGAAGACAATCATGCTGGTGATTCCAAGCACGAGCATCAGTGATCCCTGCCCCAGCAGCCACTTGCCCATGCGAACTTCAGCCAGGGCCAGAGTTTGGTCAAGACGCTTTCGTTTGTCCACGGGCAGGAAGGAAAGCACCCAGTAATAAGCGATTTCCCCTTCGAGGAGGAAGTAAATCGTGAGGATAATACCCGTAATTACGTCGAAAAGGTTGGTCGCCCAGGCCTTGATCGACACGAGCAGGTAGCTCGCGGCGTTCGATGCAACATCCTGCAATTTGGCGTTAAGCGCGGCCGTATCCACGTGACTTGAAAGCGGCAGCCTGTGAATGCGGTCGAGCAGTTGCGGAACCCGCGTGGGAGCCTCGGCAGCGAACTCGCGCATGTCGCGGATCACGGGAGGCATAGCAACGAAGAAGAAGAGGCTTGCTGCCCCTGCGACGCCCAGAAGCAGAATGAAGATCGCCGAACCGCGGCCCGGATTCCACTTGCCGATGCGGAGCTTCATGATGGCGCGCATGACCGGCATCAGTACGACGGCGAACAGGGCGCTGACATAAATGATTTCCAAAACGTCGCGCACATGCCACGCCGTGTATAAGGCAAGTGCAACGGCAAAAGCAAAGACAATATTCCCGCGAACCGCCCTTTGCCTTCGCGCTCGCGGACTCAGAGGCTGACCCTCGCGCGTCAGCAGTTCCCGTGTGAGAACTGATCTTGTCTCGATCTCGCTGCCGGTCGCCATAGTTATCGCTGTCCTGATCCGGCAGCCACCGGTGCGCTCTGATCGAGAAGAAACTGGAGGATGGAATCCGTCACTGCTTCGGGAGTCATGTCAGTTGTCGAGACCGTAAGGTGGGCCATCCGGTAGTGGGGAAGCCGCGCCTCCAGCCGCTTTACCAGTCGCTCGCGATCGGCCAGCACCGGTCGCTCCGCCGCATCTGGTTGAGCGACACAGCGCGCGACCATCACGTCAAGCGGAGCATCGAGAAAGACCACGCAGGCATGGTCCAGTCTGGCAAGCGCATTGCGCGTAGACCCCGACTCGACGGCACCGCCGCCCACGGCCAGCACCAGTCGCTCCGCCCGGGCACAATCGCGCACCGCATCGGTCTCAAGCAGGCGGAAAGCGTCTTCTCCCTGTTCGACGAAGATCTGTGCGATGGTCGAGCCGGTGCGCGCTTCAATAAAGGCGTCGGTGTCCATGAAGCGCCAGCCGAGCCGCTCCGCCAGGAGTGCGCCTATGGTTGATTTGCCGGCGCCCATAAAACCGGTCAGAACGATGCGTCGAACCGCGAGCGGCAGATTTGTGTCCGTCCTCATGCGTTGTAACGCAATTATATGGAGGAGCCAGCTATCTGCCTGCGGAAGGAGCCGACGATCTCCCTGGGCTTTCTTTACCCGGTTCGCTCCGGATCGCTGTCCGGATATTGTTCCAGACGGTTGGGCTGGGATCGTGAATAGGCAGAAGCAGCTTCGCCTGTTGGGCGATGTATTCGAGATCGCGCACCAGAGCGGCGCAGTTTTCACAGGTCTTCAAGTGCTCCTCGGCACTCAGGTCCGTGCGCGTCTCAAATAGTTCCGGCAGTCGTTCTTGGAATTCGGCACAAGTCATATTGATTTCAGGTCGGCCCGTGTCTGTCATACGGCGCTCTCCTTCCGCTGCCCGGTGCGGAGCAGGTCGCGCAGTTTCATCCGAGCCTTGTGAAGCTGAGACTTGCTGTTCCCTATCGAGCAGGAGAGCATGTCCGCAATCTCATTATGTTCATATCCTTCCACATCATGAAGGACAAATACCAACCGGTACCCCGGAGGCAGGTCTTCAATCGCGCGCTCCAGGGTCACCCGGTCGATTGAGCCCGAAAGCTGAAGGTCCCGGTCCCCAAAGTCTTTGCGCGGACCGTCATCCTGCGACGGCTCCAGTGCCTCTTCGAGCGAAATCTGCGGCAGGCCCTTCTTTCGCAGGTGCATCAGCACCACATTTACCGCCAGCCGGTGCAGCCAGGTGGAGAAGGCTGAATCCCCGCGGAAAGTGCCGATTTTACGGTAAAGCTGCAGAAAGGCATCCTGCGTGAGGTCCTCGGCCGCCGCCACGTTGCCGAGCATGCGCAGACAAAGGGAGTAGACGCGGCGTTTATGAAGTGCGTACAGGGTTTCAAAAGCTTTTTCGTCTCCAGCCTGGGCGGCGGCAATGGCTTCAGCCTCGCCGGCAATAGGGGGATTGCGTCGCAGATGCTGGTTCGCAGGCTTCTGTTGGGTCGGGCCAGCGCTCATCAAATGTTCCTCGGAGGTGAAAAGTCCATGATTCACGAGATCGCGAGGGGCGGAGAACGTGGTGGGCGAAGTCGTGGTCATGGCCAAAAATGAATGTTTTAGCTGTATTTACTGTCGGAGGCGAACACCCGGAAAAAGGTTGCCCGGCAAAATCGTCTTCACGTCCCGATATAGCGGGCGTACAGGGTACGGGCTACGGCCACATCGGTCGTCCCCTGAATAATCGCCCGCCCATCCCGAAAGACAGTCAGCTTTTGCTCACCACGTTCGAAGCGCAGCAGCATCTCGTTATAGCGGACCTCCCCGTGCGGCCGCAGCCGTGCCTCGAGTTCACTGAAGTCCACGGGCCGTCCGTGCTCATGAATCTGCACCGAATTTCGCCCGCAGAGCGTAATATGTGGCCGCCCCTCGCCGCGCAGGTGCCGGAAATCCCGTCCCTGACACACCTTGCAGCCGGCTCGCGGGCGCGCCGAAGAGACCGCCGACCACTCGTTCGTCCACAGATCGCAGGAGAGCAGCGTTCGCCGCAGCCGGTCGCGGGCTCCGATCACAAACTTGATCGCCTCCGTCACGGCGAGCGAGGCCACAAGATTCACCGCCGAATTCAGAATGCCGGCTGTATCGCAGGTTTCCACCGTACCGGTCGGCGGCTCCGGAAAGATGCAGGCCAGGCAGGCAGTATCTCCGGGCAGGATGTTCATGGTGACGGCGTACGCTCCCACCGCTGCCGAGTAAATCCAAGGTCTGCCCTGCTCGACTGCGTAGTCGTTCATCAGGTACCGCGTCTCGAAGTTGTCCGTGGCGTCGAGGATCAGGTCAGCTCCGGCCAGCAGTTCGTGGATATTGCCCGGCGTTAGGTCTTTGATATGCGCGTGGACGGCGACCTCTCTGTTGAAGAGTGCGATCTTCCTCTTCGCCGCCTCGGCTTTGGGCAGCGATTCGCGAGCGTCGGCTTCGTCGAACAGCACCTGCCGCTGCAGATTGCTCTCCTCGACGAAATCCCGGTCGATGATCGTCAGTGTGCCCACCCCGGCGCGCGCCAGCAGGCTGGCCGCTGCGGCTCCCGTCGCGCCACATCCGACCAGGGCCACATGTGCTGCACCCAGCCTTCGCTGTCCCGCCTCTCCGATGCCGGCAAAGAGCACCTGGCGCGAGTAACGGTCGGATAATGCCCGCTCAGATTCGAGCGGATCGGATTCGATTTTGGAGAGCGTCGCCATCAATCTTTACTATGTGTCTTTAGTATAGGAGTCACGGTGGAACGCCGCCCATCCCGGCAGCCTGAGGCGTCGCGTTCCTGGCAGCATCCTACTGCTTGAAGTCGTCAAGGTTAGCGGATGCGCCGAACGAACGATCTAAAGCGCAGGGACGAGGGGCCGATTGGTTTTTTCGCGAACACGGGGCCATCGAACACCGAGTTATCGACGCGGTGCGGCGGTCGTTCTCTTTGCGGCGCTTTGGGTCGCGCCTGGCGCTTCCGTGCCCGTGCAGGCCCAGTCGAACCCAAACGCTGCGCCAGTGCCGGATAAGCCGGCCAACGCCGCGGCGCCTCCGTCCACCATTCCCCAGGCCGCTACCAACGGCCTCCGTGCGTGGGAAGGCCTGAACGTACAGGCGGTCGAGTTCCGGGGCGTGGATCGTCTCCGGCTCGAGCCGCTTCCCGCCCAACTGCCTCTCCAGGCCGGCCATTCCCTGAAATCCCAGGACGTCCGTGAGAGCCTGCGCCGACTCTTCGCGACTGGACTGTACAGAGGCATCGAAGTGGAGGGTGTCCGGCAGGGCGATGCGGTGACGATTATCTTCAAGGGAAGTGCCACTCTGTTTCTCGGACGCATCACCGTGGAGGGTCTCAAGAATGACCGGCTGTCCAGCCAGTTGGTGCATGCCTCGCGCCTGAACCCCGGCACAACCTTCTCCGACGCAAAGCTCGCCCAGGCCGGCACCAATTTGCAGGAGATGCTCCAGGACAACGGCTTCTACACGGGCAGCATCGCCACGAATACCGCCGTCGACACCAAAGATGGTCAGGTCAACGTGCGCTTCGTGGTGAACAGCGGGAAGCAGGCGCGCATCGGCGACGTCAAAGTCACCGGCAACCCTGGAATGTCGACCGATACATTTCGCAAAAAGGGGAAGCTGAAGCAAGGATCGAAGGTCAGCCACGACACCGTGAACCGCGCCCTGTCCCGCCTCAGAAAGAGCTACCAGAAGCAGCAGCGACTCGAGGCCAATGTCGCCCTGGAATCGAAAAATTTCCAGAAAGACCTCGATGTGCTGGATTACGCCTTCCAGGCCGACCAGGGGCCGGTAGTGACCATTCGCGTCAATGGCGTAAAGCTCAGCAAGGGAAAGGTGAAGACGCTGGTTCCTGTTTATCAGGAAGGCGCCGTGGACGAGGATCTGCTGAACGAAGGCGACCGTCGGATCCGCGACTACTACCAGCGTGAAGGCTACTTTGATGTGCAGGTTACGCACCAGAAAACTGAGGGGCCAGCCCTGACGCTGATCGACTACCAAGTAAAGCTCGGTGAGCGTCAGAGCGTCGACTCGGTGACCGTGACTGGTAACAAATACTTCGGCACTGACATCCTGCAGCCGCGCCTTAGTGTCGTTAAAGCCAATCTCTTTATGCGTCATGGAAGCTACAGCCAGGCCCTGATGCAGGCCGATGTAAACGCAATTACCGCGCTCTACCGCAGCAATGGATTCAACCAGGTGAAAGTGACGCCTGTGGTCCAGAATCTGGCGAGCAAGAGAGCGAACAAGGATGAAGGTCTTTCCGTAAAGTACGAGGTCGACGAAGGGCCGCAACAGAAGATCGGCCATTATCAGATTGTGGGCAACAGCCAGATTTCTACAAACGAACTCAAGCCGCTGCTTAACCTCGAGGAGGGCCAGCCATACTCGGCGGTCAATCTTGTGGGCGACCGCGACGCCGTCCTTACCCACTATCTTGAACACGGGTTCAGCCAAGCCAATGTCGCGATCGAGCAGACGCCGGAGGCAGGCGACAATGAGATCGTTGACGTTACTCTCAACATCACCGAAGGTGATCAGACCTTCGTCAACAGGGTTCTGGTCTCCGGCTTGCGTTACACCAAGCAATCGACTATCGAGCCGCACATTCTTCTCCACCCTGGTGATCCTCTCAACCAGTCGGCGCTCTTTGACATGCAGCGCCAGATGTACGACCTCACGCTGTTCAACGAAGTCAACGCCGCGGTCCAGAACCCTGCCGGCGACCAGGAGCGCAAGAATGTGCTTCTGCAATTCACTGAAGCCAAGCGTTGGGATCTGGGCTATGGCGTGGGTTTTCAGGTGCAAACCGGTAACCCCACCAGCAACTGCCCGAACACACCGACCAGCGCAGCTCAGCCTTGCGGCTCTAACGCGAAGACCGGCGGTAGCGCCCTTGTGCAGTTCGACGTATCGCGCATCAACCTCGGCGGCCGCAACCAATCGTTGACGCTGCGCACCGCCTACGGCTCCCTGGAGCAGCTGGCATCCGTGGTCTTCACAAGTCCGCACGTTTTCGACAATCCCAAGCTCGACTTCTCGCTCAGCGGTGGCTACACCAATGCCCAGGACGTGACCACCTACGCTGCCTCACGGCTGGAGGCGACCGTCCGGATGACGCATCGGCCCAACCGCCCGAACACCCTGATCTACTTCTTTACCTATCGCCGGGTTGTCGTCGATCCCAACAGTGTCCAGCTTCCGCCCAGCGAGATTCCGCTCGTCTCCGAGCCGGTGCGCGTGGGCGGCCCGGGTTTCAGCTGGATCCGCGATACCCGCCGCCCGAACCCGCTCGACGCCCATGCCGGCACCTATACCAGCATGCAGGAGTTCGTCACCGACAACATCTTCGCGTCCGAGGCGAACTTCAACCGCCTCGACCTGACCAATGCCAGCTACTATTCTCTCGGCAAGAAAAAGAACTTCGTCCTCGCCCGCTCCACTCGGTTCGGATATGAGCGCTCCTTCGGTGAAGACCAGTACCGTTACATCCCGCTGCCCGAGCGGCTCTATGCCGGCGGTGCGCAGTCGTTGCGCGGTTTCCCCATCAACTCCGCCGGTCCGCGCGATTCGCTCACCGGCTTTCCGGTCGGCGGCGCGGGCGCATTTGTGAACAGCACCGAGCTGCGCTTTCCCAATCCTACGTTGCCATATGTCGGAAACGCCGTGGGCTTCGTGCTCTTCCACGACGCGGGCAATGTTTTCAATAACTCTTCCGACATCTGGCCCAGCGCCATTCGAATCAAGCAGCCACACAGCTGGACCTGCAAGATCCTGAACGAGGAGGCGCAGTCGCAGGTAACTCGGGCTTCGAGCACAAATCCCACCGGCCTCTGTGACTTCAACGACTTCTCCCACGCGATTGGTCTGGGTCTGCGCTATCACACACCCATCGGCCCGCTGCGCTTTGATTTCAGTTACAACCTCAATCCCCCGATTTATCCTGTCATCATCACCTACGGGACGCTTTCGAATGGCCAGCCGATTCTTCCGCACGTCGGTCAGGCCGGACACTTCAACTTCTTCTTCAGCATTGGGCAGGCATTCTGATGAGGCGGACTATGGTGCTCGCGGCGATCTGCGCGGCCCTTCTCGCGGGTCCGGTGAGATCGAGCGCGCAATCGCCCGCCGTTTCCGCTTCTCCGCAGCCTGTAGTTCTCGATCGCGTGATCGCTGTCATTAACGGAGACGTGATCCTCGAGAGCGATGTGAAGGAAGAGCAGCGCTTTGCCGAACTCGAACCCTTTTCGGTCGCCCCGGGATCCGACACGCTCGTGCGCGCCGGTCGCCGCCTCGCCAACCGCACACTCATCCTGCAGCAGATGAAACTGCAGCAGGGCCTCGGCATCACAGTCTCCAACGAGGAGGTGCAGAAGGCATTGACGGACCTGCGCACCCACCTGCCGGCATGCCGAAAGTATCACTGCACAACCGACGAGGGTTGGAAAGCATTCCTCGACGCCCACGATCTGACCGAGCAGGAAGTCTTTGACCACTGGAAGCAGCGTCTTACCATCCTGAAGTTCATCGACTTACGCTTTCGCAGTGGCATCCGTATCTCGAATGAGGAGATAGCAGCCTACTACCAGAAATCGGTCGTTCCCGTTTACGAGCACCAGAACGAGAAGCCGCCCGCGCTCAGCGAACTTTCGCAGCGCATCCAGGAAGTTCTGCTGCAGCAGCACGTGAACGGATTGCTGCAGGACTGGCTGAAGAGCCTGCGCGACGAAGGCAGCGTGCAGATTCTCGATCCGGCATACGGGCAGAGCTCCGGCAACAGCGAGGATTAACGTGTGAGCACCGCATCTGATCCCGTCTCCCCCCCGCCAGCCCGGCACCGCACTCTGTGGCACCACTGGTGGAAGGTGGGCTTCGTTCTGCTCGTGCTCGCTACCCTGCTCGTCGGCGGTGTCATGTGGTACGCGGGCACGCCCCAATTTGAAAATCGCGTGCGCCAGCGAGTGATCGCCATTCTTGAAGGAGCTACAGGAGGCCGGGTTGAACTGGGCGCCTTCCGCTGGCGTCTGCTGCGCCTCGAATTCGAGGCCGACAACCTCACCATCCATGGCCTCGAACCGGCGGGACAGGTTCCCTATGCGCACATCGACCGGCTCTTCGTCCGTGTAAAAATCATCTCCTTCTTTCGAACCAAGGTCGGCCTTAACTACCTGGAAGCTGACCATCCGGTCATTCATCTCATCGTTTACCCCGACGGCTCGACCAACCAGCCTCACCCCAAAACCGAAAGCACGAGCAATAAATCCGTCACGGATACGCTCTTCGACCTTCAAGTGAATCGCACCGAGTTGAACAATGGGCTGGCGATCGTCGATCAGCAGGCGACACCCTTCGATCTGGCGGCCAACAATCTCGGTATCAAGCTGCAGTACGTAGCGCCCCCCCTGGGACATCCCACGCAGGATCTCTACCAGGGGTCAATTCACATAGAAGATCTGACTGCGCAGCGGGGCGTGTCATCTCCGGTTCATTCCAAACTCGACTTGCAGGTGCAATTGGGGAGAAACGCCGCAACCCTGCAATCGTTCAATCTCCAGACCGGCCCCTCCATGCTCGCCGGCAGACTTGCCCTACAGAACTTCGCCGATCCGCAATGGAAGGGCTCGCTCAATGGCAGCGTCAACGTCCGCTTGGTCGAAGCGTTCGTCTCCATCCCCGGCCTGGACAAGGGTAACGTCGAGTTGCAGTTGACCGGGCAGGGAACCATGAACACCTTCACCGTCGATGGCCAGAGCAAAGTGACCGGCGGCGCCTATCACACCGGCACCATCCACCTGGCCGGAGTCAACGCTACGACTGCACTTCACCTCAACGAGAACGAGCTGACGTTGACCAACTCTCAGGCGAAGCTCGCCGAAGGCGGCACAGTCGACGGAACTTTGCGCATCGTTAACTGGTCCGGCAGTGCCCCGCCGGTTCCGGAGAAGCCACAGGCCGCGCCCGGCCGCCGAGGTCCGCCCCAAGCCCCGGCCAACAACAAGCAGCAGGGAACGATCCGCGCGCATATCAGCGACATGACTGTGGCCTCGATCATGTCCATCGTCGCGCCACCTCGCGACGCCAACCTCGGCTTCGCCACCTTCGCCAACGGTGCCGTCAATCTGGACTGGAAGGGCGATTCATCCAATTTTGTGATGGATGCGAAACTGGCTCTCACCGCCCCGCAGCAGCCTCGGCCTGGAGAAGTTCCCCTCAATGGCACCGTGGACGCGCAGTACATGAACGACAGCGGCACCGTGAACATC
This sequence comes from uncultured Acidobacteriaceae bacterium, assembly GCA_963781245.1. Classification (GTDB taxonomy): domain Bacteria; phylum Acidobacteriota; class Terriglobia; order Terriglobales; family Acidobacteriaceae; genus Silvibacterium. Next base: position 527,498 of record CAWAFB010000004.1, read on the forward strand.
CGCAGCTTCGCCGCGCAGACTCCAGGAATGCAGATCCAGGTGAATGGCGCGCTCGGTGTATATCCGCTCACCCGCGCCTCACAGGTGAACGTGGAACTTACCACCAGCAACCTCACTGAGTTCGACCGCACGCTTAAAACCCTCGGTCTTGCTGCCCAGGGCAAGACGGGAGTGCAGGCAATTCCCATCGCGCTGCATGGCCAGGCCGCTTTCCACGGAACGGTCACACGCAGCATTCTCACTCCCGACGTGAAGGGCCATCTCACCGCAACAAATTTCGATGTGGTCTACAGCACGCCGCAAAAGGCGCCGCTGGCGCAACCCGCAACCGCGCAGACTCCCGCAACTGCGCAGCCGATAGTGCAGCCGGCTAACCATAATGTGGGCCCGGCCGCGGCTGCGATCGAGCACACCATCCACTGGGACTCGTTGGAGGCCGACGCCGAATACGCCCCCGAACTTATCTCCGTGCATCAGGCATCGCTGGTGCACGGCGCGAGCACGATTCACGCCTCCGGCACGCTTCACGCCCATCAGCTCACCCACCACCGGCTCGCCTTCGACGAGGATTCCGCCCTCAGTCTCGACGCCAATATCCGCAGCGCTGCCCTCTCCGACATACTCCAAACAGTGGGTCAATCGTTGCCGGTGACCGGCACTGTGAACCTGGACCTCCATGCCTCCGGCCAGTTCAATAACCTGAGCGGAGGCGGCCATCTTGCGGTGCAGGGCGGAGATATCTACGGCGAGCCGTACCGTAGCCTCACCACCGACCTCCGCTTTGCCGGCCGCGAGATCGACGCCACCCATCTCGTCTACCTTCAGGACGGTGGCAAGGTGCAGGGCGAGGGCGGTTACAACTTGTCGACAGAAATGGCCCACTTCACTGCGCAGGGCACGGACTTCGACCTGGCCCGCTTCAAAACGCTGCAAAACACCAAGTATCCGATATCAGGTCTGCTGGCGTTCGAAGCGCACGGCAACGGCACGGTCAAGGAGCCGAACCTCGAAGCGAAGCTCCATCTGACACACCTGAATCTGGCCGAGGCCTCTACCGGCTTCATCGACGTCAACGTCCATACCCAGTCCGACCAACTCCTGATGGATATGAACGGCCACATGACCAACGCTGTCTTCCAGGGCCACGGACAGGTTCAGCTGAGCGGAGACTACCAGGCAAAGGGCCATGTCACCGTTTCCAATCTTGACGTCGAACCGCTTCTGCAGACCTTCAATGTTCCTGGCGTGCGCGCCCACTCCTCGATCGCGGGCGCAATCAACGTTGCGGGGCCCTTGAAGCACCCGCGAAAGCTCGGCGGCGACGCTACAATCGACCAGTTCTCCCTCTCTCTGGCCAATGTGCCGCTGAAGACCGAAGGCCCCCTGCACGCGACGCTTATGAACGGCCGCCTGCATCTCGATCCGTTCCACGTCGTCGGCGACGACACAGACCTTCATGCGCGGGGATCGATTGGCCTCTTCGGCGACTCCCGTGACCTCGACCTGCACGGCAACGGATCCATCAACATGAAGCTCGCGCAGACGGTGGATAGCGACATCACCGCATCTGGGCATGTGGACTTCAACGTGGATGCAGTCGGCACATTCCAGCGTCCCAGCCTGACCGGACAGGTCAAATTCACCAACGTCGCCATGGCCCTCCAGGATTTCCCCAACGGCTTGAGCCAGATGACCGGCACCCTGGAATTCGACCAGGACAGGCTGGACGTGAAGAGCCTCACGGCGGTCAGCGGAGGAGGCAAACTCCAGCTCGGCGGTTTCGTCACCTACCAGCAAGGCTTGTACGGAGACCTTACTGCGACTGCCAAAGACGTCCGCATTCGCTATCCGCAGGGCGTGAGCTCCATGGCCGACGCCAAGCTACGCCTGCAGGGGACGCAGAGTGCGCTGCTGCTGAGCGGCAATGTCACCATCACACGATTCGTCATTGGTGGCGACCTTGACCTGGCCGCGCTCAACTCTTCAGCAGGCACCGTCTCTCTGCCCCCTGATCCGAACGCGCCCTCGAGCCACCTACGGCTCGATATTCACATCGTCTCCGCCCCTCAGCTCGACTTCCAGAACTCCTATGCCAAACTCGCCGGCGACGTCGACCTGCGACTTCGCGGCACGCTCGCCCAGCCATCGTTACTTGGTCACATCGCCATTACCGAGGGCAGCGCCAGCTTTGCTGGCACCAAATACGAACTGCAGCGCGGCGACATCTATTTCAGCAACCCTGTACGCATCGAGCCCCTGATCGACCTCACCGCCACCGCCCATGTCGAGGACTACGACATCACCATCGGCCTCAACGGCACCTCCTCAAAACTCCAGCCGACTTTCCGCTCCGAGCCGCCTCTCTCCGAGCAGGACATCTTCGCCCTCCTTGCCGTGGGCCGTACTCAGGAAGAGCAGCAGATCTACTCCATGCAGCAACAGCAGGCCGGCGTGAACTCGACGGCGGATGCCTTGCTCGGCGGCGCGCTGAACGCGACCGTCAGCAGCCGGATAGAAAAGCTCTTCGGAGGCGGCAGCGTCAAGATCGATCCCAACTACGTCACCGGAACCGGCAACTCCTCGGCACGCATCACTGTCGAGCAGCAGGTCGCCAAGAATGCCACGCTCACCTACGCCACCAATATCAACTCCACCGCCGAGCAGTTCATCCAGGGCCAGGTCAACCTCACCCGCGATCTCTCTGTGATCGCTGTGCGTGACGAAAACGGCGTCTTCAGTCTCATCTTCAAAATCCGGCGTCGCTACAAATAGCCTCTGTTCGTGACAAGTGAAATGTCCGGTTTTTCTTAGCACGTGATATGTCCGGTTTTGGTTTATAAGCCCCCCGCCGCAGCTGTTGGAAAGTGGGAATCCCGCGCCGTTTGCGGGATTTCCAAGCGAGGGGGAAAAGTCGGCTTTTTGACTTTTCCACGGAGCGTCTTTTCAACAGCTGCCAACGCCGCGGAAGTTTTCGTGATGGGTTCTCCCTGGCGGGTGTAACGACCCAGCCGTTGCGGTCCGTAAGTAATGCTCAGCGTTCCGTCGAGGTGTTGATGGACCGTGACCGTGCATCCAGCCAGCGTGCCGCGCCAGTTCACTTTCTCGATCTGCAGGGTCAGGTTCTGGAAGCTGACCGTGTTGTCCCGGTTCACCGTACGCTCGAACTGGAGCGAGAAGATCAGATCCAGATCACGACGCCGGCAGGCGACAAAAGCGCTGCCTGCCTGGGCTGCCGGAACTTGAAAGCGTCGATTGAACTCGGCCATATACTCCTCGCGCAGAAAACGGTTCGCTTCCTCCACGCTGCCCATGCCGCGTAGCCTGAGCTCCTGGGGCAGGCGTCCTTGCCATGTGCCGAAGTTGCGCTCCCCGCGGCCCCTTGCCTGCGGGGAGTAGGCCGGGATCATCTGTATGCCCAGATCACGCAACGCCCGCCCCACCTGCGTGACACGCTGCCGATCCACCTTGCCGCCCGCCCTAGGCGTGAGCCAGAAATGACTCCCCCGGTCCGAGTACAAGGCGCAGAACAGGCCCTTGCGCTCCATGACTTCCCAGAGCCCGGCCATCACCGTGGTGGTGGATTCCTCGTCCACCAACTGCGCGTAGTAGATCTCGCTGGTGGCGTCGTCCAGGATCACGATCAGGTCGTACCAGCGATCGTCCTGGAACCACGGATGTCGGCTGCCATCGATATGCAGCAGCATGCCAGGCAGCGGGCGGCGCACCCGCCGCTTGCGGTGCACGCCCCGCTTGCGCGCCTTGGCTACCAGTCCAGCCCCCTGTAGCGCCAGCTTGACCCAGGTATAGCTCAGCGTGATGCCGTGCTGCTCCCCCAGCTTCTCGTGAAAATGGCGCACGTTCAGGTCGTAATACTTTTCCCGATAGAGTCCCAGCACCTGTTCGGCCAGCGCCAGCGGCACTCGCCTCTCGCTCGGTCGTCCGCGCCGTCGATCCAGCAGCCCGTCGTAGCCATAGTTCTCATATCGCCACCGCAACCGCCGCATCTGACGATCGCTCATGCCTACGATCTCGGCTGCTTGCCACCAGGTGATCTTTTTCGCCATCGCCCGCAGAATCACTTCCTGCACCTTCATCGCTCGCTCCACGGCGGCCCTCGGATACGTCTCCACACTTACCTGCATGGAGATATCCTCGCCGCCCGCTAAGCGGACATTTCATGTGCTAATCCCACCGGACATATCATGTGTCAACGACACGCTACAAATAGCCTCTGGCTGGGTTTAAAGAATTGGGATAAGATGGCATCCCACAATAATCCCGCTCGCATCTGGGGGGATTAGGAAAACCAAATCTCAGCCTACCGTTATCCGTCAGCGGTGAGGTGTGGGCTGTGAACGGCCATCAGGAGGATTTGAAAGTGAGAAAGACACTTCGCAGTCTGCTTCCAGCTGTCCTGGGATTTCTGCTGTTGGGCGGCCCCGCGTTGTCGAGACACTCGATCGCCATGGCTCAGGCGGACGACAATAGTCTGCGCGCCCAGATTACGAACAAGACGCTCAATAAGTCGCAGTTCAAGAATATACAGGTTTCGGTTACGAATGGGGTCGCCAAGCTCACCGGTACCGTCGATACCTTCTATTGGAAAGAACAGGCTGATACGAGAGTCCATCGCGTCAAGGGCATCACCGCCGTCGACAACGAAATTGAAGTCGCCGGTCCGGAGATCTCGGATGCCGAGCTGCAGCAAAAACTGGTGAGGGCCATTTCTTACGACCGCGTCGGCTATGGTACGACAGCTTTCAATGCGATCAGCGTGAACGTCAGCAACGGGGTTGTTACGTTAGGCGGAACAGCCTACGGCCCGGTGGATGCCGATTCCGCCGTGGCGGTGGCGTCCAATATGAAGGGCGTAAAGGACGTGATCAACGAGATCTCGGTTGATCCCGTGTCTCCCATGGACGACCGCATCCGCCGCGCCGTCTACCGCGCCGTCTACGGATTCCCCTCTCTGAACCGCTACGCCATTGACCCGGCGCAGCCGATCCGCATCTCCGTCCAGAACGGCAACGTCACTCTGTACGGAGTCGTCGATCGCCAGGCAGACAAGGACGCGGCAGGCATTCGCGCCAACTCCGTTCCCGGCGTCTTCAAGGTGACTAACGATCTCCAGGTCGCGGGTCAGCCGGAAAAGAAGTAAGTGTTTTCAGGCAATGGCAGAACGTCTCCGCATTATGCGGGGGCTTTTTTCCGTCTCTCATCCCCGTTCCTGCCTTCCGATAAACTGAAAGCATGGCTTTTTTTCGCAGCGTGGGTATCACACTCGAGATGATCAAGTGGGAGCACTCCATCTTCGCGCTGCCCTTCGCGCTTACCGGAGCAATGCTCGCAGCCCATGGTTTGCCGCGCCCCATGCAATTGCTCTGGATCATCGTCTGCATGGTGACCGCGCGCTCCGCCGCCATGGCCTTCAACCGCTGGGCAGACGCTTCGCTCGATGCCGCCAATCCCCGCACCAGGACCCGCGCCATTCCCGCAGGTCTCCTTACCGGGAGCTTCGTCGCCGGCTTTACCTGCGTGATGGCCGCTATCTTTGTGCTCGCCGCCGGACAGCTCAACCGGCTCACCCTGCTGCTCTCTCCGTTGGCCCTCGCCGTGATTCTGGTTTACTCCTATAGCAAGCGCTTTACGCGGTGGTCGCATCTTGCGCTCGGCCTTGCCCTCGGCATTGCCCCAGCCGCCGCGTGGATCGCCGTCCGCGGATCACTTGACCCGCACATTCTTATCCTCACCTGTGCGGTGATGTTCTGGGTTGCGGGCTTCGATCTGCTCTACGCCTGCCAGGACGCGGCCCACGACACATCCGCCGGCCTATTCAGCGTGCCATCGACTTATGGAATCGCCGCCGCCTTCTGGATAGCGCGCGCTCTGCACTTCATCATGCTTTTGCTGCTGGTGTGGCTGGTGCGGGCTTTCTCGCTGGGACCGGCGGCCATGATCGGAGTCGCTCTGGTCGCCATCCTGCTCCTCTACGAGCACCTCATCGTTTCCCCCGGCGACCTCCGCCGCCTCAATGCCGCCTTCTTCACCATGAACGGCGTGATCGCCGCGGTTTTCTTCCTGTTCGTCGCGGCCGATTTGCTTCTGCGCCACCACTGAAACAAAAAGCCCGCGGAATCCGCGGGCTTTTTGTCGTACCGGTGGATGGGAACTCTATGCTGAACGGCGCCTGATTCTTTCCTCTTCCTTGTGTTCATCGATGCGCTCGTTCACTTTATCTTTGACGTTCTGGACTCTGTCAGTGAAGTTGTCGCGGGCCGCATTCGCGTGGCGCTCGTTCTCGGCGCGCTGGCGATCGACTGTTTCCTGGGCGGCGTCCTTCACATTGCCCCAGGTCTCCTTCGCGGCGCCCTTCACCTGTTCCGCGACGCCTTCGTTGGCCATGCGCTGGTTTCCAACTACTTCACCGGCCTTCTGCTTTACTTTTCCCGTTACCTGATCGACTTTTCCCGTTACCTGGTCCTTGTTCATAACTGACCCCTGTGTGGCAGCTTGAATTGCCTTCACTGCCAGGTTGTTCGTGCGTTGTCGGTTAAAGGGCAGCTCGCCGTCCACTGATGAGCTGGATCAGAAGCACTACCAGCGCCAGCACCAGCAGAATGTGGATATAGGCTCCAATTGCGTGAAAGCTGACCAAACCGACGAGCCAAAGTACCAAGAGAATTACAAAGATCGTCCACAACATGGCGTTGTCCCTTTCAAGTGCGATTCACTGCTTACGGAAAGATATGGTGCGCCCCGCGGGATTAGGGTTGCCGTACAATCGAAAATTCGAGCCAAGCTTCCTACTATGAACATCGCTATCCAGGGCGAGCCCGGTTCTTTTAGCCATGAGGCGGCATTGAAATTTGCGCCTGAGGCAACCATTCTTCCCTGCGCACTATCTGCCGAAGTCTTCTCCGCCGTTGACGAACGCCGCGTCGAGGCAGCTGTCATTCCCATCGAAAATTCGCTGGCCGGATCGGTTGTCGAGCACTACGATCTCTTACTGACGCACGATGTCGCCATTGAACGCGAACTGCTTTTGCGCATTCGCCACAATCTGATCGCGGTTCCCGGCACTCGCATCGACCAGATTCATCGGGTGTACTCCCACCCAGTCGCCCTCGCCCAGTGCCGGCATTTCCTCAAACAGCACCCGCAGATTGAAGCCATCCCGTATTACGACACCGCGGGGAGCGTGAAGCAGCTCATGGAGCTGCGCGACCGCGCGTCTGCGGGAATCGCCAGCTCCCAGGCCGCTTCCCACTACGGCGGGGAGATCCTCACCGCCGGTATCGAGGACAATCCCGAAAACTACACCCGCTTCTTCCTCATCCGGCCGCGTGGCGACGTGGCCGCCGATCCTGCCCCTGATAACGTACCCGACAAGGTCAGCCTTGCCTTTACCGTCGAGAACCGCCCCGGAACCCTCGTCGACGCCCTTCAGGTCTTCGCCGGCCAGGGAACGAACCTTACCCGGATCGAATCGCGGCCAGTCCATGGCCAGCCGTGGCATTATGTCTTCTACGCCGACTACCAGCTTTCCAGTCCGGACACCGCCGATGCCGCTCTGGCCCTCCTGGCCCGTCACTGTTCTATGGTCAAGGAGCTTGGCCGCTACCGCGCCGGCCGGCGCGACGGCTGAGCCTTCAACTCGCGGCAGGGAGCTGCCGATGAACTTTGGGTCGGGAACCCGGTCTATTCACAACACGTAAACGCATCTCAAGGAGGTAAAGGCCCACAGGCACGTTCATCTGGCGATGCTGGTATTGAAAGCAAAGGACTTTCGACAGCGGCGTCGAATCTTGCGACCGTATCCGATCTGCTGCGTCTAATATCTATTAATTTGATAAGAAGGCACTCAATGGCCAGCGATTTCCTAAGTGAGATTCACCCTAGTAGCACCAAGCCACGCGACGAAAACGGTAGCGGCAAGTCCCTGCCTGTTCTTCCTGTTCGCGACACCGTCCTGTTCCCTCATGCCGTACTGCCCCTGACGGTGGGCCGAGAGAGCTCTATCCAACTCATCCAGTCTCTGGGAGACGAGAAAACCATCGTTGTCGTCGCCCAGCGCGACGCCCGCATGGATGCGCCTCAGCCGAGCGATCTGCACGCTTATGGCACCCTCGCGACCGTGCACAAAGTCGTCAAAATGCCCAATCAGAGCCTCTTCGTCTTCACCGAAGGCACCGAGCGTGTCAAGCTGGGCACGTTTTCTCAGATAGAACCCTTCATGACCGCGGCGGTCGAGCCGATCCCCGAGATTCCTCCGCAAAAAGGTCCCGAAATTGAGGCCCTGCAGCGCAACGTTCTCTCGGAATTCCAACAGATCGTCACCGCCTCGCCAACTCTGTCTGACGAGCTGCAGACCATCGCCATGAACATCGAAGAGCCCGGCCGGCTCGTCGACTTCATCGCTTCGTCTCTGCCTTTCCTGTCGACGACTGACAAGCAGGAGCTGCTCGAAACTCCGGACGTCACCGCCCGCCTCGAGCGCGTCAACAAGCACTTGGCGAAAGAACTCGAAGTGCAGCAGCTTCGCAACAAGATCCAGTCCGAGGTCCAGGATCAGGTCCAGCAGTCGCAGCGCGACTACTACTTGCGCGAGCAGATGAAGGCTATCCAGAAGGAGCTCGGTGACGCCGACGAGGGCCAGAAGGACATCGAAGACCTTCGCGAGAAGATCGAAGCCGTCGGCATGCCCGAAGAGACGAAGAAGGAAGCCCTGAAGGAGCTCAACCGCCTCTCCCGCATGTCGCCCATGGCTGCCGACTATTCGCTCACGCGCAACTACATCGAATGGTTGGCCGTGCTGCCTTGGTCGAAGTCCTCGGGCAGTGAGGTCGACATCCCCAAGGCCAAGCAGATCCTCGACGAGGACCACTACGACCTCAAGAAGGTGAAGGACCGCATCCTCGACTACCTCTCTGTCCGCCGCCTCAAACCGGACATGAAAGGTCCGATCCTCTGCTTCGTCGGACCTCCGGGAGTCGGCAAGACCTCACTGGGCCGGTCGATCGCCCGCGCTCTGGACCGGAAGTTCCAGCGCATCTCGCTCGGCGGTATGCACGACGAGGCCGAGATCCGCGGACATCGGCGCACCTACATCGGAGCTCTGCCCGGCCAGATCATTCAGAACCTGCGCCGTGCCGGCACCAACGATCCCGTCTTCATGCTCGACGAGATCGACAAGCTGGGTCGCGACTTCCGAGGGGACCCGTCGTCCGCGCTGCTCGAGACGCTCGATCCGGAGCAGAACAACACGTTTCGCGACAACTATCTCGACCAGCCCTTCGATCTGTCCAAGGTGCTCTTCATCTGCACCGCGAACCAACTCGACCCGATCCCTGCGCCGCTACTCGACCGCATGGAGATCATCGAGCTGCAGGGATACACGGAAGAGGAGAAGTCACATATCGCCTTCCGCTACCTGATTCCGCGTCAGATCAAGGAAAACGGCATTCAGGCTGACAACATCGAGTTTCCCGAGGAGGCGATCTCGTACATCGTGCGCCACTACACGCGCGAAGCCGGAGTCCGCAAACTCGAGCAGCTCATCGGCACCGTCTGCCGCAAGCAGGCACGCCGAATCGCCGAGGGCAAGACCGAAAAACTGGTCGTCACCCGCGAGATTATTCAGGAGTTCCTGGGCGGCATCAAGGTTCGCGTCGACACCGAGCTCGCCGAGCGCACCAAGCGTGCAGGCGTGGCCGTGGGTCTCGCCTGGACACCCGCCGGGGGCGACATCCTCTTCATCGAAGCCAACAAGATGAAGGGCAAGGGCGGTTTCAAGATCACCGGCCAGATTGGCGAGGTCATGCAGGAATCCATGCAGGCCGCGCTAACCTGGGTCCGCTCTAATGCCACAAAGCTTGGACTGACGGAAGACTTCACCAATGATGCGGACATCCACATCCATGTCCCCGCCGGAGCCATTCCCAAGGACGGCCCATCGGCAGGCGTGACCATGGCGACGGTGCTCGTCTCCCTGATGACCGACAAGCCGGTTCGCCCGCTTACGGCCATGACTGGTGAAATCACGCTGAGCGGAAATGTGCTGCCCGTGGGCGGCATTAAGGAGAAGTTCCTTGCCGCCAAGCGCGCCGGGGTGAAAGACGTGATCCTGCCCGCCGAGAACCGGCAGAACGTAGAGGAAGACTTGATGCCCGAGCAGATCGCCGGCGTCAACATCCACTACGCCAGCCGCATCGAAGACGTCCTTGCAGTCGCGCTGCCCCACACGGCTGCGGAAAAGCAGAAAGACGAGCAGGTGAGGGAAGAGGTTCTCGAGCACGCAAGCGCCTGAGCCGGTGTCTGAGGTAGATTGGCCGCGCGGCAAACCAGCTGCGTGGCCATAATTGCTTCCGGCCGCAAATGCAGTTAGCCTTTCCTGAGCCCTGATTGCATGCTCACCATCGGCCACTCTGCGCTGCCTATCGAAACATTTCTCGCCATCCTGCGCGAGAACGGCGTGCGCACACTTGCCGACATCCGCACCATCCCCAAGTCTCGCCACAACCCGCAGTTCGCCCAGGAAAACCTCGCCCGCTCTCTTGAAGAAGCTGGCATCACATATAACTGGCATAAATCCCTCGGCGGCCTGCGCCACCCCCGCAAGGACTCGGTCAACACCGGCTGGCGCAATACCAGCTTTCGCGGATACGCCGACTACATGCAAACTCCGGAATTCGCAGCCGCGGTAGCCGAGCTGCTCAACGCTGGCCCTTCCGATGACGCCGCAATCATGTGCGCCGAGGCCGTCCCCTGGCGCTGCCACCGCTCTCTGGTAGCCGATGACCTCATTGTCCACGGCGTCGCCGTCGAGCACATCTACTACGACGTCCACGGCAAAAGCCGTCGCGAGCCGCACAAGCTCACATCATTTCTCCGCGTCGAGAACCAGCGCCTCTGGTATCCCGCCGAAGACGACCTTTTTGCTGTCGTGCCGCTGGAAACCGCGCAGCCATGACACATCCCTCCGGCGCCGATGTCATCGACCTTGACCTCGCCGTTAGTAGGGACAATGTCCTCGTCGTCTCGCATTTCGCCAGCGTTGCCTCTGACGAGCACTACCCAGGAGAAGCGGAAGGGTGTTCCGTCGCTCCTATCGGCCAAGGTTCCTGTCCCTCACTCCATGGAACGCGAGAGCGGTGTTCCCAAAAATAATCGAACCAATTGCGGAAAGAATTCGCCGGGTGGCACGACAACAAAATGTCACGAGCGGCCTCAAAACGCCAATACGGCGTATTCTCGCCATCCAGCATGCCGTTCTGGATATCGCACATGCTCCATAGCAGCGCGACTCCATTCACAAGGAAGCCGTGCATCATGGGCGGATCCTGGTACAGCCTGCATTCGAATCCGATACCACGTGCCTTGAGGCCTGCTGCATTGTGGCGCATGAATGATCCCATGCTCTCGATCTGCCGCGCAGCTGCGGTTGGGTCCACCGAAAAGCTGGCAACGTTCCGGATCGCTGGCGACTCTGGATCTATCATCAAGCATCGCCATTGAATATTCCGTAGGGTGCTACTCTCGTGCAGGATCTCAGCAACAAGAGTCTTCCAAAACTCAGCCATGTCCAAGGCTAAATGACGAATGGAGGCTTGGGGGCCGGCCGCCTGGATGACCTTCCGTAATTTCGACCCGACATTTGACACGTTCCATGCGTTCGGAGAGACGACGCCAACCCTATTGGGTCCATGCGTCCGGAGAATAGTTCGGATTTGCTCGATGGGGGCATCTAAGGCAGTCGTAAGGAGCGTCTTAAGCTCCCGTATCTGGGACCGACGGGTAATTGGGTTCTGCTCCTTAACGATCAGGGCCTTGAGCTCTGCAGCATCCGCAGGTTCTACGTATACGATTGGCTGAAATCCTGCCAAGTCGGACAGGATTTTAACTCTGCCTCGCGGCGCCATGGGGAATGCTCGTTTCAAGCCCAGATGGCTCATGAAAAGACCGAGCTCAAATACGACGTTATCTCGGGGGACAGAGGAGGATCCGTCTCTGCTCTGAACTACGTCGTCAGGCTCGAATAGAAACAAGCCGAAGTCGAAGCTAGAGGCCGCCCGCAGCAGACTTGTCGTGAAATACTCGGTGGCAGGAAAAACGCGGGGGTCATTCCACGGGACGACTTCAGCGACGTCCTTCAGTTCCAGCGTGAGAATTTCTACAACGGGCAGACTTTCGCTTGACGAGCCGATGAACAACCTGGGCCTCGCGTTTACCATGCTTCCTCTTCAGGTTTCTCCCACTGTCCGTCATGTCCTGCATCCGGAGCCGTGATCAACATTCGCTGAACCCGGCTGTGCATTGATAGCTCAGCCGCCAATTCTGCGCTGGACCCGATGGAAGATCAAGGCCTTTCTTTATTGCTCTCGGAGCGCATTTCTGGAGAGTCAAGTCCTCCACCTGCCTCCGTGCGCAGCGCCCGCCTCTGCATCCATAGGCGGTAATTACGCTTCGGCTGGCGTCGGAATCGCCGGAACCGCCGCCTGCTTCCGCATCGGCTGCAGCTTCCAGTAAGTCAGCGAACGCCATATCCACTCAAACGGCCCGAACTGGAAGCGATCGAGCCACCACGGAGAAATGATCAACTGCGCCACCCAGACCGCCAGCACAATGCCAAACTGTCCGGTCCGGCTGACCTTGCCATACAGCCCCAGTCCCCAGCCGTAAAAGAGAAAGGTGCAGACAATCGTGTGCGTCAGATAGTTCGTGAACGCCATCCGGCCAACCGCGCCAAGTCGCCGCCGCGCGCCCGGCAGCCATCCCTTCTGGCAGATCAGCATCACCAGCCCAATCCAGAAAAAGCACACCAGCAGGCTCGCCCAATAGTTGTATTGGAAGTCCAGAAAGAACGCCTGCCGCAGATCCCAGTGGTGTAAGAACTCCATGTGCACCCCGAAGGCAATGACAGGAATTCCCACCAGCAGCCCAAGCGCGATAAACCATCTGTACACCCGCGCCGGCACAGCCGCACTGAAGACTCCCAACTTGAACAGCCCGATGCCTACCAGCATCAGCCCGTACGCCCGCCAGAAAGCCAGAAAGATATTGCCTTGGATCTGATTCCCCACGTTCTCGATCGCACGCGCCTTCTCCTCGCCCAGCCAGCCGGCGCGGTGCACCGCCAGATCTTTGTCACGTTGTGCCTGCGACGGCATCCACATGGTCTCGCGCATCTGGTCGACGTTTTTCTTCGGCCAGTAGGGCATCGACGTGTAACTGCCAACAAAGAGCACCGACGACACTGCCGTGAACAGCAGGCCAGAGATGATCAGCTTTCTCGGCCGCCACTTCCGCGCCAGGTATGCCACCATCCCGCCCAGTGCGTAGGTGAAAAGTATGTCTCCGGTCCACAGCAGATATCCGTGCAGGCAGCCGAACAGCGCCAGCCATCCCATTCGCCGGTAATGGATCGGCCCGGGCCGCCGGCCCGACGCCTCTATCCGGCTGGTCATCAAGTAAATTCCTGCGCCGAACAGCATCGAGAAGATCGACATGAACTTCAAATCCGCGAAGAGCGTGCAGACATACCAGACCGCATAGTTCAGCCCGTGCAGGTCTCCATATGCCGTGGGGTTCATGTACGCCTGCCCGATCATCGAGAAGTCCTGGATATTCATTACCAGGATTCCCAGCAGCGCCACGCCGCGCATCACATCAATCGACTGAATGCGCTCCTTCTGCGTCACCGGCCCGGCCGGCGTCAAATTCTCACTGGAAACAACCGGCAAGACTGCAGGATCGGCCACGTTCCTCTCCTCTATTGATCCATGGGATCGACACCCGAAGTCTACCGCCGCGACGGCCAAGAACCGTAGTGACACTTGTCAGGAAAAACAAATGACAATCGCCGCACCGGTCTCCGAGACCCCGTCCGCTCTCATCCGTCTAACGGATGAGTATTCTTAAAAGAGCATGCGTGTACGCGTCCTTGTCTTCGGAGTCCTGAAAGACCTTATTTCTCAACCATCTGGTGAACTCGACCTGCCCGACGGCGCGACCGTCGCCGTTTTGCTCGACCACTACCGGCATCGCGCCACTGGCAACGGATCCATCTGGTCCTCGCTGGCCGTGGCCGTCAACTGCGAATATGTAACCGTCACACATCCTTTAGCCGATGGCGACGAAGTCGCCCTGCTGCCCCCTGTCAGCGGCGGCGCCCCCGATCCCCTTGCTGAAGGCTCCGGCCCACATGTCTCCATCGTTCACCAGCGCATCGACGCCCACACCATCGTCACCAGCCTCGAACGCCCCGAAGACGGCGCGCTGGTCATATTCGACGGCATGGTTCGCAACAACTCTCGCGGCCGACGCACTCTCTATCTCGTCTACGAAGCATACGAGGAAATGGCACTCGCGCAGATCAGAGTCTTGGCCTTAAAAGCCCTCGCCGATTTCCCTATCCGCGACGTGGCAATCGTGCACCGCCTCGGCCGGCTCGAAGTAGGCGAGACCAGCGTGCTGATCGCCGTGGCGTCCGCGCATCGCGCCGCCGCCTTCGACGCCTGTCGCTGGCTCATCGACACCCTGAAGAAAACCGTGCCCATCTGGAAAAAAGAGCACTTCGAAGACGGAGCCGTCTGGGCCGATGGCGAGCCGTTCCCGGCGGAGATCACCCGGTGAATCTCCGTTCGCTTTTCGCTGCTTCCGTCCTCGCCGTCCCCGCTATACTCTGCGCCCAATCAGCCCCGCCCATCCACGTCGATGTTCGCCTGGTCAACGTCTTCGTCAACGTCACCGACGCCGCCGGCGCGCCCGTCCCTGGCCTCACCGAGGACGACTTCGCCCTTACCGAAGACGGCCACCCGCAGAAGATCACCTACTTCGAACGTGACACCGGCATGCCCCTCTCCATCGTCCTGGCCATCGACACCAGTGGGAGCACGCACAAGGATCTCAGCCTCGAGAAGAGCGCCGCGCACAACTTCGTCCATGCGCTCATGCGTCCCGTCGATCAGCTCGACCTCATGGATTTCAATTCCGACGTGCGTGAAGTGGTGCCGTTCACCAACAGCGTCCACCGCGTCGATGCCGGCCTGGAAAACCTCTCCATCGGCCCGGCCACGGCTCTCTATGACGCGGTCTACCTCGCCTCGCAGATCCTCGCGCCGCGCCGTGGCCGCAAGGTGCTGGTCATCATCTCCGACGGCGGCAACACCGTAAAGGGAGTCGATTACGCACAGGCCCTCGAGCAGGCCCGCCGGGGCGAAGTCATGATTTACAGCATCATCGACCTGCCCGTCGTAGCCGACGCCGGACGCGAAACCGGAGGTGAGCACGCGCTCATCACCCTCTCGCAGGAGACAGGCGGCAAATACTACTACGCTGACGAGGGAAATCTCGACAAGGCGTTCAGGCAAGTCTCCGAAGACTTACGCACGCAATATCTGATCGGCTATTACCCCGAGCACCGCATGACCGACTCGGCATTCCGCACAATTTCGGTAACGCTCACCAAGCCCTCGCCGGCCGCCGGCGCGTACACTCTGCGCCACCGCACCGGCTATTACTCCAGCGCCGGCCAATGACTACTGCGGAGGCGGCGGAGGATTCGGCTGCGGCGCAGGCTGCTGCTCGGACTGATCCTCGTCCTTCTTGCCGCCGAAGATCCGGCTGAAAAACCCGCGCTTCTTTTTGGTCTGCTGCGGTTCCTGGCTGGGTTGAGTCTGTGCGACAGCTGCATTTGGCGTGGGTGCGGGCTGAATCGGCTGTGTTAACTGCGGAGCCGTCTGTGTAATTGGCACCTGCGGAGGCGCCGCCGGCTTCTCGCCAAGCCCGAATATCCGCTGGAAAAGATTGCGCTGGTCGCCGTTCGCGTGGTCGCACGTGTCCGTCGGCTGTGTGCCTTCCAAAAACGCGGCGTCGTAGGTGTTGCTCGGGCACGCCGCGTCAGCCAGCAGATTGGTCGCCTTGTCCAGCCGCACCTCCACAATCCCCTGTGGCGGAGCGAAGTCTTTCGTGTCCGAGTACTGCGGCAGCCCCACCGCGCGCTTCATGAACTCTGCCCAGATCGGCGCAGCTGCATGCGCGCCTTCAATCTTGATGTCGCTGTAGTCGTCGTTGCCCACCCAGACAATGCAGATCAGGTTGCTGGTGAAGCCTGCAAACCACGCGTCGTGCGATGTGCCCGTCTTGCCCGCCGCTGGAGCCGTGAATCCCAGCGCCCGCACTGCGATGCCCGTCCCGTGATTGATCACGTTCTCCATCAAGCTCGTCGTCAGAAAAGCTGCCCGCGGATCGAGCACCGGCTTCGTAATCGGCGTGTAGTCGTTCATCACGTCGCCATTGGCGCTGCGCACCGAGGCCAGCATCCACGGATCAATCTTCACGCCGTTGTTCGCAAAAACCGTGTATGCGCCCGACATATCCAGTGGAGTCGCATCGTACGATCCGATCGCCATCGCCGGGGTCCCGCGTGCCGACTTGATCCCCGCGTCTCGCGCCAGCGAAGCCACGTTGTTGTAGCCCACCATCTCCGCCAGCGCGATCGTCGCGTTATTCAGCGATTGCTGCAGAGCAAAACGAGCCGTTACCTCGCCGTAGTACTTGTCCTCGAAGTCGCGCGGGCTGTAGGTCTGGTTACCCCCAAAGCTGAACGTGGTCTGCTCGTCGTTCAGAATCGTCACCGGAGTGAACGTCGCGCTCGTGCCGTCCGTATTCGTCAGCTGCGATCCCGCAAGGCTCGTATTGAATGCCGCCGCGTACACAAAGGGCTTGAAGATCGATCCCGTCGGCCGATGCTGCACCGCATGGTTGAACTGGCTCAGCCCATAATTGCGCCCACCCACCAACGCCAGCACTTGGCCCGTATGCGGATTGAGCGCCACCAGAGCGACCTGCGGATACACGATCGGCGTATCGTCTCCCGCTTTCACCCGCCGTGCGTGCAGCTTCTCCACCAGCTCGTCGACATGCTTCATGCCCGCCTCGACAGCATCCGTGGCTAAACTCTGCAGCTGCGGATCGAGCGAGGTGTAGATTCGCAATCCCTGCTGGTTGTAATCATCTGGACCCAGCCGTTGCGCCAGCTGCTCGCGCACCAGGTCCACAAAGTACGGAGCCTCACCCGCGTCTACTGCGCCCGGAATCACATTCAGCGGCGATGCCTTCGCTTCTTCCGCCTGCTCCTTGGTAATCGCGCCGGTCTCCACCATCGAGTCCAGCACCAGGTTGCGCCGCGTCGTCGCCCGCTCCACGTGCCGGTAAGGATTGAGCCGGCTCGGGCTCTGGATCAGCCCCGCCAGCAGCGCGCATTCGGGCAGCGTCAGCTGCCGGACATCCTTGCCGAAATAAGCCTGTGATGCCTCGCCGAATCCGTTGATCGAAAAGCTGCCTCTCTGCCCCAGCGGAACCTGGTTGGCATACATCTCGAAGATCTTCTGCTTCGTGAAGCGATGCTCGAGCTGGAAGGTGATGACGATCTCCAGAAACTTCCGCTTGAAACGCTTCTCCGGTGTCAGGAAGAACCCACGCGCCAGCTGCATGGTCAGCGTCGAGCCGCCTTCCATGTACGTGTGGCGGTGGCTCAGGTCATTACGCGCTGCTCCCAGTAGCCGGACGTAATCCACCCCGCCATGCGTAAAGAATCGCCGGTCTTCAATCGCCACGACAGCATTTACCAAGTTGTGCGGGAGTTCATCATAGGTCACCAGCCGCCGCTTCGACCGGTTCGCGTCCGAGAGGTCGGTGATCAGCAGCGGCTCCAGTTCATACGCCGCCAGCTGCTGCCCTTTGTCACCGGTGATCTGGCTGATCGCCCCGCCATCGAAGGTGATCGTCGCGCCCTCCGGCGCATGATACGACTGCGGTCCCGGATGCACGGTAATGCTCTCCGGCCCCTCCGAGTACGTCCCCATCGGCGCGTTCTTCGTGTCGCCCTCGCTGGAATACCCCGCATTCCGTAACTGCTGGGCAATGTAATGAGCTGTGAACTTCTGTCCCGGCCGTAGCTCCGCGGGAGCCGCATAGATCTTTGCCGTCGCCGTAAACAGCGGCTTCTCCAGCCTCTGGTCGACGATCTTGCTGTACTTGACGTAATAGAAGCCGAAAACACAGGCGAAGATGACAAAGCAGGCTGCTACGGCGAGTCCGGCTCCCAGCAACAGCTTGCGGCCAAGACTACCCGCGCCCGCGGCCGGGCCGGCGAATTTGATCTTTACTGCCAATCGAACGTCTCGACTCTCATTTTAAATGGTTGAACGCCCCTCATAGAAGGAAAGGCTCGTCCAGCGGTCCCGGGGGAGAATGGGACCCTCTACTTAAGACGTTCAGATGCAGCTTTTAGCGCTACAACAGGCACCTCATTCCAAAATCTTGCCGCCGGGCCAGAAACAAGAGTGGAAACAAGGGGAACCGGCGTACAATCGCTGGCACCCTCCCCGACAACGAGGAAAGCGTCATGCCAAACAGTAAGACGTGGGTATGGCCCGCAGTGATTGCATTACTGGCAATACAGGCCGTGCAGATCGTGATCGTGTTGCATCGCGAGTCCCTTACCTGGGATGAAGGTGCTCACATGTACGCCGGCTACAGAATGTGGAAGAACGGCGACTATGGGCTGAATCCGGAGCATCCGCCGCTGGTAAAGCTGCTGGCCACGTTGCCCGTGGTGGGCGGCAATCTTTGGGTTCCGCCGCTTAAGGGGATCTTCTTCAAAGGCGAGGCCTACCTCGGTGGCCGGGACTGGCTGGAACACAATGATGGCGGAAGCCAGCGGCTGGTCTTTCGCATGAGGCTGGCAACGGCAGTTCTGGCCATTGCGCTCTCCCTGGTGATTTTCTTTGCCGCGCGCGAATGGTTCGGGACAACAGCGGCGCTAGCTGCTTTGACTCTGGCGATCTTTGATCCCAATATTCTGGCGCACTCCGGGCTGGTGACCACCGACGTCGGGGCCGCGCTGTTTTTCCTGGCGGCAATTTACGCCTTCTACCGCTATGTCAAACGGCCGACGCTGCTGCGTCTGCTGATTGCGGGGGTGGTGGCAGGACTTTTGCTCGCCGCCAAACACTCCGGGATTCTGATAGTTCCCATCCTGCTGTTGCTGATTGGCTGGGAGATCGCCTTTGCCCCCAGGGAGGGACGGCCGAAGCTGGCGCTGCGGCTGGCCGGGTCATTTGCCGCTATTGTCGCAATAAGTGTACTGGTGCTCTGGTCCTTTTACGGCTTCCGGTATGCGGCGCGGCCGGCCGGGCTTCAGTTAATCCCCTCCCTGTCGGACTACTCTCAGTCACTGACCCCGTTTCAGAAAGGCAGCATCTGGTGGATGGCCCGCCTGCATTTGCTGCCCGAGTCCTACCTGTTCGGAATGGTGGATATTCGGGTCTTTGCCAGGGGCTTCTCCACATCTATCTTGGGCAACTGGTACCCGCATGGGGTGTTGTGGTATTTCCCGGCCGTCCTGACGATGAAGACGACGCTGGGCCTGCTGGCCCTGTTGGGGCTGGCAGTCTTTGCCATCGTCACTGGCAGGCTGGGCAGAGGCCAGGATCAGAATCGTGACCACACCCGGGCGCTTATCTACGTTCTGGTGCCCGGCGCCCTCTACCTGCTGGTAGCCATGATCAACGGGCTCAACATCGGAGTGCGGCACATTCTACCCTTGTACCCGCTGGCCGCGATTCTGGCCGGGGCCGGCGTGGCGGCACTCGCCGTCCGGTCCCGTGTCTGGATGTGGGCCTGCGCAGCACTCATTGCGGCGCATATCGCCTCGGCGCTGAGCGTCTTCCCAAATTCGCTTGCCTATGCCAACGAAGCCTGGGGAGGGGCCTGGAACACCCACAAAATTCTCAACGACTCCAACGTCGACTGGGGCAGACAACTTTATCAGGTGAAAGAGTGGGAGGACCGGCATCCGGGCGAAGATTGCTGGTTCGCCTACACAGTACGCCCCTTCATTCGCCCTGAGACCTACGGAATCCATTGCCACATCCTGCCCAACGGGATGGGCGGGTCGGGGCCGGAGCCGGTCCCAGCCGTCATTCATGGAACCGTTCTGCTGAGCGCCGCGGAAGTAGAGGGAAGCCTGTGGCCGAGCCGGGAGATGAATCCCTACCGCGGTTTTCAGACGCTGAAGCCGGATGACGAGATCGACTACGGCGTCCTCGTCTACCGGGGCGATATGCACATGGAAGAGGCTGGCGGCCTGAGCCGGGCATTCCTTGCCTATGAGAAACTCCAGGCGCACCAGCCGCAGGAGGCCTTGGCGCTCGCCGAGGAGGCAGTAAAGCTGGCACCGGGCCAGTTGTATCCAGAGTGGGCGCTGGGAGACGCGGCGGCCGCCCTCGGAAAAAAGGATGAAGCCCGCGCCGCTTATCAGGCGGCGATCGTCGCCGCAAAGGGCCTCGATCCGCAGCGCCAGGCAGATTACACAAAGGCCCTGGAGAACAGCATAAAGAAGCTTTAGAGGAAGCCAGCCCGTTGGCGGTCCATGAAACTGCGTGCCCCAAGTCCGGATTTTCGGACGTGGGTCTCAGAGCCGCTGTTCTGAGCTCTGGATTTTGCGCGCTAGCTGTTCCGCGACCTCCGCGACCTCAACATCCTCGCTCGACGCCTTAGCCCGCGTCACCAGCTCCACCTTACCCTCGGCTACCTTCTTGCCCACATTCACGCGATAGGGAATGCCGATCAGGTCCGCATCCTTGAACTTCACCCCCGCACGCTCATCGCGATCGTCGAGCAGGACATCGAACCCGGCAGCCTCGAGCGACGCCGCAATTTCTTGACCTGCAGTCAGCAATTTCTGGTCGGTAATATTTGTGATGGTCACCACCACGTCAAACGGAGCAATCGCCCTCGGCAGCCAAAACCCGTTCGCGTCATTACTCTGCTCAATCGACGCCGTCAGGATGCGCTCGATCCCGATCCCGTAGCAGCCCATGATCGGCGTCACTTCCTTGCCGTTCGGATCGAGCACTCGCGAGCCCATGCTCTCGGTGTACCGGTTGCCCAGCTTGAAGATGTGCCCGACCTCGACCGCCTTGCCGATCTTCAGTGGCGACCCGCACACCGGGCATCCCTCACCCTCCACCGCGTTGCGAATATCCGCCGCGACCGTCCAGCCAAAATCACGTCCCGGCGTCACATTGCGGAAGTGATAATCCAGCTTGTTCGCTCCCGCCACCATGTTCTCGCGCGCCTGGAGGCTCTCGTCGAGAACGACATTGACGCCTTCATCATGCAAATGCTTGGAGACCCCTAGTCCAATCGGCCCCAGATATCCCGCCGGCCCGCCAAAGTATCTCTCTAACTCTTCCGCCTGCATCGGACGCAGCTCGGGCGTCTTCACCAGCCCCGCCAGCTTCGTTTCATTTACAGAATGATCGCCGCGCAGAAACGCCACCACCGGCTCCCACATCACCTCTTTGCCCTTACGAACCTCCGCCATGTACGCGACTGTCTTGATATCCTGCGCCGGCGAAATCTGGAAGAACTCCGCCACGTCCGCAATCGCCGCCTTGCCCGGAGTATGCACCAGCTCCGGCTTCCCATCGCCCGTCGGCGCCAGCTCCGTCATCGGCTCTAGCCGCGATGTCGCTTTGTCCAGATTCGCTGCATAGTCGCACTTCGGACAGCTCACGATCAGGTCCTCGCCTGCGTCCGTGTAGACCATGAACTCCTGCGACTGCGACCCGCCCATCGCCCCCGAATCCGCCTCGACCGCCACAAAGCTCAGCCCGCAGCGCGTAAATATCGCGCGATACGCCTGGTCGTGCTTCGTGTAACTCTGGTCCAGGCCGGCTTCATCCAGATCGAACGAGTAGCTGTCCTTCATGATGAACTGCCGCACCCGCAGCAGCCCGGCCTTTGGCCGCGGCTCGTCGCGAAACTTCGTCTGGATCTGGTACCAGATCTGGGGCAGCTGCTTGTAGCTCCGCAACTCCTTGCGGGCAATATCGGTCATGACTTCTTCGTGCGTCATGCCCAGGCATAGCCACGCGCCCTTGCGATCCTGCAGACGGAACATATTCTGGCCCATGCCCGTCCAGCGTCCGCTCTCCTCCCACAGTTCGCGTGGATGAATCGTCGGCAGCAGAAACTCCTGCCCGATCCTGTCCATCTCCTCGCGGACAATGGCGGTGATCTTGTTGATCGACCTCTGCCCGAGAAACAGGTACGAATAAATCCCCGCCCCAAGCTGGCGGATATATCCGCTGCGAACGAGAAACTTGTGGCTGGCGACTTCGGCGTCCGCCGGAGCCTCACGAAGAGTAGGAATAAAGAGCCGGGACCAGCGATGCATTGCGTGCTTTGTGTACTTTCCTGCCCGCGGTGTTGCGCCGCGCGCGTAATGAGATTAGCCAAAACTCCATTCTAAATGGGGCGGCCCATTCGTCTTTATCTCTTGAACATTGCCATCTGATTACGTGCCGGTCAGCACTCATTTTCGAACAGCCTGCTATCGGCCTCTCTCCGACTAACGTAAACTGAAGTCAGCTCGTCGAATTCTTCATGCGGGCCGTACACTCGGTTTCTCTTGCAACGCTCAATAAGCTGCAATCCTGGCTGCTTACGTATCGCGGAGAGTAAATGAAGACATCGCAAGTGATGCAGGCCTGGTCGAGAATTCTCGCCGGCAAAGCGCCGTCCCTGTCCATCGAAATCACCAAAGAATGTCCCCTGCGCTGTCCCGGCTGCTACGCCTTCGACACCTCGCACCTCGGCCCGGGCATGCAGCTTCGCCAGCTCTCCGACTTCAAAGGTGACGAACTGGTGCGCAGAGTTCTCGCGCTTGTCGATCAGCATAAGCCCCTGCACGTCTCGCTGGTTGGCGGCGATCCGCTTGTGCGCTATCGCGAAGTGGAAGCCCTGCTGCCCGAGCTCGAGGCACGTGGCATATACACGCAGGTCGTTACCAGCGCCTTCCGTGTCATCCCCAGCGAGTGGTCCCGCTTCAAGTTGCTGCATGTGGCCGTCTCCGTCGACGGCCTTGCCCCCGAACACGACGTCCGCCGAGCTCCCGCGACCTACGAGCGCATCCTCAAAAACATTGCTGGCACAAAGGTCTACATCCACTGCACCATCACTTCGCAGATAGCCTCCCGCGAAGGCTATCTCGATGAGTTCCTGGGCTTCTGGAGCCGGCGTCCGGAAGTCATCAAAGTCTGGTTCAGTCTCTTCACTCCGCAGCGCGGAGCCACCGACCCTGAGATCCTCACCTTCGAGCAGCGCGACGCCGTTCTCGCCGAACTTCTCCGTCTGCGCCGCCTTTATCCGGTTCTGCAGATGGACGAGCCAACCATCCGCGAGTTCTCTTCGCCGCCGAAAAGCCCCGAAGACTGCATCTTCGCGCGTACAACGGCAACGATCTCCGCCGACCTGAAAACAAAGATCACTCCCTGCCAGTTCGGAGGCGACCCGGACTGCGAACGTTGCGGCTGCATGGCCTCAATGGGCCTTGCCGCCATCGGACATCACCGCCTCGGTCCGCTTTCCTTGGGAAATATATTCATGGCCTCCGATCGCATCGGCAAGGCATGGAACGGCTTGCGCAACCGCTTCCAGCCGGACCCGCTCCCTGAACCCGCACCTTTCAACATTTTGTGATCTACGTGGTTTCGTGGGCGGCCAGCCGCCCGTCACAGCCTAGCGGCTGCGAATAAGTACGGCTGTCGCGTCGTCGGTTCGATCCGATCCCGTGCCGAAGCGCTGGACTTCCGCAATCAGACCGTCGACGCAGGCGCCTGATTGGCTGAAGTGCTCAATCAGGCGAGCCGGACCATATTCTTCCTCTGTGCTATCCATGGCTTCCGTGATGCCGTCGGTGTAGAGCAGCAGTTTGGTGCCGGGGTCGAGCGTTATGGTGCGCTGTGGATACGAGGAGACCCCAAGACCAAGAGGGAGGCCCGTATCCAGCTCCAGAAACGAACAATGATGATTGATGAGCAGAGGACGAAGGTGTCCGGCGCTGGCCAGGGCAATCTCACGAGAGTCGGCGTTGAGCACACCGTAGACCATAGTGACAAACTTTCCAGAAGGGAAATCTTCCGTGAGGGTCCGGTTGAGATGTTCCAGCGTCTCCGCTGGCGACGAATAGAGAGGGGCGATTGAGCGCAGAAGCGCCCGGGTGGCAGACATGAGGAGGGCGGCGGACATGCCCTTTCCGGATACATCGGCCAGGGCGATGCCATAGCGCTGCTGGCCAAGATCGATGAAGTCGAACCAGTCGCCTGCGACCGCCCCGGCGGGATGCCAGGCCGTCTCAAAAGCGAAGCCGGGGACCAGCGGCACAGGCTTCAGAAAAAGCGCCTGCTGCATAACGCGCGCTTCGGCCGATTCACGTTCCATCCGTTCGCGTTCAAAGCGCTCGTTCCGGAAAAGGCGGGCGTTCTCAACAGCAATTGCGATGTGTCCAGCCAGCGCCTGAAGCACTGTTATCTGATCTTCTGAGAAGGCCTCGGTCTCGTGATGGGCGACAGTTAGAACTCCGATGACCATCCCAGCGGCCTTGAGCGGGATATCGACTTCAGAGCGTACGGAAGGCTCGCAGGCAATATAGTATGGGTCCTGATCGACGTCAGGCGCATAGCGCATCTTGCCCGTCCCCGCCACGTACCCCACCATGCCCTGCCGGCCAATCTGGAGCCGCTCGCCCTTCCGGTACTTTGTGCAGCCACGCACCCCATGCAGGACCATGTCGGTTCTATTGCTGCATTCGCGGAGCCATACTCCAACCTCCACATTTCCAATCGACGTGGCGATATCATTGACGACTCTGTCGAGCAGGAGGTCAAGGTCGAGGGTCGAGGCAATCAGATACGTCGCCCGCTGGAGCTTCATCAGGACCTGGGTGAATTCGCAGGAGGACTGGATACGTGGCGGGACAGCGCGCAAAGTCTGAACGGCGTTCGGGATGGCGGCCATAGCGTATTCCCTTTGCAACCTATGGTGCGTGGGTTACTCAGTAGATGTCCGACCAGAAGGTGCGATGCAATCTTGTGACGGAGCACTCGCCGACAGGTCCGAGCCGGCAAGCTCTTCTCAATGAACGCGTTTCCGTTTCGGGACAGCCTCTGTGCCCGACCCGGAACAGCAGGCACCAGATTCCCTGGCCACCAACGGGTCACCGTGTACTTCAACTTTCGGTGCGCGCGGCTCTTCTGACCGACTCTGTCACCATCTCCGCCAGCTTCTCGATGGCGTTTTCCACATAGAGGTTTTGCCGGTCTAGCAACTTAACTCCGTCATAGTTGATGAGCGATTCAATGTGCGGCTCCAGCCGTTCAGAAGGATCCGGAGGGGAATAGCTCTCCTGAAATACAGGAACCATAGGCTTGTCATTCTCCCAGGCCATCCTGATCTCTTCCTGCACCCACTTCGATTGCAGCGTGTTTCCGGAAACCAGGCACACAAACACATCGCAATCCTCAATCGCTTTCTTTAGCCGGGCCGGAAAGCGAACTACGCTGTCCATGCGTTGCGTGTCGACAAATGCGGCAATCTGGTGTTTCCGGCCCAATTCGCTGGCAAAATGAACCGCCCAGCCCGCGCTCGAGTCGCGTTGATAACTGATAAAGATTCGCGCCTGTCCGTCGGAACGGGCCTTGGTCGCGCTGACGGAATATTGCAGTGCCAGAAAGAACTCGCGGACCGAGCTATATCGACTCAGTGGGTCCACCGACAAGGCTCGCTTCAGCACTTCCGAAACTCGGGGCGACACCCCGGGCCGTGCCGCCCGTGCTGCTTCCTCATGCGCGGGCACAGGTCCGCGCATGAAGTTCCTTTCACGCACCTTTGGGTCAATCTGTCCTTCGAACGGCAGACTTCCCGCGATCAGCAAATATGTGAGAACGGCCAGTGCATATTGATCGGCCAGCGGAGTCGGTACGGCCCCTTCCCATAGTTCGGGCGCCAGAAACTCCGGGGAACCAAAAAAAACTGGCGTTGCGCTATCGTCTACTCGGTGGGCCATCGCAAAGTCGGTCACATAGGGCTCTCCCTCGCGATCGAACATGATCGACGACAACTTCAGCCCGCCGTGAGTCACTCCGCACCTGTGTGCGCTTTCAATCGCGTTCGTTATGTCGTTCAGCCAGGACATAACCTGTGACAACTCGAGGACTGTTCCTTGCGCTACGCGATCCGCGAGACTGCCTCCTTCCATCAACTCCATGGAAAGATAGTTCACCCCCGTCACCAGGATGTCGGGTCCAATGCGAATGGGGGCCTGTCCGTAATCCAGGACCCGGCAAATGTGAGGATGTCGCAGACCGACAGCCATTTCCGCCTCACGATTGAAGTGCTCCGTATATCCCGCGTACTCGGCAAGGTTTGGCGAGAGGATTTTGACCGCGACCTTCTGCGGAAGATGCGAGTCTTTGGCCTCGTAGAGCGTGGTCTTCGTGCCGCTGCGCAGTACCTTCGTAAGCTGGTAGCGGGCGGCGATCGTCTGCCCGGTCAGGTCGGGCATTTCGCAGATTTCGTCAGAGGAAAAGGCTAGAACCGTAGATGCTCCCAGCCGGATCACTGCGCCGAATGGTAGCGTTTGCGGGCTCGTTCGCACCTGTCGGCCGTTGACGTACGTCCCATTCCGGCTGCCCTGGTCCGTAATGGTGAAGGCCCTGCCATCCCAGTCAATGACCGCATGTACTCGCGTGAGATGGGGATCGTTGATGCTCAGGTCTGCATTCCTCCCAATGCGAAACGGAGTCGAACCAATGACCAGGCTTCTGCCGAAAAGCGCTCCATCGTTGCCCGCGGTGAATGTTAGCCGGACCCCCGGCAGGCTTCGCTTGCCTTCTGCGCCGGGTGGGGTTGGAGCAACAAAGCGGGTCGCGTCCGAGGCCAGGGCCGGGTCGGGTTCCTTGCTCGCTGCTTTCGCATCGGAAGCCAGTATCCCGGTGGAGATCGGGTTTCTCTCAATGACGGTGGAAGCCTTGGACGAAGGCGCATTTCCCTGGGGATAAAGTGTCGGGCCACGGGCGGGGAGACTGGCATCACCGGGACTTGTATTCGCCGGACTTACGTATGTTGGTGCTGTCGGTGCAAGCGAGGACATTCCTTGTATCCCGTCAGATATCGCCGCATCCAACGCTCGTAATACGTCTGCACAACTCTGGAAACGTTTGTCGGGGTCCTTTTCCAGACACTTGAGGACGACCTCACCAACAGCCTGAGGTACTCGAGGATCGCTGTAGACCAGGGGAGGAGGAGCGGTATTTATGTGCCGGCTCATTACCTCATAGGAAGTGTCTTCAAGAGGGAAAGGCGGACTTCCGCTGAGCATTGCGTACAAAACGCAGCCGAAGCTGTACACATCCGACCGCGCATCCACAGTCTTCGGATGAAGAATTTGCTCCGGGCTCATGTAGCTCGGCGTTCCGATCGCCACACCGGTAAGGGTGCTCGACGATTCATCGCGCGCTTTTGCAATGCCGAAATCCATGAGCAAGGTACGCCCGCTCTTTTCCGTCACCATATTCGAAGGCTTGACGTCCCGATGCACAATTCCGAGTGAGTGGGCGTAATCCAGAGCACTTAGTATGTCCCGCGAGATATTGTGTATTTCGTCCAGCGTAAGCGGCGCGTTTCGATTGTTAAGTCTGGTATCGAGAGAGACTCCTTCGACGTACTGCATGACCAGGTAGCTGCGACCATCCGCCTGAAAGAAGTCGAAGGCGGAAACAATATTCGGGTGCTGAAGGCGCGCCTGGCTCTTGCCCTCGCTGATGAAGCGATTCTGCAATTCTGTGTTGTTGGCAAGCTCAGGGAGGAGAGCCTTGATGGCGACAGGCCTGTCCAGAAGAACGTGACGCCCCTGCCATACTTCGGCCATGCCGCCTTGGCCGATCTTACGAATGAGGGTGTAGGGCCCGTATTGGCGCTGTTCGTTCAATCCGTCCTCAATGAACGTGATTCTATTCCAGGGCCCTCTAATCCGGTCGCTTCGCCGATTCAGGCATCCAACGACCTGAGGAACCGAAATGGCCGAACACGACGACAAGCAGCGCAAGGAGCACATCCAAAAGTCGCTTGAAGAACTGACCGAAGCCTCATCTAAGCGCTCGCCGGATGACGACGAAATCCAGCAGGCCAAAGACAAGCGCGCCCACGCCGAAAGGGAACTGGTCGACTCTCGCAGTCCGTCATCAACCGGCCGCGAACATTGAGTCGGCATCCCATCACGTGCCCTTCATAAGAGAGTGATATAACGCGGGGATATGGATTCGCCGGCTCCCAGCTCTCCCATTAGCCGCCGCCGT
Source organism: uncultured Acidobacteriaceae bacterium (assembly GCA_963781245.1). Classification (GTDB taxonomy): domain Bacteria; phylum Acidobacteriota; class Terriglobia; order Terriglobales; family Acidobacteriaceae; genus Silvibacterium. Next base: position 555,703 of record CAWAFB010000004.1, read on the forward strand.
TTTCTGCGGCAGAGTTTCGCCTTCAGCGCTGCTGCGGCCCTGGCGCCGCTCTCCCGCGCGCTGCCTTCGACTTCCCACGCTGTAGGCGCTGTCGAGATCCTCATGATCGGCGACTGGGGCTACGAAGATCCAACCGGACAGGCCGCCGTCGCCAAAGCTCTGCGCGAATATGTGCAACGCCACGCACTCCACACCGAGGCGTTCCTGCTCCTCGGCGACAACTGGTACGGAGCACTCGAAGGCGGTGTTCATTCGCCCCGCTGGCAGACCAACTTCGAGGACATGTACCCCGCCAGCGTCTTCAACTGTCCCGCCTATGCCATTCTCGGCAACCACGACTACCAGATGTATCCCGAAAGCAAGGTCGAGGCTGAGCTAGCCTACGCCCGCAGTGGCCGCACCCGCTGGACCATGCCCGCTCGCTGGTACCGTTTCGAATTCCCGGCCAGCCGTCCCCTCATCACCTTCCTCGCGCTCGACAGTAACGTCCCCCACAACAACGGCATTATCTTTCGTGGACGCGACTTCACCCTCACCGAGCAGCAGCACGCCGAGCAACTCGCCTGGCTCGAATCCGAGCTCAAGCGCCCGCGCACCACGCCCTTCCTCATCGCCATGGGCCACCACCCCGTCTACTCCGACGGACCGCACGGCGACCACGCCCGGCTCATCCGCGATTGGGACCCGCTCTTCCGCAAGTACAAAGTTCCCCTCTACTTCGCGGGGCACGACCACGACCTGCAGCACCTTGAGTTCGAAGGCCACCCCACTAGCTTCTTCCTTTCCGGCGGCGGCGGAGCCGACCTCTACGACATCAAAATCGATCCCGCAAAGCGCGGACCCTATGCTCAGAAGGTCTACGGCTTCAGCCACCTCTCGGTTACGCCTGAACTGATGACGCTGCGCCACCTCGATACCGAAGGTCGCCAGATCCACGCCTTCACCAAAAGCCCCGCCGGCAAGGTCAGCATTGTTGGCTGACCGCCTCGTCGCTTGGCCGACAATTTCGCCGAATCCGTTAGAATAGAAATAGAGAAGAAAGGCCCGGCGCTACGAAGCCGGGCTTTTCCTTTTTGAGTATTTCGTCTTTCGGGAAAGACTCGCCGTTAAGTCGCTTATTTTCAGATCTTTACCGATAAGATATTTGTTATGAATGAGTTCAAAACTACAAACGATAAACATCGTGGAATGAATGAGTTCAAGAGCATAGAAAAAGACAGGGGGAGGGGTACCCTCCCGGTATGCCCAAAACGGGCTACTTGGCTGTCGCTGTCTGCTGAGGCTTCGCCAGCCGGTCGAAGTTCTGGATGGCGTTGAAGACCAGCGCATAACTGCCCAGCGTTTCTCCTCGGTAGATTGGGTTGGTCGCAAAGAGCAGCACATTCCCCTCGCCGAGATGAGCATCGACCACCACCGGCTTCTCCTCGATTGCCGACCCGCCATCGAGCAAGCCCGATAGCAGGAATCCCTTGCCCGACCCGAACCGCAGGATCACGTCCGGGCGGTACTGCTCGGGAATGAGATAGACGTTGTTCCGGGCCTCCTCCTCGTTCAGCGGAGTCGGCTCCCACGGCTTCGGAGACGGCAACGCCTCGGCGGCCACATACGGCCGATCCTCGGGAGTATCCTCATCCCCCGGCCCCCCTCGTCCGGTCGGCCGCTTGAAATCTTTCTCGGTGGTGATGTGCCGATTCACAGAGGTGTCGGCAATCGTGAACGCCATGCCATTGGCGCTGTAAACGCCCAGATTCTTGCCGTATCCGTTGGCAATCGGACTGGACTTGTCCACGAAGGCCGCATCGAGCACGCTCCCGACTACGCGCAGGTTGCCCTTTGGAGCGACAAACACACCCGGCGCAAGCCCCAGGTCAATGGCAAACTGCGCCGTATCCTCGGAGGTGATAAGCAACCCGCCCTTGGTGACGAACTCCCTAAGGTGACCGACCCCGGCGTAAGTCAACCCCGGCCGCATGTCGGGAGTCGAGTCGATCCGCCCCAGGTTGGGGGTGAGATCGGTCTTCTGCCATGGCAGGGGATTACCCCACATCGGCATGCCGTCGACGATCAGCTGGGTCGACGCCCGACCGACCGGGGCGAAGATGATCACGTCATACTTCGCGCGGAGATCCGGAGTAGCCGCCACTGTCTGAGTGCTGATGTAATCGTACGGCACATGCATCTTGTCGAAGGCCTCGCGCCACCAGCCCTCGGTCTGGGTGGCCAGCCAGGTGTGCATGAAGGCGATGCGCGGAACGGGGGCATCGTGCGTCTTTGCTGTCGGCAGGGTTGCGAGGCTGACGGCGTTGAGCCCGGCGTTGGCGAGCGCCGCCTTGAGCTTCGTAACGTCAGCGTTTTGGATGAGGAGCGACCCTGCCTCAAAATGATGGCCATCTGCGTCGAAGGCCTGATCCGCAATCGAGATCGTCGCGTCCTTCAGTGTGTAGCGCAGCCCAAGCAGGGAGACTTCCGACGCATTATTCACCGCAAAAACGCCGCCCGAACCCGCAACCTTGCCGAGCTCTGCATTCGGATCGGCAACCGCCTCCATCTTCACCTTCAGGATCGCCGGATCGGTCACGCGCACGGTCTTGACGTGGAAGAGATCGCCGAACGACCATCCTGTGTCGTCATAGGGATGCTTCTGCGGATCATCTGGCGCCCAGTACTGCCTGTCGAGCAACGCATCGGCAATGCGCGAATAGGGTTGGTCCATGCGGATAATGTAGCTGCCCGCAGAGAGTGTCTCCGGCTCGGGCTTCTCGGACTTGGATTTGTCGTCAGACTTATCGGCATCAGCCTTATCTGGCTTAACAGGCTTAACAGGCTTAACAGGCTTCGCAGGCGGCGTATAGGTGAATGGCTCCGATAGCCTGCTGATCTCGACGTGCTGCAACGCTAGCGTGCGCAGGAACTCCGCTTCGCGGCTCGATGTCGGCTCATCGAGGACGTAGGCCGCTGGCCCTGAGGTCTGCGGCTTCTCCACCGACCGCTTCGCTTTGGTGTAGTAATTCTGAAGGAATTGCGGCCCATTCTGCGCGAAGAACGACAGCGTCGATAGGAGTGCCGTCTCCTCATAGTTGTTGTTGTTGCGCTGCGACCAGGTCACTACCGGCAGCGGCGGATTGGGCTTGTACCACGTGCGCGCATACTCATCTGGGTCGAGGATGCGCTTCTCGGTGTCGGCGCCTCCGTTACCGAACGTCTCATACAAGCGGCTGATACCATTGTGCATCGCCGCCAGAAACATCAGGTAGCCCGGACTCCACGTGTCGAAGTCGCCATGCGTAAACACTCCCGGCATGCCGAACGCCGTCATCTGCTGCACATTGTTCCAGCCCAGCATCGCCCACTCACCGCTGAGCAGCGGGTCAACCCACGCATTGTACGGTCCATCGCCGACGGTGTTGTCGTAGAGGAATGGCACCGACTCATGCAGATCATGCAGCACCTGCACGTGGAACTTGAGGTCGGTGTCAAGCACGTTGCGCGTCAGGTCGAGCGTCATAGCCATCGCATCACGGTTGTTATCGTGAGCGACATAATGTCCCCAATAGATGAGGCGCGGCCACTGCTCCTTGGGATGCGCCAGATGCCATTTGTAGATATCGACCATGCGGTCGCGGCCATCAACCTCGACTACCGGGGTAATGAGCACGACCATGTGGGAGCGGATGTACTGGATATACGGCGAGTCATCGACGGCGAGCCTGTAGGCGAGTTCCATCAGCGCGGTCGGCGCGCCAGTCTCGGGCGAATGAATCGTTCCAGTGATGTAGTAGATCGGAAATGACGCTTTTACGAGTTCGGCTGCCTTGGCGTCGTCCAGATTGATCTTCCGTGGATCGGCCAGCTTGGTGAGGCGCGCATCGTTCTCTGCCATTGTTGCCAGCAGTGACTCATCGGCGATCGCAGCGGCGATCATCTCGCGGCCTTCCTCTGTATGGCCGATCGTGAAGACTTTCACACGCGGCGTGCTCTTCTCAAGCAGCCGGAAGTACGCATATACGTCTTCGGCGTAAGGAAGGATCCTTGGCGCGCCCGAAACATCGCCAAGCACCTTGGCGGGTGTAGGAACAGTCTTTGATGCCGGCAGGTAATCAGTGAGGGGCGAGTTGAAGTAAGGCTGGGTCGTGTATTGCTTGATGTGGTCGGTATATGACTGATCGATGGGCTGCCTGGGATCTCGCGCAAAGGATGCGCCGACGGTTGTTTGCGCGGAAAGCGTACCAAAGGAGGCGAGAAGAGCGAGGATTGCCAGCGGACAGCGAAATCGAGACATCACAAGCATCCTTAAGAAAGGGATTTCGTGGGTGATTTAGCGATGAGGAAGGATATCAGAGGAAATTTCGGTGAAGCTCGCGACAGCCTCACTCCCACTCGATCGTCCCCGGCGGCTTGGACGTAACGTCATAGACGACCCGGTTGATGCCGCGTATTTCATTCACGATGCGGCTGGAGATAATCTTCAACACGTCGTAGGGCAGCGGTACCCAGTCTGCCGTCATGCCGTCTTCAGAGTGCACGGCGCGGATCGCACAGGTGTAGGCGTAGGTGCGCTGGTCTCCCATCACGCCGACGCTCTTGACTGGCAACAAGACGGCGAACGACTGCCAGATCTGCTGGTACAGCCCGGCGCGCTTAATCTCGGTGACGACGATGTCGTCGGCTTCCTGGAGCAGCGCGACACGTTCTGGACTGATCTCGCCCAGTATGCGCACGGCGAGCCCGGGGCCGGGAAACGGCTGGCGCTGAAGGATATCGTCCGGCATCTGCAGATCGCGGCCGATGCGCCTCACCTCATCCTTGAACAGGTCCCGCAGGGGCTCGATCAGCTTCAGTTTCATAGTCTCCGGAAGGCCGCCTACGTTGTGATGGCTCTTGATTGTCTGCGATGGACCCTTGACCGATGAGGACTCGATCACATCGGGATACAGCGTGCCCTGGACCAGCCAATCGACTCCACCTGTCTCTTGAGCGATGCGGTGAGCCTCGTCATCAAAGACGGCGATAAATTCGTTGCCGATGATCTTGCGTTTGGTCTCGGGATCAGTGACCCCCTCGAGCTTCGCGAGGAAGCGCTTGCTGGCGTCGACGGCGACAAGGTTAAGCCCCAGTTTCTCGCGGAGATTTTCCTGCACCTTGAAGAACTCGTTCTTGCGCAACACCCCATTGTCGACGAAAACGCAGGTCAGTCGGTCGCCAATAGCGCGATGCACGAGAACCGCCGCGACTGAAGAATCCACCCCTCCGGACAGCGCGCAGATGGCATGCCCGTCACCGACCTTTTCGCGGATAGCAGCAATCGTCGACTGGATGAAGTGCTCCGGCGTCCAATCGGGCTGGGCTTTGCAGATGTTGAAGAGAAAATTCCTCAGCAGTGCCGTGCCCTGCTTTGTATGGTGCACTTCGGGATGAAACTGCACAGCCCAGATGCGCCGTTCCGGATTCGCGATACCACCGACGGCATTCGAAGTCTTCGCCGTCAGGTGGAAACCCGGAGGCAGCTCAATGGCCTCGTCACCGTGAGACATCCACACGTTAATCGAGGCGGGAATATCCGCGAAGAGCGGCGTCTCTTTGTCAACAATGGAAATCTCAGCGTGACCGTACTCCCGCTTGTCGGCGGGACGAACCTTTCCGCCGAGATGGTGCGTAATAAACTGCAGACCGTAGCAGATTCCTAGAACAGGCATCTCAAGCGCGAGAATCGCCGGGTCGGCAGCAGGCGCTTCGGCATCGTAGACAGAACACGGCCCGCCCGAGAGGATAATGCCGATCGGCTTCTGCGCGCGAATCTCATCAACCGAAACAGTGCAGGGCAGCACGACAGAAAACACGTTATGCTCGCGAATGCGACGCGCTATGAGTTGTGTGTATTGGGAGCCGAAGTCGAGGATGACGATCGAGGAAGTGTCCACGGCATAGTTTACTTGACGCGAATGGCATTTTGCGTGGAAGGTGCCTGTCCTAGAACGGCATATGCTCGCCATAGCTGGATGAAGGCGACAAGTCGAACTACCTGAAAGAAATTGGATGCCACGAGATACAACACGCTCACAATGGCCCACCACGCGTAGAGGGGTGGACCCTCCATCACTGAAGCGAAGGGAAGTGGGATGGCCGAGAAGACCATTGCAAGCACTACCAGCGCCAGCTTGATTATTCCCATGATGAGGTTGATTTCAACCAACTTTCCCGTCAATGGGCCGAGGCGAAAGCTGCGAGCCAAACTCGATCCGATACCACGGTTTTCCAGAAGCACCAACAGGGGTGCTATCGAGAAGACCCAACTTACCAGCGCCCATAAAGTGAAGATTCCCAGAGAAAGACAGATAACTATCGCGCAATAACCGACGAGGTTAGGCTCTTCTCCGGAAAGAGAGAAGTTGGCGGCCCACTGTATCGCCGCAAACCAGAACCAGAAGCTGCCGCCCAGAAAAACGACGCGCAGCAGTTGCAGCGCGCCTAAAGTGACGCCTCGTTGGGGCAGTGATTGGTCATAGCGGCGCAAAACGGCATTCCGGCCGACGCCTGAGACGACGGCCCAAGCGAGTAGCGCAACCGGTGCCAGCCACAGCGCTATGCGAAAAATTGACGGTGCAGCCACAGCGTAGACATCAGAGGCGATCTCTGCAGCGCGCATCGGGTCAACGATCGAGAACTCGTCGATGCCTGTGGCCGCAAGCTGGTTTGAAATTGCCGCGTAGGTATGCAGGCCAATCCACCCGAGCAGGACCAGCAACGGTACGCCAAAGAGCCAGCGCCACAGAATCTCGAGCGCTAGTAGCGAGGGTCGCGACCAGCATCCGGTCAAAACGTGGACGAAGGATTGCGTGCCGCGGACCGCCATCCGCTACTGCACCACGATGTTGACCAGCTTGCCGGGAACAATGATGATCTTGACGATTGTCTTACCGGCGACGGCTGCCTGAATCTTTTCGTCGGCCAGAGCGGCGTCGCGAAGCGCCTCCTCAGTTGAGTCCCTGGCCATAAGAATGACCGCACGGAGCTTCCCATTGATCTGGACGGGAACTTCGATCTCTTCCTCGCGGGCAAGCGACTCATCGTATTTGGGCCACTGTGCGCGGAGAAGGGTTTCGTTGTCAAGAATTTGCTTCCCGAGTTCAGCGGTGAGATAAGGCGCAAAGGGCGCAAGCAGGAGGACGAGATCGCGCAGAATACCAGCGAGCACCAAGTCAGGGACTTCGCCTGCAGTAATGGAGGGCTCGGCGGCTGTGAGGGTGTTGACCAGTTCCATGATCGCCGCGATGCAGGTGTTGAAGTGCCAGCGTCCATTAAAGTCGACAGTGATTTTGTGAATAGTTTGGTGCAGCTTACGTAGAAGTGCCAGGCTCAAAGGAGACAGAGGTTCCGAGTAGGCGGCTCTGCCTGGAGCAAGATGTGGACGCACCCGGTCCGCGTACTTCATGACAAGGCGGTAAACGCGGCCCAGAAAGCGGCTAACGCCCGCAACCCCGTCTTCCTGCCAGTCGAGATCGCGGTCTGGTGGTGCGGCAAATAGAGAGTAGGCCCGGGTTGCGTCGGCCCCGTAGCGCGCGATCATATCGTCCGGCGACACGACATTGCCTTTTGACTTCGACATTTTCGCGCCGTTCTTGATGACCATCCCCTGCGTGAAGAGGCGCTCGACCGGCTCACCGTTCCTGATCAACCCGAGGTCGCGCATCACCTTGGTCCAGAAACGCGAGTAGATGAGGTGCAGAATCGCATGCTCAACTCCACCGATGTATTGGTCGATAGGAAACCAATATGAAACTGCGGCAGGGTCAAACGGAGCTCTATCGTCGGTTGGGCTCGTGTAGCGGTAGAAATACCACGACGAGTCAACAAATGTGTCCATGGTGTCGGTCTCCCGACGTGCGGGTCCTCCACAAGTGGGGCAGATGGCATTGACAAACTCCGGCAACCGGCCCAACGGCGACCCGCCTTCCAAGGTTATCTCCACATTTTCCGGCAGCAGCACCGGGAGCTGATCGTCGGGCACCGGCACAATGCCATCCTTCTCGCAATAAAGCATCGGAATCGGCGTACCCCAATAGCGCTGACGGCTGATCCCCCAGTCCTTCAAACGGTAGGAAACCGTCGCTCTGCCGAAGCCGTGTTCTTCGGCGAAAGCGGTCATCTTGTGCTGCGCTTCCTGGTTGCCAAGCATGTTGAACTCGCCTGAGTTCATCAGCAGGCTGTCCTCGGCTGTATAAGGCAACATCGGCTCTTCGGCGCCGCTGTTCTCAGGATCGGTCGTCCTGCGTGGCAGGATCACGATGCGAATCTCAAGGTCGTATTTCTTTGCGAAGTCGTAGTCGCGCTCGTCATGTGCCGGCACCGACATAATCGCGCCCGTCCCATATTCAAGCAGAATGTAATTCGCTACCCAGATTGGTAATCGTTCCCCGTTGAAGGGATTGATGGCGTAGTGTCCGGTAAACACACCATGTTTCTCGATAGCTGCGATGTCGCCACCTTCCCACGCTTTCTTCTGCTGATCGATGAGCGCTGAGACTTCGTTGGCGAGGGTTGGGTTCGATCCGGCGAACTCCTTTGCCAGTGCATGTTCGGGCGCGAGCACGATGCTGGTTGCACCAAAGATGGTGTCGATGCGCGTGGTGAAGACGGTGACGCTCTTTCTGGAGGGCTTGACGTTCTCCCGCACTGGCAGGACAGTGATCCCGGCATCACGCGCGGGATGCTCGTCTTCAGGAGCGCTTGCCTCATCCTCGACCTGAAACGTGACCTCAGCACCCTCGCTGCGGCCTATCCAGTTGCGCTGCATCGTGCGAACCTTCTCAGGCCAGCCGTTGAGCTTGCTAAGGTCGTCGAGCAATTCCTGGGCGTAGTTGGTGATCCGCAAAAACCACTGTTCAAGGTCACGTTGTTCGACAAGAGTTTCCTCGTGGCGCCAGCAGTAGCCGTTAATGACTTGCTCGTTGGCGAGGACCGTGCAGCACTCGGGACACCAGTTAACCCTGCTTTTTTTGCGATACGCGAGTCCCCGCTCGAACATCCGGATAAAGAACCACTGGTTCCAGCGGTAGTACTCCGGGAGACAAGTAGTGACCTCGTTGCGCCAGTCGTAGCTCAGGCCGATGCGGTCCATCTGGCGCTTCATGGCCGCGATATTCTGCTGGGCCCACTGGCGCGGACGCGTATTGTTCTTAAGCGCCGCATTCTCGGCGGGCAGGCCGAATGCGTCCCAGCCCATGGGATGCAGCACGTTGTAACCGGTCATCCACATGTAGCGGGCAAGCGCATCGCCGATCGCATAGTTGCGTACGTGTCCCATGTGAAGCTGGCCCGATGGATACGGCAGCATCTCGAGCACGTAGTATTTTGGCTTGCCGCTGGTCGACGGTTCGGCGCCATAGAGATCAGGTTGCTCCGCCCACCGTTTTTGCCAGCGCGGCTCAATTTCGGCAGGGGAATAGCGGAGCTCGTACGATGATGACGGAGACGGCTCCGCTGCGGCCGCTATTGCGGTCTTTTGGGTAGTTTTGTTCGCGGACATGTCAGATTTGATTGTAAATGGGAGCTCGCCGTGACACTGCACACACCAAATCCGATGATCGCTCTAGGAGTTATCGCGTCCACCGCGGGCACCGATGCGGTCTATGTGATGTTCACCGCCGCCGTCGGTGCTCGTCGCAAGATCGTGGCGGCCAGCTGGAGCAGTGCCTGGTACCTGCTCTCAGCCTTTGCCGTCATCAGCTACACCGGAAACCCTGTTTATGTTGTATTTGCCGCGGCCGGATCGTGGCTGGGCGCGTTCGGCGCAGTAACCTGGCTCGGGAGGGCGGATGTCAAGGGCCTAGTCGGCAAGCCAAAATTGTGATCAGACGCTGCCGAGTGCGGCTTTGCTCGGACGCGTGGCGGAGGCTGCCGTCATGGTGTCCGCGGCGAGCTCGCGCAGGGTCTGAACATTTCTCGCATCATCATCCGGATCGTTTACGGGCGTCTCTGCGATAAAGGCGCAATGCGAGAAGCGTTCGTCATTGAGGAGCCGCCCAAATGGTTCTAACCCTATAGTTCCCTGGCCGATATTCTCGTGACGGTCGAGTTTCGATCCGCGAGCAGCCTTGGCGTCGTTCATGTGCCATACCGCCACATTCGAGAAACCGATCGTCGAGTCGATCCTGTGCAGAGTTTCCTCATATCCGTTCCGGGTTACAAGTTCGTATCCCGCAACGTGGCAGTGGCAGGTATCGAGACAAGTCCCGACCGGTGCGATTGCCTTCAGACATTCGACGAGCTCTGCAACCTGCTCAAAACTGCCCCCAAGGGAGAACTCCGCACCGGCAGTGTTTTCGATAAGTATTCGAAGGCCGTCTTCTTCGAGACAGAGGCCATCTGTTGCCTTGGCGATCGACTCTGCAGCCAGGCTCAGGCCTGCCTCGCGCGTGAGCCCTCGCCATGAGCCGGGATGCAGAACAAGATAATCCGCACCAAGTGCCAAAGCTCGCTCAACTTCTCCTCGGAATGCGGCCACGGATTTCCGGCAAACCTCCTGGGACTGGCTGCATAGATTGAGGAGGTAGCTAGTGTGGATGACCAATGGTGTGCAGTCATATTCGCGGCGAAGCTCCTGCAATTGAAGGGCATGAGCCGCGTCGATTCGGGCAGGACGCCACCTGCGCGGACTAGACGAGAATATCTGGAAGGTATTCGCGCCAATCTCGTGAGCCCGCTCCGCAGCTCTGAAGACGCCGCCCGACGTGGAAAGGTGAATCCCGATGCGGGGAGTGTTCATCTCGATTCAGTGTAGATTTTGACTTGACTCGATTACCACTAAACCTTGACCGTTGGATGCAGGGAAAGTCCCTCGAAAAAGTTGCAGATGAAGACCGTGATTACAGCCGACCGGCTGATTACCCCCGAGCGATTGATCGTAGATGCCATAGTAGTTGTCGAAGACGGCGTGATCGCGCGTATGGAATCTCGAGCGAAGGTCGAGCTTCCGTCCGCGAAGCACCTTGATTTCTCTGGCTGCACGCTCATGCCTGCATTCTTCGATGTTCACATCCACGGCAGCGCCGGTCGAGACGTGATGGAAGGTACGCCGGATGCGTTCACGACGGTGGGAAAATTCCTGGCGCAGAATGGAGTCGGCGCGTATCTACCCACAACGGTCACGGCTGGAATCGACGTCACTCTTGAATCGCTCGGAAGAATGAGTGCGCAGATTGGCCGCCATACTGGCGGTGCCGCGCCTCTTGGCATTCATATCGAGGGACCGTTTCTATCTCCACATAAGAAGGGCGCGCACCCCGGCAGCTTGTTGCAGACGCCATCTGTAGAGTTATTTGATCGCATGTGGCAGGCATCGGAAGGGAAAATCCGGCTCATGACCATCGCGCCCGAATTGCCCAACGCGAAGGAAGTGATTGCCCACGCGACCGGGTTCGGTGTACGTGTGAGCCTGGGACACAGCAACGCCGACACGGTTGCTGCTCGAGCCGGAATCCGCGCCGGTGCGGTCACAGCAACCCATACCTTCAATGCCATGCGGCAGTTCGATCATCGCGACCCGGGACTCCTGGGGGAGGTACTGACCAATGACGATCTGTTCGCCGAGTTGATCTGCGACGGCCTCCATGTGCATCCGGACGCCGTGCGCCTCTATTGGAAGGCGAAGGGTCCGGAGCGCGCCATGCTGATTACGGATGCTATGTCTGCGGCGGGCATGCCTGACGGGAATTACAAACTGGGTGAGCTTGATGTTCGGGTCATTAATGGTCGGTGCCTCATCGGTGAAGATACGCTCGCAGGCAGTACGCTGACCCTCGCTCGGGCTGTACGTAACTTCGTCGAGTTTACGGGCGCTTCGATCGAAGATGTGTCAAAGGTGGCCAGCCGCAATCCGTCGCGCATGACAGGATTCGAAGCCGAAGCGGGTTCGCTTGCAGTTGGACGCGCCGCAGATATAACCGTCCTTTCTGCGAAGAACGAAGTCGTTGAGACGATTCTGCGAGGTCGAGCCACGTTCAAGGCTTGACTATTTGTCGCGCGCGCCAGAGTGCGCCTTGAATCGGATCGACCGCCTCGGGCAGAATCTGCACCGAGGGCAGGCTGCGCCGAATCGTGTAGATCATGCTTTCTCTTACATATCCAACCTTTTCAAGAATGCTGCCAGTAAAAGCGATGCCCGGCGACGGGGCATCGGGGTCGAGATTGCGCACATGCCGAAAGGCCTCGGCGGTATCCTCTCCGAGGAGCCGGCCGCCGAGCTCGAGAACCTGCAGCGCGACCACGTCGCCCTGTTCGGCGCACTCCACGACAACGGGAGCTAGTTGGGAATAATCCGGCGGAGGGGTGCGATTCGCGATGTCAACAGCCTCTTCGAGGGATCCGGCGGACCAGTAGCGAATCACCCGATCTAAAATCTGCGTCGGCTGTGCGAAGTCGCGCGCGCGGCACGCGTGCCTTAGCGCTTGCAATCCGATCCAATGACCTGAGGCCTGGTCGCCAAGGGCGGGGCCCCATCCGCCCACATTTAGCATTTCGCCCTTGCTGGTGCGCCCCATCACGTTCGATCCGGTTCCCGCCATTGCCAGGACGCCCGCCTCTCCCGGAAACGCCGCATCCAAGGCGATTTCCTCATCGCCGCACACAACAATCTCGCCGCCCGCGCATTGTGAAAGGATCTGCCGCATCCAGCCGTCCGTCTGCGGCAGGCGCACGCCCGCGGTGCCGATACAGGATGCTTCAACGTGCCGTAGATCCACGCCGCTCTGTTGTGAAATCTTGCCCATCAAAGCGTTAAGATTCTGCTGCGCATGCTCTATCGCTACCCGCAGTGGCTTGATGCTGCCTCCGACGTCCTGCGCAAGGACGTGCGTGTCGTCAGCCAGTGCACATGTTGTTTTTGTGCCGCCTGCGTCAAATCCCAAGAAATACGCCATTGTCAGTGTTGTGCCTCTTCGGTTAAGGAGGGTGCGAGGATGGAGGAAAGCACGTTGAGACTGCCGTCGATTTTCGGACTGTCGAGCCCCAGAATTTTCACGACGACGGGATATACGTTCACGTTCTCAAATGGCTTCACCGTGACACCTCCACGAATGTCTGGCCCCTCGGCGAAAAAGATGGCTCGCATCGAAGTCATCTCGTACGGATTGTAGCCATGCTCGCCCATAGGAGGATTTTCTGCACGACTGGTCGGCGGTGGCATGATGGCACGGATCAAATACGGCCCCTTGGCGATTACTACCGGATCTCCTTCGCGCGGATTACCGTTGTAATGCAGTTCGGCCGGCACCTTATCGCGGCGATAGACAAGGAAGCCTGCATCGGCGGCGCGGAGCTTCTTGTAAATGCGCGTAGCATCGGCCTCCGTCTGCGGATAGAGCAGGGAACCGACAGACTCAATGCCATCAAGTGAGACATATTTGTCCAGCGTGATCCAGTCCCCTTGGACGCGCTCCATACCGTGATCGGCAACCACGATGAGGTCGATAGGCATGTGCAGGTGGTTGAGTTCCGTTTCAAGGCGTCCGATCAATTCGTCGACGTGTTTGACCGCTTCGGATACCTGGGCACTCCCAGGCCCGTGTTCGTGACCCGCGTGATCAACATCCGAGTAATAGAGCGTGATAAAGTGCGGGCGTTGCTCCGCCGGAAGTCCGAGCCAGGCGATTACCTGGTCGATCCGCTTGTTTTCATCGATCTTGTTGTCAAAGTGAAGGTAGTAGCTGGGCCGCTCTCCTGCGATTTCAGCTTCTGAGCCCGGCCAGAACAGGCACGCGCTTCGCATTCCCTGCTTCTCAGCCAGCGACCACAGCGGTACGCCGCCATACCAGGACCCGTCCGAAGAAGTTTTAGGGTCGCGATAACTGTAGGTCTCCTTGCGACCGGGGTCATAGAAGCTATTTGCAACGATGCCATGGTGCTCCGGATAGAGCCCGGTGACCAGAGTGTAGTGGTTTGGGAAAGTGAGCGACGGATAGGACGGAATCATACCGTCAGGCGCGCTAGCTCCCTTCGCGGCAATCGACAGGATATGCTTCGCCCCGTATTTTTTAGCGTAGTCATAGCGGAACCCGTCCAGCGAAACCATCACAACGTAGTGCTTCTGTTGCTGCGCTTCCGCATTCGAGCCGTGGTGGACTGCGATAACAGGAGTGATCTCCTGGGCGCAGGGAGCAACGCAGGAGATCAGCGGAAGAAATCCTGCAAATACAATTCGGCGAAAGAGGGATCTCATGGAGGTTTCGCGATCCTTTCCCGTAAAGGTTAAATGAAGCAGGCTGGATTTTATTCTTACGCCCGGTTGTGCATACACCGGCACCTATCGGATCAAGAATGCCCACGCAGCCACGCACAGGCCGGCGATTCCAAAGGCCATGCCCAGTCCCCAATATGCCCGTTGACGGGTTAGGAGAGTGATCGAGGTGATCACTAGTCCGATTTCAAGCAGTGCTTCCCCCAAGTCGAAGCGGTTCGCGTGGCGTTCGGCCTTACGCACGTCACCCTCGAGTTCCTTCGCGTGCTGTTCTTCCTCGGCGAGGTCTTCATTCCACTTCTGCAGATGGGACTTGTAGCTGTCAGTCACCTTGTCCGCCGCGGCTGAATCGCGTATGGGCAGCGCCGAAAGCAGATCGGCAGTGAGTTCGGTGTTGTACTGCCGTATCTTCTTCGCCTGATAGAGATTCCACTGGTCGCTCGCGCGTGCTTGTTCTAAGACTGCTTCGGTGTGCGTACGATGACCGAGCACAGTGGTGATGGCCACCAGCACCGCCAGCACGCTCATAGTAAAGCTGACTGGACGCAGGCTGTCGTCCTTCGATGCTTCTTCGCTTTGTTCCTTCAATTCCTGTGCTTCGTTGGCTTCCATATCGCTCCTGACCGCAGATAGTGTACGGGCTGGGGGACCTGGCGTCGAGCGAAGTTCAATGTGCAGTCGAGTGCCTAGGTTTTTGTTCCAAACGGCGAGCAGGTGTCTTGAGTTTGAGATGCTCCGAGAGGAATTTATCGAGCTGGTCCCGGTCGCGAAATGCTTGCACGCCGCCGGCAGCCGTGGTCGAGAAGGCGCCGGAGAGATTGCCGAATTGAAGACATCGATCAAGCGGCCATCTTCGCGCGAAACCGTGCAGGAAGCCGGCGTTAAAACTGTCGCCAGCGCCGATTGCATCGACCGTCTCAACGTCGGGCGATGGCGAATCAAGTCTCTCATCACCTCTGAGTGCCACCGCGCCACGAGCACCGCGCTTCACCACCAGTAGTGGCATGAGTTTCCCGAGTCGGCGCATCGCGCGGTCCGCATCAGATTCCCGCATCATCTCGCACACTTCGCGCTCATTCGGCATGAGAACGTCCACAAACGTCAGAATCTCGAAGAAAGAATCGCCCCAATGTCCCAGCGGGTCATCGTTCGGATCAACGGAGATCGTGAGTCCGGCACGTTTGAAGTGAGCAAGCAGGCGCGGTACATCCTTGCGCAGGCCCTTCTGCAGAAAATAGGACGACAGGTGAAAGTGCGCCGCGTTGCTGAGGTACTCCAGGTCGAGATCTTCCAGTCTCAGATCGACGGTGTTTCCCGGAAAGGTGAGCGTTCGGCGGTAGCCTGTGTGCTGCAGCAATATGCTCGCACCCGTGCCGGCGGAGCCGGTCTTTCTTATGACACGTGAAAGATCAACGCCAGCCGCCGTCAAATCGCGCTCACACATCGCCCCAAATAGATCGTCAGATGCTAGCGTGACAAATCCCGCTCGGCTGCCTAGCGACGCGAGATTGTGCGCGGTGATCGCCGGCGATCCTCCCAGCGTAAGCGCCATGCCATTGGCGACCAGCTCACGATCAAGCGGCAGATCAGTTGGCAGACCATAAAGCACCAGGTCGAGATTTGCTTCCCCCACCAGCGTTACGTCGAAGCGGTTCAAGCAGACACCTTCGATCTACGACCATAGAGAAGCCAGAAAATGACACCAACAAGAGCCCACGCGGCTCCCACTATCAGGGCTGGCCTGCTGAGGTTGAGCCATATGAAAGCGCAGATAGCAAAGCCTAGAAGGGACAGCAGTATCGAAACCCATTGTGAAGCGCGCCCCTGGCGCCACCCCAATACCGCCGAAGATATATTCACACCCATGAAAGCTAATAGTGCGCCGAAATTCAGCAACTCCGCTCCAAGCTGGTAACTGAATATCAAGGCGCCGGCGAGGCAGATTGCTCCGATCAGAAGCACATTGTTTCGCGGAATACGATTCTTCGGATGTATCGAGCCAAAGAATCGTCTGGGAATGGCGCCGTCTTGGCCCATCGCCAGCAGCAGTCGCGCGGCTCCCAGTTGTGATGCCATGCCTGAACCAATCGTGGCCAGCAACAGCGCACCATTGACGACCGCAAAGACGATGGGGCCTCCTGCGCGTCCCGCGATATGTACGTACGCGGTATCGACATCCGGGAAAGCCGCTCCACGGGGCCATACCAGCTGTGCAAGATAAACCTCGATCGATGCCAGAATGCCAGTGATGAGGCAAGTCGCGATGATTGCCCGGGGAATGGTTCGTTGTGGGTCCTTTGCCTCATCAGTGAGTGTTGAGATTCCGTCGAAACCGATATAGGTCAATACGGCAATGGAGGTCCCTCGAAATAGCGCTGAAGAGGTAAATGTCGAGCGATCGTAGAACGGCAGCGTATAGAAGGAAGCAGGCCGAGAGGGAAGGTGCAGCAGGTATCGCGTGATCGCGATGACGACCAGGATTATTACCACGCCCAGTGCGGCCGCCATCATTGCATTGATTCGGGCCGAAGTTTCCACACCGTTGAGATTCAGCAGTGTGAACATCGCGGCAAAGAAGATGGCCCATGCAATGTATGGAACGTTGGGTAGAAAATTCTCCGCAGCCTTACTGCACCATATGGTGCAGATTAGCGGATTCAGGATGTAATCCATTGCCATGCACCAGCCGGTCATATAGCCCAGGCTGGGATGCAACTCGCGGCTCACATACATGAACGCTGAGCCACCATGCGGATATTCACGCGCCATGCGGCCGTAGCTGACCGACGTGAACAGCATTGCGACCATCGCACAAAGTATGGCCGTCACTACATGTCCGTGGGCTTCGTTATAGATCACGCCGAAGCTCGGCATCGGAGCCGTCGGTTGAATGAGAATGATGCCGTAGAGCACCAGGTCCCAATAGCCAAGACTGCGCTTGAGCGTAATCTGGCTGGTGCTGAAGGCAGATTCGGCAGACATCTGGGATCCTCGGTTCCGGCAACTGGATATTTCAGAGCACAAAGCTGAGCGGGCCGCCGGGCTGGTCCAGCCCGTCCACCGTAACGCCATCGCTAGAAATTAAACTTTAGTCCCAACTGCATAATGAGTGGCTCGTGAGTGAAGTACAGTGCCATAGGTCGCTGAGCTCACATCCGTATCTACGGTTGATTAGCTAGTGTGGTGGTATCAGAACGTGAACCTCGCGGCGAACTGGAACTGGCGTGGTGTGTTGATAGTTGTCCCAATGGAGCCGAAGCCGGAGGCCTGTTGACCCAGTGACATGGTTGTGGTCAGGTCGGTGACCAGAGGCATGCCGAATTGCGGACGGTTAGCCACGTTGTAGGACGAGACTTCGATGCGGATAGCCATGGCCTCCCTGATCTGGAAGCTCTTGTAGACGGAAAGGTCGACGTTGTTCGCTCCCATGGCGCGGACGCCGTCGAGGTAGGCGGGCGCAGTTCCGGGCACGAACTGGGTGGCGGGGAAGACGAAGCAGTCGGGATTGAACCATGCCGGTGCAGTGTGCGGCGCATTGACGCCGGGGTTGCAGGTTAGGTTGGGGCGCTGGTTGAAGTAGGAGAAGGGCGCTCCGACGACCGGCGAGGCGATAGGAATGCCGCTGCTCCAGTAGAAGATGCCATTCATTGTCCACTCCCCGAGGAAGGCGTTGCTCACGCCGCGGAGATCGACGGCGCGGCCCGGGCCGAAGGGCAGGTCGTAGGAGGCCTGTCCGGTGAACTGGCGGCGGATATCCTGCGGGCTGACGGCGTGCTCGTACTGGAGGTTCTTCCAATCCTGCGGCGCGCCGAGGTGAGACCCGACGAAACCGAGCGGAGGGTTGCCGTCGTCGGTGATCAGCTTGGCCCAGGTGAATCCGGCGAGCATGGAGAAGTGGCTGGTGAGGCGCTTTTGCAGTTTGGTCTGCAGCGAGCTGTACTCGGAGTCGCCGCCGGGGAATCCGTGGACGATGACGCCGTTGCCGTCGCCATAGTTGCCGCTGCCGAACTGCGGGAATTCCTGCAGCGCGACAAACAGCGGCACAGTGGACGAGCCGAAGTTAGCGTTGGTCGCTGGCAGGATCGCCGCCCACTGATTGGGTACCGAGTCATTGATGAGGGCCGACTGGTATTGGCCGATAGTGCCGAGGTCGAGCGTATTCTGGTCGGCGCTGTTGAAGGGCAGGAAGAGCCCGCGGCTGCCGACATAGGCGGCACTGAGCACTACTTGATGCGGGAACTCATACTGCCATCCAAAGTTGAAGTTGTAGACGGTAGGCGTGCGCTGCGAGTGCAGCACGGTGTTCAGCGTGGTGCCCAGATTGTTGGCCAATCCCGGAGGAGGAGTGGTGAAGGTGGGGACGACTCCATTGGGGAAAGGATTGCTGAGCGAGTAGTCTCCAGTGGTGCTGGGCGCGGGGCTGCTCGCGGGGGCTCCGGAACACAGGTTGCTGCCGTTGAAGGTGGTGTTGCCTGCGTCAGTGAAGCAGGTGGCGTCCCAACTGGTGTAGGACGCGAAGCCGTCGCTGTTGAGGGAGCCGCTGCCGACCATCTGGGTGCTGGGACCGTAATAGATCCCGGCGCTCCCGTTGAAGACCAGGTTGTCGGCAACCTGCCATGCGAATCCAAGGCGCGGTCCGAAGTTGCCAAGATTTGTATCGAACGGCGAGCGGTGGCTTCCGTTGACGTAAACTTCGGCACCTGAATAGGAGACGCCATCAACGCTGTTTGAGGCCTTCGGATCGAAGTACTCAAGGCGGTTATGCCGCTCGGTGCGACCGCGGAAGATGTCCCAGCGCAGGCCGGCGGTAATGGTGAGGTTCCTGCGTGGCTTCCAAGTGTCCTGAATGAAGGTTCCGAAGTAGCCGTTGGCCTCGGCGACAAAGAGGTCCTTGGAGAAGTTGGGGTAATTGTTGGACTCGGTTCCGGGAACGGTTCCCATGCCGACGAGGAATGAGGCGAAGTCGCTGCCGCCGACGAGGATGCCGTCGGCCGGGGTGGTTACTTGATCGGTGGCCGAGTAGTCGAAGGCGTAAGATCCGGCGGGCGCGATGGGCTGTCCGACATTGAGAAATCGCTTCAGCCATTCGAAGCCGGTGTCAATGGAGTGCTTGCCCACTACCTTGGTGAGGGCGATGTTCACATCGCTGTTCTCGCTCGCATACTGGAAGGTATTGTAGTTGGCGGTGCCGCCCACGCCACTCGTCGATCCGCCCGGGGAAACATAGTCGGTGAAGATGGCAAACGGGAGCAGCTTGTAGTTCTGCTCGGCAGCAAGCGAAGCCGGGAAACCGAGGCTGGTGATGTCGGTTCCGTTCTGCTGCGGGTCGCCGCCCTGGTTCTCGTAGTGGCGTGTAAAGGAGTAGCGCAACTGCAGGACAGTCGTGGGGTTCAGGGTGTAGTCGTCGGCGATGAGGATGTTGCGTCCGTTGGTGACGTTCTGGGCGTAGTTGAGGTCCCACTCGTTGCCAAAGGCGTTGAAAGTGGAGTTGAACAGCCGGTCGAACGAAAAGCGCCCGAAGATATGCTGCTTCTGGCTCTGGTTCCAGTCAATGCGGATATCGAATCGCTGCGCCGTGGTCGGATCGACGCCCGGCAGGAAGAAGTTATTCAGCTGGCCATTCGTGGCCTGATCGCAGCTCGCCCCGACATTGCACTTGGGCATATTCGACAGAAAATTCACGGCAATGGGAGTGGGGTTGGAAATGATGTTGTTGGCGAAAGGCTGGCGCGTGCCGGCGAGCGGCCCTGTTGTGTACTCGGGCTGGGTCGGATCGTAGATGGTAAAGCTGTCGCTCGAGAAGTCGCCAGTGCGTTCGGCGCTGGTGGGCACCGTAAAGTAATTCGATCCGTCGTAGAGGGCCTGCGTCGTGTATTCGTAATCGCCGAAGAAGAAGAGCTTATCGTGCAAAATGGGGCCGCCGATAGACCCGCCCGCCTGGTAGCGGTGGAATGACGGCGGCGTGTTGGGCTGGCCGTTACTGATCTGGCTCTGCTTGTTGAAGTACTCGTTCGCGGCGAGGACGTCGGGCCGGAAGTATCCGAAGGCGGTGCCGTGGTAGGCATTGGCGCCCGACTTGCTGACGAGGCTGATAACGCCCGCGCCGCCGCTCAGGTAGGCGGCCGGCGTGTTCTGCGTTTCGACGCGGACCTCCTCGACGGCGTCTTCAGGAATGTCCAGAGCGGGGATGATTGCTGCAGCGTTGTTCTCGGCGATGCCCAGCGGGCTGCCGTCGACCATGTAGTAGACAGAGCCTACGATCGCCCCGTTGAAGGTGTAAGAGGAAACGTCAACGCCGGGACGTCCGCTAGAGATATTGGTGATGGCGAAGGAACTGGATGAATTCGGCGCGCCGTTGGCGGGCGTCACGCCGGGGCTCAACTGTACGAGGTCGTAGACATTGCGCGTGAGAAGCGGCACGCGATCGATGGTTTGCGCGGAGATCAACTGGCCGACTGTGGAGTTGGCCCCTTCGGCGAGTTCATTGGTGCCCGTAACGGTAATGACCTGAGTTGCGCTGCCGACACGCAGCGTTATGTTCACCGCACTAGCCTGGTCGACGCTTACGATCACTTTGTCGTGAGTGACAGTCTCGAATCCATTTGCACTAGCCGTGACTCGATAGGTGGCAGGATCGAGCGAGACGAACGAGTAAAAGCCCGCCGCCGTCGTGACGGTAGACCGAGTAACGCCGGTGGCATCGTTGACCGCGGTGACTTTTGCCGACGGGATGGCGGCCCCTGTGGGGTCGGTGACCAATCCATTGATGCCGCCGCGGCCAGCCTGGGCCACCGCCGCCGGAGACGCGCAAAGCGCCACAATCCAAACGAGAAAGAGTCGCCGCGCGATGTGGAGGAATATCTGTTTGATTGGCCTCATCTTCAAGTTTCCCCTAACTTAAAACGTTTTAATGTTTTTTGACATGAAATTTAGGAGCAAAAACAGCGCAAGTCAAGGGGGAAAGCGCGCTATTGAATCGATTTAATATCTGGGAATACCGCGCCGAGCAGAGATTGTCAAGCGGGAAAGATTTGCTTATAGTGCGGCTGTGGAATCGCGGAGCACCAGAGACGGTGGCAAGAGCTGAAGTTCCGGCGCAACTGAGCGCTCTCCACCGGGTTCGCACAGCGCAGCCAGAAGGCGCCGTGTCGCCACACTGCCCATCTCCTCCATCGGCTGGCGGATCGTTGTAATGCCGGGGGTGGTCAAAGCAGCCAGCGGCACATCATCGAAGCCGATGATCGAGCAATCCCGCGGGGCTGATCGGCCTGTTGCGGCAAGTGCACGCACGGCGCCGAGGGCGGTCAGGTCGTCGAAGGCTATCAATGCGGTGAACTTGATCCGCGAACGGATCAAATCCTGGGTGAGCTGTGCTCCTCCCTCGAATCCGGAAATCGGATCGATGGCGGGCGGCAGTTCTTTAACCAGACGGGTATCCAGTGTTAAGCCCTGTTCTCCCGCAAATTGCTGAAGACCGCTCCATCGGCGATTGCTGTCGCTCAAGCGTCGTGGGCCGCGGATCACTGCAATTTTTCTATGCCCGATCTCATGCAAATGCTTGATCGCCTGATAGCCGCCTGCCTCGTTGTCGACAATGACCGACCCTATGCTCTTCTCCGAGAGATCGCGCCCTACTACTACGGTCGGCATTTTCCTGTCCTTGAGTCCCGTCAGCAGGCCGCCTTCATCGAAAAGCCAGTTCGCAACAACAATCAAACCCTCAACACGGCGTTCCATCAACAGGTCGAGATAGCCTTCGAACTGTTGGCGCTCATGATGAGCGTCCATCAGGATGGGCAGATAGGAAGTGGAATGCAGCGTCTTCTCAATGCCGCGCAGGATCAACACACAAAATGGATCAGAAATATCGAAGACCAGGACCCCGATTGTATTGCTGCGGCGGCTGCGTAACGAACGAGCGAAGATGTCGGGACGATAGCCCAGGCTTTGAGCTGTGTTGCGGATCCGCTCTTTCGTCGTCGCTGCGACATAACGCGACAACGGGGCATCGCTCAGCACAATAGAAACCGTCGATGGAGAAAAGCCGCTCCTCCGCGCGACGTCGAGCAGGGTTACCCTGGTGGATTTGGATTTACTGCCCGCCATCTTGCTGTTCTTCAGTCCTCCGACCAAACGCGTTCACATTATGCATGTCGGGCGGAGGATGTGCCACCGTGAGTCAGAAATTACTGTGCCGACTCGCCGGGAAACGGAGCCGTCTGTTCCTGAATCACTTCGACTACCTGAGCGCGCATCGCGTCGTAGTCTGCGGTGCCGGAGAGCATCCGATAGTCTGCATGCAGATCTCGATCCTCACCCACTAATTGAAACTGCCGTTTGCCCGCCGCTGCGTCATCGGGATGTGCCTTGGCCCACGAGTTTTGATCGAAGTCATTGCTCTCAACGTCAATTTGCCACACTCGCTTGCCCGTCGCATTGCGGATAAGAAAGCGATAGTAGATGTGGAACTTGTCCACGGGATGGAAGTACTCGATGGCCTCCACTTTATACTGCTTTACCGGAAACATCTCGAGTAGAAAGCCTTTAGTCTGCATCGCGTCCGGCGCGTGGGGATCGTCGTGAAGGTGGCGCAGCATCTCCCGCTCCTGATCGCGCTGCACTTTTTTGCCGGCGGCAGCATAGGCCGCCACCAGCGTGGTGTGAACCTTCCAGTTATTTGAATCGAGATCCCGTGCTTTCTCGGCATACTTTACTGCAAGGTCGCCCTTATAGAGATTCAAGGCCGCAGTGGCTGCGAGGAGGGTAGCCGCTACATCGTTTGGGTTCGACCTGAGTGCCTGTTCGAAGAAATCGAGGGCCTGTTGCGGCTGGTTGGACTTGAGAGCGGCCAGCCCTTTTTCAGTCGTTTCAGCCACACCGGGCTGCGCTGGTGCAGCTGGCTCTTGCGGGCGCACCATGGCTGGCGCGGCGAGCGACATCGCAGCCACCGTATGTAGGAGAAAATACTTCAGCTTCATTTAGCGCGAGCTACGTTGGCCGCTGTGCTCGGGGTTGAGACCCGGCTCGGGAAAATCGGAATCCTCGCTCTCCATCCACTCATTGGTGTTTCGGTGCGGAAGCTGATCAGCAAGGTGATCGCGTTCCGTAGCGTTTGGCGTATCACTGGGAAATTCACTTTCCAGCGCGCCCTTTTGTGAGTCTCCATCCGGATGGGCAACAGGCTTTTTTCTCATATCGTTATCCTCGGTCTGTTGAGGCGCTGTGACGGGTCTTCTCGGGAGCCATCGATCTCATTCTTCGCCCGGTTATTCTCGGTAGGCAGAGGGTTTGGGCACGGTGATACGAACGCCCATGCCGTTCAGCTTGCTGCGCGCCTGTGCAGCTTCGGGAGTATCGGGATAGCGCTGAATCAAGCTGCGGAGATCACGGATGCCGGCATCCCGTTGATTGGAATCCAGCTCGGCCTGCCCTTTGCGCAACTGTGCCGCAGGCGCTTTGGGGCTGCCAGGAAATTGCTCCAGGACAGCGTCGTAATTCTTGATGGCAGTTGGATAATCGCCCTTGCGGTACGCAATTTCTCCCAAATAGAACTGTGCATTTCCTGCAAGGTCGTCTTGCGGATAATACTTGACCACATCGCTGAATTCGCCGATGGCCACGTCATACCGGGCGCTGGTGTAATCCCGCACACCGCTCTGATAGAGGTCACCGACCGGTGGGGCTTGTGGTTGAGGCGGTGATTGCTGAACCTGCTGACCGGGCTGCGGCGCGGCTCCCTGAGCTGGAGCCGGCTGCGTATTCACGTTCTGCAGCTGGGATTGGATATCCTGCAGGGCCTTGTCCATTTTCGTGATATGGGATCGTAACTCGTCGACCGAATCGTGCAATCCCTGGACCTGACTCGAAACCTGATCGATCTTGCCGCCGGCTTCGTTTTGAGCCTGGATCTGCTGCTGCAGGGTATTGACGGTCTGGGCCATGCGGTTGACGCTGTCGGATGTTTGCTCGACCAGATGCTGGAGCACGCCCATGCGCTCATCGTTTGACTGCTGTAGGTGCTGGAGCATGTCCTGAAGCTGTTGTACCTGGGTTTGAAGCTGGATGATCTCTTTCGAGACGGCATGAGCAGGTCGCGCGGAGGCAACAAGCAGCAATGCGACGGCGGCTGAAACAGGAATCAGATTTTTCCGCATAGTTCTGTCTCTTGGAGCCAAACGGTACGCTCCGGTTCAATTGAGAAAGAAAACAGCGACGACTGCGCCTGCCGCAACCATCGCCGCCGATGCCAGTTTACTTGTCGAGCGAGAATTGCGCGCGGCGGTTAAGCTGCCAACAACTCTCGTCATGCTCGGTGCAGAACTGCTTTTCCTTGCCATAGCTGACCGTGCGGAGTCGCTCCGGGCTCACTCCGGCGGTTACCAGCCCTTGTTTGGCCGCATTAGCGCGATTTTCGCCCAGAGCCAGGTTGTATTCAGTTGAACCCCGCTCATCGCAGTAGCCACCGATGACGACCTTGAGACCCGGGTGTTGATTCAGGAAATTTGCGTCCTGAGAAATTGTCGACTGCGCATCGGCGCGGATGTCGTAGCTGTCGTAGTCGTAAAAGATATCTTTTACGTTTTGGTGGAAGATAGAGTCCGTTACGTCCGATTCCGACAGGTTGCTGGTCGGTGCTGCCGCAGCGTTCACAGTGACTCGCGCTGTTGCATCGGTCGATCCGCCATCGCCCTTGGCCACCAAGTGGTAGTTAGTCGATTCCGCCGGATTGACTGTTCGCGTTCCGGAAGTCGGCACGGCGCCGATTCCGTCGATCGATACGTCGGTCGCATCTGTCGTGCGCCAGGCAAGCACAACGCTTCCGCCTGCATTGACGGCGCTTGGCGTTGCCGTGATGGTCGCCGTGGGTGCCGGGGCATTATTGGTGATCGGCGGGGGCGGTGGGGGCGGAGCAGCCTTCTTCTTGCATCCAGCGGCGACAAGCAGGCTTGCCGAGAGTGTCGCAAGAATCAGCGATTTGCGACGAAAGGAACTACGAAAATTGATTTGCACTGTGTCCTCCATTACATTGTTCGACCACTTGCGGGCCGTTTTTTCACTTGCACCAAAGCAGGGCAGAAGGACCCTCCCTTACCTCCCATTCCATCGTAAACCTCTATTTCCAGCTCCAGTTGGGCATGGCGTTCCATCCATCATGTGTGAGTTGCTGTTGCTCGGTGCCGTCGGCCAGCATGGACCAGATATCTGTGCGACCATTGTCTTGGCGCTGGAAGACGATGTGCCGTCCATCCGGCGACCATGAAGGAAAATCATTACTGCCGGCCTCGTGTGTCAACTGAATCCATCGCTTGCTGGCGATGTCCATGATGTAAATATCCTGGCCCCCCGGCGCGCCAGGGCCGTACTTGCGGTTCCAAGAGAATGCCAGAAACTGTCCATTCGGAGACCACGACGGTGAAGTGGCATAGCCGCCATCGGTCATCCGCTGAACGTTAGCGCCATCGGAATCCATGATGTAGATTTGGGGCAAGCCCGATCGCCCGCTTACCCATGCAATCTGCCCATTCGACTTGGGATTCCACACCGGTGAAACATCGGGTCCGCGAAACGCCGTAAGGCGATGCAGGCCGGCCCCACTAGCATCGGTCGTATAAATTTCATTGTCGCCCGTCGTGCTCGAAGAGAACGCCAGCTTTGAACCATCGCTCGACCATGCTGGGGAGAGCGTAGTCCCTCCCGGAGATGCAAAGCTGACAGGACGGCCCAACTCCAGCGAGTACATGCGGATCGACCACCCATCTCTGCCCAGAGAAGAGAAAGCGATTCGCGAGTTGTCCGGTGAAACGCGCGGCGAGATCGAGATCGTGCCAAGGTGCGTCACCGCGTGCTGGTCCTGGCCGTCGTAATCCATCGCCCAGATTTCCTTGTTTCCGGTGCGATTGGAGACAAAATAGATTTTGGTTTCGGCGATGCCGTTAAGGCCGCCGCCAAGGCGCAGGATGATCTCGTCCGCGAAGCGGTGTGCGATCTGCCTCGTATTTTCTTCTGAGGCTGCGTCGGCGTACTGCTTGCCGAGAATCTGAGGGCTCTGCGGATTCTTCGCATCAAATAAAAAACCCATCACAGTGACGCGTCCGCCGCTGACAGACAGTGATCCGAAGGCTACCATCTCAGCGCTCGCAGGGGCTGCAGCCCAGGCGGAAAGATTGATCTCCTGCGGGCTGCCGGGCGTCTGTGGCGGAGCCATGCTCTTCGACACCATGTCGAAGACCCCCGCATTCTTCAGATCGTTGTAGAGAGTCGTGTCGAATACGCTTTTGAGCGGCGTAGTCTGCGCATCGCTCGATGCGGCTTTGAAGTCGGCTGCAGCCAGACGTATCTTTTGGACGCCAAGATTTGTCCCGGTTTTTACCCAGTCCTGCGCCTGAATGCAAGGAGTAAGGCTGCCGATGAAGATGATTGCAATAAGAAGAAACAAAAAACGCGGGCTGGAGGATAAGAGCTTTTTGCAGCTTATGATCATTCTTCCGTCCTGCAGACAGTGATGCGGCCTAGGGGTCCAAATCAAGCGCCGTTTCGAATAGTATGCCGTCTGGTGCGGCTTCATTCGGCGACGCCGAACGCTACTTTCGATTACTGACTCGGCTCCTCACAATAATAAGACACAGAAAGCATGCTGCCGTTGTAGCCCGGAGGGAGGGGACCGTATGTGTCAACCCTTTGCACCGCGCGGAGGCAAGAAGTATCCAGAGTCGGTGACCCGCTTGATTGCGCAATACGGATCTGGCTTGGTGATCCGTCGCGCGAAATCACAAAGGAGAGATACACCCTCGCTCCGCCCGGGGTTCCTGGAGCCACTTCACGCTCTAACCAATTCTGAGCAGTCTTTCTGCGGATCACGTCAACGTACCAGGGGAATCTTGAACCGAAGTCCCCTCCATTAACGTTGACGGGATTGCTCGGGCCTTGGTTGCTTGCCAAAGAGTGCGGAATCTGCGTCGCCGGGGCCTCCCCGAACTGAGCGCGATGCTGTAGCGGCTGCGGCTGCGCGTGTTTGGGTGAAGGCTGGGCTTGCTTTTTTTCCGGAGCTTTCTTTTCAGGCTGCTTTGCAGGAATCGGAATCGCATCCGGCGGCGGCACAGGTATTGCCTTGGGCTGCGGGGGCGCTGGAGCAGGGGAAGGCTGCTCGGTAGCCAAGACGTTGGGAGTGGGCGGCGCCTCTTGTGGCAAAGGAATAGCAGGCGCGGAACTCACAAGTGTCGCCTGGATCGCGCCTGGAGCTTGGTCCCCCCATGACGTCCCGTGGAGGCGGCCAGCGAGATACGCACCTATCGTAATAGTAGCGATGACGAATAGGTGCAGCAGAACAGATCCCGCCATCGGCGTACCGAAAGATTCGCGTTCGAGTTGGATCGATTCCCTCACCGCCAAGCCTTTTCTCCGGCTACTTTGCGGCCCCAGAGCCTTTGGAGGCTCCGTTCTGGATGGGCTGGGTAACGATGCTGATGTTCGTGATGCCAGCCTGTTTCACTGCGTCCATCACCGATGCGAATGCGCCAAACGGCACGCGCTCGTCTGCCTCGACATAGATCACCTGATGCGCAGGATCGATTCCGGGCCGGGACAACCGCGATGGCAGGTCGACCAGGTTCACCGGTTTGTCGCCCAAAAAAACCTCCTGGTCACGGTTGATGATTACCACCTGGCGCTGTTCGGTGATTTCCTTAACGGTCTTTGTCTTCGGAACCGCAACTTCGATGCCTGACTGCAGCACGGGGGCGGTCAGCATGAAGATGACCAGCAGTACCAGCACCACGTCCACCAGAGGAGTAATGTTGATCTCCGCGAGCGCCGTCTGCGTATGGCCGCTGTTATTTGTGAAGGCCACGCGCGGCCTCCCTTTCCACCGGATCCTGATTCGGCATCAGTGACACCTCTTCCATGCTGTTGAGCAACTCCCGCGCGAAGTCATCCATGCGCGCTGCATAGGCGCGGCATCGACTCGTGAACTGGTTGAAGGCGACGACGGCGGGAACTGCCACGACTAGGCCGGCAGCAGTCGTAATGAGAGCTTCGGAGACGCCCGGAGCGACTGCGCGGAGGGTCGCTGCCCCGGCCGTGCCCAATCCATGAAACGCGTCCACAATCCCCATGATGGTTCCGAAGAGTCCGACAAATGGCGAGATAGCGCCGATGGTCGCGAGCCATGTCAATCGGCTTTCCATTGTGGTTAGGGATTCACTGGCCGCTGTCTGTGCCGCGCGCTCAAGCGCTGTGATATTGCGCGGAGGTCCATAGCCGCCCGTCTGACGGCGGTATGTCTCATAGACCTCGTCAAAAACGTTCACCAATGGGCTCGGCTTGAACTGTTCGCTGACGGTCGCAATCTCCTGCAGGCGCGAGGCCTTGCGGAAAGCGCGCAGAAATCTTTTGCTCTGCGTATCTGCCCTTCGAAAACTGCCCCACTTGCCGAGGATGATCGCCCACGACCACAGGCTGGCAATCAACAGAATGGCAAGCACGCCGATGGCGATTGGCCCGCTGTTCTGAAGCATTTCGAGAATCGCGCTGCCATTGTTGGGCGGCGGCGCGGCAGCACTATCTGCATCCGTCTGCAGTACTAGAAAAGATATGGCAAGAAAAAAATGTGTCATCACCCTTGATTCCACGTTATCAGACGGCAGAGTGCCAATTCCAGGCTGCCTGAAATGCGGAATTGAATTGGTTAAGACGGATACCTCGAGACATCGTCACCGGTTTCACAGCGGAAAATGAAGAAAGGCGCGACGCACGAGTGCCTGAATGGCCACTCGCCTGCTATGCTGCGCGAAGACCCTGAAGAGACGACTATGCTGCTCGAACTGCGGGCCGAAAACTACGCTGTTATCGATCACGCGATCGCTGTATTCGGTCCTGGGCTGAACCTGTTGACCGGTGAGACTGGCGCAGGCAAGTCCATTCTGGTCGACGCGTTGGCCCTGCTTATGGGCAGCAAGGCCTCGTCCGACGTAGTGCGTCATGGCACAGACAAGGCCGTCATCTCCTGCGTGTTTGAAAGCACTCCAGCGGCTGAGGCCATCCTCGAAGCTAATGGCATTGACGCAGAGGGCAGCGAGATCATTTTGCGGCGGGAAATTCTCGAGAATGGAAAGGGACGCGTCTACGTCAATAATCAGGCGGCGACGGTTGGAGCCCTGCGTCAGCTGGCTCCCGAACTTGCTCTCGTGCACGCGCAGAGCGAAACGGTTGGCTCCTTTGATCAGGCGCAGCAGCGCAGCCTGCTTGATCGCTTCGCGGGTATCTCTACAGACCCAGTCTCCGCTGCCTTCGCCGACTGGCGCGAGATTCAATCGAAGCTGACTGATCTCGAAAGCAGCGAACAGGACAAACTCCGCATGCTCGACCTCTGGCTCTTCCAGAGTCGAGAGATCGAAGCAGTTCATCCCCAACCTGAAGAAGATACTGCCCTTGAAGCCGAGCGGCGCGTGCTCATGAACGCCGAGAAGCTCTACGCCGCGGCGTTGAATGCCTACGACCTCCTGTACGAGGGCAATGGCTCCGCGGAGTCCAGTCTGCGCAATGCTTTGAAGCAGATTGAGGAACTCGCGCGCTTCGAAGTGACGTTTCAGGACGCGACGCAGCAGCTCAAGTCGGCCCTCGCCCTCGTTGAAGATGTTGGCGCAACAGCGCGTGACTATGCCGAAGGAATCCAAGCGTCGCCCGAACGCCTGGCGGAAATCGAAGAGCGTCTTTCTACACTCGCGGGGTTGAAACGCAAATACGGCACGACGCTTCGTGAAGTCATTGCCTTCGGAGAAGAGGCGGCACGCAAGGTGGCTGAGGTCGAAAACCGCGACGAAATGATCAAGGCCTTGCGCGCCGATCTTGATCGAGCGGCGCAGCTTTATCGCGCGAAAGCGCAGGCGCTTCACATTGAACGAGTGGCCGCTGCAAAGAAGTTGGAACAATCCGCGGAAGCTCAGATCAACGACCTGGCCATGAAGGCGCGCTTCGTCATCTCCGTCAGTACCGATGAAGATCCCGCCGGATGGACCGCACATGGCTGGGACGCAGTTGAATGCCGCATAGCCACAAATGCTGGCGAGCCGTTAAAGCCTCTCGACGAGATTGCTTCCGGCGGTGAAATGTCGCGAGTATTACTTGCATTGAAGGTGAGCGTCGAGGAAGGAGCACCGCGCGGCAAGAAGAAAACGCAAGTGCCCCGTACGCTTGTCTTCGACGAAATCGACATTGGCATCGGAGGTCGCGCCGCCGAAGCCGTCGGCCAGAAGCTCAAGGCGCTATCGAAAGCACAGCAGGTCCTCTGCATAACCCACCTTCCGCAGATCGCCGCCTTCGCCGATCAGCACTTCCTGATCGAGAAAAGGGCGCAGGGGGGGCGGACAAAAACATCTGTCCGTCTACTCGAAAAGACGGATCGCACAGAGGAAATCGCCCGCATGCTCAGCGGCGCAACTGTGACCGATACATCTCTCCGCCATGCCGAGCAGATGATCAAGTCCAGCCACAATTAGTTCGAAACCCGCCTCCTAAAGAATCCCTGGAGAAGGGAAGAAGCCTTTCCGCAAGTTAATCCCATACTCGAGATAAGCCTTCAGGCAGCAACTCATCTGCATCCAGCCATAGCAATTTCCATAAGACGCGTTGAGCCCCTTCTGATTCTCTTTCCAGGTACCCTCGGAGATGCTCACCAGAGCCTCCTCAGGACCCAGCGGCTCGAATGAGATCTCGACGTGGGTGTTGTACCCTCCGTCCATTGCTTCCCAGTCGAACTCGATAAGCCTGTTCGGAATCACTTTGGTCACGGACAAGGGTACGTCGCCCGGGTAATCAGCAAAACGCCAGATCACCTTCGTCCCCTCAACCAGCGGCCCGCTCGCCGATCCCGTCGCAAAGTACTGCGTGATCTTTGTCGGGTTGTAGACGGCATCGAAGACCTGCTCGACCGGCAGCTGAATTTTCGTCTGAATTCGAAACTTTAGGTCCATGGTTCCTCCAGCAACTCAATCAATCTCGTCGTCATATTATGTTGTAATTTTATAACATGTCGATCCTAGAGAGAGAGCGTGACAGAGAGGAACGCGTCTTCAAGGCTCTGGCTGACTACCGTAGACGCGCGATGCTTGACCTCCTCAAGGACGGTCCTCGTCTAACGGGGCAGATTTGCGCGCACTTCGCTCAGCTCGATCGCTGTACCGTCATGCAGCACCTGGGCGTTCTCGAGAATGCCGACCTGATCATCGTCAAGCGCACCGGGCGGCGCCGGTGGAATTATCTGAACGCGGTACCAATCAAGGAAATTTATGATCGCTGGATCAGCGGCTACGCCGCTCACGCGCTCGACGTGTTGTCGCGCATAAAGCACGATCTCGAAGGAGGAAATTGAATGCCGATCGGGCCCCCAAAAGACTGACGACATGCGGGAGCTCGCCTGTTAAACTGCGGCGCAATGCACACTCGCAAAACATTTCTGAAGTTTGTTGCTGTGCTGTTGTTTGTCCCTGCAGTATTCTCCCAGCAGCCGCAGCATCTCTTCTTTCGGGTCACACTCGGTCCGCAGCTCACGGCGCCTGTCTCCGGACGTCTCCTTATCTTCCTCAAGGAAGGAACCGGGGCGAAAGAAGTGGACGCGAACCCCTTTCAGCCGAGCGATGTATCCATCGCGGCAAAAGAACTCTATTACTGGAAGCCCGGAACATCTGTCGATATCGATACGGACGAGCTCGCCTTCCCCGCCGGCTTCTCAGCTCTCAAGCCCGGCAACTATGACGCACAAGCCGTGCTCGATGTGAATCACAACTATAACTACAGCGGCAGGTCCGCCGGCGACCTCGTCAGTGATGTGGTCTCCCTCAGGTCCTGGACACCCGGGCAAGGCAGTACACCTGATGTCACGCTAAGCAGCGTCGTTCCGGAGCGCACGCCGCGAAGACAGCTCTCCCCCGAAAAGCACAAGGCCGCCGAGGCTGCTGCGCATCTCGAGGACTTCACCAGTCCTTTCCTTACACGCTTCTCGGGCCAGGAAACCCATATCCGGGCCTGGGTCATCCTGCCTCCCGGATACTCCGGCCACTTAGGTGAACGCTACCCCACCGTCTACTGGACGCACGGTTTTGGCGGCAACTTGACCTACAGCAAGCTCTCGGGGGAGAGTCTTTTCAATCGAATGGCTGAGGGCAAGATACCGCCCATGATCTGGGTCATGCTGGATGAATCTCTCGCAACGGGCACCCATGAATTTGCCGACTCCGTCAATAACGGGCCCTGGGGAACTGCGCTGACGACCGAGTTCATTCCTTATCTCGAATCGAAGTACCGCATGGACGCGAAGGCGAGCGGCCGTTTTCTGCAAGGCCATTCCTCGGGTGGATGGGCCACGCTCCAGCTCCAGGTCAATTACCCTACGGTCTTCGGCGGCACTTGGTCCACATCGCCCGACCCCAGCGATTTTCACGCATTCTCTACCATAGATCTCTATGCTGAGCACGCCAATCTATATCGGGATCCCAGCGGCAGCGCCGTTCCGATTGTCCGGGATCACGCCAAGGTGCAAGCCACGATGGAGGAGCTTGCCCGCCAGGAGCGTGTTCTTGGCGACTACGGGGGTCAGTTCGCCTCCTTCGAGTGGGTTTTCTCGCCGCGCGGGCCAGATGGCCGGCCGCTGCAAATGTTCAACCGAGAGACCGGATACGTCGATCCAAAGGTCGTTCTTTACTGGCGCGACCATTATGATCTCGCGCATATTGTCACAAGCGACTGGGCGCGTCGCGGTCCCAAACTAAAAGGAAAAATCCACGTCTTCGTTGGCACTGCAGACACGTTCTACCTTGATGGGCCCGCTCACAAATTTGAAACCGTCCTGAAGAGCCTCGATGCGGATCCGCACTTTACATACATTGATAACCGTACCCATTTCGATCTCTATAAGATCGGAGACGACCGGCAAGGTCTCTTTGATACGATCGCAACGCAGATGTATGCCGTGGCTCGACCGGGAAAACAATGGAAATCCAGATGAGCAGAGGATCAGCCGAATGCTGATCCTTCGTCTTATCGCCGGTCTGCCGCGTCCGTCAGTCTCGGCCAGCAAGCGGCAGGTCTGCACCCGGTGGGCTGCAATCCTTCTGTTGTTTGCGGTGATCATAATTCCTGCGACAAAAGCTCAAAGTATCTCTGACAATGCGGCAACGAACATCGATCGTGATATCGATCCCAAAATTGCTGCCGCCATCTCGTCAATCGCAGCAATCGACGACCACGCGCATCCGGTGCTTCCTCCGCCAAATGACAGCGCCGATCGCAATTATGATGCTCTTCCCGTCGACAACATGGAGCCGCAAACCGATCCTGTCGCCTGGAGGCCGGACAATCCGCAACTCACAGTTGCGTGGAAGGCCCTGTGGGGCTTTGACAAGGCGGCGCCAGTCGATGTCGACGGAATGAAGCGACTGAACGAGGCGAGAGCAAAGGTGAAGTCGCGCGAAGGTCAGCGTTACGCGGATTGGGTGCTGGATCAGGCCGGCATTGGCGTGATGCTGAGCAACCGTGTCGCGATGGGCCAGGGACTGGCGGGGCCGCGCTGCCAGTGGGTTCCGTATGTTGATGCGTTACTTTATCCCCTCGATAACACTGACCAGCAGACAACGCCGGACAAGAAGCAATTCTTTCCGCTGGAGGAGCGCTTGCGGGCTGAAAGCCGTCGGCATTGTGGCTGTCCCCGCGACACTGGCTGAATATCTCACCCGTGTCGTGACTCCCACACTCGAGCGCCAAAAATCTGAGGGTGCAGTTGCTGAGAAATTTGAAGTTGCGTACCTGCGCGGCTTCGACTTCGCCGATACACCGCGCTCTGAGGCCGAGCGTATTTATTCAAAATGGGTTGGGCTTGAACATCCCGACTCCGTCGAGTACAAGGCCCTGCAGGATTTTCTTTTCCGATACATTGCTGCTGAATGTGGGCGCCTAGGAATGCCCGTGCACCTGCATACCATGTCCGGCGGGGGAGGATACTTCGACATTGCGAAGGGTAACCCACTGCTTCTCGAAGCCGTCTTTGATGATGTTCATCTCCGCAAGACCCGCTTCGTGATGCTGCACGGAGGATGGCCGTTCGTCCGCGAAGCTGGCTCGTTACTACAGAAACCGAATGTCTTCCTGGATCTCTCGCAGCAGGCGCTCACATTCCCGCCGCGGACCATGGCCGTCTGGCTTCGGGAATGGCTGGAGAGCTATCCGGACAAGGTGATGTTTGGGACGGACGGTTATCCATTCTCCGAATCGATGGGCTGGGAAGAGGCGACCTGGATCGCCAGTCACAACGGTCGCCAGGCACTTGGTCTAGCCCTTACCGGCATGGTGCGTGACGGTGAGATCAAACCTAAGCGGGCGATTGAGATCGCGCAACAGGTGTTGCGCGGAACGGCTGCCGGTCTGTACGGGCTTCAATGAAGACCTGGCGCGACTGATGCCCATTTCCCAATTAGGAGTGATTTCTTTCGCCGCGTCTCCGG
The DNA here is from genome assembly GCA_963781245.1 of uncultured Acidobacteriaceae bacterium. GTDB lineage: Bacteria > Acidobacteriota > Terriglobia > Terriglobales > Acidobacteriaceae > Silvibacterium. Next base: position 590,422 of record CAWAFB010000004.1, read on the forward strand.
GCACGATATACTGGATAGGTGACCCCTACGACCCTCGAAACCTATACTCCCAATTCGGAGTCGCACGCATCCCAAATTGAAAAGCGCGTCCTTCTGCTTAAGCCACGTGGCTTTTGTGCAGGCGTTGTCCGCGCTATTGACGTGGTAAAAATTGCCCTCGAAACCTTCGGAGCACCTATCTACGTCCGCAAGGAGATTGTCCATAATCGCTTTGTAGTCAATGAGCTAGCGGAAAAGGGCGCAATCTTCGTCGACGACATCGACCAGGTGCCATCGGGCATGCGCGTCATCTATAGCGCCCACGGGGTTTCCCCGGCCGTCCGGGAGCAGTCGAAGCAGCGCCACCTTAAGGTGATTGATGCTACCTGCCCGTTGGTTACCAAGGTGCACGTTGAAGCCGTAAAGTTCGCGAAGCAGGGATATTCCCTAGTGCTGATTGGCCATCGCGACCACGACGAAATTGAAGGCACTTTGGGCGAAGCTCCTGATGTGACGACTGTGGTATCGAGTGCGAGAGAAGTGGAGGCGCTTGAGGTTCCAGACCCAAATCGCGTGGCCTATCTAACGCAAACTACGCTCTCGCTGGATGAAGCACGGGATATCATTCAAGCTCTCAAAGAAAAGTTTCCCAATATCGTGGGCCCACACTCGCAGGACATCTGCTACGCAACCGAGAATCGCCAGACGGCTGTCAAGAACGTAGCCCATAACGCGGAGCTAGTTCTCGTAGTTGGATCGAATAACAGTTCAAATTCCAATCGCTTGGTAGAAGTGTCGCAGAACCTCGGCACGCGGGGCTACTTGATCGACAATTCCGACGCTATCGATTCGGAGTGGCTCGAAGGCGTTGCAACCGTAGCCGTGACGGCAGGAGCCTCAGCTCCGGAAGTACTCGTAGAGGATGTTGTGGCGTATCTTCGCGACCGCGGGTTTGGTTCTGTTGAAGAGGTGGAAGTAATGCCCGAAAATGTTCGCTTTGGTCTGCCGCCTGAGATAGTTCAGGCTATCCAATCGGCTCCCGCAGCCAGCGCGGCAAGTGTCTAGGCAAGAGGTAAGTTGGCTGCCGCTGCCTTGGAACCGCGGACGTTGAGCATGAGCATAAGAGTTGGAAGACCACAATCCGAAATCTCAGGTGAAGCTGAATACGGTGAGGCGCGCCCAACGCAGAAGGCCAAGAGCGACGCATCTCCCAAAGTGAAATTCGGCCGAATTGATGCGGGGTTAGCTGAGGTCGAAGCTGCCGCATCGCGGTCATGCGAATACATCTTCTCCAAGCAGGACCCATCTGGCTTCTGGTGCGGGGAGCTCGAAGCTGACCCGATGCTTGAGGCCGACTACATCTTCGCGCACACGCTTCTGGGGACCGGAGACGAGTCCCGCCTCGAACGCGCGTTGACGGAGATTCTCCGCTATCAGAATGCCGACGGAGGCTGGTCAATTTATCCCGGCGGCCCTTCGAATATCAGCCTTTCGGTCAAGTGTTATTTCGCCGCCAAGCTCATGGGCATGAAGCCGGAGCACACGGTTCTTGCGAAGGCGCGTGAATGGATACTGGCAAACGGTGGCATTGTCGAGTGCAACACCTTCACAAAAATCTACCTCTGCTTCATGGGCCAGTACGAGTACGATGCAGTCCCGGCAATTCCGCCGGAGATCGTGCTGTTTCCCAACTGGTTTTATTTCAACATCTACGAAATCTCCTCCTGGTCACGCGCCATTCTTGTCCCGTTGTCCATCGCATACGCGAAAAAACCCTTCAAGAAGATCCCGCCCGAGCAGGGAATCGACGAGCTTTTTGTCGGGGGACGCGCAAACGCTAATCTGCACCTGCGCTGGGACAAAAAGAAGCTTATAGGCTGGCGCAACTTCTTTCTGCTTTGCGATCGCGTCACTCACTGGTTCGAGCGTGTCCACATCCGCCCGCTTCGTAAGATGGCCATAAAAAAGGCCGAAAAGTGGATGCTCGAGCGCCTTGAAATGTCTGATGGACTGGGTGCCATTTATCCAGCGATGCTCAACGCCATCATTGCCTTGCGCTGCCTAGGTTACTCGCTTGATGATCCGCAGGTAATTCGCGCAATGGACGAGTTCGAAAAGCTGGGGCTTGACGAGCCGAACGGCACCCCAGATTACCCTGTGCCCACTTTCCGGATGCAGCCTTGTATGTCTCCCGTATGGGACACTGCGCAGGCCGTCTATGCCCTTGGCGAGGCCGGTATCTCGCGCAACGATCCGCGCCTTCTCAAAGCCGCGGACTGGATGCTCTCTAAGGAGGTCCGCCACAAGGGCGATTGGGCGGTGAAGAATCGCAAGGCGCAGCCCGGCGGCTGGTACTTCGAGTTTAATAACGAGTTTTATCCGGACGTGGATGACACTGGGCAGGTACTGCTGGCCCTTAACAAGGTCGATAACCCGCGCGAGCGCTACCAGTACAACGTGTCACAGCGCGCCATCGACTGGATCTTCTCCATGCAGTGCAAGAACGGCGGATGGGCAAGCTTTGACAAAGACAACACGAAGATGATCTTCGAGCAGATCCCATTTGCTGACCACAACGCCATGCTCGATCCGCCGACTGTCGACATCACCGGCCGCATCCTCGAAACACTTGCCACCTACGGCTATACCCGCAAGGACAAGCGCATCGAGCGCGCCATCAAATTTATCTACGATGAGCAGGAGTCCGACGGAAGCTGGTTCGGCCGCTGGGGCGTCAACTACATTTACGGCACATTCCTCGTCCTACGTGGCCTTGAAGCCATCGGCGTCTGGAATCACGAGCCGCAGATTCAGCAAGCCGCCGAGTGGATCCGCATGGTGCAGAACGCCGACGGCGGCTGGGGAGAAACCTGCGGCAGCTACGACGATCCGTTGACCCGTGGCGTCGGCCCGAGCACCCCCTCGCAGACTGCCTGGGCCATCCTCGGTCTGCTCTCCGCCGGGGATACTCGAAGCGACTCGGTTGCCAAGGGCATCAAATGGTTGTTGGCACATCAGCAGCCTGACGGTTCATGGGACGAGAGCACCGGCCACGGCTCAAGCCGTCAAGCACTTTATACCGGTACGGGATTTCCGCGAGTCTTCTACCTCGCATACCATCTGTACCGCGATTATTTCCCGCTGCTGGCGCTGACCAACTACAAACGCGCCATTGAACGCGAAGCAGCGTAAGGGAGGAAGATGGCAGTACCAATTTCACAGGCGTGGACCGTCGCCACCTATGTGCTCGGTCAGAAGATGAAGGGCCGGAATCGCTTCCCGCTCGTCACCATGCTCGAGCCCCTTTTCCGCTGCAACCTGGCGTGTGCCGGCTGTGGCAAGATCCAGTATCCGGCGCATATTCTCAAGCAGGAGCTCACCCCTGAGGAGTGCTTCCGCGCCGTCGAAGAATCCGGCACGCCGATGGTCTCAATCCCCGGCGGCGAACCTCTCTTGCATCCGCAGATCGACGAGATTGTTGAAGGCTTGGTCGCGCGCAAAAAGTACGTATACATGTGCACGAACGCGCTGCTTCTTAAAGAGAAACTCCACCTTTTCAAGCCCAGCAAATATCTGTCGTTTTCGGTCCATCTTGACGGCCAGCGCGAGCACCACGACTTCTCCGTCTGCCGCGAAGGCGGATACGACATCGCCCTCGACGGCATTAAGGCCGCCATCGCCGCTGGCTTCCGCGTCACCACCAACACCACTCTCTTCGATGGAGCCGACCCGAACTCGGTCCGCGCCTTTTTCGACGAGCTCATGGAAGTCGGTGTCGAAGGCATGATGGTGGCTCCCGGCTATACCTACGAAAAGGCTCCCGATCAGAAGCATTTCCTCGGCCGCGCCCGGTCGCGCCGTCTCTTCCGGTCGATCCTCTCGAACCGCAAGAAGACCTGGAAGTTCAATGCCTCGCCCATGTACATGGAGTTCCTGATGGGCAAGCGCGAATTTGCCTGCACCCCGTGGGGTATGCCCGCGTACAGCGTTTTCGGCTGGCAGAAGCCCTGCTACCTCCTGCAGGACGGCTACGCCGACACCTTCCAGGAGCTGATAGACACCACGGACTGGTCCAACTACGGCACTGAGAGCGGCAACCCGAAGTGCGCCAACTGCATGGTCCACTCCGGATACGAAGCCTCGGGCGTCTACTATACCTTCGGCTCGTTCCGCGGCCTCCTCAACACCGCGATGGCCGTCTTCTTCGACAGGTATGAAGACCGCGGTGCGCTCGACCTGCTCAACGAGCCAGTCAAGCCCGTCCACAGCTTCAACCCACTCATCCAGATCGAAACCAAAGTCAACGTCGTCGAGCGGCAGGGAACCACAGCATGACCCAGCCAGCCCACATCGCCAACCCCGACGAACTCGAAGTCGCCGAAGGGCGCGAGCGCGAACAACTCGAGGGCTGGATTCCACCCCTGGCCACCGAGGCCGAGATCAACGAGGCGCTCGAAAAGGCGTTCGACTACCGCGGTGACGTCACCCTTACCCTCAAGGACGGGCGAATCGTTGCCGGGTACGTCTTCGACCGGCGCACCGGAAAGACACTGGCCGAATCAGCCGTACGCATTATCCCAGCGACCGAGCGGACCAAGCTGACTATCCCTTACTCCGACATCGCTGCTCTCGCCTTTACTGGGCGGGACACCGCGGCCGGCAAGACCTTCGAAGCATGGGTACGCAAGTACTGGGAGAAGAAGGCTGCGGGAGAGACAGACATCGCGATTCATCCGGAGTCGCTGGAGTAGATCGGGCGACTTCTACAGCCCACCCCCTCCCCCTCGACTTCCCTCCTATCGAAAGCGTTTGATTCGCAAAGGTTTAACGACACTGCTCCGGTAAAGATCTGAAAACAGGGTCTTTATCGCTATCGATCTGATTCTAAATAGCTTATGAGATTCTTGCCGGTTACTGTTGCCAGCTCAACCGGTCGATGCAACACTATCTAATCAGCTGATCCACAAATGCTTACCCTGAAGAATCGATCTGTTTGGCTGGATGTGGCCAAAACCTAGCCAGGTAAGGTTCCGGCTGATCTAACCCTAGTCAGCGCTTTTAGCTTTTGTCTTCATTGAATGTGGGTCTGAGCTGAGTGTTGCATCGACCCATTGGGACCACCGTGTAAAACGTGCTGGTGGCGAATGTTGCAGCCCAAATTAAAAGGCCCTGCATTCGCTGCAGAGCCTTTTGGGTCCCTCTATTTCTATTCTAGCTGGATCTCGGAATTAGTCGGCCAATTTCCGTCAGGGTTTTGTGGCCAGGATCAGCGGGGAGGGACCCGGCGAATCGAGGGTGCGGGGATTCACGAAGCCCCCATCTGTCAGCCAGGAGGAGATCTCTTCAAAGCTCCAGGTGTTTCCGTGTTCGGTATTCACCAGCATGTTCACTGCGAAGAGGAGACCGTTCACGGGGCCTGTACGTTCTTTGTTTACCAGGAACTCGGCGATTGCGATGGTTCCGCCAGAAGCCAGGGCCTTGAAGGTCTTGGCGAGAAGATCGCGACTACGAGGCTCGCCTTCGCTGTGCAGGATGTGTCCAAGGGTGGCGATATGGAACCCGGAGCCAAAGTCGGCTTCGAGCAAATCGCCAGGGCTGAAGTTGAATTGATTGCTTAGGCCAAACTTCGCCACCGTCTTTTGAGTGATCGGCAAGACACCAGGCCAGTCGACGGCGGTGACGCGCACGCGCGGGGAGCCTTGCGCGAGCGCAATTCCCCAGACTCCTGAGCCGGCAGCAAGATCAAGGACGCTGACTGTTTCGTTTTTGCCATCCAGATCCAAGGACCCGGCAAGAGCCTTAGCCGAGGGATAGCTCACCGGGAAGATGTCGACGACGAACTGCTCAAAAAATGCTGCGCCTTCCCCCTCCTGATTGACGGCCCACGCCGGCGCGCCTGTCTCCACGATTTCGTTTAAGTGGAGCCACTTCGGGATGACCTGGCCACTGGTATGGAGGATGAAGCCACCCACAAAGCCGGGCTTGCCGCGCACGAGGAAGGCGGCGCTTTCCGGCGTGAGCGAGAGCCTTCCGGCCCAATCCTTGGAGAGGAAATTCAGACCAACCAGAGCATCTGTGATTGCGGCAGTTCCACGCGCCGATGTGCCGGTGGCTGCGCTCAACTCCTCGAGGGTTTTCGGGCCTTCGTCGAGAACATCGAAGACGCGATGGCGGATGGCGGACTCGAGGATGAGTGGTGGGGCGTATCCCCAGGCGAACTGCATGATGCGCTCGGGCGTGACTTGCATGGGATTGGCAGAACTCATCATTCTTCCTTTTCATGGAGAGGTTGGGTCAGGTGGGAAGGGCAGGAATGAGTGTAGTCGAGCGAATGCTCGGCGTAAACTCCGGCAAGCGGACATGCCGTTCAGGAGCAAAAAGAGGTCGGATCTACCTGTGGAAATCCTGTGGGTAAATAGGCGATCGACTTAAAGTTAAACTTTAAGAAAATTCAGGAAGCGATTGTTCTGTAATTGGGCGCCGGGGAAGACGACCTCGAGATTGCGGGATCCCAGCGTTTTGAAGGCGGCTTCTCCCAGGACCTGGCGGAAATCGGTGGTGATGGCCAGATCGCGCTCTTCGTAGAGCTGGCTCGTATCCATTCCCGGCCATTTTCCGTAGACCTTGCCGCCGGCGACTTGGCCACCGAGGACGAACATGACATTGGCGTGGCCATGGTCTGTTCCGCCGGTTCCGTTTTGCTGAACGGTGCGACCGAACTCCGACATGGAGACCAGAGTGATGTTCTCGGCGTCGTCGCCCACGTCCGTCCAGAAGGCGGCGGTCGACTCGCTGAACTCTTTGAGACGGTTGGAAAGCTGGCCATTGACGCTGCCCTGGTTCTGGTGGGTGTCCCACCCACCGATGTCGGCGAAGGCTGCCTCGACTCCGAGGTTGGCCTTGAGCAGTTGGGCAACCTGTTTGAGGTTGTTGCCGAACTGGCCGTCGGGATAATGCGCGCCGGGAGCGGGGATGTACTTGTCCGGGTCGGCGGCCTTGAGCATCTTGACGGCTTCGAAGGTTTCGGTGGCCGTGCCGTGCAGGACGGCGTTGACGGACTGCTCGTACATGGACTCGAAACTGTTGGAGATGGGAACGGCTGCGGGATTCTGGCCGCCGACGTTGAAATCCTTCACGTTGCCGATGGCTACCGCGGGGACCTTGCCCTCCAGAGTTCGGGGAAGCTGAGTTCCGAGAGCTACGGCGCGGAATGGGGAGGAGGCGTGGCGGGGCCGGGAAAGGTCCTCGGCGGCGAGGGCCCGATTGAGCCAGCCGTCGGGAGTGGCCTTGAATCCGGGCGTGCCAGATTCCATGAAGTCCTGGGCGTCGAAGTGCGAGCGGCTCGGGTCGGGGGAACCGCAGGCGTGGACTGCGGCGAGATGGCCCTCGTCCCAGAGCGGCTTAAGCGGTTGCAGGGAGGGATGCAGGCCGAAGAAGCCGTCGAGATCAATGACCTGATCTTGGGGAATGGCGATGGTCGGCCGCAGTTCGTAATAGGTCTTCTCGCGGTGGGGAACGACGATGTTCAGCCCATCGGCTGCGCCTCGCTGGAAGATGACGACCAGTTTTTTGCCCTGAGCCTGGGCGGTGGTGGCCTGGGCGAGCACGCTGCGAGTGAGGAAGGACGGGATGGCCGAGGCGCCTACGAGGGCCATCGCTCCATCTTTCATCATGGCTTTCGTGAATGCGCGGCGATTGAGAGACATGAGGAGGGCTCCTGTAGGGGTAAACGCCGGGCGGGTGGAAAAAGTCGCGCGGAACAGGCATTTTGGTACTGGACAATTTCTTGACTGTATCGTGGGTTTGAAGATGAAGAACACCGCGGTTCTCCTGCTGAGCGTTCCTATGTGCCTCGCACGCAAAGGTGTAGTGGCGGCCATCTCCCAGTTCCTGATTTCCCGCAACGGAAGCGTCCTGCACAGCGACGACCACCTGGACCGAGGCCGGGACCTGTTCCTTTCGAGGCTGGAATGGGATCTGGACGGGTTCGACATTCCAATTTCGGACTTCGAGCACCACTTCAGGCCGCTGACCGAGCGCTTCCAGATCAACTATCACCTGGCTCTGACCGACTATCGCCCCAAGGTCGTCATCCTCGTTTCGTCATATGACCACTGCCTGGCCGATCTGTTGTACCGGCACAACTCCGGCGAACTGGCATGCGACATCGCCATGATCATCAGCAATCATCTGACCGCCAAGCCGCTGGCCGACTTTTATCACGTACCCTTCCATCTGCTGACCAATCCCAAGGACAAGAGAGAATCTGAAGGGGAAATGCTTGAGTTAATCGGGCCCGACATTGACCTGATCGTGCTGGCGCGTTACATGCAGATTCTGGGGCCGGAATTCGTCGCCCAGTACCTGTTGCGGATGATTAATATCCATCATTCTTTTCTGCCCGCTTTCGTCGGGGCGAAACCCTACCATCAAGCGTACGAGCGGGGCGTGAAGCTGATCGGAGCCACAAGTCACTACGTTACTGCCGCACTGGACGAAGGGCCGATTATCGAACAGGACGTAGTGCGGGTTTCGCATCGCGACACTGTTGAGGAGATGCTGCAAAAAGGCCGCGACCTGGAAAAGGTTGTTCTCTCTCGCGCCGTGCGCTGGCACCTGGAAAACCGCGTCCTGGTCTACCAGAACAAGACTGTCGTGTTTGTGTAGGCGATCCCTGGCTCCCGCGCCAAATAATTGCCTTCCAAAAATCTATGCAGACATTCATACGTATAGAGGTCTATACTGCCCGCGCTATCAATTTCCACTCGAAAGGCACCTCAAATGAAAGTCAGATCCACCTTTTGTGTTTCCCTCGCCGCGCTCGCCACGCTGCTTATCCTGCTTACAAGCGGCTCCTCTGCGTTAGCTCAGAATCCCGGTACTCAGGGCAAGATTCTTGCCGGGTTCTTCGAGGAGTGGAGCATTTACTACGCCAACTACAATCTGGCCAATCTCGAGAGCAATGGATCGGCGGCGAAGTTGTCGCACCTTATCTATGCGTTCGGAGATGTGTCGGCAAGCGCGAGCGATCCCTCGTCGAATACCTGCGTGATTGCCGATGCGTGGGCGGATTTCGAGGACAATGACCTGCCTCCGGTTGGAGGCATCGCTGACGCCTGGCCGCTCTATGGAAACTTTGCCGAGATTCTGAAACTGAAGCAACTCCATCCCAAGTTGAAGACGGTGATCTCGCTTGGCGGTGCGAGCGCGGCTGAGGCATCCGCGTTTTCGACCGCGGCAAGCACGCAGGCGGGACGACAGGCGATTGTCTCGGCGTGCATCAACATGTTCATTGTGGGCAACGTGGGCAGCGACTGGAACGGCAACATCACAGCGCCGGGGCTCTTCGACGGATTCAATATCGACTGGGAGTTTCCGGGTGCAGCCGATAAGCAGAATTTTACGCTGCTGCTGGCGGAGTTTCGCAACCAGCTTAATGCGCTCAGCGCGCAGACCGGCAAACAGTATGTGCTCAGCTTCGACGGGCCGGCGGGCGCACAGAACTACGTCAATATCGATTTGAAGAATGCGGCGAAGCAGGTGGACTTCATCACGGTCGACGGCTACAACTACGCCGGAACATGGGAAAGCGTGACAAACGACGCCTCTCCGTTATTCGATTCGCGCCAGGACCCCGATTTTGGGCAGAACCTCGATATCGACGATACGGTGATGGCGTATTTGAAGGCGGGAGTGCCGGCGCAGAAGTATGTGATGGGCGTGCCGCTTTATGGGGCGGGCTGGACGGGCGTACCCAACAAGAACCACGGGCTGTATCAGACTTCGACGGGACCTTCGAATGTGCTGCTGGCCAATGGCACGGGCGTCTGCGGAGATCTGAGCGGCAACACGCCCGGTTGCGATACGCTGCTCACTGCGGGTACGGCAACCTACGCGACGCTTTCGACGCTGACAGCGAACGGCTACAAGAGCTACTTCGATCCGAGCAGGATCGCGGTGTCGCTCTACAGCCCGAGCAGCGGGACCTTTTATACCTACGACGATCCGGACACGGCTCTTCTGAAGGCGCTTTACATCGATCTTCGTGTGCCGGGTGGCCTGGGCGGGGCCTTTGTGTGGGCGGTCAAGGACGACGACGCCAAGGGCACGATGGTGAAGACGCTGGCTACGGGGCTTGGTCGGTAACGGAGGAGTTTGTCAACAGCCGGCTCGGCGATCTGGTATCGCCGGGCCGTTTTTTTCCAGCGCGTGGATGACGCAGGCATAGAATGCAAGACGAAAGAGAATTTATTCATCTTCGAGGGAGTCCTGGCATGGGCAGTGTCGCGCTTTTGCAGTCGCTCAAGGAAAGCATTCTCAGCGGGGCCGGCGTGAAGGCCATCTACGGCGAACCGATCACCGCGCAGGGCAAGACCGTCATCCCAGTTGCAAAGCTGATGTATGGCTACGGCGCAGGGGCGGGCACCGGCGGAGTGGGGAACTCAAGCGCACAGGGTGAAGGCGGCGGAGGCGGCGCGGGGGTGCGCGCCATTCCGGTAGGCGTGATTGAGATCAGCGATCAGCATACGTGCTTCATTCCCATTACCAGCCGGAAGAAGCTGGCAGGAGCTATCGTGGTGGGGGCGCTCCTGGGCATCTTCCTGGGCTGGCGCAGGCGCCGGCGCTGAACTGCGTTTGCGGCGCCGTTTATGGCGCAGCGGCTGCCGCGGTGGTTGCCGGTGGAGTCAAGGCGTCTACTAACGAAATGACGGTCGCCTTCTGACGTACGACGTCGATCGGGGCTTGGGTCCTGACGGTGATCTCGACGGGTTCGTTGGGAAGCAGATCGAAGTAGTTGTCTGAGGGATCGGCGTCGAGATCCCCGAATGTCACGTAGACACTGCGCGCCAGCGCAGGGGACGTGAGCTTGATTCGGAAACCTCCGTCTGTGGGCGTTACTTCGGTCTGGATGTGCGCCGGTGGAAGATGGATGGTCTTGGTCGGCGTCAAGTAGATGAGGTTCTTCGAAAGCTGCGCGCCGGATGCCGTGAGATCCGCAGCGACAAAGACCTGCGTGGGATCGGCCGCGTTGGCGAACTCGGCCAGCGGCATCTGCAAATAAACCGCGCTCGATAGCGCCGGAATATGCACAATCTGCTTCTGTTCGTGCACGACTGTCCCGTCAAACTTGAGAATGCGCAGGCGGAGGTCGGCGTCGGTTGGAGTTGTTTTGTCGGAGATGATGTAGATGGCGAGGCTTCCGTTCTCGACGTGGGGAGAGACGAGCACCGGGCTGTAGAAGCGGCGCGCGTAGTATTGGAGGGCCTTCCAGCGTCCGTAGTAGTCAATGCTCGACCACGAAGCCACGGGCCAGCAGTCGTTCAACTGCCAGAAGATGGAGCCCATAGTGCGCGGGCGGCTGCGGCGAAGGTGTTCGGCGCCTATCTTGATGCCCTCGGCCTGAAGCACCTGGCTGACGTACGGGAATGATGGGAAGTCTTTGGGCTCGGTGTAGTCCTTGAGCAGATAGTCGTGGATGATGGAGTTGCCTTCGTTGTTCTTCTGGTGGGCGAGCATCACGGGAGTGAAGATGCTGGTGCGGTCCTCGGGAGCGGTGAAAGCTTCGATGGTCTTCATCTCGGGGAATGACTGGAAGCCGTACTCGGTCATGAAGCGCGGGTAGTGTTTCTCGTATTCGGAGAAGGGAACGCGACCGTGCCAGACGGTCCAGTCGTGCATGTCGCCGGAAGCCTTGCCGGGAGCGAGGTCTTCGTAGTCGGCGCTGGGAGAGCTGGGCCAATAGGGCGTCTCAGAGTTGAGGCGTTCGACGACGCGCGGGATAGTACTGCTGAAGAGCAGCAGGTAATCCTGCCAGACCTTCACACGCGCTTCGATGGACAGGCCCTTGACGAATTGGGCGGCCCCCGACCAGGCAAGGGAGCCTTCGGTTTCGTTGTTGCCGCACCACACGACGATGCTGGGATGGTTGCGGAGACGGGTGACCTGGTCTTCGGCTTCCTTCTCGATGTTCTGGCGGAACCAATAGGGGCCGGGTTGCCAGTCGTTGCCGAACATGAAGTCCTGCCAGACCATGATGCCGAGCTCGTCGCAGATGTCGTAAAACTCGTCGGTCTCGTAGTAGCCGCCGCCCCAGTGGCGGATCACGTTCATGTTGGCGTCGCGCGCTGATTGCAGGATGCGCCTGTACTGCGCGGTCGTTACTCGTGAAGGAAAGCTGTCGAAGGGAATGACGTCGGCGCCTTTGGCGAAGACGGGAATGCCGTTCACGACGAGCTCGAAGGACCGTCCCCACTGGTCGAGGTCGCGACGAAGGACGATGGATCGCAGGCCGGTCTTGCGGGATGCCTGATCGGCGGCCCTCCCGTCGACTGAAAGTTTCGCACTCCATATATAGATAGACTGGGCTCCGTAACCGGCGGGATACCAGAGGTGCGGATTCTGTATCTCGACGGGAAGAACAAGATGGTTGGTGCCAGGAACGAGATTGACGGTCTGCTTCAGCTGCGCGGTTTGGCTGCCTTCCTTGTAGTCCAGCGCGATGGTGGCTTTGGTGGAGACCGACGAGATGACATCGAGTTCCGCGTCCACGTGCGCCAGCCCGCTGGTAACGTCGCGCACGTGCGGATAGAAGTCGGCGATGCGGGCGTCATCCCAGGCTTCAAGGCGCGCGGGCCGCCAGATGCCGCTGGTGACAAACGTCGGTCCCCAGTCCCATCCATACTCGTAGGCAGCCTTGCGCAGATAGGTCTTGTCCTGCGCGGGCGTCTGGCCATGCCACACATCGGTGAGAGCGATCTTCTGCGCGGTCCTGATGGGAGAAGGGAAGACTACGAGTAGCTCGTTCGCGCCGGCCTTCAGATATGGCTTCACATCGACGGGCCACTCACGAAACATGTTGTCGGCAACGAGGATCTTCTGCGAATTCAGATAGACCTCGGCGTAGGCGTCCAAGCCTTCGAAGACGAGATCGATGTGCCTACGTGCGAGCAGCGTGGATGCGGCGTCGATATTGGTGCGGTACTCCCAGTCGGCGTCCTGGATCCACTGAAGCTTGGCCTCGTTGTCGCGGTAAAAGGGCTCGGGGATGAGCTTGTTGGCGAGCAGATCGAGATGCACGTCACCAGGCACGGTCGCCGAACGCCACTCGGGCGCGGGATTGCTTTCGCCGGAAACACGCTGGCGAAATTCCCATCCGCGATCAAGAGGAAAGCTGATTTTCTGCGCCGCGCAGCACGGGATGCATATGGCGACGGCTATCAGGAGTGCGGTGAGAGCAGGAAACAGGGCCTTGGATCGATGCGCCGGAAGCATGGCTGCAGTAATGTCCTTCGATTTTTAGATTGGCTGATGCAGGCACAATGCTAATTGATTTGTCTCGATGACCAACCCACGTTGCGTTGCGGTCTGAGACCGCGGGCGGACATGCGGGATTGCAAAAGAAAGTTGCTTGCCAGAAAAATATTTTCTTCGCTTACGCGCGTGCAATTCAAGCGTCGCAGCGCGCATCCCAGCATATGGAAAGTTGAGACGCGTTCTTAAGGAGCGGTAAGCATGCAACCCACACAGCATCATGGAAAGCAATTCATTCGTGCATCAGTTGTTGCCTTGGCAGGAGTGCTCACAATCGCGGGATGTCAAAACAAGCCCGCTCACCCGGATGAAAAGTCAGCGGTCACGAACTTGCTGAACAGCAATAACCTCGGCAACGTCAGCGTCTCGCAGGACCAGGACAAGGGCGTTATCACCCTGACCGGCGATGTCAATTCAGAAGACCAGAAGAGCCAGGCGGCAGTGTTGGCCAAACAAGCGGCCCCCGACTACACGATCGCGGATGAGATTGGCGTGAGACCATCAGGCGCTGAAAGCCAGGCGAAGTCTGTGGACTCGAATCTCGATAGCGCCATCGAAGACAACTACAAGGCTGCGATCAAAGGCCACAGGAACCTGGACGACCAGAGCATCGACTATTCGGCCAAGAATGGCACGCTGGTGCTGAAAGGCTCTGTAAAGACGGTTGCCCAGAAAAAAGAGGCAGAGAAGCTTGCTAAATCGGTTCCCAACGTCCAGCAGGTGGTGAACGAGATCGAGGTGAAGCCGGGCAAGCACTCGTCGCCGAATGCCTAAAGGTTTGAAGTACTTCTAACCGGGCGGGAGCTGCGCATGGCTCCCGCTGTTTTTTCGCGCTGGACTTTGAATCTGCGGTCTGGCGGCTGGCTCAATATTTGCGCATCACGCCCAAGACGCGACCCTGAATGGCGACCTGGTCGGCTGGCACAAAGATGGGGTCCATTTCCGCGTTCGATGGCTGCAGGCGAATGAGGGCGCCCTCCAGGTAATAGCGCTTCAGCGTGGTTTCAGCCCCGCGAACCAGGGCGACCACGATATCTCCCTCGTGAGCGACGGATACTTTTTCTACGAAAACATAATCACCGTCGACGATGTGCTCGTCGCGCATGGAGTCGCCGCGCACCTTGAGGGCAAAGACGTCGCGATGTCCGACGATATCGCTCAACGAAATGCTCTCTGAAGTTTCGACTGCTTCGAGCGGAAGTCCGGCAGCGATCCGCCCTACCAGGGGAAGACGTTCGCCCGGACGCGCCTTCGCCTTAGGAGGTAGTACATCGATCGAACGGCTGCGGTTGTGCGCACGCTGCAGCAGTCCCTTCTGCTGAAGGTTGGTGATGTGCTTGTGCACTGTGGCCAGCGATCTGAGACTGAGGCCGTGAGCGATTTCCTCGAACGACGGGGAGTATCCGTTGCGCTGCACGAAGCTCGAGATAAAGTCGAGCACCTCTTTTTGGCGGCGAGTGACAGCCATGGGCGAATTATAGCGAATAAAAAGCGAATCGAGTAGAACTTTTTTCACGGTGCGTTTTTTAGCGCGGCGGTGTCTGCCGGGCGAGGACGATGAGCGGACCGAGGGGTTGGAGCGTGGATCTCTGGCGGACGGATCGCGCTTTGCTTTTGCGTGGCAACAGCACGGTGCGCGCAATTTCTGATAGACTCAATTTTGTTGTTGCTGTTGGATATCGGTGTGGGTGGCACGCACGCAAGAAGGTCCGGCAGCAATCGGGCAGGGAGCGGTGTTAGCACGAGTACACCCTTCCTCCTGTCGAAACTTTGGGGACGTAGTTCAGTTGGTTAGAATGCTGCCTTCTCACGGTTCACCCTTCATTTCAATAACATAGCCGCTATGCTGTCCGGTCTGCTGTCCATTTGACCGAATTTCCCTCCCAGGCTAAATATCCCTGGCACAGCAATGGCTGGGATATGGCAAGAGCGAAGCAATACGCCGACCGCGTCAACGTCATCAAGAGAATTAAAGCGGGCACTAAGTGGCCGTTCGCCCCCGTGGTAGAGCGCAACGGCAGGATTGTCCGCGACTATGTCTGGATCGGGGGTCGCGACGAGCACCACCCCGAGGGCCGGTATTACCTTGAGTGGTATCAGGACGGCAGGCGTCGCCGCGAAGCGGTTGGCGCCTTCGATCTTGTTCTCGAAGCAGCGCGCACCAAATCGATTGAGCTCAATGCGCTAAAGGCCGGAATTCTGCTTTGTCCCGAAGCACCGCCCAATCCTGAGCTGGTCCGCGTCAGCATGGCTGCAGCCATCGATCAGTACCTCGTATACGTCAAGACGCAACGCAGCCTGCGCACCTACCGGACATATCGTCCCACGCTCGATGTCCTGCTTCGCAAATCCTATGCAAAAACCTACTTGGATGAAGTCACCCGTGAAGACATTCTTCGGTTTATGAGCGACTGCTTTAACCTCGGACTGGGGCCTCGCACTGTCTACGATAAGGTCGTCGTAGTACTCCAACTCTTCAAAAGGAACGGACGCACGGGACTGGTGGAAGCCAGCGACTGGCCGGACTACGTGGACACCATCCGTCCCATCTATGAACCTGAGGAAATTGAGATGATGCTCCAACATGCGGAGCCCGACGAAGCAATGCTCTTCAAATTCCTGCTGGTATCCGGCTTCCGCGACCGCGAGGCCCGCTATGTCGTTTGGAGAGACATCGACTTTCGCCAGGGCGTGTTACGCGTAACCGCTAAACCGCTCTGGAAGTTCCACCCCAAGAACTATGAGGAGCGGATCGTACCGGTGCCCGCAAAGCTGATCGGACAGCTACAGAGGCTCAAGACTCAGCGAGACGCCGCTCCCTCGCAGTTAGTTTTTCCGAATACAAAGGGAAAACCGGATAGCCTGCATATCGAAATCGTCAAACGGGTCGCCCATCGCGCCAAACTCAATTGCAGACAATGCGTGACTAAACACGGGAACAAGTGCGCCGATGGTCCGTATTGCCAACGCTTTTTTCTACATAAATTCCGCCATACATTTGCTACCGAGCACCTGCGTCATGGCGTCGATATCCGCACATTGCAGAACTGGATGGGTCATCGCGACATTCATTCGACAATGGTCGCGGTAAACGCACAAACCAGTCCGCAATATGAGGCGCCATTTCGGGTGTGGCAATTGCAACCCGGCCAAAGGTTAGGCATTTTTCTAAACCCCACCTGGTGAATTCCTGCTGTCTTCTTGTTGCCTGCCTCTTTCCCACCCGTGAGTGCTGTAGTTCGCTGCGTGCGAAAGAGTTATTTCTGACTATCCCCTGTGCGCGAGAAGATTTGGAGGTGTTTTTGAGCTGTGAATGAAGCCATAAAGAAAAGCCAAGAGAGGAGTAAGTAGATGGCGACGTTGCGGATCATTTGTCAGATGTCAGCAAAAAGAACAACGATGACGTTATCTTCGTTGTGAACCATTCGGGCGGCAAAGACTCGATGCATATGCTCGGCGGACTACGCGCAGAGTACCCGGATGTGGAGACGATTTGCGTTACAGCCGACACCGGCTTCGAACACCGGAAGCCGATTCGAATGCGGGGTAGAATGGGAGGAAAGCCATGAATGCGACGCTTGAAATTCCGATCGTGCCGCGCAGGCTGGTGTTTAAGCCGGAGCCGCCTCTGACCGACGAGGAGTTCGAGAAGCTGTGCTTTGCTAACGATCTGTTCCAGCTCGAGCGAACCAGAGAAGGGAAGATTGTCGTGAACCCACCGGCAACAGGCTTTACAGGCGACGCAAACAGAGAGATCATCCATCAATTGAGCGTATGGTGGCACCGCCACAAACAGGGAAGAGCTTTCGATAACAACACAGGCTTCTTTCTGCCTGACGGCTCCATGTTCAGTCCAGACGCGGCGTACATCCGCCAGGAGAAGTCGCGTCGGATCACCCAGGAGGAAGGCGGCCATCTCCTTCGCGTCGTGCCGGATTTCGTGGTTGAGCTACTATCGCCCTCTGACACGCTGGCCAAAACGAAGCGGAAGATGGAAACCTGGATAAGCAACGGAGTGGAGCTGGGCTGGCTGGTTGAACCCTATAAGAAACAGGTGCTGGTGTACGAACCAGGAAAACCGATGAGCACGGAGCCCGGCGCTTTCGTCGAAGGCACGGGACCCGTTCAGGGCCTCCGACTAGATCTGAAGGAAATCTGGCAGCGATACGAACGGGAAGAATAACGAGCGTATTTCAGACTCACACGGCAAGGCGCTCCCCTCAGGAGCGCCTTTTTGCGAGCGAGAGCGGGTGAACGCCAATTTCTTCTGGGTGCGCGAGACCATAGCAGGTTGTAACTCACCGCTGATCGTTCTAACTCTCAATGGAGTTTTTCCGGAAAAGAGGGGGAAGACCCCAAACACCGGGCATCGCTTTCATGGCGTGTGTTAGCATCCGCTTTTTACACCATTGATTTTCCGGGATGGTCGGCGTCGCAATCCTTGAAACCCGAGGCTACATGGCTCATCTGCGGTTTCTCTTTGCCACTGTCGTATTTCTGGCCTCTTTTTTGCTTTTTCTGGTGGAGCCGATCGCTGCCCGCCAGTTGCTCCCCACTCTCGGCGGATCGGCTACTGTCTGGATCACCTGCCTAGTCTTCTTCCAGACCGCGCTTCTGCTCGGGTACCTATACGCACACTGGCTCGCACGCCGGCCGTCATTCATCGTGCATCTCTCCCTGCTGTTGCTGGCCGTCGCCGCCGCCATCCTGTGGGTTCTCCGATCGTTGCTCATGGAGAACGGCGCTGCCAATCCGATCCTCACCGTGTTCTCCGCTCTGAGTCTTTCTATTGGTCTTCCATTTCTCGTCCTCAGCTCGACGAGTCCGCTGCTCCAGGTGTGGTGGGCGCGCGTTGAAAGCGGTAGAATTCCCTACCGCCTTTACGCGCTTTCGAATGTTGGTTCGTTGCTTGCGCTGGCTCTGTATCCCAGCGTGATCGAACCCCGCTTCACGCTCCATGCTCAGCGCATGGCCTGGTGTTGCGGGTTCGCTGTCTTCGCGATCCTCTCCACTCTCCTTGCGGTCAAGACGCGCTCCAACACCGCCGGGCCTCCCCAAGCCATCGACGACAACGATCTCTCCGCCCCGCCTTCCCCTCTAACGCACAAACTTCTCTGGGTTCTGCTCCCCATGGGCGCCGCCATGCAGTTGTGCGCCGTCACCAGCTATATCACCGCCAACCTCGCCGCCATCCCGCTTCTCTGGGTTCTTCCCCTTGCCGTCTATCTCCTCACCCTGATTCTTGCCTTCCAGTTCCGTGTCCTGTTGCCATGGAGCATCATCGCCCGGTTCATGGTGGTGATGCTGGCTGCTCTCGCATACTCACTAACGAAGGCCAATAGCGTATGGCCATTGTGGCTTTCGATTCTCTTCTTCCTGGTGGAATTGTTCTTCGCCTGTATCTTCTGCCATTCCGCGGCCACGGGGCTGCGTCCGCAACGTGCATCCGAAGCGACCCTTTTCTATCTGCTCTTTGCGGCCGGCGGCGCGCTCGGCTCGTTCCTCATCGGCATCGCCTCGCCGCTAGTATTCACCTTCAATCTCGATCTGCCCATCACATTCCTGGTCACGGCTCTGCTGGCTCTGGCGGTGAACTGGCGCGGGCCGTGGAACCAGCGCCTGCTCTGGTTTGTAGCCGGCACGGCCATGCTCGTTCTGGTTTTCATGGTACGTCACGCTTACAAGCACGACACGATCGTAGCCGTGCGCAATTTCTATGCCAGCCTGCGCGTCACTCAGGACCTCTTCAGTTATCCCGGCGCCACGGTCCGCACGCTCATGAACGGCAGCATTCGGCACGGCACGCAGATCTTCGGCAGCAACGAGCTGCGCCATACCCCGACCACGTACTACTCCATCGACTCCGGCGTGGGTCTTGCCATTCGCTTCTGCTGTGGGAGTCGCATCCGCAACATCGGCGTCATCGGACTCGGCGCCGGTACTCTGGCCGCCTACGGCCGCCCGGGCGATCACATCCGCTTCTACGAGATCAACCCCGCCGTCACGCCTATCGCGCAAAACATCTTCACGTACATCCGAGAGTCCGCTGCCCAAATCCAGATCGTAGAAGGCGACGCCCGCACATCGCTGGCCCGTGAATCTCCACAGCACTTCGATGTCCTGGTAGTCGACGCCTTTTCCGGCGACGCCATCCCCATCCACCTTCTGACCACGGAGGCCCTGGCGCTTTACCGCCGCCACCTTACTCCGCGCGGCATCCTGGCTTTCCACATCTCCAACCGCCACGTCGACCTTGCGCCCGCCATCGCCTTGCTGGCCGCCTCTGCCGGCATGCAGGCGCGGCGTGTCTCCACCGACTCCACATGGCAACCCGACGACTACACATCAACCTGGATGCTCGTGACAGCCGACCCCGATTTATTCGCTCAGCCGGAACTATCCGCGGTGGCCCGCCTGCCAGAACCCAAGCCAGGCCTGAAAGTCTGGACTGACGACTACTCCGCCCTCCTCCCCCTCATCCGCAGGTGAACGCGAGTTTGAAGCACCTGCTTTTGATTTCTCGCAGGTGGACATCGATCATTTCGCGGCCCATCTTTTATTCCGCTGCTTCAATATCGAGCGGTCGGGCGACATAGCCAATTATCGTGGCCCTTCGATGAGCGCTGGCGATGTTGTCGAGATCGACGGTCGCGCCTACGCCGTCGATACGGCCGGCTTTGCGAGGATCGAGAACTTCCGGGGCGAGCAGATTGTGCCGGGGCCCCGAAGACTGGCTTCGACCTCCTGAGCTTGAGGACCAACGATTCGCGTTCTTCAAAAGGAACGAACCGGTGCAATGAATTCTTTCGCCGCGACCATGTTCGCTGGCGCTGACCATTCCGTTCAATTCTTTCGTCCATGAGCTTCCGCACTGCGGGGGCTTTTCCATTTCATACCAACATCAGGAGAAACCGCCATGTCTCACCGCCGCCGTTACTCGAAACGCGAGCTGCTGGGCAGCTTGCATGTGGATTACATCATGTCAGTTTCCGATCTTGGTCTTCAGCCAGATACAAATCGGTGGGACGTACTTCGGGCGTTCCTCAAGCGCGGCGAAGCGCGCGCGGAACGGCTGGTCGAGGATCGTCATGGCTTCCTGATCCTGCAAAGCATCCCTGGCCGGCCGAATACGGGAGCAATTTACCTCTATCGCGAGAATCTGCACGCGTTCTTCTGGCTATCCTTCGGGAACCGTGAAGACGATCTCAACGGAGGGGATTTCCAGAACGCCCTGCGGGTCCACCGGCTCATCCGCTTGGTGGGAGATGGTCCGCGGCCGCGTCATCGGAATCGCTACAGGTGGCGTCATCCAAAGGACGCCGGTGGCTCCGCCTGTCCTGGTTGCAGCTACCCGGAAATCATCCCTCGCATGGTAATTCGGTTAACTGCAGGCCAAAACCGCCCATTTGACCGAGTGCGGAATCCGGGGTACAACAGCCCATCCTTGTGGAAAGGAGACTGAGCCATGACCGCCCAGGTTACGCCATGGAAACTGCCACGCCCGAAGCCCGAGCTGGTGCCGGTTTCTCTGGAACAGGCCCGGGAATACATGTCATGGTTCGTCAACCGTCGGGCCTATACGCGGCAGACAGACAAGCCGGATGAAGATTCCGGGAAGTACTTTTTCTACCGGGTGCGTGACTACAAGACGAAGGAACCCCTGGCGCTCGACGTCGAGACGATTCGCCGGCACCTGTCAGGCGAGCTCACGATTGGCCTCTACGCAATCAATCCAGAGACACAGTGCTCGAAATGGGTCGCCATCGACGGTGATTATAAGGATGCGTACCGGGACCTTCGAGGTCTGGGCTGGGAACTCCAGCAGGACGGCGTCCACGCCCTGGTAGAGATGTCACGACGGGGCGGCCACCTCTGGATCCTGTGCGAGGAGCCCGTCCCTGCAAGGCTCTGCCGTATCTATATATATAACCTGGCGCTCCGCCTGGCCGTGCCGATCAAAGGCGTCCTGAAGCAGGTAGAGGGGATCGAGGTCTTCCCGCGCCAGGATGAACTGGCCGACGGGGAGTTCGGAAACGGCATCCGGGCGCCGCTCGGCATCCACCGGGCGAACGTGCATCGCTACTGGTTTGAGGATGCCGGCAGCAACCTTGAGGATCAGATGGCCTTCCTGCGCGGGGTGAAACGGCTCACGCGCAAAGACCTGGAGTCGTTCACAGAGGGGCTATCGATTCCGGAGTCGATAGTCCCACGGCCGCCGATCCAATCGGTATCGTGTCCGGCCTGGAACAACGGCGGCTTTCAGATCCTCCAGCACGTCACTGTCCGCGCGCAGAGAAGCGGGAATTACTGGACCCGCTGTCCATCGTGCGCAAAAGAGGGCCGGGATAGGGCTGGCGACAACCTCGCCATCTCGATTGCCGACCCTCGCTTCTACAAATGCTGGGCGGGGTGCACACGCGAGATGATCCGCGCGGCGCTCGGCCAGCCTATACACGAACGGAGTTATCGCTAACCGAGGAGGTGCTTGTGCAGGAAAGCCGATTCACCACGCTGACGCGCCGGGGGTTGATGCTCCCGGCAGAGATCCGAGAGGAAATCCGCAACACAGGAATTCGTTGCCGGCCTCAAGTGGAGATCGTTCATCAGGACCGGGCAAACCAATGGAAGCTGCGTGCCGAAGAATCAGGCGGCGCGGTGTCGCTGCTCGGACATTATGTCGGCTTCGTGGCTGCGGACGGGGGTGCTCTGGCGTGGCTCAATCGGGTGCACAGCCTGCTGCCGAATGGCACACACGCCGTTGTGGTGGAGAGCGAACTGGTCAGGGTTGAGATGTTTCGCTATGAGCACACCTACGATCTGCTGATCACACGGCACTGGCTCGAGGGCAGAGAAGGAAGGCGGTCGGAACTGCGCAGCGAACTGCTTTATCTGGGACGGCGCGGGACGCTGGCGACCGAACTGTGGGGCCGAGACGCTGCCTTCCGCGGGGGAGCAAAACCTGTCTTTTTCACGCGTAGCGGTGAGCAGAGTTCGCCGGAGCCAAGGTGGATCGAGGCAACGGTGAAAGTGACCGAGGGGGTGTGCTGCGTAGGCTGCAAACATTGCCATCTGCTGGAAGCGTGCGGTGCTGCGAATCAGAATGCGATTGGAGTCCCGGCATGATTGATTGGCATCATCCCCGGATTTACGCGCGACTGCAATGCTTCGGCCTTGTGTTGTTCACGCTCGGCATGGCCTCGCGGAATATCGACAGACCGGTTGTCGGTGTAGCGGCGCCGGCCCTTACGGTCTTGCTTCTTTACCGGCTTAAAGTTGAGCTCGCGATCTCAGGTCGCGAAGAGTACCGAAAGCTTGAGGCGAAGCTCCAACGAATCGAGCAAATCAACACGTGGACGATAGTCCCCATCATGATCGGGCTGGTGGGATTCATCCGGAAAGCTGCCAACGGCTAGGAAAGGATAGGAAGAGTTCGTGGCCAGGAGAAATAAATATGCCGAGAAACTCTGACGACCATGATCTGTTTGCCGGCACTTTGGACGTGATGATTCTGCACTTGCTCTGACTGAAGCCGATGCACGGCCCTGCATTGGTAAGGAGGTCAAGGAAGTTTCAGACGATCTGCTGCAGATCGAACAGGAGTTTCTCTACCCCGCCTTACCGGCTCGGGGACGACGGCATCAAGCACCCGGAAAAGGAACGTTCCCGTTTCGAGAAAACATTAGCGGGATCAGTCGCGGAATCGCTGTCCAGTAAGGAGGCTATGGTGATCGAAGTGAGCGAACCGAACTGGAAACCGCTCGAACGGCTCTTATCGCGAACGGAATGCGCCTCCTTCATGTTTATGGGCAGTGTTGGAACCATCATGCTCTACAAGCATCGCGACACCCGCCGCTACCTGAACATCGACGCCGACACGGGCGAATTCTATTTGTACGGCTGCTGCTCGTACATCAAGGTCACGAAGGCGGAGGCGCTTGCCTACGTTTTCAGATAAAGGAGAATGCATCAATGGCAAAATCAGTGAACAAAGTCTTTCTGCTCGGTCATGTTGGAAAGGACCCTGAACTCCGGTCCACTAACGGCGGCACCCTGGTCGCAAACCTGTCTCTGGCGACGACGGATCGCTTCAAGGACAGCAGCGGGAACTGGACGGACCGCGCCGAGTGGCACAACCTAGTTGCGTTTTCCCGCGGCGCAGAGATTTTGCGGGATTACGTCAAGAAGGGATCGAGGCTTTACATCGAAGGCCGGCTTACAACGCGGTCCTGGGATGACAAGGACAGCGGCGAGAAAAGGTATCGTACGGAAGTGATCGTCAAAGACATCACGCTGCTCGGCCCAAACGAAAATGGATCGCCGCATAACGGAAACGGCCGTGGGGCGCAATCCAACAGCCGATCCCAAGGTCGCACTGATCGCCACGGCGACGCCGATGAAGACTACAGCGGGCTTGAAATCACGGATCAGGACATCCCGTTTTGAGTGATCTGCTAAATCACTCAACCACATGCAGGTGAAACTCCTGCCGCAGGATTGGTTCGTTGTCTGTGTGGCTATGGCGTACGCATGGAGGGCGACAGAAATGCGGGAACAACGCCGGATAAACGTGGCCCAGACCCAGACCGTGGGCGCGCGCAAGCCGTTAGCGCAATGGTGTCCACTAAACCATTGAACCCACGTCGCGGCCGATAGTCCCTGTTTAAAAGACCGGCGTCTCTGCCGGTCCTTATCCCGAACAACGAGGTAATTATGGAAAGTGCGCAGATAAGTGCGGCGGAGGTCCTCGCACGCCTGGAGGAACCTTTCGCTTCAAGAGAAGTGAAGTGGCTGGTTGCAGCCACTTCACGGGACAAAAAGAAAGGCCGGGTCGCGCCCTACGCCGATCCGCGAGCGTACACCGACCGCCTCAACGAGTTGTTCACGCCGAGTGGCTGGACACGTCAATACACGATCCACCCCATTTCGAACATCACCCGTGTAAAGAACGACAAGCTGATCCAGACCGGCAAGGTAATCGTTACCTGCGTAGTTACGATTCCTGACGTGGGCACGCACAGCGGCGGCGGCGAAGAGTGGGCTGACGATGAAAATGCCATGACCAGCGCGGAAGCGCAGGCATTCAAGAGGGCCTGCTCGTGTTTTGGGTTGGGACGGTACTTCTACAATGTCCCGGAAATCTGGGTAGACGTGAACGAATACCGGCAGCCAAAGCAACTCCCAACGCTGCCAGAATGGGCATTGCCGGCCAGTGAGCGCGGAAAGAAAGGCAACAACGGTGGCCCGAGGAAAGGAGGAAAGTCCTCCAGCTCTCCACAAGGCGGCGGGTCGTCCATCCGCAAGGGGCCGCTGGACGCGAAGCGGACCGAAGAGATCGCCGGCTACAGACGAGACCTTGGCGCTACACTGTTTGCCGACATTCTTGTGCGCGTGGCCGGCGTTCAGAATCCTTGCGACATTCCCAACCAGAACCTGCAGCAGGTCGTGGACTCTTCGATGAAAACCTGCCTTCGCGGAATGCAAAGCATCCGCAAAATCGCGTCCGAGCTTCCGGAAACGGAGTTTTACATGATTCTCGACGAACTCGAAATCCGGTCACTGGATCGTATTCCGTGCTTCGAGGTTTTCCAGAAACTGGGCAAGGCGATGAAGGAAGCATCAGGAAAGACGGCGGCTTAATCCAGGCCGCTAATCCACAGGCAAGGGAGGGGGACGCAAACTGCGTCCCCTTCATCTTTGAGGTGACAACCCATGAACATCATCCAGTGCTCGATCTGCCGCCGGCCGACTGCCTGGATGATCGACGGCGACATCTTCTGCGAGGGTCACAAGGAAGCAATCATCGAGGAGTTCGGTGTCGATCACTTCCTGATACGGCGGTTGACGACGGTCGACCGCACTTTCCAGGCCGCCGGCCACTTCTCAATGTTCCGGCGAACCAAGAAGCTTGTTCGCAAAAAGAGGTCCAAAGAGAACGAAGGGGGCAGTCGCGCCCTCCAGGAGATAAAGGCCATGGCGAAGATCCTTCAGCTGCAGGCAGAATCATCCATTGTCAGCATTCCCTTGAGTCTCGCCATGTACTGCGAGAACTGCAACACCATTTCCAACTCGCGGCCGCATCGCTGTGGCGTCTGCGGGAGCAGCGCCGTGCTGTTCGTCGAACCGATCCTTAACCCGGATCCGGATCCCGCGAATCGGGCCACAGGCCGGGTGCGGTTCTCTTACCTGCGCGCGGTCGGAGCCTAATTATTGTGCGCCCGCTGTCATCCACAAGGATGTGGGGGCCACTTCTTCAATGTGCGAAGCGATTTGACGGGTCGAACGGACCGTGAGATAAGAACGCTCGTACTGGAGGGGAGAGACGATACGAGCCCCTGGCCGCATGTATTTTTTATCCGATGCTGGATAAATCCGTAGAGGGTCAGGGCAAGGCAGGTGCGGGCCAATGTGCCCCGAGACGCATCGCCTTTTGGTTTCTGAAAAGAAAGGAGGTTGCACATGCCAAGCAAAGATCAGACTATCGCTCTGTGCGCAGACCCAGCTTCGTCAACCTCCGTGCTTACGGCAGAGATTCGTGTGGTTGTCCCGTGTCCTCATTGCCGGCTGATTCAATTTCACACTCGGAACTCGATGTGCCGGCGCTGCCACAAGCCTTTAGACGAAACCGAAAACCATTTTGTCAGTTCTGATCCAGCTACGCGAACTCCTGGAACTGTTGCAAGGGAAGACCGACCGGAGATCGTGAACCATCTGGGAACGCGTGTGCGCGAGGTTCGCAGGATGCGCGGTCTTTCTCAGAGCAAGCTGGCACAACTCATGAAAATGCCACGTACCTACATTTCAAAAGTCGAGATGAGCAGGACAGTTCCTACCATTGCGACGTTGTATCGTATGGCAAGCGCTCTCGAGATGGAGGTGCATCACCTGCTCTGTGATGCGCGGCTGCATCGACGTGAACTTGAAGCAATTTCTCAGGATCCCTTTCTCAGAGAGGTGTCTCAATTGGTCGAAATGCTGAATCCTCAGCAACGGGCTGTAATCCTACGAGCCGCACGTGATGCAGCAGCTCGTCACAATAGCGCTGCATAGTCCTCGGCTTGGTTTCGGCCCGAGTGCGGTAGAAATCGACAGCGTTTGGCTGAGGAGGGTCGCTTGTCTTAGGGAAAGAGGAATTCTGCTAACAACACTTTTTCCTTTTGACAAGGACACAGGACCGAATCGAAACTCAGTTCACCCGACCGATTCCGCAGTACCAGCTAACAAAGCATAATTTGGCGCTTCTTCCGGATGTAAACCACGATTTGGCGCTTTAGCCCGCCCGAGAGAGTCATTTTGCATCGCGAGTGTTCGGCTCCGGGGGAAACGTCCGTTTGGCCGGTGACTCGGGCACAATCGTGAGAACGTGCCCGCTAAATCGCCCAAAAAGACTCCTTCTGCCCGTAGCTGAACCGGTCAGTTGAAACGATCAGCCGACGTTCGAGTACAGAGAGCGAAAGTGGTCTTGCAGGCGATACGCGCATCTGCTATCCATCTTCGATGTATGAACGAACTCACCAAAGATGATCTCCGAGAGATTGAGCAGATCCATTCAAACTGGATCGAGTACGAAGTTGCTGGAGACAGCCACAGCATAATCGCGTTGTGCGCTGATGATATCGAATTGTGCCCGCCTGACGAGCGGCCTCTGCTTGGCCGTGCGGCGGTCTCGGCGCAGATGGCGCGTGAAAAGACGAAGATTCACTCCGTTGAGATTACTGACCGTCGTATTCGGGGTTCAAGCGAGATTGTTTACTTGACCGCAAGCTACCGAACTACGTTTTCATCGCCCGAAGACTCGACCTGCAGACAAGCCCTCGGAAGCCATCTGTGGATGCTGCGAAAGCGGACTGGTACGTGGGTCGTTGCTCTCGTGAGTTGGTCAGTGTGGGGTCGTGCCGACAGCACCGCGACGAGTCGGCCCCCTCAATTCCCCGGCACCGGGGTCACACCCTGAGGGCAACTTCGTGTATGTGGCAGCCAGGCATTTCCTGTTCATCCGTGCGCAGCAGACTTAGACTTCCCTAATCGGGTTTCTTCCTGTTTGCCGGTAATACGGTCGAAACCGCAGATTGCCCGTTCCAAAGTTCTCGATGAGCGCCTTGGCGATTTGCACTAACCCGCTAGCGCGGGAGGTTATGCTTCGGTGGCACATGGATAGAGTGTTGGACACCCAAGGAGGTGTCCATGACACATCTACGCCAGCGCATGCAGGAAGATCTCCGGCTGCGCAACTTCTCCGAACGCACGATCCGTCACTACACCCATACCGTTGCTGAGTTCGCAAAATACTTCCACAAGTCACCCGATCAGCTGGGCCCGGAGCACGTGCGGACCTGGCTGCTGTATCTGCTTAATGAACGCAAGCTGGCCTGGGGAACCATTCAGGGCGCCCGGTCGGCGCTGAAGTTTCTCTACACGCGAACGCTGAAGCAGACCTGGTTCGATCAGGAGGTCATCAAGCCCAAGGTGCGCCGCAAGCTGCCCACGGTCTGGAGCCGGGAAGAGGTCCGTGCACTGCTCGACGCGACGACCAACATCAAGCATCGCGCATTGCTGGCCGTGTACTACAGCGCCGGGCTCCGCTGTCAGGAGGCGCTGGACTTGAAGGTCAGTGACATCGACAGCCAGCGGATGATCATCCACATCCGCGAGGGCAAGGGCAAGTTTCCCCGCCAGGTCATGCTGTCGCCCAAGCTGCTGCAGCTGCTGCGTCTCTATTGGCGCTGGCGCAAGCCCAAGGATTGGCTCTTTCCCGGACGATGGCCCGGCCAGCCGCTGAAGGCGAACGCAGTCCGGATCGCCTGCCAGAAGCTGCGCAGGCAGCTGGGCATCAGTAAGCCTCTCAGTCCGCACGTGCTGCGCCACTATCTACCCTTCCTGACTATGTCTTGTAATTCTGCGACAACCGCTCTTTTTCTGGCGAAATCTTGACACCATATAGACATATTCTGAGCTCCTCCTACTAGCCCGCACAGTCGGGGGAGGAGTCCACCATGAAGTGCATCATCGATAACCAAGTGGTTCTATCGCGACCGCCGGAAGGCCCGCTCGCGGCACAAATTGGCTCGTTTGCAAAATCGGTGAGTGAGCAGGGATACAGTCTGGCATCGATTCATCGACGGGTTTTGCTCGCTGCATGTTTTAGCCGATGGCTTAAGCAGAAAGGGGTCGGACTGCGCAGCATCTGCTCCGATCATTTGGTTCGGTATCTACGATATCGCGCTCGACACCTACGACCTTGCCAGGGAGATGCTGCTGCCCTCAGGCATCTCATCGTGTTTTTGCGCCGGGAGGGTTTGATCCCCGGTGAAAAGAAATCAACATGCCAACTGACTCCGGCTGAGTATTGTGCCCAGGCATTCGGGCAGTATTTGCTGGAAGAGCGCGCGCTGGCGCACACGACGATTATCAACTACGTTCCGTTCATCCGCAGTTTCCTCGAAGACCGTTTTGGCCCCGGACGAGTCGCCCTCTCGCGTCTCTGTGCAAGCGATGTTGTGAGGTTCGTACAGCGTCAAGCACCACGATTGCACATGAAGCGAGCGAAGCTCATGACCACTGCACTGCGTTCCTTCCTGAACTATGGGCGATATCTGGGGGAAGTCTCGCTTGATCTGGCCGCCGCCGTTCCGATCGTCGCCAACTGGTCGATGACGTCGATCCCACGGGCGATTTCCGCGGAGCACGTACGTCAACTCCTGGCCAGCATCGATCGGCGTACTGCGGTCGGGCGTAGAGACTACGCTATCTTGCTCTTGCTGGCGCGATTGGGATTGCGTTCAGGCGAAGTGGCATTTCTCGAACTGGATGACATTGACTGGAACGCGGGACAGGTGAGCGTGCGCAGCAAGGGTGGCCAGCGCAACACCATGCCTTTACCCATAGAGGTTGGCAGAGCGATCGCCGCTTACCTTCGGAGGGGACGACCCGCTACCGACAGCCGCCGCGTATTTTTGCGCGCCAAAGCCCCGATCCGCGCCTTTCGCGGCGCGAGTGGGGTTGGCTCCCTGGTTCGGCATTCGCTCGAACGTGCCGGCATCCACGCCACTACCAAGGGGGCACACCAGTTTCGTCATGGATTGGCCACCGAGATGTTGCGCCAGGGCGCTGCGTTGGGCGAGATTGGAGAGTTGCTGGGGCATCGCCATCCACAGACTACGAAGATCTACACCAAGGTCGACATAAAGGCATTGCGCACACTGGCTTTGCCGTGGCCAGGAGGTGTGCGATGAACACACTTCGACAGGCCGTTCAGGATTACCTGAGTCTCCGCCGCAGTTTGGGGTTCAAGCTGCTGGAAGCAGGCAAGGGATTGCTCGACTTCGTCACGTTTATGGAGCGCCACCGCGCCTCTTACATTACCCAGGCATTGGCGCTTGCTTGGGCTCAACAGCCTGTAGACGTTCAACCGGCGCACTGGGCGCAACGACTGAGTTTCGTACGCGGATTTGCGCGCCATCATAGTGCCACCGATCCACGAACCCAGATTCCTCCCTTTGGCCTGTTGCCATTTCGACCGAAGCGGGCGCGACCGTACCTATACTCGGACGATGAAATTCGAAGCCTGCTGCGCGCTGCTCTCGACATACCCTGCCGTTATGAATTCGGCAAACTGCGACCGTGGACTTACCATTGTCTGTTTGGACTACTGAGTGTCTCCGGCCTGCGTCTCGGCGAAGCGCGCAGTCTCGAGCTACAGGACGTGGATCTTAAGATGGCGCTGTTGACGATCCGCGACAGCAAATTTGGCAAGTCTCGCCTCGTGCCTTTGCACGCATCGACTTGCAAAGTACTTGCCAACTACATCGCTCGGCGCAAACGTCATTGGGAAGGTCGGCCGGTCTCCTCCTATCTGTTCGTTTCCAGCCAGGGCAATCGTCTGGATGGTGGAGACATTCATCGAACTTTTTATGCGGTGTCCCGGCAGATCGGTCTGCGCGGCATATCCGATAATCACGGTCCACGTCTGCACGACATGAGACACCGATTCGCAACGAACACGCTGGTAACGTGGTATCGGTCTAACCAGGATCCGGAATGCCTCCTGCCGATCTTGTCCGCCTACCTCGGTCATGTCCACGTCGCGGACACGCAGTGGTACCTAAGCAGTTCTCCGGAACTGATGCGAGAAGCCATGGGGCGGCTCGAGCGTCGCTGGGAGGATCGGTCATGATCACTCCAACCAGCTTAGCTCCGCTTTTGCAGTGTTTCTTTACACAGCGCTTGATGCAACAGCGTCAGGTAAGCCCGCATACCATCAGTTCCTATCGCGACACCTTCCGTCAGTTTCTGAAGTTCATTGAACAACGGCTGCGCAAGCCGCCCTCTCGCCTGACATTCGAGGAGGTCGATGCCCCCTTGATCGTGGCTTTCTTGGACGAGTTGGAGAAGCGCCAGGGTCTAAGCGTTCGCAGTCGTAATCTGCGCCTCACGGCAATTCACTCCTTCTTTCGATACGCGGCTTTCGAGGCGCCTGCCCATTCTGCACAGATCCAACGCGTGCTCGCCATCCCCAGCAAGCGCTTCACCCGCACCTTGATCCAGTTCCTCACTCGTCCCGAAGTCGATGCCTTGCTTGCCGCTCCGGATCAGCTCACCTGGTCTGGTCGGCGCGATCATGCCTTTCTGCTTGTGGCGGTGCAGACGGGCCTGCGCTTATCTGAAATGACCGGCCTCAAGCGCACAGACCTCATCGTCGGGTCTGGCGCTCACCTGCGCTTGATCGGCAAGGGCCGCAAAGAACGTTGCACACCTCTCGCCAAATCCACACATGCCGTGCTGAAAGCCTGGCTTCGAGAACCGCAACGCGGTGACGGCGACGTGCTCTTTCCCAGCGCCAGGGGCGACCGTCTCAGCGTCCACGGCGTGCAGTACCTGTTGACCAAGCATCGCATGAAGGCATCCAAAGTTTGTCCCTCGTTGAAGGAAAAGCGGGTTACCGTTCACCGCTTGAGGCACACGATGGCGATGGACCTTCTACAGGCGGGTGTAGATCGTTCTGTTATTGCATTGTGGCTCGGACATGAGTCTGTGGAGACCACGCAGATCTATCTCGAAGCAACTCTCGCAATGAAGGAACGAGCACTTGCGAAGGCACTACCGCCGAGCGGCAAGCCGGGGCGATATCAACCAGGAGACCAACTGCTTGGATTCCTCAATAGTCTGTAAAGCAGAAAAAACGGAGGAAACTATGTCGCGTGATTGATCGACTCGATTGGCCCTGCGCCGCGCATTATCGAACGATCGCAAAGGACCGCGCAAAATCACTCGACATAGTCAGGAAGGGTAGATAGTGACGCCTATGTCTCTGGGTACATAGCCGGCACTCCTTCGCTTCACATCTTCTCGATGCCGGCACCGATCTGCGCAGCATTCAGTTGCTGCTCGGCCATCGCGATCTCGAGACCACCTCCCGCTACCTGCATGTCTCCGAAGCCCGTCTGCACGCCACGGCGAGTCCGCTCGACAACCTGCCCATTCGCGAGGTCCGGACTGCACAAGGGGGTAACAGAACCGCGTGACAGAACATCGGCTCGAAGTGGCCGATGTCTTCCACGCTCACCAGAACGAGTTCCTTCATCGCTGGGGTCATACCGTCTCGGACCAGCAGCGGAAGGTACTGCGCGATATCGGCCTGTGCCGTACGGCTGCACTCGGCACACATCTGGAACGGTGCGATCGCTGCAGCTATGAGACTGTCGCTTACGACTCCTGCCGCAACCGGCACTGTCCCAAGTGTCAGTCCACGGCCCGTGACCGCTGGCTCATGAAACAGGCGGCAAGCCTGCTGCCGGTGCCCTACGCGCAGTCGTCTTCACCGTGCCTGAACAGCTGGCGCCGCTCGCACTGCGCAACCAACGACTCTTTTACGGCCTGTTATTTCGAGCCGCTTCTGAGACCCTGCTGGAGATCGCCGCCGATCCCTCCCATCTGGGGGCACGCATCGGCGCGCTTGCGGTACTGCACACCTGGTCGCAAAACTTGAGACATCATCCGCACCTGCACTGTCTCGTTCCTTCCGCTGGACTGGCTCTCGATCACTCCCACTGGGTTGCAACCCGGCCCAACTTCTTTCTGCCCGTGCATGTGCTCAGCCGCATGTTCCGCGGCAAGATGCTGGCCTTCCTGAAGCACGCTTATGCCCGCAGACAACTTCGTTTTCATGGAGCTCTGGCCGATCTTGCCCAACCGCGTCCATTTCACTCGCTGCTCAACCTCCTGCGCTACAAGAAGTGGGTCGTGCACGCCAAACCACCCTTCGGCGGGCCCGAGCAGGTGCTGAAGTATCTGGCCCGCTACACCCACCGCGTCGCCATCGCCAACGGAAGGCTCCTCAGTCTCACCAACGGCCAGGTGCGCTTCCGCTGGCGGGATTCCAGACACCACAACCGCAGCGCTGTCATGACGCTGGACGCAGTCGAGTTCATCCGCCGCTTCCTACTCCACGTGCTGCCTTCACGCTTCGTCAAGATCCGCCACTTCGGCTTGCTCGCCAACCGCAACCGCCGCAAGGCACTGGCTCTCTGCCGATTCCATCTCAACGCCACCGCTGCCGACAGCACCGAGTTGCTCACCGAACAACAGCGCTCTGCGCTTAACCGCTCCTGCCCTCGGTGCAAATGCGCCACCATGCATGTTGTGGCACGACTCTTAGATACACAGATCACTGCCGACACATTGGCCGTTCCCACTCTTCAGGTCAACTCGTCGTGATTCTGATCCGATGATGCTCACCCACACACCATTTCGACTGCTCGCTCGATCGCACTATGAAACCGCCCCTGCCCCCGCATGCCCAAAATCAGCTCCGCACGCCACCGGGCATCCTTCTCCTACCCTCATGCACACTGCAAATCCTCGCATCACAAGCCGCGCTCTGACCTTTCCCCTCCGATTTTCTGCACCCTTCGGCATCCCCGCTCCACTCAGGCAGCATTCAATACCCATACATCCACCGCGCTAGCGGCTTACTGCAAATCACCGTATCCACACTGCTCCGCCACTCGCAACCAGACAACGACTGGTCTTCGCGCGCGGAGCACTGTCGATACGGCACTAGAGATTTTTAGCGCCAATGCAGAATCACCAATTTTCGTCCTGAGAACTGACGTACTTTTAAATTTGCTGAGTGGGCAAGGCTGATCGCTGCGCTGTACAAAACGAAATAGACGGTCTACCTCCAGTGGGAGTAGAGTGTCTACATCTATGAACGAGAAAGACCAGTATAAGAACCGAATCGAGCTGCTGCAGGGAACACTCGACATGCTTATTCTTCAGACCCTGCAATGGGGACCGCAGCACGGATACGGAATTGTCCAGGCTTTACGTTTGCGATCCGGAGACGTGCTTCAGGTGGAGACCGGATCACTGTATCCGGCTCTCCATCGATTGGAGCGTCAGAGCTGGGTGCAGTCTGAGTGGAAGCAGTCAGAGAGCAAGCAAAAAGCCCGATATTACCGAATCACGGCCAAGGGGAAAAAGCAGTTGGCCTCGGATCTGGGCCGATGGGAGCGGATTGTCGAAGCGATTGGGTCGGTGATGTACGTCAAGCCGGAGGAGAGTGAGTCATGAAGTGGTTCCCGAGCTTTGGTTTTCAGCGGCGCAAGCGCGAATTGCAGGAAGAGATTGATGCGCACCTGCAGATGGCGATTGCAGATCGAGTGGCGCGAGGCGAGACGGCAGAGACGGCGCGACAAGCGGCAGCGCGGGAATTTGGAAATATTCCTCTAGTGCAAGATGTGACGCGCGACATGTGGGGCCAAGCCTGGCTTGAACAACTAGGCCGGGATGTCCGTTACGCGTTACGGCAACTGCGCAAGAGCCCGGGCTTTACGATCACCGCGACGGCGATGCTGGCAGTAGCTATCTGCGCCAACAGCACCGTATTCAGTTGGATCGACGGCACAATGTTGCGTCCGATTCCTGGCGCGCGGGACACGGGCGATCTTGTTAGCCTGCAGCGGGGGGAACGGAACTTCTCTCCGACTCCGCCCTTCTCGTATCTCGACTATCGCGATCTGCGCGAGCAGAACCACACCTTCGCCGGAATACTCGCATATCATCACGATTGGATCACGCTGACCGGCGGCGCACAGCCGGAGCGTGCCTATATTGCGAACGTGTCGGCAAACTATTTCGATGTGCTCGGCATCAAGCCGGTGCTGGGGCGTTTCTTTCTGGCTGAAGAAGAGACGCGTCCAGGTGCTGTTCCCTACGTGGTCCTGGGCTATTCGCTTTGGAAAACGCGTTATGCCGAAGACCCGGCAATTGTGGGCAAGTCGATCGAGATCGCCCGGCATCCTGTGACGGTGATCGGTGTGGCGCCAGAGGGGGTTGTCGGAGCAATGCCCGGGATCCGTGAAGATCTGTGGGTAACGCTCGATCCCCTCGGGACGGACGTGTGGCGGATGACGCATCGCAGTGGTGGTGCGGTCTGGCTGAACGTAATAGGAAGATTGCGGCCCGGCGTGAGCCGTGGCCAGGCAGCTCAGGATCTCGACACCGTGATGCACAATATTGTCGCGGCGTTTCCGGCCGATCATCTCGGCGATAACCGGATCACGCTCGATCCCATGTGGCGTTCGCCATTCGGCGCCAACGGATACATGGCGGCGACGCTGCCCATTCTGCTGGCCTTCGCCGCTGTGGTGCTGTTGCTGACCTGCGCGAACGTGGCTACGCTCACGCTGGTGCGGTTTGTATCCCGGCGGCGTGAACTTGCGATCCGGCAGTCGCTCGGGGCGAATCGTATTCAACTGGTGCGGCAGATGGTGCTGGAGGGCGTGGTGCTTTCCATCGTCGCAGGAGCCGTGGCCCTTGTGTTGACATCGTGGACTTCGAAGACATTCGCATGGTTCTTTCCGGCGAACTCGAATCCCCTCATACTCAACGGGAGCATGGACCATAAGGTGGTAATCGGGATTGCGGTGTCGTCCCTGTTGGTCGGCATGCTGTGCGGCGCGCTCCCCGCCTGGCGTTCGTCCCACGCGCCGGCAGTTGAGGTACTCAAGGCAGAGTCTGCAAGTATCTCCGGCGGCTCACGCAACCGGAAATTGCTCAGCGGGCTGGTGGTGGCGCAAATCGCGCTGTCACTTCCTCTGCTGTTGTGCTCCGGGCTATTCCTGCGAACACTGCGGAATCTCGCCGGTGCGAATCCCGGATTTGAGCAGGATCACACTCTCACTGCGACCGTGGGGCTGAATATTGCCGGCTACAGCCACAACGAGGAACAGGTGATCCGTCACAAGATTCTTGATCGCGTCTCGGCATTGCCTGGCGTGAAGGTTGCGTCTCTTACGGACTGGATTCCGATGACCCTGAGCCACAAGGGCGAGGATGCGTATCCGGAAGGGTATGTGCCGCACCCGCATGAATCTTTGAAGGTGGCGCATGCCGAGGTGTCCCCGCGGTATTTCGAATCCCTCCATATACCCATTCTGGAAGGACGTGAGTTTACACCGGATGACGATGAAAAGGCCCCGAGGGTACTCATCGTGGATCAGACCGCGGCGAGGCGCTACTGGCCAGGGCAGGATCCGCTGGGAAAGGAACTCAGAGTGTGGGGCAGGCTTTTCACGGTAGTCGGCGTTGTGAGGAATTCAACACATACATTCGTGAATGAGTCACCGGAGCCTATGGTGTATATGAGCTTTTTCCAGGCGGGGTACGAGACGATGGTGCAGGTGGAGACCGAGGGGAATCCGGTCGACCTGGCGCCAGCGGTGCAAAACGCCATCCACGAAATCGATACACGGCTGCCGGTTTTCGATGTGCGTTCCATGCGAGAGAGTACCCAGATGGCGAGCAGTTTCGCTGTCATACAGAGCACCCTGGCGGGAATGTTCGCGTTGATTGGGCTGGTTCTTGCGATAACCGGAATCTACGGAGTCGTGGCCTATCGAACCCAATTGCGGACCCACGAGATCGGAATACGAATCGCTCTGGGCGCTTCACGCGTCGATGTGCTGCGGCTCGTGCTGTTGCAGGGATTGTGGCTCACAGGCATCGGGCTGGCGCTAGGACTGGTGTTTGCGTTGGGACTGACACGCATTATCGTCCGGCTGTTGTACGGAATCGGCGCCAACGATCCGGTCACCGTCGTTTCCGTCGTCATGCTCCTGGGAGCAATGTCATTGCTAGCATGCTACCTTCCCGCACATCGAGCGATGCGCCGGAACCCCGTGACCGCAATTCGCGAACTGTAAACCGCAGGCTCGGACTCGACCCGAATTGGACGGATTCGGGGTATGCGTGGCGCTCCACCTGGTTGGCAAGAAGGGTAACCGGATTCCACCGGTCACAAACCAAGCTCCGCAAGGTGGATCTTCGTTGTGCGTTGACGTGAACAGGCCTTAGCACGAGTCGAGTGTTCTGGAGAACAGACATCCAAACCGGTCGTTCACGGGTTCCTCCAGATTCTGCTTGCATCCGAGGTAGCGTTCAGTGGTCAGAACTGAGGCGTGGCCGAGAAGGAATTGGATCTGCTCCAACTCGCCTCCGTTGATGTGACACAGCTTTGCACATGTCCTCCGTAGATCGTGGGGCGCAAGGTGATCAACGTCCATTCGCTGGGCACAGTAACGAACCACATACCAGATCACATTCTCAGTGATCCCTTTACCCCATGAAGTTCCGTGTCGGCTGACTGCCCTGAAGACCCGGCCGTCCGTAACTGCCGCTGCCGCCATCCATCTGTCGACCGCGCTCTTCACCCAGACCGGCATCGGAACGGTGCGGATGTGGCCGCCCTTTCCGACGAGATCCACGATTGCCCAGTGTCCCTGCCGGATCTGAACGTCCTCTTTCCTTAGAGACGCCAGTTCCGCTCGTCGGAGTCCGCATCCGAGCAGGATCGAGATCATGGCCACGTCTCGGGTGCTGCGGAGGCTTTCACCATCGGATTTCTCAAGAAGCAAACGAGCTTGATCATGGTTCAGCCAGTTGCCGGCCCGAGAGCCGAGTTGCTTCACGCCTTTGACTCGTCTGATCCCTGCCGCCAGTTCCGGACTCAGGAGTCCTGAATCAGCAGCTTCGTAGGCGAGACGCCTGACTGCCGCGAGTCTCTGGTTGATGGTGCCCGCCGCCAGGCCGAGCGACTCAAGATGCAGCCGGAACCTCAGGACCACGGTTCGGTTCAATGCCAGTCGCGGTTCGGAACAGTACCAGGTGATGAACTGCTCCATCGCAAACTTATAGTTGCGTCTTGACGATGGTGAACTCAGGCTGTTGAGCACTGAAGATTTCGCATGATCCAGATCGGGCAGACGGAGGACGACCTTCCGGCGAAGGGGCTTCTTGTTCTTCTTGCGCATACGAGCGGCCTCCATGCCGCTGGCATGCCTCGAAGGTATATTCCACCGTAGCCCGCTGATCGGGCTAAGATGGTCGGCGAGTGCACAGGCGATTTGGACTAAACCCGCTTCGCGGGTAGCTGCAAAGTAGTACGATTTGGCAGGACAAATTGCATGTTGCACGCCATCAGAATCCGCGTGACGATCAGAACTTCTGTGCACAGATCAATGTGGAAGTCGGCACGAAATTGCTGCACTGCAATGAATCTCCATAAAGCAATTGTCCTGCCAAATCCCCGCACAGTTTAGTCCAAATCGCCGTATCCACACTGCTCTCGATCGCCAACACGGTAACCGCACATCTCTGCACCCGGAGCACTGTCGATACGGCGCTATAGATTTATCAACAGCTGATCCGCTGTGAGGCACTGACGCCCCACGCTGAAACATCACTTCCACGGCAGCGCGCACGCTCGTCTTCATACGTTCCGTTCGAGTCGCAGTGGTTGATCTTATGCCCCATTCAACCAACCGCCGGTAAAGCCTGCTCGCTTCAAACCACGCACCAGATTGGGCACTTTGCGGGTGGCGTTCCAGATGATCCCCGTTCTGTAATTCGCGATCATGCCTAGAATCGGCCCCTGATTGTCGCTGAGATAATCATTGTCAACCCAGCCTAAGCGCCCATCAACGCTGCCTGACCTAAGCCTGACATGGGTATCACGGAAGCTAGGGTTGAACGAATCGAAAAAACCGTACTTGCCGTAAAGCCGCCCACCTTGGAAATTGCGTAAGGCCCAGGCCGCAGGGATGCAAATCTCGGGTGCAAAGGGAATCGAGGCTACCGCGGCGGTGGGGGCAAGGGTGCCATGGTCTTCCTCGTCGGGCATGCCCTTCGGCCCATAGGCCGCATAGCCATAAAACTGCGTCGGCTTGCCTTTGAAACTTATGACTAGATCACCTGGTCCATCGCAGGCGCTGAGGCCCCAGATGTCCTTGGAATAACTATCCCAACCCATGGGGTTGGCAATGGCATAGTTGCGCTGCGCATAGGTGGCGCGGCGGGAATTCTCGAAATAGTCAAACCCGGCCGCCCGCATGGTCGCATCATAGATGCCGCGATAGTCAACCCACACGGCCCCATATTGATGCGCAAAGTGCGGCGCGAAGGAGAGGTAGCGGTTCGCACCTTCTCCGCGCCAATATTTTGGGAAGGGCGCAGTCCATGCCTCGAAGGCGCCCTCCTTAGCCGGGTGAGACCGTGAGCCGAGCGCGAGGAAATAGAGCGCCATCCCCTCGTTATAGCCTTCCCAATTGCGCTCAATAAAGCCGCTCTCCGGGTGCCAGCCCATCGAGATGGCTTTACAGCCCGTGCTATTGGCCTGCATCCAATCCCATTCGGTGCGATCCAGCAGACGCTGCGCGAGTGCACGGATCTCCTTTTCCTTCTCATCCTCTTGGTCGAACCAGCCTTGCGCAAATGCCATGCCCATTTGCAGCCAGCAGGTATCAATTATTGAAAGTTCCCAATTTGGCAACCGTAGTCCGGTCTCCATATCAATAAGGTGGTAATAGAAGCCACGATAGCCCGCGGTGCCAGACCGTTGTTCGCCCTGCGGTAATTGCTCAAAGAACCGCAGCGTCCGCAGCGTGATGTCTCGTGCCTGATTGCGTGTGATCCAACCGCGCTCAACTCCAATTGGCCAAGCAGTTAGAGCGAAGCCTGTCCCCGTAATGCTGCAAGCGGCCGGCGTCGACCAACGATCTTCCATCAGGCCGTTGCTATGGTTCACACGCTCCCAGTAAAAGTAAAAAGTGCGATGCTCAATATCGCTGAGCAACTGGGAATCCGAAACGCGCGCCGTAGTGGATTTCGCCCATATCGGACTAGAAACAATTCCGGCGGCAGCAACGCTGAGGAAGCTGCGGCGGGTCAGTGTCGACGGCTCGCCGGGCATGGTCCAGTCAGTATAACGGAGAGGAGACCAGAGCCGGGGGTTATGGTTGGCGCTATCAGGGTTTAGCGCTCATTGACCTAGTATTCAATCA
The DNA here is from genome assembly GCA_963781245.1 of uncultured Acidobacteriaceae bacterium. GTDB lineage: Bacteria > Acidobacteriota > Terriglobia > Terriglobales > Acidobacteriaceae > Silvibacterium. The sequence continues at coordinate 630,048 of CAWAFB010000004.1, forward strand.
AAAACTGCATAATGTATGCCCGGAAGTCCGAAAGGAAATCTTTTGGTCTGCCGTGGAGGACGATTTTAGGACGTTCTCTGTCCACTGACGCATAGATCGCAAGGCTAAGTTTGGAAGGTCATCGAAACCTCGCAGTTGTTGTCTTTCTGCTGGCTGTTAAGACGGTCTGGGTACACTGAGGACAAAAACCCGGAAAGCCCTGCGGCGAAAATCTGCTCCTCGACCATCCCACGCGGCGTCCGCTGTTCTGAGGCGACGAAGGGCAAGGTGCCTTTGTAACTCAGCTTGATCATCAAATCGAGGTCGTCGTAACTGACGCTTGCCGTGACGGCACTAGTAGCGTGCCCTCCGTCCTCGATCAGGCGCAACAACTCGTTCGTACTCGTCTCGGCGCGCGCGGCATCGGCTGCGTTCAGCTGCCATTTCTTGGCTTGCGCTTGAAACTTGTCGTCAAAACGTGAAATGGTTTTGCCGTCCTCGGGCTCCAGCACCATGACCTCGATGCGGCGTTCCCCGATGAGGAAAACAAGATTGAGCAGCACGCAGGCCACCACTGCGATCGACAGAATCGAATCGGTGAAGGCGCTCGACCATGAGGGCAGCAGCGCGAAAAACTCGGGATACACACGTCGGCTCAGGGCAAACAGCAGCGAGATGCCGACCATGAACGTGTTGCGCATCGTCATAGGCCGCGACATCACGATCTGGATCCCGCCCACCAGCATCGAGGCGCCGTTGAAAACCAGCGCGGCGCCGATGATGGGCAGCGGCAGCGCCAGCAGTACGGCGCCGACCTTCGGCACGCATGCGAGCAGCACGAACCAGCCCGCAATCGCATAGGCGATATATCGGCTCGTCGCGCCCGTGACTTTTTGGATTCCGGCAAGGCTTGGTGAGGCACTTAGGCCCGGCGTCGCCACGCAACCGCCGAGAAAACAGGCGATGCCATCAGCCAGGACCCCGGAGCGAATACTGTCCAGGTCAGGCCGGCGCCAGGATGCGTCGTTGATCCGCTGGCAGGTCGTGATCACGCCGATAGCGCGCAGGCCCGAGGCCAATGCCGCAATCGCGAACGGCACCATCAGCGACGGTTCAAATCGGTAGGAGAGAAACCGGGGGTCAGGCAGCGCGAACCAGGACCGCGAGCCGATGACGGCGACGTCTCTGCTCGTCACCATTCCCGCCGCGACCGCGATCGCCATCCCCACCGCGAGACCGATCAGGCCGCAGAGCAGCCGGGGAAGGCCCTTGCCCCACACGCCGAGCCCTACCATCACCGCAAGCGTCAAGCCAGCGGCCCCAATGTGGGTGGGAAGACTCGGATCGTGCAGGTCAGTAACTCCCAGAAATCCGCGCACGCCGATGAGGCCCAACTCCACGCCCACGGCAATCACAATGAAGCCGGAAACAACGGGAGGAAACACCCTCCGCATCCGCGGCAGCGTCCACGCGAAGATCGCCTCAACAACGCCGGCGAACGCGATCATTCCGCATACCAGCCCCAGTCCACCATGATGCGCCGCGTTCAGAGCTGATGCGAAGTAAATCGCCGAAACCACCGGCGTGGCCAGGTATCCTGACCCCACCGGACCCAGTCGATGCGCTTGCAGTAGCGTAGCCAGCGCGATGACGATCATGCTCAGGCCCACCGCGTGTGATGCCACGGCTGTGGATGCTCCTGACGCTTGCGTGATCAACGCAACGAACACCAGGTAGGGACAGAGCACGGCCACATGCTGCGCCCCCAGAAGAATCAGATGCGCTAGTGGGGGGCGATCATCCAACCCGTAAATCAGATCGGGAGGCCGCTCACGCTGATCGCGCCGGGGTGGCCTGGCTGCAACTTTCGGCAACGAATCGACTGGGGGCGTACTCATGAGCTTTCTCCCCTTAACCCTACGCTAACCGAATTAGCTGAACGACGAAGCAATTGTATGCGATTCTTTGAACCACGCATGGGAGACGACCGCAATGAATATGACTGGCTGCCCCCCGTCACACCGCCCCTTCAGGCACTGCCGGCGGCCAACGACTTCTCCTTTGCACCCATGATCACCAACCGGAGCATGGTGGCAACATCTCTCCACACGAAAGGCCGTGCCATCGTCAGGATCCTGCTCTGGTAGTCGGGAAAAGTAGCCTGCAAACGCGATTGCAACACAGGAGGAGCAGGCCACCATGAGCCATACGTCGAGGAGGCGTGCGGGAAACCGTGGTTTGCTAGACCAGCCGCATCCGGGCAAGACTTCAATACCCAAAGGTCGCTCATTCTCCAGCGATCCGGGCGGTTCGACTGTCAACTGTTGACTCCAGGGCTTAGCGCGTTTCCAGAATCGGAGCGCTTCGAAACGCGCTTTGGCGATTTGCACTAACCCGCTAGCGCGGGAGGTTATGCCTCTGTGGCATTTGGATAGAGTTTTGGACACCCAAGGAGGTGTCCATGACTCACCTACGTCAGCGCATGCAGGAAGATCTGCGGCTGCGCAACTTCTCCGAACGCACGATCGGTCACTACACCCACACCGTCGCTGAGTTCGCCAAGTACTTTCACAGGTCACCCGATCAGCTGGGCCCGGAGCACGTTCGCACGTTTCTGCTGTATCTGCTCAACGAACGGAAGCTAGCCTGGGGAACGATTCAAGGGGCCAGATCGGCACTGAAGTTCCTCTACACGCGCACACTGAAGCAGACCTGGTTCGATCAAGAGGTGATCAAGCCCAAGGTGCGCCGAAAGCTGCCTACGGTCTGGAGCCGGGAAGAAGTCTGCGCTCTGCTCGATGCGACGACCAACACCAAGCACCGCGCACTGCTGGCCCTGTACTACAGCGCAGGGCTTCGCTGTCAGGAAGCACTGGACTTGAAGGTCAACGATATCGACAGCAAGCGGATGATCATCAACATCCGCGAGGGCAAGGGCAAGTTTCCCCGCCAGGTCATGCTGTCGCCCAAACTGCTGGAGTTGCTGCGCCTTTATTGGCGTTGGCGCAAGCCCAAGGACTGGCTCTTTCCCGGACGATGGCCTGACCAGCCCATGATGGCAAGCGGGGTCCGCGTCGCCTGTCAGGAGTTGCGCAAGCAGCTTGGCATTTCTAAACCGCTCAGCCCGCACGTGCTGCGTCACTCCTTCGCTTCACATCTGCTGGATGCGGGCACCGATCTGCGCAGCATCCAGCTTCTGCTCGGTCACCGCGATCTGGAGACTACTTCCCGCTACCTGCACGTCTCCGAAGCCAAGCTGCACGCCACCGCGAGCCCGCTCGACGACCTGCCCATTCGCGACATTCGCATTGCTCGGGGAGGGAACAGAACAGCATGAACGGACATCGGCTCGAAGTGGCCGATGTCTTTCACGCTCACGAGAACGAGTTCCTTCAGCGCTGGGGCCATGCTCTCTCGGACCAGCAGCGGAAGGTGCTGCGCGATATCGGCCGGTGCCGTACGGCCGCGCTGGGCACTCATCTGGAACGATGCGATCGCTGCAGTTACGAGACTGTCGCTTACGATTCCTGCCGCAACCGGCACTGTCCCAAGTGTCAGTCTTCAGCGCGCGACCGCTGGCTCATGAAGCAGGCCGCAAGCTTGCTGCCGGTGCCTTACGCTCATGTGGTCTTCACCCTACCTGAGCAACTGGCGCCGCTCGCACTCAGGAACCAGCGTCTGTTTTATAGCCTGTTGTTCCGCGCCGCTTCCGAGACGCTGTTGGAAATCGCCGCCGATCCTCGCCATCTCGGCGCACGCATCGGCGTGCTTGCCGTGCTGCACACCTGGTCGCAGAACTTGAGGCATCATCCGCATCTACACTGCCTCGTCCCTGCCGGCGGACTGGCCCTCGATCACTCCCGCTGGGTTGCCAGCAGACGCCGATTCTTCCTCCCCGTGCGCGTGCTCGGCCGCATGTTCCGCGGCAAGCTGCTCGCCTTCCTCAGGCACAGCTACCGGCGTAGCGACCTATGCTTCGCCGGCAAGCTGGCTGAACTCTCCACCCCACGTGCATTTCACTCTCTGCTTGGTACCTTGCGCCGAACAGAGTGGGTGGTCTACTCCAAGCCTCCGTTCGGAGGACCCGAGCATGTGCTGAAGTATCTGGCCCGCTACACCCATCGGGTTGCCATCTCCAACGGAAGGCTCCTCAGTCTCGATAATGGCCAGGTGCGCTTCCGCTGGCGGGACTCCCAACATAACAACCGCAGCAGCGTCATGAAACTCGATGCGGTCGAGTTCATCCGCCGCTTCCTGCTCCATGTCCTGCCTGCCGGCTTCATCAAGATCCGCCACTTCGGACTGCTCGCCAACCGCAACCGCCGCCAGGCACTGACTCTCTGCAGACTCCATCTCAGCGCAACCACCCCGGACATCGACGCACTGCTGAACCAACAGCAGAAGTCCGCGCTTAACCGCTCATGCCCACAGTGCCAATACGGCACTCTGCACGTCGTCACGCGTTATAAAGCTGTTGGGCCGACTAACTCTTGCCAACCGCTTTCCTGCGCGCTGCTGGACTCATCCTGAACAACGATGCTGGCCTGCATGCGAACTCGACCGGTCGCCCCAACGGAGTCTCAAGCCGCCTCCAACCCCCTGCGCCTGAAATCGGCTCTGCATCGGAATGGATGTGCTTCGAGTCCTCCCATTGACCACTCCAGCACATCGCAGATCCCGCCTGCCAACGACACCCTCGACCTGTTCCGTGCCCTGTCTGCCGCCATAGCTCCCCGCCGACAGCATTCAATCCCCATACATCCACCGCGCTAGCGGCTTACTGCAAATCGCCGTATCCACACCGCTCCCCACCGACTACCCCGTGCTGCGCAGTTCCGTGCGCGGAGCGCTGTCGATACGGCACTAGAGATTTGCACTAAACCCGCTTCGCGGGTAGCTGCAAAGTAGTACGATTTGGCAGGACAAATTGCATGTTGCACGCCATCAGAATCCGCGTGACGATCAGAACTTCTGTGCACAGATCAATGTGGAAGTCGGCACGAAATTGCTGCACTGCAATGAATCTCCATAAAGCAATTGTCCTGCCAAATCCCCGCACGGTTTAGTCCAAATCGCCGTAGCCACACTGCTCTCGATCGCCAACACGGTAACCGCACATCTCTGCACCCGGAGCACTGTCGATACGGCGCTATAGATTTTGTGCTCGTCCAGGGTGTGGTCAAAACGGGGAGCTGCTGATCTTGAGATTAGCTCTTGACTATCACATCTTGACATTCAAGATGACGAGGTACTAGGCTGCTGCTCATGACCGAGCAGAACACCGATGTAATCCAGGGCACACTCGACCTCCTGATACTGAAGACGCTGAGTCTTGAACCCATGCACGGTTTCGGCATTGCTCGACGTGTCGAGCAGGTTTCACGAGGCGTATTTAAGGTGAACCCGGGATCTCTTCTGACGGCTCTTCAGCGTCTGGAGCGCGCTGGCTGGCTCAATTCCGAGTGGCGGAAAACGGAAAACTCCCGTCGCGCGAAGTTCTATACTCTCACGCGCACAGGAGAGACACAGTTGGAGATCCAGGGGGCGGATTGGAATCGGCGGTCCTCAGCAGTTGCGCGCCTTCTCCGGCAGGAGGCTTAAGCATGTCATTTTGGCGCCAGGTGACTCATGGGCTTCGTGGGCTGCTGCATCGAAACGACCGAGACAGGGAAATCGATGAGGAGGTTCAGCATTACTTCGAAGAAACGACAGCTGCGTATCGCGAGCGCGGTCTTTCCGATGAGGATGCCCACCGAGCGGCGCGCCAGGAGTGCGGAAACCCACACACCGCCAAAGAGCAGGTACGCACTTATGGATGGGAAAACACGGTAAGAGTACTCGCCGCTGATCTCCACTTCGCTGGACGTCAATTGCGGCGCAACCCTGTATTCGCGGTCACGGCTGTTCTCATGCTTGGCATCGGCATCGGCGCGAACACTGCCATCTTCACCTTCGTCAACTCCGTGCTGCTTCGCCCGCTTCCCTATCCCGAGTCGAATCGGCTGGCCGCCATCTTATCGGAGCTGGGTAATTCCAACCGCGCTCCCGCATCGATGTTCGAGCTTTACCAGATGCGCCAGCGGAGCCATGCCTTCGACCAGATTGGCGGCATCTGGGTCACGAACCGCGCGCTGCCCGGTAAAGGAGACCCGGAGCAGGGCAAGGCCGGCGTCGTCACGTCCAACTTTCTCCAGCTCTTCTCGACGCGCCCCATGTTGGGGCGCTTTTTCGGGCCTGACGATGACCTAGAGAACGCCCCCTCAACCGTTATCCTTTCTCACCAGCTATGGGTCCGGAAATTCGGCAGCGATCCGCGGATTATTGGTACGTCCGTGCCCCTCGGCCGTGGCTCGTCAATCGTGATCGGAGTACTTCCGCAAAACTTCAGGCTGATCTTTCCTGAAGATGCCAGCGTTCCCCCCAATGTCGATTACTTCCAATCCACTCCCATCGGCCCATGGGAGCCGAACGGCCCAGGCTTTCTCCACTTCGTCGGGCGGCTGCGCAGTGCGGGAAGCCTGCCAGCAGCACGGGCTGAACTCGCGTCGATTGCCGCGGAGATCAACAACATCGGTGCGCGAACAAAGGTCAACAACTACCACCTGTACGCCTTCTCTCTGCAGGACGACGATGTTCGCGAAGTGCGCCGAACGTTGTACCTGCTCTTTGGCGCTGTTGCATTTATTTTGCTGATAGGGTGCGCCAACGTGGCGAACCTCCTCATGATCCGCGCACAGCAGCGGATTCATGAGACCACGATTCGTGCTGCACTCGGGGCATCCACGTTCCGTCTGATTCAGCAGATTCTTGCTGAAACACTGTTGACCGTGCTTCTCGGTGGCACAGTTGCCCTGCTGCTCGGATGGGCAGCCTTGAAGGCGATTGTCGCAGTCGAGCCGTCGTCATTTGCGAATCTGGGGCATACCAGCCTCGATCTCCGCGTGCTTGCCTTCACCTTTATTGTTGCGCTTTTGATTAGTGTCATCGTCGCGCTAGCGCCTATCTCCACCGTGCGGCACCTCAAGCTTGCCGAGGACCTGAAACGCAGTGGACGATCGACAACTCGCAAACAGTCAAAGTCAACCACGGCCCTCGTCGCCACCGAGGTTGCTCTTGCCTTCGTGCTTCTCATCGGAACAGGGCTACTCGTCCGCACCTTTGCCAACATTCTCCGCGTGGACCCAGGCTTCCGCGCGGATAATGTCTTCACTCTACGCGCAAACGTGCCTACTTACGATGTTCTGCGCGAAGTGCAGCGCGCGCTCACCACACTTCCCGGAGTGCAATCCGTTTCGACCGTCTCCCATCTTCCGCTCGATGACCAGGGCAACTGGTATGACTACTACTGGAAGGATGGCACTCCCGTAGACCAGCAGAACACTGAGATGGCCGATATGCGCTCTATTCTCCCCGGCTACTTCGACACGATCGGTGCGCAACTCCTGCAAGGCCGCGATGTCACAGAGTCCGACGACGCGGCTCACCAGCACGTCGCCGTAATTGACGAAATTCTCGCGCGACGGCTTTGGCCTGGCGAGTCTGCTCTCGGCAAACGCATCAATGGCTCCGACTCTCCAAAGGGGCCGTACCAGTTTGAACGCGACTGGCTGGTGGTGGTGGGAGTTGTGCGGCACATCCAGTGCCATACGCTGACTGCAACCGTGCGTCCGCAAATTTATGTGCCCTATCCGCTAGCTCCTCGGCCATCCATGTCCATGGTTATTCGCACTAGCGGGGCCGTTCCCGATCTCGCGTCATCCGTACGCAAACAGATCGCCGGCCTCAATCGCAATGTACCCATCACCCACCTCGAGACGCTATCGTCGGTGATTGAGCGCGCACGAGCCGAGAGCCGCTTTGTCTCGGTACTTGCCACACTGCTCTCCATCGTCGCCTTGCAATTGGCGCTCGGCGGCATTTACGGAGTGCTCTCGTATTCCGTAGTCCTGCGCACTGCAGAGATCGGGATCCGCATGGCTGTCGGTGCCCCGCGAGCGGAAATCATGCGCCTGGTCTTTGCCGAAGGCTTCCTCCCCGTGGCGCTGGGTATCGTAGCCGGAGCGATCTTGTCGGTTGTCTCGATGCCATTGCTCGATCACCTGCTATTTGAAATCAAACCCGGCAGTCCGGCAGTCTACCTGCTCGGCATCGTCGCGATCATTGTGCTTAGCGGGATCGCAATGTTGGTCCCTGCATTGCGGGCTATAAGGATTGATCCCCTGACAGCGCTTGCGTGTGAATGAACGCTTGGGGACAGTCCAACGATAAGCCCATTATTTAAACGATTGGCGTCACACCTGGCACAAAATCGCATTCTCGCTGTCAATCGAATTGTGGCATATCCCGGCCTGGCACACTGCCACCATATGCCTGAGAGAGCCGGCATTGTGAAGTCGTCTCCCGTTTGCTGACGGCTGCGACTCGAAACCTCGAATGCTGATAACAGGGCTTAGCGCGCTTCCAGAACCGGTGAACCCTCGAAACGCGCGTTGGCGATAATGGGCTCACCCACATCTGAATTTGGTTTCGACCGATGAATTCAGGGGCGTTCTCAGCTCGGGGCAATGCGTCAAGGGCTATCTGTGAAAGCCTAAGGCTGACGCAAAAAGTAGGCTATATCACTCCTCGTGCAAAACCTTGACCGGGTCCACACGCGTTGCGCGTAACGCAGGAACGAGGCTCGCTGCGAAGGAGACGAGCACGATGAGCAGCGTGGCCGAGGCGAATGTCGCAAGATCGCGGGTGCTGACCCCGTAGATGAGGCTGGCAGCAGCCCGACCGAGCGCGAACGCCGCGACGAGACCAACGGCGATACCGATGAGAGTCGGCTTCATTCCTTGCGCAATCAAAAGAGCGGCCGTTTGCCGGATTGAGGCGCCGAAAGCGAGCCGCAGGCCGATTTCGCGCATTCGCCGTTTGACGGAGTAGGCCAGCACGCTATAGATGCCGATGGTGCACAAGAGCAACGCAAGCAAGCCGAAGATGGTGAGTAGCTGCATGTTGAAGCTTCGCTGTGTGAGGGTGCTCCCGATGAACTCGTCGAGTGTTATCACGTTATCCAGGGAGATTCCGCTGTTGACCTGCGCAACCGCGTTTGTGACCGCAGTGACGAGCAACTGCGGCGCCGTCGCGGTACGCACGACCATGGACATGCCAAACGGCCGCCATGGACCCATTGCCGAGTCACCAACCTGCGTGAGGGGCCAATAGAGTGTGGCGATTCCGGCCGTGCTGTCGAGGCCTTCCTGCTTCACGTCGCCGACAACGCCAACGACGGTGCGTTCCTTGTCGGGAAAAAAGGTTAGCTTGAGGTGATGTCCGACGGGGTTTTCATTTGGCCAGAACTGCTTTGCCATCGCTTTGCTTACGACTACGACGGCGGCGGAATCGGCTGAGTCACTCTCCTGGAGGTCGCGGCCTTGCAGCAAGGGGATGCGCATGGCGTTGAAATATCCAGGGGCGACAACGCGGACCGAGACTTCGGGCTGTTCGGACATGGGAACAACTGGCCGGCCTTCCACCGCAACGGGCTGATTGGAACCGCCGGTGAGGGGAAGATCGTCGACCGCGCCTGCGGCTTCTACCGCAGGCAGCTTCCGGATACCTTGAAGGGCCGCGTCGAAGAACTGGGACTCCTGTACCGGCGTGGTGAACTGGTGGCGCGATACCTGAGCGGCGAGCGTCAGGGCATTGTGCGGATCGAATCCGGGATCGACGGCCTGGAGGCTCCAGAGGCTGCGCAGCATCAGTCCGGCGCCGATGAGGAGAACAATGGAGAGCGCAACTTCGACCGAGACGAGCGCAGAACGGGTGAAACTGCTGCCGGAGTCGGTGTCGAGGCGACCGAGGCCTTGCTTCAAATATTCGTTTACGTCACCCCTGATCATGCTCAGCGCGGGAAGCAGTGCGGCCAGGATACCCGTAGCTACCGAGAGGGCGAGGGTAAAGAGCAGAATCGGAGTGCTGAGGCCGATTTCGCCCATGCGAGGCAGCTTGTCTGCGAAGAATTTGAGAAGCAGTTCGATGCCGAAGTGGGCCAGGATGAGGCCCAGCGCTCCACCGCACAGAGAAATAATGACCGATTCCGTCAGCAGTGGTTGGATGATTCGACTGCGGCTGGCCCCTAGCGCGGAGCGGATACCGATTTCCTTGCGCCGGCTATGGGTGCGGGCGAAGATGAGATTCGCAACGTTGGCGCAGGCGATCAGCAACACAAAGACAACCGCTCCGAGCATCATTAGCAGAGCAGGACGCACCTCGCCAACCAGCTCGTCGCGCATGGAGACGACGGTCGCACCCCAGCCCTTGTCGTCGACGGGATAAGCCTGTTCGAGGCGGTGCGAGATGGTGTTCATCTCAGCCTGGGCCTGCGTGATCGTCACGCCGGTTTTGAGCCGGGCGATGGAGAAGTAATGGTGCTCGCCGCGAACCGCGGCTTGTTCAGCCGTGAGACCGAGTGGAACCCAGGCCTGCGCGAAATCGGGCTTGGTCATCTTTGGCCCCATCACCCCAACGATCTGGTACGGAGTGCCATCGAGCGGCAGAGTCTGCCCGATCACTTTGGGATTGGAGCCGAATCGCGATTGCCACAGCTTATAGGAGAGGATGATTTCATTGTTGTGCCCGGGCTGATCCTCCTGAGGAAGGAATACGCGTCCATAGATGGGCTGGACGCCGAGCACAGAGAAGAAGTTGTGGGTGACCGTGCCGGCGCGAATCGTCTCGGGTTTTGTCTGGCCAGTAATGTCGAATGCGCCACCGCTGGCGAGTGCCATTTGGCTGAAAACATTGTTCTGCTTCTGCCAGTCGAGGAAGTTGGCGGCGGAGACGGCGAAGCGCGTCATGCCGGGAAAACTGGATTGCGGAGGTACGTGCCAGATCTGGACGAGCTGGTCGGCGTCACGGAAGGGCAAGGGCTCGAGAAGAACTGCGTGAACGACACTGAAGATGGCGGTATTGGCTCCAATACCGAGGGCCATGATGAGAATGGCCAACAAGGTAAATCCGGGTGATTTGCTCAACTGCCGCAGGGCAAATCGGACGTCTGCCACGATGGTTTCGAGCCTCGGCCATTGCCATACTTCCCGGCTACGCTGCTCTATCAGAGCCACATTGCCGAACTCCCGACGCGCCCCTTGCGTCGCCTCCTCGCGGGACATGCCCTCTTCCATCAGCTCATCGATCTTTTCCTCCAGGTGTTCGCGGATCGAGACAGAAAGATCGTTATATTGACGGTGACGAGAGAAGAACTTTCTGCGCCAAGGCATAAAGCCTCCTTAGACTCTGGCTACGGCCAGTACGCGCGTAATTCCGGTAAACATCTTCTCGAAACTGGAGACTTCCTGTTCGAGACGACGATGGCCTGCCTTGGTCAGCATGTAGATACGAGTGGGCCGACCTTTGGCGGAAATCCCCTCTTCGGATTCCAGATAGCCCTCTTTGAGCAGTCTCTGCAAAGCTGGATACAGAGATCCTTCCTCTATTTGCAGAAGATCATCGGACACTTGCCGAATGTATTTGACGAGGGCATAACCGTGCATCGGCTTCACACGAAGCGAATGAAGGATCATTAACTCTAAAGCGCCTGGGAAAAGATCGCGGCCCTTCGGACTCTTTGCCATAATGGCATGAGTCTATATCAGACATACCTATTCTGCACATAGCTATCTGAGATGGCAAGACCGACCGCCCGAACGATGAACAGACCGTACCGCAATGTGGCACTGACGCTTCTTGGATTCTCGGATGAGACAATCTCAGTTGATGACTTAGTGGGCAACGCACGTTTCCAGAAGGCTAGCGGTCGGAACGCCCTACTGGATGGCATTCGATCAGGGAGGAGGCTTCTGTTGCGATGATCCGGGCAAGAGAGAAATGGCTAGACGCCAGAAGCGAACGGAAATCGGCTTCGGTGCGTTCGCGCCCACCGATCGCCAGCATGAGCATATCCGCAAGACCCGCCGGACGAGTTGCAGAGTCAACAAGGCTTTCTATAAGTAGAAGGGTACCGTTCGGAGGGATGGCCCTTCGGATGTTCGTCAGAATTTTTATCGCATCGTCATCCGGCCAATCGTGAATGACGCCCTTCAGCAGATAGGCATTGGCCCCTTCGGGCACTGAGTCGAAGAAGCTCCCGCCCACAATCTGGCAGCGCGAGGCGATCTCACCGCCCAAAATCTCCGAAGCTCCGGACACCACCTGTGGAAGGTCGAAAAGAATGCCTTCAAGACCCGGCGTGGCCACAAGGATATCGCGAAGGAGCGCACCCTGGCCGCCGCCCACATCGGCCAGCCGTTCAAAGTGCGAGAAATCGTACGCGGCCAGCAGGGCCGGCGTTGTCCATGCGATGCCCTGAGTCATGACCTTATTGAAGGTTGCCGCATCTTCCGGGCAATCGGCGAGATACTCGAAGAATTTCTGCCCGAAGACTCTCGGGAAGGCAGGCTCGCCGCGGCGAACGGAATCGTATAGTTCTCCCAGCGGACGCCAAAGAAATGGCGCAGGCAGAAAGAGAACACCTTCACGTTGCGACTCAGGATGATCGCTTCGAAGAATCTCAGTAAGAGAGGTGTTCCGGAAGCGCCCGTCTGACTCCAGCGCGAACATATCGATACTCGTGAGCGCGCGCAATAAGCGTTCGAGGGTCGCCGGATGCGCATCACAATCCGACGCCAATTCGGCAACGGATTTTGGGCCGGAAGAAAGAAGGTCGGGAATGCGCAGTTTTGTCGCGGCGTAGATTGCCTGCGCGGCGATGATGCCAGGCCAGATGTATTCGATTGGGTTGGTTGGCATGGCCCGATTATCCTCCTGTTGGAAGTTTGGCAGCATCCCTGTCACCCCGGCAAACTGGCGATTGTATCTACTGATTTCCTTGGCGTTCCAGGACCATGATTAGGACTGTTGGCTCCGTGCCACGGCTTCATTGGGAGTGCTCGTGTTGCCAAAGCAATGAGCAGCCACCCTTCCGTCATGATTTTGTGTTGTCTCGCTGCTCTCGGTGCCCGGCCGGCCTAACCGAGGACTACTTCAGTTGACGAAAACAGGAGATACCACGTTTCCTGGACCGGCTACCCTCGAAGAGCGCTTTGGCGGAGATAAGCGGCCAATCTTTTAGACCAGCATTATCTGAGCAACGCCAGGTATGGCGCGGCTGGGACAGACACTGTATTATTTTTCAGCTGGATTTCTTACCTTCAAACAGAGTGATTTCACTTCTTGTTTGAGTGCAGATCGGCCGTTGCTGAGACTTGAATGCCGCGTAGCGGCAAGAGTTACGCTCATGGCGGCCTCTGATACCTGGAATCCTTCGTGCGTTGCAGAGGCGCAAATGAGAGCTGGCATTCTCGTTCTATCGCCGAGTATCGGGCTGGTGAAGATATAGCCTGATCGGCCTCGCAACGTGCAATATTTCACACACCTCAAAATGGGAAGCGATTGGCCGGTTATGGCGATTTGGCATAAATCGAAACGGAGTTCGTCCTGGGCTGACACTTTGGCGTTTCGTAGCCATTAAGACCGGATTAGAGTGACGTCAGAACGGGGGCGCTTTTAATGCCTCGGGCGAGTTAAAGTAACGGATCCAAAAATCCAAGCGCTGTTTGTCGGCGAGAGGCATCAGGCCGATGCGCGTTCCCAATTCGATAGTTGATGGGTCATTTCTGTCAACCGGTGTCCAGGTTGCAGAGCCGGGGCCGTTTGGGTTCCCTGTTGTCGCGAAGTTCTTCAGATAGGCCGCCGCGGATTTCGCCAAGTCCCGGTCTATTGGTTCCCAGGGTCGATCAAGCTTATCTAGATTCAGAAAAAAGTATGGCAATTCACTCCCGTGAAATGCGCCAAATTCAGGATGCTGGGGCCACGGAATCCCGCGGTCGAAAAAGTACGTGTAAACCGGCTGATGATGATTTGTTGCTCGCGCACTGGCCCAAAGAAACATCGATACTCGATCGCGGTCGCGGCTACTCAACAACAGTGCTTGTCTTGCTTCCTCTGCATTCTTCGCAGGGTACAGGTGTTGGAACTCCGTAGAAAGGTTCCCATATTGTTGTTTCACAAATTGATCGAACGCATCTAGAGTTACGGTCGGTGGCAAGAAAAGCAATGCATCATTTGCTTGGTACCCCGTGATAATTGGGACGTCCTTGTCGGTCCCTCGTTCATTGAGAACTGCGGGGGTATCAGGCAAAACCCAGCCGTCGACGACGGGAGAAAAACTTACGCCTTGATTCAGCAGCTCCGTGGCTGATAGTGCCCGAAGCTCTTTGAGCGACGCGGTATGGAGCGTCGCAGCGAATTTTACTCCGCTCTGTTCCGCCGTTTTCAGATCCGCTAAAGGCCACGCAATTCTTCCGATTCCACTATCTGCCACCGCTTGTTGGAATAATCCGCTAGCGAGTGGTGACGCTATGAGGACATTAACGTTGACAGCGCCTGCAGACCAACCCCAAATCGTCATGCGGTGCGGATCGCCACCGAAGCTTTTTATGTTATTCGCCACCCAACGCAGCGCGGCAATCTGATCGAGGAGACCATAATTGCCGGAACTATGATGGTCGGATTCAGCGGTAAGTTCAGGATGAGCGAGGAATCCAAAAGGTCCCACCCGATAGTTCATCGTGACAATCACGAGGCCGGTCGCCGCGAGATCCTCTCCGTCGTAAACGGCAATGTCACTCCCACCTATGCCGAACCTGCCTTGCCCGATGTTTTGTGCCAGTGAGAAGTTAGTGTAGCGCAGTTATCGATGTTGCTTGATAGCCGTCGTCGGGGGTGTGGGGAAGTGGGAAGCGCGGAGCGGTTTCCATTTCTCCACGCCCCTTGTTGGTTAAGGTCAGCCGTGCTTCTGAAGCTGGAGGTCTGTACCCCAGCGAAGAGTGCGGTCTGACGGTGTTGTACAACCGGGGTACAAGACACCCATAAAACTTGCATTCGCGAAGTACAGTACCGCTGGCATCCATGGTTTGGGCAAGGTGCGTTTGTTCGAGGCGACGCGCGTCGAGGTGGTAGTAGGGTTCTGCGCTGCGGGCAGGACGATATGAACAGTTCGCCAGCGCTAGAGATACCGGAGTGGATGTTTGATCCGGGCATCTGCAGCCAGATGAAGCAGGAGAGCGAGGCCCATGTGAGCAGTGTGGCCTTGCTGGCGTTGAAGAGTCTGTTATCGACAGGGCCGTATCCGGTTGAATCGATGGTGTTCGAAGCGCAGCATCTTTCCAGCAGTTCAGGAGATGCCGATGCATTTGCCGTTACGCTCGAAGACCAGTCAAGGCGAGCTGTTTTCTCCGCCCACGAAGCTTCCGCAGTTGCCAACGGAGGCCCACCAGAAGATGGTCCGATTGCTGGCTCGGATGCTGAACGAACATCTACTGCACCGGCCATCCCCGGCCAGGCTGGAGATGGGCGATGAGTGAGAAGATCCGCACCCAACATCTGGAGCGCAAGGCGATCCTATATGTTCGCCAGTCTTCGCCTTACCAGGTAATCCATAATCTGGAGAGCCAGAAGCTGCAGTACGCGATGGAAGAGCGACTGCGACATCTGGGATGGCACGAGATCGAAGTCGTGGATGAGGACCTGGGAAGGTCTGCCGCTGGGGCCGTGACGCGTATCGGATTCGAACGCATGGTCGCCGACGTCTGTCTGGGGAAGGTAGGTGCGGTCGCTGCCCGGGAGGTCTCCCGGTTTGCACGCAACAGCCGCGAGTGGCAGCAGTTGGTTGAGGTTTGCCGCGTGGTCGATACGCTGCTGATCGATCAGGAGATGGTCTACGCACCCCGACTCAGCAACGACCGCTTGTTGCTGGGGCTGAAGGGCAGTCTCAACGAGTACGAACTGGATCTGTTGCGTCAGCGTTCGGTCGAAGCGCGTAGAGAAAAGGCACGTCGCGGTGAGCTAATCGTGTCGGCTCCGATTGGCTACATCAAGAGAGAGGATCAGCGGCTGGAAAAGGATCCGGACCTGCGCGTGCAACGGACGATTCTGCTTGTCTTTCATAAGTTCTTCGAACTGGGCACCGTACGCCAGACGTTGATGTGGTTTCTGGAACATGGGCTGGAAGTGCCGACGCGCACCCCGCGTGGCGAGACCAGATGGAAGCGCCCCGTGTACCGCTCGATGCATCGCATGCTGACCAGCCCTGTCTATGGCGGCGCTTACGCCTACGGCAAGACAGAACATCTCACTGGCTACGAGGGTGCAAGACCACGCCACGTCTGCCGGCGTAAACCCAGGGAACAGTGGCTGGCGCTAATTCCAGGTGCCCATGAAGGGTATGTGAGTTGGGAAGAGTTCCAGCGCATCGAGTGTGCCATCCGAGAGAACTCGCAGGGAGAACAGCGGCCCGGCGCAGTCAAAAATGGACAGGCGCTACTCGCCGGACTCTTGCGATGCTCGCGCTGTGGACGTAAGCTGACGGTGCGATATACCGGCAGCGGTCACGATGTGCTGCGTTATTCCTGCATGCGTGGCTGGCTCGATAACGGCGAACCGCGATGCATCGCTTTCGGAGGCATCAGGGTCGACGAAGCTATCGGCAGAGAGGTTCTCCGCGTGGTCGAACCCGCAGCGATCGAAGCTACCGTGCTGGCCTGCGAAGAGCGGGCCCGGCAAAAGGACGATATCCTCGAAGCTCTGCAACGCGATCTTGAAGCTGCACGCTATGTCGTTCAGCGGACGCAACGCCAGTACGATGCGGCCGATCCGGAGAATAGACTGGTCACTGCGGAACTTGAGCGCCGCTGGAACCTGAGCTTGCAGCACGTGCGCGATATCGAAACGCGTATCGAGCAGCACATTGCGGAGATCGATCAGGGTCCAGTAGTTACTCGTGAAGACTTCGACCAACTCGCCAGTCAACTGGAATCTATCTGGACCGATCCATCCACTAGTGCTCGGTTGAAGAAGCGCATTGTGCGTGCGCTCCTCGAGGAGGTTCTCGTGGATGTGGATAGCTCCGCCGGCGAACTGATACTCAGGCTTCATTGGAAAGGCGGCGTGCACACCGAACTGCACCTGCCCCGGCGTCGTCGCGGTCAGTGCGGAACACAGACATCGCGAGAATTGATCGAAGCGATTACGGTCCTGGCCCGTATTTCAAGCGACGACATCATCGCCAGCGTGCTGAACCGCAATGGTCACCTCACCGGACGTGCCAACCGTTGGACACGCGAGCGGGTAACTTCCTTGCGCAGCCATCATCGTATCCCCTGCTATAAGTCAGATGAACAACAACCTTGGATCAACCTCACCGACGCCGCTGCTCTTCTCGATATCAGCCCGAGAACTCTCCGGCTGGCAATCGACCGCGGTGAGATCCCGGCCGATCATCCGTTTGCGGATGGTCCTTGGGTTATCAACAGGGACATTTTGGACAGTGAGGCTGCGCAGACGCTGAAACTACGAGCACACACGAGACCGCGCAAACCCGCAGTACTTCACTCCGATCAGCACCAGAGCCTGTTCTCAACTACATAGAGAGGTGGGGTAGTATGAAACCACGTTGTAGTGAACGCGCCAGCGCTCGGCCAGCACACGCAGTTCCTTGATCGAGTAGAAGATTTCTCCGTTGAGCAACTCATCCCGCAGCTTCGAGTTGAAGCTCTCGCAGTATCCGTTCTCCCAGGGAGAGCCGGGTTCGATGTACAGTGTCTTTGCCCCAGTGTTGGCCAGCCATTGGCGCAGGTCTTTGGCGACGAACTCAGGCCCATTGTCCGAACGAAGGTGTTCCGGTATTCCTCGCATCACCATCACGTCGGCCAGAGCACCGATCACCTTCGCCGAACTCCAGCGCCGTTCGGCACGGATCAGCAGGCACTCGCGTGTGTACTCGTCGATCAGGTTCAGGATGCGTGCACTTCTGCCATCATGCGTCCGCGCGCTCATGAAGTCGTAGCTCCACACATGGCTCCTATGCGTGGGTCTAAGCCGCACGCACGAACCATCGTTGAGCCACAACCGGCCTCTTGGCTTCTGCCTTTTCGGTACTTTCAGCCCTTCGCGACGCCAGATGCGTTCCACTCGATCCTTGCCCACCTGCCAGCCCGCACACTGCAACAGCGCCGTAATCCGGCGGTAGCCATACCGGCCATACTGGCTGGCTAGCTGGATGATGGCCTGGGTGAGTGCATCCTCGTCTTCACGCTGTGTCGGCCGGTAGCGTTGTGTGCCGCGCGGTTGATTCACCAATCGGCACCCACGTCGCTCACTCATCCCACGCTCGCAGGCATGGCTGACCGCACTGCGTCGTCGTTCCGGGCTTAGAAATTTCCCGAGGCGATGTCCTTCAACACCAGCTTGTCCAGACTCAGCTCAGCCACCAGACGCTTCAGCTTCGCGTTCTCCTGCTCGAGCTCTTTCAGGCGCTTCGCTTGGTCTACCTGCAGACCGCCATACTCCTTGCGCCAGCGGAAGTATGTCTGCTCCACGATCTCCGCTTCCTTGCACGCCTGCGCTGTCGTCTTGCCGTTCGCCACCGCCACTTCGATCTGTCGCAGCAGGTTCACTACTTGCTCCGGTTGATACCTCTTGCCTCGTGCCATCGCCAGCTCCTCTCATGCCAGTTTCTTATGTTCTCAACTGGCACAAAATTTGCCGGGCACTCCAAGCAGGTATTGAATCTGTTGCGGCAGATCGAAGTGGCAGCGGCGAACGGGAACGGCCTGCGCTTTACTCTCGGATGGACAGTCAAGTAGTGCCTGGGGTGCCCCAGGTCTGGATCTCGGGACCTGGGGTGCTCGCCAGCGCTCGTTAACTCTCGTTCAGGAAGACGGCATCATTATTGCCGTCTTTGTTCAGATATTTGACCGAGATCTGGTCACCGTTCTGAGGATCGAATTTTTCCCCATTCACCACACCCATCGGGGTGTCTACCGCGGTCTTGTTGTCAAGCTGAAATGTCTGTTTCGTACCGTCAGCGGCCTTGATGGTAATTACGTGATGATGACGGTCCCAGTGCGTCACTTCTCCCGAAGTGAGCTTCAGCGGGGTCTGCCCCAGGTCTTTAACCGCTACTGCGCGGCGTTGCCAGCCATCCCCAAAGTAGTAAAGAATCACGCGGTCGCCCTGTTTGTCGAAAGCCGCGCTGTCCGTCGCATCCGACTGCAGCGTCTTGTCGAAGTCATAGCGTGGGTGGTTCTTCGCGTCGTCTTTAACGACCGTCTGAGTGCCGTCACTATCCGTCAATGTAATCGTGTGAGCTGAGCTATCAACCTTGCTCGCCACGCCCGTCAACGCGTGGATGACTTCCTGGGCTGGAGAAACGCAACAGCCGGCAGCGAGAATAGCCCCGGCAATGAGAACATGGGCAGCTTTGAATGACATACAAGTCTCCTCGTTGGGGCCTGCCGTGCTTTGCGTGCTTTCGCCGTACGCGAGGAGGGACATGAGACATGCGCAGCTCACCGATTTGCCCCACCCCACTTTATAAGCTGCTTTTCCGTCTCATGGCAAGACCTTCATTCGCCAATGACGTTTGTGCCTCTCAATCGATTCCCAACCGCCGCTGCATCTGCTCCAGCGTGATCCCTTTCGTCGAAGAACTGCTTGTCTTCGCAGCGCCCAATTCATCGCGAAAGGTGCTCGCCCGCAAACTCTGAAACTATGCCAGTACAAGTAGACAAGGGGTCTTTGGGATTCCGGACATACATGCGCCAATTGATGATTTCAGGGCAATGCACTTTGACGCCATTTGGTCGAAGTCGGTCTTGGCCAAGTATCCGAGATGGCGACTACACGGCAATGAGCCAACTTCCGGACTAGCCGGAAGTCCTGCACTGGCAACGGTGGCGGCTGTCCCAGCGTGGGGAGTGCCGAGGGAATGACGACGGGGTTGTGATTGAGTGATGGGAAACCGAACAGTGACCCTTTTTGGGACGAAAGCGGCAGGTGGCCAATGCTCTCGCGCCGTTCATTGCAACGCGGATCTTGTAGATGTCCTTCAGGATCGAAGTCGCGACTCGAATGTTGGCGGAGCATCATCCATAAGAAGCATGTTCTTTCTCTGATCAGCTTCGTTCATTTCGCTTGTCCCCCATTTCGTGAGCAACGTTCGGCGATCTCATCCAGTTTCACCAGCGCTGCCTCAAAATCAAAGTCGTTGATGGATGCGTTCAGGGCGTCCAGTTGGGTCCTCTCGACCGAGCCCGCCACTACGTCCTGCAGGCTGCGAAAGGCTTCTTCTGCATCGCCGTCACTCGCCTCAAGCAAGGCCCGGAGCCGCGCGATTGCGCCGGATGCCGCTTCTCCATTGAAGGGCGACAGACGCACTTCCTCCGGCTTGGCACGTACTGATCGGCGCAGCGCTTCCTCGATGCCAAGAACCTGAGTGCCCAGCAAGGCGGCGAACTCGTCGACCAGCGCCAGGACAGATTCATGCCCTCCACGGATTGCTTTCTCCAGCTTCTGAGCCGCGGACTGCACCCCGGTGATTCCAATATTGCCGGCAACACCCTTCACCGTGTGCGCGATACGCTCAGCCAGTTTCTGGTCTCCGCCCTTGAGCGCGGCCGAAATCCGCGCGGCCGCGTCGCCTTGCTTGGCGGCAAACTGCCCCAGCAGATCACGGTAGAGCCGCCTGTTCCCGGCAACGCGCTTCAGGCCATCCCCAAGATTGATCCCCACGATTTCGGGCAGAATCACTTCGTCGGCCGCATTTATGGGCGCCGCCTGGGACTCGACTGCCTGCTTAGGCCTGGGCTTCGCCCATCGCATCAAGGTGGAAAACAGGTTATCGGGGTCAATCGGCTTCGACACATGATCGTTCATGCCTGCGTCGAGGCAGCGTTGGCGCTCTTCGACGAGGGCGTGCGCTGTCATGGCAATAATGGGAAACTTCTGGAAGCGCGGATCACGCCGTAGCAGCTTGGTTGCGGTGAAGCCATCCATCTCGGGCATCTGCAGGTCCATGAACACTACATCGAACGGCGGAGGCTGATTGCCCTCGGTCAGAATTTTCACCGCTTCACCGCCATGGTTGGCAACGGTCACGATCGCTCCGGCGCTCTCGAGCAGTTCAGTCGCAACCTGCTGGTTCATCTCGTTGTCCTCGACCAGCATGACCCTGATTCCGGTGGCGTCATGCACATAGACGTCGTCTTTCTTCATGCGGGAACGGTGGTCCTCGAGTCCGGCAACGGCGAACAGATCTACCAGAGTGTCATACAGGAGCGACGAATTGACGGGCTTCAATAGGTAGCTGTCGATTCCAATCTCCTCGGCCTTCGTCCTAATATCCTCTCGCCCGAAGGCGGTCACTATAACGATCTTAGGAATGTGCTGCAGGCGATGGTCGCGCTTGATGATGCGGCTCGCCTCCAGGCCATCCATTCCCGGCATGTGCCAATCCATCAACACCAGCCGATAGGGATCCTGGGAATCTGCGGCGGCTATTTCCCGAGCGGCCTCCTCTCCGGATGAAACCGACTCGGCGCGGAGCGCAAATACCCGGAGTGCATCGGTGAGAATCTCGCGCGCCTGTGCATTGTCATCGACAACCAGGGTCCGGATACCCGCCAGATCGGGGATGAAACGTTTGGGTTTTTCGTCTGATCCAATACCGAACCAGGCAGTGAAATGGAAGGTGCTGCCTACGCCAGGCTGGCTCTCGGCCCAGATGTTCCCCTCCATCATCTCAACCAGTCGCTTGGAGATGGAGAGTCCAAGGCCCGTGCCACCGTACTTTCGAGTCGTCGAAGTGTCCGCCTGCGCGAATGCCTGAAACAGTCGAGCGCTCTGTTCCGGTGTCATGCCGATACCACTGTCGCGGACGGAGAATTTCAACTTAACTCGGTCCGCCAGCTGCTCCTCCAGCGCAACCGTCACCAACACCTCGCCGCGTTCAGTGAACTTAACCGCGTTGTTTACCAGATTGATCAGAATTTGGCCAAGTCGAAGCGGATCGCCGACCAGATTGGGCGGGGTATCGTGCTGTGCTGAGATCAGGAACTCAAGGTTCTTGTCGTGAGCCTTCTGGCTGACAATCGTCGAAAGATTGTCGAGCACATCTTCAAGTCGGAAGTCTGTTTTCTCGATATCCAGCTTGCCCGCTTCGATCTTCGAGAAGTCGAGGATGTCGTTGATGATCCCGAGCAGCGCCTGTGCGGCGGACTTCACCTTGGTCAGATAATCTTCCTGCTTGGGAGAGAGTTGTGTCTTCAAAGCCAGGTGCGTCATCCCGATGATGGCGTTCATCGGCGTACGGATTTCATGACTCATGTTGGCCAGGAAGTCGGACTTGGCTTTGGTGGCGGCTTCGGCAGCTTCCTTGGCAACCGCAAGGTCCGCAGCCTGCACTCGCGTCTGTTCGAGCAGCTTCCCGGTTTCCAGCTTGCTCATCAGGATCTTGGTGTTAAGGGCCACCGTGGGCAGTAGCGCGTCGAGGAGTGCTTGCTGAGGCTCCGACACTGGACCCGAAGGCGCCAGTTCAATGACCGCCAGAACGACGTCCTGATTGATCACGGGAACAAAAAGGACGCACGCGGGTGTCACCGTCCCAACACCTGCGGAGACATGGAGTGGTTGGTCGGCGGTATAGCCAATCCGAAGGCTGCGCCGCTCAACTGCGGCTTGCCCCACTAGGGCTTCGCCGAGCGCAAATTCTCGCGGTTCCCTCGATACGTCCGTCGCAAAGGCGCCGACGCGAGTGAAGCGCGTGTAGTTTTCGTCGGCGAGATAGAACGCGCCGTACAGCAGATCGAACGCTTCCGAGATCCGTGACAGCAGAATCGCCCCAAACTCCGGGAAGTCCTCCGTCGTCTGCAATCGCTCGGTGGTGGCCGCCACTTCGGCTTTGACCCAACCCTGCGTCTCCCGCTCACGCGCTGCGACCTGCAGTGTCTGGAGCGCGCGGCTCATCTCACCAATCTCGTTGGGGCGATCGAGATTCGCAATGGGCTGGTCAAGCCGCCCTTGCGCCACATCCAGAATCCGGCCGCGAAACGACAACACAACCTTGACGACTTCAACCTGCACGATGGAGAGCGCAATAACGAAAGATGCGGCCAGACCCAATACGATCACGATCCAGGTAATCAGAATCGTGCGATGCGTCCTGGCGGTGAGCTCAACGGATTGTTGGTCGACGCTCGCGTGCAATTCGTCAGCCAACGTGATCAACGCTTGACGGGCCAGCAGCAATTTAGGCTCGGTACTTCCGCGCATCTCTTTCATGGCCTTGGTATTGTCGTTGATCAGGGCTGCTGCTCGGACCGGGCGCGACTCAGACACCGCCTGATCGAAGAGATCTTGAACCGTTTTGATCCGTGAAGCTAGTTTCGGACTCTGGCGCACCGCCTCCTCGATGGACGAGTAAAACTCCGCAGCCGTCTTGTCGAGATCTGCGTCAACCACCCGCGTTCTGTCAGGATCAGGCTCAGCAATCTCCTGATAAAGGAGCTGATGGAATCGATTGACCAACACCCGTGCGGTCGTTAGGTTGTGGAGGGCTTTGACATCTCTGCCAATCAGGTTGCTGTACAAGGTGTCGATTCTGTTCATCTCTATCGACGCGTACAATGCCGCCAAAATCACCATGACAACCAGTGGGAGCGAGGCAACGAGAACTTTGGTTCGAAGCTTGAAATTCGCTAAGAGACCCATATCAACGGCTCCTAATCCCAATCGCCGGGCAATGGACCATTGTAGCGGTCAAAGCCGCATTTTCCGGAGACAAGCACAGGGTCAGTCCGCGACGCTGAATCGCCACAAGTTGTGAAATACTTCATTTGCCGATTCGGACGACATTCACCCCGAAGGTAATTAGGCCAGCGTAGCCTCAGATCTCCCCAATGTTGCGGTCATTCATAAGTCGATTCTCGACACCTGGCGGATTGTCCGAGGACGGTGTTTTCCTCTCGAGCGTTGTCTTGATTTTTGCAATTTGTTGGCTTGACGTTAAGACCGGCGCTGACATACGTCCTCGCATCCTTTATGTGTTCCCATTGACGGCGATAGCTCTTCATTCCGAACGAATGCCTAAGGTCTTTCTCGGATTTGCGCTGACTGTATTGTGTGAGGTCGGCTCACTCCTGAAATTTCATCTTTCTCCCGCCGCAGAATTCATTGATAGATTCACCGGTTTTGCAGGGCTGGTATTGGTGGCTGCTTTGGCCAGAACTGCCCGAAAACATTATTTGGAAACCTTGGTGCTCGCGACACAAGATCCTCTGACAAACTGCACAACCGGCACACTGTACTGTGTCAACAGCTTTGTGAAACGATTGCGAGCCGTATGCTTGAGACCTCTGTCGAGATCACATCCAGTATGGGGCACGCGACCTTCGAGCAAGTCCCAAAATCACTAGCCGACGCTTTGAAGAAAGCGGACCGGGCAATGTATGCTGCCAAGTCGAGCGGTAAAGGGCGCGTAGTAAGCTTTAGCCGTCTGGCTTCGCCCCCTCAACATCTGACCGCGTGCGAGATTCTGTCAGGTGCCAACAGGTCGTTCCGCATATGGGACGTCAGTTTAGGTCACCTGACGCGTCGGGAGAGGAGTGCGTAAATGCCGAAGCGCCGACGTGGACAGCTTGAAGAAGTCGCGGACTAGGTAACTGGAACTGTTCGGGGTCAAGTGCAGAAGGTCGGGTGCTGGCACGTTGAGCGAGAGAGCCGCAGGTTGATCTTTACTTTACGCAACCCTGCGCTTCAGCGAGCTGCCGGGCGCCAAGATCTTGAAGGTCTTCTGGAGCCTCGCTTGCATCGGTCACCTCGCTGGAGGACCCGCCGTCTGCGGTCTAACTCCGCTCAGATGAGCTCTGCTACTTCGCACGGATAAACAGGGCCGCATTGACTCCATTCGCGGCTATTGCAACCACTCGCACCTGATCCCCACTTTCAGGATCAAATTTACGACCTTCTACGGCTCCCACTGCAGTCTCAGCCACTGTTTTGCCATCGATATGGAAAGATCCCTCAGCTCCTGAATTGGTCTTGATTGTCACTACATCCTCATGGTTGTCGAACTTGACGACAGCTCCGCTTACCTTTTCCAGCGGCCCGGGACCAAGATCCCACAGTGCAACCGCCGTCCGTGGCAAGTAGGCGCCCCCGAAGTAGTAGACGATGACCGCTGCGCCCGTGAACGAGTCGGCGTCGGTTGCATCAGCGCGGACGTGCTTATCGAACTCGAGCGAAACGTTGGACTTTGCCAAGACTGGGAAAACTCCTGGTGAACCATCATCAGTGCGGATGGTAATTGTTTTTGCCGCGGTGTTGATGGAACTAACAGTCCCGGACAAGGCGTGAACCACCTCTTGAGCAGCTGCTACAGTGGCTAATGATAAGCATCCTACGAGCACACAACCATTGAACATCCCTCTCAGCATAGGCTTTCTCCTTTCCTTCTCAGGTCGCAGTGATTAGCAGCTGAGTGCTGTGGATACGGCGATTGGCTGCGAGGTTGCAGCTGCTGACCAGGGGGACGCCAGGTCTCAACTTCGAAAAGTCGCGTGCATGTTTCGCACAACCAGACGATTTTCCGCTGAATCACTTGACGCTCAGGTGATTGTTCACTGCCGACGATGGAGTCAATCATATGTAGGCTACCGCTCCTGAGATACAACCCCTTGGCACTGCAAAGCGGATTGGCACATTTCATGACATATACCTTTATCAATGCGTTAGTGGAAGAAGAGAACCGTTTCTAGAGATAAATGTCCTAGAGATCGAGACGCGGACCGGGCACCGTTCATCCAGTCGTATGTTGGTTCACTAGTCTCGGGACAGTGATTCATGTGGAAGTGTCGCGTCGGCTCGACGACTTCCACCTCTAACTTCTTCAGAATTCAAAAAGGAGTTATTGCACATTACGTCGCCTGCCTCGCAAGCCAATGCATTTCGCTGACGGGTATCGTTGGCAACATCCTTTGCATCCGCTGGATTCAGCAGGGACGTATCGCAATATCCCTCACCGCTCTTACAGCCAATCAGGTTCCGTTGATATTGGGCGGTGGCAACCTCCTTGGCCTGCGCGGGTGTCAGCAAGGAGTTGTCGCAGGGACCTTGCCCCGTTTCGCACGATAGCAGATTTCGTTGATGCTCGAGTCCGATCACTACTGACAATTGGGCGGGAGACAACAATGATCGATTGCACGTTTCGCCCCCGGTCTCACAATTCGCAAGGTTTTGCACCGCTTGGATACTTGCAACTCTCGATGCGTCAGATGGCGTCAACAGTCTCTTGTCGCAAAAGCCCAAGGTGGTCTCACATTCCAGGAGATTCCGTTGCCGCGCCGACCCCGCTACTTGTTTTGACTCTGAGGGAGTTAGTAAAAAATGATCGCAGTCGGGGTAGTCGTTCATACAACCCCAGAGATCTTGGTCATGCTGCAGGCTCGTGATCTGTATCGCTTGTGCGCGTGTCAACTGGGAGTCATTGCACCCCGGAAAGCCATCCAGACAATTCAGCAGGTTCTCAGCTTTGTCATTTCCATCATTTTCATTTGTTTGACTAAACGCAAAACAACCAAGGGCCAGGAACAGCAGAGAACATACAGCACAGCGCTTCATGCCACCCTCCTCATTTGGGACGAGTCCTTAACTGGCAAACGACGATCGGCCAACCGTCGCGTTCTCCTTGTAAGCATAACTTCTCCCGGAGAGATGCTAACCTGCGATAGATAATTTCCAGTCGACAAAGCCTTTTGCGGACATCCTGATTCATATCTTCCCAGTCGGACAAGAAAAAATCTGTCCAGAATTAGACATGCGGTCTCGACTCTATCGAGTTTCAAACGATTAAACCTCCGGCGATCTGCTTTCCTAAGAAGTAGTTGAAGCTCTTGCCTGAGTTGAGAAGTGCAGTTACGATTCGCTTTGGCGAGTCGTCAACGAAAGCCGGTTCTTCTGATGAAGTCTGCGAAAAGACGGGGTTTGGACGTTGAAGCATTTCTTGACGCGAGCGGAATCATACGATCTGTGAAGACCTTTCGAAAAAACCAAATCATCTTTTGTCAAGGAGACCCCGCCCATCACGTGTTGTTCATCCGGAGCGGCCGAGTGAAACGCACGGTGGTTTCGAGTTCCGGAAAGGAGGCCATCGTTGGCATTCTCGGTCCTGGAGAGTTTTTCGGGGAATGGTGCCTCTCCGAGCAGCCTGTTTGCATCGCGACCGCTACGGCAATGGAAGCGACGACGATCTTGATGATTGGCAAGGAAGAGATGCTTCGCGCACTTCACGCAGAACACGAACTTTCGGACACCTTCATTGCCTATCTGCTGGGGAGGACGATGCGGATCGAGGAGAATCTAATCGACCAATTGTTCAGCTCAACCGAAAAACGTTTGGCGCGCGCACTCCTGCGCCTGGCGCGTTACGGTAGTTACAGCCACGACGAAACCATTATTCCCAAGATCTCACAGCAGACTTTGGCTGAAATGATTGGCACGACCCGGACTCATGTCAATCGCTTCATGAATAAGTTTCGGAGATTGGGCTTCATCGAGTACAACGGCGAACTGAGGATCCGTCACTCACTCCTGAATGTAATTCTTCGAGAATAGAAACTTTCTCTGCCATGCATAGACAGAAGGTCGATGGGAATTCTGCGGCGGGCTCGAGTGTCTATCAAAGAAGAAAGAGGCTGTGAGGTGTCGTACTTGCAGACTTAGCGGCGATGGATTCAAGCGGCGCGAGGCAAGGGCACGGTAAGGACTGGGCAGGGTGCCTGGGCGATGACGTCGTAGGTCATCAAGCCGGGGATGTGTGCAGAGATGCGGGCTCTGATTCCCATTGTTGAATGGAGGCCCATGACGATCAGGTCGGCTTCGCTATCGATGGCAGCCTCCAAAATGAGCTCAGTGCAGGAGCCGAAGTCGACCTTGACCCGCGACCGCGCCTCCATGGCTGCTCCCTGGCTGGACTTCTGAAGCTGCTTATGAATGAAATCGGCGGTGCGAGGGCGGGCGTCGACGGGCGATTCGTTGCTGCCCCAGTCGTTTACGTGGAGAAAGACCAAGGATGCATTGTACATCTCAGCGAGGGACAGCGCATAAGGAATTGCCTGTTCAGATGCGGGGGATAGCTCGGCGGCGCAGAGGATACGCTTGAAGTCCGGTTTACGGTCGACCAGAGGTCCCGCGGTGAGGACCGGACAGGAGGCGAGAAACACAATCTGTTCGGCTGTGGACCCCCTGAGCAGCTTTTTCATTCCGCGGACTCCGTGGGTGCCGACAACGATCAAGTCCACGGCGCGCTCTTTTGCAGTGGCCAATAGCTTCGAACAGATATCGCCACGATCAAACAGCATTTCATGCGGAAGGTCGTCGAGGATGTGGGACATGCCAGTGAGGGCTGCGTCGATCTCCGATTGCGTGCGGCCCGGGGGCGGCGGCGATTTGCGGTGATGCTTTCCTGCCTCAACAGCCGGAGCGACGTATTCGAGGAGAAGGGTGCCGTCGTAGTGTCTTGCAATACTCGCCGCGAATGGGAATGCCTGGAGAGAGCCAGGGAGAAAGTCCACTGCACATAGAATCTTCTTCAACGGGATGCAAGGCGGTCGGAGCTGGTCGGTTGCAGTCATGGCGGGTCTTCACAGATACAGATCAGCATAACCCTTGCTGCATGTGGGTGAAAATAAGCTTACTCCCAGTATGTCATGAAGCCAGGTATCTGCATGTAGCTCCGTGGTCATCTATTATGACGGATGGACTTTGTTCAACGCTCTACACCTTCTGAAAATTCAGCTTCAGGACGTGAAAGACAAGGGCTAATTCAACCGGTTCATTTTCCGGAAGCGGCAGGTGAGTGAAGAAGAAACAGTTCGCATCCTGCGCAGAGATGTTCTGTTGCTGTCGATTCTCGGGGTGTGCGCAGTTGGTCTGTTTTTACTGACGAAAGCGGTGGCCGCGCGGGAAGTGGCCATTGAAGCGCGCGTGGCGGCGACCTGGTATCAGGATGGCTTGCGCAAGTTCCATGCCGGCGCGCTCGATGGTGCGATTGAATCCTTCAGAAAGTCCACTGCAATTGACCGCGAGAACCGGACATACGTGTTGGCCCTCGCGGATTCCCTGGCCGCCGGCAACCACAACACGGAGGCGAAACAGGCGCTGCTTCGCCTGCGCGAGTTGGACCCGACAAACGCGGAGGTCAATCTTCATCTGGCCAGGCTGGCGGTGAAAACGGGCAATGTTCAGGACGCCGTGCTTTACTACCACAGCGCGCTCGACGGGATGTGGATCGGATCAGATGTGGCGGAACAGCGGAGAAATGTCCGCACCGAACTGATCCATTTTCTGATCGAGCGCCACGATGAGAACCGGGCGCTCTCGGAACTGCTGGTTCTCGATAGCGAGCTCCCCGATTCGCCAGATCTGCACGTTGAGGCGGGAAAGCTGTTTCTGAACGCGAACGACGCGCGGCATGCGCTGAATGACTTTACAGTAGCGATCGGGCTTGACCCCCACAATGCGCAAGCGTTCGCCGGGGCCGGCGAGGCGGAATTCCGGCTGGGTGAGTATCGGAAAGCGCGCCATTACCTCGAGGAGGCAAGTGCGCAGGGTGACACGTCCGCGGAGACCGTGCAGCTTCTGTCGATGGTGAGGATGGTTGCGTCGTACAATCCGCTGTCCCCCGGGCTTTCGACAAAGGAACGGCAGCGGCGGCTCTCCTCGGGTCTGGATCAGGCGATGCAGAGACTTGATGCGTGCCAGAGCAAGGGCAACACGCCGGACCTGGACGCGCTCAAAGGCGAAGCCGAGGCGTTACAGAGCGAAGTCAATTCCACGACAGCGTTTCGTGATCCCGGCCTGATCTCATCCGACTTGGAACTGATTTACCGGATCGAGGACGCAGTAAATGCACGTTGTGGACCAGCGGCAGGTGCGGATGAGGCGCTGCTGCTGATCGGCCGTAAACACGGAGACACGCAATGAAGGTCTCGGCTCTCTCACTGGGACAGAATCTCCGGCTACGCGAGAACCAGATTTTTCTTGTCCTGGTCATTATGATCGGCATCCTTTCCGGGCTGGCGGCGGTGTTGTTCACGCTGGCAATCAAGGGGACAACATATCTGCTATTTGGCATTTCACCTTCAGCGGTCCGGTTTCTGATTGTCCCGACGGTGGTGAGCTTTGTCGCGGGATTTCTGCTGAAGAGGTATTTCCCTGAGGCTCGCGGCAGCGGCGTTCCTCAGACCGAGGCTGCATATCATCTTCAGGACGGCTATGTGCCGGGCCGCGTGGCCTTCGGGAAATTCGTGACCGGCGTGATGTGCATAGGGTGCGGACATTCGATGGGGCGCGAAGGGCCGTCAGTGCAGATTGCCGCGGGGATGGCGTCGGCCATTGGGAGATGGTTCCGGCTTTCGCCGGCAAGGGCGCGGAGTTTGGTTCCGGTTGCAGCGGCGGCGGCGCTGGCGGGGGCGTTCAATACTCCTGTTGCGGCGGTACTGTTTGCGCTCGAGGAGATTATCGGCGACATGAATGCGCCGCTAATTGGCTCAGCGGTCGTGGCGTCGGTATCGGCGGTAATTGTGGAGCGTTCGGTGCTGGGCAACAGCCCTGTCTTTCACGTTCCGCAATATAAGCTGGTGAACCCGGCCGAGTTGATCGCATATCTGCTGCTTGGCGTCATCGGCGGAGTTGTATCCCTGGCTTTCTGTAAGGGGCTGTTGCGCGCGCGAAAGCTCTTTTTGCAAATGCCGCCCCGCACACGCCTCTTTCAACCGGCGGCGGGTGGCCTGGTCATTGGCGCGATCCTGATTTTCTTCCCGCAGGTCATGGGCGTCGGCTATGAGGTTGTGAATCAGGCGCTGAACAGCGGGTTGCTGCTCAAGACGATGCTGGTGCTGTGTGTGGTGAAGCTCATTGCCACAATTGTGTCGTATTCGTCTGGTAATGCGGGGGGAATTTTTTCGCCAACCTTATATCTGGGCGCGATGGCAGGCGGAGCGGTGGGGATGATTGTGCACAAGCTGGCGCTGTTCCCCGCGGGTGATCCGGGCGCGTATGCGCTGGTGGGCATGGGCGCCGTATTTGCAGGAATCATTCGCGCTCCGATGACGTCGGTGTTCATGATTTTCGAGCTGACTCAGGACTACCAGGTATTTGTACCACTGATGGTTGCAAATATGATTAGCTTCGCGATATCGAGGCAGTTCCAGCCGGTGCCGCTGTATCGAGCACTGCTGGAGCAGGACCATGTGCACCTGCCCGGCGCGGCGGCGCGGGCGACGACTCCATCGCGGCGGGCGCTGGAGATTATGACCTCGGACTTCACGATGATCTCTCCAAATACATCTGTCGCAAACGCGGCGGATGCGGTTGCTGCGACCACTGCGAAATGCTTTCTGGTTGGGGATGACGAGACGGTGTCGGGGCTTGTGACGCGCGAGCGCATTGATCAGGAGTTGCAGTCGAACAGGGCGGACGAGAGGATTCAGGATTTGGTGATATCGGAGTTCGGGCACGTACATCCAGATCACTCACTGGAAGTGGTGATCGAGCGGCTGGGGAAGAGTCCGGGGCTGCTGCCGGTGGTGAGCCGTAGCAATTCACAGCATCTGGTGGGCGTGATCACTCCGCAATCACTTGCGCAGTTTGTGCAAAAAAATTGGGAGAAGCAGTGAGTGCCCATTGGATTTCGGTGCACTACGCCTCTTCCCCATTGCATCTTATTTGTAGTTTTATAGTCTCGGACTGGCATGGCCCGCGGCACCCAGGCTGGTGGACTGGAAGTCTCACGGCGCGCCAGTGGCGTCGGTTCTGATGAGCGGTCTGAAAAGGAGTGATGTGTTCGCGTACTCATTTCAGGAGCGGGTATCGCGGGGTTGACACTGGCCTGGCGGCTCCATCGCTATGGTTCCAACCGACCATCGTGGAGAAGTCGCACGTTTCTTCGCACCGGCGGCTACATCATCGATTTCTGGGGCGCGGGATACGAGATCGCCGAGCGCATGGGGCTCCTGCCGCGCCTGCGTTAGGTCGGCCAGGAAGTGCGAGTCGTCAATGCCGAGGGGCACAGGATCAGTGGTTTCCGCACCGATGCGTTCTGGCGGATGACCGGGGGCAATTTTCTCAGCCTTGGCCGTAGCGACCTGGCTGCGGCGATCTTCGATCTTGTCGATGGCAGGGTCGAGAGCATATTCGGCGATAGCATCCGCAGCATTCTCCGGCGTAACGGCACAGTCATCACGGAGTTCGAGAGCGGGCTCCGGCAGGAGTTCGATCTGATTATCGGCGCCGCCGGGCTGCATTCCCGCGTTCGCGAACTCGTCTTCGGCCCTTCGACACAATATGAGAAGTATCTCGGTTGCAAGGTAGCCGCGTTCACTGCCGCGGACTACCAGCCTCGCGACGAACTGGTGTATATGATGTACACGCAAGTGGGAGGTCAGGTCGCGCGCTTTTCGATGCGCGAAAACCGTACGATGTTCCTGTTCATCTTTGCCGATGACGATCCCGAGGTCGGAACGCTTGATGATCAAAAGCGCATGCTACACATTTGTTTCGACAAGAGCGGCTGGGAATGTCCGAGGATCCTCAGCGCGCTCGATGCCACAGATCACCTCTACTTTGACCGTGTTAGTCAGGTGCGCATGGGCTCCGGTCAGGGGGCGTGGCACCGAGAAGGGGTCGGTATGTTGGGAGATGCTGCATCGTGCATCACCCTTCCTTGGCGGCCAGGGATCGGCGTTGGCCATGACCGCTGCCTACCTACTCGCCGGCGAGCTGGGCCGCTGTCAGGGTGAATACAGCACCGCTTTCCTGGCCTATGAGCAGCAGTTCGCACCGTTCGTCTCCCGCAAGCAGAATGCGGCTCTGCGTTTCGCAGGCACGTTCGTGCCCAGATCGCAGGTTTCCATCCTTTTCCGAAATCTGATTATGAGCCTGATGAATTGGACCCTCGTTGCGAACGCAGTGGTGAGAAGTGATCTCGTGGACCGTCTCCAACTTCCCGATTTCGAAAGATCGGATTCATTCGCAGTCTGAATGTCAGTGATCATCATAGATTCCAAGATCGGCGGTCTGGATGCTCCTGGAAGTGGTCATTAATGCGGGAAAGTTGGCGTCTCGCCGGATGCGCAATCTCCGAGCTCTAACATTCCAAGTTCCCGAATTACCGGCTAACCGTCAAAGTGACGGTTGCATGCAGCCACGGGATGTCTTACAAAATTCAGTTCTTGAGAAATCGTCTGCTGTTGAGCTATGGGTGAGATGCATTCAGAGCCTTGAACGTCAGTTCCTTGGGCTGTAGCTTCTTAAATCGCGACCAGACCACGCGTCATGCCGATAGTGACGGCTTCCGTCCTGCTGGCTGCGCCGAGTTTCGCCAGGATCGAACTGACGTGAAACTTCGCTGTGTGTTCGGAGATATCAAGCCGGGAAGCGATCTCTTTATTTCCAAGGCCAAGTGCGATCAGGCGCAGGACCACTGTCTCTCGTGCCGTCAGATGTTCGGCAAGCCTACCTGTTAGTCCGATTCCGTTTGCCGTGTTTGAGGCAGCATATACATCTTCCGTTTGTACGAACGGCTCCAATGTAACTGCCAGGCCGGCCACCGTAGCCTGGATTGCTGCGAGCAATTGATCGGATGTCACGTCCGGAGGAAGGACGGAGCGAATATGCAGGGCGGCGGCTCGCTTCCTCACAACGGGACCGATTTGGCCGCTCAGCAGAACCGTCGGCGTTGAGGAAAGCACGTCTATCAGATCGTCACCGTTCTGCTCTGCAAGGGCTCCGAAGTCTTCCGTGGCGATTACGATCGCATCTGGATCATCGTTCAGGGCACGATAGACGAGAGTCGAAGCCGGTGCAATCGCGAGCATCTCGACACCTATCGTCGATCGAAGAACCGCAACCGAATGCATCCGCACACTTGCGTCAACGCAGGGCAATACTCGCAAGGGCTTGGATGGGGCGATCACGCCTACCTCTGTTCTCGGTGGCTTGCCATGAGCGTTGAATCGGTCACGTGAATCAGCCGCGATCAGCGACGCTCAAGGTCAGATCCACTTTTGCACCTCCGCGGGAGACAGTGAGGGAGATAGTGTCTCCGATGCGCGAGGCACGAAGCCGATGCAGAATTTCGCGCAAACCAGGAACAGGCTCTCCATTGAATAAGACGATGACGTCTCCCACCATCACACCTGCCAGGGCCGCGGGCGCCTTCGGCTCAACATGCGTTACCAGGAGCACTTCCTCTGTATCAGCCGGAAGAAGCTCCTGCGCTGGCTCGGGGATGGGGATGGGCTGCATGGCGAGTCCGAGAAATGGATGAGGGACATGACCCAGTTCAAGGAGGGCATCGACAACCCGGTTGATGGTCTGCGCTGGAATGGTGATAACGGCCTGGCGGGCCAATGCCGGACTATTGATGCCCAGCACCTGTCGCTGTTCATTGATAAGTGCGCTGCCGGATTGCCCCACGTACAGCCGGATGTCCGGACGGATGAGACGGTCGATCGCTCCTCCACGCCAGCTTCGCCAGGCGCTGCCGGTACGAGCGATGATTCCGCAACTCGCAGAGATATCGCCCAACCGGGAACGCCCGATCGACAGCACAACTTCTCCGGCGTGGGTGACAAGATCGTTCGCACTTGAGGCCGGCGTCAACTTATCCGAATCAATGCCAAGCACGGCGAGATCGGTGGTTGCATCGCTCCCGATCAACCGTGCGCTGAGCGATTCTCGGGCGAGAATGATCTTGAGGTTCTCGCGAAGGCGAAGGCCGTGATGCGTCGTTACGATCAAGCCCGGCCGCCAAACCACTCCGCTCGTAGTCGACCTTCCTCCGCCGTCAATCGCCACAATGCTGTTCTCAAGAGCCGCGATGGTGTCCGCAAAAGCACTCGACAGTTGAGTCCATACTGACTTTTCCGTTCCATTTGTCACGACATTCCCCTTTTATTGCGGAGTTATCTTCACACGTTCAACAAGCCGCGCGCATCCGCCAGTTGACTAGGGCACAGCCGAATCGTTCAGGGGATCGAAAGGGATGCGATCTGTTCACAGGCACACAGGAAATCGAACATCTGTCTTTTTCGCTGAAACCCACCGTAGAGGAATCCCATGAAACTCCGCCGCAACGAATTCTGCCCCATCCATCGCTCCCTCTCTTGCTGCGGTCGGGAGGCGATCCAGAAAGGACGCAGAGTCAGACGCCTGGGTGTGCAACGTATCGACGACCCGCACCACCCCAGGGGATATCGTGAACTCCGCTCCAAGTCAGAGATGCGGAAGTGTGCGCTGAGCAGCGCACTGTTCAGGAGGGTTGAAGTCCCTCTGGCGCTCAAATGAGGGGCGCCATATCCAAAAGTGGGGTTCACAGCCTCGCTGGCCGGAGAAGGTGGAAGGTATGGAGACGTCCAAACGGGCACGAAGGCGAAAGCTGGATACAGCCAAGACTGACCTGGAGCCACCGCCTGTTGTACTCCGGAGGGCAGGGTGTCCACCGCGAGGTGGAATCCGAAGGGCATGAGGAGAAGTACCGGGCCGTAATCGATGGGGAAACCCAAGATGAACCGGTCGGCCAAAGGTGGGACAAGGTCGAGTCTGCACTTCTGAGACGAAGGCGTTCTCATTCACCCACCGCACCAAGGTGATTGCGGGCGGCACGGTAGGGAAGAACAGTGCGTGACCTCAGGAGAACTGGCGGAGTCCCTGGGTGACACTGGGGTAAGCAGACCTATAAGCGCAAGCGAAGTGGCGAGCGATGCTCGGTCAGTAGTCGGACGGCTGAATAGTACCTCAAGCATGGCGAAAGTCATGTGACCGGGCGACCGGCGACGGAAGTGGGTCGGGGAAGGCAGCCGGCGAAGGCGGTTGGGAAGAGAAAGCCAGGCAGTGAGTAAGGACGGAAAGGTGGATCAGTTCCATGAGTGAAATACCCGTACATTTCCGCCCGAGAATACTGTCGGACTGGATTGATCCGACGGATGCGAAGAAGGTCCACTCATTAACGAGTACCGTTAATACCTTGATTGCATCTCGGAAGGGTGAGCCTTCGTGAAAGCTGCATGCGGGAAAACCGCACGTGCAGTTTGAGCGGCGGACGGTGGCCAGCATCGGGGCAGCTCGATGCGCCACCTCCGACCCGACTGCTCAACCGCAAGATCGCCGAACAAAACGGGCAATGCGCCATCTGTGAGGTGGCGTTCACGAGCTATAACGACATCGTGCCCGATCACATTGATCCGAGAGGCATGGGAGGGTCGCGGAGAGATGACCATCCGGAGAACATCCAGGCAGTGCACTTCTGGTGTAACGGCGAAAAGGGATCCACGCGGGAATATTAGAGATTGTCGGTCGTGTGCCATTTGACCGAGTTTTGAACCTGGGGTACAAACTCTGCTTCGGCACGCATCGTGCACAACCGAGAAGGAGGTTTTCCATGTCTCAGCTTGCGAGTGCAGCTACGAATGGAGAAACGTCACAGCAGGAGAACGTGTCCGGTCCGCCGGCTGCCAACCGCCATCGCCTGCCAGACGAGCGCGCGGGCAGTACCCACCATTTCTCCATCGCCGGCCACGAGGGCTACCTGACCGTCGGGCTTTATCCGAATGGGCAGCCGGGTGAAATCTTCATCCGGATGGCAAAGGAGGGCTCGACGATCGCGGGATTGATGGAGTGTTTCGGCACCGTCGTCTCGGTAAGCCTCCAGCATGGAGTACCGCTCAAGGTGCTCTGCGACAAGCTCTCGCACACGCGGTTTGAACCATCAGGCTGGACAGGGAA
Organism: uncultured Acidobacteriaceae bacterium; assembly: GCA_963781245.1. GTDB lineage: Bacteria > Acidobacteriota > Terriglobia > Terriglobales > Acidobacteriaceae > Silvibacterium. The sequence goes on from CAWAFB010000004.1 coordinate 666,690, forward strand.
TGAAGAGATGGGTTACGCCAAGTCGATCATGGACTATCTGTTCCGCTGGATGGAATTGCGCTTCCTGTCGGGCAAGCAGCGACCGCTGTTCGTTGCGAAAGCGGCTGATGGCGAAAGCACTGGCAGTGAGTCAAACCAGGTGCCTGCCAGCCTCTCGCCGTTTCTTCAGGACAGCAACGAGACATGGGAGGCGCCGCTGTGCACCACCTGCGGTTCGCTCATGGTACGCAATGGGAGCTGCTACAAGTGCGGCAACTGCGGCGGCACGAGCGGCTCGTGACAGCGGGGCGCGTACTTGTCCGCTAAACCGAATGACGAAGGAAGCAGCAGTTCACACCATCATTTCTCAGCCACCAGCAAGCCCGATGCACCGCGCCTGGCTTCTGTCTGTACCATGGTTTAAAGGTGAAGAAGCCGATGTCCTCGAACGAAACTACCGCGCCCCGCCAGCACGCATCCAGCGGGCCTGCATCGCCGCAACTCGCTGAACCAAGTCACGCTGAGCGAATCCGCACCCTCGTCTCGCTTGCTTCGGTTGGTACCCTGTCGACGCTGTCTCGCAAGCATCCGGGATTTTCCTTTGGATCTCTGATGCCCTTCGCGCTCGACCCTGCGGGCCGGCCTCTCTTTCTGATTAGCAATATGGCCATGCATACACAGAATCTGAAAGCGGAGCCGCGATGCAGTCTCTTCGTTGCACAGGCGAATGCCGATGGCGATCCGCTTGGAGCGGCTCGGGCTACTCTGATCGGCCTTGCTGAATCTGTTCCCGCGAGCGAGCTTGATTCGGTTCGAGAGATTTACCTTGCACGTAACGAGAACAGCCGTTATTGGGTCGACTTCTCCGACTTTAGTTTCTTCCGGCTCCAACCCGTCGACCTTTATTACGTGGGAGGCTTTGGCGTAATGGGATGGGTCGAGGCAAGCGACTACCAGGATGCGGCTCCTGATCCGCTGGCCGGCGTCGCACCCGGCATCCTCGCCCACATGAACGCTGACCACGTAGATTCGATGATCCTGTTGGCACGTTTTCACGCTCGCATTGAAGCAACGGAAGCGACCATGACTTCAGTCGATCGACTGGGCTTCACTCTTCGATTGAAAACGAGTGAGGGAATGAAAGGCGTTCGCATCAACTACCCCCACGAGGTAGCTGCTCCGAAGGACACCCGGACGGTGCTGGTCGAGATGGTCCGCCAAGCCAGGCATTAGGCGCGATCGGGCGAAGAGCATTTACCCACAACGAATAATTCTTATCCGCAGTCATCCTGGAGGAATAACAATGGCGACCACCACGCTCAAAACGAGCAGTTTACCCCGTGAATTTGTCTTCAACGGCTTACGAATTCCCGATCCGGATCCAAGAATGAGCATCGAGCAGGTTCGCGACCTGCTGTGAAAGGAAACGCCAGCCAGGGAGTTTCACGGTAAATACATCCAGCAGCAACGAAGTTGTATGGGGCGTCACCGCATAGTGGGGCAGACGGGCAAAGCGTCGGAAATATCAAGCATCATTTCGTCTGCTTTTCGTTTTGTCGGGCAAAGTTGCTGGTGAAAAGATTGTACAAGCAGGTTTCCACACCGGGCCTAAGTTATCGGCGTCAAGTCGTCGACCATAACGGTCTCCCTGAGATTGCGTTTACTCTCTTTGCGCACGATCTGGAGAAGTCGCTTTCGGAGTCGTCGGTGCCGTTGTACATCCGCGAGATTATTTCGATCGCAAATTGGGCGAGTACTGATCGGGTTGCTTCGTCTCAGGGTTGGACCATCTTCGGCAAACCACAGGATGTGCGCGCACTCGTCCGTGAGTATCTGACGATGGGGGCGCACTGCAAGGTTACGGCGCGGGCCGACCTTTGCGGACTCAAGGTCTCTTACATCAACGCAACGAATGGGACGCGAGTCAACGTGCGCACGCTGTTGTCTGCGCTCAAGCGACTCTACGACTTCCTGATCGTTACCGGCCGCTACCCATTTCCGAATCCCATGGTTCACGAAGATGCCGCCAAGGTTCGGCTCGAATTGCGGGAACAGCACCGACTTTCTGTCCGAATGCTTCGTGGTCGTGAGCCCATGCCACCCGAAAGCGGAGTAGACGAGCGATCCGGCATTCGGCTGTCGGAGAACTACTTCCGCTTCACTCAGCAGGAGTGGAAGCCGCAGACGATTGATGACCCTGAGTTCCCGCATATTGTCCAGGAAGCCGGTAGGCGTTTTGGCTGGAAGCTTCGCGAGTTGTGCGTGAGCAGGACGCTGTTCGAATCAGGTGCACGTGTTTCCGAAGCTGTTGGCCTCACGGCGCTGGATTGGGCGCTGGGAGGGTTTCGCAACCTTTTGCAGAGCAGAAACAAAGGCAGCTTTGGCCTCAAAACGAAGACGCTCATGATTTCCAACCCGACCACGAAGCTCTACCGGCGCTACTTCGACGACGATACGCACGGTCGAGCCGCAGTGGATCTCCAACGCTTGCGAGTCAGCACGCTCACATCGCTCTACAGGGCCAACCCGCAAAGTTTAGAAAGCGTACCGCTGTTTCTAACCGAACGGGGAGGCTCCCTCACGGCGAAGCTATTTCGCGAACAATATTGGAAGCCCGCGCTGAAAGCGTCAGGGATCGACGCGGATCCTCACCAGGCTCGTCATTGGTTCGTGACAAATGCCTTGAGGAATATTGATCGCACATCCAAGGATGAATGCACACGCGCGAGACGGCGTCAGGAATTGATTCGGTACATGGCGTGGAACTCAGGCGAGCGCACTTTGCGTTCGTATGACCATTTGCAGCGAGAGGCAGATTTTCACAACCAGCTCGGGATCATTCATAAGGAAATGAGGCGAGGGGAACGGCGCAGTCAAGCACCGGGCACTGCTTCGATCCCTCAGTCGATTGATGCGGCGACAGCTGCGGTAGAGCAGAGCAATCAAGATCTGGCCTTTCTCCTCGGGGAGGACGATGACGATTGACGATGCAGTAGCGGATCTGCGGAAAGTCATCGGCTCGGAGTGGCCGAAGATGATGCCGCTGCCTGAAACAGCGGTGATTGCGCTGTGCGAGGCCCTGTGGGTTGGAGGTAAACGCCCCAACCACAAGACGCTCGCCCCCTATTTCCCGGGTATATCAACCAGGCCATTTGTGGCCGGCGTGGCCGCCTGGCGCCAGCTCCGCGGCTTCAAGTCAAAGGCGAGATATCCGCAGATCGGTACCCTCAAAGACCTGATTCCTCATATAGCTCCAGAGATCGCCACGGCCCCGTTGACATGCTTCGATCCGAACAACGATGGCCGCTGGCCCATCCCAACGGCAAAAGTAATTGGTTACATTCGCGCGATTGAGAACCCATCTCTACGGAATACCGTGGCGCTCTTCGCTGGCCTCAAGGATCCAAGCCGAGATCAGTTCTATCTCAATCTCGTCTCTTATGTCTGCCCAATGCGCATCGCGATGAAAGATCTTCAACTGGATGACATCACGAAGATTGATCCAGATGACATGTTCAGGCGGCTCCGGGAAGAACGAGTCGCGTCTGGGTTGTCGGAATACCAGCGTGTCTTCCTGTCCGGTTCCTGGAACACGATCAGGCACTGCTTTGACGACTATGCCGACAGGCTGTCGGAAATACAGCGCGAAACAATGGACAAGTTCTTTCTTAGGCGAATTGTCGACCAAAGAAGAATCTCGATGACCGGGGAGTGGTCCGCCTGGAACCAGCAGCGGAAGGCGAAGGTAAAGGCAAAGACCGACACCGTCCATAGCAGATTTCATCAATTGCGACACTTGGCCAGGTCTCGCCTCAACCAAATCAAGCGAATGCATACCGCATGCCAACAGGCGGCGGCTACCGTCCAGGCGAAGCGGCTTTCGTTCCCGTATCACTTCAGCTATGAGGAGACGGCGCCCCTGGAAGGCGGTCGACTGGTGCGTCAAAGGGTGCATATGACGCTATGGGATGCGACTTCCAGGTGGGACAGATTGATTGAGCTTGGCTATAGTTCAATTATCAAGCCTCGTCTTCGCCGCAGACTGTCCGGGGAATTCTCTTCTCAGAAAAACTGCCTTCATGTTGAACATCGACGGACTGAGCTGCCGGAGAGCGGAGTTACTCCCGCGGAGCCATGGTTTCTTGAACTCTGCGACAACTACGTGTTTTCTGACGTGAACGGCACCGACCTGATGCGCAAACGCGTCGAGTTCTACCAACAGTGGGGATACGACAACCTCGATCATTGGTATATGCCACAGCGCATAATCGGCTGGAGTTACCATCTGGCAGAATGGGCCTGGATGAGGGAGAAAGGCGGCCATCTCCTGTTTTCAACGGAAGGGCTTCTGATCGCAGCGCTCTTCGCGCATCTTGCGATTCGCATTCAAACCATCACCGGCGCCAGACTGGGAGAAGTCCAGCAGATTGCGCAGAATCCCGATTGCATCAAACAATTGATCAACGTCGGGCCAAAGGGAACTGCGCGCTGGCTGCTGCGCATGGTTCCTAAAGGGTCAGCGGAACGGCAGAACTACTTCATAGATGAGCGCACCAAAGACGACCTGATGGAGGTCATCTCGTTTCTGCGCGACCAAACACAAGCGAAGAAGATACCTGTGGTTGCCCCGCAATATAACAAGACCCTTCCCGATCGGTACGTGTTTCAATGGGGCGGGAGGCTGCTGAATCAATGCACCCTGAACAGCGTGATCCGGTTTCTGCTGCACGGTGCTGTGGTTCGCACCTCGGATGGCCAAGGGGTTCATCTGACATCACACATACTACGCCACGCGTTTGCCACCGAGATGGCAGGCATGAAGGTGTCTGTGGACGTAATTGCCACCATGCTTCACCAGCGGGATACCTCCGTGACGAAGTACTATTCCCAGCCCACCCGAACACAGGTGATGGATGCGGCTGAAATGGTCTTCGTCGATCGGATCGATGTGGCTGCGGAGGCTCTTCGAAGCCCCGCTGAGATCGGCCGCATGCTCGCCGAAGCGGAGGGAAAAGTTGGCGCCCTGACGGAGGTCATCGGCGGCACATGCGTCGTAGCAAATCTTTGCCCGGCCAAGTTCGCCTGTATCGGCTGTGCCGGCAATGCTCCGGATCCGGACAAGCGCTATCAAATTGAGCAGAAGATGGCATGGGCCAGGGAACATGCTCTTTGGTCAACTCGAGAGAAGCTATTTCCTGAAGAGAGGCGGCTAAATCAGCTCGTGCAGGATTGTGAATTGATGCTCGAAGAGATGAGCCTCATCGAGCAAGCACAGCAAGATTCTCTTCAGCCAGTTCAGGTAGAGACCAGCGAATCAGGGTAGCGTGATCAAGGGCAATCGCAAGCGCGTGACGCCAGTGTGGCTTGCCACGGCATGGGAGGAAAGAAGGAAGGAGACGGCAAGCTGTGTTGATGCCGCAATTGGGAAACTGCGGGAAGCAAATCGCCCCGTGACCTTGTCATCCATCAGAAATGAAGTGCTCTTTCTCTTCGGTCGGTCCCTATCGACGAACACAATCAAACGGAACGAAGACGCGTTTGAACTGTACCTCGCTAACCGGAGTGCACCACGGACACCGCAGGTCAAGCCCCAGTTGATTCTCGAATTGTATGCACGCACGGAGCCGGCGAAGAAGGCTGCGATACAGGCACGGGTAGCCCGGCTGCGACGTCACCCAAAGGATGATCTTATCGTTCGTCTCATGCGCGTAGAGGAGTCGCTGACAGAGCAGATCGATGTGGCGAACAGGCTGCGAGAGAAGATCATCCTGGCAAGCGCCGCAGAGCAACGAAACCAACAATGACTAACGAAGGAGGGTGTCATGCGAGTTGAGCAAATGGAAAGAGAATTTACCTACAACGGTGTCAGGCTGCCTGATCCAGGTCCCCAGCTTTCCGTGGACCAGGTTCGCGAGACTTACGCCGCAGCATACCCGGAAATCGTGACCGCTTCCGTTGAAGGTCCCGAGGCGGTCGGGAACAAGCTTGTTTATCGGTTCTCCCGCGCGATCGGATCGAAAGGCTGAGTCCTGGTCGAATCCACACCAACGCGGACAAGGTTGAAGCACCCCACCGGATGGTTTGCTGCCGGGAGGGAAGTTGCTTCCGCGATGACGTTGCTTTCTGACGGAGCGTTCAAGCTCTACGTCTTCCTGTGCCTTCGTGCAGACCGCAACAGTGCCCGTCTGGAGATCGATCAGACAAGCGTTGCGAAGTCTCTCGCGAAAAGCCGACGATCCGTTATCGTCTATTTCGAAGAGCTAAAGCAACAAGGCGTGTGCGAAGTGAGATTCGCGGCCAACCAGCACACTCGCGGTGTGGTGCAGATCTGCGATGCATTCTGGCCATATGTGATACTGGCTCCGGCGGAAAACACCGAGAACGCTGACAATTACATAAAACGCGTTCGGACGCTCTTGGAAACCCGAAGGTGCGTTCGCCTCACTTTTGCGCCGGCAGACGAAAAGCTGGCCCATTCTCTCTTTTCTGATCATGTTCCAATTCAAGACATTGAGCATGCATTTCTGCTGGGGTGCACAAGAAAGTATGTCTCATGGCTGAATGGGCAGTCCAGCGGACCGATTGCCAGCTTCGGATATTTTCGCTCAATTGTTGACGAAGTTGCTCAGATGGATACGTCTCCGGACTATTGGCGCTACATCAGCGAGAGCCTTAATAAGTATGAGCGTGCATGGCTTGCGCAGAGTACCGATGGTGGAAAGAGCGTTCCATAGACAGAACCCAGCCTTCTGAGCATAGCGAACGCAGGCCTATGTGCTTAGTTGGCTTGGCGGTGGTCCCCTAGGGATCCGAGCATAGAGCTCCGTGCACGGAGTTCAGAAACTGGCTCGATTGTGCGGCTTTTGCAAATCGACTCGGACATGCGGTCATGCTCGTTGACGGCTGATACATCGTCGAACGCAGCTGCCACGAACCTTTGTACGATCTCAATGGAGGCTATTAGTTAGACCTCTACACGCGCCTATCCGAATACCTCTTCAAGTCTTTCGACAATTTAGAGCGGCACTCTTTATCCCCATAACTGTAATTTAGCTAGGTAATTGACAAGTACATCACACCTATGCTAGCCTGCGCAGTTTAAGTAGTGAGCCGGACAGACAAGAATGGCCCACTTAAAACCAGAACGCTCCCTTGTTCCTCCGGATTCTCGCGTAGCAGCTTTGATAAATCGGAGGGGATTATGCGTCTAGCCTATGCCGCTCTTGCCGTTGCGGTTGCTACCATTTGCGTCGCTCCGCGGTCGGCTTCCGCTCAATATTGTTTCAGCGAGCAATACTTTAAAACGTGTTCGGCTACTTGTAACACTATTATAGTCGCTGCAGACATTGTGGCTTACGGCTATAACTATAAATGGATACCAGAGAATTGCTGCGGGCACCCTGTATACGTGCCTGGGCCCCAACTGGGCACGTGCCAGATCGGTGAATTGAGCGAACCCGAGACCGCGAAGCGACTCCTCGCACTATCGAAACAGGATAACTTGCTAGTCGCAAGTTGCGACGGCTATCTTCGCCCTCTTCCATCCTTAGCTGTGGACGAGAGGGCCACAGCGATTTCAAACCTATCGTGGTCCCCTGATCGTCAACCGCTCCTTCCTGAGGATCGATTAACACCCTAGGATCGGAATTATGCGAAAAGTTGTCGCTTTTACCTTCCTATTTTCTGTTCTGTATTTGCACGCGCAAGCCGACGGAGACGCTGCCGGACCACGGAAAGAGTTGTCGGCGGCTAGCTTGCCATCTACAAGTTTGACTTTCTCCGACCCAAAACTCGATTCGCCGCTCCAACTGCCTGACTCGGTGATGAGTGGGCCACCGAGATGTGGACCTGACGGCAGGGCGTTTCTTCAAATTATGGGGCCGCCCCCGACGTACCTGCATAGTCTCATTTACTCCATCACGCTTGATGGAAAGGTCACACATTATCCTGTCGACGAGATCTCCGGGCTCACATACGTTGCCGTCAAAGCGTTCGATCCGGGTTCGTCGATGCCTGTGATGCTCCTGAATGCTACAGTTCCAGGAGCTCATTCAAGCGGCCAGTACTTAGCGTTGTTCAAGTACGATGGGGAGCTCCGTAAGTACTCAAAGCTGGACCTGGGATTTAAGCTGTCAAACATTGCGCAACTGAGCGACGATAGTTTCTTAGTGATAGGCGCGGATGCCGAAAAAGCCCAGTCTAGGTTTGTGGTAGTTGATAGTAACGGAAATCTTCTTCGTGACCTAGATGCGGACAAGGTCATGCCCTCGGAGCGAAAGCTGAAGAGCATGCTGCAATCTCTAAATTTTGCAGGGGCGAAACCCGAGGACATACCTCCACCGGCGAGGGTTTACGCCGTCCTCAGCCTTTTCCGAACGGTGCATGCAGACCAGGGTCTGTTAGTGTTTATGCCGGGCGCAGGGACGGAGGTTGTCGAACTTCTTCGTTCTGGCGAGATCCACCAGATGACACTCAGGCTTCCGCAAGATCAGATCCCTGATTCGATCATCACCAAGAAGGGTAGATGGTTTGTCAGAACTTACCTGCGAAACACCTCCAGCGATTGGAACCTGTATGAAGTCGATCCGGAGACCGGGGAGGCACTGCAGCAGATCAACACGTCGGGCGTGCCAGCGACGAGCATTGCGTGCCCGACTGATTCCGGATTTTATGGACTTCGCTGGGTCGAAGGGAAACCATATCTGATATTTGGTGACATGCGATAGCTCATAAAGGCTAACCGCTAGCCCACTGAAGCCTCCCACGGCGGGTGGCCCACCCCGCGGTGGTCCCCCATTGGAATAGCACAGAGTCGGCCTTCTCCGCGGACGCCATCGGACGAAAAAAACTGTTCGGCGATCCTGCCTGTGAACAGATTGCACCAGCAGTTGAATCCGACGAAATGATGCTTCGATATGCAACATTGCCACATAGATAACAGTTGATTCGAGGACAACTTCCATGAAAAACGCCCACGCAGGCGGAAACACTCCTTCGTACCCCGAAATTGCCACTGCAACGATGACCGGGCCGGAGGATACGGGAACCAGCCTGCGCTACTCCTTCTCCAGAGCCATCGGGTCGAAGGGTTAAGTCATGCCTCGGTCTGAGATGACACGAGAGGAGTTGGTCGCGATATTCGCAATGAAGGCGACCGCACCGCCTCCGGAAGCGAACAAATTACTCCTGAGGCATCTGCAATGCAAAGAGTCTATACGTCTCGCCGGCGCCATCCGGCAGGCCATGGACCGGTTCGCGGGCGCAGACAGCGTGCCGCTCTCTGCTCCAGCGGAACTCCTTCCGCCCCTCGGATAACAACCCTCGCGCCTGCTTTCGGTCAGGCTCTTCCCACCCTTGACACTGTGCCAACCGAATACAACCACGAAGTCAACGCGGAGCTGCTTTACGATCTGTGTGGCGCACTCGTGAAGGCGGGTTTGGGCTCGCCGGAAACGTGGCAACGATGCGGGGGCAATCCAGTCGTTTTCGCACAACACAGCATCATGAGCGGGATCGGCGCACAGCGCAGCGCACTGCTGCAGCGCAACATTGAATATCACCTGCTGGTGAGCGATGTCCTTAAAAGGGATGGCTACGGTTCGACGCTGAGCAATGGACAGCTGGCGGTAACGATCGAATGCAGCGGTGCGGGGTATCTGAAGATCGGTCCCGCACTCCATGCGCTCGAGAATGAAGCAGAGGGGCTGGGAGCAGCATTCTATTGGACCCTTATCCATGCGCTGTATCGCGTGATGCGGATCTACGACCACAGCGATGCACTCATGTATGAGGAGATGTTGATCGAGTCTGCGAACGAGGGCGATGAAGAGAATCGCAGTCAATATGAATTCCCGGAGGTAGAGAAAGCACTCCCGGCGTGCATTCAGAAAACACTCAAAGAGAAGTGGCGAATTGAAGATCGCCGCCTGCTCCGCGCCCACAGCAAAGGTCCCTACCGGGCCTGGATCGACCGTCTGAGAAAGATGCAGCGACTCTCCCGTCTGCGCGTTGAACAGTCGCGGGACACTCTCGAAGACCGCTATTACGATGGTCCCCCGCTGCCATCGCTACTCGTTGCCTTCAAGGATAGAGACGCCATCACCGCATGCTTCGACGAGGAAGGGCAGCACATGCTCGAAGGTTCCTCGGAGCCGACGGTCTGTGTCGTCTTTGCTCCAAAAAAAACGGAGGAAGTGAAGCACGCGGTGCGTGTTGTCGAGCGTTTCGTTGCATTCAACAGGGAGCTCTTTGAACTGGTTGAGGAGCTGCAGGAGAAGGAACATGCAGGTTCAGATAGCCATCGGGGAGAACCATCGCTTCGAGCTGCGTGAGGCGTTGTTAGTCTACTACGGGAACCAGACAACCTTCATCACGAAGCACGAGGTTTTGAAGCCGCAGAATACAGCACCTGCTCTTGGACCGGCGCAACCGCTCACGGTAGCATTCGTCGAGTCGCTCGTTCGCTCTCTTGGCGGCGGAACTGCTGCCGAGTTGTTCCCAGAGAACATCCTCGCCAAGACCGATCGCATGATAGCCTGGTGGACGCCGGCACAGCGCCGTCAGATGTTCTATCAACACTCCGACGGAAAGGCGGGCCATTTGAACGGCCACATTTTTCCTCAGCCGCCTTTGGTTTGGCGTGTTGGTGACGGGCAATTGAAAATCCGTGCGCTCACTGAGAACAAGCGGCCCGAGGCAACAACGAAGCTCGCTGTGGCGCCCTACTGGAATCTCTCCGACTGCGGCACGGTCTGCACAGGATCGATGCGACGGCCGGAGAACGCATCCGTTGCGGCCATATCCGACTGGGAGCGGGGCTTCTACGAGAGTGCCTTTACCCACGCCAATGTTGGTCGCCTTACACGCTACGAGGGAGACTTCGAGGCGCTTTGGAGCGGACTGATGGGAAAGCGAAGATTGTTCCCTGTGGAGACCCTGATCGTCCTGCCCCAGGCCCTCGCGCAATTCGTTCGCGAAGAAGGGAACTGAGATGCGCATCGAGCACTCGCTGCCCCCAGGCTTCCTCGGTCGTCGACCTGTCCGTGTGTTGGTCGTCGGTGCAGGCGGAACCGGAAGCGCCATCCTCATGGGTCTGCCGTATCTCGATCAGGCCATGCGGGTGTGGGGGCATCCCTACGGCCTCGAAGTCTGCATGATGGATGCTGACACGGTGTCTGAGACTAACTGTGTCCGTCAGCCATTTTCCGCCTCAGACATTGGTCAGAACAAAGCAACGGTGCTCGTCAACCGCATCAACATGTTCTGGGGTACGAAGTGGTCGGCAGAACCGTCCTTCCTTAACGAGCGCACACTGAGCCGATCGCACGACGGCGCTCCAGATTTGCTTATCGGTTGCGTCGACACCCGCGCCGCACGCAAGGTCATCGACCAGGTGGTGACGCGGCCCATGCAGCGAACGTCCTACTGGCTTGATATTGGCAACAATGCGGCGAGCGGCCAATACATACTTGGACAACCGCTCAATTCAGAAAATCGTCGCAGGGCCGCGAGACTCCGCACAGTCAGTGAGTTGTATCCCGAGATCGTCGACGCGGCAGCCGGCGAAGACCCCTTGCCGAGTTGCTCTGCCATCGAAGCTCTCGATCGGCAGGAGCCGTTCATCAACCAGACGCTGGCTTCGAGCGCTCTTGCCATCTTGGCGCGGCTCTTCCGCTATGGAAAACTAAACCATCACGGAGCCTTCTTCAACGCCGAATTCGGGCGCATGAGCGCTCTGCCGATCGATCCCGCAATGTGGACGAAGGTCCGGAGACGCAATCGTCGGCTCCGAGTAGGAGCTTAAACAACCGTCGTCCATCCTTGCGTACTCAATCCAATCACACCCATCGGAGATGCTCATGTTTCAGCAACTTGTTCCACTCCTGCGCCAGAGGTCCGTCCTCTTGACGGTCACTTCTCTCGAAGAAGATCAGATCCGCGTCAATGTCCTGCCCAAGAAGCTGGCGGACGGCGAAAACGCTGCCCTTACCACCCCGATGAGCTTCACCGGAACCGCCGCCGAGCTCGACGCGCAACTGCCAGATGCAATCGTCAGCTTTGTGGCCAGTCATCTGGAATTGAAGAACACGCTCGACCGCGCCAAAGAGGAGATGGCTGCCGTCGCCAAGGCGGCCCAGGATGAGGCGAGAAATAAGTCGAAGACGGCGAAGAAGACTGCTCAGGTCGCAGAACCTGTAAAGAAAGACGAGCAGAAAGCCGCAGAGCCGCCCACGGTGCGTGGACTTTTCGATATGCCCGCCCCGACAAGCGCGCAGCCCACTCCTCCTGCCGATTCGGACGAAGAAGCCGAGATTCTTGCCGAAATCAAACAAGATGAGGAAATGGAGGAAGAGGATGAGGCCCTTCGTAGTTCTAGTAGATAGCCTCAGAGAACACAACCTAGCCCTCGTATTTTTATATCGAGTTGCGTCCCGCCGAATCCGCCCTGCTTGTTGGCATTGTCCTTCGGCAATCAAACCCAGGACAGAGACTTCCCCTGATATCTCCGGGCATGTGGATTCTCACCTCCTAGCCAGTCGCTAATACCTTATTTCTAAAAGTGAAATGTTGTCCCTGTTTACCTACTTGAGCTGGTGATCGGGAAATTAATCGACGAAATCGACGCGCCTGCGTCGCACAACACGCGAGCCGCTACCGCCCCAAGCGCAGAGTAAAGCGATGATGTGGAGCAGGAGCCAGATGGTGATGCCCTGGTCCTGGTAAATCCAAAAGAGGATGAGGATGCGGGGGAGTAGCAGCCAGACGATGATAGGGATGAGGCCGACCGAGGGGGGAATGAACTGGCTCATGCTGTGCTGGAGCCATGCGACGAAGATACTGAGGCGCGGGAGGAACAGCGACAGGATGAGGAACCAAAGTGGGATCGAGTGGACGGGGAACGTTAGGGAGAATTTCATGCGTCAACGCTTCGATTTCGCCAGTCTACGCAAAAGCAGGTTCTTCGCTGCGCCTATGATGGCAATCTGACATTCGTGTAGGGCATCAAAACAACATGCACTTCACTTCTGCTTCCAAATTCTATTCTAGCGATGATGATGGCTGCGCTTGAATTCGAACCACTGCCTCTGCCGTGTCAAAATTTGGGCAACTTCTAACGGTGGATTTACAAGGCCCTGGTGGATTGGCATTCGGACGAAAGCCCCGACTCCACTGTCCTTCCGGTTCCGTTCCAAGAAAGAAGATTGGCGTCGACATACCGCGTTTCCACGGAGTACTCGCTGGAATTAAGCATGGCGACTTTCATCAACTGAGGGCGCAGCGGCTGTTGGATCCGGGCAAGTTACTCAAAATCCCGTTTTCAGGGAACTACATTGGTATCGGCCTACCACTCGCCAACAATTCTTGACTAAATCTGAGTCCGGTCCATGAGGCACTACGGATTCCAACTGTCAGAAGTCTCTGCTATTGGCTTTTTCGTTGTTTGTAGCTTTCGAGATCTGCCTGGAAACCCTTGAGAAGCTCACGTGCTTCTTTTTCATGTTTTCCATGGGGGAAATGCATAAGAAACTCTGTGTAGTCATGGACGAAGGCCGCCGTTTCCTCTTCCGAGCCCTCCGCATCAAGGCAGCTGTCCAGCTTGTGACCAAGCCTCCCTCGCCACCAGGCCTCCTCTGCGTGTGGGCCATCCGGCCATTCGGAAAGATAATCCAAATACCCTTGAGACCGCGCCGTCCAATCAGCGTCAACCTCGCACCATAAGATAGATGCGCCGCACCTGTTAGCTATCTGGGTCTCGAGTCCGGTGCGTGACTTCCATCCTTCCCAATCAAGCGTGGGCCTTTCGAACCTGCCTCTTTCCTGATTCAACTCGTATGCGTACTCATCAGCTGCGTTATTGAGCAAATAGGAGTGAAGCGCTTTGCTGTGGATGTTCTTCGCCGAACGGAGCGCGGCGTATTGGTGTTGCAGCTCACTAGCCCGGATAATTCGCGAAGTTTAAGGTGCGAGAAGCCTCTTCTGTTACAAACATGTTGCTGAGACAGTGTTTGAGGGAACAGGAGAGGCTTCTGCGTGTTTGACGATAGCACGACACAGTGTTTGTTGTTCGGGGAGATGTTTGCCAAACCCACCGTGTTGCAGTTCGATCAACGGCAGGGCAGTTCCGATGGTGGAGCCATCCTGCTGAAGGCGGCTGACCGCCGCTACGGATTGATCGGCAGTTTGGCTGGATGTCTCGAAGACAAGCGGCAAGCAGGCAAGGTCGATCATTCGTTGCGCGAGTTGCTGGCGCAGCGCGTGTTCTCGATTGCCTGCGGCTATCCCGACGCCAACGACTCGGCCCGTCTGAGGGCCGATCCGATGCACAAGATGTTGCTCGACCGCGATCCGGTTACGGGACTTGATCTGGCCTCGCAGCCTACGCTGTCGCGCTTTGAGAACGCGGTCGGAGCCAAGGAACTCTACCGTATGGGGGAGGCCCTGGCGGCCAGCGTGATCGAGCGCCATGCGGAGCGGCTGCGCGGACACGCCCGTCGCGTCACCATCGACCTGGATCCGACCGACGATCCCACCCATGGCGCACAGCAGTTGTCCTTCTTCAACGGACACTACGACAGCTGGTGCTACCTGCCGGTGATGGGCTTCGTCAGCTTCAACGACGAAGCCGAACAGTATCTGTGTGCGGCTGTGCTGCGTCCCGGCAACGTGACCGCACCGGTAGGCGCGGTGGGGATTCTGCGCCGCCTGCTGATGATGGTCCGCCACTTTTTCCCGGGCGTGCGCATCCGCATTCGCCTCGATGGCGGCTTCGCGCATCCTGAGCTGCTGGCGTTTCTGGATGCCGAGCTCGGCGTCGAATACGTGGTGGCAATGGCCAGCAACGCGGTGTTGGAGCGCAAAGCGGAAGAGGCCATGCAGTATGCCCGCGTACTCGCCGGAGTTACCGGACAGACCGAACATGTCTACGGCGAAGCCAACTACGCGGCCAGGAGCTGGGAGCGAGAACGCCGCATCCTGATCAAGGCCGAGGTGGTGCACGGCGAAGGCAAAGAGCCCAAAGACAACCCGCGCTTCGTCATCACCAACATGACACAGAGCCCGCAGTGGCTCTACGAAAAGGTGTACTGCCAGCGCGGCGAAATCGAAAACAGAATCAAGGAACTGCACGCTCTTCACATCGACCGCACCAGTTGCAGCCGGTTCTGGGCCAACCAGTTCCGCGTGCTGCTGACCGCCACCGCTTACGTACTGATGCAGGAGTTGCGCCTGCGAGCCGCACACACCAACTGTGCTCGCGCTCAGGTCTGGACGCTCCGCGAACGGTTGCTGAAGCTGGGCGCCCGCGTGGTGGTCTCGGTTCGCCGCATGGTGCTGCACCTGCCCGCATCGTTCCCCTTTCTTCCCGCTTTCCGGCAAGTGGCGATGGCACTCGGAGCTTCGCCCGGATAGCATCGCCAGCCCAGACCAGCAAACCTCACGTTCCACCCTCACGAAGAATGCGTATCGGGAAAAGCTCTGCCCGAAAATCGCCACCGCATCCACTGCGCGGTCGCCCACCCTCCCCGCTCCGGCAATTCAACCAACCTCATCCAGACAAAGAGCATCTTCGTCGCAATCTCGCGCTCCCATCAACCTCTCGCTGTGCCTTCATGAATGATGCAGGCTAGGGCGTGTTCACACTAATGTGATCTATCTCGTGTAAGTAGGAGATAGATGGAAATCACTCCGGAGCAGTACGAAAAGATCAAGGATAGCCTGCCATTACAGCGCGGGAATGTGCGTCTGACGAACCTGCAAATCCTGAACGCGATCCTGTATGTGGCCGAGCAGGGATGCAAATGGCGCGGGCTTCCCAGGCGGTTTGGCAATTGGCATACGATCTACGTACGGATGAATCGCTGGGCGAAGAACGGCGTGCTTGACCGGGTGTTTGAGAGGTTGCAATCGGAGCAGATTGTGCGTATCCAGATTGAAGCCTTCGCCTTGGACTCGACTTCGGTGAAGGTGCATCCGGATGGCACCGGGGCGTTAAAAAAAACGGACCGCAAGCCATCGGAAAGTCTCGCGGCGGATGGACCACCAAGATTCATCTGGTTGCCGCGAATGCTCGAACGGCCATCACCTTCGCTCTCTCGCCGGGCAATGCTCACGACGCTCCGCAGGGACGGGCCTTGCTAAAGGAACTTGGGCCGATGCCGGATGGACTTCCCCTGCTGATGGACAAAGCCTACGAGGATAACTTGACCAGGCAACTGGTTCTCGATCTCGGCATGGTTCCAGTTGTCCCTCCCAAGTCCAACCGCATCGAGCCGTGGGAATATGATCGTGCCCTCTACAAGAAACGCAATGAAATAGAACGGCTCTTCCGTAGACTCAAAGGCTTTCGTCGCATCTTCTCCCGCTTCGAAAAGCTCGACCTCGTCTTCCTCGCCTTCCTGCAGTTTGCCCTCATCGTTGAAGCTCTCCGATTAGTGTGAACACGCCCTAATAGAAACACTAACGGATACTGCCGCCTGCGCTTTCGCTGCATGGCTATTGCAAAGCCAAAGCAACGCAAAGGCGATCCCATAGATCATCTTCCTCCTCTTCAGGTTCAAGTAAATAGACCCCATCTCTCCTCATTGTGCCCGTAAAGTCGGTTATCAGTAAATTGATCCCCGACGGGTCGATGACACGCAAGTTACCGAGATCGCCGTTTTCCGGGCACTATGGCAGCGTGAACGAACAACCCTTCGTATTGGGGCGTTGATGGCGCGGGTAAACCGAGACAGTGAAAGAACGCACATTCATTTGCGGAGAATGCAGGAGTGCTAGCGAAAGTGATCGACCAGCATGATGTCGCCGCTCGCATCGCCAATTTGTGAATAGAGCAGGAAGCGGCCGTCGGGAGAGAGTGACAGGTACCTGGCGAAATCCTTCTCCACATCGAAAATTGGGCGGATCTGCCTGCTAGTGAAATCAAGGTATCGGACGGATCTGGGCGCCCCGGCAGGAACAAAATAGACCCCTCCTGGAGAGAGGGTCCAAAGGCTGTAGTTGCTCAGCCGAGGCAATCCATCCACTATTGATTCCCCGCCGGGCTGCCCGGGCAGAGCTACTTGCTTCAGCGTCGAATTCACGACGTGACTTGCAAAATATACCGTCTTCCCATCGAAAGATTCCTGCGGATCGCTCGCGTCAGCATCTTTGGAGAGTGGAATGGCGTCTCCGCCGGAGGCGGGACAACGATAGACTCCCGTTCTGCCAACTTCGTTGGATGAAAAATATATCCACTTTCCATCGCGGGACCAGTGAGGTTTGATCACGTTGGAGATATTCGTGACCAGTTTTCTGGGCTTCCGTTCGGCCACGTCAGCCACATATATTTCCCAGCGGTTCCGGACAAGCGAGTCAAACGCTATCTTGTTACCGTCCGGCGACCATTGCGGACTGCCACTCGGTTGAGTGGGGATTGAGATTTGCACCAGGTCGCTGCCATCCTCATTGCTGACCCAGGCACCCAGCACGCCAGAGCGTAAAGACTGTAAGGCAATGCGCTTTCCGTCCGGAGAGTATTGAGCGCCCCACTGTGCCCGCGAGGAAGGGATGAGTTCCACCCCTGGACCTTCGGGGTGAAGCAGGTCCCTGCGCCAGATACTTAAGCTAGTGGAAAGAGAGCTGTAGACAAGCTTTTCGCCCCTGGGGGAGACTGCGGGCAACATTGCACTTCCTGCAAAAGCAAGCCGTTTCGTCGAACCACTCGCGATATTGATTTCACCGATTTCAGCTGAGGTCTCATTTCCAAACGGATAAAGGGAATAAATAAGTCTCTTGTCGTCAGCCGACCACGTCAACCCATTTGGATAAGCCCAAGGTAGAGAAATCATTTTCGGATGACCGCCCGAAATCGGCAAGGAATACAAAATGTCGTCGTTCTCCGCCCTTCGAGAACACCAGTATGCGAGGTACTCGCCATTGTGGGAGAACGCCGGCCCTCGCTCGCTATCGCACCGTGGACTGATTGGAATCGGCTTGATCTCCAATGTGTCCGTGGAGAGGAGATAGACTCTTGCATGTTCCTCTTCTGGCAATGCATCGGCCAGCGCGATCCATTTGCCGTCCGGCGACCAACTAATAATCGAGCCGGTTTCACCGGCAATTCGGGTGGAGCGTAATTTTCTCTCGGGGCCGCCCAGCGCAGGGACAACGTAAATACCCGTATCAGCGCCGGCCAGGCGGTGAAACGCAACCTGCGTGCCGTCGGGAGACCATGCCGGACTGATCCATTCCGAGGGATGCTTCGTCAGACGGAGAAGAGTTTCGCTCCCTATGGCCTTCACGTATAAGTCGAAGCCCTTGGCGCCGCCCTTTGGATCACCATTCCAGGCAAAGGCGATTCTGGAGCCATCGGGAGAGAAGGCCGGGGAGGTCGCCCGTCCGGGTAGAGCCGTAAATGGAAGGGCGGTCAGGGTCGCTTGCTCTTGCGGACCCTGTTGCCGATGCCATCGATAGGCAACTACCGCAGCAAACGCGACGACTGAGATGGCGAGGACGCCTGCGGCGACCTTCAACCACCGCCGGGATAGAAAGCCGCGATCCCGTTTGAAAGTAACTACCGGAGTTATTGACTCTACCGGTGGCTCCAGCTCACCGATGAAGCGATAGCCCCGCCTCGGCAGCGTCTCGACAAAGCGCGGGCTCTCGGCCGAATCGCCAAGCACTTCGCGAATCTTGTTGATGGCGGTATTCAGGTTATGGTCGACGTCGACAAAGGTGTCCGGCCAGAGGCGCTTCTGCAATTCCTCCCGCGTCACCACGTCGCCCGGACGCTCTAGCAGAATGCTCAGAACCTGAAACGGCTGGCCGCCGAACTTTAGCTTCACTCCCGCCTTGCGCAGCTCTCCGGAGCGCAGATCAACCTCGAAGTTTCCGAATCGCAAGAGTCGAAGTTGGCCCGCTGTCTCTGCCATGTCAGATATCCTCGCGATCTGTGGCGGGGACCGATCACATTCCCGGACTACAAGGGAGCTTCGTAAATGCCTGAGCAACAATTAGTTAGTCGATGGAGATTCTTTCGACCTTTCATTGACCGGCATTCTACCCGCTATCGATTGAGGTAGTCCCGCCGAAGCACGAATGTCGCCTCACCTCGCAACCCGCGAGGCGGAGGTCGACATGAAATCCACTCGCCCGATTCAATTGCTCGCCGCAGTCAGCCTGGCCTTGACCATCCTTCCCGCAATCCAAGCAGAGCCTCGCTGCCCGGGAAACACCGCCAGTGTAACCCCACGGTTTGTTCAACACGCACTAATAGTTATTCCCGTGAGAATCAACCAGTCAGGCCCGTTCGATTTCATGGTGGATACCGGCAGCCAGGTCACGGTCATCGATCCATCGCTGGCCGCACAACTCGACCTCAAAGCTCAAGGCAGGGTCGGCCTTGTTTCCGTTGCAAGCGTTGCGCAGGCGTCTGTAAGTCTTCTGGATAGATTGGAAGCCGACTCCCATGTAGTGGAAAAATCACCTGCTATAGTCCAAGACCTTCGGCAGATTCAGGCAGCCGATCCCCGGATCCGGGGAGTTCTCGGCGAGAGCTTCCTCGCTCACTTCGATCTGCTCATCGACTATGGGCACAAATTGCTCTGCTTCGACGAGACAAACGCGATGCGGGATACTGTGCGCGGGGAGCATATTCTCTTTGTGCCCCCGCAATACCCTGCGAATGAATTGCCCTTCATGGAACGGCTGGTTATTTCGGTTCATCTCTCCGGGACCGGAGCTCGAGCGATTCTGCTGCAGCTCGATTCCGGCAGTGACGGTCCGATCCTTTATGCAGACAGCAAGGATCCAGAAGTCCAGGTACTGGTGCACTCTGCAGCGCCGCAGGGAGGCAGCACGACCGGTGCGGAACGGGCTTTTGCTGTCGTGGCGCCTCAGACTATGCAGATTGGCAACCACATCCTTAGCAACATCTCATTCGTGACTCCAGTGAGCGTCCAGAAAAGCCTCCAAAGCCGTCATGAAGACGGCTTGTTGCCAACCGTGCTCTTCCAACGAGTCTTTATTAGCGGTGGCGGTCACTATGTGGTCTTCAACCCGAAGTGAAGTGCCTCCTCTCGTCTCTGGGAACAGTTCGAGCGGGGCAGGATCGCTCATTACATTCCTTCTGGGGTGATGACAATCCGAAAGCTATTCCGTAATGCCCGAAAAGTCGGGCGTTTTGAGTAACTTCCCCCGGGGGTTCGGCCCTTGATGCATTTCAAGTTACCGAAACTCCCGTTTCACGGGTACTTCGGTCAGGTGGCTGGCTTTTCAGCGATTGGGATTACTTCCGTGTTGGCGACAACCGGGGAGTCAGGTTGGCTTGGAGGCGGGGGTTGCGAAAGGCTTACGTAATGGAACTCAGCTCATTAGCTGGCCACTCTTAAAAGGTGTCAAGTGCTCGCCTTCGATCGAAGAGGTGCTTTGGATGGAGGTTTTTATATCAGCATCTTGCTCTGCTGGCGGCGGCCAGGATGGTTGGGGTCGGTGAATTCGAGCAGTTCGATGGGCGCGCCGTTTTCGACTATGAACGCGACGCGGACGCCGTCGGATGGGCTGTTGGGAGGAATCAGGATTTCGCGGCCAGCGAGCTCGGAGGCGAGATCAGCCACTTCAAACGCGACGTGCGGAACTTGCCGGACGAGATCAGGGACAGCCGCGTCCGCTTCGAAACGCATCCACTCCACGCCAAATTCGCTTTTCTCGTGGCTGACGACAAAGAGTTTCAGGTGTTTCAAGTGGGTCTCGCCCGGCTTCGCTTCAGTAGTGGGAATTCCGATGTGATGGAACCGGCGCATTGTTTTCCGCTCTCC
Organism: uncultured Acidobacteriaceae bacterium; assembly: GCA_963781245.1. Taxonomy (GTDB): domain Bacteria; phylum Acidobacteriota; class Terriglobia; order Terriglobales; family Acidobacteriaceae; genus Silvibacterium. The sequence goes on from CAWAFB010000004.1 coordinate 687,461, forward strand.
GGCACAAATTCTACCCTGTCGTTACCGCGTTTGAAACCGCGCCGTCGTGACCGGACCTTTGAGGCACGAAGTCGAATTGTACTTCACTGGTTTTGGCACAAGGCAGATTCGGAATGCACGACGGGCAACCCTTACCTTACCGATCAGGGAAGGTTTGCCGGCCACACATCCAGTGACGAGTCAATTCCGGCGTGGTGGGCGATATCGCGATGGTTTGCCCACGATCTCTTCCCGCGGGGATACGCTATGGCACTCGCTTGGCTTCGAGTTCACCGTCGGTATAAGTGTAGAGAATTCCGCTCACTTTGCCGGAATTATCCCGAAGGAATCTTTCCACCCAATCGTCTTCCCGGCTGAAGAACGTGTCGTACTTGCCGGGGAAAAGTTCGATGGCTTCCCCGTTTGCCCAAGTGTCGATGAGTTTGGCGCCCACTCGCGTGATCGAGATGTCGCCTTTGTCTCCGCTGTCGACTAGCCGGTAGTGGCCGACGTAATCATCCAGGTGATCGTTCGCGGAGGGCTTCCGGTGCTTGTTGGGTATGTCTGTTTCATGAAATGCCACCAACCGCCACTCGCCATTCTTGCACGTGAGTATGCGCGTGGTTCTGGAGGTTGCACCCCAACTGATCCCTGCCTTCGTGTCATAGTCGGTCCAGTGCTTCGTTTGATTCACAATTGCGACGCCGCCTGTAAATACCACTCGAACATCTTCGGGCTGCTCATCGGTATCGGTATGGATGTTACCTTCGGGTTTCCTCAGTTCGGCAAGAAGGTCCTGCTTCCCTTTGCGCACACCGCCATCGTCGGTGGAGATATAGCTATCGTCTACCAGCTTGTCCCACGTAGCCACATCACGACTCCGAAAAGCAGCCCAAAGCTGGTGGCTTACTTCGCGCACCGCCTGCTCTGTAGCCGGGCATGTAATCGAAGGCTGATTCTGCTGGGCGAAAGCGTGAAGAGATGACAACAAGACGAATGCGATGGGAAATGGTCTGACGGTCATGTGGCCTCCATCGCGACAGCTTACTCGGAAATGGCGTTCGGTTTTAGACCCAAGCAGGGATCGCTATCGACAAAAGGCCTTTACGCCCCAAGACCGGGACTGGCTGGTTTCGGATTCTGGGCGGATGACCGGCAATACGGAAGTAATCCCGAAATGCCTGTGAAGTCGGGTTTTGAGTAAATTGGCTCCGGATTGGCTGCAAAGGTGGGCAAGTTACCGAGATCCCCGTTTTCAAGTACGACGGCCCCGAAGTTGACATTGCTGCTGCGGGTAATGTCCGGATGGCCGACAACACGCCCCGAACGTCAGCTGAGAAGGTACAATTTCTCATCTGACTCTTTAAAAAGAGCATATGGTGTTCGGTGCAAGCAATGACAAGCCCGCCCTCCGTTGCCGCCAGGTCTTTATGGAAGCTCGGAGGTCTGACTCCTGGGCAACTGGGTCGAGCCGTTTTCGAGGCAATCGACGCAAATAACGTCTTTGGACGGGCAGACGAGCTCGCCTTCAATTTCTTATTCGCCCTTTTCCCGCTGATATTCTTGATGATGACGTTGTTCGGCCTGTTCGCCTCACACAGTGTCGAACTTCAAAACGAATTCCTTTCTTATTTCGCAGAGTTTCTTCCACCAACTGCGTTCCAACTTTTGAGAGGAGTAACCACCGAGATAGCGGCACACGCTAATCAAGGAAAACTAACTTTTGGCGTAGTTTCAGCCCTATGGTGTATCTCCAGTTGCGTAAGTTCAATGATTGGCTTCCTGAATGCGGCGTTTCATGTCCGCGAGACTCGTCCCTGGTTCAAAGTTCGCGCAATAGCACTCGTATTGAGTCTAGTAGCCTCAATTCTGTTTCTTACGGCCGTGTTTATGGTGCTTGCAAGTAGCCACTTTGTGGGTTGGTTAGGGGCAGGACTTCGATTGAATCCGTTAGTCGTCCTCGTCTGGAAGGCGATTCATTGGCCGACTGCTATCTTCTTCGTTGCCCTATCGGGTTCGTTGATTTATCGCTACGGTCCCGACTTGAAAGAGCGCCGTCGCTGGCATTGGTTTACGCCTGGAGCGGCATTTTTTGGGTTTATATGGCTGGCGGCTTCGTTTGGATTCCGTATCTACCTGCATTTTTTTGATAATTACAGCGTCTCGTACGGGTCATTGGGGGCATTGATGATTCTTTTGGTCTGGCTCTATGCGACCGGGCTAGCGTTGATTATCGGAACAGTGATCAACGCGGAAATCGAGCGCTCGTCGAGAAACGATCAAGGCCCCTTAGATCGCGTCGCGGACGAATTATCGCCAACCCGGAACCCCGAAATGCCTGTGAAGTCGGGTTTTGAGTAAGTTCGCCGCGCCAGGAATGAACTTACCTGAAACCCCGTTTCACGGGTACTTCGGTCAGGTGGCTGGCTTTTCAGCGATTGGGATTACTTCCGGCTTGCGTACAAACCGGGACATTACTCGACGCTAGGCGTTTACCGATCCCGGATCGGGCGGAGGTTTACTCGCGAAGAGTAGGATCATCCCGTTGGGCGTAATCCAACCGAACGCCGACGTCCGCACGGCTCGTTCCCCCGAGGCCCGAACCCCAACTGCCTCTATCTGCGTGACGCCTCCGCTCCTTACTGATGTAAGAAGTATCTGGAGGCTGTGCAATGAAATTCCCGCTCTGCGTCGCTAACAAAAAGCAGACTGCTTCTTTCAGGATTGCTGGTTCAATGCTTGCAATCGCGCCGCTGTGGTTGATGCTGGCCACGTCCAGCACGTCTGCTCAGACTTCCAGCACGCCCTCCCCCGCCGACTGGACGCAGTTCCACCGCGACAACATGCAGCGCTGGAACCCGTATGAGACGTTGCTTGGCGTCGGCAATGTCGGTAGCTTGCAGGTGAAGTGGCAAAAATTCACTTACCCCAACAACTTACTATCCTCGCCCGCCGTGGTGAACGGGGTGGTTTATTTCGGCTCCTATGACGGCAACGTGTATGCGCTGGATGCCGGCACGGGCGTCACGCTGTGGAGCTATGCCACGGGAAACCCTGCGCAATCCTCGCCCGCCGTGGTAAATGGAGCGGTTTACATCGACTCCGGTAACTCCGGCAACGGCAACTTGTATGCGCTGAACGCCATCACCGGCACCAAGTTGTGGAGCTATGCCACAGGAGACGCTGCGCAATCCTCGCCCACAGTGGTTAATGGAGTGGTTTATATAAGTTCTTCTTTCGGCGATAACCTCTATGCGCTGGATGCCAGCACCGGGGCCGAGCTATGGAGCTATGACACGGGACCGACGAGTACCTCGCCCGCGGTGGCGAACGGGGTGGTGTATGTCTCAGCCGGCATCCTGTACGCCCTGAACGCCAGCACCGGCGCCAAGGTATGGAGCTATGACACGGGAATCCAAAATGCGGGTCTTTCCTCGCCGGCAGTGGCGAATGGAGTGGTTTATTTCGGTTCCGGCTTCAACGTGTACGCCCTGAACGCCAGCACTGGCGCCAAGCTGTGGAACTATGACACGGGAGGGTTTGTGAACTCCTCTCCGGCCGTGGCGAACGGGGTGGTTTATATCGGGGGCAACGGAAATCTATATGCGTTGAACGCCAGCACCGGCGCCAAAGTGTGGAGCATTCGCTCAGGTGTTGGCCTAACCTCGCCGGCGGTGGCGAATGGAGTGGTCTATGTCAGCGACGACACTAACGGCACAGAGTACGCCCTGAACGCCGGCACTGGCGCTAAATTGTGGAGCTATGACACGCGATCCTGTGCGAATTGCTCGGCTGCTCTTTCGTCGCCCGCCGTGGTAAATGGTGTGGTTTATGTCGGTTCGCTAGAGTCCGATTTTAATGGCAACGCACTTGCTTGCTGTTTCTATGCCTTCTCGCTGGGAGCGGGCAGTGCCGATCTTTTCCTGCGGATAAACCCATCCACGATGACAGTCCATCAGGGTGATCTGCTCACCTTTGCGTTTCCGGTGTGGAACCTCGGTCCGGGCAACGCTGTTCACGAAGTGCTGAACACGCAGGTTCCCGAAGGCACAACCTTGGATTACGTCCGCATCTCCGGCACGCCGGGGCTGGGCACCTGCACAACTCCACCCTACGAGGGAACTGGAGAAATCGTCTGCCACGAAAACAGCGCCATGGCCCCAAACACCACATGGACGGTGAGAGTGGTTGTGAAGGTAACGGCTCCGGCAGGCACAGTAATTACCGAGAGCGCAACGACCACGGAGGAGACGTTTGATCCCAATCTTGCCAACAATACAGCGACGGTAAGCATGACGGTGCAGTGACAAGACGGCGAAAAACGGATCGGAAGCGTTTCGGAAAGCGAAAGAAAACCGGGTGAGGTGCATGCACGAAGAGTAGAATCCTCCCCGTTGGGCATACCGAACCCGGAACGCCGACGTCCGCACGGCTCGTTCCCCCGAGGCCCGAACCCAACCGCCTCCATCTGCGTGACGCCTCCGCTCCTTACTCATGTAAGAGCTGTGTGGAGGTGCGCTAATGAAATCCCCGATCTGTGTCAGCAATATCTGTGTCATGAACAGGAAGCAGACTGCTTCTTTCAGGATGGTTTGCTTGATGCTTGCCATCGCGCCACTGTGGCTGACGCTGGCCACGGCCAACACTTCCGCGTGTGCACAGACGTCCGATAATGTTTCGAACGCAAGCGCAACCACCAGCACTGCACCCTCACCCGGGGACTGGACGGAGTTCATGAGAGACAACATGCAGCGCTGGAATCCGTATGAGACGGTGCTGGGCGTCGGTAATGTTGGCGGCCTGCAGTTAAAGTGGAAGTCTATAACAACTGGACCTACCATAGATTTCTCGCCCGCTGTGGTGAATGGGGTGGTTTATTTCGGCTCCGGCGACAACGTGTATGCGCTGAACGCCAGCACCGGCGCCTTGCTGTGGAGCTATGCCACGGGATACTGGGTGTTTTCCTCGCCTGCCGTGGCGAATGGGGTGGTCTACATCGGCTCGAGGGACTTCAACGTGTATGCGCTGAATGCCAGCACCGGCGCATACCTCTGGAGCTTTGCCACACGTTCTTATGTGGAATCCTCGCCCGTAGTGGCGAATGGGGTGGTTTATGTCACTTCCGACGACGGCAAATTGTATGCGCTGAACGCCAGCACCGGCGCCGAACTGTGGAGCTATACCACGGGAAACTTTTTCGAGGGCTCGCCCGCCGTGGCGAATGGAGTGGTTTATTTCGGCTCCGTCGACAACAATGTGTATGCGCTGAACGCCAACACCGGCGCCAAGCTGTGGAGCTATCCCGCCTTTGTGATTTCCACGCCCGCCGTGGCGAACGGAGTGGTCTATATCGGCTCCTCTGATGGCAACTTATATGCGCTGAACGCCAGCACCGGCGCCAAGCTGTGGAGCTATGCAGCTGGAGGAGGCACGCCCGCCGTAGCGAATGGGGTGGTTTATGTCGGCTGCAGCGACGGCCTGTGTGCGCTGAACGCCAGCACCGGCGCCAAGCTGTGGAGCAATGCCGACGGCGGTGGCACGCCCGCCGTAGCGAATGGGGTGGTCTTTAGCTCCGGCACCGGCGACGTCAACGTGTATGCGCTGAACGCCAGCACCGGCGCCACGCTGTGGAGCTATGCAGCGGGAGGCACGCCCGCCGTGGCGAATGGGGTGGTTTATTTCGGTAGTGGAGGCTCTGGTGGACAATCTTTTGTAGGTAATGTTTACGCCTTCAGTTTGGGCAGTGGCAGTGCCGACCTGTACCTGCGGATAAGACCCACTACAACGACGGTCCATCAGGGCGATTTGATCACCTACGCCTTCCCCGTCTGGAACTTGGGTCCAAGCGATGCTTATCTTGAAGTGCTGAACACGCAGGTTCCCGAGGGCACAACCCTCGATTACGTCCGCATCTCCGGCACTCCGGGGCTGGGGACATGCACAACTCCGCCCTACGAGGGAACTGGAGAAATCGTCTGCCACGAAAACAGCGCCATGGCTCCGAACACCACATGGACGGTGAGAGTGGTTGTGAAGGTAACGGCTCCGGCAGGCACGGTTATCACCGAGAGTGCAGCCACCATGGCGGATACGCCTGATCCGAATCTGGCCAATAACACCGCGACGGTGAGCATCACCGTGCAGTAAGAGACTGGCGAAAGCACATCGTGATCTTGTCGGAATAGACAAGGCGTCGAGCAAGAACGGACATCAACGCAGGTCATCAGGTGCAGCAGGACATCGGCAGCAGTGGGCAAAACTCCCTTCTGTCAATCAATCCGTGGCTCCGGTCGGATCACCGGCAACCCGGAAGTGATCCCGAAATGCCTGTGAAGTCAGGTTTTAGGTAAGTTCGACCTGCTCCGGGAGGCCGCGCACCCGCTTCCTAGAGAAGAATGGAAATAAACTCCCGTTTCCGGCCAAAACAAAGTTATCGAAACGTGTGCCTCGCCAAAACTCCATCATCCTGTATTTCTTCGCTTTCTAGCCCACTACGAGTTGAGATTTCAAACGGCTCTTAACCGTTAAGACATCCGGGGCCCCATTCAGCTTCGCCTGCGGATTGAATTTTGGCGAGGCACAGCGCATTTCTTATACGGGCAACACTGTCGTCGTGCACAGCCCAGAACAGGTGATAGAGCCGCGGTTGGCCCGGCCGAGTTCTTTCAGTGTGGCGCTTGAGAAGCTCACGCCTGAGGCGTACGCAACATACGTTGGAATTGGTCAAAGCGCTGCAGGTAGGTGTCAAACATCTCCAGTGAGAGACGCCACTGTCCTTTTGACATCTGAAGAGCCCCGTGGACAAATCGGACACCCAGGCGAGAACCGACTTCCGAAGCGGTTGTTTCAAGCGGCAGGTTCAGGACCGCCGAGGCAGGCAGCACGTCTACGCCCGACAGATTTCCAAGACGCGAAATTTCAGCTCTCAGATCCGGGACGAAGCGATGCGCATGCCAATGACTGGAGCGATGGGAGCAAATGGGGCGAGCGCCCGTCCATCGCGGTGCTGCCGCTGCTCCTGTTGGAGAAGTCCGCGGACGATCAGGGGTTGTGTCTCGGCTTTGCGGACGGCGAATCGCGGCTTGCGGCCAGGCTCCTGCTCGATGAACGGAAAGCCAAACAGGGAGAAGGGACACTCATCCACCTCAGAGTCATTAATAGGCCCGCATCAGGGGACGCAAAGTGCACTTGCCCCATTCCTCGGGCTGGGAGCAATGCGCTGTGCACATGCTTCTTCACCTACCCTTGGTCCACCAGCAAAGAGCCAACCAACGCGGTTTGGCAATCCTCGGCGAGGATATGAAGCGTCCAGCCATCGCGGTGCATAAAGTTCACGATGACGCGCACGCCGACAGGGTAGAGCCGTGGATTTATCGGTCTGCAGGTCATAGGACGCGCTGCGCGAAATAGTGGAAGGAAAAAGATGAAGGGCGTACCATATGGACGCTCAAGACTGAACATGTGTGTGGGGATAGAACCCAGTGGCTCAAGTCTTCACGTCGTATTCCCGCAAAGACAAGGATTTCGTCCGCAAGCTTAGCGACGCCTTGGCCAGTCAAAAACGTGAGGCATGGATTGACTGGAAAGATATTCCACTGACGGCCGAGTGGAACCAGGAAATTCTGAGCAACATCGAAGCTGCGGAAAACTTCCTCTTCGTCATCAGTCCGGACTCAGCCACTTCCATCAATTGCCGGACAGAGATCGATCACGCGGTAGCTAACAACAAGCGGATGGTTCCGATCGTGCGCCGACACGTGCCGCATGGCATGGTTCCAGAATCTCTTAGTAAGTTTCAATGGATAGACTTCAGTGATGATGACACCTTCGAAGCAAGATTTGCGACGCTGATCGCAGCTCTTGACACGGATCTAGCCTGGGTGAACGCACATACCCGCCTACTGACTCGGGCCAAGGAGTGGGAACGGGAGGTAAAAGACAACAGCTTCCTTCTTCACGGCAAAGATCTGCGCGACGCGGAGCGGTGGATAGCTAAGAGCTCCGAGATGGATCCCAAGCCTACGACTCTGCAATCACAATACATCCTGGCTAGCCGCCAGTCCGCAACTCGGTTGCAGAGAGTCGTCATTGGAGCCGTCGCCATTGCTTTTCTGATCGCGATGGGATTAGCAGTCTATGCCTTTATACAAAAGAACCTCGCTCAGCGAGAAACCGAAATAGCCGACGCGAATTTCAAGGAAGCGACGCGGCAGACCAACGTAGCCAACGAACAGAAGAGCCTTGCTATCCAAAATGAGAAAGCAGCAAGGACCCAGGAGGCGCTGGCCAAAGAAGAAACCGCCGTAGCTCAACGAAACGAGCGTGAGTCCAAAGCGAGGGAGTTGGCCGCGTTCTCGACTGCAAGTCTCAGCGAGGACCCGGAGAAAAGTATCCTTCTAGGCATGCAGGCTTTGAACGCTACGCTCCTATTCGGACAGGCTCCTGTGCCAGCTGCGGAAGAGGCGCTGCACCGGGCGATCTTGTCTTCGCAGGTACGTATGACCCTGCGTGGTCATTCGGAAGTTGTTGCTGGGGTGGCCTTCAGCCCCGATGGCAAACGTATCGCCACTGCTAGTTGGGATAAAACTGCAAAGGTGTGGGACCTAGAGAGTGGTAAGGAATTGCTGACCCTGCGCGGCCACTCCCACCGTGTTACAAGCGTGGCGTTCAGCCCCGATGGACAACGCATCGCCACTGCAAGTTGGGACCATACAGCAAAGGTGTGGGACGTGGGTAGTGGTAAGGAATTGCTGACCCTGCGCGACCACTCGCAAAAAGTTATAAGTGTGGCCTTCAGCCCTGATGGCAGGCGGCTGGCTACCGCCGCTGAAGGGGAAGAGATTGCGAAGGTGTGGAGCGCGGACAGCGGCAAGGAATTGCTCACGCTGCGTGGCCACTCGCACCATGTTACAAGTGTGGCCTTCAGCCCTGATGGCAAGCGCATCGCGACCACCAGTAAGGACGAAACGACGAAGGTGTGGGACGGGGAGAGCGGTCGGGAATTGCTGACCCTCCGTGGTCATACAGGTATAGTCGACGGTGTGGCTTTCAGCCCCGATGGAAAACGCCTCGCCACCGCCAGTTGGGACCATACAGCGAAGATATGGGACTTGGAGAGTGGTAAGGAACTGCTCACGCTCCGCGGTTACTCGGGCTTTGTTACAAGTGTCGCCTTCAGCCCCGACGGAAAATACCTCGCCACTGGCATCGACCAGATTGCGAAGGTGTGGGACGCGAAAAGCGGCAAAGAACTGCTGACTCTGCGCGGGCACTCGAACAATGTCATAAGTGTTGCCTATGGCCCCGATGGCAAGCGCATCGCCACTGCCAGCGCTGACTTCACGGCGAAACTGTGGGACGGGGAGAGTGGTAAGGAATTGCTTACCCTGCGCGGTCACTCGGGCCCTGTCGAGGGTATCGCCTTCAGCCCCGATGGCAAGCGTCTCGCGACCTCCAGTTATGACTATACGGCTAAAGTATGGAGGTTGCAGACCGGCGAGGAATTGCTGACGTTCCGCGGCCACCCCCTTCTTGTCCACCGCGTGGCATTCAGTCCCGATGGCAAACTCCTCGCCACTGCTAGTTGGGACAAAACTGCAAAGGTGTGGAACTCCGACACCGGCAAGGAGATGCTGACCCTTTCCGGGCACTCTCACTATGTTACAGGTGTGGCCTTCAGCCCCGATGGCAAACGCATCGCCACTGCTAGTTGGGATAAAACTGCAAAGGTGTGGGGCCTGGACAGTGGAACGGAATTGCTCACCTTGCACGGCCACTTAGACGGTGTTGACGGTCTTGCCTTCAGCCCCAATGGCAAACGCATCGCCACCGCCAGCATGGATCAAACGGCGAAGGTGTGGAGCGCGGAGAGGGGCAAAGAACTGCTGACTCTTCGCGGGCACTCGAGCATCGTTTCTGGTGTGGCCTATAGCCCCGATGGCAAACGCATCGCCACCGCCAGTTATGACAAAACGGCGAGGGTGTGGGATGCGGAGAGCGGCAAAGAACTACTGATCCTGCGCGGCCACTCTGCGGAGATTTACGGTGTGGCATTTAGTCCCGATGGAAAGCGCATTGTCACCGCTAGTGGGGACCAAACGACGAGGGTGTGGGATGCGGAGAGCGGCAAAGAACTACTGATCCTGCGCGGCCACTCTGCGGAGATTTACGGCGTCGCCTTCAGCCCCGATGGAAAGCGCATTGCCACCGTCAGTGAAGACGAGACCATTCAGGTCTACGCGGTCGATCTCCGCGACTTGCTCAGTCTGGCTCGTAGTCGTGTCACCCGCAACTTCACTGCCGAGGAATGCCAACGCTACTTCCAGTCCAGAACCTGCCCGGCACTGCCTTAGCTCTGTATTCTTGTCGCTCGCCAAAATGGGGATCTGCTGTTGAATCATGACGATTAGCCCAGTATCCAATCTGGGTCTCTCCGTGTACAACTTCTCGCATGCTGCGCCTGGTGAAGCTGCTGCTTGTTCCGGTGATCCGATTCTTTTCTTCTCGCCGCGATCTCCTCTTGGAGAATTTAGCTCTCCGGCAGCAGCTTGCTGTCTTGAAACGGAGACATTCCCATCCTCGCCTTGCCGTCACCGACAGGCTTTTCTGGGTCATATTGCGGCGGTTCTGGTCCGGGTGGAGACAGGCATTGATTCTCGTCCCGCCGGAGACCGTTGTGCGATGGCACCGGGCCGGCTCCAGGCTGTATTGGACCAGGCTCTCGCGGCATCGAGTTCGCGCGGGCAGGAAGTGCGTCAGCAAAGAGCTACGCGAACTTATCTTCCGCATGGTCGCCGAGAATCCAACCTGGGGTGGGCCGCGCATTTCATGGAGAACTAAAGATGCTTGGCTTCGACATTTCTGAACGGACCGTGTTGCGCTGGATGCGGAAAGCGCCACGGAATTCGGATCCGGCAAAGCGATGGGCGGCCTTTCTGAGCAATCATCGGGAAGCCATCGCTGCGATGGATTTCTTTACCGTGCCGACGCTCGCGTTCGGCACGCTGTATTGCTTCTTTATCATTGCGCATGATCGACGGCGGATTCTCCACTGCCATGTGACGAAGCATCCGAACAGCGCCTGGGTTGTCCAGCAGCTTCGCGAAGCCTTTCCCTATGACTCGGCCCCGGGCTACCTGATTTTTGATCGTGGCGCGAGCTTCAATGAGGAAGTCATCGACACAGTGAAGAGCTTTGGCGTCCAGCCCAAGCAGATCAGCTTCCGCAGTCCGTGGCAGAACGGCGTCGCCGAGCGCTGGGTCGGCAGTTGCCGTCACGATTTGCTCGACCATGTGATCGTGCTGAATGAACGGCATCTGAAACGGCTGATGAACGAGTACGTCCATTACTACCAAGACGATCGCACGCATCTCGCATTGGATAAGCGAACTCCGGCAGGTCGTCTATTGGCCAACAACGGCGGTGGACATGGCAGGATTCTATCTACGCCCAAACTCGGCGGCCTGCATCACCGTTATTATGGTCTGGCCGCTTGAGCTGTTGTTCGAACATCTCTTCGTCAGAGTTAAAGATGAACTGAGAGCGAGGTATACCGAAACTGGTTTGAGCCCGAAGGAGCAGTCCAACTGCTTCGCAAGATCAGCGACAATTCGCCGCTGACGCGGGAACATACCGATCTGCTTATAACCTGGATGACGCCGTCAATCCGGACAGGTCGTCTGGACGGCGATCTGCCGAGTGAAGTGCATGTCGCTCACAAATCGGGAACCTCCGACGTAGACAATGGAGTGGCGCATGCGACCAACGACATCGGGCTCATCCCATTCCCAGACGGACGACGCATTGCAATTGCTGTCTTCGTGACGGATTCCACTGCGGACCAGGCCACCCGCGAGAAAGTAATCGCACGCATCGCCAAAGCTGCCTATGATGCGGCTCTGCAAAGCCCAACTCCCGTCGCTGGCAAGCTGCGTTGATGTATGACGGGCAGACAGGAAGCGATGACGAACTGCCTGCAAAGCAGGGTGCTGGGCTGGGCCCAGACAGGGACGTAGGGAACTGGGGATGAGCGATGATGTTGTGGCTGGAGAGAGCGGCAAGCTACGGCCCGAAACAGACATCGGTGCTTTCTTAGCCCGTTGTAAAGCATGGGGCGCTTCAAATCGGCGATTATGCACCAATCCGAGGGTGCAATCAAATACCGATAGGGATACCGAAACGCCCTTGAAGTTCGACTGTGTAAATTTCATTCAAAATGGTTGAGATCGGTGTCGGGTGCAGGATGGCCCAGTGCTCGACACATTGCTACGATCTGGCCCTTGTGATGAAAGGCATGGGTCAGGACATGGTGAAGGATGAGCGCAGGAGTGCGGATGGCGACATCTCCATCCGAGAAATTAAGTTCGGTGTCGCTGTTGAGCTGCCGATCCGTCAATCCTGACAAATAAGTGTGAGTCTGCTGGGTGACTTCCTGCTCGAAGAGTCTCGCGTCGGAGACCGCGGGACATTGCGCGGGACTACGATCGACGTACGAAAGCCCTTGTAACGTGTGGACCCAGAATCCTTCGCAGTTAAAAATATGAATCACCTGCTCGCGCAGCGTAGGGAAGCCTACGGCGGGTAGCACTTTCCCATAATTGCTCGCAGGGATGGAGGCTAGGTGATCTAGCAAAAGGCTGAGACATGCGTGGGTCCAGCCATGGAATTTTCGAATGCCATCGAGGGTGAACACGGTCTCTCCTTCTCAGTCATGATACGGATGACGTAGAGCTGCAACGCAAACGGCATCCGATGAGCGTTCCCCTTCACTACATGCCGACTCTTGAGGAATTATGAAGGGCAGGATCGATCGGCGAAAGCCGAGTACATTGTGCCACCGAACAGAGAGGGCCGCGTCGCCAGTTTCTCCACTCGCTCCACTCCTGCCTCTGAGAAAAGTTGGCGGAGCCTGTCGAAGCCAACAGGATAGGGTCCCCATCTGTTCGGCCTGGATCGTTCATACTCTACGATCAAACACCGATCTGCCACAGATAAAAGCCTTCTTAGGAATACCTGTTGATCTGGAATGAAGTGCAGCGTGTTTGCCATAAGAATTCCATCAACCGAGGGGAGACGGAGGGAGGAGCTCTGCAGATCTCCCACGATCTTACGAATCTCCACGCCGTCGTGCTTGTCAGGAATTCCCTCCAAGGCTCCTTGGTCGAAATCAATTGCATAAATTGTGCTGCCGGGAGTCAACAATTGAGCCAGGGCAATCGTGAATGTTCCTTTTCCGGAACCAAGATCGCACCATGATTGAGGCCGCGCCCATTCAATGAGTGGTGTACAAATGAGTGCGGTAGCCTCAGCGACCTTCATCTCTTCACTGTAATTCAGCGGGCGGGGTACCGGGCGTAGGCCGAGCTGTCCTTCAAGATTCAATGAGCCGATCCAGTCATCTCGGCAGGTTTGCCGAATAGCGGCTTTCCGGATGTGCTGGTCAGTCGTCCGAGATGGAGACTATACAGACGAGTAACCTCCCTTCGCTGGTCAATGAGCGCTTTGGCGATTGAGCAACAACGAACTACTGAACGATCGCCTTTGCTTCGCGGATTGGCGGCTAGCGGCCCGGAATCCTGAACACATTTGTTCCTATCGTTCCTCGGACCGTGTAGATCCGTTCCAACGGAATGCCAGTTTCGACAGGAGTCGAAAACCGTCATTGCTGCAACATGAGAATTCATGTCAACGGATAATATCAGGTGAGTCCAGCGAGGCCACACCTGTGCAACCGATGATCGAAAAAACGTTCAAGATTTTGGCACCTGGCAGTTCGCTAAAACGCAGGGTTGTCTACAGCTTGGCAATTGTGCGGATCATTCTCGTGCCGGTCATCTTTCTGACGATCTACTACCTATTTCAGATCGTGGCAATCCTCAATCAAATCGTCGACATAGATGCGCCCACAACGAAGTTCGCGGAGCAGATCGCTGTTCAAATGCTGGAGGCACGGCGGAGCGAACGCAATTACTTTTTACTCCACGATCCTATGTACCTCCAGGAGAATCAGCAGGCCACAGGGAAGATTAAAGACTTGGTCGAGCAGATAGAACGTCTAGATCCGAGCGAACGAAGTGCCTGTCAAGATATCTTGAAGAGCGTCGAACAGTACGGACAGCAGTTTGAAGCAGCAGCGTCGCTCATGAAGGGGCCTGGCAGTACATCAGCACAACGTATCCAACAAGCAGTAGCTGCGTACGAGAAAGACCTCAACGAGGTGTTACGGCGCTCTAAGCGAATGCAAAATACGCAGATGATTCAGGAACTTCAGAGCCAGGTCCAGTCATTCGATGCAGAAGTGACCAAGACACTTGAGCAAGAGAATCGAGCCATTGGTCAGATCACGGCGGAGATTCGGGCTACCAGTCAGGACGTTTTAGATGTCGCGTCGCAGATGGAAGCTCAAAGTTGGCAACGCATCGAGCGCGATCATCAGAAAGCTCGCTCCCTCGCTCGTCGTGCAGAATGGGTTCTGAGCATTGTCTCTGCGATTACATTCTTAGTAAGTGTCTGGATTAGTTTTGTTCTTCCGCGCATGGTTGTAAAACCTTTGGCTAGCCTTCGGGAAGCTGTAGACCATGCGGTGTCTGGGAACTATCCGATCAGGTTAGAGTTGCGGGGGGAAGGTGAAATCATCGACCTTGCGCAAAGCATCGACAAGCTCATTAATCGAACGCAATAGACCTACTCACGCTTATTTCCGAGGCGTCGAATTATCCTTCGCGCTCGAATCTCAGTTGGTGAGAAGAGGGCAATGCGCTCATCCAGGTTGGTGAATGCGTTGGCGATGATGCGTCAATTGAGAATTGCGTTTGATGGGAGTCTCTGCGGCTCGCCATAGGCTTCGCTCAATCTTCCCGTAAAGCTCTCATGGGATCCATGCGGCTGGCAGCCTGCGCAGGCAAGTAACAGGCTACCATCGCCACCAGGATCAGCGCGGCAGCAGCGCCGGCCAGACTCAGCGGATCAGCCGGACTGAGCCCGAACAGCATTCTCGAGAACGCGCGTCCGATGAACAGCGCGAGCACCAAGCCGATGCCTGCACCGATGAACACCAGCATCATGCCCTGCCGGAGGACCAGACGCAGGACGGAGGCGCGCGACGCGCCCAGAGCCATGCGCACGCCAATCTCACGCCGGCGGCCGCTCACCGTGTAGGCGAGGATGCCGTACAGTCCCACGCTGGCCAGCGCCAGGGCAAGGAGGCCAAATACGCCGAGCATGCCCAGGACCATGCGCGCATTCCACAACACCTGGTCCATAATCTTTGCGCCGGTGCGGATGTCGGTGATTTCGACTTTGGGATCAGTATCTCGGATCTGGCTCTGCACCGATTCGAGAACGAGCGCCGGATCGCGCGTAGTGCGCACATAGAGAATGGCATCGGTTCCTGGATTCTGGCGCATGGGCAAATACAGGCAGGGCTGCGGGGCTTCACCCAGGGTGCTGTAGTTGCTGGTCTTCACCACGCCTACGATCTGGCGCATGATGGTATCGCCGGTGAGACGAAGGTGCTGGCCAATCGCGTTGCCGTTGGGCCAGTAGCGCCGCGCCAGATTCTCGTTGACGATGACGACGGGAAGAGATCCGTCCTGATCCACATCGGTGAAGGCGCGGCCCTGCAGGAGCGGAAGGCGCATGGTTTTGAAGTAGTCCAGGTCGACCGTATTGGCGACGGTGCTGATGGTCTCCGATTTCCGATCCTGCTCCTGTCCCTGAATGAGGATGCCGCGCGACGGGCTGGACCAGAATGGCATGTTCGAGGCCCAGCTGACGGCCGCGACTCCGGGAAGTCTCGCAACGCGGTCCGCGACGTCGCGACGGAAGTCTTTCAGGTGGACGGCATCGTAGCCCACCTGTTCGGGATTCATCATGAGGACGGCGAGGTGTTGATCGTCGAAGCCGGGATCGATGGCATATGCGCGCTGCACGGCGCGAAGGAAGAGCGAGGCTGCAATCAGCGAGACCAGGGAGAGCGCCACCTGTCCGGTGAGCAGGGTTTTCTGGAAACGCGCGCTACGGCCTGCGAGTCCGGCAACGTGGGTTTCTTCCTTGAGGCTGGCAACCAGGCCGGTCTTCGAAGCGCGCAGCGAGGGCACGACACCGAAGATGAGCCCGGTGGTGAGGGAGAGGAGCAGGGCGAAGAGGAACACGGCGCCATCGAGTTTGGGGTCGACGAGATTGCGCGCCACCTCGGGCGGCCGGAGGGACCAGAGGAAACGGCAGCCTTCGTAGCCGACGCCAAGTCCGGCAATGCCGCCGAAGACGCCGAGGAGCACGCTCTCAGTGAGCAGCTGGCGCAGCAAGCGTCCGCGACTGGCGCCGATAGCCAGTCGAACGGCGATTTCCTGACGCCGGCTGACTGCGCGCGCCATGAGTAAATTGGCGACATTCGAGCAGGCGATCAGCAGCACGAGGCCTACGATGACCAGCAGCACCGTGCTGACGATCGCGAGCCCGCGCTCGCCGCCGGTAGTGGAGTAGAGAGCGGTCGTGATTGGCCGCACGGCGATGGTGTGGCCCGCATTGGCATCCGGATACTGCTGCCGCAAAGCAGCGGCCAGCGGCTGGAGACTGGCTTCCGCCTGATCGCGGCGGATTCCGGGCTTCAGCCTCGCGACGGTTTGAAAGAGAGGCTTGCCGCGCTCGCGCAGAACGTCCCGCATGGGAGCAGGCAGCACCTGCTGCGCCATAGTGGCCGGGAGCCACACATCGGGACCGAAGACGGCGCTTACGCCGAGGAAGCCCTCGGGGGCGACTCCGACAACGGTGAAAGAAGTTCCATTGATGTCGAGGATTTTGCCGATGACCTCCGGAGCGCCATTGAAACGGATTTTCCAGGCGTTGTAGCTGAGCACAGCAACGGCCGCGGAACCCGGCGCGCTGATCTCCTGTGGAAGGAAGAACCTACCCTTCGCGGGCGAGATGCCGAGGGCTCCGAAATAGCCCTGCGTGACAAGCTGTCCAAAGAAACGCTCGGAGCCAGTGTTTTCGGTCAGCGTCATGACCATCGGCGGAGAGAAGCCGCCGAGATCGGTGAAGACAGAGTTCCTGGTCTGATAGTCCTGGAGATTCGGATACGAGATGGGGAGCAGACTGCCGGACTGGGGGTGGGCTTCGAGGTCCGTCGCATAGAGGCAGACCAGGTGGGAAGGATCGCGCACCGAAAGCGGATGCAGAAGCAGCGTGTTGACCACCGTGAAGACGGTGGTGCTGGCGCCGATGCCCAGAGCTAGGGTTAGAACAGCAAAGAACGTGAAGGCCGGCGCTTTACCCATGCTGCGCAATCCGTAGCGGACATCCCGCAGGAGATCGTTCAACAGATTGCCTGAAGGCAACGCTGCCGGTGGCGGCGCGCTATTGGCGGAATTGCGCATGGCCGGAGGCAATGCCGTGGCGAGCAGCTCGCTGCCTTCCAGTTCCTCAAGGACTGTCCGGCGCGCGTCCGACTCACTATTGCCTGCTAAGAGCAACTCCTCATAGCGGTCTTCGAGATGCTGGCGCAGTTCTTCGACGATGCTTGCTTCGCGGGCCGGATCGATCCGCAGGTTTTCCAGCCTCCTGCTTATCTCCTGCTTCCAGTCAGGCATTTTCCACCCCCATGACGCGACTCATCGCCTCGACGAAACCCTGCCAGCTCCTCCGCTGTCGCGCCAGGAAGCGGCGTCCTTCCGCTGTGAGGCTGTAATAGCGCCTGCGCCGCTGATTTGGCTTCTCTACCCAGCGCCCCTGAACCAGGCCGCGCTCCTCGAGCCGATACAGGAGGGGATAAAGCGTGGTGACGTGGAAACGCAGGGCTCCGGCCGATCGCGCTTCGATCAGCTTGCAGATGTCGTACCCGTGGCGCGCCTGCTGTTCCAGCAGCGACAGGATCAGCAGCTCAGCGCCGCCCTTTTTCCATTCACGATCGGGATTATCAGCGGGTTCCATATGTGTGATTACATATATACGCGAGTCCAATATATGGAGTCAAGATAAGCGGCGGGGTTGCTCAGGGTTGGACGAGGAAGCGAACAGCGATGGCACCACTCTCCACTGGCTACTTCAGGCCAAAGCCCTCATTGAGCGGCCAAGTCGGCACCCCTTCTTGGCCAGAACCACTTGAGTTAATAACCCGCTATCCGCAGACTGAGCGTCAAGCATCTGGAAGCGCCCGCGGACATTTGCGGAGCACTTAAGGTGTTCGTTCCTGTTGCTGGGATTCGTTCCGATGCATTCTGATTCTCAGCAATGCCTTAATGTTGCGAGTTGAACGGATTCTTTCACGGCGTAAACACGGGTTCAAATCCCGTCGGGGACGCCAACAAACGACAAGAGTTAGCTAAGAACAGCGCATTTGCCGCAGAGCATTCGCGGAGCAGTTAATCCTAAGCGGTGGCCTTCCGCATAGCTTTCCCGTCACATCATGGGATCAGTTTCGTTGCTCCCCCGAATTCAATCAGTTGCGCCTGCTGCAGCGTAAGCGTCTTCCAAAGGCCTTGTTGACAAATTCCAGTAGGGAACTGACCTGCTCTCATTGCGGACCGGCGATGCCAGGAACTCAACCGTCGTCCAAGCTGTGGGAAAGTGGGAAACGCTTAGAGCGTTTTCCAAGTTGGCGAAGCCCAAGTCTTTTACATAGCTTTTCCATCCTAAGTGCTGGCAAATTCGGCAGACGTTCTATACTCAGACTCCATCGCCTCCGGGGCTAGCGACTTGAAGTTACCGAAAACCCCGTTTCACGGGTACTTCGGTCAGGTCGCTGGCTTTTCAGCGATTGGGATTACTTCCGTGTTGCCGACTATCCGGGACTTATGTCGTTCTCGCGCGGAAGCGCATGCTAACCTCCGTATCACTGCGATAGATGAAGTGCATTTTTTTGGTTGACGCGCGCTCTTCCTCATAAGCCTACGATCAGCGCTCCTCCCCAAAAACCACGTTCTCCCCGGAGATGCCGGCGATTCGCATGGGTTAAGGCGTGATCGTCACAAACATTGTCTCCCCATCCACCGTGGCGAAAGTCGTCTGTCCGAAGATTTGGCCGCTTTCAACTGCATACACGGTCACAGCGCCATTCGGTTCATTGAGTGCCCAGAAGTTGGGGCCGCCGTAGTTGAAGCCTATATTACTCTCGGAACGCGGACCGCCGTTCCCTGTTGGGGAAGGAGAGAACTCCAGAAAGGAGTCACCGAGAGGCGTGCCGTGGCAATCGGTGACCCAAAAGGCGATGGGGCTGGTGCCAGATTGCTGGGAAATGCCGGCCAGTTGGTACAACAGATCCTCTTGCGACGAATTGAGCATGAACGGCGCCGTGATCGTGGAAGAAGTCAGCGGCTTTGACCAGTAAGCGGCAGCCGTAAGGAAACTGGATTTGGTCATTAGAAGATAGCCGTCGAAGGGTATGCCGCCGGTCGGAATGGACAGGCTGAAGTTACCCGAAGCATCCGCAGTGGCGCTGGCCACGAGAGAGCCGTCAGTATTCAGGTGAGCTTCCAGCGCGACTCCATTGACGGACGTTACCCCGGAGACCCCCGATGTCAGCACGGTTCCGCTGATTACAAGAGGATCCGCAGCGGCTGAGCTGGAATTTCCCTTGCAGGAAAGGTCCGCGGGCGGAAGGGAGAAGTTAGTCGAGACAGACGAGGCGCCAACCACCGCTCTAATGGTAGCGAGGCCGCCGCCCAGCGGGCCCCCGGTTGAAATGAGCAGCATATTAAAGCTCGCGGAACTGGAGCCAGCCGGAATCACTATCGATACCGGAAGCACCCATTGAATCGGCCCCGTCTCGGTGATAGAGACAGTCAGGTCAGAGGAAGCCGGTGCCTGCGTCGTTACCACACCAGAGTAGAGCCCAGGCACGTTCGTTCCCTGCACGACAATGCTTGCCAATTGCTGGTTTGAGCCTGTGCCTGTGCCGGTTCCACCTCCTCCGTCTGTCATGTCACAGCTCAAAGTGACGGTGTTGTCGATCCCGGAATAATTGAGCGAGACTTTTCCCGTCTGGCCGTTGACTGTGCAAGGAATGGCGGCGAGGCTTTCCAGGGAGGATAACGGCGGCCCGGCCGTCCCCTGTGGGCCGCCTGGTCCTACTGCTCCCTGCGGTCCGATTGCTCCAGCCGCGCCTGGATCGCCTTTCGGACCGGATGGTCCAATTGGTCCTTGTAGCCCGGTATCACCTTTAGGGCCTTGCTGCCCAACTGCTCCTTGCGGTCCGGCTGGCCCTTGAGGTCCCACAGGACCCTGTGTTCCCGTAGCTCCGGTCACGCCTGGATCACCTTTGGGTCCGACTGGTCCCGTCGGCCCTTGAATTCCCGGGCTTCCTTGCAGTCCTACGGGTCCCTGTGGCCCAACGGGACCCTGCGTGCCCACACCAGCGAGCGCAATTTCCAGCTCCGGTCCATTCCCCGTTAAGAGGCTTTCCTTCGAATCAAACGAGAAGGTGCCGGTCGCGGTGGTCAATGCCAGTGCGACCCCATCATTGGGGGCGGTTCCATTCACCCACTTCTGGACCAGCGATGTAATGTCGATCAGCACAAACTGATTCAGACTGTTTGAAGTAATTGCAGTCGAAATGCCACCGGTAGCGGAAGGTCCGAGTGAAGGCGAGGGAGTGTTGTAGGTCAGTTTGTTTTCGTTCCAACTGCTGTTCAGCTGATACACATCGAAGCTGCCTGCCTTACCGACTGCATCGACATAGAGCCGCAGCGTCGCCTTGCTGACCGTGGCGCCGGCTGGAATGCCAGAAAGGTTGAACTGAATATATGTTTCTGTGCCGGGACCTACGATCAGGCCGATGCCGGATCCATAGTTGATATTGGGCGTGGCGCTGGTCACAAAAGTATCGGCGCTGGGGGGCGCCTGAGCGAGGGCTGTGATCGAGGCAAGGGCAAATAAACTCGACAAAGTAAGCAAGCGGCGGGAAAGCGACGGGTTTGTAAGAAGCCACAGCATAGCCGTTCTCCTGATGTCGAATTGGTTCTCGAAGAGAAGCTTCCATTCGTGTGAGGCGGAAATCTCGCGAAGCTTGCTGCGTGGAGGCTCGTCGGCGGAGCTTCTTCAACGGCACACCTTTCCCTTGTAGCGCAGTACTAAGGTCAATTCCTTGAAATCGGCAATTCCGAAATAGTTGATCCTGCCAGTGGCGTTCGCGAATTTGCCGGTGCCGCCCAGGATGTCGGACGAGTAGTTTCCCCAGAGCACAGCGACTACGTTCGGGTCGCTGGTGGCGACAGGGATCAAAACGGCCTCCTTCAGAACGATCGTTTCGCCTGAACTCGTGACCCAGTAGTGCTGGACGAGATAGTTGCCATGAGCGTCCTGACCCTTGATGGTTGCGGCGATGGATCCCTGGAGATCACCGGTAACGGGTCCGAGGTTGGTCTCGCCTGCGATGACGTTTATGTTGGTCATCAACATGCCGCCAACTACTTCGCACTCGTGGTCACCGGCCCAGACGGGTGTTGTAGTCAGCAGAACAACAACAACTAGTGCAGCGATGAAACCGATGTGCTTCATAGAGTTCTCCTTCAAATGTCGATTTGCAAACGACGAGGCAACACTGCCAGCTTCCTTTTGCCGGGTCAATGAAGGGCCTATGAAGGACGGATGAGTTTTTTATGAGGATGCGTAAAGGACAGAGAAATGAGGAGCTTAGCAAACCTGAACTATAATGATTTCCCCTTCCAACGCTCTGAGAACGGGAGTGTTTCTTGGCTACGGAATCGAGATCTTCCCGACTAAGTCGCTTTGCTGACTTTGAATTTGATTGCCTTAGCGGGGAGTTGCGACGAGACGGAGTATCGCTGAAGCTCCAGCCTCAGCCGGCAAAGGTGCTGGCAGTTCTCATCCAACGTGCGGGCGAGGTCGTGAATCGTCAGGATCTTGTTGCCGAAGTGTGGGGCTCGGATACATTCGTCGATTTTGAGCAAGGTGTGAACTACGCTATCCGGCAGATTCGGACCGTGTTGAAGGATGACGCTGAGGAACCACGGTTCATCGAAACCGTGCCCAAACGCGGGTATAGGTTCATTGCGCCTCTCAAGGAAGATGTCGTCCCAAAAGAAGAAGTGAATAGGCCCGCGGTCGCACCAGAACCGCTGGCGGCGCGGAGAATAATCCCATGGCAACTGGTAACTGCTTTGATGGCTGTTTGCGCGATCGCCGCCGCATTCGTGATCGGAGTTCGACTGCACCATGGAGCTCATGGCGTTGAGACTCATCCGATTGAATCGCTGGCCGTGTTGCCGTTGCGCAATCTTTCCAATGATCCGCAACAGGAATATTTCAGCTACGGCATGACGGATGAGTTGATTACAGCTCTCGCCAAATCGAAGAGCCTCAAAGTAATTTCCCATACATCGGTCGAACGGTATAGGCATGGCGACCGCACTCTGCCCGATATTGCGCGAGAACTCGGAGTGGATGCAGTGGTTGAAGGCACCGTGATGCGCTCCGGTGGCCGTGTGAGAATCACGGCGCAGTTAATCGACGCTCGTTCGGATCAGCATCTATGGGCCGAGAGCTATGAACGCGATCTGAAGGATGTACTTTCTTTGCAGGACGAGGTTGCAGATCAAATCGCTTCGCAGGTTGGGATTAAGGTTGCTGCCGGCCAACAGACTCGGGTGGCGTCTGTCCGACAGATCGATCCGGAAGCACACGAGGCTTATCTGAAGGGCGACTTCTATTGGAGCAGGTCTAACTGTGACGGATCCCAGAAAGGGTTGATCTACTATCAGCAGGCAGTGTCAAAGGATCCGTCGTTTGCAGCGGCATATGTGGGACTGTCCCAGACGTATTTCACGCTCGGAGACTGGGGTTGTTTGCCCTATAAGGAGGCATTTTCGAAATCAAAAGCCGCGGCGCTTAAAGCGCTCGAGCTTGACCCTGCTTTGGGGCCGGCTCACGCAATGCTTGCAAGCCTCGCATATTTCTATGAATGGGATTGGGACAAAGCGGACCGGGAATACAGCCAGGCCATTCAGCTCAATCCGAATTACGCGCCTGCGCACATTTTGTACGCCGTGTTTCTGGTCTCCATGGCGAGAGAAGAGCAAGGCCTTGCCGAGATGAGAAAGGCTTTGAGGCTCGATCCAACTGCAGAATTCACGAATATGATCAGCGTCCACATTCTCTATTTGGCCCGGCAGTATGATCTGGCGATCGAGCAGGCTGGAAACTCGCTACTGCTGTATCCCGATTCATGGGGCACCTATTTCTGGCTCGGGGTAGCTTACGAACGCAAGGGCATGTACGAGCGCGCACTGGACGCGTACCTGAGATCAAAGTCACTGCAGGGCGCCAAATCCGGGGAACTCGCCGCTCTCCGCAACGCCTACCGGGAATCAGGCATTCGCGGTTACTGGCAACAGCTCGGCGATATTGAATCACATGAGGAATCGGAGAGCTGCTCGATGAGGCGAATCTATGCGCGGCAAGGCGACACCGAGCGGATCATGAATTATCTTAACTGGGCTTTCGCGAATCATTGCGCAAGCATCCGCACGCTGAAGGTCGATTCCTTTTATGACAACATTCGTGAAGATCCCCGGTTCCAGAACCTGATGGTCAGAATGCGATTGCAGCCAAGCCTCGCACAGAATGGAGTTCGATAGAAGCCGCCGTCCGGCGTCCCGCGGGTTCGAGGCTCTTGGTCGACGGACTAGATTCAGGTGCGAGCGAGGCTGTTCTTCCAGCATTTTGATGAGCGAGTTCCACCTCTCACCGAACGGCGACCATGTCGCGTTCGAAGCTCAGAACGCGCAGGGAATGTCGCATGCATGGATAGCCCCGCTCGACCGGCGGAACCCCCCGAAACAGATCAGCTCATCCGTCTCCATGGAAATAGCTCTCGGACCTGGAGAGGATATTTACTTTTGGGCGCCGAAGGAGGCCAGAAATTCCTCCACCACCTGGGGCCTGCTGAGAGCGTACCGCGGAAAGGTGAGTCCCCAACCCATTCAAAACTCGCAGATACCTCGCCCCACGGTGATTGGTTGCTCTCGGGCAACAACCCGGCTCTGCCCTTCCTCTAGAGGGAGGACCTGCGATGTACCGTTTGGCATTGCACCATCACGTTCATGACCCCAAGCGAAACAAGGACGATCCCAGCTTTCATCAAAGAACGGCTCCGAAAGCCGGAGTTTACCACCGCAGCGGCGTTCTGACCGTATCACCGGCAACACGGAAGTTTGGAATCTCGGTTGGTGATGACGGGTCAACGGCCCCCTGGCTGACAACACTTCAAGTGTCAATCTGTGCAGCCATTCAGATCGCGATCCGGTAGCGCCATGGCTACACGGTGGCCACCCAACGCTATCTGACGCGCAATTTACCAAGCCGCACTTTATGCGCCTCCGTCACAGTATTGGCCCCGCTGATGGTCGTCACAACACTAAACGTCCGGTTGGTCGACGACATCCAATATCCGGACAGCGTCCGCTCCAAAATGCAGCTTCAGGCGTTCGATTCCGCTGCGAGTTGTCGAAATTCCCTGGGTCGCCAGAGAAACAGCAGAACCAGTCCCAGTATGTAGAACGGCATAACCTGCCACCTCGTTCCGTGAAGAATGAAACGAATCACGATGCCCAAATAGGCGATCCCAAAGGCTGCGATCATGGACATCTCACTTGCTCTGTCCCGAAACCTTGCAATCCGCGCTGCGGGGAGGTCCTTCTCCGTCATTTTTCTGATCAACGACTGCGCCCGCCGTCTCATACGGTGGCCTGCCGACGCTCCCCACAGTGCAGCGACAATGACAACCCAGTAGCCCACACCCCAGCTCACTCGCCCGTGCCCGCACACAAGTTCCGTCAACGAGGCGGCAACCACGAGGAGACCAATCGTTCCCCATTTGATAACCAGCAGCTTGTTCGTCATGTGATGGACAATAGGCAAAGTCCAATCGTTTCGGAATGCCACTTTCGGTTAACCGGCAATCCGGAAGTTTCGAGGAGCCGGGTTCGAAGTCGGGTCGGAGGTGGCGCATCGAGCTGCCCCGATGCTGGCCACCGTCCGCCGCTCAAACTGCACGTGCGGTTTTCCCGCATGCAGCTTTCACGAAGGCTCACCCTTCCGAGATGCAATCAAGGTATTAACGGTACTCGTTAATGAGTGGACCTTCTTCGCATCCGTCGGATCAATCCAGTCCGACAGTATTCTCGGGCGGAAATGTACGGGTATTTCACTCATGGAACTGATCCACCTTTCCGTCCTTACTCACTGCCTGGCTTTCTCTTCCCAACCGCCTTCGCCGGCTGCCTTCCCCGACCCACTTCCGTCGCCGGTCGCCCGGTCACATGACTTTCGCCATGCTTGAGGTACTATTCAGCCGTCCGACTACTGACCGAGCGTCGCTCGCCATTTCGCTTGCGCTTATAGGTCTGCTTACCCCGGTGCCACCCGGGGACTCGGTCAGTTCTCCTGAGGTCACACACTGTTCTTCCCTACCGTGCCGCCCGCAATCACCTTGGTGCGGTGGGTGAATGAGAACGCCTTCGTCTCAGACATGCAGACTCGACCTTGCCCCACCTTTGGCCGACCGGTTCATCTTGGGTTTCCCCATCGATTACGGCCCGGTACTTCTCCTCATGCCCTTCAGATTCCACCTCGCGGTGGACACCCTGCCCTCCGGAGTACTGCAAAGCGGTGGCTCTAGATCAGTCTTGGCTATATCCAGCTTTCGCCTTCGTGCCCGTTTAGACGTCTTCATACCTTCCACTCTCTCCGGCCAGCGAGGCTACGAACCCCGCTTTTGGATATGGCGCCCCTCATTTGAGCGCCAGAGGGACTTCAACCCTCCTGAACAGTGTGCTGCTCAGCGCACATGTCCGTATTGCCGACTAGAACGAAGCCGCAGGCGCCGCGGACGCTGCGGCATGGGCCTCCGAGTAGTATTTCCGCCGGTATAAGGTGTGGGTCACGAGGAGGTTCTTGTGACCCATTTACGCAGGATCATGCTGGAAGAACTCCAGCGCCGCAACTATGCTGATTCGACAGCCCGGTACTATCTGCGGGCGGTCGAAGAGTTCGCCCGCCACTTTGGCAAGTCGCCGGACAAGCTTGGACTGGAGCATCTGCGCACCTATCAGGCCTATCTGCTCAAGCAGCGGAAGCTGGCCGTCGGAACCGTCGTAAGCCAGGTTGCCGCACTGCGTTTCTTCTTCGTGCGCACGCTCAAGCGCCACGAGTTCCGCGAGTTTCTGCCGTACCCAAGAGAGCGTCAACGGCTGCCCGGCATTCTCAGCAAGGAAGAAGTCGCACGGCTGATCAACTCCAGCGGGAACCTCTTCCAGCGCACGCTGCTGATGGTTCTCTACGGCACGGGCATGCGGCGAACAGAGGTCTCCAGGCTGAAGGTCAGCGACATCGACAGCCAGCGCATGATCATCCGCGTGGTTCAGGGTAAGGGCGGCAAGGATCGAGACCTGCCGCTGAGCCCGGCGCTGCTGGAGACGCTGCGCGCCTACTGGCACTGGTCGAAGCCGCGGGTCTACCTGTTTCCCTCGCGCTATTCCAGCCATCTCGATCAACCCATCTCGGACAAGACCGTGTGGCGGGCATGTAGCGAAGCCGCACGCGAGGCCGGCATACGCAAGCGCGTTTCGCCCCATTGCTTACGACACAGCTGGGCCACGCATCTGCTGGAAGCCGGAACCGACCTGCGCACGATTCAGATTCTGCTCGGACACGAAGATCTGGAGACCACGGCCAAGTATCTCCATCTCTCGCAACGGCACCTGCAGCTGGTGCATAACCCGCTCGAGGAGCTCACTCTGTCCAGCGTCGATGACAGCCGTCGCGCTTTTCGCCGTCCCGAGAACCCATGAGCCGGCCCGCCATGGAGGTGGCCGACATCCTCCGTGCGCAGGGCAACCAGTTCCTGGAACGCTATCCGTCCAGCTTCGGCTATCAGCAGCTGAAGGCATTCCGGGCCATCCTGCGCTGCCGCAGCGCCGCGCTTGGCGGCCACATCGACGTCTGCCTCAAGTGCGGCCATCAGGAGGGTATCTCTTACAACTCATGTCGAAATCGCAGTTGCCCGAAGTGCCAGACCCAGGCTCGCCAACGATGGCTCGAGGCGCGGCAACAGGAATTGCTCGACACCGGCTACTTCCACGTCGTGTTCACCGTACCTCACGAACTCAACCCGCTGGCACTCAAGAATCCGGCTCACTTTTACCACCTGCTGTTCTCCGCCAGTTCCCAGACCTTATTGGAGGTCGCAGCCGATCCAAAACGCCTCGGCGCCGAGATCGGGTTCCTCTCCATCCTCCATAGCTGGGGTTCCAACGTCCTGCTCCATCCGCATGTCCACTGTGTCGTCCCCGGCGGCGGATTCTCCCCCGACCACCAGCGCTGGATCCATACCCATCCGCGCTTCCTGCTGCCCATTCCGGTGCTCCGCCGCGTCTTTCGCGACAAGTTCCTCTTCGCACTGAAGCGCCTCTACAGCAACGAATTGCTGGACTGCCGCGGTCCCGCAGCCGCCTTCCAGGACCGGCAACTGTTTGCAGGACTGATGAAGCGATTGCAGCACAAGAAGTGGATCGTCTATGCCAAGCCACCTTTCGGCGGACCCGCCCATGTGCTCCGCTATCTGGGCCGCTACACCCATCGCATCGCCATTTCCAATCACCGCCTGCTGGCCTTCGACGGGGAACGCGTCACCTTCCGCTATAAGGATTACGCCCACGGCAGCAAGCAGCGCATCATGACGCTGTCGGCGATCGAGTTTCTGCGTCGCTTCTTCCTCCATGTGCTGCCCAAAGGCTTCGTGCGCATCCGCCACTTCGGGCTGCTCTCCAACCGTTTCCGAAGCCGGAGCCTGTCGCTGGCACGAAAGCTGCTGGCTCTGCGATGGCCGCCATCCGCTTCCGCCACCTAAAACCCCAGCCGCTAACCCGCCCCTCTGGCACTGTCCCCGATGCGGCGGTCCCATGGGTGTGGCGCGAAGACTGACTGCCGCCGAGCTATCCCTATCAAGTCAAATCGATTCGTCATGACGCTCAAAACCAACCCGGACCCTCGACTTGCTCCCTGCACGCCGACGCATTCGTGTCTCGAACGCATCCCCGCCGCTCATGTCATCACCCTTCTCTATCCAAACCTAGCGCTCGACAACCGACAACTTATCTCCGGACTCACCAGCTTCCATCAACATCGCAACCGATTCATGCACCACAGAACCCTTACACCGGTCCCCAAACCTCATTCAATATCCATAGATCCCGGCAGATCACCGCGTCCCCTTAGAACGCCTGCGCCTTCCTTCTAGTCTCCTTATCGAAACCGCCTCGCATCATCTTCGAGCCTTCCCCTGGTTTATTGCGCGCGGCGGTTCCGATCAAGGCTAGCGACAATACGGAAACTAATCGACGCAAGGCGGCTACCGAATTCCGGATCAAAAGAAGGCGGAAGAACAAAACGCTGCGAGGTTTACTCGCACGGCGTAGAATGCTCGGCGTTGGGCGTCCGAACCCGGAACGCCGACGTCCGCACGGCCCGTTCCCCCGAGGCCAGAACCCCAACCGCCTCCATCTGCGCGACGCCTTCGCTCCTGCTGATGCAAGAAATATCTGGAGGTTGTGCAATGAACTCCCCGCTCTGCGTCACTCGCAAAAAACAGACTGCTTCTTTCAAGATCGTGGGTGCTATGCTCGCAATCGCGCCGCTGTGGCTGGTACTGGCGGTTGTTGTTCCAGCACGCGGGCAGACGTCGAATCCGGCGCCGTCACCGGCGGACTGGACGCAATTCCATCGCGACAACATGCAGCGATGGAACCCATATGAGACGGTGCTCGGCGTCGGCAATGTTGCCGGACTGCAGTTGAAGTGGAAAGAGTATATTGGGCAGTTTGACTTCTGGATACAGTCATCGCCTGCAGTGGTAAACGGGGTGCTCTATGTCGGCTCCGGAGACGGCGACGTATATGCGTTGAACACCAGCAATGGCGCCGCGATCTGGAAATATGCCACTGGAGTTGAGGTGGAATCCTCGCCTGCGGTTGCAAATGGGCTGGTCTATGTTGGCTCCGATGGCGGTTATGTTTATGCGCTGAACGCCAGCACTGGCGCCCTGATCTGGAAATATGCCACTGGAAGCAGCGTGGAATCCTCGCCAGCAGTGGCGAATGGGATGGTTTATGTTGGCTCCGACGACTCCTACGTATATGCGCTGAACGCCAGCACCGGCGACCTGGTCTGGAAATACGCCACCGAAGGCCAAGTGTTTGTCTGCTCGCCTGCCGTGGCGAACGGCGTGGTTTATGCGGGATCCTTCGGGGACGCTAACGTATATGCGCTGAACGCGGGCACTGGCGCCCTGATCTGGAAATACGCCACTGGAAACGGAGTGGAATCGTCGCCGGCAGTGGCGAATGGGGTGGTTTATTTCGGTTCCGACGACTACAACGTCTATGCGCTCAACGCCAGTACAGGCGTCAAGCTATGGAGCTATTTCACTGGACACGGGATGAGAGCCGCACCCGCAGTGGCGAACGGGGTCGCCTACTTTAGCTCGGATGTTGGCACCGTATACGCGCTGAACGCAAGCACCGGCGCCGTGCTGTGGGACTCCGCTGTTGATGCCGCGGAGCATTCCTCACCTGCAGTGGCGAACGGGGTGCTTTATATCAGCACTTCTGCCGGCGACATACTTGCGCTGAACGCCAACACCGGCGCCTTGTTGTGGGATTATGCGGCTGGAAATGGGACTGGGTTCATAGAAAATGGGGGTCCCTCGTCGCCCACCATTGTGGATGGTGTGGTTTACATCCGCGCTGGAGACTATCTCCACACCTTTGCGCCGGGTCTCCCTCCAGCGGGTAGCGCCGACCTGTACCTGCGAATCATACCCACTCCGATGACGGTCCATCAGGGCGATCTGATCACTTATGCATTCCCGGTCTGGAATCTTGGCCCGGCGAACGCTGACTTCGAAGTGCTGAATACACAAGTGCCCGCAGGGACGACGCTTGACTACATCCGCATCTCCGGCACGCCGGGGTTAGGCACATGTACGGCTCCTCCGTATCAGGGCACGGGGCCGATTGTGTGTCATGAGAACAGCGCCATGGCTCCGAACACCACCTGGACGGTGCGTCTGATTGTGAAGGTAACGGCTCCCTCTGGGACAGTTATTAGCGAAAATGCGACTGCGACAGAAGACACGCCTGATCCCAATCTTGCCAACAACTCCGCGACGGTAAGCACGACGGTGCAGTAATCACGGGAAATGGTAGCTCTCGCTGAATGGCGGAGGCTAGACGGAGTGCTGCACCGTAAAGCTCCCAGCTTTCGTCTGACGGGCACCCAGAAATCAGGATAGCGTGGTGCATGTAAAGGCAGCTCGCGTCGTGCCCCTTTCCGATCGAGCACTGGAGGGGGCACTCCTTACGATTTCCATTTAGCGGACGCCGGAATCTGCTCATCAGTCGCCATAGGTTCAGGCGGTGCAGGCCAGATTTTCATAAGTTGATCCGAGAGTCCGGTACTTCTGGCTCGCCGGTTGAGGTGGCCTTGCGGGTTCTAATAGAGATTCTTCAGCAGGCTGCCTTGCGGCGAACCTTCACCGGGAACACGGCACAGAACCAGTCCCCGGCGAGGTGTTGGGCGACCGCGAGACGTCCGTCAACGCGGTATTTGTGTTTGGATGGTAGCTCAAACCGCGGTGAAAATGGCAAGATCACCCTCATTTCGATTTCGCCCGGTGAAGCGTTCGGCACGACTGGCGACGCAGAATGGGCAGTGCCGGGCTTCTCGAATATCAGTAACGGCAAAGAGCGGTTCAGGGACAATGGCGTTCTCGACATCCACGGAGGTCACCGTCGTCGTGCAATAACCGAAATCGGCGGCTTTCCTGAACTGTAAGCCTTAGCGCGAGCCCCCTGTAAGCTTCTTGTGGACCCGAACCATAACGGACTCGGGGATTCGCATTGAGCAGTATCCGCGTTTGTTACGGGTTTCAGGGCGATCTACCTTCAAGACTCCAGACTCGGATGAGAAAATCTCCCGTATCACCTTGACGCTCAGCCCCCACGTCTCGGCCAACTCATCGGGACGGTAGTGGCGCTCCAGGGCTGTCGCGACCCCGCCCACAATGCCTCGAACTGGCCGAGTAGACCATTGTTCCGAGACACCTTGTGGAGTTGCGCACATATTGAGTAATACTCACGGGAGTGCTCCGAGGCGGACATTCCGGGCAATATATTTTCGGGTGGGGAGACAGCGCGTGATCCGGCATGTTCGACTTGCCACCTGGGCCGACCTTAGTCCGCCCTACTAGTGATTCGTACTGTCGGGTCTAAACGACTGCGGCAACCCTTCTGCGGGTCTTCGATCAAATCCCATCCTCGACGACTCCGTGACCACAAGACTTACCCGGAGCGTTCGTGGTCCGTCGCGCTCACCACTACTCGCTAACCGGACGCAAACAAATTACCCCGAAAATCGGTGTTCCCTCCTGAGGATGTGAGCAGAGGTAGAGATGTAGGGGAAGATCAAAACCCAGCTACGACCCGGATAGGTGCTGAGGCCTTGGCTCCTTTGCCATCACCGGTGGGAGCCTACTCCAATCCGGTGGAGGCCCTCCCTATATGTATAAGAACGGTTCCACAACCGCCGGATTACGGCGCTGTTGCAGTGTCCAGGCTGGCATGGAGCCAAGCCAGAGCGTCTGCCCGCACTGCAATTAATGAAGGTGATGCCCGCAAGCCTCCGAAGGGGAACGTCGCGCTTGGAAGCCTCTGAATAAGGTCCCGTATCGCAGCCCAATGACCGCCAAAAACTTTTTTTGCATAAAATACGACTGAATTTCCAGGTTCCGAACCATTCTTTCGGTATTAACCGACAGACCCAGTCATCTGAGCAGGCCGGAAGGGCTGCGATCGAGACGGGGCAGGAGGTTCCAATGCCAGAAAAGGCCGACGAATTTAAGTATCCGTTGCTCCAGAGGCTTCTCGCACTCAAGGAGCTTGCGCTCATGCCGACTTACACAAACCGCACCGTCGCTCAGATTTTCGGGGTGACGACGCGCACGATCCAGAGTTGGATCGCTTCGGGAAAGATGAAAGCCCGTGATCTGCCTGGCAGGGTGACATTCCTGCCCGTCGATTTGGAGGAATTTCTCAATCGGAGCCACGGAAACGAATCGACTGGCGTTTCCAAATCATGAACAATCCTTCGCTATATCTCACGATTCTGAACTCATCGCAATCTTCAACGCGCAGCGTCGTTATGCTTCATGTTGCTTCGCGTTTTACATGCAATATCTCGATGGGCATCCCCGTGAAGGACAAGGAGGAAATGCATATATGACAAGTACAATTCTTCACATTGGTAGCACAATTGCGTCGGATCTTCGCGATTCTTCGGTTTACAGTGACCGCAGCAAGCAATGTCCGAAGACCGTAGGGGACCTCCTGCGGCTCCTGGAGGATAACCCTCCTCGCGAGTTCTCCATGCTGCGATCAACCTGCAGCATGTTGGCGGACTACTTTGGCAAACCAGCGGATGAGATTCTGTTCGACTCCGTGCAGGAGGCGAGGACAAGGCTTCGTCCCTATCTGGAGAGCCGAAAATATGCAGAGAATTCGATCAGAACCTACGTTAACCATGTCCGAATCCTGCTTAATCGAGCGAAAGAGTGTGGTTGGAACACGACGATGGAGCATTCAGCCGCTTGGCGGCCAGTTTTAGAGCTTGCTGCAGAGGCCAAGTGCAAAGATGTCAGCAACTATCTCGCGAAATTGAAGAAGACGCCTCGACAGGTGACCGTTGAAGACGTTGAGCGATGGGCTGAATTGAGGCTTCAGGAAGGTGCATCCTATAGTCGCATCAAAGGGCAGCAGACTCGATTCTGGAGATTGCTTCGCCACTGCGGATGCATGGAGGATGTTCCCCTGACACTATTGCGGGAGAAGGATTACGGTGTGCCGCTGGGGACATTTGTACCGCAGCTACAGGTCGAAGCAAATGAATTGCTTAGATGGAAGCTGCAAGAGTATTCGATCGACAGGCCGAGCGCTGCGCGGCACAGACCAGTGAGTTCAAAAAAACTTCAGAAAGAACTTAACTCACTGTACGGCTTTGCCGTAAACATTCGCGGCGATTCAGATATCCGCTCACTGTCGGACCTGATAACAAAAGGTGCCTCGTTCTGTTCGCGCCAACTGAGAAAGATGGGGGTGCGGATCTTCGTCCGCCGCTCTCCTCTTTTGCGGTCGGATTCAGCATTCTCCAACCAAGCCCTTTCTTCCCTGACACCCACTTGATGCTTGCTGTTCAGGCCCACAGCCGCCCAACCTGGCGTTGCGGGCGTTCCCTTTTTCCGTGATGCAAGGACTTCGTGGCTTCGCCCGGAGAAGACTATTATTGCTTCCCATAGGCATTCGAGTGGTGTATAACGCTTCTTGCATAGTCATTCGAGTGGAGGGGCGACCCGCGTGGATCCAAAAGCCGCGCTTCGGCTGGAATAGCAGGGCGCATATCTGTTCGCCGGAAAGAGGAGACCGGTTTGATGAATGCTTCCAAAGCTCTGTCATTGGCGTCCACGTACATCCTGACTTTGACCATAGGCCTTCTAGCAGGCGCGCAGAGTGTGACTACGTCGCAGTACGACAATGCGCGCAGTGGCACCAATCGGCTCGAAACCATCCTGACTCCGCGTAATGTGAATGTCCGCCATTTTGGAAAGATATTCACGCTGAAAGTAGACGGAGACATTTATGCGCAACCCCTCTTCCTGGCCGGATTGGAGATACCTGGTAAGGGCCGGCACGATGTGCTGTTTGTTGCCACCGAGCACGACAGCGTATATGCCTTCGACGCTTACGGCCATCCGGCTTTGCCGCTTTGGCACGTGAGCTTCCTCAGGAAAGGCGTCACGACATTGTCCGAAGACGACGTCGAATGCCCCTTTATCGTGCCGGAAGTCGGAATTACATCCACGCCCGTAATTGAGGCGGATACGGGAACGCTCTACGTGCTGGCGCGCACCAAGGAACAGACGGGGTTGGCGACAAACCATTACGTGCAGCGCTTGCACGCGCTGGACGTAACAACCGGACTCGAAAAGTTCGGTGGCCCGGTCAAGATCAGAGCCGCGATCAACGGGAGGGGCACCGGTAGCCAGTCGGGGAAGGTGGAATTCGATCCCTTACGCGAGAATCCTCGCTCCTCGCTCCTGCTGGCGAATGGATCGGTGTATCTTACCTGGGCTTCTTCCTGTGATGTGGGGCCCTACCACGGCTGGGTGATGGCCTATGACGCGCATACGCTCAAGCAGAAGTCAATCTTCAGTGCATCTCCCGACGCAGATGACAGCGGCATTTGGGCGAGCGATACAGGGCCAGCAGCCGACACGGGAGGCAATCTATTTCTTGCGACCGGGAATGGGCGCTTCGATGCAGCCAAGGGTGGGCGCGATTATGGAGATAGTCTGCTCAAACTCGGTGGACAAACTCTGAAGCTCCGCGACTACTTCGCGCCTTTTAACGTAGACAAACTGGATGCCGACGATCAAGATCTGGGTTCGGGAGGACCGGTGCTGTTGCCCGACCAGCTGGGACCGCACCCGCACCTCGTAGTGATTGCCGGCAAAGGCGGGACTATCTACCTGATCGACCGCGATCACATGGGCCATTACCAGCCAGGGAGTGACAGCCAGGTCGTGCAGACGATCCCCAGCCCCGGTGGCGGCGTCTTTGGTTCGATGGGCTACTGGAACCACATTCTCTACGTGCTGAGCAACAGCTCAAGTGGTGCTCTGCGCCAATTCGCCGTACGCGACGGAAAGCTGACGCTCAAAGTAACCAGCAAGTCTGGTTTTCCGGCTATCTGCGCAACGCCGGCAATATCGGCTAACGGCTTACGGGATGGTGTGCTCTGGGTGCTGCACTCAAAGGCATGGAACGGCGACGACACAAATGCGGTTTTATTCGCCTTCGACGCTCTCGATACGTCCCGGTTGCTCTACCACAGCGAGCAGAATCCGTCTCGAGACCGCGCCGGGCTCGCGCTTCGGTTCAATATCCCAACCGTCGTGAACGGGCATGTCTATGTGGGAGCAAAACACGAGGTGAATGTCTATGGCCTGTTGTCTCAGGGGGTGGCAGGCAAATGAACAAGCGGTGGAGATTGTGCCTTCTGTTCTCCTCGCTTCTGTGCTTCGGCTGCCGTACTCCATCGGCAAGGAATGGCGCCGCGGTGTTTCACAGAACCGTCTCCAACCAACGCCAGCAACCTCAACCAACTCGTCACTGCCTTCAGTGCCAACTTAATCAGATGGGATTTGGTGAAGGCTTACGAAGTGTCGTGCCGGCGAGATTCCAAAGGCAGGCGGCGCGCCGAGTATGCCATCAAAGCACCAAACTCGAATAGCACACGACGCATGGTGACGGTGTGGGATCCGGTAAACCGAACCATATTGAATTGGACCGGCGGAGATCAGACGATTACGTTGTCGTACCGCCGGAGGGTTATACCGTCAAGGACCTTAGCCTGCAGCATGTCACTTTCTAGCCCTCGCAGGTACTGAGCGCAGTCTCCCGCTCCGAGTGTGTAACCGGCGTACCGGGAGTAATCCTGAGAATCCCGCGTGATCCTGGCTCGATTGAGTGCCTGCTGCTGAAATCGTTAAGACCCCCCACGTAATTGTTCGCTTTTGAACAAACTGTCTCAGCTCCGGACAAGGCTCTGCCTCCTTGCTTGCCTAAACCGTCTGATTTCAACATGAGGTACTGGCCTGTCAACTGCATCGTTCGAAGAATTAGGATGGGCCACGTTCTACAGGAGAAATCATGCTGACTGAGTTCTGGCAGGCGTTGCGTCAGTTGCGCAAAACTCCTGGCTTCACCCTGACGGCTGTTCTGACGCTGGCCCTGGGCATCGGCGCGACGACGGCCATCTTCACTCTGGTGCAGCAGGTGATGCTACAGTCGCTGCCGGTCACGAAACCCGGGCAGCTCTGGCGCATCGGCGACCAGGCCCGCTGCTGCAACTGGGGCGGCTACAGCCAGGGCAATGATGACGAGCCGAACCAGTGGGGTCTCTTTCCCTGGGAGGCTTACCGGCTCTTCCGCGCCAATACGCCTGCATTCGAGGACCTGGCGGCGATGCAGGCGGGGAATGCTTCGCTGGGTGTGCGGCGCGCGGGGACGAACCAGCAGCCGGATACTCGCAATGGCGATTATGTTTCGGGCAACTTCTTCCGAACCCTGGGCGTATCGGCATGGCGCGGACGCCTCTTCACCGATAGCGACGACCAGGAAGGTGCGCCTCCGGTCGCGGTGATGAGCTTTCACGCCTGGCAGGAGAAGTACGGCTCCGATCCCTCAGTGGTCGGCTCCACGTACCAGATCAACGGTCATCCGTTCACGATCATCGGCGTGACTCCGCCCGGTTTCATCGGGGCGAAGATGGTGGACTGGGGCATGCCGGACATTTGGCTGCCGCAGACGACGGAACCGATGATCGACGGCGCAACGGCCCGACTCAAAAACCCACGCATCGACTGGCTCGACCTGATCGGCCGTGTGCGTCCGGGCACGAATCCGAAGGCTCTGGAGTCGCAGCTGCAGAGCGAACTGCATGGCTGGCTGGCCAGCCATCTCGCGGATATGAACCCCCAGGAAAAGACCGTCTGGCAAAAACAGACGCTGCTCGTGTCGCCCGGCGGCGCCGGCTTCTCTAGCTTGCGCAGGGATTACAGCGAGGGTCTGCTGCTGCTCATGGTCACGGCCTGCTGCGTGTTGCTGGTGGCGTGTGCCAATATCGCCAATCTGTTACTTGCGCGGGGGCTCACGAACCGTCAGCAGACAGCGGTGCGCGTCGCCTTGGGCGCGTCGCGGCGACGGCTGGTGCGCAAGGCGCTGGTGGAGAGCATCGTGCTGTCGCTCATCGGCGGCGCCGCGGGCATTGCCGTGGCGTATGCCGGGGCCAGGCTCATCCTGTATCTTGCCTTCCCCTCGGAACACCAGTTCACCTGGATTCCGGTGCAAGCTTCGTTGTCGACCCCGGTGCTGCTTTTCGCGCTGGGAACCGCCGCGTTGACCGGCGTGATCTTCGGGATCGTACCCGCGTGGATAACCTCGCGCGCCCAGCCCGTGGAAGCGTTGCGCGGAGCGAACCGCGCGGTCGGAGGTCAGCGCCACTGGGTGCAAAAGACCCTGGTGATCGCGCAGGCAGCGGTTTCGCTGGTGCTGTTGAGCGCGGCGGCCATGCTCGGGGGAAGCTTGCGCAACCTGGAGCACGAGAACTTCGGCTTCAACCCTGACGGGCGGTATCTGGTCTACATCAATCCGATGTTGTCCAACTACAAGCAGGAGCAGCTGGTCCCGCTCTTCCGCGAGATTCAGGATCGGCTGAGCGCCATTCCCGGCGTGCGCGGCGTCAGCTCCGCGACCTACGCGCCCATGAGCGGCGACCAGTGGGGTTTCGATATCCGAATCGAGGGCAAACCGGAGCCTGGCCCGAAGGACGATGTCTCCGCCGACTGGACGCGTGTCACTCCGGGCTTCTTCGACACGATCGGAGCGAAGATGCTGGTCGGCCGTCCGATCGCAGAAGACGACAATGGCAATACGCGGCCTGTGGGGGTCATCAACGAAGCCTTCGCGAAGAAGTTTTTCGGGAATCAGAATCCTGTCGGGCAGCATTTCGGCCCGACTTATCAAAAGAACGCGGGAACCTATGAGATCGTCGGCGTCGTCCACAACATGCACTACGTGAGCTGGGGCTTCCGAGAACCGGCCCGGGCCATGTATTACGTCCCCGAAGCGCAGACCGTTCACTTCGATCAGCCGGACATCCAGAGTTACGAGATTTGGGGGCACTACTTGTACAACATCGTGATCTGGGCGCCGGGTCATCCGCCGAACATGCTGGCGCAGGTGAAGAGGACCCTGGGTGAGGTCGATCCCAACCTGGTGATGTACGACGTGGAGCCCTACTCGAGAGTGATCAACGGAAAATTTGACCAACAGAACATGATTGCTAGCCTGACCTGGCTGTTTGGTGCTATCGGGCTGGTGCTGGCCGCAGTGGGCCTTTACGGCGTGACAGCTTACGGTGTGGAGCAGCGGACGAGGGAGATCGGCGTGCGCATGGCGCTGGGCGCGGATCGCGGATCGGTAATCGCCATGGTGCTGCGCGGAGCGGTCTGGCAGGTGGGCATCGGTTTGGGGATCGGCATTCCCGCCGCGATCGGAGCAGGGTATCTGATCGCGAGCCAGCTGTTTGGAGTCAGACCGTGGAATCCGCTGCTACTGGCGGGAGCGACCGTGCTGCTGGGAGTGGCGGCGCTGGTTGCCGCGGTGATTCCCGCGCGCAGGGCAGCAAGCATCGACCCCATGCAGGCGCTGCGCAGCGAATAACCAAGCAGAATCGATCCAGACTAATGGATGACTTGGCCCCGCGTATAGCTCCATAGTCATGTATCCGGAACCTCTACAAACCTCACAATCCCCAATGCACTAACGGAGGCTGATTACCCCCCGGAAGTCTTAGTGATTGCGAGTGCAGTACAGAGTAAAGCCCAGGAAGTAGATCGCGGGATGCTTGGCGAGGAATTTGAGGTTATCGGCACAGCGGAAAATGGTAATCAAGCCGTCGACTCGGTTCTGACTCTGGATGCCGACGTACTCATCACCGATATTTCCATGCCCGTAGTCAATGGACTTCAAGCTGCCCAACGGCTCCAGAGGGCTAAGTGTCGAGCCCGGATAGTATTTCTCAGCCTCCATAAGGAACCGGCTTATCTCAGAGCAGCATTCGCTGCTGGCGCTTCCGCCTACGTCCTCAAGTCCCGGTGACGGAGACGGCCCGATCTGCGTGGTCGGAGCGCCGCGAGGGGAGTAGCTGTCATTTAGCGCGTCAGGTCGCTCTCTCGCTTGCCGGGTGGCCAGAGCACGTCAGCGAAGCTGACAACCACGATTGATATCGGTAGTGTCTTAAGGTGGCTTGCTCAGCCTCGGATGTGGCACCAATCGTGCTCTTGACGTTTTAGCGGCTGTCTCAGCATCTTTCGCGGCATCCCGTCGTTCCCGATGAGACTCAAAACGCAGTGTTCCGGTATTCAACTCACACTGCTCTTGCGGTTCTGCTCCGCAAATCGGACAAAGAAAATTTAACGATTTATCTTGGACTGCCATTTCAGCTTTGTACTGCTATTTGACCTCGGAGTGATGCTCAATTTTGAACACACTATTTCCACCGAGCAGAAATATTGCGGCCATCGCACTATGGATTAAGGACTTTATCTCCCGACAACCTTTTCCACGATCTATCACATCAAAATTTACATCCGTTGTGGAGAGATGCTCGGCGGCCGAAGCGCATGGGCCGCCCGCACACGGGAGGGCCCTCCATCCTTCGTGGGCCCTCCTTTTTCCTGCCAATACCTGGAAATCGGGGAGTGCTATCCGCGTGTGGGAGCAAGCTGACGGTGGCCTGACCGAGGAGCGGGAAGAGGAGTACAAGGCGCTGGCAACCCTTTGGACCGATCCTTCACTTTGGTTCCTCAACGCGCTTCTCCACGCCTGCTGGGGCCAACGCCCACGGCAGGAACCAAACTCATCGAGCGGATAGTTTGGCGATAGTCGTCGGTTCACTACCTTTTCGGAGACTTCGTCGTGGCCTTTCGGACCGGACAGCTGAAAATGCTCAGAACCCCGTTTCCCGGGAACGACAATGACGATGCCTAGTATTGGGGCGGATTACTTCTGGTTAACCGCCCACAACCGAGTCAAATCGATAGAATGGATTCCGCCGTGAGCTCCGCATACCTCGGCCGCGATTGTGTCGGACGCATCATAGACGGGAAATTCACTCTGCTCCGGTGGTTGGGCGGAACTGATCAGAGCAGCGTCTTCTTAACAGAACTCGAAGGTGATCCGGCACAGAAAGCCGCCATCAAGCTGAGTTGGGCGAATGCGGTGGATGCAGAAACCCGCATCGCTCAATGGGCGGTGGCCAGGACCCTGTCTCATCCCGACCTGATGGGTCTTTTTCATGCCGGACGTTGTGAGGTTGACGGTGAAGATCTGCTTTATGTCGTAACTGAATATGCCGAAGAGGTTCTCTCTGACATTCTGCGAGAGCGTCCCCTTACGCCCGGGGAAACCAGGGAAATGCTCGAACCGATTTTGGAGGCGCTTTCCTGGCTCCACAGCAGGGATCTGTTGCATGGTCGTCTCAAGCCATCCAACATCTTGGTTGTCGATGACCGGCTGAAGATTTCTGCCGAACGCCTTCACGCCACCAGTGACCCCGGTAGGGCCTCTGCCAGGTCTGGCAAATACGATGCGCCGGAAGTCGCACTTGGAAAGATGTCCTCGGCAGTGGACCTGTGGTCGCTTGGCGTTGTTCTGGTCGAAGCTCTGACGCAGCGGCTGCCGCTTTGGGACGGATCTGGAGGCGGGGAACCCGTCGTGCCAGCATCCATCCCCCCGCCCTTCTTCGCCATTGTGCGTGAATGTCTGCGCGTTGACCCGGCACGTCGCTGTACACTGAGCGGCGTCAGAGATTCTCTAGAGGCCACCCCGGCTGCGGAACGGGCGAACGAGATTACTACAACCCCGCCTTCTAGAGCCCTGCTTTCCAGAACCCCAGTCATGATCGCGGGCACGGTGCTGGTTGTGGGTGTGATCGTCACAGTTCTGGTCATCGGTTATGACCATCGGCCAATGCCCCCGGCGGTACCACAGAGTTCCGCTCCGGCCACTCAGCCTCAGTCCCCAGGTCCGGGAGCCCAGCCTCACAAAGGTTCAGTCGTGAAGGGCGTCGTCGCTTACCGGGCAATCCCCGACGTAGCCCAAAGCATAAGCGACACCATTCACGGGAACGTCAGAGTGCGTATAGGTATACAGGTCGATTCCGACGGCAGTGTTTCAGACGCAACAATTGACTTCCCCGGACCGAGCCGGTATTTCGCCAACCTGGCTCTGCAGACAGCGCGGGATTGGAAGTTCAGGCCTGCCGAGATTGACGGCCGCGCAGTCGGCAGCAAGTGGATCCTGGAATTTCGCTTTGGGCAAGGCGGAACCACGACCACACCCACGGAAACATCTCCCTAGCATAATGACTCTCGCGTGCCGCTCCTTCCAGGCCGAAATCGAATTGTCCGGATCGCCGACAACTCCGGGACGGCATTCCCGCAGCAGGTCTAAAGCTCTATGCTGTCCAGCATGAGCAGTACTCCCTATTTCTGTTTCCATCGTTCTGTATCCCAGCTATGGTCTGGGCCTTTGTGACTTGTTGAAAGTTGGTCCAGTGTGCGCTGTGGATTCCCCAGCCAATCGAGACTGTGCCCAACAGCTATGGTCAAATCCCATGGCGTCACCGCAGACCAACCTGTGCAAACGCGTCGACCGCTACGAGAGCGGGTCCATTAAGGCGCAAAAATCATATCAGTGTGAGAATACAACTCTGCCCACCTCTCGAAACGTCATCGTCAGAAGTACTCAATTGGACACTTCTTCAGGAAACACCGCGCCAACGATACGAAAACAAAGTCCCAAACCCGGCGAACTTACCGCTAACCCGGGCGGGAACTACTTTCGGCCGGACCGGGCGTGGAATCGCTATCCGATCACTTCAGCATGAAGGATTTTCGATTCGCCAACACTGGAAATGCTTGGACGGTTTCATGCACTTGTCCTGCGGCCGACATCTGTCCTGAGTCGCCTTTGAAGCGCGACATAGATGATCCAGCAAAGCACACCAAGGACGAGACTGCTCCCGAAGATCCACGGAGAGTCGCGCATCAAAAAATGGAACTCCTTGAGACGGCCATCCGCAAAATTAATTTCAAAGCTGAGAGAGATGAGGGTAAAGAACAATCCAAATGCAAAGAGTTTTCTCTGCCAGCCAAGCAGCTTTCGTGTGCGCTGCAGGGAGCGTAAAGCGAGCTCTGGCCGCAGACCGGCGATGCTAACCTGAGCAAAAGGGTCTTCACTTCTCAATTCCTGCAGCAATTTAGCAAGTTCTGGATCTTTGCTGATGTACGCTTCGACGAAACTTAGAGTCTCGGGGCTCAGTTCTCCCGCAACGTACAAGGGCAACAGGTCTGCGACAACACTGCGCGGAATAACCATAATCACCTTCCTCTAACGACTGCAAGCGCAAGCCGCGCTCGATGAACCTTCACCTTGACGGCGCAGAGGGACAGGCCCAGAGCTCGGGCTATCTCTTCGTAGGGCATTTCATCCAGCGCTCTCATAAGCAGTGCTGCACGATCCGGTTCCGGAAGCGTTTGGAGTTTCTGCATGACGCGTTGCAACTCTTCTTTCTGTTCTGCCTGGCGGTAAGGATCGGCTTCGGAACTTCGCAGAAGCTCCTCCATCCCCTCCCCGGATTCGGTCTCGAGTTCAGTCTGACGTGAGATTCTGCGAAAGCCCCGAAGATACAGATTGCGAGCAATTGCGAAGAGGTAGCCCTTCACTGTCTCCAGCAGAATTGGGCTGGGCGAAGTCCATGCGCGTACAAACGTCTCGGCCATGATATCTTCCGCTTCGGCGTGGTTCCCCGAAAGATATAGTGCGAAGCGATACACACTGGTCGAATACTCTTTGTACAGTGCATCGATATCTGTCAATCGAATCTCTCAGTTCGTGCCGTGGATGAGAAGCTCTCAGCACAGTCGTTCAGGCGATTTGCCAGGAGGCTAAATTCCGAACAATCCTGACATGATATCCCCCCAGGCATGCCCAATCATTCCTGCACGCAAGCTCTTGCGCCAGAGCGCGACTAAGCCGAACAGTAACCCGAAGGCTACTACCTGCATCGCAGCTCGCATCCCCTCATACGCGTGTGCAATCCCGAATACAACCGCTTGAAGAACTAGTCCGAGCCATCTGCTACCTGTCAAAGCTCCAAATTGCCTTTGCAGATATCCGCGAAAGGCGAACTCCTCCGATATCCCTGCACTGATAGAAACTGCTACCCAGAGTAAGACGTCCAGCGGACGTCTGGGCAATGCATAGATCGAAACGGAAGGATCCGCTCCCCAAAACTTGTTCCACACACTGTTGATGGCAAGCCATACCAGCCATACCCCCAGGCCGATTCCAACATCCCGCAAGATGCTTTTTGCACCGCTCCAATCGCCACGGATGACGTCTTGAACCCGGACCTGATAGCGGTTGAGCCCACCCTTCACGTAGAAAAAAAGACCTGCCTCCATGGCGATGAGAGACAAATACAGAGGCACCATGTGTCGATGCTGCTCCAGTTCGTGCGGATGCGCTTTGGCGTGGCTTTGAAAAACGGCTCCTGCGATTGCCAGTGCAACGAAGAAGCACGCAAATATGGCGGTATGCCACGTGGGGGCAATCTGCTTCGGTCTCTGCCGCGCCACGAGGTTCAAGGTTGTGGATGTCATGTAATCCCCTGTGCTTCGCGCATTCGGAGTAGAAACAGGAAAATCGCGCGATTTAAGTCACATAAGAGGTATCCACGAACGATGGAAAAGTTACAGCGGAATAAACGACAACTTTGGGATCAATGCAGCGTACTGCCTCGAAAGTCGGGTTTTCAGTAAATTGCTTTCCCATGCCAGGAAAAGCAGGCAAGTTACCTGAAATCCCGTTTTGCAAGCACGACGGTCCCGAAGTTGAGATTGCTGCTGCGGGTAATGTCTGGTTGGCCGACCTTCCGCTCAGATTGAATGAGTCGGCTGATTTCTGCGCGTGAGGAGCTGATGTAAGCGCTGAGGCTCGACTCTACAGGCAGCCTCCAAACCATGGCGCGAGTGAAACGCGGCGCAACCGATCAGAAGCGTTTGTTTCTCGGGCGACTGGACCAGGCGGAGACTCGAACTCGAAGACCAAATACATGTCGTTCTCACGGCAGTACCAGAGCTTTGGTTCCGAGCCAATTTTCACGATGTCTTCAAGCGCGTTCTGCTTCGCTCTCAACAGACAGCACGTCTGCTCAAATACACGCCCCTGAGAAGCCAATCCTGCCTCGACTTCACCCCGTTGAGTACCCGGCGTCAGTGTTGTTGAGTATTGGCGTAGCACCGATTGATAAAACGCTTGTCGTTTCCGCTCCGCCCGGCCTCGGATAGTCGCCTCAATCGCGAGAACAGCTACAACAACAGCAACTACGATAAGCAGCCACGGGATTAGTTTGCTCTTGGCCATCGATGCGCAATTCTAATTTACGGGCGTTCCGCGTTCGCTGTTCCGGGCTGAATGACCGAATGACCGGCAAACCGGAAACAATCCCAAAGCGCTCAAAGAGTCCGGTTTTCAGTAAGTTGCTCCGGCATCCGATCGACGGCTGGCAAGTTACTTGAAACGCCGTTTTTCAAGCGCGACGGCCCCGAAGTTGACATTGCTGCTGCGGGTAATGTCCGGATGGGCGACAATACGGCAGCAAACCACGATCAAATGCATTGCTCGTGTTGGCGACGACTCGCTCACGGGCGCGTCCTCCCGCGTTGTCATCATGCGTGCTCCGAAGGATCTGCCGTTGCTCTTGGAATTTCGGAAGATATTACTTCGGCTAAGAACCAAACGCTTAGAATGTGCTTCTCTGATCAGAGAAGCACATCGGTTGGGTTGCGTCCAGCCCGACTTGATAGCAATGAACTCCTCGATAAACCGCGACTCGAATTTCCCTTCCGCAATTGCTTCAACTCTAA
Organism: uncultured Acidobacteriaceae bacterium; assembly: GCA_963781245.1. Lineage (GTDB taxonomy): Bacteria > Acidobacteriota > Terriglobia > Terriglobales > Acidobacteriaceae > Silvibacterium. The sequence goes on from CAWAFB010000004.1 coordinate 732,060, forward strand.
TCTTCGTAATCACCGCAAAAATAATCAAACGTATGTGAGCCGTTTGGATTCTCAAGTAGATCTTTCAGGCGCCGCTGCACTTGTTGGTCGGGCTCTTTCCGGGAGTTCAAGTATTCGCGGTATAGCTCGATGGCAGCCTGCTTCGCTTCCTGAGAACCACGCTCGTATATGTTTACGGAAGAGCTGTCTGAATTTGTGCCTTCTCGTGAATGGTTGAACCACTTTGCGTAGACGGGATTATTCTCCCTCAAAGAATTCGCGTCTTCCCGTGACAGGTTCCACCACGTCGCGTAGGCTTTAGCCATCGACAATCGAACTTCGGCAGAAACTTCAGAGTTGGGATATTCGCTCAAAAACCGTTTGCCGTGTTTTATTACTTCGAGAAACTGGTTGGGTCCTTCGCGGCACGCACCTTTACTCCAGCCAATGTGCGTCATCATCACGAAGGCTTCGCGTCCCCAGCGGGAATCAAGACGCGTAGTTGCCAGTTGATCTAAATCGACAGGATCTTCGCGAAGGGTCCATTGTCCATCAGGTTCGTAGTAAAAGTACTCTATTCCCAAGGACTCGAATCGCTTCACGTCCGCTGTTGGGAACGTGCGCGTGGATGGGTCCGTGTTTGGACCGAGACTTCTTGGTACGAGTTCGTGAATGCAAAAAGCCATGGCTGGATAGAGAGCGGATGTGGAAGGTGTTTTCCGTAGCTCAGCTAAGTCCGCGCCCAGCAGCTCTACGACTGCGACAGGATTTCCGTTGCGGAGCGCATCCGCGATTTGTTGACTATGGCTGAAATTGGACTCTATGCACGCAACTGTCGAAATTGACGGGTCTACTCGTATCAGGGAGGGGCCGTACATGGCAAAACCGGGCTGGGAACATCCGAGCACTGTCGCTGCAACGAGCCATAAGCGTTTCATTCCGATCATCCTCGTTTTTTTAATGTGCAGAGCGATGCGTGTTTTCTTAATGTGAACTGTGAATCATACATCCTTGCCATATGGGGAGAACCAACCGCTCTCGGATTTGCGCGGCGCGTTGGGTTTATGAACTACCGATAGTTCAGTAGGGTGATTCACCGGCAATCCGAAAGTAGTCCCGAAGTGCCTGCAAAGTCAGCATTTCGGTAAGTTGCCGGTCCGGGGCAGTCGACGGATTGAACCTACCGAAAACCCCCGTTTCACGGGTACTTCGGTCAGGTGGCTGGCTTTTCAGCGATTGGGATTACTTCCGTGTTGCCGACTACACGAGCCCATCGACGTTTCCGCAGCGCAGAGGTGTGTCTCGTTCGCACGTGTGACAATCGAACGCATGACGAATGATGCTGAAACGGTTCCACGGGAAATCGTTATCGAAGCCGGTGAACTGATCGCAGAGTTGCGTGCGTTCGGATGGGTTGTCAGCACGTCCCAATTCGATGCAGGCTCACTCGGCAACTGGTTTGTAGATTTGCAGCGCGGCAGCCGTACCCTGCGGCTGGTGAAAGACAGGTCCCAGTTCATGCTCGCGGGGCCACCTACGCAAGCGATGAGGGACGCTGGCCTTTGGAGAGCATTCGACTCGTTCGAGAAGTTCATCGTGGCAATCAGGAACTGGGCCTTCATTGAAGCCGATCAGAAGTAGCTTTAGGCTTGCGCTGAAGCTACCTTGGCTGTAACCGGCAACCCGGAAGTTTCGAGGAGCCGGGTCGAAGTCGGGTCGGAGGTGGCGCATCGAGCTGCCCCGATGCTGGCCACCGTCCGCCGCTCAAACTGCACGTGCGGTTTTCCCGCATGCAGCTTTCACGAAGGCTCACCCTTCCGAGATGCAATCAAGGTATTAACGGTACTCGTTAATGAGTGGACCTTCTTCGCATCCGTCGGATCAATCCAGTCCGACAGTATTCTCGGGCGGAAATGTACGGGTATTTCACTCATGGAACTGATCCACCTTTCCGTCCTTACTCACTGCCTGGCTTTCTCTTCCCAACCGCCTTCGCCGGCTGCCTTCCCCGACCCACTTCCGTCGCCGGTCGCCCGGTCACATGACTTTCGCCATGCTTGAGGTACTATTCAGCCGTCCGACTACTGACCGAGCGTCGCTCGCCATTTCGCTTGCGCTTATAGGTCTGCTTACCCCGGTGCCACCCGGGGACTCCGTCAGTTCTCCTGAGGTCACACACTGTTCTTCCCTACCGTGCCGCCCGCAATCACCTTGGTGCGGTGGGTGAATGAGAACGCCTTCGTCTCAGACATGCAGACTCGACCTTGCCCCACCTTTGGCCGACCGGTTCATCTTGGGTTTCCCCATCGATTACGGCCCGGTACTTCTCCTCATGCCCTTCAGATTCCACCTCGCGGTGGACACCCTGCCCTCCGGACTACTGCAAAGCGGTGGCTCTAGATCAGTCTTGGCTATATCCAGCTTTCGCCTTCGTGCCCGTTTAGACGTCTTCATACCTTCCACTCTCTCCGGCCAGCGAGGCTACGAACCCCGCTTTTGGATATGGCGCCCCTCATTTGAGCGCCAGAGGGACTTCAACCCTCCTGAACAGTGTGCTGCTCAGCGCACATGTCCGGTTTGCCGACGTCTATGTAAGTCAAAGTCAAGAGAAAAAACACGAGGCCTATGGGCGCGCTCCTGAGGGCGCGCATTGCGTAGATCAGGATCCTTCACTGCGCACAAGTGCCTCTCGGCTGGTGGTCCCTGCAGGACCGGACATCCATTTGCAGTCTCGGGCTCGAAGAGCCGTCACAGAAGATTGAGTTGGTGTCCTCTGCCAGTCCCGAAACAATCCGTAGGGGCCTGGGGATCTGATCCCTCGCCCAGTCGGCAATCGGCGGGACCTGGCAGCCTGCGCGTTCATGAATCCCGATGTTTTTCTTTCCCTTTAGAAGGGAAGGTCTTTTACGCTGCGACCGTGCGGCTGAACTCTTCGGCAGGCACGAAGTCCTGCTGTCTGCGCTCTACGGCGAGCATGTAGCAGACCATCTTCCTGGCAACAGCCAACGTGGCGCGGTTCCGATGTCCTCTCTCCAGTTCTCTGGCGTGGATCAGGGCGAGTTCGTGAGACTGTCTGGGCGCCAGCTTGGCAGCCTCGATCAGCACTCGCTGGATGTGCTTGTTCCGCTGCTTGGAAATCGGCATGCGCATCACCTTGTCGGCTGAGCTCTTCTCCTCACCGCACAAGCCGCAGTAGCTGATGGCTTGTTTGATCGATGAGAACCGCGTGTAATCGCCAATCTCCAGAGCCCACGTCAGTGCCGTGATTGGACCCACGCCGGGAACCGTTCTCAGTCGGCGCAGCCGCTCCTGCAGGAGTGGATCTCGCTCCAGAGAACTGACCAACGCGTACTCCAGCTTCTGCGACCGGCTGATCATGTCCCGGCTCAGCTTCAGTAGCGGCCGGATGCTCTGCTGCACTTCCTTGTTGGTCGTCATCAGCTCGCCGAAGTAGCCCACCTTGTGCAGCCGCTGCTTGTTGTAGCTCACACCGGTCTCCATCAGCAGACCGGAGACACGGTTCTTCATCTGCACCATCTGCTTGATCACCAGGTTACGGTAGCGCAGCGTGCGTCGCCGGTCCCGGATCTCCCGCGTCGCCATGTGGCACTCCGGCAAGAAGTCGCACCGTAGACAGTCGGCGATCTTGCCGGCATCGATCCGGTCGTTCTTCTTCTTGGCCGCGGCGATGGCTCGCAGCATCAGCGGGTGCGCCACCTTCACCTTCTCGGCATGCGGAAGCAGCTGATCGTAGATCCAGCCGGTGAAGATCGTCGCCTCCATGGCGATCATCCGGGGCTGAGGCAGCGTTCTGATCCACCCATCCAGCTCACGCCGCATGGAACCGATCTTGCCTTCACTGTGCACATGACCAGCTGCGTCCTTTACGCAATAACTGATCGTCCTCTTGTGAACATCCAGTCCGATGTAATACATAGTCTCTGAGGAGCCTCCGAGGTTGTTCTCTGAATCAGCTTGCCCGCTGAGTTCAGCTCTTTGTAACACCTCGTGCTCCTCCTCGACTTAGCATTCAAACAATCCATCCCGGAACAACATCGACACCCCTGGAGGCAGGCACAATACGCCTGGCTTGGCAGCACCTCCAGGTTACCGATGAACTGACTTCGCAGGCAGTAGGTCACGGACAGGTTCGCTCTTAGCTCAAGTACTGCTCCATCATTGCCACCGAGCGCTTCGAGGCTGGGTGCTAAACTTTGCGTACGATTGGACGAATCGACGCAGCCTAAGCCAAAGGAGGAAAGCACGCAATGCGTAGCAAACGCGTCTCAGCTGGCAAACAGTCTCGCGAGACATCGCTTGAAGGATTCGCATCCACCTGCAGTGTTCTAGCGGTGGGACTCTTTGTGCTTACCTTTGTGTTTCAGAACGTCGTGATTCCATCGTCCTCGATGGCAAGCACCCTTCTTGTTGGCGATCACGTAGTGGTAGAACGCGAGACACTAGCGCCGGCGGCGAAGTGGGCTCCCTTCGTGCACTACCGCGAAGTGCACCGTGGGGATATTGTCGTCTTCTACAAGCCAACCGAGGATCCCAAGGGTGAACACATATTCCTCGTCAAGCGCGTTATCGGAATTCCTGGCGACCACATTCATCTAAGGAACGGCATCGTTTATCTCAACGGCGTCGCCCAGGACGAGCCTCAGGCAGCCAAACCTACGTCCGCGAACTATGACCCTTACGTGGACGATTTCCCCTCAGTGGATCCTTCTGCCGAGCCTGGTGTTACGGCGGAATGGTCGGTACTACTGAGTACGTACATTCAGAGCGGGGATGTGGTCGTACCTCCCGGCAATTATTTCGTGATGGGCGACAACCGTACAAACAGTATGGACAGCCGATACTGGGGTTTTGTGCCGCGGCAGAACATCTTAGGGCGTCCCCTTTTTGTCTACTGGTCCATTGTGAGACCCGAGTCCGGTATAGAAGAGGTCCCGCTGGAAGAGCAAGCGGAATCCACCCTTCATGAGTTCGTTCACTTCTTTGATGAAACTCGCTGGAATAGAACATTTCACCGAATTCAGTAATGGACCTATTACCGGCAATACGGAAGTAATCCCGAAATGCCTGTGAAGTCGGGTTTTCGGTAACTTGCCAGGCGGAGCGAGCGGCGGACTCGCCAATTTTTAAGGGGGCTTTCCTGGCTCACCCTCGATTTTCCCGGTCACGGCGGAAATCAAGATGACAGTATTTCTACGTTCTCACAACTCTTTTCTCGATCCTCATAGCTCAACAATTCCCTGAAGTCACCCGTTGAGTTCCACCCGGAAAAAAGTCAAGACGACTATTCCCTGCGGGCTCAAAGCGCAGAGACCAGGCAAACCTTCCAAGGAAAACCAATGAAACCCTCTGAACTCTTTGAAGCGCTCCATGCGCTCATTACCGAACGTGTGCCTCTGCACATCTGGGGCGCCTGCGGTGTGGGCAAGTCGCAGATCGTAGCACAGGTAGCCTCTGATCTAGGCTGGCAGTTCCTCGACATTCGCGCTGTGCAGCTTGATCCGGTCGATCTGCGCGGGCTGCCGCGCATCTCGGCTGATCAGGCAGAGTGGGTGCCACCAAAGTTTCTGCCTAGCTCCGGCAAAGGAATCCTGTTTCTCGACGAGCTGACGGCCGCACCGCAGATTGACGCAGGCGGGGTGTTATCAGCTGGTACTCGACCGCAAGCTCGGTGAATATCACCTGCCGGAGGGTTGGGTGGTGGTAGCCGCAGGCAATCCGGCGTCGGAGCGTGGCGTGCACTTCTCGATGCCGCGGCCGCTGCGCAATCGCTTCGTCCACCTAAACCTCGAACCGGACTTCGAAGACTGGTGTCAGTGGGCGGTTCGTGCCGGGCTACGTCCGGAGATCATCGCTTTCCTGCGGTTCAAGCCGTCACTCCTGCATGATGCTAACGTCACTTCGGACGTGAATGCGTGGCCTACACCGCGCTCCTGGGAGATGGCCTCGAATGTCTTGAGCGGATTCGCGCGCCGGCAGAAGAGTGGCTTCTTCACGGGAGCCACCGAGATCGAAGCGCAGTTGCTTGAGGGAACAGTCGGGCCAGCGGCCACGACGGAGCTGGTGGCCTTCCTGCGTCTGTTTCGTGATCTGCCGTCCATCGATGAAATCCTTTTAAATCCCGATAGCGCGCCGCTGCCTGGAGAGCCTTCCGCTCAGATCGCGATTGCGACTGCGTTAGGAAGAGTCCTCACCGATCACTCCATCTCGAAGGGCATGCAATATCTCGATCGCATGCCCACCGAGATGCGCGTGCTGGCAATCCGCGACGCGGCCGCGCGAAATCGTGGCATCACTCACACACCGGAGTTTGTTCGCTTCGGTGTCGAACATGCGGAGGTCCTGCAATGATTACCGAACGAGCCATGCTGGGCGCGGTCCATATCAGTATCTGGACTGCGGTGAAGCACGACCGCAAAGTCAGCCGCGACGTTGCCCATCAACACGGCGCGCACGAGGGTGCGGGGCGTTACAACAAACAACTGCTCCGCGGTGCGGAGAAGCTTGATGTGCTGAGGACACTCGCCGGACAGATTCGACAGCACTTCTACAAGATCACCCTGCCATGGTCCGATGAAGGCTATCGTCTGCTGCCGGCACACTTCTACTTTGAACTCACCACCCAGATGCGGGAGTTTGAACGCGCGTTCTCCCAGAGTGTGGATGAGTTCCTGGAGGTCTACCCGTCCTACATCGAACAAGTCCGTCCAGAGTTGAACGGCCTTTTTCGCGAGGAGGACTATCCATCAGCCGAAAAGCTCCGGGCAAAGTTTGGAGTGAAGCTCGAAGTGCTGCCGATTCCCAGTGGCGATGACTTCCGAGTGACGCTCTCAGAGGAAGAGCAGGCGCGGGTCGCGCGTGAAATCGACGATAGTGTGCGCCAGTCGCTCCACCGGGGGACCAGGGACCTGTGGACACGACTGACAGACGTGGTCACACACATGGTCGACAAACTGAACGAGCCGGAGTCGCGATTCCACGCTTCGTTGGTCACCAATGTCTTTGACCTTGTCGATTTGCTTCCGCGTCTCAATGTGAACCAGGACGAGGAACTGAATCGGTTTGCGGCGGAGATCAAGGATCGCCTGTGCAACTTCGGCGCACAAGATCTGAAGAAGAACGAGATTCTCCGCGTTGCAACCGCATCGGACGCCGCCCAGATCTTGTTTCAGATTGACGCAGTCCTGCGCGGCCGGGAGCTAGACTCGGACGAGCCGAACGTGAAGTCTGCGCTGCAGAACGCGCCAAGTGTCGATGACATCTTCTCGCACATGTCGGCGTGTATGGAGGCTGCAACGCCATGACGAAACATCTTACCCCGGCGGCCCGGATTCAGAAGGCCCGGACCGCTCTCCTTCTCGATCATCCCTTCTTCGGTTCGTTGCTCTTCCGCTTGGGCGGACAGCAATCGGGCTCCATTCAGACCATGGCAACGGATGGCGTCTCCCTGTTCTACAATCCGGCGTTCGTCGAGACGCTGAACGCAGCAGAACTTGCCGGCGTTCTGGCTCATGAGGTCATGCACCCGGCACTTCAACATCACACGCGCCGTGGCGACCGTGATCGAAAGCGCTGGAATATGGCATGCGACTATGCCATCAATCCTATACTCCTTGATGCTGGGCTCTCGCTGCCAAAAGATGTTCTGATCGACTATCGCTTTCGCGGCATGAGCGCGGAACGCATCTACAACCTGATCGAGGAGCAGCAAGATCAGGACGGATCAAACGGCGAAGGAGAGAGCCATGATGGTTCTTCTTCCAACGGAGAAGGCGGAGAGCAACCCAACAATCCGAGTGCAGATGGGGAGCCTACTGCTCCGGCAACACCGGGCGGCTTTGGCCAGGTGCTGGACACGCCTGAACCCGACGGAGACGACGGCGAAACGGTCGCTGAACAGGCCCGGGAATGGAAGATAGCCGTCGAACAGGCAGAAGCCGGTTATACACTCAAGTGGTTCTTGTCAAGAAGGGATGACGGGCTGGGTGGCTCAATGAGCCCTATAAGAGGGGATGTCAAGAAAGAAATCCCCCACTTGCTCTCTAGAGGGAGACGGAGTGGCTTGCATCCAGCCCAATCTCAGTTCTGGAGAGGCTGTAAGCTCGCGGCGTATTAGGGACAGGTCAGGCAGTTGTCGGTTTGAACTCGATGGTTTCATGACGTTCTTGTCGTTCGATGCCTTCGGTTCTGGAAGCTACGCAAGCAGAGGTGTTGGCTTTAACGGGCCAACCATGGTCCTATCTGAGACTCGAGGCCTACAGCTTTTTTGGGTTATGCGAAGGGGCATACGGTGCTAATGGAGGCTCGGTGCTGAACGACTGCACGCAGGGCCTAGCTCATTGATTGATACTCACCCTCGACCCCGAGCGTCGCAAGAACCGATGGGCTAACCATCGGGTAAGTAAACCTGGATTTGCCTGGTTCCTGCAGACGCTCAAGCTGCTTGCGATTTCAGATGTTCGGCGTCGAAACGTTCTCCTTTCTTCCAAAGTGTCAACGTGATGGCCGCGATCTTGCGTGCGAGCGTAAGGCGAGCCATTTCCGGCTTCATGCCTTTGGCCAGCAATCCTGCGTAAAAGTCCTGCAGGGGCCCGGCGCAACGGCTGGCGCTCATGGCTGTACTCTTGAAGAGCTTCTTCATCTCGTGGTTGTGATTTTGATTCAGACCGCGGATCTGTTGTGGCTTTTTGGAACGTTGCAATTGTCCGTCTACATAACGATGCTGCGCGCTGTCGTGCGTCTCCACTCCCAGACCACTGTAGGTCCACAGCTGCCTCTTGCTGCGGAACCGGTAGGGCGTCTGCATCAGGGCCAGCAGCAGGGTAGCCCGCAGAGGGCCGATCAAGGGAATCTGGCGCAATATTTTCACGGCCGGATGTTTCCGGCTCTCGGCTAAAAGTTCTCCTCGCACGGTGTGCCGCACCACCGACAGTCCATCCATCTGCTGATAGAGCAGCTCTGCTCGGCGGCGCACGCCGGGTTGCGTAATCCTGCTCAGCCAGCGGTCGCGATGGCGTGGGGCATAGACCTGCCTACCCGAGCAGGGAATGCCCCAGCTTCGATACAGCGCCTTGAGCCGACTCATCACCCGCGCCTGGTCTTTGCTGATGGTCAGATAACTACGCGCCAACTCCCGCAGCGTCCCCAGTCCGTTCTCTCCGTGGTAGACCGCGCGCAGCATTCCACTCCGCAGCAGCTCGGCCAGCCTTCGCGCATCGATCTTGTCGCTCTTGCTGCCTTCTTTCAATAAGGCGTTGCGACGTGGATTGCAGACCACGATATCCGCGACATGAGGCCTGAGCACGTCGTACAGCCAGGCCGCCCAGGTCCCTTCTTCCAACGTCACATGGAGCTCTCCGCGCAGCCCATGCAGGAAATCGAGCAGAGTGCTGGCTTTGGTTTCGACGATCGATTCCATCACCAACTTGCCGGCGCCATTCAGAACCGCAATTGCAACGGCTTCCTTGTGAACATCCAAGCCGATATACTTCACATTGCTACTCAGCATGCTGAGTACCTCCTTGGGGGGAAAGGTGATTCTTCGCTTGGACCACTTTCCCCCAAGGTTTTAGTGTCATCCCTTCAGAACCCACTGCAAAGATCCGCCTCTTATCTCTCCGCAGTAGAATGAGCCCGAACTGAGCGGAGGATAAGGCAATGCTGGGAAGCAACCCGAGCGCCGTCTCAGTGGCCTCGACCGATCGATAAGGCGGGATGCTTCGGCATCCCCCTTTTTCATCCGTTTTCCTGCAGCGAGCCCAGCATCGGGAGAGGCACCAAGCGATAAATCCTGGGGGTGCGGGGGCAAAGCCCCTGCGACCTGCGCCGGCCACAAAGCTCATTCCGAAACAGGGCGACCTCTGATAATGGTGCTGAGGGCTGTACGCGTCCACTGAGGAGTTAGCTTCTATTTTGAACGTCAACCAAGAACAACAGGATGCGATAAGGACAACCGCGCACCGTTAGAGCTCGTCCATATTATTAGTGTGCATTAGCGCGCTCTTTCTTTTGCCGCATCAATCCGCCTCGGGATTCATCGCATGTGATCTGACTGCTTCTAGGACTTCAAACCCTTCGTCTGGTAGAAATATGAATGCATTGAAGACGTTCGTCGATCGCCGTACCTTTCTGGAAGGCGCGGCGTGTGTAACCGCTGCTGCAATCTGCGGTCGAAGCTTTGCCATCGCCAGGCACCATGACGATGCGCTCCTCGATGATCTTTCTCGCCGCTGCTTCCAGTACTTCTGGGACGCCACCGATTCTGAGACAGGGATATGCAGGGACCTCATCCACGGCAACCCAGCCGATAATACAAAGAAGGGAGATGAGTCGCGCGGAAGCACCGGTGTCACCGGCTTTGCGCTTACGGCGCTCTGCATCGGAGCAGAGCGCAGGTGGATCTCCCGCGAGCAGGCGAAAGATCGCGTTCGCCGCGCACTTCGCAGTTACACCAACGGCAAGGTATTCGCCATCCATGGATGGTTCTATCACTTCATCGACGTTCACACCGGTCAGCGCTGGAAAGACGTGGAGGTTTCGACAAGCGATTGCATCTGGCTGCTTGCCGCTGCATTGACCTGCCGTCGGTATTTCCATGAAGATCAGGAAATCTCCGACCTTGCGACGCTGCTTTACAGCCGCTATGACTTCCCCTGGATGACAAACGGCGATGGCAAGCTCCTGTCGCACGGCTGGCGGCCTGAGGGCTTCATCAGATTCCGGTACGACAAGTATTGCCAGCTTGCGGCGATGTACCTGCTCGGCATCGGATCTCCAACGCATGCGCTTCCGCCGGATGCGTGGTATGCGTGGGAGCGCGATCCGAACTCCTACGCGAACTATCATTACATCGGGACATCGCTTCTATGGACCTATCAATATCCCTTCGCATGGTTCGACTTCCGCGGCCGCCGCGAGAACCGGGGCAGCAGAGTTGACTGGTGGGCGAACTGCCAGACGGCCACGCGCGCCCATCGCGAGTGGTGTTATACGGATCTGTCCAAGGAATTCCCGGACTACACTCCCACGATCTGGGGCATCACGAGTTCCTCAAGCCCGAGGGGATACACGGCATGGGGCGGTCCACCGATGCATTCGAAGGTTGATGGGACCGTGGTTCCGTGCGCCGCGGGCGGATCGCTGATGATCACACCGGACATTTGCATTCCGGCGATGCACGCCATGAAGGAGAAGTACGGCGACAGGATATGGGGCAAGTACGGCTTCGCCGATGCCTTCAATCCCCTGACCGGCTGGCTCTCCACCGATACCCTAGGCCTCGATGTCGGCATGACGCTGCTGAGCGCGGAGAATCTGCGCAGTGGCACCGTTTGGAAATGGTTCATGGCGAATCCGGACCCGCAGAAGGCTATGCACCTTGCAGGGATTGATCAGGTTTAGGCTCAGCTCGATTAATCTCAGTTTGAACAAAATCGCCAACGCTGGTTTCAAGGGTGACCGCATCGGCCGGTCGCTGATGCCGATGATTTCCGCCGCTTGCCACCAGCTGATCTTCTTCGCCATCGCTCGCAAGATCACTTCATGCACCTTCATCGCCCGTTCCACCGCAGCCTTCGGATAGCTCTCCACGCTGCCTTGCATGGATCCATCCTCGCCGCACGCTAAGCGGACATTTCATCTGCTAATTCCACCGGACATATCATCTAACGACAGTTGCGGCTCCAAACTTTGCGGCTCCAAACGTGTTCGTAGCACGTGAAATGTCCGGTTTTGTTTTCTCATCTAGCCGCCGTCGTAGCTGTTGGAAAGTGGGAATCCCGCGCTGTTTGCGGGATTTCCAAGCGAGGTGGAAAAGTCGGCATTTGGACTTTTCCACGGAGCGGCTTTTCAACAGCTTGCTTTGTTGCCGCCTGCGTGATCGGTGTGCCCTGGCTGGTGTAGCGTTCTAGGGGGCGTGGCCCGTGGGTCATGCTGAGAGTGCCGTCCAGATGCTGGTGCACGATGACGTTGCAACCGGCGAGGGTGCCGCGCCAGCTTACCCTGTCGATCTGCAAGGCCAGGTTCTGGAAGCTGACGGTGTTGTCGCGGCTGACCGTACGCTCGAACTGGAGCGAGAAGATCAAGTCGAGGTCGCGGCGCGGGCAGGCGGTGAAGGCGGTGCCGCGCTGCGCCGCAGGCACCTGGAAGCGGCGGTTGAACTCGGCCACGTAGTGCTCGCGCAGAAAGCGGTTGGCTTCCGCAAGGGTGCTGATCCCGTGCAACCGGAGCTCCTGCGGCAGCCGTCCCTGCCAGGTCCCGAAGTTGCGTTCCGAGCGGCCCCGCGCCTGGGGCGAGTAAGCCGGAATCATCTGCACGCCCAGATCGCGCAACGCACGGCCCACCTGGGTCAAACGATGCGGGTCCACCTTGCCGCCAGCCTTCGGTGTCAGCCAGAAATGACTGCCTCGATCCGAGTACAAGGCGCAGAACAGCCCCTTGCGCTCGATGACTTCTCGCAGCGCGGCCATCACTGGAACCGTCGATTCTTCTTCCACCAACTGGGCGTAATAGATTTCGCTGGTGGCGTCGTCCAGAATCACGATCAGGTCATACCAGCGCTCATCCTGAAACCACTGGTGGCGGCTGCCGTCGATGTGCAGCAACATGCCCGGCAGCGGGCGCCGTTCGCGCCGCTTGCGGTGTATACCGCGCTTGCCGGCCTTGGCCACCAGTCCCGCTCCCTGCAAGGCCAACTTTACCCAGGTATAGCTCAGATGGATCCCGTGCTCGGCGCCGAGCTTCTCGTGAAAATGGCGCACGTTCAGGTCAAAGTACTTCTCCCGGTAAAGCCCCAGCACCTGCTCGGCCTGCGCCAGTGGCACACGCTTTTGGCTTGGCCGGCCGCGCCGCCGGTCGATCAGTCCGTCGTAGCCGTGTTCTTCATAGCGCTCTCGCCAACGCCGCATCTGTCGCTCGCTGATGCCGATGATCTCCGCCGCCTGCCACCAGGTGATCTTCTTCCCCATCGCTCGCAAGATTACTTCCTGCACCTTCATCGCCCGCTCCACTGCGGCCCTCGGATAGCTCTCCATGCTCCTCTGCATGGACATATCCTCGCCGCCCGCTAAGCGGACATTTCATGTGCTAACTTCACCGGACATATCATGTGCTTATTCTAACGACATTTGCGGCTCCAAACGTTGACAGGTCGGGATGGGCTGCTCTATAAGGTGGGCGCATAGTTTTACCACCACGACACCCCAGGAGGTCTCACGATGCACAGCACAATTCTTCAATGGCGCCCTCTGCGCAGATTTGCCCCAGGAGCAGCACTGTTGCTGATTTCATTCGCAGCGGCGCACGGACAGTCGAAGACGCTGCCGGCCAACACTCGTTTCTTTATCCCCGAGCCGCCCAGCGGAGCCCTGCAGCAGGTGGAGAGCCTGTTGAAGCAGGGCCAGTTGAAGAACGCTCTGCTGATTACCGTCATGGAGACGGTCCCGCAGGCGGTGTGGCTCACTAGCGGCACGCCTTCCGAGGTGAGCGCCACCGTGACATCGACTCTCCGGGAAGCGACTTTTGAGCGAGCGGTACCGGTGCTGGTGCTCTACAACATTCCTGGGCGCGATTGCGGCAGCTACTCGGCGGGCGGCGCAGAGAACACCGTGGATTATGAGACCTGGATTGATGCCATTGCTGCGGCGATCGGCAGTTACAAAGTGGTCATCATACTGGAGCCGGACGCTCTGGCGGACCTGCCCAGCGATTGCGGATACGATCCCACGAAGGTGAACATCCCGCAGGCTACGGCGGACCGCTATACGCAGATCAACTATGCAGTCACTACGCTGGAAGCCGGATCGCAGACCCTGGTCTATCTGGATGCGGGCAATAGTCACTGGCAGGCGGTGCCGATTATGGCGCAACGGCTCGTCCAGGCCGGCATTCTGCAGGCGAAGGGATTTTTCACGAACGTATCGAACTTCAATCTGAACAACTACGAAACGACCTATGACACCTGGGTCTCCGACTGCATCGCGTTCGGGAATGATCCGGAGCAGGGCGGCTGGCGCCTCGGGAATTATTCGTATTGCGCCAGCCAGTACTACTCGCCGCTCGGAACGGTCGATCCGGACAACATTGCGACCTGGATCTACACCGACGAGTGGTATCAGCAGAACATGGGAACGGCCGTACCCACGACGCATTTCGTGATTGACACCAGCCGCAACGGTCAGGGACCGCTCGACGCCAGCATCTACGCGAATGCGCCGTATAACCAGCCGGCCTCGGTCGTCCAGACCCTCACCAATGGCAGCTGGTGCAACCCTCCGGCACGCGGGCTGGGAACTCATCCCACGGCAAACACGGGCGTTTCACTGCTCGATGCTTATCTTTGGGTGAAGACACCAGGCGAATCGGATGGCACGTGCGACGCCGCCGGAGGAGCGCGGGCATGGGACTACGCGGACTACACGCAGCCGGGATGGCCAACGGACACCGCCGGCCAGGCGGTCTTCGATCCGCTGTGGGGCCTCGACGATCCGATCGCGGGAGCCTGGTTTCCACAGCAGGCTCTGGATCTGGCGCAGAGGGCCAACCCCGCATTGCTGCCCTGAGGGTAAACCGAATGCATGCAGGAGTGGCGGCGCCGTCGCTCCCCATCGGCCCCAAGCCGCCGCTTCGCAGTTCGTCTTCAATAAGTGCATCGGCCTGTGGCTGTTGAAAAACTCGCTCCGAGAAATCATGCTCAAAAAACAGCGCGCTAGGATGCCCTATAAACGATTCTCTCCGGCCGCCTATACATTTCTGGTCACCGATTTCGACGCAGTTTTCAGAAGAATCGACTTTTTCAACACCCACGCCTGATATCGTCAATTGACCATCGATCTCTGGATCGTCGCCAGTTGTTTGGCCTTGTTCGGTTTTACCGAATGGTAACTTCCGGATTGCCGGTTATACAGACAAGTGGATTACTTCTGGTTTGACCGTAATTCGGAAGTGATCGGACCTTTCTCTATAAACGAAATGGGCGATTTGTCACAGTTGGATGCCGTAGATCTCAGTAACGGATTACTCAGCACGCAAGGCTTCTACCGGATTCACAGATGCCGCACGCCGCGCGGGCAGGAAACTTGCTACGGCTGATGCTAGGCCGAGCAAAACAGCCACCCCACCCAAAGTCATTCCGTCCCACGCCTCTACTCCGAATAGCAGCTTGCGGATCAACATCGACGTTCCCACCGAACAGATCATCCCAATTGCCAACCCGGCTACAGTGAGCCATCCCGCCTGCCGCATGATGAGCCGGTAGACTGAGCTGCGCTGTGCCCCGAGCGCCATTCGTACACCGATCTCACGCGTCCGCTGGTTAACAGAATAGGCGATGACTCCGTAAAGTCCCACCATACCCAGTATCAGGGCCAGCGCCGCGAATCCGCCCACTAGCCACGCCGAAAACCTGTGCAGCAGCGCCGCTTGCGTTCCGTCAATCTTCTCATTCAAGGTAGCTTCGTCGGATGCGCTCAGTTCAGGATCGATCTGGTGGAGCGTGTTCACTATCACTGGCAGCAAGGCCCCCGCATCTTGCCCCGTGCGCACCGCCAGACCTAAATTGTGTTCCCGCGTCTGGTTGATGGGGAAATACTCCACAGGCCAAGTTTTGACATCGAGCGGTCCCTCGCGAACGTCGTCGACCAGGCCCACTATCTCCCATACGGACGGATGTCCCCCTTCATCATTGGCGATCCTCTGACCGATTGGATTCTCGCCGGGAAAATACTCCTTGGCCAGCGATTGATTGATAACGGCCACTCCGGGGCTGGAAGAATTGTCGGCATCGGTGAAAAACCGTCCGCGCAGCAGCCTAGCCTTGAGCGTGGGTAGATACCCCGCGCTGACGTGACGTTCGTCGACGTCGTTGTGTTCGCCGTGGTACGGCCTTCCTGGGAAATGAATTCTGTCGATTGCACAGTTACACTGCACAGGAAGCATGCTGGTCATACCCACCGACTCTACGCCCGGCAGACTTGAGACGCGACGCACAATTTCCCTGTAGAGCACCACCGTTTGTTCGTCATTTTTGTAAACCGTTCCCGAAGCATTTACTTGCGCGGTTGCAAGATGATTTGGATCAAAGCCCAACGGTACGTGCAGCAATCGATAGAGGCTCTTTCCCAACAGCCCCGCACAGGCCAACAGCACTACCGCTACTGCCAGTTCGACGACCACCAGGTTCGCTCCCAACCTGCGCCAGAGCCGACCAGCGGCGCCCCGGTCTCCGTCGGCCAATCCGTCGCGAACCTCTCGAAATGAGAGTTGCAATATCGGCGTGGTGGCTAGCAGCAAAGAGACCATCAGTGCAATGACTGCGGCAAATGTGCCTGTATGGGCGTTCAAGCCGACGCCCCCGAGAAACGGCATGTTCAACGCCATATCTTTGGGAACCAGGTGGCCAAGGAGCTTCATGACGACGCCGGCAACAATCACGCCTCCCAGGCTGCCGAACCCGGCGAGCAAGAGCCCTTCGGTAACAAACTGATACACCAACCGCGCCCGCGTGGCACCCAGCGCGCCTCTCACAGCAATCTCGCGCCTGCGGCTCTCCGAACGGGCAAGCACAAGGCTGCCCACGTTGACGCAGGCGATCAACAATAGTAGCCCGGCTCCGCCTAGCAGCGTAAGGAGGATGGGTCGCACATCGCCGACGATGATCTCAGAAAGAGGAACAACACTCGCGCTCAACTCGGGTCCAGTCATGCCATATTGCCGTTTGAGTTGCTCTGCGATTGCCTTCATTTCGGCCAGAGCGGTCTGTATCGTGACCCCGTCATGCAGCCTTCCTATTCCCCAAAAGTTATAGAAAGTTCGCGACTTCTCATGAAAGCTGAAGTTGTTGAGAGGAACCCAGAACTCCGCGTTGCCGCTTGGAGCGAAGGAAAACTCACGGGGCAGAACGCCAATAACCGTGTACGCCTCTTTGTCCAGGTCAACCGTCTGGCCGATCACATCGTCCCGTGGGCCGAAGCGATTAAGCCATGCTCCATAACTGAGAATGACAACGTTCGGTCCTCCTGGCCGATTCTCGCCGGGATAGAAATCGCGGCCAAGCATAGGGTGAACACCAAGGGTCTGAAAAAAACTGCCGCTGACGCGTTCGCCATGAACCGGCTCCGCACCCGAAGGGGTGCGTAGAAGATAGCCTCTATCACCGTAAACATCGACCGAGGTAAAAGATTTATTCAGACGCTGCCAGTCAAGATAATCCGGATACGAGAGTGGCCAGCGCGGCGATTCAACGCTGCTTTCGTTCACGGACATCAGCCGACCGGGATCTGCATACGGAAGCGGCTCCAGCAAAGCCGCGTCCACAAACCCGAAGATGGCCACGCAGGCACCGATGCCGAGAGCAAGCACCAGTATCGCGGCGAATGAGAAACCTGGATTTCTCATGAGCTGGCGAATCGCAAACTTCATGTCCCGCACGAGATTATCGAGCCACGCAATCCGGTTTCTCAGATAGAACCGCTCTTGCGCCGCACGCACGTTGCCGAACTCGAGCCTTGCCTTCCGGCGCGCCTCGTCTTCGCTCAAGCCTTCACACTTCAACTCATCCGCCTCAAGTTCAAGATGCGCCTTGATCTCCTCAGCAAAATCATCTGTGCTCCGTGTACGTTTGAACATGACTATGCCTCCTTGCCGCTCGATCCTGCGTTGCCGCTTAGAATCAATCCCATTGCCTTCGTCAGTCGCTCCCACTCGCTCGTCTTCTCCACAAGCTGCCCACGGCCTTTCGGTGTCAGGGAATAGAACCGCGCCTTGCGGTTGTTCTCGCTCACTCCCCACTTTGCGCTGATCCACTTCTTTTCTTCGAGCCTCTGTAGGGCCAAATAAAGCGAACCATGGTCGACAAAAAAGACCTCTTCCGACTGGCCTTGTATCAACCGCGCCACGCCTTGCCCATGGCACGGCCCCAGCACGAGCGTCTTCAGAATCAGCAGGTCCAGTGTCCCCTGCAACAAGGCAATCCGGTCATCGGCACTCTTTTGGGTAGCCATCCGACCCAAGGATCGCACTGTTTGGGTCGGATGTCAACCTGAGCTAAAAGTCTCATGCATCGGCATCTGATGCCAGCCTTGCCGCTGTCTGGCCGGATGTCACTGTGGCTGTTCCGGGTCATCTCTGGAATTGCCAAGATGAAGTCCGCCCCGCATTGCTAGGTGATCCAGAAGGGCACAGACACCGTCTCTCGTACACTCGTCCAACTCGTATTCGATATGAAGCACAAGATCGGTCAAATCCTTCCGAGCTACGATCCCATCGGCCTCCAACTTTCTTAGATTCTGAGTGAGCATTTTTTTTGAGGCACCCGGAACGATCCGGGCTAGTTGGCCTAAACGGATGGGGCCAGAACGTATGGCACAAAGGATTTGAGCTTTCCATTTCCCTTGGAACAGAATCTCGATCGTAAGGTCGGCGCGTCGGGCACAGTCTACATCGATCCGCGGGATAACGAGACGATCCTCCTTCACTCTCTTCATGCTCTTCCTCTGAACGAACTATTTTGATCCCGACCACTGTTCCTGTCCTACCATGTCTACTCACGGATCTCGCATTGGAATATCATTCGCTGCGTAGCGCCGCTACAGGATCTAAGGAAATGGCACGCCAAGCCGGGATCAGAACCGCGAGGAGGGCAACCATCAATAGGATTGCGGATACACCGAAGAAGATGACTGGATCACCCGATTTCACTCCATAGAGCAGACTCTCCATGAGGCTCGTCAAGCCGAAAGCTCCGGCAAGGCCAGCCGCGACACCCACGAAGGCGGGGATGAGGCCCTGCCGCAAGATCATCGCTAGTATCGTATTTTTGTCCGCTCCGAGAGCCATGCGAATTCCGATGTCCTTGGTTTGTTGCTGGACCGAGTAGGACATTATGCCGTAGACACCAATCGCGGCGAGCAGGAGAGCTGAGGCGGCAAAAATGGAGAGTAAAAGCATGTTGAAATTCTGCCGCGAGATAGTGTCCGCGAGAAGTTTGTCCATCGGAAGTACCTTGCCTAAGGGCAACCGGCCATCCACTTGACGAATTGCTTTGGCGACGGCGGAGATGAGGGATTCTTCGTTGAGGCTGGACCGCACTTCCCAGGCCAAGGGGACTGAACTATTAAATATTTTCGTCATGCCCTCGGGTTGTTGTGCCTGAGGTATGTACATGACAGGGACTTTGCCGCCAATAATTCCGGTCTCACGGGTATCACCCACAACCCCTACGATTTCTCGCCGCGCGTAATCGGCATAGGTGGGACCGATACCTTTCCCAATGTCAAGAGTCCTGCCGATAGGGTTCTCATTTGCGAAGTACTTCCTAGCAAACGCCGAACCGACGATGACCACCGGGGCACCTCCCATGTCGTCATGTTCAGTGAAGACCCGGCCGCTCAACAGGGGGATGTGGAACACTTCGAGGAAGTGAGGCGACACTGTGCGCCACTGTTCGGGTCCGTAATGTTCCTGTCCGGGAGGAATGGCCTTCCCGGTAATGTCAAAGGCGAGTGCCCCGACGCTGCTCGTTGCGGGAATAACGAGAGAAGTGGAAGCGCTCTCAACACCTGCAATCGACTCGATGTTCTGGAGAGCTTGGCGAGTAAGGCGGGTCGTGGCCTCAGTAGTTTGATAACGATTGTCAGCTACAGACGTAAGCACGGTATAGACGTGATGTGTGTCGAATCCAGTTTCGGCAGAATTGAGGCAAGCAAAAGTGCGGATGAGGAGTGCAGCGGAGATGAGAAGCATTAGCGCCAAGCCTATCTCGAAGGCAACTAGGGTCTTGCTCGTGAAGTTTTGATGCCGGCCGGTCGACGATCGTGTGCCCGCCTCATTCAAGGTCGAAGCGACGTCTGGCTTAGAAATTTGAAGCGCCGGGATGAGGCCGAACAGTAAGCCGGTGAGGAGCGAGAGGCCGGTAGTAAAGACAAGAATTCGCCAGTCGAGGAACTCGAACAGGTTTCTGAGTTGAGCCGGATCGACACGGGGGATGTCGCCCGGGATTAGAAGCAGGAGCATGCGAACGCCTAGAACTCCAAGTATCAGGCCGAGGAAACCACCCACCGTGGAGAGCAATACGTTCTCGGTGAGCAATTGGCGGATGACTCGCCAGCGGCTGGCACCCAGGGCTGTTCGAATCGCTAGTTCGCGGTGGCGGCTGCTGGAACGTGCGAGCAGCAGATTGGCGACATTGGCGCAAGCGATGAGCAGAACGAAGGCGACCGCCCCAAACAGGACATAAAGAGTTCTCTTGATGCTACCTACAATGGATTCGCGCATGGGTATCACCGCGATGCTCTCGGTCTTGTCCATGTATTTCGGATAAAGGTTGCGGAAGCGCTCGCCGACTGTATGCATTGCGGCTTGAGCCTGCGAATTCGAAACACCAGGTCTCAGACGCGCGGCGACCTGGAGGTAGTGGCCTTGGTTAATGCTGTGCGGATCGGCTTGAAGTGCTATCCATACTTCCGCGTCTGGTTTTGCGGTGAACCGTGAAGGTATAACGCCGATGATCGGGTAAGGCAAAGAGTTGAGATTTATGGTGCGAGTGAGGACCTGGGCATCGGAGCCGAAGTGGGACCGCCAGAGATTTTCTGAGATCAGAACAGCTTTGGGACCGTTTGGAAGATCTTCTCCCTGGTTGAAGGAGCGGCCGAGCATTGGTGCGACGCCGAAGACTGTAAAGTAATCGGCTGACACGTGAGCGCCCTTGACCTGCTCGGGAAAATCGCCGGTATCGATGTTGAAACCCGGACCCTCCAGATCGTATAGCGCCATTGATGAGAAGACATCGTTTTCTCGCCAAATCATGTACTTAGGAATTGAGGCCGTGAATGAGACACCGGCGGGGAACTTCCGGCCGAGTTGCACGATGCTGTTCGGGTCCCGGTAAGGGAGAGGTTCAAGGAGGACCTTGTCAACAACGCTGAAAATGCTGGTATTTGCGCCAATGCCGATGGTGAGAGCGGTAAGCGCTACGAGAGTGAACCCTGGATCTTTGCGCAGAGTGCGGATAGCTTGGCGGATATCTTGCCACAAAATTTCTAACGAACCCCAGTCCAACATGTCGCGCGTCCTCTCTTCGTTGAGTCTCGTGCACTCGAGAAATTAGGTCGAAAGCTGAAATTGGCGAATGACTTCGTCGACCAACTCGCGTTGATGACAGCCTATTGTCCGAACCTGCGAACACTGAAAGAGATGGGCAGGCCGATAACAACCATATGAACGACCAACCCTTGAACCAAGTCATGGTATGTGTATGGTCCCATCGCATGAAGCGCTGATAGCGGCAGAACAATTAGTCGCATGACAAGATCTACCGCCGCTCCGAAGAACACACCGCAGACTAGCGCATGCAGGGTTAAGAATCTCAGCTTGCGGCTCGCTGCAAAATAAATCGTCGCTACTGAAAGGGCAATGAAGAAGTGAAGGATTACGCCAAGAATGAAGGTTGCTATGCCTCCTCGAAAGGCTTGCGGCCCCAGCAGGCCAGCAGCAATCGCTAAAGGGACATTCTTTCCGAATAAAGTGAGGGCTTGTGCAATATCCAATGTCCCGGCGACTAGACCACCTACGCCAATCGCCATAACGGCATTGCGAGCGTCCCAGGACCTGCGCGAAGAATCATCGATCATCAAATAACCTTTCTCCGGCCCGCTTATCAGGGGCCCAGAATGCGCTCGAAATTTTCAGGTAGTCGAACTTCGAGAAGCTTCACAGCGAACCTAAGCTTTAGGAGCGCGGACGAAAAGGCTCATGAGGCTGTCACTGCCAACTTTGCTGTGGGCCGTGCATTACGTGCGCCCAGCCGGTGCCTGCGGGAAAGCAGAGTCGATAGAATGAATCCGTGACCCTGCCCGCCCCGGAGAGGCAAAGGGTACATCGATGACGGCAGTGCGTGTGTAGCCATCGTCCCATTTCTAGGCTTAATTCGGAGACAGGATGAAATTAATGTCGTTGGGAAGTCGCCGCAAGTGGTGCGGCCAGTTTGAGTCAACAGGCTGAGCTAGCCATGGAGAGACCTGATTCACACCCGAAAACCGGACGGATAGGTTATCAAAAAAGACAATGTTGCTTAGGCTCGGCCGCCCTCGGAACTTCGATGAAGTTACGGCGCTTGAGGCTGGTCTTCTGGGAGAAGGGCTATGAAGGAGCTTTACTCTACTATGAACAGCCTTCCGGCAAAAAGGTCTTCGTCGACACACGTTTGGATTCCGATTGGAGCGGGCCTCTTCCTTGTCGCCTTGGCAGTGTCGGCGGCGGCCGTTCCGCAGCTTCGGCTTCTTCATCTCCTCCAGGCATTCATTTACGTTGCTATCGTGATTCTTGCGCGCCGCAACAATATCTTTGCACTTGGTGCGGGCTTCACAATCGCGGTCGCTTGGAATTGTCTGGAGTTCTTCGGGCCTCAACTCATCCAGGCGGGTGCGGTGCTGCTTTGGACTTTTCTGCATACGGGTCAGGTGCGGCACGTTGAAACGATGATGGTGCCCCTCGCTGCGATAGGGCACCTCATTCTCATCTTTGCTTGCCTGACGGCGCTCTTCAACCAGACGACAGGCACAAGAAAATGGTGGAAGTTCCTTGTCGGTGGCGTGTTGGTGCTCGGGTATTTCGCCCTTATTGTCGCTATAGCCCGGCCGCGTTGAAATTTGGACATCCAAAGGCCATTGCCGATGCAACCTGCATTCGCGTCCTTGCCGCGCTGAGCGCCGCTGTCCCGGTTCGCCTGATGAAGCGTGACAGGCTTTTCATTCTGAGAAGCTGGAAAGTCTCATGGAAGACCATCGCCTTGAGATGCCAACGCGTCAGCATGGCATTCGCCAGAAGCCGGACGATGCAGGCATCTGCAACCCCATAACGGCTATAAGCCGTTATGGACATTTCTTGTCGTTCCGATGAGATCAATCAGCCCGTCCGCGAATGTACCCCGCCAGCCCAAGTAATCGTGTCCGCCAACAAACTGCTGGTAGTAAACCTCATATCCTTTCGCGAGCAGCACATTTCGCATGTCCCGGCTAGTCTCAAGGATTCCACCACCGGTTCCATTCGAGTCGAATTCAAATGACCCCGCGTCCAGATAAAACCTGAGGGGCAACTTTGAACTCGCGATAAATTGCTTCGCCATCCATCCCGTTTCCGTGGTCACCCCGTCCGCTATGGCCCCTGAATGGTCTGGAGCCCACCAAAACGACCCCGATTGACATAAAGCGTTAGCGAAAACTTCAGGGTGCTTGTAGCCGGCGTAAACCGCTGCGAGTCCTCCCAGGCTGGACCCAGCAACAACGGTTTTTCCGGGATCGCCTGTGACGTTGTAATGAGCGTGTATCCAAGGGACGAGCTCTTTCGCGAGAAAATCAGCAAACTTCGGATTCGGCGTCAATTCCTCATTGCGCGACTCTTGCGAAGGATTGGCTATCAGCACAGCGACGGTTGGGGGGATCTTCGAGGCCGCGATCAGGTTATCCAAAATCACGGGCGTGGGCACTTTCGTCAGATAGGCACTTTCATCAAAGATGACGACGAGATCGTACGGAGTAGCGTTTGCCTTGTATCCAGCGGGAACATAGATCGATATATCGTGGTCATTCTTAAGAAGCTCACTGTGGATCTTCTGCTTCTCAATTGTCCCAGCTACGACGTTGCTGTTCTTTACGATCCAAGGTTGGGGAACGGCGCCTTTGATCTCAGCCATGGATTGACAGTCGTATCGGGTCGCATCCGGCGCACATCCCCATCGGTGGGGGTTCAGCGGGTCGACTTGTGTCGTCGCATATCGCTCCGGCTGGAAGCCGTTAAACACGAGGGGATCATTCTCTGACAGACCATAGGTAAATCGTGCCCCGGTTGGAAGCCGGACAGTCAAGTACCACACATCCGTGAGAGGTATCTGGTGAAAAACATAGTCCAACGGGTAGCGGCCGCCTATCTTAAAAGAGCCATTCGGGAATACGTTGCGGGTTTCCGGTGTTCCGCGCCATAGAAACGTGACAAGTTGGTGTTGGGGATCTTTTTCGATGGGCTCGACGAGTGGTGTGCCTTCCGCGGTCACTTGCTTCCAGAAGGCATTTGTATCTGCGTTGCCGGAAGCGGCCTGTTTTCGCAGCGCCTCTATCCGAGGACTCGGGTTTGGATCCTGCCACGGCTTTGGCTTCAGACGTTCATCCAGGGACAACACCTGATTTAACGTCAGCTCGTAACTTACCGGCTGATTCGCGGATGTCGTGACCTCAATCCGATAGGCTCCCGGAGTGTCTGCGATAAAGACGATGAGGCGCTTCCCGTCTTCTGCCGGGCCAGGAGAGTGCCGCACAGGTGAGCCACCTGGTGCAAAAATTGTAAGGTCAGTTCTCCCGTGCTGATCGAGCAAGCCGGCGACGTAGTCCCCTGCCTTGAGTTCGATCGTATAAGACTGCACAGAGCCAGATGAGAGCTGACGTCCAACGGGTTCATTGATCTTGATTGATTGCTGCGCCAGTGCGGTCGTTGCGACGAAAAGAACGATACCCAAGACGATTCTCATGACTGACCTCCGCTGGTTACCAAATTTGCAGTCGAGCCTTTATTGTGTGAGATATCCGAAAAGGAGCTTTGCATTTTCGCTCTGGTAGCGGCTCATCCATAGCACCTTACCATCCAGCAAGATTACCTTGTGATGGTCGCGAAACCATGGATGAAAAGCCCATTGTTCTTGCAAACATCTGCCCGAATGATTCGACAGAGTTTCATTTAATGCACCCGTCCGGGCTCGCCATACAGAAATGTGAGCGCAGCCGGTATCCGACGAGACCAGTAGACCGCGCTATGGTTGGCGCCCGGTTCGATGACTAATTGCACTTCTGGACGCTTGATGAGTGCTTGTCAAGATTAGATGCCAATATTTGGTCCATTTTCAGGGTGGCCGCCTCCGCATCGGGCTCGGTGAGGCGAAGAGGAGCAAAGTAGTCCTTACTTTGTGGGAAGTTGTATTCGGTCGCGCCTACGCCTATGGCGACCCGATCTGGCGCTCGCAGGAGTAAAGTAGTGTCGCGCAGCAACTGCCCATTGCCCAGCCATAGGTCCGGGCTTTCGGCCAAGACCAGCCCGAACAAATCGGGACGGTTAAGAGCGACATACTGGGCAGCAAAAGCTCCTACCGAAGTTCCACCGATGCCAATATGCGCTGGGTCGTCAGACACCCTGTAGCGCGCGGACACAAACGGCATGAGCTCACTTCCGAAGAATGAAGGGAGTTGTCTCCCGTCCGGTTCCTTTTGATTTCCATCCGTGAGAGTGTCCTTCCATACCTCGTATTCGTAGTCACGGCCCTCTCCATGGGCGCTGTCGATACCCACAACGATCATCGACGCTATCGTATGATCTGCAATCAGACGAGTGACCGTTTCGTCGATCTGTAGTTCCTGTTCGCCCTTGAATGCCGTGCACTGATCGAAGGCATTCTGACCGTCGAGCATGTATAAAGTTGGGAACTTCTTGGTGGCTTGCGTCGCATCGTTGTAATCCGGAGGCAGCCACACGCGCACAGTGATCATCCTGCCAAAGGTCTTGCTTTGAAAGTGCTCGATGCGGAGGTCTCCCACGACCGTGGGTTTGCACGAGTCTAGTGGTAATCCGACACCAACGGCTGACATGTGAATAGCAAACAAAAAGCCCAGAAGGGTTTTCATCGAAGGGAATCTCAAGCATGAGCTTATGCTCAAAGCAAACACACGGAAAGGTACAGGTGGCGAATGTCCGCGATTCTGCGGTGAGCCGTGCATTGGATGCGCCCAAACGGTGTCAGAACGAGGGTTCCATCGATAGAATGTAGAGGTGCCTCAGACTGTTTTCCAGCGCCGCGCACCTTCGTTCTGGCCCCTCCAGATCGGGGGATGGTTGCTCTACGCATTGGCAACGGCGGTCTCCTACATTCCATTTCGTCACATGCGCGACCAAGTGTATTACCGAACAGCATTGGTCTGTACGATGTTCTTGGCTAGCTTCGTTTTGTACGTCTGTTGTCACATTCTCTGGCGCCGAACTACAAGGTTAATTTCCGCCCTCCCTATCTCAGTGGGAGTCTCGTATATTTTGGGCGTCACATGCACCGTTTTATCGGCTCTTACCGCGCTCCACTTGGCCGGCATCCGGATACCCATTAACTGGAGTATCGTTGTTGCCCAAGCCTTCGAACCTACGATCGTGCTGATCGCATGGAGCTCGCTCTACTTCGGGATCAAGCACTACGTTACTGTCCAAGAGCAGAGAAGCAGACTATTGGCATCAGAAGCAACGGCGCGTCAAGCCCAACTTCAGGCGCTCCATTATCAATTGCAACCTCACTTTCTGTTCAACACCCTAAACGCGATCTCGTCACTCGTCGTAAGCAAGCAGCCCGAGCTCGCTACTGAGATGATCGCGAAGCTTGCCGGCTTAATGCGGACTACCCTCAGCGTCCCGGAATCTCACGCTGTGACGCTGAGAGATGAGATTGCTGTAACAGAGGAATATCTTTCGATAGAACAGGTGCGTTTTGGGCCTCGTCTTGCCGTCTCGTTGAGCATCAGTTCAAAAGCTTACGATGCTCAGGTTCCTCGGTTTCTCCTGCAACCGCTGGTCGAGAACGCCATCCGTCATGGGTTCGCACGTCGTCCGAATGGGGGAGAAATAGCAATCAAAGCGTCGGTGGTCGAAGGGCAGCTTTGGATCGAGATCGAAAACGACCGTTCAGAAAACCCATTGCAATCCAACGAAGAAGGACACGGGCTCGGGCTGGCGAACACCAGGACGCGGATGGAAAAACTCTATGGAGACAGCGGGAACATTACAGTCTCTACAGCGCAGAAAAACCGATTCCTAGTCTCGATTCGATTTCCTTTCACCACGGAGTCTTTGATGGCTTCTCAGGGTACCGGAGAATGAACATTCGGGTGCTTGTGGTTGACGATGAGCCGTTAGCCCGAGTTGGCGTCACTACACGCTTGAGTGCCTATTCCGACATGGTTGTTGTTGGGGAGTGCAGTACCGGGGAAGAGGCGCTTACGAAGATTCCACAAGTGTCGCCCGACCTAATCTTCGTTGATGTGGAAATGCCCGGTATTTCCGGATTAGATCTGCTTCGAGCATTGCCCAGGGAGAAAGCCAAATGCATAGTTTTCCTGACGGCGCATGAGGAATATGCCTTAGACGCGTTCAACGTAGAAGCGCTCGACTATCTCCTCAAGCCAATTGAAGACGCGCGATTCGCGGCTTGCGTCGACCGCGCGCGGCGCATGTTGTCTCTTCACCGGCAGGAGGCGAATTTCGAACGGCTTTATGGGCTTCTTGCGATCGCGGACAAACAGGACAGTGGAGGTGTAATCAAGCGGTTTCCCGTGCGCCGCGGTAACGAGTTTAGCTTCGTCCAAGTGGCGGATGTGGATTGGATCGAGGGGCTGGGAGACTATGCTGGATTGCATGTCGGCGATAGAACCCACTTGATCCGTGAATCTCTTACCTTATTGGAAGCCCGCCTTGATCGAATGCAGTTTGTTCGGGTTCACCGCTCGACGATCGTCCAAGTGGAACGCATTGTCCGCGTGGAGCCCGCGGCGAATCGAGATGCAGTTCTAACGCTGCGCGACGGCAAGACATTACGTGTGAGTCGAACATATCGTTCACGCCTAGCGGAACTCCTGCAAAAGCCCTAGCAGTTGGTTCATCAGGAATCTCGGCTTCGATGCCAAGCCCTCGCGTGATAGGCGTTTCCGGTTCACTGTCACGGCAGAGGTCAACAACCACATGGACGTGTAGTCGGCTTGGCGGACACTTGACGTCGAACACGGGTTATTGCAGCTTCACTTGTCGTGTTCGTCCAAGTGAAGGCAGACTCATTAGGAAACCGGAATTTGAGCACCTTCACCGCGAATTTACCGGAAAGCGGACTTCACCCGAACTACGAGTTGCTTCCACGTAATCTATAACATCTCCAGAGCGAACCCGAGGTCACTCCTTAGCTTTGAGAAGGTGGTCATTCTCGTGGATAAAGGCTTCGATCTCCCCTGCCATTCCGAGGATCTTGGCCCACTGTTCTTTGTAGAGCGTCACCGGAAATCGGCCTATGCCATACAGTGATACCGCGCCCTTTTCACTCACCTTGAGACTGAGGCCACGCACGCTCTTATTCTTCAGTTTGTCATTTTCCGCCCGTAATCTCTCAACCTCTGCTCTCAAATCCTCGTCCGGCATTCATTCTCCTTGGCTTCACTGTAACCGATCAGTCTAAATCGGGGGCGCGGGATTGCCGCATTCGTGGTTACCGAATAGCGACTTTTCTGGGGAGCCCAGGATGGAACAGGAAAGGGAAAAACCCGATGGTGTATCTGTCGAACGGAAGCCGCCAATTTCTCCGCGTGGGAGACTTGAAAGCAAGGATGTTTTAGAAGGGATGCGGAGCCTTCAATCACGATTATGAGCGCCGGAGAGAAAATAGACCACATCGCGGCGCGGTAGCGGCGTGACGTGGCGGAGTAAAAGTAGACCACCGCCACATTCTGGTTCCACGGACAACGGAAGTTTTGGAGGGGTGACGAACGAGGTTCGGCGCCGTTGAGAGGGCTGTGTTTCCGTGGGACACCGGAGGCATGTACACAGTGGAACTGTATGCAAGGGTACGGCGGGCAGTTCATGTGGAGGGGCGGAGTCAGCGGGAAGTGGCGCGGGAGTTCG
The DNA here is from genome assembly GCA_963781245.1 of uncultured Acidobacteriaceae bacterium. GTDB lineage: Bacteria > Acidobacteriota > Terriglobia > Terriglobales > Acidobacteriaceae > Silvibacterium. The sequence continues at coordinate 760,731 of CAWAFB010000004.1, forward strand.
GGCTGGCACGCAAGACGGTGCGGAAGATGCTGGCGTTTTCGGCGCCGCCCGGGTATCAGCGGCATCAGCCTGTGCGGCGGCCGAAGCTGGGTCCGTGGCAAGGTGCCATCGACACCATTCTGGAAGAAGACAAGAGCCGGCCAAGAAGGCAACGGCACAGCGCGAAGCGGATCTTCGAGCGGTTGCGAGAAGAACACGGGTATACAGGCGGCTACACGATTGTGAAGGATTACGTGCGCCAGGCGAAGATCGGCGCTCGGGAGATGTTTGTGCCGCTGAGCCACGCACCGGGCGAAGCGCAGGCCGACTTCGGTGAAGCTTTGGTTGTTGTGGCCGGAGTGGAGTGTGAGGCGCACTATCTTGCCTTCGACCTGCCACATTCCGATGATTGCTTTGTGACGGCATTTCCTGCTGAGACCACGGAAGCTTTTCTCGAAGGCCACGTACGGGCGTTTGCCTATTTGGGCGGTGTTCCCAGGTGCATTCTTTATGACAACACCAGGCTGGCGGTGGCGCGGATCCTGGGCGACGGGGAGCGGCAGAAGACGAGAGCCTTCTCGGAGCTGCAGAGTCATTATCTCTTCGCGGAGAAGTTCGGCCGTCCGGCCAAGGGCAACGACAAGGGCAAGGTCGAAGGCCTGGTTGGCTATGCGCGACGCAACTTCCTGGTTCCGATTCCACGCGCATCGAGCTGGGAAGAGCTGAACGTGCATCTGGAGGCTGGGTGCCGGAAGCGGCGGCAGCGCCGTTTGCGGGGGCACAGGGAGACCATCGCGGAACGCTTCGAGCGCGACCGTGCAGCGCTGCTGCCGTTGCCTGCTGCGCCCTATGAAGCCTGTGAGAAGATCACCACTCGCGTGACCTCGTTATCGCTGGTGCGTTATCGATCCAACGACTACTCCGTGCCGACCGAGTATGGACACCGGCAGGTGCTGGTGAAGGGCTATGTGCATCACGTGGTGATCGTCTGCGGGAGCGAAGTCATTGCCCGTCACGAGCGCAGCTATGAACGCGAGTCGGCGGTGTTTGATCCCTTGCACTATCTCAGACTGCTGGAGCACAAGAGCCGGGCCCTGGAACAGGCGGCTCCGCTGGCCGGCTGGCAGTTGCCCGATTGCTTCGGGCATCTGCGGCGCTTACTGGAGGCGCGACTGAAGAAGCACGGGCGCAGGGAGTATATCCAGGTGCTTCGGCTGCTGGAGACCTTCGCTCTCAACGAAGTATCCATCGCTGTCGAAGACGCACTGCGCATGAACACCATCAGCTTCGATGCCGTGCGCCATCTGGTGCTCTGCCGCATCGAACGCAGGCCGCCGCGACTGGACCTTCAGAACTGGCCGCATCTTCCTCTGCCCAGGGTGCGAATCACCGCGGCTGCGGATTACATGACGTTGCTCGCCGCTACGCCCACATCGCCGTCACCTTCGAACATGGAGGTGGTGTAAATGAACGACACGCCAGAGATGCCCACCCCTGATACACCGCAAGTGTTGCTCGAACATCATCTGAAGGCCTTGCGGCTGCCCACCATCCTGAGTGAGTACGACAAGGTGGCCCGGCAGTGCGCCACCGAGCAGGCAGATTATCCGCGATATCTGCTGCGCCTGACCGAGCTGGAACTGCTGGACCGCGATCGTCGCGCCGTCGAGCGCCGCATTCGGCAGGCGAAATTCCCGGTCGTCAAGAGTCTGGACAGCTTCGAGTTCCTGGCCATACCCTCGCTCAACAAGACGCTGGTCCTGGAGCTGGCACGATGCGAGTTCCTGTCGCGCAAAGAAAATCTTTTGCTTTTGGGGAACAGTGGCACCGGCAAGACGCACATCGCCCTGGCTCTCGGCCTGTCTGCCTGCCAACGCGGCCATCGGGTGCGCTTCACCACCGCCGCTGCGCTGGTCAGCGAGCTGATCGAAGCCCGCGACGACAAGCACTTGCTGCGCTTCCAAAAACAACTGGCCAGCTATGAACTTCTCATCGTTGATGAACTGGGCTACGTGCCCCTGTCGAAGAGCGGCGCCGAACTATTGTTCGAGACCTTCAGTCAACGCTATGAGCGGGCATCGACGCTGGTGACCAGCAACCTGCCCTTCGAGGAATGGACCGAGGTCTTCGGCTCCGAACGGCTTACCGGTGCTCTGCTCGACCGCATTACCCATCACGTCCACATCCTGGAGATGAACGGCGATAGTTACCGGCTCAAGCAAAGCCGCCGCAAAAGAAATCCACCCAACAACCACTGACCCCTCGAACGCGCTTCGGGGGAGAAAGGCCTCTTCCGCTACGCTCCAGAGCCCCTTCTCCCCCGAAAACAACTCCATCCTTATCCTTATTACTATTACTGGTCCCCTTTTGCTCCGCCCCAGTGGTCTCCTTTTACTCCGCCCTTGACACCAGCAGCAGTGCTACTGAATAAACGCTTGCATCCGGGTTCACAGGCGCATGGATCATGGGCCATTGATGAAATGGCTGCCACGCGCTCAGTCCGCGCAGCAGGATTATGCTGCCGAGGAGCCCGACTGCGCCTCCGGCGAGTGAAATGAGTACGGCTTCGGTGAAGAGTCCCCGCAGAATGCGCCTTCGGCTGGAACCGAGCGCGAGCCGAAGAGCGACTTCGCGCGAGCGGTCGGCGGCGCGAGCGGCGAAGAGACTGCCCAGGTTAGCGCATGCGGCCAGCAGAATGAGCCCCGCCAGCAGCATCAAGCCTGCCAGAAATGCCCGTACCGGACGGCCAAGATAATCGCCATAAAGGCTTGGACGAGCCAAGGTAAAGGTTACATTGCCTTCATCTTTGGGGTAAGTCTCTTTCAGATATGCACCAATGTTGTTCAGGTCGGCAATCGCCTGCGCCGGAGTGACTCCCGGCTTCAGGTGTCCGACCGCCTCGAAAATCCAACGGATCCCGCGCGTGTTCAGGTCATATCCCGGGTCCACCTGTTCATGGTTCACAATCGGCACGAAAAAGTCGGGATAGAAAAACAGCAGAGTCCCATGGAATGCGGGCGGCGCTACACCGAGGATGGTAAAAGGATGCTTGTTCAGCTGAACCACACGGCCTACCACGCCGCGATCATTCTGAAAATGGGTGTGCCAATATGCATAGGTGAGCACGATATACGGGGCGCTGTTCGGGCCGTGCTCATCGGAGCTGTGGTAGAGGCGGCCAAGATATGGCCGAATGTGTAATGCGTCAAAGTAGTTCCCACTGGTTTCGTTGAGCCAGGTAGCAGACGGATTGTTGCCCGTGTCCAGCCCCGCCAGGGCAAATGTGAAAGCTGCCAGACCATCGAAGCTGTGGTTGCGATCACGCAGATCGAGATAGTCGGGATACGATTGAAACCCATTATTGCTTCCGTGCTGAAGTCCGTAGAGGCTCTCCGCCTGAGGCACATACCGCGGGTGCAGGATAAAGGCATTCATGACACTAAACACCACGGCGTTTGCGCCTATGGCCAATGTCAGGGTCAAGACGGCGGTAACTGTGAATCCGGGAGACTTGCGCAGGACGCGAAGGCTGAGGCGCAGGTCCTGGAGGAAGGTTTCAATGAAGTTGCCGCCGAGGGCTTCGTGGGATTCTTCTTTGTAGCGTTGGTAGCCGCCGAACTCGATGCGCGCGAGCCGTTCGGCTTCGGCGCGGGGGAGGCCGGAGCGCTCAAGATCGTCGGCGCGAAGCTGGATGTGCGAGCGGAGCTCCTGGTCCATTTCGTCGGAGAGCTGGGCGCGATGGAAGAACTTCGCGGCGAGGGGGCGAAGCCAAGCGAGGAATTTCATACTTCCTCCGGTTGGGTGGAGAGGGCGGATGCGATGGCGGACGCCAGCCGATTCCAGCTATCGGTCTCTTCACGCAGACGCTTGCGGCCAGCGGCAGTGAGTTCGTAGAACTTGGCGCGGCGATTGTTCTCCGATGTGCCCCAACTCGCCTTGAGCAGTCCCTGACGGACAAGGCGAAACAGGCCGGGATAGAGCGCGCCCTGTTCGATCAACAGCGCGTTGTCGGAGATCTGTCCGATGCGCAGAAGGACGCCGTACCCATGCAGCGGGCCGAGTGAGACCGCCCTCAGGATGAGGAGATCGAGGGTGCCAGGAAGAAGTTGAGCTGGGTCGGCCACTATCCCTCCTAAGTTGATTAGGTGTATAGTTCGTTCACTCCTAAACTGTCAAGGAGAAACAAGAGCTAGCCACTTGGCCAAAATAGTCCGCATCTCGCCAACTTGATCTCAGGCTAGGCTGCTTCCCGCCAGGCTGGAAGCCAAATCTACGAGCAGCCGGTTATTCGCCAACTTGCTCGGGGGTGAATGGGCGCGTTGGCCTGATGGCGTCAGTCCATGGTCATGCTTGGCTCGCAACCACTCAAGTTTGATCTAAACTCTCTTCATGAGAAGTTCGACACCGTATCTTGCAAACACTCGAGGAATAGCGGTGAGCGTTGAGCCAACTTACCTTGAGACAAGATCATCCCCTGAAAGCTCGCAGTATCTTTGGGCTTATCGAGTGATCATCGAGAATCAGGGACGGGAACCGGTGCAGCTGCTGAGCCGGCACTGGATGATCACGAATGCGCGTGGCGAATTGACTGAAGTCAAGGGACCAGGGGTTGTCGGGGAGCAACCGATCCTAAAGCCAGGACAGCGGTTTGAATATACAAGTGGCGTACCTCTCAACACGCCGTCCGGGATGATGGGCGGTGCTTACCAGATGGAGAGTGAGGGCGGTGAGCGTTTTGATATTGAGATACCGACGTTCTCACTGGATCGTCCGAATCAGGGCCTATTTCTGAATTGAGAGAAATAGAGGCCGATCACTTCTCATAAGACTTCCCGGTAGGGATCGTGTCCCCAATGCGTGCATTGGCCTGCTTTCATCACTTGAAATTCCTAGTAGAGCATCCATCCGTAAACAAAAAGCTGATTTCACAAAGAGGGAGCCTGTAAGACTCTCACGTAACAGCCTACCTTGCCGACTCGACTCTCCACTGGTACCGTACGTCCAATGAAACTTAATCGCTTACTGGTGCGCTTGTCCTGGCCTGCGATTGTCGGCTTTCTTTTCAGTCCAACCGCCGTCAGTGCCGCCTCTGCTCAAAGCACAGCGCGAGCCTCGGCTACGGCTAGCAAGACCTTTATTGACTACTTCGAGCCCACGCCGATCCTCTCCCCACTCTCGACCACTGCATGGGGTATGGCCACCGTTGGCCCGCGCGATCAGAAGAACGGCCTCGAAGACCCGACCATGAAGCTTTGGGACTACTGGGACGGGCAGATCATCCACGGTCCGGACGGCAAGTACCACATCTTCGCCAGCCGCTGGGACCAGTCTTTCGGCCACAACGCCTGGTTCCGCTCCAAGGCCGTCCACGCCGTCAGCAACAATCTGATCGGACCCTACATTGATAAAGGTCTTTGCTGGCCCGACGATCAGGAGGGCAAGGGCCACAACGTCACCGCGCTCGTCCTCCCTGATGGCCGTTATGCCATAGTCGTCAGTGAATCCCGGCCCGGCGATGTCTTCGTCTCCAACTCGCTCGACGGCCCATGGAAAAACGTCGGCAAGATCACGCTCGTACCCAACGAGTTCAGTGCGCATGAACGAATGTCCAACGTCAGCATCATGGTCCGCCCCGACGGTGCCTTCGAGATCGTCCCACGCTCAGGCCGGATCTGGATCAGCAAGACCGGGATCCTCGGCCCCTATACGGTACAAGGGCCGCCAATCTACACCACCATTCCGGAACTGGCCGTACGCAAACCGGAGTACCTCGAAGATCCTGCAATCTGGTTCAGCGGCGGCCTCTTCCATATCACCGTTAACGACTGGAATGATCGCAAAGCCTTCCATCTAACCTCCGTCGACGGCATTCGCGACTGGACCTTCCGCGGCCTCGCTTACGACCCCCGCAGAGACTTCGTTCGCTACACTGACGGTACCGTCAACCACTGGAACAAGATGGAACGCCCTAGCGTGTTTCTTGAGAATGGACACGTCGTCGCGGTAACGCTCGCCGTCATCGATGTCCCGAAGGACGATGAGAAAGGCAATGATGGACACGGCAGCAAAGTCATCGTGATCCCCTTCGACGGCGCAGCGCTCGACCGTGATCTGCAACAGCACAAATAGTGAAGCTGAAGCGGTAACGCAGGCGTGCCGGAGATGAGTGCACAATCGCCAAGTCACTCATTGGCGGAGCGTTTCCACATGGACGTGTAGTCGGCTTATCGTACAAGTGACTTTTTAGCTGCCATTAACGCCAACATGGCTCTGCGACCCACTAACCAGCGATCATCCGTTTGACTGAGTTTCTATCTACGGAAACAACATCGTCCACGGAAATATGACGACGCTCGATTCAGATATCGGGCGTTTTTCTTTGGAGGCAGCGATGTTTCTATGTCAGCCATTGCTTGAAGTGCTTGCCGGACGCGGCATTGGGGACATCGACGCTTTCCTGAAGGTCCCATCCTGGCACGATCTTCCCGATCCTTTTTCAATTCCGTCGATGGAAAAAGCCGCAGCTCGTGTCCTCTCGGCTGTTCGGAATCGCGAACGCATCGCTATCCATGGCGATTACGATTGTGATGGGGTCCTCGGAACTCACATCTTACGCAGCGTACTGACTGGCTTAGGTGCGGCGCCGAGAGCCTATCTGCCTCACCGCGATGAGGGCTACGGTCTCAGCTCACCGACAGTCCATCGCTTCTCGTGCACGGGGACGGACCTTCTTATCACGGTCGATAACGGAATCAACGCGAGGACAGCCGTGCGATTGGCGCAAAGGCTGGGAATCGACGTCGTCGTGATCGATCACCACCGCATCCAGGAGCAGGCTGACACGACGGCAGTATGGTCCGATGCGTTTTGCGGAGCGGGCCTGGCCGCGATGTTTGCTTGGGCGCTCGCGCTAAAGGCGGGCTGGAGCGATACGAAGGTCGAGCGTCTGTTGTCCGGGTGCAGTCCGTATGCAGCGATCGCTTCGATCGCCGATTGTGTCCCGCTGCTGCATGGTACGCGAACTCTCGCCAGGCTGGGTCTCGCCGAGTTCTCCCGATCGAGGCACAAGGGACTGCAAGAGTTGCTCAAAACCTCTTGCACCGATCCATCCCAACCGGATTCGCGCGACGTGGCCTTCGGCGTCGCTCCGCGGATCAACGCCGCCGGCAGAATGGCACATCCGGCTGAGGCGCTTGCCGTGTTCGAAGCTGCGCTAGACGAAGAGGCTGCTCGGCAGAGCGTCGACAGGCTTAATCAACTGAATATGGAACGTCGGCGCACCGTGAAGGTGCATTTTGAAGAACTCGCGGAGTCGGTCGGAACGAAGACTCCCGCTGGGTTAGTCGTTTATCGCGAGACGAGCCCGAAAGGGATCGCAGGACTCTTAGCGAGCAAGTGCGTCGAGAAGTATTCCGTTCCCAGCATCGTGCTCGTCCCATCGACAACTCCTGGCGTAGTAGTTGGATCAGGAAGAAGTGTCCCTGGTGTCGACCTAGTCGAGACTCTGCGACCGCTTGGGGACTTGCTAGTTCGGTTTGGAGGACATGCTCAAGCGGTCGGTTTTACCATGGCTGCCGACCGTATCGAGGATTTCCGGCAGAAGTTCGCTCAGTCTATGGACTCGATGGCGCGAGGAAGCAGCCAAAGACTTCATGCGGAAGCAGAGCTCCCGTTGTCATTTGTCAACCGACACTTCTTTGACCAGGTCCTTCTGCTCGAACCGTTTGGAGAAGGAAATCGTCCCCCAGCGTTCTCCATTCGCATAGCCGAAGTCCTGAGCGTCAGAAATAAATGGGCTCGGATAGGGCAGGGAAGAAGCAGCGTCGAGGTGTTCTGCTGGGACGTTCCAGTGACAGAACAAATGAAAGGGGATTTTCTGGTTGAGTTGCGCGGGCTCCATCGGAATTGTGCATTTTCAGCAAGCTCGTGGGATACGATCACATTCTTGTCTCGTTCGATCTGGAGCACGGTGCAGGTCGCGAGATTACGAGAAGTCCGAGTGGCGTATCTCACTGGAGTCTTTCCCCGGATGGCTCGCGGCTTGCACTCGTCCTCGACCCGCATCGAATTCGATTTCTCTCACCGGACACCGGTGCCGCTCACGATGTTAGCCTGAACAACTGGCCGCTGTTTAACGTCGACTGGTCAGCCGATGGCGCAAGAGTCTTCATACGGAGTATCAGGCCGGCAGGCGTCCCCGTGATTCTTGCCCTCAATGAGGCAGGAAAGGCGGAGGTGGTCATTGAAGGGCAACTGGGTTCTAATTTTGCCTTCTTCATTCAGTCTCCCGACGGGCGACACGCGATTTTAGAGATGCCAACCCCGGACGACAATAATGCCTGGATGGTCGAGAACTTTTGAGTTGCCCGCAAACGACCCGAACTTCAGTGAAGGTATCACGTCAAGGCTTCCCAATCGCAAGACGGTGCCGGCTTCAGGGCTGCAGGGTCGCCTTGAACGGAATTCTCTACAGCAACCCACGGTAGTAATCCGCGGAGCGCTCCAGGATCTGCATTGAATAGGGAACTGGGGCTTCGAATGCCAATAGCAGGATAGGCCCCACGAACAAATGATGCTTGAGAACGGCAGCGGGAATACACTGAACGTGATTTTGACTGGCCGCAGCTTGCTTTCGTTTTGGATGCAGAGATAAGGGAGCCATCGGCCTAAAGGTCGCAATGACAGGCACGCCTTACGCCTGAGCCATCAGTTTCCGCCCGCTCTCATTGAACATCTGGATCGACCATGGTTCGAATATCGCGGTTCTCCAGAATTACCTGCTCCGTTCTCGCACGTGTGCGGATGGTGACATCCACCATAGCCTTAGCCAAGTCGTCAGCACGAATCACCTGGTTGGGGAACAGAAGATGAAAGACGGGGTATACCGACCGCAGCAAGCGGTAGCTGAAATTCGGTTCCCTCCGTGGCTCCACAGGATAGATATAAGCTGGCCTGAAGATGTAGAGCCGAGGAAACCCCGATCCGAGGAGTGCCTTCTCGGCCTCACCCTTGTAACGCGCAAACGCCATGCGACTTCGTCCCGTAGAATCAGCACCGCTCCCGCTCAAGAACGAGAACGATGCGTCAGGGCTACTGCGGCGAAAAACTCGCGAGAGCTCAACCGTATAGTCGACGGTGATCGTTCGCATTTCGGCGTCTGTCACCGTTCCGGTATACGTGCCCAGGCAAAAGACAGCTGCGTCCTGACCTGCCAGGGTCTGTGCGAGTCCGGAGCAGTCGCTAAAATCCTGATGCAGGACCTCATCGAGCTTAGGGTGCGATATACCAGTCTTCCTGCGGCTGATCGATGTCACGCGTTCCACAGCGGGGAGGCCCAGTGCATAGCGAAGAGCGTAGCCGCCGACCATGCCCGTCGCACCCACGATGACGATACGCATGTGATCCGCAGCCGGAGTGTTCATCACAGCGCACGCTCTTCAATCCAGTCAACGTAGAGCAGGCGCTCTGCAAACAACCATGCGCCGTCCGCCTTCACAAAGGTGTCATAGTAGCGGAGGTAAGCCACCATCAGGCGCCGCTTTTCACCCTCCACCGTGAGGTGATGCGCCAGGCAGTAAGCCTCCCCAGTGGCTCCATTGCCTGTCAGCGTGAAGATGGCGCTCTGTCCAACGAAGTGCATCGTCGCATCGTATTTGTTCAGGTCTGCGAAGACGGGAGCGAGTTCCTCGCGCGAGTGCAGTTCCTGCGAGGGTGTCGAGTCCTTCGCATTCATATACACCACGAAATGCGTGTCCACCGTAAAGAGAGACATCTGGCCTCGCGCGTCACGACGGTCCGCGCAATGCGCGTACGCTTCGACCAATTCCCGGATAGCAAGTCGATCCGTGACTTCCTGGGGTGAGATATCGACGTGTTTGCTCATGGTCCGGCTTCCTCTTCGTTGTTTCAGTATCAAAGCGGACAGTATACTTTTGCAATAAGGCACCTTTTGTGCTTGTACTAACCATGAGGTAACTATTGAAGAAAATCAGCCCAAAGCCGGAATTTAGCTGGGAACATATCAAGGAATTTTGCGAGACCCTTACTGACGACGAGGATTCACTCACGCGTGAGATGGTCGCGTGCATTTCTGACAAGTGGTCTCTCTGGACGATGAGCGTTATCGCTGAATACCGGCGCCCAATGCGTTTCTCTCGCATTATGGAGAACGTCGCAGGCATTAGCCAGAAATCCCTGACCAAGACGCTTCGCGGGCTCGAACGCGACGGCCTCATCACCCGCGAGGTCTTCGCCGAAGTACCTCCCCGCGTCGAATATACGATTACACCGCTCGGCGCCGAGATGCTCAACAACGTCGCACCACTTTGGCTGTGGGTCGCAAAGAGCGTACATCGGTTTCAGGGCGCCCGGGCCGCTTTCGATGGGCGCTCGGTGTGAGTTTTGTAATGTAGCTGTGACTGGGGCTGGTGAATCAGGCGCAATCGGCGTGACGACGGACAACACTAAAGGAGAAAGAGGTTCTCTGCATATGAGTTACTTACCTGATGTGAAGCGGTATGACGAAGCGGTGTTTCGACGGTGCGGACGATCGGGGATCGTTTTGCCGCCGGTTTCGCTTGGGCTGTGGCAGAACTTCGGCGGCGTCGACATTTTCGAGACCGGACGGGCAGTGATTCGGCGAGCGTTCGACAGAGGCGTGACACACTTCGACTTGGCGAACAACTACGGGCCACCGTATGGATCGGCCGAAGAGAACTTCGGGCACATTCTGCGGAAGGACTTTCGCGACCACCGGAATGAACTCTTGATTTCGACGAAAGCAGGATGGGATATGTGGCCCGGGCCCTATGGTGTGGGCGGCTCGCGCAAGTATTTGCTTGCGTCCCTGGACGAAAGCCTGGGGCGCATGGGACTCGAGTACGTCGACATCTTTTATTCCCACCGGCCGACAATGGATGTACCGCTCGAAGAAACCATGAGCGCGCTGGTTCAGGCAGCGCGGCAAGGCAAGGCTTTGTATGTGGGCATTTCGTCGTACAGTCCGGAGCGGACGCGCGAAGCAGCACAGATTTTGAACAGCGAAGGCGTACCGCTGCTGATCCATCAGCCGTCGTACTCGATGCTGAACCGCTGGGTTGAGAAGGGTCTCCTCGCCACGCTGGAGGAACTCGGCGTGGGCTGCATTGCGTTTTCTCCGCTCGCCCAGGGACTGCTGACGAACAAGTATCTGAATGGGGTTCCGGCGAATTCGCGCGCAAATGCGGAAGGTTCGTTCCAGAAAGAATTCCTGAGCGAAGAAAATCTTGCACGAGTGCGGGCGCTGAACGAGATTGCGAAGGGGCGTGGGCAAACGCTGGCCCAGATGGCGATTGCGTGGGTGCTGCGCGACAAGCGGGTAACCTCGGCGCTGATCGGAGCGCGTAACGCCGAGCAACTCGATAACTCGCTCGATGCGGTGAAGAAGATCCAGTTCGCGGATTCAGAGCTGAGCGAGATCGACCGCTATGCGCAAGAGGGTTCGATTGACCTTTGGAGAGATGCCAGGGAGGGGACGACGTAGAAACCACCATTGAGCAACCCTGTTCTTCATCGCTGCACACGGAAGAGCCCTTATTGATGTCTTCGCATGACGACCTGTTGTTGCTAATGACAGGAAGCTCGATCTTCACAGTATCCAATCTGGGCTAATCGTCATGATTCAACAGCAGATCGCTATTTTGGCGAGCGACAGGCTTGGGATAAGAGTCGACTCTCTCATCAGCTAACGCGAATGCAGGAACGAGCAATGATTGAGCGCCGTCGTGCCGACGAGAAAACTGTCCTCGTTACGATGACCAAACTCGGCAGAAAAAAGCTGGATGCTGCTCGCCCGATACACGCAGCCTCGGTTCGACGAAATCTTTTGTCGCGACTCACTCAGGAACAGATCGACACCATCGTGCGGGTGAGCAATCTGCTCGGTGAAGGGGACTAGCGCCCTTCTATTTGGTAAGACGCGACTGCATTGCCGGCGATGCCTTGAGCTGCTTTGGGCTGAGGTCGCAACAGCCAATAGAAAGCGACGAAGTGCGTGATCATCAGCAAAGGCACGTAGATGATCGCGATCACGTACGCGGCGCCCAACTGTCCTGCGACATTGGGAAGGCCCAATCGGATGGCGTTGTAATAATCGACGAAAATGTCGGTCGCACCCGCAACGTTGAAGGCGACGGCGAACAACCAGAACACTGGACGTATCCTCGCCGTGAGAAGCGCAAGGATAGCCAGGACGCCGGTCGCGAAGTCGCCGTAGGCAGAGAACGTGGCGAAACCAGCCGGCAGGTTAGGACCGACGACGCCAGGAAGGAGAAAGACGAGCCCGAAAAAGCGAAAGCTGTGGAGAGTCGCAATTGCACGTTGTGCGCTGAAGCGGTCCATCGACCGGAACCTGGGCATGATGTAGGTGTCGAAGAAGAGCAGGCACGCGACATAGCCAAGGACGAGTTGCGTTTGGAAAATCACTTGCGTGGACATAGAACCTCCTCGTCGAATGGGGGCTACAGTCATCCTCGGATGAACTCAAATTGACTTTGAACCGGCCGCGTCGGCTGCGAAAGATCCAGCATTCGCCCGGAAGAACTCCTCCAGCGTTTGCGGATTCCGGCCGGTAACTGCGCGAACCGTATCGGTAGCCTGGTGCTGTTCCTTACTATTCCGGAAGTATTGCCAGAGATGGCTCAGATGATGGAGCGCGTGCGGGTTGATGCGCTCCTTCACGGCTTCAGCCCACTGCTGGTCGGTAATCGGCACATAGCGAATCGGCCGCCCGATCGCCCTGCCCAGAGTTTCAACGATCTCCCGCACGGTTGGAGTTTCGTTCACGAGAGGGTATACGGTTTGGGTGGGCAAGCTCGGGCTGGCCAAAAGAGTGGCGGCTACGCGGGCCACGTCTTCGGCACCGGCGAGAGGGATAACGGCATTGCCATCGCCCCACGGCAGGAACGCGGTGTTCTGCTCGGCCACGCTCCGGCTGACAAGAGCGCGTACGTTTTCGTAATAGGGCGGCGCCTGAAGATGAACGGCCCCCACCTGCGCCCAGTCGAAGATACGATCCGTCAGGCGATGCTGCAGATTGCGAAAAGAGGGAGCGTCCCGGAAATCGCGGAAGGCGGCATCCTCGGGCGTGCCCTGAAACTGCGAGTTGTTCACCACCACTTCCAGCTGCGCATCGCGAGCCGCTGCAGCAAAGATGGTCGCTGCCTCCAGCAGCCCATCGGCCACCGGATAGGTAAAGTAAGCACGCTTCACTTCTTTCATTGCCGCCAGGACTGTGGCTGCGTTGAGAAGATCGCCCTCAATGATTTCCGCACCTTGCTGGCGGAGTTCATCGGACCGGGCATCGAGCTTACGGACGAAGGCGCGAACGGGAATGCCTTGTTCGAGAAGAAGCTTTGCGACGACGCGCCCCGTGGATCCCTGTGTACCGCCGGCTGCGCCTGTGATGAGAATCGGGTGAGACATAGGAAATTCTCCTTTCATCGTATAGGATGATCTCCGTCATCTCACGGATTCGATTTTCTCTAGCGTCCCAGCCGGTTGCATCGTGGGATGGTCTCGAGCATCCTACAATCAGCCATGCGTTATCGACCCGAACACAAAGCCGAAGTCCATCTGAAGATTGTGAAAGACGCCTCGCGACGCGTACGCGCCGAAGGCCTGAATGGCGTAGCGGTTGCGGCCGTTATGCGCGACACCGGTCTGACCCACGGTGGCTTCTACAAACACTTCGAGAACAAAGACGAACTGCTCCTGGAGTCGCTGAGCGAGGCTTTCCGCGACATCGGCGACACCCTAGCCCGCGCGGCCGAGCGGTCGCACCCCGAGGCCGCGTGGAAGGCAATTGTGAAGACCTATCTAAGTCTGGAATTCTGCGATCACCCCGAGCGCGGCTGCCCGCTGCCGGCACTTGCTCCCGAATTGACGCGGGTCGACCAGAAGATGAGGAGGCGGATCCTTCCCCAGCTCGTGAACTATAAGGATCGAATGCTTCCCTTTATGCCGGGCCCGCGAACTGCGGACAAAGAGCGTGCTTTCTTCGCGATCTTTTCGACCATGGTCGGGACCGTAGAAATTGCTCGCATGCTGCCAGAGTCCGCGATGCGGGAGAGGGTCCTATCCGCCTCCAGAGATTTCCTTTTGTCCAGCTTTTGAACTCCGAAGTCGAAATGGCATCAGCTCGATGCTGTGACTCGCCAAATTGTCATCTGAGCGCAAAAGGAACCCGCGTTTTGAACTCGCAGGCAGATTCGGCAGGGCATGTGGGTAACCACGGGTAGTCACGGAGATTTTGCCGAGTGTGCGGCGAGAGATCAGCAGCCACATCTCGCCCTCAGTTCATCTTCAATTCTGACCAGAGATGCTCGCAGCAACAGCTCAGGCAGCCAGACCGTAACGGTGATGTAAGCCACCAAGTCTTGGCATGGACACGACTCGGCAGCCTATATTCGGGTTCTTCTCTGGTTCGCGACCCGCAGGTGTTCCCTTACGAGCGCGAGATGTGTTCGGTCGTCGTGGTAGTAAAGGATGTACGCGTTCAGCAACCGCTTCAGATGTCGTTCATTCAGGACGATCACATGGTCAAGCAGATCCCGGCGGCAGTTGCCAACCCAACGCTCGCCAACCCCGTTCTGCCATGGACTTGCAAAACTGGTCCGCTTTGGTCGAATGCCAAAGCTCTTCACTGTGTCGATGACTTCCTCATTGAAGCTCGCGTCGCGATCAAAGATCAGGTAGCCGGGCGCCGAGTCGTAGGGGAATGCCTCCCGCAATTGCTGAATAACCCAGGCACTGCTCGGATGCTTGGTCACGTTGCAATGAAGGATACGCCGTCGATCATGCGCGATGACGAAGAAGCAGTAAAGCACGCCGAACGCCAGCGTCGGCGCGGTAAAGAAATCCATTGCAGCGATGGCTTCCCGATGATTGCTCAGAAAGGCCGCCCATCGCTTTGCCGGATCCGAATTCCGTGGCGCTTTTCCGCATCCAGCGCAAGACGGTCCGTTCAGAAATGTCGAAGCCAAGCATCTTCAGTTCGCTATGAATCCGTGGCGAGCCCCACGTTGGATTGTCCGCAACCATGCGGAAGATGAGTTCGCGGAGTTCAACGCTGACGCCCTTCCTGCCCGCGCGAACCCGATGGCGCGAGAGCCAAGTCCAATACAGCTTGAAGCCGGCCCGGTGCCATCGCACAACGGTCTCCGGCTGAACGAGAATCAATGTCTCCCGCCACCGGGACCAGAAGCGCCGCAATATCACCCAGAAAAGTCTGTCGGTAACAGCAAGCCGAGGATGAGAACGCCTCCGTTTCAAAACAGCAAGTTGTATGATCACTGGAACACGCAGCAGCTTCACCAGGCACAGCATGCGAGAAGTTGTACACGGAGACAGTCCACATTGGATACTGGGCTCATCGTCATGATTCAACAGCAGATCGCTATTCTGGCGAGCGACAGCTTGCAAAAAGACTGACGTATTGCTTTTTCGGAGGCGGTAATGAAGATTCAGTGGGTATTTTTTCCCCTTTTTTGTGTGGTTATAGCGGGGGTAGCGGGATGCGGAAATGGGAGCGGAAGCAGCAGCGAAAGTGGAAATGGAGGTGGGAGTGGAAGCTCGGGACCTCAATCTCTCACTACACAGGTTGGCAAAACCGATAATCCGCAGGTCGCGCTCTACACCTTGAACCTGCCGAAGTCCGGCGAGGTCACTATCGAATTCGGTAAAGACACGAACTACGGACTGAATACATGGACAGTCGCATCGTCCGACAATGGCGGAGCAGTGAGCATCTTTGTCGCTGGTATGTTGGCGAACACGACGTATCATATGCGCGCGGACATCGACTATTCCGACGGCACCAGCGCAATGGACACCGATCACACCTTTGCGACAGGTGCGCTGCCGACGGGCATGAGCCCTGTGATGGCTGTCACGACCACACCTGGACTAACGCCGCAACCAGGCATTGAGATGATCAACGGAACGAGCGGTAATGCCCTCGGTCTGTTTGCCACGGACCTCAATGGCAACGTTATCTGGACGTACAATTTTCCTGATCAACAGCCGGGTGAGTCAGTGCAGGGAGCCAAGTTGCTGCCGAACGGCGACATCCTGCTGGCGGTGGGACCTACTTCTTCCATTCCACTTACGCAGGCGATCGCGGCGGGCACGCCGACGGCGGTGCGGGAGATCAACTTAGCGACTGACATCGTGAAGCAGGTCACGATCACCGGTCTGAACAGCAGTCTGGCAGCGGCAGGATACTCAAACCTGACACTACAAACGTTTCATCACGATGTGACGCCGCTGGCCAATGGCCACTGGCTGGTGCTGGCGAACACGCTGAAACAGGTCACGCTGAGTGGAGCGAGCGCGCCAACTACGGTGCTGGGGGATGTGATCATCGACCTCGATACAAAGCTGAATCCAGTTTGGGTGTGGAATGAATTCGATCATCTCGATGTGAACCGGCATCCCTACATGTTCCCGGACTGGACCCATACCAATGCAGTCGTATATTCGCCGGACGACGGGAACCTGATCGTTTCGATGCGCCACCAGAACTGGGTAGTCAAGGTGGATTACAACAACGGGGCAGGGCAAGGGGACATCTTGTGGCGTTTGGGACCGGGGGGTGACTTCACGCTCGAGGACAGTTCCGGGGATGCGGACACCAATCCGGCGGACTGGTTTTACGCACAGCATTACCCGTCATTTTTCTCGCCAAATACCAGCGGTGTCTTCTCTCTTGGTTTGATGGATAACGGCGACGACCGCGCATTTTCAGATGGCACAAACTGCGCAGTGCAGGGCAACGCACTTTGTTATTCCACTGTTCCTGTCCTGCAATTGGACGAGAACGCAAAGACTGCGAAGTTCCAGTTTCATCAAGTGCTTTCGCCGAGCCTATACAACAACTTCGGCGGCAACACGGATCAACTCGACAACGGCAACGTGGAATACGATCTGTGCGGAGAGCCGACTGCGCAGACGACGAGCACCCAGATCTTCGAGGTCACCAATCAGAGCACTCCGCAGACGGTATGGAATATGCAGCTGACGGGCACCAACGCCTACCGAGCGTTACGAATGCCGAGTCTGTATCCAGGCGTGCAGTGGAGCGGCACAAACTTCTAGTCGAGATCGAAATAGCAGAACCACAGCCTCCGTTGGTTATGAGTGACCGGGCACTCGGTAGGTTGCTAAGATTGGCTTCCTCTCTCAAACGTCCACATGGAGACGGGCTCAGAGACGGGGACTGTGACGGTACGCTCCGACGGTACTGACGGTACTGTCGGATACTTGCATTCCAGGTTAGCTCGTTGACCTTTGCCGGGACGGCAGAGATCTGGCACGAAAGGTGAGGCATTTTGACGGTACGCTCGGCGGTACTGAAATGTGATTTTGGGTAATTTAGGATGCCTTACGGCGCCATCGATGCTCCTAGAATCAATAGGTTACGACCATGAGTATAACTGTCACGGCAGAGGTCGCGGGTTCGAGCCCCGTCGTCCCCGCCATAAACCACAAGAAAACAAAAGGTTTATGGCAAGAGATAAAAAATTCGCAAGACCCGAGGGTGCTATAGATCTTTGCGCTGTTTTCGCTTTTTCTCCCCGCGAGGGTTGCTGACGAGGGTGCTGAAGCACCTTCCTCTTATCCGCGTCGAACATCATCCTTATCACCCGATCGAAGACGGTGATCTGGTGCCCCAGGGCAATGGTGCAACAACCTGTTGCACAAATTCGAAGTCCGGATAAGCTTCCGCAAAGGTCCGCATATATTTCAGGTTGCGGACCGATTCTCAGTATGTTTTCCGATACGCGAATTGTCTCAGCGACTCGGAGACAATTCGTGTCCCGATACCTCTGCTGACGCACGCGAAAGGTTTGGTCATTAGGTTGAAGTTAATTGCGATTAAGGGTGTCGACGAGTGTGCTGAACTTCAATCCGCAATGACTAGAAATCCGTTTCTGAGAGGCATGCCCGGAGAGATGAATCACTCAGGCGGTCGGCTGTGAAGAGACAGCGCCAATACCTGTAGCTCTCTATACCGGGCGATTGTGTGCCTGGAATATTCGGAATCAAATTCACTAGTCGACGTAATCTCGGTTAGGCTCGCGGCATCTGTTATCCTGACAAAGCCTTTTTGTTCCAAAGTGTCGGCTATAGCCGAAAGGCGCTGTGCGATTGCCTGACGGAGAGTGATGAGAGCGGGCGTGCCCAAAAACGTACGCTCCCCCTTTTTATGTAAAAGGGCCGCCTGATTCCATATCAGCGCGACAACGGTCATTGACATCCGCATCAGCGTGTCACCTGTGCGCAGGTGCTTCTCGTGGTCGATGCCAAATTCATACTCAGTTGCTTCGTTCAGCATCCGGACCGTAGAGAGTTGCTTTCCAAGTCGATCTCTCAAGATGTCCGACTCTCTCATGGAATCTGCAAGCGGCATCTTGCGATCAATAAGCACAATCACCCGCGAAGCGTCTTTCAGAAGCGATACGACAACACGACGCATCGCAGTTATGGTGCGAACCGGCCAAATCTGGTCGAGGACCAACCACATAACGAAAACGGCCAGCAATATTCCAACCAAGCGATCACGGGCAGGTGCCAACTCTGTTGGCGCACTCAGTCCATCAAGGCATGTTAAGTAAAAGGCAAAAGCCATTTGTATTCCTACATAATTAAATCGCTGCCCTCCAGCAACCCAGGCGCAAAGAAAAGCAATCGTGCCAATCAGTATTACCAATGCAGTAATTGAGTCCATAAATGGGAACAGGAAGACCTCTGCGCCTATACCCAGAACCAGTCCACCCAGGATTGCGCCAAGAAACCTGAATGCCAGTCTCTGCTTCATAGCTCCGGTATGGCTCAATCCTGCGACCATAACGGTAATGACCGAGGTTGAGATGCCCGCCCAGTCGATTGCGTGATATAGGATGTAACAAATCGTCGCACAGAAACTGATCTTCAGTGCAAAAGCCACGTTTTCTGCTTTCCATATCGCGCCAGGAATTAGAAAGGGAATCTTTGCGGACGGGACGGCCACCAGACCTGGCCGCGTATCATCAGCGGCGGAAGGCATCGATTGGATCAAACGAATGATGGCCTCAACTCGATCCAGATGTGTGAGGTATGCCGCATCACTGGGGGCAAGTTCGAATGCCGGCTCGGACCTAAGTTTCCTCGCGAGCTGACCGCACTGCTGTGCAATAGCCTCACAGCGAGATTGAACTTCACGGTTCGTGGCGTCTGTCTGAAGACCGAAGGCTGCGGAGCTGTCCAACAGTTCTGCAAGCATCATGATGTGGGCGTGAACGCCGATTGGAAGACCGCCCCGATCAAGGTCGCGGTCAACTATTTGTCTATAGAGTTCGAGCATTCCTACGTGTCCGGCCGAAGCCAGCCGGGACACGTGTTCAGCGGCAGTCCGACGGTGCTGGTCTACGGAGCTATCAGCAAATCCTCTAAACATAGCCTCAAGTGCGCGATAGCGTAACCGTAGCTGCTCGGCGAGTGTGTCTGCCGGAGCGCGGGTGGCAAACAGATATTCGACAGCAATTGCGGTGGCAATCCCTAATGAAAACGCTGCCAGCAGCCAGAGGGAATTCTTCACCAGCCTGTCGGCGGGAACATGATTCTCCCAGAATCCAATGCCTACGCAAAAGATGAGTCCCCACCCCGACCCTACCGCGGGCATGCTCGTTGCCACGGTGATCATGCCGGCAATGAAGGTGATTGCTGCAAGGCTAAGCACCCTTGCCATTGGAGTGTTATCGGTCAGAATCACGACCATCAACGCAATCATGAGTGCACACGATACCGAACATAACAGCGCAATGCCGGTACGTAAGGTGACTGCGGGGTTGTCGCGGCCGACCATGAAGATGACGTACATGCCATAAGCAACGAACGGCATTTGGAGGACCATCATTGCGACGAGCACAATGACCGAGGCCAAGGTAATCCGCAGAGAACTGTTGAGGCGTCCCGGTGTAGCCTGAAGATCCTGTGTCCAATATTGCAGCCATGATCGAGTTCTGGATTGTGTTGCGCCTAGCGGCATCCTTCACCTCACGATGGTTACTGCAGTTGCGCCTATTCGAAACAGTGCCGGATCGGGGTTCTGGATGAGGATACGAACTGGAAAACGTGTAGAGAGGTGGACCCAATTGAGGGTCCTCTCGATATTTGGGAGGCCGTCCGAGACGTTTCCGTCCTCCGGAAAAACACCGTACCCGGCGCTCTGAACGATGCCCTCAAATTTTCGCTCGGGATGGCCCATGAGATATACGTCAACTTTCGAGCCGATATGGATGTGCCGCATCTTCCCTTCTCGGTAGTTAGCTACGACCCACCAGTTTCTGGCATCGATCAATGTGAACATCGGCGAGCCCACGTGCGCATAGGCTCCTTCGGAGATATTCATGTTCGTTACATAGGCATCGAAGGGTGCGACTACGCGGCATCTTTCGAGGTCGAGGCGGGCGCGGTCGACTCTCGCGGCTAATCCCGGGCGCTGGGACTCGAGGATATCGAGCGTGTCGACGGCATGCATCGCTTGTCCGAGTTGAGCCTTCGACTGAAGCGCCTGATCGTCGGCTTGTTGTTGTCGAAGTTCCGCTTCCGTCTCTTGTGCCTGTGCCTCGGCAAGCGCGGCCCGCGCTTGGTCGTAGTCGCCTCTTGCAACTCGCACGGCGGTATTGGCCTGATCCACCTCGTCGACGGTGACGTACTGCTTGGTCAGCAGCGGTTCAAGCCGATGAAGGTCATTGATTGCGTAGGCCAGGTGGGCGTTTGCTGCCTCAACCGCCGCCTGCGCTCGTGTCACTGCGGCCTTTGCCGACTGTACGGCACTGCCTGATGTCTTGATGCCAGTTACGGATACACGAACGGTCGCGCCGGCAGCATTCACGGCACTATTCTGGGCGGCGATCTTTCGTCGCGTATCGATAATTCGCTGTTCCAGATTGTCCTGATCGGAGAGCGCCTGCTGAAGAGCATATTCGTAGTCGCGCGGATCAATCTCGAACAGCAGATCACCTTTTTTTACGAGGGCATTGTCCTTGACTGGTAATTTGATTAAACGGCCGCCGACCTCCGGTGCGATCGCGATGAAGTTCGCTCTGACACTCGCATCGTCCGTACGCGGATGGCGGTCCGTATCAAAGGTCACTAGCAACAACGCCACAACTGCCCCTCCGATGACGCCGAACTTAAGCCATCGGCCGATGTGTTCGCGAGTGTGATCGGCAGGATCTTCAGTCATACGACACGTCCTATCGAAAGAGAATCAGCCATAGCAGGCAGGCGCACAAAGTCACGCTGCAGGGATAGAAGAGCCACAGCGGCTGCACTTGGCTTTCAAGACTGTAGCGCAGCAATAGCGCTCGCTCGATAAAGGCCACGACTACGGCTACAGCGAGACAGATCATCCACACCGGAAAGAACGAGCCGATGATGCCCACGGAGGGAGCGCGGCTGCATCCGGAACACATGAGACAGATGGCCACGCCGGCGGTCCATGACAGAGAATCCCTGGTCACTTGCCACCATCCTTGTCTTGCGCCGTAGTCGCTGGTGGCAGGCTCCGGAGCAAATTGCCAGTGACGGACTCCAGCCGAACCGCTTCAGTGAATACACGTGAACGAGCCGAGACAGACGAGAGACGCGCCAACGCCAGTTGCTTTTCCGCAGTGACGACGTCAACCAGATTCTTGACCCCATACTTGTATGCGTCCAGAGAGGCAGAATATGAAGTGTCTGCGGCGCTTAGGAGTGCGACCGCCGCTTCCTCCTGTCTTAGGGCGGTGCGGAAGGCGATGTAGCTGCTCCAGACTTCCCGTTGCACCCGATCACGTTTGTCTCGCAGTTCATCTGCCGCCTCACGTTTCTCGGACTCTGCAAGAGCCTTTCGGTTTTTGCGGGCTCCCCCATCGAAGATCGTCCACTCTACACTGAGTGCAGCTGACCATGTTGTCTCGTTCGCATGTCCGAGTTGGCCTTGCGCCTGGTCAGTCGATGGCCATCCCGAGGTTTGTGCGACTTTCCCAGACAGCGTGATCCTGGGCAGGTAGGCTGACTTGGCGCTTCGAATCTCATCGTCCGCTCTGCGAATCTCGAATATTTGCGCTATCAGATCGGGCCGGTCGGCCATGGCACGGGAAATGAGCTGATCAATGGCAAGTGTGAGCGCTGTTGGCAAGGGCGCCTTTCGCTTGGCATCAATTGAGATATCCGGAGCAGGTTCGACGCCGATCGCCTCGGCCAAAGTCACCCGCGCAATCTTCTCGTCACCATCGGCTGCTTCGAGATCAAAGGTAGCTTGCGCCGTTTCGGCTCGCGCGTTGAGAACGTCGGGCATTGTGGCACGCCCGTTCTCCAGCCTGGCTTCTGCTGCATCCTGAGTTGTTTCCGCCGTTTTGAGTGTGTCTTGAGTGGCCTGGAGGTGTTCCTGCGCAGTGACAAGCGCATAATAGTCCCTCGAAACCGAGTAGGCGATGTCCTGATTTGCCTTAATAAACTGGGCACCTGAGGCGAGCGCTTGCGCTCTAGCCGCGTCGACCCGCGCTTTGCGGCCAAAATCAAGCAACAGGTATTGCAGCGAAACCTGAGGCTCGATCAGGGGGAGCTCGACCATAGTGTACCCGCGCGGCGCCAATGGCTCCGGAAAAGGGTCAATGAACCGCTGGTCGGCGAAGAGAGCCGCTCCAGCCAAAAGCGGGTAATATTCACTCTTTTCGATGCCGAGCTGGTTCGCACGCTGTTTTGCATGCTCCCATGCAATCCTGGTCTGTGGATTGTGGATCTCAGCTATATCAATCAATTCAGCTAGCGAATATTGGTGTTGAGGATCGATCGCCGTCACCTTCTCATCGGGTATGGCATGGCTGGCGCAAGAAGAGGCTGCGCTCGAACTACTTACGATTCCCGAACATTGGGAGCTGGCCGTGTCATCGCACAGGAACATGATGAAAAGAAGCAGAGCTACCGCGTTGATTTTCCGGATATGCAAGCGTGCATTCATCACTCTCGGGAAGTTGGTCTACGCAGGAGGCGATCCTCGAAGTTTAGTTACATGCCGTCACTGGATTGGCGAGCTGGGTTCACATAAAACGGTAAGGGCGAGTCTCGCAATGTGTAAGACCAAATCGAGCGAAAACTAAGTAGCTCCTTCGAGTCATGCCAATGGATCAAAGATGACGGCACGGATCCTCATAGCTGTTGAGCGCTACTAGCCTCACGATGCGAAATTCGTTTACCATCCCGCGCGACTCTCAGATTCTTCTCCTACTATGGATAATCTCTGTCGTCGTGCTTAGCCTCCGCGCGCCCAGCGCCTGGGCGGTAGCCGCAACCGATCCGTCGATTGCCTCTCAGTACATACGAACTGATTTCACCGTCGAAGATGGTTTGCTGGACAATACTGTCAACGCGATTACCCAGACGGCTAATGGTTTGTTATGGGTGGGGACCGAATCAGGTCTGGCATCTTTCGATGGACGAACGTTCACACAGGTTCGACTCCGAATCCCCGGTGCACGCCCGCCCAGCATCATTAGCTCGCTGGTGGAAGGATCCGACGGGGATCTCTGGGTCGGCAGCGACGCTGCAATCATCCGAATTCCCAAACGAGACTTGGATGATCCGTACCTCGCGGACTCGACGGCTTTCCGTTTAGGCGAGCACCAGAGTGATGAGATCGAGGTGCTCTTCAAAGCTCGCGATGGAACCATTTGGGCGGGCACCAGCCATGGTCTTTATCGCTTTGACGGCAATCGATTCGTCTGCGTGAATTACTCTATTTACGTCGGACGCATCAGCCAGGCTCTGAATGGCCATCTCATACTGAATACTGGTAGCGGATTCCTCGAGTATAACGGAGAACGCTTCATCAGTCATGTCGGACTCGGAACTCAGTTTGGGGTCCACGATGACCAGATATTCGACGCATATCAGAACTCCGACGGTACGATCTGGTATTGCACCGAAAAAGGCATTCGTCCGGTTGGAGGGCGTCGCTCAGCGTTTCTTAAGCCTTACCAGCCTGCCCACACACCCACGTATCGTATCTATCCCGCTCCGGATGGGACCCTCTGGGCAAATACTGGAATCGGAATCTACCGGATCGCACGCGAACAGATGTGGACTCCGGATCCAAATCTGCATGCGCGCGGCTTTTACGCCGGAAAGGACGGAGACTTATGGATTGGAACGAACGGGAACGGCCTGGTCCATCTTCATCCTCGCGCGGTTCAGATGTTCGCAAAAGCGGATGGTCTGCCAAGCGATATCACGATGGCGGTGCTGCCGGCGCATGATGGCCGACTTTGGGTCGGCGCGAACTGCGGGCTTGCAGTATTCGACGGAAATCACTTCAGGACCTTCGGTGAAAGGGACGGCCTGACAAACACATGCGTCTGGTCCCTGGCCGAAGATCGCAGACACAACATCTGGATCGGAACCTACGGTGGCGGTCTCTTCCGATATGAGAGTGGCGCCTTTACTCAATACACCATAGAACAGGGATTCGCGAGCCGTATCGTTTTTCAGATTACGGTCGCTCAAGACGATTCTCTATGGATTGCGACGCCTAACGGGGTGAGTCACATTCAGGACGACAGGATACGTAACTACACCCCGGCGGACGGACTCTCGAGCACGCGGGTGCTCGCTATTCATCAGGACCGGAGCGGGACGATCTGGGCTGCGACCCAAGCCGGGGTTGACCGCCTTGTTTCCGATCACTTTCAACCAGTGCCATCCAAGCAGGCGGTCGACGAGGTGCTCGCACGCTATTTCGTCGAAGACTCAAAAGGAAACCTGTATACAACGGATGTGCCTCAAGGCGTCAGCCAAATCAAGAATGGTCAATTGGCATCTCTCAATAGCACTCTGACCTTAATGCAGCTGGTAGAGACGCCGGATCACTCGCTCTGGTTCAGCAGTCGGAACGGAGTCGTACGGATCGCAGAACAGGATCTCGCCCTTGCCGCCGACGCCACCGTCCCATTGGATTACGAGGTGTTTAACCGGGCTGACGGGCTGAACACAACGCAGGCCAGCGTGGGTGCGCCGAATATCGCGATGACATCTGATGGCAAGGTATGGATCGCTACGGTGAAGGGGCTGGCGATGATTGATACGTCGCATCTGCCTCTCAGCGGCCGGGGTCCGAAAATATTCATCTCCGGAATCGAAACTGACGGAAGGAGATCTCCGGTAGGGGATCGATTGGTACTGCAACCTGGCACCCATCATGTGGAACTGCACCTCGCTGCCATCAACCTGGCCAACCCGCAAAAAATCCGACTACAGTACCGGATGGAAGGCGTGGACTCCGACTGGCTTGATGGCACCTGGTCGCGCAGAGTCGTCTATTCCAACATACCAGCCGGTGCGCATCGTCTGCTGGTTCGGGGGACGGATAGCGTGGGCCACTGGGATGCGCGACAGGTTGTGTATGAAGTGATCCAGCAGCCACATTTCTACGCGACGCCCCTCTTCGAGGTGACTGCCACGGTTGCGGTGGCGCTCCTTATTGCGCTGGCCTACGTCATAAGAATTCGATACGTAGTAAAACAGGCGCGCATCATTATGGAGCAGCGGCAGGTTGAAAGGGGAGCCGTCGCCCGAGACCTTCATGATACGTTTCTGCAGGGCGTCCAGGGTCTGATTCTGCGCTTTCACACCGGGACGCAGCAGCTTCCTCTAACCCATCCCATTCGACGAATGTTCGAAGAGACCCTCGGGCAGTCGGATGCGGTGATGGCCGAAGGGCGCAAGTTGTTAGTAGATCTACATACAACAACCTCGAAACCGAATGACTTGGCAACGGCGCTCGCCAACTACGGAGAGCAAATGCAGGAGGGCCGTTCCGGCGGCTTCAAAGTAGCGGTAAACGGCAATGGTCGCCCTCTACATCCTATTGTCTTCGAAGAGCTATCCCGTATCGGCAAAGAAGCATTTGGCAATGCGTTTCGGCATTCCATGGCCCGCTCGATTGAAGCGGAACTGAGCTATGAGCGGAATGAATTGCGTATGCGTATTCGCGACGATGGCGTGGGAATCGATCCGAATATTCTCAAAGAAGGCTCTCGCGATGGCCATTTAGGATTGGTGAGCATGCGAGAACGTGCCAGAAACATCGGTGCTCAACTTGATCTTTGGAGCCGAACTGGAGTGGGTACCGAAATCGAATTGCGAATACCAGCAGGGCTTGCTTACGCCTCAGGGCGCAAGGGCAAACGCAGGAGGTTCTGGCAATGGGGCGAGGCGCAAGCTGATCACGACCTCGGCTGAGATCCCGAATAGCTTCCATGAAGCATCGTCTAATTTTTAGATATCCAGAAAGCCACGCTTTAATGCAATCATGACGGCATGCGTACGATCGTTGGCGTCCAGCTTGGAAAGGATGCTTTTCAGGTGATTCTTAACTGTGTGCTCCGAAATCTTGAGGTCCCAAGCGATTATTTTATTCGAGCTGCCGTTCGCGACTCCACGAAGCACCTCCAGCTCTCGCGCAGTGATTGAACCATCCGCAGCGTGCTCGGCGATCTGCTGTGCGACCTCCGGCGGAACTCGCTTATGGCCTTTGTGCACCAGGCGAATCGTCTCGACTAGCTCCGTTCGAAGCAAATTCTTTAGAAGGTAGCCGACAGCCCCCGCCTTGAACGCTCGAACTGCCAGGGCATCGCCGACTGCCGTCGTCAGGACAATAATTCGCGCTTGCGGAAACTCGTCGCGAATCGCCGCGATAGCCGCGATGCCGTTCACCTTCGGCATTCGTATGTCCATCAACGTAACGTCGGGACGATGTTTGCGAAAGAGTTCCAGTGCTTCATCGCCGTCGTTGGCTTCCGCAACGACGCGCATGTCCGGCTGAGCGTTGATTTCGCCTGAAATTCCCGACATCATCAACGGGTGATCGTCGACGGCCATTACGCCAATGACATGTGCCTCAGTCATACGGACGAACCCTCGCACATGAAGTCCATCATACGACCAATGCTGTCTAGTCACCCACCTCGAAAGGGCTACGTCGGCCTGTTTCCTTTGAGCATTGTGTGACGCTGGATTGATCAGGTATCGTTCGCGCTGTGCAGCGACTCTTCTCCATGTTTCCCGTTGGCGGGGCGGGACTTGGGCTCCTGATCCTGCGCCTTTGCGCTGCGGCAATGCTTGTCAATCCAATACTCAAGTCAACAGTGACACTGCCATTCTGGGCGGCCGCAGCTTTGATTGTGATTAACATTTCACTTTGTATTGGTGCGTTTACGCCTGTCGGCTGCATCGCTTCAGCTCTTGCGCAGATCGCTATGCTGTTTTGCAACATTGACAGGGATCTCTATGAACTTGCATTCTCGCTCGGCGTGACATCGGCCCTCTTCCTTTTAGGACCAGGTGCATTCTCTGTTGATGGCCGTCTATTCGGCCGCCGATTGATTCTTCCCTCCGGCTCGCAATAGAACCGCTTCAGCTCTGATACCTCAGGCTCAGGGGCTGTTGTACTTTTCTCCCTCTGTATGCCCGCCTGGCTCGAACGAGCTACTTCACTCTGCTCCCATTTGGGCTTACGCACGTTGAGAATCACTCCTAGTGTTATCCATGAACACTTGAGCTATCGATGCAGTGCCGGTCTTGATGGGCAGCAACGATACGAACGGATTGTTGGGAAGCAGATTATTGACAACTACACACACGAAACAGTCCCAACACAGTTCGTTGAAGCCAGCGGCGTTCGTTACGCGTACCGTCGTTTCGGCAAGCCAGGAACGGTTCCGCTGCTGTTTCTCGAGTACTTCAATCGATGGCTAGCGCCGCTAGCTCCAGATTCACTTTTGGTGAGTAGCGGTTAAACATCTTCGAAGGAAGAGGAGATGAGGAAGATACCATGAGCGAATTGCTCGATACTGCGATTAAGGCACACGGCGGTCTTGATCGCTGGAACAAGATAAAAGCGATCAAAACAGCTGCCTCTCTAACCGGATCGATTTGGTTTGTGAAGGGGCGAGGTGACGTGCTTAAGAATGTCGACATTCTCGCAGATACGAAGCGAGAGCGACTCACCATGGATTTTCCTGGCCAAGACAAACGCACCGTCTTTGAGCCGAATCGCGTCGATGTTGAGACTTCTCAGGGAAAGTTGATCGCGGGCCGCGATGATCCCGAGAAGTCGTTTGAAGGCCACACGCGAGAGACTCCATGGGATGACGTACACGTCGCATACTTTAGTGGCGAGGCGATGTGGACCTACCTGAATACGCCATTCCTGTATGCGCAGCCGGGTTTCGAGACCGAGGAGATCTCATCGATCAACGTAGACGGCGAGACCTGGAGACGTCTCAAAATCGTGTTCCCTGAAAACGTCAAGAGCCACACGCGCGTGCAAATCTCCTGCTTCGGACCGGATGGCCTGCTAAGACGTCACGACTACACCGTGGATGTGCTCGGTGGCGCTACCGGACTGAACTATGCCTATGACTATCGGGACGTCGACGGCATCATCATCCCGACCACGCGCCGCGTGTATGCATACGAGGGCGACTACCAACTCGTGAAAGAGCCCCTCCTTGTAGCAATCGACATGAATGAGATCAGTCTCCTCTAGGAGAAATGGCTACACTTTTACGCGGCTAGTCCACTGCTACAGGCTGTCCCGCGCTCATTTCATTACGAGGCGAGATGATGAACAACGGTACACATCAAGCGGTCCCGACACGGTTCACTGAAGCCAAAAGCACGAATCTTGTGGGAGGAGTCTTCACGAGCAACGTTTGGATGTCTGGTCTCGCGATGCTGAAGTACATTCCGTGTTCGTTCCGTGTGAAGCAGGTAGACGGAATGGCTTTCTTCACGGAATCGAAACGCAACGAGTTTCGGAACAGGGTTCTTCGAATTATTCCTGCTAACCCACGCCAATGGGGAACGATGAACGTCTCGCAGATGTTGCACCATCTCAATTTGGCATGCGGCAGTGCGCTGGGTTTCTACAAACTTCCCGACGAGAGCTATCTCGTATCGCGAACGCTGTTTCGATGGATATTGGTTGACTGGTTCCCCGAACAACCTGTTGGGCTGCGACTGCCAAAAGGTTTCAAGATCCCACACGGCGCGGAATTCGACTTCGACTTTGAAAAACAGCAGCTGCTCAAAATCGTGGATGCTGCCTGGCATGCAAGATCACCCGACAATTGGGGACCGCACCCCATGTTCGGAAAAATGACATTGTCCGAATGGGGAAAGCTCCTTCAAATTCACATCGATTATCACTTGAAGCAATTCGCAGCCTAACGAATTTCCAATCAGCGGGAGGAAGTATGAACGGAACATATAGGGCAATCGAAGTTACCAAACCGGGAGAGTTTGCCGAGGTTAGTAGACCAGTGCCAGATCCAGGTCCCAATCAGGTACGCATTCGCGTCGAGGCATGTGGGGTGTGCCATTCGGATGCAGCCACTGTGGAAGGGCTCTTTCCGATCGATTGGCCGCGCGTTCCGGGGCACGAAGTCGTCGGGCGGATCGACGCTCTCGGTTCGGGTGTCCAGGGCTGGGCCGTCGGTCAGCGCGTGGGGGTCGGGTTTCTCGGCGGTTTTTGTGGCTATTGCGAGTACTGCCGCGATGGCGATCTCGTGAACTGCAGGAACCAGGAATTTACCGGCATTCATCATGATGGCGGATACGCCGAAGTGATGATCGCAAAGGCGAGCGGGCTCGTATCGATCCCTGACGACCTCTCGTCTGCCGGTGCGGCGCCGCTGCTGTGCGCGGGAATCACGACCTTCAATGCACTACGAAACGCACCGGCGAAGGCCGGCGATCTTGTCGCTGTGCTCGGTATCGGCGGGCTTGGTCATCTGGCCGTGCAATACGCCAGCCATATGGGGTTCGAGGTCGTGGCGATTGCTCGTGGCACCGGCACAGCGGAATTAGCCAAGAAACTCGGCGCTCACCACTACATCGACAGCGCTGCTACGGACCCCGCCGCGGCTTTGCAGGCGCTCGGCGGTGCCAAGGTCATTCTGATAACCGCGTCCGGAGGTAAGACGGTTGCTGCGACGTTTAAGGGACTGCGTCCTGGCGGTGTCTCGATCGCCCTCGGCGTGGGGCCGGAGCCGATCGAGGTCACGAGCACGGATCTGATTTTCGCAACCCGCAAGGTCGAAGGTGCCCTGACGGGAACGCCAGCGGTCGGTGACGCCACCCTGCGCTTCAGCGCCCTGAGCGGCGTGTCCGCCATGATCGAGACGGTCCCCCTCGACCAAGCGGCGGCTGCCTACGCCAAGATGATGGCCGGAAAGGCGCGCTTTCGCATGGTGCTAGTCACAACGAACGGCGCTAGTCGGAGTGCTCCGCTGAAGTGAACTACATCGGGACTAACAGCAGCAGAGCAGGAAGGAGAAGAATATGTCTACGCTATCACAACCAAGGACGAGCGAATTTCAAACAGACTCCACTCAGTCCACCTCTGAATGGGGCTCCGTTGAAGAATTGTTTGGCAAACAGAAGACATACTTCAGCACAGATGTGACGAAGAGTTATGAGTGGAGAGTCGATCAGCTCGATCGTCTTGTCCACATGCTCAAGGAGAACTATAAGCGTTTTGCCGACGCCTCGTGTAAGGACTTCAAGACGGCATCCCAGGAGAACGTCTTCGAGGTCTCGGCCCCGATCGCAACCAGCGAATTCGCAAAGTCCCAGCTCAAGGAATGGATGAAGCCCGTCGAAGCTCCTCTTCCGAAGTTCCTCGCTGCTTCCGGGCATAAGGGAATGGTGTACCGAGAGCCTTACGGGGTTACGTTGGTCATCTGTCCATTTAATGGCCCGCTTCTGTTGTCGTTGCGCCCTGCGGTTGGCGCCCTGTCGGCCGGCAACCCCTGCATCTTGAAGCTCTCCGAGGCGCTGTTGGCAACGGACGAGTTGCTGCTGGAATTGATTCCCAAGTACTTCGAGCCGGAAGCTCTGAGCGCAGTGGTCGGTGGCCGAGAGATAGTGACGAATCTCCTAAAGCTTCCATTTGATTTCATATTTCTTACGGGAAGCGTAGGTGTGGGCAAAGTAGTGATGCGAGCGGCTGCTGAACATCTCACTCCAGTATTGCTCGAGCTGGGTGGACAGAACCCCGCTATTGTTGACGGAACAGCGAACGTTCCAGATGCCGCCAAGAAAATTGTCTGGGGCGCGATGGCATGGGGAGGACAGTGGTGCACATCGCCCGGCTACGCAGTCGTTCATGAGTCCGTGGCAGAAGAGTTCGTGGCGGAATGCAGAAAAGCTGTGGTCGAACTTTACGGCTCAGACCCTAAGAGCAATTCAGACTATTCCCGTATGATCAGCGCCGCCGCTGTCGAAAGACTTGCATACCTGATCGATCCAAAGAAGCTGGTTTATGGCGGCAAGTTCGATGCTCCGGCCCGCTACCTCGACCCGACCATTCTGTATCCCGTTTCCTGGTCCGACAAAATCATGGAAGACGAAATCTTCGGGCCGCTTTTGCCCATCTTGACGTTCTCTGATCTCGGGAAGTTACTCGAAAAAATCAAATCGTTACCCAAGCCCCTCGCCGGTTATGTTTTCAGCCGCAACCAGCAGGCGATAGACCGTGTGTTGCAATCCCTTTCGTTCGGCGGAGGCGCCGTGAATCAGACGAACATTTTCTTGTTCATTGAGTCCATGCCCTACGGGGGAGTGGGAACGTCCGGCCTCGGAAACTACTACGGAAAGTACGGCTACGATTCTCTCACGCATGCCAAGTCGATACTGATATCTCCGCCGGACGTGGCCATCGATCACTTGTTTCCGCCTTACACCAGAGAAAAGGTTCAAGCACTCGATCAATGGTTTGAGTATTAGACATGCATTACCGACGAAAGGCTACATCGACTATCCCGAATTCAGTTCAAGTCAATGAGGTTGCCGATGCAAACCGAATTCAAAGCAATTGTTCAAAGTGAGTATGGTGCTCCGGAGAAAGTTTAAGAATTGCGAAACGCCAATTAAAGAGCGAAGAGCTTGGAGCCGACGATGTCCTCGCAAAGGTCAGCGCTCGACCGATCCATCCCGGTGATATCCAGATTCTTTCCGCTCTTCCTCAGGGAGGACCAGTCGAGCCCATTCCGGAAGGAGCCGGTATGCCAGGGCTGTTTGCGGCAGGAGATGTTTGCCACAATTCGGTCAAAAGATGTGCTTCTGCAGTGGGGGACGGAGCTAACGCTGCGTCTATGGTGCATCGGTTCTTTGCATTGGAAAGCCGGCTTTCACTCCGTAGCGCGACGGGGACCAGTCCTGAGCGTTGCTCAGGAGGTCTGATCCAGCAAGCAGGCGGCCCTCTCGCAGGGCAACATTTGTTGGAAGAAGGAGGACGCACAAATGAAAGCCATTCATCTCACTGCCTACGGCAATCCAGCTCAGAACCTTCAGATGGTCGACATTCCTGAACCAAACATGCCGTCTGCGGGCGAAGCTCTTGTGCGCATGGAGTATGCGCCTGTCGACTACAGCGACCTCCTTTTAGCGCAGGGGGTCTACCACTTAAAACCGAAGATGCTGCCTTCTGTCATCGGAGGTGAAGGGGCAGGAATCGTCGAGGCAGTCGGGCCGCGAGTCACCTGCGTCAAGGTGGGCGACCGGGTTACGATCCCATTTCCGATATTCACCTGGGCTGAAAAAGTCCTTGCGCCGGCCGACGGTCTTTTCGTCGTTCCTCCTCCGGTCGATCCCAAAACAGCTTCGATGTTAAACATCAATCCCACTACGGCAGTCCTCCTCTTAGACGGATTTGTAAAGCTAAAGCCTAAAGACTGGATTGTTGTCAAAGGCGGAGTAAAACCAGGCCAGTGTGGCGGAGTAAAAGTAGGCCAGTCGATAGTAGATGGTTGTTGTGGGATTTCGGGGTAGAAGGGCGCTGGAGCGTAGCGGAAGCGGCCCTTCTACCCCGAGGGGCATTGGGGATCGGATCTAGCGTTCTGCGGATGGGTTCGTGTGCGCGGCTCTGCTTAAGGCGGTAGCTGTCGCCGTTCATCTCGAGGATGTGTACGTGATGGGTGAGCCGGTCGAGCAGAGCGCCGGTCAGCCGTTCCGAGCCGAGGACCTCGGTCCATTCCTGGAACGGCAGGTTCGAGGTGATCAGAGTCGAGCCGCGTTCGTAGCGTTGGCTAAGCATCTCGAAGAGAAGTTCGGCTGCGGTCTTGGACAGGGGCACGAAGCCCAACTCATCGACGATCAGCAACTCATAACTGGCGATCTGCTTCTGGAAGCGAAGCAGCTTCTTTTCGTCTCGAGCTTCGATCAGTTCACTGACCAGCGCGGCAGTAGTGGTGAAGCGCACGCGGTGTCCACGCTGGCAGGCGGCTAGGCCGAGAGCCAGGGCGATGTGTGTTTTACCTGTGCCGCTGTTGCCCAGCAGCAGGACGTTCTCGCGGCGGGCCAGGAACTCGCATCGTGCCAGTTCCAGCACCAGGGTTTTGTTCACCGACGGGATAGCGAGGAAGTCGAAGCTGTCCATGGTCTTGACGACCGGGAACTTCGCCTGCCGGATACGACGTTCGGTGGCCCTGCGTTCGCGGTCCAGTAACTCCAGTTCGGTCATGCGCAGCAGGTAACGTTGATAGTCCAACTGCTCGACTGCGCACTGCCGCGCCACCTTGTCGTACTCGCGCAGGATGGTTGGCAGCCGCAGTTCCTTCAGATGATGTTCCAGCAGAAGCTGCGGTGTGTCGGCAGTATGAGTTGCAGTGTTCGTAACAGTAATCTCGGCACCGCTCATGCGCATGCCTCCGCCAGCAGGGTCATGTAGTCGGCAGCCTGCGTGGTGCGCACCTGCGCTAGAGGCAGATGGGGATAGTTCTCCATGTCCAGCCGCGGCGGTCTTCGCTCGATGCGACACAACAGCAGATGGCGCACTGCATCGAAGCTGATCGTGCCTAACTGCAGGGCATCTTCGATAGCAAGAGTTACTTCTACGATGTTGAAGGTCTCCAACAGGCGGAGCACCTGCACATACTCACGGCTGCCATGCTTCCTGAGCCTCGCTTCGAGCAGACGCCGCAGTTGCACGAAACTCTCCGGCAACCGCCATCCGGCTAGCGGTGCGGCCTGATCCAGCGCCCGGGTTTTCTGCTCGAGCAAGGCGAGGTAGTGCAGTGGATCGAAGACGACCACCTCGCGTTCATAACTGCGCTCATGCCGGGCGATCACCTCGCTGCCAGAGGCGATCACCACTTCGTGCACATAGCCCTTCACCCACACTTGGCGATGTCCATACTGCGTTGGCACCGAGTAGTCATTGGAGCGATAGCGGACCAGCGACAGCGAACTGACCCGCGTCGAGATCTTCTCGCAAGCCTCGTATGGAGCCGCAGGCAACGGCAGCAGCGCTGCACGGTCACGCTCGAAGCGTTCCCCGATCGTCTCGCTGTGACCGCGCAACCTCCGCTCACGTCGCTTCCGGCACTGTTGTTCCAGGTGCGCGTTCAGTTCCTGCCAACTCGATACGCGCGGAATCGGGACCATAAAGTTGCGCCGCGCATACCCCACCAGTCCTTCGACTTTACCCTTATCGTTGCCCTTGGCCGGACGGCCGAACTTATCGGCAAACAGATAGTAGCTCTGTAACTCCGAGAAGGCCCGCGTCCGCTGCCGTTCCTCTCCGCCTAGTCTCTTCGCCACCGCGATCCTGGTGTTGTCGTAGAGTATCCGGGTGGGAACTCCGCCGAAATATGCAAAAGCACGTACATGGCCTTCAAGGAAGGCTTCGGTCGTCTCAGCCGGAAATGCCGCCACAAAACAGTCATCGGACTGTGGCAGATCCATCACCAGGTAGTGCGCCTTCTGTTCCACTCCGGCGATCACCACCAACGCTTCGCCGAAATCCACCTGCGCCTCACCAGCCGGATGCATCAACGGTACGAACATCTCCTGGCCGCGCAGCGTCGCCGTGCGCACATAATCCTTCACGATCGTGTAGCCGCCCGTGAACCCGTGCTCTTCCTTCAGCCGCTCGAAGATCCGCTTCGATGTGTGCCGCTGCTTCGGTGGTCTCTGCTTGTCGTCGTTCAGAATGGCGTCGATGACGCCTAACCACGGCCCCAGCTTAGGTCGCTTGATCGGCTGCTGTCGCTGATAGCCAGGCGGCACCGCATACTGCAGCATCTTCCGTACCGTCTCTCGCGAAAGCCCAAACTCCCTGGCTACCGCCCGCTGACTCCTGCCCTCCACACGAACTGCTCGTCGTACACGTCCATAGATCTCCACCTCGAACATCCCTCCGGTGTTCCATGAACCATGCCTGCAAGGCAACTTCGCTCACGGAACCAAGTTCCGGCGGTGGACTACTTTTACTCCGCCGCAAAGCACCGCTCTCGCGGCGCTCTGTGGCCTATTTTTGCTCCGGCGCTCATACATCGCGTCGCCATATCCAACAGCAGGCTGGTCGCTCTCTCCGACGGCAACGTGACCTTCCGCTGGCGCGACTCCGCCCACGGCAACAAGAACAGGCTCATGACTCTGCCGGTCGAGGAGTTCCTGCGCCGATTCCTGCTCCACCTGCTGCCGCCTGGCTTCGTGCGCATCCGCAACTTCGGCTTCCTCGCCAACCGGCAACGCGCCACCCTCCTGCCGCTCGGCTTCCAACTGCTCCCTGGTTCAGAGAACATCCCCGCTTCGACGGCACCGCCGGCCACGGACCAGACGCACGCACTCTGGAACTGTCCCGTCTGTGGTGGAAACATGCACGTTGTCGAACGACTCTCCGCCGCGCAACTCCTACTCCGCTCTCCACCGCAACCTGACCGGTGTGCAGCATGAACCTCTATCCGCAACCTCGGCCTCTGCTCGTGCTTCGGCATGCACGCAGAGCTTTTGTCTCATCTGGCCAAAACTGCTCTGCCGGCAGCCTCTTCAGCCCATCCCTGACCTCTCAACGCGATGCTTCTCCGCTCCCTCCGGACCTCAAAGCCGCAGATCCTGCCCAGCACAGCGAGTGCCTGCACCCGTTCCGCCCCATTCAAAGTACATAGCCTTCCTTTAGGGCGGCTTCCTTCAAGTCGCTGTATCCGAAGCGCGAGATCATGCAACTGTGAACCGCTGTGAAAGGGGCGCTCCAGATACAGCACTAGGACTTGAACGAAGCCGCTGCGTCGACAGAATCGTCTTACAGCACCTGGCCGACCAGCCGCCCTCCTTTTCGAATTCCCAGTTCTCCGGTCTAAGATTGTCGTGCCGCAATAGTCAACGTAGAATGGCCTCGCCCTGAAAATCACGGCTGTTTTCTCCTCCCTGAGGGGTCATCATTTATGAAAGCCGTTGTGATCAGCAGTACAAGGATGCATTGCGTTGCTGACAGTTGGGTCTTCAATACCCTCCTTGCTTGCAAACGTCTTTTGATAACTGTAGCCGGAAATAAATTCTCCCGTTACGCCTGCGCCCTTGCTCACCACGAGTGCGGCGACATGGATTTAGTTGCAACGACCTTCGGAATTGTGGCTCCAATGCGTAGCAGAGTCCTCTGGTTTTTCTCTCGCCATTTCATTGTGACGCTCTTCGGCCTCGTATTCTGCATTTCGGCGCTTGCACAAGAGCGGGTGGTGCCACGCAGCGGCTTCTCTATCGGCCTAGGTGGAAGCTACAACTCAAGCGATTTCGGAACGCAGGACGTCGTCGCCATCGGGACGTCGCAAGTCTTTCAGAACGGAACACTCGTCGAAACCGGGATTGCGGCGGGACCGGGGACCGTCGACATGCCGAGCGAGTTGCAATTCGCACCTTCGTTTCAGGCGGGGTACTTCCGGCACTTTGGGAACCGTCCCTGGTTATGGGGCGAAATTCTCGTACAGCTACCTGGATACCCCATCGACGGTCGAGAACGTCGTCATCCCTCAGTTCGGATCGTTCACCGAGCTCGCAACCAACAAGACCACTCCATTCATCGGCGCCGCTGTCGCGCGGTCGTATCAAACACGGCTTAAGCATCAGTTAGAGTTAATGCCCTTCATCGGGCACTCGTTCGAGAAAGGCTTTGTCTACTTGGGCGGCGGCCCGACAGGATCGAACACACAAACCAACATCAAAAGCCTCGTTGGCTTCGCCGACCTTATGGGAGTCCCCACCGATGTCTCGGGTGCGCCCCAAAATTTCACTGGTTCGGGATGGGTGGTCGGGGGTGCGGGTACGGTGGGCGGAACCTACTTCCTCAGTCATTCGTGGTTCCTCGATATCGCGTACACATACGCCAGGACCGAGGACCAGACGTTCAACTACTTCAGTTCGTACACCAATACCCAGAACCCTTTCGGCACGACTAGTGGGACTTTGACCGGCAGCTCGACAGGCAAGGTGAGCACGCAGGGCGTCACGGTCACCATTAATATGGCCTTTCACCCAAGGCCCTAAGAAATGAATCGTTCTTCAACCCACGCAAGTCAAAACCAGGCTTGAATTGATTGGCCAAGAGCGAAGGGCTCGCAGGGGCCAGCGTGCGCGCAATCAAGACGAAGAGGCGAGCATGAGATTTCACAATGCTAAATTGTGGCTCCTCCGAATTCCGGTGGGTTTGTCAGCCGCTCGTCAGTAACGAAGTGGTAATTGACGAGTAGCCGGTGACTCGGGCTCAATCAGAGAGTTCGCTGCTACCCATTCTGGGAAGAGGTAGTTACCTATAACCCCGTTTTTGCGGGAACAACGATAAGGAATTGGGATGTTTCGGCGGTTAGCTCGCTTTCTTGATCGGCGGCGGATTCCACGTGCCATCGAAAGCAGTCTCCTTGGGCCAGTACATCCGCATTATCACGTTGAACGACCCCGCATCCGCAGGCAGCCAGTTCGACTCTTTGTCCTTCCCCGGCGAATCATGCTGGATATAGATATCGAGCGACCCATCCGGGTTGAACTTCAGCTTGTCCCGGTCCCCAATCGCATACCGGTTGATCGGATTCGCCACAAAAGCCTGTTTGGCGTTGTACATCGTCAGCGACCAGAACGCATTCACCGGAGGGGTCTGCCCCTTGTCGAAGTGCACATCGTACTTGTTTGCTCCATTGAGTGGCTGGCCATCTCCGTCGACCCGAGTGAGCGGATAGAACGCGTCTGCCACCAGATTGGCGCCCAGTCCGACCACTGCAACTCCTGTGCGAGCATCATAGTTGGTGCCCCAGTCGCCCATGCCCGAAGTCAGCAGCATCCATCCATTCACAACTTTGGCAATTCCCGGATTTTGACCAAGCTCCACCGCTCTCTTCTTCCCGTCATCCACACCATCGGAGATCGCCTTCGCTGCATCGCTTCCGTTCTTGTTCAGATCAAACGGCTGTCCCGGCACAACACCAATGCTCGCCATCTTCGCTACCATCGGCCCATCCGCCGCCGCCGGAGGATTGTCCTTCATCAGCATCGCCAGCCTGTTGAAGAACGTCGCCGCATCCATCCCGGCCACCAGTTCCACAGGCGGAGTCTTCATATCGACCTTCGGATCTACCGGCACGTCCTTCGGCGGTGCATACGGTTTTCCCCACGCGCTCAGCGGAGTCAGCTTGTACCCATCCTGAATTGCATGCACGGCCGCATAATCGGCCTTGCCATTTGTCTGCGTCCTTCCGATGACCCATACCACCGCTGTAGGCGACTTGATCTCCTTCACCCCGGCCGGGGAGGGTGCCCGACCAGCCCGGCCCTGTGAGAGCAAAGTTTCCTTTGCCCGTGCCTGTCGTCCGTTTTCCGGGCGATGGAATCACATTCGTCCACCCATCCAGCAGTTCCATCAGGTAGTAGCGCCCGTGCGTATCCGGAACGCTCATCACAATCGGTTCTTGCTCCAGATCCAGCCACCCCATGGAATACAACGTATCCGCGTTAGGACTTACCACATCGGTAAACGTGGCGTCCGGAAAGGCCCGTACACTTACAAGCTGACCCATAGGAGCGTTGGTTCCAGTTGGCGACGGAAGGTTCGTCATTTTGGCGCGGGTCACATCCATCAGCACCAGCGGATACCCATACACATAGGCATCCTTAGCCGCAGCCCGAGTCGCGTTCGTAGCCTCGTTTGTGGCTGTTTGCGTTTCCTGTTTACATGCTGTCAACGACAAGACCACCGTGGCAATGACCACTGCACACGCCTTCTCTGAACAGAGTCGCATTCCATCCTCCAGGAAAATCTCAAGATCAGCGAACCCCATGCGCCTACATCAACAGCCCGACGGATTCTATACCTTTCCCGGAGATGAGTCCGCGTGGCTGAAAAGTCATGCCAGCTCAACCGGTCGATGCAACACTATCTAATCAGCTGATCCACAAATGCTTACCCTGAAGAATCGATCTGTTT
Organism: uncultured Acidobacteriaceae bacterium; assembly: GCA_963781245.1. GTDB lineage: Bacteria > Acidobacteriota > Terriglobia > Terriglobales > Acidobacteriaceae > Silvibacterium. The sequence goes on from CAWAFB010000004.1 coordinate 800,023, forward strand.
GGCTGATGTGGCCAAAACCTAGCCAGGTAAGGTTCCGGCTGATCTAACCCTAGTCAGCGCTTTTAGCTTTTGTTTTCATTGAATGTGGGTCTGAGCTGAGTGTTGCGTCGACCCATTGAGACCACCCCGTTTTTCGTGCACTATGCGTCGTGACCGGAACGCAGCCCTTTCACGCTGAGCCTTTGACTTTCAATTTGAAGTTGCCGAGGTATCACCGGCGGCCCGGAAATGAACCGCGAAGAGCCGGAAGGGTCCGTGTTATCGGCAACTTCGATATCTGGTCACAAGCGATATATTTTGATCAGACTGACCGCCCCGTGTTCAGCATCCAATGCCGGAGAGGACTCCCATGACTCCAGAAGCGAAGCCGCCAACTTTAACTGAAGACGAAGTGAAGAGAATGATTACAAACGATTCCCTTGGAACTATCGACAGCGCTGACTCTACCGGGTCTGATGAGACAAAAGAGACTGGGGACGGGAAAAAGGGGAACACCAACACTCGGGAAGACTGAGAAGGGGGTACTCCATGCCATCTTCACTCAGTTGAATGATCCGAATTCCCCCGCCCACGTTTCAGGTAAGTCCCCTCAGCCAGGGCGGCGGGGCGGGCAAGTTACCTGAAACCCAGTTTTCAAGGAACTTCGACAGCGACTTTCTGGTTGCGGTTGACTTCCGTGTTAACCGCGCGGCAAAGGAAGAACGGCATACTCCGGCATTGGTCTTTGTGAAAATGTAGGAGCATTCTTCCTCACCCTTTTCGCCCGGCATATTCAGAACGGGAGTAGCCGAACCCTGGTCCCGAATCGGGTCCGCTCTTTTGAAGATGCAGGCGGCGGTTTGGTGCGATCGCTTAGGCGGATAAACGCGGTAGATCGGGACGGAGCGGATTGATCTTCATGATCTGCCCCCTAAATCCTCTACTCGCAACGAAGCGCAGCCATGGGCTCTATGCCGGCCGCCCGGCGAGCGGGAATCCATGTGGCGAGAGTTGCCACGGCCGACAACAGGAGCGCCGCGCTCAGATAGGTGAGTGGATCGGTGGCGCTGACTCCGAGCAGCCTGGTGGGGCTATCCATGGAAGATCCAAAGATCGAAATGGCGGCGATACTTCGTGACGCAGCTAGCGACAGGCCAAGGCCAACCACCAGTCCCGCAAAAACCAGCGACAGCCCCTGACGCTCAACGAGGCGGAGTACGTCCGCCGGACGAGCGCCGAGGGCCATGCGAATGCCGATTTCATGCGTGCGCTGGGCCACGGAGTAAGCCATGACGCTGTAAAGACCCACGGCGGCGAGGATCACCGAGAGCGCTCCGAGGACCGTAAGCAGGCTGGCAGCAACCTTTTGTGGAAAGAGCGAAGCTTCAATGAATTCGACCAGTGGTACGGAGTCAAAGACGGTGACGTTGGGATCGATTTCCCGGGCTTTCTCCCGAATCAGACTCAAGGCCGCCTCCGGATTGCCTCGCGTCCGGACGTAAAAGGCCAGGTCCAGATCGGCGCGGTAGATCTGGCGGAAGGACACGTAGAAGTAGGGCAAAGGCGCTTCGCTGAGGTAGTGATATTTGCTGTTCTGAGCAACGCCGACCACCGTGAACCACTTGCCCCAGCCGTGAATGCGGCGGCCGATGGGGCTGTGTCCGGCGAAGAAGTGATCGACGAAGGCCTGGTTGACGATCATCACCAGCGGGGAGTTTTCGTCGTCGTGCGGCGTGAAGTTGCGGCCGTCGAGGATGGGGATGCGCATCAGCGCGAGATAGTCTGGCGAGATCATATTGCGGTAGATCTTCATGTTCTCGTCGTGGCCCGGCGTGTAGCCCTGCACGTCAAGGTGCTCCCATGAGCCGGAGTCGAAGCCGAGCGGCACGAAGTCGGACCAGGCGACGTTCGTAACGCCGGGAGCGGATTCAAGTTTTTCGCCAAGTCGCCGGCAGAATTCCTTGCGCTGCTCCAGGCTGTAGCCGTTGGTGGCGAGATAGAACTGCGAGAGCAGGACGTGGTTCGGATTGAATCCCGGATCGATCTGACGCGTGGCGGAGAATCCGCGGGCAAACAACGCCGCGCCGATGAGGGCGACAAAAGCGAGCGAGACTTCGGTGGCCACCAGCGAGGAGCGCAAACGATGCGATCGCACGCCGGCCATGCCGCTGCGTCCGCCTTCGTTGAGCTTTTCGTTGAGACTGGTGCGTCCCGCCTGCAGAGCGGGAATCAGGCCCGCGGCAAGAGCCGAGATCACGCAAAGCAGCGTGGTGACCCCGAGGATGCGGAAGTTCAGATGGAGGTCGAGGGCGAGCGGAAGCTGCGTGGGCGGCAGCAGAAGGCCGAGGGAACGGCTCATCCAGGCGGTGGCCGCGATGCCGCAGATAGCGCCGGCAATGGCCAGCAGCAGGCTCTCCGTGACGACCTGGCGGGCGAGCCTCGCGCGTCCCGCGCCGAGCGCGAGGCGGGTGCTGAATTCTTTCTGACGAACGGTGGCGCGGGCCAGCAGCAGGTTGGCGACGTTGGCGCAGACGATGAGCAGCAGAACTCCGCACACGCCCATAAGGATGCGCAGCGGGGCAAGCAGCAGCACCTGCGGGCCGAAGTGCGATTTCCAGAGAGGCAGCACGGTGGCGCTCATGCCCTCGTTGGTGTCGGCATCGGCCTTGGCCATGCGCCCGGCGAGGGCAGCGAGTTCGTCACGCACCTGCTCAAGAGTGAGGCCCTGCTTGAGCCGCGCGATGCCGAACATATTGCGGTCTGCGCGGTCGCGCAGCATCCATTCATCGACGCCGTTGAGTTCGGGCTGCATCATGTACGGCACCCAAAGATCGAAGGCTGCGCCGGCGAAGGAACCATGAAAGTCAGGCGTGGCGACGCCGATAATGGTGAGTTCATGCTGGTTGACGCGGATGGTCTTCCCGGCGATGCCGGGATCGGCGTCGAAATGCGATCTCCAGAAGCGGTCGCTGATGACGACGAGGGGAAAGGCTCCGGGCTTGTCGCCGTATTCGGCAGGGAGAAACGTCCGGCCGAGAGCGGTTTTCACTCCGAGGACGGAGAAGAAGTTGCCAGAGACGAGTTCGCCCCAGACACGCTCGGCGTGATCCTGCTGCCCTACGCTGAAGAAGGCGGGATGGCTGACGGCGAGGCCATCGACGAGCTTGAGGTGATCGCGGAAGTCGCGGTAATCGGGGTATGAGTTCGGAACGAAGGAGCCGTTGGGAGTGACAGTTTCGACCGCGACAAGGCGGTCCGGCTGCGCGACGCCGGAGAGTGGACGGAGCAGAATGGCGTCGATCCAGGTAAAGACCGTGGTATTGGCTCCGATGCCGATGGCGAGCGTGAGCACGGCCACGACGGTGAAGCCACGGTTGCGCGACATCATTCGCAGCGTATAGCGAAAGTCCTGAAGCAGGCTGGACATGAACGGGCTCCGTGTTCTCCGGATCGCATCTTTGCGGGTACTACTCCATCAGGAGTACGTATCTATAGAGCACGTATGCCGCCAATGTTCGCGGACATCAAGTCGTTGGAGGGCAAGATGAAACGCAAACGCTTTGGGCAGCGGGTGTTCGTTCGCGTGGAGAATCGTCCAAGAATGGACGATTTACGGTTGGTAACTACTTGTGCTTGCCTGTCTGGACTCGCCTTCGCTCGGATTCCGGTCAGGTACCGACTATCCAGAAGTGATCCTGTAGTACCTGAAAAGTCACATTTTCAGTAACTACAATTTTCAACTGTTGCCTACAGGTCAACGCCCCCTGGGCTAAATCGACAAGTGTCAATTCTGTGCAGCCATAGAAGATCGCGATCCGGTAGCGCCATCGCTCACATTCTGGTGGCTCGTTCGTCCTGACTCGCGTATTGGCCACGCTGATGGTCAACAACACCCGATTGCCGACAATGCGGCAGCAATGTAACAATCTTCCTGATCGAGGAAGAGCCAACATCAGGATTCGACGAAACGCAGGTTCCCAAGTCCTGCCGTCAGCCCGACTGAGCGAGGGGGATCACTCATGCGGTCACCTCCGCGGAAAATCGGGCGTCCACTCTGACGTCACTTAGACACTGATCGGAAGCAGCCATGATCACTCGAAATGAAAAATTGAAGGAGCTAAAAGCAAAGGTCCAAAGCGCGCTGGAGGAGATGATAGAAATCTCCTGTAAGTACGACGAGGACAGCGAAGAACTAGAAGCCGCGGAGCTCAGGCGCGCCTTAGCCGAGAAGGAGCTCTTTGATTTCTGCGCGAAGCGCAAGAGGAAGGTCGCGTAAGCGTTCACGCCAGCACCTTGCTAATCAGCGCCTTAGCTGTGTTAGGGGTGCTGCATTACCGAGCTGCTTCACAACTGCCTCTCGGTTGCCTTTCAATACTTACTCGTCGGGGAACCCTTGTGCCCTGGCCAACTCGCGCGGCTATAGCACGCGGAAACGACATGAAGTCCCTCTCTCTGGGGGGCGGTTTACCGCTAGCAAAAGGAAGTAATCCTGAAAATGCCTGAAAAGCCGGCACCGTTTTTCAGGAACTACAGAATCCACTTGGCCGAAATGCGGACAACACGTCCATGCGGCTCGCGTTCCATTGTCGGTGAGTGATTTGGCGATTTGGACTAAACCCGCTTCGCGGGTAGCTGGAGAGTAGTACGATTTGGCAGGACAATTTGCATGCTGCACACCATCAGAGTCAGCGCGGCGATCAAACTTTTCTGCACAGGTCAAGGTCGAAGTCGACACGAAATTGCTGCACTGCATTGAATCCCCATAAAGCAATTGCCCTGCCAAATCCCACACGGTTTAGTCCAAATCGCCCTATCCACACTGCTCCCGATCGCAAAGTGGTAACCGGACATCTCTGCACCCGTAGCACTGTCGATACGGCGCTATAGATTTGGCGCTCGTCGAGAACAAGACCTGTCGCGATGAGGCGATCTCTGAACCAATCCCCTTTGTCGTTCCTTATCGGCTGAAACGACGAATGTAGCTGACTCCGTGCCGATGGGTACGCGGGACTGCTCACGAGATCAAGGCTCTATCGCGACAACGCGAGTCTCAGGGCCCCCTCGCTACGGGAGACGTCCGTGGGTCATTGTGCGGTGAAGGCGCAGCGCTCAACCAGTGCGGCGAAACGGGAATCGGTTCGAAATTTGTCCCATTTCGGATCCACGTTAAGGAGCGCGAGGTGCACATCGTGAACGTCCAAGGCGTGGTCCAGACAGTCCAGCGCTGCTTCTGCCTGCCCAAGGCCAGCGTGCACCAACGCCTTCGAGTACGGCGGTACGTAGCGTTCCTGCGAAACCACTTCCAGCGTACTCAGGACTTCACGCGCCTCAGCGATGCGCCCAACTTTCGCAAGTATGTAGCCACGCAGCCCGATGACCTTGCTGTTTGCACTGTTTACGGCGGCTTTCTGGAGTGCGTCCAGAGCCATATCGGTGTTACCCAGCTGCTCATACGTGAGCGCGCGCTGGTAATAACCGACCCAGAATTCGGGATTGAGAACATTCGCCCGACTCGCAAGTTCGAGCGCCGCTGGGAAGTCCCGCGCGTTGAAAGCAACCTGGGCAGAGAGTGCGCAGTGGGTAGCGTCGAGAGGGTCCAGTTCTCGCGCGCGGCGCGCGGCAGCGAGACCCTCCCGGTGCCGGCCCATATGAGACAGGGCGACTCCGAGCATGCGATGCCCCAGCGAATAGCTGGGGTCCAGCGCTATGGCTTTTTCGAGTGCCCGTTCCGCTGCTGGCCATTCCCAATCTAACCAGAATTTCATAAACCCAAATGACGTATGGGTGGCAGCGAGATCGGGGCCGGTACTGACGGCATGCGCGGCGGCTCCGCGGGCCCTCTCCCAGACCTGCCGTGGCGGTGCGTCACCATTGATGGGGCTTGCGGCAAGCGCATCCGCAAGTCCGGACCAGGCGAGAGCATATTTCGGGTCCAGCTCAGTCGCACGCGTGTACAGCTCAAGGGCTTTTCGTGTCGTCGGCGGGGAGAGCTGGTTCCAGAAATAACGCCCCCGAAGATAGAAATCGTAGGCTTCCTGATGGGACGTTTGGCGTTGCGCGAGCGCTCCTACCCGCTCAGGCGAGAGATGCAGCCGCACCTCTAGTGCAATCGCGGTGCTCAGTTGACGTTGAAAGGCCAGCACGCTAGCCGGCTCACTGTCATACGATTCCCCCCAGATTTGAACCTGCTCCCTCGCGCGGATCAGCTTCGAGGTGATGCGTAACCGCGCGTCTTCTGCGCGAACGGAGCTCTCCACCAGGAATGCGGCTCCAAGTTCACGTCCGATATCGGAAAGCGATTTCGTCGTTCGCTTGTAGGCCATCATGGTGGTCCGCCCTATCACGCTGATGTGTTTGGGCTCGATCTGGCCGAGAGCTGCGATCACCTCCTCCGTCAGCCCGTCGGCCAGGTACTCGAGATCGGAACTGGCACCGAAGCTTTCGAAGGGCAACACGGCGAGGATCACGTGTGAGGTGCCTGGTAACTCCGCCCCGAGGGTCTCGACCGACGCAGTGAAGCGGTAACCGCGCTTCGAGACGGTTTCGATGACATTGGACGCGTTGGGCCCGTCACGAAGAACCTTGCGCAGATGAGAGATCGCATGTGCGATTGCAACCTCTTCGACCATGCTGTCCTTCCACACTTGCGTCAGGAACTCTTGTTTCTCGAGCAGGCGGCCTTTGCTTTCCACCAGCAGCAACAAGGTATCGAATAGTTTCGGAGCGAGCGGCACCGGATGGCCGTCACGGAACAATCGCTTGTCCGTCGGAACGACGCAGAAGTTTCCGAATCTGTAGGAAACGGGTTGCGATTCGCCCAAGTTTCCCGCCGTGGGTAGCCAGTATAGTAGCAGGTCAAATATGAGTCAGAAAACGCAACAATTTCGCTAAGACTTTGGACGAATACCGGTGCAACCATGAAAATCGTCAATCGCCGAACTCGTACATAAGCCGGTCGACAGAAGGGGACAAACCATGAAAACAGTAAGAAACTTTACAGCGGCCGTCGTGCCGCTGATCGCCCTCGCGGCCGTGCTGTTTGCGGCGAGTTCGACCGCCATTGCGCAGTCTGAGGAATCCGGCTCTGCCAGAAGCCTCGAAGGAACATGGAGCAATGGCCTCGAAGGGACATGGCGCGCGCAGCTCACGGTCACCGACTGTAATAATCCCAACACGGTGCTGAGGTCCTTCCCAGCCAAATTTTCGTATGCCAAAGGAGGCACGCTCACCGTAACGACAGCAGGCCAACTCCCCTCGCTAAACACTGCCGGCCTGGGTGTCTGGAACCACATGTACAGCCGCACTTACAGTGCGGTGTCCGAGGCCTTCATTTTTAGCTCCGCCGGAGCCTGGACGTCGACACAAAGGCTCACGCGCCTGATTGTGGTCAGTAGGGACGCGAAGAGGTATACGGATACGGTTGCACTTGAAATCCTCGACACCAACGGAAACGTGATTGTAACGGGCTGCGGCACGAGCGTCGCGAGTCGCATGGAATGAGTGGGTGGAAGATTGGTTAGAGTCAACGCCAATGAGAGTCAATGAAGGGGCGAGGTGGCTCGCCTCTTTTTTTGTTTCCACCAAGAGGGCCGTTTAAGCTAAAGCGTGGAAAAGCGTGCGCATCGCCAAGCGGCAATCAGAAGTGATCCTGCTTAGTGCCCGAAAGGTCCCCGTTTGCGTTGTTCAGTTCTCAGTTGGAGAGTACAGGCCTTACCGCGTTTCCACCTCTGCCATCGGTCGAAACGCGCATTGGCGATTTGGACTAAACCCGCTTCGCGGGTAGCTGCAAAGTAGTACGATTTGGCAGGACAAGTTGCATGTTGCACGCCATCAGAATCCGCGTGACGATCAGAACTTCTGTGCACAGATCAATGTGGAAGTCGGCACGAAATTGCTGCACTGCAATGAATCTCCATAAAGCAATTGTCCTGCCAAATCCCCGCACGGTTTAGTCCAAATCGCCGTATCCACACTGCTCTCGATCGCCAACACCGTAACCGCACATCTCTGCACCCGGAGCACTGTCGATACGGCGCTATAGATTTGGCGCTAATCGAAACGAAATGCTCGGGCTTTCGCGAGAATGCTCTCTCGAAACCCCGAGCTTTGCCACATTGGTCGATTCGGAACCGCGCTCCAAGCCGGCGGATGTTTGGACGGAGCATCGCCGCTAAATTAACGTGCCTTCGACGCGGCTGTCCCATGTGCAGTCTTCAAGACCAACCTAGTGGGACGCTCGGCCAGAAGTTGTCCTTATCTCCAATTGCGCTCTGGAAATTGCCTCCGTCCGATGCGGGTGATGACGGCGCCCGGGTCTTGGCAGATGGCTTGAAATTCAGTCCCGTCATGATCGATCACGAAGTTGAACTGGGAAGTGATCCCACCACCATCCTCGGTGAATGTGCCTGTGCAGTCATCCTTCACTGTATATGTGCCCGTTGCGGTTCCGGGGCCTACGCTGCCGTTGACGCTGGCATTGAAGGTGAAGGTAACATTGCCCTCCCCGTCGAAGTACTGCACACCTACCTCGGCATAGGGCCCCCACACTGAGGACGGGATCGGGGCGGCAACGAGGGACCCGGTGGATGTATAGGCGAAGTGGTGGCCCTTCAGGGTGGCCTCAGAGCAGTCAGCCTTGGCCTTGGGAGCGATTCCCAAAGCAAGTGTGGTGACTGCAGCGATTGTGAGAGTCTTTGCGATGTTGCTGGGCTTCATGATGATCTCCTTTGCGTTCATAAATTGGCTTCATACAGGGAAGAGATCAAACCGCCTGTTCTTCCCTCGCTAGTACAGGCGGAAGCAACCGGCAAAAGCGGCCATGCTTTGGTATATTTCTTGTGCCCGTGGGAGCAAGGGCTATCCATCGATGCACGCTCTGCAGAAGTCACCCAGCTGTTAAAGGCCTGGGGCAGCGGCGACGAAGCTGCGCTGGGCCGGCTGGCGGAGCTTGTCTATCCCGAATTGCGCCTGATGGCGCGTCGTTACATGAAGAACGAAGGCCGGGGTAACACGCTGCAGGCCACCGCAATCGTGCACGAGGTCTACCTCCGCCTCATCGACGTGACGAAGGTCGAGTGGCAGGCGCGCGCGCAGTTTTTTGCGATGGCGGCGCAAATGATGCGGCGCATTCTGGTGGACGCTGCGCGCGCACGTGGTTCACAGAAGCGCGGCGGCATAGCGCCCAAAGTGAATCTGGATGAGACGGCCGTCTTGTCGCCAGCTCCAGACCGGTCGATCCTCGAACTGGACGAGGCCTTGACGGCGTTCTCGCAGGTGGCACCGCGGCAGGCCAGGGTGGTTGAGTTGCGCTATTTCGGCGGATTGACCGAGGAGGAAATCGTCGTAGCGCTGAATATCTCTCCGCGTACGGTCAGGCGCGATTGGGACCTCGCCAAGGCATGGTTATTGCGGGAGTTAAGCCATACTGTAAGAGGGCCGGCGGAACCCGTGCCATGACTCCGGAGCGTTTCCGGCAAATTGAGGAGCTCTACCACGCGATTCGTGAAGCAACCGCCAGCGAACGCGCCGCGCTGTTGGCGCAGTCCGATCCCGAGTTGCGCCGTGAAGTGGAATCCCTGCTGGCGAACGGAATCGATGCCGATTTTATAGATCAGCCTGCCATAGAGAATGCTCGGCAACTGCTGGAGGACTCAACCGTCGCCGAATTGAAGGCCGGCGACATCCTGGGGCCATACCGCATCGAGAGCAAACTCGGCGAGGGTGGCATGGGCCAGGTTTTTCGGGCGGTTGACACGCGATTAGGCCGCGCCGTGGCGATCAAGATCACTCATGACGAGTTCAGTTCCCGTTTCGAACGGGAGGCGCGCGTCATTTCATCGCTCAATCACCCTAACATCTGCACGGTGCATGATGTTGGCCCTAACTATTTGGTGATGGAATTGGTAGAGGGCGAAACGCTTGCCGCTAGGCTGAAACAGGGTCCCATGCCCATCGAAATGGTGGTGCGCTATGGGGGACAGATTGTTGCGGCGCTAGCGGAGGCGCACGGCAAGGGCATTGTTCATCGCGATCTCAAGCCGGGAAACATCATGATCGCGAAATCCGGAGCGAAGGTCCTGGATTTTGGCCTGGCGAAATCGGGCCAGGATGAAACCCTCACTGCCAGCCATATGATGATGGGCACTCCCGCCTATATGTCACCGGAGCAGAGGCAGGGGAAAGCCGCCGATGCGCGGTCGGATGTCTACTCGTTCGGCTGTGTTCTCTATGAAATGCTGACCGGCGCGCGACCCGGGTCGGTCCGAAAGCGTCTTCCGTCAGCAAAGCTGCAGAGAATCGTAAGCCGGTGTTTGGAAGAAGACCCGGGAGGCCGATGGCAATCCGCTGCCGAGCTGGAAGGAGAACTGGCAGGCGTCACTGCCACCGGAAGCCGCGGGAAACTCATGCTTGCCACCGGGGATAGCGTGCGGAGCTTGTCTGTCGCGTGGCTCTACGCGGGGTTGGCGTTGGTGGTCGCCGCGATCGCTTGCGGCGTATATCTCTACTCGACGCGAAAATCATTCGCGCCGGTGGCAACCCAGGCTGAGTGGACGGCGCTCACCGATTTTGCCGACTCCGTAGTTTCCCCAGTTCTTTCACCCGATGGCCGCATGCTGGCCTTCATCCGCGGCCCCAACACGTTCTTTGGAGATGGACAGATTTACATCAAGCTTCTGCCCGATGGCGAACCGGTCCAGTTGACTCATGACGGGGTGCAGAAGATGAGCCCGGAATTTTCACCTGACGGCTCGCGCGTCGCCTATACAACGGTTCCCAGTGCCTGGGACACCTGGGTCGTGCCGGTGTTAGGGGGCGAACCTCGGCTGATGCTGGCGAATGCTGAGGGGCTGACCTGGATCGACCCGAAAAACCTGCTCTTCTCCGAACTCAGAAAAGGCCTCCACATGGTCCTCGTGACCGCCGGCATAAACCGCGAGAATAGCCGCAATATATATGTGCCTCCCCGGGAGCGAGGCATGGCCCACCGCTCGGCGATCTCACCCGACCGCAAGTGGGTGCTGCTGACGGAGATGGACAACGGTGGATGGCTGCCCTGCCGTCTGGTCCCATTCGACGGCAGTTCCAGCGGCCGGACTGTTGGCCCGCCAGACGGAGGGTGCACTTATGTTGCGTGGTCTCCGGATGAAGCCTGGATGTACTTTAGCTCCGACGCCGGCGGCCACTTTCACATCTGGCGGCAGCGCTTTCCTGACGGAGTGCCACAACAGCTGACTTCCGGGGCCACTGAAGAGGAAGGCATTGCTGTGGCCCCGGACGGACGGTCCTTGATCACCTCCGTAGGGCTGGTGCAAAGCACGATCATGCTCCATGATTCGAAGGGAGAACGGCAGCTCTCCTCGGCCAATTACGCCGTAAGCCCGCATTTCTCACCCGATGGGCAATATATCTTTTACCTCGTTCCTCCCCCCGGGAACTCCGGGCATCTGTTCGGGAGTGGGGAACTCTTTCGTGTGAGTCTGGAAACCGGCGAAAACCAGCATTTGCTGCCTGGCTTTTACATGAGCGGGTATGCCCTGTTTCACGACGGAAAGCGAGTCGTGTTTTCCGCTGACGACCCAAAAGGCCACTCCCGCCTTTGGATCGCCGATTTGGACCTTCGCTCCTCGCCGCGGCAATTCCCCTCAACCGTCGACGAAGATACTCCCGAGGTCGACCAGAACGGCAACATCTACTTCCGTGTTGCCGAAGGCGGATCGAACTTCCTATATCGAATGAAAGAGGACGGAAGCGGCCGTGTAAGAGCACTGCCCTCCTCGATCATCTCAAGCCATGGTCTCTCGCCAGACGGACGCTGGGCAGTCGTTGCCCAGGTGTCATCCACGAGTGCGGTAGCTGCTGATGTCGTGGCGGCCCCGCTTGACGGTGGAACGCCAGTGACCATCAGCCATGAGTTCAGCGAAGTGATCTGGGGTAATCAGGGGAAAATTCTTGCGATACTCCTCCATGAAAGAGGAGCCGGCAAAACTGTTCTTTTCCATGTTGCTACCGTAAATGGTGTTCCCTCGCTGCCACCTGACGGAGTCGACTTAACTCATCGTCCGGAAACCCTGAAGGGTGCCAAAGTAATGGACCACCTGATTGTTCCAGGGCCGAATCCAGGACAATATGCATATCTCCGCCAAAGCGTCCACCGGAATCTCTACCGCATTCCTTTGCGTTAGCTATCGCGGAGATATGTAGCACGCCGATCCCGACATTTTCCGAGTTTTTCGGGGCTAACTAAGGCAAGTAATTGCATCGACGGAATCTCGGTGAACGCTAACAGGGCAAACCACGTTTCCAGAATCTGCCCGCCTGGAAACGCGCCTTAGAGATTTGGCATAAACCGAGAATGGATCGTTGCGGTAGTCCTGACTACATGGAGGATTCCGCCCATTCGAGGCGGAACCCCGCTGCCTCAGTCTTCGCGCAGCAGGATCAGGGGATTGACGGATAGCGCACGCTGCGCCGGAATCCACGTGGCCAGCAATCCCAGCGCAGCCATTGCCAGAACCACACCAGCCAGGACCAGGGGATCGCGCGGCGTGGCCTGATACACAATGAAAGCCAGCACCTTCGTCGCAAGCAGACCCAGAACCAATCCAACCCCCGAACCAATCGCCAACAGTTTGAACGCACGTCCCAGCGCGGCCTGCAACACTTCCTTGCGTTGCGCGCCGAGAGCCACGCGAATTCCCAACTCCTTGAGCCGCTTGCTCACCGAGTAGGCAGCCATTCCGAAGATGCCCGTGATCGACAGCATGCCGCCCATCAGGCCGAGCACGCCAAGCGACACTGTCGCCATGCGCGAGGGGAACAATGTTCCGCCCAGTTCTGTGCTCCACGGGCGAATCGCCAGAACCATCCCAGGGTCGATGTCCCGGAGCACACTTCTCATGGCCGCGGCAAGTTGCTGCGGGTCGCGGCTCGAGCGCACCACCAGCCATGTCCAACTAGCCGGCGACTGCAGGAGGGGGAAGAACATCGCGGGCTTCTGGCCTTCGGTGAGGTTCGCGTATTTTCCGTCTTCGACCAGACCCACCACCCGCACGCGCGTGCCATCTTGCAGCTTGAAATACCGGCCGACAGCGTCCGGTACGGAGCCCAGTATCTTGCTTGCAAACTCCCGGTTCACCACTGCTACGCGCGGGGCGTTTGTGTCGTCATGCCATGAGAAGGCTCTCCCCGCCAATAAAGATGTCCCGGATGCGCGGAAGTAGTCTGGAGATATGTTGAACATATTAGGGTCGGCCGCGGCATTCGATGGGCTCAGATCCTCGGTTGTGTCGGTATAGACAAGCCCTTGCCAAGTACCGGGAGGTTCTAACGGCGGATAATTCACCGATCCTACGGAATCTACGCCAGGAATCGCTTGTATGGCATCGATCATGCGCCGTTGCATTGCGGGTACTCTTTCGCCGCTGTAGCCTGCTGTCGTCAGATCGGTATCCACCATCATCGCGTTCCGCGGCTCAAAACCGAAGTTGCTGTGCATAGAGCGCATGAGTCCACGCACAGCAACCATCGAAGAAGTGACCAGCACGGCACATATCGCAATTTGGACGACAAGCAATACGTCTCGCACGGTAATTCGGCGCCCGAACGCGCCTGTCGATCCCGCTTTGACGATCTCGTATGGATTGGCCCGGAGAATCTGGCGCACGGGAACAATTCCGAATAGAACTCCGCTGACCAACGCCAAGACCAAAGCTACCAAATAAACGTTAGCATCCGGACTTACCGGCACATGGAGGGGGAATCGCGGAAATGGCTGCCACACGCTCAACCGGCGCAAAAGCAGAATGCTCGCCACGAGTCCCGCTACGCCTCCAGCGAGCGAAAGCAGCACGGATTCGGTGAACAGCTGGCGCAAAATGCGATTGCGGCTCGAACCAAGAGCCAGGCGCAAGGCCACTTCGCGAGAACGGTCGGCGGCCCGCGCCGCAAACAGGCTGCCCAGGTTGGCACAGGCCGCCAACAGTATCAAACCCGAGAGAAGCATCAACCCGGTGAGAAAAGCCCGCGTTGGCCCGTTCAAATAGTCGCCATGAAGACCAGGCCGCGCCAGCGTATAAGGGTCATTACTTTCTTCTTTGGGATAGCTTTTTTTCAGATAGGAATCCACGGAGTTCAGATCGGCAGTGGCCTGCGCCGGAGTGACTCCCGGCTTCAGACGTCCCACCATCTCAAACATCCAACGGATCCCGCGCGCGTTCAATATCATCTTGTCGCCGGATAACTGCTCATGGTTCACGATGGGCACGAAGACATCCGAAGCGAAAAACAAGACGGTCCCCTGGAACCCCGGAGGCGCCACGCCAAGAATGGTGATTGGATGCTTGTTTAGCCGAACAACGCGGCCCACCACGCCGCGATCATCCTGAAAATGGCTGTGCCAATATGCGTAGGAGAGCACGACATAAGGCGCGCTGTTTGGGCCGTGCTCATCGGAAGCGTGGAAGAAACGGCCAAGGTACGGTTGAATGCGCAATGCGTCGAAGTAGTTTCCGCTGGTTTCGTATTCCCAGACATTGGATGGATCTTTGCCCGTGTCCAGCCCTGCCTGAGAGATGGCCCAAGCAGCCACATCGTCGAAGCTGCGATTGCGCTGGCGAAGATCGAGATAGTCCGGATAGGAGTGGGACCCGACGTCGCTCCCATGTTGGACTACGAAAAGGCTCTCTGCCTGAGGCACATTCAGCGGACGCAGGATGAGCGCATTCAATACGCCGAAGACGACTGCGTTGGCGCCGATGGCCAGCGTCAGTGTCAAAACGGCAGTGATGGTGAAGCCGGGAGACTTGCGCAGTTGGCGCAGTGCAAATCGCACATCGGCCCAGATCGATTCCAGCGTCGGCCACTGCCACACCTCGCGGCTGCGTTCCTCAAGCAGCGTCCGGTTGCCGAAAGCTCGCCGCGCTGCCCGCGTCGCTTCTTCGGCACTCATCCCATCGGACATCAACTGTTCGGTGCGCTCTTCAATGTGCAGGCGAATTTCTTCGGAGAGATCTTCGTAGAACTTACGGCGGCGGAAAATCTGCGGAATCCAGTCCATTGGAGATTCCTTTCAGCTGGCCCCGATCAACTTGTTGTCGCTTTACCCAGGTTCAGGACCAGTGAGATGCCGTCAAACATGCGCTCAAAGCTGGAAATGTGCTGCTCCAGGCGGCGCAGGCCGGCAGCAGTTATCTGGTAGGTTCTCACGCGCCGATTGGTCGAGGAGAGTTCCCACTCCGCCTTCACCAGCTTCGCCTTCAGCAACCGTTGCAGCGCGGGATAGAGTGAACCCTCTTCTACTTGCAGCAGGTTGTTGGACCGTTGCTGGATGTGCTGCACCAGCGCGTATCCGTGAGCCGGCTCGCGGCGAAGCGACTCGAGGATCATCATCTCGAGCGCGCCGGGAAACAAATCGCGTGAATTGGTTTCTGTCATAGCCTTGTTCACTACAGGCATAGACTAAACAAGTATAGAGAGATTGTCAAGGCGGACTTCACCATTGCCCGTGAACGACTGATGGGATCAATTGTTGCCAACAGGACAATGCGCTCACCGAACTATTCAGATCGGTCTATGTCTTCGCCAAGTAGCCGTGTAACCCGCTCTTCGGAGACTGCCTGTGAAGTCGGGTTTTCGGTAACTTGCCAGGCGGAGCGAGCGGCGGACTCGCCAATTTTTAAGGGGGCTTTCCTGGCTCACCCTCGATTTTCCCGGTCACGGCGGAAATCAAGATGACAGTATTTCTACGTTCTCACAACTCTTTTCTCGATCCTCATAGCTCAACAATTCCCTGAAGTCACCCGTTGAGTTCCACCCGGAAAAAAGTCAAGACGACTATTCCCTGCGGGCTCAAAGCGCAGAGACCAGGCAAACCTTCCAAGGAAAACCAATGAAACCCTCTGAACTCTTTGAAGCGCTCCATGCGCTCATTACCGAACGTGTGCCTCTGCACATCTGGGGCGCCTGCGGTGTGGGCAAGTCGCAGATCGTAGCACAGGTAAGCGCAAGCGAAATGGCGAGCGACGCTCGGTCAGTAGTCGGACGGCTGAATAGTACCTCAAGCATGGCGAAAGTCATGTGACCGGGCGACCGGCGACGGAAGTGGGTCGGGGAAGGCAGCCGGCGAAGGCGGTTGGGAAGAGAAAGCCAGGCAGTGAGTAAGGACGGAAAGGTGGATCAGTTCCATGAGTGAAATACCCGTACATTTCCGCCCGAGAATACTGTCGGACTGGATTGATCCGACGGATGCGAAGAAGGTCCACTCATTAACGAGTACCGTTACTACCTTGATTGCATCTCGGAAGGGTGAGCCTTCGTGAAAGCTGCATGCGGGAAAACCGCACGTGCAGTTTGAGCGGCGGACGGTGGCCAGCATCGGGGCAGCTCGATGCGCCACCTCCGACCCGACTTCAACGCGAAACTCCCGGATTGCCGGTGACACTTCCGGAACAATTGATTAGGTCTTGCGAGTCAGTTGATGTCGTTATCAGTCCAGACGTGAAATCCTCCGAACACAAGGTCTGCTGGTTGCGCCCGTGCCGTCGAGCGCATGTTGATTAGCTCTTCGGGATAATCCGGCTCCTCCATGCGCTCATCGATTGGTTTCACGTCTTCCAGTGTCAAAAGAATGCAGTCAAGCGTGGGCACGATTCGTTCGACTCGCTCCGTGAACTCAGCTTCTGAATCGACCGAGGCTGCTAGATTCACATAGGCGCCCTTGCCATTGTCTCCAAAACGTCGGAACCCCTTGCAGTTGGGGTTAGCAACGATGCAAGCCACGCCAGTCCATATCTCCATATTGAGCATTTCCTCAATCGCCCCACTATTCTAATGAACTCGTAGTGGCCGGGTGGTCGGCTAACCGGAAGTGTGCGCTGAGCAGCGCACTGTTCAGGAGGGTTGAAGTCCCTCTGGCGCTCAAATGAGGGGCGCCATATCCAAAAGTGGGGTTCACAGCCTCGCTGGCCGGAGAAGGTGGAAGGTATGGAGACGTCCAAACGGGCACGAAGGCGAAAGC
The DNA here is from genome assembly GCA_963781245.1 of uncultured Acidobacteriaceae bacterium. Classification (GTDB taxonomy): domain Bacteria; phylum Acidobacteriota; class Terriglobia; order Terriglobales; family Acidobacteriaceae; genus Silvibacterium. The sequence continues at coordinate 817,016 of CAWAFB010000004.1, forward strand.
TGGATACAGCCAAGACTGACCTGGAGCCACCGCCTGTTGTACTCCGGAGGGCAGGGTGTCCACCGCGAGGTGGAATCCGAAGGGCATGAGGAGAAGTACCGGGCCGTAATCGATGGGGAAACCCAAGATGAACCGGTCGGCCAAAGGTGGGACAAGGTCGAGTCTGCACTTCTGAGACGAAGGCGTTCTCATTCACCCACCGCACCAAGGTGATTGCGGGCGGCACGGTAGGGAAGAACAGTGCGTGACCTCAGGAGAACTGGCGGAGTCCCTGGGTGACACTGGGGTAAGCAGACCTATAAGCGCAAGCGAAGTGGCGAGCGATGCTCGGTCAGTAGTCGGACGGCTGAATAGTACCTCAAGCATGGCGAAAGTCATGTGACCGGGCGACCGGCGACGGAAGTGGGTCGGGGAAGGCAGCCGGCGAAGGCGGTTGGGAAGAGAAAGCCAGGCAGTGAGTAAGGACGGAAAGGTGGATCAGTTCCATGAGTGAAATACCCGTACATTTCCGCCCGAGAATACTGTCGGACTGGATTGATCCGACGGATGCGAAGAAGGTCCACTCATTAACGAGTACCGTTAATACCTTGATTGCATCTCGGAAGGGTGAGCCTTCGTGAAAGCTGCATGCGGGAAAACCGCACGTGCAGTTTGAGCGGCGGACGGTGGCCAGCATCGGGGCAGCTCGATGCGCCACCTCCGACCCGACTACGCCCCGTTGTTTCCGGATTGCGCGGTGACTCGGGCTCAATCCGAGAGCTGGCTGCTACCGGATCAGGCAAGACGTAGTTACCGAAAACCCCGTTTTGCAGGACTTCGTGACAACGTTGGTGTGAGGTTTTGAGGGGACCAGCATTTCGAGCCGATTATCGAAATTGATCGACGAGCATGATGTCGCTGTTTACATCGCTTTCTAGTGAATAGAGGATCCATCGGCCATCGGGAGAGACCGAAAGGCCGCTATAGAAGTCCTTGTCCAGTTCAAAGATTGGGCGTATCCGCTTGCTGGCGAAATCAAAGTAGCGGAGAGATCTGGGCGCCTCGTCAGGAACAAAATAGATGCCCTCTCGAGAGAGGGTCCACAGCTCGGCGGCTCTAATGAGGGGCATTCCATCCACCTCGGACTCCGTACCGGGCTGTGCTGGCAGAGCGATTTGCTTCAGCGTTGATTTGTCGTGGTTGCTCGCAAAATATACTGTCTTCCCATCCAAAGATTCGCGCGCATTGAGCACCACGGTACCTTTGGAGAGTAAAACGGCGTCTCCGCCGGAGGCAGGACAGCGATAGACTACCGTCCTGCCAGGTTCCCCGGAGCTGAAATATATCCACTTTCCATCGCGGGACCAGTAAGGTCGAGTTCCGTTGGAAATATTTGTGACCAGTTGTCTGGGCTTACGTTCGGCCACGTCGGCGACAAATATTTTCCAGTGCTCCCCGGGGTACGAGTCAAACGCTATCCTGTTTCCGTCCGGCGACCATTGCGGACTGCCGCTCTGATAATGGGGGTCCGATATCTGCACCAGGTTGCTGCCATCGGCGTCGCTGACCCAAACTCCCTGCCGGCCAGAGCGGAATGACACAAAGGCAATGCGCTTTCCGTCCGGAGAATACTGAGCGTCGAACTGTGCCCGGGACGAAGGGATGAGTTCTACGGCCGGAGCCTCGGGGTGAAGCAGGTCTCGACGCCAGATATCTGAGTTAGTGAAAAGAGAGCTGTAGGCAAGCTTGTCGCCCCTGGACGAAACTGTGGGCAGCCTCGCACTTCCTGCGAAGGCAAGCTGTTCCGTCGACCCATTCTCGACAGCAACTTCACCGAGTTCAGCGGAGAGCCGACTTCCAAGGGAGTTAAGGGAATAAATGAGTTTCTTGTCGTCAGCCGACCACGTTAACCCTGTTGGAAAAGCCCGAAATGATGAAATTGTTTTCGGCTGACCACCCCGAATTGGTAAGGAATATAGAACGGCGTCGTACCCCCCTCGCAAACACCAGTATGCAAGGTACTCGCCGTTGTGGGAGAACGCTTGCAGACCTTCACCAATGCACATTGGATTGATCGGAATCTGCCTGGCCTCCAGTGTTTCCGTTGACAGGAGATACCTCCCTATGACGCCCTCTTTTTCTGGCAATACATCTGCGAAGGCGAGCCACTTGCCGTCTGGCGACCAACTGATACCGGAGAAGTCAGTCCAACCCCCAGGCAATCGGGTGGAGCGTAACTTTCTCTCAGGCCCGCCGAGCGCGGGGACAACGTAGATGCCAGCGTCCGCGCCGGCCACGCGGTGAAACGCGATCTGCGTGCCGTCGGGAGACCATGCTGGGCTGATCCATTCTGAGGAATGCTGCGTCAAGCGGAGAAGAGTCTCGCTCCCGATGGCCTTCACGTATAGATCGAAGCCTTTGTCCCCATGTGTAGGGTCGCCGTTCCACGCGAAAGCGATTCTGGACCCATCGGAAGAGAAGGCCGGGGAAGTCGCCCGTCCGGGCAGAGCCGTAAACGGAACGGCAGTCAAGCCGGCCTGCTCCTGCGGACGCTGCTGCCGATGCCATCGATAGAGACCTACGGCTGCAAGGGCAACGGCCGCAAGGGCGAATATTCCGACTCCGATCTTCAACCAGACTCTATCTAAGGTTGACACGCTCTTTGATTTTGGCGGCGCAGGCGAAAGCTCTTCCGAGCGATGACCCCGCCGCAGATCCACGACCATCTCCCGCATGGACTGGTATCTCTCCGCCGGACTCTTTTCCAAGGCCTTCTCAACCACGTTGCGATACGCCTCGGGGACTTCTTCGCTCAACGGCGGCAATTCGCCGTGGATGATGGTCTTCAGCACTTCCAAATCCGTTCGGCCGCCAAACGGCCGCTTGCCGGACAGTATTTCGTAGAGCAACACGCCGAAGGAAAAGATGTCGCTGCGCGAATCCAGCGGCTGGCCCGAAGCCTGCTCCGGAGACATATAGGCGATCGTGCCGAGGATCAGTCCCGGGCGCGTCGGCCCTTCCGGCAACCTTGCCGCGAGATCGATCGTGCCGTTTTCGGCAAGCCTCGCCAGGCCGAAGTCCGACAGCTTGGCATAGCCGTTTCTGGCCACCAGAATGTTCATGGGCTTGATGTCCCGGTGCAGGATGCCCGCCTGATGCGCGGCGGCCAGACCGTCGGCCACGCCGGTCAGCAACTCGGCGACTTCCTTCGCCGTCCTTCGCTTTTCCTTAACCCAGTCTTTCAGGGTCCCGCCGTCGACATATTCCGTGACCAGGTACTGCCGCCCCTCGAATTCACCGATGTCATACACGGTAACAATGTGCGGATGATTCAGCGAAGAGGCCATCTGCGCCTCGCGCTGAAAACGGCGGCGGGCCTCCGCATCGGCCAGATCGTCGGACAGAAACTTGATCGCCACCCGGCGGCCAAGTCTGGTGTCGAGAGCCAGCCAAACCGTGCTCATGCCGCCCTCCCCCAGCTTCGACTCGATGCGGTATTGCCCTATTTCCAATCCCGCGGCAAATTGCACAGCCGTGACCGCCGAGTCCGGATTTCCGTCCGCGATCACCGCCACCGGCTGCTGCAGGAATCCGCCCATGCGTTCTTCCCACGCCAGCGCATCCACCACTTCGCGGCGCAGGTCCTCATCCCCTGCGCAGGCCGACTGCAGGTAGGCTTCGCGTTCCGCCGCCGTCTTCCGGCGGGCGGTCGCCAGTATCTCCATCACCCGTTCGTCTTCTTCGCGGCTGCTTGTCATGGTTCCCCAGTCAGTCGTTCGAAGAGCCAGCGGCGAGCCCGGTACCACTCCCGCTGCATGGTGTGCAACGTGATACCCAGCGCGTCTGCGGTCTCCTGATCGGTTGACCCCAGGAAGAACTTCAGTTCGACCAACGCTCGTCTTGAGGGCGATTCCCGCTCCAGATCGTTGAGCAACTCGTCAACCGCAATCACCAGCTCCGACGGGGTGCGGGTGCCCAGGAAGCGCTCCGGAAGTCCTTCCATGGGCAGAAACAGAATGTCAGGCCGGACCCGTGCGTGGTCAATCAGGTAACGACGCATCACCCTGGCTGATATCGCGAGGAAATGACCGCGATCCTGCCAATCAAGGTCCTTCGACTTCGCCAGGCGAAGGAATGCTTCGTTCACCAGCGCGGTTGGCTGGAGGGTATTGCCGGGCCGCTCGCGACGGAAACAGCGTTCGGCAATCTGGTGAAGATCCGGCATCAGGAGATCAAACAACCTGTCCTCAACTTGCCGGTCGCCGGTTCCCCATTGCTGCAGCAATTGCGTGATTTCGCCCGGATCGGGTCCCATAGCGTGCCCACTTCCAGTTGCGCGCGATTATAGGCGCAATTCACGTCGAATTGAGGACCAGGTAACTGTCTGCCCTTCAGGCCAGGAAATATTTGTTGGAAAAGGTGGCGGGGATTTGGCGGTTGCCTCGCTTTCCACTGTGAGACCAAGTTCGCAAGGGCTCGGCCATCACAAAGAAAAGGAGACCTACCGTGAAAAAGAATCTGTTAACAATCGCGATGTCCCTGGCGCTGCTGATGAGCGCAGCCGCCCAAGCGCAAACTACTCACCTGACGATAACTGTGCCTTTCGAATTCACCGCAGGAAATGTCCAGCTTCCGGCCGGCGAGTATGAAGTCACGGCCGTCGGACCTTGGGGGGGATCGACACTCTCGGTCCACAACGTGAATTCGAACGCAGGGACACTCGTTCTTTCGACTTCCTCCAGATCGCAGAAGCCCACTGCCGACGCCAAGCTGGTTTTCCATCGCTACGGCAACCAGTATTTCCTCGCCGAAGTGTGGAACCGGCACAGCTCTCTCGGCAACCAGATCAAGATCAACTCGCGGCAAACAGAGTTGGCAAAGAACCAATCGAAGGACGAAGTCGTGCTGATCGCATCGGAGAAATAATGATGCTTGCTCAATTCCACTTCAAACCCGGAGGCTCTCCGTGAGAGCCTCCGGGTTTCGTTTGCCTTGGGCTTTCGTCCTTGCGCCGCTGTGGTCTCCAGTAGCGATCAATCAGAGAGGACCATTTGATTTGATGGTGGATACCGGCAGCCAGGCCACGGTAATCGATCCATCGCTGGCCGCACAACTCGACCTCAAGCCTCAAGGGAGGGTCGGCCTTGTCTCCGTTGCGGTTGGGTGTCTGGATCGCCGATTCATTCCTTCTGGGTGACGACAATCCGGAAGCTATTCCGTTGCGCCTGAAAAGTCGGTGGTCTCAATGGGTCGACGCAACACTCAGCTCAGACCCACATTTCTAAAGGTGGTGTTTATGGCACAAGGAAAACGGGACAGGCTTTCCACGGAGCAGCGGATCGACATGTGGCGCCGTTGGAAGGCGGGAGAGTCGTTGCATGAGATTGGCCGCGCCTTTGGTAAGGGCCATGGTTCCATCCGGTTCTTGTTGACGCAGCGCGGCGGGATAATTCCTGCTGCTCGTCGGCGTTCGCCGCGACGCTGACGCGCCGAGCGGGAAGACATCTCACGAGGAATTGCTTCCGGTTCGTCGATTCGTGAGATCGCTAAAGGGTTGCAGCGGCCTGTGTCGACGGTGAGCTGGGAGGTGTCGCGTCACGGCGGGCGTCCACTGTATCGAGCCAGTGAAGCCGATCGTCGGGCCTGGGAGTCAGCTCTGAGACCCAAGGTGTGCATTCTTGAAAACGACGAAAAGCTGCGGACGATCGTGGCCAGTAAACTGATTCTGGACTGGTCGCCGGAACAGATTTCAGCAAGGTTGAAGGTCCACTATCCCAGCAACGAGAGCATGCGAGTGTCAAGGAAAGCATCTACGGCAGCTGATTCATCCAGGCCCGGGGAGTGCTGAAAAAAGAGCTGATTCAGCACCTCAGGTCCAAGCGGCTTATACGTAGCTCACGACACGCTAGGGCTGACGGGACAGTGCCGCGGGCAGATAGTAGATGCCATCTCTATTAGGGAAAGACCTGCGGAAGTTGAAGACAGCGCTATTCGAGGCCATTGGGAGGGAGACCTGCTGAGCGGGCAGCAGGAACAGTCACATCGTAACTATGGTGGAACGACATTCGCGTTTCACCATGCTGGTGAAAGTACGAAGCAAAGACACAACGACGGTAGTCGCCGCGCTGAGCAAGCAAGTGAGTAAACTGCGAGAGACTATGAGGCGCTAGTTGAAGTGGGACAGGGGGCACGAGATGGCTAAACACAAGAGCTTAAAGGTGGACACGAATGTGAAAGTTTACTTCTGCGATCCGCAGAGCCCCTGGCAGCGCGGCACCAATGAAAACAAAAGCTAAAAGACGCTAAGAAAGACTAGGGTTAGATCAAGCCGGAACCTTATCTGGCTAGGTTTTGGCCCACATCAGCCAAACAGATTCGATTCTTCAAGGTAAGCATTTGTGGATCAGCTGATTAGATAGTGTTGCATCGACCGGTTGAGCTGGCACGGCATTTCGGTAAGTTGCCGACGGGAATGAACGTCGAGCAGCGAACTTACTCAAATTCTCGTTTCTAAGGCAATTGGTCAGGTGCCCGTTTTTCAATGAACGAGATTACTTCCGCTTAGCTGACAAGAACGAAGCCGCAGGCGCCGCGGTCGCTCGACTGTGCCATACTCAGGGTGATGGGCTTGCAGAGATCGCTTCATCGGCTTTCGTTGATCTAGCTAAATAGCTGATTACAGGCGTGCTTTGATTCAATCCCCATAGACTCATCGCATCCGCGGCAAGCGCCTGCGGCTTCCTCCTTGCCTCCTAATCGAAAACGCCTCGGATCAACACCTCGCCTTCAACTCGCGTCATGGCCGAGGCGTTTCCGATGTAGGCTAGCGACCATCCATCCGGAATTCGAACGTAAGAGACAAGACGGCTCTGAGCGCTTTGGCCCTTTTCGCAACACTTGAGAACGACGCCTTCTTGACCCCAAAAATCAAAAGCTGCGCAATAGGAAATCTCTTGCGCTCGTCAGCACTTTCTCTCGCATCGCGGGTTCTGGCAGCATGCGAGCGATTTCAACTGCCCCGATCATCGTTGAAAAGATCGAAAAGAAAGCACGCTCTTTGTCGGCAGTTCGCTGGCCCGGCATAAAGGGAACCATTCGATCCTTGTAGTTCACGAGCTCGGCAAGGATCTGTCCCCTCATCCTCTTGTCGACCCGCGCCAGCTCGGGTGCAAGTGCCGTCAGCGGGCAGCCGCGCTCAGCGTGATCGCAGTATTCCGAGCTTAGATAGGCCTTCACAATCGCCTTCCACGCTGTCCCCGGTTGAGTTTCTTCCGCAGCTTGAGCCCATCGGTCGGCGATCTCACGGAAAGCCTCGCGGAGCGACTCCAGGAGTAACTCATCCTTGCTCCCGAAGTGTTTGTAAAAGCCTCCGTGCGTCAGACCAGTGTCGCGCATGACCGCTGCAACCCCTGCGCCGTTCAGACCCTCGGCGCGTACTCGTCGCGAGGCGTCTCTCACAATCTTCTGATGGACTTCCACTTTGTGTTCAGGTCGGTAACGCATGGCTCATTTTAGGATGCTCGAGATCATCCCACGATGCAACCAGCCGCGGCGGTCAAAGAAAGTTCGAATCCATCAGATGATGTAGATCATCCTATGCGAAGAAAGGAGGACTCCAATGTCTAACCCGATTCTGATCACAGGTGCAGCCGGCGGCCAGCAGGGCTCAACCGGACGCGTCATCGCAACGCTTCTCCTCGAGCAGGGCCTTCCCGTTCGCGCATTCGTCCACAAACTCGATGCCAGGTCCGACGAGCTTCGTCAAAAAGGTGCAGAAATCATCGAGGGCGACCTCCTCAACCCGGCCTCGGTCCAGGCGGCTATGAAAGATGTGAAGCGCGCTTACTTCACCTACCCGGTGGCCGATGGGCTGCTTGAGGCCGCCACCATCTTCGCCACATCGGCCCGCGATGCGGGGGTGGAGTTGGTTGTGAACAATTCGCAGTTTCAGGGTACGCCAGATGATCCCTTATTTCGCGATCTTCAACGCGCTCCGTCATTCCGGAATTTGCAGCACCGGCTGGCTGATCGTATTTTCGACTGGGCGCAGATTGGGGCCATTCATATTCAAGCGCCACCCTATTACGAAAACGTACGCGCGCTTGTCACCCGCAGCGTGGCCGAGCAAAATGCCGCGTTCCTACCCTGGGGCGATGGCGACGCTGTCATTCCGCTCGCCGGCGCCGAAGACGTAGCCCACGTCGCCGCAACTCTTTTGGCTGCCTCCAACGCGCCCTCCGAAAAGGTATACCCGCTGGTGAGCGAAACTCTAACAGTGCGGCAGATTGTCGAAACCCTTGGTAAAGCCATCGGGCGGCCGATTCGCTATGTGCCAATCACAGACGAGCAGTGGGCGGATGCAGTGAAGGAGCGAATCAATCCCCACGCACTCGATCATCTGACCCATCTTTGGCAATACTTCCGGAATAGTAAGGAACCCCGCCAGGCTACCAATGCTATTCGTGAGGTCACGGGCCGGAATCCACAGACGCTGGAAGAGTTCTTCCGAGCGAATGCCAATTCTATCGGCGCCGCAGGTCAATGAGGTTGCTGTATGAAAAGCATGGGATGATATATATCATCCCATTAACCCAGGAGGCCCAATGTCGCCGCAAACGCTCTTCCAACTCGTTCTAGGTTATGTTGCGTGGTTGCTCTGCTTCGGCGTCTACATTCTGCCCAAGCTCAGGTCGTGACCGTAGCTCAGCTCGCTCCACTCGACCAGTTCCATACGCTCGGCCAACACAGAAAAGGAGACCTACCGTGAAAAAGAATCTGTTGTCACTCGCGATGTCCCTGGCGCTGCTGATGAGCGCAGCCGCCCAAGCGCAAACTACTCACCTGACGATAACTGTGCCTTTCGAATTCACCGCAGGAAATGTCCAGCTTCCGGCCGGCGAGTATGAAGTCACGGCCGTCGGACCTTGGGGGGGACCGACACTCTCGATCCACAACGTGAATTCGAACGCAGGGACACTCGTTCTTTCGACTTCCTGCCAATTGCTGAAGCCCGTTGCCGACGCCAAGCTGGTTTTCCATCGCTATGGCAACCAGTATTTCCTCGCCGAAGTGTGGAACCGGCACAGCTCTCTCGGCAACCAGATCAAGATCAACTCGCGGCAAACGGAGTTGACAAAGAACCAATCGAAGGACGAAGTCGTGCTGATCGCGTCGGAGAAATAATGATGCTTGCTCAATTCCACTTCAAGCCCGGGGGCTTTCCGTGAGAGCCTCCGGGTTTCGTTTGCCTTGGAGTTTGCCCTCGACCATTGCGCAGCGCGCCTTTGCCGTCGTGCCGCTGCAGAAATATGCAGATCGGCAACCATATTTTCGCCCAGATCTCATTCGTGACACCAGTGGGCGTTCAGGAGAGCCTCGCAGGACGAAATGAAGACGGTTTGTTGCCAACCCTGCTCTTCCAGCGAGTCCTAATTAGCGTGGAGGACACTATGCTGTCTTCGATCCGAAGTGAGCCGACTTTATCGCGCCTGGCAGGAATGGGTTGGGTGTCGCCGGATCGCCGATTCATCGATTCATCTACGCTCCGCGTACTTGATGGATATGGGCTTCGCGGTAAGTTGTAAGTTGCCCGGCAGAACATCGAGAGCAATCTGGGCTTCTCCCCCCTCTCCCCCTCACCAACGGGTTATATCTCCGTTACTGCCGGGTAGGCGACAATTCACCCAGAACGTGGTTGTTCGCTTACTAGAAGGATGTTCGCGAGACATCCTGATCCGCGCGATCCTGAGCAGTCAGTTCGCCTGAGACTCGCAGCATCACACCATTTCGCTTGTGGTTCTTCTGCTTATTGTTTCCAAATTTCTACAATGCGATGCTCGCCTGCTGGTATCCGGAAAATAACGCTTCCATGTCGCGCAACAACCGACTTAGCGTGCTGATCGTCAACACTCAGCAATAATGTCCCGGATGCCAGTTCGCGCGTGGTAACGTTTGTGGACCGGAGCGTCTTTATCGAAAACGACAAAGTAGTTGAGTCCAATTTGTAATTTCGGACGATCACCCCGGCATTGGCTTCAAAGCGAACTTCCCCGTCGCGCTCAATGGCAGTACGATCAAGACCAATGGCGATCTTGTAATTATGATGATTCCAAGAGTAGTTTGACAGCTCGCCGGAAGTATGTGGGTTCAACGCGCCAAATCGCAGTCCATCCCAAGGCGTCTCATCCATGTATTGCTCGAGAGGAATCAAGCAAAGAAGCGCTCCCCATGTGTAGTGTTTATCTCCGCCGGCGCTTCCGCCCCACGCATAATATTGTTCGTTAGTGTATTGATGCGCACGCCAGTCATCCATGAAAAGATCGTAGCTTTTTTCCGCAAATTGCAGCGCCACTTCGTCTTCGCCGTAACGGTTCAGTCCCTCATAAACCAGATAGTTAGTCGGTCCCCAGATATCGCCTCTCCAATAGAACTGGTCCTCAAAAGTCACATCATTACGTGCGATAGTGGGAATTACATACCGTCCCCAAAACTCCTTTGGGTTGAGGAGATGATCCTTTACCATTCTCTTCGCCTGTGTGGGCGTCGCAACGCCAGCCAGCATCGGATAGAAGTTGGTGGGAGAAAGACGTCGCGAAAAATGGCCGTCCCAATATCGATTTTCGTAAATGCCATCTTGTTCATTCCAGAGCTGCTGCATGCTCCTTTTTATTCTTTCGTGGTCGGAGGTGAAGCGGCTCTTATCATCCTCCTTGCCGAGAATCTCGGCGATCTTCGCCAGACACTCTGAGTCCAGCGCGTACAGCGAATTCAAGCCGACATCGTCGAGATTCATGGTGTAGGTACGCGAGTCGTACAGAACATCGTCGTACATTGGGCTGTCGTCCATACCACTTTCCCATTTCGCGCCTTGAAGATATCCGCGGCCGCCTCCTGAAGAGCTCGAACCCTTGTCGCTCCCCCACTCAAGTAGGCCGTTATGGTTGCCATCTCGCCACGGCTGCCCGTCGCCACGGTCGGAAAACCACCACTCATGCCATCGTTTCAGCCGCGGATACGCCCATTGCAGAATTTCTTTGTCCCCGTTTCGCTGATAGTTCTTCCACACAACGTAGGAACCAACCGGGGGTTGCGATCGATCGGGACTGGTTCCACCTCCGCTGGCGAAATTTGGAACAACCCCATTTGACGCTTGCGAGAGGAGGATCGCACGTGTAGAAGCAGATGTTTGCGCTGTGTTCTCTACATTCGTTAGAAGGGCATCGAAGAAGCAGTCCCACTCGCCGACCACCCAGCCGCCAAACCTCTTAGCCCAGTCGCGGCTGATGCTCGGGAACTCAAGATCAAGCGAGGGTACGTACAGTGTGTTCCAGAACATCGAGTTTCCAATAGCGTCGGGAGCCTCGCTGAAGAGACCCTTAATGTGGGGCCTTCCTTGCTCATACTGCAATGCCTTTTGGTTGAGAATCGCGTCGATCCGTCCACGGTCGAGAAGTTCCCTGGTTTGACTAGTCAGTTCCGAAACATTCCATCCCACGGTAGCTACAAAATGGGCGGTCGAATTCGTGTCCGTTACAAGTTCAAGACCTGCTGCACCCCTCATGTAACGGTCGTCGGCGTAAGAGCCGTCGCCGGGAGATTCCAGGCCAACCGCTCCCTTCTTGTTTTGCGTGTCGGTATCCGTTAAAGTGCCAACGTCCATTACCTGCCGCAACTCAGTTACCTTGGGAAATGTGGCCGCGCCCAGGACTGGGCGATCCGTTGCTACTACGAAGTGCGCTGCCGAAGTGAAGTCGCCGTCGATGTGGTGGTCGCCGATAATTTGCTTGCCATCCCTACTGATGTAATACGCGCCTGTGAAATCAGGTTCGAAAGGCGAATAGGCCTCAAGTACTAAATGCATATCCGACGGAGCCCTTAGCCTTCCGACAACCGTGGTTTTGTCGATGCGTGACCACTCCAACGTGACTGGGGCCGTGCGCGGATAATGGCGCCAGCTCAAAAGAGCATAAGAACCATCCGGCGCATGAGGTCCAACGGTGCTTACAGCATCGAAGATCCGTTCTCCATCGAGGAATCGTCCGCTCTTCGATCCCACTCGGATAGCAAAAGGGACCCGTTGTCCGTGGGCTGTACCATCGAACACAATTCCGTTCCACGCGTCAGGATCAAAAGCACCCACGTACATCTTGTCGAATACATCCTGATCATTTTTGTCCTGTCCCATTAGCAAAAGGGGAACTGACAAGAAGAAGAGGAGCACTGCATAGCACATTCTCCTTTGATCGTATGTCTCGTATTTCCTTATGGAGTTGGGACTATTTGAATCCTGCATCACTCTGTTCGTTGCTTCTTGTGATCGGCTGAAACGAATGTCGTACGCCCCATTAATGTTAAATCCGATAGTTTGCAATGAATAAGGAAGCTGCATTCTTGCGGGCAGACTATTCAAGAATCGGGCACAGCAACGGAGCAGGAGGAGTGTACGGTTGAATGAAACCATTAGGGCAGTTGTCCCGCGGGGAGGGGGATCGTTACCGGAAATCACGGATTGCATCCAAGAGTTGTGATGGCGGAGGCAGTGCCCCTCTGCAATGGGTCGCCGGTTGTCATGCTGATCTTTGAAGCAAAGGGAAAAACTGGCCCCCGATCTTTTCTCCCGCCGAAATAACAGGTATGCCCTGAAGCAGAGATTCATTTGTAGCGGAGCATACGCCATCCCGCATCACATTGATTACCGTTGCCCGGCGGGCCTGGTCGGAGTGATTGGCAAATGATCCGTGCACCAAACGAGGATGATGGAATGAGGCTTCACCTTTTTTGAGCTCCACCGCAACCGCTGCATCGAACTGCTCGCGTTGTTCAGCACTCAAGGCTCCTTGGATCGCCTCCATATCCCCAGCCAATCCCGTGATCGGCAGTTCAGGCCAGCGATGGCTTCCCGGGATGTACTGCAGGCATCCATTCTCGCGCGTGGAGTCGTCCAGGCCGATCCAGCAAGTAAGGTGTGCAAGTGGTTGCGTGCGCGTCCAGTAAGAATAGTCTTGATGCCAGGCAACAACGCCGCCGTGATGCGCAGGCTTACAGAAGAGCTGGTCATGCCAAAAGCGCACGGGCCCGCCGAGCAACTGTGCTGCCGGAATCGTGAATGCTGGGCTCCACAGCAGGTCATGGAAACCCGGCGTGATCCGCCATGCGCCTAGAGCATGGAACAGAATGTGATCTGGAATTGTTGATTCGTTCGAGTGATATTCATAATAAAGTGCGTGTCCCGGATGCTTCGGATCAGCCAGATCGGCTAATTCCTTGCGCAGTGTTTCGACCTGGTCATCCAGGAGGACTCGAAGCCCGCTGACGTATCCCCGTTCGTGGAAGAAGTTGACCTGGTCCGCGCTGAGACGAAAGGAATCAAGGTTCCTACGCAGCTGCGGTCCGAGCAGCGTGCCGATAGGATGATGATGCATTGAAAGATCTTCCATGAAAGTTGAGCCTATCACTGACTGAAGGGTAGGTATACGGACCAGGTCGCATACGCAACGCGCGTTCTGGCTGCTTGGACTAGGTACCGCCGGAAACTCGAGCACCTCACGCTCAACTCCCCAGCTTGACCAGTCAATAACCTATTCTTTCGCTTTTGATAATTAACAGATTGCACCCGATCCCGATTGCAGGTGCGATGGATTTTATGATTTTGTCGGAGCCTCAGAAAAACTGCACAGTTGATTGGCCCGTTACAGGAACCCGTTCAGGTCGGCAATATTGGTATCACGGGGCACAAACACAGCTACTGCCTACACACTCTCCGCGATCATGATTGAGTGACGGGCAAACCGAAAGTAATCCTCCATACTTCCTGAAAAGCCTTTTCGGTATGTATGGTCCGCCGCCTTGTTGCAAGCGAAAAGTGAGAATAGCAGGTAAGGTCTGCGCGTATGTATACGGCCTTGTTGGAGTGTGTGAAGACTCCGGGCCAGGATGGAATGCGCTTCGCTCTGTTCCTAATTAAGTTCTCGGTCTTAGAAAGACCTTTACCGAAAGCAGGTTTTCAGAGCGACGGTTAGACCGTGGTGCCATCTCGTTTCTTCGCCAGCAGACCTGGCAGGAAAATAAAACTCCGTAGTCGTCGCTGGTCTGCGGATGTGGGAATCGCGGCAGCGATTTCCAAGCCGGGTGTTCTTCCAGGCGTCATCTGCAGGGCCAGTCAGATGGTGGCAGTACCAGCGAGTAGCGGTGGCCGGTAGACTTCATTCTTGGCCAGCACTGGCCAAGCCATCCGTGCCAACTTATTGGCCAGCGCCACGATGGCGATGTTGTGATGCGTTCGTGCCGTGAGCTGTTCCAGCCAGGCGCTTAATCCAGACGACTGCTTGGTCCTGTGTTGCATTACGGCTCTGGCTCCCTGCACGAACAGCTTGCGCAGGTACTGGTTTCCACGAAGGGGAATCTTCCACAACGTTTGCTTGCCGCCAGTCGAGTGCTCCTCGGGAACCACTCCCAGCCAGGCGGCAAAGTCGCGCCCCTTGCGGAATGCCGCGCCGTTACCGATCGTTGCGATGATCGCTGTGGCGATAACTGGACCCACTCCCGGCATGGTGACCAGCCGACGGCAGGCTTCGTTCTCCCGTGCCATCTGCGCCATCGACTGATCGGCCCGGTCGATCTTCTCTGCCAGTTGAGCCAACTCCAGCTTCAGTTCCGTTAGCAGTACAAGAACCGCCCCCGAGAGCTTCGTCGCCGGATCTGCGAGAATCCTAGGCAAAGCTTCATCCACATACCGTCGCCCCTTGCGCAGGGTGATGCCTCGCTCCAGCAGCAGCCCGCGAATCTGATTGACGACTGCGGTACGGCGCATGATCCAGCGCTCACGTACCCGGTGCAACGACTGCAGATCTAGCTGATCATCACTCTTAATCGGCACAAAGCGCATCGTCGGTCTTCCTACCGCTTCGGCGATCGCTTCCGCGTCGATATAGTCACTCTTGTTCGTCTTCACGTAGGGCTTTACATATTGCGCAGGAATCAAACGTACCTCGTGACCCTGCTCCCGCAGAGCACGGCCAAGAAAGTGGGAACCACCGCAGGCTTCCATGCCGATCAACTCCACCTTGAGGTTCGCGGTGAATTGCAATAGCTGGTTACGATAAAAACGCTTCCGTACCATCACCACTCCCCGTTGGTTCATCCCCACTAAATGGAAGGTTGTCTTGCCCATATCGATACCGAGCGTGAACAGTTCCATGGCACTCTCCTCTCTACGCCTCTTATAACCCCAACTTCCGGCTGGGTAAAAGCGGCGGACCATGCCATTAAGTTCCCCGCGCCCGGTGGGTACCAAAGCCGGCACCGTTTTTCAAGCAGGACGGCCCCGAAGTTGAGATTGGTGCTGCGGTAATGTCAGGATGGCCGACCATTCGTCCAGATTGGACAACAGTCGCGGGTCGCCTCTCTCGAAGCGAGATCCCTCTTCTTTGGCTCTACGCGCGCGGGCAGTCGCCCAGGTATCACAGGGGTCGGTTCAGGAGCCTCTTCAACCAAGCCTGCAAGGGTTTCTCTTTCTCCAGTCTTCTCATCTCCGCTTCGTCTCGCCGCTCGCGCCGAATACGCGTCAGGACCCGGTCCGCAGCAGCATTCTGTGCGGCACGCCGCTCCCTTTGACGGACGCGAGCTGCCTCGCTCTGCTTCGCACTGTCAACCGGCTCTGTACGGGGCGCGGCTTGGGCGTGTTTGCTCCTTGGTTCTAAAACCCACTCTTCGGTCATATTCTGTGTGGCGGGGCGTTTCTTCCGCCTCCGTTCATCTCTTCCATTCGCTCGCGGCTGCCTTTCTTCCGCCTTCTGAGGGGTGAGCATCTTCTGCTCCAGTTCCTTTGCCCGTTCAAGTTTTCGCGGTTCTTCGAACAGCCTGCGGGCTTCCATCTGTACATCAGGTTTCTTTTCGGGGTCGACGGCGGGAATGCTGCCTTTGCGCTCGTGGTTGTCCTTTTGTCTGGAGGGCGCAGACGAGACCGTCTTACTTGCTTGGGCTTTCGATTGTTTCGCGTCTGTTTCTGTGAGCGCACTGGCTTCATAGTCGGCCACCGCTCCCCTCAAGTCCGGCTTGAGACGAATCGCCTCGGTATAAAGGCGAATCTTCTCATCAGGATCCATTGCGCTGAAGCCCCGCTCGAAGTACGTCTCTGCTGTAAGTTTTTCCTTCCGGGCTGCGGGCGCTGCACCGGCAGCGGCCTGCTGCATTTTCGCAGCGTTTTGTGCGCGTGATGAGGCAGGATGCGAAACAGCATCCAGAGCAACATTCAGGAACTTGTCGCGCAGACGCTCCATTGCCTCAGTAAAGTAGTCGGCCGGCACGTTGAGCGCGTTGTATTGGCTGAGCGGCTTGAGTTTTCCGCTGAGTTGCTGAGCGATGGTAGGCGTACTGAACTTGAAGCCGGGTAGCATGAGTGGAACGATATTGCGCTTTGCCTCAATAGCCGTCTCGATCTCGAGGCGAAGCCAATCGCCGGCCTCAGAGCAGCGTTTGAGTGCGGATGGAGTGAGCAGAACGAGAAAGTGGGCGCGGGCGCGGACGTTTTCAAGAACGATCGACTCGAAGTCGCCACTGGCAATACCTTTGAAATCGAAGAAAACATCGTAGCCGTTTTGAGTCAGGTGTTGATAGATCGCTAAAGCCCACGAGGCGTTTGTGCGGCGGTAGCTGAGGAAGACGGTTTTTTCGATACGTTCCAAGGGGCGATTCCGTTCGTTGGTTATTTTCAATGAAATTCAGGCATAGCGGGAAGAAAATTCGCGCCGAATCCATGAGAATACAAGCGGGATAGGGTCGCGACAGGAACGGTTCAGCCATGAGCATCGAAATGCGAGCAACTCCGCGACTCGGACGGTTAACCGGCCAACCCGGAAGTTACTCCAGAACGGGTGCAATGTTCGGGTTGGCGACTATCCGACAACTGTAGCCAACTGTACTATGCTGGTCCGCAGCCAAAGGATACCGTGTATCAGAGTAAGGAGCCCCAGAGCGGGCGCGACGACGAATATAAACGCTAAACTATATCCCTCAGCGAAAAAGCAGCTGACATCTATCCAAGTGCCTTCAAAAAGGAAATGACCGTAACCCCGATAGATCCAGAAGGGTATTGATGCTAATCCCGCACCACTAATCGCGGCTGCCAGCAGCGGCACGGCTATTCGCAAATTCATCATCTTATGCGCTACCCACGACCTCCCAAAGCACGCGAACAAATCCCAAATCGTACACGCAAGAGAAAGTCTGAAGGTGCTACGAAGAGAACTTCTAGCGCAGAAGTAACTGTCACCAGCAAACCAGTACAGAACCGCGAAAGAAAGGACGAAATACGTGCCGATCGATGCTGAGCGGATTATTAGCTGTCGATGAGACATGCGTGCTTCGTACCAGATTAACCGCAAACCGGGGTTCCGGCCCGTATACCGGCCAACCGGACATTACCCCAGAACGGGCGAAGGAATGGAAAAGGAGATGTAGGCGACAATAGTACCTCGACCGAAAACGCCTTCCTCATTTCTCGCTTGTAAAGCGGCGCCGGAGCATACATTCCAGGTTGCCGAGTATCTGTCCAGAATGCCCAAAGGACGTCAAAGGATGGCAGTGGTTCAATTCCTGTAGTCGAGGGGCGGTGTCTGACCTTCCGGAATGAACGAGTGATATTGCTTGCCGGCAAGCTCCTTGGCAAAATCCGCCCTGGCATCGCTAACGAGTTGTGCGTTCGTAAGCAGATCCACCGCGGTCATGGCGAGCACTTTCGAAGCTACCACCATGCCATCCTGCCCAATGCTCATGCCTGCGCTTGAGGCAGCCTGCCATGTATGAGGAGCCACGCCCGGCACGAAGGTCGCCGTAGTGAAGCCGATCGTCGGCACCACCCAGCTCACGTCTCCCACATCCGTGGACGCCGCAGGCGCATTCGGATCCGGCCTCCGCAGCGGCTCAACCTCGTGCGTTTGATCCAGGCTGGGCGGTGAATCGATGTTGAGTGTCTTCTGCAAATCCGATGCGAACTTTCTCTCCGTCTCGCTCATCGAGTATCCGCCTACTTCCTCGAGATTCTTCTGCACTATCGCTCCGAGCGCGTCATTGCTCACGATATTGGCGTCGCCGCTACTTCCGGTCACTTCGTATGTGGTGCCGGTCATCAGCGCTGCGCCCTTGGCGATGTCGAGAAGGCGACTCCATATCTGCTGCAACATGGCGCTCGAGGGATGGCGCGCGATCAGGTCTATCTGCGCCAGGTCAGGTACGATGTTCGGCGCCACGCCGCCCTTGGTGATGATGTAATGAATGCGTGTATTGCTGGGTACGTGCTCGCGCATGTATTCAATGCCCGTTCCCATCAGCATCACCGCGTCCAACGCCGACCGGCCGCGATCCGGCGCCATCGCCGCATGCGCCGCCACGCCATGAAACGTGAACTTGGCCCCGGTGATGGCCAGCATCCCTCCGTTCGTCACTTCGTTTCGGTCAGCCGGATGCCAGTGCAGAACCACATCCACATCCTTGAACAATCCGGCGCGCACCATATAGACCTTGCCGTCTCCGCCCTCCTCCGCGGGAGTTCCGTAGTAGCGCAGAGTGCCGCCAATGTGATTCGCCTCTATGTACTGCTTCACCGCCACCGCCGCAAGCGCCGCGCCCGAGCCCAACAGATTGTGCCCGCACGCATGGCCCGAACCGCCCTGGGTCACGGGGGCACGCTCAGGTATGGTTTGTTGCGACAATCCCGGTAGCGCATCGAATTCGCCTAGAAGCGCGATCACCGGCTTGCCGTGTCCGTAGCTTGCGATGAATCCTGTGGGCTCACCGGCCACACCGCTCTCCACGGTGAATCCCGCCGCCTTCAGTTGCGACTGCAAGAGAGATGAGCTTTTTCCCTCGTGGTAGCCCAGCTCCGCAAAATCCCAGATCTGTTTCGAAACCTGCTTCCAGTTTGCGCTGTTGTCGTCGACCAGCTTCTCCAATTGGTTGTGAGCGCTGACTGATTGCGCCTGCATCCTCTGCGCGCAGCCGCACAGAAGACAACACACGAGAGAAACAAATCCAGATCCGCGAATTGAAAACGATCTCGAGAACCCCATCATGGTTGAAAAGACCTCTCCGGGAATCGGGTTTTTCGTGCAGATTATTCGAGCTAGGTCGCCTGCGCAAGTCCCTCGCGTCGCTCGCCACGCCTAGCCTGACCTCAGCGTCATGGGCGTGTAACCGGCAAACCGGAAGTTACCCCAAAACGGGTGTAATGTCCGGGTTGGCGACAATCCAGACACTAGTCGGGAAAAATGGCTTCGATGAGCGCATTGTGCAGTCAACATCTGAGAGTCAGACGTGAAAAATCAGACCTCCGTTATGGATATGTTGACATTCAACCTATCTCGGCGCCAATCTATAGGTGGACGATCAACAGGAGAGCAGGCGTGCCTGAACGCAAATCAGATGTTTTGCAGGGGACCCTTGATCTGATGGTGCTGAAGACGCTTGAGTCGATGGGCTCGCTGCACGGCTATGGCATCGCAAGGCGGATCGAACAAGTCAGTGCGAACACGCTCAGTCTCAACCAGGGGACCATCTATCCAGCTCTCCTTCGCCTGGAGCAGCGAGGGTGGGTAAAGAGCGAATGGGGCATCTCGGAAACAGGACGCCGCGCTAAGTTCTACTCGCTGACACGCAGCGGACGGAAGCAGATCGAGCAGGAGACCGAGAACTGGGAGCGCATCGCCGCCACGATGGCGCGGTTTCTCGCCCCATCGAGTTAGGAGTTGATTATGGACTGGATTCGCATTCTCCTCACCCGCAGCGCAGCACTCTTCCGCAGCAAAAAACTCGATGCCGATCTCGACGAAGAGCTGCGTGCGCACATCGATCTGGCCATCGAAGAAAATCGCAGGCGTGGGATGAATGAACCGCAGGCGCGCACCGCCGCTCTGCGCGCGTTTGGCGGCATCACACAGATTCGCGAGAGCTACCGCGTGCAGCGCGGATTACCGTGGCTGGACGAGCTGCTGCAGGATATTCGTTTTGCCACGCGGCAGTTTGCGCGGAAGCAGGGATTTGCGCTGGTAGCGATATTGACTCTCGCGCTCGGAATTGGCGCGAACACTGCCATTTTCACGCTCACGCATGCGTTGCTGTTGAGCGGGCTTCCGGTGTCTGATCCGGGGCGACTGGTGCGGGTAGCGATCCATGTTCGGAACGGTGAACGTGAGAACAACCATGTGCCGCTGAGCGTGTCGATGATCGAGTTTGTGCAGAAGCGGGCGGATGCGTTTTCGGGCGTGTTCGGATGGTCGGTGTACGACCTTGTTCTGAACGACAACGGCGTGTCGCACGGGCGGCGCGGCGCGATGGTGAGCGGGAGCACCTTCGATGTGCTGGGGCTGCAGGGCGGCTCTTACGTCCTGCGGATGATCAGCCGCATGGCGGTCCGGATGGATGGGCCGCGGTGATTAGCTACCGGCTGTGGATGGATCAGTTCCACGGCGATCCGACGGTGGTAGGGCGGCACGTGACAGTGACCGACCACGGCGCGACGATTGTAGGCGTGGCTCCGGAGGGATTTGAGGGCGTGATTGTGGCGGAGCATCCGGATCTGTATCTGCCGGTCGAGTTTTCCGGCGCTCTGAATAACAACGAAAAGCAGCTGCATGATGGCGGAATGATGTGGCTGACTACATTCGCGCGACTGAAGCCGGGCGTCGATCGTGCGCAGGCGCAGGCGGAAATGGCGACGCTGTTTCCGTCGATGCTGGATGCGATGCTGCCTCCGGCGATCCGGCATCTGCCGGAGATTGAGCATTCGACGGTGGATGTGGACCCGGCGCGTACTGGCTGGAGTCCGCTGCGCACGCAGTACACGAAGCCGCTGCTTCTGCTGCAGGTGCTGGTGGGCGTGGTGCTGCTGATCTGCTGCGCGAATCTGTCGGGACTGTTTCTGGCGCGGGCTTCGGCACGGCAGCAGGAATTTGCAGTTCGCGGCGCGCTGGGCGCGGCCCGGGGAAGGTTGATGCGGCAGCTGCTGGTGGAGAGCATGATGCTGGCCGTTCCGGGCGCGCTTCTGGGAGTGGCGCTGGCGTGGCTGGCGGGTCCGATGCTGCTACAGGGAATGAAGACCCCGGAGGCGCAGGCTTCGCTTTCGACGCGACCGGATTTTGCGGTGCTGGCGATTACGGCGGCGTGCGCGTGCCTGTGCGCGCTGCTGTTCGGGATGGCTCCGGCATGGGCGGCGAGCCGAACGAATTTTGAGACGGCGCTACGCAGCACGCGATCGCGCATAAGCGGCGGGACAGCGTTGGCACGGCGGCTGTTCATCCCGTTCCAGGTGGCGCTGTCTCTGGCGCTGGTGGTGGTGGCGGCCTTGCTGGGAGCGACGGTGGTTCATCTGCGGACTGAGGATTCCGGATTCAGAATGCAGAACGTGATTTTCTATTATGTCGATTTTGGGCGGTTGCAGCAGCGGGGAGTGAACCTGCTGACGCTGTACCGGCGGATCATGATGCGGATGGAAGAGAAGCCAGGAGTGGACGCGGCCAGCGTGACGGACATTCTGCCGTACTACGGGTGGATCGACAGGGACGCGTTCACGGCCGCAGCGGACGCGCTTCACTCCAAGACCATGGACGCGGACGTAAGTGAGATCGGCGCGCATTATTTCGCGGCGCTGGGGACGCGCATTCTGGCCGGACGCGATTTGCGCAACGATGACGGCGATGCGCATTCCTGCATTGTGAATGAGCGCGCGGCGGCGATGTATTTCCCGCACGGCTCCGCGCTTGGACAGACTCTGCATGACGTGGAGCACAACCTGCGCACCGGAACGACGACGGTGTGGGACTGCCAGATCGTGGGGATCGTCGAGAACACGAAGTACGACACGGTGCGTGAGGCTGCCCCGGCGATTGTGTATGAGCCAATTTCAAGGCAACCGGAGCGTCTCGTCGGGCTGTTCCTTGCGATTCATGCGCGCAGCCTGGCCGAGGCGAGAGCGGCGTATCACAGCACGATCCAGGAGCAGGCGCCGGAGAGTCCGGAGACCGATCCTGCCACGTTTACGCAGCTGTTCAATGACTCGGCAGCGCGGGATCAACTGCTTTCGGCGATGTCGGGGTTTTTCGCGGCGCTGGCGCTGCTGCTGAGCGGAATCGGGATCTACGGGCTGGTGGCGTGGAACGTGTCGCAGCGAACGACGGAGATCGGCGTGCGGATGGCTCTGGGCGCGACACGCGGGCGGGTATTCGTGATGGTGCTGCGCCAGATCGCGGTTTTGCTGACGACTGGGCTCGTGGTAGGCGGAGTGGCGTCGTATTTCGCAGCGCGATCGGTGCACAGCTTTCTGTATGAGATCGAGGCGGAGGATCCGCGAGTGTTTGTGCTGGCCTCGGGAGTGCTGGTGCTGATTGGACTGATTGCGGCCGCTGTTCCGGCGCGGCGGGCGATGCGCGTGGAGCCGATGCAGGCGCTGCGAAGCGAGTAGCGAGCCGGATAACCGCTGCTGCGAACCTCGGGACCTTCCAGCTTCACTGGACCACCATCGGCTTGCCAGTTACCCCAGAACATTTTGTCCCACTCTGCGATCGCTATTGCAATTATTCATGAGAAGTTCAGCGATATTCACACCCCAGAGTTCCAGGTGAATTACCGCCAATACGGAAGTTTCGGGGAGCCGGGTCGAAACGTCCGTATTGCCGACAATTCGCCCAGAATTGGTCAACGAGTGCGTTGGGCCTGTTAGGTGCGCCGGGATAAACCGGCATGAAGCGGGGAATGAAAGATTCCTACGAGAAAGGAGTAGCGAACCGTTCGGCCCCGAGTTTTGCGCAGTGTATCGCGAGGTGCACGGCGAAGCGTAAACAGGGGTACAGGTGGGCTGGGTATTGAGCTCCGAAAACAAGCAATCAGGACGTCGACGCTTTCTAACAGGCGGAAGACAACACGAGCAGGTGCGATATCGCGAGTCCCTGCTCGGTCCTGCGTAGTCGAAGACCCCAGACACGCCTGGAAGCTTCATGCACAGAACCGGGAGACCTCGGAGAGGCCTGCTGTCAAACCAGATACCAGGACGGCGGGTGAAGGCTTAGGCCGTACGGCCCGCATGCACATCTCCGAGGAGTCGGACAGCGGTACAGTACCTATGAATCAGTCGAACAAAGACGAGAAATTGTTGGCGGAGATTGAGGAGGGAAGGCCGCTGATCGAGGAGAACACTCTTCAACCTAACACGCGCTCGACACAGAGCGAGGCAAGCGTGTCACAGGGGTTGGCGGGTGTGCGGAAAGCAGCAAGGGAAAACAAGGAGATGAGATTCACCTCTTTGCTCCATCACGTGTCGGTTGACCTACTCCGGGCAAGCTTTCACTCATTGAAGCGCAAAGCTGCACCCGGCGTAGACGGCGTAACGTGGCAGGAGTATGAGTCCGGGCTGGAAGGTCGGATCATTGATCTGCATAGCAGGGTTCATCGCGGAGCATACCGGGCACAGCCACCGCGAAGAGTGTACATAGAGAAAGAAGACGGACGGAAACGTCCGTTGGGGGTTGCAGCTCTGGAGGACAAAATCGTCCAACAGGCTGTGGTCACCGTCCTCAATCAGATTTATGAGGAGGACTTTCTTGGCTTCTCGTATGGTTTTCGTCCGGGGCGCAGCCCGCACCAAGCGCTGGACGCACTGTCCTATGCGCTCATGAAGAAGAAGGTGAACTACGTTCTTGATGCCGATATACATGGCTTTTTCGATAACCTCGATAAGAGCTGGCTCATCAAGTTCGTTGAACATCGCGTAGCCGACCCCAGAATCCTGCGGTTGATCCGGAAATGGCTCAACGCTGGAGTAATGGAGGAAGGGCAATGGTCGGAAACGAAGACAGGTACTCCGCAAGGCTCGGTGGCGTCACCGATCCTCGCCAATATCTATCTCCATTATGTTTTCGATCTTTGGGTGGACGTCTGGCGCAAGAAGTATGCGCGAGGCGAGGTGGTAGTGATTCGCTATGCGGACGATACCAGTTCCTCAGAGACAACATGCAGCGCTGGAATCCCTCTGAGACGGCGTTTGGCGTCAATAATGTTAGCGGGTTGAAGTTGAAATGGAGTTCCCTCTCACCGCCAACCCCAACGATGAACAGAGTTCCTCGCCCGCTGTTGTGAATGGTGTGGTTTATTTCGGCTCCGATGACGGCAGCGTGTTCGCGCTAAACGCCAGCACCGGGGAGAGGCTGTGGGAAAATGGAGGCACTTTATTCCCCGACGCAGTGTTGCCCTCGCCCGCGGTGGCGAATGGGATGGTGCATGTAGGCACCGGCGAGCCAAATGGCGGGCCAAGCCCGCCGCCTAGCACGTTATTGACACTGAACGCCAGCACCGGCGCGGTATTGTGGAGCTTTGCCGTAGGAGCTGAAAGTTTTGTGCAGGGTTCGCCTACAGTGACTAATAGGGTGGTCTATTTCGGAGCCGTGGACCCCGACGGCAACCTGTATGCGCTGAACGCCAGTACCGGTGCCAAGGTGTGGAGTTTTGTACGGACCCTTCAACGTAAGATGGCAAAGATCGAGTGACGTCAAGATCAGAGAATGCAGAGGCGAATGCGTGGAGTCATTACAAACAAAGCGGGCTAAGTGACATCTAAGCACACTAGAGGAAGTGCTCAAAGAGAATGTCAATTGGGACAGTGAGCTACGTTAAATGAAAACAATCGAGGTACTGCACGCCTGGTCAGGAATTCTAGTCGGTCGTAAACCTTCTCTTTCCATCGAGATCACAAAGGAATGTCCGCTGCGCTGTCCGGGATGCTACGCATTTGATCCTGGACACCTCGGAGGCGGATCAGAATTGCGCCAACTCGCTGACTACAGAGGCTTGGAATTGGTCGAAAAAATCCTCGCTATCGTCGATCGCGAGAAGCCACTGCATGTCTCATTGGTTGGCGGTGATCCTATGGTGCGCTATCGAGAGGTGGAGATGCTTCTTCCGGAACTGGATGCTCGAGGAGTGCATACACAGGTTGTGACGAGTGCGTTTCGCGCTATTCCAGCAACGTGGAGCAGATTCAACCGTCTAAATGTGGTCATCTCCGTCGATGGGCTTCAGCCTGAACATGATGAGCGACGTAAACCAGCGACGTACGAACGGATTCTTAAGAATATCGCTGCTGCGAAGGTCACCATTCATTCGACAATCACCGGCAATACTGCAAGCCGACCCGGCTATCTAGAGGAGTTCCTTCAGTTCTGGAGCGCTCGTCCTGAGATCAACAAGGTGTGGTTCAGCCTCTTCACTCCTCAGCGCGGAGCGACGGGGCCGGAAATACTTACATCGGAACAGCGGGCTTTTGTCGTAGACGACTTGTTGCGGCTCCGAAATCTCTTTCCCGTTCTTGATCTGCACGAGTCCCAAATTAGGGAACTTCTTTCTCCACCAGCAAGCCCGCAGGACTGTATCTTCGCGCGGACAACTGAGATCATTTCTGCCGATCTGAAGACGAAGATCCGGCCGTGTCAGTTCGGGGGAGATCCGGACTGTGCGCAGTGTGGTTGCGTTGCTTCGATGGGGCTTGCGGCGGTCGGCCATCACCGCGTCTTCGGCGCAATCACAGCAGGCCACCTGTTTCAACTCTCTGATCGGATCGGCTTGGCTTGGCGGAAGGCCAAAGACCGCGATGCACCGACAGCTTTCAAGAAAGAGCCTCCAGCTTTTTCAATTTTGCCGAGCTGATTCGAGACCTCGACAGCAATGGAAGCCTGCGGCGAGTTCACCGGCGCGCTCGAGTCAACAGGCCCTCATCCAATAAGACCTGCTAACCACATAGCCGGCTGCCGCGTCTCTCAATCCAAAAATATCCGAGCCGCTTATCCAATCCATTCTATGCGTATTTGCAGGATTGATCTTCTACACGCTCTAGGAGCCATGATCCTAAGCAGCTCTTTGAACTGGCAGAGAAATACGGAAGGCCGTTCCGCTTTTTCCTACAACGCTGCTGCTCCGGTATTGAATTGTGCCGCCGTGGCCGTGAACAATCTCTCTCACGATCCAGAGCCCGAGTCCGTTTCCCTCAGATTTGTTGCTCTTGAACGGATCAAAGAGCTTCTCCCGCATTGACTCCGGGATCCCAGCTCCGTTGTCCGCAATTGTAATGATGGCGTTGGACCGACGCACGGCGACACGCACATGGAGATTCCCGGAATGAGGCAACGCCTCGATGGAGTTGAGCAGGAGATTCGTAACCGCCTGCAAGATTTCACCTTTTTTTACGCGTGCCAATGCAGATTCAGAAGAGCGCGTCTGAACATTGATTCTTTTTTGGGAAATCTGCTCATGATGGAGGCGAAGCGCGGAAGTAGCTAAATCGACCAAATCGATTTCTTTCGCTTCCAAATCTAGGCGAATGAAGGCGAGACTTCTGCTAGTGATCTCGCCAAGGCTACGCAATTGACTATCCGCTTCATCCAGATATTCGATACCGAGGACTGAGCAGTCGGGTGCGGTTCTCGCCAGGAAGACAAGGTTAGTGAGGGCCGCCAGGCGATTATTGACCTCGTGCATGGTCGCGCCGACCAATCTGCCTGCCAGAGCGAGTTGGTGATACCGTCGAAGATTTTCTTCGCAGGCTTTGAGCTTTTGACCTTCGTCCTCAAAGGAGCCGCGAGGAGCGATGGGCGCGTCCATGCTTATCTGAGGAGATTATGGGAGTAAAGGTTGGCCCTTGGAGTCCGCTTGAGCAGTTGCAGCCTGGATGTGTGTTGTGGCGGATGAATATTCGGTTCCGACGTTCAAACTCGGAGCTTTGCCAGAAGATCCGCGGGATGGACAGGTTTCGAGAGTAAATCGAAGTCGTAACCCTCTGCGCGAGCCTTTTCCAGAAGATCTGCGGTTGAGGCCTGCCCGGAGAAAAGCAATACCTTGCACTCGGGTTGAGCTTTACGAAACTGAATTGCCAGCTCTACGCCGGTCATACCCGGCATCATGACATCGCTGATTAGGAGAGCCGGAGTCAACCCGGCCCGTGCCGCGATAGCCTTCTCTGGATGATCGAATGCAATTGCCTGAAAACCCGCTTGATTCAGGATAATTGCGAGTGTTTGCGCGATCACGTCTTCGTCGTCAACGACGAAGACCACCCGATTTGTATCCGGCACTTGGTCTCCTTGATTTCTCTATCTAGAGATACTCCGCCGTTTACTTCATATCGGTCCCGGCCTCAGGAGCAGCCGCGTTCATCATTCGTTCCCATTTCCTGTACAACTATCAGATGGCAAATGCGGTCGTTCCTATCAAACCCGGTGACCGGGCGCGCACTCTGATCGCGAACAGGCAAGCCAAGATGGCTCAGTCAGCCCACGCTTATGTTCGAGGAAACACCCTGCACTTCTACGAGTGGCTGAAGAAGCATTCCTCCCAAACGATCCCGGAAGGGCCACCGGTCTGGATCTGCGGGGATTGCCATGTCGGAAATATTGGTCCTCTGGCCGACTCAAAAGGCAAAATCGAGATTCAGATTCGCGATCTGGATCAAACCGTGGTCGGTAATCCTGCCCACGACCTCGTTCGCTTGGCTCTTTCGCTGGCCACCGCGGCGCGGGGTTCAGATCTGCCGGGCATCACGGTCGTCAAGATGATGGAGGAGATGATCGAAGGATACGAACAGGCACTCGTCACTCGTCGAACCAGACTGAAAGGAAGCGACGACGATCTCACACCGATTCAAGCCGTTTTGGAGCAGTCGCGCCGTCGGCGCTGGCATCATCTTGCCGAAGAACGAATCGAGGATGTCAAACCTCAGATTCCGCTCGGCAGGCGCTTCTGGACTCTGGACAGAAAAGAGCACGCCGGCATCGAAGCGCTCTTCCAGGACGAGACCGTCACGGCAAAAATACTGAAGTTCAAGGGACGTGAACCGAAAACGAAGATTTCGGTTGTCGATGCGGCTTATTGGATGAAGGGGTGTAGTTCACTGGGTCGCCTTCGGTATGCCGTGCTCTTAATAATCGGCAAGCAAAGCGATCGAAGCTACTGCCTCATCGATCTGAAAGAGGCAGCCTCGGCCACGGCCCCTCAAGGAAAGATGACGGTACTTAATAACGCCCAAAGAGTCGTGACAGGAGCTTGTCAGCTCTCACCCAACCTTGGAGAGCGGATGTTGGCCGTCAGGCTTGGGGGCAAAGACCTGGTTATGAGAGAGCTTATGCCCCAGGACCTGAAATTCGAGCTGGATCGCCTGACCCAGGAGCAAGCCGTGGCTGCTGCTCGTTATCTTGCCGGAGTAGTCGGCAAGGCCCACGGAAGGCAGATGGACGCCAAAACAAGGTCCTCCTGGCTCTCTAAGTTAAGAAAACAACATTCCAAAAGCCTCGATGCGCCAAGCTGGCTTTGGTCAAGTGTGGTCGCGCTCATCGCGGATCATGAAACCGCCTACCTCGAACATTGCAGGCAATACGCATCCGGTCATTAAATACCCGAAAGGTTCGATAAATCGACTTTTGGGAGACATAGTTCTTCGTTTCTTATACGTGAACTCTGCCTTGTGCATCCTTCTAAGTACAAGGAGAACAAATATATGGCACTCAAGGACGTTTTGATCGATGAACTTCGCGATATGTACAGCGCGGAAAACCAACTGGTAAAAGCCCTGCCGAAGCTCGCGCAGGGTGCCATCAACCCCAAGCTGAAGCAGCTATTTTCCGCGCACCTCGAAGAGACGAAAGTTCAGGTTGAACGGCTCAAGAAGGTTTTCCTCGAGCTGGATGAAAAGCCCACCGGCCAGCATTGCAACGGAATGGAAGGGGTAATCGAAGAAGGCAAAGACGCATTGGAGAAGGACGAAGAAGGCGCGTCTTTCGATTCCGGTCTAATCGGAGCGGCATTGCGTACGGAACATTATGAGATCGCTGGCTATGAGGCGTGCATCTCGATGGCCACGACACTGGAAATGCCAAAGGTTGTCAAACTCTTGAATTCCAACTTGAGAGAAGAACTGAACGCGGCAAAGAAGGTCACGGCAGCGGGAGCTCCGATCATGAAGCAGAGCGCTCGTGAGCCGGAGGAGCCGAAGAAGCCAAAGACGGGCAAAGAAAAGTATTCGGCGAAGAAGAGCAAAGAGGACGAGGCGGACGCCGCTCCTGAGCTCAACAAATCCGCAGCCTAGTCGAATCACCTAAAACCCCGCTTCGGTGCCGCGTGATTGGCGCGTTCGCCGATATGCTTGTGATGGGAGCGTGGAGATGTTCCCGCGGTCGGACAGCTTTCCCGGCCTAGCGCTCAGGGGGCTGTCGCTGCGATGATCATGAGAAGCCGATGTCGATCGAGAACGCGATCTCCTGAGCCAACTCCCTCCATTTGAAAGTGAAAATGTGCTCTGAAGTCATGAACTCCCATGGAAAACGCGTTTAAATCTCTACCGCGCATTTTCGTAGTTGATGACGAACCCGACATCGCCAAGCTTCTGGTCGTGATGCTGCAGATGAACCATTTCGATGCTATCCCCTATTCAGATCCCCTGACAGCGGTCAACGCTGCGAAAACTACACCTCCTGACTATCTTGTTTCTGACATCGTGATGCCTGGTATGACTGGCATCGAGCTTGCGATCGCCGTACAACGAGAAGTCCCCACATGCAAAGTGCTTCTATTTTCCGGCCACTTTGGAGCGTCCGAGCTGATTAAAAATGCCAGCGCAGAAGGGCATAATTTCGAGCTCCTACAGAAGCCGGTCCATCCAAAGAGCTGGTTGAGGCGATACGGAATCTGTAGACAACTCAAGGTTGGCAACCGAGAAGCCGGCTACGGCAAGTGGACCGTCAACTGTCACCGGATCAGTAAACGCTAACGTTTATCAGGACTAATGTGCTGATGGGCTCAAAGAAGATTCTCGAAGCTGGCTGCGGCGGTACTCGGCCGGGCGGAACATTGCAGAGCGACGCCGATGCCGATCACAAGGCACCAAATGTGGCTCGACTAACATTTCGCTCGATAGGCATCGTTTCCCTCAGAAAATAAAATTGCATTCGGGAAACGAACTTCAGAGTGTGGGTGGGGATTTCTCACCTTTCGCGGTTGCATCTGCGTCGCCCTGCAGCGCGGCCGCATTTTCAATAACCGCGTTAACCTCTCCTCCGACGAGAAGCGCAAATCCGGCGACATAAAACCATGTGAGCAGGATCATGACCGCTCCCACGGTTCCATATGCGACCGAGTAGGAAAGTAAAGAAATGGAAATAGAGACGAAGGGCAATTGTCGCGATCAACCATAGGACGGTGGCCAGGGCAGCTCCAAGCGTGATCCAGTGCCACTTACTCTGTTTCCTGTCTGGCGCCCAGAAATACGTGACGGCGAAGATCAGTGCCAGGCAAACAAACGCGATGCTCCATTGGACCATCTTAATTAGAACGAATAAAGGCCACGCAAGATCGGACACGCTGAGGAGCCGAATCGCTGCATCTCCCCAAAATAAGGCCACAAATGCAAATATCAGAAGAACCGCTGCTGCTAAGGTCATCGAAAACGCAATCAACTGGACTTTCCAATAGGAGCGGCTTTCCCCAATGTCGTATACCGCGTTGAGAGCACTGCAAGCGGCTGCCATACCTGCAGTAGCGGACCACAGAGCAATAAGGACGCCAAAAGTGACCTTGCCGGCATTGTGGCTCCCGCCGTTGAAGGTTTGCTGAAGAAGCCCGAAAGCTTCCGGCGGCAAGAAGCTTGAGAGATGCGCCATCAGGTTTTCACGCAGTGCAGATCAGGGTCCGAGCAGGCCTGGTAGTGAAGAGAGAAAGATAAAACCGGGAAAAATCGAGAAGAAGAAATAATAAGCGAGTTGCGCTGAACGCCCTAAGAACTTGTTGAAATAGGTACCTGTGGCGTCGCGGCGAAGAGGTAGGTCGTCTAACAGACATGCGTGGAGACGAGCGTACTCAAGACGGGATGTTCAGCTATGTTTCGTTGGAGCAGCGGGTACCTACGGATCATCCGCTGCGAGCGGTTCGGAGGTTGACGGACGCGGTGCTGGGGACGCTGAGCCCGGAGTTCGATGCGCTCTACGCAGCCTCCGGGCGGCCATCGATCGCGCCGGAGTATATTCTGCGGGCGTTGCTTTTGCAGGTGTTCTATTCGGTTCGCTCGGAGCGCTTGCTGGTCGAGCAGATCGACTACAACCTTCTGTTTCGCTGGTTCGTGGGCCTGGGCATGGACGATGCGGTGTGGAACCATGCGGTGTTCTCCAAGAACCGCGATCGGTTGCTGACCTCGGATGTGGCCCAGCGTTTCTTCGCCGAGGTGAACAAGCAGGCGAAGAAGTTCATGTCTGACGAGCACTTTACCGTAGACGGCACGCTGATCCAGGCCTGGGCTTCGCAGAAGAGTTTTCGCTCCAAGGACGGCTCCGACGATGACGACGGTACGGACTTTCGCGGACAAAAGCGCAGCAACGATACACATCAGTCCACCACTGATCCCGATGCGCGGTTGTACAAGAAGAGCTACGGGAAGGAATCGAAGTTGAGTTATCTTGGCCATGCTTTGGTTGAGAACCGCAACGGGTTGATCGCCGCGGCGATGGTGACTCACGCTGACGGCTACGCAGAGCGCGAGGCTGCGCTGTTGATGCTGGCCGAGAGGCAACAAGGCCGTGCGCGCCGCATCCCTGTGGGCGCCGACAAGGCGTATGACAGTGAGGATTTCGTGCGCACCGTACGGGAGCTGAATGTGACCCCGCACATCACCAAGAACGACAAGAACCGCAGCAGCAACCTGGACCGCAGAACGACGCGGCAGCCTGGTTATGCGATCAGTCTGAGCCGCCGCTGGCTGATCGAAAAGGGCTTTGGGTGGTTGAAGCAAACTGGTCCGCTTCGGCAAGTCAAGTTGCGCGGACTGGAGAAGGTGGACTGGCTGTTCGTGTTCAGTTGCGCCGCGCATAACCTGATCCGGCTTCCCAAACTCATCGCTCAACCACCAGCCATGCTCCGGGAACAGTGCGCCTGAACCCTGGTTTCGGGCATCGGGACCGCATCAACGATACCCGAAAAACCCCGATAAGCACTGCCGAAATGCAAGATTCAAACAGATTTCAACTTAGCAGAAACCCAAATCCCCAATGAGTTCGCTAAATCGCGGCGAATTTCAACGAGTTCCTAAGACATCATCGTCTTTTACGGACCCGTAAAGCTCCCGTCCAAGGTCCTTCATCCCCCGGCCATGTGGGCGTACGAATGGCCTCAGGACTCTCCAGAGGATTGAGTGGTTCGAGACTATCGAGTGATGAGGAGCAGCCATGGAGTTTTCGCGATTTGCGATAGAGAAATAGAATGTATCCGATTCTGCCGTGTTAGCCCATGCCGGTGCTGACTGCGCCTGTCCCTGACCCCGCCACATGCTTCTCTTTCTTCATATCTTTAGGCCGCGCCCGTATTTAGAACTCGCTCGGACACACTGTGGAGGCAATCGTTGCATGCGGAGCCTCACTACTGCTCTTGGAGCGAATCTTCCACGTAGAAAACGACCGGTTTTCCTTCGACGCGCACTCCCTCAACGATATGACTTCGAACTCGCGCTGAAAGCGGTGGATCGAAGGGCTCAATGACGGATTCAAGCGTCTCATACACGCGAGAGCCCGCGACAACGGTGAGATCGTATCCGGTCACTCCATCTTTCCAGTGATAGGTGTGATGGTGGCTTCGTGAAAGCCCATGCGGTGGTTAGGTTCATCAGTAGCCACAGGGGTTGGCCTGCGTTCAACAATTATTTGTTTATCTTTCGTCTCGCGGCATACACTAGCCTCGCACTCTTCCCGGGGAGCACAGTCATGCCCATCGTGTCGGCGTTTCACTCGATTGATGAAATGAAAAAACCACCTAGAAGCCGTGTCTGTCACAACAATGGTTTGTGTCGAGCTGGACGCGACATACCGCAAAGCGAACGCAAGTCAGGTGATGGCGGACACAAGCTCTGTGAGGACTGCAGTACGCTGAAAGCCCAAGGTCGATAGAGAGGCGTCTGATTCTTACAATAAGGACGCGTTCCGAAATCTCTCCCGCAGCCTGCAGAGCGCCTACCTCTCTGTGAACGGCCACTGTTTCATGGACCTGTGGAAGGCAGGAGCCGATCAATAGCGTGCGGCGGAAACAAAATGAGAGTCGTCCTCAGCAATCTCTTGATAACGGAGCGCCAAAAGAATCGCCAGATAAATCACTGCTAACCGCGACCGGGACTGGTCGAAATCTGATCGACGATTTGGTTTGGAAAAACTAGACCCTTTGTAAACGCGCGTCGAAGCCCGGAGGCGGGCACCAGTAGACGGTCGCTTTGGCGGATCGAGCATCCTTAGGCTCGCTCTGCGCGACTTGGACACCCTCGAAAACACAAACAACTATCGAAAGGGCCGAGACGCACAATTCGTTTCTCGAACGCCGCTATGTTAAACCGCATCAGTCAGTGTCACGATATAAACTGGGAGAGTCTGCAAGCCGAAGGTCGCTTCTTCGGTCAGGACTTTGACGACTTTCCAAGGCTTCCCTCTTCGCACAACCATGTCACCCACCAAGTACACCGGAAGGTCACCCAGAATATCAACTTCGAGATCCGTATCCTTGTCTTCGTTGTACCGAAAGAGGATCCGTTTTGCTTGAGCGCTCATTCTCGCACTCCCCTTGACTGTCGAGCCAGTAATTGTAGCCCAAGTCCTACTCCGCACTTTCGTGCGGCACATATCAGCTATACGTTCATATCTGGCCTCACCCGTTAATTACGATGGTATTGTGCCTGGCGCGATTTCGGCCGTGCGACCGGTCGACGGTGTGTAGATCTCGCCATCGATGAGCATGCGGCCTGAATAAAAGCAGCCGGCACCAAACTCCCCTGCTGCAACCTCGTGAGCGTCCCGCGCCAGCTTCGCCCACCTAGACCGCTTGACGGGTTCTGTCCAGCCAGAACTTGCCGTCCTCATCTGTGAACGAGTGAAGGCGACCGTGGCACGTTCGGTCGGTCCACGTGTTAATGTCGGTGATGCGTTTGGCAAGTTTTCTTGGCCCATCTGTGGCAATTAACTTTGGCCCACTTGTGGAAGTTTGCTGGCCAGCTTGGTGGGATGGAGATGCGCTGGGCTTCGGGCTGAAGCGTAGCGTAAGCCCGAAGTCCAGCGCGGGCGTCGATCAGCCCATAGGTTTGGCCTTTCCTTTCTCGACGGTTCGCCGGAAGCGGTAACTGTCGGCGCCGGTTTCGACGATGTGAGCGCGATCCGTGATCCGGTCCAGCAGCGCCTTGCAGAGGCGGGGATTGGGGATCACCTGGGTCCACTCGGAAAAGGGCAGGTTGGTGGTCAGGATGACGGCGGCCTTTTCGGCTCGCTCGGCGATGACCTGAAAGAGGAACTCGGCGCCAAGCTCGGCCATCGGCACATAGCCGACCTCGTCGATAGCAATCAGATCGTAGCGCTCCCAGCGAGCCAGTACGCGGCGAAGCTGCAGTTGCTGCTTGGCCTCGACTAGTTCGTTGACTAAGGCCGCGGCAGTTGCGAAGCGAACGCGTCGCTTCTGACGACACGCGGCGACGCACAGGCCAGTGAGCAAGTGCGTCTTGCCCGTTCCGCAATCGCCGATAAGTATGATCGGTTCGGCGCGTTCGATATACCCACCTTGGGCCAGTTCGTGGATCTTCGTGGCCGGTACTTGCGGCGCCTTACTGAAATCGAAGTCGTCCAGTGTCTTCATGCGCGGCAGGCGTGCATCCTTGATGCGGCGAACGATGGTGTTGCGTTCGCGCTCTTCTAACTCTGCAGTGAGCAGAGCTTCGAGATAGCGCAGATATGTCTGCCGCTGCTTGGCGGCCACCTCCGCCAGCGGTGCGCACTGATCGGCCACTGCAGGCAGGCGCAAGGAGCGGCACTGTTGTTGGACCGAGGCTTGTTCGAGGTTCTCAACCTGCGCCTTCATGCTGTCACCTCCACGGCATGACTCAGCAACTGGTCATAGCTGTTCATCAACGGCATCGGCCGTTCGTAGCGAGCAAGAGATCCGATGTCGATGGCCGCGATCGTTGGTCGATCGAGATGCCCGGCCAGCATCAGATGACGAATCGCGGCGACATCGTGGCAGCCGAGCGAGAGAGCTTGTTCGACAGCCGCTCGCAGACGCGGCCAGCCTTCGCCGCTTCCGATCTGAAGCAGTTCGATCATCTGCCGCGTCCCATGCTGGCGGCCATGGCGCATGTTCAGCGCATGCCATAGCTGGTCGAAAGACTCAGGCCATCGCCCAGCCTGGCGCCACTGCGCAAGCGCTGTCGAACCGGCCAGCGCACCGGGCTTGCGCTCCAGCACATCCAGATAGTGCTCCAGATCGAGGATCTGCTGTTGGCGGCTGTAGCAGCGCTCATGATGAGCGACACGCTTGCCCTCGTGCCACAACTCGACAGAATCGGCGTTCACGCGGGCTTCGACCTTGGTGCCCGGTCTCAACGGAACGGAGTACCGGTTCGTCCGCACACGCACGCAGCGCAGTCCGTCCACTGTGGGGAAGCTGGTCTCGGCCAACTCAAAGGGTTCCGCTGCCCGCAGCAACAGATGCGCTTGTTCGATGAGCATCGCCGCGCCGACGGTCTCTGAACGTCCGGCAAGAACACGGCTCTGGTCCTCGCGGCAGCACCGTTCCAGGTATGCGTTCAGCTCATCCAGGTCACGAACTTCCGGGAGCGGCACCCAGTGGTTGCGGCGGAAGTAGCCGCCTTCTCCTTCCACGCCGCCCTTCTCGTTGCCGCGGGCTGGATTACAGAACTCGCTCTGAAAGCGCCAGTGAGAACGAAACGCAATGAAACGGCTGGTCTCCTCGCGGCGATATCCGCGCAGCACCTTCTTCACCGCACTCTTCAGGTTGTCGTAACGCAGAGTACGGAACACACCACCGAAGTAAGCAAACGCAAACTGGTGCGCTTCGAGAAATGCCTGCTGCGTGGCATGGAGATACGCCCGATGATAGGCTCCGCCCGAGGCCATCGAACGCATCTCGAACACCTGCAGCTTCACGCGTTCGCCGCTCAGAACAGCCCAGGCTTCATACCAGTCCACTTGCGCTTCCGATCCCCACTCGTATGTCTGCGGGACGAACACTTCGCGGTGTTCAAGTCCCAGTTGCTGCCGGCGCCGCTGCACGAAACCGCGCACGGAGCGCTGGCTCCCGTTGAAGCCGGCAACTTCCACACGCAGCCGGTCGAAGATGCGACGAGCCGTATGGCGCTGCTTCGGCGGCGCGGAAAGATCCGCCCGCAATATCTGATCGATAAAATCGGAAACCGCGTCCAGCTTGCGAAGCCGACGCTGTTGGGGCTTGGGCGCCGCGGGTTCGGCACTGCGAAGCGCCTCCCGCACCATCCGCCGGTGCACGCCCAACTTCCGCGATACCCCAGCGATCGTTCCTACGCCGAACTCGTACTCTCGGCGTATCTGCTCGAAAACTTCCACCTTTTCCCTCCTGGTTAGCCAGCTACGCTTCCTTCGCCCCATCCACGAAGCGTAGCCAACACCCTCACAGGTGGGCCAAAGTTAACTGCCACTGCTGGGCCAAACCAGAATGCCAAAATCAGGTGAGTTTCGGCGGCACAATCTGATAGTAGCGACAGTCACGCGTGGGCCAGGTCGTAAGACTGTCCGGCCGGGCCAGCGAACAAACTGAGGTGCTCGCGGATCGCCGCTGCTGCTGGTTAATAACTGGTTTCGTCATAGGATCGGACGGCCGGCTGCTGCTCAGGCGCATCGGCCATGATGACCACGCGAAAGCACGTCGGGATGACCGCACTCACACAAATATGTCGTCGGCTCTTTCTTTAGCGGGGGAGGGAACATTCTACGCAGTTAATTCAATCGAACGCAGCTGAGCTGGAGTCTAGAGAGATTCGTGATCTTCCATTTGCCTTAAATGCCCAATTTCCATCTTAGGAGATCCTATATTTTCTCTCTTTGCAGAACCCAGCGTTAGTTAGGGATGGGGCAGCATTGCCGGCCGGCACGAAGCCTCAGTTCACAACGCAGAACTTCCGCGACGCTCCAGGCCTGAGCTATACAGCCGCGCGCAGAGAACGGAGATTCGGCATCGAAGACTTCGCTGATGGTACCGATCCCGGCTTCACTCAT
This sequence comes from uncultured Acidobacteriaceae bacterium, assembly GCA_963781245.1. Lineage (GTDB taxonomy): Bacteria > Acidobacteriota > Terriglobia > Terriglobales > Acidobacteriaceae > Silvibacterium. Next base: position 854,074 of record CAWAFB010000004.1, read on the forward strand.
CTCCGTGTCAAAGCTTGCGAGTAGCTGCCCAGCGGTCTCCCAATCCTCGGGATTGGCGCGAAGCCATGCATCGAAGAAAGGGCCGATAAACCACGCCCAGACCGTACCCTGGTGATATGCGGCATCACGTGCGCGAAGGTCCCCATCATAACGAGGTTTGAAGTTGGGGTCGCTCGGTGCGAGCGAGCGCAGGCCAAATGGAGTGAGCAACTGCTCGCGAACGACGTTCAGGACGGGCTTCCACTTATCCTCTGCGAGCACGGGGTGGGAAAGTGAGATGCTGAGCAACTGATTGGGACGAAGAGAAGAGTCATTCCCGCCGCCCTCTTTGTCCACCACGTCGTAGCAATAGCCGAGGTCAGATGACCAGAAACGGGCATTGAAGCTGCCATAGACCTGGGCGGCGGTCGACGAGAAGCGTTCGGCGCGATCCGCATCACCTACCATCTCGAGCCAGCGGGCAGTAACGCAGAGCGCGTTATACCAGAGGGCATTGATCTCGACAGCCTTGCCGCGACGAGGGGTCACGACCCAATCTTCGACTTTCGCATCCATCCATGTGAGCTGCAAGCCGGGCGCGCCCTGATGAAGCAGGCCGTCAGCGGGATCTACACCGATGCCAAAAGATGTTCCTTTCTGGTGCCACTCGATGATGTCTAGAAGCCTCGGTAGAAGAACCTCGAGAGTCTCACTGTCGTCGGTTGCACGAATATAGCGGTCGGCGGCATGGAAGAACCAAAGGCTCGCGTCGGCAGTGTTGTAAAGGCCGGAAGTCTTTCCTTCGGGAAACATATTGGGAATCAAGCCATCGCGTATGTACTTGGCAAAGCTGCGCAGGATGTATTCCCCTTCGCGGGTGCGTCCCGTCGCGATGGTAAGGCCTTCGAGCGAGATCATAGTGTCACGGCCCCAATCGGTGAACCAATGATATCCGGCGATCACCGTGCGGACTTCATCGCCGATGCTGCGGGCCTGAACCGTGTCCGCTGTGCGCCCGACGGGGCTGATCAGGAACTGGTCAGCTGCGAGCACAAGTTCCGCCGCAATACCGGAACGGGCTTCCTCCGGGGCAGCGCGCAGCAAGCGTCGCCGCCGTTCGGTTTCTGCTGCAAAAGCGTCCTCTGGATTGAGGGCGTTGACGTGGTCCCATTTTTCCGTGGAAATCACTAACGAAGCGCTAGAACCCTCCGCGAGGTTTGCAGAAAAGCAGCCCGGACTCCATAGATTCCCCTTCCAGTCGTAGCCTCGGCTTTGTTCGATTCGATAGCGAAGTTCTATAACCTGTTCGAGCGTGAGGCGAAAAGAAGGACCTTCGCCCCGCCATGCGAGACAGAGTGGAGGTAGATCGTTGGCGGCCGAGAGCTCAAAGCCCCCTAAAACCGCGCTGAAACGATAGTCCTCATGCCTTGGACCGGCGAGTGATCCCTCATGAGGGCGAATGTCGATAGCCGGGGTCAGTTCCAGCCGCGCTGTGTTGCCCTTCAACAATTGGTAGGTGATGTATGTTGTGTTTTGCGCGTGCACCATGCAGAGACGTTTTTCCAGAGTGAACTCGTCGGAAGCATAGGTGAAGACGGGTAAGCCGATTTCCAGACGGAAACTCTTTAAGAACGGGCTTACAGTATCCGTCTGGGTTGCGAGGCTAAGATTATCGGCGGTCAGTTGGTACGTGCGATCGTCGATTCGAAGGGTCTCGGCGATCTGATTCATCATCATCATGCGCCCACGCGGTGCCGACAACGCGGCAATCAGCCAACCGTGGAAGCGCCTCGTATTGAGACCTGCGATCGTTCCAGACGCATACCCTCCCAGGCCATTCGTCACAATCCACTCGCGGTCGAGTTCGGCAGAAGTTTGATCGACTCTGATATGGCGGACAAGTTGTGGCGTGCGAAAGATATCCATTTTTCTCCTCAAAGATTTGCTGGGCGACCGGCTGGCGACCTCCCGAGCGCAATTCGTTTAGTTGGCCGCTGACCCCGTAAGGCCAGACTTCGGAGCTTCGGGACTAAATGGCGCGCTGGTTTTGACAGGTGCGAGGAGTTGGGTGCTTTCTCCGGTGACGTGCCACGGTCCGAAACGATCCGGAGCATACGACCCACAACCTCCGTATTTTGGCCACTCGCTGGACCATTGAACCCGCCATTCGCAGCCAGCGGGCGGGGCGGTCAAAGGTTCTGGAAGGTGTGGCAAGTCGAGGCCGACGCCAAGATTGACAAGTAGGAGACGATCTTCGCGACTGGAAGTGAGATATCGGAGCACGAAGCAGTTTTGCCCGAGTACGGCCCCGTCGACACGACAGTCCTTGCGGCTCAGTACGGAATCAGTGCGGCGCAAAGCAAGCAGATCTGTGTGAAGCTGCACGATCTCAAGATGCCGTTCCTGCTCGGACGGATCGAGCACCGATTTTCGGAATGTTTCAGGATCTTCGGGATTTGCAATGCAGTTCTTCATTTCAGGTGTGTCCTGAGTTGCAAACTGGAGCATGAAACTCCCGCGCCCACGGGTGACTGCAGCCGCAAGTTCGCCGGTATGGTCGGCAAAGTAATGAAAAGGAGTCTCGGCACCGTACTCCTGGCCCTGAAAAAACATTGGCGTGCCGGGACCAAGCAGCCACAGCGCCGTCATAGCTCGATAGCGCGAAGGGCTCGAAAGAAGCCGTACTCGTTGTGACCTCCCGAAGTTGGCTATCTGATCGTGATTTTCGAGGAACGTGATAAAGGCTTTGGCATCGCAATCGAGACTAGACGTGCCACGTGGGTGCTCCTGCCAAGCATAGTATTGCCCCTGATATAGATATCCGTATTTCGCAGCGGAGATAAATTCCTGAGGATTCCCGAGATGGTCACTGAAATAAGCCTCTCGACGACCAGTGACCGCGACAACGGCGCTGTGATGAAAGTCATCGTTCCATACACCGTCAAGGCCATAGCCGTTCTGATCCACGCTGCAGATTAGGCACGAATCCTGTGGCTCATTTTCTGCAAGGACAATGGTCTTGCGTCCGTTTGCCGATGCATGCACGCAGTGGCCAATCTCTGCAATGATGTGAGTTCCGTGCGATCCCGTGTCGTGAATGGATTGTGTCGCGTCGAGACGGAGGCCGTCAAAGTGATATTCGCCGATCCAATGAGCGACATTGGCCAAAAAAAAGTCGCGCACCGGTTTGCTGTTCTCTCCATCAAAGTTGATGGCGTTTCCCCAGTCGGTGCTCTTGTCTGAGAAGTAATGATTGGAGTACTTGCCAAGATAATTGCCGTCCGGCCCCAGATGGTTATAGACCACATCGAGGATGACGCCGAGTCCCCGCTGATGAGCGGCGTCTATCATTCGACGGAGGTTCTCGGGGTGACCGTAACGGTGGAAGGGAGCGAACAAATCGACGCCATCATAGCCCCAGCCCACGTTGCCGGGAAACTCAGCCAACGGCATACATTCCAAAAGTGTGATCCCAAGATCTCTCAGGCGTGAAAATTCACGAAGCGCTGAAAGAAAAGTGCCTTGAGGAGTGAGGGTGCCAATATGCAGCTCGTAAAGCACCTGCCCTTCGATAGAGACTCCAGGCCAGTGCGTTTCGGCTTCGCTCCACACATATGAACCTGGATCGATGATCTGCGACGGTCCGTGGGGTCCTTCAGGCTGGTAACGTGAGGCAGGATCAGGGAATGCCTCACCGCCATCGAGGCTGAATCTATAACGGCTGTCAACATAAGCCTCTTTCAGAAGGCCGGAGAAATAGCCGTCTTCTTCTGCTGCAAGCGGATACCGAAGATGGTTCCCTTCGAGCACAACCTCAACTTTGTGGGCAACCGGCGCCCAAATGCGAAAGTGTGTGCCCTGAGCATGTGGGATGGCTCCTATCGAAAGATGCTTTCCAGCAGGACACCCACCATCCAACTCCGGCATGTCCCGCTCACCTCGTGAATGAATAAGATGCGTTTAGACGAATGATTCAGATATGGAGATGTTAGTTCACGCAAAATTCCTTATTTCGAAGACAACCCGAAGTCGATTGAAGGCCCCGATTAACGGGCCTTTTCCCGAGATGTCTTGTGTTCTCCCTAATCGCTAATCGCGAAAAATACGGCATTTGCGGGTCCGATGGCCGCGGGGTGGTTGGGATTCTCACAATCATCTTGAGTGTGACGCGCTGCCTGCGCTTTGCCGTCGCTCAATTTGCCATAAGGTAACCGTCATATCAGCGATCAGCGTTGTGATAGCCCTTACAGGCCGGGGTTCCTTTTTCACTGGGAACGTACTTGGCATGGTAACTCGACAGCTCAGGTAGCACAACAATTGGCGGCAAACTGGGAGCTTAAGCTGACGCGGGCCCGGCTGCTAGTTGAAAGTAATGAGGAAATCAACCACGTCTGTAAGGCCACTGATGATCTGCGCACCAATGCTAGTAGTGTTGTCTCATCTGAGAGCGAGGGGTTCTTCAGTAACCTCACATCCATTCAGCAGAACAGCACGGGAAAGACCTAAAGGGAAAGGCCCAAGCGAGTGCGCTTGAGTCCTTCTGTCTGCTTGGCGAAGGGTGTCTGCTATTTGCTGCTATCGCGCGCAGCCTTCACATAATCGTGCGACGCTTGGATATGGGCATATTGTGTTGAGAGGAGCTGGTGTACCTGCAGCGGCAGTTCCTTCTCCAGTGCATCCTTATATGCTTTCTTCGCCGCGTCCTCGCCTTGCTCTGCTGTTTCCAGAAGTGTGTGATCGCTGCCGCCAAGATGGGCCTTGAGATCGCCCCAGGTACGGTGCACAGCACCGCTCACGGTGCCGCTCTCCTTAACGTCATGAACGCCACCCTGGTGAAGCAGGTTTTCGAGCGCGCCGCGGAATGAGGCGCGCTTCAGTGACTCCGCCATGAAATAGCTCTTGAGCGTCGGGTCCTTCAGGTGCTCTCCGATCTTCTGAAAGCCCTCCTGGCCGTCAATCAGGCTCTGGATTACGTCGCGAAGCGTCTCTTCCACTTCCTTAGTCGTTAATTTTGTTTCCTTAATTTCCGTTGACATCAGATTCCTTCCGATTCGGGCTAAGCGACCTTGTTAGGATAGAGGAGCAGGGTCCGGCGACTGCCATTGCAATTCTCCTTCGCCACCGGCAAGCCCGGGAATTTGTGAAAACCCAACGCGCCTGCTCTATGGTAGAGCATCCTGCTCTCGGACGAATCAGGCACGCTCCACCTTAATAGAAGCGGCATTATTGGCAATAGTTGCCTTCAACAAAGTTCTTGTCTTCAAACGTGACGCCCTAGCGTCGTCGACAGACTGTTCGTCCAAATGAGCGATATCAACAAAAGCCCGAGCGCCCGCTTTGTTCTCGCTAAGCTAAGCCAGGGTGTGATTATTAGCCCAAGCCTGCCGCAGTTTTTCAGCGGCTACATCAGCCCGTATGACAGCGCGCGCAGCGGCGTTGCCTCGGCATACAAGTGCCCACGCTGCGGCACCCGCAATGACACCTAAGACCCAGGGACGATTCATTGTGCAACCAGTCCTCATGTTGATTTATGCAAGCACGCATGTGGGATGCAGAAATGAAGGTCTGCGGCGAACATCCTAGCTGCGATAGACTTCTCCCATGCACACCCACGAAATCACTGCCGAACTTGACGCGGAAATCGCCCGTCTACAACAAGCCGAGAATCTTTGAGCGGTACGACTGTGAAACATGGTCCGGGACGCCGGCGGGAAGTTCCAGCCCTACCGCAAAGCGTTATCCTCTCTTCCGACGCACGCGCGCGCATTGCCGCTGCACAGAAAGCGCGTCGGGCGAAGGTTCGGAAGGCCGCGAAATAACCGGATCTCCTCGAATAACAGCAACGAATCCCGACCCGGACCGCCCGCGGTGAGGAGAACCTCCTGTTCGAAATCGCTGAGGACAACCGCTTGCGCGCCCTAGGTATAGCCCCTGATGTACGACCGCACGTCACCATGCTCGAGCTCGATAGACCGTGTGAGGCTATTAGAGAAAAGCGCCGCAAGTGGCGTGTGAGGGCATATAGCCCCGCCGTGTTCCCTCCAGTTTCTGGACGATGAAAAAGTTGCACGGTCGGGAAGAGGCTTCAACCATTAGCCTGACTGCTTGCGGCGCATCCCGGTAACAGGACTTCGCATCAGATCTGGTGAGCCTGAACGCGACGATCTGGCGGCATACCACCCTCAGGACCGCCATGGAAGTCGCAGTCTTACGGTCCTCGTTGAATTGCGAGGCACGACGAACACGTCACACAAGGTTCCCTGAAATCCACATAACCCGTGCCAAGCAGCAATATGACAAGGTGGAGAACCAGAGGATCGACCTCGCAGGAACCGTCCTATCGCCCCCAAATAAAAGTTAATCCCAGACTGGCTCGATGAGGATCTTCTAGAACAGGTGAAAGATGTTCCTTCAGAACCTCATCGAGTCTACATGGCTTTGTGGAGGGCGACGCGGGCCTTCTTGACGTGGTCCCGTAGCTGCGAATGGCTTCGGGTAGCTGCTCGCCTGTGACGCCAAACTCTTTGGACCAGTAGGCGATATCAGAAGACATTTTTTCACTTGCTCGTCAGAGGACCAGAGGACCTATTCTTTATTTGCCTCAGGAGATAAGTCGCTCCGAATCAGAATTTCAAGTCTCTCTTCTTGAGCCGTATCTCGGGCGACGGATGGATTAAGGTCTGCGTCCAGGGTCGCCCTGGACTCATGGACTCATGGACTACGATAACGTGGTGTTTACCGTGTTTGTTGGCACTATGGTTTTCATCGGGGATTTGTGCCATTCGGTTTCCTTTCCTGCTGCGCGCTTTTCCAGGGCTCCAAAGAGGGAAAGCGATCCACGACTTCAATCGCTCTCTGAGACTGGCATCGGAAACGAATCTTTGTGGAACGGGCACACATCGGAAAGAAACTGCATGAGCCAATCTTCCCGATCTTTCGCAGCTGTTCTTCAAACACCGGCAGCGGGCCCCAAAATCCATAAGTGTATTTGCATTTCGGGCAACCAACGTCGAAATGATGGTGATATTTACTCTCCGCGGCGGCAGCGCCATCGGGTATTGAGCGGACAGCGATAAAGTTCACTTACAACGCCTTTCGAACCGGAGTCTGATCCAATCGACAATGCGCAGACACAACCTCGCGAACGTCTAGGAGTCTTTCGATTGCGATCTGGAGCAGGCCCGCGGCGTATATCGAATCTACCCCTTTGTGTGTGGCGATGAACGGCAGATTCGCCATCACCTCATGAGGCATAGACAGCTGCTCACCGAACTTTGCAACCGGGTCTGCTTCCCGGTCCGCATTGCATACATTGGATTTACCGTTCATTGACCACCTAAGATGCAATGCGCCTATTACGTGTCGCGAGGGGTGGGGCAACATTGATGCCGGCCTGACAGCGGAGCCAGGTTTCGGGTGTGGCAATCACCGCACGTCCAGATGTCGGGACCGGCGGTTATCCACACTTATACCGAATTGCTTTCAGCCACATGGAGATTTAACGTGTTGCTCGCGTATAAGCATGCGCATAAACCTGCGCGGAGATCGGACCTATCCGCTGACTCTGCGGCGGCCGCAGTCGGTTGACGTAGGTGCTGTCATTGACGTGGTTAGGTTGTCCTTCGCGCCGTATCTCCCGCAGGGACTGTACCCGAAGAGGCAATAGATCCCGGTCCCACTCCGTCTTCCAACGTGCAGCGGCTGTTGTTCAGGGTGTCGCGCTCCTAAACACTTTCTTTTCAACATCAGCTCTGAAGAATTTTGAAAGGAACAGGCTTGGGTGATGCCGATCGTGTGTAGTTCCATGGGACGCTTCCTCGTGTGCCTCTTATACCCGGCTGCTGGCTAGGTAAGGCGGCGGACCATCCCATTAGTAATGCAAGCGGCCGATAAGCCGCCTTTTCGCGTATGTGGCTCACATTCTTATATCGATGAGGCTTTGCACTCCAACTGCTGACAAGCCCGGACCCTACCCTCCATGCCAAAAGGTTCATCCGTTCAACCAAACACCTGAGTACCCGCGTCATATGTCGTGTGCTTGTGCCTCAGTCCGTACGCGAGTTCTTTCGCTGCAAGATGCTCCGTCCATTGCTACGTCAACTACGTGGTGGTGTAACGCCCCGCCGCATGGCTTGGAGCCTAGCACTGGGAATGGTGATCGGCATCAATCCTTCCGTGGGCCTCACTACGATCATAATAGTCGTGCTCGCCTGGACCTTCGGTCTCAACCAAATCGCCTCGCAGATCGGTTCCCACGTGGTGGCGCCGCTCCACTTGCTTCTCTTTATACCGTTCATTGAATTGGGGGTGTATCTGTTTCACACCCGCAGCCTTCCGCTAAGCCGACATCAGATCGAGCATCTCAGCCATCATCCATGGTGGCTTCTTCGCAACATCTGGGAGTGGGAGTGGCACGCCCTGGTCGTGTGGGGTCTTGTGGCCGCTGTCACAATGCCCTTACTTGCCGTGTACATCCGACGCGCTATCGTAATCCTGATCCGTCGCCACCGAACGCTGCTGCGTTCGCGCCCTGCGCTGCACTAAGCTTGCACTGACCATAAGGAACTCGCAAAGAGCGCCGCTGCCGTTAGGCCAGCTTCGCAAGAAGGTCGCAGTCGTCAATCTCAGTTCTTATCTAGTCGCGGCTCTCGCTGCGCTCATGGTGAGAAACAAAACGCCCGACTGGGCGGCCAAGAGGCCAAAAAAATGAAAGGAAAGGGACCGAATCAACCGCAACGGCAGACCAAAGAAGTAATCCCCGCTAATGTACCGGCCCTCATGGAGAAGCTGAAGGCACGGCACAGTAAGCCTTGACCGCTTATCTCACCGCCATGAGCGCTCCCATCACTACAGCTTTGGGAACATTCTGGAACTGCACGGCAGCGGCCGGTTTCTATGCCTGTAAGCAGCGGGGACGCAGGTGAAGAAGCGTGAGCGCGGCATCCCTATTCTTGCCTCCATCGTCGGCAGCCGACACAAACAAAGGAAACTGATGACCGGACGAAACTTAACGGTCGGGCTTTAGTCCGCTTCCGTACTGCCTTAAGTCTTCGATGTGGCGCAGACCGAAGGCAAGGATCTTCCGGAACATGCCAAGGTCAGTGGTGACGCAGGCCTGAGCCTTGATCGCCTCGTAGAGCCGTTCGGTCGCGGAATCTTGAAGTCGGCGGCCAGGAAGCGTCAGCCGACCGGCATGACCCACAACAACAAGATCCTATTCTGTCCAGGCGGCGACATAAAGGCCGAGTCGACGCATCGTAAAACGTGAGCATGATGAGGAGACTCGATGCCGATACGTCCCACTTGGTCCGGATCAATTCAGATTTCTCTCGTATCGATCGCAGTAAAGATTTTTCCTGGAACCAACCCAGCCCGACCGGTGGAATTCCATCAGATCGATCGCAAGACCCATAAGCGGGTTCATCACCAGAACGTGGACGAGAGCGGTGAGGTTGAAAGGGCCGATATTGTCAAGGGATTCGAGTACGCAAAAGGCAAATACATCGAGATTGACCCGCAGGAATTGAAAGCCCTGCAGCTTCCGACGGCGACAACCATGGCGATTAAACAGTTCGTTAAGGCTGGGGAGCTATCGCCGGAGCTATTTGAAAGGCCGTACTTCGTTGCTCCAAAAGATGACGTCCAGGCAAAAGCCCTGAGTATTATGCGTAAGGCTTTGGCAGAGACGAATACGTTGGGAATTGGAGAGATTGCCTTCAGTGGGCGGGAGCATCTGGTGGCGATCGGTGCTCCCCAAAGCGCCAAGCAGAAAGGCCTGATGTTGTATCTGCTCCGTTATGAGGATGAGCTGCGAGATCCGAAGTCTGGCCTCGCGGGTGTGAAAGAACCGTCTGTGGGGTCCGATGAACTGTCCTTGGCAAAACAACTGATTCAAGGAAGCACCTCGAAGTTCGATCTCTCAGCCTACAAAAATGACTACGAGGCGGCAGTGAAAAAGCTGATTGAGGCGAAGAAGAAAGGCAAGCCGCTGCCGGAGCCTCAACCGACGCCAACCAGGCAGAAGGTTGTCAGTATCATGGATGCTTTGCGCAACAGTCTTGAAGGGGAAAAGAAACCTGGAAGACTGGCGGTTCGCAAGACGAGTCGTCGGAGACAAGCGGCATAACCCGGTCATTCATGGAACCACGGTTCCTGACCTCCGCGATGTTGGCAGCCTCGGCCCGCAGTGGAGCTTCGTTACCCGCCTCGAAGACGGCGGCAAGAGTTCCTCGCCTACAGCGGTGAAATGGCGTGGTTTATATAGGGCGTCGACGGCAACGTGTATGCGCTGACCGCCGCCACGGTGTCAACCTGTAGAACTTTGCCACGGGGAACAATGTATATTCCTCGAGCAGTGGCAATTGACGTAGTCTATGTCAACTTATTGTGTAAAGATACCCGTCATCCCGTGGCCCATCGTGCTTCGCAGGGCTACGCAGCCAACGCAGACCGCCAATAAAAGCACCCATATCCTTCAGCACCTCGGGCTTCCGTTGACAGAAACACATGGTGATTCGCACTTGGCAGTTATCGTCACGCATCGATGACTTCGTTGATTTGTAATTACTCGGAACCGCGCCTGGCGGTTAACTGGATCCTGGTCTTGCGCTACCGCTCTCATCTGAAATCTCGTTGCCTCGCCCTGGCTTTACGCCGAACGGAGCCACTCCCGCATCCAACCGCCACATGTCAAAGGTTCTGAAGAAGGGAAATTGCCAGACATCGTGACAGATCCGATGCTTTCGGCGAAGGAAGCAGGACTACGGTATGTCTCCGATGCACAACCGGGAATTCGGCGGAAGAGGTCTGGGAAAGGCTTCCAGTATGTCGACGCCGAGGGCAAGCCGGTTCGGAACAGGGATATTCTGCAGCGGATCCGGTCGTTGGTAATTCCACCGGCCTGGAGGGACGTTTGGATCTGCGCGGATTCTCGCGGGCACCTGCAGACAACCGGCCGCGATGCGCGGGGCCGCAAGCAGAGTCGGTACCATCCGCGATGGCGCATAGTTCGCGACGAGACCAAGTATGATCGGATGCTGCTGTTCGGAGCGGCTCTGCGGGGCTTCGCGCGCGCCTGGAGGAGGATCCCGCTCTGCCCGGACTGCCACGAAACAAGGTGCTGGCGACGATCGTGCGGCTCATGGAGCGGACACTGATCCGGGTGGGCAACGAAGAGTACGTACGGGAGAACAAGTCGTACGGGCTCACAACCATGCGCGCGAAGCACGTACAGGTAAATGGGTCGACGGTAGTGTTCCGTTTTCGTGGAAAGAGCGGCAAGCCGCACACGGTAGGAGTACAGGATCGACGGCTGGCGCGGATTGTGCGGAAGTGCCAGGATCTTCCGGGATACGAGCTGTTCGAGTATCTGGATGGATCGGGCGAGACACGCAAAGTCGATTCAGCGGACGTGAATGATTATCTGCGTGCGGTCAGTGGAGAGGATTTCACAGCGAAGGATTTCCGGACATGGGCCGGAACGGTGCTGGCATCCATGGCGCTGCGTGAGTTTGAAGAATTCGCGTCGGAGACAGAGGCGAAGAAGAATGTAGTCCAGGCGATCAAGACTGTTGCGAAACGGCTGGGGAATACGCCAGGGGTATGCCGGAAGTGTTACGTGCATCCGGCAGTGCTGGAGTGCTACCTGGCGGGCAAACTGGAGCGGCGGATCCGGCGAAAGGTCGAAGAGGCCTCGGAAGAAGTGCTGCGCGAGGCAGAAGAGGAGGCCTTGCAAAAGGAAGAGCGCACGGTGATGGAGCTGCTACAGGAACATCTGGAAACGAAGCATCGGCGCTAAAGTCCGAGTTTACGGCTAGGCCAGTCTCTTTACTGGCGGCCTGGCCGCATTTCAACTGTGCTTGCGTCTAGCTGCGGCATGGAATAATTCGGACACCGTTCTCACGAAATGCGTCGCCGAGGGAGGCACAGGCACACCTCCGGTCAGGATGGTCTCGTAAGACAAATCCTTTCCGTAGTAAGTGCGCGTGTCATCCTGGTTCTGATTCACGACATCGCCAGTAAGATCAATACCGGCGAAAATGCCCCTGCTGCGAGAGTAGGAGAGAAAGGCGGCATTTGCGAGCTCGGTGGTAGAAGCTTGCGTGTTGCGCCCCACTGGTCCTGCCGCCACCGCAGCATCTCCTCCCAGTTTGACTTTGTCTTTAAGAAGTCGCTGAAAACCGTCATGATTGGTGGCGATAAGAACTAAATCTGTTGCCTCTCCGCCAGCCTGCAAACCGAAGCTCGCCCCCGTCATTTGAATAAACACTGGTGCGCTCCATCCGTGTGGTGTGCGACAGCTTAGGACGCCTTGGCCATATTGCCCACCCACTACGAATGCACCCTTCTTAAAACTGGGAATCACTGCCACGCATGTCGCCTTGGCAGCAATGTCGTCGGGGATACCCTTGTCCGGCGTATCCATCAGTTCGTGCAAGACGGCATGAGCAGCATTGATACGATTGTCGAGTTTCTGCATGTCTGCAGCAAAGACCATAGTGCTTAGCGACGCAAAAACGCAAAGAGCTTGAATAAGTTTGTTCATTGTTTTAAATACTCCGATCAATCTTTGAGGTTAGTAGGCCGCCGACTATCTCTGATGCCATTGAGTAATACATAGTTGTGCGGCTCCGCGAGCGGTCATCAGGCGTTATCTCGGCGCGTCCCGCCCAATCGGCATCTCAGCTGGGCGTGAGTCCGTCGACGACGCCCTTACACCGCGGCCGTCCGCTAAGCGTACTGACATTTCTCCGGCCGATACATTCGGACGGCGCGAATTTTCGCACGGCGCCGGCAACATGCTCGTCTCCGCCGGTCTCGGCCCGATGGTTGTCCCCGAGAATTGTCCCTGCCAGCGGGCCTCTAGGTATGGCAAGCCTTCTCAGCAGCACTTCAGTTTCCAAGCGCGTCTAACGAGTGCGCTGCAACCTGCTACGAATCAGTCAAGAGAATGATTGCTCGATGCTTTAGAAGCCCCTTCCGCACATTCATCTTTAAGCCCTACCGTATGGAGCTTCTAGGACGCGTTACCTGTGTTATCAGGCTCCCAATGTCACCGAGGCTGAAAGGCGAACGAATAAGCCCAAGCGACTGTGCTTGGGCCTTTCTGTCTGCTTGGCGAAGGGAGTCTGCTATTTGCTGCTATCGCGCGCAGGTTTCACAATAATCGTGGGACGTCTGGATATGGGCATATTGTGTTGAGAGGAGCTGGTGCACCGGCAGCGGCAGTTCCTTCTCCACGGCATCCTTGTATGCTTTCTTCGCCGCGTCCTCGCCTTGCTCTGCTGTTTCCAAGAGGGTATGATCGCTGCCTCCAAGATGTGCCTTTAGATCGCCCAAGGTACGATGAACAGCACCGCTCACGGTGCCGCTCTCCTTAACGTCATGAACGCCACCCTGGTGAAGCAGGTTTTCGAGCGCGCCACGGAATGAGGCGCGCTTCAGTGATTCCGCTATGAAATAGCTCTTGAGCGTCGCGTCTTTCAGGTGCTCTCCCGATCTTCTGAAAGCCTTCCTGTATTTCTTCCGATTTGGTAAGCGACCTTTGCAAGGATTATGTGAGCAGGGTCTGACGGCTGTCATTGCGATTCTCCTTCGCCGCCGGCAAGCCGGGGAAATCGCGAAAACCCAACGCCCCTGCCCTATGGTCGAGCGCGCTGTCGTCCGCGGACGAATCAGGCACGCTCAACCTAAATAGAAGCGCTCATAATCGCATTAGTTGCTTCAACAAAGTTCTTGCCTCTGATTGTCCTTCGCTTCAGCGCCGTGCAACTATGTGGCCGTCTGATGAGTGACATCAACAAAAACTCTAGCTATTGCCCGCCGAGCTGGTATCGATATCGAGCGTCTGCACGCTGTGATGTTGTTTATCTACTTACAAATCGTTCATCAAGTGCTACCGGACGGTAGGACGTAGTACGCGCATCCATGAGCAGACGCGGAAGGACAAGCTCTGGCTCTTCGGGTGTTACGCAGCCCTTCCGCATCCACTCATCACCGAGCCGCCTAGTCTGGGTGGCGGTAACAGCAGCGAGGAAGATGATACTGGCGGTGATGATGGAAATGACAAAGTAGGCTCAGCGGATTCAGCAGAATTTGTCGATGACTGAGCCTCGACGAGGTTTCGTTGGGTTCCTTCGTACAACGTCCTGCGCTCTATGTCATTCCAAAGATGTACGAGGACTGAGGTGGACCATGGAACGTTCTAATGTACGGAGAGTATTTGCCTTGCTTACTTTCACGGCTGGAGCGGTTGCCGCTTATCTGATGTACAGAAGGGGCGAGTCGCCCTTCTCGATCGCAAGGAGGACGCTGCTCAATCCTGTTGGCTCTCTGGCTTCGGAGGTCCAGAACGCCGTCACGGTAGAAAAGCATGTCTGAGTATCGGGTACGGGACGTCGCAGGCCTGAAGGAGAACGAGAAAAGAGTCGTTTCGGCAGGAAGAACAAGGGTTCTGGTTCTCCGGCACAGCGGGAAGTGGCCTACGAGCACTACAAAGGAGGCTATTCCAATCCCGTCATGTACTCGCCGGTCATCCTTTCCGGCATTCTCGCCACCATGGGCGTAGCGGGATTCTTCAGCCGGCGTCGATCAGGGGAGTGGAATCGCTGCTCGCCATCGCCATGAAAAGGTGCTGATTCACCTCGAAATTGAACATCATTTGGAGGCGCTCGCCGGATTTGCCGAAATACTCCATGTCGGTGTCCGGCAGAACATTTGCTTCGGCCAGGATGATGGCGTCGCTCTCTCTCCAGTTCAAAAACTGGCTTAACATCCGGAGCATGTCGTACTGTTCTTGTGGCTTCTTCGCAGCGCCCGCGCCTTTCTTTGCGATCACAAATGGAACCGCATCCATTCGAAATCCGGACACGCCAAGCTGTAACCAGAAACCCATGATTCTCAGGATCTCGGCTTGAACTTCGGGGTTCGCGGTGTTCAGATCCGGTTGAAAGTTATAGAAGCGGTGGAAGTAATACTCCTTGGCGACCGAATCATAGTTCCAGGTGGATTTTTGGACACCGGGGAATGTGATTCCTGCAGCAGCGTCACGCGGCTTTCTCTTTGACCACACATACCAGTCACGATATTTGGATTTCGGATCGCGCCGTGCCTCCTGAAACCACGGATGCTCGTTGGACGTGTGATTGACCACCAAATCGATCAGCACGCGCAGACCGCGCTGTTTGCAGGCCTGCATAAATTCGACGAATTCGCCGAGTGTGCCATATCGGCTATCCACTCCGTAGTAATCTGCAATATCGTAGCCGTCATCTCGGAATGGCGAGGGCTGGAACGGCATCAGCCAGAGAGTAGTAACACCCATTCCCTGCAGATAGTCCAGGCGACGCATCAACCCTGTAAAATCACCGACGCCATCGCCGTTCGCATCCATAAAGGTGGCGACGGAAAGACAATAGATGACGGCGTCCTTGTACCAGAGATCATTGATCATGCGGAGTAACGTGGATCTTGGTGCCGTAGAAGGAGCTCAGAGTGCCCAGTGAGCATGCAGGAAAAGTTACCTGAGGCGACATGCCACCGTCTCCGATATAGTGCACTGTTCATGAGGTTGTAAATTCCATGCGTTCAATCACCGCGTCGCCGCTTCCGCTCCGATGTTATGCGCGGCGGACGCAATCACGCTCGAGGCCGCCCACGTTAGGGCGGCCCGTCATTATCCTCCTACTGAGTGGGTTACGATTCAGTATTTTTTGGTTGGAGAAATACCGCCGACGACCTCACGATCCTCGACGGCGTCACGATCAACGACAACCGCGTCCCCTCGGACACGATCTGAAACTGGCTCCAAAACGGTGTCTCCGTCAGAGATGTTGCCATAGGTTCCGCGTGCCCCGGATTTGTCATTCGAAGCGGCTTCACCGGCAGAGGAAATGTCTCGCGCTCCTGTGTCCCTGAGAGCCTCTTTTGCCGCATCGATCTGCTCCGACGTGTCGCAGTGAACCGAGAGCAAGCTTCCGCCGTCCTTCACAGCACCTTCATAGCGCTTTGCCTCGTATTCGGGAATACCCATCCCCACGAGAGCCCCTACTATGCCGCCTACAGCTCCGCCTGCGCCCAGGCCCGCCAGTGTTGCCACAATCGGGCCAGCTGCGATGAATGGCCCTAGACCTGGAATGGCGAGAAGGCCGAGACCGGTGAGAAGACCAAGTGTTCCGCCGATGACGCCGCCGGCCGTTGCGCCGGTGGCCGTTCCCTCAGGAGCCTTGGTGCTCTTCTCGTGCGCGAATGCGCGAGTGCTGTCGTTGTCAGGTAAGAGAACCGATATCGCAGAGTTTGCAAAACCCTTGGCGAGAAGATGATCAACGGCGGCCTCTGCGGTGGCGGGCGTCGCATAGATGCCGAAGACGGCAGTATTTTTGCTGGACATGGTGTGATGCTCCTGATGGACCTATGGTTAAGACGGCCTGTTATTGCTTGACCGTGAGATGGTTGGTGATTTTGTCTGCAGAGACGACGCTGGCAGCGTCAGTGGCGACTTTTTCCTTTTCCTCTTGCGATGTAACCGGTCCTTTAAGAGTGACCGCGCCATTTACGGTGATGATCTTGACGTTGTGCGCGTAAGTGGAGAGGTTCTTGTCGTCAATGATGGCCTTCCGGATGTTCGCCGTGGTGAGGCGATCCGCCTTGGCGTTGGCTTGGTTGTCCGCGGTTAGCCCCTGATCTTTGTTTTGTGCCGAATTATCGGGCGCAGTCTGAGCGCTGGGCGATTGAACCAGAGCACCGAGCGAGGACGGGACGTTAGCAAGGAACAATATGGAGAGAACGGCCGAGGCCGCGAGGCTTAAACGGAGTTGTGTCATAAGAAGGCCCTTCCAAGGCATGCAGCGATGCTTCAAAACTGCCGGACCCGCGCGGCTTTGCGAGAAGATGCAGTCCAATTTCTGGCAGTCATAAATTAAGATGAGGTCGCTGAATATTGAGTTGTCTTCCTGGACAGGCCCGCGCCGGAAACCGATCGATCCGCGAGCGGAAAGCGGTTCCCCTCAGTCACCGTTGTCGGCGCCACTTTTCAGCCAAAGTGGTCTAGATGCCTTCTAATTATCTGGTTGCTTCAGCAAGCCGCAATAGGTTGGGGTTGAGATCCCTCGCTCCCCGAATCTGCTCGTACCCAGTTGATTTGCGGCTGGTTCCGAGACCAAGGAGTGTCTGAAATGCGGCTGCGGGTGTCTTGCGACGGTTGCGCCGAAAGACGAATTCGTTGAGGTAAACCTGGAGTTGGGCCTTGCTCACTCCGTGGTAGGTGCCGATCAGCCACTGTTGCAGGTTGCCAATCGCCCGATCGGCAAGTGGGACAGCGGACTTCGCGCCTTTGCGCAACTCCGACCGGAGGGGTTGTTTGCGAACGACATGTTTAAAGCCGGCCTCCGACAGCCCTGAGAAACTTTTGAGGCCGTCCGTATAGATGGTTGAACCGGGTGCGATGTTCTGAGTGAGGAACGGCACTATCGTGGCCGCCTTGAAGTCGGGAATCACGCTCATGCGGACTCGACCGCAAGCTTGGCCACGCTTTTCCACGGCCACCAGGACGAGCGCCGCCCGCCGTTCCTTAAGTTGTCGGCTCCCCCTGAGTCCAGCTTGCTCGCCGCCAATCCACGTGTCATCAACCTCTACCTCGCCGCGCAGGGGTTCCCGAGCCGCATTCACCATTGCTCGGCGGAGTTTGTGAAGCATCATCCACGCGGTCTCGTAGCAAGACAGACCGAGTTGGCGCTGCAGAAGCAGGGCGGATACGCCACGCTTGTCAGTGGTCATCAGATACGCCGCCCAGAACCAATGGGTCAGCGGAATCTTCGTCCGGTGAAGAATGGTCCCAGAAGTCAGCGAAATCTGGTACCGACACTTGGCGCATTGGTGGCGTCCTTGGTTCACCAATTCATAGGACCTTTCGTGCCCGCATCGAGGGCAAATGAACCCGTCTGGCCAACGACAAGCTGCCAGATACCTCTGGCAGGCCTCCTCGGTGGCAAAGTCGAACTGAAACTGGCGAAGTGTCTTGGGAAACGCCGGTCGGGGCACCCCTGTACACTACTTATTGGGGCTTGCTGAAGCAACCAGATAATTAGAAGATGCCTTACCCCAGTCCCAGTGAAGCTAAGACAGTACGACCGAGCTTTTCCAGGTCACGCTCTGCATGAGATTGTCGGAGGTACAAATCCAATTCTTGGTAGCGGCGAGCGATATCCTCGTCCATCGCCAGTGGATGTGGGCCATAGGCTCGCGGCAGTCTGCGGAGAACTTCTGTGCAGGCTTGCTCTACCAAATGCCTGACCGTTAGTGCACGAATGAGTGCTTTTTCTTGACTTTCGGGACAAGCATCGATCTGATGTCCCGCGGAATCAAGGTAGGAAAGAACTGCCCAGATGGATGCGTGCATCGCACCGAGATGCGCAATAGTATGGGGGTCTTCCCTCGACTGGCGTTCGGCGTAGTCCACAAGAGCGGCTGCGCCACCCGCCCAGCAGGCTGCTGGACCGCATGCCCCGTGCCAAAATCCGGGACGTTGAAGATACCAGCCCGGCTCACCTATCAGGTCAGTGGCAGACACTCTGACCTCATCGAAGGTTGCAGTATCTGTCCTTGTTTCACGAAAGGCATTCGTCTTCCATTCCGAACGATCGAAGTGAATGCAGTCGCTATTCCGATGTAGATCAATGTCGACAAGCCTTGGCTCGATCGCGCCCGACGGTAACTAATGCTCGATCGATCAGACCTGCTCCGCTACAAAATGCCTTTTGGCCATTCACTCGGAACGACTCTGAGTTGCGCCGCAGGGTTAGCTGTTGGCCCGGTCGTTCCGATGCCCATACACCGTATATGCAATCTGCCCTGGCCTCGCGACCACCTTCCGCAAGAATTGCCACGGCATCCCAATGGGCTTCTGCCAGCCGCGCCAGAGAAAGATCTATGCGTCCAATTTCGAACAATCGCCTGTGGCGTTCGGCTGTAGCCCCCGCCCCAGGCAAAGGAATCGTCTCTCGCAATAACCCGCGGAGCGGTTCCATCCGATCGTCAATTAGCATGCGGCAGCCTCATCGTGAACTGCCAAAGCCTCTGCAAAGCCGTGCGAGGCGCGTCCAACACGCCGTCCACTGGTGATAACGCTTACTCTTGCTGTGGAGTGCTGTCGGGAGTCCGTCTTCACCAATCGATTCCAGAGGTCATGATCCTCGGCAGTTTCGAGCCCCCGCCACCCGCCTGAACGAAGGTATGCATCTGCGCGAACGCCCATGTTTGCGCCGTGCACGTGCGGATGAGACCCGTCGGAGTGGATAAGGTAGCTGTTACGGAATCGTATATCGCTGCCAGCAGAATGCTCCTCAAAAGAGTCGACACTAATCACCCCGGCCATCGCATCTATCCCTTGGTCGGCTATGGCGATTTGATCGGCAAGCCAAGTGCTGGGCACACAACAGTCGGCGTCTGTATTAGCAAGCCAGCAGCGGGTCAGTGAGCCCGCATATCGTCGAAGTGCAACTCTAGTGGCTAAGCGGCGTGCAGAGCCGACAACAGCAACTTCGGTCGCGACAACTATGCCCCAGTTAGCGAGGACGCGCTCCGCGATCTCGTGCGTCAGATCCGTGGAGCTGTCACATGCGACGACAACATCGGTGGAGATCGATGAAGGGAGCCGCGAGCACGCAGCCAGCACCGAATTCAAACACCGTTGGATCAACAGTTCTTCATTGCGAGCGGGAATGAGCACAGCGACGTGCCATGGTGGCTGGGCTATTGACATATCCACCTGTCAAGCCGAAACCCGGGATGATGTTCGGGGTGATCGTGAATTAATCCCTTCGTTGAAGAGATGATCTGGTGAACCTCATTTCCATTCAAAATGTGGTCAGGAGAGGCGCCCAGCCAGTGAGCAGCGAGAAAAATGCCCCCGCTTTCTAGACTGCCCATAAGCTGACCAATCAGCGATCGTAATTCTGGTTTTTTAAAGTAGTACCCGACTTCGCTAAATACGATGAGATCAAATGTCCCCGCGGGTATATCGGGAGGTAGAGCGCCCTGCTTGATAATTACATTCGGGAGCAGCTGACAGCGGTGAAGTGCTTGTTCGACCGCCGTCGAAGAGATGTCGGTCGCGTCTACACGGTCACAAATGATGGCTAATTGTTCCGTAAGAACACCTATGGAACATGCCGGCTCAAAGGCCCGTCGGTAATGGCGAAAAGATAGCGCATTGATAATCGCATCGTACCGCCCAAGCTCATATGAACTGGACGCAAACCTCCAAGGATCTTCGCTCCCTTTGTATTTTTCTTCGAAAAACGCGCGACTCGTAGTGCTGTGATTCATATCGGCAGGAATACCTCACATGATCGCCTCGCTGGCCACAGGAGATATTCCGGAAGAATTGGTTCGCCTGACGGATGCTCCAATTGAGAACGATGTTCGGACAAAGCTTCCCTCTTTGCACGCCGAGACTCAGCGCTAAGTGCTAAGGACTTCAAAGACAGATTTCTAAGAAGGGCCGGCCTTCCACGATGCCACGTCCAGAAGAAGTAGAACGTCAGCACAGCTCCCGAACGTCGCGCGACTTCGACTGCGGCACGTCCGCACGCTTCGTGATCGGGATGGTAGTCGTCCGTCCAGGGAGCGACAATGTGAGAAGTTTTTGACACAAGCGGCATCAGCAGCTCAACCAGGAGCTCTTCGTCGGCCGTAATTCCACTATCGGTAAGTTTCAGACGAGTGAGGTTTGAAGGAGTGACTCCCAGTCGGCCGAGGGCAGACGTTTGCTCCTGAGATCGTCGGTCTGCTATGTCGACGCCATCGCGATAGGCATTCTCGCCATCAGTCACGGCAACCACATGTAACGGAATTCCTCTCGCGGCTTGCAATCCGATCAGCCCTCCGGCGCCAAGTATCTCGTCGTCAGGATGTGGAGAAATTACCAGCATTGGCCGGGCCGGCGGTTGCCAGGGCTTGGCCCCCTCCCAGATGGGTGCCCATTCCTTTTCTGAAGCAAGAGGTTCAATCATTTTTTCAACCAGGGTATAGTGAAAAGCCTCAATATATGGTTCGAACCTTCGGTTCTCGTTCCCAAATTCTTCCTTTTGCCGCTGCTGTGAGGAAGGTGTTGGAGTTAGTTCCAACAATCACGCCTTCATCCGAAGCCACTCCGGCCGCATCCAGAAGAGGTTGGGCCTCCTTCGTCGCTCCTATCACCTTGCAGTGAGAGAAAGCATCGTGCACCCACCCGACCGCTGCGGCTTCAGTGGAAAGCTGTTCGGATCCTTCTGCTGAAAGCGCCACGAACACCGTATCGAACAAAACAGACGAACCCCCGGCCAATTGGAAGTCTGCGGGAAGAAGTTGGCCGTCCGCAGTTACAGCTCCTCCCACCTTTGGTGCGACGACGGCAAAGTCAACCTTCATTTTTGCTGCAGCTGACTTTAGGGAGGCTACAAGCTTTCCATCTGTGCCATCTGCGATAAGACAGCCGATCTTCCGTCCTTGAAGGCTTTTCTTTGCTTTGCCCAGAATGCTAAGAGCGGGAGACGGCTTGATATCCTGCCGAGCATTGACGGTCGTGGCAACGGCTGTGATCTTTCCCTGTAGACCTAGCCCGTTAGCAACACGTTGCGCAATTTTGAAATCAACATTGGCCAGTTGCCCTACCATTCGTTCCCGGACATCTGAAGTCTCTACCTTGCTCAGCTCAAAGATGAAAGCAGAGACGATATGGTTTTGCTCAGGCTCCGTTTGTGAGTAGAAAAACTGTCGAGCTTGGGAAAAGTGATCAGCGAACGATTCCGATCGGATGCGAAGCTTATCGCCATCCATCGGTTCCGCAAGGCTGGCCAGACCGTGATGCGGCTCTTGCCGCGGAGTATCATCTGCCAGTGAACTCGGTGAGTAGTTCACTCTTCCTGGTTGAGGGCTCATCTGCATATGCCCGTCGCGCTGAAAATGCATTACTGGACACTTCGGTGCGTTGACCGGGATTTGTTGGAAGTTCGGCCCTCCCAACCGCTTTAGCTGGGTGTCCAGATAAGAGAAGATTCGCCCTTGAAGAAGGGGATCGTTACTGAAATCGACGCCGGGGACGACGTTTCGAACGCAGAACGCAACCTGCTCGGTCTCGGCAAAGAAGTTCGATACGTTCCGGTCAAGCACCAGTCTCCCGATGATGCGAAGTGGCAGGATCTCCTCGGGAATTAGCTTCGTGGGATCTAGAACGTCAAAATCAAAGCTATCGGCAAAATTTTGATCGAATAGCTGGACTCCGAACTCCCACTCTGGATAATCTCCTTTGTCGATCGCGTTCCACAGATCGCGTCTGTGAAAGTCTGGATCGGCTCCAGAGATCTTGAGCGCCTCATCCCATAGGACGGACTGCATGCCCAGCTTGGGACGCCAGTGGAACTTCACGAACGTCGATTTTCCGTCCTCGCTGACAAAGCGATACGTGTGTACACCGAAACCCTCCATCATCCGGAACGACCGCGGAATTGCGCGATCCGACATAGCCCACATCAGCATATGAGTCGATTCCGGCATGAGGGATACGAAGTCCCAAAAGGTGTCGTGTGCGGTCTGGGCCTGAGGGAAGCCGCGGTCGGGCTCAGCTTTCGCAGCATGGATCAGATCCGGAAACTTGATCGCGTCCTGAATGAAGAAGACGGGAATGTTGTTACCTACTAAGTCCCAATTACCCTCTTTGGTATAGAACTTGACGGCGAACCCTCGTACGTCACGGGCAAGATCGGTCGATCCCTTGTTTCCCGCAACGGTGGAAAAACGGACGAACACAGGGGTTTTGACTCCGGCCTCATTCAGAACCGCGGCACGCGACACTCCCTTGAGCGAGTCAGTCAGTTCGAAAAAACCATGAGCGCCAAATCCGCGCGCGTGCACAATGCGCTCGGGAATGCGTTCGTGATCAAAATGCTGAATTTTCTCCAGGAGAATGTGGTCTTCCAAGAGAGACGGACCTCGAGGGCCCGCTTTGAGAGAGTTCTCATCGTCGCTGATGATTGCACCAGTCTGCGTGGTCAGAGGAGGATGCATCCCTCCCGCGAGCTGGTGTAGCTCTCCGCCGTTGCCGATTACGTCCCTTGTGCCGCTTCGTTGAGGTCGAACTTTGCTTTCGGCAGTGGGCTTTCTCGATGCCATGGACTGGCCTCCGTGAGTTTCATCCGACGACCTTTTGCGTGGGTATCGGCCTGTCAAGACGTTGCTGAACAGGCGCTCTGCGCCGCGTGAGATGTACGCATTGGGACGCAGGATAACGGTTCCCTGTTGCCTTATAGGTAAATAGGGAGTGGTTGGGGGAGGCGTAACGTCACTTTATGCCTTACAAACCGTCGTCCATTCCCGGACCTCGTCGCGTAAGCCTAAAGCCGATGCCCCATGCACGTTTTCTCTAATCCGGATATCGGTCCTCTTCAGAACGCCTAGCGGAGCTCTGGTTTTTAGGGCCGCATGGCTAGACCACTCTTTTTCGAACGCATCGCATCAGAGTGGTTATCGACGTAAGCAGATCATCAGTGAGCATAGTTCGAGATACCCGCTCGCCAAGAGGTGTAGCAATGCCGAACGACCCGCGCGAGCTAGGACCCAAGCCGCCTTTTCCAGAACAACAGCAGAACCGTCCGGGCACAGTTCGACAGCTTGATCCCCCCGCGGATCATGGAGAGTCTTCCTACGCCGGCACAGGGAAACTGACCGGGCGAGTTGCAATCATCACCGGAGCTGATAGTGGAATAGGCAGAGCGGTTGCCATTGCCTTTGCTCGAGAGGGGGCCGATGTCGTCCTGTCGTTCCTTGAGGACGAGCAGGCCGATGCACACGAAGTTGCTGCGCTAATTGAAGAGGCAGGTCAGAAGGCCATCTGCCTGCCAGGCGACATCCGATCTGTTAAATACGCGGATTCGTTGGTTGAGGCTGCCTTCACTGCATGCGGTCGACTCGACATCGTAGTTAACAACGCCGCCTATCAAATGACAAGGGAGAAGATCGAAGAGATCACGCCGGACGAATTTGAGCGGACGCTTTCCACCAACGTCTTCGGGCTCTTCTATCTCACCCGTGCGGCACTACCGAAACTCAAGCCGGGGAGTGTCATTATCAATACGACGTCGATACAAGCGTATGAGCCAAGCGAAAACCTGATTCCCTACGCAGCGACGAAAGCAAGTATTGCTAGTCTTACCAAGAGTATTGCCAAGCTCGCGGGCCAGAATGGCATTCGCGTCAATGCGGTTGCACCAGACGTAGGATTTCTACTAGGACAGCGAAGAGGCTGACTACAGTACCACCAATCAAGAATTTGAGAGTTGATTCGCCCATGTCGACATCTATGCTGACTTCTTCGCCGCCGCCTTCTTCGCCGCTTTGATGAGGCGCATTGCTTGTTTAGCACCTCGGCAGCCGAGCAAGCGATATTGCTTACCTTCTAGGTTGTGATAATTCACAAAGAAAACTTGAAGCTCCTTGACCCACTTGCCAGGAAGATCGGAGAGCTTCCGAATGCCGGCATACATGTGGTTTGCTTCCGCAACCGCAATCAACCTGTCATTCCGAATCTTCTCTTTCCCGTCGATCTGCTCGCCCTCGATCACGCCGATCAAGCGGGCCGTGACTGCGACGCCGGGAAAGGCGGGTTCATCCATCAGCAGGAGAACATCTATCGGATCGCCGTCGGGCGCTAGAGTTTGGGGCAAGAAGCCGAAGTCATAGGGAAAAACCATCCCCGCGGGAAGAACTTTTTTAAGGGCGAAGATGGACTGTTTGGCATCGAACGCAAACTTGTTTCGGCTTTGTGCTGGAGTTTCGATGATGACCTGAATGAGATCATCATCCTGAACAGGTCTTAATACTGTGGGATTCGCAAGCGACTTCATGACCAGATTCCTCTTGGTTTCCTTGAGACCGCCCATCGTTTTGTTTAAGGTCTTCAGCCTGCTTAATTCGAACAGTCTTTAATCAGTATCCTCAGCAGAAAGTCTGGAAGATGAGAGCCTTTTGCCTCTCGTCGGTTTCTTGGAGGTTTGGGCGCTGTCCCTCTTTACACCCGGCCTTTTCTTCGCTGCTACTCTCTTCACCGCTACATCCACGGTGTGTTCAAGGTCTTCTATGGAAATCCCCTTCTTTATTGCTTTCCTGACAACTTTGTCGAGCTTTTTCACTGCCTTCTTTTTAACTTTGCTTGAATTCTTCTTTGCCATGCCACATTTCCTCGCCTGTATGATGCCGAGGCGTGCCACCAGGCTGTTGGATAGTGGCCGTTTAAGCGAAGATTCGTACCGATCTTCTACTGATGCGGCAACGGCGCTGGGCATCGGTATTACTCCGCTTGATGTTGAATCACAGGCTGTGCAACAGTAGCGGAAAATTAGCAGAAGACCTTCACGTAGATGTCCAACAACGACCGCCGACGTTCGCGCGAATAGTGCGCGCGACAATTATATCGGGGTTGCCCCGAGGCATGAGGGCGTTCGGTATGCTGCTCACAATGTGGTCAATACCCGGCCGAACTGGACCTGGCTATCTCACCAAAACCGGGACTTGGGAAGTGTTACGCCTTCGCAACGTCTCCACGGCAAGCAGAATGTCCACACTGGCACGTGATCTCGACCGATCCCTTTAGGCCTTCGCAGTGGGCGCTGCAGAACTTTTCTTTTTCCGGCGGAATGCAGGAACAAGCAGGGTTGCCACATTTCTTCGTATCGTTCATGGGTTCTCCTATTTCGTCTTTTCGTGCTCGCTTTTGAGACCGTACCGAAACTAGGATGCCGTGACTGGCACTCGCGAGCGAAATTTTGAAAAGAAAAGGGGGCTGAACGCCGGAACGTTATTTCGGCTGGTTCTTCTCAGCTTGGATTTTGACTTCTTGGGGAAGCCCAGATATCGCCGGAACCGAAACTCAGTCGGGCAGGTACGGAGAAGTCTCAATGCGGCGCGTGGAATGTCATTGTACCTTTTCGCGATAGAGCGGATCTGGACACACTTGGGTTCTCGCAGCGCGCATCTGACGAGATAAGTCGGCGTATTCGTCGCGCGGGCCAGAATAGAGGACACTCGAATGAAAACGCCCCCCATTGAGGTGCAGACGCGGACCACGAACGATTCGTTTGGAAGGTTTGCGGCCTCTGCTTCGGGCTGGTTGGGATCGAGGTGGGCATTCGCGGGAGCGGCGCTGGTGATCGTCGTTTGGGCCGCACTCGGTCCGATCTTCCACTACTCCGACACATGGCAACTCGTCATTAACACGGGCACTACCATCGTCACCTTCCTCATGGTTTTTCTGATACAGAACACGCAGAATCGCGACGCCAGGGCGATCAATCTGAAGCTCAACGAGCTCATCCGCGCCATTGATAAGGCGCGCGATCAGATGATCGATATCGAGAATCTGAGCGATCTGGAACTCGATGAACTTCAGGCGAAGTACGAGAAGATCAAGGCAGAATGCAATGAGCGTCAGGGCCGGAATCGTGCCGGCACGTTGCAAGACGTTAATGATTAAATGCGCTTCTCACTCAATGCGTTCAATCGTCAAATCCATTGGGACGTATAAGCGGCTAAGCGGACATTACGGTTCAGTTGGGAATTTATCGTGACTGGATTGTTGTTCCCAATCCAGTATGAGTCGACTGCGCTGAAGCACCAAGGAACCACAGTGCAGACTGAAATCGTGCCCTTGAAGTGTCACATTGTGCGAGATCATCTCCTAGCTGCCCTCCCTCCGTCTGTCGCTTAGGTGGGGCTATGTGAGGAGGACACGGTGATGTTTATGCTGAATCTGCGCGGCCTGGCACCATCGGAGCTACGTGCTAATCCGCATGCTATTGATTATCATCCTGATTGTCCTGATTCTCGCGGTCGGCAGTGGCGGCTACTACATGGGCCCGGATACGGCTACTATGGCGGCGGCGCCATCGACCTAATTCTTATAATCGTGCTTCCTTCCTCTTGTTTGGCAGGGGCACACAGGGGATCTGAGTCGATTTAATTCACGTCGCCTCGCTCTCTGGCGCGCCTCCAGTTCCTTGCATCCTACTCTCAGGTAGAACGAGGAGAGTGCATCATGGCTACGACCCAGGAAAAAACAACCAGGAAGATCGGCAAGGACACGCAGCCCGAGTCCGATCCAGCCGAGATCGATCGAAACGCACCTGCCGGTAGCGAAAACTCCCTCGGTGCGGAGAGCGTTCGCGACGGCCGGCCGTCAACCGACGACAGCACGGTCGAGGCGATCGACGAAATGGGTCCCGGCATCACCGCTCCGCTCTCCACCGACAAGGCCGTAGGCGGCCGCTAGATCACCATCTAACGCACCCATGCAGAATCAAGGCGCTCGAGCGGGGCCGCTGTTCGCCTGGAGCAGTTATGAGTTCCAGCTGATGAAGAGCTTGCCTCACCACCGCCCTGCTCAACGTAGCCCGAGCCTTTGCTGCAATCCTCTTAGGACTTTCAGAGACGACCCGTCCCAGGCTGCCGCTTCTCGGAGGCTAGCCTCTCGATTGCCTGCATGGGCTGCAGCCGCGGCCCAACGCGGCGGCCCATCATTCCCATTACCGATCAGCGGTCGATGAGTGAATTCGCTGTTGGCAACAGTTGACCCAAGAGTCACTTGTCCGGAAAGCCGACTACACAGCCAAGTGACACTAGTGACCTGTCGCAGAGAGTTCGTTACTGGTGGCGAACAGAGGCATCCTGATTGTTAAATCACGCCGTCAGTATCTAAGAAAATCGGGCCGTGCGGGCAATTCAAGCTTGGTAATGTTTTCCTTGCGACAGGCCACTAGTTACCGGCGACCTGTTCGCGCGTAATGTCAGCGATGACTGCTGTGGAAGCTTGCAGCAAGACTTCTGGTTTCAGCCGCGCGAACAGATCAAGCTCGCGAGCGACCAACCCGGTCCAGCCGGTCTGATGACTTGCACCGAGTCCGGCGCCGTTATCGCCGTGGAAGTACTCATAGAACAGGATGTAGTCCTTCCAGTGAGGATCTTCCTGGAACTTCTTCGTACCTCCATAGACCGGGCGTTTTCCGTTGGCATCGCGCAGAAACATGCTTGCGTTGCGCCGGCCAATTTCCTTTGCCACTTCAAACAGCGTCATGTATTGTCCCGAGCCGGTTGGACATTCGACCTTGAAGTCCGGGCCATAGAACGGATACATCGACAATAGTCCGCGGATGATGAGCGCATTCACCGGCATCCAGATCGGGCCGCGCCAGTTGGAGTTGCCCCCGAACATGCCGGTGTTCGACTCGGCGGGAAGATACTGAACTTTGTACTCCTGTCCGTGCAGGTAGAACATGAACGGATGCTCAAGGTGATATTTCGAGAGCGAGCGAATGCCATAGGGGCTGAAAAATTCATTCTCATCGAGCATGTAGCGCAGGATGCGCAGCAGTTTGGGCTTGTTAGCGGTAGTCAGGAGCCGGCGCCCCATATAACCGCCGACCTTTATGTCCACGGCTGCAGCCACCTTGTGAACCACCTCCGGGTGGCGCTTGAGGAACAAATTGACTAGTTCGACTATCTTCGGATGTCTCATGAGATCATCGTTCTCAATTACGGTTGAGGCGCACAGCGGCAGCAGCCCTACCATCGAGCGGATCTTCAGGCGCGTGACATCGCCATTCGGAAAGTGCAGCAGGTCGTAGAAGAATCCATCCTCCGAGTCCCACATTTCGTCATGGTTCGTGCCCATACGGTCCATCGCGAAGGTGATCCAGAAGAAATGCTCAAGGAACCGGAAGGCGACCTCTTCATACATGTTGTCGTAGTCAGTCAGGATGAGCGCGATCTGCAGCATGCACTGGCAGTAGAACGCCATCCATGCAGTGCCGTCTGCCTGATCGAGATGGCCGCCGGTCGGCAGCGGGGCGCTCCGGTCGAAGACACCGATGTTGTCCAGACCGAGAAAGCCCCCCGCGAAAACGTTGCGCCCCTGCGGATCCTTGCGGTTCACCCACCAGTTGAAATTCAGCATCAGGCCTTGGAAGGAGCGCTCCAGGAAACGCAGGTCTGCTCGGCCTAGCTGCGACTCAATCCTGAAGAGAAATATGGTCGCCCAGGCATGCACAGGCGGATTCACGTCGCCGAAGTTCCACTCGTATGCGGGAATCTGGCCATTGGGATGGGCATAGAGGTTCCTCAGCATGAGCAGGAGTTGGTCCTTGGCAAAATCGAAGTCCACCAATGACAGCGCGATAGTGTGGAAAGCCAGGTCCCATGCCGCATACCATGGATACTCCCATTTGTCGGGCATGGAAATAACGTCGCTGTTCAGCATGTGGAACCAATCGCTATTGCGGCTCACCCCCGTGCCCGTACCCGTCATGGGATGAGCATTGTGCTCGGTGAGCCATCCATCTAGGTCGAAGTAGTAATACTGCTTCGACCACAACATTCCGGCTAGCGCTTGGCGGTGAACGCGGCGTTCGTCTTCAGATAGATTTGTCGGGGTAACGCGGTCGTAAAACTCGTTCGCGTCTGCCAGCCGGGCGTTGAAAACCTCATCGAAGTCATTGAATGCATGGGGGGCAGCCTTCGCGCTCAGCCGCAGACGCACGACCTCGCTCTTTCCCGCCGGGACGTTCAGCACGTAGTGGGCTGCGGCTTTCGTCCCTGTCTTCGACGGGTTCACCGCACCGGTCTCCCCAGAGATCACGTAGCGATGGAACGCATCCTTCACATAGGGCGAGGGATTCGGCTGCCCCCAAAGCTTGGCCGCATTCGACTCATTCTCGGTGAAGAGCAGTTCCGTCGCGCCCTCGCATTGCAGCGTGTAGTCGCCAAGGTTGTGGTGCGAAGCATGAATCTTGTTTCCATCGATCCGCCCCATAGCGGGCTTCGGTTCGTCATGCTCCCAGGTCCACGTATTGCGATACCACAGCGTGGGAAGCAAATGGATCTGCGCGTCCTCCGGTCCACGGTTGTGAACGGAGATGCGTATCAGCGTATCTTCCGGGTCGGCCTTGGCGTACTCCACGAACACATCGAAATAGCGATCCTCGTCGAAGATGCCGGTATCGAGCAGCTCATATTCAAACTCCTCGCGTGAACGCCGCTTGTTGGTTTCCACCAGCTCCTGATACGGATACTCACCCTGCGGATACTTGTACAGGTACTTCATGTAGGAGTGTGTGGGAGTGCTGTCAACGTAGAAGTAGTACTCCTTCACATCTTCGCCATGGTTCGACTCGCTGTTCGTCAGGCCGAACATACGCTCCTTCAGAATGGGGTCGCGACCGTTCCACAGCGCCACGCAGAAGCAAAGCAGCTGCTTGTCGTCACTGTAGCCGGCAAGGCCATCCTCGCCCCAGCGGTAAGCGCGCGAGCGGGACTGATCGTGGCTGAAATAGTCCCAGGCGTTGCCATCCTCGCTGTAGTCTTCACGCACGGTGCCCCACTGCCGCTCGCTCAGGTACGGGCCCCACTTCTTCCACGGAATTCCTTTTTCGCGGGCCTCGTTCAGCCGCTTCTGTTCAGTAACTTCAACATATGAGAATGGGATGGGCTGTTCCGTAGGGGTCATTTTGTTCTCCTCCATTCCGAATTCTGGTGGGACCCAGGTGTGTCAGTTCACAGTCGGCCCATGAAGACCGCCATGACACACGAATGGCAGATCGTAAATCAGTTTAGGAGCAGCGTTGGTCGCTTGTAAAACTGGCAGAACTGACAGGGTTCAGGTGACTCGACTGGCAAGAAATTGTGAGAGCTGACCGGGTTCTGCCGCCTCAGGCGAGTGCCGCTTCCGCGGAGACTGTCCAGATCCGTCTGTCAACTCTGACAGACCTGGCTCGACAACTTCCTCGTGCAGCTAGAAAACGATCGGCGAATCAACAACCTCATCAAGTGACGGGCGCTTGAGTTGGAGTCTCGTTCCGATACGGGGCTAGGGCCGTATCACGGGCAAACGGGAAGTCATCCAAGCTGCTGTATAACCGGCTGCTCGGACAAGTGCCAACTTTGCGGCCGAAGTGAGCGTCATGCCGTGTTGTTTGGGCGGAGGTGTTTCGCTCCTGCCATCTCATGTTCAGCCCTGGAACTCGGTAGACTGAGCTACGGATGAAAGCCATCGAATCCAGTACCATTGCGGTTCTGGCAGAAAAACCTTCTGTCGCACGAGACATTGCCCGTGTCCTCGAAGCCGACAAGCGGGGCGAAGGCTATCTCCAGGGAAACGGCTATGTGGTCACCTGGGCGATTGGACATCTGGTTTCTCTGGCACAACCGCACGAGATCAATCCTGAATGGCGGCAATGGCGCTTCGATCTATTGCCGATCTTGCCCGGGCAGTGGCCCCTGGTGGTCTACGAACGAACCAAAGATCAGTTCGAAGTAGTGCGAAAGATCCTGACGTCCCCACGAGTATCGCGGATTGTGTGTGCGACGGATGCCGGACGGGAAGGGGAACTGATCTTCCGATACATCTATGAAGCGACAGAGAGCAAAAAGCCGGTAAGCCGACTTTGGATTTCCTCGCTGACTCCGGATGCCATCCGTAAGGGATTCGACAAGCTTCGTCCGGGCAGTGACTATGATCGATTGGCCGACGCCGCCAATGGACGAAGCCGAGCCGATTGGCTTGTTGGTATGAATCTGTCGCGTGCATATTCGATCGTCTATCGTGAGGAGCTTTCGGTGGGCCGGGTGCAGACGCCGACCCTGGCCATGGTTGTGGATCGCGAACTCACTCTCCGGCGCTTCGTCTCCGAAGATTACATCGAGGTCGTAGCAACTTTCAGGGGACGGGGAAATCTAAACGAGCAAAGCTATGAAGGGACATGGTTCCGTTCGAAAACCGAGTTGGGCAAGGACAAAGACGCCCAGGCGAACATCGCTCGATTGCCTGCCGATGGCCAGGAAGCCCACAGCATCATTCTTCGTCCTCGTGCGGGAGAAGCCGTCATCGAGTCACTTTCATCTGAGACGCAACGGATGCAACCACCGCTGCTATACGATCTGACAGAGCTGCAGCGGCATGCCAATCGTCTGTACGGCTTCAGCGCTCAAGAGACCCTCGACACGGCGCAGACTCTCTATGAGCGGCACAAACTGATCAGCTATCCCAGGACGGACAGTCGTCATCTTTCTGCTGATGTTGCCTCTACAGCTTCGGGCATTGTTGCCGCAATCTCGGAAAGCTATGAGAAGCAACTGGCTGCTGGAACGGGGGAGCGGGCTCTGGGAAAGCGGTATGTCGACGACAGTAAGGTCAGTGACCACCACGCCATCATTCCCAATGCGGTTTCCCCCGAGAGGGTCCAGCTCACCGAAGAGGAACGCAAGATTTACGGTTTGATCTGCCGCCGCTTCCTCATGATGTGGCATGACGATTACCTTCAGGCCGTCACGACCGTGGTTACCGCGATCACGCATGAAGAGTTCGTCGACCGCTATCGAACCACCGGAACCGTCGTGCAACAGATGGGTTGGAAGGTTCTGGACATTGGGACGGAAGGACGAAAGCGAGAGACAAAAGGTAGTGCCGAAGAGAAAACTCCGGAGCAGATCCTGCCGGTGGGTCTTGCCCAAGGACAGCTCCAGGACATGGTAGATATCGAAGCCCGAAAAAAGAAGACCAGACCCCCGAAGCGATTCACGGAAGGCACGCTCTTGACCGCGATGCAGACGGCAGGCCAAAGCCTGGACGAGAGAGAACTGTCCGACGCGATGAAAGAGGCGGGCCTCGGTACGCCTGCCACGCGGGCAGCCATCATCGAAGTGCTATTGAAACGCGGCTATATCGTTCGTACGGGCAAGAGCCTGGAGGCGACCGAAAAGGGGATCCACCTCATTGAAGTGGTTCATCCCGAGGTTAAGAGTCCCGCGATGACCGGCCAGTGGGAGGCATTTCTCAAGAAGATCCAACACGGTGAATGCCGGCTGGAACCGTTCCTCGATAGCATCAGTCAATACGTCCGTTCCGTCGTCGGAAAAGTTGGTCAGACTTCGCCTGTTCAACCGGCGTCGGCGGTTCCCTCGACACCTAAGTCCGATTCTCCTGATTTACCAAGCCCAAAGATTATTCCCAACAACGCAAGTCTCACCGAGCTATTACAGAAGGCATTCGGCTTCCCTAAATTCAGGCCCAATCAGGAAGCCGTCTGTCAGGCAGTGACGGCGGAGAAAGACGCGCTGCTTGTCATGCCGACCGGCTCAGGCAAGTCGCTCTGCTACCAGTTGCCGGGATTGGCACGAGGCGGGACGACTCTCGTGATCAGCCCACTCATCGCTTTGATGGATGATCAGGTGCTGAAGCTGAAGGAGCAAGGGTTCGCTGTTGAGTGCATTCATTCAGGTCGCGATCGTGAAACTTCCCGCCGTGTCTGTGCCGACTACCTGGGTGGCAAACTACAGTTCCTCTTCATTGCTCCAGAACGTCTTCGGGTGGCCGGCTTCCCCGCAATGCTCGCCAAGCGAAAACCCTCGCTGATCGCCGTCGACGAGGCGCACTGTATCTCGCAATGGGGCCACGATTTTCGACCCGACTATCGGATGCTTAGCCAGCATTTACCGGGTCTTCGTCCTGCTCCGATACTGGCAGTCACAGCGACAGCGACGCCGCTGGTTCAAAATGACATTGCAAGTCAGCTAGGTTTGACCGCGCCAACGCACTTCATCCATGGTTTCCGCCGCGAAAACATAGCGATCGAGATTGTAGAAGCTTTGCCTTCACAACGGCCTCAGCTCGCTCGGGAGATCCTGCTCGAAGAGAAACACCGGCCAGCCATCGTGTATACCCCGACGCGCAAGCAGGCGGACAGCCTAGCGGAAGATTTTGCCGGCGAATTTGCTGTAGCCAGCTACCATGCAGGGCTGGATGCCGAGCGGCGACGACGAGTGCAGGAAGAATTCATGGCGGGCAAGCTGGACGTCATGGTGGCAACCATAGCGTTCGGAATGGGGATAGATAAGCCGGATGTTAGAACCGTGATTCATACCGCCCTGCCAGGCAGTCTGGAAGGGTATTACCAGGAGATTGGCCGCGCCGGGCGCGACGGACGGCAGAGTCGCGCCATCCTCATGCACTCGTATGGAGACCGTCATACCCATGACTTTTTCTTCAGTCGAGATTACCCGGATGTTGCGCTAATGGATCAATTGTTTGACAGACTTCAAACTGAACCCCAACCCAAGGAGGCGTTCCGCAAAGCTGTGGCGATGGAGGCAGATCTCTTCGACAAAGCTCTCGAGAAACTTTGGATTCACAAAGGTGCAGTGCTGGACTTTGCGGAGAATGTAAGCCAGGGCGACGGACTATGGCGCTCTTCCTACGTTCTGCAGGGTGATCAAAAACGGGCGCAGATCGATCAGATGATTCGCTTTGCGGAGAGCAATCAATGCCGGATGATGTCGCTTGTGCGGCACTTTGGCGATACGTCGGACAACGCTATGGCCTGTGGTGCGTGCGATTTCTGTGCTCCGGCCAAGTGCATTGCCCAGAGATTCCGAACTGCTACGGAAGGGGAGCGAACAGCTCTCTATCGAGTGTTGCGCGGCATGCGGTCCGTCTTTACCAAATCGACCGGCAAACTATACGCCGAGCTTTATCCAGGAAACGAGATCAGCCGAGACAATTTCGAAGAGGTTTTGGGAGCCATGGCCCGGGCAGAACTCCTCACGTTTGCAGATGCTGTGTTCGAAAAACAAGGCAAACAGATTCCCTACCGCACTGTCAGACTCACTCCAGCCGGACGAGTCGTTGATGAGTCCGTGCCGGTACTCTTCGTCATGAAGGATGCTGCGCGGCCTGTTCCCAAGCGCAAACGAAAGAAGAACTCAAGTAAGTCCAAGGCATCTTCGGGGGCTACTGCTCGAACGCAATCTGGGCAGGCAAGAACAGGAGCGGCTGTGCCCGAGCGGAAAATTCGTATTGAACAGGCTTTGCGCGCCTGGCGATTGAGCGAGGCGACGCACAGAAAGATTCCGGCATTTCGGGTCTTTGGCGATCGGGCTCTGCGCGGTATCGCTGCGACCTGTCCCCGAAGCGATGCGGAGTTATTAGCTGTGCCGGGAATCGGGATGAGCATCGTGAAAAAATATGGAACACAGATCTATCGTCTAATTGCAGGTTCGAGTTGATTTCGAAATATGGCAGTTCGCGTATGCAGCCTCGGTTCAAGGGATCATTACGCTTGATCATTTCCAGACCTTGAGGCTATCGAGAGTTCCGCAACCTTCTGGCATGCCGCCCCTTTCACCGTCATTTGTTGTGTGAGTTGTCCCACGCCCTGGTCGGACAAGGACTGCCGGAAAGTGTACAGCGATACTCTTTGCGGCCTTTTTTTGGGCACATATTTGTAGGAGTGGGGTCAGCCGTAAGCTAATCTTTTGTGTCTGGGTCTGAGGACGCATGTTTTTATAGATCAGCCTGATTTCGACGAACTGCGCCGAATTCAGCGATAACATTGCTTCGTTGAAGCTTTCGCGGCTCGGCGCGTCAACTCTCACTCCTCATCATCTTCTTTCTATCTCCATTCCCGCCACCGACATGCCGCGGCTGAACAAATCGGCTGCTGTATGGCTCAGCAAAGCCACCAGCTTGTCCATTGAAGTAAGCTTGCGTGAACCTGACGCTTCAGCCGCGGTTGTTCCGAGGATCAGGCGCAGGGAGGAATGATGAGAATCACACTCAATATCGTTGCTGCTCTTTTCCTTCTAGTGGGTACCATCTGGTTCTTGCAAGGGATCAATGTGCTCCCTGGCAGTTTCATGACCGGACAGACTCGGTGGGCGGTTTATGGCGGCATCGCCATTGCAGCAGGCATCACTTTGTTGCTGGGAGCTAATCGGCCGCGAAAGAGCGATAAAGAAAAGGTTTGAAGCAATCCGTCTGCGTTGCTGCCTGTTTACAATTCCGGCAACCATCTGCACCAGAGAGACGCCCGTGCGGCCTCAGGCTATCGGTCGGCACGGAGCGATTCATCAGCATCCGCTGACAGCTCACTACTCACTGCGCAATTGATCCAGCGATGTCGCCGGGTAAACTTCGTAGTGCCGGACGTGGGCCTCCATTTCAATCAGGTAGCCGGGGTCGAAATCGTAGTACTTGGCCATGTTGTAGTCGTCCCCAGCGAAACGCTTGATGGCGTCCGTGTCTTCCCAGAACGTCAACATCTCGAAATGCGTTACGTCCGCTTCTGTGCGGTACCAACACCACGCGCCACGATTTCCGCGCGTCGCCAGATAGTCGGGAAGCGCAATCCCCCGCATGAGGTCCAGGTATTCATCACCCTTCGTCGAAACGGGAACCGTCCGTGCCATGTTCGAGCGATCATCTGTTCCTCTCATCACCATCAACCTAAATCTAGACGGTAAGACAATTGACTGGCTGGCTGACGTGCGCCTGGATTACGGTCTATTCGGAAGTTGACTCCGAACCTCCGAAAAGTCGGGTGCATTCAACCGCTGCGACACCCTCTAGTAGAACCTTTCTATTGAAGGATAGTGTTTATGAGCGACGGGAAGCAGTCGAGACTATCTGCTGGGCAGAGAGCCGATGTCTGGAGGCGATGGAAGGCGGGGGAGTCGTTGCATGAGATGGGGCGTGCCTATGGCAAGCCCCATAACTGCATTCGCTGTGTGTTGTTGCCTAGCGGAGGGATCGCTCCAGCCGCTCGCCGGCGCTCTGGCCGAGCGCTCACCTTAGCAGAGCGAGAGGACATTTCGCGAGGAATCGCTTCCGGCTCATCGATCCGTGCGATAGCCAGCGGCCTTGATCGGGCGGCGTTAACGGTGAGCCGAGAGGTGACACGCCACGGTGGCCGTTCGGCCTATCGTGCCCTCGATGCAGATAAGCAGGCCTGGAAATCCGGGTTGCGGGCGAAGAGGTGTCTTCTAGCCGGGAACCGCAAGTTGCGGGAGATGGTTGCGAGTAAGCTGGTGTTGGACTGGTCGCCGGAGCAGATTTCCGGATGGCTGAAGACGCAGTATCCCGACGACAAGAGCATGCGCGTATCCCACGAGACCATTTACCGCAGCCTATTCATCAAGGCGCGGGGCGTGCTGAAAAAAGAGCTGATGGAGCATCTGCGGACCAAGCACTGTATGCGCCGCTCACGACATGCAACGGTCAGCGGACAGTCGCGGGGTCAAATCGTCGACGCCCTCTCGATCCGCGAGAGGCCTGCGGAAGCGGAAGATCGAGCGGTTCCCGGGCACTGGGAAGGCGATCTGCTGAGCGGGGCAAAGAACAGTTACATCGCGACTTTAGTAGAGCGTCATTCGCGCTTTGCCATGCTGGTCAAGGTGCCGGGCAAAGACACCGAAGCCGTCGTTCGAGCCTTGAGCCGGCATGTTCGTAAACTCCCGGCAAGCCTGCGTCGCTCGCCTGACGTGGGACCGTGGATTGGAGATGGCAGCCACAAGGAGTTTACGGTGGCCACCAATGTGAAAGTGTACTTTTGCGACCCGCAGAGTCCGTGGCAGGGCGGCACCAAATCGTGTTGTGGGCGATCTGGGTACGAAGATTGTTGTTCAGCGGCTCACCCGTTTTGGGGTGGGTTGCTCGATCTTTGTACCAATTGAGATGAGACAAACTGGAACAAGAACCGCATCCGGAGAGGTCTGGAGTGCCCGGCTCACTAACTTCCCGAGCAAATGCTGCATGAGAGACGAGCTCAATAGCTCCCAGGTGCGGGGGGTTACGGGGCCCGCGGGGATAACAAACAGGTTAGGTTGAATCGTTGCGCCAGTCGACGTAAGACAAACTGGAACCAAGAGGGACACTCCTACAGGAGCTTGGAGATTTGCCGACCGCATGATGACTGTGACCTTGTTGGGAAAGTGAACCAAACTGCTCGCTTTCTGAACACAGTAAACCGGCCTGGTAAGGCGCTCATGGGCACGGCCACTTATGTAGAACCTAGCTCGCTTTCGCGCGGAAGCCGTCACCCGGCAGGGCTTTTGAAACGCCTTCTGGAAGCTTGCCGCCAATGTCCGATCGTCCAGACTCACATGGAAGACCATGTTTTGATGCTGAACGAAAAACTCGCTCGGCCCCGAGGCAACGAAAACCGGCGCAAGCCTTCCCTACCTGCAACGGAAGCAACGGACTTTATCGGGACGGCATAATGTTGTTCGACCCCACTGGAAGCAGTATATGAAATTCCACATACGCTTCGCTCAGACCAATTTCTCTTGTAGCTCCTCTAACGAAAACCCCTTTGTCTCTGGGAAGAATGACAGCGTGATAAAGAACTGCACGGCCATCACCACGGCGAAGAAGACAAATGGCATCGCCGCCGACTTTGCCGCCAGCGGTGGGAATACCAGGGAGATGAGACCATTCATAATCCAAAGCACGGTGCTGCCCAGCGCCTGTCCTTTTGCCCGTACGCGTGTCGGAAAGATCTCGCTCATATATACCCACAGCACGGAACCGGAAGATAGCGCGAAGGAAGCGGTGTAACCCGTCACGAAATAGATCAAGGCCCCGTGCCAGTGCCCTGTGATGAAGATCGTCGCGACGCCGCTCAGACCAATCGTCATTCCTACGCAGCCGATCAGCAGGAGAGCTTTACGGCCTATCCTGTCAATCAGAGTCATGGCCAATAGCGTTGCCATCAGGTTCACCGCACCCACCACCACCGCCTGCAGCGCACCCGACAACCTGCTGAAGCCTGCCGAGACGAAGATGTCGTTCAAGTAATACAGCACCGCATTGATGCCCGATAGCTGGTTAAATGCCGCGAGCGTAATCGCGAGCAAAATTGGTGCCCGGTACTGCCGCTTGAAGAGCGGCTCTTTGCGGCTGCTCGTATCCAGGTGAATCGATGCAACAATCGCCTCCAACTCCGCATCTGGCTCAGACGTGCCGATAGTCACAAGCGTCTTCCGCGCCTCCTCAACTCTGCCCTGCGTCACCAGCCAGCGAGGGCTATGGGGAATACCGAAGAGCATCAACAGAAACAGGGCTGCCGGCACTGCAGACACACCGAATTCCCATCGCCATTCCACCGCCCCCAGGTGAAATGAGGCGATGAAGAAATTCGAGAAGTACGCCAGCAGGATACCGAGCACGATATTGATTTGAAATAGACCCACCAGCCGGCCGCGATAATTCGGTGGCGCAAGCTCCGCGATGTACACCGGCCCGAGAACGGAAGAACCTCCGATGCCGAGCCCACCGAGGAAGCGTGCAATCAGAAAAACGGGCCAACTCCAAGCAAGCGCGCAACCCAGCGCTGAGAGCACATAGAGAACCGCCATGATCCGCAGTGTTGCTCGGCTGCCTATCCTCTGCCCAATGGACCCCGTGCACATCGCGCCGAGCACCGTACCCCATAGCGCAATCGACACGGTGAAGCCAAGTTGAAACGGACTCAACAGGAAATGCCCCTTCAGCGCATAGGTCGTACCTGCTATCACCGCCGTGTCGAAGCCGAACAACAGGCCCCCAAGGGCGCCCGTTATTGCACTACGTAGGAGATATTTGTTCAAGGCCATTAACGTCGCACCTCACCCCAATGCATCCACATCACATCTGCCTCGGAGTCATCATTCATGCAGCGCCGTTCGCAATGCGTCTCCTATGACCTGCAAAGCGGAGATTGTCGGCCCGGATCCTTGCAGGTCATCGATTACGGGAAAGTTATGAATCGTCCCGAGCAACCGCATCGCGATTACTGCGACACCAGCTTCGGCAAGTCGATGTGCATACAATTCGCCATCGTCACGCAATACATCGCACTCCGCCGTTACGATCACCGCCCGGGCAACCTGCGAACGCTCAGCCAAAGGAGCCTGCAAGGGCGATGCCGTTAACTGCGACCGCAGCGCTACATCCGGCACGTACTGGCTCCAGAACCACTCCATCGCCTCACGGGTCAGGTTCAGCCCCTCGGCAAACTCCTCATAGCTACTCGTTCTGGACGACGCCTCCAGTGCCGGACATACCAGCGCCTGCAACCGCAGAGCTGGGTCGCCACGCTGCACCATGAGTAATGCCACAACCGCCGCCAGATTGCCACCAGCACTGTCACCCGCCACAGCCATCCGGCTTCCGTCAATCGCGTGTTCTGCCCCATGCGACTGTACCCAGCGTGCAACCGCGTAGCACTGCTCTACCGCCACTGGAAATCGTGCCTCTGGGGACAGCGCATAGTGAGGAAACACCACAGCCGCTTCGGCACGCAACGCCATCTCGCGCACGACGCGTGCATGCGTCTCGATCCCGCCCAGTACCCATCCCCCGCCATGAAGATAAAGCACTGCGGG
The DNA here is from genome assembly GCA_963781245.1 of uncultured Acidobacteriaceae bacterium. Classification (GTDB taxonomy): domain Bacteria; phylum Acidobacteriota; class Terriglobia; order Terriglobales; family Acidobacteriaceae; genus Silvibacterium. The sequence continues at coordinate 894,265 of CAWAFB010000004.1, forward strand.
AAGAGGCCCACGAGCTTGTGCCGGTCGCACAATTGTCAATACAACGCCTGCAGCGTCCAAGGTTTCGATCGAAATCGACGAGTGTTCCAGCGGTGCAGTCTGACCGTCACGCATGTACTGACGAGCAGCCTCCACGGAGAGTTGTGGCAGCGGCTTGCTGCCCTCGCGAATGAGTCGCTCCATGTATGCACGCGCGCCCGGCTCCAGGCAGTTCAGAAGGCTCATGCGCCCGACCCGGTGCGCACGAATGCCTTCATCGTCGCGCATTCCTTGCCGACAGCCGTGCCATGCGGCCGAATCGTGTACTTGCCAACCGCCGCCGGCACAATGAACGTTTCCGCGTAGTGCACAACGTAAGGCTCGAATGCACCGGACGGGCTCTCGATCACAGCCGCTTCACCTTGCACCAGGTTCAGCACATTCACGCCACCATGTGTGTCATGTGGCACAGTCCCGGTGAACCAGTGTCGCCGCGTCTCAATAAACTCGCGCTCATGCAGTCCTGTCACTTCTTCGCGCCATCCGTCGCCTGCAGCTACAGGCCGCACAGTATCGACGAGATTCTTTCGCGTCCACTCTGTTGTGCGATCCCATTGAATGTTCGCCAGCCCGTGCTCGATGTGAATCGGACGCGGTCTGCCGTCGAGTCCCATGCGTCCCCAATCCCACAGTTTGAAGGTAAAGATATAAGGCGTGGCGCTGATCTCCAGCACCATGGAGTCCTTGCCTGAGCAATGAATCGTCCCTGCCGGAATCAGAAAATGGTCATGTGGTTGCGCCGGAAACTGGTTGATGTATGTATCCGCCGGAAAGTCTCCTCCCTCAGTCTGTGCCTCGTGCAGATCGTACGCCATCGCTTCTCGATCTATATCGTCCTTAAGCCCTAGGTAGACGACCGCGCCCGGCGCGGCATCGAGCAGGTAATAGCTCTCATCCTGTGTGTAATGCATCCCAAACTTGTCCTGGATGTACTCGGTCAGCGGATGCACCTGCAGCGAGAGATTCCCGCCGCCCATCGTATCCAGAAAATCAAAGCGGATTGGAAATTCCGTTCCAAAACGCCCATGCACTGCATCCCCAAGCAATTCTCGCGGATGAGTGAAGACCAGATCGATGGCTGGCACCTCTATCCGCTCTTCGCCGTATCCCAGCAGCAGACTGTTCTCCTCCGGTACGCAATCGAAGCACCACGCGTAGTTTGGCGCACCCTCCGGAAGATCACACACCTCCTCCATCCAGTGTCCTCCCCACGGCCCCGGATCAAAGTAAGGCACCACGCGAAAAGGCCTCTGCGCCGTATGTGCCAGCGCCTTACGAAGCTCCTCACCGCGAATCATCTTCGGTGTACGCGCGTCATTCGTGTCGAGGAGATAATCGATCAAAGGCAATATCTGCTTCTTAAGACGGTCCGCCGCGCGCCATTCCACAAAGAAACCGCACTTGTACTTTTCGGCGAAACTTGCTTCTTTGTTGTCGCAGCCTATATTGCCCATGTCGAAGCGGCGGTATCGGAGCTGAATCTCCCACCGAGCCATGTCGGCATACACCAGCACATCGCATTCCGGCGCCAACAACGCAGCACCCGTGCCAATCACAAGCACGGTTCCCTGTGCTGTGATGACCTCTTTGCGCATCCGTTGCAGTGCTCTCGGGTCAAACCAGTCCTCGAGCATAAGCCCGTTCATGCGTCCAAACACTCGGTCATCCCCCAGATGGGTCGCAAGCATGGCGCGAATCTCCGCCACGTCCTTGTACGCATCTGAGGCACAGATAACCGTGTCAGGCCGTAACCGCTGTGCCAGCTCCGATTGGAGATCTTCTACCTGTGCTCCCGGATAGCACTCCACGCATACCACGCTCGCTCCTGCAAGCTGCAACCCAATCGCGTCCCAACCTACGGCACACTCATTGCTCGCACCAGCAGCAACGAACGGAAACTTATCGTAATTCGCTTTACGCGCCATGCCACTCCTCTGCCAGCAATGGCACAGCGCCCAGCAGCGCAGCCAGATTTCCGAGCGCCGCCACCCTCACCTGTGTCTTTCCCCAAGTCGACCATGTATGTGCGTTCACGGACTCCTGCACAAAGGAGAGGACGGGACCGGATCCCTGCATCACCCCTCCTCCCAGAATCAGAATCTCGGGATCGTACGCATGAATCAGGGAAACCGCATTCGCGGCCCATACGCGCAGACAGCGTTCGCGTACCTCACAAGCCACTCTGTCGCCGTGCTCCGCATGTCTGAAGAGCTCGCGAAAGCCAAGCTTCTCCACCTCTGCCAGCGCGCTCTGCGTAAATCCTGGCCACGCACGCGCCACCTGCGGCATCGACCACCCTGACGCCTCTGCCTCCGCGCACCCAACGTTGCCACAGTGGCATGGGCGACCATCGAACTTCACAGTCAGATGTCCGCTAAGACAGCCCGCATGCCCGTGTACGCCACGCAACAGCCGCCCCTCTAGGATCGTCGCACTGCCGATTCCAGTGCCGAGCGTCATCATCACGATATTCTTGAAGTCGCGTCCTGCGCCGCCATAGTGCTCACCCATCAGCGCCATGCGCGCATCGTTCTCGATCCGCAACCGCAGACCAAACGCCTTGCGCGCCCACGCCGCCAGATCGAGCTTCGGCGCGTCCACATACTTCTTCAAAGTCGAGTGGATCATGCCATCGCGAGCATCTACAATCCCCGGAAAGCCAATCGTTATGCCCTCACACTCTTTCGCCGTCGTGCCTGCCTCGCGCAGCAAAGCGTGCAGCGCATCTGCCACGGCCGGCAGCAAATCCACTAGGCTTGATGCGCCCTCGGCCTCGAGCGACGTGTGCGCGAGCAGACGGTCCTCCTCTACCACTCCGCAACCGATGTGCGTCCCGCCCAAGTCCAGTGCCAGCGCTCGCATCTACTTTGTTCCCATCTTTCTAATCTCCTCAAAGTTCCCGAGAATGCCGCGACCCCCAGCGCGTTCACTCGTACATGCTGTCCCTCGTGCATCAGCACAATATCATCTGCTTCTACGCGCACATCCTCGATCTCACGCCATCCCTGCGGGACGGCCACTACGAACACCAGCCACGCGGCCCGTAGAGTCTCGTGTGCACCAATCTTGCGTGACGTAGACCTACCAAACAGAGGGCCACGCGCATCGACTGTTTCATTGCCCAGCGGCAACGGCGTGGTGCCGAACTCCATTCCACGTGCCTGTACCTGGCCAAGCCACGGCGCATCGCGGCGCGCCTGATTCTCTTCCCAAATGGTCACCCAGGGAAAATCCTCAGCGCGAAACAAATAGCCAACACCTAGTCCAATCTCGGCATCGCAAACTGCGACAAATCCATGCTCTCTCTCCGCCGCCTGCCGCGTTGCTGCTACAAAACCAGACCCACGTCGAGTAAAGAGCTCACGCAGATCAGCACTCACGCCGTTCATACCTGGCGCATATGGCCAGGTAAAAGCGGCGTCGCGCATCAATAGATTGCAACCCTCATAGTCCAGCGGACATGTAATTCCATCACGCACGGATGCAGTAGCTCGTGCCTCTTTAGAGGAGTATGGAGGGCCGAATACGGCATGCTGTACCCAATGCAGGGTGCGTTCTGCAGCACGGAGATTTGTAACGCGCTCTTCAACTCGCAAAACACTCTCCTCTGCGAGCAGCGAAAACTGTCGATTCACGCGAAGTCCCGCCACCGGCAACTCTACGCTGCCCAACGCCAAGTTCGATCGCTGCATCGTAAATGTCCACTTCGTATTCGGTGCCTCGCCATGGAGCGAAACACCAATGGCGGCGTCCGCCGCGCTTGCAGGCCCAAATCCATCTAGACAGAGCGCATGCCCCGTATATGACGCCAGAAACTGTCCGGCTGCTTGATCGGCAAATTGCTCTGTTATCGCCGCGTGTGAGGGCGAACCGGGATCGGCTGTCTCCCACGGAGCTTCCCAAAGAACATTGTCTTGCGAGGACCCTTGGTTCGCAGCAAAGCGCCATTGAGCGAGATGCCCACCACCTGGCAGCAGCGTCGCCTCTACCAAGCCATTCGCCAGGGTCATCGCAGTACGACCACGCCATCGAGCGGCTATAGGTCTAACATCTTCGTGAATATCTTTCGCACTCATGTGCCGGACGCTCCTAGGCCACTCTCGCCCAAGCCCATGCCGCCCATCGGCACCAGCATTCCACCATCAACCAGCAACGCAGCGCCCGTAATGAACGAGGCCCAGTCACTCAACAGGAACGCAATCGCCCGCGCTACCTCTTCGGGCCTGCCGATGCGTCCCAGCGGATGCATTCGCGCACACTGTTGCAACAGAAACTCCGGATCGCGCGCGTCCGCAGCCACCGAGCGCAACATTGGCGTATCGATTGTCCCAGGCAACACGCAGTTCGCACGAATCCCACGCGGCGCATAATCCAAAGCCACCGAGCGCACAATGCCCAGCAACGCATGCTTTGCGGTGACATACGCGACGGAGTTCTGCACCGCCGTGTACGTCTGCACCGAGCCCGTCACCACCAAGGCTCCGCCACCCGCGCGGAGCATAGCCGGAACGGCTGCGCGCACCGTAAGAAAGCAGCCCTGGACATGCACACGCAGCGTCTCGTCCCACTGCTCCAGACTCGTGGACACGACATCCCCATATCGCTGGATACCTGCGTTGCTCACCAGCAGATGGACTGCACCGAAGCGCGCCTCTGCCCGTTGCACCGCATCGTTCACCGCCTCCGCTGACCCCACATCGCACGCATAAAAGGCAGACTGATGCCCGCGCTGTTGTATCTCGGCAACTGTCGCTTCGCCGTGCGCTGCATCCAGATCAAGGATCGCAACTGACGCACCCAGTTCACCTAACAACTGCGCCGTCGCCGCACCAATCCCCATCGCGCCGCCCGTCACAAGTGCCACCTTTCCGTCAAAGCGAAAGCTCATGGCACTTTCTCCGGCTGCGTCTCCAGTCGCAGTGTTAGGATTTCAAACGGTTTCATCTTTGTCACAAGACTGCCATCGCGTACCGTCAACTCCTGGATATTGTCTTCCAGTAGAGAGCAGCGCCACGCGCTCTCGATCTGCAAATGTGGCGTACTCAAGCGCAGTGTCTCCATCCGTCCGGCGATTTCGGTCAGCCGCAATATGCTGCCATGCCCATCTTCTGCGCGCTTCCATGTAGACAAAACAACATTCGCATTGTCCAGCGCCAGAAAGCCCGCACTGTGCACCGCAGATGGCGTAAGACTTGCCGGAACAGCATCGCTTTCAAGCGGCGTCATCTGCTCCCATCCACTCCGCGTCAGCTCGGCTGGTTCGAACTGCCCTCGGCTCACAAATGCATACCGAAAGGTGAACTCTCCGCCTTGTGATGATTTGAAGTTTGTGCTCCAGTAGTTGCTCATCAACCACGAGAGGATCGTCGCGCTCTTCGGTACGAACTCCCTCGGCCATGCACCGCGCACCACATCGCCAAACGCAACTATCGGGTTATCCACAAGAATTATTCCCGCCGAAACCGTACCGTCATGTACTGCGGCCCAGTGCTGCACGGCATACCACTCCCGGCTGCCGCCTGCGAGCTCATCCCGCGCCGGATCGACCCATCCGTTCTGCGTGTCATACGCAAACTCCGGATGTTCAACCGCCAAAGGAAATGCGATGTACGCTGCTTCGCGATGCAGCGTCTCGACTTTCCGAAGCGATACTCGGATGTCTATACGCTTGGCATCTGCAGGTAAAGTAATCACAGTTCGAATCCACGGCGTGTTCGGCGCGGAGGACTCTAGTATTGCCGACTCCGACTCCACCCCGTGTTGCACAGCAAGAATGTGCCCGTCGGTGGCCGGATGCGTCGTCAAATGCGGCCTTGGGAGCGCAGCGCCATACCGGTAAAGGCTGTTGTCAGGCATGTCATCTGCGCCCGTAACGTACACATAGCTGCCAAAACAATATGGGCTATTTGCATCCACCATCTCTCGTTTCAGATCTTTGTCCCATATGCCACGAATCGAGCCGCTTCCTGCGTCCAAAGTCACGCGATAGAAGCGGTTCTCCAGTACCTCGCCGACTCCCTCCTCCGCCCGCGTCTCCGCAATCTTCGACCGTGCATCGACGACAGACAGCAGCTTAAATCCGACTGCGGGAACATTGTCTGCGCGATATCGTACGCGCAGCGTGCGGCCGCCGAAACCCGGCAGGGGCGTGCCCTGCTCGACCCGCAGCACCTCTTGCGGCACAGCACTTTGCGTCTGCGGATCGACAATCTCTTTGCCCTCAGGCAAATCAGTCTCCAGCCATCCGCTGCGGGGCCAGTTCAATGCGTTGAAGATGAGTAACGAGTTGTCTTTCGGCGCCAGTGTTGCTTCCAGTTGGGCGAAGCTCCGTGCGATACTCTGCGTCAAATCATTGGAGGCGCGGATCACCTGTGCCCGCTTGCTTGCCCACTGCTGTACAGTCTCATCGCTCTCGGGCTGTGTCGTCGCGCCGGCCGCCGTCCACGTGTGCTCGTCAAAGAGCAACGAGTTTTGCCACGCATCCCGCAGGAGTGCCGAATCCGGGCGCAAAGCAGGATTCAAAAGTGACGGGATAACACCCATCGTTTCCGCATTCAGCAGTCTCTGCTGATTTGCGCGATGTGTCGCCGTCGCTTGCGCACCCGAAGTAAAGCCATCCTCCCAGTAAGGCCCAAAATCGCCACGATAGATCGGGATTGCGCCGCCAAACTGTTGCTCGATCGAGCTCATCGCCTCCTTGAAAGTCGAAAACTTCAGGCGAGGATACGCGTACTCCTCGGCCCAATCTGCAGGAAGCGTCACCTGCCCTCGATCAAGCGTCGTGTTCTCCAGCTGGCTCCCGAACAGAATCACCGAATCTGCGCGATACTCCTTACGCGCATAGGCCTGTAGGAATACAGGCAACGCATCTTTCACAGCTTCCACCGTCGGTGGCGTGCCGAACATGGATGCCAGTTGCAGATACGCGCGCGAGTACCACATCAAAACGCGGCCGCCGTCCGGCCCTTCCCAATAGAACGGCGACTTTTCATTCCATCGCCCCTCTAGCAGCACCGGCGCACGCCATGAGTTGCTGGCTGCTGCAAAGTAGCGGATGCCTGCGCTGTTCAGAATCGATGCATACGACCACGAGTACGACGGCACATCCGTGATGTTCGCCGCGCCCACAGGCAACTCAAACTCCTTCGCCAGGGCATGTGATGGATACAGCGAACGTGTCAGACCTTCAAGCGACGCAACGCCCGTGTGCTGATTTGCATACTGCGGCGGCATCACGATCTTTCCGGCTCGAACTTCGCTCAGAAACTGCTGTCCGCGCTCCGGCGAGCGACCTGCAAGATATTGCTGCGCGACCCAACTACCGTCCATTGTCCAGCGAAACTCCGGATGTCGCGTCAGTAGATCGAGAACACCGTCGATGCTTTGTGATTGCAACTCAGCAACCTTCTCGCGATAATCCGTGAAGCCGATGTCCAGGTGCTCATGCGGGACTACGAATACCGTCCACTTCTTTTCTGCCTGCAGTTCCACTGGAAACGTCTTGCCACCAACACTCAGCGTAGCCCGCTGCACGCCTTTCCATTCCGGCACATCGAACCGCGTACAACTCTCGCCGAACTCCGCCGATTCAAAGTGCAGTGGCTGTACATCCGTACGGCCGCCAATCTTTAATTCAATCTGCGCAGGCAGCACGCCACCCGCATATGCCTCAACACAAGCCTGCACCACTTCGTTGAGCCCATCTTTCTTCTCTCGAAAGAAGATCGTGGACGCGGCTGTCGCTATAGTCTTCCTTGCATACGGCTCGTCGGGATTCTGCTCGAGCGCCAGGGCGTCGTAGACCAGGCCACTCTCCCCCGGTGCGATATCGCCTAGTGAATTTTGTGGAGTAGCCGGCTGATCGATAGCCGTTAGGATGAATGAGTTATCTCCCAGGCGCAGCCAAGCCGCTGGAATCTCAATGGACCGCTCTGCGTGCGAGGTCTGTGGGACGAACGTTCCCTCCCAGTCACCCGCTGCATAATCTAACTTTGGCTCAAAGGGAAAGACACCCGCGTGGCCATTCACCTCTAGGCGTAGCGCTGAAAGCCGTGGCGTCTCATACAGCATAGCCAACTTCAGCACGAAGGTTCCGCGCGGTGTCTCACTTAAAGTGAAATCGATCCGAAACGGATGCAGCCTTCCTCCAGCCTGACCATTCGCAGGTCCTGGCTGGAACCGTAGCCAATCGCGCGTCGCGCTCTTGCCCACAACGTAGTCGACGTCCGAAGAGGCTTTAGCATAGTCCACGCCAAAACTGTCGTGAAACTCACGTGACGAGTCGTCGAACTGGCCGATCTGCCAGATTGTTCGCTGCTGCGACCATGAAGGCAAAGCCAGCGCTGTGAACACGGCCCCGCATATGAGGAGGGTCTTTACCACTTTGGTTGCACCGTCACAACGCCGGGGCAAGTGGGGTCCTCGATCCACGATCCCATCTCTTGCTTCCTCGCCAATTCGCTATACTTCGCTAACTTATCGCGATCGAGCTCCACCCCAAGTCCTGGCCCCTTCGGCACGCGCAGTCCGCCATCCTCAAACCTCATCTTCCCGCCCACAATAATGTCATCCTTCAGATGGTGGTAGTGCGAATCCGCCGCCGCACTTAGGTTTGGCACCGACGCCAGCAGGTGCAAGGCCGCCGCCTGCGATATGCCGAATTCACCACCACTATGCAGTCCCATGTCCAGCCCCAACACCTCGCATGTTCCAGCCGCAATGCGCGCACGCGAGATGCCGCCATACCAGTGAGGATCCAGTAGCACCATGTCAATTACATTGTTGCGCGCTGCAAGATAGATATCCTCGAAGGAAAAGATGCTCATGTTGGACGCCAGCGTCATATAAGGAACCTTTGCATTCACACGCTCCATTGCACGCAGCCCCCAGACTGGATCCTCGTAATATTCGACGTCATACGCGGCTAGCTTCTGTGCCACGCGGACAGCCGTCGTCACACTCCATGCCGCATTCGGATCCAGGCGCAGCTTGTGTTCTGGAAACGCTTGCCGTAACGCAATAAACGTTTCAATCTCCTCCTCCGGAGGCAGAACACCGTTCTTATACTTCAACGTCTGGAACCCATGCCGTCCAACCAGGTCTTTCGCAAATGCGACCATCTCCCTTGTGTTGCTGATGCGGCCTTGGCCCTCGGCATTCGCGTGTCGGTAGAAGAGATATCCCGCATGTGGTACTGTCTCGCGCAACCGGCCACCCAGCAGATCGCAAACCGCCCGCCCGATTGCCTTGCCCTGTAGGTCGAGGCATGCAAACTCAAGACCTGCATATCCCAGCACATTGCCGAAGAGTTTCTGCGCGCTCGGCGACGAGAGCTTCCATCTAATCCGTTCCAGTTGAAATGGATCTTCCCCGATCAGTAGAGGCCGCATCTCCTGAAGCTGTCCTTCGCGGCTTGGGCCGCTGTAGCATTCGCCTAGGCCCGTCAGTCCCTCGTCCGTCTCAATCTCTATTACCAGCCGCGATACTCCGGGATGCGACCCATAGGCATAGCGCAATGGCGCCTCGATTGGGATAAAGACAGGGGTCCAACGCACATTTGTGATCTTCATTGCCGTTACGTCCTATTCTGCGAGTTGTGTCGCGAGCAGTTGACCGGGTGTGTCGGTGGGAATTCGTGTGATGTGCCAACGGCCCAGGTTGGCTACCAAAAGGTCCGTTCGCGCCGCCCCGCCAAAGGCTGCGTTGGTGGGTCTTGCAAGTATCGTCCCCTCAGGGTCGTATGCGAAAAGCTCGACGGTGCGATCCGTTCGTATCCGATAGATGCAGTCGGTCGCGTAACACGTTACATAAAGGGTCTGGGCGGCATCAAGCACCACACCATCCGGCACCCGCGCCAGCCCAGATGCATACACTTCGGGCTCGCCCGCCGTTCCGTCGCTGCGAATCGGCAGCTGCGTCACGCAGTCGCGCTGGCTCTCGACGATAAACAGCGCATCGCCCATAGCACTGAACGCCATCCCGTTCGCAAACGCAAAGGGCCCTGCGAAGAACTCTGCTGTGCCACCGCTGCGCAGCCGATAGATGCAGCCGTTGCATGCATTCCACTCGCCTGAGTCCGAGAAGTACAGGTTGCCATCCGCGTCGAAGGCCGAAAAGTTCGGCGTCCGAAGCCGTCGTTCACCCACCTGCTCGATCGTCTGCAAAATCCGGCCGCTGCGGTCCATTCGTTGCAACGCATGGATGCCCAGATTGCACACGAAGATCTCTTGTCTCTGCGAGTACGTGAGCCCGAGGCAGAAGCCAACTATATTGGCTACCTGCTCTACTTTTCCTTGTCTGCCTATCCGGTAAATCTGGCCAGCCTCGCCTCCGGCCCAAAGGGCACCTTCATCGTCGAAGGCGAGCCCCTCAGGATGGTCCAGCCCTTCGGCAAAGATCGTCATCCGCTGGCACGGGACGATCGGATAGACGGGTTGAGGAAAGAACTCCACCGGTAATCCTGCTCAAGGTCTTTCATGAAATGTCAGACAGATAGAGAGCATAAGGCTTGCAGGTTCAGATCGTCAATCGGCATTTTTGCCAGTAATTCAGCTATTTATGGGATATTTATTGCCTGGGGGAGTTAAAAAAAGCTATTGACAATCATTTTATATTTGTCATATTGTCTGACAGATTTAAGCCTCTTCACGCCTATGCCAAGTCGAAGGACCCCCTCCCTTCCGCCTCGCCCCGTTCAACGTGAAACGATCATCGAGATGGTCGTGCGCCGCATCGAGTCTCTCGTGCGTTCCGGTGATCTCGTCCGTGGTAGCCGTCTTCCCTCCGAGCCGCGCCTCGCTGCAATGCTGCAGGTGAGCCGCGCCTCGCTTCGCGAAGCCCTCAAGGGGATGGTCTTTATAGGTCTGCTCAAGGCTCGGCCTGGCGATGGCACCTATCTGCAACCTTCACTTACCAGCATGGCCACTCGGCACCTGCAGTGGATGCTTCTCCTTGAAGAGATCAAATATCTCGAACTTTACGAGCTGCGTGAAATCCTCGAGCCTGCCGCTGCCGCGCTCGCCGCGCGACGGGCCACGCCAGATGATCTGGAACAGATGGAGACCGCGCTCAACGGCATGAAGCTCACGATGGATGACCCCGAAACCTTCATTCGCTACGAGATGGAGTTTCATAACACCATCACCCGCGCCTCGAAGAACGGTGCCATGCAGAGCACTATGCAAATGATGTACGGTGCTCTTTCTGAAGGACGCCATCGCGTCTTGCCGCTCATCCACAACATCGCGCAGCACTGCGCGCGCCACCAGCGCATGTTCCAGTTCATCGCAAATCGAGACGCCACCGGCGCACGACGCGCTGTAATCGCGGACGTCAAGTATGCCGAGTCGCTTCTTCAAAGGAATCTACACGACAATGAGAACGACTTTCCAAAGAACCCGAAGAAAGCCCTAAAGGCATCAAAGAAACCTCGCAAGACATCAACGAGAAAGAGTTAAGGCAAACCAAGACTTACTGGAGGCGATCAATGAACAATATCTATCGGACTTGCCGTATCTTCCTGGCTCTCCTGATGGGTTCGGCGCGAAGATCACGAATGGCGCCTTGTTTTACCGCGAGATACACATTTCGAGCGATCCGCCTTGTGACGATCCTGGTGACAATATGCCTGGCATTCAGCGTGCGGGCTTCGGCGCAATTTGACACTGGCACGATCGCTGGTAGGATTACCGATCCCTCGGGCGCCGTGATTCCACAGGCCACCGTCACCATCAGCAATGTCGACACATCGATTCAGACGACCGTACAGAGCGATAGCGGCGGAAGCTACGTCGCTTCCGGCTTGCCCTTTGGACACTATGTGGTCTCTGCTACGGCGAGCAGTTTCGGTACGGGAACAACGAAGCCCCTGGTGCTGACCGTGGGCGCAACGGTTCGTGTGAATTTATCCCTTACTGTTGCGACCGGCAATGTAACGGTTCAGGTGACAGGGACAACGACGACGGTCGACACGTCATCGAGCACAGCCGGCACTACGCTCAGTTCTAACCAGGTCGCGAATCTCCCTATCAATGGCAGAGACGTGAGCGATTTTCTGGAGATATCCCCTGGATCGGTCGGCTCGACATCATATTTTCAGGGCAGCGTCAACGGACTGGATAACATCTTTACCGGATTAAACATTACGCTCGATGGCCAGGCCGCCAACCGAGGCGACGTCAACGGTTTCCTCATGACCGAAGGTCAGGAAGGAGCACGCGTCACACGGGCGAGCGTGGACAGCATCCAGGAGATCGACTTCGCGAACAACGGTTACAGCGCCGAAAGCGGCTTTTCTCTTGGCCCGCAGATGAACATCATCACCAAGGCTGGAACCAACGACTTCCATGGCACGTTGTTTGAATTCTTTCGTAATGAAGCTCTCGACGCCAGAGATTACTTCAACAATTCGGGCCCCATCCAGCCATTGAAGCTCAATCAGTTTGGCGGCAATCTTGCTGGCCCGATCGTCAAAAACAAGCTCTTCTTTTTCGTGAACTATGAGGGGGATCGCACCCACCTCTCAAACATCAACCCCTCCTATGAGGTCCCGAGCGCATACGTTCGCTCGCAGTTCGTCCCATCCATGCAGCCTATATTGGCGATGATGGCTCCTCTGCCCGCGGGATGCGGCCTGGGCTCGACGACGGCCACATGCAGCTATGACACTCGCTACCCGGACAATGGAACCTATGACCTAGTTTTCACGCCCGTCAGCTTTCCGAGCATTCTTAGCGAGAATACCGGGTCGGTCAGGCTCGATTACCACATAAGCGACAGCGACACCCTGATGTTTCGCTACAACATCAACGACTCTTTGACTACCAATACGTACGGAGTCGCCCAGGGGCAGGTTTCTCCGCAGGCACTCAGAACGCAGCTGGGGAAGTTCGATTGGACTCACATCTTCAGTCCGACGCTGCTGAATGAATTCAGCGCTTCGGTCAACCGCTTCCATTCCAATACTGCCTCGAACACAGGTACGCCCTATTTTTCGATCGCGTCGTTTTTCACCAATCTCGGCGCGTTGCCCGGAGCCCAGAGCTTCAATCAGACCAATGCGAATACGCTGCCCGAGTTCTTTGACAACGTGACAAAAACGATCGGTCCGCATACGGTGAAATTCGGCGTACAGATCCGCCTTAACAGGCTTAATACGTGGTTGCGGCCGATCGAGAGTTACCAGTACTACAGCTTTTCCAGCTTGGAAACAAACTTTCCTTTCGCGTTGCAGAAACAGGGAACTCCCGGTTCGATCGACAACGCTAGTTCGAACTGGGATGTCTATGGGCAGGATGACTGGAAGGTGAATCGCAACCTCACGCTGAACGTGGGTCTCCGGTACGACTACAACACCACGTGGAACGTAGCCCACAATGAGCAGAGTCAATTCGATTATGCGACGCAGACGTTCGGTCCTGTAGGCCTGAGCGCATACAGCGCCCCAAGGACTGATTTTGCTCCGCGTGTCGGCTTCGCCTGGGATCCGAATGGCAAGGGGAAGACCGTAGTTCATGCCTACGGCGGGCTCTTCTACATGCCCATGCAACCCGCTCCAAATACATTGGCGGACAATTTGCCCGCAAACGCTACCATCACTGACACCCTGTTCAACCTCACGATCTTCGGCGGCACCGTTGATTCTATCTCGTACCCGACGTCGAATCCACCACTGCTCCCGAGCAATCAAAGCGTATACATATTTCCGACCAACCCCAGGGACCCTTATTCGACGAATTGGCTCTTCGGTGTCCAGCAGGAGCTGGCGCAGGGTACCGTGCTGACACTCAATTACACCGGCAATAAGGTGCAGCACACTCAGGCTGGCGTCGCCTTCCAGGTAGTCAATCTTAATCCTTCAAATCCAAACTCAAACGTTAACCGGCGACTCGCTGCACAGGGAGTTCCCTATCAGAACGAGAACTACATGCCCAACGCTCTCTTCTCGAATTACAACGCCCTGCAGGCGCAGCTCCGCAGGAATGTAGGACCGCTCACCCTCGAAGCGAACTACGCCTGGTCGCACGAGATTGATGACGAAGTCAACGTGTTTGCAGGATTTTCGGTCCCATTCGATCCCAGTCTTGACCGCGGGAGTGGGGATTGGGACACGCGAAACAACTTCACCCTCAGCGCGCTATATAACCTGCCTGACATGAAAGGTTCCAGCCGACTGGTTCAGAAAACTCTTGGCGGATGGCAGGCGTCCAGCATCCTTCAAACTCGCTCCGGCCTTTCGCAGAACGTCGAAGTGACGAACGGATTCTTCGGCAACTACATGCGGCCTGACTCTGTTCCAGCCCAGCCTGTCAAACTCGCGAACGCCAGTTGGCCAAATTCGAGCTACAACATCAATGCGTTCACTCTCGAACCGGGTTTCAACGGGGTCTGGGGCGATCCTACGACCATAGGCAACATCGGGCGCAACTTGCTTCGTGGCCCGGCATTTTTCCAATGGGATATGTCCGGGATGAAGAACTTTGGCCTGACCGAGAAAGTCAAATTGCAATTCCGGGCGGATATCTTCAACATCCTCAATCACCCTAACTTTGCAAACGTCGACACCGGTATATGCAGTTCAGTCGCCTACCCTACCGCCACCTCTGCGGTCTGCACGCCGAACACACCAAACCCAGCACAACATGTCGGATTTGGTGTGGCGAGCGCAACCATCGCAGGCGCCGATGGGAATCAAATCGGCAATGGAACTGCACGCCAGACGCAGTTCTCGCTGAAGATTCTTTTTTGAAAGCACGATTAGCCTGCCGCGGCGGCAAACATTTATCTTTGCCACCGGGTGACTGCGACAAGCGATTGCCCAAATGGGCAGACCATCAGAGGTGTATTTATGAAATGCGATTTTCGGCGTGGCGTTGGCAGTCGCGGCCTGCTCTTCCTGTTGGCCTGTTTTCTCTTCCTGGCCAACTCCTCTCATGCGCTTTCTTCGCATTCCGCCTGCACGCCCAGTTTCCCGCTGGAGCAGAACAAGGCTCTTGGTTGGCAAGGCGCCGACGCCGCCTACTCGATCCCGCTAAAAGATGGCCGTGACGTCTGGATCTTCGGCGACACGCTCTACGGCACAGATCGCGCTGTCAACGGCCACGATCCCCGCCAGGTACACAACAGCCTTGGCATCTCCACCTGCGACGCCGAAGGTAACTGGAACCTGCGCTACATCGTGAAGCACGACAAAGCTGGCAACGCCCAAAGCTACTTCTCCCCGACAGACCCGAAGCATTGGTACTGGGCCATGGACGGTTTCACCGCTCACGGCGATCTCTGGGTCACTTTGCTCTGCATACGTCATCCAGCCACAGTCAACCCTTGGGCAATGGACTTCGAAACCTGCGGTTCCGATCTCGCTCAAATCACTCACCTCGACCGCGATCCGCAAGACTGGGATGTTACCATCCATCGCCTCGTTCCCGACGGCGTTAAGGCCTACCCCTCCGCCACCACAGTTGTTCGCGACGACTATGTCTACCTCTTCGCACTCTACGAAACCGGCACACGCCCCCTTCTCGTCACGCGTATCCCACTCAGCGCTCTCGACAATCCGGCGGGACATCTCGAATACCTCACCACCGACGGCACATGGAAGCCCGGCTTCGACCCATCGCATGCCAAAGAGGTTATGGAGAGTGGATCCACCGAGCTCTCCATCCGCTATCATCCCGAGCTGAAACAGTGGCTTGCCGTTATGCTCGAACCCAACGGCTTCTCTGACAAGGTGCTCCTGCGTTCAGCGCCCGACCTCACCGGCCCCTGGACCCAGGGCCAGGTCATCTACCACATCCCCGAGATGCTCCCCGGCCCCGCTCGCGACAAAAACATCTTCTGCTACGCGGGCAAAGAACACCCCGAGCTTGAGAATAGCGGTCAGTTGCTCTTTACCTACGTATGCAACACAATGGACGTTCCCTCTCTGGTTACCAACCGCAAGATCTACTACCCGCAGGTTGTCCTCATGCCGTTGCCCCACGAATCTGACGTGCACTAGGAATCGGGGTAGTTCCCACTTTGGACCGAAAGGATGATGATCGAGTTAAATAAATGCTCGATTGGCTTTCGATGTGAAAGCCAATCTGAGGGGCCCATCAACCAGAGGAGCGGCAGATGGGAGGAGGAAAGAAGCATAGTCCAGAGCAGATATAAGCGGGTGTCTCAAGACCCATCACAAAGGCCCAACGTTCGAACATTTCTCTCCACATTCCCTCAGGTCCACCTGTCGCCAAGTCAGCACTGGCTTCATTTGCATTGAGCAGGCTGGCCTTTGGGCAATTCTTCGCCGTACGTGTCCGCCTTCTTTTCGTTCTTTTCATTGCACAATGCGTGTCCAAGTTCATGGGTAACGGCCAGGTTCAGCAGGTCGTCCATGCTGAGAAACCATTGCTTGATTAGCTCCACCCGCCTTGTTGTGAGAGGGCTAACCAGCGCCTCCTCGAAGAAGGTCTCCCGCCGGTCGAGAACCGTAAACGCCGGACTGTCTTCACCGCCAATGAGCCTGCCGGCGGCCTCTACATCGTGCTGTCAGGCTCCGTGAGGGCCTACCGAGAGAATATCGACGGACGTGAGCAGACCATACACGTGAAGCACGCCGGTGGCACATTGGCGGAGGTCGCCGTCTTCGATCGCGGTCCGTATCCTTCCAGCGCCGTCGCAGACGAAGACTCCGAGGTTCTATTTCTGGCAACAGAAGATGTGCACCGCTTCCTGCTGCGCTATCCGCAGGCAGCGCTGGCCGCCCTGACTAACATGGCGAAGAAACTGCGGGTCGTTGCATCGCTTGCCGAACAGCTCGCCTTAAAGGATGTGGGTCAGCGGCTGGCAACGTTATTGTTGGAAGAGGCGCGCCGCACTGCGCCAAAATTGCGCGATGGCATCCATTCTCTTTACCTTTGTCGCACTCGCAACTTGCATCACGTCTTGGATCAGTGCGGGAAGTGGTCACGCGCGCATTGCAGAGGCTGGTGCAACAGGGTGTTATCGAGTCACGAGGCCACCGGATCATAATCCTCAACGTAGAGGCCCTGAGTGCACAGGCTGACAATCATCATCGGAGACCCACTCCGGCTTCCTAGCGCATTCATCTCTACGAACGTGGCGTGTCAGGGACGACGTCTTTGGACTGGTGCCATGAAGGATATGTTAGTCAACAATGGAGAGATCGCCCACTCGTGAGATGAGTAGGCCTCCATTCACACGGTCCAAATCCAAAGGATCGGTAAGAGCGAAGGGCATTCGCATCGCGGATCTTGCAAGTGAGCACATTGTCACCTTTCAGCGCGCAAGCTCTCCG
The DNA here is from genome assembly GCA_963781245.1 of uncultured Acidobacteriaceae bacterium. Lineage (GTDB taxonomy): Bacteria > Acidobacteriota > Terriglobia > Terriglobales > Acidobacteriaceae > Silvibacterium. The sequence goes on from CAWAFB010000004.1 coordinate 911,600, forward strand.
GAGATCTCGACACGATCTGTCCACGCCTGTAATGACAACGGCTTCTCGCCCCCGCCTGCACAATGAGCTGAACAATTGGACTCGGTGCTCTCTACCGTCAAAGCCGCGGAAAGGGTTGCCATTGTTACTGCATCGGCCCGCAATCTGCGCGCGGGCAACGTCTCACTCTTCCGCCTGCAGCCTGACGGCGTTCGCATCGTCGAATCCCATGCAGAGCATCTACACGATCGCGAAAATCTTCACCAACCATTGTAACGATGATAGTGAAATGACTACTCACGGCGCGGAAAGGAGTGGATCGAGATGGACGATGGTCACGTGAAAGAATTCTCGATCGGCAGGTGACGGAGATGTTCGGATTCGTTGCGCGAGTTCAGGGATCTACGGGACCTACGAGCAAGCGACGATACCTTGTTTACGTTTGTGAATGGCCGGAGTCCGATCCGTTGCGAAAATCGGATTCCTCTGTCAGCGTGATCTTGCGTTCTTTCGCCTGGCGCCCAAACGGCATGCGAATCCGCAGCACTCTTTCGCGGGCACGCTCATCTTCAAGGTTCCTGGCTCTGGCGTGCAGCAGATCGTTGAGTGCCACCATGCCGACGATCTTCCCGTCACCTCGCGGGTCGAGGACGGGAAAGCGCGTGAAGCCAGTCTCGGCCATTCGATTGACGACCGTCCGGAGAGGTTCGTCCGCGAAAGCGACCTGAGGTTTGTTGGTTGCGATTTCGGAAAGCCTGACTCCAGGAGCCTGGTCCGGCATGCGTTGGTAGAGCTGGACCAACTGGTTTCGAGTAACCACCCCGGCCAACTCATTGCCGGCACCCAGCACTGGAAAGAGGTGCTGGCTCTTTGGATTTTCAGTGGAATGGATGAGATGATACGCCTCTTCCAGCGTTCCATCACTGGGGAGAACAACGACATTCGTCCTCATGACTTCCCGCACGAACAGAATTTCGAGCGGATCCAGTGCGTATTCACGGCTCAGGTGGTAACCGCGACGCGAGATTTTCTCCGTGAGGATAGAGCGTTTGAGAGTCAGCACCGTGAATAAATGAGCTAGGAAGCAGGCCACCAGCAGTGGTAGCAGCATGTTGAAGTCATGCGTCAACTCCAGGGCGAAGACGATGCCGGTAAAGGGAGAGCGCATCGTGCCGCCAAGAATCGCTCCCATGCTGACAAGCGGCCAGAATCCGAGGCCGAAGTGTGGAAGGAAAATGCCTTCGATGCCGCCGAGGGCCGCGCCCATCATCAGTAAAGGCGCCAGAACGCCGCCGGAGGTTCCGGAACCGAGAGAAATCATCCAGATGGCAGACTTGACCAGAAGGACTCCGGCAAAAACGGTGAGCGGAGCGCTTCCTTGCAGAAGCGTCCGAATCGTATCGTATCCAACGCCGAGGGCTTGGGGAAAAATGAGGCCTCCCAGTCCTACGAACACGCCGCCGATGGCAGGCCACCACATCCAGTGAATCGGCAGCTTCTGAAACAGATCTTCGGCAGCATAGACTCCGAGGGTCAGCAGTGCTGAAAGGCCCCCGGCGGCGAGGCCAGCGAGGACGCAACCACCAAGTCCATAGAGTCCGATGAAGGCGGGATGCGACGGAACTGGAAAAAGCGGCCCCAGCCCCAGAATGTAACGCCGAGCTACGCAAGCGGTGGCGCTGGCTAGCGCTACTGGAATAGCGCTGCGAGGCTTCCATTCAAACAACAACAGTTCGACGCCGATCAACACTGAGGAGAGCGGCGCCGCGAACGTGGCCGACATACCGGCGCACGCGCCCGCCACCAGCAACGTGCGGCGTTCCGCGCTCGTAAGGTGAAAGAACTGGCTAATCATCGATCCGAATGCGCCGCCTGTCATGATGATTGGACCTTCGGCACCAAACGGACCACCTGTGCCGATGGAGATTGCTGCCGATAGCGGCTTCAGTACGGCCAGGCGTGGATGGACACGGCTGCCGTTCATTAAAATTGACTCGATCGCTTCCGGGATACCGTGCCCGCGGATACGCTCAGACCCATATCTCGCCATCAGTCCGACAATGAGCGACCCGACAACGGGCACTGCAATCGCATAAATGCCAAGCTGGTTTCCTGCGGGCGAAACGAACGAGGTGTCGAACCGATGAAAGTAAGCAAGGTTTGTAAAAAAGCCGATGAGCTTCAGCAGAAACCACGCAACAAACGTGCCGATGATACCTATCCCGATAGCGAGCAGGGAAATTGGAATGACTTGCGCGGTAGTCGTGAAGTCGCCGAGCTCTTCGAGGCTGGGCTTGCGACGCTGCTCAGCGGAGTGAGAGCTCATGCGAGCCTCCCGCTGCCCCGGCCAGAGCGGTGCAATACGGCCTGGAGTGACTCGGAAAGAGCTGGCCCAGAAATGCGCAATTCCTTCCAGTGCAGCTCCGAAAGTCGACGTAACAAGGCCTCGCCGTGCTGGGTAAGTTCCACTAGCACTTCGCGATGATCCTGATCCCCGTGTCGACGTCTCAAGGCGCCTTGGTCAACGAGACGATTTACAAGTTCCACCGTGCTGTGATGACGGAGGCAGAGTTGCTGAGAGAGTGCGGTAATAGTGGGACGAGTGCCCTTGGGCAAGCCCTTGACTGCTAGGAGAAGCTGATGCTGCTGAGGTTCAATGCCCTTGGAGCGAGCCGCTTCTTCGCTAAAATGCAGGAATTGCCGGATACGGTGCCGGAACTCAGCAAGCCGGCGAAAGCCTGCCTCTGAAATATCCGATTCGAGTGCTTCCGCGCGATGGTCGCCCTCGCCAGAAACCATTGGAGAAGACCTGCTATCTAGCAGCGTACCACTATAGCGAAATCGCAGGAATAGCCTGTACTACGGGCAACCACATCCATGTGAATCGTTGCGAAATCTTTAGTTCCAATGCGATCTTCTGGACGACAACTGGTCCAAGCGTCCGAAGGTCGTCTTAGCACGGGCCTCTTCACACCAGCACAAGACAGAGAAGTGCCGAAGTGCAAGAGGCGTGGTGCTTAGAGGTCAGATTTCGAAAGCGCATAAAATAGCGGCCTATGCGCCGGTTAGGTCAGTCTGATGAGAGCTTTCGGTCACTGGCTCATCGAGTTGCCGATTTCTCTGCGGATCACGTCGAATCGCTTTCTAGTCTGCCGTCGTATCCAGCCGATGTGAGTGGTGCCAAACTCGAGCAGATCTTCGCGCAGGCTCTGCCGCGCGAAGGAATCGGGCCAGACGCGTTTGATTTGCTGACCACAGTGTTCCAGTATTCGCGTCCCGCTTCGCCGCGATTCTTTGGGTACTTGTTTGGCTCTGGAGAGCCCGTAGGAGCTTTAGGTGATTTTGCTTCGAGGGTCTTGCACCAGAACGTCACGTCTTGGCGATCCGCACCCTCCGCGACCACCATTGAGCGCACGGTGGTGACGTGGTTAGCAGAGGCAGTCGGTTGCTCTGGATTCAGTGGGAGCCTCACAGTAGGTGCTTCGTCCGCGAACCTCATGGGCCTGTGCATGGCGCGAGAGGCGAAAGTACCCGCAAACGAACACGGCGTTCGTGGCGGAGTCGTCTACTGTTCTGCTGAAGCTCACATGTCAATCCGAAAAGCCGCCGCTCTGCTTGGGCTTGGCCACCAGGCGGTCAGATTGATCCCCGTGGACCACGACTTCAGCATGCGGACGGACGCATTGCGTGCCGCGATCGTGGAGGACGTTGAGAGAGGACTGAAGCCGATAGCCGTGGTCGCGAGCGCCGGGACGACCGCCACGGGAAGCATCGACCCGATCGCTGCAATTGCGGATGTCTGCGCGGAGTACGAACTCTGGCTGCACGTCGATGGTGCATACGGCGCGCTTGCCTGCTTGGCTATTCCAGAGGCGTTTCAAGGGCTTCAACGTGCCAATTCTCTCTCCCTGGACGCGCACAAGTGGCTGTATCAGCCGGCCGGTTGTGTTGTTTGCTCTATCGCAATCCCGAAGATGCGAGAAGAGCGTTTTTTCATTCAGGAGAGTACGCGCGTTCTCTATCCGACGATCCAATCGAGGGGTTCGCTTTTTTCGAGGAATCGATCGAGCTGTCCCGGCCATTTCGAGCCCTGAAGCTGTGGCTCTCGTTGCGATATCACGGCTTGAACGTGTTTGCCGAATCGATTTCAGAGGACCTGCGCCTGGCACAAGTCCTTGCGAACTGTGTGGATGATGATTTGAGGCTGGAGCGGCTCGCGCCGGTTGCACTCAGCGCAGTGTGTTTTCGGTACACCGAGGCGGCGGGAGATTTGAACGAACTGAACCGGGCGATACTCGACAGAGTCGTGCGCCGGGGGCGTGTGTACCTTTCGAATGCACTCCTCAACGGGACGTTCGCCCTGCGCGCTTGCATCGTCAATCACAGATCGACGGAAGAAGACGTCCGCTTGATCGTTACCGAGGTTCTTGCCATTGCAGAAGAAGTTCTGGGGAATCCGGCGGGATCAAGATCCAGATGAGGCAAATGAGTCGCCTCTGGCAGTCGCGATCTCAGTCGCTAACCCCGGATAGAAAATATCGGTACGCAACTGCTGGACGATAAGTCTTCAAGAAGCAAAAGACCCCCTCAGAATTGTATCGTCATGGCGGCTCCGGTCGCATTATAGGGTCCGTCCCGCTGGGCCGCTTTTACGCCGCCAAGGGCGGCGCGGATTAGGAAAGAGGTTGCAACTCTTTGCCCTTGGACGCGATCGCACTGAGTAGGCTTTGCCACGATTCATCGAAGGCCTTGGCGCCCTTCAATTGCAAGTCGGCTGCCAGCTGCTCGAGATCAATTCCGGTCTTACGAAAATCATCTAGAACCGTCTCGCAGTCCCCTCCGTCCCCCGGAAGAGTCCCGGCTAGCTTTCCATGATCGCCGAAGGCCAGAAGAGTTTTCTCAGGCATTGTGTCGATCGTGTTTGGCGCAGCGAGAGCAGAGATATAAAGGACGTCGGAAGCCTTTGGGTTCTTGGTGCCGGTACTGGCAAACAGGAGTCTCTGGGCCCGAGCGCCAAAGTTGGCCAAACGCTGCCAGCGGTCCGAGGACAGGATGTCGCGGTAGGCTTTGTATACCTGTTGTCCGATGGCAATGCCGAGCTTGTCTCGGAGTCGGTCGGGTACTTTTTCCATCGTTGCGCCGTCCCAACGGCTCAGGAAGACTGAGGCGACGGATCGAACGTCGGGACTGAGACCCGCTGCAATCCGCCGCTCGAGCCCGCGCATGTACGCGTCTGCCGATGCCTGATAGTGTTCTCGAGAGAAAAGAAGCGTGACGTTGATGGCGACACCCGCTGCGATCGACTCCTCGATCGCCGGATTTCCTTCCTTCGTCCCGGGAATCTTGATGAAGAGATTCGGACGATTCGCTTTTTTGTGCAATCTAGTCGCTGCGGCTACCGATGCCTTGGTGTCATAGGCGAGAAGAGGCGACAGTTCGAGCGAAACAAAACCATCATTGCCTGCCGTACGCTCGTGAACTGGGGCGAAGAGGTCGGCGGCTCGAGTCAGATCCTGGAGGGCCAGATCAAAGAACAACTCCTCGCCTGAAAGACCTGTTGACAGAAGACGGCCAATGTCCCCGTCATAGGCTTTGCTCTTTGAGATGGCATGCTCAAAGATGGTCGGATTCGAAGTCAGTCCGGTGACGGAAAACTCATCGATATAGCGTTTGAGTGTTCCCTCGTCCAGCAAGTCGCGCGTAATGTTATCGAGCCACAAGCTTTGCCCGAGATCATGAAGTTCCTGTGTCGCCTTCATCGCCCCTCCTACCCCGCCGCGCGCGTCTCTCGCTACGATTCTCCTCCCAAAGCCTCTGATTCGTCATCCTTCCGACATGAAAGGCCATTCATGAAAGGCCATCGCCAAAAATTCGTCAGGAGGCGTCGTACCGGGCCTTTTCACACCAGCACCAGAGTGAGAAGTGCTGAACCGCAAGAGGCGCTCCATCACGAAATTACAATAGCTTGATTGAGGTGACCTTCAGAGTATCGCCCTGCACATCTCCCTTGACATCCACCCGAAGGTGATCTTTTTTGTCAAACGCTTTGAGAGCTTCCGCGATCTTTGCGTTTCCCGCAGCGTCGAACTTCAGGAATTGCTGGTCTTTCGTCACGATGCCAAAACCGCTCGCTGCGCATTTTAGCGCGCAGTCGCGCGTGTGGGAGTCAGGGTCCGCAGCTACCTTTTTGGAGCAGTTGACATCCACTACCGGTACATTCTCGTAGCTCGCGACCTTAGCGAATGCAGGCATCGCACACAGCCCCAGCAGCACAAGCAATGAAGTAATTCTTCTCATAAAGATCCTCCGGTCAGATTTCGTTTGTGTTGTATTACCGAGTTTCAGCAAACTTTGAGCTTGGTGCCTTCTGTGCCGCTCGTTCGAGCGATGTCTGCTCTTCGTGCACAGCTGTCAGCTGCGAAAGAACGAATGCACCAATCGCAATCTCCACGTCGCGCATGGCAAGGTCGTAAAACATGCCAGTTGTGATCAGATTCACCGCGATGCCGAGCAGCCAAAACATGACGATGTAACTCCCGATCTTTGTCCAATGACTCAGCACGATTAGCCCGGCGACAATTTCTACGAGGCCAACAGCACGCATAAAGGTCGCGGTGCTGACCGGCACAGCTTTTGTCGCCAGAGGACTGAGATACATTCCCCAGTCGGTCATCTTATTGAAGTACTTGTCGATGCGGGTGATAATGGGCCCGACTCCCAGAGCGATTTTCAGTGCCCACCAGCTAACGTTCAGACGATTATTGAACACTGTCATTCTTTTCAGCCCTCTGCACAAAAGAGCTGCGAGTTGGCGTTTGGTTACACACGTTGCGGCACCTGACGAGAATATCTCTCTCAGTGCAATCGGGCTTAGCTCCAAGCCGACGCCAGCTGGGCCTTACTCTCAGATGTATGAGCCGTGTCCAACCCGTCGCTCATGACACCCTGCACGTAACCTTTTTCGCCGGCCCGACTCTATATTCATAGAGCCATGGGAACCATCGGAATTCTGGAGAGGGCCAGCTCTGAAGGCTGGACCGACCAGGAAGTCATCGAGCGCGTAAAAGCGGGCGATTCCGCTTTGTACGAGATAATCATGCGCCGCTACAACCAGCGGCTCTATCGTGTTACGCGCGCGATTCTGCGCGACGATTCCGAAGCGGAAGATGTAATACAGGATGCCTACGTTCGGGCATATCAACACCTCGACCAGTTTGCCGGATGCGCGCCTTTTTCGACATGGTTGACGCGCATTGCGGTCCATGAAGCACTGCGTCGCCTCCGCCTTCGCGACCGGAGCCAGCAACTGGAGGACACCGAGCATGATGAAGAAGGTTCTATGAGTCTTGTCGAGACGTCGCTTGATCCGGAACAAAGAGCGTCCCTCACCGAGCTCGGTCAGCTTCTGGAGGAGGCCGTGCTTAACCTTCCTGATCAATACCGTACGGTGATCATGCTACGGGACATCGACGAGTTGAGCACTGCAGAGACAGCCGCAGTGCTGGACCTCACCGAGCAGAACGTGAAAGTTCGCCTGCACCGGGGACGCGCCATGATGCGCGACAGACTCTTTGCGCGTGTCGGGGGTGGCGGAAAAAATGCGTTTCCATTTATGGGCAGCCGCTGCGATCGTGTAGTCCTCGGTGTTTTTGCAAGGCTTAGAGGATTGAGCCTTGGCAGTTCACGAACGCCCTGACGGTTTTTGTTACAAGTATCCAAATGGAACCGATTTAGCCATCCAGGCGTGTTCGATGACTCCTAAGGTCAGGAGACCACTGATTGAAAGCTTGCCGGCTTAAACCTTGGGGTTGATGGAATTAATTCGCGACGAAGCGGCAGAGCTGCGCGCGTTTACGGCATAGCGTTTAAGACCCTTCAAATCCAGGATTGTCACTTCACGATCTTCGATAGCAATCAACCCTTCGTGCCTGAGCCGCGCAAGAGAGCGTGAGACTACGTCTCTTACAGAACCGATGCGGCTGGCAATTTCGTGGTTGGAGAGGCGCAGGCGAAATGACATCGGACCGTGTTCGGAAAAGCTGGCCGATTGCGCCTCGGTAAGAAGGAAGAGCGCAAGCCGTTGTCCGACCTCATGGAGCGACAGGGCCTCCACGAGATTCGCATGGTTCCTGACCTTCGCCGCCAATAACTTGAGCGCTGCCAGTGCGAGCGATGGATACTCCACGCACAATCCATGCATGTCGCTCTTCTCAATAAAGAGAACGTCCGCATCAATTTCCGAAATCGCTGACACCGGGTAGGGTCCGTCATCGAATACGGGAACGTCTCCTATGACAGCGCCAGCAGCATCTAAGTGCATCACCTGTTCGCGACCACCATCATCCTGCTGGAAGGCGCGAATCTTGCCTCTGACAACCACAAAAAGGCCTTTCGCTGTTTCCCCTGAGAGAAACAGCATTTCGCCCTTCCGCAGGTGGATTTCGACAGCTCGTTGCGCCACGTCGGCTAGCTGTTCGCTGGTCAGGCTCCCGAAGAGCTTTGTGCGTTGCAACGCGGCGATCCGTTTTGTTTCCGTCGAACTCCCCACAAATGACACCGCCGTATGACTTAAGTCATAGCATACTGGTCCGGCTGCGGTGTAGGTTGCAGTGATAGTAGATCCTTCGCGTTGCCGGTGTGCGAAAGGCAGATCTGAATCAACTCATCGAACTCAAAGCGTAGTGGCAGAATCGCGAAGATCGCGTGAGATACCGTGGGGAAAGGAGCAATGGTTACTGCACCGTCCCAAGTCGTTGCTCTACCAAAGCAGAATTATCTGAATAGCGAATATGGTCTTAAATCATGGCTGCTGACGCTGGACCACAAGCGCATTGCTTTGCTCTATCTGTTCAGTACGAGTTTCTTCTTCATCATCGGCGGCACCATGGCCGCATTGATTCGACTGGAACTGCTGACTCCTCAGGGCGATCTTGTGTCCTCCGACACCTACAACAAGATGTTCTCCATACACGGCATCATCATGGTGTTCTTCTTCCTGGTGCCTGTAGCGCCAGCCGTGCTGGGCAATTTCCTTATTCCGCTCATGATCGGCGCCAAGGATGTGGCGTTTCCCAGGATCAACCTTCTCAGCTGGTATCTGTTTATAACCGGTGGCTGCTTTGAGCTGTACATGATGATCTTCGGCGGCGTTGATACAGGATGGACGTTTACGACACCGCTCAGCACCCACTATGTGAACACGCACGTGATTGGCGCTGCGATGGGAATCTTCATCGCCGGCTTTTCATCGATCCTGACCGGGGTCAATTTCATTGTGACCATCCACCGGCTGCGCGCTCCCGGCATGACCTGGTTTCGCCTGCCGTTGTTTATTTGGTCTTACTACGCGACATCCATCATTTTTGTTCTTGCCACCCCGGTTATCGCCATATCCATGGTGCTCATCGTGCTCGAGCGCGTGACCGGGATTGGCGTCTTTGATCCGGCGAAGGGTGGCGATCCTCTTCTTTTTCAACACCTGTTTTGGTTCTATTCCCATCCGGCTGTATATGTCATGATCCTGCCCGGGATGGGGGTCATCTCGGAAACGATCGCGTGTTTCTGCAGAAAGCGGGTGTTTGGTTACACCGCAGTTGCATTTTCATCGGTGAGCATTGCGGTCTTCAGCTTCTTTGTCTGGGCCCATCACATGTTCATCATGGGTATCTCGAACTATTCCGCACTCGTTTTCTCCTTCATGACCATGTTGGTCGCGGTACCGTCTGCAATCAAAGTCTTCAACTGGTCGGCAACGATGTATAAGGGCTCCATTTCTTTCGACACGCCCATGCTTTATACGCTCAGCTTCATCGGCCTCTTCACCATAGGTGGAATGACCGGAATCTTTCTGGCAACGCTCGGCATGGACATTCACCTGACCGAGACATACTTTATCGTCGCGCACTTTCATTACGTGATGGTGGGCGGCATGGTCAGCGCATACATGGCCGGCCTGCACTTCTGGTGGCCCAAGATCACCGGCAGGATGTATCCGGAATCGCTGGGGAGACTGGCCGCCGTGACCCTGTTTATTGGCTTCAATCTCACGTTCTTCCCTCAGTTCCTTTTGGGTTATCTGGGTATGCCGCGGCGGTATCATGCGTATCCGCCGGAATTCCAGGTGTTGAACGTCTTTTCAACTGCCGGGGCCTCAGTTCTTGCTGTGGGGTATTTACTCCCAGCGCTGTATCTCATTTGGTCGCTCAAGTATGGGAAGATCGCGGGGCCTAATCCCTGGCTGGCTACAGGGCTGGAATGGAAAACCCAATCGCCTCCTCTCACCGACAATTTTGTCGAAATTCCAATCGTGACAGAGGAGGCGTATGACTACGGCAGGATCGGTAATCGAGTGGAAGTGGTCGGTTGAAGCTTCAGGATGGCGACCCGACTACGATGCGCGAGGTTACGTCGAAAGCGTTTCGCAAATCATGGTTCGATACATGTCCGATGAGTAAAAACGATCGAATCAAGAGCGGTCGAACCAACGTTCAGAACACTCTTCAAGCTCTGAAGAATCATGGATATGAGTGCTGCGGAGGCTACGTTCCTGTGACACCGCGCTTCCGCACCGAAGCGCGGTGTCCAATCGAGAAGGAGTAATAGTCATGCCTACTGATCTGCTTCTGTTTTTTCTGCTTCCAGCCGTTGCCTTAATTGTCAGCGCAATTATGATTGCGCGGCAGCATGGTGATCCGCAATCACACGTTCATCATCACGACCATCGCTAGACGCATCATTGTCGCGATGCGCGGAATCATGTACCGAGGCAGGTCCGGTCAAGCACAATCCTGCCAGTTGCCGCAATCGAACAATGTAAAATGTTCGAGTGCATCGCAATCACCGCATAGGCCCCGGCGAAGAAATGCATCGGGATTTCCCAATGAAAAATTCGTCCGCTTCCTACCGCGCCTGTAGCAGATGATTGCGGCCTCCCCACTGTCCACGGTCTGGCCAGAAGAAGGTGAAGTCGAGTCGTGACTGAAAGTCGTCCGGATGCACGTCAAAGTAATGGCCACCGATTCCAGTAGGGTGCGAGTCATTGTCGCGCCATGTCTGCCAGTTGTCCGTCGTCCAGCGAAGGCAGAACGGCTCAGGCGCACAGATACGGAGCGTGTGACCCCTCTTTGCTTCGCGGATCGGATGCTTCGGCAGCCAGAACTCGACTTTGGTCTCCGTTTTGCCATCCCGGTATCGATCGACGACTTCCGGAATCAGATCGAATACTTTCCCGTCATGACACGAGCGGAGCAGACGCAGGTATTCCGAATGTGCCCATAGCAGAGGATTTGCCGAACCTGTCGGGCCCCCGCAACGCAAGTGCACGTCCGGAAGATCCGCTTCATCCCAGATCTGTTCCGGCAACAGGTAGGTATCGTTCGAGAAATGCTCGATTGCGTGCAGCAAGGGACGGCAATCGTGGCCCGCGGCAAGCTCATAGTGTCCTCGTTCGCCCGTAAGCAGCGGCCAGCCCGGCCTTTACCCCAGCCCATGTAAGGGCCGCCCCCTGGTTGCTGCCCATAGCCGTCGTGGTTGTAGCGATGCCAGCAAGCGCCAGAAGGAGTTTCTATCTTTGAGAGCCGCATCAACAAATTTCAAACTCTCAACGATCAATGGATCTTGAGGGGAAAGAACTCCATAGCGCACGAGTTGCAAAAAGCCCGCATCTACAATTTCGCGGGCCGGATACGACTGGGGAGTATCTGGAGCTTGGCTGGTCAGCTTGAGTTCGGCTTCATCGACATCTCCAGGGTTGCCGGCTTCTCCGGGCTTGGCAGGATTCAAGCGCACAAAGTAACGGGGAGACCCGGCAAACACCGATCCCTTGGCTGTCACAGTCCACTCTTCGAGATGGGATCTTAGGAAGTCGGCATAACTCTCCAGAAATTCCGCCGTAATGTTGTCCTGCTTCGCCCGCGCGAAAGAGGCGGCACAGATGAATGCCGAGATGATAACCGCCAGGGTGGAAGGAGAATAGCCGCTCGCCTCTTCCCACCGTTCTTCGCCTGTCACCGGTCCGCTGTGCAGCAGAAAAGCGAGAGCGCGGTTCACCATCACGTGCGGGTTGAACTGCCCCAAGAGTTGAAGCTGATGAAGGCGCCAGGCGAGCAGTACTGGGAACGCAACTTCGTCCAGCTGCATCCCCTTCCAAAAAGCTTCACCATCCACCCAGAAATTCTGCGGAAAGCTACCGTCCTCTTCCTGCCGGGCGGCCAGGTAAATCAGGGCGCGTAATGGTGCCCGCGTATCGCCCGCCGCGAGCAGCCCCATGGCGCTCTCCACCATGTCCCGTGTCCAAACTAGGTGGTATCCACCCTTCCCTTGCTTGTCGTCGCGCGCCTCGCCCCAGGGAACCGTGAGCGACGCGACAAAGGCGCCCTGATAGAGTTTGTCTTCGTGTGTCAATAATAGGTTGTAGCTCGATTCAAAAAGCCTCCCTTTGTCCCCGCTCGTCTTTTTCAGTGAGGACTTGCTGGAGTTCGAGGCTGCCTCCCATTGGTGGATGAAAAGCCGGCGCCGCTCTATGTAAGCATGTCCGAGGCTTTGGAATAACCCCGATACAGCACTGGGAAGAGTTTCTCCGAAGGCCACCCCAATAGTGAATTCTAGGGTCTTTGAGAGATCGAGTTCGCCGGTCAACGCCACGTTCCCGTCCCTGGCCTCGTCGAATTCGAAATCCATCGTGTGGTGTTTCACCAGGTCTGTGTATCCGTCGCTGTGCCCGACGTATCCGCAGGAGAGCCGCGAGAATTCGCACGAAGCGCCTACTACGAGCCACCGATTCTCTTTCTCAGCGGCGAGCAACTGACGCCCTGACACTTCGACCACAAATGCGTTGTTGTTGACTCCTCCCCCCTCTAAATGAGGAGCGCACAGCATATAGGTCTTTAGGTTTCGAAGGAACTCGCGGTCTCCTTCAAATTTTGTGTGCAGCAGAACGCACGGCCGCGTGGGTTCTACGATGACTTCTTTCGTAAAAGAAAAGCGTCCCTCAGAATCGTGCCTGCTGATTCGATATCCCTGAGAAGGCGACATTCGCTCGATCTCGTAATCCAAATCCCGCTTTTCTTCGAGAAACAATCCGTTTCCATCGGAAAATAGAAACTCCAGATCGCGCAGTTGGGGACGGTCGACGGTTGGATAATAGACTTCCGTAAGAATACCGCGCCAGATGGTGAACCAGACTCGCCCTCCGGTTGAATAAGCGGTACCGACGCCATCCTTGTCGGCGTGAGTCCGGCGAGACTCGAGACCTGGTTTTCCAAACGCACTTCTATTTCCACGAAAATGTGCCATAATTGCACCTCACTGCCTACCCGTCGATGATTAGCTCAGCGACTCGACTTTGAAACGGCGTCAAAAGTTCCGCTCCCGCCTCCGTAACCGTCACCATGTCGCAATGGCGGACGCCTCCATAGCCGTCGACATAAATCGCGGGTTCGACGTTGAATACCATGCCAATTTCAAGTATGTCCTCGGATTTTGGATGAAGCCGCGGTCCGGCATCTGCACTGATGGCGGAAAAGCCGACGCCATGACCGGTGGAATGCTTGAACTGCGGTCCGAAACCCTGTTTTTTCAGGGTATCCCGGGCGGCTGTATCGACATCGGCTGCCTTCGCCCCTGGCCGAATGGCGCCCAAAGCGGCCTCTCGTGCCGCGAATACTGCGTCGTACATCTTCGCGCTGCGTTCGTCCAATTTGCCAACTGAATACGTGCGTGTGATGTCAGTCCAGTATCCATCTGCATAGGAGTTGCAGTGCACCATGACGAGGTCGCCTGATTCAATCCGCTTCGCCCGCGATCTGGCGTAGGAGGCCGAGGCCAGCGCGGAATTCGCGCCAGACATGCACCACGTGAAACCGTCGGTTCGTTGCAGCGCGGGAAGATTTATTAGGCCTGCGCTAAGGGGGGCGCGAAACGTTGCAGCGGTTTCTACCTCCGTTGCTCCCACCTTGACTTGCTCGCGCCCTTGACGAAAGGCTCTTCCCGCGATCTCACAAGCGGTTCGAATTTGGCTGACTTCGAACTCCGTCTTGCGTGCCCTTAGTTCTGCTAAAACGAAATCAGCAGGAATGAGCATGGCAGCTCTGAAAACTCCTCCAAGGAGATAGCGCATCGTCCCGCCGTAAATGTGCATGGCAGCATAGGACGCGGGCTCGGAGGCCTCGTACGCTTCGAACGCAACCCGACGGCTGGCTGGGGAAAAGCTTTCCGCTAGCTGCCGAAGCGGTTTCCGTATCTCCTCGGCAGTTGTCGTGAGCTCATCCAGAGAACCCGGTTTGAAAGTTCGAATCTCATCTGCCCAACCGTGTTTTGCGAGATCCTCCTCTTCTTTGGGAACCAAGAGATGGATTCTGCCATCCGATGATGCGACCGCTACAGCCGTGCCTACCACTGGCCAGTAGCCAGATAACAGCAATACGTTCATTGGCAGGGCGCAAACAAGTAAATCCCACTGATTTTCACATAAGACTTTCCGAATTCGATCAATACGCTTTTGTTTCTTCATAGCTAGATAGCTCCACGAACCCTATCCTCGAGGACTGTCACACTCCAGTCGATGAGTGCCGAATCTTATACAACCCGCGGAATGCCCCTTCCATAGGTTCCCGGTGGAGCAAGTTCCTGTCGTAAGCGCGGCTCGGTCATGTCGCGTTCACTGCTGGTGAAAATCCTGTCACTTTGCGAGATAAGGTAATCCGCTGTTCTCGCAGCGAGAGCTTGAATCGTGAGGCCTGGATTGGCAGATCCTTGTGTGGGCAAGATGGATCCATCGCAGATAAACAGGTTTGGGATGTCATGGGTGTGGCCGAATTTGTCTACTACAGAGGTACGTGGGTCTGCGCCCATGCGGGCCGCGCCCACCAAGTGAGCGTAGCGGGCTTCTTGTATGACCTCCTCTGCGCCCGCAGCTTGCATGACCTCCATGGTTTTCTTCTTGGCGGATTGGATGAGCCTTCTGTCATTGTCATGCAGATGGAAGTTCACATGGGCCACGCGGAGACCAAAGCGATCGGTTTCTTCAGCGAGAGTGACACGATTATCTGCCCAAGGGAGGATCTCCCCGAGCAGACCAAAGGCGGCCCAGTGATTGTAATCCATCATCTCGCGACGTAGGCCCCAGCCCCACGCGCGCTTAGCAGCAACCATCTGCTTGCCGAATGCAATCGGAAGCGGGCCGACTGTTTGAATCGCAAAGCCGCGGGCAAAATCATTCTTCGGATCTGTCTCGTAAAACTCCTCGGTCAGAGCATGGGCCGGAGGCGCCTTGTACATGCGGACCGGCTGGTCAAAGCGGCCTAAAACGACGTTGCCAGCCTGCGCCATCAGATAACGGCCCACGGTATCGCTTGAGTTAGCGAGACCATTCTCGAAACCTGGGCTGGCAGAATTGAGAAGCAGACGCGGCGTCTCAATGGAGTAGCCGGCGATGATGATGGCTTTGGCGCGCTGGAAATGGAGCTTGCCGTCACGATCGTAGTAATGGGCGCCGCTGACGCGCCTCTCCTTGCCGAGCTCGATGCGCGCAGCCATGGAATGGTCTCTAATCTCGGCTCCGCTGTGGAGCGCGTCGGGAACATGCGTGATGAGCGTGCTGGCCTTGGCTCCGACTTTGCAACCCTGGATGCAGAAGCCGCGATAAATGCAATGTGGGCGGTCGCCATGCGAACCGGACAAAATCGCGACCGGCCCCCCTATAGACACAGGTATGTTCAGTGCTGTGCAGCCTCTGATGAGTGCGTTACCGACGCCGCCCATCGGATGAGGGCCGTAAGGATAGCCGTGGGGGTGTCCCCACGGATAATACGCGGGCCCGGCAACTGGCATTTCGAGTTCGAGCTGCTCGTAGTAAGGCCGAATGATCTCATAATCGATGGGCCAGTCTGCGCCGACACCATCCCGCGTGTAGACTTCAAAATCCGAGGGATGAAAGCGTGGCGTGAACGCAGCCCAGTGAACAGAGCCGCCGCCGACGCCCTTGCCGCAGTTGTTGGCGCCCAAAGCGAGCGGATCAGAACCACCTGTGACGCGCGGGTCTTCCCAATAAAGCTCATGGGAACCCGATTCATCACTGACCCAGTCTCGTTCAGTGTCCCAGAAAGGGCCAGCTTCAAGAGCGACGACGTTGAACCCCGCGCGCGCGAGCCGCTGCAGCAGCACGCCTCCGGCAGAGCCGCAACCGACGATCAGATAATCAATCTCCTCGCCTTCGCGGAAGTGGCGCATCGGAAGATGAACCTTTTGCAGCGGTCCGAGCATGTGGGAACTGCTCTTATCGATCTCGAACGGACCGAATAGTGGCTCTTTCACAAAACCTCATTCATGAGTTACCCGTTCTGATCTGATTCCGTGTGGAGATGATGTGTGCACTCGGTGACATCGGAGACGGCGTAACGCGGCGCGAGCCAGTCGCATCGCTGCTCTTCCACCTCCCAGGGCTCCGGCTCGCCGCGTTCAAGGCGTGTGTACGCACGCGGATACGCTGGCCCACCAAAGCCGATCTCATCCCACGCCCAGGGATGTGAGTAGTAGGCATCGAGAGCATCTTGCATCAGCAGCTGCCAGAAGCGGGAGATCGACATCTGCTTCCAGATCGATTTGGCTCCCTGCGGCTTTTTATCGTGGATCGCTTGGAGGGTTAGATCCTGTTGATGGTGCGGAAGGTCGATGAAAACCCCTCCGAAGCGCACCTGTGCCTCTTTATTGATGGCGTCTTCACCCAGGCTGTATGCCTGGCGATCCGGAGGCATGTTCTCGTAGCGGTAGCCTATGCCACGATTCAGATAGAGACGCTCATCAAGCCGTTCTACCAGCGGAATCCGGCGATCGGACGTTCGGTCATGTTGAGGAATCAGGTGCTCAAAGACGGCTCGCCAAAAGCGCACTTGATCGGGAGTGAAGTAGCGAATGGGCGGAGGCTGCTCGACGCGCAAGATGATGAGATTGCGGGTGGCGGCATCCCAAAATGCTTTCTGCGACATGGTGCTGTAGCCCGGATAGTAGCCGGGATGCGGCGTGGGTTGAAGAGGCTCATCGGTCGCGGGATCACGGGGAAGAAGGGAAGTATCGAGGACGACGTTGGGGTTCATGCGTGTCTCCGGCGCAGAAGACTGGCGACGACGCCCAGCATGGCCGCCGCTCCAAAAAGAAGCGGGGCGAATATGGGTGGTCCGTACATGATGTTGTAGAGAAGGTGTTTCGTTCCGCCAGGACGGCGCAGCACACCGCGTGCATGATAGTAGAAGCCGATAGCGGCATCGGCGCATGCGAGTAATGAAATCGCGGGAAGGGCGGTCGTGGCGAGCCGGCGCCTTTTCATTGAGCCGAAGGCAGCGGCGGCAAGCAGCGGAGCAATGACAACCGGGGTCCACTGAACTTTGTAGCGAAAGTTGTTCTTGTAGTGCGAGTAATACGCCTCGAAGCCGCTCAGCAGAGCGCTGACGGCGGTGACGACCGCGACCTGCCGTTGAAACTTGCCCTCACGGATATCCTGCTCGGCCGAAATGAGATCTCTGCCAACACGGGAGGGAAGCAAGCGGGCAAGCCAGCCATCTGTCGAGCTGTGAAGGGCGCGACCGGCGGGCATCTTCGCGCTGTAGGTAGGACGCAATCAGTCCGAGGTAGGCGCTGGTACCGAACAACAATGGCGCAAAGATCGGTGGACCGATGATCATGTTCGTCATGGGGAGACGCCAACCTCCGGGTTTGCGAGCGATCCCGCGGACATGAAAGTAGAAGCCGACGCTAGCATCCACCAAGGTTACAAACGAAGCCGCGCGAAGTACGGTGCTTGCAGCGCGACGGCTGAAGAATGCCGCCAATCCGGCGACAGCAAGCACGCCGCTCAAGACGACTGGCGTATACATGACTCGGCGGCTGTAGCTACCACGGTAGTGTTCGTAGGCAACTTCGAGACCGCTGATGACACTGGTGGCGGCGGTGAGCAGCGAGAGGCTGCGTTGAAAGCGGCCCTCCCGGATGAGGTGCGCCATCGTCTCGATATCTCTGGCCGGACTGGTCAACGAGGACGATGCCCTTAGACTCATACGTTGCACTTAAACCACCTCGCGGACTTGGTCTTCCGCGACCGTCTTGATGATCTTCAGGGCATCTTCTGTCCACGTGCGAGGGCCTTGGCGAACTTGAATGCCTGCTCGGTCGTGATCTTTCCGGGCATGGGAGGCTCATTGGGATCGACGACCGCCTGCACAACGGTGGGCCCCTCGTGGCCGAGTGCTTCGCGGAGGACACTTTCGGCGTCTTCGGGCCGGTCGATGGTGTAACCCTTCGCACCACATGCTTCCGCGACCTTGGCGAAGTCAATGGGTTCAAGCTCGACACCGAACTCCGGATTGCCTTCGAGGATCATCTGCTCCCACTTGATCTGGCCGAGGACGTTATTCTTGATGACGATGACGGTGACACGCAGCTTGTACTTCACGAGCGTGGCGAGCTCGCCCATAAGCATGGTCAGGCCACCGTCGCCAACCACGCACACCACCTGCCGGCCGGGATAGGCAACGGCTGCACCAATGCTGTAGGGGAGGCCGTTGGCCATGGTGGCGAGAGAACCAGAGAGGGAGAACTGCATCGAACCGCGCATCTCGATATGCCGTGCGGTCCACGTGGCGATGGTGCCGCTGTCGGACGACACAATAGCGTCGTCGCGTAGCAGCTTGTTGAGCGTGTAAGTCACAACCTGAGGCTTCATCGGCATGTCCTGACGCGTGCCGCGTTCTTCCATCAGCTCATTCCAGGATTTCATGCGCTCTTGTGACTTCTTGAGGAAGGCATTCTGCTTGCGTTTGAGCAACGGAAGGAGAGCCTGAAGAATCGTCTTGGCGTCGCCGACCAGGGCCGAGTCGACCTGATGACGCAAACCAATGCGAGTCGGGTCAAGCTCAATCTGCACGCAGTTCGCCTGACCAGGCTTGGGGAGAAATTCCATATATGGATAGCTCGTCCCGATCATGATGAGCGTGTCGCAATCCTCCATGGCATCGACAGAGGGTGCGGTGCCGAGGAGTCCGATGCCTCCAGTCGTGTACGGGCTGCGATCAGGTAGAACGGCCTTACCCAGCAGGGCCTTGACCACGGGACCGCCAACTGTCTCCGAGAGCTGAGCTACCTCTTCGCGTGCGCCGAGCGCGCCACGGCCCACCAAGATAGCAACTCTTTTGCCGTCGTTGATGATGGAAGCCGCTTTGTTCAGCAGAATGTCTGTCGGCGTCGCTGTCGAGGGTGTCGCCCAGTCGCCGCTATGGCCTTTGATATTTGCGCCACTGCGCATCTTGTCCGAAACAGGCCATTCCTGAATGTCTTTTGGAATGCAGATGTGGGAAACGCCACGACGGCCGTACGCGGAGCGTACCGCCATATCTACAACATTCACCGCGTGAGCCGCACCCATGACCCGTTCGTTGAAAACGGAGACATCCATAAATAGCTTGTCGAGATCAACATCCTGTTGGTAGTCCATCCCGATCAGGTCGTGGAAGGTGTGACCAGTGATTGCGAGCACGGGCTGCCCATCGCACTTTGCATCGTACAAGCCGTTGAGGAGATGGATGCCGCCTGGTCCGGACGTAGCGCAGCACACACCCAGGCGGCCCGTGTACTTGGCGTACCCGCAGGCGGCAAAGGCGGCAGCCTCTTCATGGCGCACCTGAATGAAGTGAAGCTGCTCCTGGTGCGTGCGCAGCGATTCGAAGAAGCCGTCGACCCCATCTCCGGGGAAGCCAAAGATCGTATCAACGCCCCACTCAATCAGCCGCTCTACAATTAAGTCTGATACCTGCTTTGCCATGTTGTACTACTCCTTGCTTTGGTTCTACGTGTTGATGGTGAGTACTCGTCACAGCCTCAAGGACTTCCCTTGGGAGTGGTGTCTAGGAGCTACTTTTTGAATTTCGCGACGTCCTTCTCCTTCAGCTCCAAACCCATACCAGGACGACCAAGATCGGGAATCATGCATCCGTCCATAGGTTCCCGAAAGCCGTCGAAAAAGATCCGTTCGATGCGTACGTGATCGTGAAAGAACTCTATGTGAACCGCGCGTGGAACCGAACAGCAGACATGAAGGTGCATGCTAGGGCCGCAGTGAGAAGAGAGTGGAACGTTGTGTGCCCAGCAGAGCGCAGCGGCGGCGAGGAATCCGCTGATCCCGCCGCAACGCGTGCAATCTGCCTGTAGAACAGTGACGGCCTGCGCCTCCAGCATGGAGCGGAAATACCAAGCGGTGTAGCCATACTCGCCAGCGGCGATGTCCATGCCGAGGGGAGCTCGTTGTCTCACCTGACTGAGGCCGAGAAGGTTGTCAGAGCTGACCGGCTCCTCAAACCAGAGGACGTCGTCATCTGCGAATCGATGAGCCAAGTCGATGGCCTGTGCTACTGTGTAAGCGCCGTTGGCGTCGACAAACAAGTTGCAGTCCGCACCGATGGCCTTTCGCGCAGCGTGGACGCGATCAGGATCCCGATCGGGATGCGTACCAATCTTCATCTTCACGTTCGCAAAACCTGCAGCGGCCCAACCACCGAGCTGGTCAGTGAGCTGTTGGTCTGTATAGCTCGTGAAGCCTCCGCTGCCATAGACCGGAATGCCGGTCCGGACTTGCCCCAAAAGGCTTACCAGAGGTACATCGAAAAGTCGCGCGGAAAGATCCCAAAGCGCGTTATCAATAGCGGAAATTGCCATCATAGTGACGCCGGTTTCGCCCAGGTTCCGCACCTCGCGCAGCATCCGTTGCAGTGTTTCTGCGCGGCGAAGCGGGTTGGTGCTCTGAACGATCTCCTTCAAAAGCGTCTGTGCCACTGCAGCTGTACCGGCGTCCGCGTAGGTGTAGCCGATACCTTTCGTAGTGCCACACTCAAGTTGAACGAGCACCATCGAGGTGCTGGTCCACGAGAATGTGCCATCCGCCTCGGGTGCGTCGGTCGGGACAGTGTAGAAGCTGACGGAGCCGCCGCTGATGGAAAACTCTCGCTTCATGCTCTCCGCGCCATCCTTTCTAGGCTAGTAATCTGTCAAAACTTCGTCGCCCAGTATGGGTACAGGCCACGGTGTCGCAATGGTGCGTAGCGCCAACACCTTCGATGTAGGTAGCCGGTTCAATGTTGAATGTCATGCCAGGTTCGACGATGTCACTCGATGCTGGATGCAGAAGCGGCTGCGGATTCGTATCGGCAGCGGTGAATCCGACTTCATGGTCAGTTGGGTGCCCGCACGCTAGTCCTCGGCTAGTGAGCACGGAGCGTGCGGCGGCATCTACGTTCCCTGCGGATATCTCCGGGACGATCCCTTTGAGGGCCGCTCGACGCGTCGCTCCGACATCCTTATACATGCTCCGTTGTTCGTGCGGAGTGCCCACCACCCCAGTGCGACTAATGTCGGTCCAATACCCGTCGCCTACCGTATTGGCATGGATCGTCACGGGGTCTCCGTCTTCGAGAACTTGCCACCGCGTGCGGACATACTCGCTCGTTCGGACAAAAGCATCGCAGCAGTACAAAGGGCGGTCCCCGTACACCAAGAGCAGAGCCGACGAAAGGAGACCAACTGCCGCGCAACATTGAATCCGGCAAGAGAGCCATCCATCAGTAGCTTCAGCGCGAGGGCTTTCCGCATCTGCGGCGCTTTGTTCACGTTGAGGGCCAGCGCTAGCGTCACTCCGTAGCTAGCCAAACCGAGCAGACTATCGAGAATTCCTAACGGATGTGCGGCTCGCGATTTTGTAATCCTATCGGATGCAAATATAGTGCCTGGGGGGTCCGGCAGATGACGAAGAACGCCGAGCTGATAGGCAGCCACCGGCAGTAGCGTCAGCAGCGCCGCAGAGCAGGCCGCAACTAGCGTGGGATTAGAGGTGTAATCGTCTGTGGTATGTAGGTTAAGCGCGCTTGTCACGCGCGTCTCCAAGAAGCGACGCATGCGGCTCCGAGGCCAGCAAGCGCGAACGCCCCAACGGCGAGCCACTCCCAGTGGAGCGAGACGAAGAGTTCCACACTGGTGCGTTTAGAGCGATCATCGAATTTACCGAGCGCGCTGTGCACGCCTGGTACAAAGTCGTAGAGATTATTCGGTGCATTTGGGTCGCGTGGCTCATTGGCAATCTGCTGTGAGTTGTACCCCGTTCTTCCGAGGTAGTGATCCAGCAGTCCTGGAAAGACCTTCTGCCCCAAGATCGCTGCGACCGTCGGTGATCCGACCCAATATTCGCGACGAGGATTCTTTGCCAGACCAGCAGCGACGACCGCTTCAGCTGCAACCTCGGGCGCGAAGATAGGCGGAACCGGCTGCGTATTATGCGGCATTCGGTTCTTTACCCAACCGAACTGGGTCGTATTCATCGCCGGCATCTGAACGGTAGTGATCTTCACGCTGCTGTGATCGTGGTAGAGTTCGCAACGCAGCGAATCCGTGAATCCGTTGATCGCATGCTTGGCGGCACAGTACGCAGACTGCAACGGGATTGACCGATACGAGAGTGCCGAGCCGATCTGGATGATTGTTCCTTGATTGCGCGGCAGCATGCGCCTGAGCGCAGCAAGCGTGCCGTGGACAAAGCCTAGATACAACACATCCGTGACTCGTTTGTAGTCTGCCGCCTCCATCTCCTTCACCGGAGAGAAGACGCTGACCATTGCATCATTAACCCAGATGTCGATCGGACCCAGTTCTTGTTCGACCTGCATCGCTGCTCGCTCGACTGCTTCCGCATCAGCAACGTCGATCGGAATAAAAATCGCTGCGCCGCCAAGCTCCTCGCACTCTTGTTTGGTCGCCGCGAGGGCCTCCGGATTGCGCGCCAAAAGCCCCAGCCTTGCGCCTCGCTTGGCATACGCATGGGCTATGGCTCTCCCCAGGCCTGCGGAGGACCCGGTTACGACTACGACAGGAGATGATGCCATTACCGACTCGATTCAGGGGGCGAGAAATTGCAACTAAATGATTAGAGTTCGTTTCAAGTTTTATGGATGCTTGCGAGTTCACTCGACAGTCGCCCGCGGCTTGCATGTCGAAGAGTACTTGACCGACCAAGATGACCAAACATAGATATCGCGAGGATGCATCCTGCAGGACGGCGACATCATTCCAGGTCATGCAGACGCACAGATGTTCCCAACTGCAACGACAGTGTTGCAGTGATTAGGCCAATGTGCGAGAACGCTTGCGGAAAGTTTCCAATCAGTCCCTCTTTTTCTCCGTACTCCTCCGAGAGCAGGCCCAAGTCGTTCCGCAAAGCAAGCAGCTTCTCGAAATGAGTGACTGCATCTTCTCGTCTTTCTTGTAGGACGTACACATCGACCAACCAGAAGTTGCAGGCCAGAAAGGCGCCTGATAGGGTCCTATCGTTTGTCAATACCTATCCTGCATCGGTCGCGGAACCCTTCCCAACTGATCGGTTGCGCCGTTCGCAGTCAATTCAGAACCCGACCAGAGGTGGCTTATCGCTATGAGAAAGGATTTCAATTGCCGTGCGGCGTTAGTCGTATCTGCCTCTCAAGGTTATAGGCCGTCGAGAGGTCGCTGTCGCTGTACACGAGCACGCGCCCAAGAACGAGTACCGAATTGTCCGGCGAGGGTATTTGCTTCATTCCCTGCGGCACCGATCCTTGCCAACCCGGCCCGGTGATGAGGTAATCACCCGCTTGCGTGCCGGTCGCGCGCGTGCCTACATAAGCGAAGTCGACGTCAAATGGGTCAGTGAACTGCACGCTGTAATAGCGCCCGGAGAAGGCCGGCGCATGCAAAACCTGCGGTCCTTTACTGAGGTCCACCCAGCCGACTATAAGGAGCGTGTCGTGGTTCACGCCAACAGTCATCAGTTTCGAGCTTCCGGGCGACAGCGATGTGTGAAGAGGATCTCCAAAAAGCTTTTGAGGCTCAGTATAGAGCGTATTGATCGGGACGGGGCCGTCGCCGAACCCTTGATTGACGATCGCTCTTTTGAAGTGGTTGTTCACGAGGTGTGGCCAAAAGTAGATTAAGAGGAACGTGCCGGCCACCCACGCCACAACCATGACCGAGCCGAATGTAATGAGATGCTTGTGTTTCATAGGCGATATCATTGTGTTTCCACGACCGGCGGCACCTTGTACTTGCCGTCCAGAATGGTTGCGCCGGGCAGATACACGCGCAACCAGAGTATGAACTTGCCTGTGGGTGCGGGCAGCCAATTGGACTCATGGCCTGCCGGAGCGGCGTTCTGGATGTAGATGTCGACGGAGCCGTCGGCATTCGGGACGAGGCCGGAGCGGTCGCTGACGCTGTACCGGTTGATCGGATTCAGCACAAAGTGATTTCGCGCATTGCCCATGGTGAGCGACCAGAACGCATCGTTCGGCGGGAGTTGTCCTGCCGGAAAGTGCATGATGTAGTCGTGCTGGCCGGAGATCTTTTGACCCGTGCTGTCTACTTTCGTCGTCCAGTACATCGCCTCTTGCGGTACGTTTATTGGGCCAGGGAATTCATTGGCACATGCGGCTCGTAAGAGCATGCCGTTGCGGGGCTCGCCGCATCCGAACATGGTGGTCCAGCCGTTGACCTTCGTGACATAGGCGTGCGCGATGATCTGGAACGTGATGAAAGCCAGCACGCCGCCAACGATGATTCCCTGGACAACATCTGAGACGATAGTTCGCCTCCATATGAAGGTGGGCCATTTAGTATCCCGACCGAAGCCCTGCGAATGACGAGCTTCTCCTGTGTCTAGATCCGTCATGCGTCAGTTACGGAGTCACTGCTTTCGACTCAGACGGCCTTTCAATCCGTAATGTCAAGTATTTCCGGAACGGACATGTGATGCAAGCGATCTCACACCTGGCTTTCCTTCGGCTGTTGTGGTGGATCTACTACGGATTCCCGCACCATTGCGCCCCACCGATATGGCTGCCGACGTCGCGTTCCGACATCTTCCTATACCTTCCACTCGCCCGGATGATTGCACCGCTGATTCATGTACTCTTTCGTTGTCAATCGGCTGGCACGACTGCATGCCGTTCCCCGGCTCACACTCCGTCGATCGCAGAATTGGCGCGCCACACACCTGGCCGCTAGCTGCTGCTGCAAGAGTATCGCGAAGTCGGCCAGTGTCCGCCGATCGGATTGCGCATGATTCTCGATTGACGCGTACAGGGCTTGGCACGCATTATCAGAGGTCGCCCTGTTTCGGAATGAGCTTTGTGGCCGGCGCAGGTCGCAGGGGCTTTGCCCCCGCACCCCCAGGATTTATCGCTTGGTGCCTCTCCCGATGCTGGGCTCGCTGCAGGAAAACGGATGAAAAAGGGGGATGCCGAAGCATCCCGCCTTATCGATCGGTCGAGGCCACTGAGACGGCGCTCGGGTTGCTTCCCAGTGTGGGGCCATGGGGACATGGGCAAAACCGGGAAGGAACTGACAGCATAATGAAGTGGCGGGGACCAAGGTACAAGCCGAGTTTGCAGTGGTGCTCAATTCGAGCCCGTTTCTCCAGTGTGGCTCCGGGTTCCGTGATCAAAACAGTGGTGACGCCGACAGCCGCGAGGTGAGCCGGCGATCCCGATTGGGAGAGTCCTTACGTTCACGACTCGGACCTGTGGTCTCCGCAAATCGACCCAGGAGTCAATGATGCCGCGCAAGAAATTACACAAGAAGAACCAGAGGGTGGCCCCGCCGATCATGAATCCCGATGCTGCCGGAATCGATATCGGCGCGACCGAGATTTACGTTGCCGTACCGGCGGATCGCGATCCAGAACCTATTCGCATGTTTGCGACCTTCACGCAGGATCTAAACCGTCTTGCCGACTGGTTGCAGCAATGCGGGGTCCGCACGGTCGCCATGGAGTCCACCGGAGTCTACTGGGTTCCGTTGATGCAGATCCTGGAAGTGCGCGGGCTGGAGGCCTATCTGGTCAACGCGAAACACGTTAAGAACGTACCGGGACGGCGCACAGACGTTTCCGACTGCCAGTGGCTGCAATACCTGCATTCAGTCGGTCTTTTGCGTGCGTCCTTCCGCCCCGCGCCAGAGGTTTGCGCCCTCCGATCCTTGCTTCGGCACCGAGACAGCTTAGTGGAGATGGCGACCACGCATGTCCAACATGTACAGAAGGCTTTGGATCAGATGAACCTTCAGATTCACCATGTCATTAGCGACATCACTGGAACAACTGGGCTTGCGATCATCGATGCGATTCTTACTGGGAATCGCGATCCCCAAGTGTTGGCCACACTCCGCGATCCCAGGATTCGAGCCAGTAAAGATACGATTGCTAAGAGCTTGGTGGGAGATTACCGCCCAGAGCATCTGTTCACACTGCGGCAATCTGTCGACTTGTACCGGGAATACCAGCAACGAATCGCTGCCTGCGAGGAAGAAATGCAGCGCTTCTTGAAGTCTATGGAAGCGAGTGCCACTTCATCGGCGAGTTTGCCGGCTGCCAAGGATTCCGTAAGGAAATGCAAGGTGATGGCACCGGCCAAGGCTCTGGCATTGCGTGAGGAAGCCTATCGCATCCTGGGAGTAGACCTGACTACGATCCCAGCAATCAGCGTCTTGCATGCTCAGGCTATTCTCGCCGAGTTGGGCGATGGCATCTCAAAATTCCGTAGCGCCGGCGCCTTCAGTTCATGGATGGGATTATGCCCGGACAACGATATTAGTGGCGGAAGAGTGCTTTGGACCGGAACGAGAAAAGTCAAAAACCGCGTTGCCGTCACTTTACGAATGGCAGCTCAGTCACTCCAAAAGAGTGAATCGGCTTTAGGAGCGTTTTACCGCCGCATGCGAACTAGGCTCGGAGCTCCCAAAGCGGTTACTGCCGCTGCTCACAAATTGGCGCGAATTATCTATCACATGCTCAAAACCAGAGAGCCGTACGACGAAAGCGTCTTTGCCAGAACAGAAATCAAATATCGCCAACGGGCAGAAAACCGCCTCCGAGCAATGGCCCAGAACCTCGGCTACACAATTGCACCAGCCCAAGCCAAGTAAACCCTCCAAATGGTGTAGGAGTTCCTTGGGAGCATTGCCTTATCCTCCGCTCAGTTCGGGCTCATTCTACTGCGGAGAGATAAGAGGCGGATCTTTGCAGTGGGTTCTGAAGGGATGACACTAAAACCTTGGGGGAAAGTGGTCCAAGCGAAGAATCACCTTTCCCCCCAAGGAGGTACTCAGCATGCTGAGTAGCAATGTGAAGTATATCGGCTTGGATGTTCACAAGGAAGCCGTTGCAATTGCGGTTCTGAATGGCGCCGGCAAGTTGGTGATGGAATCGATCGTCGAAACCAAAGCCAGCACTCTGCTCGATTTCCTGCATGGGCTGCGCGGAGAGCTCCATGTGACGTTGGAAGAAGGGACCTGGGCGGCCTGGCTGTACGACGTGCTCAGGCCTCATGTCGCGGATATCGTGGTCTGCAATCCACGTCGCAACGCCTTATTGAAAGAAGGCAGCAAGAGCGACAAGATCGATGCGCGAAGGCTGGCCGAGCTGCTGCGGAGTGGAATGCTGCGCGCGGTCTACCACGGAGAGAACGGACTGGGGACGCTGCGGGAGTTGGCGCGTAGTTATCTGACCATCAGCAAAGACCAGGCGCGGGTGATGAGTCGGCTCAAGGCGCTGTATCGAAGCTGGGGCATTCCCTGCTCGGGTAGGCAGGTCTATGCCCCACGCCATCGCGACCGCTGGCTGAGCAGGATTACGCAACCCGGCGTGCGCCGCCGAGCAGAGCTGCTCTATCAGCAGATGGATGGACTGTCGGTGGTGCGGCACACCGTGCGAGGAGAACTTTTAGCCGAGAGCCGGAAACATCCGGCCGTGAAAATATTGCGCCAGATTCCCTTGATCGGCCCTCTGCGGGCTACCCTGCTGCTGGCCCTGATGCAGACGCCCTACCGGTTCCGCAGCAAGAGGCAGCTGTGGACCTACAGTGGTCTGGGAGTGGAGACGCACGACAGCGCGCAGCATCGTTATGTAGACGGACAATTGCAACGTTCCAAAAAGCCACAACAGATCCGCGGTCTGAATCAAAATCACAACCACGAGATGAAGAAGCTCTTCAAGAGTACAGCCATGAGCGCCAGCCGTTGCGCCGGGCCCCTGCAGGACTTTTACGCAGGATTGCTGGCCAAAGGCATGAAGCCGGAAATGGCTCGCCTTACGCTCGCACGCAAGATCGCGGCCATCACGTTGACACTTTGGAAGAAAGGAGAACGTTTCGACGCCGAACATCTGAAATCGCAAGCAGCTTGAGCGTCTGCAGGAACCAGGCAAATCCAGGTTTACTTACCCGATGGTTAGCCCATCGGTTCTTGCGACGCTCGGGGTCGAGGGTGAGTATCAATCAATGAGCTAGGCCCTGCGTGCAGTCGTTCAGCACCGAGCCTCCATTAGCACCGTATGCCCCTTCGCATAACCCAAAAAAGCTGTAGGCCTCGAGTCTCAGATAGGACCATGGTTGGCCCGTTAAAGCCAACACCTCTGCTTGCGTAGCTTCCAGAACCGAAGGCATCGAACGACAAGAACGTCATGAAACCATCGAGTTCAAACCGACAACTGCCTGACCTGTCCCTAATACGCCGCGAGCTTACAGCCTCTCCAGAACTGAGATTGGGCTGGATGCAAGCCACTCCGTCTCCCTCTAGAGGCAAGTGGGGGATTTCTTTCTTGACATCCCCTCTTATAGGACTCATTGAGCACAGCGAGTGATCGGAAATTGGTCACGATACAAGCGTGCTGAAATGCCCGCTCAGGGTTCATTTGAGTTTCGAGCAGTGCGGAATCGGGTCGGTATCGAGAAGGGTGAGTGATTTCACCATTGGTTGTGCCTGCTCTTTGTATTTCCTGAAGTGGGGAGACTGCAGAGCCGTGACGACTCCGGTAACTGGGAGAACGCTGATCGTGGCGATTGGTGCTTATTGAGATCATTCCGTTCCAAGTGAGTATCCATGACTAACCAACCCTTCTAGAGCATCGTGACGGCAGCGTACCAGAGCGTTTTTCGGAAACTACAAAAGAGTTGTGGCGAGCTCTGTCTATCCCGGTTTCGATTAGTAATAAATCTCGGATGTTGCCAAATCTATAGCGCCGTATCGACAGTGCTCGGCAGGCTGAGTTCGGCCTGCAGAAGATTTGGAGCGAGCATTGTGGATACGGCGATTTGTGCTAAACCCGGTGAGGTTTTGGCAGGACAATTGCTTTATGGGGATTCAATCCATCGCGCCTATTTTGTGCTGACTTGAGCGGAAACATTGTGACTGCCGTGGGCAACATGCAATTTGTCCTGCCAAAAAATCTACCATGCTTCCACCTACCCGCGGAGCGGGTTTAGTACAAATCCCCATAGCACTCAATCAGTGAGTTACCTGTTGGCAACAGTTGACGATTCGTACTGCGGAAGATCGCCAGGCCCTAGCCCACTTCTCCTCCTGAATTAGAATGACCCGATCCGGAGCGTTGACCGCCCGAGAGGTGTCAACCTTGCAGTCCGTTTCATGTTTCCATTAAGGCCGATTCGTTGTGCCAGACCCAGTTCCAGGCATAGCATCTGAGGAATGGCAGGCTATTGGCAATGAGACCAACCGGGCCAACCCGTATCGAAGTCACCGCTCACCGGTCTGATCTGGGCCGCTGGCGTGCTGCACAGCAACCTGCCGAACCGCGCTTCCGAGATTACGTTCTTGGTTATTTCGCGAGTGAGGGCTTCTTGCCCAGTCCGTTGCACGAGCGGCACCTCCCATTACGTGAAGTCGCGATCGTGCTGAACTTCGCTGCTCCTCATCGAATCATCGAACCATCGGACCCGAATCGCACCACCGAGCAAACAACCGCATGGATCGTCGCTCTGCAGCATCGCCATCAGATCCGTGAGGTCTTCGGAACTCGGGATTTTATGGTGATCCGCCTCACTCCAATCGGCGCACAGATGCTCCTGGGGACGCCCATGGACCTGCTCACGGATCGTACTCTTGCGCTGGAGGATATAGATCGTCGGTTCTCGCGACTCCTCATGGGGCATGCGGAGGACACACAGGACTGGGCGGCGCGGTTTGACGTCGTCGAAAAGATCATTACTACACGACTGGAGTCCGCGCCTCTCCCTCCGGCGGGCCTGCAACGCGCATGGCGGATACTCCAGGATTCTCCGAATCATGTCGATCTGGCACGGCTTCCGCAGGAATTCGGATGTAGCCGGCGCCATCTGATTGCGCAGTTCCAAAAGCATTTCGGCATGGCTCCCAAAATGATTGCCAGGATCAGCCGCTTCCATCTGGCTCTCGCCTCGGTTCATCGCCTGGGGCGGCGAGACGCTTCACCGTATGACGAAGGAAAACCATATCTCGATTGTGCGGCCGGCATCGATCGTAGAGTCAGCTCAACTGCGATTCGGTGGGCGGATTTGGCGCTCGGCTGCGGGTATTATGACCAGTCCCATTTCATCAATGAGTTCAGGGCTTTCTCCGGCATGAGTCCTCTCGATTTTTTGCAGCGAACTCGCGACGAGTAGCCTGCCACATCCATAGCGGTCAAATTTCTCCAATACCCGGTCGCCATTCACGCCCGATAACGAGATACGGGTGCATTGCGCACTGCAGAGGAAAAATAAATGGACATCCGTACTCAGGCCGAAATCGAGGATAAACTTCACGGCGAAGACCTCAACACCTGGCTCAATCTGTGGCGCACGGAGCAGGGTCCCGCCAAGCCGGGCGCGCTCCAGCTTATAGCTGCAGCGATTCCATTTTCGACTGACCAGAGCCTGCGGGTTTTGGATGTGGGCTGCGGGCCAGGCGATGCAGGCCGCATCATTCACTCGCGATTTCCGCATGCGAGGATCGATTTCGTAGATCGGAACGAGTTCTTTGTCGCTCTATGCGGCGCGGTCAATCGCCGCGATGGTATAGGCGGACGTAC
Source organism: uncultured Acidobacteriaceae bacterium (assembly GCA_963781245.1). Lineage (GTDB taxonomy): Bacteria > Acidobacteriota > Terriglobia > Terriglobales > Acidobacteriaceae > Silvibacterium. Next base: position 942,474 of record CAWAFB010000004.1, read on the forward strand.
CTGGGTGCGGGATCTGTCGCAAGCAGATTGGCGGCGGGGTTTGGCGAGCGACTACGATGTCGCGGTGGCGGTCAACGCAGTGCACTGGTTCAGCCTCGCGGAGGCAACAAAGCTCCTCGACGACATCTTTCAGTCGCTCAGGTCAGGAGGCGTTTTTGTGCTTATGGAACCGGCGAGGGCGGAGCCGCTATTTTCGCCTGGGTTCGGGGCGTGGCAAAAGGAGCAGCCGAGCCAGCACAGGTATGAAGATTGGCAGCGATTCTGGTCGCGAGTGAAAGCTCTGTTGGGCTACGATTACGGCTTCCTCGGCGATCCAAACGATGAAAGTCGCATCGGGGATACGCTTTCAGTGAAGCAGTGGTTTCGTTTGCTCACGCATGCTGGCTTTGAGTCGATCGATATCCTACTGAGAGACGGTGAAAAGGTCGTTCTGGCCAGTGTCAAGCCGTGACCATCAGCCCATTCAAGCCAGCACAAGGAGATGTTTATCGAGTGGCCTCTTAGGAGCATTCGCTCAACGCCCTTGAACTCATAGGTATCTCGGTGAGTGCTTAATCTATAGCGCCGTATCGACAGTGCTCGGCAGGCTGAGTTCGGCCTGCAGAAGATTTGGAGCGAGCATTGTGGATACGGCGATTTGTGCTAAACCCGGTGAGGTTTTGGCAGGACAATTGCTTTATGGGGATTCAATCCATCGCGCCTATTTTGTGCTGACTTGAGCGGAAACATTGTGACTGCCGTGGGCAACATGCAATTTGTCCTGCCAAAAAATCTACCATGCTTCCACCTACCCGCGGAGCGGGTTTAGTACAAATCACCAAGCCGCTCATAGACGCGGCTGCTTTGTTCACATGTCCGAGAAAACCGGCTACGCGGAGACTTGCTTTCCTGTAGTCTCCGCTAGCCGTCAGGTGTCCGAGATGCCGACTTATCGCTCAACTGACGGGAAGCGCGTTTGAACTAAGCCGCTGCGCGGCGGGCGCTGCCGCGGCGGCGACGATCGACGTCACGGCGTCTGGTCAGATTTTAGGCTGATCTCTATACTGGGCTTGCCATGAACATCACCCTCGGATTGGATCAGTCCGGCATGGTCTCCCGACGGCACGCAGATCGCCTTTCAACGCCTGGCTGGCGCTGACACCGGAATCTACGTTGTCCCCGCGCTTGGCGGCCCCGAAAGAAAATTACGCTCCACCCGAGCACCCTGGACTGATTTCACCCTCATCAACTTCAGTCTTATCAGTTGGTCGCCGGACGGCAAGTGGATCGCCTTCGCAGATGTAGCGCCAGAAGAGGAACATGCAAGGATCCATCTCCTCTCAACGGAAACATTGGAGGCCACGCAGATTCCGATTAATCCAATGTGCATTGGTGAAGGTCTGCCGGCGTTCTCCCACACGGGCGAGTACCTCGCATACTGGTGTGTGCGAGGCGGGTACGATGCTGTTCTGTATTCCTTACCAATTCGGGGTGGTCAGCCGAAAACAATTTCGTCCTTTCGGGCTTTTCCAAGAGGGCTGACGTGGTCGGCTGACGACGAGAGACTCATTTATTCTCTTCGTTCCCCTGGGAATGGGCTCTCAAGTGAACTCGGTGAAGTTACAGTCGAGAATGGGTCGACGAAACAGCTTGCCTTCGCAGGAAGCGCAAAGTACCCGACAGTTTCACCCAGGAGCGACAAGCTTGCTTTTAGCTCTTCATCCGTTAGCATACAAATCTGGCGCAGGGATCTGCTTCACCCGGAATCTCCGGCGGTAGAACTCATCCCTTCATCAAGGGCACAATGGGACGCTCAATACTCTCCGGACGGAATGCGCATTGCCTTTGCGTCTCTACGATCTGGCTTGCAGGGAGTCTGGATCATCAGTGACGATGGCGCCAACCTGGTGCAGATCTCAAATCCCAATTATGTGAGCGGCAGTCCGCAATGGTCGCCGGACGGAAACAGGATAGCGTTTGACTCGCATCCCGGAGAACACTGGGAAATATTTGTGGCCGACGTGGCCGAACGGAAGCCCAGAAAACTGATCACAAACATCACCAACGTAATGCGACCTAACTGGTCCCGCGACGGAAAGGGGATTTATTTCAGATCCGAGGAACCAGGCAGGCCGGGAGTCTATCGTTGTCCCGCCTCCGGTGGAGACGCCATCGCGCTAGCCAAAGATATCAATGGGATCAATCCGCGAGGGTCTCTGGATGGGAAGACAGTGTATTTTGCGAGCAACCACGACAAATCGACGCTGAAGAAAGTCGCTCTGCCAGCGCAGCCCGGTACGGAGTCCACGGTGGATGGAATGCCCCGAATTAGAGTGGCCGAGCTCTGGACCCTCTCTCGATCGGGCATCTATTTTGTTCCCGCCGACGCGCCCAGATCTCTCCGCTATTTTGATTTCGCAACCAGGCAGATACGCCCAATTTTTGAAGTGGACAAGGATTTCAGTAGCGGCCTGTCGGTCTCGCCCGATGGCCGTTGGATCCTCTATTCACAAGTTGGCGATGAGAGCGGCGACATCATGCTTGTCGATCACTTTCGATAGCACTCCTGCATTCTCTGCAAATGAATGTGCGTTCTTTCACTGTCTCGGTTGCCCGCGCCATCGACGCCCCCAAACTTGAAGGGAGGTTCGTTCACGCCGCCATAGTGCCCGGAAAACGGGGTTACTGAGATGGTCCGCCGCTTGAACTTCACGTTAGCGTGGAGGGATCTTGTAGGCAGGTTCAAGGAGGGATCATCGACATGCAGATTCATTCGGTTGGTATCGATCTTGGCAAGACGACGTTTCACTTGGTGGCGCTTGGCGATAAGAGCAAGGTGCTGCTGAAGAAGAAGTTCACGCAGAAGCAGTTGATTGATTTCACGGCGAACCTGCAGACGTCTCTGATCGGGATGGAAGCATGTTCTGGCGCTCACTTCCTGGGCCGTGCACTGCGAGCACAGGGACACGACGTGAAGCTGCTTCCGGCACAATTCGTGAAGCCTTTCGTGAAGTCGAACAAAAACGACTTCATTGATGCTGAAGCGATCGCCGAAGCTGTCGACCGCCGGAACATGCGGTTCGTTCCGATCAAGACGGACGACCAACTGGACCTGCAAGCGCTGCACCGGGTGCGGGACCGACTGATGGTGCGAAGAACGTCTGTGATCAATCAGCTTCGTGCTTTTCTGTTGGAGCGCGGGCTGGTCTTTGCCAAGAGCCCTGTTCGGCTGAGGGAAGCCATGCCTGATGTACTCGAGAACGCCAACGAGAACCTCACTCCCAGGATACGGAACCTGATTGCGATGCTGTGGAACGAGTGGAAGCAGATGGAGCTCCAGATTCAGGAGATGAACGAGGAAATAGAACGGATCGCTTCAAGCGATGCTGCCTGTTGCAGACTGCGGCAGATCCCAGGCATCGAATGCGGTCCTTGCGGAGATCGTTCTGCACGCGATCACGATCTACGAGCCGCGGTGTTCGGCTGCTGGCATTAAGATCAGGAAGTCATTCGAATCATCGAGGGCGATCGTGTTGCGCCGCGGGGAGATGATGCAGGTGATCTCGAACTTGATCGCGAACTCTATCTCGGCGATGCCGTCGGGCGGGGTTCCATCCGTCTCCGTGGAAGACGCGGCGGGTTCGACAGATGGCATCGTTTTGACCGTCCAGGATGACGGTGTCGGGATTGCGGCCGAGTATCTACCGAAAGTGTTCGACGCCTTCTTCACAACCCGCAGCACTGTGGGTACAGGCATCGGTTTGTTCGTCGCGAAGCAGTTTGTCGAAGGCCACGGCGGCCATATTGAGATTCAAAGCAGCAACGATCCTGAAGATCACGGCACTTCTGTTCGCATTTTTCTACCGATATCCACGCCCTACGATGCCTCATTGGCCTAGTAGTGCGGATCTGACGAGGCAAGTCGCCACATTCGTCAGCGCCGGGCAGAATAGAGGACACTCGAATGAAAAAGACTCCCATTGAAGTGCAGGGGCGGACCACGAACGATTGGTTTGGGAGATTTGCGGCCTCCGCTTCAGGCTGGTTGGGATCGAGGTGGGCCTTTGCCGGAGCGGGCCTGGTCATCGTCGTTTGGGCCGCACTCGGTCGTATCTTCCACTACTCCGACACAGGGTAACTCGTGATCAACACCGGTACCACCATCGTCACCTTCCTCATGGTTTTTCTGATACAGAACACGCAGAATCGTGGAATCGTAACGCCAGGACAATCAATCTGAAGCTCAACGAGCTCATCCGCGCCATCGATAAGGCGCGCGATCAGATGATCGACATCGAGAATCTGAGCGACCTGGAGCTCGATGACCTTCAGGCGAAGTACGAGAAGATGAAGGCAGAATGCACTGAGCGTCCGGGTCGGAATCGTGCCGGCACGTTGCAGGACGCCAACGATTAAATGCGGCTCTCACTCAATGCGTTCAATGGTCAAATGCACTGGGTCGGCTAATAGGCTGGTTGGCAAAGTCACGGCGCACGCTTTCAATTTAATGCATTACTACTTGCTCGTTGCCGATAAATCTCTAGTGCCGTATCGACATCGCTCCGCGAGCATGAATTAGCATTCGGCTATGCCGGTCGTGCGGAGCGGTGTGGATACGGCGATTTGCAGTAAGCCGTTAGCGCGGTGGATGTATGGGGATTGAATATCGCCTGCGGGGAGCCGAGACGGTCGACCGGACACGAGGGCAGCCTGATTGAGGTGTGTCTGTCCTGGTTCGCGATGTATTTGCGAACCAGGTTGGGAGGCCGAATGGCTGTGTTTGAGTGTGTGGAGCCGATTCGGGGCATAGGTGAGCGAGGGCGGGTTGAGGGTCCGTCGCGGTGCGGGGTCGGGTTGACATACAGGGCAGCATCATTTCCTCAGGAGGAATCGACAACAGCGCAGTGAGGCGCTGTGCTCAGGCGAATCGGTTGGCGAGCGGGATCGCGTGCGATGAGGCGCAGGGTACCGCATTTGCACTGGGGACAGGATCGGTTAAGTGCAGACTTCTGCTGTTCGGATAGCACCGTGCGGAGATCTACAGCTGTGGCGCGGAGATGAAGCCTGCAGAGGGCCAGCGCCTGTCGTCGGTTGCGGTTGGCAAGCAATCCGAAGTGGCGGATCTTGACGAAACCGGCGGGCAGCACATGGAGCAGGAAGCGGCGGATGAACTCGACCGCGTCGAGCTTCATGACGCTGCTGCGGTTGCCATGTCTGGAGTCTCGCCATCGGAAGCGAACCTGGCCGTTATCGAGACTGAGGAGTCTTCCGTTGGAGATGGCAACCCGATGCGTGTAGCGGGCCAGATACTTCAGCACATGCTCTGGTCCGCCGAACGGAGGCTTGGAGTAGACCACCCACTCTCTCCGGCGCAAGGTACCAAGCAGAGAGTAAAAGGTCCGTGGGGTTGAGAGTTCAGCCAGCTTGCAGGCGAAGCACAGTTCGCCGTGCCGGTAGCTCAGCTTGAGGAAGGCGAGCAGCTTGCCGCGAAACATGCGGCTGAGCACACGCACGGGGAGGAAGACCGTGGCGTCTGGTTGAGATCCAGTGGGAGTTATTAAAAGCTAGTCCGCCGGCAGGAACGAGGCAGTGCAGGTGTGGATGATGTCTCAAGTTCTGCGACCAGGTGTGCAGCACGGCAAGCACACCAATGCGCGCACCAAGGTGACGTGGATCGGCAGCGATCTTGAGCAGCGTCTCGGAGGCTGCCCGAAACAGCAGGGTGTAGAAGAGCCTCTGGTTGCGCAATGCGAGCGGCGCCAGTTGTTCGGGTACAGTGAAGACCACATGGGCGTAAGGCACCGGCAGCAGACTTCGAGCCTGCTTGAGGAGCCAGCGATCACGTGCTGAAGACTGACACTTGGGACAGTGCCGGTTGCGACATGAGTCGTACGCGACAGTCTCATAGCTGCAGCGATCGCATCGTTCGAGATGAGTGCCTAGCGCGGCCGTGCGGCACATGCCGATATCGCGCAGCACCTTCCGTTGCTGGTCCGAGACAGCATGGCCCCAGCGCTGAAGGAACTGTTCCTGATGAACATGGAAGACATCGGCTACTTCAAGCCGATGTCCACTCATGCAGTTCTGTTCCTTCCCTGAGTAGTGTGGACGTTCCGAATAGGCAGATCGTCGAGCGGGCTTGCAGTAGCATGCAGCCGCGCTTCGGAGACGTGGAGGTAGCGGGAGGTAGTCTCCAGATCGCGGTGGCCAAGCAGAAGCTGGATGCTGCGCAGATCGGTGCCGGCGTCGAGAAGATGTGTCGCGAAGGAGTGGCGCAGCACATGGGGGCTTAGCGGTTTAGAGATGCCCAGCTGCTTGCGCAACTGCGCACAGGCCATGCGGACCCCGCTTGCTTCCATGGGATGTTCAGGCCACCGCCCGGGAAAGAGCCAGTCCTTGGGCTTGCGCCAGCACCAATAAAGGCGCAGCAACTCAAGCAGCTTGGGCGAGAGCATCACTTGGCGCGGGAACTTGCCCTTGCCCTCGCGGATGTTGATGATCATCCGCTTGCTGTCGATATCGGCGACCTTGAGTTCCAGCGCTTCCTGACTGCGAAGTCCAGCGCCGTAATAAAGGGCCAGCAGTACTCGGAGCTTGATGTTCGTTGTGCCGTCAAGCAGAGCACAGACTTCTTCCCGGCTCCAGACCGTAGGCAGCTTGCGGCGAACCTTAGGCTTGATGATCTCCTGATCGAACCAAGTCTGCTTCAGCGTCCTTATGTAGAGAAACTTCAGTGCCGACCGGGCTCCCTGAATGGAACCCCAGGCAAGCTTCCGTTCGTTCAGCAGATACAGCAGGAAAGTACGAACATGTTCCGGGCCCAGCAGATCGGGTGACTGGTGGAAGTACCTTGCGAACTCAGCAACGATCTCGGTGTAGCGACGGACCGTGCGTTCGGAGAAGTTGCGCAGCCGGAGGTCCTCCTGCATGCGCTGGCGTAGATGTGTCATGGACACCTCCTTCGGTGTCCAACAATCTATCCAAATGCCACAGAGGCATAACCTCCCGCGCTAGCGGGTTAGTGCAAATCGCCAAGTCACTCGTTGCCGCGGATTTTCACATGGATGTGTAGTCCGCTAAGCGGACAAGTGGCACTCCGTAGCTCCCGCAAAACGGGGGTATAGGTAAGTTCAACCTGGCGATCCCCGCGGCAACTTACTCAAAAGCTGACTTTTCAGGCATTACGGAATAGCTTCCGGATTGTCGCCACCCTGAAGGAATGAATCGGCGATCCGGCGACACCCAACCCATTCCTGCCAGGCGCGATAAAGTCGGCTCACTTCGGATCGAAGACAGCATAGTGTCCTCCACCGCTAATTAGGACTCGCTGGAAGAGCAGGGTTGGCAACAAACCGTCTTCATTTCGTCCTGAGAGGCTCTCCTGAACGCCCACTGGTGTCACGAATGAGATCTGGGTGAAAATATGGTTGCCGATCTGCATATTTCTGCAGCGGCACGACGGCAAAGGCGCGCTGCGCAATGGTCGAGGGCAAACTCCAAGGCAAACGAAACCCGGAGGCTCTCACGGAGAGCCCCCGGGCTTGAAGTGGAATTGAGCAAGCATCATTATTTCTCCGACGCGATCAGCACGACTTCGTCCTTCGATTGGTTCTTTGTCAACTCCGTTTGCCGCGAGTTGATCTTGATCTGGTTGCCGAGAGAGCTGTGCCGGTTCCACACTTCGGCGAGGAAATACTGGTTGCCATAGCGATGGAAAACCAGCTTGGCGTCGGCAACGGGCTTCAACGATTGGCAGGAAGTCGAAAGAACGAGTGTCCCTGCGTTCGAATTCACGTTGTGGACCGAGAGTGTCGGTCCCCCCCAAGGTCCGACGGCCGTGACTTCATACTCGCCGGCCGGAAGCTGGACATTTCCTGCGGTGAATTCGAAGGGCACAGTTATCGTCAGGTGAGTAGTTTGCGCTTGGGTGGCTGCGCTCATCAACAGCGCCAGGGACATCGCGAGTGACAACAGATTCTTTTTCACGGTAGGTCTCCTTTTCTTGTGTTGGCCGAGCGTATGGAACTGGTCGAGTGGAGCGAGCTGAGCTACGGTCAACGTCTGCTCTTCGGGCGCGATCGTCGCGAGCGCCGACTTGATCCGCTCGATGAGATTCGCGGCGCTATAGTGTGCGCGCACTTTGGTGGTGGTATCGGTCATAACGATTCTCCAAGAACGGTTGTTAATGGGGCGGTTGATCCGAACTAAGATGCAGTCGCATTGCCAGCGAGGGCCTGAGCCGCCTTGGGCTGAGGACGCACCAGCCAATAGAGAGCGACGACGTGCGTGATCATCAGCACGGGCACGTAGATGATCGGGATCACGTACGTGGCGCCCAACTGGCCCGCTAGCGCAGGAAGCCCTCCCTGGACGGCGTGGTAGTAGTCGAGGATAAGGTCGGTCGTACCCACAAGATTGAAGGCGAAGACGAATAGCCAAAAAAGCGGACGTATCCGTACCGTGAGAAGCGCCAACATGGCCAGCAACCCGGTCGCCAGGTCGCCGTAGGCGGCGAACGTGGCGAAACTAACGGGCAGGTTGGGGCCAACGACGCCAGGAAGAATAAAGACGAGCCCGAAGAAGCGAAAGCTGTGTAGGGTCGCGATTGCCCGGTGCGCTTCGACTCGGCCCATCGACCTGAGCTTGGGCAGAATGTAGACGCCGAAGCAGAGCAACCACGCAACATAACCTAGAACGAGATGCAGTTGGAAGAGCGTTTGCGGCGACATTGGGCCTCCTGGTTAATGGGATGATATATATCATCCCATCCTTTTCATACAGCAACCTCATTGACCTGCGGCGCCGATAGAATTGGCATTCGCTCGGAAGAACTCTTCCAGCGTCTGTGGATTCCGGCCCGTGACCTCACGAATAGCATTGGTAGCCTGGCGGGGTTCCTTACTATTCCGGAAGTATTGCCAAAGATGGGTCAGATGATCGAGTGCGTGGGGATTGATTCGCTCCTTCACTGCATCCGCCCACTGCTCGTCTGTGATTGGCACATAGCGAATCGGCCGCCCGATGGCTTTACCAAGGGTTTCGACAATCTGCCGCACTGTTAGAGTTTCGCTCACCAGCGGGTATACCTTTTCGGAGGGCGCGTTGGAGGCAGCCAAAAGAGTTGCGGCGACGCGGGCTACGTCTTCGGCGCCGGCGAGCGGAATGACAGCGTCGCCATCGCCCCAGGGTAGGAACGCGGCATTTTGCTCGGCCACGCTGCGGCTGACAAGCGCGCGTACGTTTTCGTAATAGGGTGGCGCTTGAATATGAACGGCCCCAATCTGCGCCCAGTCGAAAATACGATCAGCCAGCCGGTGCTGCAAATTCCGGAATGACGGAGCGCGTTGAAGATCGCGAAATAAGGGATCATCTGGCGTACCCTGAAACTGCGAATTGTTCACAACCAACTCCACCCCCGCATCGCGGGCCGATGTGGCGAAGATGGTGGCGGCCTCAAGCAGCCCATCGGCCACCGGGTAGGTGAAGTAAGCGCGCTTCACATCTTTCATAGCCGCCTGGACCGAGGCCGGGTTGAGGAGGTCGCCCTCGATGATTTCTGCACCTTTTTGACGAAGCTCGTCGGACCTGGCATCGAGTTTGTGGACGAATGCGCGAACGGGAAGGCCCTGCTCGAGGAGAAGCGTTGCGATGACGCGTCCGGTTGAGCCCTGCTGGCCGCCGGCTGCACCTGTGATCAGAATCGGGTTAGACATTGGAGTCCTCCTTTCTTCGCATAGGATGATCTACATCATCTGATGGATTCGAACTTTCTTTGACCGCCGCGGCTGGTTGCATCGTGGGATGATCTCGAGCATCCTAAAATGAGCCATGCGTTACCGACCTGAACACAAAGTGGAAGTCCATCAGAAGATTGTGAGAGACGCCTCGCGACGAGTACGTGCTGAGGGTCTGAACGGCGCAGGGGTTGCAGCGGTTATGCGCGACACTGGTCTGACGCACGGAGGCTTTTACAAACACTTCGGGAGCAAGGATGAGTTACTCCTGGAGTCGCTCCGCGAGGCTTTCCGTGAGATCGCCGACCGCTGGGCTCAAGCTGCGGAAGAATCTCAACCGGGGGCAGCGTGGAAGGCGATTGTGAAGGCCTATCTAAGCTCGGAATACTGCGATCACGCTGAGCGCGGCTGCCCGCTGACGGCACTTGCACCCGAGCTGGCGCGGGTCGACAAGAGGATGAGGGGACAGATCCTTGCCGAGCTCGTGAACTACAAGGATCGAATGGTTCCCTTTATGCCGGGCCAGCGAACTGCCGACAAAGAGCGTGCTTTCTTTTCGATCTTTTCAACGATGATCGGGGCAGTTGAAATCGCTCGCATGCTGCCAGAACCCGCGATGCGAGAGAAAGTGCTGACGAGCGCAAGAGATTTCCTATTGCGCAGCTTTTGATTTTTGGGGTCAAGAAGGCGTCGTTCTCAAGTGTTGCGAAAAGGGCCAAAGCACGCATTGAGAGCCATCTTGTCTCTTACGTTCGAATTCCGGATGGATGGTCAGCTAAGCGGAAGTAATCTCGTTCATTGAAAAACGGGCACCTGACCAATTGCCTTAGAAACGGGGATTTGAGTAACTTGCCCGGATCCTACAGCCGCTGCGCCCGAAGTCGATGAAAATCGCCATGCTAATTCCAGCGAGCACTCCGTGGAAACGCGGTATGTCCACGCCAATCTCCTTTCTTGGAAAGGAACCCGAAGGACAGTGGAGTCGGGGGCTTTCGTCCAAGTGCCAATCCACCAAGAACCTTGTAAATCCGCAGTTAGCAGTTGCTCAAATGTTGACACGGCAGAGGCTGTAGTTCGAATTCAAGCGCAGCCATCATCATGGCTAGAATAGAATTTGGAAGCAGAAGTGAAGTGCATGTTGTTTCGATGCCCTACTCGAATGTCAGATTGCCATCATAGGCGCAGCGAAGAACCTGCTTTTGCGTAGACTGACGAAATCGAAGCGTTGACGCATGAAATTCTCCCTCACGTTCCCCATCCACTCGATCCCACTTTGGTTCCTCATCCTATCGCTGTTCCTCCCGCGCCTCAGTATCTTCGTCGCATGGCTCCAGCACAGCATGAGTCTGTTCATTCCCCCCTCGGTCGGCGTCATCCCTATCATCGTCTGGCTGCTACTCCCCCGCATCCTCATCCTCTTTTGGATTTACCAAGACCAGGGCATCACCATCTGGCTCCTGCTCCACATCATCGCTTTGCTCTGCGCTTGGGGCGGTAGCGGCTCGCGTGTTGTGCGACGCAGGCGCGTCGAATTCGTCGATTAATTTCCCGATCACCAGCTCAAATAGGTGAACAGGGACAACATTTCACTTTTGGAAATAAGGTATTAGCGACTGGCTGGAGCTTGAGAATCCACACGCCCGGACATATCAGGGGAAATCTCTCTGTCCTGGGTTTGATTACCGAAGGACAATGCCAACAAGCAGAGCG
>CAWAFB010000005.1:0-723511 GCA_963781245.1 uncultured Acidobacteriaceae bacterium
AGTACCCCCAAAGCTCGGTTGATTCCCTCGCAGATGTCATCGTGTTCGATTTTTCATCGACTTCGCGAACTCGTGGGCCGAGAGCTTGACGCTCTGCCCCAGAGACAGGCGGGGACGGTGATCTGGACCTACTTCACGGTCTCCCGGCCGGTAGGGTACAGCTGGGCGGGGTGCATGTGCCACGGGATACGCTCGGTGGATATCTCAGGATGCTTGCGAAGAAATGCAATCGAAAATGTCGGAGAATGTGGGTCCAACTTCTTAGTGACAAACAGTGCTTGCTGTTCGGCGGCCCTGTCCTTCCATCCCATGCGCCGATAGTGAATTGATAAGTTGTAGTGCGCTGCCAGGTAATCAGGATCAATTTGCTGCAGCTTTTTCGAACTGAGCCATGGCCATAATCGTGTTGTTGATAGTAGGTAATTCCGAGCTCACGACGTGCGTCACGCGACTGCGGATATTTGTCGAGGACAGTTTTCAAGTCAGCAATTGCGACATCGGATCGCCCATCCGCCTTTCCACAACCGCCGAGTAATAGAGAGCGCGACCGTTATCCGGACTCAGCGTAAGGTTTTTTTGAGAGCGGTCTTCGCGGAGAGGTATTTTTTCCACTGGATGTCTTCCAGGCCACGCGGACCACACATCACATTTTTTCCACGATACTCACAAAACGCGTGACCTGCGGCATCACTGCCTGGAATCGGCGGATGGCTCATGTCATAGTGGATATAACCTGAAACGAAAAGATCCAACCGTCCGTCCCCGTCATAATCTCTGAAGCAATGGCGTAGAAACAGTTTGTTTTGAGTTTACTGCGATCCTTGATTCGGACTCTATCGGACCAATATAGAACGACGAACTGGCGGAGGGAGAGGGATTCGAACCCCCGTTACCCGTTAAGGTAAAGCGGTTTTCAAGACCGCCTGTTTCAACCACTCACACATCCCTCCACGAACCTACTCCATATATTATGATACGGCTGTTCGGCGCCACCTGGGCTTTTTGAACCCTGACCGGGGCGAGTAGGATCAATAGAGCAGCAGAACCACTGGCCAGCCATGGTCACCACTCCGTCTCAGCCTCCGATCGCTTCCTCGCCACCTCCAGTTCGCCATCGGAGTCGCAGGTCTTTCCAGCGCACGCTGGAGAGCGCGAAGCAGACCATGCTGTTCAGCGAGATCGTCAAGCTGGCGATCGACAGCTTCAATACCAGCAGGGTCCGTTTTGCTCTTACCGCTCTGGGCATGGTTATCGGTTCGGCCTCCCTCATTCTCGTCTTCACCATCGGCCTCACCGGCAAGCGTTACATTTTGAATGAAATTCAGGGCATCGGCACCAACATGGTGATGCTCGAATACGAAGGCGGCGGCACCGGCGCCATCAACGCCAATCGCAACGACTTCCTCACCCGCGACGACGAGCGCGCCATTGATGAGCAGGTCCCTTCGGTTGCTCTTTCCTCTCCGATGCTTGAGATGCACGACCGTGTCACCTTCCCTGGAGGCGTAGCCAAAGACGTTCTGGTGCTCGGCGTCAGCCCTCAGTATCTGCAGGTGCGCAACCTCGTTGTTCTTTCCGGGCGATTTTTCGACGATGCCGATGAGACTGCGCACACCAAGGTCGCCGTTGTCACTGAGGCCTTTGCGCGCGAAATGTTCGGCAGCCCGGATGCCGCCATCAACCAGACATTTCAGCTCAGCGGAATTCCCTTCACCATCATCGGCACCTTCAAGGAGAGCGTCGACACTTTCGGCCAATCCGAGATCGCCGACGAGACCATCCTCATACCCTACTCCGTCGGCCGCTACTTCACCGGCACAGATAATGTGAAGCAGATCTTTTTCTCGATCCGCGACACGAGCGACGTAGAGGAGTCGGCCAACGAAATCGTCAGAGTCGCGCACTTACGCCATCTGGCAAGCTCCGTCTATAGGGCGACTACACTCACGGCCCTCCTCACCACCGCCGCGCAGATCGCAAACGCCCTCACCGTGATCCTCCTGCTCGTCTCAGCCGTTACCCTTGCGGTCGGCGGCGTGGGCATCATGAACATCATGCTGGCCACCGTGCGCTCGCGCATTCGCGAAATCGGTATCCGCAAGGCCCTCGGCGCCACGGCCCGCGAAATCAAGCTGCAGTTCCTCATCGAGGCCGTATTTATCTCGCTCAGCGGCGGCATCGTAGGGGCCATCTTCGGCCTCGCTCTGCCCATCTCCGTCCGTATCTTCACCTCCTACACCGTGCCCGTCTCTGCCTGGTCTGTCGTAATCGCGCTGTTCACTTCTGCCGCTGTCGGCATCGTCTTCGGAACCCTGCCCGCCAATCGCGCCGCCCAAATGGACCCCGTCGAATCGCTCAAATACGAATAGTTCAGCCGCGGCTGGTAAACTGATAGAGAAGCGACGGTTTCGACACCAGCACATAGATCTGGCCGGTAATTTCGCGGCCATCGACCAAGACCGATCCCGGTAAATATCGGCTGCCGGCCGCTCCGCACAATGCGCGCTGCACCCGAAAGGCATAAATAGAAAGAGATTAGGAAATTCCTGTGAGCATCATCCGCAACATCGCCATCATCGCCCACGTCGACCACGGTAAGACCACCCTCGTCGACGCCATGCTTCGCCAGTCCGGCACCTTCCGCGCTAATGAAGCCGTCGCCGAGCGCGTCATGGATTCGAACGAGCTCGAGCGCGAGCGCGGCATCACCATCCTCGCGAAAAACACCGCCATCTTCTATCACGACACCAAGATCAACATCGTCGATACGCCCGGCCACGCCGACTTCGGCGGAGAAGTCGAGCGCGCCCTTAAGATGGTCGACGGCGTCATGCTCCTCGTCGACGCCTCCGAAGGCCCGCTGCCTCAAACCCGCTACGTGCTTTCGAAAGCTCTCGAGGCCCAGCTCCCCGTCATTCTCACCATCAACAAAATCGATCGCCCCGACGCCCGCCCGCAGGAAGTCCTGAACGAGGTCTACGACCTCTTCATCGATCTCGACGCCAACGAAGAGCAGCTCGAGTTCCCCGTGCTCTACACCAACGGAAAGCTTGGCACCGCCACGCTCGACATCGCGAAACCCGGCACTGATCTCCAGCCTCTCTTCGAACAGATCATTCAGACCATCCCCGCGGCCGGCGGCGATCCAGCTGCGCCCCTCCAGATCCTCGTCACCAACCTCGACTACTCTGACTACCTCGGCCGCCTCGGCATCGCCCGCGTCTTCAACGGAACCCTGCGAACCGGCGAAGACGTCGCCATCGCCAAGCTCGATGGCTCTCTGCAAAAGACCCGCATCACCAAGCTCTTCAGCTTCTCGGGCCTCAAGCGCACCGACATCGAGGCCACCGAGCTCGGAGACATCGTCGCCGTCGCCGGCGTTGAGGGCATCACCATCGGCGAGACCATTACCTCGATCGAGAACCCCTCGCCCATGCCGCACATCGTCATCGATGAGCCGACCATCGCCATACAGTTCTCCGTCAACAACTCGCCCATGGCCGGCCGCGAAGGCAAATACGTCACCTCGCGCAACCTGCGTGAGCGCCTCGACAAGGAGCTGCTCACCAACGTCTCCATCCGCGTCGAAGAAACCGGCAGCCCCGACAGCTTCAAGGTCCTCGGCCGCGGCGAGCTCCAACTCGCCATCCTCATCGAGATGATGCGCCGCGAAGACTTCGAGCTCATGGTCGGACGCCCCGAGATCGTCACCCGCACTATCGACGGCAAGCTCATGGAGCCGGTCGAGCACCTCACCGTCGACATCCCCGACAACTTCGTCGGCACCGTGATCGAGCGGCTCGGACCCCGCAAGGGCGAGATGATCAAGATGCACGGCCACGGCCGCGTCCGCCTTGAGTTCCGCGTTCCCTCCCGCGGCCTCATCGGGCTGCGCAGCGAACTGCTCACCGAGACCCGCGGCACCATCGTGATGAACTCGCTCTTCGACGGCTACATGCCCTACCAGGGAGAAATCCCACAGCGTCCCACCGGAGCACTCATTGCCGACCGTGCCGGAACAACCACCGCTTACGCCCTTCAAGGACTCGAAGACCGCGGCGTCCTCTTCAGTCCGCCCGGAGTCGAAGTCTACGAAGGCATGATCATCGGCGAGCACTCCCGCGACAACGACCTCGACGTCAACGTCGTCCGCGAGAAGAAGCTCACCAACATGCGCGCCTCTTCCGCCGACGAGGCCATCCGCCTCACACCGCCTCGCGCCCTTAATCTCGAACAGGCGATTGAGTTCATCGCCGATGATGAGCTCGTCGAAGTCACTCCCAAGTCACTCCGCTTACGTAAAAAGATCCTGCAGGCCAACCGCCGCCCCCGGCGCAACACTCCGGTCGCAGCAGAGCGGTAAAGAATGAACGGTAGGGCGGCCCGTCTCCGCGTTTACGACGCGGCCGCCCGGTATCCGCCAATCACCCGCAGCCTATAGAATCAATCCATCGCATGTCGCAGCAGCCGAATCTGTTTTCTTCGCAGTTGCCCGTTACGCCACCCGCTCGGCTCGCCGTGAACACCCCGGAAGGCGCCAAGCCTCCACGCCAGTCACCGCGCTGGCTGCAGCGTCTCGACCTCTTCGTCCGCGTCATCGTCCGTCTCTACCTGGGACTCATCATCGTCGTCCTGCCCTGGCTGCACTTCTGGGACGAGAATCGCCTGCTCGCCCTCATCCCTCACCTGGCTCCGCTGCTTCTCAACGGCGTAGCCCGCGGAATCGTCTCCGGCCTTGGGCTTCTCAATATCTGGATCGCCATCCATGATGCTGTCCACTACAAGGAGGGCTGAACACCATGCGTAAGCCTCCCAAGCAGCTGGACAGAGCGCCCCTCGCCTATGAAAATCCCTCCTTCGTTAACGGCCCCGACGGCCGCGCCCTGCGCATCCTTTCCGAATACTCCGAGCCTCTGGCCCGCTTTCGCCGGGAACGCATCCGCGACACCGTCGTTTTCTTCGGCTCGGCGCGCTTTCGCGCCCTCGACGAAGCCAGCCATGAGATGGAGCTGCTTGAAAACACAGGCTCCGTCGCGCCTGCCCCTGACGAAGAGCAGCCGGCCCGCCCGCCTGATCTCGCCCAGGGAACCGCAAGTGAACTCAGCCGCCGCCGCGCCGAAGCCGCCGTCGAGATGGCTCGCTACTACGAAGACGCACGCCGCCTCGCCTACCTGCTGACCACTTGGGCCAAGGCACTCAAGTCCCGTCGTCACCGCTTCGTCGTCACCTCCGGCGGCGGACCCGGCATCATGGAAGCCGCCAACCGCGGCGCCTATGAAGCCGGCGGCAAGACCATCGGCCTGAACATACGCCTGCCCTTCGAGCAGTACCCTAACCGCTACGTCACGCCTTCGCTCAACTTCGAATTTCATTACTTTTTCATGCGTAAGTACTGGTTCGCCTATCTGGCGAAAGCGCTCGTCGTCTTCCCGGGCGGCTTTGGAACCCTCGACGAAATGTTCGAGATCCTCACTCTCTCCCAGACCAGCAAGCTGGCCAAGAAGATGACCATCGTTCTCTACGGACCTTCCTACTGGGACGAGGTCTTGAATCTCGATGTTCTTGTCGATAAAGGAGCTATCTCTCCCCGCGACCGCGAGCTCTTCCACATCGCCAATACTCCCGATGAAGCCTTCGCCCTCCTGCGCGAAAACCTTACCCGCGACCACCTCGAGCCGGAAGCGGGCCATCCCTACACCGAAGACGAGACACACCTCGCTCCCGAAATCGCCCGAACTCGTTCCTGACCCTCCCACCTCCGTCACAGAGCCCGTATCTCCTTCGTAACGTTGCCTCTTTCGGCACCGGGCGGCAATTTGAACATCCTTTCTCCCACCAGTAATGCCGCATTCATGGTGCATACCGATACTGGCTATAGCAGATCCCCCCAGGAGGATATCTCTATGGCCGGTCTACGACGCATCTCTTACCTCTGGAAAGATGCCGACGCCGCATGTGAGTACTCGACGGGAGTTTCTCTTCACAGCCACACCAATCAATCGAAAGAAACTCTCGACTTCCTGGCAACCTTCGGCAACGACTATGCGTTGGTCCGCAAGCTCCTCGCTTATGGAGAAAAGCATGCCCGCACCATCCACAAGATCAGCCTCAATTACTCGGCCGGCTACTGGACACCGCCCCTCACTCCGCGCCTCGCCTTTGATCTCGAGAGCGGCCAGATCGCGCAGAAACTCGGGGTCATGCCGCTGGTTTCGATCACCGATCACGACAACATCCAGGCGCCCATGCTCCTGCGAACGGTCGCCTCCGCCCGCCACATTCCGGTATCCGTCGAGTGGAGCGTCCCCTTCGGGCCCGACCAGGCGTTTCATCTCGGCATCCACAACCTGCCCAGCGAGTCGGGCGCCGAGTGGATGCGCACCTTCGAGGAATTCACTGCCCATCCCTCCGAGCCCCGTCTCACCGAAATCCTCGCCGCGCTCCACGCCTTGCCCAACCTCCTCATCGTCTTCAACCACCCCTTGTGGGACCTCTACATCATCGGCAAGGAAAAACATCACCGGCGCCTTCACGACTTCATGGCCGTCAACGGCCAGTTCATGCACGCCCTCGAACTGAACGGCCTGCGCAGCTGGGAAGAGAACCGCGAAGTTAAGGAAATGGCAAAGTCCCGCAACATGCTCCTCATCTCCGGCGGCGACCGTCACGGTATAGAGCCGAACGCGAACGTCAATCTCAGCAACGCCGCCAGCTTCACCGAGTTCGTGCACGAGATCCGTTACGAGGGCCGCAGCCACGTTCTCTTCATGCCCCAGTACGCCGAGCCTTGGAAGCACCGCATCCTGCAATCCACGCTCGACGCCATCCGCACCTATCCCGACTTTCCTCAGGGATCGCGCACCTGGGACGAGCGCGTATACCATCCCGACACCAACGGCGTCGTGCGGCCGCTATGCGAGCTCTGGCCTCACGATGGTCGCGTCCCGCGCTACCTCCATTACGTAGTCGAAGCGGTAAAGATGATGGGTAGCAAGCCGGTCTCCGGCGGTCTGCGCCTCGCCTGGAACGAATCGCGCGAACTGAAGTTCGCCCTCGGCGAAGAAGCATTCTAAGACAACGATTGGGCGTTAATAGTCATTCTTCAGCCAAAACCTGTGTAGCATCTGGTATTGGCGGCGGTTCGGAAGCAGTCCGTCAGAGCATGCCCGCTGCAATCAGCAAGGAAAGAAGCTAACGGCTGATCCCTGATGCCTGCCTCTACGGTACCGAGAGTCGCCTACTTTCCCGACTCGTTCTACGAGATCAACGGCGTCGCCCACACCAGCCGCCAGCTCGGGGCATATGTCCGTCGCCACGACCTGCCCTTCCTCTTCGTCCGTCCCGGCAACCGACAGCCGCGCCTCATAGTCGAAGGCCAGCTCACCACCCTCGAGTTGCCCCGCGGCTCTGTCTCCTTCGCGCTCGAAAAAGACCTCACCTTTGACGCCGGTTACATACGCCATCTACGCCTGATCGTCCGCACCCTCAAGGAATTCCGCCCCGACGTCATCCACATTACCGGGCCCAGCGATAACGGCATCATCGGCGTCATACTGGCGAATCATTTCCATCTCCCTCTCGCCGCCTCCTGGCACACCAATGTTCATGAATACGCCGCGCGACGCTCTGCCTGGCTCCTTCGCCGCTTTCACGAGGAACGCCAACCCGCAATCGCCGGCACGATCGAGAAATCTGCGCTCTACTTCAGCGCAAGGTTCTACTCGATCGCACAAATCCTTTTCGCCCCCAATGTCGGACTTTGCAAATTGCTTGAAAAGGAAACCGGACGCCCCTGTTTTCTCATGGAGCGCGGCGTAGACACACAGGTTTTCTCTCCGGCGCATCGCTGCCGCAAACCCGACGACAACGCCTTCATCCTTGGCTTCGTAGGGCGCCTCTCCGTCGAGAAGAACGTCGCTCTGCTCGCGCAGGTGCAGCAGCAACTAAGCGCCTCGGGCATCACCAATTTCCGCTTTCTCATCGTCGGTCATGGAGCCGAGGAGCCTTGGCTGCGCACGCATCTACCTGGAGCCGAATTTGCCGGGGTCCTGCGCGGCGACGCTCTCTCCCGCGCCTACGCCAACATGGACCTCTTCGTCTTCCCCTCGCACACCGACACCTTCGGCAATGTCGTGCTGGAAGCACTGGCTTCCGGCGTGCCGGCAATCGTCACTCCCGACGGCGGTCCGCCCTCAATCGTCCGTCATGGTGAAACCGGACTGATCGCCCGTGATGAAGACTTCGCAACCGCCGTCGCCTCCATCCTCACCGATCCGCCCCTGCACGCGCACATGAGCGAGGCCGCCCGTCAGGACGGCCTGCGCGCATCGTGGGATTCAGTCTTTGAAGATGTCTACAACGGCTACAGGACCCTGCTGCAAAGCCGCCAGCGCGGAATAATTACCGCGGACCGGGGTGACCCGTCAGGTGATCCATAGCCGCGTCATAGCCGCGCCGGTATCCCTCGCGATAGTCTTCGCGGTCGGCCTTCGAAACCTTCGGGTGCCCAGCAAGACCAGTTGATAGTACTGATCCCCCAATGATCTGCGCACCCATTCATGATCCCCTCCCAACCGGAAAGCCTTCAGCCGCACAGCTACGCCACAAGAGCGATGCAAGCGGCCTAAGCTCGCCCATATCCCGCGGACAACAAGAAACCAGTCGCGAATAACTGCGGGGTCTTACTTTGCCTTGGAGAATTGATGATGTACTTGCGCGTACAACTAAAAGTTTGCGAGGGGTGCGGAGGGTTGTGGTTCCGCACTCAGGGCAGGGCAGATATCTACTGCTTCGCGTGTGAAGGCAGGTTTCGCAGCCTTCCGAAAGCGGCGAAGCGGCGCAGAGGACGGCCCTGCAAAAACACGATGCAAACTGTAACCGCAGCTGGAGGTGCGCAATGAGTGCCGCGCTGACCCTTCTGTATGTCTGGGCGACAGTAAACGAACAGGCAGTGGAAAGGAACCGCCGTCTGCGTCCGCTGGGAGGCCTGGCCTTCTACCGGAGACGAACGGAGATTCTGCTGCGCAGATACATGAGCGTGTCGATGGAGATGGGGAGAGTTCCGTCGGTGATGGGTAATCTCGAGTTCCGGGGGCGCGGATCGAGTTACAGGATAAGGAATTTCGAGGATGCAGTCATTTTCGTCATCGATGTAGAGCGGTGCCTGAAACGGCTGGATGGATTCTCACAGGAACTGATTGCGCGGATAGCGCTACAGGAGTATACGCAGGCCGAAACCGCTGTGCTGATGAAGCAGGGCGTGCGGACAGTAACTCGGAGATATTCAGAGGTACTCGATCGTCTGACGAGTATTTTTCTGGAAAGAAAGCTGCTCATTCCAGACCTGCTGGAGCACTGTCAAGAGTACAACTGATGTTATGGACGCATAACTATAAGGAAAACTTAGAGTTACATGAAGAAGATAGTTGGCGTAGAATTTCTATCTAACTTGATATCCTGAAGATAACAGTAGAGAAATTTCAAGAGAGACGCATTCTGACCGCGTCTCTCTTTATTTTGAGTGCTGCCTGGAGGAGAGCCAGATAGATATCGGTCGCGCTGGGTATTGGGAGCGAAGACGTGTTGATTTGCGGTTAAGTGAGAAGACCAATTAGATCGGACAGGTCTCCCGTTGGGAGTTATGACGACCGCCCATGCTGTGAGGAAGCAGCTCAAAAGCCAGAAATGCAGATGAAGGAAGCGTGGATGACAGAGAGTTTGTGCGCGAAGCGGTGTCAGTTTCTGATTTGTATTGCGGGTATTGCGATTGTGCTGGCGTGTTTTCCGGTCCCTGTGAGAGCGCAGGTTGCAACAACGACCGTTCAGGGAACCGTCTATCGAGCTGATGGTAGCGCGGCAACCGGAACGGTTCTGGTGAGCTGGCCGGCATTTTCGACGGCGACCAACCAGGCGGTGGCAGCGGGAACGAAGACGGCGACAATCGGGCTGGACGGTTTTCTGAGTGTGAACCTGGCTCCGAACCAGGGAGCGTATCCAGCCGGCAGCTACTACACGGTGGTGTACCACCTGAATGACGGGACGGTCAGCAAGGAATACTGGACGGTGCCGGCTACAACAACAGCAGCCATTTCGGCGGTTCGGGCGCAGCTTGCACCTGCTACGGTTGCAGTCCAACCCGTTAGTAAGTCGTATGTCGACACATCGATTGCCGCTATTACAGGCAACTACCTTCCGTTGACCGGTGGTACGATGACCGGCGCGTTGATCCTGCCAAGTGATCCGACGGCCAGCAGCCAGGCGGCGACCAAGCACTATGCTGACGCGCTGGCTTCAACAGGACTACCGCTTGCCGGAGGAACGTTGGGCGGAACGCTCAACTCACCAAATGGGGTGAGCAAGCTTGCCAGGGTGAATGTGACACGGAGTTGTCATCGTTCTGTCAGGCTTTTCGATAAAGCAATGGTCCGGGCGACAGAAACTCTCTCTATCGGTTAAAAAGATAGAAGGGAGTCGAGGCAGCCCATGTCAAAGCCCATCGCCATTTATTACGAGCAGCAGCACTGGTTCAAGCCGCTTTTCGCCGAACTTGACCGGCGCGGCACGGCCTATCTGAAGATCGACGCGACAGCCCACGCTTACGCGATCGAGGAGCACCCGGAGAACCGCTTCTCGCTTGTTGTTAACCGCATGAGCCCGTCGGCATGGAACCGCGAGCACGGCGATTGCATCTTCTACACTCTTGGTTTCCTCGATCATCTGGCGCGGCGCAGCGTTCGCGTGATCAACGGGTCGCGTGCATTTCGCACGGAGCTTTCGAAGGCAGCGCAGCTTTCCCTGCTCGATTCGCTGGATCTGGCTTATCCGAAGGCCCGGGTTATCCATCGTGCGTCGCAAGCCGTCGCTGCTGCGCAGGGCCTGCGGTGGCCTGTTGTAGTCAAGCCCAACATCGGCGGTTCGGGTGCAGGGGTAAAGCGCTTTGACACTTCAGAAGCGCTCGCGGCAGCGGCTGACGCCGGAGAGCTGGCCTTCGGCCTCGATTCGACGGCGCTGGTGCAGGAATTCATTCCGGCACGAGACTCGCATATCGTGCGTGTCGAAGTTCTGAACGGGAAGTATCTCTACGCGATCAAGGTTCATATCACCGGCGAGACGTTCGATCTGTGCCCGGCGGATATCTGCAGGACAATATCAGGCGTCGATCTGAACCGCGCGGCATGCCCGGTGGACGCGCCGAAGACGGGCATCAGCGTCGAAGGATACGAACCGCCACCGGACGTAATTGAGGATGTCGAGCGGGTTATGAGTCACGCCGGCATCGAGTTGGGCGGTATCGAGTACATCACGGACGATCGCGACGGCCAGCGTCTCTATTACGACATCAATGCGCTTTCGAATTTTGTGGCTGACGGCGTGAATGTCGTCGGCTTCGATCCATTTGTGAAACTGGTCGATTGGCTTGAAGGCGAAGCGGCGCTGATTGAAGCTCGCAGCCAGCAGTCGATACTCGCGGGAGTGCGGTGATGCGCTTCGGCTTCTGGCTTCCCGTCTTTGGCGGCTGGCTGCGCAACGTTGAAGACGAGCACATGGAGCCGACCTGGGACTATGTGCGGCACCTCACGCAGCGCGCCGAGGATCTGGGTTATTCCCTTACCCTGATCGCAGAGCTGAACCTGAATGACATCAAGGGTGTTGAGGCTCCATCTCTCGATGCATGGTCAACGGCGTCTGCGCTTGCCGCCGTCACGCGCAAGCTGGAACTGATGGTGGCGGTCCGACCCACCTTCCACAATCCTGCTTTGCTCGCCAAGCAAGCTGCGAACATCGACCATATCTCCAAGGGCCGGCTCACGCTGAATGTCGTATCAAGCTGGTGGGCGGACGAGGCGACCAAGTACGGAATTACCTTCGACAAGCATGACGACCGCTACGGGCGAACCTCAGAGTGGCTTGATGTGGTGGATGGCTGCTGGTCGCAGCAGGGCTTCAGCTATTCCGGCACTTATTACCAGGTGCGGGAGAATGTGCTTTCACCCAAACCCCTGACCCGTCCACGCCCGACGATTTATGCCGGGGGAGAATCAGAAACCGCCAAGAATCTGATCGCGCAAAAATGCGACGCCTATCTGATGCACGGCGATGACCCCGCTACAGTCGGTCGAAAGATCGCCGACATGCGTCAGCGCCGAGAGGAACTGGGTTTACCTCCGCTCACCTACGGTATTGCAGGCTACTCGATTGTGCGCGATTCGGAAGCGGAAGCAAAAAAGGAAGTGGAGCGCATCACCAACGTGCAGCAGTCGGCGCGGGGTTACGCGAACTATCAACAGTGGATTACCGGATCGCAACTGGAGCAGAAAGTTTCTCTGGAAGATTACTCCGTTTCGAATCGCGGCCTGCGCAGCGGCCTCGTTGGGACGCCGGAGCAGGTGAGCGCGCGTCTGGCAGAGTTCTCAGCGGTTGGCGTGGGTCTGGTCCTGTTGCAATCAAGTCCGCAGTTGCAGGAGATGGAACGGTTCTCCGCGCAAGTGATCGAGCCGGCGCTGGCGCGAACGAATTAGGCCCGACGATATACGATCCGGCCTTCGCTAATGGTGGTCGCGACCTGGCCTCGCAATGTCCACCCGTCGAAAGGCGTATTCTTTGACTTCGATTTCGATTCCGAGGCGTTGAAGGTCCATTCTTTTCCGGCATCGAAGATCACGGCGTCAGCCATCGATCCGACAGCCAGAGTTCCTCGTCCCTTGAGAGCAAGCACATTTGCCGGCTGCGAAGTGAGCAGTGCGATGACTCGACTAAGCGGCAGCTTGTGGCCCACGTGAAGGAAGGCGATCGAGAGGCCGAGCGCGGACTCCAGACCAGTGATACCGTTGGGGGCGCGCTCGAACTCCTGCTCTTTCTCATGCGCGGCGTGCGGGGCGTGATCGGTCGCGATGCAGTCGACCGAACCGTCAATGATGCCCTCGATCATCGCTATCCGATCCTGTTCCGACCGCAACGGCGGGTTCATCTTGGCGTGGGTCTTGTAATTGTCGACTGCTTCTTCGTTAAGCACGAAATGATGCGGAGCGACCTCGCAGGTTACGCGCAGACCATTGCGCCGCGCGCGACGCACGGCATCCAGCGCTGCCTTGGTCGACAGGTGCGCGACGTGCAGATGAGCGCGGCTGTCCTTGACCTCAGCCAGCAGGCGAATATCGCGCTCGACCACTCCTGATTCCGCTTCGGTGGGCATTCCGCGCAGGCCCAGCCGAAAGGCGAGGACGCCGGCATTCATGGAGCAGCCGCCGGTCAGGCGCGTGTCCTCGGCATGCTGGATGACGGGAAGATTCGCGCGCGCAGCTGCGGTCAGAGCCGCTCGCATGATGCCATCGCCCAGTATGGGCTTGCCATCATCAGTCACAGCGACCGCGCCTGCCGCTTTCAGAGACCCGTACTCGGTGAGCGCCTCACCCATCGACCCGCGTGTCGCAGCCGCGATGGGAAAGACCCGGATAGCCGCCACGCGTTCCGGCGCCTGCATCCAGCGCGTCGTCTCGGGCGAGTCGTTCACGGGGACAGTATTGGGCATGGCGCAGACAGTCGTGAATCCGCCGGCTGCGGCTGCGGCGGTCCCCGTGGCAATCGTCTCTTTGTAACCCTGCCCCGGCTCGCGCAGATGAACGTGAATATCTACGAGCCCCGGCGCAACTACAAGGCCCTTGCCGTCGATGATTTCCGCGCCGTTGGCCTTGATTTTGCCCGGCGCATCGACTGCTGCAACTTTACCGTCGGCGAGAAGCAGATCTCGGGGCGCATCGATGCCGGCGGCCGGATCGATCAGGTGCCCACCGCGGATCAGGATCTGATTCATCGGCCAGCTCTCTTTTCTGCCTTTGCGCGAGGCTTGGCGTCTCCGCTCAACGCGCGCAGGATGAGCGCCATGCGAATCGCAACACCGTTTCTTACCTGATCGGCGATGGCCGATTGCGGGCCGTCGGCAACCTCGCTGGTGATCTCCAGTCCGCGGATCATCGGTCCCGGATGCATGATCAGCGCTTTGGGCGCGTGGGCGTTGATTCGATTGGCATTCGCCTGGTACCGCGCCTTGTATTCGTCGAGATCCAGGGAGAGGCCGGCGAGACGTTCGGCCTGGATGCGCAGCATCATGACAATCTGAGACTGATCGAGCGCACGGTCGAAATCGCGCTCGATAACAACGCCGGAGGCGAGTTGGGCAGCAAAGTCAGGCAGCAGCGGAGCAGGCCCGCACAGGATGACCCGTGCGCCGAGCCGTGGCAGCAGCAGCACATTCGATCGTGCGACACGGCTGTGGAAGATGTCTCCGCAGATGGTTACCGTGACACCCTTCAATGTGGTCTCGCCTACCCTAGCGCCCGCCTTCACATGCGCGAGGATGGTGCGCAGATCGAGCAGGGCCTGGGATGGATGTTCGTGCATCCCGTCGCCCGCGTTGAGAATGGGCAGTCCCGTGGCTTCGGCCAGCAGGTATGGCGCGCCGGAGTAGGGGCTTCGCAAGATGATGCACTCGGCACCGAGAGCCTTCAGCGTGATGCCGGTGTCTTTGAGAGACTCGCCCTTTTCGATACTTGAAGACTGCGCGCTGACCAGCGAGGTGTCGGCACCAAGTGCCTTCGCGGCAAGCTCGAAAGATGTCCGCGTGCGTGTGCTCGATTCATAGAAGAGAAGCGAAACACGCCGCTTGAAGAGCCTTCGGTCACGGCGAAGCGTATCTTCTTTCTCGAGCAGATCGGCCAAGGAGAGGATCGATTGGACATCCTCAAGGGAGAGCTCGGCGGTGGAGAGCAGCGACCGCGGATGTATCAATGGTCGTGATATGGGAGAGCGGGATCCCCGAGGAATAGCGGCGGCCTTGAATTCCGATATTGGGGATTTGCGTCGTTGAGCTTTTGGTGGCATTCCCAGGCAAACTTTGTCTCGGTTCTCTAAATCCGCTTCAGTCGGCCTGTTCGACCAACAAGACCTGTTCGTCGTTGTCGACTTCGCGCAGCTTTACTTCAATGATTTCGCGGCTCGTTGTCTGAACCTTGCGCCCGACGAAGCGGGCTTCAATCGGCAGCTCACGATGTCCGCGATCGATAAGCACCAGCAGTTGTACCCGGCGGGGGCGCCCATGGCTAAAGAGCGCATCGAGCGCGGCCCGGATCGTGCGTCCGGTGTAAAGGACGTCGTCGACCAGTATGACATTGCGATCAGTGACATCAAAGCCCAGCGCGCCCGGACTCACGACCGGACGCACGTCATGTGTTGAGAGATCATCGCGATAAAAGCTGATGTCGAGTACGCCGGTATCGATAGGCTGCTTCTCAATGGCGCCGATCAGCGCGCCGAGTCTCTGTGCAATGGGAACCCCGCGGCGCTTGATGCCGACAAGGCCCAGGTGTTCGGCTCCATTGTTCTTCTCGACGACTTCGTGGGCCAGGCGGACGAGCGTACGCTCGATCTCAGAGGCCGACATGATCCGGCCCTTTTCGCGCAATTTCGGTGGGGTCTTCTCAGATGACATTACTCTAGCTCTTGCCGGATGATACGAGGAGCGGAGCGGTCGGGCAAGTCTTGGCGGAAACTATGTCGTTGACACATGATATGTCCGGTGGGATTAGCACATGAAATGGGAGCAGCCGACAAGGCTGCGGATCTTGCAAGGTGAAAGTCCTTGCGCCGTCAATTACCTGTATTCGGACGGCTAGCATATCCGGTGCGTGCAGAGGCAACGAAGCACGTTCGGCCCGGATGTAAAAGTCCCGGCTGCCCTGCGGAACATATGCAGCGGTGGGAACGACCTGGGGGACGAGCAAACTCGGAGGCCTGAACATAAAGGAATGTCTGCAGCGCCGAAAAGTGCTACCGCGAGAAGTCGTATTCGCGGACAGTGGCGGGAAGCCGACCCACTCATTTCATGGGGAAGGCCGATGACACGGAGGAAGAAACAGGTATATGCACTTCGTGGTACCGCCGTCGCAAGGGACCAGGCATCCGAGGAAGGATTCGCAGAGATAACGTCGGGAAGATCCGGTTGGCAGCAGGGGCTGGTAGCAACCTGCGCAGACTTCTTGCACGAGGCGAATAGCCGAAGGCAAGAAGAGCCAAAGGGATTGGCGAATGAGTCCGTAAGAGCGACGACCGGGGAGTAACGTCCTCGCAGGGATGGATCTGACATCCTCCAGCCAGGGTAATGCCGACGCTGGGCAAAGGGACTCTGGGCATTTGGCGGTTTCATCAATGCAGTGCGGTGCCCGGACGCAGGACCGGAACCACACCGAATCATTGCGATGGAACTAGGCCGTGAGTAAACCGCGGAAGTGGAGGCGCATGCGTACCAGCGCTTAAACCTCGCCAAGTTGGGAAGACTCACGGAAGACAGGCCAAGGCTTCAAACCGGACCTGGGAAACCCGGCTGTCCGGCATTATAGGGGGGCTTCAGGAATCGTTGACTCTGGCAGGAACTAGGCCCAGTCAATGCGCTTGATCTCTATCCCGACTCCGCTTAGCGGGCGGCGAGGATATCTCCATGCAGGTAAGTGTGGAGACGTATCCGAGGGCCGCCGTGGAGCGAGCGATGAAGGTGCAGGAAGTGATTCTGCGGGCGATGGCGAAAAAGATCACCTGGTGGCAAGCAGCCGAGATCGTAGGCATGAGCGATCGTCAGATGCGGCGGTTGCGGTGGCGATATGAGAACTATGGCTACGACGGGCTGCTGGATCGACGGCGCGGACGACCGAGCGAGAGGCGAGTGCCGCTGGCGCTGGCCGAACAGGTGCTGGGACTCTATCGGGAAAAGTATTACGACCTGAACGTGCGCCATTTTCACGAGAAGCTGGGGGAGCAGCACGGCATCACGCTGAGCTATACCTGGGTCAAGCTGGCGCTACAGGGGGCTGGACTGGTAGCCAAGGCGCGCAAGCGGGGCGTGCACCGCAAGCGGCGGGTGCGCCGCCCGCTGCCTGGCATGCTGCTGCATATCGATGGCAGCCGACATCCGTGGTTCCAGGACGATCGCTGGTACGACCTGATCGTGATCCTGGACGACGCCACCAGCGAGATCTACTACGCGCAGTTGGTGGACGAGGAATCCACCACCACGGTGATGGCCGGGCTCTGGGAAGTCATGGAGCGCAAGGGCCTGTTCTGCGCCTTGTACTCGGACCGGGGGAGTCATTTCTGGCTCACGCCTAGGGCGGGCGGCAAGGTGGATCGGCAGCGTGTCACGCAGGTGGGGCGGGCGTTGCGTGATCTGGGCATACAGATGATCCCGGCCTACTCCCCGCAGGCAAGGGGCCGCGGGGAGCGCAACTTCGGCACATGGCAAGGACGCCTGCCCCAGGAGCTCAGGCTACGCGGCATGGGCAGCGTGGAGGAAGCGAACCGTTTTCTGCGCGAGGAGTATATGGCCGAGTTCAATCGACGCTTTCAAGTTCCGGCAGCCCAGGCAGGCAGCGCTTTTGTCGCCTGCCGGCGTCGTGATCTGGATCTGATCTTCTCGCTCCAGTTCGAGCGTACGGTGAACCGGGACAACACGGTCAGCTTCCAGAACCTGACCCTGCAGATCGAGAAAGTGAACTGGCGCGGCACGCTGGCTGGATGCACGGTCACGGTCCATCAACACCTCGACGGAACGCTGAGCATTACTTACGGACCGCAACGGCTGGGTCGTTACACCCGCCAGGGAGAACCCATCACGAAAACTTCCGCGGCGTTGGCAGCTGTTGAAAAGACGCTCCGTGGAAAAGTCAAAAAGCCGACTTTTCCCCCTCGCTTGGAAATCCCGCAAACGGCGCGGGATTCCCACTTTCCAACAGCTGCGGCGGGGGGCTTATAAACCAAAACCGGACATATCACGTGCTAAGAAAAACCGGACATTTCACTTGTCACGAACAGTCTTGGCGGAAACTATTGTGAACTGCGCTGTGGGCGCTTGCCAAAGGAAGCTATCCGCGCTCCAATTGCGCCTCCCGCCGCTGCAAAAAGCACCATGCAGAGTGCGAATGTCGCCGCGGTGCCCAGCACAATCGCCGCGGCGCCATCAGGCGAGAGCCAGAAGTGGACGAGATACGCAGCCGCAGCAGCGGTTTGCGGATTCGAGTAGTTAGCCTGTCCGGCCGCGGCAGCGATTTGTTGCGCGAGTAAGCGTACCTGTGCCTCGGGCTCATTGCTGTGCAGGGCGTACCGCTCAATCACCGACCGCGCGCTGAAAATCGCCATGGAGATGAACGACGCCAAGAGGCCGAGAAGTCCTCCAATGCGCCAGCCCATGCGCCCGGACGGCGGTACGCCGACGCGACGGCGATACAGATAGACGGCAGCGATGCCACCGCCGACCACCCACAGGAGGCTGAAGTCATAGATGGTGGAAAGCAGCCCGATGGGTATCGAGACGAGAGCGGCGATGATAAGAACACTGACAATCGCGGCCTTCCATGACACGAGGTCGAGGCGGCCCGAACCGGGGTGTTGTGAAGGCACAGGGGTCGCAGCGGTCTCGTCTGCCGGTTCATAGCGGAGCTGGGGTGCTCCGCAGTGCGGGCAGAACAATTCATCAGGAGAATTGAGCGCAGTCCCGCACCGATGGCAGACAAGATCCATAACTTGACCCTATCTCACCAGCACCGGGAGCGCAATGAGAGTGCAGGCGGAGTTTCGAGGCCTCGCTCAAGCCGATTCCGAGAGGAGCTCTACCGGCGGCTCAGTTACTCTCCGGCTCTTTCCTGTCTATGCCTTCGGGCAGCTGCAACTCCACGAGTGAAAACCGTGTGCCTGTGCCCGTGTTCTTTTTTACAGCGAAGATGTGCTGGTGGTGCCTTGAGCCCGCTCTCAACGAAAGCCCGCTGTCGTCCGAGACGTGTACATGCGAGCTGCCCTTATCGTCCGAGCAGGTGAGGCCTTCCCTGGTGGCAGCAGGCGTGCCGACAGGCTGATCGCCATCACAGCGGATCACGTCGCCATAGCGGCCCAACGCCTTGTCGTAGAAGGCCACGACCTTGTCCTGCGGATCGCTGCTGTCGTAGGTAACGACCTTTACGCGCAACTGCCATTCACCGAAGCCGAGGTGCACGTCGGCCGATTTGTCACCATCCTTGTCGGGAGCGATATGGGCTCCGGGATATGCGGGCAAGCCGACATCGGCAGCCGAAGTTTGATCGGCGCGGACGTGGAGACCGCCGAGGGGAGTGTCAATTTTCACGTTTTTTTCTTGTCCGTCTTTGTTCTTGTCCACCTGAATGCGGCATCCTGCCACCAGGGTCAAAGATAGAGCCGTTGCCGCCAGCGCCTTCATCATCGCTACTGCTCCCGCGAAGAGAATACGGAAGAGAATACGCCAATGTGACTGGATCCGTTCCATTCTCTGTTCCGGCGGGCACGTGCTGGCCTATACTTTTGGGGACGGATCGCCGAGCAGGTCGGCCGGTTCGCCACCGCAGTCTACCGGGTACAAATGACCAAACACGCGTCGCGGCCACGAAACGAACAGAGTTCGCCCATTCCGGACAAGCTGTACTTTCGTATCGGAGAGGTAGCGAAGTTGTGCGGCGTGGAGGCCTATGTCCTGCGCTTCTGGGAGACGGAATTTTCGCAGCTGAGGCCGAATAAGAGCGGCACCGGCCAGCGGCTGTATCGCAAGCGCGATGTTGAGCTTGCCCTGAGGATCAAGCGCCTCCTTTACTCCGAGGGCTATACCATCGCTGGAGCGCGCCAGGTATTTGCCGCGGAAATTCGCGAGCCGCAAAAGAAGTCGCAGCCTGAATTGCCGCTCAAGCGCGGCGTCGAGGCCGGCCAGATTGAGGCACGGCTCAAGAAACTGCGCACCGAAGTGCGTGAAATTCTGGGTATTCTTTCCGCTCCCGCCAAGCGCGAAGGTACGCAGGGTGGAGCTACAAAGGAAAAGCAGATGCCGGGACCAAATCTCTTTGAGAACTGACAGCCGGCACTAACGGCCGGCGTGAGCGTGGAATCCGTCTTCGAGAGCGCCGGCAGGCTCGATCGCCCCCGTCGTCATGAAGCGCTCCATCGCCTTCATCGCACACCCCTGACCGCACAGGTGATACATCTCACGGTTGCGGCTTTCGGCCTGGTTCCAGGGCAGGAGTGTAAAGCGCATTGCCGGCTGGCCTTCGTCATAGCAGGGAACATCCCCCAGCAGGACCATCCACCAGTGGTTCGCCTCGCCCTTCTTTTTTCCGCAGATATCGCAATTAAATGAGACATCCCATGCCATAAAGCAACCTCCGCAGCTATTCACCGAATCAATTTATTGATTGTCGGTGGTATTCGCGGCATACTTGACAATACAGTAGCGCAGTTCGCCAACGCAGCGCATGAATTTCTGACGTGGTATCGGGTCGCAAGTCTCCACGAAAACGTTCAAACTTGGGAAGAGGGAGCCGTGATGGTGTGCCCAACCTGCTATTCCTCGCATCTCCGCCTCTCGAAGTTTCGATCGGAAGATCTGGGACAGCTGTTTACCTTGAAATATCCTCTCCGCTGCAAGACTTGTGGTGAGCGAACCTACGGTAATCTTTTTAGGGTCATTGGTTTACCGCGCGCACATTCTCATCGGGCTGCAGCGAAGGACGAGTCGGACGGGAAGGTCAATTCTAACTAAAAGGCCGGCTTGCTGGGTCCGTTTCGGCTCTGTCACGCTGACTCGCCGGCCCGTCGGAGGGGATGGCTACCGGGCTGCCGCGGCCGGAAGAATATCCTCTACGTCTACCCACTGCGTGGGATAGTCCCCTGTATAGCAGGCAACGCAGAAGCGGTTGTCCTCGCCGCCGTCGCAGGCTCGTTGCAGTCCGTCGAGCGACAGGTAGGCGAGCGAATCTGCCTCGATGAATCTACGAATCTCTTCGATGGAGTTGTTGGCGGCGATCAGTTCGGACTTTCTCGGCGTATCGACCCCGTAGTAGCAGGGCGAGATAGTCGGCGGGCAGCTGATGCGCAGATGCACTTCCTTTGCTCCGGCCGCGCGCACCATGCGCACGATCTTGCGGCTCGTAGTTCCGCGAATGATGGAGTCATCGATGAGGATAATGCGGCGGCCTTCGAGCAGATTGCGCACCGGGTTGAGCTTGAGCTTCACGCCGAAGTCGCGGACTCGCTGCTCGGGCTCGATGAACGTCCGGCCGACATAGTGATTGCGGATCAGGCCGAATCTGAAAGGAATGCCGCTCTCCGCGGCGTACCCAATGGCTGCCGTCACGCCGGAGTCGGGAACCGGGACGACCAGATCAGCGGGTACTCCAGACTCGCGGGCGAGCTGGCGGCCCATCTCCTCGCGGCTCTCCTGCACCCAGCGGTTGAAAATTTTGCTGTCCGGGCGAGCGAAGTAGACGTGCTCAAAGATGCAGCTCGATTGAGGGATGCCGGTTGAATATCGCCGGCTGGTCACGCCGTCGCTGGTGACCATGACCAGCTCTCCGGGCTCGACATCGCGCTCGAACTTCGCGCGCAGCAGGTCGAAGGCGCACGTTTCCGAGGCAAAGACGATGGTGTCCGGGCCATCGGGATTCTCGATGCGCCCCATCGAGAGCGGGCGGAAGCCGCGTGGATCGCGGGCGGCGAAGACCCGATCGCGGGTCATCATCACGATGGAAAAGGCACCGTCGACCTGGCTGAGCGAGTCGGCGATGGCGTCGACCAAAGTACCGGCACGCGAGTGCGCGATGAGCTGCACAATGATCTCTGAATCACTGGTGGTTTGAAAGAAGGCTCCATCGCGTTCGAGGCGCGCGCGCAGATTGCCAAGATTGACCAGGTTGCCGTTGTGGGCGATGGCGATGAGCCCCTTGGTCGACTCAACCCGGATGGGCTGGGCATTGAGCAGCGCCGAGTCGCCCGTCGTCGAGTAACGAGTGTGGCCGATGGCCATGTCACCCTTCAGCTTGTCGATAACGTCGTCGGTGAAGATTTCCGAGACCAGGCCCATGCCCTTGATGTTTGACAGGCTGGTGCCGTTGGCGACGGCAATGCCGGCGGATTCCTGTCCACGATGCTGAAGGGCGTAGAGGCCGAGATAAACCTGACGGGCGGCATCGGGATGTCCGTGGACGGCGACGACTCCGCATTCCTCGCGGAGTTTGGGATCTTCTTCAATGCTACGCGCACGGCGGAACGTGGCTTCGCTGCCAATGATCTGCGTCGGCTGACCCTCAGTGCCTTCGATGAGCAGATGCCGGCTCATGCAAAGACCTCGTTGGCGGTGCTGTCGTGAAGGGCGGATTCGAGGGAGGAGGACCATGCCTGCTTGAGGTCGGCCATCGAGCTTGAGATTTCTGCGCCGTTATAGCGGATAACGAGCGAATCTCCACCTGTTGTGCCAATTCTTACTCCAACCAATCCAAACTCTTTGCAAATGCGATTTGCATTTGCTGGATCAGAGGTAACGATTGCTTGAGAACTGTACTCCGCAAAGAGAACAACTGCGGCCGGGGTCTTGGGATCAGACAGAGGCGCACGAAGTTGTCTCGGGTCTATGTCACTGAGATCGACCTTAGCACCAATACCTAGAGCCTGGGTGGCCCGCGCTATGGCAACCGCAATTCCACCATCCGATACATCCGATGCTGAATGAAGCAGACCTTCTTTGCTCATTCGAATCAGGAACTGCTGCAGACCCCGTTCATCATCCTCAAGGTTGAGATCAGGTGGACCACCCCACCGACTGTTCAACAATTCCTTTGCAAACTCAGATGAACCGAAGCTCTGAAGATTTTTCTCTGGGACTACAGAGGTTACCCCGGAGAGCAAGATAATCGCATCGCCTTGCCGCTGAAATCCCGCCGGCACTGCCTTCGTTACATCATCCAGAATCCCAACAATGCCGATGACTGGCGTCGGATAGATACCTTCGCCCTTCGTCTCGTTATATAAGGACACGTTGCCGCCCGTAACCGGAGTGCCGAGCGCAGTACAGGCTTCGGCGATGCCGTCGATGGCTTCGGAGAGCTGCGCCATGATCTCCGGCTTTTCGGGGTTGCCGAAGTTGAGGCAGTTCGTCGCAGCAACAGGCGTCGCGCCAGTGCATGCGACTTTGCGCGCTGCCTCTGCGACGGCATGCATCGCTCCGAGCTCCGGATCAAGATAGCACCAGCGGCCGTTTCCCGCGAGAGCCATCGCAAGTCCGCGATTGGTGCCCTTGATCCGCATCACGCCAGCTTCGCCGCCTGGACCTTCGACAGTATTCGTCTGCACCATCGAGTCATATTGTTCGTAGACCCAGCGCTTGCTGCAGATATTCGACGATGCGAGCAGTTTCTTGAGATCAGCGGTATAGTCGCGCGGCCTGTTCAGCTCTTCGAGCACTTCGGCCGGCGGGTCGAGGGGAACGGGTGCTTTCCAAGTGCCTACCGGGCGGCAGTAACGGGGCGCGTCGTCGGTGAGCGACTGATTGGGAATGTCGGCTTCGAGTTCACCGCGATGGAGGACGCGCAGGCGGGGCTCCGCGATGACGGTTCCTACGATGCTGGCATCGAGTCCCCATTTGGTGAATACATCGAAGACCTGCTGTTCGCGGCCCCTTTCGGCGACGAGGAGCATGCGTTCCTGCGACTCCGAAAGCATCATCTCGTAGGCGGTCATGCCGGTTTCGCGCTGCGGGACATGGTCGAGGTTCAACTCGAGACCTACTCCCCCGCGTGCGCCCATCTCGGAGCCGGATGAGGTGAGGCCGGCTGCACCCATGTCCTGAATACCGACGATGGCTGCGGTCTTCATGGCTTCGAGGCAGGCTTCGAGAAGCAGCTTTTCCATGAATGGATCGCCGACTTGGACATTGGGTCGCTTCTGCTCGGAGCCTTCCTTGAATTCCTCACTGGCCATGGTCGCGCCGTGGATGCCGTCGCGCCCGGTCTTGGCTCCTACATATATGACCGGGTTGCCAATGCCTGACGCCTTGGCGTAGAAAATCTCGTCGCGACGCACCAGGCCAAGAGCAAAGGCGTTCACCAGCGGATTGCCGGAGTAGCAGGGCTCGAAACGCGTCTCGCCGCCGAGGTTTGGCACTCCGAAGCAGTTGCCGTAGGCGGCGATGCCATGGACGACGCCCTCCAGGATCGCGTGGTTCTTTCTCACCAGGCTGTCTTCGGCTGCTCCAGCCTCGATTGGCCCGAAGCGCAGCGAATCCATGACGGCCAGCGGCCGCGCGCCCATGGTGAAAATGTCGCGGAGGATGCCGCCGACTCCAGTCGCCGCACCTTGAAAGGGTTCGATGTAGGAGGGGTGGTTGTGCGACTCGATCTTGAATGCGCACGCCCAGCCGTCGCCGACGTCAATGATGCCGGCATTTTCGCCCGGACCCTGCACAACCCGATCGCTCTTCGTGGGCAGCCGCTTCAAATGGACGCGCGAAGATTTATAGGAGCAGTGCTCGCTCCACATCACGCTGTAAATGCCCAGTTCAGTCAGGCTTGGAGTGCGGCCGAGCGCAGCCAGGATGCGGGAGTACTCCTCGGCAGTGATACTATGCTGAGCCAGAAGCTCGGAGGTAACGGTGGCCGGTTGAGGGGCCACGGCAGATTCTGGATTCATGGCGTTGAAACTTTATTGTCGCACGGGGAAATTGTCCTGCGCTCGGCAATCGGCTAGACTTGACTCGCTTTTTCGATCCCCCGCAGGAGCCATGCCGAAAGAGGGCACGCGCTATGCCGATTAAGAATATTTGCATCATGGGTGGCGGCCCAATCGGTTATTTTCTGCCATCGAGGCCAAGCAACAGTTCCAGAAGGCCAAAGTCGCCGTCATTGAGAAGCGCCTCGACTACACCGGCCTGAACATCCCTTCACTCGAGAACCCCATTCGCAGACACCTGAAGTCGCTGGACCTTATCCAGCAGACGATCAAGGACCAGACCTCAGGTTTCGCTCCGCTTTCCACCATGGAAGAGGCGCTCTACGGAGAAAGCCGACGACGTGGGCGTGAAGCTGAAGCGCGGCTACGTGATTACCGGGATCACAGGGTCCGGCAAGCTCTCGAACGACCGATACAAGACGATGCGGCTGAACATTGCCGAATGGGACAACGCGAAAAAGCAGCTCAGGACCAAGGGGCGCTCTGACATCCTTAATTGCGATCTTCTCGTCGTTGCCATGGGCGGTGAACGAACGGATTGTCCTCGAAACGCTGGGCTTCAGC
The DNA here is from genome assembly GCA_963781245.1 of uncultured Acidobacteriaceae bacterium. GTDB lineage: Bacteria > Acidobacteriota > Terriglobia > Terriglobales > Acidobacteriaceae > Silvibacterium. The sequence goes on from CAWAFB010000005.1 coordinate 25,102, forward strand.
TATGAGGTATTGAAGGCCGAAACTATGGCGTTTATGGAATTTATGAGGGCGATGACAATAAGGCGCAATACAGCGGTAATCTGCGGAGCCAGTTCAGGGAAGAGATCAACAAGATCGGCATTCCTACTGATCTGTCATCGGCCCAACACAACTATCTGTTGCTGACGCTCAAGGGGTGCACGGCGAAGGATTTCGATGAGATTCGCCGCGATAATGACAGCCTGCGGACTATGCTCACCGCGGTCGGGGACGGCTACAAGCGGCAGGTGTTGAGCCAGTTGGCGGGTATCGACTCTAATGTCGGGTCTTTCAAAATATCCATCCAGCGCGTTCGGCACCTTTACAGTCCATTTTTCCCCGCCGTCATTCTGGGCGATTCCGCGGTGACACCGCACCCTGAAACCGGAACAGGCTTGCTGACCGGCTTCCGCGGGTTTGAACAGTTGAAAGAGCTCTTTCAGGCGTTGCAGGGAACCAGCCGCTCCAGCAATGAGGCGTTGGAAGCACTGATGGACTTCGAGGATCGCCATGAGATCTTCGTCGCCGCGAAGGTGCTCGAAGGCAGCGTTGAAATTGTGATGCACCTGTTGGGAACCATTGACGCTTATGTCCAGAAAGCACGGGCGCAGACTCAGACGGTTAGTGATTCCAAAGGCAAACGGATGATCGAGTTGAACATCACTCTGGCTAAAATTCTGAGAAACGAAATGGCCCGTCAACAACGGCGGGCGGTAATTTTCGCCAGCATGCTTGGACAGGACAAACGCACAACCGATGCCGGGTTCAATACCCAGACGCTCTCAGTCAAACTGGACAACCTGATATCGAAGCAGCCAGTGACCCAGTCGGACATTTTCGGCCTGGACCCTCGCGATACAGTCCACAAGCTGTGGGATGACATGGGAAGAACGTACGACGAGATTCAGGCTCTAATCGGGGATGAACGGCTGCTGGGCGACCTTGTGGCAAAAGTGACGGCCCTCAAGCCGGTGAATGCCTGAGCACCAATCTGTGGGCAGTGCTGTGCCTGCGCTGCTTGCAATTCCCATGCGCCCGCAGGCTCCTTCACTGACTGACCGCAGATAACATCTCGGCGACGGCTTGAATGTGCGCGGGCGTTGTCCGGCAGCATCCGCCGACGGCGTGGGCTCCTGCGAGATACCAGGTGCGGGCCAGCTCAGCGAACTCCGCGACGCTGGACTTTCCATGCCAGCGGCGAATGGCCGCATCCCACAGTTCGCCCGAATTCGGATAGACAAAGATTGGCTTGGTTGTGGCCCCCTGAGCCTCGGCAATAAGGGAGGAGATCAGACCTGGTGCCGTGCAGTTGATGCCCACCGCCACGACTTGGGGCACCTGTTCGACTGCTGCGGCGCACTCGGCTAAACGCTCTCCATGAGCCACATGCGTGCCGTCTTTGCAAGTGAACGAAACCCATGCCGAGATTTCGGGAAATCCCGCAAGAGCGGCGGCGATTGCTTGCGCCTCCTCGAGCGAGGGCACGGTCTCCAGCGCCACCAGATCAGCATTCGTGTCAGCGGCCACTGCCAGTCGCTCCGTATGAAACGTCACGAGGTCGTCGAATCGAATAGAGTAGCGACCGTGGAACTCCGCCCCGTTGTGTAGCGCTGCGCCGTGGGGCCCGAGGGAGGCGGCTATTAGAACCGGACGGCCGGACTCGCGGCCGTATTCTTCACGGGCGGCCTCGGCAATCGCGACCGACCGACGAAGCGCTCTCGCCGCGTCAGTCGCAGGACGGTCGAGCTCGGCGTATCCCATGGCCGACACCTGGTAGCTGACGGTGGAAATGCAGTCTGCGCCAGCTCGAAGGTAATCGAGATGAACCTGAGCGATCTTCTCCGGAGCAGTATCCAGCATCTGCGCCGACCAGAGCGGTCCGGAAATGTCGCAACCGCGGCGTTCAAGTTCAGTGGCCATGCCGCCGTCGAGAACGTGAAGCGCGCGAAGATCGGGTTTAGAGCGGTTCGCCATGAGCTTCCAGCGATTAGATGAAGCAGGTTTTCTGGTATATTCAGGATAGCTCGCAGTACGCGCGGGAGCGACCAGGACCCGCCCAGCGAGTTTCCATCCAACAGCGATCGGGGAGTGGCTCAGCCTGGTAGAGCACCTGGTTCGGGACCAGGGGGTCGGAGGTTCGAATCCTCTCTCCCCGACCATTCGTTTCTTTGATTTACCTCTGAATCAATGCTACCTACACTGTCCCTTGTGTCGTAGTTTGTGTCGTAACTGGTCGGTTCGCTCCCTGAATAAGGCCGGCGAGTTCCCAGCCCATCCAATGCCTTCCGCTTAAGGTCCATGCGAACGTGGGAGTAGTGCTCCAGCATTTGTCGAGAGACGTGACCCGCGATTGCCATGATGGTCGCGTCACTGGCCTGACCCTCAGCCAACTCTGTAATTGCATGGTGCCGGAGGTCGTGGAAGCGGAACGCGGGTATGCCTGCGGCCTTCCGCAGACTTTTCCACGCTGAACGCCAACTCTTCTGGGGAGTCGTTGGGTCAATATGGCCGTTCTCATAGGCGGGAAAAACGTAGTGGCCCGGATGTGGCTCGCCCATTGCTGATGCGCGGCTGTATAGAGCTTTTACGGCGCTCAAGGCGTCATCGTTGAGCGGTATCATCCGCTGGCCCGCCTGAAGTTTTGCTCTTCCGGATGATGATCGTCTTGGCCAAGAAATCCACGTCACACCAGCGTAGCGTCTTGATTTCACAAGCTCGCATGGTGGTATTCAATGCCAGAACCATCGCCAAGCGCGCGTTCTGCCACTCTGGCTTGGTTGTAGCAGCCCTGGTAAGGCGCAGCTTTTCATCCGATGTCATCGCACGGCCAATTTGTGTATGTACAGGGAGGGGTTTGACTTCCTCCGCGAACAGGTGCCATAGCTTTGCGCGTTTCATGACGCTCCGCAGGACCCCGATCTCCAAATTGATCGTCTTGTTCGCGACGTTCGCAGCCTTCCGATCCGCTGCATACGTCCGCACCATCTCGATCGTGATCCTGCTCACCTTCACCGCACCAAACACGGCGCAAAGTGGCTTCAAGCGTTCACGCTCTATCTGCACGCTTCGCGGAGCAAGGTGGGCCATGCGCTCGGCGAGGTTCTTCTGGGCAGCTTCCGCAAACGAGAGCTTGGCGAACTGTTGAGTGCCAGTCGCTAGCTTCCCTTGGGAGGCGTGCGCTATCAGCTCCTTCTCTTTCTTCTGAGCTTCACGCCAATCGCTCGTTTCCAGGGATCTTCGGAAACGCTGCCCGTCAACAAAAAACTGAGTGTGCCAAGTTTTTCCACGTTTAGTTAGGGACATATTTTCTCCAACCGAACCGTTCAGCCAGGAAGTTTACGACTTGCCAGTCGCGCCGGCTTACGCTTCGTCTCGTAGTACTTCTGGTATCGAACCGTCCCGAGCATTCATCCGAGCAGCACGTCTGATCGCGCCTGTCGGCCCGGAAGAAATTACCACAGCTTTTGTTCCGGCAGAGCCTAATCTCGTTCTCACCGAGCAGATCCTCTCGAATCGTGGACGAATATCCCGGTCTCGAGCGTGGTTCAGGCTTGCTCGCGGATCGATCTCCTCCGGATTTTCAGCATGGCGACTCCGCACAACCGGACCGGATGCATGGTTATTCCGTGCCGTTCCAATGCGGTCTGCGCTGGCACGTTGCCCTGCTCCGCGGCTCCTCAAGGAGGCCGCTATATCAGATTGAACTGAAAAGGGAAAGCTTTTGGGAGCTCCCAAACAGCTAAAATTGGACATTCACAGTATTTACGTTGGCGACTACGCTGATGAGATCCCGGACGGCATCCGTCCCCTGCTGAGGATGCGCCGCGAGCACATCGATCGTGCCATCCAACTGGACAGAATTCTGCTGAAATCGCTCGAGCAGGACCCACTTCTAATCGACAGACTGGAGCGTCTGCGAACCATCCCCGGTGTAGGGCCGATCACCGCGCTGACCTGGGCCCTCGAAGTAGGCGACACATCGCGCTTCCGTTCCATCAAGCAGGCGGTGAGTTATTGCGGTCTGTGCGGCGATGAGAAGAATTCAGCAGACAAGGTGATGCGCACGCCCATCTCCAAGCAGCGCAACAAGCATATCCAGCAGGTGCTGGTCGAAGCTGCCCGGCTGGCCCCGCGCTATAGCCAGGAGCTGGCCTTGCTTTATGGACGAGAACGACAGCGGGGACATGGAGGCCGGGCCACACTCGCCGTTGCCAGCAAGATGGTAGGTCACATGCTGGCTGTGGATCGACGGAAGACAGCCTTCGTTCCTGCCGGCGAGTTCATGCAGATCGCAGCAGTGCAAAAACCCTTCTAAGAAGGGAAAAACATCAGGATCATGCGAAGCGCAGACTGCCAGGTCCTGCCGATGACCGGCCGGGCGACGAAGTTCGACTTCCGAGGCTCTCCACGGATTGTTTCGGGACTGGCAGAGAACACAAACTCAATCTTCGGTGACGGCTCTTCGGAGCTCGAGACCGCAAATGGATGTCCGGTTCTGCAAAGGATGCAGGAACCATCTGCCGAGTAGTGAAAGTGCGCAGCGAAGAATCCTGATCATTCCGGTGCGCGCTCTCCAGAGCGCGCCATCAGGCCTCGCGTTTTCTCTTGACAACCGACTTACATGGATGCCGGTTATACGCCCGCTACCTTGACTTCCGCTATGAATCTCGCTCTCGTCTATAACAAAAGGCCACGCAGCAAAGGCTTTCCCCGGGTTTGCGAAACTCGATGCATCTGCCAAAACCGAAAAGCGTCCCCTGCCGCCGTATGTTCTTGCCTCATTACGCGGTAGGCACTCGCCGCATCGCAACAATATTCAGCAGCGATCGCTCGAATGAAGCCGTCGCCCAGGTGTAGATTTGCGCTGGCACCAGAATCTTGCCGCAGCCTATATTCAACTCGGCCAGTTCGACGACGCTGTAGAGCAGCTTCGACAGCCTTGAAGCTAACCCGGATGCAGCGCGTTTGCATTACAACTTTGCCTCGCGCTCAAGATGAAGGATGATGCCGCCGACGCAATCCCCGAGCTGGAGACTGCAGAAAAACTCGATCCTTCTGCGTCCGAGCCGCCTTACGTTCTCGGAGTCCTCTACATGCAGGCCGGGCGATATGCCGACAAACCGGGAGCGCTGAACACCACCCTAAAGCTGCGCCCCGAGAAACGGCGTTGGCTGGGCGACGCTGGGCAGCGTCGACAATCACCTCGAGCGCCTGCCGGAAGCCGAAGCCGCCCTGAAGGAAACCATCCGCCAGCTTCACCAGCAACCGGATCCGCATCTGACGCTGGCTGCTATGCTGGCAAAGGAGAACCAGCTCGCCGAAACTACCGCGGAGTGCAAGATCGGCGCCGGCCTGATGAGCGCGAATATGAACTGCCAGCGGTCGAGTCGCCAGCAACTCTGACGGCTCTCTGCTAAAGGACGGCAAGTGGATGACGCCATCGCCGCGTTTTACGAAGGCCTGCGCTTTGACTCGAACAACGCCGAAGCGCATGCCGGTCTGGCCAAAGCGCGGAACAGCAAAGCAAGGCCGACGTAGCCGCCGTTGAGAAGCAAAAGGCGGAAGCGCTGGAAAAAGCATCACAATAGCTGCTCGACGGCGATTGCGAAGATTCGGATCAACCATCCGATCTATATACAGGTGCTTGATGCGTTCGCTATAGTGCAATTGCTGGATTGAGAGGCCTTTTTCAAAGGGCAAGCTTCAGTTAACAGCCGGTCCTCCTCCAGCCGTGCATTGTATGAACGTCTTTGGCCGACGCGTCATCGTCCTTCTTGTGGCATTTGCGGTCATCTCTGTCATCTGCATGAAGAGAATCCGCGGCGCTGACGACCCCCGCGCGCAAGAGGCCAATGTTCGCAAGGCATACGCGGATATGATCCGCCAGACATACAACTTCCCCTTCGCAAAAGACAAGATATCTCTGCCCGGAAACGCCGCCGCCGAAGGTGGGGACTTCCTCGAGCCAACCGCCTTTCCCGACGCCGCCTACTGCGGTCACTGCCACCAGGAGGCATACCACGAGTGGCGTCAGGCGCTGCACTCCAACGCCTTCCGGACGCCCTTCTACCGCGCCAGCGTCAATATACTCATCCGCACCAAGGGGATTGAATTCGCGCGCCACTGCGACAGCTGCCACAACCCGATCGGGGTTCTTGGGGGCGCGTTGAATACTGGCTCAACGCTCGACCGCTCCTTCGACCGCGACGGCCTCACCTGCGCCACCTGCCACTCCATCCAGAGCGTGCAGACCAAGCTGGGCAACGGCAGTTTCGTCATGGGTGTGCCATCGGTGATGGTCGACGAGCAGGGCAATCGTATCCCCGGCATTGTGCCCGACTCCGAAATCCTCGCCCATCTCGACCGCCACTCGAAGGCAGTCATCCAGGACTTTTACCATACCCCCGAGTTCTGTTCCGCCTGCCACAAGGCGAATCTCCCGATCCCTCTCAACGACTACAAATGGCTTCGCGCCTTCACCGCCTACGACGAATGGCAGAACTCCAAGTTCTCGAAGCGCAACCCTCTCACCTTTTACTCGGCAGACTTCACCACCTGCCAGGGTTGCCACATGAAGCGCGAGGCCATTACCCTGCCCGACTACGGAGCCAAGCACGGCACGCTCGCCTCGCACCGCTGGCTGGCAGGAAACACCGCCGTCCCTTACTACTACGGCTTCGACGAGCAGCTCACGAAAACCATCGAGTTTCTTAAGAGCGGGAACTATCTCAACGTCGATCTCTTTGCCCTGAGGCTCAACAGCTCAAGCTCGATGATCGCTCCGCTCGGCACAACCCCGTTCACGCTCAAACCGGACGATGACGTTGAAGCCTATGTTGTCGTCCAGAACAAGAACATCGGCCACTCGCTCATCCCCGAGGTGCGCGATCTTTACGAGGCGTGGGCCCAATTCATGGTGAAGGACGCTTCGGGAACGGTGCTCTACGACAGCGGCTTTCTTAAGCCGGACGGCATGTTGGATACCGGTGCCCACAGCTTCACTAACCGTCCCGTGGACCTGACTGGCAGCTTCGTCGACAACCACAAAGTCTGGACTATCCACTCGATGGCCTACGACAACACCGTCCAGGCAGGACGCTCGGCGCTCATCCGCTATCGCTTCCATGTTCCCGACGATGTCAAAGGACCGCTGACCATCACGGCGCGCGTCAACTACCGGCACCTGCGCAACAGCTACATAAACAATGTCTTCGGCAAGGATCATCCCGCGTACCCGGTGATCGAGCTGGCTTCCCGCACCCGTACTTTGAATATCGGCGACAACCCGGCAACCCCAGCTCTCGCGACCGACAATGCTGACTGGATGCGTTGGAATAACTTTGGCATCGGCTATCTCGACCAGTTGCAGTACGAGGACGCGTTGAATGCTTTCGAGCAGGTTGTGCGCCTGCGCCCCGACTACAAGGACGCGTATATCAACGTCGGCCTCACCTACATCGAGTGGGAAAAGTACGCCGACGCCCGCGCGCCTCTTGAGAAAGCACTCACGCTCGCTCCTGACGACGCTCGCGCGCTCTACTACATGGCGCTCGTCGAGCGGCGTGCGCGGCACTCCGATGCGGAGATCGCGGATTTGCAGAAGGTAGTCGCGCAGTATCCGTACTCACGGGATGCCCGCCGCGAGTTGGGCATTTCCTATTATCAGCAGCATCGCAGTGACCAAGCCCTGGAGCAGTTCAAGGCTCTCCAGGCTATTGATCCCGACGACCTGGCCGCGCACTACAATCTGGCAATCCTCTATCGCCGCGAGGGCATGAAGAAGCAGGCGGCTGAGGAAGCGGCTCTGTACACGGCCAAGAGAATCGATCCCGGTGCGCCAACTTATTCGCTCGACTATCTCCGTAAGCACCCTGAAATCTCCACCGAGAGCGTACCGTGGCACGTGCACACCGAAATCACGCACCAGCCAAAAGCCGCCGGTGGACAACCCTAAATCACCGAGGATGGCCCTTCGTTGAATCGTCGCAAGTTCATTCGTTCGCTGAGTCGCACAGCGCTCGTTCTGCCCCTTGCCGACATAATTGCATTGGCTTCACCCTGGCAGCAGCAAGCCGCGCCGCCCGAACAACCCAAGGGCATCGGACCGCAGGAGCGCACTTACGACGCGAAACCCGCGCCACCGCCGCCCGGACCGAAGTCGCCCATTGAAGGCACACCACTGGGGGTGAGCTTCACCGACCTCGTCAAAGACTCCGGCCTAAACGTCAAGACCATCTATGGCCCCGAAGGCACCAATAAATATCTCCTCGAAACCACCGGCTGCGGCCTCGCCTTCTACGACTACGACGATGACGGCTGGCTCGATCTTTTCTTAGTCAACGGCTGGCGGCTCGAAGGATTTCCTTCCGGCCAGGAGCCGCACTGCCATCTCTTCAAGAACAACCGCGACGGCACATTCACCGATGTGACCACCGGCTCCGGTCTCGAGCATAAAACCGGCTGGGGACAAGCCTGCTGCGTCGGCGATTACAACAACGACGGCCACGACGACTTGTTTGTCACTTACTACGGCCAGAATGTGCTCTATCGCAACAACGGCAATGGCACCTTCGCCGATGTGACGCAGCAGGCCGGCCTCATCCAGCCCGGTCCCAAGACGCGCTGGAACACCGGCTGCACTTTTGTGGACTACGACCGCGATGGCCATCTCGATCTTTTCGTCGCCAACTACGTCGACTTCGACTTGAAGACTGCGCCCAAGCCCGAAGATGGTCCCTGCACCTACAAAGGAATCCTCGTTGCCTGCGGCCCGCCGGGCCTTGCAGGCGGTAGAAACATCCTCTATCACAACAATGGCGACGGCACCTTCACCGACGTCAGCGAAAAGTCGGGCATGTGGACCGCGGTCGGCACCTACGGACTGAGCGTGGCCGCGTCCGACCTCGACAACGACGGCTGGCCGGACATTTACGTTGCCAATGACTCCGCTCCAGCCACGCTTTATCTCAACCAGAAAGACGGGACCTTCCGTGACATCGCCATCGAAGCCGGAGCCGCGCTCTCCGCTGAGGCCAAGCCCCAGGCCGGCATGGGCGTTTCCATCGGCGACTACAACCGTGACGGGAACCTCGATGTAGTGAAAACCAACTTCGCCGGCGACACCGACTCCCTCTATACCAACCTCGGCGACGCCGCCTTCGAAGACCGGACCTACCCGAGCGGCCTTGGAGTCAACACGCGCCTGCTCGGCTGGGGAGTCGGCTTCTTCGACATGGACAATGACGGCTGGCTCGACATCCTCATGTCCAACGGCCACGTCTACCCCGAAGTCGACAAGTCAAAGGCCGACCTCAAATACGCTGAGCACAAATATCTCTATCGCAATCTGCGCAACGGCCGCTTCGAAGAAGTCACCAACGAGGGCGGCCCAGGCATCCTCGAAAACGCTCCCGCCCGCGGCTGCGCCTTCGGCGACTACAACAACAACGGCCTGATCGACATCGCCGTCAACTGCATCAACTCCCTGCCGCAGCTTTTGCGATGCGACTCCACCCTCAATCGCAACTGGATCAAGATCAAGCTCGTAGGCGTCAAGTCGAACCGCACCGGCATCGGCAGCCGCGTCATCATCACCGCGCAGACCGTACCCGGTGCGCCGAAACCGCTCGTTCAGATGGACGAGCTGCGCAGCGGCGGCAGCTACTTCTCGCAGAACGACATGCGCATGCACTTCGGACTGGACCAGGCGAAGAAGGTCGACATGGTCGAGATTCGCTGGCTCAGCGGCCAGGTGGATCAGCTGAAGAATCTCGACGCCAACCAGCTCTATGTCATCCAGGAAGGTGGGAAGATCCTGAAATCCGGCCGGCTGCCGACGGCAAAAACGCAGCTGAAAGCGAAAGCATAAGGTCATGCTCAAACGTGCTCTGATCTGGTTGTTGTTCTCCTCTGCCGCCATGGCACAAACGCAATACGGTACCGCGCCAAAGCCTGGCTCATTACCCCATCCCGGAGTCGGTTGTCCGTGGCTGACATCAGGCAGCGCCGCCCACACGCTTGGTGGGGAGGTATCTGTGACCGCAAAAGTCACGAATACCGGCGAGGGATCGTGCAGCTTTTCGCGGCAACAGAGCCCGCCAGATTCATTGGAAGTTTTGGTCAGCAGGGCTACCCTTGCTGTCTGTCCGGCTGACAGCACAGGCCTCAAGGGCATTGGCAATGAGGCGCTGACCTGCAGACTTAAGGGCTCACGCAATGAAGCCGTCGAGATGATCAGCAGCCGAGTCCGCGATCTTCATTTCACTGTTACGCTCACCGCTCGCGGACGGAAGACCACGACAAAACCAGCCGACCCGCATGACGACGCGCTCGAACAAATCGCCGAACAGGTCGCCGGCAACCTCTACTGAGCTATCTTGGGCGGCAGCCGGGAGCAGCCTCCGTGAGGCACGAAGTCAGGAACACAACCAGATCCTTCACTTAGTCGTTTGAGAGGACGTCTCCGAATGGCGGCATGCCATGACCACTTTGATGATCTGTGTCTTGATCTGGCTCGTCGACTTACGCGTCCTAATCGTCCCCAGGTCGGTGCGTATGATCCCTGCCCAAGCCAAGAATCGAATGGCAACACTCGCGGCCTCGCGTCTGAAACGCTGCTGCGCCCCCTGGGCTGAGGCATTATATTCCGGCATATCCATTTCGGAACAGCGGGCCGGGCGGCACCGCTGCCGATTTTGGCGAATCATCATCGGATAAGTACTGATATGTGTGCGTCCAGTGAAGGCTGGCTTGACCAGTGGGTGAGAGTCCCACCGGGGTAAGAGTCCAAGCCCCGTAGCTTGAATAGCAGGGTGGGGAGGTGAGCAGCCGACAAGGCTGAGAATCTAGCAGGGTGAAAGTCCTTGTGCCGTCAATTACCTGTATTCGGACGGTTAGCATATCCGGTGCGTGCAGAGGTAACGAAGCACGTTCTGCCCGGAAGTAAAAGTCTCGGCTGCGCTGCGGCAGTACAGCAGCGGTAGGAACGATCTGGGAGACGAGCAAACTCGGAGGCCTGAACATAAAGAAATATCTGCAGCCCCGAAATCCTGCCTCGCGGAAAGTCGTGTTCGCGAGAAACTGCGGAAGCCGACCCGTTTCCTTCTTGGGGGAAGGCCGATGCCACAGAGGAAGAAACAGGTAAAAGCACTTTGTGGAACCGCCGGGGTATGGGATCAAGCATCCAAGGAAAGATTCACAGAGATAACGTCGGGAAGAACCCGTTGGCAGCAGGGGCTGGGAGCGACCTGCAAAGACTCCTCGAACGAGGCTAAAAACCGAAGGAGGGGAGAGCCAGGCGGGTTTGGCGCATGAGTCCGTAGGAGCGATGAGGGAGGGGCAACGCCCTCCTAAGAGGAGGGACACGCCTCTCCAGTGACTGCGCCACCGGCTGCGTGCGAGCGATGATCTCGGCGTTGGCGTTGTCCCAGATAACGGACGCCGCTTCCGCGTCGCCCTTCATCACGTGGCTATAGATATTCAGCGTGACCTGCGGGTTGGCGCGACCGGCCCGCTTGCTCACTATCGGCAGCGGCACACCGCGAGACAGAAGCGTCGAAATATTATAGTGGCGGAGCGAGTGCATCGAACTTTTGATCCCGACTTCCTTCATGAACGCGACGAGCCTGTTAGTGATCTGCGACGGCACGTAGTGGCTGCCGACCGGCGTCGGGAACACTAAATTCTGGTCGTTATAGCTATCTCCGCAGAGCCACTTCTCTTGCTCGATCTGGTCGCGGTGTCTCAGCAAAACCTGAATCGTGGACTCGGAGAGTTTAACGGAACGCGTCTTGCCCGACTTCGTTGTCTTGACCTCCAAACCATCGCGTGTCTCCGATAACGACTTGCTGACCGTGATCCAGCCAGTCGCAAGATTTACGTCGGCCCACCGCAAGGCCAGCGCTTCACCGCGTCGACACGCAGAATCGGCGGGGAAGATCGCCATTGCGTAATAACGCGCATTTTGAATCCTCGTGAGCAAAGACTCGAACTCATGGGCCTCTGGACACTCGACCTCCTTCGGGACGCACCTTGGACGATCCACAAACTCCATCGGGTTGCGCTCGATGCGCTTCTGGCGCACGGCTTTCTTCAGAGCCTGACTGGTAAGTGCTGCGATTTCGCGAATGGTTTTGCCGGTCAACGGGCGTCCATTGCGGCCGCCAGACTTCATCAGTGCAGCCAGATCCCTTTCGAGCGCTCGGCGGTGAGACCTTGTAGTAGAACGTCCCCGAATTTGTCGAGAGTATATTTTGCGCGACGTTCGTTGATCTCGAGCGTCAGCTTGCCCCAGTGAGCCAGCACCTTAAGGGCAGCTCGTTCAACGCTGGCTGCATACGAAGTGTCATACCGCGAATCGGCTTCCTTAACCATCTGTGAACTGCGCTCCAGCGGCACATACTCTCAAATACGGTGGTGTCACCTTCAGAGAAGCCTTGTCGGAGTGCGAAAGACGAGGGAGGGTCTGTTTGGTGAGTTAGCAGGACATGAGCAGTAGGCTTCGCTTGCTGCTTAAGGCGTTTCTAGTAGAAATCCAACTGGCTCTCAATTTGGTTCTCATTATCCGCGTCAATTTCCATCTCATTGCTTGCCGCGGAATGAGTTGTGAAATCCGCGCTGATCTTGTTTTCCACGATCAACGTCAGCTCTCCGTCGGCGATAAAGCACAGATCGAGATATCCCAATTCGCCCTTGCAGCGAATCATCTCCTGAGTTCTCCACGCCAGCTTAACAGCGCCATGTATCCTCGCTGCCAGAGGGGCAGGATTTCTGACCCGCACAGGACATCGGAAATGAAGCTCTCGAGTTGGCTTCCGTCAGCAATTGTCAGTCGTTCGAGTAAGTCGCCAAGCGATTCAGTTAGGAAGTTCTCTAGGGGCTCGAAATCGGCTCGCGCTGTGTATCGAAATAATCGCGCGTAGATATCAGTCATATCACCTCCCTGGAGGTCTGGGCAGTCCACGTACATCGCTCACCCGGATTGCTTTTGGCCCGTGAATGGACTACCTTTTGCGAAGTGCTTGGTGACAAACGGCAGCCCTTGATGTAGATTGCTCTCGCCAGAGGAACGGGGGAAGCTACGGCTTCTAAATCCGTTCCCGGCGTCGTTTTGATCTGCGAAGTGCGCGATGTTTCACCGACAAGTTCGATTGGATGTTGATTGACCCCTTCTCCAGATGCAAGTCCAGGAAGTTTGATGTGTACTGGATCTCCGCCTGTAGCTCAGGTCGAGTCTGCGCTTGCAATCGAGCATGAACTGCCAATGCCAATTGTCGCCGGGGAAGCAGATCGCAGGCCTTCCCAACCAGCTGATGCCTCGAATCCTATCGGGATTGTCGGAGGCCGAACTCAGCTCAGTTCTGTCCGTCGCCAAACACCGCCAATTCCGCGCATCCTCGGTAATCCTCAATGAGGAAGACCCTGCGGAACGTTTCTTTCTGCTCACAAGTGGTCATGGCAGGCAGTTCGTGATCACCAGCGAGGGCCGCAAGATAGTTCTGCAGTGGCTGACCGCCGGACAGGTATTCGGCGGTGCTGCGATTCTCTCCACCCAATTTCAGTATCTCGCCAGCACGGAGTTGGTGTCGGACGGCTGCGCCTGGGCGTGGGACAGGCGAACGATCCGTGAACTGGTTTCGAGATACCCGGTTCTGCTGGACAACATCTTATCTATCGCGGTGACGGAAAACCTCGCGTGGTCGACCGCGGCAAATGTCTCGTTGAGCTCTGATGATGCGCAGGGACGGGTCGCTCACTTACTGTTGAGTCTGGCGAGCGCGATCGGCAAAGCCACTCCGGGAGGTGTCGAGATGACGGTCACGAACGAGGATCTGGCTGAAGGGGCCAATGTGACGCCATTCACCGTGAGCCGTTGTCTAAGCGACTGGAAAAGCTCCGGTATCGTGACGAAGCGCCGCGGCAAGCTCCTGCTGCGAAAGCCCGAACTCCTGTTGGCTGTCGCTTAATAGCTGTTCCTATTCTGTGCATTGAACCCCCCTCTAACTCCTAGCACCACAGGTCGTTCCTTTCTTAGCTGCTCCGGAGCATGTACTTACTTTTCGTCGAGCAACGACTGTATCTGCGATGACTGGAAACATGGGCACATCACTGGAACGCCCCGTGTCAGCCCGTGTTGCAGCTGAAAAATCGCACAGGAGTGGAATCATGATTATCCCCCGCATGTCACAACACGATGTGATGGTTCTAGATTGTGGTGACCTGGTTCAGTTTTTGGTTTTTACAGATACCGCACGAGCATGGATCGATATGAACATCGTTGCCGCCGACCGGCAGTGGATCGGCACCCTCTTTCTCTGCGGAAAGCAACGCTACGCGGCGAATCTGATCAACGGCCTGAATGCAGCCGGACTAATCGTGAAAGCAGGGGAATTCGAACGAGTTTGATTTTTCGTCCGTACTGCGAAAGCCCGGTTCCCTGCCAGCTGTTGTGTCACAATTCCGTTCCGGTTTCTGTGCCTGAAGTCCCTTCTTTCCCAATCGTTTCTATCTCTTAAGTCGGGCGTTCCGCCATTCGCTCTCAAGCAATTGCTCTAGAGCAACGACTGAGTTTGGCGGGCGAGCGACGATGAAGTTGTCAACCGGGACGGATTAAACGAATCCCTGTGGAGGGACGCCATGCTTCATATGACAAACGGAACCCCGCAATACCAGACAGCACTTCATTCCGAATGGGTGCGGACCAACGCAAAGGCGAACGCTCCACTCATTGCTATCTGGATTGATACACAGCAAGCCGCTTCTGCGAAATAGGACTTCCGTAAATCCGCTGGATGACATGGACTTCGCATTTCAAACGACTAAAAGACTGAGAGGACGAAGTACATGCAAAATTTTTGTGACGTTTCAGATCTGGTAGATCCGCGCCCTATTGACGGCACCAGGTTTACTTACCAGGGAATGCCACTTCTCCCGGTTTCCTATGACTGCGACTGGATGGTTTACAACAAAGTTTTGCTGAGCGCCGTCTACGAAGAAGTATTTTTCATCGGCTGTGAGGCGTGAAAACTAGCGCTTCCGAGATGTTTCCTCCTGTGTACTGCCGCCCTGACCGGTTCCTTCCAATCTCACTCGCGGGATTTGTCTAATACGATCTCGCGAGTGAGATTCTTGTGTCTTAATCGGTCCAGTTAGAAAAACCGCATCCCCATGTGGAGACGATCCCGGGTAATTCCTCCTGCTTAGGTGCCGTTGCTTTGCTACTTGCTTAGAAGCAACTAACTACTCGCCGTCGAGCAACGACCGCGTCTGCGATGAATGGAAAGATAAGTACATCGCTGGAACACATCAGGCCAAGGGTGTTCGACAGCTACCGAGACAACTCAGAGGCGCCGTGACGGCAGATCGTTAGGGCGCTTGGTTCAGCAAGGTTGCTGTCTGCAGCCAACACCCGAAGTGTGCCTGATCGAACCTGCCCAACGAGTAGAGCCAGCGGCCTAATCCCAGCTCGCGTGCAAAAGCACAGAAAGGAATGTTATGATCTCGCTCCCCCCAATCAACTTCAAACACGGAGAACGTAGCGCGCCGCCGATCACGTCGAAATTCCG
The DNA here is from genome assembly GCA_963781245.1 of uncultured Acidobacteriaceae bacterium. Taxonomy (GTDB): domain Bacteria; phylum Acidobacteriota; class Terriglobia; order Terriglobales; family Acidobacteriaceae; genus Silvibacterium. Next base: position 40,683 of record CAWAFB010000005.1, read on the forward strand.
GCGCGCCCTGAGTCGCCTTGCCTGGCTTCCGCTTGTGCCAGCCATGCTGTTCGGCTCGGCTTCATCCCAAGCACAAACGGTAACCGCCGACTTTGCCTATCGCAGCGGTTCCACTCCCGCAATACCCAGCGGCTTGTTGGGTGTGGGCGGTAGCGGCAATTGGTTTAGCCAACCGGCTGCAGTCAACACGATTACTTCGGCGGGACTCAGCGAGACGCGCTTCTGGATTCTTCTTCAGCAGGTTTACGCGACACCTACGCCAGATTTTGGCGTGCTGGATGCGCAGCTGAAGTCGATCAGCGCCGAAGGCCTTCATCCCATCGGTGTCATCATGAACACACCACCTTCGCTTGGCTCAAACGCGTGTTCCGCGCCTTCTGATGTCACAAAGTGGGGTCAGATGACGGCCGCGGTGGTCGCACACATCAATCAGAATTTTCCTGGAGTGGTTCAGGATTACGAGATCTGGAATGAGCCGGAGCTTGCTACGTCATTATGCGTAAGCGATCCTACCGCACGGCTGAATACGTATGTCTCCATGTTTGCGTCTGCTGCGTCCGCTATGCATGCCCAGGCGCAGTCCGATGGTCAAATGATCCACACCGGTGGGCCTGTAATCTCCCAGATGTCGCAGGCGTCCACCTGGCTCCCGGCGTTGCTGAACAACCCTTCAACCGCGCCCTACGTGGACTTTGTTAGTTTCCACCTCTACCTCACCGGCCAGACCGACATTAATAACGGGATGACGTGGGCCGGCCTGTATGCGGACACGCAGTCGAGCCCGCAGGGTCTGATTCACTTCTACAAAGTGATCGAGCCTCTGGTGCGCGCCGGAAAACAGCCGAATGCTGCCTCGACTCCGATCTATCTGAGCGAATACAACTCGAACTGGGCGTTTGCGGTGGACCACCTGCGCAACGATCCCACCTATGGCCCGCTGTGGAATAGTCTGGCAATCGCCGACTTCCTCAATGTGGTCTACAACGGCGCAACTGCGGTTCCCAGCCGGCTCGTCTACTTCAATGCTATCGGTAATTACTTCTGCCTTCTGGGTCAGTGGGATGCCGATATGGATTGCAATACGTCGCGGACGGATCCGTATCCCCAGCTCTATGCGTTCCAGCTATTTGCGTCACCGAATTACCTCAACCTGCAGGCGGGCGGGCACATGGCGGCTTCGGTCACTCCGGCAAGCACGACATCCGGCCTGAGCGCGACTGCTTTCTATAACGATGCAGCGGACAACGTGGTTATCATCAATCCGACTTCGACCTCCTACAATGCCGTCGCTGTAACTCTGGCGAACCCGGGACTCACCTCAGTAACAGGGACGTCGTACCTGCTGAATAGCGACAATAGCCAGATCTCCACGGAGTCGGCTGTTCTCACGCCCGTGTCGGGAGGGTATTCGGCCACGGTTGCGGTTCCGGCGTACTCGACCGTTGCGGTTTCGATGACGGGCAGCCCGGCTCCTCCGCCTGCACTTGCACCTGCGCCTGCTCCGACACCGGCAGCCACGATCGCCGTACTGAACGTGACACCGACGAGCGGTACAGCTCCGTTGGTGGTCTCGATCGATTCGTCCGCGAGCCAAGGCAATATCGTGGGCAGAACAATTAACTTCGGCGATGGAACCTGGGTGAACATGACTCCAACAACGGGTCATACCTTCACGACTCCGGGAACCTACACCGTTCAGCTGACCGTCAAGGACCAGTCCGGGAAGATCATGACGGCGAACAGTGTCGTAACCGTAACTGCCGCCCCGGCACCTGCTCCGACACCGTCAGCTACGACCGCCGTGCTGAACGTGACACCGACGAGCGGTACAGCTCCGTTGGTGGTCTCGATCGATTCGTCCACGAGCCAGGGCAATATCGTGGGCAGAACAATTAACTTCGGCGATGGAACCTGGGTGAACATGACTCCGACAACGGGTCATACCTACACGACTCCGGGAACCTACACCGTTCAGCTGACCGTCAAGGACCAGTCCGGGAAGATCATGACGGCGAACGGTGTCGTAACCGTTACTGCGGCCCCGGCTCCTGCTCCGGCTCCTGCACCGGCACCGGCACCTGCTCCTGCGCCGGCTCCGGCGCCAGCTCCGGCACCAGCGCCGGTTGCTCCGGTACCGGTGCTGAATGTGACGCCGAAGAGTGGCACACACCCGCTGGTGGTCTCGATCGACGCCTCGGCTAGTAAGAACGGCGGAAGCCCGATCACTGGCGAAACCATCAGCTTCGGGGATGGAACCTGGGTGAACATGACACCAACAACGACACACACGTACACGAAAGCGGGGACCTATACCATTCAACTGACTCTCAAGAATCAGGCCGGTCTAAATGCTACCGCCAGCAACGTGGTAACCGTCAATTAAGCGCCTTCCGTGCGAGCCGCTTATCATCGCGGCCCTCACACGGAAGCTGCAATAACCCAGCCCACTCAAGTCTTTCTGACTTGAGTGGGCCGTTCTGCGTCAGGCGACAAGATGATCACGAAGCAACGCCTTCCACCAATCCGAACAGACTCGTTTGTCGCGCCCGGTATTTTCTATCGCGGACTGTCATGTCGGCGATCGGATGGAGGAGCGGGACAAGATCCTCGCCTGCGGAGCTTCTGCGCGTCGAGAGCACGAATATCCGCTGCCCCAAATCCGGAGCGGGAAACGCCCTACATGACGCGCCCGATGAATCTCGACGGACTAAGCTGTAGATTCATTTTCCGTTCAACGGGCCTGTCGGGAATCTATATTCTTTAAGAAACTTGCCAAACGCCCACAAAGCCTTATCTACCGATCGGGATTCGATGCCTTCGAACGTCGCATGAAAGGGCAAATACCTGCGGCAGTACGACTCGATTTTCTGAGGATCATAATCCGGAATCTCTTCGCGTTCACCGGTTTGAAGGAAAGCCATCGCTCGATGCACGTGCTGGTCGTAAATGGGGAAGCGCTCGGCTGCCAGCAGTGAAGCCAGAAAATTCGCCAGATAGCACCGCCTTTGGCGAAATGGGCCAAGAAGACCTCTGGGTTCTCGTCCTCTCGTAGCCGATCGAGTTCTGCTCTTCGCTCTACGAAGTTCCGATAAAGAGACCCTTGTTTCAGCTTTGACAGAGGCGTTCCGTTTTTCCATTCGAACAGATCTTGAATCCGCTTCTCAGTCAGTTCGGGCCCGATGTTCTGCTCATAGCGAGCATCGTCACCGTACCCGTATTGGTGACTCCAGAACCTCACGAACCCCTTTGAATCTGCGCGGTGAGGCTTATAGATGAGCATCGGCATAGGAGCCAGCATACGTCGCCGCGTGCTGCGTCACACTTGGCAACTGTGCGCGCCGCACCGCGCCGGACGACCACCCCACCCCCCAAGCCGGAACCAACAGCGCGCCACAGGGCGCGAAACGTAAGCGTGCGTTTGCAGGAGAAAGCGCACCACCTTCAGGGCTGGTTTTCGGCCCCGAGGTCACCGGGAGTACACATGAGAGTGAAACAGAATGAAACAGGCCGCCATTTGGCCTACAGGCGGCCTTGAAGAAACATAGACATGAACGAAATGCGTCAGGAAGGAATGGTCGTTGATACGTTCGAATCCTCTCTCCCCGACCATTCGCAAGACCTTAAGAATAAGTTGTTCAAACCTATTTTTGCATCACGCAAGGTTGCGGCGATGTTTGCGGCGCGGTCGTGACCGCGTTTGTTTGACCCGAAGTGTATCGCCACCGTATTCGCTAACGGGCCCTTTCGCGCGAACCGAGGCAAGTACGTTTCCGATGTGACGGCTTACAGGAACTAAATCCGTTCACAGATGGGTGCTTTTGGCCCCCTTTGGCTTACACTGCATTCGATGAAACCGATGTACTTTCTCATCAGCCTATTCCTGGGCGCAGCCGGTCTGGTTGTCTCGGCAAAGGCTACCGGCGTTGAGCCCGATGCTTTCGCGCATTCAACGCAGATGATCGTGGTCACCACATCAGACTGGAACGTGGTCGAAGGACAGCTGCAGCTATACGAGCGCTGGACCCCGCACCAAGCTTGGCGGGTTGTGGGCAAGCCGATCTCCATCGTGGTCGGTAAGAATGGCATGGGATGGGGCATCGGCGCTATCGCTACCGATAACCCGGGAGTTCGTCGCGCTTCCGACCCAGTAAAGAAAGAAGGGGATGGCAGGGCACCCGCTGGCGTCTTCGCGCTGGGCACCGCGTTTGGCGACGCATCCCAGCCCCTGCCGGAATCAAAGATGCCTTATTTGAGCCTCACCCCGTCAATAGAGTGCGTGGACGATGCCGGCTCGAAATACTATAACCGCATCGTTGACCGTTCCACTGTTACTCCCGACTGGAATAGCTCAGAACACATGCGCAGCGTCGGCGAAGCGTATCGCTGGGGGATCGTCGTAGGCCACAATGGCATCATCACGCACACCAATCCTCCTGTGCCGGGCGGCGGATCGTGCGTTTTCCTCCACATTTGGGGAGGCTCCAGCCAAGGCACGGCAGGATGCACTGCTATGCCACTAAGCGAACTGGGGACGCTGCTCACCTGGCTCGATCCAACGCGGAAGCCACTACTCGTACAGGTGCCGGCGCCGGAGTATGTGCGGTTGGCAGGCCCGTGGCGGTTGCCACCCACAGTCAGCGCAGCTGAGCGATGAGCGGCGGTGTAGATCTCTATGGTCGAAGGTCTTCGAATCTTATGTTCATGATCGGGTACTCTTGCCAATCCTTGTAGTCGAAGTGCCACCACTCGGTGGGGTTGACCGTGAAACCTTGACTCTCCATGGCTTGACGTAGCAGGGCGCGGAGAGCACGCTCCTCGGCTGTACCACCGGCGTAGTCGGAATAAGCGCGATCAGTCATCTCGTCGTAACCGCTCGGCATCTTCACTTCCTTGCCGGTTGTCAGATCGTATAGAGACAGGTCCGCCGCGCATCCGCGGTTGTGTTTGGAGCCCTTGGCCGGATCGGCGACGAAAATCTTCTTATCATCGGGTGTCGCCTCCCAGAAAATTTTCGTAACGTACCAGGGACGGTAGCCATCGTGGACGATCAGGCCGTATCCACGGGCCTTGAGCTCGCGATGGGCGCGGAGCACCGCTTCTGCCGCCGGCCGCTGAAGAAAGGCCCGCGCCTCGGTGTACACGGGAGTCCCGAGAAAGTTGTTAGTGGTGGCGTAGCGGATGTCGAGCTTGATGGTGGGATCGAGTTTGACCAATTCCACCAGCTCAGGCTTACGGAAGTTTCCCTGCTCGCGTGGCGGCTGAGCCTTGAGCGCCTCTGCCCGCAACTCCTGCACAGGACGCAACGGCGTGATATGGAAGCTGACCTCTTGCGCAAAGGCGAGTTGCACCAGGAGGAGAACACTAAAAAGGCGAACCAGCAAAGATCTCATGGAATTCACTAAGACTATAACCGCATTGAGTCTGCAATCGAGATGCCCATGATTCTCGATCCCGGAACCAGAATAAGCACCGGTCCACTCGCGCTCTCGTGTTTTGCTGGATATATGTTTAGCCGCCGAAGCTTCATTGCGATGAGCACTCTCGCCTTACCCGAATTTCTCCACGCCACAACGAAGCGCTTCAGTGAGTTACCTGCGGCTTTTGCAGCGCTTGAACGAGCGAACGGTGGCCGCCTCGGCATCGCCGTACGGGACATCGCCACCGGCGAAGGCACCGGGTATCGCGCAGATGAGCGGTTTCCCATGTGCAGCACCTTCAAATTCCTTCTCGCGTCTGCAATCCTGCAGCGCGTCGATCGCCATCGGGAAACCTTAAACGCCATCATTTCAATACCGCCGAAACCGCTGCTGTTCAATTCTCCGCTGACTGAACCGCATGCCGGTGGCACCATGACCATCGGCGAACTTTGTCACGCAGCGCTTACCCGCAGCGACAACACGGCAGCGAACCTTCTACTCGAAAGGATCGGCGGCCCGGCAGGCATCACCCACTTTTCCCGCTCCATCGGCGATGCGGTCACGCGGCTCGACCGGACGGAGACGTCGCTGAACGAAGCACTGGCCGGGGATCCTCGAGACACCACCTCGCCCGCCGCGATGGCCGATGATCTGCAATCCGTGCTGCTCGGGCATGTGCTCTCACCGGCTCCCCGTGAGTAACTGACGCAGTGGATGGAGTCAAACCTGACCGGCCTCGATCGCTTGCGCGCAGATTTGCCCGAGGGCTGGCGTGCGGCCGACAAAACAGGGTCTAACGGTAATGACACGAGCAACGACATCGCCGTTCTCTGGCCCCCCGGCAGGCCGCCCATCATCATCACGGCTTACATCACCCAATGTACTGGCCCAGAGAGCAAGCGCGCAGCTCTGCCTAAAGAGATCGGCAGACTCGTGCGGGAATCCCTCTCTTAGCCGACAACGAACTGTCTGTGTCCAGGATTCATTATCGAAAGGCTATCGCGCCTGTTAGCCATCGCGCATTGGTTGATGCGATATCGCCGATTATCAAATGGAGCCTCAAAATGGAGGCTCATTCGTCCCGATGGCTGCGAGCTTAGTGATATAAGCGCTTATTGTCGCATTTTGACCGTCGCATAGGCAAGGAATGTATGCTCGTCTCTGCAGATTTAAGCGCCTAATTAAAAGCTTAAATGTCCGCGTCGGACAGTGGCAAATTAGGCGTATCACAAGGAATCCTTTAGAACAGCGAGAGCATGAATGCCTGGTGAGCTCCTGGATAAAATCATCGTCCTCACGGGAGGCGGCGACGGAATTGGCGCGGAATGCGCATTGGGTTACGTGCGCGAAGGCGCATGTGTTGCCATTCTCGATCGCAATCTGGAAGGTGCGGAGCAGGTCGCGTCCGAAGCCGGCGAACGATGTATGGCGCTTAAAGCCGATGTCGCGGACGGACCGATGGTTGAATCCGCAATCGCGCAGGTACTCAAGCGCTTTGGCCGTATTGATGCGGTGCACAACAACGCAGGAATAGCCACTCCTTCGCTTCCGCTCCATCAAACGAGTGAGGCTGAGTGGGATCATCTGTTCCGAGTCAATGTGAAATCGGCTTACTGGACGACCCGTTTTGCGTTTCCCTCACTGGTTGCTTCGAAGGGCGCTATTTTGAACACCGCCAGCATGGTCGGCCTAATTGGTCAGACAGATCACGCTGCCTACGTCGCCAGTAAAGGGGCGCTGATTTCGCTGACGAAGGCAATGGCTGCAGACTACGCCCGATTTTCGATTCGGGTGAACGCAATCTGTCCCGCCGCCGTCCTGACTCCCATGCTTGAGCGCTGGTGCGCAGAGCAATCGGATCCCGCCGGCAGTCGGCAGCTTGTCGACAACATTCATCTTCTCGGTCCGTCTCCGCGGGGCGATGTCGTGGCTGATGTAGCGGTATTTCTTCTTTCGCAACGGTCGCGTTTTATGACCGGCTGCATTGTCCCTGTCAGCGGAGGCGCTGAGCTGGGCTACAGACGCTCGTGAGGGAGCCATCATGTCTTGGGTTATCGACCACATTGCCGCATTCGATATGAGGTATACGCTGCCGCCGGGCGCGGGCAGCGATGCGGTCCACACAAATCCTGAATACAGCCTGGCCGTAACGCAACTGCAAACTAACGTTGCTGTGTCGGGCACAGGCATCACGCTCACGCTCGGCGAAGGCAACCGTCTCGTATGCGATGCCATTGAACTGCTCGCCGGTCGCCTGGCCGGCAGAGAGATCGAAGAGATGATGGCTGATTTCGGCAAGCTTTCAAATCAGCTTGCGAACGACCCAGCCATGCGATGGCTCGGTCCTCAGGCCTCTGGGCGAAGAGCAAACGCGTTCCACTTTGGAAGTTGCTGCTCGATCACCAACGCCTGCTTTGACCTGACGCCGGAACAGCTTGTCGACCTGTTGGACCTGACTTATCTCGAGGAGGTTTTATCGCGGCAGGAGGCCATCGATCTGCTTCGCGCCCATTTGCCGAGCCGGCCGGAGCGCCAGGATATCCTGCATCGCGGCTATCCCGGTTACGACACGCTGGATGGCTTATGATGACCGGAAGGTTCGCGAGCTGACTGAGCGTGCAATCGGAAAGGGCTTCAATGCGTTCAAACTGAAGGTGGGCTCGGCAGACAGGGATCGCGATTTGCGCCGTGCGTACATGCTTCGCGAGTGCGCAGGGGATTCCGCAACCCTGATGTTTGATGCCAACCAGCAGTGGAATCTTCCCACGGCGTCGGAGATGATCCGGAAACTTGCTCCGCTCAACCCGCTGTGGATTGAGGAACCGACACATCCAGACGATTTGCTGGGTCACGTGGAATTGGCTCGAGAGGTTGCCCCCGTAAAGCTGGCGGCGGGAGAACACATTCCTAATCGAGTGGTGTTCAAAAACTTCCTTCAAGCCGGAGCCATTTATTTTGTTCAGGCGGACGCTACGAGGCTAGCCGGGATTAGTGAATTTCTCACCGTCAGTCTTCTGGCGAAGAAATTCAACCTGCCGCTTGCTCCGCATGTCGGAGATATGGGACAGCTTCATCAGCATCTGGTGCTGTTCAACCGCATTGCTCTTGGGCACGATCTTCTCTTCCTGGAATACATTCCCCACCTGAGATCGCACTTTGTTTTTCCGGCTCAGGTAGAGGGAGGCATCTACAAAACCCCGCAGGAACCGGGAGCATCTTCCGACCTGGCAGGCCTTCCCGTTGCGTCTCCCGCATGATTTCATCCACACCAGCCGGCCTGGCACTCACTGTGCTTGCGGGATTCATGGCAGGCAACTGCATGCTGCCTTCGAAATTCCTCCGCGGCTGGGGATGGGAGAACATGTGGTCGATATTCAGTGTGGTGTCTCTGGTGATTCTTCCATGGACACTTGCGTTTCTTCTGGTGGATCACCTTGGTGCCGTTTACCGGACGGTGCATCCTTTACAACTTATCGTTCCCGTGGTGTTCGGGATGTGCTGGGGCGTTGCTCAAGTGCTCTTCGGCATTTCCGTAGAGAGGTTGGGCCTCGGACTCGCCTACGCGATTATCGTAGGCATGGGAGCGGCGTTGGGGACACTTGTTCCCCTGTTCGTCGCGCAACGTAATGCGCTGGGTCGGAACACCCCACTCTTTGTCCTGACCGGCATATCCCTCATGGTAGTGGGCATCGCGTTTACTACGTGGGCAGGCCGCCTTCGGGAGAGACGCGCCCAGCCCGGCGACTCATCCCACCTGCGAACGAGGTACCGGGCAGCAGTTCTGCTTGCAGTCCTGTGCGGCTTTCTGGCGCCGATGCTGAATTACTCGTTCGCATTCGGCCAGGACATCGCGCAGCGGAGCATCGCGCTCGGCAATTCGCCTCTCCACGCGGCTTATGCTGTATGGCCGATCAGCCTGATGGGGGGATTCTTCCCCAACGCCGGATACTCCGTCTATCTGCTGATCCGCCGCCGAAGCTGGCGCGCGTTCACCAAGCCGCTTCCAGATTCACTGTGTTCATTCGTGATGGCCGCATTGTGGATGGGTGCCTTTGCCGTCTATGGCATGAGTGCCGCGTTTCTTGGAAACCTGGGAACCTCGATCGGATGGGGAGTGTTTCAGATCTTTATGATCATGACCGCGACCCTGTCTGGCGTGCTTACGGGAGAATGGAAGAGCATTCCTGGAAAGTCTAAGGCTTTCCTCGCAGCCGGGATGGCACTTCTGGTTTTCGCGACCTTACTACTTACGATGGCGAACCGGCGGTGATCTTCGAAACATGACTACCGCATTGCATGGCCTGCTTGCGCGGCCGGCTCAACAGCCACTTCCTTCCCGCTTCGCGATCTCTTGCGACGAACGGAATCAGATGGCGCGGATTTCTTCTCCCAGTTGTCGTAGGCGTTCTTCCCAAACCGCGCCATCGCGTGGTGAACATACTGCTCTGCAACCTCGCCCTGACCCTCTTTCACCAGATCGATGATTCTCTGGTGAGCCTCAAGATCCTTTTCCCAGACAGCCGCGTTCTGCCGAGAGGAAAGAACCCTGATCCGGGCGAACTCGAACATCGGCACAAGGACCTTCTTCGCATGCTCAAAAAGGCAGGTATTGCCTGGCAGACGGCAGAGCTCGAGATGGAATCTAAGGTCGCCGTCGATCATTTCTTCGGGACGATTTGTTTCGAGTGCGTGGCGCATCATGTCAAGCCCCTGCTGGAGAGGTTTCACATCACAGGCTCGCTGTGCGGCGAGGCGCGCAGCCAGACCCTCAAGAACGCCACGCACTTCAAAAATCTGCAGAACGTCGTGCTCGCTGAAACTGACGACACGAGCACTCCGTCCAGCCGCTTTGGTTACAAATCCATCTTGGGCGAGCATGTTGATTGCCTCGCGGATCGACCCCTGGGCAACACCAAACTTGCGCGCCCACGTTCCCTCGACAATTCTCATTCCAGGGCGCAACGCTCCGCTGGCTATTTCACTTCGGAGACGATCCGCAATGGTGTGCTTAACAAGAGGTTCGGCGGTACCGTTGGGCGGAGTCACTGGCGCAGGCGTTTCCATTCGATTGCTTCACAGACTATATAAATAAGCGAGTTTCTGCAGTCAAAATAATAAGCACTCAAAATCGCCCACATAAAAATCAGAACGTTGCGATGACGGCTTAAATTAAGACACGACCTCGAGCGCTCTTACCTCTGTCCGCGATTATCCACCATCCTATTCATCCCCATCTTGGAATTCTACGTAAATTGTTATATTTATTCATATAAATCAGCATCTTACCCGCTACATCTTGACAGGCGTAATTTAAGCGCTTAATTTTAGCATCGACTTATGAGTGCTCAAACTCGCAAGCTAGAATATCGACGCGGATATGTAAGCGGTAACATTATGAGGCCTCAAATAGGCGGATGCACTCCATGCGCAAACACAACGGAAGGTGAAAATATGTTTCAACAAATCAGAACTTCATTGTCGCGTCTGTTTACTTTCTGGGGAGTGCCGTGCCTGTTAACCATCCTTCTGCTGTGTCCGGGCGCGCATGGCCAGGTCGATCAGGGCACAATCACCGGGTCGGTCGAGGACTCCACAGGCGCAGTCGTACCTGGCGCACAGGTGACTCTAACCAACACGGATACCGATCTGGTCCTGCAGCGAGCAGCCAACAGCACCGGCACCTTCGTCTTCTCCCCGTTAAAGACCGGTAACTACAAGCTCAGTGCAACCGCTCCCGGGTTTCAAACAACCACCCAGGAGAAGCTACATCTGGATATTCAGCAGCGGCTGAATTTAGTGCTGAAACTCGAACCGGGCGCCGTATCCGAGACCGTTCAGGTTTCGAGTGCTCCCTCCCTGCTGGAAACGCAACAATCCACGGTAGGACAGGTAATCAACACAGAAACGATCAATAACACTCCGCTTAATGGGCGCAACTGGGTGTATATCGCGCAGTTGACTGCCGGTGTTGCTCCTCCCTTTGGGAATACGCGCGGAAGCGGCACCGGGGACTTTGTGGCGAACGGCCAGCGAGCGGAACAGAACAACTTCATCCTTGACGGAGTAGACAGCAATACCAACCTGATCGATTTCCTCAATGGTTCCAGCTTCGTCATGCGTCCTCCGCCGGACGCGCTGGCCGAATTCAATCTGCAGACGAGTAACTACAGCGCGGAATTCGGACACTCGGCGGGCGCGGTTATGAACGCGAGCATCAAGTCCGGCACGAACCAGATTCATGGCGACATCTGGGAGTATTTCCGCAACACCAATCTGGATTCGAAGAGCTGGGATGCAACGACGATTCCCCCGTATCACCAAAATCAGTTCGGCGGCACGCTGGGTCTGCCCATCTTGAGGAACCGTCTCTTCTATTTCGGTGACATTGAGGCAAATCGCATCTCCATTGCCAACCCATCCACGCTCACGGTTCCGACGATGCTGATGCGCGATGGAGATTTCTCGGAGTTGCTGAATACGAATCTGAACAATCAGGGCGTCCCAGTGCAGCTCTACCAGCCTAACTCGGGCGGGGCGCAGCCCCTGTCGTGCAACGGCGCGAACAATGTCTTCTGCCAAAGCCAGATCAATGCGGTTGCGCAGAACATCTTCAAGATGTATCCACAGCCAAATATCGGAGCTACTGGCCTGACATATAACAATTACCGCACCAACGTAGGGCGCTCGGATAACACAATACAGTGGGATCAGCGCGTCGATTGGAACTTGAGTCAGCGCGACCAGGCCTATGCGCGCTACAGCTACGCACACGAGATTATCCTGCATGGTTTGCCTCTCGGTCCCATCCTTGATGGCAGCGGTTTTGGCGGCGAGTCGGACACGAACCTGTCGCAGAACTTCATGCTCAGCGAAACCCACATCTTCAGCCCTACGCTGACCAATGAATTCCGTTTCGGCTACAACTGGATTGCCTCGAAATATCTGCAGCCCAATGCCAACAACAACACTCTGGCTGCTTCGCTCGGGCTAGGTGGTGTTCCGAATCTGGGTGCCGGGTTGGGAGGTCTGCCTCTTGGCTACTTTCACGGAGCGATCGGGGTGAATCAGTGGGGCTCAGTCGGCACGCAGGACGAGGCCCAGAACGTCTATCAGATCCTGGATAACGTCACCAAGGCGATCGGCAATCACTCGCTCAAGGCCGGAGTTTCGTTTCAGGCGCTCCGCGTCTTTGATCGGTATGCAGCTGCACCACTGGGCCAGTACTTCTACAACGGACAGTTCACCGCCAAGGTTGGAAGCTCGATCACGACCGGCGCCGGAACTGCGGATTTTCTTGCCGATTCGATGCACCAGGCAGACATTTACAGAAGCCCCAGGATCAACGATGCGCAGTGGTACGACTCGGTTTATGTGCAGGACGACTGGAAGATCACGCATCGTCTAACCCTGAACCTGGGGGTACGCTATGACTATTACCAACCTTATAAGGAGAATGCCGGAAACCAGGCAAACTTCATTCCCACCGGCAATCTCGGCATCGGCACGGGAACCGGTATCTACCAGCTTCCCAGCCGGTCCCGCAATCGGGACCTGGGCGCACCGTTCCTTGCGGCCCTGGCGAAGGACAACGTGACCGTCCAGTACGTGGACAATGAACGGCTGGCAAATCCGCAGACTACCAACTTCGCTCCGCGTATCGGGTTCGCATTCTCGCTGGATCCAAAGACTGTGATCCGTGCCGGATACGGCATCTTTTACGGCGGCTTACAGAGCCAGGGCAACACAAACCTTGGCACAAACTTCCCGTGGTCGAATGACGTGTACTTGTACGCGCCGAACTGCGGAACAGGTAACTGCCCGTCGTTGGCATCTGAAGATGTCAATCTCGAGAATGGACTGTCTGCCAAGACGAATGTCGGCCTGCAGAACTTCGTGTCGAATCCCGGCCTTCACGGCATCGATCCGAATGTCAGACGCCTTACACCATGAGCTACAACATGTCGGTGCAGCGCGCAATCACGAACAACCTTGCGGCTACTGTCAGCTACGTTGGCAACGGGTCCCGTCATCTTTCTCTGTACTATGACCCGAATACGATACGCGGCCTGTTCGCTCCCGGAGTCTCAACCCAGCAGTACATGCCCTTTCCTGACCTGAGCGGAATCGGCATTATTCACTTTGGCGGGATCAGCAACTACAACGCGCTGCAGGCCAAGCTGGAGATGAGAACTTCTCACGGCCTCAGCTTCCTTACGACATACACCTGGGCGCACGCGCTCGATGACACGAGCGACGCGGGAGGGCTCTCTACCGCGATCGGGGACCGCAACATGGCCCTGATTCCCTACAACCAGGAGTACACCAACTCTCCATATGACATTCGCCAGCGCGTTACGCTGAATGGCAATTATCAGCTGCCCTTCGGAAGAGGGCGGCGATTCCCGAACAACTCAGGCTGGACAGATGAGCTTGTTGGAGGTTGGTCCACCAGTCTTACCTTTGCTGCGCAGACCGGTACTCCGTTTACAGTATCCCCTAGCACCAGCACAGCTAACGGCGGGAGCGCGCGAGCGATCCTTGTGCGCGATCCTTTCGCGACGGGCGGAACACCCGACACGGTCAACAACCCCAGCCTGACGTCCTGCCCAACCGAGGTGAGGACAAAAGCCAACTGGTACAACCCCTGCTCGTTTGCCAATCCGTTGCCGGGCAATCTGATCACCGGTTCGAACATTGTCACCAAATCAACAACAAGCGATTGCATACCTGGGCGGGCGATCCAACCTGATCTATGGACCTGGATACAACGCCGTGAACATGTCGCTATTCAAAAACTTCACTACCTTCCGCGAGCAGTTTCTGCAGTTCCGCGCGGACGCCTTCAACCTGTTGAATCATCCGACGTGGGCGAATCCTTCGAACCAGGGAATTGGTCCACAAGGCGGACAGATCACAAGCGAAAAGTTTTTTCAGAACAACACGCCGGACGCGCGATTCCTGCAATTGTCTCTGAAATACAGCTTTTAGAGACTTCATCCCGGAAGGGGCGGCTATGTTCTTACGCCCCTTCTATTTTTCCTCAGCGATATTCTCGCGCTCCGACCCAAGCGTAAATACACGGTATGAATTAACGTCAGAGAAGAGGAGACGGTTTGCCCGCAACAAGACGTAAGTTTCTGCAAGGAGCACTGGCGTGCGGCATCGTGTCACGGATCGTGCTGGCGCAATCGGTGACGTTAGAGCCGGCTCCGCATGACGATTTGTGGTATGACCGTCCCGCGGAGCGATGGCTGGAGGCACTCCCGCTGGGAAATGGACGCCTTGGCGCGATGATTTACGGCGGCACCCGGGTGGAGCGGATCGCTCTGTCGGAATCAACCGCGTGGTCCGGTGCGCCGACAACAGGCGGAGTCAATCCAGGCGCCTTGCCTCATCTGAACGAAATCCGGCAGCTTTTCTTTTCGGGCAAGTACGAAGAAGCACAAGCGCTTTGCGGCAAATTTCTCGTCGGCAACATGACGAATTTTGGAAGCAACCTTCCTCTGCCTGAACTGCAGCTTGCATTCGACAACCCGGCCGCCCCAACGAACTATTTACGTTCACTGAACCTTGACGAGGCCGTCGCACGTGTCACATTTCGCGACGGCGATAAGGCTTTTCAGCGCGAAGCGTTTGCATCTCATCCGGACCTCGTTCTGGTGCTTCGCCTGACCAGCAGCAGACCGGGAGCGATGTCATTTCGCATGAGCTTCGGCGGCGGTGTGATCCCGGCAAGCGTGAGGACAAACGGTAATGACACGCTCGTGCTGGACGGTCACGCCTGGGAGCATATGCACAGTTCAGGCCGCGATGGAGTGGCTCTGCAAATCCGCGCGTGTGCCGTTATCGAGGGCGGCGAGAGCACAGCAGGCGATCAAGCGATACAGATCAGAGGCGCCGACGCGGCCACCATCCTGGTTGCCATTGGGACCAGCTTTAATGGAAACGACCCGGAGGCGATGCCTCGCGAGATTATTCAAAACGCTGCGCGCAAGGATTACGCCCAACTCAAACAAGATCACATTGCCGACTATCAGCCGCTGTATCGTCGGACATCGATTGACTTGGGCCGCAGTTCCGCGACAATACGCCGGCAGCCGACGGATGTGCGGCGCAAGGGAGTCGAGAATGGTGCCGACGACCCTGAATTAGTGGCGCTGTTCTTTCAGTACGGACGATACCTAGTAATCGCAGGGTCCCGCGCGGATTCTCCCCTGCCCCTTGCTCTCCAGGGCATCTGGAATGACGGATTAGCCAGCAGCATGGGCTGGACTGACGATTTTCATCTCGACATCAACACACAGCAAAATTACTGGCCTACAGAGGTATGCAATTTAGGTGAGTGCCAGTTACCGCTATTCAAATTGATTGAGGTGATGCGAACGCACGGGCGCGCGACGGCAAAGGAAATGTATGGCGCTCCAGGATGGGTCGTTCACACAGTGACGAATCCATGGGGCTTCACAGCTACAGGCGACACCGGCTGGGGAATATTTGTAACAGCCGGGATCTGGATTTCGCTGCAGCTCTGGGATCATTGGACATTCAACGGAGACCTCGAGTTTCTGCGAACACGCGCTTATCCTGCGCTCCGCGAAGCCGCCGAGTTTTTTCTCGCATACATGGTTCCAGAGCCAAAGCACGGCTGGCTGGTCACAGGCCCATCCGACTCCCCGGAGAATTGGTATCTCACTCCGTCCGGGAGCCGCGCCAGCGAATCAATGGGTAACACCTGCGATCGGACACTTGTTTACGCGCTCTACACAATGTGCAGCGAGGCATCAAAGACGCTCGGCATTGATCCCGATTTTCGCCGGCGAGTCGAGGACGCGCGAGCAAGGCTGCCGCCATTTCAGATAGGCCGGCATGGACAGCTGCAGGAATGGCTGGAGGACTTCGAAGATGCAGAACCGAACCACCGGCACACATCGCACCTGGTCGCTCTCTATCCCGAGCGCCAGATTTCCCCGCGAAGAACTCCCGAACTTGCTCACGCTGCCGAGATCACTATCCAGCGTCGAATGAGCAGCCCGAACTGGGAGCAGAGCGAGTGGGGACGCGCCAACCTGGTGGTGTATTACGCCCGCTTACTTAAAGGCGACTACGCGCATAAATTTCTCGTGAGCATCCTGGCAAAAGCAGCGGACTCAAACCTCCTTACCTTTTCGAGCGGTGGTGTCGCTGGAGCTGAGCAGAACATCTTTGCTGTGGATGGAAATACTGCAGGCACAGCGGGAATCGCAGAGATGCTCCTGCAATCGCAGACCGGAGAGATAGAACTTCTTCCCGCGCTTCCAACTGCGTGGCCCAGTGGTTCGGTCAACGGGCTCTGCGCTCGGGGCGGATTCGTAGTGGATATCGCGTGGACTGGAGGAAAGCTTCTCTCGGCGACCGTCCTTAGCCGGAACGGCGGATCGACCCAGATTCGATACGGTGATCTCACCACAAAGATTGACCTGCAGCGAGGGCAGAGTAAACGGATCAATGCAAAAGTCTTCAGTCAAGTTGAACATAGCGCCGATGTCGCTCAGCCGTCCGTGCTGGGAGCTCAACCTTCATGATGAAAATACTTATGAATCGGGTGGCTCGTCCGATATTCCCCGCGCTACTCCGTATCTTTCCTGCAACGCTCGTGATTGCACTCGCGACTTTCACGTCTCTTTTAGCCGTCGCGCAGAAAGCGGCCTCGATCCCAGAGGAAATCGAATGGACGTGGGAAGTGCGGCCACTCCTTCCCGACGCTCAATTGCCGAACGTGCTGCTGCTCGGCGACTCGATCACACGTAATTATTTCCCGCAGGTAACGAAGGATCTCGCCGGAGTTGCGAACGTCTATCTAATGGCATCGTCTACGTCGATCGGCGACCTGCGCCTGCCGCGGCAGATAAAGGAATTCGCAGCACTCGAAAAGGTGCGATTTCGTGTGGTGCATTTTAATAACGGCATGCACGGATGGGGCTACACCGAGGCCCAATACAAAGCAGCCTTTCCATCGGTTCTGCACGCGGTTCATTCACTTGTGGCAAAAGACGGAGCACTTGTCTGGGCAAGCATCACACCTGTAAGACCAGACGCTACCAACGGTGCGACGAACCCACGTATCGAAGAACGCAACGCAATCGCGGAAACCCTGATAAAACGTGGGGGGATCGAGCTGGACGATCAATACAAACTGATGCAACAGCATCAGGATCTGTACCAGGACTCAGTCCACTTCAACACCGCCGGAGCACAAATTCAGGGCGATCAGGCTGCTGCAACGATTCGCTCTGCGCTCGGCGTGGGGAAGAATTAGCGACTGTGCTGGCTTTGTTAGTGAAGTCTGCGGCCCAGATACGAGCCTGGAGTGACCGAACCCATCTTGATGAAGTCGATGCCCCAGGAAGCATACAGGTCGATGATCGAGTTGATGTACCCCTGAGCGCCGGGCTTGGTGAAGTCGATCTTATATCCGTAGCCGAATCCGTGTTCGTGACAAGTGAAATGTCCGGTTTTTCTTAGCACGTGATATGTCCGGTTTTGGTTTATAAGCCCCCCGCCGCAGCTGTTGGAAAGTGGGAATCCCGCGCCGTTTGCGGGATTTCCAAGCGAGGGGGAAAAGTCGGCTTTTTGACTTTTCCACGGAGCGTCTTTTCAACAGCTGCCAACGCCGCGGAAGTTTTCGTGATGGGTTCTCCCTGGCGGGTGTAACGACCCAGCCGTTGCGGTCCGTAAGTAATGCTCAGCGTTCCGTCGAGGTGTTGATGGACCGTGACCGTGCATCCAGCCAGCGTGCCGCGCCAGTTCACTTTCTCGATCTGCAGGGTCAGGTTCTGGAAGCTGACCGTGTTGTCCCGGTTCACCGTACGCGCGAACTGGAGCGAGAAGATCAGATCCAGATCACGACGCCGGCAGGCGACAAAAGCGCTGCCTGCCTGGGCTGCCGGAACTTGAAAGCGTTGATTGAACTCGGCCATATACTCCTCGCGCAGAAAACGGTTCGCTTCCTCCACGCTGCCCATGCCGCGTAGCCTGAGCTCCTGGGGCAGGCGTCCTTGCCATGTGCCGAAGTTGCGCTCCCCGCGGCCCCTTGCCTGCGGGGAGTAGGCCGGGATCATCTGTATGCCCAGATCACGCAACGCCCGCCCCACCTGCGTGACACGCTGCCGATCCACCTTGCCGCCCGCCCTAGGCGTGAGCCAGAAATGACTCCCCCGGTCCGAGTACAAGGCGCAGAACAGGCCCTTGCGCTCCATGACTTCCCAGAGCCCGGCCATCACCGTGGTGGTGGATTCCTCGTCCACCAACTGCGCGTAGTAGATCTCGCTGGTGGCGTCGTCCAGGATCACGATCAGGTCGTACCAGCGATCGTCCTGGAACCACGGATGTCGGCTGCCATCGATATGCAGCAGCATGCCAGGCAGCGGGCGGCGCACCCGCCGCTTGCGGTGCACGCCCCGCTTGCGCGCCTTGGCTACCAGTCCAGCCCCCTGTAGCGCCAGCTTGACCCAGGTATAGCTCAGCGTGATGCCGTGCTGCTCCCCCAGCTTCTCGTGAAAATGGCGCACGTTCAGGTCGTAATACTTTTCCCGATAGAGTCCCAGCACCTGTTCGGCCAGCGCCAGCGGCACTCGCCTCTCGCTCGGTCGTCCGCGCCGTCGATCCAGCAGCCCGTCGTAGCCATAGTTCTCATATCGCCACCGCAACCGCCGCATCTGACGATCGCTCATGCCTACGATCTCGGCTGCTTGCCACCAGGTGATCTTTTTCGCCATCGCCCGCAGAATCACTTCCTGCACCTTCATCGCTCGCTCCACGGCGGCCCTCGGATACGTCTCCACACTTACCTGCATGGAGATATCCTCGCCGCCCGCTAAGCGGACATTTCATGTGCTAATCCCACCGGACATATCATGTGTCAACGACAATCCGTAGCCGAATCCGTTGCCAACGGTGAGGGGCTGGGCTACGATGTCCTGCGCGTGATAGGGCGTGCCGAGAATAGGCAAATTAGCTGACACAACCCCTGAGCCGACGCCGGGTAGAAGGTAGATGCCAACTTTCTGCCCATTCGCGTGAATGTGCTGGATCATGTCCAGAAAGTGCGGGAAGGCGGTCGTGTTCCACGGCGTCCGCCCGTACTGATCGCTGTTGCCGCTCCAGCCCGCGTCCAGGTTGATGTAGCGGAAGTCATGATCTTCGGGGCCGGAGTTCAGCAATGCGTCCGATTGCGCCAGGATATTCTGCTCGTTCATCACGTTGCTGGCAATCGTTTGTTGGCTGTAGGTGCTCCATCCCAGGTAAGGCCTCTGGCCGACTCCGTTGACCTGTGCGTGTGTTTGTACCTGTTGAACAAGCAGCCCAACTAATAGCAGGACCGCCAGCCCAAAGGTCTTTCGTGAGCTGTTCGCGTGGCCGGTGTTGCCTCGCCACGGCCGTAAGAGGGGGATCTTCGTTTTCATAGTTGACCTCGAGTTTCGTAGTTGAAACGTTTTTGGTGATAAAGCCGTAAATCGATAGACCCAGACGCGGTTTATAATTGGGCGCTTAAAATTGCTCGCGCCCGGTTAGTTGATTGCCAAGTTTATGAGCCTAACAATGCGCTAAATGTAGTATAGATTGAAGTATGCTGCGTTGCCCGAACGGATCATAGCTTCGTGATAATTCATCCCGTCAAGGCAAAAATAAGCGCTTATTTTGCCCATCGCAGAGAGTAACGATGGGCCTCAGGAAAGCAGAGCGGCCGGCGAAATTTGGGACAGTTCGAGAACAGAGGAACTGGGGCGAAAGGAGCCTGGAATCGCCCGAGGCAAGAGATATCAACCGGAGCATGTGGTGATTTGCTTCGCCAGATCGAAATAGCTGTGGCGAACCGTCTGACCTCCCGACGGGACGCCGGGGTAGCACTCCAACCATCTGATGCGAAACGTGGCCAGCAATCGCCAACATGAAGCCTGCGGAAGGCCGCAGGATACAGCGTTGCGCTTCCGCGACCTACGGCATCATGCGACCAACGAATTGACTGAATCGCGAGGGAGTGCCGCAACCCGGCTTCCGTTCTTTTGGACCGAGGTCAAAGCTCTGCACTGTGGCGCCGTGGACTTTCCGGCCCAGGCTCATCCTCAGGAATGCAGCTCGGCCGTCAAAATTCGGATCTCAAACAGACG
Source organism: uncultured Acidobacteriaceae bacterium (assembly GCA_963781245.1). Taxonomy (GTDB): domain Bacteria; phylum Acidobacteriota; class Terriglobia; order Terriglobales; family Acidobacteriaceae; genus Silvibacterium. The sequence continues at coordinate 61,246 of CAWAFB010000005.1, forward strand.
ACCGGATCCAATTGAGCGGCACGCGTTGCGGGGGCCGTTCCGAATGCAATGCCGATCGCCCCAGAGACCAGAAGAGCAACCATCGCCGAAAGCCACGAAAATTGTAGGGCGACACCACTGAACACATGAATCGTGAATGGCACAATGAAGCCAAGAATCGTGCCGAGGATTCCACCTGCCAGCGATATCAGAGTAGATTCCATAAGGAATTGAAGTCGAATCTCGCCTCGCGTCGCTCCCAAAGCTTTCCGAATTCCGATCTCTTGTATTCGGGAAGCCACCGTGGCCAGCATGATGTTCATGATGCCGGTGCCGCCGACCAGTAAGGTGACAGTAGAAAACAAGAGCAGAATGATATTCAGAGCAATCACCGTCTTTTGCGCGACGCCCAGGACTTGCGCGAGATTGCCAACGTCGTAAACCGCTTCCGGTCTATGCCTGGACTTGATGACACGCAAAATGTCCGCTGTGGCCTGCGGGACGGTGCTCATGTCTGAAGTGGAAAAGTAGATCTGATTGATGGCGTCACTGCCCTTAAAGTAACGGGCGACCTGATAAGGAATGAGTATCGTATAGTCAGTGATTTCGGACTGACCGTAAGTGTTCGTTCGCTCCGTAAATGTTCCGATAACCTTGAACGGAATTCCCGAAATAGTTAGGGTCTGTCCCAGGGCGTCATTGACACTCCCGTACTGGGCCAACGCAAACTCCTCGGTCACGACGGCCGCCTTACTGGCGAGCGCGGTGTCCTGCTCGTCGAAGAACCTCCCGGAAAGTATTTGCAAACGGCGAATTTGCTCGTATTGAGGGTAGACACCCAGCACCAGCAGGGAAATTTCTCCCGTGGAGCCTGTTGCAAATGGCACCTGGAGATTTACAACGGGAGTGGCAGACACGATTCCAGGCACCTCCCGTTGCGCTGCTTCCATGTCCCTCACCGTCAGAAAGTCGCTTTCTGCCCCCACCGCGGGGTCAGCTAAGCCGGAATACTCCGCCCAGATCAGATTCGTGCCGACATTCTGAATCAAATTGAGGACATACGTTTGGCCGGTAAGACCGATCGTCACGACCCAGATCAGTGATCCAGTGCCCAGTACCATGCCGACAGACGTGAGGAGGAAGCGGGCGCGATTGGCGCGAAACGTATCGATGACGAGATGGAGGATATCGCCAAAGATCTGGCGTTGCCTTGTGAACTTGCCAAGGTCAGTCATCGCGGCCCCGGTCAACCGTCAATGGTTGCCCAAGCATACCAGTGTGACCCCAATGGCAACTAACAGGACACCAAGCCAGCGTTGACGGTTCACTCGCTCGCCGAGGAAGGTTACACCGCCAAAGGCGCCGGCGACGTAGCTCAATGCCGTTACAGGCACTACGAAGCTTACATTGAAGATGGAGAGAGCGCCCAGCAAAGCAAAGAAAGCCGTGGCCATCATTCCGACCCCAACCCACATCCACGGCACGCGCAAGGCTCTCAGGATCAGGGCCAAAATGTCACGCGGCCGGAAACTCCTGGCCTCGCCAACAACTTTCATGGCCCGCGAGACGCAGAGTTCGCCTCCAGTGCCTGCGACGACGATCAGGGCAAAGAGAATCAGCTGTCGCAAACTAAGCCCGCTCCGTCGTTCGAGGATTCGTCTGGCCAACCACAAATACCCCTAAGCAGATCACGGCAATTCCAACCCAACGCAACGGTGACACTCTTTCTCCCAGCATCCAGTAACCGAGAAGCGCAACCACGCCATATGCGAGCGAAGAGACCGGCTGCACGAAGCTATAGTCCGCCCAGGAGAGCGCCAGCATGTATGCCACAAAAAATGCGATCAGCGAAGCAATTCCCAGCCAGATCGATCCGGTTGTGAAGATTCGCAATCCCGAGTGAAGCAGTTCAGGCGGAGGCCAGAAGGCGAATTCTCCTATATGCTTCATCCCTTTGCCCAATAGGACGTTCCCCATCGGGCCTGCGATGATCATCACCGCAATCAGCAAATAGGTTTTCAGGTGAAGAGCTTTGTGCGGGGTCATCGGCTTCTTGCAGCACCGATCCCGGCAGAAGATACAGATTGTTTGTACGGGCCGCGCCTTGAAAGATTCACCACCATCTCTCAAAGATAATACCCCGTCATTCACTCGCCTTCGTGCCAGCCATTCATCGGAAGCATTTCGTTTTGAATGACCACTTCATTACAATGTGGGAATGCGACTCTTTTTTGGTCAGTTGCGTCAAACTGGAGTATCTTAAGCGAAATCATTGATGTGGCTTTTCCCTTGCTGACTCCGAGCTTCCGCCGCGCCAACTCAGCAAGTACCGTGATCTTTCGAGAGGGGTAGAATCGCTTGTGCGGCATTGCTGGATTCACAACAAAATCCTGGGCTCCTGAGCATGAGCGAATCCAGAGTGCGACGGATACCCTTTTCCACCGCGGACCAGATCAACAAGGAGTCTATCGATCGAGGACCTGCTCTCTCGGAGCAACCCGTCTGAAGATTGTTGACCTCGCCTCCGGCGATCAGCCGATTTTTTCTGAAGATCGCGAATCCGTGATTGTATTCAACGGCGAAATTTACAACCACCTCGCGATCCGACGTGAGCTCGAATCGCTAGGCCGCCGCTTTCAGACCCATTGCGATACAGAAACCGTTCTGCAGGCATTTCTTGAATGGGATACCGACTGCTTTGCGCGATTGCGAGGCATGTTCGCTCTGGCGATCTGGACCAACGCCGAACAGCGGCTCATACTGGCTCGGGACCGGCTCGGTATCAAGCCGCTTTATATCGCGGAACGAGGGGATGAACTTTACTTCGCATCGGAACTGAAGGGCATCCTCATCCATCCCGAAATCGAACGCCAGCTGAGTCTCGAGGGGTTGGACTGTTACCTCTCGATGAATTACGTCCCGTGTCCCTGGACACTCATTGAGGGAGTGGAGAAGTTGCCGCCGGGCCGATGGCTGGAATGGCGGAACGGCCGGACTACCCAGCATACCTACTGGCGCATTCCCAGCGTTGCACCTCGACCAGTGTCCTTCGAAGACGCAAAGTCTGAACTTGATTTTCTCCTCGACCAGGCCGTTCGCGAGCACCTTATGTCGGACGTGCCGTTGGGCGTCTGGCTCAGCGGAGGAGTGGATTCGTCGACTATCCTGCACTACGCAGCCCAGGCCTCAAGTACACGCCTTCGGACCTTTTCAATCTCTTTTACTGGCCGCAGTTTCGACGAGACCCCCTATATCCGGCAGGTGGTAAACCATTACGGGACCGATCACGAGCAGTTGAATCTCAGCCCCGAGGAAGATCTGGAAGGCGCCATCGAAAGCTTTGCGTATTACTCCGATGAGCCGAGTGCAGATTCAGGAGCATTGCCCGTATGGTTTCTCTCCAAATTGTGCAAGACGCGTACGACCGTTGCCTTTAGCGGAGAAGGAGCCGATGAGATCTTCGGGGGCTATCTCACGTACCGTGCCAACGGCATTGCCGCCCAGCTCAGGCGCATGCCAAAAGGAGCGCTCCGCATTGCGCTTCGCAGCCTGAACTTGTGGCCTCCTTCGGATGAGAAAATCAGCTTGGAATACAAGTTGAAGCGTCTGCTCGAGGGCAGTCTCATGTCGCCGGAACGGGCCCACGTCTACTGGAACGGAACCTTTTCTGAGGCGGAAAAGGCGTCTCTTCTACGTGTTCCGTTACCGGGCACTTTGATGAATATTCTTACATCTTTCGAGGGAAAGCTTCCCGGCGACGGAGTAGCGCCGTTTCTCGAATTCGACCAGAGATACTATCTCCCGGATGACATCCTGGTGAAGTCCGATCGCATGAGCATGGCTCATGCTGTCGAAGTTCGCCCTCCCTTCCTGGACCACCGTATCGTGGAATTTGCCTCGACTCTGCCGACCGATTTCAAGATTCGCGGTGCGCGCCAAAAGTACCTGCTCAAGGAGTTGATGAAGGCGCGATTGCCCGCCTCCATTGTGCAGCGTAAGAAGATTGGTTTCGATATCCCGGCACATGATTGGTTGCGCGGGACTCTCCGCACGATGATGATGGAAACCTTGACCGCAGCGGAAGAAGAACACTCCGACTTGTTCTGCTTTGAAACGATCCGAAACTACATGCAACTTCACTTGAGCAAGCGTATAAACATCGGTTATCACTTATGGGGTTTGGTCATTCTGTTTCTCTGGATGAAACGATGGAATATTCAGTCAGCACCGTCTCTGACATTCAGGATACAGGCGCTCGCAGTCGAACTATAAGCGGCCGCCAGGCGTTTCTGGTTCTTGGGCTCTTCGCGGCTGCCGTTTATCTGGGCTGCATTCTCTCTCCGCCGTCGCTGATGGATGACGTGGATGCAGTACAGGCGCAGATCGCCCGGAATATGCTCAGTTCCGGCGATTGGGTCACTGCGCGCCTGGACGGAGTGGCCTATCTCGAAAAGCCTCCTCTCATCTACTGGATGATTGCCGCTTGCTACAAAGTGTTTGGGGTGCATGACTGGGTGGCTCGCATCCCGGTCGCGCTCTTTTCCATCGCTCTGTGCTGGCTCACCGCCGCATTTGGAGCCTGGGCTTTCGGAAGGCGAGCGGGCTTCTACGCGGGCCTGTCCATGGCGACTTCCGTTGGGCTCTGGCTATTCACGCGCATTTTGATTCCGGATGTCATGCTGACCTTCACCATCGCACTGGGAATGTGGGCGTTTCTTCGTGTCCTTGACCCTGAGGAGCACCATCCGCGAGTGTGGGCGGCCACGCTTGCCGCAGCGCTAGGCGCCGGTTTGCTTTTGAAAAGCCTGATCGGGATCGTTTTCCCGATTGGCGCGGCTGCAGTCTATCTCCTGTGTACCCATCAGATCTTCTCGCTTCGCGTCTGGAAGCGCCTTCATCCATTCAGCGGGCTGGCCATTATCCTGCTGATTGCCGCACCTTGGCATATCCTGGCAACGCTTCGAAATCCGCCTTATTTCTCCTTCACAATGAGGAGCGTTCCTGGCGAATACCACGGCTTCTTCTGGTTTTTCTTCTTCAATGAGCAGCTGCTGCGATTCCTTAATCTTCGTTATCCGCGCGACTACAACACCGTGCCGCGCCTCTATTTCTGGCTGCTCAACTTGGCCTGGCTATTTCCCTGGAGCGTTTACCTGCCTGCAGCTGTGAAGCTCGGATATCGGCCGATCGACCGGGCAGGAAAGACCAGGCTCCTGGCACTGTGCTGGGCAGGCTTCGTTCTTGTCTTCTTCACATTTTCCACGACGCAGGAGTACTATTCGATGCCTTGCTATCCGGCCTTCGCACTCCTGATTGGCTCGGCGATAGCGACGAATGGTCGAATGATCCGGGGAGGAACGCGAGTTCTGACCGTGATGTGCGCCTGTGCAGTCATCGCGGCCGTGGCGATCCTCGTAGCTGTCCGGCACGTGCCGACCCCCGGTGACATTTCCCAAGCCCTGAGCTCGCACCCGGCCGCCTATAAGCTCTCCCTGGGACACATGGAGGATCTGACGATCAATTCGTTCGCCTACCTGCGTCTTCCGCTTGTTCTGGCTGCGGTCGCGTTCCTCGTTGGAACCATTGGCACGCTGCGTCCTGCTCAGAGGTATACCTACCTCGCAATCGCAACTATGATGGTGTTCTTTTTTCAGGCGGCGCGCCTCGCGATGGTCAGGTTTGATCCGTATCTTTCTTCTAGGCCCCTGGTGGAGGTGCTGGAGCGATCGCCGCAGGGCAGTCTGATTGTGAATCATCACTACTATTGGTTTTCTTCCGTGTTCTTCTATACGGACAGAACCGCGTTGCTCCTGAATGGAAGGTTCAACAATCTAGTCTATGGTTCGTACGCGCCGAACGCGCCAGGCGTCTTTCTTAGTGACGGTCAGTTCAAGGATCTCTGGCTCAAACCGGAAAGGTACTACATATTCAGCAAAGCATCTGCGGTTCCTGATTTAGAGGCAGTAGTAGGCAAGGGGCAAATAAATACTGTCGAAGAGAGTGGCGGCAAGGTTCTGCTCACGAACCATCCACTTGTACCGGCTGGGAGCTTTTGAAGTTTTCTGATTATGAGAAAACAACTTGTGTGTCAGACTGTCGTATTTGACCGGCTTATTCCGGGTGTATCAAGGCTTCGAAGGATACGACACATGTATGTGATTTGGAGGAAACATGCGAATTGCCGTTCTCGGTGGTGATGGATTCTGCGGCTGGGCCACCGCCTTATATCTTGCATCCAAAGGGCACTCGGTTGCGATCATCGATAACTTCGTCCGCCGGCTCTGGGACTACGAGTTGGGTGTTCAAACTCTTACTCCCATCCGCCCTCTATCCCAGCGCCTCGATGTCTGGCAACAATTGACTGGAAAGACAATCGAGCTCTTCGTGGGCGATGTCTGCGACTACGATTTTCTATCTTCCGTGATCAAGAGCTTCGAGCCCGAAGCGGTCGTCCACTTTGCCGAGCAGCGATCAGCCCCTTACTCCATGATCGATCACAAGCACGCGGTGTTCACTCAGGTGAACAACGTGGTTGGAACCCTCAATCTTCTTTTCGCCATTCGTGAGCTACAGCCGGACTGTCACATCGTGAAGCTTGGGACGATGGGAGAATACGGCACGCCAAACATCGATATCGAAGAGGGCTACCTCACCGTCGAGCACAACGGACGCAAAGATGTTCTCCCGTATCCCAAGCAGCCGGGATCCTTTTATCACCTCTCAAAGGTGCATGACAGCCACAACATCATGTTCACCTGCAAAGTGTGGGGGCTTCGCGCCACCGACCTCAATCAAGGTGTCGTTTACGGCACAGTCACCGATGAAGTCATGATCGACGAAGCTTTAATCAACCGCTTTGATTACGACGAGGTTTTCGGAACTGTTCTCAACCGCTTTTGCGCGCAGGCTGCGATCGGCTGTCCACTCATGGTTTACGGACGAGGCGGCCAGACCCGCGGTTTCCTCGACATTCGCGATACCGTTCGGTGCGTGGAGATCGCTTGTCTCAATCCGGCCGACCGAGGCGAATTCCGCGTCTTCAATCAGTTCACCGAGCAGTTCTCAGTATTGCAATTGGCCGAGATCGTCAAAACAGTCGGCGAACAGATGGGACTGCAGGTAGAGATCGATCATATTCCTGATCCGCGAGTCGAAGCAGAATCGCATTACTATAATGCGAAACACTCCAGCCTGGTAAACCTTGGCCTGCAACCGCACCTTCTCTCCAACGAACTGGTCGGTACCCTCATCAATATTGCCTTGCGTTATCAGGACCGCATCGACCCTGGGCTGCTTGCGCCCCAAGTGAACTGGCGGCAGGCAAGAAACGAAAGGCGCGTCGCTGGCGGTAAATTCAAAAAAGAGGCACTCTTCGCAAAGGAAACCGTTTAAAAGGTGGAAGGTAGATCTTAAGATCGGTCTCAGGGCGCGGGGACCAGTTCGCCCTTGTGGATCAGATAGTCTTGTCCTCGCCATCGGATGCTCTTGCGTGTGAAGCTGACTAACCAGATCAGGCAGGCAAGGGCATCCCACATCGGTATAAACGCCATCTTCACCCAGACGCCGGACTGTCTGAGTCCCCACACTCCAACCACTGCGGTCAGAGCTAAACGCAATAGCAGATATCCGCCCACGTAGCTCGCAGCGATTCCGAGAGTAGGATGAACTGCAACTGCAAGCAGGGTCCACGGCAGCCCAAGCGTAAAAATCAGGCCTAAATGCCCCCAGGGGCGCATATGGCGCATCACCGTGATCCAGCGCAAGCGTTTAAGGAACAAGTCTCTTAGCGACTGGTAATCGGGCACCGTCGATATTGAATAGGGGAGTAGCGCGACCTCGTAGCCCTGGTCGGCGATCAGCCGGCCCACCAGCAGATCATCCGCTGGACGGTTCTCGAGGGAAGCATAGCCGCCAAAAGCCTGCAGGCGTGTGCGCGTCGTGCCTATGGTCGGACCCAGCGCGAATTTCACCCCGTCCAGCTGTTTTGCGACAAGGATTCCCGGATAGAAGTCAGAGAGCATTCCCACGTCCTGTAAGCGCTGAACCCAGCTCGTCTCCTCGGTGGGGACGTAAAAGCAGGTAACAGCTCCGACCTTTGGATTCGCAAGCGGCGCGACTATCCTGCGCAAATAGTCCGGCTTCACCCGCACATCGCTGTCATTGATTACGAGGTATTCGTTCGAGGCTTCATTTACAAGCCGGACCAGTTTAGCCACCTTGTCGTTTACGGCGTCGCGTTCTGATCCGATCAGGACGCGAATCCGGCATTCCGGGAACTCGCGAATAAGCTGTTCCAGCAAGGGGAACACGGGATCATTCGTATCTCCGACGCAAAACAGAATTTCATAGTCCAGATAGTCCTGCCGGCAAAAGCTGGCGAAGTTCTCGTAGGCATCCGGATCAAGCCCGCGCACCGGTTTCAAAATGCTCACCGGGGGCTCGAACCCGCCGCTCTTCTCATCGGTCTCGGCGGAAGCTGTCAGAAAAAAACGCACCGAGCTGAAGAGCGCAATGATGTAGTAAATGGAAGGGATCGCGGCAATTCCGAGCAACAGATTTCGCACCAGGCAAGTCGTCAAGGACACCTCAAACGGAGACGGTCCACTTATTCTCTAGGAGACGCCATCGGGAAGCAAGGACACTCTCTGCGTCACCCAAATTTCCGCAGATAGGCCCCTTGAGGCTCGATCCTGTTTGGTCCACCCCGATCTTTCGAACACTGGTGATACACACCGAACTACGCCAGCCATGAGGGTAGCTCAAATTTGATGCTGTGCTATGCCTGTTCGCGTTTAGTTAAGAGGGTTCAGAAGGGTCAATCCGAAATCGTGTTACATTTTCGCTCCCAGAGGTTGGAGGTTCAAATCCTTTCTCCCCGACGATTCACCTAACTGCCAACAATCTCCAGTAGATCGCCGCGCTCGATCTGGCAGGTTTCAATTTGCCCTGCGGGCAGTTCTAGAACGCTGGAGATCTTGAAACTGACGCTGGTTACTCGAAAAGGACGCAGGCGACGCCAGACTTTCACCACCCGCATAGCTTTGTCCAGCGCAACAACGTCGATGGGGAACAGCATTCCCATGGTGTGAACGCCCGAAGAGGGACGAATCAAAAGCCCGCAGCCGGGCTCAAGGCGAGTCTTTCCGAGAAGGCCGAACAATCGTGACAGGAACGTATCCGCAGGAACGATTCGTGTGCCGATGGTTACAGCCTTCCCGGCATTTCTAATGGTTAGATGCTTCATTTCAATTGCACTCGCAGCCGGCCTCAGTTGGAAGGGTGGGTGAGCACTTCGAGGACGAGCGCAGCCACCGCGCCGGCAACAACGACAACGACCATGATCGATTCCGTCATTGCATCCTCCTTTGCAGGTCAGAACGGAAGTACCGGGATGCGGCCGAAGCCGCATCTCAGGCAGTCTTCTTGCGGCGAAATACAATGATGCCAACCGCCACGACGGCTAGCGCAGCGGCAACCACTCGCACGATAATCGTTGCTTCCATGGATCGATCTCCTTTCCCGGTCAAGCCGAGGATTGTTCAGGAATGTTTTTGCAGAAGGCAGAAGAGAACTAGGTCGTCTTCTTTTTTCTGCGGAATGCGATCACGCCTACGGCCAGCACGGCGAGGGCACCTGCGACGATGCGGATAATCACGCTTGCTTCCATCTTCGTTCTCCTTTCCGGCGCGGCCGAGACAACCGCGCACCATCATTCCGTTCCCTCTGAAGTTACAAATCAATGGTTCAGCGTTCTCATAAGCTGAAGAATCGCCGGCCCAATCAGCACAATGAAAATGCAAGGAAAGATAAACAGCACCAGTGGGAACAAAATCTTGATCTTCGTTTTGGCAGCGGCCTCTTCGGCACGTTGCCGCCGCCGCGTACGAATCTCTTCCGCAAAGCGGCTCAGCGCCCGCACGATCGGTGTGCCGAAGCGGTCTGTCTGCGTCAGCATCGTTACCAGGCTGGCGAACTCCGGGAGCTTGGTGCGGTCAGCGAGGCTTTGCCATGCATCGATGCGTGGCTTACCGGCGCGCTGCTCGAGGTTGATCTGCATGAATTCCTCGTGCAACTCAGGATGGCTGACGGCGATTTCCTGGCCGATGCGCAGGAGCGCCTGATCCAGCCCGAGGCCAGCGTCGACGCATATCACGAGAAGATCGATCGCGTCGGGGATGCTCTTCTGGATGCGCTTTTGACGGCGCTTGACCAGGCGCGTTAGCCAGATATCCGGAAGCAGGTAGCCCACTCCGCCGAAGACCAGGCACCAGGTGAAAGTGTTACTCGGCATGAAACTGCCGGCGGCGATTCCGGCAAGCGGCACGAGGAAGCGCGCGGTCAGGTAAACATCCATCTTGTTACCGCCGCGTAGCCCTGCACTGAGGAATTTGCCCTTCAGCTTCTCGTCTCCGGAGAAGCCGATGCGGGAATGGAAGGCGCGCGCAATGGCAAGGATCTTCTCCTTAACGCGCTCCTTGTCACTGATGGTTCTCTGGTCGGGCCGGTCGCTCTTGATAACCTCGAGCACACGCCTTTCCTGGCGCGACGGTCGCAGAAGAAGCGGCGCGAACAGCAGCGCGACCACTGAGGCACCGGTCAAAGCGAGCGCAATGTAGAAGATGAGATCCATATCCGTTCTGCCTAAACGTCTACTCCGTTGACAATCTGGCGAATGATGAACGCGCCCACAACAATCAAGCCAAGTCCCACGTAAATAAGCATGCGGCCAAGCGGATCGGTGAACAGGATGCTCGAGAATCCGGGATTGATGATGTTGATGATCACCAACAGCCCCACCGGCATCAGGCTGAGAATCCAGCCTGTCAGTCTGCCCTGCGCCGTCTGAATCCGGATATCGCCCTGAATGCGCTGCCGCTCGCGGATGAGGTGCACCGTCCGGTCCATCACCTCGACCAGGTTGCCGCCGGTTTCACGCTGGACGACGATCGCCGTCACCATCACACGCAGGTCCGGCGAGGGCACGCGCTCCAGCAACTGCAGCAGGGCTTCGCGCAAGGGCAATCCGAAATTCTGCTGCCGAAATACCTCAGCGAATTCCGGCGCCACTGCCGGAGGCGCGGAGTTGCCGACCATTTCGATTGCGCCGGACATTGCGTGTCCTGCCCGCAGTGCGCGCGCCATCATATCGATCGCCTCCGGCAGATCGGCATTGAACGCGAGCACTTTGCGCGAGCGCATCCAGGCGATTCTGATCCACGGCAAGCTTCCCAGCACGCACGCCGCGCCAATCTCCGCGATGAGTATCGGCAAGGCGATCAACGCGATCAGAAGGCCGATCACCGCTAAGGCTGCGGACTGCGTCACCACGCCAGACGCAGTGCTCTTCACACCCGACTGCATAACGAACTTTTGCAGATTCTTCCAGACCGAATATTTCTCGAATGAGGCTTCCAGCCACGCGAAACCGCCTGATGAAGTCTGGCGCAGGAGGCTGGGAGCACCGTCCGTGCCATCGAGTCGTGCGGTTACCGCTTGAATCATCGCGAGCCTCTGCTCTACCCTCTTGTCCTGGCGGGAGGGGCCGGCTGCCAGCATCACAACGCCGAAGGTGACGGTGAGAATCGCGATAAATCCTGAAATGAGCAGCATCATCGTCGTTACACTTCCATCGAGTGATCCATCAGTCCCGCGGGCACCGCTACGCCTGCGGCCTTCAGGTGTTCAGTGAACTTGGGCATAATTCCGGTCGACCGGAACCGTCCCTTCACTTTTCCGTTCGCGCCCAGGCCGTCTTTCTCGAACACGAAGAGGTCCTGCATGCTGATCACGTCGCTGTAATTGCCGGTTAACTCCGAGATGTGCGTGATGCGACGACTCCCGTCGCTCATACGCGCCGCCTGAATGATGATGTGGATTGCGGACGAAATCTGCAGCCGGATGGCCTTTTCCGGCAGGCGAATGTCGCCCATCATGCACATCGTCTCGAGACGCGCCAGTCCATCGCGGGGCGTGTTGGCGTGGATCGTAGTGATGGAGCCGTCGTGGCCGGTGTTCATGGCCTGCAGCATGTCCAGCGCTTCTTCGCCGCGGACCTCGCCCAGCACGATGCGGTCGGGCCGCATACGCAAGGCGTTGATCACCAGCTCACGCTGCCGTATCGCTCCCCGGCCCTCGACGTTCGGCGGCCGCGTCTCCAGACGGACGACGTGCTCCTGCCTGAGCTGCAGTTCGGCAGAATCTTCGATGGTGACGATTCTTTCCTTTTCCGAGATGACGCTGGAAAGCATGTTGAGCAGGGTGGTCTTTCCGGAGCCGGTTCCGCCGGAGATTACGATGTTCAGCCGCGCCTGCACCGCAGCGCGCAGCGTCTCCAGCATCGGCACGCTGAGGGCTTTGAACTGGAGCAGATTTTCCGCCGTGAGCGGCGACGCTCCGAAGCGGCGGATGGAGAGGATCGGGCCGTCAATCGCCAGCGGAGGAATGATCGCATTCACACGCGAGCCGTCCTTCAGGCGCGCATCCACCATTGGCGTGGATTCATCGACACGCCGGCCTACGGCTGAGACGATCTTGTCGATGATCTGCAGGAGGTGGCGATTGTCCTTGAAGGTGACGCTGGTGCGGTGGAGCACGCCTTTCCGCTCCACGTAAACGTGGCTCCAGGTATTCACCAGGATGTCGCTGATGGAGTCGTCCTTCAGGAGCGGCTCCAGCGGACCGAGCCCGAACAGCTCATCCATCACCTCATTGGCCACGCGGTCGCGCTCGCCCGAGCTCAGCGGGATGTTCTGCTCGGTGATCACCTGCTGGATGAGCGTGAGCAGTTGCTGCTGACCGATGCGCGTATCCTGCGCTTCGCCGAGTTTTTCGAGGTCGAGCCGCCGGATCAACTCCTGATGCACCGCCGACTTGAGCTCCTGTTGCTGCTTTTCCTCGAGTGGCCGCGCGGCGCGGGCGCCGTTGCGCAGGCTTGAGCCGTTTACACGCGGCAGGATCTCCGTGTGCGCAGGCGCGATGTTTACAGCGGCGTCAGCCATGGAAATACGCCCTCATACCCTTCTCTATCGCCATAACGAAAACTTCTTGCGCCCGTTCCGTGCGGCGTGCGCGCCGTGGGTTTCGCTCAGGCTCGCCGCCCACTTCGAGATCTGCGACACGAATTCCGTCTTCTTTTCCGCCGAGACAGGTTCGCCCAGGTTGATCGCTCGCTGGCACTCGGTGTAATTGTTCGAGATTCTGGTTTGCACTGGCACGCGGATCGCCCTCTCTATCTGCTCGATCCCGATCGCGCCATTTGAAGAATGCCGGTTGATGATGACCTGCAGCTTCGTTGCGGCCTGCTCGTTGCGGCTCAGGTTATCGATGTACCGGGAAAGGTCGCGCACGGCGCCGATCTCCGGCGTGGCGACCAGGCAAATCTGGTCGGAGCTGTCCATCACCGCCAGGTTGAGTTCATTGAGCGAAGTCTCGCAGTCCAGAATGAGGTAGTCGTACTCGGCACGAAGAAATTCAATCGTGCGCTCGAGCGCATCAGGATCAATGCTGCGGTTGGGATCGTGCGACTCCGGCGACGACAGCACATCCAGGCCGCTCGCGTGCTTCGCAATAAAGCCGCGCAGCAGTTCGGAATCAAGCCGGTTCACGTTGCGGATCAGCTCGTGGAAATGATAGCGATTTCCATCGAGCCCCAGATACAGGCAGACATGGCCGAATTCGCCATGGTTATCGATCAGCAGAACACGGTGATGCAGCTGCGTCAGCGTGTACGCAAGGTTCACCGCGATGGTGGTAGTTCCCACGCCTCCCTTGGAGCCGAAGAAGGACAGCACCTTTCCCGTGTTGCGGCCGTGACCCATCGTCGCCAGCCACTGCTTGTTCTGCCGGTCGAGCATTTCCCCAAGCTGCGGTGTGTCGAGCGGCTTGCTGAGCAGCTCGTTGCATCCGGCGCGCATGGCACTCAGCAACAGATCGCTGTCGTTGCGTGACGAGAGAGCCGCGATAAAGATCCTGCCGAAGAATAGCTGTTGCAGAAACGCCGCCGTCGCCTGCGCGCCGTGCGGATCGCGGTCGAAGTCGACGATCGCCAGAACCGCATTCGCAGTCCGGGCCTCGGTCGAAACTGCCGGACGCTGCAGCGGCGAGACATACGCATCAAAGCCTTCGTGCGTTACCTTCCACGGCTGGTGCTCAGTCGCCTGCTCCAGCCGCTCCGCCGAATCCTGATCGACGCAAACCGTCAGCAGAGATACTGCCAGCGTGGACGTATCCTTCCCAGCCCGCGTCATGGCTTCACCAGTTCCTGCATCGGCGTCTTGGGAAGCATTCCTTTGTCGAACTTCGGTTCGGAAAGCATCGGAACAGGCAGTTTTGGTTCGGCTGGATTCTCAAGATTTTCCGCCAGGGGATCGACCAGCGTGGGGGTAATGATCACCCCCAGTTCCGTCACAGTCCGATCCACGCTCTTCGAGCGGAACAGATTGCCAAGGATGGGGATGTCGCCGATGCCGGGAGTTTTCGACAGCAGATCGGTCGTTCGGTTGTCCAGCAGTCCTGAGATCATAAAGCTCTGGCCAGTCTTCAACTCCACTTGAGTCTCCGCGCGCCGCGTGGACAACGCCGGGATGGTGTAACCCGAGATAGTGACAGCGTTGGTGTAGTCAAGCGCGCTTACCTCCGGTGCGACCTTCAGCTGGATCGTGCCGTCGGGCAGCACCACGGGCGTAAAGTCGAGCTTGACTCCGTAAGGCCGGAACTGAATCGTCACTGAGGTAAATCCGCCTGTGCCACCCTGCACGACGGGAAACGGAAATTCGCCTCCTGAGAGAAATGAAGCTTTTTCACCGCTGACTGCCGTGATGGTCGGCTCGGCCAGAATCTGCAGAATTTGTTTGTTTTGCAGCGCCTGAATCGCAGCTCCAATCCCAAGGTCGTGGTTGAAGTAGAAGAGGTTCAGCAGGCCGGTGAGTCCAAGCAGCGCTGATTCGGCTGTTGACGCTGTCGAACCGTTGCCCGATGAACCGCTCGAGGAACTAGTGCCCGACGAGTTTGGAGCGACAGTGACGGCCGGAAATTGGCCCGTGGTGGAGGAGAACGTATTTTTACCGGTGCCGAAGAAGTTGAAGCCGAGCGCCTGCGCCTTCGACCGGTCAATCTCCACAATGCGGACCTTCAGCCTGACCTGGCGCGCGTGCTGCGGAGCGATCTGCAGGGAATCCGCGACGCTCTTCGAAAACATCCCCGCCAGCTTGACCGCCGCTGCGGCAGCTTGAGGATTTGAGACGGTTCCAACGAGCGCTACCTGTTCTTCACGGCCATCGGCACGTACGTTCTCGTAGGGCAAAGCATCCTTGAGCGCGTGGCGCAGATCCGAGACATCGATATCGGAGTCGATCACGTAAACCTGTGATTGCCCAGTCTCGTCCCAGAGGATGAGGCTGCTTACGCCCGGTGATTTTGCTGTGACCACGATCTGATGAGGACTGGCCGTGAACGAATCAAGCACCGCGGGATTGCTGACATAGACGCGACGCAGACGGTTCAGCGTGTTGATGAACATGGATCGGCCGACCACCAGGTGCGTCGCACCATCCACCGTCGCCGTGGTACTCACAACGTTGGAGTTCGTCGCGTCCTCTGCGCGGGTACCGGTCACCGCGAGTACTCAGCATCGCAGCCATTAAGAGGGCCGATGACCAGTTACGAATTGTCGCTCTGTGAATGGTCATAGCGGCCTCAGTTGAAGCTCTCCGTCGATGACTTGGTGCCCATCATTGTTTCCACTACCCAGTCTTTGTTTTGAGGAGGCTTCGGTTTTCTCACGCCCACCGTCGCTGAAACTATGGCCGGCTTCGTCGCAGGCAGATCCGCCAGTTGTGCCAGCGCTACCGGTTTGGCATCCGCCTGCTCGTGATCGCCTCCATTGCGCAGCACAAAGTGAATGCTGCCCTGCGCGGTCGCGAGGACCGCTTTCTCCGCATCCTCGGGAGAAAGCAGCAGCGTCACCACGTCCACACTCGCCGGCTTACCCGAAGGATCCGGTTGCACCTGGTGGCCGGCAGCAAGAATTTCCGCATCCTGCAGCACCGTCGCGGTCAGCGGGTCCGGGTGCGTATTGTCGTGGTAAGTCACCAGCACGTCGACGTGCGTTCCGGGCATCAGGAAGCCTGCCACGCCGACCACCTCGTCTGACCGCAGGGCAATTGCCCGCATGCCGGTGGGAATTTTCCCCGTAAGGCCGATGCCCGATCCTGCCGCCGCCAGTTGTCTGTCCAGGATCGGCTCGCCGGCGCCGAGCGGATACAGCACCGCGCGCCCCACCACATCGTCGATTTTGTTGAAGGCTCCCGTGAGCGGCATCGATTTCGGCCATTCGACGAGAGAGACATCCTCGCGCTTCAGCGCCTCTCCCGGATCGAGAGCGCGCACCGCCGCCACATATTTGTTGGGCGCCTCGCCTGCATTGCGGTTCCGCGCCATTTTCCGGCTGAGCCAGAACGTGAACAGGCCGGAGATCACTAGGGCCACAAGAAGAGCGAGCATCAGACGACGAGCCATTTGAGGATCTACCTCGGACATAGCCAGAAACAGCGCTATGACGCAGCCGGCAGCAATAGGCACGGCGTACGGCAAACGAAGTGTCTGCGTAGTTTGAGATATTGAGCAATGGATGTGGCGTGAGGCCTTCAAACCGATGATGGATGGCCAGAGCGCCGACATTCAGCAGGGTTTCCTTCGCCCGGCCGCGCAAGACCGCCATGCCGAGGGCCATCACGCCCCCCGCCAACGCCGTAAAAATCAGCAGAGGAGCCACATGCGGCAGGCCCGCGAGGCATCCAACTGCAGTAATCAGCTTTACATCGCCGGCTCCCATCCCGCCGGCAAGCCAGAAAACAAGAAAAATAAGACCGCAGATAAGACCAGCGCCAGCCGCAAGGCCGAGCTGGGCCCATCCACCAAACACAAGATGAAGCAGTAGCCCACAGGCGATTCCGGGGAGCGTCAGAAAATTTGGTACCCGGCGGCTCCGCACATCAAACGCCGCGCCCGCAAGAGCGAAGACAAATGAAGCGGCCGGGTACATCAATTCGGTAAATTGATTCGACATTTCAAGATCCCCAAGGCAACCACTCCGCCGAGGCGGAGCGAAGAAACGAATTTGAAACTGTGGGTGGTGGTTGAAACGTCGTGAATTGCTTTGCCAGTCCTGCCGGCAAGCCTGTTCATCGCCGCGAGTTGCTCAGCGCGGCCGATGGCCACGACGAGCAGGTGCAATTTGCGGCTAGGTGTTGTTGGCGAGGTTATTTCCGACGTTGTTCACGTGCCTGCCGATCTAGCCGGCAAGGCCCTGCATCGCCGCGATCGCCCCCAGAGCAATGACGGCCGCCACCAGGGCGTACTCGATCAGATCCTGGCCCGACTCGTCATTCAAAAGGTTCTTCATCAACTGCTTCGTGCTCATGCTGGTTCTCCTTTTAATTTCCGCGCCCATGCAAGATCCGCACTTAAGTAACCATAATGGGTGGGATTGTTGGTACTCAATATCGGGAAAGTGCGCATTACCGTAAATGCCCCATTTGTGTTAGATACGGTTACCTATACCTGCCCTATAGTGCCTGTGGGCAACAAAAAAATTGCGGTTACTGTCAGATAGATTAGATACTTGCGATTCATATGGTAGTAACCGCAGTGCTGCCCAAACTTTGCAATTTCTTGCCAGGGATAGAGACGATCCGTAACCCGAAGTAACCATTCGCGGAGCGTCCGGCGAATTGTTGTGGGAGAGAACCAGCGTGCAGCAGCGCCTGTTACGAATTCATTGCGCTCCACCCAAACCGCCCGAGCGCTGCTCGTGGCCATGTTGTGCGCCGCTCCCGCGCTTGTGTGCTTCTCTGGCTCGGCCGGCGCCTGCGTGGCGGATCCGGATCTCGGCTGGCATTTGCGTGCCGGAGAATGGATTCTTCAGCATCGCGCTTTTCCGCATGTGGACGATTTTTCCCGCTTCGGCGCAGGCAGGCCATGGCAGGCATATAGCTGGCTGTTCGAGCTGCTGTTGCTCAAGCTCTACGGCTGGTTTCATCTCGACGGGGTAATGATCTACATGGGGGCGATGCTGACGGCGATCACTGCCGCCGTTTACCGCATGGTGAGCCGCCTGCAACCCGATTTCACCAAATGCGCCATCATCACGACCGCGGTAATGACCGGAATATCCCGGCTGTATACGCCGCGCCCGTGGCTGTTCACGATTCTTTTCTTCGTGCTTGAGATCGACATCCTCATGCAGGCACGCCGCACCGGCAGAAGGCGTCTCCTCCTCTGGCTGCCGCCGCTTTTCGCGCTATGGGCAAACATCCACATTCAGTTCATTAACGGACTCCTCGTGCTCGGCGTGGCCGCGTCAGAACCGTTGCTGGCGCGATGGTGGAAAACACCTGAGAATCGCCTGCCGGCGCGCAGCCTGTGGATCACGCTGGCGGCATCGATCGCTGCCACCTGCCTGAATCCTTACGGGCCGGGAATCTACAAAATTGCGCATGATCTCGCCGCCCAGAGCGGCGTTCTCAACACGGTCAGCGAGATGCGCGCGTTGCCATTTCGCTCGATCAGCGATTTCGTTCTGCTCTTTCTTGCTCTCGCTGCTGCGGGCGTGCTCTTTCGCTTCCATAAGTTCTATCCGTTCGAGACGCTGATGCTCGTTATGGCGGCCGTCCTCTCCTTCCGGTCCCAGCGTGACATGTGGTTCATGGCGGTGACTGCGGCGGTCATTCTTGCCGAAGCTCTGCCTGCGGCGTCCTGACCGGGAACGGCCGTACCGGCAGCCATTGTGGGCAAGCCTGATCACCCTCACAGCGACCGGGCTCTTCGTCGTTGCCAGTGCGCTGCTGCTGCATATCAACAATGCGCGGCTAGAGGAGAGTCTTGCCGCAGAAATGCCGGTTCAGGCGGTCAAAGTTGTTCAGGAGCGGCAATATGCCGGCGCGGTGTACAACACCTACGGCTGGGGCGGCTTTCTCATCTGGAATCTGCGCCAGCCAGTCAGTATCGACGGGCGCGCCGCATTCTATGGCGATGAGCGGATCGACCGCTCGATCGCGACCTGGAATGGCGGCCCCGACTGGTCGTCCGATCCGGATCTCAGGTCGGCCGGCATTGTGATCGCTCCGGTCAAGACAGCGCTCGCGCAGCTGCTGCGCATGGATTCACGCTTCACTCTCGCTTATCAAGACAAAGTCGCCGCGGTATTTATTGCGCGCGGCACCCAGAACAAAGCGCCCGGCGATGTCGCCGCGCTCAGTCCTCACGCTAGCTCGCAGCCGGAGAAGAAACTGTGAGGCATACCTCCGCTCAAAATCAGCCTGGCGCGAAGGCTCGCAACCTCGGGGGGCGTCTATGCCGCGGGCTGGCAGGGCAAAGCCTCATCGAGACAGCATTGATCATGCCGTTTTTTGCGATTCTCGCCTTTTTTGCCGTCGATTACGGCTATTACTTCATTGTCGCTGCGGCGCTCTCATCGTCGGCGCGCAATGCCGCTGAATACGCGATTCAAGGCTTCGCTTCTCCAAGTCAAAGCGCGGCTCCTGCTGCCGGGCCTCTCACGACGTCCACATCAGTGGCCGCTCTGGCTCAAGGAGATCTCAGCGGATTCGTGAATGCGTCAACAAAGACCACCGTACAGGTCTGCTCGAACTCCGTGAATACCAGCGTCAGCGGGGCGACCTGCAAGACCTGGGGCGCTACCACTACGTCGTGGACGCCGCATACAGATCCGGAACCCACTCGATTCACTCTCTATCGAGTCGATGTCCTCTACACGATCTCTCCGCCAATCCCCGGCACCTTCATGGGCTACACCCTTGTGCCAAAACTCAGCTTCCATCGCATGGCCGAGATGAGGGCCATCCAGTGAAGATGGGAAGTCAACAGCGCAGGTTTATGCGACTACTCTCACTGTTCAATTCTGAGAGCGGGCAGAGCATTGTCGAATCGAGCCTCTCCATGCTGATGATCATTACCTCAGCGCTGGCTCTTTTCGAGCTGTGCATGCTTGCGTATACGTCGGGTGCGCTCTCCGAGGCCGCCCACGAGGGCCTTCGTTTTGCAATCGTGAATGGGTCCGACGCCGGCGTCAGCGCATCCGGCTGTTCTACATCGTCGCCTTCCGCCGTGATCAGCACCGTAACTGTCGCGGCTACAAAATACAACTTGGGAAATGCTTCATCCATGACCGTCAATGTCTGCTATCCGGCCACCGGCGCCGCTCCCGGATCTTTGGTAACCGTTACAGTGTCATATCCATACACGCCCTTCACTTCAATTCCCGGCTTCCAGAAAACTCTAACGGCCTCCACCGAGGGCCGCATTCTTTACTGAGGTGACAGTATGAGAAGCGGCAGACTCGAACGCCTTCTACAAAGATTTGTCGACTGCGAATCCGGGCAGGCCTCCGTCGGGCTTGTTCTGATGCTGTCTGTGTTTCTGCTTGCCGGCATGGGCTTTGCGGTGGACCTTGCGAACCTCTGGTTTCAACGTCAGGCTGCACAGACCGCCGCAGATTCAGCCTGCGTCGCCGGCGCGATGGACATGCTCTATCAGATCGGCGAGTGCTCCGCCGGCGTCAACACTTGCCTGGCCGTAAAAAACACCTCCGGCACTACGCTCTTCACGATTGGGACGTCCAGCAACTGCGTCTCGTCGCCTGGCGCGCCAATGTGTAACTATGCCAGTTACGCAGGAGTCAGTGGCTCCGGTTTCACCGCGAGCACGGCTGGAAGCAGCGTGTCCTGGACCTTTCCTGCATCCGTCAGCGGCGTGACCGCCCCCAGCTCAACGCAGTACACTAGCTATCCCTTCATGACCACGAGCATAGCCCAGAACGTCAAGACCTGGTTTATGGGGTTTGTAGGGAGAAAGTACGTTCAGGTTGGCGCTTCCTGCACCTGCGGACTAACACCGGTTCTCTCCGCGCCTCCGTTAGTCGTTCTTCATCCCACGATGTCAGGGGCGCTCACCGTCTCCGGCGGCGGCGATCTGGTTATCGCCGGAGGCCCGCAGCGCAGCGTCACCGCCAACTCCTCCAGCAGCACGGGGATCGCCTGCTCTCCTTCCGGCATCATCGATACCAGCCTGGCCGGCCCTAACTCGACCGGCGGCAACGTGGGCGTAGTTGGAGGCCCCTCGGCGACTACCGTGGCAGCGGCGAGTTGGTGCTGGGGAGGGGGATTCAAGCCCGGGACCACCGGCATCTGGCAAAACCCTGTTGCACCTGTGCCCGATCCTTATGCGGCAGTTCCCGTTCCGGCAGGCATGAAATCGCTCACGCCAATCACCGGAACCAGTGGAACCTGGGTCAGCTATCACCAGGATGGTTGCCCCGACAGTCGGACCTCGCACTACCCAACAACGAACCAGTGCATAGAATTCGGTCCCGGCTATTATCCCAGCGGCATCACCAATCTGGACGGCTACTCCACCGCCATCTTCCTTCCCGGAGTCTATTACCTGAACGGCAATCTCTCCTCGGGTGCGAGCGAGTACTTGCGCAATGCAACGCCATGCACGCCCACTTGCGGATCAAAGACCTCCGGCATGACCTGGCATCAGACGGACGGCGTGATGTTCTATTTCCTCACCGGTTCGCTGCAGCTTTCCGGGTGCACGGGCTGTGGCACATCGATCGACAATGTGTCCTCGAGCATGCTCACCTGCAATGGCGGCGCGCCCTCGTCGTCGCTGAGCATCCCGACATCGCTTTCCGGCAATGTCCTCTGGGGGCAGTGCACTGCGGGAGGCACGTACTGGGACAGTGCCGGCGACACGACCGACTCCGCCAGCAGCAGCGGCAGCCGAGGCCTGCTCCTGTTCATGGACCACGGCAACTCGTCGGGACTCTCGTTCAGCGGATCAGGATCGCTGGCATTCTCCGGATCCCTGTATTTGCATTCCACTACCTTCGGAAATCAGGTCGCCATCAGTGGCGGCTCGAGTAGCGGAACCTACATTCTCGGAAATGTGATCGCCGACCAGGTCAATCTTTCCGGCAGCGGCGTCCTGAAGATGGTACTCAACCCCAGTGCCTCAACCGACCTGCTGAAAGTCTCGATCTTTCGTTGAGATGAGCGGGCTCAATTCTGATCGCTAATAGATCCAGCTGCAGTTGCGAGTGAAATCGGTTGTCTCCGAGCGTCCCCACGCGCCCCCGTCTTTCTCGACTGCGAAAATCCCTCCGCTTCCGCAAAACCCGCCACAGCTCTTGATCACCGATACCAGTGCTCGCGTATGACCCTCGTCGAAGCCTGGAACCCCCAGAAAGCGAACATATCTGAGCTGCTTGTAGTTCTCGCAACCGGTGTCGCGTCCATGAGTCGCCAGGCAGGTTTGTGCCTGCGGAACCTCGACCCGCGGCAGCAGCCGGTATCCCTGTGGGATGGTGAATTTCTGCTCCCACGGATGGCTTTGCCGATTGGACGCGACGAAGGCATCGGTCATCGCATGCTCCTGTGGCGTTGAGGGCTTCAGACAGCTGCCATCCACCTGCGGGATATCGGTAATTGAATACTCCGCGAATGCCAGCGGATCCTTGCTTGGCGCCTGGTAGAGCGCGGAGTACACGTCGTACGCTTCCGCGGGAACTGGTCCGCCACCTGCTTGGTTCATTGGGCTGGTAGCCGCCAGATCGGTGATGCGGTGGCCGGAACGTGCCGGGGACCGCCCGTGCGGAATCAAGCGAATCCAGATAAGTGCGATCACTATGATGAGGAGCGCCACCCTGAACCACAGGCGCCATGAAATTCGCATTCTCCCAATTCTCCTGCGACATTATTGCGCGAATTCCGGCTGCGGCGGGCATCACGCGACCGTGTAACGATTTAGGATAACGTCACAATCGCCGTTTTCTCTGCAACCGGTTGCAAGCCGAAACTGGCCGGAGTTATAGTTTTACATCGGTAGTTTCCCTTGCTGAGGGGCCTTCCAAGAACAGATCCATTTCAGCCCTGATGCATTCGCGTGTTTCCTTCCTTCGAGGCACAGTATTCGAGCTTCCAAAACGCGACTGACACCTCCATTTTTGTATTGGGGACGAACTTATCTATTCCGGTAGAGAATCAATCGCGATTGTAAAACCGAAAATGACCATGAGAAGTTGGTTTCACTCGGGCGCTGATTCGACAACGGCCACGTAACAGGCAAATGTCGTGAGGAGTAACGCATGTCCGCTGATGAGGCACTGCATCCGAACTCTGGACCGCCAGGCAAAGAAGATCCGCTAACCAACCAACCATCAGGCGATCCCGGGCGATACGGCATCACGCGCCGCGGTTTCCTCAAAGGGGCCGGAATTACAGCAGCCGGAACGGCTTTGCTCGATGGAGTTCATGCTTTCAATGCTGAGGCCGCTCCTGTCGCAAATCAGGGAGTGACGATCCTGGGTCCTGGAGCGGTTCCTGTCATGTTGAACGTCAACGGTAAAGACCACTCCATGGAAATCGAGCCTCGCACGACGCTGGCCGAAGCCCTGCGCATTCAACTGGGAATGACAGGGACAAAGATTGTCTGCGATCGGGGTTCTTGTTCTGGCTGCACTGTATGGCTCGACAAAATACCGGTCAACAGCTGCAGCGTCCTCGCCATCGACGCCATCGGCCGCCGGGTGATGACGATCGAGGGCCTCTCCAACGACGGTACGCCACATCCTCTCCAAGTGGCATTTGTGAAGCACGATGCCCTGCAGTGCGGCTTCTGTACGCCTGGGATGGTAATGAGCTGCGCGGCGCTGCTGGAAGCGAATCCCCGGCCTACCGAGCAGGATGTCCGCCACGCCATTGCTGGCAATCTCTGCCGTTGTGGCACCTATCCCAGAATCTTCACCGCGACCCTTGAGGTAGCAGGCACCCACCGCAAGGCGTAGAGAGGAGCGTCATGGCAATTCACACAAGTGAAGACTCGCTGATTAAAGATCTGATGCTCAAAGATGCGCTCCCGCAGGAAGCGCCAGACGGAGCTGCCAAGGTAGACAAGAAGACCGTGCAGATGCCGGTCGGAGTTCCCGGGTACACGCTGCGCGACGAATCGCGCGACGTTCCCGCGACCGAGCCGCCGGTATGGCCGATCAACAAGGACCTCAAGTACGTCGGGCAGCCAGTCGAGCGCTGGGACGGTCAGGCGAAAGTTTCGGGCCGCGCACGTTATACGGCCGACGTCCAGTTGCCCGGCATGCTCTACGCGAAGTTCGCCAACGCGTCGGTTCCTCATGCGAAGGTCGTTTCCGTCGACACGTCAGCAGCCGAACGGTATCCGGGTGTTAAGGGCGTGCATGTTATCCGGCATGTGATGGGCGGTGCGGTTCTGCGCGACCCTGCTCTCGAGCAGGCAAAGTATCCGGTCGTTCGCTATGCAGGTCAGCCCATCGCTGCGGTGGCCGCGGTAACTCCCTATGCAGCAGAGGAAGCGGCCGCCTTAGTCAAGATTCAATACGAAGCCATGCCATTCGTGGTCGACATGGACAAGGCTCGCGCGTCGGATTCCCCGCTGGTTTTTCCCGGAGCAGCCGACCAGGCGGGTAGTGCCGGTGGGGGCGGCGGACCGCGTAACGTGTCGCAAACCGGCAATGTCCACGGACCGTCGATCAAGAAGCAAGGCGACATCGATCAGAGTTTCAAGGAAGCGGACGTCATCGTCGCCGGTCACTACATTACTCAGGTTCAGACGCACTCTGCTCTAGAGACACACGGCGTGGTCGCCGATTGGAATCCCGAGATGCTGACCGTGTGGTCCTCCACGCAGGGCACGGCCAGCGTGCGAGAGGAGCTTTCCGCGTTCTTCAACATTCCCACCACCCAGGTGCGCGTGATCACCGAATATATGGGTGGCGGCTTCGGAGCAAAGTTCGGCGCCGGAAATCCCGGTGTCGTCGCGGCAGCCCTCTCAAAAAAGACCGGTGCGCCGGTGCGCCTGATGCTCGACCGCGAAGAAGAGCACCTGTCAGTGGGCAATCGCCCCAGCTCCGATCAACTGTTACGCATCGGTGCGAAGAAAGACGGCGAAATCACTGCGATTCATCTTGTCAGCTACGGCACCGCCGGGTGCGGTACCGGCGCGGGCTGTGCCGGTCCTGCTACCAACCTCTACAAATACGCGGCCCTGCATACCGAGGAGAATGACGTATTCATCAACGCTGGGCCCGGAGCGGCAATGCGCGCACCAGGGCATCCTCAGGGAGCTTTCGCGCTGGAGCAGACGATCGACGAGCTGGCAGTAAAGCTCAACATGGATCCGATCGATCTGCGCGACAAGACTGACGAACACCCGGTGCGTCGCGTCGAGCGTAAGATCGTGCGCGAAAGCGATCTTTGGAAGTCGCGCAATCCAACGGCTGGAGCGGACAGCGGCATCGTCAAACGTGGGGTGGGTCTTGCGCAGTCGGTATGGTATCGCTTTGTCAGCATGAATTCGTCCGCCGAGGTGCGCGTGCACAAGGACGGATCTATCGAAGTGCTTTCTGCGGTGCAGGACATTGGCTCCGGCATCAGGACAGTGATGGCGCAGATTCTGGCCGAGCAATTCGGCGTGCCTCCGGCTCAGATTTCCGTCAAAGCTGGCGATACCAACTATCCGGCTGGACCGAACTCCGGCGGAAGCGTAACCACGCTCTCACTTACTCCGGCAGTTCGCGATGCGGCATGGCAGGCCTCGCAGAAGTTCCTGGCCGACGTTGCTCCAGCATTGCGTGCGCAGCCCGACGATCTTGTGCTTGTTGACGGCGAGGTTCGCAGCAAGTCCGGAAAGATAAAGCCGGTCAGCTTCCGGCGTGCGGCAGCGAAGATGACCACCGATCAGATCACGGTGCAGTCTAGGCGGATTCCGGACTACGATCGCAGCAAATATCTGACCTATGGCGGCATCGATGTCGCAGAGGTGGAAGTCGACACGGAACTCGGTCGCATCCATGTGAAGCGCGTCTTGTCTGTCCATGACTGTGGCCGCCCCATGAATCCCTCGCTGGTGATGAGTCAGATCAACGGCGGCATCATCCAGGGCATTTCCTTCACGCTATTCGAAAATCGTCTGCTCGATCCGGCATACGGTCTCATGGTCAATCCGAACCTCGAGACCTACAAGATTGCAGGCTCACGCGAAATTCCTCAGATCGACGTCCGGCTGGTCGAAGCCTACATCGGTCAGAGCTCGACTGACGCTTCAGGGATTGGTGAGGCGGCGGGAGTAGTTTCCATTGGCGCTGCCATCGGCAACGCCGTTTACAATGCTATCGGAGTGCGCATCCGCCAGACTCCCATGACACCTGCGGTTGTTCTGGCGGCATTGCGCAGGCCTCCACAGGAGATGGAGTTGGCATGAACACCTTTGTACTTGCAGATTGCACAACGGTAGATGCAGCCCTGTCGCAACTGAAGGATGGCGCGGTCGTCAAGGCGGGCGGCGTCGATCTGCTCGACCGCATGAAGAACGGTACGACGAAGCCCTCGAAGCTGGTCAATATCCGAAAC
This sequence comes from uncultured Acidobacteriaceae bacterium, assembly GCA_963781245.1. Taxonomy (GTDB): domain Bacteria; phylum Acidobacteriota; class Terriglobia; order Terriglobales; family Acidobacteriaceae; genus Silvibacterium. The sequence continues at coordinate 87,687 of CAWAFB010000005.1, forward strand.
ATCTCCGCGCTGCGTGGAATCAATCAAACCGACCAGGGCCTGACCATCGGCGCGCTCACCACGCTCACCGAGATCAGCGACCACCCGGTGATCCGCAGCCAATACCAGATTCTTTCCGACGCCTGCGGACATGCCGCGACCCCGCATATCCGCAATATGGCGACAGTGGGTGGCAATCTGCTCCAGCCCGTGCAGTGCTGGTATTACCGTTCTGCGGACTTCGAATGCCTGCGAAAAGGCAAGGAGTTCTGCTTCGCCTTCAACGGGCTGAACCAGTATCACGCCATCATGGACTACGACACCTGCCCGGCGGTCGCTCCTTCCTCCGCTGCAGTCGCCTTGCTCGGCCTGGACGCCACTGTCGAGCTGACCTCGGCAAAGCGCGGCAAGCGGCTCGTTGCCATCAAGGACTTCTACGTCCAGCCGGACGCCAACCCGACAAAGTTCACCGTGATTGAACCAGACGAACTGCTGACCGCGGTGACGATTCCCAGACCGGCTCCAGGCACGCGTTCTGCATATCAGAAATACGGAGAGAAGGAGAGCTTCGACTGGGCCATCGCCGATGCGGGAGTAGTACTCGAAATGGACGGCAATATCTGCCGGCGAGCCGTCGTGACGATGGGCGCGGCTTCACCGGTCGTTCGCCGTTCCACGCAGGCAGAAGCCATGCTCGCGGGCAAGCCTATTAGCGAAGAGACCGCGCGGGCTGCAGGCAAGGCCGCGATGGAGGGCGCGACACCGCTCACCATGAATGCCTACAAGGTGGAACTCTTTCCCGTAGCAATTTACCGCACGATTCTGCTCGCGGCGGGACAATCAGACCGTGACCCGAGCGCGGTCGGCTAGGAGGCAATGATGAGCACAACAAATATCACTTCTCAACCATGCCAGTGCCTCCGAACAAAGAATCCCTACGGCACCACACCGCAGGATGTCGAATCGTGGCTGCCCGGGGTGCACACTTCTTCGAGCTACTGGTGCCTGCGGACGATGGGTCCCGCCGGACCAGACGACCACTACGTGCATCTTGCGCGCTGTGTCCCCGGACGCAGTTGCTATCACGCCCCGGAGGAATGACATTCGAGGCGCGACGGCAGACCCTCTCGTCAAGGCGAAAAGGCTGCGCGCATGCGCCGGACGGCCTCAGGAATCTGTTCCGTCGGGGCGCTTCCAAAGCCCAGAATGAAGCCCGGGCGTTTCTTTTTTCCGAGATAACTCGGAGAGAGCGGCCACAGCCAGATCCGGTCTTGTGCCGCCCGGTTCGCGATCTCCACATCGTCCAGGCTTTCCGATAGCGTCACGGCCATGTGCATCCCGGCTTCTGATCCAAGTATCTGCACCTGATCGCCAAATTCTTCGCGGACGCGCTTCGCAAGAGTAGTGCGCCGTTCGCTGTAGAGCAGCCGCATCCTGCGGATATGCCGGGCAAAATGCCCTTCTTTGATGAAATCAGTGAGGACCTCCTGATAGAGGTAAGACGGAAAGATATCCATCGCGAAGCGCACTCTGCGGAACGGCTCGACCAGATCGGGAGGAACGACAATATATCCCAGGCGCAGCGACGCGAACAGAACCTTGCTGAAGGTTCCGATGTAGATCACACGTGAGTTGCGGTCGAGTCCCTGCAGAGATGCGATCGGCATGCTTCCGTAGCGATATTCGCTGTCGTAGTCGTCTTCAATGATCCACGCCCCTGAACTGTGCGCCCAGTTGAGCAGTTGCAGGCGCCGCGAAGCGCTCATTGTCACCCCGAGCGGATACTGGTGCGACGGCGTAACAAAAGCAGCCCGCGCCTTGGGAGACCGCTTGATACCCGCGGCAACATTCATGCCGTCATCGTCGACAAGGACCGGAGCGAGCCGACAACCGGCTCCCATAAGCACAGCGCGCGTTAGCTGATAACCGGGTTCTTCGACCCATACCGTATCCCCGGCGTCGAGCAACACCCGAGATGCAATCTCCAGAGCCTGCTGGGAGCCGGACACGATCATGATCTGTTCGGGATCGCATCGCACTCCACGAGCCGTCCCGAGATAATTACTGATCACCTCGCGAAATTGCTCCAGACCCTGCGGATCGACACGGTGGATCGCGCTGGCGCGCGGGCTGAGGGAGTGGCGCGTCACCAGGCTGGCCCATGTCCGAAACGGAAACTGATCGAGCGCCGGCTGATGCACGCCGAAGGCGCCCCATCCGTGCCGCCACGGTGTCTCAGCGAAATGTGGCAACAGCCCAGCCCGGCGCGAAACTGGCCGCGGTCGGGAATCGATGTGTGCTGTCCCCCGGGTGCCGTTGGCCGCCGAGGTCAGCTGGTCAGGCAAAGATTCCGATACAAATGTCCCTGCCCCCGTGCGGCTCTCGAAATACCCCTCTGTCAAGAGCTGCGCATAAGCATCGAGGATAGGGAAGCGCGAAATCCCGATTTCGGTGGCGAGAGCCCGGCTGGACGGCAACTGCTGTCCCGGCCGCAGATCGCCGCGAAGGATCGCAGCCCGGTAGCCGTCATAGATCTGCCTGTGCAGGGGAGTGGCGCAGTCCCGGTCAATGGCGACGACGGGCAGCACTCCAGCGGAAACGTCAGCCATCGACCAATCATAGTGGCTATGCCTGAGCCGTCACAAGTGGCTATGGTTATTAACCACTCTTCTCGACAACATGGTTAGCAGTAAGTAAACATCGGCAAGACCTGCCGATATCAGTTGTTTACGGGCTCATCTTCGGAGAAATGTATATGAATCGTGAGAAGGTTCGAAAGCTCAGTCGCGAGGTTCCATCGCCGCTGCTCTACGTCCTCATCTTTGCGTCCTTGGGAGTCGTAGCCGTTCCCGTACCTCCTGCACATCTGCATCCGCGGGCGATCGCATCAAATACAGTCAAATCAATCACGAATTCGATTTCGCAATCTCAGGAGTAGTTACTCCTACCAAGTGTTTTCCTCGGGCGAGGCGGGAGGCCCAACCCCGCCTCCTTTTTTATGGGGAAGTACGGGGCAGTTCCTTTAATTCGAATCAGGCCGATGCGGATCAGGGGCTCGTCATCGACGATCAGCAGGCGCGGGCTGCTCGCGGCAAGTTGTCTCCGGTGTGGTGGCCTTGTACTTGAGCGGAAGAACGATGCGGACTTCGGTCCCCCTTCGGGCAGACGTTGCATCGAGAATGTGTGCTTTTCCCCGTATATGCGAGCGAGCCGCTGGCACGTTGAGCCCAGGCCGATACCAACCTCTAGATCCTCGAACTTCTCGACCGGTAGGCCCTTGCCGTTGTCGCTCACCGTGAGGATGATGTTTTTCGGACGCAGGATAGTGCGTATCCAGATCAGCCCGCTCTTCCCGTCGGCCTGCAATCCATGCCTGATTGCGTTCTCGACCAATGGCTGCAGCAGAAAGCTCGGAACCAGCGCGCGTTCTGTGCCGCGAGCAACGTCAATCAGAACCGACAGGCGATCGCCGAATCGCATCTTCTCGACTGCTACGTAAGCCTGGGTTAGAGCCATTTCCTTGTCGAGCGGTGTCTCCGACTGAATATCGCCCTTGAGCGTTATCCTCAGCAGGTCCCCCAGCTTCGTGAGCATCTGCGCAGCCGTCTTCGGATTCTCCTGGGCCAGGGTCGAGATGTTCTGCAGGCTATTAAAGAGAAAGTGTGGATTGAGCCGCATGCGCAGTGTTTCGAGCTCAGCCTGCCGCAGGCTGCTTTCAAGTTGCGCCTTTTCGAGCGCGAGCTGGGCCGACAGGCGTTCCTTCTCGTGCAGGCCAATCAGGCTGCGAATCATGAAGCCCCCGCCAACCGTTAGCCAATAGAGTGCCTGTTCAAGCGCGAGCTCAGGAACGGAAATCGGCCACCACGGATTGGGCCCGTGGGGCTGGCGCAAGATGTGCTGAATTCCCCCACTAAGAGCACCGCCAAGCGCGCTTGCGAGATACGACAGCGGCAGCCCTGCCAGGGCCAGAATCAACAGGTGCTTCGGCCGACTCCTGCCATTCAGCGGATATTTCCCCTCGAGCCGGAAGACCAGCGGGGCAAAAAGCAACCACGGATAGTAGCAAGTGAGAAAGTCCAGCAGGTCAGGCAGCGGATTCCCTTGTGGAACTCCTGAGATCAGCGAATGGCGCGCCCAGGCCAGCCCGCCGAGCAGAGTCCACGCAACGAAGAGAATGCCAAACCCGGGGTAACGCATCAGTTTCTTCTGAAGCTGGGGAGGGCGGTCCATCGAATCTCCGTGGGCGCACACGGCCCGAGTTTGTCTGATCATTCTGGCACAAAAAAGGTGCTGGATGAGTAAATTTGGGCCAACGCATTGTTTGAGCTGGTGAACGCCATGCTCATGGCGCCAAATGGCGTTTTACGAGGCTCTTGTATTAGCCCATCAAAGTTAGCCCATCGATGTGCTTTGCATGCCCGGCTCGACTGACCCGGGATCACGTTCGCCGCCCCATTTCAGCCAGACTTAAGGTAGCCCGCCTACTATCGATGGCATGGCTCAGACGAGCAGATTGAATCGAGCGCTGATAACTAGCCTCACCCTGTGTTTCATCTCAGCGAGTGCGCAAGCGCAAAGCATTGCCACTACGGCTCCATCGCCGGTCGTCGTCACTCTCGAGGACGCGATCCACCGCGCCCAGCAGAATGAGCCCACCTTTGCCGGCGCTCGTGGCGATCAGCAGTTGGTTGCGATCGACCGCTATCTGACCAAGACGGCCCTGTTACCCTCGGTGGTCTACCATAACCAGGCCCTGTACACGCAGCCCAACGGTCAGAAAAACCAAGGGGGACAGACGGGCAATCAGCCAGCCCCGATCTTTATTGCCAACAACGCCGTTCGCGAGTATGCCAGCCAAGCGTCAATCAATGAAACGGTGGGGCTCAAGCAGTTTGCCGATGTCCGGGTAGCATCCGCCGCAGCCGCGCGAGCAGCTGCGGAGCTTGAGGTCGCCCGCCGCGGGCTGGTTGCAGCCGTCGTCAACCTTTATTACACAGTGTCGAACGCCGACCGAAAGCAGACGGTGCTCACTGAAGCCCTGAACGAAGCCCAGTCATTTACCAATCTCACGCAGAAGCGGGAAGCCGCCCGTGAAGCCGCTCACGCTGATGTGGTGAAGGCCGACCTCGAACGCCAGCAACGTCAGCGCGATCTGACGGACGCCCGTGTCGCAGCCGAAAAAGACCGGCTGGAGTTAGCGGTATTACTCTTTCCCGACCCCCGCACCCCGTACGCCACTGTAGCCGCGCCCGCCAAGCAGCCGTTGCCTACGCGTGAAGAAGTCAACTCGGCAGCAGCCGCGAATAATCCGGAAGTCCGCAGCGCCCTCGCCGGCCTGCAGCAGAGCGACGCCGAGGTTCTGGGAGCGAAGGCCGCCTATCTCCCCGACTTGGCGCTGAACTTCACCTACGGTATCGACGCGCCACAGTTCGCCAAGTACGGTCCCGACGGCGTTCGCAATCTCGGCTACTCCATCAGCGGAACCCTCGACATTCCCGTCTGGGATTGGTTTTCGACACAGAAGCGGGTAAAGCAGAGCGAGATTCGCCGCGACGTCGCTCGTGTTTCCCTGAACGCCGCGCAGCGGCGTCTCATCGCGGATCTGGACGAGGCGTATTCCGAGGCCAATGCTGCCAACGAAGAGCTCGACCTGCTTGATCAGAGCGTTCGCACTGCCACCGAGAGCCTGCGGCTCACACGGCTTCGCTACTCCGCCGGTGAGGCCACTGTGCTCGAAGTCGTCGATGCACAAAATGCATACACAGCAGCGGAGTCAGCTCAGGCCGACGGTGCTCTGCGGTATCAGAACGCGCGCGCTGGTCTGCAAATCCTGACTGGAACCCTTTAGGAGCGACAAGACACGAATGCCAGCCCCTTCTTCATCCAAGTTTCCGTTCTGGTTGTTCCTCATCGGAGCTCCGCTGCTTTGGAACCTGGCCGCCTGCCACAAAGCCGATGACGAAACCACAGCGGCGCTCGTCACCGTCCAGGCGGCAAAACCTGAAGTAGGAACCATCTCCGAGCACGTCGTAGCCGATGCAACACTGTCGCCCCTCGCTCAGGCTGCGATCTCGCCGAAGATCACCGCACCCGTACGCAAGTTCTACGTACAGCGTGGTTCCCGCGTGAGGGCCGGCGAATTGCTCGCAGAGCTTGAGAATCGCGACCTCGCCGCCGCCGCTCTTGACAATGAAGGTCAGTATCAATCGGCCCAGGCAGCCTTTGCTGCACAGACAAAGGCGCAGGTTCCAGAGGATTACCAGAAAGCCGAGCTCGACGTTCAGCAGACAAAGGCGCAGCTCGACTTGAATCAGAGCATCGTTACCGCCCGCGAGCAGCTCTTCAAAGAAGGCGCAATCCCCGGGCGCGATCTCGACACCGCGCAGGCCGCCTTGGTCCAGGCAAAGGCCGCCTACGATGCGGCGGAAAAGCACTTCGAGTCCATGCAGAAAGTGAGCCGTGAGGCCGCCTTGCAGCAGGCGCAGGGACAGTTGACCTCCACCAAAGGTAAATATCTGGGCGCGGAGGCGCAGGTCTCCTACTCCGAGATTCGCAGCCCGATCTCCGGAGTCGTGACCGACCGGCCGCTATTTCCGGGTGAAACAGCAACCGTCGGCAGTGCGCTCCTCACCGTGATGGACAGCTCCAGCCTGCTCGCCAAAGTTCACCTTGCGCAGGCCGTCGCGCAAAACCTCAAAGTCGGCGATAAAGCAGAGATAAACGTGCCCGGCGTTAGCCAGCCTGTTACAGCAAAGATCTCTCTTGTCAGCCCGGCTCTCGATCCCGGCAGCACGACCGTGGAGGTCTGGCTGCGCCTCGACAATAGCGACGGACGCTACAAGGTTGGCACTCCCGTGCGCGCCTCCATCACCGGCACGACCGTGCCAGGCGCTTTGAAGGTTCCTCTCTCCGCCATCCTCACCGCGCAGGACGGCAGCAAGTCAGTGATGGTGGTGGGCAGTGACGGTGTGGCCCACCGTAAGCCGGTCACGCTCGGCATCAACGATGGGGACGATGTCCAGATCCTCCATGGAGTCACTGCGCAGGACTTGGTAATCACCACCGGCGCTTACGGTCTCGACGATGGAACCAAGGTGAAGGTCGGCGCAGAGGCGAAGGACGACAGTTCCGCAGGGGTGTCGAATTGATGGAGCTGCGCGACGAATCCCGTCCCAAGTTCAACGATGACCCCCGGTTTTGGCTCCTGCGCTTTCGCGGACCCATTTTCTTCTTCCTCATCGTCATCACCCTGATCGGGGTCTACGCAGCCGGGCGTGTTCCTATATCTGTCTTCCCTGAGACAAATTTCCCCCGCGTCGTGATCGGAGTCGACAACGGCGTTATGCCGGTCGAGCAGATGCAGGTGACCATCACCAAGCCAATCGAAGACGCAGTGAATGCCGTACCCGGCCTGGTCACCGTGCGCTCGACCACCAGTCGCGGCTCTGCCGAAGTGAGTCTCTTCTTCGATTGGAACGTCGACATGTTCCGCACGCTGCAGCTGGTCGATGCCGCCCTCGGCAAAGTACGACAGACATTGCCCGCAACCGCTACCATCACCACAAACCGGCTCACCTTCGCTACCTTTCCGATCATCGGATACAGCCTCACCTCGGATCGCCTCTCGCAGACGCAGCTCTGGGAACTCGCCACTTACGATCTGAAACCCCCGCTGAACCGGGTGCAGGGAGTTGCCACCGTAACCGTGCAGGGCGGCAAGACACCCGAGTTCCATCTGGTGCCCAGCCTGGCGCGCATGCAGAACGCCGGCGTCACCATGCTCGACCTCGTGAGCGCTGTCCAAGCCTCCAACATCATCGATTCCCCGGGGTTGTATGAGGCGAACCATCAGCTGATCCTCGGGTTGGTCGGCGCACAAGTCCACGATGCCGATGCACTTGGCCGCCTTGTCGTGAAAACAACAGCTTCGGGCGCGCCCGTGCACGTCTCTGATGTTGCCACCGTCGAGCCCGGAGTCATGCCGGTATACACAACTGTGACAGCCGGGAATAAGCAGGCGGTCCTGCTGAACATCACGCGTCAGCCGGCCAGCAATACAGTTGCCGTAGCCGATGCAGTTGCCGCCAAGGTGCAGGACCTGCGAAAGATCCTCCCCGCCGGCGTGAGCCTTGAACCGTACTACGATCAGTCCGAACTGGTGCGCGACAGCATCCGCAGTGTGCGCGACGCCATCCTCATCGGTCTCGCCCTGGCGTCGCTCGTTCTGTTTCTCTTCCTCGGGGATTGGACCTCATCCCTCATCGCCGGCCTCGTCGTCCCGGTCACTATCGCTATCACTATCCTCTTTCTCTGGATCATCGGGGAGAGCTTCAACCTTATGACTCTCGGCGGACTGGCGGCAGCCATTGGTCTCGTCATCGATGACGCAATCGTGGTCGTCGAGAACATCGTTCTTCATCGCGACGCAGGCGAGTCGAGAGTAGAGGCCGCGCGCCTCGCCTTGCGCGAGATTACGGTCCCGCTGACCGGCTCGACGATTACACCTGTCGTCGTCTTTCTCCCCCTCATTTCGGTCACCGGCGTTACCGGTAGCTTCTTCCGCGCGCTCGCCGTCACCATGACCGCCGCGCTGCTTACTTCGTTGCTCCTGGCTCTAACCTGGACTCCCGGCCTGAGCCTCACGCTTTTGCGTGCCAATCGCGAAACTCGCACCACCTCTCACTCGAGACAAAGCCGTCTGATGACTCGCGTCCTGAGCTGGCAAGAATCGGCTCTTCAGTGGGCATTTCGCAGGCCGTTGCTGCTCGGCGGTCTTTGCCTTCTTCTCGTAGTTGGATCGGGATTTGCTTACCTCGGACTCGGCAGCGACCAGCTTCCGGAAATGGATGAAGGCGGCTTCATCGTCGACTACATCATGCCCGCCGGCAGCTCCCTGACCGAAACCAACCGTGTCCTCGAACACGTCGATCACATTCTGCGGAGCCTTCCCGAGGTCGAAAGCACTTCCCGCCGAACCGGTCTGCAGATGGGCTTGGCAGCCGTAACTGAGGCCAATACAGGCGACATCACCGTGAAGCTCAAGTCGCATCGCAGCCGTGGCATTGACGAAGTTATGGCCGATGCGCGCGCCGAAATAAAGAAGACCGAACCTGAACTTGATGTCGAATTCACCCAGGTCTTGCAGGACATGATCGGCGACCTGTCGAATGCGCCGGAGCCGATCCAGATCAAAATCTTCTCCAATAATTCTGACCTACTCTCGCAACTCGGACCCCGTATCGGCGACGCCATAGGAAAAATTCCCGGCGTCGTCGACGTTCAGAACGGGATCGAAAACACCCTCAGCGGGCCAGCCACCGTTTTTCAGGTCGATCCAGTCGTCGCCGCACGCATGGGTTTTACCCCGCAGGAAATCGCGGAAGACGCCACCACCATCCTCGATGGCGTCACCACCACCGATCCGCTCATTGCCAACGGACGCCCTTACACTGTGCGCGTTCGGCTCGGCGATGAAACGCGCCAGTCGCTCGATACTATCGAGAACACCGTCTTCAACAGTTCTACCGGTAAGCTGGCAACCCTCGGCTCACTTGCCCAGATCACTCAACTCCCGCCGCAGAATGAAATCCGGCGCGAAAATCTGCAACAGCTTGTCGTCGTCACCGCTCGCCTGGAAGGATCGGACCTTGGGACCGCCATCAAAAAGGTTCAGCGCACCATCGAAGGCATGCACCTCCCGCCAACAGTCCGTATCGAATATGGAGGCACCTATCAGGAACAGCAAAAGTCCTTTCAGGAACTGCTGCGTGTATTGCTTTTATCGCTGGCGCTGGTGTTTGGAGTGCTGCTCGTCGAGTTTCGCAACTTCTCGGCTCCCGTCGCGATTCTTGTCTCGTCTGTCCTCTCCGTAGCCGGCGTGCTTCTCGCCCTGCTTGTCACCGGCACCACCTTCAACGTGGCGTCGTTCATGGGACTGATCATGGTCATCGGCATCGTCGCCAAGAACGGAATCCTCTTGCTCGACGCCGATGAGCGCTACCGCGGACAGGGTGCGTCGGCAAGAGACGCTATGCTGCATGCCGCCCAGCGGAGATTGCGACCCATCGTGATGACCGCCACTGCGGCCATCTGCGGAATGCTTCCTCTGGCCTTTGCTCTTGGGTCCGGCTCGCAGATGCTCCAGCCACTGGCGATTGCTGTTATCGGCGGCCTGCTGCTGTCGATGGCGCTCAGCCTGATCGTGACACCTATCGTTTATTACGTGCTTACGCGCAACAGGCATCAGGAAGTTCAGGTGGCCGCCGACTGACGGCGAGCGCTGTCAGTCCGCCCCCTCGAGTGCTGGCGATTACTTCGCGACGACGAGGATGGTGAAGGTTCCAGGCAGGACCGATGGCCGCGTGCGCGGATGTTCCGGTGTCGGCGCGGGCGCAGGTCCAAATTTCGCCGTTGCCAGGTAAATGCGCCCGCTTACCGGATCAAGCGCCATCGTGCGCGCCCCTCTCTCCGTCGTGACCGTCTGCAACACCGGATACTCCGGCTTGCTCGCATCCACTACCGTTAGATTGCCGCTTTGCCCGTTCGAAGAAAACGCGAGCTTGTGCTGCGGGTCGTACGCGGCCGCATCAGGACCATCACCAATCGCCGGCAGCGCGAGAACTCTTCCGGTGTCGGCGCTGGTCACAACCATTTTGCCCCCGTCGCAAACGGAAAAGAGGCGCCGTCCGGCCGGATCGAAGGCCAGTCCCGACGGAGAATCGCAACCGGTAAGCGGCCACACGGAAAGCTGGGTATGAGTCTTCGCATCAAACCTTGCGATCTCGTTCTTGTCTTCGATGTTGACGTAGACATTTCCCTTGCCGTCGGCAGCAGGAAACTCGGGCTTGCCGGGCACCGCAATCGTAGCGGCAACTGTGCGCGTCGCCGTGTCTACAATGGTCACATTCTGGCTCCGTCCGTTGAACGCCCAGACTGTCTTGGTAACCGGTTCGTAGACGATTCCATCCGGGTTAGTTCCCGCCGGAATGGTGGCCACGACGGCGAGGCTGGAACGGTCAAACACCACCACCGCGTTCCCCGCGCCATCGCTAGCGTACCCGGTCTTGCCATCGGGGTCGAGCGCCACCCCATGCGTGCTCTTCAGACCGGTCACAGCGCCGATCGCCTTGCCGGTGGTTGTATCGATCACTTCCACTCGCGCGTTATGAGTCACATATAGGCGATGCGCCGGACCATCCGCGAGCAGGTAATCCCAGCCACCGTCGCCACCGATCGTCCAGCGATCCACAACGTGATAGCTCGCCTGCGCACGACCGACTGGGGGAAAAAAAAGGAGTAGCAACGCTGCGAAGCTGAGTAGCCGCAGCATGGAAATAAACGTGCGATTGGTGGACATAGACCTGCTCCTTACAAAATTTGGCGGCAATGAAGATTGCCGGGCAGGACCAGTGTTACGCCTCTTCCTTAATTTCCACTGAAGCCCGGTCAATATCCTGCGAATACAGGATGGGCAGCCGGACCGTCGCCACCGCGCCCCCGCCGGCTCGGTTCGCAATTGCAATCGACCCGCCCGCCCGTTCGCAAATGGCCTTGCAGATCGAGAGGCCCAGGCCTGTTCCGCCGCTCTTGCGCTCGCGCGAGTCGTCGCCTCGGTAGAACGGCTCGAAGATGTGAGCAAGATCGCCGACATCAATTCCTAAACCCTCATCTCTCACCGTCAAAATCATTGCTTGCTCATCCGCGGCTAGACTCAATCTGACTGTCGAACCGGCGGGGGAGTGCTGCAGCGCATTCAGCAGCAGGTTTGCGCACAGAAGCAAACTATCCCGCTCCTCGATCCCGACGATCGCATCGGCGGACGCGTCCAGCATCACCTTAACTTGGCGAAGCTGTGCAAACGCCTCGCTTTGTTGAATGCTCTTCTCCACGCATTCCCGTATCGCGCAACGCACCTGCTCGCTGTCAGCGGCCCTTGTCTCACAGTGTTCCACCCGTGCAAGGGCCAGCATCTCGTGCACGGTCCTCTCGACACGGGCGTTGTCTTCCAGGCATCGTTCGAGTCCCTGTTGATATTCCTCGACTGACCGTGGACGCATCGCAAGCAACTGCAGGGACGATTTCGCAATGGCGACATCCGTTTTTAGCTCATGCGCGGCATCACTCGTCAGCCGCTTCTGCTGCCGGAAGGACCGATCCAGCCTTGCCAGCGCCGATTCGAGCGCCAACGAAAGAGGCCGCAACTCACGCGTCTCTTTTGCCGACTGAGGTGCTTCGAAATCGAGACGCGCAGCCGACAACTGCTCGGCCTTCCCCGCCAACTCATAGAGGGGCGCCAGGCCGCGGCGCATCATCCAGGTCATTGCGATAGCCGTCAGACCAAGCGCGATCAGGCTGGTAATCGCGTAGAAGCGCACTGACGCAAAGATCTCGTGCCACACGTGCCCGGTACGCACACCGTATACGACGGAGATCGCGTGCGATACCCCACCGTGTTCGCCGGGGTCCACAACCCGCACGCCGTGGATGCGAATAAAGCGATACCCTTTCCCGTCAATATTGACCGAGCTGATTCCATCTCCCGCCGGCGCTGCATTCAGCCAACCCTTCTTGTCTGACTCTCCAAGAATGCGGCTTTTCTCATCCTCTACCCGGTACAGGTCTGCGCCATGCTCGTCCAGTCCCGTCGTGTCGAGTATCACGTTGTCGGCCGCGTCGTCGGCGTCCTGCACCGCTCCCAGCAGGGAATCCGCACGCCCGCGAAGCATTACGTCGAATGCCTTGAAGTGGGTATGCCGCTCATACACGATGGCCGCGCTTACCAGCGCACCGAACGAGAGCAGTTCAAACAAAAGAACCGTCATCGTCAACCGCCGAGTAAGTGACCGGGTCTTCATGCCGTCGCGTCTCGCTCCCGCCGCAACCGGTATCCGCGATGCCGCAGAGTCTCGATCAGAGGTTCTGTTCCGCTGGTATCGAGCTTCCGTCGCAAATTCGAGATATGCGCCTCGATAACATTCGAGTGGTGTTCCCAGTCGTAGTCGTAGAGATGCTCGAGCAGTTCCTGCTTCGAGACCACCGCGCGCGGCCGGTGCAGCAGATACTCCAATATTCGGAACTCCGTCGGTGAGACATCTACCACGTGTCCAGCGCGAAGCACCGTCTGCTGCAGGGTATTCACTTCCACGTCAGCAATGCGAAGAATCGGATCCGCCACTCCCTTTCCGCGGCGGATGGCTGCCTTCACGCGCGCGATGAGTTCGCCCAGGTCAAAGGGCTTGCTGAGGTAATCGTCCGCGCCGCTGTTCAGGAGTTCGACGATCGACTCCTTGCCCTCCTGCGCCGTTAGCACCAGAACAGGCGTGGTCTTCTTGTCGCGCCGCAGATCCCGCAGCAACGCCTGCCCGCTCTTACCGGGCAACATCAGGTCAAGGACGATCGCGTCGTAAACGCCCTGGCGTGCCAGATACTCCCCCGTAGGTCCATCCGGGGCATGATCGACAGCAAGCCCGATTTCCCGGAAAGCCTGTCCAAGATTCTCGGCCAGTCGCTCTTCGTCTTCGACAAGGAGTATGCGCATCGTGCAATCTGAGATGGCAGCCACTCTAACAAGTCTGCCAGCCGTGGCTTAAGTGCAGCTTAATTGCTTAAGTGCAACTGATTCCCCTAATTAAGGATACGCCGCGCATCTCTCCACCCGCCGCCGGCGCACTCCTCTCCCCATCGACAAAGCAGTGACAAACCAATGACATCGGAATGTCAGTAACACCGAGCCTGTCAAAGAAAATGAGGGTTACGTAGAACAGTGCCAGGCGTTTCAAATAGCCGCGACGGAACTTTCGGACGGTTCATCAGACATCACACAGACCAAAAATCGGGAACGATGAAAATGAATGCTCTTCACCTGCCAACAAATGGAGTAAGGTACAGGGTCGGCAAGCGCCTCCTGGACCTCATATTGGCAATTGCAATTCTGCCAGTTGCGCTTGTTCTTGTGGCGATTGTCGCGATCATCGTCAAAGCCAGTTCTCCCGGTCCGATTTTCTACCGACATCAGCGTGTCGGGCTCGGTGAGAAGACCTTTGGCCTGTGGAAGTTTCGTACGATGCTCTACGACAGCGATCACATTTTCTGGAATCATCTGGCGCAGAGCGCCGAAGCCCGGCGTGAATGGCTCTGTTACAGAAAGCTGAAGCACGACCCGCGAATCACGAAAATCGGTGCCTTCCTGCGCCGCACCAATCTGGATGAATTGCCGCAGCTTCTCAACGTCTTTCTTGGCCAGATGAGCCTGGTGGGTCCACGCCCCATCGTCGAAGAAGAACTCAAGCGCTACGGGGCGGGCGAGACACTCTATGCGTCAGTCTTGCCGGGAATAACAGGCCTATGGCAGGTGAGTGGCCGGGGCTGTCTGCCCTATGAGAAGCGCGTCGCACTTGATGTGGAATATGTAAGCACCTGGTCCTTCACAGGAGATTTAGTAGTTCTCACAAAAACCCTGAACGCGATCTGGACCTGCCGCGGAGCATTCTGAGAGTAGGCGGCCAAGTTTGCAGCCGGATGACGCAAAAAAGGGGCTCAACGTCAAAACAATGACCTGAAGCCCTGAAGCTCCAGAAATGACAATTTCCCTTTGCTCACACGCTTTCGTAGAATGTGCGCATCTTCAGTGCTGGATCGGAACCCCTCATTGGCGGAGTTGCAATGTTCTTATGGGAATCCCACGCCACAGAACGATAAATCTTCTGATCGTGCCCGTGATCGTTCTATCTGCATTTCAAGCGACCTCGCTTAGGTCCCAGCAGGGCGAATCCGCCCCCCAGGCGGCCGTGGCGGATTCCAGCTCTTCGTCGTCCACACAGCAAACGGCAGAAATCCTGCACATGCTGGCTGAAATGCATCAGGAACTCAAAGATTCCCGCCAGGAAGTTGAGGATCTGAAGAAGGAAGTAAATGAACTGAGGGAAGAGCTGGCAGCCAGTACGCAGAGTGCCAGCGGAGCCGAATCCCTGAAATCTGCCGTGGACGAACTTCACGACGATCAGCAGGTTGTTCAGGCTGAGGTGAAGACTCTTGACCAGACGAAAGTCGGTACGGAGTCGAGATACCCCCTTCGGCTCAACGGCATGATCTTGTTCAACTCCTATGTAGTCGATGGCGCCGTCGACAATCCCATCCTGCCGCTCATCGCTCTGCCGCGGACCGCGCAATGGGCGGACCACTCCATGGGAGCCACTGTCGAACAAACTCAGCTTGGCTTGAGCGCGTCCGGGCCAAAACTCTGGAATGCCCAAACCTCAGCGGACATCGCAGTCGACTTCTTCAATCCCTCAAACTACACAACGATACCACCGCCTACCGCCTTGAACCTGCGCCTGCGAACCTTGGATGCGAATCTCGACTGGAAAAATACTCAGGTCGCGGTGGGCATGCAGACGCCATTGATCACTCCCCTCTCGCCCACTTCGTTTGCCACAGTAGGCGAGCCGGCCCTGGCATGGGCCGGCAATCTGTGGACCTGGCTCCCTCAGGCCACCGTCACACACCGAATGAATTTCACGGATTCTTCTCGCGGAGTTTTTGCGTTCGGACTTCTTGATCCCCAGGCGGGTTACGTGACTGGCGAGCAGGCATATGGCATCGCCAGACGAAGCCTCCAGCCCGGTTACGAAGGACGAATCGCTTACGAGTGGGGAGACAAGGAACGACCGTACGAACTCGGTGCGAACGGCTACTACACGCGGCAGCTCTACTACTACACCGCAACCACACAAGACCAAGCCCTCGATTTCTGGGCTGGAACCGCCGACTGGCGTCTTCCGCTACCCAGAATCGCCGAGCTCTCCGGGGAGTTTTATCGCGGGCGCGGCATTGGCGATCTCGGTGGAGGCGCATTCAAAGATATCGTCCAGGAGTACGGCGCGGAATATCCCAACGGGCTGAATGCCACCGGGGGATGGACGCAGTTGAAGTTCCACATAACACCTACCCTCGAGACAAATGCATTCTTCGGAGAAGATAGCGCTCGCGCCAGCCAGGTGCGTGATCAGGCGCCGGTCATGAACCCATCCCCGTACCTCTACCTGATTCGAAATCAGAGCGTAGCCATGAATCTGATCTACCGTCCAAAGACATATCTGGTCTTTGCGGGCGAGTACCGCTACCTGAAATCCTGGTACACCTATGGCTCCCCCCAAAATGCACAAACGCTCGATCTGACGATGGGCTACCTCTTTTGACGCGACCCTCCAAATTGTCCCTGAGCTGGCTCGCTCTGGCTGTAATCCTTCAAGTGCATGCCTTTGCTCAGCTAACCGAAGTGACCGCACAGGCGAAGGTGAAATTCACCGGTGCAGCAAGCAATACTGAGCATCATTCGAATGAGGGCGCAGTGCTTTGGCTGACGCCCGTGGACGCTGCTCTTCCGGCGCGATCTCCCGGTGCAAGCCGAAACCATCTCCAACTGGCGCAGAAGAACAAACAGTTCGTGCCCCACTTATTGGTGGTACCGACCGGCAGCGTTGTTGACTTCCCAAACCTCGACCCCTTCTTTCACAACGTCTTCTCTCTCTTCAATGGCAAGCGATTCGATCTTGGCCTTTACGAGAGCGGCTCCAGCAGAAGCGTGCACTTCGACCGTCCAGGAGTTTCTTACATCTTCTGCAACATCCATCCAGAGATGAGCGCCGTGGTGGTTAGCGTGCCCACGCCGTACTACGCGATCTCTTCCGTTTCCGGCAGCCTGATGATTCATGATGTTGCGCCGGGAACCTACATGATGCACCTGTGGGCCATGGGCAACTCCGATGCAAATCTTGCGGCGACCGGTCGCCGTATCACCGTTTCCGGCAGCAGCCTGGATTTGGGAACCTTGGCCCTTGAGGAATCCGCCCCCGGCCCTCACAAGAATAAGTTTGGCGAAGACTACGACACCAGAAAGACACCGACTTACTGAGCTGGCGTTTCCGAGCAATCAGCGGTCGATCTTCAGGGAGGCAAGCGTGGTCAATCCCATGCCCCGCATGCAATCCGTCGCGTAAAGCACAGTATGATCGTCCTGCCACGATGGTGCGTACGCATTGCAGTCGCCGTAGGTAAGTTGTTTCCAGACCCGTGACGAAAGATCGAGTGACGCCAGTTGCCACCGATACGAAACACGCTTTCGCAGCACGAGCACCCTTCCGTCAGGAGACAGCGCCGGCGAGTTCACCGGCCCGTCGCCTTCTGCCAGAAGCCGCGGCTCTGAGCCCGGCGAAACCCCGTAGATACGCTCTCTGCCTTGATGGATCGCACTCATGATAAAGCTACCCTCCGGTCCCGCCGCCAGCGCCCGAACATCGAACGCGGCCGAGGTAATCCTTTTTGGCGCGATGGCACAACTCGGCAACGCAACTATCCACAGGTTTCCCCGGCCTCGATCCTCCCGTAGAAAAGCAAGGTAGGTCCCGTCGCTCGAAAGAACCGGATCTTCGCCGTCGCCGCTCTCACAGGTCCGCACCTCTTTGCCCGGTAGGACGTGGACGAGGCGAGAGCCCTCGCCTGAAGCCGTCTCGATCCATAGCTCATGATTCGAAGTACGGGCCGCGAAGCTCAGCTGATCGGCCTCTGAATCAACCCCCGGATAGACATCGGCAGAAGCTATCTCGCCGTCGCGCACCCGATAGCCATCTCGCAACATTGCGACATATAGGAGACGGCGATCTGCAGATACTGGACTGGTTCGCAGATAAGCGCCGTCCTGGGTGTTCAGTAGTCCCGCCCGACCGGTCTCCACATTTGTCAAATGCGACCAGGCGCTTTTGTAACCCACAATCCAGAGACAAACCACAACAGCGCCCGCCACGAAAGCGGGGTTTCGATAGAAACGCACCCGCTCAGTCTTTGCTTCTGGAGATATAAGAAAAACATTATAGAAGACCAGCAGCGCTACGCCGCACCACAAGGTCAGATCAAGGAACGGCGCAAGAATACCCACAACCGAAGAATCGATGTGAACCGCGCGGATGTTGCAGGCGAGAAAGTAAAGAAACAGGTAACAGAGAGCAGCTTTCCATTTCTGTCGATTTATCAGAACCGCCATCGTGGGCACTCCCGCTGCGATCAACACGACGAACTGATAACTCGACGGTGCCGATGAAAGAAACATGAGAAGACAGAGAAACATCGACCATTCAAGGGTCTCCCTGTCGTTGCTGCGGAACCTGGGGCGAATGCGAACCAACACCGCGCCCACCAGCAGAGCCTGCCACAGCGGATAAAGAATGGCGAACAGCCGCGCGGAAGCAACAAGTGGATGAGGATTCAGCTCCGGCTCAAAAAGAAAGAGCCGATGAAAGACCGCAGAGGCCGAAGTAAGTGAAGGCGAAAAGGGATTCTGGCTTTCTCCCTGCAACGACCTCGGGAGCTGCTCGAATATGTAAGCTCTCATAAGTCCTTGACCCACGACCAATGAGGACAATGTCATACATAGCGCAGAGCACAGAACGGTGGCGCCCAGAGACCGCCATCGCCGTTTCAGCAAAAAGTAGAGGCAAAAGAATATCGGATAGATCTTGAGAGCCGCAGCCACCGCGATGCAACACCCGCTGCCAAGTTGCCACCCACGCATGTGGCTAACGTAGGCGGTCACCAGCAATGCCAGCACCAGGATATGCATCTGTCCAAAGAGAAAGCTCGTCTGTAGCGGGACGACCGCGCATAGGGCAATAACCAAGGCCCTGCCGCGTCCCATTCCGGTTTGCCGCTTCAATAACTCGACAGCCGCCGCCAGGAGCACCACATTGCAAACGATCCAGAAGCGCTTGGCCTCAAGAACAGGCAGCGAAGAGAAAGGAATAATCGGAAACGCAGAAAAAGGAGTTAATCCCAGAAAGCCTACAAGCTGATGGCCAACACCGAAGTGGTCGGCGGCCCGCTGGAACCATATCCACTCGTAGATCCGATCGAGGCCATAGTGTTCCCGGATAAGGCGCGCCGTCACATAGTAATTCGGAAAGTCCGTGTTAAGGAGCTTCCATCCCGGAATCAGGCCCTTCCACAGAAATACCGCCAGGAGCAAAAGAAGCAGCCCAGCCTCGACAGCAGATCGAAGTTCACCGATCCTCGTGGTCCGCGACACTTGCGTAGAGTTCACCTGCGCGGTTTCCATTGCCTAGAGCTGACCGACAACCGTCTGCGAGTCATCAGCCCGTGCTTGCCCTTGTTGCGTCCATCGCAGCCACGCGCCGAGATATTCAAAGTCCGAACGCACGTGATACCAGGCCCTGCTTGCCTTGTACCGTGCCTCCTCCGCCCGGTAGGCCAGCCCGCTCTTGGTCGACTTCATAGCCTCATCGCTAAGCGAGTGCGGTTTTCGAATCGGCAAAAGACGCCGTCTCAAATACCGCCGCCAGCGGCGGTAATCCGCCCAGAACTGCCTCTGCACCAACAGCGAGAGTTTGCTCCCCGGGGGATCGGCAAGCAGCCACGCCGTTGAATGGCGTTCAATCCACCAGGCGCTCTCCGCCGAAAGGCTTCGCACGCCGATCTGCCGCAGAGGCGTAGGCATATCGATTGGAAATGTGCAGTCGACAAGACCCAGAACCAGCGCGCACGCTGACGCTAGCACTTGATCCTTTTCGATGATCTGCGCCGCATCGGCCCAGACATCCTCTTCGCTCTTGCGCTTGCGAATAAAGGTGGCGACTTCATAGAGCGAAAGCAGGCGGGTCCATGAGCCGAGCAGATGACGAAAGATGTGGAGCAGCAGGTAGACGAAGTGATACGCGGGGCGCAAACGAGTGAATTCCACACCGCATATCTCATGGATTTCCGCAGCATCGTGAAATCCGGATAGCGAAGGAAACTCGATCTCATCGACACCCTGCTCCCACGGTCGCGTATGCAACTCGATTGGAGGCGGCTCCGGCAATTGGTAAAGATAGGCGTGAACGCCGAGATACTTCTTCCAGGGCCGCACGAGGCGAACTTCGCCCGAGTCATCGCCACTCTGCAGGCGGTAGCCCAGCTCTTCAAGTGCGCCCTGTGCACGTCTCAGATCCTGCGGGGCAATCAGCAGATCCAGGTCGATCTGGTGCCGCTCGCGAATGCTGTCAAAGCAATCAGGAACGAGGCTGAATCCCTTAACACAGCAGTATCGAACCTGCGAGCCGTCCAGAGCTCGAACCGTCTCCTGGAAATATTCCAGCATGCGGTCCATCCGTCGTTGGTTATTTCCAAGCCTCGATCGCAGCGCGGCTCTCACCGCGGAAGGCACTCGCGCTCCAGGCCGCAGCGCTTCAAGCCGCGCCGCCAGGGGCAGAGCCAGCCCGCTGCGGTCGAGCCACCGCAGATTCCTCATCCACTCCGTTTCCTTGGCATCGAGAAACTCCAGTCGATCTGTGCAAAGAAATCGCACGATGTTCTTTCTGAGCGTAGGAGCATCCGTCATGACCAGCGACTCCTCTCCAGCTTGGCTTGCAAGCAATTTCCAATGTGGCAGACGATCTCAAGCAGATACTTCAGCGCGTTGGGATCGCAGGACGCGGCAGCGTCCCAGGCCAAGAAACCCGCGCCATCACTGGATTCGAAGTCGAACGCGAACCACTGCCTGCTTCCCATGCTGAGAAACAGTGAGTGATTGTCCACCGTCACCTTACACGCCCAGTTATTGGCCGGAGTTTCGCAGGGCGGTTCGGTAGCGATCTCCCACCGCATCTGTGACTCTCGTTCACAATCGTCCTGCGGCAGCAACCCCGCCGTCTCGGCCGCCCGCAATATCGACTGCGAATCGGTCTGAATCGTCAGCGAGGTTCCGAGCCACAAGAATCGCCCGCGGAACGTAAGCGGAGTACGGCGGTGCATCATGTCTGTGGGCGCCGTGCTGGTTTCGCGAGGGTCCATCATTCAGCTCACGCCCGCCAAAGCCTCATCGAGAGCCTGGGCGACTTTGTCAGGATGATCGTTGAAGAAAAAGCGATGACACGATGCGCCGTCCACAGTGCGCCGGATTAAATCAAGCTGCCTTCTGTAACAGCGGGCCAGCTCTCCCTCAAGCGGCTCCACTTCCGCCTGCAGGTGATTCATGGCTTCGTTCGGGCTGATGGAATGCATGGCGCATCCCGGCTCGGTCCCGCGTTCGAGTAACACCACGTTTGTCACAGGACAACGCAGGCTGCGCCCAACTCCGAAACATTCTTCAGGAAAGACTTCGTATGCAATCTCGCCATTCAGTGACACGTCAACTTGGCATTCGCGTAGCTCGGGAAAGAAGCTGCTGGCATCCGGGAGCAGTTTCACTGGCACTGGCAAGCCCCACGCCTGCACGGCCCCGACGTCGACTCCGTCTTCCGTCACCGACAGATAGCTCCAGTCGTCCGAGAGCAATTCATATCCGCGCCTGGCCTTGGCAATCGTCAGTGTGGACTTCCCCGTTCCCGAACGCCCCGCCAGAAGAACTCCGCGGCCGTCGCGCACCAGGCAAGCTGCGTGAACCGGAGCGACGCCGATGCTCGCTGACAATATGCCCAGTAGTGCGGGAAAGATATGCGCGGGCCAGCGCCTGCGATCGTTTGCCAACTCCGGCGAACAGGTCCCGAAGACTTCGCGCGTGCGCAAATTAAACCAGAACGAGTCGGCGAGCGTGAATCTGGCAAAAGCGAAATTGCCTCTCGCGCGAAAGTAGGGCGCGCTCTCGCACAGCTCATCACTCTCCCGCACGTGGACCGTGATCGTCGCACTGACTGGAGTCGCTCGAGCTATCGCGTCGCTACCTTTGGGGAGATAGCCCCGCGCGTACATCGCGAGTTGCGAAGAGTTTGTGCAAAACAGAATCGGCTGGCCCGCAAAGAGCAGTCGTTGCGTGCTGAGACCTAACGCGGTTTCGGCGACAGCAGCAACCGCCATGCCGTGACCTCCAGAGCAAATCTGACCTCAGCCTATCTCGTTCAGGGCTTGAAAAATGGACCTTCGGCCGAAATGACAAAGGAGTGACATTCGCCTGACACTGCAGCAGATACGACAGTGGGAAAACAGAATGCACGGACATGGAATCGCCGATGAACATCTCCTCCCCAGTCGAAGTGCTGCTCACACACTCGTATCACCTTTACTACGACCGCAAGCAGGCAGAGCGGCAACAGCCCTATCCTCCGCTTGGAACGATCTATGCAGCGGCGTTGGTGCGCGAGGCCGGATTCTCCGTGGCGATCTTCGACACCATGATCGACGATCCCGACGAAGGCTTTGAGCGCGCGCTCGCTCAATACAAGCCGCGAGTCGTCGTCGTGTGCGAAGACAGTTTCAATTTTCTGTCGAAGATGTGCCTCTCGCGCATGCGCGAGGTCAGTTTCAAGATGCGTGAGCAGGCCGCAAAAATCGGCATCCCCATTCTCGTCCACGGATCCGACTCCTCCGATCAGGTCGAGACTTATCTGAACAATGGCTTCCAGGCGGTCCTTCTCGGCGAGTGCGAGCAGTCGCTCGTTGAGTTGCTCAACGCCCTTTTGCGCAATGGCCAGAACGCAAACTGGAAGATTCCCGGTCTGGCCTATCTCACCGCGCCGGACGGAAAGCTAACTTTCACAGCAGCTCGCCCGCGCTCGACGGATCTCGATCAGTATCCGTTTCCTGCACGCGACATGGTGGCCATCGATCGCTATTCCGCCATCTGGCGCACCCATCACGGAAGATCCTCGACGAATCTCGTTGCCAGCCGCGGTTGCCCCTTCCACTGCAACTGGTGCGCGAAGCCGATTTACGGCAATAAGTTCCTGCTGCGATCCGCCGAGTCCGTCGCCCAGGAGATGCAGTTGCTGAAGCATCAATACGGCGTCGAGCACCTCTGGTTTGCCGATGACATATTCGCCCTCAATCGGCGCTGGGTCATTGAGTTTGCTGATGCCGTCGAGCGAAGAGACGCGGCGATCCCATTCAAGATCCAGAGTCGCGCCGACCTGATGACCAGCGAAACGGTAGCCGCGCTCAAAAGAGCGGGATGCGAGGAAATATGGATGGGAGCAGAGTCCGGATCTCAAGCCATCCTCAACGCGATGGACAAAGGACTAACTGTCGCCTCCATCGAGGGCGCGCGGCAACGGCTCGGCGCTGCGGGTATTCGCGCGGCGTTCTTTCTCCAGTTTGGCTATCCGGGCGAAACGCTGACGGAAATCGAAGAGACGATCGCTCTCGTCCGCCGGTGCCGACCGGACGATATCGGAGTCTCTGTGTCATACCCGCTTCCGGGAACTGTGTTTCATCAACGCGTGCAGGAACAGCTTGGGGAGAAGCGCAACTGGATCGACAGCCAGGATCTTAGCGTGATGTTCAGCGCGGCCTACACAGATGAGTTTTACCGCTCCCTTCGCAACGCTCTGCACTATGAAGTAAAGCAGTATTGGCTTTCAACGAGCCTCGAGGAGCACCACAAGCTCATCGACCTCTGGAACGAGGTCTACCGTCTCGAAAAACGCTGCAAGGTAGCCCAGCCAACACAGCTCCCCGTTTTGCAGCCGAGTACCAACCATGCGCTGGCAATGTGTGGCGCGGAAGTATGCGGTTGACCAAAGGACCCGGAGCTACCGAGGACGTTGCCATGGAACTACTACTCACACACGGTTATTTCCTGTACGAGGATCCTAAGGAGCTTCAGATTATGAAGCCCTATCCGCCTTTGGGACTTCTCTACATCTGTTCCCATTTGCGCGGTAAAGGGCATTCGGTCGAAGTCTTCGACAGTACATTCCAAACGCGAGCCGCCCTGCGCGCAAGGCTGCATCAGGGGGCGCCTTCAGTGCTTGGCATCTATGCCAACTTGATGACGCGGCCAAACGTCGTCACCATTCTTCATGAAGCCAAAGAGGCTGGATGGAGAACAATCGTCGGCGGTCCTGAGCCGGGAGCTTACGTCGACGAATACCTTGAGGCTGGCGCTGACGTCGTCGTGCTGGGCGAGGGTGAAATCACTTTGCAGGAACTGCTCAATGCCTGGCGTAACGGCGACACAGACCTGGGACAGATCGCGGGCCTCGCATTTCGCGACTCACGCGGTGCCACCTGCCGCACTTCTCCGCGCGCGCAGATCGCAGATCTCGACTCGCAGCCGTGGCCGGCTCGCGAAGACATCGACATGGATCGCTATGTCGATACCTGGCGCACGCATCACGGAAAAGGCTCAGTGTCCATCATCACCGCGCGCGGCTGCCCGTTCCGCTGCGAGTGGTGCAGCCATCAGGTCTTCGGTCAGACGCATCGCCGCCGCAAGCCCGAGTATGTTGCTGATGAACTGGAGTGGCTGCTCGAACGTTACAAGCCCGATATGTTGTGGATCGCCGACGACGTCTTCACCATCAATCATGACTGGCTGACGAAATGGGCCGCAGAATTAAAACAGCGAAGGATACATATCCCATTTGAATGCATCTCTCGCTCCGACCGATTGAATGAGGGCGTTATAAGAACCCTCGCAGAGCTCGGATGCCACCGCTTATGGGTCGGTTCGGAGAGCGGCTCGCAACGCATCCTCGACGCCATGCAGCGCGGCGTCAAAGTGCAGACCGTCCGTCAGGCGGTCGCACTTTGCCGCCAGTACGGCATCGAGACCGGCATGTTCCTCATGTGGGGATATGAAGGAGAGGAGCTCGAGGACATCGAAGCGACCATCGACCACGTTCGTTCTTCGAATCCCGACATCTTTCTTACCACCGTCTCATACCCAATCAAGGGCACGCCCTATTACAACAAGGTGGCCTCTCGAGTGATCCAGATCAAGCCGTGGGCCAATACCTCCGACCGCGAACTCGACATTGCCGGCCGCAGACCTCGAGAGTTCTACCGCGTTGCCGACGAACTGCTTCGCTACGAAGTCGAATTGGCCAGGCTGCGCCTTCGCGAATCCGACTCCGGCACCGCGCAGCGGATCACCGAACTGGGTACGTTGATCGAAGATCGCCGCCGAACGCTGTACGCGAACCCTCCGGTCGCCGAAAGGACCGCATGACCGTACACGCTGCCAATAATACATTGCCACTGCTCCATCAGACGCCGGCCTTCGACGCGATCGCCCAGGATTACGACCGGATATTCACACATTCCATCCTCGGCAAAGCGCAGCGCTTGCTCGTACACGAGGCATTGCGCGGATACTTTCGCAGCGGACAACGCGTTCTCGATCTCAATTGTGGAACGGGCGAGGATGCGATTCACCTGGCATCCACAGGAGTCTCAGTTGTTGCGTGCGACGTCTCGGAACGGATGGTCGAGATTGCGCGGACTAAAGCGGCCGGCCGGCCGGAACTGGCTCTCAATTTTACTGTGTGCGCCAATGAAGATCTGGATGCGCTGCGGGATCAGGCACCGTTTGACGGGGTGCTGTCGAACTTTGGAGGGCTCAACTGCACCGCCGATCTCGCCGGTGTGGCTCGCTCACTTGCGCATCTGGTGGGGCCGGGGGGAGAAGTATTTCTCTGCCTGCTTGGTCCCCTCTGCGCGTGGGAAGTCTTCTGGTATTCAGTCAGAGCGCAATGGCGCAAGGCTTTCAGGCGCATGAAGTCAGGCGGAACCGAAGCGAAGATCGGCGAGGCGGTCCTCCGTGTCCACTATCCGAACGTGCGCCAAATCCAGAATGCTTTCGCCTCATCGTTCGACCTCGTCTCCTGGCGAGGCGTCGGTGTCGTGCTGCCGCCGTCATGGATGGAGCCTCTCTTTCAACATCATCCCGCGCTCGTCAATCTGCTTACGAGCATCGATCGAACGCTGGGACGCGTTCCTGTCTTTCGTGGGGTCGCGGATCACATTCTTTTTCATTTTGTGCGGGAGGGCAAATGACGACGGCAGTAGCGAATCTCACGGCCGGCACACTCGTTCCTTCGGGTAGCGAACTATGGTTGCGCTGCCCTGAATGCTCAGCCAGCGTGGGACCGATTTCCGATCGGGACGATGGTTCTTCATCAGCCGGCATTGAGTGCGAATCCTGCGGCGCCTTGGCGCATAAGAAGAACGGGATCTGGAGAATGCTGTCGCGCTGCCAGCACATACAATTTGCGCAATTTAAACGCGAATATGAGCAGATCCGTCGCTCAGAAGGTCGAGGCTCGAAGCATCCGGCGTTTTACCTCGCATTACCCTTTGCCGATCTCACCGGTAACTTCCCCGATCAGTGGCGGATTCGTGCCGCCAGCTACCGCCTTCTCGAGCGGCAGATTCTCCCTCGTTTAGAGGAACGTCACGGAGACAGTTTCCGTGTTCTCGACGTCGGAGCCGGCAACGGCTGGTTGAGCTATCGCTTGGCACTCAGCGGCCATCGGCCGGTAGCTGTTGACCTTTGCAGCAATGCCTACGACGGTCTGGAAGCCGCTCGCCACTACGCAACCATCCTGCCGGAATTTTTCACTCGCTTTGAGGCGGAGATGAGTTGTCTTCCCTTCGACGACGCGCAATTCGATGTTGCAATTTATAACGCGTCATTTCATTACTCGACGGATTATGGACGTACGTTGCGCGAGGCGCTTCGCTGCCTGCGCCCTGGCGGTAGCATTCTTATCGTCGACTCCCCCACCTACCGGCACGCTTGGAGCGGAGAGAAGATGCGATCAGAGCGCCGCGATTTTTTCGAGGCGAAATTTGGTACGCGCGGCGATTCTCTCCCGACAGGCGACTTCCTGACTCCGGAAATCCTGCAGAACCTCTCGACGCTGGGTATGCGTTGGACTCGTCATCTCGCCCGGTACGGCCTGCGCTGGTGGCTGCGTCCGGTAATCGCCGGGTTGAAGAGGCGCAGAGAGCCTTCGCAGTTCTATCTCTATGAAGGACGGGCCGAGACCGAATGATCCTGCTCTACTATCCCAAGCTCACACGCCCCAAGAACCGGCGATTCCCGCTTTCCGTTCTTGCTCTCGCTGCAGTGCTCGAAGGAAGGGAAGAGTACGAGATCGTCGACGGGAATCTCGATCCCAATCCCGACGCAACTCTCGCACGGCTGATTGAGACGAATCGCATCGAGCTGCTCGGCGTAAGCGTGATGCCTGGCCCGCAGATGCTTTCCGCGATGAAGTCCTGCAAGGCGATTCGCGCCCGCTATCCACAAGTGCCAATTGTCTGGGGAGGGTATTTCCCCTCTGTATATGGAGACGCGACGCTAAACGCGAGATATGTCGACTATGCTGTCCGCGGTCAGGGTGAAACTACACTCCTCGAGCTCATTGATGCTCTGCGCGGCAAGCGCGATCTTCGCAGCATTGCCGGCCTCTCTTGGAAAGATGCCTTCGGCATGCGCGTTCACAATCCCGAGCGGCCCATGCAAGGTCCTGACGCATTCCCCTGGAGTCCCTTTAAGCGGCTTTCCGTCCCTAGCTATCTGCGGCCCTCCTACTTTGGCAAGCGTACCGGCGCGCACCAGGCCAGCATCGGGTGCCCATTTCAGTGCACCTTCTGCGCCGTGCACGAAGCCTACGGCAGCCAGCAGAAAATGGAATCGCCCGTTCGTACCGAAGAGATCCTGCGTCACCTCGTCCGGAACTACGGTATGGACGGCGTGCAATTTTACGACATGAATTTCTTCATGCGAGAAGATCACACGCGCGAACTTATGGAGCGACTCGCGCCGCTCAATTTGCACTGGTGGTGCGAGGGCCGCATAGACACCATCTGCCGTTATTCCGACGATACCCTCGAATGGATTCGCAAAGCCGGCTGCACCATGATCTTCTTTGGCGCCGAATCTGGTTCCGACCGCGTGCTGAAAGAGATGAAAAAGGGCATCACCACGGAACAGACCCTTGAAGTTGCGAAACGCCTACGCCGGCTCAATATCGTTCCTGAATTCTCCTTCGTCGTCGGCAACCCGCGCGATCCGGAACAGGACACGCGCGAGACCATTGCATTTGTTCGCAAGATCAAGCGGTTCAATCCCGACTCCGAAATCATCGTGCAGCACTACACACCGGTTCCTAATCACGGAAAAATGTATGGGGGCATCGACGGCAAAGTTTCTTTCCCGGCCACTCTCGAAGAGTGGGCAACACCGCAGTGGTACAACTTCACCATCCGTGTCAATCCATCCATGCCCTGGCTGAAGCCGAAGACAAAACGGCTCATTGATAACTTTGAGACCGTCGTTGGCAGTCGCTGGCCAACTGTGCAGGACATTCAGGCCAGCAAGTGGAGCAGAAGACTTCTGAAAGCGCTCAGTTCGTGGCGGTACTTGACCGGCATCTACACCGCTCCCGCCGAACTGCGTCTCGCCCAGGATTGGATCCGTCTTCGCCGTCCGAAAGTGGAGAGCATATGAGCGCCAGTAATACACAAGGCGCGACAATGCTTCCTGCACAGGAAGCGTACGCACTCTGGGCGTCAACCTACGACCAGACACCCAACCCGCTGCTGTTGCTCGAAGAGCGCCACCTCTCTCCGGTTCTGAACACCTTCGTTCATCGCGATATCGTCGATCTCGGGTGCGGTACCGGCCGTTGGCTACAGCACCTTGAAGCGTCGGATCCGCGTTCGCTGACCGGTGTCGACTCATCTCCTGCCATGCTTGCCGAGGGCAGAAAGAAATGCCGCAAATCGACTGCGCTGATCCAGGCGAACAGTACGGCGATCCCTCTGCCCGATCGTTCAGCCGATTGCGCGTTGGCTTCGTTTCTTCTTTCCTACATGCCGCACATCCCCGCTTTCGCGGACGAGATCGCGCGTATCCTCCGACCTGGCGGGACTCTGATCATCTCCGATTTGCACCCTGACGCGACTACTTACGGCTGGCGGCGAACTTTCAGATCGGCCGGCAATCTCTTCGAGATCGCTACCTTTCCGTACACCTTTCTCGACCTTATCGTCGGGATGCACACGGCCGGTTTCCGCCTCGAGCTAATCGATGAACCATGCTTCGGTGAAGAAGAAGCCGCCATCTTTCGCGAGAACGGCATGCTCGAACGTTTTCGTCAGGTACAGTCCCTGCCTGTCATTTACTGGGCGCGGTTTTCGCGCAGGGAGAACTGACCTTGCAGACTGCTAGGCTTCTCCAGTTTCCGTCGCCAATGAACGCAAACGACAATCTTACCCTCGAAAACGCACGTGTCGCCCGTTCCCCGTACAACGCGAAATATCGCACTCTCGTCCTGCGCGGAGGACAGATCGAAAGCGTCACCATGCCCGGCGTTGCAGATCAGCCGCAAGGTTCAAAAGTCGAAGCGACAATTGATCTCTCCGGTTACATGGTCCTTCCCGGACTGATCAATGCTCACGATCACCTCGACTTCTCCATCTTTCCTCGATTGGGCAGAGGTCCATATCCAGGCTGGCGAGAGTGGGCTGCCGACATTCATCGCTCGGAACGGTCATCAATTGAGGAATCTTTGCGTGTGCCGCACGAGGCCCGCCTCCTGTGCGGAGGAATCCACAACCTGCTCTGTGGCGTAACCACCGTCTCTCACCACAATCCGTATCTGGCCCACGCGTTCCATGCCCAATTCCCCGTACACGTGCTTCGCGAATATGGCTGGGCGCACTCCCTCTCTGAGATACGCCGTGTGGTCGAGCGATTTCACCAGACACCGGACGACTGGCCGTTCATTCTTCATCTGGCGGAAGGGACGGATGAGGCCTCGCAAAGGGAACTCGATGTACTTGAGAGTCTCGTGCCTCTGAGCGAACGCATCATTTTGGTTCACTGTGTCGGGCTGACGCCCCGGCAGCGCGAACGCGTTGCCAGCAGCGGAGTGGGCGTAGTCTGGTGCCCATCCTCGAATCTCTACACACTGGGAGGCACTCTGGCCGTCGATCAGATCTCGATCTTCCCCAACATCGCATTGGGAACAGACTCTCCACTCACTGCTAACGGCGATCTTCTCGACGAAATCCGGTTCGCCTGCGGAACAATCGGTGTTCCAGCCGCCCTCGTTTACGAACTTGTGACCACCAGGGCTGCGCGGCTATTAAGGTTGAAGAGCGGCGAAGGCAGCCTGCAGGCCGCCGCCAAGGCCGATCTGATCGTCACGCGCGACAGACAGCTTATGCCAGCGGAAACTCTCGTTCAGCTTTCATGGCGCGACCTCGAACTAGTCATGGAAAAGGGAAGAATCACGCTGCTCTCGCCCGCGCTGGCCGAGCGGGTTCCAGGATCCCTCAGGCAAGGGATGGAATGGGTTTCCATCGACGGAGTCAAGCGGCTTCTTCGCGCGTCCGTCCGCCATCTCTTCTCGGAGACTTCCGCGATCACGGGAAAGGCGCTGGTCATCAGCGGAAAAGAAATCGCTCCAGTGGGGCCTGCGCACCCCTCAGCCTGCGAGTTCCAGCCTCTGTCGGAAATTCATCCTCTTCCACGCTCTGAAAGCTCAATTCCTTCTTGACGTCACCGTCGTGCCAGATGATTGTCAACGAATTGTCATTTCGGGCTGATTTTTGGACGGCCGCCGTTCTCAAGTAGGAAAATAAAGCTATGAGAGCCACAAGGTTATCGGTTCTCATCAGATAGGCCTCAAATGATACTTGTGATTGAAGACGATCCCGGCATTCAAAAAGTACTTCACCGTCTTTTCGTCAGCGATGGCTTCCAGGTAAAGTCCGCCCATGATGGCAAAGAGGCGCAGGAGGCAATGAAGGGCCCGGCGCCGGAAGTGGTAATTCTTGATCTCATGTTGCCCGGCGCATCCGGAAAGGACCTGTGCAAGGGCCTCAAGCGCGCCTTCCCAAATGTCCCGGTTATCGTTCTGAGCGCAATTTCCGAGGTCAGCGACAAGGTGCTGCTGCTCGAGCTCGGAGCTGACGATTACGTGACAAAGCCCTTCAGCCCGCGGGAGCTGCTCGCGCGCGTTCAAGCGGCCATTCGGCGTGTCGTCGGACCCCGGCCGGTCAAGGTATATTCCTTTGGAAAGGTCACCGTCGACTTTCTGAAAATGGAAGCGACCCGGAATGGAGAAACGGTGACCCTCACTGCTCACGAATTCCGCCTGCTTAAATTCATGCTCGAAAATGCCGAGCGCGTCCTGTCTCGTGAAGAGCTGCTCAACCATGTCTGGGGCTACAGTTGTTATCCTTCTACCCGTACCGTAGACAATCAGATTCTCAAGCTGCGGCAGAAACTCGAAACCGATCCATCCAACCCAAAATACATTCGGACAATGCACGGAATGGGTTACAAATTCGTCAGCCAGACCCAATGAGCGTCAAACTCGACGCGTGAGAAAGAGAACCATCATGCGCATGCGGACGATTCTCCTTCTCTCTCTCCTCTCTCTCTCCTGCGGCTTGACCGTATTGAGCCTCATTGTCATCCGCAGCAGTCTACAAAAGCAGATCCGCACGAATCTTGCTGCCGACCTGCTGCACTCCACCGTCACCTTTCAGAACCTTCAGCGCCAACGACAGGAGTTGCTTGATCGCGAAGTCGCCCTGTTAGCGGATCTCCAGTACATGAAGGCGCTGATGACCACCCACGATCTGAAAACAATTCAGGACGGCGGCGCTGAATTCTGGAAGGTAAGCGGTAGCGATCTGTTCGCGCTGATGACCCCATCCGGAACAATCGCCGCCGTCTACGACACCGCCGGCGTCCCGGATCGCCATGATCTGGAGCTTCAACTGAAGCGGCTGCTGGAATCACATTCGGACCAGCGTTACCTGCTCAGCAATCATCGTCTGTACCAGGTGTCTTTCCGGCCTTTGTTCTTCGGCCCTGAAACCACGGGCACGCCTCTCGGCTTCGTCATTGCCGGTTACTCAATTGACGACCGGGTCAGCCGCCAGGTGCGTGAGGCAGCGGCTGCCGACGTGATCTTTCTCGCCGCTGACAAGATCGTTTCCAGCACGCTCGACGCCCAGCACAATCTCGACCTGCAGCGGCAGGGCGGGGCAGTCGTATCGGGGACCGGCGAACAGGATCTCTGGCTTGGCAGGGAACACTATCTGGCAGCATCGGTTCCGATTGCTACATTCTCCGAGGTTCCGGTCCGGCTGCTCGTGCTCAAGTCTTACGATCAGGCAAGTGCTTTCGCAATGCGGCTGAACCGGCTGCTCCTTGCCCTCGGACTGCTAGTACTGGTTGTCGGCACGCTGCTTGCTCTTTATATCTCCAGCACGATTACGCGCCCGCTGGACGAATTGCTCGCTGGGGCGCGCGCCTTGGGCTCCGGCAACTTCGACTATCGCCTCACAGGCGGAGGCACGAAGGAGCTGAGAGAACTGAGCCTGGCCTTTGACACCATGCGGAACCAGTTGCGCCGCTCACAGCAAGAGCTCGTCGAGTCGGCCCGCCTTGCTGTCATCGGTCGAATGGCCAGTTCCATATCCCATGATCTGCGCCATTATCTTTCTGCCATCTACGCGAATGCCGAGTTCCTCAGTAACCCCGCCACACCGTCCGCGGAAAGAGACGAGCTCATGCTGGACGTGCAACTGGCCGTCCAGGGAATGACTGATGTGCTCGAATCGTTGCTGGTTTTCAGCCGCACGGGCAAGTCTCTTCATCCCACCTACGAGTCTTTCGGCGGTCTGATAGAACGCGCCGTCGGGATGGTGAGAGTCCATCCCGAGGCCCACGGCGTCGCCATTCAGGTGGAGAATCTGCCGCCGTCTGAAGGGCGGATGGACGCAAGGATGATCGAAAGGGCAGTCTTTAATCTGCTCATCAACGCCGCCCAGGCTGCGCGCACCGGACCGCCCCCGCCGCTGGTAAAGGTTAGACTCACGGAGACGCCGCACCTGATCGAGTTGCGAATCACCGACAGCGGCCCCGGCGTGCCCGCCGCTATCCGCGACACCCTCTTCGAGCCCTTCGTGAGCGACGGCAAGCGGCGCGGCATCGGATTGGGTCTGACTATCGCGAACAGGATCGCCCAGGAGCACAGCGGCCGGGTTTATCTTGAGAATTCCCACCCCGGCCACACCACCTTCGTCCTGTCTCTTCCTCACGCGATCCTGGCCGCGCCGCACGCGAAAGATCCGGAACCCTCGATCGCACGCCCCTCAAGCGTGGCATAAACGAAAACGGGCTGACCGTCGGAATCTCTTACCCGCGCATTTTACAAACGTCTGACAATCTCCCGACCCCGCCCGGACAACCTCGCTTGCGCCGCTCGATACAGTAATCGGGTTAGCCCATAAATATTTGGCCGAAGCCAGCTAAGGGTTGCCCATCAAGTGCGAGTTGCCATAGTCCATCACTGGTTCGTTTCCCAGGGAGGCGGAGAACGAGTCGCCGAAGTCCTGGCGCATATGTATCCCGATGCGGATCTCTTCACCCTGGTCGCCGATCGGGACAAACTCCCCGAGAGTCTCCGCCACCGGTCGCTGCGGACCTCATTTCTCGATCGCGCACCGTTCGCCCCTCGCGTATACCGCCAGCTTCTGGCGTTGTATCCCCTGGCCGTTGAGCACCTCGATCTCAGCGGATACGACCTGGTGCTCACTTCCGACAGCGGACCGATGAAAGGCATCATCGTCTCCCCATCCACAGTCCACATCTGTTATTGCCACTCCCCAATGCGTTATCTGTGGGATCAGTACCACCACTACCGCAGTGGCATGAATCAGCTTTCGCGATCCGTCTTCACCCTTTCCGCCCACTACGTGCGCTCCTGGGATCAGCGCGCCGCACAGCGTGTAACCCATTTTGTCGCTAACTCCAGCTATGTCGCCGCCCGGATCCGGCAGTATTACGGCCGCGACAGCACGGTCATTTACCCGCCAGTCGACATGTCCTCCGGCTATTTCTCGAGAGCGCCGCGCAGTGCCTACCTCACAGTCGGGCGCCTGGTCCCATACAAGCGCATCGACCTTCTCATCCAGGCTTGCAATCTCCTTGGCCGCGAACTACGCATCATCGGCACCGGGCCCGAAGAAACTCGCCTTCGTTCCCAGGCCGGCAACACCATCAAGTTCCTCGGCAATGTCGATGAGGCGACCCTGTGGGAGGAATACGCGAACTGCCGGGCATTTCTTTTCGCTGCCGAGGAAGACTTCGGCATGGCGATCGTCGAAGCTCAAGCCTGCGGGCGTCCCGTAATCGCCTTCGGCAAGGGCGGAGCGCTCGAATCCGTGGGGTGTCTGGATATAACTGCGCCTTGTCCGCAGGATACGGGCTTGTTCTTCTACGAGCAGACCGCGATGGCCGTTGCCGACGCTATCCTCCGCTTCGAATCCAGTGAGTATTGCTTCCAGCCACACACCATCCGTGAGCGCGCCGGCCGTTTCAGCGCCGATACCTTCCGGGACAGCTTTCAGAATCTCGTGGATACGACGGTCAACGCCCCATCGCTCGCGCACGAGATCGCGGCGTGCAGATGAGCGGTCCCTCCCAGGTCGTTATCGATGCGCGATGGCTGCGCACCGGCATCGGCAGGTACATCCTCAACTTGCTGCAGGAACTGAAGCAGAATCTTCCGCACACCCTGCTTACCTGCATCACCACGTCGGCCCATGTGCAAACCGTCGCCCCTCTATGCGATCAGGTTATTGAGATGAACTGCGGCATATACTCCGTGATGGAGCAGGCGCGGTTGCCCCTGGTCGCACGCCGCGCCGCGGTCTTCTGTGCGCCACACTACAACATTCCGGTCTTTCGCACCGGCCCGCTCCTCGTGACCATCCACGACCTCACCCATCTGATCTTTCCTGCGTATCGAAACAGATTGCGCACCCGCCTCTACGCAGAACTCATGCTGCGACTCGCCTGCGCCCGCGCCGCTCACGTTGTCACGCCATCAAGGTACACCCGGCAAATGCTCATCGATCGCCTCGGAGCAGATCCGGACAGGATCTCCGTCGTCCCTTGCGCCGTCAATGACGCTTTTCGTCCAAAGGTCAAAAGCGAAGCCGCGAACGAGGTGCGGCAGAGCCACCGAATCCCCACTCCCTACATCCTCTTCGTAGGTTCCACAGCCCCGCACAAGAACCTGACGACCCTGCTCACCGCCTATCAGCATCTCTACGCCAGGCGTCGCGATATGCCCGCATTGATTCTCGTGCTGCCCCGGAAAGCAAAGCCATCCCGGGCGGACGCGAAGTTGCTTCAACTCATAACGATGCCCGGCGTGCGGTGCCTGCACGCGGTCGCGGACGACGCCCTCGCGTCCCTCTACTCCGCAGCTTTGATGACTGTCGTTCCCTCTTTCGAAGAAGGCTTCGGCCTGCCGGTGATCGAGTCGATGGCCTGCGGAACGCCCGTAATCTGTTCCCGGGCGGGGTCCCTGCTTGAAATAGCCGGCGAGAGCGCTCTTTATTTCGTGCCCGACTCAGCAGACGAGCTGGCTTCGACTATCGAGCAATTGCTCGATAGCCGTGATTTGCAGCGCAAGCTCGCCTTCGAGGGTCTAAGCCGCGCCGCTGAGTATTCCGCAAGCCGCGCCGCCGTCGGCTACGCAACGGTGCTGTCCTCGGTAATTGCCGGCGGGGAAATTTGATTGAGAGGCGTATGAGGACGGAGCGCGCCAAATTTTCCGTATGCATCCCTGCCTACAACCGCGCGCGGCATCTCCGGCCTTTGCTCGATTCGATATTTTGTCAGGATTACCGAAACTTTGAAGTCGTTATCTGTGAAGATGACTCGCCGGAAAGAGAGCAGATTGCTGCAATTGTCGCTAACTATGCAGGCCGATATCCGAATGTCATCAAATATTTTGAAAACGAACGAAACTTAGGCTACGACGCCAATATTCGAAACTTAGTCGCCAGGTCCTGCGGCGAATTCTGCTTTTTCATGGGCAACGACGACGTCATGTGCCCGGGCGCGCTCGCGCACACCGCCGGGATCATCGATCGCTATCCCGACATAGGATTCGTCCTGAAAAGTTATGCCTGGTTTGATTCCGCTCCGGACGAGATCAATCAAGAGGTGCGCTATTTCAATGAAGAGCGCCTCTTTGCCGCCGGCAACGAGGCCGTCATGGTTTGCTTCAGGCGCTCAGGAGTGATCTCAGGTTACATCGTAGACCGCGATAGTGCTCACGCAGCCGCCACCGACAGGTTCGATGGAACCCTTTACTATCAGCTACACCTCACAGCTTCGGTTCTCGGCCGCCAGAATGGCGTCTTCACGCCTCAAACCCTCGTGCTCTGCCGCGACGGAGAACCGCCGGATTTCGGATTCAACTCAAGGGAGGCGGGCAAATTCGTACCGGGTCGATATACGCCCGAAGCAAGACTACAGATGGTGGAGGGGGCTCTGTCGATCATCCGGTATCACGATCAGACCACACGCAGGCAGCTGACAAGTGCCGTGATGCATGACTACGCGAACTACTTCTACCCGTACATCAAGGATCAGCTGTCCCTTAACCAATCTGGTTTTTTCCATCTCTATCTCAGGTTCGCGAAGATGGGATTTTATAGGTATCCGATCTTCCATTTCTATTGCTTGGCCGCTTACCTGCTCGGCGAAAAAGGCTTTGACGCCGTAACCAGGCGAGTTCGCGAACATCTGGGCCGTAGTCCACAATTCGGCATCAAGCAACTAGGTGTTGAGTGACCGTATGGCGCTGAAGCTGAACATCAACTGGATCATGAAGCCGTCCGGCATCGCGCTTTTCGCCGTTGCCCTGAGTTTCTGCGCGTGGCTCTGCCCGGACTTTGGAGTTCTTCGCAAGGGCTTTGATGTTACTGAGCACCCCAGTGTGTTCTCGTCTTTTATTCTCTTCTCCTGGTATCTGCTCATCTTCTCCGGCTTCATCATCGGACAGAGGCTTGGCGCCGCCTTTGCATCTCCGCGCCGCGAACCCATAAATCTTCCTCGACTTGATTCCCGGCCTGTCTACTGGATCTTTACGATTTTGGGTTCGATCGGAACGATCGCCACATTTGTCAGGATTTTTCGCGCTCTGCCACCAATACAAGCGGCTCTGTATATCTACCTCGGACAGGCCAATCGCTTGAAAAACACGCTCTACGACGACTACAGCGCGGGAATTCTCTCCCTGCGTTACCTGGTACTTTTTTCGGCGTCTCTGGCCATCTATCGAAGCGTGAAATTCAGGAAGATATCATTTCTCGCCGTTGCCAACATTGTTCTTCTCGCCGCGACCGTCTTGATATCCTCACGCCTGATTCTCATCGCCACTCTGGTCGTCTCTGTCTTTCTCATCACTTACGGAAAACGCCACATCAAAATCAGCCCGATCAAACTCGGTATCTGCGCTACGATTCTCTTTCTCATTCTCTCCGTCCTCAACTCCTCGCGAAATAGCAATTTCTATACACAGCACAGCCAGACATTCGGCGAAGCGGGTGTTTCCGAGATCATCACCTACCTGGGCTCACCATTTAACGTCGCTCTCGGAGCCGCAAGCAGAACGGATGAGATCGCCAGCGGCCGCACCGACCTCTATCGCGAATATATCGATATCGAGCCGCTGCTCACGACGAATTCCGCCTTCGTTCAGCTGCACGAAACGAGGGGTTATGCTGCGTGGCCTTACATTGGCATCGCCTGTTGCTTTATGGGATTTATGTTCTCGTGGCTCTCTTCCTTCGGGAAAACAAGCCTTCTGCTCCCATGCGGAGCAATCCTCTACGGTTCTGCCGAACTGTGGCGTATCGATCTCTTTCGTCAGGGCATTTTCATTGTCTGGGTCGTTGCAGGTATTGGTGTCCCGTTGATAGTTCTTCCGTTTAGCAAGCAACGCCTGAACCGAGGCTCCCGCGCCCGCAGAGTGCCTCTCGTCAACGGAGAACTGCCTGATCCTCTAACGTAAACTGCCCTTCAAGTTTGCCGGCTACTTATGAGATCAGAGCAGACGGCACGGCTTCCGTAGTTTGCTTCGACTGTCGGGTTCTCGACGCATGACGCAGCTGCCACACCAGGATGAGAAGAAACGGAATGTAGGAAAGTGGTGTTGCATACGCGGCGCCTCTCGCCCCGTATCGCGGAATAAGAAACAGGTTCAGTAACACATTGGCTCCTACAGCGGTTCCGGTCGCAGTGATTGCTCGCCGCGGGTGATCCCATGCCACCAGAACCGTTAGTAGTACCGACGTGACAAAATCCATGGGAATTGCAAAGAGCAGCGGTCCGGCAAGCGCCGCCGAGGGCGCGAACGCAGGGCCAAAAAGTAGGCTGATCAGCTCCTTCCTGGCGATCGCCATGATCATCGCCGCCCCCGTGCCCGCCGCAATGGCAAACATTAGCGGCTTCCTGAACATGTGAATCCGTTGTTGCCCTTCAGGAATCGCCGCCAGGCGCGGATAAACCGCCTGCATCAGGAAGTAGTAAATTGCCAGCACCAGCAGCAGCAGTCGATAGGCCGCACTGTACAAGCCGGTCTGTGCACTGTCCGTCATGGCGCCAAGCATGATCGTGTCAATTGAGTAAAAGGCCTGGTACATCAGCAGCGCAACTCCCAGCACTGTCGTCGATCTCCAGCCTGGCAACTCCAGAAGCGCTTGCTCCCCCGCTCGTTCCTGCTCCTCTGTCAGCTTCCTTCTCGCCCAGAACACCCAGAGGGACGCTCCTGTGACAACATTGGCCAGCGAAGCCGTAAGCGGAATAATCAACAGTCCGGCGTGAAAGCCCACGACACAGACAATTGTGAAGGTCACGTTCATAACCGACACCATCGCGCGTGCGCCCGACATCACTGCGAACCGCTGCATGCCCCACGCCAGCCAATCTACCGAGAGGCCATATCCAAATATCGCCAGCGCATAGAGGCTCACCATCGGCCGCGCGTCTTGCGGAACCGGTCCGAACCTTCCATACCAGTACCCCAGTGCCATCATCAGCACTGCGAGAAAAACCCGCCGCCGCTGAATGAATCCGACAATTCTCCTGATGCTGCCCGGGTTTGTCGCGACTAGCCGCGCCCCCGTCTGTCGCAAACCGAAATCGGTTCCGTTCATCTGGTAGAGATAGAGCGCCTGCGCAACCGCATAGGCACCGGCGGCCCGCACGCCAAAAGTACGGCTGAGAAACACGACAAGAATGAGGTTGCACAGGCGGGCGACACCCTCACCTGTCGCAACGGCAAGCACATCGGCGCGAAGCCGCCCGGTTAGAAGCCGCCGGCGTTTTTGATTGCGGCCCTCAGTCGAGCTCATGCCAGTCTGTTCTTATGCCGAAGTATCTTCCGCAGGGCAGAGATGTGCAAAGCGTTTTCCGGCACCGCTGAAACTTTATTCCATTTGTCTCTAAGCAAGACCCACCCTGAAAGCAGCACGCCCGAAGTGAACAATGCCAGCAGCACCAGCAGTGCTCGCGGCGGCCACGAGCGTCTGTCGAGAACGATAGCCTTATCTACGACCTGGATCACGGGTGGAGCCTTTGCCTCTTCGATTCGCGCCAGTTCGTATTGCTTGGCGAGCGTTTCAAACAGCGCCTCGTGGTAACGCACATCCCGCATGCGGCGCAGATACTCGAGTCCTGCCTGGGGTATCCGGCCAGCCGAGACAAAGTAATTGTCGGCGCTGCTATCGCTCTCCGCCTTTTTCAACTGTTCGCGCAAGGCATTCAACCCGCTTTCCAGGCGCTGCACGTCCGTGTTCTGCTCAGTCTCCGTCGTGCGCAGCTGCTCCAGCAGAACTTCCTTCGCTGAAATCTCTGCCCGGAGCTGCGCCATGGAGCGCAGCGTCATCTCTGCCTGACCAGCCAGTTGGATGACACCCGTCTTCTGCTGTAACTCTCGAAAGGCAGCTTCGACATTGGCCAGTTGTTCCTTTTCAGCATTCACCTGATTTTCGAGAAAGAGCCGCCGCTGCGACGCCGTGGTCAGGGCGAGAGTCTGGTTCCTGCGGTAGAGTTCATCCACATATGTGTTCGCCATATCCGCGGCCCGGTGTGCGTCGTGGTCATCAACAGAAATGCGAATGAACGAGCCCTTTGTTCCTTCAATGTGAGTATGCTTGGCCAGGCTCTTCCGCGTGTCCACCAGCGTTCGCTTCCGATATACCTTCTGCAGGTGAAACTTCTCGATCATTTCATCCGCTACCGTGCGGCTGTTGAGTACCCCGACAAAGGTATCGGATTGACTTCCCAACAGACCACCTCCACCAAGCGAAGCCAATGCGCCGAGTGAACCGCCCAGTTCACCCAGCAAAGCAGCCGCTCCCCCGGACCCGCTCTGCGAAGTCAGGATCACGGTCGACGCCGTATACGTTACAGGCATGACCAGGACGATCAATGCGGTGATCAGGCTGCAGAACAACATGCCGCCCCCGATAAGCCTCCAGCGCTCCGCAAGCACGACGAGCGTTCTCAGCAGCGACGACTCCGCCGTGTCTTCCGACTGCAGACTCTCCGTCAGTACTACAACCTCATCGCTCAAAACTCGCATGATGAGCTCCTAATCGAATGACGCTTGCAACGGCGGAGTCTCATCCAGACTTGAGGCCAACACTCTCGATCGATTCGTTCCACCTTTGATAAGCCTCTCCAGTTAGACCTTCAGGCCGCCCCGCAGCTCTATGCCGCAAGCTTGGAAACCATGTCGCAGCTATGGCGCCATTCACTTGTCATAAGGCGTTTATAAGCCTTCTAGCTCTCGAAAAACACATGTCGCGCTATCGGTGACAAAGGAATGACATCGCATGTGCAAGTGCCAGACAGCCCATCCCTACACTCGGTTTATCGACGCTGCGAGGGAACGCGTGCTTCACCTGCGCGCGTCGCACACAGCAAGACCGATAGCAGCTATTCCACAACAGGACACAGAATCGATCGCGATATGAAGATATGGTTGCTCGCAGGTTGTCTGCTCTTCTGCACGATGAAGGCCGCTGCTCAGAACGCTGACGACGAAACGACGCACGCTGGCTACGTTCCCGTCATTTCCGGTGCGGTAGGCTACGTCGACAGCATTAATGGTGGCACTTCAACACTGTTGCCGGCCATTGATCCCGTCCTCCTTATTCCGATAGGAAGCCATGTACTCGGCGAGGCGCGTGGAGAGTTTACGGGAGTGTTCAGTCGTCGAAATGGCAACGGGGACTACACCGGACAGGTATTCTCCGAGTTGGACTACGCGCAAATCGACTGGCTCGCGGATACCCACGTCATGCCCGTTGCCGGCAAGTTCATACTGCCCTATGGCCTCGTCACGGAGAGACTCGATCCCATCTGGATTGACACGTTTCAGAACCTCCCACTTACGTATTCAGCGGGCACTCAAACGACTGGATTTGGAGTTGGCGGCGAGTTGCGAGGCGTAGCCACGCAAAATGATAACTTCAGCGTGCAGTATTCCGCTTACTACTCGACACACAGCAACGCCTCTCAATTCGAATCGGCGCGGGCTACAGGTTTTGATGCCAGCGTTTATTTTCCAACTCAGCGCTTCGAAGTGGGGACATCCTATCAGCGTTTTATGGATGATCCAAGGCATATCAACAACGAAGCGGTCTACATATCATGGCAGCCAACCCACCTCCCCTTGGACGTAAAGGGTGAATACGATCAAAGCTATTACGGGCTCGGGTATTGGATACAAGCTGGCTACATGCTGTCTCAGGTACCCGTTGCCAACTCATTTTTTAAGAATGTTGAGATCGCCGGCCGCATGCAGCAATCCTTTCCGGATCACGGCGGCGGACATGGCGTGCCGGGGACGCAAACCGAGCGGCCGGGTGTTGCTCTTAACTACTACATACGGGACAACTGGCGCATTATCTCGAGCTATGAGCGCAATTTTACGTCAGCAAAGGATGCCAATCTCTGGAATATCGGCTTCACGTATCGGTTTGTCTGGCCGCTCTGGCCAGGGAGGAAATAAGTTGACGAATCGTAGATCACCGTATCGCATCGCCTTTTTTGTCGCGACTGTTGCCACGTGCGTGTGGCTGAGCGGGATGAAATTGTACGCAGGAGCCCAGACGAACACCGAACAAAAGCCGCCAGCTCCGGCCGTACGCAACAGCGGGCAGAAGAACGGAGAAGAAGTCTTCATGCAGAACTGCTCGCGCTGCCATAAGCCGCCCATGACAATTTCGCCCCGAGTTACCGGAACCGTCGTAATGCACATGCGTGTTCGCGCCAAGCTCTCGAGGCAGGATGAGGAAGCCCTCCTCCGCTATCTGGCTCCGTAGACCGCGATGATGGTCCGACGGACCTGCGTTCTGCGATTCCCAAAAAACAAAACTCTAAATTAACAAGGAATGGTGAAAATGAAATACTGTCTCTGGGCGTGTCTGATGTTGGTGTCTTTATGGGTGCCGAGCAATCTTGCTCAGTCGACCCCCCGTCAAATCGAGATTCACGCGAAACGCTTTTCCTTTACGCCGGCAGAAATCACAATCAAGAAGGGGGAGACGGTTACGCTTGCTCTTACTTCTGATGATGTGCCGCACAGTCTTCTGGTCCCGGGTCTACAGATTAACGGCACGATGACCAAGGGTCACGTCACGGAAGTGAACGTGACTCCTGACGCGGTTGGCGATTTTAAGGGAAGATGCGGACGATTTTGCGGGTCAGGCCATGGTTCAATGCTGTTTGTTATTCATGTAGTCGAGAACTAAGCGCCGGCTGCCACTATGGCGGCAGCTGGCTTCGAACCAGAAAAATGCTATCGGCGGCCGGACCCGGTGTCGCAGGCCGCCTGTACACGCGACCGCAAAGGCTCCCAGGCGCTCCTGCAGGACGATCGGTTCGAGTCTTCCATTCCCAGCTTTAAATGTGGTTGGAGTGATTCCTCGTTTGTGGAAAACGGACGAAACTCACCGGGAACAGGGTAGGGATGGGCAGCTCGAAGCGGTTCTCTGGAAAGCGCTTCCTGTTCGCGGAGGCGGCTACAATTACTTAAGACTACGCAAGTAGGCAACGAGAGCATCCGTATCCGCCTTGTCCAGATTGACTGGAGGCATGCCTCCTTGGATCATGTCCGGAGTCCGGTGGTGCAATACGTAGGAGAGGCGATCGGATGAGTATATTTCACCGACACCAATCAGACTCGGAGCCCTTGCCGTACCTTCACCCCTATTTCCGTGGCAACTACCGCAAGGTCCAGCCGCAAAAATAGCCGCACCCTTGCTTATAACTGGATCCACGTTCGTCGGTGCTGGGATTGGCACAGAACTCGGCGTGGACAGCGGTCGGAACGGCAGACGCATGTAATCGATTTCCGCTCGTCTTTGGCGCGCCAACTGCGCGGCCACGTTCAAATCGCGTGTGTCGTCGTGATAGCTGAGCGCGCCCAGGCTGGAGTAGCACACCACGAAGATAGCGAATCCAGCAACAACAACAGGACGCCGCCACGGCCGGCGCTCACGTCCGCGATCGAGAAAAGGAATGGCAGAAAATAGCAGCGCAAGAAGTCCCGGCAGCAGAATGCCGCCCAGGAGTGACCACTTTCCGCTCACTATTTTTAGCCATTGAAAAATTGGCAAATAATACCATTCGGGCCGGGGGATGTAGCTCGTGTCTGAGCTATTGGCTTCGGGGCCAAGATGAATTGGAACAAAGTATGCCACCAATCCGAGAGCGAAAACAATCAATAGGCTCGCCGCCATATCCATGACCAGCTGTCGTGGATAAAACTTTTGTGTCGGCAGCGTAGGGTGGAAGGGATCTTCCTTAATGGGGCCAGCAGCGCCAGCCTTGCGAAACAGGAGGACGTGCGTCGCGATGAAGGCTATCAACAGCCCGGGCAAAACAAAAACATGAAGCACAAAGAAGCGCGATAGGGTCAGCGTTCCCATTTGCGGGCCGCCGCGGAGCAATTCCTGCAGCGGTGCGCCGATTATTGGCACTTCGCTGATGATATTGGTTCCCACTGCTGATGCGAAGTAGGCCTTCTGATCCCAGGGCAGCAAATATCCGGTAAAAGCCATGCCCAGCATCAGGGCAAGGAGAAAGCAACCCGTAAGCCACAGTAATTCTCGCCTCCCTTTGTACGATCCGTACAGAAGCGTCTGTGAGATATGCAGAAATAGCACAATGATGATTGCGGTCGCGCCGTAGGCGTGGATGCTCCGCAGAAATAACCCCGAGCTGACTACTTTGGAAATATAGGAGACCGTCACGTGTGCGTGATCGGACGAGGGCACGTAGTACAGTGCGAGAAAAACCCCGGTGATCACCTGCGACAGAAACAAATAGAGCAATCCCGACCCGAAGACATAAGCCCAGCGGGCGCCGCCGGGGATTCGTTCGTCGAGCGCCTCATGCAGTAATGAACGAAAGCCCGTACGGTTGTCCAACCAGTCCATCCACCCCAAAGCGGGCTTTTGGTCAGTTTGCAAGGAGTTCTTTACGTCAGGCATCGCCTCTCCCAAATCTCAGCCGGCCAGTTCCTTCTTGGCATCCAGTTGGCGGAAGTATTGAAAGCGGACCTTGAGAACGCCGTTTTCAACCCTGCTTTCGAGTTCATCCATTGCGCGAAGAGGTGGCCCGGAAACGTGGACACCCGTACTGGTAAAGGTGCCCCCATGGCAGGGGCAAATGAATTTATCTTGTTTACCAATCCAGCGAACTGAGCAGCCTAAGTGTGGGCATACTGAAGAAAGCACCTTTAGTTGACCGCTTCCCGTGGGTACAACGTATACTCCGTTCTGCACCACAGAGCTGCGCCAGCCATCGACCCGCTTGATGTCGATCGTCCGGGCAACTGGTTCGGCGAGCGCTGCAAAATCATCAACTTTTCCCACGTCGGACCAGGTTGTTTCCTCTGCTGGAGCATGCAGTGGAAA
Organism: uncultured Acidobacteriaceae bacterium; assembly: GCA_963781245.1. Taxonomy (GTDB): domain Bacteria; phylum Acidobacteriota; class Terriglobia; order Terriglobales; family Acidobacteriaceae; genus Silvibacterium. The sequence continues at coordinate 132,195 of CAWAFB010000005.1, forward strand.
GGTGGCAAATCGCACTAATGGAACCGCCAGTGCCGCACTGACCAGACCAGCACCGGTAGCCAACAAGTAGCCGAGAAATGACCGGCGTTCTCGATCGTGAACGCGCATTTGCTCAGGAGGATCCGCTGAAGATGACATCGTTTTTTTTGTTCCTCTCGGGAGAGTGATTAAGTTTGAAGGGGCTCTAGAAAGCCAGGCGATCGATATCGAGTTGCTTGCACATTCGCACAATGTGGCAGTGCGGTGAGATCGGTTGATGCCGATTCATAGCCTCAATTCCAAACTCCACATAGCCGCGGCGTTGGCAGAATTTGATCGTCTCCCTGTGCAGATTCATCACTCGAATATGCATGAACAGGCACCGCATGCTGCTGCTCAGCCTTTCAGCTGCATACAGCAGCTGGGAGCCGATGCCTGTTCGCTGCTGCGCCGGAGAGACCGCCAGTAAGTCGAGTCTTGTGGCCTCAAGTCGTGGCTTCAGATAGGCAAACCCCACAATGTGGTCATCCTTCTCCGCGAGCAGGAACTTGCCTTCCGCCATCAGCTGTTCGATTGCGTCCGCGCTGTCGAATTTTGCCCGTGAGAAATGGTCCCTTCCATCAAAGACGGTGCTCGTCAGAGCAGCGATCGCTGCCGCCTCGTCAAGCCTCGCCAGCCGGATCGTGAGTTGTCCGCTCTCGAAGAGCGAGCGCACCTTGTGACCGTTTTCAGTCACAGCGAGAGGTGTGGGGAACAGGCCCTCCGTCACTTCATCTTTCTTGGATGCCGGAACTGCTTCCATGTCATTGAGAACCCCTGGCCTGAAGGTTAGAAGAATCTTGCTCAAAGACTGTCAGCAGATTGTCAGGAGGTTTTCACTTTTCTGGTTTCGTGCCAGCGCCCGGATCAACCCAGGCCGATCGACCCAGAATGAGGTGCTGCAACTTTCTATCTTAGAACGCGGACCTAGCGAGACCAATTCTCGATGGCCGAGGTCATGGTCCATGCCTCTCGACGTTCCAGCCATATCTCCTGCGTGTTCGAGCGGGCGAATGCTACGGCGCTTTCACTCATGCCCGCGACTTCTTCCCGATTCTTCTCGAGATGAACAACCATCTTCGTCATGGCTTCAACCTCAGGCCATGGAACAACCCGCCCCGCGCCACTTTCCAGCAGTTCCCGATAATAGTAGGTGTCGAATGCCAGATACGGTATCCCCGCCGCCATGGCATCCAGCGCGCTGCGCGGAGTATCTTCACGTAGTGGCGCGGCGAGGAGCAGATGGAACGAATAGAGCAGCGCGAAGAAATCCTGGTTGAACGGCATCGCGCCATGAAAAGTCACCCAGTCCTCCGCACCAAGATCGTGCGCCAGATCCCTGAGTGGTTGCGCCTGCTCGCCCCCGCCGATAACATCCAGCGTGATATTCGCGCCGGTCGCTCGAGCGCCCGCCGCCGCGCGCAGGCAGCGATCGATTCCCTTGTATGCGGTCAGGCGGCCGAAATAGACGAGACGCAACGGCTCTTCGTCATCCCGCACCGTTCTGAGTTTCTGCCCTAGGCTTTCCTGAGGAATGATGTTCCTTGTACTATGCGAAGCATCAAGAAACGCCTTGACGTTCGGCCGCCCGGACCCGAAATCTTCAGCCATCTTTTTGCCCTTAAGCAAAACCAGCGAGCAGTACCTCGCTGCCACCCACACTTGTATTGAGCGAGCCGTATCGTAAACGTACTTGCACAGAAGATAGCTCTTGCGCGACCAGTCACCGTTGCGGTAGCTCATGTACGCAGAGTTACGGTAGTCGATGTCCACGACAAAGACCGTTCGCCGCTTCAGAAAGATGCCGAAGACAATTGACGCGAACTCAAATGGAAGCCACACGTCCCACGACAGGCCGCTGTGAATACAGAAACTTTCCCTCGCCAGCCCATGAAGAGACCGCATGACCGGTGGGACCAGCTTGACCTTTCCGCCTGTCGACCGCGTTTCGTCTTCGCCAAAGAGAGTGTGGAAGCTTATCTTCTCAGCGTCCTCATCGATAACCGAGTAGCCGTGCCTTCCCGCTTCGTAGGCGGCCGCTGACATGCCGGGCGACGCGATCACCAGGCGCTCCGCTGCTCCTCCAATCCTCGACCGCATCATCCGCAGGTGTTCGGCAAAGGCGCTTTCGACAGCCACGTGTGTCTCGTCGAGACGATGGTGCCGGACTGGCAGCACCATCGTGTAGTCGCTCGCTCGCGCAGTCATTTGAATTTCAATTCTCCTCGGGCTGCCGGTGAATCGGACGTTAAATGTTTATATCAGCCCACTCGATTCGCTGCGGAACTCCATATGCGTGACCTCCCCGCGTTAACAACGTCGGGTAGGGAGACCTTCGGGATATACTTCTTTCAATTCACAGTTTCCTCTGCTGAACCTCTGTGCGCATTCCACAAATTCATCCTGCAAGGTTGATTGAATGAAGGTCGCTTATCTCATCATGGGCCATCGGGACCCAGCCCAGATCTTGCGCTTGATTCACGTGCTGCGCGATTCCGGAGCATTTTTCGTCATCCATATCGATAAGCGTGCCTCTGACGATGTTTTCGCACCGCTGAAGGAGTATGCCGCCACTCATCCTGAGGTCTTTCTCACTCGGCGAATCCGGTGCTACTGGGGAGGCTTCGGCATCGCCCATGCCATGATCGAGTGCGTTCAAACCGCTGCTCAGGCTGGACGCCCCTTCGACTACGCGATTCTTCTATCGGCCCAGGATTATCCCATCAAAAGTGCTGCTCAAATCGAGGATTTCCTGACCAGGAACAGAGGAGCGGAGTTCATCGAGTCATTCCCGCTCTCTAAGCCGAATCGCTGGACCAGTCACAGCGGCTACTTTCAGGCCATGAACCGGGTAAGATATTGGACATTCTTCATTCGCAGCCGGACGTTTCATCTGCCCATCGCCCGCAGATTTCCCTTCGGATGGGAACCCTACGGCGGGTCACAGTGGTGGGGACTCTCCCGCGAGTGCATCCTGTATCTCGATCAGTTTTTGCGCGAGAACCGGCGATTCGTTCGCTATTTCAAGCACGTTCTCATCCCCGACGAGTCACTCTTTCAAAGCATCCTTTCTAATTCCGCGTTCGCGGGCCGCATAGTGAACGATGATCTTCGCTACATCGACTGGGAGCGTCCCAATCCCAAGTACCCGCGAACACTTGAGTCGGATGATTTCGACTTTCTTCAGGTCTCCCCCAAGCTCTTCGCTCGCAAATTCGACCGTGACCGGAGCAAAGAATTACAGGCCAGGGTCGATAAGGAACTCTTGGGTCTTCAAGGCTAAGCCCGCCTCGCTCAGGCGTCGCCAGGGCTAAGGAGTCGTGTAAGTCCACGTGAGGATCTTCTGCACCGCGGTTGAATATCCCGTTCCACCTGTAAATCCGACATAGGCGGTATTGCTGCCAAGGGCGGATGGGATATTGATTGTCCAGCTCGTTGAGAAGGACGCTTTGGTGACCGTATCGGTAATGGTCATCGTGAGGGTGGTGCCGTTATAGACAAGCTGGACCGCCATCGCGTCGCCACTGTGAAGATTGACTCCCGATGAGGTCATATCTACGGCCGGTGTCATCGGAGGAGTTCCATTCGTAAACAGTCCAGTCGAATCCGAACCCTCGCCTTGATTGTTGAACAGATCGAACTTGATCGCCACGCTGCTCGGTATGTACCCGTATCCGAGATTGCCCGCCGACGCTCCAACGATAGTGCTGTTATTATTCTGGATCGCAAACGTGAATCCATCGGCTATTGCGCTCGTCAACTGAAAAGTGAAAGTCGTAGAGAACGATTGCACATTGACCGGCGTCGAGTACCACGCGCTGCCGGCCTGATATTGACCACCGTTGGTCAGCACCAGACCAGTGCCGCTTAGCTGAGTCGTCCCGTTCATGGCCATGCCTGACGATGCGGTAAATCCAGCGCTCATGTTGAGAGTAGTGCCAGATGAATTGATGGTGTACGCCGCTATGCCCTCAGCGCTCGTGTAGTAGCCCGTCTCTATCGCAAGGGCCTTGACGGTTTCAGTCGTGCTGACGGTGATAGCCCCGGTGTATTGCGGCGACGATTTGCTCGGTGTCGTGCCATCTGTTGTGTAGTAGATGGTGGCACCGGGGGTGGTATCGCTGATAACTACCGACTGTGGAGTACTGTAAGTTCCCCCCGCAGGCGAGAACGTTGGCATCGCCGCGGTGGGACTGCCAATCGTGTAAGCCACCGTTGCCACAGCGCTGTTCGTGTACCCGCTTGCGACGGCAATCGCTTTGAGGGTCTCCGACGCGCTGACCGAGATGGCCCCGGTGTATTTTGTCGAAGAGGTCGTAGGCGTTGTTCCGTTGGTGGTGTAGTAGATGGTTGCGCCCGACGAGCCATCGCTGATGGTCACCGACTGCGCCGTCGTATAAGTCCCCGCTGCCGGCGAGAATGTCGGCGTCGGCAACACAGAAGCGATGGTATAGGCTGCCGTTGCCACGGCGCTGTTGGTCGACCCGCTGGCGACGGCAATCGCCTTGAGGGTCTCCGACGCGCTGACCGAGATGGCCCCGGTGTATTTTGTCGAAGAGGTCGTAGGCGTTGTTCCGTTGGTGGTGTAGTAGATGGTCGCGCCCGACGAGCCATCACTGATGGTCACCGACTGCGTCGTAGTATAAGTTCCCGCTGCCGGCGAGAATGTCGGCGTCGGCAACACAGAAGCGATGGTATAGGCTGCCGTTGCCACGGCGCTGTTGGTCGACCCGCTGGCGACAGCAATCGCCTCAATCGTTTCTGATGCACTCACCGAGATGGCCCCGGTGTACTTCGTCGAAGAGGTTGTAGGTGTTGTTCCGTTGGTGGTGTAGTAGATGGTTGCGCCCGACGAGCCATCACTGATGGTCACCGATTGCGCCGTCGTATAAGTCCCCGCTGCCGGCGAGAATGTCGGGGTCGGCAACACTAAAGCGATGGTGTAGGCTGCTGTCGCCACGGCGCTGTTGGTCGACCCGCTGGCGACGGCAATCGCCTTGAGGGTCTGCGAAGCGCTGACCGAGATGGCCCCGGTGTATTTTGTCGAAGAGGTCGTAGGCGTTGTTCCGTTGGTGGTGTAGTAGATGGTCGCGCCCGACGAGCCATCACTGATGGTCACCGACTGCGTCGTAGTATAAGTTCCCGCTGCCGGCGAGAATGTCGGCGTCGGCAATACAGAAGCGACGGTATAGGCTGCCGTTGCCACGGCGCTGTTGGTCGACCCGCTGGCGACAGCAATCGCCTCAATCGTTTCTGATGCACTCACCGAGATGGCCCCGGTGTACTTCGTCGAAGAGGTTGTAGGTGTTGTTCCGTTGGTGGTGTAGTAGATGGTTGCGCCCGACGAGCCATCACTGATGGTCACCGATTGCGCCGTCGTATAGGTCCCCGCTGCCGGCGAGAATGTCGGGGTCGGCAACACGGGGTTATTATTGAAAGTCCAAGTCAGGATTTTCTGCGACGAGCTCGAGTATCCCGTCCCGCCCGTGAATCCAACGTAAGCCGAATTGCCTCCAACCGTGGTCGGAATGTTGATCGCCCAGCTGTTCGAAAACGACGCGCCGGTGACGTTGTCTGTAATGGTCATCGTCAGGGTCGTCCCGTCATAGACAACGTGCACTGCCATCGTGTCATCGCTGTGAAGATTGACTCCCGAAGAAGTCATATCGATCGCTGGAACCATCGGGGGAGTGCCGTCGGTATAGAGTCCCGTCGAATCCGGTCCCTCTCCCTGGTTATTGAACAGATCGAACTTGATTGCGATGCTGTGCGGAATGTACCCATAACCGAGATTGCCTGCGGATGCGCCCACGATCGTGTTGTTATTGTTCTGGATCGCGAAGGTCATTCCGTCGGCCACCGGGTTTGATAACTGGAAGGTGAAGTCCGTCGTGAAAGCCTGCACGTTCACCGGCGTCACATACCATGCCGAAGACGCTTCATTTTGCCCGCCATCGGTCAACTGCAGCCGCGAATCGTCAAGCTGCGCATTCCCATTCAGCACAATCTGGCCGGCGGACGCTGCGAAGCCTTGCGGATAGTTGATACCGGTGCCCGGCGCGACAATCGTGAAAGTCGCCGTGCTCACCGGGCTGTTGTTCAAACCTGAAGCGACGGCAATCGCCTCGATTGTTTCGGTCGCACTGACCGTGATCGCGCCGGTGTACTTCGTCGACGAAGTCGTCGGCGTAGTGCCGTTCGTCGTGTAATAAATCGTTGCTCCGGACGTGCTGTCGGTGAGGGTCACAGTCTGGGCGGCGGTGTAGGTTCCACCAGCCGGCGAGATCGCAGGAGCGCGCGCCTGAGTAATATCGGTATAAGTTGCCGAGGTCACCGGACTCACCAGGTAGTTGCTTGCGCTGGCAATCGCGTTAATTGTCTTGGTCGCGCTGACCGTGATCGCGCCCGAGTACTTGGTCGAAGAGGTGGTCGGCGTCGTGCCGTCCGTCGTGTAGTAAATCGTCGCGCCCGATGTCGAATCGGTAATCGTCACCGAGATGCTTCCCGTGAACGACTCGGTTCCCGGAGACAGTACCGGCGCCGCCGCCTGCTGCGCTCCACTCAGCAGCCCATAGATGCTGACCTGCGTCCCGGTCCCTACATAGACCTTGCCATTCATCACTGTCGGCACGGCAAACTTCACCGCCGGCCCAGGGTTGTCTCTAGCGGAGTTTGTGCTGCTGGAATACAAAGTAGTCGCACAATTGCTGGCGTTATGCGCCTGGAGGATGGCTGCTCCGCTGGTGGCATAGGCTTCCGTATCGATCGTCCAGACAATGCCCTGCGAGTTTCCGTTAGCCGAAATCGACGGGGTTGCACCCGGATAGTTGTAGACCTCAGCCGATGTTGTCGGGCTGGTGGACAGTTGCCCACTCACCAAGGGAAAACACCTGAGATAATCGACCCGTCCCCAGTAGTAGACATTTCCATTCCAATAGGCAGCCGTACTCCATGAGCCGACGCCGACGCCGTATGGAATTTCCTGCACCACCTCATCCGTACTGTTGTAGCCAGTCATCTTGTCGCGATTTACCAGGTACAGCGTCCCTTCCTTCCCGGTCTGAACAAGCAGATGAGGATAGCTCCCGGTTGTCTGAGTGGGAAGCAACATCGTGCCGCCGGATCCGAGGTCACCATCTTCGGCATCGAGGCTCGCCTGATCGGATGGCGTGAATTCATCCTGAACGGTGGGTGCACCATTCGTCAGGTCCAGATTCACGATGGTGTCACCGTAATCCATGCTGTTCGTATACGGAGTGGTCGCCGTGTAATCGCCGTTGCCGCTCGTCACAAACATGCGGCCGTATGGTTTGGTCGACGGATTCAGAACATCTGCCGCGAGACCGCTGCCCGACATCCAGAATCCGGCTCCTATACCGTTTGGCGACGCATTGAAAGCGCCGGTCTGCTTTAGCGTGCTGGCGTTGTAGCCCAAAATCCAGCCGTGCCACGGCCCGTTGTCGCCGTGAGCGGCAAAGCCGATGTATACGATGCCGTTCAGCAGCAGCAGTCCGGGCCGCTGGTTCTCCCACATCGAATCGAACGTGAGCTGCCCACTCACGCTGCCGTTGCCGGTGCCTGCCACCGTCGCGGTAATCACCACCGGGCCGCCGAACTTCTCATTGCCCGTCGTAACGTCCAGGGCGTGGAGCCGCTGCACGGCATTCCCGCCTTCCTGGGTCTTGCTCACCACGTAAAGCGTGTTGCTCGAGGGATCAATTACCGGTGTGCCCGTGATGCCCACCAGCGGCGTGATATCGGCAGCCAGTTCCGAAGCCGGGAAAGCCGTAGCGCCAGACGCCGCGCCATGAGCGGCGGTCAGCATCGATGCCATCCACAGCGGGCTGGCGTTCGCACCGCCATTACTATCCGCGTCAAATGCGTATACGCTGTCGTTTTCCGTCGCCACGAAGACGACGTTATGCGTCTGGCCGCCGATCGTGAGACCGGGAAGGTAAAGCGGCTGGGCATAGATCTGGCCATCCACCGCTTGCGAGAACAGTTTCCCGAACTGGGTCGCGTTCACGTTCGAAGTAGTCAGAATAGTTTCGTTGAGGTTCTGTCCAGTACGGCCAATATCGTTGTGATACGTTGTGACGCTGGTCTGGGCGCCGCAGAGCGCGGCATTCATTCCCGGCAAAACAGCCAACATGACGACCAGGAACCGCGGGTTTAGGAACCGCAGGTTCAACTGCCTTGTCCAATCAATCTGAAGCCCGAGTGCGCGTTCCAACTTGCTGGCAACTCTCATCAATGAAACCTTTCTTTCCTTGCTCGCCGCATACCGCCGGCTGTCGATCTATTCTTTGGCTGTTACTCACAGATCAGAGTCCGTGATCCACACACAAATTCATTCGCCGCATAGGGCGCTGCATATCTCACCAGGCAAAAGGCTTTACTCCTGAGCCATCTCTGACGGCACTCTACGAAAACTCCCCAGCATCGCCCTACAGTGCAGCGGGGAAATAGGCAGATCGCAAGAGTGTTCAGAGTTGGCTAACGGCGGGGATACCTTGCCAAGAGCATATTGAGCATATTGATAGTATCCCGATACGTTTCGTTTTCGAATGTACATCTTTTGTGGGCGTAATCTGGCGTAATCTCGTCTCCGAAACAAAAGTAACTAGATCGTTTCGGCTACTCTCAGCATATCGACAACTTGTTTTGGGAAAAATAGCTAAACATGGCCAAGTATCGACTGCAACTTTTCATTTACCTGACTGGCATCTTTGTTGTAGGTCCCGCCGTTGCCTGGCAACTACCCGCGTCTCAGATTCGGTCACTCACCCCCGACCGCATCCTGGCTCAACCAGACCTCAACGGTGAACTACTCCAACAGCCGCACTGGACCAGTAACGGCGCCCGCCTCGCCTGGCTTCGGACTACCCTTCCACCAGCTCCGCCACCTTCTCCCGGTCCACCTTCACCTCACCTAGCTGGTCCGCCCGCCACCGAAATCTGGTCGTTTGATACGGCAACCGCGCATTCCAGCCTCCTGGTATCTGCTACGCAGCTCGCCGCAGCCCTTGGCGCAGCCGCGCCTGCGCGTCGAACGCAGGACGATGATCATCCCACCGCCCCGGACCATCTCACCGACTACGCCTGGTCACCGGACGGCCGCGCACTTCTGCTCATCACCCCCATCTCGCTGGTTTGGCTGGACCTCGAAAGCGGACACGGGCGTACCCTCGTCTCCGGGACAGAAGAGTTGAGCGATGCGCAGCTTTCTCCTGACGGCCGCTACGCCAGTTTCATCCGCGATCACTCATCGTGGCTTACCGCCATCTCCACCGGAGCCTCGCGCAGATTCACGCCGCCTGGTACCGCCGACCTCCGTGAAGGCGAGCCTGACTGGCCCTACCGCAACGAAATCGGCCTCCGCGCCGCTTACTGGTGGTCGCCCGATTCCTCCCGGATTGCCTACCTCGAGACCGACGACCACGCCACCGGAAAGTACAATCTCCGCTCCGCCGACGGCCATGAGAACTCCATCGTCTATCCATTGCCCGGCACTCCTTTGCCCGTAGTTCGCCTGTTCCTCCAGCCGGTGAGCGGCGGCCCGCGCCATCTCGTCGAGGTCGACAGCGCCAGGCCGGGTTATCTGACGCGGGTCAACTGGACACCCGATTCCCGCCAGCTCGCCGTCGAGCGCCTCAGCCGCGATCAGAAAACCCTCGACCTGCTCCTCATCGGTGCCGCAACCGGCAGATCGCGCGTCCTCCTCTCCGAGAAAGACAGTTACTGGATCAACCTCAACGACGGCCCGCACTTTCTGCGCGACTCGAAGCGCTTCGTCTGGTCAAGCGAACGCACCGGTTATCGTCACCTCTACCTCTACGCCGTCATGGGCCACCAGCTCTCCCAACTTACCAGCGGAAATTGGGAAGTAACTTCTCTCGACGGCATCGACGAAGCCCGCGGCCAGCTCTACTTCACATCCACGCAACAATCCCCCCTCGATCGCCAGATCTATCGCGTCAACCTCGACGGATCCAACCTCACCCCCATCACGCAACAGAAGGGAACTCACCAGGCCTTCTTCTCGCCCGGCGCCCAGTTCTTCGTCGACACCTTCTCCACCAGCGCAACTCCGCCGCGGCAGGATGTCTTACACGCCGACGGCACGCTGCTCACCCCCATCAATGAGAACCCCGTGCCGTCACTTGCGGCATACAACCTCCCGCCTGTCGACTTTCTCACCGTGAAGACCCGCATGGGCGCCGATCTCAATGCGCTCATGATCCGTCCGCCGGGCTTCGACCCCGCACGCAAGTATCCTGTCATCGTCTACATCGCCGGAGGCCCCGGCGAGCAAGTGGTCCGCGATGCCTGGGGCGGAGACACCTTCCTCTGGCTGCGCATGATGGCTCAAAAGGGATACGTCATCTATGCCCAGGACGGTGCCGGCACAGCCGGCCGCGGGCACCTGTTCGAGGAGCCGCTGCATCTGCGCCTCTCGTCGCTCGAAATGGCCGACCAGCGCGACGGCGTCCGCTATCTTCGGTCTCTCCCCTACATCGACCCCACCCGCGTCGGCATCTACGGATGGGGCTACGGCGGGTTCCTCGTCCTGCACGCCATGCTCGACAAACCCATCGCCTACAAGGCTGGAATCGCCGGAGCTCCGGTCACCGACTGGCGCCTCTATGACGTAATTTTCTCCGAGCGCTACCTAGAGGACCCCGTCCGCAATCAGGACGGCTATCTCGACTCCATGCCCACCGAGAACGCCAAAAACCTCACCGGGTCGCTGCTCATCGTGCAGGGAATGACTGACGAAAAGGTGCACGTCGAAAACTCGCTCATCCTCCTGAACGAGTTCCTCGAAACAGCCAAATATCCGTCAGCGATGTTCTTTCCCGACCGGGGACACATCTTCGAAGACCACGAAGCGAAGCTCGCCCTCTACCGCGCCATGACTGAGTTCTTCCTGAAGAATCTCTGACGACGATTAGCGTCATTCTGAGCCCTGAGCCCTGAGCCCTGAGCCCTGAGCCCTGAGCCCTGAGCCCTGAGCCCTGAGCCCTGAGCCCTGAGCCCTGAGCCCTGAGCCCTGTCTTCAATTCATCCAGCGCCGGTCATTCGGGTCTTTGTCGGGATCGATATACCGGCCGTCCTTATCGAAGTGCACATCGCGGTTCTGCTTGCGCATGTACACCTCGAACTTGCGCGCCGCCCTGCGCCGCTTCCAGCGGTAATAGCTGTTGCGCAGCCCGAAGAATCTCTCGCTGCCGGCAAATGCGAATCCCCGCCGCGGAGCCATCTTGATGTAGATATAACCGAACAACCCTCCGCCCAGCTGTGCAAACGCAAAGAACCGCTGCGCCGAGAAGAGCATCGCCAGAGCGATCAGCAGGTAAACGCCGACCAGGTACTTCGCCTTGATCATCATCGGCAGGGGAAACATCATGAACTCGAGATCCCCATACAGCACGCCAAACGAGATCAGCAGCCCGAAAAGCCCCCCGTAGCAGCCCGTAAGCACGCCCCCGCCCGCCGGTAGGGCAAAATAGAGCGCCATCGCCGCCAGTCCGGCTCCCACCACCGAGAAGAAGAAGATCTCCCCCAGCCACCTCGATCCATGGTTCGACTCAAGAAAGCTACCCAGGAACCACAGCGACAGCAGCTCGAACGCCGTGTTCAGAATCCCCTGATGGACGAAACAATACGTCACCAGCTGCCAGACGCGCCCCGCCAGCACCAGCGGCGGCACCAGCGCCGTCCAGGTCACAATCGTGAATGCCGCCGCCTTCGATGCGACGCCAATCAGCAGCAACGCAAAGAAGGCGCCAAGGTTCCAGAGGACCAGCTTGCGCGTCAATCCTCGGAAATCGGGAAACGAAAGAATACCGCCCATCCGTGGCATACGGTCCTATTCTCTCACCATGGGGGTGCTTCCTTCCTGCTCCCCGCCTGCCTTTTACCGCTCCGGCGTCGGAACCACCGCGACGCTCCGGTGCCCCGCCGCATCCACCGCCCGCACGCCGAAGATCACGTTATCCTTCGATACCGGCAGCGTCACCGAGGTTTCCCCGGCATTCACCGGAAACACCCGTTGCCACTGCGGCGCCGCCGTCTCTCGCCAGACGATCTCGTACCCGGTGCTCGACGGAGCTCCCGGCCCATTGTCCCAGTGCAAGGTCGTGTTGTTATCGAGATTGCGCGTGACAACCCGAGCCTTCTCCGGCGGAGGCGGTGCCGACGCCAGCACCGCCATCGTCGCCGCATTTAGCCGTGCGACGCGGGCGACATAATCAAAATCCACAAACTTCAGCAGATCGCCATACTCCACGCCGTTCTCGGTGCGAACATTCTGGTGCTGATGGTTGAAGTCCTCGCTCCACTCCGTGAACCGCACCGCAGGAAAGCCCTCCTGGTTGAATGAGGTGTGGTCGCCTCCGCGAAGAAAGCGGTCGCGCCGGAATTCCAGCACAGGATGAAACCCCGCCGTCGCCTTGGCCACTTTGCCCGCCGGCATCGCGTCGTAGGTGCTGCCAACATCGGCGATGGCCCGGGCCAGCTCCCGCGAAGGCGAATCGCTTTCATACCCCAGCATGACCAATCTGCGAATCTCTTCAGGAGTCGCATTCGCAGGAAGGCTTTCCGAGAAGACCCGTACCGCAAACTTGTCCTGCATCGTATCCCCCGGAGTAGTGTTGCCCCCGACGATATCGTTGTTCAGCACGCCTTCGATCTTCCAGTCCTCGCTCTTCGCCAGCTTGGCGAGATGCGCGCTGCCATTCAGTCCCTGCTCCTCGCCCGCCACCGCCGCGAAGATCAGCGTCGCCGGCAACTTCAGCCGTGACAGCACCCGCGCGCATTCCAGGCTCACTGCCACGCCGCTCGCGTCGTCGTTCGCCCCCGGAGCCGGATCGTGGGTGTTCATCGTGTCGCTATTCCGCGAGTCATAGTGCCCGGTCACTAGGATGATCCGCTTTGCCTGCTCGGGATCTTTTCCTCGCAGCACGGCGTACACATTGGTGATCGTTGTCGGCTGCGTAATCCGTGGATTCGGCCCCGTCTGCGGTGGCTCGGTAAACGTATCGCGCTTCACCTCCAGGCAGCCCCCGCAGTCACCCGAGTAGCTCTGCAGGCGTTGCATGATCCAATCGGCAGCGGCAGTCACCCCCTGGCTCGCAGGAAGGTCTGTATCCATGCTGGAAACCGTGCTTCGGTTCTTGAAACCCACCAGGCCTTCGATAGTGCCGCGGATCTGCTTAACCGAGATCTGGTTCAGCACCGCGGCGATAGTGGCATCAACGGGTGCCGGCTCGATTGGCGAACCTGTTGCATCCAGATCGTGCTTTGCTGCGTCAGACACAGCAGATGCCGTGGAACTCGTTGCGAAGAGCAGAAAACCGGCAAAGCAGACGGGTAAAATGAGGATAGCGAGGCGTGCGAGTCGACGGCTCAATTTGGTGCGAGCGTTTGCTTTCATTCCACAGCTCCACAGAAGAACAAGAATAGATTGCGAAACGGTGAATTAGGCGCCGGCTGCTTGACGCCTGCACGATTCTCCTCAACACTAACGGAGTTGCAGTAGAAACGTCATTGTATAAATCCCAACGACTCCGATCCAATGGAGGTTCCTATGCCACTTTGCCCTGAATGTGAGACCGCGCTCGATATTGAAGCCGATGAAGTCGACGAAGGCGACGTGATCGTCTGCGACGAATGCGGCTCTGAATACGAGGTCGTCACCACCGAACCGCTCGAGCTCGTCAAAGTCGACGAAGGTTACGATGACGAAGAGGAAGAGCCCGTCGAAGAGGAAGAGGAATGAAGAAATGGAAACGCCGCTCCACCCTGGTGGCCATGCTGTTCCTGCTGGCCGCCGGCGCGGCCTTCGCCCAGAATGTCAAATACAAGACTCTCGAAGGCAAGGTTTTCGGCAATGGCGAAGCAGTCCTCTCAGGCGCGATCATCTATCTTCAGGACTCCAAAGCCAACACCATCCGCAGCTTCATCGCCACCCAGGACGGCAGTTACCGCTTCGGCCAGATCTCGCCGGACATCGACTACACCGTCTGGGCGAAATACAACGAAGTGAAAAGCCCCACCAAGACCATCAGTTCCTACGATTCGCGCAAGAACGTCACCATCGATCTGCACATCAAGACGAACAAATAGCGCAACAATCAGGTCTGATCGCAGCTCGTTCAGGCCTGAACCCGGACGCCGCGCTTCATCGATCTCACCAAACGAGAAGCGCCATCCCAAAGGATGGCGCTTCTCATTAAGTCGGAAGGTTATCGAGAGTCGGAGGAAGAGGTTTCACTGATCCCTGTTCCCTGATCTCTGCTTTTTTACTGTCTCTTCCAGTTCATGATCTCGCCCAGGGTCGTCGTCGAACTCGACACCGGAGCCTTGTATGCCTCGACATCCGCCCTGCTGGCTTCCTCGCCGACCGCACGGAGGCTCAGGCCTACCTTCTTCTCATCCTGGTTCATCTTGATGATCTTGAAGTCGTGCTCCTGTCCCTGTTCGAGCTTCACCGGAGTACCGTGCGAGTCCGTCGCCTCGGACACATGGCAAAGACCTTCAACGCCCTCGGCAATCTCAACGAACGCGCCGAACTGCGCCGTCCGCAGCACCTTGCCGTGAACCACATCGCCCACGCGATGCTGAGCGAAGAAGGTGTCCCACACATCCGGCTGCAGCTGCTTGATGCCCAGCGAGAGGCGCCGGTTCTCCGGCTCAACTCCCAGAACCACAGCCTTCACCTTTTCGCCCTTCTTCAGCACTTCCGAGGGATGCTTCACGCGCTTGGTCCAGCTCAGGTTGCTCACGTGAACCAGCCCGTCGATGCCGTCCTCGATCTCGATGAACGCACCGAAGTCCGTCAGGTTGCGCACACGGCCCTCAACCTGCGTTCCAGCCGGGTACCGCGCCACCAGGTGTTCCCACGGATTCTCCTGCAGCTGCTTCATGCCCAGCGAGATCCGCCGATCGGACGGGTTTACGCTCAGTACTACCGTCTCGACCTCATCGCCCGGCTTCACCAGCTTCGACGGATGCTTCATCCGCTTCGACCAGGTCATCTCCGAAACGTGCACCAGGCCTTCGATGCCCTGCTCCAGTTCTACAAACGCTCCGTAGTCGGTCACGCTCAGCACGCGACCGCGCACCCGGGCCCCGATCGGATAACGCTCCACCGCATCCAGCCACGGATCGGGCGTCAGCTGCTTGAAGCCCAGCGAAACCCGCTGCTTGTCTTTGTCGAACTTCAGCACCTTCACCTGGATCTCGTCGCCCACGTTCACCAGATCGCGCGGATGCGTCAACCGTCCCCACGACATATCGGTGATGTGCAGCAGCCCGTCGATGCCGCCCAGATCGACAAAAGCGCCGTAGTCGGTCAGGTTCTTCACCGTTCCCGTCAGCACGCTGCCTTCCTCGAGATGCTCGAGGGTCTCCGAGCGCTTGGTGTTCTGTTCCTCTTCCAGGATTTCCTTGCGCGAAACCACCACGTTTCCGCGCTTCTTGTTCAGCTTGATCACGCGAACTTCAATCGGTTGTCCGAGGTAGGCATCGAGATTCCGCACCGGCCGAATCTCCAGCTGCGAACCCGGCAGAAACGCCTTGATGCCGATATCGACCGTCAGACCGCCCTTCACGCGTCCCAGAACCGTACCCGTAACCGGCGTCTTCTCGTTCGCGGCCTTCTCGATCGTGTCCCACACGCGGTGCCGCTGAGCCTTCTCATAGCTCAGCAGGTATCCACCCTCGGCCTCTTCGCGCTCGATCACCACTTCGACCGCGTCGCCCGGCTTCAGTTTCGCCTGGCCAGTGTGATCGACCACCTGCTCCAGGGGAATCAATCCCTCGGACTTCAGGCCGACATCGACAACGACATGCTTGTCCGTCAGTTTGATCACGGTGCCGGACACAACTGTCGTATCGTCGAAGGCCTGCGCCGCCGCCTCAGCCGCCTGCTCGCGGTCAAAGGACTCGAGCGCCGCGGCGAAATCTTCCATGCTCCCAAAGTCGATTTCTTCGGTGGAATGGGTCTCGGCGGGAACTGCCGTAGCAGCTGCAGTGGGTTCAGCGGAAGGGACTTCCGGGTTGTGGGTGGTCTCAATCGACGAATCTTCGTGATCCGTCGCAGCCTCAAGCGTTGGGGTTTCCAGTTCGGTGTTCAGAGGTTTGTTCTCGACTTGTTCAGGATTAAGGACGTCTGCCATAACTGCCAGCTCCGGGGATCTTGGTCAGCGGCCCCGACTTCCGCCCTGCAGACTTAAGGAGGAGCTGGCCGCACTTCCGGCCCGCTTCAACGCCGCAGATTCTTCGCCGTTAGCTTAGATTCAGTGCCGTTCCGCGAAGATTCGGGGATCGCTGCTTCTCGCGTCCGTCCCGCACGAAGTTCTGGGAAAGGAGACGGTGAGTTGGCCCGAACATCAGTTCGGAGCGCACTCGGTCTCCATTTTGGAGCATCCGGCAGACAGGAGTTGAGAGGACGGCGATCACAGGCCCGCGCGTGAATCCCGTACACGGGCCTACTCCTAAACTATAGAGCCGCTGTGTTAAGCATGTCAATTCAACCCGGCCCGCGCCCGGTAAAAACACGGTCAATATCCAGGCCGGCTGTCCGGCGCCCACAGCCTGCCCTGAGCGGCGCCGAAGGACCCGGATTTCGGACCTGGGTTTCTCGACGTTGAACGCCGATCGCTGCCCTCACTCGGTCCTCAACGCCTGCATCGGGTCAAGTCTCGAAGCCCGCCACGCCGGCGCCAGACATGCCGCTGCCGCTACCACCACCAGTGCCCCGCTCACCGCCACGAAAACCCTCGGATCAAGCGCCTGCGTCCGGTACAGCATCGACTCCAGCAGTCGTGTGACCGCCGCACTCACCGCCAGGCCCAGAACCAGCCCGTACAGTGCCGGACGCAGCCCATCGCCCAGCACCAGCCGTACCACCTGATCGCGCTGCGCGCCCAGGGCAATCCGGATCCCGATCTCCGTCGTCCGCTGCGCCACAATGTAGGAAAGCACGCCGAAAAGCCCGACTGCGGCCAGCAGCAGAGACGAAGCCGCAAAGATCAGCAGCAGTGTCGCGTCGAAGTTCGCGTCCGCCGTGTTCCTCCCGACAACCTGATCCATAGTGAGGATGTCCGACACCGGAAGATCGCGGTCCATCTGCTGAACGATTTGCTGCACCGGCAGGGCGTATTGCGTCACATTCCCGCCTGACCGGATCACCAGGGTTGCGCTGTTCATATCCTCGGCCGCGTCGAGGGCAAAGTACATCGCCGGTCCCGCCGGCTCGCTCACCTCGAACAGCGTGTCGCCGCAGACGCCGACAATTGTGTACGTGTGGGGACCCTTGTGAATATGCTTGCCCAGCGGGTCCTCGCCGGGAAAATTCTGCCGCACGAATGTCTCGCTCACGATGATCTCGGTCGGATGGCCGGGTCTCTGATTCTCCCCGAAGGTTCGCCCGCGCAGGATGGGAATGCCCATCGCCGGAAAATACCCAGGATCCGTGAATAGGGTCCGCGCATATTGCGACTTCCCCTGAGGCAGAGGCGGATGCTCGACGATCCTGAAGCCGCTGTCGCCGCCATAACCCGCTCCTGGAACCGTCGGGAAAATATATCCAGCAGCCTGCACTCCAGGAAGTTGCCGCACGCGGGCCAGCAGCGTGTCGAAGAAATTCGCACGCTGCGCATCCTGCGTATATCGGGCCTCAGGCAGGTCGAGGCTCATGGTGAGCACGTTTTGCGTAATGCAGCCAAGATCCGAGGAGCGCAGCTTCTTGTAGCTCTTCAGCAGCAGCCCTGCACCAACCAGCAGAACGACAGTCAACCCGACCTCCAGCGTGAGCAGCACTCTCCGCATCCGTGTCCGGCCTTGTCCCGCGCTGTAGGAACGCGAGGACTCTTGAAGCGGGGTCAGAATCCGCTCGCCTCCCGCCGACAACGACGAAACCAGCCCGGTAAACACCGCGCTGTGAGCAATCAGCGCCAGCGCAAAGACTCCAACCATGGCATCCGGATGAATGTTGTCGCCGCGCGCCATCTCCGGTTGCGCACTCAACAGCCATCGGATTGTCAGCCCTGCCAGCCCGCACCCCAGCAGCCCGCCCGTAGCCGACAACAGCAGGCTCTCCGTCAGTTGCTCTCGCATCAGGCGCAGCCGGCTGCCGCCCAGCGCCGTACGGATAGCCATCTCCTTGCGCCGTGCCGCCGCGCGCGCCACCAGAAGATTGCCCACATTGAGGCAGCCGATCAGTAGCACGCATCCCGTCGCCGCCAGCAGCACATATAGCGGCGTCTTCACATTGCCTACGATCGCGTCCAGCAGAGGCCGTATGTTCGCCGCCTTGCTCACAAATGGATTGTCGAGGTGCTGGTCGTGAAGGCGACGTGTGATAAGCGATAGCTCCGCTCCTGCCTGCGTCGCCGTCACGCCCGGTTTGAGGTGGCCGATCGCGATAAAGTTGTGCTCATCGAGCGCCTCCATCTCGTCAGCCGGCTCTCTGTAGTTGAGCGGAGTCCACAACTGCCGCGTCTGGTCTGGAAAAGCAAACCACGCCGGCATAATGCCGATAACGGTATACGGCTTGGCATTCAGCAGAATCGTCCGATTCAGGATCGAAGGATCGCCCCCAAAACGCCGCTTCCACAGTCCCCAGCTCAGAATCACCGTTCCGTTCGCCGACGGCAGGTCATCGTCTGCCGTGAAATTCCGGCCCAGCGCCGGCTCGACACCCAGCGTGCGCAGCATATTCCAGGAGAAAGTTGCTGCGCGTATGTTCTCCGGCAGTTGCCCCCCGCGTGCCGACAGGTTGTAACCGGCATAGCCCCAGAGCGCCAGATCGGAAAAGCTCCGGCTCTCTTTCTTCCATTCGGCAAAGACGCCACCGGCGCTGCCGTTGTAAGGAAACTTGTCGTCGTTGCTGTGCTCATACAGCCTGACCAGCCGGTCCGGGTGGCGGAAAGGCAGCGGCCTGAGCAATACCGAACGGACGATGGTGAACAGCGCAATATTGGCCCCAATTCCCAGTGCCATCACCAGAACCGCGATCCCTGCAAATCCCGGCGTCCGCCACAGCGTTCTTGCCCCAATCCGCGCATCGCGCAGCATTAGCTCCACTCCACTCCAGTTCCACGTCTCCCGCGCCTGATCTCTCAGCGCCGTCGGATTTCCAAACGCGCGCAGCGCCGCGTGTCGCGCCTCTTCCGCGTTCATCCCTGCGGCAACATTCTCCGCAATCTGCTGCTTCAGGTGAAAGCGCAGCTCGTCCTCCAGCCGGCCAGCCGCGCGATTGCGCCGAAATATCATCTCTATCCGCATCCGCAACTGCCCCAACCAGCGCATTCGTCCTCCCCTGCCCGACCCCTGTTCCCTGACCCCTATTCCCTGACCCCTGTTCCCTGTACTGCACCCCTTAGCTGAGACACGCTGGAAGCCCGTTAATTGGGGACACTTCAGCGTTTTTCGTTCTTATTTTATCGATCAGCAGTCGCCGAGCTCTGGGAAGTGTGGAAATCCTGAAGGGATTTCCAAGGCCTGTGGGAGCGGTGGTAAACCTGTATTTGGTTTTCCACCGCTTCCATCAGCGCCGTCACTTTCCAGAGCTTGGCTCGCCTGCTCAAACTCTTCCGGTGTGAGATAACGCAACGCCGAATGCAGCCTTTGGCGGTTATACACCTGCTCCAAAAACTCACCGATTCGACTGCGTGCGTTTTCTAGATCCTGATAGTCCGTTCCGTGCACCTCCTCTTCTTTGAGCGTCCGCATAAATCGTTCCGCACGTGCGTTGTCGTATGGATTGCCGCGCCGGCTCATGCTGATCTGAATCTCGCGCTGCTCCAGTATCTCCGTGTAGTCACTCGACGCGTACTGCACCCCTCGATCTGAGTGGTGGATGAGTTCCTCGGCTTTCCAGTTGCGCTCGTTGAGCGCCATCTGCAAAGCCCGAATCGCCAGCTCAGCCTGCAACGTGCGTCCCAGATCCCAACCGATCACGCGCCGTGAGTACGCATCCAAAACCACCGCCAGATAGACGAACTCGCTGCGTAGCCGAATGAAAGTAATGTCCGCCACCCACAACTGGTTGAGCTTCGTTAAACTCACACGCCGCGCCAGGTTCGGATAAATCGGCAGATTGTGCCGCGAATCCGTCGTAAACACATACTTCATCCGTCGCAAGCTCAGCAGGTTGTCTTCTCGCATCAAGCGCAGGACACGCTTGTGGTTGACTACCTGCCCTTCACGCCGCAGCAACTCAGTCAACATCCGGTAGCCACGGAGACGATGATGCGCTACCGCTAACTCCTGCAAGCGTGCGCGCAACAACAAGTCCGCCTGTTCAGGCAAAGTCTGCTGCAAATAGCGATAGAAGCCCGCTCGACTCACTTCCGCCAGCTGGCACTGCCGTTCCACTGTCAGTCCTACTCCTTCGAATGAGAGCGTGGCTTCGATGCCGCCATAGACCCCTTGCCGCCATCGCTGGTACGATTCGCGGCTGCTCCCCTGACATGCTCGAAGGTTCGTTTGAAAAAATCCAGTTCCACTTGCTTGCGGCCTAGCAGCCGCTCCAGTTCTGCGATCCGCAACTCAGCTGCACCGACGGCTGGCTGTGAAACTGATTTCGATTTGCTCCCTGGCGGCCTCCCCCTGCCTCGCTCCAGCGCCGCCTTGCCGCCAGCCTGCAACCGTTCGCGCCACAAGTATAAAAACTTCCGCCCAACACCTAACTCCTCCGCCAAGGCGGTGACGGTCTTGCCACGCTGCCCCATGCGACTGACCGCATCCTGCTTGAACTCCGCGCTGTACCGTGCTCTCCGTTTGCTCATCGGTCATCTCCATTATGACCGCTGAGTGTCCCCATTTTCCGCACACCAACTGTGTCTCACTTTTGGGGTGCACTACACTACACCCTGTTCCCTGACCCTTGTTCCCTGACCCCTGTGCTACTCCGTTCTTAGCGCCTGCATCGGATCAATCCGCGATGCCTTCCACGCCGGAACCACGCAGGCCACTGCCGCCACCACCAGCAGCGTCGCGGCGACAACCGCAAAGATCGCTGGATCGAGCGGCTTCGTTCCATAGAGCATCGACCCGATCAGCCGCACCGCTCCGACGCTGGCTGCAAGGCCAAGCACCAGCCCATAGAGCGCCGGACGCAGCCCATCACCCAACATCAGGCGCACAACCTGGTCGCGTCGTGCGCCCAGCGCCATGCGGACGCCGATCTCTCCGGTGCGCTGCGTCGTCAGGTAAGAGAGGACTCCGTACAGTCCTACGGACGCCAGCATCAGCGATAGCAGTGCGAAGGCCAGGACCAGGCTGGCGCTCAGGCTCGCGTTGCCCAGCGACCGGCCGATGATCTCCTGCATGGTAAGAACATCAAAAACCGGCAGCTCCGGATCGAGTTCCGCAATCAGCTTCTGGACCGGGACCGAAAATGACAGAGGATCGGATTCCGTCCGCAGCGCTAGAGTCAATCCCCTGTCGCTCTCGCCGTTCAGGATGGGGAAGTACATCTCCGCCGTGACCGGCTGCCCCACCTGGTACAGCGTATCGGCGACCACCCCGACGACCTCATAATCGGCGTCACCCATCGCGCCCACGTGCAGATGCTTTTCCAGCGGATTCTGGCCCGGGAAATACTGCCGTTCCAGCTGACGGCTGATGACGATCGTGTTCGGGTGGCCAGCCCGATCCGCGCTGGTAAAGAAGCGCCCGCTCAGCAGCGGTATCTGCAACGCGCTGAAGGAGCCGGGGTCGGCCAAGCGGTAAAGCGCAACAGGCAGAGCCGTGCCCGACGTGATCGGTGGGTGCTCTCGAATGGTGAAGTCGTCATCGCCACCGTATCCCGCACCGGGCAGTATCGATCCCAGTGCCGCAGCACGGACACCCGGCATGTTGCGCACCCGCTCCAGCAGCGTCTCGTTGAAGGCGTTCACCTTCTCTGGACTGTCGTATTTCTTTGTGGGAAGGCTGTAGCCCATCGTCAGCACGTTATCGGTCACGCAACCCACATCCGTCGTCCGCAGCCGCCAGAAGCTCTTGAGCAGCAGGCCCGCAGCGACAAGCAAAACCACGGTCGTCGCAATCTCAACCGTGAGCAGCGTCTTGCGCAGCGCCGTGCGCGACTGGCTGCCCGCCCCGCTTCGCGACGAAGCCTGCAGTGCCGCAATCGCGGCCTTCCCTGTCGATGAGATCGCTGGCAGCAGGCCCGCCAGCAACGCCGCCGCGAAGACGAGCGCGCAGGCGAACAGCAACACCGTACCGTCAGCATGGATGCCCTGCGCGCTGGGAAGTTCCGTCCATCTTCCTACCAGCCATTTCGTCGCTGCCAGCGACAACAGCACTCCCGCCACGCCTCCGGCAATCGAAATCAGCAGGCTCTCCACCATCTGTTCGCGAACCAGCGTCATCCTGCGCGCCCCCAGCGCGCTGCGGATGGCGATCTCCCTCTGCCGCGCCGCAGACCGCGCCACCAGCAGGTTGACCACGTTCAGGCAGCCGATCAGCAGCAGGCAGCCCACCGCGCAGAGCAGGATGATCAATGGCTTCTTTACATCTCGTGCAAGATCATCGGAAAGTGTCCTCGGCGCCACGTCCTCGGCCACCGGATTATTCAGGTTCTGCATGTGCAGCCGATACTGCGCCGCCTCCACCTGACTTAGGGCGCTCGCCAGGCTGACATCCGGCTTCAGGCGCGCCACCACACGGCTCCAGTGATGGTCGTGATACTGCAGGTCCTCCGCGGTCAACCCCGACCTGAACGGAACCCAGACCTCTACCTTCGCATCGGGGTAGGTGAACGATTTCGGGAGCACGCCCACCACCGTGTAGGGCTTTCCATCCAGATGGATTTGCTGGCCGACAATTGAAGGATCCCCGCCAAACCGCCGTTCGAAGATGTTCCAGTTGAGCATCACCGCGGTTCCATCCGTACTATCTTCGCTCTCGATAAACGTGCGCCCGAAAGCAGCACGGACACCCAGCAGCGGAAAGAGGTTCCAGCTTCCGCCGCGGGCGCTCACCAGCTCCGGCAGTTCTCCGTGCTCTCCGGTCAGGTTGAATTGCCAGTAGCGCCACGCTGCCATATCTTCAAAACCGTGGGTCTGTGCGCGCCAGTCGTAATAGTCGCCCGGCGCAACCGAGTTGTAATTAAACTTCTGAGCATTCATGCTCGGATCGCGGAAATGCTCATAGACCATCACCAGCTTTTCCGGATCTTTAAAGGGAAGTGGCTTCAGCAGCACCGACCGCATCACCGTGAACAGCGAGGTCGTAGCCCCGATGCACAACGCCATCACGCCAATTGCGATGAGCGCAAACCCTGGCGTGCGCCACAGCGTCCGCAATCCAATCCGCAGATCCCGCAGCAGCAACTCCACCCCGCTCCAGCTCCACGTCTCCCGCGCCTGGTCTCTCAGCGCCACCGGATTCCCAAACGCCCGCAGCGCCGCATGTCTGGCTTCCTCGGGACTCATCCCCGCCGCAACGTTCTCTGCAATCTGATGCTCCAGATGAAACCTGAGCTCGTCATCCAGGCGCCCACCTGCGCGTCCGCGCCGAAAAAGCATCTCGATCCGCATCCGAAACCGCTCCACCCAGCGCATTTGTTCTCCTGTTCCCCGAGCCTGTTCTCTGTCCCCTGTGCTATTCCGTCCTCAGCGCCTGCATCGGATCCAGTCGCGACGCGCGCCACGCCGGCAGCAGACAGGCCGCCGCCGACACGAGCAACAGAACCACGCTCACCAGCACGAAGACCGCGGGATCAAGCGCCTTTGTCTGGTAAAGCATCGACTGTAGGAGACGCGTCACCACCGCGCTTGCTGCCAGCCCCAGCACCAGCCCATAGAGCGCCGGACGCAGCCCATCGTTCAGCATGAGCCTCGCCACCTGCTCCCGTCGCGCGCCCAGTGCCATCCGGATTCCAATCTCCGTTGTCCGCTGCGCAACCAGGTACGCCAGAACCCCGTACAGCCCCGCCGCCGCCAATAGCAGCGCAATTACTGCAAACGCCAGCACCAGAAGCGAATCGAATTGCGAGTTCGCCGTCGATTTGCCGATGGTCTCCTGCAGCGTCGTCACGTCCGACACCGGCAGATCCGCATCCATCGTTCCAATCAGCTTCTCAATCGGCAGCGCCAGCGCGTCCGCATCCCCGGCCGGCCGGACAACAACCGTCGCAACGCTGTAGTCATTGCCGTAGAGCGGGATATACATCGTCGGATTCGGCGGTTCGGAAACCAACCACCGCGTATCACCCACCACGCCTATGACCTCGTAGCTCTCGCCCGTCACGCCGATCTTCAGGTGTTTGCCGATCGGGTCCTCGCCCGGAAAGCACAGCTTCGCCGCCGATTCGCTGATGACCGTCAACTGCGCCCGCGCCAGCCGTTCATTCGCCGCAAACGTCCGCCCTTTGAGAAGGAGAATCCCCGCCGCCGAGAAATATCCCGGATCCGCGCCTCGGTGCATCAGGTCCAGCCCCACTCCTTTTGGCAAGGGAGGATGCTCCACCACGCTCACCAGTTCATCGCCGCCCCAGCCTTGGCCCGGTGCTGTGCTCACCAGTCCCGCGCTCTTCACGCCGGGCAGAGCGCGCACACCCTCAATGAGCTGCTCGAAGAACGCCAACCGCTTCGTGTCGTCTTTGTACCGGATATCCGGCAGGCTCAGGTGCATCGTCAGCACGTTATCGGCAGGGATGCCCAGATCCGTCGTCCGCAGCCGCTGATAGCTTCTCAGCAGCAGCCCGGCTCCCACGAGCAGAACCACTGTGATCCCTACCTCGACAATCAGCATCGCCTTCCGCAATAGCGTGCGGCTCTGTCCGCCGCTGTGTGTTCGCGAGGACTCCTGCAGCCCGGCCAGAATCCGCCTGCCATCCGATCCCATCGCGGAGATCAACCCCGAGAACAGCGCGCACAGCAGAATCGCGCCCACGGTGAATGCGATCACCACGCCGTCAATATGAATCGCCTCGACGCGATTCATATCCTGCCGCGTGTGAATCAGCCATTCGACAGCGCCCCACGCCAGTAACAGTCCCGTCGCACCGCCGGCAACCGACAGCAACAGGCTCTCCATCAGCCGCTCGCGCAGCAGCCGCAGCCGCCCTCCCCCCAGTGCCGCCCGAATTGCCATCTCCTTGCTGCGCGCCGCGGTCCGCGCCACCAGCAGGCTGGCCACGTTGAGGCAGGCAATGAGAAAAACGCATCCGGTGGCTGCGAGCAAGGCATAGAGCGGGGTCTTGTACTTCTCAACCACATCGTCCAGCATCGGACGCCCCATCACACCGTCATGCACCGCCGGTTCGGGATGGCTGGCCTTGATCCGTTTCTGCACCGTGTCGAGCTGGCTGATGAGAGCGGCCTGCGTAACGCCGGGCCGCAGCTTCGCTAGACCCAGAAATTCGTGATCGCCGAAGGCCTCGATCAGCCACTTTGGAGCCTCATGTTCCACAGGAGTCCAAAGCTCAATTGTGTTGCCGCCAAACGAGCTCGAATACACGAACGACGACGGCAGCACGCCGATGATCGTGTAAGGCCGCGCATCTAACCAGACCTTTCTGCCGATCACTCCCGGATCGCCGCCATATCGCCGCTTCCAGAAGGAAGACGAAAGGATCACCGTGGCTTCTGTCTCCGGACGGTCATCGGACGCAGTGAAAGTGCGCCCCAGCGCAGGGTGAATACCCAGCATGGAGAAGAAGTTCCACGAGCACCACGCCGCTTCCACCTGCTCCGGCAGCTTGCCTCCCTCCGCAGACACGTTATAGCCCTGCCATGGCGAAACCATCGCCAGTTCGGCCACGTCCGGTCCGACTGCCTTCTTCCACTCTCCAAAGCTTCCCGCCGCTATCGGCAGGTAATTCCTGAAGCCAGTGTGCTCCTTATCGTTCACGTGCTCATACACCGTGATCAGCCGATCCGGATCACGAAAGGGAAGCGGCTTCAGCAGCACCGACCGCACCACCGTGAACATCGCCACATTCGCGCCGATCCCCAACGTTATGATCCCCACCGCCGTCACCGCAAACGCCGGCGCACGCAGCAGCGTCCTGATCCCGATCCGCGCATCCCGCAGCACCGACTCCGCGCTGCTCCAGCTCCACGTCTCCCGCGCCTGCTCTCTCAGCGCCGTCGGATTCCCAAACGCCCGCAGTGCCGCATGACGCGCTTCTTCTGCACTCATCCCCGCGGCAATGTTTTCCGCAATCTGCTGCTCCAGATGAAATCGCAGCTCGTCACCCAATCTGTCAGCCGCGCGATTTCGCCGAAAAAGCATCTCGATCCGCATCCGCAGCCGCTCTAACCAGCGCATTCATCCTCCCGTGCCCTGAGCCCTGTTCCCTGAATCCTGTCCTACTCCGTCCTCAACGCCTGCATCGGATCAATCGACACTGCACGGCGCGCGGGCAGTGTCGCGGCAACCAGGCCGACGATAACGAGCGTCAGGGCGGACAGCACAAAAACCCAGGGATTGCCCGGCTGCACCTCAAACAGAAAGCTGCGAATCGAGCGCGCAGCGAAAAACGCTGCAAATCCTCCGGCCAGCACACCGATCGCCAGCAGCCCTGCTACCTGGCGCATCACAAGCGCAAATACCTTCAGGCGCGTCGCCCCTAGGGCCATGCGCACGCCAATTTCCGTGGTTCGCCGGGTCACATTCCATGCCAGCAGGCCGTAGATGCCAATCCCGCTCAGCAGCAGGCCGAGCAGGGCGAAGAACCCCGACAGCACCGACAACAACCGCTCACGCGCTACCGAGTCCCGGAACGATTCGCTGAACACAACAGGAGGAATTTCCGGACTGGATGGCGCCATCTCATGCAGCGTATCTTTGTACGCCGACGTGGCTGCCGCCACGCTGCGTGCGTGAATGACGAAGAAAAGGTTTGACCCTCCATTTGTCTGCCCGTTCTCTCCCGCAGCAAGAGGCAGATAGACAATCGGCGGCGGTGACTCGCGGAGTGAGTCGTATTTCGTGTCACGTGCAATGCCGACGATCTGATAATCGTGGAAAGTATCGGGTTGCCCGGTTCTTGGCTGGCGGATCACGCTTCGCAGCGTCTTGCCCAGCGCTGAGGTGTGGGGAAAGTAGAGCCGGGCCGCCGCCTGGCTCAGGATGCAGGAGTTCCGGCCAGCATCGCTGTTATCGAGATCTCGCCCTGTGAGGATCCGTACTCCCAGGGCGGAAAAATAGTGCGCGGTGATGATGTTCTCCATCGCCTCCACCGGGGCTGCATGCTTCGGGTTGTCTACGGCCACAAACTCATCGCTCCAGCGCCAGCCCAGGAAAGGAGAAATCGCGGAGACGCTCGCCTGCTCCACTCCGGGCCGCTCCTCGATCCGGTCCGCCATGCGTCGATAAAGCGAAACCAGCGCCTCGCCTTTTTGCGGAACGCGGAGAAAGTCAGTTAGCGCAAAAATCACGTTCTCGGTGCGATAGCCCGATTGTTCGGTAAGAAGTCGCGCTACAGTTGTGCCTAGCAATGCAGCCACCACCACCAGAGTGAGCGAAAGTGCCACCTGAAAGGGCACGAAGAAGTTGCGCAAACCCGCGCCGCCCGCGGATGTCCGCGGATTCGAGCTGCGCAGCGCCATCTCCACGTTGATGTGACTCGCCGTCCACGCCGGAGCCATACCGAATAGCACGGCGCAGAACACAGCGCAGGCAACCGTCACACAAAGAACGGTCGGGTTGGGCCGCATCGAGATCGCCTGTTCAGCCTCCGCGTTTCCCAGCATGTGCAGAATCCACGGTCCCGATGCCCATGCAAGCCCGACACCCAGCAACCCACCGGGGAGTGCCAGCATCAGGCACTCGACGAAAAGCTGCCGCATGAGGCGCAGACGTCCGGCGCCCAGCGCCCCGCGAATCGCGAACTCCTGCCGCCGTGCCGAGGCGCGGGCCAGAAACAAACCCGACAGATTCGCACAGCAGATCAGCAGCACCGCCCCAACCATCAGTTGCAGCAGCAGCAGTGGCTCGGTATAGGTCGAGCGAAGTCTACTCCAGCCGGTGCGAGCCGGTTTCACTGCAAGGCGGGCCTTTTCAACCTCCGGCATATGCCGAATGCCTGGTGGCACCGCGGCATCCAGAATCTTCGGGAAGAGCGCGTTCATCTCCGCCGCGGCCTGCCCTCGGGTCACGCCCGGATTGAGACGCGCAAAAGTGTCGAGCCACAAGCGTCCCGTGTCGTATTTCGATGATTCACCATAAAGCATTCCCTGAAACTCGAGCGGCAAGTAAATGTCGGGATGCTCGGCGGCAATCACGCCCTCAAACCCCTGCGGCGCTACGCCTACGATCGTTGCCGGGCGATCGGTCACCATGACGTGCCGGCCAACCACCGATGCATCGGAGTGATAACGGCTGACCCAGTTGCGGTAGCTGATGACTGCGGCCAGCCCATCAGGACCGCCGCCCGTCTGATCGTCGGCCGGCGTCAGCAGGCGTCCGGCAGCGGGCCGCACGCCCAGCGCCTCAAACGCGTTCCCGCTCAGGATCGCGCCGTGAATACCACCATTGACACTGCCGTCCTTGCAGGGAAAATCGTAGACGCACCACGCAAAGACGTCATAAAGTGAGCGCGACTGCTTCTGGATCGCTTCGACCATCGGAAGGTTCAGGGGCACGTCATGGCGGTTCTTGTTTACGGCAGTCATGTCAATCGCCAGCCGCACCAGCTCGCCCGGATCGCGCACCGGCAATGTTTGCAGCAGCAGCGCATGCGTCAGCGTGAAGACCGCCGTATTCGCGCCAATTCCCAGCCCCAGGGTGAGAATCGCAATCACGGCAAACCCCGGAGCCCGAATAATCTGCCGTGTAGCGAAGCGGATGTCCTGCAGTACCCGCTCCAATCCGTTCCAGCTCCACGTCTCCCGCGCCTGATCGCGAAGCGCCGGCGGATTCCCAAACTCCCGCAGCGCCGCATGCCGCGCCTCTTCCGCACTCATCCCCGCCGCGACGTTCTCCGCAATCTGCTGCTCCAGATGAAATCGCAGCTCATCATCCAACCTGTCAGCCGCGCGATTTCGCCGAAAGAGCATCTCAACTCGCATTCGCAACCGCGCCAGCCAACGCATCTGTACCTCCTGTTCCCTCAGCCCTGCCTCACCCTTCCTGCACGATCAAATTGATCGCGCCCGACAGCCGCTCCCAGCTCGCCGTTTCCTTTTCAAGCTGGGACCGTCCTGCCGCCGTCAGCGAGTAGAACTTCGCCTGCCGTCCCGTCTCGCTCTCCATCCACTTCGCCTTGATCCACCCCTGCTGCTCCAGCCTGTGCAGCGCCGGATACAGCGAGCCCTGCTGTACCTGCAGCACCTCACCCGAAAGCTGCTGGATGCGCTTCGCAATCGCCCACCCGTG
Organism: uncultured Acidobacteriaceae bacterium; assembly: GCA_963781245.1. GTDB lineage: Bacteria > Acidobacteriota > Terriglobia > Terriglobales > Acidobacteriaceae > Silvibacterium. Next base: position 161,559 of record CAWAFB010000005.1, read on the forward strand.
CCTTGCCTCAGTTGACAGTGTTTTCAGGATCAGCAGGTCCAGAGTGCCCTGCACCAGATCGCTCGGTTTGCCCATACCTCGACTATCTACACTCACCGATTGTAGATAGTCAAGGTGTCAGCAGAAATTCGACAAAATCTGGACGGACAGACACGCCCGCGAGGTAGGTTTGGAGTTTCCAAACCCGCGCCGACCGGGTTTACCCGCGCTCACTCGCCTATCATTTGGGTCCGGCAACACACGAGAATGACGCCGCCGAATTCTTGTCGCCCTTCCCGAATATTGGATTTCCTGCGGATAAGGACGGAGTGGTCGTGTCATCTCCGGTGTCTTGCTGCTCGTTTGGGGTGAATCTTCTCCGCCGCCACTCGCTTCGGCCAAGTGCGAGGCAATCAGGGTCGAAGGGGCATTGCCCTTCTCGACCCAATCCACCAGCGCGGTGAAGATGTCGTGTTGCGCATCGTGAGGTATATCGGCCTGGTCCTGCCCGAACGAAGTCGCACCCGGTCCGCCGTCGCAGTGCTGCATGCCGGGCACCATATAGAGCCGCATGGAGTGCTCTGTATCTTTCGCTCCCAGAGCTTCCGAGAGCTGGGATTGATCCGGCGAGCCGAAATGCAGACGCACACCGCGCCTTATCCTGCGTTGCGTTAGCCTCCAGGCGCTTGCTTGACTTGGGGGGCAGGTCCGCAGTCCGGTGGCAGTTTTGGGCCCTTGATGCTCTTCTTCCCATCCAGAACGTAGAACGGGCCAGATGTCCCATCCCCTACATAGACAACTCCAATCGTCGTCTCGACAACGGTCGGGACTCCGTTTACTAGATAGGGCTTGTAGGTCCACTGCTTGGCAGCTGCAATTGCCGATTCTCGAAACTCTTCAAATCCGCTCGAATCCTTTACGCTCGTCACCTTTCCGTCAGTTCCGATGATTGCATCAAGATTCACCACAGCCATCGAACATCTCGCCATCGGCTTTTCCGGGAACTTCGGCGTGACAGTAGTTGCGAGTCGAGCGGCCATCTCGAAGGCAGAGACCTTGACTGCGGGGCGAGATTGGGAGCTCTCCTGACCTTGGTTGATTCCCGTGGCAAGAATCCACAGAAGGAAAGAAGTAAGAAATGAACGCATGATTCTCCAACTCATCGCCCTCTCTTATACACCTGTAGTGCGCCGTGCGGTGCGCGCGCAAAACTTCGTTTGGAAATTCCCAATCCTGTGTTTTGATGGGCCATGCGCGCCGCTCTCGAACGCTATTTTGAATTCTCCCGTCTGAATACAAACTGGCGTACCGAGTTCTTCGCCGGCATCACTACCTTCGTCACCATGGCTTACATCGTCCTGGTGAACCCCGCCATCCTCGCCCAGGCGGGAATCCCGCTCCCCGCCGTCACCGCCGCCACCTGCCTGTCGGCTGCATTCGGAAGCATCCTCATGGGCGTCATCGCCCGCTATCCCATCGCGCTCGCGCCTGGCATGGGACTCAACGCCTACTTCACCTACACCGTCGTCCTCGAGATGGGTGTTCCCTGGCCAACCGCCCTCGGAGCCGTCTTCATCTCCGGCGTTGCCTTCCTCGTGCTCACCGCCTGCGGAATCCGCCAGCTAATCCTGCGCAGCATCCCCCACGAGCTCTACGCCGCCGTCGCTGGAGGCATCGGCCTGTTTATCGCCGTCATCGGACTCCACAATGCCGGCATCATCGTGCCGAATCCGGCCACGCTCATCACCCTGGGCGACATCCGCGCCCCGCAAACCGCGCTCGCCCTCGTCGGCGTCATCATCATCGGAGCTCTCCAGGTCTGGCGCGTCCGCGGCGCCATCCTCATCGGAGTCGTTGCCGTTACCATCGCAGCCATCCCCTTCCATCTCGTTCACTGGAAGGTCTCCTCCTACAGCATCGCCGCCATCACCCAGACCATGTTCCGTCTCGACATTCGTTCCGCCATCCACATCGGCTTGCTCGAGATCATCTTCGTCTTCTTCTTCGTCGACCTCTTCGACAACCTCGGAACCCTCGTCGCCGTCGCCAAAAAGGCCGGACTCATCGAGGCCGACAGCACCATCCCGCGCCTGAACAGCATCCTCTTCGCGGACGCCTCCGCGACCATCATCGGTTCGCTCGCCGGAACCTCCACCGTCACCAGCTATGTCGAGTCAACCGCGGGCGTCGCCGTCGGAGGCCGCTCCGGCGTTACCGCCATCGTCACCGGCCTGGGATTCTTCCTCGCTCTCTTCGCCGCGCCACTGGTCGGCATTGTCCCCACCGCCGCGACCGCTCCCGCCCTCATCATCGTCGGCAGCCTCATGCTCACCACCATCACCGAAATCCCCTGGACAGAACCGCTCTCCGCCATCCCCGCCTTCCTCACGCTCATCATGATTCCCCTCAGCGCCTCCATCGCCAACGGCCTCGGCTTCGGAGTCATCGCCTACGCGTGCGTCCATATACTCGGCGGAAAATTCCGCCGTGAAGACTGGCTCCTCTATCTCCTCGCCGTGCTCTTCCTCATCCGCTTCGTCTACGTCTCCAACGCCTGAAAACGGTCGCCTGTCCGCACGCATCGGTTCAGCCGCGCACAACAGCATCCGCCCGCGCGGTTCCGGGAAATCTTTTCTTGACCTGACTCGGACACCGTGAGATGCTGCCAGAAATTCACAAGCCGTTCATGTAAGCAGCCACGCCATTCATGGACTGGTTTGTGCGTTTTGTCACAGAACGCCGGGAGCCACCCACGCCCCGCTCTAGTCCCGGCTGCTTTGAACAACAACCGCATTTTTTTTGAGGCCAACTATGAACCCACGATTCGTATCCCCACGCATACGTCTCTTTCTGCTCGTTGCCATCACCCTTCTCAGCCCCCGCCTCTTCGCACAGGCCACGGCAAGCGGGAACATCCAGGGCACCGTCGTCGATCAGTCACAGGCGGTCGTCGCCAACGCCGAGGTCGTCCTCACCAATCTCGCCAACGGCTCCACCCGCACCACTGCCACCAATGACTCCGGTATCTATCGCTTCGAGCTTTTGTCCGCTGGAAACTACACGGCGAAGATCAACGCCAAAGGCTTTTCGACGGTGGAGGTAAAACTCGAGCTGCTCGTCGGTCAGACCGCCACCGGCAACGCCACCCTCACTCCCGGTTCCACCTCGCAGACCGTCCAGGTGAGCGCTGTAAATCCCATCGTTGACCTGAACAAGACCAGCGTCAGCACTGACATCACTCCCGCTGAGGTCGAAGATCTTCCCATGGTAGGCCGCGACGTGGCCAACCTCGCCTATCTCGCGCCCGGTGTCAAAGCCGCCGATTCTTACGATCCCACCAAGAACCGCTATGCCATCCTCTCTGTCAATGGCGCGGGTGGTCGCAACGTCAACGTCACCGTGAACGGCGTCGACAACAAAGACAACACCGTCGGCGGGCCGGTCATGCAGCTTCCTCTCGAGGCCGTCCAGGAGTTCAAGATCAGTACCCAGCGTTTCTCTGCCGAAAACGGTCGCTCCGAGGGCGCCGCCATCAACCTCATCACCAAGAGCGGAACTAACAACTATCACGGCTCCCTCTTCGGCTACTTTCGTTCCACCGGCCTCGACACCGATGAACAGGACCCCGATGGCCTTGGCGGTACGATTCCAGCGCATCCCGACTACAGCCGCCAGCAGTTTGGCGGATCCGTCGGCGGCCCCTTCATCAAGGACAAGCTCTTCGGCTTCTTCGCCTGGGAGCGCGAGCGTGAAAGCCAGGGATTGGTAGAAAGCGGCGCGTCCTACGCCGAGCTGGTCCTGGCTCAGAGTGCAGGCCTCGCTGCCCAGCCCGCCGCGGTCATTCCTCGGCCATTCTATGAGACACGTTACAACGGCCGCATGGACTGGACCGTCAACGACCGGAACAGCGCTTATATCAGCTATACATCCCAGGCCAACAACAGTGAGAACGATCAGTCCAACGGCACCGGCGATCTCACCAACGGGAACTTCACTGACAACCACCTGCAGTTGGTCGGCTTCACGCTGAACACGCTGATTTCGAACACCCTGGTCAACCAGTTCACCTCTGGCTTCCAATACTGGAACAACCTCATCGCCAGCAATATCAGCGCTCCACTTGTCGTCTTTCCCACTGCCTCCTTCGGCACCAACACCAACGTCCCCCAACAGTCCTTCCAGCGTAAGTGGCAGTTTAAGGACGACCTCTCCAAGACCATCGGTAAACACACCCTGAAGGGCGGTATCGACTATATCTGGAACCCCGTCGAGGGCGGATTCTTCGAGTTCAGCTCCACGCTCGAAGTCGACTTCGCCGTGAATCCGAGCGTCATTCTTAGCGATCCGGCGACCTACCCGCAGGGGTTCGCGACTCCAGGCCTTGTTACCGGTATGACCCAGGCCAACGGCGACCCCTACTTCCTGGTCGCAACCAAGCAGCTCGGCCTCTATATACAGGACGACTACAGGGTCACGCCGCGCCTATTGCTGAACTTGGGTCTGCGCTGGGACAAGGACTTCAACATGATCGGCGGCTCCGACATCGCCAACAGCCGCACCTATCAGGAACTGGTCGCACTCAACAGTCCAATCTCCAATCCCTACGTGTCCAGCATCGCGCATGACGACAATCTCGACTTCAGCCCGCGCGTGGGCTTCGCCTACGACCTCACCGGAACGGGTAAGCAGGTTGTGCGCGGCGGCTTCGGTATGTACTACGGCAACATCTTCCAGAACATCCCCCTGTTCATGGAGCAGATGGCCAACCCGACCATTTTCCAGACCGCTCTCAGCCTCACCAGCCCAACCGACATCGTCCCTGGGCCCAATGTCCCCCTCGGCCAGTGGCAGTATGGCGTCAGCCCTTATCCCACCATTCCTCCGCCGTCCGGCGAGTTGGCCCCGAACAGCGTCGGCCGCCTGATGGACCCACATTACCGCAATCCCATCACCGAGGAATTCAACCTTGGCTACACTTGGGCAATCAATAACAACACCGCCGTCGAAGCCGAGTACACCCACGTCCTCGGGATCCACGAAAACAAAACCATGAACATCGATCAGCGGGTTCCGCTAAATGGAGTCTGCTGTACCGCCCCGCTTGCCGCCCCTATCGCTGAAGCTGGATTGACTCCTCTGGCCAGCGTCCGTAACGAAGAGGCCATCGGCCGCTCTCACTACAACGGCATAAACTTCGTCTACCGCCAGCGCATGAATAACAAATTTCAGCTCGACGCCAACTACACCTTGGCGTGGGCCTACTCTTACGGCGCTGGCGGAACATCCTTCCGAAACTATCCCCGACTCTCAACCAACCCGTTTGCCAGCTACGAATACGGACCGAATCCGAATGACGAGCGCAGCCACGTAACCTTCAGCGGCATTGGATACCTTCCCTGGGGAATGCAGGTCGCACCGATCCTGCAGTTTGGCTCCGCCCGTCCCTATCCTCTGACCAACTCCAGCAACACGCTCAACACAGGTGGCGGCACAGCCAATGCCGTTGTCGTACCCACGAGCAATCCCACTGACTGGTTCGCCTACGCTAGTAGCAATACCGATGCCCAGAATTGCTTCTACGGTCTCGGACAACCTTCCACCTGCACCATCTCCAAGTTCGACCCTCTCCGCGGTGATCCGTTCTTCGAACTCGATCTGCGCCTTTCCAAGAACTTCCGCTTCGGGGAGCGCATGAACCTGGAAATCATCGGCCAGGCCTTCAACCTCACCAACCGCGCCAACTACGGCAACGACTTCGGCAACAACATCAGCTCCCCCGAAACCTTCGCTCATCCCGCCGGATTCATCAACCCCAGCTCGACTACCATCCCCCGCTCTCTCTGGGGTGAATTTGGCGCCCGCTTCACCTTCTAACCACCAACCCCCTCAAGCCCTGCAGCAGGGCTTGAGGGGGCTCCCATCTGTCGACCAGAAACTCGGGTCCCCATACAAGCCGCTGTTGGCTTGAGTGGGTGAGTCGCCATGACATCCCAAGCTGCGTTATCCCAAACCGACGCGCCGGACGAGGTCCTGGAAACGAGGATCGCTGCGGATCGGGTCAAAGTAGGGGTGGATCTTCACCCACTGCAGGATTGCGGATTTTTCTTTATAGGCCTGTTCGAGGGCGGCGAAGGCCTGTTCATTATCCCCGAGCCCCAGGTAGGCATTCACAAAGGCTCCTGCGGGAACGTAGCCTGTGCTTTTGCGCCGTTTCAAGTCCGCCAGCAGCCGAAGCGCGTCGTCACGGCGGCCGGCATGGGCATAGGCGCGGATGAGCACCCCGGCAATCCCAGGGCTCCCTTCGGACAGAGAGAATGCCTTCTCCAGAACCGGGACTGCCTCGGCGGCCTGATTATTGGCAATGAGCGCGAATCCCAGGTTTCCACAATGCGTACGCGTTGTTCGGCTGGACAGCCAATGCGCTGCGCGATTCGCGAATTGACTCGTCATAACGACGGGACTCGAACAGTATCTCTGAAACGTCGCTGCCAGTTACCGCAACGGGGCCGAGTTCACGGGCATGTTTAATCCAGGACACGGCATCGTCAGTGCGCCCCTGGCATAACAGCCAGAATGCGTAACCCGCATGGGCGCTAGCATCGTTGGGAGCTAGTTCGAGGGCGCGTTTGTACTCGGCCTCAGCCTGCGCCCAATCCCATTCTTTCTGCAGGACATTGGCCAACAACCAGTGAGCCTCGGCCAGATCCGGATCGAGTTTCAAAGCTGCTTGTGCAGCGGCAATCACTTTTGGGCGTGTCTCCGATGCGGGCACGCCGGCGAATATCGTTCCCAGGTTCTGTAGGCTTGAGCGAGACCGAGGTAAGCCGGCGCAAACCTGTGATCCCGCTTGATGGCGGAGTCGAAATCTGCGATGCTCTCTTCGATACTGGCTCTGCTGTTTCCCTGGCTCAACACGAACCTTCCCTTCAGATAGCTCTCATACACCTCCGGCGAAACCGGGCGCGCAGCGGTGAGCCGTTGCTGTTCCTGCCCGGTGACGGTCACTTCCACTTTTTCTGCGATCACCTGTGCAATCTCGCTCTCCAGCGCGATCGCATCGCGCAACTCGCGGTCGTCTCGGACCAGAAGTGCTCGTCGGTTGCCCCGCGGATCAACTGGGCCGTCACGCGAATGTGCGAGCCCTCGCGCATGACAGAGCCCTCAACGATAGCGTCGACACCGAGCTTCTTTGCTATCTCAGGAACAGAGATTTGCGGATTTTTGAACCGCATGAGTGAGGTATGGGAGATCACAAGCAGATCGCGAATCGAGGCAACGCGTCCGATGAGAGCCTCGGTTATGCCGTCGGCGAGATAGTCCTGCGAGGGATCTCCGGAAAGATTGCGGAGCGGAAGCACTGCAAGGGAACGAATGCCGGGCGGGGATTGATTCGCCCGACGATGGTGGAATACGAAATAGGCGCCGATCAGCACGAGCAATGCGACGACGCCGATTGCGGTCCAGAGCCAGCCCTTCGGCGCTCTAGTCGGGGGTTCGGTTATCCGGGCAACCGGCGTTTCGGTGCGGGGTTGGATTTCGGGTTCACCCGACGGCTGTCTGCGACTGCGCCACGCATCGAGCTCTTCGGGCAATGCATAAACAGAGCCACGCTTATCGTGCAAATGCCTGTGGACTGGCATCCCCTCCTTCTTCTCCCAGCGCTGGACGGTGCTCACGTCGCGGCTCAGGTAGGCCGCGATTTCCTTCCACGATTCAAGGCGCTTCTCTGCAGTTTCAGTGGTCGGTATTTCAAACGACGGTTCAGCCATCGTGCTCTCCCGGGCCCGAGGCAGGCTTTCGCGAGGGGGCGAACCGATTTTACGCCGCTGCCACAGTACGGCAAAAGACAGTATTAAGCCGCAAGCGTGCCGTCCTGCACAATGCTGTTTGACCTGCCCGGCGAAAAGCAGCACTTTGAACAAACAGGACGAGGGCGACCATGAGCAAGGCGCATTCTGCACCCAAGGGAGCCAACGCGAGAGAGAAATCTCGAGGAGAATCTAACGTAGAGTTGTCGGGGGACAGAGCTAATCGTTTGGGGTTCCAACCCGGCCCCCCACCACTCCCACGCCCACAGCCCGGTTCCACACAGATCGGTCCAGGTTCGCAGCCACTGCAGGCGTTCCAGCAAGCGGGTCAATTTGCGATAGGGATTTCGGGGTCTTACTTTGTCACCGCAGTCGGAGGGGGTGGCAAAACCACTGATGTTCTCCATACAGATGCTGTCAAACCCAGTGCCTGGGAGAAATTCACATTGTGGTTTGTTCCATCCACCGGGGAGTACGGCATCCAGACTCTCAACGGCGAGTTTCTTTTCGCAACGAATGGCGGGGCTCTTGCAAGCCTCTTCCCGTTCGGGAACCAGGAGGTGGACACGATTCAGAGTACTGCGGAGTACATCATCGACTATGAAAGATTCAGAATCTCCGGAACCGGCTCGTTTACCATCCGGACGGTGAGAGGGTTCTATCTCATCGCGGTTGGAGGCGGCCGCCAAACTGATCCCCCTGCCCTTTACACCAACGGCACGGCAGCGACAGCCACGTATTTCGGGCTGCTCAAGTCGGGTGATGCTGGCTCGGGATATTCATTTGGGCTCGTGGTGGCTGGCGGACCAGCGACTGTGTCGGGCGGAGCGTACAGCGGAGGGCCGCTCCCGATTGGCTCATGGGTCATCGTATCGAACGGAGGAGACGAAGACGGTAGCGGTGGTGTCCCAGCCCTGACGATATCTCCCAACGCTGACTATGCGTATGAGGTACAGCTCACACTCATCCGCCAAAATGATGGAACGGACGCCTTCCAAACATCAAGCGGCTACTACTTGACCGCCAATGGAGGAGGAGTATCAGGAGACTTTCGGACTGATGCCCCGCAGGTCGGAAACTGGCAGAAATTCACCCTGACCGCCAACAACGACTGCACGTATTACGTTCAGACTTATAACGGTTACTACCTTGGAGTTACAGAGGGGCCTTATGTCTGACCAGACACCTTATCAGCTTCCGAACACGACTTCGGACATCACTCAAGCCGTTAAATGGAGGCTGTGGGTCTTTGCCCTGGCACCGACTACATAGCAAAAGGCCGAGCTCTGTTGACGGTCTTGCGCCGCGGCGCTCCGCTGTACTTCGATCCAGGAAAGTCAGAGCCGCTCCCGGATAAATCGGCGAAGGCGACCAATGGCCGGGTTCCCGACTTTAGTCGGCTCAGAGCCAGATACAGACCTACGGCCGTGTGGCCCACACAATCTTCCTTTGCTTGTGTGGGGTAGTTCAAGGCGAAGCGAACTGTCATTTCCCTACAAGCGTTGGCCGAGAATTTCCCCAAATCCTCTAAAATAGAAATAGGAACAGAAAAAGGCCCGGTTGCCATCGCAATCGGGCCTTGCTGCTTTAAGTCCCACAGAATCAACGAGCAAGCAGAAGCTGCTCTGTTTTCAATGAGTTTCGCCTGAGAGCAGCGTTAAGTCTCGCCGAATTTAGGCGCGTAACCCGCCTGTTTTCTATGAAGTACGAGAAAGTCATTTAGAATGAATGAGTAACAGGTAACATCATGGCTAACTTGAATAGAATGTGTGAAGTACAAAGAAAGGGGGAGGGGGTACCCTCCCCCCGAAACTTCTACCGCTTCTCTATCTCCAGCAGCTGCCGCTTCCGCTCGACACCCCAGCGATAGCCGGTCAGATCCCCATTTGACCCGATAACCCGGTGGCACGGAATCACCACCGCCACCGGATTCGTGGCGCAGGCCCGCGCCACCGCCCGCACTGCCGTCGGCTGCCCGATCGCGCACGCGATCTCCGAGTAGGTTCGAGTCTCACCCCGGGGAATGCACCTGAGCGCCTCCCATACCCGCATTTGAAACGCCGTGGCGCGCAGGTCGAGCGGCAGGTCGAGCGCCGCCGGATGCTCCGTCAGGCTCGAGAGCACCTTGTCGAGCGTAGCCGACAGTTCGGGCCGTCCAGTTAGGTTCGCGGCAGGGAATTGCTGGCCAAGTCTCGAGAGAAGATCCTCATCCGTCGACCCCAGAATGACCGCGCAAAGTCCGCGGTCGGTCGACGCCACCAGAACACGGCCCAGAGGCGAAGCGCCGATGGTGTAACCGATCTCCAGATCGCGCCCGCGATTGCGGTAGTCCTGCATGCGCATCCCGAGCCGGGCATTGCTGTAAGCCCGCGCCGGCCCTGAATAGCCGGCGTCGTACACCGCGTCGGTGATGCGGACGTCAGGATCCGCCAGCCGTGCGCGCAGCGCCGCAACCCGTTTGTGCGCCCGGTACTGATTCGGGCTCACACCCAGCACCCGCTGGAATGTCCGCTGTACGGTGAAGAGGCTTAGGCCGGATATCCGCGCCAGATCGGCCAGCTTGACGCACCGGTCGAGGTCCCGGTTGAGGTGAGCGCACAGCGTCTCGACCAGCTGGGCCTCGGCTCGCAGCCCCGCCGGGTTGCACCGCTGGCAGGGCCGGTACCCCGCGCCGAACGCCGACACCAGGTCGGTGAAGAACTCCACGTTCTTCCGGAGGGGACGCCGGCTGGGGCACGAGGGGCGGCAGAACACGCCGGTGGTGCGGACGGCATAAAAGACGTGCCCGTCCGCGCTCGGGTCGCGTCGCGCTACAAGCCGCCATATATCGTCCGGATTCTCGAAGATAGAGTTGGAAGTCTGCGATGGCATGGGAAGGACTCGTTCGGCCGTCGATGGAAACGCCAAAGTAGCTGTGATCATCGCACGCGTGCTCCTTGCACTCAACGCCGGAATCTCCGGCGCTCTCTAATACCTGAATCGATGATGCTCGCGGCCCAAAGGAATCACACTCCGAATCTTGCCGATGAATTCCGTGTTGCAAGGTACAGCGGAAGGGACGCGACTTCCCGGATGCGCATCTAATCGCACGGAGAACGACCCATGACAAAGCTCGCCACCACTCAGGCCCTTCCGCTGGTGACACTCGCTGCGATACTCGGCCTCGCTGGCTGCCACTCGAACACTGCCCCGAATCAGCCCCAGAACGCGGCTCAGGTCACCGACGACAGCCAGGACCCGGCAATGCAGGCAAATCTCGCTCCTGCCGTGAACACCTCCACTCAGCCGCAAGCGGCCCAGCAGACAACGGCGGCCGAGCAGAGTTCTCCCGCAAGCGCGCCGGAGCAGCAGACCACACCACCCCCTCCACCGCCCGACGAGACCTCAGCGGCGCCCAGCGAGGCCCCCAGTGATCAGGGATACGACTACAATGCGCCGGTGCAGGACTACCAGGATCAGGCGCAGCCGGTGGAGTATGCAACCGCCCCGCCCCCCGTGCTCCCCGAATACGACCAGCCGCCCTGCCCCGGCGACAACTATATATGGACGCCCGGCTACTGGGGCTACGTGCCAACCGGCTACTACTGGGTCCCCGGCGTCTGGGTCATCGCCCCCTACATCGGCTCCTTGTGGACGCCCGGCTACTGGGGCTTCTATGGCAACCGCTACGGGTGGCACCCCGGCTACTGGGGCCCCCACATCGGCTTCTACGGTGGTGTGAACTACCGGTATGGGTATGTCGGAACCGGCTATGTCGGTGGCTACTGGCGAAACAACAATTTCATGTACAACACCTCAGTCACACACGTGAACACAACGATCATTCACAACACGTACATCCATAACGTGACCATCATCAATAACACGCGTGTCAGCTACAACGGAGGCCGCGGTGGTCTGACGGCCCGTCCGTTGCCTGCCGAGAATGTTGCCTGGCGGGAACACCACGTCGGCGCGCTGCCGGAACAGGTCGCCCACGCGCGTCAGGCCAGCACAAACCGGCAGCAGTGGGTCTCAGTGAACCACGGACGTCCCGCGACGTTGACCGCCCCCCGTCTTCTCACCTCCGATCGCCGCGCTCCGGCACCGACGCCGCCAGCGATCCAGAGCCAGGTTCGCCAGGAACAAGTACGGCAACAGCAGCTTCGTCAGGAGCAGGCGCGAAACGCCGGTCATCCACAGCCTGAAAACCGCCCAGCGCCGATAAACCGTCCTGAGGCTCGTCCTGCTACGTCCGAACCACGTCCAGCCGAGCCGACGCATCCGGAAGCACGCCCCGAGGCGCGTCCTGCACCTGCCCACACGGAAACGCGACCGGCGACTTCGGAGAGACCAGCGGAACGACCGGCAACACCTGAACACCCGCAATCCCGTCCAGCCCCGTCCAATGAGAATCGGCCTCAATCGCGGCCGGAGTATAAGCCGGCGCCTCAGCCTGAACGGCCGGCTGAGTCCCGGTCTCCCATCGAAGCGAGACCGGAATCTCATCCGGCGCCGGAGCAGCGGCCGCAAGCAGAAAAGCAGCAAAGTCGGCCTCAGCCTCAGCCGAAACCGGAGGAACGTCACCCGCAATAGCGCGGTTTCCGCAGGCTCGAGCAGGAGAGGGACGCCCATCCGGCCTTCAGGGAGGTATGCAATGCGGTTGTAACATGAGGTGTGCATCTGCCCGTAAATCCGCCCGTGGCCCCAATGCTTGCTAAGCGAGTCAGTAATATCCCGGAGGGGGACGGCTGGGTCTTTGAGCCCAAATGGGACGGATTTCGGGCTATCGTCTTTCTGGATAAGGATGAAATCCTCATCCAGAGCCGCGATCAAAAATCGCTTAGTCGCTACTTTCCCGAACTGATCGCCTCGCTGCAGAATCAACTGCCCCCCTACTGTGTTCTGGATGGCGAAATCGTGATCGCCAGAAACGGCGCACTCGATTTTGAGGCGCTTCAACTGCGCATTCATCCTGCAGCATCGCGGGTGAAGATACTTGCGGCGCAGACGCCGGCCTCAATGGTGTTCTTTGACCTGCTTTCGCTAGGAGACGAAGATCTTCTGAACACACGCTTCGAAGATCGCCGCCGACGACTGGAATCGCTTCTCTCGTCTGTCGCTCCACCGCTGCATATTACCCCGGCCACGCACGACAGGAGCGTGGCTTCCGACTGGTTTCAACGGTTCGAGGGTGCGGGCCTGGATGGGGTGATGGCAAAACCCGCCTCTGGTCTCTACGAGCCGGACAAGCGAGTCATGTACAAGGTCAAGCATGAGCGCGAGTGCGATTGTGTCGTCGCCGGCTTTCGCTGGTATAAGGAGAGTGCGGGAACGGCTGTGGGGTCCTTATTACTCGGCTTGTTCGATCATTCCGGTAGTCTGCAGCACGTTGGCGTGTGCGCGAGCTTCACGAAAGACAAGCGCCGGGAACTTCTGGACTTTCTAGCTCCTTACCGCGTCAACGCGCTCGACGATCACCCGTGGAGGTCATCGGCCGCACCCGAGGCAGACTCGGCCGGCGCAGAGCAACGCATGCCTGGGGGCCAGAGCCGATGGAGCCAGGGGAAGGACTTGTCCTGGGAGCCGTTGCGGACGGAATTGGTCGTCGAGGTTTCTTATGAGCACATGCAAGGAGCAAGATTCCGGCACATGGCGCATTTTCGGCGATGGCGCACCGACAAGATTCCTGCAGACTGCACGTATGAACAACTGGAAGTAGTGCCCGCGCACGAGTTGACGCTAATATTTTCCAGCGGTCGATGAACGATATCTTTTTTTGCATTGGATTCACGTTGACCTGACTTTTCGCCATTCCCGAGTCGGGTCGTTATCCGGATCAGGAGTCTCCTGCGAGGGTCTCAATTCCTCTGGCACGTGGCGCAAGTTCACTCTGATACGCGTCCAGGTTGACGACCGGCCTCTCATGCGATCCACCAGGATGTCGTCGACGGCCAACCATTTCGCTGCTTCGGTGTGCTTGCCTTTCCATCGGTCCAGTCCCGCCAATGCAGCTTCTTCATCCGGTGAGTTTGCGACGACCACAAGGGGAGCCTTTGTTCGCGCCGCTCGTGGTGGCGAGCCCTTTGCCGCCGAGGCCGGAGGGCCTTTCTTGGCTCTCGAAGGAGCTACTCGCTTGGCCTCCCCCTCCGTTTTGCGAAAATGCGGCGGCCACGGTGCATCACCGAGTCCAGATGCCTCGTCCCTTTCGGCAAGTTCGAGCAGCTTGTCGAGCGAGCCACTGGCGGAGTCGGCATCTGCGTGAGGATTTCCGATCTCCTCAAAGCGCTTCGGCATCGTGAGCACCGTGAAGTCTGCCGGATCGCAAGCGGCAACCTCATCCCAAAGGAGCGGCGCGGAAACCCGAGCATCTGGCAGCGGACGCACAGAATACGCCGAGGCGGTCGTTCTGTCCTTCGCATTCTGGTTGTAGTCGAGGAACACCCCGTGGCGTTCTTCTTTCCACCACTTGGAACTCGCCAGATCGGGCACGCGGCGCTCGACTTCGCGAGACAACGCCAGGGCCGCGCGCCGCACTTCGGTGAAGGTCCATCGCGGAAGAATTCTGACGTTAACATGCATTCCGCGCGAGCCACTGGTCTTCGGCCAGCCCTGCAACCCCATCTCCTCGAGCGCCGCTCGAACCTCCAGCGAAACCTGACGAACGTCGGACCAAGCCACACCCGGCCCGGGATCCAGGTCGATTCGCAATTCGTCCGGATGATCGAGATCCGTAGAGCGAACAGGATGCGGATGAAGCTCGATGCACCCCAAATTCACGATCCAGGTTAGTCCGGCGGCATCGTCTACAACCAACTCTTCCGCAGTCCGGCCCGAAGGGAATGAGAGTGTCACCGTGTTCAGCCAGTCTGGACGATCCTTTGGTGCGCGCTTTTGGTAAAAGGGCTCCTCCTCGGCGCCATTCACAAAACGTTTCAGAACCAGTGGACGGTCTCGAATTCCAGCCAGTGCGCCAGGCGAGACTGCGAGGTAATACCGAACAATATCCAGCTTTGTCAGCTTGGTCAGCCGTGAGAAGTAAAGCTTATCGGGATGAGTTACCCGGACTTCTCTGCCTTCAATCGAAAGTATTTCTACCGCTTCGCCTATGCTCACCGGGATAGCTTACCGCCGCAGCGGATGGCGTGCACATGGGTGCGGTCCAAGGTCGTATCCTCTCCGCCTTAATGAAGCCATTCAAAGACCAGCGATACCAGTCAGGAAATGCCGTACTTCTCGTCAAGAAATTGCCGCAGCTGCAGAGGGAGTGCTCCTGCAATTTCTTGCCATGTGACGAGCTTGAGCCTACTTCGAAAGCTGGAGCTTCGAACCGCGCGTACGACAGCAAACCACCCATCGACAAGATCGGCACGTCGGCCATCGCAAAGGAGTACGAACGAGCAGTCGACGGTGTAAGCGGCCAGAATCTCTCGAATGAGCTGGTAGCCACGAATCCTCTCGCCCACAATGGGGAGCTGGCTGACTTCAAAAACTTCATCTAGATCCCGGTATCTGTGTAGGAGGCGGGAAGGTCTCAACTGAAACCCTGATTCCGTGAGCTTGGCCTCCGCGAGAAGATCGCTGATCTTCATGTCCACCTCTGTTTGATCACCTTGGCCGTTCAGAAGCGGAATGCGCGGCTTGAATCCGAAAATGGGTCGAAGTCCCGGCCCAATGCCGAGTAGTGTGCATAGCTGCGGTCGGTTAAGTACCCGGGGATAACAGAAGATATTCATCAGTAGGGCGTCCGAACTGTTCGCGCAGTCTAGCTCGCATCGTGTTCGCTCACCAGACCAGGGCACCCATCTACTGCCCGAATAGCGCTTTTTCAGCCTCTTCTGCCATTCGGGATTGGCGCAAATTGAACGGTAGGACGCGGGAAGAAAATTCCCATGCTTGCTTCCATCTTCGCGATAGATGACGCTTGGTATTTTTCCGTAAGACAGCTCATGCCCGGATTCGCTCACACGAGTAGTGTTTCGCTGGCTCAACTCAAGTCGGAGAGTAGTGCTCGAAACAGGCACGCCACCATTTTAGGAGAATAAAAGGAGAATGTGCGAGAAGTTTTGCCGCCATTCTATCGACGTGGCGCTAGGGGCCTTATCCAATAAACCGAGCACGACGGCGCCGTAGAGGCCTTCACTCGTCGTCGCTGTCAAGAAATTGTCGTAAAAACCAACTATTCCCCGAAACCCGTCGAGCAGGTAGCCGTTAAAGAGATCAAGTGCGGAGCTCTCCGTTTGTTAGCTAATGAAAGGGGCCGTCACCCTGTCAGACTCTTTTCTGTGTCGATAAAACCCTCTGCGAGCCCTGAGCATCACAATGACTCGCAGTGGTTTATCGTGCTGAGGGGACATTTAATCGGTGGTCTTGACACACACTATTCGTCACCGATCCATTCTCGGCTGGACTAAAGCGGAGTACGATCTTAGAAGTTCTCTTTTCTTGACGTGACCTGGTGCCCCCTGAACCGGCTAATGCAACACATGCTGCATTTTGGGCAGACCTCTTGCCGAGTCTATCTTTTCAATTGCCCGATCCTGAAAATTACATCTCACTAATGAGATGAGTACGAGGGTACACGGTACGCGGTAGCCAACCCCGTCGAACCTGGTAATAGGGAAGGAAGCGTCAAAGCTATTGCCGTCGATGAGGCATTAGCGTAATACTGGCAAATCACTCGCGGTGAAGTGGCTGCCATTGCTAGACGATTGATCCAAAGTTCGAATCTCGCAAACGGCTGCTAAAAGGCTGTTGCGGCAACTGCGGTAATTACCCCCCGGATTTGAGGAAGGCTATGAAAGGGTCAAAGGTTGAAGTATCCGACCTCATGTCGGATGCTGTACAAATCCCTCCATCCCGCTACCCATACGCTGTATCTGATGGCAAGGCCTCCCGAGTAGAAGCGATCTCTCCTCCTCTGGCGCTCCGCCCCGGCACCCGTCCGACGATATCGATGAATGAAGTCGATGAGGTCGGCCCATGCGAACTGAAACCGCTGCGGCTACTGATTTCGGACAGGACTGCGTTAGGTTGCGAGCTAATGCTCCTCAGCCTGAGCAGACGGCGTGACTTGATCGGCAGTGTGGTATGCGCCACCAGCAGTGCTGAAGTTGAGCGAGTGGCGCGCACGCAGCAGCCAGACGTGGCTTTGGTTAGTGCCGCACTGAGTGATGGTCCACTAGCTGGATTCCGCGTGCTTCCCGCTCTCCAAAACGCACTTCCGGACTGCCCGGTTGTGGTCCTACTGGACGATACCGACGAGGAGTTGGCGATCGATGCGTTCCGGGCACACGCCCGTGGTGTCTTCTACCGAGCAGATCCGATGGAGCAACTCGTGAAGTGCATCGATCGAGTGCGCCAGGGTGAAATCTGGGCCGGAGCTCGGGAACTCCGCGCTGTCTTCGACGCTTTCGCGGAATGTTCTCCGTTTGGTGGTCCGTCACGCACGAATTTTCACTTGAACGAGCGAGAAATGATGGTTGCACGCTTGGTCGCCACGGGGCAGACAAATCGGCAAATCGGTAAGCGGTTGAATCTTAGCGAGCACACGGTGAAAAACTACCTGTATCGGGTCTTCGAAAAGGTTGGAATCCGCAGCCGGGTAGAACTCGCTGTTTTATTGATGAATGATCCCGGCCAGAGTGGAACGCAGAACGGTACGCATGGGTAGTCAGACCCCCTGATTGCTTCCACAAGGGCACTAGCCTGCATCATTCATGAAGGCACAGCGAGAGGTTGATGGGAGCGCGAGATTGCGACGAAGATGCTCTTTGTCTGGATGAGGTTGGTTGAATTGCCGGAGCGGGGAGGGTGGGCGACCGCGCAGTGGATGCGGTGGCGATTTTCGGGCAGAGCTTTTCCCGATACGCATTCTTCGTGAGGGTGGAACGTGAGGTTTGCTGGTCTGGGCTGGCGATGCTATCCGGGCGAAGCTCCGAGTGCCATCGCCACTTGCCGGAAAGCGGGAAGAAAGGGGAACGATGCGGGCAGGTGCAGCACCATGCGGCGAACCGAGACCACCACGCGGGCGCCCAGCTTCAGCAACCGTTCGCGGAGCGTCCAGACCTGAGCGCGAGCACAGTTGGTGTGTGCGGCTCGCAGGCGCAACTCCTGCATCAGTACGTAAGCGGTGGCGGTCAGCAGCACGCGGAACTGGTTGGCCCAGAACCGGCTGCAACTGGTGCGGTCGATGTGAAGAGCGTGCAGTTCCTTGATTCTGTTTTCGATTTCGCCGCGCTGGCAGTACACCTTTTCGTAGAGCCACTGCGGGCTCTGTGTCATGTTGGTGATGACGAAGCGCGGGTTGTCTTTGGGCTCTTTGCCTTCGCCGTGCACCACCTCGGCCTTGATCAGGATGCGGCGTTCTCGCTCCCAGCTCCTGGCCGCGTAGTTGGCTTCGCCGTAGACATGTTCGGTCTGTCCGGTAACTCCGGCGAGTACGCGGGCATACTGCATGGCCTCTTCCGCTTTGCGCTCCAACACCGCGTTGCTGGCCATTGCCACCACGTATTCGACGCCGAGCTCGGCATCCAGAAACGCCAGCAGCTCAGGATGCGCGAAGCCGCCATCGAGGCGAATGCGGATGCGCACGCCCGGGAAAAAGTGGCGGACCATCATCAGCAGGCGGCGCAGAATCCCCACCGCGCCTACCGGTGCGGTCACGTTGCCGGGACGCAGCACAGCCGCACACAGATACTGTTCGGCTTCGTCGTTGAAGCTGACGAAGCCCATCACCGGCAGGTAGCACCAGCTGTCGTAGTGTCCGTTGAAGAAGGACAACTGCTGTGCGCCATGGGTGGGATCGTCGGTCGGATCCAGGTCGATGGTGACGCGACGGGCGTGTCCGCGCAGCCGCTCCGCATGGCGCTCGATCACGCTGGCCGCCAGGGCCTCCCCCATACGGTAGAGTTCCTTGGCTCCGACCGCGTTCTCAAAGCGCGACAGCGTAGGCTGCGAGGCCAGATCAAGTCCCGTAACCGGATCGCGGTCGAGCAACATCTTGTGCATCGGATCGGCCCTCAGACGGGCCGAGTCGTTGGCGTCGGGATAGCCGCAGGCAATCGAGAACACGCGCTGCGCCAGCAACTCGCGCAACGAATGATCGACCTTGCCTGCTTGCCGCTTGTCTTCGAGACATCCAGCCAAACTGCCGATCAATCCGTAGCGGCGGTCAGCCGCCTTCAGCAGGATGGCTCCACCATCGGAACTGCCCTGCCGTTGATCGAACTGCAACACGGTGGGTTTGGCAAACATCTCCCCGAACAACAAACACTGTGTCGTGCTATCGTCAAACACGCAGAAGCCTCTCCTGTTCCCTCAAACACTGTCTCAGCAACATGTTTGTAACAGAAGAGGCTTCTCGCACCTTAAACTTCGCGAATTATCCGGGCTAGCATCGCTAATAATCATCAAGGTCTCTCCAGTTCGATAAGCTCCACCTGTCACAGGCGTAAGTACTCGCATTGCTATTTGGTCGCTGATAGCCAGGTGTGGTTGTAACAGCTACCACCGTTTTGTACTAGGGCGTGTTCACACTAATCGGAGAGCTTCAACGATGAGGGCAAACTGCAGGAAGGCGAGGAAGACGAGGTCGAGCTTTTCGAAGCGGGAGAAGATGCGACGAAAGCCTTTGAGTCTACGGAAGAGCCGTTCTATTTCATTGCGTTTCTTGTAGAGGGCACGATCATATTCCCACGGCTCGATGCGGTTGGACTTGGGAGGGACAACTGGAACCATGCCGAGATCGAGAACCAGTTGCCTGGTCAAGTTATCCTCGTAGGCTTTGTCCATCAGCAGGGGAAGTCCATCCGGCATCGGCCCAAGTTCCTTTAGCAAGGCCCGTCCCTGCGGAGCGTCGTGAGCATTGCCCGGCGAGAGAGCGAAGGTGATGGCCGTTCGAGCATTCGCGGCAACCAGATGAATCTTGGTGGTCCATCCGCCGCGAGACTTTCCGATGGCTTGCGGTCCGTTTTTTTTAACGCCCCGGTGCCATCCGGATGCACCTTCACCGAAGTCGAGTCCAAGGCGAAGGCTTCAATCTGGATACGCACAATCTGCTCCGATTGCAACCTCTCAAACACCCGGTCAAGCACGCCGTTCTTCGCCCAGCGATTCATCCGTACGTAGATCGTATGCCAATTGCCAAACCGCCTGGGAAGCCCGCGCCATTTGCCTCCCTGCTCGGCCACATACAGGATCGCGTTCAGGATTTGCAGGTTCGTCAGACGCACATTCCCGCGCTGTAATGGCAGGCTATCCTTGATCTTTTCGTACTGCTCCGGAGTGATTTCCATCTATCTCCTACTTACACGAAATAGATCACATTAGTGTGAACACGCCCTAGTTCTTACGGGCGATATGTGCCCCTGATCCCTTCAGCTTGAATAGGTTGGGCAGAGCCAGACGCGGTCACAGCTGTACGTTCATTCTTGTTCTCTGGATGCGTAGTCTTTTAGGCAATGATGTTCGGGTTCCCATATAGAGAAGAAAGACCCTAATCGCATCACTGATATAGGAATAGTTTCCATGGTCGGAGCAGTTTCCTCGTTAAATTCCGCCGCCGCCAACACCGCTCCGATGATCAGCCGACCTCAACAGGGTAGTTCATTAAAATCTAATCAATGAAGCGGACATTATGCCGCACACTATAGGCCTCATTCTAAGCCGCCTCATCTGCAAGAAAATACGCCGTTTATATCCACGGTCCGATGCTGTACGTGAACCGGTTGAGAAATCATAACGGCCACTTCCCGCAAGCGGGATTGAGTTGCAAAGAGAGCTGTATTGACCATGGGCTGAGTAAATATTTGAGAACGGCCAAAAAAAGAGAAGGTAGACTCTTGTATTGTTTTGGGAGCTTTCCTATTCTTCGGATACTTCGTTGATCGCACCTTCAGCGATCAACACCCAGCTTCATCCGCAAGTGTTCACATTTTAGTTTGTGAGATAGACACAGTTCAGTCGGTTGCGATCAGTCGGTTGAGGATGGCGAAGCCCTATCTAATTTAGCCCCCATACCTCCAAAGTTCTGAGGAGACACTTCATGTCAAGCACGTCCGCTAATGGGCTAACGATCTGTCAATCAGAAATTGATCACCCGAACTGGTACGTTGTCTACACTTGGCCCCGTCACGAAAAGAAAGTTGCTCAGCACTTTGAAGAGCGAGGGATCAGTCACTTTCTCCCTCTTCAAACATCGATTCATAAGTGGAACAAGAAGAGCGCGACCGTTTCGCTCCCTTTATTCCCTGGATATGTGTTTGTGCAAGCATCCCGTCGCAACCGTCACCTGCCGCTCACGGTACCAGGGGTGGTTCACTTCGTTGGCACGCCCAGCGCGCCAGCAGAGATTCCCGTCGAGGAAATGGAATTTCTACGCGACGCGGTACGTATGAAACGGAACATAGAGCCACACCCATATCTGGCACCGGGAAATCGAGTGCGGATCGCCTCCGGGCCAATGTCAGGCCTGACCGGAGTAATTCAGAGGACCGCAACAGGCTGCCGAATTGTCATTTCGGTGGACATGATCATGCGGTCTGTGGCCGTCGAGGTCGATGCCGCCAGCCTCAAAGCAGCCTAGCCTTACGCAGATTTTCATCCGCGCAATACTTTCACATCTACGGCATTACATCGGGAGGTCCGAAATGCCCCGGAATTTGACAGCCTATCTCGTCATCGCCTTGGTTATCCAGGGTGGATCGTCGCTCCTGTTCTCTCAAAACGCGCAAGGGGTTTCGGCGCCGTCCGTAACAACGGCTGATAACCAAGTGCCGAATAGCGGGAAAACCCCAGGCTTCCAGGAGCGTTACCCCCGGTACCAATTGCTGCCGGGCGACACCATGGATCTCGTCTTCGAGTACAGCCCGGAATTCAACCAGACTGTGACCATCCAGCCGGATGGATACATCAGCCTGCGGGGCATCGGAGACGTTCATGTGAGCTCGGAGACGCTACCTCAGCTGGTTACAACTCTCCAGAATGATTACAGCAAAATACTCAATAAACCCGCCATATCGGTCCTTATGAAGGACTTCGAAAGGCCATACTTCATCGTCAATGGCTGGGTCGGCCATCCCGGCAAATACACCCTGCACGGCGAAACAACAGTGACCGAGGGGCTCGCGCTGGCGGGAGGGCTAACAGAGAAATCCAAGCACTCGCAGGTAGTCCTGTTTCGTCGCGTCTCGTCGCAGTGGACCGAGGCAAAGGTCATGAACGTAAAAGAGATGCTGAAGGACAAAAATCTAAGCGAGGACTTCGTGCTCCGTCCGGGCGATATGATCTATGTTCCGCAAAACACGATATCGAAAATCCAGCGATATATCCCGACGGCTAACATGGCCGCATATGTCGCTCCGCAGACTTTCTAACTAGCTCACAGTAACAAGGGCGTGTCCCATGATCAATCAAACGTATAGCCTCAGATCAACCTCCTTGCGCGACGCGCTATCGATTGCATTCCGTCGCAAGCGGTTAATCATCGGATGTCTGGCTGCGTCCGTAGTGGCCGCTGTGCTTGCTGCCCTCATCCTTCCCCGTTACCACGGCGAAGCGAAGGTCCTGGTCGATCGGGATCGCGTCGACCCGCTTTTGTCGCCCACGCCGGAGACAAGCTCCTTTGCGATGGCGGCACAGCCAATCGTTACAGACGAGGACATTCACTCCGAAGTCGAGATGATGAAGTCGGCGGACGTGCTGACAGAGGTGGTCGAGGAACTGCACATGGCCGATCCGGCGCCAGCGACATGGTGGACGCGGTTGACTGCGCCCCTGGCTCGCCAGACGCCTTACGACGAAAGAGTCTCCGCCAATGTGAATAAACTCGCTCGTGATCTCGTTATCGAGCCGGCCAAAGGCAGTTACATCATCAATGTCATCTACAAATCAAAAGATCGAGACCTGGCCAAGCGCGTGCTCGACAAGCTCATGCAGGTCTACATGGCGAAACACACCGCTGTGCACCATCCTGCGGGTCAGTACGTCTTCTTTGAGCAGCAGGCAAACGAATACCGCAAAAGGATGGAAGCGGCGCAGGCCAAGCTGGCCGCGTTTCCGTCAACCGCCAACGGTTCAGTCGCTCCCGACATGGACCGGGGACTGACGATGCAGAAGCTCGCCGAATTCAGATACTCGCTGAACGAAACCGGCGCGGCGATTGCTGAAACCAGTCAGCGCATCCAGCGACTTCAGCAGGCTGAAAAGGCAACCCCGGACCGCATTACCACGCAGGTGAAAAAATCAGATAACCCCGAACTGCTCCAACAACTCAAGGGCACCCTGCTTACTCTGGAACTGAAGCGCTCCGATCTTCTCTCCAAATATCAACCGGACTATCGTCCTGTGCAGGAACTCACCGAGCAGATCACGCAAACCCGTGCCGCGATTCAGCAGGAGCTCAGCTCGCCAATGGGTGATGTGACCACGGATCTTGACCCGACCCACGAGATGATCCGTTCCGATCTCGCCAAAGCGCAGACGGAATTGGCCGGATATAAGGCACGCGAGTCCGCGACGCAGGACATAGTCAATAACTACATGGCAAGAGCCCGCGATCTCGACGAGAGCACTTTGCAAGAAGCGGATTTGCAAAGGGAGTTCAAGGCGCAGGAAGAGAATTATCTCCTTTATTTGAGAAAGAGCGAAGAGGCGAGGATCACGGATGCCCTCGATGCACACCGCATGGTTAATGTGACCATGGCTGAAGCACCATTCGTACCTGCCCTTCCCTCGCACTCGCCGATGTTTTTTGCTGGTCTGGCGACAATTGCGATGTTGACAATGAGCTTCGGTTTGATCTGGGGTCTCGAACACATGGATCGAACCTTTCATACTCCTCATGAGCTCGAGGCCTACCTGGGAATTCCGGTGCTGGTTGCCATTCCCCGTCAACTCGAACCCGGTGTACCTCTGCGCCCGTTATTCGCCAGCGGGCAGCGGGGACTTACATGGATGGCGGAAGACGTACCTACCCAGGAGCCCCTAAACGGCCGCGATGGCAGTGACAAAGGAGCGTTGTGAACAAAATATTTGAAACACTCGATAGCACAGATCGTCGACCGGTCAGCCCATTGAATGGAGATGCATCGGTCCTGACCGCCGACTCCGACCGTCCCACCAGTCGGAAGGTGACGCAGATAACTTCGCCCGGAGTCGCGATCGCAGATGAGCCATCGTCGGTAGCGGTCGCGGGACCAGCCCCCCTGTTGGAAATGGATCCGGCAACGCGCCAGGAACTTATCCGGTTAACCCACACTTTGTTCTTAGGCTCAACCGGCGCGCGCGTCGTGGCCTTCTCCGGTGTGGAACCCGGAGCAGGATGTAGCTGGATGTCAGTTCGCATCGCGGAGCTTCTGGCGGATGCGGATGCCGGATCGGTCTGCATAGTCGACACGGACTTCCAAAACCCGATGCTCCACGCCTATCTGGGTGCTAACAACCACGTTGGACTATCTGACGCTCTCGTCGGTCGGCAACCTGTCCGTGACTGTGTCCAACGTTTCGGCGAGCGCCTGCATGTGCTTTGCAGCGGTTCAGTAGGACCGAAGGCGGAGATTCTGCTAGCTTCGTCCGCTTTTCGACTGCTGACAGAGGAGTTGCGCGCCTTCTTTGACTTCGTTCTTTTCGATACGCCTCCCTTGGCCACGTGCTCCGATGCCTTGGTAGTCGCCAGCAGAACCGAAGGTTTGGCGATGGTCGTCGAAGCAGATTCGACAAACCGTGAAGCAGCCCTCAAGGCCGCCAGACATGCGTCCGCTGCGAACGTACGAATACTCGGAGTCGTGCTAAATAAGCGTACCTATCCGATACCCGAGGCAATCTACAGGAAGCTGTAACGCTCTTTCGAGAACAGACCGTAGCTGTAAGCCGTTCCGCCACGCGGCAAACCGTCAGAAGAAAAGTTCTGACGACCAAGACTCGGAAGACATGGCCATTAATCAAGATCCAGGCACGACCAATTCGCGCCCA
Organism: uncultured Acidobacteriaceae bacterium; assembly: GCA_963781245.1. Taxonomy (GTDB): domain Bacteria; phylum Acidobacteriota; class Terriglobia; order Terriglobales; family Acidobacteriaceae; genus Silvibacterium. Next base: position 186,296 of record CAWAFB010000005.1, read on the forward strand.
GGTAGCATGAAGGTACTTGGATACTTCCGCAGATGGCTCCTTCCCAAAGGGCTGTTCCTGGTTGTACTCGGTCCCGATGGCGTCGGGAAGAGCACTACGATCAGGTGCCTGCAACTCGAACTCCAGAAGCATTTCAGTCACTGCAGAACAGAACGCTGGAGACCAGGGCTAATTCGGAAGGTCCCCCCCGATACAGGCAATCGCATGCCGCATGCGAAGGTGCCCAGGGGATCCCTAAGCTCCGCGATCTCTATCCTCGGGTTAGCTTTGGACTTCAGCGTCGGATATGTGGTTTCCTCTCACCCTGCAATGGCTCGATCGGAAGCAGTTATCTTTGATCGCTACTTTCACGACGTGTTAATCGATCCGAAGCGATATCGTTATGCGGGGCCTATGTGGCTTCCGCACCTGCTCAGTCGATGCATCCCGCCACGCCGGGCAATTTTCGTCGTTCTTGATGCGGATGAAGAGTTGATTCTCAGCAGAAAACAGGAGCTGCCCCTTCACGAGCTGAAACGGCAGCGGCTTGCTTACAAAGCATTTGCTGCACGAGTCCCGCAGGCCATGATCATAAGAACTGACAAACCCACAGGCGAAATTGCGTCGGAAATTATCATCAATATCCTGGCTATAAGGAACTCCCGCAGCGCTACTGCTGCAGGGAATTGGCCGCGTCAGGATGTCAATCTAGCCTCCCAATCAGCCGACTCCCGCCCTTACCGGTGAACTCTCTGTCAAGTGAATCACGGAGTGTCATCCACGCCAGCCGAAACTGTTCCGCCTTATTGGGCCAATGAACACCGACATCCAAATCAACCATCTGCTAAGGCTAAGTCTGAACTCGCCCGTCGATTCAGATCGGCTGCTCTCGCACCTGGCGAAATCAGGTGCGGAGGGACGGTCGTCCTTCCTCTCGCTGGCTAATTCGCATCATGTGGTCCTGCGTGCCCTGCAGCCTCTGCGTGAACTTGCACGTGCCTCGGGTAATTCGCGAGTGGAAGGATGGTGTGATGAGGCTCTGCGGAAGGAACGGGCGACGATCGCTGAGTCGTTGTCATTCTTGAACGAATTCTGCTCCGAACTCGAGAATGCCGGCATTCATATTACCGTCATGAAGAGCCTCGACCACTGGCCCGATATTGGTAACGATCTGGACCTTTACACCCCCAGCGATCCACAAGAAGTCAGTCGTGCCATGCAGCGCCGCTTCGAGGCATCGTTGAAGGGTCGCACATGGGGCGATCGACTGGCGCAAAAGTGGAATTACGGAGTGCGTGACGTTCGGAAGTCCGTCGAGATCCATCACGGCTGCTTGGGCCAGACGGGCGAGCACATCGCGATGGCAAAGAGGTTTAGCACGCGACGGATCCGGCAGGAGGTGGGCAGCTACAAATTCATGGTACCTGCTCCCGAAGAACGAATCATCGCCGCCACTCTTCAGCGGATGTACCGCCACCTATATATACGCGTCTGCGACATAGTGAACACCCACTCAATACTCGAATCAGGCGCTCTAGATTTTGCAGAGCTCGAGCGGGCTGCCAACTTGGGAGGGGTGTGGCCAGGTGTTGTGACGTATCTGAGAATCGTAACGGAATTTGTTTGTCGCGTTCGCGGAAGCGCGTATCAACTCGATCCGCGATTGCTTGCTGAAAGCCGATTTGGAATGGATGAGGTATTTGTGCGCGGCATATGGCTACGGGTGCCCGCGCGACGCGCTGCTTTGTTATACGCCAGGCAGATATTCCACATGGCCAGTCGGCGAGATCTACACGGGGTCGTGCGTCTGAGCCTTCTTCCTCCGCTCGCCTCGGCGGCACGCGTATCGTATGTGCTCACAGGCAATCACAGCGGAATTTGGTAGCAGTAAGCTGATCCCCCGCCGCACACCAGAATCTAACTCGCTCACAACTCTTTCGGATCGCCTGAATACCCGCCATGTGGATACGCCTCGAAAAAATCTTCACCGTCTGTGCGCTCTTATTCTGCGCCGGAGCCTTCATTCCACTATTGAGTCAGCAAGGTCAACAGATTTCGGAAGACAAACCTCAAAACTCCACGTTTGCTCTGATTCAGAAACAAGCGTCCTACGCGGGTAACGATCCAGCACGAGCAAATCGCATTATCTTGGTTGGCCAAATACTCGTCTATGGCACCGTTGCTGCGCTGCTGATCTACCATCGCCGACAAGCTCTGCTCTATGTGCGAAATTCTAAGATCATTTGGGCAATCGTTGCTTTCAGTTTCTTGTCCGTGTTCTGGTCAGACGTGCCTGGTTTTGCCTTCCGACGTTGTCTCAATTTGACCGCGACCTGCGGACTGGGACTTTATCTTGCTTTCCGCTATTCGCCAAGGCAATTACTCCGTCTATTGGGATGGACCCTCCTGGTCGCGATCGTTGGCAGCCTCCTCGTCGTTGTCCTTCGCCCCGACCTTGGAATCGACTCGGCACTCACCGATTACGGCTGGAAGGGAATCTTCGTACAAAAGAACACCCTTGGTCGCCTGATGTCATTTGGAGTTTTGGTTTTCTTATTCCTGGCACTTGACAGCAAAACCCATCGTCGCGCATACACTATCGGTTTGATCGCATGTGTCTTCATGATCCTCGGTTCGCGGTCGGCGACATCCATCATCGTAGTTCCGGTAGTCTTAACTTTGATATGGCTATTCGCTCGTTCGCGTAAGCGATCTGCCTTGCAGGTTTTTGCTGTAACGATATTCGCCGCCACTGGAATTATCTCTGCGGCAATAGTCTTCAGCGATCCAACCGATATCTTCGGATTCGTTGGGCGCGATGCCACGTTGTCGGGACGCATGGAGATATGGAGCGCTGTCATACCCAAAATCATGGTGAACCCCTGGCTTGGTTATGGATACGGCAGTTTTTGGCTCGGAATGCAAGGTCAGGCTTCCGCCGACCTGTGGGCGATATTAGGGTGGCCTGTACCTCATTCACACAATGGCTTTCTCGACGTGGTCGAGGATCTTGGAGTGGTCGGCCTGGGCCTCTTCCTTACCGGTGTCGTCATAAGTTTCAGGCGCGGGCTTCTTTGGAGCCGCACCCAGAGAGAAGCGATCGCATTGTGGCCGCTTGCCTATATCAGCTTTATGCTTCTGTTCAATATCACTGAAACTTCGCTCGTCAAGCAGGACAACATATTTTGGGTGCTTTATATAACAACGTCGGTATTCGTTCTTTGTAAAACAAAAGAGCTTGTATCAGAAATGGCGCAAGCTCAAGCCGGCAGTTTCAATATGCTATCTGCCTCTCCCTATGCACCAGCACATCCCGTAGAGCGAAGCGTGGGGTTGAGATGGTCGTAAGTGTTCCCAGCGACAGACTGCAGAGTACGCGTCCCTCAATTTTGATTTACAGGTCAACGCTACTTCCGCTCTCTGAGACATTTGTCCTTTCTCAGCCCGAGGCTCTTGAGAACTTCACGCCGTACTTCGTGGGATTCACACGGGTCGAGGGTCTGCGGCTCCCCGAGAGGCGCCTTCACCTTATTGGAGAGGTGGGCGTACTTGGATCGACACAAAAAATGATCTACAAGTTATTCGGCGTGGCGCCGGGTCTCGTGCGACACCTGCGTGGTCTCAATCCCGTATTGATTCATGCTCATTTTGGGGTTGACAGCGTCCAGGCGTTATGGCTAGCCCGCCGGTTGCACATTCCGTTGGTAATTACATTTCATGGCTACGACGCGACCATGAAAGAGAAATACGCGCGCAAATACTCTTACGACTATCGGCGATATCTCAGGTGGCGGCCCGTAATCCAAAGGGAGGGATCTTTATTCGTCGCCGTGTCCGACTTTGTTCGCGAAAGACTGATCGCGCAGGGATTTCCGCCAGAGAGAATCTCGGTTCACTATGTGGGAGTAGACACCGATCTATTTACCCCCGATCTATCCGTGCCTCGCGCGCCTATCGTTCTATTTGCCGGCCGTCTTGTAGATAGCAAGGGTTGCGGTTATCTCATTCAGGCGATGGAAAAGGTGCAGCGGCAGAATCCAGAGGCCCGGTTGGTTGTCCTCGGTGATGGTCCTCTTCGACGCGATCTGGAGCAGATGGCCTCACAGAGATTGCGAAACTGCAGCTTCCTCGGTGCACAAAGCCAGAGCGAGGTGCGTCAATGGATGAACCGGGCGAAGGTCTTCAGTGTACCGAGCTTCACAACGCATTGGGGCACCTCCGAAGGCTTCGGTCTGGTATTTACAGAAGCACAAGCTATGGGGTTGCCGGTGGCAAGCTTTGCGACCGGCGGAATCCCAGAAGCCGTCGCGCACGACGTCACCGGGCTTCTCGCTAATGAGCGTGACGTCGACGGCCTGGCCGATAACATTTCCCGCCTGCTCAAGGACGAGTCCTTGTGGCTCCGGTTCAGCGTAGCGGCAAGAACACGAGTTCGCGATCACTTTAATCTTCGAGATCAAACCGCCAGGTTAGAAGAGATGTACGGACGTCTTCTGGCCTCCCGCCCGATGGCCGCTGCCGATGAGCCACTGTCTGTTCCGCTCCAAAGTTCGCAATCTAAATCCTACTGGCCCTACTCATAGACGATGGCGCCTAATCCACTCGTCTCAGTCATCATTCCGACCTTCGAGCGACCTGCGTTGGTACTGCAGGCTGTAAATTCCGCACTCAAACAGACCATCAACGATCTGGAGATAATCGTGGTCATCGACGGCGGCGACTCCGCCACCCGCGCCGCTCTCGAGTCTCTATCCCTGCCCCAACTAAGAGTGCTCCCACTTAAAGAGCAGGTCGGCGGCTCACGTGCGAGAAACGAAGGTGTAGTGATTGCGAGAGGGGATTGGATAGCATTTCTCGATGATGACGATCTGTGGCTGCCGCAAAAATTGGAACGGCAGCTCGCAGCCGCGCGAGCGTCGACCAGCTCCGACCCGATCGTGGCCTGCAAAGTGGTGGCTCAGACTCAGGGTGGCGAAGTTGTTTGGCCAAGAAAGCCCCCCTCCGAACCTCTCTCGGAATATCTCCTTGCACGAGACACTTGGACCCAGGGTGAAGGTCTACTGCAGACCTCGACGCTCCTCGTAACCAGACGCCTGCTCAACAAGGTCACATTTGAAGACGGCTTGCGCAAGCATCAGGATTGGGACTGGATACTCCGCGCGGCACGAGAGCCGGGAGTCAAGATCGAGTTCGTGAACGAGCCATTAGCGATCTGGAACCTCAGGGAATCCGCTGGCGGTGTTAGCCGAAAGCTTGATTGGCAAGCGTCCCTCACCTGGATTCGTGATCGACGCGAGTTAGTTACGCGCCGCGCCTATGCCGGCTTCATTGCGACTCAAATTGCATCTCAAGCCGCCCGACAGCGGCAATGGAAAGCCTTCCTGCCGCTATTGAACGAAATGTTTCGAATCGGTCGGCCAAAGGCGATCGACATGTTTCTTCTTTTGGGAATGTGGTTGGTGCCCTGTTCGTTGCGAGAGCGGCTGCGCTCCTCCTGGTAATAAACAGACTCGTATCTCCGGAATCCCTCACGATGTCGCTCATCACAGTCGGACTGCCCGTGTACAACGCGTTGCCATTTCTGGAAGAGAGCGTTGAGAGTCTGCTCCGTCAGACCGATGGCGACTTTAAAATCCTCGCTATCGACGATGGTTCAACTGATTCCGGCCTGAAATATCTCCGTTCGATAAAAGACGCGCGGTTACAAGTCGTTGCGCAGCCGAATCGCGGACTCACATTCACGCTCAATCGGATGCTGAGAGAGGTGGACACACCGTGGCTGATGCGCCACGATGCTGACGATGTGGCTGTTCCAGACCGTGTTGCGATCACGAAGAGAGCAATCGCTCAATTTCCTGATGCGGGAATGCTCTATTCTGAAGCTCGGTATTACCAGAATGGCCGCAGCGTGGGCACGTTCAGGACAACGCGTGCAAAGCCAGCTAAGTTACGTGAAATAACCGAGAGCGGCTACCTTCTGGCGATATGCCACCCTACAGTCACATTAAACGTGCAGAAGGCTGTCGCACTCGGCGGTTATCGATTCGACTTGCACGTGGAAGACGTCGATTTATGGTGGCGGATGGCGCTTCACTATGACATCCATTACCACCCGGAGGTGACGACCTATTTTAGGCATACCGCGGCGAGCGTTTCGGCGGCACATCTGGAATACCAATCAGTCAACACTCTGTATATACAGTATCTGCTCTTATCTCACCTGCACTGCTGGTCACCCCAGGCTTGCGAATCCGTCCGTGAGCCTCTCAACAGGAATCTAGATAGACCGAGACTCGCATGTCGCGACGCAATGCGACGGGCCAACATTTGCTACAGCCAAAAGGAATACATAGCCGCCTGCAGGCACTTGGCAAAAGCCATTCGAGCGAGCCCGATGTACTTTGCCAGTCGAGTATTTTATGAGACGCGTGCCGCGGAAATCGCTCTGAACGGCGAAGATCCGGAGCAATTTCTTCGTCAGCATGATGTCCTGTGGCCCAATCCCGACAAACCAAGTACACCCTCGCAGCCCGAAAGCAAGATGGTCACTGTCCTATAGGGAGTGTTGGACGAGTATGGCAACTAACGTCGCAAGCCCAATGAGGGGTCGAGAGGGCCTCAGAAGGGCTTCCTTTCTGGGGATTCAAGTCGAGGCTCTGAGCATGTTTGAGCTCAATGCCATCGTAACGGAAGCAATAGAGAGTGGTAGGCGCGTTATCGTTGCCAACCACAATCTGCATAGCATCTACTTGTACCATCACGATTCAAAAATGCGAGCGTTCTATGCAGCCGCCGACCACATCCACGTGGACGGAATGGCGGTCGTAGCGCTGGCCCGCTTACTGGGGATAGCGCTTAGGCGAGAACATCGAGTTACATTTGTTGATTGGATGGGCCCTCTGGCAAGCGTGGCCGCGGACCACGGTTGGCGAGTCTTCTACTTGGGCTCGCGGCCAGGCGTTGCGGAACGCGGAGCCGAAGCCTTGCGTCGCTGTTATCCGGGACTTCAAATTGAAACCGCGCATGGGTACTTCGATCCGATCCCCACTTCGATCGAAGCCAGGGCACTCGTGGCGAGAATCGAAGAGTGGCGGCCACACCTTCTTATTACGGGAATGGGAATGCCGCGTCAGGAGCACTGGATTATAGACCATGTGGATAAGTTATCCGCCTGTGTAATTCTCAATGGCGGTGCAGCTCTCGATTACTTTGCCGGTGCCATTGCAACTCCTCCACGTTGGGCAGGACGTTGTGGGCTCGAGTGGTTGTTTCGCCTGCTGGCCGAGCCGCGACGGTTGTGGTCGAGGTATCTGGTCGAGCCGTGGTTTATTGCGTACAAGCTGGTGATTGAAATGATTTCGAGATGATCATCTATTCGAGGACTTATGAACAGATCTGAGCAGGGTCGACATAAGAAGGTTAATGTTAGTCGTCAACAGGCGCCCGTACCGCCAAGCGGATTCGAGAAGTACGGGCGAAAGTCGCGCAAGGAATTATTTCTTGATGCGATGAATGAAGTTGTGCCGTGGGCCGAGCTGGAGTCCTTGGTAGAGCCGTATTACCCGAGGACTGTCCACGGCGGGCGGCCGGCAGCTCTATCGATTATGTTACGAATCTTCTTTGTGCAGCAGTGGTTTAAGGTGTCCGATCTGGGCATCGAAGAGGCGTTGTACGATTCTGCTGCGTTTCGGCGATTTGCGGGAGTGGATTTGGCGCGCGCACCAGCTCCCGATGTGATTTCAGTCAACCGCTTTCGTCAACTGCTGGAAGCTCATGAACTCGGCGAGAAAATGATTGATACGGTTGCCCGCCACCTGGATGAAAAGGGGATCCGCATCACTGCAGGCACGATCGCCGACGCCAGCATCGTCTACGCCCCTAGCTGATGCCAACATCGCAATGTCATGCCGTGGCAAGGCTTGCCCGCCCATGACCCTCCTTGAAAGTTCGCCCCAGTCCATCCCCTGATCGCGTCGGTTTCACCGGCACACCCTGCGGTGAGTCATCGCTTTCCTCTCCTCCAGCCCGCGTCAAGGCGCGGCTCGCCTTATCAAAGTTCGCATCTGTTAACACCGTAATCTGTAAGTTGTGAGGCCCTTATGTCTCAAGCTATGACGAAGATATTGTCAGTAGGTCGTTGGTCAATATCTGTATATAGCAAGTGCATCTTGCTGGTGATCCTCCTGGCCGGACTCTCCGGTTGTGGAGTGACCACAGGTACTCCTGAAACTGGAGGGACAACCCCCCCGGGGGGAGGGGGTGGAACGGGGCCAACCGGCCCTGCGCCGACTCTGATCGCCATTAGTCCACAGTCGGGAACCATCGATGGCGGCACCGCTGTAAAGCTGACCGGGATTAACTTCGTCACGGGGGCGACTGTGACCTTCGGCAGCTCGGCCGCCACGGGTGTCGACGTTGTCGATGCGTCGACGATGACCGCATTAACACCAGCCCACGCGGCGGGTGAGACGCAGGTGACGGTGACCAATCCGGATGGGCAAAGCGCGAGTCTGTCCGGGGCTCTTACGCCGTTGTCGAATGCTGGATTTGAATCCGGCGCAGCCAATTGGGTGTTACTGGGTTCCGGCGGCTCGGTGAACTTCGGTAGCAACTCCGCGAATGCTCATAGCGGCACCGGCTACGCGGAGCTGAGCACGGCGACCTCCGCAGATCATCCTGTTCTCTATGCAGCCGATTCGAGCGGTTCGGCGGAATATTTCCCGGTTAATCCCGGCGACATAATTACCTTCGGCGGATGGGGTTACCATGTGTCGGGTAATGGCAAAGCACGATGGGGGCTTGAGGTATCAGACCACAACAAGGAAAACAAGATTTACTATTCGGCGGAGCCATTCAACGTAAAAGTATCAACGTGGGTTAATTTCCAGAGTAGTTACACCGTGCCCATCGGTGTCTCATATGTGCGCTTTTATTGCGAAGCCGGCGCAACCACTGAACCTACCGTGGACAGGTTTGATGACGCATATCTGCAGATAGACATCCCGGGCGCCGGTTTTGATTATGTTGCCGAAACTGCGGCCAGTGGTCCACCTCCTACTCTTAGCTCCATTACCCCGCAGTCCGGTAGCATCGCTGGCGGAACCTCGGTTACTTTGGGCGGGCAGAACTTCCTGAACGGTGCTACTGTCACCTTCGATGGCAGCGCCGCCACAGGCGTCCAGGTAGTAGACTCGTCAACAATTATGGCCCTTACCCCGCCTCATGGCCCGGGAGAGTCGAATGTGACAGTCACCAATCCGGATGGCCAAAGCTCTACCTTAATCGGCAACATAAGTCCGCTCTTGAATCCCGGATTTGAGCTTGGCTCGGTGAACTGGCAGCTTCTGGGAGCCGGGGGCGCCGCTACCATTCAAAATAATTCCGCCAATGCTCGTAGTGGGAGCTACTACGCTGAACTGACCACGTCGGCTGCCACCGATCATCCGGTGTTCTATGCTGCTGACGCAAATAATGTCGCGCAGTACGTATCGGTGAATCCTGGCGACGTAATCACTTTTGGCGGCTGGGGCTACCACGTCTCGGGCGATGGCAGGGCGCGTTGGGGATTGGAGGTGTCGGATGCAAACAAGAAGAACGCGTCCTACATTTCCGCAGCTCCCTATAATGTGACGGCGTCGACATGGACCTACTTCCAGTCAACCTATACCGTGCCGGCAGGGATGGCATTTGTCCGCTTCTACTGTGAAATTGGGGGCAGCAGCGGTGCCAGCGACGATCGTTTCGATGACGCCTTCCTGCAGGTAGATATTCCGGGCGGCGGCTACGACTATTTCACCCAGGCTCCGTCGGATCCTCCTGCGCCCACACTCACTTCCATTACTCCGCAGTCTGGCAGCACAGCAGGCGGGACTTCGGTCAGCCTCAGTGGCACTAACTTCTTGTCGGGAGCGACGGTCAACTTTGACGGCACTGCGGCCACTGGTGTGACTGTCGTCAATGCGTCCACGATCACTGCTGTTACACCTCCACATACAGCCGGCGAGGCCAACGTGAAGGTGACAAATACCGATGGGCAATCCGCCACTTTGGTTGGGAACATCACTCCCCTGTCAAATACCGGCTTCGAATCGGGTGCGGTCGACTGGCAACTGCTCGGCTCCGGTGGGACTGCAACCGTGGTCGACAACCCAGCTAACGCGCATAGTGGAAACTTCTATGCTGAGCTCACCACGTCCTCATCCACCAACCATCCCGTCTATTACGCTGCCAATTCAAGCAATGTGGCCGAATACTTCGCCGTAAGCCCCGGCGACGTGATTGTTTTCGGTGGATGGGGCTATCATGTCTCCGGTGATGGTAAGGCGCGTTGGGGACTCGAAGTCTCCAACTCAAATAAGCAAAATGCGGTCTATGTGTCTGCGGCCCCCTACAGTGTGACTACCTCGTCGTGGACCAACTTTCAAGGCACTTACACGGTTCCCACTGGAATGGCTTATGTCCGCCTCTATTGCGAGATCCAAGGGAGCAGCGGCTCGGCAGACGATCGTTTTGACGACGCATTTCTTCAGATAAACATCCCCGGCGGTGGTTTCGACTACGTCGTACCAGCGACTCCGCCTACGATCTCTTCACTCTCGGAGACAACGGGGCCAACCAGTGGCGGAGATTCTATGACGATCTCTGGCGCTAATTTCGCCCCGGGTGCTACGGTGACATTCGCAGGAGTCTCTACCTCCACCACCGTGGTCAACAGTAACTTGATCAGTCTCGTGACACCTGCAGGTACGGCGGGATCAGCAGATGTCAGCGTCACAAATCCCGGTGGCGCGAGCGCGACATTAGCCAGCCTGCTTCACAACCAGTCGTTCGAATCCGGAATGTCTTACTGGGTCTCTGGGGCTACGCCTGGTACTTCGTCGATTGGCACGGTTCCGGCTAATGCGCATGTAGGAACTAGCTATCTTCAGCTTGCATCCACCGGCGGATCGAGTCACCCGGTGGTATTTGCGTCGACAGCAAACGGTGCCCCGTTATATTTCCCCGTTCAGACCTCACAGACCGTGACCTTCGGTGGGTATGCATATCTCGTGTCGGGAGCATCGAACGTGCGGTGGGGCCTGGAAATAACAGACGCAAACAAGGCAAATCCGACATATGTATCGGCACCACCTTACAGCGCTTCCGAGCCTTTTTGGGTACTTGAGCAGGGCACTTATACCGTTCCATCCGGAAAAAGCTTTGTCAGACTATATGCAGAGGTCGGAATTGGAAGTACCGCAACCGTCGGACGATTCGACGACGCATTCCTCACAATCGGGTCCGGCAACTCCAGTGCTTACCTATACTACCCACCGCCAATCGTGACGTCGGTATCCCCAAACTGGGGTACGCCTCCTGGAGGCACAACCCGGACCGTCTACGGAAGCGGTTTTCGCTCGAATGCAACGGTAGCATTCGGTAGCGCGTCCGGCTCAAATACCCAGGTTGTGAGCGCGAATGCTATCGAGGTCTTTACACCGCCGGAACCTGCCGGAACCGTAAATGTCACTGTCGAACAAGGTATCCAAACGGGCTCGCTTCAAAATGCTTACACCTATAAAGCTGCACCTGCCCCTCCAGCCGCATTGTTGAGTATGAAACACATCGTTGTTGAGCTCCAGGAGAATCGATCTTTCGACAACTACTTCAGCAAGATGAATGAATACCGGCAGATGAACGGCGTCAATGACAATGCAGTCGATGAACGGAGCAGCACCGTGGGTTTGCCGGACGTTGCCGGAAAGCTCATCACTCCGTTTCATGCCCAGACAGGCTGCCAGGAAAACCTATCTCCAAGCTGGAATGCGGAGCACTACGATTACGACAATGGACGAATGGATAATTTCCTGAGGTCCGGGAATTCGATCGGCTATTCTTCTGATGATCCAAACGGAACACGGGCGATTAGCTACTACGACTGGACTGATCTGCCTTACTATTACAGCCTCGCGTTCCAGTTCGCGACTAGCGATCGCTGGTTTTCACCGCTCATTGGGCCAACCGATCCGAATCGTATGTATTTGTACGGTGCAACCGCGCTCGGATGGACGGTCGGTCCTCACCCACCCCAGGGCGGCTTCCCGAACATGACTATATTCGATCTCTTGGATCAGGCTGGGATATCGTGGAAGTACTACTACCAGGATGCCGCTCCAATACACATTCCCTACTGGTCGATTTATCAGAAAGACCCAAGTAAGTTCGTTCCGATAGCCGATTACTTTAACGATGTAAAGAGCGAGAGTACATTTCCGTCCGTGGTATATATCGAGGAAGGGCACTACGACGAGCATCCAGAACCCGATCCAGGCACGTCCGGAGAGACGGAAAACATACAGCAGGGAGCGACTGTCATCAAGTCCTTTATCGATGCTCTCATGCAAAGCTCTACATGGAAGACATCCGCGTTCATTCTCGGCTACGACGAAGCCGGAGGCTTTGATGACCACGTCGCTCCTCCAGCAGCCGTCCAGCCAGATGGCATTCCTCCAATCATCACCCTGGGTACGGACGCACCGGGCCTTTTCAATCAGTATGGCTTCAGACTCCCGGTAGCCGTGGTGTCGCCTTGGACGATACCGCACTTTGTCTCGCATGTCGTTCGCGATCACACCGCCATTCTTAAGCTCATCGAGACGCGCTTTAGTCTGCCGCCTCTAACGGCGCGCGATGCGGCAAGTGACAACATGACGGAGTTCTTCAACTTCGCCTCTCCGACGTACATGACTCCCCCGACAATGCCGGCGCAGCCAATATCAGATCCCTGCAGCTTGAATCTGGAAGCTTCACCTAACCAGTAAGGCTTAGACGATAGTTGTGCGCGGAGAAGCCATTTAGCGGCTGGCGGTCCCGAATGATTCTGAGAAGCAGTGAGGTGGATGTGCCGGTTGAGGTAGGGGAACGCCGTCGAGTTCGCACTAGGCGCGACTTCGTGGCTGCGCTTAGTGTCGTGGCAGTAGGAGGTCTTGCGTCGTCTACTGCGGGGTCACTTAGGGTAGCTCTGGCCGCAGAGCAGACTTTGCGCGACATCGCGGCTCAGAAAGGATTGATTTACGGATGTGCGACCACACAGGACCGCCTGATGGCTGACCCGGCTTTCGAACGGCTCGTGGTAGATCAATGTGAGCTTCTGGTTGCGGAGAATGCTTTGAACTGGAATTATGTAGAGCCGAGCCCGGGCCATCTTGACTTTCACATGGGGGAGTGGCTGGCAAGCTTTGCCAAAGACCACCACATGAAGTTTGGCGATGGCACCATTGTTTGGCACCAGGGGCTGCCTGCGTGGTTCAGCAGTCTGGCTCCCGCCGAGGCTCGACAGGTGATGCTGCAACACGTCAGCCAGACCGTGAGCCACTTTCGTGGCCGTGCATTCTCTTGGGTCGTAGTCAATGAAGCCTTGGCATTTCGCGGTGCCGGAGTGGAGTTAAAGGATACTCCGTTCTTGAGGCTGGTCGGACCGGATTATATAGATGCGGCCTTCCACGCTGCATCTGCGGCTGATCCGAGCGCCCTGCTGATCTACAACGACAACCACGTGGAATACGACATACCCGACGACGAGTACCGTCGAAAGAACCTCCTCAAACTGCTAAAACGGCTGTCGAATGCGAAAGTCCCCGTCGGCGCCTTGGGAATACAGTCACACCTTCGCACGGGCGGAGTTCCATTCGACGGTGGCAAACTAAGAGATTTTCTCAGCCAGGTGAGTGACCTCGGTTTCAAGATCATCGTTACCGAACTGGATGTTTCCGAGAAAGGCCCGGAAACGGAAGTAGCCGATCGTGATCGGGCGATTGCCAACGAGATTAGCCGTTACCTGAACGTGGTGTTGCAAGAAAAATCGGTGATCGGGGTCATCACCTGGGGTCTGAGTTCACGTTATACCTGGTTGGCAAACTATGCACCCAGATCCGACGGTCAACAGGTCCGCCCACTCCCGTATGACTCTGATCTACGCCCAACACAGGTGTGGCAAGCGATGGCGGCAGCCTTTGATCGCGCCCCCCAACGCTAACGGCTTTCAAGATCTCATTCCGCATCGAAAGGAGTTGCTTCAGTGACACTCAAACAAATTTACGGCGCGATTTATCAGCCGTTCTTTCGAAAATTTCGGTCGGAACGACTCCGGCATATGTGTGAGGTATGCGGCATCTCCGAAAGCAGCACGATCCTGGATGTCGGAGGCAGTTACTACACATTTTGGGTGTACTCACCGGTAAAACCCAAGGTGACCATCCTCAATCCAAAGTCTTCCTGGCTGCGATGCGATGAGCCGGGTTTCACTACGATGCTAGGAGACGGCCGTGCTCTCCCGTTCGAAAACCAGAGCTTTGACATCGTGGTAAGTAATTCGGTTATTGAGCATTTGGGTGAATGGCAGCAACAGCAAAAGTTTGCGGAGGAAATCAGAAGAGTTGGCCGCAGTTATTGGGTGCAGACTCCCAGCCGCACGTTCTTCATGGAGCCCCATTTCCTCGCTCCGCTTATACACTTCTTGCCCAAAAAATACAGAAAGCTTTTGGCCCGTTATTTCACCGTATGGGGCCTCACGGTTCGGCCAAACCGTCGACAAGTTGACGAAATGGTCGAGGAAATAAGTCTGTTGAATAAGCCAGAAGTGGAAAAGCTATTTCCAGATGCCAAAATTATCCGCGAAAAATGGTGCGGAATGACCAAATCCATCATTGCCTGCAGAGTCGAGTCGTAGGTGTGACAGTCGCCCACAGAAAGCATAGAGCTATTGCGAATCGGATGAGGGCCCCTGAGCGCTATTGCGCTGAAATCGGAACGCCAGTCTCGAAATCGCGAGCAGAAAGGTGCTCCGGGATTAAAGCTGTGCAGAGAGCAAACAATCTTTACCTTATCTGCGTACTTTCGCAGCTCGGGCCCGAGCCGCTATTGAATGCGGCCGGCCTGAGATCATCCCTGCCTACAGGTTCCAAGGTATACGTGCGCGCCCTCAACGAGCCAGGCGTTCACCCAGCGGGTGTAGTGCATTTAAGTGACGGAGAGCTCACAACGTCGCTGTTTGCCAAGGTTCAAAAGGCGGATTACGCGGGCGTTCAAAACCTCGAGAGGGAATTGCACTTCCTGTCTAATGTGGCGCCGCTCATCACGGCTGAAAACCCTATGCTTCGTTCTCCGCTTCCGATTGCGTACTATCCGGAGAACCGTCTCCTCCTCATGGAATTTGTGCCCGGAAATTCACTCAAACACCACTTGTTTGACGTGATTTTTAACCCAGCGCCCAGGCGCAATCTGCCCGAACTTTTGCAGTGCGCCGGTCGATGGCTCGGAAGCCTGCACAGGCTGACGCGAAAGAAGACAACGGGGAATCCGCTGCAATGGATATTGCAGGAGTTCGAAAACCAGCGAACGCTGGAGGCCTTTCGGCTCTTTTCACTGAAAGACAGTTACACCGAACTCCACGCCATTTTAAAAAAATGTCTGAACGCAAATCCAACATTTAGACGGAACCTCTGCGACATACACGGTGAATTTACTCCCATTCATGTGATGGTCGCCGGCGATGCGATCTACATCGTCGATTTCGGGAATAGCAGAGAAGGCTATGTTTACGAAGACGTCGGCTTGTTCGAAAGCTTTTATGACTGCCTCTTGCCATGGCGGGCAGCGGCTGGCTCATATCGAATCAACCTGCAGACACAGAAACAGCTGTTTCTGCATGGATATTTCGACGAATCGGCCACGATCTTTAGCCCCGCCGATAGCGCAATTATGAGGTGGGTCCGGCTAATTTCGTTTGCTCGGATGTTGAACGGAGGCCAGCGCAGATACAGTGGCTGGAGCAAGTGGGCTTATTCGCGAATAGCTTTGGGCGCGCTCCGCAATAGATTCGCCCGCCTCTGCCGCACCGAACTAAGCACTCTCAGGGAGATGCGACCAACTATCTTTGAGGAAGAAGCCTACTCCGAGAAGAATCCAATCGTTCCATCTTTCGCGCATTCTGGAAATGTAGAAAGTTCAGCGAGTGCGTAAACGCACCTAGGCAGTTGTGTAATCCCGCTGTTGTCCGCCCGACCTCTTGCCACACAGCTCTTTTCCTCTGCCGCTCTCTTTCGGGAGCATCAATCGCACTGTGTAAAGACTCATCTGTCATGTTCACTTACTTAAGCGCAGGCGGAGCCAAAAAATGACATCATACAGGCGTAAGTTTTTATTGAACGCTCTAAAGGCGTTCGATCTTTTGGTCGCAATAACGATGCTTCTTCTTGCGACGTATCTGGCCCTGCCAAACAAATCGGCTCTGTCTCTCGCAGAATTCCTGTCGATGCGGGTCAGGATCGGAAACCTGCTTTTATTTGCGGTTTTCCTATGCATGTGGCATATATCTTACGCGTCCTACGGACTATACAACTCGCGCCGGATGCTCGATTCTCTTGCCGATATTCGTGATCTTATTAAGGCCTGTGTTGTGGGGACCGCTCTGATCGGCTTAACGGGTCTGATCTTCCACGTTCGAATGTTTTCAGCGAAATTTATCATCGTGTTTTGGCTGATAGCATGTGCTGTGTCAATCGCAAGCCGGCTGCTCATGCGCGTGGCTTTGCGGGCGCTTAGAAAGCAAGGCCGCAACCTGCGCAACGTGGTGATCGTCGGAACCGGACCCCGCGCCAGCCAATTTGCCGGCCTCATCGAATCAAAGCCGGAACTGGGATATCGGATCTTAGGATTCGTAGATCAACCGTGGGCTGGGATGCAGGATTTTGTAGACAGCGGCTACTCGATATGCGATTTCGATGGTTTGGAGCAGTTGCTCAGGTCCAACGTCGTTGACGAAGTCGTGATCGCATTGCCAATTCGTACTCTGCACGTGCAGGCAGCGCGTGTGGCTGCAATGTGTGAGTTGCAGGGAATTAAGATCCGTATCTTCTCCGACCTCTTCGACCTGAGGCTCGCCAGTGCGCAGGCCGATGATGTTCTGGGCGGCTTGCTCATCAGTCACTATCGGGGTATGGAAGAAGGCTGGCGTGCCGACGCCAAGAGGGTGTTCGACGTAGTGATGTCTTCGGTGTTGTTGATTATGCTGTTGCCGCTGCTTCTTATGATCGCAGTCATAATCAAGATGACTGATCCAGGCCCGGTATTCTTCAAGCAGAGCCGGATTGGTCTGGGTAAGCGTCGGTTTCAGATGTATAAATTCCGAACCATGGTGGCCGACGCTGAGCAGCAACTCCGTAACTTGGAGCATCTGAATGAAGCTTCCGGCCCTGTATTCAAGCTGAGAAATGATCCCCGAATAACTCCTTTCGGAAGATTGCTTCGGAAGACCAGCCTCGACGAGTTGCCGCAGTTGATCAACGTCTTAAGAGGAGAGATGAGCCTCGTCGGTCCTCGGCCGCTTCCCGTTCGCGATTACGAGGGCTTCAATGAAGATTGGCAGCGCCGCCGCTTCAGTGTGCGCCCCGGTTTAACGTGCCTTTGGCAGATTGCCGGACGCAGTTCGATTCCTTTCGAAAAGTGGATGCAACTTGACCTACAGTACATCGACCGATGGTCCTTCTGGCTTGACTTGCAAATCTTGATGCGAACGATTCCCGCCGTGATACGAGGCCTCGGAGCCTTTTAGTTGACTCGGAGTTTCCCACCGACGCTGCCCAACGTACGATAGCGTGAGCTGCCTAACCCGCGATCAACAAGAAAACAATGAAACTAGGATTTATAGGGCTGGAAGATCCACGAAGCATTGGTTCGTATTCCGGAACACCCTATTGCATGGCCGCCGCCTTGAAGCGGCAGGGCTGTGAAATCTCGTTTTTTCTGCAGTTGACAGAAGAGAACGCTGCGCTTGCTAGCCTCAAGAACAAGATGACCCGTGTGATAACGGGCAAGCATATCATCTGTGAATGCGATCCGAGATCGGTTCGCCATTACCCGGAGCAGATCAACGCGGCGGTCCGTCAGCATCAGGTCGACGCAGTACTTGGAACGTCCTCATTTCATATGGTCACCAAGAACTGCCCTGTCCCTTCGATATTCTGGGGGGACACGACGGTCGCCGGCATGCTAAATCGTTATCCCCTCGACAAGCACCTCACCAGAGGGAGTATCAGAGACTGCCATTCCGTCGAGCAGCAAGCCCTTGACTCCTGTGCTGTGGCGGTTTTTTCTAGTCAATGGGCGGCAGATGTCGCTTGTGCAAGCTACGACGTTGACCCGCGCAAGATCAGGGTAATCCCATATGGTGCGAATCTATTCACGAGACTGAACGCGGCCGACATTGCGTCATGCCTGCGGCGCCGAGATGAAAGTGACTGGGAACTACTTTTCGCAGGCGTAGATTGGGAGCGGAATGGGGCGCAGATTGCCGTCGACACCACCACCGCCCTACGAGCTCGGGGAATTAACGCCCGGCTTACATTGGTAGGCTGCGCCCCGCCCCGCGCTATTAGCATCCCGGACTACGTCACGGTAATCCGCAGAATGGACAGATCTACCTCTAAAGGGCAGGCGCTGCTTTCAGCACTTTACATGCAGTCCCACTTGCTGATTCTGCCCAGTCGTGCGGAATGTGTCGCAGCATTTCTGGCGGAGGCCAGCGCTCACGGGGTGCCATCCCTGAGTACCAACGCGGGCGGAAATAGCACACTTGTCAAGGACGGCGTTAATGGATATCTGCTGCCACTCGAGGCGGGGCCAACTGACTATGCGAATTATGCGCTCCAGCTGCTGGCCGACCCGGCTAAATACGCGGCGCTGTGCTGGAGTTCGTTTCTGCGTTTCCAGACTGAACTAAATTGGGATGTCGCGGTATCCCGACTCATCGCGGAGATTGACAGCGTCTTAAATCCGACTGACAGACAATATGCGTGTTCTAGAGCTAGCTAAGAGCAAACTTTCTCAATTGCGCCGAAGCGAGCTAGCGGAGAATACTGCCAAGCTCTGCATGGGTCAGGGGCTGCGCCTTGTAATCCAAGCCGCCTACTTCATCTTGATTGCGCGGAGTTTGGGGCCGAAGGAATACGGTACCTTCGTGGCGATGACATCGCTGGTCGCGATTGCAGCGCCCTTTGCCGGATTTGGCAGTCCAACCGTCCTGTTAAAGAATGTGTCGCGGCAGCGAGATTTACTTGCCACATACTGGGGCAATGGCCTGCTGACGATAGCTGTCTCGGGATCTATCTTGAGCATGATAGTCCTCGCTCTGACGCCTTTCTTCTTAGGCCGTCAGTTTTTTACGCTGACAATTCTTGTCTGCTTGTCGGACCTCTTCATGATTCGAGTCGCAGAGCTTGCCGCGTTCGCCTTTGCCGCCCTGGGCAGGATGGGCGAATCGGCCAGAGTCAACGTATATATAACACTCACTAAGTTGATCGGGATAATCATTCTCTCCGCAAAGGTGCACCACCCCACCGTGCAGGATTGGACCATCGCCTATGTGCTGGGGGCGGCCGCCTGCTTCCTGTATGCACTTGTGAGGACCACCCTCGTGGCTGGCGGAGTTGACATCCGTCTAAGGCAAGCCTGGAACGATGTGCCGGAATCGGCTATGTATGCGGTTAGTACATCGTCCACCACTATTTACAACGACCTGGACAAGACGATGGTGGGCAAGTTTTCCACCTTTACGGCGGCCGGAATTTATGCTGCGGCATATCGCATAATCGACGTTAGCTTGGTTCCGGTACGTGCTATGCTGTTCGCCGCATACCCTGAGTTCTTTCGCATCGGCGTAGATGGGCCGTCCGCCACCAAACGATACGCCTATCGACTTATAAAACGAGCCCTGCCGTTTGGGTTAGTTGTCACGGTCGGGTTGCTTTTGGGCGCACCACTGATTCCCCACGTCCTCGGTAAAAACTACTCATCATCCGTAGAGGCACTTCGCTGGCTTGCGATCATCCCCCTATTGCGATGTGTTCATATCTTCCTGGCTGACGGACTAACCGGCGCTGGATACCAGGGGAGGCGCACAATAGTTCAGGTCGGAGTAGGGGTGCTAAACGCAATGCTGAATGTATTCTTTATTCGCTACTGGTCATGGCGAGGCGCAGCTTGGAGCAGTATTATCTGCGATGCTTCGCTGGTCGTCGCATTATGGGTGACATTCGAGCACCTCACTTCGAGAAAGGTCGATGTAATCGCCGTGGAATCGTGTACTTTGTAATCTTGCAGCGTGTGCCTCAAAAGGGGAATAGGTGCCAAACAGTCACGGAATCATAGGACTGAATCACTGCTGTCCGGTTAGAAATCGAAGGGAATCAGTTGGTTGACATTTTCAGCGAAATTGTCGCCTGGGTCGATGGCCTGAAGGACGCGTGAAAGCCGCGTCTTCTCGAAAAGCGTGAGGCTGAGAATCTGTAGAATCTGATACAGGCTGGCCTCCAATTCCAGCCATTTGCGCACGATCGCCACCAGCACGTACATCGATACCGCAATCCAGATTTGCGTCTTCACCGCGTTCTCGCTGGTGCCATAAAAGGCCTTGATGCGCAAATGCTGCTTGATCCACTTGAAAAACAGCTCCACCTGCCAGTGCTCTTTGTAGATGTTGGCGATGGTCAGTGGCGGAAGCGTGAAATTGTTGATCAAGAATTTCAGTCGCCTGTTGGTTTCGGCATCGTAGTAGCTCACCTTTCGCAGCGGGTCCGGATATACGGAAGCTGATACGAACGAGGACAGAATTACGATCTGATCTGAGCCACCCGTGTTCTTGTCTGCCGCATGCGAGTAGCGCCGCTGCAGTAGACGTGTGACTTGGTGCGCACGACAAAGAACGCTGCGCTGGGCGTCAGCACGAACAATCGCTCAAATCGATGTAGCCACGATCCAAAACTGTCGCCTTTCCTTTCCCTCTACGCAGTATGATTCCGTAGAATTCGTGCTATTCCGGAACGGAGGCGAGAAAATGCGTCGATATCACCACATCGGAATTCCTACCAGCCAACCGAGACCGGGAGAGCGCCACATCAAGCATCTAAAGATCTTTATTGTTGGACACGAAAACAGCGAGTATGGCGTCGAATGGATGCGGTTCGAAGCGGATGCACCGATTCCCGAGTTGGTCCGGCAAGTGCCACATGTTGCTTTTGAGGTGAGTGGCCTTGCGTCCGAGCTGGTAGGCCGGGAAATTCTGATTGCGCCGAACAGCCCATCCGACGGCGTGCGCGTCGCGTTCATCGTCGAAAACGGCGCACCCATCGAGTTGCTTGAGTTCACCGACCCCAACCATCCGGATCGGCGTTAGGACACGACTTGGAGTTCAAATCGTTCCCGCCGATATCGCCGCGCATGCTAAGGACACTCAACCGCTTACGCCAACCTCACCCAACTTTCCCCGGACAGCAGTGGACTTGAATGTAGGGTTGATGATTACTAAATCATCGGCCCTGGACGTTTAGAACGCTGTCGCATCCGGGCGAATTCGCACCTGCGGGTGAAATAGAGAGGCGGCATGGGTCCGCTAGCCTGTAAGTCGATATACTCCCGCGATGCAAACAACAGCTTGTAAACGTAATAGTGAGAGCGCGGCCGAGCTGTTCTTTAGTAATGCAGGAATCCAGGCCGGCGCTTGCGAGAGCTGAGAGACTACGGGCCACCTGTGCGAACGGCACCATCGGCGGCGGCCCGTTTGTGCATCGCCGCTGCTGCTTCTGCAAACATCGAAACATCCAACTAGCAAGGCGCGTCATGTGGAGACGGTGAGGGGGAGAACAGCAAGCCGATGGTGACTGCCGAACAGACAAGGGACAGCGCTTTGCACAGCGCAATCAAGTACCGCCCGGATATAGATGGGCTGCGTGCCGTTGCCGTTACATCTGTGGTTGCCTATCATTGCGGTCTGAGATGGTTCAGAGGAGGCTTCGTTGGAGTTGACATCTTTTTCGTCATCTCCGGGTACCTGATCGGGTCACTGGTCTACAAAGAGATTCGGGGGCGCAGCTTCAGGATAGCCAAGTTCTATGGACGCCGCGCCAAGCGCATTCTGCCCGCGCTATTCGGCGTGCTGATGTTCAGTTACATAGCGGCGATGTTCTTGCTTTCTCCTTTGGAAATGAAGGACTTCGCGAGGGCTGCGCTCGCGACCATTACGTCAAGTTCGAATATCCTCTACTGGCTTAAGTCTGGCTACTTCGCGGCGAACTCCGATCAGAATCCGTTGTTGATGACCTGGTCTTTGGGTGTCGAGGAGCAGTTCTACGTTATTTTTCCGCTGCTAATGCTGCTTCTTCGCAGACTGCCGCAGCGTGTGCTCTTCACGATAATTAGCGGGCTTGCATTGCTGTCCCTTGTGCTTTCTATATTGGGCACCCCGATTAAGCCCGACGCAACCTTTTACCTGTTGCCTACTCGGGCGTGGGAGCTGGCGGCCGGCATCCTGATGGCTATGCTGGAAGCGAACCGCTCACATACATCGAGTAGGCTACCCGCCGTTGTCATGCACGGGGTCAGTCTTGTGGGTCTGGCTTTGATGGGCGTGGCAATCTTTACTTTTAATACTTCTACGCCATTTCCTGGCTACGCCGCGCTGCTCCCGGTTGTAGGCGCTGTGTTGATCATTGCGGCGCGGCAAGGAATCGTGAATCGCCTCCTCGCCTGGCAGCCCATCGTCTTTGTTGGACTCATATCCTACTCCTGGTACCTGTGGCATTGGCCCCTGCTGAGCTTCGCACGCATCTGTTCCGATTCGGGGATATCCACAGTCGTGGCCATCACACTCGCGCTCGTTTCGTTTGCCTGCGCGGTGCTTTCATGGAGATTCATCGAGCAGCCGTTCCGCAAATCGACCACACACACTCCGTTGCTGCTCAAACGCTATGCTGTTGTCGCAGTGGCGATGATGGTCCCCGCCGTCCTTTTCGGGATTACCCACGGACTCCCGCAGCGGAACAGGTCCGTCCAGCAAATGGAGATCGTCGGAGAACCTCTTCGCCACGATGTCTGTGTGGCTCCCTACGGAGCCTCTCATCCGATTCTCGTGCCTCCATGTGTTCCTCTCGGTCAGGGACGTGCTGTCGCAGTCATTGGTGACAGCCACGCAGCGGCTCTCGCCGACGGGTTCCGCCCGATTGCTGCCCAGCAGGGATACCGACTCCTGGAGCTAACCAAAGGCTCCTGCCCCGCCCTACAGGGGGTGAGCGCATCGTCTATCCATCATCCAACGCACGACCGTGAGTGCGCCGAGTTCAATCGCGAAGTCATCGCCTACCTGCTACGCGAACCGAGCATAGATGCGGTAGTTATTGCCGGGGTCTGGTCTGGATATCTTCATGATGGAAAGGAGCGTTTTATGCTTGTGGCCGGGGATGAGGATGCTTCTGGTGCGTCGGCGGCGCGGAGCGGCCCCCTCCTAGAGCAGGGTCTGAATGCAGAGATCGACCAACTTGAACAAATGGGCAAGGTGGTTTATCTGTTTCAAGATAACAATTCATTTAGCTTCGATCCGATGCGGCATATGCGTACGCATTTGATTGCTCCGCGCCGTTTCATGGCGCGTTTGGTGGCAGCCTCGACGTTGAGGTGGTCCGATGGAGTTGCTCCTCCGTCCGGCTATCCTGAAGATGCGGAGGCGAGGCGCTTGGTGGCGGTCGTGAGCAAAGCTCATCCTGAGGTTCATTTGGTGGATCCGCAAGATGCGTTGTGCTCTGCTGTCGGTTGCCGATTTGCCCTGGGTAATCAAAGCCTCTTCGTGGATACGCATCATCTCTCTTCACTCGGAGCACAGACCGCCCTTTCGGAGTTGAGGCTGCCATAGTGCCGGTCTGCGAGCGCCAGTCGAAGATGGTGCCAGACCACTACTGCTCAGGCAGAAGTCGAAGAGAACGAGTTGGGCGTTGCAATTCAGGTTTGGAGTTGTCCAGTTAGATAGTCCAACGGCATTGAGCTCCCCTTCCGCCCGTCCAGGTAAGTAAGAGAAGTGCGCGATGTCCCGGCCTGACGGGTAGCGTTTCTGGGGAATATGGATAGCCCCGAAAGAGAAGCGGAGTTCGGGTAGGCGCAAGAGCTACGTCACCCGAACTCCGGTTTCGTTCAACGGACAGTTATAGTCGTTCCAGTTGAGGAGTATTGCCCCGCGGCGTTCTTTATAGTGAGGCCGACGAAGTAATTGCCCGGCTTCGTGTAAGTATGGCTAAGCGTTTCAGTCCAGCTTGACCACGCGCCGTCGCCAAAGGAAATTGTCCTGCCGACGATTGCGCTCCCACCGCCCTGGCTCTCGGAAGAGCTGATCGACACCGCCAATGGATGGGTCCCGCTCAGTGTTGACACGTTCAGCACGGCCTTGGGCGCCTCGGCGGCAGAGCTGCCTTTCACCGACAGAGCAACCGTTGAGTAGGCTGGAACGTAGACTCTTGCTGAGTATTCGCCCGAGCTCGAAGCAACCTTCACTGCCCAAGCCGATATTTGGTCATTCGATCTATTCAAGAGGTACTCGGTGCCGCTTGGCGAACTGAGCCCGGCATTCGTAAGGTTGATAGTCACGGAGTTATAGGTCGTTGATGTTGGGTTGATGATTACTACATCATCGGCCGTAGAAGTGTAGAAGGCTGTAGCATCCAAGCCTGATGTCGTACTTGCGGGCGATACAGAGGCAGCCATGTGCCCTCCAGCCTGTAAGTCGAGATACTCCGGCGATGCGAACAGCTTAAACGCATAATACTGGGGGTAAGGATCTGTGGCTGACGTGTCGCAGTTCATAGTCTCGTTCCATCTGCCAAGAATGCAAAAATAACTGCCGGTCGCGTTAAAATAGCCCAATTGGCTGGGAACAGCTTTTGCCCCGCTATACACGACATTAAGCAAATCAGCGATAGCGACCGAATTCCATAGCGGACCATATGTGGGATCATTGCGGCAACAGTCCACCGCGTACGCCCAGTTGTCGTTATATTCAGTGATATAGATCGGTGTTGAGGCGGCCTGTGGCTGATGGCCACTTCGAACTAGCGACTCTAACTTCTTGTAATATGCGGCCAGTCCTCCAGTTGGTGATTGGGTAACTGCATATAATTGAGACCAGTTCATCCTTTCGTCGATATTGGTCTGGCCGGTTAGATAAAGATGAAAGCTCACAAAGTCAACATAGGGAGCAGTGTAGCTGTTATTTAAGAGTGCAGGAATCCAGGTCGGCGCTAGTGAGAGTTGAGAGATGACAGGCCCGCCTGTACGGATGGTCTCGCCATCGGCGTCGGCTTGTTTGTGCATCGCTGCCGCAGCCTCCGCAAACATCGACAGGTAAGTATCGAGTCGAGTGGTAGCATTGCTGATGCAAAGCGAAGCCGCGAGTTCCGGTTCGTTCCAGATCTCGTAGTCCTGTATCAACCCCGGAAATTTCTCGTCTAAGTGGGCGACAACCGCTGCCGCTATCTGGCCCCACTGCCAGGCGTCGGACGGCGGGTAACACGGATTTGAAGCAAGCCAGGTCGGCGTGTCGTAGATCACCGCTAATGGATGAAGCCCCGCAGTGCGCATGGTTTCCAAACCGCCATCTAGGTAGCTGAAATTCGGTTTGTTTTTGTTGACGTAAATTTGTTGAAGTGGAATCCATATCCGCGTCCGATCGAGCCCCGCTGCGGTCAGCGTTCCTAGTGGGCCACGCTGATTAACCGTGGCGCCCCCTAGGCCTATCGAAAAGAGTCCGGCGGGCACGGCAGGCGTTGAGCCACTACGGCTCCCAAAATTCACGTTGATGGTTTGGGAATGACTGGACGAACTGTTAAAGAGAAGTCCAACTGCGATTAAAGCCCACGCGACACGAGCGCGCGCTGCCCTTAAAGACACTAAAGGCGCGAACATACAAAAACCTCCGAAGTCGGCAAATAGCAGATAGCAAATGTAAGTGGTTCAATGCAGGTCGCGACAGATGAGCCGTGCTATCAGGTCCGACCTGGGCCGTGCGAATGTAGGTAGTTTCGTCAAATACTAACACTCGGCGATGCAGAGTCAAGAAATTTCTGGCGTATTCGAATGGCCTAGCCAGGGTGGGTAAAACCTGCGCTGTTCTGGAAGATATTACGCAACATAGATGCAAATAATCCTTCACAACTGCCATCAGAGCTAGTGGTCGATAAGAAGAGTATGAACGCCATCCCGTCTATTTTGGAGACAGTTACACTATGAATGACCCGATTCGAATTGCGGTCGTCGGTTCTGGATACGTTGGTTTAGTCGCTGCCGCATGCTTTGCGGAACTGGGCTATCTGGTTACATGCGTGGACAACGACCGCCGAAAGATCGCAGCGTTACAAACCGGAGATTGCCCGATTCACGAAGAACACCTGCCTGCGCTCGTGCATAATCATTTGGGTTCGAATCTTTATTTTACACATGATTTGAGCGACGCCGTACATGGCACGGACGCGGTATTCATCGCCGTTGGTACGCCGCCATCCGATACGGGCAAGGCCGATCTATCATATGTGGAAGCAGTCGCAAACGAAATCGCACGGTCGATTAATCACTACACCGTCATTGTCGAAAAGAGCACAGTACCCGTTTACACCAGTGAGTGGATTTGTCGTGTAATCCAACGGAATGGTGTCCCTCGCAACCTATTCGATGTTGTGTCGAATCCCGAGTTCTTGAGAGAGGGAACGGCAGTCAGAGATTTCCTGCATCCAGATCGAATTGTGATAGGTGCCGACCATGCTCGACCCCTTGCAGTCTTAAGTAAGATATACGACCCGCTGACCAAGGGTACCTATTATGGGACGCTCAATGCAATTGAGGGACCGCATAGCTCCGATCAACCTCCGCCATTAGTGTCGACTTCCACTAAGAGCGCCGAAATCATTAAGCACGCTTCAAATGCATTTCTCGCGTTAAAGATTTCATTTATAAATTCCGTCGCGAACTTATGTGAGGCGACCGACGCAGATATAAGTCAGGTCGCTCGTGGCATGGGGCTGGACAGCCGAATCGGCCCGAAGTTTTTGCAACCTGGAATCGGCTACGGCGGATCTTGCTTCCCAAAGGACGTCGCGGCTTTTCGTCACATCGCGGAGCAATTGGGGATCGATTTCTCGCTACTGACCGAAGTGGAGAGAATCAACACTGGTCAGAAAGGTCGTTTTATCGGGAAATTACGTTCCGTCCTTTGGACACTTCGCGGAAAGAGGATCGGCGTACTGGGCCTCGCATTTAAAGGGGGTACCGACGACATCCGTGAGTCGCCCGCCATTGACATCGTTCGACAGCTGATCGCGGAGGGCTGCTCGGTGCAGGCTTTCGACCCGGCCGCTATGGCAAGAACTGCCGAAGCCTTGCCGGAAATGTCGCGTCTTAGATACACCGCCGACGAATACGCTGCCACGCAAAATGCCGATGCGGTTCTCATCCTGACCGACTGGACCGAGTTCGGCAACCTCGATTTGCAACGGCTGAAGATGACGATGCGGTGTTCCATTATCGTGGACGGTCGCAATCTGTACGACCCCGACGTGATGCGTACGAGTGGTATTACCTATGTCAGCGTGGGCAGGCCAATCGTCGACTTCATCGAAGAACCCGTGCCTTTGGCGCGTCTTGCCTAGCAGTGGATGGAGGCTCTTACTTCAGGTGTGGCATGACCCAGACCCCGTCTGATTCTAGAGCCAGGTCAAGCACACGGGTTGAGCATTGGCGAGTTCCTGTGCGCGAGGCATTCGAGCGTCGTATTGTCGTTGGCAACGCGCGTCACCGCCCTCCGGCGCCCAACCGCGCGCGCCAGATAGAAAGATCCTTCTCGGGTCCACATTAGCACCGTTACAGCGGCGCCCGGCCTCTCGATCGCACCCTAATTAGTGAGCGGTTCGGAACTGCGTGTGTGGACAATCCATTCGATACCAGAAATTTTTCTCCGTGCACACGTCAAGCAGTGCTGAGCTGAGGTTGCCCAAGGTGTGTCTGTATGGGCATGTTTAGGCAGCTTCTAATTATCTGGTTGCTTCAGCAAGCCCCAATAAGTAGTGTACAGGGGTGCCCCGACCGGCGTTTCCCAAGACACTTCGCCAGTTTCAGTTCGACTTTGCCACCGAGGAGGCCTGCCAGAGGTATCTGGCAGCTTGTCGTTGGCCAGACGGGTTCATTTGCCCTCGATGCGGGCACGAAAGGTCCTATGAATTGGTGAACCAAGGACGCCACCAATGCGCCAAGTGTCGGTACCAGATTTCGCTGACTTCTGGGACCATTCTTCACCGGACGAAGATTCCGCTGACCCATTGGTTCTGGGCGGCGTATCTGATGACCACTGACAAGCGTGGCGTATCCGCCCTGCTTCTGCAGCGCCAACTCGGTCTGTCTTGCTACGAGACCGCGTGGATGATGCTTCACAAACTCCGCCGAGCAATGGTGAATGCGGCTCGGGAACCCCTGCGCGGCGAGGTAGAGGTTGATGACACGTGGATTGGCGGCGAGCAAGCTGGACTCAGGGGGAGCCGACAACTTAAGGAACGGCGGGCGGCGCTCGTCCTGGTGGCCGTGGAAAAGCGTGGCCAAGCTTCCGGTCGAGTCCGCATGAGCGTGATTCCCGACTTCAAGGCGGCCACGATAGTGCCGTTCCTCACTCAGAACATCGCACCCGGTTCAACCATCTATACGGACGGCCTCAAAAGTTTCTCAGGGCTGTCGGAGGCCGGCTTTAAACATGTCGTTCGCAAACAACCCCTCCGGTCGGAGTTGCGCAAAGGCGCGAAGTCCGCTGTCCCACTTGCCGATCGGGCGATTGGCAACCTGCAACAGTGGCTGATCGGCACCTACCACGGAGTGAGCAAGGCCCAACTCCAGGTTTACCTCAACGAATTCGTCTTTCGGCGCAACCGTCGCAAGACACCCGCAGCCGCATTTCAGACACTCCTTGGTCTCGGAACCAGCCGCAAATCAACTGGGTACGAGCAGATTCGGGGAGCGAGGGATCTCAACCCCAACCTATTGCGGCTTGCTGAAGCAACCAGATAATTAGAAGGCAGCTAGCCTTGTTTGGAGCGATGAGGGCTCCCAACAGGTCACCGCGGATGTCGCTCTGTAGCTAGACTGCTGAATCTTTGTAAATATCTGAATTTCAATGGTCGGGACGGGCAGATCGACCGGCACGCGCCGCTCCCATCCATGACGTTCGAGATCGGGCTCCGAGTCGAAGCCATTGACGTAGTGGAGACAGAGGTAGGCAAGGAGCGTCAGGTGAGCGGGGATATGCAGAACCTCGCGGAGCTTTTCGGGATCGAGAATACTGACCCAGCCCACGCCCACCCCTTCGCTGCGGGCTGCGAGCCAAAGGTTGTGGATTGCGCATACCGTCGAGTAGAGCGCGGTCTCGGGCATTGTCTGGCGTCCGAGCCCATGCCCGCGGCCGCTGCCGGAATCGCAGAGAACGCAGAGATTCTGCGGAGCCTCCAGGATTCCTTCGAGCTCCAGGATTCCTTCGAGCTTGAGATCGGCATACTGCTCGCGCCGCCCGCCCGAATAGCTTGCGGCAGCCTGTACATTGGCTCGTTCAAAAACGCCATAGACATCGCTGCGGACAGCGGGATCGCGAATGACGATAAAGCGCGAAAGCTGCATCAATCCAACTGAAGGTGCGCTGTGCGCAGCGGTAAGCAGGCGAGAGACCAGGTCTTCAGGCAAATGGCACATCGAGAAAGCCTCTACGCACGTCACCCCGCTCGGCGATCACACGATAGACCGCCTCGCGCGCGGCGTCGCTGAATGGCGGAGACGGCATCATCGGATTCATCACCATGCCCTGGAGAATTTCGGGCCCGCCTTGGTATCGTCACGAAGCCGCGTGTCGATGCCGGCGTTGTGCTCAATCAGACGGCCGAAGAGCCAGATCACGTCAGAGAGGCGGTTGAGATAGGCGAGGACCTCGGGCTGGACGACGCCTCCGTTTTCGATGAAGCGCACGGCGGCACGTTCGGTCCGACGGCAGACCGCGCGTGCCATCTCATAGGCTGCCGACTCGGTATAGCCACCGGGGAGCGACCAGTCCGCGAGAATGCCCTCGGTGGCTTCGATCTTATGGACGAGATCCGTCAGTTTTTCGACGTCCTCGGTCGAAATAACGGGCGGTTTCTGTTTGCTCTCTGGCGGTGTGGCTAGAGCTGACCCGACGCGAAAGAGTGTGCGCTGGATCTCTTCGGTCCACCCTACGATGTCTTTGTTCTGGCAGATGCTGCGAGCAAATCCAAGAACAGTGTTCAGTTCATCGACCGAGCCGTAGGACTCGACGCGAAGGTCGGCCTTCGAGACACGGATGCCTCCGGCTAGACCGGTCTGGCCTCCGTCACCGCGTTTCGTTGCAATGCTCATAGATTCCTCCTGATGAAGCTGCTGGACTGAACATCTCCTCCATCGTGAGACGAAGCGTCTTGGTGAGGGAGTTCGATCGTATTCGAGGACGAGTGCGTCATCGAAGAAATCGGTGACGCGTGGTGGCGAAGAAGAGAAGAGGACCTTTTCTTTGAAAAACCACGGATGCCCAGCTCCAAGCTCTTCGAGCGATCTGGCCTCGACGATCACTGCCGGAAGGCGGAAGACTCCAGCCTGGAGACGAGCGTAGGCGCGATGATAGCCGTCGCGGAGAAACCAGCGGCCACTGTATTGGGCTACTTCGAAGAAGGGACTCCCTCCATGCACTGTAACCGGGCTGGCCGGATCAGCGGAAATTCGGAAGTGCAGATTGGGATTGCCGGACTGAAGCAGGATAGTCGCCTCACTGCGAATAAGATCGCACACAACTGGCTTCGGGGGCCCGAAGGAAAGGTCCACCAGGGCGGCCCAGTCGGTCGATTCATCCCTTAGCACATCGAGGAGTGGCCTCGGGCGGCACTTGGAGCATTTAAGGAATGGCGGAGTCGCTGGCCCGATGCGAAGCCAGAAGACGGTATCTTCCCACTGAGAAACTCATGTTCAAGGGTGCCGGCGCACCAGAGCAGGGCGTTATCACGGCTCATGATGTTGATCCCGGCGAACCGTTGGGTGCATGGAAGCGGGCATGGGCTACGGCGAAGAAACAAGCTGGTGTCGAGTGTCGGATTCACGATCTGCGACCCCATTTCATTTCAGCGTTGGCACAGACACAGACCCCGGATGCCACCATTCAAGCGATCAGCGGCCATCTCAGCCGGAAGATGCTGGAGTACTACAGCCAAGTATAAGGTTGGAGGCAAAGCGCCGGGCAGTTGAGGCCTTGGATATGATCGCAGGGCAGGCTGTTCAGTAGCAGGTGCGTGGGGCTCGCGAGAGTAAAAATTGCATCGTGGCCTCCCACAAATCCGCCCACAATCTCCGACAGAAATCTGGAAGGCAATCTTGTAAGTTAATGATTTTATAAATGGTCGGGACGGGCAGATTTGAACTGCCGACCCCTCGCACCCCAAGCGAGTGCTCTACCAGGCTGAGCCACGTCCCGACACGGCAGAAGTTACTGAATCAGTTTACAGGACAGCGCGTCTATCAGCACGCGTACCCTGCGCAAAAAGCCAGAATTAGTGGCTGGGTGGAACATATTCCTTCGGCAGTGCGGCGCCTTCGCCGAAGAAATATTGTGTCATCTGCTCTACAAGGAATTCCTGTGCCTGAGGCGTCCAGGGCTGGAGACGGTATTCATTGAGCAGCATCTTTTGGTGCTCGAGCCACTCGCCCCAGGCCTTCTTCGAAACGTTGTGATAAATCTTGTGACCGAAGTCGCTATCGAAGGGGGGCTCATCAAGGCCCTCCATCTCTTGTTTATAGCGGGTGCAAAATACGGTATGCGCCATGAATCTCTCTAGGCTCCTATTGTAAGCAAGAATCGATCTTGAGGGCAGAAGTTCCGTCGTTCATAAAGCGATTCAAACAGGGAAAAGCGTTTAAGCATGTGGAGCGCTCGGCGCGGGAGGAAGATCAGGTCTCGCCTGTCGGGAAGATTCAGCAGCGACACTTTGAAGCATGATCGGATCGCGCACCGGCGCGAGGTCTTTTGTCATCTGGTAGGTGTAGCGGATGCGGTGAATCACGGTAACCGTCGATAGCACCGCCAGCACCCAAAGCACCGGCGCCATCACTCCCCATCGATTGAACAGCGCCCCCAAAATGATCAGCACTATCCGCTCGGGCCGCTCCATAAACCCCACTTTGCACTTGCCGATAAGCGCCTCCGCTCGGGCCCTCGTATAGCTGACCATGAGCGAAGTGATCATAACGAAGGCAGCCAGGAAGACGTAGAAAAGCCGATTTCCTCGCGCATAAAACACGAGAAGCCCGAAGAAGAGCACTACGTCCGAGTATCGGTCGATAACAGAATCGAAAAAGGCTCCGAAGACCGTAACTTGATCGGTCTGGCGCGCCACGCGCCCATCAACCATATCGAAGATACCTGCCCCGATGATCACCAGTCCGGCGTACAGAAACATCCGGACATAATTATGCTCATTGGCGAAGCCGAAAAGCACCGCCGCACCGGTATTGATAATCAGCCCGATGAAGGTGAGCGCATTCGGTGAAATGCGGGTTAGTGCAAGACCGTTAACAATGCTCTGAAGGAGAACCCCACAGGCACGACCGAAGGCGCTGGTCCACGATCTCGTCATGATACTGCTAGTCCGCCGCGTCGTGAATGGTGGTTAGCTTGAGCACTTCCATCTCGCGCTTTCCGTTGGGTGTGACGATCACAGCCATATCCCCCACCTGTTTGCCGATCAGGCCCCGGCCAATAGGTGATGTAGTTGAGATGAGGCCCAGATTCACGTCGGATTCCTCACTGGTGACGAGCTTGTACTCGATCTTCTCGTCCTTGCTGGTGTCGTAAACGACCACCGTCGATCCAAACGCGACCCGGTCTTTGGGGATGTTGGAAAGATTCACGAGGGCCAGCTCCGCCATGCGCTTTTTCAACTGTCCAAGGCGCGCGTTGACGAACTCCTGGCGCTGCTTGGCCATGTGATACTCGGCGTTTTCGCTCAGATCGCCGAGGGATACAGCCTTTTTGATCTCGGCCGGTAATTCATGGGCGAGTTCATGCTCGAGCCGGCGAATCTCTTCCTGGAGCTTTTGTTTGATATGTTCGGGCATTCAATAGTCCGTGGCGGCTCATGGGCATGAGCCGTATCTGACAACGACTGAGCCGGGATAACCGCAAAACTTGATTATACCGGGAAGTGCTCTGATCAGCGAAAAAGCTGATTATCCTCGGCTTCTCCGGGTATCGAGAAAACCCTGCAGAATCAGCACCGCGGCCACTTGATCGACGACCGCCCGATGCTCTGACCCGGCCAACCCCGCAGCGTGCAGGTGGCGATGCGCTTCCGTCGTTGTCAGCCGCTCATCCCACAGATGGACTGGCAGGCCGGTTTCTTCGCGAAGCATCTGGGCAAAGCCCTGCGCCTTGGCCGCCTGCGGACTCTGGTCCCCCGACATATAAAGGGGGTTCCCTACGACTACCTCCCGGCAGCCATATTTGCGAATCATTCGCATAAGAGACTTGAGATCTTGCCTGCGGTTGGACCGCACCAGCGTAAGAACAGGCTGCGCGGTGAGACCCAGCGGGTCGGACACTGCCACTCCGATCCGGCGGTCTCCCACGTCCAGACCCATGAGCCGTGGCACCTCCCTCGGCGAAATTTCATCCATGGACATAGAAGAATGGTACAAGTGTCGCCTTGGAGCGTCGGCCACCGTCAGCCGCTGGAAAGACGCAAAAAAGACAGCATCATAAAATGAGGAGAGTAATCCAAGGTTAAGGTTCGATTATTAGTGCGACGTCTTCTATTCCTCTTGGTTCTGGCTATGATTGCATGGGGAGCCTATGCCGTTCTGGCGCCCACTGGCTCAACGAACGAGACATTTGTCGAAATACTCCCTGGCACTCCTACTATGCAGATCGCTGCCCAGCTCAAGCAGCGAGGGTTGATCCACAGCAAATATGCCTTTGAGGCCGAGCGGCTGGCAAAGGGTGGAACCCTGAAGGCAGGCGAATATCGCTTTGATCATCCTGCGAAGATGTCTGAGATCTACGAACGTCTGGAGCGCGGCGATGTGTACACGATCTCAGTGACCATTCCTGAGGGGTCGAACCTTTTCGACATCGCTCAGCGCATCGAAAGCTCTAATCTGGGCACGAAAGAAGGCTTCCTGTCAGCAGCAAACGCCGACGTGGGCCTGATTGCGGACCTCGACCCCAGGGCCAGGAGCCTCGAGGGCTATCTTTTTCCGGATACCTATCGCTTCGAGCGTCGGTCGACTTCGCAGCAGATTCTGGCCGTCATGGTAAAGAGGTTTCGGCAGGCCGCCGGAAGCCTCGGTCTCCAGGCCAATTATCATCATGTGGTAACAGTGGCATCTCTGGTCGAGCGGGAGACTCCCGTGGACGTCGAACGGCCACTTGTGGCTAGCGTCTTCGAAAATAGGTTGGCGAAGGATATGCCGCTCATGACCGATCCCTCCGTCATCTATGCCGCTCTGCTCGACGGCCGGTATCGCGGAACCATCTACGCTTCCGACCTCCAGGCAGACTCGCCATACAACACTTATCGCTATCCCGGGCTCCCGCCTGGCCCGATCTGTAATCCGGGCATGGCCTCGCTCAAGGCCGCGATGAGTCCGGCTCAGACCGATTATCTATATTTCGTGGCCGCCAGCGCCAACCCTTCCGGAAAATCAAGGTTCTCTGCCACTCTTGAGGGGCATGCTCACGACGTCCAGCAGTACCGCAGGTCGCTTCGCGAAGCGGGGTCGCGTTGATGAAGACGTTATACTCGCAATTTCGTACCTTGGTGCGGCGAATTAGTTGATGAAGAGGCGCGAGTACAAGACGGCCCTGCTGTTGTTATTGCCTACGCTGAGCGGCTGCTTCGTTCACACGCGCACCGTCAAGCAGGCCAAAATGCCTGATGTGATCAGGTCTGCGACCGCCGACCAGCTTGTAGAGTCGGTAAACGAGCAGTGCCAGGCAATCAAATCCCTCAGCGCGACAGTACAGTTCCAGGCGACCGAGGGCGGTCCGCGCAAGGGAAAAGAGAAGACCTATACGTCGTTCAGCGGATACATCCTGCTTCGTAAGCCGGAAGCGGTCAGGGTTATTGGCTTGGTCCCGGTCCTCCACACTCGCGCATTCGACATGGCGAGCGACGGGAACACGTTCAAATTGTTGATTTATTATCCGCACAACCATGTGATCGAGGGTTCGAATACCGTCACGAAAGAATCGCCCAATCCGCTGGAAAATCTCCGCCCCAAGATATTCTTCGATTCGCTGCTGATCAACTGCATCCAGCCTGACGACCTGGTAACGCTGACTACGGATTCAGAAACCAACATCGATCCGAAATCGAAGCAGTTAATGCTTGATCCCCAGTACGATCTGACCGTGGTGCGCCGCAAGCCGGACAGCCAGGAGCTAATCCCGCAGCGCGTCATTCATTTCAGCCGCGTAGATATGCACACCGTTCAGGAGGATATCTACGATCCCGAAGGCGCGATCCAGACGCAGGCGATCTATGGGCCTATGCAACAGTTCGGCCCTCAAACGTTTCCGGGAACCATTACCATCAAGCGTCCGCTCGAGGAGTACCAGATCGTCATCACGATTCAGAAGATCAACGTCAACCTGACCCTGAACGACGACCAGTTCGAAATAAAGATTCCTGAAGGCACACCGGTCAAAAAACTCGAATGAGAGCTCCTGGCCTGGCATGACCGGTTCACCGATAATTATCGGGTAAGAGCTTCGCTGTATTCGGGCACTGGCTTACGTGCTGAAAGCTTCGCCAGATGCCGCGTAATCCGGATAGCTGTATACCTCGATCCGAAGGCGAATCGCATCACCGGTCCGAAACTGAAGGCCGAAGCGACTCCGACGAAGTAAAGTCCCGGCACCGATGACTCGAAATTATTCGACAATATCGGCGCACTTTCGACTGTTTTAAGCTTGGTCAGCAGAGAGGAATCGAGGAAGCGTAGACGGCGAACGTCGACCCTGTATCCGGTCGCCGTGATCACCTGGTCGAACTCGTGCTCAACGACCTTGCCATTCGCATCTGCGAATTTAATCTGAATCCGGCGATCCCGGATCTGCGCGCTGCGAGGAGTCAGTCCGGTGTGCACCGGCACGCGCCCGACGATGCGCTCCTTAACCGTCCATCCGGCCGATGGGCCAAGATAGCGCTTCACGACGCGCAGGCGAAATTTCTCCGGCAGAAAATGGAAAAGTCCCGGAAAATCGGTCACCAGCTTCGATTTCCAACCGGGTCCTACCCCTGTGCGTGGCGAGCGGAGTCGCTTCCACAATGACGGCGGTCTCCGGCCCGGCGGATCATGGAACTTGACCGCCGAACGGCGCGCCATAACGGACACGTTCGCCCCCCCATCCTTAAGCAGTCCCGCCAGATCGAGCGCCGAAGCCCCGGCGCCGATCACACCGACAGTCCGGCCTCGCAGAAGCGTTGGATCTTTATGTTCCGAGCTGTGAGTCACGAACTCCCGACCCAAACCACGGAATAGATCCGGCGTGTAAGCAAAATGGCTGATCCCCACCGCCAGGACTACGTGGCTCGCGTAAACCGTGTCACCGTCCTCAAGCTCTACTTTGAATCCGCAGTCGGCTTCCTCGATCTGGGCGACCAGCCGCGTATCAAGCTCCGGAACGAGCCGCTTCTGAAATGTCAGGCCGTACGAGATAAATGTCTCCAACTTGACCGGAATCCTGGTGTGGTCGTAATCGGTCCCTTCCTCTGAGCAATACCGTTGCAGAGTGAAGTCAGACTGCGGAGTCGAGATATCGGAGGCGAAGCCATCGGATTTGAGAAGCATGCCTTTCGGCATCTGCTCGCGCCAGGTGTACATGGGCTTGCCAAAGATCTGGAAGTTGACGCCGCACTCGCGTAGGTGCGCTGCGACCGATAAGCCATACGGACCGGCGCCGACTATGACTACTTTAGAGGGATAGGGCATATACGTTCTTTTCGATGAACGACTTAGATTGAGTTTCGGGAAGCGGCACCGCTCGCCCGTTCACTGATTTGCCCCTATAATAAGGACTACTTCCACAACTCACAATGCACCATTTGTGGGTTGTCGCATTGCCCGTCTGTGTGCTGCTAAAAAATCTAGATGGATCGATGAGAGTGCAGTACCCTCGCTGAAAAGTAATGAGGCCGAACGTCCTGCTAGTCATGACCTGCTCTTGGGTCCCGCCGGCTCGCCTGGCAATGGCACTGAGCCATGCCGACTGTGCTGTGGACGCAGTGTGTCCCCGTGGCCACGCCATTACAACTACGAGGGCATTACGGCACTGGTATCGCTACAACGGGTTTCTTGGTTCGATTCACTCCGCGATTCAAACCGCAAAGCCGGATTTCCTGATCCCTTGCGACGACTACGCCACACTCGGTCTGCATCGCCTCTATCAGGAGAACGGTTCAACTGACCCCACCTTGGCGCGGTTGATCGAGCGCTCGCTTGGCGCACCACAACATCACGCCACCGTAAGAACGAGGGCCAGCCTGCTTGCCGCCGCCAGGGATCTCGGCATCAGCGTGCCGGACACCGAAATCCTCACTGGAAAACAGGCGCTGACCGCATGGCTCAGTACGAATCGTCTTCCCGCCTACATTAAAGCCGATGGAACGTCTGGAGGCGTGGGTGTCCGGCTAGTTGAATCTCGCGAGCAGGCCGAGCGCGCGTTCGAAGCGCTTTCTTCGCCCCCCGGAATACTGCGCAGTCTCAAGCGTGCGCTTGTCGACAAAGACATGAGATTGTTGGTTCCATGCCTGCGCCGGTGGCGGCCGGTGGTCAGCAT
Source organism: uncultured Acidobacteriaceae bacterium (assembly GCA_963781245.1). Lineage (GTDB taxonomy): Bacteria > Acidobacteriota > Terriglobia > Terriglobales > Acidobacteriaceae > Silvibacterium. Next base: position 223,983 of record CAWAFB010000005.1, read on the forward strand.
TCAGAAGGTCATTTCTGGATCGGAGGCCAATTGCGCTGTCTCCTGCTGGCAGGGCCGCCTGCTCGCATGCATCTCTGCCGAGGTCATACAGCGCGATGATGCCTACGGGCCGGCCACGGTAATCCGCATCATCGACAACCCGGAAATGCTGGCCGCCGCGAAAAAAATCGCTTCCCGGTTCCAGTTGTCCGGCCTTTTCGGCCTCGACTTTATGCTCGAATCGTCGACCGGGACGGCTTACCTTCTCGAAATGAACGCCCGATCCACTCAAACCTGCCACCTCGATCTGGGACCAGGCAGGAACCCGATACACGCTCTCGCGGCCGAGTTTTCTGCCGGCACCTCGGAGAGTACCTCGACTGCGAACCTCTCCAGCCACGACACGATTGCCCTCTTTCCCGCAGAGTGGAAGCGCGATCCCCGCAGCCCCTATCTCGCCTCGGCGTATCACGACGTGCCTTGGGAGGAGCCTGAACTCGTTCGCTACTGCATCAAGCCCCGCCTGCAGGATCAAAGCTGGATGTCTTACAAGAAGTGGCGCACGCGCAAGGCAAGTGCCGAGACGGTTGCAGATCCGCGGTCAGCGAACCCCGGGCGCAATTAGACGGCAATGATAGCAACTGACGCTTAGGACAATTCCAGTACCAGCGGAGTTGGTTCTGATCTTTTCTTTCTTGCCGCCTGCAGGAACCGTCTTTCCACCGTGTACCAGCTTATGACCGCCGCCAGCAGCGTGGGTGGAGTAGCCAAAGCAAAAAGTAGCAACGGGTGGATCGGATGGCCAATCGCCGACATGATAAGTTGTTGCAGCGGGAACGCATACAAATATGTGCCGTACGAAAAATCCCCGAAGCGGTTGGGCTGGTGAAGCCGGATCGAGCGCGAGAAGGCGAAACACATAACCAGATACGTCCCGGCGATCGGAAACACTGCTGTGTATCCCACGGGCAAAACACAAGCGACCACCAGAGCCAGCAAGCAACCCACAACGGCCGCGCGGGATACGGGTATCAGATTGCGGAAGCGGTAGAAGACAACACCCGCCAGGTACATCGGGAGCAATCTCGCCCAGAATGGTGGGTATCCGAGGATCTCTCCGATAATGCCGCCGGAAAAATGAAATTTGAAATAGGCAAACAGCAGGCTCACCACGATCGAGACGCTGAAGAGCACCGCAAGCACCTTTTTCGAGCGCAGCAAGCCGGTCAGTCCCAGCGCCAGAACCCCGATGTAACACCAGAACTCGTAATAAATCGACCAGAGCGATCCGTTGATCACGCCCGGAGCCGGATTCGAGGCGAACGCCCCGGAATATTTCCACTCCGCAAGCCGCAGAGTGTTACCCGTCACATTAAGGATCTTGGCAACCACTGACGTCCCCTCGATGCGAGCGTGAGCAAGCGGGGCAAAGAGCACGAGCGTCACCAGCGACAGCAGAAGAACACCGGGGTAGATACGCGCTACCCGCTTCCGCAGAAACGATACCGCCGAACTCGACCGCTCGTAACTGGCCGAGATCAGAAAGCCGCTGAGAATGAAGAACAGATCTACAGCAATGCGCCCACCCGTAACCTGTCCCCGCGAGAGCAGCATAAAAGGCTCAGACCTCTCGTGACCCAGCGTCAGCGGATAGGAGTGCGACAGGATGACCAGCAGCGCCAGAACGATGCGAACGAAGTCAATATTGTTCTCTCGCTGATCGAAGATTGCCTTCATGTCCTGTCCCAGCCGCGGGCATTGGTGTGTCGTCCGCTGTGTCTCAAGTGATTCTCCATTCGTCTCGGTTTAATCTGCGGTGTTCAGGCAAATACCCGCCGAAACCTCAGCCGTGCGGCCGTCGCTTCGGGAACAGTAGCAGTTGCGGTCTGCGTCTGACGCAGCGATTGGCTCCATCCCATCAGCAGGAAAAACAGCGGATAGCTCTGCGCTCCCATATACACCGTCGTCAAAGTCAGCAGTAGCCCGAGCACGCAACCTAGCATGCACAGTGCAAAATACACGTCCGTCCGTTGCGTAGCCCTGCGCGCCGCCCGCAAACCCGCAATCACTGCTTCTGCCGCTAGCAGTATGTATGTCCAGAATCCCAGCTTGCCCTGGGTAATCTCGAGGAAGAGAAATTCGTTATCGATCGAAGGCTGTCCCGGCACTCTTGGCCAGTCCACCACGCCATAACCGAAGAAGCCTCCTTTTTCCACGATCGGCTTGTAGTTATCCAGCAGTTCTCGCCTGTAAATCGCGTTTTCCTGTTCGATATCTTTCGCGTCCCAGATTGATCCCGCTGTGTATTGCTCAGCCTTGATATAACCGATCGTCCCGCCGATCGCGCACAACAGCATCGTAATGATGGCGGCTCTGCGCATTTTTTTCGCGCGGCCGATCCGGGCGATCATGTAGGCGAGAATCGCTCCCACCCAGGGTCCTCGTGACTGGGTCATGAATAACCCCAGCGCGATAGCTCCGAAGAACAGCCAGGACTGCTTGATGCCAAAGTGCTTCTTTTCCGTGCCCCGGGAGCCATCCACGAATCCAAGCCACGAACTGAACAGTAATCCCAGCAGCAGAACCATACCTGCTAGGATCGATCCGTTGAAGGGACCAACAATCCGCACGAATCCGCCGCGAATCTGCATCAGCCATGGCCTCTGTCCAGGGAACAGCACGCCAAAGAATGTGGTGAACAGGTTCGTCCCTAGTCTGAACTCGGTGACTGAGAGCACAGAAACGATTACCAGCAGAACCACGAAACGTCGTACAAACCGCTCCCGCATTCCCTCCTGTTCAAGCAAGAGCTTGCCGATCGCGTAAGGGAAAAAGGCGTCGCAGATTCCGCCGAATAGAACCAGGCCAGCGTTCGCCGAGCCGGTACTTGCCAACTCCGCGTAGTACAACCCGCCTATGAAGAGCGCGAGCCATAGATCCGCCCGGGTAAACTTCCACTGCCTCCAATAGCCCGCAATCGTCGCGATGGCAATCGGAATCATGGCCGCATCCGCGAAGCCGATGATCGGCAGGTGCGGAATGTGCAGCGAATAAATCGCCGGAATGATCAGGAGCGCAGGCAGCAGGACATTAATCGTTGCATCGGCGACCGAATGCCGCTTGATCTCGATGATGGCGATAACAGTCGCGAGTAATATGATTATTTCCATTGCGGGTATCTACGACTCTCGCTACTCTTCGGCACGGTATGCAGCCTGGTCGACTACCGCCTCGGATGCGGCGCTGGCAACGGCAAGTTCACTTCAATCTCACAGACACTGCTTGGGTCCTGAACGTCCCACGGAGAGGTGCCATTCCAGATTAACCACCTCGTCTGCCTGTGGTTATCCCCCGATGGTGGCATCCGCCTCGATGACAGCTTGCTGCTCTTCGGGCCTCCAGACACTCATCCCGCCGATCACCAGCGCCAGAGGCAGAATCATGCCGCTGTTCAACAGGTTATCGATTGCCGCCATCAGCAGGACCGCCCCCAGAGCAAGTCGCAAATCGGGGTCAGCTACATCTGTGCTAGCGAGCCAAAAATCGTCCCTGAGGTCCTCCGGATCCGCCGGGAGCCAGGCAGCCCTGGCGACCGGAAGGAACTGAGCCCCTTCGAGCGCTAGCAGGCCAACGCCGCCGTACATGCCATAGGCGAGCAGCCATAGTCCCCAGGGACGGTTATCGCCGTTCCGCCACCAGTCCCACTGCCCGGAACCCAGAAATGGTCTGGCCAACGCCGTTCTCACGTGCCGCTCGTCCTGTTCAAGCCGCCAGCCGAACGATTGCCGCCCGATCTTCGCAAAAAACGTAGCCACTGCGCGCGCCGGCCTCTCGTTATCGACCATCCATCGCAATGAGACCATGTTGGTCAGGCGAAGGCCCGCAAAGCAAAGGACAATAAGCGCGAGCGCGACCACGAATCCCCGCCTGAACGCCATGCGGCTGAGCAGGACAAACGGTAGCAGGCACAGTAGAAGTAAGACGCTGCCGCCTGATTGACAGAGGACGGTTACCACAAACAGCGTTAGCGCCGCCCAGCCGATGGGGAGTCCCAGCACGCGCCTCACTTCGCTGTGCTTCCACAGCCCAACGGCTAGCAGTGTCGCCGCTGCCATCCAGATGCCAAGCTGGTTACCATCTTCCAGAAAGCCGATCGGCCTGAAGCCTATATAGCGCTCCGCTCCCGGCCATCGGTACGGCTGATAGCCATACACATGCGCGTAAAGCTGCGGCCCCGCGATGATCTCCACCAGGCAGATCGGTACGTAACACAATCCGGCAATTACCAGTCCCTTGGCCGCCAGCCTCAGCGACATATCATCCGCGAAATACAGACGGCCTAGAAGATAAGGCACGCCCCACGCCAGAGACTGATACAGCGCGCCCCGCAATCCATCCCGCAAAGCCTCGTGGTACGCGCCATGATTCGCCAATCCCGAAAGCAGAGGCACGGCGCACCATAGAATCATCGGCAAATCCCACGCGCTGATCCGGAACCGCCGCAGACTGCGCGGGTCAAAGAGCAATACTCCGGCCAGCGCCGTCAGGCCTGTAATCGTCGCCTTCGTCAGAAAGTAGCTGGCTGGCAGACTCGCGCTCATGATCCAGTACGGAAACTCTGCATCGGTAGGCACAAAATTAGCCGTCGGCAGCACCGCCCAGCCCCCGATAAACGTGATCAATATCGCCACCCGCGCTGGATACCGGTAGAAGAAAAGCAGCCCGATCGGAATCCATGCGAACAAGGCGAACAGGGGAGCAATATGTGCAGCGGGCATGGAATCGTCCTCGCGCAGCCGGCCCCGTTCAGAGCGCTGGCGCTGTCCTCACTTTGAGTTGCGGGGGACGTACGTTTGAAAGCTCCTGGGCAAACCAGGCGCAATGCAGACAGCTCAAGGTCTTGCTATGTTCGTTTCCCGTCAAGATTCGAGCCCTGTAGGTCCATAGTAGATCAGTCCGGTTTGGGTTCATGAGAAAACTGCCTGCTTTAGGGCCGGTTCGACTTCGCATCAGTCTCGGTTCTCGCCGAAACTCTCTGTCCTCAATTCGTTTCACCAGGTCCCCTCATCGCCGCTTTACCCGTTTACCATGAGGGGGATATTGCAGCCTCAATAAGGTTCGAGAGGTTTAAGTGGAAGAGAGCGAAGCAAAGGCTGTGCCATCAGCCTTGAATGAGCGATGCACTATTGTTGTGCCCTGCTACAACGAAGCCCGTCGACTGCAATCGGAGAAATTCGTTGAGTTCGTGCACGCTGCGCGCGACATCGATCTGCTCTTCGTTAACGACGGCAGCACCGACAACACACAGGAGGTCCTCGAAAGACTCCAGCGCGTCTGTGGTCCGTCAGTATCCGTGCTGCATAAACCCGTGAATGGGGGGAAGAGCGAAGCCGTACGCGATGGCATGCTGCGCGCCATCGAGACTGGGCGAAGCGGTTTCGTAGGATTCTGGGATGCTGATCTGGCGACTCCACTCGAAGCCATCTCCGATCTGCGGCAGAAGCTCATCGAACAGCCCCGGCTGGAAATGGTCTTCGGTTCCCGCATCAGGCTCCTTGGCCGTCATGTCCATCGCCGCGCAGTCCGTCACTACCTCGGTCGCGTTTTTGCCACCGTGGTTTCCCTCATGCTGCGTCTCCCCATCTACGACACGCAGTGCGGCGCAAAGATCTTTCGCGTCACCCCTGCGTTATCGCAGGTCCTGAGCCAGCCGTTCATCTCACGTTGGGTCTTCGACGTTGAGATCATCGCGCGATTCATCGTCCTCAGCCATCGCGATCCGCAGCCGCTGCACGACTCGGTATACGAGTTTCCTCTGGAAAAGTGGGAAGACGTTGCGGGATCGAAGGTGAAGCCCGGCGACTTTCTTCTTGCCTTCCTTGACACGTTCCGCATCCGGCAAAAATATCTTCGATGAATTCGCTGCCGGGCCTCCACTCACAATATTGCGGGCCGTAGAGGACCTCCCTCAGCTGACCATCTCCTCGCCAATCGTGTATCGTGAAACTTTGCGGCTTGCTCGAGTTCAGGGGCCGCCTGAATGCTCAACTCAGTGAGGTTTGGGATTCGCGTGAGATCTGCTGTCCGTTCTTTGCTTGTCGCGATTTTTGCCGCGCCGCTTTTTCTTTCTATCGTTCACGCACACGCCCAGGTAACGGCAACCGCCCCCGTGGGCGAGCTGACCTCATATACCAACCGGTGGGATTTCTACGGGGGTGTGCAGTATTCACACTTCAATCCCAGCGCTGCCAGAAGTTTCCCCGCGAACAACCTGTTTGGCTGGAATGGCACCGCAACCGTCAATTTTCGTCCCGTCTGGGGAATCGAAGGCAGCGTCCGCGGCCTCTACGGAACCATGGACGTACCTGTGAATCAGTACGGCATTACCAGTCCTAAAATGTCCGAGTACTTGTGGTTGTTCGGGCCCACATTTCGCATCTATCGTCGCGAAAATTACGCAGCCGGATTCCACACCCTAATCGGCGCGGCCTACGGATCCTTCGACAAGGATTTCCCGCCGGGCGTTTCTCCCAACCAGATCGGCGCGTACAACAATAAGCTCGCATTCGGCGCGGCAGTCGGCGGGTTCGGAGACTACAACCTGTCGCCACGGCTTGCCGTGCGGCTGATTGCCGATTGGCAGCCGACTCACTACGGCTACACCTGGCAGAACGAGTTTGCCGGGTCGGTGGGCATCGTCTACAAGATAGGTGCCTTGCATAAGTAGCAGCTCCATGCATGAAGTTGCAGCCTGGGCTTCACGCGATTGGGCTGCCTCCGCCCCAGGGGAAGAGTGTAGGATCAACTTTTCCGTGCCATGCCCGATTCACTGCGAAGTATGACTCGCACAGGACGCGTGGCCAGCGCCGCAAAGTGGGTCCGTTCCAGTCGGATACCACCCGTCACTGGTCACAAATTCTTTCTCCTGTTCCTCTTCCTGCTGGCGGACCTTGTCTTTTATCCCTACGCAGGCGAAACCACCGGGCCCGGCTATTATCTACTTCGTTCACTGGGAATAGCCGTCACTTTGGTCACTGTTTACGCGGTAAGCTTCCGCAGGGGGCTGATCTTCGTTGCACTGCTGCTCGCGGTTCCCGCCATGGTGGAACACTCCGTCTTTTTCCGCTCCGAAATCGGAACCCTGTCGGTGTTCAGCATCGTGCTCAGCTTCATATTCGACGTCTTTGTGATTGTTGTGATTTTTCGCCGTGTCTTCGCGCGCGAAAAACCAACGGCGGAGACGATCTTTGGCGCCCTCTGCATTTACCTCATGGTCGGCTTTACCTTCGCCCGCCTCTACGCAATCATCGCCACCGTGCGTCCGCACGCCTTTTATCTCGATCCGGCGACCAATTCGCATTCTCTTCCCGTGGGCTTCGACTTCATTTTCTTCAGCTTCGGGACCATGACCTCACTTGGCGCGGCTGGAATCGTGGCTGTATCTCCCGCAGGTGCGCTCCGTGTCCGTGATGGAATCGATCCTCGGCGTGCTGTATCTTGCCGTGATGATCTCTAGGCTGATGGGCGCGTACCGGCCTGGCTACCCCAGCTCTGAGGATTCCTGACAGACCGGCGCCACGCTCATTTCCCATGGCGTCAAATGACACGTGCAAGCCGGCAAAGCGGACCGCCAACTGTTGCTAGCTATTGGGAGACAGCTTCCTGTACTCTATATAAGCCCAGTTGGGTGAGTTTGGGGGTGTAGCAGATTGGCAGAGGTTCGCGTGCAGGAAGGCGAACCGCTTGAAAATGCGTTGCGCCGGTTTAAGCGTAAGGTTCAGCAGGAAGACATCATCAAGGAAGTGAAGCGTCATTCCTTCTACCTGAAGCCCGGTGAAAAGCGCCGCGTTAAGGAAGCGTTGGCGCGCAAGCGGAATCGTAAGAAGGCTCGTAAAGAGCAGGACTAACCAGTACCAGCAGTGGCAAGAGTACGATCATGAGGTCGCACCAGCTGACACGCCAGCCGTTCCGGGCAACCCACGCATCCGGCGCTGGCGTGCTTTGCGCTACGGGGGCGCGTTCGAACCCTCCCTTTCTCCCGCCAGCGCACTCTGAATAGCTTTGGCTTCGCAAGAAGCCGAAGGTTCGCCGCACTTCATTGCGGCCGGGGCCCTTTTTCCAGAATTTCTAATGTAACGGTTTGACCAAGGCCGGCTTTTCACAGCCGGAGCCATACACCACACGTGTTGGGGTGGGGCAAGGACGCGGGATGGACTACGTCGACAGGATTCTCAAGTGCGTGGATTGCGGAAACGATTTTGTTTTCACTGCCGGGGAGCAGTTGTTCTTTCACGACAAGCAATTTAAGAACGACCCCAAACGATGCAAGAACTGCAAGGCGAAGCGGGCCTCGGGTGGAAGTGGTTCACGACCGGAAACGCGAACCGTCTGTTCGCAGTGCGGCGCCGAAACCACGGTACCTTTCAAGCCGACGCAGGGACGGCCCGTCTTGTGCCGGCAGTGTTTTCAGCAAAGAAGTGTCGTAGCTCCCCAGGTCAGCCGCGGGGCGTAAGGCGCATTTTTCTCACTGGAGATAACGCGCTCATCTCCAGCGGGCGTCAGTGTGCACCCGCGAGCTTTCCTCCAACCGGCATCGCGTGCTTGCTCGTTTTCCCCGAAACCGCGACCTTATTCCGCGCGGCGCTTCCGGTAGGGATCGATTTCTTGTCGTTGATTGCCTTCGCGGCGCTCGTTCTCTTCGTGCTGGATACCTTTGGCTCTCCGGTCGCGAATTGCCGGCTGCTCTCCTCGCGCCGCTTCTTATCCTCGTGTGTTACCAGCAGAGCTTCGATCTGCAGAAGCAGATCGTTGGTGTTCATGGGTTTTACCAGCACCTCATCCGCATCATGTCCGCCGTCATCGGAGTCCGCCAGGGGAAAGGCAGTGAGCAGAGCAACCGCGGGGCTATGCGGAGACTTCCTCGCCGCAAGCACGACCTCGTTTCCCGCACTGTGGCTCTCCATTCGCATATCGGTAATAACCATGTGGTACTGGTTGTTACGGATCTTCAGCTTGGCTTCCCGTGCCGAGGCGGCGGTTTCCACCTCAAAGCCGTTGATCTCAAGCACAGCCTGCAGGGTCAGCAGGATGGCTACTTCGTCATCGACCAACAATATGCGCCGTTTCATAAGCAATACCCAAACTTTCCGGAACGTTCTCTGGAGATGAAAATTGATTCTTGCAGAAGCCGTGTCATTCGGCTGCTGAACAGATTTGCCCCTGGGCCCCAGCCGCTTTTGCTCAGGAGCAATCCTGGGCAACGAGGCAGAATACCATGTCGGGAATCACACCTGCCGCAAAACCCGCTCCGCCTGCCCTTCGTGGGAATTGCATCAAAAAAGAGAACTGAGCACGATATACTGAGTAGCTACGTGGCAGTCCCACGTATTTTGGAGGAAACCCATCGATAAGCGTTCGGCCAAGCAGTTTATCCGTATCAACGAAAGAATCCGTGCACGCGAGGTTCGCGTCATTGACGAGAAGGGCGAGCAGCTCGGCATTCTTCCCCCCTTTGAAGCCCTGAAGATCGCCCGCGAGCGCGGCTTGGACCTGGTGGAAGTCTCACCCAATGCGGTCCCGCCCGTTTGCCGCATTCAGGACTACGGCAAGTTCCTTTACGAAAAGGACAAGAGCGATCGCGCCGCCCGTAAGAAGCAGAAGGTCATCACCATCAAGGAAGTCAAGTTCTCCGTCACCGTCGACGAGCATGACTACCAGACCAAGAAGAATCAGGCTGTGCGCTTTCTCACCGAGGGCGATAAGGTCAAGGCCTCGCTCCGCTTCAAGGGCCGCCAGATGGCTCACCGCGAGCTCGGTTATGCCATCATCAATCGCCTGATTCAGGACATCGGTGACGCAGGTTCCGTCGAATTCATGCCCCGCATGGAAGGAACCACGCTGCACGCCATTCTCGCTCCCGGCAAGAAGGAGGCGCCGAAGAGGCCCGCCGCGCCCAAGATGCCCACGCCTGAGCCGGCTGCTCAAGGCGCGCAGTCCTGAATTCGCCATCACCCGGGCGGACTGATTCGATACAATCGAGCCTCGAGGGGCGACTCCTCGTGCAACACGAGAGGCAATGGATTTCTCCCATAGCTCTGTGAAAGATGCCGATTCGGGGCTCAGTGAACGCGCCTTGGGCGTGCTTGTCAATGCATCTGCGGCGTTGCTCGCGGCCGCTGATGTGGACACCATGCTGGGGCGCGTCCTTGAATGCGCCCGGGAGCTTATCGACGCCGAGGCCTGCGGTGTGTGGCGCAGCAACGACGGCGGCTACCACTGGCGCATGCTGGCCTCGGCCGGACTCATCGACCCCCGCGGAGGGAGCGAGCTCCACGTTCCAGACCCGAATCTGCTTCCCGCGATCGCCCCGCTTGAGGACGTTCGCGCCCACGAGGTTCTTGCCCATCGAGTGGCGTGGTACGACTCCGAAGACATCCGCAGTCTGATCTGTATCACCATGCGAATCGGCGAGGTCCTTGCTGCCTCCGTCACCTTCTACTATCGCCGTCGCCACACGTTCACTGAGGGTGAGATTCAATTCGCAAGAGTGTTGGCTAACCTCAGCGCCTCCACGCTCTACATGACCGAACTGAAGGAGGCGCAAAAGCGCGAACGCACCTCTCTCAAGTTTCTCGCCGAGTCCAGCGCCATCCTCGCATCATCTCTCGATTATGAGCGGACGTTGAACACCGTCGCCCGGCTCGCCGTGCCGTTTCTTGCCGACTGGTGCACGGTAAGCATGTATCAAGACGACAACTTGATTGCCATCGCTGCCGCCCATGTCGACCCGGATAAGGAACGTATGCTTGGTCAGGTTCCTGCCGAATATAGTGAGCGCCTCCACGCAGCTGGAGGAACCGGGGCTGTGCTCTCAACCGGCAAGCCGATGCTCTATGAATCACTCCCTGAAGAGGCCCTCGCCGGTGCTGCCAAAAATGAGGAGCATCTCGCCTGGATACGAAGTCTTGCTATCGTCTCGGCGATCGTGGTTCCCCTCAAAAGCAGGGATCGCGTGATCGGCGTCATGCACTTCATCTCAGATCGCAGCAAGCGCCACTTCAAACGGGAAGACCTGCATCTTGCGGAGGATCTGGCCGCACGGGCATCCACGGCCATCGAAAACGCGCAGCTATTTTGCGAGCTGGGCCTGAGCGAATCGCGCTATCGCTCACTCATCCAAGCGACCAGCTCGCTCGCCTGGTCCTCCGATCCCACGGGAAAATTTGTTGAGCCACAACCGGCATGGTCCGCGTATTCCGGCCAGACGTGGGAAGAATTGCGCGACTACGGGTGGGCACAGGCACTGCATCCGGAGGATCGCGAAAGACTGGTGAACGAGATTCTCGGCGGTGCCGAAGAAATCGCTCCGCATGTATTTCGCGGGCGCATGTGGCACGCATCCTCGAAGACCTACCGCAATTGCATGGTGCGCGCAGTTCCCATGAAGAACGATGCCGGTGTACTTCAGGAATGGGTAGGCGTGATAGTTGATATCCACGATCAGCTATTGGCCGAAGAAAAGCTTCGGCGTACGGAGCAGTTGGCGACGGCCGGACGGCTTGCCGCCACGGTCGCTCATGAGATCAACAACCCCCTCGAGTCGGTCACCAACCTCGTATATCTCGCCCAGCAGTCCCAGACACTTGACGCGGGCACGCGGGAATACCTCAACACCGCATCCGACGAACTACAGCGCGCAGCGCAGATTGTTCGCCAGACCCTGGGCTTCTATCGCGAAAACTCCGCCCCGAAAAACGCCGACATCGGCGAGATCGTTTCTGAGGTTCTTGTCCTCTATCGCCGCAACTTCATGGCCAAGGAGATCCGTGTCGTTTCAGATATCGACGCCGGAGCTGTCGCCTGCGTCGTGCCGGGCGAAATCCGCCAGGTCGTGGCCAATCTGATCACAAACGCCATCGACGCCAGCAGCGCCCACGGGCAGATTCGAGTTGAACTCAAGACGCGCGGCGACAATGTGAGCGTTCGCGTCTCTGATAGGGGAACAGGTATTTCGGAGGAGAACCTTGGCCACCTCTTCGAAGCCTTTTTCACCACCAAGAAGGACCTCGGAACCGGCCTCGGACTCTGGGTCAGCCGCGGATTGATTGAAAAGCACAACGGCACCCTTACTGTCGAAACCAGCACTGGCCAATCCGATCACGGAACCGCATTCACCATCGTTCTTCCTGCAAACTGCCGCGCTGATGCCCGGCAGGCACCATCCATCTGACGCCTACCCTACCGCTCCGCCATCCCCTGCCACTTCGTGGCAAGCTCTTTATCCGCCAGAGCCTTCACGAATACGCCTCCAACCACGCTGCGAGCCTGGAAACCTACCTGCTTGCCGTTCTTTGTGTCATACCAGTCGGTCAGCGGCACCCGCGTCGGTGTCTCACTCACCCACTTCACAATCGGATCAAGCAGCGCGGCAAAATCAGTTGGATTTTCCGTCATCGTTGCCGTCCACAGCTCCCAGTCGAGCTTTGTGTAGTCGGCGCGATTATCGAGCGGCAATCCGTAAAGATTCAGATGCTTCAGATAAAACGCGATCTCCGTTTTCCGAATCTGCGGCGCAAACAGATCGAGCGACAACAGCCTGTCCCACACCAGGTTGTACTTCTGGCTCCACGTTCCCACGCGGTCGAAGGCCAGCTTGTAGTGGTCCCCGTCACGGGCCATCGTCTCCCACTGCGTTGCCATCTGTTTCGCAGCCGCCGCGTAGTCGTCGGCAACCGCATTCTCCCCGAGTCCCCGTGCCATCTGTGCATACGCGCCCAATCCCTCGATGGCCTTGATTGAAAGATTCGCGTTATGCGCCAGGTGCCCCGCGAAATCATCGGTGCAAAGCTGGTTCTCCGGATCCAGTCCTTTCTCGCGAACATACTTCGCCCACTTCGTGAACTCCGGCCAGTACTCCTTGGCGACATGCCAATCGCCCTGCGCCTGCCCCAGCGCCGCGCCCAGAATCAGCAGATTGCCGCTCTCCTCCACTGGCATCTGATCTTCTTCCGTCAGCTCGCCTCCGCCATACTCCTGACCATTGGCCAGCGGATACCGCCCCAGATCATGTGGCGCAAAGGGGAACTTCCAGCGCGGCAGCCGTGCATACTCAAGCACCGGCCGCACCTGCGCCTCGAGCAGCGCGGGATTGAAAAACAGAAAGAACGGCGCCGAAGGATACAGTACGTCCACCGTAGCGATATCGCCGTTCGAAAAATTCTCCTTGGCGAACAACATCGGCTTGCCATCGAGATCCGCAACCAGACCATGCGCCGCCAGCGTCTGTCGATACGCAAGCAGCGCCAGTTGCCGATATCCCGGGCCGCCCGCGCGGTCAAGATCGGCTGTCAGTTCGTCATCGTATTTGCGCCCGCGTGCTTCCAGCGTGGAATACTCGGCTTCAGCCTGCGCAAACATCGCTTGCGCTGTCTCGCCGTTGCGTTGCCAGAATGGTCGCAGCTTGCGCTGAAAATATTCGATCGCATACTCCTCGGTGTAGGAGAGCAACACGTGCCGGCTGACCGTCTGCCCCGGCTGCACCTCAACCGGCAGCACGAGTGCGAGGTGCGCGGCATGATCACGCGGCGTCTGCGGCATATCCACGTCATCGGAAGCAGGCAACGTGCCGCTCTTCAAAAAGTCTCGAATCGCGTGTGACGATGCCGCCACGCTGGCCTGTTCATTCGCCGGCACGCCCAGATGGAAGTATCCCCAGTCGATTCGCAAATCATCGCCCGATCGATTGAGCACCCGCTGATCCCGTGACCCGATGTTCAGCAGGGTCACTCCTGCAGCCTGCGAACGCCCCCACGTGACCGGCTGATTGTCCGTGTCGACCGCAATGCGCCCGTCAACATCTAGCAGCAGCTCCACTTTGTGGCCCCGCCCGTCCGTGCTGGCCACACTCCACGTCAGATAAGTCACCGGACGCGACAGCAGATCGAGATCCTGAGGAAAAGCCGGAGTAAAGAACGAGACCTCAAGCTTCACGCCCGCAGCCTCAAAGACATAAATCGTGTGTGTCGCCCTTACATCAACCGAATCCTGCTTCATGGCAGGCACCGCACGCGGATATGCGCCCATGTAGCGATAGTTCGCTCCATCGATCCGAACCAGACCGGTCAGGGGCTGCTCCGCGCCGGTCCAGTGCCGCGTAGGTTGATCCGTCAGGTGATCCGCCATCGACCACACACTGAAGTAAGGATTGTGCGCGATCAAAGGAACGGCAGGAGGCCGCTGCTGCGCGTTCCCTTCAGCTGTTGCTCCCAACACAACGAATGTTGCAGTCAGTACCGCAGAAAGTGATGTAATCGCTTTCACCACGCCTCTCAAGTCACAAGAGTTCCGATCCAGCCTTTGTAGCAGAAGCGGACCCTCACGACACTGGTTCGATCCAACTAGCTTCGCCCTGGCTCGCGTGGTTAACTGCCTAGCTTGTGTGGTCAAGCCCTAGCTTGTGTGATCGAGAATGATCCGCCACCCGTCGGCTTCGCGTTCCCCATTGCTTTCGCGCTCAAAGATCAGCGAGAAGAGACCGCGCGCGTCTCCTCCGCCCTCCGCGGTTCTTGCCAGGTGATACCTGCCCGTAACCACGGCGTAGTCTGATCCCAGCATGCGCACCTCCAGCTCTGAGAAGTCCAGGGTTCCCATCGCTGCTCTGGTCGCATAGCCGGTCTTGTACCGCTCCAGGATCGGCCGAAAACCGTGGCTGAGCGTCTTGCCGATAAACGTCGTCTCCGGCGAATCCTTGTAGCCTCGCATGAAGGAGTCGATATCTCCGCGATTCCACGCCGCTTCCTGGTCGTGGAGCACCTGCTCGATTGCAGCCTTGTCCTTCGCCGTCTGAACAGGCGCAGTCTGCGCTGCTGCCGCAACACACAGCAGCATCGCGCAACCAATCGAGGTCAATTTCTGAAATCGCATGAGTCCCTCCGGAACGAAGTATTTCACAGCGAACCTGCCACACAAGAGCGCTTTCATCGGCCTCGCGCGGGACATACAATCAAGGAATGACCACCCGCACCGTCCACACCGTCTGCTCGCATGATTGTCCGGACTCCTGCGGAGTACTGGTCACCATCGATGACGTTGGACGGGCTACCCGAATCCAGGGCGACCCCAATCACCCCGTTACCCGCGGCTTCCTCTGCGGCAAAGTCGCTAAATATCTCGACCGTGTCTATTCGCCCGATCGCCTGCTCTATCCCATGCGCCGCCGCGCCGGGGTTGCCAAGACCTCACTCCCGCAGGGCCGCGAGCACGAAGCCTTCGAGCGAATCACCTGGGACGAAGCGCTCGACGTCATCGCCGCGCGTCTCCAGCAAATCAGCAACCAGCACGGACCCGAATCGATCCTGCCCTATTCCTACGCCGGCACTATCGGCGTCCTGGGATACGGCTCGATGGACCGCCGCTTTTTCCACCGCATTGGAGCCTCGCAGCTCAATCGCACCATCTGCTCCACCGCCGGAGGCGACGCGCTCCTCTCCGTATACGGCCGCAAGCTCGGCACCGACACTGAAGCCTTCCGCGACTCCCGTTTCATCATCGCCTGGGGAGCCAACGTCCACGGCAACAACATCCATCTCTGGCCCATGATCGAAGAGGCCCGCCGCAAGGGCGCCAGGCTGGTGGTCATCGATCCCTATGCGACCCGGACCGCGCGCCAGGCTGACTGGCACATCCCCATCCGGCCCGGAACCGATGCCGCCCTCGCCCTTGGGCTCATGCACATCATCACCCGCGACTCGCTTTACGACCGCGATTATGTCGCCGCTCACGCGCACGGTTTCGACCAGCTGAAAAGGCGTGTTGCCGAATACACCCCCGAGTGTGTCTCGCGCTACACAGGCATAGCGCCGCAAGACATCGAGCAGCTGGCCAGCGAATACGCCACCATCGCTCCCGCGGTCATTCGCATGAACTACGGCATCCAGCGCTCCGAGAATGGTGGCACCGCCGCCCGGGCCGTGGCCATGCTGCCCGCGCTCATCGGTGCCTGGAAACATCGCGGCGGGGGCCTGCAGCTATCCACCAGCGGAGCGTTTTCCTGGGACAAGCATGCGCTGGAACGCCCCGACCTCATGCTCGCCAGCCCGCTCAATCGCCCGGCGCGAGTGGTGAACATGGTCCAGCTCGGTCACGCTCTTACCGAACTCGATGATCCTCGCGTGCATGCCCTGTTCGTCTACAACTCGAACCCTGCCGCCGTCGCGCCTGACCAGTCCCAAGTCGTGCGCGGGATGGCGCGCCCCGATCTGTTCACGGTCGTCCACGAACAGTTCTTCACTGACACTGCCGACTACGCCGACATCCTCCTGCCGGCGACGACATTCCTTGAGCACAAAGACGTCCAGGGCGCTTACGGCCATTACTATGTCCAGCTATCGAATCAGGCCATCGAACCTGTCGGCGAAGCCCGCTCGAACGTGCAGCTCTTCTCCGAACTCGCCCAGCGCATGGGCTTTACCGAAGACTGCTTCCACGACACGCCCGACGACCTGATCGCTCAGGCTCTCCGTGTAGGTAAAGAGCAACCCGAATGGCAGGAGGCAATGACCGCCCAGACCCTCAACGACGCTGGTGGCCACATCCGTCTCAAGTTCGAATCCGAATCTCGCGGCGAAAGCTATCTTCCATTCGCCGACGGCGGATTCGCCACCCCGACCGGCAAGATCGAGTTCTACTCCGACGCCCTCGCCGCTCAAGGCCTCGATCCCCTGCCAGGTTTCGTGCCACCGGTCGAATCGCGCCACGAAACCCCCGACAATCGCGACATGCGTCAAGCCTACCCGCTTGAGTTTCTCCCGCGCAAAGCCGACAACTACATGAATTCCACCTTCGCCAATCTGCCCGTGCACCAGAAGATGGAAAACGGGAACCACGCCACCCTCGAGATGCATAAAGACGACGCCGCGCCGCGCGGCATCCTCGACGGCGATATCGTTGAAGTCTTTAACGCACGCGGTAGCATTCGTTTGACCGCACGCGTGTCAGCCAACGGAAACGCCAGTGTTCCGGCGGGCGTTGTCGCCTCGCGCCTTTCCTGGAACAAGCTCTCGCCCGGCGGCCACAACGTGAATCTGCTCACCTCGCAGCGCCTCACCGACATCGGAGGCGGCGCGACTTTTTATTCCACCCTCGTCCAGGTCCAGAAGGCCGTTGCGCCCGGCAGTCCTCAACACGCTCTCCGAACGCGCTCCCAAAGGGGTTCCCTGAATCGTCTATCTAGTGGCCGCTGAACACGTTCGAAGACGCCAATGCGCGCTGCTTCCGTTAAACTAAGAGCGGATTTGTCGTCGAGACCGAAACGCGCGCATTTTGCGGTTGCGCCCCATCGGGTTACGGAAATTCTGACTGAACATGCCTTTACCGGCTGCCTTCCAATGTGCTGGTTGTGGAGAATGGAATGAAACGGTGGTGGATGAATCCGGTGGTGCCCGGCAATCCTACGTGGAAGATTGCCAGGTCTGCTGTAAGCCAAACATCCTCGACATTCGGTGGGACGGCGAGGGAAATCTCATCCACGCGGAACTGGAAAGTTGATCGTGGCTTAACGCGCGTTACCGCTCTCGGATGAGGAACCGCGCGCGCAATCGAATTGCGGAGTTGGGGTATGCGGCTCCGGTCCCATATAATCGGCTTTTACTTACGCTGGGCCTGATTTTTTGCAGTGAGGGTGTGCATATTTTTCCCGTCGAACGCGGGGGCGCAAGCTCCCCAATCCAACTGAGCCAGAGTTTGCGCCGTTCAATTCGCCGCACACTGCAGTGTTTATCCTTCTTTTGCTGCCTCCTCACGGTCTCTGCGTGGGCGCAGCAGCAGATCGTCACCCAGATCCGCGTCATCGGCAACCGGCAGATCCCCAAGGAAACCATCCTTGCCCGTATGTTCAGCCGCATCAATGACCCCTACGATCCGCTCACCGTGGAGCGCGACTTCAATTCGCTCTGGAACACCGGCTACTTCGAAAACCTCCGCATCGAGAAGGAAGATTCTCCCAAGGGCGTCATCCTCGACGTTTACGTCACGGAAAAGCCCACCATCCGTGAGATCAACTACAAGGGCCTGAATTCCGTCACCCAATCCGATGTTCTCGATCGCTTCAAAAAAGAGAAAGTCGGCATCTCGGTTGAGAGCAAATACGACCCCACTCGCGTCGCCCATGCCATCGCCGTCCTCAAAGAGCTGCTCGGCGAGCACGGCCACCAGTTCGCCATCATCAAGGCCGACATCAAGAAGATTCCCCCGGCCTCCGTGCAGGTGAACTTCATCATCAAGGAAGGCCCCAAGGTCAAGGTCGGCAAAATTGAGTTCACCGGCAACGACCACGTCAGCTCACGCGTACTGCGTGAGTCGATGAAAAACCTGCGCCCCATCGGCATTCCCAAATCCATCTTCCTCGAGAATCTCTTTGCCCGCACCTATGACGCCAGCAAGCTTGAGGAAGATTCCGAGCGCGTGCGCCAGGCTTATCGCGATCGCGGATACTTCCGCGCCAGCGTCGCTGATCCCCAGACCCACCTGCGCAATGAAAGCGGCCTTTCCTTCTTGACCTTCCGCCCCAGAAAGGGCAAGCGCATCGACATCATGATGCCGATCGACGAGGGCGCGCGCTATCGTTTGGGTGCAATCACTTTCAGCGGCAATAAGGCAGTCACCAACGTGAAGGCGCTGCGCGGCCAGTTCGCCATCAAGGACGGCGATTGGTTCAACGCCACCGTGTTCGGCAAGGGCCTGCAGAACCTGCAAAAGGCCTACGGTCAGCTCGGCTACATTAACTTCGTCGGCATCCCCACTCCCAGCATCGACGAAGCGAAAAAGACCGTCTCCTTCAACATCGATATCGATGAGGGCAAACCCTTTTATGTCTCGCGCATCGAGTTCCAGGGCAATACAGTAACCCGCGATTTCGTCATTCGTCGCGAATTGCTGCTCGAAGAGGGCGCGGTCTACAACAGCCACCTCTGGGAGTTGAGTCTTCTCCGTCTGAACCAGCTCGACTATTTCGATCCGCTCAAGGTCGAGCAGGACTCCGAAACTCACCAGAACGCCGAAAATGGCACCGTCGATCTCCTCCTGAAGGTCAAGGAGAAGGGCAAGAACTCCATCGGCCTCAATGGCGGCGTCAGCGGCCTCGGCGGGTCCTTCATTGGTCTTAACTACCAGACCAACAACTTCCTCGGACTCGGCGAAACGCTAAGCGTGCAGGCTAACGCGGGCGACATTTCACGTACACTCCTCTTCGGCTTCAACGAGCCATATTTCCGTAACCGTCCTCTCAACTTCGGATTTCAGGTCTTCGACAACAAGTACGACTACAACGCGTCGAAGAACTACAAGCTTTCCGGAGGCAATCCCGAGAATCTGTCCAATGCTCAGCAGTCCCTGCTGCAGAAGTACAATCAGTCCTCGACTGGCTTCAACGTTTCGGCCAGATATCCCATCCACCGCAGCTTCAAGAGCGTTGGTTTCACCTACAGTTTCAACAAGCAGTCCGTCACGACCTACAGTGCGGCATCTGCCAACTTCTTCCAGACGCTCGCATTCCGCAGCGGCATTCAGGGTCAGAACGCCCTCAGCGGCATCCTAAACAGTCAGGCTTCCTTCAGTTTCACCATGAACAAGCTGGACGCCGCATACCAGCCCCATCACGGGTCGGAATTTTCCGCCATCACGCAGATCGCCGGTATCTGGGGCAACGTACGCTACATCAGCCCGGTCGTCGAATACCGCAGTTTCCATCCCATCAAGGGCCTCAAGTTTAATCCTGAAGGACGTAACGTATTCGGCTACCGCCTGCAGGCTGCTTATATCCACGGCATCAGCGGCGATGTCGCGCCGCCATTCAATCGCTTCTACGCCGGCGGTGAGGCCGATCTGCGCGGATTCGATGTCCGCTCGGTCACTCCTTACGGTTTCGTGCCCACGCGTGTGCTCTTTAACCTCACCAATCCCGATGGCAGCACCGTGCCCCGTGATCCCACCAATCCGACGCTCGGGGCTATTCAGATACCGCTTCCCGTCTACGGCATTGCATCGATCGGTGGAGACACCAACGTTACGGCAAACGTGGAATACCGTATTCCCATCTACGCGCGCACGGTCAGCTTCGCCGTTTTCAATGACTTCGGCATGGATATGGCGACATCCAGCAGCCAGTTGCGCCAGAGCCCCGAAGGAGCAGCCCTGCTCAACGCGCCCCTCTACGGTTGCCCCAACTACGTCAACGGCTCCTGCCAGGGTGGTCAGCAGATTAACTTCGGCAACCTCATCCATGTCATTCCCGGCACCAACTATTACCCGCGCGATTCTACCGGTGCCGAGATTGACGTCATGATGCCGATCATCAACGCGCCATTCCGCCTCTTCTACGCCTACAACCCGTTGCGCCTCGACAAGAACTTCTATACCCAGGACCTGATTACGCGTAGCATGTTCCCCGCCGGTGGCGCCGGCGATTACAGCTACGCGCAGGCGCAGCAGGCATACGGATCGCAGCTTCAGCTTCGCGAGCCGGCCAAAACTTTCCGGCTCACCGTCAGTACTACCTTCTGACGGCAGCCTGCGTCTAACCAGCCAGCGGCGGGAAGCCGGCCAGTTCCCGCCCGCCTGCTGATTCGTGCGGCGTATTTTGACATAGTTGTTTGACGGTCCGGGGCTTCAACCCTATATAATTTGGGTCAGTCCTGAATATGTCTTCTGATCGTGTCTCGTCTTTGCATTCCACGCCGCTCTGGTTTGGAATCTGCCTCAACGAACAGCGCAGCAGGTAGATCAGGAAGCGAAGGTTCGCTTCCGCAAGTGCGGGCGATCTCACTCAAACCGGAGGAATGTTGATTTCCATGAAGCGTTTCAAGTTAGGTTCGTTGCCACTCGTTTGCCTGCTTGCGTCCGGGCTTGGCGCGAGCGCCGTTGCCCAGACTCCCGCCGCTGGCGGCGCATCCACTGCGGCGTCGTCGCCGGGTGTCCCCAAGATTGCCGTGATTAATTTCCAGGGCGCAGTCGCCCAAACCAATGAAGGACAGCGCAACTTCAGCGAACTGCAGAAGAAATTCGACCCCAAGCGCACCCAGCTCAAGTCCCTGCAGGACAAGATCGACAGTGACAAAAAGCAGCTCCAGGCTTCCGGAGACAAGCTGAGCGATGCCGAGCGCCAGGCCCGCCTCAAGTCCATCGACGACGAGGAAAAGGAATACCAGCGCACCGGCGAAGACGCCTCCAACGACTTCCAGCAGGAAATGCAGCAGACCTATGCGCAGCTTGCCGAGAAGGTTTACGGGACCCTCCAGTCCTACGCCGAGCAGAACGGCTACACCGTCGTTCTTGACGCTGCGGCCAGCCAGCAGCAGGCCCCTATCGTCCTCTGGGCAAACAAGAGCACCGATATCACCGCAGCCGTGATTCAGGCCTACAACGCGAAGTCCGGTATCCCTGCCCCAACCTCCGTTCCGTCAGCTCCAGCTCCAGCTCCGACGCACTCCAGCGCGCCTCATCCGCCCGCATCCTCCGCCCCCCATCAGTAACGTCCCCGACGTAACAGGAACTTTGCCGAAAGGGCTCCGAGCCTCGGAGCCCTCACATTTTGGTTCGCCCCTGCAGGCCGCAACTCAGGCAAGAACCCTGCCCTGAGCTGTGGAAAAAAATGTGGAATACCGGCAGCCCGCTCCCAGAATTTCAATGCGCAAATGCTGCATTGAGTCATGCCATCCAACGGCATCTCTCTATAGCATTGATTTACAAGGGCTAACCCTCCATCCCAATTCAAGCCCACAGCACTCCACGACTGTAACTTTGCAAAACCGGAAAAAAGTGCTTTCCACAAAAAACATTACAACCGGATGACGGCCTTCTTGCGTCGTCGCTCATGCGGGTCCCCGCCCACCCGCTATCGTTGTGCCCGTTGCAGCACCACCTGGATGCCCCCTCGCCGCCGAAGCCGCTCAGGATTGATCGAGGGATCCGATCCATCCGGTGGCGGTCCAACAGCCGGGCTGCCCGCAGTCTCAGCCGGCGGAGGCGGCATTCTGAACGGAATACTGATTGTCCGCTCGAGCTCGATCTGGCCCCCCTTCACCGATCCCGAAAACGTATTGTTTCCCGCCTTGAATGACACGCTGGTGCCGTCGATCTTGCCTTCCTGGATCGCGATCGGCGCATCAGTTCCCCCAAAGAACCCGCCACCGGCGCCCTCGACCGTGCCGGTGAGATTACTCCCATCCTGCCGCAGGGTGAAAACCATCGTGCCGCCACCCGTCACGAACGCGAGCAGCTCCGAACCCTGGCTGGCTGCGGGTACTGGTCTCCAAAGCCCTGTGATCCCGGCGCCCGTCGGAATCTCGCGCTCCCACACCGCCACCTGCGGCCGAAGTTCCACGGATTTCGCAGAAATAGTAGCAGTGGCAGTTACAAGTCCGGGAGAAGTTACCTCAACTGTAACTGTTCCTGAGCTTTTCGTTGCCTGCACGACCCCCATACAGAAGCCCGAGAACGCCTTCCTCGTCGTTCCTTTATCCGATTCCTGGTCGGTAGGATCGCCATTGCCGACCCCGATCAGTTTCCCCGCGCCCGTCACCTTGAACGTCACCTCGTTGTCGGTGATCGGCACAACGCGGCCCTGCCCATCCTGAACCTCTACGGCAAACATCGCCACATCTTCCCCATCGGCGGAAACCTCGCTGCGGTCCGCCGTCAATACCAGCTTCGCCGCGGCTCCGGTGGTCTCGCGCTTCGTCACCATTACCTGCTTGCCGTCCTTGGATCCCCGCGCCTCGATCGAGCCGGGTGCATACTTCACCACCCACGCTACGTGCGAATCCTTCTTTACATCCTTCGCGCCCAGGCTCTGCCGGTTCAGAAACAGCTCCACCTTATCTAGGTTCGAATAGACCCAGACCGCGATCTCTTTTCCCTCCAGTCCCGGCCAGTTCCAATGCGGGAAAAGGTGCAGAACTTGTTTTGAGGTCCACCACGATTGGTAATAAAAGAACGAGTCTTTCGGAAAACCGCAGGTATCGATAATCCCGTACTGCGAACTGATATTTGGCCAGCCATTCGGCGAGGGTTCACCGCGATAGTCGAAGCCCGTCCACACAAAGCCGCCCGACATCCACGGCCGCGAATTGCAGAAACTCCACCAGCCTTCCGCCGAAGCCCGCCCCGTTGTCGTGTAAGGATCGTACGAGCCCACATAGCCCTTCTTCGCATCGGTGATATAAATCGCGCGCGATCCCACCGCGCTCACCGTCTCGGTACCCATCATCGGCTTCTCCGGATGTGCCTTGTGGTAGGCCTCCGCCTGCGGGTCCATGTAGTTGTAGCCCATCACGTCGCACAGCGCGAGACCGCCCGTCCCGATCGCACCCGTAGGAGCAATCGACACTGGCCGCGAGCCATCCTGCTCCATCGCAAGCGCCTTCATCGCACCCAGGATCAGCACTCCGCGCTGTGTATTTGCCTGCCCTTCTTCATTGCCCATCGACCACATGAAGACGCTCGGGCGGTTGCGGTCCCGCCGCACCAGGTCCGCAAACTGGCTCAGGCCCTCGGGATTCGACGACATCATGCGTGTCTCATCGAAGACCAGCATCCCCAGCTCATCGCACGCGTCGAGCAGCTCTGGAGTCGGAGGGTTATGCGATGTGCGGATCGAATTGCAGCCCATCTCCTGCAGCTTTCGCACACGGTAATACTGCACCGCGTCCGGCAGAGCGGCACCAATCCCCGCATGGTCCTGGTGATTGCACGTCCCTTTCAGCTTCACCGACCTGCCATTGAGGAAGAACCCCTCGGTCGCGTCGAACTTGATCGTGCGAATGCCGAATCGCGTCTCGTAGCGATCTACGACCGCACCGCCCACCTCGATCTCCGTCACCATGTTGTACAGATTCCTCTCTTCGAGCGACCACAGCTGCGGCTGCGTGACCGAAAGCGTCTGTTCATAGATCTGCTCGCCTTCACTCGGGACCGGAGCCGCCGTCGTCGCCGCCTTCCCAACTGCCTTGCCCGAAGGATCGAGCACCGTCGAGACCACGCGGGCATTCTGCGCACTCTTGCCGTCGTTGTTCACTTCCGTCCGGATAGAAAGCTTCGCCGCGTCCGCCGCTACCTCGGAGCGCACAAAGGTGCCCCATTTCTTCACGTGTACTGGATGTGTCGTCACCAGCCACACATGCCGATAAATTCCCGCTCCTTCATAGAACCAGCCATCGCTCGACGTGGCGTCCACGCGCACCAGCAGCACATTTCTCCCGCCGGGATTCGCAAAGTCCGTCACGTCGAAGCTGAACGGATCGTACCCGCCGCTGTGCCGGCCGATGTAGAAGTTGTTCAGGACAACCATCGTCTCCCGGTACGCGCCATCGAATTCAATCGTGATGCGCTTGCCCGCGTCTGTGGCGGGAAGATCGAAGACCCGCCTGTACCAGCCAATGCTCGTCGCAGGATACGTCCGCCCCAGCGGGTAGAAGCCTTTGCTCATCAGCGAGGGGTCGTTCTGGAAGGGCAGCTCGATGGCCCAGTCATGCGGCAGATCCAGGCTGCGCCAGTCGCCGTCGTCGAACGGGAAGCTGCCGGCAGGCATGAAATTTCCTGTCTTCTGGAAATTCCCCGCCCTCCCGCTCCCGAATCCAAAATCCTTCGCCGGATCGTCAGCATTTCCAAAATGAAAGCGCCAGCCGAAATCAAGCAGCAGCCGTTCCCGCCCCGCGGCATCGACCGCCGATCCTGAGGACTGGCTTGCGATGTTCTCGGGAAGCGCCGGGGGAGTCTCCCCGGACGCGTTGAGGGCAACGCCGAACGGCCCTATCCCATTGGCAGCCGCTACTGCAACTGGTGCCAGCAGGCCGGTCTTCAACACGTCGCGGCGTGAAAGCGGTTTCATTTCGCCTCCTGTAAACAGCCGGAAATTATCGCGCCAGCGAGTATACGCCAGCGCCCATCGTTGTCCGTCCCTGCCTCTCCTTCGGAAACTGCCCTGCTTCCGAAGCAGTCGGGTCTGCGCGAAAAATTCCCGGTTGCAATGGCTGGCACAGCCCGATACAAATATCCCGCGAGGAGATTCACATGCAGAAATGGACGAAGTTGTCCCTCCCACTTCTCTTGGTACTTGCCTTTTGCGCGGCGTCTCCAGCCCAGCAGAGCGCGCAGTCACAAGGCACGGAAACACAGGGAGCGCCATCTGTGCCGACAGACACGCAGCAGAGAAATGTTCAGGAATACATCGAGCTCCTGCGCAGTGATGTTCGGCATCAGAAGGACGAGGTCATGGGCGCGGTTATGCAGCTGGATGCGGATCAGGCTGCGAAATTCTGGCCCATTTACAGCGAGTACGATGCCGAACTGGCCAAACTGAACGACCAGAGAGCCGCAAACATTCAGGACTACGCCAGCAACTACGACCAGATGACGGACGCCAAAGCCGACGAACTGGTTCAGAAGGCATTCGACTACCGCAAGCAGCGTGCCGAGCTCGTGGCGAAATACTACGGCCGCATCAAGGCCGCCCTCGGATCCATAGAAGCCGCCCGGTTCCTTCAGATCGAAGAACAGCTGCTGATGATCATCGATCTTCAGATTGCGTCGTCCCTGCCGATTGTTGCGCAGGGATCGTAAAGCTCGGAAGGGGAGAAGAGACAAGATATGAAACACGCAATCATTCGAGCCGCGATTCTATCCTGCTGGCTGGCTTCCGCAGCCACGTTCCTATCCACACATGCGGCGATGGGGCAGTCGGGGAAAAGGGTTTACATTCCCGCCGGCACGCGAATTCTGGTCCGCATGGTCGATTCGATCGACTCGAGCAAGCAGAAAGCCGGATATCGCTTTACCGCGACACTGGAGACCAACCTGCAAATGGACAACTGGGTGGTTGCGCCTCGAGGCACTACCGTTTACGGCCAGCTCATCACCGCTGAATCTGCGGGCAGGATGTCCGGTGGCGCGAACCTCACCCTGGAGCTGACCGACATCGTCATCAACGGCACAGCCTATCCCCTCTTGACCAGTGACTACACTGTGCAGTCGCAGGGCAAGGGCAAGAAAACCGCGGGAAAAATCCTCGGCGGAGCAGGCCTCGGCGCGCTCATCGGCGGAATAGCGGGAGGCGGAACGGGCGCTGCGATTGGCGTCGCGGCCGGAGCTGCGGGAGGAACCGCCCTCTCGGCTGCCGGAAAAGGGCAGCAGGTCTCCATACCCAGCGAATCCCTGCTCGAATTCCGGCTCCAGCAGCCCGCCAGCCTTCCTGTGGCGCGCTAGCGCTTGCAGGTCAAGAACAGAAAGTCGAGCTTTTGGGTTGACATTCTACCCAAGCGG
The DNA here is from genome assembly GCA_963781245.1 of uncultured Acidobacteriaceae bacterium. GTDB lineage: Bacteria > Acidobacteriota > Terriglobia > Terriglobales > Acidobacteriaceae > Silvibacterium. Next base: position 250,272 of record CAWAFB010000005.1, read on the forward strand.
GCGTCTACTTGGGTAGAATGTCCACCCGAGAGAGCACCGACGACCGCATTGCATTGCTGCAGGGAACCCTGGACCTGCTGATTCTTAAAAGCCTCGTTTTTGGTCCATGCCATGGGCAGGGTATTGCGCGAGCCATTCAAGCCCAATCAGAAGACGTCTTTCTTGTCGAACATGGATCCCTTTATGTGGCGCTGCAACGCCTGGAAGAAAAGGACTGGATTCGCGCCAGGTGGGGTGTGAGCGAGAACAACCGGAAAGCACGCTTCTATTCACTTACCGAGAAGGGGCGCGAACAACTCCTCGAGAAGACCAGCCAGTGGCGTCGTCTGACGCGTGCGGTGGGTCTCATTCTGGACGCGAATCAAGGGCCGCAATCCGAGGAGGCATGATCATGTTCAGGCGCAAGCGCACCACGGAAGACTTTGCCGACGAAATCCAGGCCCACATCGAACTGGAAGCCGAGGAATTGCGGCGCGAGGGCCTCAGCGAGGAGGACGCCCGAAGGCAGGCAAGGCGAAAATTCGGCAGCGTGCGCGCGGCGCAGGAACGCTTTTACTTACACAAACGCTGGGAATGGCTCGACAGGCTGGTTCGCGACCTGAAGTTCGGATTCCGCTCCCTGCTCGAAAGCCCTGGATTCACAATTACCGCCATCCTGACCCTTGCGCTGGGCATGGGCGCGAATACCGCAGTGTTCAGCGTGATGAATTCCGTCATGCTGCGATCGTTGCCCGTAGCTGATGCAGGTCGCCTCGTCTATTTCAGGATGTCAAATCCACCTCGCGGGACGGGCACAATCGACAGCACCGAGACGTTTTCCTATCCGGTCTACGACGCGTTGCGCAAGCCAACCGGCGCAATGTCCGCAGTCATTGCGTACGTCCCTCTATCGAGCAACAAAGTGGGCGTCCGCTATGGGGCGGAGCCGGAAGAGGCCGAAGGCGACATGGTGAGCGGATCCTTTTTCTCCGGTTTGGGTGTGAAGCTGCAGCGCGGCCACGGATTTGCAGAACAGGACGAGAAGGATCACGCGCCCATACTCGTTATCAGCAACGACTATTGGACTCGGCGCTTTGCGCGAAATCCGGATGTGCTGGGTACAACCCTGTACGTGAATGGGATCGGCTTCACGATCGTTGGAATTGCCGCCGAAGGATTTCAAGGTTTGGAGACGGGGAAATCAACGGATATCTGGATTCCATTGCAGAATCGCCCCGAACTTAATGCCTGGGGCAACGCGTTGGAAGACGGCAAGGCATACATGGCGAATCCGACCTGGTGGTGCCTGCGGCTGATCGGGCGCCTGAGTCCGGGAGTTACAAAGGCGCAGGCCGCGGCGCAGTTGCAACCAGTCTTTCAGCCGGCCGCTTACGTCGGCCTTGGTGCACCTGCACCAGGTGAAATTAAGCCGGTAATGAGCCTCGTGGATGCGAAGGGGTTCCCCGGATACGCCGAGCAGTACGGCAGACCCTTGCGGCTGTTGATGGGCATGGTGGGATTGGTATTGCTGATCGCTCTGACCAACGTGGTGATGCTGCTGATAGCTCGCAACGCAACGCGACAGCGTGAGTTCGCCATGAAGTTGGCGCTCGGGGCGGGCCGCGGCGACCTTCTACGCCAATTGCTCACAGAAAGCCTTTTGCTCGCGTCGGTTGGAGGGCTCGCGGCGTGGTTCTTCGCGGTGTTCGCCACCGGAGCTCTCGGTGCATGGGCTCAGATCGAATCGAGCCTGGCGCCAGACGGTACGGTTCTGCGCTTTACAGTGGGTGTACTCGCGATCGCTGTACTTCTATTCGGATTGGCGCCTCTGCGCATTGCGCTCTCAGCCGGGTCAGCTCTCGCGCTGAAGAATTCCTCTGCACCGTCCAGTGCCGACGCAGGAAGATCGCGTATGGGCAGGACGATTGTTGCGCTGCAGATGACCCTGTGTGTTGTCTTGCTGGTCGCTGCGGGACTGTTGATTCGCACTCTCCGCAATCTCGAAAATACTCCCCTTGGATTCAAGGTCAATGGACTCGTCGTCTTTGGCGTGAAGCCTGACATCAAGTCGCTGGCGCAAGGCAGAGCGTTTTACCGCGAACTGATTGGAAAACTACGCGATCTTCCAGGCGTGGAGTCGGTCACCATCATGGAGGACCGCATTGGATCCTGGGGGTCGGATAACAGCGGCATGATGGTGGATGGCAAACTACCACCAGTCGCAAACGGAAGTTCAAGGACCGTTCGCAGTAACGTGGTAGGCCCGGGTTTCTTTACCACACTGGGCGTGCCCGTGCTTGCTGGCCGCGACTTTGCCGATTCTGATACCGAAAAATCGCCCCACGTCGGCATCATCAACGAGGAGTTTGCGCGGCGTTTCCTCCCCAATGAGAATCCGTTGGGTCACGTCATTGGTCCCGACAACGGGATGTATCAAATGACTATTGTTGGCGTCGTGAAGAACCATAAATATCGCAGCATCGACGAAGAGCCAATTCCGATGGCTTGGTATATGTACGCGCAGATTCCAATGATTGGAAAGATGGATGTCGAGATGCGTGTGCATGGCGAACCCCTTGCGATTCTGCCGGCCGCGCGCAAGGCGTTGCAGCAGATTGATCCAGACTTGCCGCTGATAAATCCCATGACCCAGCGCGCACAATACGATCTGACCATCTCCAACCAGATTCTCTTTGCACGTCTTGCTGGATTCTTTGGGTTGTTGGCAGTTGCGCTGATCGCCACCGGGCTTTACGGTACCGTTGCCTATCGCGTGAGTAATCGCACCGCCGAGATTGGGATACGCATGGCAATGGGTGCGCGCCGGGGTCAGGTGCTTTGGATGGTCCTCAGGGAGTCGTTGCAGCTTACGGCCGTTGGCGTGGCAATGGGAGTCCCATTCGCGATTCTGGTTGGGCGGGCACTTGCGTCGTCACTGTACGGCGTGAAGCCGCTGGACGCAGCAAGCTACTTGCTCGCCATTTTGGGAGTGACAACGGTTGCCCTCGCAGCATGTGCGCTGCCTGCATGCCGCGCCGCGAGCGTCGAACCATTGAAGGCCTTACGCACGGAATAGCGGCCGCGCATGGGATCGCGATATCAGGGCCTTTGCGCTCATTGAGGCGCCTGGCGGAGATGTGTCGGTCACAAAAGTGCTCCTCGCTACTTCCGGGTTGCCGGTCATCCGGACATTTCGGGGTAACTTCCCGAGACGCCCCTATCGTTTAGAGATTAGGCAGATTGCTGTGCGTATCGAACTTGAGTATTTGCGCGTTCGAATCGATCTCGACGGGCAGGGACGGGTCGAGGTCAACGGCGAGGCGTTCGGAAACGAGCATGTGGTCGAGGCTAAGGGTGTTTTTGATTCGCACGATACGGATGTCGTTTGCAGAACCAGTGATGAGTGAGCTGATAGCGCGTTCGATAGCCTCTCGGTCGGTGTCGAAATAGAGCGGCATCTTGGCGCAGGCGAGGCCAAGAGAGGTGAGTACATTCGTGTAGGTGTAGTCTCGATTGATGGCCTGAACGAGCCGCGTCGTGGTGAAGTCGGCGAGTCCGATGCCGATGGCGTTGCCGTTGGTTGCAGGCGTCAAATCGCGGACGAAGATTCTGCTTATGTGCGGCTGCGTGTTGCTTTGCGGGCGAAGAGAAGAGATGTAGCCGAAGACTCCGCGGCCAATCACGTTTGTGTCCATGCCGGTGCCGCTGATTTCCTTGCCGATCTCATCGACGATGAGGAGATCGATGTTCGGAAATGGAAGGCGCGGAAGTAGTTGCTGCGACCGAACGAAGAGAGCGTCCTCTTCCCGCAGAATCTGATCACCACGTATGACGTGCAGATCGTGGGTCTGATGATGCTGATCCTCAAGGATGGCGACGGCGAAGAGGACGGGCACCTTCCCGAGGATGACCTTTGCGGCTTCGCGGATAACAACCTCGTGGCCGTGCACGATTGCCGCTCGGTGTGCGTTGGATGCACCGATGTGTTTGCCGAAGCCGATGACGAGCATCTTCTGGATACCGCTGCCGAGGTTGCCGAAGAAGTCAGTGTGCGGCTTGATTCTGTTAATGACGACAACGGCGTCGGCCTTAAGGGCGGCACGGCTGAAGACTAGGGGGTAGTCGTCGCCGAAGGTGCCGATCTCGTCGACGTCCATGCTGGTGTCGAGGGGAACGTGAGTCGACTCTAGTGTGATGCCCAGGCCAGCGAGGACGTTCTGCTGGCCATGGGGTGTACCTCCGCCGTGACTTCCCATAGCCGGGATGATGAAGGGCTCTGCGCCTGATGCTCGAAGGAGGTCGAGCACAGAGCGGACGATCTCAGCGAGGTTAGTGATGCCGCGGCTTCCAACTCCAACAGCAATGCGCATGCCCGGTTTGAGCTGCGACGTAAGAGAGTTGCGGTCGAATCCTTCGCGCAAAATCGTGTCAAGGTTCAGCCGTCGCGAGGCGGGGTAGCGCTGCACGAGATGAAACATCTGCGGCAAGGTGGTAGACATGGCCGTCATGATACTGCAGATGTTCGGATCGGGTTATGTGTGATGACGACGGCGCGGAAAAAGTATAGCGGCATCGTTTACAGAGCATCACTTCGTAGAGATCGTACCGACGAGTGTCGAGTGGCAAGAGATTGTGTTCGTAGTTGGTGACGAGATCCGCGTTGATCGTTTACCGTATCCCCCGCGCTTTGTGGAGTTCTGGCACGAAGTGAGCGGATTGGAGATTCACGCAACCAAGCGATTGTGTCTGTATCGTCGGCTAACCGGAAGTGTGCGCTGAGCAGCGCACTGTTCAGGAGGGTTGAAGTCCCTCTGGCGCTCAAATGAGGGGCGCCATATCCAAAAGTGGGGTTCACAGCCTCGCTGGCCGGAGAAGGTGGAAGGTATGGAGACGTCCAAACGGGCACGAAGGCGAAAGCTGGATACAGCCAAGACTGACCTGGAGCCACCGCCTGTTGTACTCCGGAGGGCAGGGTGTCCACCGCGAGGTGGAATCCGAAGGGCATGAGGAGAAGTACCGGGCCGTAATCGATGGGGAAACCCAAGATGAACCGGTCGGCCAAAGGTGGGACAAGGTCGAGTCTGCACTTCTGAGACGAAGGCGTTCTCATTCACCCACCGCACCAAGGTGATTGCGGGCGGCACGGTAGGGAAGAACAGTGCGTGACCTCAGGAGAACTGGCGGAGTCCCTGGGTGACACTGGGGTAAGCAGACCTATAAGCGCAAGCGAAGTGGCGAGCGATGCTCGGTCAGTAGTCGGACGGCTGATTAGTACCTTAAGCGTGGCGAAAGTCACGTGACCGGGCAACCGGCGACGGAAGTGGGTCGGGGAAGGCAACCGACGAAGATGGTCAGGAAGAGAGAGAAAGCCAGTGAGTAAAGACGAGAAGGAGGAACAGTTCCATGAGTGAAAAACCCGTACATTCTCGTCGGAGGAAACTGGTGGACTGGATCAACCTGACGGATGCTAAGAAGGTCCATTCATTAATCGATAAAGTGTACAAGCGGAAGAACCTGGAGATGGCCTGGGAGAAGGTAAAGGAGAACCGGGGCAGTGGAGGTGTGGACGGGCAGACTCTGGAGGCTTTTGAGGCGCAGCTGGACCAACAGTTGGACCGGCTGCAGCGAGAGCTGAAGGAAGATACCTATCAACCTCTGCCGGTGCGACAACACCGGATCCCGAAGCGGGACAAACCGGGAGAGTATCGCATGCTAGGCATACCCGCGATCTATGATCGCGTGTGCCAGCAAGCACTGCTCAATCGGTTAGAGCCTATCTTCGAACCGATATTCGACGATGCTAGCTTTGGATATCGGCGCGGGCGATCAACGAAGGATGCCTTGCGCAAGGTGTGGAGAGAGATACAAAGCGGATCAGAGTGGATCGTCGATGCGGACCTCCGAGACTTCTTCGGGTCTGCAGACCATGAGAAACTCCTCACGCTGGTGGCTCAACGAGTAGCCGATGGCCGCGTGCTGCGCCTCATACAGGCGATGCTCAAGGCGGGAAGCTATGACAAAGAGCAGCTCTTTCCCAGCGAGCGAGGTACCCCACAGGGTAGTGTGGTTTCGCCCGCGCTCAGTAACATACTCCTGACGCCTTTTGATCGGGAGATGCGACGGAGAGGATATCAGTTGACGAGGTTCGCCGATGACTGGGTGGTTACCTGTAAATCGGCAGCAGAGGCTCAAGCCGCCATGGACGCGGCCCGCCGAATCCTGAAACAGTTGGGCGTGGAGTTACATCCGCAGAAGACGCGGATCGTTCATGTCCGATACGGCTTCGAGTTCCTCGGCTACAAAATCAAGTCCGGATGGAAGAAGCTTCATCTGTCCGGGAGCAAGATTCGTAGTCAGGCCCGACAGGACGCGCTCTATGCGTATCCTAAGGAGAAGTCGATTCGTCGTTTCATGGACCAGGTACGGCAGCGCACCAAACGGAAGATGCCTCTGCGAACCGAGGAACTGATTGCGGAGCTTAATCCACTCGTGCGGGGCTGGGGCGAGTATTACAAACGCGCCCACGTCCGTAAGCTCTTCCAGCGTCTCGACGGCTGGATCCTGCGACGCATCTGGTCGCATCGATACCGGCGCTGGCGCAATGCGGGCTGGAAAGGGCTGCCTGCGACCCAGCTTTACGGCGAGTACAAGCTTGTTCGCCTGATCTACTTAATTCCTTCTCTTGCATCATGGCGTCGCTAAGTCTTCGTGAAAGCTGCATACGGGAAAACCGTACGTGCAGTTTGAGCGGCGGACGGAGGCAAGCGCTTCATGCGCGCCTCCTCCGACCCGACTACGCTCGGTTATTCCGTGCCGGTGATACGCCTGGAACCTCGGGTCGGAACTCCAAGTTCTCGATGTATGCAAGATGATTAGGCGACAAGTTCAAGCTAGAAGTTTGCGTCTGATTCGAACATGGTCACAATCTCCGCGTTACCAGATTCCTCGGCTAGCAGCTTGAATGAGTTCCCTTGTGTGTCACTGGCTCGACGAAGTCCAGGGAAGCGGGTGAGGAATCGTTTTGTCCATTCGACGTCACCTCGGCGTATCGCATATGCAAAGTCGGTAAGCTCAATTCCAAGGAAGCCACCCATTTCGCGCAGGTATTCAATCGCCCAACCCGCTGGAGTCGCGCCGAATTGACTGTCAGGAGCGTTGATATCGGCACCTCGTTTGACCAGTAACTCAGCTACGGGACGGTGTCCACAAAAGGCCGCGTGGTGAAGAGCCGTCGCTCCATGTTCGTCTCTCATATTGATGAGTTCCGGACGATCTTGAAGGATAACCCTGACGTCTTCCAATGCACCTCGTTTCGACGCGTCAATGAGCTCTTCGAGTTCAGGCATATGGGTATCTCGCCTCGTGATTGAAATGATCTCAGAACATAGCAGCGGATGCCTGGTGGTAGCAGCCCAGCTCCCAGATCGAGACGGCCAGAGGATCAAAACTTCGTTTCGAGTGATTTGTCGTCCACACAGAGCTTTCGCCGTTGTTTCCGGATTTGCCCGTCACTCGGACGGAGTGAAGTCTCGTCTCGGTTCAGGAACACTCACTGGTCTGGAACCCAGCTGTTGCTAACAGGCGGATCACCCATGGTCCTGTTTACTGATTCATCGTTCGTGTCAATACCTGTGCTCACGCTTTCGCGTAACTTCATCATTTCAAACCGCAGACGCTGATCAAAACTTGGCCGACAATCTTCGTCGAGTCGATAAAATAGAAGTAGACATCTTCAAGACCTCAGGCCCGCTCCGGCGGGCCTTTTCTTTTGATCCTCGTATTCGGAAGGAAGAGCCCAAAATGACCCTCGCACCGTCCAAAGTTCGCCCCTGTGCGCAGATTCTCCCCACCGGCTCGCAGTGCCGGCAGTTTGCCCTTAGAAACCGTCCCTGGTGCCAGACGCACGCCGACGAAACACAACGGGTAAGGGCAGCCCATGCCAACAACCTCGTTGCGAAGATTCCTGGCATGGATATGTTTGAGCTCGCGGTCACGCTTCTCGACACGACCTTCGAGGTGCAGCACAAATACCTTCCACCGCTTCACGCCTATGCGATCTTTCAGGCGGCAATAAGCAGGATCGAGTTGGCAGAAGAGGCTTGGGTGGTGCGAGAGCAGGCTAGACTGATGTCCGCGCAGACGACTCACGCCAACCGATGCACCAGTAACCTTAATTAGAACAATCAGTTACAGCCATCTCCAATGAAATGAAACGGTTACGGACAGAGAGGCATTTTGTTCGGATAAACCATGCTGAAACAATCGGTTACGGCTTGTTCCAATGGAATTAAACGGTTACAGACACTACATCACAAGTCCATTGGTATGAATCGGTTACAGAAACCCTCGAAAGGGAGGCGGCAGGGGAGGGGGTGGGGGAGGTAGTCCCAAAACGGGAAAATCCCTACCGCGAGCTATCCTCACCGATCTTGAGCACCGCCAGAAACGCCTCCTGGGGAATATCCACCTTGCCGATGCGCTTCATCCGCTTCTTGCCCTCTTTCTGCTTCTCGAGCAGCTTGCGCTTACGGGAAATATCGCCGCCGTAGCACTTGGCGATGACGTTCTTGCGGATCGCGGTGACGGTTTCGCGGGCCACGATCTTCGACCCGATCGCCGCCTGAATCGCCACCTCGAACATCTGCCGTGGAATCAGCTCCCGCATCTTCGAGACCAGCGCCCGTCCGCGCTCGTAGGCGAAGTCGCGGTGCACGATAATCGAGAGCGCGTCCACCGGCTCTCCGGAGACCAGGATGTCCAGCTTCACCATCGGCGAGTCCCATGTTCCCGACAGGTGATAGTCGAGCGAGGCGTAACCCCGCGAGACCGACTTGAGCCGGTCGTAGAAGTCCAGCACGATCTCGTTCAGAGGGAGCTCATAGGTCAGCATCACCCGGGTGGAGGTGACATACTCGAAGTTCTTCTGCCGCCCACGCTTCTCCTCGACCAGCTTGAGTATGCCGCCCACATACTCCTCGTTGGTCAGGATGGTCGCCGTGATGATCGGCTCCTCGACCTTCTCGATCAGGGTAGGGTCGGGCCAGCGTGAGGGATTGTCCACCTCGGCCATGCTGCCGTCGCTGAGGGTGATCTTGTACCGTACCCCCGGGGCGGTAGTGATCAGGTCCAGTTCGTACTCCCGCTCCAACCGCTCCTGGATGATCTCCATGTGTAGCAGGCCAAGGAAACCGCATCGGAAGCCGAACCCGAGCGCCGCCGAGCTCTCCGGCTCGAAGAAAAAGGAGGAATCGTTCAGCCGCAGCTTTTCAAGCGCGTCCCGAAGCAGCGTGTGCTCGTGCGAGTCAACGGTGTAAAGCCCGGCGAAGACCATCGACTTGATGTCCTGGAATCCGGGGAGCGCCGCAGCCGCGGGCCTCTCGTCATCCGTCACCGTATCGCCGATCTTTGTGTCCGCTACATTCTTGATGTTCGCCACGAAGAAGCCGACTTCACCAGCCGTCAGCTCCTCGATCTCCACCGGCTTCGGCGTGAGTACCCCCATCGACTCCACGTCGAAGGTCTTGCCGTTCGACATCAGGCGGATCTTCATGCCCTTACTCATCCGCCCATGGATGATGCGAGCCAGCACGATCACACCCCGGTAAGAGTCGAACCACGAGTCGAAGATGAGAGCTTGGAGCGGATCGTCCGGGTGCCCTGCGGGCGGAGGCAGCCGGTTAACGATGGCCTCGAGAATATCCGGCACACCCTGGCCGGTCTTGGCGCTCACCGGAATGGCATCAGTAGCGTCGATACCCACCGCTTGCTCGATCATCTCCTGCGTCCGCGGAATGTCAGCGCTGGGCAGGTCGATCTTGTTGATGACCGGTATGACCTCGAGCCCATTGTTGATGGCCAGATAAGCATTCGCCAGCGTCTGCGCCTCTACGCCCTGCGAGGCATCGACGACCAGCAACGCCCCCTCGCACGACGCCAGCGAGCGTGACACCTCATAGGAGAAGTCGACATGACCGGGGGTGTCGATCAGATTCAACTGGTAGGTCTCACCGTCCTGTGCCGGGTAGACCATACGGACCGAGTGAGCTTTGATCGTAATGCCGCGTTCGCGTTCGAGGTCCATCGCGTCGAGGACCTGCGCCTGCATCTCCCGGGCGCTCAGGGAGCCCGTCAGCTCGAGCAGACGGTCGGAGAGCGTAGATTTGCCGTGATCAATGTGCGCGATGATCGCGAAATTGCGGATGTGCTTGATGTCCATGAAGAGAAAGAGGTGGGGGTTACTTACGATGCTACGCGTGGAAGAAACTTCCCAACATCTGAGTTTAACATCGGAAACCGGGTAACCCGCGACCATACAATAGGGCTGTACGAGGCTGCTCGAGATGCGTTCGGGTGGGCCGCTGAATTTCGCTCCCAGGGCGAGCGCTGGGGTGAAAGTGCGGTTATCCAGCTTCTCCGTTCTTCCTCAGACGTCTGCTACCGATGGCCGTTCAACGATTTCTAGCCGCCTCCGCCTCCGCGCTGCTGATTGTAGTGAGCTCTCTCGAACCAGCGCTCTCAACCCGTGCAATGGCGCAGGAACAGTCGCAGTCGACACCGCATCAACGCGATCAACAACTGATCCAGAATGTCGAAAGCGCGTACCAGAACGGCCTGGCAAACTATCGAGATGGCCATCTGGCCGCTGCCAAGTCAAACTTTGACTATGCTGTCGATCTCATGTTGTCGAGCGGCGTGGACCTGAACAACGATGCGGAACTGAAAGACGAATTAGACCGCGTGGTAGATGCAGTCAATACGCTGGAATTGGATGCCCTGAAGCAAGGCACCGGACTTGCTGCTCCTGCCGAGCCAACCCCGGTCGATGTGGCGAGCAGCGCGACCTTTACCGTAGATCCGACGATCCGCGCCGAGGCGGAAGCGTCGCTGAAAACCACCCAGTCTGACCTTCCATTGGTGATGAATGACTACGTCGCGAGTTTTATCAACTTCTTCCTGACGAGCCGCACTGGGAGGGCGACCATTGTCGCTTCGCTGAACCGTGCGGGCCGATACAAGGACATGATCGAGCGGGTGCTAAAGGAAGAAGGGGTACCTCAAGATCTGATCTATCAGGCCGTCGCTGAGTCCGGATTTCGCCCCCAGGCGATCAATCCCAAATCGGGTGCGGGCGGGATGTGGCAGTTTATGCCGTTTGGTGTTTACGGGCTGGAGCGCAACGGCTGGTATGACGAGCGTCTTGACCCGGAGAAGGCAACGCACGCCTATGCGCGCGAAATGAAGAAGGCCTACGACCAGCTTGGGGACTGGTATCTGGCGATGGCAGCATACGACTGGGGAGCCGGCAATGTGCAACGCGCAGTTCAACGTACCGGATATGCCGATTTTTGGGAACTCTATCGACGGAACAACCTGCCCACCGAGACGAAGAACTATGTGCCGATCATTCTTGCGGTAACCATTCTGGCCAAGAATCCCAAACAGTATGGTCTGGACGATCTCACGCCTGATCCCCCCCTTCTTGTCGACACGGTACGGACCCATTACAGCGTCGATCTTCGTTTGGTGGCAGATGTGACAGAGGCGCCGGTGCAGGAGATAGTTGGGCTCAACCCAAGCCTGCTTCGCGGGGTGACTCCTCCCGATGATGACTTTGACCTGCACTTGCCGGTCGGCACTAAGGCACTTTTCGAGAAGCGCATGGCGGAGATTCCCGAGGACAAACGACGCTATTGGCGGTTTCATAAGCTGGCTGCGGAGGAATCTATGGAGGAGGTAGCCCGCGCCTATCATGTTCCAGCTTCGGAAATTTCGTTTGTAAACCAGTTGAGTTCACCTACAGATCTAAGTGGTTTAGAGGCGCTGATAATCCCGGTGGCACCGGTGTCGACGCCCTCACTCGCGCGTACAGCTTTGTATCGATCGCACGAAGGGGACACCCTTGTGACGGTAGCAGACAGGTTTGGCGTAACGGTCGACCAGTTGAAGCGGTGGAATCACCTGACCGGTACAGCGATTCCTAAAGGTCGTGCCTTATACGTTGCCGAGCCGGCGCGAATCCCAACCGGGTCGCGAAAGGCCCATGGTAAGGGTGGCGCACAACCAACGCGAAGTTTCTCCCAGCGTCAATCTCCAAAGAAATCGTCGAACCAAGTGTCAAGAAACCGAGGCGGCGGGGAGGCCGCGAAGCGGCCGGTGGCTGAATCGAGATCCCATAGGTAAATTGAAGAGTTCTTACGGTGGATGGGCTTTTCAGATTCGGCGCCTCGGTAAGCATACGGACTCAATGTCTTGATTCGAGAAGCATGGGCAACTTTCGTGTGACCATTTCGTATTCAGGGCGCTAAAAGTGACAGAAATCTGAGACTGCCGCAAGAAGCGCTTGCGTTCCTTCGCAAGCCGTTGCATGCTGTTGCTATAATTCGCGGCGTGGGCCACGCGAATCGAGTTTCGCATGTGGCAAATAGACTGGACCCCAGCCCGGAGGCAAACATCGATGCAGGAAGATCGCAAACTCTACGCGCACGCCGATGGTGATTTCGATCCCGAAACGGACGAGTACCCCGAAGAGGTGGAAGACGGTTTCGGAGAAGAAGAGGAAGAGGTTTCGATCTCCCTTTCCTCTGACGACGATGACATCGAAGACGATGAAGACGAGCTCAAACCCGAGGAATCGGAGGCGACGGTTTCGGGAGAACTCACCTCGACGGCGCCCACAAAGAAGGTAGCGCCAAAAAAGGCACCTGTGAAGCCAACGGCTGTCAAGAAAGCAGCTGCCAAAAAGGCGGTTGCAAAGAAGGTTCCAGCCAAGAAGGCAGCTGCCAAAAAGGCGGTTGCAAAGAAGGTTCCAGCCAAGAAGGCAGCAGCGAAGAAGATGCCTGCTAAGAAAGGTGCGAAGAAGACCGCGGCGAAAAAGGGTCCGGCCAAGAAGGTGGCAACAAAAACCCTGGTCAAAAAGGCATTGGCCAAAAAGGCGTCAAAGAAGGCTCCAGCGAGGAAGATCGTTGCAAAGAAAACACCCGCAAAGGCGTCCGCCAAGAGAGCCAAAAAAACAAAGAAGTCCGGTAAAAGGAAGTAACCGAGATTCGGTTGAAAAGCAGAAAGCCCGGTCTGGCCGGGCTTTCTGCGTATGACAAGAAGCCGAGGTGTGGCGGCAAGTAACTCATTGCCCCGGGTCGTTAATCGACCTCCTTTGGGTTATTGCTTTTCGAGACTGGCAAGAGCCGTAAGGACCTCGTTGCTCGCATGTGCAGGATCGACACCAGTCCACACCTTCGCGATTTTGCCGGTCGGGTCGATCAGGAAGGTATTGCGCTTGGCAATTTTGATTCCCATATAGTCACCTAAAGATCCGTAGTCGGTTACAACCTTTTTGTCGGCATCGCTGAGCAACGTAAATGTGAGACTGTCCTTTGTGCAGAACTGCTTGTGGCTGTCCACGGAATCAACGCTAACCCCAAGGATCACCGCATTGGCTGTTTTATATTTCTCGAGGTCGTTCTGGAACTCGTGGGCCTCACGAGTGCATCCGCTTGTCATGTCCTTGGGATAGAAATACAGCACGACCCACTTACCCTTATAGCTATCCAGGCTGATGGGCGTGCCTTCTTGCGAAGGCAGCGTAAATGTGGGCGCCATCTGACCGATCTGCGGGACGACGTCAGACGCGGCGAAGCTTCGAACTGCGAGAACCCCTACGACTAGGAGTACAAGGGCGGCAGAGGTGAGCAGGAATTTCGACATTTGTGATCTCCAGACGTGAATTCCACACTCATTATTAATTTTCGAGCCCAACTATCGCAATTCCCGCCTCGTTCGCCTGGGTAAGAACTTTGTCGAGATCAAAAATGAGAGTTTTTTGAGCATCCACCGCCAGGCAAGTGGCGTGCGCTTCGCGCATCACCCTGATGGTTTGGGCCCCAATCACAGGGACGTCAAAACGCATGTCCTGTTTAGGCTTGGCGAGTTTGACGACAGTCAGACTGCGGTCAAGGGTGGAACCTTCATCTGTTAGAGTCTTCATAAGGGCACCGGCACGCTGGATTGCCGCATCTGTTCCCTCCATCGCTTCGATAGCCACGCAAGCTTGGCTCCCGACGATCACGGTCTGGCCAATGTCGTGGCCAGCGACAGCACGCCCCACGTCGCGCCCGTAAGAGATATCCAGCTGCTCCCGCTGATTGGGGGAGCGGTTGGTAAGTACACCCGCGGGTGCGAGCAGCGGCTCGAGGTAGGTCGTTGAAGAGATGAGCTCGATTCCTTCATCGGCAAGAACTTTGGCAACGGCTCCTAGCAACATGTCCGTATTGCGGCTCCGCAGTGACAGGAGAAGCTTCGCCAACCGCCAATCCGGACGGATGCTGGCGAAGATCTGCTTGTGTTTCACCTGGCCTGCCATTACGGCTCGCGTGACGCCTTCCTCCCGGAATGTTTCGATTAAGCGGGAGAGTTCTCCCAGGGATAGCCAGTGGACGCGAACGCCGGGGTCAGCCGCGGCGCGTTGAGTGATCTCCGGATCGGTCTCTTCCTTGATTGCCGCCACAACAACGTCGGTACCGTGAGCGCGTGCGGCATCGAGGAGAAGGAAAGGAAAGCGGCCGTTACCGGCGATCAGGCCGAGCTTATTTGTACCGAGGGTCATGGTTTTCCGGTTATTTCAGAACTCCGCGCTCGGAGGTCTCGATGAAATCAACCAGATAAGCGACATCGGGTGTAGCGAGGGCCTCTTGTTTGATCTTTTCAAGGGCCTGAGAGGTATTCATTTTAGAGGCGAGCAGAATGCGATAAGCACGCTGGATTGCTCGTAGTCGATCACTATCGAATCCCCGACGTTCGAGCCCCACCTTGTTCAGCCCGAATGCATGCGTTTCACGCTTGGCGGAAGTAAGTGAGAAAGGCATGACATCCTGGGTTACCGTCGTTCCTCCACCGGTGTAGGCGTATCTGCCGATTCGGCAAAACTGATGCACCTGATTCAGAGCGCCGATGGTGGCGAAGTCCTCGACAACCACGTGGCCCGCTAGAGTGGCGGCGTTGGCGAGGATGCAGGAATCGCCGATAATAGTGTCGTGTCCGATGTGGGCGTATGCCATGATGAGGCAGTTGCTGCCGACCCGGGTTGCACCTCCGCCGCCACTGGTTCCGCGTGAGATCGTCACGCACTCGCGAACGGTGTTGTCGTCACCTAGCGTTGCGCCAGTTGGTTCGCCTTTGTACTTGAGGTCCTGAGGGGCTACGCCGACGCAAGCGAATGAGAAGAAGCGATTACGGGAACCAGTAGTTAGGTGGCCTTCAAGTACAACATGCGAGACGAGCTCGCAATCCTCGCCCAAAACAACGTTCGGGCCGATGGTTGAATAAGGGCCGATAAAGCAGGATTCAGGAATAATGGCTGTCGACGCGACGATCGCTGTCGGATGTATCCTCACTCGTGACTCACCGCTTCCAGCATCCGTTCTTCTGCGGCGGCGGTCGGATCGGCCGCGACGTCCTTCTGGCGAGGAACGAGTTGACACATTACGATGGCCTCGCAAGCAAGCTTGCCATCAACCGTGCATCGGCCCTGCATCCGGACGGCGCGGGGCTTCCAGTTGAGGACCTCGATCTCGATGCGGAGTTGGTCTCCCGGAACAACAGGACGGCGGAATTTCGCCCGCTCGATGCCAGTGAAGACCATCAGTTTACTGTCGCGATCCGGGATTTCAGTCAGCAACAGTGCGCCGCCCGCCTGAGCAATCGACTCGACGATGAGCACGCCCGGCATGATAGGGAAATCAGGGAAGTGACCTGCGAAGAAGGGTTCATTGATAGTGACGTTCTTAATAGCAACAATGCGCTTCTTGCGCTCGAATTCCATCAGGCGATCGATGAGCAAAAACGGGTAGCGATGCGGCAGGATGGACATGATGTCCTGAATCTCCAGCACCGTACGTCCATCCAGGATTGGATTGGGGTTCTCCATGGCTGCATCAGGATTATAGCGGTTTAATCGGTTGCTCGCTGCCCTTTCCCAATAACAGCGATGGGTCGGCGCTGAGTGTTGGCTGAGCGAAGTGGTCGGCAAGAAATCTGGGCCATGCCGCAGCAGCGATCATGGCAGCGTTGTCTGTGGCGAGAGCTGGCAGGGGAAACGCAATGGGCAATCCGCGGCCAGCGGCTTCTGCTGTAAAGCGAACACGTAATTCGCGATTGGCTGCAACTCCCCCCGAAATAAGCAGACTGGCCGCTCCGAGTGCTTCCGCGGCGCGGAAGGTCTTACGTCGAAGGTCGTCAACCACAGAGCGCTGAAAGGAGGCGACAAGGTTAAGAGTCTGCTGATCGCATAAGGCGAGAGCGCCGCCGATAGTGGGATTGGTGGCCAATGCCGTCCGCCGAGCTTCGATACCCGAGGCCATCTCTTGAATCTGGGTATAACGAAGGACTGCAGTCTTGATTCCACTAAAGGAGAAGAGGGTGGTGGCTGGACCAGTGGCTCCCCCATGTCCCCCGCGGTGAGCCTTGGCCTTGATCTGCGAGAAGGAGAAGGGAACGGCCGATGGGTCGCCGTGGGGGGCGAGGGCGTCGATCCAGGGGCCACCTGGGTATCCCAGTCCGAGGAGCTTGGCCACCTTGTCGAAGGCCTCGCCGGCTGCGTCGTCTACCGTATGGCCCACGTTGCGATAAGTCCAGGTATCAGCGTGACGATGGACGAGGTAGAGGTGGGTGTGCCCGCCAGAGACGACGAGGGCGAGAGCGGGCAAGGGCAACGGGTCGATCTCCGACTCGGTTGCGCGTTGAGCGTGCTCGAGGAGGACGGCGTGGATATGTCCCTCGAGATGGTTGACTGCGATGAGGGGTTTGCCCAGCGCATAGGCGAGGGTCTTGGCATAACTGATGCCCACCAGCAGGGCGCCTGCGAGTCCCGGGCCATTGGTAACGGCTATTGCGTCCAGGTCAGCGAAGGTGACTTTGGCGTCGCTTAGCGCAGCACGGATAACAGGCACGATGTTGCGCAAGTGTTCGCGGGAGGCAAGCTCCGGCACAACTCCACCGTAGGGCGAATGGGTGGCAATCTGCGAGGCGACTACGTTGGAGAGGGTCTCAGTGCCACGACGCACGACGGCCGCGGCGGTCTCGTCGCAGGAGCTTTCGATGCCTAGAATCAGGCCGGTTGAGGCAGTACTCACACTTCTATAGTAGAGAAAGGAGTTCACATCCAGCGACCCGCGCTTCGCAGCCTGCAATGAGGTTCGCTGGAATACGGTGATGGAAGAGTCCACAGCACAAATCGCCGCAGAGAGCATAGTCGACCGCTTGCGCGCTGCTGGCTATGAGGCGTATTTCGTGGGGGGATGCGTGCGCGACCTGCTGCTGGCGCATGAGCCGACGGACTTCGATGTAGCGACGGATGCCCGTCCCAATGCCGTTCTGGCGATGTTCCCGCGGACGTTCGCCGTGGGGGCGCATTTCGGGGTGGTCTTGGTTGCCGATTCGATCGATGGACGAGAGATCGTCACCGAGGTTGCTACCTATCGCAGCGACGAGTCATATGCAGATGGGCGAAGGCCGGAATCGGTGCGGTTCTCCGATAGCGCCAAAGAAGATGTGCAGCGACGCGACTTCACCCTCAATGGGATGCTGCTCGATCCGCAAATCCTGCGGGAGACGGGAGATGTGAATGCGTCGGTACTCGACTACGTTGGCGGGCGCGCTGATCTCAGCGCGCGGCTGGTGAGGGCGATCGGCGATCGAGAGAAGCGCTTTGAGGAAGATAAGCTGCGCATGCTGCGAGCGGTGCGGTTTGCGGCCCGCTTTGATTTTGAGATCGAAGCGGGAACTGAGGCAGCGATCCGGAGGGCGGCCCCGGGGATCGGGGTGGTCAGCCGGGAGCGGATCCGGGATGAGGTGACGCGGATGCTTACGGAGGGGAGGGCCCGCCGGGCGTTCGAACTGCTGGACCGGACGGGACTCCTCCGGGAGGTGCTGCCGGAGATTGATCGCCTGCATGGGGTGGAGCAGCCTCCGGAGTTCCATCCTGAGGGCGACGTGTGGGTGCACACGATGATGGTGATCGAGCAGCTGCCGGCCGGGGTATCGCCGACGCTGGCCTGGGGGGCGCTGCTGCACGATGTGGGCAAGCCGGCTACCTTCCAGCGCGGGCCGGGGCGGATACGGTTCAACGGGCACGTGGAGGTTGGTGTCCGAATCGCCGAGGACATCCTTCGCAGGCTGCGGTTCTCGAATGACCAGACCGCGCAGATTGTCGCGCTGGTCGAGAATCACATGCGTTTCGGCGACGCCGGGAAGATGAAGGACTCGACGCTAAAACGGTTCTTCCGGCTTCCGGCGTTTCCCGAACATCTGGCGCTCCATCGGATGGACTCGACTGCCAGCCATGGCGATCTTTCTCTTTATGACTTCGCCAAGCAGCGGTACGAGGCAGTGCCCGAGGCGGAGGTGCGCCCGGTGCTGCTCGTGACGGGACGGGACCTGATCGAGGCTGGTTACAAACCGGGTCCACAGTTCAAGGAACTTCTTGCCGTGGCTGAGGACGCTCAGCTTGAAGGGCGGATCAGGACCAAGGAAGAGGGCCTGGAGCTGGTGAAGGCGGAGATCAGGGAGCAGGGATCAGGGCGCAGCGAGTAGCGATCAGCTTGCTGATACCTACCCCCTTCTTCTTGTACTTCATTGATTCTATTTAGCTTCCATCTTAGCGTGTTGCTAATTAATACATTCCATGAGAGTTAGATCTACTTCATAGAAAAATAAGGACTTAACTGATGGTCATTGAAGGTAAAGGACTTATCTGTCGTTCATTCATTCCAAAGAACTTCTTGAGCTGCGGAGACTTCAGAGCAGCAAAAGGCCGGCGCTCAGATTCGAGCCCGGCTTTCTGGAACGGAGGGGTCCGCTTTGAGCTCATTGCTGCTTCATCTGCGGGTAGCCTCCCTGGGGAGCCGGGTATTGCGGAGCGCTACCGTTCGGCTCGGGGTTCGATTGTTGAGGAGGCTGTTGGTTCGATGGCGGCGGGTTGGCAGGGGCCGATGGTTTTGGCCGGTCGACCAGCTTGAAGCCGTCGCGCACCACGAAAAAGTTCTGCTGAGCCAGATCGGCCTCGAGGACACTGCCGTCCGACGTGTAGAAAAGATCGACGTTAATGGGGTTCTCAGAGTTCATTGAAACGGTGGCGTGCTGGACATCCATGAGCGAACCGTTCAGCCGCCCATGCACGCTGGTACCGCGCGTGATGGTGGATGGCACAAGGATTCCGTCCTGCTTGGGAATCAGGATCCACGAGCTGGGCGGGTTATCCATGACCACCCGGGTCAGAAGCATGTAAGCAGCGGGATCCAGATCGGGGAGCAGGACGAGATGCTGATGCCGGTCGACGGTGTTCTGCGTCTGCTTGCCGTTGGCGGAGATGCTGATCTGAAACTGACGACCGGTCGGATCGGATGTCACGGTAAAGGTGACGGCGTTTCCGTTGACCGTGCCGGTGAGTTGATCGCTTACCAGATTGCGATTCCCATCCAGATGCTGAGTATTGGTGAAGCTATAGCTGAACTTGGTCAGGTTGAGCTTGCCGTGAGAGGTGACTGTGTATCCATTCGACGCGGGCTGGATGTTGTAGTCGGCTGAGCCGACGACTTTGTCTCCCTGATAGACGGAGTAGTTAGCGGAGTCGGCAGTGAGATTCTGGGGGTGCGCCGCGATGGGCAGCAGCAAGGGCAGCAATGGAGCGAGAAGCCCGGAAGCAGAAGAAAAGAAGCGCATTCAGACAAGTACCTCTATTGTTTTAGAACACGGGACATGGCAAGAAGCTTCGGAAAAGAATGGCGTGGCGAAAAGCAGGTCCTTCGACTCCGCGCTTTCCACCCCCGCGCAAAAAACCGCTGCGCCGGGGCCCCGGTTCGCGCTGCGCTCAGGATGACATCGTAAAGTGTCTTGCTCTTCACCCTCGCGGGCGCCTTCGGCTCCGCTCAGGATGGGGCACCCAAGCGATACGGGACCAGCCGCTGATCTGGCTAATCCCTAATCGCTGATGGCTGCCTTACTTCTGGGCCTGGTCGAAGCGCTTGTTAATCTCATCCCAGTTGACAGTGTTCCACCAGGCCGCGAGGTAATCGGGCCGGCGGTTCTGGTACTTGAGGTAGTAGGCGTGCTCCCACACGTCGTTGCCGAGGATGGGGTATTTTCCCTGCAGCAGCGGGCTGTCCTGATTACCCGTGGTGGCGATGGTCAGTTTGCCGCCATCCCAGAGGAGCCAGCCCCAGCCGGAGCCGAACTGCTTGGCGGTAGTCTCATTGAACTGCTTTTTGAAGGCCTCGAAGTCACCGAAGTCCTTGCGAATGCGCTCGGCGATTTTGCCGGTTGACTCGCCCCCACCGCCGGGCTTCATGATGTTCCAGAACATGCTGTGGTTAACGTGACCACCCCCGTTGTTGCGCACGATCGTGCGGATGTCCTCGGGGATGCTGTTGATGTTGCGGAGGAGATCCTCGGCGGTGTGTTTCCCGAGCTCCGGATGCTTCTCAATGGCTCCGTTGAGGTTGGTGACGTAGGCCTGATGATGCTTGTCGTGGTGGAGATGCATGGTCTGCTCGTCGATGTGAGGCTCGAGCGCGGCGTAGTCGTAGGGAAGAGGTGGAACTTCGTAAGCCAAAGCGTTTCTCCTTCACTTGTTTAGATGCCGAGGGACTGCTAACAGGCCCCAGTCGTGAATCCTTGCGCGGGTCCGGAAAAGGCCGATAAGCGCATCCTCGATCATACTGGATGCGGCAAGGTGACGGAGAGGTTCAAAGGCAGGGATTAGGGGAATAGGGCTCAGGGAGCAGGGATCAGGGGAACAGCCAGCCAATTAGCGAACAGCCAATAGCTAATAGCCGCTGGAGCAGGGAACGGGATCAGGCTCGACTGTCTCCCAGGTCCCAGAAGCGGGACCTGGGGCACCCGGATCGTTCGCTCGTATTCAGCTGGTGGCTGCGGGCGTAAGGGCGGCCATGGTCTGGCTGTCGGGCTGGCCGGTCTGGGGCAGGCCGACGCTGGCCTGAAATGCGCGCAGGGCGTCCGTGGTATTCGCTCCCAACATGCCGTCAATACCGCCAGGTGAGAAACCTCTGAGGGTGAGGTAGAGTTGCGCGGCGCGAACGTCGAGGTTGGGAATCTGGCCCGAGCTAAATGTCTTGAAAGCGGCGGCTAGCTGCGTGTCGTAGTGATTCAGCTGAAAGGCAACTCCGTTGTATCCCCGGGCGAATGCGGCCCAGTTCTGCGCCTGCAGATGGCTAGCGAGATGGGCGGACTGAAGGAAGGAACGGAAGCCGTCCAGCTGCGAGTCCTCGGAATCGATCATTGCGGCAACCATGGACTCCACGTCTGCGAAGCCGGCCAGAGTGCAGTTTTCGCCGAGGACCTGTGCGAGTCCCCAAGAGGTGCTCTGGAGGGCCGCCTGAGGATTGAGAGCGAGGGCCTTCTCCAGTAGGGTGTATTGGGGCGCGCCATCGGCAGCGACGTTTCCGGCGGATGTGCTGCTGATGTCGGGGTGCGTCCGGTCGTAGATTCCACCTGTGTGCACGTGAAACCTGTAGCGTTCGAAGCGAATGACGGGACGGCGGTCGGGGAGAAATCCGCAACCGGTGGTTTCGACGTGCAGGACGGCCCAGATGTTGGGCAGCGGAACGTTGAGTGCTGTCGCGGCAGCATTCACAGCAGCGGAGCTGAGCGCCGCAGTTTGTCCGATAAAGTTCATTCTTACCTCACGCAAAGAATCAAAGGGTACGACAGGTCGGCGCGGGCCAATGAACAGCGCCCGAGGCCGACCGAAATTGCATACTCTGAGGTGGGGAGGCGGCAACGGTTGCAGAACGTCCATTAGGCTCCGCGAGGAAAGGGAGCGACAAGTGCTTTTTTGCGGGCCGGGGTGAGTGGAGATCGCGCCCGAGCCGGATTTTTAGCGATGGATGGCAATGATGAGAGAGGACAGAACGCTTCTCCCAATAACGAAAGGCCCGGACGCGCCAACCCGGCCGAGCCTTATCTGGTCTCTAATTCCATTATAGCCAGCGGAGGGGAAATTACCGGCCAAGTAATTTTGTCTTCGCTGCTCGTGGAATGAGCTACTTAAACACTTCCCGGACGTCTATCGCTTGACAAGCTTCGGAGAGCGAAAGGAATCAGTGGCACGCGGTGTGTAGTTGCCGCATCTGCTAATCGGACGGAGGCGGCGAAGTGGAGAGAGAGCTTGTTTGTTGTTTACACTGCGGGGTGGGGCTGCTGTTCTGACCGCATCGACATCCATTAAGAAATTGACGTCGCCTTGGCTCGTTCAAAGATAACTCGGCGGCAACTGCTTCGGACGGCGGGGGCTTCGAGCGTGCTCGCCCTGGGCGCGCCCGCGGTTGCAGTGGCTGAAGGCTTTCAGAATCAACCGCAGCAGCCGAAAGTGAAGCCGAGCCAGGAGCCCCAGCCGGAATCGCAGGCGGCGCAGAAGTACCCGCAGCAACTGGGCGAGTTCATCAACCGACCGCTAACGCAGGTGTCAAAGGCGGCGGATGCGCTGCTGGATGATCTCGAAGCCCAGGGCTGCGATTTTTTCTACAACGAAGCCAGTCCGAAGAGCGGGCTGGTTCGTGACCGCGCTCCACAAACGGGGCGCTCGTTGAGCCGGGTGGCCAGCATTGCGGCGACGGGATTCGGATTGAGTGCGCTGTGCATCGCGGCCAAGCGGAACTATCTGCGGCCCAGCGACTGCGAAGGCAGAGTGGAAAAGACACTGGCGTTTCTGCTGGAAGAGTGCCCGCACGAGCACGGATTTCTCTATCACTTCATCGACATGGAGAGCGGGCAGCGGATGTTTGGCAGCGAGCTCTCGTCGATTGATACGGCTTTGCTGCTGTGCGGCGTTTTGCTATGCCGCGAGTATTTTTCCGGGAACACGAGGATTGCAGCGCTGGCCACGACGTTCTACAGGCGAATCGACTGGCAATGGATGCTGAACGGGGGAACGACGCTCTCGATGGGCTGGCTGCCGGATCAGGGATTTCTGAGTCACCGCTGGGATATTTATTCCGAGCTGATGACGATGTACCTGATGGCGATCGGGTCACCGACGCACCCGATTCCGGCCGAGACGTGGAATGCGCTGCAGAGGCCGGTGGTGCAGTTCGGCGGGATTGACTACATCAGCGGGGTGGCGCCGCTGTTTATCCACCAGTACGCGCATGCGTGGTGCGATTATCGCGATATCAGGGACCTGCACGCGAATTACTTTACGAATTCGATCGCGGCGACGCGGACGCATCAGTTGTGGTGCCTCACGCTCGGCAAGAGCTATCCGTGGATCGATCAGGATATGTGGGGGATTACGGCGTCGGATTCGCGCGCCGGGTACCGAGTATGGGGCGGGCCCCCGGCAATGGGGCCTCTCGATGGCACGCTGGTTCCGTGTGCGGCGGCGGGATCTTTGCCGTTTCTTCCAGCGGAGTGCTCGCACGTGCTTTTAAGCATGCGGGAGAAGATGGGAGACAGGGTCTGGACCAAGTACGGATTTGTGGATGCGTTCAACCCCAAGGCGAACTGGTTTGCTACGGATATTCTGGGGATTGACCAGGGGATCAGCGTGTTGATGGCGGAGAATCTGCGGAGCGGCTTCGCCTGGCAGTACTTCATGAAAAACCGCGAGATTGTGCATGCCATGAACGAGGTTCAGTTCCATCCTGATCCGGACGCAAATACTCAGGTTCTGTGAGCAAAACGACGATAAATGTAACCCGTTCTTGGAAGATTCATCTATGTGCAGTAGAGTTTTGACCCTGAGGTGTTTCACGGTAAGGCTGTAATGGTAGGGAGTTAGCGGATGACGGAGCTGGTACCGCAGTACACGTGGGTAGAGGGTCAAGGGCTTGCGTTTGGCGCACCGGGCATGGAGCCACGGTGGACGTCGGCGGCGAAGGATGCAGTCGGCACAGCTTATTCGTCCTCGAGCCGGGCCTGGTACACCGTCTCCCACGGAATCCTGAACGAGATTTATTACCCAACGATCGACCGGCCGCAGATCCGGGACATGGGGTTTCTGATCACGGATGGCGAGACCTTCTTTCATGAGGACAAGCGCGATCTCAAGCACGAGTTTGCTTATATCGACTCCGATGCGCTGGGAGTGCGGATCACGTCGCGCGACTCCGACGGCCGCTACTCGCTGACGAAGGAGATCATCAACGATCCGCATTATCCGGTGGTGCTGATTCGCGTGAAGCTCGAGGGCGACAAGGATTTTCTGTCGCGGCTGCAGGTGTACGCGCTGCTGTCTCCGCACATTGAGGGTGGAGGAGCCGGAAATTCTGCGCGCACGCTGATTGCGGCGGGAGAACTGGCGGTGGTGGCGTGGAAGAATCACACCTCGCTGGTGCTGGCGACTACTGGCGGATTCAGCCGGGCGAGTTGCGGCTACGTGGGCAAGAGCGACGGATGGCAGGACCTGAAGCACAACCTGACGATGGACTGGCAGTTCGGGTCGGCACTCAACGGCAACATCTCGGTGATGGGGCAGATCGATCCGCGCCGGATGCGGGAGTTCACGGTGGCGATCGGCTTCGGGGAAGGGCACCATGCAGCGCTTGCGGCAACGGCGGGAGCGCTGGCGAATCCGTTTGAGAAGCACTTGAGACGATTTATCGAGCAGTGGCACCGCGCGGCGAGTCCGCGGGAGTGGGCGGTCAACGCGAAGGATGGTGGCAGGCTTCTGCAGGTCAGTCATAACGTCGTGCTGGCTCACGAGGACAAGACCTTCGGAGGGGCGTTCATCGCTTCGGCGTCGATTCCATGGGGCTACGCAAAGGGAGACGACGACCTGGGCGGTTATCACCTGGTGTGGACACGGGACATGGTGCAGAGCGCAACCGCCTTGCTGGCCTCCGGCCGAGTCGATACTGCACGGCGCGCGCTGACCTATCTTGCCTGTACGCAGCGGCCCGACGGGGGATTTGCCCAGAACTTCTGGATTGACGGAACGCCATACTGGACGGGGATTCAGCTGGATGAAGTGGCGTTTCCGATTATTTTGGCGTGGCGGCTATGGAAGCTGGATGGGCTGGGCGATTGGGACGTCTTTCCCTTTGTCGAGCGGGCGGCTGGATTCCTGGTACGTTTTGCTCCGGTGACGCAGCAGGAGCGCTGGGAGGAATGCGCGGGCTATTCGCCCTCGACGCTGGCGGCGGTGATCTCGGGTTTGATCTGCGCAGCGGAACTGGCTGAGGCACACGGCTCTCCGGAACTGGCGAAGTTCCTTTGCGAACAGGCCGACTGGATCGAGGGCCATCTGGAAGACTGGACCGTGACCAACGACGGGGTGCTGCTGCCGGAAGTCAAGCGGCATTACATGCGGATTCGTCCGCCGGAATGCGGCGAGCCATACGCCCGCGAGGGTTGCGGGAATGAGATGATCCACATCGCGAATCGTGGGCCAGGTGAAAAGGCGAACTTTGAGGCCCGGGAGGTCGTTGATGGGGGATTTCTGGAGCTTGTCCGTTACGGGGTGAGGCGGGCGGATGATCCGGTCATCGTGGACACGCTGAAAGTGATCGACCATGTGCTGAAGATCGATGCGCCGCAGGGGCCATGCTGGAGGCGCTACAACCATGACGGTTACGGGCAGCGTCATGACGGCGGTCCTTTTCAGGGCTTTGGCCAGGGCCGGGCGTGGCCCTTGCTCACCGGGGAGCGGGCGCATTATGAGCTGGCGGCCGGGCGTGACATCAGCTCGCTGATTGAGACCTACGAGAAATTTGCTTCCGAGGGCGGCATGATGCCCGAGCAGATCTGGGACGAGCCGGACATGAACGGGCTGGTCTTCGGCCGCCCCGCAGGGTCGGCGATGCCGCTGGTATGGGCGCATGCAGAGTATCTCAAGCTGTTGCGTTCGGTTTATGACGGCCGGGTCTTCGACCGGATTGCCCCCGTCGAGGAGCGTTATGCGAATGGGCGGGAACGCTGTAAGCTGGAAGTCTTCAAGTTGCGCAGGCCGGTGAAGAGCATACGCGCCGGGTACCGTTTGCGCATTATTGCCCAGAATCATTTTCGTGTGATCTGGACGTTGGACAATTGGCAGACGGTGACCGCGATTGAAAGCGCGACGGTAGGTCATGCCGGGTCGTTTGCCGATCTTCAAACGGGCCCCGAGCAGACCGGCATGCTTTCATTTACTCTTTTCTGGCCGATGGAAAATCGCTGGGAAGGCCGCAATTTCGATGTGACGATTGAGGCGCCCGAGTAATGCGAGATCAACTCTGAAACGAGGATTTTATGAGCGATATAGACCTGCTTTCGATTAATGCACTCAGATTTCTAGCCGTAGATGCAGTTGACAAGGCCAACAGCGGGCATCCGGGCGCGCCCCTGGGCGATTCCCCGATTGCGTACTTGCTCTTCCACAAGTACATGCGGCACAACCCGAAGAACTCGCACTGGCCGAACCGTGACCGGTTTGTGCTTTCAAACGGGCACGCGTCGGCGTTGCTCTACGGTGCGCTCCATCTCTCCGGCTACAACGTCACAATCGAAGACCTCCAGCAGTTCCGGCAGTTTGGGTCGAAAACTCCGGGGCATCCGGAGCGCGGTGACACGGACGGGGTCGAGGTTACGACTGGCCCGCTGGGACAGGGGTTGGCGATGTCTGTAGGCCTGGCCATCGCGGAAAAGCATCTGGCTGCGGTCTATAACCAGCCGGGATTCGACATCGTCGATCACTACACCTACGGAATCTGCGGCGATGGCGACCTGATGGAAGGTATTTCCCATGAGGCGGCTTCGCTGGCCGGAACGTTGGGCCTGGGCAAGTTGATCTTTCTCTACGATGACAACCTGATCTCGCTTGACGGCCCGACGGAGCTGTCGTTTACCGAGAATGTCGAGAAGCGTTTCGAGGCGTATCACTGGCATGTGCAGCGCGTGGCCGACGGCAATGATCTGGGTGCCATCTCGGCTGCCATCGAAGCGGCCAAAGCAGTAACCGACAAGCCCTCGATCATCGCGGTGCGCACGGTGATCGGCTATGGCAGCCCCATCGCAGGCACCAACAAGGTGCACGGCGAGGCTCTGAAGCCGGATGAGGCGAAGGAGACCAAGAAAAATCTGGGATGGCCGGAAGACAAATTCTTCTATGTTCCCGAAGAGGCGCAGAAGAACTGGTCGACGATTATCGATCGCGGCGCGCAGTACGAGAAGGAATGGAAGGAGCTGTTCGCCAGGTACAAGGCGCAATATCCCGAGCTGGCGGCCGAGTTTGAGCGGACGCAGGCCGGAAAACTAAAGGACGGTTGGGAGAAGTCGCTGCCTTCCTTCCCGGCGGGCGGCAAAGGAATGGCAACGCGCAACGCGGGCAATGCAATCATGAACGCGTTTGCGAAGGATGTGCCGGAGCTGATTGGCGGAGCGGCTGACCTGACAGCTTCGACCAAGACAATCCTGAAGGACGGGGGGAATTTTCACGTCGATCCCAAGGGCAGAAACATCTGGTTCGGCGTGCGCGAGTTCGGCATGTGCGCGGCGGTGAACGGGATGTGGGCCCACGGCGGCCTGATTCCGTACGGATCGACCTTCTTTACCTTCTCCGACTACTGCAAGTCTGCGCTGCGCATGGCGGCGATCATGCACGCCCATTCGCTGTTCATCTTCACGCACGATTCGATTGCCCTTGGCGAAGACGGACCGACTCACCAGCCGATCGAGCATCTGATGATGTTGCGTGCGGTTCCCTTCCTGACAGATTTTCGTCCGGCAGACGCGAACGAGACAGTGGCGGCATGGCGGCTGGCGCTCGAGCGGAAAAGCCCGAGCTTCATGGCGCTCTCGCGGCAGGATCTGCCGGTGTTTGATCCCGAGAAGAATGCAATCTACGACGGTGTGAGCCATGGCGCGTACATCGTCGAGAAGGGTGGCGATTCGCCGGACCTGCTGATTGTGGCGACGGGCGCGGAGGTCTGGGCAGCGTTGAATGCAGCGGCCGAGTTGGGCAAAGCAGGGATCAAGACCCGGGTGGTTTCCATGCCCAGCTGGAAGATCTTCGAGGAGCAGGGTGAAGACTACAAGGCTTCAATCTTCCCGGATCATCTTCCCAAGCTGGCCGTGGAAGCTGGCGCGCCGTTGGGCTGGTGGAAATACGTGGGCCGGCATGGAGATGTGATTGGCCTGGAGCGGTTTGGAGCTTCGTCGCCGGGCAAGATGGCACTTGAAAACCTTGGCTTCGGCGTGGACAGCATCGTGAAGCGCAGCAAGGCGCTGGTGGAGCGAGTACGCAAGTCCGAAGGTGCACTGGCGGAGAAATAACCGATGAAGCTGGTGGTTGGAGCGGATCACGCGGGCTTTCCCTTGAAGGAAGAGGTGCGCGGTTATCTGGAGCGGCTCGGTCACGAGGTGATCGATGTCGGCGCCTACAGTGCCGAGCCTTCCGACTATCCAGACTTCGCCGAGGCGCTGGGACGGGTGCTGATGGCCGGACGAGCCGACCGGGGCATCCTGATCTGCGGCAGCGGCGTGGGGGTGAATGTAGCGGCGAACAAGCTACCTGGCGTCCGCGCATGCATGTGCCACGACACGTATTCGGCGCACCAGGGCGTGGAGCACGACGATATGAATGTCCTGGTGATGGGTGCCCGGATCATCGGCCCTGCGTTGGCATTCGATCTGGTGGCAAGTTTTCTGCATGCCCATTTCCAGAAGCAGGAAGATCGTTTTGTGCGGCGGCTGAACAAGGTCAAAGCAATCGAAGCGCGTTATATGCCGGAAGCAGTGAAACAACACCCCTGAAGGGAACCCTCCAGGAAACCCGTAACGGACGAGAACAGCGATGACAGATATCAGCACGGTTCTTTGGGATGTGGGTGGGGTTCTGCTGACCAATGGCTGGGATCATGCCGGACGCGCGGATGTGCTGGCGCACTTCAACGTGGATAAGGCCGAGTTTGAAGAGCGGCATCCGGAAGCCAACGACGCCTGGGAGAAGGGCCTGATTACGGTCGAGGAATATCTGCATCGAACGGTCTTCTGGGAGACGCGTAAGTTCACACCCGCTGAGTTTCTTGAAGCGATGAAGGCTGAATCGCGTGTGCTGGACAATACCGCGCTGGGAGTGCTGGAGAACCTGGCAGCGAGCGCGGATGTTGACCTGGGGATGCTGAACAACGAGGCCCGCGAATTGAACGACTATCGAATTGAGATGTTCGGGCTGCGCGGCTACTTCGACTTCTTTTTCAGCTCCTGCTACGTGGGGTTGCGCAAGCCGAGCGAGCAGATCTACCGGCTGGCGCTGGATGTTCTGCAATGTGAGCCGGATGAGGTGGTGTTCATTGACGACCGCGCCGGCAATGCAGAAGCCGCGGCGGCGCTAGGGATACACGCGATCCGCTACCAGGGGGTATCGGAGCTTGAACGGGAACTGGCGACCCTGGGAATTGAAGCAGAGGTGGTTTGAAGCTCGCAGGGTGGGATGACATGACGGTGGCGAGACGCACGAGAGACTAGACTCTTCAGAGAGATCAACAGGCCGCAAGGAGGATCCTATGGCGACGACCGAAGTAAAGATTGCCCCGGAGAACATACAGGCAGCATCGAAACCCAGCGAGCGCGTGCCCGAACCAGGGGTCGTGGTGATCTTCGGCGCATCCGGCGACCTGACCAAGCGCAAGCTGCTGCCTGCGCTCTTTCATCTTGAGCAACAAGGCTTGCTGCCAAAAGAGTTGGCCATTGTCGGTGTGGCCCGCCGTGATTTGAAGGCCAGCTTTGCGGATGACATGAAGGACGGCATTCTGCGATACGGCGGCGGAGAAAAAGGCGATAAGGTGATCGACGACTTCATCGAAAAAGTGGATTACCACGCGATGAACTTTGACGATGACAAAGGCTACGTCGAGCTTAACGCCCTGCTCGAGCGGATTGACAAGGAGCGAGGCACGAAGGGCAATCGGCTGTTTTATCTCGCGGTGGCTCCGGAATACTTCTCGGACATTATCAATCACCTCGGGGCGCATGGGATGGCTCATCCGGAGAAGGGCCATGCGCGAGTGATTATCGAGAAGCCGTTCGGACATGATCTGCAATCGGCGCGAGAGCTGAATGACGAAGTCAACAAGGTTTTCGATGAAGAGCAGATCTTCCGCATCGACCACTATCTCGGCAAGGAGACGGTGCAGAACATATTGGTGTTTCGTTTTGCCAACGGCATCTTTGAGCCGATCTGGAACCGTAACTTTATTGATCATGTACAGATCACAGCGGCGGAGAGCATCGGAATCGAAGGCCGCGGGCCGTTCTATGAGAAGGCGGGCGCGCTGCGCGACGTTGTGCAGAACCACATGATGGAACTGCTGTCGTTTGTCGCGATGGAGCCGCCAGTGTCATTTGAGGCTGCTTCTGTACGCGGTGAAAAGGTGAAGGTGTGGCGCGCGATCAAGCCCATCTCGACTGACAACACCGTGCGCGGTCAGTACTCGCTGGGAATGGAGGATGGGCAGCAGGTTCAGGGCTATCGCGAAGAAGATCGCGTGGATCCTCAGTCCACGACTGAAACGTTTGCGGCGATGAAGCTGGAGATTGAAAACTGGCGATGGGCAGGTGTGCCGTTCTATTTGCGCGCCGGCAAACGGCTGGCAAAACGGGTCACCGAGATCATGATCCAGTTTAAGCAACCGCCGATGTTGCTTTTCGAGCGGCTGGCTTCGGGGCCGTGCAATGAGATTCAACCGAACATCCTGACCATGAGGATCCAGCCGGACGAAGGCATCTCGCTGCGATTCGGGGCAAAGGTGCCTGGGCCGGATACGAATGTCTGCCCGGTGGTTATGGATTTTCGATATGCGACAGCGTTCGGGGTGAATTCCGCGAACGGCTATGAGCGGCTGCTGCTGGACGCGATGCTCGGCGATCAGACATTGTTTGCACATCGCGACGGTGTGGAGGCGACCTGGTCGCTCTACACGCCGGTGCTGGAAGAGTGGGCGAAGGCGAAGCCGAAGGATTTCCCCAATTACAGGAGCGGCTCGTGGGGACCGAAGGCAGCCGATGGGTTGATCGGGCGCGATGGGCGTCAGTGGCATAGGATTTGAACTCAGAGAAGCGGGCGCATGGGAAGAAAGACTTCAGTTGAATATCGGGTATACGATGGCTCCGACGCATTGAGCAGAGCGGCGGCCGAGCATTTTCTTGAGACGGCACAGGCTGCGGTCGCGGCGCGCGGAAGAGCACGGATTGCGATCTCTGGTGGGAGTACTCCCAAGCGAACCTTCGAACTGCTGGCGAATCCTGCAGAGCGTTATTTGAAGGCGATGCCGTGGGAGCAGATGGAACTCGACTGGGTGGACGAGCGCTGCGTGCCTCCGGATCATCCGGACAGCAATTACCGGATGACGCGCGAGGCGATGTTAAGCAAGGTTCCGCTGAAGCGGGAGAAGGTCTTTCGGATCGAGGGCGAGTTCGAGCCGGACGAGGCGGCGGCGAGGTACGAGAGCGCCCTGCGTGGGCAATTCCGGCTGGAAGGCGCAGAGATGCCTCGATTCGATGTGCTTGCCCTGGGCATGGGGGATGATGGGCACACGGCGTCGCTGTTTCCACATACCGCCGCCCTTCACGAACTGGTGCGGGTCGCTGTTGCGAATCACGTACCGCAGCAGAAGGAATCGTGGCGAGTGACATTGACGTGGCCGGTGATCGTTGAGGCGGCAGACGTGTTCTTTCTGATCGGCGGCAAGGATAAGGCAGACCCATTACATCGCGTACTTCAGGGCCCGTACGATCCAGAGACGCTGCCTTCGCAATTGATCCAGCCGAAGAACGGCAGGCTGCTATATCTCCTTGACAGAGACGCAGCGGCACTGTTGCCTCCACCAGATACCAATGGAGTGGGGCGACTGGAGATTGAACGATGATTCTGGCCGGGGACGTAGGCGGCACGAAGGTTCATCTGGCACTGTACGGCTTCAGCGAAGGACGGCTCAGCCATGTGCGAGATGAAAAGTTTCATGCCAAAGATTTTGAGGGCCTGGAGCAGATCGCACAGAAGTTTCTTGCTGACAGCGGCAATCCCCAGGTGACGGCCGCGTGTTTCGGCGTGCCTGGCCCGGTGCGGGGCGGCCGGCTGAAGCTGACGAACCTGCCCTGGATACTCGATTGCCGCGACCTGTCCCACGAGCTGAAGATCGAGCATCTCTTTCTCATCAACGATCTTGAAGCGAACGGCTACGGTATTCCCGAGCTCTCGTCCGATCAGATTTTCCAGTTGAGTGCCGGCGATTCCGGAGCAATCGGCAATCGCGGATTGGTGTCTGCGGGCACAGGACTGGGCGAAGCTATCCTGGTGTGGAACGGAAGAATTCACGTTCCAATCGCTTCCGAAGGTGGGCACTGCGACTTTTCTGCACGCAACGACCTTGAGATTGACCTGTTGCGCTACCTGCAACGACAGCTGAAGGGTCGGGTGAGTTTCGAGCGGGTGGTATCCGGCATAGGCCTAAAGAATATCTACACGTTCCTCCGCGATGAAAAAGGCCTTGAAGAACCGGCCTGGTTGAAGGATCGAATGGCCCTTGAGGATCCTAATGCTGTGATCGGGGAAGTGGGTGAGGCGGGAACCAACGAGCTGTGTGCGAAGACACTGAATATGTTCGTTTCGGCTTATGGCGCTGAAGCCGGGAACCTGGCTCTTAAGGTGCTCGCAGCGGGCGGGTTGTATCTGGGCGGGGGGATTGCTCCGAAGATCCTAGGTAAGATGAAGGACGGTACGTTCATGAATGCCTTTACTGACAAGGGGCGGCTGAGCGAACTGCTGATACACACTCCGGTACGCATTATTCTCGAGAGCCGCGCCGCGTTGATGGGGGCGGCGGCGTATGCTGAGTCGCGAGCCGCTGCAATCACCGGCGCATCGGAGCGTGCCGCATCGAAATCCAATCAGTCATAAACTGAATCTATCCGCGAATCTCTATCCCGAGAGGTCGGGAAGTCTGCCCGGCCTGTTTTTGCGAATCGCTCAAAATTCTCAGAAGTTTTTGTGGAGAACCATATAGTGATGAAGAAAAATTGCTTAGGTGTGTTGCTGGCGGTAACGTGCCTGGTTGCCGCCTCTCAACTTGCTTTTGCGCACGCAGTCCTGGTTTCATCGACCCCGAAAATTCATGGGACCATGCATGGACCGGCGATTGATGTGGACCTGAAGTTCAATTCGCGTGTTGACGGCACGCGGTCCAGCTTGAATCTGGTGCTGCCTAGTGGAGCCGTGCAGCCTCTCACGCTCGAGAAGCAGGCTGCGCCGAATGAACTGGGCGCGCATGCGCAACTCACTCCCGGCAAGTACACGCTGCGCTGGACGGCGCTGGCAACTGATGGTCACATCACGCGTGGTGAAGTTCCCTTTACGGTGGAGTAGGATAGGCGTCCGCAATCGTGATCTGGCTGATTCAGGATTTTGATCTCTTCTCTGTGCTGCTGCGCGCTCTCGCGCTTTCCCTTGAAGCGGTGACGGTGGGGGGAGTATTCGTGCTGCTGTTTGTTGCTCCCGCCCGTTCTGCGGAATCGGAAGCACGGAACGGCGTGTGCAGATTCATCTCACGGTTTGCGCTCGCCTTAGCGATCGTGCAGTTGCTCTCGGCGGCTGAGAGTTCATTGACGCTGATGGGCGGGAACGGTCCAGGTACGCCGGGCGTGGCCTTTCGGGACGTGGTCTCAGCTTCATTCTTTCGCTCTGATTGCATTCTGGCTTTCGCGGCGCTGGCAATGTTCTTTTTACTGCGCTTCTGGCCGCGGCAAATCTGGGCTATTACTTTTGCCGGACTGGCGATCGTTGGGGCTTCAACCGCACTGAGTCATGCAGCTTCGAGAGTCGATTACCGGCCGCTATTGCTAGTGCTGACCGCGGCTCACCATCTGGGAGCGGCTGCGTGGATCGGGGGGATGGGCAGTCTGCTGGTTGCCATACGCGCCAGTCAGGACGCGCGGAATATTCACGCGATGGCGCGGCGCTTCTCGACGATGGCGATCGTGAGCGTGGTGGTACTTGTGCTTGCCGGCGGCGTCATGGCGAAGTTCTATATAGGTACCTGGAACGAAATATATGGCACGTCCTACGGCGTGATGGTGCTGGCCAAGGTTTATCTCCTCCTGCTTGCGCTGACGCTCGGGGCGAGCAACTTCTGGCTGGTGCGGGAAACCCGATCCGAAGCTACGCCGGTTTTGTTACGGCTGCGGCGTTTCAGCGAGGCAGAGATCGGGTTGGGATTCACGGCAGTGCTCGCGGCTGCTTCGCTTACTTCGCAGCCTCCGGCGATAGACCTGACCCGGCAGGATGTGCTTTCCGGACACGAGATTGTAGAGCGCACGAGCTGGAAATGGCCGCGGCTGCAGACTCCCAGCATTGCAGATCTCCCGACTTCGTCGTCACTGAAGAAGCATCTTGAAGACGTGTCCTTTTCGGGTGGCGTTGACAACGATGTGATGAATCAGAAGTGGTCGGAATACAACCACCAGTGGGCGGGCTTGATTGTTTTGGCGGCGGGCGTGCTTGCTTTCATCTCGAGATTTAAGGGTCAGGCATGGGCGCGAAACTGGCCGCTGCTATTCTTCGGCCTGGCGATTTTCATCATTCTGCGGGCAGATCCTGACGCGTGGCCGCTTGGTCCGCGCTCGTTCTGGGGAAGCTTCGCCGAGTCAGATGTACTTGAACACCGTATATTCGCAGTTTTAATTACCTGCTTCGCAATCTTCGAGTGGGCGGTGGAAACGGGACGAGTGAAAGACCATAAAGCTGCGCTTGTGTTTCCAGCGCTGTGCGCGGTTGGGGGCGCTTTTCTGATGACGCATTCGCATGGAACAGCCAACCTGAAAAGCGAGTTGTACGCGGAGTTGAATCACACGCCCATTGCCCTGTTGGGGGCGACGGCTGGCTGGGGCCGCTGGCTGGAATTGCGCTGGCCGCAGAGCGATGCGGCGCCTGAAACCAGATCGCGAATAGTGCGCATTGCAAGCTGGATGTGGCCGGTTTGCCTCATGCTGGTAGGTTTGCTTCTGCTCGACTACCGCGAATCCTGAAGTACGTTTGGTCAAACCCGAAATTCCGCCCACCGAGCCAACGTATTGCCATTTGCGGTATGTTAACTACTGGTGTTTCCGGCGCCGTCCCTCAGGCGCCACCCGCCGATTTTATCTGTGAGGCAATTCATGCCACTGTTTCAGCTACGTTTCAGCAAGGGGGTGTTCCTTGCCCTTCTCACTTGTGCCGCCGTCCATGCACGGGCGCAGCGCCTTCCTCAGACGGTTCATCCTGAACACTACACGCTGACGCTCACTCCGAATTTGAAGGACGCGACCTTCACGGGCAGCGAAAAGATCGATGTCGTTCTCGATCAGCCCTCCGATTCGATTACTTTGAATGCGACGGAGATCAAGTTCGAGAGCGTGACCGCGAAGGCCGGAGGTAAGGAGCTAAATGCCACGGTTACTGAGGACAAGAAAATGGAGCAGGCGACCTTCAAGTTTGGGAACACCTTGCCTGCTGGTCCGGTCACACTGCAAATCGAGTACAGCGGCATACTGAACGGACAGTTGCGCGGCTTCTACCTTTCGAAGACGGCGAAACGCAATTATGCGGTAACCCAGTTTGAGCCGACCGATGCCCGGCGCGCGTTTCCGTCATTTGATGAGCCCGCGTTCAAAGCCACTTTCGAAGTGACGCTGGTGGTTGATAAGGGCGACACGGCGATCTCCAACACGAATATCGTGTCGGACAAGGCAGGCCCGGCGGAGGACAAACACACGATTCACTTTGCCACGACACCGAAGATGTCGACCTATCTGGTGGCGTTTCTTGTTGGAGACTTCCAGTGCACATCCGGTGAGAGCGACGGCACACCGATTCGCGCGTGCGCGACTCCCGACAAGGTGGAGTACACGAAGTTTGCGTTATCCGCAGCGGAGTTCGTTCTGCATTATTACAACAACTACTTCGGAATCAAGTATCCGATGCCCAAACTGGACATGATCGCACTTCCCGATTTCGAAGCGGGCGCAATGGAGAACTTCGGGGCAATCACCTATCGGGAAACGGATCTGCTGATCGATGAAAAGACGGCCTCAGTCGGCTCGAAGAAGAACGTTGGGCTGGTTGTGGCGCATGAGATGGCGCACCAGTGGTTCGGCGATATGGTGACCATGCAGTGGTGGAACAACCTGTGGCTGAATGAAGGCTTTGCCACCTGGATGGAGAACAAGCCGGTTGCAGCATGGCATCCGGAATGGAACATTCCGCAGGATGTGGCAGCCGGGTTGAACGGGACACTGAATCTTGATGCGCAGCATACGACGCGGGCGATTCGGGCCAAGGCTGACACTCCGGATGAGATCAATGAGATGTTCGACGGCATCACGTACGGCAAGGCCGGGGCGATGCTGCTGATGGTTGAAAACTATGAGGGCGAAGAGACGTTTCGTCACGGAGTGCACAACTATCTGGCAGCTCACATGTACGGAAATGCTACGGCAGAGGATTTCTGGAATGCGCAGACCGCAGTGAGCCACAAGCCGATCGATAAGGTGATGGAGACCTTCGTGGCGCTCCCGGGCGAGCCGCTTCTGACTTTTGAGAATCCTGGTGGTGGCACTGTTTCGGCGAGGCAGCAGCGTTTCTTTTTGAGCCCCAGCGCCAATGCGGAGAAGGAACAGACATGGTCGGTGCCGGTATGCTTCAAGGCGAGGGGACGGGAGGAGAGCTGTGACGTCCTTTCGCCGGCTCAACAGTCTTTGAAGATTCCGGCTGCGGCATTCTTCTTCGCTAATGCAGAAGGCAAGGGCTATTATCGTACGAAGTATCCCGCGGATGTGTACGGGAAGATTGTCGCCAACGTCGAGACTGGTCTGACGCCGGAAGAGCGGATCATATTGCTGGGCGACGAGTGGGCGCAGGTGAGGGCCAACAAGGCCCTAGTGGGCGATTATCTTAATCTTGCTGCGGCGGTGAAGGAAGACTCCAGCGGCTCGGTGTTAGAGACGGCCCTGGGCAGCGTAGCAGCGATTTATTCGCGCATTGCCGCGACTCCTGAGGAGCGTGAGGCGATCTCGGCATGGGTGCGCAAGACGTTCAAGCCATCCCTTGAGCGGCTGGAAGCGCCTGCGCCGGATGACACTCCGGAGAAGAGGGAATTGCGGGCGACGCTATTCGGGGCGGTGGGTAATATCGGAAAGGATCCCGAGGTGATTGCGCAGGCCAGGGAACTGGCGACGAAATACATCGCGGACCAGAGCTCTGTTGATGCGACGCTTGCGGAAACCGCCATGGCCATTGCCGCCATTAATGGGGATACGGCTTTCTACGATCAACTGCAGAGAGTAGCTGAGACGTCTCCGAATCCGGAGATCCAGGAAGGTAGTCTTCGGCTGCTTGCGGAGTTCAAGGACGCGTCACTCGAGAAGCGTTCGCTCGACTACACCGTTTCCGGCAAGGTAAGAAATCAGGACTCGGTGATCGAGCTGCTCATTATGCTGCAGGGCACGGATACGCGCGATCTGGCGTGGCAGTATATCCAGCAGAACTGGGACAAGGTGCACGCGCAGCTCACGACCTCGATGGGCGGGTACCTCGTGAGCGGAACGGGAAGTTTCTGCAGCGCAGAGAAGCGCGATGAGGTGGTGAATTTCTTTACCACCCACAAGGTTCCGGCTTCAGAGCGTGCGCTGAGCCGCGCCAAAGACCAGATTAATGACTGCATCGAGCTTCGCTCACTGCAGGAGCCAAATCTGAAGGCGTGGATTGCAAGTCAGAAGTAGACTTTGTTAGCGGGAAGTCGGATGACGGGCGGGCGGCACTGCCGCCCGTTTTCTTTTGGTGGCGAGAAAGCATCGTGCAGCCCGATAGGATAGAAAGCGTGACGACATTCAAGGAGAAGCTGGCGGCGATTGAGGAGCGCATCGGCGAGGCTTGCAGACGCGCCGGCCGACCACGAGACGACGTGAGGCTGATGGCTGTGTCGAAGCTGCATCCGGCGCCGGCGATTGCGGAGGCAGTCGAGGCGGGCGTGACGCTTTTCGGCGAGAGCCGGGTGCAAGAGTTCGAGCGTAAACGGGTGGAGTTAGAAGGGCTGCGGGAGAGAATCGACGTTCATCTGATCGGGCATCTGCAGTCGAACAAATCGGCGAAGGCCGCGGAGTTGTTTTCGGCAATCGATACGCTGGATTCGTTGCGTCTGGCTGAGCGCCTGAACGATGCGGCTGGGAAACTGGGACGCGGCCTGTCAGTGCTGATCGAGATCAGGCTGAGCGACGAGGCGGCGAAGACGGGACTTGATCCCACCGGGCGTGAGATTGAGGATCTGTTGGCTCGTATGCCGAGCCTGCCAAACCTCAGCGTTCGCGGGCTCATGACGGTTCCTCCGTTCGATGGGAATCCGGATACAGCCCGGCATTGTTTTCGCGAGTTGAGAAAGCTACGCGATGAGTTGTCTGCCCGGCATCCAGGTCTCGATTTCGGAGAGTTGTCGATGGGTATGTCAGGCGACTTCGAAATCGCCATCGAGGAAGGTTCAACTGTGGTGCGCATCGGTACGGCACTGTTTGGCGGGCGAGGAGCAAAGGCGTGAGCTGGGGCGCGGCGGTGCATGAAACGCGGGAAGGCGTGTCGATCGCGGTTCGGGAGAGCCCGCGCGCTAGTCGGACGCGGTTCATGGGTGCCGCCGGAGAGGGTTCAGGGACGGCACTCAAGATTGCTCTGGCTGCGCCGCCGGTAGAAGATCGAGCGAATGAAGCGTTGATTTCGTACCTGGCTGACGTGCTCAGCGTGCCGCGGTCTGCCGTCGAAGTGATTGCCGGCGGGCATTCGCGAAACAAGGTCCTGCGCGTGAGGGGTCGCAGCGCGGCGCAGGTTGAGAGCGCATTCAAGCCTGACAAGAAGGCCCAAGTCCCGTAGACTTACCGCTTGGTCCTACTCGAAATTCAGGGAAAAGAATGTCACCACTGTACGCCGTAGTTCTGGGCGCGATTGTCCTCACACTGATGAGCGTCTCGCTGGCGCGTCTTCACAAGGTGAAGACGAAGG
The DNA here is from genome assembly GCA_963781245.1 of uncultured Acidobacteriaceae bacterium. Taxonomy (GTDB): domain Bacteria; phylum Acidobacteriota; class Terriglobia; order Terriglobales; family Acidobacteriaceae; genus Silvibacterium. Next base: position 289,246 of record CAWAFB010000005.1, read on the forward strand.
CCGATTACCTTGTCGCCGGGCGTTCGCTCTCGGCCTTTGTGCTCGTCTTCACGCTGCTCTCGTCGTGGATCGGCTCAGGGTCGCTGCTGGGGGGAGCGGAGAACGCGTACAAGCATGGGCTTGTCGCGCTGTGGCAGGGCGGGGGCGGATGGGCGGGCCTGCTGCTGATCTACTTTATTGCGCCGCGGGCGCGCCGGTTTGCGCAGTTCACGATTCCTGACCTGCTGGAGGCGCGCTACAACCAGACGGCGCGCGTTCTGGGAGTTGTGGCGGTTCTGTTTGCCTACACGGCGATAACCAGCTATCAGCTGATCGGCGGCGGAGACATTCTGCACCTGGTTTTTCCGACAGTGATCAGCGCGACCCTGGGAAAGTACATCATTGCGACCTTTGTGATTGTGTTCACGGCGATTGCGGGCATGTCGTCGGTGGCGTATATGGATGTGTTCATCGGCCTGCTGGCGACGTTTACCATGCTGATCGCGCTGCCAGTGCTGACGCATTCGGTGGGGGGCTGGAGCGCAGTGCATCATATGTTGCCGGCCACTCATTTTCAGCCGCTTGGAGATCTGTCGCTGGTGCAGGCACTGGAGCTAAGCGTGCCGACTTGCCTGCTGATGCTGGGCAATCAGTCGATGTATCAGAAGTTCTTCTCGGCGAAGTCGGAGAAGGACGCGCGAGTGGCCGTTGTCGGCTGGATTATCGGCACGGTGATTCTGGAGACGGTGATCGTGGTGTTGGCGATCGTGGGCTCTGCGCGTTTTCCTTCCGGTGAGGTTTCGCAGCACCCGCGTGAGATTCTGGCTTACTCCGCGCTGCACGGTCTACCGGCATGGCTGGGTGCGCTGTTGATGGGGGCGATCTTCGCGAAGATTATCTCGACCGCGAATAACTACCTGTTCTCACCGGCGACCAATCTCGTAAACGATGTGTTTGTACGCTATATCGCTCCGGATGCTTCGAACAAGCGGGTGCTCATCGTGTCGCGGCTGATGGTGGCACTGCTGGGCATCTGGGCGCTATATCAGGCGCTGGGAACGGAATCGGTGCTGAAGAAGACGCTCTATGCATACACAATCTATTCGGCTGCGTTGACTCCGGTCATTCTGGCAGCCTTTTACTCAAGGCGTGCGACGGCGGCTGGGGCGGTGAGCGCAATTGCTGCGGGAACCTTTGTCACCGTCTTTTGGGATTCCGCCTTCATTCACCAGCATCTGCCCACGGTGATCGCGCAGCGGGATGCAATCTTTCCGGCGCTGCTGGCGGCATTGCTTTGCCTGATTCTGGTGAGTGCATTGACGAAGCCAACCGACGCGGAAAAGATTGCGCAGTTTCATAGCCTCGGTGAGAACTGAGCTATTTGCCATCCAGCGGCTTGCGGGCGAAGTAGAAGAGCGAAAAAGCCAGGAAGGCGAACATCACCACTGAGAGCGGTTGGCGGTAGAGCATCTGGTAGACGGCGGAGCCAGCGGCGAACCAGACGTGCAGCTCTCTGCCGGTTGCTGCTTCGTAGAGTTTGCGGGCGACGCCGAGCAGTCCCATGATGCCACCGGCGGCGATGAGTCCGCTGGCAAAGAGCGAGCCGGGCGAAACCTCACTTTCAGTTTCGGCCGCATTGCCTCCTGCTCTGGCTACTGCACGGTCGACCATCCAGCGAACGACGCCTCCGCAGAAGATGGCCAGCGTTGTCCCGATCGAAAGGTAAGAGCCGACGGCGAAGGAGAGAGAGCGAACGCCGAGCAACTCAACGGCGATGACCAGGAAGACGCCGAGGAAGACTAATCCCCAAGGAAGCTTGCGCGAGAGGATGCCATTGATGACGGTGGCCATCAGGCGGCCCTGCGGTGCGGCGGCTTTCTCGCTGCCGATCCCTTGCGCCCACTGGATCTCGATCTGTCCTGTATCCGGATTGAAGAGATACTTTCCGTCGGCCAGTGTCTTCGAACCGAGTGCGTTCAGCAGAACGTATTTGCTGCCGTCGACAAAAGTGGTGGATTTGTCCGGCTTGGTGAGCAGAAAGCGCGGGCGGCTGAAGTGTTGCTGTTGAACTTGCACGCCATCTATCGGAGCCGTCAGGCTGTAGGCGATGGGGGCCTTCATCGGCGTGAACTCCTCGAGGCCGTTGTTCATGGCGTTGAGGGTGATGCCGATGGAGAAAACGGAAACCATGACGCCGACCATGACGGCGATCTGTTGCTTCCAGGGTGTTGCGCCGATCAGGAATCCGGTCTTGAGGTCCTGCGAGGTATCGCCGGCGTTGGCGGCGGAGATGCAGACGACTCCACCGATGGTGATGGCGAGGGCTCCGAAGGCTGGAGCCGTCCAACCTTTCACGAGGAAGATCGCGGCTGTTGCCATGAGCGTGGCGATGGTCATGCCGGAGATCGGATTGGCCGAACTGCCGATTAGACCAACAATGCGCGAGGACACCGTTACAAATAAGAAACCGAAGATCACGACCAGAAGCGAAGCGGCAAGATTGGCGAGCCAGCCGACCTGCGCGCCAGGGACCGGCTTAAGGGTCAGGAAGAGGAACATGAGCAAGACGAGGAGCGCGCTCCCTCCGACGACTACACTCATGGGCAGATCGCGTTCAGTGCGCTTCGACGACGACATGGCGGCGTTCTTGCCGAGAGTCTTCACGCCCGCTGTCAGGGCTCCGATGATGGTGGGCAGCGTCTTAAGGAGGGTGATGAGTCCGGACGCGGCGACGGCTCCGGCGCCCATCGGCCGCACGTAGGTTCGCCAGAGATCGCTCGGCGACATCTGTGAGATTGGAACAGTGCCGGGATAGATGGCAGAAGGTAGATGTGCTCCGAAGAAGTGAATGGCAGGCATAAGTACGAACCAGCTGAAGATGCCTCCGGCAAAGAGCACTCCGGCAACGCGCGGTCCGATGATGTAACCGACGCCGAGATATTCAGGCGTAGCCTCAGCGCGAAGCGCAGAACCGGGCAGCCACTTGGGTTCGTAATTGGGTGTGCCGGGCCACGCGCCGAGCAGATTTTCGTTCTGAAAGAGTGTGTAGAGAGCGCCGAGTCCGAGTCCGAAGAAGACGCGGCTGGCGAAGGAGCCTCCGCGCTCGCCGGCGATGAGCACATCAGCACAGGCTGTGCCTTCAGGATAGGTAAGGTTGCCGTGCTCTTCGACGATGAGTTGGCGGCGCAGGGGGATCATGAACAATACACCCAGCCATCCGCCAAGCAGGGCGAGGATGAAGATGCGTGCGTATTCGAGGTCGAAGCCCAGGAAGATGAGCGCCGGCAGGGTGAAGATCACACCAGCGGCGATAGACTGGCCGGCATTGCCCGTGGTCTGAACGATGTTGTTCTCAAGAATCGATGCGCGTCCGAGCGCACGCAATACGCTGATCGACAAAACAGAGATTGGGATGGAAGCGGCGACGGTAAGGCCAGCGCGGAGACCTACGTAGACGGTCACTGCTCCGAAAAGTAATCCGAAGATGCAGCCCAGCAGAATGGCGCGAACTGTAAATTCGGGTCGGGTCTCGTTTGCAGGGACAAAAGGTTGGAAGTCGTGCAGACTGGGCAAGCGATCCCTCCGGTGGCTTCAGGCGCGGGCCATCATATCCGCGCATGAGAAATGCTGAGTGTAGCAGCGCGGTTCATGGATGCAGAAGCCAAATTAACAGCATCGACGTCACTGGCTGTTCAGGCTGGTTCTCAGACTTTCAAGGTTTTGCGGGCGAACATGAATGAGGCCGCCGCGCGGGCTGTCGATGTCAGCGATAAGGAGAAACGAGATGGCGACAGCTACCGGCAACACGACGAATAGCCGAGCATCTTTGCGATGTGCGCCATAACCGAAGAGGAGATTGCAGAAAATAGCAATAAAAGCCATCAGACCCCACGCGGCGTGGGGAATCCGGTTCCACCAGGCGGCCTGAGTGTAGCCCTGAGAGTTGATCACATCGTTCATGCCGGTGACGACAAGTGCCCGCACCGGAGTGGGCTGAGCACTTGCGGGTCCGGAAACAGCCGCCCAAAGCTGATTCTGCAATGCTGAGGTCTTATCGTTGATTGGCCGCAGCTGGGAACTCCAGCGCGTCCGGTAGAACTGAAGGCGAAGATCGGTGTATTGCCGAAGCAGAGCGCGGACCTGCGAAGCATCGGATGGCGGCAGCAGATCGGCGCGGAGGTACTCCGTGCCGATGGCATTAGCTTCTTCCTCCTCGAGGTTTTTGCGCTGGTCGTAGCGGCCGGTCGCCATCGAGAAGCTGAAGCCGATGATGAGACCGAGGAGGGTGAGGCTGGCGGCGAGCAGAACACCGAAGTCTTCGCGTGCGTTCTCGGGCAGTTCGGCGTTTCTGCGCAAGCGTACACGCGAGCCCACCCACGCGGCCAACCAGAGCACCAGGACCGAGATCACGGACAGGACGACTGGAAAGTTGAAGAGATTCGCACTCATGCTACAGCTTTTTAGCACGTCCGACAGACCGCGCGCCGGAAAAGGAGTGCGTCACAAGCAGTATCAAGGGATCGAACAAGACAACGTCGATCTTTGTGGGAAGGTGAAAATCGGGGTATACTCATGGCATTCTGGCGACGGATTCAAAAATCTGTATTTGCCAGTGAGTGAGGTGAGCCTTCCGCAGTCAGAGTGACCTTCTGACACAGGACCTGCCGTCAAGTCAGGCCATGGCTTGGCGAGCAATAGTCCGCGTGCTCCGAAGTCCTTTGAGCAGTGTAACTGCGGTGGCTTTACCTGCCGTCTGTGCAGTCTGCAGTGACCCCCTTTCTGATGTAGCACGCCTTCCGGTGTGCCCTTCCTGCTGGAACGACCTTCCTTCACAACTGACATCGCTTTGCTCCTGCTGCGGAGAGGATCTTGGTGTGTGGGACTACGGCGAGGGGCCAGAGGGCGGCATTTTGTGCCGTCAGTGTCGGCTGGCGCCTCCGTCATTTGAAGAGGCGATGGCGTATGGGCTGTATCAAGGCACGATGCGATCCTTGCTACATCTGCTTAAGTATGAAGGGCTTGAACCGGTTGCCCAGAGGCTAGGCGATTTGCTCGCGAGCCGAGTCTTAGCGATTTCGGAGTTGCCGCAGAGGATGCTGGTGGTTCCGGTGCCTCTGTTCGGGGCAAGGCGAAAAGAACGCGGCTTTAACCAGGCAGAGTTGCTGGCTCGGGCGGCGGTGCGGGCCATGCGGCGGATGCGGCCGGACTGGGAGGGCGAATTCGCCCCGGGGGTTCTAGCGCGGCGAGAGTCAAGCGGGCCTGAGCCCGCATCAGCGCCGGCGCAACTTGCGCGGCGCTTTTTTTGTTTCGGACCCCACCCGGGTAAAGGGACGAGATCTGCTGTTGGTCGACGATATCTACACGACGGGGGCTACGGCTCGGGCTTGCTCCCAGGTTCTGAGGCGGGCCGGTGCCGCCAGAGTGTGGGTTGGCGACGGTGGCGCGGGCGCAGCGGCGACAGGTCGAGGCATTCCGGCCGTCGGTGACGGAGGTGCCAATGCACGAGGATGTTGCCATTTGGGATGGCGGCACGACAGTTCAGTAGGCCGCAGATAGCAGATCGAAAGAGGGGGATGAGGATGTCGCTAGGGAAATCAGCCGTTCACGCGCGCAAGCAGAAGTCGCTCGCTAAGTGTCATGCCCTGCCGCACGCCGAGGCAGTAGAGCCGCGGGTGCGATTCGCGTCAGCCATGCAGACCCCCGTGCTGGTTCTGAATGCGTCGTATGAGCCGATTAATATCTGTGGGGCCCGGCGTGCCCTGGTGCTGGTGCTGAAGGGAGTTGCCAAGACCGAGGAGGAGCAAGGCGCTATTCTGCATGCGGCGCGGGTGCGGATGCCGATGCCGTCGGTGATCCGGCTGCTCGAATACCGGCGAATTCCGCACCAGACGCGCGCGCTGTCGCGGAAGAATATTCTGCTGCGCGACCGAAATATGTGCCAGTACTGCGGGATTACGCTGCATTCCTCGGAACTGACTCTCGATCATGTGCATCCCCGGTCGCGTGGAGGGCTTTCTACCTGGGAGAACCTGGTTGCGTGCTGCCATAACTGCAACCGGCGCAAGGGCAATCAACTTTTGCACGAGCTGCAGGACATGAAGCTGATCCGGGAGCCGCGGCCGTTTTCGCTGCATACTAGCCGGCATATCATGCGGATGATCGGCCATTCGGACCAGAAGTGGCGAAAGTATCTCTACTACTAGCGGCATGACATCCGTCATGTGCGATTGCTGACAAACCATACTGCCGCCTGAGGCTGAACGGAGCGATTCTGTTGATGTCAGGAGGCGGTTATGGACATCACAACGGTTCAGCAGCAGCGGCAAATGGCGCATGAAGAGCGGGAAGATCCGCTGATGAGGCTGGTTTATGCGATCGGCATTCTCCTCACCATGTTTGGCCACTTTATTCCGGGGCAGGTGAACTGGAATATCGTCGGCATCGCGCTGGTAGTCTTTTACTGGATTTACTGAGGGGTACCCCTTCCCCCATAAATCGCCAACCTTGCGCTAAAAATCTGATTCTGCGATGTTTGTCTGTATCAAGCGCGCTAAAGATCTCAAACCATTAGGTTTATCTGCAAAGATATGATTCTAAACGGGCTACCGGATCAGGGCAAAGCAGTTTGCCGGTCGGGTCCGGATGGCAGCCGGGCTTTTTTTACGTCTCTATTTCTAGCCGCTGGCAGAAAATGCTCGGCCAACTACTCTTTGGGCTTCCGGTTGAGGCCGCGACTGTTGCGCCCGGCTGGAGTTGAATACATGATAGAGAGCACGGCCAAGGTCGAGCGGAGCGCCATCGTGTATTCCAAATTGAGATTCGTTGCATTCCTGTTGTTTGCGCTGGCGGTTGCTGCGCCGAGTCGGGCGGCGTCGGATCAGAGCTCGACTGCGAATCCAAAGAGCGGTCATACTCAGAAAAAGGGCCGCAGCCCCGGCGGCGATGTGGCCAGCGGAACCGGGGACATAGGAAAGGGTGCGGCGAAGGGCGCCGGCAACCTGGCTGTGGGGGCCGGCAAAGGTGCCGTCGACCTGGTAACGCTGCATCCGATCGATGCGGCCGCCTCGGTCGGCAAGGGCGGCGTAGTTGCGGGGAAGGATGTTACGGTCGGCACGGTCAAGGGAACGGGGAAGATCGCCAAGGGCGTCGGCCGGGGGATCAAGCACATCTTCTAGAGGCGTCGAGTAAGCTCGCATTCCGGCGCAAGGCCGTTGGTCCTGATCCACAAGAGAAGTTCACGGCGGAAGTCAACGGGGAAGTCTATGAACAGCGCCACTGCTCTTCCCTGCAGGTCGCGGGCGAGGCTCTTCGCATCCTCGAAAACACACAGCACACAAATTATCAGCACAACCTGGTCATCGACGAGGCAACGGGAACCTATGACTTCGACTGTTCGGGTTTTGCCAGCTACATTCTGGGGCGGGTCGCGCCCAACCACCTCAGCCTCATCCCTATCATCACTCCGCTGGGGATCTCCGAGTCGCGGCTGCTGGCGCAGGATTACTACGACTTTTTTTCGCAGCTTCCAAATGAGACCATCGATGGCTGGCGCCAGATTCTGTATCTGCGCGACGCGCGACGCGGCGACCTGATCGCCTGGGCGCTGCCGCCTCCGAACCCCGACACCGGCCATATTTTCGTCGTCGCCGCGGACCCGGTTCCAGTCGCAGAGAATACGCTGGCAGCGATGGCTTACGACGCCAGCGATATTCACCACTACGACGATTCCCGCCACATCAGACTGGCGTAGGCTCGGGCACCTTCCATCTTCAGGTCAATTCAGCCGGTAAGCCCATCGCCTTCCAGTTCAATGCACCCGATCCGGTTGTCCCGACCAGCATTGCGATCGGTCGGATTGAGAACTTTGAAACGTAAGCGGCGACGAAATCCCTATTGGGCTAAACGGGAGATGATATGTCAACAAAGCCGACGCCCATTCCGCCCCCAACGCCTCCGACGCCGCCACCGACCCCGCCAACACCACCGCCGACGCCAGCACCAGGCCTCAGCCACGGACTGGAGATCGAGTACAAGGCTTTTGCGCGGTCTTTCACTCAGGATAAGAAGGTTGGCACCCTTTACCTGATGGCAACCTGCTCGTACGTGACAAGCGGCTTCACGATCTTCTTCGAAGAAGATTCCGGGAATTTCAAGCTGATGGAGCAGCCCCCGACGGGAGTGTTCCTGAACTTAGTCACGTACTATGCGGCAACCTGGCCGATGAAGGGGACTCCGGGGCAAAGGGAGATTCCGACGCACGTTACGATCACGGATGCATACGGCAATCACCGGGTACATGTGAAGCCATGGGATTAGGCTTGCGCACCTGCGAAGCGTGGACCGTCTGAGAGAAACTTTAGTTGAGAAGGCCCGGCTGAATAGCTTACCGGGCCTTGGTCTATTTCTGTATTACGGGTCGAAGAGAAAGGACCCGCTTGTACTTCTTACACGTGCATAGAAACGTTGGCCTTGTCGATCTTATGGAAGGTCGAATTGACTACTTCACACGTCTGGACCCTAGCCGTTCCGTCGACCAGTTTTGAGATGACCTTCACCACTTCCGGGTAAGTATTTGCGTTGTAGGTGTCTGCATTCGCTTTCGTGTCCCACAGGCTGATTGCCGTTACATCCACGCCGCTGGGACTAACAAGCGTAATTTCATCCCTGAAGCCGGTTTGTTTGCGAAGTAAGGGAAGGATCTGGCCTTCAAATACATGGTTGTACTCAGAAAGCATATTGGATTTTAGATGAACAGAGACATTACGAGCAAACATAGGTCCTCCTTAGAGGCCGTTGTTAGCTAAGAGGGGAAAACTTCAGATGGGCTGACTTAGTTCAGGAAACCTGAAAGAGGAGGAGGTGTAGTAACCACCTCATCTCTGAATCTATCTGAATGCCCGTAGGTTTGTATATAGGGCAGAAGTATTCTCCGGTCGCGCGACAGGTCCAATCAACTTAGAATAACTTTCGAAGACTTTGGAGCGTTCCAGATAGCCCGGCTCCGATTTCAGAGCGGAACCCACGTCCGAGAATCCGGACCCCTCGACTTCGCTCAGGTCTGGCTGTGGGCACCACGCGATTGCAGAACAGCGCCGTCGTTTTATGGAAAGTCTGCACGAGCCTGATTGACCAGGTTGGGAATGTCGTTCCCTCCCCCGGCTGAATTAGTCGAGGGGTTCTGGGCGCTCTGCACGCCGACTACGCGTGGCCACGCTTCTCCTGACCACCACCCAAAGAAGGGGCCACCCGATTGCCCAGGAATCACGTCCGCCTTCTGGGCGAGGTATTCGTCATCGGAGCCGCCAAAATTGTTGTCAATCGAGATTGCGTTCTGAAAGGTGGGTTCGGTGCCACCTGCGATGTCCTGCGGGTACCCGATATGACTCCAGTCGGGGAGGCCATTCCAGCCGCCGTCATAGCCCCTGGTTCCCATCCAACCGCAGATGTCGCCCAGGCGGTTGCTGAGGACGAGGACCACGTAATCTTCCTCGGTGTCGGCAGCGCTGAGGATTGGTCCCACGACTTTGCGGTAGGCGTACCAATGGATGATCCCCGAATTGCCGAAGGGTGCGTTGCCGTTGAAGTAGGACGGAGTAAACGTGACCTGGTTGACGGAGTTGTCGGGATTCCAGGTCATCATGTGCGACGCGCAAAGCAGGTGACGTGGACCGATCAGCGTGCCCGATCCCCACCCTCCGGTTACATCGACGCGCCCCACGGTGCACCAGGGAAAAGAGGTGTCGGAAAAGACGCGACGCTGATCCGGAGGGAAGATGGTGGTCGCCATGAACTGGTTCTTTTTTAGTTTGGCCAAGGGATCGTATGTGCGGCGGATGCGGAGATGTTCATCCATGTAAGGCGCGGCGGGGTTGAGGGCGAGATGATCCGGAAGGAAGCCTTGCAGATTTTTCTCGCTAGCTGCGGACGCTTTCGCCGGACGCTCCAGGACAGTGCCGCCCACTGGCGGTGGAAAGACGCGCACGCCCGGTTTCGTTGATTGAAGGTGGGATTCAAATGTCAGTCTCTCCGTAGCTTCTTTGAGGGGCGGCCGGGAATGAATGACCTTGGGAATCTGGGATGTTTTCAGCGGCGTTGTCGGCATGGTGCCTCCGTTCACCATTTAGTGACGAACCGGGAGACAACGTTACGGGTTGCAGATGTAGCTGGCTGAGGCGTTCAAAGGTGAATGAAGCTGATGGGTGGGTTGCTGACTAGGTTTTCCTGCGGTGATAGGTAAAGTCATACTCCACCGTCCAGGTCTTCCCTCCGTCTGTGCTCCTTTGGCTGAACTGACGAACGGTGTCGGGCGCGAGATTGAAGAACTGGAGATGGCGTCTCATGTTCGGGCCCGATGGCTGAGGGATCTCATCGGTCCAGAAGTCCATCACACCGTCTTTGAGATTCCCGTAATAGAAAATCATTCCCTGTGAGTTGTCGACCCAGAACTGTTCCCACCTCTTCAGACTGGTGTTGTAGGCGTTGTAGCTCTTGCCCGCGTAGGGCAAGCCGGCCGAGGTCCAGTTTTCCCAGATGACGCAGTCGCCAAGTTCTTGCGCAATGTGGCTGCTGCCTACCTGCTGCCCACCCGATGTGTTCACAACATCCCAGTCGCCCACCCAGAAATCAAATTGCCGGCTCTCGGCCGAGTACTTGCAAGGTGTGAGATTGTGCTTGGCCTGATCGAGGCCAGCGACGTATCGAGGGTCGGATCGCAGCGAATTCCATACAACATCGGTCTCAAGCTTGTCGGGCTGGGCGTATCCCGTCGCGGTCGCGGACTTCAATGCCGCGAAGGCTTCGTCGGTGTGCCCCAGTGCGGCCTGCGTGGTTGCGATGTCGTAGTCCACAACAAACGATGGCAGGCCCTTGCCCTGTCCGTATTGCTTGGCCTCATTGAAGGCATGCAGCGCCACCTCGTAGTGCTTGTCGGCACGGGCAGATACCGCGTATCGATACCAGAAGCGGGCATTCTCAGGCTGAGACTGCGCGAGAGCGCCGTAGAGCTGTTCGGACTTGTCCCACTGCTGCTGCGAGTATGCCTGGGCGGCTTCGTCGTCGGTTGCTTTGCCGGCCGGCGCCTGCGCGAGCACGATTGAAGAGCATAAGACGCATAAAGAAAGGATGGAAGGGCTTCGCATGGGCTCGACTCCCTGTGACAAGTTTGATTCACGCGCCATGTTAGCTGCGCGATGGAGAAATGGGGAATGTTAAGTAGCCTTGCGCTCTACGTTGTGACGAAGCGCCGATCGGCGGGATGAATCGCGGTGGAGGTCGAAGAGCGGCCGAAAATGAGACGCATTAGAACGTGCATCGGATCGGAGAGATTTTAGTCGCTCCGCTTTCAGCAGCGCTCCGGCGTGCGGCGATGTGCGGTCCTTCGGGCCGGGTTTTGTGTCCAAAGTGACCCCATTTTCGGAATTCATACTCCGTACTCCGAGCACATTGAAGTTGGCCGTTCTCTCTCACCCAGGCTCGCGGGGGAGCAAAAACGACCTGCACCACGGAATCACATCGAAGGCAGCGGGCTCTTGCTCGGCGCCAGGATGTCGTCGAGGCGGTCGGGCGTGCCTTCGACTCGCTCGAGTGTTGGATATCGCATTCCGTCAAAGTAAGACAGCGAGAGGGTAATGAAGCTGTTGTCCTTGCGAAATTGCAATTGCAGCGGTTGCTTACTCTTTTCTGCTTCCAGGACAGCGTCGGTCAGAACCTTCGGCGTATAAGCGGTGCCATTGACGGAGACGATCTCCATGCCGGGAGTTAAGCCCGCTTTGAACGCGGGGCTTCCCCACCATACATCTCCGATCGTCTTGTTTTCGCCTTCCGCTTTGCTGTAATAGGAGCCCAGAGAGAAGCCGAGAGACGTCGAAAAGTCGGCGAAGTCGGCCTTCTCGAATTCCTTCTGGCGCCACTCCGGCTGCCTGTCGGTGTACACAAGCCGGTAACCGCCCTGGGTGAAGCCGTTCATCGGTACCTCGGGATGCAGGTCGTAGACGCGCTTCTCAAAGAAGTCTTTCCAGTCGTAGGATGCTACGTCGTTCAGATCGCGAATGACGTCGTCGAGCGTGTACGTATCGGTGACAAAGCTGCCGTTGTATACGCCGAAGAATTTTTTACAGAAGTCATCGAGTGATTTCTGTCCGTTCGTCAGTTCGCGAATCTTCGTATCGGCGTCGAGCCAGATCAGCATTCCCTCCTCGTAGTAATCTTCGTCGCGCTGATAGCTGGGCCAGCTTGCAGGGCGCGAGCGTGCCAGGATGGGGTGATCGGTGGTGTCGACGAGGGGACGCCAGTCGCGGCCGCGGCTGGCGGCGAACTGGGCTGCGGCGTAGGCCAGGATGTCGCGGGTCTGCTCGGCAGTGCGCATGCCGGCGCGCGCAGTAAGAATGTTGCCCCAATACTGGGTCATGCCCTCGTAGACCCACAGCAGGCTGTTGCGCATGGGCACGTTGTAATTCGGGGTCCACAGATCGGCTGGCCGGCGGAACTTTCCGTTCCACGAGTGGGTGTACTCGTGTCCAAGGAGATCGCGCATCAAAGCGCCGTTGGCCCAGTCCGTGAAGTAGTCCGCGTCGAGTCCGTCTTCGCTTGACTGGTGATGCTCGAGGCCGTTGCCCCCCACCTTGTCGCTGAGCAGAAACAGAAAGTCATAGTGCTTGTAGTGGTGCGAGCCGAAAAGCTTGTCTGCCTCCGAGGCGAGATTCTTATGCACCTGCAACTGCTCGGGAGTCATCTTCAGGTCTTCGGGCTTGTCGGCAAAAATGTTGAGGAACACCGGGTCAGTGGGCGCCGGAGAGAGATCAATGCGGCTGTAGTAGAGGCCGGCGTAAACGGGCGAATCCACAAGTGTGTTGAAGGTGGTGCGCTCGAAGTGGATGGTGTCGCCGGCCTTGGAAGCGGTTTCCAGCGCGGTTGCGTATTTCCATCCGGCGGGAAGCTGGAGGGTGGTGTCGACGGGGATGTCGCGGGTGAAGAATCCCGCCGGATACATCACCACTTCGTTCCACGCGAGATCGGCGATGGCGTCGCTGACCTCGATACGGCCGGCTCCATGGCGGATGGGCGAGAGATAGTCAAAGTCCACGCTCACGGCCTTTGCGCCATCGCTGAACGGGACATGTAAGGCGTACATGTTGACGGCGTCGCGCACCCATTGCACTTTTTGGCCGTCGACCTCGGTGACGATTCCAGCGACCGAGGCGATCGGGCCGCCGGGCGCGTGTTCTCCCGGCAGCCACTGCGGGTAGAGCAGCACCATCTCTTTTGCGCCGGACACGACGGGGATCTCTTCATGCACTTTCCAGACGCGATCGGTGAGATCGGTGATGTCGACTGAAAGCTGTACCGGTCCGGGATAAGGCTTGTCCACAGGGGTGGCGATGGGAGATGGCATGGGCGCGGGCTCAGGCTGCGGCTGCGATTGAGCCAAGGCGATGGGTGAAAAGGCAGAGACCAGGAGCAATGCTGAAAGGTAACGGGCCATGCGGGTCATTGTAGGGCAGGGTCGGAGATTTGCTGGCGGGAAGTGACGAGCGGCGCATGATTTGGAGCTTTGCGATGCGTTCGGACGGGCGCGATCTTGCCAAGGTTTTCAGCCTGCTGACTGCCGAGGTGGGATCAGCCAGTCGGACGAACTGCCATGGGGCGGCGACCATTCGCGGGCACAAAGCGCGGGTCAGTTCTTCGAGAAGTTGGGATCGGCGATCAATTCAACGCGGGAGATCGAGCGACCGATCGACTCGGCGTTCATCTCGTGAATCGTCGGCTGCGGAGCAGCAGGATTTTACCTAATTCAAAATCCCCAGCTTGCGGGCGGTCTTGTCGAGGATGTCCAGGGCCTGATCAATCTGGGGGCGGGTGTGTTCGCTGGTCATGATGGTGCGGATGCGGGCTTTGCCTTCGGGAACGGTCGGGAAGGCGATGCCAGTAGCCATGACTCCGGCGTCGAAGAGCGCCTTTGAGAAGTCCATCGTGCGGCGGCCGTCGCCGACGATGATGGGGGTGATGGGTGTTTCGCTGGCGGGGGTGGTGATGCCTCCGATGTCGAAGCCGAGGCGGCCGAGTTCGGCTTTGAAGTAGCGGGTGTTATCCCAGAGGCGGTCGATGCGTTCGGGTTCCTGTTCGAGAAGGTCGAAGGCGGCGATGCAGGTGGCGGTGACCGACGGCGGATGCGACGTCGAGAAGAGGAACGGGCGGGCGCGGTGGTAGAGAAAGTCAATCAAATCGCGCGAGCCGCAGACGTAGCCACCCAGCGCGCCGATGGCCTTCGAGAGCGTTCCGACCTGGACGTCGACTCGTCCGTGGCAGTGGAAGTGATCGATTGACCCGCGGCCGTTGCGGCCTAAGACGCCGGAGGCGTGGGCGTCGTCGACCATCATGATGGCTCCGTACTTTTCGGCGAGGTCGCAGAGCTCGTCGACCGGCCCGATGTCACCGTCCATGGAGAAGACTCCGTCGGTGATGAGGAGCTTGCGGCCGGGCTCGTTGGCGACTTCCCTGAGGAGCTCTTCGGCGTGGGCGACGTCTTTGTGGCGGAAGACCTTGATTTTGGCGCGGGAGAGGCGGGCGCCGTCGATGATGCTGGCGTGGTTGAGCTCGTCGGAGAGAATGAAGTCTTCTTTGCCGAGGATGGAGGAGACGGTGCCGGCGTTGGCGGTGAATCCACTCTGGAAGACGACGCAGGCTTCGACGTTTTTGAAGGCCGCAATCTTTTCTTCGAGCTCCATGTGGATTTTCATGGTTCCGGCGATGGTGCGGACGGCTCCGGAGCCTACCCCGTAGTCTTTGGTGGCCTGGATGGCGGCTTCGCGGAGTTTGGGGTGGGCGGTGAGGCCAAGGTAGTTGTTGGAGGCGAGGTTGATGACCTGCTTGCCGTCGTAGTGACAGACGGGCGCCTGCATGTCATCGAGAATGCGCAGCTTGAAGTAGGTGCCCTTGGCTTTGAGGTCGTTGAGCTGCGCGGTGAGGTGCTGGAGCTGGGGGCGCTGGGAGAGCGTGGTGGTCATAAGCGGTTGCCTCGCCTTGCGTGAGGTGGTAACCAGTCATCGTATCAGCGAGCTAAGGTCGATTGCGATCTGAGGATAAGGCGGCGCGGGCTCGAGAGCGTGCATCTAACTTCGAGCACGCAAGGAGGACGCTGGATGATGCGATTGGGGCTGAGTAAGGTAGTGCAGGGATTGTTGCTGGGAAGTGTGGTGCTGGCTGCGGCCGGTTGTCACAAAAATCAGAATGCGCAGAACACGGCTGCTCAAAATCCGAGCGCGCAGAGCGCAAGCCAACCGGCGAATCCGGATAACAGCTCGGCGAGTGCGGTTACGTCGCCTACGCCGAATAATCCTGTTCCAGATGCTGCGCCGGCTTCATCGTCGGCTCCGTCATCCGCGAATCCAGCGACTACGAACCCGGCGAGCACGCCGGCACCTGCTGCTTCGCCGCAGTCGGCGGCACCGGCGTCCTCGCCCGCCGCCGCACAGCAGGCGAGCAATGCTCCGCAGACTGAGCCGGTCGTGGTTCCCGACGGGACGGTGCTGCACATCCGGATCAACCAGCGCATCAGCGTGAAGACATCGCATGAGGGCGATCCATTCGATGGAACAATCGTGAGCCCGGTGGCGGTGAATGGCGTCGAGGTGATTCCGGCGGGATCGATCGCACGCGGTCACGTGGTGGCATCGCACAAGCGCGGTCACTTCAAGGGGCGCTCGGTGCTGGAGTTGACGCTGACGGGGCTGGACGTGAATGGGCGGCACTATCGGCTGGATACCGGCACTGTGGTCCGGACGAAGAACGGCAAGGGTAAGCGGACGGCGGCGTTTATTGGGGGCGGCGCGGGCGTGGGGATGCTGATTGGCGGGGTGGCCTCGGGCGGCGTGGGCCTGCTGATTGGCGGGCTGAGCGGCGCAGGCGCGGGAACGCTGGGCGCGGCTTTCACCGGCAACAAGGACATTGATATTCCGGCGGAGACGGTGATGACCTTCAAGTTGGATCAGCCTATCCAATTGCAATAAGGCGAAAAGCTTCTACGCGGTCGGGAGGCGGAAGAGCCGTCGGCGCTGTCCGGCGAAAGGGCCGCCTACGCGCTGCTCGGATACAATGAATGCTTGGTGCAAGTTGTTCCCGCGCCGGACGTTTTTTGAGAGAGCAGAGAATCCCAAGAATGAGTTTGCGGTTGTTGAGGCATGTGATCGGCTCCCGGGCAGCGAAGGCCACGGGTTTCTTTCTGGCGGTATGGATGGTAGCGGCGGCCGCCGGAGCGCAGGTGGCGACGCGGACTCATCTGTCGGTTGCTGCCGTGGGTCAGGGGGCGACATTCACCGCGAAGGTTGCCGATGTTGCGGGCAATCCGGCGACGGATGGAGCGGTGAGCTTCGCGACGGCAAAGGGTTCGCTGGGCTCAGCGTTCGTCGAAGAGGGTGTAGCGACGCTCACCGTCGAGAAGCTGCCGCAAGGCACGGAGTCGGTGACGGCCAGCTATTCAGGCGGTACGAGCTACGCTGCGTCGGCATCGACGGCTGCGGCGACGGGGTCGACGACGAGCCTTCCGGATTTTGCGCTTACGGCCAGTCCCACTTCAATGAGCCTCTCGCCGGGAGACTTCGCGAATATCACGGTCACGGTTACGCCGGAGAACGGCTTCAACGATATGGTGACGCTGTCCTGTTCGGGACTTCCGCCGACGACGGCTAAGTGTGTCTTCAGCCCAACGACGCTTACTCCGCTAACGACAGCGGCGGTTACAAGCACATTGCAACTCCAGACTCAGGGGCCTTCAGGAACCAGCGCCAAGGTAGAGAGTTCGCCGTCGACGGTGGCTTTCGCGCTTGTCCTGCCAGGTGTTCTGGCGCTGGTGGGTCTAGGTGCGCTGCGCAGGCGGTCAGGGATTGGGGTGTTACGGGTGCTGGGGCTGGTGGCTCTGCTCGGTGCCGGGCTGAGTCTCGGTGCGTGCTCATCGCGATATGGGTATTTGCACCACCCGCCGTCGGGTAATCCAGGAATTGCCGCGGGGACTTACACAATCACCCTGAGCGGCTACGCGAGCATTAACGGCACGAGTGTCACCGGGCATTCGCTCAACCTGACGATGACGGTCAAATAGGCTTTCTCTCCTCAGGCCGCCTGCCACATAGCGGGCGGCGAATTCCTCAATATACGTGATGCGATGGACCCGATCCGGGTGCTATTTCCGCGCAGTTTTTCATTACGCCAAATCCCGAATTAAGTCCATTTTCCGGCCGCCGTTAAAGACGGGTTAAAATATCGCTATTCACGATCGACAGTAAGTCCCCTGGGAGGTTGCAGGCAAGCCGCTCCAGCCAAGGAATCCCTATTTTCTGCAAATGCTACGGGAATTGCCCTGCATTGCGGTCATTGAGTCTGACTAAATTTCGCATCACTTTGGAGGCCCCCATTGAAGCATCTAGTCAGAAGTATTGTTGTATTCGCTTTCATCCTCATCGCAGTTGCGGGTCACGCTCAATCGACCGCGACACTCTCCGGCAACATTACCGATCCTTCAGGCGCCGTTGTGCCCGGAGCACAGGTCACGGTGCACGGCATCGCTACCGGCCTGGACCGTGTCGTAACTTCGGACTCGGCGGGCAACTATACGGTTCCTTCACTGCTGCCTGGTAATTACAGCGTGAGCGTACAGGCGTCCGGATTTTCCACGTACAAGCTAACAAGCGTGTCACTCGGGGTAGACCAAACTGTAACCGCGAATGTGCACCTTTCGGTTGCGGCCGCAGGCGAAGTGGTCAATGTGCAGGGCGCGGCTCCCATTATCGATGCCGGGACGATTACCGTTGCCCAGGTGATTGATCAAAAGACGGTGCAGGAGATGCCGTTGAACGGGCGACACTTTCTTGACCTAACGAACCTGACGCCGGGCACCGTGGTTCCGCCGGTCACCGGCAGTTTAACCAGCGCGAGCCGCGGGCTGGGAGCCAATTCGTATGACACGGCGGGCCAGCGTGAAGACTCGGTGAACTTCATGATCAACGGCGTCAACCTGAACGACGCCTCGCAGAACCAGATCACCTTTCAGCCGTCGATCAACACAACTTCAGAGATCAAGATCTCGAACTCGACTTACTCAGCGGAGTATGGGAGGTCTTCGGGCTCAATTGTGAACGTGGCGACTCGCTCGGGCACTAATGCCTTTCATGGCGAGGCGTTTGATTATCTGCGCAACAACTACTTTGACGCGCGCAACTACTTCAATCGCAAGCCCAACCCGCAGAACTCTTTCATCCGGAACAACTTTGGCGGCGCATTCTCGGGGCCGATCTGGAAGGACAAGACCTTCTTCTTTCTGAGCTATGAAGGTCTGAGGCAGCATCAGGCATTGCTCTTCAACGGCAATGTTCTCAGCCCTGCACAGCGCGCAGCGTTCGCGGACAGCCCGGCGGGGTCGGACTATGCGCAGCTGATCAATTTCATCCCTGCGGGAAATAATGCGACGGGGACGGTATTCCAGGGATCGGAGCCGGGGCCGGTGAACATCGACCAGTTCTCGGGAGACCTGTACTTCAATTTCTCCAACAAGGACAACCTGCATGCGTACTATGCGTGGCAGCAGGACAAACGCACGGAGCCGAATCTACAGGGCAATACGATTCCGGGGTTCGGCGATCATCGCGGCGCGCACCGGCAGATCGGGACGCTGAACGAAGTGCATATCTTTTCCCCCAGCGTGGTGAACGAGGCGCGCATCGGCTTTAACCGCATCGCCATTTCCTTTGTGCCGGCCACGCCGGCGAACCCGCTTGCTTACGGTATTCAGAATGGTGTGAGCTACAACGCGGCACTCCCGCAGATCACGGTACAGGACATCGGGCTGAACTTTGGCGGACCATCAGGGTTTCCGCAGGGCCGCTTCGACACGACGGGAGTTTTCTCAGACACGCTTTCGTGGAATGTTGGAAAGCACACTATCAAAACGGGAGGCGAGTACCGCCGGTTCATCAGCGATTCTTTTGCGCAGACTCCCGGGATTCTTACCTTTAGCAATACGGGAAAGCCCGGAGATCCGGCAATCGCGCCCACGTTCATTAACGGACTCGCCACTGCCTTCAGTGTGACGCCGACGCAAGTCACCAGCCGCATTTTCGAGAATGCCGTTGGGGCATTTGTTTCGGACAACTACAAGATCACGCAGCGGTTTCAAGCGGAGGTGGGCTTCCGGTTTGAGTGGAACGGCACGCCAACCGAGGGCGGCGGACGCTTCGTCAACTTCGACCAGAGCAATGTGTCGCTGGTTTCCGTAAGCGAGCCCTACAATCAGAACTACAACTGGGACCCGCGGGTCGGCTTTATTTATGACGTTCGCGGGAACGGCCAAACGATCCTGCGCGCAGGCTTTGGCCTGATGGCAGACGAGCCAGTAAGCGATCTGGTAACCGGTCTTGCGGGCAATCCGCCGAATGCGAATCCGGTGAGCATCACCGGCGTACTGCCTGTGGGCACGCTGTACTCAAGCGCGGCTCTCGCGTCACTGGCTCCGAGCGCCGTGAATCCAAAGCTGAGCAACGCCTACACAGAAAGCTACAACGTGAACCTGCAGCAGCAAATAGGCTGGGGCGCGGTGATGCAGATCGGCTACATAGGTTCGGAGGGTAAACACCTTCGCATCGAGCGTAACTTTAACCAGTTCATTTATCCGAACGGCAAAGCGACGAGGCCGTATCCGACGTTGTCATCGACCAGCCCAATACGACCGGGTTCGGGCCTAGGGAACATCGCCTACCAGGATTCGGATTCGCTCTCCGACTACAACGCGCTATGGTTCACGATTCGCAAGGCGCTCTCCCACGGAATTACGTTCAACTCAACCTATGCGTGGTCGAAGTCGATGGATCTGAATTCGCTCGGGTCGCAGGGCACCTATACGCTGCAGAACAACTTCAATCCGAAGGGCGATTACGGCTTGTCGGATTTTGACGCGCGCAATCACTTCGTCTTCTCGGGTACGTGGAACCTGCCGTTCCACGGCAATTCGTCACTGAGCAGCCGGCTGGTCGAGGGCTGGATGCTGGCGAACATCACGCAGCTGCAAAGCGGCAATCCGCTGAATGTGACGACCACGTCCACGTACAACGGCGTGTCGGGCACGATTCGACCGACGCTTTTGTCAAACCAGTACAGTACGGGGCGGGGCGCGACACTGGCCAACGGCAACGTGTCGTATATTCACGCCACCGTATGCATTTTACCCACGACACCTGGCTGCAACTTCTACCCGCAGCCCACGGGCTTCGGCAATCTGCATCGCAATGCGCTTACCGGGCCTGGGTTCGCTGACACGGATCTGTCTCTTGAAAAGACGACGAAGGTCACCGAGACGACGGCGCTTGTGCTGCGCGTGGATGCGTTCGACCTGCTGAACCACGTGAACCTTGGCAACCCGACTCTGTCGGCAACGGGTTCGGCGACGAGCACGTTCGGGCAGATTTCTTCAACCCGCACTGCGGTGGGCGATGCCGGCTCGTCGCGGCAACTGCAGTTTGCGGCGCGCTTCCAGTTCTAAAGCATTTTCGGAAATACGGCGCCGCGTTGAGACTGTGGCAGTCAACGCTCCCTGTTGGTGGCGTTGCTTTGCGACAGTGCCTTCGCATAA
The DNA here is from genome assembly GCA_963781245.1 of uncultured Acidobacteriaceae bacterium. Taxonomy (GTDB): domain Bacteria; phylum Acidobacteriota; class Terriglobia; order Terriglobales; family Acidobacteriaceae; genus Silvibacterium. The sequence continues at coordinate 309,836 of CAWAFB010000005.1, forward strand.
CACCCTTTCCGAAAATGCGATCGCCGCGCATGACTAGATCTGGACGATGAGGCAGCGCTTCGGCGCTGCTTCTTCTTTGCCAGGGCCACTACTTTCTTTTAAGGAGAATGCTTTGCGTCGTCGGACATTTCTTGCCACTCTTCCGCTGGCTGCGGCCGGATCCAGTTCTTTCGCCAAAAATGTAGTCAACAGCCCCAGCCCGGGAGCAGTGCAGGAAGCGGGCACGGCGCGGCTTCCGAAGTATCAGGCTCCAGGCGATGAGCGATTCGAGCGCCCGGATGTCCACGCTGGCGACAGGCCTTCCGGCGCGAGCTTTGCATCGCGGTCGGCTGCTCTGGGATGTTCGGGGGCGGCGGGCACGGCGCATCCCATTGCGACGCAGGCTGCGATCGAGATGTTGAAGCGCAGCGGCTCGGCTGCGGATGCGGCGGTGGCGGCCAATGCATGTCTCGGATTTCTGGAACCGACGAGCGCAGGTCTGGGTGGGGATTGCTATGCGTTGTTGTGGGATCCGAAGCAGGCGATGGTGATGGGGATGGCGAGCTCGGGGAAGTCTCCGAAGTTGCTGTCGCTCGAGACGGCGCGCTCACGCGCGAAGGACGGAGTGCTGCCCAAGCTGGGAGCGGTGACGGTTTCAACACCGGGTGCGCTGGGCGGATGGTGGGCTCTTCATCAGCGGTACGGCAAGCTGAAATGGGCGGAGTTGTTTGAGCCGGCGATTCATTACTGCGAGAACGGGGCGCCAGTGCCGCAGATTATCGGGTGGTACATCAAGCGCAATATGGCGATTTTTCTGCGGTCGGGATCGGGCGTGGAGGAGACGGCGAATGCGGCGCATACGTACATGCCGGGCGGGAAGGCTCCGAATGAGTACGACGTGTTTCGCAACCCGGACCTTGCGCGGACCTATCGCATGATCGCGGAAGGAGGACGCGATGCATTTTACGACGGGCCGATCGCGAAGACAATCGATGCCTATTTCAAGCGCGTCGGCGGATGGCTCTCGTATGAGGATCTGCGCGAGCACCAGGCGGAGTGGATCGAGCCGCTGGTGACGAATTATCGCGGCGTCGATGTGTATGGGATGGGCGCGAACACGCAGGGACTGGCGACACTGCAGATGCTCAACATCATCGAACAGTTCGATGTGAGGGAGATGGGCTTTCAATCTCCCGCCTCGCTGCATGTGCAGATTGAGGCAAAGCGGCTGGCGTATGAGGATCGGGCGCGGTATTACGCCGATCCTCACTTTGCGAAGATTCCCATTGAGTGGCTGAACTCGAAGGAGTACGCGAAGGATCGGGCGAAGGTGATCAAGATGGATCAGATTCTAGTGCCGGTGCATCCCGGGCAGGCGCCGAGTCATGGAGACACGACGTATTTCACGGTAGCCGATAAGCATGGCCTGATGGTGTCGCAGATCCAGTCGAACTTCAGGGGTATGGGGTCAGGCCTGGTGGCGGATGGGCTGGGGTTCATGTTTCAGGATCGGGGCGAGCTATTTTCGCTGCAGGATGGGCATCCGAATATCTACGCTCCGGGGAAGCGGCCGTTTCAGACGATCATTCCGGGATTCGCGATGAAGGACGGCGTGCCATGGATGTCGTTCGGCGTGATGGGCGGGGATATGCAGCCGCAGGGACAGACGCAGATCATTCTGAATCGCGTGGATTACGGGCTAGATGTGCAGGCGGCTGGCGATAGTCCGCGGTGGCACCACGAGGGATCGTCGCAAACGATGGGCGAAGATCAACCGGGACTGGGTCCAAAGGGGATATTGCGGTTGGAGGCGGGCGTTCCGGTGGAGACGCGGAAGGCGCTCATAGCGCTTGGGTGGCCGATGGGAGCCAGCGATGGTGGATTCGGGCGCTATGAGTGCATCGAGAATCGCAAACAGGGAACGGACCGGGTGTACGCGGCGGCGAGCGAAATGAGGGCCGACGGCGTGGCGCTGGCGTACTAGCTTCCAAGCCGCTTCAGGCAAGCGCATTCGACACGATGCGCTGCGCTTCATCGACGATGCTTTCGAGGTGGGCCTCGTCTTTGAAGCTTTCGGCATAGATCTTGTAGAGGTTTTCGGTGCCTGAGGGGCGGGCAGCGAACCAGCCGTTTTCGGCGACGACTTTCAGGCCGCCGATGGGTGCGTTGTTGCCGGGCGCGTTGGTTAATTTGGCGCTGATGCGCTCTCCAGCGAGGTGCGATTCCTTAACGTTCGCGGGTGACAGCTTGCTGAGCTTCGTTTTCTGGTCGGGAGTTGCGGGCGCGTCGATGCGCGTGTACCAGGGCATTCCGAACTTCGCGGCTAGATCCGCAAAGTGCTGGCCGGGATCTTTTCCGGTGACGGCGGTGATCTCACAGGCGAGCAGGCCCATGATGGGGCCGTCCTTGTCGGTGGTCCAGACGGTGCCGTCGCGGCGCAGCAGGCTGGCTCCCGCGCTTTCCTCTCCACCGAAACAGAAGGTGCCGGTGAAAAGTCCGTCGACAAACCACTTGAAGCCGACGGGAGTCTCGGAGAGCTGGCGTCCGAGGCTGCTGACGACGCGGTCGATCATGCTGCTGCTCACCACGGTTTTGCCGACGACGGCGGTCGCTGGCCAGTCGGGGCGATGGGTGAGCAGGTATTGGATCGCCACGGCGAGATAGTGGTTGGGATTGAGCAGACCGGCGGAGGGTGTGACGATTCCGTGGCGGTCGGAGTCGGGATCGTTGGCGAACGCGACCTGGAATTTGTCCTTGAGGCGGAGGAGGCTGGCCATCGCATACGGGCTGGAGCAGTCCATGCGGATTTTGCCATCGTGGTCAACGGTCATGAAGGAGAATGTTGGGTCGATCACCCGATTGACGACTTCGATCTGGAGTCCATAGACGGAGTTGACCTGGTCCCAGTAGGGGGCGAATGCGCCGCCGAGAGGATCAACGCCGAGCTTGAGGCCGGCGTTTTTAATTGCGTCCATGTCGACGGTGTATTTCAGGTCCTTGATGTAGGGCAGGACGAAATCGGCTTCGTGTGTGGTTGAGGCTTTGAGCGCCTGCGAATAGGGCACTCTCTTCACGCCGGAGTTGTTGCCGCGGAGCAGTTCGTTGGCGCGGTCCTGGATCCACCTTGTGACATCGGTGTCGGCGGGGCCTCCGTTGGGCGGGTTGTACTTAAAGCCGCCGTCCTCGGGGGGATTGTGCGAGGGGGTGATGACGATGCCGTCGGCGAAATGGTCCTTGCGGCCGCGGTTGTAAACCAGGATGGCGTGCGAGATGACCGGCGTTGCGGTGACGCCATCGTTCTGCTGGATCATGGTCTCGACGCCGTTGGCGGCCAGCACTTCGAGGGCGGTTTCCTGAGCAGGCGCAGATGCGGCGTGGGTATCCTTGCCCATGAGAAGCGGACCGTCGATGTCCTGCATGCGGCGGTACTCGCAAATGGCCTGAGTGGTGGCCAGGATGTGTGCTTCGGTGAATGTGCCTTTGAGCGGCGTTCCCCGGTGGCCGCTGGTTCCAAAGCTGACCATCTGGGTCGGATCGCTCAGGTCAGGATGGCGTTCGAGATACAGGCGATTCAGCTCATCGAGATTGATGAGCATCTCTTTCGGGGCGGGCTTGCCTGCCAGCGGAGAAATACGGGACTGCACTTTTGCTTCGGTCGCCATGGCACGCTCCTAAGGGGTAATGGAGTGCACGTTCTCAGGAAGAATATATAACCACATCAGATGCCCTGGCTGCCAAGGCGAGCGACGGGTGCGGTCTTCGACTGGCGGTTACTTGCCAACGCTGGTCAGCAATTCGTAAGTCCGTCCACATGCCAGATGTTCTCGCCGTACTCGCGGATCGAGCGGTCGGAAGAGAACTTGCCCATTCTTGCGGCATTGAGGATCGCCATTCTGGACCATGCCTCCTGGTCGCGATAAGTCTCGCTTACCCGGTCCTGGCAGTCGACGTAGGACTGGTAATCGGCCAAGAGCAGGTATGGATCGTGGTCGAGCAACTGATCCAAGATTGGACGGAAGAGGCTGCGATCGCCATGCGAGAATTGCCCGGAGCCGAGGCCGTCGATGATTTCGCGGAGGAAGGGGTTGGATTCGTAGATCGTTCTCGGACGATAGCCTTCCGCAATTCTGGTTTGCACCTCATCGGCACTGAGACCGAAGAGGAAGAAGTTTTCGTGGCCGACCGCGTCTCGGATTTCAACGTTGGCGCCGTCGAGGGTGCCGATGGTGAGTGAGCCGTTCATGGCGAACTTCATGTTTCCGGTGCCGGAGGCTTCCTTGCCGGCGGTTGATATCTGCTCGCTGAGATCGGCGGCGGGATAGACCTTTTGGCCGAAGGTGACGTTGTAGTCAGGCAGGAAGATCACGTTCAACCGGTGCTTCATGTCGGGATCGTTGTTGACGACTTCGCCGACCGAGTTGATGAGCTTGATAATCAGCTTGGCCATGACATAACCGGGCGCAGCCTTGCCCCCGAACAAGAAGGTTCGCGGAACGATGTCCAGGGTAGGCTCCCGCTTCAGGCGGAAATAAAGAGTGAGGATGTGGAGGACGTTTAGGTGCTGGCGCTTGTACTCATGGATTCGCTTGACCTGAACGTCGAACATGGAGCGAGGGTCGACGGAGATTCCGGTCTCGTCGAGTATGTACTTTGACAGGCGGGTCTTTACATCTTGCTGGACCTTGCGCCAGTCGACGCGAAAGGCGGCGTCTTCGGCGAATTGCTCAAGCTTGCGCAGCTCATCGAGGTCGCCGGTCCACCCGTCTCCAATGACGCGGGTCATCAGAGCGGATTGTTCGGGGTTGCTCACGGCCAGCCAGCGGCGCGGCGTGACTCCGTTAGTGACGTTGATGAATTTTTCGGGCCACAGATCGTAAAAGTCGCGCAGCAGATTGCTCTTTAGCAGAGTCGTGTGCAACTCGGCGACACCGTTGACGTGATGGCTGCCCACACAGGCGAGATGGGCCATGCGGATGTACTTCTCACCCTGTTCGTCGATGAGGGACATACGGGAGATTCTTGTCTCGTCGCCACTGAAGCGCTGACGCACCTGATCGAGGAAGCGCGCGTTGATCTCGTAGATGATTTCGAGATGGCGCGGGAGGAGCGAGGCAAAGAGAGGCAGAGACCAGCGTTCGAGGGCTTCGGGCAGCAATGTGTGGTTTGTGTAGCTGAAGGTGTGAGAGGTGATCTCCCAGGCCTTCTCCCAGTCGAGACCGTGCTCGTCGACCAGCAGCCGCATGAGCTCGGCGATGCCGATGGAGGGGTGGGTGTCATTGAGCTGAATGGCCCACTTTTCGTGGAAGGTGTCGATGGAGCGCCCAACGCGGTGGTGCAGGCGGATCATGTCTTGCAGGGCGCATGAAGTGAAGAAGTACTGCTGCTGGAGGCGAAGCTCCTTGCCCTGGATGTCTTCGTCGTTCGGATAGAGGACTTTGGTGATGTTCTCGGCGAAGGTTTTGCCGGCGACCGCGCCCTGGTAGTCACCGCTGTTAAAGCGCTCGAAGTAAAACGACTCAGTTGCTTCTGAGCGCCAGAGGCGCAGGTCGTTGGCAATACCAGAGCGGTAGCCGACGATGGGAGTGTCGTAGGGTATGCCCCTGACGAGGGAAGTGGGGATCCAGCGCACGCGATATTTTCCGCTGGAGTCGGTCCACGCTTCGGTGTGGCCGCCATAGCCGACGTCGACCGCTTCGTTGGGGCGCCGAATCTCCCAGGGATTGCCGTAGTGTAGCCAGTAGTCGGTGAGCTCTACCTGCCAGCCGTCCCTGATCTGCTGCTGGAAGATGCCGAACTGGTAACGAATTCCGTATCCGATGGCGGGTACGCCGAGCGTGGCCATGGAATCGAGATAACAAGCCGCCAGCCGGCCGAGTCCGCCATTGCCAAGGCCCGGTTCGCGCTCCTGCTCGAGGACTTGATCGAAGTCGCGACCGAGTTCGGCAACCGCCTGGCGCACCGGTGCTTCGATCTGGAGGTTGAGGAGATTGTTGGCGAGATGCGGTCCCATCAGGAACTCGGCGGAGAGGTAACAGACCACGCGGACGTCGTGCTTTTTGTAGCAATCGATTGTCGAGAACCATCTGGCCAGTATGCGGTCACGGACGGTGTAAGCGACGGCAGTGAAGAATTCCTGGTCGGTGGCGTTCTGCTGCGTTTTTCCCACCACGTAATAGAGATTGTCGAGAATGGCGCGTCGCAGGGCTTCAACGCTGATTGCTGTGCGATCGTCTTCAATGACTGCGGTGGGTTGCGGGGCTGCCAACTCTTGCATGTTGCACCTCCTGCACGGGGGCTCAGTGGTTACGAATTGAGGTTTCGAAATGCAGACCCTAGCGGCGCTCGAATCGGGTTGCGGGAATGGCCTTATAGAGCCTCAATGGTAGAAGTGTCTGCCGTGCGAGAGCAACCAGTTCACCGTAAATTCAAGAAGCCGGAATCAAACTTGTTTGGATTCAGTGCGCGGTAGCCTTATCGAGCGGCGTCCGGGCTGCCAAGGGCAAGGTTGGGGACGGCCGGTGTTAGCCGGCAAACCTGGGAAACGAGGTTGTGGTAGGGACAGGCGAATGAGGTGGTGGCGGTGCTCGAGAGAAGCAGCCAGCTGACTCCGAGCGGCTGGAGGCGGGCCACGCGCTCGGCGTCAGTCATCCGGTCGAGACCTTCCTGGGCGTTGCGTTCGAGAGCCCACCGCGTAGCAAGTGCAGGAAAAACGACGACTACGCCTTCATCCTTGTAATCGCCGAGAAGGCTGCGCTCGGTCATCACGCGAAATCCCTGACCGTCCTCGCCGTGCAGCAAGACGAGATCGGGATTAGTGGCAAAGACGGCGTCGGGAGGGGTGTTGGCACGGATCCACGCGAAGGCTTTTTCCCAGGGATTGCGTGGAGCGGCGCGCGGAAATTCGATATGGGCAGAGCGCGGGTAGGTAAAGCGCTGGGTGAAGAACATGGACACGGCAGCGGCGGTAAGCAAAGCGAAGCCCGTCAAGCGGGCGGATCGCCGGGTTGCGCCGATGAGGCGATTGCCCAGGAGGCCACCGAGAAGCAGGATTCCCACCAGGTAAAGCATGTGGAAGCTGCGAAGCGGCTGCAGCCGGGCGAGGAAATAGGGACCTGAAGGATGCACGAAGAGAAAGGCGGAGAGAGTGCCGGAGGTTCCGAGCATGATGGCCGCGAGGCACAGTTTGCCGCCGGGGGTGTGAGGATCCTGTTCCCGAAGCGCGAGGGCGTAAAGCAGCAGAGGCACGGCCAGGCCGAGATATTCAAACCATGCCCATTGCGAGGGGAAGAGGTAGCTTCGGCTGAGCACGGCCTGGTGGTAGGCAGCGGATACAGGGGCATGGAGTGTCAGCAGATAGATTGCGCCGGATGCGAGGATGCCGAGGAGGTTGAGAGTCCAAGCGGCGCGTGTGCGGCCGAGGTCGACGAGGATGAAGAGCGGGACAAAGGCGGCCGCGTAGATGAACATGAGCGGATGCATGAGTCCGGTGAGAAGCAGGAGGAACGCGGTGAGAGCCCAACGGTGGTCTACCGCGGCAGCGAGAGCGAAGAGCCCTAAAGGCGTGGAGAAGGATCGCGCGGTGACATAGGGATCCATCAGCATCAGGGATGTTCCCGCGATCGGTATGGTGAAGCACGCGCCAGCGAGCGCAACGGCTGACCATTGAGCAACGGGCGAGGAGAAGATGCGGCGGACGAGGCTCCAGCAGGCGGCGAGGAAGGTGAAGATCGAGGCCAGATGCGTCAGCAGAAGCAGATAGCTCAGCGGCATTCGTGTGATGCGTAGGATCGCAGCCAGCAGATGGGCGAAAAGCGAAAAGCGGGTGTTGGCGAGGACGAATGATGCGTCGGGTATGTAGAACGCTGGTTGCACGAGCTTGCGGACACCCGCGACATAAATGCCGGCGTCTTCTGAGAAGGGATGGTAGCCGTGCACGAGCAGTACCGCGGGGGTGAGTACGATGAGCCACATGAGGGCGCGGCCAAGGGCAGAGGATCCTGGGATCGAGCGCGGCGGCCGGCCAGTGAAGACGGAGCCGGTGGCCAGGGTGGGGGACGAGACGGCCAAATCAGGATCCTTGCGGTGATCTATCGAATTTGACGAGAGATCGCGCGAATTTGACGAGAGAATCGCGGACCGGGTTTAAGGGCACAGTTATGTGTATACGCCAAAGGGCGTCAGGCGAACCCGTCAAGTGGCTAGATGACGAAGAAGTGATTCGCCTGTTCTGATTTGCCATCGGGCTTCGGAGCATGGATTCGGAACTACATCTGGGGGAGCTGAGTAGTGTCCCATCCTCCGCCGAGGGCCTTGATGAGCTGCACGCTGGCCGCGAACTGGCGAGTAGTGATGTCGGCCTGGGTGCGCTGGTTAGAAAGCTGCGTCGTCTGGGCGATCAGGACTTCGAGGTAGGTGGTGACTCCGCCCCTGTAACGATTGGTGCTGATGTTGAGTGAGCGGATGGAAGCGTTGACGGCGGCGGTCTGGGTGGCAGATTCGTCGTTGAGGATGCGCAGCGCGGCGAGGTTGTCCTCTACCTCCTGAAAGGCATTAAGGACGCTTTGCCGGTAGTTCGCGGTTTGTCCCTCATAGGCCTCGCGCGCCTGATCGGTGATGGCGTGGCGGCGCCCGGCGTCGAAGAGCAGCTCGGCGGCGGAGCCGCCAAGCGACCAGAGGGCGCTGGGACCCTGGATCCAGGTGCCGGCATTGGAGCTTCCAAAGCCTCCGCTACCGTTGAGAGTCACGTTGGGATAGTAGGCGGCGATGGCGATGCCGATCTGGGCATTCGCGGCATCGGTGCGGCGCTCGGCAGCGGCGATATCCGGGCGGCGCTCTAGCAATTGCGAGGGCACGCCGGAGGGTATGGTGGGGAGCGCGAGCGTCAGAGGCATCGGTGGAAGAGAGAACGACGATGCAGACACGCCGATGAGTGTGGCGATGGCGTGTTCGAACTGCGCGCGAGCGACGCCGACGTCAATGTCCTGGGCCTTTACGCTTTCGTACTGGGTTTCGGCCTGGGCGACGTCGACGTCGGTGGCGACTCCGCCCTTGAAGCGGACCTGCGTTAACTGGAGATAGTCGGCGTCTGAGGCGACTGTGGTGTCGAGGAGCTGCTTCTGGGTGTCGAGGCCGCGAAGCTCGAAGTAGTCCATGGCCAGCTCGGAGCGGAGGCTGAGCTCGACGTTGGCGAGATCGGCGGCGCTGGCCTGCGCGTTGGCGCGGGCCTGCTCGACGGTACGGCGGATCTGTCCCCAGAGATCTGGCTCCCAGAGAACCTGACCGGTGAGAGCGAAGGAGTTGTAGGTCAGGCCTTTGGTGGCACTTGGCTGATTATCCGATGTCCGCTCGCGCGAGATCGAGGGACCCGCGGAGAGGGTTGGATAGTAGCTGGATCGGGCAACATGGACCTGCTCGCGCGCCTGAAGATATTGCTCGACAGCCGCCTTCAGGGTCTGATTCGAGACGGCGACCTTTTCTTCCAGGGAGTTGAGTTCCGGATCGTTGTAGATCTCCCACCACTGGCCCTTCAGCGCAGCGTCGCTGGGCTGGGCTTGTTTCCATGTGCCGTTGGGCGGGTTCGGCGGGGGCAGCTCCTTGTAGGCAGCCGGCGCAGGCGGTGTGGATGGCCGCTGATAGTTTGGTCCTACCTTGCAGCCGCTGATTGCGGCGCAAGCCAGAACGGTCGACAGGCCGAGGAGGTATTTCTGGCGGAAGAACGGGCTCACTTTCCGCCCTCCTGGGCTGAGGGGCCTGGAGTCGGCTGGCCGGTCTTTTGGGGCTGGACGATATGTACCTGCTCGCCATCGATCAGGGAGTCGGGCGGGTTCTGGATGACTTCGTCGGAGTCCTGGAGCCCGGAGGAGACCTCGACCGACCTGCCGTCGTCGCGCCCGATGGTGATGGGTACCAGTTTCGCGATGTTGTTATTCACGACGGCAACGCGCAGACCCTCGGAGCGGAACATGAGCGTCGAAACGGGGATGATCATCGATGGGTGCGCGTTGGTCAGCTTGAAGTGGACCTGCATGTAGGCCCCGGGGTAGAGCTCGCCCTTGCGGTTGTCCACATCGACTTCGACCAGAAGGGTGCGTGAGGTGGGGTCGATGGCCTTGGCGGTGCGGACGATCTTACCCTCGTAGCTGCTGCCCTGCTTCTCGGTGAGGGTGAGCCGGGCGACGACTCCGGGAACAGTGGAGTATGAGTAAGCCTGGGGCACGTTTACATAAATACGCAGAACATTTTCCGCCACCATGTGGAAGAGCTCGCCGCTGTTGGAGGTTCCCGCACCGGAGTTGATGAGGGTTCCGGTGTCGACGTTGCGGGCGGTGATGATGCCGTCAAACGGCGCGTAGATGTTTTCAAAGCCGACCAGCTGTTCCAGGCGGGCGACGTTGGCCTCGGCGGACTTGACCTGGGTCGTGGTCGAAGTGGCCTGAGTAGTGAAGTTGTCGGTGTCCTGCTGGGTTACGGCATTGCTCTTGACGAGGTCCTGGTAGCGGGTGGCCTGGGTCTGAGCGTATTTGGCGTTGGCCTGGGCTGTGGCCAGGTCCTGTTTGGCCTGGGCGAGCTGCTGATCGACTTCAGGGCTTTCGATGACGGCAAGCAGTTGTCCCTGCTTCACGTGCGCTCCGATGTCGAAGTACCACTTCTTGAGATAGCCGTTGGTGCGGGCATAAATGGGGGAATCGGTATAGGCCTGGGTGGTGCCGGGCAGAACCAGTTCCTGGGTCGGCTGTCCCTGGGTAGGCTTCTGAACCAGTACGTCAGGCGCGGACAGCGAGTTTGTCTGCTGCTGAAGCGTCGTGCGGGCGCGCAGACGCGGAATGATTCCAGTGACAGCAAGAATGACAGCCACAACGAGGACCACGAGCAGCAGCACGATGGCCTTGCCGCCGGAGATGGGGGGCTTGGTAGCGCCGGAAGTTGATGCAGAGTTGTGTTCGCTCATGGTTTAGTTCTCCGTCAGGTCTGGCTGATTTTTGTGTAGACGGGCCTCGCGCTCACGGCGACGCTTCTCGATCCTGCCATGCAAGACACTGAAAAAGGTTGGCACAAAGAAAAGGGTGGAGACGGTGGCAAAGAGCAGGCCGCCGATGACGGCGCGCCCAAGAGGGGCGTTCTGCTCGCCGCCGTCGCCGAGGCCGAGAGCCATCGGCAGCATGCCGATGATCATGGCCAGGGCGGTCATCAGAACTGGGCGGAAGCGGACGAAGCCCGCGCTCAGAGCGGCCTCGTGCGCCTCGCCCACGTTCTCCTCAAGCTGCTCGCGGGCGAAGCTGATCACGAGAATCGAATTCGACGTGGCCACGCCCATGCACATGATGGCTCCGGTCAGAGCCGGGACGCTGAGGCGGGTGTGGGTAAGGAAAAGGAACCAAATGATGCCCGAGATCGCGGCGGGCAGCGCGGAGATGATGATGAAGGGATCGAGCCATGACTGGAAGTTGACGACAATGAGCAAATAGACGAGCAGGATCGAAAAGACCAGTCCGCCGATGAGGCCGATGAACGACTTGCGCATTGTGAGCACCTGGCCGCGGACAACGATCTGCGAACCGCGCGGGAGCTGCTTTTTGGCCCCGGCGAGGATCTTGTCGACTTGCGTGGCCACGCTGGCGAGGTCGGTATTGACTACGTTGCCATAGATGTCAATGACCGGCGCGATGTTGTAGTGGGTTACGGTGCCGGGTTCAGTCAGCGGTGTAATTGTCGCCATGTTGCCGAGAATCTGCACCGGCTGACCGCCCATGGGCACGCTGGCCGGTGTCGCTACGACGCCGTTCGGCGAAGCGGCGGGCGAAAGTGCCGCTCCGCCGCTGTTGGCCGGAGTGAGCGGAATGTTGTTGACGTCCTGCAGGTTGTCGAGCAGATATTGCGGCGACTGCACGGCGATCGAGTAGCTGACGCCGGTGCTCGGGTCGAGCCAGTAGTTCGGAGCGGTCTGGAAGCTGCCGCTGGTAGCTGTGAGCAGGCTGCCTGCAACATCGGTTTGCCGCAATCCCAGCTGGCTGGCCCTGGTGCGGTCCACATTCACCATCAGTTCCGGATCGTCGAAGGGCTGCTGGATGCGCAGGTCGGCGATGCCGGGTACATGCTTGATCTGGTTCAGCAGCTGTTCGGCAACGGCCCGGTTGCCGTACATATCTCTGCCGACGATCTGGACATCGATGGGAGCAGGCAGGCCGAAGTTGAGGATCTGCGTGACCATGTCCACGGGCAGTGTGTAGAAGGTGACGCCGGGGAAGCGGTGGTTCAGGATATTGCGCAGCTTCTGCACGTAGGCATCGGTGGGGCCATGCTTCTCGGAGAGCTGCACGGAGATGTCGGCATCGGCGGAACTGATGGCTCCGGAGTTGGAGTACGAGGTATTCAGACCGCTGTAGGGAAGTCCGATATTGTCGATGATGGTTTCGACTTCGTTCTTGGGGATGGTTTCGCGAATGGTGTTGTCGACCTGATCGCAGAGATCGGCGACATCTTCAATACGCGTGCCGGTGTGGGCGCGGAGGTGAATCTTGAACTGGCCGCTGTCCACGGAGGGAAAGAAGTCCTGACCGAGATACGGATAGAGAAACGCGGCTGAAATCACAGCAAAGGCGAGGAAAAGGATAAGAAAGACGGCGGAGTGCGCGAGACAAAGCTCCAGAATACGGCGATAGCCGCCGCGGAATTTCTCAAAATAATGCTCGAATCCCAACTGAAAGCGGATCAGAGGATTGCGGCTGGCTCTCTTTCTATCTTCAGCTTCGTCGTCGTGTTCCTGCAGGAGGTACTTGGCCATTGTCGGCACGACGGTTCGGGACAGAATGTAAGAGGCGAGCATCGCGAAGCAGACGGCCTCGGCCAGCGGTACGAAAAGGTATCGCGCCACACCGTTCAGAAAGAACATGGGCACGAAGACGATGCAGATGGAAATGGTGGCGACCAGCGCGGGGACGGCGATCTGCGCCGCTCCGTCGAGGATGGCCTGCTCGATGGCCTTGCCCATTTCGAGATTGCGGTTGATGTTCTCGATTTCGACGGTGGCGTCGTCGACGAGGATGCCGACGGCTAGCGCGAGTCCGCCGAGGGTCATGATGTTGATGGTCTCGCCCAGCGCGCTCAAAACCAGCAGGGACGAAAGAATCGAGAGCGGGATGGAGACGGCGATGATGACCGTGCTGCGCCAGCTGCCGAGGAAGACCAGGATCATGATCGCGGTGAGGCAGGCGGCGATGATGGCTTCACGCACGACGCCGCTGATCGAGGCGCGGACGAAGATCGATTGATCTCCGAGCGGCTGCATTCTGAGGGTCGGGGGCAGCTGGTTTTTGAGGGTGTCGAGCTTGGCGCGTACGCCCGCAACGATGGAGAGGGTCGAGGCGTCGCCGGTTTTGATGACCGAGAGCAAGGAGGCTCGCTGGCCGTCGACGCGAACGATGTTGGTCTGCGGCGGGAAGCCGTCGCGCACGTGGGCCACGTCACGCACATAGACCATGGCTCCGTTGACGGAGCGGATGGGCAGATCATTCAACTCAGCGACTTTTTCCGGAGCGCTGTTGGTTTCAACGAGGTACTCGAACGGGCCGATCTTGGCAGTTCCGGAGGGCAGGATGACGTTCTGCGCGTTGATGGTGGTGACGATATCCGAAGGGGAAAGGCCCTTGGCCTGGAGCTTGGGCAGGTCGATATCCACCTGCACCTGGCGCTGTTTGCCGCCATAGGGATAGGGGACGCCTGCTCCCTCTACAGTGACCATCTGGGTGCGGATAAAGTTGAGGCCGAGGTCGTTCAGTTGCGATTCGGTCAGTCCCTGGCCGGAGAGTCCGACCTGAATGATGGGCACGCTGGAGGCCGAGTATTGAATGATAAGCGGCGGCGTGGTGCCCTGCGGAAGCTGGCGCAGCTGAGTCTGGCTGACGGCGGTTACCTGGGCAACAGCGTTGCCGATATTCACACCGGGCTGGAAGAAGATCTTGATGACGCCGATACCGTTCATCGATTGCGATTCGATGTGCTCGATATCGTTGACGGTGGTCGTCATCGTGCGCTCGCTCTGGTAGACGATCCGGTTCGCCATCTGGTTCGGCGACAGGCCGGTGTACTGCCAAACGACGGAGACGACAGGGATGTTGATGTTGGGGAAGATGTCGGTGGGCGTGTTGAGGACAGCGATAGGGCCGAGAATCATCAACAGGAGCGCAAGGACGGCGAAGGTATACGGCCGTCGAAGCGCTAGGCGGACTATCCACATATCTTTTCAGCTTCTCCTGACGACATCCGGCGGTAACGCTGCGAATGAGGTAAACGGTAAGGATTTTCTGGCTGCGGAGATCGCGTTACGGGCAGATGCACGCGCGACTGGAGTCAGCAAGCGCGACGGACAAGCACATCCTTACCTGACGTGAGATCCCCTAAATAAAAGTTAACAGTGAGCACGAGCGGTAACAAATGCGTAGTTGATAGACGTTTGAGGGCGTTTTTTAGACCCGAATGCAATAAAGATGCGCGTCAAGGGGCCACAGATTCAGTGGGGTGCCCAAAAAGGGTTCCAAAAGGCGAATTAGTTCAAGGGCCATGCCGTTATCCGGGCGCGGAGTTTCAGGCTGAGCTCAAACGTTGAGCTTCTTGAAAATGCGGCGCGGAATCAGTCGCAGGATGAGCATAATGACGGCCCAGAAGGCAGGCACGTAGACGACGTCTTTGCGCTCCTGGATGGCGCTGAGGATTCCGGCGGCGACTTTTGAGGGCTGCGCGAAGAGCGCGTTCTGCGGGAGATGCGCGGTCATGGGGGTGGCGACGAATCCGGGCTTGATGGTGAGCACGTGAACTCCGGCGCGATCAATGCGGTTGCGTACGCCGTCAACAAAGATGTTGAGGGCTCCCTTGGAGGCTCCGTAGACGTAGTTGCTCTTGCGGCCGCGGTCTCCGGCTACGGATGAGATAACCGCCAGGATTCCCTGGTGCGAGGCCTCGAAGTAGTTCGCGAGCCAGGTGATCAGCGAGACGGGAGCCATGAAGTTGGTCCCGAGGATAGTTTCGGTGACCGAGTAGCTGACTTCGGCCTGTTGCTGATCGCCGAGGATTCCGTGGGCGAGGAGGGCTAGCTCGATGGTGCCGAGATTGTCGGCGGCGGCGGCGAGCATGTCGGGATGTGCGGCGGTGTCGTCGAGATCCATGACGTGGGTGGCCACACTGGATGCGCCGCGTGTGCGCAGATCGGCGGCAACGGCGTTGAGCTTGTCGGCGTTGCGCGCGACGAGGAAGAGGCGGGCTCCGCGGGCAGCGAAAAGGCGGAGTGTGGCTTCGGCTATTGCAGAGGTGGCGCCGAGAGCCAGGATGTTCGTGGGCAGCTTGCCGGATTGAGACAATTTATGTGGTCACTCTCTGCCAGAAGGCGGAATCGAAGGCGGGATCGATATAGCGGGCGAATTCCTGCCATTGCGGATAGAAGGCCTGGAACTGCGGAGCGGTCATGCTAGCATCCTTCGCGGGATACATACGGCCGCCGTGTTCGAGGGTGATTCTGGCGAGGCGGTCGAGCAGATCAAAGCTGACTTCGGGCCGGATGGGGAAGTCGAGCGCAAGAGTAATGCCGGGCGCGGGGAAGGACATCATGCCGGGCGACGGGACCTCTCCGAAGACCTTGATGACGGCGAGGAACGATGCGAGGCCGGACGCGGTGATGGCCTTGAGAACCTGGATGATGCCAAGCTGGTCGGCTTCCCAAGGCAGCACGCACTGAAACTGCAACAGGCCATTCTTGCCGTACATGCGGTTCCAGTGAAGGATCTTGTCGAGCGGGTAGAAGAACGGCTCGTAGTCGACGAGGCTGCTGGTGGTTTTGCTGAGCTGCTTGTTGTAGTAGAGGGTGTTGAAGAGTCCGATGGAGAAATGATTGAGGGCGAAGCCGGGCAGATCGACGGGAAATACGAGCCAGGGCTCCTTGCTGACAGTGAGCGGCGCGGGCTCGGGTGAGTGATCGCCCTGCATGAAGATGCCGCGGGCAAAGTTCTTTCCGGTGGCGACGCAGTCGATCCAAGACACGGTGTATTCGACGCCGGAGCTGGCCCGGGAAAGTTCGACAAATTCCTCGATGCCGGTGAACTTGATGCCGGTGTACTGAATGTGGCGCGAGACGATGGGGCGCAGGCGTATTTCTGCCCAGGTGATGAGGCCGGTGAGTCCCATGCCGCCAACGGTGGCGGAGAACCATTCGGCGTTTTGCGTCGGGCTGCAGAGGAGCCGGGTGCCGTCGGAGCGGACGAGCTCAAAGCAGGGAACATGGCGGCCAATCGTTCCGGCGACGTGGTGATTCTTACCGTGGATATCGTTGGCAATGGCGCCGCCGACGGTGACGTATTTGGTGCCGGGAGTGACGGGCAAAAAGAAGCCGCGCGGGACGGCAAAGTCGAGAATCTCGGCGAGAGTGACGCCGGCTTCGCAGCGGAGAATCCCGCTTTCCGGATCGAAGCTGATCAGACGGTCCAGCCCTCCGGTGATACCGGGACCTCGGGTGGGAAGCAAAGTGCCGTTTTCGAGCAGGCAGACGTCGCCATAGCTGCGGCCAGCGCCTACTGGAAGAAGCCGTGTGGCGGGCGGTTT
Source organism: uncultured Acidobacteriaceae bacterium (assembly GCA_963781245.1). Taxonomy (GTDB): domain Bacteria; phylum Acidobacteriota; class Terriglobia; order Terriglobales; family Acidobacteriaceae; genus Silvibacterium. The sequence continues at coordinate 326,399 of CAWAFB010000005.1, forward strand.
GTTTAAAGGAAAATCGCCCATCCAGTTCAGCGTCTTGAGTTCTGCCTGAAGGGTTGGGTAGCGGCCCCAGCTTTCGAAGCGAGGACGGGGTTTCGATTTCGCCATCGGGGGTGGTGTTGCTCCTCTTTTGGAAAACGGCCTTGATGTTTTGAAAGCGGCCTTGGTGGCTTTACATGGCTTGGGTCTATACCGCTGCGAGAACGGCGATGAGTGCGATTGCGACGCCGATGAGCAGGCTCATGCGATCGGTGACGGCAAAGATCACGGGGTCTTCGTCAAGTTCTCCGCGGGAAGCGAGGAGCCATACGCGGCTGAGCCACAGGATCATAAGAGGCGTCATGAGCCACATGCGGCTGGGGTGATGGTAGAGTCCGGAAGCGCCGCTCCCGTAGATGTAAAAGGCGAAAACGACGACCGACGCATAAGCGCTGGCGGTGCCGAAGCTGCGGATCTGCTCGATGTCAGCCAGCAGGTAGCCGCGGCCGTTGGACAGCGTGTTGCCTTGGGCGCGAATGTTCTGCAGCTCGCTGAAACGCTTGACCATGGCCAGGGACAGGAACAGAAAGACGGAGAAGGCCGCCAGCCAGGGCGAAAACTCCACTTTGGTGGCTGCTCCACCGGCGAGCATGCGGAGGGTGTAAAGGCCGGAAAGCAGGATAACGTCGATGAGCACGACACGCTTGAGATAGAGCGAGTAAGAGAGCGTGGTAACAAGGTAGATCAGCATCCACGCCAAAAATGTGCCGGACAAAAACGCGGCTCCGGTGAACGCGAGAGTCATGAAGACGACAACGATGCCGAGGCCGGTAACAGGGGAGAGATTACCCGCTGCGAAGGGACGAAAGCGCTTTTTGTGGTGGCGCCGATCAGCTTCGATGTCGAGCAGGTCGTTGACGATATAGGTGGCCGAAGCGCAAAGGCTGAAACAAAGGAAGGCCATCAGCGCGTCCATGATGAGCGGCAGCTTAAGGGCGTGCGCCAGCAGCAGGGGCACGAAGATTAATACGTTCTTTGCCCACTGGTGCAGGCGGATGGTCTTGAGAAACACCTTTGGCAGCGGCGCGCGGTCCTCGAAGTGGTGAGTGACGGCGATGTTGCGCGATTTCAGTTTCGCGCGGAGGGACCGGGTAGGATTCGCAACGATCGCTTCACCGGCATTCTGGAGCAGAGGGACGTCGGGAGGAGCATTGCCAACGTAGTCGAATCCTTCGACAGGGAAGCGCTTTTTGAGGCTATCGAGCTTGTGATTGCCGGTCAGGTTTGTCGTTCCGTCGCTGGCCAGAACATCTTCGAAGATGCCGAGATGGTTGGCAATGCGATGCGCTAAAGCAGTGTCCGCCCCGGTGGTGAGATAGAGCTTGCGGCCCTCAGCGTGCTGGGTCATCAAATACTCAAGGAGAGGGCGATTGTAGGGAAGGTGGGCTGCATCGAGTTCAACCGCAGCGGACACCCGAGCCTTAAGGCTGGCCTTTCCACCTTTCAGCCAGAGTGGCGCGCGCAGGGCGCGGAGGGGATGCTGGCGGACGAGCAGGAGCAGGGAGTCGACCAGCGTGTCGCTCTTGACGAGCGTGCCGTCAAGGTCGACGCAAAGCGGCCGCCCGGACGCGACACGCACCGATTCCTCGATAACCGCCTGGCTCACTACTTGTTCTCCTGTTGTAATTCGCCGGGCGCCGCGGATAGGCGGCTGCCAACAGTCTGGAGTTCCTGAACGCTGGGGACCTTCGAACTAAAGTATTTCAGGAGCTGGCGACGGACTGAATTCCACTTAAGTGTAGCAGCAAACGGGCCGCGCCGCCCGTTGCCGAGCGGCGCGAAGGTGCTACTTGTCGGCCAGAATTGGCTCCAAAGCCGGGGCTGGCGACTGCACGCTCTGCTCGGGGAAATACGAGTTCTGCACGTACTGCTCGAGCATGCGCTGCGTGTTGAAGTAAGAGCCGTTCAACGCAATGGTCGAGCGCATTACACGTCGCCACTGGTTAGGCTGCTGATAGTAGAGGGGCAGGATGACCTGCTCCAGGTGGTCGTAAAGCGACTGTGCCTCTCCGGCGTCTTCGTCGTGGTCGGCAATCGCCCAGCCGGTCACGCCCTCGATCCAACCTTCGATCCACCAGCCATCGAGGATGCTGAGACTGGGCACGCCGTTGAGGGCAGCCTTCATGCCGCTGGTTCCCGAAGCTTCGTAGGGGCGCTTGGGTGTGTTGAGCCAGAGGTCTACGCCTCCGGTGAGCAGGGCGCCGAGAGTCCACTCGTAGTTTTCAAGGTAAACGATCTTCAGCAGATCGGATTCGAGCTTGGAAGCCAGCTCGATGACGCGGCGAATCATGGCCTTTCCGGGCTCGTCGGCGGGATGGGCCTTGCCGCTGTAGATGATCTGCAGGCCGCCGAACTCCTTGGCACACTTGACCAGGCGCTCGGGATCGAAAAACAGCAGGTCGCCACGCTTGTAGGTAGCGGCGCGGCGGGCAAAGCCGACGGTGAAGACCTCAGGCTTGAGTTCGACGCCGGAGCGTTCCTTGACTGTGGAGATCAGTGTTTGTTTGGACTCGCGGTGTGCTTCTTCAATCTCGGTTTCAGGGATGTTGATGGCATAACGCAGGGCGAGATTGTCCTGGCGCCAGCGGGGCAGATGGTTGTCGAAGGCGATCTGCATGGCTGGCGAGGTCCAGGTGGCTGCGTGCACGCCGTTGGTAATGGCCTCGATGGAATACTCGGGGAACATCTCGCGTGAGACGATACCGTGCTGCATGGCGACCCCGTTGACGTAGCGGGAGAAGCGCAACGCAAGATACGTCATGTTCAGCAGCTTGTCGTGGAAAGCCCCCACCCGCTCGAGAAAGGTGGTGCGCTCGTTGCCCAGAATGCGCCCAGATTGCTCGGCGGAGAAGCGGTCGTGTCCCGCGGGAACAGGCGTGTGGGTGGTGAAGACGCAGAGCTGGCGGACGGCCTCGAGATCCTGCTCGGTCGCAGTTTCGAGTGCTCCGCCGCGCAACTGCTTCTCGAGCAAGGCCACTGTGAGGAGCGCGGCGTGGCCCTCGTTCATGTGATAGACGAGCGGCTTGTAGTCGAGGGCGGCAAGGATACGCACTCCGCCCATGCCCAACACCGCTTCCTGGCGCAGGCGGTAATCGCCGTCGCCTCCGTAGAGGTGATCGGTCAGCCCGCGGTCGCGCGGATCGTTTTCTTCAAGGTCGGTGTCGAGGAAATAGATCGGGATGGTGTGGCCGGTGACGCCCTCGAGGTCGTAACGCCAGGCGCGGATGGCGACAGGGCGATCGTCGATGGTTATGGTCACGACCGGGGCTTCGCCAGCCAGGATACTTTCCGGGCTCCAGGGCTGCGACTCTCCCGTCTGGATGCCTTTGGCATCGAGGTGCTGACGGAAGTATCCGAGGTGATGCGCGAGGGTTACGGCGACCAACGGCAAACCCATGTCTGCCGCGGCGCGCAGGGTGTCGCCTGCGAGCACGCCGAGACCACCGCTATAGGTAGGTATCGCCGGGCTGACGGCGATTTCCATCGAAAAATAGGCAACTAGGCCATTGTTGCCGTCACACTGCAGTGAAGCCAATCGCGGTACTACATCGAATCTCATCAAAATCGGTCTCCCACCTAAACACCAGGGCCCTCTCTTCGGAGCCTGAGTCAGCGGTTACGGATGGTTTAACCCCACCCTGCTGATCCCGTCGCGCGGCCCGCCCTGCTCTCTTGATCGGCAGAGTCGGAGGTGGCACGAATTCCCCCGAAGTGCCGTTAATTTAACAAGTGCCCAGCTGCTCCAAGAATGAAAAAAGAAATCGTGCTTCTGCAAAACCGGGCTAAATTATTGGGTTGCAATCAGTTACATCTCAGCCAGCTCCCGTACTGGTTTTGGTGCCTGGGTCCCCTGAACCTGGTGTACCCCCGCCGAGGCGTGGCAGAGATAGATATCCGATTCGATGCCGGTGGCCTCGAGGTAGCCGTCACGCAAATGCAAGGAAAATGCCTTCGCGTTGTCATTTTCGACCAGGTTTACGGTGCATCCCCCGAATCCGCCCCCGGTGAGGCGCGCGCCGATGCAGCCCGGTTCTTTCGCGGCAAGATCAACGAGGATGTCGGCTTCCGGGCAACTGGCTTCGAAGTCATCGCGATAGCTGGCGTGAGCTTCGTACATCAGCCGGCCCAAGGCCTTGAGATCGCCGGCTTCGAGCCCATCGGCAGCGGTTACTGTGCGATGGTTCTCGGTGATGATGTGCCGGCAGCGCTTGAGGACATCGGGGCGCATTTCATGACCCCATTTCTGAAGATCCTCTACGGTGGCGTCGCGCAGCAGCTTGATTTCGGGGCGATGGCTCCGTAGCAGCGCCGTCCCTTCCTCGACTTCGGAACGGCGGATGTTGTATTCGCCTCCGGCATGGGAGTGCTTGACCATGGTGTTGGCGATGACAAGGTTCAGATGCGAAGGGATGGGCGCGAGGCGGTATTCCAGGCTTCGGCAATCGAGGAGAAGGGCATGATCCTTGGCTCCGCAGCAGGCGATGAACTGGTCCATGATGCCGGTGGATGCACCGACATAGTTGTTTTCAGCACGCTGGCACAGACGGGCTATCTGCGGCAGGGGGATGGTTGTGCCGGTGAGGCTGAGGATGGCCGCCATGCTCGCCACTTCGATTGAGGCCGACGAACTAAGACCGGCGCCGAGGGGTACGTCTCCGTTGAGCGTAAGACTGAAAGGAGGGATCTCGACGCCAGCTTCACGAAGCACGGAGATGACGCCGAGAGGATAGTCGCTCCAATGATGTGAGGCTTTGAAAGGCAGATGGTCGAGCGAGTGAGTGACCTGTTCGTCGAAGTTTGCCGAGAAGATGGCGATGGTCTGGTCGTCGCGCAGGCTGATGGCGGCGAGAGTGGCGAAATCGATTGCCGCGGGCATGACGAAACCGTCGGCATAATCGGTATGCTCGCCGATTATGTTGACCCGGCCCGGTGCGGCGAATGTGACGGGCTCCAGCCCAAACCGCTCCAAGTGAAGGGACCTGTTAGCGCTTACATCGAGCATGGGAGCCTCACGAATGGAAATCGTTGCAGATGCCAACAAAACTTACGATACAACCGTGGTAACAATTCGCATCCACCAGAAGTCGCATTGACCGGGAGCCAGTACTCTTGCCTGTCGGGTTTGCGCCGCTGCGGCCAGCGAATCGAATGGACTATTGCAGGGCTCAAGCGCGACGCAATATTGTTTGCGGACACCCTTATCGGGCCATCCTCCATAGCAAAGCCACAGTCCGAGAAAGGGAGACTGCGTCGGATCGAACTCGACCTGGATGCGCAGGCCAGCGGTCCTGCGTTCGATCGCGCACCAACCCTCGGACGGAGCCGCAGCATAAACCTTGTCGCCGATGTTATCGCTTACATGCCCGGCCACGTCAAGCGCCGCGAGGTTGCCGGTGGCCAGCCTCGCCAGGGGCCAGGATTGAATATCTCCGCGTGTGCCGAGCCGATCCCCAGCCGATCCTTCCACTGTGACTTTGGTGACCGAAGGCGGCAACAAAATGCTATCGCCGGGATCGACGGCGAAAAGGGGGTGAGCACACCAGGCGTATGGAATTTTTTCACGGCCGACATTCTCGACCTCGTAGTCGATGGAGAGCGTGGCGGTTTTGGATTGATGCGATTCTGACAAGCGGAGCTTTCGGTCGAAGCGCAGGGGAAGCGCTGTTCCGCGAGCGGTCAAATGGATCTCCTGCTGAGTCTGCGACTGGACGGCGAAGGGCAGGCGCCAGAACTCTCCGTGATCCGGAATGGATGCAGTTCCCGATGGAGTGTCGACCTGACAGGCGGAAACAGAAGGCAGGCACTCGTCGAAGCCGCTGGCGTCGCTTTCCTCGAAGGCCATGGTAGCGGTTCGGGGAGCATAGGGCAGCAGCGGCTGCTGCAGAAGCTCTGTTCCGTTACTGCGCATGGACGCGACCTTGCCGCCAAGCTCCGGCAACACATTCACCGAGAATGTATCCGTTTTCAAGACGAGGGGTACAACCGCAGGATCGGTCAAATTTTCCTCAAGAAATCGCCCGCAGTATAGCAGCGGCCGCAGAGGCTAGCCAGTGTCATTTGACCCCCACAGCGTTTGAACTCAGAGCCAGGCGGCTGCCCGATCGAGGCGTTCCCAAATCTCATCTATCCACGCAAGGTGTTCCGGTTTCATGAGGACAGAGCGCAGGCAGATGACTTTGTCCTCAGCATTGGCGCCAGCCCAGACAGTGCGGTCCAGGCTTCGTCTTAGAAAGCGCATAGGCAACTGGACCAGGGCGAGGTGGAGATTCTGCTCGGCAGCACGGTCGAATACCTGCTGGGCGAGGCGGGAGGATTCCTCAGGAGTGGGTGAATTTATGGCCCAGGTGACGATATCCAGTTCGGGCTCCGGGCCGGGGATGAAGCGCTCGTCGGATTCAAGCCTGGCATAGAGAGTGCGGGCGGCATGGACAGAGTGTTCGAGGCCTTTTGCGAATTCGCCGCCAGCCACGAGGGGCAGGAGTTGCTGCGTGGCCCAAAGGGCCACCGCAGATGCTCCGGCGCGTGAGCATTCGAGGCTGATTTCGCCGAGATGGAGTTCCGAGGAAGTGAAGTAGGTGTAGGGCGAGTCGTGCTTATAGAAGCTCCCGATTGCGGGATCGTGGAAGAGGATGCAGCCACAACCGTAGGGCTGGAGCCCATGCTTGTGGGGGTCGATGACGATGGAGTCGGCTTCTCCGATGCGGGCGAAAGCACGGGCGGCATCCGGTCCGAGATTCGACACCAGCTTGAAGTAACCGCCATAGGCCGCGTCCACGTGCACCCGGAACTTGTAGCGGTCGCGCAGTTCAAGGATCTTGTCCAGCCGATCAACCGCGCCGAGCGCCGTTGTGCCTAGGGTGACGACGACGGCTCCAACGTTTCCGACGGCAATCGCCTGCTCGAGAGCGTTGAGATCGATGCGGCCGCGGGCGTCGGCAGCGACCGTCTGAAGGGGTAATTTGAGCACGCTGCTGATGCGGGAGTGAGTGTAGTGTGCCTGTTCTGAAGCCAAAATGATCTTGCCCGGCGCGAGCTGGCCGGCTACCCAAAGCGCCTCGAGATTGGCGAAGGTTCCCCCGCTGGTCAGGTGACCCAGGTGTTGATTCCAGCCAAACATGGCGGCGATTTCGCGGACGGCTTCGATTTCCATGAGCGAACTGGCGCGGCCGCCGTCGAGGGCGTGGTTATTCGGGTTGAGCCACGAGGCCATGACGTAGGCAGCGCGGGCGATGGGATGCGGAGGCTTGAGCATCTGGCCAGCGTAGAGGGGATGGAAGTAAGGATAGTTATCGCCCATGCGTCGGGCGGCCTGTTCGAGCACCGCCGTCATAGCAGCGGTATCTTCGGAGAGGGTGCCACCTTCAAAACTCGCGACGGGAAGGTCGGCAAATTCAGATTTGAGTCGGCTCAATGCCTGGCTCAGGAGATCTACCGCCGCGTCGGGCGTTATGTCGGAGCTCATGAGGCCAACAGGATACATGGCTGCGAACGGTGATCGGCTGTCGTGGAACCGTTTACCTTAAGTCCGTCCAAAATTTGAGGATATTTTCCAGGCGGGTTGGGAAAGTCTGCTAGACTGAAGTGGCGTTAGAACCGAACCGGGTTATAGCAGTCCTGCCGTCCAGCAAGAATCTGCCAGTTTGGCTCCGATTCACTTCAGCGCAATTCAATCTAGGAAATAGCATCAAAATGGAACAAGGTACTGTGAAATGGTTTAACGACGCGAAGGGCTTCGGCTTCATCTCTCGCCAGAACGGGGAAGATGTCTTCGTGCACTATTCGGCAATCAGCTCAAATGGTTTCAAGAGCCTGCAAGAAGGTCAAGCTGTCCAGTTCAACGTCGTTAAGGGGCCCAAGGGCTGGCAAGCATCGGATGTTCAGCCTCTCTAAGGTAGACGCAGGCATTTAAAAAACAGTAGCAAGCGAAACTTAGCGGGGCGGGTTCGTGCCCGTCCCTGCTATTTCTGCTCCTCGAATCACGTTGTTGGGCGAACCAACCGTTCAAGAGCGTTACACGCCGTAGCCACGCCATCTTCCTCCGCGACGACGGCCGCGACTTCGTTTGCGTGATGGGCATATGCCTTGTCTTCGAGCAGACTGCGGATTCTCTTGGCTGCTGCATCTGCCACATATGATTTACGCTGGATGACCTTCGCGACTCCGAGGTGGCGAACCCGCCGGGCATTGTCTGGTTGGTCGTGACTGTAAGGCATTACCAGCATGGGGCGCCCCGCCCGGAGGGCCTGCGCCGTCGTCCCCACTCCGCCCTGATGGACGATTACCGATGCGCGGGGAAAAATCTTCGAAAACGGCGCGTAAGCGGCGACGCAGATATTCTTTGAGAACGCGTGGCGGGGATGATTCTGAGGGTCGTTGCCGACCAGCAGCACGGCGCGTTCGCCGATCAACTCGGCGGCCCGGGCACTCTGTTCGTAGAAATCCCCCGCGGCCATCACAGCTGCCGAGCCTAATGTGAAGACCAACGGCGGAGGGCCCGCGTCAAGAAATTGTTCCAGCTCCGGAGCAAGATCCATCTTGCCTGCATCGCCATCGTAGAAAGCAAATCCAGTGATCAGGGTGTTTGGGGGCCAGTCCGGCTGCGGGTCGCCGAGCGTCCGCGAGAAGAGAGCCAGCACCAGCCGCGGAGAGTGCTTGGCGTCGAAAATCGGATTCTCGCCTTCCTTAAGACCGAGCTCCCGCCGCAAAGAGTAGAGCGGCTCGGACCAGTTTCTTGTCACCACGCGCGCAAAACGTGGCAGCAGGCGGCCTATCCTGGGAACGATGGATGGGACCTTTGACAGAGTTGGATAGGGAGGCAGGACGGGCGGGTCGTATCCGGAAAAGAAGGAAAGCGGCGCAAGGACGTAAGATGCCCACGGGATACCCGTTTTCTCGGCGACGATAGGACCAGCATAGGCGAGCTCACCGGTGACCAGAAGGTCAGCGCCTCCGCGGGCAGTCACAGCGTCAAGCAGGTCGTGATAGCTATCGCGAATGGCCGGGAAGAGAAACTCGCGCAGGCCCCGTTCGGTTCCCTTCTTGACGTCCCAGATCATTTCCACCATGCGTTTGTCATGGGGATTCTGGTCAGGGCGGACGGCGGCGAACTCGATACCGAGGGGCTCGACCTTCTCACGGAACATGCCGGGGATGGCGAGTACGGGTGTGTGGCCGCGCCGCTTCAGCTCGAGCGAAAGGGCGATAAGTGGATTGACGTCACCGAAGGTACCAAAAGTAGAGAAGACGATGCGCATCTACTAGAAGCTTGCCTCAAAGATGTGAAACCTTCGTTCAAGCTCCCATTGTTGTTGCGCTTTTTCGCTCCCGGAGATCAGATCGGCACATTCCCCGGCCGGGGTGTCCTGCCCGAGCTGGCCGGCGCATGCGGCCACGGCCTTGTCCAGAGTCTCGGGAGTAGACAGCTGCCACAGACTTCCTCCAGGCAGGAAGCTGTGCTCGAGGCTGGTGCGTACCATCTTCTTGAAATCGCGATAAGTCAGCGGGTATGTAACTGCAGCGCGCACGTATTCGTGTGTCAGGTCGATGCGCGAGACGCCCTCGTCGTCGGTGGAGAGCGCAACGGGGACGCCGTACCGGCGATAGAGCTCGAAGGGATGATCGTCGCCCTTGATGTTCAGGATCACGTCATTGCTGGTGAGGTTGACCTCAACCATTACATGCTTGGCAGCCATCTCCTTGAGCAGCTCGTAGGGACGGTCTTCGTACATAACATCGACGCCATGGCCGATGCGTTCGGCTTCGCCCTGCTCGACTGCGAGCCGGATATGGTAGGTGAGGCCGTCGGGCGGAACCATGCCGGGAGCGAGTTCACCCGCGTGCAGGCTAATGTGCACCTGGGGATAGAGGCCGTGTATAGCGTCCAACATCTGCATCTGCACGCGGTAGTCGCGCATGGCGATATATCCGTCCTCGGGCTGGACGAAGTTCATACCCACCCAGCGTGGGTCGGCGGCTGCGGCCTCGAAGCCGAGTAGGACCTGCGCGAAGACGATCTCCGGCGGCAGACCGCGCAGGACCTGATAGATGAAGCGAATTTTCACAGAACACGCAGGCTGGGCGTCGGCGTCTCCGCAATGTTCGCGCTGTTTGCGGTCGGCTTCGGCACGATCCAGGGCTGCGGTGATGGAAGGCAGGCTGTCCTTGATGCCGGCGGCAAGCAGCTTCTCGCGATATTCGACGAAGTTCGGATTGAAGCCGATTTGGGTGGCAAGCGCAGCGGCGTTCTTGAAGTCAGGCGTGTCCATCAGCTCGAGATACTGCTCGTTCTGCGCCGCGGCGCGGGTGGCTACCTCGTCAAGCCATTCGCCCGTGTGGCGTTTCTCTGTGCCTCCAAACTGGTCGAAGGTGCGAAAGAAGTGCTCGTGTCCGGAATCGGCTGTCACCGGCACGAAAGTGCGCATGGAAAAGGCGTCGATAAGGTCGTCATAGAGATGCTGATTCTGAGGCACGTCACTGGCCGCGACCTGACCGCCTTTGCAGATCGGTACGAAGTGCTTGCCCTGCTCGTCCGTGCCTTTGTATTGGCCGGCCTCGGGTTTCACAAAGGCCAGGGTCTTGGTGTCAACGCAGAGATGATCTTCGCCTGCGGCACGAATCCACGACTCGGCGTAAATCGCGCCGGATAGATGACTGTGCAGGTCGGCGCCTTTGGGCATCCGATAGAGAAAGGCGCGCAGAGCCAGCGGTCCCTGCTTGCGCGCGTCGTCAAATGCCTTTGCCGCGCGCGCCTCGGCAGATGATGCCGATTGCGGAGCAGGTTTTAGAGCGACAGGCTTGGCAGCGGGCGTTTTCTGCGAACGAGCCCGGCTCGGCGCGGCAATGAGAAGGCAGGTGATCACCACCAGAACCACTGACCATCGGCAGGGTATGCGAATCATCGAACTAGTCCTCGAGAAAAGCGTGTTCCCCAGTGTATGGCATCGGATCATCGGCGGACCGGTTCGTGATTGTGAGCTACATTCCCGGCAGGTAGGCTCTAATCCGGAAAGGGGATCGCGCTGGTTTTCTGTTTGTTATACTGAACGAGGTTGTTTGACGTAACGCGTCGCTGCTGGATTCCCTTTTCCCGGCGGGCGGTACATTCACACACACTTTTGAGCGGTCTCTCCGATCGCCCTTGGATTCACACCAAGGCCAGATAGCTCAGTGGTAGAGCGCGGCCCTGAAAAGGCCGGCGTCGGCGGTTCGATCCCGTCTCTGGCCACCACTTTAAAATCAATCACTTAAATAGGTATAATTCAGAACTGCAAGCAAATTGAAACCAACTTTTCTGCCCAAGGTTCTCGATGCCCGATATTGATCTCCGGCGGCTTCGCCCGCAGACCCAGACCGTCAGTGTCTATACGCGGCATTCGGCTGGCTGCTCCAAAGAGGGAGAACCACAATGGCGTCGATGCAGATGCCCCAAGTATCTATACATGCTAAGAGACGGGAAGCGTCGGACTCTTTCTGCCAAAACGCGCTCCTGGGAGAAGGCCGAAGCGAAGGCCCAGGAGATTCGCGATACTTGGGATCCCGTAAAACAGAAAATGCGGGAGCTTGAGGAACTGAAACAAGCTCAACTCGCCGAAGAGGTGATGATCGAAGTCGCGGTTGACCGGTGGCTCAATTCCATACGCGCCGATATCGACAACAAACATACGCAGAAGAAGTATGAAACGACGGCCCGTAAGGTTCGATCGTGGGCGGAATCCAAGAATTTCACTTTGCTGTCTCAGATAACGACGGACGCGCTTGACGAGTGGAAGACGCAATGGAAACCGAAGGCGAAGCACCCTGATGATCGCATGGGGAAGACGACGGCGGGTCGTCATTTGGAGAAGGTTAAGGCGTTCTTCAAATACTGCCAGCGAATGGGGTGGATCAAAGCGAGTCCAGCTTACGGCATCAAAGCCATCAAGCCAGACGAGACAGAAACCCTCCCCCTTCTTGGAGGACGGTATGAACAGGTTCTTGAGGCGACATACAAGTACGACGCGGATATGCGACAGGATGACCGATACGGTCAAGAGTTGCGAGCACTGATCGAACTCATGCGTTGGTCAGGGCTACGTATCAGCGATGCGCTGACGGTTGCGAAGAATCGCATCATTGGCAACAGGTTCACACTCAGAACCGTTAAAAACGGCACGAAGCTCACGGTGATCCTGCCCGATCATGTTGTGACCGCTCTCCATGCGCTTTCACAGCGGCCAACCATTGATCCTCGGTACTTCTTCTGGTCGGGCAAGTCAGAGGTCAAGTCGCTTACCGGCCAATGGCAGAGAAAGCTCGGCAGGCTTAACAAGTACTGTCCATGGTGGACTGCGAAGGAAGACCCCTCCAATTTCACAGCCACCAGCTTCGCGACACCTTTGCCGTAGAGCATCTACTTGCTCGAACCTCCATGCAGGACCTGTCCAAGATGCTCGGCCACAAGACGATGCGAGTGACGGAAAAATACTATGCGCCCTGGGTTCCTGAAAGGCAGGCCCAATTGGAGGAGAAGATGACCGAGGCGCTGAAGAAAATGGGGGTGTCTGTAAGTCTTAATGCGAGCCTCCAGTGAGTTTCTTGTTCGCACGACGGCAGGCTGCCCGCACTGAAACTAATGGGATGGTCCGCCGCCTTTACCCAGCCAGTAGCTGAGGTATAAGAGGCACACGGAGGAGGCGTCCCATGGAACCACACACGATCGGCATCGATCTTGGCAAGACAGTGTTTAATCTTGTTGGTCTCAACCTGCGAGGCGAAGTAGTGGTGCGCAAGAAGTTCTCTCGGCTGCAGTTGTTGCGCTTCACGGCGAACCGGCAGATCCAGTTGATGGGCATGAAGCCTGCGGCGGCTACCATTTTCTCGGCCGTGCGCTGCGAGAACAGGGGCATGAAGTTCGGCTGATTCCGGCGCAGTATGTGAAGCCATACGTGAAGACGAATAAGAGTGACTACATCGACGCCGAGGCGATTGCAGAGGCCGTTGGCCGACCCACGATGCGTTTCGTGCCGATCAAGACCGATGATCAGTTGGATCTCCAGTCCCTGCATCGGGTGCGCGAGCGCTGGGTGATGCGTCGTACAGCAGTGGTCAACCAGATTCGCGGCTTGTTGCTGGAGCGAGGCATTACTCTGCGGAAGGGACGATGCCATTTGGATGCGGCGTTGCCCGGGATTCTGGAAGACGGCACGAGCAAGCTGTCGGGCGCGGTGCGCTTGCTGCTGGCGCAACTGAAGCTGGAACTGGATCAGTTGGCCATACGGCTCGAAGAAGCCGATGCGCTGGTTCAGAAGACCGCACAGCAGAGCGAAGTCTGTCGACGCCTGGATGCGATTCCCGGTATCGGACCGCTTACGGCAACGGCACTGGTCGCAGCCATCGGTAATGGAGCGGCCTTTCGCAAGGGCCGGGAGTTCGCAGCCTGGGTGGGGTTAGTTCCGCGCGAGCACTCAACCGGAGGCAAGCAAAAGCTGCTCGGCATCAGCAAGCGCCGGAACTCCTATTTGCGACGGTTGTTTGTACAAGGTGCACGAGCCGTCCTGCAGTTTAGAGAGAAGCAGTCTCCCGGCCTGAGTGCATGGTTGGCACAGCTTACAGCGCGTACCCACTACAACGTCGCCGGTGTGGCGTTGGCCAATAAGCTGGCGCGCATGGCCTGGGCCGTGCTCTCCACAGGCGAAGCCTATCGGCCACCTGTCCTGGGCTGCAGATGACGCCTGGCCGAGGCCAGGCTTGGAAATCGCATGCGCGATTCCCACATCCGCAGCCCAGCTACTATTGCGAGTTCATATTTTCCTGCCAGGTCTGCTGGCGAACAATGAGATGGCACAACGGTCGAACCCGGCGCTCTGAAAACCCGTATCCGGAAGAAGTCTTTCAAGACTGCCAAACTAATGGGGAGAAGAACGCAGCGCATTCCATCCTGGCCAGGAGCTACAGCTCCAACGAAGGCCGCATACATTTGCGCAGACCAACCTGTCACTTTCACTTTTCGCTTGCAACAGGGCGGCGGACCATACATTCCGGATGGCCGACTACCCGGAACCTGTCAATGAGTCGTCCTGTTATCAATAGCCGAGCGTGACAAGTTAGTGGACTAAATTCTCTTGCTCGCGATCAAGGTTAACGATGCTGTAATTGATAAGGGCAATGGCGGACCAAGAGACGATCGCACATCACCATGGTTCAAGGACGGCGTAGCGAGCGGCGGGACTGATAAATACGCGTTGAAATGCAATGGTAGGAAGCACGCCGTCTTCGCGCGGGAGTCGTCCGTTGCCCACCGTATTCATCGGCACGGCAAACGAGATTTCGTGAAATCGATGTTTGCCCACTTCCAAATCCTGTCCCGGGAGAACCGCGAAAACCTGTTCGATCCCCTCTACGACGCGCCTCACAGTGGGAGTTCGGCTGTTAAGCATCGTCCTCATCTGCGGATTTGCGGCGTGAAGCACAGCCGCGTTACTGCCAGAGTCAAGTCTCAGAAGTAGAGGCGTTTTCTTAAAGCCGGAGATACTGGCAGTCACAATCATAGGTCCAGTAAAAGGCAGATCATTCGCCGGACCGTAGGGCTCCATGAGAGGAACACGTTCACCTTTGGCAAAGAGAGCAAGAGTGTTTGAGTCATCCAGACACAGAAGGCGCTCACGATTATCGATGAGCAGATCGAAATGTTCGAGAAAATTGTCTCCCAGGATACCGCGGATCCGGGGATCGGCTGCCTTCAGTTGGGAGAGATTCTCGATAACGACAAGCAAATCTGAGACGGATTTCGTACCAGCCTGCAACTCGCCGAGATAGGCGAAATCATAACGGCCATAAGTTGCGGCTCCCCCGACACCGGTAGTCCCACGGACGCTCAGCTGTAATTCTGATGCCAGCGAGGAGTCGACAATGGTAATCTGAGCACCCGTATCGACCAGAAAGTCGTAGGGGCCATTTTGGTTTACCCTCAGCGGGACGATGATCTGTGAGCCCTGGACGATACGTGTGGGCAGACTGGCCACCTTTCCCGGACAGCGCGGTTCAGCCAGGAGCGTGAGGGAAATGGCCGCGAAGCTGACACATGCAAAGAACGGGTGGAACAACATACAAGTGCACCTCAGCCGGATTGGCTGGGTGCAATCTCGCAGCGCGCTTCCACGCTGTCATGACTGCGTTGTGACGGGCCCCTGAAAAGAGAGTGACGGATTTATGACTGACAATAAGTCGCGTGTTTTCAGATTCGCGGATGTCGAAGTCATAGAGCGTGAGTTTCTTCTGGTCAAAGCAGGGAAGACTGCGTCGGTCGAACCGAAGGCATTTCGGGTGTTCCTCTTCCTGCTGGGCAATCCGGGCAGGCTGGTCACGAAAGACGAGATTATCGATGCGGTCTGGAATGACTGCTCAGTCTCTGATAATTCCCTCACAAAGAGCATCGCTACTTTGCGGCGGCTGCTGGGGGATGACCCGCGCGAACCCCAGTACATCGCCACAGTGCAGACGGTCGGCTACCGTTTCCTCTGCGATGTGACTGTAACGGAACCGGACCCAGGACCCTCCTTACCGTCCAATTCATCGGTAGACATCGCTATCCGTCCGGAATGGCGGCCGGTCCTCAGCGATCCCGAGATTCTTCCCGACTACACAGTCGCGATCCTGCCTCGCCCGCCGACCGCCGCTCGTCGGAGAATGATGGTAATCGGGGCAAGCGCCGCGATCGTCGTTCTCGTCGCAGCAATAGGATTCATACAAATCAGAAAGCCTCGCCGGGCCAACGTCGTCGAATCGAGAATCACCGCCAACCCGCAAGATAGACCGGTCCTGAGCTCCGCCATCTCACCTGATGGAAAATATCTTGCATTCACCGACAAAACCGGGATGTATCTGCGGCAGGTCGAAGGTGGAGAAACGCATAAGCTCTCGTTTCCAGAAGACTTCCCCCGTGCTGATATCGAAGGCTGGTTTCCGGACAGCGTCCATCTTGTTGTCTCCTCATGGACCGAAGGCACAAGAAATACAAGGAGCCTCTGGCGAGTCTCCACGATGGGTGGAACGCCGATAAGACTGAATGGCGCTGGCTCATTCGCCCGGGTTTCTCCGGACGGATCACAGATAGCCTTCCTTCAAGCCGGGCTCGGTCGAAGTGAACTGTGGTTGATGAGTTCGGACGGCGAAGCGCCGCACAAAATCGTCGGAGCTGACGAATCCGACGAGCAATATCTAAGTCCTGTTGCCTGGTCGCCAGACAGCAGGCGAGTCGCTTACGTCAGGAGAACCATTCATCTGTGGGATAGAGATACTGCAACGATCGAGATCTTTGATCTTGCAAGCGGACGAACAGATCGCTTGATCTCGAATCCGGCCCTCGGCCAATTGCTTGCCTGGCCTCAGGAGAACTCGCTGATCTACACACGCAGTGAGGATGCGCCTAATGAAAAAGACTCCAATCTCTGGCGCACCCAACCGGACTCCCGGGGTTCGGGGGTGCGGATAAGCAACGGTCGTGGATTTATAGGTCAGATCAGCGCCACGAAGGATGGAAAGATATTGGCTTTAAAAAGGGTAGAGTACCAAGCCGATATCTACATTGCAGAGCTGGGAGAAGGTGGCAAAAAGTTACTCTCTCCCAACCGACTGACTAACGAAAAATGGGATGACGAGGTTCATTCCTGGACGCCAGACAGTAAGGCCATTTTATTGGTTTCCGATCGTGACGGACGGCAACATATTTTCAGGCAGGGCATCGATCAGGCACAGCCTGAGCTTCTGATCGGCGGAGACCACGACTATTCGCTTCCGAGATTGAATCCTGATGGAGGTGAGATTCTGTATCTTCAGATGCCAGGGCGGGACGAAGCCTCCCATGACATACGCGTCATGCGTACGCCGCTCGAAGGGGGAGGACCGCAACAACTGTTGCGCGGCCCGGCAATCTGGAACCTGCAGTGCGCACGCCTTCCTTCCACACTATGCATTTACAGTTCGGGACCACCTTATCAGGTCAAATTTTTCTCCTTCAAGGCGAAGTCAGGGGAAAGCGAACGATTCCTGGCCTCGAAACTCGCTGACGTCGATTGGCCAAGCTGGTCTCTGTCGGCGGATGGAAAATATCTCGCTGTGAGCGTGACGAAGCTGGGCAACGACACGGCGATTCGCATCCTCTCGACCTCTGGTGATTTCGAGAAAATCATACCTCTGCCTGGATGGCGCGAAGTCAGTGGTGTGGACTGGGCCGTTGATAGCAAAAGCCTATGGGTGAGTGCTTGTACGCACCTCTCTTCCTGGGGTGCGTACAGTCCCTGCACCCTGTTGAAAGTCGATTTGGACGGCAGATTCACAGTGGTACATGAGGATGGAGGCGAGCACTATGTGGCAGCCCTACCTTCTCCTGATGGCAAGCGCCTCGCGCTCCCGGGCAGTAGTGCAGACGACTCAAACATATGGCTGGCAAGAAGTATCCCTTGATCGCACTCGCCAGACAGATTGGAGAAAAGAATGCCGATCCGAGGTGACCCACTACGGAATGCAGAGAGATGTCGATGCATACCCTGCAAGTCCTGGACTCTTCTCACACCGGCCATGATTATGTTGCTCCTGCCACTGTCTTCAGAGAGACTGGCAACAGCTCAATCCAATTCACAAACGATCCTGCGCGGCGTGGTGACGGATGGCTCAGGAGCTGCCATTGTTAATGCTTCTATCGCTCTCGAGGATGACCGCTTACAAGCAGTCGCTCATGCGACAACAGATGACACGGGGCGCTACGATTTAATAGCTCCAGCATCGGGTATCTATCGCGTGAGGATTAGCGCCGTTACATTCAGTACATTTATCTTTGACGATCTGGGTCTAACGGGCGGCAACCTCAATCTCCCCGATGCAATGTTACGGCCTGGCACTGCCATATTTACAGTCAACATAAGCGCAGCAGCAGCCGAGCTGGCTGGAGGTCAGATCGCTACCGTCGGTCATGTAGGTATCTTCGGCGACGTGCTTCTTCAGGATGTGCCGTTCAGTGTTCAGTCTTATGCGAGCACTTTTCTTGTGAACCAGCAGGCTTTGACTTTGACTGACGTTCTGGACAGCGATGCCGCCTTCGTTTCACCTCTGGCCTCTTCCAAGGCGTCGCCGTACGCCGATGTGTTCCTTGTGCGGGGGTTCAGGCAACCCACGGGTAGCCAGGCGGCGGTCAACGGGCTCTTCGGACTGTACGCTGGCCAGCCAACTATGGAATTCGTAGAGCGCGTTGATGTGTTCCATGGCCCAAGCGCCTTCGTCATGGGCGCCCCTCAATCAGTTGGCGGCGTAGTGAACATGGCGCCAAAGCGAGCAGGTGAACGGCCGCTTCTGATCTTGGAGCCCACCTACCTCAGCAAGAGTGTTTATGGCGGACAGGTGGATGCATCCGGAAGAGTCGGCCCCCACAAAGCATTCGGAGGGAGGGTAAATGGGACCTATCGTGATGGTGAAGGGCAAATCCGCGATTCGCGGCTGCTGCACGGCGGCGCAGCGGTCGGCCTCGATTATCGATCGAAGCTGGTGCTGCTCTCGTTGGATGCGCAATACCTTCGCGATTACAATCAGGCGTTTCAATACGTTGTGATACCAGGACCGGGACTGTCCGACCTGCCTTCGGCGACGCCGACAAATCTGTCCACCATACCTGTCTGGATGCATATTGGCTTCAACCAGAAAATCATCCTCGGACGTGCGGATATCAACTTCTCGCCAAGTTGGACAGTGACAACGGGCTCGGGTTTCTCTCACTCATTTGGCGGCGTTCCAGCCTATTGCCCGGTCATACTTCTGAACTACTCGGGCACCCTTCTCTGCGAGCAATTCAGTCAGGTTTACACCCAGGACAACTACAGTAATGATGTCGGCATTCGTGGTAAGTTCAGGACCGGTTCTCTCACTCACTCGATTGTCGCCGGATGGAACCGTGTGCAGCAAACGGGAAATTACCAAGAGGACCATGACTTCGGTCCATCGCAGCCCTACAATTTGTACACACCGTATCGCCCGACCTCTCCCAACTTTATTCTTCCCGAATCGACACCTACAGGTTTGGTAGACAGCCACAGCACCAAAGGTTGGTATCTCGGCGATACCATCAGCATGGTACGTGACAAGCTGTTAGTGACAGGTGGTTTCCGGAGATCGACTGTCAAGCTGCAAGACACTTTTCTCGATAACATGCCGCCACCAAGTCTCTACCTTAAGAGTGCGGTCACGCCTGCGGCTGCGGCGCTGTTTCAGGTAACACCGAATATCTCGTTCTATGGCAATTTCATCCAGGCGCTGGAGCCCGGAGCCGTTGCTCCTCCAGAGACGAAGAATGCCGGACAGGTATTTCCGCCAGCCCTCAGCAATCAGGTGGAGGCCGGAGCGAAAGCCCATTTTGGCAGATGGGCTGGAACGATCGCCTTTTACCGCATCAGCGAAGCCTACGGCGTGGTGAGCGCCGTTACCGATCCGCCGACATTCACACAGAATGGGCGCCAGGTAGATAAAGGGATGGAGATCGGTTTCATGGGAGATGTCGTTCCCAGCCTTCACGCGATACTCTCGGTGAGCTTCATCAACTCCAGACAGCACTCAACCGGAATTCCAGACACCGAAGGGAAAAGTGTCTCTTCAGTACCGGGCGCAACCGAGCGTGTGGACTTGAGTTGGGAGGTTTTTCACGTCAAAAACCTGACGCTCACTTGCAACTTGATGCAAAATGGGTCCGCCCCATTCGACGACATCAACAGCTATCGCGTGCCTTCGTGGACAAGGCTGGATTTGGGAGCGCGGTATGTGTTCGGTCTCGAAAGGTCGCTGGCGATCCTGGCACAGGTAACAAACGTCTCCGACAGTAGGTTTTGGATCTCAGGTTTTTCGGGCGGACTCGCTCCGGCTGGCCCACGTGCGGTAAATCTCACGATCTCCAAGACGTTCTAATCATCTTCTTCTGGATTCCGGATGAGCCACGGGCAATGCGGACACCAGCTTATCGGATAAATGCTTGTTGTCAATTGACTCGTTAAGGCTTTCTCATAATGCGTGCCTTATCGCCAACGACTCATTGACCGGCTTTCCGGACGTATCACCGGCAAACCGGAAGTTTCGAGGAGCCGGGTCGAAATGTCCGGATTCCCCGACCATACTGGAACGGCGGGAATGTAAGCCGGGGTGGTTGCCTTCCGGATGCGTGACATAATGTGTCCGTGATTTGGCTCGGGGAAGATCGGGGTGAGCTTAGTGATTGGGTGACTCAGCTTTGGGTTCGGGCCACGGGCCGCAATTTCTCACTGGCCGATGAGCTATGGCTGGACGGACCAGTGGGCGGTACCCATCAAATAGGATTGTTATTCTTTGACGACTACGCGGCGCAGGCGAATCTCGAACTTCTTCGCGGTGGGGTTCAGGGTCTGATCCCTGATTTTCGTTCTCTTGACGGCGAGACACAGTCACTCGCGGACGTAGCTCCGGAAGTGAGGGCGTTCTACGAAGAAACGTCTGCCTACGACCTGGATGCGTGGTCAGAGTGGCACGGTCTGTTTCGGCCTTTCGGGAAAGCCCTGAGCCTGATCTTCAAGCACACGCTTACAGCAACTGAATGTTCCCTTGTCTCCTCTGGACAGCGCAAAAGGAATGACGAGCAGCGTAATCCAGATGCGGGAAATCGCATCGCATCGGATCGTACAGACGGCGTGGGTGCGGCAATTGCATGCGACGAATAACGTGCTGTACGCCGGGAGCTATTCGATTTGCATGGTTCCCGGATGGCCCTGCCCCTGTGTGAAGATCGTTTTCCCTCTGCCGAACGGCAATGCCATCGTCATCATCAAGGCGCAAGCCCATGAAGATGGTTCTCTGGCGCTGCAGTCGACTGGCAAAACGTTTGGTGATCCCGGATTTTACTTTGTCGTGCACGAGAAAGGCGCAGGCGTTACTGCGCGTTATGTAAAAAGCCTTAAGGAAGAGATTCGCGTTTACGCTGCCGAGAACAACTCTGTGAGGGCAGATCACAAGCTCTGGTTCTGCGGAGTTGAATTTCTTCGGTTGCATTATCGGATGCGGAGGCAACTCCACACTTCGACTGAGACGAATTCCGCATGGCAGAGGCCAGGCACCGGCCAGTCGGATTAGCAGTAGCCTTAGCGGGCGTGAGTTTCGTGGACATTGGGCGAAGCTCCCGGGAAACCGGCCATCCGGAAGTGATATGTAGTGACCGGGTCAAGATGCGCTGATCGTTTTTTTCGAACGAGGACAGGGTCAGCAGCAGCCGAGGCAGGTAATGGCGACGATTGATCAAGCTGATATTCGCGGGTCGAAACCGCATAATCATGATCCGTCGGGAGCTGCCTCTGACTAACCACGCGAGTCCGGCATAGCCTGTCGCATACTTCCGCCGAGGATTCTCCTTCGTGCTTGCCCCGGCTGCGGCTGACCCTGTCCTCGAATTGAATTGCCTGGTTCAACGTTTTTTCTTTTTCCCTATTTGGAAGGTTTTTGGTTTTGTCTTTTCATGCAGCAATGGGTTGTCGACAACTTGCTTCAGCCTTGATCGCGATGGCCCAGATAAAGCCCAGCAACTCTGGTGCGACTGCAGTCATGATCTTCCTCTGATCCTTGCCTGCCATGCTCAGCTTCATGTAGCGCTTATGCAGGCGATTCTGCGCCTTCCATGCGATCTCGATGATTGCTGGCGGAACACCTTCGCGTCGCTTGCGCAGCTTTTCCCCGACGCGTGGCAGGTGTCGATAGCACCAGGCCGATTCCACCACGATGCGTCTGAGGTGCGCATTACCGGCCTTGGTGATACCGCCTCTTCGAACGCGGTTGCCGCTGGAATCTTCGCTGGGAAATACGCCGCAATAACCCATCAGCTTCCGTGCGCTCTGGAAGCGGGAGCAGATGTTGCCCAACTCCGATGCGATCGTGACTGCCGAGATATGCGCTACACCGCGCAAAGCCTGCAGACCCCGAATTACGTCCTGCATGGGTTGCGGTGCCAGCTTTACCACTTCGAGAATGGCTTCCTCCAACCGCTTCACCCGTGCGCTCATGTGCTCGACTTCGTTCATACAATCCAGACGCGTGACTTCCTGCGCCGGCTGCGTATAGCGGACCTGCGCCAGCCACCTCATGTAACGCTCTGTCCACGCCTTCAGTCCCAGAGGTGGACGTTGACCCGTGCGCAGCAGAAACTTGGTTAAACGATGCCGCGCACGCAACTGATCCTGCTTGGCTGCCTCCCGTTGCCGGACAAGGTCGCGCAACGCCTCTGAATCTTCATCGGGAACCCACACTGCCGTCAGATCTCCGGAGCGATGACTGCGCGCCAGCTTCAACGCGTCCCGCCGGTCCGTCTTCACCCGATCTCCCGGCTTCTTCGGTACCAGCGTCGGTGCTATCACCGCGCAGTCGACACCCACCTGGGTCAGCTGCCAGTACAGTACGAATCCTGTTGGCCCCGCTTCGTAGCAGGCGCGCAGCTGCTCAGCCGTACCAAGCTTCCTGATGAACTTGCGGATCGAATCTTCGCGGTTGGCAATCGTCCCCAGGCTGCGTACCTCGCCATCCGGTTCCGCTATGGCAACTGCGATCGTCTCAGCATGGACATCCATGCCCAAAAATCGTAACTTCTCTCTCATGACCGGCTCCTCCGCTTGTGGCTCTGGACTAGAGTTCGTCAAACAAACTCAGCCTAACCCACGACTAGCGCAGCGGCCGGTCACACATAATGACTAACCGTCTCTTCGGTCATTTCGCGACCGCTCACCAGACGGCGCGATGTCGCTTCACTTCCACAGCCCGACGGCGACAGCGGCGCAGATCACGCTAATGAAGAACGCGGCGATGATGAGGACGGATACGACCAGAAGCCGCGTTGATACCTGCGGCAAGTCCTTAGTTTGTTCTTGTGCCATTTCTTCCCGAGTTTATCGGCAAGCTACCGGCTCAGTCGTTGCTCGAGGGCAAGGAGCGAAGCGACGGTATTCGCGGCCTTCGCTATCATCAGCGGATGCGGTGCAACCGGAAAATTGACCCGAAGAGCTTCGATCTGACGACCGAATGTCCTGAGTGCCACTACAAGATTCATCCCAGCGAGATGATGCGACTCGACAGCGATCACATGCGCTGCCCAAGCTGCAAGCAGGATGTCTTGCTCCCGAAGGCGAGCGCACCGACCGGAACGGTAGCGCCACTGGAAAGCTGAAACCTTCGGTATGTCTCACTGCTTTCTCGTCGACGAGGACAAGAGACCCAAGAGCCGCCAAGTTGGCGAAGCTTCCGGATTGCCGACCACTCGAGAGTTACACTCGCAATTCAATCACCGCAAGCGCGTTCCCGGTACTAATCCCTGATTCGTAACAGTGCTGTGTCGAGACTGAAAACGCTCCGCAGCGAGGAGGCACTAGCTAGGCCTCCCCTGCAACGAAGCAGACTATTCCTGCGACACAGGTTTTGCGGCTAGAACATCCTTGAAGTTTGCGCGATATTGCACAAAGACCAGGACCCAGAGCACAGATGCTACCAGTGCTGGAGCAATGCTCGCCGGCGCAAGCGTCAGATGAAACGCGAGGATGTTGTACAACTCCGCCGCAAGCACCGTGAGTGCGAGCGGCACAAAGAAGCCCGAAAGCAATAGCAGCCCGCCAATCAACTGCGCTGCGAAAAAGAACGCCGCAAAATGCGACGCGCTCACGGCGATAAAGAACTGCATCGCAAGCGGATTCGTCGGCGGTGGCTGGTGAATGAAGTTGAGAAATCCGTTCAGGCCAAAGACGATAAATATCAGTCCCAGCAGGTAGCGCGCAACGACGGAAACAATTTTCATGTGTCGTCTCCCTTAGATCGCCTGCGCGTGCGTTTGCACGGCCTGAAGATGCGGCGCTAGAAATGCATCACGATCCTGCCCGTAGTTGAGTGCCGCAGTTCCGCCTGCCGTGAGGAAAGTCACATCTGCCACCCCGAGGAAGCCAAAGACCGACCGCAGATAGGGCTCGACAAAGTTGAAAGATGCCATCTGTGTCTGCGCATCATAGATCCCGCCGGTCGCGATGATGAACGTCGCCTTTTTGCCCGTGAGCAGTCCTTTCGGCGTTCCATCCGCATAGGAAAAAGCCCTGCCCACGCGCGCGATCTGGTCGATCCAGAGCTTGAGCACCGAGGGCACACCGAAGTTATGCATCGGCGCCAAGTACGTATTCATCCGCCTGCTCCAGTTCAGCGAGCAGAGTGTCCGAAAGCGCCAGCAGTTCCTTCTGTTGTGCAGTGCGCGCCTCCTCCGGTGTGTAGGCCGCGCCTACCCATTCGGCGGTGACAGGCGGGATTGTGCTTGCGTTAAGGTCGCGGTCGACGACGGTTCCATTCGGGTGTGAAGACTTCCATCGAGTAACGAACGCGTCGGTAAGCTGGCGCGAGACGGATCGCCCACAGAGCGGGCTCGAGTCAATGTGGAGAAGCTTGGGCATACAAAATCTCCTATGCGACAAATGATGTTTAATAAACATATGTTGATTAAAATAAATCGACAAATGTCGCTCACGCCGTGTCCTCCGCAGCCGTCAGATGTTGATGGAGTCGTTACTTAGGTTGTTGGGCCGCAAGGAGTTCGACGATATCTCCATCCAGGAGATCACCGATGAAGCCACCCTGAACCGGGCCACCTTTTACCTTCATTACCCCGACAAGAATGCCCTGCTGCAGGCCATGACAGCCGCTCGCTTCCGTGACCTTATCGCGCGCCGCGGCCTCTCCTTCTCAAATTGCGATGGGGCGCTGCGCGCCATCGCGCTAGGCGTCTGCGACTATCTCGCGGAGACCACGCGCTGTCCCGGTCAGTTAACTAAGATGCCCCTCGAACGCTCAATCATCCCGGTCGTTGAGGGCATGTTTCTGGAAGGTGCCGCGCATCACGCGATGTTACCTGGCACCGATCCCAAACTGCTGGCAACCACGGCTGCCTGGGCCATTTTTGGGGCCGCCCGACGGTGGTATCAGACTCCCAATCGCATTCCCGCTGAGGAAATGGCTGCCAAGATTGAAGCGATGGTCAAGCCGATCTTCCTTACCGCTTCCGTGTAGGTTCGTCAGGAATATTTCACGAACTCATAGTGGGTCCGCATCACAAATAAGTAACCGCAAGTCTTAGGGCTGTATCTGGAGCGCCCCGCAAGACGTAGCTCGTGGATCGAAGGAGTATTGTGGGCGCTTCGGATACAGCGACTTGAAGGAAGCCGCCCCCCGCGGGAGCCTATGGGATTTGTATGTGGCTGAGCATGTGCCGATGGTTTGGACCGTTGCTCTTGGCGGCTGGGCGCGGCAGTTTTAACGAGAACTGGTCGAGATAAGCATCGCGTTGGAGTGCTGGGCAGAGGTGGAAGAGAGGATGGGCAGAGCCGCCCGAGTGGAGTGAGACACAGAGTTTCTGTACGTGCCGAGGCAGGAGGGTGATTCGATGATGGAGTTGTGGATTCATGCGGCGTACTCGTGGAGAGGCGGGGAGCGAAGCAGCAGTTGAGCCGCGGAGAGCCGCTCGACGACATGCATGGTTCCTGCGCAGACCGGACAGTTCCAGAGTGAGTGAGGATGGTCTGCTGCAGAGGATGTTGTCGAAGTTGAGATCTGCGCTGAAGTCTGGAGCAGGCCGAAGCAGAGTGGCAGGAGCGTGGCGCGTTGCCGGTTGGCGAGGAAGCCGAAGTTACGGATGCGGAGGAAGCCGCGAGGGAGCAGGTGAAGTAGGAAGCGGCGCAGGAACTGGTCGACGGAGACCTTCATGATGGGCTTGCGGTTGCCATGGGCCGAGTCTCGCCAGCGGAAGGACACCTGCCCCTCAGCGAGTGCGAGAAGTCTGCTGTTGGAGATGCCGACGCGATGGGTGTATGCACCGAGGTAGCGGAGCACCTGCTCCGGTCCGCCGAAGGGTGGCTTGGAGTAGACGACCCAGTCGTGACGATAGAGACATCGAAGCCACACAGCGAAGCTGCGGGGCTCGGCTAAGGAAGGGAGATGACCGTGGAACTCGAGCTGGCCTTCGCGGAACGCTGCCTTCAGCCCTGCGAGGAACTTGCCGCGGAAGATGCGGCTGAGCACCTTGATGGGGAGGAAGAAGGAGCGGCGCGACGCGATCCAGCGCAGGTGATCTTGAGCGAGGCCACCTGCAGCAATGACGCAGTGAACATGAGGATGATGTTGCAGCCTCTGGTTCCAGGTATGGAGCACGCTGAAGAAGCCGATCTCCGCACCGAGGTGCCGCGGGTCGCGAGCGACCTGCTGGAGAGCTTCGGCACTGGCGCGAAACAGCAGGCTGTACAGGATGCGCTTGTTCTGTAGTGCAAGAGGAGCTAGTTCACGCGGGATCGTAAAGACGGCGTGGATGTAGCGAGTGGGCAGCAGTTCTGGTTCGCGCTGCTGGAGCCAGCGCAGGCGGGCGTTGCCCTGGCATCGTGGGCAATGCCGGTTGCGGCACGAGTTATAGGAGATGGTGGTGTGCCCACAATCAACGCACTGATCGCGATGACCGCCAAGTGCGGCGGTGCGGCAGCGTGTGATCACATCGAGCACCTTCAGGTGCTGACCGTTGATCCAGCGATGACTGCGTTCTGCGAAGCCGCGGCCAGCGTAGCGAATGATGTCGGCCATCTCCAGCGAGGAGCGGCCTAATCGTTGCGTGGCGCGGTTCTCCGGGACTCAAGCGTCAGTTGATCGAGAGGACTGGCAGTTGCGCTGAGGTGCTTGTTCGACAGGTGCAGATAGATCGTGGTCTCTTCGAGATCCCGATGCCCAAGCAGAATCTGGATGGTGCGCAGGTCAGCGCCTGCTTCCAGAAGGTGCGTTGCAAGGCCGCGGCTGCGATTGAGGAAGCAGAAAACCAGCATCCGACTTTTCCGGCACTCCAGAAACTACCTCCTATTTGTTTTCGCTTATCCTGCCATGACACTGCCCAAGGCCGCGATATGCAGCACGAGCGCTATGGCGATCAGTTGCCATACCGTTCGCGACGGAATCCACTGCTCCCTCACCGCCCTTCGTAGCACGTAAACGCCGAACGGCAGATTGATCATAACCGCTGTGATCACTCCAGGAGCGTAGCCGCCTCTGACCCAAGCAGCGAATATGTGCCAGCCTACATTGACCAGCAGGATGCACTCGAGAAAGAGCACCGATACCAGACGGGCCTTGCGTGGACGTAAGATTGCCCACGCGATTACAGCGAGAGGCAGCACTGTCGCCATAACCAGCGCGACCCTCAGGCTCTGCCGGTTCTGCAAGAACTCGGGCGGTGACAGCAACCGTAGCAATCGGTTAGCAGACGACAGGTAACCGGGGAAGGTCAAATATTCCTCGGTGGTATGCAGCACAAGCGTCACCCCAATCAGGGCCAGCACTGTATTGCGTGAAAGAGGGGGCATGGGGATGAATCATGGTATTCGCATGACGACTAATCTTATCTGGGAGGCGCTGCTGGCGCTGAGATAGGCAGCGAGGTCGCCCGAAGTAAAGCGGATGATTGACCGATCGTGCCGGTCTTGGTTGAGGTAATCGGATGCAAGTCCAAAAGAAGAATTCTGCTGTCGGAGTGATAGGGCTGGCCGGACGCTGTTTGTGCCTGAAAGACCGGATCGGCGGAATGCAGATATTCCTGTCGGCTGATCGACGATGTATTCGTCAGATCAATTCCAACAAAATCACGTTCTGCATCGACGGCAGGATCGATCCTGTGGTTGATGAGACGCCGTCGCTTCGCGACTTCAATGGCAACGTCGTGGGTGGCCGAACCCACCCAGATAGGCGTCCCGTCGATCGTGTGATCGGTTCTCCAGATTCGAATATGATGACGCCGCGAAACTACTGCACCCGGCTCTGGCAAGGCATACGAGTAGTCCTGCACTCTTCCGAACAGATAAAATCTGGCCATTGGTATCCTTGCATCGTAGGTTCCATGCAATAACAAGTGCCAGACGAAGATCGGATTCCATTTGTCAGTCTTGACCCAACCTGCACGCTCAAAGGCATTCTGCAAGTCTTCCTTTTGGCCAATAAGAACCAGGTTCAGCATGTCGCCCTCGCGCCCCTCAGCATTGAACACACGCGGCGGCAGATAATCCATCATCGTATCCAACTCGGAAGAGCGTTCTTGCGAATGTTGTAACCCTGCCGACAGAACCGAAGTGGCAGCGTCGATATGGGCGGTGATTTCCGTACTCTTCAACACAGTGCTGTCGTGGCCACGGGTGAGTAGGAGAACCGGCGTAGCGGGCAGGAAGACAAGCCCGGTGGCGATCATCCCTGCGGCCATTAGTATGAAACGGGAGCGTCCTTTTACGTTCAGTCGTGCGTGCAACCCGACCCGATCGCCGTTTGCCAGCTCTACCGAATCGAGTTTTAGAGCTACGTTGCCTCCGATTCCCAGGAGCCGCTTGCCCTTGACTTCGGTTACCGAGCCGCTGGCCACGGTTCCAGCCGGAATCACGGTGAACCCTTCAATGTTCACATCTCGCGCTACGATGAAGTCCAGGCGGTCTCCCGGGCGTGCGTGAGCAGAGGACACGCTTTCGGCAAGTTGAAGCTTGACGGGAGTCTGGTCTGGAATGATCAGCCGAGCGGGAATCGCACTCGTCTCCTGAGCCGCCGCACAGGGTGCGAGCAAGATCGTGACCAGTATGTACGCTGGTATTTTGTCGAGATATCCGCTGAACAAGGAACGCCACCTTTGAGTCGCGCCTCTCATACGCGAGGCCGGAGCCAAAAATGTCTGGCGTAGGCGCGTGGATATGAAACTCTAGCCCAGCTGGACTGTCGTGTATGTTCACAATTGCACACTATGGAGATCTCATTTAGAAGTGAGCAGGTGCGGTGGTGGCCTCCGGAGCAGTTCCTAAGCCGGGAATGATCAATACATCGGAGGTAACTTATATATCATTCACGTATCAAACTAAGCATTTGATAAGTAAGCTGTTATTTTCGTACGCCAGGGGATGGAGGTTGCTGTTAACATGCCCGTGATCAGCATCGCGTAACGTGCGGCCTACTCGCTGAGCCGTGAGCGTACACGACTTTCGTTCCCTGAGGACGACCTGTGGTGGAACCCGAGTCAAACCATCGCGTTCGGTTCAAGGCTTTTGAATTCGATCTCAATAATCGAGAACTGCGCAGGAATGGCCGGCGTCTGAAACTTCAAGGCCAGCCGCTC
The DNA here is from genome assembly GCA_963781245.1 of uncultured Acidobacteriaceae bacterium. GTDB lineage: Bacteria > Acidobacteriota > Terriglobia > Terriglobales > Acidobacteriaceae > Silvibacterium. The sequence goes on from CAWAFB010000005.1 coordinate 355,599, forward strand.
GAAGTTTTGGTGATATTGCTGGAGCGGCCAAATGAAGTGGTCACGCGCGAGCGATTGCGCCGCAGACTGTGGTCCGAAGACACCTTCGTTGATTTCGAACATGGACTGAACAGCACGATTCGCCGCTTGCGCGAAGCCTTAGGAGATCGTGCTGAAAACCCACGATTTATCGAAACTCTTCCGCGACTGGGCTATCGATTCATCGCGCCCCTCGACTCCATAGGAGACCAGTTCGATAAGCCCGTCTTCACTACAAACGGAAGCAACGGAAAGACTGAGATTCCGACGCTCAGTGGAGACGCGGTGGAATTCCAGCCGGTCCAACACTTCTCATCGACGGAACTGGTTGCGCCCAACCCGCCACACCGGAGACACCGACGGCGCCCCTGGCTTGCGGACGCAGCAGCGGCCATCCTCTTATTCGCACTCATTGCACTTTGGTATGCGCATCGGCCATTGCCCCCGCCCCATATCACTGAAATTGTCCAACTCACGAGTGATGTTCCCTTCCACAGGAAAGTGGCCTTAGGGGCAGATGGCGCACGGGTCTACCTTAGCCTGGAGCCTCCTGCACTGGGTTCAGTTCCGGTTTCTGGGGGCGATATCACCGAAGAGACCAAATTTCCCGGGGGACGGATGCGGACTTCGGAATGGATCCAGGGGGGCTTTGCGACGATCATTGCCGCTGCGGCGTGGATTGTCCCGCTCCCACTCCGTCGGCGATGGATCATCACCGGGCTCGCGCTATGCGCCGTGGCGGCGATCTCCCTGGCCCGCGCTCTTGCATATCGTCTGGCGCCGGTCCCGAGCTCGATCCTGCGCGACTGGCTGCCCCTTGCCATCACTCTGATTCCTTATTGGCAGACGGGCCAATTCTTCTTGAGGCCGAGCGAGAAGATCCAGACCTGGCTGGCCGCCTCGGACCGGCAGGTTTTCGCTTTGCTGTCACGAACAGGTTTCGAATTCAGCCGGACCGCCCGGCTCTCGATGGAATGGGCCTATTCGTTCTGCTATCCCATCCTGCCGTTAGGGCTCGCGACGCTTTACTTTGCCGGAATGCGCCGCTATGCGGACACCTACTGGTTCCTGGTTCTGGTTCCGACCTACCTCTGCTACGCCATCACGCCATTTTTTCCCGCTCTGCCACCGCGCAGCCTGGGCAATACCGGCACGCCGCCGCGCGCAACCAAGAGCCGTAGATTCAATATCTTCATCTCGAATCATGTCGGCATTCACGCGATATCGTTCCCCAGCGCCCACGTCGCCGCCTCGCTCGGCGCCTCGCTCGCGCTCCTGCAGTACGTTCCGCTGGCGGGAGCCATCTTCCTCGCCATCACTTTCTGGATCGCTGTCGCGGCGGTCGTCGAGAGGTATCACTACACGATCGACGTTGTGCTCGGTGCCTTGGTGGCACTGGCGGTTTATCTGGCCTGGCGTGCCGAATTGACCCCGAGCGCTCTTTTCACCGCGCCGGCCATCAGTCTGGCGGCTCCGCTTTGAGGTCTGCCATCGGCGGGCGGCAGGAAAAGAAAGGACAGCGCCTTCACGCCGAAGGGCATTTGAGCGGCTGCTCCCGCTGCCTGTGGAGGGAAGAATCTAACCAGCGCCTCGCGGGGTTTCTCCCGCAGCAGATCGATCATGGCCACCCGGTGCACACAGCTCACGGTGCAATAAGGCGCACACGGTTTCACGGTTGAGTATTCGCGTTCGAGATCTGCGGCCGAGTACTTCTCCAGAGGAATCGCAGGGTACCCTCGTTGCTGCGAACAGTAGTGGACGAGCCCATCTTCGCAGATATACAAAAAGCGGCTTCCTGCCCGGCATTGCCACACATTTGCTCGGCCGCTCACCAGATTCCTCTGGAACAGGTTGTCGTACGCAAATGCCCAGAAGCCAGGCTTGCGCTCGCGTTGTATCTCGTCGTACACGGCTTTGTCTGTCTCCGGCAAAGCTCTCAATTGTCCGGTGTGGTCGTGGATGACTCCGACGCTCGTGTCGAATCCGAGCTCCAGGGCGCGGCGCGTGATCGTGAGTGCATCTCCAGGACGGCTCACGCCGGCTCCAATCACAGAGTTGATGCTCACATCGAACTCGGCGTACTGCCCCAGCCATTCGAGTTTCTTGTCCAGCACCTTCAGGCTCTTCTTCGAGATCTCGTCGGGCTGCACGTTGTCGATGCTGATCTGCAGGTGCTCCAGCCCGACGCGGTTCAGACTCCGAATGCGTTCCGGGGTCAGCAGATATCCATTGGTGATGAGGGTGGCAATGCGCTTATGGCTGCGGATACGGCGGATCAGTTCGTCGAGGTCGGGATGCAGCAGCGGTTCACCGCCGCTGAACGTAATGATCTCCGTCCCAAGCTCCGCAAGCCGATCGATGCGGTGCAGCATGTCAGCCGTGGGTACTGGCGTCGAGACTTTGTCGTACTCGTTGCAGTACGCGCAGGAGAGATTGCAGCGCCGGATGGGAATGATCTGCGCATAGATCGGGTGCCGGTGGCTCTTGAGCGCGCGAGCGATCATTTTTGCCTGACGAAAGCGTCGCGGCAAGGATCGCATCTTCCGCACTAGCGCGGTGGGCAACATCTCGGCCCTCCCATACTTGTCAGAGGTCGCGAACGGTCCGAGACTTAAGTCTACGCCGGTTTGTGAAATCCTCAGTGAGAATGCCGCCGGTAAAGATGACGACACGACAAGTCCGGCGACAACACCATAGCTGAGTCAATGGAGAATTGACCGCCGGTCCTAATCTCTCCCTGGGTTGCTTAACCTAGGGTTGGCGTGCCCGATGGAATGTGCCAAGTAGATAGTTAGTGTAGCGCAACGGGCTGTTTGATAATCCCGCCGCAGTCGGGGGTCTGGGGATGATGGGAAGCGCGTAGCGGTTTCCACATCTCCACACCCATTGTTGATTTCAGCCTGCCAGGCTTCCGGCGCCGGTGGCCTGTATCCCAACGACGAGTGCGGTCTGACCGTGTTGTAATGCACCCGCCACCTTTCACACAGGATCTGTGTTTCTTTCAGCGAGTAGAAGATTTCTCCATTCAAGAACTCATCTCGCAGCTTGCTATTGAACGATTCGCAATAGCCGTTTTCCCAAGGACTGCCACGTTCGATGTATAGAGTTTTCGAGCCAGCGTCCTCCAGCCACTTCCTCAGGTTCTTGGCCACGAACTCGGGGCCGTTGCCGGAACGTATATGCTCTGGAATACCCTGCCGGATCGTGGCGTCGCTGAGCGTATCAATGACATCGTGGCTGCCCAGCCGTCGCCCCACGCGGATCGCCAGGCCTCCCGGGTGTATTGATCGATCAGACGCGATCATTCCATATGGTTGCGCGTTCATTCTGTGATCCCAATCTAGCGGCGCCAACGAGAGTATCCCCAGCCCCCGCCACCGAGCAAGAACAGCACCAGGACAATGATCAAGATAGTTTCCATGCGACACCCCATCTGTAGATAGAAGCTGGATCGGCCGTTTGAAACGGTCATTCCCAACTCTTCACTTACCCCATATTCTATGAAGTGGTCCAGACAGATGTCTGATCACATTGGACCACTTTGGGCGATTTGCACGGCGGTGCCCTGTAGGATTGTGAGCAGATTCTCTCGCAGGGAATTTACGCTCGGACTTTTTTGTGAAGCGATTTCCCCATCTCAACAACAATCGTAACTATCGAGAAGTGGCAATGTTCGTTGCGGGCGTAGCAATGTTTGTTGTGTAGGTCGCCGATCTCGCTGCCGTCGAGCCGTACGCTTCACGGACAATTTCCGGAAGATGAACGTGAAGCATTATAGCGAAGTCGGCGAACACGATCAGGCGTCAATCCGTCTCCAAAGCTGGTATCGGGAAAGAGTCTTTGTGGTATGGGCAGACGTCAGCAAGAAATTGTCTTAGCGAATTTTCCCGATCTTGACGAAGTTGGTCACCAAACTCTGGCGGCGGTCCCCACAGACCATACGTCTTCCGACATTTTGAACACGATACGTCAAAGTGATGAAGACAGCCTGTGCGGGGGGCCAACGTCAATTCTGGGGTTGAGCAAATCGCTAGAAAATCCATGATCGGTTAGGATGCCTTTTTGAAGCCTCAGTTGTTCAGATCACATTTTTAAATTCCGACGGCGCGGCCAGTGGCGTTCAAGATGGGGCAGATCGCATGCAGACGCCAGTACGAACCCGAGCCTGCGGACATCCCACTCGGCTAGGGCGACGTCACCGCGTAGCTTGGCGAATCCCTGCTCTCGACCGTGCGCCAGCTTACAATGACCGTCTTGAAGAGCTCCCAAGAGATGGAAGCACCATCCGTCGTGTTCGATGAAGTACACAAAGGTCCAGCGGGAGCATAATGTCGTGACCTGTGGAGCGCTCGCCTGCGTCACTTTAGAAGGGCATCGATGGCTGCGACTTCCGCTTCGAGATTCTGGTATTCATTCAAATATCTCGAATCTCTGTGTGCTATGCCAGATCCCTGGGCAGCAGAGTTACCCTCCTTTTCAGTGTCTAACTCTGCCATCGGCATTTCGTCCTGTTGCCGCCTGTCGAGCAGTTCCTGCTTCGTCATCGCCTCAAGCGAGTTGTACATTTATCGAGCCCCACCTCTACATTCTTCACTGTAGTCACCAGGGTCATCTTGATCTGAGCAATCCGGATCACATAGGGCGTATTGGTGGTCACAGAGACTGACTGCTCGATGTTCGGGAGCTCAGCTGCTTGTGGCACGGACTGAATCGGTTACAGATTCATGCCCCGCGTGAATCAAAGGATTTGCGGGACTCCTGCGCGGAGGTGTGGCTCAAGACTCTATTTCCCCAGCTTCCTGAAATCATGCAGCGCGGTATACCGCAATTAGGCCCGCTTGAGGATCTCACGTTCCAGTTTGGCTCTTCCCGCTCTCGAGAACTCCCCGGACTTTAACCGTGCCTGTACCCCGGCAATAGCATGCTCCTGGTTCGTGATGTCTGCCAGAAGCTGCTCTCTGGTCAACATGGTGCGCACCTATGAGGTTCGCCTGTCGGACGGCGGGGATGCCGTTTCCGCTGCCTGTATGTGCGCGTGCTTGATGCCCACGACAGTCAAGGCCGTCACTGAATTGCGAGCTACGCTATGTGATAGACGAAATAGCCTGATAGACGAGATAGCCGAGGACAATGAGAATGATCAGTCCAACCACCGGATGACTCTTCTTTGTGTGCTCCATTTGCATTGACCTCCTGCAAAAGGTAGCCGCCGCTTTGGTGCGGTATTCGAGAACTGTCCCAATCACGCGAGTGGTTTCCTTCCTCGAACCGTCTGCCTGGGCACTCCGCCACCGGAACACCCAGACATCCGGACCCTTCCGCCTGAGGCGTCGGATGCTTCCTTGCTGATAACGTGTCTTGCTCAATTCGGTCTCCTCCGACCTGAGCGACACGGATGGCCCTCTGAGTTTACCCTGCGCTGCATCCACTCATGAACTTCCGAAGGGAGGAAGCGCCAGGTTACGCATACCTTCCCCGAGTGGATAAGCCGGTATGACTCCATCTCGAGCCATCTGCTGTACTGTTCTTTGATCAAGGCTAAGCATGCGGGCGATCTCGCTGGCGTCCACAAAGTATTCAATTGTTCTCTGAGCCCGAGCGGCTCCAACTTCTCTCTCTGTCATTGCTCTTCTTTCAGGTGTACCGCCGCCGTTTAGCGTCGGGCGACACCGATGAGACTTCGGTGCTGCTGAGCCGAAAATCTCTTAGGACCCAACGGGTACCAAATACTTGTCAATCCTCGCGTGTGCGCTGGAGTTGCGTGACTTGATCAGTCTTGTGTGCCCGCTTCTCTGTGTAAGGTGATGAAATGGAGCGCGTTAGCTTCGATTACCGCCGTCATGAAATACTCGCAAATATGCAAGTAGTTCATAAGAAGTTCGAGCGGTTGATTCGAGCCATCGCTCCTACAGGCAATCTCTTCCTTGTCCTTACAATCACGGAGCTACGCAGGCAGGGAATTACGTTCCTGGCATTTTATGTCTTGTAGCGTTGCGTCGAAGAACTCGAGGTTTCCGCCTACAACCTTCGTTGCGAGACCGGATTGCAGGACTATGAGGTCAGTGGGGCATGCAGGTTTCTGACGGAGAGCGGCCTGGTTGAAATCGGGAAATCTGCTAGGGACGCTCGAGTTCGCGTACTGAAATCCACCGATCGTGGCCGTCGCGTCCATGATCATGTACTTCTGACCGCAGCTCGGCAATTTGAAATGGGCGTGCCGGCAGCGGGTCGTCTGAGACGGTTGTCAGACGCCGCGCAGCATTTTCGGAAAGGGAATCGCGTCCTGCTGGGCGGCCTTCAGCTTTCATTTTTTGATGTCGACCTGTTTGCGAATGATCCTCACCCTCCAGGAAGGAGGCGTGCCCCTGCCAAGACTCGTAGTCGATCTAAGAGATCAGAACCCTGAAACAGCCTTTTGAAACACCTTCGGGGTTGTCCCTGTTTCGTCGAGCGACCTGTTCATTTGGGATTGCGTGATAACTTCCGGGGAAGAGCTTCTGCCATCGCCATCGCGGCAGCGGATTCTCCCCTCAGTAAGACTTTCGCCGCGCTAGACCGTAGCCGAGCATACCAGGTGGCGAGAGAAGCGGAGGAATTGGGGGCATCGTCCTCTTCGGTCAACTTTACGGCTTCGGCTCTGCTAGCAGCAGATTGACGAAGGAAGTCCGCAGCGAGCCGACGTTCTCCACCCGCCCAGAGCGACAGTAGCGCAACGCGAAGGTCAGCATCGAGGTTCCCGCTCGGACCGGCATCGAGAAGCTCGTTCCAACCCGTCTTCAAGAGTTTCCTACCTTCTCTGGTAATCCGATGGTCTGACCGGCCGCGAACTCCAGGCTTGGCCTGTTGAACGAAACCCTCTTCGAGGAGACGTCGTAGTGCCGGGATGGTGGCACCCTGAGACAGGCCGGCCGTCTTCTGTAATTCGTATGGGGTGGAAATGCCGTCAGCAACCAGAGCGAGGACAAAGAGATCTAGATCGGTTCGGCGGCGCTTGTCACGTGTCTCAGACATGCACCGCCAGTATACGAATCGCCGCTACTGTGACCGAGCCCAGAGCGAAGTTTCCTTTAATAGCCTTTGGTGAAGCTCGTGCCGACGCGGAAGACAGAGTGCCATCCAGCGGGCGAGCCAATCAGCCCAGAAATCGGGTTGGGTATGAAGTCACCCCAGGCGGCCCCGTCCGGACGAGCCACATTAAGCAACTCCGCTGGTCTTTGTGTCGGCACAGCAAGATCTTTCACCTTGCCCCACCCAAAGTAGAGACGCTTGCCTGCCTCATGCAGGACGTCTTCGATCTCGTTCAGCACCATCCTTTCCTCCGCAATCCAGACCTTTAGCGCCTTGGATACACGTCGGAAATGGCGCTCAACGCTGTCGGGGTCACATAAATTGCACAACGTGACCAATGAGTGGTTGGTTCAGCCGTGTGCGGTAGACTGCTCGGATACCTATGAAGCCCTGCCTTCAAGCTGTGTCCTGTCAACCGCTCAGACCATACCTAGCAAACCTGTTGACAATACTCATCTTGACTGCGCTGCCCCTGACCGCGCAGCGAGACCCGGTCCTCAAACAGATTGATCTGCCGCATCGTTACTACTACCGCGAAATGTATCTGCCGCAACTGACCACAGGACCGAATTCGGCCGCCTGGACTTCCGATTCGAGCTCGCTGGTCTATTCGATGTCCGGGACGCTGTGGCGGCAGGCTGTGAATTCAGGTAAGGCTGAACAGCTTACCGCTGGGCCGGGATACGACTACCAACCCGACTGCTCCCCCGACGGCCGCTGGGTCGTCTACGTGAACTATCGCAGGGATGCGCTTGAACTCTGGGCGTTCGATCTTGAGAAAGGGCAGTCTCACCCGCTCACCTCCGGTGGCGCAGTGAACATCGAGCCCCGCTTTTCGCCAGATGGCAAGCGTCTCGCCTTCGTGTCCACTTCGTATAACGGGCGCTTTCACATATTTGTTGGCGATTTCAGCGGCGGAGAGTTGACCAGGGTGCGGCGGCTCACCGGTGAGTCTCGCAGTAATCTACGTCGTTTCTACTACAGCGAATTCGATCACGAGATCAGCCCAACCTGGTCGCCGGACGGAAGCGACCTGATTTTCGTTTCCAACCGCGGACACATCTATGGAACCGGTGGCTTCTGGCGGATAAAGGCTGAACCCGGCTCGGAAGAACGCGAGATTCATTATGAAGAGACCGCGTGGAAGGCCCGACCGGATTTCTCACCCGACGGCAATCGCATCGTGTACGCTTCGTATCTTGGCGGCCAGTGGCATCAGCTCTGGGTAATGCCGTCGGAAGGTGGCGATCCATTCCCTATTTCTTATGGAGACTTCGACAATACCAACCCTCGCTGGTCGCCAGACGGCACACGAATCGCGTTCATCTCGAATCGGGATGGCAACACTTCACTATGGGTACAGGAAGTGCTGGGTGGAGCACAGCGGCCAGTGCTTACCAAAGAGAAGCGTTATCTGAAGCCGATGGGGCATTTGAGCATCACCATTCTGGATCCTTCAGGAAGACCCACAGCGGCCCGCGTCTCGGTTACTGGCGAAGACGGCAGGGCTTATGCACCCGACGATGCGTGGATGCGTGCCGAGGACAACTTCGTCCGTTCAGAAAGCGAGTTTGAAGCCCACTACTTCCACAGCCCGGGAAAGGCGGAGTTGACGGTTTCGAAGGGGCGTGTTCAGGTCGAAGTCACGAAGGGCTTCGAGTACCACGTAGCAAAGGAAACCGTGATCTGCAGCCCGGACGCGCGATTGGTCATCCAACTGAAGCCACTGCAGATTCCCACTGACGCGAATTCGCAGTGGGCCAGTGCTGACCTGCACGTACACATGAATTATGGAGGCGCCTACCGCGACACGCCGACTAAGCTTGTGGCGCAGCAAGCGGCGGAAGATCTCTTTCTTGTCGAAAATCTGGTGGTGAACAAGGAGCAGCGGATTCCGGACATCGCTTACTTCCGGACCACTCCCGACCCAGCTTCCACCCCGAACCATTGGCTGCTCCATAGCCAGGAGTTTCACACCAGTTATTGGGGACATCTGGGATTGCTGAATCTGACTCACAACTTTCTGTTACCGGACTACAGTGCATACGGTAACACCGCAGCGTCGAGCCTTTTCCCCACCAATGCAGTTGTGGCCGATCTGGCCCACCAGCAAAAGGCCCTCGTAGGCTATGCTCATCCGTTCGACATCGACGTGGACCCGGCCAGCGACCCCACACTCACTCACGGAGAACCGCTGGATGAGGCTCTCGAACTACCCGTTGACGCGGCGCTGGGAAAAGTAGATTACATCGAAGTGCTGGGCTTCAGCGATCACCGCATGACCGCTTCAGTCTGGTACCGCCTGCTCAATTGTGGATTTCGGCTGCCAGCCGGCGCGGGTTCTGACACCATGGCTAACTATGCTTCTCTCCGCGGGCCGGTTGGCCTGACTCGCGTCTACACGAGCATTCCAAAGGATGTGACTGGCACGGCACCTTGGTTTGACTCGCTCAAGCAGGGGCGCACATTTGCAACCAATGGTCCACTGCTGGGATTCGCTCTCGGCGGCGACGCGGTGGGAAAGGAACTGAAACTCCCGGCGGGCGAGAACAAAGTAATGTTCACTGCGTGGCTTCGCTCTTTCGTTCCTGTCGATCACCTCGAAGTGGTCTGCAACGGGCGCGTGGTGCGCGACTTGAATCTAAATGGCGACCGGCAATCGACCGACGTGAAAGGCACAATCTCGATCTCGGAGACCGGTTGGTGTGTTCTTCGGGCCTCCAGCGACAAGCCGGAGCATCCGGTGCTTGACGATTATGTCTATGCGACTACGAGCCCGATCTACGTCAGCGTAGTGGGGTCCGTTCAGAAGCCGGCAGAGGACGCTGCATATTTCATTGCCTGGATTGACCGCCTGGTGGAAGCGACAAAAGCAAACAGAAACTGGAATACCGCTGCGGAAAGAATCTCCGTTTTGCAAACACTGGACCGGTCGCGGCAGATCTATGTCAGCTTGCTGAAGTAGCCGAGGTGAGCGGACCAACCCCGGGCCTTCAGGGAAGCAGCAGGTGCTGAACCCCCGTCAGTAGCCCGTTTCCTGATCCACCATAAACCGATCCTAAGCAGCGGCCACGTGTGCCACACGTGTGCCGCATTTCCATCTTAGGAGAAAAAATGGTACGCAAAATTGGTCAAATCATTCGCGGTGGACCTAAGTACTTGTTGAAATAGGTACCTGTGGCGTCGCGGCGAAGAGGTAGGTCGTCTAACAGACATGCGTGGAGACGAGCGTACTCAAGACGGGATGTTCAGCTATGTTTCGTTGGAGCAGCGGGTAGCTGCGGATCATCCGCTGCGAGCGGTTCGGAGGTTGACGGACGCGGTGCTGGGGACGCTGAGCCCGGAGTTGGATGCGCTCTACGCAGCCTCCGGGCGGCCATCGATCGCGCCGGAGTATATTCTGCGGGCGTTGCTTTTGCAGGTGTTCTATTCGGTTCGCTCGGAGCGCTTGCTGGTCGAGCAGATCGACTACAACCTTCTGTTTCGCTGGTTCGTGGGCCTGGGCATGGACGATGCGGTGTGGAACCATGCGGTGTTGTCCAAGAACCGCGATCGGTTGCTGAGCTCGGATGTGGCCCAGCGTTTCTTCGCCGAGGTGAACAAGCAGGCGAAGAAGTTCATGTCTGACGAGCACTTTACCGTAGACGGCACGCTGATCCAGGCCTGGGCTTCGCAGAAGAGTTTTCGCTCCAAGGACGGCTCCGACGATGACGACGGTACGGACTTTCGCGGACAAAAGCGCAGCAACGATACACATCAGTCCACCACTGATCCGGATGCGCGGTTGTACAAGAAGAGCTACGGGAAGGAATCGAAGTTGAGTTATCTTGGCCATGCTTTGGTTGAGAACCGCAACGGGTTGATCGCCGCGGCGATGGTGACTCACGCTGACGGCTACGCAGAGCGCGATGCTGCGCTGTTGATGCTGGCCGAGAGGCAACAAGGCCGTGCGCGCCGCATCACTGTGGGCGCCGACAAGGCGTATGACAGTGAGGATTTCGTGCGCACCGTACGGGAGCTGAATGTGACCCCGCACATCACCAAGAACGACAAGAACCGCAGCAGCAACCTGGACCGCAGAACGACGCGGCAGCCTGGTTATGCGATCAGTCTGAGCCGCCGCTGGCTGATCGAAAAGGGCTTTGGGTGGTTGAAGCAAACTGGTCCGCTTCGGCAAGTCAAGTTGCGCGGACTGGAGAAGGTGGACTGGCTGTTCGTGTTCAGTTGCGCCGCGCATAACCTGATCCGGCTTCCCAAACTCATCGCTCAACCACCAGCCATGCTCCGGGAACAGTGCGCCTGAACCCTGGTTTCGGGCATCGGGACCGCATCAACGATACCCGAAAAACCCCGATAAGCACTGCCGAAATGCAAGATTCAAACAGATTTCAACTTAGCAGAAACCCAAATCCCCAATGAGTTCGCTAAATCGCGGCGAATTTCAACGAGTTCCTAAAACATGGTTGGTCCGCATCTACGTCGGTCGTGATCGGGAAACCCGGAGGCGCAAGTACGTTGGCAAATTCATTCATGGCGGGCTCCGGTCCGCTCAGGCCCACCTCAATCGCATGCTCTCGGAGCGGGACCTCGCCCGCAACATCCGCTCTTCCCAGCAAACCCTCAGCCAGTATCTCGATCACTGGCTCGATATCTGTGCCCGGCCGCGGCTATCGCTCCGTGGCACTGATGTCTATGAGTACGTTCGTCCGTTCGTTTCCGATGCTCCGCGGGACTTGCAAAACGGCCTATACAAGCTGACGTTTGACGGGAGAGTGCTCTCTGCCCAGCCGCGTAACGGAGGCTGGGCGTCTCCCACCGCGACATAGCCTGCGTATCCGCGATGGCTGCTTGCTAGTCCGACGCGCTAAAGCAACGTCTCGTTCAAATCAAGCGTGATGGCCGCGCTGCCCACTTGGTTGAGCAATATTGCAAAGTTACGAATGCCTATCGATATCTCTTCTGTCATAACTCGTGTTGCCGACCGCATGCGGCTGATGCCGTGAGCCACCGTTAAGTACTTCCAGCTTACGACGCCGTTTTCTAGCATCATTGCTTTTCCGTACCGTTTGCCTTGATATGTCTGCATTCAGCCCTCGCCGTGCTAGTCTCGGCGCTCGATTTTCTCAGGCACCTTCCGAAACACCCGATTGTATATCTCATAAGCGAGTTCAACTGACTCATCAATTGCCTTACTCTTGAGGACCGCTGGCGGGGAAGGGGGGCCGTAAGCTTAGATGTTTCCCATTTTGGGAGCAACATTACGGTCTTACCGTTGACGATCAGAATTTCAAGCCACTAGGCCACGCTGGTTATGGGCTTTCCGATGGCCAACAGCCATGCGCGGCAGTCGAGTGGGTAGCTTGCATCCTCATGACGAGCGTGCCGCAGTTCGCGTAGCTGACGAAGGACAGCGATGATCAGTCGCGCTCTTTTGACGTTGTTGTGCCCTTCGCTGAGATCAAGAATCTTTTGCACAAATGGCCAGTCAGAATTTCCCATAACCCAGTTTTACGCCGTGGCTCCTCCAGCCATGTGGAAGGAAAATGAAAGCGGCAGAACAGCCCGAAGCGATGCTGCCGCCCTATACACATTTGAGAGAGCAGCCAATTAGATACAATCTTTGTCTGTCACGTCGTGGTAGGCAGGCAAAAGACACTAACCTGTACGGATTCGCCTTCCGCACAACCAAGGCAGTGGCCTCGGGTATTGTCAGACGGTCATCTATCTGCCTACACAAGGCGTGAACGACTTTAGGCTGACTATATTGGCTCAGTCAGTTTTCGGTCTGAGCAATTAGAACACCTTGAACGGAAACTTCAATTCACGAACGATTCTATCGGTAGCCGCCCCCGGTGGCGTCGGATTCTTGGCAAGTAGTGAGCGCATCGTTGTGACGGGGCGTGTCCAGTCTGTTTAGAATTCCTCGTTTGGGTCAGTGACTATTCCAATAACGGGCATCACGCCTTGACGGTTCTCTTCCGCTGCGCTCATCTTTTCCGATTGCTGCATCACAACTTCATGAAGGTCTTGAACTGTGGCGTCCTCCAGCATTCACGAAGAGAGACCGGTGCTCAAGACAGCGATTGTCCGCGAGTGGCTGTACGCGGTCGGTGGTTTGATGGCTGGCTTTGTTTTAACCGCACTGGCCCAGCCACATGATTACGCTACCGGCTGGTTGACACTACTAGCGCCATACGTGGTATTTCAGTCGATCCGGTGTAGTGTTCGGACAGCTAAGGTGCTGAGGCACCAGTGACCCAATGAGACGGGCCGCCACCTGAGTGTGCCTACGTGCATCGCGTCACGGCTTCCGCACAGTGGTGCCGGTTGGAATTTTTCGCAATTCCTAGACTTGAAATCCAAACGTCAGTACGCGCCTGTCAAGTGCTGAAGATCGGTTCAGTCTTGGCACGCATGATCGCAGCTTTAGCAGCCGTGCTCCCCTTTGTGATCCTGAAGCTGCCGCCGAGACTCTGTGATCTGCTGGTTGATCTCCCGACACTCGGCGCTGAGGCGCAGGAATTTCTGGTGATCCTCGCCGATCTGCATAATGAGGGACGACGTTAATTGGCCTAGTCTTCTCGTCAAAATCCTGCGACGTTCTTCGAAGTCCCTTCTCGTGGAGCAATCTTGCGTTTGGGAATCCATGCGGCTCCTCGCCCAAGAGGACTGATTTCCCACAACCTTACAAACGCCGCGAATTGCTCGCCACCCCGAAAACCGGTTGTCTCCTACGGAGATAACTAACTAAGCTGGACAGATGCGCGGTCGCGGCGCACCGATGCCTTGCATGCCGGAGCGCATCGTTGGACGCGCGGCCCTGAAAGACTTCAGTGGGCAGATAGCGCCGGTGCTCGCTGCACAACGGACACTTGACCGCGATCCACGACGCAGGCAACGTCTCGACCATCGCGGGGGATGTTCTCTCCGCAGCCCTTGCAACGGAGCACGAAATCTCGCCAGCTTTGCGGCCCTCGGCACATTGGGACGGTATAGCGAAAGAAAGGCGAAACTAACTATAGAAAAACTCGCCCGCGTATTTTTCCCTTCGCGACGTCGGTCGGCCATTGCGCACACTTGGTACAACGGCTGACGTGCTCCATGAGAACACCATGGATTTTCATGGCAGTCTCTAAGGCTCGCTCTTTATGGCCTGCGATGCTCGATTGTGCGACCTCTAAGCCTAACGTGTGTGGCCGAGCAACTATCATTTCTGCAACACAAGAATCAAATGTGGTGAGGAGATCACTGCGAACAACGCACATTGCTGGCCCCAATTTATGGTTAACCCAACCGGCAGAATAGAGGCTAAAACAATTTATTTCCGAGCAATAGTGAACAGATTCGGCGGAAAATCAATGAAATGGTCGGAGGCGTCTAGGGATGCGCTCGGATTCAGTTTGCGGAGAGGGATTGCCTTACCTTGAGAGTTACAGTCGCACCGTTGACGATCAGAATTTCAAGCAACTAGGCCACGCTCGAGATCGGCTTTCCTACAGCCAACAGCCACGCGCGGCAGTCGAGTGGGTAATTTTCATTCTCAGGACCAGCGTGCCGCAGTTGGCGTGGCCGAGAGAGAACAGTAATTATCAGTCGGGCTCTTTTGGTGTTGTTATGCCCTTCGATCAAGAATCTTTTGCACAAATGGCCAGTCAAATTTCCCAGATAACCAGCCTACGCAATCGAAGGGCGGCGGAACAGCCGAAACGATCTCTTTCTCCGCAAACGTGACGTCATCTCAGCCAGGGCACACACTTGCTGCAACCGCCCATGTGCTCTCTAAGGGCAGCATGCGCTTTCATAGCATTCTGTGAGGCTCGCTCCGTGCGTTCCACGAAGCATTCACGGGTGACCTCCATGCCCGGTGGGCATGCCTGCGCCGCTGCCAGTTCTTTATTGCAGGAGTCGAACATGTCGATGAGAGCGGAGCGAAGAGGACACATTGCTGACATCAGACCCTCACAGGTTGGGCAGCAAGAGTATCGGGCCGATTAAGAAGAAACTTCGCAACCCCAATCAAGTCTCTGGGACGGTCGACGGAGGCTAGAACGTCAATCTCGCTTAGTAAACGCGGCATGGCACTAATGCTTGTCAGGGCTAGGGTCTGCAACCGTGGCCTCAACGCATGTACCGCTGCGAGTGCAACTTTCCTCTCTTGTGTCGAGAGGGTATGGCAAAAAATGACGAGGTCAATGTCACAGGTTGTGATGATTCTCTCAACCTCGTCGATGTCCGTTGCGGTCAGTACGCGAAGGTCGCCGGTCTCCAAGACCATGAGCCTTGTATCCAGTAAAAGCGGGACGCGCCCGTAAAGAAGAATGCACGAACGGGAGGCCATGACCAACTCCAATTTTTAAACGAATAGTTAATTCTGAGTCTATAGGTTATTGACCAACCGTGTCTGTTCGATGTGCGAACCACCATTGTGGCCCACCCACATTTGCCCTATTGACAATCGTGATCCGACAAAAGGTCGCTTTGCGGGGAAAGCCCCGCTAAGGTTTTGCACACAGAGGGCAAGGGAGAGTACTGTTGAAGATACTTCTCCGTGCCACTTTTCCGATGCTGGGGTCGCGCCATTTCCGGTGAGACGACTTGGTCCGGTACTACCGCTCAGATTGGAAAGTTCTCATGTTTGCCAAGAGTAATTATGCCCATAGTCTCAACGAGGAGGGCACCTTCCATTCCATTTGTCTGCGTTGCTTTCGCACTGCGGCTTCGGAGGACAGCGAGGCGCGGCTCGCGGAAGCGGAGGGGCAACATCAGTGCGTGGCCGAGGAGCTTGAAACCAAGCGTGGTCATCCGCGAAGATGGCACGGGCTTAAAGCCTCCTGAGGTAGCCCCCTTAGCCATTTCTCAAACGTGACGTTCTCCTAAAAACGTGACGTTCTCCTGGTATGAAGGGATAACGTCTTCTGCCTGGCATAAGTCGATGCACTTTTTCTTGGCCAAACCACGGTAGAGCTTGCACCTAGTACCTCCAAGGTCGATATTTGAGTGTTCCTCACTCAGGAATTTTGTTTTAAACATTGACAGAGTCATTCGGAGCCCCTATTGTTAGCAGTCGAAGGCCGAGAGTGCTAACACGCACTGATTTGTCAGCCATCCTGCCCTGCGAATCATATTCAGAATTTCGTAGCCAGTAGCGCGAGGAAACCCTCGTGTCAAAGGAGAAGTAACGCAATGGCAACCGCAGCTGCAACTCCATCCTCAGTTACGAGTTTCACTCCCCTCCATGACCGCATTCTGGTGCGGCGTGTGGACGAGACCGAATCGATTCGTGGTGGCATCATCATTCCCGACTCCGCCAAAGAAAAGCCGCAGGAAGGTGAGGCTGTTTCTGTCGGTAAGGGCAAGTCGAATGATGAAGGCAAAGTCTTCCCGCTCGACGTAAAGCCTGGAGACCGCATTTTGTTCGGCAAGTACTCGGGCACCGAAATCAAGATCGATGGCGAGGAATTCCTTATGATGCGCGAGGAAGAAGTTCTCGGCATTCTCAAGAAGAAATAGGCGGGCGGTGGACCCAGTGGCTGCGAAGTTTTGCTGGGCGAGTGCCAGCTTCTGCTCGCTGGCTCGTGAAGCACACAGAGGTCAGCACTCAAAGCTAATGACCTGGCCGGCAAGTCCCGGCTCTTTTGAAGGAGAATTGAAATGGCAAAGCAGATTCTGCACGGAGAAGATTCGCGTCAGGCAATTTTGCGCGGTGTGAACAAGCTGGCGAACGCGGTCAAGGTGACGCTCGGGCCCAAGGGTCGCAACGTCGTGATCGAGAAAAAGTTCGGATCTCCCACCATCACTAAGGATGGCGTGACGGTGGCCAAAGAGATCGAACTGACAGACGCACTGGAAAACATGGGCGCACAGATGGTGCGCGAAGTAGCTTCGAAGACCTCGGATGTGGCCGGGGACGGCACCACAACTGCGACGGTGCTGGCCCAGGCAATCTATCGCGAAGGCGTGAAGACAGTTGCCGCCGGCGCCAATCCGATGGCTCTCAAGCGTGGCATCGACAAGGCCGTGGAAGCCATCGTGGGCAAGCGTGATGAGCAGGGAGTGGTTCACGGCGGCGCACTGGCCAAGTTTTCCAAGCCCGTGACCGGCGAGATGATCTCCCAGGTGGGCACCATTTCGGCCAACAGTGACGCGACTATAGGCAACATCATTGCCGAGGCCATGCAGAAGGTCGGCAAGGACGGCGTGATTACGGTCGAAGAATCGAAAACGCTCGAGACCCAGTTGGAAGTGGTCGAGGGCATGCAGTTCGATCGCGGCTACCTGAGCCCTTACTTCGTCACCGATCCGGACCGGATGGAAGTCTCGCTCGAAGAGCCTTACATTCTGATTCACGAAAAGAAGATCAGCTCGATGAAGGACCTCCTTCCGTTGCTCGAGCAGGTTGCCCACAATAGCAAGCCGCTAGTGATAATCGCGGAGGACATAGACGGCGAGGCGCTCGCGACGCTGGTGGTGAACAAACTGCGCGGCACCTTGAAGGTGGCTGCGGTCAAAGCTCCTGGTTTTGGCGACCGCCGCAAGGCGATGCTGGAAGACATCGCCAAGTTAACCGGAGGCAAGCCCATCACGGAGGATCTCGGCATCAAGCTCGAGAACGTGAAGGTTGAAGATCTGGGCAGCGCCAAGCGCGTGACCATCGACAAGGACAACACCACCATTATCGAAGGCCGCGGCGATTCGAAGTCTATCGAAGGCCGTGTTAAGGAAATTCGCAGTCAGATCGAGAAGACTACCTCCGACTACGATCGCGAGAAGCTCCAAGAACGTCTCGCCAAGCTCGTGGGCGGCGTGGCTGTCATCAAGGTGGGTGCGGCAACTGAGACCGAGATGAAGGAGAAGAAGGCTCGCGTTGAGGATGCCATGCATGCTACCCGCGCCGCGGTTGAGGAAGGCATCGTTCCGGGCGGTGGCGTGGCCCTGCTTCGCTCGGCCAGAGACGTGGAAGACTTGATCAAAACTCTCGAAGGCGATGAGAAGATCGGTGCACAACTCGTTTGCCGTTCGCTCGAAGAGCCCTTGCGCCAGATCGTCGGCAATGCAGGCGAAGAGGGTGCCGTGGTCGTAGGTAAGATCATAGAGAACAAGAACCCGCATTACGGCTACAACGCCGCTACCAACAAGTACGAAGACCTGGTAGAGGCCGGCGTGATCGACCCGACCAAGGTTACCCGCACAGCGCTACAGAATGCAGCATCGATCGCTGGTCTTATGCTGACAACCGAAGCCATGGTCTCGGATATCCCCGAACCTAGGTACGTTGCTTCGGGCGGAGGACACGGCGGCGGAATGGACGACATGTACTAAGAGCGTCCAGTCACTGCAGGCAAAGAGCAAAGGCCATCCTGGTGGATGGCCTTTCGCCTTGTTATCGGCTCCCTCATGGTTCTCAGCTAAGTCAACCCATTTGACAGACAGTGGATTGCCCACCGTGCACTCACAATGTCTTCGGTGCCAAATTCCTGCAGCGATTAAACCCGCACCTGGGGATGGAACTGCGCTTTGAAGTCCGCTGCGGAATGTTTCGGGGCGTTTGTTCTACCTCTTGGCGCTATGGAAACCAACCTTGACAACCCTATGGGCATGGATTCGTGTTGGCCGCATTCTCCATGCTAAAGGGAAATGTTCGGAAGTTTCTCTCCCTATGAGACCAAGCGAGCTGTTCTCATGCTTGCTTTGAACAACGAAATTGCCAGGGGCGCTTCTTGGCCCATTGGAACACCCGAAACGCAGCTAGGGAAACTTTGTGTCCAGCGAATAAATTTCTTCCGTGCTTGTATCGCGCAGGCCGAGAATGGCACCGTCGGGCGCGAGCCCCGTCCACCAGCCGCCAGCCCCCTGGGCCAACTGGCCACCCTGAGCCAGATTCGGCCGCCAGGCGGACCCTTCCATCGGTCAGACAAACCCGATATTGTTTGAGGACCCACATGTAGGTGACACATTTTCCATCCGCTGACCAGTTGGGGTAACTTGCTGCGACCCGGGTAAGTTGCCGCCACTGTGAAGCTGGAAATCGTACACCTTGAGGAATTGGCTGCCTTGGTGAACCGCCAGCAGATACCGTCCGTCCGGCGACCAGCGCGGCGAGAACAAGCCGGCCGAGTTGGGAACCTCGCTGGTCTGACGAGTCTTAAGATCGAGGATATGGAGTGGGATTGTGGAATCGGGGTCATATCCTGCTGAGAAAGCGAGGAGACCTCCGTCCGGCGACCAGCTAGGATCCTGGCTCGGTCCATCGCCCGAAGTAAGCTGCATGGGCTTGCCCCCTTCAGATGGAATCGTAAAGACTTGAATCGGCTTCCCCGGCAGGTTGGCTTCAAACGCGATCTGCGAGCCGTCGGGCGACCAATTCGGCACAATCACGTTCAACGGGGCAGTGGTCAACTGTCGGCGATCGGTCCCATCCGGCTTACTCACACAAAGAACAAACTCCGGGTAAGACACGTACGCCATGCGATTGCCGTCCCTCGAGAGGCTGAGGCCCTCGGCGGACAATCCGGGAAGGTAGGGCGTAGCTGAATGCGTTCTGGGGTCGTACCGCGTCACCTCTCCGCGGTGGATCACGCCGACAAAGTATAGCTTTCTTCCATCCCTGCTGGGCGTGGGAGATTCGGCGCTGATCTCTCCGTGGGTAAGCTGGACGGGCTCTTCGCTGACCCTGTGCCACAGGTCCTCCGCATCCGGGATGACCCAGAGAGTTGAGACATCCCCATGTATGGTCTCGAAGATGAAGTATCTTCCGTCCGCTGTCCAGTTGCCGCAGCGCATTCCACCTC
This sequence comes from uncultured Acidobacteriaceae bacterium, assembly GCA_963781245.1. Lineage (GTDB taxonomy): Bacteria > Acidobacteriota > Terriglobia > Terriglobales > Acidobacteriaceae > Silvibacterium. The sequence continues at coordinate 375,473 of CAWAFB010000005.1, forward strand.
CATCGCGGAAGCCGGGAAGGAATCGCTTGAGACCACCCCATCGCTCCGCGCTTCCCACAGGGAAGGGTTCTTCCCTTGAGGGCCCATAACCGTGAAGCGAAGCAGGCGCCCCTCGGGCGAGACTCGAATCGACCGAGGCAAACCGGGAGCAGTCAGAAGCTTTCTCGAATGGCTTCCATCGGCATCGGCCCCAAAGATGTCGGAATGAGAACCGTAGTAAATCAGTTTGCCATCCGGTGACCATGTGCCGGCCTGGTAGTTCGCAGCCAGGCTGCCAATCTGGCGTGCCTGCAATCCGGAAAGCTTAAGCCGATAGATGCTGGATTCGCCGTCGGCTATCGACCCTGTAAAAGTAAGCAGGTCGTGCCCATCCGTCGAGATGTTTCCGTAGTCGGCACGCTTGAATGGAACCTTTACACGGGCAGTCTCGCCTCCTTCGCTTGAAACTTGCGTCAGCGACCAGATTGGCATTGAGCCGGTGTCTAAAACTGGAGTCTCCTGAAAGTAGACCTTCGCGCCATCGGTAAAGATCGGATGACGCTGATCAGCGACAGACTTCCGCGCGCCGTCCCGCGTTAGTTGGGTAATTTCGCCAGTCGCAGGCGGTGGGAGCGCGGGACGGAGGAGCCATGCCGGAAGTAGCGCCAGGGCCGCTGCCATCGGCCACAACCAGGCGGCTTTTCGCCACGATCGCCGTCTCACCGGTGGAATTGCCTATTGTGCGCCTGAAGCGGCTGCGGCGTAACCCTCGATTACGCCACCTGAGTCCGGATCGCGTCTCAGGCGCTTCAGACCGGAGCGCATCTCCCCCGCTGACTGACAGCGCTGACCGCGGTCTTTTTCGAGCGCCGCGTTGATGATGGCCTCCAGTTCCACCGGGACTTCTGAGTTCAAATCGCGAATTGTGACCGGCGACTTATCGACGATCGCGTCGCGAACCATTTCCGCAGTCTCCCCGCCAAATGCGCGGCGGCCGGTGGTCATTTCGTAAAGAACAAGCCCGAACGAAAACAGGTCCGTCCGCGCGTCCAGCTTGTCGCCGCGCACCTGTTCTGGAGACATGTAGCCCGCTGTGCCCATAGCGAGGCCGGTGCGGCTCAGGGTGGCATCGACAGGTCTCTTGAGCTCGATCCGAGCAACTGCCGGAATTCGGTCTCTGGCTCGGACGCTTCGAGCAGCTTCGCCAATCCGAAGTCGAGAACCTTAGTCACGCCTGTGTTGGTGAGAAAGATATTCGCCGGCTTGATGTCGCGATGAATGATGCCCCGCTCGTGCGCGGCTTGCAGGCCACTGCAAACCTGAAGCGCGATGTCCAGCACTCGTTCGAGCGGAAGTCCCGTTTCCCCTTGAGCGGCAGCCAACCGGTCTCACAGGGTTTCGCCCTGCAACAATTCCATCACCAGGAAGGGTTGGCCCCCATGCTCACCGAACTCGTAAATGCTGCAGATGTTGGGGTGGTTCAATGACGAGGCTGTCTGCGCTTCACGTTCGAGGCGCTGCAGTGTGTCCGCGTCGGAGGCCGTTTCGCTGGGCAGAAACTTGATGGCGACTCGGCGGCCCAGCTTGAGGTCCTCGGCGCGATAGACCACACCCATACCGCCGCCGCCGATTATGTCGAGCACGCGGTAATGAGAAACCGTTTGGCCTGACTGAACCGATGTTGCGGCCGCACCGTAGTGCCGCCGTCTGGCGATTGAGTAGCCGGCTCGGGAGAATCCTCCGCAGCCGCGATCGGTTCCACCGGCGCCAACAGCCGGTAGCCTCGGCTGGCCACTGTCGCGATGTATTGGGGCTTGTCGGATGAGTCGCCCAACGCCTTGCGAAGCTTGCCGATGGCTACGTTAATGCTGTGATCGAATTCTAGGATCGTATCATTCGGCAAGAACCTCTTCCGGATCTCCTCCCGCGTGACCATCGCGCCGTCACGCTCCACCAGCAGGAGGAGCAAGTGAAATGGCTGCTGCGCAAGGACGATCATGCTTGGGGACCCGTTTACCGGCGCCGAGCACAGTTCCCCGGACCTGAGGTCCAGCTCAAATGCCCCAAAGCGGACGCGAGCTGGGAGCATGTCTTTCATAGCGGCCTGGTTGGGGGATTTCAGCAGTGGAACCGGATTATACCCCACCAAACAATACCCGGTCGTTGCGGAAGATCGAGGTCGATGCGCTCAACCCCGGGAGTGACGCTTCAGCCGAAGCCCGCTCTCCTCAATGGGTTAGCCTGAATGTCCCGAAGATGACTGCCCGTGCATTGCTGACAAACCCTCTTGGCCGGACACTCGCCACAACCTTCCGGTCAGCTTAAGCGATGCGGCCCGGAAGGGACCGACGATTCTCAAGCTCAACTTTCCCTTGGAGGAATCCGCAAGAGCGTCATAAACCGCTTCTTCAGTATCAGCAAAAGCTGAGCACGTCGATTGGCAGAGCCTTCGGGAGTGTAGAAGACCAGCAGTAGGCTTCAGTCGAGGACACGCAGGGTTTGGGTCATCCGCGGAAGCATCTTGAGCGCCCATGATTCTTCATGACCTGCGGCCTGCAACCCGAGGCGGAGCTATTTCATTAAGCGCCAACTCCGAGCAACGCAATTAAAAGAGAGGCCGGAGAAATACGAAGGGGAGCCAGCGCTATATAGGTCGTGCTCGCCTAATCGGAAGTTTACTCCGAACCTCCTGTGAAGTCCGATTATAAGTAAGTTCGGCTCCAGTGTCGTAATTGCTGGGAGACCCAATCCATCGCGGCTTCATCGTAGTCGGTGAGAATCAACACCTTTTACAATCTGAGACAGCCGTGTCATCCTGCGAAGCGCGGAGCCGAAGGATCTGCGTGGCTCTGCCTCTAAGATAGCCCAGGCTTAAGGCTGGGTGGTCCACATCCGGCCTTCATCATGGCTAGGTCATAGGTTTTGGGCCGGAAGGAATGATCATGAACCCGCTTGAGAGACCGCTCCGGGTGCTTTCAAGCACGATTGCTATCTTGGTCTCGTGCGCTATCAGTTGTTTCGCTGTAAGTCTCGTGGAATCTCCAGATACCGTGATTACGCATGTGGAGGCGTTAATACGCGCGCGATTTGAACATATCGCAAAATATGTCGTCAGAGAGCACTATGCGGTCTATAGAAATGGCGCGGCCGAAACAGCCGCCGAACAGACGGTCGAGGCCACATATCAAAAGAGCACGGGCATCACCTATACCACCGTCTCAAAGGCTGGTTCATCAATGTGGCTAAGTCGAGCAATTGAACCTGCCTTGGAATCAGAGAGAGACGTAAATGATGTAACAACGCGCCACCAGGTCATGCTTACTGCAGACAACTATGAGTTCAAAGTCGACCCTGCCGGGGATTCAGTGAACGGTCGAGACTGTTTCGTCCTGGACTTGAAGCCGCGAAGAAAGAGCCCCTATCTGCTGAACGGTAAAGCGTGGGTAGATGCTAAGACTTATTTATTGGTCCGCATTCGTGGTACTCAGTCTAGGAGTTCCTCTCTCTTGGCGGGATTGCCTCTTATTACTCGCGACTTCGCACACATAAGCGGCTTCGCGATGGTCGTCCACGAGGAAATAGAGGCACACACATTTTTGTTTGGACAGACGGTCGTAAAGATTGACTACGATAGCTATGACATTCAGCGCGATGAGAGACCTTGAGTGAAGTGTCCCACCGCCTGGAGCAGTCATCGGAGTTGGATGGACGCACGGAGACGAGCACTTCGCATTGGCAAAGAATCGTACAATTGAAAGTGTTGGCGTTACACGCGCACGCAGGAGAGTCTCACATGGCATCAGGAATAGTGAAGTGGTTTAACGACGCAAAGGGTTTTGGTTCTATCACACCGGACGAGCGCAGATCTCTTTGCTCATTACTCTGCGATCGCATCGAGCGGCTTCAAGTCCCTTCAAGAAGGTCAGAAAGTGACCTACGAAGCGACTAAGGGCCCCAAGGGTATGCAGGCTTCGAACATTCAGGCCGCATAGATTTTTGTACCGAACCATGGCTGTAACACCCGTGATCGCGGGGTTACAGCCTTTTCCCATTCGGCTAACCTGATAGCCCGTACATCGGCCCGCCCTTCATCAACACGCGGGAGGCGGCTGAATGGAACGACCAGCCGCCGTAAGAAGCGAGAACATCCCATGTCGCCGACTGAAGCAGTAACCCGCCAGCACGCATCCACCGGCCCAGCATCGCCGCAACTGCCTGAGCCGCCCCACGCTGAGCGTGTCCGGACCCTCATGTCGCTCGTGCCGGTCGCCACCCTCTCTACGCTGTCCCGTAAGCATCCCGGATTCCCCTTCGGTTCCCTGATGCCGTTCGCGCTTGATTCGGCAGGTCGGCCCATCTTCCTTATAAGCAATATGGCCATGCACACGCAGAACCTGAAGGCTGATCCGCGATGCAGCCTTTTCGTTACGCAGGTGGCTGCCGATAGCGACCCACTAGGGTCAGCCCGAGCGACACTCGTCGGAAACGCCGAGCTGTTGCCAGGAGACGACTTTGCTTCTGTCCGCGAGAGATACCTCGCTCGCCACGAGAACAGTCGCTACTGGGTTGACTTCGCAGACTTCAGCTTCTTCAGGCTCGGACCCGTCGATATCTACTATGTAGGTGGCTTCGGCGTGATGGGCTGGGTCGAGCCCCGGGATTACGAGCACGCCACCCCAGACCCGTTGGCCGAGACCGCGCCCGGCATCCTCGCTCACATGAACACCGATCATGTCGATGCGATGGTCTTGCTCGCGAAGTCACAAGCTGGGATCGAAGCGATCGAGGCGATGATGACCTCGGTCGATCGGCTCGGCTTTACTCTTCGATTGAAGACCAGCGACGGCGTCAAGGGCACTCGCATCAACTTTCCCCGCGAGGTCGCTACGCCCCAGGATACTCGTGCGGTCCTGGTCGAGATGGTAAAGCAGGCGCGGTAGCTACCTCCGCCGCGCCTGCCGGGGCGTCTCAATAGGGATCGATCGTTTCTCTTTAGGGAGCCCTAGGTGTACGTCTGCGAGCCAGAGTTGCGGCTACTGATCCGGCATCAGCCAGCCCAGGTCGTCTGATTGAGAGTTTCGCGGTGTCCTGTGTCTGCAGGTGTGCAAACAGTGTGCTGACAAAGGCGAGGGTCGTCGCCCGATCTGCCACAGCCCGACAGAATTCCCTAGCAGGCCGTTCGGGGCGAGCGCACATCTGGCAGACGAAATGCCATCGGCAGACGAATCTGCGCAGCATTCTGGAACAGTTGCCATTGATCAGGGCAAAGCGGTGCCAGCTCTGAAGAGACCAAATCATCGCAATCCAAAAGGCTGTTCATTAGAATTCTAATCTTTCAATGTTTTCCTCCGCCTAAGCGGATTCCCGTCAGGTGTATCTGAACAGCGCTTTTCTGGTTTACCCTGCCTGTGTCTCGAGGATGGCGAAATGGCGGGCAACAGGGCCGTAGCCGGAATGGCAGGTGGCTGATCGCGAGCGTTGCAGATACCGGTCGGAAGACGGATCGTCCCAGGACAAAGCCGCGGTTCGACCTGCCCGTTCCGACTGGTTTGAAGTACCCTCGACGGTATAGATCGTTATGTATCTGTGTTTGTTACTTACTCTGGTTAATTTTCCACAGCCCTCAAACTGTCAATCCGGTGTTTTACTTGGAAATTCCTATACTAGGTCGGGCGAATTGGGGAGTTTGGGGTGCGGAAGGTGTACGCTAACCCCCAGTCAAAGGTTGGGAACATGCGTTCCCCCGGTTTTTCATGTCAAAATCCTAGCCAGAACTTTCCCTGGTGCCCGAAACGATTTCCACAGGATAAAACGGGTGGATTTTCGGCCGAAATCCGGGTGGGAACGGGATGCTCGGGGGCTCTCCCCAGGAGCGCCTGAACTCGGTCGGCGCCTGATCGGGCGGCCCGGGAACATCCTTCATCTCGACCGGCTGAAGAGGATTGGGCGGCCAATAAGGGTTCCCGAGAGGGTGGAAGCGCAGACCGAGACTGGCGTTCCTCCGAGCACATAGAGGGATAAAGTGCTGCTGAACTGGATTAGAGAGCTCCTTAGACGCAGTCGGCGGGGAGCGCATGTCTGGGACTTAATCTTCGCAGCATGACGACGAGGAAAGCGGCACTGAAGAGGATGCTGACAGCGATCAGGCCAGCCATGACCTAGGCCCCTGCAAGCAGGATCGCGGCGTTGCCGATCATCTCGTCATGCGCGCATGAAAGCAAGCCGAAGCCAAATCCCACTAGCTCTTGCCCCTGACTCCTATATATAGGTTGGGGCGATCTTCGCAGGGCTCCGTGGGAAAGAGGCTGCGAAGGTGGCGAGAGGGGCAGGAAGTCACACTCCAGGTTCCATCGGATGGAGGGTCCTCGCCCGCGCGCGTGAGAGTTGTATGTGCGCAGCGGGGAGGGACCTGGGAGATCAGCGCCTGATCAGTCTGATCAGGCGCTGGCTGAAGGCAGGTGTCTTAGAGAATGGAGAGGTTCATCCGAGCGAAGAGGGAACTCCGCAAGGAGGGTCGGTCAGCGTACTGCTGAGTAACGTATATCTGCACTATGTGCTCGCTCTGTGGTTCGAGCGCGTGGTTAAGCCGCGGCTACGGGGCGAGGCCTGCATGGTGCGATATATCGATGACTTCGTGCTCTGTTTCCAATATCGTGCAGATGCTCTTCGTGTTCAGGAAGCACTTGTGAAGAGGCTGAGAAGGGTTTAGCCTCACCTTGGAGCCGACGAAGACCAAGCTCGTTGAATTTGGTCGCTTCGCGTATCGACACGCGAGCAAGCGTGGCCGTAGACGCCCGGAGACGATCTATTTCCTGGGTTTCACTCTGTACTGCACTCGCAATCAGAAAGGGAACTTTCGAATTGGGATGCTTACGGAAAAGTCACGACTGCGACGCGCGCTCATGCGGTTGCAGGACCAGATGCGGCGGATGCGGCACGTGTCGCTCCGGGAACAGGTGAATCATCTCAATCAGGTGCTTCGCGGCCACTATGCATACTACGGCATTGCCGGAAATCTTCGGGCACTGCTGCGGGTCCATCGGGCTGTGGAACATTACTGGCGCAAAATGTTGAGCAGCAGGAGCTGGCATGGCCACATCCCTTGGGAGCAATTCCAGCGGATCAAAGAACAGTTCCCGCTGCTACGGCCAAAGCTGTACCTTTCTTACCCGAAGTTACAAGCTATCGCCATACTGTGAATCAACGTCCGACGAGCCCAGTGCGGGAAATCTGCATGCTGGGTTCTGTGGGAGCCGGAGGTGGGTGACTGCCTCCGGCGACCCGGTGGGCGATCCGTGAGGATCGTCCCTACCGGGACCACCGAGAATTGTGGGCCAAAGCTTCCGAGCGCCTCTCGGGTTAGTGCTGGACCTGAACCGTAGAAGATGCCACAGGATGATTGGCTCAGAACGAGGTGTCGCGCGTTTGATGCACTTTGCGGTCATCTTCCGTTCTGAAACAGGATAAGCCACGAAGAATCGAGGGCGAGCCACCTCTGGCTCTCAAACCAACTTGTTGGATAATCCGGCACGTGCAGCAAACCGTGACCATCGGAGCATACGTATTCGATCCCGCTGAAGGACAGTAGGCTCCGCGAGCGTTCGCCGACTCGCGCCGGGTTGGTCAGCATCCGCAGACAAAGGGGACAGCGTCGCCGCTGATCATCGACGATCCAGAACACGGCCAGGAGACAGGCGCAAATTGTGACAAAGGCTTGCAGGTCATATCGGGAATCGCGGGGCCCCGTCCCGAAGGCATGTGCGATCGGCAGCGGACCGCAGTAAAGCACCGGCAACAGCAGCGCAATCTTCGCACCGAGAAATATCCAACCTCTGCTGCGCATTCTGACTGACAGCCGTTCGGTCTTTAGGCCTGTGCGCAAGCTGACAGCGAAAATTGCTGGCAGCATGAGGCAGGTCATGAACAGCGAAAGCAGGAAATCTACGGTGGGGATTCGGCGATGGTACTCAGCAAGGCTAGGTAGACCGATGACGTAGAGGCGCGTCCGCACTCCGCCATCGGAGAACATCTCGATCCGATATCTTCGGTGTGAGCCTCCGCGACCAGAGCCGGACGCAAGTTGCGCGATCATATAGCCGAAGGCAAATCGTTCAGAGGCGAGCTTGTGGATCGCCTGATCGGATTCCAAAGACCAGGCATCCATCTGAAGCGGCAAATCGGAAGCAGCGGGCGGAGCTACCGCAACGATGACAGCGGGGCGTCCTGAGATGCGCAGTAGGTGGCCAACGACGTTTGGATCGGAACCGAAGTCGTGTCTCCAAGCGTCGCGGCTCAGGATGATCGGCTTTGCACTATTTCGTCGGCACGCCTCAACCACGGCATCCGCCACCCCGACCTTCAGCAACGCAGCGAGACTTTCGGTCGATTCACCAAGGCTCCAGGACGCCTCGTGCACTCCGAGTCGAGCCTGGACGGTTGTGGGGTAATAGAAGGCCGTTTGCGACAACTCTGGCTGGACATGCGAGTTCCACGTGAGGTATTGGGCTGCGGCGATCTCCATTTCTGACCCCACCACCGAGGGAACTGGTGAAATCATCGCCAGGTCCTCGGGCCCGTCATATTTGGGTGGAAAGATGTCCTGCCGAACCCGGGGCAGCAGAAGTGCCAGCGTAAGGCTCAGGCCTGCGGAAAGAGCGAGAACTGCCAGGCAGCGCCGAGGTGATTCCAGCCAATGACCAGTGCGGAGTGAATGTCTTCTAAGCCACAGAGCGTCTGGGAATGCACCGAGGGCAAACGCGATACAGACCCGAGGCATAACTCCGCGTCCCAGCATGTAGTGGAGTTCCGCACGCCATTCGCTAATCCATTCATCACGCTCGGAGCGCGGAACGACGACGCTAGTTGTTGCGAGCAGCAACCTGAGTGCCGAGGGCAACAGAGGCCAGCGGCTGCTCATGCGTGCTCCACCTCAGCCGTAGGCAGCAGGCGGGCGAGCAGAGGATAGCGCTTGCGGGTAGCGGCGAGCGTGGACTTTCCGTCCGCAGTGACTTTGTAGTACTTGCGTGGAGGCCGACCTTCGGCGTCGGCGACCGTCTGCTTTTCCCAGCGTGAGGCAATCAGGCGATCACGCTCAAGCCGACGCATGGCGGGATATACGGTCCCGCTAGGCAGACCGGTAACCTCCATGATGCTGAACCCATAAATGAATCCTGACTCCACCGCCTGGAGGATGAGCGCGGCGGTGTGCGAGAGTTTTGGCTCAGCAGCCATGCCAGGCATTTTATCTATGTAGCATTCTACTTGACAATCTCGCTTAATCGAATCTATACCGAATACTACATAGGTCAGTCAGACATGCTCGAAGTTCGGCGAGTCTCGAAGGTTTTTGCAGGGATTCCAGCGGTCGATGATGTTAGCTTCTCCGCGCAGCCGGGCGAGGTGACGGGCTACCTGGGGCCGAACGGCTCTGGGAAATCGACGACGATGAAGATGATTACGGGACTTCTGGAGTTGACTGCGGGCCAGATCCTCTTCGCCGGACAACCAATCCAGGAGGATCTGATCGCTTACAAGCGGCGCATGGGATACGTGCCGGAGGAGCCGCATCTTTACAACCACCTTTCCGGCGTTGAGTACCTCACCATGGTGGCGCAACTCCGAGGACTTCCAGCGCGGCAGTCGGCAGAGCGAATTGAAGGGCTGCTGCATCTGTTGTCGCTGCATGGCGACCGGCACGCATCGATTTCGGGTTACTCCAAGGGCATGCGGCAGAAAATCCTGATTGCGGCTGCACTGCTGCACAATCCCGACATGGTGTTGCTCGACGAACCGTTTTCCGGCCTTGATGTGGGCTCTGCGCTGGTTTTGCGTCAGCTGATCAAGGAACTGGCGGCACGCGGCAAGGTGGTGCTGTTCAGTTCGCATGAACTGGGTACCGTGGAACGGGTGTCATCGCGGGTGGTGATCCTGCACAAGGGAAAAATCGTCGCAGATGATTCGATCGAACGGCTGCGCTCGTTGATGGATTTGCCGTCACTGGAAGCGATCTTCTCGCAATTGGCGGTTGAGCAGGACCCTTTATCGACGGCGCGGCAGATTGCGGATCTGATCCATGCGTGACGCGGTACGCAAACTAACGGAGCGGTTCCCGCGGGAGTTTCGGGTGCTTTACCGGCACTTTCTGTTGCAGGTAATCGACCTGGAATCGTTGTCAATCGAAGCCGACATTCCGCGCTTTCTTGGGCAGTTTGCGGGCGTGTTGATCCTGATCGGCGGATTCCAGGCGTTGGGATTTCTGATTCAGTCGGGCCGACCACATTTGATGCGCGATGGCCTGCTGAGCATGGCCATGCAGAGCGAGGAGAGTTTCCTTGGGACCACGATGCTGATCGCTGGACTTGCGGCGGTGGCGACTTGGGACAACATCTTTCCCGACCGGCGCGATGTGATGCTGCTCGGATCTCTACCGATACGACCGCGTACGATTCTGGCGGCGAAACTCGCGTCAGCAGGATCTCTGCTGGGCATCAGTGTGCTCGTGCTGAATTTCGGAATGGGAGTTGTTCTGCCTCTGGTGACGGGTGGGATCCGGCATTTTCCTCGGGTGTTCGCGGCTTATTGGCTTACAGCGACAGCCGCTTCGGTGTTTATCTACGGCGCAGTGCTCACGATTCAGGGCGTCACCGCCGCACTTCTACCCAGACGATGGTTCTTACGGCTGTCCGCGATGCTGCAACTCGCGGCCTTTGCTCTATTCCTGTCCGAGTGGGCTTTCCAGCCGAGCTTTGACACCATGGAGGAATTGGCCAAGGCGCAGCGGCTTGGAATCCTGGCACGATGGCCGAGCTTCTGGTTCTTCGGGTTGTTCAGCGAGACAAGCGATATCTTTCCGATTGCGTCGGGCGCACTGGCGCGGTGCGCTTGGCTGGGCTTGACCGCTGTGTTCGCTGGCGCGGGGACTTCTCTGTTGCTTTGCTATCTACAAACGATGAAGAAGACGGTGGAGCAGCCGGATCTCGAGCAAACGCGCGGACATCGACGCTCGCTGTTGCCTCTCGGCGACCAGTTGCAGACAGCCATCGTACGCTTCAGCATGCGGTCTCTGGCCCGAAGCCGCCAGCACCGGGTGGTCTATGCTTTCTTCCTGGCGATCGCATTTGCTATTGCCGTTTCGACACTGACGAGAGTGGCAACGAGCCACCACACGGAACCGGTAACGCCCGCGTTTCTCGTGAGCACTCTCATGATGATGTGTCTTGCTGTAGCGGGTCTGCGCAGCATCTTCTCGCTTCCCGTTTCGTTAAAAGCGAACTGGGTGCTTCAGGTGACGCAACTGAGTTCGCCGGAGCATTACATCGCGGCGACTCGACGCGCAATGCTGGTCCTGGCAACGATTCCCGTCTGGTTGACGGCGGCAGGTCTTGCGCTTTGCTATCGGCCTTGGCAGCAGGTGTTGGAGCACCTGCTGATCTTGGCGCTTGTCGGGTCCATCATGACCGATGCTGCCCTGATCGGTGTTTCAAAGATCCCTTTCGCCTGTTCGTATCTGCCGGGCAAGTCGAATGTGCAATACATGTTCTGGGCTTTCGCGGCAGGGTTTACTCCCCTTGCGATGAGCTTCTCGCGCTACGAGCAGAGGGTTCTGGACGATCCGCTATCCTATGTTGCATTAGTCGCGATACTCGTGGCGGCAGCAGCCGAACTGTGGTTCTTCAACCGGCGTCGGGCGAAATCGGCTGTGCTCTATTACGAGGAACTGGATCCGGAGGCGATCACGACTCTGGGCATTGGAACCTGGCAAGCAACTGGTCGGGAAGTATTGGCTGACAGAGGTAATCTGTTGAGCGTTTCCAAGTCGGTGGAAGAGTCCACTCCCGGGAACGGGCCGACATATGGGTACCGATCTCTCCGATAAGGTCAGTGCATTTTTGAGGATGGCCGGTGGGACGACCGCAACCCGCCGACAGACGCCTTTAAGGTAATCGGAAGCAAGCTGGGAGAGGAGCCAAATGATGGTTGGCATGCCCGATACGGTGGTACTTGCATGGCTGTTTGTAGTGGGCGGAGTCCTAATCGCAGGGCTCTGCCCGGTGCCTTTGTGAATGCTTATTTGGGGCTCGGCGACAACGATGAGGCATTTGCGTGGTTTGAGCGGGCCTACGAGGAACAATCCAATATTCTGATATACATCAAGGTCTCCCCGTGGTTTGATCCTCTGCGCGGCGACCCGCGCTTTCAGGATTTGGTGCGCCGCGTCGGGCTGGACTGACCCTGGCGCCTAGCTGGAAGTTGGGAAGCTATTTCCCTTTAGTTATTTGATGGTAAATCGCCGAGTCACGCATTATAAGAGGACGCCGGCTTTCGGAGCGGAAGCAGGCTGTGTCGCAGGGGCTTTGCCCCCGCACCCCCAGGATTTAGCGCTTTGATGCCTCTCCCGATAGGTGCCTCTACCCACAAGTGAAAAGGGGATGCCGAAGCATCCCCTTTATCGATCGGTCGAGGCCACTGAGACGGCGCTCGGGTTGCTTCCCAGTGTGGGGCCATGGGGACATGGGCAAAACCGGGAAGGAAGGCCCCGCCGATCATGAATCCCGATGCTGCCGGAATCGATATCGGCGCGGCCGAGATTTACGTTGCCGTACCGGCGGATCGCGATCCAGAACCTATTCGCATGTTTGCGACCTTCACGCAGGATCTAAACCGTCTTGCCGACTGGTTGCAGCAATGCGGGGTCCGCACGGTCGCCATGGAGTCCACCGGAGTCTACTGGGTTCCGTTGATGCAGATCCTGGAAGTGCGCGGACTGGAGGCCTATCTGGTCAACGCGAAACACGTTAAGAACGTACCGGGACGGCGCACAGACGTTTCCGACTGCCAGTGGCTGCAATACCTGCATTCAGTCGGTCTTTTGCGCGCGTCCTTCCGCCCCGCGCCAGAGGTTTGCGCCCTCCGATCCTTGCTTCGGCACCGAGACAGCTTAGTGGAGATGGCGACCACGCATGTCCAACATGTACAGAAGGCTTTGGATCAGATGAACCTTCAGATTCACCATGTCATTAGCGACATCACTGGAACAACTGGGCTTGCGATCATCGATGCGATTCTTGCTGGGAATCGCGATCCCCAAGTGTTGGCCACACTCCGCGATCCCAGGATTCGAGCCAGTAAAGATACGATTGCTAAGAGCTGGGTGGGAGATTACCGCCCAGAGCATCTGTTCACACTGCGGCAATCTGTCGACTTGTACCGGGAATACCAGCAACGAATCGCTGCCTGCGAGGAAGAAATGCAGCGCTTCTTGAAGTCTATGGAAGCGAGTGCCACTTCATCGGCGAGTTTGCCGGCTGCCAAGGATTCCGTAAGGAAATGCAAGGTGATGGCACCGGCCAAGGCTCTGGCATTGCGTGAGGAAGCCTATCGCATCCTGGGAGTAGACCTGACTACGATCCCAGCAATCAGCGTCTTGCATGCTCAGGCTATTCTCGCCGAGTTGGGCGATGGCATCTCAAAATTCCGTAGCGCCGGCGCCTTCAGTTCATGGATGGGATTATGCCCGGACAACGATATTAGTGGCGGAAGAGTGCTTTGGACCGGAACGAGAAAAGTCAAAAACCGCGTTGCCGTCACTTTACGAATGGCAGCTCAGTCACTCCAAAAGAGTGAATCGGCTTTAGGAGCGTTTTACCGCCGCATGCGAACTAGGCTCGGAGCTCCCAAAGCGGTTACTGCCGCTGCTCACAAATTGGCGCGAATTATCTATCACATGCTCAAAACCAGAGAGCCGTACGACGAAAGCGTCTTTGCCAGAACAGAAATCAAATATCGCCAACGGGCAGAAAACCGCCTCCGAGCAATGGCCCAGAACCTCGGCTACACAATTGCACCAGCCCAAGCCAAGTAAACCCTCCAAATGGTGTAGGAGTTCCTTGGGAGCATGGCCCTATTATCAGCGTTCGACGAGTCATTCGGCTCGCATCATTATCCGATTTCTGAATCATGATTCCCTCCCACAGGCCCGTTCATCCGAACGTGAAGGAAAAAGCCTGTACTCCTGGGTCCTCGAACTCGATTGTGAAGATGTGGTCGGCGACGGCTCCCTTCTGCCTCACCAGTTGATACAAGCGATGGTCTGTCACGACGCCATTGCCTTGTGCATCGATGTCAACGCCATGATTCTCCCCCGGCGCCTGACCGTCAATGGTCACCCGGAAGCGAACTGGCTTTCCGTCGGCCGTCGGACCCAATACAAGATGCAGATCGCGAGCATGAAAGTGAAAGACGATCTTTCCACCGGCCGATTTGAGCACTGCGCTCTGTTTGTGATCGACCCAATTGCCTGCAAGTCCCCACTCATTTAGACGAGGTTGGGCCGGCGCAGTGTAGGTCTTCTCCGCGTCCTGCCAGATCCCGCCAGGCGATGCAAAGTGTTGGGCGCGTGCATAGCCGATGTACGTCTCTGGTGTTCGCACGTCGCTCATGTCAGCCGCCGCTTCCACTCCTTGCGCGTGAACACTGACTGCGCTGGTGGGCATGGGTTTCCCGGCCCGTTCCTGCAAGAGCTCCTGAATCCAGCGCTCGGATTGATCGTAGTCTCCCTCGCCGAAGTGCTCAAACCGCACCTTTCCCTTCGCGTCGATGAAGTAATGAGCCGGCCAGTACTCATTGTGGAATGCATCCCAGATCGCGTGATTGCTATCGAGCGCGATAGGATACGTAATTCCAAATTTCTGCACGGCTTTCTGCACATTGGGCAGCTGTTGCTCGAAATCGAATTCCGGCGCGTGCACCCCAATCACGACCAGACCGCTATCCTTATATTTCTGCGCCCATGCTTCGATGTAAGGCAGAGAACGCAGGCAGTTGATGCAGGAGTACGTCCAGAAGTCGACAAGAACGACTTTGCCTTTGAGTTCCTTAGCGGTCAGCGGTTTGGAATTGATCCACCCGGTCGCACCCGATAGGCCATACAAGGGAGACCTTCCGACGATGCTCGGAGGCTCCTGAGCTTTCGCTCCAGGCCAGCCTCCGATCAGACTCCAGCAGGCGGCGACAAGCGCCAGCACATGCAACTTCCGCAGCCGCCTCCGTCCCTTGAAATCGGTACCCATTTTGGCTTCACCATCCCCACGGAGCACTATAAATAGAGTGAGGTGCAGCCGCATTGTCAGACGTCACCCTTCCTGGACGCTCTCGAAGAACAACGAGTTACAGAACTTCGCGCTGCACAGAGCAAAGCTGAGCGGCTGTTCCGCGAAATCGAGGAACGCAGCCTAATTCGGCCCGGCGTCAGCGAGAGCGGTCTGAATGCGGACATCTACGAACTGGCCAAAGAGATGTACGGCATCACGACGTACTGGCACAAGCGCATCGTTCGCGCGGGCAGGAACACGCTGGCGCCCTACGACGAGAACCCACCCGACCTGATGATCGGCGAAGACGACATTCTCTTTCTTGATCTCGGTCCCGTCTTTGAGGACTGGGAAGCTGATTTTGGGCGGACATTCGTCATCGGCTCCGACCCGCTCAAGCTCAAATTACGCGATGATGTTGCCACAGCGTTTGCGGAAGGGAAGCAATACTTCCACGAGACGCCCGACATCACTGCGAGCCAGTTCTTTGCATATGCAGTTTCACTTGCGCACAAATTCGGCTGGGAATTCGGCGGCCGAATCGCCGGGCACCTGGTCGGGCAGTTTCCCCACGAAAAGATTGCAGGAGATAAAGTGACTCTCTACGTTCACCCTGAGACTCATTTGCCGATGCGGTCGCTTAACGAAAAAGGCCAGAAGCGCCATTGGATTCAAGAGATTCACTTCGTTAACCGCGAACATCAAATTGGCGGCTTTTTCGAAGAGTTGCTGACCATCGACTAAGAGCGGGAGGCTATAGCACCCGACTCGGGTCAATTGTCGCTGACAGGGCTACGCACTCATCCTTTTGGCATCGCGAGCGAGATCCGTTCAGCGCCAGAGTAGATAACGAAGCGCTCGCCGCGCAAAAAACCGATCAGCGTCAGATCCATTTCGCGCGCTAGTCTGACTGCCAGGCTTGAGGGAGCCGAGACTGAGGCGAGTATCGGAATACCTGCCGCAATACTCTTTTGTGCAATCTCAAAGCCGCCACGGCCGCTCACCATTAGAATATGGGCTGATAAGGGTAATCGTCCTTCAAGAAGAGCCCAGCCAACGACCTTGTCGACTGTATTATGACGCCCGATATCTTCACGCAGTGCAACTAATTCTCCGGACGCTGTAAACAGCCCGGCCGCGTGCAGACCTCCCGTCTTCTCGAACACCGCTTGATCTTCTCGCAGCTTCCCGTTGAGCGAAGAGAATATCTCGGGAGGAACCCGAAGAGCGGGATTGGGCCGACGCAGGCCACGCGTCCGGATCGCTTCAATGGAAGCCTTCCCGCAGATCCCGCAGCTTGATGCCGCAAAGAAGTTGCGCCGCATTTGCTCCGGGTCGTATTCCTTTCCCGCGATCTGAACCTCAACGACATTGCTCTTGCCTGTGCTCTCGTTTGACACCGCTCGAATCGCGAGAAGTTCCTCGGAACTGGAGAGAATCCCTTCGGTCAGGAGAAATCCGGCCGCCAACTCGAGGTCATGCCCTGGCGTCCGCATGGTCACAGTCAGGGCCGCGGGAGGCTCCTCTTGGCGTGCAACTCGGATCTCGAGGGGCTCTTCCGCGGCAAGGTAGTCGGTGACACGATGCAATTTACCTTTGGCCCATTCCAGAACCTCAGTAATCTCGATGCTTTGTTTAGGAAGTCGCTTGGTTTTTGCGAGATCGCTGTACAGTTTCTACGACTGAATCCTGGTTCGCGGAGTGGATTGGCTATTTACGACTCACCGACAATAAGGGATCGATATTCTGGCAAATGCGCCCCTCGCCCACAATATTAGAAATGATCGGTGCGATAATGACGCGCTTAGGTGGCCTCCTCAGGTTTCCGGCAGGTGATTGTCCTGTTTTGTGTGCAAATTGCCTCTGCTTGGAAGCATTTGTGCTACTATCCCGCAACGAAGCTTGCTCTCACTCATCTTAGAATCAGGAATTTCTGAAAAGAGGAGTTGCTATGTTCCGCTTCCCACTAACCCTGAAACCACAAACTTCTCGGGAACCGTTCAGCGTACAGACGCTGGGGAAGGCTTCGCGGCTGCGCGGCGCCACTGTCACCGAGGGCATTTGTCCTTACTGCGCCGTCGGCTGCGGGCAACTCATTTTCAGCAAGGGCGGCGAGATCATCAACATTGAGGGCAATCCTGATAGTCCCATCAGCGGGGGCCACCTTTGCCCCAAAGGGGCCAACGCCTTCCAGCTCGCCGTTAATTCCCATCGCGTCCGCCAGGTCCTCTATCGCGCTCCCTACTCCGATCACTGGGAGACCCGGACGATGGAGTGGGCGCTCGACCAGATTGCCCAGCGCGTCAAGGCGACGCGCGACGCCGATTTCACGACTCACGACGAGCAAGGCCGTTTGCTCAACTCGGTGCGCAGGATCGGCACGTTGGGCGGGGCAACGATTGACAACGAGGAGAACTACCTCATCAAGAAGCTGTTCGGTGGCGGGTTAGGAGTGGTCTCGATCGAGAACCAGGCGCGAATATGACACAGCGCCTCGGTGCCCGGTCTGGGCGCCTCGTTCGGCCGCGGCGCGGCCACAAATTATCAGCAGGACATGGCCAATAGCGATTGCATCCTGTTCATGGGATCGAACATGGCGGAGGCTCAACCGGTCGGCTTCCGCTGGCCCATGGAGGCCAAGGAGAGAGGCGCGACCCTGATCCATGTCGATCCGCGCTTCACCCGCATGTCGGCCGTGTGCGATGTTTACGTGGGCATCCGTTCCGGCAGCGACATTGCCTTCCTCGGCGGCCTCGTGAATTACGTCTTAACTAACGACCGTTGGTTTCATGAATACGTCCTGGCCTACACCAATGCTTCGACGATCATCGAGGAAGGCTTCCGGGATTCCGAAGATCTGGCAGGGCTGTTTAGCGGCTTCGACCAGCAGCACGAGTCCTATGATTCCAGGGAGGGCCATTGGGGCTACGAGGCGTCCAGCAACGGCCACGGGGAGCAGGACGGTTTGAAGCATGCGCCTCAGGCAAAGACCGCGAAAGACCCGCACGGCCGTCTTGGCCACTGCACGGATGGCAGCGGCGAACAATATACCTCGCCGTACAACGACATGACAAACGCACAGCGCGACCCGACCTTGCAGCATCCGCGCTGTATTATGCAGATTCTGCGCCGGCACTTCGCCCGCTACACGCCGGAGGTCGTTTCCCAGGTGTGCGGCTGCACGCCGGATGAGTTTGTGCGCGTCGCGGAATTGCTCTGCACCAACTCCGGACGCGAGCGGACCACTTGCATTGCCTACGCGCTGGGCTGGACGCAGCACACCACCGGCGTGCAGATCATACGCACTGCCGGCATCCTGCAATTGTTGCTCGGCAACATGGGCCGGCCTGGCGGCGGCATTATGGCCCTGCGCGGCCACTCTACCATCCAGGGCGCGACCGACATCTCGACTTTGTACGACACACTGCCCGGCTACCTGCCGCAACCCGCTGTACACGACCCCACGCACGAAGGATTGGGTTGTTATATCGACAATGGAGGGATGCCCACCGGCTACTGGGTGAACTTCAGCAAATTCATTGTGAGCCTGCTCAAGGCGTGGTACGGCGACGCAGCAACGCCGGAGAACGACTTCGGGTTCTCCTGGCTACCGCGCGTGGACGGCGACTACTCGCAACTGGCCTACTTCGATCGCATGGCAAAGGGTGGGGTGAAGGGCTACTTCCTGGCCGGTCAGAACCCCGCCGGTGGCGGACCCAACGCCGGTCTGCACCGTGCTGGCCTGCGCAACCTCGAGTGGCTGGTTGTTCTCGACTGGTTCGAGACGGAAAGCGCCCTCTTCTGGAAGAACGACCCGAATGGGCCACCGCCCTCCCAGATCGGGACCGAGGTTTTCTTCATCCCTGCGGCGGCCGCTCAGGAGAAGGAGGGCAGCTTGACCAACACACAGCGGCTGATCCAATGGCACAAGAAAGCCGTGGACCCGCCCGGCGATTGCCGTTCCGACGCCTGGTTTTACTACAACCTGGGTAAGCGCCTCAAGCAGCTCTACGCCGGCTCGACCGATCCTAAGGATCAGGCGCTGCTGAACCTCACCTGGGACTACGACTTCGACGAGCAGCCGCGTCTGCCCGATGGAACGCTCAGCCGCATTGAAGGGGAACCGGACCTGGAGAAGGTCCTCATGGAGATAAACGGTCACCGGCTGGATGAAACCGACCCGCGCACCGGGCGGCCTCGTCTTGTGAGCGGCTACTCGGAGTTGAAGGACGACGGCACGACGGCATGCGGCTGCTGGGTCTACAGCGGCGTCTTCCCCGAGCCGGGCCGCAACCGTGCGGACGAACGCAAGATCACGGATAACCCAATCCAACCGGAATGGGGCTTCGCCTGGCCGAACAATGTCCGCGTCCTGTACAACCGCGCCTCGGCCGACCCCGAAGGGCGCCCCTGGTCGCAGCGTAAGAAATTGGTCTGGTGGGACTCCGAGAAGCGACGCTGGGTCGGACCCGACAAACCGGACTTCGAGCTGGACAAGCCGCCCGATTACCAACCCGCCCCAGGCGCGACGGGCATGGCCGCCATCTCCGGCACACACCCCTTCATCACGAAGGCCGACGGACTGGGCTGGCTGTACTCCCCCGGCCCCAAGGACGGGCCTCTTCCAACGCATTACGAGCCGGTCGAGTCGCCGCTGGGCAACCTGCTCTATCCCAAACACAATACCAACCCGACGGTGCGCTATTTCGAAGGACCGCTGAACCACATCGCCCACACGCCGACAGCCGAGTATCCCGTGGTGGCGACGACGTTCCGCCTCACCGAGCATTACCTGAGTGGGCCCATGAGCCGCTTCAACAGCTGGCTCAACGAATTGCAGCCGGAGATGTTCGCCGAGCTGAGCTCCGAACTGGCCGCTGAGCGAGGAATTGTTCACGGCGGGTGGATAACGATCCAAACGGCGCGTGGTCGAATCGAGGCTCGTGCGATGGTGACCCGGCGGCTGCGGCCCTTTGTCGTTGAGGGGCGCGTGGTCCACCAGATCGGCCTCCCCTTCCACTGGGCTTTCGCCGGAGAGAGCGTCGGCAGCAACGCCAACGACCTGACCGCGCTCCTGGCCGACCCGAACGTGAGCATGCACGAAAGCAAGGCGTTCGCGTGCCAAGTCCATGCCGGGCGGCTCGAAGGCCAGGCTGCGCACCCGACGGTGCCCACAGCGCCCTGGCCGACCCTCGATCCGATCCCGGACACGCCGGCCAGCGCCCAACCAGAAGGGAGGATCGGACATGGAAAGTAGAGAAAAGCAATTGTCCGCGTTGCCCCAGACCAGCGATCCACCGCGCGGCCGGCTGTTCCAGTTGGTGGAACGCCTGATCTATCCGTTCCTGCGTGGTGAACCGCCCAAGCCCCAGCAGGCTACAGGCTTTTACACAGACACGACCGTATGCATCGGCTGCAAGGCTTGCGAGGTGGCGTGCAAGCAGTGGAACCAACTACCGTCGGATGGCTTTAACTGGTCCGGCAATAGCTATGACAATACGACGGAGTTGTCGGCGACAACCTGGCGCCATGTGAAATTCATTGAGCAATTCTCCGACGGATCTTCAAGCAAGCCTGCTTCCCCGGATATGGAGCCCAACGAGCAGGCTCTCAACCGCTGGCTCATGATGAGCGACCACTGCAAGCATTGCCTGGCGGCCCCTTGCCATCAAGCTTGCCCGACCGGCGCCATTATTCAAAATGAGTTCGAGAACGTTTATATTCAGGCTGACATCTGCAACGGTTGCTCGTGCTGCGTGGCGGCCTGCCCGTTCGGCGTCATTACTCGCAGCGACATGGGCGGTCATTCGCACAAATGCACGCTCTGCTATGACCGCCAGCGTGACGGTCTGGAGCCGGCCTGCGCCAAGGCATGTCCAACCCAGTCCATCCACTTCGGCCCGGTCGAAGAGCTTCGCGAGCAGGCCCGCAAACGTGTGGAGGAACTTCACCAGCGCGGCGTCCCGCGGGCGTACCTTTATGGCGACGCTCCTACTGAGACTTATTCCGAAATGCATTCCTTCTATCTGCTTGTCGATCGCCCTTCGGTTTATGGCCTGCCGGATGCTCCATTCAATCCGTGGCTGCACATGATGGGAGATTACGTTCGTTCCGTCGCGGCCGGCCTGGCCGCCATCGCCGCACTGCTCGTAGTGGTGTTTCTTTTGAAGCCCTGAATGCACGCAGACTCCAGATCGCAGCACGCTTTGACCGAACCTCCTGCGGCGGAAGGAGGGAGCGAGGTCGGCTACGCGAATATGCCCGTGACTAAGGTGCCCGGGTGGCACGGCATCATCGCCTGGGACGCTTTGCTCAACGGCATGGCGACCGGACTGTTCCTGGCCGCCGCGATCAGCGAGTTGGCGGCGCCCGTGGTCTTCATGCGCGTGGCAAAAGTGGCTTATCCGGTCGCTCTCGTGCTTTTGCTCGTCGACCTAGGATTGCTCGTGTTGGATCTGGGCGATCCGTTGCGTTTCCATCACATGCTCAGGGTTTTCAAGCCCGAGTCGCCCATGTCAGTGGGGACGTGGTGTCTCACGATCTTTTCGCTCCCGCTGACCGCGGCTGCGGGCCTCAGCATGCTGGCCATACTGGGGTGGGACTTCGAGTGGGCCCGCATACTCGCGGTGGTCGCGGGGTTGCTGCCTGGCTTCGGCTCTGCGGCCTACAAGGGCGTCCTGCTCAGCACGAATGCGCAACCAGGCTGGAAAGACGCGCGCTGGCTTGGAGGTTATCTCACCAATTCGGCCCTCTTGATGGGGTGCGGCGAGTTCCTTGTCCTGTGCGCCCTGATGGGGCAAACGCAGGCCACCGGCATCCTCCGCACCGCCTTTAGTGTGCTGCTCGTGCTCAATGTGATTCCCTTAGGGTTGTTGTTTGCGAACCTTCAGCCGGCCCATGCGCGAATCTATACCCGTGAGCAACAATGGCGCGTTGGTGTGCTCATCGCTGCCGGGACGCTGATCCCTTTTGGCCTGATGCTCCTCAACGGCGGTCTGCTGTTCATATTGGTCGCAGTGATTTTTCTTATAGCGGAGAGTTGGTTCATCCGTTTTCTGTACGTCAAGATACCTCACACTTCGCCATTGGAAGTCCGAAGCGGCGAATAGTTCAGGGAGGTCGCGATGGACGATTACGCGCCGCTCGAGGCTGTTGATTGCCCCGAATCAGGAATGCCCAACTGACTGCTTAAGGGCTGCAGCTAGGTCCTGGGGATGAAATCCGAATGGTCCCGGCTTGCTCTTGTATCGGACTTCGCCACCAGGCCCAATGAGGTAGAGCCGGTCAGGCCATCCCGTATAAGCAGTCTCGGCGTGATTGTCGAAGCTATCGATCACCGCAGGAAACTTGATCCCGAGTTTCCGCACGCAGGTATTCGCAACCGATGCCCGCTCATCCTCGCTACGCGGACTGCGAAAGAGCACCTTGTCTTTGACATTGCTCTGCATTTCCCACACGTCTGTAGGGTGAGCTTCAAGGATATAGACAGCGTAAAAATTAACCTTGCCTTTGTACTGGTCCGACAATTTGTTCAGGGCGGGAACCTCCCGCCGAAAGGGCGGTCAAGTGTAGCTGCCGAACACCAAGACGACCGGCTTCTCCGCCCAAAGCGATGCCAACTGCATCGGTTCTTTGGCGTCCAGCGTCTTGACCATGATGTCGGGTGCCTTGTCGCCTACCTTGAGGCTACCCTTGCGGGCTCCGGACCACATTGTTTCGAAAGGAAAGAGGAAATAAGCGGCATGGGCATTCTTGCCATGATGTGCCCAAAAACCTCCGGCGGCTGCCGCATAGCCCAGCCGATGAAGACGACGAAGCCAAGCCACAAGCAGAGGAGCGCTGTGCAGACGATTCCTATCCAGCGTTTGGTAGCTTTCTTATGGACGATCATGCCAACTCACCTGGTCATCGCATTCATCTCGAGGTAGCCCTGCGGGTGGATACCAAACGCATCTGCCACACGATTGAAGAAAGCAAACATGGCCGTAACATACACAGCTTCGGCGATCTGGGGCTCAGTCCATCCATGATCCCGGAGATTCTGTACATCTTCGTCCGTTGTGCGATACGCGGCCTCTGTCACTTTTGTCACGTAGTCGAGGAGCGCGCGTTCAGCCGCGCTCAGCTCGGCCTCATCTAGCTTGCCATCTGCAATCGCTTGCACTGTCTTCTCGTTTGCTCCCTGAACCCGCAGGAAGTAGGCGTGTGAGTCCAGTCAATATGGACAGCGGTTGAGCCACGAAACCCAACTCGCGATGGCCTCCTTGGTGCGGCGTGTCAGATGGCCTTCTGAAAAGTGCACCGTATGGCTGAAACTGATGACGTCGCGCAGAAAATCGGGCCGATGACTGAAGCACTTGAGGATGCCAGGCATCTGCTGGCGGCCGGATTGGCTCCGCCACTCGTCGTAAGCCTTGGCAACGTCGCCGGTAGCGTCTGCGTCTTCGATGAGGCCGATCTTTGTTTTTGGATGAGTCAAGATCTTTAGTAAAAGGCCGCGCTCCTCGAAGAGAGTAGCACACGATTTCGAGCTGAAGCAGCGACAGGTAGTGCGAATGCTTTGTCGGTCAGTGTGGCAGGGCGGCTACAACACAATCCGCCGGTCGCCGTCTTTGCGAGTGATGCGCTCCCGATCAAGGTACTCCAACAAGGGGATGGCATATTTTCTCGAAAGACCGGTGATCTGCTTGAACCGCGCGACATCGAGAACTTGGCCACGCAATTCACGGATCTGAGTCCGGAGTCCTCCAAGAGCGGTCCGATGGATGTACAACTCGTCGGTTCCCATCCGGATTAGGGTCTTCTCGCGGAGCAGCAGCGTCATCAATCTGCGCATCTCGCCGTCATTGAGTTTCAGATGTGAGGCGACCTCGACAGCCGAAGGCGCTGCGAGCCCGGACGCTTCGTAGGCGGCGGCCAATGCAGAAAGAAGCTTGATGTCGGGATTCGTGATCTGCTGGTCCGTTCCCGCGGGAAAGACCATCTCGCCTTGAAGCTTCAGGCGCTGCTCCCGAACCAACCGGTCGAGAAGGAAGTCAAATATCTCTGCGCCTAAAGCGACCTGGCTTCTCAGCTCGGATCGTTTGAGACCGCTTGCCTTGGTTTCAATCTTCAGCCTACGCACGATTTTGTCCGTCGCACTTTCAAGGGCCTCTTTGGTGAACCATATTTCTCCGTGTACAAGAACCAGCCGTCCATCTCCAGTGAGGGGCGCAGCGATTCGATGTAGCGCCTCGCCGGTCAGGCCGGTTTCTGCCGTTAGCATCTGGAGAGACAGACCTGCAGTGCCGCGCCGAGATACTCGCTGCACAATCTGTTCTTCAAGGGAGGCCTCCTTTATCGCCTCGAGCCATGCAAGGCACTTCGCCTTTCGTAAATGGGGAAGGGGATGCGCATCGAGCACGCGACCGCCGCCGATGGTCGCTGACGGCGAGCATTGCCGCAGAACGAAACGGTCACTGGGCACGAGCATAACCGGCTTGTGCAGCTGTAGCCGCATGAGTCGATGAGCGCCCGCCTCGGCTGCGTTGTAACCATAGAGCAAAACCGTTGCAAGCGTGTCCGAGGTGAAAGCGTGGAAGTGAACCGTAGCGCGATGTTTCAGTTCCTTCGAGTCGGCAAGAAGAGAGGCCTCGACGTCGATAGTCGTCACGGCTGCCAACGCCCCTGGCTCAACGATGGTTTGGCCGCGGCTTACATCGGATACGTCAATGCCGGCAAGGTTCAGGGCCACTCGTGAGCCCGAGGCAACACACTCTTCAGCCCGGCGATGGGTTTGCATTCCACGGACGCGAGCGACGACGCCTCCCGGTTCGAGCGCGACGGATTGGCCGGTCCGGAGAGTGCCGGAAAGCAAGGTGCCGGTCACGACCGTGCCGAACCCTTTCATGACGAAAGCCCGATCGAGCGGCAAACGGGTCACATAGTCAGGACTGCGGCGAGATGTCCCCATCGCGAGTGACGAGAGTTCATTCCTAAGCTCCTCGAGTCCCTGGCCAGCGTGAGCGCTGACGGGCAGAATCCCCGCGCCCGTGTTGAGAAACGTGCCACGCAGGAAGCCTTGTACTTGTGAGCGCACGCGCTCAAGATCGGGCTCACTTACCGCATCCGCCTTGGTGATCACGGCCAGACCTCGACGAATGCCGAGCAGAGTGCAAATGGCGAGATGCTCCTTAGTCTGCGGCTTAACTCCTTCTTCGGCCGAGATCACCAGCAAGACAGCATCGATACATCCGGCGCCGGCAAGCATATTGTGGATGAAGTGATGGTGGCCGGGAACATCAACAAAGCTGATCTGCACCGGCCTGTGGTCGGCTGTGATGGCGTCGAGAGAGGCGAAACCAAGGTCGATCGTAATGCCGCGCTTCTTCTCTTCGGGCAATCGGTCAGTATCAACGCCAGTGAGCGCGCGTACCAAGGCAGTCTTGCCGTGGTCGATATGGCCGGCAGTGCCCACGACAACGGATCGTACAGACTCAGGCATACAGGATTATTCTTCCGCGCAGGCCTGCAGCGGGACTCGCCGCGGCTCATCCTTTTGCAGATCCGGATCGTCCTCGCTTTGCGCGATGCCTTGCAGCAGAGATATGAGCGTCGCATCCAGATTCGATTCGACCGTGCGCAGATCCAGTAGAAGCCTGTCTTCGCTGACGCGCGCGATGACCGGAGGCTGAAGCCGTCGCAGCGCGAGCAGGAGCGCTGGGAGCGACAATGATTCATGCCGCAGCGACAATGCTGCACTCGGCAGGCGCGAAGCAGGCGCAGTTCCGCCGCCGATAAGGCTCTCGACAGGCAC
The DNA here is from genome assembly GCA_963781245.1 of uncultured Acidobacteriaceae bacterium. Classification (GTDB taxonomy): domain Bacteria; phylum Acidobacteriota; class Terriglobia; order Terriglobales; family Acidobacteriaceae; genus Silvibacterium. The sequence continues at coordinate 401,336 of CAWAFB010000005.1, forward strand.
AACTTCAACTGTCAAAGCCGCGGATGGCAATGCTTCTACAATTTGCCGACAGCGGCGCAGTATTTCGTCCTGAGAGAGACGCAGCATATTCACGATGGGAATCGAATCAAGCCTATCGTGAAGATAATCCATCAGCGTTGCTTCCAGCGCAGCATAAGTCAGCTTGTCCACGCGGAACGTTCGAAAGAGTGGATTGGCGCGTATGCGTTCGATCAGGTCATTTCTGCCAACGAGCAGCCCGCACTGCGGACCTCCTAGCAGCTTGTCTCCACTCGCAGCGATCAGGTCAGAGCCGAGGTGGAAGCTATCGATGAAGGTTGGCTCGGAGCGTATGCCGAGACTATCCAGGGGAAGAACTAGACCTGTGCCTTGGTCATCAAACACGGGGATGCCTCTGCGTGAGCCAAGAAGCACGAGCTCTTCAAATGTTGGCCTCTCTGTGAAGCCTTCCATACTGAAATTGGATTGGTGGACGCGCAGAATAAGTGCGGTATCTGGCGAGAGAGCCTTTTCGTAGTCGGAAAGTCTTGTCCGGTTTGTGGTACCAACTTCGCGTAGGCGAGCGCCGGACTTCGCAAGAATCTCCGGGATGCGAAAGCCGCCGCCAATTTCGACCAGCTCACCGCGAGACACCACAACCTCTGCTCCATCTGCGAGGGAGTTCAGACCGAGGAAGGTTGCTGCCGCGCAGTTGTTGACGACCACAGCAGCTCTGAGATTCTTTACGTCGTCTTCAGTTATGCCTGCCCTTGTCATCAACAGCCGTAGCAGAAGTTGTTCGACATGAACGTCGCGACGGCTCCGCTCTCCGCTTTCGAGATCGAGTTCCAGGTTCGAGTAGCCTTGCGCGATCTCGACAATGTGGTCGAGGGCCGAAGCGCTTAAAGGCGCTCGTCCGAGATTCGTGTGCAGGATAACTCCGGTTGCATTGATCACCCGCCGCAACGAGAAGTTTGCGCTCTTCCTCAGCTCGTTCGAGACGGCCAGATCGAGAAGAGCGAGGCGTTCCTGCAGACTCCCGCGCGTATGCTGCCCTTCAGCAATCTCCTGCTTGAGACAAAACAGAACCGTTCGGGCCGCGTGCACAACCGCATTGTGTGAATGCGACAGAACGATAGAGGAGAATGTCGGATCGAGCAGGAGATCGTTCACAGATGGCAGCAGCGGATACAGATTGTCTGGTTCGCGCTCATTGCTTGTCACTTTAGTGGCCATTGAATGTCTGCTGTGTCTGCATGTAGAAAGCCTGTGCTGTGCTCATCAACGGAGCAGGATCGCGGGTGTTCCTTGTCCCGGCACATAAGGACCGACGACAGATCCGATTCTGGCCGCGCGAAGGCCCGCCTTGCGGAGAGAGTCAAGCAGAGCATCCGCTCCATCGGTGGAAATGGAAACCAGCAGTCCGCCCGCGGTCTGCGGATCGTAAAGCAAGGTCCGCAGGTCATCAGAAATCTGCGAACCCGGCACATCGCCGCTGATGTATTCTGCAAAGCTTCGATTTGCCAACAGCCCGGCCGGAATCGCGCCGGAACGGACGGCATCCACTGCGCCCTCGATAATGGGCACCTGTTCAACCACAATCTCCATTGCTGTGCCACTGGCAAGCGCCATTTCCCGGCAATGTCCCATCAGTCCGAAACCCGTTACATCCGTCATGGCATGAACGCCTTTCGCGCCGACAACCACCTCAGAAGCCTCGCGATTGAGTATAGTCATGGATCGTACAGCGCTCGCAATCCACTCAGGCTGAGCTACGCCCTGCTTGAGCGCAGTTGTGATCACTCCCGTGCCGATTGGTTTCGTCAGGATCAGAGCGTCTCCCACAACAGCTTCGGCGTTGGTAAATACCCGTTCGGGATCGATCAAACCCGTTACTGCATATCCGAACTTGATTTCAGAGTCACGAACGCTGTGCCCGCCCACGACGACACAGCTCGCCTCTGCCATCTTCGCCATGCCGCCCTTCATGATCTGCTCCAGCACGTCCAGATCGCCATCCGGAGGAAAGCACACGACCGACAAGGCCGTGACGGGACGGCCTCCCATTGCGTAGACGTCACTGAGGGCATTTGTGGCCGCAATCTGACCGAAAGTGAAAGGGTCGTCGACCAGCGGAGTAAAGAAATCCACCGTTTGGACGAGTGCGAGGTTCGCTAAGATCTGGTAGATGCCGGCGTCATCGGCGGTCTCGAAGCCCACCAGAAGATTCGGATCATTTTGCTTTGGAAGCCGTGCTAACACTGCCGCTAACGCTCCAGGAGCCAGCTTGCTGGCGCATCCTCCGGCTTTCACTTGCTGTGTCAATCTGATAGTTGCCGAATCCGCCAACACGACTCTCCCATTCCGCTGCGTTTCCATAGCATACTAGGAAGGCAGCCACAGATTTTGAGACTCAGACGCCTGGGGCGCGGTCGCGTATTGGAAGTGCTTAGGCTCCGGTGATCCTCCCGGTCTTCAAAACCGGCGGTCGTTCTTAACGGACGACGGTGTGTTCGACTCACACGCACTTCCGCCACCCCTTAGTCACCCCCTCGAAAAGTGAGGGCCGGTATAAGCGGTGGACCGTCGTCAGTATCGTCTTTAGAGCCCCACATTTTCACATCATTGAGAGGATCTCTTAGGGTCCTTTTCGTGCTTTTGAGCATCGGCCGAAAGCACAGGTGGCAAGCAAAAACAGATTTACGCCATTCTCAAGCTCTGTAGGTCGAAAACTTTGCCTTCATCAATGTCCTCCCACTGCACCCGAAGTGTTGGTCTTTTTCATAAAGAACAAAGCAGCTGCACTTGCGAGCAATACGCAGCCCAGGACCAGGAAGCAATCGCTATAGGCGAGCAAAAATGCCTGGCGGCGCACCACGCCGCCGATAGAGCCGATTGCGCGCAGGTTGGCCGAATACGGATCACTGCCCTGAGAGAGAAAGTACGCTGCTGACTGCCGCATCCGTTCTTGCACGGCACCTGAGTAGACAGTCACAGATTCACCGATACGCTCAGAGTGGAACCGCTCTCTTACAGAAAGCAATGTTGACAGTCCGGCGATCCCGATCGATCCGCCGATATTGCGCATCATGTTGAAGAGTGCCGATGCCGCGCCGCTTTCACGTCCTTTGGCCATGCCGGACGTGGTGACGGACGAAAGAGGAGTCATGATGAGAGGCTGGCCCAGCGCGCGGATAATAAGTGGGATATAGAACTGCGGTCCTGCAAAATTGGAATCGAGATGAATATCTAAGAAGGAGCTACCGCCGAAGAGAAGAATCCCGACGCCGATGATGATTCGAGCATCGACAAATTTCATCAACTTCGGTATCAGGGGGATGACAACGAGTTGCGGAAGACCCAGCCAGACGATGACCATTCCGATCTGCGTCGACTGTAACCATGAATCTGTCCCAGGTACAAGGGCAGAATGAATACAACACCATAGAGACCAATTCCAAGGACCACATTGACGATGCTGCCCAGCCCGAAGTTCCTGCGTGCAAAGAGGCGCAAATCGACAAGCGGCTCTTTTTGTCGCAACTCAATAATGATGAAAGCGGGAATGAAGATCGCGGCAGTCCAGGCCAGCTTCACAATCCCCGGATCGCCGAACCAATCTTTACGATTTCCGTCTTCGAGCACAATCTCGAATGCAGCGAGGCCGATCGCCACGGTGAGGATTCCCCACCAGTCACCTTTTTTCAGAAGGCCCAGATTCATGGGCTGCTTTTCCATGGTGAACCATACCGCTGCGATCAGCAGTATTCCGGGGATGATGTTGATGTAAAAGACGAATGGCCATCCGTAATGGTCGGTCAGCCATCCGCCGAGGAGCGGCCCCAGCGCAGGAGCGAAAGTTGCCGTGATGGTGAACATGGCCATGCCAATTGCCCGCTTCGACGGTGGAAGGTACGTGAGGATGACGACGAAGGACAGAGGAATAAGTACGCCACCTGTGAAACCCTGCAAGACCCGAAAGAGAATCATCAGAGCCAGAGAATGCGCCTGACCGCAGCAAACAGAGAAGAAGATGAATAAGATCGAGTTCACCAGAAGATACTTCTTCAGTGAGAACGCAGTAGAGAGCCACGAGGTCAACGGGATCACGACGATCTCGGCAACCAGATATGAAGTTGGCACCCAGGAAATCTCATCCGCACTGGCTGAGAGCGTTCCTGCAATGTCGCGCAGTGAGGAGTTCGTAACAATGATGTCGAGCACTGCCATGAAACAGCCAAGAAGAACTCCCATAACGCATATCCAGGTCTTCAACGACACATGATCGGTCGCTTCGGTCGCCAGATTTTCTGCAGCTGTTGACGGCTTGATTGCGGTGGCTGCCATAGAAGCTCTCCCTTATCGCGTGGTCACAGTAACAACCGACGACATGCCGGGCGAGAGGAGGTTTTCGTAACCGCGCACACTATCGTCATCGAGCACGACCTTGACGGTAATGCGTTGCACAATCTTGGTGAAGTTGCCCGTTGCATTATCCGGAGGCAACAGCGCGAATTCGTTCCCGGAGCCTGGAGCGAGACTGTCCACACGTCCGTAGAATTTGTGGTTCGGAAACGTATCAATCTCTACTTCGACGCGCTGCCCGGCGCGCATCTTCCCTAGTTGGGTTTCCTTGAAATTGGCCACCACCCACGGATGATCTTCGACAACAGCCATGAGGGGCTGACCTATCTGTACGCGTTGACCAGCTTCAACCGACTTTCGGCCGATACGACCGCTTACGGGCGCCTTAATAATCGTGTAGGAAAGCTGCAGCTTTGCGTCTTCCAAAGAAGCTTCTGCCTCCGCCATCGCAGCCTGCGCAGTTGCAAACTGACCTTCCCGCACCCGCGTTTCCAGTGTCGTAGCCTGCGCGGACTGCAATCCGCCTTCTGAGTTAGTCAACTGAGCTTCGGTGCGAAGAACGCCTTGCTGAGCGGCGACCAGTTGCGCCTGTGCCTGTCGTACCTGTTCCTGGGAAGCCGCCTGTCCCGCTACCGCAACCTGATAACTCGCGCGCTGGTGATCGAGGGTTTGTCTTGAGACCTGTTCTTTTGCATAGAGATCCTGATATCTGTGCAGGTCGGTCTCCTCGCGTTGCAAGGTCGCATTTGCTTCCTGAAGCTGAGCGGTCGCCCGTGGCACTCCTGCTTCTGCAGCCGTGACAGCAGCTTTCGAGGCCTGAATCGATGCTTTGGCTTCGCCGATTGAACCTTGCGCCTGGGTGCTTTGTGCAGTGGCCGATTGTGATGTCGATCGGATCGCAGCCTCGGCGGTCTCCGCCTGGCGGCTTGCCGCGTCAAGAGCAGCCTTTGCCTGATCGAGTCTCACCTTGTAGTCGTTAGGATCAAGGATGACCAGAGTCTGCCCTTCAACTACATGCTGGTTGTCGTCGATCAGCACTTGCTGCGCGGTGTCCGTGATGCGGGCGCTGATTGGGTGCAGGTGTCCCGCAAGATAGGCATCATCTGTTGTCTCATGATGAGCTGACCAGATGAGATATCGAACGCCGAAGATCAGTAGCGCGACCAGAGCGGTGGCTCCTCCCCAGATCAACAGAGTCCTTTTCCTCTCGGCGATCCCGCCAGCTTTCGGAGGCTCCGGTGCTATGTCTGATTCTTCGATTGATGGTTCCAATACTGCTTGACTCATGGCCTTGTCCTCTCACGAGAATGTATGGATTAGGGATGGGTATAGGTCTGTTCGACCCCGCCAACTGCGCGAGCCAGCTGCGCACGTGCGATGTTGTAACGAAACAGCGCGCCGATTTCCGCATCGTTTGCGCGGGCAAGCGAATCCTGCGCAGCGGTGACTTCGATGTTGTCGGTTACTCCGGACTGAAAGCGCCCCTGCGATAGTGAGACTTCCTCATTGGCCAATTGCACTTCCTGCCGGCCAAGCTCAACTTGGTGCAGGGCGGCTTGCAACTCAACCTGCCCGTCGCGCACCTGCTCGGTTACGAGGTTGCGTTCTTGGGCGAGCTGTTTCTGTGTCTGCTGTTCTGCCAGCGCAGTGCTCTTCCGCTCGGCGCTAAGACGTCCGCCGGTGAAGATGGGAAACCTCACATTAAGGCGATATTCATATCCGGGAGTCGCCGTGCTGAACGTCTGTCCCTGCTCATTCCAGTTCCCTTCAAAAGTCAGCTGCGGCAAGGATTCCGCCACGGCAGCCTTGTGCACCGCTTCAGCAGCCTTGATGTTCGTGCAATTCGGGGCGTTGTTCAAGAGCAGTCGACAGTGGATCAGAGAGATCGAGCGAAGGTGTCGAGAAAAAGTTCTGCTGGTCTGCGAACTCGATCTGCTGGCTGTCCGGAAGATTCAGGATGCGCTTCAGTGCATATGAGGTAGTCTCCGAATCACGCTGGGCATCAATCAGGCGTTACTGCTCTTCTCTGAGCCGCACTTGAGCGCGTGACACATCAATCTTGCTCGCCACACCATCGGAGAGCAGGTCTTGTGCCTGATGAGCCAGACGGTCCGCCAGCTCTACGCGCGATTCGGCAGCGGTGATGCTGGCGAGTGCGCGAAGATGCGCCATGTATTCGCTGACAGCCAACAGGACGGTTTCTTCGCGTACGGTTTGTTCATCAGCGCGAGTTGCCAGCAGGCGGTGGCCGCTCTCCTGGTATTGACGAATCAGGGTCAGATCGAAAATGGAAGTCGAGAATGTTGGCCCGACATGGATGGATTGATATGGACCTATGTCGTGAGGGATGACCGAGGGTTGTACCCCGAGCTGGGCCTTTGCGTTGTATCGCGTGATCGCGTCGCTGGCATCAAAGCCCGCATGTGGGAGAAGCTCCGAGCGCGCGATCAAACGATCCTGCTGTTTAGTCGCGGTTTCGATATTGGCGACTTGGATGTCGAGATTCTGTTTGAGCGCCAGATCAACAGCTCCGGCAAGTGTTAGCTTCTCGCTGCCGGAAGCTCCATTCTGGGCCATTGCCGCTTGGATCTGCGCCCCGAAGATGAGAAGCAGGAATGCAGACCGGATTATTCCTGTCACAAACCGTTGCCCGCCGTAGTTTTTGATTTCTAGATTCATTTCAGATCGATCCTTCTATTTATCAACCATCCAGTCAGTCAATTAAGAGAGCCCGGGAACGCAAAAGGTCGCAATATCTTTAACTTTTCACCGCGATGCCTTTGTCGACAAAGGCCAGTACTTCGGCGGCATGCCTCTTTAGCGATGCCCTGTTCAAGGGGTCAAAGCCTTTACCGGTGTGGGAGATATTGCCGGCCGCACAAAAGTAGAAACCGCAGAGACCAATAATATTGATAGCGCCATGCCAGGGATCCATCTTCCGGAACTCGCCGGTCGCGATACCCCTCTTGAGTAACGCTTCAACCCGTGTATAGAGGGAGGGCATTCCCAGCTTGCGAACGTGCTCGCCCCGGCTCTGAATGCTTTCCAGCATGAAGATGGCGGGAGACAGCGGTTTCTCTGCCATCGCGGCGAGTAGCCGCTCGACAAACGTGAGTAAAGCATCCGTGGCGCTCAGGTTCCTATCGAGAGATTTATCTAGCGCCTCACTGAAAGGCTGATACGCCCGTTCGAGGACTGCCTCAAAAAGCCCTTCTTTGCTCTTGAAATAGTGGAAAATCATGCCTTTGACAACATTCGCCCGTGCTGCAATGCTCTCTGTTCGCGCCGCAATAAAACCATGGGTCGCAAACTCGATCTCGGCAGCGGTCAGAATGGCCGGTACGGTTACTTCTCTGTCCCGCGTGTGCACGCGCTGGGATCTATTTCCACTCGTGGTGATATGTCCCATGAATTGCCCCCGGCTGTTATTCTATCGCTAACTGACTAGATGGTCAGCGATGGGCAGATGATGCAATTTTGGCAGTGAAGTGACCTTTGCATCCTGCGTAATCAGCGGGCTGCATAATGGAGTGGCCTTGCTGCAACACGTCGGGTCTAAAGTCGATAGAGATGGTATTGCCGGCATTCAATACCTGTTTGGCGATCGACCTTAATGAGGAGCTAGCAAATTGACCGTGTCGGCGAACGTCACACCTAGATTGCGAGATATCCTCGCGCCTAATTTGCGCGTCGTGTTCTGCGGTATCAATCCTGGCCTCAGATCGGCGATGTTGGGTCATCACTTCGCAGGACGTGGGAATCGCTTCTGGAAAACGATCCACCTCGCTGGGTTTACGTGGGAAGAGATCGCTCCCGAAAGTGGGAAGATGATCCTGGCTCATCGATGCGGCCTTACGAGCGCGGTTGAGAGGCCTACGTCTCGCGCAGACGAGTTATCACGGGATGAATTCGAGCGCGCGGCCTCTGGTTTGTCCGCAAAAATTGCACGTTACGCGCCCAGGCATGTTGCTTTCCTCGGAAAACCAGCCTTCTCGGCGATTTTCGGCAGAAAGCTTGTGTCTTGGGGCAGACAAGCGGATCTGCTTGGGGGATCGAAGACGTGGGTTCTACCCAATCCCAGCGGACTTAGTCGTTCCTTTCGCCTGGATCAATTGGTTCGGGCTTACACCGAACTTCGGATTGCGCTGACGGAGCATCCGGGTGACAGCCACACCATCGAATAGTCGAACGAACTGATGTCGCTCATTCACAAGGAGGAATTCGAGTCATGAATGTTGCTAGAATACTGTGGGCCCTTCCTGGCCGCCGGGAGAACGGCGACTATCGGGGCGGATGAGGTTCGACGCGCGATAGTGCCGAGGAGTCAGTATGATCGCATCTTCTGATCTTCGGAATAGGAGACTACCGCTTAATCACGGGGTCGGCCAGATGCCCGCACTCGGCTTTGGCACCCTGATTCCCGATAAGGTCGTGACAATAGCTGCGACCAGAGACGCACTGGAAGCCGGATTTCGACACTTCGACTGTGCAGAGCGATATCGGAACGAGCGCGAAGTAGGCGAGGCATTGCAAACAGGACTTGCGGCTTTGGGGATCGCGCGGGACGACATCTTCGTTACCACAAAGTTGTGGAACTCCAATCATCGGGCCGAGCGAGTGGAACCTGCCTTCGAGGGGAGTCTGGACAGACTCAGGCTCGAGTATCTGGATCTCTACCTCATTCATACTCCGTTTGCATTTCAGCCGGGGGACGAGCAGGATCCGCGGGATCAAAACGGCAATGTCATCTACGACAACGGAGTGGCTTTGCTCGATACTTGGAGAGCGATGGAAAGTCTCGTCGACGGCGGCAGGTGCCGGGCCATCGGACTGTCTGACATCGCTCTGAACGAATTGTCGCCCATCTACGAATCCGCAAGGATCAAGCCAGCGGTGGTCCAGGTCGAGTCACATCCGTACCTTCCGGAAACGGAGCTTCTCGAATTCTGCAAGGAGAAAGGCATTGTGCTTTTGGCCTTCGCGCCATTGGGTCACGGAATGAGGCCCGGGTTGCTCGAAGATCCAGTCATTTCGGCAATCGCCGTGCGAATTGGAAAGACTCCGGCGCAGGTGCTGCTGGCATGGGCGGTGCAGCGCGGCACGGCTTTGCTTACCACACCAAAAAATGCGGTTCGCGCGCGAGAGAATTTTGACATCTCCTCCCTTCCTGAAGACGCGTTCGAGGAAATCAATCGCATTCAGACTAGACAAAGGCTGAATCCGGTGGTGAAAACAGGCATCCCGGGTTTCATCGCAAAAGGTGGATGAATATGAAAGACAAACAGCAGATGGCGCAGTCCCCGGAAGAAGAACAAATACTTGAAGCCCTGAACGCGCACTGGCAGGCGTCGGCAGCCGGCGATGCAAACGCGGAACACGATATTTACGCTGACGATGCCATTTGTGATTATCCTCAGTCAGGCGAACGAATCCTTGGGCGAGCCAATTTGCAGGCCTTGCGGAGTCATCACCCCGGCAAGCCGTCAGGTTTCAAGGTCAAGCGAATGCTCGGAAAAGGTGATCTCTGGATCACGGAATACACAATCACCTACCAGGGGCGACCAGCATACACAGTGAGCATTATGGAGTTTCGCAACGGGAAGGTCGTGCACGAGACACAGTATTTCGCGGATCCCTTTGAGGCGCCGGCCTGGCGGAGCCAATGGGTTCAACGGATGGCGTGACGCCGTATTGAGGCGGGATCGGAGTTGGACGCGCGGGCAATCCATTCACGGCCACGCGATCTCCTGAGGAAGTTGAACGGCTTCGGAATGCAGACGAGAACAACAATGACTGCAATTGCTTGAGCGGGGTCCGTTCGGTTGGCAGATCGCAGCTGCAGTGGTGCAGGACGGCAAGTTCTCGATCTTCTGACCTGTTCAATGTGAAGCGTGGACTGCGTTGTTGAGTCGGTGCCAACTTCTTCCTCATTTATGATGGGCGGGATATTCGGGGTGTAGCGAGGTTCTGGACTCTGTTTTCAATCGACGAGGTGAGGGTTGGCCTTCAGTGAGCTGAAACAACTATTCTCGGGTGTTGCGGGCTACTTCGATGCGTATCGAGGGCTGACTTGAGGATTGTCGTCCAACCACCTGAAACTGCTGTTCTCATCAAGGACCAACCAGCATCTCCGCGCTTTCATTCATCCATGCTCAACCGTGCACATCCCAACGCCAACATTCGCATGACGCTGCCGCGATGTGCCTTCACTGTGATTTCAGTGATGCCGAGTTCCCCGCCGACCTGCTTGTTCAGCAGTCCGGATACGACCAACGTCATCACCTCGCGTTCGCGGGAAGTGAGCGATCCATAACCTGATCGGAGCGCCTGTAATTGGCCCGCCCAACACAGAAGCTGAAGCAGCAGGCGGCGCCGGTCGGTCCCCTGCCGACTATTCGCAACAGTTAAGAAATTTCATTGGTGCAGGTCAGTTACGGCCCTGCAGCTATCTCTACTCGATGAAGCGGGCATGCGCTCCAATAGCATCGTCTATTCATCCCGTCCGTGTGGTACCACACAGGCGTTTTGTGTAGTGCCCTCGATTTTGTTTGCCGAATATCAGCCTTACTCTCGTTTTTGACGATTGCGCTCCTGCGATCCCCGGTCCAAAGTTCAGGCAGACGCAGCCGACGCTGGATTGAAATTCAATTCGCAATCCGGCGGATCATCGCTCAAATCGGAGTAATACATGATTGCGAAATGGATGAAACAGCTCTTATCGATGGTGGTCTGCTCGACCCTCCTGGTGGCAGGTGCACCGGCCGAAGCTCTTCAGGAACAGCCCGCTTCTCCACCGGTTCCAGCGGCACAGAGGATTCGTCGAGTGTCGCACCGACAACGCCGACAGTCGCGCTGCAGACTACTGAGCAGCTGGATGCGCTGGTCGCGCCAATCGCTCTTTATCCTGATGCGCTGGTGGCGCAGATTTGTGGACGACAATACCGGAGTGCGCCGCCTGCTGCGGCGTGAGTTACTCGACAGCGCCATCGCAATATGGGAGTGCGCGGACGGAGCCGACGCTCTGGCGGCATACGCCGACCGGCAGCCCGACATTGTCTTGATGGTCATAGTGACGGATTACGACGATGAGGATCTGCGCAAGGCGGCGTTGGAAGCAGGCGCCCGCGGGTATGTCCTCAAGCAGAATCTCACCGACATTAGCCGCTTGATTCGCGTGATCATTGGAAAATGAGTAATCCCGCGATCCGCATCAAACGGGCACGGCACAAACGGGCACGGCACAAACGGGCACGGCAATGTTCTTAGCAAGTGAAAATGTCCGCTTTTTGTAGCACGTGATCTGTCCGGTTTTTGGTTTAATCTCCCGCAGCCGCCGGGAGGGTGGAAAAGTGGGAATCGCGGAGCGATTTCCAAGGCGGCGGAGCCGCCGTCTTTTCCATGCTCCTTGAGGTCGTCGTCTTCCTCGATGGGATGAGCCTGCCCGCCGCCGTATAGCGTTCCAGCCGATGCGGCCCGTAGGTCAGGGTGATGGTTCCATCGAGGTGTTGATGCACCATCACATTGCAGCCGGCCAGGGTGCCCCGCCAACTGACCGCTTCGATCTGCAGCACGAGGTTCTGAAAACTGACGGTGTTGTCGCAGTTGACCGAACGTTGGAATTGCAGCGAGAAGGTCAGCTCCAGATCGCGGCGGGGGCAGGCTGTGAACGCTGTTCCGCGCTGCGTGGCCGGGACCTGGAAGCGGCGGTTGAATTCAGCGATGTACACGTCGCGCAGAAAGCGGTTGGCTTCCTCCACGGTGCGGATATCGCGCAGCCGCAGCTCCTGCGGCAGCCGTCCCTGCCAGGTGGAGAAGCTGCGCTCCGAGCGGCCGCGCGCCTGCGGCGAGTAGGCCGGAATCATCTGCACGCTTAGATCACGCAGCGCCCGGCCCACCTGCGTCAGCCGGTGCGGATCGACCTTGCCGCCGGCCTTGGGCGTCAGCCAGAAATGGCTACCCCGGTCCGAGTACAGCGCACAGAACAGCCCCCGGCGTTCGATCACTTCGCGCAGCGCGGCCATCACCGTCACCGTCGATTCCTCTTCCACCAGTTGCGCGTAATAAATCTCGCTGGTGGCATCGTCCAGCATCACCAGCAGGTCGTACCAGCGCTCGTCCTGGAACTAGCGATGGCGGCTGCCGTCCAGATGCAGCAGCATGCCCGGCAGCGGGCGGCGCGGGCGCCGCTTGCGATGCACGCCGCGGCTGCCGCTCTTGGCCACCAGCCCGGCTCCCTGCAGTGCCTGCTTCACCCACGTGTAGCTCAGCTGGATCCCGTGCTGCTCCACCAGCTTCTCGTGAAAGTGGCGCACGTTCAGATCGAAATACTGCTCCCGATACAGCCCCAGCACCTGCTCCACCTGCGCCAGCGGCAGCCGTCGACCACTCGGCCGGCCCCGCCGCCGGTCGATCAACCCGTCATAGCCGTGCTCTTCGTATCGCTCCCGCCAGCGCCGCATTGACCGGTCGCTGATGCCGATGATCTCCGCCGCCTGCCACCACGTGATCTTCTTCGCCATGGCCCTGAGTATCACTTCCTGTACCTTCATCGCCCGCTCCACTGCGGCCCTCGGATAAGACTCCATGCTCCGCATGGTCGCCTATCCTCGCCGCCCGCTTAGCGGACAGATCATTTGCTAACTCAACCGGACATATCATGTGCTTCTATGAGAAGGTCATAAAAGTCAAGGCCGACGTGGCGGCCGTCCATAATCCTTTGCGATCTGCATAAACTTCCCGCAGTGACTTGGGGAGCCGTCAAGGGCGCTCCAAATGGGGCGTTCATCTTGACCCTTGACGGATCCCCAAGTCACTGCACAATCGAGCTCGGGACGAAGCGAAACGTAGTTCAGTGCAGCTTCGTCCCTTAGTAGAGTGAATCTGCTTTTGACAAGTCCTATTGGAAACTCTGGCCGACGCCACCCACCGTTGCCGTGCTTCTATCCGCACTCTGAATGGGCGCTACGCGGCCCGGTGCAAGTTGGGGTCCGATTGCAAGCCCAGGTCAATCACGATCGTGACGAACCTGGGCATGTTTGGGTGCTGCCATCTAACGAGCGATCTTATAGACCAGCACATGATACGCAGTCACCCGAACAAGTCGGTGGATCTCGTTGTCTGCCAAACCTTCCAGACAGTCTCTGGTCGTCGCGTTCTTAACTCCTGTCTGTTCTCTGATCCCGCCTTAGAAAGAAATCGCTTCGAATCGTCCTTCGTTTCAGTGTGCCTCGTCTCCAAGCCGGCTACGCCGCCGTCGCCGTTATCATCGTGGACATGCTCTGGCGTAAAGGTTCATACACTTCTCCACTGACCCAGAGCCGGTGCAGCAACACCGCCAGCTTCCTCGCCACCGCAACTGCTGCTCTCTTCTTCGCATTCTTCCCGCCACGTTCGCAGAGTCGCAGCCCATACCGTCGTAAATCCGTGTCCGGCCCGAATGGCCCCATAATGTAGTGCGCGCTCCCCACCAGCAGCTTGCGCACCATCGTGTCCCCGGCTTTGCTGATCCCTAATTGCGGCTGGCTGTCGCCGGAATCTTCTTGCTTCGGGACTAACCCCAGATAGGGCCCCACATCTCGACTCTTCACGAAGCGGTCCGGACGTTCCAAGGTCAATACGTAGGCCAACGCTGTAATCGGCCCCACTCCCTTCACCTGTCGCAGTAATGCCGTATGCCCATACTTCTCGCTGCCCAGCTTTTCAATCTTCTCGTCATACTCTTGAATGGAATTACTCAGTGCCGCCGTCAAACGCACTAACGGCATAAGTGCTTCCCGGATTTCGAGAGGAACTGCCTCCTCTGCCTTTTGTGCGAAACTCGGACTCGAGCACTTGGGCAGCCGTGCGCCCATACTCTTCACCAGTCCCCGCATGGCGTTGATAAGTTCCGTTCGCGCCGACACAAGTGCATCCCGGGCCCGTAACATCACCAGGTCCTGCCGCACTTCCTTACTCCGGTGCCGCATCGGGTGCAATGACTGCGGATCCACACGCCCCAATCGTGCCAACTTGTTCGCATCGATCCGATCATTCTTCCGTTTGCGACGCTTCGATCCGTCCATCAACCGTGGGTTTGCTACCAGGACTTCGTGCCCGCAACTGCAGATGACTTCCTGCACCCAGGCAGAGTGGGTCCCCACCTCGAGAACCACGCGCGCTGCATTCAGTGCCTGAAAAAATTCAGCAACGTCCTGCGGCGTCGTCCGCAACTGTCCTTCCGCCAGCGTTTCCCCCTCCAGGTCCAAAATGCAGTAGTGGCTCCATTGGTCTCCCAGATCCACGCCCACGGTCAGACGGTCCAGAGTGGGGCGGAGTCCTCCTCGCGAATGCTCTCGTCCGGCGATTGTCTGTACCGCATTCGGCCCCAGCCTTTCTTTCAGTTTTTCCACCAACTCAGCCAGCACTTCCTTCGTCTCCCGCTGCACCGGGCCCTTTGCCTTTGCCCGCCTTCCTGCTGGTTCACTCTTCTTTGCAGAATTGTTATGCTCCTTCAAGGTCGATCTCCTTATCCGCTGTGATTGCACCTTAGAGTGCGTCGATCACCGGTAGCTTAACGCCATCCGTGATCGGGGATGATCGACCTTCTCATCCCATCTAACGACACAAACGGGCACGGCAATGGCAGGAAAGCTCTCGCAGTGTTATCGTGTTCTCGCGGACCGAAGTGGTCAGACCTCATTCCCTTAACGTAGCGAGAATTCATGTCTCAAGAGCGCCAAAGTCTTCGAAATCTCTGGTTGGCACTCTTATTACCCTGTGCAATCGCCGCGATGTTGACGATGGAAGAGCCACTTTTCGCCAGCACAACGGGTCTGGTCTGCGATCCCATGCATTATGGAGCAAAGGCAGATGGAACAACCAAAGACACCAGGGCCGTGCAGCAGGCGGTTGATACTTGCGCGGCGAGCGGAGGCGGCACGGTAAGGCTTCGATCCGGCACCTTTCTGACTGGTCCCATCACGTTGCGAAGTCATATCACGCTGGAAATCGAAGCTGGCGCAACGCTGCTCGGCAGCCAGGACAAGGAGGACTATCCCGAGACGCAGGAACTGCGTGAGGCGTCGGTGCGGCCGCTTGTTCAAGCGGTAGGCGCCGAAGACATCACCATCACCGGCGGCGGCACGATCGACGGAGCGGGGCAGCTCTGGTGGCAGTTGGTCTGGGCCAGCAAGGCCGAGCACAAGATTGTTGCTGCGAAGCGCCCTCGGCTGCTTGTGCTCGATCACTGCAAGCATGTCCTGATCGACGGCATCACTATTCAGAACTCGGCCTCCTGGCAGGTGGTGCCGTACTATTCTGACGACGTCACAATACGGAACGGCAGAATTCTGGCTCCCGCCAACTCGCCCAATACCGACGGCATCGATCCGTTTTCGTCGCACGATGTCACCATCTCGCACATGCTCATCGACGTTGGCGACGACGATGTCGCGATCAAATCCGGCCAGCCCGGCTCGCCAGGACCCGACGACCCAAGCACCGACATCACCATTACCGATTGCACGTTTCTCCACGGCCACGGTCTGTCCATCGGCAGCGAAATTTCCGGAGGCGTGCAACGCGTGCGGGCCGCGCGAATCACCTTCACGGACACCGCAAACGGAGTGCGCGTCAAATCGAATCGCGATCGCGGAAACGATATCGGCGATCTCGATTTTCGCGATCTCACGATGGATAATGTGCAGACGCCGGTTCTCATAACCGAGTACTATCCCAAGATTCCAAAGCACGATGCGCCTCAACCAGTAGCGCGACTAACGCCGCACTTTCACGACATCAGCATCTCGAGCCTGCGTGCCACCGGGGCGAGGACAGCTGGAGTGATCGCGGGCCTGCCCGAGAGCCCTATCAACTTGATCACGCTCACCAACGTCGACATCAGCGCGCAGACTGGCATGACCATCAGCAACGCCACCGTCAGCGCACACGATTTCAGTGTGCATGCAGCCACGGGATTGCCGATTATGCTGGTCGAAAATGCGAAGATCATCGACGCCGGCCGGTAGCCGCGGTTCCAGACCTCGAGCCTTATCTCAACCTCAGGCCATCGAGCTAATGTCGGCGTCGGTTATTGCGCGCTCCTCGCCTCAGGGTCCCATCCGTTCAGAAACGTTTTCGTCTCATATTGCGCTGCCTCAGCGGCTGTCAGCAGCTTTGTGTGGGAGCGCGCGCGCCGGGATGCGCACCCGGCCCGGTGGCGTTGAATTCGGCATAGTACACCGTCTCAATCGAGTGCGTTTCGCCGGGATGCCACTCACGCCAGCCCGCAGGCACAATGTGATCACCCATTTCGGTATTCAGAAAAATCACTTTGGCATAAGGACGCCACGGACGCCCCAGCCACACTCCGGTCACGCCGGGGTCGGCAGTGAGCCTGCAGTTGTTGAAGACAAAGCCGCTGTCCTCATCCGGATAATGCTTGGCCTGAGCCGTGATAAAGCCCTCCGAGTGCGGGGTGTTGTGAATCTCGCAGTGATCGAAGACCGCTTTGCTGTCGCCAAAGATGAAATCCACGTTGCCAGCGATATAGCAGTGAGTGAAATATTGTCGCGTCGGGATGCACGGCTGCCCATCCGGCCGGCAATTGCGGCTGCCCAGGTAGACCGTATCCTGATTTCCCAGCAAACGCACGTTCCCAAAAACGGCCTTGTCGCCGGTCACAAGTATGGCCAGCGCCTGCGAGCCCGCAGGGAGTTGCGGATGCGTCGCATTCCAGTCGTTCGCGAAGGTCAGATTTTCGGCAAAGAAATTATCTGCGTGTACCTCTACCGTCGCCGAGTGCAGGGTACCGCCTGAAGTACCGGCGCTCTTGTCGAAGATGATTACCGTCTTCGACGCATCCGTATGGTTGCTGCGTATACGGATGTTCGGCTTCGTGATCGACACCACCTCCCGATACACTCCCGGCGCGACCAATATGGTTGCGCCGTCCGTAGGGGCCGCATCCACCGCACGCTGCACACTATAGAAATCTCCGGTCCCATCCGCTGCGACATACAGCGTCTTGTCCGGCTGCGGCGCTACACTCGCTGATGCCGGAGCCGTCCCGTTTGCCGGAAAGTCGACGAAGCGGCTCTCGCACGAAACGGGGCTGCCCGGCTTGCTGCCCGGCACTTGCGTCACGGTCACGTCGTCACCCGATGGCACGAGGTTTCCGAGCATTGGGCCCACAGTGATCGCAGCGTGTGACGCGCGAATGTCCGATGATTGCGCATCATCCACAAATACGTTGTCGAATTTGACTTCCAGCTTGTGCTGATTGTCGAGTCCGGCGATGGTCAGCGATCCCGCGGTGGTGCTATGCACATTCTTCAGAATGATGTCGTGATAGACGGGGAGCAGGTCGCCGGAAAACGTTGTGTACAGCGGAGTCAGCACAATCGGATTTCGCACATCACGCATGCACACGTTGTCGTAGTGCACATTTTCCATCAGGCCGCCGCGGCTCCGGTCGCTCTTGATGCGGATTCCATTATCGGCTCCGTCGATCGTCAGATCGGAGACGTGAACGGCGCTTACTCCTCCCACGGTTTCGCTGCCAATCGACATGCCGTGTCCCGAATAGAAATGATCGTGCGCGATAGTAATGTGCGATGACGGTCCCAATTTTTCGGCCTTGATGGCGACGTTATCGTCTCCCGCTCGGATGTACGAATAAAGGATCGTCACATTCGTCGACGACGACGGATCGATGCCGTCTGTGTTGCGTGCTGTGCGCGGCGTGTCAATTTTCACGCCCCACGCCGTGAAACCGTTCGATTTCTCCACCGAGACATGGAAATTAGGAGAATTGCGCAGCGTAATCCGGTAGAGAATAAAGTTGTCCGACTCGCGCACAATCAGGATGCGCGTGCAGTTTTGATTCTTGTCCGTAACCTTGGCCGTGTGTGCCAGGTCCCACCATGAGACATCCTGCCCTAACAGCTTCGCTCCGCCGCGCCCGTCGATCGCGCCATCGCCCATAATCGCCGCATCCGGCGCGTGATCGGCAAGGATGAACGGCTTGCAACGGTGTCCGTGTTCGTCGACAATTCCGCAGCTTCCCGGCTTGATGTCGTAGTCGCGCGGATTGCGGGAGGCGAACAACGCAGTGTTCGCACCAATCAGCAGCGTGACTCCGCTTTTCAAATAAAGTGGTGCTGACAGAAAGACGCTGCGTTCTCCTACTGCGCGCAGCTTGACCGCACGGCCTTTTTTGCAGTGATCGATGGCGCTCTGGATTCTTTCCGTGTCCAGCTTGTGCTCGTCATCGTCGGAAAGAACGCCGTCCGGCGCGGAGAGTTGCGCGTCCAGCGTTACGCAGGGCTTCGGGAAATGGGGCTCCGTCACCTTTCGCGTGTCCTGCGCGCAGAGTGGGGAGACGCAGATCACGCAAAACGTAAGGGTGAGGCATAAGAGCAGCTTGATCGGTGAGCGAGCTGGCACTGCGCTATCTCCTAATGAGTGGTCTAACCACTAAACGAGACAGCCAGTCTACCGCTCGACCGCAAACCGCTGTCAAGCCGCCTCCTCTCGACGATCTCCAAAGTGCCGTCTCGATCCATGCCCGGCGCAAAAAGTCTAAAGGAAAGACGTGTCCCCTTAATCTATTGAAAAATATAAAGATATGCTGCGTGAAATCGGAGATCTCTTTCAGTGGGCGATGGGTTCGCGAGAAAAGTTGTTTTACCACTTGACAGGTCTCTATCTCTTTCGGGAAACCAGGCCAGTTTTTTAGTGGTCATACCTCATCGAGCGCTATGGCACTTCGGAAAGCGCAGGTAACAGCCTTGGTCGGGCCACTTGGAAGCACGGAAGATTGCGGCGCTCTCCAGCCGCGGCCAGCGACCTAGCAAGGAAGGCGAGCGGCAGTTTGTCGCAGAAGGCCGTTGCGGGTTTTTGCAGGAGCAAGGATGAGGGCACAAGCGGCAAGGGTGTCTCCCTATGTGAGAACGAGAATCGCCGCGCATCGTGGATCGCGCAACACGGAGTCTATTTCTGCCCTCCGTACAAATCAATTCATACGGCGATTGTGCGTGGTCGCCTCTAAGATCCCGGGGAGAATGACAAGGTTATTTGCACGATAGCGAATTCAATGAGTGGTCAGACCTATTGGATCACTCAACTGACACAAAGGCGCCGGAAGCGCGCCATGAATTGGCGTTCACAACTGAGGAGGTCGCCACTTATGCCCAATGATTTCGAACAGATCACTGTACTAGGCCGCCCGCAGCGCCGTGTTGCGCTGGTAGCGGCATTCGCTGTCCTCTTATGCTGTCTTCCTTCCGCCTTCGCCCAGCTGGGCGGCAAGGGTGAAGTCAAGGGAACCGTTAAAGACGCAATGGGCGCCGTGGTCCCGAATGCGACGCTTACGGCCATGGAAAATTCAACCGGAGTGCATGTCGTCCGTAAGACCAATTCCGCCGGCGACTACGATCTATCGCCGCTTGATCCCGGCATTTACACGATCGTCGTGACGGCCGCGGGCTTCGAAACAGAGACGCAGATCGACGTGCACGTGAACGCCCTGGAAATCCAGGACTACAACCCTGTGCTGAGGGTGGGGGCGGCGACGGAGAATATCACCGTCACATCGGCCCCGCCAATGCTCGAAACCAGCAACGCGACCTGGGTGCAACGATGGAAAACGACATGTACTCCGCGCTGCCTCTACAAATGGGTGGGTATGGCCAGCCCGATCAGCGCCGCGCCACCGATTTTGCCTACCTGATGCCCGGTGTCCAGGGTAACGAGACTAACGGTAACGCCACCACCAATACTGGGGTCGTCAACGGGTCAGGCAGTCGTGGCGCGGCTACTGCGGTGTACATCGACGGCGTGCCTTTCACGCAGGTATCGGGCGAAGGCGATCCCCGCTTTGTGTGGACTGCGATCTCGGTCGATGCGGTGAACCAGTTCCAGGTCGAGACCTCTGGATATTCCCCGCTGTATGAAGGACAGGGTGTTCAGAACTACACCATCAAACAAGGCGGCAACAAGTTTCACGGCTCGATTTACGACTACTTCCGCAACACCGCCCTCGATACCTGGGGATTCTTCGCACCTGGCAACATCAATCCTGCGGTCGGTCACGCGACCAAACCCGAAGAGCACCAGAATGAATACGGCATTACGCTGAGCGGCCCTATATGGAAGAACAAAATATTTTTCTTTGGCAGCTATGACGGATACCGTTTCTCGCACGGTCCCACACCCGCCTACCAGACGGCTCCGACGGTGGCTGAGATGAACGGGGACTTCAGCGCGTTGGGAGTGAATATTTACGACCCCAGCACGCAGGCCGCGTGCACGGCCAACAGTACCAACGGTCCTTGCCGTTATCAGTATGGCTACAGCGCCGGCTCGACTGCGGGACCGGCCGGAAATCCGGTGCAGACCGGTGCCCAGAACGTCATCCCTGCGAACGAGTTCTCACCAATCGTTCTCCAAATGCAGAGCTTTCAGGGGCCCCTGACCAATCAGAATCCAACCAACAACCAACTCGTGGCCTTGAAATATGGCTTGACGAACTGGATGACGACGAACCGCGTCGACTTTCTGATCACTCCAAAGAACACGCTCACGCTGGCGGGAGCGATCGGCCGTCAGGCAAGCAGCTTTCCCACCAACCAGACAACTGCGGGCAGAAGCAATGCTCCCATCCCATATAACTTCGGCCAGGCGTTCGCCCCAAAGACCGCGGTCGGCATTATCGAAGACACCCACGTCTTTTCGTCAAACCTCATCAACCAGTTCAAGTATGGCTTCGCCCGGTACAACGGTCCAACGTTCAATACCAACGAGGCTCCAGCCTACGCCGCAACCACGATGGGCATCACAGGTCTTCCCGCGGGCCAGGCGCAGGACGCGTTTCCATTTGTAACCTTCTCAGGCACAGACGCGCCGACCAACTGGGCGGGCGAGCCAGCGAGCATCAATATCGCGAACTCCTACGCACTGATCGACAACGTGCAATGGGTGCTGGGGAGGCACTCGCTGACCATGGGCATAGAGTTCGCATGGCTTCAGTACCAAATCACTCCCGATACCGGCGGCACCAGCCCCGTCACACTGGCTACAGCTACGACCGAAACCGCCGAGATCACTCCTTCGAGCAACAGTTCCCCAAAATATGCGGCGACCGCGAACACCGGGTTGTCCTATGCCAGCTTCCTCATCGGCCAGATCGACAAGGGCAGCCTGACGCAAAACCTCGTGCAGGAGACGGGCGCTCGCTACCGGCCGATTTCGCCTTATGTCGAGGACGACTGGAAAGTGAATTCGCGGCTGACTCTGAATCTCGGCTTGCGGTACGACTTCTATCCGACATACCGCGAGGCGCACGATGTAATGAGCTTTTTCAACCCCACTCTGACCAACCCTGTCACCGGGCTGACGGGAGCCATTGAGTATGCGGGCAACGGGGCCAACAGCTGCAACTGCTCAACTCCCGTGAACAACTATTACAAGAACTGGGGACCGCGACTGGGTTTTGCGTTCCAGAGCGATTCGAGGACCGTATGGCGCGGAAGCTGGGGGGTGATGTTACACGCACGGTAACGGAGTTGGTGGAGCAGCGAACTCGCGCACCGGCACGGGAATCCTCGGCTTCTCCGCAAGCCCCTCCTTCTCCGCGAACGGATTTCTGCTTTCTACAATGCCTCTCGGCCCGGGCAACACAGCCTTTCCGCCGTATTCGCCGGCGCTCGGTTCGGCTTCCGGCAACGGCTTTGGCGCTGGCTACACTACGGTTTCCGGCTATACCGGCACTCCGTCCACCATCGGCTATGGCGATCCATATCAGGGAGGCCGGGCTCCGCAATATATCAACTGGAGCTTCGGTTTTCAGCACCAATGGACCAACGACATTGCCTCAACTATCAGCTACGTAGGCTCGCAAGGCCACTTCCTGATCACGGATGGCGGCAACCCGCGTGGATACTGGGTAGACGCGCTCGATCCGAAATATCTGTCGCTCGGGTCAAACCTAAGCCTCACCGGCTCCGCGCGAAACGCTTTCTGCGCGGCCAACAATCTGCCGTGCCCGCCTAGCACGCTGTTCACCTCCAGCCAGCCGTTGAGCCAGGGCCTGAAGCCATTCCCATTTGCGGCCCTCAGCGACACCTACGGAAATGTAGCCAACAGCAATTACAACGCTTTGCAGGCAACGCTGACGAAGCGGGCGTCTCACGGTCTCATGTTCATGGTGAACTACACATGGTCAAGGACGATCGATGATGGCGGCACTTTCCGTACCGGATACCCTATTCCAGCCGCCTTCTCCCAGAACGGCAAATCGTGGGCTGCTGACGCTATCGAGCGCGGGGTGTCCACCTCGAACCAACCGCAGCATTTTGTGCTGACCGGAGTGTGGGACCTGCCCTTCGGCACGACCGTGATGGCTGGCAACACCTATGCCCGAGCCATCCTCGGCGGGTTCAAATTCTCAACCATTTTCCAGGCCTTCTCAGGATCTCCTTTGGCCCTCACCGGGTCCTCGTGCGGTACTAACCCGGCTCAAACCACCTGCGAACCTACGCTCAATTCAAGCTTCACAGGTCCGGCGAGGATCAATGGCTCATGGGGAGCGGGAGTAACGTCAACCAACGTCACCAAGCCCTTCATCGACAAGACTGCATTTGTCCAGACATCCAGTTACGTGTTTGGCAACGCGCCACGCACAGCGCCCTACAACCTATACGGTCCGGCAACTACGAGTGGGACATCAGTCTGCGCCGGACATTCGGCCTGGGCTTCGAAGGGGTACACATGACGCTTCAGGGCGATCTCTACAACGTGACCAACCACACGGAGTTCGGCGGAATCGGGACAACGTTTGGCAGCTCAAGCTTCGGCACGGTGAGCTCGCAGGCGAACTCCTCGCGCGACGCGCAGTTGATGGCAAGATTCGAGTTCTGACGTCGGAGTTGCAAAGAGCAACTCCGGCTGTCAGCCTTACGTGGACAACACGCGTGCTGGCAGGTGCTGGCACGCACTCCCTGAATCGCTGGTTGCCCGCCGGGAGGCGTTGCATCGCATACCTGCAAGGAACGCCTCCTGACCCTTTACCTGTCTGTATGAGATATCCTTTTCGCGTCTTCGCAAGTTTCGGCTGGATTGCAATCGCTGCGTTTCCTGCCTTGCTCCTCGCACAGGACATGCGTACTGTTGTCGAGCCCACCGTTCCTGAGATCTGCAAGACTCTGAAGGCGCGCTACAGCGATGCGAATCTCGACGCGGCCGATGAGTCGTGCGCGAAGAGCGCGCCCGCATGCGATACCAGCCGCGTCCAGGAAGCGATCGATGCCTGCTCGGCAACCGCCCGCAGCCACAGCGGACGCGTCGCCCTGGCCCTCCAATCCGACGGCGCGAACGGCGCGTTCCTGATCCAGCCGATTCAGCTCAAGGCCGGTGTTACGCTGCTGGTCGAGGCGGGAGTCACCGTGTACGCCTCCGTTAATCCGCGCGACTACGACACCGCTCCTGGCCGCTGCGGGACGATCGATGAGCGCGGAGGAGGCTGTGTTCCTCTGATTCACATCGACAACGCGCACAACGTCGGAATCATGGGCGAGGGGGCGATTGACGGGCGCGGTGGCCACGTTATGCTGGGCAGCGACCAATCCTGGTGGCAGATTGCCCGCGCCGCCGAGCCGGCCAATCTCAGGCAAAGCTGTCCGCGGCTCATCATCGCCAATCAGGCCGATGGCCTCACGCTCTACAAAATCACGCTTCGCAACTCCGCCAACTTTCACATTGCCGTGAACCATACTGACGGCTTCACCGTCTGGGGCGTTAAGATCGACACGCCGAAGACAGCGCGGAATACCGACGGCATCGACCCCTGGACTTCGACCAACGTGACCATCACCCACTCGTTCATTCGCACTGGAGACGACAACGTCGCCCTCAAAGGAGGAGTAAGCCACATCAGCGTCACGCACAACTTTTTCTATGACGGTCACGGAATGTCCATCGGCAGCGGTGCAACGCCGCCTGTTACCAATGTCTATGTCTCCGACCTCTCGCTTCAGGACACCGCGAACGGCATCCGCATCAAGTCCGATGTCACTCGGGGCGGCCTTGTCGATACTGCCGTCTACGAAAACATCTGTATGAAGAACGTAGAGCTGCCCATCGGCATCGATCCGTTCTACAACGGAACAACTACCGATCCCTTCACCGATCCCGGTCACAAGGGCGATCGCATCCCGGTGGACAAAGGCATCGTGCTGCGCAATGTCCGCAGCGTTTCCACCCAACCTGTCCTGATGGCCGGTTGGGATGCCGCACACTCGCTCGGTATCACCCTGGACGGCGTGGTCATTGACGGCATCCAGCCGAGGGATGTTCACATGCAATACGCCAATGTAAGGATCGGTCCGGGAGGTGTGAACTTTACCCCCGCTGGAACGGGCGTCACCGTAGATGGCCAGCTGCATGCAAAACCGCGGGCAATTTCCTGTGACGGCAGATTTCCCGCATTCCCCGGCCAGCAATGATCGACCCGCGATGAAGAAGGATTGCACTCGCTCAGGAGCCAGTAGCCTTCGTGCGGCGGTGCGCGCTCCTGAGTCCTCGGGTGGCTTGTTCGTGTTCCTGGGCGGTCTTGGCAAGCTGCAGATGGCTTTCCATCACCTTTCGCGCCTCCGCGGCATTTCTGGCGCGGATAGCGCGATAAATCTCCCGATGTTTCTCCGCGGAATCCTTCAGATCCCGGGAGAGTTCCACCGTCTTGCGCCGCTCGTCATACAACGCGGTTGTGATCGTTTCCATCAGCGCAGCCAGAATGGGGTTGCCCGATGCCTGGGCGATGGCGCGATGAAAGCGAACATCGTGGATGAGATATTCCGCGGGGTCGTCGATCGTTGCGTACATCTCGGCGACTTCTTCCGCCATGGCCGTGAAGTGTTCTTCTTTTCCACGCTCGGCCGCGAGCGCCGCCAGATTGCTCTCAAGCAACATGCGCGCCTCGAACATCTGCCACGATTTGAAGCCGTGCAGCGCGCCGAGCAGGCCCAGCGACGACTTCCCAATCTCCGGCGGTCCATCGGCCACAAACGTTCCCACACCGTGGCGCACCTTCATCACGCCCATAGCCGCCAGGTAGCCGATACCGGTCCGCAGACTGGCGCGGCTGATCTTCAGCTTGCGCGCAAATTCGCGCTCCGGCGGAATTTTGTCTCCCGGTTGCAGCGTGCCGTCTTCGATTCTCTCGCGGATGTGGTTAACCACCTGCATCGCGAGTTGACTGTCGGAAGGCTGTGCTTTGTTCTCTGGCATAGGGATAAAAATTTGGATGCAGACAGAGGGTATTGCCCTGCAATGCGAGATTAGCACCTGCGTCGCGATTTCCCGCACAAAATTATGAGATGGAGGTGAGACATCTATCCTAGTGGTCGGACCTCTAACACGAGCTTCTCAAGCACGTATCCCGCTGGTCCAACCGGAAGAAGTCGAGTTTGATCCCCGAACCCGCTACACGATGACCCGCTCTCCCCTCCGACCGGGAGACGGTCTCCAAGGGCTCTTTTCGAACACCGCGATCTCCCAATCGCGAGTCCGCTCAGCGACACGCAGGCAGTATGGTCTGCCCGTAACCTGCTGGCGCTGGTTGTCGTACCTCGGTTTCTACGCCTATCGCTGCAAATTCCATAGCTGATAACACTCGGCTAAGTTTCCATCGGGTTGTAGTTGTTATTTGCCGCCCGCCCTGCCGTAATTCACATGTGAATCACGTGATCTGCGTTGATTTAGCAGGTAAAGCCCTTCTCCGCGAGCAGCCATGGCCCAGAAGCTGAAAGAGCTCACGGGTTCAGGCGTTGCGACAATAAGAAAGAGCGGAGAAAAATCATGGGGCTTACGAGGCTGGGTCGGCGAGAGTTTATCTATTTATCTTCATGCGCTGCATTGTCGAGGTGGAAATCCTTCGCCGCTGAACCTGACAGCTACAAAGCGCTCACGGCTAGTCTGCCAGCGCATCCGGCAGAAAGGCCTCTCGCCTGGCGGGAGCGCGGAGACGCATTCGACAGCTATGTGATGGACCCGGCGAACAAGATTCTGCAGACGCGTGCCGATGGCTCGCGATATTTCGCGTCGGCCCTCGAGGGAACGGGCGATGGCGGCATGACGACGTTCGGTCCTCTGGTGCTGGGCAAGATTCTTCGCGGCGACACGGTGGATTCACTGGTGCCTTCGATGGCGGCGTACTTCAGCGACGAGGCTGGAATTTTTCTGGACGGTACGCATGCCGATCTCTGCGAGTACTGGTACCTGATGAACGTGAATGCGCTCGCCGACGGAATTGTCCGGTCGCATCTGTCACATGACCCGATGTGGACGGGGCGCGTGCGGAAGAGCGCGGACAGGCTAATCGAACTGGCCCACCAGATCGGCTACAACTTCAATGACCAGGGCTACCGCTTCAACACTCGTGTTCCGTTTACAAATCAGGACATCTACCGCCAGCCAGATGCGATAGGCGGCTACGCTTACCTGATGCTGTTCGCCTATCAGATGTTTGACGATGCGAAATATCTCGCCGAGGCGAAGAAGGGCTTAAGGCTCTACCAGTCGTTTGCGAAGAATCCCTGGTATGAGATACCCAGCGGCGCGATGGCTTGTCTTGCCGCAGCACGGCTTTCGGTGCATGAGCGGCAGATCGATGTGCGCAAGACCGTCAGCTTTGCGCTCGAAACAGATGGTCATCCCATGCAGACCGGCAACTGGGGTGGCCAGGAGGTGAACGGCCTGATGGCAGGCTTCAGCACCGAGCCGGCGGGCGAAGCATACAGCATGGAATCGCTGATGACGCTACCGTATCTTCTGCCGGTGCTGCGATACCGGCCCGAGTTCGCCAACGACATCGGAAGATATCTGCTGAATACGGCAGCGAACATGCGGCTCTTTTATTCCGACTGCATTCCGCGCGAGAACCAGAGCCGCCCCGACCTCACCTCGGCGATTCCTTATGAGCGGCTGACGAAAGAACTGAACGGCAAATCGCCCTATGCATCCGGCGATTACGGAAGCCACCGCTCGATCTACGGCGGCGCCTATGCTCTGTGGTGGGGAGAGCTGGTGAAGGCAACCGAGGATCCCTACATCCTGCAGATGAATCTCTCACGCAGCGATTTTCTGTGCGCGAAGGCACACCCATCCTACCTTCACTACAATCCGTGGAGCGAATCGAAGCAGGTGACGCTTGCGTCGGAAGGTGGGGGCTTCGATCTCTACGATCTTTCGGCGCATGCCTTTATCGGCGAGCAAAAGAGCGGACGGGTTGCGCTAACGATCCCGGCGAACGGTTCGCGAGTGATCGTGGTTGTTCCTTCAGGCGCGCGGCGACGCGTGGAGAACGGTTCACTGCTCTGCGACGGAGTGCCTGTCGATTATCAGGCGGGTACTAAATAACGACCAGCCTCAGGGAAGGAGGCGCGCGGCCACGATGCTGGTGGCATTGGGTGCGCCTGCGACTGCGCGGGTGCTGATGAGCACTTCGAAATGAACCGGCTTGGCGGGATTCTCGTGAATGCCGAGAGCCTTTCTAAGCTGTGCGCGTGACTCTTCGTTGGCGAGGAAGAGACCGGCGGCTTCGGTCCCCTCCTGCTGGAGTCCCTGGAGGATCAGGACTGCTCCGCGCCCGTTTGCCGTAGGCAGCAATGAGATGGTCGCGAAATCCTGCCCCGCTGAACCCGTAAACTCCAGTCCCTGATAGGTTTTCTGTTCGCCAGGGTTGGGATGCTCGTTGACGAAATACTTCATGCTTTCGCCTACGATGCCCTCGCCTTCCTTGAAGTTGAGCTTGTTCTGGTAAAGGGCGACCCATGGATTCGAGCTTGGGCTGCCGACGAAGATGTAATTGCCATCTTGGAGGTCACGCAGGCGCACATCGCGCGCCGAGCGGACGGAAATGAGTCCGTGGTTGCCCGGCACCATGTTCGACAAAGTCGTGGCAACTACCACGTCCGCGTACGATGTCAGGTTGGAGCTGGCGATGTAGTTCATGATGCGCGCTTCGCGCGCGCTCAGATGTTCGGGAGTAAGACTCCGCTGCATGTCTGGCCGGAGATACTCTTCGAGCGATCCCTCCTGCTGGCTGGCGATGCGCAACATTCCATAGTTCACGTCGGCAATCACGATCTGCGTGTGGTTGATTCCGTCGAAGACATCGCAAAGCGGCCAAGGCGTTTTGCCGGGTTGCGACGGTGCGTTCGTGAGGCGGATCGAAAGTACAAGGCACGCGATGGCGAGCAAAGCCGCGATAGTCCACGGAATGAACGCCGGAAAGAGGCGCGTCCTTACAGGGACGGAAGCAACGGGCACTGGAGCGAGAATCGGAATGGGTTCCGAAGGAGTCGGCTTTGCGCTGCGAAAGACCGGTGCGTAAGAGCCCTTCGGAATTTCGACGATCATGTTCTCGCCGCGGCCCTCGCCGTCGAAATATTCATGGAGCTTGAGGCGAAGCTGGCGCGCATGTACGCGAACAGAACTGTCTTCTACCGGGCTGTAGTCGGCAGCCTTTCCGAAGACCGCAATGCCGATGTTGTGTTCGGTCAGTTCATGGCTGTGGCCGTGCAGGGCGCGCTCGGCCATGTAGGGAAGAAGTTCCCTCAGGCGTCCTGATTTTTGAAACGGCCCTGTGGCCAGGATGCGCTCGATAAGTTGCCATCGCGCGTCTTCTTTCAGGTCATTATCCACTTCAGTTGCTTGTAAAGAGGGGGACACCTTACCGCCCTAGAACTTCGCGCCTCATTTTGCTGCCAAGAGGCCGACTATGAAACACCAAAGATAGCACATCAATAAAACGGCTGAATACGCCGCCGAACCGAACCCAGCGCGGGGCTTCACATGTAATTAGCGTTCGATTTTCAGGATTTAGCTTGTATGTCCCTTGTGGATTCTTAACACCGGCGAGGATGCTGAATCCCGGCTCGACCCTCCCTTTGGGGCGGCACTGAGATCCCGAAGTCCGGTGAAATCACGCAGACCTAGTGGCAGACATCGCAAGAAGATTCACTCAGAATCCGCTGCTGACGCCCTCCGATATCCGGCCCAGCACGGACGGGATGGAAGTCACATGCCTTCTCAATCCAGGTGCCTTCCGGTTCAAAGACATGACATGGTTGCTGCTTCGCGTGGCAGAACGTCCCGAGCAGAGGCCGGGGAAGACTTCGTTTCCGGTGCTCGATCCGGAGGCGGGCGTCAAGATTCTCGAATTCGATAACTCGGACCCGCGGCTGGATCTCTCCGATCCACGGGTGATCAGCTACGACGGGCGCGACTACCTCACCACCATGTCGCACCTGCGGCTGGTGTCGAGTGAGGACGGCATTCACTTTTCCGAGCCTGAAGGCAGCCACCCGATTCTGGGCGAAGGGGAACTAGAGACCTTCGGCATTGAAGACTGCCGTGTAGCCGAGGTCGAGGGCCAGTATTGCCTGACCTACACCCAGGTATCCGAACACGGGGTGGGAGTGGGGCTCATTAGCACCCGCGACTGGCAGAGCCTGACTCGGCGGGGGATGATCTTTTCCCCACACAACAAGGACTGCGCGCTTTTTGAGGAAAAGATCGGCGGCAAGTACTACGCGCTGCATCGGCCCAGCAGCCCGGAGTTGGGCGGCAACTATATATGGATCGCGGAATCGCCCGATCTCGAGCACTGGGGCAACCACCGTTGCATCGCGCATTCGCGGGACGGCTACTGGGATAGTGCGCGGGTCGGCGCAGGAGCTTCTCCGCTCAAAACGCAGGAGGGATGGCTCGAGATCTACCACGGAGCGAACGACAAGAACCGCTATTGCCTGGGAGTTCTGCTTCTCGACCTGGAGAAGCCGTGGAAGGTGATTGCCCGGTCCGAAGAGCCGGTGATGGAACCGCTCGAATCCTACGAGCGCGATGGTTTCTTCGGCGAGGTGATCTTCACCAACGGCCATGTGATTGATGGCGATGAGGTAACCGTCTACTACGGAGCGTCGGACAGCGTGGTTTGCGCCGCGCGCTTTTCGATCGGGGACCTGCTGGATTCCGTGCTAAGCAAGCAGGGTCGCGGACGATGAACCGGCTGGCGAGGGAATACGCCATCTTTCTCGCATGTCCGCGGGACATGAGGGTTTTGCTGGTCACGAACATGATTTATGCGTTCGTGCTGCCGGTGATCGAGATCTTTGTAGCCGCCTATGTCATGAGGAATTCCCACGATGTGAGCAAGGTTGTGACCTATCAGCTGGCAATCTACGCGGGAGATCCCGTGGCTTTCTGGCTCAACGGCCTGATGTTGGGACGCCTCAGCACAAAGCGACTTTATTCCGCGGGAATGATCCTCAGCGCGGTTGCGATGCTGGTGATGATGGCATCTAACGTCATCACACCTGCGGCTATTGCGGTGTCGGGGCTGCTTATGGGAATTGCTTCGGGGCTCTTCTGGGCAAATCGCGGCTTTCTGGCACTCTCCACGACTACGGATGAAAACCGGAACTACTACTACGGCGTCGAGACCTTTTTCCTGACGATCACCTCTGTGATCGTGCCCGTCGCGATAGGGTGGTTCATTGCGGCTACCGGGAAGTACGGATGGGTGGGCGGAGACCGCAACAACAGCTATCGAATCATTGCGGTGTGCGCACTGGTATTGACCATCGCGGCCTCGATTGTGATCAATACCGGGTCCTATCGCAATCCACCCAAGACGCGGTTTGTCTTTTTCCATTTTCATTCGTTGTGGAAGAAGATGCTGTCGCTGGCAGCGCTGAAAGGGCTTGCGCAGGGCTATCTGGTGACCGCTCCCGCCATGCTGATCATGATGCTGGTGGGCCAGGAAGGCACGCTTGGATTGATTCAGGCGGCGGGTGGCATTGTTTCTTCGTTCATGTTGTATGCCGTTGGCCGGGCTTCGCGGCCCGAACACCGCGTTACGGTCTTCGCCGTCGGCCTGCTGGTCTTCGCGGCCGGATCCATCGTCAATGCGGTTCTGTTCGACGCGAAAGGCGTGCTGATCTTCATGGCATGCCTGGTTCTGGCCAAGCCGGTACTAGATCTTGCCTATTTTCCGATCCAGATGCTGATCATCGACACGGTCTCGGCGATCGAGGGCAGGAACGAGTATGCGTACATCTTCAACCACGAACTAGGCTTGTTTGCCGGCCGGCTCTTCGGATGCGGCCTATTCATTCTGATGGCTGCTTATGTGTCGCGCGTGGCAGCACTGAAGTACGCACTGCCCACCATCGCCGTGCTGCAGCTCGCGTCAATCTGGGTAGCTCGCGACACGCTGTCCTCCGCCGTCAGAGTTACTACCGAGCCGCCGCGAATTCACGGAGAAATCGTGGAGGTTGTTACCAGGTTTGAATAGTTCCAACTTTCAGATCGAGAAGAGATTTAACGACGGAGCTGTGTCTGACCTATCGGCTGCGCGAGCGGAACATCCGGAGGCCGAAGTCGTTGTCTGCCAAAGCGAGCAATTATGAACAGACAAGCGCTGTCCAGGAGGCTTTTGTTAGTTGTTAGTCAGGTGAGCTTCAAGAACCGAAACCCAAGAATCGTATCGGGCTCCTGGAAGTCAAAACGGAGATTCCAGTCAACTGCAAGGCATCTAAGGAGGCGAAAGATGATATCACTCAAACAAAGTACAAAGCATATATGGGTGTTGATGTTAGCCGCGCTCGCCCTGTCGGGCGCAGCCTTGTCGTGGGCACAATCGGGACGAGGTGGGTTGACCGGATCGGTGAAGGACAGTACCGGCGCGGTCGTCCCAAATGCGCCCCTGACCCTTACTGACGCGAACGCTGGCAGCCAGTACAACGCGCAGACCAATGCGGCGGGAATTTATAACTTTCCCGAACTCCCACCCGGGCTCTACAACCTGTCCGTCGGTGCCGCAGGCTTCAACCGTTACGAGCAGACAGGCATCAATATAACCGTCGGCACGACGGCAAACGTTAACGTAGCGCTCACTGTGGGCGCGGCCACTCAATCCGTGACAGTCAGATCCGATGCTTCGCAGTTGCAGACAGAGTCCTCGGACATCGGAACGACGGTGCCCACAAAGCTGATCGAAGACCTGCCTCTGCAGTTCAACGGACAGGTCCGCAATCCTCTTCAATTTGTACAACTGACACCCGGATACTCGGGAATCGACACCAACTCGCCCACCGTTCAGGGCGGTTTCAAGCTGAACGGCGGACAGCAGGCCGGGACGGACATCCTTCTGGACGGTGCAACGATCGAGCTTGCTTCGGCAAACCTGCAGATGAACTACGGCGTAAGCGTCGAAGCGGTGCAGGAGTTCAAGGTAAATACAAATACTTTCGATGCAGAGTTCGGGCGCATGAGCGGGGGTCTGGTCAACCTCGTGACCAAGTCCGGAGGGAATGATCTGCACGGCTCCGTTTATGACTTTTTTAAGAACAGAGCGCTTGATGCCAATAGCTGGATTAATGACTACAACAACGTCCCCAAGCCAATCGATACGCAGAATGATTTTGGCGGGATCATCTCCGGCCCGGTGTATATTCCCAAGCTTTATGATGGCCGCAACAAAACCTTTTTCATGTTCAATTATGAGGGATTCCGCTTTAACACCGGCGGAAACAGCCTGTTGTCGGCACCGACGCCTTCCATGTTAAATGGCGACTTTTCCGCGTTATCGCAGCCAGTAACGATCAACGGCAACACTTTTCCGGCACATATCCTCTACGATTACTCCACGTGCACAGGGGTAAACCAGGGACAGGTGTGTCAGCCTTACCCGGACAACAAGAT
This sequence comes from uncultured Acidobacteriaceae bacterium, assembly GCA_963781245.1. Classification (GTDB taxonomy): domain Bacteria; phylum Acidobacteriota; class Terriglobia; order Terriglobales; family Acidobacteriaceae; genus Silvibacterium. The sequence continues at coordinate 434,420 of CAWAFB010000005.1, forward strand.
TACCCAGGCCCCCGATCCGGTTTACCAGGCGATGGCGGCGGTCCTGCCTCACGCCACGTCGAATTCGCCTTACCTGAATTTCGTGCAAGAGGCAACGAATCCAGTGGATGCGAATCTCTGGGAGATTCGGATTGATCAGAACTTTGGGACGAAGCAGAAGCTCTCTGGCAGCTATGACCATGACAACCGGCCGAACACGGTTTTTTACGCCGACAGCCCTCTTGAAACCAGCGCAACCAACCAGTGGACCAACTATGCGCGTCTCGGCTACGACTATGTCTTCACGCCAAACGTTCTCAACCACTTCAACTTCGGCTTCAGCCGCAGGCACCGCCAGGAGTTCAGCGGCATAGGAAGTTATGGCGGGAATTGGCCCAGCAAACTCGGCCTGAAGGGAGTCATGGATACTACCTTCCCGCGGGTCTCCTATAACTACCCGGATGGAATCAACCTGCCCAGCGACGGAGCCAACACCTTCATCGATAACACCTATCAATACAACGACATCGTTTCCTGGCAGCATGGCCGCCACAGCTTCAAGTTCGGCGGAGAAGTGCGTCTGCAGGAATTCAACATCAGCATCCTGACCGGGACATCGGGCGAGTTCAACTTCTCCAGCGGCACGACCAGCGGCCCCTCTCCCGCGAATATCGATCCCAATTCCGGGTTTGGGTATGCCAGTTTCTACCTGGGCGCCGCCTCCAATGGCTTCATCGCATTGCCGGAGAACCTGGGATGGAGGGTGAAGTATTACGCGGGCTTTGCTCAGGATGACTGGAAGGTCGACCCGAAGCTTACTCTCAATCTCGGGTTCAGATACGAGATTCCGACTCCGGTGACGGAAGCCCACCAGCAACAATCGTTTATCGATCCGACGCTTCCGAACCCCGGTGCGGGAGGCATTCCCGGCGCTTATGTATTTGCCGGTCATGGCCCCGGCAGGCTCGGAATAAATACGCCGCAGGACACGTTCCATAACTCGTGGGGTCCGCGCGTTGGATTTGCCTACCAGGTGCGGCCCGATACTGTTGTGCGCGCAGGTTATGGAATCTACTATTCGAATCTGAAGATCGGCGGCTTTGGCGAAAATGACAGCGCCGGCTTCTTTGGCAGCTATAACTATCCCGTACCGGCGAGCCAGCAGACTCCTACGGTCGTGCTGTCCCAGATACAGTCGTATCCCGGGCCAACGCCGCCTTTTATCGATCCGACGGTGCAGAATGGCCAGCAGCCGACCTTTATCCTGTCAAAGACCGCGCGGCCGGGAACCATACAAACCTGGACCCTTGATGTACAGCAGCAGCTTCCGGGGCAGACGGTCCTGGATATAGCCTACGTTGGCGATCACGGCGACCACCTGCAGGCCTTCATGCACGATCCGAACCAGGGCAATCCTGTAGACCAGGTGCGAGGAGCCTGCCTGGAGGTGAATATTGCGGCGCAGGCGGGAAATCCAGCCTGTGCCGGCCAGACGCCGGTAGCGGCGCCGTATTCAGGCTTCAACGGCACAGTGGCGCAGGCGCTCAGGCCGTTTCCGCAATACTCCAATGCGCAAGTCGACTCTGCGACCATGTCGGATCCGTTTGGTGTCTACACCTACAATGCTTTGCAGGTGTCGGTTCAGAAGCGCTATTCGCAGGGACTGACGCTTCTGGCGAACTATACCTGGTCGAAGAACATTACGAATGCAGATTCGGAGTATCCATTGCAGGCTGCGTGGGAAGGCAATGGAACTTCCGGAGCGCTGAATACCTATAACCTCAAGGTCGAGAAGGCGCTAAGCCAGTTCGACGTTACAAATCGTGTGGTTCTTAGTTATACGTACGAGTTGCCATTCGGCAAGGGCAAGCCATTTGCCAACAAGGGCGGCGTAACCAACGCGTTAGTCGGCGGCTGGCAGATTGCTGGAGTGCAAACCTACCAAAACGGATATCCGCTCGCGGTATCGTCACCGAACTGGGATTCCGGAATATTCGCTGGAAATCTCTGCTCAGGGTGCAGTCGTCCAAACGTTGTTCCGGGACAGGATTTCAACGGTTTCCACGGCGGCTCGTTTGTCTACGGGCAGAGCCGCAGACTGAATCCTGCTGCCTTTACTCCTGCGGCAAACTTCACTTTTGGCGATGCTCCGCGCGCGCTGAATGTCAGGGAATTTGCAAACCTCGATGAAGACCTCAACTTCTCCAAGCGAATACCGATGTTCACAGAAAAAGTGAGCACCATCTTTCGCATGGAGTTCTTCAACGCATTCAACCGACACCGATTTACTGGGTTCAATACATCGGCTGGACAGCCAGGTTTCGGGCAGGCCTCAACGACAACCGCTGGACGAAGTATCCAGGCAAACCTGCGCGTGAGCTTCTGACAACCCTTGCTCCCGAGTCCCTGCCTTGCGGGGATTCGGGAGCTATCATTAAGTTCTAGAACTATGCCTGCCATTCTGCCCCTATGCCTGCTGCGGGTTGCTACTGCCATCTTTGCAGGATGCGTGTTCTTACCCGCGTGCGGTGCGCAGGAAGCGAGCCAGGGAATTGAGGAGCACTTCCGCGCCGCTCAGCAGGATCAACAGACTGGGCAGCTCGATGCGGCGGTGCACGAGTATCAAGCTGTGCTGAAACTCGATCCGCGACTCTCGGAAGCGTACGCGAACCTGGGGCTGGTTTATTACGAGCAGGCGAACTTCGAGGAGTCGGCAACGGCGCTAAGCAAAGCCAACGAACTGCGACCGCGCATGCGTGGGGTGAGTCTCTGGCTGGGGATCGACTATGTGAAGCTGAACCAGCCTGCGCGGGCTGTCCCTCTACTGCGTGAGGCTGTGACGCTCGATCCGACAGACAAGCAGGCGCAGAGCTGGCTGGGCACGGCTCTATGGAATGCTGGCCACACCACGGCTGCTATCGATCAGCTAGTCAAAGCCAGCGCGCTTTTTCCCGCTGATCCTGACATCCTCTTCGTCCTGGGCGAGGCCTATCGCAAGGCGGCAGACCAGGGCATCGAGAGCATTCTTACGGCTTCCGCAGGAACGCCGATGCTCAACCAAATCTATGGAGACATCTACCGAGAACAGCAATCATGGCCCAAGGCGATCGCGCATTATCAGCTCGCGCTAAAAAAGGATCCCCGATGGAAAGGCGCGCATCTCGGCATCGGCGAGATTTATCTGTCGCAGGGAAAACTCAGCGAGGCCCAAAGTGAGCTGCAGACTGAGCTTTCTGTCAATCCATCGTCAGCCACAGCATATACGCTGCTGGCGGAGACAGCGCTTCTCGAGGGAAATCTGACGCAGGCCCTGCAGATGCTCGATGAGGCGATCCGCATCTCCCCGGATAAGGCCAGCGCTGCGCTTGGTCTCCCTCCAGCTCCCGGCACCCCAGGCGAGCAACCGACGACGACCGATAGAGAGAAACTGAGCGCTGCGGAGGCTGAATTACGCGCCGCTGCTCCCACCGCATCGCGAGCGCTGGCGCTGGCATTTATCGACAACGAACAAAGCGGCGGGAGCTTCGACGAAGACTGGAAGGCATTCCGGTCCACGGTCAAGCAGGCGGCCCAGCCAGTCGACGCCGTTCTACGAGCGACGCTCTTTTACGATCGCGGACAGTTCACTGAGGCGAAGAAGGCACTTGAGGTTTACCTGACTGCGCAACCTCACGACTTGGAGGCGCAGTACTTGCTGGCGAAGACTTATCGCATGCTTTCACTTGAGATACTGACCCGCCTTCTGAAAAACAATCCTGATTCTTACCGCTCTCATCAGCTTCTGGCCCAGACTTATGAGAATCAGGAGCAGGATGATAAGGCACTGGCGGAGTACAGGATCGTTGAGAAGATGGATCCTACCTTGCCCGGCATCCACTTCGAGATAGGCCGGCTTTTGTGGAAAAACAATCACGCAGATCCGGAAGGCGCGCTTGAGGAGCTTCGCAAAGAATTGCAGCTGAATCCGGATCACCCGGAAGCGAATGGCGAGATCGGCACGATTCTGGTGGCAGATCATGAGCCGTGGAGGGCGGTTCCTTATCTTGAGACTGCGCTTCGTCTTAGCCCCGATGCTGGATTTATCCATGAGCAATTAGGCTCCGCCTATCTACAGCAGAAGGATTATCCAAAGGCTGAGGTAGAACTGAAAAAGGCAGTACAGGACGACCCCTACGGATCAGCGCACTATCAGTTGGCGCTGGTCTATCGTGCTGAAGGTCGACGGACTGAGGCATCGGCGGAATTCGAGACGGTCAGGAAGATCAAAGAAGACCGACTGGATGAGCCCAGCCAGCGGGGGACGCAGATTCAGTGAATACGTGCTGCGCAGTGATATGTCTACTTGCCGCCAGCATTGCGCCGGCGCAGGATGCTCATGTACGACAGGGCGTGACTTACTTTCAGCAGGAGCAATATGCAAAGGCGCTTGAGGAATTTCAGCAGGCACACGCAGCACAGCCCAATGATGCATCGGTTGACAACCTGATTGGCATCGCAGAAACCAAGCTTGGGCAAATCGACGAAGGGAATCGATACTACAAGCTGGCTATCGGTCTTGATCCGAGGCTTGCGGGACCATACAAGAATCTGGCGGTCAACTATCTTTCCGCCACGCATTACGACTTAGCAGAGCAGGTTCTGAAGCAGGCTGAGGTGGTGGCGCCGCAGGATCCATTCGTTCATTACTATCTTGCGGAAATTTATTTGGATACTTCGCGTGACCGGGAGGCAGTAGCTCAGCTGGAGCCGGCGCGAGCACTCATCGGAAAGGATCCGGACTTGGGCTCGCAGATGGCGGCAGCATGCCTGCGGGTCGACATGAAGACCGAGGCAACCGAACTGATCAGCAACCTTGAAAGCGGACCTGGGCTGAATGTAGAGCAAGAATACCGCCTCGGAATCTTGTTGGCAGAGAAAGAAATGTATCCGGCGGCCGTCGAAAGGTTCCGGCGGATCGTGCAGAGGCAGCCGGCATCCTGGACGGGCAAGTTCGATCTTGCGGTTGCGCTGATCGATGCCAACGAACTGCCTGAGGCGATTGCAGTCCTCGAGCCTCTGACGAGCGAGCGCAGCAGCGATGCGAGGCTGTTTACGTTGCTGGGCGCAGCATACGAAGCCACCGGTGATTATCCAGAGGCACTCAAGGCCTATGCTTCAGCGGTACGAAATGATCCTGACAATTCTGATCTCTATCTCGATTACACGCGACTGCTGATGGATCTGGACCGATATGGGGAAGCAGCTCAAATCGTGCAGCAGGGAATGAAGAATGCTCCAGATGCGTACGCACTAAATCTCCGGCTGGGATCAATCGACATGACGTTGGGCCAGTATGACCAGGCACGGCAGTTATTTCAGAAGGCGATCGATCAGCATCCTGACATTGCGCTTGGCTACGTCGCTCTCGCGCAGGCGTACATGCGCGATGGCAAGGATGCAGATGCCGCTAAGCTGCTGGCAGACGTACGCGGGAAACTCCCTCCCGATGCGATGCTTGAGTACATGTATGGGCTGGCCTTGTCGCATCTGTCTCAAAATGACGAGGCGGTTTCTGCGTTTCGGCGATCGGTGGCGCTTGATCCTAAGGTGGCCGAATCACACTATGAGTTAGGCAAGCTGTACTTTCAGCTGGGGCAAATCCCGCAGGCGCGCGAGGAGTTCCAGCGCGTGATTGCCATTGCTCCCGACCACGCCAATGCGCATTATCAGCTCAGTCGGGTTTATGCGCGACTGGGAGAGACAGCAAATTCGAGGGAGATGGCGGCAGAGACGCAGGTGCTTCTGCAACGGCAGCGCGGGACCGCCTTGCAGGCACAGAAGGCGCGACTTGGGGATTTTCAAGCGCCGCAAGCCCCTGCCAACTGATTGTCCTTTTATCAGTAAGGCGGTTGTTTATGACAGTATCCCACTGCTCCCGGATGCAAGTCCGCTGGTCAGTCTCGCAAGAAGACCCGGAGACAGTCGTCTCCGGGCCGTGTTAAGAAACGTTGCCTTTGTTACTTGAGGGCAACGAGGATCTGATTGCCGCTGGACAGGCTGGCTTCCTGGGTCTGTACCCGCTTCTCGACCTTTGAAGTCGGGAGCTGCAGGTTCATGGCTCCAGAAGAGCAGAGGATCTCATGCAAAAAGTACTGGTCGCCATACTTATTGAAAACCAGCACGCTATGTTTCGGTTGCCTGCTGTCGGCGAAAGCGGTGCTCATTACAGTGATGTGCCGGTCGCCACTCTGAATCAAGACTACATTGGCAGACTCCGAAGAGACCGTGTAAGTACCGGCGGGTATGAGCTTATTGCCCACGGTGAAGTCGAACGGAACGGCGGCGCGAACTGAACGTTCCTGCGCCGATATGCTGCCGACGGTGATGAAACTTGCCAGGGCTGCAAGTGCAATTGCTGTGATCCGTTTCATGGCGATATCTCCTTTCGAGGCGCAGTCGTTTGAGTGCGTCTTTTGGAACTCCTCGCAGTGGAGTCCGGACTGTTTTTTGGTTGCCAGCCTCCGGAGGATTTGTCCTTGGCGGCTGCTGTTACACCCGGACATAGAGCATGCGCCGGGCCAAATCTCGCCGGCGGGTGGGAGTTTCACAACTCGTGCTCCCGCACTGTACTTTCAATCAGATAGGAAGTCCGCGCCGATTTGCGATATTGACTACTCGGCGTCGCGCCCTTAGCTTGGTATCTCAACGGATACCCGCGGGTAACTATTCGAATCCAGTGGACGAGCGGGACGTATTCGGACTGCAGGCTCACAGCTCCACTCGACTGAATGCGCAGGAGGGCTCCGGTGAAGCCGAGGCTCATGGCCATCTCGGGTCCATTGCAAGGATCGGTCCGCCACTTGATCGATGGCCAGATATCCATCGGCAGGGGAGACATGAATCACTTTTGCCTGAAAGATCCTGCGGTGTCACGCAAGCATTGCACTGTCCAGCAGGCGGATGGACACTATGAGCTTGCCGATCTGGAGAGTCACAACGGTACGTTTGTAAACGGCACGCCCGTTAGCCGAAAGGTGCTGAACCATGGCGATACGATTCGCGTTGGAGGCAACGAGCTTTTGTTCCTGGTCTACGAAGGAGAGGCTGGTGACAGTCCCCAGCTATCCCTGAGTGACGACTCGTCCGTCTCCGATCTAAAAACGATTCGAGTGGATGAAACGACACCACTCCCCCAGCTGGGGGTCGAGGTCGGCCGTCTCGCGCGCGACCTTGACGCCGTATTTCGCATCAGCGAAATCATCAACTCGATACGCGACATCAGTCTTCTGCAACGCGAACTGCTGCGGCTCATATTCGAGGTAATACCAGCTGAGAAAGGCGCCATTGTGCTGATCAGCCAGGCTAACCAGGAGCCGGAGTCGATATGCACCTGGGGGCGGCAGCCTGGCAGTTCGCCCTCGATCAATATCGAACGTGATCTGGTGCACCGCGCCCTATGGGAGCGATCGGCGGTGTTCGCAAGCACAGATCGAGATTCGAACGATACCAAGAGCGTGTTGTGTCTGCCGCTTGTCGCCCTGGAAAGGACACTCGGCGTCATCTACCTCATTTCCGAGAGCGCGGTTTCGCCATTCCGAGAAGATCATGTTCACTTCCTAAGCCGCGTTTCCCGAATAGCGGCCGTAACCCTTGAAAATGTCCTCGCGCTGGATGCGCTGAACGCCGAGAACCAGCAACTGAAAGAGGAACTCCACTCGGCCAGCAAGCTCGTCGGCGAAAGCCGGCAAATTGGGCAGATTGAAGAGTTCATAGGGCGAGTGGCGCACAGCGACTGCAACGTCCTGATCCGGGGGGAGAGCGGCACAGGCAAGGAAATGGTTGCGCGCGCGATCCATCACAGCAGTCCGCGCACGGAACGCCCGTTTGTAGCGATCAATTGCGCGGCTATTCCGGAGGCATTGCTGGAGAGTGAACTCTTCGGGCATGAAAAAGGTGCATTTACCGGGGCAATCGCGATAAAGAAGGGGAAGCTGGAGGCAGCCGGCGATGGAACGGTGTTTTTCGATGAGATAGGCGAAATGGCGCCTTCCCTGCAGGCCAAGCTGTTACGAGTGCTACAGCAAAGAGAGTTTGAGCGGCTTGGCGGCAATCGCTTCCTGCCGTTTACTGCGCGCGTTCTTGCCGCAACCCACAAGAACCTTGAACAGGCAATCAAATCCGGAGAGTTCCGGCAGGACTTGTACTACCGGCTCAATGTAGTTGCAATCACGTTGCCTCCGTTGCGTGAGCATCGCGATGACATTCCGTTGCTAGCCCTGTACTTTGCGGCCAAATACGCAGAAAAAAGCAGGCGGCCCTTTAAAGGAATTTCTGGCGAGGCGCGCAAGTTACTGATGAACTACACCTGGCCCGGGAATGTTCGCGAACTGGAGAATGCAATTGAGCACGCAATTGTTCTCGGCCTGACTGAAGAAATCCTTCCGGAAGATCTCCCGACCGCCATACTTGAGGAGCGATCCGCAGAAATCGAGGGTGCGCGTTACCATGCCGTGATCAATCATGCAAAGAAGGATATGATCCTGAACGCGCTCCGGGAGGCAGAAGGAAATTATCCGGAAGCCGCGCGCCTGTTAGGCATCCACCCCAAGTATCTACATCGGCTGGTCCGCAACCTGGGCCTGAAATCCGACTTGCACCGACCAGACCTGCCTGTCTAGTGGCATGACCGATCGCGCGTGCGAGAGCGGTCCTTCTATTCGTCGTTTTCCTCAATTTGCACGGCGCCGTTTTTCAGGGCCCATGCAACAAAACCTGCTGGCGCATTTTTCGCGCCCGCAATGTTCGCCATTCTTATATTTTTCAGCTGCTGCCACTGAAAGTCTCGTAAGTCAGCGTGGCGCAGGTCTACGCCACCGAGGTCAGCTCCATCGAACCGTGCGCCGGCTAAGTCGCTGCCGACCAGGTCCGCTTCGTTCAGATTGGCATGTTCGAAAGAAGCGTGCTCAAGGTCACTTCCACGCAGATTCGCGGCATGTAAGTCGGCATAAGCGAAGTCTGCCCCCGTTAGATCGCTTCCCCGCATATCGGCAGCACTGAAATCCGCGCGCAGAAGATTGGCGCCCTCCAATTTGAGCCCCTGCAGAAAGGCAGATGACACGTCAACACCAACGAGGGGGACCTTGTCCCGGTTCAGCTCTTGCAGAGCGTCGATGCGACCGCCACTGCCTCCCTTACCCTGCGCGGTGTTGATCACTTGCCACGCCTGGTAATGCCGCTGCATAATCCGATCCCCGGACTCGCTGAAGTAGAAAATGACGCCGGCAAGTACTGAAAAGCTTCCGAGATATTCCAGCACCTCCAGGAAGCTCCAGTTACTCAACAGGAAGGCCAACCAATCCCATCCCCACTCGAAAGCGACAAATGGAATTGCCCAACGGTATTTCACTCGCGCTCTCAGCTCATGCCATCGATCAGGACGCTTTCTTCGTTCATATCTGATCATTCCTATCCTCTCCCAGGACCGAATAGAGAATCCTGCCCTACGCGCGAATATGGCGCATCATCCGATGCGCCATTCTAGTCATGAGTATTTAGACCTGCGCGTGAAGATCAGTACAAGCCACATTTTCTTTGTAGGATTCAAAATAGCGAGATTTGTTACAAACCTTTTTGAGCAGGACTTCGGAGGCCGTTACTGAAGGGTGTGGGACTGCACGCAGACTGACGCTACTATGCCCCGCCACCAGGATTCTGTTTCAGGAATTCTCCGATATGCTCGTTGAGAAATTTCAGATCCGCGGGGCTGGCGCCCGCTCCTGCCGGATGTCCCTAGAGGGACGGTATCGGCAGCAGACTGCAGTGAGGAATGAACTGAGCTTCGTATCGGGCATCCGTAACCGGGAAATAGAGGTCTGTTTCCGGTGGCATGTAGAGCACCCTCGCCCTGATTGATCCGAGTGCCTTTTGCACGTTGCCGCCGAAGCCCGGCGTTGTGCCGACATCGTGCCGCTCCCAGGTGCGCATCTGCAGGATCAGATTATTCGCATCCGCACCGGGAATGAAATTGGTTCGGTAATGCTCTACGACCTGGTCGAAGGTGGTGCCGGCAGGTTCCTCGGTCTTCCACAGCTCCTGCCGCCACCATTCCTGCGAAAAGAGCCATGCAGTCCATACGATCGAAAATGCCTGGATGCCCTTCACTGGCTCGGTCGTGTAGTCACCACCTTTGAAGGCTTCATCTGTAGTCAGAGCGGTGATCTCGCTCTTGAGGCCCACGATGCCGTGGCCATAGGTCTTTGCCGTTCCCGAGGTTGCAACGATGCGGTCCATGAAATCCGTGTAGGAAACGGCCCATTGAAACGCCTGCTGCGCGCCCATGGAGAAACCAATCACCGCCTGAAGGTGTCGAACGCCAAGCTGAGTTGTGAGGAGCTGATGCACGGCCTCGACGTTGTCCCGGATCGTCGTCACCGGCAAGCGCGGCCCGTGGAAAGGCTCGGGCGTATTGCTTGGTGAAGACGAACGCCCGTTGCCGAAGAGTTCGGTAGCGATAAGAAACTGATGCGTAGGGTCGAGGGCCTTACCTGGTCCAATCAGCCACGCGTAACCGTTCATGTCTGCCATGTAGTGTGAAGGCAGAAGCACAGCGTTATCTCCCGCTGCGTTCAAATGGCCATAGGTGCCGTGGACGATGTTTGCTTCCGGCAGCGTTACGCCGCTCTCCGTGCGGAAGTTATGGATGATGAACTCGTGTGGTTCCGGCTTGAAGAGCGGCTCATCGCTTTTCTGCGCCCGGAGTGACGAAATGCCAAAGCAGGCAAGCGCAAGAAAGAGCAATAGCTTCTTAACCATGATTCCCCTTGCTCAGACGAATTGCCGAGGTGAAGAATCACATCCTCTAGCCGCACGTATTCGTCGGGCTTAGCAGAACGATCTCTGTTACTTGACGAATATATTCTTTGGGCACATCGCGTGGACACCCACGTTGCCATCCACGAGCTGAGTAATGTCGACATCAACCGCTACGCTGGTCAGCATGTAAGCTTCGTCGCGGCTCAAATGCTTCTCATCCACGAGAAAATTGATCATGTCACGCACCGCCAGCGTGGTTGCTTCTTTGAGGTCCGGACTGAAGCCCATGCTGATGTAGCTGGTAGGCGTTTCCGCTCTCGGCCAGAGCAAATGCCGGTCTTTGTGCGCGATGAATTTAAAAGTTCCTGTAAGAAAGGTCTCCATAGCGGTGATATCCACTTCGCCATTACCCTGGCCGGCGTGGCCGTCGCCAACTTCGAAGAGCGCTCCCTTGGCGTGAACAGGTATGTACAGCGTTGTTCCGGCGACGAGTTCCTTGTTGTCCATGTTGCCGGCGTGCATCCAGGGCGGAGCGCTATCGATGCGGCCCGCCGAAGGCGGCGGCGCGTTGCCCATGCTGCCGAAGAACGGATGAAGCGGAATCTCGATGCCCGGAGCAAACTTTGCGATCATCTTCTCACGATCGAGCGGTATGATTTTGGAGCGACCATAGGGATAGTCGTTGGGAAGAAAACCACGTCCGGCTCCGAATCCGTTGCAGGCCCAGGGCACGTCGATATCGATCTTCAGAATCTGGATCTCGAGTACGTCGCCGGGTTCGGCTTCGGCTATATCAACCGGTCCGGTGAGGATGTGGCCTCCGGGACCCTTGTCCGTCACTTCGCGGTAAATGTCCGCATTGTAAGAGGGAATGTCGGCGGCCGCGACGCCTTCCTCTTTCAGTCGATCGGTCGGACCGCAGGTAGAAAGGGTTTGGATGCGAACCGTGTCTCCCGAATGAACAGTGAGTACTGGCTTGGCTTTGGCGGAGTAGTAGCCCCACACAACGGTAGAAGGCGACGCAGGCAGCGTGATCGGGGCTGCCTGCCCGGCGGCAATAGCTGCAAACAGGAACGGTGCTGCTGCAGCGAAGAGACACTTCATCGATAGCTCCCTGTTGAGTAACTGCTCTTATTGTGGTGAAACGTCAGAATTGAATCTTTGCAGCTAACTGGATAATACGCGGCGTCACCGAAGTGCTTTGGATAAATCCGAAGCTCGCCGTGCCGTATGCAACTGCCGGATCGGCATACTGCGGATGATTGAAGGCGTTGAAGAACTCGCCCCGGATATCTAGAGTGCGTTCTCCGAAAACAGCTTGAAGACGCGCGAGATGGTGAGGTCGGTATTGTTCTGCTCAGGACCGCGAACCACTCCGACGCTGCTGTCGCCATACCCGGTCCCAGGGCGAATTTCGTGCCAGGAGATCCCGCTAGTTCCTGTGCACAGGGGTTCCATCCTCGTAAAGGAGGACAAGATCGGGGTCGCTCGCTCGGCTTGAGTCCAGCTTTATCGCGAAGAAGGCAATGGCGATGACGATCGACGCAATTAACGCAGCCACGAGTGGAAGGATGCGGTAACTGTATCCGGCTGCTAGGACAATGCCGCCGAGACTCGCACCAAGAGCGTTCCCGAGGTTGAAGGCTCCTTGATTAAGAGTGGACGCCAGGTTTGGGGCGCGGCGTGCCTTCTCGACGATGCGCGCCTGCAGTGGAGCAGAGGCACCGAAGTGGAACATTCCCCAGGTAAGAACGCATGCCCCCATTGCCAGGGCATGAGGCATCGTGAGGGGCATGACGAGCAGGATCAGCGCGACGAGAATATAGCCCCCGACGATCGTCGTCATCTGCCGCCAATCGCCCAGACGGCCTCCGATCAGGATGCCAATGGTGATACCCACTCCGAAGAGAACGAGCACCCATGCTGTCGCGTGGGCAGGCAGGTGTGTCACTGCCATAAGAATGGGTGCGATGTAAGTGAATACGGTGAAGAGTGAAACCGAGCTAAGGGTCGACAGCGCGAGCACGAGAAGCACCTTTGGGTTCAGCAAGGTGTGAAACTCATGCTTCAGATGAACAGGTTCAGACTTCTGCGGTGACACCCAGAAAATCAGCCCTAGCATCGCAATCAGGCCAATCGGTATGAGAGCGATAAAGGTTGAGCGCCATCCAAAGGCGTGCCCGATCGCGGTGCCTGCCGGTACGCCCAGCACATTCGCGAGGGTCAATCCGCTGAACATGGTTGTGATAGCCTGTGCCCGCTTCTCCCTGGGCACGAGTTTCGCGGCGACGATGCTTCCGGTTCCGAAGAAGGCTCCGTGGCAGAGCGCCGTCAGGATGCGCGCAGCGAGCATAAGGAAGAAGTTGGAAGAAAGAGCGCAGCAAAGATTGCCGAGTAGAAATATGCTCATCAGAATGATGAGCGAGCGCTTGCGCTCCTGCTTCGAAAGGGCCAGAGCAACCAGCGGAGATCCAAAGGTGACGCTTAATGCGTAGGCTGAAACAATGATGCCCGCCGTGGGTATGCTGATGCGGAATGATTGCGCCAGGTCTGGCAACAAGCCGACGATGACGTATTCCGAAGTGCCGATACCAAAGGCGGCGATGGTGAGCGCAAAAATAGACTTTCGCATCAGCCTCAAGTCACCCACTCGAAATCAACGGTCCTCAATTGATCTTCTCATCTCCGCCCGACTTCGGTCCGGTGGGGCCTTTGGATGTAACTTGGGGACGGCCATCTATTTGTCTTGCCCATTTGAAGCCGCACAGCCACAGTGTGGCAGCCCCTATACTTTTTTCGGCCCTCTCCCGTAGGCTCGAACTGTTCGTAATGTCCGACGGAAGGAATCTGTCTCATGAAGCTGAGGATGATGATGTTCGCCGTGGGAATTCTGATGGCAGCTTCTCCGGCACTTGCCCAGACTTACTCCGATCCTGTGCCCTACTGCAAGGCGGTAGGAACGATCGACAAGCCGGATGCGCGATACACGGGTCCGAAGCTGCCCGCCTGGATGGCGGAAAAGCTGAACATGAAGCCCGACCAGGCCAAGATGATGGAATGGCGTTGCGCGAACGGTGCCGTGCTTGCCTGCCAATACGGCGCGAACATCCCGTGCGACTCGAAGGCCGTGACGAGCCGGAAGCCGACTCAGGCGATTATCGACTACTGCCGGCAAAACCCGGACACCCAATTCGTGCCGATGGTCGTGACAGGCCATGAAACCACTGTGTCATGGGCGTGCCACGGACCGAAGCCGATGGTGATCCATTCCGCGGAAGTAGATGCTCAGGGCTACGCGTCGGCGTATTGGCATAAGGTATCGCCGTAGAGAGCAGGATTTTAAATCTGCTGATGGTTGGCTAAGATGGCGGCCACAGGCATTTGCTTAGTTGTTCCAAGTAACTCGCTGATTGTCTTACATATCCACGGTGGCATTGGCGTCGATCGAAAACGTTCGCGGCGGCAGGTGGACTTGGTGCAGCACAACCGTAGATTTCTGAGGGACGATGCCGACGGCCGTCCGGAATTCTCCGCGCTCAGTAGTGGTGAGTCGAACGACGCTGTTGGTCGTTAAGATTCGGTGGCTATTCAAGAAGAGTTGGGCCCGGCCGGACTCGTACCTGATCTCAGCCGTTAAAGTCGGATTTACGCGCAGGTGGAAACGCGCGTGCATGTTGGCAGCCGGTGGCCGAACGTTCCACTCGAGGTCGTCACCGAGCTTTCGAACTCCGGCAAGCCTCCACGTGAAATCAATCAGGACAAGAGCGGCCGGCGAGTAGCCAGGAGGATCGTCGGTGAAGACACCCGTCAGCGGATCGAGCTGTTGGCGGAAATCAGGCGCGCGAAGAAGAGCGTCAACCCACTGCTGCATGAGGTGGGCGAGATCCGCTGGCTTCTTGTAGTGTTCCATCCAGCGCGGGGCGCGCAGAGCCGTCAGAGCCTGGGAGGCTCCGCCCCAGGAGTTGCGAGGAATAGGGCGAACGAAGTGCGGGTCATCGAGGGCGATTGATGGCAGCGGATACGGAGCCCAGAATGCGCTGGGTTTATCAATCTGTCTTCGATAGATCGCCTCAAAGAGCTCCTGGCTGACCACGTGTTCTCCCTGCACGCGGCTGATCACGTCACCGCGAATGCGCACAAACTGGTTTTGGGCATCGAGATCGTAGAACGCTGCGTCGGCGGGGTCGTACAGACGGTCCAGAATCAAGTGGCGAATCGTAGTCGCTAGCTCGAGCCAGCTGTCCGCTTCAGAATCCCTGCCCAGAGCACGCGCCATGGCGGCGAGCGCAACGCGCCCGCCATACACGGTCGCCGATAGGTCAGGGCATAATCGCGGCAATGAAGGGACAGGCGGGCATCTGCGAGCATCGCCATCGGGGCAACGATTCGGAATCCCAGCCCATCGCGGGCTGTTGTCATGGCCTGTATCGAAGGTGCAGAACCCCTCGCACAGACCGGTGTGCCTTGTATCCCGATATTTGCGAAGCCACGCATCCCATCGGCTGCAGCTGCTATATGCTGCTTCGAGCAGTTGGCCATCGTGAGTCTGCTGGCAGAGCTCCCACGCTGTGGCCGCAATGGGAACAACCGTCTGGATTTGCCCATAGCCGGCTTCGGTCAGTTTTATGTTGCAGGGTAGCTGGCCGTCTTCGCGCTGCAGATCGAAAAACGCGAGATGGTTGTTGCGCGCTACGTCTGGACGGATCGCGGAGTAGACGAGGCCTTCGTGGGGTCCGCATTCCAGCCAGATTCCGCGATAGAGGCTGCCCTCGATGAGGACCGGCTTCTGATAGCCGGGCACTTTCTGAACGTTCGCAGCAAGAAGATCCAAAGCGCTCTGGTAGTGACTTTGGAGGCCCGGGTCGGTGGTCTGAAAGGAGATGCCGGATGCGTCTGACGCGATGGAATGCTCCGTGATGGCGCCTAATGTCGGGCGACACATCAAGGCGGCAACACCTGCAAAAAAACCAGATCGCGCCAGGAATTCGCGTCTTCTTATGACTCTAGCCATTCGGTCACTCAACCTACCACGGATTATTGCCGAGCGGCTGGTCGTGGACCCAATCGAGATCGATGAATCCTGGGTCTAAAGGGGTATCGACCCAATTCTGATCCTGGGTTCATCCTGTCTTCATCTTCACCGCGGAGAACCGAAAAACAGGCACGCAAGGCCTACACTGTGAGTATGCCGCGCGCCAGTTCGGCAAGTTGGATCACTTTCTTCTGCGTTCTCGTTTGCAGCGTGGGGGCGGCCCTTGCGCAGCGCCGCCAAATCGAAATCACCGTAAACGACGAAAATGGAGTCGCTGTCCCTGAGGCCGAGGTGGTGGTCTCCGAGGCAGGTCTTCCACCGCAGCGACTGACTACGAACTACGCCGGCCGTTGCCAATACGGCATTCACGGTAACGCGCCCTACGCAATCGACGTGGAGAAGCAGGGTTTCTATCGCACGCAGGTGTCGCAAGTCGATCCACAGCAGCTGACGGTCGAGCTTTCCCTCGCGCATCAGCAGATCGTGCGCCAGCAGGTGAACGTGGTCGCATCGAGCCCAGGGATTGATCCAGCGCAGACGGCCGAGGTGAGCAATATGAGCACTCCGGAGATCGCGAACATTCCTTATCAGCCATCTCGCGATATCCGCTATCTGCTGCCTTTCAATCCGGGAGTAGTGCAGGATAACAGCGGACAGGTTCATGTTGCGGGTTCAGAAACCTATGCCACGTTGGATCTCATGGACGGCTTCGACATTCGCTCACCGGTAAGCGGAAACCTCGCCTTGCGCGTCAGTGCGGATGCTGTTCGATCGATCGACGTAGAGTCAACGCGGTATCCGGTTGAGTATGGCAAGGCCACCGGCGGAGTCATCTCTTTTCGTACAGGGATGGGCGACAACCGCTTCCGCTTTAATACCACCGACTTCATTCCCTCCGTCCATCAGGTCAATGGTGGTTGGCACTTTGACAAATTTGTGCCTCGAGTTACCTTTTCCGGACCGATTGTCCGGAATAAGGCATGGTTCTTCGACGGACTCGAACTAGAGTACGACAACATCATTATTTCGGGGTTGCCCGACAATGCAGATAGTAATCAGCTGTGGCGCGGCAGCAACCTGGCCAAGGCTCAGGTCAACATCACGCCCAGAGACATTCTTATCGGCGGACTGCTCTTCAACGACTACCACTCACCCTACGACGGGCTCTCCACTCTCACGCCGCAGGAGAGCACGGTTAAGCAGGACATCCTCGCCTGGTTTCCTTACCTTCGCGAACAGCATAGCTTTGCCGGTGGCGCACTGCTCGATGTTGGAGCCGCTATGGTGCGCTTTCGGGATGGTTATGAGCCTCACGGAGATACTCCATTCGAGGTGACGCCGGAGACGTATCTGGGCAGCTTTTTTGAGGCTGCTACCAGCACGTCGCGGCGCGTGGAAGGAAACGCGGTCCTCTATTTGCCTCCGCTGACGTGGGTAGGCAAGCACGATCTAAAAATGGGCGTTGATCTTGATCAGATCAATTTCGACGAAGATGTAACGCGCTCACCAATTCGATATCTGCGCGAAGATGGAACGCTCCTGCGGCTCAGCACCTTCCCGCAGGTAGAACCCTTCAGCCGTAATAATTTCGAAGTCGGCGCCTACCTTCAGGATCGCTGGACTCCGCGCGCCGGATTGCTGATCGAGACAGGCCTTCGATTCGACTGGGATGAGATTGTGCGGCGGGGGCTCTTCTCTCCACGTATTGCGGCTACCTACATCCCAAGTGCGAGTGGCAATACCAAACTGACCGCAGGCATCGGCCTTTATTATGAGCACACACAGTTACAATACCTCGAAGAATCACTCGCCGGAGTGCGCTATGATACCTACTACGCCGCCGATGGCGTCACTCCGGTCAGCTCTCCTCTGCTGAGCACCTTTGTTGCCAACTACGGAACGCTGCTTGAGCCGCGCACGTTGAACTGGAGCGTTGGTGTCGAGCAGAAGCTGCCCGCGTCTATCTATGCCTCTGTCAGCTTCATCGACAAGCACGGCACCGATTTCCTGGTCTACGACAATCCCAGTCCGCCGCCAACACTAACGGGCACATACTCCCTCAACAATTCGAGGGAACAGCATTATCACGCCGTTACTGTCACGGGGCGGCGCACGTTTGAGCGCGGGTACACAGTGTTTGGGGCTTATACACGATCCTCCGCAACTACCAACGCGGCGCTTGAGTATGTACCAACGCTGTCGGTGCTGGGTCCGCAGGCGAGCGGGCCGCTCCCGTGGGATTCGCCCAACCGTCTGTTGTCCTGGGGATGGCTGCCAGTGCCGAAACTCAAGCGCTGGGACCTTGTTTACACGGTGGATTGGCGGACGGGCTTTCCCTACACTTCAGTCAATGCTAATCAGCAAGTGGTTGGCGACCCGGGTTCACGGCGCTTCCCGAGCTATCTTTCCTTCAGTCCCGGGTTGGAGTGGAAGTTCCACTTTCACGGTTCGTATTTCGGATTGCGGGGGGTGATCGAAAATATAACGGACCGACAGAACCCGGCGGTCGTCAACAACGTCGTTGACTCCCCGCAATACTGGATATTCAGCGTACTCGAGGGGCGAGCCTTTACCGCACGCATCCGCTTGATCGGGTCGAAGTAGCGACTACGTCAATTCGGCAATGAATGACTGCGCAACCTCGACCGGTATGCGGTTGCTCTGGTGGACGAGAGGGCCAGCGCTCAGGACCGGCTCGGCGCCGTCCAAACTGGGCAGGTCGGTTCGCTCGAAGAATCGTCCGATGGGAATCTCATCGCCCCACACAGTCGATTTCTCCATGGCCGCAAGCCAATCGGTCGGGTCGTACTCGGGATTATCCTCAAGCTTCTTCACCCGCGGCCTGAACCACTGAAAAGTGTTGTCGTGGTTATAGGTGACGCATGGACTGAAGACATCGATAAACGAAAAGCCTTTGTGTTCGATACCACGCTTAATCAGCTCTGTGAGATGCTTCTGGTCAGCGCTGAAGCCTCGCGCGACGAAGGTGGCTCCCGCGGCCAGCGCTATCGAAATAGGGTTCACAGGATTTTCGATACTGCCGAACGGCATGCTCTTGGTCTTCATGCCGAGCCGGCTCGTGGGTGAGGTCTGGCCGGTGGTGAGGCCGTAGATCTGGTTATCCATCACGATGTAAAGCAGGTCAACGTTGCGGCGCATGGTGTGCATGAAGTGGTTGCCGCCGATGCCGAAGCCGTCGCCGTCGCCGCCAGTAACCAGCACAGTCATGGCGTGGTTGGCGAGCTTCATTCCCGTTGCCACCGCTAGTGACCGGCCGTGCAGCGTGTGCATGCCATAGGTATCGATGAAGCCGGGGAAATTTGAAGAGCAGCCGATGCCGCTGATGGTGACGACTTCGTGCTTGGGAATCTGCAACTCGACGAGAGCCTTCTGAACGGCGGCGAGCACGCCGAAATCGCCGCATCCCGGGCACCAGTCAGGATCGACCTTTCCCTTGAGGTCCGCCATCACCATTGCTTTGGGAGCCGCCACTTCGGTTGCCATCTTCGGGTTCTCCTTAAGGGAAAAGATTGATGCTGTGTCCTAGACCATTACTTCGTGGGCCGGAACGGAAAGATTGGTCTTGCCCGCGAGTTGCTCTTTGACCGCTTCGACGATGTGGTGCGGCATGAACGGCTCCCCATCGTATTTACGAATGTGTCCATTGGGGACAAAGCTGGTTTCGCTGCGTAAATAGCGGGCAAACTGGCCGCTGTAATTGTTCTCGATGATGATGGTGTGTTTAGCGCCTTTCAGAAGATCGAGAATCGCGTCGCCATGCAGAGGCACGAGCCACCGAATGGGCAGATGATTTGCCGAGATGCCTGTCTCGCGCAGGATCTCGCAGGCTTCGTCAATCACTCCGTAGGTCGAACCCCAGCCGATGAGCGTGACATCGGCCTCGGCAGGGCCCTGCAGTTGGGGCAGTGGAACCGACGCGGTAATTCCATCCATCTTGCGCATTCGCTTTTCCATCATGGCTCGGCGCTTGACGGTGTTGGTGTACTCGTCGCTGATGAGCACGCCATCTTCATCGTGTTCGTCGCTCGATACTACGTGCGTGTGGCCCGGGACGCCGGGAATGGCACGCGGTGAAACTCCGGATTCGGTGATCTTGTAGCGCTTGTAGGCCTCGTGTTCGACGTCACCGTTCGACGTGATCAGATCGCCGCGATCGATGGGAGGATGGAAGTCCAGCTCCTTCGGATCGACGCTGAGGCGTCCTTCAGAAAGCAGCAGATCGCAGAGCACAATGCCCGGACACTGGAAGCGATCGGCAATGTTGAAGATTTCCGGGATGAGCTTGAAGCAGTCGGCGATGTCGAGGGGCGCGGCGATGACTCGCGGGTAGTCTCCAAACGCGGCGCCGAGCATCTGCCACAGATCGCCTTGTTCGGTTTTGGTCGGAACGCCGGTCGACGGCCCGGCGCGCTGGCAGTCAATGACAACGATCGGGATCTCCGCCTGGGCCGACAGGCCAAGGCCCTCGCTCATCAGTGCGAAGCCACCGCCGGATGTCGCGCACATGGCGCGAACCCCTGCGTGCGCGGCGCCGATTGCCATATTGATCACGCCGATCTCGTCCTCGACTTGGCGCACCATGATTTCTGCCTTGCGCGCGTGCTCCGCCATCCAGTGCAGAACCCCGGTAGAGGGGCTCATTGGGTAGGCAGAGTAGAACTTGACGCCTGCTGCCGCGCCTCCCATGGCCAGCGCTGCATTTCCGCTGAGTACGGCGTAACGAGCCTCGGTCATCGGAAGCGGCCACGCGAAGGGCTTGAAATTCTGTGTGGCGTAGTCGTAGCCGGCGCGGGCTAGGCTCACGTTCTCGTCGATGACCTTCTGCTCTTTCTTGCGGAACTGCTCGGCGAGCACCTCTTCGAGAGCCGGAAATCCGATGCCCATCATGCTGAGGGCTGCACCAATAGCGAGGGTGTTCTGAGCCACCTTGTTCTTGCTTATATCGGCGAGCGTTGAGACTGGAATGGCACAGAGTTGCACTCCCGCAGCGGGTGTCTCCGGCTGAATCAGGTCGGCGTTGTAGAGGCAGGCGCCGCCGGCGGTAAGCAGGCTGAGGTGCCGGTCCATCGTGTCCTGATTGAGCGGGATGAGCAGGTCGACCCGGTCGCCCATGTTGGAGATTTTTTCCGGCCCGGTGCGGATGACGAGAAATGTGTGGCCGCCGCGGATGATGGACTGATAGGCGTTGTAGGCATTCAGATGCAGTCCACGGCGGCTGAAGATCTTGGCAAAGATATCGCCCGGTGTGGCTACGCCCTGGCCGGCAGCGCCCCCGATACCGATGGTGAAGGACCGCCCCATAGTTCGTCTCCCACGCTGGCCCTGTTGAGTTTCAACGGCTGGACGCCAGCGATCTAACGAGTGTTCGGATTCTACGGCGCATCCGGAAGACTGGCAAGCAGGTTTAAGCCACCTCAGCCGGGGCTGCGGTAAGTCGAAACGTTACTTGCTGCGTGCCCAGCACCGGGTGCTTGCCGCGCAGAGTCACCGTGCCGGGCTGCTCTTTCGCGCGAATCCAGATGGCCCCAGTTCCTCCGATGAGAGCAAATGGGTTATCGCCGATGATTTCAGCCGGCCCGTCGAGCTCGAAGATGATCGGGTCATTGGCGAAGGGTCGAACCTGTCCATACTCGTCGTTGACGCGCAGAACAACGCGGGTGGTATCGGCTCCGTCGGCGATCAGCTCGGTGTCGTCGGGCAGCACGGCAAACTGCTGATCGATGCCTTTGCCGGAATATTTCTTGCTGATGACCAGCTTATCGCCAATGTAGCCGTCGATGCGCAGATCTCCCCAGTCCCGCAGCTGCTCGCCAAGCGGCACGGAAAACGGCGCGTAGCGAAGGTGAGAGAACTGTTTGCGGTCTGGGTCGCCTTCGTTGACCATCCGGTAGCCCTTGCCGTCATCCACCCAGAATTTGAGGTGATCGCAGTTCGAGCTGACCATGGCAACGGTGAAACCGATGGACTCATCATTGCGCGCCCAATGGAACGTAGGCTCGAGCACAATCTCCTCGCTGGGATCGCACTGCGATTTGTAGAAGCCCGCAGCCGGCTTGGGCTCGCGGAAGATGTCGCTGACTCCGTGATAGCAGATCCGGTCGCCGGAGCCGAAGTTGGCATGCGTGTTGTAGTCGAACGCGCACCACCCGATGCCGCCCGCATATTGGGGATTGGAGGCAAGCTGGTCATGGACGCGCGCGTGGCGGATGGTGTGCTCACGCAGGCGCTCCAGGCTGTCGATGGTCTTCGTCGGGTAAGTGTGGCCGACGAACTCGGTGTTCAGATACTTCGGGTGGTTCGGAGGTTTGAGCGGGAAGCCGAAGTCGTTCATGGTGAAGACGTCTTCGAGAAACTCCGATTCCTGGAAATAGCGGATACCGCCGGTCTGACGGCTGGGATCGAGAGAATGGGCCATCGCATTGGTGCGTACGTAGAAGTCGTGATTGTCGCGCGACTCGTTGATGCGCACCCCCCAGAGAATGATCGAGGGATAATTCCAGTCGCGCCGAACCATGCGGCTGACGTTATCCACGGCAATATCCTGCCAGGCCTTGTCGCCGATGTGTTGCCACCCGGGGATCTCCTCGAGCACCAGCAGTCCGATCTCGTCGCATGCATCGAGAAAGTGGCGCGACTGCGGATAGTGTGACGTCCGCACGATATTGCACTTAAGCTGGTTGCGAAGAATCAACGCGTCGCGGCGCTGCACGCGGCCAGGCATCGCCTGGCCCACGAAGGGGAAGGTCTGATGGCGGTCGAGGCCGCGCAGCTTGATGACCTTGCCGTTCAGTGAGAAGCCCTGATCGGTGAAGGTGGCTTCGCGAAAACCGAGGCGCCGCGTGTCCCCATCAACAACCTTGCCCCCCTCGAGCAGTTGCACGCGAACGTGATACAGATTGCGATTTTGCAGGTCCCAAAGTTTGATCGCGCCAAGATTGTTCAGCGTGACGACCTGCTGTGCTGGCTTGCCCGGCGCCGGAGCCTGCCCGGTAATCTTCTGCGTGGCCTTGCTTACCACCGTGTCGCCGTCGAGCAGTTCCACTTCGAGGGTTCGCGGCCTGTTCCATTCCGATGCCGGGCCGTCGAGATAGCAACGAACTTCGAGCGTGCGATTGTCGTTGAGCACGTCCTTCGGCATCGCGAAGATGTTTTCGATGTACGTGGACGGCACCACGCGCAACCACACTTCGCGGTAGATGCCGCCGAAGGTGAGGTAATCGACCTCGTAGCCAAACGGCGGGATATCCGGGCGTTCCGTAGAGTCGACATCGACGGCAAGCAAGTTGTCGCCATCGAAGTTGACGTGGTGAGTCAGCTCGAACGAAAACGGCGTGTAGCCGCCTTTGTATTCGCCGAGGTTTTGGCCGTTGATCCAGACAGTGGACGCCGTCATTACGCCTTCGAAGTCGACGAAGACGCGCTTCCCCTTTGCTTCGGCCGGTAGCTTGAAGCGGCGCCGGTACAGAGAGACAAACTCGTAGGTTTTGTCATCGAAGCTGTGCCAGGGCAATCTTTTGTTGGTGTGCGGCACAACTACTTGATCGAAACCGGAGTCGTCAAACCGGATCGCATGGCCGCCGTCAACCACCTTCGGGCTGTAGCGCCAGTTGCGATTGATCGGCAGCATCATGCGGCCCTGCTGCGAACTCGTTGATTGGGCGCCTGCTGCGGGACTGGCCACAGAGCGGGGAGCCAGTGCTGCACCAGCCAGCAGAGTCCCGCTTTGCATTAAGAAGTCGCGTCGATCCATGTCTTGCTTACCCTCGCCGGTGTGTAGTGGCGTCTTTCGCTTCGGTAGAAAAGTAACCGATTACACCCGTCAGTTGACCATATTTGTGTCGGCAATTCGCTGTCAATTCGTGCCTAGAACGTGTCCAGATAAATATGGATCACGCCTCCTTCATGTTTGAAGTTCAAGCCTCGGTCCGTCTGGTCGCCATTCCAGATACGCAGGAATTTCCACGTCCCGTTTTCGTAGCGCCCTTCGTCCGCGTGGAGAATGTCCATACGCTGCCCGGGCAGCTTGCCGGGCTGATGGAAAGCCACGCTTGCGTCGATGCCCGTCACCAGAAACTCATTCGGCCCCAGCTGCGCCACGAGCGCCCGGCCATTGTGTTCTTTTGTTCCGGGCGGCAACCTCCCGTCATGCTGGGGAAAGCCGAAGGAAACCGTCGCCTGCCATTCGCCAAAGTCGAGTTCCTCACGCACCGCGCCTTCCTCTTCGACAGCGGTTTTAAGTTTTCCCGCAAACTCCAGTCGCGCTACCTCCGCGTCCATCGGCCCGATCAGGGCGTAATTTTCAGCGTGTCCCTTCGGATACTCGTCACCGGAATAGGTCCACTTTGTTGCATCAACTCCGAAGGGCGAGAAGCCCACGGCTCCCTTGCCCAGTGCCGAAAAGAAGTACTTGGCGTAGCTATCACCCGAGCCGGTCTCCGGAATCCAGACGGGATTATCCGGCCGCCCATAGGCATCGATCACGCTGAGGTAGAATCCGGGTTCATCACTGTAGATGTCCGGCCCGATCATGTCGATCGCCGGAGCGTTGACCTTCCACACGTCAATCATTTTCTGAACCGCCCCGCCGCTCGGATACGCCAGTCCGGGTACGGAAATGCGCCGCTCAGGCAACTCCGCCGGCGGATAGCTGAGCCACACGTTGATGTACATCGGCAGAGGATATTCCGCCTTGCCCGCTGCGACGACTTCATTCACATACTTCGACTGGTAATAGGCCTGGAAGGTCTCGTCGGCATCAGCACCAAAGACCTGTTTCCAGGTCCCCGGCTGGCGATGAAGAGCCGACACGAACGCCGCCGGCACATGTTCAGCAAACTGCTTCTCCGCCGCAGGCGAGAAATCGCGCACCGTGCCGATCGCCCCCGACTCGTTCTCAACCTGCATCATCAGCACCGTGTGGTCCGTGCCGTCGATCTCGCGCAGGTGATGCATCAGGGCGGCGAATGCTTTCTTATCCGCCTCCATGTTTGCAGGAGCGTTGGCAGAGAGCACATCGATCGGTTCGCCCTGCGGGTTGATCATGCGCGGATAATGCTGCGGATCGCCTTTGACCCACCCCGGCGCGTAATGCATATTGCCGTTCTTCCAGGTGCCGAACCAAAGAAGCACCAGATGAAGTTTGTGACTCCGCGCCTGCCGAACGAGATCATCGACAACCGAGAAGTCGAAATTCCCCTGCGTTGGTTCCATCTGCTCCCAGTACACTGGCGCCTCGACAGTGTTGACGTGCACCGCTTCGACGGTGGGCCACACCTCTGGTAGGACACCGGGCCACGCGCTTGAATTGTTGATCTGCGCACCCAGAATCAAATAAGGCTGACCATCGACAAGCAGAGCGAATCGTCCGTCCTTTTTCACGAGTTGGGGCATATCCGCCGCATTGGCGGCCAGCGTAATTGAGCAGAAAAGCGAAACAGCAAAGCACGCCACCCTCGACAACCGAGACATGCAACTCCTCCGGAGTGAATTCCGCTTTGAAGCATACGCCACGATCCTGGCTCCTACCCGATTCCTCTGTCTTCTCTGCGAATTCTGCGATAGCTTTCCATGCATGCAGCTTCGTAGAAAACGGTTTGCCCTCCTGCTCATGGCCTCGTTCAGCGTTGCCGCCGCTGTGATCGCTCAGTCACCGCAGCGCGCGCGTGATCTGGGCGTGCCCTTTGACGGAACGCCGGGGCCGCTTGACGCGATCACTGACGTGTCCGGCGTCGAGGTCGGCCAAACAACACTGATTTCCGGCAATGGACCGCTAAAGGTAGGTGAGGGGCCGATTCGGACCGGAGTCACCGTAGTATTTCCGCGCGGAAAGGCGAACTCCGACCCGGTCTACGCCGGATGGTTTGCGCAGAACGGCAACGGCGAGATGACGGGGACGACGTGGGTCGAGGAGTCGGGATTCCTCGAGAGCCCAGTCGCCATCACCAACACCCATAGCGTCGGCGTGGTGCGCGACTCCATCATCGCTTGGGGCGTGAAGCACAAGGCTCTCAAGCAGGATTGGTCGTTGCCTGTCGTCGCCGAAACATGGGACGGCTATCTGAACGACATCAACGGCTTTCATGTGAAGCCCGAGCACGTCTTCTCGGCGCTCGATAGCGCGCATGGCGGTACAGTCGACGAGGGCGCCGTAGGCGGCGGAACAGGGATGGTCTGTTACGGATTCAAAGGCGGCATCGGCACAGCCTCTCGCGTCCTTACTAAGGACCAGGGCGACTATACCGTCGGCGTGCTTGTCCAGTGCAATTGCGGACGGCGTCCGCAGCTTACGATTGCGGGCGTACCCGTGGGCAAGCTGATTCCTCAGCAGGGTCCTTACTCGATGTTCAAGGATGAAAAGGCGGGAGACGAAGAAGGTGATGTCGGTTCAATAATTATTGTCGTGGCGACCGATGCTCCGCTGCTTCCGCACCAGCTGAAGCGCATCGCACGCCGTGCAACGATGGGGCTGGCGCGGACCGGATCAACTTCAGGGAATGGCTCGGGTGATATCTTCATCGCCTTTTCCACCGCGAATCCACACGCCGATGCCGAGCCGGGTCCGAATACGGTTCTGGCGGTCTCGAATGAGCGCATCACGCCGCTTTTCAACGCGACCGTCGAGGCAACGGAGGAAGCGATCGTAAACGCAATGGTAGCGGCGAAGACCATGACCGGCATCGATGGCCACACCGCCATCGGGTTGCCGCACGACGAGTTGCAGAAGGCGCTAAAGGAGTACAACCGCTAACGCCTAAGCTGCGATATCAAATTCCTCCACTTCCGCACCGATTAGCTGTGGGCCCGATTTGCCGAGAGCCCAGCGAACCGGGTTCCACACAAATGTGGCGATTAGACGTGGCATCCGCTTCATGTCACCGGCGAACGAGTTGCTGTTCCTGCCGACCAGCATGGCTCCGTTCTGCATGACATGCCAGTGAAACATCGCTGACACTGCCGTCACGATAAGGGCTCCAATGCCGAGCGCGCGCAAGTTGCCGTGGTCGAGCCACAGGTGCACGGCGCAGTCGGCAGCCAGCGAACCGAGCGGGATTAGCCAGCCCCACGATGGACCAGGCCAGCCTGCGCGGCTTCACTTCGAGCGCCTGCTGCTGGAAGGCCGAAAATACTCCTGCGGTGAGGAGCACGTAGGCAGCCTCGACCGCTCCAAAGTGCTCGCGGGCGTGCAGCGGACTGTGCCATAGGGCGGCCATGCACACTGCAGCCCGGCAGAAGGCTGTGATCAGCGCGGCCTTCCAGTTCCAGTGGGTTAGCGGAAACAGCCAGGCGTCGAGGCGCGATGTTTGTCTCATGCCGTCGCCATTACGCGCTACGCGGAACAAGGGATAATCAATGCACGGTTACATTTCGTGCAATTCCCGCGCAAACGACACTCGCCAGTAACGTTGCAGGCCGTCTTCCGAGAACCTCAAACTTCCGCCCAGCGGCGCAGCAGGTTGTGGTATATCCCCGTCATTTTTACCGCCAGCGGTGAATTCGGTTGTTCCGCGCTGACACGCTGTGCGGCTTCGTCAAGATCGAAAAGCAGCGTCCGATTGCCGTCATCGCGCACCATGCTCTGGATCCAGAAGAAGGACGAGACGCGCGCTCCCCGCGTTACCGGCCTCACGTTGTGCAGGCTCGACGAGGGATAAAGCACCATATGTCCGGCCGGCAGTTTAACTGTGTGGATGCCGTACGTGTCTTCGATCACCAGTTCGCCGCCATCGTATTCCTCGGGCTGGCTGAAGAAGAGCGTGGCAGAAAGGTCGCTGCGCACTCGATGCGAAGTGCCTTTTACGTGGCGGATGGCATTGTCCACATGCGTGCCGAAGGATTGGCCTCCACTGTAGCTGTTGAAGAGCGGCGGGAAGACCTTGGCCGGCAGCGCTGCGGAAATGAAAAGCAGATTCTGCCCCAGCGCTCCAAGGATCATCTCGCCGATTTCTTGCGCGACGGGGTGTCCTTCGGGTATCTGCAAGTTGTTTTTGGCCATCAACGATTGGTGCCCAGCGGTAACGCGCCCGTCCACCCACTCGGCCGACGCCAGCTTCTGGCGCGCAACGGCCACCTGTTCGGGAGTGAGCACATCGGGAATTGTCAGCAGCATTCTTTCTCTTCCTTTGAGTTATCGAAATGTGTATTTCAGGCCGAACAGCGCCGAGGTTCCCGCGCCTGGCACCAGATGGCCGGGGTGAATCTGATCGATGTAATTGCGATCGAGCAAATTGAAAATATTCACTTGTGCGCTCAGCCGATCCGAGATCTCGTACTTTGCCATGGCGTTCGCGACCCAGTAGCTCGGGGCCTCCTTCGGCAGCCCTGTCGTGGGATCGTTAGGGACGGTCGAGCTTGCCGTGCGGCTGTCGACGAAATTGCCGCCTCCCCCGACTTCCCATCCGCGAGGCAGGTGGTACTCGGTCCAGATGTTGAAGAGATTCTCAGGCACATTCGGCAGTTCTGAACCGACTGACGCCGGATAGAACTGCGACTTCACCACTTCGCTGTGCATGAAGGTGTAGCTCGAGAGTAGCTCCCACCGGTCGGTAATGTGACCCTGCATCGCAAACTCTGCACCGGTGACACCCTGGTTGCCGGACAGTACAACAAGGGCGGAGTTGGTCGGCGAGGTCTCGCGCGCATTCTCTTTATCCGTCCGGAAGAAGGCGCCACGCATCGTCAGCCGCCCGCCCCTCAGGTCCCATTTGCTTCCTGTCTCGTAGGTCTGGTTTTCTTCCGGAGGAAGATTCGCCGTTCCCTGGCTCAGCGCCAGGGTTTCGGCCGATGGATTGAATGATGTGCCGTAGGCGAAGTAGACGCTGCCGTTGGCCTTCGGCTTGTAGACGAGAGCGCCGCGCCACGTCGGCTTCTCATCGACGCGCTGGAACTGCGAAGGCGTGACCACCGTCTGGCCGGGTGCGGGATAGGTCCAGTTCACCGCGTTGTAGCTCGTATCAAAGCGGTCCCAGCGGATGCCTCCGGTGAGCTCCCATTTCAGATTGATCAGGATGTCATCGAGAAGGTAGACACCCACGCTGAGCGCGCTGGCATGCACGTTCGAACTCGGCAACGGAGTGCCGCTGAACGGCTGCCCCTCGTTGGGATCGAGCAGGCTGGTCGCCGGGACAGTATTAATACTGGCCACCTTGCCGTTCACGATCTGAGGAGCGTAAAAGGTCGGCCGCACGGGAGAAGAGGTTTCACGTCCGCCTTCGACTCCCACCACTCCCGTGTGTCGCATGCCAAAGATCTGGCCGGTCAGGCTGGCGTCAGCTTGGTCCCACATAAAGGTCTCAGTGCTGTCGGTTGCGATCTGGTTACGGTTGACCAGGACCTGATCGAGCGGCGTCTGCGGCGTGATGCTGCCGCTGCTAACAGTGTTCAGCTGCGGCTCGGTGATCCGGGCGCCGCGCACGTAGTTCGCGTAGCGCGTAACATTGCGCAGGATTCCGTGTGTGCCGAGATCGTGCTCCGCCTTGACCGTGCCGATGTTCACGTCGGCGCGCAAATAGTTCAGGTCCGAGAAGCCGTAGTAATTGTGCCGTGCCACCTGAGTAGGCTTGTTGAAGTACCACGGGATACCGTAGTCGGGGATGTCGTCTTCGCCGAGGTGGAAGTAGCTGGCGGTGAGCCGGTTCGGAGACTGCATGCCGAATGTGATCGTGGGCGCAACACCATAGTGGCGGTTCACCGTTACGTCGCGTTGCGCGACATTCGCGGCGCTGCCAACCACGTTCAGTCGAAACCCCGTCCCGTTCCCAAGCTGGGGCAGAGGTTCATTCACATCGGCAGCGAAGCGCCGTGTGAAGTCGGTGCCGAGATTCCCGTCAACACTGACATAGGGCGTTGACAAGGGCACCTTGCTCTCCTGGTTGACCACCCCTCCGGTCGAGCCGCGCCCAAAATCCACGCCGGCCGGGCCTTCGAGCACATCGACCTGCTCATAATTGAAGGGATCGCGATAATAGCTGCCAAAATCGCGCATGCCGTCGAGGAAAATGTCATTGCGCGCCGTGAATCCGCGGATAGTGAGATTGTCACCCTGGGAACCGCCTTCACCCGCCGCGAGGCTGATGCCCGGAGCATTGCGCAGCGCATCGCGCAGCGTGATCGCGCCCTGTTGATCGAGCACCTGCCTCGGAATTGCCGTGATGGACTGCGGTGTGTCGAGGAGCGGAGCAGGGAACTTGGCCAGCGCGATGCTATCCGGAACACCCGACTTCACCTCGACCGACTCGGCGCTGCGAACACCGATGAGGATCTCGTCCTGCCCCGAGTAGTTGAAGCTCAGGCCGGTTCCGGTCAGGATCTGACGAAGGGCCTGCTCCTGCGAATACAACCCGGAGACGCCGGCAGATTTGAAGCCGGGGATGGTTTCCTCCGGCACGGAATATTTCACGGTCACGCCGCAGAGCTTTGCAAACTCGGCCAGCGTTACGTCCAGCGGGCCGGCGGGAATGTCGAACCGCCGGACCGGCAATTGCGCCTGGCCGTTGCGCGGGCCTTTGTCGGTCTGTGCGACAAGTAGCGTAGCCTTCGTGCTGCCCGTTGCGGCGTAGGCAGCAATCGTTCCCATGGCGAGCCAGGCACGCCGTCCCGTGAGAGTTCGCCGTTTCTTTTTCTCGTGATTCTTGCTCACCGTCGTCTCCAGAAAAATTGGCAAAGCGTATTAAGCGGGCACGGAGGCGGTACCGTCTGACACACTTTGCAGGTTGTAAGCCTGGGTTTTGGGGACTTATAGTGAGGAAAGTCCACCGTCTATCCGGCCGTGGCATCCTTTTCCCCGCGCTTCTCCGCCAAGAGTCCGGCGCGGGGATCAAGGATTTAATTCGATATAGGACCTCTTCAGTCCGAGTTCAATATACGACAGGATAAGTCGTAGTTCAACCTATACCGGCGATTAAATTTTCATGACAACCTCGTCATGTGTGGATCTTCTCTAATGGATATCCTGCGCACGGAGGATTCCCCAATGACTTCTATCCACGATGGACAGTGTGGTCTCTGTTCACACTTCGGTGAATCGCATCAGCCTTCCGACCAGAAGCTCATCCAGATCAGGTCCAGTAAGAGCGCGCCTGAGGATTTTGTGGACGACTGCGGCCATCCGCGGCACGCCTCGCTGCACTTGAAGGTCACGCCCATCAGCGGATGTGACGGCTTCGAAGCGGCAATGGCAGCTTAGACGCACGTTCACTGGCGCGTCGCTATACTTGTTTCAGGAGCAGACTTTGCACCTGGAACGCATTCTTAAGACGACCCGGGAGAGCGTATCCGACCGAAAGGGTCAGGTGCGCGTTAGCGACCTCGAACGAAGGGCATCCGAGCATGTTCCACGCGGATTTGCGCGTGCACTTCGGGCTCAGCCGCAACGCGGCCCGGCCATCATCGCCGAGCTGAAGAAGGCATCCCCTTCAAAGGGCCTGATCCGCGAGAATTTCGATGCCGCCGCACTGGCACAAACCCTCGAGCGGGCTGGCGCCACGGCATTGTCGGTGCTAACCGACGAGCCTTTTTTTCAGGGCAGCCTGGCCAACCTTGAGACAGCGTCTTCGGTAACCGGACTCCCTTGCCTCCGAAAAGATTTCATCGTCGACGAATACCAGATCGTCGAGGCGCGGGCCCATCGCGCGGATGCGATCCTGCTCATCGCTGCCGCCCTCTCAGACGCTGAACTTGGCAGATTCACCGAGGAGGCGCACCGTCTGGGACTTGATGTCCTTTGCGAGGTACATACCGCCGAGGAACTGGAACGTGTGCGGACGCTGGGTTGCGATGCTTATGGAGTCAACAATCGCGACCTCGCCACCTTCGCAGTAAGCCTCGAGACATCGCCTAGGCTGGTGGACAGGTTGCCCGCCGATGCGGTCCGTGTGGCCGAGAGCGGAATTCACACCAGCGAAGACATTGAACGCCTCCGCGCCGCCGGATTCGACGCATTCCTGGTTGGCGAATCGCTCATGCGCCATGCCGACCCCGGCGTGGCTCTGCGGGCGTTGCTTTCGCCTGCGATGGAGCGGGTGTAACCCATGTGGATAAAGATCTGCGCCAACACCAATATCGAGGACGCCCAGCTTGCGGCCTCGGCGGGCGCCGACGCGGTGGGCTTTGTCTTCGCTGAAAGCGTAAGACGGGTTACTGCGAAGCTTGTACGCGAGATTACCCCGTACTTGCCTGAAGCCGTCGCGAAGTATGGCGTCTTTGTCGACGCCGGAGTAGAAGAGATCGCAGCCACAATTAAGGAATGCGGCCTGACCGGCGTGCAACTACACTCATCGCAGGACGCGGCTTTGACGCGCAGGCTGCGCGAGCGATTTCCAGTCAAGCTCGGAATCGTCCGCGTGATTCACTATGGCGGAGACCTCGCAGAACGCCTTCACGAAGCGCAGGGGGACGATGCGATCGACGCGGTGCTGGTCGACTCCCGGACCGCGACCCTGCTCGGCGGGACCGGTCAGCGATTCGACTGGCAGCAGGCGCGGGGGAAGTTCTCCAGAGCGGCGCACCTGCCGCTGATCGTGGCCGGAGGGCTGAATCCGGACAATGTCGCGGAGGCTGTAGAGACCTTGCGACCCTGGGGCGTGGACGTCGCAACCGGCGTGGAAGTATCGCCCGGAAAGAAAGATCCGTCGAAGATGCGGGCCTTCATAGAGAATGCGCGCATTGCGGCGGGCAGGGCAAAGCTGGCAGTGGAAATTGAAGCTTGATGAGGCCGGCATCCAAAGAAATGTTTTGCCGTATCTATCCTTGCCATGTATCTTGGAAATCAAGATGACGTACGCGCCTCGCCAGTTTTTCGGCTTTACGTACCGCTATTGGCGCTCAATAGCGGCTCTGGCGGACAGTCTCGTGCACATCTGAAGGACACAAAGTAAGAACTTTCAGGACGAACTTCCACAGGAGCCGCGATCGCAAAGATCGGGGCTTTTTCATTTGCATCAAACATCGCTGTTCCGGAAGGAAACATTGTGAGTAGTACCGAGACACTTTCCCGAACCACGACGCCCACCCAGGTTGCGGGCCGCTTCGGCGCTTACGGTGGCCGCTACGTGCCGGAAACTCTGGTGGCCGCGCTCGACGAACTCGACCACGCCTACGCCGAAGCCAAAACCGATCCCGCCTTTCAGGCCCGGCTCGATTCGTTGCTGGGCGATTACGCCGGCCGCCCGACGCCGCTCTATTTCGCCGCGCGGCTTACCGAGGAGTTGGGCGGCGCCAGGATCTACCTCAAGCGCGAGGACCTGCTGCACACCGGTGCGCACAAGATCAACAACTGCATCGGTCAGGGACTGCTCGCCGAGCGCATGGGCAAGCGGCGGATCATCGCCGAAACCGGCGCAGGCCAGCACGGCGTAGCGACCGCAACCGTCTGTGCGCTGCTGGGCATGGAATGCGTCGTCTACATGGGCGACGAAGACATGCGGCGGCAGGAGCTGAACGTCTACCGCATGCGGCTGCTCGGCGCTGAAGTCCGCGGCGTCAACTCCGGCTCGCGCACCCTAAAGGACGCGATCAACGAAGCGATGCGCGACTGGGTCACCAACGTGCGCACAACTCACTATCTGTTGGGCAGCGTTCTCGGAGCGCATCCTTATCCAACCATGGTGCGCGACTTTCATCGCGTGATCGGCAGGGAAGCGCGCGAACAGATATTGCAGAAGGAAGGCCGCCTGCCTTCGGCCGTCATCGCCTGCGTCGGCGGCGGATCAAACGCCATCGGAGCCTTCTTCGAATTCATCCCCGACGCTCAGGTCCGCCTGATCGGCGTCGAGGCCGGCGGCCGCAGCGAGAAACTTGGCGAGCATGCCGCGCGCTTTCGTGGCGGATCGCCCGGCGTTCTGCAAGGTACCTATTCGTATCTGTTGCAGGACGAAAATGGTCAGGTCGCGCTCACGCATTCAGTTTCCGCTGGTCTCGACTACGCCTCCGTCGGTCCTGAACACGCGGCGTTGCACGATTCCGGGCGCGCCGAATATGTTTCTGCGACGGATCAGGCGGCGCTCGACGCTACCGTCCGGCTTGCACGAACAGAGGGCATCCTGCCCGCGCTTGAAAGCGCCCACGCCGTGGCCGAATGCCTCAGAATTGCGCCGGCGATGGGTCGACATGACATACTTGTAGTCAACCTCTCAGGACGCGGCGACAAAGATATGGGAATTCTTTCCCGCGAACTTAGCCTGAAGGGAGCGTAAGTTCTGATGCCGATCCGCTTTGCTGGCAAGCCAGGCCTCGTCGCCTATCTCACCGCCGGCGATCCCGACTTGCCAACCACGCGCGACATCGCCCTCGCGGCCATCGACGCCGGTGCCGACGTGATCGAGCTGGGCGTGCCGTTCAGCGACCCGCTTGCGGATGGCCCGGTGATCCAGCGAGCCAGTGAACGGGCCCTGAAACACGATGGCACGACGCATGGAACGACACTGCGCGACGTGCTCGCGATAGCCGCCGATTTGCGCCGGGCCCGGCCAGAAGCCGGCTTGGTGATTTTTTCCTACTACAATCCCATTCTTCGCTTCGGCCTCGAGCGCTTTTGCGAGGCCGCGGAACATGCCGGTGTGGACGGCGTGCTCGTGACTGACATGATTGTCGAGGAAGCCACCGAATATCTCTCCCACCTTGAACGCCATCATCTCCTGCCTATATTCCTTGCCGCCCCGACGAGCCCAGACGAGCGCCTGGAGCGCATCGCAGCCGTCTCACGGGGATTCGTGTATGCGATATCGCGAACCGGCATCACCGGCACACAGCAATCGCTCGCAAGCGATGCGAAGGGTCTGGTCTCGCGCCTGCGCCGTTTCACTGATCTGCCAATAGCGGTGGGATTTGGCATCTCCAACGCCGAGCACTTTGTCGCAGTCGGCGAGTTCGCAGATGCGGCGGTGATCGGTAGCGCGTTGGTACGCATAGTTGAAGAGGATGTTGAGCGAGGAGCGCCCAAAGAAGCGCCCAGCTCCATCGCGCGATTTATCAAGGGTCTGCGAACACCAGTTCTGCAGGCCCATTAATTTCATCGTTTGCTACGGAACTCAAACGAGGACGTGCCCTGAAGGCGCGCCGGATATAGGGGATTGCATGGAAATCGAAGACTGGCGGCGAAAAATCGACGAGCTCGACCGGCAGATCGTTGCGCTAATCAGCGAACGCGCAGAGGCCGCGCAGGCGATAGGCAAGCTGAAGAGAAATACTTCAATGCCCATATACGAGCCAAACCGCGAGCGCGTCATCTTCGAGAATGTGAGGGCGGCCAATCGCGGACCTCTTCCCGATATCGAGCTGACACACATTTACGAACGCATCATTGACGTGATGCGTGCGTTGCAGCGCGAAGAGCTGGCTTCCAGGAGTTCGACAACCAGGAGCGGAGAGTAACCAGGCGCGCGCCCGAGCCGCGCAGGACAGGAAAAGTAACCATGATAGTTGCAATGCAGGAAAGAGCCACCGACGACCAGATACAGGCTGTTGTCGAACGGATGGTCGAAATCGGATTCAACGTTCACCGAACTACCGGGGCTGTCCAAACCATACTGGCCGGTGTAGGCACTCCCGCTCAGTTCGATCACAAGGACTTCGAGTTGCTGGCTGGTGTGGCGGAGGTCGTTCGCATTTCATCACCCTACAAGCTCGCCGGCCGCGGCTTCCGGCCCGAAGGGACCATCGTGCAGTTCCCGAATGGCGTTACGGTTGGCGGCGACGAGATCGTTGTCATGGCTGGCCCATGTTCCGTCGAGAGCCGCGACCAGATTTTCTCCGCAGCAGCGCAAGTCAGAGCCGCAGGCGCAAAGTTTCTCCGCGGAGGCGCATTCAAGCCACGCAGCTCGCCGTATTCCTTCCAGGGAATGGGCCTTGCCGGCCTCGAGCTGCTGCGGGAAGTGGGCGATGCTACCGGCCTGCTCATCATCACCGAGGTTATGGAGATCTCGCAGATCGAGCTGATGTTGCCCTACATCGACTGCTTCCAGGTGGGCGCGCGCAACATGCAGAACTTCAACCTGCTGCGCGAGCTCGGACAGGTGCGCAAGCCAGTGCTGCTGAAACGCGGCATTGCGGCGACGCTCGAAGAACTCCTGCTCTCGGCGGAGTACATTCTTTCCGGCGGCAACTATGACGTGATTCTGTGCGAGCGCGGCATCCGCACTTTCGAAACCTACACCCGGAACACTATGGACATCTCGGCGATCCCGGTCATCAAGAAGCTCTCGCATCTGCCGATCGTGGGTGATCCTTCCCATGGGACGGGCCGCCGCGACATGGTTTCGCAGATGGCGCGGGCAACGGTCGCGGCAGGTGGCGACGGGCTCCTGATCGAGGTGCACCCCAACCCCGATAAGGCCGTTTCCGATGGCGCCCAGTCGCTCTTTCCGGAGCAGTTTGCGAAGCTCATGGACGAGCTGCGCATTATCGCTCCGGCAGTCGGCCGCAGCATTGCCCAGCCGGTAGGCGTGGCCGTCTAACCCGCATGCCGATTGAGCGCATCGCCATCCTTGGAACGGGGCTGATCGGAGCCTCCGTGGGGTTGGCCCTGCGCTCGCACGGGTATCTAGGCAGCATCACCGGCTGGGACCCCGCTCCTCCTGAGCTTGCTGCCGCTCAATCCATCGGGGCAATCGACTCTGCCGCTCAGGACCCCATCCGGATCGCGCGCGCGAGTCAGCTCATCCTGCTCAGCGGCCCGGTTTTCACCATCCTGGAGTGGCTCGACCGGCTGCGACCTGTGCTGCAATCCGGGCAACTTGTTACCGACGTAGGCAGCGTGAAAGGAGCTATCTGCGAGCACGCGGGGGGCAGCTACAACCTGGTGCACACGGCAGGATTTCTCGCCGGGCATCCCATGGCCGGGAAGGAAGTGAGCGGCGCGGCAAATGCGGACGGTGAACTCTTCAACGGCGCGGCGTGGTTGTTTACTGAAACAGCAGAGTCTCGCGCCATGCATCCCTCATCGCGGGCAATCGCCGATGAATGGCGCGGCTGGACGGAGAAATTCGGCTGCCGCGTGCTCGATCTCGACCCGGAGCGCCACGATGTTCTGTGCGCGTGGGTGAGCCATCTGCCCCAGTATCTTTCGACCGCGCTGAGCGCACTGCTTGAAGATGAGTTTCCGGTCAAGGACGAGGTGCTGCCGATCGGCGGTCGCGCTCTTCGCGAGATGACGCGCCTCGGTGCGAGTCCCTTCTCGATGTGGCGCGATATCGCGCATACCAACACCGAAGCGGTCGCTGCATCCCTCCTGGCTCTTGAACAGCGGCTGGCCCACCTGCGCGAGAATCTCAGAACTCCGGAACTGCGCGACGAATTCGGGCGCGCCAATCGCTTCCGCGCCTCGATGGACCCGCCGACAAAGTAGCCGGGCCCAAAAACTGCAGGTTAGTATGGTCAACATGCGCCGTGCCGCCATCCTCCTCGCGCTCGCTTTTTCTGCCCTCCCTGCTATCGCACAACAGCCGACAATGCCTCTCCCACCCCTGCTTCTCGTGGACGTGGATCATCGGCCGTCGATGAGTTTGAACGGCAACTGGCACTACATCATCGATCCCTACCACGCCGGCTGGGGATCGAATACCTCCAACAGTGACGTGCCCAGCCCGCGCGGCTATGCGCGCGACCTGCACTACACTCCCGGCGGCCCGTTCGCCGAGTACGATTTTGCAAAGTCCCCGACCGTCAAGGTTCCCGGTGACTGGAATACGCAGAAGCCCGAGCTGCTCTACTACGAAGGACTGCTTTGGTACGAGCGCGAGTTCGACTTCCACCCGAAGGCCCACACGCGAGTGTTCCTGCACATCGGCGCCGCCAACTACGCTGCGCACGTCTTCGTGAACGATGTGCACGTGCGCGATCACGAAGGTGGATTCACGCCATTCGACTGCGATATCACCAGCGCCGTGAAAGACGGCAGCAATTCCACCGTAATCGCTGTCGAAAATGTCCGCGCTCTCGATCGGGTGCCGACCATTAAGAGCGATTGGTGGAACTATGGCGGCCTGACGCGCGAGGTATTAATCGTCGAGGTGCCTGAGACGTTCATCGACGACGAATCTGTTCACCTGACGAAGACCGGCGACATCGAGGGCGATGTCCACCTGACCGGAGCAACCGCTGGCATGAAGGCGACGGTTCGGATACCTGCCCTTCATGTGGATCAGACCGCTGCCGTTGGCGATGATGGCCGTGCGAAGTTCTCCGTTCGCCCCGAGGGCCTGGAACGCTGGTCCCCGGAGAATCCCCGCCTTTACAAAGTCGATTTCACCGCCGGTGACGATCACCTGACCGATGATGTCGGCTTCCGCACCATCGAGGTACAGGGAGACGAGATCCTGCTCAATGGCAAGTCGATCTTTCTGCGCGGAGTGAACATTCATGCCGAGGCCCCATTCCGTTCCGGCCGCGCCTGGTCAGAGCAGGACGCGGGCACGCTGCTGAGCTGGGCAAAGGAGCTGCACTGCAATTTTGTCCGGCTGGCGCACTATCCGCACGATGAGCAAATGACGCGCCTCGCGGACAAGCTAGGCCTCCTTGTCTGGTCGGAAATCCCCGTGTACTGGTCCATCGACTGGACGAATCAGCACACATATGACGTTGCGAAGCAGCAGCTTGACGAGATGATACGGCGCGATCGCAACAAGGCGTCGGTAATCCTCTGGTCGATGTCCAACGAGACGCCGGTCAGCGACGCCCGGACCGCATTCATTGGCAAACTTGCTGCCGAGGCGAAGCAGCAGGACCCCACGCGGCTGATTACCTCGGCGATGCTCTCCCCCATACACGGCAAAACCGCAGTCCTCAACGATCCGCTGGGAGCCGACCTCGATGTGCTTGGGTACAACGAATACATCGGCTGGTACACGGGAAAGCCAGAAGACGCGCCTTCATACAAGTGGGAAGATCCGATGCACAAGCCGGTGATCCTCAGTGAATTTGGCGGCGGAGCCAAAGCTGGCCTGCACGGCCCCGTCACCCAGCGCTTCACCGAGGAGTACCAGGCGGAGATATTCCGCCAGCAGTTCATCATGTTCCGCGACATGCCGTTCCTGCGGGGCATAACTCCGTGGGTGCTGATGGACTTTCGCTCGCCCACGCGGCTGTTGCCCGGTATCCAGGATGGATACAATCGGAAAGGCTTCGTTTCCGACCAGGGTGTGAAGAAGAAGGCCTTCTTCGTACTGCAAGACTATTACGCCGGATTACAAAAGTAAGAGCCTGTGCGTGCTATCCGCGCGGATAAATGATCGGTTCGCTCGCCGATCCGCTTTGCAGTCTGCCCTCCCTCGCGCTGGCGCGGCCCACAGCGGCGCCTTCATGCGGCTCTTAACCGTCTATCGCCTTGAGTCAGCAGACTGCGCAACTTTCTGGTGATATTTGTGCGCATCTGAGAGATACGACTCGGCACACACCCCAGGCGGGCGGCAATTTCATGAGGCGTCAGCTCATCGCGGTAGAGCATCAGCACAACGGAACGTTCGCGTCTCGTCAAATGGCGAAGCGCGCGGCGCACTTCCTCGGCTGCAAACACAGCGCGGTATGCATCTTCGCCGTTGCCTGCGAGGACATCTTCCAGCGTCAGCCCATCCCCATCCGGAATCAGGTCGCTGAGTGAAGAGGCACTGCTCTCAAATACCTCTCGCCGGAATTTCTCATATGCTTCGAGACTGATTTCAAGCACCGCCGCGATTTCCGATGGTTCCGGTTCGCGTTGAAGACTGAGGCGTAAACAAGTCTGCGCTTCTTGAACTCTCGGGGAGAGAGCCATATTTTTTCGGCTTAGCTGTGAGATATTCCTGATGGAATCAATAATCGCGCCTCTAATGCGTTGCGCGGCATATGCACTGAATGGTACGCCCAGGGTTTCATTATATTTGGCCGCAGCGTCCATCAACCCGAGCATTCCTTCCTGCTCGAGATCCTCAATCTCTATGCGTGTTCCGATCCGCTTCCTTATTTGTCTCGCGATTACGCGCACGAGACCCAGATGATTTTCGATGACACGTTCAGGCATCTTACACTCTCTCGTAAGTCGTTCAGCCAGGACATTCAATGAATGTCCGTACGGTCCTCGCAATCAACGCCCTCTGGGTGAGCGTGTAAGTGGGATGCGAAATGTTAGTAAAAAAGCAAAATTTATCTTATAAAATGTAACTACAAATGTCCTGGCCAGTTCTCGAGACAGGTTAGGCACTGTTCGCGAACCCATTGGTTGGAAGAAACGAGACTCGCCAGGCATAAGAGTTTCCCCTATGTCCGGTAAGTTCGGCGCGGCCAGACTGGCAACGAGCGGTCTTCACTCGTGAAGGCGTGCTCTCACAGGATCTTGCTCCGGCGCGTCTGCAGTCGCGCCTGGCTTCTCATCTCGGATATCGTGTGGGTTATGATGACATCGATTGAGTATCTCTCGATCCGTTACCACCGATCTGAACATAGAGGCCAATGCACTTGATGAAGACTGCCCGCCTGGTTTGTTTTGTTCTCGCCGCTGCTCTGTTAGCAACTTCAGCAGCCGCGCAGGAAAAGCCCGTCACTCCCGAAGAAGACTACGTCAAGGCACATTACACGAAGTACGAGTACCGCATTCCCATGCGTGACGGCGTACACCTCTTCACCGCCGTATATATTCCAAAGGACGCCTCGCAGGCATATCCCTTCCTGATGGACCGCACCCCTTACAGCGTGGGCCCGTATGGAGTCGACCAGTATCCGAAGCGTCTGGGCCCCTCAGATGAATTTGAGAAAGCGGGCTATATCTTCGTCTATCAGGACGTGCGCGGACGCTACATGTCTGAGGGCACTTTTGTCGAGATGCGGCCGCACATCGACGTGAAGAAGTCGTCGAAAGACGTGGACGACAGTTCCGACACATACGACACCATCGAGTATCTGCTCAAGCACGTGCCCAACAACAACGGCCGCGTGGGAATATGGGGGATTTCATACCCGGGCTTCTATACGTCAGCCAGCATTATTGATTCCCACCCCGCACTCAAGGCGGCTTCTCCACAGGCGCCCATGACAAACCTGTTCATGGGAGACGACGCGTACCACGGCGGAGCGTTCATGCTGGATGCGAACTTCGGCTTCTATGTCTACTTCAAGCCGCAGGAAAACCCGACGCTTCCTGTACGGTCCGTTCCATTCGATTTCGGCACTCCCAACGGTTACGAGTTTTACCTGAAGGCCGGTCCCACTTCGAACTTGGACAAGAACTACCTGAAGGGCACCAATCCGCTTTTCAACGACCAGATGTACCACACCACCTACGACGACTACTGGAAAGCGCGCGACCTTTCGCAGCACATGAAGAACATCCACTGCGCCGTGCTGACGGTCGGCGGATGGTTCGACGCCGAAGACCTCAGCGGGCCGATGCGCACCTACTACGCCATCGAGAAGAACAATCCCGGTACCGTAAACACCATCGTCGAAGGACCCTGGGTGCACGGAGGGTGGGCCCGCAATGACGGCGACCATCTCGGAGACGTGCACTTCAACTCGAAGACTGCTGAATACTTTCGCAAGAATATCCAGTTCCCGTTCTTCGAGTACTACCTCAAGGACAAAGGCTCGCAGATGCCGGAAGCCTACGTATTCGAAACCGGCACGAATGTGTGGCGCAGGTATGATTCGTGGCCGCCAGCGCAGGCCAAACCACGCATGTTGTACTTTCACTCCGGCGGCAAACTGTCGTTCGATCCTCCCGCGGCGGGCGAAGGTTCAGACTCCTATGTGAGCGATCCGGTGCATCCCGTACCCTTCGTTGGATATGTAACCGACACCGTTCCACAACGCTATATGGTCGACGACCAGCGGTTCGCGGCGACACGGAACGATGTGCTCGACTACCAGACCGAGCCGCTGACGGAAGACGTCACGATTGCCGGTCCGATCTCTCCAAAGCTGAAAGTAGCGACCGCGGGCACAGATTCCGATTTCGTGGTGAAGCTGATCGATGTCTATCCGAATGACTATCCCGACCCGGACACAGGCAGCACGACGGGCAAGCGGGTGATCGATACGCCTGCGCTGCGCATGGGAGGTTACCAGCAGCTTCTTCGCGGTGAGCCGATGCGCGGAAAATTCCGCGACAGCTGGGAGAAGCCCGAGGCATTCGCGCCAGGCAAGATGGCCGAAGTGGATTTCACCATGCCCGACCTGGATCACACCTTCCGCAGAGGGCACCGCATCATGGTGCAGGTGCAAAGCTCGTGGTTCCCGCTGGTGGACCTCAATCCGCAAACCTTTACGGACATCCCGAACGCCAGCCCTTCAGACTTCAAGCCCGCTACCGAAACGGTCTTCCACTCAGGAGATGCAGCCTCGGGAGTCGAAGTACTCGTGCTGCCTCAGCCTTAACGACGGTGATCGGCAAATTCGTAACAGGCGCGTCGAATCTTCCGGCGCAATAAGCCTTACGCGACCACTCTACCCAATCCGATGCCGATCACGTACGTGACCAGACCCTCCACCGCGCCGACCAGTGTCATCTCGGTGCCGCTGGCCCACCAGGAGCGTATCGTGATCAGCGACTTTGCCGCTCCCACTGCGAAATGGGCTACGAGCGATATGACCGCGGACGCGATAATGGCTGGATATCCGTTGAGAAAGAAGAACGGAATGACCGGGATGAACGCACCGACGGCTGTCGAGATGGCTCCCGAGAAAGCTGAGGTCATTGGATCGCGCAGGGCTTCCTCGCTCGATTTGAGCCGCTCCGACGCAAGAGCTCTCAGCAACTGGTCCTTGTCCTGTGCGATGTGCTCGACGACTCGGTCGGCGTCGTCTTCGGGCAGTCCCTTGACCTGGTAGTACAGCGAGAGAAGCTCGCGAGCCTCAGGGCCGTTCATCTCGATGGCGTCACGCTCGCGGGCCACTTCGGCCTCGTAGATCTCGCGCTCGCTCTTGGCGGCGAGATAAGCTCCCGAACCCATCGAGAGCGCGCTCGCAATCATGCCTGCAATCCCCGCCATGAGCACGTACTTGCTGGCGCCCTGGGTTGCTCCAGAGACGCCGGAAACGATGCCGAAGATCGCCCCGAGTCCGTCGTTGACCCCGTAGATGGCGTCGCCGATCCAGCCCGCCGTCTGTCTTCCTGTTCCGCCTCCGTTGCGCCGGGCGAGCAGTTCGTCAAGCAGGGCCTGTGCTTTCGAGGCGTCCTCCGGAACCGCCTTGCGAGTGCGAGGATATCTCTGGCGGATCAGGCTGCTGAGTTCCTGGTAGTGCTCACGCTCCTCTTCGATGACCCGGCGCAAAGCCGCGAGGCTTGGCTCGTCATCCAGCTCCTTCAATTGCTGGCCATACAGTGCAATGGCGCGGCTCTCATCAATCTCGAGCCGCCTGAGGGCCATGCGCTGTCCTCCCATACGATTCACGAGACTATCGGCGTCGCCAGTCGATTTTCCGCGATACTGCGGCTGCTTGCCGCCCAGTTCAAGAATGCGTTTCTCCCACAGGGCGGCGTGCTGTGCCTCCGCGTCCGCCATGTGCATCATCGTCTGCTTGCGGATAGGATCATGGTCGCGTTCCGAGAGAGTTCTGTAGGTATGGTAGCCACTCATCTCCGCCTGCCAGTTACCCTCCAGCGCGGCGAGCAGCTTGCGGAGCTTGGGGCTCTGTGTTGTCTCGGGCTTCGCGGTGGCCGGCGTCAAACCTACTCTCCAATCTGATAGCTGAACGTGAACCGCCCAATCTGCATGACGGAATGCTCTCCCGGCGGCCAGATGCGAAATGATTCTACCCTAGTAATTGCCGGATTCAAGTTCGCTTCCACTGAGCCCAGCAACTTGCCGGAGGCTGCTTCATAGAACTTCACATTCAGCCCGTCTTCGATGTGTTGCCAGCCGATAACGTAGGCGCCCGGACCAAGCTGAAAATTGCCGATCTTCAACGGCACTTGGGTCAGGAAATAGTGGGAGTACTTGCCATCCGCCGAGTAGCCCGCGGTGATCAGCACAACACCGGCGATGAATTTGCCGCGCCCGTCGGTGATGCCGGAAGCAGTGCGCATCTCTGTTTCAATGCGCTCCTGTTGCACCGGTGCGCGGGCAGGCAACAGATTCTTCAACTCGCCTTCAGTTGCCGCATGCCAGGCGGAAGTCTTTGCTCCCTGCGCTGCGAGCATCAGAGAGCAGCAGATGAGAATGGCAACGCCACACGCTCTCCAGATCAGGTTTCTCATCGAATCTCTCCTACTCGAGGTGAACGATGCCGCGCTGCAGCGCGCTGGTAGCTGCCTGGGTGCGATCGTTGACGCCA
Organism: uncultured Acidobacteriaceae bacterium; assembly: GCA_963781245.1. Classification (GTDB taxonomy): domain Bacteria; phylum Acidobacteriota; class Terriglobia; order Terriglobales; family Acidobacteriaceae; genus Silvibacterium. Next base: position 478,476 of record CAWAFB010000005.1, read on the forward strand.
AGTTTGCTCAACAGACTGTTGATATGAGTCTTCACCGTAGCTTCGGAGATGTGCAGGTCGCTCGCGATTTCCTTGTTACTGCGTCCGGCGACAATCCGCTTCAGCACCTCCAGCTCACGCGTGGTGAGAGCATGACCGCCCATCCGCTCAGCCAGCTTTTCTGCGACGAAAGCCGGTATCTTCGATTTGCCTGCGTAGACCGACCGGATCGCCGCCGTGAGTTCGTCCGCGTCGGTGCCTTTCAACAGATAGCCCTTGGCTCCGGCCTGCAGCGCGCGATAAATGTCTTCGTCGCCGTCAAAGGTGGTGAGCACGATGATGCGAGCCGTGGGCGATTCCTGCCGGATCTGCGAAATCGCATCTGCGCCCCCAACCTTTGGCAGACGTAGATCCATCAGCGTGATGTCCGGCTTGTATTTGCGATGTGCCTCGATGGCTTCCTGGCCATCGGCGGCTTCTGCAATTACGCTCAAATCAGGAACGGTATTCAACAGCGCAACCAGCCCCTGGCGCACTACCGTATGGTCATCGACGACCATGATACGAATCGGTTCACTCATGCCTCTCCTTCATCCATAGCCACTTCTATTCGGACCTGCGTACCGCGGCCTTCCTCGCTGCTCACCGTGAGCGTGCCGCCAATCTCTTGTGCGCGCTCTTGCATTCCGGCCATCCCGTAATGTCCGTCTCGCGCCGACGGCGGTTCGCCGGAAAATCCACGCCCGTTGTCCTGCACGGTCAGCACCACGCCCGCGGTCGAGAACTTCAGTTGAATCTCAACCCGCTTCGCTTCGGCATGCCGAACGGCATTGGTGACTGCTTCCTGTGCGATGCGCATCAGCTCGTCTTCTACGCGCTCCCGCAGAGGCCGATACACCCCATTCACGCGCACCTCAGTCCGGATTTCTGTGCCTGCGGTCACACGATCAGCCATTTTGGCGAGCTGCGCCGCCAAGTCCTGGTTCTCCGCGCTCTGTGAACGAAGCTCCCAGATGGCATTGCGCGCGTCTTCCAACCCGTGTTTCACGAGTTCCTGTGCCTGGCCGAGATGCTTCTTTGCCGCATCGGTGGAGCTGCCGAGCAGGCGAGAAACAATCTGTAACTGGACCGACACCGCCACGAATCCCTGCGCAAGCGTGTCATGAATCTCGCGAGCAATACGATTGCGTTCGGCCATTACCGCGCGGAATCTTGATTCTACTTGCCGCATCTGCCAGCGGTACGCCATATACCAGATGAGCGCGGCAGCCGATACCAACAACACATAGAACCAGATCGTCTGGTAGAAGTATGGCTCGAGCCACAGGGAGGCCGACGCTGGCGCCTCGCTCCACACGCCGTCGTTATTGCAGGCCAGCACCTGGAACGTGTAACGGCCCGGCGGGAGGTTTGTGTAATACGCCGTGCGCAGCGCGCCTGCATCGATCCATCCGTGATCGAAGCCTTCCAGCTTGTACTTAAAGCGCACTTTCTGCGGAGCCGCAAAGCTGAGCGCAGTGTATTCGAACGCGAAGCGACGGCCGCCTGGACGAATCGAGATCGCGCCGCTCGTCTTCTCCGCCTGGTCATCCACGCTGACCTGTTCGATGTTCACCAGCGGCGGCACACGATTCGTTGCCAGATGCGCGGGATCGACCGTCGCCGCACCCTTCAATGTTGCAAACCAGAGCTCTCCATCGTCCATCCGCCACGCCGCCGGATGACCACCGCTGCTCGCCTCGCTTACCTTCATCCCATCGGCAACGCCGTATGACATCACAGCCACCTTCAGCACCGCGCCATCAGCATAGCGGTTCAGCTCGTCGCGGCTGGCGCAGAAGATCCCCTGGTTCGAACTCACCCAGAGTTTGCCGGAAGCGTCTTCGAGAATTCCGTAGATGGTCTCCGGCAGCGTCGCGCCTTTTGATGTGATCGCGCGGAAAACTCCGTTGCGCCAGCGGTTCAGGCCGCCGCCCATGGTTCCGATCCAGAGAGTTCCGTCCGCATCCTCGTGCAGCGCGGTAATGGTGTGATCGGAGAGGGCGTCCTTCTCCGTAAAGTTCCTGAACTGACCGTTCTGCAAGCGCGTCAGGCCGCCCAGCGTGCTGATCCACATCGAGCCATCCCGCGATTGCAGAATCGAGCCGACAAGATCGCTGCCCAGACCGTCGAGGGCGGAGTAAGTCGTGAATCTTCCATCCTTCAGTTCAGAGACTCCGCGTCGTGTCCCAATCCACAGGACGCGTTGCCGGTCAAAGTAGAGCGAGCGCACGAAGTCATCCGCTAAGCCGTCGGCCGATGTGAACGCCGTCACCTTTCCGTTGTGTAGGCGATCTAGCCCGTCCGGAGTGCCCAGCCATAGATCGCCGTCGGGCGCGCTGGCAATCGAAAGCACCACGTTGCTCGAGAGCCCATTGGCAGTCGTCAGCGCGACGAAGCCGTCTTTGTCTCTCCGATCAAGGCCCCCGCCACTCGTGCCCAACCACACCGTGCCCCGTTGGTCCTGGTAAACCGAGCGAATGTGATCATCCGAGATCCCGTCCTGCGCGGTATACGTGGTAAAAGCCCGATCGCGCAAAATATCCACGCCCCCGGACTCCGTTCCCATCCAGAGATTCCCCTCGCGATCCTCGAGAATGGAAAGCACTGCATTGCTCGAGAATCCTTCCCTCGGGGTAAATGCCTCGATCTTTCCATCGAAGACGCGAGCAATGCCGCCGCCGGTGCCCACCCACACCGCGCCTTCCCGATCGCATACCAGCAACTGCACCAGGTCCGAAGGCAGCCCCTCGCGCGTGCTGTAGATCGACGTCCGCGTGCCGTCGTAGCGAAGCAGTCCGGCATCTGTGCCGATCCACATCGCACCAGTTGCATCCGCAGCCAGCGCGGACACGTTCCGTGCCGTCGACCCAGTTCCCGGCAGTTTGAATGACTCGCACTTCTCCGCCCCGCAGACCTCAAGGCCGCTCGGCATACCCGCCCAGACGCGACCGGTCTTGTCCAGAGCCATGGCCTGGATTGCGGCTGCCAGCCCCGCAGCCCTGAATCGTCGCGGCTCGCCCCAATCCGCGTGATAGAGTCCATTCGATGTGGCGAGCCAGAGATCGCCATACGCGCCATCGATCATCCGGCTGCCATCGCTTAATGCCGGAATCCCCGCTATCGAGATCAGCCGGTGCCCGTCGAACCGTGCTAGGCCGCCCGCGGTGAGCACCCATACTGCACCGCTGGGATCTTCGTGCAGCGACCACGCCGCATCCGCTGGAGATCCGCCCTTCTCCAACACAGCCTCGAAGCTCCCGTTCCGATATCGTGTCATACCGCTCGACGTTGCGATCCACAGTGCGCCCGACCGGTCTTCCAGAAGACCGTAAATAACGTCGCTTCCCAGTTGCGGCGTGTCTTTGTGCGTAAAGACAGTGAACTTTACCGAATCGAAGCGGACCAGGCCCGCCTCAGTAGCAAGCCAGATAAATCCATCCCGCGTTTGCAGCACCGCGTGCACCGTGTTCTGAGGTAATCCGCTATCCGTCTGCCACGACTGATAGCCGTAATGCTTGAGACTCTGGTGCGGATCCAGAGCAAGAGCCGCAGTGGTTACAAAAAGCAGCGCAAATCCGAGTACGCCACTTCTTGATACTGTGCTCCTCGCGGCTCGCCGGCGGAAGGTTCGCATTTCTGTCCGAATACTACACATCGGGCGAAGGAGAAAAATATCCATCATTAGGTGGAGAACCGCCCGAACGATGCGCAGCCGGCAGCGATCCCTAGCCCCGGCGCTTCGTCCTGCCCGTGCCGTTCTGCGACCGCGGCCTCACCCACACCTTCTCCGCCGCCGGTGCTCCCAGCGCGAATGCGCCCGTCGGAGTCTCGATGCTCAGCGTCTGGTCGTAGTTTCTCTTCAGCACGCGCACCGTTCCTCCCGGCTCGATCCCGGTTTCATGCAGAAAGCGCAGGAGCCGGGGATCGCGTTCGTAAAGGCTCGCCACCGTGTACTCGGCATCCTCCGCGCCGTCGGCAAGCGTTCGCAACCCGCGCTTCGCACGCCTGGCGGGATTCTCAGGCAGAACAGCGTTACCGTGAGGACACAGTCCCTGCGCGCCGAGCCTCTCCAGCAGCCGCGCCTCGAAGGCCGGTGACACTGCATGCTCCAGCCGTTCAGCCTCGTCGTGAACCTCATACCACGGCATGCCGAACACCTCCGAGAGCATGCGTTCGATCAGATGATGACGCAGCGCAGTCCTGTGCGCAGTGTGTCTGCCCTTCGCTGTCAGCCGAACCACTCCGTTCGGCTTCACCTCAAGAAAACCGTCACGCTTCAGCCTGCGAACCGCCATCGACACCGCCGGCGGCGTCACCCCAAGCCAATGGGCGAGCGTCGCCGAGATGACGGTCTGTCCCTCGCTCTCGGCCTCGAGCACCGCCTTCAGATAATCTTCTTTGGATACGCTGATTGCTGGCTTCACTGCTACCTAAGCATCGCGCCTGCGTTGCATCCTTGTAAAGCTAAGCGATAGCATGGTGATTCCGCTTGGCTTCTCACCGCCGTGCAGTTCACTCGCATTTGACTCAGCCGATTTACGATTTCTCTTGCACTTCTTTCAAGGAGCAAACTACATGACCCAATCCTGGGGATACGCTGCGCAGCAATCCACGACGCCTCTTGCGCCGTTTGGTTTCAGCCGCCGCGACCCGAAAGAGCGCGACGTCACCGTCAAGATTGAATACTGCGGTGTCTGTCATTCCGACATCCACTCCGCACGCAACGAATGGGGAAATGCGGTCTACCCCATGGTCCCCGGGCATGAGATTGTCGGAAGCGTAAGTGCGATCGGTCCCCACGTGACGCGGTTCAAAGTGGGCGATCGCGTAGGAGTGGGAGTGATTGTCGATTCCTGCCGCAACTGTTCCAGCTGCAAAGCGGGAGAAGAGCAGTACTGCGAAGTCGGTGCCACCCTTACCTACGGTGTCAAGGATAAGTATGGCGACACTACCTACGGTGGCTATTCGAACACCATCGTCACAGACGAGCACTTCGTCCATAACGTTTCGACGAAACTTAACCCGGCCGGCGTTGCTCCGCTGCTGTGCGCGGGAATCACCACCTACTCGCCGCTTCGTCACTGGAAGGTTGGTCCGGGTATGAAGGTGGGTGTCGTCGGTCTGGGCGGGCTTGGACACATGGGTTTGAAATTTGCTCACTCCTTCGGTGCGCACGTAACCCAGTTCACGACGTCGCCCTCCAAAATCGCAGACGCCAAACGCCTGGGCGCCGACGATGTGGTTCTGTCGAACGATGCCGATGCCATGAAGAAAGAGGCGAACAGCTTCGACTTCATTCTCGACACCGTTTCTGCCGTGCACGACCTGAACTCTTATCTGCCTCTGCTCAAGCGTGACGCTGCGTATTGCCAGGTGGGCCTGCCCGATCAGCCTCCGACTATATTCATGGGCAATCTCATCTTTAAACGGCGTCATCTATCCGGATCGATCATCGGCGGCATGGCGGAGACGCAGGAGATGCTCGACTACTGCGCCGCTCACAACATCGTGTCCGATGTCGAAGTGATTCCTATCCAGCAAATCAACGAAGCATTCGAGCGGGTGATCAAGGCCGATGTGAAATATCGCTTTGTCATTGATATGGCGTCGCTCAAAAAGCCGTAGTTCGGCTGAACGACGCTGACAACTTTTGCAGGTTCATCAGCTTCCCATTTGAATGGAGGAAAGTTAGCATGCCATCCAGGAAATCCAGTGCCAAGAAGTCGACGGCAAAGTCCAGTGCGAAGAAGGGTAGCGCGAGCAAGAAAAGCGCGACTAAGAAGACCGCGAGCAAGAAGAGTTCAGCGAAAAAGTCGAGCTCGGCTAAGAAGTCGAGCGGCAGGAAATACAGCCCGAAAGCCGGGAAATCAGTAGAGCGCGAAATGAAGGCGATGAAGAAAGGAACGTTGAAGTCCGGTCGCAGCGGAAAGAAAGTCACCAGCCGGAAACAGGCCATCGCCATTGGCCTGTCGGAGGCGCGCAAGTCGGGCGCCAAGGTGCCGGGCAAGAAATCGTCGAAGTCCTGATCGCAGGACTCAACGAGCGCCTATTCGCTCTTGCTTGCTGCAGACGTAGATCCGGCTCCCGATGTGGAGCCGGAGTTGTTTCCCGAACTCGACGATGAATCCGAAGCTGGCTTGCCCGAACCTGACTTGCTCGAACCTGACTCACCGGAGCCATCCGAAGAAGACGCCGCGCCGCCAGCCGGTTTCTCTGAACTGCTTCCAGAGTCGCCGGATTTCGGAGCCGATTTAGATCCCTTGGCAGCGTAGTCGTTTACATACCAGCCCGCCCCCTTGAACTGGATCGCGGGCGCGGAGATAAGTCGTTCGATTTCGCCATGGCACACCGGACATTCCGTCTCTTCCGGCGCACTGAAGCTCTGGATCTTCTCAAACTGATGGCCACACTGTTTGCAGCGGTACTCGTAAAGCGGCAAGGTTGAATACACTCCTCAAGGACTTACAAACCTATTCTACCGATACGGGCTGAAGCTTCTCGCCGAGACTGGCCTCGTGTACCTCTGTGATGGCTTCTACGCCACGAAGCGCCTTCAACACAGCTTCCGTCACTTCTCCGTCCACCTGAACCACTGCCAGCGCTGTTCCATGCGGGACGTGATGACCCTGGTTTGCGCGGCCCAGTGCGAAGTTCGCAATGTTGATCTTGTGATCTCCGAGGATTGTGCCTACGCGTCCGATCACACCGGGAACGTCCTGGTTGCGGATGGTCAGCACCGTGCCTTCCAGGGGAGCTTCGATGTCGATTCCATTGAGACTCAGTAACCGCGCAGACGAACCATGGAGCACCGTACCGCTGGCCGTTACATCACCGGCCTGTGTGTGAATGCTGAGCTTGAGCACATTGCCCGCGCCGCCCGAAGCCGTCGGCTTCTTCTCCTCGAATATGCGAATGCCGCGCTCCTGCGCGACAGACGCGGCGTTAATGGGATTGACACCCTCGGCGTGCCCCAGAATCCCCTCGATGGCGCTGTTGCGAATCAGGTCCGTCTTCGCTTCGGAGATACGTCCGTTGTAAGAAATATTGATGCTCTCGAAGCTGCCATGTGGGAACTGTGTCAGGAACGTGCCCAGTCGGTCGGCAAGAGTGATGTAAGGCGCGAGTTCCAGATACTCTTCGTGCGATAGCGATGGAAGATTCACCGCATTCTGCACCACGCCGAGCTTCAAATACTCGCGAACCTGGAGCGCAATCTGCACGCCCACCGCCTCCTGCGCCTCGGCGGTCGACCCGGCAATGTGCGGGGTGAGGATCACATTATCTAGAGCAAAAAATGGCGAATCCTTCAGCGGCTCCTGGTGGAAAACATCGAGCGCCGCTCCCCCAACCTGGCCGCTCTTGAGGGCCTCGGCGAGCGCCTCTTCGACGATCAACTCCCCGCGCGCGCAGTTCACGATGCGCACGCCCTTCTTCATCTTCGCGATCGTTTCCTCGTTGATGATTCCCGTCGTCTGCGGAGTAAGCCCCACATGCAGCGTCAGGTAATCGGCCTGCTGAAACAGCTCATCGGTAGAGACAAGCTGGATCGCATTCTCTCTCGCAATCGAGGCCGAGACGAACGGATCGTGCCCGATCACTTCCATGCCGAAGCCGCGAGCACGACGCGCCACCTCCAGCCCAATGCGCCCCAGCCCAAGCACCCCCAGCTTTTTGCCTCGCAGTTCCACTCCCTGCAGAGACTTCTTTTCCCACTTGCCGGAGTGCATGGTCGAGTTCGCTTTCGGCAGCTGGCGCGCAAGGGCGAGCATCATGCCGAGCGTAAGCTCAGCCACCGCGATGGCGTTCGCTCCCGGAGTGTTCATCACCACGATGCCGCGCCGGGTGGCGGCCTCAGCATCGATGTTGTCCACTCCCACACCCGCGCGCCCAATAACCCGCAGCTTCGGCGCCGATGCCATCAGCGCATCATCAACCTGAACTGCTGACCGAACCACCAGGCCGTCAGCATCGGCGATCTCCGCAGCCAGACCATTCTTTATCTGGTCATGTGTGACAATCTGCCAGCCGGGCTCGGTTTGAAACACAGCCAGCGTAGCCGGAGAAACCTTCTCCGCCAAAACGATCTTCATCCTTACTCCTCTTGTCTGGGCCGTGTAGAAACCCCCGCCATGCGCTCAGCGCGCGGAGAGGGCTTCAGCCAGTTCCGGCTTCTTTGTCAGCGACTCGCCCGCGAACACCTTCTGCGCAGCGGCCAGCGCCTGTCCAAACTCGAATCCCGGAATCTTCAGCGTCGATACCGCGACCTGCTCGAGTGCTCCAACGATGGCAATCGTGTCCATGTAATCGAAGAGTCCGATGTGGGCCACGCGGAAGATCTGCCCCTTCATCTCGCCCTGTCCATTGGTGATGACCGCGCCGAAGCGGTTCTTCAGCTCTTTCACGATCACGCCCGAGTCCACTCCGGTAGGCGGCAGTACTGCCGTCGCCGCGGCTGCAGGCGCACTGGGTGCAAACAGCCCCAGGCCCATTGCCTCAACCGCCGCGCGCGTCATCGCAGCGCATTTCTCTGCGTTGTCGATCAGAGCATCGCGGCCTGCGGCCAGATCTCCGCCCCCCTGCGCCGCGATAAAGTCCAAAGCCGCGCCCAGGCCGGCGATCAGCGCGACCGCCGGAGTGTAAGACGACTCGCCCTTGTGCGCATTCTTGCGCTCCTTGCGAAGATCAAAGTAGTAGCGCGGATTCAGCGAGATCTCCATTGCCTCCCAGGCGCGGTCGCTCACCCCGAGATAAGCCAGCCCGGGCGGAATCATGACCGCCTTCTGCGATCCACCGATGATGACGTCCACTCCCCAGCCGTCCACGTCAAAGTGCGTCGTACCCAGACCCGTGATGGCGTCGACAACCAGCAACGCGCCGCTCTCCGCCTTCTTGAGAAGCTCAGCCACACCCTGCACGTCGTGGCGCACGCCGGTCGAGGATTCCGTAGCCTGCATGAACACGGCGCGGGTCTCGATCTTCAAGGCCTTGCGCACTTCGTCCAGCGAGAACGTCTGCCCATAAGGCGCATTCACCACATCGACCGCGCACCCGAAGGCATTTGCCAGGGCAACCCAACGCTCGCCGAATTTTCCGGCTGAGAGAACCAGCACCCGGTCGCCGGGCGAGGTCAGATTCGACACCGCCGCTTCCATCGCGCCTGTACCCGACGAGGCGAGCAGCAGCACATCGTTTTTCGTGCCGACAAAAGTCTTCAGCTGATCTAGCACCCGCTGGTAAAGGGCGCGAAACTCCGCCGTGCGGTGATGAATATCCGCAGCCGCCATGGCGAACTGCGCAGCCGGAAGCAGGGGCGTCGGACCGGGGGTAAAAAGTCGTGTCTTGCGGATCATCGTTTCCGTCTCCTCTCTCGATATTCTACTGAGCAGGCGCGGAGCGCGCTTTGTTTCTATAATGGAAAGTTTGGAGTTACACATGACGCACCCAAGCATTGCAGAGCGACTCGAAAAGGACATCATCGCCGCGATGAAGGCGCGGGACGGCGACCGCACCACCGCTTTGCGCATGGTGAAGACCGCCCTGAAAAACAGGGAAATCGAGAAGCGCGCCCCCCTCGACGAAGCCGAATCGCTCCAGATCCTCGCTACGCTGATCAAGCAACGCCGCGATTCCGTCGAGCAGTTCACAAAGGGCAACCGTCCAGAACTCGCCGCGAAAGAAACCGCCGAGATCGCGCTGATCGAAAACTACATGCCCAAGGCCGCGAGCGAGCAGGAGCTCCGCAAGCTCGTCGAAGCAACCCTCGCGGAACTGGCCTGTTCCGGCACCGACCTCGGCCCCAAGGACATGGGACCCGCGATGAAGGCGGTCCAAGCCCGCATCCAGGCTGCCGGGCTTCGCGCCGACGGCCGCCAGGTAAGCGAAATCGTCAAAGCCGAGCTGGCGCGGTAAGATCACCCCGGCAAGCTAAGCAGAGGTCCCGCCCATGCGCAAAGTCGTCCTCGGTCTCGGCATCAGCCTTGACGGCTACATCGCCCGCCCCGATGGCACCCTCGACTTCCTCTTCATGCCCAGGGACTATTCGATGGCTCCCTTCTTCGCGACCATCGATCTCGCCATCATGGGCCGCAAGACCCTCGACGTCGGGCTCAAAATGAGCGGAGGCGAGACCATCGCCAGCTATGGACTGACCTGCTACGTCATGTCGCGATCCCAGCCCGCCGGCGAGCGCCATGGGGCCATCTTCACCCGCCAGACTCCATCAGCCCTCGTCAACGAGCTTCGCAAACAGCCCGGCAAGAACATCTGGTGCATGGGCGGAGGCGAGCTCGCTCGCGAGTTCCTCAGGGCCGACCTGATCGACGAGCTCAGCCTTGGCATCGTGCCCGTCCTGCTCGGCGAAGGCATTCCGCTGTTTCCAGCGGGATTTCCCCAGCGCGACTTCGCGCTGCTCGAGAACAAGGCTTATTCAAAAGGGCTGCTCTCGCTCCGGTACGAACGAGTCCGCAAGAAGCGGAAGGGATGACGCAGCGGCTTACTGCTTTAGTTCTCGTTCAAGCCAGCAAACATCCCAGTACCGGCCCAGTTTGCAGCCGTTCTCTGTGAATACGCCGACCGGCCTGAAGCCAAAACGTACATAGAGCGCCGCTGAGGCGGGATTCGGCGGCACATATCCCGCCACGATGCGATGAACATCCTCCTGTGCGAGCGCCGCGAAGAGCGCGGCATATAGCTGGCGGCCAATCCCCCGGCCTACCATGTCGGCAGCACAGTAGATGGTTGCTTCTACGGTTGTGTCGTAAGCTGGTTTGGGTCGAAAGCGAGTCGTGCCAGCATAGCCAACGATAAGGTTGTTCTCCTCGGCGACCAGGAGACGATAGCGGCCTGTGGAAGCGAATTGCGAGAACCACACTGCGCGCTGCTCGATAGTTTGCGGCTCCAAGTCAAGGTCACCGGCGTGTGCAATACGTAGTGATTGTAGATTTGCGTGAGCCGCGGCAGGTCGCCAGGCGTCGCGGCTCGAATGCGGAGTTCGGACAAGATATCTCCTCATCGAGGGAGTGACAGCGGTAATGTCAGCCGCGCTCCGGCGTAATCTTCACGAAAACCCCGTCGGGCAGTTCTCCTTCCAAGAAATGAACCACTCCGCCCTTCACGAAACCCCGGATCCATCGTTCTTTGTCCAGATTCGCAGCCGTCCCCGGGCCAGTCCCGGAAGCCGCCGAACTCTTCCCCATGCCGCGGTCCATTGCCTCATTCGCCAGCCGATCGGCATGCCGGTTCTTTTCCCGCAGCACGTGCTGAATCTGGAATGAGTCCAGCTGCCTAATCCGCCCCTTCGCCTCTTCATAGAGCGGACGTAGTTCCGGGCTGTTCACCCGGTACTGACCCTTGATCTGCTTCACCATTAGCTCGGAATCGGAAATCACCTTCAGCCTGCGATACCCGTGATCCAGGGCGAACTGCAGAGCCCCCAGCAGGCCGGAATACTCAGCGAAGTTGTTTGTCTTCCGGCCCACGTATTCGCTCAGCTCACCAATCGCCGCGCCCTTCGCATCCTCTATATGGACGCCGTAACCGGCCGGTCCGGGATTGCCCCGTGACCCTCCATCGCAATAGGCAATGATCGCGGCCTCGCCCTTTGCCGGCGTCTCCGGCCACAGCTGCCCGCTGCCGGCGCTTTCTTGTCTGCTGTTCATATCGGGAGTGTAGCCGATCCACCCTGCGGAAAAATTGACCGCGTTTGCTAACGAATCTCGCCGCTCTCCGTCTCCAGCGCAGGGGTAGTCTGCCCTGTTGAGGAACCTCTATGTCCGCTGATTCTCTGCGCTTTTTCCCCCCGTCCAGCATCCAGCTCCCATCCCGCGCCGCGCCAAAGATAAAATCCTCATCAGGCATGGCGATCGATCCAAGCGTGCGCGCCACCGAAACCGAATTAATTCGCGAGGCCCAGCAAGGTTCGCGCACAGCCTTTGACGCTCTCGTGCGTCAATATGATCAGGCGGTGTTACGGTTGGCCCTGCATCTCACAGGCTCCGAGCAGGACGCCGAAGACATCCACCAGGAAGCGTTTCTCAAGGCGTACCGGTACCTCGGAAATTTTCGCTTTGAGTGCTCTTTCTATACCTGGATTTATCGCATTGTTACGAATCTGTGCCTCGATCTACTCCGGCGACGCAAGTCGCGCAGGGAAGATCAGGCAGTCACGTTCGACTCGTCGGGCGAAGAGATTGACCTGCTCACAAACGTCTCCGATCAGCGCGCGAGCGCCAACCCGGACCGGGAGTTGAACAGGAAGTTTTTAGGGGAACGAATTCGCGAGGCGCTCGATAAACTTACACCCCGCGAACGCATGGTTTTTGAGTTGAAACACTTTCAGGGACTCAAACTGAGAACGATCGGCGAAATATTAAATACGACGGAAGAGACCGCGAAAAATACACTCTTCCGCGCGACCAGGAAGCTGAGAGCCAACCTGGCGGAACTGCGCTAAGGCCTGTTTAGGGTTGCGGCAATTTTTTGAGGCGAGTGAGGTAGGTAACGATGAAGTGCGAAACCGCGCAGGAAATCATTGCTCTGTCGGTATACGGCGAATTACCCGATGATAAAGGACCGCAGCTTGAACAGCATCTGCTGGGATGTGAAGCCTGCCGTCGCGAGGTGGAAGCTGTTCAGGCGCTGGCCAAGGCCATGGCGCTCGTCCCGGTAGAGGAGCCCTCAGCCAACCTCATCGCACGCTCTCGCCTGCGTCTTGAAGAAGCGATTGACACGTTGCCCCGCGGCAGCTGGCTGCTGCGGGGCTGGCAGCGTTTCTACCAGGGCGCAGGCCGTCTGCGTGCCGCGCCGGTCGCAGTTTCCGCAGTCCTCGTCACCGGCCTTACCGTGGGCGGTTTTTCCGGTTTTCGCGCTGGAGAACACGTGCATAGTGCCACTCCAACGGCCCCCTTGATCACAGCGCCACCGCAGGATGACGGTAGCTCCGTGGACATCGCCAACATAAGTAGTATCGTGCGTGAGCCAAACACGGAGAATGTCGCCGTCACCTACAACCGCGTTCAGCCTGAGACGATCCACGGCTCACTCGATGATCCACAGATTCGCCAGCTTCTCCTGATGGGCGCGCGTAACAGGATCAATTCTGGAATACGCGACTCCTCCTTACGGCTGCTGGCCGATGAATGTCACGCCGGGCATCAGTGTGACGACGGCCCGATCCGCGACTCTTTACTAGTCGCTCTTCGATATGACAAAAGCGTTGCCGTGCGCCTCAAGGCGCTTGAGGGGTTGCAGCCCTATGTCGCCGACGATGTGCGCGTCCGTGACGCCGTGCTGGAAGCGCTTATGAAGGATCCCAACCCCGAAGTGCGCACCCAGGCCATCAGTGTGCTCGAGCCGGTAGAGGCCGACTCCAGCGTGCGCGAAGTGCTGCATGACGTCGCGGCGCGCGACGACAGCCCGCAGATTCGTATTGTCTCGCGCCAGGTGCTCGATCAGCTCCCGCAGGTCCAGTAGCTCTGTCCGGGCCTCCGCGCTCAGGCATGCGGCCGCCCGGAGGTGTAAAGTAAGGCGGCAAGCTTCCCTCAAGAAGGAAGAGTCCGGTAGCAAGGGGTAAAGACGAAAGGCACTCGCATGAACCGTTTTCCGAGGTTGGTGGGCAGGACAAGATCAATCACTGTGCTGAGCTCCGTGGCGGCTTTAGGCTCCATCACAATCGTCGTAGGCTCAGCAGCCTTCGCGCAGGGTGCATTCGCCGGGCAATTGTTCGCCCTCATGCCCGAGAGCCCGGCGCTCACGGCTCACAGTTCGCAGGGATACCTCGGGATTGAAATGCGGGACATCGATAATGATCGCGCCTCTGCGCTCAAGCTGAAGGACGCAACGGGCGCGGAGATCATCGTCGTCGATCACGACGCTCCGGCCGGCAAGGTCGGCCTGCGCGTGCATGACGTCATCCTGCAGATGAACGGCCAGCAGGTTCAGGGAGTCGAACAACTGCGGCGCATGCTTCGCGAGACTCCTCCGGGCCGCTCTGTCACTCTGCTGATTTCACGCGACGGGCAGCAGCAGAGCATCAATGTACAGCTTGCCGACCGCGCCAAAATCGAGCAGGACGCATGGACGCAGATTCACACCGTTCCCGATCCTGATGGTGACGATTCCACCTATGCGCTGGTCGCCCCTTCCGGCCATGGCACGGGCAACAGCTTCTTCGGCTCCCTCACCTTCGGCTCGCCCTCTCTGGGCGTGGAGCTCGATCCGCTGGGAACGCAATTGGCGGATTACTTCGGCGTCAAGGATGGCTTGGGTCTGCTGGTCAAGCGGGTCGCCGAGAACAGCCCTGCATCCAGCGCCGGGCTGAAGGCCGGCGACGTGATCACCAAGGTCAACGGCGAGGCCGTGCCCACCCTGAACACCTGGGCGAAGACCATCCACGCCAATCGGGGCAAGCAGGTCCAGGTCACGATCGTCCGCAACCGCAAGGAGCAAATCCTTAACCTTCAGGCGGGAGACTCTAAGCACAAAGGCGAGCTCGTCATGCCCGACTTCGACTGGGATAACGACGGCTCCAAGCTTGAGGAAAGCCTCCCGCAATTCGAGGCGCAGCTGAATGCCATCGATCCGGCGCTCCTGGCCGAGGCAACCAGTCAGGCTGTGAGCGGCCTCGATGCCGATTTCGCAGCGGCCCAGACCCAAAGTGCCGCCAGGAGCTCGAAGCTGCAGGAATTCCAAAAGGAGATGCAGAAGGAGCAGGAGCAAATCCGGAAGCAGATGCAGGATCTGCGCAGGGACCTCGAATCGCTGCAACTACACCAGATAGATTGAGAACCCTGTGCCCTGAACCCTGATCCTCGCCTTTTTTGGCCGGTTATTTTGCTCGGTTCGCTAAAATAGAAATAGAGGCAAAATGAGCCTGACTGCGGTCCCGCAGTCAGGCTTTTCCATTTGAGAGGAACCCTTTGCATTGGATGGGAGTAAGTCACACTGCAAGAATCGGTTACAGATTTCTCCCATGAAATGGATGAGTTTCAAAGTATAATCGATAAATACAGCAGAATGAATGAGTTAAAAGCCATAGAAAAAACAGGGGGAGGGGGCCCAAGCATGGATCGGGAGCATGCCGGAAGCCAGAGTGGAAAAACTACCGACAAAGCGGATCAGAAGGGTTCGCGAATGCTGACTATTGCCCGTTCAATCCTGCAAAAGCTCCATTCGCTCCGTCTCGCTCGCTCCTCTTCCTCGCATGTGATTGAATAGTGAAGGACATGTCCACATCCGCCGCACAAACCGAGCTTCGCAAGCAGACCCCAGTCCAAAGGCTGAAGGCTGCCGGACGGAAGGTCCGCGAGCTGACCATCGTCGGCCGCTCTTTGGCCTCGACCGGCCACCCGGTGATGGCCCAGATCGTCCCGATGCGCCGGTGCAATCTCTCCTGCTCCTACTGCAATGAGTACGATG
Source organism: uncultured Acidobacteriaceae bacterium (assembly GCA_963781245.1). Classification (GTDB taxonomy): domain Bacteria; phylum Acidobacteriota; class Terriglobia; order Terriglobales; family Acidobacteriaceae; genus Silvibacterium. Next base: position 493,911 of record CAWAFB010000005.1, read on the forward strand.
ATTTCTCGAAGCCCGTCCCGCTCGACGAAATGACGCGCCGCGTCGATCATCTGGGACGTCTGGGCACCAGCATCATCACCATCTCCGGCGGCGAGCCGCTGCTCCATCCGGAACTGGACGACATCATCCGCCGCATCCGCAAAAACGGCGCACTGGCCGGAATGATCACCAACGGCTATCTGCTCATGCCCGACCGCATCCAGCGGCTCAACAAGGCCGGCCTCGATCACATGCAGATTTCCATCGACAACATCCAGCCCGACGAAGTCTCGAAGAAAAGCCTCAAGGTCTTGGACAAGAAGCTGCAGATGCTCGCCGAGCACGCCGACTTCCACGTCAACATCAATTCCGTGGTCGGAGGCGGCATCAACAACCCTAACGACGCCCTGGTCATCGGACGCCGTGCGCTGGAATTGGGCTTCACCTCCACCATCGGCATCATCCACGACGGGGACGGCCAGCTCAAACCGTTGCAGGACGAAGAGCGCCGTGTCTACTTCGAGATGCGCAACTGGAAGAAGCGCAATTATTCGCGCTTCAACAAGTTCCAGGAAGCCATCGCCAACGGCGAGCCCAATGATTGGCGTTGCCGTGCCGGCTCCCGCTATCTCTACATCTGCGAGAATGGCCTGGTGCATTACTGCTCACAGCAGCGTGGCTTTCCCGGCGTGCCGCTGGCCGAGTACACCAAAGCCGACCTCAGGCGCGAATTCCTCACCGAAAAGACCTGCGCTCCTCACTGCACGGTGAGTTGCGTACATCAGATTTCCTACATCGACCATTGGCGTGCCCCGCAAACCTCGCGCACGTCGCCCGGCTCGACTCAGGGCCTGGTGAATATCAGCACCTAGCTACCGTCGATGCGTGGCCACGCGCCGGACTCCGACCAACAGCGGGCCTTCATCCGGCGCCTTCCCAAAGCCGAGCTGCATCTGCACCTGGAGGGCACAGTAACGCCGGAAACCCTGGTGGAACTAAGCCGGCGCCATGACGGCGCCCCGCTCTCCCTTGAGGAGGCCCGTGCCCTCTACGATTACACGGACTTCACCGGGTTCCTGCTCGCGTTCAAGGCGGTCACCGAACGCCTTCGCACGCCGCAGGACTACGAACTGATCACCTACCGCATGCTCGAGCGACTCGCCAGGCAGGGCATCGTCCACGCCGAGGTATATGTATCCGTCGGAGTGATCTATTACTGGGGACGGAGCGAAGTAGAGCCGCTGTTTGCGGGGATGGAAAGCGGCCGCCTACGGGCAGAGGCCGACTTCGGCGTCTCGGGCTACTGGATCTTCGACGCCGTCCGCCAGTTCGGAACCGAAGCGGCGGCGCGGGTCTTCCGCAAAGCAGCAGAAATGCGGCGAGACCACCCGTCTATCATCGGAATCGGCATCGGGGGTGACGAACGACACACCGGCGCAGCCCCCTTCCGCGAGCTCTACGCTGAAGCGCGTGACGCGGGACTTCATCTTACCGCCCATGCCGGGGAATCTGTTGGTCCGGAGGGTATCTGGGGAGCCCTCAATATCGGAGCCGAGCGGATTGGCCACGGCCTTACCGCTATCCATGACTCTGAGCTGATGACCATCCTTGTCGAGCGCCAGGTTCCCATTGAAGTCTGCGTTTCGTCGAACGTGCGTACCGGATGCTGCGTCCGCCTCGCAGATCATCCAGTCCGACGCTATTTTGAGTCAGGCCTGATGATTACGCTCAACTCCGACGACCCTGCCATGTTCCTCAGCGATCTTGAAGATGAATACCGGCTCGCCCAGAACGAATTTGGATTTTCTGAAGAACATCTGCGAGAGCTTGCGGCCAATTCGGTCGAGGCGAGCTTCCTTCCGGCCGAACGAAAAGTTGCCCTTTTGTCCCAGATTGAAAAGACCTCCTAAGCCCGATTGCATGATGTGACAAAAGTTGTATGCCTCGCATTTCACTGACGGGCAGCGGTCCGTGAAAGTGAGCTATCATGTTGGCATTGCGGCGAGCCGCAAATGGGAAGGTATTGTGAGTGTACTGTCTGGCTTCCGGTCTAAGTCGTGCAATGAATCCCGGATTGCGCTTCGCGCCCTGGGATGGGCGTCAGTAGCGGTGGGAGTCGCCGCGCTTGGTCTCTATGTGGGCCGCGAGCTGCGCCAGCGTTATAAATTCAACCGCCGTACTCCAAGCGACTTCTACTCGCACGCCGGCGATGAGGGACAGACCACAGAATTCGGCATGGGTATCTGAACACAACTTGTTGAGGTTCGGAGAGGAAAAGGCCCCGGGGATCAAATCCGGGGCCTTCGGTTTTTCGCGGCTCCCGCTAGTTATTCCCGGCGAGTCCTCGCAGTACGTATTGGAGAATGCCGCCGTTCTCGTAATAGAGAATTTCCTGCGGAGTGTCGATGCGAACCTTCGCCGCGAACTCCTTCGACGTGCCATCGGGCGAGGTGGCCTGGACGCTTAGAGTGCGCCCATTAGCGAATTTGGCATCGAGCAGCGCTTTCAGTCCGGGGAAGTCGAAAAGCTCCTCGCCAGTCAGGCCGAGACTTTCCGCGTTCTGTCCTTCCGCGAATTGGAACGGCAGGATGCCCATCCCAACCAGGTTCGACCGGTGTATCCGCTCGTAGCTTTCGGCGATGACAGCCCGAACTCCAAGCAGCGTTGGACCCTTCGCCGCCCAATCGCGCGAGGAGCCAGAGCCGTATTCCTTGCCCGCGAGAATGACCAGAGGAGTTCCGCGCTCGGCGTATTTTACCGAGGCGTCAAAGATGCTCATCTGCTCGCCTTCCGGCAGCAGGCGAGTGACGCCCCCTTCGGTTCCGGGAGCCAGCTTGTTGCGTAGCCGCACGTTGGCAAATGTGCCGCGTACCATCACTTCGTGATTCCCGCGGCGCGAACCGTAGGAGTTGAAGTCCGCCGGTTTGACGCCATGGCTGGTGAGGTACGTTCCGGCAGGCGAGTTGAGCTTGATCGAGCCAGCGGGAGAGATGTGATCGGTGGTGACTGAATCGCCCAGCACGGCGAGTACCCGCGCGCTGCGAATGTCTTCAACTGGGGCAGGCGTGGCTGGCATTCCGTCAAAGTAGGGAGCCTTACGGATGTAGGTAGAGTCAGCCTCCCACTGGTAAACGTCGCTGGTGGGGAACTTGAGTTGTTGCCAGTTCTGATCGCCTGCCGTGACTGTCGAATACTCCTTGGTGAAAATCGCGGAGTCGATAGACGACGCCATCGTCTCCGATACCTCCTGCTGGCTCGGCCAGATGTCCCTGAGATATACCGGTTCGCCAGCCCTGCCCTTGCCGAGTGGATCGGTCTCGAAGTTGTGATCGATGCGCCCGGCGAGGGCGTAAGCCACTACCAGTGGCGGAGACATCAGGTAATTGGCGCGAACATCGGAGTTGATGCGGCCTTCAAAGTTGCGATTTCCGCTGAGCACGGATACCGCAACCAGGCCATGATCTTCGATCGACTTCGACACATCGGCTGGCAGCGGTCCGGAGTTTCCGATGCAGGTTGTGCATCCGTAGCCCACGACATTAAAGCGCAGCTTATCGAGGTAAGGGAGCAATCCGGCCTTCTTGTAGTAATCCGTTACCACCCGCGATCCTGGAGCCAGTGAAGTCTTGACCCACGGCGGCACGCACAGCCCCTTCTCCACTGCCTTCTTGGCAAGGATTCCAGCCGCGATCATCACAGAAGGATTCGAGGTATTGGTGCAGCTTGTGATGGCCGCGATCACGATCGAGCCGTTGTCGAGATACTTGTCCACATCAACGCCGAAGCGGCCCTTAACGGAGGTGGTAGGGCCGGATTCGTGGACGCCCTGCGCCGCGTCGATGGTTTCGGCGGTATGTCCACCTTCGCCTTCCCAGCGCACCACCTGGCGAACTCCGTTCTTATTCCCGGTGGGGCCGAGCAGACTGGGCAGCTGCTTCGCGAAGCTCGATCCAGCGTCCTTCAGCAGTACACGGTCCTGCGGGCGCTTTGGCCCGGCGACACTGGGCTCAACGGTGGCTAAGTCGAGCGCGATCGTCTGCGAATACTCAGCCTCGGGCGCCTTGGTGGCATGGAAGAGACCCTGCTCCTTGTAGTAGGTCTCGACGAGCGAAATCAGCCCGGCACTTCGACCAGTGAGCTTAAGGTATCGAAGCGTCTCGGTATCGACCGGAAAGATGCCGCACGTGGCGCCGTATTCCGGCGCCATGTTGGCGATGGTGGCGCGATCGGCCAGCGAAAGCTCGCTGATGCCCGCTCCGTAAAACTCGACGAACTTGCCTACCACCCCCAGCTTGCGCAGCATCTCGGTGACGGTGAGGACGAGATCAGTCGCTGTGGCGCCTTCCCGTAGCTTGCCGGTGAGCTTGAATCCGACTACTTGGGGGACAAGCATCGACACGGGCTGGCCAAGCATCGCAGCCTCGGCTTCGATGCCGCCGACGCCCCACCCCAGCACGCCGAGGCCGTTGATCATGGTGGTGTGTGAATCCGTGCCGACCAAGGTATCGGGATAGGCGATGGTCTTGCTGCCATTTTCTAAGGTAAATACCACTCGGGCCAGATATTCGAGATTCACCTGGTGGCAGATGCCCATGCCTGGCGGAACAGCCGAGAAGTTGCGGAAGGCTGACTGTCCCCACTTCAGGAAGGCATACCGTTCGCGGTTGCGCTGGAACTCGAGCGTGGCGTTTAGTGAGTAAGAGTTCGCGGTGCCATACTCATCGACCTGTACGGAATGGTCGATGACCAGTTCTGCGGGTTGCAGCGGATTGATCTTCTCTGGATCGCCGCCAAGCGCCTTCATTGCATCGCGCATCGCGGCGAGATCGACGATGGCCGGCACACCTGTGAAGTCCTGCATCAGCACGCGGGCAGGCATGTAGGCGATTTCGCGGGAAGGCTCGGCCTTGGGATCCCACTTGGCGAGGAATTCGATGTCCTCGGCCGTGACGGATTTGCCGTCTTCGTGGCGAAGCAGGTTTTCAAGCAGAATGCGCAGGCTGTAGGGCAGGCGGTGGAGGCTCACGCCCTTCCTCTCGAGAACGTCGAGGCGGAATATCTCGTAAGTGCGGTTGCCGGATTTCAATTGCGACCGGCTGCCGAAACTGTCAACTGATTGGCTCATAGCCATCCTTCCTTTTCGTGGGGGCCCGGCTTAAGGGCGTGCGATCACGACCGGACTCGCCGCGCAACAACGCGGGCAGCGTGACGCTGCCGTTAAATCCGTCCGGAAAAAGATTATCTAGAAGGAGAGGCTTCGTCCACGGTCGGGACGACCACGTCTGAAGCGCTTGATTGGCGGAGAGAGAAGCATCACTCGATCTTCCTGCCAATATTCTAACTCCAAATTTTCCAGTCGCTGCTGCGGTAACCACCCGCTCCCCCCGCTGGTAGGCTGAGATTGGGAGACTTCTTGCGCGAGACTGTACTGGTTCACTTCTCCGGGCACGACCACCCCGGGCAGACTACGGTGCTGACCGGCATCCTCGCCGACTACGACGCCTGCGTACTCGATATCGGGCAGGCGGTGGTGCATGAGACGCTGGCCCTCGGGCTGCTCGTCGAGGTGCCGGAGGGGCGGGACTTCGCACCCCTGAAGGCGGCTCTCATCGAGAGGTCTGAAGCGGTCGGGCTGCACGTGAGGTTCACGCCCATCTCCGAGCAGGCGCTGGACCACTGGATCAGCACCCAGGGCAAGGACCGCTTCATCATCACGGTGCTGGGACGCGCGATCAGCGCTAGGCAGCTGTCGCGGGTGAGCGCCGTCATTGCCGGTCACCGGCTCAATATCGACCGGATCGAGCGGCTCTCTGGGAGGCTCTCGCTGGCCATTCACACCGGCAGCTCGAATGCCTGCGTCGAGCTGGAGGTGAGCGGGCAGGTCGCGTCCGAGGACGGGATGCGGGCCGATTTTCTCGAGGCGGCGCAAGAGCTTGGGATCGACGTTGCCTTTCAGCGGGAGAGCATCTTCCGCCGCAACCGCCGCCTTTTTGCCTTCGACATGGACTCGACGCTGATTCAGGGCGAGGTCATCGATGAGCTGGCGAAGATGGCCGGCGTCGGCGACCGGGTGGCCGGCATTACGGAGTCGGCAATGCGGGGCGAGATCGAGTTCCAGGAGAGCTTTCGCCGCCGGGTTGCTCTGCTCAAGGGACTGCCCGAAGCGCGGGTTTACGAGTTGCTGGATCGCATCCCGCTCGCCGAAGGCGCGGAACAGCTCATCCGAACCCTGAAGATGCTGGGCTACAAGACGGCTATCCTGTCCGGCGGTTTCACCTTCTTCGCGCGGCATCTGCAGGAGCGCTTCGGCATCGACTACGTTCACGCGAACGAGCTTGAAATCGAGGGCGGGGTGGTTACCGGCCGGGTCAGCGGGCGGATAATCGACGGACCGGGAAAGGCCGAGCTTCTGCGCCACATCGCGGCGCAGGAGAAGATCTCGCTCGAGCAGGTGGTCGCGGTGGGCGACGGGGCGAACGACCTGCCCATGCTCAATCTGGCGGGGATGGGTATCGCCTTCCGGGCCAAGCCGCTGGTGCGGCAGAGCGCCGACCACTCGCTGACGCATCTCGGCCTCGATGGGCTGCTCTATCTCATCGGGGTCCGCGACCGGGATCTGATGGGGATGGGGTATTCAGGGGCGGCTGCCGGGGTCTGACCCCGTCCCCCCTCCCCCCGTTTTACCTGCTCCGTAACTCATTGTTTCTAAAAGACATTCACGAGCTATACTTCCGCCAGTTCATAGAAAACAAAGGATTTGCGGGTATCTCCCATGGAATCTATGAGGTAGCGGATCTCATAGAAAACAATGGAGAAACCTGTAAGCGTTCGATTGCAAAGAAGTTACGGCCAACGTTCTCCTCCGGGGATTAAATTCTGTCCCGAAATGGGTCCTTTCTGGGACATGCACCCGCGTTTACACCGATCCTCAGTCGCAAAAGAGGAGGTCACTCACGTGCGTGATGCAGATCCAGTCCGTTGCGCCCCGAGCCATGATCGCCTCGGGAGGGGTATCCTGTTCGTGGGAGACTGCACATGGGAGCGTCTGTCGCCATTTTTGTAGCCATTTTCTTTGCGTTATTTGTAGCTATTTTCCTCCCGCTCATTCTGTCGGGAGAGCAATGGAGAGCAGCGCAGGACAGAGTGCGCGCGCGCCGTATGGCTGACCATCGGATGAATGCAAGACTTCTGAGACTCGACCTTTGATGCGCTCCTAAAGGCTCTCCTCAAGATCTCGCAAAGGGTAGGTTTTGCAACGTCCCGCGAGGGTTCCTTTTGTGTGACCGCTTTCGGGGAAGATTGGCGCGCAAGCTGGAATGCCTGGACGTGACCCAAAGCGGACCTGACGCGTCGGTGCAGTCCGTCGGGCGTTGCGCGACTAAGCGGGAACGTACGTCAACCTAATCACGTCCTCGCCAATTCGATCGCTGGCAACAAGGTGGAGCGGCGGCCGAGGGCCGGAGAAGAATGACGTGCCGCGACCAAGCACGATGGGGTGGAGGTAGAGTCGATACTCATCAATAAGACCAAGGTTGGTTAGGCTTCCTGCCAGGTCTGGTCCGGCAACGTCAATCTCCCCAACTTGCTGTGCCTTCAGCCCACGTATCACCGTCTCAAGGTCATCCTCGACAAGTGTGGCGTTGGGGCCGACCGACTTCAACGTGCGCGACACAACCCACTTCGGCTTGCTCCGCCACACCGCCGCGAAGTCGTGGTCCTCCGCGTCATCATCCGGACGGTCTTCGTCCCAATAACGCATTACCTCGTACATGCGGCGACCGTACACCATGCCCGTCAGGCCGCGCACCTGCTCCATGAAGTGACGAGCGAGGGCGGGACGGGGTGGCCCAATTTTCAGGTGGTCGACGTAGCCGTCCAGGGACTGGTTCAATCCATACACGAGCTTTGCCATGCTACAAAACCTCCGCCCAGATTCTTCAGAATAGTTTGAGCCCACGTTCCGCAGAAATGAGATTGGACACGATCTGCGCCGATTGTGAGTGTAACCAATAACCCGAGGTCCGCTCTGGCTGGGAACCGCCGGACGCCTTTGAGGAAGCTGCCGTTCGTTGTTGCACAAAGGGAACGGGCCTGACTGCGGTGGCAGTCAGGCCCATTTCCCTCTATTTCTATTCTAGCTGGTTGAGCGAAATTGTCGGCCAACTAAGGTCTGCTTGAGAGCAACGCGAAAGGGGCCTCTCACCGGCGCGTCCATGTCCGGTAAGATCTAGAGCCAATGAACGACGCTCAATCCAGCGAGTCTGAACCTAAGCCTGCCGCCTCGGCACCGCCGCCGGACGTAACAGACGTCAGCGGTCGGGTGTCTTCGCGTTTGTCAAGCGCATGGACCTCAATGCCGCGACGAAGACGGATTGCCTTTCTCGTGGCTCTGCCTCTTGCAGTAGCCCTCGTTGTCTGGCTCTGGGTATCCGCAAAGGCTCACATCTGGCTTTGCGTCGATCAGGTCGTGGACACTCGCTCATCCGCCACCCCTCCCTGAGACCGCGCTTTTAATCGGGGTGGGTGTTCCTCGCCCTATGGCTGCTGCCCAAACGGCAGGTCGCCCGTTTGCAGGGACTGAGCGTCGAGAACCGTTTTGACCGCGAGAATGAAGCCCGAAAGACAATGGCCCAAATCATTGGCGGTGTCTTTGTGTTAGCGGGACTCTATTTCTCGCTGCAGACCTTCAAGGTCCAGTTGCACACGTTTGACCTCCAGAGAGAAGGGTAAATAACTGACCGATTCACAAAGGCAATTGACCAACTAGGCGCGGTGCAATCCGGCGGCGCGGTGGACGCGAACGGAAAACCGAAGATCAATCTGGAGGTGCGACTTGGCGGAATCTACGCGTTAGAGCGAATCGCGCACGACTCCCCAAAGAATCAGTCGACCATCATGGAGGTGCTTACGGCATATGTCCGCGAGAACTCGAATGATGCTTCCAAAGTCGACAACAGGTCGCGGGGCGACATCGGCGCGACTTGGCAGCTCCGCCATCTTAGTCCAGGCGGCGAAGGAGTACCGCCGATCAGAAGCGTGGAGCCCGGCTTCGGTGCGTAGAAGGCTGGTCTTAGGCCGGGAGACATCATCACCTCGATGGATGGCCAATCGATCAGGTACTACGAGACGCTGGTAAACAACATGCTTGCTCGCGAGCCCGGAACAAGCGTCAAGGTCGGCTATCTGCGCAATGGCGAGCAGAGGGAGACAACGGTTACGATTGGCGATATCTACAAGACGAAATCTCTTGGCAGCGAGCCGATGAAACCGCGCGCGGACATCCAGTCGATCTTAACTGTGATTGGCAGGCGCGATATCACTCACGACTCCGGCGGTCTCGACTTAGAAGATACGAACTTAGCCGGGACTCATCTCTCCGATGCGAACCTCGCGGTCAACCTCAGCTGGGCGAACCTGCACGGGGTCGTGTTCCGTCACGTGGACCTCCGTCGGGCGGAAATCATCCAAGCGGACCTCAGTGCGGCGTTCCTGAACATGGTCGACCTCAGCAACTCGGTACTTGGTGCGTCGAATCTCAGCGGGGCATATCTCCAAGACGTGAACTTCAGCGCGGCGCAGCTGAACGACGCGAACTTCAACAGGGCGACGCTTTCCCGCGTAAACCTCAGCGGCGCGGACCTCACCGGGGCGGACCTCTCTGGGGCGAAACTCCAACCCGGTGTCAACCTCAGCGGGGCGGACCTCTCTAAGATGATCGTCCTACCCGGCATCAAGCACAGCGGCGCAAGGCCGCACTTTGGGGACCGCGCTGAGATGATTCCACCCGGTGTAAACTTCAGCGGCGCAAGGCTGAACGAGGCGGACCTCAGCGGGGCAAACCTCTGGTATGCGACGGGCCTCACACAAGCCCAGTTGAATGGGGCGCGTGGAGATGCCAAACAAAACTGCCTCAAGGACTCTCCCGGCCAGACTCATGGAGTCATTAAGCTTCCTCCCGCTCTTCCGAACCCCGCTCCGTTCGCGCTCTGTTTGTCGGGCCTCGGTCGCTTTGCGTGGTCTTCGTTGACCGGACGCTGCATGGCAGCCAGATGAGCCTTACTGATCTGGCTTGGCCATCACCGCGGACTCCGCCTGTTTGAAAGTCACCTCGCCCGTCTCGCGGGTGAAGGATGACTTTTCGTCGTCCTCCTGCTCGGAGATGCTTTTGAAGATCAGAGCATGTCCTGGATGTGGATGTGCGTCTCGGTGATCTGCCATACTCCGGGGCCAGTCTCACGGCGTTCCACGCTGAACGAGCCGCCCTTCTCCAGTTTGCCGAGCAATCCCCAGCCGAAGTTCACATCACGGATCATCGTGCCCTTCAGCTCCTGAATGCGGTGGTGACTGTTCTCGACCGTCATATCTCCTTCCATCGCGCTGAAGACGCGGGCTTCGCGCGAGGGAGGCCGGAAGTTCGGGTCGGGCTTGAGGTGCAGCGTGGTGGTCTTATCGTTGCTGCCGGTCTGGGTCCATATAAAGGCGACAGGCAGCAGCTTGAGGAGCGCTTCCGCCTGCTCATCGTCATGCTGGCCTGAGCGGCGTTGTTTCGCCTGCACGCTGGGATCGTGAATGAATTTATCGATACTGGCCCGCTGCTGCGCCTCCGAAATCGGTTGTCCGTTTCTACTCAGCACGCGGTTCACGTCGCCCTGCCCGGTCTGGGCGACCCACTGCACAACGGTGTCTCCTGGTTTGCGGTCGACTTCGTGGAATATCCAGCGCGAATGATCGTCGCGATCTGCAGCGAGCTCGTCGTTTACCGCCTGCTGGACGAACTGCTTTGTGTCCTGTTTGGTATCCGGCTTCGTATTCTGCTCTGTATTTTGCGCTCGAAGCACACAACCCTCGGCGAGCAGCAGCAATCCGGTAAGCTTGAGGGCATTCATGATCTTTTTTTGATTCCCGACAGGTGGGATGCGCCGCAGAGGCGCGGAGGGGTGCCGTCATTTCGCGCTGGGATGGCCGCGTTGCGCTCGCAACGATCAACCTGCGAGGATGGACGCGGTGTCGATCCAGTCGCGCGGGTTGGCGATTTCAGGGAGTGGAAATGAAGATCAGTGCACGAAATGTACTGGCCGGTACGGTCAGGAAGGTTACCAAAGGAGCCGTAAACGCCGAGGTGGAGATCGCTCTCAAAGAAGGCGATACAGTGACCGCGATCATTACCAATCACAGCGTTGATTCCCTTGGTCTGCGCGAGGGCAATTCCGCCTACGCGGTTATCAAAGCGTCAGAAGTGATAGTCGGGAAGAATGTGGAAGGCGCGAAACTGAGCGCCCGCAATGTGCTCGCCGGTGAGGTTGCAAGGCTGGAGCAAGGGGTGGTCAACAGTGAGGTAGAAATCCGTTTGCCCGGCGGAACGGCGGTGGTTGCGTCGATCACGAAGGCGAGCGTCAGCGCGCTCGATCTGCAGGAAGGGGATAAGGTGAGCGCGATCATAAAGGCATCCCACGTATTGGTGGGCGTGTAGCAGAACAGGGCTATCGGCCCGGAAGCAGGCGATAGCCCCACTCATGCATCGGACGGGAACCTGATCCTTAGAAGGATTCTCCGACCATCTCTTCGCTTTTCTTCCAGAGAGCTTCGGCGTTGGCTGTATCGAGCGCATACGCGCGCACTCCCTCGCTGATGACGCTGATCGGCTGATCGACCGGCACGAGCTTTCCAACGTGGCAGTTCTCGCAATACTGCGCGCCGATCTCGTCAGCCGCTGCAACCACACCAGCCCACACGGAAGTCGCGGATCCCTGTGGGATCGTCTTCCACTGGAATGGTCCCCGGCCCTCGGCCGCCAGCTGCTCATTGATCTGGGCGATCAGCTTTTCGATCCGGCCCGGCTCGGCATAGCGACCGAGCTCGGTCTGAATGCCCCCGGGATGCACCGCAGCAGCGCGCACGCCCCGTTCGCGATGCCTGCGATCAAAAGCCACGGCAAACAGAATATTCGCCGTCTTCGACCGGCCGTAGGCTACAAAGGGCTCGTAGGGCGTCCGCTCGAAGTTCGGGTCATCGAGATCGACGTTCGAGTAGCGGTGCCCCGCGGAAGAGAGGTTGATGAGACGCCCACCTCGACGGATCAGCGGAGCGATCCGGTTGACGAAGACAAAGTGTCCCAGGTGATTGCTGCCGAACTGCGTTTCAAATCCGTCAGCCGTATGTCCAAATGGAGTGGCCATCACGCCGGCATTGGCGATGACAACATCGAAGGGGTCACCCTTGGCGAGCAGCCCGTCGGCGGAGGCGCGTACGCTGGCGAGACTGGCGAGATCGAGGGCGACAAGCTCGAAGCTTCCGCCACCCGCAGCTGCATCCTTGCGCACCTGAGCGGTTGCCGTTTCCGCCTTGGCCAGATCCCGCGCCGCACCGACTACATGGGCGCCATGGGCGGCGAGAGAACGCGCCGTTTCCACGCCGAGGCCGGCCGAGACTCCGGTTACGAGAATCCGCTTGCCGCGGAGATCGACACCGGTCAAAACGTCGTCTGTTGTTGAGGTCGCACCAAATACTTCTGCTACTTCTGCCATTTCTCTCTTCTCCTGTTCAGCGAACGCGATAGCACCGGTATCAGCCGCGAATTGACCCACGGCGATGATTGGCTATAAAACGGAGACAGTCTCCGCAATAGAATAGATAAACGGAGACTCTCTCCGGTTTCCAAAAAAAATTCTTTGGACTTCAAGAATCTTTGGCATGGCTACCAAACGCTCTCAACCCGCTCGTCGAAAGCCGCGTGCCGATGCGGTACGCAATCGTGCGCGCATACTCGAAATTGCGAAAGAGGCGTTCACGCGCGCGGGGGCCAACGGGGCGAACGTCAACCTGGACGATATTGCCAAGGATGCAGGCGTTGGACCGGGAACGCTGTATCGCCATTTTCCGACGCGGGAGGCGCTTCTTGAGGCGGTCTATCGCAGCGAGGTAGGTAAGCTGGCGGCTGCGGAACGGAAGTTCGCCGAGACGATGCCTCCGGTTGAGGCGTTGCGGGCGTGGATGCTGCTCTTTGTGGACTACGTTGCGGCCAAGCACATCATCGCGCCTGCTCTCAATACGCTGGTCGGCGGCCCCTCAAAGTTGTTCGAAGTGACTGGCGTTCAGGTCAAAAGGGCAATCAACGCATTGGTGGAGCGTGCGATCAAGAGCGGCGACATCCGTGCGGACCTCGACCCGCTCGATCTGCTGCGGGCGCTGGTGGGCGTCTCCAACGTCGCATCCGGGCCAGACTGGAAGCAAAGCGCGAGGAGGCTGGTGGAGATCCTGATCGCGGGCTCGCGGCCGGTCAAGTAGATCCGATTACGGCTTCCCGGCGCAGAACTACTCGGTGCGCAGCACCTGCATGGGATGGACGGATGCTGCGCGCCGCGCGGGGAGATGACAGGCCAGCAGGGCTGCTGCTAACAGGAGTACTCCGACGATGGCGAAGGCGGAGAAGTCCATGGGGCTTACTCCGTAGAGCATGCTGCGCATGGCGCGGCCGATGAAGTAAGAGCTGATGAGGCCGAGGGTGAGGCCAATGCCGGCCAGGATGACGCCCTCGCGCACGATCATTCCGACGACCCGGGCGCGATCGGCTCCGAGGGCCATGCGCAGGGCGATTTCATGCGAGCGCTGGGTGACGGAGAAGGCCATCACCCCGTAGATACCGACTCCGGCGAGCAGGAGCGCAACCACGGCGAAGCTGGCGAAGAGCACCACGCTGAAACGGTCTTCGGCAAGCACGTCGGTGCGAACCTGGTCCATGGTGCGCGGGAGGGCGAGGGCGATTTCGGGGTCTACAGAATGCACGGCGGCGGCGATGGCCCGGGTCATGGTGGCGGGGTCTTCGGCGGTGCGAACGCCGATACCGGCGCTGGGCCAGGGAATCTGCCAGAAGGGGATTTGGATCTCGGGATAGTCTTCGCGCAGCCCGCGGCTTCGCACATTGTGATAAACACCGACGATCTGCCAGTCGATGGGCGGCCCGAGCCGGGTGACTCCGGGGATCAGCTCTTCAACGGAGACCCGCTGCTGGAGGGGGTCCTTATCCTTGAAGAATTTGTTGACGAAGCTCTCATTGACGACGGCCACTTTCACGCTGGAGGCATTGTCCTGATCGGTGAAGGTGCGTCCGCGGACGAGACGGATGCCGAAGGTCTGGAAATAGTCCGGAGTGATCATTCCGAAGCCCGCCAAGGGGCGCTGCGAGGGGTCAGCGTAGGTGGGTCCGCCGGGGATGGTGAATGGCATGCCGAAGCCCGTGCCTTCGAGCGGCAGTCCGGTTTCGGCAGAGGCATGCGCGACTCCGGGAACGGAGGCGACGCGGTCGAGGATCTGGCGGTAGTAGCTGGTGATGAGCGCGGGGTCTTTGGGACGCGAGTCGGGCACGTTGAGGAAGAACGTGAGGACGTGGTCGGACTTGACGCCGAGGTCGACGCGCATGAGGTTCCAGAAGCTGTGGATGGCGAGGCCGGCTCCGGCGAGCAGCGCCAGCGCGAGGGCGAATTCGCCGATTACGAGGGCCCGGCGCAGGCGGTGGCGGCCCGCGCCCATGCCCGAGCGGCCCCCTTCCTTGAGGGCCTCGGCGGGATCGACACGCGAGGCGTACCAGGCGGGTGCGCAGCCGAAGAGGAGTCCGGCGAGCGTGGTTGCCGCGAGCGTGAAGAGCAGGATAGGCATGTTAAGGCGGAAGTCGGCCTCGCTGGGCAGGATGTCGGGCGGCACGGCGGCGACGAGTCCACGCAGCATGGCATAGCCAACACCGATACCCAGAGCGCCTCCGGCGATGGCGAGGAGCAGGCTCTCGGTAAGGAGCTGCGCGAAGATTGTACGGGGCGTTGCGCCGAGGGAGCCACGGACGGCCATTTCTTTCTGACGGGTCATGCTCTTCGCGAGCAGGAGATTTGCAACGTTGACGCAGGCGATGAGGAGGACGAATCCCACCGCACCGAGGAGCAGCCAGAGGGTGAGGATTCGCTCTTTGGGAAGGAAGTCATTCTGCAACGGCTCGACGAAGGAGCCCCAGCCCTTGTTGCTCTTAGGATAGGCGTCGGCGATGTGGGCGGTGACGCCGTTCATGTCGGCTTGCGCCTGCGCCAGGGTGACGCCGGGCTTGAGGCGGCCCATGACCAGGATCCAGTGAAAGTCGTGGTTGATCTGCTCGGGGGTGAAGGCGAGCGGCACGACGAGATCGCCCTGGCCGCGGTCGTAGACGCCGGCGGGAAGCACGCCGACGACGGTGTAAGGCTGGCCATCGAGGCGGACTGGCTGGCCGACAATTTTGGGATTTGCTCCAAGGTGCTGCCAGAGCTTATGGGTGAGGATGACGACGCGATCACGGCCCGGCAGCCCTTCTTCCGGCCGAAAGTCGCGGCCCATCATGAAGGGAATGCCGAGCATGCGGTAGAAGCCGGGAGTGGTTTTGCGGCCGTCGATGTTCTCCGGCTGGTCTTTCGTGGCGATGTTGAAGGAGCCGCCGGTCCAAGCGTTGAGGTCCTCGAAAGATGTGCTTTGGCGCTTCCAGTCGGTGTAGTCGCCGGCGGAGACGCCGTTGTGGAAGCCCTGGATCTTCGACCACACAACCACCAGCTGGTTGGACTTGGGATAGGGCATGGGCGCGAGCAGCGCGGCGTAATCCACGGTGAAGATGGCGGTGTTGGCGCCGATGCCGAGGGCCAGCGTGAGCAGAACGGTAATGGTGAGGCCGGGATTCTTGCGCAACATGCGCAGGCTGAAGCGGAGATTCTGAAGCAGAGTCTGCATCGCACCACCTAAGTTTGTTGCCGAGACTGGAAGCCATGCGCGCAGAACCGCGCATGAATAACATACGCAGCAAATACGAAAAGGTTCGTAAAAAATTCTGATTTGTCCGGAGATGGACAGGAAATGTGACGAACGGTAACAGTGACTGTCTTTTGCGATGGGCGCGTCGCAGCTGGCGAGCGTAGTACCCTTGTCTCATCCCATTTCCGGAGACGAGCATGAGCCTGAATCTGAGCCATACATCGAAATCCGCTCCAAGCGAGTCGATCGTTCTTGAGATTGACGCGCGCGTAGCACGGCAGCACCTGCTTCAACATCCCTTCTACCAGGCGTGGTCGCGAGGCGAGCTTTCCATGGAGGCGCTGCGCGATTATGCGACGCAGTACTATCACCACGTCGCGGCGTTTCCAACTTATCTCTCCGCCGTACACGCGCAGACTGAGGATGCCGACGTCCGCCGACAGATTCTCTCGAACCTGATCGACGAAGAGGCGGGCACGCCAAACCATCCCGAGCTTTGGCTGCAGTTCGCGGAGAGCCTGGGTCTTGATCGCGCAGAAGTGAAGTGCGCACCGCAGTGGCCGGAGACGAAGAAGCTGATTGCAGAGTTTCGGGCATGCTGCGGGTCTCGTGGTACGGGCGCGGGGCTGAGCGCGCTGTATGCGTACGAGAGCCAGATTCCGTCAGTGTCGGAAAAGAAGATCGAGGGACTGGAGAAGTATTACGGCTTCTCGAATCCGGACGGCTACAAGTACTTCAGCGTCCACATCGAGGCTGACCGGGAGCATGCGGCGGTGGAAGTGGCACAGATCGCGCAGCTTGTAGATGACACGCAACACGCGGCTGCGCTGGATGCGGTTGGCGAGGTGCTGGCCGGGCTGTACGGGCTGCTCTCCGCGGTCTGCGAGCGCCACGGCATTGAAGCAGCCTGCGTTCACTAAAGCTGAAATACAGCGAATGGAAAAGCCCGGCCTTTCGACCGGGCTTTTTCACGTTTAGGGTGAAACGGATCAGTGCTGGTGGCAGCCCTGTCCGTCGGTGACGGTATTCAGGACATTGTTGGCCGCCTGTAACTCGCGGCTGTAGCAGTGTCCAAGTGAGTCGTTATAGACGTAGGTTTGCTTGCTGCTCTGATTGCTGTTGGGTCCGAGCGAGAAGCCAGTGGGTGAGGCGACAAATGTTGCCGTGTCTCCGGAACTGACCTCGTTCTTCACGTTCGACTGGAAGATCGGGAATCCTTCGAGGGTGTTGGTGTCGCTGCGCTGAAATGTCTGATCGACGGTGCTGACCTGACCGATGTCGCCGTTGGTCTCGACGGTCTCAAGGTAGTTGATGGTGAAGGGATAGGAGACGTTGCTCTCCTTTGTAGTGAATACGAAACCGTCCTGGGTCGTGGTTTTCTGGCTGGCTGTTGAGGTTTGCACGACGCCCTGGCCGAAGGTGGTCGCGGTGGATGTGACAGTCTGGACATTGCTGAAATTTACGCTGCCGTTGACCGTCGTGTTCACCCGTCCGTGCGAGGTGTTTACGTAGCCGGAAATGGCGTACTTCTGCGCGCTGGTGACGGTCGCGGTTCCTCCGCCATTGCCGCTTGAATCGAACGCGACGTTGCTCACAACTGCCGGGTCGGGAGCGGTGAGGGTGTCTTCTGTGACTGCTCCGGTTACGTGTTTGCTGCCGTGGTCTTCATAAACGAGCAGAGACGCAACGGTGCTGAAGAAGTTGAAGGCGTTAAACACGGTTACGCCGACGGTATGCGGCTGGCCGTTGCTCAGGACGCCCGCGAAGGGCGTGAGATCGACGCGGTAGGGAAGCAGGTTCAGGGTCTGTACGCCGGGGATGGGAATCCAGAGGCCGGGATCGACGCCACCGGTGTAGATCCATGGGTAGACGGGCGCGACGCCGGCGGTCTTGCCGTCGATGCTGACGTCTACCTGACGGAAGGCGGTGTTACCGCAGAGGCCCACGTCGGATGCGACGCTATTCGGCAGGCAGAAGAACCATTGCTCCTCGGCAGACTGGCTCTGTGCGATCACGTCGATGTAGGCGCTTTCGACGTTTGTCGGCAGCGTGAAGGTCTGAGTCAGCTCCGGATTCGAGTTGTTGAGTTGGACGCTGCCATTTCCGTTGTCGGGCAAGGGCAACACGAGGTCCGCCGTTCTGGGCGCTTGATTGCCGAAATCGGCCTGGTAAAACTCCAGCTTGAAGGTGCCGAAGATGGTGGAGGTCAATCCGTCAGCGCCGACGATGTTGCCGAGGCTGGCGTACCCGGTCTGTGGAGTCTTGAACAGGGAGGCGTAATCGGTGAGATCACGCTCGACGTGCCAAGTGTCGGTCTGGTTCTGCAGAGGTTCGGCGGTGGTACCGAAGTAGATGTTCACGTTGCCGAGAAAGACTTGTCCGGTGCGGTCAAACTGGACGCCGGCCTGGATGGAGAAATCAGCGGTGAAGATGACCTTCGCCCAGGGGCCAGGGCAGTCGGCGGGAGGAGTGAAGTTGAAGTTCTTATTGTTGAAGTCGGCGAAGGCCTGATCGGTGAGCAGCGTGACTTCGCAGTGCTTGGTGGGGGGCCGGGGAACGAGCGGGTCAGCGGTGACCTCAAGCGAAGTGCCTGTAGTCGTGATCGGGGGATAGAGTGACCGGCTCGATTGAGCTGAGAGCGGAAGAGCGGTGGCGGCGGCGAGCACGACAAAAAGCGGAGCTCGAAGACACGAATAGCGGGATAGCAGCGTATGCATCATTGATCCTCACGATTCAGTGAAAAATCAGGGTCCTAGTTACTGCGGGTGGCGCGCAGGGCCGAAATATTGTTTTTATGTAGTGAACGTCGTGCAGACAACTCTCTCCCACTTCGATGTTTCAGAGCCGGACCCTCACAGAGTTATGTCGTGAAGGTTTGCCACAACAGGAAGAGATTCAACCCTATTACGATGCTCACCGTCAACCAGCCCAGCCAATGGGTTGTTGTCCGGTTGATAAAGTCGCCCATGACCTTGCGATTACCGGTCAGTAAAAGGAGCGGAATCAGCGCGAAGGGGAGAGCAAAGCTGAGGACGACCTGAGAGAGGATAAGGATCCTCAGTGGGTCGAGTCCGCTGGCGATGACGACGATCGCGGGAATCAGCGTAAGCAGGCGGCGCAGGAAGATGCTGAATCGGATATTGAGGAAGCCTTCGATGATGACCTGCCCGGCCATAGTGCCGACGGTTGACGAGGAGAGTCCGGAACAGAGGAGGGCGAGGGCAAAGAAGAAGGCGGAGGCTTCGCCAAGCAGCGGCCCGAGAGTACGGTGGGCGTCCTCGATGGGGTTGGCGAGCACTCGGCCGCCGAGTGCAGCGGCGGCGACGATGATCATTGCCGAGTTCACCAGCCAGGCCGCATTCATGGCTGCGAAGACGTCGATGGCCTCGAAGCGGAGATGCTTCAGCCGCGTGAGGTAGCGGTGCCTTTCGGTGGCGACCTTCTCCTCTCGCAGGCGTGGCTGGACCAGCGCGGAGTGCAGGTAAATGACGTGGGGCATTACGGTTGCTCCCAGCATGCCGACGGCGATGTAGATGCTGCTGCCGTCGAGCATGGGGACCAGCGTGTGCAGGGCGACCTGCGACCAACGCGGGCGGATCATCAGCATCTCGATCGCGTAACAGACACCGATGACGCAGACGAATCCCATGATGGCGTATTCGAGCTTGCGGAAACCCCAGAGTTCGAGAGCGAGGATGGCGAAGACGCAAATCGCGGAGAGTACAGCGGCAACCAGCAGGATCTCGGTCTTGTTCCATCCATAGAGAAGAAACCGCGGACCGAAGAGAAGGTAGAAGCCAAGCGCGGCGCCGAGAAACTCCGCCATGTCGGTGGCGAGAGCGGAGATCTCAGCGGCTATCCACAGAAAAATGGTTACGGGCTTTGAGAAATGCGCGCGGCAGTTCTGTGGGAGAGTTTTGCCGGTGGCGATGCCGAGTTTGGCTGCCAGGTACTGGATGAGGATGGCCATGAGGTTCGACCACAGCAGCACCCAGAGAAGCTTGTAGCCGAAGCGGGAACCGCCGTCGAAGTTGGTGGCGAAGTTGCCGGGATCGATGTAGGCGATGCTGGCGACGAATGCGGGGCCGAAGTAGGACCACAGTTCCGAGCTGCGCAGGCGGGGAAGCAGCGGGCGATCGGATTGGGTCGTTGAAGTGGCCATGCTATCGGGCTCGACTTCATTGTAAACTATGGTTAACTATCCATTATTAATAATTGTTTATGCCCGCAATCCGGCGGTTATCCCAGCACTCCCGTCAGCTTGGCGTTGCCGATGCCATGCGGTAGGCTTCGGAAAGAAGATTCACGAAAACGGAAGGCGTTGTTCTCATGAAGGTGCTCGTCGTTGGCGCAGGAGGCCGTGAACATGCTCTGGTGTGGTCGCTGCGCAAGTCTGCGCGAGTGACCGAAATTGTCTGCGCGCCCGGCAATGGAGGCATCGCCTCGGTGGCGCGCTGTGTCCCGGCCAGTCAGAAGGACCTGAATGATCTGCTTCGGGTGGTGAATGAAGAGAAGCCGGATCTGACGGTAGTGGGGCCGGAATTGCCTCTCTCACTCGGGTTTGTCGATGAACTCCGGCGACGCGGACTGGCCGTCTTCGGCCCGACGCGGGCCGCGGCCATGCTCGAAACCAGCAAGGCCTTTGCCAAGCGCTTCATGCAGCGCCACAAGATACCTACCGCCAGCTTCGCGGTTTGCTCGACGCGGCAGGAGGCTCTGGACTCGCTCCATCTCTTTCATTTGCCGGTGGTGATAAAGGCCGATGGGCTGGCCTCGGGCAAGGGCGTGCTGATCTGCGAGACAAAGCGCGAGGCCGAGGAAGCGATTGCGGGTTTGTTCAGCGGCAAGCTGCTCGGCTCGGCGGAGACGGCGGTGGTGATCGAAGAGTATCTTCGCGGCGAGGAGCTCTCGTTTCTGCTGCTGAGCGACGGGAAACACGTCACCCCTCTCATTCCCGCGCAGGATCATAAGCGGCTGGGCGAGGGAGATACGGGGCCGAACACCGGCGGCATGGGCGTGTACACAACCGACTCCATGGTCGACGATCGGATGCGCGAGTGGATTTTGCATCATGTCGCGCAGCGGACCATCGACGGCATTGCGGCAGAGGACGCTTCGTTCGTCGGGGTGTTGTATTGCGGTCTGATGATGACGGCGCGGGGCCCGATGGTGCTTGAGTACAACACACGCTTTGGCGATCCGGAGACGCAGGCGATCCTGGTGCGCCTGGAGAGCGAGCTTCTGGACGCGCTCGAGGCGTGCGTCGAGGGAAGGTTGGGCGAGACGGAGATGCGATGGAAGCCGGGGGCTTCTGCGTGTGTTGTGGCGGCGTCGGGGGGTTATCCCGGCAGCTACACGACCGGGAACCGGATCAGCGGATTCGAAGACGCGGCTCGCGTCCCGGGGGTCGAGGTTTTTCACGCCGGCACGTCGCTGGTCGAGGGGAACTACATCACCAGCGGAGGCCGCGTGCTGGCGGTTACAGCGGCGGCGGAGTCGCTCGAAGCGGCCCTGCATAGGGCCTACGAGGCAATGGCCAGGATTCATTTCGAGGGCATGTATTACCGGCGGGACATCGGGCATCGCGTCCGCCAGCGGCGATAGCCTTCTGCCCGCGCTTTCGCGGCTCTTTCTGATAGCCTTCCGTTTTGGGTACATCTTCCGGCGGAGGCGATCATGCAGAGGAGAGCGTTGTTGAAGGCGGCGATGAGCGCGGCGGCGGTGCCGGCCAGCGCCTATGGCGGGGGACGCGGAATCCCGGGCATGCTGTCAGTATTCGGAGGCGCGCCGCCAAGCGCAATCAAGCCCATGGCGCTCGGCCTGATGATTCAGCCTGCCACCGGCGCAGAGGCGGCGATTGCGCGGGTGACGGAACTGGGGCTGCCTACCTGCTTTCTTTCGCTCGATGGATACATCGGCAAGTTCAATGCGTCACTGGCCAGCGAGATCGGCGGATTGCTCGATAAGTACGGCGTGACGGCGACGAGTGCAGAGGTTGTGGGTCCGGGGCGCCTGGTGTGGGATTTTCTCGACGGCCCGTCGACGATCGGTCTTGTGCCGCCGGCCACGCGTGCGGCGAGGATCGATGCACTCAAGCAGACTTCAGATTTTGCCAAGCTGCTGGGCATTGGTCGAGTGCAGACGCACTGCGGGTTTATTCCCGAGAATCCGCGAGACCCGCTCTATGGCGAGGTTGTCGAGGCAATTCGCGCGGTTGCCGATCATTGTGCGGCGAACGGCCAGGATTTTTTGATGGAGACCGGGCAGGAGACTCCCACGACGATGAGCCGCGCGATTGAGGATGTGAATCGGCCGAATCTTGGCGTGGGTCTGGATACAGCCAACCTGATTCTCTATGGCAAGGCGAATCCGGTGGATGCGGTCGATATCATCGGGCCGCATGTGAAGAGCGTGCATGCGAAAGATGGGAAGTGGCCGACTAATCCTATGAAGTTGGGCGAAGAGGTGCTGATTGGCACTGGGCGCGTGGATTTCCTGAAGGTCTTCACGAAGCTTCATGAGCTTGGATATGGCGGGGCAATCACCATCGAACGTGAGATTTCCGGACCGCAGCAGCTCGAGGACGTGAAGAAAGAGAAGCTATATCTCGAAGGCGTACTGGCTCGGGCCGAGAGCCGTGCATAAGGAGGATTCTGGAGTGGATCGACGTAACTTCATTACCGGCACAGCCGCGGCGTCCGGGCTTATGCTGTTGAAATCAAAAACGGCATTCGGATACGAGGCCAATTCGGCGGTGCGGCTGGCGCTGCTGGGTTGCGGCAATCGCGGAACGTCCGTAGCGACCTCGTTCGCGAAGAACACCAGCGCCCGCATTGTGGCGCTCGCGGATATCTTTCCCGATCAGTTGGATAAGGGGAAGGCGCACTTCGACGAGCTTGCGGGCACATTGGGTTATGCGGGCGTCGACCCGAAGATGATGTTTCGCGGATACAAGGCTTTCGAGGAGGTCGCGTCTTCAAGCGGGGTCGATGCCGTACAGATTTCTACGCCGCCGTTCTTCCATATCCAGCATCTCGATGCCGTCGTTCAAGCCGGCAAGCATGCTTACTGCGAGAAGCCGATGGGCGTCGACGTGGTGCAGACCAAGCAGGCGCTCGAGATCGGCAAGCGCGCGGAAGGCAAGGTGAGTCTCGATGTGGGCTTCCAGATTCGCAGCGCCCCGCCGTTTGTGGAGATTGTGCGGCGCATCCAGAACGGCGATCTGGGCAAAATTGCCTCGATTGCCGCGCAGTACAACGCGCCGGCGTCGAGTTATCCTGAACGGCCGGCGACTATGTCTCATGACGAAGTTCGATTGCGTAACTGGCTGTGGGATCGCACCTTATCCGGAGACATTCTTGTCGAGCAGAATATCCATGTGATCGACATCTGCAACTGGATTCTTCAGGCGCATCCGGTGAAGGCGGTGGCAACGGGCGGAAGGAACGTTCTGACACACTTTGGCGACTGCTGGGATAACTACCAGGTGATCTTTACGTATCCCGGGGACGTGCACGTGAGCTTTTCATCGACGCAGTTCGCTACGAATGGATGGTTCGACGTGTCGGAGCGGGTGTTTGGATCGCAGGGGATTGCGGAGGCTCCGTACTCGGGGCCGCTGCGGATTATCGGCCAGAAAGCCTGGACCTGGGAGGACAGTGCTGGAGCCAAGCCGGCCGCGGGAACGGCATCGTTTGCCGCCAACGGCGCGTTCAGCGACAACCTGGCGCAGGCCGACTCGGAAAAGGACAAAGGCTTCATCGAGAGCATTGTCTCGGGCAAGTTCCACAACCAGACGGCGACGGGCGTGGAGACCGCGCTGAGCTGCATGCTGGGGCGGATGGCGGGTCAGCTGGGACGCGAAGTGACATGGGATGAGCTACTGGCCCACGGCGAAGAGTACAAGCTGGGAATGGATATGAGCCAGTTCCTGTAGTTTTAGGATAGCGACGGATGGCGCAACGATGCCTCGTCCGTCTAAATATGAGACTGCGCCTCACTCAGGACGTTCTATGCGCTCCTTCTGTCACGCCTTGATTTGTCAGGCCTTGATCGGTTTGTTTGCCGCAGTTCTTTTGGTCATGGCAATCTCCCCGGCGCTTGCCCAGCCGGGCCGCCAACGCCTCATACTCAAGGACGGAACCTGGCAGGTAATCACCAAGTACGAGGTGAAGGGAGACCGCGTCCGCTTTTACAGTGCCGAGCGTGACGAGTGGGAAGAGATTCCAGAGAACCTTATCGACTGGACAGCGACGGGGAAGTGGAACCACGATCACAGGACCGGCGCTGAAGCGGAGTCCCAACCCGGAGCCGCTGCCAATCCGAACGATCCCGGACTAGCCGAAGCCGCAAAGATCGACGCCGAAGAACGCGCTGCACTCGATGCGGAAGCTGCCCGCATTCCGGTTGTCGCTCCCGGGTTGAGGTTGCCGGACGAAACCGGAGTCTGGGGGATGGACACCTACCAGGACGAGGCGGAGCTGGTTCACGTTCTGCAGGCCAATGGCGACCTGAACCGCGCTACAGAGCACAGCATCATACGCGCGAATATTGTTACTTCATCCGGCGCGAAAGAGGTTGTCCGTATCGAGGGCGCTAACGCGCCGGTTCAGTTTCACGTCGATTCTCCGGTCTTCTTTGTCAGCCTGGATGCTCCGCAACCCGCGCCGAATGAAGAGCCGCCCAAGGATGCGCTGACGGTCGACACGCACGGAGCCAGCTCGGCAGTGAAGGACAAGAACTCTCACAGCTCGCCCGACAGCCGGTACGTGATCGTGCGTGTGACCAGCAGCCGAAATCTGCGCACGGTTCTGGCTAAGGAGATCGCTCTGCTCGATCAGCCTGCTCACTCGGAAGACATCATCGAGACCAACAAGGAGATCCTGAAGGGCGGGCGGTGGATGAAGATCACGCCCAAGATGCCGCTGCTGATCGGAGAGTACGCGCTGGTTGAAATTCTGTCGCCGCGCGATGTCAATCTTGATGTGTGGGCCTTTGGGGTCAATCCGCGCGCGCGGGAGAACAAGAACGCGCGGACGGCTATTGGTGGAGCACCCTAAACCGATTGCCGATTGACGATTCCGCGGCCGGCGACAGCAACGTTGTCGCGTGTCGAGCCCTTTACCAGGTACATCATCGTATCCGCCGCGCGAATCACTTCGTGGACGGATTGGCCATCTTCGGGAAAGGTCGCTACTCCGAAGCTGGCGCGCACTTCGAGCTGCAGGCCATCCGTTGTGGCGAAGCGCATCTGCCTGAGCGAGGTCAGCAGATGCTCCGCGCTCTTCTGGGCCCCCGCTTTGCCTGTCTCGGGAAGCAGCACGATGAACTCGTCACCGCCATAGCGAAAGACCGAGTCGACTTCGCGCACCAGCGACCGCAACCCCTGGCCGACTTCGGCGAGCACGCGGCTGCCGACCAGATGACCGAACTCATCGTTCACCTGTTTGAAGTAGTCGAGGTCAATGAAGATGAGGCTGAACTGTGATTTGAAGCGCCGGGCGCGCTCGATTTCGTTCTCTATCTGGCGGTAGAGGTGGCGGACGTTGAAGAGGCCGGTAGTTTCGTCGGTGATGGTGAGTTCCTGGATACGCTCCATCGCGCGCGCATTTTCGATCGCGATGGCCGCGTAGTCGCAGAGCACATGCAGGAACGAAATCGTGTAGTCGCTCAGGGTGTCTAGGCGACAGTTGAGCAACTCGATGACTCCGAGGGTGCGCAGCTTCGAGCGCAGAGGCATGCATATCGCCGAACGCACGCGCGAGGGCCTTCCCTGGCCGTTCTTTTCGCCCGGCGTTGAGAACTGCGCGTCGAAGCGGGGGTCCTGGCTTACCTCGGGAACGATCAGGCTCTCCCCGTGGGCCGCCACCCAGCCGGCGAGACCTTTGCCGACGGGGACACGGAGGCTGGCCAGATCGGCCTCGGTGTGGCCGACGGCGACAGCGTAATAAAGCTCCTTGCGGGGTTCGTCGAGCAGCAGCAGCGTCCAGGTTTCGGGCTTGAAGAACTGCTCCATCTGCTGCATGATGGCGCGCAGAATGGCGTCGCGGTCGAGGGATGAGGTGAGAGCCCGTGCGACGTTGTGGAAGACGAGCAGATCCCTGAAATTGGGATCGTCGATGATTGGATCGTGCGCAGCCATCTGGGTCTTGCTTGCTGATTCTTGCATATTCCGGGCCACCGTGGCATCGGGCAAAAGTGGTATGGCGAGTCCTGACTCGCCATACTTCGCGGCCGCCAGTAATCGTGTTGTGGTAGAACGGATGCCAGATCAGCCAAGCTATCTAAATGAGGTGCAGCCATGGCGAATGTCAACAATCCTGACCGGCGCGAGTTTCTCAAGAAGTCAGGAGCCGTAACCGCAGCCGTACTGGCGAGTTCCGCGTTGCCATCGCGCGCGGCGGAAACCAAGCTGCCTCCGCCGCCTTCGAATCCGCACACCCAGACAGCGATGCCTACGCGCAACCTGGGCAAGACCGGCTACAAGGTGGGAATCTTCTCGCTTGGCGGGCAGGGGGCGCTGGAGCGGGCCAACAATTTCGATGTTGCCGTGCCGATCATCGACCGCGCGCTCGATCTCGGGGTGAACTACATCGACACGTCGTCGATCTACGGCGGCCCGGAGCGCTGGAGCGAGCAGTATGTCGGTAGGGTGATGAAGCGGCGCCGCAATGAGGCGTTTCTGGCCACGAAGACGAAGGAACGCACGCGCGACGGATCCATGCAGATGATCGAGAAGTCGCTGCAGTTGCTGAATACCGATCATGTTGACCTGTGGCAGCTTCACGATATCGGCACGGCGACGGATGTGAGTGAAGTCTTCGCCAAGGGCGGGGCGATGGAAGCGCTGCTCGAGATGAAAGAGCAGAAGGTCGTCCGCTATCTGGGCATCTCGGGGCATTATCGCCCTGAGGCGCTCATGGACTGCATCCATCGCTATCCCTTCGACTGCATTCTGATGGCGATGAACGCGGCTGACCCGCACCACTACAGCTTCGGGGAGCAGCTGTTGCCGCTCGCAGTCGAGAAGCAGATGGGCATCATCGGCATGAAAGTTCCGGCACGGGGAAGGCTGCTGGCGTCGTGGACTCCCCCGCCACTCGAGCAGCAGAAGCATTCCTGGGAAGGCATGGTGATCGCTACGAGTTCCGGCCCGCTGAAGATGCGGGAGGCGGTTTATTACACGCTCTCGCAGCCGGTCTCGACGATCATCATCGGATGCGATTCGATCGCCCAGTTGGAAGAAAATGTTCAGCTGGCGCGGGACTTCACTCCGCTCAATAATCAGCAACTCGCCGATCTGAGCGCCCGGTCCGAGGCAGTGTCAAAACCGTCGCTCTTCTTCCGCTTCTACGACCGCGCCTAAAAATCCAGCCGCAGGCGGAGATAGAGGATGCGATTGGCCTGCGAGTTGGAGAACTGCGTTGTGGAGAGATTGGTCGACTCACCGAAGAGCGGCGATCCCAACACGCCCACCGGCGTCCCGCCATTCACGGTGTTGAAGATGTTTTGCGCCTGGATGCCCAGGTTTATCGTGTAGCGCCGGGCGATCGCTGTCTTTGGAGCTTTTTGTCCGGGAGGCGCCGCCGTGGGAGCAGGCTGCTCGGCGAGCGCCGGTCCGAAAGCGAAGTTGCGTGTCAGCCCCAGGTTCAGCATGACGAGAGCGGGTCCGGTGCCGTAGTTGATGGGGATGATCTTTTGTCCCGGCAACGGATCGGCGTCGAAGGTCCCCCATTTCGTGTGGTAGACGCTGGGCCGGCTCAGGTCGGTAGCGAAGGCAGGGCGATCGTTGAACTGGGAATCGCCGTTCAGGTCCTGTCCCACGGTGATATTAAAGGGCGCATTCGACTGGGTCACCAGGAACGGGTTGAGCTGCACCTTCAGTGGTAGCGTGATCAGGCCCCCGAGGTAGAAACGGTTGCGGATGTCGGTTGCCGCCCGCCCGTAGTCGACATGAAGGTCGTACTGGTTTGAAGGAAAACTGCTGGGTCCGCCGGTATTGCTGTGGCTATATCCGAAGATGTAATAGCCGTAGAGCAGCACAGGATTGAAGCGCAGGTGGAAGTTGGTGAAGATGCGGTTGCGCTTGGATGCGCCCAGCGAGTCGTATTCGTAGATGTTCTGCAAGGTTCCGAGCGGGCGCACGCCGCTGGTCGGGTCGGCTGGATTGTAAGTCCCGGGCAGCGGCGCGTTGATGTTCCGCGTCAAAAGCTGATCGACTCCGCGATAGTAGGTGTAGTCAACCGACAGCGTGAGGTGCTTGAAGAATTCCTTGTCGAGGCCGATGCTGTGCTGCACCATTATCGGCGCGTGCAGAAGAGGGCTGATGCGGTAAATGGTCGGCAGCGTGGCCGGTCCGAACATGTCGATGGGCGGGACGTTGGGGTAGAAGTCGGGGAAATTGACGACATATTGCTGTTGAAGAATACCGTTCTGCCGGCGGGCGTTCACCACGAGATCAATGGGGAAACGGTCATAAAAGATGCCGATGCCAGCGCGCAGCACCGCCTTCGCCGGCTTGTCTCCGCTGGCTCCGATGGCCCATGCGTAGCTAACGCGAGGCCCAAAGTCGGCGTGGTCGGGGATGTCGCTCTGAGTCTCGAAGCGCAGGCCGGGGGTCAGCGTCATGTTGGGGGTTATCTTCCATTCGTCCTCGATGAAAACCCCCAGGTCGGCGAGGTCGACGGCCACATTCGGCGTGCCTCGAATGATTGAGAATTGGCTGGCACCACCCCCCATGGCGCGAATCTGGGCTGGAGTCAGGTGGTCAGCCAGCCCCTGCTCGGTGATCTCATAGGCATCGATCGAAGGAAAGATAAATTGGCCGTTAAATCCTGCCGAGGATGAATTGCCATCCTGGCCGTAGCGAAAGCGCGCGCCGGTGCGGAGCAGATGCGAGCCCATCAGGATGGAGGTGTAGTCCTGCAGTTCATAGTGGTTCTGCCCGTCGTGGAGTTGGCCCAGGTTATTGCCACCTCCAGTGAAGGCGCCCTGCACGAGGACAGTAGGAGCGCCGTCGATCGACACGGAGCTATCGTTGGTACGCATGAACTGGAATCGGGTTTCGTTGATGATCCGTGGGCTATAGACTTGAGTGTCGCTGAACTGGAATGTCTGGTCGGTGTGGCGGGCGTTGATCGCCTGGGACTGCAATGCGAGCTGACTCTGCACCAGGTTGTCCTGCGTCTGGTGGCCAAACTGATAACGAAAGCTGATCGTCTGAATTTTTCCAAACTGAAAATCGATTCGCGGTCCGGCATCGACGGAAGTCTGCGGGCTATCGATGGTCGCGGTGTAGGCCGGCCCGGTGGTTGACGTGATCGCGTGGATGAAGGATTGGGCGCCTACTGTCTGCTGGTCACCGCTCAGGAACCAGGAGCTGGTTTTAGTCACGGGGCCGCTGATGTTTCCTTCGGAGTAGAAGGAGCCGTAAGGCGGCTGTTCCTGAACGTAGGGGTTGCGTGAATTCAGAGAGGAGTCATCGCCGAGCACGGTGAGGGAGCCGTGAAGAGCATCGGTTCCCGGCTTGGTGAGGATCTCGACTCGGCCCGAACCGGTCGCGTCGAATTCCGCGGAAAAGGGGTTCTCATTGACGCGAATCTCGCGAATGGCGGATTTGGGAGGCAGACGAGTTGCGGTAAATCCGTCGACGAAGAGCTTCGCGTTGGGGTCGCCGCCAGACATGGCCAGAATTTGTAGCTGCAACTGCTGGGGGTCTGGCGAGAGCATGTCGAGGTCGGAACCCCGGATAACGACGGCCCCTTTATTGTGGTCGGGACTCGAGTCCAAAGTTTCGCCCGTTACCGCTACCTGTTGACGCTGGACCTCGATCTTGAGTGAGATGGTCAGCCGCAGGGTCTGTCCAGGTTGGACGCTGATGGCATGTTCTTCGGTCCTGAACCCACGGGATTCAACTTCAAGAGAGTAGGAGCCGGGCTCGACCTTTGTGAAGCGGAATATCCCCTGTGTGTCGGAGACCGCTGTGGATACCTGTTGGCCGCTGGAGAGAAGCGTGACGTAAGCGGAGGGTACAAGCGCGCCAACCGGATCGGTGATGGTCCCGGTGACGGTGGCTGGGTTTACCTGGGCGCGGACGGATCCCCGCGCAAGCAGGATCGCGAGACTCACAATCACTCGGCACAGTATGAATCTCAGCGATGGCAGGCAGGACTTTTGCATGGGGGATTTGAAACAGCGCCGGGCAAACGGAACAATAAGCCACCCGCCCGCCGCGACGGCGGCAGGTTTATTCATGTGATTGTTCGCAGTCCGTGGGCAAGAGGAGAATTCGCGTTACAGCTCCCGGGAGACAGCTTCCCATGGGAAATTGACACCCCTGCTACCGTTGAAACGGCCCTGAGTGCCGTGTTCCTCTTAGTTGCCTCCGGCTCCCGCTCCCCCCGGTGAGAGATTTCCGATCTTTCTCAAACATTCCTAAGATACCAAAATCCTTCCCGGAACTGAGGGTGGATGAGGGTCTCCAAGGTAATGGACCGGCATAGCACTCTTGTGCTAGTGGGTTGGGATGGAAGTGGGATTTAATCGAAGAGCGGGATGCGAGAAGCTGTGTTTGTCAAGGGGGTTGCAGTTTGGGGGAACGGTAGCTCCTTGGACACGAAAAGCCTGTCACTTGTGACAGGCTTTTCGTATTTCTGGGCCGATCTGGGGCGGGGCCCCGTGCCCCTTACGTAGTAGCGCGCGGTTTGACGGCAAGCATCTGCGCGGGAACCGGCTTACCGTTCGCGTCGGTCAAATTCGGATTGATGGTCTGGGTGTCTTTGAGGGCTACCGGATCGATGAAATGAACCAGATTGTCCCCCGAAGTGCTGACAAAGAACAGAGTCTCGTCCGGTGAAAAGACTCCGGCAATCGGCGCCTGGGCGGTTCCGGAAAGCTGGACATTCGTCAGAGTTCCCGGCTGTCCGGCAGTCGCCGAGGGTTGGTAAGTGGGCAGCAGACCAGTGGCGGCGGCCGAATTGTAGGTCACGAACGCGATATTTGAGTCGGGCGAGGCGACAACCTGGTCGATCTCCGTAGGACTGACGCCGGCAAGCGGGTATTGGTTAAACGTTGGAGTGAGCTGAATACCGGTATTCGTTGCCGGGCACGGGCCGGTGGGAATGGTTACGTCGATGTCGGTGAATCCCTGAGTCAGGCCGGCGCCGAAAATGTGGTTTCCGTCATTGGTGGCGGCGACATGATCGGTGGCTGCCCCGACTGTGGCCGCCAGAGGATAGTAGACAGGAGGATTCACGGTCGTGTTCGGACAGAAACCGTGCACGGTCGTCTGCGTTCCGGTGATGAAGGGTCCGATGCTTGGTACAGTGATGGCCAGGTCGGGTCCGCAGAAGGGATCAAATGTGCCCGTTCCGGCGGCCAGCGGGCTGTTGTTGTTGAGAGTGCAGGCCGGCGTGGGCTCGGTGGTGGAGATGTTGTAGGTGCTCCATCCGGTGTTGGCGTTGTGGACGTAGAGCGTATCCGGGCCAACGATGTACGCGTTCTTGCCGTCGGGTGAGAAGGCAGCGCGTGTGGCCAGTCCGCCGACGCTGGTGTTGGCGCCGTTCGAAACCGTGTAGAGGTAGATCACCTGACGCAACTGATCGTTGATCACCACCGTTGAACTGTCCGGGGAGACGGCCAGAACGACGCCGGGTACCGAGGTGTCCTCTTTGCCCAGCGTGTTTGTGAGAGCGCTGTAGATCATCAGCTCGCGATAGCTGCCGAAGTACAGATTGCTGCCGCCCTGATCGAGCACCATGGAATTTGGCGGGTAGGGGAGCTTGACCGGCGAGCCCGGGGCTCCAGTCGTCAGGTCGATGGCGCTGAAGAACTGCGACTGCGTGGAAGCCATCCAAAGATAGTTGCTGCTGCGGCCGGGCGAGGTGACGCTGAGCTTATTGCCGACCACCGGAAGTCCGGTGCCGAAGACGCCGATCTGGCTCACCGGAGCCGAATTGCAGGTAGCAGGCTGGCAAATGCCGGTAATATCGGTCGCGCTGGGGAAGGTTGAGCTGACCTGGCCGGCGGCGCTGACAGCAATCTCCTGCGGCTGGGTGGAGGCGTAGTCAAGCGTGAGGCCGTTCAGGACTTCGTTGTTGACGTCGGTGATGACTGCCGTGATGTTTTGAGGAGAGTTGGGCTTCACGACAGCACTGTCGCTTCCGTTGATGCTGAGTGCAATACTTTTGGGCGGGCAAGTGTAGAAGTATCCCGCGGCAGAGCCGGAGCTGGTCAGCGAAGCGGATGCGTTGATTACCGTCGAGCCAGGCTGGTTGGCGGTGGTGGTTCCATTTAGGCCCGTGCCGGTGGTGCTGGTGTTGTTGATGGTGACGATACTGGCGTTGACCGGCGTGTAGGTGATGGTACCGACATAATTCGGAGTTGCATTACCGTTAGTGTCCGGAGCGCCGTCCGGGATCGGAATGCCGTTCGGACCCAGGACTGTTGTGAACTGGGTGAGAACGGGACCGTTCTGGTTCTGCGATGTGCAAGTGGTTTGCGCGGTGGGCGATATGGTGATTGCCGTAATCGACGGGTGAACATACACCGGGACCGGGTTGCTGGTTACGCCGGAGCCGCTGGCCGTGAGCTGGGACACGCCGCAGCTGGTCGAGGTGCATTGCTCGGTGTTCGCTCCGGCAGGCGGCGTGCAGATGGTGAAATCGGCGATGCCGCCGGGGCTGTTGCGGTTCCAGGTGCCGCCGCAGACCGAGCCGGTGGGAGAGATGTCCGCCAGCAGAAGATTGCTACTGCCGTAGGTGTACTTGGAGACGCTGGCCGAGGCGCCCTTGCAATTGGTGGCCGTCGGCTGCGCAAGCTGGCCGATCTGTCCCCAGGAAAGGGAAATACCAGTCAGCTTGGGTTCCAGGTCGATAGCGTAAACCGCGTTGGTTTTAACGCCGTAACCCAGACCGTTGCAATACGCCCCAACGTTGGTTGCG
Source organism: uncultured Acidobacteriaceae bacterium (assembly GCA_963781245.1). Lineage (GTDB taxonomy): Bacteria > Acidobacteriota > Terriglobia > Terriglobales > Acidobacteriaceae > Silvibacterium. Next base: position 526,586 of record CAWAFB010000005.1, read on the forward strand.
CAACCGGAAATCGAAAGGCCTACGGGAAGAGAAAAAAGAAACAACGCAATAAGGGCGAGATACCGCTGCATGAAACCTCCCCGCACGCGCTTCGAGTGCGCGGGCGGTCTTTCCAGCCAGAAATTGTCAGAGCGTGCTTATGGACAAAGGGCTCGAAGCTTGAGTGTAAAAGGTGAATGAGGCTTCGGCAAGGGAGACAGGGCTCAGGGAACAGGGCCTAGGGCCCAGGTGAGAGAGCAGGGTGTGTGCGGTACGAGATACGCCGTCGTCGCCTGTCCCTGTACCCCGCACCCTACCCCCTACACCCTGCTTCTACTGCATGTACTCCTCGAACCACGCCAATGCCCTTTCGAGCACATCGCGGCGGTGAGCCGGATCGACGAAGCCATGACCTTCATTGGGATAGACGACCAGTTCCGTTGGCACATGCTGGTCGCGCAGTGCATGCCAGAATTCGAAGGATTGGGGCGCTGGGCATTCGCCGTCGCGGTCGCCGACCACAACCAGCGTCGGCGTCTTGACGCGCTTGATGAAACTGATGGCTGAGCTTTTGGCGTAGACTCCGGGGTCATCGTAAACAGAGGCACCGAAGAAGGGAATCATCCACTGGTCAATGGAGTTCTCGCCATAGTAGCTCTGCCAGTTGGCGATGCCGGCTCCGGCAACAGCGGCGCGGAAGCGATTGGTCTGGGTGACGGCAAACATAGTCATGAATCCGCCATAGCTCCAGCCGGTCAGTCCGATCTTCTCCGGGTCTACCGAGAATTTTTTGGTCACCGTATCGACGCCGGCAAGAATGTCATGCAGATCGCCGTAGCCGAAGTCCTTGCGGTTGGCCTGGGTGAATTTCTCTCCTTCGCCGTAGCTGCCGCGGGGATTGGGCATCAGCACGAAGTAGCCCAATGCTGAGAACGGCGCGCCGCCGAAGCCTGCTCCGGGCCAGCGCGGAACGACAGCCGAAGATGGCCCGCCGTGCACCATGACGATCATCGGATATTTCTTGCCGGGGTCGTAGTCGGGCGGGAAGAGCAGCCAGCCCTGCACATCGAAGCCGTCATTCTTCCATTCGACCGATTCTGCCTTGCCCCAAAGAGGCTTGAGGTTGTCGTTGTAGTGCGTGATCTGCTTGAGGTCCATCAGAGGGCCCGCCCAGACCTCGGGTGGCCGCGAAAACGAGCTGCGGATGAAGGCGATGTTGTTGGTGTTCGAGGTAGAGATGCGCATCTCGAGGCCGCCTGCGCCGACGGAGTCGGGGAGTGTGAGATTGTGCTCCGGGGAATCCTGTTGCGTTGAGATGTCGTAGACGAACAGGTGCGAGGAGCCGCTTTTGAACTCTGAGATGCCAAGCTGATGTTCGTCCAGCCATACGAACCAGGAGGGACTCCCTTTTCGATTCGGAGTGGCGTCCTTCAGGTCGCCTCCTGAGGAGGGCAGGATATAGATGTCTCCTCCGGTCGAGCCCTGGTCGGACATGAGACCGCTAATGAATCCAACCTGCGAGCCGTCGGGAGACCAGCGGGGGACAGCGATCTGCAGCCCGAACACTGAACTTTTGCCGCTGGTGGGATCGACAAGGACCTTGGGCTGGCCGCTCAGCGATTGGTTGTACAGCTTCGCGCTCCACCAGTTGTCTTCGCCGGGCGGTGGGGCGGCGATGTACGCGACCTTCTGAGAATCGGGCGACCAGTCGTATTCGTAGACATGGAGGGTAGCGGGGGTGAGCTCGCGAATCTGGCCGTTGGCTGCATCGACAGCCGCAACCCGCTGAATTTCAAGGCCTTCCACTCCGATCACGCCTGATGGCGGCTTCATGGCGGCAAGCGCGCCGGAGGGCCGGGTAGCTCCTTCTACATATAGGAAGCTGAGCAGCTTGCCGTCGGGTGACCATTGCAGGTCTTTGGCGAAGCCATTGAGGGTGGCCAGCAGGCGGGGAGAGGCGTCCGATCCGGGACTCGCCAGAAAGATGGCCGGTTTGTGGTCTGGGGTGCAACTCGAGAAGAAGGCCAGTTCCTTAGAGTCGGGAGACCAGGCAAAACCGCTCTCACGGCCCTTCTGGCCAGCAGCGCAAGCGGTGATCGCTTTTGGATGAGATGGGTCGGTCAGGGGTGCAACCTCAATGCCCCCGGCGTTCCAGGCGATGAGGTTGCCGTCTGGTGAGAGGTCGGTTTGCTGGATGGCATGCACCTGTTCGAGGGAGTCGAGGATCCGGCCGATGCGGGGATCGTGAGCTGGCGATCCGCCACTTTGGCAGAGAGCAGAAATGCAGGTAACGGTCCCGACTACTACAAGCAGGGCAGCGCGGAATATGAGCATGGAGAGGCAACGGACATTCATCGTTAGCGATGCTAGCAGATGGAGAGAGCCGCCACGGACCGACAGGGGGCGGGCAAATATATTTAGGATGGATTGCGGGAAATGCGGAAGAGCGTGCCTTCTCGCGCGAATATTTCTGCAAAGAATCTATGCGTTTATTGACGACTGTCATACCTCTTGTTATTCTTAAAAGGTTCCACGAGTGTGCTCACTTTTCCCGTGTGTAACGGGAAATTGAGAGAGGCTCAGCAGTAATCGTCACAGATGGCTCGCGGATGTGATTGCGGGCTCGGGATTCTGTGGATCCTTGCCGGGCTCGTGCGGCAGGGAATGATCGCATCGGCGCCTGCGACACCCTCCACCTTGGCGGGCTATGCGGGCCGGAACCAGCGAAACGGAGTTGGCTGCTTCCTGAATCCGCTGAAAAGCGGGTTTGAAGGCGCGCTCGACCACCGTCGGGGTTCTCGTCTGGGATTAAGGTAAGGCGGACGCGAAGCAGGGAAGGTTTGCGACTTCGCACGGAGAAACGCCTGAGAGCGTTTCGATTGGCGTGCGAGCGGGCTCCTGCGACGCGCTGTGGATTTGAAACGGTTTTGGATTGGTAAGGAGTTTGGTTTGCCTACATTCAGTCAGCTGGTAAGGAAGGGTCGTACGGCACCGCGGTATAAGACGGCCTCCCCTGCACTGCAGGGATCGCCGCAGCGGCGCGGAGTTTGCACGCGCGTTTACACGCAGACGCCCAAGAAGCCGAACTCGGCGCTCCGCAAGGTTGCGCGTGTCCGCTTGACGAACGGCATCGAAGTGACGTCGTACATTCCCGGCGAGGGCCACAACCTGCAGGAGCACTCGATCGTGCTCATTCGCGGTGGTCGTGTGAAGGATCTGCCAGGTGTTCGTTATCACATCGTCCGCGGAACTTTGGATTCCGTTGGCGTGGTCAAGCGCACGCAGAGCCGCTCGAAGTACGGCGCGAAGCGAGCCAAAGCCGGAGCAGCCGCAGGCAAGAAGTAAACTCGCCGTTTGGGCGGCGGCTTCGCGTGGCACTCTCGTGGATCGGGAGTCGGTTGTTTAGATCAAGTTTGTTGCTGAAGAGAGATTAAGGAACTATGCCGAGAAAAGGTCATATCGCCAAGCGTGAGGTCGCTGCCGACCCGGTTTATAACTCGACGCTCGTCACCAAGTTTGTCAACTCCATGATGTGGGGCGGCAAGAAGTCGACGGCGCAGGGAATCTTCTACACCGCGATGACGAACCTGGAGCAGAAGGGCGGCGCCGAGGCGCTGACACTCTTCAAGAAGGCGGTCGAGAACTGCAAGCCGCTGCTCGAGGTCAAGACGCGCCGTGTGGGTGGTGCGAACTACCAGGTGCCGATCGAAGTCAATCCCGAGCGGCGCACTTCGCTCGCCATCCGCTGGCTGGTTTCCTACGGCCGGGCGCGGGGCGAGAAGGGCATGATCGACAAGCTCACGAACGAACTGCTGGACGCGGCCAATGGCCGTGGCGCGGCGATGAAGAAGAAGGAAGACGTTCACCGCATGGCTGAAGCCAACAAGGCCTTCGCGCACTACCGCTGGTGAACTGGCCGTTCAGGCGGACGCGCTTTGCGCCCAGTTTGAGCTGACGAAGGGAACGCATAAAGCTGGGAGCGAATAGCTGCTCCCGAAAAAGTTTGAAGCTCGGGCCGTGAAGGCTTGAGAGAAGCAGAGAGAGACACTGTGCCACGTCAAGTACCGTTAAATCGTTGCCGGAACATCGGAATCATGGCGCACATCGACGCCGGAAAGACGACGACGACCGAGCGCATCCTTTTCTATACGGGCATTACGCACCGTATCGGCGAGGTGCACGAGGGCACGGCGACGATGGACTACATGGAGCAGGAGCAGGAGCGCGGAATCACCATTACCTCCGCTGCGACGACCTGCACATGGAAAGACATCCGCATCAATATCATCGACACGCCCGGCCACGTGGATTTCACGGCCGAGGTGGAGCGCTCGCTGCGCGTACTCGACGGCGCGGTTGCGCTGTTTGATTCCGTGTCTGGCGTGCAGCCGCAGACCGAGACCGTCTGGCGGCAGGGCGATAAGTACAAGGTTCCGCGCATTTGCTTCGTCAACAAAATGGACAAGGCGGGCGCGGACTTTGAGCACGTCATCGAGACCATCCGCAAGCGCCTGGGTGCACGGCCGGTAGCGATTCAGATTCCCATTGGCGCGGAAGCGAAGTTCCGCGGCGTCGTCGACCTGATCGAGATGCGCGCCATCGTCTGGAACGACGAGACCATGGGCGCGAAGTACACGATTGAAGAAGTGCCAGCCGACATGCTCAAGAAGGCTGAAGCCTTCCGCATGCAGCTGATCGAAACGGTCGCCGAAAACGACGACGAAATGCTGCACAAGTTTCTGGAAGGCGAGACGCCGACACCGGAAGAGCTCAAGAAGGCTCTGCGCGGCGCGACCATCGATATGAAGGTCTTCCCGGTGCTGTGTGGTTCGGCTTTCAAGAACAAGGGTGTGCAGACGCTGCTCGATGCGGTGGTCGATTATCTGCCGAGCCCGCTCGATGTGCCTCCGGTCCAGGGCCTCGATCCGGACGATTCGTCGGTGACTCTGACACGCGAGGCCAAGGACGATGCTCCGTTTTCGGCGCTCGGCTTCAAGCTGATCAACGATCCCTTCGGCAAGCTGGGCTTCATTCGCGTCTACTCGGGCGTTCTTAAGACCGGCGACACGGTTCTCAATCCGCGCACCCGAAAGACCGAGCGCGTAGGCCGCTTGGTGAAGATGCACGCCAACAAGCGTGAGGACATCACCGAGATTTACGCCGGCGATATCTGCGCCTGCGTGGGCCTGAAGGAGCTGAAGACCGGCGACACCCTGTGTTCGCCGCAGCACCCCGTTGCGCTGAGCGCGATCGACTTCCCTGAGCCTGTGATCTCGGTTGCTGTCGAGCCGAAGACCAAGGGCGATCAGGAAAAGATGGGCATGGCATTGGCAAGGCTGGCCGATGAGGATCCGACTTTCAAGGTCCGCACCGATGAAGAGTCCGGCCAGACGATCATCAGCGGCATGGGCGAATTGCACCTCGAGATTCTGGTCGACCGCATGAAGCGCGAGCACAAGGTCGAGGCCAATGTGGGCGAGCCGCGCGTAGCGTTCCGCGAGACGATCCGCAAGCCCGCCGAGGCGGAGGGTAAGTACATCCGCCAGACGGGTGGTTCGGGCAACTACGGCCACGTCAAGATCAAGGTGGAGCCGAACGAGCCGGGCAAGGGCTACGAATTCATCGATGCGATTCGCGGCGGCGTAGTTCCGAAGGAATACATCAAGCCGACCGAGCAGGGCATTCGGGAAGCGTCGCACAACGGTGTGCTGGCGGGCTACGAGATGGTGGACTTCAAGGTCACGCTCTTCGACGGCAGCTACCACGAAGTCGACTCGAACGAAATGGCCTTCAAGATTGCCGGATCGATGGCATTCAAGGAAGCTGCGAAGAAGGCGAGCCCCGTACTGCTTGAGCCGGTGATGGCCGTGGAAGTCACGGTTCCGGAAGAGCACATGGGCACGATCATCGGCGACATCAACTCGCGCCGTGGCCGCATCGAGGGCATGGAGCACTCCGGTGGATCGCAGGTGATCAAGGCGATGGTGCCGCTCAAGGAGATGTTCGGATACGTGAACGACATCCGCTCATCGACGCAGGGCCGCGCTTCCTACACCATGCAGTTTGCGCGCTACGAAGAGGCTCCGCGCATGATTTCGGAAGAGATCATCAGCCGGAATCAGGGTAAGTAAACAAGTTTGGATATAGCGGGTCCGAAGGGCCCGGAACATTAGAGCAACACCGTAGCAACGAGAGAGGAACAAGAAATGGCGAAGGAGAAATTTGACCGTTCGAAGCCGCACGTGAATGTGGGAACGATCGGGCACATTGATCACGGCAAGACGACGTTGACGGCGGCGATCACCAAGGTGTTGTCGAAGCACAACCCGAAGAACTCGTTTCGCTCGTTTGATTCGATTGACAACGCGCCCGAGGAGCGGGAGCGCGGCATCACGATTGCTACGGCGCACGTCGAGTACGAGACCGCGAAGCGTCACTACGCGCACGTGGACTGCCCGGGTCACGCTGACTACATCAAGAACATGATCACCGGTGCGGCGCAGATGGACGGCGCGATTCTGGTGGTGGCAGCGACTGATGGACCGATGCCGCAGACCAAGGAGCACGTGCTTCTGGCCCGCCAGGTAGGTGTGCCTTACATCGTGGTCTTCCTGAACAAGTGCGACGCGGTTGAGGATCCGGAGCTGACCGACCTGGTGGAGATGGAAGTTCGCGAGCTGCTCTCGAAGTACAACTTCCCGGGCGACGATGTGCCGGTGATCCGCGGGTCTGCATTGGGCGGGTTGAACGGTGAGGCGCAGTGGGAAGCGAAGATCGACGAGCTGATGGACGCGGTGGACGCGAATATTCCTCTGCCGGCGCGTGCGATTGATCAGCCCTTCCTGATGCCGATCGAAGACATCTTCTCGATCTCGGGCCGCGGCACTGTTGTGACGGGGCGTATCGAGCGCGGCAAGGTGAAGGTGGGCGAGGAAGTAGAGATCGTCGGCTTCCGCGAGACGCGCAAGACGGTGGTTACCGGCGTCGAGATGTTCAAGAAGCAGTTGGATGAAGGTCTGGCGGGCGACAACGCCGGACTTCTGCTGCGCGGCATTCCCAAGGAAGACGTGGAGCGCGGGATGGTTCTGGCCAAGACAGCTTCGATCACGCCGCACACCAAGTTCAAGGGCGAGATTTATGTGTTGTCGAAGGACGAGGGTGGCCGTCATACGCCGTTCTTCAACGGCTACCGTCCGCAGTTCTATTTCCGCACGACGGACGTGACCGGCTCGGCGAAGCTGCCTGAGGGCACGGAGATGGTGATGCCGGGCGACAACATTTCGCTCGAGATCGAGCTGCACACTCCCGTGGCCATGGAAAAGGGCCTCAGGTTCGCAATCCGCGAAGGCGGACGCACTGTGGGCGCAGGTACCATCAGCGAGATACTGCAGTAGTTAACGAAGTAATTTCATTCTCCGGAAGGCGCGAGCCTTCCGGAGCAGAAAGAAACGAAGCTCATGGTTGGACAGAGAATACGCATCCGGCTTAAGGCCTATGACTACCGGGTGCTCGACACTTCGACGGGCGAGATTGTAGACACCGCGAAGCGTACGGGCGCACAGGTGGCGGGGCCGATTCCGTTGCCGACGGTGAAGAACAAGTATTGCGTGCTGCGTTCGCCGCACGTCGACAAGAAATCGCGCGAGGCTTTTGAGATCCGTACGCACAAGCGGCTGATCGACATCCTCGAGCCCACGCAGCAGACAGTGGACGCGCTGATGAAGCTCGACCTGCCCGCTGGTGTGGACGTCGAGATCAAGGCCTTCGAGAAATAACGCTGGCCGGGACCCGCCGTCCAGGCCCACGCGGCTTTGCCGCAAAGACAAATGCCTTCAGTGACTGCGGAAATTGCGCAGGCATGATGGGGAGAGAAAGATATGGCAGTTACAGGAATTCTGGGCAAGAAGATCGGCATGACGCAGGTATTCGATGAGAAGGGTGAGGTTCACCCCATCACCGTCCTGCAGGCCGGCCCGTGCGTGATTACGCAGTTGAAGACGGCTGCGAAGGACGGCTATGACGCCGCGCAGATCGGCCTGGTCGAGTTCGTCAAGGCTTCGAAGGTGACCAAGCCGCAGGCTGGGCACTTCGCCAAGAACGATGTTCCTCCGGTGCGTATGATCCGCGAGGTTGCAGTCGAAACCGCGACCAAGCCTTCAGCTGAAGGCGAGTCGAACGGCAGCATCAAGGCCGGCGACAAGATCCTGGTCGATATCTTCTCCGATGAGAAGTACGTCGACGTGATTGGCACCAGCAAGGGGCGCGGCTTTGCCGGCGTTGTTCGCCGCCATCATTTCGGCGGCGGCCCGAAGTCGCACGGACACATGTTCCAGGTGCAGGGCTCGATCGGCGCCTCGTCATTCCCGTCGCGTGTGCTTCCTAACACGCGCATGCCGGGACATATGGGTGTGGATCGCGTAACGGTTCGCAACCTGCGCATTCGCGGCATTGATCTGGACGAGAATCTCCTGATGGTTGAGGGCGCGGTGCCGGGTCCTCGCGATGGATATGTGCTGATCTCGAAAGCCAAGGCTCCGCCGCGCGAGCGTCGTGGCTTTGCTGGCGGCGGCACAGTTGATCCGCTGAAGGCTTCGAAGAAGGCTGCCGGTAAGAAGAAGTAAGACTACGCGTTCAGCGACACGCGCCTTGCGGCGCATTGAGATGAAGAGCCGGGAATAGGCGTTCCGGCTTGAAAGAGAAGACGATGGCAAACATTGACGTTTTAAATCTGAGCGGGGAAAAAGTGGGATCGCTCGAACTGGCCGACGAGGTTTTTGGCCAGCAGAACGAGGCGCTGCTCTGGGAAGCGGTGAAGCATTACCGCGCCGCGCTGCGCCAGGGAACGGCGGCGACCAAAAATCGCAAGCTGGTCTCCGGCTCGGGCAAGAAGCTCTGGAAGCAGAAGGGTACAGGGCGCGCGCGTGTCGGTTCGGTTCGCTCGCCTCTGTGGCGGCATGGCGGAACGGTTCACGGACCTCAGCCCCGCTCCTATGACTATGCGTTTCCGCGCAAGAAGCTGCTGGGCGCGCTGCGCTCAGCGCTGGCTGCCAAGCTGGCTGACGGCAAACTGATCGTCGTCGACAGCCTGGAGCTGAAGGAGCCCAAGGCGAAGCTGTATCGCCAGGCGCTGAACAAGCTCGAGGTCAAGCGCACGGCGCTGCTGGTTGAGAACGGCAAGGAAGTCAGCCAGGCGCTGATTCTCGGGTCGCGCAATCTCGAAGGCGTGGAGTTGATGCTGAACAACGAAGTGCATCCTTATGATCTGCTGCGCTACGAGCGTGCGATCTTTTCGCGGCCAGCAATTGAGAGCCTGCAGGAGTCGCTTAAGAAGACAGTTTCGAAGCGTCAGAAGGCGGAGGTGGCCTAAATGCCGACGACATACAACGTAATCCGCCGCCCGCTGATCACCGAAAAGGGCCTCACCGCCAAGGAAGCCGAAGGCACGCTGGTGTTTGAAGTGGCCTCGAAGGCGACCAAGACAGAAGTGAAACAGGCAGTCGAGCTGCTCTTCAAGGTGAAGGTTGCCGGAGTTCGTACCACGAACCACGTGGGCAAGGAACGCCGCAGGGGCAAGTTTTCCGGATTTCGTCCCGACTGGAAGAAGGCGTATGTGCGCCTGAAGTCGGGCGAGAAGATGCCGGACTATGTGAACAATCTCTAGTTTGCTCGGAGATTGGTAAGAGATTTTATCGGTCCGGTGAGAAAAGCCGGGCGAACGCGGGTGAAAGCGGCCTGCGGGTAGAGAGAAGACACGATGCCGATTAAGACATATCGACCGATGACGCCGTCGTTGCGGTTCAAGACCACACTGGTCAACGACGATATCACGACGGACAAGCCGTACAAACCGCTGCTGACGATCAAGCAGCGCACCGGCGGCCGCCGCAACTCCGGCGACCTGACCATCCGCCATCACGGCGGCGGTCACAAGCAGAAGCTGCGCCTGATCGACTTCAAGCGCGACAAGTACGGCGTGCCGGGACGCGTGGCCACGATCGAGTACGATCCGAACCGCTCTTCGCGTATTGCATTGATCAGCTACGCGGACGGCGAAAAGCGCTACATCCTGCAGCCGGTTGGTCTGAAGGTGGGACAGCAGGTAATGAGCGGACCCGAGGCCGATATTCTTGTCGGCAATGCGCTGCCACTCAAGAACATTCCTGCCGGCACCACTGTGCATAACGTGGAGCTGCGTCCGGGCAAGGGCGCGCAGATGGCGCGTTCGGCCGGTTCGTCGGCGCAGCTAGTCGCCAAGGAAGGCGACTACGCTCTGTTGAAGCTTCCCTCCGGTGAGACCCGCAAGGTTCTGGTCGAGTGCATGGCGACGATCGGACAGGTTGGCAACACGGACCACGAGAACGTGTCGATCGGCAAGGCGGGGCGCAACCGCTGGAAGGGCATTCGCCCGACCAACCGCGGTGTCTCGATGAATCCGGTGGATCACCCGCATGGCGGCGGCGAGGGCAAGACCTCGGGCGGACGTCATCCTGTGACCCCCTGGGGCCAGCCGACGCGCGGATACAAGACACGCAACAACAAGCGGACCGATGCGTTCATCGTGAGCCGCCGCAAGAAGTAAGTAAGAGCAGGGATTAGGGAACAGGGATCAGGGATTAAAAAGCCGGATTCCGCAGGCAACAAGCAGGGCGCGTTTCGGCGCAGTTGTTTAGGAGATATATGGCACGGTCGACAAAAAAGGGTCCTTTCATCGATGGGCACCTGATGGTCAAGATTGTTGCGTTGAACCAGGCGAACGATAAGAAGGTCGTGCGCACCTGGTCGCGCCGGTCCACCATCCACCCGGACATGGTGGGTCACACGATTGCGGTTCATAACGGCAAGAAGTTTGTGCCCGTGTATGTGACCGAGAACATGGTAGGCCACAAGCTGGGCGAGTTCGCGGCAACGCGCACCTTCAAGGGACACTCAGCCAAGGCTGCGGAGACTTCGGCGAAGCCGAAGTAAGAAAACGAACGGGTGAATTGCGGAACTCGCGCCATTCAAGCGCGAGTAAAGCAAGAGGGCGAAGTGAGTTATCACGCAGCCCTCGGATAGAGGGATTAAGGCATGCAAGTGGAGACACGAGAATTCACAGCTCAGGCGCGCTTCCAGCGTGTATCGCCGCAGAAGGCGCGGCTGGTGCTCGAGCTGATCAAGGGCCAGAGCGTGGAGCAGGCGCTGAACACGGTCGCCTTCACCAAGAAGGCTGTCGCGCCCATGGTCGAGAAGGTTCTGCGGTCGGCGTTGCAGAACGCCAACTACCTGAGCCAGGAGCAGGGACTCGATGTCGACGTCGACAATCTGTACGTCAAGTCGGCTATCGCCAACGATGGCCCGCGCATGAAGCGCATCCGTCCGGCCCCGATGGGACGCGCGTATCGCTATCAGCGCAGGCTCTCGCACATCGTGATCTCGGTTGCGGAGCGCGGCGGCGGCAGCCGCTCGAGCCTGGTGACAACGGTGGGCGAAGAAGAGACCGCGCCCAAGGCGAAGAAGGCGGCGGCGAAGAAGGCTCCGGCAAAGAAGGCAGCCGCGAAGAAGACGGTAGCAAAGAAATCTCCAGCCAAGAAGAAGGCTGCGAAGTAGGTTTTAAGGGCGCAAGGAAGGTTTAGAGGGAATTTATGGGACAGAAAGTCCATCCTTACGGATTTCGGCTCGGCGTGAATAAGCCATGGCGTTCGCGCTGGTTCGTCGAGCGCGACTACGACAAGCTGCTCATCGAAGATGTGAAGCTGAAGAAGGAGCTCAAGGAAAAGCTCAAGGCTGCCGGCGTCAGCTCAGTCGAGATCGAGCGTCCGGGCAACAAGCTGCGCATCATCATCCGCACTGCGCGTCCGGGCATTATCATCGGCCGCAAGGGCGCCGAGATTGACAAGCTCAAGGTCGACCTGCAGAAGCGCACAAACCGCGATGTCTTCATCGACATCCTCGAGGTCAACAAGCCTGAGCTCGACGCTCAGCTGGTTGCCGAGAGCATTGCGCTGCAGCTCGAGAAGCGTGTAGGCTTCCGCCGCGCCATGCGCAAGGCTGTTGACTCAGCCCTCCGCTTCGGCTGCAAGGGCATCAAGGTTCGTGTGTCGGGCCGTCTGAATGGCAACGAGATCGCGCGCTCCGAGTGGTACCTACAGGGCCGTTTGCCCCTGCACACGCTGCGTGCCGATATCGAATACGGCTTTGCCGAGGCGCATACCACGTACGGCATTATCGGCGTCAAGACATGGATCTATCGCGGCGATATCTACCAGCAGAAGCGCCGTGAGCCGCAGGCCGCGGTCGGGACGTCGGTGTTCTAAAGGCAGGAATTAGCTATCAGGGATTCAGCCCCGGTGGCGACTGCAGTAGATAAAAGAATTAATGGCTGTCGGCTAATGGCTGATGGCTGGGTTTCGAGGTTTTCATTATGTTGATGCCAAAGAAGGTCAAGTTTCGCAAGCAGCAGCGCGGCCGCATGCGCGGCAAGGCGTGGCGCGGAAGCGAGCTTTCGTTCGGCGATTTCGGCTTGAAGGTCATGGAGTGCGGCTACATCACCGACCGGCAGATCGAAGCCAGCCGCGTGGCGATGACCCGTTTCATCAAGCGCGGCGGCAAGATCTGGCTGCGTCTCTTTCCGGATAAGCCGGTGACGAAGAAGCCGGCCGAAACCCGTATGGGTAAGGGCAAGGGCGCTCCCGATCACTGGGTCGCGGTGGTTCGTCCGGGCAAAGTGCTCTTCGAGATGGAGGGCGTGAGTGTGGAAATGGCGCAGGAGGCGATGCGCCTGGCTGCGCACAAGCTTCCACTGAAGACGCGTTTCGTGCAGCGTCACGACGCCAAGGTAGTTACAGCGGCGAAGTAGGTTTTGATTCAAGGGATACGCGGGATCGCATGAGAACCCAAGTCCCGGAGAGAAGAAGAGATGGAACTGGAAAAGATTCGTAACTTCAGCGATGGCGAGCTGGGCACGGAAGAGAAGAAGGCGGCTGAACAGCTGTTCCGCCTGCGCTTCCAGATGAAGCTTGGCCAGAACGAGGGCGTCAAGAAGCTCCGCGAGCTGAAGAAGGACATTGCGCGCATCAAGACGATTTCCCGCGAGCGCGAGCTCGGCCTCCACGGTGAGAAGCCTCAGGCCGAATCGAGCGCGCCGGTGAAGGCCGCCGCGAAGACCAAGAAGTCGACCCCGAAAACCGCGGGCGCCAAGACCAAGAGCGCGAAGACCAAGAAGGAGGCTCGCTAAATTATGAGTGAAGCCACACAGACCAGCACCCAGTCGCGCCGCAACGAGAAGGTCGGCCAGGTCGTTTCGACCAAGATGCAGAAGACCATCGTTGTCGAAGTGGAGATGCGCAAGGCGCACCCCAAGTACAAGCGCGTAATGAAGACAAACAAGAAGTTCTACGCGCACGACGAGCAGAACACCGCGCGTGTGGGCGACATGGTTCGCATCCGCGAGACGCGTCCGCTGAGCAAGCTGAAGCGCTGGAACCTGGAAGAGATTGTCCGCCGCTCTGCGCTCGCGCAGGTAGAGGCGGCGGTCGCCGACGTCCAAGCGTAAGCAGGGCGCGAAGAAGAGGATTGAGGAGAGAGCGCTATGGCAGTGCAGATGAGAACCATGCTCGAGGTTGCCGATAACTCCGGCGCCCGCAAGCTGCAGATGATTCTTCCCCTGGGCGGAGCAAGCGGCAAGAAGGCCGGCCTGGGCGATGTCGTCACTGCGGCCGTGAAAGAAGCTGCCCCGGATGGGCAGGTCAAGAAGGGCAAGGTCGTCAAGGCCGTCATCGTGCGTACCCGCAAGGAGTACCGCCGCCGTGACGGAACCTACATTCGTTTTGATTCGAACGCCGCTGTGCTGATCAACGAAGCCGGCGAGCCGGTTGGAACGCGCGTCTTCGGGCCGGTCGCCCGCGAACTGCGCGAGAAGAAGTTTCTGAAGATCGTATCGCTCGCTCCCGAAGTTCTGTAACCGGGTTCGAGCCGCAAAGGGAAGATTATGAGTCTGAATATACAGCGTAACGACAAGGTCGCAGTCATCTCCGGCGCCTACCGCGGCAAGCAGGGACGCGTGCTGAGCGTGCTGCCGGACAAGAGCCGCATCCTGGTCGAGCACGTGCGGATGGTGAAGAAGAATGTTCGCCCCAATCCGCAGCGGAATATCAAGGGCGGCATCGCGGAGCAGGAAGCGCCGATTCACATCTCGAACGTCCTCCTGGTATGCCCTGACTGCGGGCCTACCCGCATCGGCCACAGGTTTGAAGGCGACACGAAAGTGCGCGTCTGCAAGAAGTGCGGCAATGTGATTGCCGCGAAGAGCAAGAAGAAATAGGACTGGCCGTCCAGGCGAACGCGCCTTCGGCGCCAAGCCTTGACCAACAACTTGAACACCCTCCGTAACGGTATACGGCGATAGCCACCCCGAGCCCGGAGAGAAAGAACAGAAGACAATGGCAGCAAGACTTAAAGAGAAGTATCACAAGGAAATCAAGCCGGCGCTCCAGAAGGAGCTGGGCCTCGAGAACACGATGGCTGTTCCGCGCCTGGAAAAGATTGTCGTGAACATGGGACTCGGCGAAGCGACGCAGAACTCGAAGATGCTCGACCCGCTGGTCGCTGACCTGGCCGCGATTGCCGGACAGAAGCCGGTCACCACGCGCGCGAAGAAGTCCATCGCCGCCTTCAAGGTTCGCGAGGGCATGCCGATTGGCGCGATGGTCACGCTGCGCGGCGAGACGATGTACGAGTTCCTCGATCGCCTGATCGCGATCGCACTGCCTCGCGTGCGCGACTTCCGTGGCGTCTCGACGAAGAGCTTTGACGGCCGCGGCAACTACACGCTCGGCATTCGCGACCAGCTGATCTTCCCGGAGATTGACTACGCGAAGGTCGACAAGCTGAAGGGCATGAACATCACGATCGTGACCACGGCCCAGGACGACAACTCGGCGCGCGCGCTGCTTCGGCAGTTCGGCATGCCGTTCCGCCAGGCCGCATAACGTATCGAGATAAGGACTGAACAGAAGATATGGCAACTACTGCAAAACGAGTCAAGGACGCCCGCAAGCCCAAGTTCAAGAGCCGGCAGCATAATCGCTGCCAGCTGTGCGGACGCCCCCGCGCCTTCCTGCGCAAGTTCGGCGTATGCCGCCTGTGCTTCCGCTCTCTGGCGCTCAAGGGTGAAATCCCCGGTGTCGTCAAGTCGAGCTGGTAGGACTGCGCGTCCGGCGAAACGCGCCCTAACGGGCGCACAACAAGTGTGATCGGCGGCAACCGCCAACGATCTTAACCATTCCCGCTGGTTCTCTTCCGCGAGGCAGAGCGAACGGGGGATGAAGGAGAAATGATGAGTTTGACCGATCCAGTAGCAGACTTTCTGACCCGCATTCGCAATTCGATCCGCGCGCGTCACCAGAAGCTGGATGTTCCGGCCTCCAAGCTGAAGACCGAAATCGCCCGCATCCTCAAGGAAGAGGGCTACATCGCGAACTACAAGCCGACCGAAGAAAACGGCCGTAACGTTCTGCGCGTGTACCTGAAGTATGGCTCGAACAACGAGGCTGCCATCCGCGACCTCGCCCGTGTTTCCCGTCCCGGCTGCCGCGTTTACGTCGGCCGCGATGAGATCAAGCGCGTGCAGGGCGGACTCGGCATCAGCATCCTCACCACGCCGCGTGGCGTGATGACCGGACGCCAGGCGCGCCGTGAAGGTGTTGGCGGCGAGATCCTCTGCGAAGTCTGGTGACACTTCGCGTGTCGGCGGTACGCGCCTTCGGCGCCATTCTTGCCGGGGCAGAAAGCAGTGGCCACGCCGATGGCGTGGATTGAGTTAGGTAGTAGGGCGGGAATATTCGCCCGGGCTGCAGTGGAACGACGGGAAGTCGGGACTCGCAAGCCATTAAGGATTCGAAGTATGTCGCGTATAGGAAAGAAGCCGATTCCGCTGCCGAGTGGAGTGAAGTACACGGTCCAGGGCAACACGGTCGTCGTCGAAGGCCCCAAGGGCAAAGTCGAGCAGGTCATTCCTGCCGGCATCAAGCTCGAGACCAAAGATGGCCAGGTGCATGCCGTCCGCGAGAGCGACTCGCAGGCTGCGGTCCATGGCCTCACGAGGGCGCTCGTCTCGAATGCTATCGAGGGCGTGACCAAGGGCTGGTCGAAGGATCTCGACATTGTCGGTATCGGTTACCGTGCCGAGCTCAAGGGCAAGAACACGGTGGTGTTCACCCTCGGCTTCTCGCACCAGATCGAGTTTCCGCTGCCCACCGGCATCACGGCAGTGATCGACCCGAAGCAGACGCGGGTTACCGTGTCCGGCATCGACCGCCAAAAGGTTGGTCAGGTCGCCGCAGACATGCGCTCGCTGCGCAAGCCCGATCCGTACAAGAACAAGGGCGTGCGCTACTCGGACGAGAAGCTGAAGAAGAAGGTCGGCAAGACCGGAGCGAAGTAATCGCAAGTTGAAACCGAACGGTGCCGCAGGGCGGCTCCGCTGTTAGGAAGGAAGAAAAGATGATTCCGCAGAGGAAAAGAAATGAGATTCGCCAGCGCGTGCATGCGCGCATTCGTACCAAGATGCAGGGCACCACGGAGCGTCCGCGCCTGAACGTTTACCGCTCGCTCAACCACATCTACGTGCAGGTGATCGATGATTCGCAGGGCGTAACCCTGGTGTCGGCCTCTACCGTCTCCGCCAAGGTCAAGACCGGCGGCAATGTCGCCGCGGCCAAGGAGATCGGCAAGCTGGTCGCCGAGCGCGCCAAGGAAAAGGGCATCAAGAAGGTCGTCTTCGATCGCGGCGGATACCTGTATCACGGCCGCATCAAGGCGTTGGCGGATGCCGCTCGCGAAGCGGGTCTCGAGTTTTAGGAAAAAAGCAGGTCCCTCCGCTTCGCGCCATCGGCGCTCCGGTCGGGACGACAGAGGGTTTGAGGAAGGATCGGGTAATGGCAACACTGAAGAAGAAACTGGATGCCGGTCAGTTCAACCTGAAGGATCAGGTCGTCGCGATCAACCGCGTCACCAAGGTCGTCAAGGGTGGCAAAAACATGTCGTTTGCAGCGCTGGTCGTTGTCGGAGATCCCGGCGCGGGCGTGGTTGGATATGGCTCGGGCAAGGCGAAGGAAGTGCCGCAGGCGATCCGCAAGGGCATTGAGTCGGCGAAGAAGAACCTCGTCCGCATCAACCTCACGGAAACCACCATCCCTCACCAGGTGCTGGGCCGCTTCGGCTCGGGACAGGTGATGCTGAAACCGGCCCCGGAAGGTACGGGCGTGATTGCCGGCGGCGCGGTGCGTGCGGTGATGACCTCGGCGGGCGTGCAGAACGTGCTCACCAAGAGCCTCGGCTCGGCCAACCCGCACAACGTGATCAAGGCCACCTTCGACGCGCTGGTGCAGTTGCGCGACCGCGACGAAGTTGCCGCTCTCCGCGGCAAGCAGGTTCAGGAGCTATAGTCATGGCGGAAACTCAGAAGATCAAGATTCAGTACTTCCGGTCGATGATCCAGGCGCCGGTGAAGCACAAGAGGGTCGTCAAGGGCCTGGGCTTCACGCGGCTGAACCAGATTGTCGAGCGCGAGGATACCCCGTCGATTCGTGGCATGGTGCGGACCATTCCTCACCTCGTC
Source organism: uncultured Acidobacteriaceae bacterium (assembly GCA_963781245.1). Lineage (GTDB taxonomy): Bacteria > Acidobacteriota > Terriglobia > Terriglobales > Acidobacteriaceae > Silvibacterium. Next base: position 544,161 of record CAWAFB010000005.1, read on the forward strand.
CGAATCGTGAACTAGAACTAGCCGTTCAGGTACATGCGCCTTCGGCGCCAAATAAATGCGAGTCGGCTGAGCGAAGACTCAGTCGGCGTTAAGCGAGGAAATCATGAACTTATCGAATTTAAGAGCACCGAAGAGCGCCAACCGCAATAAAAAGCGAGTTGGCCGCGGTATGGGCTCCGGCCACGGCAAGACTTCAACCCGCGGACACAAAGGACAGGGCTCCCGTTCCGGTTCGAGCCTGATGCGCGGTTTTGAGGGCGGCCAGATGCCGCTGCACCGCCGCCTCCCCAAGCGCGGATTCACCAACATCTTCCGCACCGAATACACCGTGCTGAACCTCGATCGCCTCGTCGCGCTGGGCGAGAAAGAGCTCACCCTTGAGGCATTCCAGGCCAAGGGCTACCTGAAGAGCCGCGGCGAGCTGCTCAAGATCCTCGGCAACGGCGAGATCACGACCGCGATCACCGTGCACGCGCACAAGTTCTCCAAAGCCGCACAGGAAAAGATCGAAAAGGCCGGCGGCAAGGCAGTTTTGGTCGGCTAAAGTTTCGCGAATGCCTGGCTTCCCGTAAGGGGCCAGGCATTATGATTGGAAGCAGTCCCATGTTTGAGAAATTCGCGAATATCTTCCGCATCCCCGACCTGCGCAAGCGTGTGCTGTTCACCATGGCCATGCTGGCGGTTTACCGGTTGGGTGGCCATATCCCCACGCCTGGTGTAAACACTGCCGCCCTTGAGCAGTTCTTCAATTCGCAGAGCGGATCATCGCTCGGCCTGGTCGACATGTTCAGCGGGGGAAACCTTCGCCGTCTGACCATCTTCGCTTTGGGCATCATGCCCTATATCACGGCCTCGATCATCTTCCAGCTGCTGACGGTTGTGTATGAACCGCTTGCCCGCCTTCAGAAAGAAGGCGAACTGGGACGCCGCAAGATTACCCAATGGACGCGGTACCTGACCGTGATCCTGGGTGTTGTCCAGTCAATGACCATCGCCATCGCGCTTTCGCACGCCTCCGGCGGTATGGTCCTGAATCCCGGTCCCGGATTCATCCTGATGACCGTGCTCACCCTGACCGCGGGCACCGCTTTCATCATGTGGCTGGGTGAACAGATCACCGATCGCGGTATTGGCAACGGAATGAGCTTGCTGATCTTCGCCGGTATCGTCGTCGGTCTGCCGCGCGCCATTGCTGAACTGGTCGACACGGCCAAAACCGAGAAATTCGGAGCGTTCACAGTTCCAGCGCTTATTCTGCTGGTCGCCTGCATGGTCGCCGTCGTCGCCTTCATCGTTTTCGTGGAGCGCAGCGAACGCCGCATCCCGGTGCAGTACGCCAAGCGCATCGTTGGACGCCGCCTGATGGGCGGCCAGTCGACCCACCTGCCGCTCAAGGTCAACTCCGGCGGCGTGATGCCCGTGATCTTTGCGGCCTCCGTGTTGTCGGCTCCGCTGCTGTTTTCGCAGGCAGCGATTGTGCGGAACAGTGCCGGCCTGACTCGCATCTTCGAAGCGCTGCGTCCCGGTGAGCCCTGGTACGAGCTCATTTACATGGGCGCGATTATCTTCTTCGCCTACTTCTATATCTCGATCGTCTTCCGTCCGGACGACATCGCCGACAACATGCGCAAGTACGGCGGTTTCATCCCCGGCATCCGGCCCGGTCGCCGCACCTCGGACTTTATCAACGACATTCTGACCCGCATTACGCTGGTCGGTGCGCTTTATCTGATCATCATCTCGATCATCCCGCAATTGCTGATCAGCGGTATCCACCTGAACCATTTGCCGCTCATCGGAGGATTCTTCGAGCATCTGCCGCTCTGGGTGACGAACGGTCTCGGCTTCAACTTCTACTTCGGCGGAACCTCGCTGCTCATTGTCGTCGGCGTCGCGATGGATACCGTCAACCAGGTGGAATCGCAGCTCATCATGCGCCACTACGAGGGCTTTTCGCCCCGCAGCGGACGCATCCGCGGAAGGCGGGCCTGGTAAGTGGCCTTGTCTGCCGTTGATTCTCAGTCTGGAACTCAGAAAAGCCTGAAGTTTACCCCCGGCCCGATCCTTCTTCTCGGAGCACCCGGCGTCGGTAAAGGCACACAGGCCAAGGAGTTAGTGGCCGCCTGGGGGATTCCGCAGATCTCTACCGGTGATTTGCTGCGCTCCAATGTCAGCCGGGGCACTGCTCTAGGGAAGCAGGCCAAGGAGGTCATGGACCGCGGCGAGCTGGTCTCAGACGACCTGGTGAACGAGATGGTTGCCGAGCGGCTGAAGGAGCCGGATACGGCGGCAGGATACATCTTGGACGGCTTTCCCCGCACGCTGAATCAGGCCGATTGGCTGGACCAGTATCTTGGGGCAATCCCGGGCTCGCTGTCAGTGATTGCTGTCAGTATCGAAGTCAGTTATAATCAATTACTGCGCCGTATTACCGGCCGGCGCATCTGTCCAGTCTGCAAGACGAGCTATAACATCTACTTGCAGCCACCCAAGGTCGATGAGCTTTGCGACCTCGACGGTACGCCCCTGACGCGGCGTTCAGACGACACCGAGGAAGTCTTCGAGGAGCGCATGCGTGCCTATAGCTCGCTGACGGCTCCGGTCGTGGAGCATTATCGCGCGTTCGGTCGTTTCGAGCAGGTGAATGGAGAGCAGTCGGTGAGCGCAGTGACGGCCGAAGTGATGAAGGCTGTTCTGCGGTTGAGGAGCTAGTAGTCCGATGCCGATCATGATCAAGACGCCGCTGGAGATCGAAAAGATGCGGCGAAGCGGCCAAGTGGTTCGCGAAGTGCTCGAGCACGTCCGGCAGTTTGTGAAGCCGGGAGCCTCGACACAGGATCTCGAGAATGCGGCCGCGGGGAAGATCAAGGAGCTGGGCGCGAAGCCGGCATTCAAGGGATACCGTGGATTCCCTTGTGTGCTGTGCACGTCGGTAAATGAAGAAGTGGTCCACGGAATTCCGTCGGCCAGCCGAGTGCTGCGCGACGGAGACATTGTTTCGATCGACACCGGTGTGATTCTCGACGGCTACTACGGCGATTCGGCGATTACGGTTGCGGTAGGCGAGAAGGTTTCCCCACGCACGAAGCGCCTGCTGGAAGTCACTCAGGCATCGCTCAAGCGCGGCATCGAGGCCATCAAGCCGGGAGCGACGTTGGGTGATGTCGGAGCAGCGGTGCAGGAAGTTGTGGAAGCCGAAGGCTTCAGCGTGGTTCGCGAGTTCGTAGGACACGGCATCGGCACGCGGCTGCATGAAGACCCGCAGGTTCCCAATTACGGACGCCGCGGTCAGGGCCAGAAGCTGCGCGAAGGCATGGTGATTGCAATCGAGCCGATGGTCAATGCCGGCAAGCCGGACGTTCAGGTGCTGAGCGACGGCTGGACGGCGGTAACACAGGATGGAAGTTTGAGCGCGCATTTCGAGCATACGGTCGCGGTGACCGCCGAAGGCGCAACAATTTTGACGCAGTAGTTGTTTCAAGCAGAGCCGGACATGAGCAGCCGGCGGAATTGGAAAAGGTTTGTCGAAGGAAGACGCGATTGAGGTAATGGCAGTGGTCCTGGAGACGCTGCCGAACGCCATGTTCAAGGTGGAACTCGAGAACAAGCACCAGGTACTGGCGCATGTCTCAGGCCGCATGCGGAAGAATTTTATCCGCATTCTTCCCGGCGACCGTGTGGCGATTGAATTGAGCCCGTATGACCTTACTCGCGGGCGAATTGTCTACCGGTACAAGTAAGGATTAACCGGCAGGGATTGGGGATTAGTTATGAAGGTTCGTGCATCGGTAAAGAAGATTTGTGACAAGTGCAAGGTCATCCACCGCCGTGGTGTGGTGCGCGTGATCTGCGAAAACCAGAAGCACAAGCAGCGCCAGGGCTAAAACAGGACTCAGCGTTCAGGGCTCAGGGCTCAGTAAGTCATGCGGAGACCTTGAGACTGGAGGTTGGGACCTGGGAACTGGAGATCGAAGAGGCGAGTCAGGCCCACAAAGGCAGGGGCTAGTTAGCCGTAGAAAGGCTTGCGATGAACCCCGACTCAATCACCGCCGGAATCGAATCCGGCATAACCGCTCCCGGGGGCGAGGCTTCCGAGAGCAACCAAGAAGGACATAAGCATGGCACGTATAGCTGGCGTCGATCTGCCCCGCCAAAAGCAGGCTCGGATCGCGCTCACTTACATCTTCGGGATCGGCAACCCGCGTGCGCTGCGCATCCTTGGGGCCGCGAATGTTGACCCATTCAAGAAGGTCCAGGATCTCGGCGAAGACGAGGTGAACCGCATCCGTCAGGTCATCGAGAATGAGGGTGATGTTGAAGGCGACCTCCGCAAGGATGTCAGCATGCACATTAAGCGCCTCATTGACATTCAGTCCTACCGCGGACTACGGCATCGCCGCGGCCTTCCCACGCGCGGACAGCGTACGCACACCAACGCGCGTACCCGCAAGGGACCGCGTAGGGGCACGGTAGCAGGCAAGAAGAAAGCGACGGCGAAGACCTAATGGCAAAAGCACAGCAGGGCGCTGCCGGAAAGGCCGCCAAAAACAAGAAGTTCAAGAAGCGCGAACGCAAGAATGTCCCCTACGGTCTGGTGTACATTCAGGCGTCGTTCAACAACACCATCGTGACCATCACCGACGGCAAGGGCGACACGATTTCCTGGAAGAGCTCCGGTTCGCTCGGCTTCCGCGGGTCGCGTAAGGGCACCCCGTTTGCCGCGCAGCAGGCGGCCATCAACGCCGCCAATCAGGCGCGCGATCATGGACTGCGCTCGGTCGATGTGCGGGTCAGCGGTCCGGGTTCGGGCCGTGAGTCGGCTGTGCGTGCGCTGGCTGCCGCCGGCATCGAGGTACGGTCCATCCGCGACATCACCCCGATTCCGCACAATGGCTGCCGTCCGCCCAAGCGCCGCCGCGTGTAAGTGAGTTATCAGTCGTCGGTTGGCGGTCCCTGGTGAGAGCACTTGGCTGGTAACTGGAGACCAAAAACTGTAAACTAACAGATGGACCGGGACGAAGGATTGCCATCCGTAAACCGGTCGGCCTCTGAAGAACAATGTCCGGATGAAACCCGGACCAGGAGATTGAATTGGCACGTTACACAGGACCAGTCTGCCGCCTTTGCCGCCGCGAGGGCATTAAGCTTTTTCTCAAGGGCCCAAAGTGCTTCACCGACAAGTGCCCGATTGAGAAGCGCAACTTCGCCCCTGGCCAGCACGGCCGCGATCGCAAGGCGAAGATCGTCGGCTACGGCCTGCAGCTTCGCGAGAAGCAGAAGGCAAAGCGCATTTACTTCACCCTCGAAGGCCAGTTCCGCGAGTATTACGAGAAGGCGTCGCGCTCCAAGGGCGTAACCGGTCTGCGGCTCCTCCAGCAGCTCGAGTGCCGTCTGGACAACGTCGCCTTCCGGCTTGGCTTTGCCGGCTCGCGCCGTCAGGCTCGCCAGATCGTCCGCCACGGACACGTCGAGGTGAACGGCCGCAAGGTGAACATTCCTTCCTTCCAGATCAGCATCGGCGACGAGATCAAGGTTCGTCCGAACAGCCAGAAGCTGCTCGTGGTTGAGTCTGCGAGCGAGTTTGCGAGCCATCAGCCGGCTCCGGCATGGCTTTCGGTCGATCACGCGAACCACACTGGTAAGGTGCTGGCGCTGCCGAAGCGCGAAGACGTCAACCTGCCGGTCAACGAGCAGCTGATCGTCGAGTTGTACAGCAAGTAGGATTTGCGTTCCACCCGTTGCGCGTCAAGAGGCGCGCCTCGGTCGGGATAGCAAGGTTGTTAGTAGCAGCAAGTGCAGTTTGGCCCGAAGGGCAATTGCCTAGACGGCCAGTCTCCGCGAAAGCGGTCAAATCAACGAATGGAGCAAACAGCGCAGCCGTTGCAGAATGCTTCGCGGCGTTCGCTGCGCATGAGAGGCGAATCGATATGCTTTGGAGAGGATTTCAAAAACCCAAGCGTCTGGCAGTAGATGCGGAGACGCTCACAGAAAAATATGGGAAGTTCAGCGCCCAGCCCTTTGAGCGCGGCTTCGGAACCACCATCGGCAATGCGCTGCGGCGCACGCTGCTGTCTTCGATCGAAGGCGCGGCGGTCACTGCGGTCAAGATCGAAGGCGTTCTGCACGAGTTCCAGTCCATCACTGGAGTCGTCGAGGACGCGACCGACATCATTCTCAACCTGAAGCAGATCCCCTTCAAGTTGAACGGCGAGGGCCCCAAGGCGCTGTACCTGCGTGCCGACCAGCCGGGTGTGGTCACTTCGGGCATGATCGAAGCCGATGGAGACGTCGAAATCCTCGATAAGGACGTCTATATCGCCACCGTCAGCGAAAGCGGGAAGCTGGACATGGAAATGCGCCTCAAGCGCGGCCGCGGCTATATCTCCGCTGACAAGAACTTTGACTCCGACCTGGGCATCGGCTTCATTCCGGTCGACTCGGTCCACTCGCCGGTGCGCAAGGTGAACTACACCGTCGACGCCGCGCGTCTTGGCCAAATCACCGACTACGATCGGCTGACGTTGGAAGTCTGGACCAATGGTTCGGTGCTTCCTGCCGACGCGGTCGGGCTCGCGGCAAAGCTGCTTAAGGATCACATGAGCATCTTCATCAACTTCGAGGAAGAGATCGAAGCCGAGAGCCACAGCGAAGAAGGCCGCATGCAGTTGCGCAACGAGAACCTGAACCGCTCGGTCGAAGAGCTGGAGCTCAGCGTGCGCAGCTACAACTGCCTGAAGAACGCCAACATCCAGACCATCGGTGAGCTGGTGCAGAAGACAGAAGCCGAGATGCTCAAGACCAAGAACTTCGGCCGCAAGTCGCTGAACGAGATCAAGGAAATCCTCGCGCAGATGGGCCTGTCGCTGGGCATGAAGATCGACGAGCACGGCAACGCCGTTCCCGGACCGACAAGCGTGCTTCCGGCTGCAACCCTGGCCGCGAGCTACGGCTCCTTCGACGACGAGGAAGACGACGAACTCGACGACCTCGCGCTGCAGAACGAAACAGAGAACTTCTAGAGAACAGGGCATCGCGCTCAGGGCACAGATATCCTGGGCGCGGTGCTCAAGAAAATTTGAAGAGTTTTATTAATATGGCGCAGGCTGCCTGGCGCCGGGTGCTCAAAACTGAGCCCTGAGCCCTGATTCCTGAGCCCTGATGAGAGAGAACCGCCATGCGTCATCGCAATGCAGGATACAAACTCGGACGGAACACCAGCCATCGCCGCGCTCTGCTACGGAACCTGGTGACCTCGATTTTCCTCGAGGACCGCGTCCACACGACCGTCACCAAGGCCAAGGCTGTGCGCCCGCACGTCGAAAAGCTGATCACTCTGGGTAAGAAGGGCGACGTGCACTCCCGGCGTCAGGCGCTCGCTTTCCTGCAGACCCGCGAAGCCGTGACACGTCTCTTTGACACCGTCGCGCCCCGCTACGGTGATCGCAACGGCGGCTACCTCCGCATCGTCCGCACTGGCTTCCAGAAGGGCGACGGAGCCGAGAAGGCTTTCATCGAGTTGCTCGGAGCCGAGCAGGTTCTCGACGAGAAGCGCCAGAAGCGTGCCGATGCTCGCGCCAAGCGTCGCGAGGAGCTGCAGAAGCAGCTTGCTGAGCAGAAATCGGCCGAAGGCGGCGAAGAGCCCAAGGCCTAGCCTCCAAACAGCCCAGCCAGCGAGCGCATCCTTCGGGGGGCGCTCGTTGTTTTTGTGGCCGTTCAGCCTTGATCCTGTTATCTTTATGGCCTGCCCCCGCACACTTCAGGCCATGCCCAAGTCAAACCTGCGACACAGACTCCTTTCGGAATTCAACCTGCTGTACTTCCAGCTCATTCTGCTGGTTGTGACGGTGTTTGTGGATGTTGTCATGCGGATATTGCATGTCCCCACGCACATCTTGGCAACTCTGGTTAATACCTTCGTAACGGGTAACGTGGCTATTGGCCTGATCCTTCTCAGCCGCCCCCTCTTCATCGATCGCCAGCCACCGTGGAACTGGATTGGTTACATTCCAACGCTGCTTTGCATCGGCTTTATAGCGAGCGCCGCGGCGGAGATCCCCGCCTTTTTACTCTTCGCCCATCACTCGACTACGTACTTCCGCTCCGTTCTGCTGGATGAGCCTTTCGGAATGGTCGTCACATTCATCGTCGGAATCCTTTATTTTGCCTTCGATCAGTCGCGCTCTAGTCTGCTGGCAAGCAATAGTCAACTCCAGAGCCAAGTACAGCTCGGGCTTGTCGAGAGGCAGATCTATCAGTCCGACCTGGCACAGGCTCACGATATCCAGGTGCATCTGCTGCCGCGCGAGACACCGCAAATTCCCAGTTATCAGATCGCATGCGCGTGGCAGCCGGCGCGCAGCGTGAGCGGCGATTATTTCGACGTGCTGGTCCTTTCGCCGGACAAGCTTGGCCTCTGCATTGCCGACGTCGCCGGTAAAGGTATGGCGGCGGCACTGCTCATGGCGAACCTGCAGGCTTCGGTCAAGGCCTTCACGCAGGACGGCGGAAACCCGTCTGTCGAATCGCCCGCCGAACTGTGTGCCAAGCTCAACACCGCGCTCTCCAATAACATAGCGCCCGGCCGCTTTGTCACTTTGTTCTATGGAATTCTTGACAGCCAGAGCCGTGTCTTCAAATACGAGAATGCCGGCCACTGCCTGCCTCTGCTTGTTCACGCCGACGGCTCCATCGATTTCCTCCCAGCGTATAGCGGCGTGCTCGGCCTCTTCTCTCATTGGACTTACAGTGATCGCCAGGTGCAGTTGGTATCGCGGGATGTGCTCGTGCTAATGACAGACGGAGTTCTTGAGGCCGCGAATGACAAGGAAGAAGAATTCGGCTATCAGCGACTGATTGCGTCCGTGCTGGCCAGCCGCGAGGAGGGCGTCCACGCCACCCGGCAGCGGATTCTTTCGGATGTAACGGCGTTTTGCTCGAACCAGTTCCAGGACGATGCATCTCTGATCGTCGTTACCGTGGATTAGATTCGTAACCATGCCGGAACTTATTTCGGCTGAACCGGCACCGAATCCTTGATCGCGAAATCCTTGGTATGCGCCGGCACTGTAACTTTTTGTCCTCCGGCCAGATAATGCGCGATCACTTCCGGGCGCGCCCAGTCAAGTGTCCAGCCATCCTCGATAGCGACTGCCGTGTATTGCCCGGGAACCACCCGGCTCATTTGAAAGCTGCCGTCTGAATCGCTCTGGTCGCGACGGAACATCTCCCGTTCGACTGCGGGATTGGGTACCAGCAGAATCATCACACCGGCCGCAGGTTTGCCGTCGCGCATGGCAAATCCAGTCACGGTTGCCGAGCCGTCGGCAATCGTTGCAGAGATCGCGACCGGCGCGCTCCCTACCTTGATCACGTTTCCTTCCGCGGCCGCGCCCGTCGCCGTTAGATGGGTCACGGCGAGTGAGCTATCCGCGGCAGTCACCCACACTTCGTAATTACCTGGAGGCAGGCCATGCATGGAGAAGGTCCCATCCGGGCCTACGCGATCGCCACCGCCAACCCGTCCTTCGGAAGAGCGCAACGAAACCATCAAGCGGTCGGGTATCGGCTCTCCCCCGGCCATCGCCACTTTGCCGGATACATCCGCCATGCCCGTCGACTGGGACAAATCGATCTTCGCGTCGCTCGATGCGTCGACGCTGGCGGAGTGGCTCGAGTCGCCGCCGCCCCGCATCTCGACCGAATAATGCCCTGGAGCGACGCCGTTGAACTCCACTGTCGTCTGGCCGTCGCTCGTACGTTCCTGCCCGCGCCAACTGTAGGACATCGCCGGCTGCGCTGGTTCGCTCAGGCCGAAGACGTCCTGTGAAAGCTGAGGCATGGCGAAACCGCGCCCTTCGGGCGAAGGCACCTGCACCGAAAGGTGAACGGCGGGTACCGCATGCAGGTTAAAGTTCACGGTTACCTGATCGCCTGCCTTCACCGGGATCGGCGTTGCCGAATCCGAATCCATCACATCTGCATAGAACGTGGTCGGGTAGGCGACGTCGAGCGACGAATGCTGATCGTCGGCAACCACATTTCCCTGCGCGTCGCGTTTCGGTTGAGGACGCGTTGCATACCACGGGTTGGCATTGACCGCGACATAGTAGTTCCCGGCCTCCAGCCGCGCGAACTCGTAGGTTCCTGTGTCGTCGGTCATCGCCACTCCAGCGCGAACGATGTTCCCCAGGCCGGTACGAAGATTCTGCCGATACAGCGAAACCCTCGCCTGCTGTACCGGATCGCCGGCCTCATCGGTCACCGATCCTTTGATGACGGCGCGCGGAGAGAGGCGAAAGACCAATCCGTCGCTTTTTAGCCCTTCGCCCGTAACGATCGCCGTCGAATACCCTTCGTGCTCGTCATAGGCCGCTCCGATGTAGCCGCGCCGTGAAGCAGTAAGAGAGTACTTGCCCTTCGCCAGGTGCTCAAAGGTGAAGTGCCCGTCTTCGCCGGTCGTGGTTTCAGCCACGGGCGTATCCACCGTCGGAAGGTGCAGGCTCACCTCTGCCCGGTCGAGAGGTTGACCGGTTACGGCATTTACCACGATGCCACTGATGGCGTATTGGCCTGAATTCCGCGGTGCGGAGTGTGCGGAGGCCTGGCCGCCAGTCAGGGGGGCTGCGATCAACGCGAGCACGAACAGCACTCGTTTCATCACTCAGCATCCGTGTTGCCGGTGTGGACCACTTCAAGCTGCACGTTGCCTGTTCCGTTCGCCTCCACAGTGGTGGTCGCTCCCATACCGGAGAATTTTGCCAAGCCGTCGGAGGTGTGGAAATCAATCTCCTGCGGAGCGTCGAAGGCAATCACGCGATAGGAGCCCGGCGCGAGTCCCGAGATCGTTACTTGCCCCGATCCCTGCATGCCGCTCATTCTGATTGACGCGGAAGACGGAAATAACGGGATGGCGTACACGTAGATCTGGCGCTGTTCCCCAGTGGTTGTTGCAGCGGCAGCGGCGCTGGCCGGATCTCCAACCAACTGCGCGGAAATAGTTCCGGAATCGTCCCGTAGCGTCACATCGATCGGGGCGGAACTGCCGCCCGCTCCCACCGTCAGAGGGTCTCGCGCAAGATCTACTCCGCCGCTGCTGATAGAGCTCACGTATCCCTCAAATGGAGACGCCTCGACCCAATACCGTCCCGGGGTGACATTTTCGATTTCGAAGGATCCATCGTTTGCGCCGTCCGCTGGGTGCAGTCCACCCAGCGCCCCCATCTGCCCGAAAATCTCATCTACCGGTATCAACGATATATTCAGCCCCGCACTCGGGTTGTTATCGGATGCGCCGTCTGAAGAGACCAGGCCGCCGGTGTTGGTGTTCGCCGTGAAGGTCTTCCGCACCGTGACAGGGATTGCATGCAAGGGCACCAGCGTCATGGTCAGTCCCGATACAGGTGCTCCGGCGACGGTGAAATCTACCCGCCCGTACAGCTGATCTTCTCTCCTCCTGCGTCCTTCGATGTAATAGGTCCCGTTGGGCAGATTGACCTCTGCGGTTCCCTGTTCCGCATTCGAGCGCACCGGAAGTCCCATCTGGCGTCCGCTCCGGTCGTGAACCTGGAGGTTCAGTCCGCTTTCCCGGTCTGCAATCGCCACAATTACGTGATAAAACTGCTGCCGCGTCAACACGAAATCCGCTCGCCCCTGCTGCCCTGCGGCCAGTGTCAGCATACCCGCCGAGGCAATGTCCGCGACGCCGGGATAGTAAACGGCAGGAAAGCCATAAATCGCTGCGCCGCGGGATTCAGGTCCTTCGCCGTCTCTGGTAGGTTGCGTGTAGACCAGATAATCTCCTGCCTGCAGCCCGGCGATGCGGAAGACGCCTTCGCTGTTGGTCCTCGCGGTATTCTCCATCATCCATTGCTGGTGTCCGTTGACAACCCGCCTGCGGTATGCCATTACCCGGATGTTGTCCGCCTGATCCGACGTCGACAGCGTTACCTGACCGGTGATCAGCACCTCGGGAGTCAGAGTGAAGGTCAGCGACGGCATGCCTGGGCCCACGCGAATGGCGTGGTTCGAGGCTCGCCCGCGACCGCCGTATCCCGGCCGCTTCACCGAAACCTGTATCAGGCCTTCCGGCAGGCTGAATTCGAAGTGCCCGTCATTGTCGGTGAGAACGGCGTTATCATGCACGTCCACCAGCGCCCGGGCAATCGGCTGGTGAGTCACGCTGTTGAGAACCACTCCTTTGACGTCGTAGAGACCAGCAGCTTCGTTTGCGTCTTCCTGCGCGGCGCATGGTCTGGCGACGAACACCAGCGCGACGAGCGCCATCACGCACCCCATTACAAAGGCACGCGGGGTCCGACTCCGATTCAGCGAAATGAGCACGGGAGAAGACCTGTTGTCGCCATTTTCAGCGATACCAAGCGAAGAAACAAACCGTTTCCAGGTATTTCATCTTTCCCCGAAGGTTTGACTTCGGGCTGGCCGCCCGGGTGAGCCTTGACTGACGAGTATTCTCTTTGAGTCAATCGCACGCCAGCATTAGCTCGTCGTTGGCGTCGAAGTTGTCCGTTGCCGAAGCGCTCGCCGCGACCGGTCCTGCCTCGAAGAAGCGCTCGACTGCATCCAGCACCGCCTCGCCGGTTTTAGATTCGTAGATAGACTTGCGCAGCGCAGCGCCGCCGGGCACACCGTGGGTGAACCACGACGCAAACTGCTTCATCTTCCCCTGCGCTTCGGGATACTCCGCCTCGATCAGCATCTCGAAGTACGTTCGGATCATGCGATAGCGGTCGAGATCGGTTGGCTGGTCATAGCGGCCGGTCGCCGTGTACTGGGCGATCTGCCGAAAAATCCACGGATTCGCCGGAGCCGCGCGACCGATCATCACTGCATCGCAGCCGGTCTCGGCAACCAGCGCGCAGGCGTCTTCCGGGCTGCGCACATCGCCATTGCCAATCACGGGAATCTTCACCGCGTCCTTGACTGTGGCGATCCACTCCCAGCGCGCCTGACCCGCATAGCCCTGCTCGCGCGTCCGCGCATGCAGCGCGACGGCGTTTAATCCAGACTCCTCGGCGAGCCGCGCCAGGTCTACGCAGACGATCTGGCTGTCGTTCCAGCCCAGGCGAAACTTGACGGTAAAGGGAATACGCACCGCCGCGCGCACCGCTTCGAAGATTTTTCCGATCAACGGCAGATCGCGCAGGAGGCCGCTGCCCCCGTTGCAAGACACGACTCGCTTCGCCGGGCACCCAAGATTCAGGTCGACCATGTCGAAGCCTGTGTCCTCCACGATCTTCGCGGCCTCGGACAGCGTCGCCGGGTTCGATCCGAACAACTGCGCCGAGATCGGATGCTCATCGTCGTAGAACGTCAGATACCGCTTGCGCTTCGACTCCCGCATACGTGCCAGGCCATCGGCGGAGGTGAACTCCGTCATGATGAGCCCGCAGCCGGATTGCTGATTCGTGACTTCGGTCTCAATTGAAGCACCGGAGTCAGCCTGTGCGCTAGCGCCTGCGGCGGGGTTCGAAAGAAAGACGCTGGCGTTGCGGATGAATCGACGGAAAACGGTGTCTGTGACTCCGGCCATGGGAGCGAGCACCGTCGCCGGAGCGACCGTCATGCCACCGATCTCGACCGAAGCCGGAACCCGTGCGTTGTCGGGCATCACGTGTTCGACCGGATTGTCCCAGTTCTTCTTCATCGAGGCTCGTTTGATGCACCAAAACGAAAGCCCCCGCATTGCGGAGGCTTCGTCGATCGGGCTTCTGATCTGACCGGCAGTTACTTGGTTGCCGTCTCCGCCTTGGCGTACTTGCGGCGGAAGCGCTCGACGCGTCCGGCCGTATCGACAAGTTTCTGCTTGCCGGTGAAGAACGGGTGACAGCTCGAACAGATTTCCGTGTGGATGTCGCCCTTGTGGGTCGAGCGCGTGGGAAAGCTCGAGCCACAGGCGCACATAACCCTGATTTCGTTGTAGTTTGGATGAATCCCTGTCTTAGGCATAGCTGGTCTGGAACCTTTCCTGCAATCCCTTTATTTTAAGCGGATTTGGTGTGTTTTGCAACGCGCCAGAGGCCGTCGCTCGACATCCCCCGTTTGCCGTGTTTTAGTGGAATCGCACTGCAATCTGATGCCGGGAAGACGTTAAATGATTCGTTCAGGAGTTGCTCTCGCTGTCTGCGTAATTGCCCCCATCGCTCTCGCCCAAACCACAGCCCAGACTGCTCCGCAGACCGACACCAGCTACATCGACTCCAGCGGCACTGCGCATATCACCCGCGTCATCCCCGTGCCGAATACCATCAGCCCCGAGGCGCAGGCGGTTCTTGCCCGGCCAGCATCCGATGCCGCTCATCCTGAAAGCCTTGCCGATCGCCGCGCGCAAACCGACGCCTGGCAGGCCCGCGCCGGAGCCGCCTCCAAGGCCGTCTATCCGGTAAGTGTCGCTAACGACAAAATCGCCGGGGTTCCGGTGCTGATTGTGACGCCGCTCACCGTCGGACCGGGTAAGAGCGACCGCGTCCTTATCTGCGTGCACGGTGGAGGATTCAACTCCGACTCCGGCTCGCTGACGGAAAGCATCCCAATCGCAAACCTCACCCAGACCAAGGTCGTCTCCATGCTCTATCGCCTGGCGCCCGAGCATCCCTTTCCGGCAGATGTCGAGGACACGGTCGCCGTCTACAGAGAACTGCTGAAGACCTACAAGCCGCAGAACATCGCGCTCTACGGCACCTCCGCCGGGGCGATTCTGACCGCGGAGACAACCGTAAAACTACATCAGCTTGGCACGCCGCTGCCCGGAGCCCTCGGCGTCTTCTCCGGACTCGGCGACTTCAGCCGCCTGGGCGACTCGTGGGCTATGTACGCGCTGAACGGACTATCGGGCCACCTCGACCGGCCAGATCCCGGCACGCATGACACCGAATACGTCGGCTCGACCGACCTAAAAGATCCCGTACTCTCACCGATCTACGCCGACGTGAAGGGCTTCCCGCCTACCCTGTTCATCACCAGCGGGCGCGATGCGCTCCTCAGCGGCACCACCATCCTGCATCGCCACTTCCTCGCCGCCGGAGTCGACGCTCAGCTCGTCGTCTTCGAAGCCCTGCCGCACGCCTTCTGGAACGACGTCACCCTCCCCGAATCGCGCGAGGCCTACGGAATCATGGCGAACTTCTTCGACACAAAGCTCGGGAAATAGCAGCCAGTTTTACGCAAGGTACACCCCGATATACACAGCCCGTCGCCTGCCATACTCTAACCTCATGCCTCAACCCTGCCCAACATGCGATGGAATGGGGATGCGCGTCATCTGCCGCCCCGATGGCACGCGCGCCGCCGAACCCTGTGACTGCCGGTTCGAGCACCGTATCGCCATGCTGGTGCAGCGCGCAGCGATCCCGAAGCGTTATCAGCACTGCTCCTTTGACAGCTACGAGCCGCGTTTCACCGGAGCAGATTCCTCGCTCTCGACGGGCCACATGACGGCGCGCCGGTTCGTTGACGGGTACCCGGTGACCACCGAAGGCCACGGCCTGCTCCTCACCGGATCCATCGGCGTCGGCAAAACGCATCTGGCTGTCGGCATCCTTCAGTCGCTCATCGTCGAGAAAGGCGTGCGCGGACTCTTCTGCGATTACCGCGAGCTGCTCAAGGAGATTCAACACTCCTACAATCCACAGGTGCTCACCACCGAGCTCGATATTTTGCGCCCGGTCTTCGAGGCCGAGGTCCTCGTCCTCGACGAGCTCGGCGCGTCCAAACCCACCGAGTGGGTCTGGGACACTGTCGCCCACATTCTCAACACGCGCTACAACGACAAGCGGACGACCATCATTACCACCAACTATCCCGACCAGCCTCCCGGCGGAGGTCCCGCAACCGCGCCCCAACGCGCCATGCGCGAGGAAACTCTCGGCGACCGCATCGGCGAGCGCATGCGCTCCCGCCTTGCCGAGATGTGTGTAGTGATCGAGATGCGCGGCGCGGACTTCCGGCAGCGCGCACGCAGGGCCCGCTTCGGTTGAGACTCAAACGCGCACTGCTCCTTCACCTGGACGGTCAGTCCTCACTCCATCACCACTTCCGCCTCGATCTTGCCGGTTGTGGTTAGCACAATGGCGGCGGCGATAATCAGCACTCCCCCCACCCACGCATCCGGACCGAGCCGGTCGCCAAGCAGAACCACGCCCAGAAGTGAGCCCATCGCCGGCTCGATGTTCAGAAACACGCCTGCGCGCGATGCCGGCACATGGTGAATGCCCCAGTTCCACAAGAGCATCGTCAACGCGGTGCACAGGAGGCCGCTGGCCGCTGATGCAATCCACACCTGCGTGCTCAGTCCGTGCACCGGAGGAGGTCCGCTCGTCGCCAATACCCACACCGTCAGCATGACGGTTCCACTAAGAACGCCGTAAGCCGTCACTACCAGTGGAGAATGCCCCTGCATCAGGTGCCGGTTCAGCAGGATCCAGCCCAAGGCCAAAACGAGCGACACCACCACCAGCAGATCGCCCTTGAGCGATGGCCCTCCAGGGCCGGCCTGAGAATGCGTGCTGCTCAGCGTAATCAGCGTGACGCCGCAGGTGGAGCCCGCGAGCGCCAGCCAACCCGTCCAGCCCAGCCGCTCATGCGTGAAGATGGTTGCCCCGATGGCCAGTATCACTGGCATCGTGCCCACCATGAGCGCGGCATGGCTCACCGTGGTCAGGGATAGCGCATAGAACTGGATCATGTACTGCACCGGAATCCCGAGGAACGACGCCGTCAGCAGCAGCATCCATTCGCGGCGGTTGAGCCTGGGCCGGCGCAGGACCGGCAGCAGCCCGACACAGGCGAAGAGGAACCGGTAGAGCACCATGTGTCCCACGCTCAACTCGGTGAGCGCGATCTTGCCGAAGTAAAAGCCTGTACCCCAGAGAGTTCCCGCGAGCGCGCAGGCTCCGTAGCCCAGAGCTGTCCTGGACGGTGCGGATAGCTGTGCCGTGCTCGAGGCCATTCTTCTAGCCTCGCACATTCGCGCGGCCAGCTTTCGTCCTCAGCGATAGACGAGGCACCCTCGCGCTTCGAGGTCGTCAATCCAGCCCGGCCACGGCAGCGAAGTAACCCAGCGGAGGTCCAGTTTTTCCAGTTTCGGCAGGCAAGTGATCGTTTCCGGCAGCGAAGTAAGAGGGTTACCATGCAGGTCGATCTGCCGCAGCTCCGGCAGCTTCCTGATGGACGCAGGAAGCGTAAAGAGCCGGTTATTGCGGAGATGAAGCTCGCGCAGGTTACGCAAATCTGCGATGCATTCGGGAAGCGTCTCGATCTGATTGTCCGTAGTCCGCAGCTCGACGAGCCCCACCATTCCGCAGACTGCCTCGGGGAATTCAGAGAGTGCGTTCTCGCTCAGATTGAGATAGCGCAGCTTCTTCAGCTGCTCCATCGATTTGGGTATCGAGCTAAGCCGGTTATCGTGTAGATAGAGAAAGCCACTGAGCCCGGTCAGATCTCCGAGGGTGTCGGGCAGTTGCGAAAGCTGGTTATGCCCGACATCCAGCGTCCGCAGCCTCTGCAATCCCCCGATCCGGTCCGATATTTCCGTCAACTTATTGTCGGCGAGGATCAGCGTCTCAAGCTCGGTTCGCTCCCAGACCCAATCCGGAACATGCCCCAGCCGTTTTTTCCAGAGATTCAGCTCGACAGTTGCAGGCATGACCGTCATGCTATCGCGCATACTCCCTGCCACCGAAAGACGATCCACTTTGACCAGCGCAAATCTCATTTGCACGGTACATGCTCCGGCGAGGACAATGCACTTGATGGTCCTGCCCGGCCAATCCGTACGGCCATTGTGCCTGGCGCTGGTAATTGCGGTTACCACGCTGGCCTTTGCAGGTGATTCGAAACATAAGCCCGATCCAGGACCGCCGCCGAATGTGCGCATTGAGGTCGCCCCGCTCGGCTATGTCGCACCCAGCCGCGCGTATCTGAGCTATCGCTATTCCACTGCCACTCTCGACTTCATCGACAACGATCATCTGCTCTTCACTTTCCGCGATGCCGGATTGATGCATCGCGTTCCCGGCGATCCGACCGACGATGAAGATCAGGTCATCCTCGCCATGGTGCTTGATATCTCGACCGGCAAGCCCGTCGAGCAG
Organism: uncultured Acidobacteriaceae bacterium; assembly: GCA_963781245.1. Taxonomy (GTDB): domain Bacteria; phylum Acidobacteriota; class Terriglobia; order Terriglobales; family Acidobacteriaceae; genus Silvibacterium. The sequence goes on from CAWAFB010000005.1 coordinate 562,268, forward strand.
AACCAGTGGCGCATGCACGACCGCCAGCGGTACCTGTGGCCTCTCCACGACGGCCAGTTCCTTGTGCGCCAGAGGAATTCGCTCTACCTCACCGACCGTCACCTGGAGCTGCGTCCCTACCTGCAATTCGATAATCCGCTGCAGGCCGTCGAGATCGGCCCCGACCGCAAGCTGATGGTGGTGGAAGTGCAGAAGATCGTTGCTCCCGACCCCGATCCGTCCAACGCAGTGGACGCCAGTCCTCTGTTTGGCCCCTCGGCGCCACGTCGCAAGAGGACCACCGTGATTGTGCTTCGACCCGGCGAACACACAGTTCTTGCGCAAACTGAAGCGCGCTCCTCGATCGATCTGCCGCTGGTCGAAAACGGCTTTCTCAGCCTGCTCGAAGGCAAGGACCCGAGCAAGTGGGTCATCCGAAGAGAGGCATTGCACGGCGATCCGCAGATCCTCACCGAGGTCAAGTCATCGTGCGCGCCCGTTCTCATTACCGTGAGTGACCAGGTCACACTCGCCGTAGGCTGCCCGCCCAAAGGAGGCAGCGACCACATGGTGAGCGCCATCTCGCTCAGCGGGCAACTGCTCTGGCAGGACAAGTGGAAGCAGCGCTACGTCTGGCCGACCTTCAGTTACGCAGAAGACGGGAGCCGCTTCGCATTCGGGTCTCTCGAAGTTAATCGCGATATCGGCTTCATGGATACCTTTGGCGAAGACGATGTGATCGCGCAGATGGTTGGAGTCTTTGACACCAAATCCGGAAAGCTCGAACTGGCAAAGGCGGCCAGCCCCGTATTGAGCGCCGGCCACAACTATGCGCTGTCAACGGACGGACGTCGCTTTGCCATCCTCCGCGAGGGAGCCATCGAGATTTACGATCTGCCGCCGGTGCCGGTTGAGCCTGTAGCAACCGCTCCGCCTGCCGGTAATTCCACCGCGCTGGGGAAATGATCTGGCCAGCTACGCCGGCAACTTTTGCGCTTCAGGATATTGATGCTGCTCGCGTCCGACCGCTCCGTCGTACATCGTTGTGGTCTTGAAGCGCTCGAAACGGCCGTCCGCGGCCCATAGCTCGCAGCGATCTTCGAGCGCGTGCCGTTCCTCGGCTGTCATCGGTTTGAAGTTCGAAGCGATGGCCAGATTCTGTTCGAGCACGATTTCCGAATCGACACCGCAAATCGTCGTCGCAACCGGCAGGCTCATCGCGTAACGCAGGCCTTCTTCCGGCGTAATTCCGCCGTGCGTCACCATTTCGCCTGACCCGCCCAGGCTCTTCATGCCGAGAACCGCAATCCCGCGCCGCTTGGCTTCCGGCAGCACGAGCTGCTGAAAGCTGCGGAAGCGCGCGTCGAAGCAATTCAAGGGCATCTGGATCGTGTCGAAAGGGAAGTCGTCGGAGAGCATCTTCAGGTGGATCGCGGGGTCCTTGTGCCCGGTGAAGCCGACCCAGCGCACCTTGCCGTCTTTCTTCGCCTGCTCTAGCGCCTCGATCGCGCCGTCCGGACGAAAGATCAGGTCAGGATCGTTGTAGTAGACAACCTCATGGATCTGCCACACGTCCAGGTGATCCGTCTTAAGACGGCGCAGCGACTGCTCCAGTTGTTCGATCGCCACCTTCTTGTCACGCCCATGCGAGCAGACCTTGGTCATCAGGATGACTTTGTCGCGCTTGCCCTGCAATGCGATCCCCAGGCGCTCTTCGGATTCGCCTTCGTGGTATTCCCAGGCGTTGTCGAAGAAGTTCACTCCGGCGTCGATGGCTTTGGAGACAATCGTGTTCGTTTCCTGCTGATCTTTGGTTGAGCCGAGATGAAAGCCGCCCAGCCCGAAGATCGATACTTGCTCTCCAGTGCGCCCGAAGGCGCGGCGAGGTACGGCGAAGGTCGACCTCTGATCGTTACCTGCGTTCTGTGACATCGATGCCTCCTGCGCATTGGCCGGATGGTGCGTGGCAAGCGTACCCGCTCCGGCGAGAACCGCCGACTTCAAGAAGGTGCGACGGGAAGGTTCTGTCTCCGGGGTCGTCATCACTTACCCCGCCTCCACCGCGGGATACGGCTTGCCGCTGTTCTCTGTGGCCCGGAGCATTTCCTTTACCTCGATGGATTGGTCGTCGAGCGGGTAGTCGTGCGCAAGCCGCGCCTCGGGGTTATCGAACTTCAGTGACATCTTGTAGAGTTCGAAGCGGCCGTCGCCGGCCACTATCCTGCAGCGGTCGCGCAGCGCCTGCATCTCCGTCTGCGACAGCGGCTGAAAGCCCTGCGCGACCTTAAGGCTCTGCTCAAGAATTTCCGGCTTTTCCATGCCCGTGATCGTTGTCGTAACCGGCAGGCTCATGGCGTAGCTCAGGGCCTCCTGCGCGCTTAACATGCCCTTCTTTACCGATTCGCCGTGTCCTACGATCGGCTTCATGCCCAGTGCGGCGATGCCGCGATTGTTCAGCTCCGGCAGGACCTGCTGCTCGAAGCTGAGAAAGTTTGCGTCGAAGGGATTCAGCGGCATCTGTACTGAATCCCACTCGAAGCCGCAGTTCAGCATTTTGAGATGAATCTCCGGCCGCTTATGCCCCGTAAACCCGACGAACCTTACCTTGCCCTGTTCTTTTGCCTTGCGAAGAGCCTCCGCTGCACCGTTGGGACGGATGAACAGATCGGGATCGTTCTCGAATGAAACGCCGTGAATCTGCCACAGATCGAGGTGATCCGTCTGCAGGCGATGCAGCGACTCGTCAAGCATGCGCGTGGCCACTAAGCCCTCCCGGCCGTGGGTGCAGACCTTGGTCATCAGGAACACCTTTTCTCGCTTGCCTTTGAGCCCCATGCCCATCCAGTTCTCTGACTTGCCAAGGTTGTACTCCCAGCAGTTGTCGAAGAAGGTGATTCCGCCATCGATGGCGCCATGCACGATGCGGATCGCCGTCTTCAAGTCTTCTGCCTGTCCCAGGTGATGCCCGCCCAGGCCCAGGGCGGAAACCTTGACGTCGCTATGCCGGCCAAAAGGCCGCAGGGGAATGGAGTTGGTTGGCATCCTGCTCAGCCTCGCTTTCAAACTAGGATGCAGTGAAGGCGAACTAGCAAAGATGCAGTTCAACTCGGCCCGTCTCAGAGTTAATTTTCAATACCGAGCGCAATGCAGCCATTTCATCCCTTTGGGCGGTTGACCCCGCCCCCCCGCAGACAATAAAATTAAAAAGGAATACCCTACCCAAACAGTCAATGTTGCTTGCGCTGTAAGGGTGCGAGGTAAACGGGGTCTATGGCTTCCGATCTGCGAATCAGTCCGCGCGAGCGGCTGGTACTGACCGCCATCATCGAGAGATACATCGCAACCGGCGAACCGGTGGCTTCGCAGACGCTCGCCCGGGACCTCGGTAACAAGGATGGCATGAGCGCTGCCACCATCCGCAACATCATGGCTTCCCTCGACGAAGCGGGGCTTCTCGACCAGCCGCATACCTCGGCGGGCCGAATCCCCACTGCCCAGGCCTTTCGCTTTTATGCTGAACAGCTTGCGGCACCCGCTCGCGTTGTGGCGTTGACGCCGGAGCGCCGCGAACAGATTGAAGACAGCTTCGCCGGGGTTGGCTCCAGCCAGCAGTTTCTCGAGCGCACCTCGCATATTCTGGCCCTGATCTCCAGCGGACTGGGTGTCGCGCTGGCCCCTGGCCGGGAACTGCAGGCCCTAGAGCATGTTCACTTTTCGCGTCTCGCGCCGGGGCGCGTCCTCGCCGTAGTGGTGACCGTATCCGGAATCGTGCAGGACCGCGTGCTACTGCTCGATCGCGATCTCACCACGGTTGAGCTCGAGACCGCCGCGCGCTTTGTCAACGAGAATTTCCACGGATGGTCGATTGACCGCATTCGTACTGAGCTGGGGCGCCGCATCGACGCCGAGCGCAGCGAATATGACCGGCTCATGCGCTCGATAGAAGAGCTCTGGCGCAAGGGAGCGCTCGAGGGAGATGCCGGCTTCGGCCCAACCATCTTTGTCGAGGGCGTCGCTAACCTGCTGGCCGGTGAAATCGATCGCGAGCGCCTGCGCCTGATGCTGAGCGCCCTCGAAGCCAAGCAGCGGCTGATCGAGTTGCTCAACGCCTATGTCGACGCGCGCCAGCAAACGGTGCGCGTGGTCGTTGGGCTGGAGGAAGCCATTCCCGGCATGCATAACCTGGTCCTGATCGGGGCGCCGGCGCGCCTGGGCGCAGAGAATCTGGCCACGGTGGCGGTCATTGCCCCCACCCGTATGCAGTATCAGGAGACCATCAACGCCGTTTCTTACATCGCCCAACTGTCTGACAGGATTTTCCAGCCACCCCAGTAGCCTGAGCCGTCCAGCCCAGGCTCCGCATCAAAAACGAGGGACTCCTTTGAGCGCGATAAACTTGTAGTGGAAATCAGGTTCGCATGAGCCGAAGGAATTTCATCAACAACAGAAACAAAATGACTGAAGAAATATTGGAAGCAACACCGAACTCCAACTCCTCCTCCGACCCTCAGGCCGAGGCCATCGTGCCTCTTCCCGAGACCGCAGCCGTCTCCCAGGAAGAGTTCGACCGCCTGAAGGCCGAACGGGACTCGCTAGTCGACCGGCTCGCCCGTCTGCAGGCTGAATTTGAAAACGCCCGCAAGCGCGAAGCGCGCGAGCGAAACGAATTTCGTGACTATGCCGTTGCCGGCGCTGTTGAGCAGTTCCTGCCCGTGCTCGACAACTTTCAGCTTGCTCTCAAATCGACTGGGTCCGCCGAGCAATTGCGCACCGGCGTCGAGCTGATCGTCAAGCAGATGGAAGAGGCCCTGCGCTCGCTCAATGTGCAGCCCGTCGAAGCCGTGGGAGCGGAATTCGATCCGCGCATCCACGAGGCGTTGGAGATGGCAGAGAAGCCTGATCTGCCCGATCATCAGGTCTTCGATGAAGTTCGCCGCGGCTACCGCATCAAGGAGCGTCTGCTCCGTCCCGCCCTGGTCCGGGTGGCCAGCAATCCGCAACAGAAGGAAGCATGAGTCGAACCGCAAACGTGATTAAAGCTGACTACTATGAAGTGCTAGGCGTAGTGCGCGGAGCTTCCGACCAGGAGCTCAAGGCCGCCTATCGCAAGCTCGCCATGCAATACCACCCGGATCGCAACCCGGGAAATGCCGAGGCGGAAGAAAAATTCAAACAGTGCAGTGAAGCCTATCAGGTGCTCACTGATCCGGATAAGCGCGCCGCCTACGACCGCTACGGTCATGCCGGCGTTTCCGGCGTGGGACAGGGCAACGGCGATCCTTTTGCCGGCATGCCCGATCTTGGCGATATCTTCGGCGATCTCTTCGGATTCAACGTGGGCGGCGGCCGCAAGCCCTCGCGCATGCAAAAGGGTCGCGACGTTCGCTTCGATAAGACGATCGAATTCGACGAGGCAGTCTTCGGCAAAGATACGGAGGTGACCATCCGCAGGATGGAAGCCTGCTCCGATTGCCGGGGCACCGGATCGGCCGATGTGCGTGGTCCTGCAACCTGCCAGCAATGCCAGGGGCACGGACAGGTTCGCTATCAGCAGGGCTTCTTCTCCATCGCCCGCACCTGCAACGTCTGCGGAGGCACAGGCACCGTCGTCTCCAACCCCTGCGGAACCTGCCGCGGTGATGGTCGCGTCCAGCGTGAGCACGCTATCAACGTCAGTATTCCCGCCGGAGTGGAAGATGGGACCCGGATTCGCTACCAGGGAGAGGGTGACGCCGGCCGCTTCGGCGGCCCGTCGGGCGATCTCTACATCGTGCTCGCGGTCAAGCCGCACCAGTTCTTCGAGCGCGACGGAAACGACCTGCACTGCGTACTGCCTATCTCATTCCCTCAGGCTGCTCTGGGTGCCGACCTGCAGATTCCTACGCTCGAAGGCGAGACCACTCTGAAGATCCCCGAAGGCACGCAGAGCGGGAAAGAATTCCGCCTCCGCAACAAGGGCGTTCCTTATCTCAACGAGCGGGGACGCGGCGACCTCGTCGTGCAGATTGCGGTGCAGACACCGAAGAAGCTCACCCGCATTCAGAAAGAGCTGCTGCGTCAGCTCGGCGACACCCTGACTATCGAGAATGTCCCCACCTCCCGACGCCTCTTCGACAAGGTGAAGGAGATGTTCTCCTAGCATCACGGCCGCATCATCGGGCGCTGCGCCGATTTCCCGTCGCGGCGCTCTGCAGGCTGCATCTCTCAGTAGCTGCGCCAACGGCAACGATCTGTCCGAAATCGAGCCAGTCCAGTACCATCTGTGATCTTAACGGTTACTTTCTAGGGTATCCCCTCACCCTGTCTGGTGATTCCAAAATTCCAGCAATCCCCCAACAATCGAAATGAGGCTGAAGGGGAGTAGGTCAAATTGGCCTACGCTCTTCCGGGAAACATTTGTTGCCTCATCCGGCAACTCCGATTTCGAAGCACGTCCACTCCCCCCCAGATGCAGGCAGTCTGGCAACTCAACCGAAAAAAAGTGAAGTCGGCGATCTGATCCAATTCCTGTTCCAAATTGGATTTCGGATATGGAGCATCCGTCTTTTATTGCTACGCCGGGGTTAAGCGGCGAGATAAAGTCTCAGTCGTAGCCCGGTGCATTTGGCAATCGTGATGCCTGCCGTACAAATCATGGAAAGAGAGTGTGAACCTTGACGAAATTCCTGAAGTACTCTTTTTTGGCACTGGCTTTGGTTCTCGGAACGAGCGCTAGCGCCCACGCCGAAAGCCTCTGGGAGATTTTGTTCGGTCACCACGAATATAGGCACCGCCAGGCCCCCCCACCCCGCGCTCCGGAAATCGATCCGGCTCTTGCAATCAGCGGAATAACGCTTGTTGCCGGAACCGCCACAGTTCTGCGCGCCCGGCGTCGCAAGTAAAACGGAGAAGGTCCTGCTTCTTTATGACAACCGCGTCCTGGCTGAGAGCAGCTGTTCTCAGTCAGGACCTCTTTTTCGCCTGCCTCGCCATCTGTTGGGACGTCTCTATCTCCTTGCCGCGGTCTTGACCTTCGACTGCGCACTGCTCGCCAGCATCCCCCATGTCGGATCGCTGTTTGGCCCGCTCGCTCCCTCCGGAATTGTTGCCTTTGCAATCTTACTCGGCCTCGGCTCTTCCGCACTGAAGGCGGACCGAGAAACAATCTGGTTCAGCAGACGCTTGTTCTGTGCCCACCTTGCCTGCATCGCGGTCGTGTTTCTGGGAAACCTGGCCGCTCTGCGTGAACCGTACCTCGGGCTCTCCAGCGCCGGGCACATCGTTGCAAGCGCTGTTGTTCTGTTCGGAATCCTTTTGCTTGCGCTGGCGTGCGTTCCCCTTCGCATCTGGGCAAGGACCGTGCGTGCTAATTGGTTCGCTCGCCCTGTTGGCTTCACTTTCCGGCGCGGCTGCATGGTGGCTGCGCCATCCCTTCCAGTCATTCTGGGATTCTTCCAGGCTCGCCCACCGGCGCATCCTGCAGATCGCTGCGTTTTATTCCGTGCGCAAGCTGCTCGCCTTGGTATTGCCCGACGCAATCAGCGACCCCGCCGCCTTCACACTCGGCACTCCCCGCTTTCTGGTCTTCATCGCCGAAGAATGTTCCGGGCTCGAAGGCCTCGGTCTGGTTCTTGTCTTCACGCTGGCCTGGCTGTGGTACTTCCGCCGGGAGACTCGCTTCCCGCGGGCGCTCGTGCTCGTGCCGTGCGCCCTGGCATGCGTATGGCTGCTCAATATCGTTCGCATCGCCGTAATCATTCTGATCGGCGACGCCGGCGCTCCGGAGGTCGCCATGATCGGCTTCCACTCGCAGGCAGGATGGATCGCTTTCACCGCTGTCGCGCTGACATTTTCCATGGCGACACGAAAGCTCTCGTAGCTGCAAAGAGGGCCCGCCTCAGCTTCCGATCCCAAAACCCGATCATCGCCAGCACGCTCACGGCTAACGAGACCGCAGAATCGCCCGCCGTCGCAGCCTATCTGGTGCCATTCCTCGCGATCCTCGCGGCGTCGTTCATCTCCAAATCTGCCTCGGGATACTTCGAGTGGCTCTATCCCCTGCGTTTCATCGCCGCCGCAGTCGCTCTCTGGTATTTCCGCTCCGAATACCGGAAGTTCGACTGGCGCTTCGGATGGATCGCCCCGGCAACGGGCGCGGCCATATTCCTCGCCTGGATCGTACCGGGTTGGATCGTACCGGCTTTGTGGACACACGAGCATCTCGCCAGTCCTCTCGGCTCGGCACTGGCTGCGCTGTCTCCCTCTATGCGCGTTGCATGGATCGCTTCCCGGGTTGCTGCAGCAGTCGTTACTGTTCCCATCGCCGAAGAACTCGCCTTTCGCGGCTACCTGGCGCGGCGCCTCATCAGCCGAAATTTCGATGAGGTGTCTTTTCACAGCCTCACGACGTTCTCTGTGCGCGTTTCCTCGATAGCTTTCGGCGTGATGCAAGGCAGCCATTGGTTTGTCGCGATTCTCGCCGGCCTCGCTTACGCGGCCGTTCTAAAGTGGCTGGGCCGCATCGGCGACGCCATCATTGCGCATGCAACGAGTAATCTGCTGCTGGCGGTGTGGGTCTTACTACGCGGTGAATGGGGGCTGTGGTAGGGACGTTTGCTAATCCCCGATCCGTGTTCCCTAATCCCTGCCTTTATTCGAGCAGCGCTGCCGCAACCGCCATCGCCGTGATTGCCGCCGTCTCGGCGCGCAGGATGCGCGGCCCCAGGCTCACCGGCTTCCATCCCTCGCTGTCGAAGAGCGCTTCCTCTTCTGCTGCCCATCCACCTTCCGGACCGACCGCCACTCGAACCGCCGGGAGCTGATCGCCGGATTCGGCAAGTGATTCCTCAAGCGCCTTGCGAAGCGTGCGCGTCCGTTCCTGCTCGGCGAGCAGCAGCCGAACCGCGTCGCCTTCGCGCCGCGCCGCAACCTTCAACTGTGCGACGTCCTCCACCACCGGCACGTCCGATCGGCGCGACTGCTGCGCGGCCTCACGCGCAATCCGCCTCCACCGCTCCACGCGATTCTGCGCCGACTGCGCAAGATGCTTTTCGCTGCGCCGCGCGACGATCGGCAGAATCCGTTCCACTCCCAGTTCGGTCGCCTTCTCGATCGCCCACTCCATGCGGTCAAACTTGAAGATCGAGAGCAGCATCGTCAGCGGTAGTGCCGGCTCCGCCTTCACCTCTGCAACCAGGTTGAATCGCACCGCATCGCCGCTGATGCCCGCGATTACCCCGTGCCATACTCGATCGCCGGCGACGATGTCGAACTCCATGCCGGTCTGCGCGCGCAACACGCGGATCAGGTGCGAGGCCTGTTCGCCGGTGAGCGATGCGGTCGCTTCGTCCCAGCTGTCGGCAATCCAGCGTCGTCGCGTCATGTGTCCTATTGTCGCTCATTCAAAGTTGTTGGCCGCAAACACGAAGGGGAACGCGTTTTGCGTTCCCCTTCTGTGTTGCCTGTTGCTATTGCTTACTTCTTCTTGGCTGCCTTCTTCGCGGGCTTCTTAGCTGCCTTCTTAGCTGCCTTTTTTGTTGCCATGGTGTTCTATTCTCCCTTTTCGATGTGACATCGAGTCTGCAACACATGGTTGCAGTTAACGAATGTATAGAAGTCTGAAAAAAAAGTGTCAAGAAAAAAATCGCATTTTGGTGCATTCAATTTTTCGAATTGAATCGTCTGCGTCAACGTCGTCTCGCATCGCAGCTCAAATCACGCGCATATGTTTCGCAATCGCGAGCGCAATTCCTGTGAGTGAGTCGTACCACGCGTGCGCCATCATGCCCGCGCGCAGACTCTTCCGTTGAATCGCGAGCACGCAAAACATCGCGCCAAATGCGACGATGGCGATCATTGCACCGAGACCTTCATAGCCGTGCGCTGCGCCGAAGAGCAGCGAAGACATGAGTACGCCGAGCCACAAGCTTCCGCCGCCGCCCATCGATTTTTCGCGGACCGGCGATTTTCCGTTGATGGATGCGAACTGCTGCAGGAGATAACCGCGAAACACAAATTCTTCAACAATGCCTGCCGTGGTCGAGAGCGCAACCCACACCAGCACTTCCCACCCGGTCTGTGGGGCAATCGCGAGTACGGTCTTTTGCTCCCGCACAAGGTGCAGCACTCGCAGCACACCCGCAATTGCTGCGAGCACGATGCTTGCCATGAGCCAGAAGATCAGAGCGACGCCGAAATCCGTGAACCAAGCCCTCACTCCCGCGCGCCGCTCGCCCAGCAGCTGTCTCAGGGGAACGCGGCGCATCCGGATGCCCCACCAGGTCAGCACCCCCAGCGCGATCTCCCATGCCATCGTGAATGCGTAATGCTGCATGTGGTGCTGCGCAAGAGCACTGGCCTTCGCCTGTGTGCTGCTCACTACGGAGACGCCCAGGATCACCGCGATCACAATCGCCGTGTGCCACCAGGGCGCGACAGGCTGCGGTGGAACCGGCCACCCGCTCGCGCCCTGTTCCGCTGGCACAGGTAGTTCTTCGGCTGAATTCTCTGATATCTTCATCAGTTCGCATCTTGAGTGTAACGGTTGCTGCATCAACGCATGCGGCGGTGCATCGAATGAAGTGAGGTAGTTATGCAGGTAATGGAAGATATCGTCATCGTGTCCGCGGTTCGCACACCAGTCGGCAAATTTCAGGGCGGCTTCTCCGATCTCTCCGCCATGCAGCTCGGGGCGTTCGCCGTACGCGAAAGCGTGAAGCGCGCCGGCATAGAGCCGGCAAATGTAGACGAATGCATCATGGGCAACGTCGTCTCCGCCGGACTCGGTCAGAATCCTGCCCGCCAGGCGGCGCTCAATGGAGGTCTTCTTCCCGAGGTCAGCGCTCTCACTATCAACAAGGTTTGCGGGTCGGGTTTGAAGGCCGTCGCGCTTGCCGCGCAGGCCATTCAGACTGGCAACTCCGAGATCGTAGTCGCCGGCGGCATGGAGTCGATGACCAACGCGCCGTATCTCCTTCCCCAGGGACGCAGTGGCTTCCGCATGGGCAACGCCGTCGCCGTCGACTCCATGGTGCACGACGGCCTGTGGGACGCCTTCAACAACTACCACATGGGCATTACGGCGGAGAACGTCGCTGAGAAGTACAACATTTCGCGTGAAGAGCAGGACGAGTACGCTCTGAACTCGCACCGCAAAGCCGCCGCCGCATGGAAGGAGTGCCGGTTCTCCGCGCAGGTCGTGCCCATCGAAGTGCCGGCAAAAAAGAAGGGCCAGCCGCCCGTCATCGTCGACCGCGACGAATCCATTCGCGAAGACGCCAGCCTCGAGGCCCTGCGCGCTCTCAAGGCCGCCTTCAAGAAAGATGGGACCGTAACCGCCGGTAATGCTCCGGGAGTAAATGACGCCGCCGCGGCTCTTGTCGTCATGTCGGCGAAAAAGGCCGCGGAGCTCGGGCTCACCCCGTTGGTGCATATTCGCGCGCAGGCTTCAAGCGGAGTCGATCCGCAATGGGTCATGATGGCGCCGGTCACCGGAGTCCAGAAAGTTCTCGCCCGCGCCGGATGGTCCGCCGACAGCGTCGACCTCTTCGAACTGAACGAAGCCTTTGCCGTTCAGGCCATCGCGGTCACCCGCGAACTCGGCATTCCCTTCAACAAGGTCAACGTGAATGGCGGAGCCGTCGCCATCGGCCATCCCATCGGCGCCAGCGGCGCTCGCGTCCTCGTCACGCTGATCTACGAAATGATTCGCCGCGACGTGCATCGCGGGGTCGCCGCGCTGTGCCTCGGTGGCGGGAACTCCGTCGCGCTGGCGATCGAAAGATAGCCTTGACCGCGATCGATCCAACGCAAAGATTTTCTGACCGCGTCGAGAGCTATCGTCTTCACCGCCCGGGTTATTCTGCGGCCATTGTTGATCTTCTGGCCGGAGAGTGCGGACTCAGCAGCAGTTCGGCCATCGCCGACGTAGCCGCGGGCACCGGCCTTCTCACCGAAATCTTCCTTGCGCGGGGCTTCAACGTCATCGCCGTTGAGCCAAATCAACAGATGCGCGATGCGTGCGCTACATTGACTTCACAATACGCACACCTGCGATGTGTGAAAGGAACCGCCGAGGCAACCGGTCTGTCCGACCACTCGATCGACCTGGTCACTGTCGGGCAGGCGATGCACTGGTTCCACCTCCCGCGCACGCGCAGCGAATTTGCGCGCGTCCTAAAGCCCGGCGGCTGGTGCGCCATACTCTACAATAATCGCCGCATGACCGGTGATCCCTTCCACGAAGGCTACGAGCAAATCCTCGTCGACTTTGGGAATGACTATGACACGGTGAAGCACAGCCACATGACCGAAGATCGGCTCGGCGCTTTCTTCGCGCCCAACCCGATGCGCACTGCGGTCTTCGAAAACTCACAGGAGCTAATGCTCGACGCTTTGATGGGCCGGGTACTCTCTTCTTCCTACATGCCGCAGCCGGGCCAACCACGCTACGAGGAAATGTCCCGCGCAGTTGCTGCCCTCTTTACGCAGAACGAAGTGAGCGGCTTCGTTCGGATGGAATACGACTGCATCGTCTGCTGCGGCCAGCTAAGTTAGAGTCCCAGCCAGTCCTCAGCACTCTATGACATTCAGAGCCAAGCCCGCCAGCGACGTCTCTTTGTAGCGAGACTGCATGTCGAGCCCGGTGAGATACATCGTCTTGATCACCTGGTCGAGCGAGACCTTGTGCTCCTCCGTTTCATTCATCGCGATGCGGCACGCATGCACCGCCTTCACGGCGCCCATCGCATTGCGCTCGATGCACGGAATCTGCACCAGGCCGCCGATGGGATCGCACGTCATGCCCAGGTTGTGCTCCATCGCGATCTCCGCCGCATGCTCGACCTCGCCGTTCGTGCCGCCAAGCGCCGCCGCCAGGCCGCCTGCCGCCATCGAACACGCCACACCCACTTCGCCCTGGCAGCCAACCTCCGCGCCGCTGATCGAGGCGTTCTCCTTGTAGAGCACGCCAATCGCGGCCGACGTGAGGAAGTAGTGGATGATGCCTGCCTCATCGGCGCCGCCGCAAAAACCAGCGTAGTATCGCGCTACTGCCGGAATCACTCCCGCCGCGCCGTTGGTCGGTGCGGTCACCACGCGGCCTCCGGCGGCATTCTCTTCGTTCACCGCCATCGCGTAGACCGTTACCCAATCAAGCGGAGCCAACGGGTCACCCGAACTCTTACCTGCGCCGTCTTTCTCGCGTAGCCGCTGCGCCAGCCGCGGAGCGCGGCGCCGGACACCCAGCCCGCCGGGAAGAATCCCTTCGGTTGCTATGCCCCGGTCGATACATGCGCGCATTACTTCCCAGATATGCAGGATCCCCTCTGTTACCTCATGCTCGGGTCGAAGCGCGCATTCATTCCGCAGCATCACCTGCCAGATCGCCAGCCCCTCGCGCGAGGCCATCTCCAGTAGCTCGGCCGCGCTGCGGAACGGATACGGCAGCGCAGCAGTTGTCATCAATGGAGCATCGCCCGCGCCCTCCGCGTCCGCCACAATGAATCCGCCGCCGATCGAGAAGAATGTATCTGTGCGCAGAACCTTCCCGGTCGTGTCGAATGCCGTAAAGCGGACGCCATTGGGATGCTCGGTCTTCGCCCCGGGCGGATACATCTGGTCGCGATGAAAGATCAGTTGCTCGGCCTCGCGAAAGGGAATCGCCCGCCTGCCCAGCAGAGACAGCATTCCCGACTCCCGAATCAACGCCAGCTTCGGTTCGATCATCGCCGGATCGATCCTGCTAGCTTCCTCTCCACTTAACCCCAGCAGTACCGCGCGATCCGTTCCGTGGCCAATGCCGGTCAGCGCCAGCGATCCGTAGAGGTCGGCTCGCACACTGGCCACCCTATCCAGTAACCCTTCGCGCGCCAGCTCAAGAGCGAACCGGTGCGCCGCCCGCATCGGCCCCATCGTATGGGAGCTCGAAGGCCCAATTCCCACCTTGTAGAGATCAAAAAGACTCGTCTTCACGACAGCTCATTCTATTCTCTCGGCGCACATTACCAACGCTACCTGCTGCGGGGCTTCATCCGCGCTTTCTTCATCGCCGCCCTGTACTCTGCCGTGTATACTCCACGCGCCAAACTCTAACCTTATGCTCTTCAAAGCCCTCAGCGCTGCTGTCTACGGCATTGACGCGAACATCATTGACGTCGAGGTCGACTTCTCCGGAATCAAGACCGATCAGGATCACTTCCATACCGTCGGCCTGCCCGACGCCGCCGTGCGCGAGAGCCGCGACCGCGTCCGCGCCGCCATCAAGAACTCCGGGTTCGACGTGCCGCCGACGCACATCACCATCAACCTCGCCCCCGCCGACATCAAGAAAGAGGGCTCCGGCTTCGACCTGCCCATGGCCATCGGCATCTTGGCGCCTACGGAGCACTCAACCTCACCGACCTCAGCCAGTTTCTCCTTGTCGGCGAACTCGGACTCGATGGCGGACTTCGCGCTGTCTCTGGCATGCTGCCCGTCGCCGTCGCAGCGCACGAGCGCGGAATCAAAAACCTCGTCATTCCCAAGTCCAATGCGCGCGAAGCTGCAGTCGTCGAGGGAGTGAACGTCTACCCAGTCGCCAGCCTAAACGAAGTGCGTGACCTCCTGAACGCAGCCGCCAACGGTGGCATTCACGCCCAACCATTTCGCGTCGAGGCGGCGCGGCTACTAGGCGAAATGCAGTATCACCCAGTCGACTTCGCCGATGTGCGCGGCCAACAGACCGCCAAGCGTGCTCTCGAAGTATCGGCCGCCGGCGGACACAACATCCTCATGATCGGCCCGCCCGGCTCCGGCAAAACCATGCTCGCCAAGCGACTGCCGTCAATTCTTGCACCGCTCAGCTTCGAAGAGGCCCTCGAAACCACCAAGATCCACTCCGTCGCCGGAGTGCTCGACGCCGAAGCCGGCCTTGTTGCGCAGCGAGCCTTCCGTTCCCCGCACCACACTATTTCCGACGCGGGCCTGATTGGAGGCGGAGTCGTTCCTCGCCCCGGCGAAGTCTCGCTCGCGCACAACGGAGTGCTGTTTCTCGACGAGCTGCCCGAATTTCCCCGGAACGTCCTCGAAGTCATGCGCCAGCCTCTCGAGGATCGCAACGTCACCATCGCGCGCGCCTCCATGTCGCTCAGCTTCCCCGCAGCATTCATGCTCGCCGCTGCCATGAATCCTTGCCCCTGCGGATACTTCAACGACAAATCCCGCGAGTGCCACTGCACGCCGCCCTTGATCCAGTGCTATGTCTCCAAGGTCTCCGGCCCGCTTCTCGATCGCATCGACATCCATATCGAGGTGCCCGCCGTCCAGTACCGTGAGCTGCGCGGAGGAGCCGCAAGCGAAAGCTCTGCAATCATTCGCGCCCGCGTGCTCAAAGCGAGCGAGCTGCAGCGCCAGCGATTCGCTGAGGCCAAAGAAAAGATCTATTCCAACGCTCAGAGGGAACCCGCCAGATTCGCGCTTTCTGCGAACTCGGCCCCGCCGCCGAGAAGCTTCTCGAGCGCGCCATGCAGCAGCAGGGACTCACCGCCCGCGCCCACGACCGCATCCTCAAGGTCGCCCGCACCATCGCCGACCTCGAAGGCCAGCCGAACCTGACCGTCGCGCATATCGCTGAAGCCATCCAGTACCGCACCCTCGACCGCAGTTACTGGAGCTGATCTGGCCTCGCGGCTTCAATTCCTCGCGGCCCTCGGGTCATCGAGCGGCTCACATTAGCTGAGATAATGGCTGCGTGCAGAGTGAGTCGCCGGCCGCCGAGTACAACCGACGCCTGAGAGCAATTGCCGACTCAGCGGTGGGGTACCGGAGGCGCGACAATCTCCTTGCCGTAACCAAGCTCGTCCTCGGTCTGTTCATTGTCCTCGCGGCCATCTGGCTTGTGAAGTATCACGCGACGAAAATCTTCTTTCTGCTCGTCCCCGTCCTCCTCTTTGTCGTCCTCGCAGTGCTGCATGAGCGTGTTTTGCGTCGTCTGCGCGACCATGCAAGGCTGCGCGCCTACTACGAGCAAGGCATCAGCCGCATCGAGAATCGTTGGGCAGGCGCAGGAGAAACCGGCGAGCGCTTTCTCGACCCCTCACATCCCTACGCGCGTGACCTGGATATTTTCGGCCCGGCCAGTCTCTTTCAATTTCTCTGCACCGCCCGCACGCGCTCCGGCGAGGAAACTCTGGCCGCGTGGCTGCAGTCCGCGGCTTCCATCCCGGAAGTGGCGGCGCGCCAGCAGGCTGTTCAGGAGTTGACGCCTCGGTTTGACTTCCGCGAACGGCTCGTCCTCGCCGGCGAAGAAGCGAGGGCTGGTGTTCATCCGGACAAGCTCATCGGCTGGGCAGAGGCTGCGCACTCCCTCAACCGCATGTCGATCCGTATCACGGCGACCTCGCTTGCCATCCTCTGGTTGCTGAGCCTGGCTGCCTGGTGGAAGTGGGACTGGATCGGCGTAGCGTTTTTCATGAGCATTATTAATTTCGCTGTGAGCTACCGTTGGCGCGCGAAACTCGATCCCGTTGCTGCGGGTATCGACGGAGCGCAGCATGACCTGGTTCTGCTCGCGGCCATCCTGAAACTCATCGAGAACGAGTCCGCCGCCGCGCCGAAATTCGTCCAACTGCAGACCCTGCTCGCCCGTTCCGGTGCGCTCGCGTCGAAAGCCATTGATGAGTTGAGCAGGCGCGTGGCCTGGTTCGACTCTCACGACAACTGGTTCGTAAAAATCTTCGATCCATTTGTCTTCTGGACTCCGCATTGCGTTGCCGCAATCGAAGCCTGGCGCGAACGTCATGGCGAGGCTATCCGGGAATGGCTCGCCGTCACCGGAGAGGTGGAAGCGCTAAGCGCGCTGGCCGTTTACGCCTACGAGCATCCAGCCGATGCATTTCCTCAATTCGTCGAAAGCGGCCCATATCTCAGCGCCCAGGGGCTCGCCCATCCATTGCTGGCGAGGGAAAAATCCGTTTCTAACGATCTCACGCTCGGCAGTGATAGGCAGTTGGTGGTGATCAGCGGGCCCAATATGGCGGGCAAGAGCACATTCATTCGTGCCGTTGGCGTTAACACGGTCCTGGCGCAGGCAGGTGCGCCGGTATGCGCGCGCAGCATGACGCTCTCCGGCCTGCAGGTCGCCGCATCGATCTGTATTCTTGATTCCCTGCAGGGCGGACTTTCACGCTTCTACGCCGAAATATCGCGGCTTAAGCAGATTGATGAGCTGACCAAGCGAAGTGTGCCGGTACTCTTCCTGCTCGATGAGCTGCTTTCCGGAACCAACTCCTACGACCGGCGCATTGGCACCGAATCGTTCGTGCGCAGCCTTCTCGCGCGCGGAGCCATTGGTCTCGTCACCACCCACGATCTGGCATTGGCCGAGATCGCCGATGGCATCGGTCCTGCTGCCGCGAACTTTCACTTTTCAGACCGATTCGAAGGCGGCAGGCTTTATTTCGATTACAAGCTCACCCCAGGCATCGTTCAGACCACCAATGCCTTGCTGCTCATGCGCTCCATCGGTCTCGAAGTTTAAGCGCACTTTATATGTCGCTGCGCTCTAGCACCACTTGTGCGGCGGCAGGGAAGAGCAGCATGACGGCAGCCCTCATCGCCAGTGACAAGCCCAGTTGATCTGAGAGACTCACCGGCTCATTCGACACAGGCGAGGTCTGGAACGCCCGCATAACAAGTTTGGGAAACTCGATAGCGGGCCAGTAATGATGGATCAGGGCCCCCACAACGAGATAGGCAAGAATGATACCCGCTCCCAGCATGACTCCGCGAGCGTGCTTCACGGCAATGGTTGAGAAGTACGTGACGCCGAAGATGAGTCCGGCGAAAAGCACGATGATCAGGCAGTTCAGTCCGATGATCTCCGCCACAGGCACCGGTGAGGCCATGTCTCTCAGCATCACCGAGCCGGCGAACGGGTTGCCTCCGGCGCCGAGCAGGCGATGCACGAGATATCCGATAAGGAGGTTGACTAACACAATGGCCCACACCAATTGAACGAAGCCAAATCCCCAGTCGTGCCACAAAAACCACCACCGCCGCCGCGGCCGGGTCAGCAGGTAGGAGCCGCTGCCTTCGCCCAGGTCCCGTCCGACTCCAAAGCTGCCCATCACCCAGGCCAGAAAAGCGGACACCGGCACCTGCAGATACAAAGACACCATGAGCATCTTGGCAATCGTCGCTTGGTCAGGTCTCCCAGACTGGCCGGGATCGTCGATATGCCAGACCCCTTTGAAAACAAGCCACGCAAGCAAGACAACGCAAAGCATGCTCACGCCGAAGGCAATCCGGCTCTCACGCCAATACTTCCACAGGTACATGGGACTCCTTTCCGACCAGCTGCAGGAAGATCTCCGAAAGATTCATCGGGGTCACATCGAGAATCGTTGCGCCCTGCCCGCGCAGCGAGGCCGCAAACCCCTCCGCGCCCGCGCTGAGCACATAGTCGAAAACGCCTTCTGTCGCCGAAACGGTTACAATCTCCGGTGAACGTTCCGGCAGCCGCTCTCCAACTGCGCGCACCCGCCGGTAATTCGCCCGGATATCGTCCAGCCGCGCCTCCAGCAGCAGCTTGCCGCGATCGATGATGCCCACCCAATCCGCGACCCGCTCGACCTCCGAAAGGTGATGCGACGACATCAGGATGGTGCGGCCATCGTTCGCGAAGTCTTCGACCAGCACCCGAACCAGTTGATCAGTCACTACCGGATCGAGCCCTGCCGTCGGCTCGTCCAGCACCAGCAGCTCCGGATTCTGCGCCAGGGCAAGCAGCAGGGACAGTTTCGTCTTGTTGCCATGCGACAGCTTCTTGAACTTGCGATCCATCGGAATCTCGAGCGCGTCCGCATAACGCTTCGCCATCGCGTCCGACCAGCGCGGAAAGAAGCCGCGATTGAAGTGCACCAGGTCATTGCCCGTCATGTAAGGCATCATCGTCCGGTCGATCACAAACCCAGTTCGTTCCAGAATCTCTATCCGCTCGTGCTGCGGGTCGAGCCCAAGCACACGGGCGGACCCGCTCGTCGGAGCGTTCAGTCCGGCAAGCATACGAATGGTTGTTGTCTTCCCCGCGCCATTTCGCCCGACGAAGCCGTAAATCGAGCCGCGCTCGATGTGCATATTCAGCCCATCGACGGCCGTCACCGGCTTCTGTCCGAGTCCGGCGAAGTGTTTCGCCAGCGACAGTGTCTCTACAACCAGCTCGCTCATGACATTTCTCCAACGCTCACGGCTGTTCTCCCAGTTCCGCAAAGGATTCTTCGACCAACGTGATCGCGTCCTTCCGGTCCACCACCAATTGCCTGGCCTCGACCGCAAGTTGCAGGGCCAGCGGTTTCAGGCGGCGCATCTTTTCCGAATGCAGCAGCCCCGGAGAATCGCCGTTCACATAACAACCCCCGCCGGGTACGGTGCGGATCACGCCATCGCGTTCGAGATTCTGATACGCCCGCGCCACCGTGTTCGGATTGATCCGCAGGTCCGCCGCCATCTTTCGAACCGGAGGAAGCGCGTCATCGCGCCGGACAGCGCCCGCGGCGATCGCGTGCTTCACCTGCGACTCAATCTGCAGATAAAGGGGAACACCGGACGCTGGAGAGACTCGGAAAATCATTTGTACTAATACAATAGTACAATCGATGATTTGTCAACAGCTTAATCTGAGGGTCGAATATATGAAAAATGATATGAGGTCCCTTATGGCAAGCTATCCGCTGACAGAAGTCTCCCAGAGCAAGCGACTTATATATAAGGAAGGGTTGCGCGGAATTTCCCATTTCCGGAATCTTCTCCGCCAACATCTATGAAAAAAAAGGTTGACCCCGAACCGGTAACGGGTTTAACTTCAACAGTGCCGATGCAACTGCGGCCCTGCGAAATGTAGCTTTTCCGCCAGACTGAGCCGTCTGTAGATCCAATCGACGACACAGATGTTTACGACCATGCGAGCTTCTCTTCAGGACTCCAGGCGAGTCTCTGAAGCAGTTTCCATGGAGAGTAAGTAGGCGAAGGTTCTCAAAACAAAGGGCATAATGCATCAGGCGTCGCGTACCGCAGGGTCGACTCGGTCGCCGTACGCCTGGAAGAAAAATGTTGACCAGTAACACTGTCTCGCGCGTCTAATCAGACAGATAACAAACAGGCCCACCCAACAATCCATTAGAGGAACCCAACCGGGAGTAACCTATCCACGCTGGTTGCTTGCATAGGAGCGGTTGGTTGGTAACGGCCGAAGATAAGGAGATAGAAATGAGATCCGACCTAATATTTGGGGCGCTTGCCCACGTCAAGAACCGTTACCAGTTGTGCCAGCTGGCCTCCAAGGCAACACGCAAGCTGCACAAGCCGAATACGCGCCTCCAGGATACGACGAACGACGTTCTGGTTCGCTTTCATGAGGCGAGTCCGGTTGCAAATCACGCCCGCGCATCCGAACAGCACCCAATCCAGCAGCGCCGCGCAGCTTAAGCGCGGCCCTGCTTCACCTCAACTTCCCCCAGATTGCACAGTCCTGAGAAACAAGTTCGAGTGAAATTCCTCTCCTAGAAGCTCTTCTCCATCACCAACCCCTTCCTCTTTAACATCCTCCATACATCCCACCGCAGGTGAAGAATGACCATCTCCGAATTAAAAGAAAAAAACATCACGGAGCTGAGCCGTATCGCACGCACCCTGGAAATCCCCGGCGCGAGCGGTCTCCGCAAGCAAGACCTGATCTTCAAGATTCTCCAGGCTCAAAGTGAAAAAGAGGGCCACATTTTCGCTGAGGGCGTGCTTGAAATTCTGCCCGACGGCTACGGCTTCCTCCGCTCACCCGACTACAACTATCTGCCCGGCCCGGACGACATCTACGTGTCGCCATCGCAGATCCGCAAATTCGACCTCAAGACCGGCGATACCATCAGCGGAAACGTCCGCCCGCCGCACGAGGGAGAAAAGTATTTCGCGCTGGTCAAGATCGAGGCCATCAACTTCGAGTCGCCCGAGGAGACCCGCAACAAGATCCTCTTCGACAATCTCACGCCGCTCTATCCGCAGGAGCGCATCAAGATGGAGACCGTCCGCGAGAACATCAGCGGCCGCGTCATGGATCTGCTCACCCCCGTCGGCCGCGGACAACGCGGGCTGATCGTCGCCCCGCCCCGCACCGGCAAGACGATGCTGCTGCAGTCCATCGCCAACTCCGTCACAGCCAACCATCCCGATGTCGTGCTCATCGTGCTGCTCATCGACGAGCGCCCGGAAGAAGTCACCGACATGCAGCGCTCGGTCAAGGGCGAGGTCATCAGCTCTACCTTCGACGAGCCCGCGGCCCGCCACGTCCAGGTGGCCGAAATGGTCATCGAGAAGGCCAAGCGCCTGGTCGAGCACAAGCGCGACGTGGTCATCCTGCTCGATTCCATCACCCGTCTCGCTCGCGCCTACAACACCATTGTTCCGCCGTCAGGAAAAGTCCTCTCGGGCGGTGTCGATTCGAACGCCCTGCAGCGCCCCAAGCGCTTCTTCGGCGCGGCCCGCAACATCGAAGAGGGTGGGTCGTTGACCATCATCGCCACTGCGCTCGTCGATACCGGCTCGCGCATGGACGAAGTCATCTTCGAAGAGTTCAAGGGCACGGGCAACATGGAAATCATCCTCGACCGGAAACTGGTCGACAAGCGCGTCTTTCCGGCCATCGACATCCAGCGCTCCGGAACCCGTAAGGAAGAGCTGCTCATCGTCAAGGAAGACCTCAGTCGTATCTGGGTCCTGCGCAAGGTGCTCAACCCGCTGTCGCCGGTCGAAGCCATGGAGGTGCTCGTCGAAAAACTCGGCAAGACCCGCAACAACGCCGAGTTTCTGCTCAACATGAGCTCGATCTAGTGCTGGCTGTCCAATGAAGCGCCCGCCGCGTGCGGGCGTTTTCTTTTGGCGCAACCCCCATCAGCTCCGCCCATTTACGGACAGAATTGTTCAGGAACGAACGCGCCCCCACGCACTCGCATGCGTGGCCGCTTTGCTTTCAATGCTCTGCAGGCCGGCGTTTGGAGTTCCGCATGCACTAAGCTGGACGTTTCGGGAGAGCATGTATGAACGCCTTTGGCCAGGAAATCCTGCACAGCCTGCGCATGTTGAGACGCAATCCGGGCTTCACCCTGGTAGCCGTTTTGACGCTCGCGATCGGCATCGGGACCAACGCGACCGTCTTCCGCTGGGTCGACGCCATCCTGCTGCACCCTCTTTCCGGCGTGCAGGACCCTGACCGCCTGGTCTCCCTCGAAACGACCACCCCGGGCGGCGACTTCGTCACCAATTCCTATCCCGACTACATCGACTTCCGCGACAACCTGAAGCTTGTTGAGGTTGCCACGAGCCGCCCCGCCGCCTTCAGCGTCGGTCCGCAGGATCATGCCGAGCGTGTGTGGGGCGAGCTGGTCTCGGGAAACTTCTTCGCCGTGCTGGGAGTAAAGGCGCAGCTGGGCCGCGTCTTCCTGCCCGCTGAATACGGCGACAAGCCCGGTGGATATCCCATCGCCGTCGTCAGCGACCGCTACTGGCGCTCGCATCTTCAGGCTGACCCGGTCGTCGTGGGCAAGACAATCCGTGTCAATCAGCACGAGCTGACCGTCGTGGGCGTCGCCGCGCCCGACTTCCACGGATCGCTCGCCGGAGAAGCCCTCGATCTTTGGGTTCCATACATGATGCAGCCCCAGCTCAACGGCGTAGGCGAGTGGATGCTGCGCGACCGCAAAGACCGGAACATGCTCGCCATCGCCCGCCTCCAGCCCGGCGTAACGCTCGCGCAGGCGCAGCAGGAGCTCCACGCCCTGGCCGCCCGCATGGCAGTCGCCGACGCTGATACCAACGAGGGACTGAACGCTGTTCTCCTGCCCATGTCGCGATCACACTTTGGTCCGCAGAGCGTGCTCATGGCGCCACTGAAACTGCTGATGGGAGTGTGCGTGCTCTTACTCCTGATCGTGTGCGCGAACGTTGCCAACCTTCTACTCGCCCGCACCGCTGCGCGCCAGAAGGAGTTCAGCACCCGGCTTGCCCTCGGAGCCAGCCGCGCCCGTCTCGCCCGGCAGGTGCTCACCGACAGCATGGTATTGGCTGCTGCAGGCGGTTTCGCCGGTCTGGCCGCAGCGCACTGGATGGGCAGGGCATTGAGCCTGCTGCTGCCTCCGGGACAGCTCTCGCTTGCCGCTCCTTTCACCGTCAACAGTCACGTGCTCTTGTTTACGATCGCGATTTGCGCTCTGGTCACCTGCCTCGCCGGAATCGCGCCTGCCCTGCATTCGGGCCAGTCCGGAATAAGCGAGCGCATGAACGAGGGCGGACGCAGCGGCACGGGCAGCGTGCGATCTCATCGGTTGCGCTCCATCCTGGTTGCCGCCGAGGTCTCGCTCGCGCTCGTTGCCATCATCGGTGCGGGCCTCTTCGCGCGCGGCTTCGAAGCAGCGCGGCACATCGATCCGGGATTCGACCCCAACCGCGTGCTTCTCTCGCAGTTCTATCTCTCCACCAGCGGCTACAGTCTCGACCAGCGGAAGGAGTTCTGCCTGCGCCTGCGCGAGAAGATGGAGTCGTCTCCTGGAGTCGTGGACGTCGCCTATTCCGATGGCGTGCCCCTGGGATTTGAGCCGAGTTGGTGGGAAGACCTCAACATACAGGGCTACGCGCCGGGGCCCAGCGAAAACATGAAGATCTTTCGCAACGTCGTGTCGCCCGGATACTTCGACCTCATGCGCATCCCGATGATCGACGGCCGCGACTTCATCCGGCTCGATGACGAAAAATCAAATTCCGTCATGATCGTGAACCAGACCTTCGCGCGCCGCTTCTTTGCCGGAGCTAATCCCATCGGCCACAAGGTTCGCGGCTGGGGCCGGTGGTTCACGATCGTTGGCGAGGTGAAAGACAGCAAGTATCACTATCCGGGCGAATCTCCGCTGCCCTATTTCTACGTGCCCTTTGAGCAGATTTACCGCGCCGACATGCAACTCGCCTTCTACGTGCGAACCAAGGGGGATCCTTCGGTCGCGCTTCCGATTCTTCGCGAGAAAGTTGCTGAGATCGACCCCAACGTCTCGGTCTTCGACGCCGTGCCGCTGACGGAATATGTCGGCGCTTCGCTCTATCCACAGAAGGTGGCTGCCAGCTTGCTCAGCGTTCTCGGCTCGCTCGCCGTCCTGCTGGCCGCAGTTGGACTCTACAGCGTGATGGCATACTCCATCGTGCAGCGCACCCACGAAATTGGCATCAGAATGGCGTTGGGCGCGCGTCCTGCCGACGTGCTGCAATTGATGGTCTGGCAGGGGCTGAAGCTCACCGCTGCAGGTCTGGTCATCGGACTCGCACTGGCGCTTGCCGCCGCGCGAAGCGTCTCGGCGATTTCGTTCGCAAGTTCTGCGATGGGCCTTGGCGGAAAGCTCCTCGGTGTGAGCGCGAGCGATCCGTTCATCTACGCGGGAGCAGCCTTGTTCCTCACCGGTGTGGCCCTGCTCGCAGCATATATTCCCGCCAGGCGGGCAGCAGCAATCGACCCGATGGAGGCCCTGCGCTACGAGTGATTCACGCTCGCTCTGGATACTCCACCTGCACCGCATCCAGCGCCGGCAGATAACACGGACGCACCTCGGCCACAAAGTGCCCCGACTGTACTCCCGGATTCTCATTGACGATCGCCGTTGTCTCCTGCGCACTCGGTGCTTGCAGCACCGCAACAGCGATCACCTCGCCGTCATCCGTGATCGGTCCGGCGAATAGAATACGCCGCGACTCCGTCTCCCGCCTCAGATAGGCCAGATATTCCGGCATCAGGCTCTCGTGGCCCTCGGTCACATTCCAGCGCGGGCCCTTCTTAAGCAGGCAGAGGAAATACGGCTTCAGGTTGCGGGGAACATCAGCTACACGCGGCTTGCTTGGGGACATCCATGAATTATCGCTCGCCCTCGGTCCCGCATCGATCCGGTCGTAACCCTCTGGCCCAAAGATTTTCCAGAATTCATGCAAAGAGCAGGCGGGCTGTAGCAATCTAGTTGCTGTGATGAAGCGCAGCCGATCCATCGCGTCCGCGGCCTGGCAAGTTGCTCTCTGGTGGACATTCACAATCTTCCTTCTCGCTGCATGCCCTGGCCGGGATGCCGGCGCGCAGAAGCTCGGCACCGTCCACACTATCTTCATTGCACCCGTCGAGGCCGGCAGTAACGCCTCCGCCATCGCCAACCGCCTCAAGGCTCAACTGGAGCATTCCGGCAGTCTGCGTATCGTCTCCGATCCAGCCGCGGCCGACGCCGTTCTGCAGGCAACCGCCAGCATCTGGGCTATCGGCACCGTCTCTCCCAGCCTGCACTCCAACAGCATGCGTGATGTGAACTACCAGGGACATCTCTCTGCCGAGCTCATCAACCGCGACCGGCAGACGCTGTGGTCGTATATGGTCACGCCCCGCAGCTTCCGCAGTTCCAGCATCATCGACGACCTCGCCGACCAGCTGGCCGCGCGCCTGCTGACCGCCATTCGCAGCGGCATTCCCTATCCGACCGCCACCAGCGCCGCGCCCGGCGTCGTTTCCGTTACTCTCCAGGCCGCCGGTTCGACACTCCCTGCGCCCCTGTATCTCAAATGGTTTGAGTCGTATGCCCAGGCACGGTCCGGCACCGTAATCCTCTACGACCCCATCGGCTCGGAGGCTGGTGTTGAAAAGCTCAAGGCCGGTTCCGTCGACTTTGCCGGGTCGGACATCCCGCCTTCCGATTCCTCTGCGTTCCTGTCATTCCCCACTGCGCTTGGGGGAGTTGTCCCCGTCTACAATCTGCTCACCCTTGGCGGCCGAACCCTGAACCTCACCCCACAGGCGCTGGCCGGCATCTACTCCGGATCCATCCGCAAATGGAACGACCCCCTCATCCGCGAGTCGAACCGCGGCCTCCATCTGCCTGACGCCGAAATCGCTGTCGTCCATCGCTCCGACGGAAGCGGCACCACCTATATATGGACGAGCTTTCTTTCCGACGTCAGCCCCGACTGGAAGACCCGCTACGGAGCCGCTGCCCACATCGAGTGGCCGGTCGGAACCGCCGCCGAAACCAACGAGGGCGTTGCTCGAGTCGTCCAGCAGACTCCGAACGCCATCGGCTACGTCGAGCTCATTTACGCCGTTCAGAACCAGCTCAATTACGCCGCCGTGCGCAATCCCTCCGGCCAGTTCGTCAAGGCGAGCCTGGACAGCATCATTGCCGCCGTACCCGACACCTCGCTCGGCCAGACACGCGACTCCAGCCTCTCCATCCTGAACGCACCCGGACGCAACGCCTATCCCCTCAGCGCTTTCACCTGGATCCTCGTCCCGGCGCAGTCCTCCGATGCTCGCAAGCGCGAGGCCATCATTCAATTTCTTCGCTGGATGCTCACTTCAGGACAGAAGGAATGCGAGGCACTCGGATACGGCCCGCTGCCGCACCGCATCGTGAGCCGGGAACTCGGCGCCCTGACTCAGCTCAAATAAATTGGTGCCGCCTCAGTTCTTCTGCTCGACCAGGTCATCGCCCGAAAATCGCGGGATCCCGAAGTGTCCGCGCAGGTGCAGCAGGTCGAGTGGGCTGAGCGTGCCGTTGATCGCTACCAGGTTCAGATTGGTCTGATTGGCGACCAGCAGCACCATGCCTTCGACATTGGCATGCTCAAAGCGAACCCAGACATCCGTGCGCGCCTGGCTGGGCGTGGCGACATACGATTGCGAGGTTACCAGGTGCTTCCATCCGCGGTCGCGGTACTGCGCCCGCACCGCATCCAGCGCCGAGGGATCGTAGAGGCCGGGAGCCGAAAACTTGTAGCTGTGTACCGAGATGCCCCGCAGTTTTGCAATCGCCTGCCGCGTTTCCTCGTCGCCCACAAAGTTGTTCGCCATATCCAGCATCGACTTATCAAAGGTAAAGTCGGTGTGAAAAGTCGCGCGCCTGGCCAGCGCCTCCATCCCCTGCGGAATCCAGGTGTCGTCCGGATAAGCTTGCGAAGCGGCCACCGGCGCCGTTCCAGCCTGCTGAGCCTTTGCAACGAACGGCGTTACAGACAGCAGCGCCGACAGGGCGAAAATTGAAAATCGACGAAAATGCGGCATAGATTGACCTGCCATCCTTATAGACCTAAACGCGATCCAAAGGAAAAAGTTAGCCCCGTCCCGCGAAAATCCGTCAGGCAACTCCTGCGCGCAAGCCTCATCCCATTAACCGGCCCGGTATTCCGCCGAACAGTTGAAGGCACAGCTATTAGAGTTAGTAATTAAGTCGCATTGTGCAACAGAAGGGGGCGTGGTACTGTACATGATTCGGTTCGGGCTTCGTGGTTAGATTGATCCCGTGAACGACCGCCTCTATTACGACGACTCCTTCCTGAGCAGCTTCAGTGCTCGGGTTATGGACATCCGTGAGGCTTCCCGTACCGGCGGCGTCTCCTTGTGGCAAATCGCCCTCGACCGCACAGCTTTCTATCCGGCCAGCGGAGGCCAGCCCAGCGATATCGGCATCCTCACCGCGACCTCACGCAACGGAGCGATCCTTGAAGTGCCCATCGAATCCGTCGAAGAAGATGAAGCGGGCCACGTCTGGCACTTCACTCTCAAACCTCTGACCGCCGGCACAGAAGTTCACGGCTCGATCGACTGGCCCCGCCGCCTCGACCACATCCAGCAGCACTCCGGACAGCATCTTCTTTCGGCCGTCTTCGCCCGTGAACTCGAAGCCCCGACCGTCTCCTTCCATCTCGGCGAGACCACCTCCACCATCGATCTCACCACGGGTCCAATCGCCCACCACAGTCTCGAGCGCATCGAGCGAATCGCCAACGAGATCATCGCCGAAGACCGCCCCGTCACCGTTCGCACCGTCCCCCGTGGCGAAGCCGAGAAGCTCTTGGCCGCCGGAGCTCTGCGCAAGCTGCCCGAACGCGAGGGAACCATCCGCCTCATCGATATAGCCGACTATGATCTCAATGCCTGCGGAGGAACCCACGTCCGATCCACCGGGCAGATCGGCTCGTTGCTGCTGCGTTCCACGGAGCGCGTCAGCCGCGGCGTCAGGGTCGAATTCGTTTGCGGCCTACGCGCCGTCGCCGCTGCGCGCCACGATTTCACCCTCTTGGGCCGTGCCGCTGCCGCGCTGTCCATTGGCCGCGACGACATTCCCGCAGCCCTCGAGCGCCTTCAGTCCGAGGTCAAATCCGCAACCAAAGACCGCCAGCGGCTGCGCGAGGACCTGGCCACCTATCACGCGACCCGCCTCGCTGTTGAGGAAATGATCAGGGACAATCTGCGTCTCGTCCGTCGCACCTTCGCCGAACGCGACCGTGACTATGTCCGTCTGCTCGCCTCCCGCGTCTGCGCCACGGTTCCACGTACCGTAGCGCTCTTCGTTGCTGCAGATTCCGAACCGGCGCGCATCTTTCTCGCCTGCAGTCACGATATCGACCTCAACTGTGGCGACTTCCTTCGCTCATCTCTCGCCGCGCACGGTCTGCGCGGAGGCGGCTCGCGCGATCTTGCCCAGGGTGATGTTCCCCGCAGCCTGGCTGAAGAAGTTGCCGCCGACATGGCCGCAAAGTTGCGCCAGCTTCTCTCCCGCCCTCACATTGAAGACGACTAGGGCATTTCCAGGGATCGTGTATTCCGAAGCCGTAAACCCAAAGTCGACGCGACCATCAGGAAGCGTCGACCCGGAAAGAACTATTAAGGGCGCAGTAACCCTGAAAATGCGTTAATTTGCCGCCTTCAGCAACTGCGCGAGCTTTTCGATACCCGAGGGTTCAGCGTCGCCGATTACGAAAAATCGCAGCCCCTGCGATTGCCATGTCTCGATGCTGAAGGCATTGCGATGGCGCACTCCCGCAGGCACGGCGAACGCGCGGTCCATCTCGGGCGAATCCTGAAAGATCAGCACGGAAATCTTATGCTGGCGCATCGCTACAATCAGCTGGGCGCCCGGGCTCTGGTGGAAATAGACCAGCCGCCCGCCTACCAGATTGAAGTCCGTCCCGGCCAGCTCCGGCAGATTGAAGGAGAAGGGAATTTTCCCCTGAAACCACGGCTTCACCGTATGCCGGTCCGTCGAGACAACGTCCACCGGATTTGCGCTGGCCAGCGCGCTGACGTGCATATCGGCGACCTCGGCAAAGTCGTTCGAACGGCGCGGATACAGCGTCCATGCGACCGCCACCAGCAGCACCGCGGCTGCCAGAATCGTCGCCGGTATCAGCCGCCAGACCAATGGGCGGCGCCGGGGTACTTCGATTTGCCGTTCGATCCTCCGCCGGAACTCGGCGCTCGGTGTAAACAGGCCCCGCGCCGGCCGTAGCGCCCGCCTCACGATGATCAGGTCAGCCAACTCCGCCGCGCACTTCCCGCAGCCTCCGATATGCTCCCGAACGGAGTCCGCCTGTTCCGCTGGCAGTTCGCCATCGAGATAGGAGCCTAGCGTGACGGGGTTTTGATCACAGTCCATTTCGCTGCCTTTTCCGAGGATTTCGCCGTCATTCCCTGGCGAAGTACCTTTCGCGCCCGCGCCAGCCGCGACATTACCGTTCCTATGGGTATTGCCAGCACTTGCGCAATTTCCTTGTACGACATCTCCTCGATCTCGCACAGCAGGACAATCTCGCGGTAGTGTGCCGGCATCGACGCCAGTGCATTCATCACCTTCTGCTCGCTCTCCCTCTGCATCAACAGGAGTTCAGGCGTCACGCTATGCGACGTCGCTACCTCCAGGTCCGCGTCATCATCGTCATCCAGCGCTGCCATGTTCTGCGCTCGCAGTCCGGCGCGCGAAGTCAGGAACGAATTCCGCAGAATACGATGCATCCACGCCCGCAGATTGGTTCCTTCCTCAAAGGATCGGAATCCCTTCAAGGCCTTTGCATAGGTCTCCTGCACCAGGTCTTCGGCGTCTGTTCGATCGCCGGTCAACCAGTGGGCGAAGTTGTAAAGTTGGTCGAATAGCGGCATCGCCGCCGATTCGAAGAACTCGGGATTCATCCCATGCCTTTCTTATTCGCGGCCCTGCTTCCCCGAGGATAGTCGAAGGAACCGGATGATGGCAGCACGCTCCTCAGCCTTGGGAACCGAAAAATCCATCTCGTTCTCCGGAATCAGCGAGTCCGGATCGGTCAGCCACTTATCCAGCAGAACATCGTCCCACGTAAACCGCGCCGACTTGAGCGCCACCGAATATCTGAAGGTCGGAACGCTTCCTGCCTTGCGTCCATACGCCGTTCGCAGCCGCGGACCGGTCTGGTCATGATCGAGCGCGTGGCATCCACCGCACCGGTTCTCAAATAGCCGTTTGCCATCGGTCAGATCCCGGTTAGTGGCGTCGGCCGTTTGCGCCCCACGGCTCAAGTCGGGAGCGGCGGTCGCAATAGATAAAAAGACGAAAAATGTAACCGTCGTATGTCTTTGAAGCAGAGGAACCGCGACCCTCCTCATGGTCATGAGCTATTCCGCCTCCTGCTTGCTGTCGCCGGTTGCAATCGGAGATCCGGACAACGTCGCGTCAACCGTCGCCAGCGAACGGCTCCGCGGCACGAATTGGACATGAGTAATGCCCAGCACGTCGCGTAGCTTCTCCGCCGGAACCTTCATCGGCCCTGGTGACGGCGCGGAGCCGGGAGCAGGTTGAGGAAACGCCGTCGACATCGCCGTGTGAAACGAGACGTTGCCCTCAACCTTTTGCATCACCTGGTGGATATGGCCGTTCAGCACCGTCACCGAGCCGAACCTCCGCAGCATGGCAAAGGCCTGCTCGCTGTCTGCCGTGCTCCATCCCCACATGGGAAACACCGCCCACAGCGGGATATGCGCAAAGACCACGATGGGAGTGCTGGTCTTCAAGCCGCTCAGGTCCTGCTTGATCCAGTCCAGCTGCGGCTGCCCCAGCTTGCCCATCCCCTCAAGCTGCACCACGTTGACCAGTCCAACGAAATGCACACCCTTGTGGTCGAAGCTGTACCAGCCGTTGCCCCTGGAGCCCTTGCCATATCTCTCCAGATACAGCTTGCCGTCGTCGACGGACGTGTCATGTTCGCCCGGCACATAAAACACCTGCCGTTTCGCGCCGGCCAGTACTTGTTCCAGTGTGTCGAACTCGGCCGGCTTCGACGAATGGGTAAGGTCGCCGGTGTGAATCAAAAAGTCTGTAACGCCGGAATAGCCGTTGATCTTGTCCAGCGCCACCCCGAGCGTCGCTGTCACATCTGTGTTGGCCGCCTTGTTAAACCCGATATGGCTGTCGCTGATTTGTACGAAGCTGAAGTCCGTCTGCTTCGACGCCGGACGCGATTCTCCGAAAACGCGCGATACCGGCACTCCTCCGGCAAAGCTCCAGACCAGACCGGTTCCCGCCCACGCCATGCATTTCAGAAATCCGCGCCGGTCGATTCCGTCTGAGCTGCTGTCCGGACTGATGTGCGCCGTCGATCCAGCGTTACTTACCTCATTTTTCGATCTCTCGTCCACGATCTCTCCCCTCAGGAAGCAGGTCTTGCCGTTCCTCCCCACACCGAGGAGAACTGCCGAATAGCGAATTTATTCCAGCGATTTATCGATGCGTCCTGCAACCCGTTGTTGGCTGCGGCAAGCTGGCGATTAAGTCTCAAAATATGAATGAGGTAGAAACGCGTAATTCCGAAAGCGGAACCCGCCAGATTGCGGAAAGCTATCTGCCCACACCTCACCGCTCCTCCCTGTACGCACGGGCGAAGCGCTGATAAACTCGATAAAGTGTCTCCCGCCTTCGTGGGGCTATAGCTCAGCTGGGAGAGCGCGTCGTTCGCAACGACGAGGTCGTCGGTTCGAGCCCGACTAGCTCCACCAAAATCAGTTTGTTGCCATCCTCAAAACGTCCTCCGCCGCGCGCGGAAAATTGCCTGTATTAACGTCACAACTTTGCCTCTTCGAGTATCCTTGTGCGTGCGAGGAAACCCCATGAAGACATACCCGAAGTTGCTTCTCTTGGCAGCATTGTCAGCACTGATAGCCCTGCCGCTGTCCGCGTTCGCAGCCGGACCGAAGCCCGTCAAGGTTATGGTCAAGACCGCCGACGGCAAAGATGCCGGAGACGTCGTGCTCAAGCAGACCAAATCTGGTGTCGAGCTCAAGGTCGCCCTCAAGAACCTTTCTCCGGGCGAACACGCCATCCACATCCACCAGAACGCCAAGTGCGATCCGCCGGACTTTAAGAGCGCCGGAGGACACTTCAATCCCGCGGGCAAGAAGCACGGCTACGAGAATCCTGAAGGCCACCACAACGGCGACTCGCCCCAGAACCTGATCGTGGGTGCCGACGGCGCGGTTAAGGCGACCTTCGTGAACAAGGATGTGACCCTCGACCCCGCTGCCCCGAACTCCGTCTTCGCCAACGGGGGGACGTCGATCATCATCCATGCCAAGGCCGATGATATGAAGACCGACCCGGCAGGCAATGCCGGCGACCGCATCGCCTGCGGCCTCATCGTCGCCCCATAGGAGATTCCCGGCAAAAACAAAACGGGCAGATCCTTCGCCGAAACCTTCAAGGACCTGCCCATTGTTTTGTCCCGTCGATGCTAGTTCGTCTTTGCCTGCTCCTCGATCGCCTTCCATTCGTCGTCGCTTAACTGCACAGCTCCAGACGCGATGTTCTCTTCCAGATGCTCAACCGAAGACGTGCCCGGAATCGGGAGCATCACGGGAGAGCGATGGAGCAGCCACGCCAGCGAGAGCTGCGCCACCGTCGCATGATGCCGCTTCGCTGCTGCATCCAGCGGGCCGCCCGGTTTTGCCAGCTTGCCCGCGGCCACCGGAAACCACGGAATGAATCCCAGCTTGTGCTTCTCGCAATAAGCGAGAGTTGACTCATATCGGCGATCGCTGATGTTGTACTGGTTCTGCACGCTGACAATCGGCAGCACCTTTCCGGCGCGCTCGATCTCCTCCGGCGTTACCTCGGAAAGTCCGACGTGACGGATCTTCCCCTGCTTCTGCAACTCCTTGATCGCCCCCAGCGACTCTTCCACCGGAACCTTGGGATCGATGCGGTGAAATTGCCACAGATCAATGCGTTCCAGCTTGAGCCGTCGCAGGCTCATCTCGACGCACTGCCGCAAATACTCCGGCCTACCCACCGCCGCCCAGCGGTTCGGCCCCGACCGCGTGAATCCGCCCTTGGTAGCGACGACCAGATCCCTGGGATAAGGATGGAGAGCCTCCGCGATTAACCGCTCGCTCACCTCGGGGCCATAGGAATCGGCGGTGTCGATGAAGTTCACTCCGAGCTCGATCGCCCGGCGCAATACCTGTTTTGCCT
This sequence comes from uncultured Acidobacteriaceae bacterium, assembly GCA_963781245.1. Taxonomy (GTDB): domain Bacteria; phylum Acidobacteriota; class Terriglobia; order Terriglobales; family Acidobacteriaceae; genus Silvibacterium. Next base: position 595,531 of record CAWAFB010000005.1, read on the forward strand.
GCTCCGGGTCTTTAGGCTCGCCCCAGATGCCTTCACCCGTGATCCGCATGGCTCCGAAGCCGAGCCGATGGATGTGTAGATCTCCGCCCAGGGCGAACGTACCGCTTGCCGCTGCATTCACATGAGTGGTTGCCATAACCGTCAGATGCTATCGTTCTTTCGCGAGCTTCGGCAATTTGCCGCGTATCACGCGATTAATCTTGCCGTTCCCCGGCTACGATCGCGGGCTACGATCGCGCGATGCGGCGGGCAGCTTCGCGTCCCTGCCGTATCAGATCCGGCAGACCAACTCCGTGATAGGCATTGCCAATCAAGTGCAGAGCAGGGAAGTTGCTGGTTAGCTCCGACAGCTTGACCATGCGGTCCAGATGCCCAACAGCATATTGCGGCAACGACAACGGCCATCGTCTCACCAGCGCAATGTCGGGTTCCGGCACCGGCCCGAGCGCCTCTGACAGGCGCCGAAGTGCCAGCGCCACCAGAGCCGCATCACTTTCACCCATCAGAGCCGGTGCCGTGTCGCCGCCGAAGAACGCCCGCAGCAGAACGGCTCCCTCCGGCGCGCGGTGAGCGAACTTCTGGTTGACGAAGGTACACGCCAGCAATTGCGGATCCTGATCCATCGCCCGCACACTTGCTCGTTGCGGCACAAGATAGCCAAAGCCGCGAGGGATCCTGAGACGTTTTGCCTGCACGGGCAAAAAAGCCAGCGCGACGACAATGGCGGAGGTCGCGTCCATGGCTAGCAGAGAATCAAATTCTTCGTGAATGCTACGCAACAACTGCCGCGAAACGTGGGCGGGAGTCGCCACGATTAGCGCGTCGTATCCGGTTCCGTCCCCAGTTGTAGCCCCGTTCTCATCAACGATCCACCGATCACCCTGCCGCCCGATTGACCGAACCTCGTGCTCCAGCCGGACCGTGTCACCTGGCAGCCCCTCTGCCATCCGGTGAATCAGCCCCTCCAGTCCACCCTTCAGCGAGGTGAACACGGTGTCGGCACTCGTCGCCTGCTTCTGCTGCAATCCCGCGATCAAGCTGCCGTGCTCCCGCTCCAGCTTAACGAAGGCAGGCATCACCGCCCGTACGCTCAAAGTCTCGACACTGCCGCCAAATACCCCCGCCAACAGCGGGCCGGCGATTGTTTCCGTGACCTCGTCTCCAAAATGCCTTCGGACGAAGCTGGCGACGGACTCGTCTTCCCCCTCGCCCAACGGCGACTCCTTCAACTCTGCCGCGCGGCGGAGTTCGCGCAGATACGCGAGTCGCGCCTGCCACGTGAAGAGTGGTGAGTTGAGCACCGGAGCCCATTGTGTCGGCACCATCATCCGCATTCCATCGGGCATGGCGACTAGGCGCTTGTCGTCGAGCAGGTAGGTGCGCCGCCAGCGGTCATTCGAACCGATGATCTCGGACTCCAGCCCCAATTCGATCGCCAATTCGCGCGCCCAGGGTTTTTCCGTCACCCAGGAGTCCGGTCCGCGCTCAATGACAAATCCTTCTCTATGGACGGTTTCAACGATGCCCCCCAACCGGGTGGACACCTCGAACAGGGTGAACTCGATGCCCTCCTGCGCCAGCTGGTAAGCCGCAGCCAGACCGCTCAGGCCGCCGCCGATAATCGCGACGCGTCTCATCGTCTTTCGTGCTGCGGCTGCGCCAGACGGTCCAGCGCCCCGCGAGAGAGATCCGCCAGCGCGGCGATCAACAGTGGCGACCCATTCAGCGATTCGGGACGGCGTAATTCCATGTCGAGATTGATCGCAAACTGGCGGAAGCCGATGTCGATGTCGTACAGAATCTCGACGTGGTCACAGAGAAAGCCGATGGGCTGAATCACCAGCTTCTGCACGCCCTCCCGTCGCAGCGCCGTCAGGGTGTCTTCAACCGTGGGGCCAATCCATGGTCCCCCGGACATCCCCTGGCTCTGAAAGGCAAAGCGCCAATGATCCGGCGCGAGACCAACGCGCTCAGCAACGAGCGCTGCTGTTCGCTTTGCTTCCACTTCGTACGGATCGGGTGTATCCCCGGCGGACTGTGCCTGCACTGTGCGCAGAGGTACGCTGTGGGCCGTGAACAGCACGGGTTCGGGCTTGCCTGTCTCTGCATTGAACGGTTCCCACACTGCACGCAGCCTCTCGGCGAACGCGTCCGCGAGCAGCGGATGATCGGCCCATGCCTCAACGAACTCGATCTCGATCCCGTCTGCGGCCGCGAAGACCGCTTTGCGGTAGAGGCCCACACTCGTCCGTGAGTTCTGCGGTGCCAGGCAGATTCCCACCGCACGCTGAATGCCGTCTTCGCGCATCTTCGCCAGCACATTGGCGATGTAGGGCTTCCAGTTGCGCATGCCGACGTACACCGGGAGGCAAAGCTCCTCCGACAACATGCGTCCCTGTTCCAGCGTCAGAGCGGTGAGCGGGCTGGGGCCAATGAGCGAATAGCGATGGCGAATCTCCTCGACGACGCTGTCCGGCAGGGGTCGTCCGCCCGTGATATTCCGCAGGTACTCAGGAATCTCGTCGAGAGCGTCAGGGGTCCCGTGAGCCAGCAGTAATACCGCAGTGCGTTCAGACATGACGGGTTTCCGGTACATACTCGCGGACCAATCTCACCATATCCTGAACATTTTCAACTGGAGTCGTGGGAACAATACCGTGGCCGAGATTGAAGATGTGGCCCGCCCGGCCGCCCGCCTGATCGAGAATCTGCCGCACCCGCTGTCGGATCAGCTCCGGCTCGGCGAACAGCGTGATGGGGTCGAGGTTCCCCTGCACAGCGCAGCTATAGTCGAGGCTCCGCCAGGTCGCGCCAAGCGGCGTTCGCCAGTCGAGCCCCAGAACGTCGGCGCCAGTCTCACGCATTGCCGGCAGCAGGCTGGCCGTATCGACCCCGAAGTAGATCACCGGCACCCCCATCGCCTGAATATCCCGAATAAGAGCTTTCGTCGTGGGAAGCACGAAGTCGCGGTAATCTTCGACGCTCAGGGCGCCGGCCCAGCTGTCGAAGACCTGGATCACGTCCGCGCCGGCCTCAACCTGCTGGCGCGCGAACTCGCGCAGGACCGCAGCTAGCTTGTCCAGAAGTCTGCGCCACGCATCTGTCTCGCGATACATCAGCGTCTTGGTGTGCACATAGTTGCGCGATCCGCCGCCTTCGATCATGTAGCTGGCCAGGGTGAACGGCGCGCCGCAGAAGCCGATGATTCCCAGTCGCTCCTTGAAGTGAGCGACTACGCGCGCGATGGCTTCAGCGACATAGCCAAGTTCAGACGCCCGGTCGGTGCGCAGGCGGGCAACATCATCCACCGTGCGAACCGGCTTATGGATCACCGGCCCTTCGCCGGCCTGGAATTCGAAGTCCAGCCCCATGCACTCGAAGGGAAGTAGTAGGTCGGCGAAGATGATCGCCGCGTCGACATCCAGTTTTTCCGCAGCGGTGATCGTAACCTCAGCGGCCAGCTTCGGCTGCTTGCAGATTTCGAGTAGCGTGTGGTGACGCCGGACCGCCTGATACTCCGGCATGTAGCGTCCGGCCTGGCGCAGAAACCAGACCGGCGTGCGGTCGACTGGTTTGCGCAGGCAGGCGCGGACAAAGCGCGTGCCGCCAGTCATATGACCGGGATCTGAGCCGGTCTTAAGTTCGGCGATCGGAGAGGCGATCGAGGGGGAAGTCGGAGGGATTTGCAATCTTTCAGACATGCCAAGGGTCAACAGATGAGGTTAGCATCTGTCGCTGCCCGATTGCTCGCGACCACGCGTGTCCGGTTTAACGCCTTGGAAGTTTGACCCCTCCACTTTCCGGCGCATAGACTCAAATCGGTAAGCTGGCATCTTCCCCGGTGCCGTTTTCCGGCCTGATCTATGCAGTTTTCCCGTTACCTCACTCGATTTTGTGTCTCGGTGGCAGCCGTCGCCTTCGCCATTGCCTGTCCTGCGTTTGCTCAACAGACCGCAAAGGCCAAGTCCCCGCAGCCACAGGCGCCCGCCATGCCGCCTCCGCCCAAGCCCCCCGCACTGGTTCAGCCGGGAGGTCCATCCATCAGCCTCCAGACCAGCGAAGCATTGTTTGACATAGCCGTCGGCCTGAACGCCTGCGGATACGACAACGGCCTGGCCGAATCCGATCCCATCCGCGAGCACATCCGTCAGCAGGTGGATCAGGCCAGCCAGCAGTCCGTCGATGCGCGCGATGCACGCTTCCATCTCTGCGAATACATCGACAGGCACCGGCTCGCGGAAACCGGCCGCGACCTGGCCCAATATGTCTCGCTCGCGCTTTACGTCACGCCCCCGCCCGAGCTTGCCCCCAGCGTGGAAATGGCCGACTTGCCGCCCGATTCAACCCAGGTGGTCGACGTGCTGCCACTGCTGCGCGACTTCGCCAAGGCCATTCAACTCCACGCCATCTGGGTGGAGAACCGTGCCGCCTACGACGAGCAGATCTCCCGGCTGCACGACCCGCTGACCAAAATGATTCAGGACACGAATATCTACCTGAAGATGCCGATCAGCAACTACGAAGACCGCCGCTTTCTCGTCGTGCTCGAGCCCATGCTGTCGCCCGCGGAAACCAACGCCCGCGTCTACGGCGCGAATTACGTCGTGGTCGCCTCGCCTGTCAACGGCACCATCCACATGCAGGAGGTGCGGCACACCTATCTCCACTACGAGATCGAGCCGCTGCTCTACTCGCGCGCCGGCGCGATCGACCGGTTTCTGCCCTTCCTGAAGACCGTCCGCGACGCGCCTATCGACTTCGTCTATCGCAGCGACATCGTTTCGCTGGTGATCGAGTGCATGATTCGCGCCATCGAGGCCCGCACCATGGCAACCGGTGTCGAAATCCCGAAGATCCCCGCCGATCTCGCCCGCAGTGAACTTGATCCGGTTTACCACCAGCACCAGGCCGCGATCCAAAAAGATGGGGCAATCCGCCAGGATCTCGTCAATCGCGACATGGTCGAGGGCTACGTCCTCACCCAGTATTTTTACAACCAGCTGATTCAGTTCGAGCGCTCCCCCGCCAGTCTCAAGGAGAGCATAGGAGAGATGGTCTACGGCATGGATGTTTATCAGGAGGTGGGACACCTCAAAGGCATTCACTTTGTCGAGGAGGGATCATCCGACGTCATTCGTCGGGCGCCCTCCAGACCGCACGGCCTTGATCTGGCTGAACTCGACCTGGTGAAGGGCGACGCTCAAGGCGCCGCCGGTCTCTCGGAAACCGCGCTCAAGGAGCATACGGCAGAAGCCGGACGGGCGAATTTCATTCTCGCCCGCGCAAGCCTCATGACCGGAAACATTGACCAGGCTGAAACCGCCTTCCGCGAGACCCTCCGGCTGTCGAGCGATCCGCGCATGCTCGCCTGGGCGCACATCTATCTCGGCCGCATTCTCGACGTTGAGGACAAGCGCGACGAAGCGGTTGTTGAGTACAAGGCCGCGCTTGCCATGCGCGACACCCAGCCCGACACCCGGACCGCTGCCGAAAAGGGCGTTCAGCAGCCCTTTGCCCTGCCTCATCATCAGGCTCCTGACAGCGATGACGACGCAGGAGATCCGCCGTCCAAACCACAAACCCCGGCCCCGGCATCGCAACATCCGCAATAACATGGAATGAGGATGATGCGGCGGCAGAGGAGAAGACCGCGAATTGAGAACGCTATCAGGGGTCGCTGAACTCGAAATCCTGCTGGGGCATCGCTTCGCACAGCCCGAGTTGCTCAGGCGCGCCCTCACGCATCGTTCGCTGGCCTATGAGCAGCGCCTCGCCGGGGCAGAGGCAGCCGAAGCCGCAGGTGGTTCCTCGGCGGCAAGCGTGATCGACACTTCTGATCCCAGCTCCGACAACGAACAGCTTGAGTTCCTCGGCGATGCCGTCGTTGGTCTGCTGGTTGCTGAAGCGTTGTGCAGGCGCTATCCCGAACTGAATGAAGGCTCGCTGACCCGGCTGCGCGCGGAACTGGTCAGCCGCCGCCAGTTGGGCTCGGTAGCCGCCCGCCTGAATCTCGGGCAGTATATGCTCCTCGGCCGCGGAGAAGAGCGCAGCGGAGGACGCCATAAGAATGCCCTCCTCGCCAACTGCATCGAGGCCGTGATCGGCGCGCTCTATCTCGACGCCGGCATCGAGGCGGCGCGTTCCTTCGTCGTGCGCGAGGTCGTTGACCCCATCGCTGCCGGCCTGCGCGACAAGATGTTGGGCGGCAACAGCATCGGAGACCACAAATCCGCCCTTCAGGAAATTCTGCAGGCCCAGAAGCGCGGCCAGCCCGAATATTCCGTCAAAGCCGAAAGCGGTCCCGACCACCACAAACGTTTCCTGGTCGAAGTCTTCGTCTCCGGAAACGACGCCGGATCCAAGCCCCTGGCGCGTGGCGTCGGCGGCACCAAGAAAAAAGCCGAGCAGGAGGCTGCCCGGCGAGCGATCATCAAATTAGAACGCCGCCGGGACGCCGCTCCGCCGGTCGATACCGAGACCGGCCCGGCCCCGACTGCGCAGAGCCTCACGGAAGCATGACCGAGAGCCTTCACAATCCGGAAGCGTCCATCCCCGAGCCGGGCGCTGACTCTCATTTCCCCGCATCTCATTTTGTGGAAGCTCCGGTCGAAACCGTCACGCCCGTCGAGCACATGCACGAACGGCGGGGACACGCCGCGAAGCACCTCATTTATCCCTCACCGCTCGAAACCGTTCGCTCCCTGCTGACCATCCTGGTGATCGCCCTTTTCGCACTCACCTTCATCCTGCAGCCCTTCCGCATTCCCTCGGAATCGATGGAGCGCACCCTGCTCGTCGGTGACTTTCTGCTGGTCAACAAGAGCGTGTACGGCCCGCCGGGTATCTGGTCGTTCCTGCTCCCCTATCGCCACGTCGAGCGCGGCGACATCATTGTCTTTCACTTCCCGCTCGATCCGCCCGAGCACATCGTCAAGCGTGTAGTCGGAATACCCGGCGACCGCATCCATCTGCGTGACGGCGTTCTCTACCGCAATGGCCAAGCTGTCACCGAGCCATATGTCGTCTACGAAACGGCCAACGACGACAGCTTCCGTGACCAATTTCCGACCGCCGCGTATACCGATCCCGGCGTCGATACTCACTGGTGGGTGCAGATGCGCGCCCGCGTCACCGATGGCGACCTGATCGTGCCCGCCGGCCAGTACTTCGTCATGGGAGACAACCGCAACCACAGCCGCGACAGCCGTTACTGGGGACTCGTCCCCCGTTCAGCGATCGTTGGCCGCCCCTTCATCATCTATTTCTCGTTGCGCCAGCCCTCGACTACCGACCTGCCCGAGTTGCCCCACGTCTCCGCTCTCGATACCTCAAGTGGTAAACTCGGACACGACAGCGACCCGATCAACAAGGTAGTGGACTTTGCGCGGTGGGACCGAATCCTCCGCATTGTTCGCTGACCGGGGGGCAGGAGATTCAAGCAGGAACAATGGAGCAAGCGCTGGAACAATCAGTCCAGAAACCCGGCCAGAAAACTGAGGGCAAAACCCATCAACACAGTGAAGAAACGCCACTGGAAGCCTTCGCATCCATCTGCGGCGTCCTCGTGCTCGGGCTCTTCGCCCTCACCTTCATTTTCCAGAATTTCGCCATCCCGTCTTCCTCGATGGAGAAGACGCTGCTTGTCGGCGATCACGTCCTGGTCGATCGCATCACGCTCGCGCCGCCCACGCACTGGGCGCCCTTCGTTCATTACCGGGATGTCCGCCGCGGCGACATCATCGTCTTCTTCAAGCCCACGCTTGAGCCCAACGGCGAGCACCTCTACCTGGTAAAGCGCGTTGTCGGCATTCCCGGCGATCACATCCACCTCGTCAACGGAACCGTCTACCTCAACGGCGTCGCCCAGAATGAGCCGCAGGTGCAGGTAGCCACCGAGCCCTACGACTACCGCGACGACTTTCCCTCCGTCCCGCCGCCGCCTCTCGGTGACGTGACCGCCGAATGGGCCCTCGATCTCCCCAATCACATTCAGAATGGCGATCTCGTCGTGCCTCCGGGCATGTATTTCGCCATGGGCGACAATCGGCCCAATAGCCTCGACAGCCGCTACTGGGGCTTCGTCCCGCGCCCGAACATCGTCGGTCGCCCGCTCTTCGTCTACTGGTCGTTCATCACGCCGGAGAACCAGTACGAGCGCACCGGAATCTCCGACCGCATCGGCTTCATCGGGCACATCATTCTGCATTTCTTCGATCTGACGCGCTGGCGTCGAACCCTTCACCTGGTGAAGTAACATGAGCGAGCCCGTTACGGGTATCGCGCCGGCTCAACGCAGTCCAATGCGTTGGATCGCAGTCGCGTTGGTATTGTTTGTTGTGATCACGGCCATCGTCCTTCCGCTGATCAACATCAATCGCTACCACCACACCATCGCCGACAGTCTCAGCCGCAGCCTTGGCCGTCCTGTTCACCTCGGATCGGTCCAGCTACAGCTCCTGCCTCGACCCGGCCTCGCGCTCACCGACTTCGTCGTCGAGGAAGACCCCGGCTTCGGCGCAGAACCCCTCCTTCGTGCGCCATCCGTCACCGTCTCTCTGCGCCCCAGTTCTCTCTGGCGTGACCGCCTTGAGGTCAGCCGCATCTCCCTCGACAACGCCAGCGTTAATCTTGTCCGCGACGTCCGGGGCCAGTGGAATTTCAGCTCGCTGCTTATCCAGGCCGCGCGCACTCCCAACGCTCCAACCGGGCTGCGGCACGCGACCGCCGCCCTGCGCTTCCCCTACATTGAATTCCGTTCTGCCCGCATCAACTTCAAAAGCGGCGCTGAAAAAAAGCCCTTCTCCTTTTTCAACGCCGACCTCTCCATCTGGCTCGCCCGGCCCGACCAGTGGCAGCTTCGCTTTGAGGCGCAGCCCGCGCGAACCGACTTGGATCTCGATTTCTCCGACACCGGCCTGATCCGCGTCGAAGGCTCGGTTAACCGTGCCGCCGCCCTCGATCAGATCCCCGTCAAGCTTCATGCCGAGTGGAACAAGGCACCCCTCGGCCAGGTGAGCCGCATGCTCTTCGGCGAGGACAGCGGCTGGCGCGGCCTCTTGCGCGCCGAGGCCGATTTCGCTGGCGACATTAACAACCTCGACACGGACGCCCGCTTTCGCATCGACGACGCCCACCGTCAGGAGTTCACTCCGCTCAGCCCTCTCCCTGTCGATGTCCGGTGTCGCGCCGTTTACCATCGCCCCCTTGGCGCCGTCGATAACCTCACTTGCCTCTGGCCAGTCGGAGACGGCCATCTTCTTCTCACCGGTGGACTCAAAGCGCCGAGACTCAAAGCCCCAGCACATCCGGAAGCGAATCTCACCCTGGAGATCAACCACACGCCCGCGGCCTTTGCCGTGAGCGCCCTGGGGCTGCTGCGTCGCGGCGTAACGCCTTCGCTTGACGCCAGGGGGCTGATCAACGGGCACTTCACTTATGTGACCGGCCAGCGATCAGGTCGCGGCACCTTCCCCACCCTCATCGGAGAAGCCGCAGTCGACTCTTTGTCCCTCAGTTTCCCGGGAGTCGACAAGCCCCTCACCTTTCCCGAACTCCACTTCGCTACCCCGGCCGCCGTCGCGCCGCATCACACCGGACACAAAGCAGCCAAACCCGACGCCCGAGCCGCCGCCAAATCCGCGCCCCACCTGGCTATCCGTCTCGATCCGGTGCCGCTGACCCTCGGTGCGCGAAATCCCGCTGAGCTCTATGGACAATTCACCGCCGCCGGCTTCTCACTCCGTCTCGCCGGACAGGCAGACCTCGCTCGCTTGGTATCTCTGAGCAAATCCTCCAGCGTCTTCGGCTCGTCGCTTGCCAGCGTGAGCCCGGCAGACGCAGAATCTCCGGCCACAGCGGATCTTGACCTCACCCTCACCGGTCCCTGGCTCACCGGACAAGGGATGACGCCCGTCAACAGCGCATCTCCGCCGCCCCCGTCGGTCGCGGGCTCGCTTCGCATCGAGCACGCGCAGGCCAGGCTCGGCTGGCTGCCGGAGCCGATCGAAATCGCCTCAGCGACCGCCAATTTTTCTCTCGGCAAAGTCACCTGGAGCAACGCCAGCATCACCGTAAACGGCATCGCCGCACACGGATCATTCACCTATCCCTTGCCCTGTACGGCGGGAGAGACCTGCGGAGACACCGAGGTGCCTCCGGCAACCTTCAATCTCGATATCCCGAACGTCGATGCAAGCGCACTTGAGTCCGCCCTGATGGGCGCTGGGCGCCGCAATGACCTCCTCAGCGCCATCCTCGCTCAGGTGGGACGCAAGACCGCGCCCTGGCCCCCGCTCGACGGCATCATCCATATCGGCTCTCTCAATCTCGCGAATCTCATTCTTCACGACACCCATGGCTCAATCAGCATTCGCGGAACCAGCCTTAAAATCACCTCGCTGGATGCCGGCGCTCTGGGCGGTTCCGCCAATGTTGCGGGAAGCGTGCAAACCGGCAGCAGCCATCCTGTCTACTCTCTCAACCTCAACTGGTCCGGGGTCAGCGTTCCCCAGGTCGCCGCGATCTTTCATGAGAAATGGGGCGCGGGCAGCGCGAATGGCTCGGCCAGCCTCACCCTGGAGGGATATTCCGCCGCGGATCTCATAGCCTCGGCGCACGGCGCCTTCCAGTGGGATTGGTCCCACGGGTCGATCGGTGCTATTGGACCCATCGGCTCAAGCGCACCGCTGGCCGCCGAGGCAGGCTCCGCAAATCTCGAAAGGGCCAGCCTCAACAGCCTGCAGACCGCGAAATTCTCGCCTGTGCATTTCAGCCGCTGGCGGGCCAGTGGCACCATCGGCAACAAGGCTCTCAAATTTGATGCGGTGGACAAGATCAACCCCGTCACCGGAACCATCAGCTTCGATCGCAGCCTCGATCTCTCGTGGCCTGCCGCGGACGACGCGACGATCAGGATTGGCGGCACGTTCGCGCATCCCACGCTCGCGTCCCCCTCATTGGCATCGGAGCAATGAGCAGCAGTCGCTGGCGCGGATTGAATTTCATGATCGTGCTGTTTCCGATCGATAACTACATCTAGCCAATTGCCTGTAGCAACCCGGACTCGACATTAGCTACTTCTGCCGATTCCCAATACTGTGCGCGGCAGCAAGGCACGAAGTGCAAACCGCTGGCCATAGTAGATAGCTGACGAAACTTCTGCCAATTCTGAGATAGCCAGGGTAAAGAGCGGCGAGCAGGTTGTAGGTCAGCAGAGTCCAAGTCGCTTGGATGCCTGCGTCGTTCCCTCTCCGCCAACATGCCAGTGCCAGGGAAATCAGCGCGAAGCCCCCTACACGGCCAACCACGATACCGCTACCCGTTTATACCCACACCTAAAAGCACACGGGCTACGAGATCAGATCGGCGATCAAGGCCACTCCAGTCGCCGCCTCAAGCGCAGCAGACAGCACGACCAGCGCTCTTGTTGTCATCTGCCAGGTCCCCACCCGTCGATGTTCTGCTCACTTCGGCCATTGTTTGAACATCTTCTGGATGGCTTTTTCTACTACCTGCTGATTCTTGTTGCCGTTGTTACTCAAGGTATCCTGGCCTATACCGCGCCAGATAAGCGCCTTCTGCTTCGCGTCATAGATGCTGACGATCAATGTTCCCTCGACATTCTGCTCGGGACTAATTCCACCCATGCCGCCGCCGATGCCCCGCATGCCCCAGGCGCTGTAAGAAGTCTCCTGTCTCAAGCCGCCGGTCGCGATTACGATCAGGTCTGGATTCGCGCTTATGTCAACCTTGCTTAAGCTCTTTGCCGCAAGCGCGCTGTCGGTGTCGCTGATCGCGACCTGCGCCAGGATGGAATTGGCTATCTTGTTTGGATCGTCAATTTGCCATGCGTAGGTATGGAACTGGGCGAAGCTCTGGCTGTGGTTGTAGTTGACTTGGACTTGTTGCCCGAGCGCGATCGTGGATGTTATCGATAGCAGAATTGCGCATAATGCGAATTTCAATTTCATGGTCGTAACCCTTTCGAATTTGCGCTGCGAGCTTTCAATCTGGCGGCGCCAGCTCTGCGTAGTAATCGGTGAACCGCATACCTTCCGACGTTAGTTTGTCGAGGTTCGGCGTCGCGCTCAGCGTGATGCCCTGATTGTAGGAACCGAGGCCAGTGACACGGCCATGAAAAACGCGTTTCTTGCCAGCTTTGTTTCGTTCACTATCGCGCTCCTCGAAATAGGGGCAGGCCCACATCAGGTTTCCGCACGGAGTTGCAGTGCATTGATCTCCACGATCAAACTTCTTCTGATCAAGTGGAGGCCATTCGCAGCTGATTCACTTAACGGCAAGAACCCGTCGCGGAGGGCCTGGCCATTACAGGTGTGTGGAACGCCAGGCCGAAACCGTGCATCAAGAAGTACTTCACGGCAGGAGCTGTTTGGAACTGTCATTAGTGACAGTTCAGCCGCAGACGTCAGGAGTTTTTACCAATTTGCGCTTGGGGCGGTCAACGAGGATCACACGTGTAATAGGCGCAATTTATTGGAGATAGCTTAAGAATATCCAACATTGAAGTGGCCGGGTCGACAGTTCGAGGCAAAGTCCGACCCTCGCGGACAAATAGTCGCGCGGAAGTACCGAGACTGGCGTCGAAGAGCTTAGTTCGCGTTTGTCAGAGTCCGTTTGTGTATCCCCGCCTGCACCTCGGGAACCGTGCCGTCATTCACGATTACCTCAACCGGCTCGCCCTGGATTAGCATCCGGTGCGCCGTCCTCGTCTTTCCCGGCAGTCGCACCCGCTCTGTCAGCGTGCTGTCATGCGAGCGGACAGTGACCGGAACTTCAGTCTCGGCAAAACCATCATTCAGGATGTCCACCGCGACCAGGTACTGACCCTCGTGCGCAGCCGTGCTCGAGTTCACTTTCGCGATCGACAGGTCAGGCAGGCCGCGGTCGCGATACACCCAGTCGTTGAAAAACCACTTGAGGTCTTTGCCGCTGGCCTGCTCGACAAGATGCTCAAAATAATCGGCGCTCGTGTCATCCGCAGGATTGTAGGCCTGCAGTGAAGTCGCGAGCGGCTTATCTCCGGCCATGTCGCGCAGCATCCACAGAACATACGTCGCCTTTGTCCGGTAATAGATCGCATCCGACGCATGGAGCAGGTCCTGACCCGGACCGGCGCCCGGACTTCCCGGCTCGGCAAATGCCAGCGCGCTGCGCGAAGCCTCCAGTTTTTCCAGCGCCATCTCCCGGTTGTGCATGCGCTCAATCCACAGCGTGCCGATAAAGCTCGCCACGCCCTCGTTGAGCCACTCGCGCGGAGACTGGAAGTACGTGTGCGCCAAAGCATGTGCGAGCGTCTCCGCCAGTTTTTCCGGCGGATCGGACGCCAGCCCGATGAACAGCACACCGCCCTGCTCATACGCTGCATCGTCCACCTCCGGCAGATCGACCACCGTGAGCGGCGAACGCGGCTTAGAGCCCAGCCATTGCTCGACAAGTGGCCGAACCATGGTCGCCGCCGTCATCACGCCCTGAGCGTTTGCAGCATTCTCTTCGCGAACGTACACTCGCACGCCGCTGCCTTCGTGTACTGTTCGCGATCCGACAAACAGCGTGGGAACAGCAAAACCCAGTTTCGTCCCGGGAAGAGAACAGGCGACCACCCCCGGATACTCATTCGTCGGCATCGCCGTCGGCTTTTCCATTTCAACCACGTGTCCGTTCAGGATCGCCAGCGAAGGCCCCGCCCCGTAGAACTCCACCGACACCCGCATCGCCACCATCGCATCCGACTGCCGCAGCTTCTGGGTGCCGATCTCCGCGAAGACCTTCGCCTGATCTCCCAGCAGCGCCGGCACCGAGCTCACCGGATACCACACCACATTCCCGAAGCCGCGCAGCCCGGTGAAGTCTTCCCAGATGCGGTCCCAGTCCGACCGCTCCGCTACATCGTCCGGCGTGCCCAGCTGCAGCAGCCTCTTCGCGTCGATCTCCACCGGCCCGCTGTAGGCTGCCTCGAGCCGCAGCGTGTTCTTCGGCGCCAGCGGAGTCGGTAACTCGACGGCCGCCTCATTCAGTTGGCCGGTATGATCGACGTCGCTGTTGACTATGGCCAGCCCCATCGGCAGCCGCTTGCCGTCAAGACTCACGCCCTCCCAATGGAGCGAAGAAGAAATCTGCAGCGGAATCACCCTCAGCGGCTGATCTCCGTCGTTGCGCACATCCAGCCGCACGCGAACCGCCAGCGTGTGTTCCCGCGGCGCCAGATGAATGTCGAAGTCGTAAGCGGTAAACGTGACCGCGGCCCGCTCCTCATCCGTTGCCTTAGTTGTGCCCGGTTTCACTGCTGCGTCTTGCTTTGCAGGAGCTGCATCCTCGTCCGATCGCGAAAAAATCACCTTCGCGCTCGGATTCGACGGCTGGTCTTCTGCCTGACTTTCCGGAGATTGACTTGCCGGAGACTGATCTGCCGCAGACTGTCCTGCCCCTGGCTGATCCTTTGGCGCCGCTTGCGGGGTCTGCCCTGTCTGCGGCCTTGTGGCCTGTTGTTGACCGTACGCCGCCCCGCACAATCCGCCGCAGACAACAACCGCGGCGATCCACTGCTTCATCCTCATGAACCCAAACCTTTTCTCTCCTTGCGCGGCAACTCTTCCTTCGCCTCCGCCGCACCACCTACTCCACTCAGCCCTGCCCGCCGCTGCCGCGCCGCCTCAAACATCACCACCGCGCCGGCGGCCGAAACATTCAGTGACGCCACCTGTCCCGCCATCGGAATCCTTAGCAGGCGATCGCAGCTTCGCCGGACCAGTTCGTGCAGCCCCTCGCCTTCGCGCCCCAACACAATTACCGTATTCGACGTGAAATCGTACTCGTCGTAACTCAGCGAACCCCGCTCGTCTAGCCCCACGCACCAAATATTTCGCTCCTTGATCTGCTCCAGCGCGCGCACCAGGTTCACCACCCGCGCGATCCGCACATGCTCCGCCGCTCCCGCCGACGCCTTGACCGCGACCGCGCTCAAAGGAGCTGCCCGCCGCTCGGTCACCACCACGCCGTCCACGCCCGACGCGTCAGCCGTGCGCAGCAATGCCCCCAGGTTCTGCGGATCTTCGATCCCGTCCAGTGCTAACAACAACCGTGGCTCCGGCCCCTCGAACAGGTCTTCCAACTCCAGAAACTCCCGCCCACGGACAATCGCCACCACGCCCTGATGCCCGGCCGTTTTCGCCAGCCGCGTCAGCTCATCTTTCGACTCTGCCCTTACCCGGATGCCGTTCTCCCGGCACGCATCGATCACCCGCTGCAGCCGCGGATCGTGCCTCTCCCGGGCCACGCACACATGGTCGAATTTCCTCGTCCCCGCGCGCAGCGCCTCTTCGACCGGATGCAGCCCGTACAGGATTTCCATTCCGTTTAGTCTAATCGGACTTGTAGGCGATAACGCATCCGCATCATAATGGAAGAGTTAGCAGACCCACTCTCCCCCGCTCACGTCTGCTCTTCCAATATCGTTCCGAGGATTCGGCATGAGCTTCTCACGTGAGCTTGAAAATCTCGTCGAAAAGGGCGTCTTCCGGAGGCTGTGGTCCGTCTCTGAAAATGAGATGAGCACGGCAACGCTGACCCTCGCTGAGCAATCGCGGGCCGAAAACGCACTGATCGCGCAAGGACTCCGGCGGCACGACCCCGAACTCCTCGACCGGCTCATCATCCAATATCAGCACCGCCTCCTCCGCTATTTGCTCTTCCTCACCGGCAGCCGCGATCTGGCCGAAGACCTCTTCCAGGAAACCTGGATGCGCGTGCTTACCCGTGGCACGCAGTACAACGGCGCCGCCCGCTTCGACACCTGGCTCTTCACCATCGCGCGCAACCTCATGATCGACATGCGCCGCAAGCGCACCATGGCCAGCCTGGAAGAGATGTGCGAAGTCGACGGTGAAGACCGCGCCTACGAGATTCCCGGCGACGAGCCGACGCCTTTCGACCTTTATCAGATCCGCGAAAACGGCCAGCGCGTCACCGCTGCTCTGCTCACCCTCGATCCGCTGCACCGCGAAGTCCTCGTGCTGCGCTTCCACGAAGAGCTTTCCCTCGAAGAAATCGCGCAGGTGACCCGTGCCCCGCTTTCGACCGTCAAGTCGCGCCTTTACCGCGGACTCGCCGCGCTCAAACCCCGCGTCGTAGCAATGAACGGCCAGCAGGAGGCACGATGAACCGTCCTTCTGCGAATCAGCCGGGACGCTTCGCTCCCGATCAGCATATAGACCAGGAATTGATCGACGCGCTTTCCGGTCTCAACTCCTCGGCCAACTTCGCCGTAGTGCAGCGCACGCGCCGCAGCGTCATGGCAGCCGCTTACCAGATGCGCGTTGCCGAGAATCGCCGCCGCCGTCATGCCGGTATCGCTCTGCTCGCCTTTGTGGCCCTCATCGTGTTTCTCACGCCCGCAATCTGGAGCGTTGCCGACGATCTCTTCAACGGCGAGCACTTCCAGGACATGCCGGCGATGACCATGTCGCTCATCGCCACCCTCTTCTCCGCTCTCTTCGCGGCGGTCATCGTTCATTTGCGAAGCCGGCGGACGCGGGATGGAGAAGAATCCTGAGTGGGAGCTGCCCGCGTGTGCGACGCTGGTGAGCGATAACCGCCGAACAGTGACGGCAAGATAGCAGACCATGAGCAACCCGACACAACGCTGCCCTGAAAATGAAACGCGCTTTTCCGATGAACTGCGCCTCATTCCCCGCTGGGCCATCGCCGGAGCTCTCCTGGCCTTCAGTCTCACCCAGTACTACTTCTGGATCGTCCTTCCCGCACACCGCCATCATCCGAGCAGCGTTCCGTTTGCGCTCCGCTTTTACCTGGATCTCTCCTGGGGAGCCCTCGCCGCTCTCTATGTCCTCATGATGGGCTACATCAGCAACGACGCGCCACGCCGCGGTATGAGCACTCGCCTTTGGATGGTCTGCATTCTCATCCCCGGCGGCATCGGAGCCGTGCTCTATTTCCTGCTCCGCCAGCCCATCACTGCCAGCTGCCCGTCATGCGGAGCCCACATCGAAGGCAATTACCACTACTGCCCGCAGTGCGCCTATCAGGTCGCCGCCTGTTGCAGCAACTGCTACCGCAGCGCGCGCATCACCGATATCTTCTGCGTCCACTGCGGCCACGACCTCACCGCCAGCCACCCTCCCGGCCGACTGCACGCCTTCACCCGCTGACTCCAAATTCTGGGACCTGCGACTCAACATCTGAAGGGTCACATTGATGGCCGAACCCGTTATACTCGGACGTTGGCCTCACTCATGCACACCTCTGCGCCGCCCATCACCGCGCTCATCATCGACGATGAGCAGCTCGCGCGCGAAGAGCTGAAGTATCTGCTCGATTCCGCCGGCAGTGTCGAAGTCGTGGCCCAGGGTGCAAACGGCATCGAAGCCGTCGAGCTCATCCGTGAGTACCAGCCCGACCTCGTCTTTCTCGATGTACAGATGCCCGGCCTCGACGGATTCGCCGTGCTCAAGCAGCTCATCGAGCACAACGACCGGCTGCCGCAGATCATCTTCGCTACGGCCTTCGACCAGTACGCGGTGCGCGCATTCGATGTCAACGCCATCGACTATCTGCTCAAGCCCTTCGACAAAGCCCGCGTGCTGCAGGCCGTCGAGCGCGCCCGCCTCCGCCTGCAGGAGACCGCACAACCCGAAGGAGACTCGCTCTCCGGTTCCGGCGGCTTCAAACTCGACTCGCTTATCCGCCTCATTGAGCAGCAGCAACAGAATCCGCGCGTGCACAGCGGAAAAATTGTCCTCCAGGCGCAGAGCCGCCTCCTGCTCATTGATCAGAAAGACATCTGCTTCGCCTCCATCGACGAAGGCATCATCTCCGTGGCCACCCAGACCATCGAAGGCCAATCCCGATGCCGCACTCTCGAAGAACTGCTCGAGCTGCTCGACCCATCCGTCTTCTGGCGCGCGCACCGGTCTTACGTGGTCAACATCAACCACATCAAGGAAGTGGTTCCCTGGTTCAAGTCTAGCTATCAGCTCCGCATGGACGACAAGAAGCAGACGGAAATCCCCGTCAGCCGCGCCCAGACCAAGCGTCTCCGCGAACTCTTCAAGCTTTAGGATTTGCAACGGAATCTGCTACAGAAACCTGCAACAAAAGTCCCTGTACCTGAAACCCCGGATGAGAGGCCCTCAGCCGGGGTCTGGTGACGATTTATTCGATCGGATCTCCACCTCCGCCACCACCTCCATCCGGCGGTCCACCATCGCCGCCACCGCCGGACGGGGGCGATGGCGCTCCGCCATCTCCACCACCGCCGCCGCTTGGCGGTGTGACAGGACCCGGTCTCGGGCCCACCGGTCCGTTGCAGCCGCACTGCGGCAGCAGATGCAACTTCTGCTTGACAGCGCCCGACGCCTTCTTCTGTTCCAACAATTTTCCGACAGCACCCATGGGCTCGAAGCTGATCATCAGCTTTGTACACCCGTGCTGCCGGAGATGCCCTTCCACCTCATCCCAGAGATCGTGTTCAGCGATGAACTGCATGAACCCTCTCAGGTGATGAACCGGCATCTCGGTTAGGCCGTGAATGTCGATCGTCTTTGACGGCGTTTTTCCCGGCTTACTGACTTTGTCCGCAACTGTACTCATGCGAACCTCCTTCTTGCTAACCGGAAAGTGATTCGGGAGCACGAAACATTGCACGCAAGAGGGAATTAATTCGAATGGATGACCGGGCGATCATTTGTGATCCGAAGCAGCGGACGCAACTCTGACCCATCAACTTGCCGGAGTTACATCTGTAGATGAGAAATCGCCGCCCTTGAAGAGCAGTGGCTCACCCATGTCCCGGGCCAGCGCATAGGCAAAGCAATCGCCGAAATTGAGCTTCGCCGGATGCCCGCTGCCGCGGCCATAATCGCGGTACGCTTCGCGAGCGAGACGTGCCTGAATTTCGGTGACCGGCTCAATTCGTATCTGGGCATCGCGCAACAGGTCATCGAACCGGCGGCTCAGGACGGGATCGCGGCTGCCGTCTATAACGGCGGCAGCTTCAACGTAGCTGGCAGCTGAAATACAGCGGACGGCAGCATTCTCGATCGCATCTGCGAATGCTGGTGCCTCAGGCTCGTTGCGAAGAATCGCGATGAGAGCGGAAGAATCGAGGATCACTTTGGAAGACCCAGTTCGTCATAGAGCAGATCACCGTGCTCAATAGAGCGATAGGGCTCTTTAAAAAGCGGCGCGGTCTCTCTCCCGATGCTGAGAAGATGCTGCGCCAGGCTGCCCTTTCGCTCCCGATGAAGTCGAGCTATCCGCTCCTGCACCGCGTTCCTGACGGCTCCGGTCAGGCTTTCCCCGGTCAGATTCGCCAGTTCGTGAATCAGGCGAGCAGTCTCTTCATTCTTGATATTAAGACTCATGGATAATTCTACCCTATATAGGAACCATTCTACCACGCTATAGGCAATTGAAAGGTCTCGATCGATGGATGCCCGGAGGTGGGTGGCGCTCCTTACGTTTCGATCGGATTCCCTTAAACTTCCCTTATGCCCCCGATCGCCTCGCTCGAATGCTCCCGTTGCCACCAGCACATCTCCGCCCAGACTCCCCAGACCGTCTGCCCCCAATGCGCCGGATCCCTCTACGTTCGCTATGACCTGGCCGCGGTAGATTCCGCCTCACGCCCGTCCCCCGGAGGCCTGCAGAGCATGTGGCGCTATTCCGCCGTCCTGCCCGGGGTTGAGCCGGTCACCCTCGGAGAAGGCTGGACGCCGATGCTGCGCAGCGGCCGCCACTCCAACCTCTACCTCAAAGAAGAGGCCACCAACCCCACCGGCAGCTTCAAGGCCCGTGGGATGTCCATGGCCGTCTCCCTGGCCCGTCATTACGGCCTCAAGAAGCTCGCCGCACCCTCCGCCGGAAACGCCGCCGGAGCCCTGGCCGCCTACGCCGCCGCCGCCGGAATCGAAGCCCACATCTTCATGCCCGGCGACGTGCCCATGGCCAACTACCTCGAAGGCGTCGCCTACGGAGCCAAGGTGACTCTCGTCGACGGACTCATCTCCGACTGCGCCCGCATGGTTACCGAGCGCATAAAAGAGCAGAGAGCCGCACAGGCGGCAGGCCGGCTCGCGCAGGAAGATGTCTGGTTCGACATCTCCACCCTCAAAGAACCCTTCCGTGTCGAAGGCAAAAAGACTATGGGCTACGAGCTCGTCGAGCAGCTCGGCTGGGAGTATCCCGACGCCGTCTTCTACCCCACCGGCGGGGGCGTCGGCCTCATCGGCATGTGGAAGGCCTTCGAGGAGATGGAGGCCCTCGGCTGGGTCAAACCCGGCAAGCGCCCCAAAATGATTGCCGTCCAGGCCTCCGGCTGCGCGCCCGTCGCTCGCGCCTACGAGGCAGGCGAGCCGGCCAGCAAATTCTTCGACAACGCCGCTACCTTCGCCGCTGGTCTGCGCGTCCCCAAGCCCTACGGCGACTACATCATCCTGGAAATCGTCCGCGAATCCGCCGGAACCGTCGTCTCCCTCGACGACCAGACCATCCTGCAATCACTCCTCGACTGGTCCCGCAATGAGGGCCTGCTGCTCTCGCCTGAGGGTGCCGCTGCGACTGCGGCTTATGATCACCTCATCGCGACCGGCTTCCTCGCTCCGTCCGACCGTGTCGTCACCTTCAACACCGGCGCCGGCCTCAAATACGTGGACATGATCGCCGAAGCCATGAGCCTGAAGCGCCCCTCGGACAAGAAGCTGCCTGAGCGCACCCCGGTCGGAGGAATTATCACCCCGATGTAGCCCCGCAGCCTGTCAATACATGATCGCCAAATCTTCCTGTAACTGTCTCATCCTGTGAACGCTACAGTCCCAGGAACCTGGCCGATCATTTCCGCCGACTCGATAAAATGGAAGTAGCGCCAAAATCCGATCACCTTTGGGGTCTCACGGGATAACTGTCAGCGGCCAGGTCATTACGTCACTTGCACGGTGGATGTAACTCCCATCGAAACAATCAGTTACAATTTAATCCAATCGAACGAATGAGTTGCAAGCCATAATCCATAAGCCCAGCAGAATGAATGAGTTCAAAACTACAGAAAACAGGGGGAGGGGTACCCCATTCGGGTAAAGGCTCTGAAATGCACTGTCCGGTAAACTCATATCCATGCCCCCTCCAGTAAGGCTGATCGCCATCGACATCGACGGAACCTTACTGCCATCCGTCGGAGGGCAAGTAACCGATCGCGCCCGTCGGGCTCTCCTCGAGGCCGAGGCTGCCGGGATCGAGATCGTGATCGCTACCGGCCGTCGCCAGACCTATGCCGCACCCCTGATCCACCCGATCGGGCTGCAGCCCAAGACGGTACTCATCACCTCCAACGGAACGGTGACCCGAACCCTTGCCGGCGACCGCATCGACCGCTTCTTTCTGCCCGCCGAAACCGCCCGGCTGCTCTGCGGAGCCCTGCGCCAGTTCGGCGGCATGACCGTCTTCACCTTCGACTGCGAAGGACCGGGCGAGCTGGTGCTGGAATCGATCGACCGCCTCAGCGCGCACATCGGCCCGTGGGTGAACGCGAACCGCCCTTGGATCAGGGAGGTCGTCCCGCTCGAAGACGCCTTCAACGGCGGCGACGAGCCGGTCCAGGGAATGCTCTGCGGTACCGTCGAGGCCATGCGTGAGGCTGAAGCCTGGCTGCTGTCGAGCGACCTTGCCCGGCTGGTGGAACTCCACCGCACCGAATATCCCCTCCGGGGCCTGTCCATCCTCGACATCCTCCCGCCCGGCTGCTCCAAGGGAGTCGCACTGGAGAAATGGGCGGCCATCCGGGGCATCCTCCCGGAGGAGATCCTGGCCATCGGCGACAACTTCAATGACCTTGAAATGCTCAACCTCGCCGGTTGCCCCGTCGTCATGGGAAACAGCGCCCCCGACCTGCTCTCCCTCGCCCGCAGTCGCGGATGGGAGGTCGCCCCAAGCAATGACCAGGACGGCGTAGCCCAAATCATCGAGAGCGTTCTCGAATCCGCCGCCGTCCAGTACGCGAGGGAGCTGAACCAGTGAAACCTCGGCATGATAGAGTGACCGCAATGCTCGGATTCTGTCTGAAGACGGGCCGCCGTGCGCCGCGAGCAGCCCTTCGCATGGCACTGTGTCTTCTCGTGGTATCCGGCGCAGCCCACGCCGCCGAGCACGTGACCCTGACCAATGGCTTCGACCTGATCTGCGATCACCATTCGGCTGCGGGCGACCGAGTGCGGCTCTACATGGATTCCAGCAACACTAATTTTGTCGAAGTTGACGCCGCTGAGATTGCATCGAGCGAGCACGTCGATTTGCCGGCCGCATCTCCGAAAACCACCTTGGCTTCCAGCACCAATGGCAGGCTCACCGACGCGGAACTCCACGAACTACTGACCCGGGCCGGAACCGCTCACGACCTCGATGTGGACCTTCTCGCCAGTGTGGTTCGCCAGGAGAGCGGCGGAAACGCCCACGCGGTCAGCCGCACCGGAGCGCAGGGCTTGATGCAGCTCATGCCGGGTACGGCAGCCGATCTCGGCGTAAGCAATGCCTTCGCGCCGGGCGATAACGTCAATGGTGGAACCGCCTATCTTGACAGCCTGCTCAAGCGCTACCACGACAACCTCGCGTTGGCCCTGGCCGCCTACAATGCCGGACCAGGAGCTGTCGACCGGTGGCACGGAATCCCGCCCTACCGCGAAACCCGGGCCTACGTCGCGCGCGTAATCCACGAGTTCAACCGCCGGGTAGCCTCCCGCGAGAAGACGAGAAGCAGGAACTCGCTGACGCAGTTAGCAACTGCCACACGCTGACTGCCCCTCGAATCATGGAGATTGCATTTTGAAGAATAAGCGCTGGATTCTCTGGCTGGTCGCCGCTATCGCCCTGGTGGCGCTGGTACTCGTGGCGCGCCAGAGAATTCACTTTGAATGGGGCGTTTTCATCCAGCAATTGAAGCTGGCCGACTGGCGCGATATCGGGATAGCTGTCGGCTCTATCTACCTTGGCTATATCCTCCGCTCCATACGGTGGGCTCTACTGCTGCGGCACAACAAGAAAGTTCCTCTATTGTCCTTAATCGGGACGCAGGTAATCGGTTTTACGGCGGTCGCGCTCATCGGGCGTGTGGCGGATTTAGTAAGGCCCTACTTAGTGTCCAAGAAGACTGCTCTGCCCATCAGCTCACAGATCGCTGTGTATATTGTCGAACGGCTTTTCGATGCGGGATCCATGGCGATGATCTTCTCCATTGGCGTGCTCTCAGTTCCGCAAGCCGACATCGTCAAGGCGACGAGCCACTCGGGACATCTCTCCAGTCTGGCGCTGCATTCGCCACAATTGTCCGCCTTCATCGCACGATACGGTGGCCTCCTGCTGACGATACTGGGTGCGCTGTTTCTAGTAGCTGTACGCGTAAGCGGCAACGCCGTCGCTGCCTTCTGTGAGCGCAGCTTCGGCCTCTTCTCAAAGAAGCTCGGGCAGGCCATTGCAGAAAAGATTCGCACCTTCCACTCTGGGCTGGACACGATGCGATCGTTCTCAGATTTTGCGGCTGTTGCGTCCCTCTCCCTTGCTATGTGGGGGCTGATTGCACTTGCTTACTTTGTGGGATGCCGAGCCTTTGTGGCGAGTCCGCAACTGGCGACTATTAGCTTCTCCAAATGCGTCCTGCTGATGATTGCCAGTGGTGGGGCAAGCATTATTCAGCTGCCTGTACTCGGTTGGTTCACGCAAATCGGGATTGTCGCTGCGGCGATCTCGGGCGTTTCTGGTGCTACCGCTGAGGCGGCCACTGCCTGCGCCGCGACTCTGCTGCTGGTCACATTTCTGGCCATTGTGCCTGTGGGCGTGATTTGGGCTCGGTTGGAGGGCGTCTCATTGAAGAAAGTATCAGAAGAGAGCGAGCATGCAGGAGAGGAAGCTCTCGCTGTTGCAGAGGCCGCATCCGAGCAGGCCACCTAGCGCGATTCACAGATTGCGCCGTACAACGCGCCGGACCGAGTCGGTAAATATCCCATAGACAGCGTGCGTCACCCATTCGCTGATGCGTTCCTGCGTAGGTTGCGCTTCTTTCGGAGCCGACAAGCCCATCCGAGGCAAAATGGACTCATGCGTCAGCTTGTTGAGCGTGAGCCCGAAAGCCGCGCCCTTCCAGGCGCCCAACGAGGGCTCAACCTCGACCAGCGCGCCATAAACCGCTCCGGCAGCCGCGCCAAAACCCCAGTGGATGCTCTGCATGGCTGCATGCTTTTGGGCATGAGGCAGAGGGCGCCCCGCGACCTGCTCGGCCAGAATGACGGGTGGGGGTGTCTGGCCCTGGACGCGCGGCGGAAAGATTTGCTCAGCCAGCGCCTTTGCACCGGCGCCCGCAATTCCGCCTATAAGCCCGGCCAGTGCGCCTTTCAGTATAGAGCGTTCTCTCGTGGTCATAGTGATGAGATGCGCGAAGCTAACAAGCAATCATGCGACGGTGCAAGGCCGTTGGCAAATTTCGGCTGCTAAAATCAATCCAGAAATGAAGTGTCCTTACTGCGGGTTTGCGCAAGACCGTGTGGTTGACTCGCGCGAGAGCAAAGAAGCCGATTCCATTCGTCGACGCCGGGAATGCGAGCGTTGCAACAAACGCTTTACCACCTACGAGCGCATCGACGAGATCCCCTACATGGTTGTAAAGAAAGACGGGCGTCGGGAAAAGTTCGAGCGGCAGAAGGTGCTCAGCGGACTGTTGCACGCCTGCGAAAAGCGGCCCGTTTCCGCGAGCAAGCTCGAAGCTCTGGTCGATGAAACCGAATCCTTCCTGACCGAATCGCCGGAGCGCGAGCGGACCACCAGCGAAATCGGAGAGCTGCTGATGAACCGACTGAAGGCGCTGGATACGGTCGCCTACATCCGGTTTGCCAGCGTATATCGCGATTTCAAGGATGTGCGGGAATTTAAGGAAGAACTGGAACAATTGCTCACCGCGCGCGAGCCGGGCAAGAAGAGCAAATCGGCAGGATGACAAAGATTATGAGCAAAACGAAGACACATGCAGTCACTCTGATTCCCGGCGATGGAATAGGCCCGGAAGTCACCGACGCGGTTGTACGTATTCTCGATGCGACCGGCGTAAAGTTCGCCTGGGAGCGTTATGCGGCGGGTGCCGAGGCATTTGAGAAGTATGAAGAATACGTCCCGAAGGACCTTTACGAATCAATCGAGAGGACCAAGCTTGCGCTGAAGGGTCCGGTGACCACCCCGATCGGCGGCGGATTCACATCGATTAACGTAACGCTCCGAAAGAAATTCGATCTCTACGTAAATTTCCGGCCGATTCGCAATCTGCCCGGTCTCGAAACCCGCTATCCGAACGTCGACCTGATCATCGTCCGCGAGAACACCGAAGGCGAGTATGTGGGCCTGGAACATGAGGTAGTGCCGGGCGTGATGACTTCACTTAAAGTCATCACCGAGAAGGGTTCGACACGCATCGCCAAGTGGGCATTTGAATACGCGCGCAAACACGGACGCCGCAAGCTTCACGCCATTCACAAGGCCAACATTATGAAGTTGTCGGACGGAATGTTTCTGAAGTGTGCGCGGGAGATATCCAAGGGCTATCCGGAGATCACCTACGGCGAACACATCATCGACAACGCCTGCATGCAGCTGGTCATGAATCCCTACCAATACGACACCTTGCTGCTTCCCAATCTCTACGGTGACATTGTGAGCGATTTGTGCGCCGCGTTCGTGGGCGGCCTGGGTTTAGTGCCGGGCGCGAATATCGGTGTGGACGCCGCGATTTTCGAGGCTGTCCACGGCTCGGCTCCTGATATCGCAGGCAAGGACATCGCAAACCCCACTGCTCTCCTGCAGTCGGCGATCCTCTTGCTTCGCCATATCGACGAAACTGAAGCGGCGGATAACGTCCAGAAAGCCCTCGAGCACGTATATCTCGAGAAGAAGACCCTGACCCGCGACGTACATGGCACGGCCGGGACCAAGGCATTTGCCGATGCAGTGATCGCGGCCCTCGAAGTCGGACAACCTGCCAGCTAGCTGTTAGAAGAGAGCGAGTTCACAATGCGGATAAGAACAGTGATGACAGTGGCGCTGTGTACGCTGCTGCTTGCCAGTGCGGCATGCAAAAAGAAAACCGGGGAAACAGAGACGAAGGGCGTCTACACGACCATCGACGAAAGCACTGCGGGAGCCATCAGTGGGACGATTCACTTCACCGATAAAGCGCCGCAGAGAATCCAAATCGATATGGCTCAGGATCCCGTTTGCTCAGTCGCAGACGCCAACTATACCGAGCAGTATGTAGTTCACAATGGCGGACTCGAAAACGTCTTCATCTACGTGAAGGATGGTCTTGGCAACAAGCTGTACGCGCCATCCTCTGATCCCATCGTCATCGACCAGAAGGGCTGCCGATTCACTCCGCATGTCGTAGGAGTCATGGCCGGGCAGCCGGTCAAATTCACCAACAGTGATCCGACGATGCACAACGTCCATATGACCCCGCAACTCAGCACCAATCAATCGGTGGACATTTCTCAGCCTCCCAACGGCGCGGGCGAGATGCGTACGTTGCAGACCCCCGAGCTGATGACTCCCGTGCGTTGTAATAATCATCCCTGGATGGAAGCCTTCATCAACGTCGCAGCGAATCCTTTCTTTGCAGTGTCAGACGCTGACGGCCACTTCACCATCAAAGGGCTGCCGCCGGGAACGTATACGATTGTGGCTGTCCACGAAAAACTCGGCCAGAAGACGGCGACGGTAACCGTGGGGTCAAAACAGACAGCCAGCCAGGATTTTACCTACGCCATGGAGCCTGCCACGCAGCAGCCCTGAGCGGCTTCACCTCACCGGCTATCCCCAGTAATCGTCCGGCAGATTCACAACAATCGGTTCCGGTGTACTTCGAACTACAATCCAGCGAAACGGCCGATCGTCAGATGGATTGATTTCCATGTGCGGCGTCCATGCCGGGACGTGCAGAAAATCGCCGGCGTTCACCGTGGCCTGAGACTCGCCATGCTCACCCCAGCGCACCGTCGATGAGCCCTCAAGAACATAGACGATAGTCTCCTGTTTTCCGTGGTGATGAATGCCGGTCCGCCCTCCTGGCGAAACAAGAAAAGTTCCGCCCCACAGGCCGGTATCGATTCCATGATCGCGCGACACGGCAGCTCGACGCAGCGCGCCTGAAGTTTGGGCTGTATCTGAATCGAATTCATCGGGGCGAACGACACTTAGAGGGAGATACGCCGGCATCACTTGAAGTGATGAACCGGGAACACCACCGGATTCGTTTTCCTCTTTTGGTCACTTGGAAAGTGCCTTCGATCAATCCGCCTTTCATCGGATGTTAAGAACCGGATACACTAAAAGATAAATTGGACAGCCATAGAGGTGGGACGGCTCGTGAAAGCCAGTGATGTCAGCGGCTTGACTGGCTTGAAGTTGCGCACATTTCTCAGGGCTGTCTTTGAAAAGGCTACGATGCAACGCCAAAAAGTCGGAATTCTTGGCGCGACCGGCATGGTCGGCCAGCGGTTCATTCAATTGCTTGAACATCATCCGTGGTTCGAGGTGGCATGGCTTGCCGCCAGCGACCGCTCCAGCGGGAAGAAATACGGCGAAGCAGTAAGGTGGAAGCTCGATTCCGTTCTCCCCGAACGAATTGCACAGATGTCCATTTCGCCAGCTACACCCCTCGATGCGCCAAAGGTAATCTTTGCCGCGCTCGATGCCGATATAGCTCGTGAACTAGAGCCTGCGTTTGCGGCGGCAGGTTGCGCAGTCATTTCCAATTCAAGCGCTTTCCGCATGCACGAGGATGTGCCGCTGGTCATTCCCGAAGTCAATGCTGATCATCTGCCGATACTCGAGAATCAGTCCTGGCGCAGAGAAGCCGGCGGCTATATCGTCACCAATCCGAACTGCTCGGCGATAGGCCTTGTTCTCGTCCTGAAGCCGCTGGCCGAGCGTTTCGGAATCGACTCTATCTTTGTGACCACCATGCAGGCTGTCAGCGGAGCAGGATACCCGGGCGTAGCCTCTATGGACATCCTCGGCAACGTCGTGCCCTACATCAAGAACGAGGAAGAAAAGATGCAGGCCGAGACGCTGCGTCTTCTCGGTAAACGCGACGGCAAGGTCGTGCGCCCCCTCGCGGCTAAGATGACGGCTCATTGCAACCGGGTCGCAGTCGAAGACGGCCACACCGAGAGCGTTAGCGTAAAGTTCTCGAAGAATCCCAGCCGCGAAGAAATACTGGACGCCTGGCGGGAATTTGCTCCCCTTGCGGGCCGCGACCTTCCCACGGCTCCTTCGCAGCCGGTTGAGTTCACCGATCTCGAAGACCGGCCCCAGCCACGCCTGGACAAGATGCGTGGCCGCGGGATGGCAGCCACGGTGGGAAGATTACGGCCGTGCGGCTTGCTCGACTGGAAGTTCACCGTCCTCTCCCACAATACGATTCGCGGAGCTGCAGGCGCCGCGCTGTTGAATGCTGAGCTGCTGGTATCTCTGGGCAAGCTGGAGGCGGAAAAACTCGATACGGTCGCGGTAACGGCATGAGCCAGCTCGTGGTGATGAAGTTCGGCGGGACTTCCGTCGAAGATGCCCTTGCCATCAACCGTACGGCGGGGATCGTTCGTAACCGGCTCAGTAAGGGACTGACGCCGATAGTCGTGGTCAGCGCGATGGCCAAAGTCACTGACCAGCTTCTGGCTGCGGCGAATGCCGCTGGCCGCGGTGACCGGGCCGGAGCGCTCGCCATAACAGCGCGACTGCGCAACCGCCATCTGGAGACGGCTTGCGCGCTGGTTTCAGCCCAGATCATGGCCGAGCTCGGCCAGTGGATCGAAACGGAATTCTGCAGCCTGGACGAAGTACTCCGCGGGCTGGCAGCAGTCGGCGAATTGACTCCGCGCATAAGCGACATGGTTGTCTCCATGGGCGAGCGGTTGTCGAGCCGCATGATTGCCGAGGCTTTCCGCCAACGGGATCTCGATGCAATCTACGTCGACGCGCGGCAATGCATCGTCACCGATGGACAACACGGCAAGGCTGTTCCCCAGGATGCATTGATCGAACAGCGCCTGAAGCAGCATGTGCTTCCGTACGCTACTGCCGGCCAGGTCTGCGTGATGGGTGGCTTCATCGGGGCAACCGAGAAGGGTGTGACCACCACTCTGGGGCGCGGCGGCTCGGATTTCACCGCAGCGATCCTAGGCGGCGGCCTCGATGCCGGCTCAATCGAAATCTGGACAGACGTGAACGGCATCATGACCACCGATCCGCGCATCTGTCCGAATGCGCTGCGTGTGAAGACGATCAGCTTTGAGGAGGCGGCGGAACTCGCCTACTTCGGCGCGAAGGTTCTGCATCCGGCGACGATTCTTCCTGCAGTGAAGAAGAATATTCCCGTGCTGGTTCTGAACTCCCGCAATCCTCAGAATGAGGGCACCAGGATCATCTCCCTCGCACCCCACTGCCGCAGCCCGTTCAAGTCGATCGCAGCAAAGCGCCGGCTGACAATTATCGACGTCGTCGCCAGCCGCATGCTGATGTCGCATGGTTATCTGAAGGCGATTTTTGACGTCTTCGACAAGCACAAGTGCCCTGTCGACATGGTTTCCACCTCTGAAGTCTCGGTATCGCTGACCGTGGATTCGAACGACAAGTTGCCGGATATCGCGGCTGACCTCAGCCAGCTGGCTGACGTCAAGTACGAAGGGCGAAAAGCGCTCATTTGCATGGTGGGCGAAGACATTCGCGGACAGAACGGCATCGCAGCGCGGGTATTTCAGGCCATCCGGCACGTGAACGTGCGCATGATTTCGCAGGGCGCCTCGGAAATCAACATGAGTTTCATGATCGAAGACGATGATGTAGAGGAAGCAATCCGAGCGCTCCATGACGAGTTTTTCGGCGACCCCGATCCGGAAATCTTCGACGTGGAAGCATTGAAGGAAAGCGTGAGGTAGGCGGCGTTGTTATTTCTCGTATTGGGACGCGGCAAAACCGGTAGCCTGGTGGCAGAAGTGGCGCACGAGCACGGTCATGGGGGGCGCGTGCTGGGCGAAGAGGAGAACCGCAACGCTTCAGCCTTGAACGCTCCGTTCCTGGCGGGATTTGATGTGGTGATCGACTTTACGACCCCTGAAGCCGTTATCCACAATCTGCGAGCTTGCCTGGCGAACGGCGCCCGCGTGGTGGTAGGCACTACCGGCTGGTATGACCGACTTGACGATATGCGTAGTCTCGCCGAGCGGAAGCATGCCGGATTACTCTACAGCACAAACTTCTCGGTGGGAGTGCAAGCGTTGCTGCGTCTAACTAGAGAACTAGC
This sequence comes from uncultured Acidobacteriaceae bacterium, assembly GCA_963781245.1. Taxonomy (GTDB): domain Bacteria; phylum Acidobacteriota; class Terriglobia; order Terriglobales; family Acidobacteriaceae; genus Silvibacterium. Next base: position 625,886 of record CAWAFB010000005.1, read on the forward strand.
GCTCGCTTTGCCCCACTACCAGTACAGCATTACCGAGACCCACCACGCAGACAAAAAGGATGCTCCCTCGGGGACCGCATTGTCGATCAAACGTGCTCTCGAATCTGCGAGTCCTTCGCTCAATGTAGAAATCACTTCTAAGCGCGAAGGAGACGCCTCCGGCTTCCACTTAATCGAAGCGCGCTCCCCGAACGATCGGATCGAACTGAAGCACGAGGCCTTTTCCCGCCGCGGTTTCGCCGAGGGCGCGATACGAGCTGCTGAGTGGATCGCCGGCAAGGCCGGTGTTTGGGAGTTCAGCGAGATCGCGGCCGAGTTAGGCTAACGTTCGTTTCGCATCAGCTCTCGCGTCTTCAAAACAATGAAATATTCGTAAATACTCTGCAGGTTCGCGTATGCAATCCCTGCACTCCCATCGAGAATGGCTCGGCGGATAAACACCATATAAATCCACTTGATCAGCGGACGAGCAGGGAGGCGATAAAAGATATTCTTCTGGGCGACCCGGCGAGCATTAAAGTCCTTGCCAAACAGCGCCGTCTTCCATGATGCATCGCTGCGAGACATCCCACTTGCGACCACCTGAGCCTCCATCGTCGAGTAGGTATTGTGCTTGCTCACCCAGTGGGCAATTCCCTTCGAAAATGGGAAGTGATCCAAGGGCGATTTAAGTTCGCGGATCTCCCCGTCGACCTCCAGGACCTCGTTGATTTCACGCGTATAGTGAGCCTTCCCGCGGCGTACCAGGCGGATGTAATAAGGAGATATCTGGGCGTGCTTGAGCCATGTCCCGTTGAAAAAATCTCTCCGCCGCATGCGATAGCCATCCACGCCGTTGGGAACTGCACTCGCCGCCTTCCGCATCTCCTCCACCAATTGGGGTGTTGGCCGCTCGTCCGCGTCGAGGATAAAGATCCAGTCGTGACGAAAGGGCAGCTCATCGAGTGCGGCATTTCGTTGCTTGGAATAGCCGTCGAATTTTCGCTGTACGAAATTCACCCCGCGGCCACGGGCGATTTCAGCGGTACCGTCCGTGCTGAACGAATCGAAAACAAAAACGTCATCCGACCAGGAAACAGATTCTAGGCAGCCGGGCAGGTCTGACTCTTCATTTTTCGTGAGAATGAGTACCGAAATCATCGATGGTTACGGTCTTTCCGAGGCTGGTCTATCGCCATTTTATCGTTCCTGAAGAATCCGCATTGGCCCTCGCTGCGGAGCGACTGTAGACTCGAAGCGTGATGGATGTACCAACAGGATGTGGCACGGCTTTAGTTACACCGTTCCGCCAGGATGGGAGCCTCGACGAACAAGCTCTCCACGCTCTGGTGCAGTGGCAGATCGAGAGCGGGATCGACTGGCTGGTAGCGTGCGGGACCACCGCCGAAACACCAACTTTGAGCGACGACGAATGGGTACAGGTTCTGCGCATCGTAACGGAAGCTGCTGGTGGCCGCGTTCCGGTGTGGGCCGGCTGCACTCACAATGCCACTCGGCAAGCGGCGGAGAGGGCGAAAACTGCAGCGCGGGTCCCCGGCGTGACCGCAATTCTTTCCGCCAATCCCTACTACAACAAGCCGACTCAGGAGGGGCAGTTCGAACACTTCAAAACGGTCGCCAGAGAAGTGGACTTGCCTGTGATCCTCTACAACATCCCCTCCCGCACCGGAGTTAACCTCGAGCCCGAGACCATACTGCGATTGGCCGAGGCGCAGGAGAACATTCGCGGAGTGAAGGAGTCCAGCGGCAACCTTGCTCAGATTACCGAGCTCATCACGCGCGCTCCACGTGAGCTTCGCATCTACGCCGGCGACGACAATATGGCGCTGGGCGTGATCGGCGTTGGCGGCGCCGGACTGGTGTCGGTCGCGTCGAATGAGATTCCCGCTGAAATGGTACAAATGGTAGGCGCCGCCCTCAAAAACGATTGGACTACCGCGCGCGTGCTTAACCGCCAATATTATCGGCTGATACAGGCGAATTTCTGGGAGACAAGTCCCGGCCCGGTCAAAGCCGTATTGACGATGATGGGCAAGATCGGCGAGCACTATCGGCTTCCGATGCTGCCTGTATCTGCGGGAACCCGCACCCGCCTGGAAAGACTGGCAGACGAACTCGGCCTGCTGGTGGACCGCCCGGACGCAAAGGCGACCTGCTGAACTCTCGATCCGACATGAGCACACTAAAAGAACGCATTGAAACGTATTTCGCCTCCACCTCGGCAATTGACGATCCCGCAGCCATGTCTGCTTTCGAAGAGCTTCGCGCCGCGCTTGAGTGGGGCGAGATCCGCGCCGCGGAGCCGGACCCGGAATCACCCACCGGTTGGCGGGTCAATGCCTGGGTAAAGCAGGGAATTCTGCTCGGATTCCGCCTGGGGCATCTCGTGCCGTCGGGAGACGGCTTACCTTGCATTGATAAGCACACCTATCCCGTCCGCCGATTCAAACCCGAAGACGGTATCCGCGTGGTGATTGGCGGCTCGTCAATCCGCGCGGGAGCGTATCTCGCAAAGGGAGTCATCTGCGCTCCCCCCATGTACATCAACACCGGCGCATATGTGGACGAAGGCACGATGATTGATTCGCACGCCCTGGTGGGAAGCTGCGCCCAGGTCGGCAAGCGTGTGCACCTCAGCGCCGCTTCACAACTCGGCGGAGTGCTCGAGCCTATTAGCGCGAGCCCGGTCATCCTGGAGGACGATGTACTTGTGGGCGGTAACTGTGGTGTCTATGAAGGCACCGTCGTCCGCAGGCGTGCTGTGCTGGCCGCCGGGACCATCCTCACTCGTGGCACGCCCGTTTATGATGTGCCGAATGGTGTCGTGCATCGCGCTAGCACTGAGATGCCTCTGATCATCCCCGAGGGCGCCGTAGTCGTTCCCGGAGCACGTGCCGTAAGTAAGGGGAAGGGCCAGGACTGGGGCCTGAGCCTCTACACGCCGATTATCGTGAAATATCGCGACGAGAAGACGGACCTTAGTACGGCGCTCGAGGATTTGCTGCGATAAAGCCGACTCTCAGCGACTTCGGGCCGGCTCGCTACCTGTTACCATCTTAGTTTCCGATGTCTGACGCGAAACTACAGATCATTCCGCTCGGCGGACTGGGCGAATTCGGCATGAACTGCCTCGCCATCCGCTACAAAGACGACATTCTCGTCATCGACGCCGGCCTGATGTTCCCCGAGGTCGAACTTCTTGGCGTGGATATCGTCGTCCCCGATATCACCTATCTGATCGAGAACAAAGAGAAGGTTCGTGCCATTATCCTCACGCACGGACATGAGGATCACATTGGCGGCCTGCCGTGGATTCTTTCCGAGCTGAACGTGCCCGTCTACGGCACGGAATTCACCTTGGCGTACGTCGAGGGCAAGCTTGAAGAGCACAAGATGCTCGATGACACGGAGATGATCGAGATTGCCCCGGGTGCGAAGTTTTCGCTTGGCCCGTTCACGATCGAGCCGATCCGCGTTACTCATAGTCTGGTCGACTGCGTCGCTCTTGCCATCGACACACCCGTCGGTGTCGTCGTCCACACCGGCGATTTCAAGATCGATCTCTCGCCGCCTGACGGCAAGGCCTTCGATCTGCACGCCTTTGCCGAATACGGCAAGCGCGGCGTGCTGGCCCTGCTCCAGGACTCCACCAACGTGGACCGCCCCGGCTACACACCCAGCGAATGGGCAGTCAAGCCGCGCCTTGACGAGCTTTTCTCCCGCACGAAGAAAAAGCTCTTCTTCAGCTGCTTTTCGTCGTCGATCTACCGCATCCGCATCGCCATGGACCTGGCGCACACCCACGGCCGAAAGGTAGCAATTGTGGGCCGCTCGATGATCGAGTCGTCGGAGATTGCGCAGGATCTCGGCTACCTGGAACTCCCGCCGGGACTTGTGATTCATCCCGGACAAATCAACGATTACGCGCCCGAAGACGTAATGATCCTGATCAGCGGAACGCAGGGTGAGCCCATGAGTGCCCTGAGCCGCGCCGCGGTCGACAATCACAAGCACGCGCGCATCATGCCCGGCGATACGGTGGTGCTCAGCTCCCGCGTGATTCCCGGCAACGAAAAGAGCATCTTCCGGGTAATCGACCATCTCAGCCGCCGCGATGCTCACGTTATCTTCGACGACGGATCGTCGGGGCTGATCCACGTCAGCGGCCACGCCAGTCAGGAAGAGCAGCGGCTAATGATCAACCTGCTCAAGCCCAGGTTCTTCATCCCGATCCACGGCGACTATCGCCACCTCAAGAAGCATGCAGATCTGGCCCACGGCACGGGCGTCGTTGATCTGGCTCTAATTCTCGAGGACGGCGACATCCTCGAGCTCGACCAGAACAACGCGCAGAAAGCTGGCCGCGTGACGGCCGGTCGCGTCTGCATTGATTCCGGCTCGACGGCAGATGTAGTCGAAGATCTGGTCATTCGCGACCGTCGGCACCTTTCCGAAGATGGAATCGTGCTCGCGATTCTCACCATCAACAAGCTCAGCGGTAAGGTGGAGCGGCAGCCGGAGCTGGTCACCCGCGGTTTCGTCGGAGCCGACGCAGAGTTGCTCGAAGAGGGCCGCCAGGTTGTGACCCAGACCCTGGAAAACTCCAGCGCCGAAGAGAAGGCCGACTACGGTGTCATCAAGGAAAAAATCCGCATCGACCTGAAACGATATATCCAGAAGAACACCAGTCGGCGGCCGTTGATCATGCCAGTCATTCTGGAAATCTAACAGCGACTTTTTGGAGGCGTTGGGATGCACAAGTTCTTTTTCGTCGCGGGCGCCCTGGCGGCAACTGCTGCATCAGGCTGGGCACAGGCGACCACTCCCTGTCCGACAACTGCGACGCTCCCCGATCTGATCAAGGCCGTAGACGAGGCAGTAAGCGGCCCCGGCAACAAAGACCGGACATGCATGAGGCAGCTCTTCACTCCGGACGCTCGTCTCATCCCGCTCGTGAAGGGACCGGACGGCAAGTGGGCTCCGCATATCCTCACTCTCGACGACTGGATTACGAGGGTAGCAAAGCGCGGCAGCGAAGCCTTCTATGAGCATCAGATCAAGTATTCGGTTGAAGAATACGGCCACATGGCGCATCTCTGGAGCACCTATCAGGTCACTGAAACGCCGGGCGGCAAGCCGACTGTCCGCGGCATCAACAGTATCCAGGCCGTGAATGACGGTAGCACCTGGAAGATCGCTCAGATCCTGTGGGAAGCCGAGAGCCCTACGGAGCCCCTGCCGGCAAAATTCCTTCCCTGAATCTATGGATGCCAGTCTGGTCACACTCCACGATATCCGCGCGGCGCAGGCGCGTATTCAAGGTGTCGCGGCGCGCACGCCGCTGGTCCGGCTCGCCATGCCGGACTTTGTTGGCGAGGTCTATGTCAAAGCCGAAAGCCTGCAGCCTGTCGGCAGTTTCAAACTGCGGGGTGCGTATAACAAGATCGCCCAGCTTACCGACGCGGAGCGAAAACGCGGCGTAATTACATATTCGAGCGGCAATCACGCGCAGGGCGTTGCCTATGCCGCACAGAAACTGGGAGCCAAAGCGGTCATCGTCATGCCATCCAATGCTCCCGAGGTGAAGCGAAATGCCACCGCTGCTCTCGGCGCCGAGATCGTTACCGTTGGCCCCGCGAGCTCAGAACGAAAAATCAAAGCCGAGCTGCTTCAGGCAGAGTTTGGTTACGTGATGATTCCGCCCTACGACGATTCCGCGATCATCGCCGGACAGGGAACATGCGGCCTGGAAATCCTCGAAGATCTCCCCGACGTGGATCTCGTGTTATCGCCGGTTAGCGGTGGTGGATTGCTCAGTGGTGTAGCCGCAGCGATCAAACATCAGCGTCCTGAGGTGCGTGTCATCGGTATTGAACCCGAACTGGCTGCGGACGCACAGGAGAGCTTTCGCAGCGGGAAGCTGGTGACCTGGCCGGCTGAGATGACTACCCGTACCATCGCCGACGGCCTCCGTACGCAGAGCCTCGGCGAGCTCAATTTCCTGCATGTACGTGCTTTCGTAGACGACATCCTCACCGTCTCTGAGGACCAGATCCGCGATGCCATGCGAACGCTGTTGCATGTTGCCCGTCTTACACCAGAGCCGAGCGGCGCGGTAACAACCGCGGCCATGCTCTTTCATCAGGCTGAACTCCTGCCTTATCGAAAAGCGGTTGTTGTGATGAGCGGCGGCAACGTGGAGCCTGCAGTTTTACAAGAGGTTATGCGTTCCTAGAACGATTTTTCTATAGGTCGATTTCCCATGTTTGCGCGACGAGATCGGCACCAAAACTGTGGTGCGGCTCTTCCCGAATGAGCTTAAATCCAGTCTGCCGATAAATATGGTGAGCGGCTGTCAGAATGCTCTGCGTCCAGAGCGTAACCCGCTTGTATCCCGCCACCTTCGCAAACCGCAGGCATTCTCCCACTAGAGCCTTTCCCAGGCCCAGTCCGCGGGCCATCGCTTCCACGTGAAGCAGGCGAAGCTTGGCTGTCTCCGCCAACTCGGGATGATGAACCAGGAAGATGCAACCGAGCGCCACCCCATCGCATTCTGCGATCCAGCAGCGGTCTCGTCTGGGGTCATACTGTTCTACAAAGTCGGTCACCACGCGCGCCGCCAGCGCCTCGTAGGTCTCATCCCATCCGTATTCCTGCGCGTAGAGAACTCCCTGACGATACACCACCCAGCCCATGTCTCCGGGACGATGATTGCGCAGGACGAATGGCGCGTCCTTTGGGGCAGGACTCAGAGTCTTCTCGATCCCGCGCATGGCGTTAAGGAGATCCGGCAACTGGGATGGTGGAACACGTTCGAGGATGGTTCGCGCCTGCCGGTTAGAGCGCTCATTCAGATCCGCAAAGTTATCTCGGCCATGGCGGGTGATGAGCAGGATTGCCTGACGTGCATCGCCCGTCGAGACTTTGCGCTTGACCAAACCCCCGTCTTCAAATCTTCGCAGGATGCGGCTGAGATAACCCGCATCGAGCGTAAGTTCCTTGGCAATTTCGGTTGCTGTGGCCTCTCCGCGCGTAGCAAGTTCGTATAGCACCCGGGCTTCGGTCAGCGAAAATTCACTGTCCAGCAGGCCTTCCCGCAGTGTGCCGATTTCGCGGGTGTAAAACCGATTGAACTGGCGGAATGCCGCAACCTGACCATCTGCAATTTCTGAACGGAAGGACCCCATCGCTCCGACCTCGTCAATAGAATTAATTGACTCAGTCAAATAATATACCCTCCGCCTTGCTTGCGGCATATCCTATGCCTGTGACGACCTCCCGCACGTTTACGTCTCAAACTACGATGGGAAATAAAGTCTTCTCTTTCTGCCTCGTCCTGCTGGCCGCGACCTACGCCTTCAGCCAGAAGAAGATGCCTCAGGAACTGCCGCCGAAAAACGGCACCAAGGCTACTCTCGTTCGTGTCGCCAATCTATATATTCAGCCGGACGAGTCTGCCGACCGCGTCGGTATCATCGCCCCGGGCCGGGAGATGGTGATTGCCGAACGCAGCGGTCATTGGCTGCGTGTATTCGCCAACATCGATGCCCCAGAGTCTCGAAAAGCAGACGAGCCGGTAATGGAGCAGGACCAGCAGGTCATCCCCATCTCCGGCTGGATGCTCGATAAGGGAATCATCGACACCAATACGCCTCATGGCGACGCGATCCTGTTTGGCGAGGCTATCAACGCAGAGAATGCCGCCTCCGATCCGCATCCACCGCCGGGCGCTGCCCTCGAAGCCCGTCTTCTTTACCGCCGCGCGGTAGAGATGTTTCCGCAATCGCCGTTGACGCCTGAGGCGATGTGGCGCGCGGCCGATGTCCGCTGGCAGTTGCAGAAAGCCGACGCCTCGACCCTTCCGTCGGCTCACGAAAAGGAAAATTATCTTCGTGAGCAGATGGATGAAGACGAGATGAAGAAGATCGAGAAGTATTTTCCTCACACCAGATGGGCCGACTTCGCCGCCTATGACCGCATCGACAACAAGCTGTGCGGCGATTGGCAGGGTTCCGAGAAATGTCCGGAAAAGGAAGCAGACATTTACCTCAAGTACGTCAACGATCACCCCGACTCACCCCGCGCCGCCGAGGCTCTCTACAAAGCGGCGTGGCGCATGGCTGCGGCCGGTGACATGTGGACTGCGGACAACGACGGCCATCGCGCTCAGGAGGCCCGTACACGGGCCACTGACATAGCCAACCAGCTGCAGTCGAAGTATGCGCAATCGGAATACGCTGCGCGCGCCGCCAGTCTGATATACAAAGTGCAGCAGGGTATTGCGGTCTACGGCAGCGACCGCGAGTGACACTGTATCAGGTGACGTCTCCGCCGGACGAGATATCTCTGCAATTCAGCGCAACAACTGCGGGCCGGAGGCCTTTTGAACGACTACATTATTTCTGTCCTGCTGGGCATCGTCGAAGGTCTGACCGAGTTTCTTCCGGTAAGCTCCACCGCACACCTGCGCATCACCGAAGCACTACTGCACATCAACCTGACAGATCCCTACTGGAAGATGTACACGGTGGTGATCCAGTTCGGCGCGATCTTCGCTCTCCTGTTGGTCTTCACAGCTCGAATCATCCAGTTTTTCCGGACTTTCCCGCACGGCGAACGCGGCGACCGAACCATCTGGACGCACCCCATTTCGCTGACGCTTATCGCTTTCGTCGTTACCGCGATCCCCTCATGGCTGCTCACCAAGACCATCGGCAAAAATCTCGAGAGTCTTCGTGTGATGGCTTGGTCGCTTCTGATCGGCGGCGTCGTCATGTGGGTCGTTGATGCGTGGAGTTCCCGTTCTGACCCCGCAACGACTGAAGTTGAGCAGATGTCGCTGGGACAGGCCATCTGGATCGGACTCTGCCAGATTTGCTCGGCAGTCTTTCCGGGCACTTCCCGATCCATGTCTACTATTACCGGCGGGCAGATTGTTGGAATGAGCCGTCCTGCGGCACTCGAATTCAGCTTCCTGGTGTCGATCCCAACCATGATTGCAGCAACCGCCTATGCGACGCTCAAGACCGTCCACCCTTCGCACAAGCAAGCAGCGAACGCCATGGAAAGCCTTACGCCTCTGGTGATGACCACCCACCTCTGGATCGTGCTTATTATCGGACTCGTCGTTTCTTTCATCGTGGCATTTGGAGTTGTGGAATGGTTTCTGCAGTGGGTACGCAAGCACGGATTCACGGTATTTGCCATTTACCGGATTCTTCTCGGCATCGCCTTGCTGCTATTCGGGGCCAGGCTCGTCGCCGGCTAGTTCAGTGAGGTGGTGAGATCGATTCCCCCGTAGGCATTTTCTCCAAATTTTCGCCCTTCTGCCGGGGCCGCCTCTGGAATAATGGTGTTGCTCTGGGGTTCTGGTCTGTGTAAGCCGTCTCGTGCGGCGCGCACCGCATTGCGCCCTGATGAAACCCCTGAAACTGGTCACCACGCCAACCCGCAACCGCCGCCTGAATGAGCTCATCGGGCTCCTGATGCTGGTTTCCGCGATCCTTCTTCTTCTCGCCCTCGTCTCTTATCGCCCCACCGATCCCTCGTTCAACACAATTGGTGGCTACGCCGCCGGCCATCCTGCGCACAACTGGACCGGCCTCATCGGCGCCTGGATCAGCGATCTGCTTCTGCAACTCGAGGGCCTGAACGCCTTTTGTCTTCCCCTCTTGGCGGCTGCGCTGGGTTGGGCCTGGCTGCGATCGATTCCCACGGGCTCCCCGGGCGCAAAGCTGATCGGCATCGTCCTGTGCATGATTTTCGGGCCGGCACTGGCCGGCTTGCTTCCCGGCCATCTCCATTTCATGTACGGCCTGCCTATTGAAGGTCTTGTGGGCCGTCTCGCGTCGGATGCGCTGATGCAGTGGATTAACTATCCCGGAGCCTGCATCGTTGCCGTCAGCATGGTAGCCATCGCGATTTATCTCTCTACCACCTTCAGCTTCAACACCGCGCGCGAGTGGCTGGCGATTCGTTTCGCGTTCATCGCTGCCTGGCGCGATCGCTGGATCAACTGGCGGGCCACCCGAGTCAAAAAGAAGGAGCTGAAGGCCGAAGCCCGGATGGAGAAAATCCGCGCCAAAGAGCTGGCAAATGCCCGCAAAGCCGCTGCCAAACTGGAAAAAAGCGGGCGCAGAAACGTTGCCGCCATCGCCGAGGTCAACGAAGATGAATCGATCGGCCATCGCCAGCGCGGATTTGCCGAGATGCTCTCGGACAATCCTCCACAGCAGACTGTGTGGGAGCAGATGCCGCGGGCGACAATCTCTGACCCGGAACCGGAGTCCGTGGTTGAACTGCCGGCGCCCGTGCTCAAGCCACAACTCGTGCCTCGCCGGGAAACTCCGCAGCCCTCCGCCCCAAAGCCTGCGCCTCAGCCCGAAGCTCGGCGCAGCGAACAAAACATTGCCATCGGCGAGCGGGCAGATGCTGAACTTCACACCACAACGGTCACTCCCAAATCTGTCAGCGGATTCAAGCTTCCGCCCAGCACCCTCCTCCATCGCAGCGAAGATACGCAAATCGTCCGCGAGGACGCGCTGCGCACCGAGGCCCAGGTGCTCGTCGAGAAATGCGCGGAGTTCGACGTTCTCGGTCAGGTGGTTCAAATCAATCCCGGACCCGTCGTCACTACCTTTGAGTTCCGCCCCGAAGCCGGCGTAAAGTACAGCCGCGTAACCGGACTGGCTGAAGATCTTTGCCTGGCGATGCGCGCCGAGAGCATCCTGATCGAACGCATGCCGGGCAAGAGCACCGTCGGCATCCAGGTTCCGAATCACGACCGTGAGACCATCTGGCTGCGAGACGTTATCGAAGCCGAGAATTTTCGCAACGCGAAGAGCAAGCTCACGCTGGCGATGGGCAAGGACATCAACGGGCGAATCGTGACGGCAGATCTTTCCACCATGCCGCACGTCCTGATCGCCGGCTCAACCGGCAGCGGCAAATCCGTCGCCATCAACGCGATGATCATGTCCGTCCTCTATAAGGCCACCCCAGCGCAGGTGCGCCTCATCCTGGTTGACCCGAAACGCGTGGAACTGGGAATGTATGAGGGCATCCCCCATCTCTTCACGCCGATCATCACCGAGCCCAAGCTCGCGGCCAATGCGCTTCGGAATGCAGTACGCGAGATGGAGCGCCGGTTGAAGCTCCTCGCCTCACGCAGCGTGCGCAACATCGACCAGTACAACCGGCTCTTTGAGAACGGCACGCCCAGCCTCTTCGACGATGCACCGGACGAAGAGCCATTGCCCTACATCATGATCATCATCGACGAACTGGCTGATCTAATGATGCTCGACAAGGCAAACGTCGAAGAAGCCATCACCAGGCTGGCGCAGATGGCGCGCGCTGTCGGTATCCACCTTGTCCTGGCGACGCAGCGCCCCTCTGTCGACGTCATTACTGGCCTCATCAAGGCGAATGTTCCGACACGCATGTCGTTCCGGCTGGCCACCAAGGTCGACTCCCGCACCATCCTCGACTCGAATGGTGCCGAGTCGCTGCTCGGACGCGGCGACATGCTCTTCCTGCCGCCCGGTACCTCGCGTCTGCAGCGCGTCCACGCACCGTTCGTCACCGAAAAAGAAATCGAAGCCGTTACAAATTTCTGGAAGAACCAGGGCCAAGCCGAATATGTTCAGGGCTTTCTGGAAGCTCCGAAGGACACCGCGGGTCGCGAGGCAGATCTTTCCGAAGATGGTGCCGACGAAAACGACGAGCTCTTCCAGGACGCCGTTCGTCTTGTGCTCGAATTCGGCAAGGCCTCGACCTCTCTGCTACAGCGCCGGCTGCGCATCGGCTACGGCCGCGCCGCGCACCTGATCGATTTGATGGAGCGCGACGGCATCGTCGGGCCGGCAGAGGGAACCAAGCCTCGCGAGATCCTCAAACCACCCGATTGGCTCAACGAAATGGAGACCACTCTGCGATAAGGCCGTCCGAAGAGGGTCTATTGCGAAACCTGCTTCGCCGACCGCAACGCGACAGCTCCCAATAGAACAACCACCAGGACCAGCGTTGTCCACAGAAGACCGGGATGCTTTTCCGTGAAGGGCCGCTCATCGGGACGTGGCCTGTAATCGGGATTATTCATTTCCGGACCGAGTGCTGCGCGAGCTGCGTTCACTTCCGGCGTGAACAACGTGGCATAGTCGTAGCGCGGAGCGGCGAGCGCCGAATCTCCGTAATAAACGGCGTAGCTCGCTTCGGGTGTCGCGTCGAAGCAGAGAGTGCGCTCGACCATCTGCAACCGGACCGACTGGAGAGCCAGAGGCGCATCGTCGCCGTTGTCGATCTTTACAACCCATTCTGTCGCGTCGCTCGTCGCAGACACAGGCGGATCTACGCTCAGGTGCTCTTCGTCGATCTGATGTCCGTTGTGGACGCCGTGAAGCCGCAAAATGCTCCCGGATGAGGTTGATGCTTCCGCTTCCCGACTATTGCCAGCCTGATTGGTTTTCTGCGGCGTGGCAGTAACAGTCACATCACGGCTGAAATTGATAGGCTGGGCCTCGGGGACAAACTCCACTCGGTCGACAGGTACATTGGCCGGCAATGAAAACTCAATCAGTGTTTCGCGATTCTTCTGAACGACCTGCGCACTCTCAGCCGCTGTGACATAGTGCGGCTTGGCTTCGGCACTGGGCGTCAAGCTGAGCCCTGTCACATCGTCAGGCTTGAGCGGGCCCTCGACCCGAAAATGCAAATAGCGGAAGTCGGATTCAGGAAGATGCAGCACGGTGCTCCGGCCCAGCTTCTCGCGCGTGAAGTCGAAGATTGTGTATGTGCCAATTTTTGTTGACGTGCCGGTCTGCGATTGCCTTCCGAAGACATCGACCGTGGCAATAAAATCATGCGCGGCCAGATCGAGCTCAATGTCGTTGTAGGAGCCCTCGGGCATCGCGGCATCAAAAACGAGGCGTCCGCCTTGCTTACCGAGGTTAAGAGGAGCAATGTTTTTTGCCGCGGCGGCAACTGGCTCGGCAATGCGTACGACATAGGGAGTCTCCTTCCCATCGCGGTAAAGCCGCAGATCAGAGAGGAGTGACTGCGAATGTGCGTAGACCGTCCCATCAAGCGCCACACACGTCTGCGATGCCTGCGACGGCATCCCGACAATTGGTCGCTCATATCGGAAATAATGAACATCGGCAACGGCAATTGCGAGCAGCCAAAATGAAGCAACGCGAACATTCATTGCGGATGCCGCTCCAAACCCCGCAGGTTCAACCAATCCTTCTGATAGACAAAACTCACAGCGAGCAAGAGCGCTCCGAGCCCGAGGAAGCTGACAATGCGATAGCCCTGGCTCAACTGGCTCACATCCACGAGGAAAACCTTGGCAATGGAGATGGCGAGAAGAATCAACGCCTGCCAGCGCAGGAACGCCGAGCGCTTCCAGAAGCCCACGGCCAGTTGGATCGCGCCGAAGATCATAAAGAGCGCCGAATAGGTGAACTGCGCGTACATGCGGTAATCGCGCATCACCGTCCAGTCTCCGCTATAGCGCACAAACCACCAGTAGTTATGGATCTCCCATCCGATAGCGATCAGGATGAGCACGTTCACAATGAGCAGCGCGACAGCGCCGGTCACCGGCCACGAGATCGCGAACTCCGGCTCTGAATCGCCTCCCGCGCCACTAGCGAGTCTGGCGACGAAGGCAAAAACCAGGACGCCAACCAGGTACGTGCCGAATCGCTGGTTGAAGATGATTGTCGTCGATACCGCAGGATGAATGACGATCAATGCGGCCAGTCCAAGTACTAATGCGATCAGTGCCAGCCCACGGAGTAAGCGTGATGCCACTCGCCGCGCCAGCCATAGCAGAGCCGCTCCTTCGACGAGCCAGCCCACAGTGATCCATCGTCCGTGCGCCTTCAGAGGAATTGCAAGCGTCAGAAACGCAACCGCAATTGTCAGATGCAGCGCGGAGAGAGCAGATGGACTGGTGCGTAACGCTCGGCGGCTCGGCAGGCGCAGGATCAACAGGTAGAAAGCGCCGAATGCGACAGCTACCCAGGGTTGAGCCCACGCCGAGCCTGTGGATTGCAGCATCGCGTAGAATCCCAGAAATCCGAAAGCGGCATTAAGCAGAGGTAGCCCAATCACTGCGAGGCCATCCGCACCCGATAGTGGCTCCTCGCTGTTCGGCAGGCGTACCAGTCGAGGTGCAAATGCAAAGATAAGAAAGAAGACTGACAAAAAGAACGCTGTTTGCCCAAACTGCGCGTCGGAATAGAAACGGATCGACCATCCAAGAAAGAAAAGTACAGTCCCCATGAATGCTCCGAAGAGCAGCCTCGACCATGGGCGAAGCACGACCAGGATCAGTACCGCGACATTCAGCAGCAACAGATAGCTGAAGAGCGTAACTTCATGGTTCTCGCCATTGGAGAGCAGCAACGGCGTGCTGAAGCCGCCGACGATCGCATACAAAGCCAGCAACTCGGAGTTCTGCACCCGGCACATGTAGCCGTTGAATGCAGTAATCGCGATCATAGCGGCAAAGGCGGCTGAACCCGAAATGAGTGCGAAGAGTCCGTAAGCGGCCCATAGCGACAGGTAAAGAATGCCGCTGCCGAGAGCCTTCAGTGAATAGGAGAACGCCGCAAAGCCGCGGCTACGGAAGCGCTCTGACCAGCCAATCAAAGCAGCGCCGGCAATCAGTCCGATGATTACCCGTCCCGCGGGTCCAATCCAATGATTGTCGATGGCAAGCTTGAGGAACCACGCCATTCCAATAAGCACAGCCAGAATGCCGATGCGGTTGAACCACTGCGAGCCGATGCGGCTTTCGAGTGAGCGGTCGTCTTTGGCCGCAGCGATCGTCGACTGCGACAAGACAGGTGGCTCAACGGGCAGCTCTTGCGTCGCCGGAAGCGGTGCTGGCCGAGCCTCTTGTACCGGAATCTGCCGAACACTAGGTAGCGCAGCCTCAGTTTCATCCTCGAAGGCAATGCCTTGCCTGCGCAGCGCAGCTTCAAGACGCAATACGCGCGCGCGAAGATCGGCAATCTGCTTCTCAGGGCTGCCGGAAGAATCGGGATCCATCGCTGTTAACTCTACCAATCAACCCACAGGTGGAAAAGAAATGGGAGCCACGAGGGCTCCCATCGAGTGCCACTTTAAAGGCTGCGTTTTTTAGTAGATGACCTTGAGACCGAACTGAACGATTCGCGGCTCCCAGGTGCTGGATATCTGGCCGCCGCTGGTCGGAGCGCCGCTGGTGATCGCTGAAATCGGCGGGGTAGCGCCAGTTCCCAGGATTGCCGAGGTTGTTCCCTGCGTTCCGCTGATCGTATTTGGCAGGTACAAGTTCGTATGGTTGAAGAGGTTGTAGAACTCGGTGCGGAACTGGATCTTCAAGCTCTCGATCGGAGTATTGAAGTTTTTGTTCAGGGCGAGATCCGTTTCGTAGAAAGCCGGTGTCCGGCCCGGATTGCGCGAAGCGTTGCCAAACGGGCTGAGCACATTACCCGCCGCATCCTTGATCGGCGGCAGTACGAATGCCGAATAGTTAATGAAATTCACATAGCCGGTGTTCACCGCTCGCGACGACCGCCCCTGCGTTACCTTCTGTCCTGGTACGTAGTTGGGCCGATATTCGTTCGCGCCGCGATAGGTCGCAGTTATCTGCGGCGAAACCGCCTGCGCAGTGTTCGGTGTGTAGGTCAGGTTGAACGGCGTGCCGGCCTGCGCGGTATTGATGGCGCTGATCTGCCATCCCCCAACGATTGCGTCCACCGGTCCTTTGACATCGGAAGCGAACTGCTTGCCATGCCCGAAAGGCAGCTCGTAAACCAGGCTGATCACGTTGGATATCGGCAAGTTGTAGTCCGACTGCGAGTAGTCGGCCGCGAGGTTAAACGCATTCTGTGGAGAAGGCGTGTTGCCTTCAAGCGACGCGCTGGCGTTGTCCAGCGAGTGCGACCACGTGAACGAGTTCAACAGTGTCAGCCCCGCAGTAAAGCTCTGCTCATAGCGAACCTGCAGCGCGTTGTAGTTCGACCAGAAGCCATTCAGGGCCGTGGTGATGTCGCTTGGCCAATTGCCGAATGGCCGCGCGAATCCGTTGGCCGGGTTCTTCTGGTTGCCGTTGAGGAAACCCTGCAGCTTCAGCCCGTGATTGCCGACATACGCTACGTCTAGCAGAATGTTCTTTGCCAGCTGCTGTTGCACACTCAGGAAATAGCTCTCGACGTAGCTGTCCCGCGTATTCTTGGGAACCCACGTGATGTTGTCAGTCGCAGGATTGAACGTCGGCACCAGCGTCGAGGGGAAGCCCTGATCCGCGGTTACGTAGCAATCGTCTGAGGTGATCCTGCCGGGCACTGGTTCGTTGTCGACGGCTTGGATTTGCGGCACAGACACGAATAGCGCCTGCGGGGCATTAATCGCCAGAATGTCTCCGGAGCCGGCGCGCGTGTAGTGCACGTAGCCCATCCCGAATCCACCTCGAATAGCGGTCTTGGGCGTAGCGGCGAAGGCAAAGCCGACCCGGGGCG
This sequence comes from uncultured Acidobacteriaceae bacterium, assembly GCA_963781245.1. Lineage (GTDB taxonomy): Bacteria > Acidobacteriota > Terriglobia > Terriglobales > Acidobacteriaceae > Silvibacterium. Next base: position 642,400 of record CAWAFB010000005.1, read on the forward strand.
CAAAATCGTTGAGGTTCGGATTTACGAGCGTGTTTCCGTAAACCCCGCCGCGGTTTACCGGCGTGACACCATTACCAGCCACGGCATCCAGCGAAATCGTGAGCACCGTCCGCGAAACCGGATCGAAATTCGATATGTAGTTGTTTTCCTCTGAATAAGGCGACCCATATTCCCACCGCAGACCCAGGTTCAGCGTTAGCTTCGGAGTCACCTTCCAGTCGTCCTGCGCGTAGACGTTGTCCATCGTCTGCCGCAGGTGCACTACGAAATAATTAGTCAGCTGGTACGTACTCGTCGTGCCGAACAGGAAGTCCGCCCAGTAGTCGTCGGTTACCGCCGAGCCGCTGGTAACGGTGTAGCCGCCGCCGTAACTGTATGAGCCGTACAGAGGATTATTGTCGTTCACCGCCATCCAGATGTGCTCGTACTCATAGCCGAACTTCAGCGAGTGATTGCCCTTTACCCAGGTGTAATTCACTTTAGGATCGAGAATCGCCGGATTCTGCCACTGCGGATTCGTGCTCTGACGTCCAAATCCGGTGAATCCCGTGATGCCGACCGAAGGCAGCCCGCCAGCCACAACCGGGTTCGATGGAAGCCCCGGAATCGTGAAGGCATTATCCCCGATCGAGAGGGTGTACTTGCCCGCTTTGGTCCGGGAGAGGCCAAGTCGAGCGTCGATGATTTTGTTCGCGCCGAACAGGTGGTTATATCCCAAGGCCACCTGCTGATCGAGAATGCGTATCGTGCCGTTCGTCTGACCATCCAGCGGCAGAGGAATCGTAGGGTAGTTGATCCCCGTCTCCTTGCGGTCGCTGACGCGCAGGAACCATGAACTGCTTGCGTTTTGCTGGTAATCGAGGCGCAGGTCGCCCTTGTCGGAGTTGTCCGTGAACTGTGCCTGAACGGCATAATCGTTCGAGGCTAGCCCGGTTGTCGGCAGGCCTGCTACCGGCAGTTGGTTCTCGAAGGTCTTGAAGTGGCTGATGATCTGCTGCGACAGGGGATTAATCGCCCCTGCGGGAATCGGCGTGTTTGCGGGATAGACAGTACCGTCGAGTGGATTCTTGACCGGAACCACCAGAATGCCGTTCAGCTCATTCTGGGTCGGCAGCGTCAACACGCTCAGGGGACGCAGCGTCTGCCGAAACCCCTCGTAATCCAGGAAGAAAAACAGCTTGTCCTTGATAATCGGGCCGCCGAAGTTCATGCCGAACTGGTTCCGATTGAAGGTCGGCTTTTTGAATGGCGTCACCGCGCCCGTATTGCTGACCACATTTGGGTTTGAAGAAACCCGCCGCGTTCAGGTCGGTATTGCGGAAGAACTCATACAGAATGGCGTGGAACTGGTTCGTTCCACTCGCCGATGCAACGTTAACTGTCGCCCCCGAAGACCGCCCATATTCCGCGCTCATGTTGTTGGTAACGACGCTGAACTGCCCCACCGAGTCCGGAGGAACAGCAATGATCTGGTTATCGAATCCCTGGTTGCTTTCGCCGTAGGCGTTATTGTCCATGCCGTCGAGCAGGAAGTTGTTGAACATGCTCCGCTGCCCATTTACGTCATGGCGCCCTGACGTACCAGGCTGCTGATAGAGCTGGTCGTTGCCGCCGTTGGAGCCTGGCGAACCCCGGTCACCAGTCCCAGCAGGTCTGAATAGTTGCGGCTCACGAGCGGCAGGGCCTCGCTCTGATAATTCGTAATCGTTTGCCCACGCTGGCTAGAATCCGTTTCGAGCTGTAACGCAACGTCGCTCACTTCCACGGTTGTCGTCGTCTGTCCGGGCTTGAGTGTCAGGTCAATGCGTTGGCGGTTGCCGACGGACACGGTAATATTTTTCGCGATCGCTGTGGCAAACCCCGATGCCGCGGCACTGATGCGATACAGGCCGGCGCGGACAGAGGGAACTTCGTAGTCTCCGCTGCCGTTACTGGTAACGGTATTCTGAATTCCTGTAGCAGTATTGGTGACAGTGACCGTAGCCCCTGCCACAGCGGCGCCGCTGGTATCGCGGATAGTGCCGACGACACTGCCGTCCTCGTATTGCGCGTGCGCCATACTACTGAAGACGAGTAAGATAAGGCCTGCCCATAATAAGTTGAGAGAAGAGATTTGTTTCTTACACATCAATCCGAGCCTAAGAACTTAATGCGACAAATTGTTGAATTTTCTGCGAACGCACGATAAATCTAATGTTGCAGCCTGCTGTTACTGTGTTGATATCAAGCTCGTTATAAGAAGCTTTCAAAACCGAATATCTGCCCAGGCAGGCCGATAACTGAGATCCGTTCCCCCGATTTGAGCGTTTAATGGTTGTATAGCTATGTCGTCCCCCTTGGTTGGTAGCACTAACGGACATCCGAAGTTGATGGTCGTCGATGACGACGCCATCAGCTTGTCGCTTGCCTCTCTGTTGCTCAAATCTGACGGCTATGAAATCCTCGAGGCTCATGGGGGGGCGGCCGCGGTCGACTTGCTCGCGAGCCTGCAGCCGGATGCTCTGCCATCCGTCATTCTGGTTGACCTCCGTATGCCCGGCCTTTCCGGCCAGGCTCTCGCTTCTATGCTTCGGAGCCTTGCTCCGAACGCCAGGCTCCTGGCCATGAGCGCCACTCCTGACCCGGCGGAGGGCTACGACGGGTTCGTGAAAAAGCCGCTGGATCTCGCATCCCTGCGAGCCGCCCTTGAGGGGCGCGCTGACGCCCAGGCTCCGGTCCCTCCTCCGAATGGCCGCCAGCCGATACTGGACGATGGCGTCTTCCAGCGAATGGCGCGCATGATGCCCCCGACGGCCGTCCGCGAGGTCTACGAGGCTTGCCTGAGCGACGTTCGCGTTCGCAGTCCGGAAATGCGAACGGCAGGAGCCGCCAACGACCTGCCATCTGTCCGGCGGACTGCGCACACCTTTAAAGGAAGCGCCGGCATGATCGGAGCCCGGAAACTGGCCTCGGCTGCTGCCGAATTGGAGCTCGGAGCTTACAAGCCGGATGACGTGCCTAAGTTGGTCGACAATTTGTTGTCGTGTTGTGACGAGTTACATCGTATCCTTATGAGCAAACTATGAGCATGACTCCCCCCACCAAACAGCCCAAAAGTCCGCCCGTAAAGCCTAAGCAGCCGTCGACTCATGCCCTCCGGATTCTCCTCGCCGACGATCACCCTGTTGTCCGCATCGGCGTGCGTAATATGCTGCAGGCCGACGAGGCATTTTCAGTCGTAGGCGAGGCTGGAGACGGCGACGAGGCCATCACGCAGACCCTCGAGTTGCTTCCGGACATTCTGCTCCTCGACCTTTCCATGCCCCGCTTGCCGGGCCTGGAGGCCATGCGCGCCATCATGAGCGGCTCGCCAACCGTCAAAATAATCCTGCTGACCAGCACCATTACCACCCAGCAGATCATTGAAGCGCTGCAGATTGGCGCGCGGGGTATCGTGCTCAAGGACGCGCTTACCGATCACCTCACCAGCGCAATCCGGACCGTCTACTCCGGGGACTACTGGATCGGGGGCCGTCGCGTGGTCAATCTCGTGGGCGCCTTGCACGATCTCATGAAGCAGGCCGCTCCTCCCGAGCGCAAGACCTTTGGTCTTACGCCGCGCGAAATGCAGGTGGTCGGGTGCATCGTCGAGGGTTGCAGCAATCGCGACATCGCGAAGCAGTTCGGCCTCAGCGAGGAAACCGTGAAGAGGCACCTTTCGAACACCTTTGATAAGACCGGTGTTTCGACGCGCCTCGAATTGGCAATGTTCGCAATCGCGCACAGATTGGTTGCCCCACAGAACTGAATTTTATTTTGATTTTGGCGTCATTTCCTATCGCTGCGCATACCATTGACCGCGGCCTAACCTCCATCTAACTCCTCAGCACGCTTTGGCAGCTGTCACTGATGACCGGCTGCCATCATGATGCCTGCTAGTTCCCCCGCCTGTTTTGGGCAACGGAGGAGGTTAGACAATGAAAAAGGTTCAATTACTCACGGTCTTCGTATGCGCCGCGTGTGGCATGGCTTGCGCGCAGGAAATGAATCCGACGGCGACCCAACAGTGGCCGCAGGATCAGCAAAATCAACGGCAGCAGCCGCAGGCGGAGTGGCGCGACGGCGTACCCGTTTACAAAATCACAGTTGTCGGCCGGGATATCCCCGCCATCAACTATTTCCATCGCAGCGGTTCCACCAAGATCGGCTTCCAGGGAACAAGCCTGCTGCCACAGGGCAAAGGCTCCGCAATCGTCGAGAGCCGGCGCGGTCGCATGGTTGTCGACGCGAAGTTCGAAGGCTTGGTTCCCGCTAACAGCTTCGGCATCGAATATCTAACTTATGTCCTCTGGGCTATTACGCCTGAAGGCCGTCCGGTAAATCTCGGCGAAGTGCTTCCCGATGGATCAAAGAATGAGATCACTGTCACCACTGATCTTCAGGCGTACGGCTTGATCGTTACCGCCGAGCCTTACTTCGCTGTCACCATGCCAAGCGATGTGGTCGTGTACCAGAACTATGCGCTCCCCGACAAGACTCAGGGCATCATCGAGACGGTAAATGCGCATTTCTCGCTGTTGCCCCGCGGCGCCTATTCACAAACCGCCGGTGAGCATACGGTCCTGAATCCGATCACGCGCAACGATAAGTCCCCGCTCGAACTCTATGAAGCGATCAACGCGGTGCAGATTGCATCGGCTGCCGGTGCCAGGAAGTACGCGGGCGACACGTTCTCCACTGCCAGCCTGGACCTGCAGAACGCCGAGGGCATGGACGACCACAAGAGTGAGCGTAAGCAGGAAATCACTTACGCGCGTGAAGCAGTTCAGGCCGCCGAAGACGCCCGGATTATGACCATCCGGAAGATGAAGGCCGAGGATGAAGAGCGCCAGCGTGAGGCCAGCGCTCAGGCTGTGCAGCAGTCCAATGACGCTGCACAACAGGCAGCTCTCCAGGCCCAGCAGGCAGCTACCCAACGAGCGGAGGCGGAGGCGCATGCGGCTCAGGCCGAAGCGGCCGCCGAAAAAGCCCGCGCCGACCAGGAAGCTGCGCAGCAGCAGGCTCGCCAGGCCACTGATCAGACGGAGCAGATGCGTGAGCGCCTGAAAGATCAGCTAAATGCAGTCCTTGCCACCCGCGAATCCGCGCGCGGACTCATCGTCAATATGTCCGACGTGCTCTTCGACTTCAACAAATATTCGCTCAAGTCGGATGCGCGCGAAAAGCTGGCGAAGGTATCCGGCATTCTGCTCTCGTACCCCAATCTGAAGCTTCAGGTCGAGGGATACACCGACAACATCGGTTCCGAAGAGTACAACCAGAAGCTCTCTGAAGAGCGCGCCGACTCCGTCCGCGATTACCTGGTGACGGAAGGCGTTGCGCAGCCGAACATCAGTGCATCCGGATACGGTAAGAGCGATCCGGTCGCCGATAACTCCACGTCCTCAGGTCGTGCGGAGAATCGACGCGTCCAGCTTGTCGTTTCGGGCAACGCGATCGGTGTACGGGAAACCGCTCCCGCCCCCGGCGGCCAATCCATGAACCAGGCCCCGCCGCCGCCTTCGCAGCCCTACGCGACCGGCGTGTCGAACGTGCCCCAGCAATAACCTCTTTCGTTTCGAAGGCCGCTCCTTGGACCCGCCTGTTTGGATCCTTGGAGCGGCCTTCACTTTTGTAATCCAGTCCGAGCTCACGCTCATCCAAAGGTCAGCAGTAACCGAGGCGAAGAATGCGAATTGCTTTTCTTGGACTTGGAAAGATGGGCAGAGCCGTCGCTCGCCACCTCCTGAATGCCGGCCACCAGCTCACGGTTTGGAATCGGACACCTCAAAATGCGGAGCAGTTCACAACTCTGGGAGCGAAAGCGGCTGAAACGCCCTCCGAGGCGGTCGCTCTGGCCGAAGTCGTCTTCACCATGGTCATAGACGATGCCGCCCTCGAGGCAATCGTCTTCGATGCCGCTTTGATCAAAGCCATGCAGCCCCAGAGCATCCACGCTTCGCTGAGTACAATCAGCGTGAATCTCTCTAACCGTCTCACCGATGCACATCGCGCGGCGGGCACGCATTTCGCAGCCGCTCCCGTCTTCGGGCGCCCCAACGTCGCGGAAGACGGCCGCCTGTGGACCGTCACTGCCGGAGAGGTGCAGGTCGTGGAGAAGATTCGACCTCTGCTAGAAACCTTCAGCCGCGGTATCACGGTGGTTTCGGAGAAGCCTTCAGCCGCGCATGCGCTCAAACTCGGCGGAAATTTCCTCATTACCGCTATGATCGCCTCGCTCTCCGAGGGCTTGGTCTACGCCGAAGCGCTTGGCGTCGAGCCACGCGTATATCTCGAGACCATCAACAGCGCGCTTTTTCAATCGCCCTTCTACCAGGCATACGGCAAAATCATGCTTGATCCGCCGGAACATCCCGGAGGGACCATCGCTCTCGGCGAAAAGGATATTCGCCTCTTCCGCGAAGCAGCCAAATCCGCTGAGGCAAAAACAGAGCTCGCCGACCTCTTTGAAGTGAATTTTCAGAAGGCGATTGAAGCTGGCATGAAAGATGATGACTGGGCGGCGGGATACTACCGCCTGGCGCAAAGCATGACGCACAGCGCCGCGTAACTTACGATTATCTGCATGGACAATTTGAACGGCTCCATGGTCTTTATTACCGGGGCGAGCTCAGGCATCGGCGAAGCCTGTGCCTTCGCCTTCGCCCGCGAAGGTGCGCGCCTGCTGCTTTGTGCGCGACGCGTGGACCGCCTCGAGGAGATGAGGCCTCCACTGCTCGAAGCGGGTGCGTCCGCTGTGCATACCTTCGCGCTGGATGTCGGCGACCGCAACGCAGTCGAGAGCTCGATCGCCAACCTCCCGCCCGACTGGCAGGCTATCGAGATCCTGGTAAACAACGCCGGCTTAAGCCGGGGCCTTGAAAAACTCTACCAGGGTAATCCTGACGACTGGGACGAGATGATCGACACCAACGTGAAGGGCCTGCTCTACGTCACTCGCGCGGTCGTTCCCGGCATGGTCGCGCGTGGCAAAGGACACGTCATCAGCCTCGGATCGACAGCGGGCGAGATCACCTATCCAAACGGTGCCGTTTACTGCGCCACCAAGGCCGCTGAGCGCGCCATCAATGACGGCTTGCGTCAGGATGTTCTGGGTACGCCGGTTCGCGTTACAAGTGTCGATCCTGGCATGGTGGAAACGGACTTCAGCCTGGTGCGCTTCCATGGCGATGCCGAGCGTGCTGCGAAAGTCTATCAGGGGCTCACTCCCCTTACGCCCGCCGATGTTGCTGATGCCATCGTCTGGGCGGCAACCCGGCCTTCACACGTCAATATCGCGCGCGTGGTAATGACCACCATCGATCAGGCAAACTCTCTGCTCTTCAACCGCAAGCAGTCATGAAGTCTTTACTATGTGTCAATCCGGGTTACGATATGCGGCTCAGCTGTTCTTCAATCTCGGCCAGAGCCGCTTGAAGAGCTGCGCGGCGATGCGGATTCGATGTGCGCTCGTTGAGGATTTGTTCACGCTGCAACTCCAGAGATTGGCGCCTCCTTTGTCTGTCCGCGGCCTCGGCAGAGGCCTGCTGATGCTTTTGCGATGCGCTCTTGCCGTCAGCCTGCCGGTCCGCAAGCTGTTCCTCGACAGATTTGCTCTCCCAACCTCGCGCCATACCTTGATGTTACTGCCAATCCCCGTTCGCTCGTGAGATATTCAGCGGCACTGAGAGTTGCCGCAATCCTTTCGTAATGGAGCTGCAAAATGAAAGTTTGGCAAATTCCTGCTTTTGGAATCGACAATATTGAGATTGTCGAGCGCCCGACACTGCAGCCTGCGACCGGTCAGGTCCTGATCAAGGTTCATGCTGTTTCGCTGAACTACCGCGACCTGCTCGTCGTGCTGGGCAAGTACAACCCGAAGCTCGCGCTGCCGCGCATTCCCTGCTCGGATGGAGCTGGAGAGGTGATCGCTGTCGGCGATGGAGTAACAAAATGGAGGCCCGGCCAGCGTGTAGCCGGCATCTTCATGCAGAACTGGATCGAAGGGGCACCCACCGCAGAGAAGCAGCGGGGCGCGCTCGGCGGCGATATCGATGGCATGATTGCCGAATATGTTGCGCTGGATCAAAGCGGGCTCGTCGAAATCCCCGAGCACCTCACCTGGGAAGAAGCCGCCACACTTCCCTGCGCTGGCGTAACAGCCTGGAACGCTGTTGTTCATGCCGGACACATCAAAGCCAGCGACACGGTTGTGATCCAGGGGACCGGCGGAGTCTCGATCTTCGCCTTACAGTTTGCCAGGTTGTTGGGAGCGGGCGTCCTCGGTACATCCAGCAGCGACGAGAAGCTGCAGCGTGCGCATAAGCTCGGCCTCGACTCGGGGTTGAATTACAAGAAGAATCCGGATTGGGCGCCCTGGGTGCTGGAGCAGACGAGTGGTGTTGGCGCAGATCTGGTCGTTGAAGTCGGAGGTGCCGGCACCCTCGCTCAATCGCTTAAGGCGGTCCGCATCGGGGGAGTCATCGCCCAGATCGGCGTTCTCAGCCAGTCAACCGAGCCGCTGGTGATCTCTCCAATTCTGCACAAGCAGGTGCACCTTCAGGGAATTTATGTGGGTTCTCGCGCCAACTTCGAAGAGATGAACAAAGCAATTGTCTTAAATTCGCTGCAACCATCCGTCGATGAGGTATTTGCCTTTCATCATTTCCAAAATGCCTTGAGGGCTATGGAGTCCGGATCGCATTTCGGCAAGTTGGTGATTCGGGTCAGCGGATAGAACTGCCGCAGTGCTCGCCCTGATAAACCCTCATGGCTCTCATTTCACTCGGCATCTCTCGGCCGATATAAACGCAAATATTTCTGCGTCCGCTAACCTATCGGGACTAATCCTTTGGGGTTAGGTTGCCCTTGCTCTCAGCTTGCCCCATTTAGGATAATGACGGAGCCGCTCCCACCTCCCCGCTGACACTCTATATGTCCAGACCACTCAGTCCGAGAATCGCACTAGCGTTTGCCTCACTTGTGCTGTTCGTAGCTGGGTGCGGAACTGGGCAGCTTGCGGGCGTGAGCGCTGGCAGTGGCGCATTTTCGATCACGCCATCCTCTGCGGTTGTGTCCTCAACCGGCCAAGTCAAGTTCACCGCGCTTCTTCCATCGGGCGAGCCTGCCCCCGTAACCTGGTCTATCTCTGGCGGTGAGAACGCTTCGTCACTGGGTGAGGGCCGCATCGATTCTACTGGCGCCTACACGCCGCCCGGGGCTCTTTCGCGCGACAGAGTCCAGATTCACATTGTTGCGCAGCTCAAGAGCGATCCATCCGCGACAGCATCAGCCGTCATCAGCGTTACACCGGGATTCGTTCAATCTTTGCTACCGGAAAATGCGGCACTCAGCGCGGGGGGAACTCTCGAGGCTACAGCAGAGATCGCCGAAGTAAACGCGGGTTCGGTTGAGTGGTCGCTCAGCGGGTCTCCGTCTGCGAGCAGCGACACCGGCAACCTCGGCATCATCGATCACATGAGCTGTCAGCACAGCCTCGATCAGTTCACTACCTGCAAGGTAAGCTACACAGCGCCCTCGTCGCTTTCTGCGGCCAGCGCCGTATATCTCTCAGCTGCGGTTAATGGCACCGCTGCTACTTCACCGCTGAAGATTCTGCTCAATAATGACGGACTCAACAGCAGCCCCTCGACAAACCAGTCGCTGCAGAACGGAGCCATTTCCCTCGGATCGTCGGGAGGCAATGACAACGACTACGACACCTACCTGGACCACTCCGGCAACCCATACATTGCCGACTGTTGTGGTGGCACGCTCGGCGCCCTGGTAGAGGACACCGCTCACAATCAGTACATCCTCAGCAATAACCACGTCCTCGCCGAGTCCGACCAGGCAATGATTGGCGACACCATCGACCAGCCCGGCCTGATCGATAACGGATGCGTGCCATTGAGCCATGCGGGGTCCCTCCTGCGGCCTGTGGGCGCTTTGAAATTTTACGTGCCGCTCGCTACTCCGCAGAGCAACGTCGACGCGGCTCTGGCTGCGGTTCTATCCGGCGCAGTAGATCACACTGGCAGCATCCTGCAGCTCGAAGCGCCGAAGCCGAGCGCCAGCGTGCGCCCCGGCAGCCCGCTTGGATCTGCTCCGCCTATGGCCGGAGCCGGCGAGCCTTTGAGCGCCTCAAATCTCGGCGACATTCAGCTTGCGAAAAGCAGCCGGACGACCGGGCTCACCTGCTCTACCGTTGAGACGGTCGATCTGAGCGTCAGGGTCGATTACTTCAAAGACTGTGCTGAGAGTCAGCCCTACTACTCCAAGACCTTTAGCGGACAGATCGGAATCGCCGGAGATAAATTCTCCGACAGCGGCGATTCCGGCGCGCTGATCGTAGATGCAGGTAACGCACAGCCGGTCGGACTCTTCTTCGCCGGCGGCACAGATGGTGATGGCACCGGCCTGAGCGTGGCCAACCCTATCGGCGACGTACTCCGTGAGCTTGGGACACAGGCTGGCAGCCGCTTCAGCGTGGTAGGCACGACCACTCCGCATAAGGTAGCCTGCATTCGTTACGACGAATCGCCGCAAGCCTCGGCGCCTGCCATGCCTGTCTCATCCGAAGAGATGGCGCGGGCGCAGTTTATCGCGGAGACTACCGGTGCATCACTGATCAATTCCGAGACCGGTATCCTTGCTACCGCAGCGGGCAAGAGCCTCGACAATCCCGGCGAATCGGCGCTCATCGTGTACATAGACAAATCGAAGCAGCACATCACCGTACCGGCAACGTTCGATGGCCTGCGCACCCAATTGATCCCTACTGATTCTGCGGCTCTTGCTCGCAGTACCGCTCCTGTCACCCCCGCCGTGACCAGCGGCCTTCATCTCTCCGACAGCATCCTGGCCGGGGCTGAAGCCGTTGTCCGCGAATACGCCCCGCGACTGATGAGTAACCCGGCTGTTATCGGTGTAGGAGTTGCGCAGAGCCGCGACAATCAAACAGAACCTGCGCTACTTGTGCTCGTGGATATCGCCCGCGCACCGCAGTCAATGCCTGACACCCTCGGTGGCTTGCGCGTGCGCTACATGAGGCTGCATCGCTTTCACGTAACCCAGTCAAAATACTCTGGCGTCCATCATGCCTCAAGCTGCGCGCTCAAAGGACTCACGCCCTCCGGCAAGATCCGGCCGTCGGCAAACTCTACCACCGATGATTTCACGCCCGTTCCGGCGGATTGAGCTGCCGTCCGCTCTAAGAGCGTTTCTCGGCCAGTGCTCCCTCCCCGCGATCGGCCAATGCCGGTTTCTCTCCGGCAACGCCCGGTTCAACGCCGAAAGGGAAGAAGACCGTGAAGACCGTTCCGCCCTTTCCGTCGTCTCCGCGAGCGCGGCTGCGAACGCGCATCTTCCCGTTGTGTTTGCTCACAATTTCGGCGCTTACCCAGAGACCGAGTCCGGTCCCGATGGCCTCCTTGGTTGTGAAGAATGGCTCAAAGATGCGCCGCAGCACCCCCGGGGACATGCCTGACCCGGTGTCGGCGACGGTGATGCGGACTCCCGTCATACCGGCATAGCGTACCCGCAACAACAGTCGACCGCCTCCCGGCGCCATGGCGTCGAGCGCGTTGCCGATCAGGTTTGCGAACATCTGTCTTAGTTCTCCCGCGAAGCAGAGCAGCTTTACGTCCGGCATGTAGCGGCGCACCACTTCAACGTGGAGCGAAGTAACCCGTCCTTGATGGAGAGTTAAGACTGACTCAAGTAGCTCAGATATGTTCGACAGGCTGGGCAACGTCGACTGGCGATAGAAGCGCAGCATCTGCTGTGTTATTTCCGAAACCCGCGCCAGCTCGAGCTGTGCCAGATCGGCAAATTCTGCCGACACCGGATCAAGCTTCCCGCGGCGAATCAGGTACAGCAGATTTGTAACCGCCTCCAGCGGATTATTGATTTCATGAGCGATAGTCGCCGCCAGCCTTCCAGCTGCGGCGAGCTTCTCCGTCCTGCGAAGCGCGTCCTCCGCGCGTCGGCGCTCTGACGTTTCCACCAGGATCACTCCCACCCAGCGCACGGTTTCCGCCTCGGTGCGAACGGGGTAGACATTGGCGAGCCAATTACGTTCGACGGAAAGATCTTCGTCCATGCGAACGGTCAACTCCAGATCCTGCACTGCTCGCCCCTGCTCGAAGACCTTGTGGATGTTCTGCTCCAGAAGTCTTCCCACGGAGTCCGGGAGAACCTCGCGGACCGTTCGTCCGAGATGTCGGCTCACAGCCAGGTCGTTCATCTTCGCGAAGAATTGATTGATGCGAACAAACCGCATTCGCCGGTCAAAGAATGCAAAGCCGATCGGCGCGTTCGCCAACATGGAATCCAAAAGCGCCAGCGTCTCATTCAGGCCCGACCGTTGTTCCTGGATCGAAGCGACCATCAGGTTAAAGGCCATCGTCAGGTCGGCTGCTTCATTTGCCGATGTCACGGCCAGAGGGAAGGCGGTCGTATCTTCAGGATTGCGGATAAGCCTGCGCGTGGCAGCCATCAGCGTGCCCAGCGGTCTCACGATAGACTTGGCCATCAGGCTGGCAAAGATCGTGCAGGCCACAACACCCAACAGGGCTGTGAGCAAGGAGTATGCGAGTTGCCTCTGTAGTTCCGCGCGGTCTCGCGAGTCGTCCGGATAAATCCAGACAAAGCCTCGTGTGACTCCATCGACATGTATTGGGGCGACGGCCTCCGTGGTCTTGTCGTCGATCGAGAAGATCTGCGGCTTGTTCATTTCGCGCAGGTAGGTGCGTTCCGTCTTAGAGAGCGTCAGTTTGCCTTTGAGGCCCGGATCGCTGCTCAGCAATGTTTTGCCCGGGACATCTGTGATCTGAACAGCACGAATGCTCGGCGCGGCGCGCATGGCATCGACCACGTGCTGCAGGCCATCGAGTTGGCCGGAGCCCATCGCTACGCTTGCTTGGACAGCCAGCACTCCAGCCTGATATTCGAGGCGGCGCGCCGTACGCGAACGCAGTTCTTTCTGTTGTTGATTGATCAGAACCACTGAGAGAAGGGCCAGCACCAGGACTTCAAAGACAACCAGGCCCCGCATTAACTGACCGCGAATCGTTCGCGGTCTCACTATCGACATGGCCCAACCGTCCTGGCTTTTTGGCACGCGAACTCCGCCTTCAGCGAGCAATGGGATCGAGCACGGTCCGCAGGGAAAGCTTTTGCGTCAGGTCTGCGGCAATCTGCCGCCCGTGAAAGCGCCCGTTTTCAATAAAAATCTCGTTGGTTCGCGAGCCCGCTACAATCACTCCCGCCAGATAAACGCCCGGCACGTTGCTCTCCAGGCAATCGGCATCGCATACCGGCAAAAGATCCTTGCCGTCCAGCCTCACTCCGAGCGCCCGCAGAAAATCAAAATCGGGATGATATCCGGTCAGCGCAAAAACGCAGTCGTTTGCAATCTCGGTGAGGCCTTGCGGAGTCTCAATCGTAACCGTATCTGTTCCAATCTCGGTTACCCGGCTAAGGAAATGCGCCGCAATCTCGCCATTTTTTATCCGGTTTTCGATATCTGGAAGAATCCAGTACTTCACATGCCTGTGCATACCCGGTCCCCGATGAACCAGGGTAACTCGTGCACCGTGACGCCAAAGATCGAGAGCGGCAATGGCCGCAGAGTTCTTTCCGCCGATAACCAGCACATCCTGATCGTAGTAGGGATGTGGATCGTCATAGTAGTGGTGGACCTTCGGCAGCTCTTCACCCGGAATATCGAGGTAATTCGGAAGATCGTAATAGCCCGTCGCCACAATCAGCTTGCGGCTCCGGTACACCTCTTCGCGACCGAACCTGTCCTTGATCAGCACTAGGAAATCGCCATCGCTTCCGCTCACAGACTCCACCAGCCGGTACTGCCGCACGTCCAGTTGATAGTGCTCCGCAACCTTGCGGTAGTACTCCAGGGCCTCGTTGCGATTAGGTTTCTGATTCGGGCTCGAAAACGGTATGTCCCCAATCTCCAGCAACTCCGGCGTCGTGAAAAACGTCATGTGGGAGGGGTAATGAAAGATCGAGTTGCAGAGGCAGCCCTTGTCCACAAGCACGCTGCGAAACCCCGCCCGCTGCGCCTCGATCGCGCAAGCCATACCGGTGGGCCCCGCCCCGATCACCAGGACATCAAAGCTAGATGCTTCGTTTCCTGACAAGCTCATCTTTCTAGATTAGACGATTTTCGGCCGCCTCTTGCCACGCAGCTTCAGTCTGACTTCTGGAAGGTGAGCCGCGATGCGCCTTTCGCCCGGGTCATTTAACCTGAATGAGGAGAGAAGAAATGGCAACGATCCGGCAGGAAGACCTGATCGAGAGCGTAGCGGACGCGCTTCAGTACATCAGCTACTACCATCCCGTGGACTACATCAAGAATCTTGCCCAGGCGTATGAGCTTGAAGAGTCGCCTGCAGCCAAGGACGCCATGGCGCAGATACTGGTCAACTCACGCATGTGCGCCGAGGGCCATCGGCCTATTTGCCAGGACACAGGCATCGTCACTGCCTTCCTCAAGATCGGCATGAATGTGCGGTGGGATGCGGAGCTGACCGTCGAAGAAATGGTGAATGAAGGCGTTCGCCGCGCCTACATGCACTCGGACAACAAGCTGCGCGCTTCGATTCTCGCCGATCCCGCCTTCTCCCGCCAAAACACTCGTGACAATACCCCTGCCGTCGTCAACATCGAGTTGGTTCGTGGCGGCGAAGTCGAAGTTACCGTCGCGGCCAAAGGTGGAGGATCGGAGGCGAAATCCAAATTCGTCATGCTCAATCCTTCCGACTCCATCATTGACTGGGTGCTCAAAACCGTTCCCACTATGGGCGCCGGATGGTGCCCTCCCGGAATGCTCGGCATCGGCATCGGCGGGACCGCGGAGAAGGCCATGCTGCTCGCCAAGGAATCGTTGATGGAGCCGATCGACATTCAGGAAGTCATCGCCCGCGGGCCCGCCAGCAAGATCGAAGAGATGCGCATCGAGTTGTACAGGCGAGTCAATCATCTGGGCATCGGCGCACAGGGTCTCGGCGGCCTCACCACTGTGCTCGACGTAAAAATCCGTGACTACCCGACTCACGCCGCCAATCTGCCCGTGGCCATGATTCCCAACTGTGCGGCTACACGCCACGCTCATTTTGTGCTCGACGGTTCAGGTCCCGTCGCGCTCGATCCGCCCTCACTCGAAGACTGGCCGTCGCTCACCTACGACGTTTCTACAGCCCGCCGCGTCAATCTCGATACCGTCACTCGCGAAGAAGTTGCCACATGGAAGCCGGGTGAAGTCCTGTTGCTCAATGGCAAGCTGCTTACCGGCCGCGATGCCGCACACAAGCGCATGACCGACATGCTGAAGCGTGGCGAAACGCTGCCCGTCGATTTCACAGGCCGCTTCATCTACTACGTCGGCCCGGTCGATCCTGTCCGTGACGAAGTCGTCGGACCCGCCGGCCCTACCACGGCCACGCGTATGGACTCCTTCACGCGTCACATGCTTGCCCACACCGGCCTGCTCGGCATGATTGGCAAAGCGGAGCGTGGCCCGGAGGCGATCGAGGCCATTCGCGACCACGGCGCCGTTTACCTGATGGCAGTTGGTGGTGCCGCCTACCTCGTGTCGAAGGCTATCAAGAGCTCCCGCATTCTGGGCTTCGACGACCTGGGCATGGAAGCCATTTACGAATTCGAGGTCGAGGATATGCCGGTGACGGTGGCTGTCGATGCCAAGGGAACCTCGGTGCATCACACTGGACCGAAGGAGTGGCAGGCGAAAATCCAATCGCGCATCGCCGGGATTCCGATTCTCGCCTGAACCTGCTCTTCCGCCGAATGACGTGGTCCAATAGCGCCGTGCGCGCTGTGCCGTGTGCGCTGTACCCTGTTTGCATGGCCAAAACGCGCAAAGAGAAAGATTCGCTCGGCTCTGTCGAAGTGCCCGCGCGCGCCTACTATGGCGCACAAACGGCCCGGGCCGTTGAAAATTATCCTATCTCCGGCCTGAATGCTCATACGCAGCTTATCCGTGCTTTTGGAATGGTGAAGCGCGCCGCAGTCGAGGCCAATCGCGATCTCGGCCTGATCGATCATGCACGGGCAGAAGCTGTTATTCAGGCGGCGCAGGAGGTCATCGACGGCAAATGGGACGATGAATTTGTCGTCGATGTCTTCCAGGCCGGTGCCGGCGTCAGCTTTCACATGAACACGAACGAGGTGATCGCCAATCGAGCGAACGAAATCCTCGGAGTGCAACTGGGCGACTACACTCACGTCCATCCAAACGACCATGTGAACTACGGCCAATCGACCAATGACGTGTTCCCGACTGGAATGCGCGTAGCAACGCTGCTCAATCTCGAAACCCTCTATCCTGTCCTCGATTCCCTAGCCGCCACCTTCGCTGCCAAAGCAAAAGAATTCGACGGAATCATGAAGTCAGGCCGCACCCACATGCAGGATGCTGTGCCCATCCGTCTCGGCCAGGAGTTCGCCGCCTACGGTGTCGCCATCGAGAAGGGCAAGAAGTTCCTGGTGCAGGCCAGCGACACCTTGCGCGAACTCGGCCTTGGAGGCAGCGCCGTCGGCACCGGGATCAATACGCACCCCGACTACCGTGTGAAGGCCATCGCAAGTCTCTCGCGCATCTCCGGCCAGCATCTCATCCCCGCCTCCGACATGCGCTGGGCCATGCAATCCAATGCCTGCATGGCCGACGTGAGCGCCGCGCTGCGCAGTATCGCCCTCGAGGTCATCCGCATATCCAACGACCTCCGCCTGCTCTCATCAGGACCCAACACCGGCTTCGCGGAGATATACCTGCCGAGCCTTCAGCCCGGCTCCTCAATCATGCCCGGCAAGATCAATCCCGTCATGCCCGAGCTGGCCGCCATGGTCAGTTTTCAGGTCATCGGCAACGACACCGCCGTTGCGTATGCTGTTCAGGCTGGTCAGCTCGAACTCAACGTAATGATGCCCACTATGGCTTATAACGTGCTCCACAGCATCACCATCCTCGGGAACATGCTGCGCCAGTTCAACGACCGCTGCGTCGCCGGCATCACCGCCAATGCGGAGCGCTGCCACTTCTACGCTCAGAGCACCGTCTCCCTCGCCACGGCGCTCAATCCCTACATCGGATACGCAAAGGCAGCCGAGATCGTAAAGGAATCCATCGCAACTGGAGAATCCATCATCTCCATCGCGCGCAAGAAGAAGCTTCTCAGTGATGAACAGATCGCCGAAATTCTTGACCCCGTCCGCATGACCGAGCCGCAATATCCGCTTGATGCAGCCAAACAACGCGACGCCAGAACTAAAGCCTGAGTTCGCTCCACTAAGAAAAAGGCCGCGCCAGAGGCACGGCCGCTGACTACTCAATCAAATCGTTCAGTGCGACTGCCTGCCAAACCTCCAGACCACCCCGGCATTCCAGCCCAGATTGTTCTGGATCGAGCTGCCATAGTTGGTCATCAGGTAGTTCGGCGAGATCCGGATCGCGAAGGTCGGTCCCAGGTTGTAGTCGATCGGTACTCCGATGCTCAGGTTGAACGCCGTTCCGTCGGGATACAGACCGATCAATGTGCCAGGCAGCCCCCCGGTGTTCGTACTGAAGTTACCGTGCCCTGCGCCTACCAGCGCATTCGCGCTTATGCCCCAATGCAGTCGCTCTACCAGGCGTACCTGCGGGCCGGCCATAAATGTGTACTGGCTGATGCTCGGGTTAAAAACCTGGTACTGGTTAATGTAGGTGAAAGCCGTTCCATAGTAGCCGCGAAAATCGGCCGTGATACCTATTTTGCCTTTGATGTAGTCCGTGAAGCCGGCATTCCACGCCGCCTCATTGAGGTGCTGCAGGGACGAGCCTGGCGTGAACCGCAGATATCCGCCGCCGCCGTAAACCTCATACTGATGCGTGTAGGTGTCCTGGATAACCTGCTGCAACCTCAGCTTGCGCCGCGCCTTTACGCGCTCCTGCGCCTGGCGTAGTACCTCGGCACGCTCCTGCGTGCCCTGGGGCGCGGGCTGTGCCTGCGCACCGGTGGTTTGCGTTGTCTGTTGATCTGCGGTGCTTTGCGCCAACAACCCTGCTGGCGCCAAAAGAAGAGCCAAGGCAAATATCGGATACGCGCCGTATCCCCTGCGTTTTCCAAAATGCATGAATCCTGAAGCCTCCACTACCTGCTGCCTCTAAGGCACGAAAAGACAAAGAAATTCTCCTGCCTTCTGTATTAAAGCACTTGCCAGCGCTCCCGTGGCCTGCTTTCCTGTGATGGGGACACGAGAAGCGCCGTGCCTGCGTCCTGATTCCCGGCAAATGCGTCCTATTTCCTGCTGTACCCGAGAGGCGTGAACTATCTATGAAGACATTTCTCCTGGGCCTGATTGTCGGGCTCTTAGTCATTCCGGTGATCGTCTATCTCCATTTCCGCATCGGACATCCGCCGGTGGCCGTTGCCGATCAGGCCTATTACCTGGAAAAAGAACTGGTCAATGTGCCGTTGCACGCCCGTATCGACAAGGAAATGCCGAAAAGCTCACCCATCGAGCCCAGCGCAACCAATCTCGAGACCGGCGCTCACATCTACCGGCAGCAGTGCGCCGCTTGCCACGGACTTTACGGTCGTCCGTCTTCATTTGCCTCCCACATGTATCCCCATGCACCGCAGCTGTGGACGCCCCACCGCGACGGAGTCGTTGGCGTAAGCGATGATCCTCCGGGCGAGACCTATTGGAAAGTGGCGAATGGCATCCGGCTCTCCGGCATGCCCTCCTACAGCAAGGTTCTCAGCGAAACTCAGATGTGGCAGGTCACCCTTTTGCTCGCCAATGCCGACAAGCCTCTGCCTCCCGGCACCCTTGAGTTGCTCAAGCAGCCACTGGACCTTGATCCTGCAGCTCTTGCCGCGGCCCAGCCCTCGAACGCACCGCCGCAGAAAATCACCGACCAGGACATCAACGGTATGCCGCCGGCCATGCCGCCAGACGCAGAGCAATAGTCTGGCGGTGGCCCGGCCCTCGCTTAGTACTTCGACTTGATAACGTAGGTTGCACCGAACGTGAACTGGAACGAATTCCTCTGCGTCGGTGGCAGAGCGGTTGGCGGATTGTTCAGATAGCTGTCAAGCGTGCCGATCGATAAGCTTAGACTCTTGTAGAAGGGCAACGACAGTAAATTCGATTCCGTCACTGAGTATGCGTGCAGGTTGTTGTACGCGGGTATATAGGCGACCTGCTGGTTGAATACCATGCCCCGTGGAAGCTTGCGCGCATATATGGCGGCAAAGGTCGAGCCCACCAGATCCTGATTGTCTCCGTCCGTCGCATTGATAAAGTTCTGCTTCTCATACTGGATTGTGCCCTTCAGATCGAGTTCCTGAATAGGCGACTTGAGGGCCGTCCAGCCAATGCCGCCGCCGTAAATCTGCTGCAAGTCCAGGCCTTGGCTGAAGTTGTGATCGAAAGCCGTTTGCGCCAGGAAATAAACCCGTGGTGAGAAATACCAGTCTTGTTCGGCGTCGGCATGGTAAAGCGCCGTCTTGGTGTTCGTGGCCGGGTAAAAGACTCCTCCCGAAATATATGCGTCCTGAGTGATCTTCCCGTACGATCCCGTGAAATCAACCGTCGTGCGCTTCCGCGGATTAAGCCACGAAACCATAGGCACAACGCGAGCAAGGGCAACGGCGCCATTGAATGCGTACTGCTTCTGCGTCGCTTCCACGATAGTGGCGCCTGCCGTGGCCGAACCATTCCATGCAGCAAAGAAGCCCGGCTCGCCGGCCATCTGCTTGTTAAAGGTTGCTTGATCAACAATGAATTGAGCGTCCTTCACCGGAATTGTCTCCACCGGCGCATTGTTTTCCGGATGCACATCGACTTTGTCCTCAGCAACCGTAACAGTGCCCTGCGGTACATTAGGCGGCAGCTTCTTCTTCTCGGGGGTCACGCTCTTAGTGAGCACGGCCACCTTCGTCTGCGTGCGCAGCTCCTTGACCTTGTCCCAGCCGATATTGATGTCCCCAACAATGTCGCTGTGGAAGGTCACCGTCCCGCCTACTTCGCGGACAAACGTTCCTGAGAGCTGATCGCCGTTCGTGAAGATCACAACATCCGGCGCGGGTTTCGGCGCATCCTTCGCGGCCGGCGGGTTGTCACTTGGCAATTCCGCGGCACGACAGACGCCTGCTGCTGCAAATGACGCTAGGGCTAGAAAAACAACCGTAAAAACAAACGAAAGGCGGGAGATCGCATTCCGGTGCTGTGACATGAGAAAGTCGCTCCTTGAATGGGGTACCGTCAAACAGATTTGATCTGACTTAAGAAGCTCGAGGCTGCCGGCCGGTTGCGTTCCCGCACCCTCAGACACCACAACCCATGTTACGCCACGGCTCCAGATCCGTTCGCGACAGTGAAAGGACCTACCGATTCATTGAATCCGTCATCAAATTTCCTCTAAGATTGAAGTATGCTGATCACCCGCCAGCAGGCATTGGATTACTTCAATTCCGACGACCTCATCGGACTGGGCATGGACGCCGACGCCGTACGCCGCAAGCTGCACCCGGAAAGCGTCGTCACCTACATCATTGATCGCAACATCAACTACACCAACTTCTGCACCGAGTACTGCACCTTCTGC
The DNA here is from genome assembly GCA_963781245.1 of uncultured Acidobacteriaceae bacterium. GTDB lineage: Bacteria > Acidobacteriota > Terriglobia > Terriglobales > Acidobacteriaceae > Silvibacterium. The sequence goes on from CAWAFB010000005.1 coordinate 663,050, forward strand.
GCCTTTTACCGGCCGCTCAAGGGCAAACTCGCTAGCGAAGGCTACATTCTCGACTTCGAAACAATCTACGCGAAGATTGCCGAGACCATCGAGATGGGAGGCACCGGCGTCCTCATGCAGGGCGGCCTTCATCCCGACCTCAAGATCGAGTGGTTTGAGCGCCTGCTCAAGGGCATCAAACAGCGGTTCCCTCAAATTTGGCTGCACTGCTTCTCGGCTTCCGAGATCCTCGCAATCGCCGAATACAGCGACCTCTCCGTGCGCGATACGATCATCCGCCTGCGCGACGCCGGACTTGACTCCATCCCCGGGGGCGGCGCCGAAATTCTCGACGACGAGGTCCGCCATCGCATCGCGCGCCTCAAGTGTGGAACTGAAGATTGGCTCCTCGTTCACCGCACCGCGCATCAGCTCGGCATGCGCACTACCGCCACCATGATGTTCGGCGTCGGCGAAACCTACGACCATCGCATCAATCACTTCGAGCAGGTGCGCCGGCTGCAGGAAGAGACTGGCGGATTCACGGCCTTCATCCCCTGGAGCTTCCAGCCTCACAACACCGCTCTCGGCGGACGCGGCTGGGACGAAGCTACCGCCGTCGACTACCTCAAAGTCCTCGCCATCTCACGCCTTTATCTCGACAACATTGAGAACGTGCAATCAAGTTGGGTGACTCAGGGGCTCAAGGTTCTGCAGCTCGGCCTCCGCTTCGGCGGCAACGACGTCGGCTCCGTCATGCTCGAAGAGAACGTCGTCAAGGCCGCGGGCACCTCCAACTGCACCACGGAGGAGGAACTGCGCCGCGTCATTCGCGACGCCGGCTTCAAGCCTGTCCAGCGCGACACCCTGTACCGCACGATGTTCCTGAATTAGCCGAGGACCGGCCCTTGGCAGGCCATCAGGGAAGATTCGCCCAGTTGCGCAGTCAGCTTTGCGCCAGCCACCGTACAATACTTTTTGAGTTCCCCGCTGGAGGCACGGTCCTGCTGAAATCGCTTGTTTTCGAGTGCGCGTTCCGCGTTCACACCGTCGCCCTCTTTTTCTTCCAGCAGAAGCACGATCTTCGCCACTATCTTCGCTCGCACTACGGCGACCACACCTTCGAGCACCTCTACCGCTGGAACTGGTTCGACACCTCGCTGCTCATCCCGTACTTCATCGTGATGATCATCCTGGCGTTTTACGGCATGCATCGGTACCAGCTCGTGTACCTCTACTACAAGCACCGCAAGAACGCTGCCAAAGAGCCGCCGCGCCACTTCGACCATCTCCCCCGCGTCACCGTCCAGCTGCCCATCTTCAACGAGCAATTCGTCATCGACCGTCTCATCGACGCGTGCACGAATCTCGACTACCCCCGCGAACTACTCGAGATTCAGGTCCTCGACGACTCTACCGACGAAACCAAAGAGGTCGCCGCGTCCATCTGCGAGCGTTACCGCGCCCTCGGGCACCCCATCGTGTACCTGCACCGCACCAATCGCTACGGGTTCAAGGCCGGAGCCCTCGATGAAGGCCTTAAAACCGCCAGCGGCGAATTCGTCGCCATCTTCGACGCCGACTTCGTGCCGCCGCGCGACTGGCTGATGAAGGTCATCCACCACTTTGCCCAGCCGGAAATCGGCATGGTGCAGACCCGCTGGACCCACCTCAACCGCGATTACAGCTTCCTCACCCAGGTCGAAGCCATCTTGCTGGACGGCCACTTCGTCCTCGAACACGGGGGCCGCTCCCGCGCCGGTGTCTTCTTCAACTTCAACGGAACTGCCGGCATGTGGCGTCGCAACGTCATCGACGAAGCCGGCGGTTGGCAACACGACACCCTCACCGAGGACACCGACCTCAGCTATCGCGCCCAGCTTAAAGGCTGGAAATTCAAATACCTGCAGGATGTCGAGTGCCCCGCCGAGCTGCCCATCGAGATGACCGCCTTCAAGACGCAGCAGGCGCGCTGGGCCAAGGGCCTCATCCAGACCTCCAAGAAGATCCTGCCCCACGTATTTAAGAGCGATCAGCCTTGGCACACCAAGCTCGAGGCCTGGTATCACCTCACGGCAAACCTCAGCTATCCGCTCATGATCGTGCTTTCAGTTCTCCTGATGCCTGCCATGGTCATCCGCTTTTACCAGGGCTGGTTCCAGATGCTCCTGATCGATCTGCCGCTCTTCATGGCGTCGACCTTCTCCATCTCGTCCTTCTACCTCGTTTCACAGAAAGAGCTTTATCCCCGCCGCTGGTATCGAACCTTTCTCTACCTGCCCTTCCTCATGTCGCTCGGCATCGGACTCACCATCACCAACACCCGCGCCGTCATGGAAGCCCTCTTCGGCATTCAGAGTTCCTTCAAGCGCACGCCCAAGTACCGTGTTGAGAAGCGCGGCGAGAAGGCGCAGGCCGCCAAATACCGCAAACGCCTCGGCATCGTTCCCTGGATCGAACTGGCGATCGGCTGCTACTTTGCGCTAACTATCTGGTACGCTTGGGTCAACGAGAACTACTTCACCATCCCCTTTCTGCTGCTGTTCGTCGTCGGATACTGGTACACCGGCTTGCTCTCACTCCTCCAAGGGCGTTTCGAGCACTGGCGCTCCGGAGCCAACCTCGACGAGTCGTCGCCGAAGCCGTACCCGGTTGGGGTGTGACACTGTCACCAGATCGACCCGCTCGCCTTTCGACCTATTTCCGTTCTTTCTTTTGTCCAAGAACGCGGATATAATTGATCGTGCCCGCCAGGTACGCCAATCAAAAACAATTAAAGAAGGTGAAGCCGGAATGTCCTCCAAGTACATTTTTGTGACGGGTGGAGTTGTGTCCAGTTTGGGCAAGGGGCTGGCCGCGGCCTCGATCGGCTGTCTGCTTGAAAGCCGGGGGCTTAAGGTCAACCTGATGAAGTTTGACCCGTACCTGAACGTCGACCCCGGCACGATGTCGCCCTTCCAGCACGGCGAAGTTTTCGTCACCGACGACGGCGCCGAGACCGACCTCGACCTGGGCCACTACGAGCGCTTCACTCACGCCCACCTCAGCCGCGACAACAACCTCACCACCGGCCGAATCTACGAGCAGATCATCACCAAGGAGCGCCGCGGCGACTACCTCGGCAAGACCGTCCAAGTCATTCCCCACGTAACCAACGAAATCAAGAACGCCATGCGCAAGGTCGCGGGCACCAGCGATATCACCATCGTTGAAATCGGCGGTACCGTCGGGGATATCGAGTCCCTGCCGTTCCTCGAAGCCATTCGCCAGATGCGCCAGGAACTGGGCCGCGAGAATACCGTTTTTGTCCACGTCACGCTGGTTCCATGGATCAGCGCCGCTCAGGAGCTGAAGACCAAACCGACACAACATTCGGTAAAAGAGATGCTCTCGATCGGCATCCAGCCCGACATCCTACTCTGCCGCACCGACCGCTTTCTCTCCCGCGAGATCAAGAGCAAGATCGCGCTCTTTTGCAACCTCGAAGAGCAAGCCGTGATCACAGCCAAGGACGTTGAGTCCATCTACGAGGTCCCCCTGACATTCGCCCGCGAAGGCGTGGACGCGCTCGCTCTGAGGTACCTGCGCATCGAGACCAAAGTGCCCGACCTCAGCCGCTGGGAGGAGATCGTTCGCCGTTCCTACAATCCGCAGGACGAGGTCTCCATCGGCATCGTTGGCAAGTATGTCGAATACGAAGACAGCTACAAGTCGCTCAAAGAGGCCCTGGTTCACGGCGCGCTTGCGCACAACTTAAAGCTGCGCGTTACGTGGATCGAAGCAGAAGGCCTCGAGACTGAGGGCTTCGAGTCACAACTTGCAGGGTTTGACGGCATTCTCGTTCCCGGCGGATTCGGCAAGCGCGGCATCGAAGGCATGCTCAATGCGATTCGCTACGCTCGCGAGAACAAGGTCCCTTACTTCGGCATCTGTCTCGGAATGCAGACCGCGTGCATCGAGTTCGCGCGCAATGTGTGCCGGCTGAACGGCTCCAACTCCAGTGAGTTCGACCCCGCTACGCCGCACCGTGTCATCTACAAACTCCGTGAGTTGACCGGCGTCGAAGAAATGGGCGGAACGATGCGTCTGGGAGCCTGGGCTTGCCTCCTCGAACCTGACTCACTAGCCTTCAAGTCTTACGGCGTTACCGAGATCAGCGAACGTCATCGTCACCGTTACGAATTCAATCGCGAGTACGAAGCGTTGCTCACCGGCGCCGGCCTGCGCATCACCGGAACTACTCCCGATGGAACTTACGTTGAGATCGTCGAACTCCGCGACCACCCCTTCTTCCTCGGATGCCAGTTCCATCCCGAGTTCAAGTCAAAGCCTCTCGAGCCCCATCCGCTCTTCAGCGCCTTTGTGAAAGCCAGCTACGCGAACCAGACGAGGCCCACGCCAGAGGCGGCAGGCGTGGAAGTGGCGCAGGCCTGAGTCGAAGCCTTCATTCTTCCTCTTCCTCACGGTTGTAACCGTAAAGAACGTGTCTCATCCGGTCCCGTCTATCTTTGGTGATCGGGTCCGGAAAAACGGCCGCCTGAATTTCGAGTAGTGTTTCCAGAACTCCCCGCAAGTCCTTCAAATTCAGCGCATTCGCTCCGTCTGATTTCGCCTCGGCGGGGTTGTCGTGCACCTCGAGAAACACCCCGTCCACGCCTGCCGCCACCGCTGCTCGCGCCAGCAGCGGAATGAACTCCGGCTGCCCCCCCGAAACGCCGTTTGCCCCGGACGGAATCTGCACCGAGTGCGTTCCGTCAAATACAACAGGAGCCAGCCCCCGCATAATCGCCAGCGAACGCATGTCGACCACAAGGTTGTTGTAGCCGAACGTCGAACCGCGCTCCGTGAGAAAGACCCGGGGATTTCCCGACGACCTCACCTTTTCCACGGCATGATTCATGTCCCACGGAGCTACAAACTGCCCCTTTTTCACGTTGACGGCCCGCCCCGTCTCGGCCGCGGCCACCAGCAGATCCGTCTGGCGGCATAGGAACGCCGGAATCTGCAGCACGTCTACGCCTTCGGCGGCTATGGCACAGTGCCCAGGCTCGTGCACATCGGTAAGCACCGGTAGTCCCGTCGCCTCACCGAGCCGCCGCAGAATCGCTGTCCCTTCCTTTAGTCCTGGTCCGCGAAAGCTCTTCACCGACGTGCGATTCGCCTTGTCATACGACGACTTGAAAATGTAGGGGACACCCAGATCCGAAGTGGTCCGCTGGATCGCGTCTGCCATCTTGCGAACATGCGCCTCGCTCTCAATCACGCAAGGGCCGGCAATCAGAAACAGCTGCCCCGAGCCAACATGGACGGGGCCGATATCAAATGTCTTACTCACATGAAGTATTGAATCACACAGACGGCGGCTTGGCCTTCAGTCCACCTGCACTTGCTCAAACCCCAGGCTCAGTAACAGCGTTGTCAGTGTCGACGCCGCATTCTTGTGAGCTGTATCGAGAATGCCGGCGGCAATCGCCGAGTCGTGCAGCTCCTGCTCAGCCCTTGCCCTGACCTGCGACTCCAGGTCCGGATCTGCTTGAACGAAAAAACCGGTGCTTCGTGAATAAACCTTGGTCTTCCCGTTATCGAGCGCCGCAACAAAGATCTGCGCCGCCGGAAGATGCACGTGCACCGTCTTGCCGTTCACCATTACGTCCGACGACTGGAGCTGGGCGAGATCGACCCCGGCAATCGCCTGTCCATGCACCGACAGCAGCAGCTTGTCGCCCACCAGAAAGTCCGGCAGGATCGCACTCGTACGGTCGCCTTCCACAACTTTATCCATCGTGTAGGTGACCGTTTCCAGGCGCTCCAGTCTTTGGATCCTGTCCACAACCGTCGGCTGCGAGACATTAAATACCAGCGCGCGCCCGGAAACCCTTGTCGCCACCCGGTCCCATATGCCGTAAGTCGCCTCACGCAGAAAGATCGCGAACGCGCCCACACCCACCAGAAGCCCCAGACAGACGGCCAGCAGCACCGTGAGCACACCCGGTCTCGACCTGCGCCGTTCAGGAATTGTGATCACAGGATCCATAGCCCGAACCCCCATCCTCAAATAGATGGTATCGAAGCCTTCTTGGATGGCATCGACAAAGTCTGCATTTTCCCTCTTCCCATAGAACATCGAGTGGTATAGAGTCTCTCCCATAGAACATCGAGTGGAAAGGGATAACGATCTGATGGGGCGAGGTAAATCGGCAGACAAGAGCGGAGAAATGCTGCAGGGCACGCTCGACATGCTCGTCCTGCGCACCCTGATCATGGGCGATGCCCACGGGCACACCATTGCGAAGGTGATCGAGCACACATCCGAGGACGTCCTCGAAGTCGAGCAGGGATCCCTGTATCCCGCATTGCACCGTCTCGAAGACCGTGGCTGGGTCTCTTCCTATTGGGGCGCGAGCGAAAACAACCGCAAAGCGAAGTTCTATCGCCTGACTGCCGCAGGCCGGAAGCAACTTGCCGCTGAGACCAGCCGCTGGCGTCAGATGAAGCGCGCCATCGGCCTCATCCTCGGGGAAGCGGAATAGGGAGAAGCCGAATGAACTGGCGCAGGTTCTTCAGGCGTAAACGCAGCGACGCCGAACTCGCACAGGAGATAGAACTGCATCTCGCGCAGGAAATCGCCGACAACCGCACGCGCGGCATGAGCGAAGAAGAAGCCCGACGTCTGGCGCATCTGAAGTTCGGCTCGACACGCAGAGTGCGCGAAGAGATTTGGCAAACCAACACCTTCGCACTCCTGGACAACGTCTGGCGCGATTTGAGATACGCCACGCGAACGCTCGCCAGGTCTCACGGATTCACCGTGATGGCCGTGCTCGTCATGGCCCTCGGCATCGGCGCCAACACGGCGCTCTTCACCGTCGTGCGCTCCGTTCTGCTGAAGCCCCTGCCGTACAAGGATCCTGGTCGTCTGGTGTCGGTGTACGAGCGCTGGAACGATACGGATACTCCGGACAACCGCGGAGGAGAATCAGCGGCCAGCTTTGCGATATGGCGGCGTGCATCGAAGAGCTTCGAGGAGATGGCGCTCCTCTACCGATGGGCGTCCTATAACGTTTCGGCCGAGGGTGGTCAGTTGCCGGAGAGAGTTCCAGCGGCGCGGTGCTCCTGGAACCTCTTCTCGACGCTAGGCGTGCATCCGGTGTACGGCAGAGATTTCACGGCCGACGACGATCAGCAGGCAGCCAACGGAACGGTGATCCTGTCGTGGGGATTCTGGAAACGCCGTTTTGGGGGCGATCTGTCCATCATCGGAAAGAAGATTTCTCTCGATGCAAAGCCCTACACGGTCATCGGCATTATGCCTGCGTGGTTTTCTTATCCCGATACCCAAACGCAGCTATGGACGGCCGTTTATCACGAGATGCCGCCGAGTATCACCCAGGCGCTCGACAATCACCAGTTCGACGTCGTAGCGCGATTGAAACCGGGAGCGACGATGGCCCAGGCGCTCAGTGAACTCGATGCCGTGCAGAAGCAGATCAAGCGTGAGAATCCCGGCCCGGCCGTCAAGAGAGCCGTAACCGGAAGGCCTCTGCTGGACGATATCGTTCTGGACTACAAGACTCCGCTTTATGTGCTGCTCGCGGCGACGGGCTGCGTGCTGCTGATTGCCTGCCTGAATGTTGCGAATCTGCTGGTGGCGCGGTCGGCGGCACGGCGCAGGGAAGTGGCGATTCGCGCGGCGCTCGGCGGCAACCGGTGGCGGCTGATCCGTGAACAGGTGACGGAGAGCCTGGTGTTAGCGGTCACCGGCGGGATGCTCGGCTTTGCGCTGGCCTGCGCGGCCATCGCACGGCTGGCACATGCGCGGCAGGATATGGCGCGCGCTGATGCAATCCACGTGGATGGAATGGTGCTGCTGTTCGTGACGGCAATCACGCTTGTCAGCGGCGTGCTGGCAGGAGCGATTCCGGCACTCAGCGCCGGTGGCACACGTGCATTGGAGACGCTGCAGGAGTCGTCGCGCTCACATAGCGGAGGTGTCTCGCGCGCCCGGCTGCGCAAGGGGTTGCTGGCAGCCGAGGTTGGCCTGACCGTGGTGCTGCTCATCGCCGCAGGCCTGCTGCTCAAGAGCTACCAGAAGCTTCGGTCTACCGACATGGGCTGCGCGATCGACAACGTGCTGACGATGCAGCTTCGCCTTCCGGAAGCGCGCTACAAGAATGCGGTACAGAAAACAGCGTTTTTCGAACAACTGATTGCCGGCGTGCGCGCATTGCCTGGTGTCGAGACCGCTGGGTTGGTGAAGACAGCACCGGGAGCAGGATCGGGCGGAGATGACTTGGTAACGGTAGTGGAGCATCCTCCACTGCCGCAGGGAGAGTCGCTGGACGCGATGGCGAATGCAGCCGACCCCGGATACTTTGCCGCCATGCAGATTCCGCTGCTGCGCGGACGGACCTTTAATGACAGTGAGCGGCTGAACCCCGCGTATGTGACGATTCTGAACCAGGCGGCGGTGAAGAAGTTCTTTCCCGGCGAAGATCCGATCGGGAAGCATCTGCGGTTGAACGCCACTGGCGCTCCTCAACAGCCATTCGAGATTGTTGGCGTGGTGGGGGATACGCGCTATGACGTGTCCCAGGATGCGAGGCCCATGATGTACTGGCCTCTTTCCAGCGGTGTTTTCTCAGGCGCGACCATCGTGGTGCGGTCGACTCATGACGTGGATACACTCGCGCTACCGGTACAGAAAGTCATTGGAGGGCTCGATCGTGACCTGCCGGTTTCCGATGTGATGACCATGACGGAGCTGATCGGCAAGTCGACGCTGGACGCGAGCTTCAATTCGATGCTGATTCTTGCCTTCGCCGTGATCGCGCTGGTGCTCGCTGCTGTCGGCCTCTACGGCGTTCTGTCTTATCTCGTCACGCAGCGCACCGGCGAGATCGGGATACGCATCGCGCTCGGCGCTCAGAGAAGCGAAGTACTGCGGCTGATGCTGTTCGATGGGCTGGCTCCGGCGTGGGCCGGGTTGGCGCTGGGCCTCGTCGGCGGAGGGTTCGCGGTACGGCTCATCCGCGACATGCTGTACGGCGTGCGGCCGCTGGACTGGACCGTGTTTGCGGGGGTCGCGCTGATGTTGTCGGTAGTGGCTGCGGCCGCCTGCGCAGTACCGGCATGGCGAGCGTCAAGGTTGGACCCGATGGAAGCACTGAGAACCGAGTGAGGAATAGTGGCATGAGCTGGCGCAAATATTTTCACAGGCAGCGTTGGGACGCGGACCGCACGCGAGAGTTTGAAGCCCACATTGAAAGCGAAATCGACGACAACCTCGCGCGCGGCATGACCAGGGAAGAAGCGCGCCGCCAGGCATATCTCAAATTCGGCAACCCCACGCGTGTCCGCGAGCAAATCTGGCAGATGAACAGTGTCCCGCCGCTCGAAAATTTGCTGCGCGACCTCCGCTATGCCGCCCGCACTCTGCGGCGCAATCCCGGATACGCTCTCGTCGCCATCCTCACCCTCGGCCTCGGCATCGGCGCGAATACTGCCATCTTTACCGTCATCAACGGCGTCCTGCTAAAGCCGCTGCCCTACGCGCAGCAGGACCGGATCCTGCACCTCGACCAGACCGCAACGCTCGTCGGTCCCGATCCCCTGGGCCTCTCCGTGCAGGAGTATCAGGATTTTCGCGATCAGGGGCACGCCTTTTCTGACGTTGCCGAGTATCACTCGATGAACTTCACGCTGCTCGGCACAAAGAACCCGGAACGTGTCGCCACGGGCGTCGTCTCGTCGAATTTCTTCGACGTGCTGGGAGTGAAGCCAGTGCTGGGACGGCTCTTCACCCCCGCCGACGAGAGCAAGAATGCGCCGCCTGCTCTGCTCTTGAGCTACAGCTACTGGATGAAGGAATTTGGCGGCGACCGGAACATTCTCGGCCGTGCCTTCGAGCTGAATGACCGCGTGCATACCGTCGTTGGCGTGCTTCCGCCCTTGCCTGAATATCCTGACGCGAACGATGTCTACATGCCGACGACATCCTGCCCCTATCGCTCCGATCCGAAGATGATCGCCGACCGCGAGATGCGTATGATCTCTGCTTATGCGCGCCTCAAGCCGAATGCCACCGTGGCGCAGGCACGCGCCGAGTTGGCGACCATCTTCAGCCGCCGTTCTGCAGCCTATGGAAAGTTCTATCCCGCCAGCGCCGGTTTCGCGCCCCTCATCGCGCCCGTCGACAGCGAACTGACCCACGCTGCACGGCCCACATTTGTCACCCTGCTCGCAGCCGCCGGACTCGTGCTCCTCCTCGCCTGCGCCAATCTCGCCAATCTCGCTCTTTCCCGCCAGATGCGCCGCTCCCGCGAGATGGCCATTCGCATGGCCACCGGAGCCACCCCCGCCAACATTTTCCGCCAGCTTCTCACCGAGAGCATGCTCGTCGCTCTGGCCGGAGGCGTCCTGGGTGTCACCCTCGCTGCCTTCGGTTCGAAGCTCCTCATCGCCTACGCCGCCCGCACGACTCCGCTCTCCGGCGACATACACCCCGACGCGCGCGTCCTGCTCTTCGCCCTTGGAATCTCTCTACTCACCGGCATCCTCTTCGGAGCCCTCCCCGGCTACATCGCCAGCCGCGTCCGCATCACCAGCCTCACTGACGCGGGCGAACGCACGGCAGGTAGCGAAAGCGGTACCCGCCTGCGCAATCTGCTTGTCGGCGCTCAGGTCACGCTCTCTTTCGTTCTGCTCATGTGCGCCGGCCTCATGCTCCGCAGTCTCTACAACCTGCTCTCCGTCGATCCCGGCTTCAAGACTGCTAATGTTCTCTCCATGCAAGTCAGTCTCAACTGGACCAAATACAAGGAGCCGTCTCTAAAGAACGCCTTCTTCCACCAGGTGCTGGATCGCGTAGAACAACTGCCGGGCGTAGACAGCGCTTCATTCAGTTGGATGGTTCCGCTGAACAGCGATATGGGTCGCATGAGCGGCGGCCTTGTCTTCGAAGGGCAACCCATCCACGGTGATCAGCCCGCTCCACAGGTCGACTATGAGGTAGCGACGCCTGAATACTTCCGCGTACTCGGTGTACCCGTCCTCTCCGGCCGCGTCTTTACCAGCAACGACATTCTCAACGCACCCAAGGTCGCAATCGTCAACGAGCGCCTTGCGAAACGCTACTGGCCTGGCCAGGACCCCATCGGACATCGCGTATCCACCGATCGTGGCAAGACATGGACTACCGTTGTCGGCATGGTAAGCGACGTTCGACAATACGGCCTCGATAAAGAGTCAGACGACGCCATCTATCTCCCCGTCTACCAGCAGGATGTAGCCAACATGCACTTGCTCGTGCGCACCCGAAGCAACCCTATGCGGCTTGCTACTGAAGTTGCCGCTGTCGTTCACGCGATCGATTCGCAGCAGCCCGTGACCGACGTCCGCACGCTCGATCAGCTCCGCAACGCGCAACTCGGCACACCCCGCGTGACAGCAACTCTGTTAGGCCTCTTCGCTGCCGTGGCACTCTTCATCACCATCGTAGGGGTCAGCGGAACCCTCGCCCTCTCCGTCGCCCGCCAGACAAAGGAAATCGGCATCCGGATCGCTTTAGGCGCAACCCGAGAGCGCATCCTCCGCAACGTTCTCGTACGCGGTATGATCCCCGTGATTGCCGGCCTTGCCATCGGTATAGCAGCCGCCATCTTTGCAACGCGCGCCCTCTCCGGCATGCTCTTTGCAATCAAACCGAATGATCCCGCCACCTTCGCCGTCATTGCCGCTTTGTTGCTCTTCGTCGCCCTGCTCGGGTGCCTGATGCCCGCGCGCAGGGCAACTTATATCGACCCGATGAAGGCTCTGCGAACCGAATAAGGCCGCACTACTTATCCGTCTTTAGGTAGCGCCCGAAAAACTGCGCCTCATACTGATACGCCGCCAGCCATGTGCGGTGGAGCAGAAAATCGTGTATCTCGTCCGGAAAAATGTGCTCCTCAAACGGCGTCCCCTGTGCGCGCAGCGCCGCGGCCAGGCGCACCGTCTGCGAAAACTGCACGTTGCGATCGTCATCTCCCTGCATCAGCAGCACCGGCGAGCGCCATCCCTTTACCGATGCCAGTGGAGACGACTCCCATGCGATCCTCGCCGCGTCCTTATCCGCGTTCGGATCGTAGGTTGGCTGCCAGATGTTCAACTCCAGATTCCAGTCATGAACACCATGCATATCCACGCCCGCCGCAAACAGATCCGAAGCACGCGACAGCGCGAGCGCTGTCAGATAGCCGCCGTAGCTGCCGCCCCACACGCCAATATGCGCTCCATCCACATCCGGGCGTCCGCGCAGATAAAGCCCCGCGCCCAGCACGTCGTTGAACTCGCTCGCTCCCGCCGCGCCATAATTGAGGGCTTCGCGAAAATTAAGCCCATAGCCAATTCCGCTGCGATAATTCACCGACAAAACGATGTAGCCCAGGCTCGCAAGGTACTGGTTCATCGTGTACGCGTTCGAGTAGTACTGCATGTAATGCCAGCCGAGCAGCATCTGTCTGCGCGATCCGCCATGGAAGAAGACGATGGCAGGGTGTTTCGCCCCGCTAGCCGCAGGCATGAACAGCTGCCCGTGAATCTGAAGCCCATCCGCCGAACTGAAGATCACCTGCTGAGGAACAACCAGCTTCGCCGCAGGAAACTCCGCCGGAACAAGCTGCGGCGCAACGTCCCGCATTTCGCCATTAGCCCCGACCACCGCCGGCCGGATCGGCACCCGCGCATTCGAGCGCAGCAGAGCGATTGTTCCGTCAGCAGTGACAACCGGCGCAACCTCAATTCCGTCGCCCTGCGTCAACTGTCGCGCCTCGCCACCGCCGGCACTGACCTGCCAGAGATGACGCCGGTCGACGTCGCCCCGGTCTGACGTGAAATGGTTCGATGTGAAGTAGACGGTCTTTCGATCTTGCGCCAGAGCCACGCTCTGCACTTCAAAGTCGCCAGGAGTCAGCAAAGCGGCCGTTCCGTCCGACGCTTCAATCGAATAAAGGTGAATCCAACCGTCACCCTCCCACGGAAACACGATGCGGTTGCCGGCCGCCCACAAAAGCTGGTGATCGGTATCCGCCTCATGAAAAACGCTGCCCGGTCCCGCCTTTGCGCGCCAGATCTCGTGGTCCTGCCCAGTTTCCACATCTGCAACATGGATCGACCACGGCTCTGCCGTCCGTCGCGGTTTGAAATCGATCCCCGAAACATCCGGTGGCGCCCGCAGGAAGGCTATACTCCGTCCATCTGGCGACCACGCCGGCTCGGAATCCTTCTGTGTGCTTGGTGCCGGATAACTCAGAGTTTTGGCTGTATAGGAATACACGCCAATGAAGGCGTGATCTCCCCGCCCGCTCACAAATGCCAGCAATTTGCCATCCGGCGACCAGGTCAGCGACTCCGGCTTGCCTCGCTCATGAAAAAGCTGCTCCGGCTTGGCACCCGGATCGTTCAGATTGATCGTCCACACCTGATCCTTTAGCAGATATGCCAGCGTCGTCCCTTTCGGCGAGACCTGCGGGCTTCGTCCTTCAACCACCTTGCGCGGCTCCCCGCCGCCCTTGGCGGCGACAATCCAGATATCCTCCTCGACCCCCTGCGGCAAAAGATCAGGATTAGGTGCCGGCTTCTCCGGAAACTCAAAATCACCCCCGCGCACATAAACCACCGATTGCCCGTCCGGAGTCCAGGTCACATCGCCAATCTCGATCCCATCGTCGGCGTCGTAATGGGTGAGCGCCCTCGCCGAATAGCTGCCATCCGAACCGGCTTCGGCGATCCACAGGTTGCGACGACCCTGCTGGTCTGCAACCCACGCAAATCTCTGCCCCGCCGGAGCCGCCTTCAGCTGCGAATTGAACGGGGCGCTCATCACCTCCTGCAATGTGAAACTCTGCGCCCCCGCTGCAAAAGGGCCCAGCACCATCAGGCACACAAATACCCACAACCGGCGATGCATCATCCTCGGCAATCCTCGAAAAGGAAATATGTCGATTATGCGGGAGGGGCGGGCAGCGCAGGAAAGAAACTGAGGTCGCCTATAACGTGCATCCCAGGCCACTTCGAAAGAGCAAAAAAAACGGCCCCTCGGGTGAGGGGCCAATCTGCCTTGGTTCTCTCGTTGTGTGAGAGCTTGGTTGCAAGCCTTATCGTTATTGTTGTTGTGGAACCGATGGTTGCGACACAGCACCCTGAGGGGAGGGCTGCGCGGAAGACTGCTGCGTCGCACCGATCGGCGAACCCGAGCCCGAGGGCGTCGCGTTCAAGGCCGCTAAACTGTTTTGCATTAAACTCACGCGCACCACACTGCCGTGCGTCTGCGAGCTGGAATCGTCGATTTTGGCGTTGCCCATCGCTACCTCGTGGATGCGATAGACCGGGATGTCATTCTCCGCCAGATACCGCACCACGGCATCCGACATGTGCTGCGAATTCTGAATGCCTGCTTGGCCCCGAGTCGCTGAATAGCCGGCGATTTCGACGATGTATCCCTTCTTGCCGCGCATTTGCGCAGCTACCTGATCCAGCGCGCTCTTGGCCTTGTCGTTCAGAACAGTCTGCCCCGGGCGGAAGCGGATCTCGATGTCATTTACCCGCTGATACTGATCGAGGTTCGAAACCGTCCCGTTGAGCTGGGCCGTCTGGGTGCTTGCCTGCTGTGCCTGCTGCTGAGCCTGGGTTGCGGTGCTGTTCGCTGTAGTCGCCGTCTGGCTGGCCTGATCGGCTGTGGATTGAGCTTGATGGATGCCGGCCTGCGCCCTGGCATCTACATCCTTGATATCATTGGCGTTCTTGGCTTGGAGCTGATCGAGCTCGTTCAACCGGTCTTTCACTGGATCCAGTTGCCGATTCACCCACTTCTTACGCGCAAAGGGATTCACCTTCCCCCAGAAGCCTTCATTCGACTTCGTGGATAAGGGCTGACCTGTGGCGTAAGTGCTGTTGTCATTGGGGTTGGCCGAAGTTCCTGTCTGAACCTGTGCCGACTGCGACTGCGCCGGAGCTGTCGAGCTGCTCTGTGCAACCGCTGGATACCCAAGGCTCGCTGCAAGTAGCAGCGCCGAAACCGCCGAGGGTGTAATCAAGCTCTTCATTTTCGTCGTTTCAGTCATTGTGATCGCATTCCTTGGCATGATCTGGAAGAACACACTTCGGAAGCTGCGCAGCATCCCGTTATGCCAACACATAGTGCATGCGGTTTGCCAAACGGGGGGCTTGGCTGGGCGTTCAGTTAAATCGTTTTAAATAGGGGTCTTATTAGAATTCGCTAATCGGCTGTCAAGGGGTAATCACAGTGTAAAAAACACCCGGCTGGCGCTTTGTACGCTTTTTGAGGGAAAAATTTGCCCGGTATGTAGTTTTGCGCCGAAGTCTCTACCCCCCGCCATGTCGCAAAACTTGTGCAAAATGCAGGACTTTGCGGCTGGAGTTCTGGGCAATCTGCTCCCGGCAGCTGAATCCGTCCGCCACCAGAATCGTGTCGGGAGCGGCGTCCCGAACCGCAGGCAGCAAAACCCGCTCCGCCAAGGCCTGCGACATGGCAAATTTCTCTTTCTCAAAACCGAATGGCCCCGCCATCCCACAGCAGCCCGAATCGAGCACCGACACCCTGCCCCCGGCCCGCTCCAGCAGGGCTACCTCCGCCTTCATCTTCGTTTGCGATTTCTGATGGCAGTGCCCGTGCAGCACCACGGAACGCCCTTCCAGGCTTGCCGGCCGGTACTCCGCCGCATGCCGCAGCAGGAAATCTCCCAGCAGATAGCTCTGTTCCCGCAGTCGCGCGGCTCTCGGATCGCTCGGAAAGAAATTCCGCAGCTCATCCCGGAAGACGCTCGCACACGAAGGCTCCAGAAAGACGACCGGCAGCCCCGCATCAAGCGCCCCAGCCATCCTGTCCATCACATCCTCGAGATATTCCCGCGCCGCGGCCAGAAACCCGAAGTCATAGAGCGGCCGTCCGCAGCAGATGTGTCCCCGCGGCACCTGGACATCGAAGCCCGCGCTGGACAGAACCTCCCGCCCCGCCGCCAAAGTATCAGGATGAAAGTAGTTATTCCAGGTATCGGGCCACAGCAGGACCGGCCTGCCCTGATCCCTGTGCCCTGTGTCCTGATCCCCTCGGGTAGTTTGAAAACTCCGCGGCGCAAACGCAGGCAGCCTCCGCTGCGGAGCAATCCCCAGCGCCGCCTTCACCACACCGCTCACTCCAGGTACCCGCAACGGAAGATTCGCCAACTGCGGCGTTACTCCCGGAACCAGCGATGCGAGCCGTGCCCATTTGTCCATGAACCCGAAGGCGTAGTCGCGCAGATGCCTGCGATGCCCCTGGTAATAGTGCGCCAGAAACTCCGCCTTGTACGTTGCCAAGTCCACATTCACCGGGCACTCGGTCTTACACGCCTTGCACGACAGGCAAAGGTCAAGCGCTTCCTTCACATCCTCGCTCTGCCAGTCGCGAGCCAGCACGTCGCCTTCGAGCATTTCCCACAGCAGGTGTGCCCGCCCCCGCGTCGAGTGCTTCTCCTCCTGCGTCACCATGTAGCTGGGACACATCGTTCCCGGGCCCGCTTTCCTGCACGCCCCTACACCTACACACCGCAGCGTCGCCTCCGAAAGCGAGCCCTGATCGTCGGGAAACTGAAAGTACGTCTCCTGGCGGTGCGATTTATAGCCATCCCCGAGCCTCAGGTTCTCAGTCGCGTCGTACACCGCAATCGGATCGATCACATGCCCGGGATTCATCTTGTTATCCGGATCCCACAGCGCCTTGAACTCCCGGAAAGCCTGCATCAGCTCCGGACCGAACATCTTCGGCAGCAGCACCGATCGCGCCTTCCCGTCGCCATGCTCGCCGGAAATCGACCCGCCATGCGCGATGACGATGTCCGCCGCGCGATCGATGAACTCCCGAAACGCGCGAATCCCAGGCGCGCTCTCGAGATCGAAGTTGATACGCAGATGCACGCAGCCTTGTCCGAAATGCCCATACATCGGGCTTCGGTAGCCGTACTCACCCATCAACGCAAACAGCTGCCGCAGATACGACCCCAGCTTCTCCGGAGGAACAGCCGCATCTTCCCATCCCTCCCAGCCGTGCGGCTCGCCCGGCACAAAGACCGTCGCGCCCAGCGCCGACTCCCGCACAAACCAGATCCGCGCCGCATCCGCCGCCGAGTACAGCCTTGCCGACGGCCGCGCCGGCACCGCCGACACAGCCTCGACAAACCGCTCTGCCTGCGCGAGAACTTCCTCCTCGCTCGACGCGCCAAACTCCACCAGCAGGAACGAATGCCCCGGAGGCAGCAGCGCAATGTCATCCACTGCCAGGCGCTTGCGCAGCATGAAGCCGGTCAGCATACGGTCGATGCCTTCGAGCCCGATCGGGTGATACTCGAGAATGAATGGCACATGGTCTGCCGCGATAAAAGCATCCTCGAAGCCCACCACGACCAGCCTCCGGCATGGAGGACTGTGCTTCAGATCGAGAGTCGCCCGCAAAACCGTGGCGCACGTTCCCTCGCTCCCCACCAGCGCGCGCGCAAGGTTAAATCCGTTCTCCGGCAGGAGTTCGTCCAGGTTGTACCCCGACACGCGCCGCGGAATCCTCGGAAATTTCTCCCGGATTAAGTGCTCGTACTTGTTACGAATCCGTGCCAGCCCGGCATAGATCTGCCCCTGCCGCCCACCGCCCGACACAATTCGCTGAAATTCTTCGTCACTCGTTGGGCCCACCGTCATGCGCGTACCGTTATAGAGCAGCACATCGAGCGCGCGGACATTATCCACCGTCTTGCCGCCCATCAGCGCATGCGTCCCGCACGAATTGTTGCCAATCATGCCCCCCAGCGTGCACCGCGAGTGGGTCGCCGGATCGGGCGCAAAAGTCAGGTGATGCTCCTCCGCCGCTTCCCGCACCCGGTCGAGCACAATCCCCGGCTCGACCACCGCCAGCCGCGACTCCGGATCAAGCGACAGAATCGACCGCATGTACTTCGAGAAATCCAGCACCACCGCGACATTGCAGCATTGCCCGGAAAGGCTCGTTCCCCCGCCGCGCGCCAGTATCGGCGCACCCAGCTCGCGGCAGGCTGCGAACGTCGCCTCGACGTCGGCAATGTCGCGCGGCACCACCACCCCGATCGGCACCTGCCGGTAGTTCGAGGCATCTGTGGCATAAAGAGCCCGCGAGCCGGCATCGAACCGCACCTCGCCCTGAATCCGCGTCTCGATTTGCGCCTCGAGCTCCCGCGCCGCGCGGAAATCTTCGTGCGGGTGCCGCGCATTATCGAGAATCGCAAACGGCCCCGGCATAGCTCTAAGCCTCTTGTGGCAAATAATCGCTGGGCTGCGTCTGGTCAACACGCCGCTCATGTCCCAGCGCATTCAACAGCCACGTGACTGCAACCGATACCACGATGTTCGCCAGTAGCGCAGGAATTGCCGCGTACACAACGTAGGTATGGCCGCCAAACTGAAAAGGAAAGACCGAGCTCTTCAGATCCCGCGCCAGCGCCAGCCCGGTTCCTGTCGCCATGCCTGCCACCCATCCCCACAGCAGCGCCCGCCCATGGAACCAGCGTGTAAATAGCCCCAGCACTATCGCCGGAAAGAGCTGCCCAATCCAGATGCCGCCCAGCAGTTGCAACTCGATTGCATACTGCGCCTTCACAAACAGCACAAAGGCCAGCGCCCCGAACTTCAGAAACAGCGAAACAATCTTCGCATTCTTCGACTCCTCCGCCGGAGTCATCTTCGTCCGCCGCAGCTCACCATAGAGATTGCGTGTAAACAGATTCGACGCCGCAATCGACATGATCGCTGCCGGCACCAGCGCACCGATCCCGATCGCCGCCAGGCAGAACCCCGCAAACCAGCTCGGGAACATCTTCACGAACAGCAGCGGGATCGCGCTCGATGTATCCGCTGTATGAATCCCCGCCGCAATCGCCATGTATCCCAGAAGCGCGATCAGCGCCAGTAGCAGGTTATACGCCGGCATCAGCGCCGCATTCCTGCGAATAATCCGTCCGCTGCCCGCGCTCAGCACCCCGGTCGCCGTATGCGGATACAGCACAATCGCAATCGCCGATCCGAATGCCAGCGTGCTGTAGCTCAGGTACTGCGTAGGCTTCAGAATGACCGAAGCCGGAGGCTTATGTGCGGCCAGCGCCGTCCCTGCCGTCGAAAAGATCTGCCCATACCCGCCCAGCTTCGCCGGCAAAATCACCACCGCCGCCAGCACCATGATGTACAGCATTACGTCTTTCACAATCGCAATCGCCGCCGGAGCCCGTAATCCGCTCGTGTATGTGTAAGCTGCCAGGATCACGAAGGCCGCCACGAGCGGCCACTCGCCGTTAATGCCCAGCGCGGCGATCACCTCCCGCATACCCACCAGTTGCAGGGCGATGTACGGCATCGTCGCCAGAATCCCCGTCAGCGCCAGCGCAATCGATAGCGCCCGGCTGCCGTGCCGCCCGCGCGCAAAGTCTGCCAGCGTTACGTAACCGTGACGGTGGCAAACGTTCCACAGCCGCGGCAGCACCAGCATCATGTAGGGATACAGAAGTATGCAGTAGGGAATCGCGAAGAACCCCGGCGCGCCCGTCCCGTACAGTGCCGCCGGAACCGCAATCACCGTGTAGGCTGTGTAGAAATCCCCGCCGATCAGGAACCACGTAATCAGCGTCCCAAAGCGCCGCCCCGCCAGCCCCCACTCCTCCAGGCTGTTCAGGTCCGCCCGTTTCCACCGCGCCGCGAAAAACCCGGCGATTGTCACCAGGAAAAAGCAGGCGCAAAACACAACATTCGCAACAGCATGCGGATGAGAAGCCATAGTGTCAGGTGGAGCTTATCTTAACAAGGCTACCAAGAAGAAGCAGTGCCACCGGCTAATCTCTAATCGCTAATGGCTGGTTCACCGAAGCACTCCCGCGCCCGGCCACTCGTAAACCACCACGCCCAGGTCGTTCAGCACCTGCATCGTCGTCTCCACGTTGCGCCGCACCTGCACCCGGTCGGCCCGCGCCTGGACCACATCTTCTTCGACCGCAACCACCCGCCCGTACGGCCACGAACCTTCCGGAATCGCCGCCAGAGCCTCCGGCAGGTCTGAAAGCCGCAACTCCAGTTCACGCCGTCGCGCATTCGCCGGATGCATCAGGTTTCCCGGTGCCAGGCTGCTCTGCGGTGCCTCGGGATACGTCACCCGCAGCGTCACCGTCTTCTTCCCCACAATCAGGAAGGGATTGCCCCAATTCTCCCGCGTGTGCACTGCGAGGTAACGGTTCTTCGCCGGCGGAGGAATCTGCTCCAGTTCCTGCCGCTCCGAATCGCGCTCGGCAATGGCGGCCTTGGCCTCCTGCGGAGTCGGCTTCGCCACCGGTGCGCTCGCCGTCGGGTTGGGGGAAGAGCAGGCGCAGAGCGCCCCAGCCAGACCTAGGGTTAAGAAAATTAAACAGAACTTTTTCATCATTCAAGTGCGGTAAGCGCCGGGCAGCCCCAGCATATCAAGGGTAGATGCACGTCAAGGCAAATTCCCGCTCCCGGTTACCTTCCTTGCCACACTGGAACACGCTTTTCCAGAAAAGCACTCGTGCCCTCGGCCTTGTCCGCCGTCCCACAGCACAACCCGAACAGGGCTGCCTCATGCTCCAGCGCCTGCTCCAGCGGCAAATCGTACCCTGCATGCACCGCCTCCAGGCACTTCGTCACTGCCAGCGGAGCCTGCGCGGCTATTGCCTTGGCAATCTGCTCCGCGCGCGCCATCAGCGGGTCGGCCGGAACCACTTCCTCCACCAGCCCGATCCTCAACGCTTCCGCCGCCCCAATAATCTCGCCCGTCAGAATCATCTTCAGCGCCGCGCCCTTCCCCACCAGCCGCGGAAGCCGCTGCGACCCGCCGTAGCCGGGAATCACTCCCAGCTTCACCTCCGGCTGTCCCAGCTTCGCCGCCTCGCTCGCAATCCGGATCGTGCATGCCAGCGCCAGCTCGCACCCTCCGCCCAGCGCGAATCCATTGATCGCGGCAATCACCGGCACCCGCAGCCTTTCGATCTTCGAAAACAGCCGCTGTCCCCGCAGCGCCAGCTGCTGCCCGTCCATCACGGACACCTGCGCCAATTCCTGAATATCCGCCCCCGCCGCAAACGCCTTCTCGCCCGCACCGGTAAGAATGACCGCCCTCACCGCCGCATCCGCCCCAATCCCATCAACCGCCGCTTCAAGCTCCGCAAGCAGCGCCCGATTCAGCGCATTCAGCACCTTCGGACGATTCAGCGTAACGACAGCAACTCCATCGCGCACTTCAACAAGAATGTTTTCGTAGCTCATAGTGAACGGGTGAGAATAACACGGGCAGTTGTGGGCGCGAAGCGGGGACATTGTCTTCGACGCAAGATGAATAAGGCGAATTATTGAAGACAGCAGAGCTCGATAACTGTGGACTGCTCCTCCACTACCCCCGATACCCCATCCCATCCAGCACGCCGCGCATATAAGCAAAGCTCTTCGTCACGCCCGGCATCGGATCATCCCCGTGAACCTCGTACTCTAGATCCACATACCCCGGATACTTGATCTTGATCAGGGCCTCGAAGACGCCGCGCACCGGCATGATGCCGTCGCCCACCGCCACCTGGCTCTCCTTGCTGGTGAAATCCGTCAGGTCCTTCATGTGCACGTCAAAAAGCCGCGGCCCGACCGTGTGGATTGCCTCGACCACATCCGTGCCCGCCCGCACGCAATGGCCGACGTCGATGCAGCACCCCATCCGCGGATCCATCCCCTTCACCGCCTTCAGCACATCCAGCGGCGACGGCCAGATCTTGTCTTCCGGCCCGTGATTGTGAATGGCAAACTTGATGTCGTACTCCTTCGCGAACTTCTCGATCCGCGGCAGCGTCTGCGGAGTCGGGTCGCCCGCCACGATCACGTTCACTCCCGCGCGCTTCGCATAATTGAACTTCGCCCGGATGTCGTCGTCCTCATCCTTTGGAAAATACACCGCCCCCACCGCCGTCAGCTTGATCCCCGCCGCTGTATAGGCCGCAACCGCCGCCTCCGTCGCATCGGCCGGCGACATCGGCAAATGATCCTTCACGTCTTTTGCATTGAGATTGGCGACCTTCAGCTCTTTCATCCACTCGATCACATGCGCCCGATCGAACTCGCGAAACGTGTAGCTCGCGATCCCCAGCTTGATCGGCGATTCCTTGAGCGAATCCTGTTTCGGCTGTGAAAAGAGCCGCGGAGCGGAGACAGTTGTAGTGGTGGCGGCAACCGCGGCGGCAACAGCTCCGCTGCGCAGAAAGTCTCGACGGTTGGTAGGCATAACGGAGGCCATCATAATTTTTGGCGGACTGGCGTGTCTAACCCCGTCCCGCATGCCGGGACGCGCCGCCCCTTATTCTTACTGCATGAAGAACGCACGCTTTCTCGCCCTTGCATGTGTCCTTGTCGCCATCTTCACCCTCGCGCGGGTCACAGATCACGCGCACGCCGCGCAAAGCTCCACCCTCAAGGGCGACGCCGCCCACCCTGCCCACACCCAGAGCTGGGTCGACACCCGCCTCTACTTCGGACTCGGCCGCGCCGAAGAGATTACACCCCCAGATATCACACACGACGACACCACGCCTCAGCCCGGAACCGCGCACACCGAGGCCCGCGTCACCGAGTCCGGCTGGCGCGACTTCCTCGACAAGGAAGTCACACCGCGCTTCCCCGACGGCCTCAGCGTCTTCGACTGCTATGGACAGTGGCAGGGCAAGACCATGAGCCGCCCCGAGCGCCTGCGCTCCAAGGTGCTGGTCATCGACTATCCCGACACGCCCGCCAATCGCGCGAAAATCGACGCCATCCGCACCGCGTGGAAGAAGCGCACCGGCGATCAGTCCGTCCTCAACGTCACCCAGCCCGCAGAAGTCTCTTTTTAGGAATTCAGCCGCGCCCGCGCAATCGCATCGAGCACGCCATTCAGAAAGTTGATCGACTCCGGCGCCGAGTACCGTCGCGCAATTTCGAGCGCCTCGTTGATCACAATCGGCGCAGGCGTCCCCGGAAATCCTACCAACTCCGCCACCGCCGTCCGCAACAGATTGCGATCCACCGCCGACATGCGGGTCAGCTTCCAATTCGCCGAATGCTCTTCGATCAGCCCGTCAATCTCCGCCTCGCGCGCCGTCGCCACGCGAAAAATATCTTCCGTGAAGCCGCGCGTGTCGTCTTCGACGTCATCCCGCGTCTCCCAGAAGGTCTTCCGCACCTCATCCGGAGTCTGCTTTCCCACATCCCCCTGGAAGAGCATCTGCATCGCGAGTTCGCGGCTCTTGCGCCGCTTTCCGACCAGGCTCATTGCTGTGCTTCCACTCGCTGCGCTTCCGCTCTCGCCGCGCTTTCCGCCTCGCTTTGCTGCAACGCCCGGTCGCCGATCTTCCTGTGCAGTGACACCATCTCGATTGCTGCCGAAGCCGCCTCGAATCCCTTGTTTCCCGCCTTCAGGCCAGCCCGGTCCAATGCCTGCTCCAGCGTCTCGCACGTCAGCACGCCAAAGGCATGCGGAATCCCCGTCTCCTGCTGCGACTGGCCGATCCCCCTCGAAACCTCGTTGTAGATCGCCTCGTAGTGCGCCGTCTCTCCGCGCAACAGCAGCCCCAGCGTGATCACCGCGTCGACCAGCTTAGTCTCGGCAATTTTGCGCGCCGCCGACGGAATCTCCCACGCGCCCGGCACTCGCACCACGTGGACCTCATCTTTCCTCGCTCCGCTGCGATACAGGCAATCCAGTGCGCCCTCCACTAACCGGTCCGTGATCACCGCATTCCAGCGCGCAACTACAATCGCAAACTTCATCCCCTCCGCTGACAAATCACCCGCCATCGCTACCGGCTTGCCCTTCAGCGGATCTATCCATTCCCAGAACGCAAACGTCACTCCCGGAATCGGCTCTACCGTGAACACTCGCGACTTCCACTGCGTCTCCGCCGTCGCCGAGATACGCTTCGCCGCCTCTGCCGCGCTCAGATGCGACACCAGCCAGCGCTCCACCACTTCGCGCACTGTATCCAGCTGCGTGACTTCGATAAACGTATCGGTCTCGCCGCGCGCCATGCCGTCAACAAATTCAAGGTTCCCCAGCGGCGCCACAAACGGACGCCCGCGGCTCACTTCGTCGTCCCAACTCTTTCCGTCTTCAAATCCCAGCACTGAGAAGAAGCTCACCAGTGTGTCGTAAACCGCCGGAGTACTAGCCGGCCGGATCAGCGTAATGCCCTTAATCATGTATTTGAGGTTATCAGGGACCGAACCCGCCCGGCGGCGCGGCAAGGAGCGCGTAAGCTGGCTTCTATGTGGTTCACGCCACTATTTCGTGGCCAGACCTGGCGGGAGCTTTGGGTCGCTATCCGCCGCCTCCGGCGTGATGCCCGTGCGCGCGCCTTTGTTCTGCGCTTCTTCGGCCTCGTCCTCGCCGCTCTCTACGGCACCGTCCTCGTCCTCACCGTCGCAGCAGGCCTTCTCGGCCACAAGGGCTTCACAGCCATCGCCGCCATCGTCTCCATCTGCATCGTCTCGATTTTTCTCGTCCATAAGCGGAGAGACCGCCAGGAAGCCCGCGCCGCACCTCCTGTTGTCGCTCCGGTGGTCCAGCAGGAAATGCACAGAGAAGCCTTCCTCCTGGCCATCCTCCTCAATCGCGCAGGCAGCGAACGGATGATGGAAAAAGAGTTGCCCCCTGACATTGAGGTCGTCACTCGCCGCTTTCAACGTGAGCAACTCGTCCGCCACGGTCTCTGGGACGACCTCTCAGCCGCCATGAAGGATCTGCTGCTGTTGCCTAGCGGGCACTGGAGCCAGGAACAGAAATCCACTGCCGAATCCTGCTGGGAATTCTTCATCGTGCTGCGCTGGGTCATGCGTCTGGACGATTCCCTCCGTTCGCTTAACCGGACGCCCTCATACGATCTGGTGAAAACGCGCGACATCATCGCTCGTTACGAGGGCCTGAAGCCCGGCGACACTCTCGCCCCCTGGGATCTGCGTCCCGTCCGCGATGAAGCATACCTTCATTTCGGACGGCTCTGGACCGAAGCCGTCGCCCGCGGCCTTGTGGAGGACGGCGTCGAGCCCGATCATCGCGAGCAAGCCGTCCGCGCCAAAGGCGAAATCGACGTCGATGGCGGCTCGAACGATCTGCTCATCGACGCACAGACGGTCAGCGAGCTCTCCGATTCCAGTCTCTGGTACCTCCTCCGGGCGGCAATCCGGCGATGGGAAATCGTGAATTTTCTCATCCCATGGCTCCTGGAAGAGCAACCTGGCGACCAACTCCGGCTGTTTTGGAGCAAGGCAATAAGCGTGTAAATTGTTGGAATAATTAATCTTGCTCCTTCTGGAATCGTCCTGTCTCAACATTTGATAATAATACACTCATATTTTATGAATCTTGTGTGCTATAGTGTCATCAGATGTTGTGAATGCCGATCCTTCTCTGATCGGCCAATTCAATGATTTTCGGAGGTACTTATGGCTATCACTCGTTGGGACCCATTTCGTGACATGTTTGCTCTGCAGAACCGCATGAACTCGCTCTATCAGGAATTCAACCGCGGTCAGAGCGACGAAACCGTCTCCACGGCAGCCTTCGTTCCCGCAGTCGATATCTACGAGGACGAGCATAAGATCGTCCTGAAGCTCGAGGTTCCGGGAATGAAGCAGGAAGATTTGGACATCCGTCTCGAGAACAACACCCTCACCGTTCGCGGCGAGCGCAAGTTCGAGAAGGAGGAGAAGGAAGAGAATTTCCATCGAATCGAGCGGTGCTACGGCAGCTTCTACCGTGCTTTCACGGTGCCAACCACGCTCAACACTGAGAACGTTAAGGCCGATTATGATGCTGGCGTTCTGCGCATCGAGCTCGAGAAGCGCGCTGAGGCCAAGCCGAAGCAGATCAAGGTGCAGGTCGGCGGCGGAGCCGGTGCCCCCGGGCAGGTCGAAGGCGCCTCGGCAATTAAGCCGACTGAGACCAGGACGGCTGCATAAGGTAGTACAAGAACCAGCCGGTGGCGGTTACAAAGTCAGGGAGGGTGGAAGTTGGTACAAGTCCAGCTCCCCTCCCGCTTTTGTTTGTGTGAAACTTTCTGATTAATCGAGAACAATCATGGCAATTCGCTGGGAAAAATTTACGGTCAAATCGCAGGAAGCGGTGCGGGCGGCAAGCCAGCTCGCTGATGAGAACGGCAATGCTGAAGTCCTGCCGCTTCATCTGCTCTCTGCGCTCGTTGAAGACCGCGAGGGCATCATCGTTCCTGTCCTCGAAAAAGTGGGCGTACCCACACCGCAGCTGCGGGCAAAAGTGCAGGAAGCCCTTGGCAAACTGCCCAAGGTAAGCGGCGGCTCCGCGCAGCCTGCTCCTTCTGCTGCGCTCAATAAGGTATTCGATCGCGCCTTCAAAGAGGCCGAGCAATTCAAGGATGAATTCGTCTCCACCGAGCATTTACTACTGGCGCTCGCCGAGCAGAAGAACGACGGCGCGCAGCTTCTGCTGGCTTCTTTCGGAGCCACGCACGACGCCATCCTCAAGAGCCTTACCACGGTCCGCGGAACGCAGCGCGTCACCGATCAGAATCCCGAGGCCAAGTATCAGGCGCTCGAGAAATATGCAAAGGACTTAACCGACCTCGCCCGTCGCGGCAAGCTCGATCCGGTCATCGGCCGCGACGAAGAGATTCGCCGCGTTATCCAGGTGCTCTCGCGTCGCACCAAGAACAACCCCGTGCTCATTGGCGAGCCCGGTGTCGGCAAGACCGCCATCGTCGAAGGACTCGCCCGCCGCATCGTCCAGGGCGACGTGCCTGAGGTTCTGCGCGACAAGCGCGTCATCTCCCTCGACCTGGGATCGATGCTCGCCGGAGCCAAGTATCGCGGCGAGTTTGAAGACCGCCTCAAGGCCATTCTCAAGGAGATTCAGGACTCTAACGGCCAGATCATCCTCTTCATCGACGAGCTGCACACGCTGGTCGGCGCAGGAGCCGCGGAGGGCGCCATCGATGCCTCCAATATGCTCAAGCCCCCACTCGCGCGCGGCGAGCTGCGTGCCATCGGTGCAACCACGCTGAACGAGTACCGCAAGTACATCGAGAAGGACGCCGCCCTTGAGCGCCGTTTCCAGATCGTTTTCGTAGGCGAGCCCAATGTCGAGGACACCATCGCCATCCTTCGCGGCCTCAAGGAGCGTTACGAGTCACATCACAAGGTCCGCATCAAGGATTCGGCGATAGTCGCGGCCGCGACGCTCTCGCACCGCTACATCTCCGACCGCTTCCTGCCCGACAAGGCCATCGACCTGGTCGACGAAGCCGCCGCCTCGCTCGCCATCCAGATCGGTTCCGTCCCGACCGAGATCGACCAGATCGAGCGCGAGGCAACGTCGCTCGAGGTCGAGCGTGCCGCCCTCAAGCGCGAAACCGATCGCGCCTCGAAAGAAAGATTGGAGCAGGTCGAGCGCCAACTCGCGGCTCTCAAAGAAGAGGCCATCGGTCTCCGCGCCCGCTGGCAGAAGGAGCGCGAGGCGATCACTCGCATCAGCGAGCTCAAGAAGCAGATTGAAGCGCTGCGTTTCGAGGCCGAGGAGCAAACCCGCCGCGGCAACCTCGAGCGCTCCGCGCAGATTCAGTACGGCGAGCTGCCGAAGCTCGAAGCCGAGCTGAAGAAGCTAACTGCAATACAGGACGCGGTCTCCGGTCCCCGCATGCTGAAGGAAGAAGTCGACGAGGAAGACATCGCGGGCATCGTCAGCAAGTGGACCGGCATCCCCGTCTCGAAGATGCTTGAGGGCGAGACCAGGAAGCTCATCGAGATGGAGAACCGTCTCCGTGAACGCGTCGTCGGCCAGGACGACGCCCTCAAGGTCGTCGCCAATGCCATCCGGCGATCACGCGCCGGCCTGAGCGATCCGAAACGGCCCATTGGCTCCTTCATCTTTTTGGGGCCGACGGGCGTCGGCAAGACCGAGACCGCCCGCGCTCTCGCCGAGTTCCTCTTCGATGACGAGCAGGCGATGGTCCGCATCGACATGTCCGAATACATGGAGAGGCACGCCGTCGCACGCCTCATCGGCGCGCCTCCCGGATACATCGGCTTCGACGAAGGCGGACAGCTCACCGAAGCCGTCCGTCGCCGGCCCTACTCCGTGGTTCTCTTCGACGAAATCGAGAAGGCTCACCCTGACGTCTTCAACGTCTTGCTGCAGGTGCTCGACGATGGCCGCCTGACCGACTCAAAGGGCCGCACGGTGGACTTCAAGAACACCGTGCTCATCATGACCTCGAACCTGGGGTCACAGGCCTTGAGTGCCGAGTCGCTGACTACCGAGACTGCCTTCGACCGCGCACGCGAGCAGGTGATGGATGTGCTCAAGCAGAGCTTCCGTCCCGAGTTCCTCAACCGAGTCGACGACATCGTCATCTTCCGCCCGCTCGGTGAAGAGCAGTTGTCGCACATTGTCGATCTGCGCCTCAAGGATTTGGAGCGCCTGCTGGCCGACCGCAACATCACCATCGAGTTGACAGATGAAGCACGGCGTCAGTTGTTCATGACCGGCTACGATCGTGCCTACGGAGCGCGTCCGCTCAAGCGTGCCATTCAGCGCCTCATCCAGGATCCGCTGGCCATCAAGATCCTCGATGGCGAGGTTCTGCATGGAGACCACGTCAAGATTGACGCCGATCCGTTGAACAACCAGCTCAAGTTCGAGGTGGCCGGACGCGCCGTTGAAGCATAATTCCTCCGCAAACTCGAAAGCCCCGCGGGAGAAATCCTCGCGGGGCTTTTTCCTTTACGTTGATGTCGACTTAGGGAACCGTGACCACTACCTTACCCACCTGCTGGTTCGACTCCAGATACCTGTACGCCTCCACCACCTGCGCGAACGGAAACGTCTTCGCGATCTTCGGCACAAACCGGCCATCGGCCAGCCGATCGTAGACATACTCCTTCGCCACTTCGAGCAGCTCGGGATTCCTGGTGATCTCCCACAGGGTGTAGCCGCGAAACGTCAGCGCTTTAGCCAGCGCCCGCAGCAAGGGAAACGGAGTCGACTGCAGCGACAGCGCGCCAGCTTCAAAAATGATGCCCCCTTGCGCGGCCGCCTTGGCCAGCTGCTCGACAAAGGGCCCGGCCACCGTATCGAAGATCACCCGCGCTCCCTTGCCACCGGTAATCTCGTGCACCCTGAGGACGATATTTTCCTCTTCCGTGGCGATGACATGATCGGCGCCCAGCGCCAGAAGTTGGTCGCGTTTCTTCGATGTCCGCGTCGCAGCGATCGAAACCGCTCCGGCATCCTTCACAATCTGAATGGCAGCCAGGCCCACACTGCTCGATGCCGCGGGGATAAGCACGAAATCTCCTGCCGTCACATGACCGAACTCAATCAGCGCCCCATAGGCGGTCACGTACTGCATCCAGATCGCCGCGCCCTCCACAGGCGTCAGATTGGGGGGATACTCGCCCAGCGCCGCCACCGGAGCAATCACTTCCTCGCCCACCGTGCCGTACTCGATCATCGAAAACGCGGGTATCGTGCTGGCAGTCTTACCAACCCAGTCCCTGTCCACGCCCGGCCCCACCTCTGCGATGACGCCGGCCGCCTCATAGCCCAGTCCTGAAGGCAACTGCGGCTCCTCTAAATACATGCCGTGGTAAAACATCGACTCGGCGCGGTTCAGGCCCACCGCCTGGACGCGCAGCTTGACTTCGCCCTTCCTGAGTTCCCGGAGCGGCAGATCCTCGATCTTCAGGTTCTCCGGCCCCCCCAACTGATGAAAACGAACGACCTTCGCCATAACCACCCCCAAATGCCATTGTATGAAACCAGTTCGGCCAAAGCTTCAGCAAGGTGGATTCACAAATATCCCCCAGACGGGATTAACTTCGATCTGATAAATTCGAAATCATAGCCGTTCGACTCCCAATTCGGTCGGAGCCCTTGTGTAAGACTGCGTGGCCGAAGCAGCCTGTTTAACGTTACGAGAAGACCATTCGTTTCCCGTCGTTCCTGCGGTGCTCGATTCATACCGTTCCACCTTGTCAATTCACACAACTCAAGGGTCAAAAATATGCGTCTTGCCGATCGCATAGTCGATCTCACCACCCGCCCCGTTCCGTTGAGAACCCTCATTTTTCGAAAGCTGTTTGAACGGTATCCAATCGGATCGTATACAACGCGCTTGAACTCAGGTGCAATCGACCGGCCGCACTACGGATTGTGCATGCTCAATGCCGCGCTGGAAGCCAAAGCCTTGGGGCACAAGGCGATGACCGTAGTGGAGATGGGCGTCGCTGGCGGAAACGGGCTCCTTTGCCTCTGCCGCCACCGTGATGAAATTCAGAAAGAGTTAGGCATCGAGATTCTCGTTGTGGGTTTTGACACTGGAGCAGGATTGCCCCCCAGCTCGGATGCCCGCGACCTGCTGTATCTCTGGCCCACTGGCTCGTTTGAAATGGATCATGACGCCCTCAATAAGCGCATCGCCGGACGGGCAACGGTCATCCTGGGAAACGTCGCGAAAACCGTCGCCTCATGGAACCCCCGCCCCGACGCGCCGATCGGAGCGATCATGTTCGACCTCGACTACTACAGCTCCACCATCCCCGCATTCGGTTTACTCGAGAAAGCTAACATCCTTCCTCGAATGTGGTGCTATTTCGACGACATCTGCGGCTACCCCGAGCACGCATACTCTGACGGTATCGGCGTGCGTGCGGCGATCAAAGACTTCAACCTGGATCTCCGGCGTCGCCAACTGAATGACCATCTGTCCCTGGCATATGCCTTCAAGTCAGCGACGCCCGAGGCGTGGCACCAGCTGATCTACGTCTACCACCGTCTCAGCCATCCGCAGTACAACACCTGTCTCTCATCTACGAAACATCAACTGCGTCTGGCTTAGGTTTTAGACCCACTCGCCCTGTCGCATTAGCGGTTCCGCTTCACCCGTGGCCGTGATGCCGTCAACGTCCATCTTGCCCGACCCGATCATCCAGTCCACGTGGATCAGGCTCTCGTTGGCGCCCAGTTTCGCCAGCTCCTCCGGATTCAGCTTCCCGCCATTCTTCAGGCAGGTGCTGTACGCCTGCCCCAGCGCAATGTGACAGGCGGCATTCTCATCGAAGAGCGTGTTCGAAAACAGCAGGCCACTCTGCGCAATGGGAGACGAATGCGGCACCAGCGCGACTTCACCCAGCCGCCGCGCGCCGTCATCGGTACCGATCATTCGCTGTAGCACTTCTTGGCCTCGATCCGCCTTTACCTCAACTACGCGCCCACCCTCAAAGCGAACCTTGATTCCCTCGATCATCGTGCCCTGATGCGAGAGCGGCTTGGTGCTGGTCACCGTCCCCTCCACGCGATCCTTATGCGGAGTCGTGAACACCTCTTCCGTCGGCATGTTCGGAATGCAGTAACGCCCGTTGTGCGCCGTCATCCCTCCGCCCAGCCACACGTGATCGTCCGCCAGGCCAACCTTCAAATCGGTTCCCGGTGCCTTGAAGTGCAATGCCGAAAACCGCTTCTGATTCAACAGATCGGCACGTCGATGAAGCCCTGCATCGTGTGCCTTCCACGCCGCTACTGGATCGGCCGCATCGACCCGCGACGCTGCAAAGATCGCGTTCCACAACCGCGCCAGAGCGACCTCAGCCTTGAGATCCGGAAACACCGTCGCCGACCACGGCGGCGTTGCCGCCGCCACAATCGTCCAGTTGATGTCGTGCCGCGTGATCAGCTCCAGCGCCGGACGGTATGCCTTCGACACCGCCCGATTTGCCCGCCCTACCTTCTCCGGATCTTCCTGCGAAAGCAGCGACGGATTCCCGCCGGCAACCGCCAGCCGCGCCGCGCCCCCGCGAAAGGCATTCGCGATTCCCTCGTACAGCCAGCTGGCCGCATAGTCGAAACTCTCGTTTGGCGCGTACCTGTAGCGCAGCAGCTGCGACTCCTCATCGCTCAGCAGAGTTGTCACCAGTGATGCCCCGGCCTTGTACGCCTGTTCGGTGATCCGCCGCACCAGGGGCAGCGTATCCAGAGTGGCGGTCATCACCATCTCCTGACCGGGCGCAAGCCCCAGCCCGACACGGATGGCGACTTCTGCAATTCGGTCAAGTTTCTGTTCGTGAGTGAGGGCAGTGGTTTCGAGAGTGGCTGTGCTCATAGCTTTAGTTTATCGCCTGAGCCGACAGTATCACGACATCTTCTCGTAGATTCCCGACCGCCGCACCCAGCTCCCGCCATGCTTTTCGAGGTAAACCCACTGGCCCTGCTGGCACAGATTTGCGCACCAGTTGTTCATGTAGACCAGCGCCGCCGTGTGCCCCGCGTTAAAGAAAACCTGGCTGAAAAATGTCACACCCGGATAGCCGGCATACTTCGCCTGCAGCTCTGACCCCGCGTCCACCGCGGTCTTCGCCCGGCGCAATTCGGCCACCTGGTCCGCGTTCAGCAGGTCGTACGGCTGAGCCAGCTGAAGCTGCTGGGTAAGCTGCAGCCGCTGATACTTGCGCGTTTCGAAATCCCTTACCGCCTCGTGAAAGCGCTTCGGATGGTCGTCAGGCGGCTTCAGCTGGCCTTCGGGAGGAACCGCCGGGTTCATGTCTGAAATGTTGATCGTGGTATCCGCAATCGCCCACCGCTGGCTCTGCCCGGACATCGAGTCGAACGGCGCTCCCGGCATCAGCACCGAGTAGATGGCATAGGAGTCAGCCGCGCGATCAGGAGGCATCGGAATCGCGCCCGCATCCGCTAGAACGCCGCCCACGCGAGACGCGGCGAAGAGGCAGGTGGCAACCACGGCACAAAGCAGCGTCCTTCGGAGCATGTAACCCCCAAACAGGTCCCGGAGATCGGGCAACTTCATCTTTAGACGCGGCGAGAGCTGTCCGCGTTCCAGCTCAGTGGCCGCTCGAGGCTCCCGATCCCACGTCCCAGGGAGCCGCGCCTTTAGGCGGAGCATCCTGGTCGCGTCCCTTCACCCGGTCGTACATATATTCGTCGCTCACCGATCCCAGGGCCTCGTTATACAGAACCGGCTCGCCAATCACCTCGCGAAGCTCTTCCCCAAACAGGTGCTCCGCCTTCAGCCGGTCCGCTGTCGCCGCGATCTCCAACTTGCTTGTCTTGAGGAATTTCTGGAATCCCCGGTCGAGCAGAAAGGCAATCTCGCCCCCCAGCACCACGCCGGGCTTGTGGACCAGAGCCACCCCTTTGCCCTTTTTCGCCGGAGCCAGCACCGCGGCGCAGCCATATTTCGATACCCTTGCACCGTTTGCGACCCCGGTTGCGTCTTGTACATCAAATTGGAGGCTGCGAAGCTTGCTGATAACTTCATCAAACGTGGGCGGCTTGATTTTTCGGGGCATGGCGCTTTCTGAATTCAAATTAAGCTTGCGATTGAGATGTTTGCGCGCCAAAGTTACACTGATAACTGGCGCAATTGGCTCCTCCCACTGTCGCACATTGGGTGGAGACCCGCAATGCAGTTCAGGCGGCCGCAAAGCCGCAATGTAAATTGATGGCAACATTGACCAATTCGGCCACCATCTCCCTCGGGACGCCGCTCCCGCTTGGGACCACGTTATTGGAGCGCATCGGCAACACGCCGCTCATCCGCCTCGAGCGCCTTACCGCGCACCTGCCCGGCATTCAGATCCTCGGCAAAGCGGAGTGGGCCAATCCCGGCGGCTCCGTCAAAGACCGTGCTGCCTCGGCCATCGTCGCCGATGCCCGCGAGCGCGGCCTGCTCCCCCCCGGCAAGCATCTTCTCGACGCCACCAGCGGAAACACCGGCATCGCCTACGCCATGCTCGGAGCAGCCATGGGCTTCCCCGTTACCCTCTGCGTCCCCGGAAACGTCTCCCCTGAGCGCAAGCGCATCCTGGCCGCCTACGGCGCCAATGTCATCTGGACTGATCCCGCCGATGGTTCCGACGGTGCCATCCGCAAAGCGCGCGAGCTCGCCGCTTCCGACCCAAGCAAGTACTTCTACGCCGACCAGTACGGCAACAATGCAAACTGGCGCGCCCATTATCGTGGCACGGCAAACGAAATCTGGGAGCAGACCGCCGGCCAGATCACGCACTTCGTTGCCGGACTCGGCACCAGCGGCACCTTCGTCGGAACCACTCGCCGCCTGAAAGAACTGAATCCGCGGATCCAGTGCATTTCCATGCAGCCCGATTCACCCTTCAATGGACTCGAAGGGCTCAAGCACATGGCGACCGCCATTGTTCCGCCTATCTACGACGCGAAGCTGGCCGATCGCAGCGTTGAGATGGAGACCGAAGCAGCCTACGCGATGGCAAAGCACCTCGGGCGCACCGAGGGCCTGCTGGTTGGCATCTCTTCCGCCGCAGTCGTCGCCACCTGCCTGCGCATCGCCGAAGAAGAGGCCGCCGCCGGAAAAGAAGCAGTCATTGTTACAATTTTGTGCGACTCCGCTGACAAGTACCTGAGCGAGCGCTTTTGGGAAGAGTAAAGGGAGTAACCGGACCATGCTGAAGCTGAACGAGCAGATCTATAACGCCATCCGACGCCACGGGGAAGAAACCTATCCCCATGAGTGTTGTGGCGTGCTGCTCGGTCGCTCAGCAGATGGCGTGAAGGAGGTCGAGGACGCAGTGCGCGCCGGCAACACCCGCACCGATTCGGCCCACAACCGTTACCACATCGCCCCGCAGGAGCTCGTAAAGATCCAGCGCCAGGGCCGCGAGCGCTCGCTCGACATTGTCGGTTTTTACCACTCGCATCCCGACCACCCGGCGCAGTGGTCGAGTACAGATTTCGCCGAGGCCCACTGGCTCGGCTGCTCCTACGTCATCACATCCGTCCAAAAGGGTGTGGCGCAGGATACAAATTCGTTTCTGCTCACGGGAACGAGCGAAGAGAACAAGGCATTTGAGAACCAGCCGGTGGAAGTCGGCGTTCTCGAAGCCGAGCGATGTTGATCGCAATTCTCTATCGCTCAACAGCTTCGGGCGCGCTCGCAACTTCGAGCCGCCCCGATCTTCCCGCAACGGTTCCGGCATTGATTGATCGGAACCCCGAGCTATAAGGACGAATCTCATGAAAATCCATATTCCTACACCGCTGCGTGTCTATACCGACAAGCAGGACACTGTCGGAGTCGAAGCATCCACCGTTGGCGAGGCCCTCGACGCGCTCACCAGCCGTCATCCCGACCTCCGCAAGCACCTCTACTCGGACGAGGGCAAGCTCCGCGCCTTTGTGAATGTCTATCTGAACGATGAAGACATCCGCTATCTGCCGGAGAAAGAAGCCACCCGCGTCAACGGCGGCGACGATCTCTCCATCATCCCCTCCATCGCCGGCGGGGGACTAACCGTCCAGGTAACCGCGCCTTCGGCGCAAAAGTAAGGTCGAGCAGAACAAAATGGCAACCACACTCGAACATCCCACGACTCTGCCGCAGCTCAGCAATAACGAGATCGCGCGTTACTCGCGCCATCTCCTTCTGCCCGAAGTAGGGCTCGAAGGCCAGCAGAAGCTCAAGGCGGCGAAGGTCCTCTGCGTCGGCACTGGAGGCCTGGGCTCCCCCCTCGCCTTTTATCTCGCCGCCGCCGGCATTGGCACTCTCGGTCTGGTCGACTTCGACGTCGTCGACGAGAGCAACCTGCAGCGCCAGATCATCCACACCACCAAAGACGTGGGCCGGCCGAAGATCGACTCCGCCGCCGAGAAGCTCAAGGCGCTCAATCCCTACATGAACGTCGTCAAGCACGAGACGATGCTCACCAGCGCCAACGCCCTCGAGATCATCCGCGACTACGACATCGTCGCCGACGGCACGGACAACTTCCCCACGCGCTATCTCGTCAACGACGCCTGCGTGATCACTGGCAAGCCCAACGCCTACGGCTCAATCTTCAGATTCGAAGGCCAGGCCAGCGTCTTCGCCACCAAAGAGGGCCCCTGCTACCGCTGCCTCTACCCCGAGCCGCCACCGCCGGGTCTCGTCCCATCCTGCGCCGAAGGTGGCGTCCTCGGCATTCTGCCTGGCCTCGTCGGCGTCATCCAGGCCACCGAGGTCATTAAGCTGATCCTCGGCAAAGGCGAGCCGCTTATCGGACGCCTGCTACTCGTCGACTCGCTCGGCATGCACTTCCGCGAGCTGAAGCTGCGCAAGAATCCCGATTGCCCGGTCTGCGGAACGAATCCCACTGTGACCAAACTCATCGACTATAACCAGTTTTGCGGCATTACTCCCGAACCCAAGGCGGAATCAGTGACCGGACTTATCGTACAGAACGGCATCCCCCAGATAACACCCGTCGAGCTCAAGCGCAGGCTCGATGCCGGTGACGATCTCTTCGTCCTCGACGTGCGCGAGCCGCACGAATATCAGATCGCTAACCTGGGCGCCAAGCTCATTCCTCTCGGCGAGCTGCCCAATCGTCTCGGCGAACTCGATCCCAACCGCGAGATCGTCGTGCACTGCAAGTCCGGCGGCCGCAGTCAGAAA
Organism: uncultured Acidobacteriaceae bacterium; assembly: GCA_963781245.1. GTDB lineage: Bacteria > Acidobacteriota > Terriglobia > Terriglobales > Acidobacteriaceae > Silvibacterium. The sequence goes on from CAWAFB010000005.1 coordinate 699,547, forward strand.
GCCTCCGAACTGCTCGCGCAGAACGGCTTCAAGAAACTGCACAACCTCGCCGGAGGAATCAATGGCTGGGCCACTGACGTCGACCCCAAAGTCCCCAAGTACTGATTCATTTTCACCAGCTCGTCAGGCGGCGCATCGCAAGGTGCACCGCTTTTTCATTTTCACAATCCGCCCTTTGCCGACTGCTCCCCGAGATGCGTATACTCCCGTTGCATAAAAAAGGAAGGCTCGTGCCCCATGGATCTCATCATTGTTCGGGTTGCATTTTGCCTGGTTCTCGCAGTTATTTGTTATTTCTTCCAGCCCTTCGGTCTCAATCCCTGGATCTCCGCCATCGCCGGAGCAGTCGCCGCCTGCCTGGTTATCCTCTTTGAGCAGCGCGTTCGCGCGCTCAGTCTGCGACGTCTGATCGGAGCCGTAGCCGGCAGCATTCTCGGCATTCTTGGCGCCTTCCTCATCTCGCTCGTCCTGCGCAATAGCCTTCCGGCCGGCCCCACGCAGAGCCTTCTGCAGATCTTCGTCCTCCTGCTCATGTGCTACGTCGGCCTGGTCATCGGAACCAGCAAGGGAGACTTGCTCAACCTTGACGCGCTCGGCGATCTCTTCAATTCAGAACGCAGTGCCGCCAGGCGCAATATCAAGGTCCTGGACACCAGCGCCATCATCGACGGCCGCATTGCCGATATGGCCGAGACCGGTTTTCTCGAAGGCGCGCTCGTCGTCCCCGAGTTCATCCTTCGCGAGCTGCAGATGGTCGCCGACTCCCAGGATTCCTCCCGCCGCCAGCGAGGCCGCCGCGGGCTCGATGTCCTCCAGCGCATGCAAGGCAATGCGCAGCTTACCGTTCAGATCGTCCAGAACGACTACCCCGCCATCCGCGAAGTTGATCTCAAGCTGATCGAGCTGGCTAAGGACCTCGACGCCAAAATCGTCACCAACGACTTCAACCTCAACAAGGTCGCCCACCTGCACAGCGTTTCCGTCCTCAACATCAACGACCTGGCCAACTCTCTCAAGCCCGTCTTCCTGCCTGGGGAAAAAATGAACATCATGATTCTCAAGGAAGGCAAGGAGTACAACCAGGGTGTCGGCTATCTCGACGACGGCACCATGGTGGTCGTCGATCACGCCCGACGCATGATCGGCCGTCAGGTGGAGATTTCCGTCACCTCCGTCCTTCAGACCGCCTCCGGCAAAATGATCTTCGGCAAGATGGACGACCCCGGCCGCATGGAAGGCACGCGCGGCATAGAAATCGCGAATTGACGCCAAGCCGTTTCAAAAACGGACGATCCAGCCAACTATTACCGAAGTCTTACATGACCAACAGTGGCGATTGGCTACGCTAGAAGGAGGAGCTGTGATTCGCAGAAACTCTGCAAATTACTCTGCAATGCGCAGGCAGTTGTAATTAACGATGAATATGCTGGCAGAAATCGCCCCTTCCACCGAAGCTCTCTCCACCGAAACGCTTCAGGCCGATTCACGCGCTCTCACCCAGAGCCGCTCCGATCGTTTCAACTGGAATTTCGCTTTCTGGATCGCTCTCTTCCACCTTGGCGCTATCGCCGCTCTCTTTTTCTTTAGCTGGACGGCGCTCGCGGTTACCGCCGTGCTCTGGGTGCTGGGCCAGAACGTCGGCATCGGCATGAGCTACCACCGCCTGCTCACGCACCGCGGATACACGACGCCTAAATGGCTCGAATACGTCATGGCGGTCTGCGGCACCCTCGCCCTTCAGGGCGGACCCATCTACTGGGTCGCCGTCCATCGCCTTCATCACCAGCTCACCGATCGCCCCGGCGATCCGCATTCACCGCGTGACGGCAAATGGTGGTCGCACACTGGCTGGATCCTTCAGGGAACCCTGCGCAACCGCAACTCCCTGCTCACCCGTTACGCTCCCGATCTTACCCGCGATCGCTTCTATGTCTGGCTCAGCCGCTACCACTGGGTCCCCGTCACGGTCATCGGCATTGGCCTCTATTTTGCGGGCGGATGGCCCTGGGTTCTCTGGGGAGTCTTCTTCCGCGTTACCCTTGGCCTGCACGTCACCTGGCTGGTCAACTCCGCGACCCACATCTGGGGCTCGCGCCGTTTCGACACCCGCGACGACTCGCGCAACAACTGGTGGGTCGCCCTGCTCACTGGCGGCGAAGGATGGCACAACAATCACCACGCTCATCCCGTATCCGCGCGTCACGGCATGGCCTGGTACGAAGTCGACGTGAACTACCTCGGCATTCGCTTGCTCGGCTTTCTCGGACTCGCCCGCCGCATCAAGGTTCTCGACACCGAAGCCGGCCCCGCGCGCATCATCAACGGCTAGCTCACTCTCAACCCTCCCCCCACAACGCCTTCCAGCAAAGTAAACTCATACTCTGCTGGAGAACCCCCGTGTTCCGTAGAACGTTTCGTAGAGCCTTAGCTGCCCTCGTCCTGCCACTCGCCCTCGCCACACTCGCTTTCACCCAGCAGCTGTCCGAGACCGTCACCATCGACGCGCATGGTCCCACAACGCCGCTCCTGCATTTCTGGGAGCAGATGTTCGGCTCCGGTCGCGCCGTCCTCTCCATGCGCCAGAGCTACCGCGACGACACGCAGGCTGTGAAGAAGATCACCGACTTCAAGTACGTCCGCTTCCATGCATCATGGACGACGACATCGGCGTCTACGACGAAGACGCCCAGGGCAATCCCGTCTACAACTTTTCCTACATCGATCAGATTTTCGATGGCCTGCTCGCCAACGGCGTTCGTCCCTTTGTCGAAATCAGCTTCATGCCCAAGAAGCTTGCCTCGCGCCTCGACTACCACGCCTTCTGGTACAAGCAGATTGTCTCTCCGCCCAAGGACTACTCCAGGTGGGACGCCCTCATCACCGCCTTCGCCCAACACCTCGTCGAGCGCTACGGCATCGATGAAGTCTCGCAGTGGTACTTCGAAGTCTGGAACGAGCCCAACATCGATTTCTGGACCGGCCGCCCCGCCCAGCAGACCTACTTCGAGCTGTACGACCACACCGCCCGCCCCCTCAAAGGCGTCAACTCGCGCATCCGCGTGGGAGGCCCCGCCACCGCACAGGCCGCCTGGGTCGGCGACATGATCGCCCATGCCGCGACCGACAACGTGCCGCTCGACTTCGTCTCCACGCACGTCTACGGCAACGACACCTCGAAAGACGTCTTCGGCGACGACCGTCCCGTTCCGCCGCGCCAGATGGTCTGCGCCGCAGTCGCCAAGATTCACGATCAGATCAAGGCCTCCGCCCGCCCGACCATCCCGCTCATCTGGAGCGAGTTCAACGCTACCTACGCGAACGAGCAGCCGATCACTGACTCCATCTACATGGGGCCCTGGCTCGCCGATACCATCCGTCAGCGCGACGGTAAAGTCGACATCATGTCCTACTGGACCTTCTCCGACGTCTTCGAAGAGCAGGGGGTCATCAAGACACCCTTCTACGGAGGTTACGGAATCGTCGCCGAGCGCGGCATCCCCAAGCCCGCCTTCCGCGCCTTTGAAATTCTGCATGGTCTCGGCGACCAGCGCATCGCTGCATCCGAAAACGACGTCCTCGCCACGCGCGCGAGGAACGGCGCGCTGGCCATCGCTCTATGGAACCTCGTCGAGCCCGCCGCCACCGGTCCCGACAGGACCTTCACCCTCGACATCAAGGGCGCGGCCGGCCGCCACGTCACCATCCGCCGCGTCGACGCCGCGCACGGAGACACCCTCACAGCATGGAAAAATATGGACAGCCCGCGCTATTCCACGCAGGCCCAGATCGCGGCTCTGAAGAAAGCCTCTGAGATCGGCGCTCCCGAAACCATCTCGCTCCACGGCGACCAACTCACCGTCACCGTGCCTCCCAAGGGCCTGGCGCTGGTCGAGATTCACTAGCGCGGTCTCGCATGTAACGGCACCTGGGAGTCTTGCACTATAAGACAACTTCGCTGCCAGCGCCGGACCGGGCGCTGGACGAGCGGTGCAAAGGTGTCCCCCATGATGTACTTCGATCTGCCTCTGGTTCTCGTTGTGTTGACCATCTCCGTCATGCTCGCTCGAACTCCCTCCTCGGTGTCTTCATCTCCGTTCGTGTTGGCGAGCTCGCATGGCAGAGATCGGACTGGCCGGAACCGCAATCAAGACGCCCACCCATCCTGAAGCTGCCCCATACCCGGCAAATCTCCGTCGTCCGACCCGCTGACGTTCGCCCTGTACGATTTCAGCAGTGACTCTCGAAGCAAATCACTTCGACGCCCTGATCCTCGGAGCGGGCGCCGCCGGTCTTATGTGCGCCATCGAAGCCGGCCGCCGCGGCCGCCGCGTTGCCATTCTTGAACGCGCCTCGCGTCCCGGCAAGAAAATCCTCATCTCCGGCGGAGGCCGCTGCAACTTCACCAACATCCATTGCCGCCCCGAAAATTTCCTCTCCGAGAATCCGCACTTCGCAAAATCGGCGCTCGCCCGCTACACGCCCGCCGACTTCCTCGCTGTCGTCGAAAAGCACCGCATCCCCTGGCACGAAAAGAAGCTCGGCCAGCTCTTCTGCGATCGCGTCTCAAGTGACATCCTCAACATGCTGCTCACCGAAGCTGCCGAGGCCGGAGTCACCCTCCTCTGCGACTCAACCATCACCGAAGTCCGGCGCGACGACGCCTTCCACGTGCTCACACATAACGCTGAATTGCTCGCGCCAGCTATCGTCGTGGCCACCGGAGGCCTGTCGATCCCTAAAATGGGCGCGACCAGCTTCGGCTACGACCTCGCCCGCCAGTTCGGCCTCAAAATCGTCGAACCGCGCCCAGCGCTCGTCCCCTTCGTTCTTGGCACCGCCGATCAACAACGCCTCTGCGATCTCTCCGGAGTCTCAACCCGCGTCATCGCCTCCGTCGGTCGCAGACAGTTTGATGAAAGCCTGCTCATCACCCACCGCGGCCTCAGCGGTCCGGCCATCCTGCAAATCTCTTCTTACTGGAACCCCGGCACAACTCTCTCGCTCGATCTCGCACCGCAGCAAGCGCTCGCCCTGAACTCATCCTCACACCGCGATCTGCCCATGGTCCGCGCCCACCTGCGCACCGTTCTCCCGCAGCGCCTCGCCGACCGCCTGCTCGACCTCGATCCGCCCGCCGGCTGGTCCAATCACGCTCTCGAAGCATGGGAAAATCGCTGGCATCACTGGCCCATCACGCCTGAGACAACAGAGGGCTACGCGAAAGCCGAAGTCACCGCCGGAGGCATCGACACCTCCGAGCTCTCCGCCAAAACCATGGAGAGCCGCATCGCCGGCCTCTTTTTCATCGGAGAAGTCGTCGACGTCACCGGTCATCTCGGCGGATTCAACTTCCAGTGGGCCTGGGCCTCTGGGGCTGCCGCCGGACGCGCTATCTAACGCGAGCCAATGCACTCAGGGATTCTTCGCCTGTGACTGAACCGGCGGTTCCAGGCGGCTGGTTAACCGCGGCACATTGTGCCTGAGTACGTAATACTCATTCACTGGCCGATCGTCTTGCAGCAACGGAGCATTTGGCGCCTCGGCAATCAGTTGATCGATCGGAAATTCGCTGTCCAGAACAACTGCGAATTGCTTTTGAGGTGTAGGCTCCGGACCCCATTCCATCATGTCCGTGATCGCGGCCGCAGGCATGTGTTGAACCAGTTGCTCGGGAGTCCAATCCGGAATGGGTCGTGTACTGGCCAGAAAATGTTCGCCCTGATGTTCCACCGAGAGGTAGACACGCACGTACGGAAACGACTCCTTGATGGCCTTCGCCACCGCCGCCCGGTCTGTGGCATCACCCGCCGGCAACCACGTTTGCAGAATCCCGGTCGGGCTCAGGCGGCGCCGGATCGCCACGTAGAATTCTTTCGAATACAGCATGCTCGATCCCGCAGCCTCAACCGGAGGCGGAGGATCAAGCGTGATCACGTCGAACTGGTCTGTGGTTCTTTGCCAGATAGCGTCGCCCATCATCGATCACTACATGCGCCAAAGGAGAGCGTAAAAGCTCCGGCCCATCGGCATGGAAATACCCAAATAGTTTTGGAACGCTGGGGACAAGCTCAACCGCCGTCGTAGGAATATTCCATGAAAGCAGTGAGCGGAACGTCGTGCCCATGCCGAAACAAATCACCAGGGCGTTCCGGGGTTGATAGCCCAGCGAAGCCAGAGGCAGATGTGCCATCATCTTCGTCACCGGCGTCAGTTCAGTGATGCCGAATCCGTTCACCAGCAGATGCTTGTCCATGCCCTCGCCGGTGGCGATGATCGTTGCCGTGTTGTCACGTCGCTCGTCGTGATGGGCAAATTTATCGGCGTAGTCTCTGCTGGTCACCGCCAGTGCCAGCCCAACCACCAGTGCCATGAGCCCGAATGCCTGCTTCGATCGGAGCCCGTCGCGAGCCTTTTCTTCATGCGCCAGCCACGTCGGATAAAGGCTCAGCACAAACCACGGCATGGAGAGCGTCAGCAGAGCCCATCGCTCGCCAATCCACGGCAGAAGAATAAATCCCGAGAGCAGCGGTCCCAGTATGCAGCCCATCACGTTGACCGCATATGCTCTTCCTGCCCGGTCAGGATCTCCCCTTGACCACCGGTCGACCAGCAGCGGCGTGACAAAGCCGAGGATCGCACTCGACGGCGCCAGCCCGAGCACGACCCGCAGGGTTCTTCCTAAATGCAGACCAGGCGCCGCTGTCACCAATGGCAAAAGCGTTGCCACTCCCAGGACCGCCCAGATCATTGTCGGGGTCAGCACCCGCGTACGGCTCATTCGCCGATAAACCATTGATCCCGCGAATGTCGCCAGCAGATAACAGCAGAGAATCGCGGCGAACGCATAGACCACCGTTCCGACGTACGGAGTAAGAAGCCGGATCCACACCACCTCCAGGCCCATGCTGATCAAACCGCTGTAAACAACAGCACCAGTGGTCTATGGTCGTTCGGAAATGTGGAGACAGTAACCGGCGCGCTCTGCGTAACCGGGATTGTTTGTTCTGAGGCCGACCTGCTCATAAACAAGGCAAAAGCTGATGCGGCCAGCAGGAAATTCAACACCGCGCCGATCCTCAAAGTGCCGTGGAAGCCGACAAGCTCGATAAAGAGCAGCGGTACGCAGGATCCGGCTACAGCTCCTAAAACGTTGGCTAGATAGAGGTAGCTGAACGAGCGAGGCGTTTCGTCCGCAAGCGCGCGTCTGATGCTGAACATGGCGATAGGAATGGTTGCTCCCATGCACGCGCACCACGGCACCAGCGTAAACGCAACCCAGATGCCGGCAACAAGGTAGTAGGTAAGGGAAGAAGACAACGTCCACTCGGCAAACAAACGGCCGCCCATGGATAGCTCGTATGGAACTAGAATCGCCGAGATACCGATCAGCAATTCGGTAAGCGCGTAGAACCGCAGCGCGGGCGTTCGCATCGCGCTGCCGTAGCGTCTTATAAGGCGCCCACTTACCCACGAACCCAGCCCGAGCCCAGCCATGAAAGTAGACAGAACGATCGACACCAGCGCGGTTGTAACTCCAAACTGGGCCATCGAGAGGCGCAGCCAAACCAGTTCGTAAAGGATGCTGCAAAAGCCCGAAACCAGAAAAAACACGAAGACCGAGCGCATGAAGACGGGCGACTTTTGCATTAAACCCCCAAGGCTTACGCGAGGTAGTTCAGACAAGTTGTGGGGGAAAAGAAGGTAGGACCGATTTTAGAGCAAAATCGCGGATTGTCTAGTTAAGAAAGCGTAAAGGATTCAAGACCCTCATAAATGGCATTTTTCTCCAATACGGCGGATAACTAGAGCATCTCGAACAATGTGGTGTTATTTTGTTGGAGAGTCAATAACACTATGGGCTGTATGTGTACTTGTCAGTACTCGTCGATGTCCGACACAACAATACGGTCCCGCGCTCTCTCATTCTTCTCTTTGAAGATCTATCTTCAGCGATCCAGGCGGCAAATCCTCTGCTTCAATAAAGAAGACTGTCGACTAGCGTCGGCTCACTCCCAGCCATCTCTCCAGCTCCGCATTCGACTCCATTTGGCCCGCAATCATGCCCGCGATCAGCTCATGAGTCCGCAACTCCTGAAATGGCGTCGTGACTTTCTGTCCACTCTCGCTCCCCGGAAACCGTACCATCAGCACCGGCCTCGGATCGAATCTACCCTGAGAGGCGCGCTCGTCCTCGTCTGTCCACATCGGCGACATCTTCCACATGCCTACTCTCCACGAATGATCCGACGACACAATCACAGTAGTTTTTGACACCAGCGGGGTTTCGTCGATCCATTGCAGGAGTTGTCCCAGCGCTTCGTCCGCCAGCACAAGGTTATCCAGATAGCTGCCGTTTACTCCCACCGCGCCCGTACGCCGGTTATAAAATCCCCCCGGATGCGGCACCGGCAAATGAATGAACAAAAAGCCCGGATCTTCATCGGCAATCAGACTTCGCGACCACTCCATCAGCTTGCGATACTGTTCTGCGTGCTCCTGCGCGGTCGTTGGCTGTTTAATCTTGTTACCCGTTAGCCGCGCCAGCGGTTTACTCAGCGGCGCAAAGATGTTCCACGCCACCGACCTGTCTGGCGAGTAGTTGCCCGGAAGCGGCGAACCCAGCGATTCCTCACACCAATCAAGCTCCCGCCTGTACGTCCGGCAGTATGGGATGTACCACCCGACCGCTCCCGCCGCCAACCCCGCTCGCTCCGCATCCGCGAACAACGTCCGATCATCGGGATAATCCTGCCATCCTCCGGCAGTCTTCACCGCGGCATGCCCCGCAAAGTCGCTTCGCTCCTGCCTGATCTGGTTGCCCCACAGCAGCGACGGGACAATCAGCTCCGTGTAGTAACCCGCCGGCTGCACGTTGCTGAACGACACGCTCTCGCCCGCAAAGCGATCGAAATTCGGAAGCCTGATCGCGGGGTCTCGATGCTCAAACGCCTGCTCGAACGAAAGCTCATCGAACAGTACCCACACAATTCGACGTTCTGGTCTCGCCCTCTGCGCAGACACTCGCGAATACGCCGCCAGATCGTGCGGCTCCCGTTTCACCGCCATGTACACCAGCTCCGGCAGCATCCAGAAGATCGCGAAGCCCAACAACAGAAGCACCAACTGTGCCGATCGTACCGCTGCCGCATAGCATCCACGCTTCACCACCCACAACAGCAGTCCCGCCGCGCAAGCCGTAACAAACCCGCGCACAGGGGTCGCAACTCTGTACCCGATCAGCCCCGCGACCGCCAGCCCCGAAGTCGTTCTCGCCGCCAGCACAGCGCCCAGCAGCAACCACCACAGGGTCTTGTCTTGAGCGTCATGTTTCTCGAGCGACCAGAAAATCAGCGCAAAGAGCAGGCACATCACGGCCAGATCGACTGCAACGCCGCAGTACACCGAATTCATCGGTGACAGTCGGTGATACAAATCGGTATGCAGCGGTGAAATGTGAAACCAGGTGTACGCGAGGGTAAAGAGAATCGCTGCCCCGCAGCCCTCAAGCCACGTGCGGCCCTTCATCGCAGCTCAAGCAGATAGAGCGTGCGGCCGTTCTTCAACCGTTCCTTCTGCGCCGTTACGAAATAGTGCTCCATCGCGGTTACAAATGCCGTCTCGTTAAGATGCCCGTAGATCTCCTCACGCCCTCGCACCAGCCCCGCAAATCGCGAATCGCTCGCCGGGACCCACTCGACAATCGCCCATTGCGTTGTCAGATCGCACAGCAGAGCGGCCACCTCACCCAGGGGGATCTGATCGGAGATCAGCAGATGGTGCACCAGCCCCAGCATCATCACGCAGTCAAATCGCCCATACGCGCGATCCAGCAGCCCCAGCGACTCCGCGTTTCTCCACCCTGTCGCCGGAGTCGGCCTCGCCGCATCCGCAATCACTGCCTGCACCTCGCGCCGTTCTTCGCATGCCTGTTGCCAGTTGCGCTCGCTCGCCGCCAAGTCCGTATCCCAGGCCACGACGCTTGCCCCCATGCTTGCCGCCAATCGCGAATACACGCCCGTATTCGCCCCCAGGTCGAGAACATGTTTCGGCGAAATCTCCAGCAGTGCTCTGCGCACAAACGTCTTCTTTTGCTGATGATCCTCTGTCTTATAGTGGTCGGCGCTCTCTGGATACTCGCTCCACCGCGACTCGCGCTCTTCGCCCTTTAGCGCCTGCAGCGTCGCGCGCAGCCTTCGCAGGTTGCGCCGCAGCACCGCCTCCGCCACCGCCGGATCCTGCTCCAGCCGCATCCCTGCCGCAGCGCCATTCTGCCTCTTCTCCAGCAGATACGGCATCGTCACCAGCGTGCGCAGCGGCTGCTGCCAGCGTTGAATAAAGCTCAGATGCGGATACAAATCGCCCGGCTGATATCCGTCTCGTCGATGCAGACTCGCAGCCAGTGGCCATCCGAGATACCGGTATGCCGCGAGCGGAAGCAGAAACGTCCGCACAAACTGCGCATACGCCATCCACAGAGGACTTCGCGGATCGCGCTTTTCAATCGAGAGCACATCCACAAATACCGGCCGCGGCCCCTCAAAGAGCACATTCAGGGGAGTGGCATCCTTCAGGATCAGTCCTTTGCCCACCAGGCTCTCGCACAGATCCAGCGTTAGCTCCGCCGCCGCAACCCACGCTCCCGGCGTCCACTCCCACGGGTAGCTTGGAAAGAATATTCGCGGATGCTCCAGCAGCAACTCGCCGTTTCGATCCTGGCCTTCGGACACTGTCGTCGCAATCAGCCGTCCTTTGGAAACCCACGCGTACGCCAGATCAGACTCGAGAAAATCCAGCGCCGCCCCTGCATATTCGGGCCGCACCCTTCGCCGGACGCGCTCGCCTTCCACCCGCAGCGATCCCGCCGGATCGCGGAACGTCTCGATAGCGGCCAGTGCACCTGCCATCACCCGCGCAGTCCCGAGGTCCCTGTCTCGCCCTGACCTTCTGCTTCGGTTTTCGCTGTGTTTCCCCGGCTGAAAAGCTTGCGGATTTTCGTTCGCAGCACGAACAACGCACCGGCCAGCATCGACCCGCCCACCTGGAAGGCAAGCAGTCCCGATCCGGGATCGACGTATGCATGTGCGGGCTTAGCAGCAGCCGCGAGGAAGACAACAATCTGGAGAAGACCCAATAAGAACAGCACGGAGCGCTTGAACATAATCCCTGGCAGCCTTCCGATTCAACGAGTCAGCTAGTGGGACGGGAAGAAAATGAAAAAAGTTGCGGCTTCGGTTTCAGAACTTCACCCGCCTGAAACTTCACCCCTTCCGGATTTCATGCCCTTCAGATTTCATAACCCTTCGGAGTTCATACCCACGTCCCGCGCCGTAAACCAGGCCAGCCATTCCCCCTGAAACCGTACCCCGAGGGCTCACGACGCGCTGCTGCTATAGCCTTGATAATGAACAGAACGGAGACCCCATGCCACCATTCCGCGCCCTCAGAGTGACTTATTTGTCTCTCCCCGTTCTCGTGCTCGTTTTCGCCCTCGCCTTCTCTCTTCGCGCCCAGAATGTTGTCCCCGATCACGCCACCGGCTCTACGCCCCTTCCGAACGGCATCGAAATCCAGGCCGGAAACGCCCGCGAACAGATCACCGCCCTTCGCGACGACGTCCTTCGCGTTCGCATCGCGCCCCACGGCCAGATGCCCGAGGACGCCTCATGGGCCGTCTCCGCTGAGAATCGCCACAGCTCCGTCCCCATCACGCCGTCTGCTTCTGCCGGTGCCATCAGTTTCCGAACCCGCTCCCTCAGCGTTGAGGTGGACCCGAAGACCCTCCGCCTCACGGTCCGTGACCTCGCCGGAAACATCGTCCAGCAGGATGCCCAGCCCATCTATTACGATGGAGCCGCCTTCCGGGTCTACAAGACCATGCCTCTCGACGAGCATTACTACGGCCTTGGCGACCGCACCGGCCCTCTCGACCGCCGCGACGAATCCTTCACCCTCTGGAACACCGATGCCTATCGCTTCCAGGAATCCACCGACCCTATCTATAAGGCCATCCCCTTCTTCATTACCTTCCGCGCCGGGTACGCCGCCGGTATTTTTCTCGACAACACCTGGCGCACCAGCTTCGACTTCGGCAAGCAACTCCCCAACGTCTACTCATTCGGAGCCGTCAACGGCCCACTCGATTACTACATCCTCTACGGACCCACCCCCAAAGAAGTCGTCGAACGCTACACCTGGCTCACCGGCACGCCGCCTCTGCCGCCCCTCTGGACCCTCGGCTTCCAGCAGTCCCGCTACACCTACTACCCCGAATCGCAGCTCCTTGACGTCGCCAGCCGCCTCCGCGCTGACCACATACCCGCCGACGCTCTCTACCTCGACATCGACTTCCAGGACCACCACCGCCCCTTCACCATCGACCAGCAAGGCTTCCCCGATTTCGTCGGCATGGTCTCAAAGCTCAAAGCCGAGAACTTCCACCTCGTCACCATCGCCGACCTCCACATCGCCAACCTGCCTAACAGCGGATACGCCCCCTACGACACCGGCATCGCCGGCAACCACTTCGTCCATAATCCCGACGGAACCGTCTACACCGGCGTGGTATGGCCCGGGCCCAGCGTCTTTCCGGACTTCACGCAGCAACAGTCCCGCGCCTGGTTCGGCACCCTCTATCGCGATTTCTACAGCATGGGCGTCGCCGGCTTCTGGGACGACATGAACGAACCCTCCATCTTCAATAGCCCCACCAAGACCATGCCCGAAGACGTCGTCCATCGCATCGATGAGCCGGGATTCACCACCCGCACAGCCACTCACGCCGAGATTCACGATGTTTACGGAATGGAGAACTCGCGCGCCACCTTCGAGGGCCTGCTTAAGCTCAATCCCAACCTCCGCCCCTTTGTCCTTACCCGTGCCTCCTACGCCGGAGGGCAGCGCTACGCCGCCACCTGGACCGGCGACAACAGCGCCACCTGGAACCACCTCCGCATGACCACACCCATGATCGAAAACCTCGGCCTCTGCGGATTCGCATTCACTGGCGCCGACGTCGGTGGCTTCGCCGGCAGCCCGTCGATGCCCCTGCTGACTAAGTGGCTCGAAGTCGCCGCCTTCCAGCCGATCGACCGTGACCACACCGAGAAGGGAAGCGCCGACCAGGAGCCGTGGGTCGGCGGCCCCGACCAGGAAGCCATCCGTCGCCGCTACATCGAAGAGCGCTACCGTCTCATGCCCTATCTCTACACTGTGGCCGAAGAAGCCTCCCGTACCGGCCTTCCCATGGTCCGACCGATCTTTCTTGAATTCCCCCATGGCGCAACCGACGGCCACCCCATCGACACCGACGCCCCTGGAGAATTTCTCCTCGGCTCCGATATCCTCGTTGCCGCCCCACCCTTCCCCGACGAAGTCGAGCCATACCAGGCCGAGTTCCCCACAGCCGTCTGGTACAACTACTGGACCGGCGAAAGAGTGCCGCAACCACCGCCCGCATCTGAACCGCCGGATCCGGCCCTGCCGCCCAGCCCCGCAAGCTTCGTCCCGCTCACCACCAACCTCCGTCCTGAACTCGCCACTCTGCCCGTCTTCGCCCGCGGAGGCGCCATCATCCCTACCGCGCCACTCGTCCAGAGCACCAATGAAACTCCGCAAGGTCCGCTCACTCTCCGCATCTATACGGGCAATTCTGCCGACCCTTGCTCCGGCAACCTCTACCTCGACGACGGCACCAGCTACGCCTACCGGCAAGGAGCCTACCTCCGTATGAAGTTTTCCTGTGAGGTCGCCGCCGACGGCTTCCATCTCCACATCGCGCCGCGCGAAGGCACCTACCCCGCATGGTGGAAGGAAATCCGTGCCGAGATCTACGGCTGGACGCCAAAACAGAACTCGGCCCTCCTGAAAGGGACAACCACTCCGCTCCAAGCGAGCCAACTCCAGCACGGCGTCGCCGTCACCATTCCCCAAAACGACCAGGGCCTCGATCTGGACCTGAAATAAACGGAGATCTTGAAAATAAAACAGCCATGAACGCTGGACCGAGCCTATTCATCGATCAAGCTTTCATGGCTAATGGCTAATGGCTAATGTAATGCTAATGGCTAATGGCTAATGGCTAATGGCTAATGGCTAATGGCTAATGGCTAATGGCTCACTCGACCTTATAACTGCCCTTGCCCCAGTGGAACGACACCGTAGGCGTGCATGCGCCGCTCTGGTAGTAGACCACCGTGTCGCCGCTGTCGTGTCCCTGCAAAAAAGGAGTCATCGCCGCCACAAAATTACCCTGCGCATCCGGCTTCGCGCCGAGGCTGGCCTTCTGGCCGAACGTTTCCGCGCCCAGGGTAAAGGATGCGTCAGCCTTGAACCCACTGCCCTCGATCAATACCAGTTCGGCATCCTTCGATCCCAGCAGGACCTGCAGCTTGCACCCGTTGCTTTCGCCCGTCACCGGGAAGGGGATTACGCTCGCCGCCGCTCCGCCCTTCTTGTCTTCGGCCACCAGCGCCACGCGAATCGCCTCGCCTTTGGCCGCCGCCGTCGTAATCTCAACCGGAGCATTCACCTGCATTGTCTTTGTGCACGGTGCCACAGCTGGAGTCGCGCTCTGCGCCGCCGCCTGCGCGTCAGCCGCAGTCTTTCCCGCGTCAGCGTTCGGCGCCACCGGCGTATTCGTTGCGGCAGCCTGCGCTCCGCATACCGCCGTGCCCGACGCATCGATCACGATCCCGTTCATCACCGCGAGTACACCCGAATTCAACGGCCAGCGCAGAAGCGTCAACCGCGTGCCCGGAGCAAATCCGGTCGCCGCTAGCCGATAGGTAATCAGGGTCCCCGCCGCGCCTTTCTCTCGTGCCGCCTCCTTCATCGTCAGGTTAATCCCGGGCGACGACGCCTTCGGGCCCCAGTTGGCCATTGACGACGCCAGCCGCATGACCTGCGCCCGCTGCCGCGCCACGGCCTGCGCCGCCTCTTCTTCCGCGGTCGGTGTATGGGGATCGGGAGGCAGGTCCTCAAGCTTCAATTGCTGAGTCGACGAACTATTCGCCGGAGCCTGGGCTGTCGGAGCCGGCTGTGCTTGGGCCGGTGAACTCTGATCCGCCGTCTGGGAAAAAGAGGTAAGACAAAGCGACGCCGCCACACCGCCGGCAAAAAGAACTGAAAGGAAACGCATATCCCGAGAATAAATGAATGCGACGCCCTCCTGCTCTGCCTGCCCTCTCGCGTCCAGCTAACAGGAAATTCATCTTCAGTCCACATTGTCGGTCTGATATCGTCTCTCGCAGTAAATTGCTCGTGAGGTGACCCATGCCCTGCGACCCGCAGGAACTGAAACACGTTCCGCTGTTTGCTCTTCTCGACGATGACGAGCTCGCCGTTCTGGCCGCACAGGTTGAACTCAAAAAGTTCGCACCACGCCAGCGCATCTACAAAATCGGAGATCCCGGCAAACACGCCTATATCTTCATATCCGGCAGCGTGCAGGTTACCACCGTCGACGAGGACAATCAGGAAGTGGTCGTCGATGAGCCCGGGCATGGCGAGTTCTTTGGCTTCGCCTCCATGCTCGACCAGACCCCCCACCAGACCAACGCCCTCGCCATCGAAGAGACCGAGTGCGTCGAGATCAGCCGTGACGACATCGCCACGCTCCTCTGCAAGAAGCCCATGGCCGGCATGGACATGCTTACCGTCCTCGGGCGGCAGTTCCATGCCTCGCAACAACTCGTTCGTGTGCGCGCCAATCGCAACGCCAACGAGATCATCGAGGACGCGGAAACATTCGGCGAGCGCATCGCCGACACTGTCGCCACCTTCGGAGGCTCATGGACCTTCATCATCGCCTTCGCCATTGTCCTCACCATTTATACGAGCATCAATATCGTCCTCAAGGGCAGGGCGTGGGATCCTTACCCTTTCATCCTGCTCAACCTCTTCCTGTCCATGCTCGCCGCCATTCAGGCGCCCGTCATCATGATGAGCCAGAACCGCCAGGACAAGAAGGACCGCGTCCGCAGCGAGCTCGACTTCGACGTTAACCGCCGCGCCGAATCCGAAATCCAGCACCTCGCCCGCAAGCTCAACCTCATTCAGGACAAAATCGGCGACCTCGACGACTTGCTCCGCGAACGTCTCACATCTTCTGCCGGCTCAAGCCAGTCCTAGTTGTGGCGCGAAGGTCTTGAAGCGCGCTCGCGGCATCATTGCCAATGCCACGTCGTAACGAAATCCCTGTCCTGCGCACCATCTCCACAGCCGATCCGGATAACTCCCCAACGAATTTTGAGCCGGCTCGTCGGAGGACAGGCAATGAGTTCCTGGACACCTTCGCTCAGCATTCTCAACGCCCATCAATTCATGGGCGCGGCAGTAACAGGCACGGCATACAGCGAGCCTTATCCTCTTTCGCTACGGCTTTACGTCGTCGGCGGTAGCGGCGACAGCGGTGACGTGGAAGAGCTGTTACCGGGGTCGGTGTCATCTGGCCTTGGAATCCAGCCAACGAAGTGGACGGCGGTCTCATCGCTCATCACGCCCCGTTTTGGACATGCGGTGAGCATCGGAACCGACAACGTCGGGATCACCCGGATCTACGCGGTCGGCGGCCGAAGCAATCCAGATGGCACTCTTCTGAGCTCGGTCGAAGGCTTCGCGCGCGCGGTCGGGTCGGGGTTCCCCGCGAATGGCCGCTGGACGTCAATGGCGTCGATGCCCACTGCGCGCGAACGGGCCGCAGCCGCGGGACTCGATGGCGTGATCTATGTTGCCGGTGGCTCCGATGGGAGCACTCCCGAAACCAGTTCTCCGCTCAAAACCATGGAGGCCTACCACGTCTCGACCAACACTTGGAAAAGGCGCGCGCACATGCGCACCGCTCGTGACGGAGCCGCGGCCGTGGCGGGAACAGACGGCCGAATCTACATAATTGGGGGCTATGACGGTTCGGGATCCTTAAGCTCCGTAGAGGCCTACGATCCTGCAACCAACGCCTGGACAACCGAGACCTCGATGAACACGCCTCGCGACGGTTTGGCCGCCGTGCTGGGAGCTGACGGACAGATATATGCGATTGGCGGAGAGAACGGCGCCGAAGCACTCTCGACAGTAGAGATCTACAACTTCACGACCAGGACTTGGGTGCCCGGTCCATCGATGTCGACCGCCAGAGTAAATCTCGCGGCCGCGACCGCACCCAATGCGCTCATCTATGCGATTGGCGGCGATACCGGGCTGCTTGGCCCCACAGACTCGGTCGAGGTGTTGTCGTCAGTTTGAGAAGCGCGGCAGCTCTCAATGGTGGTTGAAATGCAATTGCCGCAAGAATAAGGAGAATGGTCATGGCAGATTTCATCTTCAGAGTGGCGTCAGTCAATCTGACGGCCGCGCAACAGCAAAAGATCGCAACTGCAATTCAGGGAGCAGTCTTAGCCGAACTCGCACAACTCGACCTCGGCGCATCTTCCACGCCGAACGTCCCCGGTGGCTCCAGTGGCGACTTCCTCTATCGGCCGTTGAGGTGGTACGGCGGAATCATGATTCCACCCGGCGAGGTCGCAACCGTCCAAAAGGCCCAACTGACCGTAGCTACTCAGGTCTAAGCGCGCGAAAGCGAGGCCGCATCATGGCAGACTCTGCAATCCTGTGTCCGAGCTGGAAATGCGAAGCAGGTGCAAGCCTGATCGGGATAGTTCTCGGCGACGGCTCTGTCGCCTTCTCGAAGGAGCGCATCGTCATTGACGACGCCTTTGTTGAGATAGCGCACCAGGGCCGTACTCCGGAGAAACGCTTCCGCTTCAGCAGCACCTGCAAGCGCGCCGCCTGCATCCAGTGGGACGACAACCGTTGTGGCATCGCCGACCGCGTCATCAGCGAACACCATCATCGGCACCCCGGCTCTGACGAGCCTTTCGAGCTTCCCGAATGCGCCATCCGGCCGCACTGCCGCTGGCATCTGCAGTCCGGGGACGCCGCCTGTCGCGCCTGCCCCGAAGTCATCACCGACGTAGGTGAGCCTGCCCCGGCAACCCAGTGATACTCATTGCGCCGTCCAACCCCCATCAAGCGGCAGGGAAGCGCCCGTGATATTCGAAGCCGCCGAAGAACAGAGAAACAGCGCCATCGCGGCAATGTCTTCGATCGAAGTGAAGCGGCCCGACGGCTCCTTCTCCTCAAGCAGCTGCCGCGTCGCTTCTTCTTTCGATACTCCCCGCTCAGCCGCCCGAGCGTCGATCTGTTTCTCGACCAGAGGCGTCATCACAAAGCCCGGACAGATCGCATTACACGTGATTTTTCGCGACGCGTTCTCGAGCGCTACAACCTTGGTAAGCCCCATCAGCCCGTGCTTCGCCGCAACATACGCCGCCTTGTTCACCGACGCCACCAGCCCATGCACCGATGCGATATTGACGATGCGTCCATCATTGCGCCGCTGCATCCCCGGCAGCGCTGCGCGTATCGTGTGGAAAGCAGCCGACAGATTAATCGCCAGAATCGCGTTCCAGCGCTCCACCGAAAACTGCTCCACCGCCGCCACGTGTTGAATGCCCGCATTGTTGACGAGAACATCCACGCGCCCGAAACGCTCTTCGGTATCCCGGATCAGCCCAGCGCACTGCTCCGGATCGGCAAGGTCCGCCGGATGATAAAACACCTCCGCCCGGTATTGCTGTTGCAGCCGGTCCGAAAGCGCGTTCGCCTCCGTGCTCGTTGCAATGCCGTTGATTACTGTTCGGCAGCCTGCCGCGGCAAAAGCCTCCGCAATGCCCAGGCCTATCCCTGAAGTCGAACCGGTGATAACCGCAGTCTGATCGCGAAACACCACAACGCCCTCCAATTACCAGCAATAATTCGCACTGCCGTCTCGCATCATCAACCCGCGCTCTTCGCCGCCTCGCAGCGTTCCGCGAAATCCTCCACCAGGTCCGCGATCCTGCTCGCTCCACGATTCCCCATGAGGATCGTGTAATGTGTCGTGCCCGGAATCAGTTCCTCCTCCATCGCCTGAACGCACGTCCGCATCTGCTCCATCATCGCGTCAGGATAAAGCGGAGGCGTACCCGGCACAAATCCCGCTGGAGCACGAACCATCAGCACCGGCACGCGAATCGCCTTCAGCCGGGCGATCATCGCTTCTCTCTGCAGCCCCTCCATCAGGTCTGCCTTCACGCCATCCTCTGACGCCTTCGGTCGCAATTCCGGAGCCTCGCCGCCCACCTCATAATCCAGAAATGCCTCCACCCATGGCCCCCAGTCCTCAGCCGGAAAATGCGGCTGGCCCCGCCAGAACTGCCTGTACGCTTCCCGCGAGGGGTGCGTCTGCCTTAGCTGCGTAATCCGCAGCGCCAGCGCCGCATCCAGAGCCTGCTGCGGACCCGCCGCCGCAATTGCCGGTGCATAGCCCCCATCGATGAACACCACGCCCGCCACCAGGTCCGGCTCCTGCGCCGCCAGCGCAGCCGCGACAAACCCGCCCATCGAGTGCCCAACGATCACGCTTGGCCCCAGCCCCATCGCCCGCATGGCCGCAGCCACGTCGCGTGCATGCTGCACCATCCCAAAAGGCCCCGCCGGCTTCTCCGAGTCGCCGCGCCCGCGCAGATCGAGAGCAAACACCGCCCTTCGCCCCGCAAGCCGCTCCGCCACGCCCATGAAGCTCACATACGAAGCAGTCAGCCCATGCAGTGCCACCACCGCCGCGCCTCTGCCCGGCCAGTATCCAAAGGCCAGCTCCACGCCGTCGCCAGACACGCGCCCCTGGGCTTCTCTCGTCGTCTTCACCCACCCCTTCTGTCCTTGCGCAGTCATACAAGCGTCACCGTTGCCGCTAGAAATTGAACTTCAGCGCGAACTGAATCACGCGCGCTCCCGTTGTCGTCGTCACGATCTGCCCCACGTTCGCCGAAGCAAGAATGTTCACCGGATTCGCAAAGCTGACCGTGTTGAACGCGTTGAAGAACTCGCTGCGGAACTCCACCTGCCGCTCGCCAATCGGAAAGAACTTCACAATCGAGATATCTACGTTCTTCTGATCGGGTCCGCGCAGAATGTTCCGTCCGCTCGTCCCAAAATCTCCGACCGCCGTAGCGGGCGTAAAGCAATTCACATTGAAGTACTCATTCAGCCGCGCCTGCACGCCCCCGCCCCGCGAAGCATCGCACCCCGCCACCGAATTCGCCCGCGCCTGCACAAACGCCGTCGCATTCGTCAGCACAGAGAACGGCGTGCCTGCCTGCAGCGTGATCACGCTCGCCAGCTCCCACCCGCTCGCCGCCTGCTTCAGCAGACCGGAGTTTCCTTTGTAACCGGGTAGGTCATAAATCCCGCTGAAGACAAAGCGATGCCGCCGGTCGAAGTCCGAGCTCGCATAGTTGTTCAACGTCACCTGATTGCCCGGCACCACCGTCACATCGCTCGTGCCCGTCGGATCGCCCGAATACTCATCCAGCCAGTGGCTGTATGTGTAAGCCGCCAGGAACTGCAGCCCATGCGACATCCGCTTGGTCACGCTCGCCTGCATGGAGTTGTAATTCGAAACCGCCGAGCTCTGCATCAGGTGTACGCCAAATCCCTGTACCGCAAGGCTCGACAATCCCGGGCTCAGCGGCCCCGGCTCAAACGCCACCGGAGCAAACGCCTGGTTTAAATCCATCAGCCGGTACAGCCTTCGCCCCAGCGCCCCCACATAATTCAGATCGAACGTCCAGCTGTTCGCGAAACTGTACTGCGTTCCCAGGCTGAACTGCTGCGTATAGGGGGTTCTGAAGTTGTGAATGTCCGGATAGATCCCATTCGCTGAAACCACCGCAACGCCCGTCGGCGAAAGCGGACTGGGCGCCTGCGGCAGCAGCGCCGGTGGGCCGCCAAAAGGAAAGATCTCCGGATTATTGAAGGTCAACGGAAAAGCGCTCGGCGGTGGCACATCGACAAACGGAGTCGCAATCGGAGTCTCCAGCGTCTGCGCCAGTGTGTAGTAAGGGAAGTTCAAGATCTGATTGTTGAGCAGGCGAGAATTGGCCCGGTCAAAGTAGATTCCATAACCGCCCCGCACCAGCATGCGATTCGGCACAGCTTCCCACGCGAATCCGAATCGCGGCGCAAAGTTCTTGTAATTCGGAGAAACCAGCGACGGCCGGACCTCCGGAATCCCCGGCAGGGGATTCTTCGCATTTGAAGCCTGAACAAAACCTCCCGTGATCGCCACGTTGTTGCCCACAGGAAATCCCGGGATCGCTGCCGTCGTGATCCGCTGCTGATCGATCCCGACGAAGCGCCCATCCGCATCCGTGAAGGGCCCAAAGAAGTCGTAGCGCAGCCCCATAGTGAGCGTGAGTCGGTCAGTCGCGCGCCAGTCGTCGTTGTAGTAACCGGCCCAATCGTGCGCGCTGATGTCGCGGTTGTTCACCCCCGAACCCATAATCGTCAGTCCTGTCAGGTCATACAGCCCGCCCAGAAAATCAAAGAACCCGTTCCCGGCAAAGGGCGAAGGTGGCGGCGCCAGCCCGAGAAAGAAAATCTGACCGCGCGTGTAGAGGTTAAAAGCCGCGGCCACATCGTGATGTTTGTACTCCACCCCGAACTTCATGCTGTGACGGCCCTTCTGCCAGCTCACTGTATCCAGGGCTGTATACGTCTTCTCATCGGCGTTGTTATCCGAGAACGGATTCGCCCCAACGTCGAAATAGTTGGCTACCGAGATCTCCGGCATCCCCGGAAACAGCCCGCCCAGTGGCGACGCAATTCCTACCTGCGTTGCCGAGAAAGGCTCCTGGGGAGCGGAGCTTGTCGTAATGATCGACAGCCCGAAGCGCGCGTCATTCACCACGCTTGGAGAAAACACGTGCGTATCGTCCACCGCCACCACTCTCTGATTCAGATCAGCCGTCCCGCCAAATCCCGGCACCGGCAGCGCATTCGTCAGCCCGAATAAGTTGTACAAGGCTTGCAGCTCTGGATTGTCAGCCTCGAAGAACTTGCCCGACAGGCGGTTCGCTTGCGAGATCTGATAGTCGAGATTCGTGTTGTACTGGTTTTCGGTGAATCGGGAAATGCCCACCACCGGTGTCGCCTCCGGCAGCGGCACCTGCCCGATGCCAACCGGCGTCGGATTCGGAGCCGACGGAATCACGTACGCCCCATTCGGCAGCTTCGCTTGCAATAGAAACTTCGCTGTCGGATCAAAGCAAGGCGGAAACGTAAGTGTAACCGGAGGAGTTGCACATGGCGCGAGCCCATAGGACGCCGCCAGCGCATTCACGCCCGCATCCGAACGATCGTTCGTCAGGTTCTGCGGCACAAATACCGTGCCGATAGAATTCAGCAGGGAAGTCCCGTTCACTTCCCGGCTTCCCTGGTAAGAGATAAAAAACCAAAGCTTGTCCTTCAGGATCGGACCGCCAAGCGTGCCTCCAAATTGATTGCGCTGGTAAGGCGGCCGCGAAATATCTGCGCGGTTCAGGAAGTAGTTGTTCGCGTTGAGCACGGTATTGCGGAAAAACTCGTATACGTTGCCATGAAATTGATTCGTTCCCGACTTGGTAACGGCAGCGACCACCCCGCCCGAGACACGTCCCTGCGACGCATCATATTGGCTGGTCTGCACAATGAATTCCTGCAATGTATCGGTTGCGGGGATTGCCAGATTCGGCAGTGAGCCGGTGCCGATGGAGTTCGCGTCTGCGCCATTGATGATCACCGAATTCGAAGTCGCGCGATTCCCGTTGACATAAATCGGAGCCGCGCCGCGCCCCAGTTCCGACGAGTTCTGTACCGGCCCTGAGGTCCCCGGTGTGAGCGCAAGGAGTTGCTGAAAATTCCTCGTCGGCAGCGGTAATTGTCGAATCTGTTCCTGTTGAATGACAGAGCCATGCGCTGCGGTCTCAGCCTCTTCGGAGCGGACTTCAACAACCGCCTTTTGCACGGCTACTTCGAGATTGATCTCAAGACCGGTCGTTTCCGTAATACGAACCGTGACAGCGTCTGCAGTCGCCTCCGCGAATCCCGGCTTTTTCACCGTGAGGTGATAGCTGCCCGGCGGAAGAATCGAAAGTGC
This sequence comes from uncultured Acidobacteriaceae bacterium, assembly GCA_963781245.1. Taxonomy (GTDB): domain Bacteria; phylum Acidobacteriota; class Terriglobia; order Terriglobales; family Acidobacteriaceae; genus Silvibacterium. Next base: position 722,558 of record CAWAFB010000005.1, read on the forward strand.
AAAGTGCCCGCTCTCGTCGCTCACCGTGCTGCGCTCCACTCCGGCCGCACTGGAGACACTGATCGCCGCCCCGCCCACCACCGCGCCGCTCGGATCCCTTACGACTCCAGCGATCTGCCCCGTCGTCGTCGTTTGTGCGCCGACGCCGGAGGCAAGCCACAACAGAACACACAGAACATATGCGGCAGCCCGTACTGGTTTCATAACTTCCTCCTTGGCCCGGTAGCTCGTTTGCCTTTAGACCGAATAATGCGTCCCCCTGTGTACAGAAGAACCAGTTGCTCGACGGCCTCTTCATTGCCCATGCCCAGGTGCCGCTTTGCCCCGAAAAGCTCTTCCGCCAGGAAATAAGTGAAGAACTGCAGATGAATCGCCGTGTACGCGAGCGACGGATCCACTCCTTCCGGAAACTTCACCCGGGAGCTGTGAATCACCACCTTGGCGTAAGTCCGCAACCCGCCTGCTATCTCGCGAAAACTGTGGATGAAGTGCTTGTGTCGAAACTCGACGACGTCGATGTACATCAGCCGCCAGTAATCCAGGTTCTCGGCAACAACCCTGCCGATCGCTCCCGCCAGCTTCCTCAGCGAGTCCGGATCGAGCGACTCCATCAACGGCATCAACTCCTCTTGCCGGATGACTTCCATCTTTCGGCCCAAATCGTTCACCAGGTCGATGAAGATGGCTTCTTTCGTGTCGTAGTAGGTGTAGAGATTGCCCATCGACACGCCTGCCCTGGTCGCAATTTCACGGACAGATGTGCCATGGAAACCCTTGCGAGTGAAAAGATAGAGAGCCGCCCGACGGATGCGGATCTTGTTCTTCTCGATCGTGCCATGCAAAAGCCGGGGCATCGATATTCCCATGGATAAGATCAAAGCGAGCGAGCGCTCGTTTTAACCACCCCGGCTTTTACCTCTATGAATTGAAAACTGTCAAGACAATTTATTGCAC
>CAWAFB010000006.1:0-191832 GCA_963781245.1 uncultured Acidobacteriaceae bacterium
CATGCAGAGGAGCATGGAGAGCTATCCGAGGGCCGCAGTGGAGCGGGCGATGAAGGTGCAGGAAGTAATCTTGCGAGCGATGGGGAAGAAGATCACCTGGTGGCAGGCGGCGGAGATCATCGGCATCAGCGAGCGACAGATGCGGCGTTGGCGAGAGCGCTATGAAGAACACGGCTACGACGGACTGATCGACCGGCGGCGCGGCCGGCCAAGCCAAAAGCGTGTGCCACTGGCGCAGGCCGAGCAGGTGCTGGGGCTTTACCGGGAGAAGTACTTTGACCTGAACGTGCGCCATTTTCACGAGAAGCTCGGCGCCGAGCACGGGATCCATCTGAGCTATACCTGGGTAAAGTTGGCCTTGCAGGGAGCGGGACTGGTGGCCAAGGCCCGCAAGCGCGGTATACACCGCAAGCGGCGCGAACGACGCCCGCTGCCGGGCATGTTGCTGCACATCGACGGCAGCCGCCACCAGTGGTTTCAGGATGAGCGCTGGTATGACCTGATCGTGATTCTGGACGACGCCACCAGCGAAATCTATTACGCCCAGTTGGTGGAAGAAGAATCGACGGTTCCAGTGATGGTCGCGCTGCGAGAAGTCATCGAGCGCAAGGGGCTGTTCTGCGCCTTGTACTCGGATCGAGGCAGTCATTTCTGGCTGACACCGAAGGCTGGCGGCAAGGTGGACCCGCATCGTTTGACCCAGGTGGGCCGTGCGTTGCGCGATCTGGGCGTGCAGATGATTCCGGCTTACTCGCCCCAGGCGCGGGGCCGCTCGGAACGCAACTTCGGGACCTGGCAGGGACGGCTGCCGCAGGAGCTCCGGTTGCACGGGATCAGCACCCTTGCGGAAGCCAACCGCTTTCTGCGCGAGCACTACGTGGCCGAGTTCAACAGCCGCTTCCAGGTGCCTGCGGCGCAGCGCGGCACCGCCTTCACCGCCTGCCCGCGCCGCGACCTCGACTTGATCTTCTCGCTCCAGTTCGAGCGTACGGTCAGCCGCGACAACACCGTCAGCTTCCAGAACCTGGCCTTGCAGATCGACAGGGTAAGCTGGCGCGGCACCCTCGCCGGTTGCAACGTCATCGTGCACCAGCATCTGGACGGCACTCTCAGCATGACCCACGGGCCACGCCCCCTAGAACGCTACACCAGCCAGGGCACACCGATCACGCAGGCGGCAACAAAGCAAGCTGTTGAAAAGCCGCTCCGTGGAAAAGTCCAAATGCCGACTTTTCCACCTCGCTTGGAAATCCCGCAAACAGCGCGGGATTCCCACTTTCCAACAGCTACGACGGCGGCTAGATGAGAAAACAAAACCGGACATTTCACGTGCTACGAAAACCGGACATTTGCACTTGCTACGAACAGACAATTTATTGCACTGTCGTTAGATGGGATGAGAAGGTCGATCATCCCCGATCACGGATGGCGTTAAGCTACCGGTGATCGACGCACTCTAAGGTGCAATCACAGCGGATAAGGAGATCGACCTTGAAGGAGCATAACAATTCTGCAAAGAAGAGTGAACCAGCAGGAAGGCGGGCAAAGGCAAAGGGCCCGGTGCAGCGGGAGACGAAGGAAGTGCTGGCTGAGTTGGTGGAAAAACTGAAAGAAAGGCTGGGGCCGAATGCGGTACAGACAATCGCCGGACGAGAGCATTCGCGAGGAGGACTCCGCCCCACTCTGGACCGTCTGACCGTGGGCGTGGATCTGGGAGACCAATGGAGCCACTACTGCATTTTGGACCTGGAGGGGGAAACGCTGGCGGAAGGACAGTTGCGGACGACGCCGCAGGACGTTGCTGAATTTTTTCAGGCACTGAATGCAGCGCGCGTGGTTCTCGAGGTGGGGACCCACTCTGCCTGGGTGCAGGAAGTCATCTGCAGTTGCGGGCACGAAGTCCTGGTAGCAAACCCACGGTTGATGGACGGATCGAAGCGTCGCAAACGGAAGAATGATCGGATCGATGCGAACAAGTTGGCACGATTGGGGCGTGTGGATCCGCAGTCATTGCACCCGATGCGGCACCGGAGTAAGGAAGTGCGGCAGGACCTGGTGATGTTACGGGCCCGGGATGCACTTGTGTCGGCGCGAACGGAACTTATCAACGCCATGCGGGGACTGGTGAAGAGTATGGGCGCACGGCTGCCCAAGTGCTCGAGTCCGAGTTTCGCACAAAAGGCAGAGGAGGCAGTTCCTCTCGAAATCCGGGAAGCACTTATGCCGTTAGTGCGTTTGACGGCGGCACTGAGTAATTCCATTCAAGAGTATGACGAGAAGATTGAAAAGCTGGGCAGCGAGAAGTATGGGCATACGGCATTACTGCGACAGGTGAAGGGAGTGGGGCCGATTACAGCGTTGGCCTACGTATTGACCTTGGAACGTCCGGACCGCTTCGTGAAGAGTCGAGATGTGGGGCCCTATCTGGGGTTAGTCCCGAAGCAAGAAGATTCCGGCGACAGCCAGCCGCAATTAGGGATCAGCAAAGCCGGGGACACGATGGTGCGCAAGCTGCTGGTGGGGAGCGCGCACTACATTATGGGGCCATTCGGGCCGGACACGGATTTACGACGGTATGGGCTGCGACTCTGCGAACGTGGCGGGAAGAATGCGAAGAAGAGAGCAGCAGTTGCGGTGGCGAGGAAGCTGGCGGTGTTGCTGCACCGGCTCTGGGTCAGTGGAGAAGTGTATGAACCTTTACGCCAGAGCATGTCCACGATGATAACGGCGACGGCGGCGTAGCCGGCTTGGAGACGAGGCACACTGAAACGAAGGACGATTCGAAGCGATTTCTTTCTAAGGCGGGATCAGAGAACAGACAGGAGTTAAGAACGCGACGACCAGAGACTGTCTGGAAGGTTTGGCAGACAACGAGATCCACCGACTTGTTCGGGTGACTGCGTATCATGTGCTGGTCTATAAGATCGCTCGTTAGATGGCAGCACCCAAACATGCCCAGGTTCGTCACGATCGTGATTGACCTGGGCTTGCAATCGGACCCCAACTTGCACCGGGCCGCGTAGCGCCCATTCAGAGTGCGGATAGAAGCACGGCAACGGTGGGTGGCGTCGGCCAGAGTTTCCAATAGGACTTGTCAAAAGCAGATTCACTCTACTAAGGGACGAAGCTGCACTGAACTACGTTTCGCTTCGTCCCGAGCTCGATTGTGCAGTGACTTGGGGATCCGTCAAGGGTCAAGATGAACGCCCCATTTGGAGCGCCCTTGACGGCTCCCCAAGTCACTGCGGGAAGTTTATGCAGATCGCAAAGGATTATGGACGGCCGCCACGTCGGCCTTGACTTTTATGACCTTCTCATAGAAGCACATGATATGTCCGGTGAAGTTAGCACATGAAATGTCCGCTTAGCGGGCGGCGAGGATATGTCCATGCAGAGGAGCATGGAGAGCTATCCGAGGGCCGCAGTGGAGCGGGCGATGAAGGTGCAGGAAGTAATCTTGCGAGCGATGGGGAAGAAGATCACCTGGTGGCAGGCGGCGGAGATCATCGGCATCAGCGAGCGACAGATGCGGCGTTGGCGAGAGCGCTATGAAGAACACGGCTACGACGGACTGATCGACCGGCGGCGCGGCCGGCCAAGCCAAAAGCGTGTGCCACTGGCGCAGGCCGAGCAGGTGCTGGGGCTTTACCGGGAGAAGTACTTTGACCTGAACGTGCGCCATTTTCACGAGAAGCTCGGCGCCGAGCACGGGATCCATCTGAGCTATACCTGGGTAAAGTTGGCCTTGCAGGGAGCGGGACTGGTGGCCAAGGCCGGCAAGCGCGGTATACACCGCAAGCGGCGCGAACGGCGCCCGCTGCCGGGCATGTTGCTGCACATCGACGGCAGCCGCCACCAGTGGTTTCAGGATGAGCGCTGGTATGACCTGATCGTGATTCTGGACGACGCCACCAGCGAAATCTATTACGCCCAGTTGGTGGAAGAAGAATCGACGGTTCCAGTGATGGCCGCGCTGCGAGAAGTCATCGAGCGCAAGGGGCTGTTCTGCGCCTTGTACTCGGATCGAGGCAGTCATTTCTGACTGACACCGAAGGCTGGCGGCAAGGTGGACCCGCATCGTTTGACCCAGGTGGGCCGTGCGTTGCGCGATCTGGGCGTGCAGATGATTCCGGCTTACTCGCCCCAGGCGCGGGGCCGCTCGGAACGCAACTTCGGGACCTGGCAGGGACGGCTGCCGCAGGAGCTCCGGTTGCACGGGATCAGCACCCTTGCGGAAGCCAACCGCTTTCTGCGCGAGCACTACGTGGCCGAGTTCAACCGCCGCTTCCAGGTGCCTGCGGCGCAGCGCGGCACCGCCTTCACCGCCTGCCCGCGCCGCGACCTCGACTTGATCTTCTCGCTCCAGTTCGAGCGTACGGTCAGCCGCGACAACACCGTCAGCTTCCAGAACCTGGCCTTGCAGATCGACAGGGTAAGCTGGCGCGGCACCCTCGCCGGTTGCAACGTCATCGTGCACCAGCATCTGGACGGCACTCTCAGCATGACCCACGGGCCACGCCCCCTAGAACGCTACACCAGCCAGGGCACACCGATCACGCAGGCGGCAACAAAGCAAGCTGTTGAAAAGCCGCTCCGTGGAAAAGTCCAAATGCCGACTTTTCCACCTCGCTTGGAAATCCCGCAAACAGCGCGGGATTCCCACTTTCCAACAGCTACGACGGCGGCTAGATGAGAAAACAAAACCGGACATTTCACGTGCTACGAAAACCGGACATTTGCACTTGCTACGAACAGACAATTTATTGCACAGACAATTTATTGCACTGCCGCCTGCCACACAAAAACGCGCGCTCCGCTGCGGGAATGCTGCATTCGTCCCCTTTGCACCGGCAATCGTTCAGCAATAACCCAGGATCGAGAACACCCGCCTTGAGTCCGCCAGTTTGAACGCCTCCGTCGCGTGGCACCGCGGGCACACCGTATGCACATCCTTCGAATACACCCTCGGCGCCAGCAGTTCCGTCCGCGATGCGATCACCTTCTTCAGTTCCTCGATCGTCTCGGCAAAGCTCACCGGACACTCCGGAGTTCTGTGCTCCTGCCATATCTCTTCAATTCCGTCGTCGGGCATCAGCGGCAGCAGTCGCAAAAAATCCCGCGCATGTTGCGGAGCCACCCTCTTGCCCATCACCAGTCCCCACACCACTCGGGCGTGTGCGCCTTCGACATCTTCAACTGAGATCATCTTCAGTTCGATCCCATCCACTCGAACTGGCACTGCTCGTTCCATCTCCTGCCCATAAGAGCGCAGCAAATCCACTCGCAGCGCCGTCTCCTCATCCACGCACTGCAGCATCGTCTTCGCCGGCTCGTCGTACGGATGCACATGCCGGAACAGCACCTCGCTCCCCAGCGCCGCGGGGATGTCCTCGAACGAGCCCGCCACAAAATCCATATCCCGCAACTGGCGCCCGCCCGACTCCCGCCCATGCTGCAATATATGAATCTCCACCGCCAGCCCGCCCGTCAGCGCCCATCGCGAAATGTCACACGCAGCCAGCTTGCGCAGTGCCCGCGTCGCCCGCCCCGCATCCTCTGTATCAAGAAACCGCCTGAATTCCATCGTCCTCCCTGTTCCCTGCCCCCTATTCTCTGTTCCCTGATCTATGCTGTGGCCATGAAGCGCTTCGCCCTTTTCATGTTGCTTCTGGCGCTGCCCGCCATCGCCCAGCCGGCCGGCTGGAGAACCAGACTCGCCGAGTCCATGCCTCTCCTCGGTCACCGTAACTGGATCCTCATCGTCGACTCCGCCTACCCACTTCAGTCCTCGCCCGGCGTCGAGACCGTCGAAACCAACACCAGCCAGCTCGACGTCGTTCAGGCCGTACTCGACACCGTCAACCACTCCATCCACGTCCGTCCCGACATCTTGATGGACGCCGAGTTGCCCTTTGTTTCAGATCAGGACGCGCCCGGCGTTTCCGCCTACCGCACGCAGATCGTCGGCCTCCTGCATCCCTACAGAGTCCAGTCGCTCCCGCACGAGCAGATCATCGCGCGCATCGACGAAGCCGGAAAGACCTTCCACATCCTCGTCCTCAAGACCACCATGACCATCCCCTACACCTCGGTCTTCATCCAGCTCAACTGCAAGTACTGGGGCGACGACGCCGAAGTCCGGCTCCGTGCAAAGATGCAGGCCGCCCCCAAGTAGGATTACCCGGTAAACCGGCTGCGCAGTGAAACAAGGCCCCAGTCTAAAGGAGGCGACTCATGAGCAACCCGCAATCCGACGCGCTGGTCTTTTTTGGAGCGACCGGCGACCTGGCTTACAAGAAGATCTTTCCCGCGCTGCAGATGATGATCCAGCACGGCAACCTCGACGTTCCCGTGATTGGTGTCGCCAAGGCCGGCTGGAACCTCGACCAGTTCAAAGCGCGCGCCAAAGACAGCCTGGAGCAGCATGGCGGCCTCGATCCCGATGCATGGTCTAAGCTGAGCGCCCTGCTCTGCTACGTAGACGGTGACTACTCCGACCTTGCCACCTTTCAGGCGCTTCGGAAAACTCTTGCCACGGCGGAGCATCCCGCACACTACCTTGCCATCCCGCCCTTTCTCTTCGAAAAGGTGATCGAGCAGCTCGTAAAATCCGGCTCTGCCAAGGGCGCGCGCATTATCGTCGAAAAGCCCTTCGGCCACGATCTGGCTTCGGCCCAGGAGCTCAACCGCATCCTGCACACCGCCTTCAATGAGCCCGACATCTTTCGCATCGATCACTATCTCGCCAAGGGCCCGGTCAGCAACATGGTCTCCTTTCGGTTCGCGAATTCTTTCATGGAAAAGTTGTGGAATCGCGACCACGTGGAGAGTGTGCAGATCACCATGGCCGAAGACTTCGGCATTCAGGGACGAGGAGCCTTCTACGACCAGACAGGCGCAATCCGCGACGTCGTCCAGAACCATGTCTTTCAGGTGCTGTGCAATTTCACTATGGAGCCGCCGGCGCGCGATGACAGCGAATGCCTGCGTGACGAAAAGGTCAAGGTCCTCAAGACCATTCCTCCCCTCGGTCCCAAAAATGTCATTCGCGGCCAGTTCGACGGCTACCTTCAGGAGAGCGGAGTCGCTCCGAACTCCACGGTCGAGACCTTCGCTGCACTTCGTCTCGAGCTGAACTCCTGGCGCTGGCAGGGAGTGCCCTTCTATATCCGTGCCGGCAAGAATCTGCCCATGACCTGCTTCGAGATCATTGCCCGCTTGCGCCGGCTTCCCGCCACCTACATCAATCCCGATCCCCCGCAGAACTACCTGCGCTTCCGCCTCAGTCCGGAGATCACCGTGGCCATGATGGTCTCCGTCGCACCCTTTGTGGAAGGAGGAAAGCGTGCCGACGTTGAGCTTATCGCCAGCCGTAATCCGCGTCCCGGCGAAATGGCCGCCTACGAGCGCGTCCTCAGCGATGCCATGGTCGGCGATACGACGCTGTTTGCCCGTCAGGACTACGTCGAAGAAGCCTGGAGGATCGTTGATCGGATCCTCAACCAGGACACCCCGTTGTATCGATACGAACCGCATACGTGGGGACCGGACGAGGTGAACCAGTGTGCCGTCCCGCCCGGCGGCTGGGATACGCCGCACGTAGAGGTCCCGGAGGGCTTCCGGGTAGTGCACCCGGACTAACGGCCTATCTCATAAATCGACAAGCAGGGTTTACCGCCTCGGCATAACTTCCGTATTGCCGGTCACTCGGACGCAATCTCGAGAGGGCCGTAGCCATCTGCGCTTCCGAGACTTCCGATGAATTGTCCTAACGCCCCGCTAATTTTTCGACCCTTCGGGATTCGAAGGCGATGGAATTAGGGACGAACAGCGCGACTTCGGTGCCGGCCGCGGCGCGGCTCCAAACTCTGAGCCTGGCGCCAACTCTTTCTGCCCGTTCGCGAATACCCGGGAGCCCCCAATGTCCCTCGCGTCCCGCATGCAGCACTTGAGGATCGATCCCGCAACCGTCGTCGCGGACAACCATCCTGAAGCGTTTGCGGGCATAATCAAGCTCGACTTCGATACAGCTGGCTCGGGAGTGGCGGAATGCATTCACCAATAGTTCCCGGCCGATGTGATAAACCTCGTCGCGAATAAGCGGGCGTAGTTTTCGGGCCGAACCTAACACAATGACCCGAAAATCAATTTGCACTTCGAGACCCAAATCTTGTGGGATTCGCGAAAATGCCTGCCCTAGATCGTCGGAGTCTGAATTAGCTGAGCGGAGTCCTCGGACCGCGTTGCGGCCCTCTTCCATAACGTGTCTCATCAATTCGAGAACACGGCTTAATTGCAGCGTAGCGGGCGAATTCGCGGGTAGCTGGTCCACTGCAACATGTAGCTGCATAGCTGCGCTGAAAATGCCTTGCAGCACTGTATCGTGCAGGTCTTGGGCAATTCGCGCACGCTCTGCTACGCGTTCCTCGAGGCGGGCACGCATCTCCCCGAACGTTGGCCGCAAACGAAAGAGATAGGGGCTTCTATACCCAATAGGCAATCCATCGAGCCGCATGACATATCCTCCTTTTTCGCAAGTGAAGGTGACTTCTTACGCTCACCAGCCTGGGACCAGGGCGTGGCATGAAGCTATCAATAGGCTCCCTTGTTCGAGCTTTGTACTCGTGAGCATGGGTAGATACTGTCAGGAAGGTGTCACACAGGTCTTGAACGATTTCGCCGCGGTCGGGACGTTCTTGCTCAATAGTGAGGAAACCGTTTCGCGATGGTCGGGGTCGTGTCTCAGCTTAACGAACGGTTCGATGTATCCGGAAGCGGCCGATAGCAGCGAGTGCTTCTCAACGGCAACGAATTAAACGACTTATCGTTGTTCCCAACGGACTACGCTTGGAGACACGCCGGTTATCCGACGGAAGTGTCTGGCCAGGTGGCTTTGGTCAGAGAATCCCGCTGACACTGCGATCTCCGCCATCGGAAGATCAGTATTGCGAAGCATTTGCTGGGCGTGTTCGATCCGGCGTTGCAGTACGTAGCAGTGCGGGGGCATACCAACCGTTTGCTTGAATGCGCGCGCAAAGTGGTGTGTGGACAACCCGGCCATTTCCGCTAACGCTTCGAGGCCTATGTTCCGATCGAGATTGGAGTTGATGTATTCGCAGATCCGGTGCGTACGCGCCGGCGATAGACCGCCCCGATTGGGAGGCAGAGTCTCTGCTATGGGCGCGTTATGGAGCATGCTGATCCTCGGCCGCGCGTGAATTGCCACGTCCGCCGCAGAACGCCAACCCCTCGAGCCGCACAGAGGAGGAGTAATCAACACGTGCCACCACTCATCTGTACCGACGCGCGTGAAGCGAGCCGCGACATCCTGTTCGCGGTTGCAGCGGAAAATTGACCGATCATGGTCGAATGCCGTTGCCAGCGGCACGCCGCCACTCAGCCTTTCGTCATCCAGAGCAAAAGTCGTGCGGGCGACCCGGTCAGCACCGACGATCCGCAGGTCACTGTCGACAGCCAGGAGCAAAGCTGGGCCGCTGTCGTCGGATGGCACCGCGGCAATCGTCCACACGTTGCGAAACCACTCGCGAAATAAACGTTCTTCGACGGCACGCGCTGCGACTTTTGTCGCCGCCAAAGCCAGTGTGTGCGACTGGTTCGACGTCATCGACGAAGCGTCCAGCACCAACTCCAGCCTGCCGGTGGGGTCGAAGATTGGTGCACCCGCACAGCTCAGGCCGGTGTGGCGCGTTCGAAAATGTTGGTCACGATGGACGAGAACCGGCCGTTGTTCAGCAATGCACGTGCCGATCCCATTTGTGCCTTCGACGCTTTCCGACCAGACTCCTCCGACCCAGATGCCCCAGTGTTTGAACTCTTCGGCCTGCGCTTCATCACCGCGGTGGTGAATAGCTATTCCATCGATGTTGCACAACAAAACGACGTATCCCTCCTGGCGGACGATCGTAAAAAGACGATCGATTTCTTCCTGGGCATACACAATCGCTTTGCCGACCGGTTCGCGAGAGACCCTGAGTTCGCTCTCGGTTACGATATGGGGAGCCGCCCGGCTATCTGGACTGATAAGGAGTTCAGCCGTGCATCTTCGCCAGGAGGCTGACACTTCTTCGAGATCAGACGTCGCGCCTCCACCCTGAACAACCGATTCGATTTGGTCGAGATGCCGCGATTCAGTAGTTCGATGGACTATACGGGGTTTGGCTGCCGTAGCCATGTCGGCTTTCTAACGCATTGTGGAATTTGACCGCTGTGACTTATGCTCGGTCCGCTGGCACCGCCCGCTTCGTGGATAACTCAGAGCGTGGGGATGGTTTCACGCTGCGATAGGCCCTTACGTAAGGTAGATTTACGCGGCTCTCAGCGATCCTGTCAAGAATTCCGGTGTTTGGCTCGGACGGTATAGCTGCCGCCGACCGCCTGGATGTGTGGGAGGTTGGTGATCGGCAAAGAACGATAGCGGTCCGGTCAGGATTCAGGTACTTCCATAGGGCGGCAGGCATTTCACTCATTGGCGAGTCCTTTTATTCGTTTGTCCAGCGGCTCACCCGCCACGTGCACGATTCTTTTTTCAGCACAAATTCGCATAGCGTAGTGCCGGATAAACAAGCTCGCCGTAGAAGTGGCTGTAGTTGGCTGCCGATTCCGGCGCTAGGCAAGATAGCTCCCGAGTTGTCGGCCATTCGAAGTAATTCTGCCAAGCTTCCCCCGACCAGGGGACATTTATGAGATGGGTTTTAGTGGCCCGTCGCAGAATTAAACATTACTTATGACTGCTCGCTGATTTACGGTTGCGGCTCAGGCTAATTCGACTGGGTAATTGCGCACACGCTGGATCGAGGTCCAGCATAACCAACGCAAACGCTTCGACTGCTGCCAGGCTCCAATACAGCGCTTCGGAGAAACCCCATGAATACAGTCAACCGCAGCATCATCCTTTTGTCAGTGTTACTCGCTGGCGTTGTGATTGCGGGCAATGGCGTCGCCTCCGCTCAGGACGTCTACAAAGTCGACTACTTTTCCAACAACTTATACCAACTCGTAAGTGGCGGCGTTGGGTTTCCTCCCACCCTGCCCACTGCAAATGTCCGAATCACCAATCCCGGTCTCACCTACGGAAATCTGTGTGCGATGATTTATGTCTTCGACCAGGATCAGCAGATGACGGAGTGCTGCGGCTGCAGCGTCAGCCATAACGGCCTTCTCACCCTCACCGTCCCCCAGCTGACCCTCAATCCGTTAACCTTCGTCGTGTCTCACAACGGAGTCATCAAAGTTGTATCCGCGGCAGTCAATAATTCTCCGTGCGATCCAAACGCAAATGTAACTCCAAAATCGAACCTGCGCGTCTGGGTGACTCATATCCAGAACCCGATCGGCACAGCCTATCCAGTTACCGAAACTGAGGCCTCGGACTCAACCCTGGGGGCGACCGAACTGGCCAATCTGCAGGCGCAGTGCTTGTTTTTCAACATCCTCGGAAGCGGACAGGGCATTTGCAACTGCGGTTCCGGCCCCGACTAGTTGTATCGTTTGCTGGCCGACAATTTATCCAGACCTGCCCGGACGCGGCGATCGGATCATACCGGGAACTTAGCCGGGGAACCGGGGGGAGTCCCCGCTTCAAGTGCCGAAACCACTTGCTTCTGGAACACCCTCGGCTGTCTCTCGTGAGCCCTCGGCTCAGTCACCTACAGCGGTCTCAGCGGCGGCCCACCAGCTCACCAGGTCATCAGTCAACTATCTGTGTTTCAATGGCATCTTAACCATCCAGAGGGTGTTTTACCCCTCGAATATTTGTGCCATTCCTGGAGTCACGAGCCTTGGAGTATGGACGCAGCAGCGCTTCGCGCAATCCCCAGGCCGGGACGCCGCCGCCTCGTCTGGATCCCCGTTTTCACTTGGCCGCTATCATCGACTCTTCCGACGATCCGATCATTAGCAAGGACTTGAAGGGCACCATCCTCACCTGGAACGTTGCTGCCGAGCGAGTCTTCGGCTACCAGTCCGAGGAGATCATAGGTCAATCGATCCTCCGCCTCATTCCTCCCGAATTGCACCACGAAGAGGACGAAATTCTCCGCCAGCTCAAGGAAGGCCAGCGAATCGACCACTACGAGACCATCCGCGTCAAAAAAAGCGGCGAGCGCTTCCCCGTCTCCGTGACCATCTCTCCTGTCAGGGACGACACTGGCCGCGTCATCGCCGCCTCAAAGATTGCCCGCGACATCTCCGACCGCAGAAAGACCGACGAGACCCGCTACCGCCTTGCCGCAATCGTCGACTCGGCCGATGACGCCATCATCAGCAAGGATCTCAACGGCATCGTCCGGACCTGGAATGAGGGAGCGCACCGGATGTTCGGTTACAGCGCCGAAGAAATGATCGGTCAGCCCGTCCTGCGTCTCATTCCCCCCGAACTTCACTACGAAGAAGATGAAATCCTCCGCAAGCTCCGGGCCGGCGACCGCGTCGATCATTACGAGACCACACGCCAAAAGAAGAACGGCCAGAGCGTCGAGGTGTCCGTTACTATCTCCCCCATCTGCGATCAGTCCGGCCGCGTCATCGGAGCCTCCAAGATCGCCCGCGACATCTCCGATCGCAAGCGCATCGAGCGCCTCCTCGTTCAGTCCGAGAAACTCGCCGCTACCGGACGCATGGCCGCCGCCATCGCCCACGAGATCAACAATCCCCTCGAATCCCTGATGAACCTCATTTTCCTCGCCCGCCAGAACTGCCCCGACGGCAGTAAGGGAAATCGCTATCTCCTCACCGCCGAGGAAGAACTCGAGCGCGTCTCCCACATCGCCCGCCAGACCCTCGGTTATTACCGCGACACCGGCTCTCCGGTAGAAATACATCTGCACGATCTCATCCAGAACGTCCTGACCGTCTACAACTCCAAGCTGATCTCTGCCGGCATATCCCTCGACACTCGCTTCAATGATCTGCAAAAAATTACCGTCAGCAAGGGCGAGATGCTCCAGGTCTTCTCCAACGTCATCGCCAACGCCATCGACGCCATGCCGCACGATGGCACGCTCGCTATCTCCGCCCGAAAATTAATGAGCTCCGGCAGTGACGGAATTCAGGTTGTCGTTCGCGACAGCGGAACAGGAATCTCCCAGGAAAACCTGCCGAGAGTCTTCGAGCCCTTCTTCACCACGAAAGGCGATCTCGGAACCGGGATCGGCCTCTGGGTCGCTAAGCAACTTATCGACGCCCGCGGCGGTCAGATCTCGATCTCCAGCACTGCAGAACAAGGAAAAAGCGGCACTACCGTGACCATCTTTCTCCCCTTTGCTCTTCCCGCCCCGCGCGAACACGTGATACCCGCATAGCAAATGATCCCAGGACTGCCCATGCTCAACACCGTCTCCGGCCCTGCATTTTCGTCAGACGAGTCACTCAGGAATCTCATCGAATTCCGCTCCGCCGCGAGCGATCCGGTCGGACCGCAACCGGGGCGCCGAAAAGTTCTCGTCGTCGACGACCAGAGGCTCATCGCCGACACCCTCAGCGAAATCCTGGAAGGCGCCGGCTTCCACGTCATCGCCGCCTACGATGGCTGGTCCGCGCTCGACGCCGCTGGCCGCTTCCACCCTGACTACGTGCTCTCCGACGTACTCATGCCCCGCATGAATGGTGTCGAGCTTGCCATCGCCGTCCGCAAAATGTTTCCCGCCGCCAAAATCCTCCTCTTCTCCGGTCAGGCGGGCATCTCCAATGCCCTCCTCGAGGGCCAGAAACAGGGCTTCGAATTCGAGATGATCCCCAAACCCATCCACCCCCTCAAACTCATCGAGCGACTCAAAGAGCAGTAGCCCCTCCGCAGCATCAGTAGCCGCAAATCCTCACCCTTGACCTCCCTCTACCCGCCACGTACCATTCCCTCGCGGCGCAGAGCGCATCCCATACCCGACGTGCCAGAAACAGAAGTGCCCACACCCGGATCACCCACAATCGAGGTACTCAAATGAAGCGACTCGTCGTCATCGCTGCCATCCTCGCTGGCCTGGCCGCAGCCGCCCTCTCCACCAACGCCCAGATGCCGACGCCAAAACCGGCTCCCGAACTCAAGAAGGCCGACTACTTCATCGGCAACTGGAAGCTGGAAGGCGAAATGAAGCCCGGCCCCATGGGACCCGGAGGCAAGATGACCATGACCGAAGAGGATAAGTGGATGGACGGTAACTTCTTCGTGGTGGCACATTCAAAATTTGAGAGCGCCGTCATGGGAGGCGGCACCTCGATCTCTTTCATCGGCTACAACCCCGATCAGAAGGCATACACCTACGACGAGTTCAACAGTATGGGTGAGGTCGAGCACTCCACCGGCACCTTCGACGGTTCCACCTGGACCTGGCTCGGCGACCAGAAGATGGGCGAGAACACGATCAAAGGCCGCTTCACCATGAAGATCCTCACCCCCACGTCCTACAGCTTCAAGTACGAGATGTCCCCCGACGGCACGACGTGGAACGATGTCATGGACGGCACCGCCACTCGGGTTAAGTAGCGCGCAACCCTCAGACGACCGAGTGTCCCATAGCCTGAAGGCCACCACCCGGGAGATCACAGAATCAGAAACGCGCCCTCTCTATCCTTCACCGTCCCTAAACAGCTCCCTGAACCGGCACAGAAAAGGGCACGGCGTCTCCAAATCGTGGAAGACCTTGAAGCAGTACACACGGGTCGGCCCCATGCTCCGCACATAGATCGACGCAGCCGCCATCATCCCGAGACACGGCCCCGCGAAGTAGATCCAGATCCCTTGCCACACCCACGCGAAGAACGCCGACGAAAATGTCCGCGCCGGATTCACGCTGAACCCCGAGATCGACGGGCCCAGCACGTAATAAAGCACCGTGATCGCAGCCACCAGCAGCGCGCTGAACCGCGCCAGCCTGCGGTGATTCGTCGCAAACAGCACCACGCCCATCAGCAATCCGGCGAGAGCAAACTCGGCAGCAAGCGCAATCGCAACGCCGTGCTTTCCCGGCAGCGTAATCACGTATCGCACCGGCGGCGCAGACAAGTGGCGCCCGAGTGCACGGTTAGCAAGGAACACACCCGCCAGTCCGCCCGCAAACTGCGCCAGGATATAGTTCAGCCCATCCCAGCGGTTAATTCTGCCCAGCCACAAATACGCAACCGTGATTGCAGGATTCAGATGCGCTCCCGTACGCCGCCCGAACGGCGATCGAATGATGAAATATGTCGACGCTGCAACAAGTACGCCCATAAGCAGCGCTCTTTCCGGCGACGGGAGCGGCAGGCGCTGCAAGGGAGAATCGCGGCTGTAGATCAGCGCACCCGAGAGGCAGACGCAAATCATCAGAATGCCCAGCTCGATCGCTTCCATCAGATATTCCCGCCAGTGCACTCTCACTGCCTCCGCAAACGTCGCGGACGCGCCAAGGCCTGTCATTAAATAGGAAGGGGAAGAAAACATGATGGGAGTTCAGGGCCCGTACCTTCGGACCCGTCAACGACTACATATTCCTACGACGCTCGCCGCCAATTTTTGGTTACAGGGCAGGTGCTTTGTTAAATCCCTTCGAGCCAAAGCAAATAGCTGAAATTTCCTGTAATTTTTGGCCCTCCGCTAGCGTCTGAGTCTCAGCGGGTCCCCACATCTCCATCCGGAAGGACTTTCTTATGTCGCACCACTTCGACACTAAGCTTTCGAAAGAAGATCCAAGCCTCAACCTCTGCGACTTCTATCTGTTCGACGGAGCGCCCGGAACCACCGTCTTGGTCATGACCGTCAACCCCGACCTTGGCCTCTTTTCGGCCGACACCCTCCACCCCGAGGGCCTCTACGCCTTCCGCTTCGATCTCAACGCCGACGCCCGCGAGGAAGTCACCTTCAAGTTCCGCTTTGCCGAGCCCCGCCACGCTGACGCGAGCGAACACACCCACATTCAGCGCTATCAGGTGCGCCGCGCCACGGGAGACGACGCCCTCCGCGGCAATTCCGGCGAGCTCCTCATCGAAGGCGAGACCGGAACCCTCGCCTCCGCCTCCGGCATCCGCGCCTGGGTCGGCATCGCTCCCGAGCTCTTCGCCGGAAACGCCAACGCGCTCCACGCCTACCTCACCGCCTTCTTCCAGGACCACCGCTACAACGGCGACGCCTTCCAGCAACACCAGAACTTCTTCGACCGCCGCAACGTCACCGCCATCGTCCTCGAGGTCCCCAACCACCTCATCGGACAAGGCAAGGTCCACGCCTGGACCACCATCTCGCTCTACGGACACGCTCCCGAAGTCCAGGTCTCGCGCTGGGGATTGCCGCTCGTCACTCACATCTTCCTCAAAGAATCCGGCACGTCCGATCTCAAGGAAGAATTCAACGCCTCCACTCCATCCGATGACGTCAGCCGCTTCGCGCCCGTCATCGCCGCCTTCGCCGAGAAGATGACCGCCTACGCCGGCTCGGCACCCAACCCCGCCGAATACGGAAAGCAGCTCGCCGCCCGCCTCTGCCCCACAACCTTGCCTTACGAGATCGGCACCCCCGCCGTCTTCGACGCGACCAGATTCAACGGTCGAACCCTCGCCGACGACGCCATGGACGTCATCCTGACCCTCTCCGCCAACCAGCCCATCGCCGACGGAGCCGTCCCCGACGTCACCCGCATCCGCACCGGCTTCCCCTACTATGGAGAGCCCTATTCAAAGGACGAGCAAGCCGGAGTCACCCCCATGCGCCGTCCCGAAAATAGTCCTGCCAAAAAGTGAATACGCGCCGGGCAGCCGCGCCAAAATTAAGATCCTCATTGTGTTGTCATCCTGAGCGAAGCACGCGTAGCGTGCGTAGTCGAAGGATCTGCTTCTAACGATCCTTCAGAAAGCTCTTGCGCCAATCCTCGCTCAAGTCCTGCCACGTCGGGTTCTCGCGCTCGATCAGCGCGATTTTCTTATCCCGCGTCCACCGCTTTAATTGCTTCTCACGCGCAATCGCTCGCGATGGAGAGACATACCGCTCAAACCACACCAGCCGATGAGCTCGATATCTCTCCGTGAAACCAGGCGCTCCCGCAGCCCGATGCTGTAACACACGACAAAACAGGTCCCCGGTCACTCCGATCGAGAGCGTGCGTGATCGGCTCGCGACAATGTATGTGCAATAGAAACGCTCCCGCATCTCCCTGCAGCGTAGAACGACCGCGGCCCCAAATCACACGATCATGGACGATTTCACTAATCGAAAGTAACCTCGCATTGGACGTCGCCTGATGCACGCGATCCCCCACCTGATGTCATCCTGAGCGGAGTTCGGCGCGAACCCTGCTCTTGTCATCCTGAGCGAAGCACGCAAAGCGTGCGAAGTCGAAGGACCTGCTGTTTGCATTCGGCAAGACGGATAGCCGCCACAACACGTCCCACTCTTGACTGGCGAATCGCCTAGGCCATAGAGTCCAATCCCAGACTTTACGGAGAAACCTATCGATGGACAGCAAGCCAGCTCCCGTCGTCCCTGCGCCTCCTTCCAAACGCTTCGGGATGATCTTCTGGGTTTGTATCGTCGTCGGCGTGTTGCTCAGCTTATCGACAGCACGCGTCTGGGCAAATGGCGAATGGACCGGCGAGGCCCAGGGATACGCCTTCGGCAGCATCCTCATCCCGGGACTGATTGCATACGCGATCGCCGGGCGCCGAAAGGTTCGGGATCCAGCCGCCTTTGGCCTCTGGTTTTGCGGATCATGCTTGCTATTTTTCCTGCTGGAATTGTCCCACCACGCCGGGCATTGAAAGACGATTGCTCGACCTCTAGCCCGGATACCAGACCTTTCGCGGATCAGCTTCGCCGCGCTGATAGGACCAGGCCTCGTTAATCAGCCGTCGCAGGTCAAAGCGTGGACGCCATCCGAGCAGGAACTTCGCCTTACTGTTGTCGAGCCAGGTCGACCAGTACGGCGTCGAAATCTCGACCGAAGGTAGCCCTCGCGTCTCTCGCAGGTAGTCTGCGACCTGACGATAGTCCACCGGCTCATCCATGCAGATATTGAATGTCTGCTGTCGCGCCTTGGGATGATCCAGAGCCAGAATCATGCTCTCGACCAGATCGCTGACGTGCACGAAGTTGCGTTTCACCGGCGCGCCCTCCGGATCGAGGATCAGCGGCACCGCGCCGCTCTCCAGGTATTTGTCAGCCGCCTCAGCACTAACCAGGTCCCTCCACCGCGGCCCGCCGAAGACGTCTTCGCCGAACGAGAGCGTGTATTTGAAATCGTCCTTCTCCATGATCCACGGAGCCCTCAGGCAGCACCCCGAAAGATCGTATTGAACGAAATACTGCTCCAGCATCACCTCTTCCAGAACCTTCGAGAGCGCATAGCAGCCCGGATACGCGCTGTGCTTCTGCTGCTCCGTCACCGGAATCGGGTGCGGATAAAAGAAATGCCCGAGAGCCGCATCTCCACCGATCAGAATGATCTGTCGGAACGAATCGCTGAGCCGGCACTCCTCCAATAGCCAGAAGAGGCCTTTGACCGTGACATCGATCACATCATCTGCGGTTTCCTTGCAGGTCGCGCAATGGATCACATGAGTAATCCCGCGCATCGCAGCGCGCACCGCTTCCCGGTCGGAGATATTTCCGGTTACGATCTCCAGCCGTTCCCTCGGCTCAGGACGGCGATTGTGGCACAGAGCGCGTATCGTAATGTCCGGGCAGTCGTCGAGCGCGCGCCCGATGAAATGACTTCCAACTTTGCCCGTTGCGCCGGTGACCAGGATTCGCTTCATGACACCCTTCAACTGTCCCGCCGATTCTATCCGGCAATCCAGAGCAGCGGATTAATCACGCGAAGGGCGATTATCGTTACGTGTCAATCGAATTGACAACGTGGCCTCGATAAGTCCTATGAGAGGACATGTCAAGGAAAAATATTCCCTCCGTCCTCTCGGAGAGGAGATGGATGTGGCGATTGGCATCCAGCCCAATCTGAGATCTGGAGAGGCTTTGTGTTCGCGACGTGCCTCTCACAGACCAAGGCAATCGACGGAGTCTGCTCGACGGTTTCATAACTCGATGGTTCGACGCCTTCGGTCCGGAAGCCACGCAAGCAAACCGGGGTGGCTCTAATACGCCAACCATGGTCCTATTTGAGACTCGAAGCCTATAGCTTTTTTCGGTTATGCGAGGGGGTATAGAGTGCATTTGGAGACTCGGTGCAGACAGCACGCGGAGTGGTCTAACTCATCGATTGATACTCTCCCTCGACCCGGAGCGTCGCAAGAACCGATTGGCTAACCATCAGGTTAAGTCAACCTGGTCAATTGCCTGGGTTCTGTAGACGCTCAAGCTGCTTGCGATTTCAGATGTTCGGCGTCGAAACTCCCTCCTTTTTTCCAAAGAGCTAACGTGATGGCGGCGATCTTGCGTGCCAGCGTTAGGCGAGCCATATCCGGCTTCATGCCCTTGGCCAGCAATCTCGCGTAAAAGTCCTGCAGCGGTCCCGCACAACGACTGGCGTTCAGGGCTGCACTTTTGAAAATCTCCTTCATCGCGTGGTTGTGATTCTGATTCAGACCACGGATCTGTTGTGGCTTTTTGGAACGTTGCAGTTGTCCGTCTACATAACGATGCTGCGCGCTGTCGTGCGTCACCACCGCCAGGCCACTATAGGTCCACAGCTGCCTCTTACTGCGGAACCGGTGTGGCGTTTGCATCAGGGCCAGCAACAGTGCAGCCCGAAGCGGGCCGATTGAGGGAACCTGGCGCAATATTTTCACGGCCTGATGCTTCTGGCTTTCGGCCAACAGTTCTCCACGCACGGTGTTCCGCAAAACAAGTAGTCCATCCAGCTGCTGATAGAACAGCTCCGCGCGGCGGTGCACGCCGACCTGCGCAATCTTGCTCAACCATTGTTCCCGATGGCGTGCGGCATAGACCTGCTTGCCGGCGCAGCAAATGCCCCAGCTGTGGTACAACGCCTTGAGCCGATTTTTGACGCGTTTCAGGTCCTTGCTGATGGTCAGATAACTACGTGCCAACTCCCGCAACGTCTGCAGCCCATTTTCTCCGTGGTAGACCGCGCGCAGCAGGCCGGCGCGCAGCAATTCGGCCAGCTTTCGCGCATCGATCTTGTCGCTCTTGCTGCCCTCTTTCAACAAAGCGTTGCGACGCGGGTTGCAGACCACGATCTCCCTCACGTGGGGCTTGAGCACGTCGTACAGCCACGCCGCCCAAGTCCCTTCTTCCAACGTCACATGCAGCTCTCCGCGCAGCCCATGCAGGAAATCGAGCACAGTGCTGGATTTGTTTTCCACGATCGACTCCATGACCAACTTCCCCGCACCATTTACAACCGCAATCGCAATCGCTTCCTTGTGAACGTCCAGGCCGATATACTTCACATTGCTACTCAGCATGCTGGGTACCTCCTTGGGGGGAGAGTGATTCTTCTGAGGGACCACTTCCCCCAAGGTCAAGTGTCATACTTCCAGAGCCCGCCGCAAACACACCTAGCGCCGACTCAGTGGCCTCGACCGATACAGGCGGATGCTCCTGCGTCCCCCTTCCGCTATCTGGCCCCCGTGAAACTCCCAATCGGGAGAGGCACCAAAGCGCTAAATCCTGGGGTGTGGGGGCAAAGCCCCCACAAGCATGTGTTGCCGACGCAGACTGCCTTCTTAAGCAGGGCGCCCTCTCATAATGCGTGCATTACCCTGATTGCATCAATATTCATCGGCGGGAGCGTTGGAGGGCTCGACCCTCCCTATGACTAGCGCTCAACCTCGGCGCGAAGTCGCTTTCGTTTACGACGCGCGCATGGCAGCTACGGGATCGACGCGCGTCGCGCGTTGCGCCGGGAAGTAGCATGCGAGGACCGACATCGCCGCAAGCAATACCACTACCACGATGACCGTCAGAGGATCGTTGGCTCCCACCCCATAGAGAAACGCGGCAATGAAGTGCGTGACGCTGAACGAGAGCGCCAACCCTAAGCTGAGTCCGATCGCTGTGAGCGAAAGCCCTTGCCACAAAACAAGCCTCTGAACGTCGCCGGGCGAAGCGCCAAGTGCGATGCGGATGCCGATCTCGTGCGTGCGAAATGCCGTGCGGTACGCCACTACACCATAGATGCCAGTCGTCGCGAGGACGAGCGCGATCGCCGCCAGGATGCCCGCAAACGTGCTCTGCATGACCGCAAAGATCGTCGCCATCTGCGTGGTCTCGCGCATGGTGCGCACGTCGAACACTGGTGCCCGCCCATCAATCTCGTGAATTGTGCGCTCTACGGCCGTAGCTATGTCCTCGGGATTCCCTCGCGTCTTCACCTGCACAATGGTCTCGAAACCTCGCTGGAAGTAGCTCATGTAGACCATCGGCGCAGGGCGTTCGTTCATAAACTCATGCTTCGTGTTCTTCACCACGCCAATGACCGTGAAAACGCTGTTCCCCATATGGAGCCTCCTCCCCACCGGGTCCTTCCCTGGCCAAAACCGGTTCGCGGCCGTCTGGTCCACGATCACTACCAGCGGCGCCTTTCGGTCGTCATACTGTGCGAAGTCGCGCCCCTCGAGAATCGCCACTCCCAGCGTCTCGAAGTATCGAGGTGCCACGTCGGCCTTCTGCACCTCGAGCGATTCATGCGGACGCGGCGCATAACCTTCCGGATAGGCGTCCTCCGTCTTCCGAATGAGGCTCATCGGTATCCAATCGGTGAGCGATGCAACCGTTACGGTCGGCAATACCGCTACTCGATCGAGAATCTTGTGGGAGATCGCATTCACCTCATCGTCGGAGTAGCCTGCGGTAGCCAGTCCCACAGACGCCGTCAATACATGATCCTGCTTGAACCCGGGGTCGCCCGCGGAGAGATGGCGCAGCGTTTGCAGAAACAGCCCGGAAACCACCAGCAGCGCCAGCGAAAGCGCGATCTGCGCCACCACCAGGCCGCTGAGCAGCCGCCGGTTGTGCGAGCTTCCTGAGATGCTTGACGACTCATCCTTGAGCGCCTCAGCCGCGGGCACATTTGACGACCGCCATGCTGGAAGCGCGCCGCACAGCACGCTGGCCAGCGCCGCCAACATCACGACCCCAATCACCACGTTTTGATCCACGGTTCCGTTCAGCGCAATGGGGTTCGAGTTTGCAGGAAAGAAACGAGCGAATGTCTTCGCCGTCATCGACGTCAGCAACAGAGCCAGCGCTCCCGCACCGGCTGAGAGAATCACGCCCTCCAGCACCATCTGCCGCACCAGTTGTATGCGTTGCGCCCCGAGCGACTGGCGAATCGCAATCTCGCGCCGCCGCGACACAAACCGGACCAACATTAGCGTAGCCACGTTGGCGCAGGCCAGCAGTAGCACCACTCCGGCGATAGCCAGCAGGATAGGCAGCGTGTCAGCCATGTAGACGTTTGCGCCGAAGGGTGAGCGCCACATCGGGTCCAGCGTGATAGTGTTCGTTCCCAGGTGATCGTTCGGATAGGCCGCCACGATCCGCCGCATGATCGTTTCGAGGTCCTGCGTCGCCTGCTCGCGGCTCATTCCCGGCCGCAGCCTCCCCAACACAATGAAAGAGGCGACGTTGCGATGCGTGATCCAATACTCGTGCGTCCCAAGCGGGTTCAGCGTCAGCCATGCATCGTCCCGAAGCCCCGGCGCCGCCCCGATAAACCCCTCCGGCGCTACGCCGATCACCGTCACAGGATGCCGGGCAATCTCGATCGCCTTGCCCACAATCTCTGGGTCTCCCGCATAACGCGTCTTCCACAACGAGTACCCGAGCACGACATCCGGCACGGCATCCGGCCGCGTCTCCTCCTCGGGCAGAAAGAACCGCCCCAACAGAGGCTTCACTCCCAGCACGTCGAAGAAGTTCGCTGACACATTCCCGATATAGATGCGCTCCGGCGCGGCTCCCGCACGGGTCAATGTGATCCAGTCGGAGTGATAGGCAAGAAGCCCGGTCAGGCTGTGATTCTGATCTCTGAGGTCGCGGTAGTCGAGATAAGAAAGCGGTGGCGTCGGCGAGGTGCTCCACGCGCCTCGCATCACGCTCACCAGTTCACCGGTATGTCGCGCTCCAGGAATCGGATGCAGCATGGTTCCGTTGATCCAGCTGAAAACCGTGCTGTTGGCGCAGATGGCAACAGCCAGCATCACCGTAGCCGCAATCGTGAATCCGAGATTCCCGCGCAGTTGCCTCAAGGCAAAGTGTGTATCCCGAAGCAGTCCTGCCATAGCCGCCTCCCGGGGACATTCTTCTTAGGGGAACGAGAGCACTGCGTGGTACGCCAGCATGCAGTGTGCCTAAGCGCGTCAAAGCCTAAGATATTGCTCATCAGTGATATAGCTTGTGCGAGAGCTTCCATGCCCGGCTTGCCGGTGGTCACTCTTCCTCCTGCATGTCCATTCTCGAACACCCACCCCCAACCCACCCTCCCGTCCGCTACCCTTCTCCCACCAAACCCGATCGCTCACTTTGAAATCCCCGCAGACGACGTCCAGGCCGCCTAGAGGACCTGGCCATCAGCTTTCTGCATTTGTCTGGCGAGATACTCGAACGCCAGATCGACCCCTGTTCCAGTCAGTGCGCTCGTCGTGAACGGTATCAACCCGAGATTCTCGGTTCTCTCATCGAGTTCCTCGAGCGTGTACTCCCATGACCATGATTCTTTACAGAGATCGATTTTGTTTGCCGCAAGCACGCAAGGAACCGGCCCCAGTTCGTCCCGGACACGCTCCCGTAAATCAAGGGCTGTTCGCAGTGCAGATTTGTGGCCATCAGTGACGAGAACGATGCCCGAAGCACCCCTGAGGTAGTGCAATTTGGTCGGAGAGCCCTTTTCTTCGCCCGCGAGGTCCCAAAGCATCAGGTTGATCTCCGCATCTCCGAGGGTGATCACCTTCTTGTCTATTTTCACCCCGAGAGTAGTGAGATATTTATCACTGAAAATGCTCCGCACATAGCGACTGACGAGGCTTGTCTTGCCGACTCCAGCAGCACCCAACATGCAAACTTTTTTCTGGATCATACGCGGCCGTATTTCCTGAACTTCGGTCCTTTCCTGAGGGTCGGCCGTGAGAAGCTCAGCAGTCCATTTACGAAGATACTCCGCGAGCCGGGTCATATCTTCCTCGAAGGTCTCTTCGTTCACCGGAAAGGCATTCAAGTTCGTGAGTTTGTCCAGGGCGGCAGGTAAGTGAACGGCTTGGGGCATCTCCGCGCCTGAAACCAGCACCGGCACAACACGCGCACGGCTTTCAAGGCCAATCGCGATCTCCCGTCGCACCACGTCACGCGGCTTGTCGAGGCGATTCATCCCGTCAGCATCCTCAGCGAACGCCCACTCCTTTCCTATGATCACGAGCATCACTTCCGCGGCATCGATCTCTCGGCGTAATGCTTCATGGAAATTTTCACCTGGTTCAATTCCGCTTAAATCCATGAAAACGGCGCTTCCGTTCGGACGCGCAGCAAGCCACTCATAAATACGTTTCGCGACAGGCGCGCTGTCTCTGCGCCGATAGCTGATAAAAATGTTGGCCATTAGTCATGGACTGACGGAGCGAGATGTTCCGTCCCATTGTCGAAGCAGATCAGAGTTATCATGCGCAAACGCCGCAAGCAAGACGTCTCAGACAGACAACCACGCACTCCACCGTCATTCGAAAATCACTCCACAATCATCAGAATTCCGCCCCAACTACCCTCCCATCCGCTATCCTTCTCCCGCTATGCCAAACCCTATCGTTCACTTTGAAATCCCCGCAGACGATGTCCAGCGCGCCACCAAGTTCTACGAACAGGCCCTCGGATGGAAGATTTCCGATCCCTGGAATATCGATTACTGGCTCGTCGAAACCAAAGACGGAGACACCGGCATCAACGGCGGACTCATGCCACGCCGGAACCCCGGCCAGCCCTTCATGAACTACATTCAGGTCGACTCCATCGACGACGTTATGGCAAAGGTCGAAGCCGCCGGAGGCACCGTCGCCCTCCCTAAAACCGAAATCGGACCGGGCTGGGGCTTCATCGCCGCATTCAAGGACACCGAAGGAAACCTCCTCGGCTTCCACCAGTCCCCAAAGAAACCCGCCTGACAGACACCAAATCGGGTGCCCCACGTCCGGATTTTCGGACGTGGGACAGAATTCTCCGTATATCGGATGTCATCGTGAGCCACGACTCCTTAACCGATGTCATCCTGAGCGAAGCTCGCCGCGGCGAGCGAAGTCGAAGGATCTGCTGTTTCTACACCCTAATCCCTGACCCCTGTCTTTCCTGGCCGAGAATTTCTCCCCACCCGCTACAATTGAAATAGAGAGCAAAAGCCCGACTCCTTGGAGTCGGGCTTCTTGTTTTGACCTCAGCTCTAACCCATTTAGAATCAGATCTATGAAATAAGCCCAATCGTTTCATATCTTTGCCCGGCCTTGATGTCTAAAGATCCCGGAATCAATCAGTTACAAAGTACAGGCCAAAACTAGGGGAGGGGTAGGGTAGCCGCCAGTCTCAAGAAGAGCCTCAACAGTCTTGCTAAACTGAAGGCTGGATGAGCACCGCAACCAGCCTTCCCGCCGACATTCTGGCCAGGTACGAACCTGTCATCGGACTCGAAGTGCACGTCCAGCTCCTCACCGAGACCAAGGCCTTCTGCGGATGCGCTAACCGCTTCGGCGCGCCCCCGAACACCAACGTCTGCCCGGTCTGCCTCGGCCTTCCCGGAGCCCTGCCCGTCCTCAACGAGCGCGCTGTCGAGTTCGCCACCCTGGCCGCCCTCGCCCTCAACTGCCAGGTCCGCGAGCGCTCCATCTTCGCCCGCAAAAACTACTTCTATCCCGACCTGCCCAAGGGCTACCAGATCTCCCAGTTCGACAAGCCCCTCGCTGAACACGGCTATATAGAAGTCCCCACCCCGAGCGGAACCAAGCGCATCGGCATCACCCGCCTGCATATGGAAGAGGACGCCGGCAAGAGCATCCACGACGGCTTCCCCGATTCGGCCATCCGCACCTACGTCGACCTCAACCGCTGCGGCACGCCCCTGATCGAGATCGTCTCCGAGCCCGACATCCGCACCCCCGACGGGGCCTACGAATACCTCACCCGCCTCAAGGAGATCCTCCTCTACACCGCCGTCTCCGACTGCAACATGGAGGAAGGCTCACTCCGGTGTGACGCGAATGTATCCGTCCGCCCCCGCGGCCAGGAGAAGTTCGGCACCAAGGCCGAGGTGAAGAACGTCAACTCCTTCCGCTTCATCCGCTCCGCCCTTGAGTACGAGATCGAGCGCCAGGTCGAGCTCATCGAGTCCGGAGGCCGCGTCGTCCAGGAGACCCGTCTCTGGAACGCCAACGAGGGCCGCACCTACTCCATGCGCTCCAAGGAGCAGGCCCACGACTACCGCTATTTCCCCGAGCCCGACCTGCCGCCGCTCGTCGTCTCCCCGGCCTTCCAGGCCGATGTCGCCGCCCAGCTCCCCGAACTGCCCGAGGCCCGCCGCACCCGTATGATCGCTGAGTACGGCATCACCGAGCAGGACGCAGCCACCCTCACCGCCACCCGTTCCTTCGCCGACCAGTTCGAGGCCGCCGCCCGCGCCGCCAAGAACCCCCGCCGGGTCTCCAACCTGGTCCAGAGCGAACTCACCAGCCGCCTCAAGGCCAAAGGCCTCGACCTAGAGCAGTCCCCCATCTCCATGAAGGGGGTGGCCCTCGCCGCCGACCTCGCCGAAGACGGCAAACTCTCGAGCAAGCAGTTAAAACAACTCTTCGACACCGCTTTCGAAACCGGAGAGGACTTCGGCATCGTCTACGAGCGCGAGAAGCCGCAGCAGATCAGCGACGTCTCCGCCATCGAGAAGATGATCGACGAAGTCATCGCCGCCAACCCCAAGCAGGTCGAGCAGTACCGGGGAGGCAAGAAGACCGTCGCCGCCTTCTTCGTCGGCCAGGTCATGAAGCTCTCCAAGGGACAGGCTAACCCGGCCCTCCTCAACGAGCTCGTCACCCGCAAACTCGACGGCTAGATGATCATCTTTTACAAACAGCATTTATAGTGGTTCGCGTCGCACTGATCAAAAATCCGCAGGGGGACGCAGAATCCGCATGAAGCTCGCCGATCTGCTGTTTGGAAAGCCGCTCGCAACCAGTGAAGAGCGCGGAGAGCAGGTCGGCCCTGTCGCCGGCATTCCCATCTTCGGTCTCGACGCCCTCAGTTCCGCGGCCTACGGCCCCGAAGCCGCACTCACCTTACTCATCCCCCTCGGACTCCTCGGCGTTCACCTCATCGTTCCCGTCACCACCGCCATCCTCATTCTCCTGGTGATTGTTTACTTCTCTTACCGCCAGACAATCGAGGCCTATCCGCAGGGCGGCGGCTCCTACACCGTCGCCACCGAAAACCTTGGCAAGGGCCCGGGACTTCTCGCCGCCGCGGCGCTGATGATCGACTACATCCTCACCGCGGCAGTCGGCATCTCCGCCGGAGTTGGCGCCCTCATCTCCGCCGTCCCCAGCCTGCAGAAGCACACCCTGCTGATCTGTCTCGCGATTCTGATCATTCTCACCATCATCAACCTGCGCGGCGTCCACGACACCGGCGTCGCCTTCATGATTCCAACCTACCTGTTTCTCGGTACGCTGCTCATCGTCATAGCAGTTGGCATCTTTCAGACCGTGACAACCGGCGGACATCCTACACCCGTCGTCGCCCCGCCAAAGCTCCCGCCCGCCACAGCCGCTCTCTCTCTCTGGCTTATCCTCAAAGTCTTCGCCAGCGGCTGCACCGCCATGACCGGAGTCGAAGCCGTCTCCAACGGCGTGAAAGCCTTCCGCGAGCCGACCACGAAGAACGCCAGGCTCACGCTGACCATCATCATCGCGCTGCTCATCGTCCTTCTCGCGGGCATCGCCCTTTTGTGCCGCTGGTACGGCATCGGAGCCACTGACCCCGAGGGCCCCGGCTACCAGAGCGTCCTTTCGCAGCTGACCAACGCCGTCATGGGACATGGCGTCTTCTACTGGGTCACCATCGCGTCGATCCTGCTCGTCCTCTCGCTCTCCGCCAACACTGCCTTTGCGGACTTCCCGCGTCTCACTCGCGCCATCGCGCTGCACGACTACCTGCCTCACGTCTTCTTCGTCCGCGGCCGCCGCCTGCTCTACTCCCATGGAATCGCCGCCCTCGTCACCCTCACCGCCCTGCTGCTTATTTTCTTCGGAGGCGTCACCGACCGCCTCATCCCCCTCTACGCCATCGGGGCCTTCCTGGCCTTCACCCTCTCGCAGGCCGGAATGGTTGTGCACTGGCTCCGCAACCGGGAACCCGGCTGGCGGCTGCGCATGGCCGTAAATGGCTTGGGCGCATTCGCCACCGGCATCACGACGCTCGTCGTGCTCGTCGCCAAATTCCATGACGGCGCTTGGGTGACCGCCCTGCTTTTGCCCTTGATGATCCTGCTCATGACCATGGTGAAGCGGCACTATGCGCACGTCGAGCGGGACACCGACAATCCCCACCCATTGAGCATCGAGGGCATCAAGCCGCCGCTCGTCATCATCCCCCTCGACCGCTGGAGCCGTCTTTCCGAAAAGGCCATTCGATTCGCCCTGGGCATGTCGCCGGAGATCATCGCCGTTCACGTCGACAGCAGCAACGACGAAGCAAGCATCTGTGACGTGTGGGAGAAGAACGTGGCCGAGCCTTTAGAGCGGGCGGGACTCGCGGTTCCACAGCTCACCGTACTCAAGTCACCCTACCGATTCGTCCTCGCCCCGGTGATTGATTTCATTCTGCAACAGGAGAAGGCCAACGAGCACCGACAGATCGCCGTGCTTGTGCCGGAATTGGTCGTGAGCCATTGGTGGGAGAATCTGCTCCACAACCAGCGCGCAAATCTGCTGAAGGTACTTTTGCTGGTGAAGGGAAACCAGCGAATCCTCGTCATCAATATTCCCTGGTATCTTGAGGGACATTGAGCTGGCTTCTGCGGCGAAGTCCTCTCCCCTCACGCATTCTTCTTCGCGATTCTCCACCCTTCAGGTATGCTGCGCTGAAGCCTGATGTCCACTGCGCCGCCCTGTAGTCCAGACTCGGGTCCTCGAGACCCCGCCGCACCAACGCCGCTCGGCCTGAAGCGCGCCCTTAACTTTCGCGATCTCGTCCTCTTCTACATCGTCAGCGGACTCAGCGTCCGCTGGGTCGCCACCGCCGCCGCAGCAGGGGCCAGCACCATCACCGTCTGGCTCTTCGCCCTTTTTGGATTCTTCATCCCGCTCGCCGCCTCTGTCCTCGAGCTCTCCTCGCGATACCCCGCCGAAGGCGGCCTCTACGTCTGGACCCGCGAAGCTTACGGAGACTTCTCCGGCTTCATCGCTGCCTGGACCTACATGATGTCCAACCTGCCCTACTTTCCCGCCGTCCTCTACTTCGGAGCAGGCTCCGTTCTCTTCGCCTTCGGCTCACACGGCGCGCACCTCGCCACCGACGCCCGCTACTTCCTCATCTTCGCCCTCGCCTGGCTCGCCTTCATCACGCTCATGAATGTTGTAGGAGTGAACGCCGGCAAATGGCTCAATAACGTCTGCACCCTCGGCAGCATCGTGCCCATCTCCATCCTCATCGTCCTCGCCATCATTTCCTGGGCACATTTCGGATCAGCCACCAGTTTCGCCTTCCACGAGCTCATCCCGCGCCCCAGTTTGAAGAACGCCATCTTCTGGTCAACCATCTTCTTCGCCTTCGGCGGCTGCGAAGCCGGCTCCTTCATGGGCGAGGAGATCGACAACCCGCGCCGCACCATCCCGCGCGCCTTACTGGCAGGCGGAGCGATTCTCGCCGTTGCCTACATCGCCGGAACCGCAGCGCTCCTCGTCGCACTCCCCTCCGACGCAGTCCACGGTGTCGACGGATTCATGCGCGGCATGATGACCCTCTGCACCCGCCTGCATCTCATCTGGCTCGCCGCGCCCATTGCCGTCCTGCTCGGCCTCAACGCCGTGGGAGGAGCCGCCGCCTATCTGTCCTCAACCTCGCGCCTGCCATTTGTAGCTGGCATTGATTGTTATTTCCCGCCCGTCTTCGGACACATCCATCCCCGCTTCAAAACTCCCTGGGTTGCCATCGGAACCTACGGACTCGCCGGCATGATCGTCGCCCTCCTCAGCCAGGCCGGCACCTCCGTCCGCGGAGCCTATGACGTTTTAGTAGCGATGTCGATCATCGCCTACTTCATTCCCTATCTGTTCCTATTCGCCTCGATGATTCGCCTCCAGACGCGTCCTGCCCCACCCGATATCATCCGCGTCCCCGGAGGCCGCCCCGTCGCTACCACCCTCGCCATCATCGGATTCCTCTCGACCGGCCTGACGATTGTCTTGTCTGTGATCCCTGGAGAAGACGAGCCGCACAAACTCCTCGCCGTCGCCAAGGTCCTCGTCTCGACCGCAGTCCTGGTCGCCATCGGAGTCGCCATTTACATCCGTGCAATGCGCAAGCGGAGACGAATCGCATCTGATCCCCTCATCTCCGAGTCCGAAGGACGAAACAACCTGTAGCCCGGCACTGCCGTATCGTGAGGAAGATTAGCTGCCCAAGTTACGTTAGGCACGTTCTAGTTCCGAAGGAACGATAGAATCCATAGCCCGGCACGGCAGTGCCGGGTAGGATGAGGTTTGTAGATCGAGTCCCGCAGGGACGACACAATGCCGAGTTCGTACGTCAGCAATCACGTCCACATCATTTTCAGCACCAAAAATCGACTCAAGATAATTCGTGAAGAGCTCCAACCAAGGCTATGGACCTACATGGCGGGAATTGCACAAAATCATGGCATGAATGCGCTTGCCGTCGGCGGAATCGCACACCATGCTCACGCCCTTCTCAATCTCGGGTCGACCCTCAGCATCGCAAAAGCCGTTCAGGTACTGAAGGCCAATTCATCCCGATGGATGAATTTGCATCCCGGAACAAGGTTTGAATGGCAGGAGGGATACTTCGCGAGCTGCGTCAGCCAGTCGCAGGTCGCGACCATTCGGCGCTACATCGCGAACCAGCGGGAACACCACCGAAGGCTGGACTCAATGCAGGAGCTTGATCTTCTGCTAAAAAAGCACGGCCTCAACGAATCGTGTTGATGTGGCCCCGAAGGAACCGCTAACTATCCGAAGTCCGAAGGACAAAACAACCTATAGCCCGGCACGGGAGTGCCGGGAAGGGCAAACACAACGAGTCCCATCAGGGACGGCACATGAATTTCTACATCACCTTTGACCACAGAAACAATCCGCTATCAACCTTGCGTCATTCCGTTGTGCCATTCTGAACCGACGTGACGAAATCTCACGGCGTATTTGCAGGTGGCCAGAATTCATTCGGCCCGGTAAAGTACGGCCTTGTACGGTACGGCAGCAGCCACCCATTTCATATTTCGCATCCACACCTCGTCGCCAAGGAGCCAGTGATAAAGGTTCAGGTATTTGAAATCGGGATGCATTTTGACGCCTACTCCACCTACCCTTCCGTATTCCCGCGCGAGAATTGGTTTAATGGCCCCGAAGATTTCGGGTGCAAGTGTCGTTTGGCCGGCGAAGAGCGCAGTGGTGCAGCTAACGATCAGATCGGCAGCTTGCAGGGAACGAACAAGATGAGAATCAGTCGATATTGGATTGATGGCGATCTGCTCAGGCATCACGTACCGGGTTCCGTTTCGGAGAGTGGACAGACATTCCAAGAGAAACTTGCGCTCCTGAGTGATACCACCCCCTGGACGATCCACAACGATAATGGCTGTTGAGGCGGCCGATACGGCCAAGTTGTTCACCCGTTCGATCAGCATCTTGGTGACGAAAATTTCATGCGTATTACAGTCGGCTGGCGTGCGCGAGTCACAATCACTGATGATTACCAGGGCCTTCGCCTCGTGGTCGACGCACGTCTGGATGATCGAGGAAAAGAAAACCTGCCGCCGTTCTGCTACAAGATTCTGGTGCATCCACATGTCACGTCGCGGGGACCACTTGAACTCTTCGTTCGGAGGGAAACCTGCATCGACGCAAAGTGCATTTAATGCGCGCTCCATCCTGGAGAGTCTATCGCCATGAACGAACAGCCCACCTGATGCGACCAACGGTCCCATCCGCACGCGTGATGGTTGGCTCTGCTTAGCGTCATCAGCGAAGAACACATGCATTGCACAACTCTCGCTGTAATTAGATCACTGCAAAGGAATCGAGCGGCTTCCCCACCCAAGCCCGGTGTTTGGCTTGAGTGGGATAGTTGAGAGCCTCTAAGCCGGCACTGCCGTCCCAACGAGTTTCAAAAGCGCCTGAGCTGTCACAGTCGATGATGCTGGATTCTGACCAGTGATCAGGTGGCCATCCATGATGGAAAAAGGCTGCCAGTTCGCCTTCTTCTCAAAGATGGCGCCGAGACTTAGCAACTCATCCTCAACCAGGAAGGGCACAACCTTGGTGAGTCCTACCGCTTCTTCCTCACCATTCGTAAAGCCGGTTACGTGCTTTCCTTTCACCAGCGGCTCGCCCTTGTACTTGACATGGCGAAGCACGCCGGGCGCGTGACATACCAGAGCAATCGGCTTGCCGGAGCTGTAAAACGACTCGAGAAGAGCGATCGACACAGGGTCTTCCGCCAGGTCCCACATGGGACCGTGCCCGCCCGGATAAAACACAGTATCGAAGTCTGCCGCCTTAACGTCCGCAAGCTTGACTGTGTTGGCAAAGGCTTTGATCGCCTCTGCATCCTTCTTGAAGCGCACCTGCGCCGGGGTCTGATTCTCCGGCAGGTCGCTCTTTGGATCGATGGGAGGCTGCCCGCCCTTCGGAGAGGCTAGCGTGACATCGACACCAGCATCTCTGAAAACGAAATAGGGAGCCGCACCTTCTTCAAGCCAGAAACCGGTTTTACGGCCTGTATTACCGAGCTGATCGTGCGAGGTTAGCACCTGCAAAATTTTCATGATCCGTCTCCTTGTTCGTTATGAAAAAATTCCGATTGAATGGTATCGCGGCGTGGTCCGCCCTGGTCTTCGGATGAGGCACGAACGAGGGTGCCGAACCTGAGCGACCGGAGCGCAGCCGAAGCTATCGCCCTCTGATGCCTGATCCGCGTGCCCTGATCCCTGCTTTTTCCTGGCCGACAATTTCCCCCAACCCGCTACAATAAAAATAGAGAGAAAAAAGCCCGCCAACCGGCGGGCTTTTGTATTTCCCGCGAGAGCGGGCTTCTTGACACTCTAGGAGGCTAACCGTGGTCCCCCTGTGCACCTTCGTCCATCCCAACGGTAAAACCTGTGCTTCGCCGGCTCTCCGCCATCAAAGCCATTGCTACTTTCACAATCCGCGCCGCCGCATCTCCGGACCCCGCCATCCCACGAGCCGCCTCGGATACCGCTGGTACTCGATCTATCGCAAAATTCCCAGCCTCCGTCGCGAGCAGGTCATGCCCCTTCACACCCAGCTTCTCGAGGCCGTCATCAACAATGAGATCCGTCAGGAAACGCTCTTCAAAATTCTCAACCGCTTGAACGACCGCGTAGTCGAACTTGGTCAGCACATGATCCACGAACCAGCCGCACCGGCGCTACCTAATAGAAACCAAAGCAGAAACTCGCAAAATCTCTAGAATCATTAATTTAGCCTCTCCGCAGCGAGCTAAGTTCCATGTTTTCTATTAGGTAGCTCAACTAAGGGGGGAGGGGCACCTCTTCGCACCCCGTCACCCGATAAGAGTTACATTGCTAGTAATGACTTATCGTGCCTCGAGAATAGTTGTCGCACTTCTGTCCGTCGTCGCCGCTTGCTGGGGTGGAGTTGCTCTCGGCATCCCCCAATCGCCACGCGCTGCCCTACAGATTTACTTCATTGACGTGGAGGGAGGCCAGTCAACCCTCTTCGTTACTCCCGACAAGCATTCCCTCCTTGTCGACACCGGATGGCCGGGGAACGACAGCCGCGACGCGCTCCGCATTGCCGCTGCCGCGAAGCTAGCCGGCATTGATCACATCGACTACGTGCTGCTGACGCACTACCACGTGGATCACACCGGCGGAGTCCCCCAGTTGATAGCCACAATTCCCGTCAAGACCTTCATTGACCACGGGCCCAACCGCGAAACTTCCGATGCGACCACCGTGGAAGTGGCCGAGGCGTATCAGAAGGTCCTGACCGCCGTCCACTACGGCCACATCGTCGCCAAGCCCGGCGATGTGTTGCCCATACCGGGAATACATGTCACAGTGGTCAGCGCGGATGGCAATCTGATCGGACATCCCTTGCCTGGAGGAGGTGCACCAAATCAGTACTGCGCCACCTCAGAGAGGCACCCAGCCGATCAGACCGAGAACGCCCGATCTCTGGGAGTGATGATCACCTACGGCAAGCAGCACGTCCTCGATCTCGGCGACCTCACCTG
This sequence comes from uncultured Acidobacteriaceae bacterium, assembly GCA_963781245.1. Lineage (GTDB taxonomy): Bacteria > Acidobacteriota > Terriglobia > Terriglobales > Acidobacteriaceae > Silvibacterium. The sequence goes on from CAWAFB010000006.1 coordinate 34,382, forward strand.
GGATAAGGAGATGGAGTTAATGTGTCCCGTGAACAAGATCGGGCATGTTGATCTCCTTGTTGTCTCGCATCACGGCTGGAACCAGAGCAGCAGCCCCGCTCTTATCGACGCTATTGGGGCGCGTGTGGCCATTATGGATAACGGAGCGAAGAAGGGCGGCTCGCCGTCCGTGTGGGACACAATCGAGAAGGCACCCGGCCTTGAGGATCTGTGGCAGCTGCACTACTCCGAGGAGGGTGGCCCCACCCATAACCTGGATGCGGCGTGGATCGCAAATCTGCAGGGTCGGGACACGGGAAACTACCTGAAGGTGACAGCCTTTCCTAACGGCGGACTGGAAGTTTTTAACGAGCGGACGGGAGCGGTGAAGCAATATCCGCCGAAGTAGGCGGCTCAGAAGCCGCCCGGTCCCCGAGAACTGCCATCGCGGCGTTGCGGCCGTTGATGCCGATGACAGAGCCCCCGGGGTGTGTCGCGGCTCCGCAGAGATAGACGCCGGGCATCGGTGTGCGAGCAGAGAGGCGGCGTGACCACATGTAGGGCGGAAGGCATTCGCCCTGGAAGATATGACCTCCTGTTAGGCCTACCTTCTCCTCGATGTCGGGAGGACCGAGGACCTGCACGTCGAGCACTGCTGCGGGGATATTGGAGCAGAAGCGCCCGAGGGAGTCGAGAGCCAGTCGTTGGACCCCGGACCGGCGGGTGTCCCATGAGCCGCTGCCGAAGGCGTACGGTACGTACTGCGCGAAGATGCTCATGGTGTGCCGTCCGGCGGCCGAGACAGTCGAATCGTGCACGCTCTGGAAGTAGAGTTCGCACCAGAGCTGATCGGGAAGTTCGCCTCGCCGAGCTGCGGAGAATCCATCTTTCCATTCGGACTTAGTGAGCGGGGCATTGATCTGGCCGTAGTGGTGAGGCTCGAGGGTGCCCGGCCGCGAGGTGAAGTTGGGCAGTTCGCGCAGCAGGACGTTGAGCTTGACGGTGCAGCCTTCGATCGGGACGGATTCGACCTGCGCTTTCCAGGCTGGATCGGCGGCATTGTCGAGCATGGCGAGGGCGCGGCGCGGATCGGCGTTTGAAATCACGACTGGTGCAGTGATTTTTTCGCCGGCGGCAAGCTGGACACCCACCCCCGGTATGATTCGGGCGACGGGGACGCCGGTGGCGACGACCCCACCCGCCTCCCGGGCGGCGTCGCACAGGTAGAAGGAGACCATCCCCATGCCGCCCCTGACGTATCCCCACATGCCGGGCATCCCGCCGAGACGGCCGGAGGCGTGGTGGAAGCGGATGGATGCCGTGCCGGGGTCGAAGGGGCTGGCGTTGGTACCGATCACACCCTGGCCGAGGACGGCGATCTGCAGGCGCTCGTCGGTCAGGTAGTGCTCCACGAACTCGGCCATGGACCAGTCGTAGAGGACGTGGCGGGCTTCGGCGTCGGACCCGAGGCGCTGGTCTATCTCGGCCTCTGTCGGCGGGTCGCCGATCCACAGGTCGCGTTCGCCAACAGGCCGCAGGGCATTGCGGAGGCGGCGGATGACGTCGGTCATGGCGCGCCAGCCCTGCACATCCTGAGGGGAGAAGCTGCGGATCTCGGCCTCGCAGCGTTCGTCGTCGTCCCAGAGCTGGACGCTCGACCCGTCGAGGAAGGGGACGAAGAGGCCGTTGCCCGCGGGCGTCCACTGGAAGCCGCGGGCGGGAAGGTCGAGCTCCTCGATCACCAGCGGGTGAAGCAGGCCGGCGAGGTAGGCACAGGGTGACATGCGTACTTCGGGGAAGGGCTCCTCAATGGTGCAGGCTCCGCCGACGCGGTCGCGAGCCTCGAGGACGAGGACGCGTTTGCCGGCGCGGGCCAGGTAGGCGGCGCAGGCGAGGCCGTTGTGGCCGGCGCCGACGATGATGGCGTCCCAGGGTTTTTGGGCGAGCTCGGCGATGGGGGCGGGGAGTCCTAGTTTGCCGAGGACAGCAGCGGTGGGCGATGAGGACAAGGCATGTCTCCGAAGAGACAGTATCTACTATCCGATTCTGCGGGCGCTTATTCTCGGATTTCCATTTTGGGAAGATGTGAGGGGTAACCCCCTTCCCCGTTGTTCAGCCGGTTGCTTTGCAAAGATCTGATTCCGGGACGTTTACAGGCACCAGACGACGTAAAGATCTAAAAACAGGATCTCTACCCGCATGGTTTTAATTCTAAACAGCTTAGGCGCGAAACAGGTGGCGACGACGCCCAGATTTTTCCCGGAATGGGAAAGCCCGGCAGCGTGCGCAACCGGGCTTTCTTTATCCCCACTTCTATTTTAGCGGATTTGGGGAAATTATCGGTCAAGGATGTGGCTGGTCAATTTATTTCACAATTCTGACCGAAAGATAGCCAAAGGTTGTCAGCGGGAATTGCGCGGTTTCGCGGACAATAGGCTGGTGAATCTGAATGATCCGATAATTTTCGACAACGCGGCGCTCTTCTGCAAGACGGGGAGTACGCTTGCGATCCGATTTCTGGCGGCGGCGCGCGATGCGGTGATTCTGGCCGGCGCGGGAGTCCCGCAGGATGTGGCGTGGCGCGTGGAGGTGGCTCTTGCCGCCATGCTGATGCACCGGGCGAAGTGCCGCGAGTGCGAGGCGGTGGAGTTTCTGGCGCAGGCAGGTTAGCCGGCGCAGAGAGTTTGAGTTCGACCGCCGCGTGGGGCGGTTCGAAAAAAGAAGGCCCGGCCGCGTGGGTGCCGGGTCTTCTTTGCAGTTCCGGTGCAGGAAAATGCAGCGAGGGCGGAGTTTCTCGCGAGGCAGGTTTAGCCGGGTTTAGAGATGTTGTATCCATCCGCCATGGGCGCCTAAACAAGGAGGCCCGGCTGTGATTGCAGCCGGGCCTTCTTGTCTCTATTTCCGTTGTAGCGGGCTGGGGGAATGACAGCCACTGAAGGCAGGGAACAGGGAGCAGGGAACAGGGATCAGAAAGGCGGGGGCGGGTCCGGAGCAGGAAGGATGCCGGCGTAACAAGGTGGCGCTGGCGCGCGTCGGACAGGCCCGATCCCGTTCCTCTTGTGAGGAACAGGATCGGGTCTTTCTCATGTCGTTTCGTTTTCGACTCCACTCCTGCCTACGGCAGTAAGGTGCGGTCCTGCGGACCGGTTGTTGTCGCGGGGCTAAAGCCCCGCGCTTCTATCGGGCCTCGCGTCGCGAGGCTGGCGGTTCAAGACAATCCGGATAATTTCCCGGCAGTCAAGCATAAGATTGGCGGATGAAAGATTCGGGGGCCGGGGTTCTCGGGTTCGTTGCGCAGGTAATCGGGTCAGTGGTGTGGCCGGTGACTGTGCTGACCTGTGTGCTGCTGCTGCGGAAGCATCTGCTGGCGTTGATTCCGCTGGTGAGGACGGTGAAGTACAGCGATGTTGAGATCCGCTTCGGCCAGGAGGTGGCAGAACTCGCGAAGACGCTAGATTCCGTGGCTGTTCCGTCTCAGGCTTCACCAGCGGAGCGGGTCCGGTGGGAATATCTGATGAAAATGGCGCAGGTGCGGCCGCGCACGGCGATACGGATGGCGTTCCGGAGGGTCGAAGAGTCGATAACGGATGCGGCGCGCGCGCGATGTCGAAATTGCCGATGGGGCACTGGTGATGCCGATGGTGATCGGCGCTCTTCTGCTTAATAAGGGCGTGATTTCAACCGCGCAATATGACCTGTTTCGAGACTCAGACTTCTCGTGAACGAGGCCGAGATTGCTCCCCGGACAGCATCACGGCGGAGAGCGCGAGCGACTTTGTGAGTCTGGCGATGAGGCTGGCGGGGTCTGTCGGGGCCTAGGGCGGATTGGGCGGTCTGATCGGACGATCCTATCCCACATCTCAAAATCGAGATGTGGGGCACCCGGCCCCCCGCAGTTTCGGCGCTATCCGCCGCAAACTACGGCTGGTTGACCACTACGTAGGTGGTGTTCCCGCCGGCCATCTGTGGCTGATAGTAGGTGCCGCCGCACTGCTGGTAAGTGACACCGTTGGCGACGATGGCTTGGCAGTTGGGCGGAAGCGTATTCACCATCGATCCGACCGCAGCGGCGGTGACTGCGACTGCCGCTGTGACCGCCGCCGCCGCCGCAACGGGGTGGTAGCAGCAACCTCCGCCGCCGTAGTATCCGCCGTTGTACCCACCGTTGACATTAACGTTTCGGTTTACGTTGACGTTCTGGTTGACGTTGACGTTGCGGTTTACGTTCGCGTTCTGGTTGACGTTGACGTTGGCGTTGCGGTTGGTATTGGCGTTCTGGTTGGCGTTGACGTTACGGTTGGCATTGGCGTTGCTGTTGGCGCTGCGGTTCGAGGCAGCATTTCTTGAGGAACTCGGCTGATTGACGCTGTTGCTGGAAGTCGAACGGACAGTTCCGTTGTTTTTGTTGCCACCACCTCTGTTCCCACCACCACCGCCGCCGCGTTGGGCAACGGATGGAACTGCCAAAAGGAGCGCGAGCGAGAACGATAGAACGAGTCCAGTATTGAGTTTCATGTGTAGCTCCTAATTGCTGCCTGCGGCCGCTTTCTGTCCGGCGAAAACAATCTTGTGGGCGTTCGCCGGAGGATCGAAGACGAACGCCGCATCGTTGTAGGACGGCGCGAGGTTCCATGTCAGTACCGAAACGTGCTGCGGACGAGCCTCGTCAGTGGTGGTGGTCAAAACCATTTTTCTGGGCAGAGGATGATCACCCAACTGGATCCAGACCTGCCAGTCGAGACCGGGCTGCCGGAACGCGTAACGCTCGCAGGTGGTTCCTTCAACGTCGCCAGGGCCAAAATCGGTGGCTTCGGTGATGTTGTTAGTGGAGGCCTCGGGTCCGCCCCACAGGAAGAGATCCACGAGCGGAAGCTCCATGTCGAACTTTTCGCGCACAACGTCGATCAATTCACCGATGGTTGGGGGTGCGTCCGCTGATGCGTAGTAACCCGCACCGCGGGCGAAGACCGTGAATGTCTTCCCGTCATACAGGACCAGACCCGACATCTGATCTCCCTGGATATCGATGCGAAGCTTATTGGGCCGAACGGCAAGCATGTCCGTGGTGCGAGCGAACATCAACTTCTCTCCGTCCTCCAGAACATCCTCCGACGTGGCGTTAGATGTAACCTGGAAATCCTTGAGGGAGCGAAGGTAGGTGCCCATCTGGTTCAAGGCATCGATCGCCGAGGAATCGATCAGGTCTGATTTCTCGGGACTGGGTTGCTGAGCCGGCAACGGAGCGGAAAGTCCCGTTGCGAACGTGAGCAACGCGATTGCGTATCCCATGTTGCGTTTCATGAATTTGTGCTCCTTATTCCGATCGTTCCGTGAGACGACTCGTCACGTTTCGGCAGGCAATTCGATCTGTGAATTACGCGTAGGTGCGCCGCCAACGAATCCAGCACCACCACCTACGGCCGCGCCTGTCGCAGTTCCCTTGCCTCCGCCGGCAATGCAGACAATCAGATCGCCCGCTCCTGCACCGCAATTGTCCCCTGCATCGGAGCGCTTGTCGGTGACTTGAATCACATATCGAGGCATTCCAGCACCGAATGTTTTCCAGGCTTTACTTTGGCGGGATCGGCGCGCACCCGGCACTCGGCCGCGGGCCACATCCCGTCAAATCTGTTGACCTCGAGTCAGGGCAGCTTCATAAGTTCATCGCGCCGGCTTGAATTTCGCGGACGCCTCAGGAGCTTACCGGCAGCACCTCGAAGGGGCGCATCATTTCGTTGTCTTCGTGCTCCAAAATGTGGCAGTGCCAGACGTAGCGGCCGGGGTATCCGTCGAAGGGAATGATGATGCGGGTGACCGTGGCGGGGTCGGCGCGGACGGTGTCTTTCCATCCCATTTCTTCAGGCGCGGGCGGACGGGCGGGGCCGAAGAAGTGCAGTGTGCCCTTGGACTGGTATTCGAAGGTGTCGAAGGGGCGGCGGTCGAGGATCTGAAAGCGGACTAAATGTAAGTGGATAGGGTGGGAGTCGTCGGTGAGGTTGACGAGCTCCCATATTTCCGTGGTGTGGAGGACGGGCTTTTCGGTGATGGGGGCGTGCCAGGGGGTGTTGTTGAGCAGCATGCCCATGGAGTGCTGGATCATGTCCATGCGCTCGTCGAGGGTGAGTCGGCGGGTGCGGACGGCGGCGGACTCGGGGATGCGCTCGACGGGATGAAGGGCGGTGGGGATGGTTGAGTTTGAGCGCGATTGAGGAGCGCTGAGAAGCAGGTCCCTCGACTTCGCTGACGCTCCGCTCGGGATGACAACCTTATTTGAAAGCAGGTCCTTCGACTCTCCTTCACTTCGTTCAGGATCGCTCAGGATGACAGCTTTGTTATTTGTGGGCGCGACGCGGAATTGCAGCATGGAGAAGCTGTCGCTGATGAGCTCGGTGCGCTCGCCCGACAGGGAGCTGAAGTCGATGAGGATGTCGGCGCGTTCGGCGGGTGCGAGGGTGATGCGACGGAGGGGGACGGGTGCGGCGAGCAGTCCCTGGTCGGAGGCGATGGCGTGGAAGGGCGCCTGGTTGCGGAGGGAGAAGCGGAAGAAGCGTCCGTTGGAGCCGTTCATGAGGCGGAAGCGGTAGAGGGTGGGCTCGACGTCGAGGCGGGGCAGGAGCTTGCCGTTGGCGAGGATGGCGTCTCCGAAGACCTCGGGCACCCAGACTTCACCGCGCTTTTCGGAGACGGGGTAGTTGAGCTGGCCGTCGGCGCGGAGCATGCGGTCGCAGATGAGCAGCGGGATGTCGTGGGGGCCGGTGGGCAGGCGGAGGGGGTCTTCACGGGAGTCGCGGAGGATGCAGAAGCCGAGCATTCCGGCGTAGGTGTTGAGGCGGTTAATGCCCATGGTGTGGTCGTGATAGAAGAGCGTGGCGGCGTGCTGGAGAGAGGGGTAGTGGCAGGTCTGTGAGCGGCCGGGGAGGGTCCACTCCTCGGGGTATCCGTCGGAGGCGGCGGGGGTTCGGCCCCCGTGGAGGTGGATGACGGCGCGGACGTCGGGGGTGGTCTTTTCGGCTCCGTGGAGGGAGTGGTCGATGGTGAAGAGATGACGAGAGGGGAGCCGGTTCTGCCACTCGACGATCATTCCCTGGGCGATGGGCGATTCGAGCGTCAGGCCGGGGAATGATCCGCCGATGGTCCACATGCGGGTGGGAGGCAGATCACGGTGGAGCTTGATCGGGGTCTCGGCGATGGGGAGCCGGTAGAAGGGGATCTGCTGTTTGGGGTTGTCAGGATCGGGGCGGGTTCCGGCGGGCTGCGCGATGGCGGGGATAGGCAGGGGGTCGACGAAGGGCGCGAGGGTGGAGGCGTCGAGGATCGGGGATTTGGGCTGGGCGTGTATGTCGGGGTTCAGTGCAAGTCCGGCGAGGGCGAGGGGGCTGGAGGTGAGAAAGGCGCGGCGGGTGAGCTGCGGTCGGGACTTCAAGCGGGGTGGTTCTCCTGAAAGAAAAAGGGTAGCAGCGCGGGCCGCTACCCTATTCGTGCAAGGTTGAATGTTTACCAGCCGCCGTGGCCGCCGTCGTGGCCGCCATCCTGGTCGGCGGTCACGAGACCGGTGCTGGGGTCGAGCAGGTAAAGGCCATTGTTGGGAGCGCTCTTGAAGTCGAACATGCCGTTGAGGGTTCCGGCGAGCGCGTCAAAGGAGCCGGTGATGCGCTGGCCGCCGAGCCAGTTGTCCTCGACGAAGCGGAGGATGGAGGACTGATCGGTGACCGTGTGGTCGACGTAGTTGCTCTTCGCGTAGGGCGAGATGACGAGCAGGGGAAGGCGGGGACCGTAGCCGCAGCGTCCCTGGGCGTGCTCAACACTTACGCCAGCGAGGGCGGTATTGGCGCTGAGGCCGCACTGGCCGGGAGCGGTCAGGGCATCAGCGGCGGTCTGGGACTGGTTGACGATGGGGCCCATCTGGTGGTCGTACCAGCCGTCGGAATCGTCATAGTTGATGACAACGGCGGTGGACTTCCACTCCGGGGTCTGCTGGAGGAAGTTGATCACCTGAACGATGAAGGTCTGCTCGTCGAGAGGATCGGAGTAGCCGGCGTGGCCATCCTGATAGCCGGGCGCCTTGAGGAAGCTGACGGCAGGCATGTTGTGCGCCTTGACGGCGGTGAAGAAGTCGTTGGTGTCGTACTGGTGGTTGGCTTGGTCACCGTCGACGCCGATCATGTTGACCGAGGTCGGGCGGAGGTGGTTCGGATTGGCGGTCGACTTGTAGTACTGGAAAGGCTGGTGGTGCGGAATGTAGTCGGCCTTGGCGCTCATGGTGACGGTGGAGGTATGTGAGCGGCTACAGCCGGTAGTGCCGTTGGGGTTTTTCGCGGTCAGATCAAAGCCGCCTTCGAAGAAGCCCCAGGTGATGCCGCGAGCGTTGAGCACATCGCCGATGTTTTGGCCGGTGAACTGAACCAGCGCGCCGGTGGTGGTGGAGCACTTGTCGCCGATCGGGTCGGCGTCGCTGATGAGAGTGAAGCCACCAGCTCCGTCTTCGATGACGTCGCCGCCGGCGTTGGATTGATCGGAGACACCGTTGGTCTGGCCGGAGATGAGGTTGATTGCACCCGGACTCGAGGGGCCGAAGTTGGTGTCATAGGAGTTGTCGCTCATGGCGTAGCGCTGGGCATAGTTCCAAAGCGCGGTCACTGTGTTGCCGTCGTAGTAGCCCATGACCAGGCCGGTAGTCGATCCCGCAGGCGGCGGACCGGCGGTGCCAGTGAATTCAGGGAAGGAGTCCATAAGGCCGCCGTGGAAGGCCTGCTGCTCGGGAGTGTAGTCGTGGTCCTGATCGGCGGTTGCGGCTTCGGAGCGATCGAGGCGGAAGGGATTCGATGCGCCGCCGGCATTCCCGGTCTTGTTGAGCCAGTTGGGATTGTTAAAGAGGAGGCCGTCGGTGTAGCCGTTCACAGTTGGCGTGCCAGGTTTGGCGTGGAAGGCGGGCTCATGGGGCGGGTTGGTCGCGTTCGGGTAAGTACCGAAATAGTGGTCGAAGGAGATGTTCTCCTGAAAGATCACAACCAGATGCTTGATCGGGGTGGAAGTCGAGCCATAGGACTGCGCCTGGGCAGGCACGGATCCTGCCATCTGACCGGCAATCATGAGTGTTGCCAGCGATGTTGCAAGAGCTTTTTGCATCACGGTTCCTCGGGGGTGCGGCGTGTTGCCGACGACCGTACCAAGGAATAAATGTCCGAGTGTGAGGGAAGCTTTACGGAATGGTTACAGGACGGAGAAAAAATTGGGGGTGTCCTTAGCCGCGTTGGAAAGTTTTTATAACGTCAATTTTCGATGCGCGCCCACAAGGTTACCTGGCCACACAAAAAGCCGGGGGATGGGCGAAGCCATCCCCGGCGCGGCAGGGTAACGGGAGATTAGAAGGCGAACTTCAACTCGACCTCTGAGACACGGCGCCCGGTGCGGAGCGGCGCGGACCCAAAGACAGCGGCATTGGTGTTGGTAGCATCCGCAAGGGCATTGTTCACCGACTGTGCCGCGCCCAAGGCGTTGTTGTTGAAGTTCAGGGTGATGTTGTTCGGCTGCACCGCGCTGGTGAATGTCGTGTTGGCGTGGTTAATAAAGTTGAAGGCCGAGAAGCGGAAGAAAATAGCCTTGCCTTCGGCTACCTTGAAGCTCTTCTGCACCGCCAGATCGCTGTCGGTGTAAGCCGGCCCATGCATATACGGCTGACGATAAGGCCCGTTGGCGCCGGGCGCGGAAGGCAGTGAAAAGCAGGCGCCGTTCACGTACTGATGCGATCCCGTCGTGGCCGCCGGATTGCAGGTCAGCCTCGGCATCAGATACACGTCCGGAGTGCCGATAAGCACCTGATTGTTGACCGGAATCGACGCCGGCTGCCCGGTTGGGTCGAGCACGTCGAGCGTGCCGCCCAGCGAGAAGTTGGGGTTGTTCTGGGCAAAGATGTTGCCGCCGCTCTGGAGGGTGGTAATGCCGGAGATCATCCAGCGATTGGCAAGCGCGGCGAGGAAGCGCTTCTGCACCAGGTCGCCCATGGTGTAGGAGTAGGTTGCGTTGAAGATATTGGTGCGGTCGAAGGCTTCCGGACCGTAATCGTCGCGATAGTTAAAGGGAGTGGCCGGCGTACCGTTCCCATTGGCGCCGAGGATGCCCAGTGCCTTGGAGTACGTGTAGTTCACGCCGTAGAGGAGATGTCCCTGCTGCTTGTTCCAGACAACCTGCAGCGAGTTGTAGTTGGTATTCACGTTATGCTGTCCCACGTTCAGGTCCGTGTACTGCGGATAGGGGCGAAAATCGTCAACTTGCTGCTGCGTGAGGCCGCCGATGGTTGTGGAGCCCGCAGGGCCGGCGATCGGGTACGTCGTCCCTGTGACCGGATCTGGCCCGTAGAGCGCGCCGACGGGTATCGCATTGATGTTATCGAGGGTCACCGGCTGCGTGGAGCCGTTGTTCAGCAGGTGACGGCTGACATTGCCGAGGTAAGCAATCTCAAACAGCGAGTTAAACAATGCCTTCTGGTCGATGGCCAGATTGTAGGTGTAGACCTGCGGCTGATGACTGTCGTTCGGGAAAAAGCCGAAGCCGCTTTGCGTGGGGACGAACGCATTGCCTCCCGTGGCCGAGCCCTGCGAAGGCACTGAGGATAACTGGAGCGGTCCGCTGACCGTGACGGTGCGTTCTCCGATCGCATAGCTGGCCGGCGTCGCGATGTCGTTCGAGGAGTCGTGCGCGGTGTAGATGCCGAAGCCTCCGCGAATGACGGTGGTCCCGTTCTTGTGCACGTCCAGGGCGAAGCCTACGCGCGGTTCGACAAACGCCCAGCGTGAGGCCAGACCGGAGGCGGGAATGCTGTGATCGATGGAGTGCCACAGAAAGCCGGGAAGCTCGGGATTCTGCCCCGTGCTGTAGGTCGAAGGAACCCACACCGGAATACCGAGGCCGTGGGCATCCGTCCAGGGGGTGAAGTGGTCGAAGCGAACACCATAATCGAAAGAGAGATACGGCGTCACGTGGTAATGATCCTGCGCATAGCCATCGATGTTCCAGAAGTAAAGGTTGGGCGCTGGCGACACGTTGGTCTGCATGTACTGGTAGACGCCGCCTTCGAGGAAGTCGGCCAGATAATTGCCGCCGTTGCCACTGCCGACCACGCCGGTGTTGTGGATCGTGCCCTGTACCGGATCGGCATAAGTTTCGCCCATGTAGTAGAGATTGATCCCGCCATTGGTAGCAATGAAGGGCGTTACCTGGTGGTTGGTGTCCATCTGCGCGAAGAAGCCTACGCGAAGGGTGTGGCGTCCCAGCACCTTGGTCAGGTTGTCCTGCCCCGTCCGCACCCATTTTTTCGCGTAGATGCCGCCGAAGGTGGTATCGGGATACAAATTCACCGGAAGGCCGTCGTAGCCGTAGTCCGCAAACTGAGGGATCACGTGCGAGCCGTTGTTGAAGAGGCCGGTATTGGTCCACGCGCCGTTCAGCGTCAGCGCGGAGAAATCGTTGGCGACAAAGTTCTGGTCGAACCAGGAGCCCGACAGGCTGAACTGATTGGTGAGAGTGGGGGTAGGGATGTAGGTCCAGTTAAGCGTGCCAATCTCGGTATTGAGATCGCTCAGCAATCCGCCGCCCGGCGTATCGGTTCCGCCGAGGGGGCCGCGGGGCGAATAGTACTCCACCTGGGGAACGCCGTTCTTGCCGCGCTCCGTACTGTACATGGCAAAAACCTTGTTCTTGTCGTTGATGGAATAGTCGATGCGGCCCTGGGCCTGCCACAGATTGTTATCCACCAGGTTCGTGATGATGTAGTTGTAGCCCGCGCTGCTGGTCGCCTGATTGGGCAGAGGCAGCGTATTGAGCAGCAGTTGGTTGGTTGGGTCGACATTCGAACCCAGTTGACCGTTCGTCAGCGCCGCACCGTTCTTACCGGTGACAGGTACCGTGTTGATGTTGGCGTAGGTGGCGCTGCTTACCAGCGGGCCGAGGTATTGATTGATCTGCGTCTGGCTGAAATCGCCAGTGCGCATCCCGGACGTGGGTACGAGCGCAGAGAGAATCGCGCTACTGGAGCTGCCGTAAGCATACTCATTGCGCTGCGCGTAATCCTCCGCCCCTGCAAAGAAGGTGAGGCGCCTGTCGCTATTGAAACCGGTGTGCGGAATGAGAATCGGGCCGGTAAGCGTGAAGCCGGGATAGATCTCGCGGTCGGGCGCCCCCGGCTGGCCGGTGTACTTTGAGAGCCAGTCGGTTGAATCCAACTGATAGGTGCGGGCATAGGTGTAAAGCGAACCGTGGAACTGCGAGGTGCCGGAAAGGCCGACGGCATTGATCACGATGGGGCCGTGGGGCTGGTCGGCGGTCATACTGGAGGTCTGTACCTTGACCTCGCCTACCTGGTCATAGTTGATGTTTTGCAGCAAGGAGGCGTAGGCGCCGGGGTCGGTGACGTCGACGCCGTCGTACAGCAGCGCGACCGAATTGGTGATCGTGCCTTCGCCGGAGTAGGAGCCGTATGCCCCGGTGATGGTAACCTGCGACGGATCGTATGTAGTGTTGTTGAGATTGTTATTGCCGTTGGTGATGGCGAAGCCGGGCAGAATCTTCAGCAATTCCGTGACGTCGCGCCCCTCGACCGACAGGTTTTTGATATCTTCCGCCGAAATCATCGTGCTCGCTTCGCCGGAGTCGAGGGTGATCGCCTCTGTAGCCGTCCGCACTGTGACAGTCGTGCTCGTTTGACCGGGGATCAGCTTGATCTCGCGCAGGCTGCGCTGGTCGCCCGGATCGAGATGGATGCCGCTTTCCCTGACTTCCTTGAAGCCCTGGACCTTGATGTCGAGGTCATAGGTGCCGACCGGCAGCACTGAAAAGGTGAAGTCGCCGGAGCCGTTACTCCTGGTCTCGCGGGTGTCATTGTTGGCTACATTCTTCAGAGCCACCACCGCGTTGGGTATGACTGCGCCCGTGGGATCGACAACCGTGCCGCTCAGGTTGGCTGTGGTGCTTCCTTGCGCATGAAGCGCTAAGGGAGCTGCAAGTACAGAGGTAAGGACGATCCCGCACGCCAAAACGCAGTGCAGCCGCCTTTTCCAAGTCTTCATATTGAACTGTCTCCTCAACAGGTTGAACGCATTCGGACAGGTATTAGGAAATGTTGACTAATCGGACATTTGTAGTTAGCTAACCTTTATCGATCTCCTACTCATTGATGAGCGATACACTGATTGACCATTCGCATTTCGGCATGGCGCTGTAACGATTGTCAAGGAAAAGCGATTTACTTGAGGCCGCGATACTTGACAATGTGAAAAAATAGGAGCGCGCCTTTGGTGCGCGACGGAGCGGCTTAGATGCTTTTCTTCACTAGACCGATTAGCCGGGAAGTTATCCGGGAGTGTTCACTCCACGCTTTAGCATCTGGATGGCTTTTTCAAGGCGGCGGGAGCGCGTCTCTTCCTTTTTTGCTTCGGTGATCCAGCGACAGTATTCCTTGCGGTGGGTGTAGCTGAGAGATTCGAAAAAGGGCAGGAGCTTTTCTTTCTTCATCAGCTTCAGCAGGGGCTCGGGGACTTCGAGGACGCGCTTGGCTTCGTCCTTCCAGACAACGACGTCGATGGTGTCGCCGGGGACTTTGCCGAGCTGCTCGCGGATGGCTTTGGGCATGTGGAGGGTGTGCTGCGGGAATCCATATTTGATGAGGGAGCCGGTGTAGGGTACGCCGTCGAATGTGGCGTGGATGGGAACCCTGCCTTTGGTTCCGAATTCCTGGTGGGTGTCGTAAGGGAAGAGCACTCCGGCTCCGCCGCCATCACCGGCGATGATCTTTGCCTGGAATTTGTATTTCTTCATGGCGCAACTATTTTGTCACTGCGAAGTGTGCGATCCAACTGGTTTCTGCTGTGTCGCGACATCCCTTCAAGGTTCTTGCTGGAACCCGCCAGGGGGCTGCCGCTTTATTCTTCGGACGCTATCGCTCCGGATCGTCGATTCTACCGGTGAAGAGTATTTGTCCGCTCCGCTCATCGCGGATGGCGACGAAGAACGGATGATCGACGACCATGTGGAAGGGAGGCGGCTCGACTCTCATGGCCAGCGGGCGAATGCCGATGCTGGTGGCGGCGGCGGCCTCAGTGCCTTCCTCGTCGACGCGCAGGAACGAGGCGTGGCGCACCTCGCTGATCTGCAGCTGACGCGACTTCTGAATGCCGGCGAAGTCGGCGGTGTCGCCGAAAGCGATGCCCATGCCGAGTGTCCTGAGGGCTGTATTCAGAGTTGCGCCGAATTTGATGGTGAAGCGGGGCAGCTCGATAGTGCCGTGGGATGTTTGGAGCGACATTGTCAGATTCGTGAATACTTCGGGCGTCAACTGGTCGATAAATGACTGCATGCGGCCGGCGTCTTTAGGAAGGATGACGTACATGGCGAAGGCGCCGTCAGTGTAGGGCAGCCGAATGGCTTCGAGACCGTTTGCGCCTGCGTAGGCGTATTCGGCTGAGTGGTTCATCATCGGGACGGAAAGCACTTTGCCGTTCGCGCAATTGAAATCATGCGGCTGCGTTGCCTTGGGGTCGAAGGGGAGCGTCCATTTGCCCTTGAAGGCGACGGCATTGGTGAGCATTACCAGCGTGGAGGGATCGATCTGATCGAGGAGTTTCGGGATGCGGTCGCCGGTCTGCCTTGCGACCCAGCCGTTGATGGTCTGGAGGGTGGCCGGATTGCGGAAGTCAACGTTTTCGGCCTGCGCGCTGTAGTCCTTCTCGAGGATCTGTTGGAAGGATGGCTCTATCGGGAATCCCTGCTCGAGCCAGAGGGCGTTTGCTATGGAGAGCTGCACGGAGGTTGCGTGGCCGAGTTCGGCGACGAGGGCGCGATTGGCGGCATTGAACGCATCTATAGGTAGCGAGTCAGCGTGAAGGGTCTTGAGGATGGCGTCGCGGGTGGCACCCTGCGCGCCGTTCGAGGTCATGGCAAGAGCGACGGCGATGCTGGCCGGAGAGATGAAGAGGTTGGTGTCGCGGTGAGCGGCGGAGAGTTCGCGCAACAGATCGAAGCCGAATTGCGCGTAGGGCGCCGCGAGGGCGCGCTGTGCGTCGGAGGGATCGCGGCCGGGGAGTGTAACGGTTGACGACATCACGCAGACCAAAAGCGCGGCAAACGACTTCATCATAGTAGAACACCAGGCAGGGACACCCGCGTAGAGCCCAATATTAAGACTGAACGCTGGTTGGAGGGATAGCTGAATTCGTCGTGATTCATCGTGGGGCCGGCACGGTTCTATCGTCCCGAAGGATGGGGCGGTGCGAGCGCCTCGTCACACTTCCTGCAGTTGAGAAGCTGGCCCAGTTTTGAAGCGCGACCCTCGGGGTTGACAACCCAGGGGCGGCTCTGCCACGGCGGGTCGTGGCGGACGTGCTGGGTGTGTCCGCAGGCGAGGTCGGCGACCCAGTGCTGCTCTTCGTCCTGATGAAAGCCGGTGATGGGCTGCCTCATGGCTTGTTGATTTTCGGTGGTGTCTCAGCTTGAAATTAGGTTAGTGCCTGGATTCGGATTCTCCGGGGTCGCCTGCGCAAAGTGCCACAGTACGCCCGACGGATCGAATACATAGGCTACGGTGAGGCCCCACGGCTCGACCCGGGGGGGCGCCGGGGGCGAAACGTCGAATTGACGGGTCAGGGCCAGTGAATCGATATGTCGCCACCACGCATCGACATCCTCGACGAGGACATGCATCACAGTATTTTCGGCCCATTCCTTGACGTAATAGCCTTGGAGCAGGAAGGCGTAAGTCCCAAGGCTCAGTTCGGCGAGAGTCTCCCCGAGCGGATAGGCTTCGAAACCAATCGCCTTGTAGAAGCGCAGACTCGTCTCGAATTCCTTTGCGGGAAGGAACGGGCGAAACGCACGAATTTCGGCAATAAGACCGGTGATATCGTCCACCGAGAGCTCCTTTCGACTCCGCGAGTATAAAGAAGGCGGATCAGGCCGTCATCGAGCCGTCAATCGGGCCGGATTGACGGCTCGGTGACACAGCAGATTCTCAAACTGAGACACCGTCCGATTTTCGCACGCAGTGGCAGATTCGACGTGCCTGTTAGATGATGGTCGGATGAATTCGAAGGCAGATTGGGCGGTCGACAGGCGGAAGGTTCTCAAGGGATTGGCGGTTGCGCCACTGGCGGCGCGGGGTTGGTGGGCTGAGGCTGCGAAGACGGGCGGCGGAAACACATTGTTTGTTGGCACGCAAACGAAGGAATCGAGCAAGGGAATTTACGCCTATCGGTGGGATGCGGCGAAGGGCGAGATTGCGCTGATCGGGCTGGCGGCGGAGACGGAGTCCCCGACGTTTCTGGCGCTGTCTCCGGATGCGAAGTATCTGTATGCGGCGAACGAGGTCGACAGCTTTAATAGGGCGAAGGGCGGAGGCGTCAGCAGCTTCGTCGTGGATGCGAAGGCCGGAAAGTTGACGGCGATCAATGCGGTGTCGGCGAAGGGGACCGGGACATGCCATGTTGCCGTGGATAAGACGGGGCAGGCGGTCTTCTGCGCGAATTATTCGGGCGGCAGCGCAGCGTCGTTTCATGTGAAGGCGGATGGCGGGCTGACGGAGGTGGTGTCATTTTTCCAGTACAGCGGGCATGGTCCGAAACCCGATCAGGAAGCGGCACATGCCCATCGCGCGACTGTCACTCCGGACAACAAATATGTGCTGATGAATGATCTGGGGCTGGACTGCATCCACATTTACGACCTGGATGCAGCGACGGCGAAGCTGACTCCCCATGATCCGCCGGAGTGGAAGTCGCAGCCGGGTACGGGGCCGAGAGCGCTGCGGTTTCATCCGAACGGCAAGTGGGCGTACTGCGTGCTGGAACTGTCTTCAGAGGTCGCGGCGCTGCGCTGGGATCCGCAGGCGGGATCGCTGACGACAGTGCAGACGGTGAGCCTGATTCCAGAGGGATACGCGGGCAAGAATCCTCACGCCTCTGAGATTGTGCTGGATCGGGCGGGGAAGTTTGTGTATGCGGCGGATCGGTTTGACGATGTGCTGGTGAGCTTCAGGGTGAATCCGGCGACGGGCAAGCTTACGAAGCTGGGATCGAGCAAGTATGGCGGGAAGACGCCGCGGCACATTGCGCTCGATCCGACAGGGCGGTGGATGCTGGTGGCGAACCAGGACTCGGACAATATTTCGGTGGTGAAGCGGGATACCAAGACAGGGTTGCTGGCGGAAACGGGGAAGGAATTTCCGATTGTGAAGCCGCAGTGCCTGGTGTTTGTTTAAGCGGTGACGAGAGCGGCGGCGCGGGCAGGAACTTTTTCCTTCAGCCGATCCTTCAGTTTGGACTTGGCCTGGCCAAGAGTGACGAGCTCCCATGCGGAGCGGTCTTTGAGAAGGCGCGAGACAAGCGCGGTGTGCATCGCGTGTCCGGCGCGCTCGGCGACGACGTGGCCGAGGATGTGATGGCCGGCGAGGGCGAGGTCGCCGATGAGGTCGAGGACCTTATGGCGGACGAATTCGTCGTCGAAGCGCAGAGGGCCGTTGAGGACGCCTTTGCGGTTGAGGATGATGGCGCTTGATTCCGAGACGCCGCGGATGAGTCCCATGTTGCGCAGCATCTCTTCGTCTTCCTTGAAGCCGAAGGTGCGGGCCGGGGCAATCTGAGCGGCGTAATCGCGGGTAGCGAGATCGACGGCGAAGCCCTGGCGTCCGATGGGTGTGGGGAAGTCGATCTTGTAAGAGACGCTGTAGCCCTCTCCGGGATACACCCCGATGAACTTGTCGCCTTCGCGGACCTCGACGGTCCGGCGGATGCGGAGGTATTCGCGGCGGCGGCGCTGAATCTTCAGACCGACATCGCGGAAGGCCTCGACGTAGGGAAGCGCACTGCCGTCGAGGATGGGAAGTTCCAGGTTGTCGATCTCGACGATGACGTTGTCGACGCCGACGCCAATCAGGGCGGAGAGCAGGTGCTCGGTGGTGGAGATGAGGACGCCCTGGCGCATGAGGCTGGTGGCATAGCTGACCTTGGCGACGTTGCGGCCAGTGGCGGGGATTTCGAAGTTGTCGAGGTCGGTCCGGCGGAAAAGAATGCCGCAGCCGCCGGGGGCGGGCAGCAACCGCATCTTAACGGGAGCTCCGCTGTGCAGGCCTATGCCGGAGAACTCGATTGCGTCGGCTATGGTTTGTTCGAAATGACTACTTTCTGTCAAACGGCGACCTCGTTCCCAGGCTTGCTACTGCGTATGGGTACGAAGGCATAGACTAATGTCAGCAGAGCAAAGTTTTACTGTTGTATATTTGCCACAGTTATGCGGGTATTTCGCACTCGCTCAGTGACGGGTGTGAGTATGGTTGACGGGGATGGTAATGTTTTTTGAATCAATGGGTTGTGACGCGCTTAATTTACTGGAGGTGATGCGCCGGCGACAGGATCGCACACTCAGCCTGCTCAAGGATCTTGTCGAACTTGAGTCTCCCAGCCATGACAAGGCTGCGGTGGATGCCTGCGTCGACCGGGTGGAGCGGGAGTGCACGGCGCTGGGCGGACGGTTGCGGCGACACCCGCGGAAGAAGTTTGGCGATCTGCTGGAGGTGCGCTTCGGGCGGGGTGGGCGCGGCGTGAAGCCGATCATGCTTCTGGGTCATCTGGACACGGTGTGGGAACTGGGCACGCTGCGGCGGATGCCATTCAAGGTGGAAAGAAGCAGGGTGTGGGGTCCGGGCGTGCTCGATATGAAGGCCGGCGTGGCGATGGCGCTGACGGCGGTGGAGTATCTGCTGGAGGCGAAGCTGCTCGAGCGGCCGGTGATTCTTCTGCTGGTGAGCGACGAAGAGATCGGCAGCACGGTTTCGCGTTCGCTGACAGAGAAGCTGGCGCGGGAGTGCGAGGCAGTGTATGTGCTGGAGCCGGCGCAGGGGCTGGAGGGCGCGTACAAGACGGCACGCAAGGGCGTGGGCGGATATACGGTTCACGTGAAGGGAGTGGCGGCGCACAGCGGTGTGGACTTTGAGCGCGGGCACTCAGCGATCGCGGAGCTGGCGCGGCAGGTGGACACGATCCAGGGGTTTACTGAACTGAGGCGAGGCATCACTGTCAATGTTGGAACCATTCAGGGGGGAACGCGGTCTAACGTGATAGCGGCCGAAGCGAAAGCTGAGGTCGACGTGCGGATTGCGAAGGCAGAGGATGCGCTGCGAGTGGATCGGAAGTTTCGCAAGCTGCGCGCTTACGATCAGCACTGCGTCCTGACAGTGGAGGGCGGATTGAACCGGCCCCCGATGGAGCGGACGCGAGGAACGGCGGCGTTATTCCGGCGGGCAGCAACTCTTGCCGGGACGATGGGTTTTGGCCTGCAGGAAGCAGCGACGGGAGGCGGGTCGGATGGGAATTTTACGTCGGCGCTGGGTATTCCTACGCTCGACGGGATGGGCGCGATAGGCGAAGGCGCGCATGCGGTACATGAATCGATTGTGCTGAAGGAACTGGCGTCAAGAACGGCGCTGCTGGCGGCGATGATGTTGAAGCCGGAAGGGTGACGGACATGCTGAGACTGGTTGAGTACGGGCTGCTGGCTGTATCGCTGCTGACGGTGGTGGGACTGATCACGATGTCTCCACGGGGGCCTGCTCCGAAGCCTGCGGAGGGCGCTGAGGCGGAGAAGGGGCAAGCGCCAGAGAGATAGTGGCGGTCGACTCTCAAATAGATGAAGCTGCCGCCGTTTCGGGGACAGGGGCGGTTTTCTCGAGGCGCCGGAGGGTGCCTTCGATCATGCTGCTTGCGAGCGAGAGTGGCAATCCAACGACATTGAAATAGCAGCCGTGGACGCGCGGTATCCAGCGGGCGGCGCGCCCCTGGATGGCGTAGGCCCCGGCCTTGTCGGTGGGCTCGTCGGTCGCGATGTAGTCCGTGATCTCCGATTCGGACAAGGTGAGCATGGCCACGTACGTGACCTCGGCGGCGGTTTCGACGTTGCCGGGTGAGACGACGGCGACTCCGGTGATGACCTGATGGGTGTCTCCGGCGAGCAGGCGGAGCATGCGGGCTGCGTCGGCTGCGTCGACGGGCTTGCCGAGGATCTCTCCGTTTGGTGCGACGACGGTGGTGTCGGCTCCTAAGACAAGGAGCGGACGTACGAGGAGCGGGCCGGAGTCGTTTTCGCGATTAGAGTGCTGAGCAAAGACGGCCTCGGCCTTTTCCCGGGCAAGGCGGACAACGTAGGCGATGGGCGATTCACCAGGCAGCGGCTCTTCAGGAATGTGTGCAGGAGCGACGGTGAAGGTGTAGCCGGCCTGCGCGAGGAGTTCTTTGCGGCGCGGCGAGGCGGAAGCTAGTACGAGCATCGGTTAATTATCGCTGAAAGTCAGGGCTCAGGGCACAGGGCTCAGGAATGAACGGCGGCCTAAAATCATCGCAGGCTTTACTCGATGCGGGTGCCAGTGCGGGGGCCGTCCGTTGTGCAAATGCCCCAGGCCATGCGCGGAGTGTTGTGGGCGAGACCGTAGCGGCCATTGGGGTCGAGCAGGATGATGCCGCCGTGCCCTCCAAGGCGTTTGTGGAGGTAGGAGATGGCTTCGGGCGCGACTTCTTCCGGCGAGCGGCCGAGTTGAACGCGGTCGGTGGCCCACTTGCCGAGGACCAGCTTCATGATGGGCTCTCCCCAGCCGGTGAGAGAGACGGCGGCGGCGTGGTTGTCGGCATAGCATCCGCAACCGATCAACGATGAGTCGCCGACGCGGCCGGGATCTTTGTTGAGCGTACCTCCGGTGGAAGTGGCGGCAGCGATGCGGCCATGCGAGTCGAGGGCGACGGCTCCAACAGTGTCGTGGGATTCGAGCGGGGGCGCGGCGGTTTCAGGGGACTTGTCGTCGCCCGCAAAAGTGAGGTCGGGCAGACCCGCCTGTTCTTTAGCCTGCGCCTCTGCGAGGCGTTTGCGCTCGCGTTCGAGGACGAGCTCGGAGTTGTCGATGAGAGGCATGCCGTGGGCGGCGGCGAATTCTTCGGCTCCCTGGGCGACAAAGTAGACGTGCGGGCTCTTGTCGAGAACGAGGCGGGCAGCCTGGATGGGATTGCGCAGGCGCTCGACGCACGCGACTCCGCCGGCGCGGAGCGTGTGGCCGTCCATGATGAGGGCGTCGAGTTGGACGCGGCCGTGGCGGGTGAGGAAGCTGCCACGTCCGGCGTCGAAGGTGGTGTCGTCTTCGAGTTTGGTGACGGCGGCTTCGACAGCGTCGACGGCCGAGGCTCCGCGCTCGAGGAGCGAATAGCCAGTCTGGAGGGCGTCAAAGACTCCCTGCTCGTGGGCCTCGAGCATGTCGTCGGGGATGGCCCAGGCTCCGCCGTGGACGAGAAGAATGGGGCTGCGTGGCATACGTACAGGGTACAGGGTGAAGGCGGCAGAGTGCAGTCGTCAAGCGGCGCGCTCGTCATCGCCGGGATGAGCTTGGTCACGTGCAAGGAGTGCAGGATTACGGTTTGAGTTCCCAGAGCTCTTCGGGGCGCGAGTTGTGATCGATGGCAAAGGTGTCGGCGAGCGAGTAGTGCTGATGGATGTAGTCGCGAAATGGCGCGGTGTGATCGCGAGGGTTGGGTGGGCCGGTTTCAGGGTCGAGGGCGACGAACCGCGGAGGATTTTGCTGAAGGACACGGACGACCGCGGCGACCTGTTCGGGCCGGGTGAAGTCGTCGTTGTTGACGAATTCCACGGCGGTGGGGTTGGAGAGCGAGAGGTAAAGGGCGAGTCCGGAGTTATTGAAGAAGAGTTCGGACGGGTGGGTGCGCTGGGCGAGCCACTGGAATTCGCGGAACTCCTCGGGGTCGGAGAAGGCGGTGCTGCCGATGGGCAGATCGAGAATTCTGTAGTGTTGAGCCTGGCGGTAAACGGGCAGCAACAGAGCGAAGAACAGAGCGGTCGCAACCAGCAAGCAGCGCAGGGAAGTTCGGATTGAGCCGCGGCCGCTGAGAAGCCAGACGCAGATAAGGATTGCGGGCGGAGCTACGGTGCAGAGGCGGTAGAAACGCGGTCCGGTGGCGACAGCGAGGACGAGAGCGAAGCCGGTCAGATGAACGAGGATGAGAGGCTGGCGTTCAGGAAACGCCGGGGCGCGTCGTTTGCGCCATAGCTGGTATGCGCCGATGAAGTAAATGTATGGCACCAGAGCGTAAATGAAGAGATACGGGATCAGGCGAATGAGTCCGGCGAAGGAGTGGAGTGGCGGGAACTGACGTAGATAGGCGCGAGGGGAGTTGAAGTCTCCTGAGAGGTAATGCAGCGGGAACACAACGAGATCGAAGAAGAGTGTCTGTGAGCCGGCCTGCCACGCGTAATAGCCGAGGATGCAGGAGATGATGAGCAGGCAGGGGATGACGAAGGCGGCGATTCGGACGAGGAGTTTTGGTGACGAGCGAGTGGACCACACGAGGTATAGGAGAAGAGCGGCGAAGGTGAGACCGCCCTGGGTCTGCGTGAAGAGCGTGGCGATTCCGCAGAGCAGGCCGGCGGATGAGATTCGCCAGAAAGTCGATTGCCCGGCGAGTGTCGCGACGGCAGCCAGCGCGGCCAGCGTGCTGAACCAGTGGTGGGTCGGGACCATGGCGACGTCGTAATCGAATACGAGGAAGAGCAGGCCGGGCAGCAGGACGAACAGGCCGGTGAGTATGCGGCGCGCGATGAGCGTAACGATGGAAAAGAGCGCGAGTCCAAGGGCGATGCTCCATGCTTGGAGAAGCCAGGCGTGAACGCCGAAGAGGCGAAAGCCCACGGCGTAGAGCAGGTCGGTGCCGGGAGGGACGAATTCGAAGACGTCGCGATAGAGGGCGTGTCCGCGAAGGATGTGGACGGCGCGGGCGAAGAAGAGTGTCTGGTCGTCGTGGGCGACAAATGGAGTGGCGGGGAGCAGAAAGGTGCGGAGATAGAGGAATGCGGCGCCGGCGAGGGCGAGGGCGAGGGCAACGTGGGATGTGGAGAGGTGGGTGCGCGGGCTGGACGAAGGCTCGTTCATGCGAGGTGGCGTTATCGCTGGCGGGTCGTTTGCGACGCTGGCAGATTCATTTGCGGCGCTTTCCGGACTTCTTCTTTGGGAAAGGGTGTGGTTTCCGACCGCGTTGCTGCATGCTGGGCTTCGCCTTGCGCTTTGAGTCTTTCGTCGACTTTGATTTGGCCTTCCTGCTTTCCGGGCTCCTGGGAGAAGACAGCGCGCCTTTGTTGGCGGGTAAGACCGGGTCGGATTCTTCATCGATGATCGAGAATTGCAGGCGCTTCTGGACGGCGTCGATGCGGTCGAGGAGGACGCGAACGCGCTGGCCGATACGGAAGCGGCGTCCCCAGCGCTCGCCGATGATCTCGCGGGTGTTTTCGCGGAAGGTGTAGTAATCGTTGTCGATCGCGGCGAGAGTCTGGATGGGCACGAGGCCCTCGACGAAGAGGTCGGTGAGCTCGACGAAGAGTCCGTACTTGGTGGCGCTAAGGATCATGGCGTCGAAGTCCTCGCCGACGCGGTTCTGCATGAACTTGACCTTCTTCCATTCGACGAGTTCGCGCTCGGCATCAGCGGCGCGGCGCTCGGTGTCGGAGCATTCGGTGGCGATGAGGTTCAAGTCTGATTCGGAAATTAATTCAAGAAGCAGATCCTTCGACTTCGCGCTTCGCGCTGCGCTCAGGATGACATCGTGTGTGCCTGTTCCCTGAGCCTTTTGCCCTGAGCCCTGTTTTGCATGCGGTTCTCCGGGAACGAGGTGTCCGTGGCCGCTGACTCCGGCGTCGAGGAGTGATTTGGCGATGCGGTGGACGATGAGATCGGGGTAGCGGCGGATGGGCGAGGTGAAGTGCGTGTAGCAGGGGGCGGCGAGGGCGAAGTGTCCCTCGTTCTTCTCGCTGTAGCGGGCCTGCTTGAGGGAGCGCAGCATAAGGTAGGAGAGGATGCGCTCTTCGGGCTTGCCGGCAATTTTCGAGGTCAATTTCTGGTACATGCGGGGGGTGACGGGGATGTCTTCGGGGATCTCGTGTTGGCGTGGGTTGGTGCGGCCACGGCCTCCGTCGCGGCGCTGGTGCTCGCGACGGTCGCCTCGGGTTTGAAATTTGCGGACAGGGAGGTTGCCGATGCCGAGTGAGTATCCGAAGGATGCAGCGATGTCTTCGAATTCGACGATGCGGCGGGGTTCGGGCTTCTCGTGGATGCGGTAGAGCGAGGGCACGGCGAGTTGTTCAATCCAGGAGGCAACGCACTCGTTGGCGGAGAGCATGAATTCTTCAATGAGGCGGTGGGCCCAGTTGCGCTCCGAGCGGGTGACGGACTTCATGGCTCCGAACTCGTCGAATTCGATGATGGGCTCGGGGAGATCGAAGTCGATGGAGCCGCGGCGGTCGCGCTTGTGGTTGAGGACTTCGGCGAGCTGCTTCATGCGATCAAAGGCGGGCACGAGCGGGGCGAACTGGGCGCGCGTGGGTTCGTCGCCTTCGAGGATATGGTGGACCTGGGTGTAGGTCATGCGGCGCGCGGAGCGGATGACGCCTTCGGTGACTTCGTAGTTGAGAATGTTTCCGCTGGCATCGATGTTCATCAGGCAGGAAAGGACGAGGCGGTCTTCGTCGGGGCGAAGGCTGCAGATGTTGGTCGAGAGCTCCTGGGGAAGCATGGGGATGGCGCGGTCGGGGAAGTAGACGGAGTTGCCGCGCAGGCGTGCTTCGAGGTCGAGCGAGGTGCCGGGATGGACGTAGTGGGCGACGTCGGCGATGTGGACCTGAAGGTGCCAGTGACCGGTGGTGGCGTCGTGGTCGACGAGAACGGCGTCGTCGAAGTCGCGGGCGGTCTCGCCATCGATGGTGACGATGGGCAGGTCGCGGAAGTCGCGGCGGTTAGCGATGACTTTGGGGTCGAGATGAGCGACAGCGCGGGCTTCGGCGAGAACCTTGTCGGGAAAAATGCGCGGGAGATGGTGCTTGCGGATCACCATCTCGACGTCGACGCCGAAGTCGTCGGGATGGCCGAGAACTTCAATGATTTTGCCGCGGGCGGGTCGAGTGGGTGTGGGCCACGCGGTGATTTCAACGTCGACGACGAGACCTTCGAGATTGCTCGGATCGTGGTCGCGGATCTGGAGGCGAGCTTCTTCGCCGAGGACGCGATGAGGTGTGGCAGTGACGTTAGGCGTGGGGAGTTCGGCGTCGTAAGGAATGACGACAGGCTGTGTCATCCGGTCGTCGAAGGGGGTGACGTAGTTGCCGCCGAAGTTTTCGCGGCCGCTGCCTTCGCGTGCGTAGTGAAAGATGCCGACGACGGTGGGATTGCGGCGGGTGAGGACGCGCAGGATGCGGCCGAGCTTTCGGCCGTCGGGCCGTGACGGAGCGAGTTCAACGAGGACCTGGTCGCCCTGCATGGCGTCGCCGATTTCGTTGGGTGGGATAAAGATGTCGTCTTCCCGCCCGCCCTGGGCGGGGCGGACGAAGCCAAAGCCGTCGCGGTGGAGGTCGAGGCGTCCGGCGACGAGGTTTTCGGCGCGGTAGCCGGTGGTGCGGTCGGGTCGTGAGCCAGATCGATGATCAGACCGTTGATCGGATTTGGCGGGCGGCTTGGGGATGGCCCATTGCTCACGATCGGTTTTGAACAGATGGCCGGCGGCGGTAAGGCGGGCGAGATGTTCGAGGAGAAGGCGGCGTTCGCGGCCTCCGCCGAGCGAGAATTCGCGGACGAGCTGCTTGTATCCAGCACGCTGGTTCGGGGATCGCTCGATGTGGCGGAGCAGTTCGCGGTCGGTCACAGTGATTATGGTAGCGGTTGGCGGGAGCGGCAAGTCAGCAAATCAGCGAGTCGGCAAATCAGGAGTCAGCGAACGGGCGGTTGTTTAGACCGGTTTTTCCACACTGGCGCTGTTTGCTGATAACCGCTACAGAACGCGAAGTATTCCGTTTCGGTAAGTGACTCAAATTGGGCACAGCTGTTGAAAACTTTACAGCGGAGGGTGCATTTTTCCGGCGACCGTGTATAAGATCGAGACACAACGCCGATTGTGCGGATTTGCGGTTGGCAAACAGGCCGGGCAAGGGCCTGAGCAACGAGGGATCGACGTAGTATCAAAGCCCCGTGGGTTGCGCGGCGTAGATGGGCGAAAGATTCCCACGGCGCCGGGTGGCCGGGCCGGGGCAAGTATGAAGAAGAGAGGACAAATCAACACGATGTGGAAACCGAATCAGCAAAGCAGCTCTTCACAGACGCCCACCAACGAACCGGTCCGTCCGGCGGCGCCTGCGACTCCCAGTTATGAACCGGCGGTCCGCACGTCCACGGGCAGCGCACAGCCCGCTTCCGCCGACCAGGCGACGATCGGCAAGAGCCTGGTGGTGAAGGGCGAGGTGAGCGGATCGGAATCGCTTTACATCGACGGCAAGGTGGAGGGTGCGATCAACCTTCCGGGCAACCGCGTTACCGTCGGCCGCAATGGCCAGGTTGCGGCGAACATCACTGCGCGCGAAATTGTCGTGCTCGGCAAAGTTCGCGGCAATATGAGCGCGAGCGACCGCGTAGATATCCGCAGCGAAGGCTCGCTCACCGGCGATGTAACTGCGCAGCGGATTTCCATCGAGGATGGCGCGTTCTTCAAGGGCGGCATCGACATTCGCAAGCCGGGCAACGAGGCAAAGCCGGTGAATTCGGGCGCCGGTGTGAGCGCGAATTCAGAGGCTGGCAAGCCGGTTCCGGTGCAAGTGTAACTCGCGCGGCTACGTATTAAGCAAAGGGCTCCGGGCACATGTCCGGGGCCTTTTGTGTCTTATTGACTTCGGATGGTTGCAAGGAGTGATGGATTGGCGGGGGCTATTGCGGGCTCCTGTTTTTTTGCGGGTCAGGCGGCCCGTGGCTTAGAGAAACGGGCCAGAAGCTGATCCGGCAGGGCCGAGCCGCTGAGCTTGAGGACGGCAGTGACGATGATTGCGAAGAGCACGGATGCGGCGGTGAGTAGCAGCAGCTCGTGCAGGCGGCTGGTCGAGGGGAAGAAATGGGACAGTCCGGCGAGAGCTGCGTAACTGGCGATGGCGGCCAAGAGGGAGCGAAACAGTTCGGGGTATTCGAGGCCGCGCAGCGGCACCATGCGGCGCCGGTCGAGGAGAATCGCCAGGGTGAGGGTCTGAATGAGGATGCCGATGTCGGAGGCGACGGCCAGCCCGGCGGGTCCGAGTGACTGGTAGAGCGACCAGTAGACGGGCAGAGAAGCAACGGTGACCAGGGTTCCGGCGACCATGGGGGTGATGGTGTTACCGGCGGCGTAGAAGGCTCGCGCATAGATGGCCTGCGCGGACCATAGGCAGAGCGATATGGAGAAGATGGCGAAGTAGAGGGCCATGGTCGCGGAGTCAGCGCGATGGAAGGCTCCGCCGCGGAGGAGCAGGTCAACGGCGGGAAATGCCATGGCGATCATGAAGGCGGTGAGCAGGATGGAGACGGCGAGGATGCGCGAGACAGATGCATTCACTGCGCGGCCAAAGGGTACGGGATCAGGCTTGCCGCCGTCGTCGCGCCGGCTATAGAGGGAGGCGAGGAAGGGAAGTGAGGCGGCTCCGGCAGCCTGGCCGAGGGCGACCGGGGCGGTGAAGATCTGCTTGGCGTAGGCGAGCAGAGAGATGGCTCCGCCGGTGTGCGAGGCGTAGTGGTTGATGATCCAGTTGTCGGCGGTGACGAGCGAGACGCCGAGCATCAGCGGGATGGACATGCGAACCCACTCGCGGAGGCCGGGATTGGACCAGTCGAGCAGGGGGCGGTAGTGGGCTCCGGCGCGGTGGGCTTCGACGGCGTTCATCAGCAACGGGCCGCACAAGGCTCCGGCGACGGTGCCGATGGCGAGGGACTCGATGCCGATGGCGTGGGCGAAGAAAACGCCGCCGAGGATGGTTCCCAGGCTGTAGATGAGAGGCGAGATGGCCTGAACGGCGAACTGCTTGCGGACAAGGAGGACGGCTCCGAGGACGCCTCCGGCGAAAAAGCAGAGCTGGGCGGGGAGCAGGATGCGGGTGAGCCGCGTGCAGAGGGCGGCTTTGGCGGCGGGGAATCCGCTGAACCACCAGCGGACGTACCAGGGAGCGGCAAACTCGGCGAGCAGGATGGCTGCGCCGAGGACGAGCAGCATAGTGGTAAGGATGACGGACATGGCTCGCTCGCCTTCGTCGTCGCGCCCCTGTTCGTGATAGCGGCTGAGAATGGTGACGAAGGTGATCGACGCGGCTCCGCCGACGAGGAAATAGGAGATCATGTCGGGGAGCTGGAATGCCGCGTTGAAGGCGTCGGCGTCGGCGTTGCGTCCGAAGAGGTAGGCGATGTACTTGACCCGCACCAGGCCCATGACGCGCGAGAGCATGGCCGATACAACCAGGACGAGCGTGGCGGTGAAGGCGGTGTGGCGGTGCGAGGGGCGAAAGAGTGAAATTGCTCGTTGCCAGCGCGGAGCGTTTGAGGTGGAAACCATGAAGAATGGTCTGATTTTACCTTTCGGCGCAAGCAGCCTGTGCAGGTGCGGCGAGGGTGAGAGATTCCGGAAAGGCGTGGGATGGAAAATTTCAGACTGAAGGTGTTTCGCACGGTCGCCGAGCAGGCGAGTTTCCGCAAGGCGTCGGAGCGGCTGAATCTCAGCCAGCCGGCGGTTAGCCAGCAGGTGCACGCGCTCGAAGAAGAGCTAGGGGTCACGCTGTTCGATCGCACCGGGAATCGCGTGCGGTTAACACCCGCGGGGACGGTACTGCTGAAGTACGCGCGACGCGGGGCACAACTGGCGCGCGAGGCCGTCGAGGCGCTGGCGAAGATCGAGGGGGAGCCGCGTGGTGAACTGCGTCTAGGCGCGTCGACGACGGTGGCGCAGTACATTCTGCCGCGGATACTGGGGGCGTTTCAGAAGCAGCATCCGCAGGTAGCGCTGTCGGTGACCAGCGGGAATACGGAGCACATTGTTGAGCTGCTGCTGCGGGGCGGGATCGAGATGGGGATGATTGAAGGCCCGGCATCGAGCCGGGAGCTGCGCAAGCGGCGGTTTCTCGAGGACCGGATGGTGCTGATTGTGCCGAAGGGGCACCCGTGGGCGGCGCTGCGCGAGATTCCTCTCGAAGCGCTGAAGGAGGCGCCTCTGTTGATGCGAGAGCCAGGCTCGGGTTCCCGGCGCGTGGTGGAACTGGCGCTGAAGCGCAGTGGGTTGAAGCTGGGGAAGTTGCGAGTGGCGATGGATCTGGATTCGACGGAGGCTATTGTCTCGGGTGTAGAGGCTGGACTCGGGGTGGGTTTCGTCTCCCAGTGGGCAATCGGCAAGGAGGTGCGGCTGGGGACGCTGAAGCCGGTGAAAGTGGCAGGGCTGGAGATCGTGCGCGACCTGACGCTTATTCAACGTTCGGGAGCTTCGCCGGAAGGAGCCGCGGGAGCGTTCGAGCGATTTGTCCTGCATGAAGTGGAGAGTGGCGACGACCTGTTGTCACGATAAGGAAAACTTATCAATCTTTCAGAAATCCGTCTGGACTGCTTATGAGACGGATGCCACTCTGATAGAGACATGAGCAAGAACCTCTTCTTCGTAGGTATTATTCTGGCGGCGGCTGGAATCCTCTCCCCGCCACTGGCGCTGGCCGCGGGACTGGCGTACGGATTGTTGACGGGCCATCACTATCGCCTTGAAGCGCAAAGGCTGTCCAAGTTTCTGCTACAGGCTTCGGTGGTTTGCCTGGGTTTTGGGATGAACCTGGGAGAGGTGGTCAGAGTAGGGCGGTCGGGGATGCTGTACACCGCCGTCGGTATCACTTTTGCACTGGGGCTGGGCCTGTCGCTGGGCTGGCTGTTCCGCGTGGGGAAGACGCAGTCGTTCCTGATTTCGGCGGGCACGGCGATCTGCGGCGGCAGCGCGATTGCGGCGCTGGGCCCGGTGACCGGAGCGACCGAAGAGGCGATGGCGGTTTCGATGGGCACTGTGTTCGTGCTGAATTCTGTCGCGCTGTTTATCTTCCCGTTGATCGGCGGTGCGCTGCACCTATCGCAGACGCAGTTTGGGTTGTGGGCAGCGCTGGCCATTCATGACACGAGCTCGGTGGTGGGTGCGTCGGCGAAGTACGGAGCGGTTGCACTGGCCGTCGGCACGATGGTCAAGCTGGCGCGAGCGCTCTGGATTATTCCGGTGGCGCTGGCCGTCGCAGTGGCGAGAAAGAGCAACGCGCGAGTGCAGTGGCCATGGTTTATCGGCTTATTCGTGCTGGCGGCGGTCATGAACAGCTACGTGCCATGGCTGGGACCGGCGTACCCTGCTATGGCCAGGCTGGGACGGCTGGGGCTGGCGGTCACGCTGTTTCTGATCGGGACTGGGATCAACCGGGAGATGATACGCAAGGTGGGTGCCAAGCCGCTTATCCAGGGAGTGCTGCTGTGGATCGTGGTGGGCAGCGTCTCGCTGTGGGCGATTGCGGAGGGATGGATCCATTTGTGAAGACAGCGGATTGAGCAGGCTTTAGGATGGTGATTCATCATTCTCCAGCCCGCAAAGGAATCTGCATGCAGAGTCGAAAGCTGTTTTCTGTTCGGCGCCGGGTGGCGATTGTCCCGGCGCTATTCTTTTTTGCCCTGAGTGTCCCGGCCCAAACTGTGCGCGGCGGCAATGGGGTTTCCCTGGCCTCTCCGCCGGTCGCGGCTGTAAAGACAGTGGTCGACGACTATCACGGCGTGAAGGTCGAGGATCCGTATCAGTGGCTGGAAGATGCGAAGAGCCCGGAGACGCGGGCCTGGATTGACGCCGAGAACGAGTACACGCAGAGCTATCTAGCGCAGGTGAAGATGCGGCCCGAAATTGTGAAGCAGTTGACGGCGCTCCAACGGGTCGACTCGTACTCCGTTCCGCAGCTTTGTGGAGGAAAGTACTTCTTCGAGAAGAGACTGGCAGAGGAAAACCAGAGGTCGATCTATTTGCGTGACGGCTGGAAGGGCGCGGACGAGCGCCTGATTGATGCTACGAAGCTGAGCGCCGATCAGAATACTTCGGTAGACATCCTGGACGTCTCGCAGAACGGCGACCTGCTGGTTTATGGAGTACGGCAGGGGGGCGCGGATGAGCTGATCATTCACACGCTGGATGTGAAGAAGCGGACGGAGCTGGCCGATGTGCTGCCGGCGGGACGGTATTTCGGAGTGAGCCTGAGTCCGGGAGGCAAGGGCCTGTACTATTCGCGATTTACACCGAAGGTGGGAACGGCGGTGTGGCTGCACACTTTCGGCACACCATTGGACAGCGACGTGAAGGTGTTCGGCGGCGAATATCGCGGGGTAAAACTGGGCGAGCTGGATTTTATCGGAGCCGGAGTGACGGACAATGAACGTTATCTGATCGTGCAGATCAGTCACGGCGTTCCGGCTACGCGTGACGACATTCTTGTGAAGGATTTGCGCAAGACGGGGAGCGATTTTGTGCCGCTGATTTATGGCGTGGATGGCCATACGCAGGCGGCAAATATCGGAGGCCGGTTTTTTCTGATGACGGACGCGAAGGCTCCCAATGGACACATTGTGGAGACGACACCAGGCGGGGACCCGTCAGAATGGAAGCCGATTATTCCCGAGGGCAAGAACGTGATTGACAGCTTCAGCATTGTCGGTGGGAAGCTATTCGTTTCGCGGCTGAAGGATGTGAAGACGGAGACAACGATTTACAGCCTGGAGGGCAAGCAGATCGGGACGGTGAGCTATCCGGGCATTGGGACGGGATCGGTGGTTTCGGGGCGTACGGAACAGGTGGAGGGTTTCTACACCTTTTATTCGTTTATCAGGCCACAAACGATTTATCGCTACGACACGAAGACCGGGCAGACAGACGTTTTCGCCGAGCCGAAGGTGCCATTCGATTCGTCGCAGTACGAAGTAACGCAGGTCTTCTATACGTCGAAGGATGGCACGCGGGTTCCGATGTTCATCGCAGGGAAGAAGGGGTTGGCACGCGACGGCAAGGCGCGCTTGCTGATGACCGGGTACGGCGGCTTCGATGTGCCCATGACTCCGTTGTGGTATCCGTTGTACGCGTGGTGGATGGAACAGGGCGGATTCTTCGCGCTACCGAACCTGCGCGGCGGTAACGAATACGGCGAGGGGTGGCACAAGGCGGCGATGTTCGAGAACAAGCAGAATGTATTCGATGACTTCTTCGCCGCGGCGGAATATCTGATCAAGAACGGTTACACAACGCCGGAGCATTTTGCCATTCGCGGACGGTCGAACGGCGGATTGCTGATGGGAGCGGCTATGACGCAGAGGCCGGACCTGTTTGGAGCCATCTGGTGCGGATATCCGCTGCTCGATATGTTGCGTTACGAGAACTTCGAATTCGGACGCGCGTGGACGACGGAGTACGGTAGTGCGGAAAATGCGAAGGACTTTGCATATCTGGTGAAGTACTCGCCATATCAGAATGTGAAGCCGGGAACGAAGTATCCGGCGATCATGTTTTTCACCGGCGACAGCGATACGCGGGTGGATCCGATGAATGCGCGCAAGATGACGGCGCGGGTGCAGGCAGCAAATGGAGGTGATCGTCCTATTTTGCTGCACTACTCGCTGAAGGGCGGGCACAGCGCGGGTGTCTCTATCTCGCAACTGGTGGAAGACCAGGCGGATGAGTTGTCTTTTCTGTGGAATGAGACGGGCGGCAATTAGTAGGCCAGATATGGAAGGCATTCGGGCAGCTATCCCAAAATCGATCAGCGACTAACGTTGGCTCGCGGCGCTCCGATAATCCGCATACGTGTGCAGGCAGGCGTGTTCCCAGGGAATGGGCGAAGCTGCGCCTTCCGGCGAGAGGAAGCGGAGATATGGCTGGCGAGCAAAATCAGGAGGAGCGGTTCCGCCTTGCCATTGAGGCTTCGCTGGACGGCTTCTGGGAATTCGATGTAGCCGCGACTGTGGCACACTACTCGCCGCGGTGGCAGGCGATTGCCGGATTTGAGCCGCGTGACCACTCCGGCAGTCTGGACCACTGGCTGGAACGGGTGCATGCGGAGGATCGACCGCGCTTAGAAACCGAGCTGAAGGCGTTGCGCGCCGGCAAATCGAGAAGAATGCGCAGTGAACACCGCCTGCAGGATCTGCACGGCCTGTGGCGGTGGGTAGCGGTTCGAGCTGTGGCTGAACATGGCGGACCGGACGGCGAGGCGGGTGAGGTGACGCGGATCGCCGGATCGATGACCGATCAGACAGAGCGCAAGATGACCGATCCGCTCACCGGGCTGCCGAACCGGATGTACTTCATTGACCATCTGGAGCGGCGTCTGGAGCGGGCGCGCGAGAATGAGACATGGGACTTTGCGGTGCTCTCTCTGGCGATTGAGCGCTTCAAGATGCTGAACGAGAGCCTGGGCTACGCGGGCGGGGATGCGCTACTGCTGGAGATGGCTTCGCGTCTTACCGATGCCATGGCGGAATGCGCTGCGCCAACTGAGCCGGTGATTGCACGGGTCAATGGTGCCGAGTTTCTGGTGTGCATGGAAGGCGTGGCGGGAGAGCAGCAGGCGATTGCCCGTGCCCGCGATGTCTACGAGGCGCTACGCCAGCCTTTCCAGTGGCGCCGCGAGCGTGTGGCGCCATCGGCAGCGATGGGCCTCGCTCAGGCCGATGAGGCATACGCGCATCCGGAAGAACTGATGCGCGACGCTGACTCGGCGATGACGGAAGCCAAGGCCCTAGGGCGCGGGCGCCTGGTGTGCTATTCGCGGGGCATGCGTGAACGCGCCATGGCGCGGCTGAAGATGGAGGCGGATCTCGAGCAGGCGATTCGCACCGGTGAACTTGTGCTGCACTACTAGCCGGAGATTGACCTGACGACGGGCTCGGTGGCGGGATTTTGAAGCGCTGGTTCGCTGGCAGCATCGAGAGCGTGGGATGATTCCGCCGGGAGAGTTTATTCCGCTGGCTGAGGAGACAGGGTTGATATTGCCGTTGGGCGACTGGGGATTGACGGAGGCCTGCCGGTAGGTGGCGGCGTGGAAGTCTCTGCCTGGGGCGCAGTGGCAGTCACTGAGGGTGAGCGTGAATCTGTCGGCAAGGCAATTCGGGCGGCCGGGGCTGGCGGACGATGTGGCAGAGGTATTGGAGAAAACTTTTGTCGCGGCTGACGATCTGCGGCTGGAAGTAACGGAGAGCAGCCTGATGAGCAATCCTGAGGCCGCACTCGAGACGATGGAGGATCTGAAGGCGCTGGGTGTAGGGCTGCACATGGATGACTTCGGCACTGGCTACAGTTCGCTGAATCATCTGCACCGGTATCCATTCGACACGCTGAAGATCGATCGCTCGTTTATCCAGGGAATTGCGGATGAGGAGGATAGCGCGGAGATCGTGGGGGCGATTCTGGAACTGGCGCGTTCGCTTGAGATGGATGTGGTTGCGGAAGGGATCGAAACCGCCGAGCAGGTGGAGCGGCTGAAGTCCTTGGGCTGCCGGCTGGAACAGGGGTACTACTTCGCGAAGCCGATGAACGCAGAGGCGATCAGCGAAATACTGGTGGCGGCGAACGGCCCGTATTGCCTGCCGGAAATGACGCGGTCCACCTAAATGAAAGGTCGCGTTGCCTGAAAATTCTCTAATCGCCTTGAAACGCTTCCTATGATGTAACCGTCGCATCGAAGGTCGGAAACTTGATCTTAGTTCCGAAGGCGGGATACGCAGTGAGGTCTATCCCGCACTTCTTCGGCTCGGCGGGATCGACAAAGCTGAAATTGAGTTGGAACGGCGAGGGGTCGCTCGCGCGATGAATGTTGAGTGAGATACCGTCGATCGGCACGTCGCCGGCGTTCACCGTGGGGAAGAAGAGCTCCGTGTCCTGGGCAAGAGAAGGGCCGATGCGGCTGATTTGCCGCAACGTCCAGACATCGTCCACCGCCTCGCCGCCCCGCG
Source organism: uncultured Acidobacteriaceae bacterium (assembly GCA_963781245.1). Lineage (GTDB taxonomy): Bacteria > Acidobacteriota > Terriglobia > Terriglobales > Acidobacteriaceae > Silvibacterium. The sequence goes on from CAWAFB010000006.1 coordinate 69,204, forward strand.
TGAGATGAACACGGAATGCATGCGACTTTCCGATCCGGGTCGCAGTACCAGTGAATTGAGCCGCGGGGCCATCGGACAGAACTCCGAAGCGCACGGACAAGACATTACCGATGGTGAAGGGGTTGGCCATTCCGGGAGCATTTGCGAGAGCGAGCACATCGGTGATCGGGTTGCCGGATGGCCTAGCCACGCCGTTGAAGAAAGCGGCAGTGCCGAACAGGGTGAGATTCTTCAGAGCCTTGCAGGAACCGAGCGGCGTGAGATCGGCAATGTTGTTGCCGGATAGGTCGAGTGTCTCGAGCGAGGTGCAGCCCGCCAGCGGGCCGAGATCAGAAATGCCATTGTCGACCAGTTGCAACTCGCGCAGAGCGGAGAGAGAGCCGAGCTCGGCGATGGAAGCGATGGCGTTGTGAGAGAGATCGAGTGAGGTAAGGGAGGCGAACTGGTCCAATCCTTTCGTGTCCTGAATAGCGTTCTTCGGAAAGCTCAGAGACTGAACCGTCTTGGGGAGCATGTTGGGCAGGGCAGACAGTGAGTCCAAGGGTCCACGGTCTGCCACGCGGATACCGGCGTGGTCCCAATCGTACGTACGAAATGAAGCGATCACGCGGGCGAGCGCGTCGCCTTGCAGCCGCGCGGTCTGCACGGGGTTGCCGCCGGGATCCACGATGGTGGAGAAGCCATTGAGCTGAGCCGATGCCAGAAGACCGATGTCCACCGCGAGATCGTGATCACTCTTGCGAGTGGCGGGATTATCTTTATTAACCCAGAAATCGGTAAAGCTGCTCTCCAGTCCGACGTCGCGTTTGCGTAGCACCACTGTAGGTTCGGTGAGTGGAGGATTGAGCTTCGACGGGTCGAAGAGGATTGGTGGAATGTCTCCTCTGGATACGCCCAAAGCATGGGAAATTACCGCATTGACCAGCTGGGTGTAGGTTGTCGACATCGAGCGCAAAATAGCAGTTGTAGGGGGATCAAAGAAATATTCGGGATGCTGGGCGGCGAAGTCGCAATCATTTCTTGTCTGTAGATATCGTAACTTCCTGGCGTCGGCGTCGGAAAGGGCGAGGAGGAAGTCGTCCTGCTGTTCCTTGGAAGGAAGCGGAAGCGGCACGGTATCGTAGGTGGCGACTTCGATGAAATAGGGAAAAGGGTGACTTGCGACGGCGTTCGGAAAGTTATGGAGCCGCGCCTTGATCTCCGCAACGTCGAGTGTGGTTCCGATTTCTCCCTCGCCAGCGCCGCCCTTCTGATAGAACTTGGCCGTAAACTCGGAACGCGTTCTGTCGCTCTGGTTTGCTGTCTCAAGATCTCCCTTGAAACTACTTCCCGCGAGTCCGCCCTGAACATCGGCCTGAAGAGAGACGGAGAGATTCGATTGAGTCTTGGAGTCAACCGAGGTGACGCGCATAACCGCGTAGAACTCGCCGCCCTTGAATTGAGCGCGGACGAATGAATCGCCGAATGCTCGGTTGAATGACGGCTGATCGGTGTCGAGCAGATGCTGGAACTCGGGTTTGAGTTTGAAGTTCTTGCCGCGGCTGACGGTGTTCGCCAGAACCATTCTCGCCACGACGAAGGTAGAAGAGCTGTTGTATTGCGTCGAAGTTGCGTAGTCGACCTTTCCACTCGCGGAGGAGAACGCGTAATGACCCTCAAGTTCGGCGGCCATGTGCAGCTTGCTCATCAGGTCTTCATGCGAAGTGATGATGGTCACATCGGCCTCTGCCTCTTGCGACAGGTCTCCGGTCGGAGGGTTAAAGTCGAGGCAGGTTCCGATGGCGAGGCCGGTGTCGCTGTTGAAGCCCATGCCAATGTCTTCGCCGTTGTAGTTGAGCTTCCGAACCTGTGGGACATTCGTCGCATTCGCCATTTTGCCGTTCTCCAGAGAAAGTGAGCGCTCACTTCCGACCGGCCTACATGAGCCAAATGTCAACGAGTAGGCGCAAACCCGTCCGTGCGCATCACAGTGGTATGGTGAGATGGCTGCCCCGCTCGTTTCTTCGGGATAAAGAAAAAAGGCTGTCGAATTGAGAGGTGGGATAAATGAAGAGAGCAATTTGGGCTGCGGCCTCCCTAGGAATTCTTACCTTATTGGTTTCGATGGCTCCTGATATCCGCCGTTATCTGAGAATCCGGTTCATGTAAGCGAGAGCCTGGGGCCGATCACCCCGGTGCCCCTGGGCAGCCATACGTCTGCTCTTGCTCAAATTCAATTTGAGGCACAAGATGGACGCTGATTCCTCCGCGTGAGCCGCGGAAGACAGAAATGGCTGTCTCTGCCATGGGACCTGCCCGCCGACCAGCTTCCAAATCGCTGCCGATCGCCGAGATCGATATTCTGTGGATTACGGCCGGCCTAGGCTGTGACGGAGACACCATCTCGGCGACGGCGGCTACACAGCCGAGTCTTGAAGATATTGTTCTCGGCGCCCTTCCGTGGATTCCCAAGGTGCATTTCCACAATCCCTTTCTTGCTCCGGAGGTTGGAGATGCTTTTATGGAGCGCTTTCATCGTGCCGCGAACGGAAAATCAAATCCCTTCATTCTGGTGGTGGAGGGCTCGGTCCCGGACGAAACGAACAAGAAGGAAGGCTACTGGGCGTCTTTCGGGACAGACCGGGCGACGGGCCAGCCCATCACGACGTGTGAGTGGATTGACCGGCTGGCTCCCCGGGCGTGGGCCGTGATCGCCGCCGGGACCTGCGCGACTTACGGCGGGATTCACGCGATGGAGGGCAATCCCACCGGGTGCATGGGATTGCCGGACTATCTTGGCTGGGAGTGGCGATCGACCGCGGCTATCCCCATTGTTTGCGTCCCGGGTTGTCCGGTCCAGCCGGATAACTTTACGGAAACGCTGCTGTATCTGCTGACCATGGCGGCGGGGCGAGCGCCCATGATTCCGCTCGACGAGGCGCTGCGTCCGGCGTGGCTTTTCGGCAATACGGTGCATGAAGGCTGCGACCGCGGCGGGTACTACGAACAGGCGCAGTTTGGGGAAGAGTACGGCTCACCACTCTGTATTGTGAAGTTGGGGTGCTGGGGTCCGGTGGTGCAATGCAACGTGGGCAAGCGGGGCTGGATGGGTGGGATTGGCGGCTGCCCCAATGTCGGCGGTATCTGCATCGGATGTACGATGCCGGGATTTCCGGACAAATTCATGCCATTCATGGATCAGCCGCCCGGTTCCCTTTTGTCATCGGCTGCAGTCCAAACATATGGCCGGGCTATTCACGCGCTGCGCCGTTTTACCTTGGCCTCGCTCAACAAAGAGCCCAGCTGGAGGCAGCGGCGCCATAGTACGGGCAACCAAAACGAGGCTGGAAGGACTCCGTGAAGACGGCGGCAAGGATGCGGGTTTAAGCAGTTTGGATTGAGAGATGGCGTCGTCTGTGCGTACAAATCGCGAGGGAAATGGCAGCGCAGGGCAACATCCTGACGATCTTAAAGAGTCGCAGGAGATCATCGAAGCAGAGTCGGTGCTGCTAGACCTGGCGGGAACTTTTTTTGATGCCACTGGTTCCGCGGGCCTAGGCGACAATCGCGGCGAAGATGAACGAGAGCCGGCAGATGCAAGAACTCCGAACCTCGAAGCCAAATATCGAGCGCTGCTGGAGCAGATGCCTGCCGTTGTCTTCATGGCGTATCTCGACCGCGGCATCAGCGAGGCCTACGTAAGCCCGCAGATCGAGGCTGCGCTGGGTTATTCGCGTGAGGAATGGCTGGAAGATCCGGTCCGCTGGTACCAGCACATTCACCCTGCGGACAAGCAGCGCTGGAGCCTGGAAGCCGCGGAGATGTTTCTTTCGGGCAAGCCGCTGCGGTCGGCGTATCGTGTGATCGCACGCGATGGCCGCGTGATCTGGTTCCACTGCGATGCGCGGATGAAACGACGAGAGGACGGGCGTCCCTGGTTTATTCACGGCGTCGCGTTTGATATCTCCGATTTGAAGCGGGTGGAAGAGGAGCTTCAGGAAGAGCGCAACTTCGTGTCGGCGATTCTGGACACGGTCGGGGCACTGGTGGTTGTGCTCGATGATGAGGGCCGAATTCTGCGCTTCAACCCAGCGTGCGAAATCATCACCGGGTATTCGATGGAAGAGGTTCGGGGCAAGCGCATCTGGGATTTGTTTCTCGTTTCTGAAGAAGCGGACCGCTTTCGGGCGATATTCGAGGTGCTGAGGACGGATCTGCTTCCGCAGGATTACCAGAGCAGCTGGATGACGAAGCACGGCGACCAGAGACTGATTGCATGGACGAGCACACTTCTGCCAGGCAGCGGAGAGACCTCGAATTACATCATCGCGACCGGGATTGACATTACGGAGCGGAAGCACCTGGAAAAGGCGATTCTCGAGATAAGCGCAAGGGAACAGCGTCGCATAGGGCAGGACCTGCATGACGGGTTGGGGCAGCACCTGACAGGGGTTGCCTTCATGGCAAAGGTTCACGAAGCGAGGCTGGCGGAGCAGAAGCGGTCAGAAACTGATGACGCGGCCAAGATCGTCAAGCTGGTCAACGAAGCGATTCACAAGACGCGCGAACTAGCGCGCGGGCTGTTGCCGGTGGTCTCCGAGTCTCATGGGTTGATGTCGGCCCTGCAGCTCTGGACGGCAGAAGTGGAAGACCTGTTTGGAGTATCATGCCGGCTGCAGTGTGAATCGCCGGTTCTTATTCACGACGTGACGACGGCCACTCACCTTTATCACATCGCGCAGGAGGCAGTGAATAACGCAATGAAGCACGGTGGTGCACGCAAGATTGTGATTGAGCTGAAAACGGAGCAAGGGCGAGGCCGGATGGCGGTTTACGACGACGGCAAGGGCATTGTTGAGGGTCCTGAAAGAACGCAAGGCATGGGTCTGCATATCATGCACTACCGGGCGGGAATGATTGGCGGGGCGCTTGAGGTCCGCCAAAATTCAGCGGGTGGGACGGTAGTGGCTTGCAGCTTTCCCATGAACGGGAGCGAATAGAAGCTGTATGACGGAGTTCTCCAGGCAGAACGGCGCGACAGAGGTGAAGAAGAAAAGTGTCTTCATCGTGGATGACCATCCCCTGCTGCGCAAGGGCCTGGCGTTGTTGATCAATCGCGAACCCGATCTGGCCGTTTGCGGAGAAGCTGAAGAGGCGCAAAGCGCCATGAAGGGAATCGCCGAGAATAAACCGGACATCATAATGGTTGATATTTCGCTGAATGGACCGGATGGGCTGGACCTGCTGAAGAATATTCGGGCGCTCTACCCTGATCTGCCGGTGCTCATCCTGTCGATGCATGACGAGTCCATTTACGCGGAACGCGCGCTGCGGGCCCGTGCCAATGGCTACATCATGAAGCAAGAGGCGACGGAAAAGGTTCTGATCGCCGTGCGTTGTATTCTAAGTGGAGAAATCTATCTCAGCGAGCGGATGTCGAGGAAGCTGCTTCATCAGTACATCAGCGGCGTGTCGGCGGAAACGACTTCACAGCTCTCAGCGCTTTCTGATCGCGAACTTGAAGTCTTCCGGTTGATCGGCGAGGGTCGAGGCACGCGGCAGATCGCCGACAAGCTTCACATCAGCGTCAAGACAGTGGAAACCTACCAAGCACATATTAAGAGCAAACTTTCTCTTCGCAGCGGACGTGAGCTTGTCCAGCACGCTATCCAGTCGAAGATCGATGAAAAAGCCCAGTAACGATCGTCAGGGAATCCCCGATAGGGCGCCTCGTATTTTGCACTAAGTGAAAATCGGGCTGGTCCTGCTTGTTATCCCTTTATTGGCTCTGTTCCTATGGCCTGTCTGGTGACGGGACAGCCGCGCTGATTCCGCTGCCGACTACCTCGAAGAAAGAGTCACATCTGACAGGAGGAACTGGCGTTATGACAGCGAAAGCAGCAGCGCCCTACGGCCGCGTTACGCAGAAAGCGCCGGCAGTGGCGGAGATACATATCCTCTGGATCACCGCCGGCTTGGGCTGCGACGGGGATTCGGTGTCGATTACGGCGGCGACCCAGCCAAGCATCGAGGATGTGCTGCTGGGGGCGATTCCCGGCCTGCCAAAGGTCCACCTGCATAATCCTGTTCTTGCCTATGAGGTCGGCGACGACTTTATGAAGTACTGGTATCGGGCCGAGGAGGGAAAACTCGATCCGTTTGTTCTGGTGGTCGAGGGCTCGATTCCGAACGAGAAGATCAAGAAGGAAGGCTACTGGGCCGCGATGGGGACGAATCCGAAGACGGGGCAGCCGATCACGACGAATGAATGGATTGACCGGCTTTCTCCCAAGGCACTGGCTGTGATCGCCTGCGGGACCTGCGCGACCTACGGGGGCATTCATGCTATGGAGGGAAATCCCACAGGCTGCATGGGCCTCGCCGACTACCTGGGATGGGACTGGAAATCCAAAGCGGGGCTCCCGATAGTGAACGTGCCAGGCTGTCCCGTTCAACCGGATAACTTCATGGAAACGGTGCTGTATCTGCTCTATCAGGTGGCGGGACTTGCGCCGATGATTCCGCTTGATGATCAACTCAGGCCTACATGGTTATTTGGAAAGACGGTGCATGAGGGTTGCGATCGCGCCGGATATTACGAGCAGGGCGACTTCGCCAACTCGTACAGCTCCCCGAAGTGCATCGTGAAGCTGGGCTGCTGGGGACCGGTTGTGAATTGCAACGTGCCGAAGCGCGGCTGGATGGCCGGCATTGGAGGGTGCCCGAATGTGGGCGGTATCTGCATCGGGTGCACCATGCCCGGCTTCCCGGATAAGTTCATGCCGTTTATGGATGAGCCGCCGGGGGCAAAGCTCTCTAGCACAGCGGTTGGCGTTTATGGCAAGGCGATACGAGCGCTCCGGTCGATAACCAACGACACCGTGAACAAAGAGCCGAAGTGGCGGCATCCGCGTGCTGAACTTACGACGGGCTATCATCCCAGATCTTTCTAAACAGTCCTGCTAATGCACTCTAAGGAGTCAATCAGATGGGCACGATTACTGCGGAACGCAAAGAAGAAGCCAGCCAGCCGAGCCAGTTAGTAGAGATGAATTGGGATCCTATTACCAGGATCGTCGGCAGTCTCGGGATTTTTACCAAGATCGACTTTGGCCAGCGCAAGGTGGCGGAGTGTCATAGCACATCTTCTATCTTCCGCGGTTACAGCATCTTTATGAAAGGAAAGGATCCGCGAGACTCGCACTTCATCACCAGCCGCATCTGCGGCATTTGCGGCGACAATCATGCGACCTGCGCGACCTATGCGCAGAACATGGCGTTCGGAGTGAAGCCTCCCGCGATGGCCGAGTGGATTGTGAATCTTGGCGAGGCTGCAGAGTACATGTTCGACCACAACATTTTCCAGGACAACCTGGTGGGCGTGGACTTTTGCGAGCAGATGGTGAAGGAGACGAATCCCGGCGTGTGGGAAAAGGCGGAGAAGACCGCTTCGCCACATGCTGAACTTCACGGTTACCGCACCATCGGCGACATCATGAAGGCGCTTAACCCGTTCACCGGCGCTTTCTATCGCGAAGCGCTGCAGATGAGCCGCATGACCCGCGAGATGTTCTGCCTGATGGAAGGGCGGCACGTACATCCATCGACGCTATATCCGGGTGGTGTGGGCACAGTTCCAACGGTTCAGCTATTCACGGATTACATTGTCAGGCTGATGAAGTACGTAGAGTTCATGAAGAAGGTAGTTCCACTGCATGACGACCTCTTCGATTTCTTCTATGAGGCTCTCCCCGGCTACCAAGAGGTCGGCAGGCGGCGGATTCTTCTCGGCTGCTGGGGCTCGTTTAACAATCCTGATGTCTGCGACTACACCTACGAACGAATGACGGACTGGGGACGGGGTATGTTTGTAACTCCGGGCGTCGTCGTGGACGGCGAACTGGTTACGACGGATCTGGTCGATATCAATCTGAATATCCGGATTTTGCTGGGCAGTTCGTACTACGACGATTGGCAGAATGCGGAAACCTTTGTGAAGAAGGACCCGCTCGGGAATCCTGTGGATCAGCGGCATCCGTGGAATCAGTCGACCTATCCGAAGCCGCAAAAGCGGGATTTCACGGGCAAGTACACGTGGGTGATGTCTCCGCGCTGGTATGACAAGCGGACAGGAGACTATCTCGCGCTCGACACGGGTGGCGGCCCAATCGCGCGCTTCTGGGCGACAGCGCTGGCTGGAATCGTGGACATCGGCTATCTGAAGGCGACCGGAAATAGCGTCAAGATCTACCTTCCCAAGACCATGTCGCTGCCCGAGGTCGAGTTGGAGTGGAAGATTCCCAAATGGAGCAACGCGATTGAACGCGATCGCGCACGCACCTACTTCCAGGCTTATGCTGCAGCCGCGGCGCTCTATTTTGCCGAGCAGGCGCTGGCGGAATTACATGCCGGCAGGACGAAGACATGGAATGACTTCAAGGTTCCCGAAGAAGGGATAGGATGCGGCTTCCATGAGGCTGTGCGGGGTGTGTTGTCGCATCACGTCGTGATTCGCAATCACAAGATCGCGAATTATCATCCGTATCCGCCAACGCCGTGGAATGCGAATCCGCGGGACAGCTTCGGCACGCCGGGCCCATATGAAGATGCGGTGCAGAATACGCCGATCTTCGAAGAGAACGGACCGGAGAACTTCAAAGGAATCGATATCATGCGGGCGGTGAGGAGCTTCGATCCATGCCTGCCGTGCGGCGTACATATGTATCTCGGAAATGGGAAGGTGCTGGAGACGCATCATTCACCGATGTTCGGGTTGCAGCAGCCATGAGCGAAAGGAGCGGCGTGGCCGACGTAACGGAATTTCAGGAGAAGCTTCGGCGGCTGGGCATGCTCGTCGGCGAACTCGACCAGATGCCGGCCGGAGGATCCAAAGTTGCGGCACGGGACGTGGTCCAGTTGCTCATGGAAGTTCATGGGGCAGGGCTTGAGCGGATCATGGAAATTGTCTTCGAGTCCGGCGCGCAGGGTACGGCTCTTATCGACCGGCTAGGTCAGGATCCGATTGTCCGCAATCTGCTTCTGCTCTATTCGCTGCATCCCGATGATGTGGAAACACGCGTTTTGAAGGCGTTGGATACGGCTGGAGCGCGTCTGCGCAAATTCGATGCGGAGGTTGAGCTGGTCAGCCTTCAGGACGGGGCGATCCAGCTTCGTCTTCGCACCTCTGGTCATGGGTGCGGTTCGACGGCGAAGAATCTGAAGGCAATTGTCGAGGAGAGCATCTACGATCAGGCGCCCGATCTGACATCTCTGACTATTCACGAGCCGGAACAGGAGTCTTCGGGGTTTGTCCCCATCGAAAGTCTAATGAAGCATGCGACGGGCGCGCATGCGGGCCTTCATGCAGACGTGGAGGGTGCCGATTGAGAGCAGGCATCGCCAGCCCGGAGAGCGATTGATTATGCCTCCTGGAATATCAGCGTCCATGGATCCGGCCTTCGCTGTGCTGCGCCAGTTTGCGCGCGCCAGGCGCCCCGCGGAACGCTGCGAGTTGTGCAGTCTGGAACTGGGAAGAGAACATCCCCATTTGATCGAAATTGCTGCTCGGCAGGTCGTATGCGCGTGCGACGCCTGCGCGACGCTTTTCGATGCCATGGCCGGGGGGCGGTATCGGCGCGTGAGCCGCCGTGCTCAACTGCTGGCTGATTTTCAGATGGCAGACGCGGAATGGGACGGCTTGTTGATACCGATCAATATGGCATTCTTCTTTCGCTCCAGTGTGGAGGGCAGAGTGATTGCGCTTTATCCGAGTCCGGCAGGAGCGGTGGAGTCACTGCTTCCCCTCGATGCCTGGAATGCGATCGTCGAGCGGAATGCGCCTCTCAAGCTCCTGCGTTCAGACATCGAAGCCCTGCTTGTCAATCGTGTCGGACATGGGCGGGAGTTATCGCATGCGGAGTACTACATCGCGCCGATCGATGAATGTTATCGGCTAGTCGGTCTGATTCGCGCGAACTGGAAAGGGCTATCGGGAGGCAACGAGGTATGGACGGAGATCGGGCGCTTCTTCTCGGATTTGAGGTCGCGGTCAGATGTTGTGAGCGGGGAAGCGCATGCCTGATCTGAACTTCAAGGTTGAAGAGGCGGCGGTTGTTCCGTTCGCGATCGCTCCCACGCTGGCTCTGAAGCTTCGCATTGCCAACGCAGATTCTGCCGAGTCGATTCACACGGTGGCGCTGCGCTGCCAGATCCAGATTGACGTGACGCGACGCCGCTATACAGCGGAAGAACAGGCGAGCATGCGCGATCTCTTTGGAGAACCAGAACGCTGGAGCCAGACGCTGCGGAATCTATTGTGGACGCATGTCAGCGTCGTTGTCCCCGGCTTCACAGGAAGTACTGTGGCCGACCTTCCTATTCATTGCACCTTCGACTTCAATGTTGCAGTCACAAAATATGTTGAAGGCCTGACGGGTGGAGAGATACCGCTCAATCTATTGTTCAGCGGCACAGTGTTTTATGCCGGACCCGATGAGGTGTTGCAAATTGCGCCGATTTCGTGGGAGAAGGAGGCGCGGTTCAACCTGCCGGTTAAAGTGTGGCGCGAGATGATGGACGCTTACTATCCCAACACCGCGTGGCTGAATCTGCGCCGTGACGTCTTCGATCGTCTCTGTCAATACAAGATGCAGCATGGGATGCCGACATGGGAACAGGCGCTGGAGAGCGTGCTACCGGTAGAAGAGACGGTGAACTCATGAATCTCGACCAAGTGGAGAAGATCGCCGAGGCCGTGCTGTACGAGGGTTACATGCTCTATCCCTATCGCGCGTCGGCGGTGAAGAATCAGCAGCGCTGGAACTTCGGAGTGCTGTGTCCGCGAGCGTACAGCGAAGCGCAGAACGGTTCGGACGCGTGGATGATGCAGACAGAATGCCTGCTGCAGACAATTGCTTCAACGCGGCTGGGTGTCAAGATTCGTTTTCTGCAGATCGTTGACCGTTCAATCGGGAAGCTTACGCGGCCGGTCCGTGAGCTTACGCACGAATCGGAACCGGAATTTGAAATCGTAGACAAGCTGGATGCTGGCGGACAGACTTATTCGTCATGGCAGGAGGCGGTGGAACGCGAGGTGATTGTGTCTCCACTGCATCCTGCCGATTTTTTGTCGCGAAAGCGTGTGTTGTTTGAGTTCTCCGCCAGCAGAGAGCTTGAGCCCATTCGTGACGCGAGCGCCCTGAACGAGGATGGAGTGATTGTCGGCGTTGTTATTCGCGAATGGAAGGAGATTGCCGGATCGGTTGAGATCGGCGTGAAGGACTGCGGGGAAGGCTTGATCAAGGTGACTGTGCGGATTCGTAACCTTACTCTGAGCGAATCGCCGCATTGTTGGAGCCGTGCTGATGCGTTGATGTATTCTCTCGTCTCCGTTCACACCATTCTGGTTGCAAAAGGCGGGCAGTTTGTATCGCTGCTCGATCCTCCGCAGGAGTTGCAGATGCTGGTCGGAGAATGCAGCAACGTCGGGACGTGGCCGGTGCTGGTTGGCGATGCGGCCGACCCGAGTACGGTTTTGTCGTCGCCCATCATTCTGTATGACTATCCGCAGATCGCTCCTGAAAGTCCGGGCAGTCTTTTTGACGGCACAGAGATTGATGAGATTCTTTCGCTGCGGATCCTGACCATGACGGACGAAGAGAAGCGTGAGATGAGGCAAGCGGACGAGCGGGCACGCCAGATACTCGAGCGCACGGAGAACATGCCGCCAGAGCAGTTCATGAAACTCCATGGTGCATTGCGCGGACTGCAACCAGTAGGCACGCATGTGAATCCGGAGGCGCGATGAACGAGTTGGAATGGCAACTGCTCGAGGATAAGACGCTCATCGATCATCTTGTGATCTCGGGAGTAGAAGTCAGGACAGGCGATCGGGTTCGTCTCTTTCCGCATAAAGGCGGAGACGTGCTGGACATTGCGCTACACGGGCAGGCTGCAACGATTGAGAGCATTGAGCAGGATTACGAAGGCAAGTCGCATGTGTGCGTTGTCCTTGATGATGATCCTGGACGCGACATGGGCCTGCTTCGTCAGCCGGGACACCGGTTTTTCTTTGATCCGTCCGAAGTGGAGCCGCTCCCGCCGGATGAGCAACGTCGCGACAATGTCGTTGAGAAGCCAAGTGTGCTGGTTGCCGGCATCGGCAACATCTTTTTGGGCGATGACGGCTTTGGAGTGGAGGTAGCGCAGCAGCTCGCCCGGCGTGATTTTCCGTCTTCGGTGAGAGTCGCTGATTTTGGGATACGTGGATTTGATCTTGCCTATGCGTTGCAGGACGGGTATGAGACGACCATTCTGATCGATGCTTTTCCGCATGGGCAGGCGCCGGGCACAGTGTATGTGGTGGAGCCGGATCTGAATGACCTCGACGCTTCGTTCGCACAGGCGAACTTCGTCGAGCCCCACGCCATGAATCCGATGAATGTGATTCGCATGGCGACGGCTATGCATGGACCGCTGAAACGAGTACTGCTGATCGGGTGCGAGCCGGAAACGTTTGGCGGCGATCACGGCCAGATGGGCTTGAGTGGATCTGTTCAGGCCGCAGTGCCCGAGGCGGTGAACGTTGTCGAAAGACTCGTCGATGAAATTCTGAACGCAGGTCGGTCAAAGGCGGCCTGCTAATGGTTTTGGAAGTGAAAGGAGATATGGCGTGCCTATGGAACTGATGGAAACCAACACTAATGGAAACGGAATGGATAAGGATACGCTTTACATGCTCGGGGGCGTTGCGCTGATGATCTTTGGTGCGGGATTGATTCTTTCTAATCCCGTCGTCCGGCGATATTTAGGGCAGCTCGGAATGGGTAATCTGGCTCATGCGGCGTTGCCTGATTTTGAGCGGTACTTGAAGCTGCGGGCAATGTGAGTGGAATGACTGAAAGTTCTACACAGGTTGAAAAAGCCACGGAGACGGTTGGTTTTACTTATCTGATCGATGGCCGAGCAAGCCGGTTTGCGGTGCGGGCATTCGCTTCAGGAATGCTGGCCGTGATGGGTCATAATCCGACTGTCGGCATCCGGGAGTTCAGTGGCGAGATGAGTTTTGATCCTGAAAAGATCGAGGCTGGTTCGTTTCGTTTCGTTGTGAAAGCCGATTCTCTCAGCGTTCAGGATGATGTAAGCGACAAAGACCGGCGCGAGATGGAGCGCCTTATGAACCAGGAGGTCCTGGAGACAGCGAAGTTTCCGGAGATTCGCTACGAAGCATCTGACATTACCGTGACTAGGGTCTCGGAAATGCTCTATTCGGCTGCGCTCAACGGAGAGCTTACCCTGCACGGGGTAACTCGGCGCCAACCGATCAATGCACGCATCACGTTATTGGGGAGTATGCTTAGGGCCTCCGGCGATTTCACATTGGATCAGACGAATTACAACATCAAACTGGTCTCCGTTGCTGGAGGCGTGCTCAAAGTCAAAGACGAGCTTAAGTTTTCCTTTGCGATCGTGGCTCGCAAACAGGAATGAAGTTGCTCGGCATGGGGGAATCGGCTGAATGTGTTTAGCAATTCCAGGCAAGATAGTTGAACTCGATCGTGACACCGCGCATCTGGGAACGGTGGAAGTTGCCGGCGTGCGGCGCAAGGTGGATCTGGGGCTGCTGGAGGACGATATGCCGGTGGCGGGCGACTGGGTGCTGATCCACGTAGGCTTTGCCATGACCAAGATCAGCGAGCGGGATGCAGTGGAGCAGATGAACCTGCTGCAGATGCTGGGCGAGGCGGAGCAGGCCATGCAGGAAGTACGGGGGTATGGTGTTGACGAGAGTGGCGAACATGGGCGGGAGAGTCTTCGGCTCAGCTGAGGGCGTTTGATCCGGCCGTAGGCGGCAGAGGTTGTACATGCGATATGTAGACGAATTCCGGGACCCCGAGCTGATCACCAAGGCTTCTGAAGAGATTTATCGGCTTTCGGATCCGGATCGGCACTACCGCATCATGGAGGTCTGCGGCGGCCACACGCACGCCATCTACCGGTTTGGGCTGAAGGATGTACTGCCTTCCAATATTGAGCTGATTCATGGTCCCGGCTGCCCGGTTTGCGTTCTGCCGATGGGCAGAATCGATGATGGGCTGGCGGTTGCGAAGAATTCCGACGTTATCTTTGCCGCTTTCGGTGACATGATGCGCGTCCCGGGTACTCACGGCAGTCCCTTCGAACACAAGGCGCGCGGCACCGACGTACGCATCGTCTATTCGCCAGCAGACGCTTTGCAGATCGCGAGGAAAAATCCTGGAAAGCATGTAATGTTCTTTGCGATTGGATTTGAGACTACGGCGCCATCGACTGCGCTGACGCTGATGCGGGCGAAGGCAGAGGGCATCAAGAACTTCTCGGTGTTCTGCAATCACGTCACTATCATCCCCGCGATCCGCGCGATTCTCGACTCGCCCGACATGCGTCTCGATGGGTTCATCGGACCTGGACATGTTTCGACGGTGATTGGGTGCCGTCCTTATGAGTGGATCGCCAGGAAAGAAGGCAAGCCCGTCGTTACTTCAGGATTCGAGCCGCTGGACCTTCTGCAATCCGTGGTGATGCTGCTGCGGCAACTGCGAGCGGGCGAAGCTCGCGTTGAGAACCAGTACAAGCGGGTTGTGCCGTGGGAAGGCAATCGTGCTGCGCTGAAGGCGATGGCCGAGGTGTTTCAGCTGCGGCCGTATTTTGAGTGGCGCGGGCTGGGATTCATTTCTCAATCGGCCTTGAAGATTCGTGATGAGTATGCCGAGTGGGATGCCGAGCAGCGATTCCCGATCCCGGGTACGCGCGTGACTGATCCCAAGGCCGCGCAGTGCGGCGAGGTCTTGAAGGGTGTGCTGAAGCCCGCGCAGTGCAAGCTGTTTGGCAATGACTGCACTCCAGAACACCCGATCGGTGCGCTGATGGTGTCTTCAGAGGGTTCATGCGCAGCATATTACAACTACGAACATCGCAAAGCGGCAGCGATGGTGACCAGTATCAGCTCGGTGGCATGAACGGCAAGCCCGCTGTCGAAAGCGGACGTGCTGCCATTCGCTTTCGAGACCCGCAGATTGAAATGGCGCACGGCGCCGGGGGCAAAGCGAGCCGCAGGCTGGTGGAGGGCCTGTTCGCTCCAATTCTTTTTCAAAACGCAGGAGAATTTCTGGGCGATGCTGCGCGCGTCCGAATTGACGGCTATGCGCTTGCCCTTACCACGGACAGCTTTGTCGTCAAGCCTTTGAGGTTTCCGGGTGGTTCGATCGGAGAACTGGCCGTCAACGGGACCATGAATGATCTGGCCGTTTCAGGCGCCAAGGGCCAGGCCATGGTGGTCACGTTTGTATTAGAGGAAGGATTGCCCACGACAGATCTTGAAGCGGAGGTGCGCGCGATGGCTGCCGCTGCTGAGCGGGCAGGCGTCGCCATTGTTGGAGGGGATACAAAGGTTGTCGAACGCGGTAAAGCCGATGGTATGTACATCACGACGACTGGCATCGGTCGCTTTTTGCCGCAGGTGACGATCGATGCGAGGTCCGCCCGTGCGGGGGATAAGGTTATTCTTTCGGGACCGATTGGCGATCACGGCATTACTATCCTTCTTGCCCGTGGAGAGCTGGATCTTGAAGCGAATCTTGTATCCGACACACGGTGTGTCCTGCCGCTGGTGGAGGCGATAGCCCGGGAAGCCGCGCCGGGAGTACGGTGGATGCGCGATCCCACGCGAGGCGGTGTTGCGACTACTCTCAACGAGCTTGCCCGCGATTGTGGCCTGGGCATTGTTCTTTCGGAAGAAGAAATTCCGATGCACGACGAGGTTCGCGGCGCATGTGAGTTATTGGGGCTGGATCCGTTGCATATCGCCAATGAGGGCCAGTTTCTTGCGGTAGTCGCGCCCGAGTATGCGGATGCAGCGCTGAACGCGGTGAATCAGGCAGAAGGCGGCGAGGACGCGTGCATCATCGGCGAGGTTCGGAGTGAGCCTGCGTGCGCCGTGCTCGTGACGACGCGATACGGCGGCAGCCGAATCGTTGACATGCTGGTCGGCGACCCCCTGCCGCGCATCTGTTAGGACAGGTAATGAAAACGGCTTGCAAGCTGGCGACACAAATTGAAGAGCGCCTGCTCGCGCGCAACAAGATCATCGAAGGATTTTTCCGGCAGGAAGCGACGCATCTTGCGGAGGCCTGCCGCGAGATGTCGGAGCGCTTCCTCAAAGGTGGACGCTTGCTCGCGTTCGGACGCGGTCCTTATGCGACAGATGCGCAACACGTCTCGGTCGAGTTTGTACACCCGGTGATCGTGGGGAAGCGAGCTCTTCCGGCGCTGGATCTATCGATGGCATTCGGGCCATGGCAGGATGCGATCCTCACGCCGGCGGACATCGTAATGGGATTCGGTCCTCCCGAAGGCGATGCCGAAGTGGATGCAGCGCTGGCATTGGCTCGTAGTCGCAAAGCGATGACCTTTGCTCTACCGGGCACCGAAGGCTCGTATGCGCTTCAGCCGGCCACGAAGGATCCGTTTATCCACCAGGAACTCGTCGAGATCTTCTACCACACGCTTTGGGAGACGGTGCACGTCTTCTTCGAGCATCGCGAACTGGGGCAGGATGTGGGGCAATCTGAATTTCTGTATCCCTTTCTTGGCCAGAAGAAACAGGAAACGACCGATGTGGTCGAAGAAGTTGCGGCTTCGATTCAGATGAAGGTCCATGATGATTCGCTGCTGCGGGCGCGATTGGCGGCGGAGCAGGCCGAGCAGATTGGAAATACCGCTGTGGCCATAAGGCAGCGCATGTTGCAGGGCGGAAAGCTGATCATCTTCGGCAATGGCGGCTCAGCAACAGACGCGAACGACTGGGCACTCGATTGTGTGTTGCCTCCGTCAGGGTATCGCCCGATTCCGGCCATATCGCTGTCGATGGAGCCGGCAAATATTACCGCGCTGGCTAACGATGTGGGCACAGAAGTGATCTTCCTGCGCCAGCTTATCGCTCAGGCGCGGCCGGAGGATGTTGCGGTCGGCATCTCGACCAGCGGCGGATCGCGGAACATCGTGATGGCTCTGGAGGAAGCGCGTAAACGCGGCTTGCTGACCGTCGCGCTGCTGGGATATGACGGCGGGGAGGTCTATCGTCGCGGTCTGGCGGACTTTCCGATCATCATTCGGAGCGATTACATTCCGCGTATTCAGGAGGTGCAGGCATCCGCGTATCACATCGTGCGGGAGATGCTGGAGGTTCTTGAACGTGGCGAAGCTTGAACTCTACGGCACTGCAAGCTGCCCATACACACAGGAACTGCGCGAATGGCTGGAATGGACGCGGCGCGACTTTGAGGAGTTCGACGTCGAGGCTGATGCCGAAGCGCGAATGCGTATGCATGCGATTGATAGCAGCCTGCGCACGGTGCCTGTTCTTATTGAGGACGGCAAGGTGGTCCAGATCGGGTGGCATGGCCGTGGGTGCATCGTGGGTTCGGGGTCCTGATGGCGACTGCCTGCTCAGTTCGTGTGCGCGGTGTGGTGCAAGGTGTTGGCTTCCGCCCGTTTGTCTACCGCCTTGCCCAGGCGCACATGCTGTCCGGATGGGTGCTCAATGGCGAGCGAGGAGTGGAGATCCATCTCGAAGGTACGGAAGAAGAACTAGCCGCGTTTGTGGAGGAGATGAGAGGCAGACCTCCGGCCGCTGCGCAGATTGCGGAGATCGAGATTGAGCCTGCTCCGTGGCAAGGTCTCAGCGCATTTACGATACGAGAAAGCGAACGGCTGGGCCGGCCAACCGTCCGCGTCTCGCCTGACCTGTCTGTCTGCGAGGAATGCCTTGGCGAGCTTTTCGACCCGTCAGATCTGCGATTCGGGTATCCGTACATCAACTGCACAAACTGCGGGCCACGTTACAGCGTGATTCTTGCGCTTCCCTACGACCGGCCGAATACCACGATGCGCAAATGGCCGATGGACCGCTACTGCAGCGATGAATACCGCGATCCGGGTGATCGCCGATTCCATGCGCAGCCGGTTGCGTGCCCGGAATGCGGCCCGAGCTATTTTCTTCTCGAGGGTATGGCGACGATCTCGGATGGCGCCGGGGCGGTTGCTCGCGCGGCACAGCTTCTTCGCGAAGGCAAGATCGTTGCGGTCAAGGGAATCGGTGGCTACCATCTGGCGTGCGATGCTCGAAATGCCGGGGCCAATGCCACCCTCCGCGAGCGAAAGTATAGGAAGGAAAAGCCGTTCGCCGTGATGGCGCGAGATCTGAATGCCGCGAAAAGCCTAATTCACATGTCGAAAGATACGGAGGCATTACTTTTGTCGGCGGCGCGACCCATTGTTCTAGATCAAGCCAAGGTGGAGTTGGACGGAGTCGCTCCTGGAAATGAAGAACTGGGCGTGATGCTTCCGTATACGCCGCTACAGCACCTTATTTTTGCCGCGGGTGCTCCACATGCGTTGGTGATGACCAGCGCGAATCGCTCCAGCGAACCGATTGCCTACCAAGAAGATGACGCGCTGGAGCGGCTGGCGGGCATTGCCGATGCTTTTCTGATTGGGGAGCGGCCGATCGCAAGACGCGTCGACGATTCTGTGGCACGCGTTGGCGTGTTCGGTCCTATGATTCTGCGACGAAGTCGAGGCTATGCGCCGGGCGCTGTGGCAGTGCTCCCAACACAGCAACCTGTGTTGGCCGTGGGGGCGGATCTTAAGAGCACGATCACACTGGTGGTGAATGGCGAGGCATTTGTCAGCCAGCATATCGGCGATCTGGACCATTACCAGGCTTTCCACGCTTTCGAAGAGACTATTAACGATCTGATTTCCATGTATGACGTGCGATGGAAGGATCTGCTGGTGGTGCACGATCGCCATCCGCAGTACGCCTCGACGATGCATGCGCTCGTGTTACCGGCGGGTCGCCGCTGTGCGGTGCAGCATCATCGGGCGCACCTGGCGTCGGTGCTTGCAGAGCGTGGCGCCTGGGAGGAGACCGTTGTCGGGATTAGCCTGGATGGCACCGGGTATGGAGACGACGGAAGTATCTGGGGTGGGGAAATTTTTGCCGGCAGCATGGCGAGTGGTTTCGAACGGGTAGTCCATCTTCGCGAAGCTGTATTGGCAGGCGGTGATGCTGCCGCCCGATATCCCGAGCAGGCGGCGGCGGGCTTTCTGTCGCAGCTTGACGATCTTCCGGATCTGACTGCAGCGCCGTTTCACTTCGGCCCACGATATGCGAACGCAATGCATCTTGTTGATCGCGGTGTTCGCACATTTTCCACTACGTCGATGGGACGACTCTTCGACACAGCTGCGGCGTTACTCGGATTTGTGAGGGAGACTTCCTTCGAAGGGCAGGCGGCGATCTGGCTGGAGCAGCTCGGCCGCAAGGCTGCGACCTACGATGCATATCCATTTTCATTTGCGGATGGCGAGCTCGACTTCCGTCCGCTGCTCAACGCGGTCATCCGAGACCGGCTTCGCGAGCGGCCCACGGCAGAGATTGCTCGCGCGTTCCAGAGAGGCATTGCGAAGGGATTGGTGGCATCCGTGAAGGGGATTGGTGAGGAGCGAGGCATTCGCATCGTTGTCCTCTCAGGGGGAGTCTTCCAGAATGAGTTGCTGCTGGCAGATCTGAAACCTCTGCTCGAGGCAGAAAGGTTCCGGATATGGGTCAACCATCTGGTACCGCCGAACGATGGAGGTATCAGTCTGGGCCAAGCCGCGATTGCTGTATGTGAGCGGCGCCGAAATAGTGGTGCGCCTTATGCATGAGCTTTCAATCGCGATGAGTATTGTCGATATGGCGCTGGAGGAGGCCGGGCGGCGAGATGTCACGATTGACGCTGTTCATCTCGAACTTGGTCCCCTGTCTGGAGTCGTTGCGGACGCGCTGCTCTTTTCCTACGAGATGGCTTGCGCCGGCACGCCGCTCGAAGGTTCCCGGCTCGTGATTCGCGAGGTTCCTATCGAGGTGTACTGCCCTGCCTGCAAGGCGCAAAAGATCTTGAATTCGATGCAGTGGTTTTGCTGTCCTGAGTGTGGAGCGCCCACTTCGGAGGGTATTCATGGACGAGAGCTGGCAATCACTGCTCTGGAGGTAAGGGATGAGCGCCCAACCGCGACTGTTGGAAGTTCGTAAGAATGTTCTGAAGCAGAACGATTTGATCGCACATGCGCTGCGCGAGCGTTTTCGCGCCGAGGGAACATTTGTCGTGAGCCTGGTTTCCAGTCCGGGCGCGGGGAAGACTGCATTTCTCGAAAAGACGCTGTCGCTGTTGAGGCAGAACTACCGCGTGGCGGCACTGGTTGGCGACCTGGCAACGGAGAACGATGCTGTCCGGCTCGCGCGCAGCCAGGCGCCAGTGAAACAGATCACGACGGGAACGCTGTGTCATCTTGAAGCGGCGATGGTTGAGCGCGCGCTCGAGGGCTGGGGGGTTGGCCCGCTGGATTTTCTTTTCATCGAGAATGTCGGTAACCTGGTTTGTCCCGCCTCTTATGATCTGGGCGAAAATCTCCGCTTTGTTCTGCTGTCAGTTACGGAAGGTGAAGATAAGCCTCTCAAATATCCCACCATCTTCAACAGCGCCGATGTGGCGGTGATCACAAAGATGGATCTGTGCGAGGCGGTTGAGTGCGACGAAGCAGTGATGAGAGCTAATATTCAAGGCGTGCGCCCGGGCATGCGCTGCTTTGCAGTGTCGGCAAAAACGGGAAGCGGTGTCGAGGAGTATCTGCAGTTTCTTACCGAGAGACTTGCCGACAACGCTCGACAACACGCTGCTTCGAAGGAGTGATCGGCCTGCGGCTTCCAGCGTGAGGTGGTGCATTTCTGGTGGTTCTGGTGGCTTGCCTTACGGAATCAATTCGCTTCGATCAGGACCGAATCCAGCGTAAACGAGCAGTCGTCAGTGACTTGAAAATATCCGCGTATTTCCCGTGGAGCGTTCTGGAGCAGAGAGCGTATCGCTTCCACATAGACAGGAGATGTCCTCATCCGTCTTACCCAAGCGTTGAAATCAAGAGGGAGTCTCCAGCAGGATTGTTCTCTCGGTAGAAATCCCGCCTCCGCGAGGATGGAATTCCATTCGGCCAGCGAGTAGTTCCGAACGTGTGATGGATCTCTCAACAATTCGATCGTCTGTAAATGCGTGTCCAACAGAGGGTCTGCTGGAGCACATGTGTCAATGATGATCAGAGTGCCGCCGCTCTTCAGGACTCGGCGCGCTTCACGGAATGCTTTGCGAATGTCTGTCCAATGATGAGCGCTGTAGCGTGTGCACACCCAGTCGAAACTGGCGTCCTCGAAGGGAAGCGCTTCGGCCCGGCCTTGCCTAGTAGAGATATTGGGAAGACTTCGTCGTTTGGCTTCGTTGCTGACCACATCAATCATTTCGCGCGACAGGTCATAGGCGATCGCCGATTCAACAAAGGGCGCGACGACGAAGCTGACGTGACCTGCCCCACACCCGAGGTCCAATACTTTTGCACGAGGTGTGGTCTTCACTTTATCGGCGATAGCTGTAAAATCGGCTCCCTCACTATGCACCCTGCTTGATAAATACCCCTGTGCAACCGTCCCGAATTGTTTTTCCACTTTGTCCGCATGGCAGTCCATACTTTTTCCGCCTTTATCGTTGACCTTAACTCCTCGGCTCCAAGAGGTCCAATTTGCCGATGACCTCCACGTTGACGATGGGTCTAGTTCCTTTCTAGGTCACTTGACTCGGGATCGGGTTCTAACTGACGAATTCGTGACGGATGCGCAACACTGACGAGTTCTGGTCGCTGCCCTTGTTGCAGGACGTAGTTCCGGGGCTTCAGACGATTGGAGGCGTCCTGCTGTCTAACGGGCTGGAGAGGCTCCACGGATGACTGGATGAAGTGAAACGGCGATTCCTTTTATAATGTAGCTGGAGAGAGGTTAGTTTCCGGGGCCCTATTTTTCGATGCGCAGAAAGAAGTGAGGGCAGCTACGGTGTGATTCGTCCGCCGAGCAACTAGTTTGCGGACTAACGAGGATTATTCCTGAGTAGAAACCCAATCGTCGTTGGAAGCCGGTCGATGGTCAGTGACCATCCTCGCCATAATCCTCCTCGCCCGTAACCTTCAGTCGAAACATAGTGGGTCTCCTCCTTTTCGGAGGTGTCGCCGAGAAAGGAAAGCTTATGGAGAGAGCAACGCAGTCTCCCGCCGAATTTTCGTCAAGAGTTGAACCGGGGCAGAAGGAGTCGGCCCTCTTTTCCGGCGATTCTGTACTTAGCATTTTAAGGTTGATTCTTGCTGGGTCCCCGCTGTCTGAAGTGCTCACCATCATTGCCCAGCTGGTTGAGTCTAAAGGCGACGGCACGCTGTGTACAATTTGGCTTCCTGACAGTAGCGGAAAGCAACTCCATTGCGAGGCAGCTCCCGGTCTTCCCGGATTCAGCGCTCACGTAGGGTCGATGCTTATTGGTCCAAAAGGTGGATCCTGCGGCACAGCCGTTTATAGAAAAGAGCCGGTATTTGTGACAGATATCCTCAATGACCCCATCTGGGATCACTATCGTCACCTGCTCTTGCCTTATGGAATTCGTGCAGTGTGGTCGCAACCCTTGTTTACGAGCGATGGTAAAGTCCTTGGGACTTTCGCCATTCATTATCGCGAAGCGCGTAGCCCCGACGCGGAAGACCTGCGATTGATCGAGAATGTCAGCCACATCGCCGGGATCGCGATTGAGCGCCACATCAATGAAGAAAAGTTACGGCTCGAACACGACCGGCTGCGCTTGCTCCTGGAAATCACAAGCAACGTGACATCCAAATTGGACCTCCGGCAAGTGGTTGAGGCGCTTTCAACGAATCTATTCAGGATAATGCGATGTGACGTGTCCGCCTTGCTGCTACCCGATTCCGAGAGCGGCGAGTTACGCGTCACTACCTTGTACAATCCGGACGCCAGAGGACCCTTCCGCGAGGGATCCTTGGTGCCGATGCATAGTTCGATCTCGGGTCAGGTATTGCGGAAGGGCAAGAGCATTCGGATCGATAGCTTCGAGCAGGTCCGCGAGGATCCTGACATTTATGGCAATCCTGACGGCCAACTCCTTTATGAACGCGTGATCGAGGAAGGCCTCAACGTGGGGTGCTATCTTCCGCTCGTAGGGCGTGATGGCGTGGTTGGCGTGCTTATGCTCTCTAGGCGTTCGGACAACGCTTTTGAGAAAGACGACGTCATCTTGCTCGAGCAGGTGGCCTGTCAGATAGCGATTGCAGTTGAAAACACGTTGGACTATGAAAAGGCGATAAAAGACAGAGACAAAGAGACGAAGCAAAGACTTTATCTTGAGGAGGAAATTCGCACCGAATTCGGGGAAATCGTCGGCGAAAGTCCTGCTTTGAAAACTGCGCTGGACCTGGTGTCCGTTGTTGCGCCTACGGGTTCGAGTGTGCTGATCATGGGCGAGACGGGAACCGGTAAGGAGCTTATTGCGCGTGCGATTCACAATCTGAGCGGCCGCCGGGAACGGGCCTTTGTCAAATTGAACTGCGCCGCGATCCCACTCGGACTCCTTGAAAGCGAGTTGTTTGGACACGAAAAAGGCGCATTCACCGGAGCAATTGCGCAAAAAACCGGGCGCTTTGAACTCGCGAACAAGGGCACGCTCTTTCTTGACGAAGTCGGCGACATCCCTCTGGAGCTTCAGGCGAAGTTGCTGCGGGTCCTACAAGAGCAGGAATTCGAGAGACTCGGTAGCAACCATACCCACAAAGTTGACGTCCGCCTGATCGCAGCCACCCATCGTGATTTGGCTGCAATGGTCAAACAGACGACGTTCCGCGAAGATCTGTATTATCGGTTGAAGGTATTTCCTATCAACGTTCCGCCCTTGCGGCAACGTACTGAGGACATTCCGAAACTGGTTTCGCATTTCACAGCGTTGTACGCGCGACGCATGAACAAGAGAGTCGACGAAATTCCTTCCGAGACAATGGATGCGCTCGTCCGATACCGCTGGCCTGGGAATGTCCGGGAGTTGCAGAACTTTATCGAGCGAGCTGTGATTCTCTCTCCCCACACGGTATTGCGGGCTCCAATTTCCGAACTGGAACCGTTCAGCGCTCACAAGAGAATCAACGTGCCGATGACTGGTCTAGAGGAAGTGGAACGAGATCATATCCTCCGTGCGCTCGAAGCGAGCAATTGGGTAGTGGGCGGCCGAAATGGCGCCGCAGCACGACTAGGAATGCAGCGCACCTCTTTGGTTTACAGAATGCGAAGGCTTCGCATTAATCGTCCCGCATCCTCCTCACGAAATGGTGCCGTTGAGAGTCTACTCAAGGACTGAATCTTGCGACGATTGTTGCGACGAGAACCCGCCAGTGACGGACATCAGTCACGAACCCGTCACTGACAGCGCACCCTCTGACCGCGCTACGAATGCCGATGTTCCGGCAGCAGAATAACTTACATCTGATTTCTCCCCTCGGCCTCGAGATACCTCGCTTTGGCGAGCCGCATGCCTGCCAGAGTCTCTGACATGAATTGACCGCGAAGATGTTCCGTCCCTGTCGCCGCGCCAGGTCGTCGGCCCAGGCGCATGAGCGCACGTGCGGCAAGACGGAGCGTCGGAAGCTTCAGGAGGTGCCAGATGAGGGCAATTGTTTTGAGTGGCTTCGGAGGACTTGAGAATCTGGTGTTTAAGGATCTGCCGGACCCCCAGCCAAAAGCCGGCCATGTCCTGATTGCGGTCAAAGCTTTCGGCATAAATCACGCCGAAACCCATATGCGTAAAGGCGAGTGGGCTGAGGCAGCTGAGGTCAGCGGAATTGAGTGCGTAGGTGAGGTAGTTGCAGCACCCGGTAGAGAATTTCGTCGTGGCGACAAAGTAGCCGCATTCATGGGGGGCATGGGGAGATCGATCAACGGTAGTTACGCGGAACTAACGCTCGTACCAGCGACGAATGTCATTAAGGTGGCAACAGATATGTCGTGGGAGGAGTTCGCGGTAATACCAGAGTCGTACGCCACAGCATGGATGTGCCTCTATGGCAATCTGCAGATCGAAAGAGGGCAGACCCTCCTTCTTCGCGGCGCGAGTTCTGCTCTTGGTCAGGCGGCGTTGAACATTGCAGCAAATGCAGGGCTGAATGTGATAGCGACGACGCGCAATGAGGCGCGCTTTGAAAAGCTCCTTGGACTTGGGGCGCAGAGAGCGGAGATTGAAGGCCTGGAGCTGTCCAAGCGACTGCCGGAGACAAAGAAGGTGGATGCTGTGCTCGACCTTATCGGCAACAGTACTCTTCTCGATTCGATTGCGATTCCACATCGGCATGGTCGTATCTGCTTAGCCGGCTGGCTGGGGGGACTTAAGCCAGTGAAGGACTTCAACCCATTGCTACAGATGGCCAGCGGAATACACTTTAGTCTTTTTGGCAGCTTTGTCTTCGGCACTCCGGAGTTCCCCGTATCAGAAGTTCCGCTTCAAGAGATTGTGGATCGGGTGGCGAAAGGTATCTACAATGCAAAACCGGCAGCAGTATTTTCGTTCAAGGAGATTCGCGAGGCGCAGCGGTTGATGGAATCGAATAAGGCAAACGGCAAGATCATCGTCAAGCTGTGATTCAGAATTGTCGGCGCATGGAATGACACAATGTCGGCGCTCTTCTCGAAGTACAAAGCGGTTCGGTCGATGACGCGCTCACTCGCGAAGAATCTTTCTGCCGAAGACCAGATGGTGCAGTCGTGCCCGGAGGCTAGTCCGGTGAAGTGGCATCAGGCCCATACCACATGGTTCTTCGAGACTTTTGTGCTTCGTCCGTTTCTGCCTGATTACAAGCCCTTTCACGAAAAGTTCCACTGGCTATTCAACAGCTACTACATCTCGCTTGGCGAGGAGATTCCGGAGAAGAAGCTGCGCGCTTCCTTTTCCCGGCCTTCGCTTGAACAGATCATCGAATTCCGCGCGCACGTTGACCATGAGATGGAGAGACTCTTCAACCGCTCCGTTGACGACGAAATGTCGCGGCGCATCATGTTGGGCCTGAACCACGAACAACAGCACCAAGAGCTGGCACTGACTGATATCAAACACGCTTTCTTCTCGAATCCCCTACATCCCTCGTACCGCCGCGCCCCTCTTGATGGAGAGAGTGGCCAAGCGGTCCCTCAGCTTAGTTGGCATGGCTTCAATGGAGGCCTGGTTGAAATTGGATATCAGCTGAGCGCGGACAATCCTCTCGATTTTTGCTTTGACAACGAGACTCCCCGCCACAAGGTGTACCTGCGACCCTTTCAGATCGCAAACCGCAATGTTACCTGCCGAGAGTATCTGGAGTTTATGTCCGATGACGGATACACACGTCCCGGACTCTGGCTTGCTGACGGCTGGGAGACGGCAACGCAGGCGGGGTTGCAGGCGCCGCTCTACTGGGAACGCGATGCCAGCGATGAGACCGGCTGGTGCGTCTTCACATTGATCGGTTGGCAAGGACTCTCCGCGCTACTTGATACGCCCGTGTGCCACATCAGCTTTTTCGAGGCTGACGCCTTTGCACGCTGGCGAGGTTGCCGGCTCCCAACGGAAGCAGAATGGGAACACGTCGCGGACCAAACACCCCTACAAGGAAATCTACTCGACTCAGGGAGGCTGCATCCGGTGACGGCCAACTGCAAAGGTGTCAACCAACTCTTCGGTGACTGTTGGGAATGGACCGCCAGCTCCTACACTGCATATCCGGGATACAAGCCCTTCCCTGGAACGCTGGGCGAATACAATGGCAAGTTAATGTCCGGTCAGATGACTTTGCGTGGAGGGTCTTGCGTCACACCCGCGGATCATGTACGTGCGACCTATCGCAACTTCTTTCAGCCGGCAACGCGCTGGCAGTTCACGGGGATACGTCTGGCAGTCTAAAGAATCCGGTGGCATGACTACCTCCTCTGAGACATTTAACGTGTCGCGCCTCCCGTCACCTCGGATGCGTGAAAGGCTCATGTGCGCGAGGTCCTGCGCCTTCTGATTCCTGATTTCACTCGACTTTGCTCGCGCAACGGATCGCATTTCACTTCATTTGGTCATCCGCGAAGTATCTCCAGAGGGTTAAATAGCGGGACGCCTCCCACGGCTGAAGTGGCACCGCGTCCAACGACAGGAATCGCGACCGAAACTCGTCAGTGTTGGGCATTCGTCGCGAATTCGTCAGTTAGAGCGCGAGCCAGTCCGCTGCTGCTAAGAAGAGATCTTGCCAGTTCAGAACAACTTACCTCTGAGCCCGCGCCACAGTGAAATCATTTCGTTTTGGCATTTCGGGTGCAGTGAAGAGGAAAGATGTGCCAGCCCGCTGTGGGTCAGCATTTCATGCTGGCTACTGGCTCGCGCTGTGGATCTATTTCACTGCGCCGACATTGGGCATGCTGGCCGCCGGAGAGGTTTTTTGCGCGCCCGCGGGGATGTAGCTCCCTACTGTGCAAAGCTGCACCACGCCGATAACAAACGCTGTATCTTCCACCACGGATATGAAACAGCGAAAAACAAGGATTGCTAAATAAGCGGAGATACGAAAATGAAAAAGTGGGTGATTATTCCTGTGCTTGCCATCGCGCTGTTTGTCGGCTGGTACGCGTTTCGACCAGAGAGGCTGGTCGTCAATCAACGCGTCCACGAAGAATTGCCGACTAAGCAAAACAGTTCGCCTGACCAGGCGCTTGCATCTGGAACATTTCATTCCATCTTGCATCCCACAAGCGGTACCGCAACCATCTACCGCGCCGGCGATGGCAGTCGTGTTCTTCGCCTAACGGATTTCAAGACATCAAACGGTCCAGACGTTCACGTCTACATGGTGGCTGCCGACGATGCCAACGACAGCACAACAGTGGAGCGAACCGGGTTTATCGATCTGGGAAGCATTAAAGGGAACCTAGGCGATCAAAACTACGCAGTCGGTCCTGATGTGGACTTATCCAAGTACCGCGCGGTCTCGATTTGGTGCAAACGGTTCAGCGTCACTTTCGGAACCGCGCCGTTGGTGGCGAATCAGACAATCTCGCAGAAGTAGCGGCTAGCTTCTGCTGTATGGGCAGGGTGCCTAACGGCAAATCGCCCTTGCGCAATCAGTTAAATAAAAGCGAGGAGGAGTTCCATGACTCAAGTTATTTCAACGCAAGAAGCTAAAAGCAATGTCCATCCGACGAGGTCAAAATTGGCAATGCCTTTGACCACCGTTCACAAGGTCGAAGCGGACGGCGTGCAGGTCTTTTATCGAGAAGCAGGTGAACCGAGTGCTCCGGTAGTTCTTTTGCTTCACGGGTTCCCAACATCATCGTTCATGTTTCGTGAACTCATTCCCCGCCTTGCTGATCGCTATCACGTGATCGCGCCTGACTTGCCCGGTTTTGGATTCACAGAGGTACCAGCCCTGCGGAACTATACCTACTCGTTTGACGCACTGGCTCATACGCTCGAGGCCTTCACCGACGCGCTTGGCCTTACTCGCTATGCGATTTATGTGTTTGACTACGGAGCCCCTACAGGTCTCCGTCTGGCGATGACCCATCCGGAGCGAGTTATAGCGATCGTTTCACAGAACGGCAACGCGTACGAAGCGGGCCTCGGCGACGCGTGGGGTCCGATTCGGACATATTGGTCTGCGCCCACCGCTGAAAACAGAGATGTACTCCGGCGAAACATCATGACACTGGAAACAACTCGCTGGCAGTACACGCATGGCGTCGCGAACCCAGAAGCGGTTGCGCCTGAATCGTACACATTGGATACGGCTTTGTTCGAGCGCCCCGGGAACACAGAGATTCAGCTCGATCTGTTTCTCGACTACGCATCGAATGTAAAGCTCTATCCGAAGTTTCAGGAGTATTTCCGCAAATCGCAACCGCCCTTGCTCGCGATCTGGGGCAAGAACGATCCGTTCTTCATCCCAGCCGGAGCAGAGGCATTTCGAAAAGATCTACCGAACGCGCAGGTCCAGTTCCTCGATACGGGACATTTTGCAATAGCAACGCATGTTGTGGAGATCGGCGCCGCAATGAGCGAGTTCCTTGAGGCGAACGGCATATCGCGGAGCGCAGATAAGGTGGTCTTGCGATGAATTCCTCTCCTCAAAATGGTTCGGGCTCGGTCGTGCTGGTTCACGGGGCGTGGGCCGACGGATCCTGTTGGAGCAACGTCATCCTGCCGTTGCGACGCCAGGGGCTTAGCGTAACGTCCGCACCGATTCCTCTGACGTCCCTCACGGATGATATAGCCACACTCAATCGCGTGGTGGAGAGAACCAATGGCCCAGTAACTCTGGTGGGACACGCCTACGCAGGTGCCGTGATCGCCGCAGCCCATGATGATCGGGTAACGTCGCTCGTCTATATAGCTGCGTTGGCACCCGACGAGAACGAAACCGTTGCAGACGTGTTTTATCGCGCTGATCCACATCCGGAGGCCCCGCGCCTAACACCTGACCGGCACGGTTTCATCTGGATGCCGCAAGAGGGTTTTAGTCAGGCAGTAGCACACAAGGCCTCCAGGGACCAGGCCACGATTATGGCGGCCGTGCAGCGTCCGATCGCACTGAAATGCATTCAGGAGAAGGCGCCAAAGCCCGCATGGAGAACGAAGCCATCGTGGTTCCTCATTGCTGAAGAAGATCGCATGATCAGCCCGGAAACTCAGCGCTATATGGCGCAACGGATGGGTGCGACCGTTCGGTTGCATGGAGTGGATCACACCCCGATGTACACGGAGCCAGATCTCGTGGTTGACATGATCCTGGATGCGGTTCGCCAATCGGTTTCGCCAACGGCGGCTTCCGGGTAATGAATTGGCGTCCGCCTCGGCCACAAAGGAGAGAGCTGTGAAGAACAACTCTGTTGTCATCGTCACGGGAGCAAGTCAGGGAATCGGCCAAGCTACTGCATTGCGTCTTGCCCGCGACTTCTCAGCCGTCGTACTCACCGCGAGAAAGGAAAGCGAGTTGCAGAAGACCGCGACTGCAGTCAGGTCGGCCGGTGCCGAAGCGCTGGTTCATGCACTTGACCTACGCGAGCCTTCGTCTGTCGAGATCCTCGTCAAAGGCACGCTGGACCGTTTTGGCAGAATCGATGCCCTGGTCAACATTGCCGGCGCTGTGCCGCAGATTGATCTGTTCGAAATGACGGATGCGCAGTGGGAGGATGGGATGGCACTAAAGTTACACGGCGCACGACGCCTAACGATCCGAGCCTGGGATGCATTGAAAGCCTCGAATGGGTCTGTCGTTCTGATGTCCGGTAGCGCTGCTCTCGACCCCAAGCCCGGTTTCGCTGCAGTCGCGGCCGTAAACGCAGCGATTATCGCGCTAGCGAAAGCATTCGCGGAGCAAGGCATCAAGGACGGCGTGCAGGTTAACAGCGTTGTGCCTGGCGCCGTGATGACGGGACGCAGGCAATCTTTCTTTGAGAAATGGGCGCCGGCACACAACCTTACTGTGGAAGAAGCTAAGAAGAAGTTCCCGGAGGAAGTGGGTATCAGTCGCTTCGGCCAACCGGAAGAGATTGCAGAGCTGATGGCTTATCTTGTGTCGCCCGCGGCGAAGTGGATGACGGGTACATCAGTACGTATGGATGGCGGCGAGATCAAGGGCGTATAGAGCAGGATTATCTCATCGTCGCCTAAGGGACGCGCTATGTGCAGGTTCCAGATAGGTTGAACTGCAGGATGGTTTCAAGGAGAAGTAATCATGAGTCGGGTTATGTCAGCACAGGCGACTAGCACTGAGAAACAGGACCTGAGTTCTTCCGCTGACCTTTCAAAACAAGCCAAAAGCAATCTAACAAAATTAGCCGTGTGGATAAGTGATCGTAATATCCCACTTCTAATTACCAGTATCGGCATGATTGTCATGCCCCTTTGGGCAGGATCTTATAAGATGACTTCTCCCGACGCCGAAGGCGTAGATCCCTTGATCTCTAACAGTCCGTTGATCAGTTGGCGCTTTAAGCTATTTGGCCCGTATATCGGCTCCGATCTGATCGGTCTGAGCGAGATCGTTGCCGCAGCGTTGATCATCGCAGGTTATTTGAGGCCTAAGGCCGTCATCATATGGGGCTCGTTGCATCAGTCATGTTCTTTATAACCAACACTATGATCATAACTACCCCGGTACGATCAATCATTATCACGGGATGGGGTACATGAGTTTCTTGGGCCTATTCCTCTTCAAGGACGTCATATCCCTGGGAGTGTCGTTTTACCTGATCAGCTATTTCGGCAAGAATGCGATCCTCTCCGAAAACAAATACTGGTAACTAAAACAGACGGCGGCGAGAGCAGCATCATACGCAAGATTGCACGCAAACCATAGCAAAGCGGCAAACCGGAAAATATCATGAATCGTCAAGAAACAATTCCTTCATCGCATGCAAGCCAAGCACGCGCTTTGGAAAACTACGATCTCGTTATCCTCGGCGGCGGCACAGGATCAACGATTGCCGCGTGGACATTTGCCAGTCGAGGGCAGCGCGTTGCGGTGATCGAGCGCAAGTACATAGGAGGATCATGCCCGAACATTGCCTGCTTGCCGAGTAAGAACATTCTCCAAAGTGCGAGGGTAGCTTCGTACTTCCGTCGCGGCAAGGAGTTCGGCATCGTCGCAGACGGGTTCCGCGTTGATATGCCGGCGGTACGCGCCCGAAAACGTGCCATGGTCTCAGGTTTGAACGAAATGTATCTCGACAACTTCAAGCAGACCGGAGCGGAATTCATCCTCGGATCCGGGCGCTTCATAAGTCCGAAAACGCTGGAAGTGACGCTGCCTGACGAAAGCAGTCGCCTCCTCCACGGAGCGAATGTAATCGTCAGCACTGGTACACGGGCTGCGTTGGAGTCAATTCCTGGCCTGGCCGAGGCGGAGCCGCTCACGCACATCGAGGCACTCGAATTGGATCAGATTCCCGGGCACTTAATTGTGATTGGCGGAGGCTATGTCGGCCTGGAACTATCGCAAGGGATGCGCCGGTTCGGCAGCAAGGTCACGGTCATCGATCGAAACGACCGTTTGCTGCACAAGGAAGACGATGACGTGACCGAAGCTCTTGCCAATTTGTTCCGGGAGGAGGGCATCGAAACGGCCTTGAGCGCCCGGGTGAGACAGGTTTCCGGGAAATCGGGAGATTCAGTGATGGTTATAGTCGAGCAAGACGGGAAAGAAAAAACCTTTGCCGGCACCCATCTGCTCGTCGCGGCGGGCCGACGGCCAAATACGGAAAACATCGGGCTGGAATTGGCTGGCGTTGAACTGTCCGCTCAAGGCTACATCAAGGTCAACGAACGGCTCCAAACCACGGTGTCCGGCGTCTGGGCCATCGGCGAAGTAGCGGGGAGCCCTCAGTTCACGCACGTTAGCGTGGATGACTTTCGTGTGGTTCGTGACAACCTCACGGGGCGCAACCACGTGACAACAGGCCGGCTAATCCCCTACACGCTTTTTACAGACCCGGAACTGGCGCGCGTAGGCCTGACTGAGAAGGAAGCCAAAGCGCAAGGAATCCCTTACCGCTTATTCAAGATCCCAATGGAACGGGTGCTCCGAGCGCGCACTCTTTCCGAGACGCGTGGATTTCTAAAGGCGTTGGTCGAGGTAAATGGCGATCGCATTCTTGGTTTCACAGCCTTTGCTGTGGACGGTGGAGAAATTATGGCTTCGGTACAGACTGCCATGATGGGGGGATCGCCTTACGCTGTCCTCCGCGAAGCCATTTGGGCCCACCCGACTCTAGTGGAAGGGCTAATCCCGTTGTTCTCCTCTGAGCCTTCGTGAGTCTCTCGACCGGGGCCCAATGCCGAGACTTCTGTCGGCAAATGTCGGTCTTCCGAACACCACATTATCGAAATCACCGAACCGACGTAGTTTTCTTCGCGCCATGGCAGTCGCTGGTGCCTTTGGACGTGTCTCATGAGGCGCGACCATCCTGGCCGAAGCTGACCCGGCAGCTAGTGCCGGGACCGCCTTCGATAGCCGGTGTGGACGGTGACGAGTCAATCCGTCCTTTGCACATCAACTTTCCCGACGCGGCGATCGGCGACCTCCGCGGGCGCATCGGCGCGACACTGTGACCTGAGCGGGAAACGGTAACGGATGTAACGCAAGGCATGCAGTTCGCGACAATGCGCGAACTCGCGCTCTATTAGCAGAAGGATTACGACTGGAGTAAAGTCGAAGCGGCTGAACGCCCTGCCGCAATTCACGACGAGCATCGACGGGCTCGATATTCATTTCATCCATGTCGGTTCGAAGAATCCGAATGCGCTTCCGGTGATCATCACGCACGGGTGGCCGGGCTCGACTATCGAGCAAATGAAGATCATCGATCCGCTGACCGATTCAATCAGGTTCGGAGGGAAGGCCGAAGACTCATTCGATGTTGTGATTCCGTCGCTGCCTGGTTATGGGTTTTCAGGAAAGCCCGCTACGACTGGCTGGAATCCTGTTCGCATCGCACGTACCTGGGGCGTGCCGATGAAGCGCCTTCAGTACACGCGCTATGTCGCGCAAGGCGGCGACTAGGGCAATGCGGTCACAGAGCAGATGGCCTGCTGACGGCGCCGGTACTGCTTGGCATCCATACCAACATACCTGCCACGGTACCACACGACATAACCAAGGCGCTCCAGTTGGGCGAGCCGGCGCCCTCCGGTCTCTCAGCCGACGAGAACCACGCGTACGATCAGCTCGCCTATTTCTACAAGCACGGCTTGGCTACGCCGAGGAGACGGCGAACCGTCCGCAGACGCTGTACGGGATTGCCGATTCACTTTGGTATCGGTCATTCTGGGTAACCGGCCCGTGCTTGGAGAGGTGTTGCGCAGAAAACCCACGATCGCTTGCAGCTAGGAAGACGCGTCACATAAATGCACTCCCTCGACACGAAGGCTCGAAAGGGCAGGGAAGCATCACATCTCAAAGGGGGGCTTATATACGATTGTAGATAAGTGAGTTGTAGGGCATCGCAGGTTGGTGCCGGGAGGGGGGCGAACCCCCACGAGGTTGCCCTCGGCGGATTTTGAGTTTCCCGAGAATACCATAAGTCTATGATAAATAAGGGTAATCGAGCGTAATTAGCGAACCAGCTAAACCCATTCCCACATGTAATTTAGCGTAGCTTGCCGCAATTAGTGCGAACTGACGTCTGTAGCCGAACCTGTACCCGTCTATTGGCTACGACGAAGCTTCTTCAGAGAAAGCCCTCCTCGTCATCTTAGTGAGCGAGAAACTTTCCTGCCTATCGGAGATTGCCCGCGAGGACGTATTCCGCGAACCCTGTCACAGTCAGACGAGCCATCTCGCGTTCTCCGGCACTTGGGTTGACACTTGCTTGCTCCGCGTGTCGCGATTCCAGCCTCTTCACGACTACCGATCCCCCAGTCCGACCGCCGCCAGCGCTCCTGCACTTCGCACAATAAATCTTCGTCTATCCATGCTCTCTCCTCCTCCTTACTCAATCAACTCCACAGCTAAACTCAATCTCTCAGATCCACCCACGAACGATCAGCCACAGGTCCATATACAAGCGTACGGAACCTTCCCTTTCTTGAGCTGCCCCAAAGCCGGTTGAATACGGTCTCCTCACTGGCTCGATACAGTGTTAGATGTTCGAGCAGAACCCGGTGGATCTGCTGAATGATCAGGCCGGCTCCGGACCGAAAGCCACAATCTCAGCGAGCAGTTTCTCAATGAAATGAGTCCCACGCCCGTTACAGCGATCGTGGTTAATGCGAGACCGGCCCACGCTAGAAGTCTCTCGCCAACCCCTGGAACATGCTGGCAATAACGAATCAGAGCAGAAGCGAGCGCCGCACTGGGAAAGGTGTAAGCCCACCAGGCGACCGATACAGGAAGTGCTCGCACCGCAAGCTGCCACAAGCGCAGCACAAGCAGGGCGAAAAACAGGGCCGTGAACAAGATGAACCGATAAACCGCGTCCACGCGGCCCGTAAGTTGCAGCCAGGACAGACACCCGACCGCGGGCGAGGCGACAAAGATCGCTAGGCTCGGGGCGAGACGCTGCGGCAACTTGTCCTCACAGAAGATAAGCCGGTGAAGCAACAGGGGTAGGAAGGCGATCCAGGAGACAAGTCCAACGGTTAGCAAAAACCAGGACGTCTCGTGAAACCCAAGTGGCACACCCGGCAAAGTAGCAGTCACATTACCGACGATTGGAACCAGCCAAGCCGGCGTGGCGTGCAGAATTTCAGTAGGCTCAGCAATCCATCGCCCCAAGAGGGTCAGGAAGAGCACAAGCTGACCGCCTGTGCCTAATGCCCAAAGGAAAAGCGCCGCAGATGGCGCGTGGGGAAGGATGGCAGCAGCAACAATCACGACCGCGACCGTGATGCAGGCGAAGTTGCTGGCCGATCTGGGATCCCGAAATTCCGCGACTACAATGCTCGGATCGCGTACTGTTTTGATGCCGTACAAGGCGGAGAGGGCGATGAAGAGCATTACGCCGACCGCGATCAACCACTCGCCAATCGCGCGTGGAGCGGCGAGCACCTGACCTGCCGCGCGCCAGGACAGCCCGAGACCACAGATGCCCATAACCGAGCTAAAAGCGACCGCTGGCGGATTCGTGGGGGCGTGCTCGCCCGGTCTTGTCAATGTTTCCATGAGACTCCTAATTCCACCTCGGTTGGATACGAGACACGCCACTCATACAACCTTGGGCCGCCGCGTACGGCTGAGGCCTGCTACTAGTTAAGAAACCACCCGACCAGGTGTTCCAGAGTCGCTTTGCCCTTCGCCAGGCTCACTTCTGATTCCTGACGATCTCGATTCCACGCGTTGTCAACAATCACGCTCCGAAGATCGCGAACACCTACAAGCTGCAACCAAAAGTCCAAATAGGTTGCTTGGTGATCGAATCGCGACGGAGGTATAGGAGTACCCTCCAGGAAACGTGAACCGCGTGTATAGACGACGATTGCCTTTTCCACATTCAAGAAAGGGCCGTACTGTTTGCCGTCGTAGGTAAACAGATAGTTTCGCTGCGATACGAGATCAATCAATTGTTTGAGCTTGTAAGGCAGGCCAAAGTTCCACATTGGAGTTCCTAAGACGATTCGATCGGCGTTCTGAAAGCGTAGAATCAGCGATTGAATACGCTTCCACACGTTGGACTCTGCCTCAGTCATCGCTTCGTGCTTCACTGCCTTGTACTTCGCTCCAATTGCCTCGTAGTCGAACTCCGGTAGCCGTTCATGCCAGACGTTCAAGGTATCCACAACTATCGAGGTGTTGTAGGATTTGCACGCTTCAATGAATGATTTGGTGAGGCTGATCGAATCGGAAGATTCGCCTCTTGGTGACGACTGAATTTCGAGAAGTTTCACTTGGTCCCTCCGGGTGTGGTGACTCCTTTGCGGACTCCGAGCTACTTCGAAACCGCACGTGCTGCGCTCTCAATTACATCCGCGACCTCCTTGGGATGCGAGACGTAGACTGAGTGGCTGGCACCTGCGACTTCGACCGTGTGGCTATGAGCTCGCTTGGCATAAAACCGTTCGAGGTCGGGGTTGATCGTTCTATCCGCCCCGGCGACGACCATCCAACTCGGTTTTTCCCTCCATGCAGGCGTGGTGATGACGGCCTTGAAATTGTCCGCAGCGTTAAGTACCTGCGATCGCGCCATGAAAGCGGCCTGCTCCACAGAAAGATCGGCTGCAAAGTACTCATGGAATTGGGTGGGATCGAGGTACGTGAAACCATCTGCCGTCTTCTTTATCGCACCAGACTTGCTGAGGTCACTGGGGAAGCGCTTTCCGTCGTCCGCTTCGTTCTCTCCAGCGTCTGGCATGTGCGCTGCAACATAGACCAATCCGGCAACCGATGGATCCGTGCCCGCTTCTGTAATTACGGCTCCCCCATAGCTGTGTGCGACAAGGATGCTCGGCCCGTCTTGCAGTGCGAGGATACGCTTGACGGCGGTCACATCATCCTGGAAGGACGTCTCCGGCTCTTGGACGATGCTGACTTTGAAGCCATCCCTGAGAAGGGTCTCGTAAACGCCCCTCCAGCCCGAACCGTCCGCCCATGCACCGTGGACGAGAACGATACTTTTCACTTCGGACTGCTGTGCTTGTAAGTTTGGTGCGCTCGATAAGCTAGTAGCAAACATCATTGTGGTGAATACGGCAAATCGATTGAACATACCTATCTCCAACTTGTTATGTGATTTCCCAGCGCGTTTCAATGGACCGTGATTTTCGCGGAAGCTCTCATTCCGAGAAATGTGGTTCTGTCCTCACGCAACGTTGGACTCTCGGGGCGCGATTCGCGACGCTGATTTGTTCTTATGACCGTGATATGTGCCGCTAATCAAGGCTGTGGCGGCCTGCGGGCATTGGAATCGAAGATATTAGGTCGTGTCTTGCGAAAAAATGCGCAAGACATCCCGATTTGAAGAGAACGGAATTACGTCGGAACGATGTCAATTGCGAGTGCCTGACGGAAGAATGAGGCAGCGAAAACTCTATAATAACTGTCGTCACCCGTTGATCTGAACACTAATGATTCAGTGACGTGCGAGCGAATTCACAAAATCGGCGTACAACTGCCGCAGTGTTATGGCGTGCGAGGGCCAAGCCAATCTCGGACTCCGGCAGTCGATCCGCGATCGAGCACACCGCCGCCTTGGAGACGATTTTTTTTGCAACAGATGCTGGGACAATCGAGACGCCCACACCGGCATCAACGAGAGAGATGAGTGTAGGCATCTCTCCTGCTGTTTGGACCACCTTGGGGACGACTCCAGCGTTGCTCAGAATTTGAGTCAAAAGATCATGGAATCCAGGAGCGTACTCCCGCGCATACATGACAAATGGATTCCCTTTGAGTTCGCGCAGACGAATCTCTTTCATTGCGGAAAGCGAGTGCCATGAAGGCAAGATCGCGACGAATGGTTCCCGATGAACCGTTGTCACCTCGATCTCTTTGCGATTTTCAATGGGAAGGCGAAGAAAGCCTACGTCTAACAAACCATCGCCGATCATTTCCAGTTGGGTTTCTGTCAAAATGTTTCTTATCGAAAACTCGACATCCGGGTAGCTCTTCCGAAAGCGCCGCATCAAGTTCGGGACGATCTCAAAACCGGCAGTTGATATAAAACCGATGCGAATATGGCCGAGTTTGCCTGCTGACGCCCACTGAGCTTTCCTTTTGGCAAATTCAAGTCTTTCCAGAGCGATCGCCGCGTCTTCCCGAAACGCCTGCCCAGCGTCCGTAAGGACCGTACCCTGTCGGTTTCGACTTAGGAGTTGGATACCCAATTCGTCCTCAAGCGCTTTGACTTGAAGGCTAAGCGCAGGCTGGCTCAAGTTGAGGAGCCGAGCACTGCGACCGAAGTGAAGTGTTTCTGCAACAGAAAGAAACGTGCGGATCTGACGTAGTTCCATAAGGCCCCTTCATAAGCACCGCTAATCGTGGTCATAAAAACATACAACTATCTTAATCACAACGACAAAGCTCCAATCAGTATGAAAGAACAGAAGGAGCGTATGGAATGAATGAACAGGCACAGCAGCCACAGATTTGGACAACGCGCCGGGACGAGAAGGCGCGTCGAATGCAGATCGTGAGGCCATGGATAACCGGGCCCATCCTGCCGACTGCTAAGACGGTCGAGGCGCTCGAATCCGTCATCGCCAGCGGTGATCGTCTCGTGCTGGAAGGAGACAATCAGAAGCAAGCCGACTTTCTTTCACGTTCCCTCGTGAAGGTCGATGCCAAGAGGATTCACGATCTCCACCTCATCATCTCGAGTATCAGCCGTCCCGAACACCTCACGCTTTTTGAGCTTGGAATCGCGAAGAAGATCGACTTTGCCTTCGCAGGTCCGCAGAGTCTCCGTGTAGCGCAGTTGCTGGAAGACGGTGTACTGGAGATCGGCGCCATTCACACCTACGTCGAGTTATACGCTCGGCTCCTGGTGGATCTCGTTCCAAACGTTGTTCTCGTTTGCGCTGAACAGGCAGACCATGAGGGCAATCTCTTCACCGGTCCGAACACAGAGGACACCCCGGTAATTGTCGAGGCCGCTGCCTTCCACGATGCGATTGTGATCGTGCAGGTCAACAAGATCGTCGAGACATTGCCAAGGGTCGACATCCCCGGTTCCTGGGTCGATATCGTTGTCGAGGCCGATAAGCCATACGCGGTCGAACCTCTCTTTACTCGCGATCCCCGCCACATCGGCGATCTTCAGATCCTGACCGGGATGATGGTCATCCGCGGCATCTATGAAAAACATCAGGTTCAGTCACTCAATCACGGAATTGGTTTCGATACGGCTGCCATTGAACTTCTTCTCCCTACCTATGGCGAGTCCCTCGGGCTTCGCGGAAAAATCTGCAAACACTTTGCGCTGAATCCGCACCCCACGCTGATTCCGGCTATCGAGAGCGGATGGGTTCAGAGCGTTCACTCGTTCGGAAGCGAAGTCGGAATGGATGAATACATCCGTGCTCGCCCCGACATCTTCTTCACTGGCCGGGATGGCACCCTGCGCTCTAACCGTGTTCTCTGTCAGCTTGCCGGTCAGTATGCCGTGGATGCCTTCATTGGAGCAACGCTTCAGATGGACGGGGATGCCAATTCATCTACGGTAACGACCGGACGCCTTGCAGGCTTCGGAGGCGCGCCGAATATGGGGCATGACCCGCATGGACGCCGCCATTCATCGCCGGCTTGGCTCGATCTCAAGACCAGTGCTGATCCGACGCTCCCGGGCCGCAAGCTGGTAGTTCAGACCCTTGAAACCTTTGCCAAAGGTGGCGAGCCGGCGTTCGTCGAAACTCTGGATGCAGTTGAAGTTGGCAAGAAGGCTGGCATGCCGATCGCACCCATCATGATCTATGGCCAGGACGTTAGCCACGTTGTGACGGAAGAAGGGATTGCTTATTTGTACAAAGCCGAAGGCGTTGAAGAGCGCCGCCGAGCATTGGCCGCAGTAGCAGGTATCAGCCCTGTCGGCCTTAAGGCGAAGGCCAATGAGACAGCCGAACTTCGTCGTCGCGGCATCGTCGCCTTTCCTGAGGACATCGGAGTCCACCGTCTTCAAGCGAAGCGATCTCTGCTTGCGGCTCGAAGCATGGAAGACCTGGTCGCATGGTCTGGTGGACTTTATCAGCCGCCAGCCAAGTTCAGGAGCTGGTAATGGCACAGCTAAGCCCAATCACGAAATCGTCTCAGCAACTCAACGCTTTGGGCCGGTCTGAGTGGCTTGCAGAACTCGCCTGGCAGTCGTTGATTGCTGAAGTAGAGCTCACGCCTAAACCGGGCCTCGTTGATGGTCGAAGCTCAGGATCTCATTCGGATCTCTCGCTTGACCTGATGAGGAGATCTGCCGACGCGATTGCCCCATACTTCACCCGGATGGCTTTGGCATCCGCCGAAGCTCAGATGGATACCAGCCTGCGTGCAGTGGTTGCCAGTATTGGGAGAGACGCCGAAGCGGCGATGCTTCGCGCGACTTCAGGCAGCAATGCGCACAAAGGTGCCATCTGGGTTCTGGGACTGCTGGTTTGTGCTGCAAGTCTGAGTGAGGGTTCCGATCCGGAATTTGTAGCCGAGGCTGCAGGATATCTCACTCGTTTGCCCGATCGTGCAAGACCGCAGGCAGTATCTCACGGCGATGTGGTTCTTGAACGATATGGGGCTTCAGGCGCTCGTGGTGAAGCCTACGGAAATTTTCCGCACGTCGTCAAAATTGGGCTTCCCGCACTGAAGGCAGCTCGCAAAAGCGGCCGAACAGAGCGGGACAGTCGGCTCGCCGCTCTGCTTGCGATCATGTCGCATCTCGATGACACCTGTGTTCTCTATCGAGGGGGGCCTGAGGCACAAAGGATCGTGCACGAGGGTGCCGCTCGTGTCATCAAGGTTGGCGGCCCGGGAAGCCCAATGGGAAATGCGTCATTGATCGCACTCCGGCAAGAGCTTGTCAGTCTGCGCATCTCTCCCGGCGGCAGCGCGGATCTTCTCGCGGCCACA
The DNA here is from genome assembly GCA_963781245.1 of uncultured Acidobacteriaceae bacterium. GTDB lineage: Bacteria > Acidobacteriota > Terriglobia > Terriglobales > Acidobacteriaceae > Silvibacterium. The sequence goes on from CAWAFB010000006.1 coordinate 110,169, forward strand.
CTCTTTCTGGACGCTCTCGAACACGGCCTCGAACGAGTGGAAAAAGACAACAGTCTAGTGGAGGAAAACGATGGAACAAATTGAGTTCAACTATCCCGATGCGAAACGCCTCATCACCAAGCGAGCACACGTCGGTGTCGTGGGCTCGGGCGACATGGAGGTCCTTCTTGAACCGAATAGCGAGAAGGGAGCCCGTGTCTTCATCACGACCAGCGTCAACGGCTTCGGCGATGCGTGGAAGGTGGTCTTCGATCGTTTCTTCTCGAAGTTCGATGGCGCAGTCCGTATCTATATTAACGATGCCGGCGCAGCACCCGGCAGTGTGCTGCTTCGCCTTGAACAGGCAGTGGAGGTGATTAAGCAATGAACACGCCAACCCTCATTCCCGATTTCGTCAACCGTAAGAGCTTTATCGAGCTGGACGCTCGTGCCCGTGCTCAGAGCCTCTTCGATGAAGGTACTTCGAAGGAACTCGTCGGTCCCTTCGATCGCATCGAATCTCCATGGCTTGCTAAGCAAGGCATCGCTCCACAATCTGATGATGGCTGCATCGTGATCAAGGGAAGAATCGGCGGATCTCCAGCAGTCGCCATTGCGTTTGAAGGAGCCTTCCAGGGCGGCAGCGTCGGTGAGGTATCCGGTGCCAAGATGACCGCCGCCCTGGATCTCGCCACGAAGGATTCCGAGACGGGAAAACCGACAGCTGCAGTTCTTTTGCTCGAAACAGGCGGCGTGCGCCTTCAGGAAGCCAACCTTGGTTTGGCAGCTGTTGCCGAGATTACCTCTTCAGCTCTCGCCCTTCGTCAGCATGCCCCGGTGATCACAATCGTTGCAGGCACTGTCGGCTGTTTCGGAGGCATGTCTCTTGTAGCTGGCGTATCCAGCTACACAATCATGACGCGCGAAGCCCGGCTTGGATTGAACGGTCCCGAGGTGATTGAGCAGGAGTCCGGTATCGATGAGTTTGACTCGTCCGATCGAGCGCTCATCTGGGCAATTTATGGTGGAGAACAACGCGCCGGCATGGGGCTCGCTGATTCGCTCGTCGAAGATGATGCCGACAAGATAGCCGCGGCCGTGCGTGATTGTGTCCACAAAGGCGTACCAGAAAAGCACCGGACCGAGCAGGTGGAACTCTATCGCGCTCGTATCGCGGCGCTTGATACGTCCAGCCAGATCGATCCGGCAACATTGCGGCAACAGTGGGCTAACCCCCAAGGAGGTGTGCGATGAATGAACAAGTTGGGCTGCGCGGTAAAGCATGGTTCAAGGCCCTGACCGGAAGCGACACTCCGAATCATGGTGATCCGAACTCCGTGCTGGCCACAACTGCGGCTGTTGGACATGAGTCAGCCCTGTTCCTCTGCGTTGTGCCTGACAAGGACAGCCGTTTTCCTTGTGTCCGCGACGGGCAGGTTGGACTGGAAGAAGCATTCACTCTCGCAACCCACGTTCGAGCAGTTATCGCCGAGGATCGCGATAAACCTCGGGAAGCGAAGCGTCCCATCATTGCAATCGTTGACGTCAAGAGCCAGGCTTACGGGCGTCGCGAGGAAACAGCTGGTATCTTCTTCGCAGCGGCTACATCGGCAGATGCATACGCATCGGCAAGGATGGCGGGACATCCCGTTATTTCGTTGGTAGCCGGCCACGCATTTAGCGGCGGATTTCTCACTCACGGCTACCAGGCTAATCGCATTCTAGCATTCGATGATGCTGGGATTACGATCCATGCGATGCATAAAGAGGCGGCAGCCAGGATTACGAGAAGGCCCGTTGCGGAACTCGAAAAGCTCGGACACGAGATCGCTCCTATGTCGTATGACGTCCGGGACTATGCCAAACTCGGTCTTCTGTTCAAGCTGTTGCACGCCGAAGACCCACAACACCCGGCCTCGAATGAGGTTGCCGAGGTGAGGAAAGGGATCACTGAAGCGATTGCCGATGCACGTAAAGGCAAGCTCGATCTGAGTAACCGGTGGGAGTCAGACGCCGCAAAGGAAACGCGGAAAGGCACACTTGCGGTGCGAGCTGCTCTGGAAACGCAGTGGTTCAACGAGTAAGAGGTCGAAATGACTCTGATTCTTTTAAATGCGTTGCTCCCGATCTTCGTCGGCCTGCTGTTGGGATATATAGCGGGCCGGCGCGGAGTCATGGACAACCTGAATGTTCGAAATCTAATCGTGCTCGTGATGGACTTCGCCATCCCATGTGCGCTGTTTTACACGATCAGCAGGACATTCTGGCATGTACTCGTAGAACAATTGGAACCGGCAGTGATGATGGGTGTGGTTATTTGTGGCTTTGTATGCTGTCAGCTATGTTTAGGCAAGAAGAAGCCTCAAAATGTCCATTTCCGATGCCTCTGTACTTGCACTGACTGTGGGCTTTCCAAATTCTGCGGCCGTAGCTTTGCCGTTGCTGACAACGGCCTACGGTCCTGGTTCAACCGTCATAGCTGCCCTCTCAATCGCAGTCGGAGCTATCACGATCTCCCCCTTAACCGTTGCGTTGCTTGAGTCCGACAAGCAGTCCGATGGAAAGAGCGTCTCTATTCAAGCCATTGCGATCAAATTTATTCGGGCATTCACTCGTCCTGTGGTGTGGGCCCCTACATTGGCTTTGGTGAGTGTCTACTTCGGTTTACATTTACCATCCTATGTTGATAGGTCATTAACGATTCTTGGGAGCGCAGCATCAGGATCGGCTTTGATTCTTACCGGGGTCGTAGTCTCCTCCCAGACATTTCGCTTTGACAGGAAAGTCGGTTGGACAACCGCCGCCATCGTCCTGATTCAGCCCTTGTTTGCTCTCTGCATAACTGAGCTCTTTCATATGAGTCACGATGACATCCGTGACATCACGCTTATCAGCGCAATACCTGGCGGTTTCTTCGGTATCGTTTTCGGAAAGAGCTTCAATTCAACTCCTGAAATCGCCAGCTCAGCGCTGATTGCTTCGTATTGCGTAGGGGCATTTTCTATGGCTGGCTGGATGCTTGTAATAACGAAGTATTTGTGAGGGAATCGAATGATCGGCGCGTTGCATGTCCACGATCTCATTCTCCTGAGATCAGAGACGGCTGTCACCTCCACTGAAGGGGGGACGGCGTGCCGATACCTCAATTCCAACCAACGTCCTTGGGTGGTTGTGCGGAGAGGCCGCATCTCAGATGGATTGATTCCCGTGGGAGTGCGCGGGGCGCAAAGGCACGAGCGCTGCGCGGGATTCACAAGGTCGAGTGAAGTGTTCGAAATTCTGCGGCCAGATCAGCTGCGGCTGATGCTAGCAGAGGATTCACGCCGGGCGCTACAGGCGTTCCGAACCTTGTCCTATCTCGAAAGCCATCTCGTAGGGTTGGATATGATTTGGGGTCCGGGCGGGAGCGCGGGTTATGAACTGGCCTCGGGAATACCGGCTGTCCGCGATGACAGTGATTTAGACTTCATACTTTCCGCGCCCAGAAGACTCGAGATTACAGAAGCCCGGGATTTGTGGCGCGTGATCAGTAATGCTCCGGGAAAGGTCGATGCATTCGTGGAGACACCGTTCTGTGGTTTTTCTTTAGAGGAATTCGTAACAACCTCGCCTCGCAAGATTCTGCTTCGCACGAGTGACGGCCGCATTCTCGGCTCCGATCCTTGGAGTCTGTTGAATGCCGAGGATAGCTAACGTGAATCCAGCATTTTTGTTCCCGGGACAAGGAGCACAGCAACCTGGAATGCTTCATGAACTCGTTGATGATCCTGCTGTCCACCTGACACTCGACGAGATCAGCGACATATTGAAATCCGATGTTCGTCTATTGGACTCGTCTGAGGCATTGAATTCCACGGTATCGGTTCAAGTGGCTCTTCTAGCTTCCGGAGTCGCTACAGCTAGAGCTTTGCAGAGACGGGGCGTCACCTGTTGTGCAGTTGCAGGTTTATCTGTGGGCGCCTTCGCAGCAGCCGTCGTTGCCGAGGCGATCACATTAAAGGATGCGGTAATTCTGGTTCGTTCCCGCGGAGAGAAAATGGAACACCTATATCCAGTCGGATACGGATTGGCTGCCATCGTCGGTCTTAACGAGCGACAGGTTACGGCGATCGTCGATTCGGTACATACTGCCGCGACTCCGGTATTCGTAGGAAATATCAACGCGCCGAGGCAAATCGTAATTGCAGGCTCCTTAGAAGGGATGCAGAAGGTTTTAGAAAAGGCGACCCGGCGCGGAGCGAGGAAGGCTGAGTTCCTGCACGTTTCAGTGCCATCCCATTGTCCTCTACTTTCATCCGTTGCTGACTCACTTCGACTGCAGTTAAATTCCATGCAGCTGAAGGCGCCAAGATTTCCCTATATCGCGAATGCGAACGGACGAGCTGTGCGCTCCGCGTCGGCAGTGGCAACGGATCTGGCGGACAACATCGCTCACGGAGTTCGCTGGCATGATGCGACGATCGTCGCGGAGGAATTGGGCTGTAACCTCTTCCTTGAAATGCCGCCGGGCCACACCTTGACAGACCTCGCGGCAGAAAACGTCCCCGGCGTTACCGCTTGTGTGGTGACAACGGATCTTTTCAGACACGTTTTGCGACTCGCCGCCGCTTAAGGTCTGATGTGAAGGGTCTGGCTATAACCCGCCCCGGATGATTGATACCGGAATAAGTCGGCTTAGGACGTTATGGTCGATCGGCTTCGAGAAAGAGAAGGACGTGGGGTCTAAAAAGATTCAGATGTTTTCAAGATCCACTCGCCATTTCTCATCGCGGGCATTCTGAAAGAGTTTGTCGCTGGCGAGTTGCGTCACGTACGGGCGCTGCGCGGTGAGACCACCGTCAAGGGTCAAGGACTGTCCCGTGTAATAGGATGATCTGTCCGAAAACAGCCATGCAACTGCATCGGCGATCTCCTCCGGGCGTCCAATCCGACCAATGGGATGCACCGCACTCATTTCGTCGAGTGCCTCTTGGGTGCCAAATACGTTGAGCAACATCTCAGTCCTTACCGCACCAGGACTCACCGCATTCACCCGAATACCATATCGCCCGCATTCGATCGCGGCAGTTTTGGTCAAGCCAACCACAGCGTGTTTGCTGGCCACATAGGGGCCGGCGGTCGGAAATGCCAGCAGGCCGCCGACTGAGGCAGTATTGACGATTGAGCCCCCCTGCCCTTGCGCCATCATCTGTTTGACCTCATCCTGAAGTAGAAGAAACAGGGCTTTTACATTGACCGCGAAGACGCGGTCAAAAGTTTTCTCGGTCTGATCTGCGAGCAACCGGTTTTCACCGGAGATCCCGGCATTGTTGAATGCGTAGTCGAGCCGTCCGAAGGTCTCGAGAGCGAATGGCACGATACGCTTCACCTGCTCGGGTTGGCTGAGGTCTGCCTGGATGAACGCCGCAGACCCGCTGTTGCGTTTGATGTCCTTGACGAGCAGTCGCCCCTCGCTTTGTCGTCTTCCTGTGAGGACTACCTGAGCACCTAGCTCAGCTACACGCTTTGCAGTCGCAGCGCCAATGCCACTGTTTCCACCGGTGATGAGTGCCACCTTTCCAGCAAATTCCAAGTTATTCCCCATTCTCATGCCTAGTACTCCTTTCACTTGTTCTTCATTCGGTGCCGAGTGACAGACGCCTCTCCTGTACATCTCCAGCTTCTTCGAAGCCATGCCGCAAGGATGCCATGGCCGGTGGTCAGACGAAGGCAACAGGTGGTGCGAACCGGCCGCCCCCGAATGATCCGCTCGCGCGATCGGTCTCCAAAAAAAACACCATTATGTCGTTTGGGTCGATACCTGCCTCGCCAAGCTTCTCGACCAGCGCGGCAACGAGACCTTTTTTCCGAGTGGTTTCAGTCCCTGAAGATACCAGCACTTCAATCATCAACATCTGGTCGGTGCGCGGCTTGGGCAATGCGGGATAGTACAGATCAACCCTGAAGTCGCTTGGTCCCAACGAAAGGAAACGTTGGAAAAGGTCGTCCTCTGGATATCCAGCAGCAATGCTTGCCGCATGGATAGCTCTGGAAAGGCGGCCTTTCACGTTGGTTGATCCGTTGGACTTCATCGTTACGGTAAACAAGGGCATAGAACCTCCTGATTGTTGGATATTTCTGCTTCCCGACATTTCATGAGCGCCCCTCTCGGTTGACGATTCTTTATGAGCAGTTCGCAGATCCATTGCCGCAGATCTCGAAGCCGGCTCTACCACTCTTCAGGTCTTCTAAAGGTAATGATCTGTTCTTCGTCAGACTCAGCGTGAATACCGTCCTATCTCGGTTCGATTCCTCGAGGCAGACGCTACCACCGTGCTCTTCAGCTATTCGACGAGCCAGGGTGAGCCCCAGGCCTGTTCCGTTGGGTTTTCCCGCGGTCACGAACGGATCGAACAACGTCCTCCGGACAGACGCAGGTATGCCGGGACCATTGTCCAAGATTGTGACGTAGATCCGTTCACCGACTTCCGTAAGGTAAACCTTCACCTCAGGCAGGTGAGTTGAGCGTGTCGCAGCTTGGCAGGCATTGAGCAGCAAGTTATATATGGCACTTTCAAGATTCCTCGCATCGATGTCTGCTTCCGCCGGCGGGAACTTGCAAACTATGATGGACACGTTCTGCCCGTCTGGATGAAACTTCACTGCCGCAACGGCTTTCTCAACAATCAAGGAAACGCGCGTATGGACAAGCGGGCTTTTCCGCCCGCTACTACCGAATTGCAGTAATGATTCAATACGCTTCGTCATCGCGAGCACTGCTTCTTGAATTTCGAGCAGCAGATCAGCCCGCGAGCTCGCACATATATCGTGGCGCTCGAGGGACTCGGCGTTCGCATAGATCGCCGTGAGCGAGTGGCGCATATCGTGGGATATCGAGCATGCCATCCTGCCGATTGCCGACATCCTCTCTGCTTCTATTTGGCTTTGTGCAGGCCGCTGCAGCTCGTTTTGCAGATCCGGACCAACACCCTTATCAAACATGAGAATATTGCCGCGGTCTGAAATCTCTGCTTTTCTAAGGTGTGTTCTCACTGTTCCCCCTTGTGATCCGTTTTCTTGTTGCTCGCGGCAAGCTGCCTCGAAGCTAATCAGCGGTGGTGAAGACAGCCGGCGAAAGGCGCCTTCGTGCGGCTCTCATCCAGCGGATGTGTTTTTGTGCCTCACGCTACGTTGGACTCTTCACAGGTGATTCGCGATTGTTAGTTATTCTTAAGACCGTGATATGGACGACTAATCATGGGTCCTAGCAGTTCGCCAAACTGGATTGGCGCGAATAAAATCTTCCGATTGGCAAAGCCTGTTGCGGAAGACTCGTCGATGCCGCCCGGTAATCTGCTCAACTGCGGAGCCAGTCAAATTGCAAGAGAAAGGAATTCGGTCCTAAGAGTCGAATTGAGGACAGTGGATTTAGCCGCGAGTCACGAGCTGAGTTATTACCTCACGAAGCGGCGTCACTCCATCCACATGCTCTGTTCCGGGTACGCCAAAGTGAATCCAACCGGAATTGAATCCATCGACCATTTCCGCCCGAGGTGCCGTCCGACCCTCCGGCATCCCCTGTGAGACCCATAACGTCTCCCATTCCCCCCTTGGAACGGCGATCGCCTCGACGGGGCGCCCAACAGCATCCGCGAAAGCATCTGCTATGTCGAGTGGACTGTAGCCCTCCAGGCCCGCAACTTCGATATGGCGGATTCCGGTCCAGCTCTGGGTGAGCATCTCCGCACCCACCTTGCCGATGTCCGCGGTCGCAACCAGAGGAAACTTCCGGTCTAGCGGATGGAGCTGAAACCGGATCTTGCCTTCATTCCGCGCGCTCGCTACGTCACCGGCTGAGTTCTCAAAGAACCAGCCAGCGCGCAGAAATGCATGAGAGAACGGAAGATCGCCCAACGTCTCTTCGAGGAGATGTGAGCTTGTGATTAAACCCAGTCCGCTGGCCTGTTCCGCTCCTATGGATGACAGATAAACCGCCTTCGGCGGCAGAGCTCTTGATAGTGCCTCGTGCAGGACCTTCAACGTCGCCTTGGTCTCGGCAAAGCCCGGTGCCGGCGCGAAGTTTGGAGGAACCATCACGAACACGCCAGCGACACCGGTGAAAGCAGCCGTAAGCGCATCCACGTCGTCGTAGTCGGCTTTGAGGAGCTCCGCACCTTGCTTCTGCCACTCTGTCGCTTTCTCGGGATTCCTTACGATTCCTCGAACCTTCTCGCCCTTTGCAAGAAGCGTGCGCGCAACGGCACCGCCTACATTCCCTGTGATTCCCATGACTGCGTACAAATTGATGGCTCCTAGTTTCTATCGTCGTTATGGGTGACATCGGCCAACCGAAGCGGCGTCTGTCACCAAAAGATTCGTATCAAGCTCGCTACTCGGGCAGAGCGATACCGCTGAGGCGCTCGCAGATCGCGAGGAGCCGATCTTGCTTTGCAAGGTCGTGGGCAGCTGGAAGGGTGCCCTTCTTCCTTAGGTGATAGAAGTACTCTCCAGTGACGAGTGCCTCAGGTTGATCGCTTGCACCAAGCCAAACCTGGGTGCGATGTGCCTCGTCCAGAGCACCCGTTGCCTCGGTGCCACCCATCTTCGTCGGGACCCAGCCCGGCTCGAGTGCGTTCGAGAGAACTCCTGGCCAACGTCGTGCGACACCAAAGGCGAGGAGCACGTCATGTAGCTTCGTGTCGGAGTAGGCTTGTTCTCCGTCCCATGCGCGAGCCTTCCATGTCAGGTCCTCAAGGGTCGGATCGCCGTTCTGGTGAAGCATGGAGCTGAGATAGACGAGTCGCTTCGGCTTCGCGATCAGGGCTGTCAGGATGTAGGGAGCAATGGTGTTGACCGCGAAGACATGCGAGAGTCCATCTTCCGTCTCGATTCGCTTCGGCTCCTTGTAGCCGACGGCAGCATTGTGGATGACGGCGTCGAACGCGCCGAGCGCATTGACCTGCTCTGCGACCTTTCGAGTCTGGGCAATTGTGCCGAGATCGCCGATAACGACTGCTTCCGCCTCCGGGACGTTCCTCTTTGTCTCGTCGGCGCGGGCCTGGCTTCGGGCGTGCAGGACGACCCTGTGACCCTGCTCAATCAGCAGTTCCGCTGCCATCCTGCCGAGGCCATCAGCAGATCCGGTGATGAATATGCGTGCCATAGTCTTGCTCCTTCCTATCTGGAAATGATTTGTTGCGAGTGTCAGTGCTTCTCCGACCGATCCTTCAAGGTCGTCAGCCAAAGCTGATGCCCCTCGTGCATGGCGTTCGGTTGCTGCTCACGGAACTGAATGGCACCAGGGCCCTTCACAACCTCTTCCGTGACGATGTGGCACCCCTCAGGGGCCTCGGTAAGAAGGAACGTGTGATAAGCATCGACTCCCTTGCCATGTCCGAACCATCCGAGGCGGCTATTCGACTCAAACTCCCACACGCGGCTTTCGATGTGGAATCCGAAGGTCTCCCACGAGATTCGTGCGTTCTTCCGGAGCCGATGATCCGGAGTGTTCAGAACCTTGACGTCCTTCGAGTTCGAGTACCAGGAGGGCCAAGCCTCTGCATCGACAAGATTGGAGAAGGCGATCTCGCATCCGGCTTGGATGTCGATCTCATTGTGCGCAAAGAGGTCCGCCTGCTCGGGCTCGAACCCCTTGGGCCAATGAATCTGGTGGTTACGCAACGCGCCGTCGCCGTTGAATGTAAGTCCCTGATGTGCCGGCATCTGCGCATGACCGTTCATACCGAATATTGCTGCAGCGAGTAGCGCCGCCCATGTTCTACGAATCACCATGTTCCTTACCTTTCCCTCTCAGTGCTTCCAACTATCTGACTCACGGGAATTAATTCGGAACTAATCTTTGCGGCATTTCACTTATAACCGATTAGCATAGGTGCATGAGTTTCGATGACCGCCTTCTAAGTGGCGTGAGCGCACTTGCAGCCGTGGTGAGATCGGGCGGCTTCGCGGCTGCCGCGAGATCCTTGAACGTCTCTCAACCGGGAATCAGCCGTGCGGTAGCTCGGCTGGAGGCCCAGGTTGGAATCCGACTGCTGGAGCGGACGACACGCTCCGTCTCCCTTACGGACGAAGGCAGGCGATTTTACGAGACCATTGGCCCGATTGTGTCGGCGCTCGAAGACGCCACCTCCGCTCTGGCCGAAGGTAAAGTGACCGTCCGGGGGAGGCTCCGCGTCAACATGGACCCTTACTTCTCGCAGCTCATTCTCGGACCGCAACTCAGTGGATTTCTCAAAGCATATCCGGAGCTTAAGGTGGACCTGATCACGCGGGAGAGCCTCGGAGATCTGATTTCAGATGGATACGATCTGGCAATTCGCTTCGGCGAGCCTCGTCCGTCCACTCTTGTCGCCCGAAGATTGCTGGACACGAGAGTTCTTACCGTGGCCTCGCCTGGCTATCTGAAGAAGCACGGCCACCCTACCGATCCACAGCAGCTGGTCGCAGATCGACATCTAATGATCGATTTTCGAGACCCGGAGACGGGCCGTCCCTTCGAGTGGGCGTTCCGCAAAGGTCGAAGGGAGATCACGGTTGAGACGCAAAGCCAGCTCATGCTGAGTGACGTCGCAACAATGCACGCTGTGTGCCTTGCAGGATATGGGATCGCGCAAGTTCTCGAACTTGGCGTGGACGCCCATCTCTCGAGTGGGCGACTGGTGGCCCTCTTTCCAGATTGGGAGGAGGAGCACTTTCCTCTATATGCCTATTATCCGTCGCGCCAATACCTAGCACCGAAGACGCGTGCATTTCTTGAATTCCTATCTACGACGGTCCACGCCTCGCACTCGCGCAAAACAATTCCAGGCTGAATTCGAAACCCGGCCCGGGCTCCCGATATCTTGGTTATGCATCTCCAGTTCCAATCTGACCAGCGTCGCTATCGGAACGGTGATATGCGAAAAGGCATTGCAGCAGGCACCCAGCATTGGGCCGGCCCTTTTGTGGGCAATGTGGCAGACAGGTGCCGTCTCTTCGTTCTGTCGTTCGCACAGCTAACCGTCGCTTCTAAGGAACAATGCAGTGAAGACTCTTGCCACAGCGAGGACTTGATCGGAACCACGTCCGCTGCGCATTCCGTAATCTGGCGTAAATAGGAGAAACCAGCAGAAATAAAGTCCGCCGCAAACGAAGCCAAGCCATTGAAAATAACATGGATGCGCACCGTACCTTATTTCGTGCCCTTAATGTAGTGGCCGACCGAAACACCCCGAACTCAAACCTCTAAAGTAGCGCGACAAGGCCCTGAATCCAAAGAGGATACTGGTATTTTAAGATGGTGCCGGGAGGGGGAATCGAACCCCATGGAATTGCTTCCGACGGATTTTGAGTTTCCTAGGGGTCCCGTAAGTCTATAATAAATAAGCGTAATCGAGCACAAGATCGCGGTGCCCAAACGACTTATTGTCAGTGGTTTAGCCTAATTGGACGTAAATAAGCCCAAACTGAGTCTGTCCCCGAACCTGTACCCGAAATTCCCATCAAAATTGTGAAGGACTTCGAGGGCACAGGTTCATGCTGTCATCGACGCTGGCGCTCCGGTGCTCAGCTTCGTCTACGGAGAGTCAGGATGCCGTACAAACGATTTGCTTGGGTCGCCTAGACAATTTCTCCCCCAAATTCGATTTAATTGTTTGAGATTTCGAGGTTTCAAGACCTACTCGCCACTTCTCATCGCGGGCATTCTGAAGGAGTTTGTCGCTGGCGAGTTGCGTCACGTACGGGCGCTGCGCGGTGAGACCACCGTCAAGGGTCAAGGACTGTCCCGTGTAACAAGGACTGTCCCGTGTAATAGGATGATCTGTCCGAAAACAGCCATGCAACTGCATCGGCGATCTCCTCCGGGCGTCCAATCCGACCAATGGGATGCACCGCACTCATTTCGTCGAGTGCCTCTTGGGTGCCAAATACGTTGAGCAACATCTCAGTCCTTACCGCACCAGGACTCACCGCATTCACCCGAATACCATATCGCCCGCATTCGATCGCGGCAGTTTTGGTCAAGCCAACCACAGCGTGTTTGCTGGCCACATAGGGGCCGGCGGTCGGAAATGCCAGCAGGCCGCCGACTGAGGCAGTATTGACGATTGAGCCCCCCTGCCCTTGCGCCATCATCTGTTTGACCTCATCCTGAAGTAGAAGAAACAGGGCTTTTACATTGACCGCGAAGACGCGGTCAAAAGTTTTCTCAGTCTGATCTGTGAGTAACCGGTTTTCACCGGAGATCCCAGCATTGTTGAATGCGTAGTCGAGCCGTCCGAAGGTCTCGAGAGCGAATGGCACGATACGCTTCACCTGCTCGGGTTGGCTGAGGTCTGCCTGGATGAACACCGCAGATCCGCTGTTGCGTTTGATCTCATTGACGAGCAGTCGCCCCTCGCTTTGTCGTCTTCCAGTGAGGACTACCTGAGCACCTAGTGTAGTGCGTCACGCAGACAGGCGTTTATTGAGGGCAGTCTGAGCGCGAGTAACTTTTTCCAGGATGTCGTTGGCTTTGGCGGTCCAGATGAAGGGCTTGGGGTTGTCGTTGTGGCGGTCGATATAGTCGCCGATAGCCATGATCAGTTGTTCGAGATCCTGGAAGACGCCACGACGGATGCGGTTGGCCGTCAGGTCGCGGAAGAAGCGCTCGATCATGTTCAGCCACGAGGCCGAGGTGGGCGTGAAGTGCAGATGGAACCGTTTGTGGCTGTGCAGCCACCGTTGGACGCGCGGATGTTTGTGGGTGGCGTAGTTGTCGCAGATGATGTGGATTGTCCTGCCGGCGGCCACGGTCTGGTCGATCAGGCGCAGGAACTTCAGCCACTCCTGATGACGATGCCGCTGCTGGCATAAGTGGTAGACCTCGCCGGTGGCCGTGTTGAGGGCGGCAAACAAGGTGGTCGTGCCGTTGCGCTTGTAGTCGTGCGTCATCGTCTGGCCGCGCCCCTTCTTTAGGGGCAGGCCGGGCTGGGTGCGATCCAGCGCCTGGATCTGGCTTTTTTCATCGACCGACAGCACCAGCGCATGCTCGGGCGGATGCAGATAAAGGCCAACCACATCCTCCAGCTTCGCGGCGAAGTCAGGATCGTTACTGACTTTGAAGCTCTCCACGCGGTGAGGCCTGAGCCCGTGGGCGTGCCAGATGCGGCGCACGCTGGCTTCCGAAATGCCTGCTGCACGCGCCATCGAGCGCGTAGACCAGTGCGTGGCATTGGCCGGAGCGCTCTGCGTGGTCTTTTCGATCACTTGTTCGACAACCGATGCGGAAATCGATCGTGTGCGTCCCGGCCGCGGAGCATCCTCCAGCAATCCCTTTACGCCAAGCCGGAGAAAGCGGCTGCGCCACAAACCCGCCATCCGCGTGCTGACGCCGAGTCGTTCGGCGATCTGCTTGTTCTGCATCCCGCCTGCGGCCAGCAGAATGATACGGCTGCGCACCACCACCCGCGCCGCCATCGAACGCCTGCGGCTGAGCCGCTCCAGTTCGCCGCGGGTGGTTCCGTCGATCACAATGGCTGGGGCTACACGCATGACGAGGCCTCCTCATCATAGGATGTACCTCGCTGCATATGTGATCCTATTTATGACGCACTACACTAGCTCAGCTACACGCTTTGCAGCCGCAGCGCCAATGCCACTGTTTCCACCGGTGACGAGCGCCACCTTTCCAGCAAATTCCAAGTCATTTCTCATTCTCTTGCTTAACACTCCTCTAACTTGTTCTTCATTCTGCGCCGAGTGACAGATGGGCGTGTCGGCACGGATGATTGTCGTCGACTTTAGGCAAACTGCGATGCCGAATATCCTTCGTTCAACTACTTATTTCTGGCTCGGCAGATACCGTCTGCAACACTCGGAATAACACGCAGGCCGAAGATTTATTCCAACATCTGGGCACGACTAAGGAACGGCATCCTGCGAAGCGAGGTACAGGGCGACTTATCGATGCTCACAAGAGAGAAGTGTGGCGATTTAGGAATATTCCGGCACATCGCAGAATAAACCAGTTGTGACGGTGTTCTGCTTTCAAGAGGCCAGCCCGTTCTCCGCTCAAACGCGTGCGGGCCGGTCGTCACGGAGGGTGTAACCATGTTTCTTGATGTATTAGTCGATTTACTTCTCAGGCCAGCGCCGCAGCCTCCAGGAAATATCAACCCCTCTCGAGACGTCGGGAATGATCGAAGAGCATCCGACAAAATTCTGTTTCCTTATGCCAAGCGATTGGGGATGATTGCATTGGTCCTCGCCGTTGCGTGTATGGCGCAAGACTCTATAGCCCAAATAGCGAAAGAGTCAATCGATGTACCTCCTCACTCCAGACTTCTGCTACGGGCCGTTGGAAGTGGAGATCAGGTTTACGACTGCGTCAATGGCCGTTGGGCATTGGAGGCCCCGGATGCCAAGCTCCTCAATCAGGATGGATCTGTCATTGGACGACACTTTGCAGGTCCTACGTGGCAGCTCAATGATGGTAGTTGGGTAAAAGGAAGGGCAGTCGCCAAACAGGTTGCTCCCGACGCGACCTCAGTACCGTGGTTGTTGCTTGAGTCGATCGGCGGTACCGGAAGATTGGAGACGGTACGGTTTATCCAACGTACCGGGACGCACGGCGGAAATGCGCCTGACGGCAGTTGCAGCCAGAGCGCAATGCGCAGAGTTCCTTACACAGCGACATATTCTTTCTATGAAGCGGAGCAATGATCCAAAAAATTGCGCTCATAGCTGGAAGGGCAAGGCATCGGCCTCCGTCTTGAGTCAGATTTCGAGAATACGTGAAAGCTATTGATCTGCGCCGGGAATAAAAACAGTGGCGCCGTGTTCGGTCTTACAGGAAAGCCAATGAGGCTTCTCTTCGCTCTTCGCGTCGTGTCTACGACCTGGATCAAGAGACTCGTTCGCCGCAGGAAAGCCACTGGAAATGAGGCATCCGCGTATAGATCAAGACTCAAAAACGTTTCATCTTCGCAGAGGAGTTTATTCGCGAGCGCAATGGATCGAATGATATTTCCTGACTCTGCCTCCTCCAGAAACCTGCTTCAACTCTCACTTGGAACGAAAGGCTTTTATGAAAATTCTTATCGCTTCTATACCGGGGGCCGGACACCTCAATCCACTTCTGTCTATTGCCTCGCTATTGTTGGAGTCCGGCCACGAGGTCGCCGTGCAGGTCAACGAAGACCTGCGCCCCGCCGTCGAAACTGCCGGTCATCGCTTTCTCTCAGAGATTCCCAACGCGCAAACCTCAGGGCGCTATTTCTTCGACAACTACCCCGAGCGTATGCAGAAGTCGCCCGGTATGGAGATGACTGGCTACGATCTCGTCCACTTCTTTGCCCGCAACATCGCCGCCCAGTCCGCCAGCCTCAAGATGGCGCTTTACGACTTCCAAGCCGACCTTATTCTTGCTGACTCCATCTACTGGGGCACACTCCCCATGCTCGTCGGCCCTCGCGACAAGCGCCCCGCCATCGCGCACCTCGGAGTCTCCGTCGTCAATATCGGCAGCGGGAAGAACATTCCTATGCGCCCCGACGAGACTCCGGAGCAGCGCGAGGCAGAGCTGCGACTTCGCGAGCGGTTCATACTTCAGCCCGCGCAACAGGCCGTCAACGCCTCCCTCGCCGGCCTTGGTTGTCCCGCGCTTCCATGCCCCATCCTTGAAGCCATGACCGAGTTATCCGACGTCTACCTGCACCCCGGCATCGAGAGTTTCGAGTATCCCGACTCCAACTCGAAGGTCCAGTACATCGGCGCGTTACCCACGCTGGCTGGTCAGCCCAAGCTGCCGGATTGGTGGCAGCAGATAGACCCGACCAAACGCCTCGTCCTGGTGACCCAGGGCACCGTTGCCAACCGCGACTTCGGCCAGGTCGTTGCCCCCGCGCTCGTCGCGCTCGGTGGCAGGGAAGACGTAACCATCATCGTGACCACCGGCGGGCAGCCAGTCGAGTCCATTCCTGTTGCCATCCCCTCCAACGCCCGCATCGCCTCGTTCCTGCCCTACGCGCAGATCATGCCGGAGATCGACCTGCTCATCACCAATGGAGGCTACGGCACGGTAAACATGGCTATCTCCCATGGCATTCCGGTCATCTCCGCCGGCCTTACTGAAGATAAGGAAGAGGTCTCTGCTCACGTCCAGTGGTCCGGCGCGGGAATCGATCTGCGTGCCAACCAGGCGACCCCTGAAGCCATCGAGCACGCCGTCGACGAGATCTTCACGCAATCTGGTTATCGGGAGCGCGCCCAGCGGCTCTCGCTCGAGTTCGATAGCCACGACGTCAAAGCTGAATTGCTCAGCCTCATTGAAGAGTGCGTCGGCGACACCGTCAGCGCGTAGCTCCACGCCAGGCGTGCGTCGTCGCTGCACACCTCTCCCTGCAGCGGCGAATCTGCATCTCTCGCCTCAAACCTGGAAAAGGAATGCATCATGTCTTCGACCTCCCTTGAATATCAGCCTCTCGAACTCCTGCCCGGCGATCTGCTCCGTCCCCTCGGCGCCTTTGAAGAGCTCTTCTGCCTCTTCGACCAGCACTTTCCTACCAACGGTGCCCTTGCTGCCCAAATCACCGGCCACACAAACGTCCAGCAGTGGCGCGAAGCGCTCGACGCAGTACAGCAACGCCACCCGCTGCTCTCTACCTGCATCGACACCACCTTCAATCGCGTCCCTCATTTCCGCCACGTCAGCGGCCAGCGCATCCCGCTCCGCGTGGTTACGTCTCCCCACGCCCGGTGGCAGCGGGAGATTGCCGAAGAAGTAAACGAACCTTTCACACCCGATCAGGCACCTCTCTTCCGTGCTGTACTGCTCCATCAAGAGACGCACTGCATCTTCATCCTCTCCTCTCATCACGCTGTCTGCGACGGCTCCTCCCGCATCTTTCTTTTGCGTGACATCCTCCTCGCTCTCAGCGGACATGCCCTCGAGGTTTTGCCACTGGCGCCATCCCGCGAAGTTCTCTTCGGAGCGCAACAGCGCTCCTCTCCCGAGCCTGGCTTGCCATCCTTCGCTGCTCAGCGCCCCCTCCTGCCGTATGTTGACGGAATTAAGCTCACGCCAGAACAGACCACCGCACTCCAGCGCCGCGCTCGCGAGAAAGGCGTCACCATCCACGCCGCTATCTCCGCTGCGCTCACCCTCGCAGGCAGAGCCATCGATGAAAGCTGGCGCAATAACCCGCTCCGCATCATGTCGCCCGCTGAGATCCGCGATATTCTCGGCCTTAAAGATCAATGCGTGGTCTCCTTCGGCGGCGGTGAGATCTCGGTCGCTCCAGGCGGCTCGATGACATTCTGGGAGCTCGCACGCTTCGCGAAGGATGGCCTCTCCGCCGTCAAGAGCACAGAGAATATATCCAGAATGATCGATCTCCAATCCACAGCCGTCTCCTCCAACCTCACCGTCGAACAGGCGTTTCAACTTAAACGAAACGCGTTCAACGCACAGGTCATGTTCTCCAACCTCGGCCGTCTTCCATTCGACAGTACATTCGGACCCCTGAGACTCGAGACCCTCTGGGCACCATGTGCACTCCGTGGCATCGAAGGAGAGCAGACCCTCGGAGCAGTCACCGTCAACGGCTCGCTGCACCTCACGCACACCAGCCCTGCGCCAATCCGGGGCCTGCTAGCGGGTATCAAAGAAGAACTGCGCAGCGCCTGCGCGATCTAACTCAATTTCCAAAACTTGCCCTCGAGGCGACTTCCCGTGAGCAACTAAGAACATGAATCACAAGGGGGAATGGTGAGAGCCAACTGCCCAAAAACAAAGACTTCAGATCGCGGCGATATCGATCTCGATTGAAATACGCTCCAACCGAGTGATCCAAAACTGCCAGAGGAGTTACTGAATCTGTAAGCCTTTGACACATTGAACAGCATCGGGACGAGAGATCTGCGCAACGTTGATCGGTATTACGGCTCACTGCGGCTCATACACGCCAGCCCCGCGTCAATCCCCGGCCTGCTGGCGGCTGTCGAAGAAGAACTCCACAAAGCCTGCGCGGTGTAACTGAATTTTCACACTTGCCATCCAGAACGCATTCAAGCCCTGGGTCGCGCCAAACTGCGATATTTCGATGAAACTGCTGGGTCCTGATGGAGTCCTAAATGACTACAGGTCATATGCAGGATTCGGGCCCAACCGACCACAAGTGGAGATAGGAAATGACCGGCTCTGGCTCCCAAACCGGCAAGCGATTTAGGGAGCTGGCGCGCGCTTTGCAAAGAAGGAAATCTTTCCATCTCAGACCCTTCAATCGCTCTCTACATCGTTGCATGGCCTGCAATCATGACCAAGATATGGATGTTGAGACCGGGGCCCAGATTGCTGCTGGGCGTTCGCTAGAGATCGCAATTGTCTGGCAGCTTCGGCCGCCTCGCATCGATTCTGGATACTGTGATTTACGAGTGGAAGTAGAGAGTAGAGGCAACAAGTGTGCGGACGCCGCCCGGCGATCGCCCCGATCGTTAGAACGTATCGCCTTGCGGATCAGATTGCCCAGGCGGGACAGAACTGTGCAACGGCCAGAGATGAGCGTGCTCGGGGTCCAGTTGATTGCGGAGTCGGCTCTGGAGGATGGCCGACGCCTCGTCGATAAGGATTCTGAATAGCCAACTGCGGAACTCGCCTTCACAATCGAATGATGGCGGATTGCGAGACGCAGTGAGCCAACAGTTCTCCACAGCGAGGCTAGCTCCCTCCGGGCTGCCGAGTATGCGGCACGCTGTGAAGTGAAGCGGCTCATAACAGCGCGAGAACCAGTCACCAAATACCTCGGAAGTTTGGTAGGTCGCAAGAAGTCCCGGCACGGGTAGCTTGAAAATGTCACTAGACGTTGTTTTCGCCATGCCCTGTCCTACGCTCACGGTTGCTGCATTATCCATAAATCGCAATTTCCTTTCTCATGGGACTGCGCGGGATCCCGTGACTATGAAATGTCGACCCCGCTCATAGGAAAAACACCCCCAGCGTTGGCTTATTCCCTAGATAAGGCGGCAGCTGATCCGAGTCAGCCCCATCCAAACCACATGTCTGTTTGGGATAAGGCGACTCGCGCCAGATCAGGAGAGGGCGATGAGCCAATCTCTTTTGAAGGAAGACCAGCTTCGTGCAAGAAAAGCTTCCCGGCCACGATTAGAAGTCCGGTCTAAAAGGTGTGACGATCAACCATGTTTTGATGACAGACCATGCAGGACTCTCGCGCTGAGCCGGATACGCTGGAAACAAGGGCGTACGAGAGACCATGATTGCTCCAGGTGATCACCTTGAAGCCATTGTCGGTCCGATAGTGAAAGGTCAGCTCACCGAAACGTACTTCGTCGCCGCCCGCCACCGGTGCAACCTCGCTTGACGCAACCAAAAGGCTGATTTTCCCGCCCTGCTTCTCGTAAGTTACTAAGGCAACCTTGTTTCCCCGGTAGTTCACCAAACCCGCCCCTGTCAGCCGGTAGGCAGGTGTGATGTTCGGGGTTGACTGAGCGTGTGGCAGTCGAAAGGGAAAGGGGACCTTATCCGCAAACCATGCTGTCACGAGTTCAGGAGAACTCGATCGAAGCTCCAGAGGGCGATCGCCGTCCAGGTAGCTACGATGCGTGGCCACCGCCGTTTCCACGTAGCTCGCGGCGCGCACTTGGCGCATGACGTTCGGTACAAATACGAAAAGGAACACCAGAAGGAGAACCACAAGCGCCAGTACTCTCATACTTAAAGCGCGTCGCACAGGATCTACCAGATCCCTTTGCAGTATTTGAAGCATGCCCTGGTAAAACCCTATCCGGGCAGATGATTGGGAGTGCTGCATAACAGCCGCCGACACGCGGGAGTGAAGCGCGGACGGGGCTGAATATAAGGGCCTTGATTGATGCAGAAGGTGTGACAAGGCCTGCTCCGCCTCCACGTTCGCCCGGCAGTCAGCGCAGGTCTCGAGGTGACTGCGAAAATCATCCAGTTCTTGTCCCCGGAGGTCGTAGTCCAGGTAGCGCAGGATATTGACACGACATTCATCACAGAGGCTCATTCAGCATCCTTTCCTCCTTCGTGGCGAGTGGCGGAGTGTCAAGGCTGTCGCCACCTACACAACACGTCAAGCAGGAAAATATTCCCGCAGCTCCACGAGGCACGCCCAGGTGTCCCTCCCGCCCAGCTTCTTCTAGGCCTACGAATTGCGGATTCATCCGTCTTGTGCCAATCTCATGTTCCCCTTTTATGAACGCCACTCGTGGTCGACGCGCCAACGGTATGGGGGGAAAGCAGGTCTCGGAGCTTGGAGCGTGCTCTTGCCAGGCGTGACATCACCGTCCCTACTGGGCATTCCAGAACAGTGGCGATCTCTTGATAGGAGAGTTCTTCATACTCGCGCAAGATGATGATCTCGCGGAACTCCTGAGAAAGCTGATCGATCGCGGCTCGAACCTGCTCCTGCTCAATGTTGCTTACGTAAGTCGCATGGGGATCTTTCGCGGTATCCGCAGCTTTATTCGGGCCATTCCCCTCCAGATCGAGCTCGATAATTTCAGGCGCGGTCCGCCATTGCCGCAAGTGGTTGAACCAAATATTCCGTAAGATGGTAAAAAGCCAGCTTTTAGCGTTGCTGTCGGGCCGCAACCTCTCCATTGCCCGAAGAGCACGAAGGCATGTCTCTTGTACAAGATCCTCGGCTTCTGTGCGATTTCTCGAGAGTACCAAAGCGTAGCTGTACAGGCCGTCCGCATACTCACGGAGGTCAATAGTGGGTTGCCGATGGCCTTCCCTAGGTCCCAAGCGCATGGCCTCCTCCAGCAACGGGAAGCTGTGGCTTCGCTGCCACCACTCGCGAAGATCGCATCGAAACAGTTTTCCGAGCGCCGCAAGGAAGAAGTTTCGCGCACAGTACGTTGTTGCCGCTGCAGGTTGAGATGGAGTTCGCTTTCATGTTCTTCACGATCGATCACCTCAGTTAAGGATCTCGGGAAAATGGAATATGAGAGTTGTCAGAATTTGGATGATGGGCATCACAAGAAGGGTGCGATAAGGCGAACAAATCTTACGAACTACGCATTGTTTAGATCGATATTGCGAGACGGGCGTTACACATTTAAATAGCAATAATTGCGCGTGTGTCGATCTGAGCCGCGACGTCATTGCTTCACGCCAGCCCTCGACATTAGGACGTAAACTCGCGAGAACAGCAGCAGTAGTTACAGCTCCGTGCGATAACCGACTCAGCACGTGTCAAACAGGTAGCTGCCCCATCTTGATTCATCAAAATGGGGCAGCTATTTGCAATCGATACTTCTGTCTTTCCCTCGCTTATTGATCGTTTCCTTCAGTCACCTCGGTAGAAACTGCCGTCAAGTAGCCGAACAGTCCACCCGGACCCTTTGTAACAGCGGTGAAGTACATCTGTGCCGCAGGCGCGGCCGCGGCATCATTATTGCTGGGGCTTGTGTTTCCAGGACTCAGTCCCCAGATACCATTGATCGTGAGCGGCTTTCCGCTGGCATCCTGAAGCAGACCATCAAATTTGCCTGTAGCCATGTCATAAGCGGCGATAAGACCGCTGGATTCAGTATCACCACCGCCCGCAAACTGTGCGATTAACAGATCATGGCTGAAGCGACCGAAATCGAGAGGAGCCAAAGCTACACCCCACGGAGCGTTCAGCCAGGAGCCATGCTCAAGACGACGCAGCAGTTGGCCGGACGACGAATAAATATCCACGTAACCCAGACCAAAAGCAACGGCTCCCGCCGATAGCGTAATCAACGAACTGGCGGCAAGCTGCAATAACGTTCTCATATCAGACTCCCAATGGTCTTGAAGGGCCCCGCTGCGTCGAATGCTCTCCCACCGACGCGTCGTCGATGGAACGCTGGATTCAAAAGCTGGGCGGGGTCGTCCGCCTTTGAAGTCCCTGAGACAACCTGTCCCGCTTGAACAAAGAAGGAGTGTCGTTGCTCTGTCGTCGCTAGATAAAATGCACGGTCGCGCTTTTTATTCCCTGGATCGCGACTGTGCCTCCACCGCGTGGACGGGTGCCGCAATAAAGTTTCCGATTCATTCTTTTGCAAGTCAGGGAATAGAGACCCGAGCTGGTTGCTGATGAGCCGCGTTGAACCGCTGACCTAATGATTAACGAATTTGTGAGTACGCGTCGTTACTCAGTACTGATCTGAGGACAGAAAGCCCGGCCGTTTTGCACCGGGGCTTTCGGTCCCTTTTGAAAGACTGTTGGTTTTATTGTGGTTTATTGTTCGTTACTATGGTGCGACGGAGTCACGGTGGCAAAGGCCACTGCGAAAGGCTCAGCCCCGACCGGAATTGTGGCCACCACTTTATTCCGGGCGGTGTCGATCACCGAGACGGTGTTGTCGACCAAGTTTGTCACATAGGCGAGAGGTTGATAAGGACGATCGTCGTGCCCGGATGGATGGGTCCCATCCGATGTGATGGCAACGCCGACAGGCCCAGCCCCCACCGGAATTGTGGCCACCACGTTATTCCTGGCGGTGTCGATCACTGAGACGGTACCGTCGCCCTGGTTCGCCACATAGGCGTGGGTTCCGTTCGGCGGGATGGCCACGCAGTTAGGAAATTGCCCCACCGGAATCGTAGCCACCACAGTATTCCTGCCGGTGTCGATCACCGAGACGGCACTGGCGGGAAAGTTCGACCCATCAATAGTGGATACATGGTTCGTCACATAGGCGAGAGATTGATGACGACGATCTTCCCGCCCGTATGGGTCGGTCCCATTCGGTGTGATGGCCACTCCGATAGGAAGTGTAAATCCCGGAATAGTGGCTACCACGGTATCGCTGGCGGTGTCGATCACAGAGACGCTATCGTCGAGCTGGTTCGTCACATAGGCGTGGGTCCCATCCGATGTGATGGCCACTCCGTTAGGCTCCTGCCGCACCGGAATCGTGTCTACAACGGTATTGCTGGCAGTGTCGATCACCGAGACGGTATTCTCGGCCTCATTTGTCACGTAGACGAGAGGTTGATGGAGGCGACCGTCGTCCTCGTTTGGGTGGGTCCCATTTGGTGTGATGGCAACGGCGCTAGGCGCAGCCCCCACCGGAATCGTAGCCACCACGGTATTGCTGGCGGTGTCGATCACCGAGACGGTACTGTCGAACCCGTTCGTCACGTAGGCGTGGGTTCCGTCCGGCGTGGTGGCCACTCCGTCAGGAAATCCCCCCACCGGAATCGTGGCCACCACGGTATTGCTGGCGGTGTCGATTACCGAGACGGTATTATCGTCCACGTTGGTTACGTAGCCGAAGGTCGTCGCCTTGGCGAGATTATGCTGCTCGGCTTGGGCGCCATAAAGCGCTG
The DNA here is from genome assembly GCA_963781245.1 of uncultured Acidobacteriaceae bacterium. Lineage (GTDB taxonomy): Bacteria > Acidobacteriota > Terriglobia > Terriglobales > Acidobacteriaceae > Silvibacterium. The sequence continues at coordinate 133,453 of CAWAFB010000006.1, forward strand.
ATGCCACAAAGAAGAAGTGAGTCATCCAGAGGACTGAGGTTAAAACAAAATCCCCCGGTTTATCTGCTGATCTTGTCGTCATAGTTCGTTCTCCTGGTTTTTTGAAACAGAGTCCCTTTGTGTGCGCCGGGACTAGCCCTCCGCAATCACCGCTACGTCTAAGTACCTCGGCACTAAGTCGTCGCACAGGTAGTGGCGCGCCCACGATTCCCCTGCGGAGCCTATTGTTTTTGTGTGATACGAGCCAGTTTCAGAGGCTCACCTGAAGAACACTCAGTTGACGCTTTAATTTCGTGTGTCCTCACAGGCCGCCCTCAATATCAATTCGGTATCTTCAAGAAGGTGAGGTATGAGGGAGTAGCTCGCGTGCAGCAATCTGATTGCCCGGTTTGTGGTGGCGACTCCGACATTCTGTTCACCTTTGAGTCCCTGCAGAGCGGTTGGCCCCCAGACGGCCGCCAGCTTGAGCTTGCCGAATTCGGATTCATATGGCATCTGCCCGAGATTTGAAACCATGAGATCTCTAGCGAACGCCCCAGCGGAAATCTGGGCCGCTGTCTCAACGTCCATATCTTTGGTCATGATTGCTTCCAGGCGATGCAACGATGTAGAGAGCGCTTGAAAGGTCTGAGATGGAGATATCTCCTTCTTTGCAAAGCGCGCCAGCTCCCAAAAAGCCCTTGAATCACCGGGCTGAAAAGCAATCATACCTGCGCCGCCCAGATAAAGGCCGCATGCCTCTCCCGCTCTCAGATGTGCCCGCACATTGACCGGCGACATCACACGGACTGACTGTTTACGCCATTCACTTGAAGTCTTTCGACCTGCAAGAGCTAACGCGGCGCAGAGCGCCCCCTGGACTGTAGTTCCTTCGCGTCGCGCCCGGTCCTTGAGGGCCGCAGTAAGATGTTCGTCTAACTTTCGCGCCGTGGCCCTCGGTGCCGAACCATCGGCTTCTCGGTACACTGCTGGTTTCGCTGGAGGAACACCGGCTTGCGATGGCTCTGCTGGAACAATCTTTTCCCCTTTCGGCAGCTTGCTCAGCAACTCTTCGGCTGTGCTACTGAATGAGAGAGCTTCAATTTGTCCGCCCGAGAGCACCTGAAGAAGATCCCGGATCAGAAAGACGAGCGCCATTCCGTCAGCGATAGAATGATGCGCGACCATGATAAGAACAGCGGACTGCGGCTTATGGATCAGCACGCTCCTGATAAGAGGTGCTTGTTCACGAGTAAACGGAAGCGCCATTTCGCGGTCCAACTCCAACTCCCAACGTTCCTGGGCACTTCCATCAACCACTCGAAGTGGTATTGACGCTGCGTCTACCTGATACAGTGCCGGTTGGCCCTCCTCGTTTCGCATGATTGAGGTGGAGAGGATGGGATGACGTTTCTGCACCGCATCAAGCGCATCCCTCCAGCTCTGCACCTTTGTGATGCCTTTGACTTCGGCGGTCACCGTGAGGTGGACCGGATGTTTCTGATCCATAAACCAGAACATACGCTCCCTGGCGCCCAGCGCTCGGACTTCCGTTTTCGATTTGGTAGCCGGCACTAATGATGCAACCTGCAACATAGTCTTCCTCCTAATCCAAATTGAACTTCGTCAGCATCCAACCGAGCTTGCTTACATTTCGTCGCGATTGATGGGCTGGCCAATAGTCCTGAAAACATCACAATCCATCTGGCTGTATCCCGTGTTCGCTTTTATCCGTTACGTTTCAATTCATCTGGAAATTTCTGCGATGGTGGTGCGATCTGCTCCAGAGGAAAGTTTGCCGCAAGCGATGAAAAGTGGAAGTTAGAACAGGAAAAACACCGTCGCAAGGCCACAATCGCCAACACGACCGGCCGTCGTGTTCCCACGGCAATCACTGCCGCTGTTCAGATCGCACTAGGTTCTCTCCGCGCGGTTCCTGCAGCGGGCCCAGTCCCGTTCAGAGTTCTACCCATTCCGTGAAATATGAAGTCAAGGCTGAGCGTCGGGACGTGAGTTCGTCGTAGTAATCCGACCAGTCGGTAATCTTCCCGTTCTCTATTCGCACGATGGAGACCCCGTGCACCGAAACCGGAAACATTAGTGAGACTCCGGCATAGTAGCCAGGCTTCGTTACATTGGCTTGAAGTGTCCATTCCGTGATGACGCGATCGCCGCTCACGAAGATTGCGTCAGTCTGCAGCAAAGAGTCTGGGTACAGTTCCCGTACCTTTCGGAAGAACTCAGCCAAGCGCTCCTTGTTATTGAATTCCAGGTCAACCCCGTGGTCCTTGAAGCTGAACTCTTCTGCGAAACAGGCGATCGCGTCTTCGATCTTTCCATTTCTTAGATGTTCCAGGACAATGAGTACCACCCCTTCCAGAGCTTCTATTCCAACCAACATTTCAACCATTTCTGTTCTCCTTTGCATCTTGTTGCCGCTCAATGGATCTCTCCGCACTTGCATCTGGAGAGCAACATCTGAGCCTCCGTCAATTTCCGGATAGGCCCATGCACTATCGGGGGTGGACTCTTTTCGACGCCTACTCAGCGACTGCAGAACCGAGCTTTATCGCCTATCGTCTGTTCGCAATGACCTGCACATTGCAGAATTCTTTGAGGCCATCTTCGCCGAATTCGACGCCAATCCCTGAATTCTTATGACCGCTGAATGGAATGTTGGGATGGAGATTGAGGTGTTGATTGATCCAAACCATTCCGGCATCAAGCCGACGTGCAACGGCGTCCAGTGGCTCAGGATCTGTACCCCAAACGGAGGCTCCAAGGCCATATGGAGTCCCGTTGGCCAGCCGCACGGCTTCGTCGAGGTCCTGGTACTTGAAAACGGCCCGCAATGGTCCAAAGTTTTCTCGGATTACGTAAGCCGCTTCCGCAGGCGGATTATCCAGAAGGGTGACGGGAAAAAACAGGCCGGCACCCTCCGGTGGAACTTCCCCCTGATAGAGGATCGGAGCCTTCGCCTTTTGAATCTCTTCCCACGTTGTTTGCATGCGAGCGAACTGGGGGCGGTTCTGTATCGGGCCCAGGGTGGTCTCGGGATCAAATCCATCGCCGAGCTTCTGATGTTGAGCACACGATATGAGTGCTTCCGTAAGAGCTTGATAGATGCTCTCGTGCACGAAAAGGCGTTTGAGAGTGACACACCCCTGGCCACTGAGTGCGAACATGCTTTGAAACAGGTATTCGGCGATTGCCTGAGGATCGGCATCCGGAAGGACAATACCGGAATCGTTCCCGCCCAGCTCAAGGGTCAGGTGTTTCAGGGTTGGAGCGGCGGATGCAAAAACCTTGCATCCGGTTTCCGAAGATCCTGTGAAGGAGACCTTCTGGAAGTCCGGGTGGGACGTCATCCAGGGGCCAAGGTCATCCCCTCCGCTGATCACATTCAAAACGCCGGGCGGAAGGATCTCACGAATGTAGTCGGCGGCTCGAAGTACCGTAAGGGGGGTAAAGACCGCAGGCTTCAGGACAACAGTGTTGCCGGCCAGCAGAGATGGCAACACTTTTGTGAATGACAGCAAGAACGGAAGATTCCACGGACTGATCGCGGCGACAACACCCAGTGGGACATAGCGTTTCGTGATCTGTCCGACACCGGTTTCATTCCATGTCGAATCTGGCAGTTCCATCTGAAGTAACGCCGGGACATAGGTCTCGAAGATCCATGTGATCTCCCATTGCGCCATGCTATAGGGCCGGCCGTTTTCCGCTGTCAGGATCGTGCAAAGCTCATCGGTATGAGCTTTGAGCTCTTCCATGGCATTTCGAAGAAGATCCCTTCGCTCGTTCCAGGTCTTGCTGCTCCAAAGGGGAAACGCTGCTTTTGCAGCCTGAACCGCAAGGTCGAGACCATCTCTCTGGGTGTCGGTCACGCTAGCGAGTTCTTCTCCAGTCACAGGATCGGAGATCTTGATCCGCCTGGAGGAGTCGATTCTTTGGCCGTTCACTATATTCGGAAACCCCGCAGTCAGACGAGCCCTTTTTAGCGCCTGCTCGCGATTGGGATGGGGTATAGACGGGAGAGCTCCATTTGATTTCATACAAAAAGTTCCTTTCATCAATCCGTCATGAGGGAGCATCTTCTTGCGTGGCTAACTCTGAAGCCCTGGATTAGCTTCAGCAACGCGTAGAAAGAGTTCCTCGGTGTTAGAAGAGATCAGTCAGCATCCAACGGATCTTGCTTACATTTCGTCGCGATTGCGGTGAATCGTCCTAAAAACATCAGAATCCATCTGGCGATATCCCGCGTTCGCTTTTATCTGTTACGTTTCAATTCATCTGGAAATTTCTGCGAGGGTGGTGCGATCTGCTCTAGAGAAACTCCCTATCCTGTGCTCGTTCCGCAAGGCTTCCGCGGCACGCTCGCCGATGATGATGCAGGGAGCCATGGTATTGCCGGTGGTCACGCGCGGCATGATCGAGCCGTCTGCAATGCGAAGGTTTTCGATCCCATAGACCTTAAGTTGACCGTCTACGACTGACATCGAGTCGCGCCCCATTTTCGCGGTACACGTCTGATGGTGGTAAGTGGAGGCCGCATCGCGAATGAAGCCTTCTAGTGCAGTTCCTTTCAGGTTGCCAGGCATGACTTCGCGTCTTGTGAAGGGTCGAAGCGCAGCCGAATTGCCAATCTCGCGACAAAGTTCCACGTGGGCTACTGCGGCCTTCAGGTCGTCCGGGTGGGACAGCGTATTGGCGTCGATCTGTATAGGATCGTCGGGGTTGGGTCCGGTCAAGCGAATCTGACCGCGACTCTGCGGCCGCACGACAGCTCCATACAATGTCCAAGAAGCCGCGGGTGGATTGAACCTAGCGCCTGTCTCGGCGCTGCACAGCGGAGCTTCCACCTGGCAGGTCTGCAAATCCGGAGTGTCAAGACCAGGATTGCTCTTCCAGAAGAACGTTGCCTCGGCTCCATTGCTGCGAGGACCGAGCAGTTGCTGATACTCCCAGACACAGGCGATACCAAAATGATCCTGAAAGTTCTGTCCCACGCCTGGAAGATGCTGGACGATCGGTATGCCCAGACGTTGTAGCTCAGCCTGATCGCCAATGCCAGAAAGCATCAACACCTTTGGCGTGTGCATCGCGCCCAACGACAGAACAACCTCGAGTCCAGCCGCGATGCGTTGGATTCTTCCGTCAAAAGCGATCTCTACACCAGTGGCTCGCCTTCCCTCTAAGGTAAGCTTGGTAACCAATGCGTGCGTGAGCACGGTCAGGTTCGGCCGGTCCATGTAGGGGAAGACATAACTTCGAAAGACGGATAGGCGCTTTCCATCGCGTACGTTCACATCGATAATAGAGGCCCCTCCCCCGCCTTCCATCAGACGGCCATTGTTGCTATCGAAGGTTGGCATCCCGATGGAACGTGCTCCTTCCACCATGGCGGGAGCGATCGGATTCGGGTCAGCCGCGGACTGCACAAAAACCAATCCCCCGGTTCCGCCGCGCGTGGGGTCTGGTGCGCCCTGCCAGTCTTCAACCCGGTGAAAGATCTTCAGTACCGACTCATAGTTCCATGCTGTGTCGCAGGACTCGGATGCGAAGAAATCCCAATCGTTCTTATGTCCGCGTGCCCAACCCATCCCATTGATGCTCGATCCCCCGCCGAGGACCTTGCCCATACTTAGCGGCATGGAACGGCCTTTGAGGTGTGGATTGGGTTGGCCCACAAACTTCCAATCGCGTTCGGTCCCCAGGTTTTCAACCCAGCGAGCCGGTTCTGCCACGCTTGGCACCTCGTCGCTGCCGCCTGCTTCGAGCAAGAGCACGCTGACGTTGGGATTTTCGGCCAGGCGGCGCGCGACTACTGATCCGGAGGAACCTGACCCACAGACGATGAAGTCGTACTGCGACCTAAGACCGTCCCTGAGCTTCCGCTGGTTCCCACGAACGCGCTCCGCGAAATCTACCGCTAATTGTTTTCCATGATTCAAACTCATCTCAATGCTCCTTTCTGATGTGAGGCATGCCATGGCTTGTTCCTTCTTCCTCGATTTGACCGCTCAGGACACCGGCTTAGTCTTCTTTCTAATTCACCTTGAGCTTCGTCGGCATCCAACGAATCTTGCTTACATTTCGTCGCGATTGCTGGGCTGGTCAATCGTCCTAAAAACATCAGAACCCATCTGGCGGTATCCCGTGTTCGCTTTCATCTGTTACGTTTCAATTCATCTGGAAATTTCTGCGACGGTGGTGCGATCTGCTCCAGAGGAACTCCCTAAGCGCCGCCCGCAAGGCCACAATCGCCGACACAACCGATCTTCGTGTTCTCACCGCAATCGCTGCTGCTGTTCAGATGGGGTTGATGAAACCTGTTCTTCGTGGCAAACCGAGTGGCGTTCTTGTCGGACGGGAACCGTCTCACCTGGTTGTGTCGCGATAAGGAGGGCAGGGCGAAGAGAGATCTACGGTGATCGAGACTAGAGTTGAGTGCGGTACACGGAAGGCGGGACGCCCACAGAGTTTCTGAAGACTGTTGCAAAATGCCGTTGATTGCGGAACCCCACCTCTAATCCGACGTCGAGAACGGAGAGCCGGGGATCTGTAAGCAGTTCCTTACTTCGCTCGATGCGGAGCCGAAGCATGTATTGGTGGGGGCTCAGGTTTGTGCTTGCGCGAAATTGAAATGAGAAATGGGATAAACTTAGGCCCGCACAGTCAGCGAGGTCTTTCAAGCCGATTTGTTTGTCCATGTTTGAGTGCATGAACTCAACAACACGTCGAAGGACATGAGGAGCCATGCCCCCTTTGCGGGGAATCGATCTCGGAGCGAAGGTGTTGAAAGAAGTTAAGAGTATGTTCGCCAGGGCAGCTTCAATAGAATCAACAAATAGTTTTCCTGCCGAATAGCCTCTGGCTCGTTCCGCATCCAGGGCAAACAACAAATGGGTTAGCCGCTCATCTGTAACCACGTGCTGGGGAACGATTTCGAGTGATCTGCCCCTGAGACGTTCACGTGCCGCTTCCATTAATGCGGAGTCAGGTATTCTGATCGAAAGTACGCTGATCCTCTCGTCCCAGCTGATGTTGTGCCATTCCCTTCGAGGACAAAACACGGCTTGGCCAGGGGCAACGGCAAACTTGGCAATGGCGGCGTCTTTCAATGAAAAGCCAATCATGGCGGGCTTCATAAAAAAATGGAGCAGCTGGTCTTTATGAAGATGCGATTGCCAGCTTGTCGGTTCGAGGTCGCGGCGCTCCACAAGCAGGGATGATGAGGGAGATAAGGGCCCGATGGGGGCCGCATCGAACATCGGCTGCACGCGACCCTCGCGATGAGAGAGGATGCGGGCTGCATTTTCCTTCTCAGTACTCATCTTTAGCTTCGCCAACATTAGATGGTCGCCTCCTCTGTAAGGATTCGCCTGGATTGCCACACAGCCGACCTGGACGGCGCGAGAAACGATGTTCGGTGCGAAATCTCGCAGACACGTGGATGCGAATGCATAACGACCACAGTTCTTATGTGTCTAGAGAAATTACGTCAACGCGATAGGAGTACCGGTTAGATGACATTCGCGTAACGTGCGAACTCTACTCTCGGTCCGGTGCTTCGTCCCTAATCCCTGCTACCTCTTACGACATGCCCCCATTCGCCCGCAGAATCTGTCCGTTAATCCAAGCGCCATCTGGCCCAGCCAGAAAGGAGACTACGTTGGCAATGTCTTCAACCTGTCCAAGTCTTTCCAAGGGATTCAGCTTGCTCAGGTGATCGATCTGCTCCGGCGTCTTGCCGGTCAGAAATAGCTCCGTGGCCACTGGTCCCGGCGCCACCGCGTTCACCGTCACATTGCGTCCGCGCATCTCATTCGCCAGCACCCGCACCAGCCCCTCAACTCCAGCCTTCGATGCGATGTAGGCGCCATACGTCGGCAGATTCAGCCCCAGCACGCTCGACGAAAACCCGATAAACCGTCCGCCCTCTGCCACATGCCTCGCCGCTTCGGCAAACACCACAAACGTTCCGCGCAGGTTCGTCGCAATTACTCTGTCAAAGCTCGTTACATCGCCCTTACTGATAAGCGAGTTCTCCATGATGCCCGCATTGTTTACCACGACATCGATGTGGCCATATGCCTCAATCGTCTTCTCGAACATCTGCTTCACCTGTTCGGGATTGCTGATGTCCGCCTGCAGCGCCAGAGCCTCGCCATCCGCATGGCGAATCTCGTCCACTACTTCCTGCGCAGCCTTGCTGTCGCCTGCATAATTCACCACCACCGCAAATCCATCCGCGGCGAGCCGCTTCGCAATCGCGCGGCCAATTCCGCGGGAAGCACCTGTAACAATCGCTGTCTTTGCCATGATTCGCTCCTCCCGGCTTCGCTTTGTTTCCTTCTTGTGAAGCCGTCTATGACAAGAGCATGCGCCTGCATCGGGCATAAATCCAATGCATAATGCTAATATTTAATATGCGTATAACGCAGCTTCGCCAGGCCGATCTCAACCTCCTCATCGTCTTCGCCGTTCTCGCCGAAGAGCGCAACGTTTCCCGCGCCGCCGAGCGCCTCCTCCTTAGCCAACCGGCTGTCAGTCGAGCCCTGCAGCGTCTACGTGACATGTTCCACGATGACCTCCTCATACGCGCTGCATCTGGCTACGAGCTCACCCCGCAAGGCCAGCGCATCCTCGGCGAACTCGAAGTCATGCTGCCCAAGCTTGATCGCCTCCTCAGTGGTTCCAGCTTCGATCCGGCCACCGAACAGGCCACCTTCCGCATCGCCGCGACCGACAACGCCGCCGCCGTCCTTGCGCCTCTGCTTTGTCGCAATGTCTTGGCCAGCGCAAAGAAGGTCCGCATCGACTTCCTGCCCTGGCACACCGGCGTCTACCACCAGCTCGCGCACGGTGGAATCGATCTCGCCATGGCGGCCAGCATTGTCGACGTCCCGCCACCCCTGCAGAGCCAGATGATCTACAACGAAGATTTTCTTTGCGCCGTGGATGCAAAGAGTCCCTACAAGCGCACTCTCACCATCGGCCAGTACATCAAGGCGGAACACCTCAGCATCGCCATCCAGTCCGGCATCCAGGTTGTTCCCGATAAGCCTCTCGCTGCTAAAGGGTATAAGCGAAAAATCGCCATGCAACTCCCCTACCACGAGGCCGCGATCCGCTGCGTTCCGGGCACTCACTACATCGCGACGGTACCGCGCCGCTTCGTTGAGGGAGCAACGCCCAATCCCGCCATACGCTTCCTCAAGCCCCCTCTCGAAGTCAGCGGCTTCCGCTACGTCATGACCTGGCACCCACGCGTTAACACCGACGCAGCCCACACCTGGCTCCGCCAAACCATGCGCCAACTAGGTGTCTCCCTCTCCGGCTAAACTCGACACCCTCCGCCGTTGCTCTTTCTGCCAATCTCGACAGAGAAGCGTGGACGAAGTGGCGTGGATGGGTCTCCGAACAGAGTCAGAGCGGTCAAAGCGTGGCGGCGTTTTGCAATGAGCGCGGCCTGCCCGCTTGGCAATTCAATGAGTGGAAGAGCGGCTGCGGGATTCTGGAACGGCGAAGTCCGGATGAGCGCCCCGTCCTTGTCCCGGTACACCTTGTCCAAGTCTTAGAAATACAATTCCGTCCAACAGTCTGGCCTGATCTGGAGGTATGTTGCTAATGCATCGCTTCTCCCGCGGCGGCACCGTGTCCGGGCTTGTTCTTGCTTAGAATGAAGGCGCACACCACCATGCCTATTGCCATCCAACAGAGCAGACGGTAAATGTCCTGATAAGCCTGCGCAGCAGCCTGCTGATTGAGTTGCTGATAGATAGCAGCTCGTGCCATGTGGCCGGGGCCCGGACCTCCGCCAGTACCACCGAAGTAAGAAGTAAGCGCGTTGACCTGGTTGACGTAGGCTAGATTGCCGGGTTGCATAGCCTCCTGCAGGTGTGCCTGATGGACGAGAGAACGATTGGTGACGATCGCTCCAGTGATCGCGATGAAGATGCTGCCACCTACGTTGCGAACAAAATTGATGATCCCGGAGACCTGATTGCTGGCTTCCTTCGGAAGTCCGACATATGCCGCGGTGGTGATGGCAATGAAGGCGAAAGGAATCGCGAACATCTGAAGAATTCGCAACCATGCGGCAAAACCAAAGGTCATGGTAAGCGTGAAGTGCGTGGAGGTGTAATAAAACGCGCCGGCGAAGCAAGCGAAGCCAAACGCAGCCATATTTCTCGCCGGAAACCTGCCGGTAGCTATTCCTCCGAGGGGCATAATGACGAGCAGGGCAAGTCCTCCGCCCGCGAGTGCCTCTCCGGCGCGGGTTGCCGTGTAACCCATCAGCTGTTGCAGGAACTGCGGCTCAAGTACGGTTGCGGCGTTCAGGACGCCGCCGACCAGAATCATGAGAAAACAGCAGATGGCGAAGTTCTTGTACTTGAATAGCCGCAGATTCATGATAGGATTCTTGGCCCGCCACTGCCACCAGATCAGGCCGGTCATACCCGCGACGAATAGGAAGCAGGAGATGCGGATGAAAGTGGAGGCAAACCAATCGTTCTCTTCGCCTTTGTCGAGCATAATCTGCATGCCTCCCATGGCGACTGTCAGCAATCCGAGGCCAATATAGTCGAGCTTTCTGAGGTTGGCTCGATCTGCCCTGATCCAGGGCGGATCCTGGACCAGGCGGCTGACCAGAAAGAATGCGAGTATGCCGACGGGTAGATTGATGTAGAAGATCCATCGCCACGAGTAGTTGTCGGTGATCCAACCGCCGATAGTCGGTCCGAGGGACGGCGCAAGCACTGCCACGAGACCATAGAGCGCGAAGGCCTGACCACGCTTCTTTTCGTCGAAGGAATCCGCCATGATGGCCTGCGCCATAGGCTGGAGGCCGCCACCTCCGGTGCCCTGAAGAACACGTGCTATGAGCAAGATAGGGAGTGACGGGGCGATACCGCAAAGAAAGCTTGCGGCGGTGAAGATGGTGATGCATAGCAGAAAGAAGTTTCTGCGGCCGATGACGCTGGACGCCCAGGCGCCCACCGGCAGAATGATCGCGTTGGAGACCAGGTAGCTGGTGAGAACCCAGGTTCCCTGATCGGTGCTGGCTCCGAGATCACCGGCAATGTGGGGAAGCGCGACATTGGCAATGGAGGTATCGAGAACCTCCATGAACGCAGCGAGGGCAACTGTGGCCGCGATCAGCCAGGGGTTGACACTAGGCTTCCATCGCCTGCCGCTCCCGACTTCATCTGACATCCGCTTTTCCTCTCCGGCCGAGTGAGCGTTGTCAGATTCATGACTCGAGCCCAACCAACCGCCATCCCCTCTAACACTTGCGAGCCGTTTCCCGCTTGGCGCGCTTTCCGCGAAGCTGAGTGTCAGCACTAAAATTTCATATACATAATGTATTTGAAATCATATTGTATGTATAGGAAAGGTTTGTGAAGGGAACCCATGATGGCTGACACAGGCACAGGCCGAATATTGGCGACCCAAAGCCATATCCCGATTCATGGCTACGATCGCGCCGGCGGCACTCTTCATGACGATGTTGGACACCTCGACCGCGAGCGCACTGTGAGTGTCGGACAGGGTGTGAGGGAGAAGGGAGGAGACGAACGAAAAAGCGCTCAGCCTACGACGATTGTTGTTATCGAGCAGTGGATCTGTTTCGTATTGGGCCTGGTCTGCATGGCTTTCGGGATATGGGGGATTTGTATGAAGCCGGAAGAGGATGCTCTTTCTGCACACATTGCATGGCTGGGATCGCTATATGTGCCGACGTTGCGGGTAACGGCAGTCGTTTGCGTCGGGTTGGGCGTAATGCTGATACGCCGGGGATGCGCGCATCTATGACTGTCTTTTTCGATTTCCAACAGCTTGAAGATTACTGCGATCTTCTCGGAGAGACCGGTGTGGGATGCCGATGTATCTCCCCGCTCGCCGGACAGTTCTAGTCCCCATGCGCAATGGCTAACGAGCCTCGATGATAAATAAAATGAAAGACGAGCTGGAAGAGATCCCAATGGCACACCTGTGGAATGTAGTTCTCGCAATCATGGCGATCGTGGTCGCTGCGGTGGCTGTGGTCAGCCGATTGTTTTAAAGCCTGAAGGTTAATGATTCCAACGATTCAGATCCAGTACAGATTGCGTCGATTTGAGGCATGTACTCTCAATAGATCTTCGCGTCAGCGGCTCCGGAACATAAGTTATCCTCGTATCAGGATGCAGAGTATTCATTGTGTTTGCACACCTTCGATCCTGACGTTCGCGCCATCTGGGAGCGCGTCTTACGCTTCTTAGAGGCAGTCAATGAATCGCCCGAGCAAGAACGGGGAGGAGTTAAGGACTCAAATGCCGGTGAGCGGCACAAAACCTAGAAAGCGACTCACGCGCGAGGAGAGCAAAGCCCAGACTCGTGCCACATTGATCGCCGTAGGCCGAAGGCACTTTCTGCGTTACGGGCTTGGCGGCGCTGTGGCGGAGAAGATCGCGGAGGATGCCGGTTATTCTCGGGGCGCTCTGTATTCCAACTTCGACGGTAAGGAAGAGCTGTTTGTCGCTGTAATCCATGAGGAACAGGCGCGCCACCTGAATTTCTTCCGGTCTCTGATGAAGGACGAGCCTTCAGGGAAGAAGCGGTCGAAAAAATTACGAGACGCCATTGCCGACTTAATGACGGACCATGATTGGATTGTCCTTCGCGCTGAATTCGAGGTCGGAGCTCTTCGAAGCGAACATATCCGGCAGAGCTTCGTTGAAGTGCACCGACAGCAGCTTCGGGACGGAGGCGATCTTGTCAGGGACCTCTTGCGATCTCCTGAAGTCACTTCGAGATTAAAGCCGGATGACTTCATCACCGTTATCATCAATCTCGCTCATGGTCTGGCAGTCACCCAGAGAATCCTCGGCGCAGAACTTTCTCAGAAGAGCACGCGCAGCCTGATTCAATCGCTGTTTGAGCAATTGCTGTCGTCCGAATAAAGACGGCTGGTCGCAATAAGTGGCTCTTCTATCTCTTGCGACATCGACTGCGTGGTTGACTTGGGACTCACGGGTGGTAGTCCAAACATTGGTAACGCCCGAGTCGGCTTACCGGAAATTATCCACGTCGCCGTATTGACCGCTTTCCGGACAGTTGATCTTCCCATTCAACTATTGACTTCGGACCGACCGCGCTCATTCAGCAAAGTCGCAGCGATCAAGCCCGGATCTTGAATCCAAATCGCCTGGAACGTTCGCTCCATCACCTAAATGTCTTAGGGTTTTTGCTCCCTGTGGCGGACCGATTATCCGCTGCGCACTCCGTAATCGAGCGTAAACGATGCTAGCGTCTTTAATGCAACCACCGCCTCTCAGCCTGGAGGCACTGCCGTCACCAACGCCACCCCGCCTGCGCCAAACTACCGTTTCAGCGCAAGAAATCCCCAGAGCTACGCGTATGCTCCCTTTTCCCCAATCCTGCACTACAACGCCACGCAGAATAGCTTCTATGGCGGCAATTTCTGGGATATGCGCGCCACTGGCGTCACTCTCGCCAATCCAGCGGCAGAACAGGCAGAAGGGCCCCCGGTGAATCCGGTGGAAATGGGAAATATTGACACCGCATGCTGGGTCTGGAAAGCGTCTCAGAGCGAATATGCTCCGCTGATCATAGATATCTGGGGCGCCCAATCCTTCGCGATTCACTGGCCGAGCGACGTTGCCACCGTGTGCGCCAAGCCAGGTCCACCACCGACGAACGACCCGCTCCCCGTACATCTCAGCGCTGTCGATCGGGGAATATCGAACTCCACGTTTCAGCATATGGTGTTGTCGATTGCATCGTATGAAGCTTCACCCGATGTCAGTGCTTTCTCCTCGAAGTTCGACGCCTATCTGGCCGGCAATGCCGATTTGACTCCTCAAGAGCTGAACGGTTACGAATTGTTTAACGGCAAAGCTCGTTGCAACCAGTGCCATCTGAGCGGCACAGCAGTTGGCTCGCAGAATAGCCAGATGGCGGCCGATGTGGCGCCACTCTTCACCGATTTCACCGCAAACAACATTGGTCTCCCCAAGAATCTGGCCCTTCCGTACTACTGTGAGAGCAAGCCTGATCAGTACGGATATACCGCTAATCCCATGGGCTTCGCCTTCGTCGATTTGGGACTTGGAGGCGTTCTCAGCAACACCACGGAAAATCCAAATATCCTGCAGTGGAAACAGCTCGAGCCTCTGTTCAACGGAACGTTTCAAACGGCCACCTTGCGTAACGTGGACAAGAGGCCGCGCGCTGACTTCGTGAAGGAGTACATGCACAACGGGTATTTAAAGAGCCTTAAGGAAGTCGTTCACTTCTATAACACCTCACAGGCACTGCCCCGTTGCGCGCAGGGATCACCCGGCGAAAAGAAAACTTGCTGGCCACCGCCTGAGTACCCGGCCACCCTGAACACGACCCAGTTGGGTAATCCGGGATTAACCAGCGACGAGGAAGACGACATCGTTGCTTTCCTTAAAACGCTGACAGACGGCTATGTCACCGCGGGTGCTGGTCCCGCAGCTCGTCCTGCTAAAAGCAATAGCGCTCAACTTGCAGGCCGGCTCCACGGAGGGCGAACCAACTTCGGTGGTTCGCCCTGCTTCATCCCTGTTTAAGAAGACCCCGGGCATCCATGCTAGGATCCTGTCGCCGATTCATGCAAGCGCACCTCACGTGTTGTTGTATGCCGAGATGGCCAAACCCTGCGCGGCTATCTGTAACTGCAACTGCTTGCGATTCACTGTGGCGGAGAACCTCTACAACTGAAATGCCCAGCGGGTGATTCAGAGGGGCGATTTGGCACAAACTCACGCAGAGTCGGCTCGACAGCGAGCGTTCTGATTTCTTCGCTGCAGGCTCCGCGCTGCCGAAGTTCTAGAATGCAGGCATGAGGATCCTGCTATTCAGCGGAAAAGGCGGCGTGGGAAAGACCAGCCTGGCTGCCGCCACGGGCGTGAAACTGGCAGAGCTGAACCATCGCACCTTGGTGATGAGCATCGATCCGGCACACAGCCTGGCAGATGCTTTCGATCTCGACACCGAACTTTTCCATGTTCAAACCTCAGACCCGCTACCGATTAATGATCGGCTCTCAATCCAGGAGCTGAACATCCAGAAAGAGATCAAGCGCCACTGGCAGGAAATCTCCTCCTATGTGAGTTCGGTGCTGCGCACCACAGGCATCGGCAGCGTAGAGGCCGAAGAGCTGGCCATTCTGCCGGGCATGGAGGAGCTCAGTGCGCTGATGTACATCAATCAGTACCGGCGCGAGCAGCGCTACGACGTGATCGTGCTGGATGCTGCGCCCACAGCAGAATCCATGCGCTTCATCAGCATGCCAACCACGCTGGACTGGTACATGAAGCACATCTTTCCCTTCGAGCGTAATGTCCTCAAGGCGGTGCGGCCAATCGCCAACCGGGTTGCACCGTTCGAACTGCCTCCTGACACCTACTTCGGCAACATTTTGGACCTCTTCAAAAGGCTGGAGGGTGTGGGTGCAATCATGGAGGACCCCTTGATTACAAGTGTGCGCCTGGTCACCAATCCGGAGAAGATGGTGCTGCGGGAGACGCAACGGGCATTCGTGTACTTCTCCCTGCATGGGCTCACCGTGGACACAGTCCTTGTAAACCGTTTGCTCCCGGCGGAAGTTATGGATACCTGGTTCGAAGAGTGGCATACGTCTCAGGACACGATTCTGCGCGAGATCGAAGAGTACTTTGCGCCCGTGCCAGTAAAGAAGGTACCGCTGTTCGCACATGAGATCCTGGGCAAGCAGCGGCTGGAGGATCTTGCGCGCGTGCTGTATGCGGAGGACGAAGATCCGTCAGCCGTAACCCGAACGGAAAAAGCCTATACTTTCGGGAAGCAGAACGGCCTGTATGAGATTCGTATTGTTCTGCCTTTCGCCACCAAGGGCGAGATCGAACTGTTTAAGAAGGGCGACGAACTCGTCGTGCAAATCGGCACTTTCCGCCGTCATATCGGGCTGCCGCGATCGATGGCAGCCCTGACGCCATCCCGGGCGCGCCTGGAAAGCAAGGTCCTTACGGTCGAAATGAAGGAGACACCATGAACAAACCAGAGGAAAGCCAGTCAACCACAAGCGAGCAAGTCGTTTACGAGCCGTGCCCGTGCCGGGAGATCGCGAACGCCATGCGAAAATTTCTCGGAATTTCGCCTGCTGTCCAAATGCACTTGGCAAACTCCCGCGTTGAGTTCCTCAAGGCGGTCCGAGAGATCCTCAACGAGCGTATAGAGTATTTGTCGAGCCAGGGTCAGAAGGGCACGAAAGTCGCGGTTGAGTAAGCCATCTCGGCAGGTGCAAGAAATGTAGCGTGGCCGGCCGAAGCGACAACACCGCGTAGACGTGGCCGGAGTTCATGACGGTTTTCACTCCTGCTGGGGATTCCCCTCGGATCGCGGGCCAACCTGAAACTATCTCGCAACTGGCGACAACCAGTGTGGAAACGGGCTTGAGGAGAACAGAGTCCGCAAGAGCCAGAGGCCAGCACACGCGAAGCTGCTTCAGGAAATCCCGAATCTCGGGTTCATCCTCGACGAGCAGAAGTCGCATGAATCATGGTAAGACATTTCGATTCACGATTCGCATACTCCAGGACGTTGCAAAATGACGATTGTGTCATCTGGGCCTCCCTCAGCAGTGGACGAATCGGAATGGCTTCACAAAGAGCAGGATAACGGGAATAAGGACTCCTGCAGCATTGATGAGCAGAACAATCGATTTCCGCACCGCATACTTCCATGCCATCATGATGCCCGTACACGTCGATACGGCAAGTGCAAGCGCTGTAGCGGCAAAGAATATCTTCGTTGGAAGCGAGTTGTGTGGCGGCGTGGCCGGCGATGCTTGCGGTTGGCTTTGGGATCTCAAGTTTCCGGATCATCCGGCTTTGCCCCATCAGACTTGGTCGAATTGGATGGAGCAACCTTTCGGGGAGAAAGTTAAAGCGTCCCCGTCTTATGCAACTGTGAGAGATGCACGAGGATGTTGGGAGGTACGTAGGAACTGCCGCGAGCGGTCTCGTGCAGGCCAAACATCTGTAGGCCACCCGTGATCGTGAAAAAGAGAATCGTCGGCGCGAAGAACAGGCCAATATAGCGGTGTATCAGGCGGACAGATTTGAGTGACGTTGCAGATGTCATCCCGGAAGATCGACCTCGCAAAATTTAGGTGCAGGCACAGCGCCGAATGCCGGTCTTGGCACACGTTCAAGCTCGTGCACTTGGCTGACTGATTTGTAACTTAGCACATGGACAGACGAATTCCTGCGGGTGCTCCGGTGAATGCGGTCTCCATGAACAAATCGTCATCCTATTCCCTTCCTGCAAAGTGCTATCAAAAGAACAACAGTCTCGTCTCAAGGAGTAGCCGTTGTATTGAGAATACGGAGCCTGTTCTCTCAAGCAGTCGACTATCGCCGGATCGTCGTCTCTTCGTGATCCAGCATCCGCAACACATACGCGACATCTAATCCCCATAACCCGGGCTGAGGGCCCCTTGCACTTGACTACGGCTTACCTGAACCGCATCGCCACTGCCGTACCAGAGCACGATGTGCATGACGCCTTCGTCGTCTTCGCAGAGAAGATGCTTGCCGACCCGCGGCTGCGTGCGGTCTTCCGCCGCATGGCGAGCCGAGCCGACATCGCGCGTCGCTATTCATTCCTCGACCCGCAGAAAGGTTCCGGCCAATTAGCGCCGCATGGCGCGCATGAGTTTTATCGGCTCGGCAACTTTCCCGACACGGCGCGGCGTATGGAGCTGTTTGAGGAGAGCGCTCCGGTGCTGATGAGAAAGGCCGTGGACCGGCTTGCGCTCAATGAGAAGGAACGCTCCGGTATTACGCATGTGCTGGTGACCTGTTGCACGGGACTCTATGCGCCGGGGCTGGACTTTGAGATCGTCGACCACCTAGGGCTTTCGGCGGGTGTGGAGCGTACGATGGTCGGATTCATGGGATGCTATGCCGCGATCAATGCGCTGAAGCTGGCGCGGCACATTGTGCGGTCAGATCCGAAGGCGGGTGTTCTGATGGTCAACCTGGAGCTGTGCACGCTGCACTTACAGGAGACGCAGGAACTGGAGCAGGTGCTCTCCTTCCTGGTCTTCGCCGATGGCGCGGCGGCGAGCCTGATTACCGCGTGCGAGCAGGGCTTTGCACTGGACAGCTTCAAGGCGGTGATGGTGCCCGGGACGAGGGGGCTGATTACGTGGAAGATCCGCGATCTGGGGTTCGACATGCTGCTCTCAGGACAGGTGCCGGGAGAGCTGGGCCGCGCTCTGCATGAGTGCGAGCTGATGGCCGAGCGCGATGGCATCGACCTGTGGGCGGTGCATCCCGGCGGGCGGTCGATCCTGGATGCGGTAGAGAAGGGACTGGAGTTGTCAGGCGATGCGTTGGCGGCGTCGCGCGAGGTGTTGTCGTCCTTCGGCAACATGTCTTCGGCGACGGTAATGTTTGTGTTGCAGCGAATAATGCAGCAAGCGCGCCCGGGGCAGCGCGGGTGTGCGATGTCGTTTGGGCCGGGGTTAACAGCGGAAACGATGCGCTTCCA
Source organism: uncultured Acidobacteriaceae bacterium (assembly GCA_963781245.1). GTDB lineage: Bacteria > Acidobacteriota > Terriglobia > Terriglobales > Acidobacteriaceae > Silvibacterium. The sequence continues at coordinate 152,011 of CAWAFB010000006.1, forward strand.
TGGGGTCTAGTGCACAGATCGACTTCAGTCGGCGGGTCTCTCCACGTGAGTTGCCGGAGCTGATGGATGGTGACTGTAGTTATGAGGATTTCCGTGACTGCCTGCGCAGTCTGGAAACAGTCAATCGCTGGCTGCTGGGTTATCGGCCGACGCTGGCTTGGCTGGAGCGGTTGTCGCGTGGATTGCGTGATTCGGTACACATTGTCGATGTGGGCAGTGGCGGCGGCGATCTACTGCGGCAGATTGCAGGCTGGGCACGGAGACGGGGCATTGCTGTGCAGCTAACGGGGATCGACTTGAATCCTTATGCGGCACGTGCAGCAGCGGAGTCCACGCCAAAGGAGCTCGGAATCGAATGGGTGACCGGCGATGCTCTGGAGTATCGACCGAAGAAGCCGGTCGATATCGTCGTGAGTTCGCTGCTGGCACATCATCTGGAGGACGAGGAGATCGTCACGCTGCTGAGGTGGATGGAAGCAACCGTTCAGGTAGGTTGGTTTATCAATGATTTGGAGCGGGCGGAGTGGAGTAGTCGGATGTTTCGGTGGGTGCGTTGGCACTGGCTTGTGCGGCATGATGGGCCGGTGTCGTTCCGGCGGGCCTTCCGGAAGGAGGATTGGGTACGCCTGCTGGCTGCGGCTGAGGTCCCGCGAAAGGAGGTGACGGTGGAGCAGTGGCGGCCGGGACGGTTGTGCGTGGGGCGATGGAAGTGAGGTCGGTGATTCTGAAGCGTCTCGTTAGTCTAAGAGATATGAAGCCCCTCGCCCCCGTCGCCGTCATGGCGCACCTCATCACGTCTAACCATCTGAGAGGCGAATAATGCCAATTTCCACTCTGCAAGCGCCCAGCTCCACCGATTCCAGATTCAAGACTATTCTCTGGGTCTCGCTTGGTCTCACCGTACTCTTCGTCTTCATTACCTCAGAGCTCCTCCTCATCACCGACTATCCGATGTACCACGCCTACCGTCTGCAGGTCATTGCCGACCGCCATCTCCTCATCCCGCATACACTCGCCGGAATCTTCGCTCTTTTGATCGGCCCTATCAATTTTTCCTCGCGGATCCGCCAGCGTCACCTCCAACTCCATCGCATCCTCGGCCGCATCTATGTCATCTCCGTGTTTATTGGTTCCTTCACAGGGATCGCTCTCGCAGCCGGCCGCCCGGGTCTTCCCGGAACCTCTATGCAGGCCGCCGCCTGGATGGTCTGCACCACCGCCGCATTCATCACCGCGCGCAACCGCCAAATCACACAGCACCGCCAATGGATGGCGCGCTCCTATGCTGTTACCTTTACCTTCGTGTCCAGCCGCGTGCTCAACCTCTGGCCGCGTTACTGGAGCCACCTGGGCGACGTCTTATCCGCCGTCGGCGTGATTGCGTTCACACTTGCCTCGCTACTGATCGTGGACCTCGGTCTCAACTGGCGCGAGCTCACCACCCGTCGTGACTGATCGTCGGCTAGGACGCCATGAGATCTACAGGCATCGCCATAAACGCAGCCGATCCACATCTCGCCCTTGTGATTAGCGTTTGCAAATTTCCTATTTCGCGAAGCTAGCCCCCTCCAACTCAGAGCTCACCACAGGCCCGTAACCACCTAGCTGCCCAACTATCCTCACCACCGCAGGCTCCTCACCCTCAAGTACCCACACCATCACATCTTTCGGCTGAAGACCGATCAGCGGCGCAATCACGCCAATGATGCCGCCCAACTCCGGATGGATGCGAAACACCGTCGCTTTAAGGGTCTGTCCTGTCGTTTGAAACGGCTGCTCGCCCTCCGGCGAGATCAAGATCCGAATCAATCGCCCGCCGCCGACCGGCGCCAGTATTCCCACCCGAAACGGCGTCGTATTGTGCGGCACATTCAGCGGCAAAGTTCCAACGAACCCATTCGCCAAGTCATCCGGCAGCTCCATGTGCTCGCTTTCGACGTGTATTTTGCCATTCTTGTCCGCTGTGCGGCTGGTCGCTACGCCGGTAGCGGCTTCCACCGTAAAGTCGACGGGCTTCGCAAAGAACGGCCCTTTCTGTATGTGATGGTTGCGTACTAATCTGAACGTGTCCTGTTGCCTGTACGTTGTCGTCTCATCGTCAAGCTAGCCATCCAAGAATTTATAAGTCAGGTGCATCGTCACTTCATCGCCCTGCACGACCTGGGAAAACTCGCCACCGGCGATAATTTTTCCTGTTTCGGAGCGCGCGATCATGAGCCGATGCATTGGACCTTGGATATGTCTCACTGAAATCGGTTCAGCCGCAGCTGCGATACACAAAGTCATCGCGCAAAGGGCCGCTACAAGGAAATCGTTTCTCCTCAATCGAAAACCTCGTTCTAACACCTTAGACGCCTCCATCCAGCCAGCTTCCCCAACTCCAAAATGACGATTTGTACAGAATGACGTGCCGAACTGCTTTCTGGACGTCTAGTAGAACTATGGAGTCCTCTACAAATTGATTGAATATGCATCGAGTTCGGATGGAATGCTTTTGCAAGACAAAGTACTAATCGTCGGTGGTGGAGTGGCAGGCTGTGCGGCTTCGATCGCGCTCGCTCGAAAGGGACGAAGCGTCACCCTGATCGAACGCGAGCCGACACCGCGCCATAAAGTCTGCGGAGAGTTTCTAAGCGGAGAGGCTCTTGAGGACCTTCATGCACTTGGCATCGACGTGGCGGCGCTTGGTGCGGTGCCTATCGACTACGTTCGCCTCGCCGCGGCTAGGCGGCGCCGCGGAGGCTCCCTTACCTTTTCACGCTGCCTCACTCACGCGCAAGGCGCTTGATACAGCGCTCATCGCCGAGGCCATCGCTGCGGGAGTCAGCGTCGAGCGTGGTCGCGGTGTGCAGTCGCTCAGTCGCACGACCACCAACCTTTGGCGGGCTACGCTCGACGACGCTACCAGTTATGAAGCTCCAACGGCCTTTCTCGCTACGGGCAAGCACGATCTGCGCGGACACGGGCGTCCGAAGGACCCTCACCAATGGGTCGCCTTCAAGATGTATTACCGACTGTCTGGCGCCCAGACCGCTGAGCTGGCGGACGGCTCCGAGTTGACGCTGTATTCCGGAGGCTACGGTGGTATCCAACCGGTGGAAGACGGCATTACGAATTTCTGCTGTGTAGTGCAACGGCGGTATTTTGCACGTGCGGGTCTTCGCTGGGAGGGCCTCCTTGCGAAGATGAAGCAGGACTGTCCCCACCTCGCGATGCGGCTTGACGGTGCGGAGCCGCTGCTCGGCAAACCGATCACCATCACTCATATCCCGTACGGTTACATCCGCCGCGCAACCGAGGATGGGCTCTACTGTATCGGCGATCAGGCAGCCGTAATCCCCTCGTTCACCGGCGATGGCATATCCATCGCCCTGCATACTGCCCGCCGTGCCGCCGCTGCCTATCTTGCCGCAGAGCCGGCACCGGTCTTTCAGCCAAAACTGCGCTCCGCAATGCTGCCCCAGATGCGTCTTGCCAAGGTCGCCGCCGACGCGTTGAACAGCGCACTCGCGCGCGCTGTACTGCCGTTCTGCCTCAGGGTCTGGCCCGGCGCGATGCGCGTAACGGCTAGACTCACGCGTGTCACCCAGCCTGCCGCTGTTGCTCCACAGGCGTTCGCCAACTGAGATCGAGCCCCGCCAAACAACTCTCGGCAGTTAAACCTTTTAGGGGATGGTGATGCAATGAAATCCTTCGCAGTCGTAGCCCTCGCGCTCATATTCGCTCCAGCCGCACTCGGCCAGCATCAGACCTTCGCCGTCAACCCCGATGCCAGCGACGTCAAGATGAAGCTCAACACGACCCACGAGGTCGTCAACGGCACGTTCCACGTGCAGTTCGGATCGATCAATTTCGACCGCACCGCTTCCCATATATCGGGGATAGTCATCGTCGCAGCGGGCAGCGGCAAGACGGGAAACGACAGCCGCGATAAAAAGATGAACAAAGACATTCTCAAGGTGGACCAGTTCGCCACCGTCTCTTTCGCGCCTAAAACGTACAATGGAACGATTCCTGCTTCAGGCGCCTCGACCATTCAGGTGAGCGGAGTCTTCACTCTGCTCGGCACTGCTCACGACCTGACGATTCCGATGCAGATCCACATCGATGGCTCGAAGGCAACGGCGAAGGGGCAATTCATCGTTCCCTATGTTCAGTGGGGTCTCAAAAACCCGAGCTTCATGATCTGGAAAGCAGACAATGACGTTGCGATTGATCTTAACCTCGTTGGCCAGGTTTCTAACTAACTGACCATCCTGTTTGCACGCGGTAATAGGACCATTCCGTTGTAACTGCACTCGCTTTTCAATTCACGGGAAGCATTCGTCGTGTGATTGGCCCGCTGGTTGAAGTGCCGGTCCTTATTGCTTTGGTTAACGTTGCATTTTGGCTAAGGCGTCGGTATTTCAGCTCAGAGTCCATGGGCCTTGTAAGCCGCCCGGCAGAGGATGCCCCCTAAAATTCTGCGAGGTCTAAAATCTCGACGAGGCTTCATTTTCGCTTAATGTTCCTTCTATATCGTATCTCGATAACGAGGTTCGATTATGAAGGACGATCCGGACAACCGCGATCTATACTCCGGCATGATTCGTCTTCACATTCTTCATCATGCGGAACATGAAGCCATCTTTGGGTCGGGTATGGCGGAGGAGCTTGCCCGGCATGGATACAAGATCAGCCCTGGAACTCTCTACCCGATTCTCCACGGTTTAGAAAAGCGCGGGTATCTGAAGTCAGAGGAACGGCGGTCCGGCAGAAGTATTCGCCGCCTCTACAAGATCACGGCTTCTGGTCGCCGCGCCCTCAAGACAGCAAAGCTCCGGGTTCGCGAGCTTTTTGGAGAGCTGATTGAAGGCAAATAGTCCATTCACGCGAGATGTCCGCAGGATTCGAGGGATCGTTGTTGGCTGCCTCCTCGCAGGGAGTGGCTCTACCGTGGCCTTAGCCCAATCCTCGGTCCCAGCTACTGCCGCCGTATCCCCCGATCTCACAATTGTTCAAGTCGTTCAGGATGCCGAGCAGAACTATCCTGCGATTCATGTCTCGGAGCAGGATCTCAACGCCGCTGTCGCAAACATCCAGTTAGCTAGGACTGCCTATCTTCCACGTCTCGACGGGATTGTAGAGATCAACAGGGCAACGCGAAACAACGTCTTCGGCACCCTGCTTCCACAGAACACTCTGCCAAGCATGTCCGGGCCGGTCATTGGAACGAACAATGCCGGCTCAGTTTGGGGAAGTGCGACCGGGCTATTAGTCAATTGGCAGCCATTCGATTTCGGTTTACGGCACGCCAAGGTGGAAGCGGTTTCAGCAGCACGCGACCGAGCGAACGCCGCTGTGCAGAGAAGCGAACTTGAAGTTTCCGGCGCAGCTGCGGACGCCTTTCTGACCGTTCTTGCGGCTCGTCAGACACAGAATTCCGCTCAGGTTGCCGTCGACAATTGGGAAATCCTGCGGAAAAGCATCCACGCTCTCACGGCTGCGGAGCTTCGTCCCGGTGCCGACGAATCGCGGATTGAAGCGGAGAAGGCGGCCGCGAATACTCAATTGGCTCTTGCAACAGAAGCAGTCGAAACGGGCGAGGCAACACTTGCGAAGTTTCTCTCGAAGTCGGATGACATAACCAAACCACTCAACTCCGCTCGTCTTCTTGGAAACGTTCCTATTGAAGTCGAGGACGACGGAGCATTTCATCCAGAAAGGACTCCTGCGATGCAGGAGCAACATGCCGTCGTCTCTCAATCCGCTTCGGAACTTCGCGCTACCGACCGAAGCTGGGTACCACAGTTCAATCTGGAAGCAGCAGGTTACGGCCGAGGCACCGGCGCGGAAACGGACGGACAGCGCCTGGGCGGAGCCAATGGACTCGCTCCGACCGTAGGAAACTACGCGGTCGGCCTGAACGTAACCTTTGGCTTTCTTGATTTTGCTGGCATCCACGCTCGTGAAGCCTCACAAGCCGCCACGCTAAAGGCGGAGGAATTTCGTGAGACATTGGTTGGCCGGCAGCTCCAGGAGCAGTTCACTCAAGCACGAGCCGCCTTACGTGCGATGCGCAGCGTTGCGAAGAATACTCCTATCCAGGTCGAGGCTGCTCGAACTGCTCTTGCTCAAGCTACGGCTCGTTACAAAGCGGGGCTGACATCAATCGACGATGTGGCGCAGACGCAGCGGCTTGTGGTGCAGGCAGAGATGGATGATTCAATCGCTCGCCTGAACGTCTGGCGTGCGCTTCTTCAATTGGAGTCAGTACGTGGCGATCTTCAGCCTTTTCTTCAGGCAGCTCAGTAGTTCAGGTGGTCATTTGACATGCGTTTAGTCCTCGCAGCTCTGAGTCGTCCCCTCACCGTGATCGTAGCGTTGATCGCGATCATCGCTGGATTTTTTATGGCGGTTGGAAGAATGCGCATGGACATCTTTCCAGAAGTCGGAAATCCCGTGATCTATGTCGCGCAGCCATACGGCGGCATGACGCCCGCGCAGATGGAAGGCTTCCTTACCTACTACTACGAGTATCACTTCCTCTACATCACAGGCATTCAGTCGGTGGACAGCAAGAGCGTTCAAGGCGCAGCACTGATGAAACTAACCTTTCGTGACGGAACGAACATGCAGCAGGCGATGGCCGAGACGGTCGGGTACGTCAATCGCGCTCGCGCTTTCATGCCGCCCGGTACGGTTCCACCCTTTATCACGCGATTCGATCCTGGAAGTATCGCCGTTGGCCTCCTCTTATTTACGAGCAACAGTCACACGCAAGGCGAGCTGCAAAACATCGCTCTGAATCAGGTGCGCCCGCTGTTTGCGACCCTCCCCGGCGTCTCAGCGCCTCCCCCTTTTGGCGGCAACCAGCGCACGATCGTCGTCACGCTCGATCCTGACAAACTTAAGCAATATGGTGTCTCCCCCGAACAGGCGGTTGCGGCGGTAACCAGCGGTTCGGTCGTATCGCCCTCGGGCAATCTTTACGATGGCACTCTGAATCGCATCGTTCGAACAAACTCGACGCTAGGGCCAGAGCTCAACGATTTGATGAGTGCTCCGATCCATCCTCGCTCTGGAGCGAACGTTTATCTGCGCGACGTCGGTACCATCGAAAACGGGACGGATCTCGTCACGGCTTACGCGCACGTCGATGGCCGCCGTACAGTCTATATCCCGGTTACGAAGCGGTCGGACGCATCGACTCTGGCAGTGATTCAGGCGGTGAAGGCAGCAATCCCGAGCTTCAAAAAAATCATGCCGGATGATGTCGACGTGCAGCTTGCCTTCGATCAGTCCGGCTATGTATCGAATGCCATCAGTGGTCTCATCAGAGAAGCGGCACTTGGTGCGATCCTTACCGGACTAGTTGTCCTGTTGTTTCTGAGAGACTGGCGCGGCGCGCTGATTGTTGTGGCGAACATCCCGTTCGCTCTCTTTACTGCCGTACTCCTCTTATGGACGACAGGCCAGACGATCAACATCATGACCCTGGGTGGATTGGCACTCGCGGTTGGAGTCCTCGTGGACGAGGCAACGGTCGAAGTCGAAAACATCCATACGCAGTTGCTTCCAGGTGTCTCTCGGGCAAGAGCGGTTCTCGAAGCCTGCCGCCGCACTGTTCTGGCGCGTCTCCTTTCGATGCTCTGCGTGCTGGCGGTGTTTGTTCCGTCATTCTTCATGAACGGCGTGGGGCGGCAACTCTTTGTCCCGTTGTCTCTCGCCGTGGGCTTCGCGATGGTCGCCTCATACTTTCTGTCGAGCAGTCTAGTGCCGGTCTTCGCCACGTGGATCATGAAGGAGTCACATAAGGGAGAAGAGAAAGAAGGCAGCTTCGGCAAGTTGAGAACACGCTATGAACGGTATCTGAATGTCGTATTGGATCGCCGTGGGCCCATCATCATTGGATACTTCGCGGTGACTTCACTCATTCTCATTTTGGTCGCGCCTCGCATCGGAAGTGAGATATTTCCGGATTCCAATGGGCCTGTTCTTCGGATGCGGCTCAAGGCGCCCATCGGGACGAGAATCGAAGAGACGGAGCCTGTGGTGTTGCAGGCCCTCGATCTGATCCGCAAGACAGTGGGCAAGGAGAACGTAGAGATCACCTCTGACTATTTAGGCGTTCAACCATCAAGCTACCCAGTCAATCTCATTCATCTCTTCACAAGCGGCCCGGAAGAGGCACTGGTGCAGGTCCAACTCCGGCCTGGACATCCCGACGATGAGAAGCTACGAGAGGATCTTCGCGCCGCGTTTCACAAAGAGATGCCGAAACTGACCGTGGCATTCGAAGCAGGGGACATCATTTCTCAGGTTATGAGCTTCGGATCGCCCACGCCCATTCAGATCGACGTTCAAGGCGTAGATATCGACCAGGACTACACGTATCTCGCAAAAGTGGAAACCGAGCTTCGCAAGCTCGACTTCCTGCGGGACGTTTCCATCGTTCAGCCTCACCTCTATCCCACGGTCGAGGTGACGGTAAACCGCGATTATGCTGGCCAGTTCGGTCTGACGATGGCTGACGTAACGAACTCCCTTACGCCGGCTACAGGCTCGTCTCGATTCATAGCGCCAAATTACTGGCGCGATCCCAGGACCGGTAACGCATTCCAGATTCAAGTGCAACTCCTCCCAAACCGCATGCAAGGTCTCGGCGCGCTTTCTACCTTACCGCTGATGCGCGATGGACAATCTCAACCGCAGCTCGATCAGGTTGCCAAGCTAGAGTTCGGGACGATGCCAGAGATGATCGAACGCTTGAGCGGGCAGCGGATCGTCAGCGTGACTGCCAACCTGCACGGAATGCCTCTGGGCGAAGCTCAGAATCACATCGCGGCACTCCTGAAGAGTCTTCCGGCGGCTCCAAAGGGTTCAACCATTGCGGTACGAGGACAGATACCCGCTCTTGAAGAGACAATATTTGGCCTGCGCACAGGGCTCCTTTTGGCCATCGCTGCAATATTCTTGCTGCTCATGGCGAACTTCCAGTCTCTTCGTCTTCCTCTCGCCATACTGTCGACAATCCCTGGTGTCCTCTGCGGTGTGGTTCTTATGCTGCTCTTCACAGGAACCACACTCAATATACAGTCCTTCATGGGAGCGATCATGGCAGTCGGCATTTCGGTCGCGAACTCCATTCTCCTAGTCAGCTTCGCAGAACTGGCAAGGCACCAGAATGAAGATGTCGAAACCGCGACTCGGACGGGAGCAACGAGCCGCATTCGGGCAATTTTGATGACAGCGACTGCCATGATATGCGGCATGATTCCCATGGCAATTGGCTTCGGAGAAGGAAGTGCGCAATCCGCACCTCTTGGTAGGGCTGTTATAGGCGGGCTCGTCTTCTCTACATTGACGACCCTCACGGTGCTTCCGGCTATCTACGTGTTGCTGCAACGCAACGCGTCCACCACCTCAAATTCACTCAATCCAGAAGATCCATCGAGCCGATATTATGTTCATCCATAAACGCATCTGCCTTGCCTTGCTTTTGGTGTGCTGCCTCCCCGCCATCTCTCAGAGTCTTGCGCACGTCGAGATGGTAAAGGTCGAGAGCCGTGCATCCGCTCGAACGGTGCCTCTGACTGCGGAGCTCGCTCCATTCCTGCAGACCGATATTGAAGCCCGGGCTCCCGGATATGTGGAGAAAGTGCTCGTTGATCGGGGCAGCCTGGTCCACAAGGGGCAGCTACTGGTTCAACTCTCCGCGCCAGAAATCAATTCGCAGACGGCAGCTTCAGAAGCGAACCTCCATCAGGCGGAAGCCGAAGCTGCGCAGGCGGAAGCTCAAGAAGCCGCAGCCGAAAGCACGTCGACGAAGCTGCAAGAGGCCGCTAAGACTCCTGGTGCCGTAGCGGGCAATGAACTGTTGCAAGCCCAAAAGCAGTGGGATGCGGCGCAGGCATTAGTCGATAGCCGAAAGTCCGCGGTACGGACGGCGAAAGAACGTCTCCTGGCGAGCCAGGCAATGGAGTCGTATCTTCGGGTGATCGCGCCGTTCGATGGAATGATTACCGACCGATTTGTGAATCCTGGAATGCTGATTGATGGCGGTCATACTCCGATGCTCAAACTCCAGCAGGTTGCGCATCTGAGATTGGTTGTGCCCGTTCCGGAGACCTATACCGGCTCGATCGTCAAGGGAACGTCGACGGTCTTCCATGTTCCGGCACATCCTGGGAAAAGTTATTCTGCGAAAGTCGCACGAATCCCTGATGCTCTCGATCAGCAGAGCCGCGCAATGATGGTCGAACTGGATGTTTACAACAAAGACGGAAGCCTCGCTCCTGGCATGTATCCCACCGTCGATTGGCCGATAGGTGCTGGAGAGAATCTTCTCTTCGTTCCCTCGACAAGCGTCGTTACCACGACCGAACGAACCTTCGTGATCGTGTCAGTCAATGGTCGAGCACGCTGGGTTGACGTTCGGAAGGGACTGGTCGCTGGTGAAAGTGTTTCCGTCCGAGGTCAAATCGCCGCTGGCCAAGAGGTCGTCAAGCGGGCTTCCGATGAAATTCGCGAAGGTACACCTCTCGCCAAGTAATTCAACGCAGCATTTGAGAATCACTAGGGCGATCGGTGATGAGGGACGCGCTCGTGTTGATTGGTTCTTTGACTTCCGGTTTGTCGGCTACTCGTCCCTGATCAGATAGCGTCCAAATAGACCGCTACTCGTCCACAAACTGCGAATAACCATGAAGCACTTAATTTGCGACAAGGCGATTTGTACTAAACCCGCTCCGCGGGTAGGGAGAAGCGTGGTAGATTTTTGGCAGGACAAATTGCATGTTACCCACGGCAGTCACAACGTTTCCGCTCAAGTCAGCACAAAATAGCTGCGAGGGATTGAATCCCCAAAAAGCAATTGTCCTGCCAAAACCTCGCTGGGTTTAGCACAAATCGCCGTATCCACAATGCTCGCTCCAAAATCTTCTGCAAGCCAAACTTTGCCTGCCGAGCACTGTCGATACGGCACTAGAGATTTTGCAACAACTGATATATGGTTCAATCTCTGGATTTGCGGCATCTGTCGCAGGCCAATCGTAGCGAACCAAACGGGATCTTTGACGGCGACAGCGATGCACATGCTCTCAATCGCAATGTGATGGATACAAGGCGTTATTTGCCCTTTGCATCTGCTCTGAAGTACAACGCTGGTGTGGTCCCCAAAGTCTTCCTGAACATGGAAATAAATGCGCTCGGCGTACTGTAGCCGGCTTCGAGAGCGGCGTGGGTGACCATCTCTCCCTCCGCCAAGAGCTGCATTGCACGCATGAGACGAAGTTGCTGCCTCCACTTTCCGAAGGTGATGCCTACATCTTCCTGGAAGAGTCGCTCCACGGTCCTCTTGCCAGATCCGGCTACTTTGCAGAGCTGTCGGAGTGGCCGAGATTCAGATGGATCGGTCAGGAGCGCCTGGGCGATTCGGAGCGCTCTTGGATCGGTAGGGTTCGGAAGCTGTAGAGGAACCATCTGGATGGTTTTCAACTGATCGTTGATGACATCGATCAGGTGACGCTGCCACGGAATCGTCTTCTTCAGAGCAGCGAAAGCGCACGCATGGAGAATGAGCTCCTTGAGGAGCGGCGGCACATTGACCACACAACAGTCTCGCGGCATAGCGCTCGCCAGCCGTGGCTTGAGGTAAAGAGTTCGCATCGCTACCGGGCCGGACATCGTAATGGTGTGGGGAACTGTCGCAGGTATCCAAACCGCGCGATAGGTCGGGACAACCCATGTGCCGTCGCTGGTGCGTATCGTCATCACTCCGCGAGAGGCGTAGACGAGTTGGTCTCGATCATGAAAATGCAACGGGATCACGTGCCCCGCGGCATAGTCATGGGTGAGGGTGGTGATGTGGGAGTGGATATCTCCCAGGCGGTCGAAGATCACCGTTTGTCGCTTTTGCAACATTTATTGTCACAATAGCGAAAGTACGCAAGTCGCACAAGAGCTAGTCTGAGCCTGCTTGATGAAGGCGGGCAGCACGTGAATCGTTTGCATCATTGGTTGTGCCGATCCGGGCGATGGCGAAAGACCATCGAGAAGCGAGTGCCGTGGGTCGTTTCCGGCGTGGACTTGGGACAAAATGTCCTCGAGCTGGGACCTGGTCCTGGCTTGACAACGGATCTGTTGCGGCTGAGGGTGGAGCGCCTGACGGCGATTGAAGTTGATCCTGGGCTGGCCGCGTCGCTGCGTTCGCGCCTATGCGGGAGCAATGTCGAAGTTATCGCCGGCGATGCGACTACGATGCCGTTTACGGACGGTCAGTTTTCGGGAGGAGTGTCGCTCACGATGCTGCATCATGTGCCTTCTCAGGAGTTGCAGGACCAACTGCTGCGCGAGGTATGGCGCGTGATTGAGCCGGGTGGAGTCTTCGTGGGTAGCGACAGCATACAAAGCTTGCTCATGCGGCTGATTCACATTGGTGACACGCTTGTGCCTGTTGACCCGGATACGTTTGGCGTGCGGTTAGAGGCCGCAGGGTTTCAGGTGTTGGAGGTGGAAAAGAACTCTAGCGTATTTCGGTTTCGCGCACGCCGGCCAGTAGGGTTGAGATGAATGCAAAGATACCGGGCGCGCTGACACGAGGTTGATCGATGTGAAGCTGATCGAAGTTTGAACGTGGAAAGACAATACGCAGATCATCAACCTTTCCGCGGCTGGCGCTTTGATCTCGGGAAAAGGAGCAATGATGAAACGAAGCATTGTTATTCGCAGGTTGAGGCGGTTCGGAAGCTTTCTTTTAGTTGCCTGCGCAGGAGCATGGTTAGGCCTGACAACCTTACCAACGTTCGCTGCAGCAGGTCCGTTGTCGTGTTCTGCAAGCCCGGATAGGCAGCAGTTCGATTACTGGCTGGGTGATTGGACGATAACGTATCCCGGCGCGCCGGGTGGCAGCACGAGCAAGGTATACCTGACGCTGGATAAATGCGTTCTCGTCGAAAGCTGGGACGGGGGCAAAGGACATAAGGGTGAAAATGTGTTTGCCTATAGCTCCGATGATGGAAGCTGGCACGGAATGTTCGCGGACAACCAGGGTCGCGTTCATGTATTCGAGGGAAAGGTGACGCCAGGTTCGGCTGAGTTCTACGGACCTAGCCGCAGTTCAAGCGGAACGACGGTTCTCAATAGAATCCGGGTGGTCCGTGTGACCGCGGACAAAGTTACGCAGACATGGGAGAAATCAGCAGACAACGGCGGCACCTGGACCAGGGAATTTCAGGGAGAATACTCGCGTAAAAAGCCGTGACAAGAAGATCTCCGGTCCAGGAAAGGCATAGCCATGCGACGGTATTTCGGTTTGTCTATAGCGTGTTTTCTAGTCTGCGTCTTTGCTCGGGCAGGTCTGGTCGCGGATGTCCCAGTTCCGACGGTGACGCTGAAGGCTGGCATCGTCGAAGGGGTACATTTCGGACCTGGGCAAACTGGAGTGGCATTCCTCGGCGTTCCATATGCCGCTCCGCCAGTTGGTGATCTGCGCTGGAAACCGCCGCAGCCGGTAAGGCCATGGACCGGTATGCGCAGAGCGACGAAGTTCGGTGCTGCTTGTCCGCAGCTTCCTGCAGGCTGGCTTCCGTATATCGGTTGGAATGAAGACTGCCTGTACCTGAACGTCTGGACGACGCACCTCTACGTGGGCCCAAAGCTGCCTGTCATCGTCTATTTTCACGGGGGATCAAACACGACGGGCTATAGCCAATTGGACCCGCTTGGACCCACGTTTTCGCGCCTGGGTGTGGTCGTGGTCAGCGCCAACTATCGCCTCGGTCCGATGGGATTCTTCGCCCATCCAGCGCTTACTGCGGAGTCGCTCCATCACTCTTCCGGAAATTATGGTCTGCTCGATCAACTGGAGGCGCTCAAGTGGGTCCATGATAATATCTCCCGTTTTGGAGGCGATCTCAACCGGATTACGGTGATGGGTCAGTCCGCCGGCTCGGTCGATATCTGTTTGCTGATGGCATCACCGATGTCGGCTGGGTTATTTCAGCGAGCGATTATGGAGAGCGGGGATTGCCAGAGTGTCCTCAACGAAGACATCCGCACGCTGCTTCCTTACAACTTGATCGCAGGCACCGGCGAAGGCGCGGGAGAACGATTGGCCGATGATCTGGGAGTTGCGGACGGTCCAGATGCATTGCGAAAGCTCCGCAGTATTCCCGCCACCGAAATTCTGAAGTCTTGGAGCCAGGACCGGGAAGTTCATTTTGACGCCATCGTCGACGGATGGGTACTTCCAGAGCAACCCGCAAAGATCTACGCCAAAGGCAAAGAACTCCAGATCCCAGTCCTTGTCGGCAGCAACGCCGATGAAGCAACCGTCTTCGGCCACAACGACGTGAAAAACGTCGATCAATATAAGCAGTATCTCCGGAAAGATACCGGAAAGTATGCCGATCAGGAATTTCGAACCTATCCCGTAACGGCGGACGCTGAGGTCCCAGAGCAATATTTGCGGCTTCAGAACGATACCTTTGCCTATGGCTCCTGGTCGATGGCGCGAGCTATGACGCGCGCAAGCCAGAAGGCATATCTGTATCGCTTCACTTTTTCCGAGACCGGCAAGCGGGCACACCTTGGTGCGTATCACGGAGAAGAACTCCGTTTTCTGAGTGATTCCTTCCCTTCTGACTGGGAGCACAGCGATGACGACGAAGCGCTCGGTAAGGTAATGCGCACCTACTGGACGCAGTTTGCAAGAACCGGGGACCCAAATGCTCCGGATCTTCCTGCGTGGCCACAGTACGATGCACACTCAGACCAATGTCTCGAGCTCGGCCGCATGATCGGCATCCGCCCCGTCGCACCACAGCTCCAGATCATCGAACACATCATGAAGCAGGTCTTCGCTGCAACGACAACGATGCGGCTGAGTCCAGCAATAACGACGAACATCCGCCAGACACTGGCCGGGAACTGATTGCCAACTGACCAGAACCGGGTTTCTTCTAAGCTGTGAGCGCTCTCGAGCAGCGATTTGCGGATTACTCCCGTTTGGTGGGCAAGAAGGAAGTCGCCACTCTTCGAGCGTGACGCCTAGGTAGTCGAGCAAGATGCGGTTAGCGTAAAGACGTTGTCGACCGGCTCCGAATACCGCAACATATTGAGGCGCGAGGTCCAGCATCTGCCGAAGCTCCATTTCACTTCTGCGAGGCTCTTCCTCGGCTCGCTTGCGATGAGTGATGTCGATTACAGTTCCTGTGAATTCGAGGAGATCGCCAGAGGGGCTGAAAACAGGACGACCAACGCTGTGAATATCCTTGACGGCGCCACCCGGATGCACAATGCGATAATCCACTTCTTCGTCTCGCTTTTTATGCTTGACCCTCTTGGCAGATTCCCGGAACGCCGGTTGGTCGTCGGGATGAATTCGCTGGATGAGTTGTTCGATTCGGGACAAACCATCCCGTGGATCAAAACCCAGAACGCGGTGGCATTCCTCCGACCAATACCTGACGTCCGTGTCGGGACTCCAGGCCCAACTGCCGGTTCGGCTCAGCCTCTGTGCTTCCGCCAAGTACGCTTCACTACTCCTGAGGACTTCCTCGGCCGCCTTGCGCTCAGTGATGTCGGTCACCGCCCCGACAAACTCGGCGATTGCTAGATGCATCCTGTAAAGCGTGAGCTATCGCGTGGACGTGCTTGACTCGCCCGTCAGGCAGCAGCAAACGATAGGTATGCTCGAACTGTGTCACCCCCGCAGTGGCGCTCTCGATGACCTTCTGGAAGCCGGCCCGGTCCTCGGTATGGACGCGCTCCACCAGTAAGCCTCTTGTTGGCTTAAGTGGAAGGTCGTACTCGAAGATCCGATGAGTCTCGTTTGACCAGACAATCTCTCCGCTCTCGGGCTTCCACCCAAAACTGCCTGTTTGGCTCAGCCGTTGAGCTTCCGCCGGCTGCTTACTCGTCAGGTGAATTTCCGATTCGCGAGCTCGCGACTCAAACGAAAACTGGCGTCCAATAACGGGCGCCAAGGATATCCAAAAGACCTTCAGGGAGCCATCCGAGCTAAGAGGGCACAGCAGGGTTGGTCTCCGAACCTGCGAAGGAAAAGCTCCGGACCTACACCTTTCTGAATTGATGTTTATTGATCTTCAGAGCCTTGATTTTCGAATCCAGAGTCGACTGTGGAATTCCGAGCTTGGCGGCAGCTCCCCGGGGGCCGGACACCCTGCCATTGCATTCGGCAAGCGCTGCCTCGATCATCTCTTTCTCCTGGGTTGCCAGCTTCTCCGAGAGAGGCTGAATCGTCGCATCGCTGCCAGCCGAATGTCCCACGAGCCAACTCTCGTCAATGGAGACGTTTTCCGAATCGCAAATGATGACAGAGCGTTCAATCACGTTCTGTAATTCTCGAATGTTGCCGGGCCATCTGTACGATTGCAGAAGTTCCATGCTGTTCTTCGATATGCCTGTTATCTTTTTTCCTGCCTTGCTTGCATAGCGATCGACAAAGTACTCCACCAGCAAAGGAATATCTTCTTTTCGTTCCCGCAAAGGAGGCATTTGGAGCGGGAACACATTCAATCGATAGAACAGATCCTCACGAAAGTGGCCTTCCGTGATAGCTGCGTGCAGATCACGATTTGTAGCCGCGACCACCCGCACGTCAGTTTTAAGAGATTCATTTCCACCAACACGCTGAAACTCGCGTTCCTGCAGGACGTGCAACAGGGCGATCTGTGTTTCTGAAGGGAGTTCGCCCACCTCATCCAGGAAAATGGTGCCTCCGTCCGCAGATTCGAAGCGTCCCAGGCGCCGCTGCGTCGCTCCCGTGAAGGCGCCCTTCTCGTGTCCGAACAGTTCGGAAGCAATCAGGTCACGCGGGATTGCGGCACAGTTGACGCTAACAAGGCGTGCGACGATCGTTGCGAACGCCTGTGAATGGCGCGTGCTATAAGTTCCTTGCCTGTACCTGTCTCCCCCGTGATCAGAACCGTCGAATCCGTGGGCGCCACTTTAGCCACTCCCGATAGAACCCCTTGCAGAGCCGGGGATGAACCCACAATCTCTTCGAACATCCTGTTGACATCGATCTCTTCTCGCAGGGCCAGATTCTCTTTGTACAACTGGTCTTTCAAAAGCTGATTTTCTTCGAGCGCGCTCTTCAGAGCGGCGACATGTTGCTGAAGGGCCTCCTCTGCCCGCTTACGCTCCACATTTTCAAGTTGGAGGTCTTCGTTGGCTTTGGTGAGCGCGGCAGTTCGTTTTGCGACCCTCACTTCCAATTCATTCCTGGCTCGTGTGGCCTGCGCCATGAAGACCGAAAACAGAACAAAGACAAGGTCATAGCTGATGCGCGAGATCAGATCGATCCCAGTCGAAAAGACGAACGTCCGGATGAGCACGACCAACACAACTGCGAGAATCCCCGGGATGACGCCTCCGTACCAAAACGTGATCGCAATCGCGCAGAACGAAAACGACATGATTGCGAGAGGCAGGTGGAGGTAGAGAAATGCCTGCGCGGCAGCAAAGGCCGCGCTCACGGAGACGATGGCCAGCGCGTATCCCAGAGCAACACGAAAGTTAGGCTTTTTCAGCCAATTCGATACCCACGAATTAGCTGTGGAATCTGCCACGCTTCAGTTTCCTCGGAGTTCATCTATAAGGATGAGCGTTCCGCACGCGACGACTCGCGAGAGTTCGGAAATTTCCGAACCCTCGTGAACCTTGCTTACCAAGGGCCTCAGCCATCACCCGAAGAAATGATTCGAGTTAAGGCTCAAAGCAAGATATCCGGCGCTTTGGCATGCATCGTGCATTATCCAGTTGTGAGCAACTGCTCGCAAAGGAAATGAGGAGATGAAACCTAAGGTCTTATTCTTTGTCACAATGGTATTCCTGCCTGCCCTCGCGTTTGCGCAGAAGAATTCTGCAAACGTCGCGCTAGATCAGTCGGTCACGATTGCAGGTACTCAACTCGCGCCGGGTCAGTACAAGCTGATCTGGGAAGGGAACGCCCCGAATGTAAATGTGAGCTTCGTGGAGGGCAAGAAGACCGTCGCAACTGCTCCCGCCAAGCTCGTGAGTAATCCAACCAGCGAAGAAGCAATTGAAACGGCCACGCAAACTGACAATACTCAAGTATTGCAGGCCGTTGACCTGAAGAATGTTACTATTCGGTTCGAGAATGCTGTCCCCGGTGCCGGAAACTGAATCGAAAGGGGGCCGCTCAGTATCATGGCCCCAAGACTTTTGAAGTCCTTGCGGTAATTGGTCGCGGCTCTCCACCTCGTATTCTCTTAGCCCGCGCAGATCCCAATCGCTGGCCACCGGGGCGACTCGAAGAAAGAACCCTTTATGAAGTCATTCACTGCAGATCAAGTAAGTCTGGGGTTTATGGGCGTCGGGGCGATGGGGAGCCGCATCGTGCGACGTCTGCGCGATCATGGATACCAAGTCACTGTTTATAACAGAAACCGCAGCAAAGCTGAGGCTCTGCTGCCGTACGGCGTCTCGGTCGCCGGCAGTCTGGCGGAATTGCGAATGAGCGCCGATGTCATCCTTTCCTGTCTGAGCGACGACGATGCGGTTCGCAGCGTTTATTTTGGAAATGACGGGATCCTGGCTGGCTCACGACCGGGCCAGGTGGCACTCGAGATGAGCACGGTCTCACCCGAGACCTCCCGCGAGTTGCACGCGGAAGGCGCGAAGCACGGCGTTGCTGTTATGGATGTTGCGATCTCTGGCAGCACCCCTGCGGTCGAACAAGGCACTGTCAGGCTACTCGTTGGCGGGGATGCGGAACCGTTCCGGGCAGCAGAGCCGATTTTCCAGGCATTGACCGGCCACTATTTCCTGATGGGACCGTCGGGCGCAGGCACTAGTATGAAACTCGTTGTGAACGCCCTCCTCGGGATCGGGATGCAGGCAATCGCCGAGGGAGTGGCGCTGGGCGAAGCAGAGGGCCTGGACCGCAGCCGGTTGCTCTATGTTTTGTCTCAGACGACCGTCGTGCCTCCAGCTCACTTAGGGAAGCTGGCGAGAGTCGAGCACGACGATTACAGTCCGCAATTCGGTATTGGATTGATGAACAAGGATTTCCGACTGATCCTGGAAGCGGCGAGGTCATCGAATCTCACGCTACCTGCAACAACCGCGGCCTTCGAAGTGAACTCAGCCGCGTTCGCGGAAGATCCTGGTGCTGACTTGTCTTCCGTCATTCGGCATATGGGAAAGTTCGTTGAAACAAAAGTATGAAAACCGGACTGCTGAATCAAGGCGATTAATCTCGCTATAGCGTCTGCAGAGGGTTGCCACCCGATGAAAAGTTTGGAGTATGTGGCTTCTCACCGCCCCACGAGGATTGCCGGAGTTCTGGCGGTGTTGGCGGGGCTGGCCTTCTCTAGCTCGATGAGCGCACAGGAAGTTACCGTCCTCAAGAACGTCAACCTGATAGACGGGACTGGCACAGGAACGCAGCACAACAGAACAGTAATCATCGCAGGCGATCGCATCCGGTCGATTTCGGCGGGCACTGTGCGAATACCCTCTGGCGCAAAGATTGTCGATATGCAAGAGCGCACCATCATGCCTTTGATGATCAACACGCATGGGCACCTTGGCCTTGTGAACGGCACTTCGCAGTCAGTCGCGAATCAAACCGACGCCAATTTTCGTCATCAGCTGCTGCGATACGAGGAGTACGGGGTGGGCGCCGTCCTCTCGATGGGAACGGACGGGCAGAAGTTTGCCGACATAAGAGAAGCATCTCGCCGCGGAACCCTGCCCGGCGCCGACGTCTATACTGCCGGCATCGGGTTCGGCGCGAAAGATGGTGTGCCGCCCGCGAGCATGGGTTTTACTGACGTCTTTCGGCCCACATCTCCTGACGGAGCGCGAAAGCAGGTCGATCAGCAGGCACCGCTGAAACCCGACTTCATCAAGATTTGGGTGGATGATTTCTGGGGACAGTATCCCAAGATGCCGCCGGAAATCTACCACGCGATCATCGATGAAGCGCACAAAAACGGCCTGCGGGTCGCCGCCCATCTCTACCATCTTGACGACGCTCGCTCGCTCGTCGCCGACGGCGTGGATGTTATCGCGCACAGCATTCGAGACGGGGAAGTCGATAACGCGCTGCTCTCGGAGATGAAGAACCATCATGTTGCATACATCCCAACGCTATCTCTGGATGATTTCGCTTTCGCATACGGCGGTGCGCCTGCCTGGATTAGCGATCCTTTTTTCCAAGCTGCTCTGGATCCTGGGGTGCTTGAGATGATTACCAGTCCCGGGTACAAAGCGAAGACGCGCGCGAACAAAGTAGCCGCTCTGGAGGCTGCAGCCCTTCCGGTTGCGATGACGAACCTCAAGAAGATTTATGACGCTGGCATTCTGGTGGCGCTGGGGACCGATTCCGGCGCGACTCCGGTCCGCGTGCAAGGGTTCGCCGAACACATGGAGCTTGCGCTGATGGTGCAAGCGGGACTCACGCCTCTACAGGCGATCAGCGTGGCCACTAAGAACGCAGCGCAGCTACTCAGGATTGCCGACAACTACGGGACGCTGGAGCCTGGGAAAAAGGCGAATTTTATTGTGCTGGAGAGAGACCCGTCACAGGACATTCGTAACACGCACACGATCCGGGCTGTCTGGAAGAATGGCGCCAGAGTGAGTGACGGGCCCCTTGAATCAGCTCAACCAACAACACTATGAACGGGACCGTGAAAAGCAGAGATGTGTTCGCGGAGCAGTTTTCCAGCACGCTGCCCTTCACCTTTCTCCAACGCATCAATAACCCGCCAGTGCGCCTCCTGCGCACCGACGAGGTCAAATTTGCCTGTGGAGAGCCAAAGCTGGATGCGCACTTCGAAGGCGAGCGAATCCCAAGTTCTGAGGAGGATACGGTTCGAGGCTCCCGCTACGATCAGGCGATGAAAGTTGACGTCATGGAGAGTGTAGGCTCCGATATCCTTCTTACGCGCTGCAGTCCGGATGGCGGCTGCCTCATCACGAAGGGTCACAACAGATCCCTTGAAGTGCGGTGCCGCCAATCGCGCTCCCAATTCTTCTAGTGATGCGCGCACCACATATGCTTCCCGGATGTCCTTCGGAGTCACCTCGCGAACGCGGCTTCCCTTGTATGGCTCCGTCGTGACGAGCTCCATAGCTTCCAGCTCTCGTAGAGCCTCACGAACGGGACCCTGACTCGTATTAAGATCGCGGGCGATCTGGAGTTCCACTAGCCGGGCGCCGGGCGCCAACTCCCCCTGCATGATTCGCCGCAGGAGGTCCTGCTTGATGCGCTCTGCCATCGAATCCCGCCGAAGGGGGTGTGTAATTTCAGCCATTTGGAAATTATAAATAATCTGCAACCGGACCTAATTATTAATTATCTATACTTCAAGGACTGAAAAGCGATGACCTTTCAACTTCCAGAAAACGACCGGGACATTTCGCTAGCCTATCTACTGTTACGAGTCACCCTGGGTATCAATATTTTGACTCACGGTGTGGCGCGTATTATCAGCGGGCCAGAGCACTTTGCATCCCTGCTGGGTCAGACCTTTCACGCCACGCCTCTTCCTGAATGGTTCGTCGTGTGGTTCGGATACTCTTTGCCATGGATTGAAGCGATCATTGGCACCTTCATCCTGTTCGGCCTGCTTACGCGTTTCTTCCTTGCTGCCGGAGCAATACTGATCCTGGTTCTGACCGTCGGTGCTGGATTGCAACAGAATTGGGAGATCACTGGTTTGCAGCTGATCTATGCGGCTGTCTATGCAATCCTGCTCGCGTTCTCCGGTGCCAATCACTATTCCATCGACAATTTGTATGAGCGCATTACACCGGCACCGTCCTTGTCTGGTTGTTCTTGCGAAAACAGGCTCTCACACAGGACAGTCACGAGATCCACATCCATGGTGCCGATTACGCTAGGCAGGAAAATGCAAAACCCCGGCTCTAGTTAAGTTTCAACATCGAAGGGGCTATCAATGACCCAATCTATCAATCTATTTCGCCTTCTCAGGGAGAAAACAGGAGCAGTCATATGAACAAAGAAGAAGTGCTTTCTGCCGCGGCCGCCGGCACGTTCAAAATCGGCGGCAATCTCACAGTTAATCGTCTGGGCTATGGCGCGATGCGCATCACTGGCCCCGGAGTCTGGGGCCCGCCCGCAGATAAGCTAGCTGCGCTTGCAACGCTGCGGAAAGCGATCGATCTTGGCGTGAACCTGATAGACACTGCCGATTCCTATGGGCCGGCTGTCTCGGAAGAACTTATCGCCGAAGCGCTCTTTCCGTACCCTGCCGGTCTGGTCATTGCGACCAAGGGCGGATGGGAACGGCCCGGTCCCGGCCTATGGACACACAATGCCAGCCCAAAACATCTCGCGGAAGCTGTCGAAGGAAGTCTGAAGCGCCTGCGTCTTGAACGCATTGACGTTTACCAGCTCCATATGCCCGATAACAACGTCTCGTTCGAGGCCTCGATGGAAGCGCTCGCAACGCTGCGCGAGCAGGGCAAAATCCGCCATGTTGCCCTGTCGAACGTAACCCGTGAGCACATCGAACGCGCCCGCAAGATCGTGCCGATTGTCTCGGTACAGAACCGCTACAGCTTTGCCGACCGGGAATCAGACTACATCGTTGATTATTGTGAAGAAAATGATATCGCCTTCCTCCCCTGGGCACCCATCGGCCAGGCAAGAGAGGCACATGATGTGATTAAGCAGGTCGCAGACCAGCTTCATGCCACCGCGTTCCAGGTTGCATTGGCATGGCTCCTCAAGCGGTCGAGGGTTATCTTGCCGATCCCAGGAACTGCTTCGATCAAGCATCTCGAGGAGAACATTGCCTCCGCATCGCTTGAACTTCCGCAAGCAACATATAAAAAGTTAGCCGCAGTGCGCCCTTCGTACGCAAGCCTGCGCGATTGAAATGAATTGGAGTTGAGAGGAAATATGAGAGTTCCATCTACGGCAACACTGCTAGCGTTACTGGCATTCGCTCCTGCATTTCTTCCTTTAGCACAGGCACAGCAGATCGTCACAGGGCAGGCCGCCTTCGCTGACTGGAATCAGGAGCAGCCGGGCGTCCACCGCGAGATCACTCTCGCCGACCTTCCCCAGCCCAAGCCCGACGAGGCCGTCAACAACACACCGCACGTCATCCCTCGCCCTGCGAACGCGTGGCCGATTGCTCCTGCGGGCTTCAAGGTCACGCTTTACGCTGGAGGCGATGCTGCTCCCATGCAACGTGCTGACAACAAGGAGCACATGCAGTTGAGTGGGGGCACATTCACGATGCCTCGCCTGCTCAGGACAGCGCCCAACGGCGATCTCTTTCTCGCTGACTCCGGCGCCGGCACCATCTTCATCCTTCGCGGCGTGGGCCCCGACGGCAAAGCCGCTCAGATCGAAAAGTTCGCCACCGGCTTAGATCACCCCTTCGGCATCGCCTTTTATCCGGCTGACAACCCGAAGTACGTCTATGTCGGCAACGCCACCACCATTCAACGAATCCCCTATCACACAGGGGATCTGCACGCGACAGGCGCGCCTGAAACGGTTGTTCCAGATATCCCCGGATACGCCCAACTGATGGGCGGCGGCCATTGGACCCGCGACGTCGTCTTCACCCAAGACGGCCAGCACATGTTCGTTTCCGTAGGCTCAGGATCAAATATCGATGATCCTGACACGCATCCCAAAGAGTTCCACCGGGCTGACGTCCTCGAGTACACTCCCGAAGGCAAGTTCATCGAGGTTTACGCTTCCGGCATCCGCAACTGCGTCGGTGAGGCCATCAACCCCACCACCGGACAGCTTTGGTGCTCTACCAACGAGCGCGACAACCTCGGCAATCACCTGGTCCCCGACTACGTCACCTCGATCAAGGAAGGCGGCTTCTACGGCTGGCCCTGGTACTACATGGGCGGTCATCAGGATCCGCGCCTCCCGGAGCCCTGTGCCGACGGCACCGGCCCCAATCCACAGGCGGCCGCGCTCACCGCGGATGAGGCCAAGACCTGCAATCGCGTCGATCTCGCCTCCAAGGTTATTACTCCCGATGTTCTCGTCCAACCCCACATGGCCTCGCTTGAGATGACTTTCTACCCACCTACCGGCGAGTTCCCCAGTCAGTATGACGGCGACGCTTTTGCCGCGGAACACGGCTCTTGGAACCGCGCCAACCGCGCCGGCTACGAAGTCATTCACATCCCCATGCACAACGGCCACGCCGACGGCAGCTACGAAGACTTCCTCACCGGTTTCGTCACGAAAGACGGCCAGGTCTGGGGCCGCCCCGTAGGCATCGCCATCGCCAAAGACGGTAGCTTGTTCGTCACCGACGATGGCTCCCGCTCCGTCTGGCATGTCACCTACATCGGCCAACAGAACCTCTCAGCAAGCAACCGCAAGTGACGAATTTGCAAAAAATGCACAACACGATAGCCACTAACCCGTTCTTATTCGGCGAGATTGTGCAAAGAAGAAAGACCTCGAAGGGACTCCATGCTCATGAGTGTTCGCTCTAACTATCAGAAGATCGGCAGCTTCGTCTTGTTTTTTTGCTTATGCGCGGCGAGCGCCACTGCGCAAGCTAGGGACATTCCCGCCCACGGCCCAGCCATCGTTCTCTTCGACGGCAAGGACCTGAGTCAGTTCGATACATTCTTGAAAAGTGACGGCCTGAACTCCGATCTCAACCATGTCTTCACGGTGGAAAATGGCGTCGTCCATGTCTCCGGAACCGAATTCGGTTACTTCATCACTAAACAGGAGTACAAGAATTACTATCTGCGCGCGGAATTCAAATGGGGCGAGGGGACCTTTCCTCCGCGCCAAGGCCAGGCGCGTGACAGCGGCATTCTCTACAACATTCAGGGTCCCAATAAAGTGTGGCCGCGCTCGATCGAGTTTCAGATCAACGAAGGCTGCACCGGCGATTTCTGGATGACCGATGGCGCGGCGCTGACTTCTGTTGGCCCAGATGGAAAGGCCGGCGCACGCGTCACCGGACCGGAAGGTAAAGCGTCGAAGGTAGACCGCTTCAACAAGGGCGAATTCAAAAACGTGACCGGCTTTCGCGACCCGACCAATGAACTGGAGAAACCGCACGGGGAGTGGAATGTCGTCGAACTCGTGAACCGCGACGGGCACGTGTGGCAATACGTGAATGGCAAGCTGGCCAACGAAGGAACCGACGCGTTCCCCGCCAGCGGCAGAATCCTCTTCCAGTCCGAAGGTGCTGAAGTCTTCTTCCGCAACATCAAGCTTTATCCGCTGAAATAACCCTGGGTTTTCTAAGGTGTAGTGAAGTGGTTGACTGAACTCTTCCCTCCATCGCTCTTCCCGTTGGCCTGCATCGAGTCGACTGTGTAGTAGTACGCTGTCTGTGGCTTGAGGTTGTCAAGGCGAACGCGAAAAACCGTCGATGAGTGATCCGGATTCAACCGGACGGGAGATTTGGCGGTCTGGATCAGGTTATGTGGATCGGTACCATAGCGCACGACTCCGTAATGCACCGGGGATCCACCGGGATTATTCGTTGTCCAGCTGATGATCGTCAGATACTCCTTCGCCAACTCGATCCTGGGCCCCTCTGTGATCCGCACCTGCGCAGCTTCTGGAGTCGTCGGACTTACCTGGGCGGAGAGCCTGCCGCTCAGAACTGCGATCACCAATATGACAAGCGCTCTGCTCATGTTCACATCTCACTCACGGACAGATGATCAAAGTGATCCTGATATTCCTGCCTGCAGCGTTCCGCCCTATGGAATCGGCGGGCTCGGGACAGGCTGAACGCCGCAGATCGCGGATGCGCACGGCGGTAGAGGCGGAGTCGGGAATTCATCCAGTTGCGGACGGTCTTTACGGTGACGCCGAGCAGGTCGGCAACGTCCGCGCCGCTCAGAGCTGAAAACTTTTCGGGTTTCTCTGTCTTAGGCATTAGGGGAAAGGGAAACGATCCTCAAAAGCCTTGGCGCTAGCCCTTCCCCCGCGGTGGCGCGTTACCCGCAGGCCGCCAGGGCAGGGAAGGACCCGCAAGCTATTGATATGAAAGCAGCTGAGGTCCATCTCACGCATGAGGTGATAGGGTCCTGTGCTCGAGCGTCTTGGTCCAATGCGAAACAGGTTTGTGTCCGCGGATGCCGTCCATGCCGCCTTTGAGGATTGAATAGGTTTAGTCGCGGAGATTCGGCAAATAGTGAGCGCACTCGCGATCCCATAAAGGGTCCGTGCGACCCACGCACATTTAAACAGGATTTGCGAGCTTTGCCATTTTTCTAAGTATTTAACGGAAGAAAAGGTCTTCTCACCCGAAACGATGCGACGTCTGCCGTCACCATTCCAACGAAAGAAATCGCGACTGGCGAGTCGGCCCTTGATATAACGTCGCATCGAAGATTAGGAGCAATTTCGAAAGGCGCCCCGATCGAGAAGGAGGAAATTATGGCTACAACTCCGATTAACCCGAGCTGGACTTATCCGCAAGCCGGTTGGGCGACAGGACAGAGTCAAGGGGGTACTGATTCGTTCGATACCTTTCAGGTCGGAGATAACAACACGGCAGATAACTGGCATAGCACACTAGCAGCCCGTTCAATGTCCCCCCACCTGCTGGCAACAACGGCGGTGGTGACCACAGTATTCTGGGTGACCCAACTGTGATCAATACAGCCGTCTCCCAAAACGCTACGTTGGTCGCGGACAACATATTTACTGGCGAGGGCTCTATCGGCTTGTACGGTCGTAGTCGAGGGGCTGGATTCAGCATTGGGGTGCTGGGTCAGTCGCCGTCATGGTGCGCAATCTATGGCCTGGCGACTGACGACCTGAGCCCGGGACCCGATCCTCAGCCAACTAACGGCATTGGGGTTGTCGGCCGTTCCATGGGCGCAGAGACTGTGGAGTCAACGTCCGTGGAAGAAATCGTGCAACAGCAGATTGGCGTTCTGGGCCACTCTGTTTTTGGACCCGGAGTTCGCGGTCACAGCGGGTCTTTGGTCCAGACACCACCCCCACCCCATACCCCGCCTCTGCCAACGGTGGCGGATCCAGGAGGAGTCTTCAGTGCAGGACAGCTCACACGTGAGCCGATCATGGGAAGCGCTCACAACAGTCAGTTAGTGAGCACAACCTCGGAATCCCAGCTTCGACTGACGCCCAGCACTGCATCTTTGCCCCCTTCTGCAGGTGTTGGAGATTTTTTCCTGCGCATCCCTCCATTTACGGATAAGCCCCCCGTAGGAACCAACGAACAATCTCATTCCGCGACCCTTTGGATCTGCACGTCTATCAGCGCTGGCACGCCGAACTGGCAGCAGGTGCAGTTCGTTCCGGGTCCTCCTACTCCAGGCTAGTGGTGCCGTTCGAAAAGTTCTTTCGTAGTCAAGGCGCATAACGCGTCCGTGTTTCACAAAAGGTGTCCGCGGAGATCGTGCCGATCATCGGAGAAGTGATATCATTCCCCGGCGCGAATCGCCCGCGCAAACCAGAAGGAGAAATTCACCATGCCGAATAAAGTTCTCTCAACCGGAGTCCTGATTCGCGATCCGGCCTCTTTTAATGCCAATGTGACTGTTGTCAATACGGGTGCCACCGCCGGACAAGAGGCCAAGGTCGAGATTTTCGACTGGGGAGTCGAGCAGGTATGGAGCAATCCTACGCCAGTGCCTGTCGGCCCTTCCACGACTGTCGCTATCGGCGCTCACACCCAACAGGACTTCATCGCCCTCATTACCAAGTCCACCGCGCAGCCGGCATTGAATCTGGTGCTCTACGAGATACGGATCACCCTCCCCGCGCATAGCCCGCTAATCGTCAACTGCTTTGCAATTGATGAACCAGGCAATCTCGTCGCAGCAAATACAGTGCTGCACGCTCAATTGGTAGAGATCTAGAATCTAGCAGCGAGACCTAAACGGATGTGTTGCAACTTTCAGAGTTGCTTGCTGGTGACGTGAAAGAATCGCGGAAATGGGAACCCGACCCGCGATCTTCAAATGGCGTCAGACCGAAGCCGGCCTCATACTCTGTGCGGTCCGGTGGTATCTTCGCTATTCTCTCTCGCTGCGCAATGTTGAGGAACTGCTGGAAGAGCGCGGTCTCCATGTCGATCACACAACAATCTGGCGCTGGGAGCAGGATTTCGGCCCGGAGTTGGGCAGCGACTGCGAAGGCATCTCAAGGCGACCAACAAGTCGTGGCGGGTGGACGAAACCTACCTTCGCGTGCAGGGTCGCTGGTGCTACCTGTATCGGGCCATCGATTCCAAGGGCGCCACCATCGATTTCTTGCTGTCAGCATTCCGTGACGCCGACGCCGCCCAGCGCCTGTTTCGCAAGGCGCTCGGCGATCGATCCCATCGCCAATCTCGAGTGATCAACACTGACCTGTCGCCGATTTACAGTTCCGCGATCCCTGACAGTAAGAAGGAAGGGACGCTGCGCAAGCGCTGTCGACACCGACCGGTGCAGTACTTGAACAACATTCTCGAACAGGATCATCGAGCCATCAAACGTCGCGTGAACGCCAAGCAGGGCTTCCGAGAATTCCGGGCGGCTCGGCGAACGATTCAAGGCTACGAAGCAGTCCACATGATCCGCAAGGGGCAAGTTTGATGGGTGGCAGGAGATGATCTTCTTCGTCAGATTCAGTTCATCGACAGCCTTTTGACTTGGCAGCCTAAGAACGCACGACAGACGCTCGGCCACAAACTTGTCTGCATTTGAAACTTGCAACACTACCGTTATTAAGCCTTGCCACCTCATCCGCGAGAATCTTGTGCAGACTGGGATTAACACGATGCACTTCGAAATCGGCTTCGACGATGGTTCGGGCCCGCAGTATGCGAACCCAAGCCGATCTTGTCGATCAGCTTTTCAACTCCAGCGAAAAGCGCTTGGCTAGAACTCTCTTGTTGCTGGCGGAGTTTGGTAAGCCGGGAGAACCGGAATCGTTGATTCCAGCGATCACCCAGGAAACCCTGGCGGAAATGATCGGCACCACTCGGTCCCGCGTCAGCTTCTTCATGAACCGCTTTCGCGACCACGGCTTTATCGAATACAACGGTCGCATCCGGGTTCATAAATCGCTGCTCAATGTGGTCCTGCACGACTGAATCCGGGGTTTCGTAAAGTCTGTTATTCGCTCTGAGGAGAGTAACGAGCGGGCCGACCCAATTCAATTCTGAGTCTCTGGGTTCAGCGGAATGGCATCGTTTCTGCGGCAAAAGCCGCCGCCTCCCGAGCGATACTGGGGGCTAATCTACAGGCACCAATTCCGGGCTGCGCTGGGAATTGCGAATGGATTTGACAGCGTCTTCGGCCGTGAATCTTCCCATAAGCAGTGCCAGCTTACGGTTGGTTGTCATCTGAATGGGAGCCCGATCAATCCGCTGCACGTATTCAGGGGCGCGAGTACCGCCACGGTTCACTTTTACAATAAATTTGATGTTATTCATGGGTTTTCCTCTGGCTCAAGATGACAAACAAACGGGAGGCGGTCTAAGCCGCCTCCCATTTCTCTCACTCGCTACTGGTTTTACGCGACCTTGACGGGAGCTTTGACCTCGAGGGTCTTCTTGCCGCCAACGTTAACTTTGATCTGCGTAGGCTTGGCTTCGGCCTTCTTGGCCAAGCTAATCATCAGCACGCCCTTGTCACAGTCGGCGCTTACTTGCCCCGGATCCACAGTGCTGGGAAGCGTGAACGAGCGGACAAAGCTTCCGTATTGCCGCTCGACGCGACGGAAGTTCTCCTCTTTCTCGTCCTTTTCGATCTTGCGCTCGCCGTGGACGGTGAGGGTGTTGTTCTGAATGCGGACATCAATGTCTTTCTCGTCAATGCCCGGGACTTCAATCTTCAGAACAATGTTGTGCTCATCTTCGTAGATGTCCACCGGCGGTGCGATGGCAGTGGTTGTTAACGCCTCTTCCGGGCCTTCGGGGCTGTACGACTCGCGGAAAGGACGGTTCATGCGGTTCACGCGGTTCATGCGGTCTTGCATTGCGGATAATTCGCGGACAGTTTGCCAACCGGTCAGTAGGGTCATGACGCAGTTCCTCCTTGCAGTAATCTAAGAGGAATAACTTCAGATGGGCTGACTTAGTTCAGGGAACCTGAAAGAGTAAGAAGGGCTACTTGCTCAATTACGACGCTAGGCTTGTCCGCCCACGGTTGTCAACATGCAGCGTCCTGATTGTGTATTGTCGGGTGCCTCAGGTCTCACCGTGGCCAGCCAGTCCCCCAAAGTCAGAGGTGTGTTCCTGAAGGGTGCGCGTGACGATAGCCCACACGGCCCTTTTGAAACACTCGATACTCCCAAGAAACCATCCCTTTCGTTCCAAAATGCTCGCCCGCATCGGCTGTAATCGCTTGAATCCATGAACGCACAGCGTTGGGAAAAACCGTTCCATAAGGTTGCTGATTTTTGGACACCATCGATTTCAGCGGCTTAACTAGTTGGTTCCCCCGGTATTTCCACCGGGCAATCGTCGCTTGCCGCGTGCAACCCGAAACCTGCAGCCCGGAAACCACTATGCCTCCGGTACCTCTACTGTCTCTGGCTCCGGGGGGAGGGGGTAGGGTCGGTTGGATTAAGTTGCGGTCGCGGAGCACCACTCCTGTAGCGGCCAGGGGCTCGTCTGTCGATATGACCACACGGTCGGAAATGAATTACTGAGAAATGTTTCATTCCGTCAGATCTACTAAGAAAGCTCATAGCGTCTCCAATTGTTTAGTTGCCTGTGACGGGCGCTCATCTGGAGCAACGCATGAACGGCAGGAGGCGAGGAGGGAAAGTCATATTGCATAGCGATCATACGCCTTGACTATGTGCCGTGCCGGAGGCCGCAGGTGGTAATCCTGCGAGGCAAGGTAGATAAGGTGCCTATGCGGAGCGAATGGCGTTGCAAGTTTGTAGTCGAAGAACTTTCCTTGGATCCATGCAAGTGGGATTTTCTCTACCACTGCAGGGTCGAAGGTGTTCGTTCCGATGGCATAGCGTTTATAGAGCGCGGCGCAATTACTCCCGAAGCAAGGGCGGCTGGCCACCAGCGCGACTTTGAAGCAGGTCTCCGTCGTTCCCCTTGATAAATATCTAGACTGGCACGGCCCAGCTACTGCTGAACTCTATATAGCGTGAAGTCCGGTGTTCGCTCGGATCGAAGACCGGTTGCAGATTTCGACTCCGCGCGGGAGGTTCTTCACATGAAGCGGTTCGTGCATTTTTCTTGCAGACCGGGATCCGGCGGCTTCGAACTGACCTATCGCCAAGATGGCTGTTGGATCCGGCATGACCACATCGCCTCGCCCCGTTGCCTCTTTCCAGACATTGAATCGATTGAGGCTTCTCTGGCCGCTGCAGGCCTGCAGAGCTCGATCGCAAGTTGGAACCGCGAAGGTCCTTACGAAGTTACGGGTCGGCAGCTGCAGCAGCTTGGCTTTCCGATGGACGAAAACACTCTCTAGCTTAGAGCGGCACATGCGGGAGTGGTTTCCCGAGAGCCAATCGCCAAGCGGCCTCTCCTGTGAGCTACGCGGCGTCACCTCTGAAACCGCTTTTACAAGGTCGGCGCGTCGCCGCTGGCTTAACACAGCCATGATCATTCTCGCTCCTTTGAGCGTTGCTGTGGCCTTCGGTGAGGTCAAGAATCTTTTGTACGAACGGCCAGTCTTCTGAATGCATTCTGGAGTTGCTCTCGGGCATCCCTTTCCGTTCCACAGATGAGACAGCGTTCTTCATGTTCTTCCAGAGCATCAAATACAATCACGGCGAGGGTTCTGAGATGCGCCCGATCTTCTCCCGTCTGCTGTGTGACATCAGCGACGACAACTTTTTGAAACGCGGTCAGATGGGCCGTGCGAAGTGACATCCCTAGACCGCATCGGCGCAAGCCCGGGTCAGAGTTGTTGATGAAGGTGAATGCGAGGGAAGCGGCGTTCATCGGTTCTCACTGTAACGGCAGGGAGCGTCCTCGTCTGAGCAAAATTGACCACACATCGAGCCAGCAGCACAAAGTAGGCCAGACTCAACCGGTGAAACGAATCTGGCCCGAAGAAACCTTGGTAGGCAGTTGCGAGACAGACGCAAGGGATTCGCCTCCCGTGCACCCAAGATGGTTTCCTTGGGGGTTGTCAAACGTCATCCGCCTACTGCCTCAACGGTAGCGGTCCTGGATTATGTGTGTCTGAGCAATGTGGAACACAGGGACAGTTTGAGCATCAGGCATCCCATTCCGCACCACAGACCAAACAATGCTCTTCATGTTTCTGGAGAGCCTGGAATACGATTTGGGCGAGTGTTCTCAGACGCGCACGATCCTCGGCTGACTGTTGATTGGTATCCGCGATGACAACCTTTTCAAAAGCGGCTTGGTGTGCCGTCCGAAGTGACACGCCATGCCTACACTCACGCGCCATAATCTGGACCCTGGTGATGTAACACCGGGAGGCAGCTTTTGTTGTGATGTGGAGGAATCGTAGCTACTTTGCGGCTGTTCTGGCTGCCTGCTTAATCGCTGCCCATCTCTTCTTTTGTGCCGCCGATATCCTCGCGCGTCCTTCTGCACTCATGGGGTGCTTGGCAGCCGTCTTGACTCCGTGTATCCAATTGTCTCGGGTCAACAGGTCGCGGGCCTCTTGTAATCGCGCTATCTCGCCATCAAGAGCAACGATCAATTTCTGTAGGTTGGTCACAACTGGTGGGTCACCGGGCATTCGTTCGCCTCCTGTCGTTGGTTCATGGTGTCCAGGGAGAAGTTTACTCTCGCGTGATGCCGCGCTCTCGAAGGATCTTTCGGCCAGCATCACATAGACACTCCAGCGGGTGTCATTTTTCAGACTGCGAATCGCGTGATCGCGCATCTGAAGTGCAAGCTCCGGTGGCATATTTGTTATCGCCGTGGTCCATGCCTCCACGGTCGGCGGGTCACCGTCGTTTCTAAGCACGGCATTCGGCTTAAGCCTAACCCCATTTTCATCCGTCGTTGTGTCCAAAAAGACATGAAAAACTCATCCCACTTCTCGGTAACTTGCCAGTCGGGGGACCCGTCGGGCATCAATTTACTGAAATCCGGACATTTCAGGCACTTCGATCCTCATCGCGGTTGCTGGCTGTCATGTCGGGGCGGATTGTGTTCGTATAAGTCGGGGAAGCAAAGCCGCGTCGGCAATAGGACTTGACTGTGTGCCCGTCCAGAGCGTCAATGTGCATGCCGCCTCTCTTTTGAGAGAGAAATTGGCGCACAGAGAGGCCCCGAGTGGACCAAGCCCTTACGCAGAAGATTGCAGCCTTGCCAGGTCTCAACAAGGCTCAGCTGCTCGTCCTGTGGCGGGAAAACTTTGCCCACGCCCCGCCTCCAAACCTGAGAAAAGAGCTGATGGTTCCCGTCCTGGCCTACCGGATGCAGGAGAAGGAATTTGGTGGCTTATCCCACACCGTGCGAAAGCGGCTGCGCGAGATTGCCCAGTCGCTTGGTTCCGTGAAACAGCAGCCCGATGCCAAGCTTCAGGGCGGTACCCGCCTGGTGCGTACCTGGCGGGGTGAAGTCCACGAGGTCGCGGTCACTGATAATGGCTTCACCTATCGAGGCCGGCACTTCACCAGCCTGTCGAGGATTGCGCGCGAGATTACCGGCACACCCTGGTCTGGGCCCCTGTTCTTCGGAACCAGGAAAAAGACGGTATGACAGTACCCTCCCGCGTGCGTTGCGCGATTTACACCCGCAAATCCTCCGAGGAGGGTCTGGAGCAATCCTTCAATTCACTCCATGCCCAGCGCGAGGCCTGTGAAGCCTATGTTCTCAGCCAGCGGCATGAGGGCTGGCAGGCGATTGCCACAAAGTACGATGACGGCGGCTACTCCGGTGGGACATGGAACGGCCTGCCCTCAAACGTCTGCTTGAGGACATTGCCGCCAGGAGAATCAATACCGTCGTTGTATATAAGGTAGACCGCCTAACGAGATCGCTGGCTGACTTTGCCAAGATCGTCGAGACATTCGACAAGCAAGGCATCAGCTTTGTGTCGGTCACCCAGCAATTCAATACCACTACCTCCATGGGACGACTGACGTTAAATGTTCTTCTCTCCTTTGCCCAGTTTGAGCGGGAGGTGACCGGAGAACGGATTCGTGACAAGATTGCCGCCTCCAAGCGCAAGGGCATGTGGATGGGAGGGGTGGTTCCCCTGGGCTATGAGCTGAGGGACCGCAATCTCGTCGTCCATCGTCCGGATGCCGATGCAGTCAAACAAATCTTTGAGCTGTACCTGAAGCTGGGTTGTGTTTCGAGACTCAAGGCGTATTTAGAGCAGCAGGGCATGCACAGCAAGAAACGGATCAGCAGGACGGGACGAGCCTCCGGAGGAGCCGTTTATTCGCGTGGAGCTCTCTACGGCATGCTCCAAAACAGGATCTACCTGGGAGAGATCACCCACAAGGGCTCCTCTCATCCAGGACAACACGCTGCCATTATCGATCAGGCTCTCTGGGACCAGGTTCAGGCGCAATTCAAGGCCAATCTGCAAGCGGAACGGAGGAGGCCGCAAACGACAGGGCAAAGTGTTCTTACAGGATTGCTCTACGACTCTGACGGGAACCGCTTCACACCGTCCCATGCGAACAAGAAGGGACGACGTTATCGCTACTACGTATCCCAGGCAGTCATCGACAGTCGCGACAAGGGAAACCGGGGGCCGGTGCGATTGCCGGCCGATGAGATCGAGGCCCTAGTTCTGTCGCAACTCAAAGAGTTGCTGGAGTCACCACAGCGTCTGCTGGATCTTTTGAGTGAATTTTCCGCCAGCCCAGACGACATACAACGTCTATTGGAAGCGATACAGCGGTCTTGCGACTCTTCAGATAAGGCCCAAAGTCTGTTGAAGTCTGCTGTAGCTCGCATCGTGGTGTGTGACGAGCACGTCGAGGTGCAGATCAACAAGGCAGCTTGGACTGCTCGGTATCGCGAGATTCGACTTAGCGGAAGAGACCTGTTGATAAAAGAGAAGGGCGTTTTCCGATACCTATCCTGCTCTCCTGGCGCAAGCCACCTCAATGAGTGAGTTGGCGACAGTTGAAATCTCTTGATCATTCCGACCGTAGCGCCTGCGCGGGGTCAATTGAAGTTGCCCGCCACACAACAACGCCCTCGACCAGTCGACGGACTGCAACAACAAGAAGGAGCCCGATTCCAAGGCCGGCCGTAAGGAGCATGGTGATTCGCTTAAGCATGAGCCGCGCGATGACACCTCGGCTGGCACCCAAGGCCATTCTTATACCGAAATCGCGGGTATTGCTGACGACTTCCTGAATCAGTAGTCCGTAGATTCCCGTCGCGACCAAGAAGGCAGTGATTCCGGTAAAGATGCCGAAGCCCCAGCTTTCCATGCGATTGTTGACGAGATCTTCGCTCAGCTGGTCGTCCATGGTGATGGGAGTTTGAAAAGCAATGGTTGGAGCGATCTCATGGAGTGCGGCGCGTAGTTGCGGAACCACGCTAAGCGGTGAGACGGCAGTGCTTACGTAAAGAAAGAAGCTAAGAGAACCGGCATCCTGTTGATTCTTGAGCGTAAGAAGGGAAAGGGGAAAGTCGATCTCCGGTCGAGCGGGTTCAAGGGCATCCTGTCGCGCGTCACCAACAACACCGATAATAGCGATATTGTTTCCGTCCTTCTGCTGAAAGGCCTGAATCAGCGGACGACGCTCAGTCTCTCCTAGTCCTGCATAACGATGATGTAAAGTGAACTTGTGATCGTTGAGCGAACGTAAGGGATGCCGGAGCAAGTTTCCCAATCGCGGCGTCATGGTCCTAGCCATTCAGCAAGCTTCCTGCGACTTTGTGGGAAGAGGAACTCCCGTAATCAATGACCGCCGAGAGACGACGCGATCGGTAGCACGAGCCAACCATACCTCCCACGGAAAGAAGAAGACCTTCGACCGCATGCGCCACTTCATCGGTGCGCTCAGCAGCGCATTCAGGAATCGTCCAGCGACCTTTGTCCGCTGCATCGTATTGCGGATGTTGTTGTTCACCATGAAGTAATCCAGCATGCGTTCGAGGCGCCGCAATTCAGCCCCGCGAAGCCACGGCAGGACATTTTTTCCAGCGGAAGTTTCGCCCACTCCTGCAGCGATGCCGGCTCTCTACGCCCATCTCCTTCAATTGCGGCCAGATGGGAATTCCCGGGTAGGGCATGAAGATGTTGGGTGAAAAGCTGACGTTTCTGTACTTCCGCGCAATGTCATTCATCGTATGGAGCGTCTCGACACGGTCCTTCTCCTTCTCGCCCGGATAACCGAAGATGAGGTTGAAACTCGCGCGGATCCCTCCTAGTTCGGCCTTGCGCGCCGTTTCATACATCTCTCCGAGACGCTGATGACGTTTGTTCATAAGCTTCAGAACCGATTCAGGGGTAGACTCGTTTCCGAACCCCATGAACCGGACTCCGCTCCGCTCCCATCATCCGGACCTCATCGTCGGACATCCTGGACAGGAAATGGGTGGAAGCCTGGAAGGTCCAGGTAAAGCGAACTGCCGACTCGTATATGCCTCGCGCGATCGCCACCGCGCGCTTCACGTCTACCGGGAAGTTTGGATGGAGCAGCGCGACTTCTTCGATCCAATACTTCGTAACAAGGTCGATCAACTCTTCCACAACATGCTCGGCG
This sequence comes from uncultured Acidobacteriaceae bacterium, assembly GCA_963781245.1. Taxonomy (GTDB): domain Bacteria; phylum Acidobacteriota; class Terriglobia; order Terriglobales; family Acidobacteriaceae; genus Silvibacterium. Next base: position 188,630 of record CAWAFB010000006.1, read on the forward strand.
GAGTAAGCATTGAACATCCGGTAATAAAAGTTCATATTCGTGCAGTAGTTGCAGGCATACGGACACCCCACGCTCGTCGCATAGGTCAGCGTCCCAATGCCCGAGACGCGCTCGTATGCGTCGAAGTCCGCCAGGTGAAGGCCGGAACAGGAAGATCCATCGGGCGCGCGACGGGGCGCTCCAGGTTGTCGATGATCGTCCCCTTTCGCTTGTAGGAAAGACCGGTGACCCCGTCCAGACCTTCCCCGCTCTGGTAACGCTGAGCCGTCTCAAGTAAAGTGAACTTGCCGGGCCCGCGCACCACCACATCGACCAGATCGTTTTGCAGACTCTGCTCTGCGGTCGGCGTCGGGTGCCATCCTCCGAAGACGACCGGAAGATCGGGAAGTGCGGCCTTCACCGGCGAGCGATGTTCATTGCGGCTGTAATCGTCGGACCCGTCAGCGCTGAATCCCAAGACAGAGCGCATCGCTGCACTCCCGCAGGATGCGCTGCGGCGCGTCTGCGTTGATCGCTGCATCGATGATGACAACCTCGAAGCCATGGTTCAGCCGCGGCGCGGCCGAAGCCAGAATGCACAGTGGCGGCCCGAGCGCCGGGCCATCGTACGCGGGTTAAAACGGTCGACCTTCTTCTTGTCGTCGACATGGCGGCACATTTCGCCGCACCTCTGCTTGGTGCTGGCAATATCTGAGTCGCCGGGGAAGATTGATCGTCAGCGGCTCCAAATCTGTGTGATTTTATTTTCCACCGCCTCGACCGAGCCAATGCAGGCCCTGCGCGCGGACTAGGTCCAGACGCGAGAGTTGCTGTCTTTCCACGCCTCCTGACTGCGGCCAGGGTCCCGGATACTGTTCTTTTGGCCATGCAAACAGGCCAGCAGGAACAGGATCGCCGAGAACCATTTCCGATGCGGAGTACGCATTGCTCGTGAGCCAACGCTGGACATCCTCCCGGCCTGCCTGGTATCGATTTCCGCTATGATCAGCGGGCGCTTCATTCCGAAGAGCTTCTCGCCTCCGCGAAGCACTTCCATCTCGCCGCCTTCGACATCGATCTTGATAAGATCCGGCACACGAGATCCTGATGCAACAAAATCGTCGAGAGAAATAACAGGCACGTTGATTTGATGCGCCGCTGCCCAATATCGGACGATACTCGTCAATTTCCACCCCGCCTTGCGACCGCATGGTCTTCCCACATCGGAATGGAATTGTTTTGTTTGCGCCGGAGGACCAAACCGCTGCGTGAACTACCTGCAGAATGTTTTGCAACGCATTGGCAATGGTATGCTCGCGGAGTCGTGTTACATTGACAGGATCTCCGTCGAAAGCCACGACACAACCGGTAGAACCAACGAGTCTCGCGGCCCCAAGAGCAAGGGTTCCAATGTAGGAGCCAACGTCAAATATCACCCAACCCGGTTGAACGGCAAATAGATCGCACTCTGCACCTCCGGCTCATGCTCGCCGAGCCACATGCCAGCTTCTTCAGGGAACCAGAGACGCATAGAGAGTTGAGCAGATATGCCGCTTTTCACCCGAACCCATGCCGGCCCTTTTGGCAAAAGAAAAGTCCTTATCCACTCTTTGCATCTTTCAATTGGTTTTCTAGTCGAGGGCCACCATAGCATGATGCGCTGCAGAACAGCTCTTGGCGCAAAATACAATCGGTAGGGGGCAATCGAGGGTTGCTTCATTCGTTGTCCGGTTAGGTGCCTATTTGCCCGAGGATACTTTGAGAAACCGGATGATATCTGCACGTTCATCAGCCTTTGGCACATGGAAACTCATATCGTTGTCGGGAATCAGCGATTCCGTATCGGTTAGCCACTTATTCAGAGAAGCTTCATCCCATGTCATGTGCGCGGATTTCAAAGCGTCCGAATACTTGAAGGTGGGAATGCTGCCCGCCGTCCGGCCATAGACATTTCGCAGCCGCGGACCCTCTTTGTCCTGATCCAGGGAGTGGCACCCTGTACAGCGTTTTTCAAAGAGCTGTTTGCCGCGATCTGCGTCGCCCGCTTGGTATCCGACTATAGCTCCGTTCCCGGCTGCACGACCCGTCAGTGGAGATACGAGCAACAGGATCACCAAGCTGATGAAAAACAACATTGAGAGAGTTAAAGCTGCGCGGTCTCTCTGAACCTTGGCAGTCATTGCGGTTCGATTCATCATGTTCTTATGCCTTTAGTGTGTAACGGCTTGTATTGTAGCCCTTCAATCTGCTGCTTGATATGTTTGCGTTCTGCCTTCGCCCAGTCATAAATGAGTTGCCGCTCTTCGGAAGAAAGCCGCGCCTTAGGATGAAGAATCAAATATTGCTTTACTGGCATCTGCCCGCTGCGCGCTTCAGAAGCGATCTTGGTTAGCAGGTCGATCTGAGTCTCAAGGTTGTAGCGCTGCCATTGCGACATGTTCAGATGGTTTCGCCCTTCGTGTACGTCGTGCTCTACTAACCAGGAACCTGGCGCCAGCCTGCTGTATAACGGCCACTCGGTATTTGTCGAATGACAGTCCGCGCACTTTTTCTCCAGTACTTGACGCACTTTGTCAGGCACAGTGCTTCCATCTAGGAGAGGCGTATCCGCCTGTACCACGGAGCGCAGGTCGCCCCAGGGATGAACAAATGAGAGAGCGATGAACCGCGAACAGCGTGCCTGCGGCAAGAGCTATCCTTGCAGGATTCATACTGAAGAGGTCTCATGCAACTCGATCGGGGTGCCGGAGAGTGACGAGTCGACAATGGCGAGTTGATGTTTCTGGGCTACGAAATTGACGTGGGTAATTCCCAGCACATCACGAAGTTTGTCGGCGGACACCTTCATTGGACCAGGGGAGGGTGCGGCACCGGGCGCGGGTTGCGGAAACGCGGTGGACATCGCGGTGTGAAACGCAACATTACCCTCCACCTTCTGCATGACCTGATGGATATGGCCATTGAGCACTGTGACCGAGCCAAATCGCCTCAACATCGCGAAGGCCTGCTCGCTGTCCGACGTTCCCCATCCCCAGGTCGGATACACCGCCCAGAGTGGAATGTGCGCAAAAACTACAATGGGAGTGCTGCCCTTCAGCCCGCCGAGGTCCTGCTTCCAGCCAGTCAAGCTGCGCCTGACCTAGCTTGCCCATACCCTCAAGCTGGACCACATTGACCAATCCGATAAAGTGGACGCCCTTGTGATCGAAGCTGTACCAGCCATT
>CAWAFB010000007.1:0-312009 GCA_963781245.1 uncultured Acidobacteriaceae bacterium
ATGGTGATCTCGACAAGCTGGCCTGCCCGGATATGAAGACGGTTGTAAGCGAGAAAATAGAGATCACAACAATGCCGAAGATCAGCACCCAGGCACAGGAGCAGGGCATCCTGGGAGTCGTTGTGCTGGCGTCGGATGGTGCGCTCGCGCTGCATCTTAGGCGCCCCAGAGGTGGAAGCCGAAGACAGCTGCACTGGTCCCGGCGAGCGCAACCAGGACCACGGCCACAACCAATAAGGTATGCAGCTTGCGCCGCCCCTTGTCATCGCGCTGCTCGACGGGATTGAGGAATGGCCTCTCGAGGGTTTCGAGAAACGAGCCATCTCGCGACTTCCAAAAAGCAGTGAGGAGTCGCGCACGCGCCTCCTCCGGTGTGATGGTCTCAAGTTCCCGCATCACAATACCGCAGTTGCCTGGATGCGATGCTCGCCGTCATCGCCGAAGACAAACTGGTAGATCCCGGCCGACTGGTTCTCCGTACGGTCGAGCGCAAGTACGCCTTCGACCGTGCCTCCGGGTGCAACATCCTGCTTCGGCAGTGCCGTGCCTCGCACTTTGACCTGTGCACTCTGGTGCGCCTGGAACTTATCGGTTGTCTTGTCCGCGATCTGGCAGTTGCGCAGTCCGTCCACCAGTCGCTGTTTGCTGGATGGCACGATGGTGAAGACATTCGGGGCGATGACTCGGTAGGGGTGATCGCTTGAGTTGGTCACTGCGAACCGGACGTAGAGTGAATTGCCGCTGCGGACCACCTCCTTGATCTGGACGCTCACATAATCCTTTGCCGGCTCGATGTCGCGGGAGATAACCGGGTTGGCCGCCAGAAGGGTGCTTCCGATGACCGAGTCAGTGATACGTTGTTTCGCCTCGCGGTCCGCCTCCTGTGCTGCCGCCCTCTGGCTCTGCCTCTGCGGAAGTTCCGTCGCGGTTTCATCAATGACAGAGGACATTGCTTTCACATCACCCGGCGCTTCGAGCTCATAGGTGGACATCTGGTGTTCGGTCCATACCATCAGGTTCGTGGCCTGGCCGCCCTTAAGTGGCTTGATGAAGACGCTGTTTTCGCGCCATTCGACCTGCATGTCGTCGCTGCCGGCAGCGACGCGCGTAATCTTCTCGGGGAACAGAAGGATGCTGACGTGGTCAAGCGCCGTGTGAACCGGCGTGACGGTGTTCGGGTTCACGGGCTGATGAACAATACTCTGGGCAAACGCCATGCTTCCGCCCAGGGCGCCGGCGAGCAGGACAAATCCTTTTCTGAGCATGACGCTCTCCTCTATTAGCACCGCGAAGAGGAGAGCTCTCGTTGATCTGATCGCTCATCCTCTTCCTTCAGTGGTTGGTCACACCCGAATGGTGTGAGACTCATAACTCCGGCCCTCAGATGGCAGCCGGTTGACGAACTTCACGACACGCATATGAATGTCGAGAAGCTCGCGCTTCGAATAACGGCGGTTCCCAGTAACTTCCCACTGAAAGAACCACCGCAGCGGGGTGCGTCGAACATTTACCTTTACCCGTACAGCACCGTCGACGTTGCGCCAATCCAGGAATCGCATCGAATGCTCCTTCCTGGAGAGAGCAACAGCCGGCGCGCCCCTGAGGGACAGACCAGTGACCATTGCTGCCTCCCCAGGTGGCTATATTCAGTTGTCTTCGGACAGGTCCAGAACAACAGATCTGCCGGTTGCTTACGCGTGATGGACTATGCGGTGCGTCTCAGGATCGAGCTTCAGCAGGAACTGGTTGCTGTTGCGTCGAACCGTGAAGAGGCAATCGCCTTCCACCACCACCGTGACCTTTTCCTGCCGGCACTGGACCTGCGTCCGCATGCCGTTGGTCCTGGCAGCAACGGCGTCCACCACCTCCTGGGGAAAGGCATGGAAGAGAATCGATCCCATACCCTTGCCGCGTGACACGATGGTGTGAAGTGCCTGGCACCACGCTGCCCGGTCTGTCTCTTTGCCATCACCCCAACTGCGGACGATCGATTGCAGAGTGGCAGATTGCTCCCGGGCCTTGTCCTGCGCGCGACGAAATCTTGCTGCCGCTTTCGCAAATGCCTTCCGCTCCTTCGCGATCCATTCCGGATTGCCGGATTCGGTGGCCTTTGCGAGCAGCGCCTTCGCCTGCTCATGTGTCTTGCACTCCTGGTTGAGGAGCCCCTGAACCATGCCGTGTCCTGCTGCATAGACGGTGTTGATCAGGCGCGCTTCTGCGAACATTTCCTCGGTGACGTTGTTGCCCGCGATCAGCCCGCGAAACTGCTCGACCGGCAACGGCTTCTCCAACAGTTCTTCGATGTGCTTGCGAAGAATGTTGTAGAGCCGGCCGATGCGGTCCGTGGGAAGTACCTCGAGCTGGATGGGTAGCTCCTTGTTGTTGATGGCCCTGGCTTCTTTGAGAGCAAGCCACGGCGCCTGGTTCACTTGTTCGCGTACTGCCCGCAGTTTCTTGCGGTCAGCGCCCGTGTTGTGTTTGAGCGAATCGATCTCCAGTTGCAACTCCCCGACCAGTTCATAGAGCAGGTCGAGGCGAGCGCTGGCGACGCAGGAACTCATCAGGTCAGTGATGACCCCGATCCGGTTCCCGCGCGACTTGAGGGCCACGAACTCGAGCGAGAACCAGGGAGACCGGGCGCGTTCCGCCTTGGTCTTCGTGACCTCATGTTCGTGTTCCATCCGAAAACGGCTTTCCACAAAGCGAGGAAAGCGCTCCGCGTCGATGACACATACCCAGTCGAAGTCGTAGTCACCGCCATTTCTCTTGGCAGTCTTCGAGTGAAGCGTGTAAGTGCCTTCAAGCGTCAGCTGCTCGTTTACCACGTAGGCTGCTACCTCAGGAGCCAGCCCATGTTCCTCACTGAGATGGCTTGCCAGCTCCTCCCCCTGAAGGTGCGTGAGAGGAAGCAGGTCTTCTTTCATGCGTACCGGATAGCGTACGCACAAGCCGGTCTTCGCGGGAACGGTGGTGATGGCTGCCGTCAGCGGCGTCCAGTCGGCGCGGGAATGAACCTGTCCATCCTGCAGGACCAGGTAGCCATCGTCTGCCAGCGCGAACGCGGGCAGTTCGATACCTCCCCCGGTCATCAGTTTGTAGGCCCACCGCGCCATCAGCCGGCTAAGCTGGGCGTGGATGTAAGGATGACGGGTGATTTCGCCCGAGCCATCCGCCAGGAGTGTAGCCTCGACGACTCGCTGGAATTCTTCTTCCTCCGAGTCTTCGCTGCCTGAAACTTCCTGACCGATAAGCTCCACCACCTTGCAATGGTTCCCTTCTTTCCATGCTTGCTTGAGCGTATCGATCGTGCTCACTGCCTGGGGAACGATCTCGTTTTCGATCGAATCCTCAGGCGCGTGCTGCAAAACGGTGTAGCTGGACTCGAACTGGAGCGGCCGCGAGACTTCACGGATCCCCAGCACGATTGGCCCTTCGACTCTGCGTGCGCCGAAGCCAAGAACATTGGCGAGGGCAGACGGCATCTTCATGGCCGGCTTCACCGCGCTTTCGGGAAGGATGATATCGACGCGCAGCGCATCGGCTACGGCGTCATCCATCACCTTGAAACTGCCTTTTGCCTGGGTCTCTCCAAAGGCCAGACGGAACTGGTAAAAGTGCCGTCCGGGAAGATTAAGTTTTTCGAACAGACTCTTTCGGATCCATCCGCGGCAGTCGTTGGTTCCAAACTCCAGGTCCTTGACAACCATCACGCGGGCCGAGGCTTCAGTGTGCACCACTTTGCACCCCGAGACCAGAATGCCGAAATACGTAATAGCGGCCTCGGGCCACTGCTGGAAGCGTTTCGCAATCAGAGGCTCGTGCGCAGCATCGCAATAGTAGTACTTGCCATTCTTTGCCGAGCCGGAAGCGCCCACCATGCGGTAGGCAATTCCATCGTGGACTACCCGGGTCATGGCATTTGTCACCGCGGCCTCTTCGCAATCATCGAGAGGTTCGGTGGGAATGCTGACCAGAGCTGCGTGAATGCCCGGATACATCGCGCCGAGGAGAGTGCAGTCGAGCCATGATTCCTGGCCGGTGCCGGGAATCCGCTCTTCCATTTTTCCGTTGGTGTCGATGTCAAGCATCACAATCCGATTCACCTGAATACTGTGCATTTGAGTTCTCCTTGTGCTGGGAGGCACAGGAAGATACCCGGTCAACCCGCTGAACGCCGGCTCCACCTGGTCTTCCCGTCCTTGATGAAGGGGGACTAACCAGGCTCCTATGCCGGGTTAGCGGAACGAATCCCTGCGAGTAAGCCCGCAAGGCAGCTCAGAGAACGATCGCAAGCTGTGCTTAACGATTCGTTTTTCTGAACCCGTTCGCCGCAACCTCCGCGGTGATTGGCTCTTTCTTGATTTCGACCGCACCATCTTTGACGACGGCACGGGTCTTCCACATCTCCACTTTGTAGAAAGGCGCATCGCGCTTCAGTGCTTCGATCATCGCGTGGCCCTCGCTTTCGAACCTTTCTCCCAGGACCAGGTCAGGACTGTCCTGGCCCCGTTCGGCAAGATAGAAGAACGCTTGCGCGCTGCTTGTTTCCCTTCCTTCAGCTGCCCGCTTGCCGCGGCGGCTCTTGCTCGCGGCCTCGGCAGGCATTTCCACTACGGCTGTTGCCTCTGCGGTCATTGCGTGTCTCCGCTCTCTGCAACCGTTCCCTCCGGTACGGGATTGCTCTCTTTCCCATTGAGTTCGCTGTCGAGGAGCACAGCATTCCGTTGTTCGCCTTCGATCTGGTTCGACCAATACTCGCCGATGAGAAGGCCGCTCGGATTCTCCGCAGATCGCTCCACATTCAGAAGACGGATGTGGTACTCCTCAACGATCTGCTGCGTTGTCTCCCGCTGGTTCGCGACTGTGTGTACGGTGCGCACACCGAAGGCGCGATAGGTCAGCGGCTCGTTCTTGTCTTCTTCGAGATGACTCAGCTTGAAGTTGGAGCTCGCCTGCTCGTCCTCAAGCTTACCCACGGTGTCGTTCTTCTCCAGCTGGCTCAGCGCGGTTCTCCGCAGGTTCACCGTCATCCCGTTCATCGCCTCGGCCCAGTTCTGGGAGAGCGTATGCGGGTTGTAGTTGAGATAACGGGTGAGAAAGTTCTTTACGAAAGCCTCCTTTTCGAGAGAATCTGGCGCAGCCGAAGGGTTCGATGCCGCCAGGACGGTAGGCATCAAGCGCGTCTTTAAATGGTTGGGTGTAAGCACGCTGGCTTCGCCGTCGCTGGCCACGCGAATGACCGTGGGCGGCTGGAGCCTCACGAACAAAAAGCCGGCAACGGCGATGAGCGCAACCATCCCCATAATCGTAGCGACGACGATGCTGCGGTTGGCATAGGCGCGCAGGGCTCCATCCATCTCATAGAAGCGCGGCGTGCTGAACTTGACTTCCTTGTTTCTAGCCATGATTAACTGTCCTCCCCATATAGCGCTCGGGCGCGGAAACTGCGTGTGTAGTTGTCGGGCGGCGGCGTATCTGGGGGCGGCATGCTGGCCGCCATTCCCTGCCGCATGCCGCCTCCGCCGCCATCGTTGCCCATCGAAAATACCGAGCCTGCGCTGATTCCCGTCATTCCCAGTCCGGCTCCAACGGCTGCGCCTCCTAAGGCTCCGGCCGGGCCCATGGCCCCTCCCGCTCTCGCGCCCTGCAACCCGCTGTTGGTGATCCGCGACGCCGCCAGCGCCAGACCTGCGCCGACTGCGGAGAACTGGCCGCGCAGGACGAAGGCTGCTACCGCGGGGATAAGCAGGATGAGGATGGCGTACAGGATGCTGATCAGGCCGATGGCCTCGATGCCGCCGTCCAGCGGCCCTGCGCCGGCGAATCCACCGAAGCCGATGGCTCCTGCGTTTCCACTGGCAATGGCGTTGACGTCATTCATGTGGATCGCGGAAATCAGGCAGCCAAAGACGGCATAGAGCACCGTCCACGCATTCCAGACAATCAGGTTGAGCGTGTAGTACTTGGAGAGCGAGTTGACGAGCGAACTGGGCGCGAGCGCGATGACGAAGGGGCCGACGGCAAAGAGGCACGATCCCCAGAAGGTGTAGATGACCGCAAAGATCTGCGTGCAGAGGGGATAGATAATGTAGGCCAGCGCCAGCTCCAGCAGGGTCAGCAGCGCCGCCGGCGTCCAGGGGATGGACTTCATCATCGCGTCATAGCCGTTGTTATTGAAAAGGTTTGCCAACCCGTTCGACCAAGAGCTGATCAGGTCGAAGCCGCCAAAGCTGTTGTCAATGCCGGACGCAATGGTGTCGAAGCCCGAGAAGGTGTCGGAAAAGACGTTGCTCCAGTAGCCGATGGCGAAGGCCGCGACCGCGTACTTAAGGAAGGTGGTCGCCAGCGAACGCAGGTCCCCGCCCCGCACATAGGCTTCATAGATGCCCAACGCGAGGCAGATGGTCATCAGCATATAGGCGACGCTCTGGATCGACGACAACATCGATCCGCTGATGCTGCTGACCACGGTGGTCATCATGCTCTGAAATTGGAAGATTCCCGGTCCCATTACCGCACCTTAGTGGAAGATCGACATCGTCTGTCGCAGTTGCTGGTTCAGGTTCTGCATCTGGTTGGTCGAGTCTTTGAGCTCGCCGCTGCGATTGGACAGGCCTGCGCTGTTCAGACGCAGCAGCTCCGCCATTCCCATCTGCGTGTAGGCATTCGCCTGCACTACCCAGGCGCTCGCTTCCGCATCCAGGATTGGCGCGGTGCCTGGAGCCGACGCCGCAATCTGGTCGTTCAGCTTCTGCGCGACCTCCAGTTCCCGGGCGGCGAAGGCATCCAGTTCAATCGCCTTCTTGAGCGCGTCCTGGGCCTGCGCATCGCCCATGTCGATCTGGTATTCGATCTTCTGCGGCACCGCCGTCGTCGCCGGAAGTGGCGCAAAAACGTTCTGATAGGCGCTACCGATCGACGCGATGTTGCTCGGATTGGCCGATAGCATCTGCTGCTCCAGTTGCAGCGGGTTGGGCAGCGAGGCGCTCGAGATGTTCATCGTGCCCAGCTGGCGGAAGCTGGCAAAGGAATTGGTGAAGCTTGTTGCCATCTGTTTTGCGCTGTTGATCGCTGTCAGCGGATAAAGAACCTGCTGCTGGAACTGTTGCTCCTCCTGCTGGATCTGGTTGATGACCTTGAGCGGCGCCCCCACGGCGCTGGTCAGGGTGTTGTTGATGGCTTTGAGGCCGGCGAGAATCGCCGCAATGTCGATCCCGAACTGCGAGTGGGCCGGCCGCACGGTGACCAAGCCGACGAAGGCCAGGCCCAGACCGCACAGTACGATCCTGCGCCCGAAGGTACGCTTGTCGATTCGATTCCAGAGTCTCACTTTCCACCTCCGAGGTTGTTCAGGAGCTGCTGATGAAGCTGTTGCGCATTGGCTGTTGATTGCTTCAGGATCGTTCCGCGATGCGCGAGTTCCATCGCCCGTTCTCGCAGCTCGTACGCCAGCAGCTTGTGTTGCATGGCCATGCTGGCGAGCTCCGCTGTCCGCGCTTCGGCGGAAACCATGTCGGCTGTGCCTGGCGCTGTCGTCTGGCTCTCGTCCTCGATGCGCTGCGCCGTCTGGAGCATGGTGGCCGTGGCCTGATCTGCCGCGATGGCCTGCGCGGTCGCGTCTTTGGCGGTCGCGTCTTCGATGTCCATCATCTGCAGGTTGAGCGTCGGCGCCGCTCCCATCGCCGGCCGCACGCCGTAGATGCTGATATAGATCTGGCTGTAATTTCCGATCTGCGCAGTGCGACCGCTCAGGAAGGCGGACTCAAGATTTCTGGGCGCCGGCAGAGTCGCGCTGTTGATGCGGATGGCGAACACGTTGTTCATCCATCCCCGGTAGCTCGCCTTGACTGTCGCGATGTAGCTCTCCGCCTGATGAATCAGGCTCAGCGGAAAGAGCACTTCTTGCTCGGTCCTCAGCACGTCTGCCTGGATCTGATGGATCTCGTTCAGTGCCCCACCGATCGTCCCTGTGATAGTACTCAGAATGGCGGAGAAGATGCCGGCGAACTGCGCATGCGCAACTGCCGGCGCAACGGCCAATACCGCCGCTAACAGGCCCGCGCCAAACGCCAGCTTTTCCTTGTCTCTGCTCATACCGCTGCTCCTTCCAAAACCTTCTCTTTTGCCCGCGCGAGCACGTCCGAATGCATAGAGGCCTGCTTCAGCGCTACGTTCCCCGCGCACTGGATGCCCATCCTGCTGATTTCCCCCGACCGCTCTTCCGGCAGCTCCGGGATGGCCGAGAGCCCGTGCGGGTACTTCTCCGCCAATTCTGTGTAGCTGTCGATCAGACTGACCCCGGGATGGGTCGCAAGCCACCACTGCCGGTACCAGCGCTCCCGCGGCCAAGTGGTCATCAGCCAGTACTCAACGGGTGTCGGCACAAAGTAGAAGCTGTGCGTCGTTTCCGCCTTTTCTCCGATGACTACCAGGAACTCGCTCCTGTGGCCCTTCTCGGTCATCCCCATTGACTTCACGCGGGCGAGTGTCGTCTCGTTGAGGTGCAGGAATTGCCGCAGAACGTCAAAATTGCCTTTCTGCCGTCCGATCATCTTGATCGAGGTCGACGCCAGAATGGCCCCGCCGAATTCGTTCGGCCTGTCCGGTGTCCCGGTAAAGTCCTCGACCGCCTGCGAGATCCCCCAGACACAGGCATTTCTCTTGCGCGCTGTCCGGAACAGCTGCACCACCACTGGTCCCAGGCTCTGCGACTGCAGGAGCGCCCAGCACTCATCGAGCACCGTGATCGATCGCCGGTGCGATCTCCCGGAGGCCCGCTTGGTGGTGGTATATGCAATAAGCAGGCTCATCGCCACTTCCAGCTTCGGGTCGTCCTTCAGCTGCTCGATGTTGAAGTAGAGCCAAGGAGTCGACATGTCAATGGTCGTCGGCTTGTCGAAGAGTTGCGCGTACATGCCGTTGTTCACCCACGGTCGCAGCTTGGATGCGGCAATGCGCGCTGCTTCATTGACCCGAGGGTTTCGGTCTTCGTCGTAGTAGTTTTGCAGCTCGTCGAAGAGGTCGCTGTAGAGCGGGATGGGGTTGTCCAGACGCATCTGCGCCCGGGCGTATGTCTTTCGGATGGCTGTCATGATCAGGTTGTCGAGCAGGTCGGTATCGCCGTCGCCGCCGTCCCCGATCATGAAGCGGGTAAGGTTTTTGAGAAACGACAGATGATCGTTCGATGGCTCGGTCTCGCCCGAATCGAGATCGAAGGGATTGATCGTCTGCTCGCTGTCGAGCGACATGGAGATCATTCTGCCACCCATGAAGGTGACCGGATGGTAGTAGCTGTCGCCGCGCTCAATGATCGAGACCTGCACATTTTCGCGCGCCGCCATTATCAGCATCATGTTGGTTGCCACGGTTTTGCCGGAACCGGAGGCGCCGGCCAGTAGCACGTTGGCGTTTTCCAGGCTGGGGTCAAAGTGCGAGAACGGCAGCAGTTGCCGGTAGGGTGTCTCGAAGGCCATCAGCGGGGATCGCACTGTGCCTGCCCATGGCAGCTCCAGCGCCAGCAGGTCGGCGGCATGCGGCGTCAGAAGGTCGTGATCGCGCCGGTCTTCCTCGGCAAGTCCGGGAAGACTCGACAGAAATAGCCTGCGCGTGGCCAGCGACTCGGCGAAGCCCCTCGCCCCGTTCATGCGCGCGAGCACCTGAAGAAGTTGTTGCCTGCGCCCGGCCAACTCTCGCTCGGCGGCTTCATAGTCCTGTGATGTCCATGCCGGCGACGAGGTGTGCACCCCGACGATTACGCTCACCTTTGCTGTCTTCACCGATGAGGCGATGATCTCCTGCTGGATCTGGATGAGTTCCTGCGTGGCTACCTGCGCGGTCACATCCACGCGCAGGTTTCCTTTCGAGTCCTTCTGCGCCGCTTGCATCTTGCGGAACTTCTTCTTGTACTTATCGAGCACGATGCGCTGGTCGGGAATGACGATCTGCGTTGAAATCACCAGGGGAAAACCGCTGGTCATCAGCTGCCGCAGGATCCCGGGATAGGTACCATCCGGAGGAATCTTGAAGCTCATGAAGGTCCACAGGAGCCCGTCGATGTTCAGGTACGATTCGGTCTGCCCCAGAATGCTGATCGATGCCAGCTTTTCGCGTGCGGGAATTTCCCGCGTTGCGGTAATGTTCGCTTTGATCGGCGTGGGATCGGGATCGAGCGGACTCAGCGCTCTCTTGATCTCCAGGAACATTTCCTCATGCGTCATACGTTCCGGGCCGAGGCCCCCACCCTTCATTGCGGACTCGATGCCGGCGAGGATCGATTCGAACTCCGACAATGTGTCCTCGTGTTCTTTCCGTGTTTTCTGAACGGCTCGTCCCAGGGAAAGCGGGAAGCCGGAGCCCGCCTGCCTGCGGTCTTCTTTGCTCTGCGGTCCTCCGCTGGCGATCATCATTCGCTTGTGCCGGACCGGGTCCCAGATCAGGTAAACGGCCGCAATGCGCGTCAGATAAGCGCCCTGTTTTTCCTTCTGCTCCCAGGCGTGCAGCCGGCCCTCATCAAGGGCTTGAACCTGGGGCAATTGGATGCGTGAGGCATCGCGATACCGATCGAGCAGGCCGTTGAGGCTCTCCACCACCTCATAGCGGCACTGGAAGCGCATGCTCTCTTCCGGCAGCGTGCGCAGCAGGGCTTCGAGAACTGCCTTGGTCTCATTGCGTCCATCATCGTCAGCGAAATAGGTCAGTGCTCCAGCAACGCGATATCCGGCGACATAGCAGCCGTCGGTGCGCACCATCACGTTGTCGAGGAAATCCCGGACCTTGAGCAGTTCGCAAACGGCTGGGTCCTGGAGCGATCGTTCCTGCTGCGCCATCGTTCGCGGCATTTATCTCTTCTCCTTCTTTTCTGCGCCCTTGATAAAGGTGGTAGTGAGTTTCGTATCGCGAGCGAAGACGCAATAACTGCGCGGCTGTGCGTAATAAACCACCAGATCAAACAAATACCGGCGCGGCTTTCCGTACTTGAACAGCATCAGTCCCGGAACCCCCAGTACCAGGACCATCAGCATCAGGAACCAGTTCATCGGCAAAAAGAACATGTAACGGTCGGGAAAGAGGAACTGGCCGATCAGCATCGCGATTGCGCAGCCCATGGCCAGCGCCAGCATGTCTTCGAGCTCCAGGCCCAGCATGGTGACCTTGGCGTGAAGGTTGCGGGAGACCGGACTCATTTTCAGCGCCATCACGCCACCCCATTCGTGCCCGTTGCGATGAAGTGTTCCATCAGCCGGAGCAATCCGGAGACGCACAGGCAGCTGCCGCCGGCGATGAAGTGCCGGATCCAGTCGTCGCCGATGTTGAGTCTTTCGAAGACCCCTCCGATGCCGAGCACTGCGCGCGCAATCTCAATGCCTCCGTACACCGGAAGAATCACGTTCCCGACCCAGTTAGCGAGACTCAGCAGGGCCGCCCAGTACTGCGTGTTTCCCGAGCCCTGTCGGGCGAATACCTCTGCCAGCCGAAGCAGTCCGGAAACCGAGAGCGCTGCCATCGTGCCGCCGATATATGGGTCGATGTGATACCCGCGCGAGTACTTGTAGATTCCCAGCGCGAGAATCAACGCAGCGAGGACCGGCATCACCGCGTTTCCTACCCAGTTGGTCAGGTTCAACAGTCCGCCATCGAAAGAACCGTTGCTCATCTCGTCCTCGCGCGTCAGATATCCTCTACTTCCGCTCTTCTGTCAAAGCAGCAACGGCTGCTGGTTCGGGAGCTTCTTTCAGAAACCGCCGCGCTCCGGCGCCGCTCCAGTGCCACAGTTGCCGCGTGATCACGTAGCCTGCGTATGCTTCCGCCGCCAGAAAGAGCAATGCGACCACGATGGAGACAAACATCCGAAAAATCGGGAAGTGTATGCCCCACACAAAGGTGAGCAGCAGGCAATAGCAAACGGCTGCAAAGATCAGCGCCTGCAGGATTAGGGCACGGTGTTTCATAGTGCACCCTCCAGTTCCGGGCAATAGCCGTAACAAAACACCTTTCTGAACCTGGTCAGCGAGATATGCCAGTCAGGCAGAGTGCAGTCGATCTCATCGGGGAACTCCGTGCCCGCGTGAACCCAGCCATGGAGCGAGCGCTCGACGCAGACCGGAGCTGCAGTTCCAGAAAGGGCAATCAAGACAATGAGAGAGCGTTTCATACGTTCACTCCCGCGAAGGTTTTCACCAGCGCCCAGATACCTGTTACGCTCAGAAAGCCAAGCCCGCTGGCTACCAGGCCCGCCCACGGCCGGTGACGAATGTAGTTCAGGATCGCTGCGGACAATGCGAGCCCTCCGACGATGGGACTGATTCGGTTGGCCGCGTATCCAAAGACATTCATGAGCATGTCGGTGACTCCGTACTGGCCGTTTTGTAGCCAACTTCCGGTCGCCAGGTTCCATATCCCCTCGACCCCCAGCAGAAAGAGGGCCGCAACAATCGAAGCCAGCGGGCTGTAGCCCTGGCTCAGATCGAGCACCGCTTTGAAGACCAGCGACGCAGCCACAACCGGCACCACATGGCCGACCAGGAAGTTGTCAACGAAATCCCCGGTCACCTTCTCGATCCCGGCCGTATAAGCAGCTCCCGTTGCTCCTGCCTGGGTAAACTGTGCCGCGCCGGGAATCCCTTCCCCGCTCAGCCACGTACTCACACTGGGAACACTGATCAGAAAGCATCCCCAGAACACCCATTTCAAAAATCCACCACTGGCCTCAAAGTTCATTCCGCCTTCCGAACGCAGCCGCATGCCCGCAAGGACGAACGCGCCCAGCGCGGCCGGGATGGTGAGATCCATCAACAGCCCGAGAATTGCTCTGAAGACCAGTGGCGCCTGCATAGGGTCAAGCCACCGCCTGACCCTGTTGAATGAAAAATTCAATGAGTCGAAGAATGCCCGAAACGCAGATAAGGCCACCTGCCGTCAGGGCAGACGGCAGCCAGCTACGTCCGCTACGCCACATCAATACGGTCGCGACCACTGCGATACCAGCGCCGACCGGACAGATCACGTTGCAGAGCCAGTTGACCGCATTCAGGAATGCGCCCTCCGGCTGCGCAGCAGTCTGGCCCTGTACTGCCTGGCCGGTGGCTGGAGCCGCGCCCAGGTTTTGCGCCACACTCGCTGCGGGTGCAACTAATGCCGCGCCGACGAACAGTACGAGAATCGGGGCGGAGAGGTATTTCCGCGCCCGCCGTACTGCATCCATATACCACTTGATCATGAGACTTGCCTCCTTGACGGTGTTCCGTCGAGGCAAGAGAGTGGCACTGTTTCTAATTTCGAGCAAACTCCGCGCTAAGCAACAGGTGAGTAACTCGCTCTGTTTTCGAATAGATTAGGTAGGAGGTTTTTGGAAAGAGCTAAAGGATGCGGTTTGTCGCTAGTTAGTATCTAGGTATCTATAGAGAGTATCTGGATATCTGTGGATAGGTAGATCGATTCGGTGTTCCGGTAAAGCTGGGAGGTTCGCGTTAGGATAAGACACAAAAGCTTCGTCAGCAAAATTTCTCTTTTCCTTATCCTAAGGGCCCGGCCACGGATGAAGCGGCTCGGAGGTTCAAAAGCCGGGGTTGGGTTGGGATAAGGAAAAAAGCTTCGTCAGCAAAATTTCTCTTTTCCTTATCCTTAAGGACCGGACCTGAATGGACTGGCTGGAAGGTTTGAAGCTGACGGTTGGTTGATTCACTTGGACCACGCGTCCACATAAAGCGTCGATGTTGGTTCAGCTCCATTGTGCTCGAAAGCGCGGCACATAAAACTCATGTATGTGAAGTTCGAGACACCTCTACTATCCGTCCAGCACATAAGAAAAAAGGATGGCCTCCGTTTCCAGGGCCATCCTTCTGGCTTTTCGTTAGATTGTGTTGTTATTGGCTTGCTGAAAGCGAAGCTTTCTCTATCTGCGCTTCGGGTTCATGCGACTCAGGTACTGCCTGCGACTTTGCGAAGACAATGTAGATCTCTGTCCCTGCCGGAACGCTCACCACGATGTGCTGCAGCGTGAGCATGTGCATGATCTGCTCGTCGCCAGCGTTGCCGATGTTATCGGCCACGCGCATGCGGAGCATGTCATTTTCGCTGAAGGCGCTGTTTCCGCTGGGAGCGCCCACGATCATTGCCGCCGTCTCGCCAAGCCCCGAGAGCGAGCGCACCATGAGGCTCTTGCCGCTCTGTTTGCCCGTGACCTTGCCCTTGATCGCCGCCAGGTTCGTGTCCGCCGCTTCGGCTTCGATGGGGACGGTTTCCCCGCTCGCGAATTCAATGCTGGAGAAGGCGATATTCACCAGACCCGAGGGATCGGCCTGGGTGATCTTTCCTACCGCTCTGCTGCCGGCGGGAATGAGGATCTGTCCATCACGTTCGTAATTGTGCTCGATCACGGCCACTACGGGCGCATGGATCGCTGTGGTGGCCATTGCTTCGAGACGCGCCGCCACATGGTAGCCGGGTGCAAGACCCAGGTTGGTAATAGCTGTGCGCGTAACATTGCCTTCGTTTCTCAGCCCGCTTCCCTGCTGATGCATGGTGAAGACAAGCGACGGTTTGCTGAGCGCTTCTTCCTCTTTCTTGATCTCCTGCTGCTCGCCGGCGCTGTTGCTGCCATAGGGAGGAGGCGACCACTTCTGCTCACCGGGCGTGGTGTCCGGCTCCTGAAACTTCGCAACCTGATTAAGGGATTTCCCCTGCGCAGGGTTCGATTGACCAGCCGCTTGTGCTCCCGAGGGTTTAGCAGACTTCGTGCGTTCGATGTCGGAAGCATCGACGCTGCCGGGCTTATTGGTTTCTGCCGGCGAGGCCTTCATCTTGTCACTCGGCACAAGATCTCCCTGGGCCGTCGGCGTGGCATATCGGCCAAGGTTAGGCTTTGCAGCCTCCGCCGCGGTCTTCGGTTTCGTGGTCCCCTTCGTTGACAGGAAGGCGATCATGCCTACTCCGAAGACGACGATCACGCCAATCACAACCAGCATGAGTGAGAGGTTTCCACGGCCGCCCCCCGTCTTTCGCTCGAGCACAAACGGGCGCCGTTTGATCTCACCCGGGCTCTCTGTTCCCTCCCCCTCCGAATCGGTGATGGGAACGACTTTCTGCTGCGCCTGTTCCTCTTCCAGCGCGATTTCTGCTTTGCCCATACTTGCCTCCCTTCTCGAGGTTGAATGTTCTCCTCGATTTACCTTGCTGGCGCGACAAACGGAACCGGCAGCAACAGCGGATTGTCGACCTCGCTGGCGGTTGCGAGCTCCAGCAACAAGCGGTCCTTGCCCTGCTTGAAACCAGGCCGCGAGAACTCCACGACTCCATCGGCGCGCTCTCCCGGCGCAAGACGCGTAGCGTTGAGACGGTAGTCTGTGACGGCTACTTCGTCAGCCAGGGTCTGCTGGTGGTTCTTTTCTTCCTTTTTCTTGGTGTTTTCCTCGTTCGGGCTGCTGAGTTCTACCTGTGGCGGGAGGACTTCAATCCAATGATCCGTCGTGTTCAAGACGGAATAGGCAACCAGCATCTCGTCGCCCTGCGATCGTACCTCTCCGAGGGCACCGGCCATCGGCTTGCCGGGCGCTTTTCCGTCCGGATTTCTCTGCTTCTTTGCGACGGTATCGACCCAAGCCGGTGTGGCGATATTTGCTTGTTGCTTTAGCGCAAGATCGATTACCGGGATCTTCTTCGGCTCCGGTTTCACTTCCGGCTCGTCACCGTGAATCACCGAATCCGCTGAGCCGATCAGGAAGCTCTGCGCAGGCTGGTAGTTCACTACGAAGTCCACCGACCTGGTTCCTGTTTCTCCTTCGGAGATCAGGCGAAGGCTGATCTCGTGACCGGACTGGAGCGCGATGATGAGGTTGCTCGTCGCCGCATCCTTGGTACTGGGCTTCACGAACACCAGCCTTGGCTCCTCTGCGGAATGCTCGACCTCGAAGAGTGTCGGCGCCCCGACGGCGACCGAAGTCACAGGCTCCGGGAGCCGGATGGTAGTCGTGAAGAGCGGCCGCAGGTGGAGATCGGTAACCGTGCTGGCGGTGAGAGGAAGAGCGCTGATCGCCGGCTGGACTTCGTTGTCAGGCTTTTGCCCGGAAGTTGGCTGCTGCGCCCAGGTCACGCCCGCACAGATCATCAAGAACGAAGTGAAAACGAAACGTTTCATTAGTGGCCTCCCGAAAGAGAAGTACGATCAAACCCGTCTTCGCGCAAATGCCGTTCATACCGCCGGCGCACGGTCTCGACATACACGACAACCTCCCGGTTCCGGTAGGCCAGGCCGCGCTTGTCGAGAGGTCCCGAGCCGCAATAGTAAGCTGCGACCGCCAGCCGTAGCTCTCCATGAAACCGCCGCATCAGATCTGCCAGGTATTGCACGCCTCCGCTCAGGTTTTCACTGATCGCATAGCGGTCCCGCACCCCGTAGCGTTCGGCGGTTTTGGGCATCAGCTGCATCAGTCCCGCTGCTCCCATGCTGGAAAGTGCCGCAGGGTTCCAACCCGATTCCTGCTCGATGATGGCGTGCACCAGGGCGCGCGGGACTCCGTAGTGATCGGCGTAGGCGTCCGCATAGTACTGGAACTCGGGCGTGGGTTGGGCTGTGCATGCCGGCACAGCCATCAGAGACAGGAGCACAGACAAAAGCGCGGCAACGCAGAGGCCTAACCGCTTCATGCCGTGACCTCTTCCCTTTTGGGTTCTGGACTGTTTGCGGCATTGTTCAGCTCGCTCGCATATTGACCTGCCAGCCGCACGATGGACTCAAAGCACTGCTTGAGCAGCAGCCGGTTGCGGTCCCCCTCTGTCTTCGCGATCAGGGGCAGCATGATGTCCTTGTGCTCGGGACTAAGCCGCGTAAGGCCAAGCAGTTCCATGGCCAGAGCGACATCGTTCATCTCGGAGATCGATGGTGGTTTTTCCAACGTGTAGGCGCGCAGGCTCTTGGCCAGTCCGGCGATGAACTGGTGCGTCTCTTCCCCAGCCTCTGGGGTCTGCGAGGCGACGATGGCCGCCTCGCGCTCCGCGGTCGGATGCTCAACTACCAGGTAAAAGCTGCGCCGCCGCAGCGGATCGCCGAGACGGCGCTCCTGGTTCGAAGTCAAAAAGACATGAGGGATCGAGGTCGCCTGCACGGTTCCCATTTTGGGGATGGAGAGCGTCCATGCTGAAAGCAGTTCCAGCAGCATTGCTTCGAACGCGTGGTCGACTTTATCGATTTCGTCGATCAACATCACGCACCGCTGTTCCTGCTCGATCGCTTCGAGAAGTGGCCCGGCCATGAAATAGGAGCGGCTGGTTACTTCCCTTTTGATCTCGGCCCAATCCGGAGTGTGCTCGCTCCTGCTCATCAGAAGGACGTAAAGCTCCTGCAGGCTGCGGTCGTACTGGCCGATGGCCTTTTCTTCATTGATGCCCTGGTAGCACTGGAGGCGGATTAGCCGCATGCCATAGGCGCGCGCCACGGACGCCGCCAACTCGGTCTTCCCCGCACCCGCGGGACCTTCCAGCATGATGGGGCGGTGGATGATGCCGGCCAGGTAGACGGTCGTGGCCGTTTTGAGATCGGTGAAGTACCCTACCCTCTCCAGTGCGGCGAGGGTCTGCTCGGGCGAGGAATACATCGGCTCTGTCCTCCTGCCTGTTGCCAGGTGGACAGAGCGTAGAGCGGGATGCTTTTTGGGTCAAATGGCGGGCTTAGTGCTCGGGATAGACTTGGTTATCAGGCCCCAGCCAGCCCTTTTCCGTCCACTGGAAGGGGTAATTGCTCGACCAGGTCTCAACCCACCCAGGTGGTTGAACACCGATTTGCTTTGAGTGCTTCTGGGTAGCCGTGTAATAGAACGTATAGAACTTGACTCCATTAACTTCTGCCATCTGGCCGTTCGTCTTTTTTAAGCTGATTAATTGGGCCTCATTCGCTAATGGTCCTCTGCTATGTATGCTCGTCCAGACCTTGATGGCGTCTTCTTCGGTAGGCGGGTTGGGATCGTGCTTGCAGCCGCTCGCGGACAGAACAGTGGTGATAACCGCTGCAATAACAAAGCTCTTCGCCGCATGCTTCATTCCGCGGGCCCTCCGTCTGCCCTCTTACGTTCCAGTTCTTCGCAGATCGGCTTTAGCGTTTTCAACGTGTTCTCGAAGAGTTTTCTCGCCTCTTCTATGCCCTCGGTAGCGCCCCACATCCGCACATGGCGCAAAATGATGGCGTGTGCTGCCGCCATATCTGCCACGAAGGGAATGAACATCTCCCGCGGCTCTTTATCCAGGGAATCCATGAAGTCCACCAACCGCTTCATGTAATCGTCCAGCCGCTCGTCTCCCAGTTGGAGCATGCGCTCGTCGCCCAAGGGCTTGTCCGTCATACAGGCTGAGTAACCCCCGCAGCGCCTTTGTACCACCGCTGAGGGAATTTCGCACCTGCCTTGCCCTCTTCATTTGGACGAGGTTTCCGTGACTCCCAATTCTGTAGAAAAGAAAGTTGGGCCGGATTTCCGAGACTCTCGGCTTCTGAATTTGCTAGTTGTCGTTCTTGTCAGGCTGTCCTCAATCGCCTTGCCCGATCGGTTCAATATTTCAAGCTTGTCCTTCGCAAAGGCCGCAGCCTCTTCGACGCTTTCAAACGTATATCGGTCCGCATCCCCGCGTGCAACCGCCTCCAGGAACATCTCTTCGGATGAAAATCGCTCTCGCGAACGCTCACTTGTAGTGTCTCCGACTAGCGCCGCGAGGCTCTGATCTCGGCACACCTCTTCGAACCCGCGAAATCGATGTACATCCAGGATTGGAACGATGATCACCCGCTTCACGATCCACTTCTCCTAGCGAAAATGCTCTGCACAGACGCACAGTATGGGCAGTCCGGCTCTCGGTCAAATCCATGAACGTTGAATCCAAGTTTGAGTGAACTACATGCCGTTGGAGTGCCCGGTCGATGAGACAGACTGATATGAGAGAAGCGGATTATGGCGAAGGGAGGAAAGCATACGCCTAAGCAGATCGTGAGCTTGCTGCGGCAGGTTGAGGGAGCGATTGCGAACGGCAAGACGACCCCGGCAGCGTGCCGGAGAGCGGGATCACCGAGCAGACGTATTATCGGTGGCGGAAAGAGTACGGTGGCTTCCAGTTGCACCAGGCGCGGCGGCTGAAGGAACTGGAGCAGGACAACGCGAAGCTGAAGCGGCCGGTCTCGGGGATGAGCCTGGGGAATCACAGAGGTCCTGCTTTTTCGGGCGTCTCTGCCAGATATTTGACCGCAATTCCGAAGGAGGCTATATCAGTTGCGAAAGGTCACTCTTTGAACCTCAGGAACTCCTCATGAAAACGAATGTTCAACGTCAGGCCGCTACAACCGTAGAATTTGCAGAACTTAACCAGAACGGTTTTGAGCACAATAGCTTTCCACCGGAAAGGGTTGAATCGATCCAGAACAGCCAAATGCGGTCGAGTTACTCGATGCGCATGTACACGGAGGAACAGGTCGCTGCGATCCTGCAGATTTCTTTGTCACAGCTCCGAAAATGGAGGCTGAAACAAAACAATGGCAAACTTCAGGGACCCCCATTCAGAAAGATCGGCCGCTTGGTTCGATATCCGGGAAAGGCGCTTCAGACCTATATCGACGGCGATTGAAGATCTCTACGTGAACGATCTCCCTGTCGCTCTTCAGCAGGATTCAACTTCCTGTGCCCAACCCCGGCAGACATACTGCGATGTTGCGACTCGAATGTCAATAATCGATCACCAGATGGCACCGCGTTTTGACCGCCACGCGCAACACTAAGTATCTCAGCTTGCTCGCGTTCTATCAGTTCCTGTGCACGCTGAAGAGCACGCTGTTGTATGTGCACATATTCAAGCGAGGTCTGGCGATCCATGTGTCCCAATTGTGCCATCATAACCTCGAGTGGCACACCGGCTTCAGCGCCCTGAGTTCTGAACGTATGCCGCAAATCGTGGAACCGAAAGCCGGGCATCTTACAAGCAATCATCAATTTTCTCCACGACTTGATCCAAGTTGTCATCGGCTGGGTCACATCCCATTTCTGGCTGGTTTTTTTGGACCAATACCGCGATTTTCTCAGGTTCAGCGGCAAGAGATAATGGTGCGGCTCCGTTGCTCCTAGTGACCGGGCACGGTACAACAGTTCTTTTAATCCCCATTCCGCAAGAGCCATCAGACGGGGCTCGCGCTCCTGGCGATTCTTTGCAATTTCACGCCGAATCAGGATTGTACCTTCAGCGATTTGGATATCCTGCATCTGCAAATTCTTTATCTCCCAGCTGCGACATCCAGTCCCCGCGGCAACTGCCGCGCAGTACATCGCCAATTGCCAGTATTCATTTTTCTTCGCCGTCTGTATGACTTTCATCAATTGCTCCTTCGTCGCAACTCTTCCAATCCTCCTTCTCGACTCCTTTAGCGGTTCGTAACGCTCGGCAAGATCGCCTTTCCAGCAATTGGCGTACTGGAGGACTCCACGCAGGAGTTGCAACTCGTAGTTGACGCTGCGCGCTGATACTGCTCTGCGCATAGTTGGGCTGATTTTCTTCCGCCGTTCCTGCTGATATTCACGAAGGAGTTCAATGTCAATCAAGCGAAGTGGCGTTTTGGTCCCCATATGCGCTTCGACTTGCTTGAACATTCGTTTCTCGCGCGCAATCGTCCCAGGTGCGTTTGTAGCAGCCTTCCATGCGAAGTAGAGTTCCGCCGCTTTCGCCAGTGGTAATTGGCTCTGGTCCAACGCTGCAACTCGCCGTTCAGCTACTTTGCCTTGGTTCTCGCGCAGAAAGCGAATTCTATACACCATCGCTTCATCTGAATCGGCGGTGTTTGTGGATTGCTGGTGCTGCCGTCCGCGCTCATCGCGCCAGCTGAACCAGATGTATGGGGAGTCGGGTTTCCAACGCAATCCCCGCGGCAATTTCGGTCGCTTTTTGTCACGCATGGCGACCTATTGTCCGCAGGCAGTAGGCTGAGTCAAATCAGAAATGTTACCGGTTTTTGTTACCGGTCGCTGTTTCGCACTTAAAGAAAAAAGTAGGAAGTGTTCTGGAATCATTTGGCTGCCCCCCAGGGATTCGAACCCCGATATGCTGATCCAGAGTCAGCTGTCCTACCATTGAACGAGGGGGCAGTGAAGTGAAAGATGGGATGGCCGCTGGCCGGCCACTCCATTCATCATAAAAGGGGTTGGCAGATGCGGTCAATGGTTTTGCAGCCCCGGCTGCGCTGGTAACTCTCGAATTTCGGGAGTGTTCAGGCAACGTCCGCTTCGTCGAAGCCTCCGAAGTAAAGTTTTGATCGCACCGTGAACGATTGCCCGCGAGCGGGTAGGCCGCTTTGAAAGCAAGCCTAATCTCTGACGAGCCCTGGTTGGAGTGGACCCTCCTTCAACCGAATTGATCGGATACAATTCAAACTATCGTGGAGTTGCTCTTCAATCTGCTGTGGGTAGGCCTGTCTATCGGACTCATTGGGTTATGGCTGCTTAGCCGACGGCGGTGGCAAGACGACCCATGGCGTCCCGGCAGCCACATGCAGATCGCCGCTCTTGCGATTTTGATCATTATCCTATTTCCTGTAGTCTCGCTCACAGACGATTTGCTGGCGTGCACCACTCCTGCGGAAGTGGAACACTTGGTGCGGCGCGATCTTCTCGATCACATCGACAACGATCTCCAGGCAGCTTCGATTATAGCCGCGGCCTTAGTTTCTCTTCAGAACGCCTCCGAGTTGCAGACTATCTCGAAATTGAGGCCTGCCATCAAGATCGGAACGCCACGCGAGGAGTTTCTCAGCATCATGGGGAACCGGCCACCACCCCGCGGCTAAGATCTGCTCTCCGTTTCTTCAATTCTTCACACGCTTCCCTTCACCAGCCGCTACTTTGAGAGTGGTGTTATGAAATGTTTTCGACTTAGGAGCCTCGGCCTCCCGCTTGCTCTGTTATGGCTGTCTGCCACAGCCGGGGGACAGACGATTGCGGCGCCCTTGACGCTCCAGCAGGCGATTGACATCGCACGGGCCAAGAATCCGAGCCTGCTCTCAGGCCAGCAGCATGTGATCGCAACCAAGGCCAATGAGATTACGGCGGGGCTGCGTCAGAATCCCAGCTTCACGCTGTCTGGCGCGGATGTCTCTCTGTCCGCAAGCAATCCGGCGAGTCCATATAGCTATTCAGCCAATGTTACTCGGCTTTTTGAGCGCGGACAGAAGCGGCGCTGGAGGCTCGATATCGCACGCGGGACCACCGATGTTACCCGAAGTCAATATAAGGATAGCGAGCGCCAGACGATTCTTCAGGTGAAGCAAGCTTTCACCAATATGCTGGCAGCCAAGGCTGCTTTGAAGATCGCCGACGACAACCTGAGCGGCTACCGCAAGACAGTTGAGCTCAGTAAAGCACGGCGTGATGCCGGTGACATCAGCGAAACCGACTTCGAGCGGATAGATCTACAGTTAGTCGAGTTTGAATCCGACTACGACAACGCGAAACTGGACCTTACCCAAGCTAGCGATCAGCTGCAACTGCTGCTTGGTGTTGAAAAGCCCACTGACTCGTTCGACATTACAGGCACGCTCGACCCGCCCACCTTTACTCAGACGCTGCCACAGATCGAACAACAGGCGCTGACTGCTCGCCCTGACTACCAAGCTGCCCTGCAATCAGTGCGCGTGGCTGACGCGAATGTGAAGCTGGCTGACGCAGATGGCACGACGGATCCAACCATTGGCGGTGAATACGAGCGCTCAGCCACCTACAATACCGCGGGCTTTCAGGTCTCGATTCCTCTGCGGATCTTCGACCGCAACCAGGGTGAAAAACAACGGACCCGTTATGAGGCGGAATCCAGCCGATTTTCGGAAATCGCAGCACGCAACCAGGTGATGAGTGATGTCGATCAAGCCTGGGCAGGGTATGAGGCCGCGACACATCTCGCCGCCCGTTACAACGGGCATTATCTGTCAGAGGCCGCGCACGTCCGCGACAACCTGGAATTCAGCTACCGGCACGGGGGCACCACCCTGCTCGACTATCTCGACGCACTACGCGACTACCGTCAGACCAATCTCGACGCGCTGAATGCCAACCAACAGGTCTGGCTCAGCATTCACCAACTCAGCTTTGCCGCTGCCACGGAGATTCTCCCATGAAACGGGGCCCTTTTATCGTCGCTGTTCCCTTTTCGCTCCTGCTGCTGACGTCATGCAAGCACGAGGAGCCGACGACGGCTCCCTCTAATGCTCAAGCTCAGAGCGTGATTCAGACAATCACGGTGCATCCACAGCAGGTTGCGAATCAGTTGTCACTGGCAGCGCGGGTAATGCCTAACCCCACTTCGATCGTCCATATTTATCCGCTGATCAGCGGACGGGTGCTCTCGCTCAAAGTGCTGCCGGGCCAGGAGCTAAAGAAGGGACAACAGATCGGAACTCTGCAGAGCAGCGATGCGGCGCAGGCACGCTCCGATTTTGAGAAAGCAAAGATTGAAGCCGCTCGGGCCGATCTGCAATTGCAACGCGCCAAGGAATTGCTGCAGCACGAAGTGATGGCTCAACGCGACTACGACGACGTGAAGGCGTTAGACGATTCCGACCACGCGGAGTTGGAACGGGCACGCCAGGCTCTGCATATGCTGGGCTTCCAGGAAAATGACACTTCCGATGTCGTCCCCATCGTTTCGCCCATATCGGGCGTTGTCCTCGATGTGAATACAGGGCCCGGCGAGCTACAGCGCTCGCTTGATAATGCGAATGCGATCGCGACGATCGCCGACATTAGTCCGATATGGGTGGTCGGAGATTTGTACCCACGTGATGTGGCATTAGTAAAGACCGGGCAGCCGGTCGATATTACAGTGGCAGGTTATCCTGGCGAGGTTTTTCACGGCCTAATCAGCAACATCTCGGATGCGGTCGATCCGACGTCACTGACACTCAAGGTGCGCGTTGTCCTTGAAAATCCGCAGCACAAGTTGAAGCCGCAGATGTACGCCACGATCGTAGTTACAAATCAACGCGGAACGGCAATCGTAGTTCCTTCGACAGCCGTGATTCAGAACGGCAAGGATACCTTTGTGTTTGTCGAAGCATCGCCGGGAAAGTATGCGCGCCGCAACGTGACGCTCGGCGCAACGCATGACAAAAGCGACGAAATTACGCAGGGATTAGAGGACGGGGACAAGGTCGTTTCCTCGGGAGCCGAGCTGCTGCGCGAAGCAGAGGATTAATCGATGCAAGGAATGATTGGCATTCTTCTTCGCTTCCGCAACGTCGTGTTAATTATCTTTATCGCGTCGCTCGCGGTGGGCGCCTTCGCATTCCTGCAGCTGGACATTGAGGCCTATCCGGACCCGTCACCGCCCATGGTCGAGTTCATTACGCAGAACCCGTCGTGGTCCGCCGAGGAGATGGAGCAACAGGTGACGGTCCCGCTGGAAGCGGGCCTGAACGGCACACCAAAACTTGAACAGATTCGCTCAATCAGCATTTTCGGATTGAGCGACGTAAAGATGTACTTCTCGTTTGATAGCGATTACTTTATTGACCGTCAGGAGGCGCTCAACCGGCTCCAACAGGTGAACCTGCCGAACAATCTGCAACCGCAGTTGTCGCCGGAATCTCCGATCGGTGAGATCTACCGCTATCAACTCACCGGGCCTGGCTACTCGCTGAACGAGCTGAAGGCAACGCAAGATTGGTTCGTCGTGCGCGAAATGAAGCAGGTGCCGGGCATCATCGACGTGGCCACCTTTGGCGGGACGACGCGGCAATACCAGGCGGAGATTGATCCTCATAAGCTGTTGGGAATGGGCGTGACGATGACTCAGGTGGTAAGCGCCGTCCAGAACAGCAACGCCAACGCCGGCGGCAACTACCTGACACTCGGCAGCCAAAGCGTGAACGTGCGCGGCATCGGACTATTGCACTCGCTTACGGACATGAACAACATAGTGGTGGCCGAGCGTAACGGCACTCCCGTGCTGCTGAGCGACGTGGCTACGGTACGCGAGGGCCATCAGCCGCGCCTGGGGAAAGTCGGGCGAGACGAAAATCCGGACATCGTCGAAGGCATCGTGCTGCTGCAGAAAGGCGGTAATTCCCTTCCAGCGCTGGCCGGCATCCGCAAGAAGATTCACGATCTGAATACCGGGAATCTGCTGCCTCCCGGTATGAAGATCAAGACGATCTACGACCGAACCAAGCTCATTAACACCACCACGACGACGGTGCGGCACATCATTATCACTGGGCTGATCCTGGTGACGCTGGTGCTGCTCGTCATGTTGGGTGATCTGCGCCTGACGTTCATCGCGGCAATCACGATTCCCTTCGCTGTACTATTTGCCTTCGCAATGATGGTGCTGACGAACCACTCGGCTAACCTCATTTCGATTGGCGCGATCGACTTCGGCATTCTCGTGGATGCTTCGATCGTGGTGTTGGAAAGCGTGTATCGCAAGATTTCGCGTCGGGTGGAGGGTGAGGACGTCGGCGAGCTGATTATGGAAGGTGTGAGCGACGCAGCCAAGCCAGTCCTGTTCGCGACACTCATCATCCTGGTGGCCTTTATTCCGCTGTTCACCATGCAGGGTGTACCCGGCAAGATCTTTGCTCCGATGTCGGTGACCTACGGCTTTGCGCTGACGGGCGCCCTGATCTTTGCGTTGGTATTCGCTCCCGTGCTGGGTTCCTTCGCAGTTCCCAAGCGGATCAAGCATGAGGCAACCGAGACCTGGCTGAGCGGGTTTCTGCGGCGTCATTATGACGGTGCGCTGAAGCGGGCGCTCCGTTTCAGTAAGCTCACCTGGGCCATCGCCCTTGCATCTCTGGTGGCGGCGGTGTTGCTGTTCCGCCTGGTTGGCGGTGAGTTTATGCCCGCCTTGGAAGAGGGCAATCTCTGGATCCGCGCGACGATGCAGCAGGACATCTCCTTCGAGCAGTCCGAGAAGTTGACCGATGACATTCGAGGGGTCCTACGGCAGTATCCGGAGATTACCCAGGTGGTTTCACAGTTGGGACGGCCGGATGATGGCACGGACGTGAGCACCTTCAACAATGCCGAGTTTCTTGCCGATCTGAAGCCTTCGGGGCAGTGGCGGCCGCGATTCCACGGCAATAAGGATGAGCTGATTGCAGCTATCCAGAACGACTTCAAGCGGTTTCCGGGAATCGACTTCAACTTCTCGCAGAATATTCAGGACAATGTCGAGGAGGCTATGTCGGGAGTGAAGGGTGAGAACTCTCTGAAACTTTTCGGCAACGATTTCGATGAGCTCACACGAATTGCGAATCAGATTCAGGGGATTATGAATGGGGTACCGGGTATTACTGACGTCGGCGTCTTCGACGTGACCGGGCAGCCCAGCCTGCTGGTGTCGATCGACCGGACCAAGGCCGCCCGGTATGGGTTGCAGCCGCAGGACGTCAACAACATCGTACAGGCGGCGGTAGGCGGGGCGCCGGTCACGACCATCATCGATGGCGACCGGAGGTTCGACTTCGCCGTGCGTTATGCGCCGGAGTTCCGCGATACGCCGGAGGCGATCGGCAAGATCCTGGTGCCCACCCCGGACGGGACGCAGGTGCCGTTGAGCTCCATCGCGGATGTGTCACTGCGCAACGGGGCATTCATGATCTACCACGAGGGCGGACGGCGGTATATTCCCATCAAGTTCAGCGTGCGCGGGCGCGATCTGGCCAGCGCTATCCAGGACCTGCAGGGGCAGCTCACGAATAAGGTGAAGCTGCCAACGGGGTACAACTACACGTGGGCGGGCGAGTTCGACAGCCTGCGCAAGGAACAGCAGCGGCTGGCGCTGATTATCCCGGTGAGCGTGCTTGTGATTCTGCTGCTGCTCTATATCCAATTCAGGACATGGAAGGATGCCTTCATCATCGTGGGAATGCTGCCGTTTGCATGGATCGGCGGCGTAGTCACGTTGTTCCTTACACACACTTCGTTCAGTATTTCGGCGGCGGTCGGCTTCACATCGCTGACTGGCGTCGCGACTCTGGGCGCTGTCGTTTTTCTTTCGGGAATTCGCCGCGCACAGCGCGAGGATGGTCTGGAGCGCGGGCTGGTGAGGGGATGCCTCGACGAGATGCGGCCGGTGGTGATGGCGTGTTTGGCGGCCGGATTCGGTTTACTGCCGGCGTCAATCGCTACGGAGATCGGGTCGCAGACCCAGAAGCCGCTTGCGCGGGTGGTTGTGGGAGGCATGGTCACGACGCTGCTGGCGATCCTGTTCGTGATTCCGCTGATGGCGCGAGCGAGAAGCAAGAACGGCGAGGATAACGAGAGTGAAGTGGGGGCGGACTGATACCACCCCCTCCCCCCTCGTTGGCTATTTCCGTAACCGGTTCATTCTAAATTGGATACTGGACGACGTCCGTAACTGTTCCATTCCAGACGACTTAAATTCGGAATGCTGGCAAATGCAAAAAGCCCCGCGTTGCGCATTGGCAATCGGGGCCTTCTTGCTACCTATTAATATTCTAACCGCTGGCGAAGATTTGTCCGCCAATTAATATCGCGATCAGGCTGCCTGGAAATGGGCGCGGATTGACTCGACATGGGGCTGGAGGAAGGTCTCGCGGTCGATTTTGCCGTAGTTGAGAGCGGCTGCTCCGCCGGCGGAGATAAATTTCACCTCGGTGACTCCGAGGAAGCCAAAGACCGTACGCAGATAGGGCTCGACGAAGTTAAATGAGGCCATGACGGTGGCAGGATCGTAGACGCCGCCGGAGGCCACGAGGAAAGTGACTTTCTTGCCCTTAAGCAGGCCTTCGGGGGTACCGCTGGCATAAGAAAATGTCTTACCGGCGCGGGCGATCTGGTCGATCCAGAGCTTGAGGACCGAGGGAACGGCGAAGTTGTGCATGGGAACGCCGAAGACGTACTCGTCAGCGGCCTCGAGTTCCGCGATGAGGGAGTCGGAGACGGCCAAAAGCTCGCGTTGAGCGGGAGTGCGGGCGTCTTCGGGGGTGTAAGCCGCGCCGACCCACTCGCCGGTAACGGGCTGGAGGGTGGTGGTGGAAAGATCGCGGGTGATGACCTTGCCATTCGGGTTGGCCTTCTTCCAGTTGCGGACAAATTCGCTGGAAAGCTGGCGCGAGATGGAGGCTTCACCCAGGGGGCTGGAATCGACTTGGAGCAGGATAGGCATGACGTTGAATCTCCTTCACAGCAGTTGATGTTTAACCGACGACTGTCGATTCAAGGAAAAACGACGAACGTCGTTCTGTCCCCTGCTGAATCTAATAAGCTGTAAGAGGAACTCCGTATGTTTGGAACAACCGAAGCACAAGTCGACCCGCGGATTCGGCGGACACGCCACCTGCTGCAGCAGGCGCTGGAGAAGCTGCTGGAAAGCAAGGAGTTCGAGGATATCTCGGTGCAGGACATCACCGAGGCGGCGACCGTGAATCGGGCGACTTTCTACGATCACTATACGGACAAGTTCGCGCTGCTGGAATGCATGGTGGCCACGCAGTTCTTTGGGCTGCTGGGGGAGCGCGGGGTGGCGTTCGACGGGACATGCCCCTCGGCTATCCGGGGTATTGTGCTGGGAGTGTGCGACTATGTGGCGGGAATGCCGGGAACCGAAAAGCAAAGCCAACTGACGCCGCATCTCGAGACGGCAGTGGTGGCGGTGGTGAGCCACATGATTCTTGATGGATTGAAGCAGAATCCTCCGGAGCGGAAGGCGTGCCTGGAGATGATTGCAGCAACGGCAAGCTGGGCGATCTACGGCGCGGCGAAGGAGTGGGTCAAGATGCCGGAGCGAGTTCCGTCGGAGGAGATTGCTGACACGATCATGACGCTGGTGCTGCCGATCTTCGGCCTGGAGTATTCCGCGTTTCTGGAGCATTCCAGTGCGAGGACTGGTTGAGGTTATCGCGGACGGAGTAATGCGGAGGCATTAAAGTCGGGACGATTTTCTTGCTGTACTCTTAGTTTCCGACATGTTCAGTACGCTGTTTCCGTTGGAACGCTATGCCGAGTTCTCCATCGCCTTATTCCGCGCACAACTTCGTTCTCTATCTGGAGAATTCCGAGGGTG
The DNA here is from genome assembly GCA_963781245.1 of uncultured Acidobacteriaceae bacterium. Classification (GTDB taxonomy): domain Bacteria; phylum Acidobacteriota; class Terriglobia; order Terriglobales; family Acidobacteriaceae; genus Silvibacterium. Next base: position 29,035 of record CAWAFB010000007.1, read on the forward strand.
ATCAAGAGCCGCTCGGCGGCTTCGAGGAGGTCAGCGACCTGCCGTCGCGTCCGCCCGGGTGCCATAAGGTGGATCTGGCGCTGAGGCGCGGCGTATGTAATGCAAAGAATCTGTGGGATTGGATTCTGGGGGAGCGAGGCCAGTCGGGAGCACGATGGCGGAACGCGATGCTGACGCAAGGGAAGGCGGCCGGCACTTCGATGAAGTCATGGCGCCTCGATAGCGCCACCCCGACGAAATATAACGGTCCGACGCCGGAAGGCATCGACGGAGACGTAGCGATCGAGGAACTGGTGCTGTCAGTGGAATATGTCGAGGTCAGGCCGGGGCGCTAGCGGTCTGGGTCTTCGTGTAGCACGGTCTCTAAGTTGAATATAACCGATTAGTTGTGATATAATCCTAAAGACCCATTTCGTCGTAATCCCGTCTGTGAAGGAGTCTTTAGTGAAACACGCAATAACATCCGTAGAAGCATTTTTGCGCGCCTTCGAACACATCGGCAACCAGCACGATGTTGCGGCACTTGTCTCGCGGTTCGCTGACACATTTCTCGTTGCCGGCCCGGATGGCGCGAGGGTGGTGAAGGCGAGCGATTTCGCGCAGGTGCTGCCCAAACGTCAACAGATGTTCGAGCAAATGGGCCATCGATCGACGAAGCTCGATTCTGCGGTTGTCACCGAGCTCGATGGCCGGTATGTGATGGCGGAGACGAAGTGGCGGATGACCTTTGCCCACGGTGAAGGGCAGCTCAGCGATGTGCTGCTGGGATCGACGTATGTGCTGGATACGAAGAATGAGCTGGAGATTCTGCTCTATCTGACGCACCAGGACATAACTACGGTGTTGCGGGAGCGGGGAATCCTACAAGGCTGAGGTTCGCGAGGTTACTTCCGTTTTATGACCACGGCGGTGAGGTCGTCGTCCTGAGGGGTGCCACCGGAGAATTCGATCACCGCCTTGTAGAGCGCGGAGATGATTTCAGACGGCGGCTTTTCTCTGGACGCGCGGATTACGTCTTCCATGCGCTCTTCGCCGAATTGCTCCTCCTGCGCGTTGGCCCATTCGAAGAAGCCGTCGGTGGTGATTACGAGCAGGTCGCCGGAATTGAATTCAAGGACTTTTGGCGGATCGGAGCCCAGATCCGGCATCAGCCCGAGCGGCAGACCCTGAGCGGGCATGGCATCGAAGCGATCATCGCGCAGCCAGTAGAGAAACAGCGGCCCGTGTCCGGCGGAAAGCAACTCCACGCGCGAACTGCCTGGAGTACAAATTGTCGCGACGAAGGTTACGAATCGTCTCGGGCCCACATCCTGATTGAGCGCTGCATTGACACGCTGCATGGCTGTCAACATGTCGAGGTCGGGTGTGAAGGTTGCGCGGACGTACGCGCGACACACGGAAGAGAGCAACGCGGGACCGATTCCGTGGCCGGTTGCATCTCCGAGGACGACCAGCAACTTGCCGTTGGGAAGAAAGTGCCAATCGTAGTAGTCGCCGCCGGTCTGATCTGCGGGCATGTTCCAGCCTGCGATTTCAAAACCCTCGATCTCGGGCGCGCCGGCAGGAAGCAGTGACTGCTGGATAGAGCGGGCGATCTCCAGGTCATGCCTGAGGTGTTCCACCTGGCGCTGCGTTTCCGCTTCGCGGAGAGCTGCTTCCACCTGCTTTCGTATCTCGGCAGCGACGGCACCCGCAATAAATCCGGCGACGACCGCCGTAATCGCAAAGCCACCTACGGCGCGTTCGGGAGTAAGCAAAGTTGTGCCGCCAAACAGCCTGGGCACCCAACCAAGGTATGCGGCCGCGAGAAGGTACGTCACGGCGGCCACGATTCCCGAGATTCGGGACACGTTGGGATCGAGGCGCAGGGTGGAAAGGATGATGAAGATGAAGTAGAAGAGGACTGCCGGATTCGCGAGTGGCTTGTATGCCGCCTCGATGGCTCCTTCAGAAAAAAACACGAGCGCCAGGGCCGGTATGCACATTTCAACGACGATGTTCGTGATCCAGGCGGCACGGGGCAGATCGCGGCTCGTCTGTATCGACCGGTTTACCGCCCGCAGCATCACGAGTTCATAGATCGCGAAGACGGCCAGAAAAAGGCTGGTAATCGCGAACGAGTACCAGCTCTCGTGGCTGAAGACGAGTGCTGTTCTAAGGATTCGTATGGCGAAGACTGTAATGATCGCGGCAATGATGATGCGGAGACGGAGCCGTTCACTCTCGAGCAGCGCCTTGCGGAATGCCGGTGAAGACTTGCTCATTTCCTGGACGGAATTATTCATCGGCAACGGGCGGTGCGGAGCACGCCGCTTCACTTGTCCTGACGGGGGTCAAGGGCGAAGCCTGCGGGGACCGGAACGTCCCCTCCTTACAGAAAGCTACTGATGGTTGCGGTTTGGGACGGTGGTTGTCAATTGCTTAATATCCTCACTTATGGCGCGGGCTGGAGCACATAGCCGGGGGTGGAACGGGCGATGGCCACCTCGTCCTCGTTCATGTCGACGGCGATGTCGGCGAAGAGCGGAGTACTCAGATAGCGCTCGCCGGTGTCGGGCAGCATGCAGAGGATGGTCGATCCCTTCGGAGCTTCGGCGGCGACCTGCAGCGCGGCGGTGAAGGTGGCGCCGGAGGTGATGCCAACGAAGATGCCTTCCTTGCGGGCGAGTTCCCTGCTCCAGCGCATGGCATCGGCGTTCTTGATCCGCAGGACCTGGCTGATGACCTTCATGTCGACGGCGTCGCCGGCGAGCTTGGGGACGAAATCGGGGCTCCAACCCTGCTGCGGATGTGGGTGCCACGCGGGATGACTCCCGGCGCCCGATCCGTCGGGGTTGCGCTCCTGCGGGATGCCGCTGGAGAGCATGGCTGCGTCGTCGGGCTCGCCGACGATGATCTTCGTTTCCGGACGCTCCTTTGCGAGCACGCGGCCTACGCCCTTCAGCGTGCCGCCGGTACCGAATCCCGTGACCCAGTAGTCGAGCCGCTCACCTTTGAAGTCTTCGAGGATCTCAACGGCAGTCGTTTTTGAGTGGAAGTCGGCGTTGGCTTCGTTCTCGAACTGGCGGGTGAGGAACCAGCCGTGCGCTTGGGCGAGCTCGATGGCTTTGGCGACCATGCCTGTTCCTCGGCCGGCGGCTGGGGTCACGACGACTTTCGCTCCGAGGAAGCGCATCAGCCGACGGCGCTCGACACTGAAGGTCTCGGCCATAGTAACGACGAGCGGGTAGCCCTTCTGTGCGCACACCATGGCAAGGCCGATGCCGGTGTTGCCGCTGGTGGCCTCGATCACGGTCTGGCCGGGCTTGAGCTTGCCGGTGCGCTCGGCATCTTCGATCACACCGAGGGCGAGGCGGTCTTTGACGGAGCCGAGCGGGTTGAAGGCTTCGATCTTGACGTAGAGATTGATGTCGGGCGGGCCGAGCTTGTTGATGCGAACTACGGGAGTGTGGCCGACGGTTTCAAGGATGTTGGCGTAACGGTGTCCCATTCATTGCTCCTTAGGGGTGTGCAGCGATGAGTTGTGCAGCGATCGGGAAATTACTTCGCGCTGGCTGGGGGTACGATGCCGTTCATTCGGAGGTAGACGACGAGCTGTCCGTAGTGATCCCAGCAGTGGGAGATGCCGAAGCTGGCGAGCGTGGCGCGTGTCTGGAAGCCGGGCTCGGGCGACTTGATCACTTCGAATGAGTTGGCCGGAGTGAGGGTCGCAATCGCCTTGTGAGCGAAGGCGAACGAGCCGGCGAGTGCGGCGACGACGTCTTCTTTTCTGGTGAGCTTCTCGATGCCTTTTACATCTACGTCGGGCTTGAGTCCGCTGACGACGTTGTAGAAGAAGTAGTTGGCCTCGGCGACGTGGGTGGCCTGCTCCGCGAAGGTGCGAACCTTGTCGAATTCGATCTTCTGGCCGGGAACGAAGATGGCGGAGCTGGGGGCGAACGCGTACTTGTCGGCGGGCATGGCCTTAACCGCGCCCATCATCTCTTCTTCGATGAGGCTCAGCTGCGAGTCGAAGGCCTTGGCGGGCGTGGCGGTGGTTCCAGGCGCGGGCGAGTCGGCACTCCCTCCCATCTGCGCGGCTGCCACAATTGCACACAAGCCCAGGACACACAACGCCGATAACTGCCGTAGACGCATCGAAACCTCCCCGTCCAGAAACGCATACAGGCTAACAGATTGGTGGCAAGCCTTGGGGGTGAGCAGGGATCCTGCTTCCCGCCCTTCGCTACGGTCAGGGCAGGTTTCCGCTGGGGTACACGTCGCACTACCAGCCCATCTGGCGCATTCGCTCGAGGATGATGCCGGTGTAGCGATTCATGCGCTCGGGCCGTCGTTCCAATGGAGCGGGCAGGATCGCGGCGAGACGTGCCGCCTGATCCTTGTCGATGTTGGCGGCGCTGGTCCGGTACCAGGCACGAGAGGCCGCCTCCGCGCCGTAGATTCCGGGACCCCATTCGACGACGTTCAGGTAGAGCTCCAGAATGCGGCGCTTGCCGAGGACGAATTCGGCGACGGGCACCAGGGTGAACTCGGCGCCCTTGCGCAGGATCGAGCGGCCGGTTCCGAAGAGGAGATTCTTCACGAGTTGCTGCGTGAGCGTGGACCCTCCGCGAATGCGGCCGCCTTCCATGTCGTCTTCGGCGGCGAGCTGGATGGCGTGCCAGTCGAAGCCGTGGTGCTGGTAGAAGCGCGCGTCTTCGGCTGCGATGACGGCGTGCTGGAGATTGTGCGATATCCGGGCAAGAGGAATGAACTCGTAACGTTCGCGATAGGGAGTGCCGTGGACCAACGCCTGCAGCCGGCGCTCCATGTGCACGGCAGTCGTGGGCGGATCGATCCAGCGGAGAGCTACGAGGATCAGCGCGGCCAGCAGCCAGAGGAGCACCACGCCGATGCCGAGCCATCGCAGCGCAAGGAAAAGAAATTTCCGGGAGAGGAGATCGTCCTTTCGGAATCGGCGCCAGCGAAGGGCGGCTGACAGTGTGGCGGGTGTTTCGGGCACGTCTAAGAATAATCGGCCCGAGAAAAGGCTACGGTGGGGAAGTGTGGTCGCGCAGAGCGAAGTGCTTTTCCCAGCGCTTAAGCCTGGGACTTCGGAGCAGCGTGGCCGTGTCGATTTCGCCCGGTGTTTTACGGATTTCTTACTGCTTTTTTCGTAGGCTGAGGAGAGTGAGCAAGGGGTCACTTCAATGTCGAGGGTACATGGTATCGAGTTCAGTTCGAATCAAGCTGATCTTGTAAAGGACCTGATTCGGGAATTACTCAAAGATGGAAACTGTGCAGTCTACGCACTGGCTTATATGAAGCCGGGTGGTGAGCTGCGAATGGCATGCACTCCCCCGATTCCCAATCGGAGACGTCAGCATGGCGTGTTTCTACGCATTCGTCCGGGAGTGCGCGAGGCTGTCGCCATCCGTCCGATGAATGCTAAGACAGGAGCGGAGCAGACGAGCATCACGAAATACTCGCTGCAGGAGTTGCTCGAAACGGTACGGTCGTGGCGCCAGGAAGTTTCCGGCATAACGCCCGAGCCTCCCATCAAAGTCGAGCTCCCCAAAGCGGCATAAAACCTGGGGCTTCTACCAGCTTCATGTGACGAGCGAGCCGAGGCTGTGCAACCGCCCCACTCAAGCCAGCACCAGGCTTGAATGGGGCACCCGGCGAGGAAAAGAAGTTTCCGGGAAAGGAGATAGTCTTCGAAATAGAGGCCAGCGAAGCGCGACTCGTGGCGTGGCGGAGATTTCGGGCACGTCTCAGGATAATCGGGATGGGAAGCGGCTACCGGGAGGTGACGTCGTTCGGAGCGGTCTTGTTTGCGGGCTAAAGCGGAGGGCTCCAACAGTCGTGCGGGGAAAACTATGAAACTGCCCCACTCGGCGGTCACTCAATGAAACGAGCCGGGCCCGCGCCCGCGTTGTCCTAAACAGGGTGGGGATCTGGCGTATCGAGGAGCTTTTGGAAATGCTCTACGAATTGCGCGACATGCAGGCCATCCGCCAACGCGTGGTGCACATGTATTGATACCGGCATGGTACAGCGTCCATTGCTCTCGGTGATTTTCCCGAAGGTTATCCGGGGCGCGGAATCATCGCTGGAAAAGTCTCGTGCATGCGAAATGGAAGTGAAATCGAACCAGGGAAGAACCGAATAGCGAATCAAATTGACTTCCGGGTATCGCTCCACGTCATTCCGCTGCCGCACCCGCTCCACTTCTACGGAAGCCTCCTCCACGAACTCCTTGATGCATTCCCGAAAACGGTAATGAGCGAATCCGATGGTCCCATTCGGACGTGCTACTGCGCTTCCGCCGTTGATCTGTTCGTAGCGCCAGACCTCACCGTCGACAATGCGTGTCCGGAAATTCTCAACCTGGTGCGCGGCGACGAGTGAGCGATGCAGGAGGGACAGAAAAATAGAGAGATGATGGTCTTGTGCGTGGCGGAAGGTGCTGGTGCAGTCTACGCGAAGACAAACCCCGTGGTAAGGCTCGGAAAAGCTGCTGAAGAAATCGAAGAGAGCGCGGCGTTCCCACGTCGCCAGATCGATTCTTTGCTTCGTTCCTACGACGAGATCCTGCATTCTCTTATGCTACTTGCGAGGCCTCTTTGGCGCTGCGTGGTTCACCCAGCAACCCGCCCCGGCGAAGGGGCTTCAGCCCCTCGTCATTCGTTCCGAAGCAGAATCATCGGGTCGACGGCGAGAGCACGCCGGGCGGGGATCAAGGCAGCGACAATGCCGACGCAGAGCATGGTGAGAATGACTCCACCAAGGATGAGCGGGTCCTTTGGCGTGGCCTGGTACACGATGGATGAAAGTACGCGGGTGGCCAGGACGCCGAGGATCAGGCCGGCTGCAGAGCCGATGGCGAGCAGCCGAAACGTGCGCCCCAGCGCTGCGCTGAGCAGCTTGCGCTGATCGGCGCCGAGCGCAATGCGGATGCCGAGTTCTCGGAATCGTTTGCTGACAGTGTAGGAGGCCATGCCGAAGATGCCGGTAATGGCGAGCATTGCGCCCAGCAGGCCCAGAACACCGAGAGAGACCGTTGCCACACGGGCAGCGAAGAGAGCTGAATCCAATTCGCTGTTCCAGGTCTTGATCTCGAGTGGCAGCGCAGGATCGAGACCACGCATCGAGCGCTGCAAAGCGGAGGCGATCTCCTGCGGATCGCGCTGTGAGCGGACGATCAGCCAAGTGTTGCTGGACACATGTTGCAGGAAGGGAAAGAACATCGCCGGCTTCTGATCTTCGGTGAGGGTCTGGTACTTGCCGTCTTCCACCACGCCTACGACTTCTGCTCGTTGGCCGCCCCAGAACTTGAAGTGCCCTCCAATTGCTTTATCGACGGACCCGAAGACCTTGCGGGCAAATTCGCGATTGACGACGGCCACCACGGGAGCCTTGTCCTGGTCATGCATGGTCAAGTTCCGGCCGGCCAGAAGCGCGGTTCCGGCCGCGCGGAAGTAATCCGGCGAAACGGCGAAATTCTCGGCATCGGCCGCCGCATTCGTAGGCCGGAAGTCGGTGGTTGAGTCGGCGAATACGTCCGAGTCGTTGCCGCCGATACTGAGTGGAAGCCGATCGGCATATCCCACAGCAGTGACACCGGGGATCGCTGCCGCGGCATCGAGCATGCGCTTCTGCATCTGCAGACGCTGGTCGCCACTATATCCAGCCATCTGCAGATCGGTCTTTACCAGCATCACTCCCTTAGGCTGAACACCGTAGTTGCTTTCAAGCGAGCGCGCCAGACCGCGCACAGCGACAAGCGAAGCGGTCACCAGAACGGCGCAAATGGCAATTTGCAGACACAAGAGCACGTCGCGCACCGTAAAGCGGCGTGAGCCGCCCAGATCTGCACCGCCGGAGCGAATGATCTGCCAGGGATCGGAGCGGAGCACCTGGCGCACCGGAACCATGCCGAAGAAGACACCGCTGAAGACGGCCAGCAGGAGAGCCAGGGCGTAGGTCGCAACGTCCGGATTCACCGGCACATTGATGGGGATATCAGGAATCGGCCGCCAGGTGCTCAGCATGCGCAGGATGGCTACGGCTCCCGCCATGCCCACAATACCTCCGGCCAGCGAAAGCACAAGGGCCTCGATGAGGAGCTGACGGACGATGAGCTGGCGGCGCGATCCGAGGGCCATGCGGACCGCGATCTCGCGAGAGCGGTCGGCCGCCCGGGCGGCAAAGAGACTGCCCAGATTGGCGCACGCGGCGAGCAGAATGAGGCCGGCCAGAAGCATGAGGCCAGCCATGAACGCGCGGGTGGGCTTGGCGAGGGTATTTCCGGCGAGTCCGGGCCGGGATAAGGAGAATTTCAGGCCGTCATCCGATTTGGGATACGTCTTTGCCAGAGAAGCCGCGATAGTGTTCAGGTCCGATGTGGCCGCCGCCGGCGTCACTCCAGGCTTAAGGTGGCCGGCTACCCAGGCCGAATGATTGCCGCGTTCCTCCAGCGAATACCAGTCGAGAAGTTGGGGCGTATTGACGAGCGGAACCCACAGATCGGGCGCGAAGAAGAGTTCAGTGCCGCGGAAGTCCGGCGGCGCAACGCCTACGATCGTGAAGGGGTGTTTATTGATCTGGACGGTACGGCCCACAGCGGCGCGATCACCGTTGAAGTAACTGTGCCAGAGGGCGTAGCTCAAAACGATCTCCGGCATGCTGTTCTTTCCATGTTCTCCGGAGGCATGAATGAGCCGGCCAAGATAGGGCTGAATACCGAGAGCATCGAAGTAATTGCCGCTCACCATGTAGGGCCAGACCACGGCTGGGTTTCCGCTGCCGGTATCGAGCCCGATGCCGCCCGTGATGTTATAAGTAACCAGCGAATCGAAGCTGTGGTTCCTGTCGTGCAGGTCGAGGTAATCCGGATACGATTGCGACGGCGTGGTTTCTGACAAGTAGTTGCGCTCCACCATGAACAAATTGTCGGAGTGCGGTACATGAAGCGGATGCAGAACCAGCGCATTCAGCACGCTGAAGACAACGGCATTGGCGCCTATAGCGAGTGCCAGCGTCAGCACAGCGGTCAGGGCAAATCCAGGCGCTTTTCTCAGCTGCCGTAAGGCAAGTCGCAAATCGGCATTCATACTTCCCCCTGATTACGAAGGGCGAGATTGTTCCTCGCGTGCTCGAGCTTGTATCAGCGTGTACGCTCGGAAGCGAGGCGGGGTTCCGTTTGAAATTTGATTTCGGGGCTGCGACGGCGGCACGTTGGACGATCGGGTGTAATATCCCTCCGTGAAGCACCGTCAAAGCGAAGCGAATGTACGGGCCGCCCTGCTCGTCTTCCTTTGCCTGTTGTCCTGCGCGATCAGCGCCCAGGCGCAAGATGATTCGTCGCCGAAGCTCAGCATGGTTGAGATTCGACCGGAGTCTGCTCCAGGTGTTTATTTGGAAGGTGCGGCGCTATCGCCTGATGGCGGACAAGTTGCAGCAGCCTTTCGCCGAGTGGGCCCGGGCCCCAACTCAGAGATCGCGGTCAGCGTTCGAATCTGGAATGTCGGCACCAATGAGCCCATCGTCTCAAAGGAATTGTCTTCCGGTGATAAGAGCACTCCCTCGGACTCGTTCACCCGCGCGCGCGGCTTTGTGCAGTATTGCGACAACGGTTCGGGCGTTATGGTGGCCGCCCGCGGCACTCTCTACTATTTGAATCCGCAGACGCTGGAAGTATTGCATGCAACGGCCACGAACATCGGTGATCATCCAGCCCCGAAGCAGGTACTCTGCGCAGCGAAGAGTCCGCGTGCCATGGTCGCGGGGTTCGCCGGGGCCTACTGCTGCCTGGTAAGGGTGTACGGCCTGACTTCAGGAGCACTTCTCCGGGAGTGGGATATGACGAAAGGCCGCTATCCCTTTGGGGACGTCGCGATTTCGCCAAGCGGTAATCAACTTGCCGTTTCTTATGTGCCTGAGAATTCCCTGGGCCGGTCGAAGGCCGTAGAAAACCTGGAACTGCTCGATGTGAACACAGGGAAGGTGAGCCTCAAGGTGAAGACCGGACACTTGCCCGGCCGGATCAGCTTTGCGGGAGAAACGCGAGTCGCTACGGACGACACGCTTGAGCCTCAGCCCTTATTGCCACATCCCGAGATAAGACTCTGGGACTTAAGCGACGGGAAGCTTCTAAGGACATTTGGCGACCCGAAACTCGGAGCGCGCCGTTTCGTTGGGGCGTCAAGCGACGGCAACGTCATCCTCGGTTACATCCCAAAGGAGACCCTGCATAGCGGTGGTGGCATCGAAGGCGGCCTCTGGAATCAAACACTCGAGCAGCGATTCCGATTGTGGGATGCCGATACGGGACAGACCATTGCGACCTCTCCGCCTTTGCTTCCGATCGAAAGCTCCACCATTGAAGGCTTCGATCCCAGCCTGCAGGTAAGTGGCAACGGCCGCGCTGTGATCGTTTTCTGGAAGTCGCCGCGGGAGATTCTTCCGCTCTACGTCTTCTCGATGGCGCAACCCGCACCGTCGCAGCCGCATTGAAATTTTGGCGTCTCCTAGCTGTTGGCTACGCTTGCCACCGATTCAGGTCGGAATCTTGAAGAGCTTCAGCGTTTCGGCGGTGATGCTCTGGTTTGTGTCCGGCAATTCCTTCCACGGGTCGCGGCGGAGGCGTGGTTTCCAGTCCTCGTAATCGGTTACGTGGAAGGCGGGGCGTTCGGATTCTTTGAGGGCACTCCAGGGGATGGGCATCGAGACCGGTGCTCCGGCGCGGGCGCGGGGTGAGTAGGGCGCGACGGCGGTGGCTTCGCGCTGGTTGCGGAGATAGTCGAGGAAGATGCGTCCGGTGCGCGCCGCCTTGGTCATCTTGGTGAGATAGAGCGAGGGGTTGCGCTTTTCCATCTCGCGGACAAAGGCGTGGGTGAAGTCCTTGATGAGGGGCCACTCGTGCTCGGGCTCGATCGGGACAACAACGTGCAGGCCCTTGCCTCCGGTGGTCTTGAGCCAGCTTTCGAGGCCGATGCTCTTGAACTGCTTGCGCACGTCGGCGGCGCTGGCGGCGAGCCTCTCCCATTCGATGGCAGGGTCGGGATCGAGGTCGATGATGATGCGGTCGGCGCGCTCGAGGGAGTCATTGCAGGAGCCCCAGGGATGAACTTCGAGAACTCCGAGCTGGGCGAGGCCGGCGAGGGCCTTAGGAGTGGAGAGCGTGATGTAGGGCTCGACTTTGCCGGTCTTGCGGTCACGAACGGGAACTGACTCGGTGTCCGGCGGCAGGGTGTTGTTGACGTGTTTCTGGAAGAAGCAGGGGTGGCCGCTGCCGTCGGGGCAGCGTACGAGCGAGAGCGGGCGGTTGGCAATATGCGGCAGCATGTGCGGAGCAATGGCCCAGTAGTAGTCGGCGAGCTGCTGCTTGGTGAGGCCGGATTCGGCGTCGAGGACTTTGTCGGGATGGGTGAGCCGCACCGGGGCCTGCTCGGGCGGGTCGGTTTGTGATGCCTTTGCGGATTTTTTCGCGGGTAAGTTTTTGGGCGCGGCGGGCGCGGGTGCGGGGTGCGCAGCGTGCTTGGCGGCGTGTTTTGTCTTTCCCGCCGACGGCGGCGTGGTTGGCTCTTCGCGGCGGACCTCGGTGGCGGGCTTGTCCTCGCGAAGGCCCTGGAATGCGGCCTGGCGGACGAGGTTGTCGGTACTCCATGTGGCGAAGTGAACCTGGGCGACGAGCTCGGGCTTGACCCAGATGGCTCCGTTGCGCGCGTCGGGAGGCACGGTTTCGAAGGGTGCAAAGTCGCGACGGAGCTTGTCGAGGCGCGAGCGCAGGTCGGCATGAATTTTACGGGTGAAGCCGGTGCCGGTGCGTCCCGCGTAGATGAGCTTGCCGTTCTGGTAGTAGCCGAGGAGCAGCGCGCCCACTCCATCGATGTTGTTCGAGGGCAGGGTGAAGCCGCCGATGACCAGCTCCTGCTCGTGGATGCACTTGAGCTTGCGCCAGTCGGTGGTGCGGTTCGAGATGTATTTGCAGTCGGCGCGCTTGGAGATGATGCCCTCGGCGTGCAGCTCGCAGGCCTTCTTGAAGACCAGGTCTCCGGGTGCATCGACGTGCTCGCTGTAGCGGAGCGCTCCATCGGGGTCCTGGAGGAGGAGCGAGAGGAGGGCCTTGCGGTCGACGAGGGGCAGGTCGCGAAGGTTGTGTCCGTTGAGGTGGAGGAGGTCGAAGGCGAAGTAGGTGAGGGGCCTGCTGCCTCCGTCCTGAAAGGCGGCCTGCAAATCCGCGAAGCTGGTAGTGCCGTCGGCGGAGAGGACGACGACCTCCCCGTCGATAAGTGCGGACTCAGCGGGCATCTCGGCGATTTCGCCCGTGAGGGGCCTCATGCGGTGCGTCCAGTCGAGGCCGGTGCGGGTGAGGAGCTGGACGCGATCGCCATCTTTGCGCGCCTGAATGCGGTAGCCGTCAAGTTTTAATTCATGAACCCATCCGGGAGTGCGTGGGGCTTCAGTCGTGGTGGTAGCGAGCTGCGGATGGATGAAGGTGGGGAGATGTTCTTTGGGGATGCCGTCCAGGGCTGATCCGAAGGTGACTTTGCGTGGAGGTGAACACTTGCGGGCAGCCTTCGCTGGGCTGGGTGCGCCCTTGTCACTACCCGACTGATCGTTTCGAAACCAGGCTTTACCGGTGGCTGTGTCCTTCGAGTTCCAGACGTGGGTTTCGGCGCGGGCAATTTCCTCGATGCTGCGTCCGGTAACGGCGGAGTTGGGGGCTTCGTCGGTGATGGCGGGGTCGGATTCGGCGCGCTCGTACTCGTCGTGCTCCTTGATGAGGAGCCAGTTGTTCTTCTTGTCACCAGGGCGGGGCTTCATGCGGATGAGCGCCCATTTGCCGTGGAGCTTGGTGCCGTGGAGGATGAACTTCAGCGAGCCGTCGCGTAAGCCGGCATCGACATCGGTGTGGCCGGGCTGCGGTTCCCAGCTGCCCTGGTCCCAGACCATGACGGTGCCTCCTCCATACTGGCCCTTGGGGATGATGCCTTCGAAGCCGCCGTACTCCATGGGATGGTCTTCGACCTCGACAGCGAGCCGCTTGTCTCCCACGTAAAAGCTGGGGCCCTTCGTGACGGCCCAGCTCTTGAGGACGCCGTTCCAGCCGAGGCGGAAGTCGTAGTGTAGGCGAGTGGCGGCGTGCTTCTGAATGACAAAGGGCTGCTGTCCGGCGGGGATGTCGAGTTTGGATTTGGAGCGGGACTTGCCGGCAGGCTCAGCCGTGACGGAGAAGTCCCGCATGGAGCGGTAGCGGGCAAGCTGCTCGTCTACAAGATCGGCGGGAAGGTCGGCGTGGGCGTCGGCCGGAGTCTGGGCGTGCTGAGAGCTTTTGCTGGGGGAGCCCGCTTTGCGACGGGGGGCCATGTATATTGTTATGCCGATTTGCGGCGCTTTGCTGCCTTGGGCGGCTTAACAAGCTCAATGCCCTTCTCTTCGGAATCAGCAGGCGTCGATTGAGACGGCTTTTTGACGGCAGGCTTCTGACCTTCGGCGATGCTCTTGCGAAGAGCGTCCATAAGATTGATGACCTTGGCCGTCTTGGGCGCGGGCTCTTCCTGCGGTAGAGGCACGTTGCTCACCTTGGCCTCGACCAGCTCGCGGAGAGCGGCTTCGTACTGATCCTTGAACTTAGAGGGGTCAAATGTGGCGGTCTTGCGCTTGATGAGCATCTCGGCAAGCGAGAGCTGATCTTCGTCGACGTTGGACTTCTTGATGTTGCCAAAGAAGTCGGCGGGCTTGCGCAACTCGTCGGAGTAGCGCAGCAGATAGGCCATCATGCCGGGCAAGTCGTTGTCGGGATAAGGTGCGAGGGCGACGATGTGCTCCCGTCCGCTGAACGAGATCTTGCCGAGGGCGACTTTGCCGGTGTCCTGCAGCGCCCTGCGCACTACGGCAAAGGCTTCGGACTGGATGTCGTCGGAGGGGGCTACAAAATAGGGCTTCTCGAAGAACTCGGGGTTGATCTCTTTCGCGTCGACGAACTGGGCGACCTCGATGGCCTTGCGGGTGGGAAGGCGGAGGTGCTCGATCTCTTCGGGCTCGATAGTGACGTACTGTCCCTTGGCATATTCGTAGCCCTTGACGATGTCGGAGTTTTCGACCGGCCCCTCTTCGGAGGAAACCTTTTGATGGCGGATACGCTCGCCGGTTTTGCGGCTGATCTGATGGAAGCGGATGTCGCTCTTGGAGTCGGTCGCCGTGAAGAGGCTGACGCCGAATGAGACGAGCGAGATCTGAATTTGTCCGGACCAGTAAGGGCGCATCGGTTTGCTGTCCTCCGAGAAACGCAATCGCGAACGATTCGAAAAGGCATTTCTGCCAAGGGGTTCCATTCTCAAGGATTTGAGGATGGGATTGCAAGCATTACGTTTATGGGATGGCTCGACCTGGTTACGGGGTTGGTGCAGCCGCGGCACGGTGCGAGGCCGCCGGCGCGGGCTTCTCGATGACGACGTGGGAGAAGACGGCCACGTCGGATTTGTCGGGGAGGTTGGAGCAGAATCCGATGCCCACATAAAACGGGCCATTCATGTGAAGGATAAGGGGCGGACCGAAGATGTGCATGGGCTCGCCCTGCATACTGACCAGAAGCATCACGGTGTCGCCATGTTTTTCGATGCCGATGCGCCTCGGCATAAGGACGACGGAGACATTACGGGCGGAAGGGATGGCGGGAGCTTCCCTGCTCCAGACGCGATACTCCATATCGGTGCGGCGGGAGCCATTTTTCGGGCGCTGACCGAGCCTGAATACACCGTTTCCATAAACCGCCGCGAGTGCCTCCCGGGAATCGTCGTCGAGACCCTGGCGGATTACAAGTACCGCCTTGCGACCGTCGAAGCCGTTGGGATTGGGAAACGAGATGTCGGCAGTAAGCGAGATGTCGCCGGAGGCTTTTTTCCAGAGGTAGCGGAACTGGTCGCGGGTGTAGACGGTGTTATAGCCGCTGGAGTTGATGGTGTAGTTCCCGGTTGCTTCGTCGTAACGGGCGTCGCCGGGGATGTGCGGGCTTCCAATGTCGGACTGGCCATCGAAGAGCCCGATCGGAACGTCAGCGTTTTTGGCCGCCGGGCTTTGGTCCGATTGGGGCTGCATGGCGGAATCGGCCTGCGAACGTGAGGCTCTGCCAGACGCCTGCGCTGATCCAACCGGAGACGCAGCGACGAGAGCGGCAGCAAGCAATGGGACGGCCAGCGAAAACATGCAGGGGAGCTTCATTTAAGGGCGAGTTTACCCATGCCCATAGTACGTGCTTCGACGACGAGGCCGGTAACACGAAGGGGGCAAGCTGCATTGGGAAGATTGGGTAAGACAGGATTGCAGCAATACTTAAGTAAATACTTGACAATTGCGATACTACGGAGCGATAGTTAAGTTACCGCTTAACTGCTTGGAGATTGAGCACCCGGTCAGATTGCGGAAAAGGAGACGGACAATGCGGAAATTAATCGTTTTCAACCACGTTTCACTGGATGGGTACTTCGTCGACGCGAATGAAAGCATGAGCTGGGCAAAGACGCGCAAGGACGACGCGGAATGGAATGCGTTCGTTGCCGGGAATGCGAGCGGCGATGGTCCGCTGCTGTTCGGCAGAAAAACCTACGAGCTGATGATCCAATACTGGCCGACGCCGATGGCCAAGCAGCACGATGCGCAGATTGCAGACCGGATGAACAAGCTGCCCAAGGTGGTGTTTTCGAGGACGTTGAAGGATGTCACGTGGAGCAATACGAAGCTGGTGAAGGGCGATCTGACAGCGGAGGTCCGGCGGATGAAGGAAGAGTCCGGCGACGGCATCACGATTCTGGGCAGCGGGACGCTTGTGGCGCAGTTGGCCGATGCGGGCCTGATCGACGAGTACCATATCGTGATCAATCCCGTGGCGCTGGGCAAAGGGCGGACGATGTTCGAGGGGATCAAAGACAAGCTCGAACTGAAACCAGTGAAAAGCCGGACTTTTGGCAATGGCTGCGTCTATCTCGTGTACGAGCCGGGAGTGAAAGCCGCATTGCGCGCAGCCTGACAAGGAGAACGACGATGGAAAGATTCGTAAGTCACGCGACTTTTGAGATTGAACGCAGCTATCCGGTGCCGCCCGCGCGGGTATTTGCCGCCTTTGCTGATCCGGTGAAGAAGCGGCGCTGGTTCAGGGAGGAAGACCCCTCGGAGACTTTGGAATTCGAGATGGATTTTCGAGTAGGCGGACGGGAGCGCTCGCGCTTTCGTATCAAGGGTGGTCCGGTCGATGGGGTGATCTGCGCGAATGAGAGCACCTATCTGGACATTGTGGCCGACTCGCGGATTGTGCTGGCCTACACGATGGCGATTGGCGAGAATCCCTTCTCGGCGTCACTGGCCACGTTTGAAATGATGCCGTCGGAGGCAGGCACGCGGTTCATCTTTACCGAACAGGGGGCGTACTTCGAAGGAGCGGACAGCCCGGAGATGCGCAAAGAGGGATGGCGGCTGCTGCTCGAGCGACTGGCGAGTGAGCTGAAGGGCGAGGAAAGGCAGTAATCAATGCATAGTCAGAGAGTGAGCGTCGACGGCGTATTTCATGCTCTGGGCGATCCGACGCGGCGGGCGATTCTGGAACGGATAAGCGAGGGGCCTATTTCGGTTTCGAGCCTGGCGAAGCCGCTGCGCATCACGCTGGCTGCGACTGTGCAGCACGTGCAGGTGTTGGAGAAGAGCGGGCTGGTGCACACGACAAAAGTCGGCCGGGTGCGCACCTGCCGGATGGAGCCGAAGGGCCTGTCGTTGGTCGAGCAGTGGATCAACGCGCGGCGCTCGCTGTGGGAGAAGCGCTTCGACCGGTTGGGGGATCTGCTGACGGAGGAGGAGAAGTAAGGCTGCGGGCTGAAGTGGTGGCCGGTGAATCGCGTATCCGGGATTCAGAATCGAATAGGGCATGCACACGGTTCATCAATCGCAGCTGCCTTTCGTGGGGATGTCGTACGAGTTTGTGGGAGCGGCGCAGAGCGGCGTAGCCGTCTCCTTCTTTCTGGTGAACGGCGAACCGGGCAGGGGAACGCGCCTGCACAACCACGATTACGACGAAGTGGTCTATGTGATTGAGGGGCGGTCGACGTGGACAGTGAACGGCCAGGAACAGGAAGCTCACGCTGGGGATGTTCTCGTCGTACATGCGGGCGAGCCGCATAAGTTCGTCAACAGCGGCGACGGCGTCCTGCGGCAGATTGATATCCACCTGAATCCGGAATTTGAAGCGACGTGTCTGGAAGAATAGCCGGAGAGAATCGCGATGGCGATTTAGAGGATGGCGGTTTGCGGTGCGGGCTGGGATTCCGGCTGGCTGGCGTGGGAGGCAGCGACCGAGCGAACATGCATCCGCATGATGGCGAAGGCGGTGCGGCAGATGCCGTAGGCCAGGAGAACTCCGAAGGCCAGCGCGGCGAGGCTGGCACAAGCTAACATCAGTAAGTTGATCGCGTCCTGCATGGGATTCTAGTTCTGATCCTGTTCTGGCCTTAAAGGGTTGTACTGCTACGGTTCACGTCGTTGCCTGTCGGGCGTGCTGACCGGGGGACGCTCATGCATTGTACGATGCCATTGTTACGAAAACGGGAAGCATTGAGCAATCGTTTGACCCCTGTTTCTATTGACGAATAAGATACTGATGAAGGCATTTCCGAAATTCCTGTATCCCATGGGAACCGTCCCAGGTCGCCGCTCACCGTTGTTCGCGTCGACTTTCGATCTGCGGCTTCGGCATGCAGCGATTCCGAAAATGCCTTAGGGGAATGGTGCGAGCGTAACTACTTGTACCCCTGGTCTATTACGCGATCGCAAGCGGAATACCACCGGTCGCGCATTCTTCACAGAAAAGTCTAATGTCGATTACACACATCTCGGTGCGGGGTGCGCGGCAGCACAATCTGCGCGACATCAACGTGCAGATTCCGCGGAACACGCTTACCGTGGTCACCGGCCTTTCCGGGTCGGGCAAGTCGTCGCTGGCCTTCGACACGATTTATGCCGAAGGGCAGCGGCGCTATGTGGAAACTTTATCGGCATACGCGCGGCAATTCTTAGATCAAATTGAGCGGCCGGATGTGGATTCGATCGAGGGCCTCAGTCCCGCTATCTCGATTGAGCAGAAGACGACGAGCCGGAGCCCGCGGTCGACGGTGGGTACGATCACCGAGATCTACGACTACCTGCGCCTGCTGTATGCGTCGGTGGGCGTGCCGCATTGTCCCAATTGCGGACGGCAGATTTCGAGGCAGAGCGCTGAGCAGATCGTGGAGCGCATCCTGGCGCTGGGACAGGGTGAGCGGGTGACGATCTATGCGCCGGTAGTGCGCGGTCGCAAGGGCGAATTCAAGGACTTGCTCGACAAGCTGGATCAGCAGGGTTTCCGGGCGCGCGTAGACGGCGAGCTGCGGGACCTGGCCGAACCCATCGATCTGGAGAAGCGGAAAAACCACACCATCGAGGCGGTGGTATATCGCGCAGTGCTGAAGCCGGGCATAGAAAAAGGTCTCGAGTCGTCGGTGCAGAAGGCTCTGCAGATGGCGAACGGGCTGGTGCTGGTGGGTACGGCAAATGACGAGCAGCTTTATTCGTCGTCGATGTCGTGCCCCGATTGCGGGCTGGATGTGCCGAAGCTTGAGCCACGCAGCTTCTCCTTCAACAGCACGTATGGGGCGTGTCCCGAGTGCCATGGGCTGGGAAGCATCTACGACTTCGATCCGGCGAAGATCATCAACGACTGGTCGAAGCCGCTGCTGGATGGGGGGCTGGGGCCGGGGTCGGCGTCGCAATATCTGCTGAAGCTGATCAAGCTGGCGGCAGACCGGTACAAGATCGACCTGAAGAAGCCCTTTGAGAAGCTGCCGCAGAAACAACAGGAGCTGCTGCTGTACGGGCCTCCGAAGGGCGAGGCGCCGCGGACAGGGTTTCACGGGATATTGGCATATCTGCGCGATGCGCTGGAGGAGTCGAAGTCGGAAACGTATCGCGACTGGATGATGAACTACATGTCGGCGTCGGTTTGTCCGGCATGCAAGGGCAAACGGCTGCGGCCGGAGTCGCTGGCGGTAAAGGTTGGCGGTCGGTCGATTGCGGACTTCACAGCCTTGCCCCTGGGGCGCGCGCTGGATGCGGCACGGGCAATTCCCTTCTCGGCACGCGAAGCGCTGATCGCGGAGCGGCTGCGGCGTGAGGTGGTGGAGCGGCTGGAGTTTCTGACGGCCGTGGGTTTGGGATATCTTTCGCTCGACCGGAATGCAGCGACGCTCTCGGGCGGCGAAGGACAGCGGATTCGGCTGGCGACGCAGATCGGATCGCGGTTGCGGGGCGTGCTGTATGTGCTCGATGAGCCCTCGATTGGGCTGCATCAGCGCGATAATCAGCGGCTGCTGACGGCGCTCGAGTCACTGCGCAATCTGGGCAACACGGTGCTGGTGGTGGAGCACGACGAGGAGACGATTCGTCATGCGGACTACGTGCTGGACCTGGGCCCGGGCGCGGGCAAGCTGGGCGGGCATGTTGTCGCGGAGGGCACGCCGGCGGACATCATGCAGACTCCGGGATCGCTGACCGGGCGGTATTTGTCAGGCGAGCAAGGAATCATGCACCGGATGGCTCCCCGGCCGCTGACGGGCAAGTGGATCACCGTTGAAGGCGCGAAGAGCCACAATCTGCGCAATGTGACGGCGCGGTTTCCGCTGGGCGTGATGACGGTGGTGACGGGCGTGTCGGGGTCGGGCAAGAGCACGCTGGTGAACGACATTCTGTATCGCGCTCTGGCCAAGGAGCTGTACGGGTCGCGCGAGGAGCCGGGCGAGTACACGAAGATCAAAGGCTTCGAGAATATCGACAAGGCGATACGGATTGACCAGTCGCCGATCGGAAGGACACCCCGGTCGAATCCGGCGACGTATACGGGCGTGTTTACGGCGATACGGGATTTGTTTGCGATGCTGCCGGAGTCGCGCGAGCGCGGATACAAGGCGGGACGGTTCTCGTTTAACGTGGCGGGCGGACGCTGCGAGGCATGTCAGGGCGATGGGCAGCGGCGCATCGAGATGAATTTTCTGCCCGACGTCTACGTGCAGTGCGAAGTATGTAACGGTCGCCGTTACAATCAGGAAACCCTGGCGGTAAAGTTCAACGGGTATTCGATTGCCGATGTGCTGGATCTGGCGATCGAGGATGCGCTGCCAGTGCTCGCAGACATTCCGATGGTCAGGCAGCGGCTGGAGACGCTGGTGGATGTAGGTCTGGGCTATATTCACCTAGGACAGGCGGCGACGACGCTCTCCGGCGGCGAGGCACAGCGCATGAAGCTGGCGCGCGAGCTGAGCAAGCGGCAGACGGGACGAACGCTGTATCTGTTGGATGAACCGACGACGGGGCTGCACTTTGACGATGTCCGCAAGCTGCTGGAAGTGCTGCACCGGCTGACGGACCTGGGAAATACGGTGATCATTATCGAGCACAATCTGGATGTGGTGCGGAATGCGGACTGGATTATCGATCTGGGCCCGGAAGGCGGCGAGGACGGAGGCCAGATTGTGGCTGAGGGTACTCCGGAGCAGATTGCTGGCGTGAAGGGTTCATATACGGGCGAGTTTTTGAGGCGGTTCTACGAGACCGCACAGGGACAGGCGAGCATTGCGCCGGTGGATACATTTGCACTGACGCCGAATGGAAGCGGGCCAAAGCGCCGCAAGAGCGCAAAGAAAGACTGGGTGCAATGAGGCCGGAGCCGCCTGAAAGCGAACAATTCGATCCGGTGGAGTTTGCGGCGGACCTGGAGCGTGCGCGGGAAACCGCTGCCCCACGCGGAGATGACGCGGGAGATAACGGCTTTCAGGGAGAGCCGCAGGCTGAACGCCGTGAAGACCCGACGGCGGAAGACTGGACGCCGCAGGAACTCTACTGTGTGTACGAACCGGCATTTCCGCAGCTGGTTCCACGGCTGATTCCACACCTGGGGCACGTGATTTTATTTTTCGTGCTGGCCCTGGTGGCGCTGGCGGTGGGGCAGGTGCTGGGCGTGTACGGGCTGGAACACCTGCATGTGCTGGGTCATAAGTCGTTCAACGCACTGGCACAACTCGCGGACGATGACGCGCGCCTGAGTATTCCGATCCAGGCGCTTTCTTATGGATTGGTCGCCGTGGTAGTGATCCCGGTGTTTTCTCTGCTGTGGAATGAGCCTTTCGGGAAAGGCGTGCACTGGAGCGGCGGGACGGCAAAGCAGCGATTTCTGTTACTCGCGCTGCTGGGGCTGGCCACAGGATTCGGCATCAACCTTTTCGGGGCATTTCTGCCGATGCCAAAAGATCCGCCGATTATGCAGGCGATGTTGAAGTCTCCGCTGGGGGCGTGGATGTTGCTGATTTTCGGCGTGACGGCGGCTCCGATGATAGAGGAACTGGCGTTCCGGGGATTTCTACTGCCGGGGCTGATCAATTGCTTCCGCTGGCTGGCACGGAAGGGCGCGATATCGGAACATACGGTCCGTTGGGTTGGCGTGCCGGTGTCGATTCTGGTGACCAGCTTTGGATTTGCGCTGATGCACTCGGCGCAGGTGTCGCATGCCTGGGGACCTCTTGTTCTGATTGGGACGGTGAGCGTGGTGCTGTGCATCGTCCGGCTGACGATGAACTCGGTGGCCGCGGGTGTGATCGTGCACGCGGCGTACAACTTCACGCTGTTTGCGGCGGTTGTGGTGGAGACAAGCGGGTTCCGGCATCTGGAAAAGCTGACGGTGTAGAAGAAGGACCGGCGATATTTTACTCAGCGCGAAGGGCTTCGGTCGGACTGACTGAGGCTGCCTTTCTTGCAGGCAGGCTGACCGCCAGCGCGGCGATGACTAGCAGGATGACGGCCGTGAGACACGCGGATAGCGGGTCCGCTGCGCTGGTCTTAAAGAGCAAAGCACTCAGCAGGTGGGCGCCGGCAAAGGCTATGGCCAGACCTACTCCGATTCCAGCCAGGGCGAATTTGGCAGTCTGGCTCAGGACCATGCGGAGAATGTCTTCGCGTTTCGCTCCTACGGCCATGCGAACGCCGATCTCCCGCGTGCGCTGCGTAATGGAATAGGCAAGCACGCCGTAGATTCCAACCGCTGCGAGCGAGAGCGCCACAAGCGAAAAGATGCCGAGCAGCGTGGCAGTCATCCTCTGCCGTGCGAGCGAATCGGAGAGAATCTCTTCGATTGCCTGGACGTGGTAGATGGGCAGGCTGGGGTCCGACTGGTGGACGGCCTTCAGAACAAGCGGCACTGCGGCGCTCGGGTCGAGAACCGTACGGACGAGCAGCACTTCATGCACTCCAAAGCCGGGCAGGTAGATTTCCGGTTGCGCGTCGGTCTGAACACCGAGATCGTGCGCATTCGAGACAACTCCGATCACGGGGATCTTTGCCGGTTGCGGACTTAACACACCAAGGAAGATATTGGCGCCGACTGGTCTCCTTCCGGCGAGATAGCGCTGGGCAAATGCCTGATTGACGATGAAGAAGCCGGTTGGGTCGTTGATGTCCTTCTGCTCGAACAAGCGACCCTGCTGCAGGCCAAGTCCCATGGTGTGAAAGAAGGCCGGACTGACAAAGCGGATCTGCGCCCCTGGAAATGCACCGGATGCAAGCGGCGGGGCTCCTTCGACGAGGAACCGCGTCATCACCTTGGAAGGAGTAAGAGGGACCTGAGTTGTGCTTCCAGCGGAGAGAACTCCGGGAGACTGCGCGATCCGGTCGAGCAACTGTTCGAAAAAGCGATTGGTCTCAGGGCCATTGTCGCTGTAGTGCGGCGTGGGCAGACTGATTTCGAGGCTGAGGAGATGATCGGTGCGAAAACCCGGATCGACGGCGAGAAGTTTCTGAAAACTACGGATGACCAATGTGCTGAGAAAGAGGACGACAACGGCGATGGCGATCTCTCCAGCAATCAGCAGACCCCTGCTCAGGCCCTGCCTGCCTGTGCTTCCGCGATCTCCGGGACGAAGAGAGTCGGCGAGGCTGGTTGAAGTTTTCAAGACGGGCAGCAGTCCGAACAGGATGGCAGTGAGTGTGCAGGTGCCCAGCGTGAACAGCAGCACGGGAATGCTGAGCTGGATCGACTGGACCATGGACACGTCGACGCCGGCGGTGTGGGCAAGAGCAACGCGCAACAGGGGCAATGCGAAAGCTGCGAGGATCGTTCCGAGCGCGCCTCCGAGCAGGCAGAGGATCAAAGTCTGGGCGAGAAATTGTGAGAAGAGCCGAATACGGTCCGCGCCCAGCGCCTGACGAACGGCGACCTCTCGCCGGTTCGCGGTGGCGCGCACCATGAGCAGGCTGGCGACATTTGCGCAGGCGATGAGCAGCACCAGAACGACCGATCCCATGAGGCTGAGAACCGCGGGCCGCAATGCGCCGACCAGTTGCTCGCGCAGCGGCGTGAGTAGCACACCGACGTTGCGGTTGGTCGCGGGATAGGCCGAGGCAAGCCGCGCTGCAATTGTCTGCATATCGGCTTTGGCGTCGGCTAACTCGGCGCCGGGACGCAGGCGGCCGATGACATTAACCGAGTGCCACACGCGGGAAGACTGCGTGGGCTGATCCAGAAGAGATAGCGGCAGCCAGACTTCACCCTGAGCGGGAAAGGCAGCACCGGGCTGCAGAACTCCGATGATGGTGTGGCTGGCTCCGTTGATGTCCACGCGCCGCCCTACCACGCCCGGATCTCTGCCGAAATATTGTTGCCATGCCCCCGCACTCAGCACCGCAACGTGGTTCGCTCCGGGCGTGTCGTCCTGAGCGCTGAAGGTGCGGCCAATTTGAGGAGAAGCTCCGAGCAGCGAGAAGAAGTTACCGGAGGCGAGAACCCTATGTACCTGCGCGGGAAGGCCGCTCGTGGCGAGGGAGACGGTATCCGGGTTCAAAGTCGAATAGGCGGCAAGCTGCTCAAAGCTCTTTTGCTGGGTCCGCCAATCCTGGTAGTCGGGATAGGTAGCCTCGAGGCCTCCAGGCACCTGAGGGGGGGTCTCAAAGATACTTACGATGCGCGCGGCGTCATGGAAAGGAAGTGATTCAAGCAGAAGCCGGTAGACGACGCTGAAAATGGCGGTGTTCGCTCCAATACCAAGAGCGAGCGTGACGACTGCAGTAAGCGTGAAGCCGGGAGACTTGCGCAACTGGCGCGCGGCGTAGCGGATATCCCGCAGCACGGTCTGCATCGCTTGCACCTCGTAGGACGGAGACGGTCGTTGAGTGATATTGTCACGCATCTCTCGAATTTAAGAGGCGTAATTGGTCGGATTATGTGTTGAAGCTCCGGATTTCCGTGGCGAGTCAGCGTCTACAATTTTGGTAATGGCTACCGACAATCGTACTTCCCTGCTGCATCTGCTTTCGCGCATCAGTTTCAAGCTGGGCGATTTCACGTTGTCTTCAGGCGCGAAGAGCGACTACTACATCGATTGCCGGACGACGACGCTGCATGCCGAGGGCGGACGGCTGACAGGGGTGGCAATTCTCGAACTGGTGCGCGAGCGGAAGCTGAAGCCGGCGGCAGTGGGCGGCCTGACGATGGGTGCTGACCCGATCGTGTCGAATGTAGCAACAGCCAGCGCGTGGTATGCGAAGAGGCATCCGGGATCAGGGCTGATTCACGGCTTTCTGGTGAGGAAGGCGGAAAAGACGCACGGCACGGGGCGGCGCATCGAAGGGTTTCTCGAAAAGGGCGCGCCGGTGATCATTGTCGATGACGTGTGCACGACGGGCGGGTCGACGATCACCGCGATTGAAGCCGCGAAGGAAGCCGGGATGAAGGTGATTGCGGCGATTTGCCTGGTAGAGCGCGAGGAAGCGAGGGGGCGCGCAGCGGTGGAAGCGGCCTGCGAAGGAGCTCCGTTTCTGCGGTTATTCACGGCTCACGATGTGCGCGAAGCGCATGTAGCGCAGATGGCAATGTAAAAAGGCAGGGAACCGGGATCAGAGATTTCTGATCCGGCAGTATTCCTTACTACGAATCACAAGCCACAAAAAGAGAGGGCAGATGTGGAGTGTCTGCCCTCTTTCAGTGTTTCTATTGCCCGTCTTTGGCCCCCCACAGGGTCTCAGGGCTGTTACTCGTGACTCCGTTACTGGTGTTGTGCGGGAGCAGAGAGTTGGCTGGTCTGCGGACCGGTGGGCTGCTGTCCGGTCACGTTCGAGAGCAGCTGAATTTCGACGCGACGGTTTTGCGCGCGTCCGGCAGCGGTAGAGTTGGACGCGACTTCCTGGTCCTTACCGATCCCGATGAGATAGAACTTGTAGGCCGGGACGTTGTGCTGTGAGGCGAGGTATTGCACCACGCAGCGCGCGCGACGCTGGCTGAGGTCGTAATTGTAAGCGGCCGAGCCTGCGGAGTCGGTTCCGCCCGTGATCTGGAGGATATAACTCTTCGTCTCGCTGATTTGAGTTGCGAACAGATCAAGCTTCGCCTTGTCGGCCTTGGTGAGGTCGGCCTTGTCGAAGGCGAAGTTAACAGCAACTTCGGTGACCTGCTTGTAATTGTCGAGATTGGAGACGACGCTGGCAAGCGAGTCGGCCTGATGAACCGCATCGGTCGCGGAGGTCTGCGCCTGGTTGGCCGCCTGATTGGCAGTCTGCGCCTGCTGGTTGGCATTGTTAGCGGAGTTCTGAGCCTGCTGGATGCCGGACGTGGCGCGCTGGTCGACGTCATGAATGTTGCGGTTGTTGCGTGCGGTCGCGTCGTCGAGCTCGTTGGTGTGCTGGATGATGGGGTCGGTCTGGCTGCGAACGTAGTTCTTGGTGGTGCAGCCGGTGACGAGGAGCAGGGGGAGAACTCCCAGGGCGGAGACGGCGTACAGCGGAATCGGGGATTTGGAAGTCCTGATTTTGCTATGAGTCATGGTGGTCGAAACTCCCTATTTGAACTTTGATGCGTGGGCGGCCGGATCGAAACTTTAGGCCTGAGGTTCCCGCTGAATGAAAGAGCAAGATGCCTGCCAAAGGGAGCGCTTCCCTGGTAAGGGACACGAAATGATCAGCTTACACAGAATTCTTCATCTTGATCGCGATGTATGAGAGCGGGCGAATCGAGTAGGTTTTACGCGGTTCGGAGTAATTCGGAATGCCTCACTGCGCCGCCGGATCGAAGCGGCTAGACTGAAAGAGCTGAAATGGATTTAGAGGAGAAGATTCGGGCTTTGCCGACGCGGCCCGGCGTGTATCTCTACAAGAACGCCGACGGCGAGGTGATTTACGTAGGGAAGGCGAAGAATCTGCGGTCGCGGGTTCGCTCGTATCTGCTGGAGGCGGCGCAGGCCAACGCCAAAACGGGGTCGCTGATGCGCGATGCCGTGGATGTGGATTACATCCTGGTGGATAACGAGCATGAGGCGCTGGCGCTCGAGAACAACCTGATCAAGCAGCGGAAGCCGCGCTTCAATATTCTGCTGCGGGATGACAAGACCTATCCATATGTAAAGCTGACGCTGGGAGACCGGTATCCGAAGGTCTTTGTAACACGCAGACTGCGCAAGGACGGCAGCGCGTATTACGGGCCGTATTTCCCGGGGAATCTCGCGTATCGGATTGCGGAGCTGATCCACCGGAGTTTTCTGCTGCCGAGCTGCAAGGTGGACCTGTCGCGGTATCATCCGCGGCCGTGCCTGCAGTACTACATCAAGCGCTGCCTGGGGCCGTGCGTGGAGGGATTGACGACTCCGGAGACCTACCGAGAGGCGGTGCGGGACGCACAGATGTTCCTCGATGGCCGCGGGGCGGATTTGGCGAGGTCGATTGAGGAGCGGATGGAGAACGCGGCGGCAGCGGAGCAATTCGAGCTGGCGGCGAAATATCGCGACCTGCTGGTGACGATCAGTCAGTTGCACGAGAAACAGCGGATTGCGTCGGCGGACAGCGATGATGCGGACGTATTTGGCTATCACTACGAGAACGGAATGCTCGCGGTGAACCTCTTCCATATGCGCGGCGGGAAGATTGTCGACCGGCGGGAGCTGTTCTGGGAAGACGTGGATTCGGTGCTGTTGGAAGAAGCTGGCGCGGATGAAGAGCGCGCGGCGGAGACGGAACCTGAGCGGCGGCAGTTCGAGGCGGGTGCGTTTTTCTCGGCGCTGCTGAAGCAGCTTTATATCGACCAGCAGTATGTGCCGCGGGCGGTGTATCTGCCGGTGGACTTTGCGGATCGCGCGGTTCTGGCGGCGCTGCTGGCGGAGCGGAGCGGACATCGCGTGGAGATTGCGGTTCCAGTGCGCGGCGATAAGCGGTCGCTGGTAGACCTGGCCGGGCAGAATGCGAAGCAGAGCTACGATCAGCGCTTCCGGGTGCTGCAGCCTTCGCAGAAGGCGATCCGGGAGGCGCTGCAGGACATTCTGATGCTGCCGGAACTTCCGCGCCGGATTGAGTGCTTCGATATCTCGCATACCCAGGGTGCGGAGACGGTGGCGTCCATGGTGGTGTGGGAAGACGGCGCGATGAAGAAGTCGGATTATCGGAAGTTCCAGATCAAGAGCGTGGAGGGCGTGGATGACTTTGCCTCGATGCGCGAGGTGGTGAGCCGGCGCTACCGGCGCATTGTCGAGGAGAAGCGGCCGATGCCGAGCCTGATCCTGGTGGACGGCGGACTGGGACAACTGCACGCGGCGGCGGAGGCTCTCGAGGAACTGGGGCTGACGACACAGCCACTGGCTTCGATTGCGAAGCGGGAAGAGATTATCTACCTGTACGGGCAGGAGAATGAGCCGGTGGTGTTGGAGCGGCGGTCCCCGGTACTGCATTTGATCCAGCGCGTACGAGACGAATCGCACAGGTTCGCGATTGCCTACCATCGCAAGCGGCGGGAGATGCGCGACCGGGATTCCGAGCTGCTGACGATTCCGGGAGTTGGCGCGCGGACGCGGACACGGTTGCTGGAGCACTTTGGCAGCCTGCGCAGCGTGCAGCAGGCCGGGCTGGAGGCGCTTACGGCAGTGGTTCCGCGAAAGACGGCGGAGACGATCTATACGCATTTCCACGTGGAAGAGGTTGAGAATCCTCTGCCTGTGCTGAACAATGAGGCGTAGGCGTCGGGCAGCCGGGGTATTCGGAGCGGAACTTATTCGGATTAGGTACGTATCTCCCAACGACGCTGGCCACTATCCATGAGCTCAACAACTATCTCCGCTCTACCTACGTCCGCCAGGCGCGCCGATCTCCGGCTGGTCGTCTGGATCAGCCTCGCGTTTGCCGCGATCAAGGTAGCGCTGCACATCATCACCAACATCATTGCGCAGCATGCGGGCTACGGCATCTTTCGCGATGAGATGTACTACCTGATCTGCGGGCAGCGGCTGGCGTTCGGCTATGTGGATCAGCCTCCCATGGTGGCGGTGGTGGCCCGCGTGACGGAGATGCTCTTCGGGCATGACCACATGTGGTCGCTGCGGCTGTTTCCCGCGTTGGCTGGCGGGGCAAAGGTGTTTCTGACCGGCGTGATTGCGTGGGCGCTGGGCGGCGGACGGCGGGCGGCGGCACTGGCGATGGTGGGCGTGCTGGTGGCGGGCGAGTATCTGGGCGTCGACAGCTTTCTGTCGATGAACTGCTTCGATCCTGTCTTCTGGATGACCTGTGCGCTGGCGCTGATCATGATCGTGCAAGCAGAGCGGCCGGAGTCGGTGCGGAACTGGTGGATCGTGCTGGGCGTGAGCGCGGGGCTGGGGCTCGAGAACAAGGTCTCGGAAGTTTTCTTCCTGGTCTGCGTGCTGGCGGCGCTGCTGCTCACGCCGCAGAGACGGATCCTCAAAAGCAAGTGGTTTAGCGTGGCCGTGCTGCTGATGGTCGTGCTGGCATTGCCGAATCTGCTGTGGCAGATTTACTACCACTTCCCTACTCTCGAGTGGCTGCGCGATGTGCAGCACAGCGATAAGGATGTGAAGCTGGGGCCACTGAGGTTCCTGGCTGCACAATTGGTGATGCTGAACCCATTCACGTCGCTGCTATGGCTGAGCGGTGTGGTGTGGCTCGTCGTAAGCAAGGCGGCGCGGCCATTTCGCTTCCTGGGCGTGACGTACCTGCTGTTTGTCCCACTGATGATGGCGCTGCACGCGAAAGATTATTATCTGGCGCCTGCATATCCGGTGTTCTTCGCGGCCGGCGCAGTGGCGCGGTTCTCATGGGCGCGAGACAGCGCGTGGAAGAATGCGCTGTTTGGACTTTACGCGTTGGTCCTTGCGGTCAGTGGCTGCCTCTTCCTTTCCTATTCGATTCCCGTGCTGCCGCCGAAGGAGTTCCTAGCGTACGAGAAAAAGATTGGCTTCACACCGCAGGATACGGAGAATCACGACGCAACGATTCTGCCGCAGTTCTACGCCGACAGGTTTGGATGGAGCGACCTGGTGGCTCAGGTGAACACGATCTATCACGCGCTTCCGCCGAATGAACAGGCGGTGACGGGCATCTTTGCGGGCAATTATGGACAGGCCAGCGCGATCAATCTCTTCGGGCCGAAGTACGGTCTGCCGCAGGCGATCAGCGGGCACCAGAACTACTGGATCTGGGGACAGCGCGGCTACACCGGGCAGGAGATGATCATCATCAGCGGAGCATCGCTCGACGAGGTTACACCCTACTACGCGTCGTGCAGGATTGTGGGCGTGCGCAACAATCCGCTGGCGATGCCGTGGGAGCACGGCAATATCTATCTTTGCTATGGCCGAAAGAAGACTTATGCGGCAGACTGGAATGACCTCAAGCAATATCACTAGAGGGCTTTCTTCCACGGAGCCAGGCCGCATTGCAACCTGCCTTAACTGAACAGCAGCAGCACACGCACGAGCTTCCTCGAGTTCTGCGCACATCGCATGCCACAGCGATCGTGGTGGGAACACTGATCGGCAGCGGAATCTTTCTTGTTCCTCACGAGATGATGCGGGCCACGGGCTCGTCGGGGCTGGTGTACCTGGCGTGGATCGTGGGCGGGCTGCTGTCGCTCTTCGGGGCAATGACGTACGCGGAGCTAAGCACGATGCTGCCGTATACGGGCGGCGAGTATGTGTATCTGCGCCGGGCTTACGGCGATATGACGGCGTTTCTCTACATGTGGACGTGGTTCGCGGTGGCGAAGCCCGCGTCGATTGCGAGCGTGACGACCGGGCTGGCGCGCACGCTTGCTATCTTTCCCGCGCTGCGATGGCTGGACGGCACGGCGTTTCACCTCGGCCTGGCGGTGACCTGGGCACAGATCTTTGCCATCGGCATGACATGGCTGATGACAGGACTGAACTATCTCGGCATCAAGAAGGCCGGGGACTTCCAGCTTATATTTACATGGCTGAAGGGCGTGCTGATCCTAGTGATTGCGGGTTTCTGTTTTGCCTCGAGCGTGGGCCATTGGAGCAACTTCGGCACGGTGTTCCCCGGAGCGACCGGCGGCTTCGGCGGATTCATGGTTGCGCTGATCGCGGCGCTATGGGCCTACGACGGATGGAACGACCTGACGATGGTGTCAGGTGAAGTGCAGAATCCGCAGCGCAGCCTGCCGATTGCATTGATCGCCGGGCTGGGGATTGTCGGTGTGCTTTACATGGCGACGAATGCGGCGATTCAGTACATTCTGCCGGCGGCGCAGATTGCGGCGTCACCGAGGCCGGCGGTAACGGCGCTGGGAGTGGTCACCGGGCCGTGGGGTGCGGCGCTGGTTTCGGCGGTAATGGCGCTGAGCATATTTGTAACTCTCAACGGCACAATCATGTCGGGCGCGCGGGTGCCGTTTGCAGCGGCGCAGGATGGTCTGTTCTTCCGGCGCATGGCGGACATTCATCCGAAGTTCCAGAGCCCGTCGACTTCGCTGGTGGTGCAGGCTCTGCTCACGACGGCGCTGCTGCTGGCGGTGGGGCGCTTTCAGCAGCTCTTCGAGTTGGCGATTTTTGCCGAGTGGCTTTTCTACATGATCACGGCGACAACGATTTTCTACTACCGGCGACGACTGCCGAAGGCGACGACGTATCGCGTGTGGGGATATCCGGTGGTTCCGACGCTGTTTGTCGTTGCTGCAGGGGTGCTTCTCTATTACTCCTATGCGGAGAACCTGAAGAATTCGCTGCTGGGAACGGCGGTGATTCTGCTGGGGGTTCCGCTGCATTTTCTGTGGAGACCGCGTCAGCGCGAGGCCGCTTCGTAGACGAGGCGGGCGGCGGCAAGATCTTCGGTGGCGATGCCAAGTCCCTTGTAAACGACGCGGCGGTTTGGCGGTGGCGGCGAGATTATTCCGGCGAGAATTTCTCCCAGCTCAGCGTAGATCGGCGTGCCGGTGTCGATGATGTCGCCGGATTCGCGAAGCGCGGATTCGCGGGATTCGACGATGATGCTGGCGTTCATAGCCTCGTCGTCGAGTTCGCGCCTACGCGATCCCACGGCCGCGATAGCGGCGACGAAGGCCGCCTCTGAGAGATATCTACCGAGAATCAGCGGCTCCGATACATTCGCTACACCGATGACGACATCGGCTCCGCGGATGGCGTGTTCCAAAGGCAAAGGCGCAGCGCCCATTTCATACGCGAAAGCCTCGGCGTGGGCGGGATTACGGCTCCAGACGCGGACTTCGCGGATCTCGCGAACAATACGCAGCGCGCGAAGGTGTGCGTGGGCCTGCACTCCCGAGCCGAGTATGGCGAGGGTCAGGGGCTTGTCCGGAGTGAAGAGGCGCGCGGCGATGGCGGTGACGGCGGCGGTTCGCATCTCGGTGATGAGGCGGCCGTCGAGAGTGGCGAGCGGCTCTCCGGTTTCTGCGCTGAAAAGCTGGACGACGGCCTGGTGCGTTGGCAGGGCCGTGTTGTTTTCGAAGACGGTGACGAGCTTGACGCCCATGAGGTCGGCGCCGACGGCGGGCATGATTCCGAAGAGGCCGTGGTGCCAGGGCGCGGGAAGGACGCTGCGGACGGGTTGCGCGATTTCGCCTGTCGAAAAGCGGATGAGAGCGCCCTCAAGGGCCGGGATGAGCGCTTCGTAAGTGAGATGGCGGCGGACCTGGGCTTCGTCGAGAATGAGCATGCGGATCAATCATAGATTGCGATCGTTGATCCGGGGATTCTGCTAGGGGATTCTGCTATTCGTTGCGCAGGACCTGGATCGGGTCGATGCGCGCAGCGCGGCGTGCGGGCAGAACGGCCGCCAGGGTTGCGGCGCCGACGAGCAGCGCGAGGCTACCGACAATCGCGATGGGATCGACAGGCTGCGTCTGGTAAAGGAGACTGCGCACCCAGCGCGCTGCAACGAAGGCGAGAATGAGGCCGGCGGCAGCTCCGGTGAACACCGGCCATGCGGCCTGCCGGAGAACGAGCGCCGTGAGACGGGATTTGTCTGAACCGAGCGCGATGCGGATGCCGAATTCCTGCTGGCGGAGCGAGACGGAGTAGGCGAGCACTCCGTAAACGCCGAGCAGGGCGAGCAGAAGGGCGGCCGCGCCGAAGCTCGACAGGAGGAGCGTCTGGAAGCGGTCGGCGGATAGCGAGTCGGAAACCTGGTCGTCCAGAGACTTCACAGTGGGAATGGCGACCTGCGGATCGATATTCCAGATGACGCGGCGGATTTCGGGCGTGATGGCATTGCTCGGCTGTGAGCTGCGCACGAGGAAGGAAACTCCCCACGGCGGGTTGTCCCAGTAGGGCAGGTAAACCATGGCGGCGACATCTTTCAGGCCATTCACACGGGCGTCGGCGACAACTCCGACGATGGTATTAACGGCTTCATCGCCACCGACGCCTTTGATCTTATGGCCGACGGGATTCTCACCGGGAAAGGCGACGCGGGCAGTCTGCTCGGAGATGAGAACCTGATTCGGATTGGCGTGGTTGGCGGTGATATTGCTTCCATCGACAAGCGCGATGCGCATGGTGGAGAGATACTCAGGGCTGATCCAGCGGAGATTGATTTTGGGTTGCTCGCCGGGGGAAAGCGGACGGTCGACACGGTCGAGGCCGTCGATCCAGGTTTGGCCAGTGAGCGGCATCGCGCTGGTCATGGCGACGGATCGTACTCCAGGCAACTGTGCGATGGCCGCGAGGGCGCGATCGATGAAGGCAGATTTTGCGGCTTTATAGTTGGGCTGTGAATCTCCGTACTGCGGCGAGTAGAGGTCGACCTGGGCTACGGTCACGTGACTGGAATCGAAGCCGCGGTTCTGGCGGAGCACCTGGGAGAAGCTGCGCAACACAAGTCCGGTGACGATGAGCAGCACGACCGTGCAGGCAACCTCGGCGGCGACGAGAAGGTTGCGGGTGGTGCTTCCCTGCCGCGTATTCGCGACGCGCGAAGGATTCGACTGCAGCGCCGCCTGCGGATTTACACGGAGAGAGCGCAGCGCCGGAAGCACACCGAAGAGCATGGCAGTGAAGATGGACAGTCCGACGGCAAAGAGCAGAACAGGCAGATTCACGCTGACATCGTTGAGGCGCGGGATGTTTGCCGGCGCGGCGGCGATAAGCAGACGCACGCCGAGGAATGCGAAGGCGATGCCAGCAATGCCACCGACGGCGGCGAGGACAAGGCTTTCGGTGAGACGGGTGACAACCAGTTGCGAACGGCTGGCTCCCAGCGCGGCGCGGACGGCGGTTTCGCGTTCAGTAGCGACGGCGCGGGCAAGCTGCAGGTTGGCAAGATTGACGCAGGCGATGAGCAGCACGGCTCCCACGGCGGCGAAAAGGAGCCACAGCGCTTTGCTTATGGCCGAGGTCACGTCGTCAAGAAAGGGCTGAAGGTAGATGCCGATGTGGATCGGCATGTGGGCGGTCAGGGCGTGAGCTTTCTGCAGGCCGTCCAACTCGGCGCGTGCCTGGTTGATAGTGACGCCGGGACGAAGACGGGCGATCACTGAGAAGTTGTAGTCGAAGACGTCGCTCTTGAGCGCGTCAGGATACGGAATGAGGGGGTAGAAGATGATGTTGGCCCGGACAGCCTGGGCACTGCTCGTGCTCGACGGCATGTTGGGGGCCGGAGCGATGTCGGGAAAGCGGAAGTCGCGGGGGAGGACACCGATCACGGTATTGGCGTCGCCGCCCATGCGCAGCGTTTTACCAATCACGTTGGGATCGCCGTTGAACAGCTCCTGCCAGCCATCCCATGCGAGCACGACGACGTTCGAGCGGCCCTTGGTCGCTTCCTCAGGTGTGAAGTCGCGCCCAAGGAAGGGCTGAACGCCGAGAACCTGGAAGAAGTTCGGCGATACGGACACCGCTCCGATGATGTTCGGGTGATCGCCGTTGGTCGAGACGCTGACGCCTTTGTTCTCGAAGACGGTGGCGTCCTGCAGGGTCTTCGAGTCCTTCTTCAGGCGTAGGTAGTGGAGGTAATTGCAGGGAACGGCGGGATACTGGTCGCGCATCTCCTCGACCACCTCGCGCATGACCACGAGCCTGCCGGGATCGCGATAGGCAAAGGGCTTGAGGAGGACGGCGTTCACTACGCTGAAAACCGAGGCGACCGCGCCGATGCCCAGGGCGAGTGTGAGAATAGCGGTCAGGGAGAAGCCGGGAGATTTGCGGAGCTGCCGGATGTTGAAACGGATGTCCTGAAAGCGTGGAATGAGCGCGGCCATGGGCGGACCTCGCCGTGAATGATGCATGCGGGAGTCCAATTCCTCCGTCTGATCATCTGGCGAGAAACAAAAGGGATAGTGGCGACCGCAGGATTCGGGCGAAGGAAACGCTGTCCGGGGATGGCATAAGGCTGTTCGCTGGCGGACAGGGATGAGTCTCGGAGGCTTCCGATTCGGCGTTGGTCCCGTCCATCCCTTAGCCTGGATGTAGCATCTTAACTAGCCGCAAGTTAGGGAGTTGGGCCATGCAACGTATCCTGTCTACCGGTTCTGTCGTGCTGGCGCTCGCGTGCGTAGCTGTTTCGTCGCGGCCTGCTTCTGCTGCTTCCGGCGCGGGGTGGACGGTCGTTGCCGAGCCGGGCGCCGCCGCTGGAGTAATGCCGGGGCAGCAGAACAGAGATCCACTCAACCAGTCGGAATCGGATCAGATAGCAGAGCTGCGCGATCAGCCGGTGCCGCGCATCAAGCTGTATCAGAAATTTATTGAGCAGCGCATCTCAGCGATCAAAGATCTGGGCACCAATCCCAAGGCTGAGGATCGCAAGGCTCAGCTGCGTGCGCGCTTCGAGGAGTTTACCCGGTTATCGGATGAGCTGCAGGACAATCTCGATACCTTCGACGCGGCCCATGCCGACATTCGCAAGGCGCTGAAGGACCTGGTGCCGGCCAGCGCGAAGTGGCCGGAGATTCTAAAACAGGCAGCGCCCGATCCTTCGTATGATTTTTCCCGCAAGACGGCGCTCGAAGCCGCGCAGAGCACGAGTGACCAGGCAAAGGAGCTGATGGACAGCCAGACGAAATACTTCGCCGAGCACAAAGACGAAGCGGGCAAGAACGGGACCGGTCCGTCATAAGGCAGGGCTCAGGGCTCAGGGCTCAGGGCTCAGGGCTCAGGGCTCAGGGCTCAGGGCTCAGGGCTCAGGGCTCAAAGAAAATACATCCGGTGTTCTGTCTCCACACAAGCCCTTTTGTTCAAGATGATCCCGCAGCGCTGAGACTACACATCGCCGCCTGTTCGGGCTGTAATCTAAGCCAGTGAATCCTGAAATTGTTCGATGGTTTGAGGAGGAGTACCGGGCACTGCGGCCGCGGGCTCCGTTGCCTCCTTTTGAAGTCCGCTTCTACCATTTCACCAGCCTGAATACGACGATTCGCCTGCGCGAAGGGCGGATCAAGGTACACCTGTCGGACCTGCTCGAGGGGGCACCGGAACCGGTGCTCAGGGCGATCGCTCACATCCTGATTGCGAAGCTCTACCGGAAGCCGGTGAACGCGGCGGAATCACTCCGCTACCGGCGGTTTACGTCAAGCCAGGCGGTGGTGCGACAGAGCGAGCGCATCCGGCAAACACGCGGGCGGAAACGCATCTCCACGGCGAAGGGCGACCACTACGATCTGGACGAAGTTTTCGAGGCTCTGAACACGCGCTTTTTCCACGGATTGATGGGGCGTCCCCAACTCACCTGGAGCGGGCACACAGCAAAGCGCCTGCTTGGCCACTATGACGCCGCTCACAATACCATCATGGTGAGCCGCGTCTTCGACCGCCGTAATACGCCGCGTTTTGCGATCGAATATTTGATGTATCACGAGATGCTGCATCTGAAGCATCCGGTGAGGGCGAAGAACGGACGCCGTTGCGTGCACTCCCGCGAGTTTCAGGCCGAAGAGAAGCTGTTCCCGGAGCTGGAACAGGCGAAGGCGTATCTGAAGACGCTCTAAACCTACACAGAAGCCAGGGCTCGCTCCCGTAATGGCTGCAGGCGCGTGGCCTCGAGATGGTCCCGGTAGAACATGTTGTAGGTATCGAACGGAATCAGGCGCTCCCCGTCTGGATGGGCAATGTGGATACACGTCTTCCTGATCGACCGCAGGTCAAAACTCTGCGCGTCGATAAACTGAACGATCAGGACGCGAAACAGCTTGTCATATCCGACGTTTGCAGGTGCCAGCACCTGCGGCAGGCAGCATAACAGCTCGCGCAGCGTTGCTGCCTGCGATTGCGGTGAGTGGTTCGTCGAGAAGAGCTTGAAGATGTGTTCCCGGATGGTCTCATCCTTCTCGTAGACGATCGTGTTCCGCCCACCATTGATAAGCACCTCCGGCTCGATCATTCCCGTAAGCGGGATCACTTTTCCGCCGATCTTCATTGCGTATCCCATGCCGAGGGTATCTGGATGGCAGGGTACCGGGATCAGGTCTTCCGGCTTGAAGATACTGGACTGCTGCAGGATACGCTTCCGCACCTCGCTCAGCGTAAGGCGATGCGCGGCGGAATCATAGCCCTCCAGCCTGCCCGCCTGCTGAACCGGCTGAAACGTGACCCCACGGACGCATGGTTGCTCGAGCGCGAAGTCGATGATACTGCCCATCTCATCATCGTTCAGGCCCCGCGCAACCGTGACCACCAGCGTTGTGGAAAGATTCAACCGGTTGAGCGTCTCCAGTGCCTTCTGTCGAATTGAACGCAGGTCGGCGCCGCGAAGCTGCATCAGCGGATCGCGCTTAAGCGAATCGAACTGGAGATAAATCTCGAATTCCGGCATATACTCGGCCAGCCGCTGAGCGAAGCCGTCATCCTGGGCAATCCGGATACCGTTCGTGTTAACCATCAGATGCTTGATCGGCCGTCGTCTGGCTGCATCGAGCACGGCGAAGAACTCCGGATGAAGCGTCGGCTCGCCTCCGGAGATCTGCACGATATCCGGCTGCTGCTCATTCGCCACCACAGCGTCGAGCATGGCCTCGATCTCGCCGAGACTTCGATAGCTGCTCCGGTGCGGACCGCTCTCCGCGTAGCAGATGGGGCATGAGAGATTGCAGGCGTCGCAAATCTCCACCAGCGTAACGCACGAGTGCTGTTCGTGATCCGGGCAGAGGCCACAGTCATACGGACAGCCGTATTTCACCGGAGTGTTGTAGCGTTGCGGCATCTCCGGAGGCTTGATGAATACTTCGCGGCAGCGGCGGTAATAATCCACATCGTCTGCCATCAAGACGCGTTCAAATCCATGCTCCGGGCAGCGCTTGAGCATATAGACTTTCCCGTTTTCGAAGACAATCTTCGCGTCGATCCGGCGATAGCAGGTCGTACAGATGGACACCGCGGTATCGTAATAAAGATAGTCCCGTGTCTTTGCCATGACTTAGTCTTCGTGATCCCGCTTTGAAGAATAGGTGTCACCGATTGATCGGACCAGGGCAATTACGCCCACTACAAGCACGCCGAATAAGCTGGCGACCATCCCCATCAGTTCGATAATCCCGGTAGACAAGAGCCATGAACCGCCCGGGTGGGGACCGTAGTTAACCATAAGAAGATTGGCACCGCACAACCCCAGTGACACCAGAAAGACCGCGACCAGGATCACCGCAACCTTGGCCAATCCTGACCGATCAGTCCACGGCATCTTCATATCGGCTAATTCTACGGTGTTGCGATCTCAGAACTGTGAGCAGTTGTTGGCAATTCTCCGATCCCCAGTACCACCAAACCTGCCAGGCAAGCCCATTGAATTACGTTCAACCCGCTAATCAGTGGTTGCGGTTTCAGAAAGTCGATCGCCAGGCGCCAGGCCAGGTACGCAACCATAAAAGCACGAAAGATGCGTCCGTTGGTATGCGGCCTTCGGCTCCAGCGCCAGAGTATGCCGCCAAGCAACAAGAGGAAGATAACTTCGTAGATTTGCGTCGGATGGCGTCGGACTCCATCACCAAAATCGACGCCCCACGGCAAGCGTGTCGGCGAACCATAGGTGTCGTCGGCTAATCCTGCCAGAAAGCATCCCACCCGTCCGATTGCAATTCCGACGCACAGCGGGACTGCGAAGAGATCGCCGGTACGCGATTGAATACCCACAACCCGTTTCAGAATCTCGACCGCCAGCCATCCTCCCAGCAAACCGCCGACTATCGTCTTTCCGCCCGGTGTGAGCAGTTGCTGCCAGTGATACCCGCTTCTGGGCGCTTGCTCAAGCAGGCCCAGCAGCCTGCTTCCCATAAGAGCGCCAATCGCCGCGGCGGCGATTATCATCCAGCGCTGATCCTGATTGAGAAGATCTCCCTGCCCTTTGCGAGTGCACCGATAGAGAGCAAAACCGCCGAGGTATCCGAGCGTTTCGAAAAGGAAATGCAGTTCAGGATGGAAAATACTGGGCAAGCTGGGACCGTACATATTACGGCGCAGACACAGAAACTGCCCGTTCCCTCTGAGGATGGACGGTGGGAAGCAGTCGTCGGCGACGCGTCCAGGCGATCAATGCGATTCCGGCGACAATCGAGCCAATGCTGGCTAGCTGGGCGTTGCTCATGCCCCAATAAATCTTCGGGTTGATGCGGATGAACTCTACGAGGAAGCGCGCGAGGCCGCTGAGCACGAGGTATTCGCCGGTGAGCTGGCCGATGGGGCGGGGACGCTCGGGTGAACCGCGGCGCCAGAGGATCCACGCGATCAGCAGCGCGACGATCAACTCGTAGATGGGCGTGGGATGCACGCGCACTCCGGGCGGGGTAGGTACAAGACCGTTGGGAAAGCCTACTCCCCAGGGAAGCCTGGTCGGGATGCCGTAGTCGCCATCGCCGGAGGTGAAGCAGCCGAGACGGCCGACGCCGTAGCCGATTGCCGCTGCCGAGGTCGAGAGATCGAGCATGGCCAGACGGCCGATGCCGTAGCCGCGTCCCTGCCAGACGAGGGCGAGAATGCCAGCCACCAGGCCGCCGAACCAGGCAAATCCCGCGCGGTCGAAAAGCGACGCGAGGGGATGTTGCATCAACGCCTGCGGGTCTTCGAGCACATGCCAGAGTTTCGCGCCGATGACGCCGGCGACGGTGGATATTGCAACGATTCCGATGGCATCGGCGTCTATCCGCCAGCGGCGAAAATTCTCATGGAGGGCCCATCCGGCGCAGACAGCGGCCAGCCAGAGCATAATGCCGAAGGTTCCGATGTCACCGCCGACGGGGATGGCTCGT
The DNA here is from genome assembly GCA_963781245.1 of uncultured Acidobacteriaceae bacterium. Classification (GTDB taxonomy): domain Bacteria; phylum Acidobacteriota; class Terriglobia; order Terriglobales; family Acidobacteriaceae; genus Silvibacterium. The sequence goes on from CAWAFB010000007.1 coordinate 68,549, forward strand.
CCGAAGAGGTGGAGGGTAAATAAGACGGGGATATGAATGTACGGATACATGCGGAAGCTACTGCTTCAAGTATAGCTTCCACAAAGGGTTTTGGAGATATCCTAGAGCCTGTGAATCACGCCAACATCCATAAGGATTTTCCCATTCTGTTCAGCGAAAAGCAGATCGCCGAACGCACAGCCGAGATTGGCCGCCAGATCGATCAGGACTACGCCGGCAAGAGCGTGGTTCTGGTGGGAGTGCTGAAGGGCGCGGCGATTTTTCTCGCCGACCTCTCGCGCTGTATCACCATCGACTGCACCTTCGACTTTGTAGCTGTGTCGAGCTACGGCAAGGGCCAGCGGACCAGCGGCGCGGTAAAGATGATCAAGGACCTGGATCAGCCGATCGAAGGTAAGCACATCATCATTGTCGAAGACATTCTCGATACCGGGCTGACGCTGTGCTTCCTGCGCAGTCTCTTCGAGCAGCACAAGCCGGCATCGATGCGTATTGCCGCATTGCTCGACAAGCCCTCGCGGCGCCTGGAGAAGATCGATGCGGACTACGTCGGTTTCAAAATCCCCAACCACTTTGTAATCGGGTACGGCATGGACTATGCTGAGCGCTTCCGCAACGTGCCGGATATCCGGCTTATGCCGCCCGACTATCCCGAGCTGCACTAAGCCTCGGCGAAAGGAGTTCCAGCAATGACCCTCACCGCACTTGAAGAGATTGATGAAAACATAAGCACTTTTGACGCCACAGCCTTTGCAAGGCAGGCCCTGGCCGGTCGCAGGACGCTGGCTGCCGCCATCGACCACACACTGCTGAAGCCGGAGGCGACGCGCGAGCAGGTACTGAAGCTTTGCGCCGAGGCGGCCGAACACCGCTTTGCCTGCGCCATGGTGAATCCGGCATGGGTGCCGACAGCGTACGCGGCGCTCGCGGGCACAGGTGTGCCAGTGGGCGTAGTCGTGGGTTTCCCGTTGGGGGCAAACCTCACCTCGAGCAAGCGCGAGGAGGCTGCGGCGCTGGTCCGTCTGGGCGCACGCGAGCTGGACATGGTGTTGAACATCGGCCTGCTGAAGTCGGGCGAGAATGGGCTGGTGCAGAACGACATTCGCGGCGTGGCTGAGGTTGTCCACGAGGCGGGAGCAATCCTGAAAGTAATACTTGAGACATCGCTGCTAACTCTCGAAGAAAAGCTGCGAGCGTCAGAGCTTGCCTGTCTGGCCGGGGCGGATTTCCTGAAGACGAGCACTGGTTTCTCGACGGGCGGCGCGACGGCTGCGGATGTGGCGCTGCTGCGCGGCGTTGCCGGTGGGCGCTGCGGCGTGAAGGCGTCCGGAGGAGTCCGCACTCTCGAAGACGCGCGAGCCATGCTGGAGGCGGGGGCAAACCGCATCGGAGCAAGCGCCAGCGTGGCCATCGTTCAGGCGCTGGACGTCGCCTGATCCTGACACTTCCGATTCCTCGGGTACGCGCAGGGTGCACCGGACGCGCTATCATGGCTCGTCCGCGCACTTCCCTGCCCGCCCCGTGCCGGAATCGATAGAAAACGCAAGCGCGGTGGAACCAGAAGCCGGGAAAGTAGCCGGGAGATTTGTGAGCGAAGAAAAGACGCAAAGCAGTGCGCCCCCCGAGGGCTTTGAAGGCGATTATCGCCCCAGCACCGCTGCGCCTGCAGAAACCCAGATCCGCATCGAGCCGCTGTCGACCGAGTTCCTGATTCGGCTGGCTGATGCGCTGAACACTACGCTCGATCTGCAGACGCTGCTGAAGCGAACTGCGGACCTAGTCAGGGTGGTGATCGATTACCGGATCTTTGCCATCCTGCTGGTCAACGACCGCACTCGCGACTTGAGAATGCGATTCCAGATCGGCCACAGTCCCGAAGCCGAGCGCATGCGCATCAAGATGGGTCACGGCATCGTGGGCCAGGTTGCGCAGGAGCGGCATGCGATTCTGGTCAACGACGTCACCAAGGCGGAGAACTACATCAACGTCCATCCGGGAGTGCGTTCGGAGCTTGCTGTTCCGCTGATTGTGAAGAATCGGGTGATTGGTGTGATCGATATCCAGTCGGAGCAGACGAATTACTTCTCTCCCGAGCACATGCGTCTGCTGCAGCTCACCGCGTCGCGCATCGGACAGGCAATCGAAAATGCGCGCCTGTATACGCGCGTCGCCCGGCAGGCGCAGACGCTCGAGGTGCTCAACGAGATCAGCCGCGAGCTTACGTCAATTTTGGATGTAGATGCTCTTTTGGAGCGGGTGGGCCAACTGCTGCGGAGAATCATCGACTTCCAGATGTTCTCGGTTTGGCTGCTGAATGAAAACGAGCAGGTGCTGGAGAACAGATACGCTGTGCGCTTTGGCCAGCGCTTTTACCCTGGCGAGAATATCCCCCTGCACCGCGGTCTCGTGGGGGTGTCCATGGACGAGCGCCGGCTGGTGCACGTGCCCGATGTACGCAAAGATCCGCGCTACCACATGTTCAATCCCGAAGCGCGCTCGGAGATGGCAGTTCCGCTGATCTACAAGGGCAAGGTCATCGGAGTGCTCGATGTGGAGCACACGCGCACCAACTACTTCAACGAAGACCACGAGCGCGCGATGACGACGCTGTCAGCGCAGATCGCCATTTCTATCGAAAACGCGCAGCTCTACCAGCGCGTGGCGCACCAGGAACAGCGGCTGGAGCGTGATCTCGCCATGGCGCGGGAGGTGCAGCTGCGGCTGCTTCCTCCTGTGAAGCCGCAGCACAACCATGCGGAATTTTCGACGCGCTTCATTCCGGCGCGGACCATCGGCGGCGACATCTATGACTTCGTGCGGTATGACGCGAACCGCAGCGCCGTGGTGCTGGGCGATGTGAGCGGAAAGGCTACCGCCGCGGCGCTGTATGCGGCGCTGGTGAGCGGCATCATGCGATCGGCGGCAAGCCGGCTGCTGTCGCCATCGGAACTGCTGGAGTCGCTGAATGATTCTCTGCAGGAGCGCAAGGTCGACTCGCAGTATGTGGTCATGCTCTATTCGCTGTGGAACGACGAGAACCGCACTCTGCAGATCGCCAACGCCGGCGCCACGCAGCCGCTCTTCTGCCGCAATGGCGAGGTGGATACGGTGCATGCCGAGGGCTTTCCCCTGGGGATGTTTCCCAACGTGAAATACGAGGAGTTCAGCCTGTCGACCCAGCCGGGCGACTCGCTGATTTTCTTCAGCGACGGCATCACGGACGCGCAGAACATGAACGGCGACATGTTTGGTGACGATCGACTGAAGTTAGTGGTGAAGAAGAACGCCCAGAAGTCGGCGTCGAAGATCGCCGATGCGATTTTGTCTGAGGTCGCGAAGTTTCAAGGTGAGCGCGAACGCTTCGACGACGAGACTGTCGTAGTGCTGAAGGTGCTTTAGGATAGAAGCACTACCCTCTCGGAGTCTGTCTTGACCGAAGTCGCAACCGAACGCATTATCGAGCCGGCGAGTAACATCGCCGGCAGCCTGCGCCTGCCTGGCGACAAAAGCATTTCGCACCGCTACGCTTTGCTTGGCGGACTGGCCCACGGAACAACCCGGCTGACGAATTTTTCGTCCGGCGCGGACTGTGTCAGCAGCCTGGCCTGCGTTGCGGCCATGGGCGCGGGCGTAAAACGCGCGGCAGACGGCGCGATTGAAATTACCGGCACGGATGGTCACTTCCATCACAGTGAGGAGCCGCTCGACTGCGGAAATTCCGGCTCAACCATGCGCATGCTGGCCGGGCTGCTTGCGCCGCAGCGATTTGCGTACACGTTGGTCGGCGATGGGTCCCTGAGCCGGCGGCCCATGGAGCGGGTGCGCAAGCCGCTTTCGCAGATGGGCGCGGATATCCACCTCACCGATGGCCATGCACCGATGACGATTCGCGGCGGCAAGCTGCACAGCATCGACTACACCACTCCGGTGCCGAGCGCGCAGGTGAAGAGCGCGGTGCTGTTTGCGGGGCTGCAGGCCTCGGGAACAACGACGGTGCGTGAAGCGGTGCGGACGCGGGATCACAGCGAGCTTGCTCTGCGCGCGTTCGGGGCGAATGTCGAGCGGACGTTGGATTCGGTTTCGATTGAGGGCGGGCAGCAGTTGCAGGGCATCGATGCGGCGGTCCCTGGTGACATGTCATCTGCGGCGTTCTTTCTCTGCGCGGCGGCGCTCTTTCCGGAGTCGAATCTCATCTTCGACGGGCTTGGATTAAATCCAACGCGCGCTACGCTGCTCGACGTTCTTACTGCGCTCGGCGCGCATATCGGCGTGGCGAATCTCGAAGAAAAACACGGCGAGTTGGTGGGAACGGTGCAGGTGAATGCACCGCCGGATGGCATGGGCGGGACAACTATCTCGGGGGCGCTGGCGGCCCAGTTGATCGATGAACTGCCGGTCATCGCGGCCATCGGGCCGTACACGAAGCAGGGGATCCGCATTCGAGATGCGAAGGAGCTACGGGTAAAGGAGTCCGACCGCATCGCTCTTGTGGCGCGCAATCTGCGCGCGATGGGCGCGGAGGTGGAAGAGTTCGACGACGGACTCGATGTGCCGGGAGGGCAAACCCTGCACGCGGCGGAGATCGATTCGGGCGGCGATCACCGCATCGCGATGGCCTTCGCGGTAGCGGCGCTCCGGGCGCGTGGTCACACAGTAATTCGCGGCGCGGAGTCGGCGGCGATTTCATTTCCGGAATTTTTTGACCTGTTGGATCGGGTGGCGGAGCGGTAGATCCTATTCGTAACGCGGATCGACTCGCCTCATTTTGTACATGGCGTAGGGCTCACCGGACTCTTTGCCCAGCACGGCTCTATGCGTGATGAGAAAATCGCAGCCGGCAAGAACCTGATGATGCACGGGGTTCACGTACACCACCCAGCAATCCCTTGGATGTTCCGAGAGTGAGGCCCGAAGGTTCGTAAGGACAGGAAGGATCACTTCCGGACCAAACGGGTGATAAAGATAGACGACCAGCGGCTCCGTCGGAAACGCGAACTCTACAGCATCGCCAAGTATCACCTCGATCGGCTGCGCATCGGCACTCCGTCGAAATTTATCCAGATTCGCCAGCGCGATCTCATAAAGATTTCGCGCAAACTCGACACCGATAGTCCGCCTGAAACCGAATTGTGACGCCAGCATCAGCACCAGTCCTTTGCCGCAGCCCAGGTCGACAAAGGTATATTTCCGGCAATCGACAGGCAGTTGGTTCAGAATAAGTTCAAAATCGTAGGCAGGAGACGGGCCGTACTCGGTGGCTTAGGGAATGTTCGGACCGGATGCCGACAAATCCTTGACCGCAACCCATGTGAGCGTATCGGTGCTGCCATACTCGGTGTCGATTCTGGGCTGTGCCGCCCTGTGCTGACGCCAGTGCGCAATCTTATCGACTAGCCCGGAGACCCCGTCGCGATCCAGCAAACGCGCCAGCTCAGGTACTTTCTTCAAGACACCATTCAGCGAATACATGCCTTCTCAGAATATCTGCACCATCGGCTTTATCGGCCCCAACCATGGTTCGTTTACTCGCGGGTATTGCAGACCTCGGAGATCTTCTCGCGTTCAGGGCGTATCTACCGGTGATTCATCTCCTCGTGAGAAATGTCGTCCGGCTTGATGTACCAAAGGCTATCTCAGGTGCAGGGCGTCTGAGACTCGACCCAGCCAGCCGGGCTGGCGGTAGCCGGTAAGCATCCAGAGATCCTTCCGGTTGTCGGCAGTGCTGTAGACAAAACTCTTCCCGTCAGGGGCCACGCTGAAGCGAACGCCGGCAATCGAAGGTGATTCCGGCCATAGGTCCATGCTCAGTTCTTTGATGACCGTCTGCTTGTGTGTTACGGGGTCGAGAGAAAACAGCATTGTGTGGGAAATCTGATCCTCAGTCTGGTTCCACTGCATTCCGTAGAGCAGCTTCCCACTCTTGGAGAATGCCAGATACCGCGTCCCGATCTTACCGAGAGATTTTGAAGTCTTGCCGTCGGGGGAAATCAGGTTCCAGCCTTTGTCATCGTTAAAGGTGATCCAGTCCCCTGCTGGCGACCAATCGGGGAGACTCCCTTCATTCACTCCCTCCCTCAGCACGACTGGCGCGGCATTCCCGCTGGTCTTGACCATCATCAGCGAAGTCTTGCCGGCCTGTACTTGCAAATAGACGAACCGGTCTCCATCGGGCGACCACGAACCACCCCGTTCAGAACCGGTATCTACGCTGGTGAGCCGGACAGGTGCTCCGCCGGAGAGGGATGAGATCCATAGATACGAGCCCCCCGCACGATCCCATCTCGAGTAAATAACACGGTCACCATCGGGAGAAAGGGATGGGTTCGCAAACCATTCATTGGTTCCAGCCGGAAAGTCCGCAGCCGTCACTACCGGACGGTCAGAACCATCGGGCGAGTGAACCCATATCTCGCCCGGACCGCTTCGATCCGTCACCCAGGCCAGCTTTGCCCGGTTTGCGGACCATGCGGCCATGACGTCTATATGGCCAGAGCTGATGAGCGTCTTTGCTGTACCATCCTCAACGAAAACCGACACCACATCATAGTGGCTCGCGTCCTGATCGTAGAGGATGCTCTCGCCGTCAGGCGAAACCAACGGGAAAAGCTCGCGGCTCGGGCCGGTTGTGAGCGGCGTGAGCTCATTGGACGCAGTATCCGCGATCCACAAGTGGGACGGAGCGTTCTCGTCCGTCACCAGCGAGATAACAATATGCCGATTGTCCGGCAGCCAGGAGAAACTCGGAGATCCAACAAGAAACCCGACGACAGGCAGCTTCTGTAAAATACGCTTCGGAGGCGTGCCCCCGGCAGGATAGGGAAGCAGCCAGGCTTCCCCCGTCTTTTCGTCTCCAGCACGATAGAGCAGAATCTCTTTCCCGTCGCGAGAGAAGGCAAGTTGAGGGACATTGTAAACCGCTTTACTCATGAATGGAGCGGGCGTATAGGGCCGCAGCGGCGAGCCGAGTGGATCGGACACTTCAACGACGTAATTGCCATCCTTGTCTTTCATGTGCGTCGCAAACACCTTGCCGTCCGGCGATACGTCGCAGGCGCTATCGCAATCGAAGTCCATGATGAATTCGAGATTGCCGCCCACGGTCGCGACCGAGGAGAGCTTGAGGTAAGGCCACTCATTGCTGCTGTCCTTGAACTGCGATACGATGACGTGACTGCCGTCGCTCCACCATCCTTTCGGCCAAGCGGGGTCCTTCTCATGCGTCAGTTGAATCGGAACCGGTGAGTTCAGATAACGGAGAAATACTTGCGGGTTGTTCCCCGGGGTTGCATACGCAACCGCCTTGCCATCGGGTGACCAGACCGCCTCACCTACGTCGCGTGCCAACGGTGTATATCGATAGGTTCCAATGTTTTGACCGACTGGTCGGAATAGGTAGCCGAATAATCCGGCGAGAAGCATGCAACCGGCGCAGATAGCCGGAATTCTCCAGCGGCTTCGTTTTTTCAGGGGTGCAATCGGAGCGAATACCGCGCTCGTATGCGCCTCGGAATAATGGTCGCGGAGGTTACGCAACTCTCGGAAGAGATCGCGAGTCGATTCATATCTCTGTTCCTGCTCCTTGGCCAGGCAGCGGTCGACGATCCAGCGCAGCGGCGGCGGCACTTTTTCGTCCATCGGCGGGGCCTCTTCGCGCACGATGGCCGCCATCGTCTCGAGTTTGCTCGCCTTGGCAAAAGCCCGCTTTCCTGAAGCCAGTTCGTGAAGGATCAGCCCAAAGGAAAACTGGTCGGAGCGGAAATCGGTCTGCTTGCCCAGAGCCTGCTCCGGGCTCATGTAACTTGCGGTTCCGAGAACGGTGCCAGCCTCAGTGAGGTGATCCGAGTCATCACCGCCGGAAACAAAGGTTCTGGTCGATTCAGTGTTCCCGCCATCACTGCCACCGGGCGGACCAGCCCCCTTTGCCTGCCGTGCCAGGCCGAAGTCCAGAATTTTCACCCGCCCATCCCTGGCGAGCATGATGTTTTCCGGCTTGAGGTCGCGGTGGACTACTCCAGCGGCGTGCGCGCAGCCAGGCCGTCCGCTACCTGCGTGGCGATATCAAGCAGTTTGCGCGTCGGAACCGGCTTGCCCGTGAGCAGGGCGCGCAGCGATTCGCCCTCGACCAGTTCGCTGACGATGTATTGCTGATCAGCCTCCACGCCGAAGTCGTACACGGCCACGATATTGGGATGGTTGAGCGCGGCAATGGCGCGGGCTTCACGCTCGAAGCGGCTGCGACTCTCCACGCTGCCCGCATCGTCTTCACGGAGAACCTTGATCGCGACGTCCCGATTCAGCCACGTATCGCGGGCGCGGTACACCTCGCCCATGCCGCCAGCGCCGAGCGTTGACCTGATCTCGTAGGGGCCCAGTCGAGCGTTGGCCAGCAGAGGCAATTATTCGCCAGTCCGGATTTTGCGGGATCTTGCGGGCGCTCCTGCCAGGTGCCTGACATCACAGGTCGACTGTTCGCCGGGGCACAAATGCTCGCGAATGAGCAGAAGCGTAGCCCCGGGGGGCGCGCTTTGACAAGCAAAATGGCCCGGGCCTGCCGTACAGCCCCGTGAGGCTCAATCTGCTCTCAAGCTCTGGCTTCAAAACTTGCCTGTAACTGGCTCATTCGAAATCCAGATCGCCACAACAAACATGGCTGCCAATTAAGACAGGCTCGATAAAATAGAAGTAAGATTGAGCATTGTGCCGACGATGTGACCCTGATTGGTAGCTCAGCTGTAACTCCAATGGAATCAATGATCGGCTCGCAACCCGAGTAGAATCAATGAAGTACGGCCGGACCTCTCCTTAAGTCAAACAGAATGTATGAGGTACGCAATGCAAGGGGAGGGGGTAGGATAGGGTCCATGATCGGACCCCGATCAGTGCAGACGAGCCCTAGTGAACGACGCCCAAGTCGTCCGCCGGCCAGTACACGAAAGCCGCCTTACCGTAGATCAGGTTCCGGTCGACCGGGCCGAAGTCACGGCTGTCGCTGGAGATGGAGCGGTGGTCGCCCATAACAAAGTATTCGCCTTGCGGAATGACGATCTCGGGCATCGAGCGGCTGTCGCGATAGGTATTCGGGACGTAATCCTCGTCGACGTGCTCGCCGTTCACGTAAACGCGGCCGTTCTCGATGCGGAGCGAATCGCCGGGCAGCGCGATCACGCGCTTGATGTAGCTCTTTTCGGGATCGCGGGGATAGTGGAAGACGACGATGTCTCCGCGGGAAATCTTTTCGAAGCGATAGACGAATTTGTTGATGAAGAGCCGGTCCTGATCGCGCAGCTGCGGCAGCATGGAAGTGCCTTCAACGCGGACTGGCTGATATAGAAAGGTGATGATCATGAACGATGCCGCGACGGAGATAAGCACGTCGCGCACCCACAAGCGCAGATGGGATTGTGGTGCGGCCGGTTTAACGTTTACTGGTGGCGTGGATGTTGGTGGCGTAAATTCGTTCATTCTTCGCGCTGATTCACTTCTCTTTCTATTTTACTGGCATCCCAGCGATCCCAGCGGACAAAGAATGCGCTGATTTCTTCCCGGTTTTGCCATCGGCTGCTGCTGCTGGCCGGTGGGAACATATCCTGCGACCTCGGGCCCGCTCAGATTCGCCTCCTGCAGCATGAGCGGGCGCTGAAAGATCATCTCGATGGTGTCACCCTCGGGCAGCACGACATCGTTCCCGCGGGTAAACAGCGTGTAGAGGATGCCGCCAACCGCACCAGCAGCTGCTCCGTAGCCGACGCCCGCGCCCGGATGATCCGAGGCCGCCCCGATGATACCGCCCAGGCCTGCCCCGGTTGCTGCGGTAGTGGCGATGGTGCCAACGTCCTTGCCTTTGCTGCCCGGCTGCTCGATGGTGCCTTCACTATCCTTCTTTACTGTGGGGCCGTTGGAGCCTGGCAGGCTGTCAACCGCGCCGGGAATGCTGACCACCGAGCCGTTGGGAAAGATCAGCGTGGTGAAGTGCATAGTCACCTGCGCACGGCCCTTCACGCGGCCGGGACGGACGACGCGGTCTATGACTCCCTGGACATAGACGCCGGAAGGTATGACGACATGGCCGCCTGTAACCACCGGAAAGGTCGACGAGAGATAGACACCGTCACCAGGTTGCGCCGTCCTGGTGTTGACCCCGCTGCGCAGGGTGAGGAGTACCTTGGTCCCGGCGGGGACTTCAACCGTCTTGGCTGGAGTAGCGGGAGAAGGTGAGGTTGCCGAAGTTTGAGCGGGTGAGGTTGCCGGAGTTTGAACAGATGAAGTCGCAGGAGCCGGCGTAACAACTGGCGCGGTCTCCGTCGGGGGCGCTGAGGCTGGCGTGGCGGCGGGAGCAGTCTCCGCCGCGGGTGTTGAGTCGGGTGCGGTTGTGGGGGCGGGCGCGGTCTGGGCAACCGCAATCGAAGCAAGTGATAGGGCCCAGGCCATGATAAGTGATGTCGTCTTCATGATGTCGCTCCGCTTTCCGTTATTGTCTACCTACCCGGCCCCTTTGGCACTCAAATTTATAGACGGAGAGCTGTCGGGGCGAGTTAGCGGGGCGCCCAGGCGTCAACAATTTCTTGCGCCAGCTTGGCCATGATCACTTCACCTTCGTTGTCCGGAGTCCAGCTCTGGTCCTTGTTGTCCCATGTGAACTCCGAGATGACGATCGATCCCCTGCTTCCTGAAGACGATGGTTTAGTGAAGACCACGCCCACATCGTTACGGACGGCATCGAGAGCGCCGGTTTTGTTAGCAATATTTGATTCGCCTTCTGTCGTGTCCTGCGTCTCGAGATAACGGGGAATGCTGTTGCGATAGAACTGGTTCTTCAGCATGTGCATCGCGGCGTCGCAAAGAGCGTGATCGGATGGCGTCGGCGCGACAGTACTGCCGGGCGGATTCAGGTCGCAAGTCACGAAACGCTTCATGACACTGGCCATTTCGCGGGCCGTGGTTTTGCCCAGGCCGAAGATCTTCTGGTCTGCGGGCATCGGGCCCACGGCAGGCTTGTAGACCTTTTTATAGAGCCAGGTGTTCTTGAGGCCGAGTGAGACGATGCGGTCGTCGATGTTCTTGAGGCCGAGATGGTCGATGGCCAGGTTCGTCGCCGTGTTGTCGCTCAGGACGATCATCAGCGTGAGTACATCCTTGAACGTGAGCGGCTGCGGCGTGTCGAACAATGGCAGAATCCCCGAGCCGGAGACCTGATCGTCATGGATCAGAGTGATCTTGTCTTCGAAATGGGCCTTGCCTTCCCGGATCTGCTGAAGAGCTTCGTAGAGCACGGTCAGCTTGATCACAGACGCGGTCTGTACCGGCGTATCCGCGTTAAGCGAAAGCGTCTTGCCGCTGGTGAGATCCTCGGCGTAGACGGCAACCCTGCCGTGGTGGGCAGCGATGACAGGGCGGAGTTTGTTCTCGAGGGCCGTGTCATCCTGTGCTCGTGAGATCGAAGCGCACAGAGGAAGCAGGAGCAGAACCGCGGATAGCGAGCCGATGAAACGTTTGGGCGTGCCTGTCATTTCAGCTACTATAAGCAAACTCCTATGCCCCCGCCGCCGGTTTCCATCCCCGGGACAGCGTCAGACGGCCGCCAACGCTTCCGCGCGGCGCGAGAGGTGCTGGAGCGTGCGGTGGCTGGACGCGTCTTTCCCGGCGCGGCCTGGGGCGTTCTTCTCGACGGCGAGGTTGTGGCACTGGATGCTGTGGGGCGATTCACTTTTGACGCCGACTCTCAGGAGGTGACGCCCGCAACGGTCTTCGATTTGGCCAGCCTGACGAAGGTGATGGCCACGACATCGATGGCAATGCTTCTGTACGACAAGCGCCGCGGGCACAAGAACCGCGCGCAGGAGGAATTGCGCGGAGTTCTGGACCTTGAGGCACGGCTGGGAGATATTCTTCCCGGCTTCGTCGTCGGCATGGAGCATGGCTCGCACAAGGAGCGGATAACCCTGCGCATGCTGCTCGCGCACTCGTCGGGACTGCCCGGCTATGGGCGGCTATTTGAACAGCACCACACGCCGGAAGGGATGCTGCGTGCCGCTTTGCATATCCCGCTCGAGGCCGAGCCCGGGACGCTCGCCGAGTACTCGGACATCGGATTCATCCTGTTGGGGAAGGCGCTGGAAGTGCTTTCAGGCGATCTGGCGGGGCGATATTTCGAGCGCGAAATCGTCACTCCTCTGGGCCTTGAGACGGCGTGCTATTGCCCGCCGGCAGATTGGCGGCCGGGCATTCCGCCTACCGAACATGACAGGGTCTATCGTGGCCGGGTGATTCAAGGCGAAGTGCAGGATGAAAACTGCTATGCGCTCGGTGGAGTCGCCGGTCACGCCGGCCTGTTCTCCAACACGCTCGATGTGCTTCGCTTCGCGGGCTGCATTCTCGCGGAAGGCCGAACCCCGCACGGGAGGCACCTGTTTCAGCCAGAGACAGTGCGCCTGTTCGCGACTCGCCAGACTGAACCGGCCGGGACGAGCCGAGCCCTGGGATGGGACACTCCGAGCGAACCGTCATCGGCGGGCAGGTATTTTTCGCGGAGCTCGATTGGCCATCTCGGCTACGCGGGGACATCGTTGTGGATCGATCCTGAACGCAAGCTGGCTGCGGCGCTTCTGACCAATCGCACCTGGCCTGACCGCTCCAATAAAGCGATCCAGGAGGTGCGGCCGGCATTTCACGATGCTGTTGCCGAAGGAATCAACCACTGACACGAAAGTGTGCGTCAGAATTCAAGAGCCAGCGGCGCAACTTGGCGCTATAATGGGGCAGCACACGTTCGGGAAACCCAACACTTATGGCCACAATGACGCACCCGCAGGCTGAGATCAAAAGTTCAAATCATAAGCCGACAAATCACATCTCCAATCTCCACGAACTGATGACAGAAAGCCCCAACGATGCATCGCAGGGGTTTGATACAAAATCGGCTCTCGAGATTGCCCGAATCATCAACCACGAAGACGCAAAAGTAGCCGCCGCAGTCAAAAAGGCCCTACCGGAAATTGCACAAGTGATTGACTCCGTGGCCCGTAGCCTGCGCGAAGGCGGACGCCTCATCTATATCGGAGCTGGATCGAGCGGGCGCATCGCGTCTCTCGATGCCTGTGAATGTCCTCCTTATTTTTCAACCTCGCCGCAGACAGTGCAGTACATCATGGCCGGCGGCCCCAAAGCGCTGGCGTCTCCTGTTGAGGTCAATGAAGACTCCGAAGAACTCGGCCAGCGGGACATCGCCCGTCGGCGGCCGACACGCAAGGATATGATCATTGGCCTTTCGGCGAGTGGACGCACTCCGTACGTCGTTGCGGCTATCGCCTATGCCCGCGCGCGCGGCGCGAAGACCGCCTGCATCACCTGCAACTACAACACGCCTCTGGCCGGAGCGGCGGATATCGCCATCGTTGCAGATGTAGGCCCTGAGGTTATCTCCGGCTCAACCCGCATGAAGGCCGCTACTGCGCAGAAGATGATCACCAACATGATCACCACCGGCGCCATGACCCGACTCGGGTACGTGTACGAAAACCTGATGGTTAACGTGCACATGCAGAACTCGAAGCTGGTCGAGCGCGGCATCGGCATCCTGATGCGTGCCTGCCACATCACGCGCGATAAGGCTGTCGACGTTATCAAGTCAGCTGGGCGAAGCGTCCCGGTTGCGCTGGTAATGCTCAAGGCCGGAGTGGACAAGCCGGAGGCGGTTCGTCGGTTGGCGCGCTCGGACGGCAATGTCCGGTTGGCCATCGAAGACACGACGATGGATTTGTAGACCCGGATGTTTCAGGTTGATCTCAAGAACCCGCCGATGCTATCAGCGGGTTTTCATTTTCAGGCTTGAACGCAATGGATCGCCGGTTGCTGCTTCGCAGAAGGAAGCCTATCTTGCCTTCCACGATCTTGCGGCAGGCAAGCTTTCCGACGATGGCCTGGCGCAGTGGCTTGAGGCGAACTCAGAGCCGGTCTCAAAGTAGTGACTGGGACTGATTTTCCGCACCGTCATCGCGTTTACACTAGTCAAGTCAAGCTGGATTTTTTAATTGCCCGGCTGACAGGAAAGCTCAGCACCTCATGGACAAATACGTTATTCGCGGCGGCAATCCCCTACTGGGCACTATTCGCGTCAGCGGAGCAAAGAACTCTGCGCTCCCGTGCATGGCTGCGGCCATTCTCACCGAGGACGAGGTCGTCCTCGAGAATATCCCGCAGGTGCGCGATATCGAGACCGAGCGCAAGCTGCTCGTGTCGATGGGTGCGGAAGTAGAGCTCGGTTACGGGCGCGCGCAACACCGCACGACCATCAGCTGCAGGGTACTATCCGACCCTGTGGCGAAGTACGAGATCGTCAAGACGATGCGCGCGTCATCGCTCGTGCTCGGGCCGCTGGTGGCGCGCACCGGTCTTGCGCGCGTGGCGATGCCGGGCGGCTGCGCCATCGGAGGGCGTCCGATCGATCTGCACATCAAAGGCCTGGAAACGATGGGCGCGACGATCTCCTACGAACATGGCTATATCGAAGCCCGCGCCGAGCGGCTGAAGGGTGCGCATATCAACTTCGATAAGATCACCGTCACCGGAACCGAAGACATTTTGATGGCCGCTGTTCTAGCCGGGGGCGAAACCGTTCTCGAGAACTGCGCTCGTGAGCCCGAGGTCACCGATCTGGCTGCGTTGCTCACTGCGATGGGCGCGAAGATCGAGGGCGCGGGCACGTCGGTGATTCGCGTGCAGGGCGTCGAGAAGCTGCACGGCGCGCGGCACCGCATCAACCCCGATCGCATCGAGGCAGGAACGTTTCTGGTTGCGGGAGCGATCACGGGCGGCGATCTCGTCGTGGCCAACTGCAATCCGGCGCACCTGAGTGCGGTGATCGGAAAGCTTGAAGAGGCTGGCGCGCGCATCGATATGATCGGGAAGGACTCGATCCGGGTGCGCAGTGAAGGCGATCTCAAGGGGGTCGATGTCTCCACCGAAGAGTACCCAGGCTTTCCGACCGACATGCAGGCGCAGTATATGGCGCTGGCCACGCAGGCCGATGGCACATCGGTCGTCACTGAAAACATCTTCGAGAACCGCTTCATGCATGTGCAGGAGCTGGTTCGCATGGGCGCGAACATCAAAGTCGATGGGCGCTCCGCCACCATTCGCGGCAAGGCTCCTCTCTCCGCCACAGCAGTCATGTGCTCCGACCTGCGCGCTTCGGCGTCGCTGGTGCTGGCTGCACTGGTTGCAGATGGGGAGTCGATTCTGGACCGCGTCTATCACATGGATCGCGGCTACGAGCACATTGAAGAGAAGCTGCGTGGAGTGGGCGCGCAGATTCGCCGCATGGGCAACGTATTCGCTGACAAGAGAGAGCTTGCTGCCGTCGAAGCTCACTGAGACTTGTTGCGTGGATTTGCGGGGTCGTTGTCGACTTCCCGGCATCTCATCCTGATAGGAGAGATGAATGCCCACAGAAGATAAAGCCTTGCGCGATCACCTGCTGGAGATGTTGCGCGGCGGTAGCGCTCACGTGGATCTGGCCACCGTGGTCGATGATTTTCCCGCCAGGTTTGCGGGGACCAAATCGAAGAATGTGCCTTACACGCCGTGGCAGCTTCTCGAACACATGCGCATGACCGTGAACGATCTGCTGCTCTTCTCAACCGATCCGAAATACGTCGCTCCGAAGTGGCCGGATGACTACTGGCCAGCGAAGGAGACTCCTCAGCCCGGCGAATGGGACGCGTCAGTAAAGGCGCTGAAGACCGATCTCGGGGCGTTCGAAGGCATGGTTGGCGATCCTAAGGCGAATCTCTATGCGAAGATTCCGTGGGGCGATGGGCAGACGCTGCTACGCGAAGTGCTCCTTGTGTGCCAGCACAACAGCTATCATCTGGGCGAAATGGTTTTGATGCGCAGAGAGCTGGGTGCGTGGAAATAAGCGTCCCGCCTATTTCCAGCTCACGGCGAGTTGCCAGCGCAGGTTCCGCGTCGCGGTCTTGCGCAGGACTCGCTCGTACTCTTCAAGCTCGGTAACTACCTGGGAGGTTTCCGTTCCCAGCGTGGTAGGCGCATCCTTCAGGTAGTCGAGAAGAGTCACGATCGTGTTCAGGCCCTGTTCTGGCGAAAACCACTGCGGAGGCGGGAGTGTCTTCGCCCACTCGGGATCGCCGGCGCCCTCTTCGAGCAGCAGCGCCATGGAGTTCTGATCGGCGGAGAAGAATTCGAGCAGCGGTTTTACGCCCAGGCGCATAGCAAGCTTTTCGAGCGCATCTTCGTTGCGCGCCAGAGCGTGCCCGTTGACGAAGATGTCGTAGCCAGGATCGTCACCTTCAACGACGATGTACATGGACGCACTCATTGCAGTGTGCCTTTCGAGGATTGTTGCCCAGTCACAAGCTTACTTTGATCCTACTTCAGATTCGGATGCGGCCGGGGCGTCGCTGGTATGGTTTGTTATCTGAAGAGTTACGGCTTCGGACTCGCGGAGCCCGGTCCCGCGCAGGAGCCAGAGGGTGGCTCCGACGATGAGAGCCGCTCCGGCCCACATGTCCATCGAAGGCCAAGCTCGCAGGAGCCATGCGGCCTCGGCGACAGCGATGAGCGTTGCGCTCCACTGCAGGCTGGCGACCTGCCACGACTCGAGTTCGAACAGCTGCCAGTACATCAGCGGCAGGGAGAGTCCGCTGAACACCGCGAGAATAAGAAGCGAAAGAAGGGCATCCTGGTGCCAGACGGCTTGTTTCCCGTGCTCGATGAATGCACTGAGCAAGCCAAGAAAGACAGCGGCACATGCGAACTGGATCGAAACCGACGCCAGCAGATCCGCGTGGCGCAGGCGTGTCTTAGCGTAGTTCAGAGAGAAAGCGCCGAGCACCACGGCGCATACGATTGACGCGACGCCTTTCCATTGCGTCGCGGAGATCGACAATCCCTGCGCGACGAGAAGTGCGACGCCGCCAAGGCCGATTACAAGAGCGGGAATCGCCGCGCTCATGGCTTCGCTGCTCAGCAGGAGCGCTGCAAGCGGCATGAGCGCAAACAAGACGGCGACCGCTCCCGATGAGACCTGACCGGCGACGCATGCCGTCAACGTATAGGGCAAAGCAATTGCGGTCAGCCCGAGAACAAGCGAGTCTTTGAGTGGGAGGCCCGGCTTACGCTGAGCTGCGATGCGATTTCGAAGCCATGCGACGCGTGCGAGCGAGGCGGCAAGGATCGCGGCGATGGCGAAGCGCACGGCTCCGGCGCGGAGGCCGGGCATTTCGCGCAGAACGACCGAGGTGGGGATCCACGCACTGCCCCAGAGAAGCCCCACCAACACAAAGGCTGATATGGCGCGCCGCCTCATTGGTTCTTGAAAATACGGAAGCAAGGAAAACGGGCCGCGCGATTTGCGCAGCCCGTTTCGATCTACCTGCTGTGACTTACTGAGGTCCGCGGTTGCCACCGCCACCACCAGTGCCCGGTCCGCGACCGCGACCGCGACGCCGACGGCGTTGTCCGCCGCCTCCGGCACCGCCACCCTGTCCATGACGGCGCTCACCACCACCACCACCGCCCACAGGAACCGGCACGCCGTCGGCGCGGTTGAAGTTCAGCTCTTCGCCTTCTTGGGCATCGTTATCGAAGTCATCGCCGCCCTCTATGGTTATGGTGCTGGCATTCGAGAGAGGTTGCCGCTCGACTGGCTCGGGACGCGGCTGACGCCGTGGACGCTCTTCGGTTGGAGCGGACTCGCCGGAGGCAGAGATATCGCCTGCCGGAGCGCCCGGCGCACCAGGCTCGGGGAGCCCCATCTTCTGGCGCTGCTCGCGGAGAAGAGCCTTGCGCGACAGCTTGATGCGGTTGCCTTCGACGCCCAGAACCTTGACCAGGACCTGATCGCCTTCGCGAAGCTCGTCCTTGACGTCCTTCACGCGATGCTCGGCGATCTCGCTCACGTGGAGCAGGCCGTCGGTGCCGGGGAAAATCTCGACGAAGGCCCCGAACTCTGCCAGGCGAACGACCTTGCCGAGGTAGGTCTTGCCGATCTCCGGAACGGCAGTCAGGTCGTTGATCATGGCGAGCGCCTTCTTGAGACCTTCTTCGTCGCTCGATGCCACGTTCACACGGCCCGTGTCGTCGACGTCAATCTTGACCTGCGTGGCCTCGATGATGCCGCGAATGGTCTTGCCGCCCGGCCCGATGAGGTCGCGAATCTTGTCGGTGGGAATCTGCAGGGTGCGGATCTGCGGCGCATACTTCGACTTGATGTCGCGCGGTCCGTTCAGAGCCGCGTCCATCGTGTCGAGCAGGAAGAGCCGGCCGCGGCGAGCCTGTTCGAGCGCTTCGCGCATGATCTGGCCGGTGATGCCGCTGATCTTGATGTCCATCTGCAGGGCGGTAATGCCCTTGCGGGTTCCGGCGACCTTGAAGTCCATATCGCCGTAGTGGTCTTCCGCGCCGGCGATGTCGGTAAGGATGGAGTACTCTTCACCCTCCTTGACCAGGCCCATCGCGATGCCGGCGACCGACGCCTTGAGCGGAATGCCGGCATCCATCAGCGCCAGGCTGGCTCCGCAAACTGACGCCATGGAAGAAGAACCGTTCGACTCCAAGATGTCAGAGACAATCCGGAGCGAATATGGCGACTCTTCCTCGTTCGGCAGAACCGCGCTCACGGCGCGCTCGGCGAGCGCTCCGTGCCCGACTTCGCGGCGACCTACGCCGGTCATTCGTCCCACTTCGCCGACCGAGAACGGCGGGAAGTTGTAGTGCAGCATGAAGCGCTTCTTCTGCTCGCCCTCGAAGGTCTCCAAGCGCTGCGAGTCGTCGCCTGTGCCCAGGGTAGCCGTTACCAGCGCCTGCGTTTCGCCGCGGGTGAAGAGAGCGGAGCCGTGCGTGCGGGGCAAGACGCCGACTTCGATGGTGATGGGACGAATTTCGTCGAATCCACGGCGGTCAGGACGGATGCGCTCCTTGGTGACCTGCTCGCGGAAGATGTTCTCGCGCAGAGCCTCGTAGTATTTCGCGAGCTTCTTCTTCTCGTCCGCAACTTTCTCACTGTCGGCCATCCCGGCTGCCAGCTCGGTCTTGATTTCCTTGACCAGCGCGTAGCTTTCGGTCTTTGGATGCTTCTTTGTATCGAGCGCATCCGCGAGCCGGTCGCCGATCTTGGCGCGTAGGGCCGAATAGTACGCCGTGTCGAACTCCGGAGGCGCAACCTCGCGCTTCGGCTTGCCCGCAAGCGCCACAAGCTCCTCGATGCCGACAATGATCTTCTTGATTTCCTCGTGGCCGAACTCGATGGCGCCGATCACCGTCTCTTCAGAAACTTCACTCGACCCGCTCTCGACCATCACGATGCCGAGCTTGGTCGCGACCACCGTGATGTTGATCGCGCTGTCGCGCCGCTCCGTGTAGGTCGGGTTGACCATGAACTCGCCGTTCACCTGGCCCACACGCACCGCGCCCACCGGACCGTTGAACGGAATGTCCGACAGTGCCAACGCCGCGCTTGCAGCGTTAATGCCGATCACGTCTGGATCGTTTTCCCTGTCCGCGGAGAAGACCAGGACGATGACCTGGGTCTCATTGCGGAAGCCTTCGGGGAAAAGCGGACGTACCGGGCGATCGATCTGACGGGAGGTGAGGATCTCACGCTCGCTCGGACGGCCTTCACGCTTGATGAATCCGCCGGGAATGCGGCCGCCTGCGTAGGCGTACTCGCGATAGTCGACAGTGAGGGGGAAGAAGTCGATGCCTTCTTTGGGATCGGGAGAGGCGACGGCGGTGCCCAACACGACTGATTCGCCCTGGGTGACGAGCGCTGCGCCCGACGCCTGTTTGGCCATCCGGCCAGTTTCAAAACTCAGCCGCTTGCCACCGGCAAGCTCAACTGTAACTTCGTGCTTCATAGAATCCTCATTTCTGGATAGGCGATTGCGCCATGGCTCCCAAACGCCGCACAGCGCGGCGCCTCGTCAAGGCGGAAAGCCGGAGCGGAAAAAGCCGGCTGGAAACCCGAGTCGCAAATCGCGGGTGGGAAGGGTCGTGGTGGGAGGGACGGTCGGAACCGGTTGGGGGCAGGATGGCGGCCGCGCCGCTCAAATGCAGGGAAGCCTGAGCCGCAGAGAGCGTACGCATCAAAGCGAGACTCTCCTAGCCCGTGACCCGGTCCAGCAGGGCTGCCCGGCTGGGGCGCACCTCGCTGCCGGAGAATACACCTGTGCCCGTTGCCGAGCCCGCGCATCCCATCCTGTTATCGATTTCCGTCGCGTCAGCTGAAAGAACAATGGAATCGTTGCGGCTACTTGCGTATGCCGAGCTTGCCGATGACTTCGCGATACCGGTCGGAGTCGTTGGTCTTGAGGTAGTCGAGCAGGCGGCGGCGCTTGCTTACCAGCATCAGCAGACCGCGGCGCGAACCATGATCCTTCGCGTGGGTCTTGAAGTGCTCGGTCAGCTCGCCAATGCGCTCGCTCAGGATCGCGATCTGCACTTCAGGACTGCCGGTGTCGGAGTCATGCGTGCGAAAACGCGTGATAATGTCGGATTTTTTCGAAGGTGCCAGCACGGTGTGTGCGTTACTCCTGTTTCTTGCGTTCTCTACACTTCCTAAGTGTCTGCATCAAGAATAACATGGAGGGGGGTGAGGGGCAATCAAAAGCAGGCCTAAACCACGTAATTTCCAGCGGCTTCCGTAGGTTGGGCGGGAAGTGAACACCATCCTTGTAGACGTTAGGTTTGCTTTTAGCGGCCGCTCCTTAGTGCGCCCCGTGCGGCATGACAATCCGAAAGTTTCCGCTGCAGTGCATCATGCTCATCAGGTACAACATGCCGTCGTAGTAGCGCTGCTCTCCGGCGGGAACGGGCGAATGCCATAGCTCTTCGAGGAATGCCTTGGAGGCAGCGCTGGGGGTAGCGGCCAGGCTGCCCACGGCAGTCGTCGCCACCATTCCGACTGAGTGCCGCTCGGAAAGCGGCTTGCCGCCGAGCGTGTAGCGGTCTTTGAAGGTGCTGATTCCCTGTCCGCTGAGAAAGCTCTGGATCCGGTCGCTCAGGACGATTTCCCGGGGATCCTTCTTCCACCAGGAATAGTCGACCGACCAGTTGCTCACGCTTCTCCAGGAATCGTAGCCGAAATCCGCGGAGGTACCGTCTTGCCCGATGAGCGGCGTCATGTCGAAGTTGTTCCGATCGGGTGTGAGGCCGGTCCCGGGCCCGGTCACCTTGTAGAACATCTCTCGGCTCACGTCGGCGGCTCTCGCCCAGAAGGCGCGATCCTCCTTCGGCCCCCAGCGCGCCCACAGCTCATAAAATGCCGGCAGATGATATGAGGCATCGGTAACGCCATGATCCTCGTTGGGCACAAATCGGATCATGAAGTAGTTCTCTTCCACCATTGGCCCGATCATCTCGGTCTGCGGGCCATGCTTCGGCCGAAGGACTTCCTCGGGAGATTTTCCCTGCGCCGCCAGCTCGCGCTCGCGGACCCTGTTATTGGGGCTCGGCCAGGGGTGGTCCGGTGGAATGAACGGCGGATCGTCGGGATGAATGCGGAAGGGGCTCGTGCCGGTCAGCACAGGATGGTGGCGCATGCCGCGAAGAATTTTGTCCGCCTCTGCCTGATAGTCATAGATGCCCTTGCCGTTTCCCCAGCGGTGCCCGGCAAAATAGAGCGCCATGACGAAGTACTCTTCCCCGTCCGGAGCGGCCCCTGTCGAGCGGGGCGTGCCATCGGTATTCATCGACCACGCAAAATAGCCGACTGATGGGTTCTTCGGATCCGTCACCAACATGTACGTGTTGGCCCAGTTCCAGATGGCGTCGAACTCGCGCTTCTTGTCGAGTTGGACAGCGATCATCATGCCGTAGCTCATGCCCTCGGTGCGTGCATCGTTGTTCGCCCAGTCGGTGATGTAAGCCAGGGGTCCGTTGTCGTTGGCACCGGTCTCAAAGTAGATGCGCTCCTCCTGGCCGTCGCCGTGGAAGAGCTGTTGAAATGCCCTGTCGATCTTGGCGCGGCTCTCCGCCTGAGTGTGTCCTATTTCCGCGAAGAGATCCCGGTAATTCCCGGACCTGTAAGCACCGTCACCATCGCCCGGCATGCTGGGGATGTCAGGCAGAGGCGCATTGACGTGGGGCGCGGGCGGAACATACGTGGGTGCAGGCTGCGTTGGAGGTTTGGCCGACTGTCCGACTGCTAAGCCGGCAAAGCCGCAGGTAAGAACGAAAACACAAAGCGCCCTAAAACGACACGACACCAAGGCAACCCTCTCGGGAATGAAATCAGGGGGATATTTGTACCCATTTCACTCCAGAAGAGCATTTTCGTCGAGATAGTGCTCAATTAGATAATGGGCCGAAGACGGGAGGGCGACTGCGAAGTGCGCCCTGCCCAAGCTGTACCGGAAGGAGTTTTAAGCCAGCTCCAGCTCCACTTTTTTGGCGCCGGCGTCGAGCTTCGCAATCCGAAAGCTGCGAATCTGCCCGGCCTTCACAGGCTCGCGTTTCGAAGCGGCAGCAGGAGAGGCTCCCTTCCAGCGCGCCTGAAGCATCGAGGTCAGTGAAGACAGGTCGGCTTTGGCGGGCACAGCGCTCTCTTCTGTGGCCGGGGCTGTGATGCAGCAGTGGGCGACGATTCCCTCGCCCAGTTCGACGCGCGCCTGCTCTCCCGACTCGTCGAGAAGGCGACCAGTGACCACATCACCCTCCTTGTGTTCGGCGAGGAATTCGTCGAGGCCGGTGGGTACGAGCTTCTTGATGCTGAGCCGCAGTTGCCGCTTCTCGGCGTCGATCGAAAGCACCTGCGCCTTGACCTGCTCTCCAAGCCTAAGCGCGTCCGACGGATGGTTGAGGCGGCGCTCAGCAGTGATCTCGCTGATGTGGATCATGCCTTCAACGCCTTCAGCGATCTGGAGGAAGGCTCCAAACTTGGTGAAGCTGACGATAGGGCCCTCGACCTGGGTACCGGGCAGCAGGTTGCGGGCGGCTTCGGCCCATGGGTCTCCAAAGGCCTGCTTCAGGCCAAGCGAGATGCGGCGCTCCGAAGCGGCAATGCCAAGGATGACGGCCTCGACGGTCTCTCCAGGTTTCACAACGTCGGTAGCTTTGCGGACCTTTTTGCCCCAGGCCATCTCCGAGATGTGAATCAGACCCTCTATGCCCGGGTCCAGCTCGACAAAGGCCCCGAAGTCGGTGGTCCGGGTGACTACCCCGGTCACGCGCTGGCCCAGCGAATACTTAGCCGGCACGGCGTCCCACGGATGCGGCTGAAGCTGCTTCATGCCGAGCGAGATGCGCTGTTTGTCTAGATCGATCTTGAGGACTTTAGCCTCGACCTGCTGGCCTACTTCAAGAACATCGGCGGGATTGTTGATACGGCTCCAGGAGATTTCTCCGACGTGCAGCAGACCGTCGACGCCGCCCAGGTCAATGAAGGCTCCGTAGTCAGCCAGCGAGCGGACGGTTCCCGTCACCACATCGCCTTCCTTCACTTCGGAATAGCGGCGCTCCTTGGTCGAGCGCGCCTCTTCCTCCATCACCGCGCGGCGATCGACGACGACATCTTCATCGGCCACGTCGAGTTTGATAATGCGGCAGACGATTTCCTGATCGACCAACTTCTCCATCTCGGCGGCATCGCGGGCGCCACTGCGCGAGGCGGGCATGAAGGCGCGGACGCCGATATCGACGCTAAGGCCGCCCTTAACGACTCCAGTGACACGGCCGGGGATGGTGGACTTATCGGTGAACGCCTGCTCGAGCGACGTCCAGTCTTTGGGCTGCGCAACCTTGAAGCGAGAGAGCGAGTAGTAGCCCTCTTCGTTGCGGCCTTTGATGGAGACAAGTACGCGGTCACCCGGCTTTAGTGGCTCGGTCTCGACTACGGGCAGCACGCCTTCGATCTTGAAGCCTATATCGATGAAGACCTGCTCAGATGAGACCGCAACGACGGTGCCTTCAATCTGTTTTCCGGCGCCTTCCGGATGGCGCGCGTGGGTGCGCTCGTATTCGGTAAATAGAGCGTCGAAAGATTCGGAGGAGGTGATTTCTTCAGCCGTGGACGGTGTTGCGGAGACTTCTGGATTGGACATGAGAGTATGAATCATTTTTGCACACGCGAGATTGAGCGGTCACTTGTCAACCCTCAGTTCCCGGCCTGCTCCTCGACCAGTTCCGGCGGCGCTTTCACGATGCCCATCTCGATGTAGATGGGGCGTACCACTTCACGAATCTCCCGCCGACGCGACCAGAACCAGGCCGCGCCGAGGATGCAACAGGTCCCAGTGAGCATCACGGTTCGCGGAGCACCGATCCAGTGCGCCAGTGAACCGGCCAGAAGGCTGCCGAACGGAGCCATGCCGACGAACGCCGCAGTGTAGTAACTCATCACGCGACCACGCTTGTCCTCGGGGACGAGCGTCTGGATGATGGTGTTGCTCGCCGTTAATCCCTGCATCATGCCGAAGCCGACGGCCGTCATCAGCACGAGTGAAATCCAGACTACCTGTGATAGCCCGAAGAGAATGAGCCCCGCTCCAAAGACCGCAGCAGCGATGGGGATCATCTTGATCAGTCCGCGCACCGATTTGCGCACAACCAACGACAGGGCTGAGATGAGTGCGCCAACGCCCGCCGCCCCCATCAGGAAGCCAAGGGTGTGGGCGCCTCCATGCAGTACCTGCGCGGCGAAAAGCGGCATGAGCACCATATATGGCATGCCCATCAGGCTGACCAGCGCAAAGAGAAGAAGAATGTTGCGGATGGGCACAAAGGTTGAGACGTACTGCCACCCTTCGCGCATTTGCTCGAACATGGACGCCGCAGCCCGCTTCGCGTCAGCGACGTGCACGCGCATCAGCAGCAACGAGATGATGACGGCGATGTAACTGATGCCGTCGATGAAAAAGCACCAGCCTTCGTTGGTCGCAGCTATTACCAGGCCGGCAAGCGACGGACCGATGAGGCGTGCGAGGTTCACCATCGACGAGTTGATGGCGATTGCGTTCGAGAGATCGGCGCGGTCCTCGACCATCTGCACCATGAAGGCCTGGCGGCCAGGCATGTCGAAGGCGTTGATCACACCCTGAAAGGCGCTCAGCGCAAGCACGTCATGGATGGTGATGCGGTGGGTCAAGGTGAGCCACGCCAGCGCGAGAGACTGCAGCATGGCCAGAGTCTGCGTCCAGATCAGCACGTGACGCCGGTTTAGCCGGTCGACCAGCACGCCGGCAAACGGAGCCAGCAGGAAGGTCGGGATCTGCCCAACGAAGCTGACCGTGCCTAACAGGAGCGCCGACTTCGTCAACCGATAGACCAGCCAGGCTGTGGCGATGCGCGTCATCCAGGTGCCGATGAGCGAGATGCTCTGGCCACTGAAGAACAGCCGGAAATTGCGATGGCGCAGCGCCCGCCACGCGTGCGAGAAGTCGCGCACTGCGGGTGCTCGCCTCTCTTCTTCGGGAAATTTTTCGGAGGAACTTTCGCTCATTGATCCACAAGTGAATTGGACAAGTGAATTCGCCCTGTCAATTGGATGCAGCAGCCGCACGTTTTCATCGCTAGCCCTTGCCTAGCGCGCGGATTCGGAGAAAAACCGCCGGCAGGATCGGAACCATAAACAGGCCGGAGCCCCGATACGCGCGATACCGCGGGTGAATCCGAGCGTTTCTATCCTAATGCGCTGCGATTTCGCCCCCACCGCCACCCCCTCCCGGCTTGTTCCTAGCCAGCAGAAATGACAGAGGAACCATCAGGATCGCAGCTCCGCACATGATGTAGAAGACGTCGACGTAGGCAAGGACCGAGGCCTGCTGAATGAGCTGGTTATAGATCCTTCCCTGTGCAAAGTTGCCTGCGTTGGCGGGTCCGCCGGTGCGGTCGAAGACACTGCTCAGCGACTGGATCCGCTGCTGCATATTGGCGTTGGTGGGCGTCAGGTACTTCAGAAGCTGGTTCTGGTGGAACTGCGACCGCTCCACCACCGCAGCGTTGGTCAGCGAGATCAGAATGCTGCCGCCGATGTTGCGCACGAAATTGATCAGGCCCGCCACCTGGTTGTTCTTGTCGCGCGGCATTCCAAAATATGCCGCCGTCGTCACCGAGATAAACACGACAGGAATCGCGAACACCTGCAGGATGCGCAGCCACGAAGACTCGCCGAAACTCAGCCCGAGATTCAGCCGGTTCGCCGTAACAAAGTATGAGACCGTGAAGCAGAAGAACCCAAAGGCGATGATGTTGCGCGCAGGAAAATGCGTGACGAGTTGTCCGGTAATCGGCACCACGAGAAGCAGCACGAGTGAGCCGCCGGACAGCGCGAGTCCCGCCCAGGTAGCGGTATAGCCGAGTGCGCTCTGCAGATACTGCGGCAGCAGCACGGTCGTCGCGTTCAGAAAGCCGCCCGTCAGCAGCATCAGGAAACAGCACACCGCAAAATTCCGGTTCTTGAACAGCTTCAGGTCCATCAGCGGCGCTTTCGCAAACCATTCCCACGCGATCAGCGCGATGAACGACGCCACAAATGTTACCGCGCAGGTGACAATAAAGTGCGAGCCGAACCAGTCATTCTCCTCGCCCTTGTCGAGCATGATCTGCAGCGCGCCCATCGAAATCACCAGCAGGCTCACTCCCACATAATCGAGCTTGAAGAAATTCTTCCTGTCGGGCACGTTCCATGGCGGATCCTCAACCAGCCTGTTGGTCAATATCAGCGTCAGAATACCCACCGGGATGTTGATATAGAAAATCCAGTTCCAGCTGTAGTTGTCGGTAATCCATCCGCCCAGCGTCGGTCCGATCGAGGGCGCGAGCACCGCAACGATGCCATAAAGCGCAAACGCCAGCCCGCGCTTGGCAGGTTCGAAGGAATCGGCCATGATGGCCTGGGCCATTGGCTGTAAACCTCCGCCGCCCGCGCCCTGAATTACGCGGAAGAGCAGCAGCAGCGGCAGCGATGGCGCACTGCCGCAAAGAAAAGAGCTGATCGTGAAGATCACGATGCAGCTCATGAAGAACCTCTTCCGGCCGATGATGCTCGCCACCCATCCGCCCATCGGCAGCACGACGGCATTCGACACAAGATACGCGGTAAGCACCCACGTGCTCTCGTCCTGGCTTGCGCCCAGGCTGCCGGCAATGTGCGGCAGCGCGACGTTGGCGATCGAGGTGTCCAGCACCTCCATGAACGCCGCCAGCGCTACGGTCGCCGCGACTACCCAGGGATTTGCCCTGGGCCGCCAGTTTTCCATTGCAATGAACTTCGGCTGCGCCGTTGCGGCAGCTGTCGCCATTCGCGCTCTTCTTCCTTTCACTTAGTTGCGACGTGCAGGCAGAGTACGCCGTAAGTCGGGCGAGCGATAGAAAATAGATGCACTTAAGGGTCGAAACGACGCCAAAATCTTAGCGGCCCGGTGGGAATTTTGGATGAGGGGCAGCGCGCCAGCGATGCCTGACCCGGTTCTCTCATGGCTTTTCTCCGCCCGCGCCTTTGAGCTTCTTCAACTCAAGTGCTTCTTTAGAAACTCGACCGAGCGCTGCCGCGCCAACTTTGTTGGTTCGCCGGAGGTGTCGCGGTTGAAGCCGTGGCCGGCGTCGTACCAGTAAATCTCCACCTCGGGATGCGCCGCCGCGACCGTGTCCACTTCTTCTTTAGGAATGTGCTGGTCCTTTTTCCCGAAATGCAGCATGACCGGCGCCTTCGGTTGCTCGGCGGCAAACATGGCGATCCGTCCGCCGTAATACCCGACCGCGACCTCGACCTTCGGCCGCGTCGCGGCCAGCCACGCCACCGTTCCACCGAAACAGTAGCCGATGACGCCGCACTTTTTGCCTGTCTGGCCGCGGACATAGTCGAGAGCAGCGTCCGTGTCGCGCAAGGCGGCTTCGATGTCCAGCCTGTTTGCGAACGACCTCGCCTTCTGCATGTCCTCGCCCTCGTAGCCGAGCTCGACTCCACGCTCGTAGCGATCGAAGAGCGCAGGAGCCACCACAAGAAATCCGTCCTTCGCGTAGCCGTCTGCCACCGAGCGGATATGCGCATTGATGCCGAAAATCTCCTGCACTACGACAAGGCCCGCGATCGGGTCGCCCTCCGGTCTGGCGACGTAGGCCTCGAGTTCATGGCCATCGTTTGCGGTCAGACGTACTCTCTCACTCATTCAGGACTCTCCTATTTCCGTTATCGCATGTAAGGGTTTTCGGATATAGACGCAATCTTCATGGCTGAGTCTGCGCAGGGCCTTTGTCGGGCGCCTTCGCGGGCGCATTCTGCGGCTCCGACGCCGCATCGTTCACCGCCCAGTAGCTCGCTCGCGTCACCACCCGCGCGCCGTAGTTTTCCGCCAGCGAAACCTTGATTGTGTGCAGCCCCGGTGTCAGGTCCGTGGGACGAAAGCTGAGCATGTAGCGGTTGCGCGCGTGATTGGCGACCTCTGCCACACGATCTTCGAAGCCTTTCTCGCGGGTGAACGGCGCGTACTCCCCTCCACTCATTGAGGCCAGGGCCTTCGGCGTGTTCTTACGCATGGCGTTGATGGCCATGACGACGGGTGCAAGCAGGTTCAGTTCGGTGCCTCCATTGGTGTTGCCTCTGCCCCAGTCGATCAGTTCCGCCGTCGACGGCGAAAACGTCAGGCTGAGCACCAGAGTGTTGCTGGTGCCGATGCGCTCCACAAGCTGAGGGATCGTAACAAGATGGCTACCGTGATCGCGCGTTTCGCTGATCAGCAACAGCACGCGCCGGTGATCCGCAGGCCGGTTCTCGAGCAGGCCGATAGAGAAGCCGGCAGCGTCGAGGATCGCTGCGCCACCATCTCCTGGCGGCAGATTTTGCAGGTCACCCTGGATATAGCTGGTGTCTTTCTCGAATCCCTCAAGAAAGATCGGCTTTGAATCGAAGACCACGAGCGCCACTTCGCCGCGGTCCTGCCCAGTGAACAATTCAAGCAGCGGGCCCAGATGAGCGAACTTATCGAACTCGAGCGCCGCGTCGCGGCCCCGCTCCACGCAGATTACGAGCGATACCGGCGATGAATCCAGATCCTCATCGACGTGGACGTCCTGCTTCACACCGTTATCGAGCAGCGTAAAGTCCTTTGGCTGAAGCCCATACAACACAGCGCCTGAAGACTTCTCCACCAGCGTTGGAACCAGGACCACGCTGGTGTTTACCCGAATGATCGGTGCTCCGAGCTGCTCGTCACTCACCGGAGGGGGGAGGTTACGCGCGGGCGCTGCCTGCTGGCTGGAAGGCGGCTGTTGCTGCCGAGGAGGCTCCCCGGGAAAAGGCTCCTGCGCCGTGCACAGCGCGGATAGCGCCATAGTGATGAAAAGCGCGCAGATCGTCGTTCGGAAGAGGCTCAGCAAGAGGAAAGCACCGCAGCTCTCATCACATCAGATACGGCGCTCGCTGCCAAGGCCGCCTCGCACTGTTATGGATGAAGGTTTGAGGGTCTGCTGTCCAGTGCCGAACGCAGCGCGAAAAACGCCGGAGCGGGCTGGTAATCCGCGTCGAAGGGCAGGCATCGCTGCGGTTTGCCGTCGGGACGCGAGAATTTCGGTCCGTTGAGCCATGTGAATCGGTCGGTGATTCCCCAGGTAAGGACGGCGGTCACGTTCGGTTCGGCAACCATCATGGTTACGTAATCCTTGTAGATGCGTGCGATTGCCGCATCGCGTTCGCTTTCCGAGCCTTCGAGTTTCTTCTCGTTGACGTCTAGCTCGGTGATAAAGACCTGCAGCCCCATGCCCCGCAGCTCGTGGACGAAATCGGTCAGCCCAACTCCGGGCGCGGGATCGGTTGCTCCAAGGTGGCTCTGCACGCCGACCGCATCAATAGGTACGCCGCGCTTTTTCATTCCGCGCACCAGCTCTAGCACCAAGGCGCGCTTCTTCGTTTGATCCAGAGTGTCCGTCTCGATGCCGTAATCGTTGTAGGTGAGCAGCGCCGTTGAATCGGCCTGACGCGCCGCTCGAAACGCTATATCGATGTAGTCAGGCCCGATCAGGTCGAACCATGGCGATTCGCGCAGGCCGTCAGATCGGTCGCTCTTCGTGTCGATGGCCTCGTTGACCACGTCCCAGGAGTGCAGCTTCCCGGCGTAGCGTCCGGCCACGGTCTTGATGTGGTCCGTAAGGATCTGGCGGGCGTTCTCTTTGGTGACGGTGGCCGCGAACCAGTTGGGCAGCGCCTCATGCCAGCAGAGATTGTGACCGCGCACCTTCTGCCCATGCGCCGATGCGAAGGCCAGGATCGCGTCCGCGCCGGTGAAATCGAACCTGTCCGGAGCCGGGCGAAGCGCCCTCCACTTCATCGCGTTTTCCGCGACAAGAATGCTCGCCTGTGCCGCGACCACGCCACCATATTGCGGTTCTTTGTTGAGCCTCTCGGGAACTACAGCGCAGCCAACGAGCAGCCCGTGAGCCTTGGCGTGTGCGCGCAGCGACTGGGCGCCGCTCGCATCACCGGGACTGGTTTGCTCGCGCATGCTCGCCCATGCCGGCCGGAGCGCGCCGATAAACGGACTCATCGCAGCGGTCATCGCAGCGCTCTTCAGGAACTTCCGCCGTGTCTTCATCACTGTTCCCTGTTCGTCGTTACGTATTTTTCGATTTGCCCCGTCCACTTCAGAAAGCGCAGCAGATGCAACTTCTCGCGCCAGACAAAGCGAGCCATATCGCCCGGCTTGATCTCGTCGGCCTTCATACCGGAGTAAGTCTCGATCCGCCACTTGAGGTATTCGCTTCGCCAGGGACGCAGCCGGTTGCCGCGCGTCGCATTCCACACGAATCGTATTGCCGACATCACCGGCCGTGCACCTCATTGAAGAGTATAGGTCGTGGTATAGGGTCGGGGGTTATGGAGCAGAATGAAAGAGCTTTCTAGAGCGGCGCTATTGTTCCACCTTCGCCGTTGTCCTCTGAACTTCCTCGAGCTCGCGCGCCCGCGCGCACAGCTTCTTCAGCTTGCCTTCGATCGAAGCGTCGCCGATGTGCTCGTCCTGAAGCACTCCGTCCGCATCAATGGTGAAGGTGTGGGGAATCGCATTGACTCCGAAGAGACGCGACAGCGACCCCTCGAATCCCCCATCACGATACTGCAGCCAGGTCATGCCGTTCTTCGCGACGAAGTCCTTCCACTTCGCTTCATCGCTGTCCAGACTCACGCTCAACACCACGAGCGGCTGACCCTGAAATTTCTGCGCGATCTGCCGTACGTGGGGCAGCGCTTCCCTGCATGGGCCGCACCACGTTGCCCAGAAATCGATGAGCACCACTTTGCCCTGCATATCGTTGAACGATATGCGCTGACCATCTTCGGTTCTCACCGCAAATGCAGGGGCCATCCGCGCTCGTGCCAATTCGGGCCTCTCAGCATAGCGCTGCGCGCGCTGCCGCATCGCACTGTTGTCTTTGGTCATCGCAACGAAATCTTCAAAGCGGGCCTTCGCCGCATCGTCCTGCTTCAGATGCGCAAGAGTCAGACCGTCGCCAAAAACTGCTTCCGGAAAGTTCGGATACGCCGCCAGAGCAGCCTTGAACTCCTTGTCGGCTTCGGCATAAATTTCATCCTTGTTCTTTGCCGCGCCCTCGCGAATGAGCACTGTGGCGCGCTCCTCATGGGCAACAGCTGCCCCTTTTGGATCCTTAGCCTCGGCAATTAACTCCTGTGATGCGTCGTCGGCCGCTTTGAAGTCGCCGGTTTCCTCGCCGATCTTGATCATCTGCCTCTGGCATGCCATGCAGTGGCCGCCGTTCTGCTTATCG
Organism: uncultured Acidobacteriaceae bacterium; assembly: GCA_963781245.1. GTDB lineage: Bacteria > Acidobacteriota > Terriglobia > Terriglobales > Acidobacteriaceae > Silvibacterium. The sequence goes on from CAWAFB010000007.1 coordinate 100,274, forward strand.
GCTTTCCTGAAGGCGCCAAGCGCTGCCTGTCGATCATGGCCCTTTAGCCACTCCATAGCCTCCGCGTAGGTCTTCTGCGCCTTCGGGTCGGTGGGACCATCTCCGGACGAGCTTCCCGACTGCGCACGCAGCCCCGACGCAATAAGGGCAATTACAAGGCACAAATACAACAAACGTTTCATTCGACCGCCTCCGGCGAAAGTAACGTATCACGAAGAAAATGAAAAAGGTGGAAGAATTTTGGGCGGCTTCGAACTTATTTGGTACCTGCGCCTGCGGCGGCTGGTGCCTGAGATTGGGTTGCGCTCTGCGGAGCGTTCAAGCTATAGATGACCTCGCCGGGCCGAGCGTAGTGCAGGCGCTCGCGCGCCTCGCGCTCGATCGCGTCAGGATCGCTCTTGAGGTGCTCCACGTGCTCTTTGAGCCGATCATTTTCCTGCTGCAGGGAGTCAATCTGCTGATGAAGCTCGCGATCCTCTGCACGCTTCTGCTCATAAGCGTTCAGGCCGTTGTGTCCCACCATCACGTGGTAGCCGAAAATGAGTGCCAGCACAACCGCCAATGCCGTGGCGATGCGCCGTCGCACGCGGAAGAGAAACTCCGCAGCGCGCGCCTTCAGCTTGATATTTGGCTCGCTGATGCTCACAACAGTTGACTCCGAGGGTTCGCGGTTTCCGCTGTCCCAGAGATTAATGATCGGCGCGAATCCGTTGGATGTGGTGGCCCTGGGTGCAAAAAACTTGCGCCGGGGAATCTACTCCGGTACTCAGGTGCCCCGGCCGCACCCCAAACTGAGTCAAGGGGGAAGGCGCTCAAAGTTGATTTCCGCTGCGCCACGAGTAGGATGCTCACTTAGCAGCTTCATCATTCAGCCTGGAAACCGAAGACAGATGAGCGAAAACTCGAACTCGCCGGCAAGCATCGTCCTCTCGACCGCAGGTTCGCAGGAGGAAGCCGCCCGAATTTCACACGAGTTGGTGGAACGCAGGCTGGCTGCCTGCGTCAACCGTGTACCGGGCGTGACTTCTGTCTACCGCTGGCAAGGTGTGATCGAGGAGAGTGCAGAGATCCTTCTGATCATCAAGACGTCCGCGGAAAAGCTGCCTGCGCTCGAAGCCGCGCTGCGCGAGTTGCACTCGTATGAGGTTCCGGAGTTTCTCGTGCTACAGGTCGCTGCCGGAAGCCGGTCATATCTAGACTGGCTATTCGCCGCGGTTGAATAGTCGTCCAGCCCGGCTGGGACGTGATCACGAGAGCGGCTTACGAACCCAGACGCTCGTCAGTATCCAGCATTGCGTCCAGCAATCCGGGTCGGCGAGCACGGCGGATGCCGCGTTCAGCGCCTGCTCAGCCACCAGGCCTGAACTGAGGAGGCGCTCGCGCTCAATTTCAAAAAACATCTGGAAATAAATGGCGTCCCGGGTGGTTCCGCGAATATTCGGGACGTGTGTCGCCGCTTCAGCGTGGCCGAATCCCAGAGCGCTGACCATGGCCGGCAATCTGCGTCCGATAAACCAGTCCACTCCCTGAGTCTGGCCCCACTTGAGGATGCCGTGCCAGGCTTCAGCCCACGCTTCCGGCTCGCAGGTGCGCGCCAGATTGAAGTCAGGCTCGCACGCGAAGAGCCATCCGCCCGGTTTTACCGCCGCAGCCATTCTCGCGAGCACCACGGCGCGTGCTCGGCGATTTGATGGAGCATGGCGCGACACATCACGAGGTCAAAGGCAGCGGTCGGAAGATCCGTCGTGCGCAGGTCGGCCTGACGCACGGCGAGGTTCTGCGCTGGAACCAGGCGAATGAGCTTCGGATCGATGTCGATGGATGTGACGCTGCCGGAGGCTCCGACCATTTCGCAGAGCCACTCTGTTATGCTGCCGTTGCCGCCGCCAAGCTCAAGACAGTTCCAGCCTTCCCGCAAGCCCAGGGCGGCGAGATGGGTCCTGGTGTCCGGATCGAGAATCTTCGACATCAGATCGAGCCGCTGGTATTCAGCGGTCGCAGAGTTGTCGAACATGTACAGGTGCATATGGCTCTCGCCTGGCTACTCGCTGGCCGCCTTCTGCCGCTCGAAGAACCGCTCCATAAATTTCGTGTCGAATTTTCCGGCCCGGAACTCTTCGTCGTCGAAGATGCGGCGGTGCAGCGGAATCGTCGTATGAATTCCCTGGACAATAAACATGTCCAGCGACCGCTTCATGCGCTCCATAGCCTCCTCGCGGTCTTTGCCGTGCACGATGAGCTTGGCGATGAGCGAATCGTAATAGGGTGGCACGACCCCCTCGGCATACTGGGCGGTATCGACTCGGACTCCGTTGCCTCCGGGCACGTTGAATGCGGTGATCTTGCCCGCCGACGGGGTGAACTTCTCCGGATGCTCGGCATTTACACGGCATTCAATGGCGTGGCCACGGATATGGATCGGCTCAGTGAGGATGCTGGAAAGCTTTTCGCCGCAGGCAATGCGCAATTGCGCCTTGACGAGGTCGATACCGGTGACCATCTCCGTGACTGGATGCTCCACCTGGATGCGCGTGTTCATCTCGATGAAGTAGAGCTTGCCGTCCTCGTCCATGAGGAACTCGACGGTACCGGCGTTCTGATAGCCGACGTTTTCGAGCGAGCGCTTCAGGGTCTTCGCGATATCGTCGCGCAGCCTCTGCGTGACCTGCAGCGAAGGCGCTTCCTCAATGAGTTTTTGGTGGCGACGCTGGATCGAGCACTCGCGCTCGCCGAGCGACATCACGTTGCCATGCTGGTCGGCCAGCACCTGGAACTCGATGTGGCGCGGCCGCTCGATGAACTTCTCCATGTAGAGATCGCCGTTACCGAAAGCGTTCGCGGCCTCGGTGTGGGCAGCCTGATACAACGCCGGCAGTTCCTGGGACGAGCGGACAACGCGCATGCCGCGGCCGCCGCCGCCAGCTGACGCTTTCAGGATCACCGGGAAGCCTATAGATTTCGCCCACTCGAGGGCTTCGTCTTCGGACTGGATGACGCCGTCAGAGCCAGGCAGGATGGGCACCTTGGCGCGCTTCATTGCCTGCCGTGCCTTTTCCTTCTCACCCATCAGCCGCGTGACCTCAGGCGGCGGCCCGATGAACTTGATATTGGACGCGCGGCATACCTCGGCAAAATTTGCGTTCTCGCTGAGCAGTCCGTACCCGGGATGAATCGCATCCACGTCGGCGATTTCAGCAGCGCTGATTACGGCGGGAACGTTCAGGTAACTTTCCGCCGAGCGCGGAGGACCGATGCAGATAGCCTCGTCGGCGAAGCGTACATGCAGCGAGTGGCGATCTGCCTCGCTGTAAACGGCGACGGTGCGGATACCGAGTTCTTTGCAGGCGCAAATGACACGCAGCGCGATTTCGCCACGATTGGCGATCAGGACTTTTCGAAACATATATGGATCAAACTTAACGTGGCCGCAGGGCGAAGAGCGACTGGCCGTACTCGACGGGCTGGCCGCTCTGGACGAAGCGCTTGACGATCTCTCCGGCTGCATCGGCCTCGATCTCGTTCATCAGCTTCATAGCTTCGATGATGCAGAGAATCTGCCCGTTCTCTACCTGGTCGCCCATCTTCACGAAGGCAGGCGCGCCGGGAGACGGCGACTCATAAAATGTGCCGACGATTGGCGATTTGACGATGTGCAGCGAGGCGTCTTCATCGGGTTGAGTTGCAGGAGCAGCCGCCGGAGGCGCACCCGCTGCCAGAGCAGACGCCGCATAGACCTCAGGTAATACCACGGGAGCCGGAGCAGCAGCATGGCTCTGCGCTGACAGCAGTCGGGCAATGCTGGCCAGATCTGCCGATCCGCCTTCCTGCGCGAACTTGATGCGTACCTTCAGGTCCCCGCGTTCGAGATCGAACTCGCCGATCTTGTTCTCTTTGAGGAACTCGATGAGTTCCTTCAGTTCCTTCACGTCTTCCGAATTCATCGTTTGTGCTCTCGCTCGCCCAATCCGTCTGCCTGGACCTTCACAGCTCGATCAGCGCTTTCGTTACCGGTGTGAGCACTTTGCCGCCACGTTCCGTAACCGCAATCAAATCTTCGATGCGAATCCCGAATTTGCCAGGCACATAAATTCCGGGCTCGATAGTAATCACCATGCCCGGCTTCAACTCCAGCGTTTGTCCCGCGCCAACGCGCGGGCTCTCGTGTATCTCCAGGCCTACTCCGTGACCCGTTGAATGCGTAAAGTACTTTGCCAGCCCTGCTCTGCGCAACGTGCTACGGGCGGCTTCGTCCACCTCGCCGCAGGTCACACCCGGCTTTACGGCCGCTACTGCCGCCTCCTGTGCCTCGAGAACGGCATCATAGGCGGAGCGTTCCGCAGCCCCCGCCTTGCCAACGCACACAGTGCGGGTCATATCCGAACAATAACCTTTGAGGATAACACCGAAGTCCAATGTAACGAAGCCATTGCGAGGGGTCTTGTGGCTTGACGCCCGGCCATGCGGCAGCGCCGAACGCGGCCCTGAAGCGACGATGGTTTCGAACGACATTCCCTCGGCGCCCATGCTACGGGCAAAGAACTCCAGGCTGGCAGCAATCTCAGTCTCGGGAACGCCGCCCTGTATGTGCGGGAGGATCGCGTGGAAGACGCGGTTGCCAAGCGCGGCAGCATCGGCCATGCGCTTCAGCTCATCCGCGTCCTTGACCATTCGGAGTTCCGCGACGATGGGCTTCTCCAGCGGAGAGAAGAATCCGCGCCGCCTGGCTCCGCTGATCGCCGAGCGCATCAGGGCCAGTTCGGAGATGGTCGTGTAGCTGGGATCGTACGCCGCATGCGCCTTCTTTCCCACGAGCGACTCAAGGAGCGCGCAGGCTTCCTTCAGCGCCGACTTCTTCGCGATGACCACGCGGGCTCCCTGCGTTTCCTGCCGCGCCTGCGCGGTGTAGCGTCCGTCGGTAAACAGGACTGCTTTCTTTGCGGTGACGATCAGAGCAGCGTTCGACCCTGTGAACCCGCAGAGGTAGCGCACATCGGGAAGGTGCGTGACGAGGAGGGCTTCGATTTCCTGCTCGGCCATTTTGCCGTGCAGGGCGCGCAGACGAGATGCTTCATTCATCGCAGCTATCCTATCGTGTCGTCGTTGCGGAGTGTGCAGGATCAAAGGATCGGAACATCCCCGCCATGCTCAGGCGGGACAGCCCCGCGCGACCGTTCCTTGACCTTACGGGCGGGTATGCCGGCATAGATTCCGAAGGGCTCCAGATCCTTTGTCGCAACCGAGCCAAGCGCAAGGATTGCGCCATCGCCCACGTTCACTCCCGGATTCACCGCTGCCCGGGCGCAAATCCACGAATAGGCTCCCAGGCGCATAGAAAACGAAACCAGCCGGAACGACTGCTCATTATAGAGATGGGTGGCGCCACACACATATGCTCCCTGGGAAACGATGGCATGCGACCCGAGATACATCGGCGAGGGGTTGTAGAGTTCGGCGTCGTCGGCGAGCGTTACACGGTCTTCGCAAACGAGGTTCCACGGGGCCCAGATCTTCCCCTTGGGATAGAAGTGGCATGCCGCACCGAGTTTCGCGCCAAAGGCGCGGAGCAGGAAGACTCTCCACTCATGAAGCGGCCGCGGCGAAACGCGATAGAGCAGCGCATAGCAGACACTCCACAATACCCGGACGACGCGGTTGCGGAAGGAAAACGCCGGCAACAGCGTGGGGTCGCTTTTCAAAACGAGCGCGCTCGTGCTCTCAGGGCTTGCGTTCAATGCATACGCCTCATCAATTTAAGAGTAATTGCGGGCGCGCGGAAAGTCATCGCCCATTGGCGAGCACCGGCTATATCCGCAACGCGCGTTTCAAACTGGTTCAGGTTCAGGAGACTCTGGAAACGCCAACGCGCCGGCTGGCAGCAGCGCGAGTGCCACGCACCGGCTTTTTCTGGCTGGAGCGAACGGCCTTCAGAGCGGGCTCAGGCTCTGCCGAGACTCCCGACTGCCGATCCATCCACTCATCGAGCCGCGATTTCTTGAAGCGCCAACGGTTACCCAGCTTGAAGGCAGGGATGAATGCCTCGGAGGCATACTTATACAGCGTGTCCGGGCTGATGCCGAGGTAATCTGAGGCCTGCCGGATGTCCATCACTTCCCGAATCTCACTTGCGCGTACGGTAGAGGATTTCATGGGCGGCTCCCTTGGTTATCTTGTTGAATTTTAGGGGACTCCTGAAAACTGGCCAGCGACCTGCTTATACCGTGTTTTCACCCTCTTGTTCAAGGATTTTATGTCCGGCTCCGGGGATTCACCCCTTTTTGCCGTGAATTTCACCGGACTGCAACGAAAGCCAGCCCAAGGGAGTGGGCAGTAGTTGCGGGACCGTCGATCCCCACCCCAAGTGGTTGTGTGTTAGCCCCTTTGATTCTTCTAAAGCTCCCATCAATCACGCAGGGTCCGACCGTTTGACTAGACTCGGGTAGCATTCTTGCCGCGCATCAAACTTAGAATCACATCCCAAATCGAAGATCATGAAGGAGCTGAGAATGAGCGGAGGACTCTCGAAGTCCGGCACCGAGCGAATGCATCGGGTGCTGTCAGGTCACGTTGAACAGAAAGAAATGCCAGGTCTGGTCGCTCTGGTCAGTCATCATGACGACGTTCATGTAGAAATGCTGGGCACGCTGGCGTTCGACAATCCCGCGCCCTTGAAGCGCGATACCATCTTTCGCATCGCTTCCCTCACAAAGCTGGCGACTGCAGTCGCGGCAATGATGCTGGTGGAGGAGTGCAGGATAAGGCTGGACGATTCGATTGAACCGTGGCTGCCGGAGCTGGCCAACCGGCGCGTGCTCAAGTCGATCAGCTCGCAACTCGATGACACAGTGCCCGCGCGGCGAGCCATTACACTTCGCGACCTGTTCACCTACCGAATGGGCTTTGGCAGCGTGATGGCGATGCCGGATACGTACCCGATCCAGAAGGCGATCCGCGAATTACGGATTGGCGGCGATGGTCCACCGCGCCCGTCGCAAGCGCTCGGTATGGATCAATGGCTGCGAAATCTCGGCTCCTTGCCTTTGATGGCGCAGCCGGGCGAGCGGTGGATGTATCACGTGAGCGCCGACGTACTGGGAGCCTTGATCGCGCGCGTTTCGGGAAAGCCCCTCGGCACATTCATGCGCGAGCGCATCTTTGATCCTCTCGGCATGAAGGACACGACATTCTACGTGCCTGCCGATAAGATCGACCGCCTCACTGCGTGCTACTCCTTCAATCACCAGATGAAGACCCTGGAGGTCTTTGACGACGCGGCCAATTGCGCGTGGGGATCTGAGCCGCCCTCCGAATCAGGAGGGGGCGGACTGGTCTCGACGATGGACGACTACTTCACCTTCAGCCGCATGATGCTCAATAGGGGCCGCCACGGTCGTGAGCAGATACTTTCCTGCGCCAGCGTTGAGCTGATGACGTCGGATCAGCTTACGCCGGAGCAGCGCGCGGGCTCCGAGATCTTTTTCGGAACCCATTCGAGCTGGGGACTGGGAATCGCGGTAGACATTCGGCGCAGCGAAATCTTCCATACGCCCGGCCGTTATGGCTGGACCGGTGGCACAGGCACAACTGCTTACATCGATCCCGCAGAGGGGATGATCGGCATTCTCTTCACGCAGCGCATGATGGATTCGCCGGAGCCGCCGAAGGTGTTCAGCGACTTCTGGACGCTGGCGTACGCAGCCATGGAATAGGCTGTGGGGCGGCTGGCGAAGCCGCCCCTCGCAAGCGTGCTCTTAGAACCTGGGCTCGAGACCGCTGAGGATTTCGAGGAAGCTGTCGTCAAGGGTGCGATTCTTCGAGATGGCCTCCGCCAGAGGGATGCTCTCGATCTTCGTGCCATGCAGAACCACCAGCCGTCCGAACTTGCCCTGGTGCACCAGATCGATTGCCGCCAGGCCGTACCGTGTGGCCAGCATGCGATCAAAAGCCGACGGAGTGCCGCCGCGCTGAGTGTGTCCAAGGTTGACGGAGCGCGTCTCGTAGCCGGTGCGCTTTTCAATCTCCTCGGCTAAGGCCTGCCCAACGCCACTCAGCCGCGCGTGCCCGAAGGAATCAACCTTGGTGCCGACCGTTGCCTGTCCGCCGGACGGCAGCTTCGCACCCTCGGCAACGACGACGATGCCGTACTTCTTCCCGTGATCGTGGTTGTATTTGAGGAGCGCGCAGACATGGTCGAGGTCAATCGGCTTCTCCGGAACCAGAACCACGTGCGCGTTCCCGGCGACGCCCGCTGTGAGTGCAATCCAGCCCGCGTCGCGGCCCATCACCTCGCAAACGATCACGCGATTGTGCGCTTCAGCCGTGGTGTGCAGGCGATCGACTGCTTCAGTCGCAATGCTCACCGCCGTGTCGAAGCCAAAGCAAATGTCAGTTCCGTTCAGGTCGTTGTCGATGGTCTTGGGAACACCCACGCCGGGCACTCCGGCCTGGATGAGCGCGTTCGTCACCGACTGCGTGTCGTCGCCCCCGATGGCGATGAGAGCGTCGATCTTGTTGGCCTTTAGATTGGCGACGCACTTCTCGATGCCGCCCTCAATCTTGCGCACGTTAGTGCGCGATGTGCGCAGGATGGTGCCGCCCATCGTCAAAATGCCGTCAACCTTCTCGAGCGTCAGCGGAATCGTGTTGTTATCCAGCACTCCGCGCCAGCCCTCGAGAAAGCCGACAAACTCGTCTCCATAGTGGTTGATTCCCTTTTTTACTACCGCGTGGATCACGGCGTTCAGACCCGGGCAGTCTCCGCCACCCGTCAACAGACCGACTCGCATTGCTGTGCGCTCCTAGGAAAAAGCTCCGCAGTGATGATAAAGGGACTGGCCGCTGATTCAAAATGAAGCGCGCCGATCAGACTGCGCGAAGCCTCATTGCGTCACCGACGGACCGTTGCCGCTGGAATCTGTAGCCGCGATATAGGCGAGTGTGATGTTCCGGACCTCCTCGGCGGTGGGCGGGCGCGTTCCAGCGCCTTTCTCTACGACTTCGACCAGCAATCGTACTATGCCATCCTTCACAGCACTGGAGGGCAGCGGAATGGTGTAGACGGCGCCGCCCTGACGCTCTTGAGCGCCGAATGGCGATATAGTCCCGGCGATTTCGCCATTGCGGATACGCACGATGATGCGCAAATGTGCCTTGAGGGGACCGACGCTGACGCGTGCCACAAGCGCCTCACCAGCGGCCGCCGCTCTCGGAACCGGCAGATCGTAGATGCGCTGCCTTGCTGCGGCAAAGAGAGAGCCCGGCCATGCAACAGCCAAAGCCAGAATGAAGAGCTGCGTGCGCAGCCTTCCCGGCCTGAGGAACTCCTGCATAAGACTCAACTAGAACGTTCCGACGGAGACGGCCGCCAGGCTGCTCTTGAAATTCGCCTGGGCGACGTGTGGCTCCAGCGTCGGCTTGCCTTCCGGAATCACCACGATCCGAAGCGACTCGTTTGCCTTCAGCATATTCCGCGCAGCCAGAGCCTTCAACGTATCGCCGATCGGCACGGTAAAGCTCATCGGCCCCTCATGATGGTGCGCGCCAAAAAACTGCAACGTCGCCGCATAGCTGGGGCTGTCCGGGTTGAGACCAGAGGTGTCCTGTGGGGGGTTGACGAAGACGTTGAATGAAAAGCCATGCGCGCTGGGAGGGTCCTGAATAGTCACTTTCGCAACGAGGTTCGATTGCTGCGCCGCGAGCACCGTTTGGGGCACCGAGACTTGGCTCTGCGCAGGCATTCCCAGCGCAAGGGCGTGGCTGGTGAGTCCCCCGGAAAAGGTCTGTGCGGGAGCAGCATTCGGCTGCGGTACGGCAGCCGCTACGACGCTCTCGCCTGAACCCTTCTCATATGCGTAATCGAAATTGCCGATCGTGGCGTAAGCGCCGGCCGTCGCCGTTGACAGCGGATTTCCCTTCTCGTCATGAAAGAACAGGAAAGGTTCACTGGTCCACGCCTGCAGGTCGGGCCCGGCAGGCAGCGTGGGCAGATTCAGCTTCTGCTGCTTGCGTGTCCACACGTCCCAAAGGCGGTCGATGTTAGCGTGATGCAGAAAGAACAGCGGATCGATGGGCGAGAGCATGTCTTCCATCAGTCCGCCAACGCAGTTGTGCACATTGTTGTGCGGCTGGCCTTCGAGAATTCCAAAGCCTGCCGCCTGCGAGTGAAACGGCGCCTTATCGCTGCCAAACGAGATAAAGTCCTTGGGCACAAGCGCCTTCGTAATCGTCGATAACGTGACAGCCTTCTTTGTCGGCTTGTCGAAGCCGGGACGTCCTGCCGTTAAGGCCCGTACACCCGGAGGCGGGACAAACATTGGATCGCTCTGCACCTGCGTCCACAGGTCATTCATCGATCCATAGCCGCGCAGAGTCTGCTCCTTGACCTGAGCTGCGGAGAAAGACTGCCACAGCGAACTCATCGGATTCGACAACTGCGCATTAAAAGCCTGGTAGCTGCTGATGTAGGCCGGATCCGCCGGGTCGAGGACCCCCTGAAAGAGCTGCTTTGGCACTCTCGGCAAAGCCGTCCAGTCCCAGAAGGGGAGGGCGAAGTCGGGATCACCGGATAGTTCGCGGCAGGTGCGCTCAAACCATCCCAGGTAGCCGCGGTGCCACACCGGAAACCACCAGTTGCCGTGCGGGCAGTCGAGGGTGTGAACAAAGGCGTTGCGGTACCAGTTGCGCGGATCCGACGGCGGCAGCTTCAGCATTGCAGTGATCGCCTTCGCGTAGCTGGTGAGCACCTGAGCTGGGAAGCCGGGCGCGGCAAGGTTTCGGCGCAGATATTTCGCCCCAAGCTGTGCAACTACTGAGCGGAAGGGATACGCAGCGACCGAAGCGGCCGCCATGGCTAGAAATCTGCGACGGGTCGTTGTAACTCGGGACGGCAGGTCGTCGATCAAGGCATGCCTCCAAGACGTCGAGCCACCGGGAAAGGCAATCCCGTTGTGCCGCGATGTCGTCAGGTCGAACTGCTCTACAAATTTCCAGGCAGGCGGGAGCGGGAGGAGCGGGCCGGCGCAACATTGTAAGCCGTGGGTGATCGAAGATGTCAACGATGTTCGAGTCCGGCGATTCCTGCCGCTCCGCAAATTAGGGCGGGATATAATCGGCGTGGCTTTTCAAAGCCACTCGAATCCGGGCCCGCAATTCCTTCCCCCGATCAGCAGTCAAAATCCCATTTCTGGTGAAGCGACGTGAAACTTGATCGACGTGCGCTGACGGCGCCGCTAACTCTACTTCTCTGCTTTGTCCTCGCCAGTTTGTCTGGCTCTGCAGCATTCGCCCAGATCGGGCGCAGCAAGCAAGGCTACGTCAAAAGCGTTCCCTATACCTACAACGGCCAGCAATTCACCATCGTTCTTTATGGAACCCAGCCCGCCCAGGTAGCGATGGGCACCCAGGTGGTATTGATAATCTCCGGCGCAAATGTCATCGCCTATCCCGGTGCCGACGCCCATCTGGTGGCCAATGCCCAGGACGCGCTCAAGGCCTACCAGGCGGGTACGCCTTCCGGCAGCGCTGCCGCGCCGTCTCCAGCGGGAAGCGGAGCACAGTCGGGGCTGACCGTAGCCGGCGTGGTGTCGATGCTCAATGCCGGAATCTCCGAGGACATTATCCTGGCCAAGATTCACAAGAGCGGACAGACATTCGATCTGAGCGCCGACGATATGGTCGCCCTCAAGAAGGCCAAAGCGAGTGACAACCTGATCAAGGCCATGATGGACGCCACTCCCGCTCCGGCTCCCGCAGCAACGCCCGCGCCAGCACCTGCTCCGGCAGCCCAGGCCGCGGCACAATCGGCCCCTACAGCCCAGGCGGCTGCGACTCAGCCCGCAAAGAAGAAAGGCTTCTTCGGATCCATCGGCGAGAGCGTGAAAGACGAAGCTACCGGCAGATCGGTGATCGACAAGGTCGGATTGCGCAACGTCCTTCCCCAACTCGACCCGAACAAGCCTGTTTCCGAGCAGTTCCCTCACGTCGCCATTACCGTGCTCTATGCGCCGATGGGTTGGACAGACCCTTACGTTACTGACCCGAGCGCCCATGGACGCAGCATCATGCCTTCCTGCTTCAAGCTGCAGGCAGTCGTCTGGTCAGACGCGACAACCTCGAAAACCATCGGCCCGTTCGATTGGTGCAGCAACCATGACGAGTTCATGGCGCAGCTTGAGCCCAACTACCTCCAGAGCCTCAAGCCAACCTTCGCCGATATGCGCTCGGGATACCTCACCGGCATTAACCGTACCGATGGCCCCGCGCCGCCCGACAAGCTGCTCCCCAACGACCGCCGCACGATGGACATGTGGGCGGCGACCAGCCCCCAGGGGCGCAGCGTCGACCTGAATAACGAGCAGTTCAGCCGCTTCGCCCTGATGTTTGCCAATGTCCGCAAAGACCTCGGCGAAACTTTAACCTCCGAGGGCGACGCACGCGTGTGGGTGGTCACCATCAAGAAGGCGGCGGGGCCGAACATCATGGAGTAATCGGGAATGGGTGTCGGGACTCGACACACCTGCAGAATCAGATCGATTGCTGTAGTGCGCCCGCCAGTTCGAGGTCCCGCTCCATCACCACCGACACATCCGGATTGTCCTCGCGATAGCGCACCTGTACGCTGCGACCGCGGATGGCAGCTGCGAAATTTTCAGCGTCGGCCTTCTTCCTGAAGTGGCGCCGGTACTTGCCGTAACGGTATTCCTGTAAGGCGTAGTAACGATACTGCACCTCAATCCAATTGCCGTTGGCGGTGCGCACCGCGGCCGCCTGGACCTCTCCGTTTGCGCTTGGCCAGCCTGCCGCACGGTTCTCGCGGATCCTCTGCCAGTAGCGGCGCAGAAAGATGGCAACTGCGCCGAAGGCCACATAGAAAAAGTGCTGAAAAAGGACTGGCGAATCGCCAGAGTTCGTGCAAGGTATGCGTTGTGGGCATAGCGCAATACGGCTAGAACTTCTTCAGCTCCACGATCCCGCAATAGATATCTTCGGGCTGGGGCAGGATCACGTCTTCGACGATCGGTGCATAGGCCACGAAGGTGTCCATCGACGCGATCCGCTTCACCGGGGCGTCGAGGTCTTCGAACAGCTCATCGGCGATGCGGGCGGCGATCTCCGCGCCATATCCCCAGCTCAGCATGTCCTCATGAGCGATGATCACGCGGTTTGTCTTGCGCACCGACTCGGCAATCGCCTCCCAGTCATAAGGGCTGAGCGTGCGCAGGTCGAGAATCTCCGTCTGAATGCCGTGCTCCCGCTGCGCCTTCTGCGCCGCCTGCAGCGCCCGTGGCACCAGCGCGCCATAGGTGATGAGCGTCAAGTCCGAGCCTTCACGAACCTTCGCTGCCTTGCCGAACGGAATCATGTAGTTCGGGCCGGGATAAGGCACGCGGCCATACGTCTCGCGATACAGCCGCTTGTGCTCGAGGAACATTACCGGATCGTCGCAGCGGATTGCCGTGCGCAGCAGACCGTTCGCATCGAGGGCATTCGAGGGATAGACCACGTGCATGCCGGGCGTATGCGTGAAAATGCTCTCGCCGTTCTGCGAGTGGTAGACCGAACCTCCTGTGAGATAGCCGCCGATCGCTACGCGAACGACTGCAGGGCAGGCCCAGGTCCCGTTCGATCGCCAGCGGAGCAGCGGCAGCTCGTTACGAAGCTGGTGCATCGCCGGCCAGATGTAGTCGAAGAACTGAATCTCAACTACCGGCTTGAGTCCGCGCAGCGCCATGCCGACGGCGCGCCCGACGATATTCGCCTCGGCCAGCGGCGAGTTAAAGACGCGGTCAGCGCCAAATTCGATCTGCAGGCCATGGGTCAGCTTGAAGACGCCACCCTTGCCTTTGACCAGCCCCTGCTCGAGATATTCCTCGCGGCTGCAGTCAGCGACATCTTCGCCAAAGATGACGATGCTCGGATCGCGCCGCATCTCGTCCCTCAGACAAGCGTTGATCAGGTCGGCCATCGTCCGCTCGTGGGTATCCGCGGTGCGTGCCGGAGGGGTCTCGAGAGCGGAATCGGTAGGATCGTAGTGCTCCGAATAAACGTGCTTCAGGATCGCCGCTTCATCTGTCGACGGCAGCGGCGAGCGCAGTGCCCGCTCGGCAGCCTGCCGGACCTCTTCGTCAACCTGCTTCTCAATCCGAGTGATGCTCTCTGCGTCGAGAATGCCCTCCCGCAGCAGATACATCTGAAATTTGGAGAGGGGATCGCGCAACGCATCTTCGTTGCGCTCCTTCTCGGGGCGATAGAGGCGGTCATTATCCGAATGCGAATGCGAGTAGGGCCGGATGACATGCCCATGGATAAACGCCGGCCCCTTCCCTGCGCGGCAATGTGCAGCAGCATCCTCAAAAGCCTGCCATGAGACGAGAGGGTCGGTCCCGTCGATCTCGGCAAAGAAGAAGTTGGGGAAATTTTGAACCAGCCGCGAGATGTTACCGCCCGGTGTGTTCACTTCAACCGGAACCGAGATCGCATAGCCGTTGTCTTCAACCACGAAGATGACAGGCAGCTTTTCGTTGGACGCCGTGTTCAGCGCCTCCCAGAATTCGCCCTGCGAAGTCGAGCCCTCTCCGATAGATACATAAACAACCTCGTCGCCCTGGAACTCGACGTTGCGCCACTCGCGGTAGTCGCCCTCATGATTTTCGGCGGCCTCGGGATGGCGGGCAAAGTAACGGCCAGCCTCCGCGCAGCCGACACCATGCAGGCACTGCGTCGCCGTCGCCGACGACTGGGAAACGATATGATGCGCCGGGCTGCTCCAGTGCGAAGGCATCTGCCGCCCGCCGCTGGCTGGATCTGCGGCCGCGCCAATCCCCTGAAGAAGCAGATCCTCAACGCTAACTCCGAGCGCCAGACATAACGCCCGGTCGCGATAGTAAGGGAAGAACCAGTCGTATCCCGGCTTGAGCACCAGCCCGGCAGCGACCAGCAGGGCCTCATGCCCGGCGCCGGAAATCTGGAAGAAGATCTTCTGCTGGTTCTTAAGCACGATCTCGCGGTCATCGGTTCGCCGCGAAAGATACATGAGGCGGTAAATCTCGATCAGGCGTTCGGGAGCCAGTCCCCTGGCCGATTCCGGAGCAGCTTCCTGAAGCAGGCCGGTAGCCTGACCCGACGCCGATTTTGCTTTATTGCGTTCTGAAGTGGAGACCGTGCTGCGGGCCATCAACTACCCTCTTTGGTTCATTGTATCCATCTGTTCGATGCGGAACGGACTCCAGATTGTACATGTCCGGCCTGTTGAGGCAACAGCCACCGGCGCTCGTTACACCCGGACTTAAATTTAGAGACATTCGCAAGCTTCCTGGGCTACATTGAAGTCCCGAAATACAGGAGAAGAGATCGTGCGCACGGTTATCGCTGTGGTAGGTGGATTTCTGGGTATTGGAGTTCTGGTAAGGATTACCGACATGCTGTTCGCGCGGATGGTCCCGGCATGGAATCCGAAGGACCCACCGTTGTATTACTTCGCTGTCAGCCTGGGCACGGATTTTGTCTACACGATTGTGGGCGGATACCTTTGCGCCCTGATCGCCGAGGAACACCGCCGAAAGGCAACCCTGTGGCTGATCGCGCTCGGGGAAGTACTTGGTATCGGGGTCCAGGTGGTGTTGTGGGGTGTGGTGCCGCACTGGTACGGCATCGGTCTGCTTATTCTCTATCCGCTCGGCATCTGGATCGGATCGAGCCTGCGCAGGACCCGGACGACGATCCTCGCATAGATTTTTCCTCAGTTGCCGCATGTGCTTACGATGCCGTAGACTCAGCTTTCTCAACCAGCATCCTACGGGTTGCGAAAACCCTGGGATCCGGAAAATTGATGTTAACGATCTTGTAGCTTCCGACCCAGAACCGCATTGACCACCGTTTTCGCCACGTGCTTTAATGTCGCGTTTTGTGCAAGTTTGCTCGTTCAGCTGGACGGTTAAGGGCCACTGCAACTGCGAGTCATCGGCGGTTGCTTAACGTTTTGTAGAGAAGAACTTGGGATTGTTCCGCACCGTTGGCAATCGGACATCGGCGCGGGAATTCTGCGGTATCTCCTGGAGGATTTTGAATGGCGTTTTTTGTTCCCGTAGCGGCAGCAGCCTGGCAGGCAGAAAATGGCGCGATGGCCGCCAACGATCACCTTTATCTCTGGCTCGCACTTGGAACCGGAGTCATCGGCCTGGTGGCGGCCCTGCTCTTCGCGCGCGGCGTCCTCAGCTCCGATGCCGGCACGCCGGAGATGCAGCGGATTTCCAACGCCATCCGGGAAGGCGCCGAAGCCTTCATGAAGCGCCAATACAGCACCATTGCGATGATCGCGATCGCGCTCGCCATATTACTCTTCATTGGATACCGCCTTTCGCCCTTTACCGCTCCCTACGCAAACAAGGTCGTCGTCAGCTTCCTTATCGGAGCAGCCTGTTCGGCTCTTTCTGGTCAGACCGGCATGTGGGTCTCCATTCGCGCTAACATCCGCACCGCTGCCGCTGCCCGCACCAGCATGGGGCAGGCGCTCAAGATCGCTCTGCACGGCGGAGCCGTGACTGGACTGGTGGTCGTCGCCCTGTCGCTGATTGGCGTGGGCGCGCTCTTTCTGCTCTTCGGCGGATTCAGCAATCCGCAGCAGGTTCCCTACCAGCTTGTCGGCTTTGGATTCGGGGCTTCGCTGGTAGCGCTCTTCGCCCAGCTTGGCGGGGGCATTTATACCAAGGCTGCGGACGTAGGCGCTGACCTGGTCGGCAAGGTTGAGGCCGGCATTCCCGAAGACGATCCCCGCAACCCGGCTGTCATTGCCGATCTCGTTGGTGACAACGTAGGCGACTGCGCGGGCCGCGGCGCGGACATCTTCGAATCGACCGCCGCCGAAAACGTCGGCGCTATGATCCTCGGCGCGGCGCTCTATCCGGTCTTCGGACTCAGAGGGATTCTCTTCCCACTCATCGTGCAGGCAATCAACCTGATCGCCAGTATCGTGGGCGTGAGCGTCGTGCACAGCCGCGAGGACGAAGACCCTATGCACGCGCTCAACAAGGGCTACTATGTCACATCGCTGCTGGCTCTGGTCGGATTCGCCGTGGCCATCTACTTCATGCTCGGCGCCCGTTGGTGGCTATTGGGCAGCGGAATCTGCGGCATCGTTACATCCTTCCTCTTCGTCCGCATCACCGAGTACTACACCGAGACCCGCTTCAAACCGGTGCAGAGCATCGCGCAGGCATCGACGACCGGACCGGCGACAAACATTATCCAGGGCCTGGCGGTCGGCATGGAGACACCGGCACTTCCGGTCATCGTAATCAGCGCCGCGCTGCTGCTGAGCTACTACTTCGGCACGCGCGGTCTGGCCGACGTAACGACAATCAACAGCTATGCCAAGGGTATTTACGGCACCGCCATCGCCACCATGGGCATGCTCTCGTCGGCGGCCTACATCCTGGCTATGGACACCTTCGGTCCCATAACCGACAACGCTGGCGGCATCATCGAAATGAGCGACCAGCCACACAGCGTCCGCGTTAAGACTGACAAGCTCGACGCAGCCGGCAACACCACCAAAGCGCTCACGAAGGGCTATGCCATCGGTTCCGCTTCGCTCGCGGCCTTCCTGCTCTTCTCCGCCTACCTAGCGACGGTTCACGACATTGTTCACCAGCGCGTCACCGCAGCCGGCGGGGTTTTGCCCGAAGGCTGGACTTTCTCAAACGTGAACCTCGCCTCTGTACCCGTCTTCGTAGGCGCACTTTTAGGCGCGATGCTTACCTATCTCTTCTCGTCGATGGCCATCAGGGCTGTAGGGCGCGCTGCTCAAACCGTCATCCAGGACGTGCATGAGCAGTTCCGCAACAATCCCGGAATCATGCAGGGAACCTCCCTTCCCGACTACGGCCGCTGCGTCCGGATCGTCACCGGCGCTGCCCTGAAGGAAATGGTTCTGCCCGGGGTGCTCGCGGTGGCGATGCCGCTGTGCGTCGGTCTCATCTTCCGTCACTTCGGCGGCGAGTTTTATCCCGGAGCACTGCACAACTGGCCAATGATTAACGGAGTCCCTGTCAACCTCAGTGGCGCAGAAGCCGTAGCCGCGCTCCTGATGGTCGGAACGATCAGCGGCATCCTGCTCGCCATGCTTATGAACAACGGCGGCGGCGCGTGGGACAACGCCAAGAAGCTCATCGAAACCGGCGCACACGGCGGCAAGCGCTCCGAAGCGCACAAAGCCGCGGTTGTCGGCGATACGGTCGGCGATCCCTTCAAGGACACCGCGGGCCCATCGCTCCATGTGCTCATCAAGCTGCTAGCTACGGTGACGCTGGTTCTGGCTCCGCTCTTCCTGTAAGAGCAGTGCTGGGAGGGTAGCGTACAGGGTGTAGCACGACTTTTTCCTACACCCTGCCCCCCGGCACGCTATACCCTGTCCCTCATGAGCAATGGCTCTCCTACGCCCTGGTATCTGCGCTATCCCAAACGCTGGGAGCACTTCCGCGCAGTTCCTCTTTCGCGGCTGAAGTGGCTGCTCATTGCCGTCTATCTTTTGTTTTCAATCTTCGGCTTTTATGCCGACCTGATGAACGGGGGCACACAGCCCTATCTCATCGTCATCGTCAACGTACTCATGAATGGCATAACCTCGACGCTGTTCATCGTTGTATTGGCGCGGCTGCCGCTCATCTACTTTGCTATCCCCATCGCCTACTCGGCCATCAACCCATTGATCACGAAGTACGTCGACATCTGGCTGATGGAGACCTTTTCGCCACAGCCCGTGCCCGGAGACACCGGGATTCGCTTCGCAGCCACCGGAACCGTGTTTCTGGCCGTAACCTCGTACGTATTTTTCGTCTCCTTCATTCGTAGCGAGGGCAGAGAGGCCTTCCGGCTGCGCAATGAACTCGAACTGGCCCACGGAATCCAGAAGACGCTCGTGCCCCCGGTCTCATTGCGCACCACGCGCTTCGAGGTCTACGGCGTCTCCAAACCCAGCGAGAAGGTCGGCGGCGACCTTGTCGACGCCCTCGAGCTTACAAACGGAGACGCCATCGCCTACCTCGCCGACATCGCCGGGCACGGTCTGCAGGCGGGGATCCTCATGGGAATGCTTAAAATCGCGGCGCGCACCGCGCTCCTCGAAGCGGTTGAGGTTGAGCCCGCGCGAACTCTACCTCTTCTGCTCGATCGCCTCAACAGCGTTCTGCCCGAAGTGAAGGAGCCGCACATGTACGCGACCTTCACCGGCTTTCGGCTCGGCGCCGACGGCAGCGTCTACTATGCGCTGGCAGCCAGCCCGCCCATCCTGCATTGGCATGCGGGCCACATGAACCTTTCCCATCTCGAGGAGGAGCAGTTTCCGCTCGGATTGCTGCCGGTGCCGGCATTCGATGGCCAGCGTATGCAGACAGCTCCCGGCGATCTGTTGGTGGTCGCCACCGATGGCATTCTCGAAGTCAGCAACAAGGATGAAGAGGAATTCGGCGTGGAGCGCGTGAAGGACGTAATTGCCGCCAACACCCGCCTCCCACTTGCCGAGCTGGCACAGCAGATTCTCGCTGCCGCGCAGGCTTTCGGCAAGCAGCTCGACGACCAGACCATCCTGATTGTCCGCTGCCTCTAGTATCTGTTAACAGGCGATCTGTTGACAGGCCCTAGCTCAGCCCGTGCACGGCTACCGAACCGCTCGGGATATTCGCCGCCTTCAGCACCTTCGCCGTCGTCACGATCTGCCCGGTGTGCCGCTGCGTGTGATCAGCGAGATGTACAAGCAGCCCTCCCACGCTGGTTGGAAGCTGCTTCTTGCCGACTCCGCGCGGCTCCTCGAGATCAGCAGACGCGAAAGCGCGGACGCGTGCCGCAGAGCGCTCCAGTCCCTCGTGAAATTCAGCCAACAGCTCCTCACGCGAGATGCCGAGATCAAGTTCTGTTTTCATCGCCGTAATCTGCTCGGAGCTGAGCTGATTGCCCTCCGCATAGGTGAGCAGGCGATCCAGGCTGCGCGCAATATGGCGCATATGAAACGCGATCGTCGACAGGCCGAAAGGCGAGGCATGAAGCTCAGCCTCGGCAAGCCCGTCGGTCCATCGCACCACATCTTCGCGGGAAAGCTCGAAGGCATGCAGAACAGCCCGCAGTGCAGCGGGAAGCTCGGGATACGTGCCGCGCAGCCATGGTTCAGGCTGTTGCGCCATAGACGGGGAGGGAGGTTGCGTCTGCGTTGTCATTCAAAGTCCCTTCTTCTCACGAAATTCTCGCACGACCACCGCCGGATCGCGATGCTGCCCGTCCACAGCCTCATTCATCGAGCGCATGTCATCGGCGGTGACTTTGCCGGCAAGCGCATCCAGCGCCATTTTGATCTGCGGCCAGCGCCGCAGCGCATCGTCGCGCACCAGCGGCACCGCCTGGTAAGGCGGAAAGTAATGCTTGTCATCCTCAAGCACTGTGAGGCCGAAGGTCTGGATCGGCCCGTCCGTCGAATTGCCCGCAATCATGTCCATCTGGCGCGCATTGATGGCCCGATACAGCAGCCCCAGGTCCATGGTTCGCGGAGGCCCCTCAAACTTCAGTCCGTAGACCTTGCTCAGCCCCGGCAGCCCATCCGGGCGCTGCTCGAATTCATAGCCGACGCCGAGCTTCCA
Organism: uncultured Acidobacteriaceae bacterium; assembly: GCA_963781245.1. Taxonomy (GTDB): domain Bacteria; phylum Acidobacteriota; class Terriglobia; order Terriglobales; family Acidobacteriaceae; genus Silvibacterium. The sequence goes on from CAWAFB010000007.1 coordinate 120,892, forward strand.
CTGCGGCGTATATTGCGCGGCCTGGCTGAGCGTGCGCAGGTTGTAGCGGCGCGCATCGTCTCCCCGAATGATCATCGCGAAAGTGTTTTCAAATCCCAGCGGCGGCGCAACTGTCACGTTGTACCTTTGTGCATACAGCCGCCGCACGGTCTCGAGCACTCGCTGCTGGTCCCGGTCCAGCGGCTGCTTCAGAATCGCCGTCAGCGCCGTCCCCGTGTATTCCACGTAAGCATCGATGCGTCCTGAAACCAAGGCCTGCTGGCAAATGTAACTACCGGCGAGATAAAACCGCCGCTCTACCTTCAGATGCGACTTGGCCTCAATCTCCTGCGCCAGCAGCTCACCAAGCACTACCTGCTCCGTGAAATTTTTCGTGCCGATAACCGGCGCATTGGGCCGCGGCGGCGCGCAAGAAGTCAGCAACAAACTAATCGTAACCGCTACGGTGGTAATTAACCGGCCGATCATTTCGCCGGCACTCGAAAACGCCGCTCCAGCAGGCCGAGCAGTCCATCGGCGATCAGCGCCAGCAGAGCCGCCGGGATCGCCCCGGCGAGCACCAGCCGGTTATCCACCGAGGCCACGCCGCGAAAGATGAGTTCCCCCAGTCCGCCCGCTCCGACAGCGGCCGCAATCGTTGCAATGCCCACACAGGTCACCGTCGCCGTACGCAGTCCGGCAAGAATAAACGACGCGGCCAGCGGTAGCTCCACACGAAAGAGCCGCTGCGCTCCGGTGAGGCCGAGCGCATGCGCCACCTCCAGCACCGCAGGATCGATGCCGCGAATCCCCGCATAAGTATTGCGCAGGATGGGCAGCAGCGCGTATGCCGTCAGAGCGACAATCGCGATGCGCGCCGCGCGTTCACCCAGCCACGGCAGGGGCAGAAGCAGTCCAAACAGGGCGAGGGATGGGATTGTCTGCAGTATGTTGGCAGCTGTCATTACCGGCGGCGCCCATCGCGGCGAGCGCGTCAGCCAGATTCCTGCAGGAACGCTGATGGCGGTGGCGAAAAGCATCGCAGCTCCCGTAAGCCACAGGTGCTCGAGCGTCAACTCAAAAATCTGGCCGCCATACTGCGCGAGGAACCCGCTCATTGTTCATTTCCCGGGGGCGCGGTCCCCTGCTCGTTTTCGAGCTCGCGCTCGCCGCGCCGGAAAGCGCGCACATATTCCTCGACTTCAGAATTCTGCGACGTCAGAAAGTCCGCCGCTGCGACACTGGCAACGAGCTTGCCGTGAGCAATCAGCACAATGCGCGAGGCGAGATACAGCGCCTCGTCGAGGTTATGAGTGATCAGCAGGGCGGTCTTGTTGAAGCGATCCAGCAGGCCGCGCAGCATGTCCTGCATTTCTGCGCGCGTCAGCGGATCGAGGGCACCGAAGGGCTCATCCATCAGCAGAATCGGCGGCTCGGCCGCCAGTGCGCGTGCCAGTCCGACGCGTTGCCTTTGGCCGCCGGAAAGCTGATGTGGATAGCGATGAGCAAAGCTGGCCGGATCGAGGCCAACGCTCGAAAGCAGCTCGTGCCCGCGGTCGCGGCAATCCGGCCGAGGCGTCCCGGAAATCTCTGGAACTACGGTGACATTGCGCTGAACGGTTATATGAGGAAACAGGCCCGTCTCCTGGATGACATAGCCGACGCTGCGGCGCAACTCGATGAGGTTGAATTCGCGTACGCTCCTGCCGTTGACCAGAACATCTCCGCTGGTCGGCTCAACCATGCGGTTCACTGTGCGCAAAAGAGTGGTCTTTCCTGACCCGCTGCGGCCCAGGATTGCCGTCGTCGTTCCTTCTTCGACCGTGAAAGAAATGCGATCGAGCAGCAGACGGCCCTGCGGCGTTTTGAAGGTCACATCGCGGAATTCGATCGCTGCGGGCATCTCTGCGCTCAAAAGAAGAAAGCCGGGCACTCGCCCGGCCATCTGTCACTGTTCCAGTTCCATTATTCGCCCCCGGCCGAAGCTTCCGGCGTGCCGGGACTCTTCACGCGTACGACAGTGATCTTCGAAAAGCCTTCCTTGAAGTTCGGCGGACGAAGACGCTCGGCCATCTTGTGCATTACCTCGTCGTTCACTGTGCGTTCGCGCCGCCGATTGCGCTCCAGGCAAATTTCAAGCGGCACATCGAAGAAGACGGCCTGGACATCGTAGCCAAAGCTCTTCGCCATCTTGATCCACTGCCGGCGCTCATGCGGGGAAAGGTTCGTCGCGTCCACGTAGTTCCACGGCATCTTGGCGATCAGCCGCGCGCGCAACAATGAACGCAGGGTAGAAAATACCAGTCCCTGGTAACGCTGCTCGGTGATGTCGTCAAACAAAATACTACGCAGCATGTCCGACGAGAGCGGCGTTACGCCGCGCCGCTTGAACCACGTGGTCTTGCCTGATCCGGGCAGCCCGATCGTCAGCACCACAAAACCTTTCGGCCCGTGCGGCTGCCCGGCAGCCTGTGGCTCAGGCGGCGGAGTCGACTGCAACTCCGGTTGCGTTTCCACTTCCAGCTTGCCGGGCTCTTCGGGGGCTCCAACAGCCTCTGCAGTCTCTGGCGACAGTTCCTCAGCGCCTGCAATCGGCGTAATTGGTTCGACAAACGGTTCGGTCACTTCGCTACTCGCCTGCGATGCGCGCGCCTCCGCACCTGAGGAGCTGTAAGAAGGCCGCAAAGGAGCGGGTTGGTTCGCAGGTATTTCCTGGCCGATCTTTCCTGTGGATTCCGAATCGTTCGGTCCACGCTTGGGGCGTCGTCTCATTTTTTCGCGCATCCATTCGCGCATAACTCAGGATGTAACACAGACATCGCCACACCGCAACGCGCACGGCTGCAATACGATCATTCCGAGTAACGTAAGGACGGCGCCGGGCGGGCAAGTCGAGCAGATTGGGTCTTCGTTATAGAAAATTCTTATGCCGTGCTATTGACTGCGGTGCTAGCATCGGTAAATGGGGGTTTGCGACCTTTGCCACGCTCGCGGCTGGTCCCCCGATGCACGGCGAGACTCCACTCTTAAGATTCAACGAGCTCACGAAGGAGAAAGTTTTCACTATGGCAGTAAAGGTTGGAATCAACGGCTTCGGCCGCATTGGACGCAACGTTTTCCGCGCAGCGCTGGGCAATCCAGACATCGATATCGTGGCGGTCAACGATCTCACGAGCCCTGCGACGCTCGCGCATCTGCTCAAGTACGACTCGATTCTAGGCAATCTGAAGAATGAAATTTCCTCCTCCGCCGACTCGATCACCGTGGACGGCAAATCGATCAAGGTCTTCGCTGAGAGAGACCCCGCCAAGCTTGACTGGACCTCGACCGGAGCACAGGTCATCGTTGAATCCACCGGCATCTTTACCGACGCGACCAAGGCCAAGGCCCACCTGCAGGGATCGGTAAAGAAGGTCATCATCTCCGCCCCGGCAACCAACGAGGACATCACCGTCGTCCTTGGCGTCAATGAATCGAAGTACGATCCGGCCAAGCACAACATCATCTCCAACGCTTCCTGCACCACCAACTGCCTCGCGCCGGTCGTCAAAGTACTGCACGAGGAGTTCGGCATCGTCTCCGGCATCATGACCACGATTCACAGCTACACCAACGATCAGGTCATCCTCGATTTCCCGCACAAGGACCTGCGTCGCGCCCGCGCCGCCGCGATCAACATGATCCCCAGTTCCACCGGCGCCGCCAAGGCTCTCAAGCTCGTCATTCCCGAGATGGCCGGCAAGCTCGACGGCTTCGCCATTCGCGTCCCAACGCCGAACGTCTCCGTCGTCGACCTCACCTTCATCTCCGAGAAGCCGGTTACCGTTGAGACAGTCAATGCGTCGCTCAAGAAGGCCGCCGACGGTAAATTGAAGGGCATTCTCGGCTACGAGACTGCCGAGCTGGTTTCGAGCGACTTCAAGGGCGATGCGCGCTCCTCGATCGTCGACTCACCGCTGACGAAGGTGGTGGGCAACTCGGTCAAAGTCATCAGCTGGTATGACAACGAGTGGGGCTACTCGAATCGCGTACGCGACCTAGTGCTCTTCCTCGCTGAAAAGGGCCTGTAAAAACTCGAGCACACGCGGATCTGGTCCGGTCGATGGGTCAGGTCCGCTCACCTCTCTCCAACCTTGATGCGCGGAGCATCCCCCGGCAATGCGTCAAAACATCTCGGGAACGTCGCCCTTTGAGCCCATCATTGGATTCTCACGTGCAGTGCGCGTGGGAAACATTGTCCATGTCTCGGGCACTGGCCCCGTAGGCGCCGACAAGGCTGACGCAGCGACGCAGACTCGTCATACACTGGAGATTATTCGCGCGGCTCTTGAAAAAGCTGGGGCACGGATGGAAGATGTCGTCCGGACCCGGATCTACATGACACATGTAGAGGACTGGGAAGCAGTCGGCCGTGTACACGGCGAGTATTTCGCATCGATCCGCCCCGCGGCGACCATGGTCGTGGTCGCCAAACTACTCAATCCAGCATGGCGCATAGAAATAGAAGCCGACGCAGCCATAAGCGACAGTAGGGAGCACCAAAAGTAGCGAGCATCAGGAAAGCCAGCAGAAATCATGAAGAAATTGACGATTCGCGATCTCGACCTTGCGCATAAGCATGTCTTCATGCGCGTCGACTTCAACGTGCCACTGAGCGATGACGGACGCGAGATCACTGACGACACCCGCATCCGGGAAACACTTCCTACTCTCGAATACGCGCTGCGCCACAAGGCGAAGCTCATCCTTGCCTCCCATCTGGGGCGGCCTAAGGGCAAGCCGAACCCGAAATACAGCATGCGCCCCCTCGTCGACCGCCTGCGCATGCTGCTCGACCACCACCTAGGTGAACAGGTGAACGTGGCGTTTTCGCCCGACTGCATAGGTGAGCTGGCCACCGAGCTCTCCCGGCAGCTCGAATCCGGCCAGGTCCTGCTGCTCGAGAACCTGCGCTTCCACGCCGAAGAGGAAGCCAACGACCCCAAGTTCGCCGCCCAACTCGCTTCCCTCTGCGACATCTACGTCGACGACGCCTTCGGCAGCGCCCACCGGGCCCACGCCTCCACCGAGGGCATCACTCACTTTGTGAAGAAGTCCGCCGCCGGCCTGCTCATGGAAAAGGAGCTGACCTGGATGAGCAAGGCTCTCGACGAGCCCGCCAAGCCCTTCGTCGCCATCCTCGGCGGCGCCAAAGTCTCCGACAAGATCGAGGTTATTGATAATCTTCTCTCCAAAGTCGACGCCATCCTCATCGGCGGAGGCATGGCCTACACCTTCCTCAAGGCCAAGGGTCAGGCCACCGGCAAGTCGCTCCTCGAAGCCGACAAAATCGACGTCGCCAAGGAAGCGCTCGCCAAGGCCGAAGCCAAAGGTGTGCGCTTCCTGTTGCCCGTAGATCACGTCCTCGGCGACAAATTCGCGCCTGACGCCAAGACACAGCTCTTCGAGGGCGATGGTTCCTTCCCGGCTGACTGGATGGGCCTCGACATCGGCCCGAAGACCATAGCGCTCTTCTCAAAGGAAATCGCGGACGCCTCCACCATCGTGTGGAACGGCCCGATGGGTGTCTTCGAGATGCCGGCTTTCGCCGTGGGGACAACCAAGATCGCCAAGGCCGTCGCAGCCAATCAGGATGCCGTGTCAATCGTCGGCGGCGGGGATTCCGTTTCGGCAGTCAAGAAAGCCGGAGTCGGAGAAAAGATCACGCACATCTCCACCGGCGGCGGGGCATCGCTTGAATTTCTGGAAGGCAAGACGCTGCCGGGCGTCGAGGCGCTTACGGATAAGTAGGGCTTAACAGGCCCGCGCTATCTGATTTTGTTTTGTTCAGAAAGCCGTTGGATTTCCTTTTCCAGTGCGGCGCGCAGGGACGGACGTCCGCCTCTCCCATGATTCTCGATATCGTAAATGCGCCACTGCTCGTTCTCTTTTGCGAGAACGAGCACGATCGGCGTCGGTGCGCCATTCTGATCCGCGAAATTCACTGCGACCCTGCACAAGTTTTCGTGGGGCGCTTCGATCTGCAGCTTTAGGTGCTCAAACTTGACGTCCGTATCCTGGCAGTTGCAGACAGGATCGTAATCAATGACACCTGCGGATCCTGGTCCTACTTCCCTCTGATCCTCGAGCGCGAGTGCAATCAGAGAACTGTGAAAAACCGCTCCAGCGTTTTCCTCAAAGAGACTGGGCGGGTCGCCGTTTGCACCATATCGGCCGTAGACCGCCTGCACGAATTGTGTGACACCATCTGTGGCCTTTGTATTTTGTTTGGGAACAGTCTGCGCCCACAATTGAAAACTTAAGAGGATAGCGAAAGCTGTTACCTTTGTAGGCAGACAATTCATTTCGAAGGGCGAGTCCACTCCGCCTGAATCATTCTAATTGCACAAAACTGAAGGAAACTGAAGGAAATTGATCCGAGCATGCCCCGCAAGCCACTGATCGCAGCAAACTGGAAAATGTACAAGACTCCCGCGCAGGCCGAGGAGTTTGTGAAGAAGTTCTTGCCTCTCGTCGCCGAGCAGACCCGTGCCGAGATCGTGCTCTGCCCTTCCGCGATTTCGCTGGCGGCAGTTGTAGCCGCTGTGAAGGACTCCGGCATCGCCGTCGGCGGGCAGAACATGCATTGGGCCGAGGAAGGCGCCTACACCGGCGAAACCTCGCCGTTGATGATCAAGGCAGTCGGCGCCACCCACGTCATCATCGGCCACTCGGAGCGCCGCCAGTACTTCGGCGAAACCGATGAGATGGTCAACCAGAAGATCCTCTCTGCCGTGAAAAACAAACTGACGCCCATCATCTGCATCGGAGAGACTCTCGAAGAGCGCGAAGCCAACAAGACCGAAGAGGTTCTCCTCCGCCAGTGCCAGATAGCCTTTAAGGCCGTCGTACCCGAAGATGCCGAAAGCTTCATCGTTGCCTACGAGCCCGTGTGGGCGATCGGGACGGGGCGCACCGCAACACCGGAGATAGCCGGCCTCGCTCACTTCCACATCCGCAGCCAGATCGCCCGCCTGCTCGGCCGCAAGGCTGCCGACAGCATTCGCGTCCTGTACGGTGGAAGCGTGAAGCCGGACAACGCAGCAGCGCTCTCAAATCAGCCGGAGATCGACGGCGCCCTCGTCGGAGGAGCCAGCCTGGATCCGCAGTCGTTCGCGAAGATCGTGAACTACTGAGGCGCCGAGCGAAAGGATCTCGATGCCGGAATTTGTGCGCATCATGAGCAAGGCCGACCTGCCCGCCGAGGGAGAGGCGCGCGAGGTGTACTGCGGAGACTACCAACTGTGCATCGCGCGCGTCGGCGGCGACATCAGCGTAATGAACAACATCTGTCCCCATAACGGAGGCCCGCTCGGCGAGGGCATCATCGAGAATGGCAAAATCGTCTGCCCCTGGCACGCCTGGGCCTTCGACGTGAGGACGGGCGTAGCCGAACATGAGCCCCGCGCCCGCGTGCCCGTCTACGAGCACAAAATCGAACACGATGACGTGCTGGCGAAGCTGGACTGAACTTCAGTCCCGATCCGGCAGCAGCGTTGTCAGCGCTTCGAGACGTTCCCCTCCTCTGACGCGCCGCAGTTGCCGGTCTAAATGTCTGGCCGGGCCTTCCGGGCCGCCTTCATCGTCATCTTCGGCTTGTTGTTTTAGTCTTTCTGCAATCGCGTGCGCCGCATCGGGCGCGACGAATAGCTGAATCTGCTGGAAGGCAAGTCCAAGGGCAAACGTCGTCGGATAGAATCCCCGGCGTTTTCTTTCCAGGTGCCCTCTCTGCTTCCATCGCCATCTCCGATAGACAAAGACGCAGGCGGCCATAAACAAGGGAAGCCCTTGCAGCGCAAGGAGCACAGCAACAAATTTCATGAGTATCCTCATCGCTTTCGGCGAGTACATCTGCGGACAAATCCGGGCGCACGGCAGTTTGGCGCTGTGCGATCACGCGGCTAGTGAGGCAGGATTTATGCGAAGGGAGGGGGACGCTGGAAGAGAGATGGCCGATCCGTGAGCCGGCGCCGGATCGCGAGAGTCGTTTCTGCCGGGAGCCACAGCGACCGAGGAACGCTTACAAGTCCGAAGAGGAGAACAGGCAGAAAAACAAACCATGCCGTGTTCACACCGTGGACAAACGCCTGCGACGTGAGAAGAAGAAGCAGGCCCATCACGAGGGTGATGGCCAGCAGAGCCCTCAACACACGCTCGTGGCGATGATGAGTCACGCGGTCAGTATACGATCCGCGGGTCACTGTCGCAGAAGACACCGTTTCCTTGCTACGCTCAGAGATAGAATGCCTGAGAACACCCCCGCACCTGAGAAACCGCAAGACACAAACCTCTGGTGCCCCAACTGTGCCCACGTCGTCAATGATCCCCTCGTCTGCGGAGACTGCTCCGCCGTCATCTGCCGCAACTGCGGCACCCCGCTTGAATCCGCCGACGAGCTCGCTTTTGGCTAAGAAGCAGCAACCACCGCGGCAAAAAGCTGCGGCGCGCATCGCGGAGCGTCTGTCGCAAACCTCCCCGCCGCCTGTCATCAGCGGACGGTGGCTCGCCTGGGCGCTCCTGGGCGCGCTGTTCGCAGCCGTGATCTGCGCTTACGCAGCGCTCTGTCTGCTCGTCTACCAGGGACAGTGGCAGCTTATACTGCATCCTTCGGCAGCCATCGCCAGGACTCCTGCCTCACAGGGCCTCAAATTCGACGACATCCGCTTCGACTACGCCGAGACCGGCTCGCCGCGCCTCGACGGATGGTGGGTTCCCGCCGACACAGACGCTCGATGGAGCGCGAGCACAATCTTGTATCTGCACGGTGGAGACGGCTCTCTCTCCGGCACCGTCGATGACCTCGGCACGCTACATTCCGTCGGCATCAACGTCTTCGCCTTCGACTACCGCGGATACGGACGCAGCGCCGGACCCAAGCCACGCGAGAAGCACATGCGCGAGGATGCCGAAGCCGCCTGGAGCTACCTCAGCGACACCCGTCACATCGCCCCGAAGTCCATCGTCATTTACGGATCAGGAATCGGCGCGAGCCTCGCTGCCGATCTCGCCGTAAAACACACGCCCGCAGGATTGATCCTCGACGGTCCGAGCGAGCCGGCGAGACAGCTCATCAGGGGCGACGCACGCGCCCGCATCGTTCCCGGTTTTCTCATCACCGAGCGCTTCGACCCGGCCGAGAGCCTGCAAGCCCTGGGCGTCCCCAAGCTTTTTCTCGACCGCAACGGTGCGAAATCGCGCACCGGTGAACTCTACAAAGCCGGGGCGCTTCCAAAAGAGTATTTTGAGTTGGGACAGGGCGCATTCGAGGCCACGCTGCGCCGTTTCCTCGATGAAGTTTTGCCATAAGACTACGCTTTCAATACAAGGGTCGAATACACGGGCCAAGGGAGAAACCGATAAATGTTCAGTTCGTTCGAGAGGATCAGGCCGCTATCAGCCCTCGTTGCCCGCCTCGTGCTGGGAATTATCATGGTCGTCCATGGCTCCCAGAAGATATTCCCGCGCGGTGCGCTCTACCTGTTTGCCCAGTTTGTCGCACACCTGGGACTTCCTTACTGGCTGGGCTACGTCGCGGCCTTTACCGAGCTCTTCGGAGGAGCGTTCCTCATCCTTGGCCTTCTGGTCCATCTGGCTGCCCTTGGAGTGGCCATCGACATGGCTGTCGCCATCATCAAGGTCCATCTTCATCATGGGCTTACCGGCGCCGGCGGCTACGAATTCCCGCTCGCCTGCTTTGCCCTGGCTGTCGTTCTCATGGGTACCGGCCCCGGCTACATTGCTGCCGACGGCTACGTTTTCCGTGGCCGATCGGCCCGCTGAGAGCTTGAGTGTTATGACTTTAGATAAAAGTGAGTGAACTTCACTCACTTTTCATCTTTTCCGGCGTTCCCGCCCTTGACAATCCTATGTCTGGCCAGATACCTTAGCAGTCATAAGGCGTAAGTGCTAACCGGCCGCCTTGGGCCCTCCGCCGCGGTCATAACGCGCCGCCGGATACCGAGTCCATTGAATCTTGTAACAAAACCCGCGGGATATACCCGCGCGAAGGAGAAGCAACGCAATGGCAACTGCAACCGTAGCGACCACCTTTACTCCGCTGCACGATCGTATCCTGCTTCGGCGTGTCGATGAGGGTGAGACCATCCGTGGCGGCATCATCATTCCCGACAGCGCCAAAGAAAAGCCGCAGGAAGGCGAAGTGATTTCTGTTGGCAAGGGCAAGTCAAACGACGAGGGCAAGGTATTTCCTCTCGACGTGAAGGCTGGCGACCGCGTCCTTTTCGGCAAGTACTCCGGCACCGAGATCAAGATCGACGGCGAAGAGTTCTTGATCATGCGCGAAGAGGAAGTCCTCGGCATCCTCAAGTCCAAGTGAACTAGCCGTTCAGGCAAACGCGCCCTCGGCGCACAACTTTTGATCAGTTTCAGGAGAAATCGCAAATGGCAAAGCAAATTCTGCATGGAGAAGATTCCCGCCAGGCAATTCTGCGCGGCGTGAACACTCTCGCCGAAGCAGTGAAGGTGACCCTCGGTCCCAAGGGCCGCAATGTGGTCATCGAGAAGAAGTTTGGATCGCCCACGATCACCAAGGACGGTGTGACCGTGGCCAAGGAAATCGAGCTCAAGGATGCTCTCGAGAACATGGGCGCGCAGATGGTGCGCGAAGTGGCCTCGAAGACCTCCGATGTTGCCGGTGACGGCACCACCACCGCGACGGTTCTGGCCCAGGCCATCTACCGTGAGGGCGTAAAGACGGTTGCTGCGGGCGCAAACCCGATGGCGATGAAGCGTGGCATCGACAAGGCTGTTGAGGCCATCGTCGGCACGCGCGATGAGAACGGCGTTGTAACTGGCGGCGCGCTTTCGGCCTTCTCGAAGCCCGTTACCGGCGACATGATCGCCCAGGTGGGCACCATCTCCGCCAACGCTGACCCGACAATCGGCAACATCATTGCTGAGGCCATGAAGAAGGTCGGCAAGGACGGCGTGATTACAGTCGAAGAGTCGAAGACGCTTGAGACCCAGCTTGAGGTGGTTGAGGGCATGCAGTTTGACCGCGGCTACCTGAGCCCCTACTTCGTCACCGATCCGGACCGCATGGAAGTATCGCTCGAAGAGCCCTACATCTTAATCCACGAGAAGAAGATCAGCTCCATGAAGGATCTGCTTCCTCTGTTGGAGCAGGTGGCCCGCGCCGGCAAGCCGCTCGTCATCATCGCTGAGGATGTGGACGGTGAGGCACTTGCAACCCTCGTGGTCAACAAGCTGCGCGGCACGTTGAACGTCGCTGCCGTCAAGGCTCCCGGCTTTGGCGACCGCCGCAAGGCCATGTTGGAAGACATCGCCAAGCTGACCGGTGGCAAGGCCATTACCGAAGACCTCGGCATCAAGCTCGAGAACGTGAAGATCGAGGACCTGGGCCGTGCGAAGCGCGTCACCATCGACAAGGACAACACGACCATCGTCGAGGGTCGCGGCGACTCCAAGGCCATCGAGGGCCGCGTCAAGGAGATCCGCAGCCAGATCGAGAAGACCACATCCGACTACGACCGCGAGAAGCTGCAGGAGCGGCTGGCCAAGCTGGTCGGCGGCGTGGCGGTCATCAAGGTCGGTGCGGCAACCGAGACCGAAATGAAGGAGAAGAAGGCTCGCGTCGAGGATGCCATGCACGCAACCCGCGCCGCAGTTGAGGAAGGCATTGTTCCGGGCGGCGGTGTAGCTCTGGTGCGCTGCACTCCTGAAGTGGACAAGCTGATCAAGACCCTGGAAGGCGACGAGAAGATCGGTGCACAGATCATCCGCCGCGCTCTTGAGGAGCCACTGCGTCAGATCGTCGGCAACGCCGGTGAAGAGGGCGCTGTCGTGGTCGGCAAGATCCACGAGAACAAGAATGCCAACTTCGGCTACAACGCCGCGACTGGCGCGTACGAGGATCTGGTGAAGGCCGGCGTCATCGACCCCACCAAGGTCACCCGCACCGCGCTTCAGAACGCCGCATCCATCGCTGGCCTCATGCTCACCACTGAAGCCATGGTCTCGGAGATTCCCGAGCCCAAGTCCGCGCCCGCTCCGGGCGGACACGGCGGCGGCATGGGCGACATGTACTGAGCGCCGCGCTCGGGCGATACTGCTTCGCACGGCGACTCCCGTTGGTCGTGGAATCAGGTCGTAGCCGCAAAGTAAAGGGCCCCGCAGAAATGCGGGGCTTTTTCGTATTGCGTAGTAATGGCCAGCGGTACCGAATGGTTGCAAAACGAGCTCGGCCTCGCTCTCCATGAGCGGATTGGCACCCTGCCACCGCTGGATAGTTCCCGCGACTTTTGTCGCGCCGGAGCGTCTAATTTATTAGATACCTGCTGATATTGCTGACACGGGCTACCCTCGGAGCCCTCTTTTCGTCCTGTTTTGGCCAAAACGCAATCGGTTGACTGGCTTGGCGACGCAAACGTGCGTGCGCACGCCGGTCTTCACCTTGCGGGCGATGGGCTGTCGAAACTCGTCTGAGATTTCTTCACGCAACAGCTTATGAGAACAAGAACAATCGCAAGATCCGCAACCATGAGCCCTGGCTACGAGAACCAGGGCTCTTTTTTGCGATCTTCGCCCGTCTGCGGACCTGCTTCGGTTCACGCGTTATCTCATTGCGGTAGAGCCAGATGCAGGTAAAGGCGCGAGCGAATCCTGCGGGACGTGAAGGAGCGGTTCTAATCAAATCTGATCGATCGAACGGCCTCGCTTCGATACTATAAAAGTGCACATCAGCCCCATTCTCTCCACTTTATTTCATGAAAGCCCAGGACCCACCCGGTAGGTTTCATTTTCAGCCCAACCCCCTAAGGACGAAAATGTCATCGCAGACTCTAAATCATTCTGAGAGCACTACTTTCCGCGGTCCATCCATGACGGGAATTGCGCGCGTTATGCTCCTGATCGCAGCCTTGTGGTGTGTCGGCTGGTTTGTGCACTCCCGTCATTACTGGGAGGACGATGCCTACATTCATCTTGAGTTTGCTCGCAGCGTCGCACAGGGGCACGGCTACGAATTCAACGGTCACGTGGTGAACGGCGATACCTCGTCGTTATGGGTAATTCTGCTGGTTGCGTCGCATGCCTTGATACCCGACTGGATGACCGCCGGGAAAGTCCTTACTGTGGCGGGACTTATCTTTGCCTTGACCGGCGCATATTTCTTCGCAAGGCGCCTTACCGATGGTCTGGAAGCAAGCAGCACGTTCGCGGCAGGCATGGTGTTGCTACTGGTTACAAATCCCTACTTCTTCTATTGGGCCTTCTCAGGCATGGAAGCGTTGACTGCAGCCGGTGTTGCTTTCTGGAGCGTGTATGCCGCCACGACACGGAGGCCAGGCTGGCCATCTTTCCTGACCGGCTGCTTTCTGGCAGGACTGGGGCCGGTGCTAAGGCCCGAGATGGTCTTCTTTACGGCGCTGATTTCACTGCTGCTCTTGAGGCAGTGGTTCCAGCTTCCGGGGAAGGCATCTCACCCGCGAAACTACTTGGATTCCTGGCGGGCGCGGTGCTCGTCGTTGGACCGTTTGCCATCTGGTCAGCGTACGCTCTTCATACCTTTGGCCGCGTTATTCCCAATACAAATGCCGCCAAGCGCGCCAACCCGGGTGAATCGGTAGTCAAGCGACTGCTGAACGTGTACGGCCTGGGCTTCCCGCTGATCCTCATCGAGCTGGTGCTCTTGCTTTATTAGCGTTGCTGCGACCCGCGGCCGTGCGGAAAGTACTCCGATGGCCGCAACTCGAGGAAACCGTCTCTCTGGGTGGCTTGCTGTTCGTTGTTTGGACGATCATTAATACCGTCTTCTACATCGCCGATCACACCTACGTGCAGACGCGCTATGTTTTCGTAAGCGCTCCGGGACTGCTTTTTGCGCTGCTGGCGGTCAACTTTCGCCGCTTCCCCAAATGGACCTATCAGGCCGCCTTTTCCGTTGCCCTGATTGCCGGCGTCGGGATCAGCGCACTCACTGTGTGGCCCTTCATCCGTAACAAGACGATCCATGATCAGGCGCTCTCCCAGGTCGCTGCGTATTTACGGACCCAGCTGCCTCTCGATGCGCCCGTGGCCGTTTACTCCATTGGGGAGTTGGCTTATCTTTCTCAGCACCCGATCGTCGATATCGGTGGTATCACGCGTCCCGGCGTCATTCCGTATCTGAGTCGCCCCGGCATCGAGATGGTCCAGTGGGCCAAGTCTGAGGGAGCGGCGTACTACATGTCGGGGGATCAGCCCGAACCGAGAGCTGTACTGATTTACTCGGTCCCGACGCCGGAGATCGGCTGGTCGCTCAACTACAAGCACTACTCACAAAAAGAGGAGCTCCGCTTGTGGAAACTGCCAGATGCCGCGCCGGCAGCGCCTCCCAAATCACCGGCTGCGTCCAGGTAAAGCTCGTGATCGAAGGGATCGGGGAAACATTCTGACCCCCTTCGATCGTCACGCGTTGATATTCTTCAGCAATTCTTCCGGATCGCTTGTAGGCGGCTGGCAGCTTGTTCCTCTGCACACCACGGCAAATGCGGCTTCAGAACCCAGTTCCGGAAGATGAGGCAACGTCTCCGCCAGCACAGGAGTCAGATTCTCAGCCGTCACCTGCTCAGGACGAAGGACGATCACCTGCTTGTTCACCGCGTAGCGTGCGGTAGCAATTGCGGCCAGCTTCTTCGCTTCGATTCCCTCGCCAATCACGACTACCTGTACCGCCGGCAGCAACAGCAGTTCCAATGCAAGACCGTATGTCCCGGCATACAAACCGAAGTGCTCCACGATACCAACGAAATTCTCCAGCGTGTCTTCCGCTTTCTCGCGAAAATCCGCACGTCCGCTCAGCGCCTCAAGCCGGAGCAGTGCAGCCGCGGCAGCAGGATTCCCCGCCGGCGTCGGCGTATCCTGCAGCGGCTTTCTCCGCGCCGACAGCGCTCCCAGGGGAGCGTCATTTGTAGTCTCCGTATCGAAGAAGGCGCTTCCCGTGGAGTCATAGAAGCGTGCAATCATGCTCTCCCCAATCTCGATCGCCGAGTCGTAGTACCGCCGATTCCCTGTCGTGTACCAGGCGTCGATCAGTGCGTTGACCAGGAAAGCGTAGTCATCAAGAACGCCGGCCACATAGCGCTTCTCGGCAGCATTTTCCGAATACGCGATCACATGCGCCAGACCGCGATCCTGCTCCCAGCCTTCATTCAGGATGCGATCCAGCGTTTTCAGCGCGAACTGCCGCGGCCCAACCATATCCAGCACGCGCCCCGCCTCGAGATAAGCTGAGATGGCCAGCGCATTCCACGAGCTATAGATGGTCTTGTCGATGTACGGAGTAGGTCGCAGCGCGCGAGCCGTCAGCAGCTTCTGTTTCGCCGAGAAGAGCTCCCGCTGCGCATCGTCCGTCGTCACTCCGGCACGCTTCGCAGCTTCCTCCAGCGTCAGGTTGCGGTGCAGGACATTCTTCGCAGGATTGTGATGCATATCGCCGAGCTCGCCGATGTCGTAGAACACACCGGCGATCGTGAATTCCGACGGAGTCAACACCGCCGTAGCCTCATCGCGCGTCCAGGTAAAGTAGTCGCCGTCATCATCGAGCGAAAGATCTGCGTCCTGCGAGGCGTAGAAGCCGCCGCGCTCGCGGTCGGTCATCACCTCATCCAGCCAGCGGATAATGTCCCGCGCGACTCGCGCCGCGTCCGCATCGACGAACGACTGAAAGGCATGGACATAGTTTGCCAGCAGTCCGGCATTATCGTAGAGCATCTTCTCGAAGTGCGGTACTACCCAGCGTTCATCGACGGAGTAGCGATGGAAACCACCTGCCAGATGGTCGTACACGCCGCCGCGCGCCATTTTCTCCAGCGTGACGAAAGCAGCCTCGCGTGTCGCCTCATTCCCCGTCCGCCCCGCCACATCGATGAGGAGATCGATTGCCGCTGGGTGCGGAAACTTCGGCTGGCTCCCAAAGCCGCCATGCCGCGGATCAAACTGCTTCAGCGCGCTCTCGACCAGCTTGTCGACAATTCCCAGCGACAGCGACCCCGCCCGCCCTGCAAAGTTCTCCCCGTGCTCGATTGCCGCAATCACGCTCGACGCTGACTCCAGTACCTCTGTCCGCTTGTTCTTCCACACATCGGCCATCGTGAGGAGCACACGTTCAAAGCCGGGCCGCCCATAGCGGTCATCGCGAGGAAAATACGTACCGCCAAAGAATGGCTTGCCGTCCGGAGTGAGCACCGCAGTCAGCGGCCATCCGCCCTGCCCGCTGATCGCCTGAACCGCCGCCTGGTAACGGCTATCCACATCCGGCCGCTCATCGCGATCCACTTTCACAGCGACAAAGTGCTCATTGATCACTTTCGCCAGAGAGGGATCCTCGTAGCTTTCGCGGTCCATCACGTGGCACCAGTGGCACCACACCGCTCCAATATCGAGCAGAATCGGCTTGTCTTCTTTCGCCGCAAGTTCAAAGGCTTCAGCACCCCATTCGTTCCAATTAACGGGTTGATGAAGCGCAGAACGCAGATACGACGACGCGGCGCGGTCGAGGGAATTCTTATGATCAGACATCAACTAAAGTCTAATGCCTGGAGATCACCGCTGAATTTCAGAGGAGGCCGTACGGAGAAAGTTTGCACACAAGACGGCGGTCGCCACAAAGAATGTCCCCGCAAACACCGCCCACATGAAGAAATTAATCACGCTGACACCGTCATGATCGAACGCCGTCCAAACGTGCAGACGCACCGCCATAAGAACCACTCCAAACAGAGGACTGACCGTGATCCACAGCTTTCGATGGCGCAGAATCCACGCTGCCGAGACGAGCCACACAATCGGTAGCAGCAAGAAGCCGCACCAGTAGGCCGCCATCGCAAATGTAAGCGCCGACCACATTGCCAGCACGACCCCAAGGTCATAGGCCAGCAGCCGGCTGCCTTCGCCGGCATTGCGCACCGCTTCCACGATCTGGAAAGGCGTTGCCACTGCCATCCCGGCGATCCAGCCCAGGAGTGAAGCCAGCAGCGCCGCGCGGATGCGTCCACGCAGACTCATTCTTTGCCGCTCACCAGCCGCCGCGCCACCTCAACATACAGATCGATTGACTCAAGCAACTCACGCTTCGCCAGCTTCTCGTGCGGAGTGTGCGCTACGTGAATCGACCCTGGCCCCAGCAGCACCGGCTCGCCCCAGGCACCCAGCCACGGAGCATCCGTTGTAAACGCCGCCACCATCGAGGGCAGGCCTTCCAGGTGCCGGAAGCGCATGAAGGGAATCTCCAGTGTGTACTCGACCGTCGCCAGTCCCGCGGCTGCCGCCTCAAGCGCTTTTCGAGTCTCCGCCGAAGGACCTACCAACCGGATCATCACCTGCGCGACGGCATGATCGGCGATGACATTCGGCGCGCGGCCACCCTCAATCAGGCCGACGTTCAATGTGCTTGGACCAATCTCCGCATCCGCCGGTAGATCGATCGCCAGCACCCGCGCGAGAGCCTCAATCAACTTGTGTATCGCGCTCTCACCCAACTCCGGATACGCCGAATGCGCCATCTTCCCCGTTGCGCGGATCTCTGCCCGCAGTGTGCCCTTCGATGCCAGCGCCACCCGGTTGTCCGTTGGCTCGCCGTTGATCAGAAAGCGGCTTCCCCGAGGACTCTGGTTCGCAATCTTTGCGCCCGCCGAGTCCCGCTCTTCGCCCACTACAAAGAGCAACCCCGCATCGATGCCCTCCTCGCGCAGCTGCTCCGCTGCCGAAATCTGGGCTGCGATGATCCCCTTTGCGTCACACACGCCCCTGCCATAAATAAATTCACTATCCTCGCTCGAAGCAATAAACGGAGGCACCGTGTCCATGTGAGTCGAGAACACCACCTCCGGCGCGGCGCGTGGCTTCTGCGCATAGACGTTGAAGCGCTCACCCTGGCAGCGGCTTTCGCGGTCCTGCTGAACCACCATCTTTTCTGCAGCAAAGCCACGGGATGCCAGAAAATCCGCCAGGAACTCCCCGACTGCGCATTCGTTGTAGGTAATGGACTCGATGTCGATGAGGCGGCGCGTCAGTTGAATGGCGTCCAGGGCAGAAAGGGCGGCGTGAACGGGATTGGCAGCGTTTGCGCTCATTGAACCTTCAGCATACCTGACTGCGGCCGTCCGAATGCATGCCGGCAGTCGGGGAAGTTTCGCCTTCTTCCTTACAATATGAGAGAGATGAACGCACCCGCCCCCTCATACTCGATCAAGACCATCGAGGACCTGCGCGGACCAGAGGGCCGCCTCGAGGCCCTGCTCAACAGCGGTGCGCCCGACGCACGATACGCCGTGCTGGTTTGTCACCCCCATCCGCTCGGCGGTGGAACCATGCACAACAAGGTTGTCTACCACGCGATGAAGGCATTCCAGAGCCTCGGCCTGCCGGTGCTCCGCTTCAACTTCCGCGGTACCGGACTGAGCGAAGGCGAGCACGACCGCGGACGCGGCGAGCAGGACGACGTTCGCGCCGCCCTCGACTGGCTCGACAACGAATTTCACCTGCCTATCCTCTTCGCGGGCTTCTCCTTCGGATCTTATGTTGGCATGAGCGTCTGCTGCGGAGACACCCATGTTAAAGGCATTGTCGCTTTGGGACTACCGGTTCACGCTGAAGGCCGCGATTACCGCTACGATTTTCTCGCCGCCTGCGGCAAACCGAAGATCTTCATCAGCGGAACACGCGACCAGTACGGTCCTCGAGCGAAGGTCGAAACGGCAGTGGCCACCGCTGCCTCGCCGAAAAAGATTGTATGGATTGAAGGAGCCGACCATTTCTTCGCAGGTAAACTGGATCACGTGCAACAAGCCATTCGCGACTGGTGCGCTGCCCAATTTCTCTCTCCGGCTCTTTGATGACCCCACTGGACACGCTTCACGCCGATGCTACTGCCATCTTCGATCATGCTCTCAAAGCCTGCGACATTCCCCAGGCATTCGACCGGCATCTGCGTTTCGAAGGCAAGACGCTGCATTTGCAGTCTTCCCCGCGCCTGAAATCGACTGAAATTCCGCTCGATACTTACAAACGCATCCTGATCATCTCCTTCGGCAAGGCCGCCCTGACGATGCTCAACGCCTTGATCGAGCGCCTCCCCCCGAAAATATCCTTCCGCGGCGTCTGCTCCGCGCCCCAGATTTTCCGCAAGCGCACCTGGCGCATACGCTATTTCGAAGGTGGCCATCCGCTGCCTAACGAAGATTCGCTCGAAGCGGCGCGCGAAACCCTCAAGCTGCTCAAGCGCGCCCGCAAGCACACCTTCGTCTTCTTCCTCATCAGCGGAGGCGGTTCGGCCATGCTCGAACTGCCGCTCGACCCTGAAATCTCTCTCGATGACACGATTGCCTTTCACGAAACTCTCGTTGCCTCCGGCGCAACCATTACCGAAATCAACACCGTGCGCAAATACTTCTCCGCCGTGAAAGGCGGAAGGCTGGCGATTGCCGCCCCCGAAGCCGAGAAGCTTTCTCTGTTGCTGGCCGATGTGCCACTCAAGGATCTGGGCGCGGTTGCGTCCTCGCCTACACTTCCCGACCTGTCGACACCGCAGGATTGCTTCGCCATCCTCGAGCGCTTTCAGCTGTTGGAAAAATTTCCCCAGAGCGTTCGCGAATATTTCGAGAAGCTCATGGCAAACCCGCCAGCGCCGAATCCTGCGAAGAAAGAAGCCTTCGCGCACTCCCAATTCGACACCCTTCTCTCAAACCACGACTTTGTGAACGCCGCCCGCGATCACGCTCAATCCCTCGGATACAGAGTAATCATCGACAACAGTTGCGACGACTGGGACTACAGGGACGCCGCCAGGTATCTGCTGGCCCGCTTCCACGAACTGCGGCGCGAGCACCCGCGCCTATGCCTGCTTTCAAGCGGCGAAGTGACCGTAAAGATCGATGGCCCCGCCGGATGCGGCGGCCGCAACCAGCAGTTCGCTCTCTTCTCCGCGTTTGACCTGGCGCAATACCCTGACGCACCGATAGCCATCCTCAGCGCCGGTTCGGACGGCATCGACGGCAATAGTCCTGCAGCGGGCGCCATCGCCGACCCCACCACCATCGCTCGGGTTCAGAACTTTCACTTCGACCCCGAAGCCACATTGAAGAACTTCGACACCTGCCCGCTCTTCACCGCGCTCGGCGACACCGTCGTAACGGGACCCACCGGCAACAACCTGCGTGATCTGCGCATCCTGCTCTCCGCGGGCCCGCCCGCCGAAAAAGCATGAACTTCCTCCGTGTCACGCGCGTATTCCACAGCACTTGAGGAGAACGAAAGATGGTTCCTTTTATTGTGAAGTGGATCAGCACCGTCTGGGGGGTCTTCACGCTCGTGTGGATTGTCGCAGCGTTTACATCTAAGCGCAGTGTGCAGCGCCAGACCTACGGCTCGCGCGTTCTGCACGTCGGTCTAATGTTCACCGGCCTGGTGTTCATCTTTGACTTTTGGAGTTTATTCACCCGGGGCTGGCTCACCACTCGTCTTGTTCCAGAGACGCCGTTTTGGGTCTTATTCGGTGCCGCCCTGACTGTCTCGGGCATTCTCTTCTGTTTTTGGGCGCGCACCATTCTCGGCAAAAACTGGAGCGGCACAGTCACTATCAAGCAGAATCACGAGCTTATCTTGCGCGGCCCCTATGCCTTCGTACGCCATCCCATTTACACCGGCCTGCTGATGGGCTTGCTGGGAACCGCCGTCGTCTTTGGCCTCGCGCGCTGTTTTGTGGGAGTGTTTATCTGCGGCCTCGGCCTGTGGATCAAGTCGCAGGCTGAAGAGAAATTCATGCTCCAGCAGTTCGGAGAGCAATACGTGAGTTACCGGCGGCAGGTACGCGCGCTGATTCCCTACATTTTGTAATCGTGATGATTACTTCATTGCCGCGCGTTCCGCGTGCAAGTGCTGCAGCGGATATACGTTCGTCTCGTGATGTTGCAGCGCCCCGATTCCCTCAGCCGCTGCGCGAGCCGCGGCAATCGTGGTAATCGTGGGAATTCGCTGCGTCACCGCAGCCCGCCGAATCGCCTTTTCATCGAAGAACGTATCCTGGCCATGCGGCGTGTTCACGATAAGCTGAATTCGCTCGCCCTTGATCAGATCCACAACGTTGGGGCGGCCCTCCTTCACCTTGTAGACCCGCTCGACCACCAGGCCGACGCGCTCGAGCACAGTGGCCGTGCCCTCGGTCGCGACAATGTGGAATCCAAGCTCGACATATTGCTTCGCCAGGTCCACGAGCTGTGCTTTGTCACGATCGTTGACGCTGAAGAAGACCGTGCCCTTGAGCGGAAGGCTCTGCCCAGCCGAGAGCTGCGCCTTGGCGAATGCCTCTCCGAAGTTATCGGCAACACCCATCACCTCGCCCGTCGACTTCATTTCCGGGCCGAGCACCGTGTCCACGCCCTGGAATTTGTTCCACGGAAACACCGGCGACTTCACATAGTAGTACGTGCCCGTTTCAAGATCACGCCCCGAAGCCACCTGTTCTGGCAGAAGTTCGCGAAGCGTCCGCCCGGTCATCAGACGCGATGCGATCTTCGCCAGCGGGATTCCGGTCGCCTTCGAAACATATGGCACCGTGCGGGACGCGCGCGGGTTCACCTCAATCACGTACACCTTGTCCGGCTGACCTGGCCTGCGCTGAATTGCAAACTGCAGGTTCACCAACCCCACCACGTTCAGCGCCAGCGCCAGCTTGCGCGTGTAGCTGCGAATCGTGTCGAGTGTGGCCGGAGCGATATCAACTGCTGGCAGGACGCATGATGAATCGCCCGAGTGAATGCCGGCCTCCTCAATGTGCTGCATGATGCCGGCGATAAGCACATCCTTGCGGTCGCAAAGAGCGTCAACGTCGACTTCGATCGCATCCTCGAGAAAGTGATCAATGAGGATCGGACGGTCGTGCGAATACTCGACCGCCTCCTTCATGTAGCGTGAGACCGCCGCGCTGTCGTAGGCGATCACCATCGCGCGCCCGCCAAGTACGTAAGAAGGCCGCACCAGCACCGGGTATCCGATTCGCTCTGCGCCTGCCAGAGCTTCGTCGACGCTAGCCGCCATCACCCCCGGCGGCTGCGGAATATCGAGATCCTCAAGCAACTTGCCGAAGCGCTTGCGATCCTCAGCAAGATCGATCGACTCCGGCGACGTGCCGATAATCGGGACGCCCGCGGCCTTCAGCCGCAGCGCGAGGTTCAACGGGGTCTGCCCGCCAAATTGCACAATCATGCCGATCTCTGCCCCGCTGGAAGCCTCATGCTCATAGACTGCGAGCACATCTTCAAGCGTGAGCGGTTCAAAATAAAGCCGGTCGCTGGTGTCGTAGTCGGTCGAGACTGTCTCAGGGTTGCAGTTCACCATGATCGTCTCGTATCCGTCTTCTTTGAGCGCGAACGCCGCATGACAGCAGCAGTAATCGAACTCGATTCCCTGCCCGATGCGGTTCGGCCCGCTGCCCAGAATGATGACCTTGCGCTTGTCGGTCGGCGCCGCCTCGTCCTCTTCGTCGTAAGTCGAGTAGAGATACGGCGTCATGCTCTCGAACTCGGCCGCGCAGGTATCGACCAGCTTGAACACGGGTTTGATATCGAGCTTGATGCGCAGGTCGCGCACGCTCGCAACGCCCTCATGAGTCGGCACACCGCACACCTCGGCAATACGCTCGTCCGAGACACCCATCCGCTTGGCTTTTCGTAACAATTTCGGTGACAGATCGTCGATACTCTGCTCGCCGATCTTCGCGATAGTGTCGGCCACTTCCTTGATGTGATACAGGAACCAGGGATCGATCGAGGTCATGCGTGAAACCTCGCGCACCGTAAGCCCCTGCCGGAAAGCAAACCGGATATAGTTCAGCCGCTCCGGCTGCGGAGTGACCAGCCGCTGCGTCATCCGCTTCGGCTCAATCTCCTCCGCGCCTACCTTCTTGCCCGTTTCGAGCGAGCGCAGCGCCTTCATCAGAGATTCCTTGAAGGTTCGCCCGATCGCCATCACCTCGCCCACCGACTTCATCTGCGGGCTCAGCGTCTCGTCCGCCCCGGGAAACTTCTCGAACTGCCACTTTGGAATCTTGGTGACGACGTAATCAATGCTCGGCTCAAAGCACGCCGGCGTCATCTTCGTGATATCGTTGGGAATCTCATCCAGCGTGTAACCCACTGCCAGCTTCGCCGCAATCTTGGCGATCGGAAATCCCGTCGCCTTCGAAGCGAGCGCAGACGAGCGCGAGACGCGAGGATTCATCTCGATCACCGTCATGCGTCCCGTCGTCGGATGCACCGCGAACTGCACATTCGAGCCGCCCGTCTCCACGCCAATCTCGCGAATCACGGCAATTGCCGCCGTCCGCATCGCCTGGTACTCACGATCGGTAAGCGTCTGCGCCGGCGCAACGGTGATCGAGTCGCCGGTGTGAACGCCCATCGGGTCCACGTTCTCGATCGAACAAATGATGATGACGTTGTCGGCGAGGTCACGCATCACCTCGAGCTCGTATTCTTTCCATCCGAGCACCGACTCTTCGATCAGGCATTCATGCACCGGTGACAGATCGAGGCCGCGGGAGAGGATCTCCATCATTTCCTCGCGGTTGTAAGCAATGCCGCCACCCGATCCGCCCAAAGTGAACGACGGCCGGATGATGACTGGAAATCCAATCTTGTTCGCGAAGTCGGTGCCGTCGCGTAGGTTATTCACGAGCGCCGACCGCGGAACATCAAGACCGATACGCGTCATCGCATCTTTAAAAAGCAACCGGTCCTCGGCCTTCTTGATCGCCTCAAGCTTCGCGCCAATCAGTTCCACACCGTACTTGTCGAGCACTCCGGCGTCGGAAAGATCCACAGCCAGATTCAGCGCCGTCTGCCCGCCCACAGTCGGCAGCAGCGCGAACTTGCCCGCACGGTCCCCGCCGTTCCGATTTTCGTTGCGCAGCATCTCCGCCTCAATGCGGATGATCTCTTCGACGTATTGCGGGGTCAGGGGCTCGATATAAGTGCGATTGGCCAACTCAGGATCAGTCATGATGGTTGCCGGATTCGAGTTCACCAGCACCACCTCATAGCCCTCAGCCTTGAGCGCCTTGCAGGCCTGCGTGCCCGAGTAGTCGAACTCCGCCGACTGGCCGATCACTATCGGCCCCGAGCCGATCACGAGAATCTTGGTAATGTCATTTCTGCGTGGCATTCGTTCTCTTGTTCTTGATCCCTTCTGTCATAGAAGAGCACGGCCTCAGCCGTGCTCTTGTTAGCCCTTCCACTCCTCCATCATCTTCCGGAAATCCCGGAAGAGATAGTTCGAGTCGTGCGGACCCGGACTGGCCTCGGGATGGTACTGCACACTGAAGAGCGGCATAGTCCTGTGCCGCAGCCCCTCGAGCGTGTTGTCGTTCAGATCGACATGGGTCAGGTCGACGTCACTCGTCTTCAGTGAGTCGGGATCGACAGCGAAATTGTGGTTGTGGCAGGTGATCTCCACCTTGCCTGAATCGACCTGCTGCACGGGATGGTTGCCACCGTGGTGCCCGAACTTGAGCTTGTAGGTCTTGCCGCCGAGCGCCAGCCCGATCAGCTGATGGCCAAGGCAAATCCCGAAGATCGGCGCCCGCCCCGCCAGCTTGCGGATGTTCTCCTGCGCATACGTCACAGGCTCAGGATCGCCCGGCCCGTTCGATAGAAAGATCCCGTCGGGACTGAGCGCCAGCACATCTTCGGCAGAAGTCTCCGCCGGAACGACCGTCACCCGCGCGCCTTCTTTCGACAGCATGCGCAGAATGTTCTTCTTGATTCCGAAGTCGTACGCGACTACGTGAAGATGTGGCCGCTCTTCAGCCTCTGGTTCGGCTTCCAGCAGCAGCGGATCGGGACCATCCTGTTCCCACTCATAACGCGCCTTGGTGGAAACCACCTTCGCCAGGTCGGTTCCATCCATCTTGCGAATGGACCTCGCCTTCTCCACCAGCACATCAGGATTGGTCTCGATCGATGAAATCACACCGCGCATTACGCCATGCGTACGCAGATGCCGCACCAGTGCGCGTGTGTCGATCTCAGAGATCACGGGTACCTGGAAACGTTCCAGATACTCATCGGCAACCTGCTGTGAGCGCCAGTTCGAAGAGATGGGCGAGAACTCGCGCACCACCAGCCCTTCGATGTAGGGCTTGTTGGCTTCATTGTCGCTGTTGTTGGTGCCGTAATTCCCGATCTGCGGATTCGTCAGAACAACGATCTGCCCCGCATACGATGGATCGGTGAAGATTTCCTGGTAGCCGGTTAGAGAGGTATTAAAAACGACTTCGCCGTAGCACTCGCCCTTGGCGCCGTAGCCTTCACCGCGGAAGATGCGCCCGTCTTCGAGCGCAAGGATTGCCTGCATCACTTCTCCGTGGAGTGGATTCAATAGATTTTATCAGGGACTGGCCGTCGTGACGGCTGCGATGCACACAAATTCACAATTAAGGTTTCGGCATGCACGGATTTGCCTTTCCAGGCGTCGGTCGCATTGCCTTCTTACGCAAACAAAAGCCCCGGCTCGGGACCGGGGCTTTTGACAGGGAGAGCCCGCGCTACTGCTGTGGCGGCGGAGGCGTTGTTTCCGGCGCCACGGGTGGCTGCGCCGGCATCGGCTGAGGCTGCGGAGCAGGCCTCTGCTCCTGCTCCTGCAGCTCCTGCTGCTGCCCGGGAACCGTAACTTCGGGCGTTTGCTTGGCGGGCGCTAATCCAGGGATGACCGGTGCCGTCTTTACCTGACCTGTGGCCGCGTCAACGATGGAAATGCTGTAGAGATCGAGCGTGTTGGCAAGGATCTGCAAGAGGGATGCGCGGTCGATGGCATACTTGGCGGTTGCCGAGATGAGGCTGCCCTCCGCGACTGCCAGCGCGCGCTGCTGCTGCAGCACGAGAGCTGTTGTCGAAGCGCCGAGGTGCAGCTTCTTCAACTCTGCATCGAGACTCTGGCGATCATAATCGCGAGTGGCCGTGGCCGACTGGACAGAAGCGCGATCGTTGGTGAGCGCGTACTGCGCGTTCACGACCTGCATGCGGGTCTGAACATAAAGCTGCTGGAGACGCATCTGAGCCTGACGGTATTCAAGCTCCGACCGCGCCTGCGCGGATTGAGCCTGGCGGTTGCGGATCGGTACGTTAATGTTGAAGCCTACGCCCTTGTTGGGGGCAACGCTTTTGAAGAGATTGGAGAAGGCGGTTCCGTAGGAGACGTCCGGATACTGTCCCGGAGGGCATGGCAGGGCCGTCTCAAAGTTCACACAGTCGGCGCTCTGCGAGCCGCCGAGAGTCGCGGCTCCGTAAAAGCCATAAACATCGAGGGTGGGCAGCAGGCCATTCCTTTCACCTTTGAGCGTGATCTCATCGTTCTTCAAGGTCATGACGGCCTGTTCGATCGAGGGGCTGTTGGCATCGGCCTGGCGCACCAGGTCGTCGGCCGACTCGCGTTCCTCGGGTGTTTCAATCAGGCTGACGCGATCAGTGGGGATCACGGGCGCATTGGCGAAATTTGGGTCCTCGAGGCTGCGCGCGATGGCCTGCTTCATGAGCAACTGCTGGTATTCGAGGTTACTCTGTGAAGCGATGACCGCCTGCTTGTCTGTCTCTACCTGGCTGTTCGCGCTCACCACATCGAGGGGCGCCATGGTGCCAATCTCGAGCGACTTCTTGTCGTCTTCGAGCAGGCGGTTCGACTGTTGGAGGGCGCGCTGTTTGGACAGTAGATCTTCGTAGGCGCTGACCAGGCCCCAGTAGATCTGTTCCACCTGGTTAATGGTGTAAAGAAGCTGCAGGCGGAAGGCGGAGTCGGCGATACGGCGGTTGTTCTTCGCCTGGACAATGAAGCGGCCGTTGATGCCCCATCCGAAGCCCTGCAGCAAATGCTGGGTGACCTGCGCGTTGAACGTGGTCTGGAGTGCGGGGCTGTAGGTGTTGAAGATGCTGTTGGAGGTTGTGTAGCTATTGTTGAAGGTCATCGCAAGCGTGGTGCCGGTGATGAATCCCTGGTTGTAGCCGAAGTTGTATATGTTGGTGTTCTGAGTCAGCTTCGAGGTGCCGTAGAAGAGCGGATTCAGTTCCTGCGTAGCTTGGCGCTGAAGCTGAATGTTGCCCGTGAGGGCCGGGTCCATGTTCACGGGCAGCGGACCGCCGCCGTTAGTGGTGAGGGCAAGGCCGCCGGCGCCCGTTCCGGCGCCGCCCGCCGCCACGCTGGTGCCTCCCGGACCGCCGCCGCTTTGGACGGTGGTTCCCGAACCGCCCAGGGTGCCGGTGACCAGGCCGCTGTTGATGCCGAGGAAGAGCGCTCCGGAGCGGGTGCGCAGGATATCGGTATCGGCGATGTTTAGGTTAAAGCGCTGAATCGCGATGTCGTAGTTATCTTCCAGTGCGAGGAGGATGGCGTCGCTGAGGCTGAGGTAGATTTTGCCGTCCTTGATCAGATCGCTGAGACGCGGCGAGTTGAGGAAGCTTGCAGCCGGCGCGGTGGTGGGCTTGTAAGGAGAAAGCGGGTTCGGCCAGTAACCGCGCTCTTTGCTGAAGTCGCGGGGCTGCGGACGCAGGTAAAGCGGCTGGGTGAAGTTCGGGGGCGGCTCGACCGGCAGAGCCTGCGGATTCGGTGCTCCCGCCGGGTTCTGCGCCTGTTGTGGACCCTGCGGTTGTTGCGTCGTCTGCGCCGCCTGAGCAAATCCGGACGCCGTGCTCGCCAGCAGGCAACTGATTGCCGCTGCCGATTTCAATTTCAAGAACAGGCTCGAACCACGAACAGACTTTCCGCCTGGCGCCCCTTGGCGTTCACCAAACAAATGCATTCGCCCCTCTCCATAAATCAAACGACCAGCCGCGCAAAACTCAGCGCGCCCGATCTGCTATGTGTCCATGCTGTCGTCTACATGCCGATTCACTGGGCGCGACAGGCAAAGCATTCCGTCCCTGTCGTCGCCGATCTTTCGGCTGACTGCTATACGCGAACTGTTGTGGCTTCGTTCCCTAATCTGGATCTCGCTCCCCGGCCAGCTTTCATTCCGGGGAACTGGCAGCGGGCGCAGAGCATGGTCCGGCTCGCTATCCGGAAGAAAACCTGAGTATATAGTAGGCAATCAGATGATCGAGCATCGCTAAAAGACCCAAATCATGTTGCAAATTCTGAGAAAATGCGCCCAGGTGAATCATTCCCGGCAAGATCATGAACTGGAAGCTCGCTCTCGCCTACGACGGCACCGATTTTCACGGCTGGCAGGTTCAACCCTGCCACCTGACCATTCAGGGCGAGCTCGCCTCCGCCATTGAACGCATCACCGGAGAGCGCGTGCTGCCCCAGGGTAGCGGCCGTACCGACGCCGGGGTTCACGCCCGCGCCCAGACTGCATCGTTCGAGCTGAATGCGCCCATCCCGCCGGAAAATCTTCACCGCGCCCTTAACCGCACTCTTCCCGCGGCCATCCGCGTGCTGAGCGCCGAACATGTTCCGCCCGAATTCCACGCCCGGCACAGCGTCCGCGCCAAGACATACGAGTATCGCATCCTTCAGGCTCAGATCTGTCCTCCATGGTCGGCGCGCTATGTCTACGCTCTCAACTGGCCCCTCAATATCGATCGCATGCAGCAGGCCGCTGCGCTGGTCATCGGCGAACACGACTTCACCTCGTTCGCCGCGACCGATCCCGACCTGTCCACGAGGGCACCCGCTCCAGAAAGAAACGACCCGCTCGATCCCGACGCAAAAGCCGGGAACATCCGCACTATTTATTCGTCATCGTTCACAACGGATGTAGGAGAGGTTCTCATCTACCGCGTCCGCGGCAACGGGTTTCTCCACCACATGGTGCGCAATCTAGTCGGAACCTTCATCGATGTCGGCCGCGGCCACATTGCGGCCGAAGACATCACTCGCATCCTGGACCAGCGCGCCCGGTCCGCTGCTGGAGCAACCGCCCCCGCACGGGGATTGTTTCTTGATAGCGTCGAGTACTGATCCGCCACTTAGCGAAGCGCTTGTGCCTGGACGGCCAGTCCTCGCCTGGACAACCGGTCCTCGTCTGGACGACCAGTCCCTGCTACGCTGATGGATTATGGCTTCGACCGCGCCCACATCGGCTTTCTCCCGCATCGCGCAGCTTGCGGCGGACCGGCGTGTGCACCGGGCGTTCAAGTGGCTCCATCTCCAGGAGCAGCAGATTCTCAAATGGCAGGCGGAGCTCGTCGCTGTGCCGGCGCCCCCCTTCGGCGAGCAGGGACGCGCGGAGTGGCTCCGTGCCCGTTTCCGCGAGCTCAACCTCGACGAGGTCTACCTCGACCAGATCGGCAACGTCATTGCCGTCCGCAAAGCTGAGAAACCAGCACGCCATCGCGTGCTCATCTCCGCGCACATTGACACCGTCTTCCCTGCCGAGACGCCTATCGATCCGAAGATTCGCGGCACACGCCTTGAAGCCCCCGGCGCCTGCGATAACGGAGCCGGCGTAGCCTGCCTGCTCGCCATAGCCGCAGCGCTCGCGCACGCCGAGATCGATCACGAATGCGACGTGGTCTTCGCAGGTAATGTCGGCGAGGAAGGCGAGGGCGACCTGCGGGGCATGCGCTACATCTACGAGGCCTCGAGATTCCGAGACTCGATTGCAGCGCATATCGTTCTCGACGGCGCCGGGCACGAGGTAGCCATAACCGACGCTCTGGGGAGCGAGCGGTTCCTGGTTAACGTAAGCGGCCCCGGCGGCCACTCATGGACCGACGCCGGACGCCCGAACCCCATCGTCGCGCTTAGTCACGCCATCGCTCGCCTGAGTGGAATGGAGCTGACCGCGGCGCCGCGCACCACCTTCAACGTCGGCATGATCGAGGGCGGTACCGCAATTAACGCCATCCCCGAATGCGCATCGGCACGCTTCGACTTTCGCTCCACCGACCCGGAGCAGCTTATTCTGCTCGAGGTTGAACTGCATCGCGCCATCGAAGATGCAGTCATCGCCGCCAACCAGCCATATCTGAACGGCGAACGCAGCAAGCCTGGTCTCGCATTTACCATCAATAAAATCGGCTCCCGCCCCGCGGGCCGCCTGCCGCATGAAGGTCCACTCTACGAGACGCTGCGCGCCGTCGACCGCCATCTCAACATCCGCACCGAGCCGCGCATCGCGTCCACCGATGCCAACATTCCGCTATCCCGAGGTGTCCCCGCCGTCAGCCTGGGAGCAGGTGGGGAAGGCGGAGGAATCCACACTCGTGCCGAATGGTACGACGCTCGCGGACGCGAACTCGGCCTGCGCCGCATTCTGCTTCTGCTGCTGGCTCTAAGCTCTGTGCGCTGAACCATCCCTGTCCTACACCCCTTGATATCCTTCTGACTGTGAATGTCCGCGCTCTTTCTGCCCTGCTACTCTGCTGCCTCCTTGCAACACCGCTGATCGCACAAGCTCCTGCAAAGGCCGACACGATCTACTACAACGGAAACATCCTCACTGGAGTCGATCTCACCGGACCGCATCCGCAGCGCGCGACAGCCATGGCCATCGCCGGAGGCGTCATCATCGCCGTGGCAGACACAACCTCGATCGAAGCTCAATTCAAAGGCCCCTCCACCCGGCTCATCGATCTCCACGGAGCTTTCGTGATGCCGGGCTTCAACGACGCTCACGCACATCTTGGCTCAGCCGGACAAATCAAGCTTTCCGTCGATCTCACTGGCTCGCAGTCTTTGGCGGATATGCAAGGCCGCATCCAGAAAGCCGCCGAAAACGCTGGACCCGGCGCATGGCTCACCGGCGGAGGATGGGATCACACCCTCTGGGCCTCGAAAACGCTGCCGACAAAATCCGACATCGACTCCGTCAGCGGCGGCCATCCCGCTTTCCTGGTCCGCGTCGATGGACATATCGCCATTGCCAACTCCGCAGCGCTCGCGGCAGCCGGCATAACGCGCACTACGCCTGACCCGCAAGGCGGCAAGATCGACCGCGACGTCAATGGAAACGCCACCGGCATCATCCGCGAAACCGCCCAGAGCCTCATCGAAAAAAAGATTCCCCCACCCACCCCCGACCAGCGCCTCAAGGGAGATCTGCTCGCGCTCGAAGATGCCGTGTCTCACGGCGTTACATCTGTCCAGGACAACTCCGACTGGGAGGACTTCCTCGTCTATGAGCAGTTGGAAAAGGAAGGCAAGTTACCCACGCGCGTCAGTGAGTGGCTGCCATTCAACGCGTCGATCGACAAGCTACAGCAGATGCGCGACCACCACCCTGCCACAGATCGCATGCTCCACAACACGATGCTGAAGGGCTTCATGGACGGCTCCCTTGGTTCGCGCACCGCCGCCCTCAATGCGCCTTACGCTGACGATCCCGGCAACTCCGGTATACCGCGCTATCAGCAGGACCAGCTCGACTCCATGGCCATCGAGCGCGCGCGCGCCGGCTTTCAGATGGGCTTTCACGCCATCGGAGACCGCGCCGTCGGCATGGCTCTCGACGCTTTTGCCGCGGCCCAGCAATCACAGCCGCCGACACTGCCCGTGCCGCCGCCGCAACGCCCTGGACCGATCCATAACAACGTGCGTCGCGCCATCCGTATCGGTTACAAGGCTCCGGCGCGTAATCGCATCGAGCACTCTCAGGTCGTGAACGCCGGCGACTTCGCCCGCTACAAACAGCTCGGCGTGATCGCCTCCATGCAGCCCAATCATCTCCTCACGGACATGGCGTGGGCCGAACAGCGCCTCGGACCCGAACGCGCGAAATACTCCTACGCCTGGAAGAGCTTTCTCGACGCAGGTGTAGTTCTCGCCTTCGGGACCGACTACCCCGTTGAACCGATAACGCCGTTCCGCGGAGTCTACGCTGCCGTCACCCGCATGAACGAAGCCGGGACGCAAACATATTTCCCCCGGGAGAAGATCACCATCTGGCAGGCTCTCTATGCCTACACACAGGGCTCCGCCTACGCCGAATTCACTGAGCCATGGAAGGGCAAGCTCGCCCCCGGATGCGTCGCCGATTTCGTGGTTCTCGACCGCGACCTGACTGCAATCCCCGCGCCGCAGATCCTGAAGACTCAGGTCTTGCGCACCGTCGTCGGCGGCAAGACCGTCTACGAGCACGACGGCGGTGCGAAGAACTGAGGCTCGGCTACGCCTCTTCGCGTCGCGTAACCTTCAGTGCCAGCGGCAGAGCCGACAGTAGAATCGCCGACGCCAGCAGGAACGGGGCGCCGGGCAGATGCAGACGCGTTCCC
Organism: uncultured Acidobacteriaceae bacterium; assembly: GCA_963781245.1. GTDB lineage: Bacteria > Acidobacteriota > Terriglobia > Terriglobales > Acidobacteriaceae > Silvibacterium. Next base: position 153,129 of record CAWAFB010000007.1, read on the forward strand.
GGCCTGAGGGCTGCGGCATAAGTGAACGTGAACAGCGTCGGCCCAATCAGCGCCGTCAGCCCGCGAATGCATTGCACCGCGCCCTGAAGCTGTCCCTGCTCCGTGTGTCCCACGTGCCGCGTCATCAATCCCTGCGCGGAGGGACCACACAGGGACCAGGCAGCCATCACGGGAATGCCCATCAGGAAGATCTTTCCTGTCGGAGCCAGCCCGAAGATCGCAAATCCCATCCACCCAATCGCCAGGCCTACCAGCACCGTCTTCCGTTCGCCGATCGCTTGCACCACAGGCTTCACAAGGAAGCCGCCCACCGCCGCTGAGCAAATGCCCACCATCGCCAGCGACAGCCCGACGGCACGGTCCGTCCAGTGATATCTGTAGTCGAGGTACAGCACCCAGGTGTTCATCAGTGACTGTTGGGTCAGATAGCTCAGGAACAGTACCGCCCCCAGCCCCAGCAACTCCCGATGCCGCCGCAGCAGCGTCAGCGACCCCACCGGGTTCGCCCTCTTCCACGAAAACTTGCCGCGCGACTGTATTCCCAGCGACTCGGGCAGCACAAACAGCCCGTACATCGCGTTCAGCAGGCTCATGCCGCCCGCCGCCCAGAACGGCAGCCGCGGATTGACACCGCCCAACACGCCGCCCAGCGCCGGCCCCAGCACAAACCCCAATCCGAAAGCGGCGCCCACCATACCGAAAGCCGCGGCGCGCTTCTTCGGTGGAGTTACATCGGCGATATAAGCCATCGCCGTCGGAATGCTTGCCGAAGTGACGCCGGAAATCAGCCGCCCGGCAAAGAGCCATCCCAGCGTCGGAGCCAGCGCCATCACCAGATAGTCCAGCCCCAGCCCGAAGTTCGAAAGCAGGATCACCGGTCGCCGGCCGAACCGGTCGGACAACGACCCCAGCATCGGCGAGAAGAAAAACTGCATCACTGCCCAGACCGTCCCGAAAATACCGAGGATTTCCGCTGACCGCGGCTCGTTCCCGCCCATGAATTGTGTGATCAGCCGCGGCAGAACCGGCGCGATCATACCCATCGCCAGCATGTCCAGGGCAATGGTCACAAAAATGAAAGCTACCGCCGCGCGTCGTGGTCCGCCGGGCCGTGCAATCTCAACTTCGGGAACCGGTTCGCCCGGTTGGGTCACTTCAGGTGCAGTTGCCATCAACATCCATTGTCTCGCGAGCGCCGGGTGGCCCGCTTGTAAAAATCTGACCGCCCGTCACATAGGCTTAAGAAATGTTTTTTGCAGTTTGCGAGAACCAGCTTTTGCGCCGCAAGGCGCATGTCGCTGGACGCACAGTCCCTGTACCCTGCCTTTATGTCTCGCTCCCTCAAAGCCCATCTTCTTTTGCTCGCCGTGGTCTTCGTCTGGGGAGCCACCTTCGCCCTCGTCAAGAGCGCCCTTGCCGACATCTCACCTCTTCTCTTCAATCTGTTCCGCATGCTGCTGGCGACCCTTTCCCTCGCCCTGCTCTATCGCCGCCAGATCGGCCAGATCGACCGGCCGACGCTCATCTCGGGTGCCATCACCGGTTTCTGTCTGGCCGCCGGCTATCAATTCCAGACCGCGGGGCTGCGCCTGACCACCCCCTCCAAATGCGCCTTTATCACCGGACTCGTCGTCGTCATCGTCCCCCTGCTGCTCGTTGTTCCTTGGCTGCGCCCGGCGGGCACCCACGCTCCGCGTTGGAATGCGTATCTTGGAGCACTGACTGCCTTTAGCGGCATTTTGCTGCTCACCATGCCTGCGCACGCCGGATTCGATTTCAGCTCCATCAACAGCGGCGACCTGCTCACCCTCGGCTGTTCGCTCGCATTCTCCTTCCATATGCTGGCCATCGCCCATTTCTCGCCGCGCGTCGGCTTCGCGCAACTCGCCGTTCTCCAGGTAGCCTTCGCCGCTCTGTTTATGGGGTTTAGTCTGCCGCTCTTCGAGCGTCCTTTCGTGCACTGGACCGCGCGCGTCGTCATCGCCCTGCTCATCGCTGCCCTGCTCGCGACCGCCGCCGCTTTTACCATCCAGAGCTGGGCGCAGCAGTTCATTCCTCCCACCCACACAGCTCTGCTTTTCACCCTGGAGCCAGTCTTTGCGTGGCTCACCTCGTTCGTCTTTCTTGGAGAACGCCTCGGCATCCGTTCCTCCATGGGCGCCCTGTTCATCCTCGGCGGAATCGGTCTGACCGAACTGCTTCCTCAGCGCATCCAACCTACAGCCCACGAGACCGCTCCGCTTAGTGTGGAGGAGTGAACAATACGCCGCTGACCACGTCTAATTAATTAGTTGGAGTCACCATCAGGCCCGCGCGACAGCCAGGGCCGATTTATACTGGAAGATGGGAAAAAGGCCAGGACTTCGGCCGCAATAAGCAGCGGCAGTATTCGAACTAGCTCACCAGAGATCACGAGGTTACACCCGACATGAAATCGCTTCTAGGACGGCTCCGCACGCGCCGTCTCGTCTCGACCTTCACCATTCTGGCCACGCTTTCTGCCGGGATTCTCATAGGTTCGTTCGTCACCCACGGAGTGCGCGGACAGGAATCGGCAAAAGTTGACACCTCCGACGCCACACCCCTCAAGGTTCCGCAGCCCCGTGCGCTCTCGACCGACTTCACCCGCATCGCGAAGGAAGTTGGACCCGCAGTCGTCAATATCAACACCATCACTCTGCCCAAGGAAAGGCAGCAAGGCCGCCGTAATCCGCATTCGCGCCAGTTCCAGCAGCAACAGCCGCCCGATGACGACAACAACAACGATGACGACGATCAGGACGATGGCCAGGGCAATTTCCAGGATTTCTTCAACCGCTTCTTCGGCGGACAGGGCCAGATGCCCGATGAAGGTGGCCAGGAGCGCGAATCGCTCGGCTCTGGCTTCATCGTCGATCCCCGCGGCTACATACTGACCAACAACCACGTCGTCGACAAGGCCGACCGCATCTTCGTCCGCCTGTCCACCGATCCTGACGGCGGCAACATCCAGGCACGTCCGGCCAAGGTTGTTGGCGTCGACAAGGACACCGACCTCGCCGTCATCAAGATCGACACCGGCGAGCCTCTGCCCACCGTCAAGATGGGCAACTCCGACGGTGCCGAAGTCGGCGACTGGGTTATTGCCATCGGCAGCCCGTTCACCCTGTCGCAGACCGTCACCGCTGGCATCGTCTCCGCCCGCAACCGCACTATAGATCCAGGACAGCGCGGCCAGTTCCAGCACTTCATTCAGACCGATGCGGCCATTAACCCCGGCAACTCCGGTGGACCACTGCTCGACATGGCGGGTGAGGTTATCGGTATCAACACCGCCATCTACACCCAGTCCGGAACCTACGCGGGCGTCGGCTTTGCCATGCCCTCGAACACTGTGATTAGTGTCTATAACCAACTCATCAGCCCCGAGCATAAAGTTGTTCGCGGCAGTATCGGCATTACCTTCCAGGGCAACCTGCCCAGCGCCGTCAGCCGTGTCTACGGCTTCAAGTCCGGAGTGCTAATCAGCAGTGTGCAGCCTGGCTTCTCTGCAGATAAGGCCGGCCTCAAGCCGGGAGACATCATCACTACCATCGACGGCCGCTCGGTGAAAGACGGCGACGACCTCGTCGCTGACATCTCTGCTCGCAAACCCGGTTCGACCGTGAAGCTTGGTTACATGCGTAATGGCCAGAAGCTGGAAGCCACGGTTACGATCGGGGATCGCGCCAAGATGATTGCCGCCGCCGGCAGCGCGCAGGATCAGGAAGAGAACGCGACACCCGAGTCACCCGATGCTTCGCAATCCAAGCTCGGCCTTGGCGTCACCGACCTCCCTCAGAACGCGCCCGCCGGACTTCACGGCGTGGTGGTTCAATCGGTCAAACCCGGTTCATTCGCCGACGAAATCAATCTCTCCAGCGCTCAGGGAATGATTATCGTCTCGATTAACCGGCACCCCGTCCGCAACGTTTCCGAATTCCGCTCCATCGTCGCGGGTCTCAAATCCGGTGACGATGTAGTCTTTGAGCTCGTCGATCCGCAGACTCCGAAACGAGGCAGCAGCTACGTGGGAGGAACCCTGCGATAGGAATCTAAACGAATACCGGCTCCCCGATAAGTAACGGGAGCCGGTAACTTTTCTATTGCATTCTTACGACGCCGCCTTTAGGCTGCTCCCATTGCCAGTCGGTGTTATTGCTTGGCCTGCTCCTGCCGATATATTTAAATTGAGGTTTCTTGCATGATTTCAGCTCGAGCCTGGCAATCGTTTCTGATGGTTGCCGTCCTCTCAGCTACCCCAGCTTTCGCTAACCGCACCCATCGTGCTCCCACAGCTGGACACCCCAAATCCGCTCACAAGAAAAAAGCCTCGCATGCCCCACCAGGCCAGCGCGGCATCGATCCCGATCGCGCGACAGAAATCCAGACCGCGCTGATCCGGCAGAAATACCTGACCGGTGAGCCCAGCGGCCAGTGGGATTCCGAGACGGAAGCTGCTATGCAGAAGTACCAGGCTGATCATGGCTGGCAGACCAAGCTCACGCCTGATTCCCGCGCCATCATCATGCTTGGCCTCGGACCCACACATAAGACCGATGCCCTGCCAGGAGCGAAACCCGCGACCGCTCTGCCGGCGAATCCAGCCATCAGCGAGAGCGACACCCTAGCTTCGACTCACTCCATCCAGAACTAGGTCCGAAGCAAGAGAGAACTTTGCTGCACAAAGGCTGCGTGACGCAGCCTTTTTCATTTTGCGACTAGAACCTGCGCCCCGTTCTGCCACCCCTACTTCTTGGCGAACGACCGCACCAGTGTCACCATGTTCCAGATGGCATCCGGTTTCTCGCGATCGCCCTCAGGAGGCATGTTGTCGCCTTTGCCCTTTTGAATGATATAAAACAGCTCGCCGTCGGTCATATCCTTAAGTGCCGCCGGATCCTGATAGTCCTTCATCGTGAACTTCGACTCTACCGCCATATCTCCTTTGCCGTCGCCCGACGCCCCATGACACATCGCGCAGTCGAAGCCCCACATCTTCTTGGCATGTGCCATCCCTTCGGGGGTCGGCTTCACCGGATTCGTCTGGCTGGCAATCTCCGGGGGCACCTTGAAAGGAGTGGTGGCCTGTGGCGCAGGGCCCAGCAGATAGGGAGCCGCCCATAGCAACAAAAGGGCAGGCAGAATCGCAACACTCTTAAGCAAGACAGCCTCCTTGCGGAAGTAAAGGGAATGTCGGGCGCGATTTTACGCCTGCCTTAAAACGGGCGGAAAGAATTATTTCCGCCTTGAACCAACTTTGTATCGAGCGGATCAAGCTTGATGTGTCGCCAAGCCTGATGTATCGCGGAGATGCGTTTCACGATGCATCACAGATGCGCTAACAGTGGATCATGCACGATGTCACGCGAATTCGTCTCTGCGCAAAGATGGGCGGCACCAGCCGTGCAGGAGAGCCTTATAAACTATGGAAAACGCCTGATTAGCGTGCCGGGACGGGGCAGCACTGTCGGCCACCACCAGGTCTCCGGCGATCCGTTACTCGCGGCTCAAAAACGGGTTCACCAGTTCTACTTTGAAGCCCGAGAAATCGCTGACGTTCCGCGTTACGACCGTCAGTCCATGCACACGCGCCGTGGCCGCAATCATAGCGTCTTCCATAAGCTGGCCAGCACGCCCATTCATCAAGCGGGCCCACTCGCGGAAGGTGTGAGTATCCATCGGAAGTATTTGGTAGCTCTGCGCAACCTGGTCGATCCACGCTTCAATCTCTACCGCCTTCAGAGAATCCTGCCTTCGCGTCAGCTCTACGCCTGCTTGCAGTTCGCCCAATGACAACGCCGACAGAAAAAGCTGATGCTCCGGCACCCGTTCTATCCATGCCATGACTCCGCCATGTGGCTTCGGCTTGCGAAGTTCTGAAATGACATTCGTATCGAGCAGGAACATTTGCGCCTAAAATCTCTCTACAGGCCGGCGACGCAAATGTCCGCGTTTCGGCGCCAGATCTTCAAACCGGGGTCCGTCACCCAGTAGTAGCTCCTTCAGCCCGGGACGAGCAGCCCCCTGCAACCTGCGCCATTCTTCTATCGGGACGAGCACAGCCGCTTCAACTCCACGCCGCGTTACTACCTGCGGACCTTCACGCAAAGCGGTGTCCAGAAATTCGCTGAATCGTGCTTTCGCATCTTGTAATTGCCAGTTCATCGCCTTCACTTTCTGACTAGTCATCTGTCCAGTCTTCAGTTTATCAAAAATCTGGCAACCTATCCGCTCGCCATAAATCTAAGTGGTGGTTGACAATAAACTCATGCAGGCCCCATCCGCATTCACCGACGTCCCCGGAGCACTCGAAGAGTTCCGCGCCGGACGCATGATCGTAGTCGTCGACGACGAAGACCGCGAAAACGAAGGCGACCTCACCCTCGCCGCCGAATTCGTTACTCCCGAGGCCATCAACTTCATGGCTCGTTACGGACGCGGCCTCATCTGCCTCACTCTCACCGAGGAGCGCGCCGACTACCTGCGCCTTGGTCCCATGACCCAACAGAACTCCTCGCGCTTCGGAACCGCCTTTACTGAGACAATCGAAGCCCGTGAAGGCGTCACTACCGGCATCTCCGCCGCCGACCGCGCCCACACCATCAAAGTCGCCATTGACGCCCGCTCTACCGCCCACGATCTCGCCCGTCCCGGACACGTCTTCCCTCTCCGCGCACGCCGTGGCGGCGTACTCGTCCGCGCTGGCCAGACCGAAGCCTCCGTCGATCTCGCCCGTCTCGCCGGCCTCATCCCCGCCGGCGTTATCTGCGAAATCATGAACGACGACGGCACCATGGCCCGCGTTCCCGACCTGCAGAAATTCTGCGCCGAGCACGGGCTCAAAATGCTCACCGTTGCCGAGCTCATCCGTTACCGCCTGCAGAACGAGCGCTACATCTTCCGCGTTGCAGAAAGCACGCTGCCCACGCCTTACGGCGAGTTCCGCGTCATCGCCTACGAGAGCGAAGTCAACGGCGGCGAAAGCCATCTTGCGCTGGTCAAGGGCGACGTCGGCACTGACAAGCCCCTCGGTGAAGAGCCCGTCCTCGTCCGCGTTCATTCCCACTGCCTCGCGGGAGATATCTTCGCCGCTTCCACCTGCGACTGCCACCACATCGTGCAGCAGTCCCTGCGTCTCATCGCCGAAGCCGGACGCGGTGCGCTCGTCTATCTCCACAACACCAGTCGGGGATTCGACATCGACCGCGCGGTCGATCCGCACCGCATTCTCTTCCACCGCGACATCCGTCTTCCGGAGGACGACAAACACCAGCGCATCCTTCGCCAGGTTGGTCTCGGCGGCCAGATCCTCGCCGACCTCGGCATCCACAAGATCCGCCTGCTCTCCAATACCCCTACCCACGTGCCCGCGCTCCAGGGGTTCAACATCGAAATCGTCGAGCAGGTCGCGATTCCCGGCGAGCCCGTCACCGTGCGCAGCTAGGTCCGCCCGTAATAAATCGCCTCCCGTCACGGAACCCCATCCCGGGAGATCGCGTATCCTTGGTCGAGAGCCGACAGGCCGGGGCTGGTACGCCCTTTGGAGCCATCAAGATGCGCCGCACCCTATTCGCTGTCTTAGCGCTGTTTTTTGTCGCCGCCGCCGTTCCCCATGCGCATGCCAGCGACGACCGCGTCTCATTCTTTAGTAGCATCGACGTCGCAGAAGGCGAAGAAGCGCATGACCTCGTTTGTATCTTCTGCTCGATCCACCTCGACGGCGCAGCCCACGGAGATGCCGTCGCCATCCTGGGCGGCATCCGCTCCAACGGCCCCATCGACGGGGACGCTGTCAGCATTCTGGGCAACATCAATCTCGGCCGCGATGCTCACATCGGCGGAAACTGCGTAGCCGTCCTCGGCAGCGTGCGCCACTATTCCAACAATCAGATCGGCCAGAATCTGGTGCAGATTCCCCTTGCCCTGCTGCTCATCCCGGTGCTGTTGTTCGTGGGACTCATCTACCTGATTCGTACTCTCGTATTCCGCTCCCGCCTGCCGTACCCGATGCCGCCGCCACCTCCGCCGCCCATGCGATAGAACCAATCCGCGATGAACGGCCGGTGCCGCCGTCGTGATTCCCATCTTTGCGGTGTTAAGCTGGACACCCACAAAGGAGAGCGCATGCCGGAGATCGGTGAAACGAGCGTCGAGATTGCTCACCATCTCGGCCACGGCGGCGCGCACGACCAGCCTCACTCGCGTGTGCACGCCATTCTGGAGGTTGTTGAGGCAATCGTGCTGGCCTTAGTGGCGATTACCACCGCGTGGAGCGGCTATCAGGCTGCACTCTGGGACGGCCATCAGAGCCTGCTTTACGGGCAGTCCACCAAACTCCGAGTCCAGGCGCAGGGATTGGAGGTGCGGAGCAACCAGGAACAGATGTATGACGCGGCTACGGTGGTGGAATGGTTGAAGGCGCAAGCGCACGGCGACACCAAACTGGCTGACCTCTTTGAGCGACGCTTGCTGCCCGAATTCCGCCCTGCATTTGAGGCGTGGAAGAAGACCGACCCAATCCGCAACCCGAATGCGCCCGCGGGTCCGATAAAAATGTCGGAATACCACAACACTACGGCAGAGCAGGCAGCCAGCCTGAATCAGCAGGCAACAGAGATATTCGACCAAGGCACACAGGCCCGCGAATGGGCAGATAAGTATGTGCGGATGACCGTGATATTGGCGACAATACTGCTGCTGACTGCGATCAGCCAGCGCTTTCGGTCGCAGGGGATTCGCATCGGTCTCATCGTGATTGCGTTCCTGTTGCTATGCATCCCGATATGGAGCATCTTTACGCTGCCGCGCGCTTGAACCAGACTCGCCAGCTGCACGAGCGATCCAGGGCTTGCATTCGAGATACTCGGGAGTCAGGCCGCCCAAGCATTCTCACAACGCTATCTGCCGTCTATACTGTGCTCGCCATGAAAATGCCCGCATCACCGGTCCTTCTGCTCGCCATCTTCTGCGCCTCCGCCGTCGCCCAGATCCCCGCCACGCATCCTTCCCTGCTTGTCGCCAACCAGCAGAGCCGCGACCTCAGCATCATCGATCCTGCCGCCGGGAAGCAGCTCGCCGCCGTCCCCGAAAATGGAGTCACCGGCCACGAGGTGGCTGCCTCACCCGATGGCCGAACCGCGTACGTGCCCATCTACGGAGATTCCGGCGTAGGCAAGCCCGGCACCGATGGCAACAACATGGTGGTGATCGATATTCCCTCGCGAAAGGTTATCGGCAACGTCACCTTCAGCCATGGAGTCCGTCCCCACTGCGCTGTTTACGACACCAACTCGGGATTGTTGTATGTAACAACTGAGCTCGACCAGACTGTAACCATTATCGATCCGCACACGCTCAAGATCGTCGGCACCGTCCCCACCGAGCAGGAGCAGTCGCACATGCTCGCCCTCTCTCATGACGGCCGCCGTGGCTATACCGCCAACGTCGGCCCTGGCACCGTCTCCGTCCTTGACATGAAGGCCCGCAAGACCATCGCCGTCATCCCCATCGCCCCAACGACGCAGCGCATCTCCATCTCCCGCGATGACAGCATGGTCTTCACCGCTGATCAGACGAAACCGCGCCTCGCCGTCATCGACACCGCCACCAACCAGGTCCGCACCTGGATCGCCCTGCCCGCCATCGCTTACGGGACGGCATCCACTCTCGACGGCCGCTGGCTCCTCGTCTGCATGGAGCCGACCAATCAGGTCGCCGTCGTCGACCTGAAGACGCTGAAAGTCGTCCGCACCATCGACGTCCCCCACGCTCCGAACGAGATACTCCCCAGCCCGGACGGCAAAGTCGCCTACGTCTCCTGCCCCAACAGCAATCAGGTCGCAGTCATCGACCTGTCGCAGTGGAAAGTGCGGTCGCTGATCGCCGCCGGAAAATACTCCGACGGCCTCGCCTGGGCAAAGTAAGATCGGTGGCGAGTCTCATCTCACGATGGTGAGAATCGCCGTTATTAGTCCAAATGGCCAGCTATCCTGCCACTCCTTGCCGGGCGTACACTTCACCGCCCCCCAAATACAACGCGACGGAATGATCTGGCTGAGCGGATTCCGCCATGCAAGGAGAAAGTACGTATGAAGAAAGCGATCCTACTCGCCGGCGCAGTCCTCTGCTTCTCACTCGCCATTTCCACGGCTACAGCCCAGGTCCCTTACAACGAAGGGCCGGTGTCGCGCGTGGTTTTGGTCCAGATTTTGCCCGGTCACTTCAACGCGTTCATGGATGACCTGAAGAAAAACATCGTTCCTATTTGGGAGGCGGAAAAGTCCGCCGGTCTCATTCAGGGCTACGATATGTGGCTCAACGTGACCAAGACCGGTGCTGACGACTGGGACTTCGGCTACTCGCTGACCTACAAGAACATGGCTGCGCTGGATGGTCTCCCCGATAAAGTCTTTGACCTTCGCATGAAGCAGTACGGCAGCAAAGACACTGAGCAGAAGGTCATCGATAAGCGCGTGGAGAACGTGCGAGTGGTAGGCAGTATGCTCACCCGCAGTATCAGTCTGAGATAACTGAGCGCGTCCCAGGTCCGGATCCTCGGGCCTGGGTTTTCTTATGACCGGTCCGCGTCGCCCTGAGCGAAATCGTCGGATTTTCGACGAGTCTATTATGGTCTGTGTCATGCCGCGTGCCGTGCGTGGTCCCGCCAAGCCAAAACAAAGGCCTCCGCATGAGTTTGTTTTGGAAGCACTCATGCAGTTGAAACCCGAAGTTCGCCGGATGTTTTCCGGTTTTGGCGTGTACGTGGGCGACCGCATCGTGTTCATGCTGCGCGATCACGAGAAATCTCCGAGGGACAATGGAGTCTGGCTTGTTCTTTCGGAGAGCGCCGACCCCGGAGATCCGGAGCTTCGGCGCGAATTACCTTCCCTCCGTTCGATTGAACTGTTGCGCAACAAGATCGGACACTGGCTCCTCATTCCGAGTGACAGCCCGAGCTTCGAGGCTGAGGCGCTTCATGCGTGCGATCTGCTGGTGCGGCGCGACCCTCGCCTTGGGCGAATCCCCAAATCAAAACGATAGTTCCGGGTCAAGCCGGACAGGCGACGGCTCGAGTGGTGACGCCCTGCCTCCTACTGCGAAGTGCGCGAAGTAGAATTTCAGAAAATGACAACCGCTCCGCAACCGCCATTTTCAGCAAGAAATCGTCGCCATAAAGCGTGGATCGAAGAAGACTTTCCAGTCTCGGCGCGCACTGGACTTCTTCATCTGCTAAACGAGGCGGTCGACAGGAACTACCTTTCAGACTGGCACGTTGTCGCGAAGGAAATTAGAAGAATTGCCAGAGTGTCCCTCGTAGACTACGACCCCCGGTCCGTTCAGAGCATGGTAGCGGCTCGTGAAGATGCCGAAACCTACCTGAATGCGCTCGACTGGGAACAAGTCTACGATTTCTGCGAACGACTCCACAGCCATCTTGCCCAAGGCGCCACCGTCTACGATCAGGATGCCGAAACGGTAAAAATCCCGAAAGCGCAATCACAGTTGTTTTTCGCTGAGGAAATGCAGCGTCTGTTTGAAGAAGAGAATCTTGGGTATGAGTTTCGAGATGGCTTAGTACAGAGGCGGGGCAAACGCCACACGATAGACCAAATCAACAAGGCGGAAAGGACCTTGGCTGACCAGAAATTGGGGGCTGCGCGAAAACATTTTTCAAAGGCCCTTCGCCATTTCTGTGACCGTGAGAGACCCGACTATGAAAATGCCATCAAAGAAGCTGTTTGCGCAGTGGAAGCGGCGGCGAAGGAGTTGTTTCCGGATGTGAAGGCTACGACTCTTGGCGACTTCGTCAAATGGGCGGCTGGTAGCCAGCCTCAGTTAATGCCGAAAACGATCGGGAAGACATTCGGTGCTTTTGTATGCATTTCGCAGTAGCGGTGAAGGGGTCTCACACGGAGCTGCGTCGGGCGGAGCCGTGACAGCCGAGCTTTCTGAGTACGTCCTCGGGATCGCGGCTTCTCAGGTGGTCTTACTCGCCGATCTGGCGAGGGATGATGAAGAACCACCGTTCTAGGTTTCTTCTGCCACCACCCAAGGTGAGGAGCGGAATGCTATCTGTTTCCTTTCTGATAGATGGCACGTTCCGAATTTCTTCAGCAGGCTCTTATCATGATCCCTCCTTGAATCGGCGAGACGTGACGCGGAACTAGAGGCCCAGAGTACCTACGGGAGGTACTGATACACGCCCGTGTGCTACTCAAAGCCCGCAGGCGGCAAGCGGCGAGCCTTCCGAAACCAGTTCAATACTCCGTGCCGATGATGCAGATTAGCTTTCTTGCGGGGGAGTTTCCGCTGGATTGTTGGGCGCGGGGATTGCTTCGCCTTCAACAGATGCTGAAGGCGAAGCTTCTTCCCTGCTGTTCGGCGACTGCACTCCACTGATCTGCACGATCTGCGGCGGCGCGGGCGTCTGCGGACCCATCGCCTCTTCGTGCTGCCGGCGGGAGATGGCATCGATATCGACGGGGATGCCTCCCGGAACGATGACCGGCTGCGCGTAGCGATACTTCAGGTCGCGCGTGGCGGAAATCAGCACGAAGATCAGGACCAGGATCACGATCGCGCACACGAGGCTGCCTTCCGGGCCGTAGTCGCCGCCGGTGATCCACAGCGGGCCGACGGCGTTCGAGGCAACGACCGGCGAAAAATTGGTGAGGCCGCTGATGGGAAGCCCAAAAAGTATTCCCATCGTGGCGTTCCAGGTAAAGTGAAACCCCCACGCGAGCCACAAAGCGCGGGTGCGCAGATAGGCGATCGACAGGAGCCATCCGGCGAATACGGTGACGATGGTGCTTGCGAAGGTGACTCCCGGATTTCCAAGATGGATGAAGCCAAAAAGAAGTGATACGGCGATCGTCGCGATGGCGGGGTTGGTGGCGTCGATAAGCCGCTGGAAGGGATATCCCCGAAACGCGACTTCCTCGGCAAGTGCGGCGATAGCCAGCACGGCTAAATCGAGAAAGATCAGCGCGAACTGGCGCTGGGTTGTGTAGAGCGTAACAACAAGTCCGCCGATAAGGGCTATGGGCAGCACACAGGCGACCATCCCACCCCATCCAAGCGCAGAGCCGAGCGCAAACTCCTTGCCCCAGCCGGGGCGGCGAACAAGGCCCATCGCCTTGATGGGCTCGCGCTGGTGCTGTCCAGCGTAACCCATGCCCGCATATCCGACGACCAGAAGAAAAAGCAAAATCGTACGATTGGCGAGCTCCAGCCAGTCTCCGGAGGCAAGACCGAGAGCGGCATGCTCGGCCAGCGACTTCGCAATGATGAAATAGACCACCGCGACGATGAACCATGCGAATGCGCGGAAGCGCGCGGCGAACGTCATGGCCGCGCTCCCGCGGTGATAGCGACGACTTGGTACAGGTGGTGCAGAGTCATCCGGTGGTATAGAACTGCGCGATGTTGCGGAATTTTTCGTAGCGCTGCGTCATGAGCTCGTCGATTGAAAGCGTCTTGAGCTCGTTGAGGTGCCAACGGAGCTTTTCTGCGAGCAGCTTCGCCGCTTCCTCGGGGTTCTCGTGTGCTCCCTCACCAGGCTCGGGCACTACGTCATCGACGCACTTAAGCTCGCGTATGTCAGCAGCTGTTGCCTTGAGAGCGGCTGCGGCTTGGGCGCGCTTCGAAGCGTCGCGCCACATAATCGATGCACAGGCCTCAGGCGAGATGACTGAGTAGATGGCCTTCTCAAGGATGAGGACTCGGTCGGCGACAGCGAGGGCGAGCGCTCCGCCGGAACCACCTTCGCCAGTGACGGTAGCGATGGTGGGCACGCGCAGGCGCGACATCTCGCGAAGATTGCGGGCGATGGCTTCGGCCTGGCCGCGCTCCTCGGCTCCGATGCCGGGGTTGGCTCCCATCAGGTCAATAAAGGTGAAGACCGGGCGGCCGAATTTCTCGGCGAGCTTCATGCACCGGAGGGCTTTACGGTAGCCTTCGGGGTCAGGCATCCCGAACTTGCGCAACACCTTTTCCTTAGTTGACCGGCCCTTGAGATTACCGATGACCATGACCTCTTCGCCTTCGAAGCGGGCCATGCCGCAGAGCATCGCCGGATCGTCGCCAAAGGCTCGATCGCCGTGAATCTCGCTGAAATCGGTGAAGATGCTTTCAATAAAACTCATCGGGTCGGGCCGCTGCGGATGACGGGCCAGCTCTGTCTTGATCCATGCAAGCGGCTTTGTTTCTGCGGTTGCCGGGTTCGATTGGGGAGCGCCTGGAGCTTGATCAGTCATAACACAAATGAGCCGCGACTCCGCCGGGAGCATGGAGGAGTCCGGTCGCTCGTTTGATTGTATGGGGATGCACGAGGTGGGGCAAACTTCAGGAATGGAGATCGACCTCGGAGAAACGAACGCCGGAACTTCCTGCTGTGCTCAGAGCTCTGAGAGCTGTGCTCTGGCTCTAGTCCAACGCCTGAACCATCCCTCGCCCCAGCAGCAGCTCCGCACGTTCGATGAATGCCCGGTCCGCAGCGATGGCCTGTCCTGCAGGCTCGAGAACCACGCAGTATTCGCCCGCCTGCTCGAGGTTGAGCAGGAATTTGCCCGTTCCCGGAGCCGCAGCAATGATCTTTTGCAATTCGAAAAGAGTGGCTTCGCTGGCGCGCTCAAGAGGTACCCGGATGCGGACGTTCTGCGGCAGTCGAACCTTCACGTCTTCCAGGGCCTGCACCGAGGAGACGGCGAGCTTCGGCGCAGCGTCTTCTTCTGCGCGGAGCTGGCCACGCACCAGCACCGGAACCTCTATGCGCAAGCTGGGTGCGAGGCGCTCGTAGTCCTTCGGGAAGCAGATGAGGTCGATCTTGCCGACGGTGTCTTCGAGCGCGGCCTGCGCATACAACTCGCCGGAGCGCTTGGATTTGGCCACCTTGAGGCCAACGATCACACCGGCGATGGCGATTTCGTTTTCGGGAGCCTGTCCGCGGCGACCGTTGGAGGGCGCTGGCTTCATCTCGAGCGCGGTTGCTGTGTCGACCACACCCGGTAGATTGCGGAGCTTTTCAGAATATTTGTCGAGCGGGTGCCCGGAGACAAAGAAACCCAGCACTTCCTTTTCCGATTGCAGGCGCTGGTTCTCATCCCAGTCAGGCACGCTGGGGAGCGCGTCAGCCTTTGCCGTCGCGGGATGGTCGTCGAAGATGCCGAAAAGCCCGTGCTGGCCGGCAGCTTCGTCCCGCTGTGTCTTCTGTGCGCGTTCGATCGCCTTGTCGGCGGCGGCAATGAGCTGGGAGCGGCGTCCGAATGAATCGAGGGCGCCAGCCTTGATAAGCGACTCGAGCACTCGCTTGTTCATCAGCCGTAGATCGACCTTCTCGCAGAACTCCCAATACGAAGCGAAGCTGAGGTTCTGATCGGCGAGTTCCTTCCGCGCAGCGAGGATGGAGTCAATGGCATTGCGGCCCACATTCTTGATGGCGGTCAGACCAAAACGGATGGCGTTGCCGTGCGGCGTGAAGTCGGCATCGGAGAAAAGCACGTCCGGCGGCTCGACCGGGATGTTCATCTCGCGGCATTCCTTGATGTACTTCACGACGTTTTCCGGCTTCGAGATTTCTGCGGTCAGCAAGGCGGCCATGAACTCGACGGGATGGTGGGTCTTGAGGTAGGCGGTCTGGTAGGCAACAAGCGCATATGCCGCCGAATGCGATTTGTTGAAGCCGTATCCGGAAAATTTCGCCATCAGATCAAATATCTCGGCAACTGCTGCCTTCGGGTGCCCGAGCGCCGCAGCACCGTTCATAAAGCGGTCCCGCTGCTTTGCCATAGCTTCGGGATCCTTCTTCCCCATCGCGCGACGAAGCAGATCTGCTTCGCCCAGGGAGTAGCTCGCCAGCACATTGGCGATCCGCATCACCTGTTCCTGATAGACGATCACCCCCAGCGAATCCTTCAGGATGCCCTCAAGCTCCGGCAACAGGAATTCAACCTTTCGCCGCCCCCACTTGCGCTCGATAAAATCGTCGATCATATCCATCGGCCCAGGGCGATAGAGCGCGTTCAGCGCTGTAAGATCCTCCACCGTATCGGGCTTGTACCGACGTAAAATGTCCCGCATCCCAGGTGATTCAAACTGGAAAATCCCCGACGTCAGCGCTGTGTGAAATACACGCCTGAACGTCTCCGGATCGTCCATCGGAACCGTCTCGATGTCCAGCTTTTCTCCGCCCGTCTGCTCGATCAGCTTCAGGCAATCGGTGATCACCGTCAGCGTCGCCAGACCCAGGAAATCCATCTTGAGGAGGCCCATTTTTTCGACGGCCTTCATGTCGTAGGCGGTCACTATTTCGTCGTTCTTGGCGCGGTTGAGTGGCACCAACTCGTTCAGTGGCCGCGGCGCGATGACTACGGCAGACGCGTGAACTCCGGCTCCGCGGACGAGGCCTTCGAGCTTGCGGGCGGTGTCGATCAACTCGCGGATCTGCGGATTGCCGTCGTAGGCCTCCTGCAGCGGCGGCGAGTCTTTGAGCGCCCGCTCGATGGTGACGCCGATGGTAGTGGGGACGAGCTTGGCGATGCGGTCGACGTCGCCATAAGGCATGTCGAGTGCGCGGCCCACGTCTTTGATCGCGGCTTTTGCGGCCATAGTGTTGAAGGTGATGATCTGCGCGACCTGCTCGCGTCCGTACTTGCGGGTGACGTAGTCGATGACCTCGCCGCGCCGGTTCTGGCAAAAGTCCACGTCGATATCGGGCATAGTGACGCGCTCGGGGTTCAGAAATCGCTCGAACAGGAGCACATTCTGCATGGGGTCGATGTTCGTGATCTCCATGGCGTAGGCCACCAGCGACCCGGTTGCGGAGCCGCGCCCCGGACCCACGGGAATCCCGTGATCCCGCGCGTACTTGATGAAGTCCCACACGATCAGGAAGTACCCCGAGTACTTCATCTGCTTGATAATGCCGATTTCGAAATTCAGCCGCGACTCGTATTCATGCAGCGGCGTGCGCAGGACTCCCCGCAATTCCAGCTGGCGCACCGCAGTCTCCAGCCGCTTTTTCAGGCCCTCGCGGCAGACCTGATCGAAGTAGCTGTCGATCGTCTGCCCGGCAGGAACGGCAAATTCCGGGAAGGGATTCTCGACCTTGGTCAGTTTGAGCGAGCAGCGCTCGGCGAACTGCATCGTGCGGCTCACCACTTCTGGCGCGTGCGAGAAGAGCCGCTCCATCTCCGCCGCCGATTTCACATAAAACTGATCGGAGTCGAACTTGAAGCGCTTGGGATCGTTGATCGAGGCGAGCGTCTGCACGCAGAGCAGTACTTCGTGCGCATGCGAATCGTCCTCGCAGAGATAGTGGCTGTCGTTGGTAGCGACCAGCGGAATGTCTAGATCTTTCTCCAGCCGAAAGAGATCGGAGTGTATCTTCTTTTCGAGCTCCAGCCCCTGGTCCTGAATTTCGAGGAAGAAGTTGCCGCGCCCGAAGATGTCCTGGTACTGCGCCGCCGTTGAGCGCGCGGCCTCATAATTCCCCTTCATCAGGTTCTCGCAGAGCTCTCCCGCAAGGCAGCCAGAGAAGCCGACCAGCCCCGCAGAATGCTCGGCCAGATATTTCTTGCTCACCCGCGGCTTGCGATAGAAGCCGTGGAGCGAGGCTTCGGACGTGATGCGGACCAGATTGCGGTAGCCCTCTTCATTCTCGGCGAGCACCAGCAGGTGGTTGTAGTCGTCGCCCTGCGGCTCGGCACGATGATCCTCCTTCTGGCAGATGTAGAGCTCGCACCCGAGAATGGGCTTGACGCCACGTGCCTTCGCGGCCTCGAAGAAGTGGACGGCTCCGTAGATATTGCCGTGATCTGTAATGGCGACGGCCTGCTGGCCGATGTTGGCGACGCGATCTACAAGCTTTTCTACGTCGCAGGCGCCATCGAGGAGGGAGTAGTCGGTGTGCAGGTGCAGGTGGGTGAATTCAGCCATTGTGCTGAATTAATTTTAGTCTTCGTGAGCAAAGGTGTTCGAAGCGGAGAACGTGGCAGCACTGAGGAAAAGCTGGGACGAAATCGGGCACGTACCTCTTTGTGAAATAGCGATTGCCGTCTGGCACAAAAAGCAAAGGCTCTGCTGGTGGGCAGAGCCTTCCTGGACTGCAGTTTGGAAGAAGACTTAGTAGCGGTAGTGTTCCGACTTGTAAGGACCTTCCTGCGAGACCCCGAGGTATTCAGCCTGTTTCGGAGAAAGTGTCGTCAGCTTGACGCCGATTTTCTCGAGGTGCAGGCGCGCGACTTCTTCATCCAGCTTCTTGGGAAGGGTGTAGACGTCGATCTTGTAGGTGTCCTTGTTATTCCATAGTTCGATCTGAGCCAGCGTCTGGTTGGCGAAGCTGTTGCTCATCACGAAGCTCGGGTGTCCGGTCGCGCAGCCGAGATTGACGAGGCGGCCTTCGGCGAGCACGAAAATCGCGTGTCCATCGGGGAAAGTGTACTTATCGACCTGCGGCTTGATGTTGATCTTCTCGACGCCAGCCTCAGCATTGAGAAGGTCCATCTGGATTTCGTTGTCGAAGTGGCCTATGTTGCAGACGATGGCCTGGTCCTTCATGCGTTTCATATGCTCGAGCGTGATGATGTCGAGGTTGCCAGTGCAGGTGACGTAGATGTCGCCGCGACCCAGCGTGTCCTCAATGGTGGTAACTTCGAAGCCTTCCATCGCGGCCTGCAGAGCATTGATGGGATCGATCTCCGTCACGATCACACGCGCTCCCATGCCGCGCAGCGAGTGCGATGAGCCCTTGCCGACGTCGCCGTAACCGCAGATGACAGCGACCTTGCCTGCAACCATAACATCGGTGGCGCGCTTGATGCCGTCCGCGAGCGACTCGCGGCAACCATAGAGGTTGTCGAACTTTGACTTGGTGACTGAGTCGTTGACGTTGATTGCGGGAACAAGAAGCTTGCCCTGCTCCTTCATCTTGTAGAGGCGGTGTACGCCAGTCGTGGTCTCTTCAGACACGCCGCGCCATTCCTTGGCGACGTTGTGCCAGTGCTGCGGATCTTCCGCGTAGACGCGCTTCAGGAGATCCTTGATGACCTGTTCCTCATGATTGCCGGAAGGCGTATTGACCCATTTGTCGCCCTCTTCCAGCTCGTAGCCCTTGTGGATCAGAAGAGTGACGTCGCCGCCGTCATCAACGACAAGCTGCGGTCCCTTGCCGCCCTTGTGGCTAAGCGCCTGATAGGTGCACTCCCAGTACTCTTCGAGGGTCTCGCCCTTCCATGCGAAGACGGGAACGCCGGCAGCGGCAATAGCGGCGGCAGCGTGGTCCTGCGTGGAGAAGATGTTGCAGCTTGCCCAACGGACATCGGCGCCGAGATCGACAAGCGTCTCGATCAGCACGGCGGTCTGAATGGTCATGTGCAACGACCCGGTGACGCGCACGCCTGCGAGCGGCTTTTGCGCGGCATACTTGCGGCGTATGGACATCAGGCCGGGCATTTCGTGCTCGGCGATGGAGATTTCTTTGCGACCCCAGTCGGCGAGCGACAGGTCAGCGACTTTGTAGTCGGTAGCGGCGCGTTCTAGTGTTGCAGTTGCCATTGTGTTCACCACCTCATATCGTTAAATCAAGATACATTGATATAATAACTCAAGAGACGATGGCGTCAATTGTAAAAATTCTGCGCGTGGTGGCCGATCCCAACCGCCTGCGCGTCCTCCTTCTCCTGGAACGCGAGGAACTGTCCGTCGCCGAGCTGCAGGAGATCCTGGCCATGGGCCAGAGCACAATCTCGACGCATCTCTCGCAGCTCAAGCAGGCCGGGCTGGTCGAGGACCGGCGAACCGGCAAGAACAATCTCTATCGTCTCAAACGCGAGAACGGTGCTGGGGTTCTGGGCGAACTGCTCAACCAGGCTAGCGAGGAGCTTCCCGAGTCCAAACCCGATCAGGCAGCCGTAAGACGCGTGCTGCGCAAGCGGCAGGACAAGATGCGGGCTTTCTTCGACGACGTCGCCGGTCGCTTTGGACGCAGCTATATTCCGGGCAAATCGTGGAAGAGCGTGGCCGAAGCGCTGCTTAAGCTGATGCCTCCCATGGTAATTGCCGATCTGGGCGCCGGTGAAGGCGCATTTTCGCTGCTGCTCGCTCAGAGAGCCACGCAGGTGATTGCCGTGGACACTTCGGCGCGTATGGTTGAAGTTGGCAAACAGCAGGCGAAACGGCAGGGCGTGAAGAACGTCGACTTCCGGCTCGGGGATATGGAAGAGGTGCCGATCGACGACGCCTCCGTCGACCTCGTCTTCTTCTCCCAATCGCTGCACCACGCTCTTCATCCGGAGCGCGCTGTCGCCGAGGCCTGGCGAATTCTCAAACCAGGCGGACGAATCGCAATACTCGACCTCGCGAAGCATCGCTTTGAAGAAGCTCGCGAGCTCTACGCCGACGAGTGGCTCGGCTTCAGCGAAGTCGAACTGGAGTCAGCGATGGAAAAGGCCGGCTTTCACGGAATTGAAATATCGGTGGTGCACAAGGAAGCCGAAGCACCGCATTTTCAAACGCTGCTCGCTGTCGCGGACAAGGTGTAGCGCAACGCGGCGCTTGTCATCGAAATTTGTCAACGGATCGCCATTTACAATCGTCTCTAGTGCATGCGAAGCCACTCTGCACGATTTCGCCTGAGATGGATTGCCATTCCCGCGCTCGCAATTCTTTGCCTCCCGCTATTTCAGGCTCGCGGGCACGCCTGGCCGCGCAGAAAGCAAGTGCAGAGCCCACACCCACTGCTCGTGGGATATTTCCCGCAATGGGGACTGTATTACGACCAGCCGTACTACGTAAAGCAATTGGTCGACAATGGCAGCGCTGCGCTGCTTGATCAGATCAACTACGCACAAGGCTTTGTCTCAGGCGGCAAGTGTTCGGTGGCCGATCCCAGGGCCGATCTCAACACTACCTACTCGGCCGCCAACAGCGTGAGCGGAGAACCGGACGATCCATCGTCGCCCTTTCGTGGTTATTTCCACCAGCTCAGGGAATTGAAGAAGCGCTATCCGCGCCTGAAGATTCTCATCTCGCTCGAAGGCGCTGCCGCGGGCTTCAGCGAGGACGCGAAGCCGGAGAACCGCAAGGCCTTTGTGGCCTCGTGCGTGGACACATTTATTCACGGAAACTTTGCCCCCGGCATTCATGAGCCGGGCATCTTCGACGGATTCGACATCGACTGGGAATATCCGCAGGCCGCCGATGCGGCAAACTTCCGCGCGCTGCTCGAAGAATTCCGCAAACAGATGCGCGCTGTGCGCCCCGGGCTGCGGTTGTCGATCGCGGTGGGACATTCGCCGCACATGCTGGCGGGCGTGGACTTTGCGGCAATCGCTCCGCTGGTCGACCAGATTGGCGTGATGAATTACGACTACACCGGACCATGGAGCAAGACCACCGGATTTCTTGCTCCGCTCTTCACCAATCCCGCCGATCCTCGCCACTCGAACAGCATAGATAAGAACATCGCCGACTACAAAGCTGCAGGTGTGCCCGCCGAGAAGCTACTGATGGGAGTGCCCTTTTACGGCTACAGCTGGACCGGAGTCGAGCGCACCAACAACGGTCTCTTCCAGGCCGGGCACGGAGTGCACGGCGATGAGCCGTATCACTACATCCGCACCCTAACCGCCAACTCGCCGATTTATCGCGATCCACGCTCGTGCGCTCCCTGGCTCTATGACGGGGAAACCTTCTGGACCTACGAAGACGCCGTATCGGTTCGCTACAAGGTCAGCTACGCGGCCAACCAGCACCTCGGCGGAGTCATGATCTGGGAGCTGAGCGAGGACACAACCGACGCCGTCCTGCTCAACACCGCGCACAGCGCGTTGCTCGATCCAATGCCGGTGAGTGCCTTCGAGAACACACCGGAGGAGCTACATCAGTCCCTGCCGACAATCGCCGGCAGCCGTTGAAATCACCGGCCCAGATGGGTATCTTGATCGGCAATCTTTTTCCACATGAAATACAGAACGGCACGTGAATTCCGGTGCAATACTCCTGCCCATGCTCTCCCGCATCCTGATTTTCCTGTTCGCCCTGACAACCATCGCTTCGGCGCAGAACCCGCCTGACTGGACCCAGCCCTTCCGGCCCCATCGCGTGATCGCAAATGTGTATTACGTTGGCAGCGGCGATCTGGCGTCCTACCTGATCACCACCCCACAGGGACACATCCTCATCAATAGCAGCCTGATGAGTTCTCCCGACCTGATCAGGAAAAGCGTCGAGCAACTCGGTTTCAAATTCAGCGATGTCAAGATTCTGCTCATCAGCCACGCCCATTACGATCACTGCGCGGGAAGCTCGCTCATCAAGCAGTGGACCCACGCCAAATACATGGTGATGGACGGCGACGTATCCGTTGTGGAGAGCGGCGGCAAAACAGACTTCCAGTACGGCAACTCGAAGGATTCGCACTACCCTCCAACCAAAGTAGACCGCGTCCTTCACGATGGCGACAAGGTGCAGCTGGGCGGCGTGGTTCTGGTGGCCCGCAAGACTCCCGGCCACACGAAAGGCTGCACCACGTGGACCCTCACAGTCGTCGACAAGGGCAAAAGCTACAACGTAGTCATCGTTGGCAGCCCGAACGTGAACCCCGGCTACAAGCTGGTGAACAACAAGACTTACCCGCAGATCGCGCAGGATTATGAGCAGACCTTTCGCGTGCTCAAGGCGCTCCCCTGCGACGTCTTCCTTGGCGCCCATGGCGGCTACTACGACATGCAGGTCAAGTACGCGCGATTGAAAGACGGCGGCGAGAATCCGTTTATCGATCCCGGGGGATACAAGGCTTATGTAGCCGACCGCGAGCAGGCATTTCTCGCCGAGTTAAAGAAGCAGGAAGGCTCGAAATAGGCGCGAGCCCGAAATGACAATATGACGACATCTAAATTGCCGGGCCCCGCAACCAACCGATACACTTGAATTTACGGCGGCAACGAAAGGTCAGGCAGGTCATGCTCGTAGTAATGAAGGCGCAGGCGACGCAGGAAGAGATTCACAACGTCTGCGCACACATTGAACAGTTGGGATTTCGCGCCCATCCCATGCCCGGCGCCACGCGCACAGCGATTGGTATCACCGGCAACCAGGGACAGGTCGAATCGGGCACTCTCGAAGAATTGTCCGGCGTCGCGGAAGTCATTCCCGTTTCAAAGCCCTACAAGTTGGTCAGCCGCGACGTGAAGGAAGACGACACCGTTATCCGCTTTCCCGGGACCGACGCCACCATCGGCGGGCGCGATCTGGCGATGATCGCTGGACCGTGCTCGATCGAGACGCGCGAGCAGGCATTCGCGGTAGCCGAGCAGGTCGCCGCAGCAGGGGCGCAGTTCTTCCGCGGAGGCGCTTATAAACCAAGGACTTCCCCCTATGCCTTTCAAGGTTTAGGTGAAGATGCCTTGAAGATCATGGCGGAGATTCGCGATCGCTTTGGCCTGCGTATCGTCACCGAGGCCATCGACAACGAGGCGCTGGAACTTGTAGACAAATACGCCGACGTCATCCAGATTGGCGCGCGCAACATGCAGAACTATTCCCTGCTCCGTGCCGCTGGACGCAAGCGCAAACCGGTGCTGCTCAAGCGCGGCATGTCCGCTACGCTGGAAGAGTTTCTGATGGCAGCCGAGTACGTGATGAGCGAGGGCAACTACCAGGTCATCCTGTGCGAGCGGGGCGTGCGGACGTTTGCCGACCACACCCGCAACACTCTGGACCTGAGCATTGTGCCCGCTGTCCAGCGCCTCAGCCACCTGCCGATCCTTGTCGATCCCAGCCACGGAACTGGCAAGAGGAACAAAGTGCTTCCGCTGGCGCGTGCCGCGGTCGCCGTCGGTGCGGATGGAATCCTCGTCGAAGTCCATCACCAGCCCGACAAAGCTCTCTCCGATGGCGCGCAGTCGATCTATCCCGATCAGTTCGTGCAATTGATGGACGAGGCCAGCCAGATCGCAGCGGTGCTGCGCCGCAACGTTCCCCACGGGATCAAGATGACGGAGACTGCCGGAGCCACGTCTGTCGTCCGCTAACCTGGCTGTGAAGAACGGTCTGACCATAAAGAACGCGGGGCGGCTGCAATTGCACCGCCTTTTTCTTGCCTGCATTGCGCTGGGTCTTGCCGCATTCGGTCTCACCGGCTGCCGCCGCAGGGGCTTTCCCGAATATCCTGCGGACTATCGCGAATTCGCCTATGTCACCAATGGCGGCAGCAACACGGTGACCGTGCTCGATCTGGTGAACTTGCGCCAGGAGCGGATACTGCAGGTCGGCGCGGCCCCAACCGGCATTACGGCGAACCCCACACGAAACGAAGTGTACGCAGTGAACTCGGCAAGCGGCACCGTCAGCGTGATCGATGCTGAGAAAAATCGCGTCGCGGCGACCATTGCCGTCCACCGCAAGCCATACTTCATTGAGGTCGACAGCAGCGGCCGCCGCGCGTACGTCGCCAATGCCGACTCGAACAACGTTTCGGTAATCGATCTCGAAAAGCGCCGCGAGATCGGTGCAATCGGTGTAGGTGAGGCTCCGGGGCTGGCGAAGGTCTCACCCGACGGCAAGAGCTTGATCGTCACCAACCGGGTGAGTGGGAGCGTGTCGGTAGCCGACCCGGACAAGTTCAGAGTGCGCGCCGTATTTGCAGGCTGCCCTCAGGCGACCGACGCAGTGATCCTGCCTGATTCGTCGAAGGTCTTCGTCGCCTGCTCCGGCGGACACCAGGTGATGGCAATCGGGCTCGCTCGTCCCGCCAGCCCGAACGACAGCGAGCACACTGACAGATTGTTGACCTTTCTCGACGTCGGCAAAACGCCAGTCCACCTGGCTCTAAAGCCGGACGGCGGCGAAATCTTCGTCTCGAATTTCGACAGCGACTCCATCTCTGAGATCGCAACCGGAACAAACGAAGTGGGCGGCGCTTACCTCGTCGGCGCCCATCCCTCGTGCGGCATCGTGACCGCCGACAACGCGTTTCTCTGGATCAGCAACTTCAATGCTGACTCAATCGGGGTCTATTCGATCGACGACGGAAAGCTCATCAACACCGTCCATGTAGGCGGAGGCCCCGATGCGCTGGCGTTTTCGAATAATGGATTTCTATTGCTCGCCGTCGACGCGCGATCAGGTGATGTCTCGGTAGTGCGAACCCAGACTTACGCGGCGAACGGCGCGGTAATCTTCGGATCGCTTTTCACCATGCTCCCTGCCGGTGAAAAGCCGAACGCCATCGCCGTCAAGTCATTCCGCGTGAAGTAAGGACTACGCGTCCAGCGATACGGGCCTTCGGCGCAATAGCCGGTACCTATGCCGCCGTACAAGAGTTCGGACGCGGTGCGCCACCATTCGGCGATCCACGGACTCAGCGCTGAACCTCAGACAGTTTCGTTTCTTCAGGAACATCAGTTGGGCTTTCGAAGTGCAGACGATAGCCGTCCGGGTCAGAGAGCGCCGTATCCCATAGACCGTTGCCCACCTGCGGTTCCGAAGCCTCAATGCCTCGCGATCGCACTTCGTGATAAATGGCAATCGCGTCCTCACATTGAAACCAGATCGAGACACCCTGACCGAGCTTTCCGCCGGCGGGCATCGAGTCCAGTATCTTCTTACCGCAGGTCTGCAACATCAAAGCGGCCCCGCCAATCTTAAGCCAGCACCAGCGGATCTCGCCGTTGACGATCCATTGATTCGTTTGCGTAAACCCTAGTCCATCGACGTAGTAGCGCAAGGACCGCTCCATATCGGTGACACATAAGAACGGGACTGCGTACTTTACATTGGCTTCAGAACTCAGCGGTGCATTCATTACTTCCTCACTGCTCGCGGAGCGTCTTCATAGGATCGACTCGTGCTGCCCGCCACGCAGGCGCAGCGCTCGCCAGCAGAGAGATGGCGGTCAGTAATCCTGTGACGACGATATATGTGACCGGATCGAAGGCGTGCACTCCGTAAATCTGGCTGGATATAAAGCGCGTAAGCACCGCCGACGCACCCAGGCCAATCATCACCCCAATTCCCGCCAGCACCAGTCCCCGCTTGAGGATCAGCTTGAGCACGTCACCGCGTTGCGCTCCCAGTGCCATACGCAGACCCATCTCATTCGTCCGCTGGGCGACCATGTAGGACAGCACAGCGTAGAGTCCGACAGCCGAGAGCAGCAAAGCCATGACCGCGAAGGATGAAAGCAGCAGCGTCGTGAATCGCGGAGTCGCCGCGGCGGTAGAAACCAGATCGTCCAGCGTATGGATGTGGTAGAGCGGAACATCGCGATTGACGGAACCGATCAGCGTGCGCAGAGGCGTAGAGAGCGCCACTGGATCGCCGTTGGAGCGGATGACGAACGTGGGCGCCGTGATGCCGCACTGCGCAAGCGCCAGGTAGAAGCTCGGCCGCGCATCCTTCGTCAGGCTGCGTTGCTTGATATCGCCAACCACCGCGACGATCTCGTGCATGGCTTTCTTGTGCACTCCGTCGCTCAGACCCGGCTCGATGTGCTTCCCAATAGGATCCTCGCCGGGAAAGAACTTCTTCGCAAAGCTCTCACTCACAATCGCCACCGGCGCGGATGTATCCGAATCCGTAGTGGCAAAATCGCGGCCGCGCAGAATCGGAATATGCAGTGTGTTGAAGAAGTTCGGTGTGACGATGCGGACGTCGGCTGCGGGCATTTCTCCAACCGCCGTTGGCCGGCCCTCAATCTCAAAACCGACGCCGATGTTCGAGCCGGAAAACGGCAAAGGCCATCCGGCGGCAGCGGATTTCACTCCAGGCAAACCAGCAACCTGCGGTAGCAGCTGGTCATAGAACTGCGCGACCTTCGTGGCGTATCCCTTACCTGGGGGAAAACTCAAATCGGCAGTGAGCACATTGCGCCGGTCGAACCCGGGATCCACAGAGAGCGTATGCACAAAGCTGCGGATGAACAATCCCGAAGTAATAAGTAGCACCAGGCCAAGGGCCGTCTCTGAAACAACCAGTATGCTGTGCAGGCGATGCTGGCCGCGTCCAGAGGTAACGCTGCGCGCCCCGTCCCGCAGCGCCAGCGCCGGATCAAGCTTTGACATGCGAACAGCGGGGACGACTCCGAAGAGCAGGCCGGTGACAACCGACGCCAGAATCGTGAAAGCCAGGACGGTGGGATCGGCCGAGAATGTATCCAGCCGCGGAAGATTCTGCGGCATAAAGCGCACCATGCTGTTCAAAAAGACCGTGGACAACGCCAGGCCGAGTGCGCCTCCGCAGAACGAAAGCACAACGGACTCGAGCAACACCTGCCGGACGATCTCGACCCGACTCGCACCGAGAGCCGCGCGGAGGGAGATCTCCGAGCGGCGGCGCGAAGCGCGGGCCAGCAGCAAGCCGGCCACGTTGGCGCAGGCAATGAGCAACACTAGCGATACCGCCGCAAACAGAATCCGCAACGCAGGCCGCGAGTCCCCAATAAGCGCTTCGAGCTCGGGCCTGACCTGCGCGCCGGTGTAAAACTTATTCGTCTCCGTGTATTGCGTGGCCAGATTACGGTCGATGTAGCTCAGATCGGCGCGGCCCTGATCGGGTGTGACGCCGGGCTTCAGGCGTCCGATGATGTCCAGCATGTGAGCCCCGCGCTGCTCAGTTAGCGGCTTGTCACCATCAGGATCAAACGCGTCGGCTGCGATGCTCGCCCAGAGCTGCGGCGCAGGGTTCTGATAGGGAAAGCTGAAGCTCTCCGGCATGACACCGGCCACGGTATATGCCGTGCCATCGAGTGTGATAGTTTGTCCGGCTATATCCGGACGCCCGCTGAAGACCGACTGCCACAACTGGTAGCTGAGCATGGCCGTGTTCTTTCCGGCTTTCTCTTCAGCGGGAAGAAAATCACGCCCCAGCGCCGGGTGAGTCCCGAGAACGCGGAAGAAATCGGAAGAGACGATCTCGCCCTGCAGAACCTGGGCGGTTCCTGCGTTGGTCAGGGTACTCGTTTCATCGCGATAGGAAGCCATCGCAGCGAACGAGTGATTCTGGCTGCGCCAATCGAAGAAGTCCGGATAGCTTAGACTCTGCGGAGCAACGACTCCCGTCCGGTGGCTTTCGTGCTGCAGGGACATGAGCCGGTCAGGTTCAGGAAACGGAAGCGGACGAAGAAGAACCGCATTCACCAGGCTGAATATGCCTGTTGTGGCGCCGATTCCAAGAGCCAGGGTAAGGATAGTAGTCAGGGCAAAGCCCGGGCTCTTGCGCAGTTGGCGTATCGAGAAGCGAAGATCCTGAAACAAGTTGTGCATGGCAGCTCCACCGATGAAAGAAGCACTTGGCGGGCCATCGCCCGAAATAGCAAATGGCGTGAGATCTTTCAGTTAGGGATGAGTTGCCGGAACCCCTCGGATCAACTGTCCGGAATCGGACCTCGTTGTCCGGCGACAGACAACCGGACCAAGCAAAATGGGGAGACGCGAGGTCTCCCCATTGCTATCTCTTCCGTTATTTCGGTGAGAATTTAAGCGGAACGCCGCTGTAGTTTCGTTGGATCAGCCAACAGGCTGAACGTTCTCTGCCTGCAGGCCCTTGGGGCCGCGCACGACGTTGAACTGAACGCGCTGCGCTTCCTGGAGGCTGCGGAAGCCGTTAGCGTTGATCGCCGAGAAGTGAACGAAGATGTCTTCGTTGTTGCTATCGCGAGTAATAAAGCCAAAGCCTTTGGCGTCGTTGAACCACTTGACAATACCCTGTTCCATGATTGGTGTTCCTTTTGGGGGTTACAAATTCGCTTGAAGATTTCGAGGAAGGTGTAGCTGGCAAGCAGTGCTTTGGAGCATTACGTGCGATGTTAGACCCACTCAAGTACGAGCGTACTTTTAGTATACCGTGACTCGGGCGCGGAAGTGTGAACATAACATTACGCCCGATCTCCGCTCACCGCGGCCGGATCACTCGTTTCGCAGAGCAATGATCGGCTCGACACCCGCCGCCCGCCGCGCCGGTATCACGGACGCCAGCAATGCCGCCAGCCCGAGCAGCAGCACAGCCGCTGTCAGCATGACCGGATCCCAGGGCTTAACTCCGAACAACTGATCGCTCATCAGCTTGCCCGCTCCGATCGCCGCCGGGACACCCAGCGCGAGTCCTATACCGATCTGCGAGAATGCGCCGCGCATCACCATCTTTACGACGCTGCCGCGGTCCGCCCCCAGTGCCATTCGCAAGCCGATCTCGCTCGTCCGCTGTTCCACCGTATAGGCCATCACTCCGTAGAGTCCGACCGCCGCCAGCACCAGCCCCAGTGCGCCAAACAGCGTCGTCAGCGTCGCGATCATCTTCTCCTGCTGGAAGTCGGCATCGACGACCTCGTCGTACCGATCGACCCCATACAGCACAAAGTTCGGATCGATGCTGGCGAGCACCTTGTGCACCTTTTCTTCCATCCCCGCAGGATTGCCCGGCGCCCAGATCACGATGTTGTACAGGTAGTGCGACCAGATTTCGCCGCTCGTGAATGCCGGATCGTCGTACGGCGTGGTTTGCGACTCAGGCAGCCAGAACATCGGACGGATCGCATCCTTATAGTCGTAGGTCATGTACCGCATGTCCTTCACGACCCCAACGATTTCGTACTTTGAGGAGTACTTGATCTTGTCTGGACCAAAATGCTGCCCGATCGGGTTCTGGCCCTTGAAGAATCTTCTCGCGAACGCCTCATTGACCACCGCCACTCTCCGTGTCGCGTCGGTGTCCTCCTCGGTAATGGGCCGGCCCAGCAGCATCTTTGCGCCCAGTGCCTCGAAGAATCCTGGCATCACCCGCGCCCAGCCCGCGCTCGTATCTTCTTTGGCCCCTGGTTCCGACCTGCCCTCTATGCGGATACTGTCATTCCAGCTGTCCCCGGTCATGGGCGCATAGAGCGCGGGAGCCACCATCTTTACCCCGGGAATCTGACGCAGGCGCTCGTCGA
The DNA here is from genome assembly GCA_963781245.1 of uncultured Acidobacteriaceae bacterium. Classification (GTDB taxonomy): domain Bacteria; phylum Acidobacteriota; class Terriglobia; order Terriglobales; family Acidobacteriaceae; genus Silvibacterium. The sequence continues at coordinate 183,073 of CAWAFB010000007.1, forward strand.
TCTCCTTGAACATCGGCTCCATTTGCTCCGGCTTGTAATTGCTCAGGATCGGATTGATCCACGCGATATACCGGTTTTGCGTCTCGAATCCGAAATCCTGGTGTCTCAGGTTCATCAGGCTCCGGCCGAGCAACGCCGCCGCCGAGAGCAGCACCAGCGACATCGCTGCCTGCGCGATCACCAGCGATTTCTGCGCCCACGACCGCTGGCCGCCCACTGAACGGTTCGCCCCGCGCAGCGCTTCCACCGGATCGGCGTGGGAAGTCATCCACGCCGGCGCGATCCCGAAAACCACTCCCGTCAGCACCGATATGCCCAGTGCGAAAAGCAGCACAGGCCAGGACGGCGTCGCGTCAATCGGCACGTAGTTGTTCGGTCCGCCGATCTGAATAGCGAGATGCAGAATCAGCCTTGTCCCCGCGTACGCCACGCCGATGGCTATTACTCCCCCGACGATTGACAATGTCACGCACTCCACCAGCGCCTTGCGCACCAGCCTGCCGCGTGAAGCCCCGAGCGCCACGCGTACCGATGTCTGCGCCCGATCCTTCAATCCCCGAGCCAGCATCAGGTTCGCCAGGTTCCCGCAGGCCACGAGCAAGACGCATCCTGACGCGACGAGCAGCAACTTCAAGCCATCCTCGTACTGATCTCGCATGACTGCGACTCCCGCCCCGCCCGGAGTCAGATGCAGCGTCTGCTGTTGCCAGAGTTGCTTCTCACTCGGCTGCATATCCGGGACGTGGCTCGCGAGCCAGTCATGGAATTGCACCCTCAGCTTCGCTTCGAGCGACTTCGGATTTGTGCCCGGCCGCACTCTCCCGATCAGGTCGAGCCAGTTTCCGTCCGGTCTCTTCAGCCGCGCCGTCGTCCCATCAATCGTCAATTCCGCCGTCAGCGGCAGCCAGAAGTCCGGCATGCCCCACCCGGCCAGCTTCGCTCCGAAGAATCCCGGGGGCGCCACGCCGATTACCGTGAACGGATGCCCGTTGATCTGATAAGTGGCGCCCACAACCGAAGGGTCCGAGCCGTATTTCGCCTGCCAGATGTGGTAGCTCATCACCGCTACCAGGGGCGCGCCCTCCGTGTCGTCCTCATCCGTGATCAGGCGACCGAGCCATGGCTGGATACCGAAGGTCTTGAAGAAATTTCCCGAGACAAACTCCCCGTTGCGCGTGTCTACCGGCGCCTGCGAGCCCTCTCGGCGGACGCCGAGAGCCGCATTCCCGGGCTGCAAAGCCGCCAGTTCCGTAAACTCCGGCGTGTGCGCGCGAAAGTTCTTGTACGCCTCCCACGAGAACAGCGAAAAATCCCCCTCGTCACTCGGCCCGCTGCCCTGCGTATAGCCGCCCCAGTTGCAGCAGCGAACTTTGTCGCCGATCCGCCACAGCTCATCCGGCTTCGTCACCGGCAGCGACTTCAACATCACCTGGTGAACCAGCGTAAAGATCGCCGTCGTTGCGCCGATGCCCAGCGCCAGCGTGATGACCGCAGTCGTAGCAAACCCTGGTGCCTTCCGTAGTTGCCGCAACGCGTCACGAAAATCCGCCAGCATCGTTCCCCCGAAACACTAGTTTTTTGATCCTCTTCACATTTACGACTGCACGCCGCGCGCCGTTCCCCGAAAGCGACGCGCCTCACAACAAAGAACTTAAGGGAGGGGACAGCCATTCCCCTGTCCGCAATCCACATTCCCTGTTCGGAAGCGGACAATCTGATGGGCCGCCCGATTTCAACTCGCTCGATAAGTGCAATGGCGATTTGCTGCTTATCGAGCTTGGCGACTGAGAACTGGCCGGTAGAATAAGGCCGATGCAGCCCCAGCCCCCGGACGATATCGACGCACTTGATCGTGCTACGACCGCGTTTCTCAGCGTCCGCCCACGGCTCTTCGGCATCGCCTACCGCATGCTCGGCACCGCCGCCGAAGCTGAGGACGTTTTGCAGGAGGTCTGGTTGCGCTGGCAATCCACCGACCGGAGCGTCGTTCGAGATGTGACGGCATTTCTTGTAACGACGACGGTGCGGCTGGCAATCAGTCTCTCGCAGTCAGCCCGCTCTCGCCGCGAGACATATATTGGCTCTTGGCTCCCAGAGCCCGTGGACACGACTGCCGACCCCACACTTGGAGCGGACCGTGGTGAAGCATTGGAGTTGGCGGTCCTTATCCTGCTCGAAAAGCTCTCGCCCAACGAGCGCGCCGCCTACGTTCTTCGCGAGGCTTTCGATTACTCCTATCGCGATATCGCAGACATCCTTCAACTCAGCGAGGCGAATACGCGTCAGTTGGTCACCCGCGCCCGCAAACACGTTGCCGACGAGCGGCGAGCACAAGTAAGTTCCGCCGAACATCGCCGCTTTCTTGAGGCCTTCCTCTCCGCGGCGCAAAAGGGAGACCTCGCCGCTCTCAAAGAGATCTTTACCGAAGACGTCGTTTCTATCACTGATGGTGGCGGAATCATAGGAGCGGCACGCGTTCCTGTGCTTGGCCGCGAGCGGGTAGCGAAGTTCATCGCTACTTTCGCGTCACATTTCTGGGCTGATGTAACTCTTTCGTGGAGACAAGTGAACGGGCAATCCTCCGTACTCATTGCGCGCGGTGGCGCGATCATCGCAGTCGCCACTGTGGATGCCTCGCCGCAGGGCATCAGCCAGATCCTGTGGGTCATGAATCCGGCAAAGCTTAGTTCAATGGCGCGATCGCTGCCCGCTTCCAGTCAACATTCGTAGTCGGAAAAATCGCGTCGCCCAAAAAATCTTGCACTAAGTTTCGGAATTTAGAAAATCCCTGTCACAAATCGCTCCTCTGCCAGGTCCTTGCTGGTACATAGCCCGTCTGCTTCAGCAACTGCTTCGGGCTATGGAGAAAGGAGTCATCCATTGAAAACATTCCTGATGCTGCTGTGCCTCACGTCCGGCACCCTCATGGCCCAGGATGCAAAATCACTCCGCTGATGTCGAAGGACTTGGCGGACTTCCGCGGTAAAGAAGGGCTGATGATTACGGTCGAGTATCCGCCTGGCGCTTCAGACCCTATTCATCGGCATAATGCTTACGCGTTTCTCTACGTGCTCGAGGGGTCCATTGTGATGCAAGTCAAGGGCGGAAAGCCCGTCACCCTTACACCGGGACAGACCTTCTACGAAGGTCCTGACGACGTTCACATCGTTGGACGCAATGCAAGCAATACCAAACCGGCAAAATTTCTCGTGTTTCTGGTCAAGGACAAGGGCGCTCCCGTGCTGCTGCCGGTCAATTAAACGCACCACGCCACCTGAACATAACTGCGTAAAACCGCAGATCATGACAACTTCGGGCATAGTCCCGAACCAGCTCGTCCCATTTGCGGGCGACTCACGTGAGAGGTAAATCATGAAAATCGTAGTCATCGGCGGTAGTGGACTCATAGGATCAAAACTCGTCAACGTCCTTCGTGAGCAGGGGCACGAAGCGATAGCGGCATCCCCCAAGTCCGGCGTCAACACGGTCACCGGCGAGGGACTGGCCGAAGCGATGAAGGGCGCATCGGTCGTCGTGGACGTATCCAACGCGCCCTCGTGGGAAGATGCGGCTGTGATGAATTTCTTTGAGACGTCAACCCGTAATATCCTCGCCTATGAAGCAGAGGCGGGCGTGGGACATCACGTTGCATTGTCGGTCGTAGGAACGGAACGTCTGCTCGACAGCGGCTACTTCCGTGCAAAGATCGCTCAGGAAAACCTGATCAAAGCATCATCCATAACCTACTCGATCGTCCGCGCGACGCAGTTTTTTGAATTCTTTCAGGGCATCTCCGATTTCTCCACCAGGGGTAACGAGGTGCACCTGCCAACTGCGCTTATCCAACCTATGGCCGCTGACGATGTGGCCAGTGAGGTAGGCCGCATCGCGACGGGCTCACCGGTGAATGGCACCGTAGAAGTAGGGGGGCCCGAACAGTTCCGCCTCGATGAACTTATCCGGCGAGGCCTGGCCGCACGCAAGGATCCGCGAAAAGTTGTCGCCGACCCGCAGGCGACTTACTACGGCATAAAGGTGACCGAGCGCGCGCTCGTTCCCGAAAAGAACGCACGGCTCGGAAAGATGCGATTCGACGAATGGCTCGTCCAAGCTGCTTAGATTTAGAGAAGTAGGTCGCCTCCGTTTCTCAACCGTGCAATAAATCTTTATATGCAGTGGCTCTCCAAAATGCAGGGCGGGCCACTGCATTACGAGAAAAACGCTTGCGATGAACCAGCTTGATGGTAGGTACACATGACAGAAAATTGCATTCCTGTGGACTGTCTCGAAGAAGTGAAAGAGCAACACGCCAGGCTACGGGTTCTTGTGCGTGAATTACTGCTGAAGAATCAGGAACTGCGCGACCAGCTTGCGACCACACAGCATAGTCTTCAGGAATTACATCCCTCCGGCTCTCAGGCAGTTCTCGCGACGGTTGCTAACAGGCGCTCAACTGGGTGATTTCGTGTCAAGCTCACGGCAGTATGGCCCCTGTAACTCATTCATTCTATGTTTGATAGGACTTGACAAACCTGGCCGACCATTTCCATAGACTCGATAAAATAGAAGTTAGGGTGCGGGCCTGTCTGGCCACTCCGATCGTCAAGGAACAAGTTGCATGATCGAAGCCTCGGGCTGGAATCGGCTGCTAACGGTTTTAAAAGAATGCCGACGCCCCATAACTCCCATCGAAAGAAACGGTTACGGGCTTGTCCAATGGAATGAATGAGTTGCAAACTACAGAAAAACAGGGGGGAGGGGGTACCCGTCGCAGCGGCCGGCAAATTAAGATGCGCATGGAGCGAAAGGGCCTGAGCCTTGAACCAGATATGTCTGAAAGCAGCAACCGGCGCCGTGATACTTGCCTGCGCATCCCCCCTGCTGACACAAACAACCACCTACGCGGCCACCGTAACAACCGGGAAGGTCACAGCCGAGGTGAGCACAGTCGGCAATCGGCTGGGCTCCGTCAACGTGCACGACCTGGCCTCCGGCAGGACTGCCACTCTTCCCGAAGCATTCGTCCTGACCATGCAGGATGGCACCGTAATCCCGGCATCCCGGCTTCGCGTTGAAAAGCCGCTCGCTGACGAGCCCTTTCCCGCCGGAAAGCGAGTCTGCGCTGAGTTGAGGAGTGCCACTCCGCAAGCCGACCTGCACTGGTGCCTGCTGGCACGCCACGGCGCAGGCTACGTCCGGCAGCAGTTGACGATACAGGCCACCGGCAAAGACCTGCCCATCTCCGAAGTCCGCTTGCTCGACTTCACCGATCCCGATGCCCATGTGGCGGGCACCGTCAAGGGTTCTCCCATCGTCGATGGCGTGATGTACTTCGGATTCGAGCATCCGCTTTCCTGGGCCAGAGTCGAGGCAAGCCATGCGACCGCCGGTATCACCCGGCAACTGCCCCTGCGCGCCGGACAAAGCGTGACGTATTCTTCGGTGATTGGCGCCGCCCCGCCCGGACAGATGCGGCGCGCCTTCCTGGCCTACCTGGAGGCGGAGCGGCCACGCCCCTACCAGCCGTTCCTGCACTACAACTCGTGGTTCGATCTGGGGTTTGGCAACCGCTACGATGAAGCGGGCGCGATCGACCGCATCAACACCTTTGGCGATGAGTTAGTCCAAAAGCGGCATGTCCGGCTCGATTCCTTCCTCTTCGACGACGGGTGGGACGATCCCAACTCCCTGTGGGCCTTCGACAGTGGCTTCCCTCACGGATTCACGCCGGTGGCCGACGCCGCCCGGAAAATCCACGCCGGGATAGGCGTCTGGCTATCCCCCTGGGGAGGCTACGACGAGCAGAAGAAGGAGCGCATCGCATACGGAAGAGCGCATGGCTTCGAGATTGTGCGCGATGGGTATGCCCTCTCCGGCCCGAAATACTACGACGCCTTTGAGAAGACCTGTCTCGAGATGGTGGATCGATATGGCGTGAACCAGTTCAAGTTCGACGGAACAGGAAATGCTGATCGCGTCTTTCCAGGAAGCGCCTTCGACAGCGATTTCGACGCTGCGATTCACCTGATCGAGCGCATCCGGCAGGAGAGAAGCGGCATCTTCATCAATCTGACCACCGGAACCCATCCGTCACCGTTCTGGGTTTTCTACGCTGACTCGATCTGGCGTGGTGGCGAGGACAGCAGCTTTGCAGGCGAGGGGACGTGGCGTCAGCGGTGGATCACCTATCGCGACGAGCAGGTCTATCGCAACATCGTGCAGAAGGCACCGTTGTTTCCCCTGAACTCACTAATGCTGCACGGCATTATCTTCGCCAAACAGGCCGAACAACTGAATGACGATCCGGGAAATAACTTGGCGGAGGAAGTCTACTCCTATTTCGGTAGCGGAACTCAGTTGCAGGAGCTGTATGTCACCCCGTCGCTGGTGCACCCTGCCGAGTGGGACACGATTGCGAATGCCGCGCGATGGTCCCGCGAGCGCGCTTCGATCCTGAAGGACGTGCATTGGATCGGCGGCGACCCGGGCAATCTGCAAGTGTATGGATGGGCGGCATGGAGGACCGACGGCTGGGTGATCACGTTGCGCAATCCTTCGGCGGACGCACAAACCTTTGCGCTCAATTTGCGGATAGCTCTCGAATTACCGCCCGGCTCGCCGGACAGCTATTCCGCCCACCAGGTCTTCTTTCAGGCAGCGCCAGAAACAATCTCAACCAAGGAATCGAAACAAATCGCACTGAAACCCTTCGAAGTGCGAGTGCTTGAGTGGACGAAATAGCGCGCTATGCGCGGAACACTAAGTCCGCTAGACAGAACACGGTTATCGCCTACGTGCAGTCGCTGAAATCGATGAGGTCAGGGCCCGTCGTCCCGATGAACGTCGAACATCCGTGACAGCCGCATCCAATCGTTCGGCGATACTCGTGAAGGTCGGAGTCGGCCCCGGCCAGTGCAGTTCATCGACGCTTTCGAAGAGCCGTATGTCGGTTCGAAGGGTAGCCAGCGTTCGGAAGAGCAGTGCGCGATCTCGCTCGAGGGCGAATGTGGATGCCAGTCTGGCCGCATTTGTCGCATTTACACCCCAGTCGCGGCTGTCGGTGGGAATCGATTCGAGATGCTCAAACTTCGCAAGGACCGCGGCAGCGGACTTAGCACCCCATCCGGCCAAGCCTGGGTAGCCGTCAGCGGAATCGCCGACCAGCGCCAGGTAATCAGGGATCGACAAGGGTGAAACGCCAAATTTCTGGATGACGCCGGTTTCGTCATACTTAACGCCCGTTCGGCGATTCAACTGGACCACGCGCGCACCCCGAACACACTGGGCAAGATCCTTGTCCGGTGTGCAAATGATCACCTGTTCGACACGCGGATCCTCGGCAGCCCTCGCCGCCGCTGCTGCGAGCGCGTCATCCGCCTCAAACTCGGTCATTGGCCAGACAACAATTCCCGCTTTTGAAAGAACATCTTCAAGCAGTGGAAATTGGGCCAGCAGATCGGGCTCGATACCCTCACCGGTCTTGTACCCCGGCCATAGCCCATTGCGGAACGACTCGATAACCTTGTCTGTCGCCACTGCAAGGTGTGTCACTCCCTGACTGAGCATCTGGAGTATCGACGCGACGACACCGCGAACAGCTGCAACCTCGCATCCTTCGGAGTCTCGTGCGGACGGTAGCGCGTAATAGTGCCGGAACAGCTCGTAAGTTCCATCGACCAGGTAGACGTTCAAGCAAATGCTCCGAAGCAACCGTACCGGATGGATAGCCGCTCAATCAACTCAAATGCGGGCCGAATCGCTGAGTGGCGAAGCGGGCGGCCCTGAGGTGCTGCTTTGTTACTTGCGATCTTCACCTGAATTGCGAACGAGGCAAGGCCTTTTCGGATCGAAGTTTCCAATTTGCGATGAGATATTGCGTGGCTACCTCGTCATCACATTCGCTTGAACCGAGGTGCAGGTATAAGCGATGTGCCTGCTCAATCTGATCCGTGTTCGAACCTACCGCGATCGTACTGTTGGGTTCCGTTGCGAAGAAAGGGAGGGGAACCCTTATTTCACTGAAGCGTTGCGAGTTTTCCACCTACCCATTTCTCGCCAAGACCAATCAGGTAACATGTGGACGCGGGATGTCCATGTCTCGATGTCTTCTCAAAAGGCGCGCTATTGTTGGCCTCGTTATCGGTATCCTCCTTGGTTTTCAACATCCGGGCTATTCACAGGAGCCTTCACCCAATCTGAAAGAGGCGGATGCAGATTACCGGTCTGGAGTGGCAGCGCTCGCCCACAACGATCTGAATGCCGCTCGTGAAGACTTCACTAAAGTGGTTCGGCTTGCGCCGTCAGCGGAGCAGGGACATAGCGCGCTGGGTGCGGTTCTCGTTCAGCTCGGACACACCAATGAAGGCATTCGAGAACTTGAGAAGGCGCTTGCGATTAAAGGAAATGACAGCAGTGCGCAGTTAAATCTTGCTTTGGCCCTGGAACAGAACGGCCAGCCAGCCAAGGCCCTGCCTTGGTTCATTAAATTGGAGACGGCTGCTAGGATCGAGAAACTTCCCCTATCGGCGACCGTGCTTGCCGCGTATGCTCGGTCGCTTGCCGCAACACGCCAGCTTGAAGCGGCCGCCGCGAAAATGAAAGAGGCGATAGCAGAATCCCCGCAAAATGCCGAGTTGCATGATGAACTGGGATCAATCTACGCACAGCGCCAGGATTGGCCGGATGCGCAGCAGTCTTTTAACGCTGCACTGCAGGCAGATCCAAACCTTGCGATGGCCCATCTACACCTGGCGTTGACGTTACAGGCGGAGCACCAGCCGGGAGCTCTCGAGGAATTCACCAAGGCATATCAGCTGGGGCCTCAAAATGCGGTAATTGCAGTCGAATTTGGCCAATTTCTGGCAACGAGCGGAGACGACGAGCAGGCGATCCCGGTACTGCGGCGAGCACTGGAAGTTGATCCAAATAATCCGACGGCGGCATATCAACTGGGCCTAGCATTGCAACGTACGAACAAAGTCGACGAAGCGATTTCTTTGTTACAAAGAGCAGCGACGGCGGACCCAAATGATGCAGACATCTTGACGAACCTGGGTATGGCGCTTTGCCAAGCGCAGCGGGCCAAGGACGCTGTTCCGGTGTTACAGCAAGCCATCTCCCTGACGCCAGACAACCCCACCGCTCACCAGAACCTGGCGGTCGCTTACATCCAGCTCAGTCAGTTTGAGGATGCGGTGAACCAGTTGCGGGAGGCTTTGAAGTTGTCTCCAGATGCTGCGCAGCTCCACTACAACTTGGGATTGGCCTTCAAGATGCGAGATGACGCCGCGGGTGCAATCCCGGAGTTCGAGGCAGCGGAGAAGCTGGATCCAACCGCACCGGAACCGCCCTATGCGCTGGGATTGCTATATCTTCAAGCGGGCCGCTATGAAGATGCTGCGCGGGAATTGAATGTTTCGCTCAAGCTGCGCCCTGAGAATGGCGATGGATGGGCGACGCTGGGCAGCGTTTACAACCATCTTGGGAAGCTGCCGGAAGCCGTCTCGGCCCTTCAAGAGGCAATTCGTCAATTGCCCGAGCAGCCCGATCCTCATTTGACTCTTGCAGCAGTCCTGGTAAAGCAGAATCAGACAGCGGAAGCCACAGCAGAGCGCAAGAAGGCCGCCGATCTCATGCGGGCAAACATGAATCGCCAGCGGGCCGAGGTTGCCTGTCACTCCGGAAGCTCCCTGCTGAAAGGCGGCAGGTTGGACGATGCGATCGTGGAATTTCGCAATGCATTAAGCTACGACCCAAATTACACGGAGGCGCACCTCGGTCTGGCGAGTGCTCTACAGCAACAGGGAAAATCGCTTGAGGCAGCGTCGGAGCGGCAAAGGGCACAAACACTCGATAAGAAACCTTGATTCATCAGCAAGGGTCAGCGGTCGACATCTACAGTCGATGGATGATTTCGCTATAATTCGTTGGCTGGACACTATGGTTTCCAGGTTCCATTCCTGGGATAGTTTCAGAAGAATAAGCGGGTTTTACGACCGCACAGCTTATGAGTCGTTTGGGCCGACGCATCGTTCTGTTGATCCTGATTTTGTCAGTAGGAGCTCTCCTTTGTGTGAGGACGATCCGCGGTGCCGAGGATGGGTCTGCGTCGAAGCGAATTCGCGGAAAGCCTACGCTGACAAGATTCGCGAGACGTATGAGTTCCGCTTCGGGAAAGACGAAATATCGCTGCCTGGCAGTGCCGCTGCCGTGGGCGGTGACTTCCTTCAATCAAGTGATTTTCCGAATGCTGCCTATTGCGGCCACAGCCATCAGGAGGCATATCACGAGTGGCGCCAGGCGCTCCACTCCAATGCATTTCGCACCCCCTTCTATCGCGCCAGTGTAAATATCCTGATACGGACCAAGGGAATCGAGTTTTCGCGTCATTGCGATAGTTGTCACAATCCGATCGGCGTCCTCTCGGAGGCGCTCACCAAAAATTCCTCGCTGGACCGGTCATTCGACCGAGACGGTTTGACGTGCATGACCTGTCACTCCATTCAAAGTGTTGAGACCAAACTGGGCAACGGCAGCTTTGTGATGGGAGTGCCGGCAGTGATGGTCGATGAAAAAGGAAACCGCATCCCGGGCATTGTGCCTGACGCGGAGATCCTTGCAAACTTGGATCGCCACTCCAAAGCAGTGATGCAGGATTTCTATCACTCACCGGAGTTCTGCTCCGCATGTCATAAAGCAAACCTGCCGCCACTGCTGAATGACTATAAGTGGATACGCGCTTTTACCGTATATGACGAGTGGCAGGGATCAAAGTTTTCCCAACGCAATCCTCTGACTTCTATTCGGCCGACTTCACCACTTGCCAGAACTGTCACATGAAACGTGAGTCGATAAGCCTGCCGGATTATGGAGCCAAGAACGGCACATTGGCTTCACACAGGTGGCTGGCTGGAAATACGGCTGTCCCCTTCTACTATGGCTTCGACGAGCAGCTTAACAAAACCATCCAATTTCTTAAGAGCGGGAACTATCTAAACGTAGACATCTTTGCATTGAAGCCGAGCAGCAGCGACACCCTGATTGCGCCCCTTGGTTCGAGGCCGTTTACGCTAAAGGCAGACGAGACGGTAGACGCGTATGTCGTCATCCAAAACAAGAATATCGGCCATTCGCTTATTCCAGAGGTGCGCGATCTTTACGAAGCATGGGTTCAGTTCACGGTGAAGGACACGGCCGGAGCAGTTATTTACGATTCAGGATTTCTAAAGCCGGATGGCATGCTGGATGAGCGCGCCCACATTTTCACGAATCGCCCCGTAGACATGACCGGGAACTTTGTAGATAACCACAGGGTGTGGACGATTCACTCCGTGGCGTACGACAACACGATTCAGGCCGGACGCTCGGCACTGATTCGGTATCAGTTTCACATTCCCGAAAACGCGAGGGGCCCATTCACCATTTCGGCAAGAGTTAATTACCGGCACCTCCGCCAAAGCTATCTAAACAACGTATTCGGCGAGGACCTTCCTGCATATCCGGTGGTTGAAATTGCTTCTAGAAGTCGTACGCTCAACATCGGCGACAACCCAGTCACCGCGCCGCTTGCGACCGACAACCCAGACTGGATGCGATGGAATAACCTGGGCATCGGTTCCCTCGATCAAATGCAGTATGAAGACGCGATGAGCGCGTTCGAGCAAGTTGTCCGGCTGCGTCCCGATTACAAGGACGGCTATATCAATATTGGCGTGACTTATGTCGAATGGGAGAAATACCCGGAAGCCCGAGCTCCGTTGGAAAGGGCGCTCACGTTGCATCCTGACGACGCCCGGGCCCTCTACTACCTCGCTCTTGTGGAACGCCGGCAGAGACACTCGGAGGCTAAGGTCACCGATCTACAAAAGGTCGTCGCGCAGTATGCTTACTCGCGGGACGCCCGACGCGAGCTCGGCATCTCCTATTACCAGCAGCATCACAGCGAACGAGCAATGGAGCAATTTAAGGCCCTTCAGGCTATCGATCCGGATGATCTCCCGGCACATTACAACCTTGCGATTCTCTATCGCCGGATGGGATTGAAACAGCAGGCGACGCGGGAAGCCGCACTCTACACGATCAAGAGAGTTGATCCCTCGGCGCCTACATATTCTCTCGATTACCTACGCAAGCATCCCGAGATTTCGACTGAGAGTGTGCCGTGGCATTTTCACACGGACTTGACGCGTGCGCCGGCTGCTGCTGGGGCTGGATTACAGTAAGCCTGAGGATGGTGATTGGTTGAATCGTCGTACATTCGTTCGCTCACTTAGCCGTACCGCTCTGATACTGCCATTTGCAGATATTGTTGCGCTCGCCGGGACTTGGCAGCAGGAGCCACAAACTGCACCTCAACCGCCGAAAATCGGGGCACAAGAACGCACCTACGATGCGAAACCTGCACCGCCGCCGCCCGGGCCGAAATCTCCTATTGAGGGTACGCCCTTAGGAGTAAGCTTCGCTGACGTAGTGAAAGAATCCGGACTCGATGTCAAAACGATTTATGGCGGAGAATTCACAAACAAGTATCTGCTTGAGACAACAGGCTGCGGGCTTGCCTTCTACGACTATGACAACGATGGATGGCTGGATCTCTTCCTGGTAAACGGCTGGCGACTCGAAGGATTCCCTGCAGGTCAAGACCCGCACTGTCATCTGTTCAAGAATAATCGCGATGCCACATTCACCGACGTCACGATAGGTTCCGGGCTGGAGCATAAGACCGGGTGGGGTCAGGCATGTTGCGTGGGCGACTACAACAACGACGGCCACGACGATTTGTTCGTCACCTACTACGGCCAAAACGCTCTATACCGCAACAACGGCAACGGAACGTTTACAGACGTCACGGAGCAGGCTGGACTGATTCAACCCGGACCGAAGATACGCTGGAATACAGGCTGTACGTTCGTCGATTATGACCGCGACGGGCATCTTGATCTGTTTGTGGCGAACTATGTCGACTTCGACTTGAAAACAGCGCCAAAGCCCGAAGATGGGCCTTGCACTTATAAAGGCATTCTTGTTGCCTGCGGCCCTCCTGGACTTCCCGGTGGCAGAAATATTCTGTATCACAACAATGGCGATGGAACGTTCAGCGATATCAGCGAGAAATCGGGAATGTGGACCGCGGTAGGCACATACGGCCTGAGCGTTGCGGCATCGGACTTGGACAACGACGGCTGGCCCGATATCTACGTTGCAAACGATTCGGCTCCAGCAACGCTCTATTTGAATCAAAAAGACGGCACGTTCCGTGACATTGCTATCGAAGCTGGCGCCGCTCTTTCCGCAGAGGCAAAGCCGCAGGCAGGCATGGGGGTTTCGATCGGCGACTATAACCACGACGGAAATCTGGACGTGGTGAAAACCAACTTCGCAGGAGACACGGATTCTTTGTATACCAACCTCGGCGACGCCGCGTTTGAGGATCGAACCTATCCAGGAGGTCTGGGAGTCAATACGCGCCTTCTAGGCTGGGGCGTTGGTTTCTTTGATATGGATAATGATGGCTGGCTCGACGTTCTGATGTCGAATGGGCATGTGTATCCGGAAGTCGACAGGTCAAAGGCAGATTTGAAATACGCCGAACACAAGTATCTCTATCGCAACTTGCGCAATGGACGTTTTGAGGAAGTTACAGACCAGGGAGGACCCGGAATTCTGGAGAACGCGCCCGCTCGCGGCTGCGCGTTCGGCGACTACGACAATGATGGAGACATCGACGTCGCCGTTAATTGCATTAATGCGATACCACAGCTTCTGCGATGCGATTCAACCCTCAATCGCAACTGGATCAAAATTAAACTCGTAGGCGTGAAGTCCAATCGTTCTGGCATCGGCAGCCGGGTGATCGTGACGGCCGTTACGGAACCGAATGCCCCCAAAGCGCTCGTGCAAGTAGACGAGCTGCGCAGCGGTGGAAGCTACTTCTCACAAAACGATCTGCGAATGCATTTTGGACTGGAACAAGCGAAAAAGGTGGATATGGTAGAAATTCGCTGGTTGAGCGGTCAGGTGGATCAGCTCAAGAACCTTGAGGTGAATCAACTCTACGTGATTCAGGAGGGCGGGAAGATCCTAAAGTCGGGCCCTCTGACGCAGGCAAAGTCTGCCTCCAAGGGGAAGCCTTAGCTGCCCTCATGCCGAATCGAGCTTCAGCCCTGTTGTTACTGTTTTTGGCGAGTACCGCAGCAACGCTGGCACAGTATAATGCGCCACCAGCTAAACAGCAACCCGGCCACCCGGCCATCCTGTCCCAGCCTACTTGTCCGTGGCTTACAGCCGGGAGCGCGGCAAGAGCATTAGGCGGCGATGTTTCGGTGAGCATCAGCACGACGAATAACAATGATGGATCCTGCAAATTTCTAAAGCTCCAGGATTCTCGTGATTCATTACAAATTCAAGTCGGCAAAGGCAGTCTTACCGGTTGCCCTGGCGAGCATACAAATTTAGTTGGAATCGGCAATGAGGCCGCTGAATGCAGGCTTCCGGGCTCCCACGGAGAAACCGTCGAATGGTAAATAGTCGCGTTCGCGACGTTCACTTCGATGTAATACTCACAATCTTCAAACAGGAAACACTTCCGAAGTCCCCTAAGGAGACTCTGATTAAGCTCTCCATTTCCACGGCGAATGCAGCTACAGTGTCGGCAGATGAAGCAGAGGACACTGGCGATGATGAGTGGCTTTGAGCGTTATGGCAAGAAGACGCGGCGGGCGTTGTTTTTGGAGGAGATGGAGCAGGTGGTTCCCTGGAGCAAGCTGTGTTGCCTGATCGAGCCCTACTATCCGAAGTCGGGCAAGGGACGACCGCCGGTAGGGGTGGAGCGGATGCTGCGCATTTACTTCCTGCAGCAGTGGTTTAATCTATCGGATCCGGCGGTGGAAGAAGCATTGTACGACTCGGCGGTGATGCGCCGCTTTGTGGGCATCGATTTGGGCAACGAGGCGGTGCCGGACGAGACCACGGTGTGCAAGTTCCGCCACCTGCTGGAAGAACACCGGTTAGGCGGGCAGATGCTGGAAGCGGTCAACCTGCACTTGCAGAGCCGGGGAGTGCGGATCACGACCGGGACCATCGTGGACGCGACCATTATTCACGCACCCACTTCGACCAAGAACCAGGAGCAGAAGCGCGACCCCGAGATGCACCAGACGAAGAAGGGCAACCAGTGGTACTTCGGCATGAAGGCGCACGTGGGGGTGGACAGCAAGACCAAGCTTATTCACACCGCACTGGTGACGCCGGCCAACGTGGCGGATGCGACCGTACTGCCCGACTTGCTGCACGGGGAGGAGACGCGGGTGTGGGGTGATCAGGCCTATCGTGGGCAGGCGGATGTCATCCACCAATGTGCGCCGCAAGCGCAGGACTGCACCCATCGCCGCGATCGGCATAGAGATTACCTCGACAAAGTCGAGCGGGCGAAGAACCGAACCAAGTCGACGGTACGATCCAAGGTGGAGCACGTGTTCGGAGTGCTGAAGCTGCAGTTCGGGTTCGTGAAGGGTGCGCTACCGCGGGCTGGCGAAGAATGCCAACCGATTATTTGCCACCTGCGCCCTGGTCAACTTGTTCATGGTTCGCAAGAAGCTGCTGTACTCAGCGGCATAGTGCCTTCCCAGTACGCCGACTACCCGAACCGGTGAGTCGGGGAGGCCCAGCACAGCCTGCGGGAATGAAAGAACCGGTCTCCCTCTTCTCGTCGAATCATTCCCCGGCCTAAGTGCAGTGGTTGTTCAGAGCTTCCCTAACGTGCCGGAGGTCCCAGTGGAGCAGATTGCGGAGCAAATAGCTGGCAACCTTTATTGAGGAATCGCACTACCTTCTTTGGTGACAGCCAGCAGTAGCGATCCTGCTCATACCCGCTGCAAGGCCAGCCGACAACGCCTTCTGAATATAAGCCAGACACGTACCGGCGCTTTCACCACGCAATTCGACGTGACGCGTCAGCCACCTTATCTGTGCGCTACGGCCTCATCGACATAGAGAGCCGCGATCTCCGGCGCGTACTTCTCAAGGACCACGCGGCGTTTGAGCTTGAGGCTTGGCGTGAGTTCGCCAGAGTTGAGGGACCATTCGTCTGGTACGAGATGGAAGCGCTTAATGGTTTCGAAGTTGGCCAGGGTTTCGTTGACGCGGTCGACAACGGTTTGGTATTCGGCGACGACGCGCGGATTGGCGACGAGTTCGCGTCGGGTCGACGCGGCGATTCCCTGCCGGTTCGCCCACTCCTCAAGTAGGACGAAATTCGGAGAGATCAGAGCAGAAGCGAACTTGTGGCGGTCGCCGACGAGCGCGGCCTGAGCGACGAGGAAGTGGGCTTTGAGCTTGTTTTCGATCGGCTGTGGAGCGATGAGCTTGCCGCCAGAGGTTTTGAGCAACTCCTTCTTGCGGTCGGTGACGTAGAGAAAACCGTCGGCATCGAGGTGTGCGATGTCTCCGGTCCGAAAGAAGCCTTGCTCGTCGAAGTTTTCTGGCGAGCGCGGAGGCTGCTTCCAGTAGCCCGCGAAAACGTTGGGACCGGCGACGAGCAATTCGCCGTCGTCGGCGATTCGACAGTTCACATTTGGCAGCGGCCGGCCAACAGAACCCATGCGGTTGTGATCCGGCGTGTTGATGGCTAGGACCGGCGAAGTCTCGGTAAGTCCGTAGCCCTCGAGAATGCGGATGCCGACGCTGGCATACCAGTGAGCAGTGTCGAGGCCCAGGGGCGCTCCACCGGCGATGAAATATCGGACGTGCCCACCGAAGCCTTCGCGGATTTTCTTGTAGACGACCGCGTCAGCAGTCTTCCAGGCGATCGAGCCCGGCCTCAGGCCCTGCGCGACATCTTCCTTGTATTTGTTTCCCGTCGAAACGGCCCGCTGGAAGAGACGGTTCTTTACGGGGGACAGCGCGGCGCGGCGCTCGACCTCTTCGCGGACCTTTTCATAGACCCGGGGTACGGCGACCATGATGGTCGGGTGGATGGAGGTCATGGCTGCGGGAAGCTTATCGAACGTCGGGCAGTAGGCCACAGTGACGTTCTGCGCGTAGAGGGCGTAATCAAGGTGACGCGCAGTAACGTGCGAAAGAGGCAGGAAGGAGATGCAGGAGTCGGTGTCTACGAAGCCGAATTCGGCCGTGGAGTAGTTGATATTGGAGGCAATGTTGCCGTGGGTGAGCATAACGCCCTTGGGCTCGCCGGTGGTGCCGGAGGTGTAGATGAGCGTGGCGAGGTCATCGGGGCGAACATCGTAAGCGCGGCGGTCGAAGTCGGTGTCGTGTTCAGTCTTGCGGGCGTCGGCGTCGCGGATGAGCGAGGAGAAGAGGACCGCGTCGGCAGTTCCCTCTTCATCCATAATGACGACGTGCTCGATGCCTGTCTTTGTGCGCGTTTGAGCGACCTTATCGTATTGAGCACGAGTAGAGACGACCGCAACGCGCGAGCCGGAATCGGCAAGCAGGACAGCGGTCTGCTCGGCGGTGAGCGTTGGGTAGATGGGGACGTCCACGGCTCCCAGCGCTAGTGCGGCGAAGTCGGCGATAGCCCACTCCCAGCGGTTCTCACCGAGAATGGCGATGCGGTCGCCTTTGGAGATACCCCAGGCTGCGAAGGCGTCGGCGACGTCCCTGATCCGCTGATAGACCTGGGCTCCGGAGATCGGATGCCAGGCGCCGGTTGCGTCCTGGGTGAGGATGGCGCGGTCGCGGTTCGATGCGGCGGTAACGAAGAGGATATCGTTGAGAGTCTTGAGATTCAGCACGGCGGCTCAACTCTATCGGACGCGACGAGGCGGTGCAAGCCGGGTACCCCTCCCCCTCCCCCCAATCCGTAATTGATTCATTCCATGCAACTTAGATATTAGGCTGCTTGCTCCTCATAGATTCCAAATGAGTTATAACTACATGATAGAAAACAAAGGAGTTACGGGCGAGTCATTGACAATAAATGGTTTATTGGCACTTCATTGACTTCAAAGGATTTAGCAAACCAAAAAGAAACGGCCCGACTGGGCGAACCAGCCGGCCCGTTCTATCTCTATTTCTATTTAAGCTAGTTGGAGGAAATTGTCCGCCAGTCCAGAACCTATCTCATAAATCGACAAGCCGAGGTTGTGTTGGCTGGGATAACTTCCGTGTTGCCGGTAAACCGGCAGTAAGCCGTGAAGCGGCGTCCAAAGCGCGTTCAGCTTATGAGAACGGCCTTGTCCTCGCTAACTGAGACATTGACAATTCGTCACAAGCAGTCGAACTGCATTGTCCATTATCCAGATATTGCCCGACGTCTGCGCCAGGGGCACCGCCAGGCGGCCTTCAGCTAAAGAAAACTCGACGGAAAAGACGTACTTGGAAATCATTAAAGTTGGACTCTCGAACGAAGTTACCTGAAACGGTTTGCCCGATTTGCCCGTGCCCTTGTTGCGGAGCACGAATCCTACAATGCCGAATCAGGGCCAGCGCAGGCTGATGTCGTAAATTTCGTCGGTGCCGATGTCGCGGGTAAGAAGAAGATCTCCATCCGGGGTGACGCCCAGCCAGGACTGAGTAACCTCGTCCTCGATCCTGCGAAGGTTTTTCAGGCTCGTAACTTCCTCCACCTTGTGGTCAGAGAAACGAATACGCATCACCTTGGGATCTACATTGCCGGTCGTGTAGTAGAGATATTCACCGTCTGGCGATGACATCCAGTGATCAGAGGGACCATTCACGAGGTGGGACCACTTCTGCGTCGTAAAGTCAAATGTCACAAATGGAGGATACTCGTCCTGACTGGTGCAATCGGGTGCGACAAGCATATTTTGCGATGGCCACCAGACTCCGCCTTTTCCAGTTGAGTTAGGAATGCGGGCGATCTTTCCCGTCTGTAGATCGGTAATTTGGATATTCCACGTTCCGACGCCGGGGGTTGCAGTAACGTTTGCCACTACAGAATTGCCATCCGGGGACCAACCCGCACCGTTTATGGCATTGTCTACGATTTTCGTGGGCACCCCGCCATCCATAGAGACGACATAGGCATTCATAATACCGTTCTCATCCTCGGATCCGTAGGCCACCTTTGTTCCATCGGGCGAGATTCGCGGGTAGAAGACGTATGTCGGCGGATAGGTCAACTGCAGTCGCTCGCGCCATCAATGCGGCTCCGCCATAGCGAGCGGTCGGGATACGACTGATAGGCCACCCATCTTCCATCATTCGAAACGGTGGCATCCGTAGCGGAAACTCCCGAGAGGAAGGGCACAAACTGCTGCGAGTTGCGATCGTACCTCACTAGTTCTCCGCGCTGCTTCCGGCCGATGGCGTCAATATGCTTTCCATCGGCGCTCGGCAACGGAAGTTCGTACGAGAGCGGTCCATTAGTTAGCCGAATGGGCAATGGCTTGCCTCGAAACCATCGCCTCCCCTCTGGAAGGAACCAGAGGTCTGTGCGCCCTTCACGTCGACTCTGAAAAACGAAGCGTTTTCCGTCCGCTGTCCAACGGCCGCAACATGAGTCGAAGCGGTTTTGCCAGTGTTTCAGCAGGGGGTGAGCGTCACTCCCATCTGCGTTTACCTCCCAAATCTCTTGTTTGCTTCGGGAATACCAGACCGCAAACCGGATTTTCTTTCCGTCTGGAGATACAACTGGATTGAGGGGCCAATTCCGGAGATTGGGGAGGTCGACGAGCCTGCCAGGATTGGAACCGTCTTTTTCGATGAGCTTCAGGGACTTTTCCTTTCCATCGCTGAAAACGATACGTCCGTCGGGGAAAAATGCGGCACCGAGCGTGTGGTGTGCAGGCAACCTGCGTGGCTCGCCGGCGGGAAGAGGCAGGAGCCATAAATCGGACGAATTGGCGAGGAGACGGGAGGGATCCGATGCAAAGTCTTCCAGATATGACCCAGGAACGTTTTGCGCGAGCACACCGGATTCACCGCCTGTCATGGCCACCTGCGCTAGTACCTGACTTCCTTGCTGAATCTCGTTGAAGTAAACCCGAGACCCATCGGATAGCAGGCCGGCGAGCACTTTCGGATTGCCATCATCGGTGATTTGCGAAACTCCTTCGACGATCGGTGCCGCAGGCTCTGATCGCAACAAGAAGATTGCAATTGCAACCGCGGCGGCAATGCCTCCGATTGCCCAGTAGAGCCGGCGTTTCCCGGGCTTCCTTTCAGACGGAGGTTTTTTTGAGGGATGCTCGACTGGTGTTTGGCCACGCGGTGCGTGGGGCGGCTCGGCGGGAGGTCTGGGGGCGGGGCCTGGGGCGGTAGCGGAAACGCGGCCATTCTCTGAGATCTGCACCTCGCACAGAAAGCGGTAGCCAACGGTGGGGATGGTGGCGATGTAGCGGGGCTCGTGGATGTCGTCGCCGAGCAGGCGGCGCAGGGTGGCGACGCTGCGGGTGAGGGAGCTTTCCGAGACGGCGGTGCCGCTCCAGACGGCGTCGAGAAGCTCGTCTTTCGTGACGACTCGGCCCGGATGATGAACGAGAAATTGCAGGACCTTGAAGACTTTGGGCTCGAGGGGCAGGACTTCTCCGGCTTTGGTGACGGAGAAGTTGCTCTCGTCGACCTCTACGTCGGCAAACCGAAAGATGCAGCTCCGATGCTCCATCGGGTTCCACGCAAAAACTTCATTAACTCCGAGGGATAAGAGAGGAAAACACTTAAGCCGATGGCTTGAGTGGCCAACCGTCCGATCGCTAAGAGTGCTCTTGACAAGTCGCAGGCTCGCTAACGAATGTGATCGACGAGCATGATGTCGCTGTTTACATCGCTTTCTTGTGAATAGAGGATCCAGCGGCCATCGGGAGAGACCGACAAGCCGCCAGAGAAATCATTGCCCACGTCAAAGATTGGGCGTATTTGCCTGGTGGCGAAATCAAAATAGCGGAGAGATCTGGGCGCCTCGGCAGGAACGAAATAGATACCCGTTGGGGAGACCGTCCAACGGTTGTAGAAGCTCACGCGAGGCAATCCGTCCACTTCTGATTCCGTACCGGGCTGCCCCGACAGGACCGCTTTCTTCAGCGTCGAATTGTCTGCGTGGCTTGCAAAATATACTGTCTTCCCATCGAAGGATTCCTGCGGACTGATCCCATCGATATCGTTGGATAGTGCAACGGCATCCCCGCCGGAGGCGGGACAACGATAGACTCCCGTTCTGCCAGCTTCTTCGGATCTGAAATAGATCCACTTTCCATCACGGGACCAATGGGGTTGAATTACGCCGGAAATATTTGTGATGAGTTTTCTGGGTTTCCGTTCGGCCATGTCCGCGATATATATTTCCCAACGATCATAGGGAAGCGAGTTAAACGCTATCCTGCTTCCGTCTGGCGACCATTGCGGACTGCCACTCGCATAATTGGGGTTCGAGACCTGAACCGGGTCGCTGCCATCGTCGCTGCTGATCCAGACTCCCTGCCGGCCCGATCGGTTCGACGCGAAGGCAATGCGCTTTTCATCCGGAGAGTATTCAGCGTCCCACTGTGCGCGCGAGGAGGGGACGAGTTCAACGGGCGGAGATTCCGGGTGAGCCAGGTCCCTGCGCCAGATGTTCAGGCGACTGGAGTAGGAGCTGAAGGCAAGCTTGTCTCCCCGGGCCGAAACCGCGGGCAGCCGCGCATATACCGCGAAGGCAAGCGTCTTGATTGAACCATTCGCGACGCTAACTTCGGCGAACTGGCCTGATGAGAATGAGAATCCATGCCAAAGGGTATAAATGAGTTCCTTGTCGTCGGCCGACCAGGTCAACCCGGTTGGCCACTCCTCAAACAATGAAATCATTTTGGGCTGACCACCCTCAAGAGGTAGGGAATACAGGACGGATTCCTTCCCGTTAACACACCAGTATGCGAGGTGGTCACCGCTGTGAGAGAAGGCGGGTTGAACTTGCCCAAGGCACTTTGAGGTCTTCGGAATGCGCTCGGCGTCCCCCGTTGCCGTGGAGAGGAGATAGATCCCTGTATGATCGTCGCTCGGCAACCAGTCGCTGAATGCGATCGACCTGCCATCCGGCGACCAGCTAACCATCGGATAGTCTTCGCTGGATACTCGCGTAGACCGCAGTCTTTTTTCGGGACCGCCCAGCGCGGGGACAACATATAGGCCTGTGTCGGGACCGGACGTGCGGTGAAAGGCGATCTGCGTGCCGTCGGGAGACCATGCCGGACTGATCCATTCCGAGGGATGCCGCGTCAGGCGGAGAAGGGTTTCGCTCCCTATTGCCTTCACGTACAGGTCGAAGCCTTTGGTCCCGGGTGCGGGATCACCGTTCCACGCGAAAGCGATTCTGGAGCCGTCGGGAGAGAACGCCGGGGCAGTCTCCTCTCCGGGCAGAGCCGTAAACGGAACGGCCGTCAAAGCCGCCTGCTCTTGAGGACCGTGCTGCCGATGCCAGCGATAGATAACTACGGCTGCAAGGCCAACGACACATGCGCTGCACGCAGCGAGAATTGCAAGCCGGGACGACTTGCGGGGCCTGAGTGTTTCTTCGGGTGGGATGGACGCCTTGGGTGGCGGCTCCGTGATCGCGTCAGGGGAGCCGGCAGGAGCCAAGCCATTTTCTGAGACCTGCACCTCGCACAGAAAGCGGTAGCCGACGGTAGGAACAGTGGCGATGTAGCGCGGCTCGCGGATGTCGTCTCCGAGGAGACGGCGCAAGGTGGCGACGCTGCGGGTGAGAGAGCTTTCCGAGACGGAGGTATCGCTCCAGACGGCGTCGAGAAGCTCGTCTTTCGTGACGACTCGGCCCGGATGATGAACGAGAAATTGCAGGACCTTGAAGACCTTGGGCTCGAGGGGCAGGACTTCTCCTGCCTTGGTGACGGAGAAGGTGCTCTCGTCGACCTCTACGTCGGCAAACCGAAAGATGCAGCGTGGGTGCTCCATCGGGTTCCCCGCAAAATCTTCATCGGCTCCGAGGGATAAGAGAGGGAAACCGTAAAGACCCCGCCGAGCCATGAGCGGAGAGTTCACCCAGCCAACCAGGCTGAGGTGATCTCCCGTGAGAACTATGAGATGGCTCGCGTCCGCGAGTCTCGCCGTCCTCGTGTTTCCAGCCTTATACGCCGAACCTCACTGCCCCGGAAATGCGGTCAGTATACGCCCGCGTTTTACCGGCCGGTCACTAATTTCTGTTCCGGTAATGCTCGATAACACTGGCCTCTATGACTTTGTGGTGGACACGGGGGCGCAAATCACGACCATCGATCCGAAGCTTGCGGCTGAGCTGCATCCCAAGCCACTGGGCGCGACGCATGTGACGGGGGTGGGTACGTACTCCCGGGCGCAGTATGCACAACTGGCGTCGATCGAGGCCGGGACGCACTCGATCAAAGACCCACTCGTGCTGGTGCAGGATCTTAGCCAGGTGCAGCAGGCCGATCCGCGGATCCGGGGGATTCTGGGCGAGAACTTCCTGGAGCATTTCGACCTGCTGATCGACTATGAACACCGCATCTTCTGCGTGGATGAGACCAAGGAGATGCAGCAGGAGGTGAAGGGAGAACGCATCGCGCTGACCCCGCCTCGTAATGCAGAAGGATACAACGCGTTTATGATACCGATGGTGGTCGCGATTCGAGTGTCGGGGATTGGGAACAGGCCACTGCTTCTGGAACTGGATTCGGGGATCGATGTTCCGCTGCTGTTTGAATGCGGCAAGCAGCTACCGCACGTGCAAACCGTCGGGCCGGCTCGGGGACGTGGCGACGCGCAGGAGGTAACGCAGGCTTTCGCTGTCTTGATGCCGCAGGACGTGAAAGTGGGCGGCCACTTCTTTCGGCAGGTCTCTTTTGTGACCCCCGTGGCTCCGGGGAAGGAGATTCCGGTGAAGCCGGATGTGGATGGTGTGCTTCCGACGATCTTGTTCCGGAGCGTCTTCCTTAGCTATGCGGATCGCTTCGTCGTTATTGAACCGTGATGGGCTTGCGGAGTCGGCGCTCCAATTTTGAACTCTTACCTCGGTGCTCATCCTGATACTTTCAAACAATCGATTCAGACACACGAGACGCACTTGTGCTGAGTAATGGCCGATGGCCAGTTGGTCGTACAACCGGAAGTTAGCTGATGGGTTCGTATAGTTTCCGTGTTGCCGGTCACCCGCCAAAAACATCGACTCCGTCAGTAAAGCTCATCCGCGCGAATCTCATATTTGCGATATTCGTCGAGGTAGATAGTCATGGGCTGTGGCATTGTGTTGCGGTAAAGACCCATCTTGAAATAATAGTAGCCGGGGTTCCCGTATCCTGTCGCGAGTGATTCGGAGTTGGCCGTTACGCCTTGATAGTCGATCACTTGCTTGCCATCGAGCCAAGCTTGGACGCGGCCCGTGTTCTGTGGCGTAAAGCGAACCCGAAAGCGAAGATCGAGCCAACTGGCGCGGAGATCCCGCTTCTGTTCATACACGATGAGGTTTTTGTGCCCGATGTCTTGTGTGATTCTCAGGACACCGCCGATGTAGCGCACTGCGAGCACCGGGCTGTCATCCGAGCACGGAGCCGAATCGCTGCCACAGTATTGTTTCCATTGCGCAACTACGAGCCGCACAGGAACGATGGGAACGTCCGGCGGCAAGTACATACTCCAGGAAAACTCATAGGGAACATTCTCGCGTGATATCAGCCGGCGGCTTTCCAGGATCTCGTCACGTTCGCTGTCGTGATCGCCGTTTCTTCCCGCCTCGAAAACGTCATGCGGTTTGAGGGTAATGCGGAGCGCACTGTGCCCGGCGCGGACGATGGAAGACTGGATTGCAGCCGACCCGGGAGCGAGCGAGAGAATCTCCCACAACTCGCTCAGGGCAGGGGCTTCGAAACCGTCATGAACATTCAGAGGCGTCGCCGGGGATTGTGCATAGGCAGCCAAAGAAGAAATTCCGACGAGGAAAGCGATGGTGGGCTTCCGCATGAGACCCTCTAACTGTCTGTGTTTTCGGGATCCGCAGAAACATCCGTTCGACACAATCAGTTTTATGGCGCAACGTCTTCATTCATAACTGTTGCCAATTAGGAAGATGCGCTCAGTGACCGCGTAGGTTTCCGGATTGTCGGCAACCCGGAAGTTTCGCCCCGTTATTACTGGCATGGTCCGCCGCCTAAGCCCCTGGAGGGTGTAGAGGTGAGTACAGGAGGTGTTCCATGGAGATTCGCACCATCGGTATTGATCTGGGAAAGACGGTCTTTCACCTTGTAGGTCTGAACGCACGGGGTGAAGTCGTGGTTCGCAAGAAGTGCTCGCGGACTCAGCTTCTGCGCTTTACATCGAAGCTTCGCGAGTGCCTGATCGGCATGGAGGCCTGCGGAGGATCTCATTTTCTGGGCCGCGCTCTGCGGGAACAAGGGCATGATGTGCGCTTGATGCCGGCACAGTATGTGAAGCCGTACGTGAAGACGAACAAGAACGACTACATCGATGCCGAAGCCATTGCCGAAGCTGTAACCCGCCCCACGATGCGCTTTGTGCCGATCAAGACCGACGATCAACTCGACCTGCAGTCGCTACACCGAGTGCGCGAACGGTGGGTCGTGCGCCGCACCGCAGTGATCAACCAGATTCGTGGATTGCTGCTCGAGCGTGGCATTACGATGCGCAAGGGACGCGAGCATCTCAAAGCCTCTCTACCCCTCATCCTGGAAGACGCAGACAACAGGCTATCAGGTGCATTGCGGCAACTTCTGACACAACTGCAGATAGAGATGCAGTACCTGCACAGACAGATCGAGGAATCCGACCAGCTGATCGTGCGCATCGCCAGCGAACTTGAACCATGCAGACGCCTGATCGCGATCCCTGGAATTGGACCGCTGATCGCTACAGCCACCATCGCGGCCATCGGCAACGGGGCAGCCTTCAAGAAGGGCCGCGGGTTTGCTGCCTGGCTGGGAGTTGTGCCCGGCGAGCACTCCACCGGCGGCAAGCAGCAGCTCACTGGTACCAGCAGACGTGGGAACAAATACCTGCGAAAGCTCTTCGTGCTAGGAGCACATACAGTGCTACTGCAGAGGACGAAGCAATCTTCGGGCCTGAGTACGTGGCTGGCCAGTCTCACCGCACGTAAGCGCAAACAGGTAGCGACAGTGGCTTTAGCCAACAAGATGGCGCGTATGGCCTGGGCGGTTCTATTCAAAGGAGAGGCTTATCGCCCGCCGCTCGTACCACAACCAGTCACGGCCTAATGGGCTGCACATGACGCCTGGCACAAGCGCCAGGCTTGGAAATCGCTCCGCGATTCCCACATCTGCAGTCCAACGACGACGGATCTGAACTCTAAGATTCCCTGCCAGGTTTGCTGGCGAACCATGAGATGGCACAACGGTCGATCCCGGCGCTCCCGAAACCTGTATTCGGAAAATGCCACCAAGGCAGCGTTATTAATTAGGACAGGGCGCAGCGCATTCCATTCAGGCCAGGAGATCGCTACTCCAACAGAGGCCGGATACATTCGCGCAGACCAATTCTGTCTTCCTCATCTTTCGCTTGCAAAACGGCGGCGGACCATACATTCCGTATTGCCCGTGATACGGGCTCAACCCGTGAGCTGGCTGCAATGCGTTTAGGCAAGGCGTAGTTACCTATAACCTCGTTTTTCGTGCACTTTGCTTCTCAATCGCTTGGGTGGGATGGATTAGTCAGGATTGTCATTGCTGGTCATGCTCCACCATGATGGCGGACGCCTCTTCTTTGAGTGACGGGAGGAGCCACCGGAAGAGCAGCGTTGCCGCGAACGCGCCGGCAAGCTGGGCCGTCACGAACCCGGCAACGTCTGCGGGTCTAATACCTGCAAAAGTGTTGCTGGCGGATCGGGCGAGAGTGACCGCCGGATTGGCGAAGGACGTAGATGCGGTGAACCAATAGGCGGCGGTAATATACGCGCCTACCGCGAAGGGAACAGCGGCGGGACGGAGCCTAACGCATCCCCAGATGACCGAGAGAAGGCCGAAGGTAGCAACAAACTCGCTAAAGAGTTGGGAGGGGCCGGATCGGACGTGCGTTGACGCAAAGAAGAGGGGAACGCCGAACATCAGATGGGCTGTTGCAACCCCGACGAACGCCCCAGCAATCTGTGCCGCGATGTAGGCGGGTGCCTCTCGCCATGCGATACCGCCTTGCCATGCGTCGGCAAGGGTCACCGCGGGATTTAAGTGCGCTCCTGAGATAGGGCCGAAGGCGAGGATGAAAGCGACTAAAGCCGCGCCCGTCGCAATCGTGTTCGCCAGAAGAGCGAGGGCGACGTTGCCCGCTGCCAAACGCTCTGCCATGATCCCCGAGCCGACAACGGCGGCGAGCAGGAAGAGAGTACCGGCGAACTCCGCCACGACGCGGCGAGAAAGTGAGGGAGTCATTTGCGACCGATCTCGGTGATCTCATTCTGAATGGCCAACTGTCCGAGCGTGGCCAGGGGAAGGGAGAGAAAAAGGCCAATGCGACGGTCGAGGATAACGAAGGCATCGCGGAAGGCACGGGAGATCTCTTCCGGCGTGCCGCGAACTGCGGCGGGGTCGGGAATACCCCAATGTGCCGTCAGAGGTTGACCGGGCCAATAGGGGCAGACCTCTTTGGCGGCGTTGTCGCAAACCGTGAAGACGAACTTCATCGCCGGGGCGTTGGGAGCGGCGAACTCGTCCCAAGACTTGCTACGTAGACCGGCGAGTGAGATTCCTGCGGAGGCTAGCTGGTCGAGTGCTTCAGGGCGGGGCGAACCTGAGGGATGGCTCCCCGCGCTGTAGGCGGTGAATTGGCCCTTCCCCTTATGATTCAGGATCGCTTCAGCCATGATGGAGCGCGCGGAGTTGCCTGTGCAAAGGAAAAGGACGTTATAGGTGGGAGTTGTCATCATGCCCTCGCTTCGGCTATGCACAGCATCCCGGCGCGCAGCAGGGGGCACTAGGCTTCGTTGCTCGGATGAATGCGCTTAGGAACTTGCCTTCTACTTGTGCGGCAATTTCGTCCACCTCGATACCAGCCTCAGTAAGAAACACCCGGGCGTCTTCGATGTCGTAGGTACGCGTTGGCTCAAGCTGTACATCTACAAAGCCAGCGGCAACTAGCTTCGCCCGATAGTCGGACTCTTCCAAGGCACCGGCAATGCAGCCCACCCAGAGCAACATGCTTTCTCGGACGGAGGCCGGAACCTCGCCACGCACGACCACGTCTGAGATGGCGAAGCGACCACCGGGCCGGAGAACACGGAAGGCTTCGCGCAGGACGCGGGACTTGTCAGCAGAAAGGTTGATGACGCAATTGGAAATGACCACATCGACGGAGTTGTCCGGTAGTGGGATGTTCTCTATCTCCCCCTTCAGGAACTCGACATTGACCGCGCCCGCTTGCCGCTGGTTCTCACGCGCAAGAGCAAGCATGTCATCTGTCATGTCGAGACCGTAGGCTTTGCCGGTCGATCCCACTCGCCTGGCGGATAGCAAGACGTCAATACCACCGCCAGAGCCAAGGTCTAAGACTGTCTCGCCTTCTCTGAGTTCGATAAGCGCGGTCGGGTTTCCGCATCCGAGAGAGGCTAGGACGGCATTGTCAGGGAGTACGCCGGTCTCAGAGGCGTTGTACAAATCTTTCGTGATTGGATCACAGCAACGCATCGCGGGATCGCAACACGCAGTAGCTTGAGACTGGGTGACGCTCCGAGCGATAGAGCCGTACTTTTCCCGAACGACGGTCTGATTGTCCATTGGTCGGCGTCCTCATATGCGCCAACACGAATGTATGGCTTCCCACACATATCTGTCAAGGCGTATATTACCTCCCATGATCCAAACCCAAAAGGCGTTCGATATGGTGCAACTGTTCGCGGCGCTGGCCGACCCAACGCGCTTGCGACTGTTGAATCTCATGAATGGACGTGAAGTCTGTGTCTGCTACTTCGTAGAGGTTCTGAAGCAAGGGCAGCCAAAGATTTCCCGACATCTCGCCTACCTCCGCCGCGCCGGGATTGTAGAGGCGCGCCGAGAGGGTAAGTGGATGCACTACCGAATTGAGCGACCGGCTGATGTGAGAGCGGCTTCGGTTCTTGACGTAACCCTCAAGTCATTCGAGACAGACCGGAATATGCAAGCCGACCTTGCCCGATTGGGAAAAGCCTGTTGTGAGCCTCAGAAGTTCGTCACGCTGCAAGGCGCACCTACGCCGATTGCTCGGAGTGCCTGAAAAGTCGGTTTTCAGGGCACTTCGCTTGTGACTTGCTCTGTCAAATCGGAATTCCGGGCTAGCGACCCGTCCAGACCCTTGGGCTGTAAACTCAACGCGCGATGACGCGGCTGCTTCTGGGCCGCCCTCCTCGTATTTTGCACAACAATCAGGCTCCGGTCCGGAAGTTACCACCGCGCCGGAGCGCATATAATTTTGCGCATGTCTAAGACTCGTCTCTACGTCGCAGCGTTGTTAGGCATAGGAATCGCCCTTGGTTTCGGTCATCCTTCGGCTTTTTCTCAATCATCCGCTCCCGCTCAGCCTCCGGCTCCGCTCAAGGAAATTCATGTTGACCGGAGATGCAAGATTTTGCTGGATGAGAGCGACGCGCTCTCGGACCTTACCGAAGCGGATCTGCGAAATGACCACGCTATCTGCCACCTTGAGAGCGTACTCACCTCACACCATGTCGAGGAGGCACTTAGGGACGGCGTGATGGTACGCAACAAGGTCACGGTTAAAGAGCAGGAATACCTTCTCCAGAATGTAACCTCCCACGGTTTGAATAGCCATCACCACGCCATGGGAGATGTGCCACCAAGCGGCTAGAGCAATCATCGAGCGATGTTCAGATGGTCTCCTCGCGGCCATGAGTAGAAAGACCCCGACCGGAATAAAGAAACTCAGAAACATCGGCTCGGTCTCGTTCTTCATCTCCAAGAGCCAGCTGGAATGCCGCAGATCCATATATAGCGGATAAATTACCGCCAGATTCAAAAGCCCCACGATCACCAGGACGATCTGTGTTAGGCGTTCTCTTTTCACATTGACCTCGCGAGGGCATCAGCGGCTACGCAGAGGATTCACAAACTAGCACACCCGCAAGCAAAAAACAAAATCTGCAATGACGCTGTTGATCCATCGTGTGGCGAGGTACTCAAACGACAGAAAGCGTCGTGAACAGGCAAAGCACTCTTTGACAGGCTCTGGGCGAATTTTCGGCAATCCGGAAGTCCTATAAAAAGCAGAATGTCAAGAGAGAAATCTTCCCCATCGGCTCAATACCGCCCATTCTTGTCTCGGCATTCAGCCCCCCACTGTTTGGGCGTGCGGTCTTCCTCAGGCCGAGTAACCTTGTTTCGTCTCCGGGTGCGAAGCGGAGATACGTCTCCTCTCCCCTGTGAGTTTTATTTCGCTGTCGTGACGGGCGTCCATCGTTTTCTGAAACAACAAGCCTGATGGTTGTCCACTGCATGAGTGGCAACGCATGGTCCTATTGGAGACTCGTGGCCTATGGCTTTATTCGATTGTCCGAGGAGGCATAGGGTAATCCCGGAGACTCGCGTGCATAAAGCACGGGCCTAACTTCCGGATGGATACTTCTCCTCGAAATCGAGCGTCTCGAGAACCTGATGGCCGCCGCCGCTAGGAATGATCTCCCAGGGAGGGGAACGGAATCTCAGCCAGAGGCGCTCACGCGGCTTGTGATGTCAAATAGCTGGCGTCGAAACGTACCTCCTTCTTCCAGACGATCAATGTGATCGCGGCAATCTTCCTCGCCAGGGTCAGGCGGGCCATCGTGGGTTTCCTCCCCTGAGCAAGCAAATGCTCATAGAAATCGTGGAGCGGCCCATTGCTGCTGCTGCTGACTCTAGTGGCTGCACCCTTGAAAATATCTTTGAGGTCGTGATTGTGGTCCTGATTCAGGCCACGAAGCGTTACCGATTTCTTAGAACGTAGTTGTCCTTCGACCACGCGGTATTGTGCACTGTCATGTGTTTCTAACCCCAGACCACTATAGGTCCACAGTTGTCGTTTGGTGCGGAACCGGTGCGGGGTCTGGATCAGCGCGATCAACAGGGCCGCCCGGATCGGGCCGATCCCAGGAATCAGGGCAAGCAGTCTCCATGCCTGGTGCTTCTTGCTTTCCAGCAACAGATCCCGACGTACCTGCTGGCGCAACAGACGTAAGATATCCAGCTGCTCGTAGCAGTGTTCGGCGCGTCGCCGGACGCCGGCTTCGCTGATCCTGCCCAGCCATTCCGAGCGGTGACGTGGTGCATACACTTGGGTGCCGGCACACGCAATGCCCCAGCTGCGATACAACGCCTTGAGCCGATTCATGACCCGCGTGACATCCTTGCTGATGGTCAGATAGCTGCGTGCCAGCTCTTTCAATGTGCGCAAGCCCTGCTCTCCGTGATAGACCGGTTTAAGCTGGTTGCCACGCAAGAGCTCAGCCAGCTTGCGCGCATCGATTCGATCACTCTTACTCCCGTCTTTCAGTAGGGCATTCTTGCGCGGATTACAAACCACGACTTCGCTTACGTGCGGCTTCAGCAGGTCGTACAACCAAGCCGCCCAGGTCCCTTCTTCAAAGGTGACGCGCACATCTCCACGCAGCCCGTCGATGAACTGCAGAAGCATGCTCGCCTTGGTCTCGATGACGCATTCCATCACGAATTTTCCAGTAGAATTCATCACTGCGATCGAAATACTTTCCTTGTGCACGTCCATGCCGATATATTTAGCAATCGTCATAAAGGGTGTTCCTTTCTGGAGAGGTGAGCCAATCACTCCACACTTACTCCTAAAGGGGCACCTTTTTATAAGTCTGCCAAGGCTTCGCCTGCCAGAGACAATTATGAGATAGGTTCTAGCTGAGTCATAAATAGCTTGCATATAGTTGGTGTGCATTTTATGTTGAGGTATGGAGCCTCGGCGGGGACGGCCGAAGAAGCATGAGTTGGTAGTGGGCGAAGCGCAGAGGGCGGAGTTGGAGCGTTTGGCGCGACAGTCGCGCAGCGCCCGGTCGGTGGCCTTTCGAGCGCGTATTGTTCTGGAGTGTGCTGGTGGAGCAAGCAATGCAGCGGTAGCCGCGAAGTTGCGCGCCACCGGCTTCACGGTTGGGCTTTGGCATAACCGTTTTACTGCTGAAGGGATGGTTGGCCTGGGGGATGAGCCGCGTCCGGGAGCACCGCGTGAGATCGGCGACAAGAAGGTCGAGCAAGTAGTGCGGCTGACGCTGGAGAAGACGCCGAAGGGGGCTACGCACTGGTCCAGCCGGATGCTGGCAGCCAGGACTGGATTGAGTCAGTCCACGATCAGCCGCATCTGGCGTGCCTTTGGCCTGAAACCGCATCGTACGGAGAGCTTTCAGCTATCGACCGATCCACTGCTGATCGACAAGGTGCGGGATATTGTGGGGCTCTATCTCGATCCACCCCATCATGCGCTGGTGTTGTGTGTGGATGAGAAGTCGCAGATTCAGGCCCTCAGCCGCACGCAGCCCGTGTTGCCCATGCGCACCGGACAACAGGAGCGACACACGCATGACTACAAAAGGCACGGTGTCACCAGCCTCTTTGCAGCACTTGATATTGCGACTGGCAACGTTCTAGGCAAGTGCTACCGACGCCATCGTTCGGTGGAGTTCCTGGATTTCCTGAGGAAAATCGACAGCGCTGTTCCCGTCGATCTCGATATCCATCTGGTGCTGGATAACTACGGCACCCACAAAACCGCGTCGGTCCGCCAGTGGCTGCAGAAAAGGCCGCGCTATCATCTGCATTTCACTCCGACTCATGCTTCATGGCTTAACCAAGTCGAGAGATGGTTCGCACTACTCACCCAGCGGCAGATCAGGCGCGGCTCGCACAGAAGCGTGCAGGAATTGGAAACCGCGATACGCGAGTTCATCGCCGCTCATAACCAGCAACCCAAACCCTTTCGCTGGACAAAGTCAGCAGACCAGATCCTGGCCTCCATCGCTCGCTTTGCCACTTCCACCCTCGCCGCTCACTCCGCCCCTACTTCTACGAGAAATCAATGACTCAGGAGACTAGCTTCCCGGCGGCCGCACAGTGGTGCGTGGCTGGACCCTGGTCAAGTGGCCCTCTACACTGATCCACAACAAAATTCTTGATTCCTTCTTTATGGGTGTCGGCGTGTACGAAATGAAGAAGTGAGGACTGTTCAGCTTAGAGATAATGGGAACCGCTATCCAACCCGCACGAAGGCTGTCTCGACCCCAATCCAATGGTGACTCAAACTGAAGCCGCCAGCCGGGCGATCGATGCCGGCGAGGTCTCGCGATGCCGGGTTCGTCCGGCGACACCTGTAGACATACGTCATATGACTGCAATCTACGGCAACTTTGTCGCGACGAGCATGGCGACCTTCGAGATCGTGTCTCCGGATGAGGCGAAGATGCTAAAGAAATGGCGGCGGGGGGCATGCCCACATCTGGCGATAAAACCGCCAGATATGGGGCGCCCAAATACCAGAATTTCAGATGTGGATCGTCCAGCCCTGATGGTCCTGATGCTGCTCCCCCCTCAAGCCAAAACCGGGATTGAATGCGCCACCCGCCCTGATGTAGGAATTTCAAAGTAAAACGCTTGCTCGCTCCTCTTGCTTCCCGACATGGGAACGCGTACGCTCGCAGAAATCCCCCTAGCTCAAGGAGAAAGCAGAACATGGCAGAGATTTTTGTGGAACAGAGGGGACCGCAACAGTACGTCGCACTTCGATGCGAGGCGATCGTGTCTGAAGGGACAACACAGGAGGACACCGCTCACAGGGCCCGCCGGTTGTATCCGGGCGATGTGGTGTTCGGAGACCGAGTTCGAACGACGACCGTCGGATTACCTGACAAGTGGCGTCGGATATTCTAGGACGCGTTAACCGGGAGGGGACAATCGAACGGACGTCCCCAACCTTTCTTTCTGTATTTCTTTTCCGCCCTACCTGCGATGATGAGAAGTAAGACCTGTGTCCTCCCCAACGCGCATGAGACATTCAATCGGGTTTTCAGGAAGGTTCCTGAGAGAATGGGCGTCGAGGATAGCACTCGGTGAGGGGACTTATGAAGACATATCAAGGCGAACGGTACGGAAGGACAGCAAAGTTAGAAAGTGGCGGCAAGACTTGGGAATACTTAACAGTCTCACACGCTATCAGCCGGTTACGGTCAGCGGTAAAGGCAATGACAGAAGAAAAATCACGGCGTATTCGTGACTTTGGAGGATTGCTCCACCAAGTGGGCAGCGCGGCCATCACGCTTGATTTAAACGAGACGTTGCTTTAGACCGTCGAACCAGTGGCATGTCGCAGAGACAACGTTACTGCGGATGCGCCGGGTCGGATCGGAATATTTCCGCTGAATCTGCCCGAGTTGCTCCATGACGCGGCCGACTCGGGCTAACAAGCCCAAAGGCTATCTTCTCGGCTCATTCCGCATCGCCGGAACTAATTCCGAATGAATTCCTGATTCCTTCTTTATGGGTATTGGCGTGTACTAAATGAAGAAGTGAGGACTGGTTCAGCTTAGAGATAGTGGAAACCGCTATCCAACCCGCACGAAGGCTGTCTCGACCCCAATCAAATGGCGACTGGAACTGAAGCCGCCAGCCGGGTAAGCGATGCCGGCGAAGTCTCGCGATGTCTGGTTCGTCCCGCGACACCTGCAGACATACCTGATATCACCGCAATCTACGGCAACTTTGTCGCAACGAGCACGGCGACCTTCGAGATAGTGTCTCCGGATGAGGCGGAGATGCTGAAGAGATGGCGGGCGGTGCGGGAACGCGGCCTGCCGTACCTGGTAGCGGAACTCGAAGGCTATGTCGTGGGCTTTTGCTATGCGTCTCAGTTCCGCCCGCGCGAAGGCTACCGCTTCACGGTCGAAGACTCGATTTATGTGCGTCCGGATTGCATCGGGCACGGTGTGGGCAAGGCGCTGCTGGCGGAGCTGATCGCGCAATGCCGGAAAAAGGGCTGCCACTCGATGGTGGCCTGCATCTGCGGAGTGAATCCCGCATCTCTGGCGCTGCATGCTTCGCTGGGATTTCGCGAGGTGGGTTTGTTGCCCGACGCAGGGTACAAGTTCGGGGAATGGCTGCGCATGTCGATTATGCAGCGGCTGCTCTAAATAGACAGGCCGGACGCCCATCCCTCGGAGTGAGGAATGGAAGTCCGGCTGAACTATTTGCGACTACTTCTTGAGCGATGCCATATCGATCACGAAGCGGTATTTCACGTCGCTCTTTAGGAGACGATCGTAGGCTTCGTTGACCTGCTGGATGGCGATCGTCTCGATATCGCAGACGATGTTGTGCTTCCCGCAGAAGTCGAGCATCTCCTGGGTTTCCTTAATGCCGCCGATGATGGACCCGGAGAGACTGCGGCGTCCGAAAAGCAGACTGAAAGCTGAGACGGGAAACGGCTTCTCCGGGGCTCCGACGAGAACCATGTTGCCGTTGACGCCGAGAAGGTTGAGGTAGGCGTTGATGTCGTGGTCGGCGGAGACGCAGTCGAGGATGAAGTTGAAACTGCCGGCGTGCTTCTGCATCTGGGCGGCGTCTTTGGAGATGACCACTTCGTCTGCGCCGAGACGCTTGCCATCTTCGACCTTGTTGGCCGAGGTGGTGAAGAGCACGGTGTGAGCGCCGAGCGCGTGGGCGAATTTGACTCCCATGTGGCCGAGTCCGCCGAGGCCGACGATTCCTACCTTCTGGCCTGGCCCGACTTTCCAGTGATGCAGCGGCGAGAAGGTGGTGATTCCGGCGCAGAGCAGGGGCGCCGCGGCGGCGTGATCGAGGTTCGATGGAACTTTGAGGACGAAGGCTTCATCGACGACGATGCTCTCAGAGTAGCCACCGTAGGTGACGCCTCCCAAGTGCTTGTCGGGGCCGTTGTAGGTGAGAACGGGGACCTTCTCGCAGTACTGCTCGAGTCCGCGCTTGCATTGCGGGCAGACGCGATCGGAGTCGACCATGCAGCCGACGGCGACAATATCTCCTTTTTTGAACTTTGAGACTGCGGAGCCGGTGGAGGTGACGCGGCCAAGGATTTCGTGGCCGGGAACGACGGGATAAACAGTCGGCATCACGCTTTCCCATTCGTTGCGGACCTGGTGAAGGTCAGAGTGGCAGACTCCGCAGAAGAGGATTTCGATGGCGACGTCGGATTCAGTGGGGGTGCGCCGTTGAATGGTGTGAGGGGCGAGCGGCGAGGTTGCGGATTTGGCCGCGTAGGAGCGTGCAGCGGTAGATCCGGTGGCAGACTGGGCCGCGTGGGCAGGGGCAGTTGTAGACATAATTTTCTCCTGATGGACCATCCGGTCACAATCTTATGAGACCGCGAGGGAGGGGTCTACATCCATACACAGAGCTGCCTGTTTCTTGCCTGATCCTGCAAAGCAGAGTTAGGCGGGCGGTCAGTGTGAGAGGTGTGTGAATAACGATGGACGCGCACGAGAAAAACCGGCGAAGGATGGTGGAGCTTCTGGAGCAACTGGCGACGCTGGACGGTACCCACGAATCGCCAGTGGAAGGCGTGAAGGTTCTGCGCTCCGGGCGCTCGCTGGGACGCATTCCGGTGATGTATGAGCCGAGCATCGTGATAGTGGCACAGGGCCGAAAGCGCGGCTACCTGGGAGACCAGCGGTTTGTTTACGATGCACGCAATTATCTGACCCTGACGGTGCCTTTGCCCTTTGAATGCGAAACGGAGACAGCCGCGGAGGGGCCTTTTCTGGCGATTGCGGTGCGCATCGACCTGGCCCTGTTGAGCGAACTGGTGATGAGGATGGGCGCACCTGGCCGCGGCAGGGAGTCAACTCCGAAGGAGTCGAGCGTGACGGCGACTCCGATGGATGCGGCGCTGAGCGATGCGGTAGTGCGGCTGCTGGAGTCGATGCAGGTTCCCATAGATGCTACGGTGCTGGGGCCGCAGATTCTTCGCGAGATTGTTTATCGGGTGCTGCGGGGGCGGCGGGGCGGCGCGTTGCAATCGCTGATGCAGATGGACCCGGCGCGTATACAGGTGCATCGCGTGATGCATCGCATGCATTCGGAATACACAAAGCCGTTCGACGTGACGAGAGCGGCTACCGATGCGGGGATGAGCGTGTCGGCGCTGCATCACCACTTCAAGACGATGACGGCAACCTCGCCACTGCAGTACCTGAAGTCGGTGCGGCTGCACAAGGCGAGAATGCTGATGGTGCAGGAGTCGGTGGGTGCGGCGATTGCCGCGGAGCGCGTGGGCTATGAGAGCGCGTCGCAATTCAGCCGAGAGTTCAAGCGGCTGTTCGGGATGTCTCCAGTGCACGAGACGGAGCGGCTGAGGGCGATGTTCGGCGTGAGTGGAAAAGATGATCTGCGGGTGAGCGGCGCAGTGTTGAGCAGCGTGGCGGGATGAGGACGATCAAAAGACCTGGTACGAGTTTCGCTGCTGAGTAGTGACATACGGGTGAAGCAACAGTAGAATCCTGTGGGCTCGGCGACAGAGTTGTTGAAACTACGCAAAAAGACGCCGCCGACCAGATGTCGCATCTCCCCAGGAGCCCAACCATGGAAACATTGATGATTACCCCGCCGCCGAGGCCGGGAGCGCCTCCGCCGGCGCCGCCGGTGAATGTCAACGGTCTGCCGCTGGGATTCGATATCTACCAAAGTAATGGTCCGGCAGCGGTCACGGTAGGTGATTTTCAGGCGCTGAAGCGGGTCGGAAAAATCTTCGGCATTCACAAGGTGGCGCAGGGTGCCGTGGATGGTCACTTTGACGACCGCTATCCTCTTATTCGCCAAGCGGGACTCATTCGAGGCTGCTATGACTTCTTCGCTCCGCAGAGCGTAGACTCGCAGGTGACCCTGCTTGTGACTCACGTGCAGCGGCTGACACCGGGCGACCTGGCTCCCGCGCTTGATCTGGAAGACGGGAGCGGAGCGCTCAACGCGAAGTACCACTACGGTTCCGGAGTGCCAGCGAGCGGAGGAAAGCCTGCAAAGACGGCATTGCAGTGCCGGCAGGATCTCCTCAACGACGTTATGGCGTGGCTCAACGGCGTCGAGAAGCAGCTGGGGCGGATTCCGATTGTCTATACAGGGGTAATCTGGCGCGAGCAGTTCAGCGCGGCGGCCTTTCCAAATCTGCCGGATATGAATGTTTATCCGCTGATGACGGCACACCCCCAATTCGCCTCGCCGCAACCTGCGGCGACCGGCGAGGTGCTGCGTGGATGGTCGGACTACGCGATCTGGCAGTATGCGGAAAACAAGAAAGCGGGAGCGCAGGGTGCTCAGCAATGGGGCGTCAATCCTTATCTTGAGCCGGGGACGGCAACATTCGACGGCATCGACTACGACGCTTACAACGGCACGATCTGGAGCCTTCGCGGCCTGGCCGACATTGGGCGCCCGGGGGTTGCGCTGAATGGGACCGATCCGTACATCGCTCACTCGGAGATTGATGGACACATCCATTTGATTGCTCGTCCGAGCGGGTGGACAGATACCGATCTGGGTGCATCGGGGAGCCTGGCCGGCAGCGGCGAAGATCCGGTGCTGATGTCGTCGGGAGGTTCTCTCTTTCTTTACTTCCGGTCGGAGGGGCATCTGATCGAAGCGGTTCTTGCGAGCGGAAGCTCGAACTGGGACGCGAACCAGATTGAAGAGGCAAATCTGATTCATGATCCGCGCGCGGCGCTCGATGGGGACAAGAGGTACGCCGTGTACTGGGCGGACGATGACGATTGGCACCTAATGACCTTTGATGGGAGCTGGGCGGGATCGGGTGGGATTCTGCGCGCGGCGAATCTAGGGAACTCGTCGGGGCAGCCGGCGGTATACGTCACGGGAGGCGTGCCTCACGTGGTGGGACGGGTGGATGGGGACGGCGACCTTATCGATGCGTGGCCGAATGGGAGCGGCGGCTGGAGTCACGACAATGTGAGCGCGCTGGCGCGGGATCTCATTCCAGCACTTCCTGCCGGGACGTATTCGCCCTGTGCGTATGAGACGAGCGGCGGAGTCGGGATCGTCTTTCGGGCCGTGGGCGGCCATTTGTGGGTGGTCAATCGCAGCGATAACTCGCCGACCGATTTGACGGCGACAACAAATGCACCGATTGCGACGGGGCATCCCTCGTGTTTTGTGTTGCAGGACAAGCAGCATATTGTGTTTCGCGGAGTAGACCGGCTGATCCACGAGATCTGGCTGGAGAGCGGAAGCTGGCATCTGCAACAGGTGTGTGATGCAACAGCGGCTGCGGATCCGGTGGCAACGACGAATGGGATGCTGGCACTGGTTGGGTTCCGAGGCTCGGATGGAACGATCTATCAGTCGCAGTTCGATGGCACGGGCTGGAACTGCGGGCAGACTGCAACAGTGACATTACCGACACCCACACCGACACCAACGCCGACTCCGGCACCAACGCCTCATCCAACACCCACACCAACTCCGACACCAACGCCGACTCCAGTAGCAACGGGACCAACGCCCACGCCGGGCACCGGTGACATGGGCACTCCGGCGCTCTTTCCGGCGGGGATGCTGGAGTATCGTCCCTCGACGCCTCGTCCAGGCGCGCCTTCGAAGGGTGGAGCAGCAGGCTCAGCAACAGCACCCTCGCCATCGGAAAGCAAGGCGACTGCGGTGGTAAGCGCGGTAGGGCTCGCGGCTCTGGTTGGCGCAGTTGCAGCGGCGGCCGTGGTTGCAGTGGTTGCCATTGCGAAACACGACAAGTAAGGGCGGAGCCAGTTGACGGCCGATCCCCCCGTGTGCGCTTCGAACAAGTGAGGCTCGAGGTCGCCCGGTTATGCTATTCTCGCGACGTGTCAGCTGTGTCAACCGTTGCCTCGGTCCGCAATTCGGAAACTCTCCGGCATGCGGCGCTGGTACGCGTGACGCACTGGATCACGGTCATCTCATTCTTTGCGTTGTTGATCACCGGCGGCGAGATTGTGATCTCTCACCCGCGGTTCTATTGGGGTGAAACCGGCAATGTGAACATGCGGCCCCTGTTCACGATACCGATTCCCTCATCGAGGGATACCGTTCCTACCGGCTACGGCTACGTGATGCCCGACCAGAACGGCTGGAGCCGGTATCTCCACTTTCAGTCTGCATGGGTTCTGGTGCTGACCGGCGTTGTCTATGTGCTGGCGATCTTGTGGAATGGCCATTTGCGGCAGAACCTGTTTCCCGTGAAGGGAGACCGGACGTGGCGGGCAGTCTGGGGAGTGATCTCGAGGTATCTTCGCCGCGCGCCAGGCGATGCGGCGGAAGCCCGCTCGTACAATGTGGTGCAGAGGATCGCATATCTGTCGGTGATCTTTGTCCTCTTCCCGCTGGTGATCTGGACGGGGCTCGCGCTGTCTCCCGCCTTCAATTCCGCGGTGCCAGCGGCGGTCAATGTGTTGGGAGGACGGCAGTCAGCGCGCACATTGCATTTCTTTGTCTCGGGATTGCTGGTGCTATTTCTGGTGGTGCATGTGGCGATGGTGGCCCTGGCGGGGTTCTGGAGCCGGGTGCGGGCGATGATCACGGGGCGGGTTGTGGCACGCCAGGAGCATACTGTCATAAGCGAGAAGAGTACCGTCGCACGGTAGGAGCGCAGATGGGCAAGATTTCACGCCGCAAGCTGATCACAGGCGGTCTGGCCGCGACGGCGGGCGTGTCGGGGCTGGCAGTCGCCGCAGGGCTGGCCAAGCGCTATGCGCTGGTGCCTCCCGATTGCCGCGGAATCTACGGAGCGGGCGAGACCCTGACCTATGCGGCGCAGCGGCTTCTGACGAGACACTCACTGGCGCGGGAGTTCCCTCGCAGCATGATTTCCGAGAAGCCCTTCGCCAACGAAACCTCGCCTCCCAACGATGCGTTCAAGCGTCATCAGGCCAGCGGATTTCTGGACTGGAAGCTTTCAGTTGACGGAATGGTCGCTCATCCCACGGCGTTTTCACTGGCCGATCTCAGGAGCCTGCCGGTGCGGAGCCAGATCACCGAAGTAGTGTGCGAGGAGGGCTGGTCGTATGTTGCCGAGTGGATCGGAACGCCCTTGTCTGAGGTGCTGAATGCGGTCGGCGTGCTGCCGCAGGCGCGCTATATCGTGTACTTCTCGATCGATCGCGACTGGTGGGAAAGCATCGACATGGCCGATGCCCTGCATCCCCAGACTTTCCTGACCATGGGGATGAACGACGGCGACCTGCCGGTTTCCTTCGGGGGTCCGCTGCGCATGCGCGTGCCACGGCAGCTCGGCTACAAGAGCGTGAAGTACATCACCCGCCTGACGGCTACAGATAATCTCAAAGGCTTCGGCAAAGGCCTAGGTTCAGCGTCGCCGGAAGCCGGTTACGCGTGGTACGCAGGCATCTAAGAGTCAGGCCTGACGCGCTCAGGCCTGGGGTTTCGGGGTGAGGCGGACGAAACGCGGGGCGAGTTCGTCCCACTTGGAGAGCAGCCACCAGGCGCGGGTGCTAAAGCTCTTCTCAGCGTGAAGCTGGACGAGGCCGTGGATGGCTTCGCGGGCTTC
This sequence comes from uncultured Acidobacteriaceae bacterium, assembly GCA_963781245.1. Taxonomy (GTDB): domain Bacteria; phylum Acidobacteriota; class Terriglobia; order Terriglobales; family Acidobacteriaceae; genus Silvibacterium. Next base: position 224,509 of record CAWAFB010000007.1, read on the forward strand.
GGCATCAAGGCTTTCGTACTGCTCGGCCTTCAGGAAGTCCTCATGGTATAGGACGTCGCGCATAAAGCTGCCGTCCTCATCGAAGACCCAGGCGAGGCCGCCGGTCATGCCTGCTCCAAAATTGAAGCCTGTAGCGCCGAGGATGACGGCGAGGCCGCCGGTCATGTATTCGCAGCCGTGGTCGCCGACGCCTTCAACGATGGCCAGGGCTCCCGAGTTACGGACTGCGAAGCGCTCGCCGGCGCGACCGGCAGCGAAGAGGGCTCCGCTGGTGGCTCCGTAGAGCGCGACGTTGCCAAGGATGACGTGCAGCTCGGACTGGAGGGCCGCACGGCCTTGGCCTCGGAGGATGATTTCGCCGCCGGACAGGCCCTTGCCGACGAAGTCGTTGGCGACTCCCTTGAGGATGAGCTGCATGCCGGGGACGGCGAAGGCTCCGAAGGACTGCCCGGCGACGCCGGTCATCTTGAAGACGAGCGGATGAGCGGCCGGCGCGGCGCCGTTGGAGTTGAGCACAGCGAGTTCGCCGGCGAGGCGCGCGCCGAAGGTACGGTCTTCATTGGCGATGAGGGCTTCGTGGACGTAGGGCTCGCGGGCTCTGTATGCGGCGAGAGCCGGCTCGACCCACACGTCATCGATCGGATCGTGGGCGGCGGGACGATTGTTGCGGCGTCCCTGCCAATGCAACTGGCCGCTGGGCGGCGCTGCCAAGAGGGGTGCCAGGTTCAGGGCACCGTCGAAGCGGACCTGTTCGAGGAGATCGGTCCGGCCAATGGCGGCTTCGAGCGCGGGCAGGCCGAGCTGCGAGAGCAGGACCTGCAGGTCGCGGGTGAGCTCTTCGAAGAAACGGGCTACGTGCTCGGGCCGGCCGCGGAATTTGGCGCGCAGCTCGGGCTTTTGCGTGGCTATGCCGGTGGGACAGGTATTGAGGTGGCACTGCCGGGCCATGTCGCAGCCAAGAGCGACGAGAACCGCGGTGCCGAAGGCGTACTCGTCGGCTCCGAGCAGAGCGGCGATGACGATGTCGCGGGCGGTGCGAAGGCCTCCGTCGCAACGCAGGCGGACGCGGCCCCGCAGACCATTTTGTAACAGTACCTGTTGCGCTTCTGCGAGGCCGAGCTCCCAGGGATTGCCGGCGTACTTAATGCTGGAGAGCGGCGATGCGCCGGTGCCACCCGCATGACCAGCGATGACGATGTAGTCGGCGTAGGCCTTGGCGACTCCGGCGGCTACAGTGCCGACTCCGAACTCGGAGACGAGCTTGACGCCGATCGCCGCGCGAGGATTGACGCGCTTGAGGTCGTAGATGAGCTGCGCCAGATCTTCGATGGAGTAGATGTCGTGGTGCGGCGGCGGCGATATAAGCTGCACGCCAGGCTGGGCATGGCGCAGGCGAGCGATGAGCTCGGTGACCTTGTGGCCGGGGAGCTGGCCGCCTTCGCCCGGCTTCGAGCCTTGGGCGATTTTTATCTCGATCTCTTCGGCATGCATGAGGTATTCGGTGGTGACGCCGAAGCGGCCCGAAGCAACCTGCTTGACCTTGTTGTTGAGCAGGTGAGAGGGCGTAGGCGTGCCGTTGAGATCGATGTCGACGTTGGGCTGATAGACGGCGGGATCTTCGCCACCTTCGCCGGTGTTGGAGCGCGCGCCAATCGTGTTCATGGCGGCGGTGATGGTCTGGTGTGCCTCGGGGCTGAGCGAGCCGAGGGACATGGCGCTGGCGATGAAACGCTTGTACATGTGCGACGGCGCTTCGACATGTTCGAGGGCCAGAGGCGCGCCGGCAGGGCGGATTTCGAGGAGATCGCGGAGGACGGCAGGCTCTTTTTCTGTGGCCTGTGTGGAGAAGGCAGCCCAGGCGACCGCGGGTTCGGCGACGGCGGCGACGCCGCGGGCACTGCCAACGACCGTCTGGAGAGCCTTTACGGTCTGTGGCTGCCAGGAATGCGGCTCGGCCTTGTCGGCCTTGCGGAAGCGGACCCATCCGTAGTCGGGAAGATCTTTGGTGATAGTCACGACGGGCGCGGGCGTTCCGTCTTCGGATGGCTCGGCAGGCGGATTCTGGCTGTTCGACCAGACCTGACGGATGTTGGCTTCGAGCTCGGTGAAGCCGATGCCGCCGAGTGGGGCGGGCGTTCCGAAGAAGCAGCGGTCGACGACCTCCTGGCTGAGTCCAAGTGAGTCGAACAGGTGCGCACCTCGGTAGCTGTCGACGACGGAGATGCCCATCTTAGACATGATCTTGGCAAGGCCTAGATCGAAGGCATGAAGGAGATTGGCTTCTCCCTTTTCAGGATTGAGGCTGCGGGCGGTTTCGAGCGCGAGCCAGGGACAGACGGCTCCGGCGCCCATGCCTAGGAGAACGGCGGCGTGGTGAAGGTCCCGGCAGTCACCGGCTTCGACGGCGAGCCCAGCGAAGGTGCGGACACCGGCGCGAATGAGAGCGTGATGGACGGCTCCCGCGGCGAGCGCCATGGGGATGGGGATATTTTGTTCGACGGGCAGACGGTCGGTGAGCAGCAGGACGGCGGCTCCTCCGCGCACCAGATCGATCGCCTTGGCGCAGAGGTCGTCGAGGGCCGTAATCAGGTTGCAGGCCGGATTGAAGACACATTCGAGCACAGCCAGCGGCAGGTTGCTGGCGAGGCCGTGGCGGCGTGCGTGAAGATCCTGCATCTGGGCAAGCGAAAGGAACGGCGACGACAGCGAGAGGCCGGAGAGCGGCGCGCGCTTGTCGAGCATATGCGGCCACGGACCGAGGCGGGTGTGCAGCTGCACGACGCGGGCTTCACGGATGGAGTCGGTCGGCGGATTGGTGACCTGGGAGAAGCGTTGTCGAAAGAAGGCGTAGACGGGCCGCGGTGAACGCGCGAGCGGGGCTAGCGGGGTGTCGTCGCCCATCGACCAGACAGCGTCTTTGCCATCCATGGCCATGGGCTTGAGGATCATGTTCACGTCTTCGCGGGTGTATCCGAAGGCGAGCTGCAGACGGTTGAGCTCGGCGGATTCCAGAAGCGGTCCGGGCACGTGATCGATGAGGGTGCTCTCCTCGAGAAGCTTTTCGTAATCGGGGGCGGCGGCGTCGAAGATGGCCTGGATCTCTTTGTCTTCGAGGAGCACGTGGTCGTCGAGGTCGGCGACGATCATCTGTCCGGGGCCGAGGCGGCCGCTGTGAATGACGGTCTCCGGGTCGAGGTCGACGAGGCCCGCTTCAGAGCCGAGGACGACGAGCTTGTCTTCGGTCACGAAGTATCGACAGGGGCGCAGGCCGTTGCGGTCGAGAACAGCACCGACGAGACCACCATCGGTGAAGGCGACGGCGGCGGGGCCGTCCCAGGGCTCCGCGCAATCTCCTACATAGGAGAAGAAGGCGGAGCGGTCGAGATTGCCCGCAGGCTGGATGAGCATGCGAACGGCTTCGGCGACGGTGCGGCCGTTGCGGGCGAGCAGTTCGGCGGCTTCGTCGAGGCTGGTGGAGTCGGAGCCGTCCTTCGTGAAGACTGGCTCGAACTCGGCGGGGAAAGTCGCGGCGCGGGCGTCCATGCGGGCGCGGTTGCCCCAGACGGTATTGATTTCTCCGTTGTGCGCGAGCATGCGCAGCGGCTGGGCGCGGTCCCAGGAGGGCGCGACGTTGGTGGCGTAGCGCTGATGGAAGAGCGCGAAGGGCGTGGTGAAGGCGGGGTTGGAGAGGTCGGGGTAGAAATCAGCGAGGAGACGGCCGGCGCACATGGCCTTGTAGACCATGTTGGAGGAAGAGAGCGAGCAGACATAGCCCTCGGCGCCGCTGCGCTCAAACTGCTTGCGGGCGAGGAAGAGCCGGTGCGGGAGGCGCTCCGGGTCGTCGGTGGTAATGAGGACGTGGCGAATGACAGGCAACGTCGACAGGGCGATCTCGCCGAGGATCTCGGGGCGAGTGGGGACGTCGCGCCAGGCGAGGACGGTGAAGCTTTGCGCGGCGAGGGCCTGCTCGATTTCTGTATGGGACTCGGCGGTGTCGGAGGGAAAGAACATTACGCCGACGGCGAGCGGCTGCGATGCATCGAGAGACGTGCCGGTGGAGGCGAGCAGGAAGTCTCGCGGGATGGCGGTGGTGATGCCGATGCCGTCGCTCGACTTGCCGTCGGCGGCTACGGCGCCGCGGTGCTCGAGGCGTGCAAGGGCGGTAAGTGCTTTCTCCAGAATGTGATGCGACGGGACGCTGGTAAGCGTAGCGACGAAGCCGACGCCGCAGGATTCGTGGTCGAAGCGGGGATCAACCAAGCTAGCCGCAGAGCTTCGTGGGCGCTCGAATGATAGCGGGGAATTATTAAAATTTATGCAGCCCATGAGTTACTATACGACCTCCTTATTTGGCTGGCATCAATAAAGTGCAGTGGAGACGCGGCCCTTCCGCGCTCTATAAAAAACTGCAATAGGCAGTATCAGGAAAAATTATTGGCTGCACTGCTTGACAGCAGCGTCTCGTATATTTATACATTGAATTGCATCTTTATGCACATGGCGCGGCCTTATTTTACACGGCCGCGATTTTCTATTTTGACGAAATACGACCGGCACAATGCGATTCGAGAACTCGTGGCAACAGCCAGTGTGACGAGCCAGGATGAGCTGCGCCGCAAGCTGGTACGCCGCGGCTTCGACGTGACCCAGGCTACGGTCTCGCGGGATATCCACGAGATGCGGCTCTATAAGGGTCCGAACGGCTACGCCCTGCCTAACGGGGGGACCGGGGATGATCAAGACAACGACATGCCGTCCGTCCAAGATGTGCTGGAGAGTTTTGGATTAAAGGTGAAACAGGCACAGAACCAGCTGGTGCTGATCACCACGAACGGCGGTGCACAGCCGGTCGCGCTGGCGATTGACCACGAGGACTGGGATGAAGTTGTGGGCACGATCGCGGGCGATGACACGGTGCTCATTATTTGTCCCGACCAGAAGCGGGCCTCGCAGCTGCGAGGACGGCTGGAAGAGATGATCGGTTAGGCGGGGATTAGGGAACAGGGGTCCGGGATTAGATGAAAGGCCAAGTACAAACCGCGGTAATGGGAGTGAGTGGCTATGCCGGCATGGAGCTGGCGCGGCTGCTGCTGCATCATCCCCGGCTGCAGGGTGTGCCGCCGGTGTTTCTAGGGCGGGCTGATGCAGCCTCCGAAGCTTCACTCACAGCGATGCATCCCCAGCTGATGGATAACAATGGATCGGCTGCGCTGAAGATTGAGCCGTTTTCGTGGGAGCTGCTGAAGGCGCGCGGCGTGAAGGTGCTGTTCCTGGCGACTCCGCATGAGCAGTCGCGCGAGTGGGCTCCCAAGGCGCTGGAGCAGGGGCTGCGCGTGATCGATTTGAGCGGCGCGTGGCGGCTGAAGGCGGGCACGAATCGCGCTGTGTACAAGTTCGAGGACGACCACGAGGAGAACGGGGGGCATCACCGCGCGGCAGCAGTGCAGGCGAAGGCTGTGTACGGCAGCCCGGAGCTGCATCGTGATGAGATTCGCGGCGCGGAGCTGGTGGCGAATCCCGGATGCTATGCGACATCGGCCATTCTCGCGCTGAAGCCGTTGGTTGCGGCGGGATGGGTGGATCTGGATCGCGGGATTGTGTGCGATGCGAAGTCGGGTGTGTCGGGTGCGGGCAAAGCTCCCACGGAGAAGACGCACTATATGTATGCGGCGGACAACCTGTCGGCGTATGGGATATTTGCGCATCGGCATGTGGGAGAACTGCTGGAGCAATTGGAACTCAAAGATGAGCAGATCGTATTCACGCCGCATCTGCTGCCGATTCCGCGCGGGATTTTGTCGACGATATATGTGACGTTTAAAGAGAAGAAAAGCGGTTCGGATGTAGAGGCGCGGTATCGCGAGTTTTATGCAGACAGCCCGATGGTGCGGGTGTTCAGCGCCGGGCAGTTGCCGCAGATTCAGTATTCGGTACGGACGAATTATTGCGATATCGGATTTGTGTTGAACAAGGATGGGCGGCGATGCGTGATTGTGTCTTGTCTGGACAATTTGCTGAAGGGCGCGGCGGGACAGGCGGTCGAGAATCTGAACCTGATGTGTGGATGGGGCGAAGCGGAGGGACTGGCATGAAATTCGTAGTGAAACTCGGAGGAGCCACCCTCGAGAATCCTGAGCTGCTGCACAAGTGCGCGCAGGCCATTGCTGAGCTGGTGAAAGACGGCAACCAGGTTGCGGTGGTGCACGGCGGCGGCGTGCAGTTGACGCGGACGCTGAAGCTGATGGGCAAGCAGAGCGAGTTTGTTGCCGGGCTGCGTGTGACGGATGCCGAGACGCGCGATGCGGCGGTGATGGTCCTGGGCGGGCAGGTAAACAAGGCGCTGGTTGCTGCTCTGGGCGCGCATGGACAGGCGGCGATGGGAATGTCGGGCGGTGACGGGCTGGTTTTTCGCGCACGGAAAAAGAGAACCGCTCCCGACCTTGGATTTGTGGGCGAGATTGTGGCCTCGGACCCGCGCTGGCTGGACGCGATCTGGAAGATGGGCGCGGTGCCGGTGATTTCCAGTCTCGCGCTGGGTTTTGACGGCGAGTACTACAACGTAAACGCCGATGAGATGGCGGCGGCCTGCGCGGCGGCCTGCAAGGCCGATGCGCTGGTGTTTCTCACCGACGTGCCGGGTGTGCGCGGCGCGGATGGAGAAGTGATGCGCTGGCTGAGTGTCGGCGAGATTGCATCGCTTACGAAGGATTCGGTGATCACCGGCGGGATGCTTCCCAAGCTGAGCGCGTGCCGCGAGGCGTTACTGCAAGGCGTGAAGCGGGTGCGGATTCTGCCGGCGGAGGTTGCCGCGGTGCTGCCGGATCTGTGCAGCACGCGAGTGCTGCATGGGACGGAAGTGCTGGTGGCGTAAGAGTGGCTCGTTCTGCGAGATGAGGAGTTTATGACGCTGGAAGAAATCAAAGCGATAGAAGCGAAGCTGCTGCTGCCGACCTATGAGCGGAATCCGATTCTGTTCGTGAAGGGCGAGGGGGTGCATCTTTTCGATGCTCAGGGTGAGCGATACCTCGATCTGTTGAGCGGTATCGGGGTGAATGCGCTGGGATATGGTCATCCCGCGATTGAAAAAGCAATTGCCGAGCAGAACAGGAAGCTGATTCATATTTCGAATCTCTTTTTTCACGAGGGGCAGGCGCAACTTGCTCTTCGGCTGACGAAGATGAGCGGTCTGGATCGCGCATTTTTCTGCAACAGTGGGACTGAAGCAATGGAAGCCGCCCTTAAGCTGGCGCGGGCTCATGCGGGATTGTTGCGCAGTGAAGGACGCCCGATGGGTACGAAGTTCCTGGCGCTCGAGAACAGCTTTCACGGGCGGACGATGGGATCGGTTGCGACAACGCATAAAGCGAAGTATCGCGAGCCCTTCCATCCGGTAATGCCGGGCGTGGAGTTTGTTGCATTCGACGACGTCGAGGATCTGAAGGCGAAGTTTTCAGAAGAAGTTTGCGGCGTGCTGATTGAGGCGATTCAGGGCGAGGGCGGGATTCGTCCGGTGTCGCGGGAATTTATGGCGGTGGCACGCGCTTTGACGCAATCTACCGGGGCACTGCTGATCTGCGATGAGATTCAGGCAGGGCTGGGGCGCACCGGCAAGTGGTTCGCGTACCAGCACTACGATGTTCAGCCGGATGTGACGACGATTGCAAAACCTCTGGCTGGCGGGCTTCCCCTGGGTGCGATGTTGTGCACGGAGGAGGCGGCCCGCGCAATTCATCCGGGTATGCACGGGACGACGTTCGGCGGCGGTCCGCTGGCATGCGCAGTGGCCGTGGCAGTGATCGACACGATTGATCGCGAGGGCCTGCTGAATCATGTAACCGAAGTGGGCACATATTTTCATGGTCGCCTCAACCAGCTGACCGAGAAGTATCCGGCGATCGTGGATGTCCGCGGGATGGGACTGATGCTGGCGGCCGAGCTTGATTCGACCGAACTGGCCAAACAAGTGGCTGGCGCGATGCTGGAGCGACGCATCTTAATTAATCGAACGAGCGAGACGGTACTGCGGTTCCTGCCGCCGTTCATTCTGGGCAAAGGCGATGTGGACCATGCCATCGATGCCCTTGACTCAATTCTTACCGCGCATGCACCACAAGAGGCTGGCGCTGCGACGATCGGAGGCAAACACGTTGGCTGACACTCTCTTTGAATCCGAATCGCAGGTGGGCGTACTTCCCTCCCCTGCCGAGGCACTTGCTGGACGGGACTACTGCTCTGTGGCTGATTTCTCGACGGCTGAGATCGCGGCACTGATGGAGCTCGCGCATGCAGTGAAGGCGCGTCCTCAGGATTACCGCTGGGCGCTGGATGCGAAGCAGATGGTGATGTTCTTCGAGAAGGCGTCGCTACGCACTCGGCTCACCTTCGAGACCGCCATCAACGCGCTCGGAGGATCGGCGATTTTTGTCGACCAGACGCAGTCGCCCATCGGCGAGCGTGAGTCGATTGCGGATATGGCGAGAAACCTGGAGCGCTGGGTGCAAGTGATTGTGCTGCGTACCTATGCACACGAGACGATCACGGAGATGGCGGAGATTGCGGCCTGCCCTGTGATCAATGCGCTGAGCGATCTTGAACATCCCTGCCAAGCGTTGGCCGACTTCATGACGGTTGAGGAGCGATTCGGGTCGGCGAAGGGGTTGAAGTTCACCTATGTGGGAGACGGCAACAACGTGTGCCATTCGCTGATGCTGATGGGCGCGCAGCTTGGCGCGCACTGCACGATCGGGTCGCCAAAGAATTACGCTCCGAAGGCAGATATGGTGGCCCAGGCACGGGCAATTGCCAACGCGAGTGGAGGCAGCATTGAGCTGGTTAGCGATCCGGTAGCTGCGATTACAGGCGCGGATGCTGTGTACACAGACGTCTGCACGAGCATGGGATTTGAGCACGAGGTAACGAAGCGGGCTCCGATCTTCAAGCCTTACCAGGTGAATGAGCAGCTGATGTCGCTTGCTGCTCCGCATGCGGTGTTTATGCATTGCCTGCCGGCGCATCGCAATGCCGAGGTGACGGACGCGGTACTTGATGGTCCTCAGTCGGTGGTCTTTGACCAGGCAGAGAACCGTATGCATGCGCAGAAGGCGCTGCTGCTGATGCTGCTGGGCGGTGGAAAGAGGACAGGGCATAGGGCAAAGTCGGACCTCCGGTAAGCGTAGATTCCCACGTCCCAGAAGCGGTACGTGGGGCACCCGGCGACGTAGCGCTCGTAATCACCCTCCTCGCCTGCCTTTTTGTGCTCCGAAATGAGCGAAGCGAGCCTGCAATGGGCTGAGAACACTGAAGAATCTCGAGGTTTTGCACGAAAATGTCTGTCATTCTTGAAAGTCTGCCGGTCGGCCAGAAAGTCGGCATCGCTTTTTCCGGAGGGCTTGATACCAGCGCCGCGCTTCACTGGATGAAGCAGAAGGGCGCCTTGCCGTATGCGTATACGGCCAATCTCGGGCAGCCGGACGAAACCGACTACGACGCCATCCCTCGCAAGGCGCTCGAATACGGCGCGGAAAATGCCCGGCTGATCGATTGCCGCGGGCCTCTGGTGCGCGAAGGCATCGCCGCCCTGCAGTCCGGCGCCTTTCACATCTCTACCGCAGGCATCACCTACTTCAACACCACGCCCATTGGACGGGCCGTCACCGGCACCATGCTGGTCACGGCCATGAAGGAGGACGGCGTCAACATCTGGGGCGACGGCTCGACCTTCAAGGGCAATGACGTCGAGCGCTTCTATCGCTACGGCCTGCTTGTCAATCCCGATCTGCAGGTCTACAAGCCCTGGCTCGACCCGGCCTTCATCGATGAACTGGGCGGCCGCGCCGAGATGTCGGCCTTCATGGAGAAGTCCGGCTTCGGCTACAAGATGTCCGCCGAGAAGGCCTACTCCACCGACTCGAACCTCCTTGGTGCTACACACGAAGCCAAGGACCTTGAGCTGCTTTCGAGCAGCATCCGGATCGTAGCACCCATCATGGGAACAGCCTCCTGGCGTGACGATGTCGATATAAGGCGCGAAGAAGTGACGGTCCGGTTCGAACAGGGCTTTCCAGTCGCCCTTAATGACAAGGAGTTTTCTGACCCAGTCGAGCTGCTGCTTGAAGCGAACCGCATCGGCGGCCGCCACGGCCTCGGCATGAGCGACCAGATCGAAAACCGCATCATCGAGGCCAAGAGCCGCGGCATCTATGAGGCCCCGGGCATGGCCCTGCTCTTCATCGCGTATGAGCGCCTCATCACCGGCATTCACAATGAGGACACTATCGAGCAGTACCGCGAGAACGGCCACAAGCTGGGCCGCCTCCTCTACCAGGGACGCTGGTTCGATCCGCAGGCCATCATGCTGCGCGAATCCGCGCAGCGCTGGGTCGCAAGCGCCGTCTCCGGCCAGGTTACGGTGGAGCTACGCCGCGGCAGCGACTACTCGATCCTGAATACTGAGTCGCCCAACCTCACCTTCCACCCCGAGCGCCTCAGCATGGAGAAAACAGATTCCGCCTTCTCTCCGCGCGACCGCATCGGCCAGCTCACGATGCGCAATCTCGACATTACCGATACCCGTGCCAAACTGATGACTTATGCCCGGACGGGCCTCATCACGCTGAGCCAGGGATCGGAGATGCCGCAGCTGAACAGTGGGACGAAAAGCGGGGGGACGAAAGACGGAGAAACGAAAGACGGCGCGGCCACGAAAGGCGAAAAGAATTCATGAGCGAACATTTTGCCAAGATGTGGTCTGGCCGCTTTCGCGAGCCCCTGGATCCGCTCTTCGATCACTGGCAGCGCTCCATTAAGTTCGACCGGGCGCTTCTGAGCGAAGAAATCATGGCCAGTAAGGCGCATGCACGTGCGCTGCTGGCGGCGGGTGTGCTGAGTGACTCTGAATACACGAAGATTGTGGATGGTCTGGACGGGATCGTTTCACGTTTTATCCAGCAGCCCCACACGCTCGGTGAGCAGCCACACACACCAGAGCCGATGGGTTCAGATGCTGAGGACATTCATCATTTTGTCGAAATGAAGCTGGTTGAGGCGGTCGGCGATCTGGGCCTGAAGCTGCACACGGGACGCAGCCGCAACGAGCAGATCGCGACGGATCTGCGGCTGTATGTGCGCGAGCGCATCGGGATACTGATTGCGCATCTGGGCGCATGGGCGGGCGCGCTGGTAGAGCAGGCAAAGAGGCATCGTGATGCGGTGATGCCGTCGTATACGCATCTGCAGCGGGCAGAACCTGTGCTGGTGGCGCACTGGCTGCTGGCGTATGTCCAGATGGCGCTGCGCGATATTTCACGACTCGAGGATTGTGCGCGCCGGCTGAATTATTGTCCGTTGGGATCGGGCGCAGTGGCCGGGGCGACGCTGGCGCTTGACCGCAATATCGCCGCGCAGGAGCTGGGATTTCTCGCGCCGACGGCGAACAGTATGGACGCGACCAGCGATCGCGACTTTGTCCTCGAGTATCTGCAGGCACTGACGATGATTGGCCTGCATGCGAGCAGGTTTGCCGAGGAGATTACGCTATTTGCTACGGCGGAGTTTGGCTTTGTCGAGCTACCGGAAGCATTCTCAACGGGCTCGAGCGCGATGCCGCAGAAGAAGAATCCGGACTTTACCGAGCTGGTTCGCGCGAAGGTGGGACGCATTCACGGCGCGGCTGAGACGGTCACGCTGCTGCTGAAGGGACTGCCGCTCGCGTACAACAAGGATATGCAGGAGACGCAGGAGCCGGTGTTCGCGGCAATGAGCACGGCACACCTGACGACGTATCTGCTGGCGAAGTTTACTGGCGCGCTGAAGTTTCGCATCGAGCGCATGCGCGCGGCCTGCGAGAGCGGGTATCTGAACGCGATGGCCGCTGCGACGTATCTTGTACATAAGGGAATTCCCTTCCGCAAGGCGCACGAGAAGATCGGCAACGCGGTGCGGTATTGTCTGGATAAGGGCTGCGAGCTGGGTGATTTGACGTTGGATGAGTTGAAGCAATTCGGACCTGAATTTGAAGAGGACTTTTTTGCGGCGGTGACGCTGGAGGCGACGCTCGATTGTCATGATGTGATCGGCGGAACGGCGCGGAACCGGGTGCATGCTGCACTGGCGGAGGCTGAAGAGCGAGTGCGGGCAATCGCCGACGTTTACGGATCGGTGAGTGTAGGCGACGCCGGGGTGATCCATGCTGGTGCGTAAGGCGCGCCTGCAGGACGCGACCAATATCTACGAGCTGGTGAACAGCCTGTCGCACGACGGCACGCTACTGCGGCGTGTCTTCTCGGAGATCTGCGAGAACGTTCGCGACTTTACCGTGGCGGAGAGCGAAGCGGGCGTGTTTCTGGGGTGCGGGGCGCTGCATCTTTATGGGCCGCATCTGGCGGAGGTGCGCTCGATTGTCGTCAAGCCGGAAGCAAAGAGCCAGGGTGTGGGCGGGCGAATTCTTTTTGCCCTGCTGGACGAGGCCGAAGACCACGGCATTGGATGCGTGTGCCTGTTTACGCGCATTCCGGATTTCTTCTTCCGTTATGGGTTTCGCGAAGTGGAAGACCGGGCGGCGCTGCCGGACAAGATCTTTAAAGATTGCCAGAACTGCCCCCGCCTTTATCGCTGCGACGAGGTGGCCATGGCCCGGGGACAGATACCGAAAATCTCCATTCTCGGCCCTCGGCTTGAGGCGGAACAACTGGTGCGGTTGACCGGGTAAACTAGCAGATTCCGCGCGGCGTGCCATTCTTCGTTACAATTGGCGTTTGCAATGAGAGGCGCGCGATCGACCCCTGCCGCATCGAATTGAAAGCATGAACTGGAAGCTGGAACTCGCGCTATTCTCGTGCGCTGTGCTTGGACTGCGGCACGGATTTGATTACGACCACCTTGCAGCCATCTCCGACATTACAGCCGTTCAGCGGGACTGGAAGCAGGGTATGCGGCTCGGGGTTACCTACGCGCTGGGGCATGCACTGACGGTTGTGGTGCTGGGCGCGCTGGTGGTGATGCTGCATATTCCGTTGCCGGCAAAACTGGATGACTGGACGGAGCGGCTAATCGGCGCCACGCTGATCATCCTGGGCATTGGCGTGGTGGCGAACCTGATCCGGCACTCGCACTCGCACGGAGCAATGCGAAGCCGCTGGGCAATTTTGATTTCGGGCTGCCAGCATGTGTGGTGGCGCGTGGCCAGGATATTCAATCCGCGGAAGGCTCGCCCGGAGCCGTTTTCATGGAATTACGGCGGCAAGTCTGTCTTCGCGATCGGCGTTCTGCATGGCCTGGGCGCAGAAACACCCAGCCAGCTGATGCTGTTTCTGCTGGCGGCAAGTCTGGGTGGGACGGCTCGTGGATTCATGGGACTGATCGCTTTCGCGGCGGGCCTGGTCGTGATGAATACGTTAATGACGGCATCGCTGGGCGGAATTTTTTACGCGGGGCTGCACCGGCCTGCTTTTTATCGCTGGGTGGCGATGGCGGGCGCGGTGTATAGCTTTGCCGTCGGAGTAATTTTTCTGCTTGGCTCTTCGGGTCGCCTGCCTGCGCTGGGCGGATGAAAGAGGGAGTGTAGTAAGAAATGCACTTGACCGGCGCCTGGATTCTGCTGATCTGCGCCACGATTGGAACGGCAACAATGCTGTACCTGCTGCACCTCACGCAGCTTGGGGTGCTGTTGCACGAACATATCCCCGATCGGCCCAAGCGGAGGCTCTTTCTCGCGTCTGTAAGCTTTTTTCTGACATTTCTGGGCGCGCGCCTGCTGGTGCTGGCGATTCTCCACAACATCGGCCCGTTTGGATGGGTGACGATCGGTGGCACGCATATTCACCACCTGGTGTGGGGCATTCTGATCCTGCTGGTAGTGGGCTATGCGTGGCTGGCCGAGGCGGGGTGCGGCTCGAATCCGACATCGATCTTCTGGAGCAGGCTGGTCTCGATCCTTTACGGCATCGGGGCGGCGCTGACGTTGGATGAGTTCGCGCTGTGGCTGAATCTGCGCAATGTTTACGGGTTGCCGGAAGGACGGCTGAGTATCGATGCAGTGCTGCTGTTTGGGGGACTGCTGCTGATCGGCGTATGGGGGGCTCCGCTCTTTCGGGCGATCGTGCGCCGGCGCCGCTGAGATATTGTGCTCGTCACGGTTGCGTGTTCTGCAACGACGAAATGCTGGCGAGCCCGGTTTAGATCATCGGATCGCCGGGATGAAGCTGGAGCACCGGCGGAGAAGACGGCGGGAGCGGGCAGCCAGTCGAAGCGGGAGCTGGAAGCGAGGTCGACCGGGCGAACGTCGGCGGCGAAGTTCTCCTCGGCATTGATGGCGGCGGAGGTTTGCTGGAGGACGCGATGGACATGCCAGGCGACGGTGAGTGCCGAGCCCAGGCAAAGTGCGGCCGCCGCGATCAGGACAACCGCTACAAACCGCCATCGGGGTTTTATCTGGGTATCGTCGTACCGGGAAATCCAAGATAGCGCAGAATGCCATCCCTGAAAAGTACATGGCTGGAATTCGCGTCATTGCTAGGCCTCAGGGGCTGGGGACGTTACCTCTTCGACTCAAGGTGCACATTGAGGGAGGCATCCTCCGGGGAAAAACCAAAGTTAGCTAGACGGGGCGAGTCGTTAGATGGATGGGCGAGGCAGGCTCAACACTCGAAATCGACCTCGACAGGCTCGATGAGGGGCAGAAGCCAGGAGAGGAGCTCCTGGTGCACGGGGTGGCTGCCGTAAGCTTCGAGGGCTGCGCGATCGTTGAACTTCATAACGCCCCCGAGTTCGTATCCCTGGGAGCGCGGGGAGATGTTCTGGCCAACCCAGGTCTCGAGCAAGCCGGGTATCTGGCCCTGGAGCTTGCGGATGGCGACCATCACGTGCTGCTTCCGGTCAGGTGTGACACCGGGCTTCCAGCGGAATGCGAAGGTATGAATGACCATGGCGACATTCTAACCGGGGGTGCCCCCTCCCTCTTGAAGATTCCACCTCATTGAATCTAAACGAGTTAATACATAGGTTGGTCTACCTCATAGATAACACAGGTGTTACATTAATCTCATAGAAAATAAATGACTTAGCTTTGATAACCCGCTTGGCGCCAAGAAAAAAAGCCAGGCTGCGGCAGCCGGCTTTGGTGGTCTCTATTTCTATTTTATCGAGTCACTCGAAATTGTCGGCCAAATAAATCAGTTCAGCATATGCTCCAGAGCGGTGACGTTGCGGATCAGCAACTCGGAGCCGGAGGACTCGATTACATGATCTCTCTTGAGTAGACCCAAAGTGCGGGTCACCGTTTCCCGGGTGGCGCCGATCATCTGGCCAATCTCGTCGTGGGTGAAGCGGTTCCTGAGGCGATGAGCGCCGTCGCCGGTCCGCGATTCCACTGCCCATTGCAACAGGAAGCGCGCAAGTCTTTCGGTCGCATTTTGTGCGAGCCCAACGGAGCGCACAAGCTGGTAAGCTCCCCGGCAATCGCGGATAAGTTGCTCGCCAGCAAGGCAGGAGGCGTCCTTGTGCTCGGCGAGGAATTTCAGAAAGTCATTGGCGTACACGAAGGCGAACTCCGTGGGCCGAGTTGTTTCGAGCGTCATGTGGTGGCGGCCGCCTGTGAGGCAGGCATTCAGCGCGAGAATTTCTCCGGGACCCGCGATTCCGACGATCAGCGTTTTGCCTTCTGAGTTAGCAATCGTGAGTTTTGCGCGCCCCTTACAGAGAATGTGGACACCCCGGCACGCCTGTCCTTCAACATAGACGGTGGCTCCGGCCGGGAAGGCAGTCAGATGCCGAATGCGCTGCAAATCGCTCCATGCTTCCGGTGAGAGAGCGGGATAGGAACGGCCACCAATCAGAAGAGGGCCGGCTGCAGGCTGCCTCTTCCGCGATGTCTGCCGAAATTTCACTGGAATTCGCCTGGGGTTGGGCGGGGATGCGGGAGGATGGATTCCTGGAGTAGCAACGGAACTGGCCATGGGGGCTATTCCTTTCATATCTGGGTTGAAGACTGTTGGTGTTTTCGTTGCGACTGTGGAAATCGTAGGACTGAAACCTACGTGCGCCAACTAGGAGGAACCCTAGCCGCTAGATAATGATGGCGAGATCAGGAATGTGAAAGAAATGTCAGCTCTGGCGAGAGACTTCGAGTTCGGGGGAAACGAAGGTATCACCAGCCAGGACGCAGGAAATAGCCGGCAGCAATTGGTCAAACGCACGGAGCTTTAAAACATAGCCTTCGCCCAGACTTCGCGCTCTTTTCAGATAAGCCGGCGACGAGTGCACGGTGACGAAGATGAACTTCGATTTCAAGCCAAGAGCGCGAATTTTCGAGGCCGCCTCAAAACCGGTCATGCCGGGCATGCTGATATCGGAAATGATGAGATCAGGATCCAAAGCCTGGGCGGCCTCAGCCAGCGCTTTGCCGTCAGCCACGGCGCCGGCGATGTCATGCTGCGCATCGACCAGGGATCGGACTTCCTCAAGGAATTCCAGGTGATCGTCCGCCAGAAGAATGCGTTTTCTTTCCAAGACCGTCGACCTCTTCCTCTGCAGGGGAAGAACTGTGACCGGCGTCTGGGCGCGCAACTTATTACCAGGAGCCACACGCGGGTTTAGGGGAATAATCGAGGATAAGGGAAAATCGGAGAATCTGCGACTGTCAAAAAACACAGTCTTTTACTCGGTAATGAGGCCTCGTTGAAGGGCAACCTTCGCCAGCTCGGCGGCTGTGCGGGCACCCAGCTTGTTCATGAGCCGGGCACGGTGGAACTCGACGGTTTTAAGTGAAACATGGAGGCAATCGGCGACTTCCTTGTTGACTCGCCCCTCAACAATCAACTGGAGAATCTGCCTCTGACGGCCGGTGAGCTCCAGCGTCTCGTTGCTTACTTCTTTTGAGCGATTCCAGAGGTTGGCGATGACCTGCTCGCCAAAGGCCGGGCTGATGAAAATTTCTCCGCGCATGACGGCGGCCAGAGCATGCTGCAATTCTTCGGCGGCTTCCGATTTCAGCACGTAGCCGGATGCTCCTATCCTCAATGTCTGCCGCAGATATGCGGGATCGCGGTGCTGGCTGAGGAAGACCAGCTTAACCGCGGGCAGTATCTGCCTGATGCGCTGAGCGGCTTCAAGTCCGTTCAGGACCGGCATGCCGATATCGAGGACGATAGCGTCCGGGCGAAGCGCCTCGGCGGCCTCCACGAGCGCCTTTCCGTCGCCGGCGTGCCCGACGATCTCGAACTGCGCTTCGAGTGTCGCTCGAATGCCGTGAGAAACGAGCACGTGATCATCTGCGAGCAGGATACGAGTGCTGCCCATATTTGCTATCCTCATTGCGCCCTGCCGTGGATGGGGGCAATATGCCCTTTTTCATGAAGGGTAAGAAGCCTATAGGTTAAGCAATTCAGAGACTTTCCAGACGAATGGCTACCATCTTACGCTTTTGGCGAGATCGAAGATCATGTATTATTTCCCCCCCTTCGTGAATCAGCGGTAGGGGAACTGGAGGCTCCACGTGCTGGAATCGTCCCCGAGCCATGGAAATCGGCAGGACCACCTGGAGAGGAGTTCGCGTGCCTGGGCCGCCTTCGGCTTTGGCATGCTCGTGGTCATTGCCCTGATCGCGGGCTGGACTCTCCGCCAGGTAAACAGGTCGGACGGCTGGGTCGATCACACCTACGAGATTCTGGCCGCCTCCCAGCAAATGCGCGCCCGCCTGGGAGATGCGAAGATCGCGACACACGAGTATCTGGCCAGCGGAGATGAAAGATATCTGGCGCGCTACCGCAACGCCGCTGCCGATGTTCTGAAGAGTTTCGCTGTTCTGGACGACCTAACTCCAGACAATGAAAGCCAGCAACGGCGGCTGGACGAGTTGAAACCCCTGCTGACCGGCGAACTGGACGACCTGGCAGCGATGAATGCGGTGCGGAAAAATCCCGCGGCAAGCGTCGCCGAGAAAAACACCGCCTCTTCACTGGAAGACGCGCAAACAGATCGAATCCGCGCACCGATGCACAACTTTGAGAGCGAAGAATATCAGCTTCTGCGGCGACGTTCCGCTGAACGTAATACCGATCTGCTGCGCGGGCTGGGCGGCACGATGGGCGCCGCGCTTCTTGCCCTGATCGCGCTGGTGTTCGCACCGATACAGGTGAGCCGGGCGGTGAAACAACGAGACTCCGCCAATCGTGAGAAGCAGGAGAGCGAATCGCTCGCACACTCGTTGTTCGAGGCCGCGCCCCAGGCGATCATCATCGTCGACGCAACCGGGCAAATTGTGATGACGAACCCCGGAACAGAAAAGCTCTTCGGATATGCGCCGGAGGAATTACGAGGCCACGCGTTGGAAGTGCTGGTTCCGGAACACTTGCGAACGCAGCACATTGATCACCGTGGACGTTATTTCGCAGCTCCGCAGGACCGGCCGATGGGGCTCAACATGAATCTGAAAGCGCGCAGGAAAGACGGGACGGAGTTCGAGGCGGAGATCAGTCTCGGGCACATCACAACTGCCAAAGGTTCCCTGGCTGCGGCCTTCGTGTCTGACATTTCTTTGCGAAGAACAGCAGAGAGCCTGATGCAACGACAACGGGAAGAACTGAGACAGCTTGCGGGCAAGCTGATAAGCGCGCAGGATGACGAGCGGCGGAGGATCGCGA
This sequence comes from uncultured Acidobacteriaceae bacterium, assembly GCA_963781245.1. GTDB lineage: Bacteria > Acidobacteriota > Terriglobia > Terriglobales > Acidobacteriaceae > Silvibacterium. Next base: position 243,144 of record CAWAFB010000007.1, read on the forward strand.
GAGACCTGCACGACGACCTGAGCCAGAGCCTGGCGGCGATCGCGATGGATGTCGGAAGGCTTGCGTCAAAATATTCAGCAGAGATAGCCAAGGACCTGCGCCGGGTGCAGGGGCTTGCCACGGAGGCAGCGGAGCATGTTCGCCGGATCTCCCATCAGGTACATCCTTCGATCCTGGACGATCTGGGATTGAAGTTGGCCCTGGAAGAGTATTGCAGCGAGTTCGAATCGCGCTCCGGAATTGTTACCCGCTTTAGAACGGAGAATTTGCCGGACCGCATGCCCTCCGAAATATCGGACTGCATCTACCACATCGCGGGCGAGTGCCTGCGCAATGCAGCGAAGCACTCGCAGGGCGGCGCGGTGTTTGTGGATGTAAGCCTTGTCGGGAATGTGTTGCACCTGAGCGTCAGAGACAATGGGATCGGATTCAGCCAGTCCGGGTCCGGCGCAGGTCGCGGGATCGGGATTGTGGCGATGAAGGAACGCGCGCGGCTGGTGGGCGGGACGGTGTCGATTCGGGCAGATGTGGCAGAAGGCACGACGGTATCTGTCGAGGTGCCGGTGAATGCCGCCTGATGTGTGCGAGGCTTATGCGTCTTCGACGGCCAGCTTGGGCAGGATTTTTCTTGCCGGCGAAGTGGTGATGACCAGCACGCTGACGAGCACGAAGAGCGTTCCGAGCACGGTGCGCATGCCGAGGGTTTCTCCGCCGAAGAAATAGCCGAGAAGCACGGCGACTACCGGGTTCACATAAGCGTAGGTGCCGACCTTGGTTGGTGATTCGTGGTGGAGGAGCCACACGTAGGCGGTGAATCCGATGAGTGAGCCGAAGACGATGAGATAGACGAGGGCAAACCATGCGCGTCCGGAGATGGCAGCGGGATGGAAGCTGCGGAATTCTCCGAAGGCCGCGGCGGTGATGGTGAGCAGGATGCCTCCGGCGAGCATCTGCGCTCCGGCGCTCATGACCTTGGACTGGGGCAGCGGGAGTTTGCGTGAGAGCACCGATGCAACGGACCAGCTCATCGAGGCAAAGATGAGGGCAATGGCGCCGCGGCTGTCGATGGGCGCGCTGCCAAGCATGAGCGCGCTGCCAAGCATGAGCGAGCGGCTCATGAGGACGGCGACGCCGCCGATGCCTATGAGGAGCGCGAGCGAGAGGCGGAAGGTGAGCTTCTGCGTCCGCAGAAAGATGATCTCTGAGAGCGCCATGAAGAGCGGGATGGTGGCCAGCATGACGGCAGCGATGCCCGAGGGCACATGCTGCTCGGCCCAGAAGAGCAATCCGTAATCGCCGACGAAGATGAGGAGGGCCAGCAGAGTTGCCGATGTCCACTGGCGGAGGGTGGGAGCGCGCTCACCCTGCGCGATCATCCAGCCGTAGAGGACGAGACCCGCAGGCAGAAAGCGCAGCGCAGCAAAGAGCAGCGGCGGAAGCTCGCGCACGCCGATGCGGATGAAGAGAAATGTGGATCCCCAGACGAAATAGATGATGCCGAAGGCCAGCAGCGTCTTCCATGCGGGGCGGTGGGGGTGAGATTCCATTAAGGTTCCCTTAAGGCAGCGTATCAGGCGATCAGGCTATGTTCGATGCGAGGGAAATTCCCTTTCCTTCAAAAAATCTGGAGCATCGGAGCGAGGCATGCCGAAGACATCTCCCCAGACGGCAGCAACGGAAAGCAAGCTGACCACACATATCGAAACGTTGCGCAACAGGCTAGGCGGGCCGTTCCACTCACTGCCAAGGAAGTCCACGGTGTCGCAACTTATGCAGCACGGAGGATTTCAGATCCTGACGGCGACCGGACCGGTGATCATGCGGCTGAAGAAGTATCTGCCGGAACACGCGGACGCGGACCTGGCGTGGGCAGCAACGCAGATCAAGCGAAAGCCGCGATGTTCTTTCAGCGGCTGTGTGGGAAGAGGTACGGGATTCCAGCGGAGCTGATTTCGTACCTGACGTTTCCGCACAAGGGGACAACTTACACCGATCCGGATGCGCCGGAGGCGGAGAATCCGAATATTCCCGCGGTATTCACATTTGTTGGCCAGTTCGTTGATCACGATCTTACGTTCAATGGGGCGAATCTTTTTGACGATCAGACGGGCGCGTCGGTTCCGGATTTTGCCAGCCCGCTGATCGACCTGGACAGCGTGTATGGCGGGCGGAGCTATCCGGATGATCCGGCGGATACGTCGACGAAGGGCATTATCAGGAACAGCGACGTCTTCAATGGCGATATGACGTTCAAGCTGTGGCGGCTGGGGCCGAATGCGTACGATGTGACGCGATGGACAGATGCATCGTTGCCGGACCGGGTCGACGCAGCGTACATTTTCGATCCGCGCAATGATGAGAATCAGCTGATTCTGCAAGTGCATATCCTGCTGATGCGCGTTCACAACAAGCTGCTGAAGATTGCTTACGAGCAGGACAAGACGCTGAATCCGAAACACAAGAAAGACGCGGAGAAAGCGGCGGAGAAGGTGAAGGCGGAGGTGATTGCAATTGGCAAAGCGTGCTGCTGAAGGACTTTCTGCCGCGGGTTTGTGAGCCGGGCACTCTCGCATGGGTGTTGAAAGAGATCGCGCTCAGCGGGCATGGCGCTATGAATTACAAGCCGGCGGCCGATGGTCTCTGCAGATGCCACACGAGTTTGCGATCGGATTCAGATTTGGACACAGCATGCTTCGCAATGAGTACATGCTGAACAGCAGCGGAGCGGTGCAGCTTTTCAACAATCGCGACCTGGAGCGCAAGGGCGACCTGCGCGGCGGCACGCCGTTGACGCGGGATCACGTGATTGACTGGGATGTGTTCTATCCGAAAAATGAATTTGACGCGGAGTTGTCTCTGAAGATTGACAGCAAGGTGACGCCGGTGGTCTTCGATCTTCCGGAGAGCGCGATTCCGGACGCGGTGAAGACTGTGGGCAATCTGCCGTTCAGAAACCTGACGCGCAGCCGCGAGATCGATATCGCATGCGGAGAGGATCTCTGCGAATTTTTCGGAATCGACACGAACAGGCGGTTGACGCCTCTTCTGATTGATGCGAACGACGAAGCGCATTATCTTTTCGAAGCGGACGTCGATACATATGCGAAACCGGATGGTATTGGCGAGCCGCCGACCAGCGATCCGCTCAAGGGCGTCAAAGATACGCGGTTCAAGACGCCACTCTGGTATTACATCCTGAAAGAGGCGGAAATTCTGGGGAATGGTGAACGGCTCGGGCCGCTCGGGAGCCGGCTTGTTGCAGAGGTGATTGCGGGAGGAATCTTCTACGGCAAGGAGACCAAGTTCGATTACAAATGGAAGTCGGCGATCACCGGAAGCAATGTCGTTAAACTGCGTAACCTGATCGATTTTGTGGATGAAGACAGACCGGTGCTGGTGGGCTCAGTCGCCGATGTGAGTGGATGAAATGTGAGGGGAACCTGAGGAGATAACACCTCGCATCGATTCAACAATCCAGCACATCATGATGATAGGATTTTACCTCGGAGTACCTGATGCCCCTGGTTCCAACGATGCTGGTTCTCAAGATTACGCGAGGCCCGGATGTGCTCGCATCGCAGGAAATCACCTTCGACGACGGCACAATACAGCCGGTTCCCCTGCTCGGAGATCAAATCGTTGTATCTGATGGAGAACAAACATTTCGCGGCACGGTGGCGGCGCGCGACTTCGACTACACGCAGTTCCTGCAAGGCAACGAGGGTGCTGCCACATTCGTCATTACACTCTGGGCCGATATCATCGGCTAAGTAAGGAACAAGACCTTTGCAGATGACAAATCAAGCATCACACTCAAAGGTAACCGGGACAGATATATGATTCAGTGTGTGCCTACCACCTGCACGGCACTCAGTTGGATGGAAGGAACATCCTGCGAAATAGATTGGCACGAAAAAGCTTCTAACAGCGCTACTAGTAAGCAGGAAGACCGGTAACTGCAGAGCACGCCGACATGTTGCGGTTTTCCGTGATCGTCAATCTCAACCCCGGAGCGTTTTTCTTCCATGAGTGCACTACCGTACGCGGAGCCCTCTTCCGTTGGTTCGGCATCCCCCATCCACTCGAATCAGACCAGCCACGGGTATGAAGTCCGGGAGGACCGGTCTGCTTCTCATACATCATTGCGATCCATCACGACGAAGTTACTGCTGATGCAGGAGGCAAGCCCGTGGGCTGTCTCGAAGCTGCGCCGGTGTTTCGATTGCGTCGTGGCTTTCCTGGCGCTGATAATCCTGTCTCCTGTGTTTCTCCTGGTGGGTTTAGTGGTATGGGTGACGTCTCCCGGCCCGGTTCTGTTCCGCCAGCGGAGGATGGGACGCCACGGGACGGAGTTCACGCTCTACAAGTTTCGCTCGATGCGGGCTGATGCGCGGCCGGGCGCGTGGATTACAGTGTGCGGCGACCCGCGGGTGACTCGAGTGGGCGTGTGGCTGAGGCGCTTTAAGCTGGATGAGCTTCCCCAATTCTGGAATGTGCTGCACGGAGATATGAGCCTGGTGGGGCCGCGTCCAAAATTACCACATCATGAAGCTTTGTTAATGTCGGTGCGGCCCGGAATCACCGGCGCGGCAACGCTTGCCTTTCGACACGAGGAGAAACTGCTGCTTGGGGTTCCCGAGCACGCACTGGAAATTTTCTATGAGGTGTACATCAAGCCGGCGAAAGCGAAGATCGACTTCGAGTATATGCATGGCGCTACATTTCGAAGTGATATCAGGCTGCTGTGGACGACGATCGTCGCATGTACCGGCTCCTGCAAGGGAAGGCTTGCCCCAAGAATGGCGGCCAAGGACGAAGAGTGGCGAGTGATCTTATCGACCGCCTCGGAGAATTTCGTCGAAACCTGGCGAGAGTAGCGATGAGAGGCTGACATTTGGTCAGGCCTGGCTATTGCGCAGGGCTTTTGCGGCGGCGATAAGGTCGGCGACAAAGTGCCGTCTCTCACTTTCGCGATCCTCCTCGGTTTGTGCGCGAAGGATGGAGGAGGGATGCACTGTAGCCATGATGGGAGGGTATCCTTTCACTTCGATCATCTTGCCGCGGTCCTGCGTTACGCGAAATGAGGAGCCGAGAAGAGACTGGGCTGCGGTGGCTCCGAGGCAGACGATGAGCCTGGGGCCGACGGCTTCTATCTCCGCATTCAGCCAGGGGCGGCATGCTGCGACTTCGCGCATGGTGGGTTTTTTATGGAGGCGACGCTTGCCGCGCGGCTCCCACTTGAAGTGCTTCACGGCATTCGTGACGTATGCAGTGCTGCAATCGATGCCGGCTTCTTCCAGGCAGGCGTCGAGCAGACGGCCCGCGGGTCCGACAAAGGGACGGCCAGCGAGATCCTCCTGATCGCCGGGCTGCTCACCGACGAACAGAATCGCCGCAGAGGCGCGACCCTCTCCGAAGACGGTCTGCGTGGCTTTGCGATAGAGGTCGCAACCGCGGCACTCTTTGGAGGCTGCCTGCAACGACGGCAGATCGTGCCGCGCGGGAAGAAAATCGAGGGCGGATGCCTTGGGATTCTTTGGCGGCATATAGCCTACGATGCGGCGGCGCAGATGAGGGCTGCGCAAAGGCGGCGGGGGCTGTTAACTAAACGCGAGACATGGTACGGGTCATCTCTGTGCCGAGCCGATTCGGCGACATCTGCACAGGGATGGTCACGCGGAAACAGGTCACCGGCTTTGCGAGGCGCGTGACGCTGCGGAACTGGATGGTGCCGTCGTACTTCTGAATGATGCCCTTGCTGATCCAGAGTCCGAGCCCGGTGCCCTTCGCGGCCTTAGTGGTGAAAAATGGCTCGAAGAGATGACGGGCGTGCTCAACCTTGATGCCTGAGCCGGTGTCGCAAACAGACACAGATATGCCTTTGCTCAAGCGGCCTGGGTCGACGTGCTCACGGACAGTGATGCGCAGCTTGCCTCCGTCGGGCATGGCCTGGATGGCGTTGGCGATGAGGTTCATGAAGACCTGGCGTAATTCGCCGGGGAAACCCTGAATGGTGGCGTCTGTGAGATAGCGTTTTTCGAGGACGACGTTCTGTATCTGGATGTTGCGCAGCTGCAGCTCGAGGACGTTGTCGACGACCTCTGATATCGAGACGGAGACCGGCTGCTGGGATTCACGATAGAAGCTTAGAGTCTGGCGGACAATGTGCGATACCCGCGCCAGTTCCTGCTCGGCCATGCGCGCATAATCCATGGCTTCCGAGTCGAGAGATGGGTGATGGCGGATGAGATGGAAGATGTTGTGTATGGCTTCGAGGGGGTTGTTGATTTCGTGCGCGATGATGCCCGCTACGCGGCCCATGGCGGCCAGCTTCTCAGCGGTACGGAGGACTTCTTCGGCACGCAGGCTGGCGGTCATGTCGCGGCTGATTTCCAGGATGTTCTCGGGTAATCCGGAACGGCCGACCTTGAGCGCCTTGCGGCAGGAGACGGTGATCTCCTCACCGTAGCGGGTGAGCTGTACGATGTTGCCCTCCCATCTGCCGGTTTCGTAGAGGGTGGATTCTATCTTGTCGAGGGAAACGGGGAATTTTGTGGCCAGCATTTCGTGCAGCTTCCGGCCGACGATCTCTTCGCGCTTCCATCCGTAGAGGGTTTCCGCCCCTGAATTCCAGAAGCGGACAACGCCGTTCATGTCACGGACCATGATGGCGTCAGTGGCAAGATCGAGAAGGTCGGCGCGTTCGCTCAGCTGCTCGGTGCGATCGGCGACGCGCTGCTCCAGCTCCTGGTTGAGCCTTTCGAGCTCCCGCCGCTTGCGATGCAGCTCGGCGAAGAGGCTGACCTTGGCGCGCAGCAGCTCAGGCACGACGGGGACGGAAATATAATCCACGGCGCCGCGCTCGTAGCCCTTGATCCGGTCGAGGTCGGAGAGGTGGATCGCAGAGATGAAGATGATGGCCGTTGTCTGGAAGCGCGGATGCTGCCGCATCATGTCGGCGAGTTCGAAGCCGTCAATGCCGGGCATGCTGACATCGGTGAGAACGACGGCTACGTTGTTCTTAAGCAGGCATTCGAGGGCTTCGGTGCCGGAACTGCATTTGATGAGGTTCTCGCCGAGACCACCGAGGATGGCCTCATAGCTCAACAGCTTCGCGGGCTGATCATCGACGAGAAGAATGTTGACCTTTTCGTCGGAGACATTTTCGTGGGGGCCGTTCGCATCACTTCGCACCGAACGACTCACGGATTGATTGGAGCCCCTTATTGACATTGGTCGCCCTTGTTTACCTATGCAGCCACATGCGCAGAGCCGCCAGCAGCTGCTCTGTGTTTACCGGTTTCGCGAGATACTCTGACGCTCCCGCTTCAAGACACTTTTCGCGGTCGCCCTTCATCGCTTTTGCGGTCAGGGCAATGATGGGAAGCCTGCGGAAGGCCGCGTTCTGACGGATGACCTGCATCGTTTCATAGCCGTCCATCTCCGGCATCATGATGTCCATGAGAACGATGGCGACGTCGCGTGTCGATTCGAGTGTGGCAATCGCTTCGCGGCCGGTGCTGGCGGTAAGAACAGACATTCCCCTTCTTTCAAGGACGCTGCTCAAAGCGAAGATGTTTCGCACGTCGTCATCGACGACCAGCACCTTCTTGCCCACGATCGCTTCATCGGAGCTGTGCAGACGATCGAGCATCCGCTGCTTTTCCGCGGGAAGGTCACTGACCACGCGGTGCAGGAAGAGCGCCGTCTCGTCGAGCAGCCGCTCGGGCGATTCGACATCCTTCACGATTACGCTGCGGGCCAGGGTGTGGAGTCTGAGGTCTTCTTCGGGGGAGAGGTTCTTTCCGGTAAAGACGACGACCGGCAGGTCGCTCAGGGATGGGATCTGGCTGACCTCTTCAAGCACTTCAAAACCAGTCATGTCCGGCAGGCGGAGATCAAGTACGACGCAATCGTAGCGTTCGCCGACCAGCATGGCCAAGGCTTCGGCACCTGTCGATGCAACATGCACGTCCACGTCATCGTACCCCAGAAGCTCGCGAATGGTCATCTGCTCGGCAGGGTTGTCTTCCACAACTAACAGACGGCGGCGCGGGGCGGAGGAAAACTCCTTGATCCTCATCAGAGCGGCTTCGAGACCCTCTGCGGTGGTGGGTTTCGTGACAAAGGAGAAGGCGCCGCGCGAGAGGCCGTGATTGCGGTCCTCGTCGAGCGTGAGCATCTGCACCGGGATGTGGCGGGTGCCGGCATCCTGCTTCAGATGGTTCAGCACCGTCCAGCCAAGCATGTCGGGCAGGAAGACATCGAGCGAAACGGCGGTGGGTTTGAACTCGCGCGCCAGGGCCAGGGCCTCTGTGCCGCGTGAGGCGACGAGGACTTTGAAACCTTTGTCTCGCGCAAGGTCGCAGAGGATGCGCGCATAATGCGGATCATCCTCGACAATGAGCAGCGAGGCGTCGCCGTTCTGCAGACTGTCGCGATCGTCCTCGATCGCTTCTGTAGCGTGCTCCACCACGGCGGCGCTGGCGATCTGCAATACGGAGGGCGCTCCCCGCTTTTCCGCGAGCACCTCGGCAACATTCGAGCCGGCCGGGCCCACGTAAGTTTGCGGGATATAGAGCGTGAAGGTGCTTCCCCTGCCCGGGGTGCTCTGGAGTTGAATCTCGCCGCCAAGCAGGCTGGCCAGCTCACGGCTGATGGCGAGCCCGAGGCCGGTTCCTCCATACTTGCGGCTGGTGCCAGCATCGGCCTGTTGGAAGGCCTCGAAGATGATCTTCTGTTTCTCCTGGGGAATGCCGATTCCGGTGTCGGCGACTTCGAAGGCGACGACGGAAGCAGCGTTGCTGAGAATCGGATGATTGTCGCTCCATCCGCTGCCGGAATTGAAGACCGAGAGCCGGACGCCGCCCTGCTCGGTGAACTTGAGCGCATTGGAGAGCAGATTCTTGAGCACCTGCTGAAGGCGCTTGGAGTCTGTGACCAGGCTACGGCTGAGGTGGGTGTCGGTGTGCAGATCGAAGGACAGCTTGCGGTTCTCCGCTTCGTGGCGGAAGGGCCGGGCGACCATCTCCAGCACACTGGTGAAGAAGACCTCTTCGGCTTCGACGGAGACGGTGCCGGATTCGATCTTCGAGAGATCGAGGATGTCGCTGATGAGATTAAGCAGGTCGGTTCCAGCGCCGTGAATGGTGCGCGCGAACTCGATCTGCTTGGGAGTAAGGTTGCCGTCGGGATTGTCGCTGAGCTGCTGGCCGAGCACCAGAATGCTGTTGAGCGGCGTGCGGAGCTCATGCGACATGTTGGCGAGGAATTCGGATTTGTATTTAGAAGTGAGAGCGAGTTCCTTGGCCTTTTCTTCCAGGGCGCGGCGGGCCTGCTCGATTTCCTGGTTCTTGCGCTCGACTTCGACATTCTGCTCGGCTAGCTGTTGCGCCTTCTGCGCGAGCTGCTCGTTGGTTTGCTGCAGTTCTTTCTGTTGCGATTGAAGTTCGGTTGCCAACTGCTGCGACTGCTTGAGCAGGGCCTCTGTCTGCATGGTGGCTTCGATACTGTTCAGCACGATGCCGATGCTGGCGGTGAGCTGTTCAAGGAAGGCGAGGTGCGAAGCGGTGAAGGAGCTGAGCGTCGCGAGTTCGATTACGGCCTTTACCTGATCTTCAAAGAGCACCGGCAGCACAATGACGTTCTGCGGAACGGCTTCGAATAGGCCGGAGCGAATGGGCATGCTGGTCTGCGGAAGATCAACAATGAGCATTCGCTTCTTTTCCGTCGCACACTGCCCGATGAGTCCTTCGCCGATGGCGATCCGTTCGAGGTGCCCTTCCGGCGTGCTGGCGTAAGCGGATAGAAGGGCAAGCGAGCGGGATTCTTCCGAGTCCATCTGGTAGATCAATCCCTGCTGCGCGTTTACCAACGGCGCGAGTTCGGAGAGGAGCATGCGGCCCACGGTCGTCAGATCGCGCTGGCCCTGCAACATGCCGGTGAAGCGGGCGAGGTTGGTCTTGAGCCAGTCCTGCTCGGTGTTGCGCTCGGTGGTGAGCCGCAGGTTGTTGATCATTGTGTTGATGTTATCTTTCAGTTCGGCGACTTCGCCCCTGGCCTCGACCTGAATGGACCGTGTGAGGTCACCTTTAGTAACAGCCGTCGCGACTTCGGCGATCGCGCGCACCTGGTTGGTGAGGTTGTCGGCGAGCAGGTTGACGTTGTCGACCAGGTCTTTCCACGTGCCGGAGGCGCCGGGCACGTTGGCCTGTCCTCCGAGCCGGCCTTCGACGCCGACTTCGCGAGCGACGGTCGTCACCTGGTCGGCGAAGGTGGCGAGCGTGTCGGTCATATTATTGATGGTCTCGGCGAGTGCTGCGACTTCGCCTTTGGCGTTCACGGTGAGCTTCTGGGTGAGCACGCCGTTGGCGACGGCTGTGACCACCTTCACGATGCCGCGCACCTGTTCTGTGAGGTTGGCGGCCATGACGTTCACGTTGTCGGTGAGGTCCTTCCAGATGCCAGCGACTCCGGGCACCTGGGCCTGTCCGCCGAGCTTTCCTTCGGTGCCGACCTCGCGTCCGACGCGCGTTACTTCGGCGGCGAAGGCGTTCAGTTGGTCGACCATGGTGTTGATGGTGTTCTTGAGCTCGAGGATTTCTCCCTTCACATCGACGGTAATCTTGCGCGAGAGGTCTCCGCGGGCCACGGCTGTCGTGACTTCGGCGATGTTGCGAACCTGGGCGGTGAGATTGCCGGCCATGGCGTTGACGGAGTCGGTGAGATCCTTCCAGGTGCCGGCGACGCCGGGGACGTTGGCCTGACCGCCGAGGCGTCCTTCGGTACCGACCTCGCGGGCCACTCGGGTGACTTCGGCGGCGAAGGAGCGAAGCTGCTCGACCATGGTGTTCAGCGTTTCTTTAAGCTGAAGGATTTCGCCGCGGACGTCGACGGTGATTTTTTTCGACAAGTCTCCGTTAGCGATGGCGGTAGCGACTTCGGCGATGTTGCGGACCTGGCCGGTGAGATTGCTGGCCATGAAGTTGACGTTGTCGGTGAGATCCTTCCAGGTACCGGCAACTCCGGGGACTTCGGCCTGCCCGCCGAGCTTGCCGTCCGTCCCGACTTCACGGGCAACGCGTGTGACTTCTCCAGCGAAGGCGTTGAGCTGGTCGACCATGGTGTTGATGGTGTTCTTCAGCTCGAGAATTTCTCCCTTCACGTCGACGGTGATCTTGCGAGAGAGGTCGCCGCGGGCTACGGCAGTGGTCACTTCGGCGATGTTGCGGACCTGCGCGGTGAGGTTGCCAGCCATCGAGTTGACGTTGTCGGTAAGGTCCTTCCAGGTTCCGGCGACTCCGGGGACTTCTGCCTGACCTCCCAGCTTGCCGTCGGTGCCGACTTCGCGGGCGACGCGCGTCACTTCTCCGGCGAATGCGTTGAGCTGGTCGACCATGGTGTTGATGGTTTCCTTGAGCAGGAGAATTTCGCCGCTGACGTTGACGGTGATCTTCTTCGAAAGGTCACCGCTGGCGATGGCGGTTGCAACCTCGGCGATGTTGCGAACCTGACCGGTCAGGTTGCTGGCCATGGAGTTGACGTTGTCGGTAAGGTCCTTCCAGGTACCGGCGACGCCGGGCACATTTGCCTGGCCGCCGAGTTTGCCTTCAGTGCCGACTTCGCGGGCGACGCGGGTAACTTCGCCAGCGAACGCGCGGAGCTGGTCAACCATGGTGTTGAGGGTGTCCTTGAGTTCGAGGATCTCGCCCTTCACATCGACGGTGATCTTGCGGGAGAGATCGCCGCGAGCGACGGCGGTCGCGACTTCCGCAATGTTGCGGACCTGCGCGGTGAGGTTGCCGGCCATGAAGTTGACGTTGTCGGTGAGGTCCTTCCAAGTGCCGGCGACGCCGGGGACTTCTGCCTGACCGGCCAGCTTGCCCTCGGTTCCGACTTCGCGGGCGACGCGCGTGACTTCGGAGGCAAACGCGTTGAGCTGGTCGACCATGGTGTTGATGGTGTTTTTTAGCTCGAGGATTTCGCCCTTCACGTCGACGGTGATCTTGCGGGAGAGGTCGCCGCGGGCGACGGCCGTCGTGACTTCGGCGATGTTGCGAACCTGGGCGGTGAGGTTGCCGGCCATCGAGTTGACCGAGTCAGTGAGGTCCTTCCAGGTTCCGGCGACGCCGGGAACGTTGGCCTGGCCGCCAAGGCGCCCTTCGGTGCCAACTTCGCGAGCGACGCGGGTGACTTCTCCGGCGAAGCGGTTGAGCTGGTCGACCATCGTGTTCAGCGTTTCTTTGAGCTGAAGGATTTCTCCGCGGACATCCACGGTGATCTTGCGGGAGAGATCGCCGTTGGCGATGGCGGTCGCGACTTCGGCGATGTTGCGGACCTGGCCAGTAAGATTGCTGGCCATGAAGTTGACGTTGTCGGTGAGGTCCTTCCAGGTTCCCGCGACGCCGGGTACATTAGCCTGGCCGCCGAGCTTGCCCTCGGTGCCGACTTCGCGAGCAACGCGGGTGACTTCTCCGGCGAAGGCATTGAGTTGGTCGACCATGGTGTTGATGGTCTCTTTGAGTTCGAGGATTTCGCCTTTTACGTCGACCGTGATCTTGCGGGAGAGGTCGCCGCGGGCGACGGCGGTAGTGACTTCGGCGATGTTACGAACTTGAGCGGTCAGATTGCCAGCCATGGCGTTGACGGAGTCGGTGAGGTCCTTCCAGGTTCCCGCGACCGCGGGCACTACGGCCTGTCCACCGAGCTTGCCGTCGGTGCCGACTTCGCGGGCCACGCGTGTCACTTCGGAGGCGAAGGAGCGCAGCTGGTCGACCATGGTGTTGATGGCTTCTTTGAGCTGGAGGATCTCGCCGCGGACGTCGACGGTGATCTTGCGGGAGAGGTCACCGCTGGCGACGGCGGTCGCGACTTCGGCGATGTTGCGCACCTGACTGGTCAGGTTGCTGGCCATCAGGTTGACAGAGTCGGTGAGGTCCTTCCAAGTGCCGGCGACGCCGGGCACAACCGCCTGGCCGCCCAGCTTGCCGTCGGTGCCGACTTCACGGGCCACGCGCGTGACTTCGGAAGTGAACACACTCAGCTGCTGAATCATGGTGTTGACGATGTTGGCGGAGCGGAGGAATTCCCCTTCGAGCGGGCGCCCGTCCACGTCGAGCCGTACTTTCTCGTTCAGGCTGCCCTGAGCGACGGCGGCGATGGCGCGGGTAACCTCGGTAGTCGGCCGGAGAAGGTCGTCGACCAAGGTGTTGATCGAGGTTTCCATCTCGCCCCAGGCGCCTTTTGCCTCGCGCAGGCGGGTGCGCTCGCGGATGCGCCCCTCTTTTCCGACCGCCTGGCCAACTCGCGCCAGTTCGTCCGCCATCTGTTCATTTGCAGCGACGATGTCGTTGAAGGTGTCGGCGATTTTGCCGGGAAGGCCTACCCATGATCCCGGCAGACGAACGGAAAAATCTCCCTCCTGCATCCGCTGGAGGCTGGCAAGAATGATTCCCAGTTCGGCGGTAGTAGGCTCCCCAGGGGAGTTGACTTGTCCGTGTCCATTTCCCGGCACATCGGCGACGCCTGCGGAACCGGTTCCGGGGGCGGTACCTGTTTTAGTTTTCTTCATCTGATGGATCTCCCAGGAGGCTCCGGTCGAACGGTGAGGTGAATCGCCTGAAGTTCGATCAAGCGAAGTGGCAGAAAAATTGCAGGCCAGCCTTCGCTTCCGCGATGAGGCAGGCACTTGCATGAAATCATAAATATAGCGACGGATGACAGCATGAAGGCAAATCAGGCTCAGGGGGGAGCACTGGGCGGCTAAGATGCTTGAGTGCAGCTAGCGGTTGGATGATCTGGAATTTTTCGGCGGCCGGCGGGGATTAGGTTAAGGTGGTCAGATCGCTTCCGCAGCTTGAGAATGCCGGAGGGGGAGGCCGGTCATTCGTGATCCCCACAGGGAGTGGCAATTGAGCTGTCTACAACCGGCGCTTCTTTCTGCCATGCTGTTTACGATGTATTGGGTTCGAGTCAAGGCTTAGGATCTACGTGGACTCGACCAGGCTCTCTTCTTCCACCGCTCCCACGCACATCTCGTCCCAACCTGCCTCCCATCCAGCACTTAAGGTTCCGGCGGGTCGTTCCAGCCAGGCCTCGGCGAGACGGATCAGCTCCTCTGTCTCCTCGAAGGAGAGACCGTTCGGTTCGGCAGCGCAGGATGCCGCCGTGCGCCAGATCAGGTTCAGATCGGTCCAGAAGGTGGCAGACTGCATGTACGCAAGATCCAGCCGGGCCTTCCTGGGCTTAACACAGAGCTCGTAGAAGGCATCGAGGTGATCTGGAGGGATCCGGCACAGAATCTCTTCTTCATTGCGGAAAGCGAGCGTAGCCAGACCGGTGATTCCGGGCCGGTAAGGCAGATCCAGCAATTCGTGGTGAGGCAGCTTAGGCCGCGGTCCGACCAGGCTCATGTCGCCCTTCAGAACGTTCCAGAACTGCGGAAGCTCATCGAGTTTGTAGCGGCGAAGGAACATGCCAACCGGGGTGATTCGCCGGTCTCCGCTGACAGTGATCGGGGGGCCCGGGGTTTCCTCGACGCGCATCGAGCGAAATTTATAGAGCATGAACTCGATCCGGTTCCGCCCTGTACGACGCTGGCGAAAGAAAATCGGGCCGGGCGAGGTAAGCCGTACCACCAACATAATGAGCACGATGACGGGAGACAGTAAAAGTAGTGCTATTGCCGCCGCGGCACTGTCGAAGCAGCGGCGCGAAGCTGAGACAAGCCAGGGGTTAACATCCATCAACCTGCCGGCGGTAACCGGCGCAGCTGCTGAAACAGCGTACAGGGTATCGGTATTGCGATGGCGATCACGCCGTGCGTGTGAATTTCCTGCCGCGCCCAGGTTAGGCGTGACATCCGGCGCGTCAACAAAATGAGGTTCTGCGATAGGATGTGCGCTCATTAGAGGCGAAATTCCCCGAGTAGCCTAAAATTTGAACATCAATTTGAAGGTCGATGAAGCTTAGTTTCTGGATGCGTTCACAAGTAACTGCGAAAGTACAGAATCGAGGAACAACAGAGAAAGCTGTGGACTTAAAACCGATCATACCTAACAAGTTACGCACGATCAACAAAAAGTCCGGGCGGAATGACTTGGTGGACTATATAAGAACTAAAACGAAATCGGTAAAGAATTTACGTTAAAAGCGCCCGGAGGAATCGTCTTTTTCACCATCCTTTGACTGAGATTTTGCATTGCAGCATGAAATGTAATGCGAAACGATTCGAATTATGCGAGCTTTCGTCACGGTTCTTGTCACGTTTTCATTTCGCAGCGCTTCGCGAAAGTAATCGCACGGTTCGCGTGATATCCTGCTGCTGAATCGCAACTTATCTCAAGGAATTTTCGCGAGGCGTTGTCTGCTGCGGAATTGCGCAAGATGAAATATGAGGTCCGCAGAACTACTTTCTGTATGTTGAATCGAAGAACTTGCCTGTTGGTACTGTCATTGTTGACAGGTCCCCTTTACGCACAAGACCAGACCACTGGTGGCGTGAATTCTCAAGGCACACAGGAGCCCTACAGTGCAGTGGACTGTTCGGACCCGCTGATGGCAGGTTCCCAGCAGTGTGCACAGCAGACACAGGGCCGCGAGTTCAATCTGCCGCCGGGCGGCCAGACGGTATCCCCGGGAGCACTCCCCAGCGGGCAGTATCCCGGCAACGTTTCGTATCGAGACAACGGTACGCTTACATCGCAGACGGCCAACCGCAACCAGGCTCTGCGAACTGTCCTTCCGCCTGAACCACTCACCGAATTTCAAAAATTCGTAGGCTCGAGCACCGGTCAGGTGCTGCCGATTTTTGGAGCGGATCTCTTTCGCAATGTTCCCTCTACGTTTGCGCCGCTGGATATGACGCCGGTACCGCCAGATTACGTGATTGGGCCTGGCGACGAGTTGCGCATACGCGTGTGGGGCCAGGTTAACTTCAATGCTGACTTGCGTGTAGACCGCTCGGGTGAGATTTACCTGCCGCAGGTGGGTGATGTTCACGTGGCTGGACTTCCATTTTCCGGTCTCGACGGGCAGCTGAGGAAATCGATTGGGCGCGTCTACCGGAACTTTGACCTTACTGCAAATGTCGGTCAGATTCGCGCGATACAGGTGTATGTTGCCGGTCAGGCGCGGCGGGCAGGGGTCTACACCGTGAGTTCGCTGAGCACGCTGGTCGATGCGCTTTTTGCCAGCGGCGGCCCTTCGGTGCAGGGCTCGATGCGCCACGTCCAGCTGAAGCGCGGGGGCGAGGTCATCACAGATTTCGATCTGTACGAGCTGCTGGTGCACGGCGACAAATCCAAGGATGTAAAGCTTTTGTCGGGTGACGTCATCTTCATTCCGGCGGCCGGACCTTCAGTGGCGGTCACGGGGAGCGTGCGGAGCCCCGCGATCTATGAATTGCGAGAAGGGGAGACCATCGGCAATGCGGTGACGAACGCGGGCGGACCTTCAACGCTGGCGTCGAATGCGCGGGTCTCGATACAACGCATAGCCGACCACCGCGATCAGCAGGCGCTGGAAGTCGCCATGGACACGGCCGGACTCGCTACCCCGCTGGCCGGCGGCGACATCCTACGCGTAATTTCGGTCGTGCCAAGATTCCAGAAGACTGTCACGCTGCGCGGCAACACGGCAAACCCCGGACACTTCGCCTGGCACCAGGGAATGCGTCTCAGCGACCTGATCCCGGACCGGGATTCGCTGTTGAGCCGCGACTACTGGTGGAGACGAGCCCAGCTGGGATTGCCCTCTCCGGAGTTCGAACCGATACCCGCCTTTTCCACCCTACGGCAGCCCAACACACCGGTGGACATCCCAAGAAGGCAGTTCGAGCCGCCGCAACAGCGGCCGCTTGCACCGCGTGGAACGAGTCTGCAGCCGGGCACTCTGGCTTCCGACCAGGACCAGACGAACCCATCTGACCAGTATCCCAATTATCCGTATCCATATCCGACGCAACAGCAACAGTTGCAGCAACAGGGGCAGCCCTATGGGCAACAGCAGACAGATACTTCGGGGTATTATCCGGATTATTCTCAGCAGCCATACCTGAATCCTCAGCAACAGTACCAGCGGGCAGCCAGTTCGTCGCTCGCGGCGCAACAGATGCAGCTGCAGACGCAGAATACTCCGCAGCAGACAGAGCGGACAGATGTGCGGATCTCCGCTCCGGAGATCGACTGGGATTATGCCGTGATCGAGCGCCTGGATCACGACACACTGAAGACTTCACTGATTCCCTTCGATCTCGGCAAGCTGGTGATGCAGCATGATCCCTCGCAGGATATCGAGCTGCAACCGGGGGATGTGGTATCGGTGTTTTCGCAGGCAGACATCCATGTCCCGCTGGAACAACAGACGAAGTACGTTCGTCTGGAGGGCGAGTTCATCCACGCCGGTATCTATAGTGTTAAGTCGGGCGAGGGACTGCTCGATCTCATAGAGCGGGCGGGCGGACTAAGTTCCAAAGCCTATCTATACGGATCGGAGTTCACGCGTGAGTCAACGCGCGTGGCGCAGCAAGCCAGGATCAACGAGTACGTTCAGAACCTTGAACTTCAGATAACGCGTGGCACGCTGGCGGTCGCAGCGATGCCGACGGCGTCAGCGCAAGACCTGGCGAGCGGCACGGCGGCGCAGGTTAGCGGGCGCGAGCTGATTGCGCGTTTGCGGCAGATCCGGGCAACCGGGAGGATCGTGCTGGAGTTCAATGCTGCGAATACGGGTCTGAACATGGTGCCCGATATTCCTCTGGAGGACGGCGACCGGTTCATCGTGCCCTCAATGCCGGCGACCGTAAACGTGGTGGGTGCCGTCTATGACCAGAACTCGTTCCTGTTCAAGTCCGAACGACGCAGCGGCGCTTACCTTCACCTGGCGGGCGGACCGAGCCGCGATGCGGACAAGAAGCACGTGTTCGTCATTCGCGCGGACGGCTCGGTAGTGAGCCGCGAGGCAGCCAACGGGCTCTGGGGCAATACTTTTGAGCAGCTTCGAATGAATCCGGGCGATACCATAGTAATGCCGGAAAAAGGCTTCAGCGCTTCCCCGCTGCGGGGTGTTCTTGAGTGGTCGCAGTTGTTCTCGCAGTTTGCGCTCGGCGCCGCGTCCCTTGCTGTGATTTCGGGACAGTAGGCGTCGCAACCAAGGGGCCCTGATAGATATTAACGATGGCAATCGACACCGACATTCCGATTGAGAAGCGAGAGATTCCATCATCCGCTTTCCTCGAACCACCGGCTCACCGCGAAGACGAGATTTCGCTGCTCGATCTTGCCATTGTGCTGGCGAGACGCAAGGGCCTTATCCTGGCGATAACAGCATTATTCACTGGGATCGGATTGTTTCTTGCGCTGATTCTGCCCAAGAAATACACTGCGACCACCACGGTCTTGCCGCCGCAACAGAACACATCCATGGCGGGTGCGCTGGCTTCTCAGCTGGGCGGCCTGGGCGCCATGGCTTCACTCGCAGGCGGCGGTCTGGGCTTGAAGAATCCAAATGATATGTACGTGGCGATGTTCAAGAGCCAGACGGTCGAAGACGCGATGATTCGACGTTTTGACCTCATGCGCGCATATAGCCAGAAGTACTTGTCGACAACGCGAAGAGCATTTGAGGCCTCTTTTATAGTCGAGGGCAACAATAAGGATGGACTGATCCACCTCTCGGTTGAAGACAAGGACCCGAAACGCGCGGCTGAGATGGCAAACGCCTGGATCGAGGAGTATCGCAGGCTTTCGCAGGGCTTGGCGATCGGCGAAGCATCACAGCGGAGACTGTTTTTCGAACTGCAGATGCAGCAGGCAAAAGACAACCTCGCGAATGCAGAAGAGGCTCTGAAGAAAACCGAGCAGACGACGGGCGTGATTCAGATGGACAGCCAGGCGCGGGCTCTGATCGAGTCGGCCGTCACACTGCGTGCGCAGATTGCCGCAAAAGAAGTGCAGCTGCAGGGGATGCGTACGTACGCTACAAGCGAAAATTCGGGCGTGGTGGAGATCCAGCAAGAACTGGATGGATTGCGAGCTCAGCTGGCCAAACTGGGCGGCTCGGAGGATGGCGGCGCTACGGGGCTAATTGTGCCGAAGGGCAAAGTGCCGCAGGCTGGACTTGAATACGTTCGCAAGCTGCGCGATGTGAAGTATTACGAAACGATCTTTGAGATCATCGCCCGGCAATTCGAAATGGCCAAGCTGGACGAGGCCAAAGAGGGTGCAGTCGTTCAGGTCGTTGATCCGGCGTTGGTCCCCGACAGGAAGTCATCTCCCAAGCGGGCGTTGATCATGCTTGTCGCTTTGGCAATTGGGCTTTTCCTGGGCGTCTTGTTTGCGCTTATGCGAGCGGGCGTCGATCGCATGAAGCAGGACCCCGAAACCAGCGAGAAACTGTCGTTTCTTCGCCGGGCGCTGCAGGTGCGAGCTTAGAATGCGCCTTGAAGACCGCGGCGCTGAGGCCAGTTCAATTCGCTGAGTTTTGGCGGTTGACTTTTCCGCCGTGACCAAGACAGCGACAGCCTTGTGCCAGGTTGATTGTCCGAATAACAGCTCCACACTCTCCAACCGAAGATGGAGACAATTGTCCCCTTATTGATGGATGACATTCTGGCAACCCTTGCCTAGAGTGCAGGATAGTGTTTCTTTGATTCCAGATTTGGCACACGCACTTTGCTGCCGCATCAGAAAGCGCCCAGAGTGACTGCAACAAGACAAGAACAGAAATTAAGTTTGTCAGCTCTGAAAATCTGGCTGCGACCAGTTGCGTTCATTGCAATTCTGCTTCTCATCTGGCAGATTGCCATACATCGTGCTCCAGGGCATCTTTTGCCGAGCCCGTGGGGCGTCGTGGGCGGCCTTGCCGACCTGGTCAGTCACGGTCTCCTGTTGAAGTATGTAGTCGCCTCTCTTTTTCGCGTGACGTGGGGATTTGCGCTCGCCGCCATACTGGCGATTCCTCTGGGTCTGACAATTGGATGGTACCGCCGCGCCGAGATGGCGTTTAGCCCGCTGGTTCAATTCCTACGGCCTATCTCCCCGCTGGCATGGATTCCCATCGCAATCCTGTGGTTTGGGGTCGGCGACCTCTCCGCCATATTTCTGATCTTCTTGAGCTGTTTCTTCCCGTTGCTTCTGACGGCAATCAACGCGGTTCGAAATATTCCAGCCGTTTACATCAATGCGGGGCGCAACTTTGGTCTCAGTCCTGCTCAGCTGGTGTACCGCGTTCTCTATCCGGCGGTCGTTCCGCAGCTTATCGTCGGCCTGCGGATTACGCTGGGGATCGCGTGGCTGGTAGTGGTAGCGGCTGAGATGATTGCAGTCAACTCCGGATTGGGATTCCTGATCGTAGATGCGCGCAACGCAGGCAATCGGTATGACCTCGTGGTCGCGGGTATGGTTCTGATCGGATTGATCGGCTTGCTGCTGGATATTGGGATGCGATCGCTGGAGAAGGTGAAATCATTCCGCTGGAGTTACTCGGAGGAGTAGCGTGGAGTCAAAAGTGGCCGTCACAACGACGCCGGCAGTCGAGACGAAGTTATGCGTTGAGCATATCTACATGTCGTTCACGCGGGATGGTGAGAGCCTGCCGGTGTTGGAAGACATCAACCTCGACGTTGGTAACGGCGAATTTCTTTGTTTGCTTGGGCCCTCCGGATGCGGCAAATCGACGCTTCTGAGCACTATCGCCGGCTTTCTCTCACCGACAAGCGGCGAGGTGAAGATTGACGGCGAGGTCGTTCGCGGACCTGATCCACGCCGGATCTTTGTCTTTCAGGAACGGGGCGTCTTCCCCTGGCTCACCGTAGAAGGAAATATCGGATTTGGCCTGTTCAACTTGCCGCGCACAGAGCGCGAACATCGCATCGCGCACTATATCAAGATGGTCGGACTTGAAGGTTTCGAGAAGACGTACCCTCCGGAACTCTCGGGAGGTATGAAGCAGCGGCTCGAAGTGGCTCGCGCCCTGGCTGTGAATCCCGACATGCTGTTTCTCGACGAACCATTTGGGGCACTGGACTCGATCACGCGCCTCATCATGCGCGCCGAACTGCTGCGCATCTGGGAGGCGGAGCGGAAGACGATCGTCTTCGTGACGCACGACATCGACGAGGCTGTCCAGCTTGCCGACCGCGTGGCGGTTATGAGCGCCAGGCCTGGGCGGATTCAGCAGATCGTGAACATCGACATACCGCATCCGCGCGACATCAATTCGCCTCGATACCTCGAGCTTCGGACAGGCATCTTCAATCAGATTGGTCTGGCGCATCAGCTATGACAGTATTGGCCGAATCGAGAAAGTGGGAGAAGTTCTTCTGGCCCGTTTTGGTGTCGGCATTGCTGCTCGCGCTTTGGCACTACTCAGTCGTCTGGACGGCCACCAAGGTGTTTCCCTCTCCGCTCGATGTAGAAAAGGGATTGGTTGGGCTGCTCCATAAGAATGTCCTCTGGAAGGACATCGCCGATTCGCTGCGGCGCGTGGCGCTTGGATTCGGAACTGCCGCAATCCTCGCAATTCCAATCGGGCTGGTTCTTGGGTGGTACCCGGCGATCGATCAGGTAGTGAATCCAACGATGCAGGTGCTCCGGCCTATCAGCCCAATCGCCTGGATCCCCGTCGCGATTATCTTCTTTGGCGTTGGTGACGCAGCGGCAGTCTTCTTAATTTTTCTCGCGTCATTCTTTCCAATCGTGGTGGCGTGCGTGGATGGCGTCTCCAATGTGCCATCTGTGTTCCGGCGAGCAGGCCGTAACTTTGGCCTCACGCCGGCGCAGTTGCTGACCAGAGTAGTATTCCCGGCTGCGCTTCCTCAAATCATCATTGGTCTCCGCATCGCACTTGGCATCTCGTGGCTCGTGGTGGTGGCTGCAGAGATGATCGCCGTCGATTCGGGCCTTGGATACCTCGTGATCGATTCGCGTAATTCAGGAAAGCATTACGACCTTGTTGTCGCTGCAATGCTGATCATTGGCGTGATTGGGTTGTTGCTGGATACAGGATTCCGGGGGCTCGAGAAAATCAAGTCAGTTCGCTGGGGGTTCCGCGATGAGTACTAGAAAAAAGGTGGTGCTCGTTGCTGTGGGATGGCTTGTGGTGATTACTGCGCTGCATGCATACCTGAATGTGAACTGGACGGCCGTGCTGAACGATTATCGTGCGCCGGAAAAACGGAAAATCACAGTCGCATATATCCCGGTCACATGCCAACTCACCTGTCCCGTGACAGACTACATTTCCAAATTTTCGAATAGCGGTGAGATTTTTCTTCCCCGCATGTTTCAGGGCTTTCCTGAGATCAAGGAAGCGCTCATCTCGAACAAAGTGCAGGCAGCATTTATTGTCGCTCCTTTGGCGATTGCTCTGGTGGCACAGGGAGTTCCGATCAAGGTTGTCTACCTTGGTCATCGCTATGGCAGCGCAGTGGTTGTTCGCAAGAATGGACCCATCAAGACATTCGCCGACATGCGCGGTCGCACCGTGGCGATTCCCAGCCGCTTTTCCGACGAGCGGCTGCTTCTATTCCGCGCGATGAAAGTCTGGGGGATCAAGCCGAACGAGATCAAGATGGTCGAGATGGCTCCTCCGGATGTGTCGGGTGCCCTCGCGGCTGGAGCTATCGACGCGTTTTCGATGGGCGAGCCCTTCCCTTCTCAGGCAGAGATGGCAGGCTACGGCCGCGTTCTTTTCCAGGCTCGCGACTACTGGCCTGATTACATGTCCTGCATCCTGGTTGTCCGCCAGGATCTGATTGACAAGCGCCCGGATGTAGTCCAGGTCCTGGTGGACGGCATAGCCCGCTCCGGTTTGTGGCTCGACAAGGGAAAGCCCTACCGGGAAGACGCCGCCGATTTTGTGGGCCGCTATTACTACAACCAAAAGCCGGCGCTGCTGCGCTGGGCTCTCACAAAACCGATGGACCGCGTTATGTATACGCCGCTCGCTCCGCGTAAAGCCGACTTCGATATGGTTCGCGACCTGATGATGGAGACCGGAGTTCTGAACAAGAAGATCGAGTTCAGCGATTACACCGACACGCGATTCTCTGACAAAGAGAGTATTCAAACTTCGTGGAAGTATGAGCCCGGCATCGCAAAGGCTCAATGAAGCCAACTTAAGGAGGGGCGAAGATGGTTCGCAGGCAGTTCATTCAACTCGCGACTCTTGCTGGCGTAAGCGGTCTTGCGACTATTGGAGCGGTTACAGCTACTGAGACCCGCACAGTGACCTATCGCGTAAAAGGATTCAGCTGCATCACCTGCGCTGTTGGGCTTGACACAATGCTCAGCCGGCATAAAGGAATCGTGCGGTCTGAATCGACCTATCCAGAGGGAGTTGTGACCATCAACTTCCACCCCAGCATGATTTCCGAGGAATCGATCAAAGGCGCGATCTCAGAGATGGGTTTCACAGTTCAAGGATCGTAGGCCAGTGGGTACTACCGAGAAGATTTATCTCGATGGAGATGGTGCCGTGAATGTGATGACCCAGCAGAACCAATATCAAACGATCGCCCAGTCGCTATCTGAGTCTCTGAACCTCCAACAGCCGCCGGTGGCCATCTGCTTTGCCGAATCGACTCCTGAAGGAGTTTATGGACATGTGGGTATGGTTCCCGCTGGATGCCGCTTTTGGGAGGACGCCGCTCACGGCGCATTCTCCACTACCGTCGCTGATCACCGCCTCTGCGCAATTGGCGTGTACACGCACAACTTGCAGGCCTCTCCGGCGCAACAGATCGACCTGAGCGATGCTCTAAAGGTCTTCAGCGATCTGGGATACGTGCGACCAGAAGATCTGCCGCTTATTCCTGCCCTCACCTCGCAGTCCAAGGTCATCGTCTATGCGCCGTTGGCGAAGACTCCATTGCCGCCGGATGTTGTAGTCCTATTTATCAACGCCAATCAGACCCTGATCCTTTCCGAGGCAACGCAGCAGGTGGAGAATCACAATCCGCCGGCGATGGGTAGACCCGCATGTGCCGTCGTGCCCCAGGTAATGAACACGGGCCGCGCAGCCCTGAGTCTCGGTTGCTGCGGAGCGCGCGCCTACCTGGACGCGCTGACAGATGATGTAGCCGTATTTGCGATTCCCGGGCCCAAGCTCAGCGCTTACTCTGAACGAATCGAGGCACTGTCTAAGGCGAATGCCATACTGTCGAAATTCCATCACCTTCGGCGCCGCGATATTGAAGCGGGACAACAGCCCACGATTAAGGAATCCCTGGCAGCATTGGAAGGCTAGAGTCTTAGGACCATCTGCTATCGCGGGATCCATTGGGGGTGGCTTGTGAATAGTCCACCTACCAAACCTAGCTGATATACGAGGAATGATCCGAAACAGAAACTGACCATACCGGAAGCCACTCCGAGATAACGACTGAGTATGGAAAAGCGATCGCCTGCATAGGCTAGAGGTAAAGCAATGATCGCAGTCATGCACATCATCCCAATCATTGTTCCAGCCCCAAAGATGAGCAGATATACCGTTGCCCAGACAGGGTTGTGAATCGTAGACAAGACGAGTAAGGCCACGGCCGCTGACCCCGCGAGCCCATGCACCAGGCCGATTGCCAGCGGACGTACACATTGATACAAGCCGAAGCGGCGAATCGGGTTCTGGTACATCCTTTCAGTCGTGATCGTGATACTGCGGCTCGCCGCGCCCTGTGTAGGATACACGCTCGCTATGTCGGCCGGGGTGAACCGGGCGGTCACCTTCTTCATGACTCCGGTGAGGTTGAGAACGCCGAGCAGAATCAGCATAAGAGCCACACTGAATTCCATTGATAGTCCTATACGAGGTGGAATCTCGACCCCGCAGAGAATGATCAGGGAGCCGACAATAAAAATCGTGATCGTGTGACCCATTCCCCAGACGGAACCAATGAACGCGGCATTGCGAATGCTCCGTTGCTTGCTGACGATGGTTGAAATGGCAACGACGTGATCCGCGTCGGTTGAATGCCTCATGCCGAGAATCAGCCCGAGACCAGTGACGAACAAGATGGGCCCGAGTCTCTCTTTGGAAAGCAGGTGCACGTCGAGGTGTACAGCTGAAAGAGCCTGGGTCGTCAGCACCAGACCAAGAACAGTGATAAACGCCGAGGAGGCGATCGGAAGCCAACGTCGGGTGAGCGGTCCGTCCATCTGAAGACGTGTCATGAAGCGACGTGCGTAAACCATCAACATTCCAAAGCCAATCAGAATAGTGGCAAGTCCGACGCTGAAGGCCACGATCAGGAAGAAACCGAGGCCAATCCGGTGCAGCGCGAATGCGCTCAGCAGAACGATCAGCGCGGCTGGACACGGGATGATTCCTCCTGTTATGCCCAGAGTAAAAAGCTGTGTGAGGCTAACGGATCTCATCGTAGGTTCTTCGATTCGCACATGATTCTCCAGCGCGCCTTCATCCGCCGGACGCCTCCAGAACATCCAGCGACAGTGGGCTGCGCCCGGGGCATGAGAATGATCCGTTGCCGTGCCGGTCAGGCGACGAATGAGCATATAGCACCCGAGCCCGGCAATCGTGATCCCGGAAAAAGCGCCCAGCCAGGGATAGAGTTGCTCGGGCACGATGTAGCGCGATGCATACAACGTGATCGCTCCAAGCGCGAATACGCCGGCGGTATGCGATACGGTAACGATCATGCCCAGCAGAACAGCATGGTGCGGGGTTCCCTTAGAACCCACCAGATAAGCGGCGACGATAGTCTTGCCATGGCCGGGCTCCAATGCATGCAAGCCTCCCAGGCCAATGGCAATAAATGCCGCGGTAAACAAGAACCAGGCGCTCAGATGCTGGGCTGTGATGAGCTCGGTAAACCTGCTGCGCGGAGTCCGCTGTTGATTGGCCTGGAGGTGCACCGCAGTCGGAGCCGTTGTTGTAGGCTGCGAGTTTTCAAATGATGTTGCGACAGGTTTGGTTGCAGTCTGCTCAGGCGCAAGCCGAGGCTTCGGAGCTATGCCGGGATAATTTTGCGAGAGCTTTGCACCGGCCACAGGGGCATATTCGCGACGCGACACCGCCTCGGAGATTGCAGGAGACTGGGTGTCAGCGATTGGCGGGAGCGCGGCCACCACAGACGCATCGAGATCCTGAGGGGGGCTGGTGAGCAGATCCGTTGGATAGTTGCTCAACTCGCCGCTGCGATCTGTTGCAGGAACCGAGCTGCGCAGCAGAGAGCCGGCGGAGGCCCGGGCGACGATCTCCTTCCATCCGGAGTGCCCCGGGTAGTTGTTGTCAGCATAATGCAGCCCTACATGCTGCCGGTCTGTGATCAATGGGTTCAATGGGTAAACTGCTTCGTAAACAAAACCCATCTTCATCGTGGGAAGACCACCCGCACCGGGAGGAAAAATGACTCCGCTCGAGACCAGCCGTAGCGGAATCTGTTTGCCGTCTACATCGAGAACGAGACCGCGTCCCAGGTCTGCCCCGCGTGCGGCTACATAGCGGACAACTGCCGGGGAATTCGGATCTACGGTGGTTGCAACAATATTTCCTTCCTGCAGTTCCTGATAGGTGGGAATCTCTGCCAGATCGATGAAGTACCTCACGATGATCCGGTCGCCTTGTACGTCAATTTTGGAATAGTGATTTACGCTGAAGTTGCCCATCGGATGAGCCGAAGCCAATCGACAGAGGCTCAGCACAAGGAGCAACGTCAAGATTCTGCCAAACCTTTTAGAGAGCATGTTATTCAGCGCCCTCCTTCGATTCGGATTGAGCTTCCAACGCGGTCAGCCTCTGCTGCGCCGCATTTGCATAGATCAAATGAAAATGTGGATTAATCTGCAGCGCTTCCTTTAGCTCATTTTGAGCCTGCTCTCGTTGTCCCAGTCGCTCGGCGATCATCCCGGCATGAAAGAGAAGAATGGAGTCGCGGGTTCCGAACCGCATGGCTTTTTCGCTTGCTTTGGCCGCCTCCGCCAGCTTGCCATTTTTGTAGAGAGCCCAGGCCAGAGCATCCCAAGTATAGACGTCATGCCGGACTTCAAGCTCTTTCTGCGCGAGGTCGAGAGCCTCGGCGAGCTTCATATCATGATCGGCGTAGAAGAGTGCCAGATCGCGATTGTGCAGTACCTGGTTGATGTGCCCCAGGAGTCCGATGTACTCGACCAGAGCATACTGTTTCTTGGCCTCTGCCTGATTCCCGGACTTTGCATAGAGATCGCCTAGCTCCGCGACAAATATTGGCATGGGGACGACCGCAATCGCCTTCTGGTAGAGCACGATCGCTTCCGCATATCTGCCGTTGTTCGCCCTGAGCTTACCCAGAGCTGCCAACGCGCGATAGTCTCCCGGATGAATGTTGAGTGCCGTAAGGTAAGCCGCGTCAGCGGAAGCGGAGTCGCCGGCCTGCGTTTCATACTCTCCCAGCT
Source organism: uncultured Acidobacteriaceae bacterium (assembly GCA_963781245.1). GTDB lineage: Bacteria > Acidobacteriota > Terriglobia > Terriglobales > Acidobacteriaceae > Silvibacterium. The sequence goes on from CAWAFB010000007.1 coordinate 270,530, forward strand.
CGTAGTACAGCCATGCGAGGTTCTCACTCGGGAGCTGAGCTTCGACTCCTTCCGTAACGGCTGCCTTCATGAGGGAGATGGCCCTGGCAGTATCGCCGGAGATGAATCTGAGATAGGAGATTCGGCTGTCTCGGGCGTAAGCGGCGCGTGGTGAGGGCGTAGTATCTGAAGGGGCCAGCCGGCGATACGCTGTGCCGGCGTTGTCGTATTCGCCCATATCCGCGTATGCATCTCCAACGATGGCGAAGGGCGATACATCGCCACTACCGAGCGAAAGCGCTCGTTGCGCATAGGTGAGCGCGTCGGCAAAGCGATGCTCCCCCATGCAGACCTCAGCCAGCGTTCCCAATGCGGCGTCAGCGGAAAAATCCGCTGAAACAAGATCGAGCGACCTGGTAAGGGACTGCTCGGCGAGTTGATAGTCGCTTACGTCGCCCGTCTCCCTGGCGCGCTGGAAATACGCAGCACCCAATCCCGCAAACGCTTTAGCGTCAGTGGGACGGCGCGCCACTGTGGCCTGCGCACTGTGAATTAGGCGGTCGGTGCCGGTCGGGCGAGGCGTGAGCAACGCCACCGGCACGGGCGCAAAGACCGGAACGGCAGTCGATCTTTCAACAGCGACGGCGATCGCCGCGTGATCCGGCGCATGCGGGGCGGTCGAACCGCCGTCCAAAACAGTCGCCTGTAACGCGGCGGCCTTAGGTGCCACTGGAGAAGCCTTTGGTTCCCGATCATCCTCGACGGTTGCGAAACCGACAGACTTGCGAGCGTCAGAGGCATGCTCGGATGAAGGATTGGATTGGATGGAAAGCATGAAGTACTTGCTGGCATCCGCAGTGTGGTTGAGCTTTTGCGCGATGTGGCCGGCATGATCGAAGATCTGGGCGCTTTGAACTCCAACTGCGATGGCCTTCTGCACCGCGGCGTCCGCATCCTGAAATTTCGCATTGGCGTAGAGAGACCAGGCATAGGCATCGAGCGTCCACACATCGTGCCGCGCTGCAATCTCCTGGAGCGCAAGCTTCAACGCATTGGGAGCGCTGGCAGGGCTTTCGGCATACATCAGAGTGAGATCAAGCCTTGACTGGTCGGTGGTCTTTTCGGGAGCGCTTGCCAGCTTCTCGAACTCTGCATACGTGGCTCGAGCTTCCTTGGGCTGTCCCGCGGCCTCGTGCGCTCTTGCTAACTCATAGAGAACGTGCGGATCGCCATCGATGAACTTGGCCTCCATGAGCAGTAGAACCGCATCGCTCGCTCGATTCTGCCCCATGCGAACGCGGGCCAGATTCTCCATGGTGTAGGGATAATGTGGGAAGAGCTGTTCAGCCTGTTCCAGGGTTTGAGCGGCTGCGTCAAGCTGGCCCGATTCGATCTGAATCGACGCGATCCAGTTCAAAATCCAGGCCAGATCTTCGACCTCAGTCGGAGAGGTCTCCGAGTACGCCAGGTTCAGGAATTCGATCGCCCCATGCGCATCTCCATACAGCGTTCGCAGTTCAGCCCCGATCAGGAGTCCCGGGATGTTATTGGGCCGCATATTCAACATCCACTGCGCGTTCTCCTCAGCTTCGGGATAATTGCCGAGCGCGATGTCGGCTTCGGCGATATACCCATACGTCATAACGTCGTCCGGTGTGCGGTGATGGAGAACTGTAGCCCGCTCTCTTGCCTGAGCAAACTGATGACGACTCAGCATGAGGGCTACCTGAGTTCTTTGCAGCTGAAAGTCTTCCGGGGCCAGCTTCAGGCCTTGAGCAAGGGCGGCGTCTGCATCCTCCAAGTATTTGGGATCAGCGGTCTCTCGGGTTCTTCGAAGGAAGGCCAATGCCAGTTCGTTGTACGCCTGTACCCTGTTCGGATCCGTCCTGATCTGTAGCTGTGACGCCGAGATGCTCCGTTGCGCGGGAGTATCTTCCTGAACGGAGGCCTGGCTGAACGGCCTATCCTGATCTGCCGCAAGCAAGGTCGCGTGCTGGGCCAGTCCCGATCCGGATACGAGGACACCAAGAATGATTAATATCGCATGCTGAGATTTCATAACCCACCTATTCGCCCGGAGATGAATCTCTGCGCGAGCCTTAAATTCCGCGCAGAGATTCGGGTTAATGTCAGACAGCTCTACTGAGCCTCAGTCAACGGGGCAGGGTGAAGGGCCACCCTGGTTTGCAGGTGGGGCATCGGAGTTTTGAGAACTGGAGGACCCAGGTTGATCGCCACAACCCGTTGGATCGCCTGGGCTGATATGACGGCTGTTGCGTCCACTGTACGCATAGTGCACGTACGGGAACGTCTCTTGGGGGGGGACGTCAGGAGCGTTAACGCCGTCGCCGAGCAGCTTGTTCGGCGCAACATCGAACGCTGAGCCACTTAGAACACCGCCAACGCCCACCCGCTCAACGATGTCTACCACGTCATCGGTGAGACGACGGCCATTCGGGAACCCGGCAGGATCGCCAGCGATGAGGCCCAGACGTTTGCGTTGCGCCTTCGGCGTTGGAGGTACACCGGTGTTGAGCCGCATGAGGTCGGCGATTGGCCCGGCTGGTGTGCCTTTCGGGGCAATCGGCACAGCATACGTCACGAGGGGCAGAAGATCGGTTCGAGGTGGAGTGGGTATTTTGAACCCGTACACGGCGTTGAACACTCTTGCAATGAGGGGATCAAGATCGAACGCAGCAAACTGACTGTCGTTCACAGGCTCTGACATGCTCCAGTAGTCCTTGTATCCGGTACCGATGATCAGTTCGTTGATCAACGGATTGCCAAAGCGCTGTATCTGGACCAGGCGGCCAGAGTCGTCACGGTCGCGACGGTCCTGGTCAAAGAACCGGCGCGTGCGAATCGGGACCTCTGCCCTGGAGGTCGTCGCCCAGGCTCCGATAGTTCCCTTCGGATCCGTAGCGGCGTGGATAGCTCCATCACTGGTCAGAAGCTTGATCGGTACCTCGATGGCGATGGTGTTGACGTTGAATCCGGCAACTGAATTGGGCGCCGAATTGAGTAGATCGTTGGCGTCCTGTGCGGCGGTGAGAGCTTCAACACCCGTGCCAGCACGGTAATTGAGGCTGTCGAAGGTTGCGCCCAAGTCGATAAAGAAGGGATCGGCGACCGTGCCGGCGAAGACCCGGATACCGGAAGCGCCTTCATAGCTTTGCAGGTTGTAGATGCCTTGCGCGGCCAGGGCATCGTAATCCGGCATAGTGCGGGGACCCACATTGCTGGGAACAGCGATGAGCGGAGCTCCGGCTGGGTTCGTCAGCGCGATCCTGCGGTGATCTTTGATCATGCTTACGGTGAACGTTTGCTGCAGACTCAGGCCGGCTGCGCCTGAGCCACTCAGAGAAGTAATCGCGGGTGGAACGATCGGCGTACCAGGGGCGACGGGGCCCGGCGAGTTTGCCGGCGCGTCAACTCCATTACCCGCTCCTGCGTAGCCAACAGGGAGGCCAGCATCGAGGATGTGGGTCTGAAAGCGGAATTGAAAGGTGATGTCTGCCTGCGCATCATGATCGTTGTCGATCTTGATCTGATACACGATGGATGGGTCGAACGGGAAATAGTTCGGTCCATTGCTCGGCTGGAGAAACGGATCGACATTGAGGATGAAGGTGACGCGATCCGGATGATCGTAACTGACAAACGCGTAAAAGTCGGTGATGTCCGCAGTGTGGTCCAGTGCGGTGATGGGTGCTTCCCGGTGACTGGATGCAAGTGCACCTGGAGGCACAGCGATAAGCAGACTCAATGTGAGTCCGACTATGGACTTCAGTTTTGACATAGGGCTCTCCTGATTTCATTTCGCTGCGGTGGAGAACCGGAAGCCCTGAACCAGACGGAGACCAGGGTAGTGGATTGCAGGGACTCCCAGCTCGTTGCAATGGGTACGCTGCAACCTCGCCCTTGGATTGCAGGGCAGCCATAAAATTAAAACTTCGATTTCAGCAATCCAAACGCCCGAGTTGTTGCGTACCTACTGAAACAAAGCAGGACGCCAGTGAGTGTCACGATTCGAGAAATCGTAATACCATCGTTCCTGCGGGAAATCTGAAGGAAACCTCGTGCTGCTCCCTAAGAGAATGATTTCTACCGGCCCACGGTAACACGATTTCTAAGAAGTATTACCGATTACGGGAGGTACAGATGCTCGTTCAGAAGTCAGTTTTGCCCGCCACAGCGCAAGGGGCATCATGAGATTGTGGGCCACTGTCCTTCTGCTTGCTGTTCTTGCCAGCTGCAGCCCGCTTTTGGCAGCCGCACAGGAGAAGACGCCGGTCGTCACTGGTGATAAGCCTTATCCGCCTCAGCTGTCAGGCACCGTCGTTGACACGTCTGGCGCAGTGATTGCAGGGGCCACCGTGCTGGTTCGGAGCGCGAACGGTACTGTACAAAGAACGACACAGTCGGACAGGAACGGCTCCTTCATTATTTCTGGACTCTCGGCAGGTAATTATCGACTCGTCATATCGAATCCCGGTTTTCAAATCAAAGAAATCCCCGTCACCATAGGCATCACCGGGGCTCCGGCCTCCCTGCAAATCTCTCTGGCTGTGAACGCCCTGAGCACCACCATAAACGTGCAGGGCCGGGAGGACGATCTTATCGGAATTGCCGATTCCGCCACTCAGGGAACGGTGGGCGCAAAGGAAATCGAAGATCGTCCGATTCTTCGTTCGGGAGAAGTTTTGGAGACGGTTCCCGGTCTCATCATCACTCAGCACGCGGGCGGCGGTAAGGCCAACCAATATTTCCTTCGCGGCTTCAATCTCGACCACGGCACAGATTTCGCCGTATTCCTCGACGGTATGCCTCTTAACCTGCCGTCGCACGCACACGGCGAGGGTTATGCGGACATGAACATTGTCATCCCGGAGTTTGTGCGGCGGCTAAATTACGAGAAAGGTCCCTATTACGCTGAGATCGGCAACTATAGCTCAGCTGGATCGGCCAACATCCAATATTTTAAGACGTTCCCCCAGAGCTTCTTCCAGGTGGAAGGCGGCATGTATGGCTATGGGCGGGCCGTTTTCGGCGTATCGCAAAAGCTCGGCTCGGGCAATTTGCTGTACGGCGGAGAAGCGTATCACGATAACGGCCCATGGACGCATCCGGATAACTATTACAAATTCAACGGCCTTTTAACCTACAGCCGGGGCGACAGCACCAATGGTCTCAGCATCACGGCCCGCGGTTACCACGGAAAATGGAACTCGAGCGATCAAATCGCCGTTACCGCCATACCCATCGTTGGCTTCTTCGGCGCACTGAACCCTACTGACGGTGGCAATTCACAGCGTTATAGCTTACAGGCTGACTGGCATCGCCAAGGCACAAATTCCGCGACGACAATCATGGGCTACGAATTTTATTATGACCTCGATTTATTTTCCGATTTCACTTATTACCTGGATGACCCCATAAAGGGCGATCAGTTCGAACAGCAGGATAGGCGCTGGGTGGCAGGGTTTGACGCAGCCCACACGATTTTCAGCCAATGGTTTGGCCGCAAGGTGGAAAATACGTTCGGCCTGCAGGTCCGCAACGATTGGGTTCACAACGGCCTTTACCGGGCGGAAGATCGTGTGCGCACGGACAAGAATGATATCAACGCCTGCAATGACGAACCCATCCCCGAGTGCGATACCAACCCGAATCTGATCGCGGTGCTGCCCGCGGCTACGGATTTGAATAAATTTACGGACACGATGGTGGGTTTTTATGTAGAAAATAAAACTCAGTGGGCGCAAAAATTTCGCTCGGTCCTGGTCGTGCGCGGCGACGAAGCAATATATGTCGTCACCAACTTGACTCCCCCCTATGTCGCCACCGAATTGCCTGGCGCTCCGGTGGTCAACTTTGCGGAGCTCAATTCCGGCTCGGCCAGCAAGTTCCTGCCCAGCCCAAAAGCGAGTTTGATTTTCGGCCCGTGGTCCAATACTGAGTTCTATGTGAAGGGTGGATTCAGTTTTCACAGCAACGACGCGCGCGGCGCAACGCAAAGGATTGAACCGATTTCGCCGGACTATCCTTTCCCAACGCCCTCCAACCCAATTACCCCCCTGGTCCCAACCAAAGGCGCGGAAATCGGCGTGCGCACTGTGGCCGTCCCACATCTGCAAAGTACCCTTTCGCTTTGGTATCTATACAGTGCTTCCGAACTGCAGCAGGACGGCGATACTGGAGGCACGGTTGCCTCAGCATCGGCGAGCAATCGCTATGGCGTCGAATGGGCGAACTACTACACGCCACTGGCACATTTGGCTTTTGATTTTGACTTTGCCGACTCCAAGGCCCTTTTTACCTCAATAGACGCGGATGATGCTGCGCCGGGCAGCCCGGGCGGCAAGTATGTACCCGAGGCGGTTGGGTTGGTGATTTCATCAGGCATCACAGTGCAAAGTTACAAAGGCTTTTGGGGGAGTTTGCGCCTTCGCGCCTTTGGCCCGCGCAATTTGACATCCGATGCGATTTATCGCTCAAGTGCAACCACATTGCTCAATGCGGAGGTCGGTTATCAAATTGGCGAGACATGGCGCGTTTCGGCCGAATGTTTTAATTTGCTTAACCGCCGCGATCACGACATCGACTACGCTTATATCTCCCGAATAACGCCAACAGCCACGCCGGCATTCACTGACGTTTTCCACCCCGTCGAACCGTTTCAGGTGCGAATCGGGTTACGAAAAACTTTTTGACAAATGCAGCGGTTGTCGGCTCTCAGCAGCATCGGGCGCTGGGCGTGGATCGGGCCCGAGTGGATCGCTCAGGGATTTCGACTGCGGGACGGATGGAGCGGGCCGTCGGAATACGCATGGTTTCGTAGGTGGGTGGGTCAGTCTCCTGGCGTTTTAACTCAGCGAGGTAGTACCTGCCGATGCTATCGCCGGGTCTATTTGCGGAACCGCCCTTTAGTGCGAGTGCGTGGCGCTTTTGAGGTCCTTGCCGGAGTTTGTCAGGACGAGCTTTCCCAGTTCGACTCCGCGCAACGCCAACATCCCGTCTGCGACCCCCTGAATGTCCTTGCCTCGCCCCTTCATGATGACCACTTCCAGGCAGTAGTGATGGTCGAGATGGACGTGAGTAGCCGCGAGGACCATTGCGCCTGCCGTATGCTGAACCTCGGTCAACTTTTTGCGCGAGATTCGGAACGTGATGATCGTAGACAAGCGTCAAAGTGCCGACCACTGGTTTGTTCGATTCGACGATCTCGGACAGAAGAGCTTCCCGTATGAGATCGCGGATTGCCTCGGAGCGATTTTTGTAAGCGCGTCTGGCAATCAACCGGTCAAACTCATGCAAGAGATCTTCATCGAGAGAAACGCCAGTGCGACTGATATGTGACATCTTTTCTGATTGTAAACGTGAGCTGTCGGCGTTTCTATCATCGAGCCATCAGAAGAGATTGCCGAATTCTCAATGAACCAATTCACCTCGGTGTGTATTAGAAAGGAAGCCTTGCCCGCTGCGAAATAGGCGATTGACAGATTCACCATGGATTGCTGGACGACTGCCATAGCGATACCTCGGAATCAAGATTTGAGATCGATTGATTCAGGCTTCGCCGACTGGCTCAGACTGCTCGCGACTGCGAGGTGTTACCTGTAACCGGCTGCTCATCCAACAGGAGAGCGACCAGTTACGAAAATAACTTAGCGTGAATGGGAATAGGCGTCAATGCCTGTTCACAAGAAAGACTCAGGCGCATGTTAGCGGATTACGTAGTCCCCTTGTCTTCTGCAAGTGAGTTGATGCGGGACAAAAACCACTCTGGGTCATCGGGAGGGAGAAGCTCAGGGGGTAGATCGTCGAACGGTTTACCCATTTCGCCTGTGGCCATGCATGCGTTGTAGACGTTCTGCATTGCCGGAACCGTCTCAAACAGAGCCTTGCGGTTCTTTTCCTTCATATGGCGAAGCGCATAGCACATCACTTGGAACTTCTCCCTCGGCGGAAGATGTCCAAGGATTGCCATATTGATTTGCATCCCCCTGGTGACCTCCTTCTTCATGGCCTCTGGGCACTCTTTCGCGATCACGACAGGTTAGTGACGATCGACCGTTCGCGGATAGCAAGCACCATCCTGCTCTCCAATGCGCTGACCTCCTCGCTTATGAAATGTATAAAGAAGCGGATCGGGAGATTTCAAGCGCTCAACGGCCATCGAGAGGCTCATTCTTGCGTTTATTGAAGTTTGCTCGCACCAATTCAAGATCGATTGCGTTTTTGAACATCACTTTAGCGGAATATCCGACACGTAAATTATCTGCCACCCGCTTTGATGCTACCGCAGCAGTGAGGATTTCCTCCGGCTCCTCTTCGCTTATGCGGACTATGTAGCTCACTGTAGACGGAGGTGCGTTGTAAAGGTTGTTCATATCAATATATTGCGATACTACCCTACGATATGCGCGCATGACCGAATCCTGATCTGGTCCCCAGGATATTCAGAGAGGGCTCCCCGCTCAAGTTTGATCGCCACTCCTGGGGTGGGGGGGTGACTGCCGGAATCCTGTCAGCGCTGCTAGTTTCCTCGACAGTTGCGTGCAAGCATCGCCTCGCGCCAACGCATGATTGCCGTAAAACTGCCGTACGCGCCTGATGCTTTTTAGCTATCAGCATCTAGTGTGTTTATTTATTGGTAGGCCATCGGGGATCGAACCCGAACTCTCCGCCTTGAGAGGGCCATCTGAGATATTTTGGCCCAGTTTGCACTCACTCGGCTGGGGTTAGCAAAAACGCAGTGTTTATGCGCCTTACAGCATGATTTATCCTTGCATCCGTTAGGCAGCGTTCGCACCCATTTATCGGTTCTATCGTCCCCACAGCGTCCCCGGATTTTCATCCGGATCAATTCAACTTGTCGGGGGAATGATTTCGGGCCCTGATCCTATCGTCGGAAACAACAGCCCGACGTCCAGCGTGTTTACCTTGCCCACGTCCCCCACCAGTTCGGTCAAGGTACTGGCTTCGAACGATTCGTCATCACGCGGGGCAGCGCCTATTGTTTTCTCCCGAGCATCACTGGCCTGCGGTATATCGCCGCAATAGGGACAAGCGCATACCAGATTCAGCTATTTCTGCTCCGGATTACGAAAGATGAAGTCGGATGGGTTGCTGCCGCCCGTTCTGGGCACGATCTGGTTCGGGACCAGCGCAGCGGCGCGAGACACCCGGCCGTCAAAGCGTCGTGCGGATGTCGACACCCGATGAGCTTGATGTGCTTCAATAGTGTGCGCATCGACAAGGGTCATTAATGAGCAACGTAACACCGGACTTGCGACAGCAAGGCGCATTTGAATTCGGTGACGAGGCCGCGCTGCTCATCAGATGTTTGCGCGGTTTGCCGCTATTCGTTCCTCCCAATACAGACTGGCTGGCGCTGTTGGGCATGGCGGAAGAAAATGGTGTGCTTGCACTGGTCCATCAGTCGCTGCTGGAAATGGGCACCGAAATGCCCGAATTCTTCATGGCTACTGCTCGGAAAAGCAGAAGTTCCGCGGAAAGGCTGGCAACCGAACTCGAAGCTCTCTTGCAGAGTTTTGCAGAGGGGGGCATCGATGTTCTTCCACTGAAAGGTCCCGCATTGGCGCAGGTGCTGTACGGCAATGCGATTGTGCGGACCTGCAAGGATCTGGATTTGTTCGTGCGCCGCAACGACTACAGCCGCGCCGAGGCATTGCTATTGGACCTAGGTTTCACGGGGGGCGTGATCAACGACTCGGAGCGGAGGTTTTGCCGCGACGGGATTCTAGTTGAGCTGCATTTTGATATTACTTCGCCTCATATCTTTCAATTTGATCTGAACGGCATCTGGAGCCGATCCCACCGTGAGAATTTTCGCGGCCAGCCAATGCACGTTATGTTCCATGACGACCTAGTGCTCTTCTTGTGCTCTCACGGGCTAAGTCATGGGTTTTCGAGGCTCATCTGGATTCTGGATGTGGCGCGAGCGCTCGGAAGGTTGGGCCCTGACGGATGCAGACAACTGATGCAGCATGCACAGCGGGAGGGTCTCGAGGCGTGGCTGCTGATCGGGTGCGAGGTTGTGCGCGCCATGTTTCCGCAGCAACTGCCGGAAGCATTAGATGCGGTAATCGCCGAATCGCCGAAAGCCGCTAAGCGGGCGCGGCGCGCCACGGAGAGGCTGTTCGCAGAAGGCGTAGCGGGAGTAACCAGGACTTACGGGAGCGGCTACCTAGAGAGCGGGCACAGTACAATCAAGCGCTGGCGCTATCGATTAAGCTACCTTGCGCCGACTGCTGAGGACTATCGTTGGGCGGAACGCCATGGGATCGGCCACAGGCTCATGCCCATCCTGCGGCCGTTTCGCCTCCTGCAAAAATACGGCCCGTCCAGGGCATGGCGGATCATCTTTCCATCTCGTATCTGAATCTACGGCTTGCTGTGAATCGCGTGCGCCTTCGATACAAACACCAGCAGCGGCGCCGCGACCACCGCATATTTGGCATACCGCTCGATAAGCTCACGACGGCTCGACATCACCGGATCATTCGCGGGGTCGTGAGACGGAGGTGCTGGCTCCTGAGGGGCCTCTGGCTGAATTTCTTTTGTTTTGTTCATTGCCCTGATTATCTCCTTGCGACCTGCGGAAAGCTTTGTTGGATAGCATACGCCACTCTGGTCTATGGAGGGGTTGCATTTGAAGATGTGCTCGATCGCATTTGCTCCTGCTGTGTGGTGTCTGACACGAATGACTACTCGTCCTGAGGCTTGCGAATAAATCGCGAGAACACAGCCTGATAGCGCATGCCTGTGGCATCGGGGCCGAGGGGGACCAGGAACAACTCGCACTCGGGCACCTGCGGATGTCCAAGTTTGTACGAACCTTGCCGAAGCCATGGCGAAGGAACTCCCACAAAGATCAGGGAGAATTGCTCGAGTTGTGACGTAGAGTGGTCAGTGACCTCTGTAAGCTCCAATTCGTAGTCTTCCAGAGTCGCCACGCGGAAGTGCGTGTGAAGAAGAGGCGCGAAATTCTTGAGAGAGAGTTGGATCGGCATTCAAAACCTTTGTGTTCGTGAAGTCCATTCCATTCGCAGGTACATCGTACCTGACCCGGTTGGACGGGAGCCGAACACTGGCATTGGCGCACGCTGGACTCTGTGAATTACCAGCAAACACAGCACACACCGCTGTAAGGGAAGAGCTTCGCAAAAACACCAAATCACCTGTTTTAAATTGTCAGACGTTAAGCTGGTTCGTAAGCTTCTCAGTTGCAGAGGCCTGTATGAATGAAGCATCAACTGCAATTCGCTGCTTTCGTAGCGTCGCCACAGAGCGAGCGGAACAGTGGCTGTATCTCTTTGGCGACGAGGGTATGGTTTATTCCGAAACTCAAAATCGCTTTGCCGGCCTGGACGCCACCGGCGTTGCTGCGTATAGAGCCTTCGAAGCAGGCGCGACTGTTGATGACTTGAGGCACGTCCGCGCTGAAGATAGCGACTCCGTAGTATCTGCCCACGCCTTGGGAGCAATATCCGCGCTGACCCAGGGGATTTTCCCAATCCCGGACTGCCCAACGGAGTCGCCCAGACTCGAGCCAAGAGAATTCGTAACTTCCAGAACTACGAATTCGAAAACCGAAAGCATTGAAATCGGCGGCATCTCGATATTGCTTGAGTATCCCTCCGGACCGCTTGAGCCTCTATGCCGGGACTATTTTCGGAATTGCCCGCCGGCCACGCGGCCGCCCGGTTGCCATCTCCGTGCCCAGCGTGCCGGGAATTGCTGGACGATCTGCGTGAACGGCCGCGAGGTTTTGTCTCTACAGCGGGAGGAACAGCTGGGATTGGGCCTGATGCATGCTGCGCGGGCGATGTTGTATGCCAAAGCCGATTATGACCTCGGTCTTCATGCGGCGGCGGTGGCACATGGAGATTGCGGAGTGTTGCTCTGCGCCCCTCGCGAGTGCGGCAAGAGCACGCTGGCAGCATATCTGGTCGCTCATGGCTTCGATCTCCTGACTGATGAACCGGCATTTCTCCACCTCGATACCTCCACAGTGCCATCCCTTCCCCTGCCCATCAGCCTGAAGCAAGGAAGCTGGCCATTTCTGGGGGAGATATTCCCTCAAATGTCGAGCGGGCCGGTTCACGTGCGCTCTGACGGTATGAAGATCTCACTAGTGCATCCGCCGGTGGAGCGTCGACCCGATCGATCTCGCCAACTGACGCACATCCTTTTTCCGCAATACCTGCCTTCGGGTGAGGGTCACGTCGAGCGCTTGTCTCCGTTGCGAACACTTGAGCTTCTAAATGAGGGCGCGCTGCTCCTCGCGGACAATCTTGGACGGAACAAATTCGAGAAATTCCTAGAACTGGTCTGCCGAATCCCGGCGCACAAGATTCGATACCGTTCGTTGAAAGAGGCACACGAAATGCTTCATGAGATTGGCTGCAGTTGATGATCGCCGCAACAGTCAAACGATCGGAAATCGCTGCAGAGCCTTGTTCGCGCCCTTTTTGTGGCCTTGCTTGGCGAGGCGCTTCCGTTGACGAACATCCTCTTGCAATTGAGCCGCAGGCGTGACGGCTACCACCGGCGCATTGCTATCCTTTGCACCGCTACAGCAGCGGCACGGGACGCCATTCCAGGTGGTAGTGCGTCTGATCCTCGCGCAGGATGGAGAAGCCCAGGCGCTGATGAAAGCGCAGGGAGCCGGTATTGAACCGGAATACGCAGCAGCGAATGGGCAGCCTGACCTTCGCGGCTTCCTGTTGGACACGCTGGACCAGCACGGTTCCGATTCCCTTGCCCTGGAGATTCGGGTGGACGGCGATATCTACCAGTTGCAATTCGCCGTTACCGGGCGCTACCCATAGCCGGCCGGCCGGTTTGCCGTCGAGCAGTACCAGGTGATAACAGGAGTTCGGGTATAGTTGCGCGTACTCCGACATCTGAGCTCGGAACTGCATCCGGATGAGTTGTTCTTTTTGCGCTGCGGGGATGGGCGCGAGCGCGAACTCCGGCCCGCGGATCGCCGAGTAAAGGTCGTACAGAAATATTTCATCCTGCGGGAGCGCTGGGCGAACGGCAAGAGTAGACATGAGGCAAACGCACGACGGACTGGCTTTGAACCGGTCTCGGGCAGGAAGGCTTGTTAACTACGCGGCGGGTAAACACCCTGCAGCGCGATGCAGAAATTGAGCGTGAGATACGGCATCAGGTTATTGTGCGGCTGACTTCCGCCCACTATCGCTACCATATTCGTGGCCATGGTTTGATTCTGCGTGGCGCCGCTGGTGAAGGCGCTCGCCGGAGTGCCCCCTGTCTTTACGGGAACTGCATTGCCCGGCTGGCCGGATTGCCCCGCGACTCTGGGGCCATCGATGCAGTTGATGGTGTGAGTGTGAGACGGCATCTCGGTCTGCAGCAGCATGACAGTATCCGAGCCGCCCGTTTCCCCAAGATCGTGCAGGGACAGGCCCGGGCCCTGGCCCCAGTGCATAGCCGCGTTGCCCTGGAGATTGGGAAGCGCAAAGTTGCTTTTCCCGTCCCCGCCGTAGGTGGTCCCCAACAGAGAGAAAAGCGCTGTGTTCTGGGAGAGAGGCAGAATCTGGCCATTGCAAAAGGCCCACCCCGTGGGAGCGAAGTTGAACGGGAATATCCTTATCTCTGCTACAAACGGATTTGCCATGTCGCGTTCTCCTTGCGGCTAGTTCTGGCTCGGGAATATTCCCTGCAGCGCGATGCAAAAATTCAGCGTGAGGAAGGGCTGCATATTCTGATGCGGCTGACTTCCGCCAACGGTCGCCAGCACGCCCGGGTACATAGCCACGAGATTGCTTGCGGAGTTGTTGTATTCCGCCGCCCCGCCCAGCAGATTGGAAGTCGGATTGGGCGCATTCGCGGCAGTGTTAGTGGCGCCCCAGGTATGGGTGTGGGCTGGGAGTTCGGAGAGGGTGAGCGTGTGATTCTGCTCACCGCCCAACTCCCCGAGGGTATGTCCGTTTCCCATGTGCATTGGGGTGCGACTCTGCAGATTGGGCAAAGCGAAATTTACGCGTCCGTCGCCACCGTAGGTGGTTCCGAGCAACGAGAAGAGGGCCTGATTCTGATTGATGGGCAGAAGCTGCCCGTTGCACAACGCCCACCCTTTGGGTGGAAAACCGAAGCTGAAAATGTTGATCTCAGATAGGAATGGCGTGGCCACGTGTCGTTCTCCTTACCGCTGGCTAAGACTGACTCGGGAATACTCCGTAGAGAGAGAGGATGAAACTCACACACAGATATGGCTGGAAATTGTCGTGCGACTGGCTCCCTCCCTGGGATCCGATCGCCGCCGCCATTGTGCTGGTACCGGGCTTGTTCTGATCGTAAATATCGGGTCCCGCGGCCAGAAAATTGCCGCCTGGGAGAGAAGCGGTATTCGAATTCGTCGTGGCGAAGACCGTGTGGGGGTGGGCAGGCATTTGACTCGTCGTGAGGGTGACTGTTTCGGCACCGCCGTTCTGAGCCAGCGCAAACCCCGACCCCATGTGGATCGGAAGCCTGCCCCTCAGATCCGGCAGGGCGAAGGTGCTTTGACCGTCCCCGCCATACGTGGTGCCGATGAGGTTGAATAGCGTCTCGTATTCAGAGATGGGGAGCAGCTGCCCGCTGCAGAACATCCAGCCTGCTGGCGCAAAATTGCCCCCAAACATACGTATCTCACCGACATAGGGCTGAGACATGGCTCACTTCCTCCCAAATCCGGAGTTCCGAGTTATTGGCTGGCGCTTATTTGAGTCAGCGTTTAAGAAGTGCGGAGTGACAGCGACCAACGGTACTACGGAGTTCCGCTGAATCGCAAGCAAAAAATTGACAGAACAAAAGCGGCGTGCGAGTCTGCGTGGCAATCAGCGACCCGAGCGGGCGCTGTTTTCTTCCGTATGCTTGTGCTATACTGCCCGCGCTTCAGCCTTGTTGCGCTACGCTTCCCCGGGTTTTCAACCTTGTTGCGCTGCACTTCCGTTTTCGTCCTGGATATAACGAGCGGTTCGTCTCGGCGGTCCGATTTCAGTTCCGAGCCTGGCTCGGAGTCATGAAGCGTGGTGTCGGCCACGCTGCGGAGGAGGCTTATGCAGGAGCTGAGTGCGAGAGCTGCCGGTCGGGCTGTCGTTGTACAGATGGCACGCGCGTTGCGGGGCGTTACAGCTTTGGCAACTCTTCTGTTGACGGCGTTCGCGGTGTCTGCCTCCGCGCAAACCTTCGGCCCGTCTGGCAAAATCACCGTTGTCAGCGGCTACGGCGTTTCGGCGAATTCCACAGTCTCGGTCAACGGCATCTCAGGCACGGTGACGGCCATTTCGATGACCCTCAACAATGTCAACGTCACCGGTCCGAACGGCGGCGGACTGGACAGTTTGTCGATGGTGCTGGCACCACCCAGCGGCACGGCTTTCGATCTGTTGGGTGGGCCTTGCAACTCGGGGAATGCTACTTTCACGCTGTCCGACACCGGCCCGTTCGGTCCGGGCAACCTCAGCGGCATGCTCCCAGCCGATGGCATAAGCACCTGCCCCGGCGCGCTCTCGGGCACCTACCTGCCGGTCGACTATTACGCTAACTTTCAGACGCCGGTCTTCAACAATGGCGGCTCCGGAGGCCCTTCGACTTTCAATTCGGCGGGAATCGGCAACAGCGAATGCGTGTCCCTAGGCACGACTTGCGGCAGTTTCAACTTCACTACCGCTTTTAACCTGCCCGCCGATGGGGGTGCCTTCAACGGGACCTGGACGCTGTATGTAGCCAACCAGGACAAGACGGGATCTTACACGCCTTCCGGATCGGTCGGGTCCTGGACCATTACGTTCACTACGGAATCTGCCGCCGCGACCACAACATCCATTTCAGCCAGTCCGAATGGCTCGAGTTCGGTTGTCTATACGAGTAGCAATGTCAACGGCGACGCCACCACCGCCACCCCGGTAACGCTCACAGCTACCGTTACGTCCAACGGCTCACCCGTCACGGTGGGCACCGTCACCTTCCACGACAGCACCGGTACCAGTGCCGGCATGGGCCCTGTTCTCGCCTCAGGCATCGCCGTCAACGGTTCGGGCCAGGCGGCGACAAACGTGACTTTTCCGGGTGCCGACGAAGGCTCTCGCACCATTTCGGCGGTATTCAGCGGAACTTCCGCATTCGCAGCGAGCACTTCGACGACCCAGGCGACAGTTTTAACCACCAACCATCCGTACAATCCGTCCAGTACCACCTTCTGCAATGGTCCGATCACGGTTAACAACACCGGCGCCGGCACACCCTATCCCTCGCTGCTGGCTCTAGGCACCGGTTTTTCGCAACTCCAGGGCACCATCGAGAAGGTCACCGTGAGCCTCAACAGCATTAGCCTGCAGAACGAGGCGCAGCTGGAAAACCTAGGTTTTCTCCTACAGGCACCGGGCTCCAACACATCGGGGACCGGAAGTTCCGGCAACGCCTTCCAGTTCCTCTCCTGGGCGGGTAACCCCTTCAGCAGCGGCTCCCTCACGATTTCGGACGACGGCACGTTGACGATCCCATATAACACGGCCCCGGCCTGCACCACATGTCTGCCAACCGACAATTGGATTGATATAGGCTCGGACAATCCGGACACGTTCCCATCTCCGGCGCCATCCGCATTTTCCACGGCCGCTCCCACCGGTTCGGCCACTTTCACAACGGAGTTCGGAGGGCAGGCGGCGAATAATACCTGGAGCCTGTATCTCGACACCCGAGTAGTCGAGCCCGGGGCCGCCGGAACGATCGGTTCCTGGTGCCTGAATTTCACGATGCAGGCGAACGCGCACCCCACCGCGACGTCGGTCAGCGGATCGCCAAATCCAGCTTCATTCGCTTCGCCTGCTACAAAGGCCAGCGTTGCCCTCACCGCCAATGTTTCTGTTACCGACAGCTCGGGATTGACGGTGAACCCGGGCACGGTCACCTTCGTCGACGGCAGCACCAATCTTGGTTCAGGAACAGTTACAAATGGCGTGGCGACGCTGAACACAACGCTGGCGGAAGGCACTCACCAGATTGTCGCCACCTATAGCGGGACCAATACCGGCACCGAGTTCGGCATCAGTACCGGAAAATACGACCAGCGCGTTGACACCACCACCACCAACCCCGCTTCGGGGTCGGGAGCGGGGCCGTATGCGTACTGCAATGCTGGTCCAATCACGACCCCGGGCCTGGGCGCCGACGCGGGCGCAGCCGCACCGTATCCCTCGAACATCTTCGTGACCAACTTTCCGGGCACGGTGGATGCCGTGACCGTCAGATTGAATGGGTTCAGCACCAAAGACCAGGGTGATCTCCTCTCCTTGCTGGTGGGTCCGGGCGGCAATAACCTCGACTTCTTCTCACTGACGGGCAGCAATGTCTCCAACTATCCGTCACCGTTCAACCTTACCTTCTCCGATTCGGCAGCAAGCAATATCGCGCAGGGCAGCAGCGGGAACCTCACATCTGCCGGCACCTTCAAGCCGACGAGTTACAACACGAACATCACGTACCCACAATGCCCGCCGAACGCAAGCAGTTGCGCCAGCCCTCCAGTGGGACCGCCGTTGGCTTCGAACCCATTCACGCCGACCAACAAAGCTGCAACCGCCGGGACCGCGATTCTGGGCAACGCGAATGCCGCGGGAGTTTTCGGTGGCACCAGTTCCAGCACCTATAACGGAAACGGGACCTGGAGTCTCTACCTGAATGACGGCGGCCCCACCGGAGGCGGCGAGGCGAGTTTCCTCACGGGCGGCTGGTGTGTCAGCCTCACCGCGAATCTGCCGTCCGTCATGGTGAACAAGTCGCACACCGGCACTGTTACGCAGGGACAGCAAGGTGTGCCGTTCACGGTTGGCATTTCCAACAGCGGCCCCGGCCCCTCCGGCGACCCGACGGCTGGCACGAATCCGTTGACCGTAACCGATACGCTGAACTCCGCCTTCTCCTACGCGAACTTCTCGGGCACGGGCTGGAGCTGCTCGGCGACCGGACAGATGGTGAGCTGCACGAACGACTCCACCGTAGCCCAGGGCAGCAGTTACTCGCCGTTGACGATCGACGTGAACGTAAGCCCGACCGCGAGCACCACCACGAGTGTCCCTAACAACGTCTCGGTGAGCGGCGGCGGCGTCGCTAACGCAACTTCCAATACCGACTCGGTGACCATTTTGCCGGCTCCGGTGCTGGCGGTGCAGAAGAGCCACACCGGAAACTTCACCCAGGGCCAGACCGCCCAATGGAATATCACCGTATCCAACACGGCATCTAGCGGCATGACCTACGGCATGATCTCGGTCTCAGATACGCTACCTACCGGCTACACGCTCAACTCCTTTGCGGGAACGGGCTGGAGTTGCAGTGGCACAAGCACAGTCACCTGCACATCTACGGGGGGAATAGCCGGCGGTTCTGATTCGGTGATCAATCTCACCGTAGACGTTCCGCCCACTTCGCCAGTGTCGGTCAGCAACACCGCGAAGGCCTGGGGAGGCGGCGACCTGACCCATACCAGTTTGGCAACGGCTGCTTCGGGGACTGACACCGCAACCGTAATCCAAGTACCGGCCAGCGTGACCATCAGTGCCGGCAACAACCAGTCCGCGACCATCGGCAACCCATTTAGTACGGCGCTTTCCGTGACGGTGAAGGACGCCAACTCGGTGGTTATCCCCGCTTACAACGTGACTTTCACCGCCAGCACCGGGAGCAACGGACAGAGCGGAACGTTCTCCAACTCCACCGGCACCATCACGGTCCCCACGGGTAGCTCCGGTGTCACCAACGGCGTCGCCAGCGCGGGCATCACCGCCAATAGCAAAGCGGGTTCGTATTCCGTTACTGCGACGGCGGGGAGCGCATCGGCGACCTTCAACCTGACCAACACTCCCGGTCTCCCGGCAAACATCGCGCTGACCAGCGGGAGCGGCCAAAGTGCGGCGATTCGCACGGCGTTCGCGAACCCGTTGATCGCCACGGTGACCGACGCAGGCGGAAACCTGCTATCGGGAGTCACAGTGACCTTCAAGGCACCCACAGGACTCAATCCCAGCCTGGCATTTTCCAACGCATCGAACACCATCAGCGAACCCACCGACGCTCTCGGTCAGGCAAATTCGGGCACTATGACCGCCAACGGTATCACTGGCGGCCCATACAACGTGCAGGCAAGCTCAGGCTCGGCCCTGAACAATTTCCGACTGACCAACCTTGGTAAGTCCCAGACGACCTTTGCATCGCTGACCGCAACCGCAGCGACGATCGACGTCTTCGGCTTTGGCTTCACTACGCCCAGTGGTCAGCTTGCCTTCACCGATGTAACTTCGAGCACTCCGGTCACGGCCCCGGTAACGCTCAATACTTCAACGGCCACGACGGCTCTGATCGCGCAGGTGACAACCAGCACAGGGGCAAACACGCTTCCCTGCTGGACCGAACTGGCCGACGTCAACGGCGACGGGATCCTTGACCTGATCACCTCTCTCTACCAGACGGACTCTGTGACTGTGCAATTGGGTAATGGGGATGGAACATTCCAGCCTGCCACTACGACTCTTATCAGCGCAGGCTTCGGTCCGGCCGAGGTCCACGCCGTCAGTCTTGGCAACGGCACGGTGGATCTGATTGTCGGGAGCTTCAATGTCAACCAGATTGCCGTGCTGCTGGGCAATGGCGACGGAACATTCGGGACCCCCACGTTCTACACTGTCGGTACCTCGACCAACACTCCCACTTCGCTGACCACGGGCGACTTTAATCACGACGGAAAGGTAGACGTGGCTACCGCCAACACTTTCAATAACAGCGTCAGCATCCTTCTTGGTGACGGCAGTGGCGCTCTCACCTTGTCAGGCTCGGCAATCAATGTCGGACGGACGCCCCAGGCCATCCGCGCGGGCGACTTCAATGGAGACGGCTATTCTGACCTGGCCGTGGCCAATTACTCGGACGGAACGGTCACTACCCTTCTGAACAACCAGAACGGCACATTCACCTCCCATGCGATCAGCGTGGGCAGC
This sequence comes from uncultured Acidobacteriaceae bacterium, assembly GCA_963781245.1. Taxonomy (GTDB): domain Bacteria; phylum Acidobacteriota; class Terriglobia; order Terriglobales; family Acidobacteriaceae; genus Silvibacterium. Next base: position 290,542 of record CAWAFB010000007.1, read on the forward strand.
GGCGCGCACTCAGGCCCGCAGTCGTTGGCCATCCACGGCCTCGGGAGCACCCTGCTGCTGGCGGTTGCAAACTACAACGACAACACCGTGAGTGTGATGCACAGCAACGGAAGCGGCGCTTTCGGCACGCAAACGATCGTTCCTGTAGGCAAGGGGCCGGACGACGTGAACTTCGCCGACTTCAATGGAGACGGGCTCGAGGACCTGGTTGTGTCCAACTATACGAGTGGTACCGTCAACCTGGTGCTGGCCAGTCTGGCTGGAGGCTACTCTGTGCAGGGCCCATTCGATGTAGGCAACAACCCATACTCGGCCGCAGTCGGCGACCTCGATCTGGATGGCACGCCCGATGTCGTCGTTTCCAATTGCTTCAGTAACAACACCGGCGTCTTACTCGACGGAACCCAGATCTCTGTACCTTATAGCGGGCTTTCCCTGGCCCCGGGACATCAACTCAATGCGACCTATACCCCGGATAGCAACAGTAAGTATGGATCAAGCATTTCTCCCGACGTGACGGCCCCATAGCAACAAGTGCACTGTGCGGATGCCAAGACACGTTCCTTGGAGAGCTGCACAAGAACAGGAAATTTAATAGGCACGATGAACGAGAGACAGAATAGATGCAGACTCAGTCCGGCGACGTCGTGCAGTAGCGGAACCGTGCTGAACGGATGCGGAATAGAAAGGAGACCCGGCGAGGGTCAACACTGCCTACCTTATTGAATGAAATGGTAGGCACGAGCGGATTGAACCGCCGACCTCTACCGTGTCAAATCTCGGCCCCGAGTCGGACGGCGCGACACCTAAAGAGCGCAAGTGATACGGCGAGCCAATATCCATGCTCCTTTAGAGCACCTCGGACCCTTCCTACGTGACATCGGGTGAAACTGAGTGATCCCCTGATATTTTGATAGGGATGGCAGGGTTACGACACAACCAACGACACAAACCGCGCTCGCGCTCCCTCTCTCACCAGGTATCACTTAGGCGTGCTCGCAGATGGGCTGTCTTCCAAGGACGCGGTCCGACTTACCTGTCCTCCATAGATCCGCATGGCACGCGTTCGAAGGCTAGCCGCCGCGCCTGAAATCTTATCCCCGCACCGCAAGCGTATACGCACCAACGCCCCCACGTTTTCGCCATGAGCGCCGCCCGCTCCGAGTTTCCTATCGTGCACTCGCAGTGGCATGGTCTGGACACGCTTCCAAGCTATGAGTTGTCAAAGAAAATTTATAGCCTGGATTTTTTAAAGGAGCGTATAGTTTGCAGCTACCGCGCTTACACGGAATGTCTATTTTTCTTAAATAGGACTGCAACGGCGAAAGGTCGAATGAGAAAGCTTGCAACATCGAGATGGGTCACGCTTGGCACGGTACTGCTTATTGCGCTTGCGGCCCTGAATATCGCCTGCAACAAGAAATCCGCGACCAGTGCGACCGGGACGACCCAGATGAGCGAGAAGACCGGCCGGGCGGAGGCGGGAGTGCTTCCGGCGAGCTCCTGGGTCGTGCCCCAGGATGTGAAGCCCTCGAACGGAGTTAGCCCCTCCCAAAGTGACTGGGAGAATTTCGGGTGGCAAACGTTTGTGGCGATCAATTGGCCTTCGGCTACACCTAGCGCAGCGGGGATTTCCGGGTTGCCGAATACCCAACTGACAATCGGCGCGAGCAGCTCGAATGGCGCCATGATCCCCGCGGTGTGGGGGACCTTCCGCAGCGAAAACAACACCATGCTGGCGGCAGCGCAAGATCCGGGCCCGTGGTCGAACAACCCGGTACCGATTCCGTCGGGGTGTGCGGCGTTGACTTCGTCCAACCCGGTCTCGCCCGGGTTTCAGCCGGTGGTTTTCGCCATGATTTCGAAATTTGGCAATGTAAACCAAGCCAGCGGGCCTCCGCTCATCGAACAGTCAGGGTGGTATGTCACCTACGATATTCGGCTCGATCAATCCGAGTACACGTATCTTCAGCAGAATGGATACTACAACGGAGCTACCCAACAGAGCGTGGAGAGCAAAAGCGGACAGTTGTTGCCCATACCGAGAACCGGGCAGGAGGCCATGTTCAATCCACCCCTGCCGATGCTGGCCCAGTACGGCGCTCTGGAGGTGAAAACCGCCTGGCGGGTATTGGATCCGCAAAAGGACCAGGCAATCATCCCGCGCTATTTCACCCAATGGGGCTATTTTCTGCAGCAGGATGGGACCACCTGCCAGGGGCCAACGCTATTCGGATTAATTGGTCTGCATATCCTGCGGCTGACTCCGACGACACCTGCGACTTGGTTCTGGGCCACCTTCGAGCAGGTGGACAATGTGACCGCACCGCCGGGAGGCGCGTCGGCAACGCTGGCTGCGGCCAATACGCCCAACGGTAATTGCACCGCTCAGGACAATGTACCGCCGCCCATCCCTAGTCAAAACATCCCGTGGAACGGTACCGCTAAGCCGGTGACTAACGTCTGCCAGGTGACCAATATCAGTTCAAGCGTGCAGCAGATCAATCAAAACTGGCAAGGCAACCTGGCGGGTACGGTGTGGCAGTACTATCAATTAATCGATACCATCAACCCATCCGTAACCGGTGGACCGCAGTACCCTATTCCCGTAACCAACTCCAACGTGAACACCAACATACTGGCGAACACGACTATGGAGACTTATGTTCAGGGAGCAGGGCCCGGAAACGGCCAGAGTTGCATGGACTGTCATGGTTATGCGACGCCTCAGGGCGCCCAGCAAAATGCGAATAATCAAGTCTTTAGCTTTCTCTTCAGCAATGCGAATGCGCCGACAGGGGTGAATGCCGCCTACCGGAAGCGGCCCCTGCCGCGGAATGTGCAACGCATACTGCAGAACATGCAAAGCCGAAGTAAGAAGTAAATAGCGCGTGGAAGGTTAGGCTCAGCAGAGGGCTTGAAGTCATCTTAATCACAGAGTTAGTCGAAGTCGTTGCTTCTCCTGAGCACTTCTAACCCCCACTCCAAGGAAGGAGTTTTGCCCTACATTGCTGAGTGTCTCGGCTGTTTGCGTCGGACATGCAGCGAAAGCACACCCTTGTTTCGCGCCGCCGAAGGAGAACCCGTCGTTCAGGAGTTGAAGCGCTCGGGGACGGGCCTCAATCGTGACCAGATTGTTTCAGCCATTGAGCGCAGTACCTTTCAACCTAAAGTTCGGATCAGATGAAAGTCCGTACACCCGCAGCCCACGATCGGCTTACAGGCACGGATCGGGACTCCTCACCGCGCCAAGGACGGCGACAATCTCCGGCGCTGGTGGCAAGTTCCGCCGTGACGCAGAACTTGGCCCCATCCCTGCGACTGATGACCACACCCTCATCGAACATAAGCTGACGCAAAGCCTTGCGCAGATCGGCGTCTTCGCTGATCCATTCGGCTCGATCCTCCCCACGCGACGGGCATCACGGCTGCACCGCTACGCTCCGGGACTGCGGACCAATCAGAATCCGGAACAGAATTGCCGCTGACAGGGCCAGCAGTGCGATCCCTAAAAGCGTCAACGGATATCCAAAGCGCGCATACAGAATTCCTGCCCCAGCGGTGGCCGCCGATCCCGCCAGCGCATTACAGAGCAGCGTCATCGCAGCGGCCGTGCTGCGCTCCCTGTCCGGCGTCTTGGTCATCAGCAGGTTGTATAGCCCAGGAGAGCTCATCCACTGCGCCGCGTAAAAGGTCAAATAAAAGGGCACCGCCAGCCGTTCGTCTCTGGCTCCAGCCATCAAAGCAAGGGAGACAGCCGCGGCGATCTGGGTTGCGACGATGCCGTTGATTAGTCCGAACAGGCGAAAGACTACCGGCGTCAGCAGCCCAAAGCATAACTGGACCAACTGAGCGGAAGAGAAGATCAGGCCTATCCGCGCGAATGGAATATGAAGGTCGCGCGCCAGGTAGACATTGGCAAACGGAGTGAAGGCCGCCAATATCGCCGACCAAAGCGCCATCAACGGCAAAAATCGTAGCAAGAATGGATGGAGTTTCCATCCACCGAACCAGCTTCGGCCCAACGGCTGGATCTCCGCCAGCGCCTCCGCCGTTTGGGGCGGCATTCGCAGACGCAGCACGGCAAGCAACCCAACGAACGCGATGCCGCACGAGACCTGCAGAATCATGCGCTTTACTTCCGCGCCTTGCATTGCAAAGCCGGCCATCCTCAGCCATTGCGGGAGATAGCCGCACACCGCGCCGCCCAGAGCGCTGGTGCCGATACTCACCGAGAAGATCAGACTGAATGCCGATGCGCGGTTTCCCTCGGTAGTCAGACGGGCCACTGCCGGAAGAAAGCAGACCCCCCAGGTGCACATTGCCAATCCCGCCAAGAACGCAAATCCGACCTGCGCGGCCTCACCCATCCAGACGGTTCGCACAGTGCTCACGAGCGGAGCGGCCACAAAGCAGCAGACCAACAATCTCTTCACCCCGATTTTCCGCGCCAACAGGCCGGCGGGGAGCGTTCCTAATACAGTGCCGAACGTAAATGCGCCGCCTACCAGTCCTATGGCACGCTCCTTGAAGCCACAGTCCAGCAGATAGAGGTTGAACAAAAAGAAGTAGACCGCAAATCCGGCATCGAAGAAGAACGCAGCTGTGAAAAATACCCAGAAGGCGCGGCCCAGTTTTTTCTGCCGCAACCATGCAAAGGGGTTGTTCCAGAAAGAGTCCGTCCCCCTTGTATCCGGGGCGGGATGTTGCAGCAGCACATCCATTATCGCCCCTCCCGTACCGGGGTCCGCAGCCGGTCGATGGCCAAGTCCAAGTCGGTGTATCGGAGTTCAAAAATCTCGTCAGTCGGCAGGTTCTCGATGGCCGCATACTGGACAGCGCGCGACCTTGGCGGTCCAAACTGAACCTGCCGGATGAAATGCCGCGCCACCTTTTTGCGGTAAGGCATCAACCCGCCGGCCCTCCCGTGCGCCCATTCAAAAGCACCATAAAGTCCACTCGCGTTGTTGGCGCGCATATGATCTTACAGTTCGATCGATGGCTTACCTCCCTGCGCACCTTCAGAACAGGTACTTCACCGCGAACTGGATGATGCGTGGATTGGTCACCGTGCTTGTGATCTTGCCGAAGGTCGGGCTCGCTGTAGGGTTCAAAAGCGTAGGGTCCGTGTAACCCAGATAGGGGTTCGGGTTTCCGAACTGCGGCGTATTCGTGAGGTTGAAGAACTCCGTCCGGAAGACGAAGCTACTCGACTCCTTCACCGGGAATATGCGTTCCACGGCTAAGTCAAGATTGTGCTGACCCGGCCCGCGCACAATGCCGACGCCGCTATTGCCGAAGTCCTGGTCCGCCAGACTCGTACCATACGGCGCTTCGGGCGCACGCGTAAAGGCGCTTGGGTCGAGATAGCCATTCAGCACCCGCGAGTACAGCGAGCTTTTCGTCGAAGGATTACTCCCTGTCCGTTGCGCTCTTACCTCTCCGCCGAGCAGCCCGTACACGGAGCCCGCATTGTAGTCAAAGATGCTGAGCGGGGTTCCCGACTGAACCACGCCGATCCCTGAGAACTGCCAGTCGGTCAAAATCCGCCGTGACAGGGTCGGCAACGAAGTGAACTTTGGCGCACTCCAGATAAAACTTACAACGGCCCGCTGGTCACGGTCGTCGCCCGCTGGGCCGTATGACGACTGCCGCAGATTGTTCTGGTTGTTGCTTGGCAGCTGCAGCTCGTAGACATCGGTCCCAACCTCGCCGTTAACCTCGTCCAGGTTCTTTGCCCAGGTATAGCTACCCAGAACTTGGAAGCCATTTCGCATCCGCTTGGTCAAACTAACCTGCAGGGCGTTGTAGTTGGCGAGGAAGTGGGATGACGTCAACAGCGACCCCTGGCTTACGCCCTGTATTGGGAGTCTGGCCGTGACGTTGTTGACCGAGTTCGTCGTCTCTCCATTTACTGGGTTTTCGGGGCTCGCCAGCAAAGCCTGATCGAACTCGTACTGTCCCGACCGATGCGCGGACACCGTTCCTACATATCCCACTTCGAGCACATAGTCGCGGCCCAGCGCGTACTGCACGTTCAGGTTGTATTCGTAGGTCGTGCCGTCTTGTATGTTCGGATCAGTGCTCTCGATGAACGGGACTGACGTAGGAGTGCGCGGCATGAAGATCGGGTAACTTGAGGTTGGCAAGACGAGAGGAACAAAGGGGCTCTGTAAGGTCGCCGGTCCGTTGGGATCGCCCGCAACGAACTGTAAGGTTGCGAACGGTGCCTGGTCCTGGGTCTGCTCGGCGAGGTTGCCTGAATGCCGGTCGAAGTAGACTCCGAATCCTCCTCGGAGTAACACAACTGGCTTGTCCGTCAGCTGCAACGCAAATCCCAGCCGCGGCCCAACGTCTCCATAGGGCGTCTTCCATAAGCTGGGGAAAGGTGTCCGCGTATAGCCGGGCGGCAGTGCGCCGGGGAAATTGGATGGAAGAGAGAATCCGTTGTACGTTCCCGTGACCGGAACTGGACCCTGCATTGCGGTGAGTGGATTGAAATTCGCAAGCCGTCCGTCGATCTCAATCGGCGCACCAAAGATCTCGTACCGCAGACCTGCGTTGACTGTAAGCCGCGGCGTCACCTTGACATCGTCCTGGCCGAAGAAAGCGAAGTCGTTGTAGCGCGAGTCTCTGCGGAAGATCCCTCCACCTGCCTGGCTGTTGCTCACGTTACTCAGTCCTTGCGGGCTGCCATTCTGGGCTGCACTTTGCCCCAGAAGAAAGTCATTGAAGGTGCCGATCTGCAGTAGCCCATCCGTCTCGATAGGATCGTTCTGATCTACCTCGTGCCGTTTGACCTCGGCTCCAAAGCGCATATTCTGCCGGCCCCGTGTCAGCGAAACCGTATCCTGCCAGATGAAGGAGTTTGTCACCTGCCACTGCGATGGCGTTCCGGCATCGCCGATCGTGAACTCGCCGACGGTCAGTCCGGGAGCGTTCGCTGTTGAACTTGTCGAACCGGTGGGTGTGCCCATTCCGATCGCCTGCGCGGTAAGCGGATTTTGGACAGTTGAGAGCCCATCGTAGCGCATGTATCCAAACCGCGCGATGTTCACGAGGTTCGACGTGAAGACGTGAGTATCCGACAAGACGAACATCGTGTTCCGGTTCAGCTCATCGGTTCCCCAGCCGGGAACGTTCGCGGCGTTCGGCGAGAAGGGTTGCGTCGTTGGCGCACGCGAGTAGAAGAACCGTCCCGACAGCGTATTCCGATCGCTCAGCGTGTCATCCAGATCGATCGTGAACTGGTCCTCGCGGTAATGGGCCGGTGGCGCAAACGTCGATTGTCCAACCGGAAATTGGTCTGAGGGGTCTGGTCCGGTAATTGGCAGCGGGACCTGCGGACTCGGCACGGCAAATTGCCCATTCGGCAATTTTGCATTGAGGATCGCGACGGCTACCGGGTTGATGTTCGATCCATCGCAGGCAACCTGGGCTCCGCCGGCCTCGGTGAGATATCCTGTCGCCGGTTGTCCCATATTGTTCAGATGTCCCGCCGGGCAGAACTGCGCTCCCAGCGTCGCCGCCGAACGGTCAGAAGTTAGCAGCGGCAAAATAGGATTCTGTTCGCCACCCAAGCCGTTCACATCGGTCGTTCCTTGATAGGCCCCAAAGAAGAACATCTTGTCACGCCTGACCGGGCCGCCGATCGAGCCGCCAAACTGGTTCTGTTTCAGATCGGGCCGCGGCTGACCATCGAGCTTCGAAAAGAAATCGTTCGCGTTGAAGATGTTGTTGCGGACAAATTCCCATGCGCTCCCGTGGTATTGGTTCGTACCGCTCTTGGTAACCAGATCGACATTTGCGCCCGTGCCGCGTCCGTAAGCTGCATCGAAGTTTGCCGTCTGCACCCGAAACTCCTGGATCGAGTCGGGCGCCGGAATGGCCGTGCCGACGTCGGATGTTCCGGCAGTGGCGGCCGAGTTTTCGGCCAGATTGTTGGCGTCAATTCCGTTGAATTGAATGTTGTTCGCGGTAGGAGTCGCGCCATTGGAGGCCACATTCTGCGTCCCGTTTCCCAGCTCGCCTGCATTCGGCAGGTCGACCACCACTCCCGGCGAAAGCCCAAGGATCTGGGTGTAGTTGCGGTTCGACAGCGGCAAAGCCTGCACCGCAGTTTCGTTTACCACTCCGCCCAGCGTTGAGCTGTCGATGTCGACGATCTCAGAGTCGCCGAGTACATGCACAGCTTCTCCAACCGCCCCAACCGCCAGGGTCACGATCAATGAGGTCGTTTGGCTCACCGTGACCTGGACCGAGTTCAGAACGTTTGGCGCAAATCCCGGCGCAGTCACGGTGACTGTGTAACCACCTGGCGGCAGCAGCGGCATTCGAAATACGCCGTCTGTCGATGTCACCGATCGCGAGATATGTGTCGCATTGTTGGCTGCCGCCACCGTGGCATTCGTCACCAAGCGATTGGCCGGGTCGTAGACCACGCCGGAGATCGCGCCAGTCCCCGGTGTCTGGGCAAAAGCTGCGCTCGTCAGTAGAGATACTATGATTGCCGATGCAGCAAAATGACGTAGCGGCAGAATGGCGTTCATAGAGTTGTCTCGAGCCAGGAGAAATCAACAAATGAGCTGTAGCTCCGATGATCTGTAAATACAGCCTCTGAACATTTAGAACTGCTATGCTTCGTTTCTGTGCTTGGTTTCGGTTGTGTAAGGATGTTAGTCCGAGAAATGGTCGAAGCATTCCACGAAGACACAACAATGTCAAGCAAACTGTACCACTACTGAGCCGTTCCTTTTGCTTTGACCCTCTGGCAGCGCCGCTTGCCGCCGCCCCAGGGAACATTTCACGGCTTCCTGATACTCAAGACGTTGGAGGGCCGCACCTTCGCTATCGGCGGGCAGCCTGTGTCGAGCATGCTATTGCCCAAGATACGGCAGTAACTCGGCCGGGAGCCCTCAACACGGCTTCAAAACGGTATGGCTGAATTTACGTACCTACTCGTGACACGCAGGTAATCAGTGAAAATCCGCCCCTGACCTTAGATATCCGCTAAGCGTGCACGGCGCCTTGTGCATCGGTGGCGATGATCGGTAAATGAGCCTTTTCTCGGCTTCACTTTTAACACTGCAACACTTGCAATGTTAAACTCCACTCACCCGTGAAGGACATCCCGCAAGATCTAACGGGTCTGCGCAAACGGATCCAGCACAACCGGGACGACGCCGCGGCTTTGCACGCTCTAGGCGCCGCACTTGCGGCCCGTGGCGAATATAGGCGCAGTTTCATATTTTATCGCGCAGCGGCGCTTTGCCACCCTCAAGACGTGAAGTATCTCTGCAACTGCGCTGGCGCCGCACTCTCGGTGGGGCTTGCTGACGAAGCTAAGTGGTATGTCGATAAGGCGCTGGCCATTCACCCAGGCTACGGGGAGGCATGGCAAATACGCGGCGGGTTGTACCTCGACACCTTCATGCAGCCGGATGAAGCCTTGCGTTGCTACGTCAAAGCGATTGAGCTTGCGCCGGACGATCTTAAGAACTATCAATCCGCCGCCCGCTGCCTGTGGAACGGCAAGGCGGACCCGACAGCGGCTGCGCGACTGAGGGTTGCAATCCCTTCCGCCCTGGGCTCGTTGAACGTTGAACGTGGAGTGGCCATGGCCCTCGCCGAGGAGGGCTTTTACGAAGAGGCGATCGCGATGCTGCACAATATTCTGGGCCGGTGGCCGGACGATCTGACGTCGATCAGGCGGCTCGCTGAGCTGTATACGGGCTTACGAGATTGGTCTGCCGCACAGTTCTGGTATGAGAAGGGTCTTGCCGTCGGCAAGGACCCTATGATGGTGATCGGCTATTTGATCCACTGGTCGAGACTAGCGGACTTCGACCGCGCGAGGCGATCCTTTCATTCGCACATGCAGGGCGAGAACTTCGATAGCATGCTGGGGCCGGCAAGCCGCCGCTGGCAAGGGCAAGATATTCGCGGGAAGACCTTGCGCCTCAACGCGGGAGACATCTATTTCGGTGACGCCCTGCAATTTGCGCGCTTTGCACGAGTAGTGAAGCAAGCGGGCGCCCGCGTCACGCTTCAAGTCCCCAAACGGCTTCGATCCCTTGCGCGAACTATGGAGGGTGTCGACTCCGTTGTAGCGCCGCATGACACTGCACCCGAAGCCGATTTACACGCGGTGGCCTTCTGGTTGATGTATTCGCTGGATATTCCCATCGCAGAGATGATCGGCAAAGCGCCTTACCTTCAGGCTTCCCCCGACCTACGCACGGAGTGGGGAAAGCGAATTCCGCGCACCTCGGGAATTAATGTCGGAATCGTCTGGCGGGGGTCGCCGTACCTCATTCGGGACCGCTTTGGCAAACGGTCGATGGCGCTTGAAGATCTTCGCATCCTCGCCAGCATTCCTCGAGTCACGCTGTACAGCTTGCAGTGTGGCGAAGGGCGAGCCGAACTATGGAATGCGAATCCTCCGTTCCCCGCGATCGACCTGGCGCCCGATTTTCCAAACACTGCTGCCGCGATAGAAACGCTCGACCTTGTCGTGACGATCGATACTTCAATAGCTCACTTAGCGGGCGCGCTGGGCAAACGAACATTCCTGATGTTGCCGTATAACGCCTGTTTCCGGTGGATGGTGAACCGAGACGACACCGCCTGGTATCCAGCGATGCGACTGTTCCGCCAGACGCGGCCGGGAGTATGGTCTGATGTCGTGAACGCTGTCGCACAAGCGTTATCCCAATGAAAAGCTTCGCGCTCATTGTTCCGATTGGGCCAGGCGACGACGAATTGGGGCGTTTCCATGACCTTATCGAGAGCCTCTGGAGTTATGAGCGAGGAGCGCGTTTGTACGTCGCCATCGACAGCTCGCCGCATGTGCGAAATGTGATGCCGCGCGATAAACGCATGCGCAATCTTGTCACATTGCGCGATCCTTTTCACGGTCAGGGAGAACCTCTGATGGGACGCCTTTCAGCGAGCCTGCTGCTGGGATTCGCCCTGATTCGCCAAGCGGGGCCGTTCGATTTCGTGCTTCGCGCGGATACTGACGCACTCATCGCCGGCAAGTTTCGCGACACTGTGAGCCAGTTCCTTGCGCGGCATCCGCAAACTGGAATGCTGGGAACACTCGGCTTCACCTGCTGCCGTGAATCGCCGCATTATGGATGTGAGAAAACAGCGGTGTCGGATGTTGTCGACGCACTGGCGACGCTGCCGCGTGATTCTCCTGGTTTTGCGCGCATCGAGGCACAGCTTAGCACCGCCTACAGGAACGGATATGCGGGCAAAGAATATTGTCAAGGCGGCATCTATGTGTTGCCGTTCCGAACGCTGGAACGGATGTCCGGTTTGGGATATTTCGACCATCCCGAAGACTGGCTGCTCTTGGCCGTTCCCGAAGACGTCATGATGGGCATGTTTACGAGAACGGTGGGGCTCGAAAGCACTGATTTCTCGTTGCCCGGAGAACCATTCGGCAGTAACTGGCGCGGCCTTGCCTACAGCCCGCAAGAAATGTTGAGGCGCGGGCACGCGCTGATCCACAGTGTGAAGAGCGATCCGCGGTACTCCGAACGCGCGCTGCGGCGGTTCTTTAAGAATCAGCGCGTTAAAGGGCGAAAATAGGCGAGGAGTGCTTTTTCCGTCAGAGCCTCCGTGTAACGCCGCGCTGTCGCCTGGCCGCCGCGCCGAATGCGGGCCAGTTCCCTTTGTTTCGCGTCCCATGAAGCCATCAATTCCAGTGTGCGCTCTATGAGTGGGTATGCATGATGGGTGGGGAAAACGTACGCGTTCTCGCCATCGCGGAGATAATCCTGGCCGCCGAACGCCTCGTAACAAACGGGGATGCAACCAGCTGCCATTGCCTCCGGAACAGTTGCGTTAAAGGACTCCTGGCAGTTTACGCTGACGTGGATTGCGGCTTGCCGGAAGATACGGGCGACGTGCCGGTGCGGCTTGTTTTCAAGTTCCACCACTGTCCAGCCCAGCGCGCGAGCCTTGGCGCGCAGTGTGTGGCGAACAATCGGGAAATCACGGCACCAGACTTTGGGGCAAAGCGCGACCTGTCGTTTCCGGGCCTTGGATGCTGCGGGTGGGCTCTCGAAAAACCAAGGCGCGATGCACGGCGGAATCACCGTCGCTTCCATTCCGTAATGCCGTTCCACAATTTCCCGCACATGCGGCATTATGGCGATCGCACCACAGTACCCTAGCTGACGGTAGCCTTTCGCGCCTCCCAAACCTGGTGCAATATACGAGCTTGCCTGGACGAATACGATGCGCCACCGAGCCAGGCTAAGAACATCCGCTTCAGCGGCATGGACTTCGGGAACCACCAATAGATCGTCAGGGGCAATGCGGAGCGATCCATCGCGTAGATACAAGCGAGGCGCATCGAAGCTCATCCACTCCGGCCGGAACCCAGGTTGGGAGTGCAGCACGGCTGCATCGATTCCGTTAGCGCACAATAGACGGACATGCGTATATACCATTCCGACCCCCCAACTGGGGACGTTCGAATCGGAAAGATAGTAGAGCACCCTCATGGATCGTTGTAGTCTAACATCGAAAGCCTCCGATGCTGATTACCGAGCTACCTCAGTCAGGCGAGATCAAGATGCTGGCTGCCGGCCTGATTCGAAGAGGAACTTCTTCTCTTGGGGCGGCCATTCATCAAGCCCCACGCTTTGCCCATCCGTTGAAGGATCTCGCCGCCTGCTCCGAAGCAGTTTTGATCTTCGAAGAGAGCCTGGCGGACAAGATCGAGCAATCGCTCGCCTCCTTGTGGGAGGAGATTCCTGACCATAGGACCGCATTTATTGCGCTCGTACCGCGAGGAGTCGCACCAATAGTTGATCCGAATTATTGCGATCCTATTACCTCGTTTTTCTGTAGTGCAGAAGTCTTCGCGCATTTCGCCGCCCTGGGAATCGATTGCTGGGCCCAGACTCTTTGCTTCGCGGTGCTTCGAGCGATCGCGAGACGGGATATCGAGGTCGATTGCCTATTGGTGCGACAGGTCCCGCTGTTACGACGCCACGTTTATGGCCGCGAGGCGCCCGCAAAAGCTCTCCTTATACCTCATCGCGGAGAGGCGGCACATTTGCGCGCTGCGCTGGCATTCGCGGGGAAAACTGCAGAAAATTCGCTAAAGATTCGCGTCGGCCTGGATGTCGAAGACGGTGGGGAATATGCTGCATTTCCCGCGGAATACCCAGGCGTGGAGTTCGTCAAGTTTAGCCCAGCGCCCGTGGGGCCGTACGTAATTCGCCAGGAATTGGCGGAAAATTCCGCGGAGCCGCTCCTGACTCTGCAAGATTCCGACGATCTTTCCTGTTACGACCGCTTTGTAATGCTAAGCGATGCGCTGGCGGAGACGGGTTGCGACATCGTCGGCTCACATGAATTGTGTCTGGACGAGATTCGCGCAGTGGTGCAGCCCGTCCGCTTTCCACTGGACGGCACCGCGGCGCTGGCGATCTGCGCTAACCACGCACTTCTGCACGGCGCGCTTATGACCTACCGGCGCGTGTTTTTCGATTTGGGCGGCCTCTCAACAGATCTAATCATCGCCAACGACACGCAGTTCCTTCTCCGCGCGCATTTCAACAGCAGCATTCGCAACGTGGATGAGTTCCTCTACATCCGGCGGCGTCACGCAGCGTCGCTGACCAATACACCCGAAACAATTTTTGATAGTCCCTTGCGCCGCCGGCTGAGTTCGGCGTGGACGCGCGATTTCGACGCGATCAAGCGAGGAGAATTGAAGATCGAAGATTCTTCGCTGAGGCCACTGCGACGGCTTGAACCGTGGCGGGCCGAACGCATATAGAATTATTTCCTGTTGCAATGGATACATGAAGAAATTCGTCAGGTTGACACGCTAACGGCGGAAATCGGAAGTTGCCGGCTGCCGCGCCGCCGCAGTCCGCTGGCATCCCGACTTGATCTTCGGCTGTCGGAAGGCCTGTGTCTCCGCGACGGCTTGGCCGGAAGCACGCGAGCGTTGCTCGTCCGGCAACTCTTGCGCGCGCTGGGTTTCGACGAGCACCGTCATCTGCAATGGCGGATGGAGCACAAGCTCATACAGGCTCTGGTTCTTCGCTCATTCGTTCCTGAATCGATTCCCGTTACCTGCGGACTCTGTGCACTCGCCGGACGCCAGGACTCCCGAGAGCTACAGCAGTTTCTCGCTGGTCATTTTCCAGACGGCTATGTGATCAAGGCGGCGCTGGGAGATTCTTCTGGCGAAATACCGAATGGCAATGGCACCGAGTTTGCGTCGATCGGGGTGGAGTCGGCCGGGTTGTTGCAACCGCACTCCCTATTAGACGAAAAATACGTTGTTCAGGAACGAGTCCCGATCACGACCGAATACCGCGTACACAGCCTCGAGGAAGATGTCATTGAGGATCTTACCTTCCGCCGCTATGACGACGGCAGCATACCAGCGGAACGCGAAGCGCCAAATGCATTCGTGAATTCCCTGCTTCGGCGGCTTCCCGACGCTCTGGTGGGCGGATCTTTGCTGGCCTGGGATATCGCGTTACAGCCCTCCGGTTCATTCGTGATTATCGAAGTCAATTTCAGCGGCTTTCATGGGTCGTTCAAACGCGGTTTCCATTGCAGCGGTTATTTCCACGATCATCATTGGGGTGCCTGCGATACCGCCCGGTTGCTGAATCACGTTGCCCGAACAGACTGCGTCGAGGTGAGCGCCGAACCTGACGCGCCCGATTACCCGATCGAAAACCGGTTCTACAAGGAGACCGCAGCCTGGCAGCTTCGACATCGCGGTCTGGCCGTTCCTCTTCCTGAAATATGTATTGACTCCCGCACCGAGGACGATCTTGCTGACCCACTGATCTGGGAGATCGGCCAGTTCACCGGTCTGCGGCGGCGCGGGCCGGTTGACGACGGTCTGGAACTTCGGTTGTCGGATGCGATCCAACTCCTGCCGCAGTTGGCAGCTTCTACCCGGGCGCTGATGCTGAGACAGGTTCTACTAACTTTAGGTTTTGACGAACGGCGACTGCCTTTCTGGCGATTGGAACATAAGTTGGTGCAAGCGCACGTCTTCCGGCACTACTACCCTGACAGCTTGCCGTTGACCTGCGGTCTCGACCGGCTGGCTCAAGGGGCAAATCCCAACGATATACGCCGACTGCTGTGCGAAAGCTTTCCGGGCGGTTTCGTTATCAAAACAGCCCTTGGCGACACTTCGGGGAACGAGATACACAATCGGACCGAAGCGGCACTGTCATGGATTGAGAGCGGTGGAAGATACATGCCCGGCGCGGGACGTTTGACGGATGAAGAGTTCATCGTGCAGGAGCTGAAGAATATCCGGCGTGAGTATCGAGTCCATACGATTGAAGACAGCGTGATTGAAGACCTCACGGTACACCGGCATCAGGGTTCGGTTCGTCCGGGTGAAAGAGAGGGCCCTAACGGCTATGTGCGGCGGATACTCGATTCCCTGCCCGCCGGGATCACCTCGGGTTCCCAGCTGGGATGGGATGTGGCGCTGCTGCAAGATGGTTCATTCACTGTGATCGAAGTAAATGTAGGCGGGATCCATACGGTTTACAACCCCGGTTTTCACTCGAGTGGGTTCTACCATCACAAGGATTATGGGGCGATTTATTCGGCCCGCCTGCTGCTGTTCCTTGAACGGACCTACCGATGCCGGATTGCCGCAATCGCGGACGCGCCGGCATATCCCGATGAACAGTGGTTCTATTCCGAAGTAGCCGATTGGAAAGCTCGTTTTTAAAGAAAATAGACGAAAGTCAAAAAATTGTTGACGGGCGATTCTGTTGTCCCTTAGTATCAGACGCCTTGCTAATATCCCTTAACGTCAGACACCTAACTATTGTCCCTTAATATCTGACTTCCTATTGTCCCTTGGTATCAGAGTTCCTATAGTCCCTTAACATCAGGCACCTTAATCGATCGGAGGGCCGTACTGATGGGTAAACCTAAAAAGGGTGGATACCCTCCCGCCCAGCCAATACCACACTACATCGAGATCATCGACGGCAAGATTAATCCCTCGGCTGAAACAATCATGTGGGGTGATTTCGTTGCCTGGACGAACAAAGATGCGGTGTCGTATACGCTGGTCTTGTTTAAGAATGGCGAACAAACGGAAGGACCCTGGGCCACGGTCAACCCCAATTCCACCTCGGCGTCAATGGTATTTAACTGGAAACCTATTCTGGGGAAGGATCCTGTTGTCTTCGAATACGGCCTGCTTCCTCCGGGGGAAACGAAGGCAACGATTACGGCAACGATTACGGCACAGATCTCAAGATTTTGAATAATGCGGCGCGAGGAATAAATTCATGGATTCAGAGTCGAACGATCTCAAAGAACGCCCCTCCGGGGTCGCTCCTTCACGCCGTCGATTTATCGCCTCCGCTTTGACTTCGGCTCTGGGCGCTTCTATCGCGGATATGGTTGAGTCGCGCGGGTTATGGGCGCAGGCGTGCACTAATAAACCCGGACAACCGAATTGCTCTAATCCCAAAGATCCGTTCAAGCCTGTTCGCGAGTTTCGCAGTAAGAACAAAAAGTTGGCAGTCGACATGATCGTTACAGGGGGGTGGAAGAGCGTCGCCACGATCGCCGGCCAGGGCTATCAGTGTTGCCCCATGAAGCTGCGCTACTACGCAGCTCAAGAGAGGGGGACAGGAGCGAAGTGGCCCGAAAACCCCGCTCTTCCCGGGCCAGGCCCTACGCTACGCATGAGAGTGGGAGATACGGTCGACATTAATCTTGTGAATTCGATTGATCCGACCGTTTTTCCCGAATCGAATTCCGCCCCGAATGGATGCAATTTGGAGAGGGATCAAAGTGGGCCGATCTATCCTGGTAGCGATAGTATGCCATCCTGCTTTCATCAGGACAATGTGACCAATCTCCATTATCACGGCACGCACGTGACGCCGGACGGAAACGGTGACAATGTGATGGTTGACGTAAAGCCGGGCGATAAGCGACCTACCCATTTCACACTGCCCCTACCCCCACCGGCAACCAACCCGGATACCAAGCAGCCTTTCATCATGGGGCAGGCGCCGGGAACGCACTGGTATCACGCCCACAAACACGGTTCGGTCGCTCTGCAGCTATTAAACGGAATGGCGGGCGCATTCATTATCGAAGGTGAATTCGACGATCAGTTAGAAGCCCTGATCCCCGGTCTGGCCACGACTGAAAAGGTTCTGGTGATTCAACAACTGGGCGGTGCCATTACGATTCATACCGACCCACCCCCGATGTACACCTGTGCTGGCGGCGATCCGTGCCCCCTGGTAAATGGCCAATTGCAACCGACCATTGAGATGAGACCAGGTGAAATACAGCGCTGGCGATTCATCAATGCCACGATGCAGCAAGCTTCGTATCTTACCTATCGCTTCTTGGGAGAAGATGCGTACACCGCGTTCGCCGCGTCAAATGGCGGTCCCTTCCCGGCCGATGCCGGCAACGCCCCGGTAATCCGGCAGATCGCCTACGATGGCATTCAGTTGGCGCCAGAGAGATACAACGATCCCAACTTTGGGCTCGCGCAGGAATTTGCCATGGCGCCCGCGAACCGCATCGACCTCCTGGTTCAGGCGCCGGCGACGCCCGGAAAATCCCGGCTGGCGTTTCGATATCTCCACGGAAAACCCCCAGCCGGTTGCCCTCTGTTGACTAAGGTCGATCACCTCTTGAATCTGAATGTCTCAGGTCCCCCGGTAAGCCCGGCCATGAATTTCCCGACGGCGGCGAACTACCCGGCCATGCCGAAGTGGCTGCAGTGGGATCAGAACGACCCAATGAACCAGAATCTGAAATCCCGGTGTCTGAAATTCAACATCGATAATGTGGCGAGGCCCGCTATCGACGGACTGGCTTACGACCACAGTCCCCATACCACTCAGTACATCAACCTCAATACCGCAGAGGAATGGATACTGGAAAACTACTGGGATAGTTCGATACACCCGTTCCATATCCACGTAAATCCGTTTCAGGTGCTGGAGATTTTTGATCCCAATGCCACCACGCAGGTAACGTTACAAGCTCCTTACAATTGGTTCGATACGATCGCAATTCCGGCGTCAAAAACCGATCTTGCTACAGGAATACCAACACCCGGGCGGGTGAAGATTCGAAGCCGGTTCGTCGATTTTCCAGGGACGTTCGTCCTGCACTGCCACATCCTCGACCATGAGGACAGGGGGATGATGCAAGAGGTTCAGATTCTGGATCCCACGAAGCCTATGCCTCCACTAGCGATGCATTCATAGCGCGCCCCGGTCTTACTTCGCTGCGAGAACCTTCCGGCACCATGCACGAAGGAGCGTCCGACGGCTGGATGACATGTCGCGTGTGCGGGGCATGTAACTGCTGGTCATCCAAAGAGAGAATTCACTCCGGTCCAGAATGCCCGGCGCCGCTTTGGTGACTGCGGCTTCCGAGTTGAGCGGAAAAACCTGGTTCATCGCCGGATACAGCAGATAGTAGGTCCGCAGCACATTCTGGTAAACAACATCGAATGTGAGCAGATCGTTGCCGCCGGGCTCCTTTGCGAGCGGATCGACGTAGTACCGGCTGAAATCCACATAGTTGGGCAGAATGCGCAGGCTGATCGCCGGATAATTCGTGATATACGGCGGATTCATGAACGTGAGATAGCTGGTGGGCGGGATTTCGGATGAGTCGATCGAGAACGTAAAGAGAAAGTTCCCAGGCTGCGAAGTGTCAACGACGATGGGATCGCCCGGTTTGAAATTGTTCGAAATTGCTTCGGCATTCCCGGGTGATTCTAGCGGCACGGACCGATACTGCCAGACAGTGATGGGCGGACATTGATCCCTGGAAAGTTCACGGCCGCGACCATAAACGCGAACAGTCGCGGGCTCCTCGGTTCCCTGGTTCAGAAAGAGCGACCCGCTTCCTCCCTGTTCCGTGTATATGCCCTGCTGATTAGAGACGAAATAATGGTCGGTCTCGCCCAGCACACTCCTCAGATTCTGGTTCTGAAGGCTGAATTCCGCGTCTGGATTCTGCAGAATGTTCTGCGCCACAGCATTCGCGGAAATGTCGAAATCGAAGACCCAGCCGGTTTCATTGCCGGCCGTCACGTTCGTGTAGTCGATTGGACCGATGATCGCACTGCTGCCGCCCGCGGTCACCGCAAGCGCCACCGGCCCGAAATCGAATTTCGGATCCGGAAGATCGGGTTTGCCTTGGTAGTTCTCAGGGAATGTGCCCACAAGATCCGCGGAAATCGAATTTCCCGCTTGATGAACCACTCCGGGAGCGAGAGAGATCATTTCATTGGGGCCGCTGTTGTTTTTGAGTCCCAGCGTCGGAATCGTCGCATAATTAGCCACCAGCAAGCGGCCCACAGGCGTTGTAAAGATCGTTTCGTGCTGGTAGAGCGGAGCGAAGGATCCTACGATCTGAATCGTCACCGGATTCGTTTTGCCCTGCTTGTAAAGTGCAGCGATTTGGTCATTGTCCCTGATCGCGATCGGGCGGTACAGATAATAACGCCAGATAACCCCCACGATGCCCGGACGGTCGAAGCCAGGGATGTCGATTGTTGTGCCAGGACCTTTGCGGAAGATATGGTACACGTAACCGCCAGCGCCGGCATCCGCTGTCTGATTAACGTTGCGGTAAAAATTCAGCCACTGGCAGGCGCCTTTGCTGGGCGCGCCGCTCAGATAGGTTTTGCCGTTCCCAGAGAGCGTTACACAGTCCATGAAGAACTGTGTGGAGGGAGGCGAGCCCTCGGAATTGACATCCGTGATGACTCCGGAAAACGCCAGCGACGCGCCGGTCAGATTAGCCAGTGAGCCACTGTCTCTGGCCGCATCTTGGGCGCCGGTAACGGAAATGTTCACATTCGGCATGTCCATCGCGCCATAATAATTCCACTCGGCGGGAAAGGTCTGCCCGGTTTGTCCAGGTTGGCCGCCGATAACGTCGAATGTCTGCAGCTGCTGCGCCCATGCGATGAAGTCGGCGTCGGACATCCCGTAGGTACGCGCTTGGACGGTCTTCGAGTCGATCAGAGCCAAAGGCTGTCCGGCATACGGTCCCGCCGATTTCGGCAGAACGAAATTCG
Organism: uncultured Acidobacteriaceae bacterium; assembly: GCA_963781245.1. Taxonomy (GTDB): domain Bacteria; phylum Acidobacteriota; class Terriglobia; order Terriglobales; family Acidobacteriaceae; genus Silvibacterium. The sequence goes on from CAWAFB010000007.1 coordinate 310,646, forward strand.
CGGCATAGTCGTCGTTGTTAGCAGTACCCGGACTGAGTTGGAGGGTACCTGCAAAGTTGATGCGTGGATAATCGAACAGGCTCATTGGGCGCACGCTTCCTGAATGCTGAGAACCGGAACGTTGAACTTCTGAGTTACAAGGTAGAGATAGAGCTGGAGCCCGATGCGCTTTCCCTCGGACAAGTCGCGCGTCACTGGCATCGCGCTCGTGCCCTCGTCCGCGCGAGACCTTTCGATCAGGCTCCTTATGGCCTTGGCATTCTGATCGAACGCCGACCGCGATCCAAGGTTCACAAACTCGAGCATGACGCTAAAGATCATGTCGTAGACATAGAGAATCCGGTGGTACACGAAATCCCACGCCTTCGTCGAATCGTGCGGCTGTTCCAGAGATCGATGAATTCCTGCTGCAGAGCGTCGTCAAATGGCAACACCCGAACCGTGACGTAGAACATGTTACCGGGTGGGAAGAGAGCGGGCGGCGGAACGGGCAACGTATCTCCGGAATAGGGGAAAAAGGCCACCACTGGAAAACCAGGCGACTGCGCCGCGATGCCCGCGGTCGCAATACCATTCCCATCGGCCGCTACGACCAATACTACGGTGGCGACGGGGCCGGAACAGGAATTCGCACCGGAATTCGCCACCTGGAGTTCGCCGCGGGTGAAGCTGAGGTACGTTGGCGGCGCGGACGGCACAAGATTCAGGTTCTGATCGTATTGCGCAAGCAGCACGCTCGCGCCCGCCGCGGGAACACCCTGCTTAAGCACGGTGATCTGAAACGTCTGCTCGCTGCCCTGATCGAGATAGATACCGCGGCTATCGCTTTGCGCACAAAATTGCTGTTCCAGCAGGGCAGTTACCGCCCCGCTGGCGCCTGACGCCTGAATAGCCAGCAGCCCCTGCTGCACTTGTTGTGGCGTGACCGATGCCGGCAAGGGAAGATCCACTATTCCCGCGGTCGCTTCATAGGCCTGTCTTCCATACTGCGCATAGTCCAGCTGCCCGATCGGGAGGAAATTGCTTCCGTTCAGGATGCCCACCGCAAGCGTCCCAAGATCCAGCTTCTCGAGACTCGATGCGGGCGTGCCCGCTATGGCAATTTCAGGGATAGCGCTGCCGAGATCGAGAGAGAGTATGTTGTTCTGATAATCCACCTCCGCCGCCGCGGGTCCCAGGTTAGTTGTTTGCTTCGCTCCTGCTGGCGCAACCGGATCTTTTGCGCTCAGATAGCGTCCCATTGGAACGCTCGCCAATTCGCCATCGTTCCAGATCCCTATCGATCCGACAACGTGGCTGTAGCATGGCTGGGAGAAGAAATCCGCCGTGCTTCCACTCTGGTTCCATGTGCCCCATGCTTTCAC
>CAWAFB010000008.1:0-241889 GCA_963781245.1 uncultured Acidobacteriaceae bacterium
AATCAGGCATACTCGTAAGGGTATCGGGGGTTCGAATCCCCCCCTCTCCGCCATATCATCTATAATCAACAGCTTACAGAACGCGCAAGTGGCGCTTTGAAAACGCGCTACTCAACCAGCATTGGCCGAGTAGACCCGCGAGTTTGAGCGATTCGATAGAGATTCACTGGGTCGCAGACATGGGCTAGTTCGTGAGCACGCAGGAGTTCTTCATCCCGAACTGAGGCTACGGTCACAAAACATGCAGTACAGATTGAATCGTAGCTGCCATCGCTGTTGTGTCTATGGGGGAACTTAACCTCAGACACCATCGTGACCCTCTTCCCCGCTGCTGGGACGGCAGTAGGGTATCGGATAGGTGTTGAAGGAGTCCGTTCTCTTTTGCTCATACCCAGTACTTTTCTCTGAATGTGTTCAATATTGCTCAGATCAAGCCGCGTTTGATCGAGATGATCGTGGCTAGTTATCTCCGTTAAGGAGACAACCGCTTGGGACGCCGGGGGGCGTCCCGCTCTTTTTCTGCTTCACTTCGACCTGCGATTTTTAGCTCGCAACCTCGGTTACAGCCGAGCTATTTATCAGTTCCTCCAGTCGTGCGAGAAGGGCACTTGGCGGCATCGGTTTCACGAGAATTTCGAAATCGTGGTCTCGACTTGCCTCTTCGAGGAGAACGGCGGTTGAGTTCTGTCCCGACAAGAGCAGGATTTTGCAGGTAGGCAACATTTTGCGGATTGCTATTGCAGCGTCGATTCCGTTCAACCCGAACATGACGACGTCGCTGATGAGCACATCGGGCCGAAGAGTCTTCGCGGTTTGAATGGCTTCTTCACCGGAATAGACAGCGGTGGCTTCAAATCCGGTTTGATTGAGAATGATGGCCAGAGTGTCGACAATCAAGCGTTCGTCGTCGGCAACCAGAACTTTCAGCTTCATTGACACCCTTCCCTCACCGACGAGAGTTGCCGTCTTATACGGGTCAGATGCGCGAAATTGGTTAGGGAGGGTCGAACGTAGCAGCGGTCACGCCAAATAAATTCCTGTAAATTGATGACAACTTCCGGAGCATCGTGGCCGATTTAGGTAAGCCTTTTTGGCGGCGATGGCTGGATTGTGTGTGAAGTTAAACAGGCTCCGGTTAAGGATTGCCCTCAGGCCAATGTTGCAATGCGGACGAATCCGTTAGAATTTGTTTTCCTTCGGATCAAAAAAAGCCGTGGTGAACTCGTAGGAGCGAACCCTCACCCTGCTTACGATTAAGGAGTTTATGAGCTCTCTTCAGGAATACAGATGTGAAGTCTGCGGTACAGTCGCCAGCAATCCGACTCATTGGTATGTGATTCAATGCGGCGATTCGGAACTTACCGTTCTCAAATGGAATTCAGAGACCGCAAATGCACCCGGAGCAAGGCACTATTGCGGCGAAGCCCACGCTCAGGTGTACATCAGCCGATGGTTTCAGTCGGTATGTTCGCCGGCAAAACCAGACTTCACGAGACCCTCGTTAGCGAATTAAGCCTGCTGGATATTCGTGGGGTCGAGTTATGTGAGGCAGATCAACGCAGCCGGGCTAAGCGAAGACGTGTTGCTGTTTCTTATCGTCCGCGGGATTCTCGGGCGTGGGGTTCTCAGGGCTCGACGGCGTTTCTGGCGGATCGTAATTCAGGTTAGGTCCGAGCCATCGCTCAACCTCCGCCAGGCTCATGCCCTTGCGGTCGCGATAGTCGGTAACCTGATCCCGCTCGATCTTCCCAAGGCTGAAATAGCGAGATTGCGGGTGGGCGAAGTAAAGCCCGCTCACGCTCGAGCCGGGCCACATCGCGAACGACTCCGTGATTACCATGCCGGTGTTCGCCTGCACATCGAGCAATGACCAGAGTGTGCCCTTCTCAGTGTGATCCGGGCACGCCGGATAACCCGCGGCCGGCCGAATGCCCCGATATTTCTCCTGGATGATTTCGGCGTTGCTGAGGTGCTCTTCACGGCCATATCCCCACTCGTCCCGCACTCGCTTGTGGAGGCATTCGGCGAAGGCTTCGGCGAGACGATCCGCGACCGCCTCTGCCATGATGGCGTTATAGTCGTCGTGCTTGGCCCTGAACCGGTCGCACAACTCCTTGAGGCCTATCCCGCTGGTTACCGCGAACGCACCGATATAGTCGGCCAGGCCTGTTTCCTTCGGCGAGATGAAATCGGATAGCGACCGGCAAGGCTCGCTGCCTTCCCTGTTGGCCTGCTGACGAAGGAAGTGGAATCGCGTCAAGACTTTTTCGCGTGAGTTGTCGGTGTACAGCTCGACATCGTCGCCCACGGCGTTGGCTGGAAAGAAACCGTAAACGCCGCGTGCTGTGATCAGGTTCTTCTCGATGATGACATCCAGCAGAGCGCCGGCTTCGGCGAAGATCTGGCGCGCCTGTGCGCCCTGTCTTTCGTCTTCGAGGATGCGGGGATAGACGCCTTTCAGCTCCCAGGTGTGGAAGAACGGCGTCCAGTCGATGAATTCACGCAATGTCGCAAGAGGAAAGTTGTCGAGTGCGCGCACGCCGGTGAAGGCAGGTACGGGAATATCTTCCGAGCGCCACTCGATCGGAGTTCGCCTCGAACGGGCAGTCTCGAGGGCGATACCTTTCTGGCGCGGCGAAGAGTGCGCCTTGCGGATTGCCTCGTACTCGGCGCGATGCTGTGTCACGAATGCCGCCTTGCCATCTTCACTCAGAAGACTGGTCGTGACGGGTACAGCGCGGCTGGCATCGAGCACATGGACCACCGGCTCGCTATAGTGCGGCGCAATCTTGATCGCGGTGTGCGCACGGCTGGTGGTTGCTCCGCCGATGAGCAGCGGCAATTTGAAACCCAGGCGCTCCATCTCGCGAGCCACATGCACCATCTCGTCGAGTGACGGCGTGATCAGGCCGCTGAGGCCGACGACGTCGGCTTTCTCCGTCCGGGCGCGCTCGAGGATCTTTTCGGCGTGGACCATCACTCCCATGTCGATGACCTCGTAGTTGTTGCAGGCGAGCACGACGCCGACGATGTTCTTTCCGATGTCGTGAACGTCACCCTTCACGGTTGCGAGCACGATTTTTCCCTGCGTCCTGACCACCTGGCCAGCAGCCGCCATCGCCGCCTTCTCGGCTTCCATGAACGGCGTCAGATACGCCACGGCTTTCTTCATAACGCGGGCGGATTTGACCACCTGGGGCAGGAACATTTTGCCGGCGCCGAAGAGGTCGCCCACTACGCTCATTCCGGCCATCAATGGGCCTTCGATAACCAGCAGAGGACGGCCCAGCTTGACACGGGCTTCCTCGGTGTCGATGTCGATGTAGGTGTCGATGCCTTTGACCAGCGCGTGACTGAGCCGGTCCTCAACCGTGCCGTTGCGCCATTCCTCGGTCTTCTTTTCGCTGGCCACGGCACCAGCGCCCGCCGCCTTCAGAGCTTCACCGAACTCCACCAGGCGCTCTGTCGCATCTGGACGGCGGTTGAGAAGCACGTCCTCGACCAGCACCTTAAGGTCCGGCTCGATCTCCTCGTAGATCTCGAGTTGACCAGCGTTTACGATGCCCATATCCATGCCTGCGGTAATGGCGTGATAAAGAAACGCGGAGTGCATGGCCTCGCGAACCTTGTTGTTGCCGCGGAAGCTGAAAGAGATGTTCGACACTCCGCCGCTCACCTTCGCGTGCGGCAGATTGGCTTTGATCCAGCGGGTGGCGTTGATGAAGTCGACCGCGTAGTTGTTATGCTCCTCCATGCCGGTGGCAACGGTTAGGATGTTCGGGTCGAAGATTATGTCTTCGGGCTGGAAGCCGACTTCGTCGACCAGGATTCGGTAAGCGCGCTCGCAGATGCGGGTCTTGTCCTCGTAGGTCGCAGCCTGCCCCTGCTCGTCGAAGGCCATCACCACGACCGCAGCGCCGTACTTGAGCACAGTAGAGGCGTTCTGCCGGAACTTCTCTTCGCCCTCTTTGAGCGAGATCGAGTTCACGATGCCCTTGCCCTGCATGCACTTGAGCCCTGCCTCGATGACTTCCCACTTTGAGGAGTCCACCATAAAGGGCACCTTGGCTACCTCAGGCTCGCTCGCCAGCAACAGAAGAAATCGGGACATTGCCGCGACTCCGTCGATCATGCCCTCGTCCATGCAGATGTCGATCACGTTGGCCCCGTTCTCGACTTGTTGCCGGGCTACACTTACCGCTTCTTCGTATTTGCCTTCCTTAATCAGCTTCGCGAATTTGGGAGAACCAGCCACATTGGTCCGCTCACCGATCATGATGAAGACGCCGGACTGCTGGGTAAACGGCTGCGACCCGGATAGACGAAGAGGCTTTGGTTGCAGGGCTTCGGCTACGGTCATGCTTTGACCTCATCGGCGTATGATTCCACGGCAGACGCCCTCTCCAACTGCCGGGGGCGCCGACCTTCAAGGGCCTTGGCGATCGCCGCGATGTGCTCGGGGGTATTTCCGCAGCAGCCACCGGCAATATTGATTAATCCGCCACGCGCAAAGTCGCCCAGATAACGGGCCATGTCGGCGGGCTCCAGATCGAACCCGGTCGGCGATAGCGGATTGGGCAACCCGGCATTCGGGTAGGCCGAGATCGCCACGTCCGCCTTCTCGGCGAGCTCTTCGAGAAACGGATACATCAGATCGGGACCGAGTGAACAGTTGAGTCCCACCGACAGCGGTTTCGCGTGCTGCACTGCGTTCCAGAATGCCTCAACGGTCTGAGCGGAGATCATGGTTTCGCCGCCACGCCCAACTGCCGCTGAAATCATGATCGGCAACTCCTTACCTTGAGCGGCGAGGCCGTCCTCGTCGAACACCTCGCGGATCGCGACGAGCGCAGCCTTGGCGTTGAGCGAGTCGAAGATCGTTTCGACCAGCAACAGGTCCGCTCCTCCGGCGATTAGAGCGCGCACCTGCTGGGCATAGGCCGCTTTCACCTGATCGAAGGTGACTACGCGGAAGCCGGGGTCATCGGCATCTGGCGAATTCGAAAGAGACACGGTCAGCGGCCCGATGGCTCCCGCGACGAACCGTTGACGTCCGGTTGCGTTTGCAATGCGATCTGCCCATTCGCGGCACTGGCGCGCGGATTGCTCGTTGATCTCCCAAGCCAGGTCGTTGAGGAATGGATCGTCGATGATCTTCTGATAGAAAACGGGATCCTTCCGGCCGCCGTGCTCGCGTGGATCGTCCACGAAAAATTCGCTCTGAGAGATGCTGGTCGCGCCGAAGGTGTTCGTCTCGATGATGTCCGCTCCGGCTTCCAGAAAACGGCGATGGATGTCACCGATCATCGCTGGCTGAGTCAGAGAAAACAGGTCCCCATTGTTCAGCAGGTCTTTTTTCGAGCCTTTGAAGCGCTCCCCCCGTATGTCCGCTTCCTTCATGCCGTAAGTGCGGATTGTCGTGCCCATCGCTCCATCAATGATGGCGATTCGGCTCTCGAGGATATCTTGAAGAGGGTGATGATGGTGGGTTCTAGTCATGTCTCCCTAATCTCTTTGAGCGGGCATACCCGAGTTGCGATTCCCAACCTCATTCAGCGGCCGGGCGCGATAGATTGGCCTTGCGCTGGGGCGGCGCCGTTCGAGGCAGCAGTCTTCCCCGACGGATCGGCGCCCTGAGGTCTATCGATTTGATTATCTCATTCGCATTCAGAACCTTCGATTGTTGGCGCAGCATGCGCACGGAAGCCGCCAGGCTCCCTACTTCCCCATTTCAGAGACGACGGAATTGTTCTAGACTGCAGGCGTCGCCCTGGGGGCTCGACAACGATGAGCAAAAAGGGCAAGACGCAAAGTAGTCAGCAAAGGGCCGCCCCGGTTTCGCGCGGTGTCTGGATCGTGCTTGCGATAGCGACTGTGGCAATTGCAGCGCTGTTCTACTTGTCAAAACGGCAGAGCATGAATTCGTCCGCGAGTGTGAGCGCTGCCCCGGCAGCAGCCACTCAGATGCCGGCGATCCCGGCGCCCAACCAGGCAAAGGTCTCCGAGACAGGTGCCCAGTCAGGATCGTTCGGTCCGACTCTTGCCAATCGCAACCCCGCGCCGGAAGCTCAGCCCGACGGCATGGCATGGATTCCGGGGGGAGAATTCTCGATGGGCGCCAACGATCCTCCAGAGATGGATGAAGTGGGAATGAAGGCCACACTGGACGCAAGGCCGATTCACCGCGTCTACGTGGACGGCTTTTACATGGATAAGACCGACGTCACCAATGCCGAATTTGCCGGGTTCGTGAAAGCCACTGGTTATGTAACCGTGGCTGAACGCAAGCCGAAGGCGGAAGATTTCCCCGGCGCGCCCCCGGAGAATCTGGTTGCGGGCTCGGTTGTCTTTGCCGCGCCCGATCATCCCGTTCCGCTGAACAACTATTTTCAGTGGTGGACATACATTCCGGGCGCGAACTGGAGGCATCCCCTCGGCCCGGACAGCAGTATCAAGGGGAAAGATAATTATCCAGTTGTTCAGATCGCCTACGAAGATGCACAGGCCTACGCGAAGTGGGCCGGCAAACGGCTGCCCACCGAGGCTGAATGGGAATTCGCCGCCCGCGGCGGTATGGCTGGCAAGCCTTTTGTCTGGGGCGATGAGTTCCGGCCAAACGGTAAATGGATGGCGAATACGCACCAGGGCCATTTCCCCGATAAGGATTCCGGTGAAGACGGCTATGTAGGCGTCGCGCCGGTAGCGAAGTATCCTGCGAATGGCTACGGCCTATATGACATGGCGGGGAATGTCTGGCAGTGGACGGCCGACTGGTATCGTCCCGACTACTATCAGCAACTGGCTGCGGCCGGCGGAGTTGCTCACAACCCGCGTGGTCCCGATTCAGCTTACGACCCCGCAGAGCCGGGTCAGCCGAAGAAGGTTCATCGGGGAGGGTCGTTTCTTTGTACGGATCAGTACTGTTCCCGCTACATCGTGGGTACTCGCGGCAAAGGCGAAGTGAGCACCGGCACCAATCATCTTGGCTTCCGCTGCGTGAAGGATGTGGCACAACTATCTGCGCATAGCTGAGACTGCGTGCCCGCGATGAGATTAGCGGCGCCTCACGGCAGGGTCACAGTCTGGTCTCCAGGATGCAGAGGATAGAGGTGGCCTTTCCAGGAAAGCTCCCCATCGAGGCCACCCGGGAGCGTGACCGTGGCCTTCCACCGACCGCTATCGAGTTTGTAAACGGTGTGGATGATGCCGCCGGCATGCGGCATGGACGCGTCGAGCTGGTGGAGCCCTTCCAGATGCGGCTCGATGCGAACGGTTTTGAATCCGGGTGATCCGGGCCGAATACCAGCTACCACCGTGAGCAGGTCGTAATTCGGGCTCGCGCTCCACGCATGGCAGTCGGAGCGCGTGGGCTCGGGCTGCTCTGCCCAGGTGGACAGCCCCAGACGGAGCATGTTGCGCCAGGGGTCTAACTGTCCAAGATAGAGATTCGTCAGGCCGGCGTGTTCGAGGGCGCGGGTCAGATAGAAGCGGAAGTAGTAGCTGGGGACTGACATTGGAGGCATCGGACTGCCATCCACATCGACGGTCTGATGTTCCTTTGAAGCAATCAGCCGGCGCAAAATGGCGGCCTGCTGGTCATGGGGCGCGACATCGAGCCAGACAGCGAGGATATTTGCCTCCTGGCTATAGGTCTTCTTTGCGGGAGTATCGGCGTAGAGCGAGTATTTCGGGTCCCAGTTCTGCTGATTGAGAGCCTGCGCCGCTTTGCGAATCATGCCTTGGTACCGCGCTGCCCGTTCCGCGCTGCCCCCGCCGCCGATATGGGCCGATTCCATCTCCGCCGCATCGTGCAACGCCTCGATGAACTGCAGCGTTAAGAACGCGGACCCACCATCGGCCTCCTGTGGAGGCGAGCCCCCGGGATAATCTTCTGTCCAGTCGCCGAACTCCCACCACTTCACCGGCCCCAGCAGCCCGTCGGGGCGCAGCCGGGACGCAAACCAGTCGAGCACGGTGCGGGTGTGCGGCAGCGTCTCCTCGACGAACGGCAGATCGTCCACGTACATCCAGTAGTCGTGAACCATGCTCACCCACAGCAGCGAGAACGGCGGGATGAACTGAGGCAGCGCAGATGGGTAGCGGCTCTGGGTGATTCCCTCGGGCGTGCGCGAATCATCGATGTTCGCGATGGCTTGCCGCGCCAGGCGGCTGTCGCCGGTCATCGCGTAGGAGATGAGCGCCTGAATGCGGGTGTCGCCCACGTACTGCATCTGCTCCCAATAGGGCGCATCCATGTAGGTCTCGTGCGCGCAGAGGCGGGCGGTGCGCCAGCCGGTTTCCCAAAGCTTGCCAAGGTCCGGAATGTCTCCGCTGATAGCCGCCCTCGCGTCGAAAGGATAGGCGGAGAACCAGGCGTTCAGCGCGTCGAGTCGTAGTGGAGCCTCTTTGGTCGTCACGTCAATCTGCAGATAGCGCCACGTCCGCCACCACAACGGCTGAAAGCGGTGTGTATCGCCACCGCCGGAAATGAACTGGTCCGTGATGCCTTCGATATGGCGGCCTTCAATTTCGTTGCGATTTCCCTTGTCTCCGTGCGCGTCGTACAGCGCCTCGGAATAGGTCACCGATATCTCTGCATCCTTGCCACCGGATATTGTCAGCTCCGGATAAGCCGTTTGCAGCACACGGTTGTCGAGGAGGAGCGTGACGTGCGAATTGGCGGGAATCTCCAGCGGCGCGGCGGGAAATGTCACCGCAGAGCTAAGCCCACTGGTGCGCACAACAGTTCCGGCAGAGACTTTGCGGTGTTCCATCGGCGGCAGCATGTCCTGCACGAGTTCCCAGTTGTTGTCGGCGTCTTGCGCTTCGCGGGTTGCGGCGCGGCCGACCAGTCGAGGAGTTTCCCAACCAGCAGTGTCCGTCTGGGGCTGATCCCAGTTCCAATCGAGTATTCGTCCATCGATCTTCTCGGCAGGGCCGGCGGCGTAGTAATCTCGCACTCCGTTGTGACCGAGGGAGGCGCGGCCCGGCTCCTCGCGAACGCGCCAGCCTTCATTTGTGTTTGTGGGTCCGGTGTTCACGGCAGCTTCGGCGGGTGTATCGCCCTGCATAAGGAAGCCTGTGCGGTTGCTCATCTGAGCCACAGGAGCTGACTCGCCGAAGTTCCACACCACCGCCGCCAGCAGATTTTTGCCTGGGTGTAGCAACGGGGCGAGGTCGACCGTCTCGAAGCGCCAATGAAACAAGTCGCCGCGCGCCGGGCCTTCGGCCGCGTAGTGACCATTTACGTGCAGTAGAAACCGATTGTCGGCGCTCACATGCACCCAATAGTGAGGCGGTACGCTTGTCAATGTCAGTTCTCTGCGGAAATAGAAAACACCGGCGGCTTTCGGCGATGCGGTCGGGCTGGCGATCCAGGACGCATGCCATTTGGACGCGACGAGATTCGGATTGAGCGGGCGTTGGGGCTTTGCGACAGCAGTGAGAAAGCAGCAACTCAGCAGGGCGATCGGCAGGGCACGCAGCATGATCGAGAGGTTAGCAGAATGGAAACTCGGTATGACGCGCACTGAGAATCTCATGCAACGAGCAAGGGTGGCAGGCAAGTCCCGCAGGGGATTTACCAGAATTCTTCGCTTACTCCATTTCAAACGCGACGTATTGGATCACAGACTGGCGCTCAACTTCGAGGACTACGGCGTCTCCTGGTTTGAACGCTGCCAGTTGCTGACGGAGATCTTCAGTTCTGGTAACGGGCTTGCCGTTGATGGACCTGATCACGTCTCCTTGCTGAAGGTCGGCCATTGTCGCCGGTTCTCCACTGATCAACCCAGCCACCATCACTCCTTTGTCTGAGCGGGTCGGCATCGCGGAGGCGAGAGACCCGTTGAGGTCGATGACGAAGACGCCCAGATTTGCGACGAGGTCCGTTTTGGGGTTGATGAGATCCGCGAGGTTGTCTACCGATGGCGGCGCTTCTGCCGGTATGACCGAAGCGGTGACCGGCTTGCCGCTCCGCAGAACCTGTATTTCCATCGAGTGCCCGGCGGAATGGAGATACAGGAAGGCCATGTACTTGGGCAGCGAGTCGATGGGCACGCCGTCGACGGAGACGACGACGTCACCAGCGCGCAGGCCTCCGGCTTCGGCGGGACCGCCGGCATCTACGTCGGAGATGATGACGCCAAAGTCCTGGGGAAGCCCGAGACCTTTGGCAAGATCCGGTGTGATGGTCTGGGCGTGGGCACCGATGGTGATGGGACGAACGCTTCCGTGCTCTTTGATTTCCTTATAGGCAAAGCGGACGATCGGCTCGGGGACGGCGAAGCCGAGGCCTTCGCTTCCTCCGCCGGAGCTGTAGATGAATGTATTGATGCCGATGAGGTTGCCATCGCGATCGACCAGCGGACCGCCGGAGTTGCCCGGATTGATCGGCGCGTCCGTCTGGACGTAGACCATGGGACGATCAAGGTCCGGTTGTCTTCCTACCGCGCTCACAATGCCCTTGGTGACTGTGTGATCCAGACCTTCCGGCGCCCCGATCGAAAGTACCGTCTGCCCGAGGCGGACGCGGAAGAGCTCATCGGGCAGTGGAATGTAAGGAAGACCGTTTTCTTCGATCTTGATCACCGCCAGGTCCGCAGAGCGATTCGTGCCGATGAGCTTGGCTTCGTACACACGCTGCCGGTGTGCCAGAGACGTGTGATACGGCACCATCTCGACGGTTGTGGGCGCCAGAGTGACGCGAATGCGTAGCGCTCCCGCAACGACGTGGTTGTTGGTGACGATATATCCGTCGGGATCGACGATGACTCCTGAACCCAGAGACCGCTGACGCTGCAGCAATTGAGAAGAATTACTCTCGTCATTTTCCGGGACTCCGTAACCGGTGACATCTATCTCGACAACAGAGCGCATGGCCTTTTCGGCAACCTCATCGAGAGCATGATCGAATTCCTGCAGGATCGACGACGCGGGTGGGGCTGGCGGAACAGGCGGCTGCTGGCAATACACGGCGGTCGAACAAGCACATACGAAGAGGAAGGTGTAAGAGAGTCGCGTATTCATTCCGGGTAGCTCGCTGGCAGATAGGTTTGGCCTGGGGGAAGGGTGGTCGAGGAGTTGCCGGGACTCTCGACTTCTTTCCACTCAAGGAGCTTCAAATCGAGAACGAATATTGCGTACATGACCGGCACCTGCAGCTTGGTAACGATCGTTGCGATCAGCAGACCGCCGATCTGCGCGTAGCACAAAGGCTTCCAGAGCGGACCGCCGTGGAGGGCGAGCGGGAATAGCGCCAGAACCGTTGCAAAGACGGTGATGAGTACCGGACGCAGGCGGAGTATGCCGGCGTCGATGAGTGCGTTTTCGAAATCGTCACCGACGGCATGGCGTTCTTCGATGTAGTCGAAGAGAACGATGGAATGGCTGACGATAACTCCGACGAGACTGGCGACGCCCAGGAACGCCATGAAGCTGAAGGCCTCACCCATGACCCACAGCGCGAGGAAGGCACCGATCATTCCGTAAGGAGCAGCTGCAAGCACCAACAAGGGCTTGATCGCGTTCTTGAATTGGAAGACTAGCGCGAGAAAGACAGCGACCGTGGAGATGGCCATCACCATTGCAAGGTTCTTGAAGCCGGTTTTGGTCTTGTAGTACTCCCCGCCGATTTGTATTTGGTAGCCTGGCGGCAGAGAAGCCTCGAGGGCCTCGAGCTTCGGCATGACCTGCTTAAGTACCTCTGAGCTCAGATGTCCGGCAGCGGGAAAGCTGCGAATATTCATCGCGCGGAACTGTTCGTAACGCACGATGCGTCCGGTGACGAGATCATGATTCACGCTTGATATCTGAGACAGCGGGATTTTCGAGTTGTCCTGCGAGGCGTAAACGTATAGATTCTCGACATCAGAGAGATGGGCGCGATCGGCCGTGCGGGCGCGGGCGACAATTGGAATCTGCTTCTGCCCTTCCTGCAGCACACTAACTGTGGTCCCGCTGATGGCCGCCGTCGATGAGTTCGCCACATCCATGTTAGTGATGCCAGCGAGGTTGGCGCGATCGGGATCGACAGTCAACTCGACCAGCGCGCTGTCGTCCCCCCATTCGTTGCGCGTACGCTCGGAAAGCGGGGATGAGCGGAGAATCTCTTCGATGCGGTCGGCGATTCTTCGTAACTGGCGGGTGTCGTCCACCTCCTGTGTGGCGTTAACGTCGGCGGTGCTGGAGACACGAATTTCGATGGGATAGTCGATAGGATTGGTCAACAACTGGCGAGCGTCAAGCCTGGCTCCGGGAATGGAAGCAGTAAGCACAGGCTGAAGCTCTTTGATGAACTGCGGCGTGATCTCCTTGTCAGTGACTTCGATCAGCACCTGCGCATAATTCAATTGCTGGAGTTGCGGAGAAGCCGAAAACCAGAAGCGCGGGCCTCCCCCACCGACGAATGTCGTGAGGTATTTCAGGGCGGGGCCGTGCTCGCTGTCGGCGTGCTCTGCGGAAAACTTCTCCGCCTGCCTGCGAACAATCTCTTCGACTTTCAACGCCGTCTCATTGGTAGCGCCCAGGTTTACATCGTTCGGCAGCCAGACATCGATGTAGGACCAGTACTGCACGTCTTCCGGGAAGAAGGCGGTCTTCAGCTGGGCAAAGATCAAGACTCCAAGCGCCAGGAATACAAGCGAGCCGAAGAAGAATTGCCAGCGGTGTTCGATGGAATAGCGGGCGATTCTTGCGTACCAGCCATAGAAGCCCACTTCGCGCATTTCTTCGATTGATTTTTCCAGCTTCTTTTCAGGCCGCAGCAGGTAATAGGCGAGCAGCGGCAGAAATGTCATCGATACCAGACGCGATGCGATGAGTGCGCAGGTCATGACGATCGGGAGGCTGTACAGGAAATCGCCAGTGCTGCCAGTGACCATGAGGAACGGCAGATAAGCGACGATATTTGTAACTGTCGCATACATGATTGCCGTGGCCAACTTTGTCGGCCCGAGCCACGCCGCAATGATGTTCGGATGGCCCTCGGCCAGCGCTCGTTTGATCGAGTCTCCCGCCAGCACCGGATCGTCGACCAGCAATCCCAGGGCGATGATCAGCGTGGCCACTGAGACCTGCTGGATATCGATGCCCAGCAGATACATCGCGCCGAAGGTCATAGCGAGCGTAAGCGGCATGGAAATGGCCATGAGCAACGCAGATCGCCACTCCCAGAATCCGAGCCACGACACGAGGACAACGAGCGCGATGGCCTCGTAGAGCGCGTCCATAAAGAGGCTGATATTTTCTTCCACCTGCAGAGGCTGATCTGAGGTGCGGGCGATGATCAGGTCTTCTGGAAGATACTGCTTTACGGCTGCGAGCTTTGCCTCCACGCTTCGGCCAAAGGCATCGACCTGCTCGCCGTTCTTCATCTGCACGGAGATGGTAACGGCGCGGCTGCGGTGCCATTTGCCATCCTTGTCGGCCCAGGTCAAATAGTTGAGGTACTGAGCGGGGCTTTGATAGGCGCGAGAAATTTGCACCAGATCGCGCAGATAAACGGGGCTTACTCCGGCTGAAGAGCCTGCCGCCGCCGAGGAAGCGGCCGCTGCCGCCTGCGAACTCGCTCCTGCGGAAGAAGTAGACGACGCACTGATAACGACATCGCCGATCTGCCTGGGATCAGTGAATTTGCCCGATGGATCGATCTGGATGCTCTTGGGACCAACCTCAAGCTGGCCGCCAGGAAGAGTGATATTGCGCGCACCCAAGATGTCTTTGAGGTTCGAGGGCTGAAGTCCATAAGCCGCCAGCCGGTCCTGCGAGTAAGTCAGATAAATCTGCTCTGGAAGAACGCCCTTGCGATCGATCTTGGCAACTTCAGGAGCACCTTGAAGTGTGCGCCCAATGAGATCGGTGAAGTTGTCCAGCTGGCGGTATGTGTATCGGTCGCCGGCAACTGCTGCAAGCTTCGACTCGGATTGGGAGGGATCGCGGATGAAGACGGCCGGCCATGAATCGGGATGAATTTCAGAACGGTGCAGGTTTTCTCGAATCCACTGCTCTCCGATCGCCCGCAGCTGCTCGTCGTTGAGCTTGGAGGTGACGTCGACCCCGATGAAGCCGCTGCCTTCAAAGAAATGCGGATCGGAGATTGTTCTGTTTTCTACACCACCGAGAATGACGGCTGTGAATGCTTCGCGCATTACGCCTGCTGCCACGGAGGTTGGAAAGGCGGAGACGATGCTTATGCGCGGCTGCCGCGTCTTCTTTCGCTCCGCGGACCGTGTTTGCTCGATGGCACGCTGAATCGAGGCAGCGCGCAGTGCGATGTCGATTGAGTTTGCCGGAGGGCTTGCGACCGTCAGCATCATAGCGGCAGTGTCACCGAAGTCGCTGTTGAACTGGATCGGCCCGGCGCCTTGCGGCAGCTTGCTGTTGAGCGCATTCAGTTTGAGATTGATGTCGGCAAATTGCCTCTTTGTGTCGGAGACCTTGTCCCCGAGCTGCACATAGACCAGCGAAAGTCCGGGGAAGCTGATGGAGCGAATTCCAAAGTCGGCTGCCGTGGGCGCTTTAATGAAGGGGTTCTGCGCCATGGTTTGTTCCACCGGGCGCGAGACAAGCTGCTCCACCTCTTCCGCAGTTGCTCCTGGCCACGAGGTAGAAGCGACTGCGACCCGCACAGGAATGATCGGGTCTTTGCGCTTCGGCATGTGCGCGTAGCCGTACCATCCCCAAACTGCCACCGCGACCAGAAGCACCATCCCAACCTGGCGATGCTCGGTGAAGAAGCGCGCTGTGTTATGCGTGTTGGCGATATATTCGGCTTCGGACTTGTGGCTCATGAATCCTTCGCTCGTCAGCTTGCTTACGGAATTACCCGGACCTGCTCGCCGTTCTTGACCAAAGTTGCCCCAGTGGTGACGACGCGCTCGCCGAACCTGAGGCCGCCGCCGTTCACACCAATCATGTCTCCGTAGACGTCGCCCAGTTCCACTGGTCGCAGGTGCGCCGACTCGATCTCGCCATCACCCTCCGCGGTGAGCACGGCGAAACCGTTGGCGCGCTGCGGATCGTGAATCACCGCCGATAGAGGCACCGCCATGACTGAACGGGGTAAAGGAGATCCTTCGAGCGATAGGGACGCAATCATGCCCGATTTCAATTCGTCTTTAGGGTTGGCGATCGAAACCTCCACGGAGAAGACGCGACTCTTCGCATCCGCCGACGGAGAAATGGCGGTCACTCGCCCCGTGAACGTCTGTGGAAGGGCGTCGGTAGTGATGATCTGCGACTGGCCGACCTTCGCGCGGCTGATGGATGTGTCGGGAACTCCGAATATTGCTTTGACGGTCCGGGTATCGGCGATCGTAAAGCCATTGGTGGCTGGGCCGACAAAGCTTCCGGAATCGACACTGCGTTTCACGATCCATCCGTCAAAGGGAGCCTTGAGGGAGCAATAGGCGAGTGCGGTCTGCGCTTCGCTGATCTGCGCCTGCGCCGCGGCTACCTGAGCGGCGCTAGCGTCAAGCTGGGCCTGGGCAGAATCGAGTTCGGGCTTGGTTGCGCTCTGCGTGGAATAGAGCGTTGAAATGCGGTCGAAGCTCAACTTGTCTTTCAAGTGCTGAGCTTGCGCACCTGCGAGCTGCGCTTTTGCCTGCAAGAGCTTGTCCTGATAGTTCTGCTGGTCAACAACTGCGAGCACTGTTCCCTTCGTGACCCAGTCGCCCTGATCGATATTCCGCATCCCTCCGCCGGCGCTCTTCACCTGGCGCACGTGGTCTACGTAGCCGCTGGACTGGAAGGCAAGATCGACCTGCGAATAAGGAATAATGCTGGCGGAATAGCGCGCCGAATTTCCGACGGCGACGCTTTGAACCATCGCCGTGTGAACAGGCAGTGGTTGCTTGTTTGGTGCCGCCTCGTGCTTGCACGCGACGAGTGAGGCTAAGAGAGAAACAGCAGTGACGACGCTATATCTCCTGAGACTTGATCGAGGCATCCTGTCACTCCTCCCCGAGCGCTTTTTCGAAGCTTGCTTTAGCGCTCCAAAAGGCCAGCAGACTTTCTTCATACTCGTTATTGGCTGTGGCAACGGCAGCCTCCTGCTCGAGGACATCGCGGAGCAGGACGGCAGATTGCCGGAATTTGTCATTCACTTCGCGCAGCTTCTCATTTGCCGCAGCGCGGGCGGCTTCGGCAACTGCGAGCAAAGCACGGCTTTCCGCCAGCTTGCGGAAACTGCTGTCCACGTCGAGAAGAACCTGCGCGCGCGCTTCACTCAATTGATACTTGCTCTGCTCGACGACAACGTCCTTTTGTTTCACCTCGTCTCGGCGCCGGCCCCATTCGAACGGCTCCCATCGCATTTCGAAGCCTGCGGAAGCGATGTTCTGTGGCAGAAGCTGAGTATTGAAGGGGCTCAGGAAGTGAAAGGCCGCTCCGGCGTCGGGAATGTATTGAGATTTGGCCAGCCTGCGGTCGACCTCTGCACGGTGGGTGTCTATCTCCGCTTCTTTCACCTCAGGACGCTGTGCAAGCGCAGTCTGCCGGGCCATCTTGAGGTCGATCTCTTCGGGCTGCTCCGGGGGCACCTGCTGTGTGCGGAATGGGGCGTCGAGATCGCGCCCCATAAGGTTGTTGAGCCTTTCTTTCTGGGTGAGGAGTGTGTCGTTCAACTGAATGATCTGATATTGAGCCTGTGCCAGCTTGGCCTTTACGTCGAGACTGCTCGAGTTGAGCACAGATCGCTGGGCTACATAATCGAGCACGACTCGGTCCGTTTCCTGATACTGCTTGACCGTGGCTGTGGCTGCATCGAGGGCACTCTCGGTCTGCAGCACCGCGTAGTATGCCTGTTTCACGTCGGCAACCACGGACTGCTGCTTGCCCCTATATTTCTCGCGTGAGAGATCGACCTCCAGTTTCTGCTCCTGGATCGCCAGTCCGATTTTGTAAAGCTGGGTGAGGGGCTGGGAGACTTCGTCTGCCGTATAGCCGGTGAAGCCTTGCGAGAGGCTGATCTTCGTGTCCGTGGCCGGCACAGGCTGGCCTTCGGGTGTCTGGAACGTGCCCGCCTTGAAGTTGAAGGAGGGCGAAGTGAGATTTGCTGAACCAAACAGGTAGGTGCTGATGGCGGGATAGCGCTTCGTCTTGGTGGAGGCAACCTGCCATTGGGCTTTATCGATGTCGAGCTTGGCGATATTTGCGGGCCGGTTGTTTTCGAGTGCGATCTGAATCGCTTCAGACAGCGGAAGTTCGGGTTCTTGCGCCGAAAGCTGTCCCGCGGTCATGAACATGTATCCGAGACAAAGCACCGTGAGCGCGCGCATGAGTCCTTATCCGCGCCCATCGGTGCATTCCGCCACCGCCTCGCGGGTCAGGTTATTCAAGTCGTCGAGTACCGCATACCGGTCCTGAGGCCGAAACGAGTCGGCGTCCATAACGGCTCCAATCTGGAACTCGAAAAGAGGGCCTGGGAATCCGAGGCGGAGTTTGCCCCCAATCCTCGCGAATCGTCAATGCAGGCAATCTAAATTCTATTGTTGGACGATCTAAAGGCCATCTAAACGAGCAACTCCAGCGCTTGCAGGCATATAGATCTTCGAGTATTCAAAGAGCCGAGGCGGAGACTATACTCCCAGCTACCCCAACCATGATCGGAGGCTGCAGTGATTCAGCTGGACGGCCGCCGGCCTGGAGCCTTCAGGTCCAAGAGGTTGCGCCGGGATGCCTCAATTATGTGTCCGCTTTGACGAGTTTGAGCTCGATACGGAGAGCTTTGAACTTCTGCGCGCCGGTCAGCGCGTCAGATTGGAACGCATTCCCATGCAGCTGCTTATGCTGCTTCTCGAGAACCGGGGAAAGCTCGTCCGCAGGGAAGCCATCATTGAACGGCTCTGGGGTGGGAACGTATTCGTCGAGGCGGAACACAGCATCAATACTGCGGTAAACAAGCTGCGGGCAATTCTGCGCGACGATTCGAGGAATCCGCAATTTATCCGGACGGTAGTAGGTCAGGGCTATTGCTTTATCGCCGCAGTAAACGCTCCTGAACCCGGAACGAATGGATCCCCTGGGGCTTCTTCAGGTCCAGCCGAACTGAACGGAGCGAACCACGACACTAATCTGATTGCGGGCAACGGTCATGCGAACGGCTCATTGATAGTCGATGGACCCAAAGAGCAATTGGCGTCAGGACAGGCTGGCGTCTCCGAGGCCAGCACTGTCCCCGTTCCTGCCGGGTCATCTGCAAAGGAGGCGTTGACTCAGACCGTCAAAAGGCCATCTGACAGCAAGTTGTGGATCATTGCGCCGCTCGCCGGATCAGTAGCTGTCGTGATCACTCTCGGCTTCTATCTGTTGCGCGACCACGAAGCGGCTCCTCACAACCAGCAGCAGCAGGAGTCGGTCGCGCTGCATTCCGTTGCTGTCTTGCCGTTTCGTAATCTCGCGCAAACTTCAAACCAGGACTACCTGGTGGATGGGCTGACCGACGAGCTTACGACCATTCTCGCCAGAAGCACTTCCCTTCGGGTGATCTCGCAGCGTTCGGCGATGCGCTACAAAGGAGGGCAGGACTCAATTCAGGAGATAGCGCGTTCCCTCAACGTCGATGCGGTCGTTGAAGGCTCTTATCTGCATGCTGACAAGCGGATCCGTATTACCGTGCAGCTGCTTGATGCGCGCAATGACCAACACCTCTGGGCGCAGATGTATGACGAGAGTGACAAACATTTGCTTGCCATGCAGGATCAGGTCACGAAAGACATTGCTCAACAGGTTGCGATTGTGCTGGGGAGCAGGTTCACCCGGTCCCAGCCGGGGTGGTGAACCCCGCATCCGCCTGATTCGGCAGGGCGGCGTCGCCGCGAAGCACCTTTTAGTAAACTGGATATGAGGATTTTATGCCGGAAATTGTGCGCAGGAAGACCGTAACGGTCAGGGTGGGCCGGGTGCGCGTGGGGTCTGATGCCCCTGTCGTCGTCCAGTCGATGACGAATACCGATACTGCCGATGTGGCAGGCACTGTCCAGCAGGTGGCGGCACTCGCTACTGCAGGGTCGGAGCTGGTCCGAGTAACGGTGAACAACGACGATGCTGCCAAGGCTGTGCCGCATATTGTGGACGGGCTGGCGAAGCTCGGGTTGGATGTTCCGATCGTTGGAGACTTTCACTACAACGGGCATCTGCTGCTCAAGAAGTATCCCGAGTGCGCGCGGGCGCTGGCGAAGTACCGGATCAATCCGGGGAATGTGTCGGTCGGGCGCAAGAACGATGACAACTTCCGCACGATGATCGAGGTTGCGGTGGAGAACCAGAAGCCGGTGCGGATCGGTGTGAACTGGGGGTCATTGGATCAAGCATTGCTGACTCGCATGATGGACGAGAACTCGAAGCTGGCAGAGCCGCTCGATGCGCGCGACGTGATGATGGAGGCGATGTGCCGGTCGGCGCTCGATTCGGCGGCGGCTGCGGAGCGGTATGGACTGCGGCGCGACCAGATCATCATCAGTGGGAAAGTCAGCGGCGTTCGCGATTTGATCGATGTTTACGAGATGCTGGCGGCGCGGTGCGAGTACCCCCTCCACCTGGGGTTGACCGAAGCGGGGATGGGCATGAAGGGCATCGTAGCCTCGACGGCGGGACTGGCTCCGCTGCTGCTTAGGGGCATCGGAGATACGATTCGCGTGTCGCTGACGCCGAAGCCGGGCGGCGACCGCACTGAGGAAGTGCTGACGGCGCAGCAGATTCTGCAGTCGCTGGGGATTCGCAGCTTTACTCCGCAGGTGACGGCGTGCCCGGGTTGCGGGCGGACGACCAGCACCTTCTTCCAGGAGCTGGCGCAGCAGATCCAGGATTACCTCCGCGAGTCTATGCCGGTGTGGCGGGATCAGTATCCGGGCGTCGAGGAGCTGAAGCTGGCGGTGATGGGCTGCGTGGTCAATGGACCGGGCGAGTCGAAGCATGCGAATATCGGCATTTCCCTTCCCGGGACATTTGAGGATCCGGTGGCTCCGGTATACGTGGACGGGCGCTTGATGACGACACTGCGCGGCGACACAATCGTTCAGGACTTCACTAGAATTCTGGACGAGTATGTGCGGTCACGCTACGGCTCAGCAGAGAAGGCGGAGCAACTGGTCCAGGTTCACTGAGGCTACCCCTTCCCCTCCCTGTGATTTGCAACTCATAGATCCTTAACAGTTTCATGACATGCGATCTGCTACGTCATAGAAACCAAGGGACTTGCTCGTTTCTCATAGAAAACAGAGCACTTACAGGCGCTCATTGAAAACAGAGAACTTGTCTCTCACCCCTTGATTCTGCAGAAGTTAACAAAAAGGCCCGGCTGCGATTGGCAGACCGGGCTTTTTTGTCTCTATTTCTATTCTAGCGGGTTTGAGGAAATTGTCGGCCAACGAAGGTAGATCAGCGGGATTGCTTTCCGGTCGCAGAACTGAGGATAATTGACGGAACTCGACGAAGAGGACAGACCCCTCTGAGAGGTTTCTTCGAAAAGGAAGCCGTGATCCGCAGACCCTAGATCAGCAGGCCCTAGTAGAAGAAAACGTTCGTCACGACACAACGCAACTAAGCGCCGGCTTTCGCCGGAAGCTGGATGGCACCGCCGCAATCCGCGGCTCCAGCAAAAATCTTCTTCGGAGGTTTTTGCGATGGCCAGCGAGCCGGTCCAGCGGATTTTCATTCAGTCTCTTCCTGAGCATGTTTCCAAAGATGTTCTGCTTCGTGGGTGGGTGTACCGTCTCCGGGTGCTGGGCAAGACCACGTTTGTGATTCTGAGGGATTGCTCGGGGATGGCACAGTGTGTCGCGGCGTCGGAAGCGGTTCGCGAACTTAGCCTGAAGACCGAGGACGTGATCGAGATTCGCGGGCGCGCTCGGCTAGACGACCGGGCGAAATCGGGATGCGAAGTCGACATTCTCGAAGCTCGCGTCCTCAACCGGGCACAGCAAAATCTGCCATTCAACTCTGCGTCGGATATGGAGCAGGTTGGACTGGAGACTTTGCTGGAGTACCGCCCGCTGGCGCTGCGGAATAAGACCGTGGGCGATATCTTTCGCATCCAGGCGGCGCTGCTGCGGTTCTTTCGCGAATATCTGACCGACCAGCGTTTCATCGAGATCGTCACGTCAAAGATCGTCGTATCGGGGACGGAGGGCGGGACAAATCTTTTCGCGTTGAAGTATTTCGACCGCGTTGCTTATCTGGCGCAGAGCCCGCAGTTCTACAAGGAACACGCGGTCGCCGGTTTCGAGCGGGTGTTTGAGACAGGGCATGTCTATCGGGCGGAGCCGCATGCGACAAGCCGCCACCTGACCGAGTATTACTCGCTCGATGTAGAGTTCGGGTTCATCGATGGTCCGGAGGATGTGATTCAGCTCGAACGCGAGTTACTGACGTACATCTTCGAGCGTATCAACGAGCAGTTCGAAGAGGCGCTGGTCAGATACAGAGGGAGTCTGCTGCCGAGCATGCTCGATGTTCCCTGCTGGGAGTTTGGGGAGTGCCTTGACCTTTTAAGAGAGCGCTTCAACCGAACAGATCTGACGGACGATCTGGATCCCGAAGCAGAACGCCAGCTGTGCCAGCTTGCCAGTGAGAGGACCGGCGTGTCGGCGGTGTTCGTTCTGGGCTTTCCTTCTTCGGCGCGACCGTTCTATACAGCGCCCCGAGGCAGCGACGGAGCCGCGAACAGCTTCGACCTGCTCTTCGAAGGAATCGAAATCACGACGGGAGGACAGAGATTGCACCGTCGGGAAGATCTGGAAGCGGCGCTCCGCGTGCGCGGGATTGACCCTGCAAATTTTGAGAGTCACCTGCTGATGTTCGAGCTGGGAATGCCTCCGCACGGAGGATTTGCGATTGGTCTGGAGAGGCTCACGGCGCGAGTGCTGAATCTGCCAAATGTTCGGCAGGCAGTGCTTTATCCGCGTGATCGCTACAGGGTGACGCCATAAGGGCCGGGCCAATGTGAATTTCGGTATAGGCCTCCCACAAATCTCGCGGCTGGAATAATTTCCCGCGGGGAGGAAGTTGGCGCAAGCACGGAAACAGAAATATTCGCGCGCTGCGCGTCATAGACTACTGGGTACTTATGGACTGGCTTAGCTATGCACTCGATACTTCCGTACGCTGGCCTACATCAAAAGCCAGGAGCAGTGCTGCCAAGATGGCGAGCAGCCCTAACAGGATGAGGGGCAGCGCTACAAATGCAGCAGCTGCGAGCCCGCCGATGAGCCCCGATAAAGCTTCAGCTCCCACCTGCAGCGCCTGATTATTACCCATCACTCGCCCCTGTTCCATCTCGCTGGCCCCTTTTGAAAGTAAAGTCGCGCATGCTGGCAGGCAGATCGCCAGTGCTCCCGATGTCAGAAACAGTGTCACCCAGAGCGATGCCCGGGGATCAAACGCAACGACCGCGATCATGAAGACGCCGGTCAGAAGCGCCGAGCCCGCAGCCAGAGTTCGGGTCCGGAAGCGCGCGGCGAGGAAACCAGTCAGCCAGGCGTTCGCGATCACGATGGGAACGCCCACCCACGCGACAAATTCCGACATTCGCGAAACACCGAGATGGAAGCGGTCCACCAGATACATGGGATAGCAGCGGAAGAATCCGAAGATGGCCAGATAGAAGGCGAAGTTCAGCCAATAAAGCCGCCGCAGGCGCCGGTCCGAAATTACACTGCGCAGATTGGTAAAGGCCTGAGTGAGGCTGACCGCATGACGCCGCGCAGGCGGATTCGTTTCGCGAAAGAGAAATGCCGTGGCCATCGTTGTGATGGCGAGCAAAATCATTGCCGCCCAGAATGGCGTTGCCTCGCTGAACCATGAAACCAGATCAGGATCCGCCAGCTTTCCTCCCACGAGCGGCCCAACGATATAAGCCGAGCTGGCGCTCAGGTAAATGTAGCCGAAGAGCCGGTTGCGTTGTTCCGGCGTGATCACATCGGCGATAGCGCTCTGCGCTGCCACCACGTTGGCCTCCCCCAGACCCGCCAGCAGTGAGGCGCAACCAAGGAGAGCGAAACTGCGAAGCTGAAGTGCGATGCCAATGAGCGCGTAGCAGGCAGTGGTGAAAGTGAGTGAAATCATCAGAACCGGCTTGCGTCCAAAGCGATCGGATAGAGCGCCCAACACCGGCGAACCGACAAATTGACCGAGGGGATAAAGGCAGAGCAGAAATCCGAGCACGATCACGCGCCTGCTCATCGGCATCTGGCGGAAGCAGGAAATTGTGATTGCTCATGATCATCGGCGTGAAGACCGTGATCATCAGGCTATAGCCCACGAATCCTGCAAACACCACTGCATATAACGGAAGCAACGACATCAGGCTTGCAGGTCCCGCTATTGCGTTTTTCGGCGCTGAACTCAACTCAGTCCGGCTGTGTGCCCCTGTCTCTCCATTCATATACTTCCCCGGTTTTCGTAAATGCGACAGTCCTGTCACCTGTGTGGGAGCGAGTCTACATTGCCAGAGGCACGCACACATCGGCAAGAGAACCGCGCAGGCATTCAAAGCAGCCTTCCCCGGGTATTTGGAATGCAGCGACCGGGGTGCCGATTTGGGGGTGTTCTCCCATGTACAATCGCGCCAAATGATCCGTTCCCTATCCAGATTTGTCTGCCTTGCGGCTTTTTTGGCGTTCCCTCTCTTTCGGTTGGCGGGTCAAGCGCCGGCGCGTCCGCCGATGCTGGTGTTTCTGCACGTTACAGTGATCAATCCGGGATCGGCATCGGTGGAGGCGGATCGGGCGGTGGTAATCCGGCAGAATCGGATCACGGCGGTGACGAGCGCGGCGGGGTTCGCGGCTCCGGAATGGGCGAAGGTTGTCGATGCTTCGGGCAAATACATGATCCCGGGGCTTTGGGATATGCACGTTCACAGCGCATTCGGGGACTGGTTTCCACGCGGACGCGATGTGATTCTGCCTCTGTTCATTGCAAATGGCGTGACCGGCGTGCGCGACATGGGCGGGGATCTGCCGGTACTGTTTGCGTGGCGGAAGCAGATTGCAGCGGGCGAAACCGTCGGCCCACGGATGGTGGTGTCCGGGCCGATGCTGGATGGGTATCTGCCGGACGGAAAGCTGCGCTTTCCCAGCTCGATTCCGGTGATGACTCCGGCAGACGCGGTGAAGGCGGTCGATTCACTGAAGGCGCAGGGGGCGGACTTCATCAAGGTGCAGTCGGTGATTCCGCACGACGCATATGTGGCAGCGGCGGAGGAGGCGCACAAGCAGAATCTGCCGTTCGTGGGGCATGTGCCGGACCACATCAGGATTGCGGAGTCAGTGGCGCTGGAGCAGAAGAGCATCGAACACTTCATGGGCGTACTCGAAGGCTGTTCGAACCAGGAAGACAAGCTGCTTGCCGGGCCGGCGGAAGATACCAAGTTGCTGCTGAGCAGTCGCGATGATGCGAAGTGCCAGAAGCTGATTGCGCTGCTGGCGCATACGCATACGTGGCTGGTTCCGACGATGGCGTGGAACCGGCAGGGCACGCTGCTGGACCAGGTGGACTTTGCGCATCAGCCACTCGACAAGTATGTGCCGGCTTACTGGCGCGACGTGACATGGAAGCGCTTCTATGACCAGATGATGCCGGGCATCAAGGCTGATGCGCTGAGTGTGCGGCAGCAGGAGATTGCGGAGATGATTCGCATGATCGGCGTGCTTCACAAGGGCAGCGTGGAATTTATGGCGGGGACGGATACGGCTCCGGGGATTTATGTGATGCCGGGCTTCAGCCTGCACGACGAGCTCAAGAATTTTGTGGAGGCGGGATTCTCTCCCATGGATGCGCTGGCGACGGCGACGAGCAATCCGGCGAAGTTTCTGGGCAGAGACGACATGGGCGCGGTGGCTCCGGGCAATGTGGCGGATATGGTGGTGCTGGACGCGAATCCGGCGGCGGACATTCGCAACACGGATAAGATTTTTGGCGTGGTTGCGGACGGACGGTATTATGACCGGACTCAGCTGGACGCTATGCTTGCGGGAGTGGAGCAGGCGGCAAAGAAATAGGTGTGAGTGGTGATTATCACGATCCGCAAAGCGCGGGCGCAAGAGGCCGGAGGTATCCGAAGATGCCTGACATCGGCGTTTGAGCCTTTTCGCTTTCAGTACACGCGCGGTGCATTCGAAGAGACGGTTCCGACAGTTGAAGCGATTCGGGAACGCATGGCTTACATGACGGTCTATATTGCCGTTGCCGGCACGCGGGAGATCGTTGGAACGGTGGCATGTGAAGTCGAGGGCGTTGAGGGTCACGTGCGCGGTATGGCGGTTCAACCCCCGTGGCAGGGACACGGTATCGCTGGCCGGCTGCTGCGCGCGGTTGAGAGCGACGTGGCTGCCGCGGGGTGCACTCGCCTCACTCTTGATACAACCGAGCCGCTCCAGCGCGCGATCAGCTTTTATCGCCGGAACGGCTTTGTGACTTCAGGGACGGTCACGGATTTCTTCGGCATGCCTCTGTATGAATATGTGAAGGCGCTATCAGACAGTTCAACCGCGCGCGGTAGGATGGGTTGAATGTCTGGGCGTTGAAAGGCTAGTGTTGTGACGATTTTGCTGAATGCGGTTGAGGCGCGCGTGCTGGGCGCGCTGGTGGAGAAGGAGACTACGACACCGGAGTATTATCCGCTGTCGCTGAATGCGCTGGTGAACGCGTGCAACCAGAAGAATAACCGCGAGCCGGTGATGAATCTGGATGAGGACGCGGTGCGGCAGGCGCTGCGCGGCCTCGAAGACGATGGGCTTGCCGGGCCGAGGCGCGGCGGGGACAGCCGGGTGACGAAGTATGAGCATCACCTGCAGGAGGTCTTCAACGTTACGCGCGGAGAGACGGCGGTGATGTGCGTGCTACTGCTGCGCGGGGCACAGACTCCCGGCGAGTTGCGCGGGCGGACGGAGCGGATGCATCGCTTCGGAGAGATCGACGATGTGCTGGGTACCTTGCAGAAGCTGATGCAGCGCGAGCCTTCGCTGGCGACGGCACTGTCTCGGCAGCCGGGGACGAAAGAGACTCGGTATGCGCACCTGTTGTCGGGCGAGGTGAAAGCATCGGAATCTGTGCCGGCTGTGAACTCGGCAGTAGCCGCGGATGGAGACGACCGGGTTGCACAACTGGAGGCCGAGGTCGCCGCGTTGCGGCAGGAAGTGGCGGAGTTGCGGGAGAAGGTCGAGGCGCTGCTCTCATGAGTGGCATCATGAGAGCGGCTGTTTTGCGCCATCCGGGACCGAAGAACGAGAAGCCGCTGACGGTCGAAGAGCGACCTGTACCCGAGCCGAGGCCCGGCGAGGTCTTGCTGCGAGTGGAGGCATGCGGCGTGTGCCGGACGGATCTGCACATCACGATGGGCGAGCTGAAGCCGCTGCGCGATGAGGTGACTCCGGGACACCAGATTGTGGGGCTCGTGGAGAAGCTTGGCGAGGGCGATGCGGCAGGGCTGGCGATCGGGCAGCGGGTTGGCGTGTCGTGGCTGGGCGGGGTGGACGGGACGTGCCTGCTGTGTCGAAAGGGGCGGGAGAATCTGTGCGATCATCCGGTGTTCACCGGCTACACGGTGAATGGCGGATATGCGGAGTACGCGGTGGCGCGGGCGGATTTTTGCATTCCCCTGCCTGGGGAGCCGAAGGCGGAGGAACTGGCTCCGCTGCTGTGCGCGGGGATTATCGGATTTCGCAGCCTGCGGGTGGCGGGGGTGCAACGCGGGGACCGGGTGGGGCTGTTCGGGTTTGGCGCGTCGGCTCATCTGACGATCGATGTGCTGAAGGCCTGGGACTGCGACGTGTATGTGGCGAGCCGGGGGGAGTCGCATCGGCAGCTGGCGCGGGAGCGGGGCGCGGCATGGGTGGGAGACGCGCTGGACCGGCCTCCGGTGCCGCTGGATTGCGCGGTAACATTTGCGCCCGCGGGGGATGTGGTGGTGGGAGCGCTGGCTTCGCTGCGCAAGGGTGGGGTGGTGGCGATCAACGCGATTCATCTGGACCGGATGCCGCAGTTCGACTACGACAGCCTGCTATGGGGCGAGCGGCAACTGCGCAGCGTGGCCAATATGACGCGAGAGGACGCCAGGGACTTCATCAAGCTGGCGCTGGAGATCGGGATTAAACCGCAAACCACGCTGTTTCCCCTCGACGAGGTGAACGCCGCGCTGAATGCCGTCTACACGGAGAAGATTAACGGGGCAGCGGTGGTGGTGGTTTGACGGCCCCGCCTTGCTCCTGAAGACACGTTCGGCAACATGCTCAACTTCGCAAAGAAGAACTCTATCTACAAGATTGTCGGGAGGCTGCTACGAAGCTGCTGACATCGATCTGAAGAGGAGTGCGCGCTACCGGCAGAAGAACTAGTCCGGCGCGGCCGAGTAACCCTCTCGAGCCGGCCGAGCTACCTCGCCCATCGATGTCCCTCTAGTGATCGGGTGACTTTGACCCGTCTCACACCATCGCGGACTTGAGGAAGCTCAGGCCGGCCGAAGAGTCACTTCTCAACAAGAATCGCTGCCAACGCGATTCGATGCATGTTGATTAGTGTCACGAACCAGATGATGAGCAGCATGATCGTCACCAGCCAGAACGCGGTTGAACCTGCATGGGCCTGAAGAACCATTGATAATGAAAGAGTCACCGCAGATGCCCCAAAAAATGTTGCAAGAAAGCATACGCAGCAGAGAACCATGGCATGAATTGAAAGTTGTTGCGGGCGCCCGGGGACGATCGCCTGACCCACCGGAGCAGGCATAACTCCTCCTTACAAACTGCACAGCAGTACTTCTTGTGCCTAGTCCGTTTCGGCAGTGGGTTAGACCACAAGGCCTAAACTCGCATCAGCAACAAGCAGACTTTAGCACTGCCCGAGCAATTAGCAAGTCACAAGAGGATGTACTTAAGGAGACCTACTGAACAAGCACTAATCCGAATGCATAGTGAGGGCCGTTACAGCCCTTTCAGCAGCGCCTTCCAGCGCACCCACGCTTCGTCGCGAGCCTTGATATTCGCGTCGTTGTCAGTGGTGCGCGTGGGATCTTCTCCCGCCCGCATGAAACCATGACCCGCTCCTTCATAGGTCACCGGATCGTACTTCTTTCCCGCCTTTTTCATCGTTTCCACTGCGTCCGGAATCGTCGCGTCAATGCGCGAGTCGTTGCCCCCGTAGAAGCCGTAAACAGGAGCCGTAATCGCGCTCACGTCCTTCGGAGGAGGTCCGTAAAACACAAATGCCGCGCTCAAATCATGCCGGTTCGTCGCAAACCGGAATGATTGACCGCCGCCCCAGCAGAATCCCGTCACCGCGAGCTTGCCATTCACCGCGGGAAGCTTCTTGACGTAGTCCGCGGTCGCATTCAGATCGGATGTGATCACGTCAGGATTCAGAGCCGACACCGCCTTCACCCGGTCATCGTCGCCGGAGTATTCGCTCGACCCGCCGCCTTTGGGGCCAAATCCCGACAGCAGGTCCGGCGCGATCGCCACGTAGCCCGCCGCAGCAACTTCATCCGTCACTTCGCGCGCCCAATCCGTCAGCCCGAAGATCTCATGGATCACCAGCACTGCCGGCGCCTTCGACTTCACCTCGGGATAGACGACAAACGCATGCACTGTGCGGTTGCCATACTTAATGTCGACCCACTCCTGGTGTCGCGGAGATTTTTCCAGCCGCTGCTTGGCCCAGTCCTGGGCCAACGCACGCTCCGACAGGAACACAGAACAACACAGAAGGGCGATCACTGCGAAAGCAATCTTTTTCATACTGGTAGTTATACCCCTGCAGGCCGATTCAGTTGTCTCAGATCAGTTGTCTTTCGATGGATCCGTCTGGCTCTTCTCCTGCGGCTTCACCGTGTTCCGCACCACCATGATCTTGTTCAGCATGTCGAACCAGAATGACGCGCCGAGCGACAATGCCCCGGCCGTTATCAACCATCCGGCTAACACCACGAGCGCCACGAGAGCCATGCGGGATGGGTTTTCACTCCACCACTTCGCATAATCGGATCGAGAGTGCCGCCAGCCCACCGGCAGCAGATATTTGGTAGTGACCTCATTCACCGCATTCACCGACGACTCCATGCGCTCGACAAGCGCTTTCTCGGTTGTCGGTTGCGCCGGCTCGCCGTTCGCCGTCGGTGGATTCGGGTGGTCTTTCAGATAATCCGTCGCTGCGCTCACCATGCCGTCGCGAATATCACGGTCAACCCACAGCAGATGGGCAATGCTTATCGAGTTCACATTGAAGGCAATCGCCAGCACCAGGCCCACAATCAGCAGAACGCGCTGCGTGTATCGCTTGTACCAGCCGGACACGCGATCCATCGCGTCGTTGTACCAGTTCTCGAGATTGGCCTGGAACCTCTGAAGCTTTTCCTCTTCCTTTTTCGCGTCGTACTTCGCGTCGATCGCCAGCGTGAGCAGAGCCTCAACCGCCTTGTTCTTCGCAAATTGCTGACGATGGCTGGAGAGAAAATCCTCGATATTCTGAATCGCCGTCTTGCCGTTGAACTTGTCCTTGTTCAGAATGTCGATCATCGCCAGCGCAAAGGTTCGAGCGGGGATATAGGACGGGAGGAGAAGCGGATTGTTGACGCCGACGATCGTTTTGGTGGAAGCCATGCCCACGAGCTTCTGCAGCCATAGGCGCAACTTGCTCACCCAGCCCAGCGGGCTGTTATCGCCCAGATCCTTCACAGGGTCTGGATAGAGGCCCCTTATCAGCCCATGGTTATAGATGTCGTCCACAAGCGTGAGTGCGCCGGCTGAGATCGAGTCGCCCGAAAACAGGCTGCGCAGTCCACGCTCGAGGTTTGCTGCGCGCGACTGAACAATGCTCGCCAGAATTTCGTTGACGCCCGACGCTACCAGGCTCAGAAGCAGGTAGATGAACACCATGCCGATAGCCACGTCGAGAATGAATGATCCGAACATCCCGTCCACCGTTAAGCCTCGCCCTGCAAGCGGCCAGCATAGGGATCCGTTAACAGAGTGTCAACAAATTCTTACCAAAAGAAAAATGCCCGCCGAAGCGGGCATAAAGAACAACATACGGGAAGAGCGGGAAACTCACCGCTCGTCCCAGAAATCAACGAGGACCTTTGCAGATTAGTTTGTCTGTATCTGGGGCTTGGGCTTGGGCAGCTGAAGCTGCTCGGCATTAACCGGCGTCATTTCCGGCCCATCATATCCCGTCAGGTTACCCATCCCCGCGAGTTGTTGTTCCTGCACCTGTAGGGGACGCTGCATCACCATGACCACGGACGAGCCCTCGGGAAAAACAATGTCCTGTCCGTGCTTCATCATCACCGCCAGCACACCGGCCGCTGCACCAACGCCCGCGCCGATGCCGGTGGCCATACCCGGAGAGCCGCTCGACCATCCAACCAGGCCGCCAACGCCGGCGCCTGTTAGAGCGGTCGTGCCAACCGTCTTAGCATCGTCACCCTTGGTGCTCTCAGCCTTGATCAGGCCTTCCTTGTCTGTCACCTCGGCGCCCTTTGTATTGGGAACCTTATCTACAGCACCGGGCAGCGCAATCACCACGCCGTTCGGGAACGCCATCGAGACGAAATGCATCATTAGCTCCGCGCGGCCCTTCACCTTACCGCCACGCGATAGACCGTCCACGTAACCCTGCACAAACACACCTGCCGGAATCACGACCCTGCCACCGACAATCACGGGAAAATTGCTGGCCAGGTAAACCGCGTCGCCGGGCTTCGCCGTCTTGGTGCTCAGCGCGCTGCGCAGGGTAAGAGGAATCTTGGTGCCCGCTGGGACCACGAAAACCGGTCCGGTGGTTGCCGGAGCGGCCGTTGTGGCAGCCTGAGCCGCTGGCTGTGAGGTCGCCGGTGCGGGCTGTGCAGCCTGTACGGCAGGCTCTGTCGCCGCCGGCGTTGCGGCCGAAGTCGCAGCTGCATCCTGGGGTGCCTGAGCCGCGGCCGAGCCAGCCGCAGCCAGGGAGAAACCAAGCAGAAGAGAAGTAACACTACGAAGAGCCATCAAGTATCTCCATTCGGTGCGCATGAGTGAAATCACCTCGCCGGAAAGCTGCTCCCGGCGCCCATCGCCGCTCCTCGGGGGAACTCCGTTCCGTCCCGCCTCGGTGTAAGTCAATAACATTCTGTCATTTGATTGCCGAACTGGCTCTGCCTCTTTTGTCGCGGTAATCTGACGCTTTGGTACTGCAACTTTGGTTACCGCGCCCGGACAACCATCGTCGCCGCCAAAACGGACGCTGACTACGCCCGCGCCAGGCTCTCGATCAAAGCTTCGCGGCGGCGAGCCGCCATAGCGTCCGCATTCTTCAATCCCCTCACCCACGCGGTGGCGCCGCCCACAGCCAGCACCAGAAACACAGGCGCCGCCAGTTGTGCCTCGCCGAAGTGAACCAGCGCAAAATACGCCCCGGCTCCGATGGCGAAGACCAGCAACTGGATCAACAGGCTGAGCAGCCCGTTCCCCGTCGCTCCCTGCTCGCGGCTCATGCGCGTAAGGGTCATGCGATATCCCATCATGATGGAGAGCGCATTCCCCGCCGCCAGTTGTACCGGCAGCGCGAACAGCAGCCAGCACCCGGTCGCGGCCAGCATCTGCGCGTCAGGCAGCCCGAATCGGAAGACCACAATTGTGCAGACAATCGCCAGCTCCACCGCAAACAGCACCAGGTGGACAACGTTCTTAGCCAGCATCACCGTCCGCATCGGCGTCGGCGACATGAAGTACAACTGAATCCCCGCGCCTTCACCACCCAGGCTGTTATAGACAAGCCGCGTCAGCCCGAGAAAGCCATACGCGATACCGATCGGCAGTGCGTATCGCGCTCCAAAGCCCGGCCCCGTTCCGTTTCCGCCTCGTCCCAGTATGAACAGCATCACCAGCGGAGCCACCAGGCTGTAGAGCATCACACCGCTGCGCGCCAGATAGCGCAGCTCCTTTTCGACTACAGCTCCCATTGGACCCGACAGGTCGAAACCCGGCCGCCCAGCAGCTTCCGCCTTGGCCGCCCGCTGCGGCGCTTCGCCCAGGCTCTCCCCGCGATACTGCGCGCGCAGCCGCACGCACAGCAGCGATCCCGCAGCCAGCGCATACAGCGCAAGGCCTCCCAGCGATGCGACAGCCAACGTCTCGTGACCATGCTGCGCCTCACCGATGACCAGTGACGCCAGTCCCGGAGGCGACACCCTCTGCACGCGGTTCGCCTCGTGGGCAGCGTGCAGCATCGCCGTTAACGTCTGCCGCGACGGTTGTCCATGCTTTGCATACAGCGCCGGATTCAGCGCCTGCGCTCCCAGTATGAGGAACAGGAAGACCATGCCCAAGACTTCCCGTGTCTTCCTCTGCGCCAGCCAGCGATCGAGCCATGCAAAGACCATCCGCGTCAGCAACACGTTGAACGCGGCAAACAGAATCGCCATCACCGCTGCCCATCCCGCCAACTCCGGCCGCGCCCACACCATGCCCGCGCAGATCCCGACGAGGCAGAACCCTCCCAGGATCGACGATGCATCGAACAGGCCGAAGACCAGATAATCCAGCACGTACGAGCCGAAGCTCACCGGAAAGCGGAGCAGCAGCGTCAGATCCACCGGTTCCTGAAACGAGGCCAGCACCACCGGAGCAAGCTGCCACAGCATCATCACCGGCCAGAACAGCAGCGGGAGCAGGCGCAACTCGTTGTCTTTCGTTATCTGAAATGCCGAAACGCCCAGCCCGGTGCCGATGACCAGGCCCACAACCAGAAAAAAGGTGATGCGGATGATGCGCGCCGCCAGGTCGAAACTAGCCCGCTTCGAGCGCAACGAATTCACCAGCATCTGCAGGCGCATGCGCGTCAGCGCCGCGTATTGCGTCCGCGCCAGCGGCGACATTAAGAGAGCCACGACAACTCCTGCGCAGGCTCGCCCATGTCCGCACCCACCACGTTCAGAAAGATCTCCTCCAGGGTCAGCTTCTTGCCCGATTCAGGCATTCCCGCTCCGGCCAGCGTCGTCTCAACGCCCGCGCGCAATTCTTCGAGTGACCCATTCGCCACCAGCCGGCCCTTGTGGATGATCGCCACGTGGCTGCAAAGTCGTTCGACAATCTCCAGCACATGCGACGTAAGAAAAATCGTCGCGCCGCGATGGATCATGCCCTGAAGCATCGTCTTCAGCGTGCCCGCCGCAATCGCATCCACGCCTTCGAACGGTTCATCCAGAAAGAGCACCTTCGGCCCGTGGATCACCGCCGCCGCCAGCGCCAGCTTCTTCTGCATGCCGTGGGAAAAATCCGTGACCAGCTTCTTCGGCTCATTCGCCAGCTGCATGAAGTCCAGCAGCTCTTCCGTCCGCCGGTTGGTCGTATCGCGATCGAGCCCGTACATTCGCCCCACAAAGCGTAGATACTCCGACCCGGTGAGCCGCCCCAGCAGCGCCATCCCTTCGGGAACAACGCCCATCTGCCGCTTCAGGTCCAATGAACTCGCTATGAACTTCTGGCCGAGAATCTCAATCTCGCCCGACGTCGGCTCCAGCAGGCCGGTGAGCATCTTGATGGTCGTCGACTTCCCTGCCCCGTTCGGGCCGAGAAACCCGAAAAACTGCCCCGGCGCGACGCTGAACGTCACGTCGTCGACAGCCGTGAAATCGCCAAACCGCCGCGTCAACCCGCGCGTCGAAATTGCCGGTGTGTCCATGCTTCGCAGCATAAAGGAAAGCGAGCCGAGACGGCTCGCTTCTTGTAGTCGGGCGACGCGGAACGCTGGCCTCAGGCTCCCGTCTCTAATACGACGCGGAACCGTGCCTTCCCGCTCATCATCCGGTCGAATGCCTCCGGAGCCTTGTCCAGCGGATACTTCTCGATCATCGCCTTCACTCCGAAGAGGGAGCTGAACTTCAGTGTGTCTTCTGAATCGATCGAGGTGCCGCTCGGCCATCCTGCCACCGCACGCTTCTGCAGGATCAGCGGAACAGCCGGAACCTTTAGTGGATCGCCCGGCACACCCAGAATCACCAGCTTGCCCTGATGCCCCAGGCCGCCAATCGAGGCTGACATGGCATCGGCATCGGTTACTGTGGCAATAATTGTCCGTGCCCCGCCGAGCTTCTGCAGTTCCGCCGACACGTCCTGCGCGGCATTATCGATGTAGTAATGTGCGCCAAGATCATGCGCGAACTGCGCCTTGTCCGCTCCGCGCGCGATGGCGACAGTGGTATAACCCATCTTCGACGCATATTGCACGCCCAGGTGCCCCAGGCCGCCGATGCCCAGGATCGCCACCACATCCGGAGGCTGCGCCCCGCTGTTGCGGATCGCATTGAACGTCGTGATGCCGGCACAAAGCAACGGACCCGCTTCGACGCCTGACAACGCATCCGGCACAGCCGCCAGCGCCATCGCCGGAGCCACTACGTAGTCCGCATACCCGCCGTCATAGCTGATGCCCGGAACCTGCGCGATCACGCAGCAGATATGGTCGCCGCGCCGGCACGGTTCGCACTTGCCGCAGTGACCGCCGTACCAGCCGATCCCGACACGCTGTCCCACCTTCCACTGAGTTACACCCTCACCCACAGCGTCCACAGTGCCTACAATCTCATGCCCTGGCACCCGCGGATACTCAATCGGAAACGCCCCATAGTAGGTGAACGAATCGCTGTGACAGACGCCGCATGCCTGAACCCGCACGCGCACCTGCCCCGCTGCCGGCTCCGGAACCTCGCGGGTCACCACCTCCAGCGGACCACCCGCCTTCACCACCTGGACATACCTGCCCGTCTTCTTCTCAGCCATAACGAATCTTCCTCCTGAAGTGCCGTTGGAATTATGCGACTATGAGATGGAGCCCCGCTACCCGCCGATTCATTTCAATTTGCCAACCGCGCCCGTCAAACGGTTATCAGATATTTGCACACCCCATCGACAACACCATCCACACCCTCCGTCGTGTCCACATCCAGCTTCGGATAGACAATCGCCTCGAAGCCTTCCTTCACCCGGCGGTATAGCGCAACATCGCGATTCTTAGCGGGATTGTCCGGATCTCGATGGCTGAGCCGCTCTTCAGCCACAGCATCCGAACAAGTCACGTGCAGAATCCGCCACCGCGCACCAGCCCGCTCCGCCGCCTGCACTACCTCGTCGATCTGGTCATGGTTTGAGAAGGTTCGCCCGTCGACAAAGATGAACGCCGTACGCAGTTTCCCGGTGATATACGCCGCCGCCTCCAGCATTGCCCGCACACAGAGATCGTCCTGCTCCCGCGTGTACTCCGTCATCGCGCCGGGAAATAGCGCCTCCCGCACCCGGTCCTTGTCCAGAACCGTGCCGCCCAGCCGCGCCGACACCACCCGCGCCAGCGTGCTCTTGCCCGTGCCCGGCAATCCTGCCAGCACCACCCACGTAACCGACATAGTTACTTAAACAGCAGCGGAGCCAGATTGCTCAGGTTGTCCCGCCACACCATCCATACATGCATCATCCCTGGAGCCGCAACCGCCCTCGGCTGCACGCCCTGCTCCTTCAACCACGCGATCAGCTTCTGGTTCGCCGGAAAAAGCCCGTCCTGCTCGCCACACGAGATCCACAGCAGCTTGAGCTTCGACTGGATCTGCCCGCCGGTCTGTGGAGTGATTGCCGGAAACAGCGGTCCAAAGTTGCTGTCGCCGATGCCGCCCGCGCTGAACGCCCCGATATAGGCAAAATCGTCTGTATGATTCAGTCCTACCAGCAGAGCCTCCGCGCCACCCATCGAGAGCCCCGCAATTGCGTGATCTTCCCTCTCGTCCGACAACGGATACGCCGCCTTCACCCGCGGCATCACTTCCTCATAGAGCACGCGCCCGAAGTCCCTGAAGTTGCGCGCCGTAGTCTCCGGATCGTGCCACACCGCCCATCCGCGCGAAATCATGTCCATCGTGCCGTAGCCCAGCGGCATCACCACGATCATCGGCTTCGCCTTGCCCTGCGCGATCAGGTTGTCGAGAATCACATTCGCCTTGCCCATCCACGTCCAGGCGCTCGGGTCGTCGCTATACCCGTGCAGCAGATACAGCACCGGATACTTCTTCCCGCTCTTCGCATCGAATCCCGGGGGCGTATACACGTAATACTCGCTGTTATAGTCAACGATCTTCGAGCGGTAAAAGTGGTGATGCACCTCGCCGTGAGGAACATCCGCTTCCTCCCACGGCATCGGCGGCTGCCCCGGAACCAGAAACACATTTTGCGTGCTGAAGAAGCTTGTCTTCAGCGTCGTATTATGCGGATCGATTACGCTCGTCCCGTCCACGTCATAGGAATAGCTGTAGTACTCCGGAGCCAGCTTCGGAACCGTCACCGTCCACGCGCCATCCGCGCCCTTGGTCATCGCGAGAGGCTCCCGCACATTTTCCAGATGCAGCTCCACCTTTTGCGCATTTGGCATGGCCAGCGTGAAGGTCGCATTCCCCTCCGCGTCCACCTGCGGGCTCTTCGCAGGCGCGGGCACGAGTGCCGTGGGCGCCGATGACTGCTGCACGGGCCGGGCTGGCGCAGTGGCCTGCTGGGCAAGCGCCGCAAAGCTGCACACGCTCAGCAGCAGCGTTATCAAAACACACCGGGAGACCGTGGACCTGGCATCCGTCCCAAACGATTTCGGCTCAACAGATCGTGACATTCTTCTCCTCATGACTTCGAAATCACCGCGTCCCAAAGTGTACAGCGTGGCACCCAAAATCCCGCTCCGAGTGGCTATGGCAATCACGCAATCCCAAAAGTAAGATCGGACGATTCCGGCCGCGAGCCGGCCTCGGCGGATGTGTGTCCGCGAGAAAGAGGCAACTTTGTTTACACACTACATCTTCTGGCTGTGGCTGGCCGGGGTCGTCTTCCTCATCATGGGCTTCATCTCCGTGCGCAAAGAATTCGCCGCTGCTGCCGGTCTCGACAAGATCATCGTCCTCGGCCGGGTGTTCGCCGCTTCGGCGCTCGCCACCTTCGGAACCGAGCATTTCCTCAACGTAAGGGCCTTTTCGCCCGGCGTACCCTCTTGGATCCCCTTTCATCCTTTCTGGATCGTCTTCGTAGGGGCCGCCCTGTTCGCCGGAGCTCTCAGCCTCGCCTGGAACCGCTATACCAGGCTCTCCTCCACGCTGCTCGCCATCATGCTCTTCATCTTCGTGCTTACACTTCATATCCCGCGCGTCGCCGCCAGCCACGATCGCATTTCCTGGGCTGTCGTCCTGCGCGACACCGCCTTTGCCGGAGGCTTCCTCGCCTTCGCCGGATCACTCGCCCCGCGGTCGAAGCCACTCATCGTCATCGGACGCATCGTCAACGCCGCGGCCTTCCTCTTCTTCGCCGTCATGCACATCCTGCACCCGCAGAACGCCCCCGGTGTCCCGCTCGGGAAGCTCACCCCCGCGTGGATGCCCTGGCCGCACGTCCTCGCCACCATCACAGCTCTCTTCCTGCTCGCCGCCGGAATCGCCATCCTTATAGACAGGTACGCGCGCACCGCCACGGCATGGCTCGGCGTGTGGATGGTCTACCTGACTCTCGTTCTCTATTTGCCGATTCTGCTCACTGCCGCCGGCGGCATGGAGCTTATCGAAGGCGTCAACTACGTCTTCGATACGCTGCTTTTCGCAGGAACGATCCTGCTGCTGACCTCTGCCCTGCCGCAGAGTCACGCTGTCCATGTCCGCCTTGAAAAGCGGGCTGAACGCCACGTCACGACGTAACATGGGCGTAAAAGCGGAAGAGAATATGCTCACTGAAACCAGTGTCAGACAATTTGCGGACGATTGGGTGCGCGCATGGAACTCTCACGATCTCGATGCCATCATGTCTCACTACGCGCCGCAGGTCGTTCTGACGTCGCCAGTTGCCGCGAGGCTTCTGAACGAGTCTGGAGTGGTCGCTGGTGAAAGCGCGTTGCGCAGCTATTTCGCACGAGGACTCGAAGCCTACCCCAACCTCGCCTTTGAACTGGTGGACGTGATGTGGGGACTTTCGAGCGTCATTCTTTATTACAAGAATCAAAAAGGCACGAAGACCGGCGAGTTCATGGAACTCGATACGAACTTCAAAGTTACGAGGGTTGTTGCGAACTACAGTCAGTGATCGAGGCTGTGTTTGTATTTATTGTTAAAACTAGAGAATTCTTGACGGCAGAGTTTTCTGATCAGTGATAACTTGTCTCGATCAGAAACTGAGGTAAGCCATGCCGGATGTTAGTAGTCTTCGCCTTCGAATTTTCGATGGCAGCCGTCAGCCTTTTTCAGCCCCAGCTGAATTCCTCGTAAGAATCGTTGACGGCAATCAGACCCAACGAATCTGGCGGAATTATCCCGCCAACGACATCACGTTCAATGACCTTCCTTTTTATGACAACCTTTTTGATAACTACACGGTCGTTGTTTCGGCCCACGGCTATCAGCAGGCCGGCTTCGTCCCGGTTAAATTGTC
The DNA here is from genome assembly GCA_963781245.1 of uncultured Acidobacteriaceae bacterium. Classification (GTDB taxonomy): domain Bacteria; phylum Acidobacteriota; class Terriglobia; order Terriglobales; family Acidobacteriaceae; genus Silvibacterium. The sequence goes on from CAWAFB010000008.1 coordinate 38,400, forward strand.
GAACCGGTATCTAACCACGCAGGACATTATGCTTATCCCCAACGATCCGGGATTCAGCTTTGCCAATGCCCGGTGGCCAGTCGCAAGCTCGAGATATCCCTTTATCGGGGCGGGTGTGGACAATGCGACGGGAGAGCAAAGATATGATGACCTGCTCGAAAATACCGAAAAATCTCTCGCCTGCCTTCTAAACCTGTGCGAGGCAATGAGCCAGATCTCCCTTGCGCAGGGCACGCCACTCGATTACATCAAGCAACTCCGCTGGGACGCCCCTTATGCTCCCGCCCAGGATCGCTTTTTTGCGTGGTGCGATGTTGCTCTGATCGATCAGGTCAAAGTGGCGGCAGCCAAAGGCCTGTTCGCCGTTGAGAATGCTCCTGGAATCTTCCATCCCGGAGCTACCTCAAGCTGGAAACAGATTCAATTTGGGGAAGCCAACGTTCAGCTCACGTTCAATGAAAACGACAAGACAGTCATTAACGGTGTCGACTGCGTGATGGTTGAGCCCGACATCGACTATTACCGCGATCTCGGAGCCCACACGATCCTGGAAGTAGTCCCAAATGGCCTGACTCACTCCCTTACAGAACCTGAGCAGGTGTATGTTCTGCGCTGGATTGCCGGACGCACAGCCGGAGTGCCGGAATTTGCGCCTCTCTACACGATCACCTGAGCGCGCGCCGCAGCCATGTCATTCCGTCCGCAGCGCCTTCGCCGGATCAGTCGAAGCCGCACGCCGCGCCGGGATCAGCCCTGCCAGAGACGCCGCCACAGCGAGCGTAATGATCGACACCGCCAGCACCTTGGCGTCCACGCCCTTGATCTCGTAGAGCTGCGCCTCGACAAACCGCACACACACCAGCGCTGCCGGGATCCCGATCGCCAGCCCGAGCCCTGTCTGGATCAGCGCCCCGCGCATCACCATCGCAATCACTCCGCCGCGTTCTGCGCCCAGTGCCATGCGAATCCCGATCTCGCTCGTGCGCCGCGCGACGGAATACGCCGTTACGCCGTAGAGCCCGATCGTCGCCAGTAGCAGCGCCAGTCCGCCAAACAGCATGGTGAGACGGGCGATCATGCGCTCCTCGACGAAATTGCCGGCAATCTGCTCGTCGAACGTCTGAAAGTTCACGACGGTGAGATTAGGGTTGATGGCCGCCAGAGTCTGCCGCACGAGTGATTCCATGTTGTTAATGGGGTGGTCTGTCTGCAACACGATTGCGCCGGCGTACAACGACTCGTCCTTCTCGATCGGATCCTTGTCGCTCGGCGCCCGCTGCATCAGCGGCAGAAAGTACATCGTGTGTTCCTTCCATTTCGGACTCTGGTAGGTCGTATCCTCGACCACGCCGACAATCTCAAGGTCTCCCGGCGACGTCGGACCCGGCGCACCAAAGCGCTGCCCGACCGGGTTCTCGCCCGGATTAAAGAGTTTCTTTACAAATGCCTGGTTGACCACCGCCACTGACGGTGCCGTCGAAGTATCTTTTTCGCCGATCGCGCGGCCCGATACGATACGCGTTCCGACTGAATCGAAGTAGTCGCCGTTCACCCTTACCACTGAGGCAATCTCATTCTTGTACGGCTGCCCCAGTATCTGAACGCCATCGCCCCAGTTGTCGTCCTCCATGGGCGTATACGAGCTGATGCCCACCTTCTCGACTCCGGGAATCGCATGGAACCTGTCTTCCATCAGCCGATACAGCGCTTCAAGCTGTGTCTGCGAATATCCAGCCGCCTCCGGATTGATGTGCACGATATAGCGGTTCTTCGCTTCCAGGTGGAAATTCATGTGCTCCAGCTTGTTCAGGCTCTGGGTGAAGAGTCCCGCGCCCACCAACAGCACCAGCGACAGCGCAGCCTGCAACACCACCAAACCGCGCTGCAGCAGCGATGCGCCGCTCGCTGTCGTCCTCGCGCCACTCCGCAGAGCATCGGCGGGATCGGCCCGCGCCGCAATCCATGCCGGGGCCACGCCGAACAATACTCCCGTCAGCAGCGACAATCCGCACGCGAACGCCAGCACAGCGGGCGACGGACTCGCCTGGATGGGAACGCCGTGAGACGAGGGGAAGGCAAGCGCGAGGAGCATGCGCGTGCCCGCATAGGCAACGATGAGTCCGGCAATGCCGCTCAGGGCCGCAAGCACCAGGCTCTCGGTGAGCAGCTGGCGAACGATTCTCGCGCGCCCCGCGCCCAGCGCTGTCCGCACTGACATCTCTGCCTTGCGCGACATGCCGCGGGCCAGCAGCAGATTCGCAATGTTGGCGCACGCAATCAGCAGCACCAGCCCGGAGATGGTCATCAGCATCTTTAGGTTTGAGGCGTATTGCTCCTGCATATGCTGAATTCCGCCACCGCCCGGCGTCAGCACGACATGCACCTTCGGAAGTTGCTCCTTTCCGGCTCCTCCGGAAAAGACGCCGGTCTGACCGAACGCCTGCCGCACCAGTCCGCTCAGCTTCTGCTGAAGCGCCGGCAGATCCGTGCCTGGCTTTACTCGCCCCACCATGTAAAGCCACCGCTCATTCGGGCTGTGCACATAAGGAGCATTCGCCAATACCGGCATCGATTCAATCGGCATGTAGAAATCCGGAGGTGCGCTGCTCATTCTGTCGCCATAGAACCCGGCCGGAGCAATGCCCGCAATCGTCACCGGCTTCGTATTCACCCAGAGGGTACTGCCCACCACCGACGGATCGCCCGCGTAGTCACGCTGCCAGGTTGCGTAGCTCATCACCGCCGCAATCGGCGCGCCCTCCACATCATCGGCATCGGTCAGCAGACGCCCGCCATGCGCCTTCAGCCCAAAAGTCCGGAAGTAATTCCCCGAAACAAACTCGCCCATCGCCGACCGCGCACCGGTCTGGTCGCCATCGCGACGCACCGTGACCGGCCGGTATTCGAAGCCCGCCTGCATCGCCGCCAGCTCTTCGAACTCCGGAGCGTTTTTTCTCAGCAGCTGCCATGTCGCAGTCGGAAAGTAGCTGTAATCTCCTTCGTCGTCGCGATCGTGCTGTATTCCTCCACCCACGCAGCAGTCGTTGTGATCGCCGATACGCACCAGCATTTTCGGATCGGCAACCGGCAGGTTCCTCATTAGCACCGCATTCACCAGCGTAAAGATCGCCGCATTCGCTCCGATCCCTAGCGCCAGCGTCAGCACCGCCGTCGCCGTAAACCCCGGAGTTTTCCTCAACTGCCGCAACGCGTAGCGCACATCCTGAATCAGAGTCGTCACCATCTCTGTTGAACCTCTCGAAGCGGGCTGCCCCTGCGAAATTTTCCGCACGCCACCGCCCAAACGCGGCCTCCGCTAAACCTCTATTTATCTGTGCATTAATAGACGCGAGCACCCGGCAGACCGTCCACTCACGATCCTCACCGTCCAGAATAGGACACGGCCCGACCCAATCCCGGCAGTTTCGACTGGCATGGATTTATGCCCTCCCCGCATCACCAAGTGGCTATGTCGCCCCCTCCATCCACGGCGATATAGTCCAGCCATGCTGGCATTCCCTCGCAGGACTGGCTTTCCTTCGGCGCGTTTCTATTTCACCCTCATCCTGATCCTCACCTTCGGAGCCCTCCTGTTGGTCGCATCTCGAGTTCTTGCAGCCCAGGACAAGATGAGCAATATGCCGGGAATGACCAACAGCGACCCCAATCGCACCTGCGACGACATGGGTATGAGCGTGAACAGCATGAGCGTCATGGGACAGAGCATGGCCGCCATGACCAATCACATGTGCATCACGCCTATGCGCCCCGAGCAACCTGGAGACAAGGAAAAAGTGGAAGCCATGCTCGCTCAGATCAGGGCGGCCATCGACAAGTACAAGGACTACAAGAAAGCTCTCGCCGACGGATACGTCATCGGTAACCCCAAGGTCGAGCAGCCCCAATACCACTTCACCAAGGATGCCTACGTTCATCTCGCCGACACCCAGTTCGACCCGACCAAGCCAACATCTCTGCTCTACTATCACACTGCCACGCAGCGCTACCGCCTCGAAGGCGTCATGTTCACCGACAGCACCAGCGCCAATCTGGACGAACTCAACCAGCGCATACCGCTAAGCATCGCGCGCTGGCACGAACACACCAATTTTTGTGCCGCCCCGGCCAACAAGGTCGATGAATATCATGGCGAAAATCCCAAGTTCGGCATGTTCGGTTCTATCCACACAGCCGAAGCCTGCAAGGCCGAGGGCGGCACCTTTTTTCCTGTGATCTTCAGCTGGATGATCCACGTCTTCCCCTACGAGACCGACTTCAAAGATGTCTTTTCCATGAACGACGACATCCCCCACGTTCACTGACGCCACGTCGATGGCCGGTCGTTTGCATCCCGCCACAAGTCTTTGAAATTTCAATTGGCAACCGGCGCTGAATCGTCTATAAGTGGTCGCTGACTTGTGAATGATGCCGGATGTGATTTTCAGAACTCCGGCCGGCTCGGCGACCTGCCAGGCCTCAAAGTTCCGATAACGCAGTCCTTGCGGTCTCCGCCCGCTCCGGAGATCTCTCAATCGCTCTCAGACTTCCGCTGCTCTGACGATTTGAATAAGGAGATACCCATGCCGAGTACCCCCACGAGACCCGCCGCCTGGCGTCTCACCTTCGCCTACCAGGGCGGTGAAGTCCATCTTGAGCGGAAGGAAAAGTTGACCATGATTGCCCCCGGCTCCGACCCGACCGAGGGCTACCAGGGACAGACCGGCTACTGGGTTGAGCTCCGCGACGCCGCCGGGAATGTGCTCTACCGTGTCATCCTCCACAATCCCATGCCCCAGTACGTCGAGGTCCACGAGAAGGGTGGCGTTCATACTCACGCAGCGGTCAGGCAACGCCGCGGCACCTTCAGCGTCATCGTGCCCGCACTGCCGCAGGCCACGGCCATCTCGTTCTATGGAACCGACGAGCCGCCGGTTGAGCCGATCGGCAGCCGTGTGATGGAGCAGACCCGCCCCGCTACACCCCGCATCGGTACCAACGCCGCACGCGAAATGGCAACTTCGACGCTGGAGGCCACACGTCCATGAGTACGTCAGACGGAACCGTCAAAGGCATTCAGAAGATCGTCGATCACGGTGATGACGCCCTGCGCTGGAACATCGTCATCCTCGCCGAGGGCTACCAGGACTCCCAACTTCCCACCTTCCTCACCGACGCGCAATCATTCGCCAACACCTTCTCCACCACCGCGCCCTTTGACACTCTCTGGAGCGGCATCAACGTGCACGCCGTCAGCGTTTCCTCAACCGACAGCGGTGCTGACGATCCCACCACCTGCGGAGACGGCACCCACGGCGCGGGGACCACGGTTCGCACCTACTTCGACGCCACATACTGTGGCGGAGGAGCCATCCGCCGCCTGCTGACCGTGAACTCCGCTACTGCGCTGTCCGTGGCCCGGGCCCAGCTTGGCCGTGAGCCGGGAATGACCTTCGTCATCGTCAACGCCACACAATACGGGGGCTCGGGAGGCCAGGTAGCCGTCTTCTCCAAAGCCGCGGGAGCTGCTACGCAAGTCGGTATGCACGAGATGGGGCACACCGCCTTCGGACTCGCCGATGAGTACTCCACCTACGCGGGATGCAACAGCAACGAGACCGGCCATAACACCTATTCCGGCTCCGAGCCTACCGAGCAGAACGTAACCGCGAACATCACCACTCTCAAGTGGCAATCGCTGGTCACCGCCGGCACGCACATACCCACAACCATCAACGCCGACTGCACCAAGTGCGATACCCAGGCCTCACCCGTCCCCACAGGCACCGTAGGAGCCTTCGCCGGAGCACGCTACTTCCACTGCGGCATCTACCGTCCGGAATACGACTGCCGCATGCGCAGCACCGACGGCAACCAGAAATTCTGCGCCGTCTGCCGCGGCGCAATCACGAACAAGATCAAACCTTACGTTCCTACAACTCCTACACCAACCCCGACTCCGACACCCACACCTACACCAACGCCTACTCCGACGCCTACACCTACGCCGACACCTACACCGACGCCGACACCCACTCCCACTCCTACACCAACGCCCACGCCAACTCCGACCCCAACGCCGACACCCACACCCAGTACGGGCAGCGTTGCCTTCTTCCCCCCGTTACCACCCTACCCAACACCCGCGCCGGCTCCCGTTGCGCAGCCGTCTCCCGCTCCGGCAGCAGCGCAACCGGGAAGCAACACTGTAGCCATCGTCGGAGTTGTCGGACTCGTGGCCCTCATGGGAATGGTAGCGACTGCGGGACTGGTTGCCGTAGTCGCCATCGCGAAGGACAAAGACAAGGATGGGTAGCCCGCACCAACAGGCGGGCTTGGCCAACGCACCCGGCCCGTCGAAAACATAGCAGCGGTCCCTGGAGATGTCGGAGCACGACCATGATGTTCGGCTCTATCCACACTGCCGAGGGATTGAAATCCAGAAGTGCCGGCTTCAAAGCCGCATAGATTCATTGACGATCCGCAGGTAACTTGAAAGGGGAAGATATGGCAGAACTCATCGTATGTACTCCGAGATACCTTCCGGTTGAACAGTGGCCGGACGCTGCTGACAGGGCCATTGCGATTAACCCGGCGAATCGACCTCAGGTCGAGCTGCTGGCGCGAATCATGCCGTCGTTCAAACCGACTCGAGAGCATATCGCCGCAATGACCACGAAGTACTGGAAGAGCGGGAAAGTAGCACTCACGGTAAGCTTTCTGGACGTTAGTGATTCGGCTCTTCAGGATAAAATCCTCCAGCACATGAATGCGTGGGCTCCGCGCGCGAATGTTGCTTTCACGAAGGTGGCGAGCGGAGGACAGGTCAGAATAACCACCGTTCACGGTGCGCCCCCCACCGGTGGCCATTGGTCCTTCATTGGCACAGACATTACAACGATTGCCGCAGATAAAGCTACGATGAACCTCGATTCGTTCACGCTGTCTACTCTGGATTCGGAGTACCGCAGAGTCGTGAGGCATGAGGCTGGTCACACGTTAGGCTTCATCCATGAGCACATGCGAGCTGCGCTGGTAGCCAAGATCGACCCGACAAAGGCTTACGCGTTCTACGGTGCGCCTCCGAACAACTGGAACAAAGCGATGGTCGATGCGCAGGTCCTGACGCCGATAGAGGAGTCCTCTCTTACAGGCACGACGCCCCCGGATCCCAACTCGATCATGTGCTATCAGATATCGGGAACCATCACGAAAGATGGCAATCCCATCCCCGGCGGCGCCGATATCGACGATTCCGACTACAACTTCGCCGCCAAGCTGTATCCCCCTGGGACTACGCCGCCAACCCCCACACCTACACCGACTCCAACACCCACCCCCACGCCCACGCCTACACCGACTCCAACACCCACCCCTACACCGGGAACCGGCACTCCAGAATTCTCTTTCCAGCCGCAGCCGTACTATCCGCTACCACCGGCGGCTCCAGTAGCTCCTCCTGCTCCGACCGCAGGGCAGGTGGTGGCCCCGTCGCTCGGCGGAGGCACAACCGCGATCGTAGGTGTCGTCGGACTCGCCGCAATCATGGGCATGGTAGCAACTGCCGGAGTAGTCGGCGTCGTCGCCATCGCCAAAGACAAGGATGGGTAGCGGGCATTAACAGGCGGGCCGGCCCACGCTCCCGGCCCGTCGAAAACATAGCAGCGGTCCCTGGAACGTCGGAGCACCACCATGACAGCCAGGGTTGTTCACTTCGGACGTGACGAATGCAGGCGCCTTATGGTTCTGCACATGGAGGGCTATGCCGTCGCCGACTGCCCGTCCATCCTGAAGCTTCGTTCTGTCCTGCAGGAGCCTGGTCAAGCTTCAGCCGTTCTCTTCACCGGGCAGGACGAGAAGGACCGTAAGGAAGCCGTTACCCTGGCGCGCGAACAATCCTGCGCCCCGCTGATCCTTTTCGATGGCCTGAACCGCGCCGGAAACGAATCAGACTTCGACCTGGTGATTCCCCCGCTGACTCCGCCGCAGGAGTGGCTGGCAAAGATTGCCGCGACCATCCAACAACACCGCTCTATGCACTAGGTGCATCCGAATCTCCCTTAATCCAACGCTGGAATCACGACTCGAACGAAAATACTTGCCGCCACTCTCCATCTTTCTGCCCTCGCACAGGACTCGAAGCATCGCCGCGAAACTTGGCAACCGCTGCCGCCCAAAACCGCAGCGCAGAAGCATTCTCCTCCATTACTCGAACTTCCCATTGCCCTGGAAACCGCCTCCACACCTCATGCGCGACATGCGTTCCCACTCCCCGTCTGCGATACGCGCGCAGAACGAAGAACTCCGCGACATCCCAGACCACTCCCCTGCCGGCCACAGCCTCCCCTTTCTTCAGCAGCACAAAGCCGGCCAGCTTCCCGTCCACTCGCACCAGAAAGGGGTATCGCGCTACCTCGCTCCAGTAGAGCGAAAGCTGCGGATAACCGAACCTGCCGTCCTCACCAATCTCCAGGCCGAGTAATTCGCTGAAATCGTAGACGTACAGCTCCAGCAAATTCGCCAGTACCGGTTGCTCTTCCGACGTTGCGGCGAGAACCTCAATGTGAGCGACCGGCCTGTCCACGGATTCACTCAATCTGCGTACCTCAGCGACCATTCTCTCGATGCACGCTGTCGCTTGTCCGCAAATATACTCACGGACGGCGTGCTATGTTCAGCCTGGCCTGCCTACGATCTTCCAGTCAGCTAGAATTTCGTGGAACCTGATTCTCCGAGAACCAGGGCATCCCTTATATAAAGGCGAAGCCTTCTTCGAAGATCACTCTCTCATGAGGTATGCAGCCACCCCCGAATGGATGCAGCGCGCTCGGGCGGCCCAAAGCCGCTGGGCCAAACTCGCCGTCCGCGAGCGCTGCCGCGCCTTGCGCCTCTTGCGCCATCGCATCGCCGAGCAGACTTCAACCATCGTCGACACGCTCTCGGAAGAAACCGGCAAGACTCCTTTGGATGCCATCTCCGGCGACGTTCTGGTGACGTTGGAGCAGCTGCTCTACAACGAAAACCACGCCGAGCGTGCGCTGCAGACGCGCAACGTCGGCAGACCTCCGCTCTTCTACCTCGGCGCTCGGTTTGAAGAGAGCTACGAACCTTTCGGCGTCGTTCTGGTTTATTCGCCGTCGAACTATCCCATCCAGCTCTCGATTATCCCCATGACAACAGCACTGGTTGCCGGGAACGCTGTCGTCCTCAAGTGCTCCGAGAAGACTCCGCGAACCGCACGCCTGATCGAAGACATCTATAGAAGCGCAAATCTGCCCGAAGATCTCGTTCAGTTCATCTCGGCCGACCCTGAAACCGCGGGCGACCTCATTGATGCCGGTCCGGACATGATCTTCTTCACCGGGAGCAGCCAAAACGGCCGCAAGGTCGCAATGCGCGCCGCCGAACGTCTCATTCCGACTCTGCTCGAACTGGGCGGCAAAGACCCATCACTCGTTTTCGCAGACTGCAATTTCCAGCGCGCCGTTGAGGGCGTCGCCTACGGAGCTTTCGCCAACGCCGGCCAGGTATGCGTCGGAATCAAACGCCTTTACCTGGAAGAGTCCATCTTCCCTTCATTCCTCGATGCCCTTACCGAGCGCGGCCGCAACCTTCGCATCGGCCGCGCTCTCGATAGCGATCTCGGTACTCTGCCCGAAAGCGCACGCGGCAGGTTCAACGCTCAGGTTGAAGACGCAATTCAGCGGGGAGCGCGGATGCATCTGCCTCAGGGACCGCTTACCGGATGCGAGCCGGTCATTCTGAGCAACGTTCCTTCGGACTCGCGACTCATCACTGAAGAATCTTTCGGCCCGGTCGTCTGCGTCGCTCCGTTCACAGATGAAGCCGATGCGATCACGCTCGCCAACGCCAGCCCTTTTGCGCTGAGTTGCAGCGTATGGACCGGCGATCCTGCGCGCGGCCACCGCGTCGCCGCCCAGATGACCGCCGGCACCTGCGCCGTGAACGACGTCCTGCGCAACATCGCCAATCCCCACGCATCTTTCGGAGGAAATCTTCAGAGCGGATACGGCAGATATCACGGCCCGCATGGCCTGCGCGCATTCTCGCGCTCCAGAAGCGTCATGATCGTCGGCGATCGCAGCAAGCGCGAGCGGCACTGGTTTCCATTTACGCCGCAAACCTACGCGCTGCTGCAAAGAGTCGTCGCCTTTCGTCACCGCAAAGGGTCGACCTTTACGCGCCTCCGCAATCTCCTCTTCCCGGCGCTGTTGATCATGCTCCTACTGCCAGCGGCGCCTTCAGGGGCGGCCTCTATCAGCGGGTGCGATAGGACGTCAGCTAGCCCAGCTCCGACAAAAACTCCTCATGCGTGAGGATTCGCGCGAACATTGGCAAGTTCTTCTCAAAGGTGAAGCGCTGCTCTTCCTCAGAGAGCGTCGCCGCGCAATCGGACAGCGCCACGATGCTGAAGCCCTTCTCGTAACCTGTACGCGCGGTCGACTCGACGCAACAATTTGTCAGGAATCCGGCGACGGCCAGCGTCTTTATCCCGCGCGAACGCAAAATGAAATCGAGATTGGTGCTGGCGAAGGTATCGAGCCCGCGCTTTCCCTCGACGACAATGTCATCCGCACCCGGCGTAAGTGAATCTACAATCTCCGCTCCCCAGCTTCCGCGCACAAATGCATTCGAATCCACAACGCCTTTGAGAATGCCGTACGGCTCCGGCGTAATCTCCCGATAGCCCTTCGCAAATGAGATCGGTGCAAACATCACCGTCACGCCAGCCGCGCGCGCTTTGTCTGCCACCTGCCTGGTGTTGCCGAGCATGTTGGTGCTCTCCATCACCGACTTCACGCCGTTGTGCAAAGCTCCGCCCTCACTGGTGAAGTCGTTCTGATACTCGATGAGTAAAAGCGCTGTGGTCTTCGGATCAATGGGCATACTATCTTCCTCCGCAAGGGATGAGAGCTCAGGTTTTCGGCGCGACCTTATGCGACGGCATTCGCTTTCAGCAGATCTTCGATGCGCACCGGCAGCTCGCGCACCCGTACTCCCGTAGCATGATAAACAGCCGCCGTAATCGCCGGTGCAATGCCCGCCAGCCCGATCTCTCCAATGCCCCGCGCTCCGTATTCATTCAAGAGCGGATCGGGAATGTCGAGAAAGTGAACATCGATCTGCGGCGTGTCGGCGATCGTGGGAACGATGTAGTCGGCGAAGTTGTCGTTGATGGGATGGCCGTTGCGCGGATCATAAATGGTCTCTTCGAACAGCCCCATGCCCACACCCATCACGATCGCACCCGCCATCTGGTTTGTTGCCGTGCGCATGTTGATGATTCGGCCGCCATCCACTACGCTGACCACCCGGCTCACACGCAGCCGTGCGATGCCCGGGTCCCACTCAATCTCCACAAACTGCGCCCCAAAAGAGTGAGTTGAGAAATTCTGAGCTTTCGGATCCGCTCTCAGGCCGCCACTCTTTCCGTCTCCCCTTGCACTGGCCAGGTTCGCCATGTGCAGTATGTCGCCGAAGGGCACGCCGCTTGCCGGGGATTCTCCCTTCACATGCACCCGGCCGGCAGTCATCGCCAGCGGGGGAGGGTCGTCCCCTTTGAGAAAAGGGGAACCTTTGACACTGGATGCCACCGTCAGCACCACCTTTACCGCCGCATTCGTGCCATCGATCACCGCCGGCACAAAAGTGGCAGTCGCAGTCGAGCCGCCGGAGGTAGGCCCGGGCGGCAGCGAGCTGTCTCCGAGGACGACATCAATCTTATCGACCGGAATTCCCGTCTTGTCGCTAACGACCTGCGCAATCACCGTGTAGCTGCCCGTGCCGATGTCCTGTGTTCCGCAACTCACGCGCGCGGTGCCGTCAGCGCGCAGACTTACCGTTGCCTCGCAGGTGCCGCGATTCGCACCCCATGATGCTGCGGCCACTCCCCAGCCGAGAATCAGATCGCCCTTGCGCATCGACCCAACCTCAGGCGTACGGCGCGACCATCCAAACTTCTCCGCGCCCAGTTGCAGGCACTCTTTGAGGTGCCGCGACGAGAACGGCCTGTTGTTTTCCTCATCGATGAGCGTATCGAGCGAAATGCGCAGCTCTACCGGATCCTTCTTCAGCTTGATCGCCAACTCGTCCATCGCCGACTCGAGCGCGAACAGGCCGGGAACCGCGCCCGGGCCACGCATCGGTGTAGGCGTCCCCACATTGCGGCGAACGAGCGCCGACGTGACCTTGAGATTCGCCGTGCTGTAGAGGAACGGCGTCGCCTCGCCGCAGTTCTCGCGAATGTCGTCGCCGTAGTTCGTGTGGTTGCGATAATCCTGTTGCAGCGACACCAGCTTGCCATCGGGCGTTGCGCCCAGGCGCATGCGCTGCTGTGTGTTTGGACGATGGCCCGAGTTGGTGAACATCATGCTGCGGCTGAGAGTGAACTTCACAGGTCGATTAAGCTTCCGGGAAGCGGCCGCCGCAATCGCCGAATGCGTCCACGGGAAGAGCTTGCCACCAAATCCCGAGCCGATAAACCGCGAGATCACCTCGACATTTTCCTGCGGCTCGCCAAGCACCTGAGATAACACGGTCTGATGATTCATCACGCCTTGCGAGCTCTCGTACAGCGTGTATTTCTTCCCGTCCCACACCGCGACCGTCGCGTGCATCTCCATCGGATTGTGGGTTTCGACCGGCGTCACGTAGGTCTCGTCAACCTGCACCCGTGCCGAGGCAAATGCCGATTCGGTATCGCCACGATTGCTCATCACGCGTGGTCCGCCGGGCTCGCCCTCCGCAGGCAGGCTGTCTGACAACGACCGCTCCACGCTGAATTTGTCCGGTTCATAGTCGACCTTCACTGCCGCTGCTGCCGCCTGCGCCTGCTGGAACGTTTCTGCAACTACGGCTGCTACGTATTGGCCCCAGTAGTAGACAGTCTCGTCTTCGAACGCAGGCCGGCTCTCGCTGTTGCGTCCACCGGAGGCATTGCGGTAGAGCGGTATGATGTTGCCGTGATGCATCACCAGCAGTACGCCCGGCATCGCTTCCGCGGCGCTACTGTCAATGCTCCGAATCTCCCCGCTGGCGATTGTTGCGCGCACCGGCACCGCATAGGCCAGCCCGGGAAAGTTGTAATCGGAGGCATAGCGCGCCGAACCGGTCGTCTTCAACGGGCCGTCGATGCGCGGCACCCCGGCGCCGATGATGGCCGATGGCGGCGGCGCATTCGGGTCAAGCGCCTTGGGAGGAGCGCCATCCTGGCTGCCAATAAACTCAACAAACTCTTCGAACATCATGGGAATCTTCTCCTGCGCGATAAGGCTTGCCGTTTAGCGTTATGCCGACTGTGTAGACACCGTGAGCGCGCGCACGATGCACCGCTTTGCCAGCTCCACCTTGAATCCGTTCTCGCTTGCCGGCTGCGCATCCTTCAGCGCCGCCTCGGCGGCTCTGCGAAAGGTCGCGGCATCCGCTGCGTGTCCTTCCAGCACATGCTCCGCCTCGCGCGAGCGCCATGGAACCGTGCCCACTCCCCCCAGAGCGACGCGCGCACGCTCGATCCTGCCGCCGTTTACCTTGACGACAATCGCCGCCGAGGCCAGCGCGAACTCGTAAGCAGCGCGATCGCGCAGCTTCAGATAGTACGAACGCGTCCCCGGAACGGGAGGCGGAAGCGTGACGCTGACTATCAGGTCTCCCGGCTCAAGAACGTTCTCGCGGTTAGGCGTCGAGCCCGGCTTGAAATAGAAGTCTCCAATGGGAATGCTGCGCTTGGCCTTCACTCCCTGCACCTGGATCGTTGCTTCGAGCGCCGTAAGCGCAACGTTCTGATCCGACGGATTCGACGCGATGCAATGCGTGCTCGTGCCCAGAATCGCCATCATCCGATTGTGTCCGCCGATCGCCGAACAGCCGGTTCCTGGCTCGCGCTTGTTGCAGGCGTGTGCCGTATCGCGAAAGTACACGCAGCGCGTGCGCTGCAGCAGGTTGCCCGCCGTCGTCGCCATGTTGCGCAGCTGCGGAGACGCACCCGACAGCAATGCCAACGAAAGCACCTCATAATCGCGCTGGACAAGCGGATGATGCGCCACCGCCGAGTTGCGTGCCAGCGCGCCAATCACCAGCCCGCCGTCGGGAGCAGCTTTGATCTGTGCAAGCGGAAGAGCGTTGATGTCCACCAACTGGTTTGGCCGCTCGACGTCAAGCTTCATCAGATCGACGAGCGTCGTGCCGCCGGCGACAAAGCGGACATCCGCATACTGCTGTGCCGTCTTCGACTTTGAACCGGCCAGCACGGCTTGCTCTACGCTGGTTGGTTGTCTGTACTGGAAGGTCTGCATACTCTCCTCCTGTGAACGCGATCAGGCTGATTTGTGGCTGCGGCCTGCCTGCACTGCGGCGATGATGTTCGGGTAGGCGCCGCACCGGCAGATGTTTCCATACATTGCCTGCTTCACGTCATCATCCGTTGGCCCGACCGGCTCGGACATCACCGCCACCGCCGACATAATCTGCCCCGAAGTGCAATAGCCGCATTGGTAAGCGTCGTGCTCCACGAACGCTGCCTGCATGGGATGAAGATTTCCCGGCTGGCCGATGCCCTCGATCGTCGTGATCTCATCCGCCGAGTGCATCACCGCGAACGACAAGCAGGAATTCACCCGCTGGCCATTCACATGAACCGTGCAGGCTCCGCATTGTCCGTGATCGCAGCCCTTCTTTGTGCCGGGCATGTTCAGGTTTTCGCGCAGACAATCAAGCAGCGTAGTCCGCGGATCGAGACGCAGCGTGTAGCTTTTCCCATTCACCTTCAGCGTTACCGGCACCGCTCCAGCCGCAGCTGCCGACTCCGCCTGCTCCGCAACCGCCGGCTCAGATACCGCCGTCGCCGCCAGCAGCGGCGGAGCAGTCGCAGCAAGCCCTGCCGCTCCCAGGCTCGACAGAAAGAAGCGCCGCGTCACCCGTGGAGTGGGCGGCTGCTTCGCGCTATCGTTATGCTCTTCCTCTTCGCGAAACTCGGTGGCGGGTGCGGGCTTTTGATCAGTGGGCACGTAAACACCTCCAGCTAACTAAGATCCGTCGTGCGCATCAGGACACTCTCCGCGCCGATAACTCACCCGCGCAGGCTTGCCGGTGGAACATCCACAGCGGCCAGCTGATCGTATGACGATTGAGGAAGCTTAAGAGCCGCCGCGGCGATGTTCTCTTCGAGATGTTTCACCGACGAAGTACCGGGAATCGGCAATATCACCTTGGAGCGCTTGAGCAGCCACGCCAGCGCAACCTGTAGAGGAGTCGCATGCAGCTCGTTTGAGACCTTCTTGATCGCCTCGTGCGCCTCCTTTGCCTGACCGAGTGGCGCCCATGGCAGAAACGCGATTCCGTTCTGCTCGCAATAATCGACAATGAAGTCCGACTCGCGATCGGCGAAGCTATAGCGGTTTTGCACCGAGACAATCGGCACGATCCGGCGCGCCCGTTCGATGTGCTCGCGGGTCACATTCGAGAGCGCAACGTGGCGAATCTTTCCTTCTTCCCGCAGCCTGGCCAGCGCTCCCATCGAACCTTCGAACGAAACTGCGTTGTCCGGCGTGTGGAGCTGGTAGACGTCAATGCGCTCCAGCCGCAGCCGCTTCAGACTTCCTTCGAGAGCTTCCGTCAGATGCTTCGGGCTGGCATTGTGCGTCCACCACCCGGGCCCGGGCCGCTCCCATCCACCCTTGGTCGCAATAACCAGATCGGCAGGATAAGGATAGAGCGCCTCTGCAATCAGCTCCTCTGACACGTAAGGACCGTACGAATCCGCCGTGTCGATCAGGTTTACGCCCAGATCGACCGCTTTGCGCAGCGTCGCCAGCGCACCTTCCTTATCCGCAGGAGGCCCCCAGATACCGGGTCCCGTGATGCGCATCGCCCCATAGCCCATGCGGTTAACAGTGAGATCGCCGCCAATGGTGAAAGTCCCGGCGGCGGCGGCGGAAAGCGTTTGCTCAACAGCCATATTCTTGCTCCTTTACTTCAAGTACTTCACGCAAATGTTGATTTTGATTCGGCATCGACCTGATGCGTATGGACCTGAACCTGAAGCCTTCGAAATTTCCTCAGCTACTCATCTAAGATGTGCGGCGTCGCCACTTCGGCTCACTCCACATCCGAAAAATCACCGCCTGGCCGCTTCAAGACTGCAGCTCTTCGAGACACACGACGTTAACAATTGGAATTGGGTTGTAGTGCGGGCTGATGGCCATGACCGGTCCTCCTGGGGCTGGGTTAGGACTCGTTAGCATGCTCGGCAATTCGTGGGTGGGAACCGAGCACTTCATGTACTGTACTGTACTGTACAGTACACTATAAAGGGACCGGATGACAAATTACTCTCTCGGCGGCTGCGCAGTCGGGGTACCATGTTGCAGAGCCGTGTCAGGACCGAGCCGAAATCAACGCCTCCGAGTTATTGGATGCATGAGGAGATGAATGGCGGAAAAGCGTTCGCGGGGAGAAATCCGCAACGGCAAGCTTCAGAAGGTCGCGGCTAACCTGTTTCTGAAGCACGGCTACGATGGCGTAAGCCTTGACAGGATCGTCGAACTCGCCGGCGGCTCAAAGAGCACCGTCTACAGCGAATTCGGCGGCAAGTGCGGCCTCTTTATCCGCAGCATTGAGAACCTCTGCCGCGAGTCGAATGAATCGCTCGCCGAGATCGATTACACCGGCCTCGACCTCGAGCAAAGCCTCAAGAAACTCGCCTTCCACATACTCAAGCTCATCACCTCGCGGCGTTCTGTCGAACTGCACCGCCTCGCCATCGGAGAAGCCGTGAACTGCCCTGAGGTAGGCGAAGCCTGGTATAAGCACGGCCCGGCGCGAACAACCTCGTTCATCAAAGAGGTGCTGGAAAAGCACGCGGACCAACTACCCACAACGATCTCCGTTGATCGCATCGCAACCGTACTGCACGACGCGCTCACTGGAGACATTCTTTACCGCCACCTCGCCGGACTTGCCAAACCCCACACCGACGCCCAGTTAAAGCGAATCGCCAGCACCACCGTCGACGTCGTTCTCGCCGCCATGTGCACCGACTCCCATGTCCTATGAACCGAGAGGTATCCATGAAGAACATTCGCATCGCTCTCGCAGCTCTTCTTGTCGCCCTCGCATCACTTCCCTCTTCGGCCCAGGCGCCGGCGCATCATCCTTCCGACATGACCCTCGTCAAACCTGAGGCCGTCGGCTTCTCAACTGAGCGCCTCGAGCGCCTGCATCAACTCATCCAGCAGGAGATCGACCGGAAGCAGCTCGCCGGCGCAGTCACCATCCTCGCGCGGCACGGCAAGATCGTGGACTATCGCACTTATGGCCAGCGCGACATCGCCACCGGCGCGGCCATGACCAAAGACGTCATCTTCCGCGACTACTCCATGACCAAACCGGTCACCGGCGTGGCCATGATGATTCTTTATGAGGAAGGCAAGTGGCTTCCCTCCGATCCCATCTCGAAATACATCCCCGAGTTTGCGCACCTCAAGGTATTCAAGGGCGTCGACGCCGACGGCAAGATGATCCTCGTCGATCCCGACCACGCTCCCACCATGCAGGAGCTCATGTCGCACTCCGCTGGTTTCTCCTATGGCCACGGCCACACCGTCGTCGACGCCATGTTCCAGGAGAAGAAGGTGATGCAGTCGGCCAACTTGCAGGAGATGGTCGACAAGCTGGCCACGCTTCCCCTGAACTACCAGCCCGGCAAGGGTTGGACTTACAGCGTCTCCATGGACATCGAGGGCTACATTGTCGAGAAGCTCTCCGGTCAGACCCTCCCTGACTTCATGCGCGACCACATCTTTCTCCCGCTCGACATGAAGGACGCCGGCTTCTTCGTTCCCTCAGACAAGCGTTCGCGATTCGCGACCAACTACCGCGATGAGCCGCAGGGCAACTTCGTTCCCGTGGCGCCCGGTCCTCCAGCCGACTACGCGACCCAGCCCACCATGCCTTCCGGTGGCGGAGGCATGGTCTCCAGCGCGGAGGATTATTACCGCTTCGCGCAGATGCTCCTGAATGGCGGTGAGCTCGACGGCAAACGCATCCTCGCTCCATCCACCGTCAAGCTGATGACCTCGAATCACCTCCCCGCTAACCTGCTTACCGGAGAGTTCGGCATCGGCCAGCACATCATGCGGCCCGGCTTCGGCTACGGATTCAACTGCGCTGTCGTCTTCGATCCACCCGAAGCTGCATTGCCCGACGGTAAGGGCACCTTCTTCTGGGACGGAGCGGCCGGAACCTGGTTCTGGGTCGATCCCACCAACGACATCGTTTTCGTGTCCATGATTCAGCGCATGACCAGCCCCGACAACCACGGCCTGCTCTACCGCAGCCACGCCACGGTCTACGGGGCCCTCGTCGATCCTTCGAAGTAGCTCGCCGCGCCGGTCCTTTACGAATGGATCAATTGGAACGCGTGGCACGCTTCCTTCACCTCTGAAAGTCGTCCGACGGGCGCTATCCCAGAATTCTGTCTGCGATGCGGATCCACCAGTGAGAGCCGCTGCGCAATGTATAGACGACAAAACCCTGGCAAACCATCAACACCGGCAGCGCTATCAGATAGACCTTGTGAACGCGCCGGATCACGGCAATATCGCGCGCTACGCCTAAAAGGATCACCGTGTCCAGGCAAAGGAAGTAGAGGCTGTTGTTGAACACATAATCGATGCGGCCGAAGGCAGCATCAAGCAGCCCGCAGGTGGCGATGAGCATCATCCGGCGATGCAGTTCCGGCTTTTTGCGCCAATAGATGGCGAGCGCCAGGCACACTGCAAATGCGGCCATGTCGTAGAACGGGACAATCAGAAAAGCATCCGCGCCCCTCTGGTGCAGCCTGTAGGTGTCGAAGCGGCCCATCACAATCGCCGTGGTGATGCCCAGCGGAACCATCACCGCGCCGAGCGCCACCCCGAACCAGCCGAGCGAGCGGTGCACGCGCACCTTGTGAGTGCGCACCAGTGTCGACTGAAGAATGTAGAAGACCACCCACCCGGAGAACACTGCGCCATGAATCCAGAGCAGGAATGGCCGCGGCACAGCGGGATGGAACAGGTTGGCGTTAACGGAGTGGCTGAAGCCCCACACCACGATCGCCGCAACGAGCAGCGACATGAAGAAATAGAAATATTTGTCCAGCAGCCCGTTCCGGCCAGTTACTGAATTAAACGGACGCGCAACGACCTCTTGCGGCACAGATGCCATGGTCAGAACCTCGATCTAGCTCTCTTTGGGGGCAAGCGAGGCAATGCTTGTATTGAACGGGGAGTCGGCTGAGTCTAGCACAGCAGCGATTGCGAGCTCAACGGCTAAGGGATGGCCGTGGATGACCTATCCAGGGGTGAGTCATTTGCGTGGATATCTGAGCCAGATGACTTTAGAGGCTCGCACTAGGAGGCGAGTTCTTAGTCTCGCGCTGGCGAATTGGCCGATGGCGGTGTCCAACACAGCAAGCGCGAGGCAGATATTGGCACAAAGGTTTGACTCCTTCGTGACATCTCCACGCGATCCGTCCGATAGTCTCCAATTCATAGTTCGAATAGTTGAAATCTTGAAGGACCTTGAGTAATGACACATTCTATTCTTTTGGATTTGCGATCGATGCTTCTGGAAAGGCACGCACAGCATGTCGTGCTCATCCACTTTCCGATCGCACTGTTTATGAGCGGAGTCGTTTTCGATCTCTTATCACGAGGGAAACGCGATTCGCAGCTTGCTCGCGCTGCGTATCTCAACTTGTCAGTTGCCGCCGTGACGATCCTGCCGGCAATCATCACAGGCGTGCTGGCGTGGCAGTTCGCTTTCGGCGGAACACCGCTCGACGGCATGATATTGTTCCATCTCATAGCAGCCTCATTCGCGGCACTGTTGGTAGTGGCGTCCTGGTGGATACACTGGCGGAGACGCAGATCCGAACTCCTACCCCTCTTTCGCTACCGCATTCCTGTCGAACTACTCGGAATAATCGTCATTGCGGTCGCTGCGCACACGGGAGGATTCGTGAGCGGCGTAAATCAGTAAGCGCCGCGGCGCCCTGCGATAATTTCTGCGCGACCGCCCGAAATAAGATCCAGCGTGGAAAAGCCTTGAAATACCCGAACCGGATCGGCTGCGCTCAAGACCGTCACTGCACTCGTGAGCCGAATGCGTTTGGTAGTCTGAGCGATCGCGGCCAGGACGATCGCCGGCGACGACATGGCAAAATCGAGACGGTGGTGTTCTCCAACGCCGAACACGTCGAGCCCTACCTGATCCGCTAGCGTAGCCGCTTTGATTGTTTCGTCGATACGGTCATGGGCATTCATCTGAATGCCCGTTTGGGGTCCGTCCGTGATGAGATCGGAGCGTATAGAGACCGAGTTCCATAATTGCCCTGGCCCTCGGTTCAGCCTTTGAAAAAAAAATTCAACCTCCAACACTTGGAGGTTGCGAAACGATCACTGGGCGGCCAGACCTTTGTGAGATACGCGCCGCCAGAACACGCCGTGATGCTGTGCTCTGGCGGCGGATCAACCTTCCAACCCCCAGTGCCGTCCTTATGCCTGCTTCACAAACTGTAGATCCAGAGTGATGCTGACATCCTCGCTCACCATCAACCCGCCGGCCTCGAGCACGGCGTTCCAGGTCAGCCCGAAGTCCTTGCGATTGATCTTCGTCGTCGCCGCAACACCAATGCGCGTGTTGCCCCACGGATCCTTCGTCGCCACAGACGGTCCCTCCACCACGAATTTCACACTCCGGGTAACACCCTTGATCGTCAGGTCGCCCGTGACCACGAGTTCCCCATCCGACTTCAGCGCGATGTGCGTCGACTTCAACTGCATTGTCGGAAACTGCTCGGCGTCGAAGAAGTCCGCAGCCTTCAGATGGGCGTCGCGGCCCTCATCCAGTGTGTAGATCGACGCAATCTCAATCGCCGCCTCCACGCTCGACTGCGTCAGATCAGCCTCATCCAGCGATAGCGTGCCGGTCACGCCGGTGAAATAACCCTTCAGGTTGGAGATCATGATGTGCTTGACCTTGAACTCGACAACCGAGTGAGCCGAATCGACGTTCCAGGTGGTGATGGCGGGGGCTGCAATTGTGGTGCTCATAGCGGTGTTTCCTTTCAGATGGTTCGAATTCATGATTACGAGTTATTTTATGCGTCACAACAACATTCGTTGCAACAAATATAGCGTGAAAAAAATTAACCGTAAGGTTGGCGGGCCAGACGCAGCAGATCCGCCAGAAGATTCAACCGCTTGGCCCCAAGGTGCCCCAGAAGCTCGAGATGAGTCTTACGTATGGGTTCATCCAGCCGCGCCAGCAGTTCCAGCCCCTCCGGCGTAATCCGCGTCCATACTGTCCGCCGATCCTTACTTTCTCGGCAACGGGAGACCAAAGATCGTCTCTCCAGACGGTCCAGCAGCCGCGTAATATCCGAGTCCCTCGTCACCATGCGGTTGCCGATCTCCCCGCACGGAAGTCCCTCCGGGACCCCCCGCAGAATCCGCAGCACGTTGTACTGTGTCGAAGAGAGATCCTCGGCCTTCAACACCTGCGCAAAGCGGTGCGACAGAGCCTCCATCGTCCGCATCATCTCAAGGTGAGCGACCTCCTCTGGGGAAGAGCGCGCCTTTGGCTTGAGGACGGGTTGGACACCGGCTTTCATCGACCACTCAACGGTATTCCTCTCAACAACTATTGTCAAGAGGACTGATGGGATGCCACACGCCGGCAAAAGGGCGCAGCCGAGTCGGAGTCGTGTCTACTTTGGCTCGGCTGCGGGCTCTCCGAGTTCCTTCAGCTTCTGTCGGGCGTTGTCATTGGATGGGTCTTTCTCCAACGACTTCTTGTAGCTGTCGATGGCGAGCTGTTTCTGACCCGATTTCATGTAAGCTTCGCCCAGGCTGTCATAGGCGTTCCCGGAGTCGGGATAGTTCTTCACGTTGAGCTGCAAGATGTCGATGGCTTCGGACAGGTAGTTGTCCGTCATGAGTTCGTAGCCCCAGTTGTTAACGGCAGATTCATCGAGCTTGAAGTCTGGCGATTCCTTCCGCATCGCTGCATAGATCTCTTCGGCATGATCGAAGCCCTGCCGGCCGACTTCAGCACGAAAGGATTCGAGACTTGCAGGACGGCCTTTTGCCGGGCGGTAGCTCACTGAGAGGAGATGCTGGGGCACGCCATTTTCAGCGGGCTTATTCTTGATCCACGCCATTGCGGCTGCGTCGTGTTTCAGATATGCGTCGAGAAATTGAACGGTGTAGCGGGCGATCCAGGCGTAGCCTGCAATCCCGTCCTCCCGGCCGTAGTCGGCGATCTGTTGTTGGGGAAAACTCTTCCATTCATCTTCGTTCCGCTGATACATCGAGCTGTGCTCGACGTGCACCAGTCCCAACATACGCACCAGGACCAGATCACCGTGCGTCCATGCGTTGAGGACACTTGGACCCTGATTCTTTTCGCTGTTCAGGTAGCGTTCCTTGTCCTCAAGCGTCATGCCCCCCTGGGCGAAAAATAAAAGAGGGATGGTCATCTGCTCGGGGTGCACGTTGCCTTCCTTCACCAGTCCGGGATAATAGCGCATGCTGCCGTCGAGGGCGACTAAGGCATCGATGCGGTTGTCCCGCGCAGCGGCGAAGAGGTTTGAGATGCCGCCCCAACTGAATCCGGCGACGGCGATCGCAGACATGTCGGTGTTGGGTAAGGTTTGCGCATAGCCGATGAGAAAAGAGATGTCGCGCGCCTGGGCCTCGATCCCGTCGAGATCGGAGGTCATGTCGCGGGTCGATGCTCCCATGTCCGGGCTGGCGATGACTACATAGCCATGGCTGGCGAGGTATTCGCACAGGTCGGCATTTTCCCAAGACATAGCGGAGAAGCTGGGTGCGTAGATCACGATGGGAAAATGCCCGGATACTGGCGGGGCATCGCGCACCGCCCACATCGACGTGGTGAGGGTGGGCTTGATGCCATCGATCCAATGCTTACTGTCGACGGACAGAAGGGGCTTGTCGAAGCTCGTTTCAGTGGCCGCGAGATTTGCGTAGTCGCCGACGGTCATCGGTTTCAGGGCAGTTTTTTCGGCTGGATACCAGATGAGCGTTTGCAGAGGCCGGGCACGTTCACCCTGGTACGGCAGCCCGAGATCGTTGGTCCTGGCCCTGTAAGTGCGGGAGTAATCATACTGATCGACCACCTTGAGGCCTACAAGATGAGGTCCACGCTTCTCTGTGAACTGAAATAGAGTTGCCTTTTGAGCCGATGTAGCGACCGCAGCTACAACCGCCAATGCGCCGACTATCAAGCGAGTAGCTCTACCCATTCAACGACCTCTTGTTCGCTGTAATGGTCGCGAGTATAGCATCGCTAAAGTACTCAATCGGCGGCTATTCGGATGGATGCTGAGGATTAGTCGCTCGACAACAAAATTATGCTGCTTTGACAGAAAAGATGAGGCTGAATGCGTCCAACTCTATGTCCAGTACCGCGGGCGATGCGGCCGATCCCAGAGATAGCCGGCCGAAACGAATCGCATCGAGGAGGCAAATCATGCGAGCACGAATTGGACTTTCTGTTGCAGTGTCATTCTCAATTCTTCTTGCCTCCAGTTGGCTTCTTCCGCCTAAGCGTACGCGAACCGTAAATGCGGACAGCGTGGGTCGAATCGTTCCGACCGGAGACACTGTGGAACCACGCTTTGATCACACGGCAACGCTGCTGCCAAATGGCAACGTGTTGATCGCGGCCGGTATGGCTCGTAACGGAGTAATCGAGCCTACGGCGGAACTTTACGATCCTCACACAGGTAAATTTGTCAGTGTCGGAAAAATGCAGTCGCCCCGTGGCTCGGGCGCTACGGCTACCCTGCTGCACAGCGGCAAGGTTCTGCTCGCAGGAGGTGCCGGCGGCTCATGGTGCGATGCTTCGTGCTACCTGGCGAGCGCCGAACTCTACGATCCTTCATCCGACTCCTTTACCTCGGTTGCCAGCATGGCTAGGCCGCGCGCCGGAGCGAACGACATACTGCTGCAGAACGGCGATGTGCTTATCGTCGGAGGCGAAGCAGCTTCTGGTGCCGAGCACGTCGCCAGCGCGGAACTATACCACCCGTCTACCGCAACTTTTTCAGCTACCGGCAGCATGCATTCCGAGGGTGCGTCGGTGCTTGTTCTGCTCAAGAGCGGCAAGGTGTTCGCCTTGAATGATTCCGGCGGAGAAATCTACGATCCCTCAACTGGCTGTTTCTCCGTCGCAGGCGATTTTAAGATCGCGCGAGAAAAATTCGGCGTCGCCCTATTGCCCGATGGAAGGTTACTGATCGCGGGCGGTCAGATTCGCGGCGCGTGGGGTCCGAAAAGTGCAACCACAAACATCTACGATCCGGCCTCAGGCGCGTTTACGGCCGGCCCTGAGATGAGCTTCACGCGATTCAAGCTCAAGAAGGCGGTTGTGACGCTTGGCGATGGGCGAGTCCTCATTGCCGGCGGCGCTGATCAGCCTGAAATTTATGATGCTGCCTCTAACTCTTTTCACTCTGCCACAGGAAGCCGGCTCGATTCCTATTACTTCTCCACCGCGACGCGGCTGTCGAATGGCGAGGTCCTGATTGTAGGAGGTTATGCCCGGCCCGGAGGCTCGGCGGTCAACCACGCCTGGCTTTATCTGCCGTAGGCTGATGCATGACAGGCCAGTGCCCCGCTCAACCCCGGTGTTGGCTTGAGCGGGGTAGTACAGCCGGAGAGATGACGATGCGTGTATTTGTGACCGGTTCGACGGGATTTATTGGGACGGAACTGGTGAAGGAGCTGATCGCGGCAGCGCACCAGGTACGCGGGCTTACGCGCAGCGATGCGGGCGTGGAGCAGTTGAAGGCGGTGGGAGCGGAGGTGCATCGCGGAGACCTCACCGATCTGGAAAGCCTGCGTAAAGGAGCGATGGGGATGGATGCGGTGGTGAACCTCGCGTTCAGCTATGACTGGTCAAAGTTTGCGCAGAACGCGCGGGACGAGATCCGGGCGATTGAGACACTGGGATCGACGCTGGAGCC
Organism: uncultured Acidobacteriaceae bacterium; assembly: GCA_963781245.1. GTDB lineage: Bacteria > Acidobacteriota > Terriglobia > Terriglobales > Acidobacteriaceae > Silvibacterium. Next base: position 63,451 of record CAWAFB010000008.1, read on the forward strand.
TGGGAAGCTGCTGGTGGTGACCTCAGGGGTGGGGATGACAAGCGGCGCGCCGGGCCAGTTGCGCAGGGAGACGGATCCCTCCGTTGAATGGCCGACGATACCTCGGCGGCCGGAGCAGGCGGCTCAGGCTGTCGCGGAGAAGGGCGTGCATGTAGGGATTGTGCGGTTGCCGCAGGTGCATGACACGCGCAAGCAGGGCCTGGTGACGATGCAGATTCCGATTGCACGCGAGCGGGGTGTCTCAGCCTATGTCGGAGACGGCGCAAGCCGCTGGGCTGCGGCCCCAGTGAAGGATGTGGCGCGCCTCTATCGGCTGGTGGTGGAGAAGACGGGGCCGGGCGTAACGAAATATCACGCGGTGCAGGAAGAAGGCGTGCCATTGCGGGACATCGCAGAAGCGATCGGCACGGGCCTGAAGGTACCGGTGGTTTCGATTGCTCCAGAGAAGGCTGTCGAGCACTTTGGGATGTTCGGGCACTTTGCGACGCTGGACATGCCGGCCTTGAGCGAGTGGACGCGCGAGAGGCTGGGATGGGAGCCGACCGGGCCCGGTTTGATCGAGGATCTAACCAACATGAAGTTCTGACGAAGCCGCGGATCGAAGCTTCGAACGCCTGGCCCTCGCTTCTATCAGTCGGCTTCTGTTAACGGAGCTTGCGTTCCGCTGCTCGATCCTGAGCTTCCTGTAGCGGCTCTGTTCCACAATCGTAGTTCTAACGCAATCAGAAGGCTGTGCGTCCGAGAGCCATTCTCCCGCCTCGAGCCGCATATCAGCAGCGGTTTGCGCCAATCGCGCGCATTCGGATTCGTCAAGACAGGCAAAGATTTTGGCTCGCTGTAGCTCTTCTGGAGTGAACATGTACCCGACCCCTTATCGCCATAGATGACCGTCAAACCTTTGTACCGCAGAATGTTACCAATGAGAGAGCAGCTTATCGACCTGGACAGTCGTTGCTTTAGCTGCTAAGAATCAGCGCCCCTCAGAACACAAAGCGAGCGCCGCTCATTGGTCACTGAAAGCGCGCTTTTCAGGACGAATCGAATTACCATTGCTCTTCATGGAGAATCCAATGCGGATGAACAATGTCAGGATCATGGCTTTAGCATTCGTTGTTGCGATCTTTTCGTCTTGGCCAGCCTATGCCCAAGCGCAGGTTGCGAAGGCTCCTTATCCGGTCATGGCTCCTCTCGATCAGTATTTGATTTCTGACGAGAATGCTGAGATCGCGCTGGCTCGGAGTGCCGCCCCAGCATCGATTTCCAATGCAGCCGAAGTGATGGTGCTGCGACGGGACGGCTATGCGACTGCGGTGAAAGGCTCGAATGGCTTTGTCTGCATTGTCGAGCGGTCATGGGCTAACACCACCGACGATCCACAGTTCTGGAATCCCAAAGTACGCGCCCCTCATTGCTTCAATGCACCCGCCGCGAGCACTTCTCTGCCGTTCTTTCTGATGAAGAGCAAACTGGCGCTGGCAGGAAAATCGAAGGCGGAGATCGCAGCGGCTATCGCGTCTGCACAGGAAAAGGGGGTGCTGCCGGCGCTTGCGCCTGGGACGATGGTCTACATGATGTCGAAGCAACAATATCTGAACGATACCGGCAAGAGTTGGCATCCACATGTAATGTTTTATGCTTCGGGTGATGCTGAGAAAAGCTGGGGAGCGAATCTGCCTGGCTCGCCGGTTATGGCGGCATATGACCCTGAACAACGGGTGACGACTTTCTTCGTTTTGACCGACGAATGGTCCGACGGGACGCCGGGACCGCCAATCACGCACTAACCCGCCGGTGCGCCACTCAAGGCCGGTGTTGGCTTGAGTGGGCGTGGCGACACACTACAGCCTACCCCTACATCCTGCCGTCTTCACGCTGGCTGCCACAACTCCCCTCGGTTCCCTCCGGGATCGGTGAACCGACAGGTTATTCACCGCTAGGCTAGGTCAACATAAGCGCGTTTTCGGTACAAACCAGAAACTGATGACTGCAGCCTCTAGACGCTCTTACAGCCGTGCAAGAATATTGATGCCAAACGTCCATTTCCAGGCATCGCCGTCCTTTACATAGATCGACGTCCCCCAAATAGCAGAATTGATCTTCTGGCCGTAACAGGTGCCGACGGCAGTACCCGTAAATGTCAGAATGCCGGCAGTCGGGGACAGCATCGTGCCGGCGGCGTCGGTGACGCTAACGCTCTTCACATCGCATCCGGCGCCGGTCCAGTCCTTTAACGCATCGGCCTTGGTCGGGAAGTAGGTGCCAAAAGCATTGATGAATGAAGCATCGGGAGCCATCACAGCCGCAAGTTTCCTGGCGTCGTGGGCTCTCCAAGCTTCCCAGAAGGGCCTTTCGACTGCGAGCAGGGCCTCGGTGGCGGCATCGGGAGCCGTTGTTTTGGCCTCGTCTTTTTTGGGCGCTTCTGTCACCTCAGCTGGTTTTGCAGGGGCGGCTTTTAGATCGAAAACCGCAGCTTCGGCGTGGAAGACTAATTTCCATTGGTCACTATCGCGAACGTACACACTTGCCTCCCGGCTGTTATCCGGTACCTTTTGTCCGTCGCATGTGCCGTCAATGGTGGTCTTATACGTGAGCAGCGCTGCATGATTGTCGATCGCCCTCACCTGCTCGTCGGACAGAGCGTAACTCCTGATCTCGCAATCGGAGCCCGTGTATTCCTTGATCGCGGATGCTTTATCCAGCCTGCCAGACGAACCGTAGCCCACGAACTTGTCCGAAAGAGATGTTTCCCAGAACTTCGCGTCCTTGGACTTCCATGCCTCGTAGGCACTCGTTTCGAGCGTCACAAGTGCATCCTTCGTAGGTGCGATCGCAGCGGTCGCTTCAGTCCTATTAGCGGAGTTCTCATAGCTCGCCGATACATTTCCGGCGCAAGCCGCGAACAAGAGAACGGCCGCGAAATGCTTGACCTTGACCATAGATTGGTCCTCCAAGAAACACTTTATCTGCGTCGGCTTCTCGGAAGCGATCTATCAACTCCCTGAAGGGGGCTGCCACAACTCCACTCGGTTCCCTTCCGGATCGGTGAACCAGCCGAAGTTGCCGTACTCAGATTTGTCCCGTTTTGGATCCACCTCGACTCCGGCGGCGATCAGTCGGTCGAGCAGCGCGTCCAGATCGTCGACCTGAAAATTGAGCATTGCTGGCTGGCTCACAGGAAAGTAGTCCGACCCGCGCTTAAAGAACGACACCACCACAGGACCGCGCTGCTCCGCCGCCTCGAACATCCAGCAGCCACTCTGCCGCTTCAGGCCTAAATGCTCTTCGTACCACTTATATAAGGTGTCCGGATCGTCCGCCCGCAGAAACGCTCCGCCAATTCCCGTCGCCTGAGCCATACCTGTTCCTCCGCTCACAGCCTACGCCAAACCCTTCCACTCCTAAAATCCGAAATTGTCGCGGGCTAATTCGACTGGGCAATTGCGCGCTCGCGAGCCGAGGTGCATTATCCAAGCCCAAGTGCTTCGAATTCCTCCGGGCTCCAGTACAGCTTTTGGGAGAACCTCCATGAAAATGGTTAACCGCATCATCCTTCTGTCACTGGTAGTCATTGGCCTCGTGGTTGCGGGTGCTGGCGCGGCCTCTGCTCAGGACGTCTACAAAGTCAACTATTTTGACTTCAACTCACCGACCCTCGGTGGTTTTCCGGTGCCAGACGCAACAGTCCACATCGACAATCCCGGCCTGACGTATGGAAACCTCTGCGCAATGATTTATGTGTTCGCGGCGGATCAGCAGCTGACCGAATGCTGCGGATGCGTCGAAACACATAATGGTCTGCGCAGGTTGTCGGTTCGCACCAATCTGACCGCAAACCCGCTTACCGGCGTAGTCCCATTTAGCGGTGTTATCAAGGTTGTCTCCGCGGCTGTCAACAACTCGCCGTGCGATCCGACCTCGAATGTTACCCCCAAGGCTAACCTTCGCGTGTGGGCGACCCATATTCAGCCTGGGACTTCCTTTGGAAGCTTCGGCGGGCTAATATGGCCGGTCACTGAAACCGAGTCCTCTGACTCAACACTGGGTGCCACTGAGCTCGCCAACCTGCAGGCGCAGTGCTCGTTTATCAACATTCTAGGCAGCGGTGCGGGCGTGTGCAGCTGCGGTACCGGCGACTAGTTGAGTCTTATTTGGCCGACTATTTCTCCAAAACCCGCATAGTAGTAGATAGGGACAAGAAAAGCCCGGCCACACTGGCCGGGCTTTTGCTATTTGCGGGAGGGTCGATTTCCTCGAAACGGGAATCAAGATTCCCCTCGCAAGCCATTTAGTTTCTATGATGTAGACGTAAGTCGCTTGAAATGTATGAATTACAGCCGACCTATCCCTTAACTCGCATGGAATCTATGAAGTAGAGAAACAAGGGGGGAGGGGGATAGCCCCTCCCCGGCGCAAAAAGTGTTCCCCTCTTGGCGCCTGGAAGGGCTAAAGCATGTCGAAAAGCGTGCCCTGCTTCTCGAGGGTCGCAATCACCTGGGTCAGCGATGCCTGTTGGGTTTCGGCCGTGCTGAGCTGCGTCGCCACCTGCGCGGTGTCCGTCTGCAGTAGGTCGTCTTGCCGCCGACTGCAATTGCACCGACTCGCTAGAAGCGTAGTTGCTGGACGCCGTCAGCCGGTTGATGGAGTTATCGATCACCGCCCGCTGCTGGTCGACATAGTTGAGCGATTGGCTCAGCGACGCGAGATCGGCAACCGAGGTCGCCGATGGCGCCCCGGAAGAGAAGTCCGCGATCAGCGCGTCCGCCGGAGCGGCATCGAGATGCGCAAGGACTTCGGCCCCTCCAGCCGCTTCACGCACTTGCCAGCGAAGTTCCGTGAGAGTGTCACGCAGCCGCTGCCGAAAGGACAAGTCTGCACTTGTGAGCACCGCAGTTCTCGGCGCAGCGATCAATGGTCTCGAAATCGTGGTTGCCACTTACCACCTCCACAATGATGAAGTCTCAACTTACCCTGCCGGGCAAGTCCTCACGCGCGAGCTTTCGATGCATCCCGATCGCGTAGCCTTCTCCTCGAACTGTTTGGATTAGCGGGTATTCGCCGTAATCGGTGAGCTTTCGCCGCAGATAATTTACCTAAACGTCCACTACATTTGTGCTGGAAGTGGCGTTCATATTCCAGACCCTCTCCAGCAAGGTCGAGCGCGATATGGCGCGTCCCCGATTCAGCAGGAGGTACTCCAGCAAGGCATACTCCTTGTTGGTGAGGGAGACGCATATCCCGTCGCGGTTTACAGTCCGTTCGACGCGATTCAGTTCGAGGTTGTCCTGTCTCAGCACCAGATTCGTGTCACGCTTGCGACGCAGGAGAGCCCGGCAACGTACTCTGAGCTCAAAGAGTGAAAACGGCTTCAACATGCAGTCGTCCGCTCCTAGATCCAGACATCTCACGCGTGTTTCCACCTCCTTCCGACCGGTAAAAATCAAAATCGGGAGGTCCTGGGTCACAGATCTTAGAAAGCGGAGGACCTCAGTTCCGTCCTTACATGGAAGATTCAGATCGAGGATACTCAGGTCGGGCGTTTCCTCGAGAAAGGCGTCGACCGCGGCCTGGCCATTATTGGCCAGCGTTACGCTGTGGCCGTCTGCTTCCAGACCCCGAGTCAGAAACAGGCCCAGCGCAGGGTCGTCGTCCGCTACGAGAAAACGCATTTAGTTCTCCCAGATTCCCGAATCTTGGGATCCCGAGCGCTATCCATCGGGTCTCGCAATTACCATCTCCTGAGTCGAAACGAGACACAAGGAAAGACGGTGGCGGGAAATTGAACCCCGTTCCAAAACGGCTAAGAGGGACGTTACCGTCCCGTAATGGGAGAATTTGGATAATTCGGCGATGCGCTATTGACACTTGCGAGAAAACAACAGGAGTGCTTCGTAGACTCGATCAGTCCCGGCTATCCCGAAACTTGTGAGGCTATTTCATCGAACGTGGCGGAGCTGGCGTAATCGCTGAAGGTGGCTGTGGCGGTTCCGGTATCACTCTTGAGGGAGGCGACGATGGCGGGGCCGCGGTTCCAGGTGGAGCCGGGGGTTGAACGATGTGCGCGACATAGGTAGCGTAGTCCTCGTTCATGGCTCCGGTCACCCGCCCATTTTCACTAAGCGAGATTGTCCAAATCTTGAAGATCTTAGGGGAATCCCGATCTGAAAACTGCACCTGCCTCTGTTTGGTTGCCGCATCGTACCGGTAGGTGGCAACGGGCGCTTTGATTGTTGCCGTATCCAAACTGGGATCGTCAGGAACGTTTGGGCGAGCTCCGACCATCTCCGCATAACAAACGCCTAGAGACAGCCAATTCCCCTCGGGACCCGAGTCTTGTTTCGCTATTTCATCCGGCACCAGTGCGTTGAAAATTGCAAAATTCCGAGGATTCTTCACTGCGGGGCTGTACGGAGATGAGTTGCGGTAGAGTACCGGCACAATGCGGACCCTTCCTGTACCTCGAGGTATGACTGCGGTAAACAACGATTCTGAACCGTCCGGAAACTTGTTCAGGTAATGCAGGAGCAGTGTATTCGGAAGCTGTGGACAAATCGTCTGATCATAAGTCCAGCCGGAGGTGGTGATGTCGTAGCCGTAGAACTGTGCTTCACTAATCAGTTCTTTTTTTCGCGCATGTAAGAGTTCGCGATCTGCGCTATCGATGAGATCTCCTGTGCGATGTTCCAGGGAGAAATATTTGATCTGCTTCGGATATCCCGTCTCAGCCGTCGATTGATCGATCACTACCTGCGCGCAGATCTGGTGGGCCAGAAGCAGGAGCCCATACGTCAGAAAAAGCACACCACTTGAAGCTATCCGGGGGAAGTTTCTCATTCATTTTCACTTTATCACTCGTCGCCCAAGCTAAAAGGGACAGCCCTTTGGCTGTCCCTTCTCGCTGGCGCACTGAACGACGTTGGCTATCTAAGACTTACCAGACGGCCTATGCGTCGTGTGATGCACAGGCGGCTTCGCAGCAGTCTTAGGTTCCCCATCCTTGAGGATGATCATCGGGGGATTTTGCGTGTATGAGTCAAAGGTGGCAATGAAGGTCGCCTGTGTGCCGACAGCGGGAACCTCTTTCAGCGAAGATTTCATGTTGATCGTGAAATCTGCCTTTTGCGATTCCTTGGCATCTTCAGAGACCGCCAGTTGTACGGAGTCCGGTGTGGCCTGGATAACTGTTCCCGGAACTTCGGTGGTCTTTCCTTGCAGCACAGCCCAAACCTTCTGGGCATCCTCAGGCGTACCATTTGCCAGCACAAATTCCTTGTCAGCTAATGCCAATCCCTTGTCGAGGTCCGGAGTGCTGACGACTGCATTGTGCGCCAACTCCTGCGGCGACGGAGGAGGAGGAGCAGGAACAGGCTTGTAGGAGTCAGGCGGAAAGAGGTTGTCGTGAGCGAGCTGCTTGATCTGGTCAAAGCCGTCCATGCTGCCGTGATACTTCTTGTACCAATATTCTGCGGCCTTCTCCACGTTCGATTTGTAAGGCTCCTGCAGGTATTGGGCAGCGCGGGTAAGATACCAGATCCCGTTCACCAGGTCTTTCGGATCTTGCTGTACGTAAGCGTTTCCAAGAGCATAGGTGTCCGCGAGTGCAATGCCCTGGGTGGTTTGGGACGCATCCATCGCGTGAAGCTCCGCGAGGTACGTAGTGATAGCGTCCTTGTAGTCCTTCTTCGAAATGTCATCGGCGCCGATGACATTCCCAAAAATGGGCGCGGCCAGTACTTTGAGTTTCTGGAAGTCGGCGTCGCTCATATTCGCCGGCTTGGTAGCGTTTTGTCCCCGTTGCGCCAAGGCTGCAGCCTCGTCCAGTTTGGCCTGATCGCCACCAGCCTGCTGCTTTTCAACGTAGACCACAAAAATAAGAGCGCGCAGGTTGTTGGGGTCTACCTGAAGCAGCCGTTTCGCGGCGTCATAGGTTTTGGCAGTGTCGCCCGTTGCCTGATACGCCCCCACTAACTGCTCCAGCATTTCGGCCTTTACGACGCTGTTTGGATACGTCTGCAGAAAGCTCTCTATTGACGAAGCTTTGGCAGCAGGCGTCGACTGACCGATCGCGCTGGTGTAAGCGTTGTACTCCGCTGGATCTTTGATGGTTATCTGACTCGATTGCGAAGCCTGCTCCTGCGCCCGAGCAGCCGGCGGCAGACAAAGGGCACTGGTCGCAACGGCCAGTAGGGAAGCAAAAACGACCTTCTTCATTCAACGCTCCTAGAATCTTCCTAAAATTAAAACATCCAGCAAGTGCGAGCCGGCGGAGGATGCACCGATTGCATTTGATCACGCAGACGCTTGATTAAGCTACAGGTAAGCATCCGAGTCCATTGCAATTTGCTGGATTATAGAAACCAGTGGCTTCCGATGACAAGTGCTACCCGACAAAGACCGGCTCAGTCATTCGTCAACGATGGCCGTGACACAATTTGACGTAGGTCCGACGAGTGCCGACAGTAAACATCCGGCCGATGACTCAGCCAGACGACCGACTTGAAGGCGACAACTGCATCCGACGGAGGACCATATGGCGATGTTAAGCGGACAGATCGCGATCGTTACTGGGGCGGGCCGAGGCATCGGGAGCACAATCAGCAAGCGCCTGGCTGTCCTGGGTGCCACAGTATTGCTGGTTGGACGCAGCACCAACCCCCTAATTGAGGTTAAAGGTGAAATCGAAGCGGCGGGGGGCCAGGCTGAACTCCATCCGCTTGACTTGCTGCGCGCAGAAGACATCGGTGCTTTCGCTGCGTCTGTCCACGCGCAGCATGGCCGATGCGATATTCTGGTGAATAATGCCGGAATCGGAGTACTGGGTAAGCCTCTGCACGAAACATCGCCGGAGTCCTGGGACTCAATGATGAGCACCAATCTGCGAGCGCCCTATTTGATGATTCGCGGGTTTGCTCCGCTTATGATCGGGGCTGGCAGAGGCCATATCGTTAATATTTCATCGCTTGCTGGGCACAACCCGTTAAAAAACGGTGCGGCCTACGCTGCATCCAAATGGGGCCTTAACGGGTTGACCTATTCGGTAGCTGAGGAGTTGCGAGACTATGGGATTCGTGTTTCGGCGATTGCGCCGGGATCTGTCAATACCGAGTTCGGCGGCGGTGGCAAGGACGGAAGCTGGAAAATTCAACCTGAGGACGTGGCCAATGTCGTCGCTCTAATCGTCACGCAATCGCCGCAATCATTCGTGAGCGAAGTGGTGCTGCGCCCGGCCCGGAAGCCCTGACATTTCGCTAACGTCCGAACTGCCGCAGGTGATGGTCGGCATGCAACCAGCCCCATCTGAGCCATTGGGCACGGCTAATCGGTCCAAAATACGGGTGATAATTCCCTTCCAAATCTGCATCGCCGAGACGGCGAACAAGATGAACCGTAGCTTGCAGGTCTGATTCGAAGTCATTCAGGGGTCGATCAAGCCCGCACTGGTCGATCTCGGGACGTGTCGGTACATTTCTAGGCCACTTGAACGGAGCGCAAAGGGCGCCCCATTTCATAAGTGCTCGTTGAATCGGGGGCATCGAGGCTTTGCTCACCGTCATTTCACCGAGAGGCACGCTCATTGAGTCACACAGGTGTTTGACCATCTGGTGAATATTCATTCGACCCCAGCGAGCAGCATCCTGGAAGGTTAGGGCTTTTAGCCTGAGTTGGATCGAATCAATATCCGCCGCGACTGCCAAGGTTTTCATAGTCCACAGGGAAATCGAATCTCTCGCAAGTGGGGAGTATCGCAGAAGATTCCCGAGTCCCGGCTACTCTTGTCAGCAGGCGACACTGGGACTAGCCTGAAGATGGCGATTCCCCGCGGAAATCCTTCGTGTATGGCGAATGTATCAGACACAGGAAATCTCTGCGGGCAACGTCGGCCTGCAATCGATGCCCACCTGTTGAATTATCGGCGTCTTATCCACAAGATATTGGGGTGTCAATGTTGACCCTAGGGCGGACCGGGACTAAAGTCCTTCTTGATGTGCAAGAAATCCAGTCTATCCCTGCGCTCGGACAGCTAAGGAGCCACGTCGCATGCTGAAGCTCAAAAAAATACATATTGTTGGCTTCAAGTCCTTCTGCGATCGAACAGAAGTGTCGTTGCCCGGGCAGGGAGTTGCTGTCATCGTGGGGCCGAATGGTTGCGGGAAGTCCAATATCCTAGACGCGGTCAGTTGGGTTCTGGGCGAACAGAGCGCCAAGACCCTTCGCGGCGGGAAGATGGAAGACGTCATTTTCGCGGGTACCCGCGAACGCAAACAGCTGGGCATGGCCGAGGTCACTCTGACACTCATCGATCCAGATGCTTATGGCGACGGCCCCCTGCTCGGTGAGCCTGAAGTTGTTATTGAAAGCGATGGTGACTGGAATGAGGAAGACTTACGCGCGCAACGAGCGGCAGAAGTCGAGGAGATTATCACCGAGTCTCAACCCGGGGTCACGATCGACGGCGAGCCCACTCCCGAGCCATCCCCGGCGACCGAACAAGCAGAAGCTGCCGCCGGCGACGCCACCAACACGGTTGTCCTCAAGATCCGCCGCCGCAAGTTCCAGAAGACTCCACAGCACGGCGAGATCATCGTCACCCGCCGCCTCTTCCGCACCGGCGACAGCGAATATCTCCTGAACGGCAAGCTCTGCCGCCTCCGCGACATCCAGGACATCTTCATGGGCACCGGCCTTGGCCCCGAGTCCTATGCCATCATCGGCCAGGAGCGCATCGGCCAGCTTCTCAGCTCCAAGCCGCACGACCGCCGCGCCATCATCGAAGAGGCCGCAGGAATCACCCGCTTCAAGACCAAGAAGCGTCTCGCCGAGCTGCGCCTCGAGCAATCCAAACAGAACCTCGCCCGCGTCAACGACATCTTCGAAGAAGTCACGCGCCAGATGGGCTCCCTCAAGCGCCAGGCGGCCAAGGCCGAGCGCTATGCCGCCATTCGCGAAGAGATGCGCACCCGCCTCCGCGTCGTGCTCGCCAGCAAAATCACGCAGAGTGACACCGAACAGGCCGGCATCGCCCAGGAGATCGCCCGCCTCACCTCCGAACTCGATCAGCACAACACGCAGATCGAGTTGAATGACGCCGAACTTTCCTCCGGCACCGCCCGCGGATACGAGCTCGACGCCGGCGCCAAGCAGGCCAACGCCCGCGCCAGCCAGAGCGCCGTCGACCTCGAACGCGCCACCGCGCGGCAGAACGCCAACCAGGAGCGTATCGCGGAGCTCGAAGCCCGCGCCGCCGCCGGAGCCGCCGAGCTGGAACGCGCTAAAGAGCAGCTCGCCACCCTCACACAGGAGCGCGATTCGCAACGCGTCTTCCTTGAAAGCGCCGCCGCCGAAGCGGCAGGCTTCCGTCAGGAGGCCGAGGCCCGTCAGCGCCAGGCCCGCGACGCCTCATCCGCCGTCACTGCCGCCGAGCAGCGCGCCGAGGCCAGCCGCATCCAGTCCATGCAGCTCATCTCGCAACTCGGCCAGATTCGCAACCAGGCCACGCAGGCCGAAGAATCGCTCGCATCCCTTGAGCGCGACTCCGAAAGGCTCGCAACCGAAATCTTCGCCGCCCGTCGCGACCTCGAAGCACTCGGTGCCGAACGCGGACAGCTCTCGATGAACTTCGAGTCGGTCACCGAGACCCTCAAGCGCCTCGAAGCCGAAATCTCCACCCTGCGCACCGACATCACTGCAAAGCGCGCCGCCGAAACCGAAGCCCGCCGCCGCAGCGATCAGCTTCGCGCCGAGCACGCCACCCTCACTGGCCGCCACAACTCGCTCAACGCGCTCATCCGTGAGCACAGCTATTCCACCGACACCGTTCGCAAGCTCTTCCGTTCGAATTCTCTCGTCGGCGGCGGCCTCGCACCCGTCGGAACCCTCGCCGACTTCCTCGAAGTCCACGACCGCTACGAAAGCGTCGTCGATGAATTCCTTCGCGACGAGCTCAACTACATCGTCGTCAAAAGCTGGGACGCAGCCAACGAAGGCATGCGCCTCCTCAAGACTGACGTCGACGGCCGCGCCACCTTCCTCGTGCATCCCGAAGACGCGCAGGCCAAGTTCTCCTTCGCCGGCGACAACGCCATTCCCAGCTACAACCAGCAGGACGGTGTCGTCCGCCTGAAGGATTGCATCCGCGTGCTCGACGGCTTCGGCAGCTCACTTGAAGTCATCCTGCCCAAGCTGCGCGAAGGCTACGTCACGCCGGACTCCGACACCGCGCGCGGCCTTGCGCTTGAAAATCCGCACGCCTTCTTCCTCGCGCCCTCCGGTGAATGCTTCCACAACGTCACCGTAACCGGCGGCAAGCCTCGTGCCGAAGGCCCCCTGGCTCTCAAGCGGGAGCTGCGCGAAACCCAGCAGAAGCTCGAAGCCGTCGAGAGCGAGCTCAGCCACTCTGAGATCAACGTCGCCGAGCTCACCAAAAACATCGCCGAGCTCACCCGTCGGCTCGACGTCAAGAGCGAAGAGCGCCGTAACGCCGAGCGCGAAAGCGCCAATCACTCCGCCGCCCTGCGCCAGATGGAGTCCGAAGTCCAGCGCCTCGAGCGTCGTCTCCAGGACTGGATCCTGCAGAGCGACCGCAACAAGGACGCCCGCGCCTCCAAGCAGACCTTCATCGAGCAGAAGCGCGAAGAGGAGCAGTCGCTCGACACGAAGTGCTCCGAAATCGAAGTCGGCCTGAACGACATGCAACGCTCCGTCGAAGAGCTGCGCTTTGCCCGTGAAGAAGCGCAACAGCAGGCCGCGCAGGTTTCCGCTCAACTGGCCGGCCTCGAAGAACGCCGCCGCGGCGCACAGTCGGCCTTCGAGCGCATCGACCGCATGTTCGCCGATCTCGTGCAGCGCGTGAACCAGAACGAGAACCAGCTTGCCGCTGCAGCCGCCGAGCAGCGGCAGCGTGCGCAGGAGAACGAGCAGCTCGCCGTCAATCTCCAGCAGTTCACCGAAACGCGCGATCAGGCTCTCGCCGAAGCCGCACGGCTTAGCGCCGAAGCCGCCGAGCTGCGCACCGCTCTCGCCGAAATCGATCGTCAGGTCAAAGCGCTGCGCACCGAAACCGACGCCCTGCGCGACGCGCGCAGCGAGCACAGCACACGCGCAGCCCGTCTCTCCGCCGACCTCGCACACCTCGAAGAGACCTGTCTCAACGATCTCGGTGTCGAAGCCTCAGCGCTCCGCGCCGACACAGAACTCGCCCGCATCGAAGGCGAAGGCCTCACCACAGAGGATCAGGCCTGCACCGAGCTCAAGCAGAAGCTCGAATCCATGGGCCCCGTCAACATGATGGCGCTCGAAGAGTACAAGGAGACCGAGCAGCGCCACCTGTTCCTCAGCACGCAGCGCACTGATCTGCTCGACTCCATCGAAAACACCCAGGCCAGCATCAAGGAGATCGATCAGATCTCCCGCTCCAAGTTCGACGAAGCCTTCGTTCGCATCAACGAAAACTTCAGCGCGACATTCTCGCGCCTGTTCGGCGGCGGCCAGGCCTTCATGCGCCTCACCGATGAAGAGAACGCCATCGACAGCGGCATCGACATCATCTCGCAGCCGCCCGGGAAAAAACTGCAGAACGTGCTGCTGCTCTCCGGCGGCGAGAAGGCCCTCACCGCGCTGTCGCTGCTTGTCGGGATCTTCCAATACCAGCCCAGTCCCTTCTGTGTACTCGACGAAGTCGATGCCCCGCTCGACGAGACCAACGTGGGCCGCCTCGCCGACATGCTCAAGAGCATGGCTTCCGACACGCAGTTCGTCATGGTCACGCACTCCAAGCGCATGATGACCGCCGCCGATCTCATCTACGGAGTCACCATGCAGGAGCCGGGAGTCTCAAAGATCGTCAGCGTCCGCATGGGCGGCCAGGATCGTGGAACGGAACAGCGTCGCGCCACGGCCTAGCCCCGGGGTGCGATCTAGTTCTTATTGACTAACCCTCGTCCGCGCGGCCTTGCTCCTCAACACTCCGGATGTCAAGGATCACATTGGTAATCCTTGCTCTCATGCATAATTCTTCGCACTCGCAGCGATTTCTTCTTGACAGCTCAAACCGCACGTGACAAGCCACCGGAATGGCGCATTAATCGTACGTTCACGCTGCGTTGACAAAGCGCCGAGAGGTCTTCAGAATCGGATTTCAGACCACCCAGGAAGGGCTTCCGTTGGCAGTAATCCTCGAAACCGAGTTCAGCGACCTGACTCTGTACGCGCGCGGCAAGGTGCGGGACCTCTACTCGGTGGGTGAATCCCTTCTGCTGGTAGCCACCGATCGCATCTCCGCCTTCGATCACGTGCTCGCCACCGGCATCCCAGGAAAAGGAAAAATTCTCACCCAGCTTTCTCTTTTCTGGTTCGACTTCCTCAGGGACATCGTCCCCAATCACCTCATCACCGCCGATGTAAGTGAATACCCGATCGCACTGAGACGGTACAAAGACGAACTCGACGGCCGATCGATGCTAGTGAAACGCGCACGGATGTTTCCTGTCGAGTGTGTAGTGCGTGGCTATCTTTCCGGCTCAGGATGGAAAGACTATCTTGCCACGGGCACGGTCTGCGGAATCCCTCTCGCAGCTGGATTGCAAGAGGCCGACAAAGTGCCCGAGCCGATATTTACTCCGGCAACGAAGAGTCAGGACGGCGAGCACGACGTGAACATCTCTTACGACGAGATGGCCCTTCGGGTAGGCGCGCAAAGTGCTGAACGTCTCCGCAGTTTAAGTCTGGCTGTGTACAAGAAGGCATCAACTTACGCGGAACAGCGAGGCCTCATCCTTGCCGACACGAAATTTGAGTTTGGGATGCATGCGGAAGGCATCATACTTGCCGACGAAGTACTCACACCCGATTCATCACGATACTGGCCGATGGAAGCGTACCAGCCCGGGCATCAACAGCCTTCGTTCGACAAGCAATATGTACGCGACTACCTTGAAAGCATTCGCTGGGGCAAGCAGGCGCCGGCACCGGCGTTGCCAGATGATGTGGTGTCGCACACACAGCAGAAGTATCTCGAGGCCTTCCGCCTGCTCACCGGGAAGTCTCTTGTGATTTAGGCATTTGGATGGCAGTTATTGATTGGCTTATCCTCGTCGTCTTGCTCGTTTCCGTTCTGTCTGCAGCGAAGAACGGCTTCTTTCTGGAGGTGTTTTCACTCACCGGGGTCATTGCCGGCCTGCTAATCGCAAGCTGGAACTACCAGAAACTGCTTCCATGGGTGAGTCGTTGGATTCATTCATGGCCGGCAGCGCAGGCGTTGTCGTTCCTTCTCATTGCTCTTGCCGTCATGATTCTGGCGGGACTTCTGGGGCGAGTAATTCGCTGGTCGGTTCACTCAATCGGGCTCGGATGGGCTGACCGGTTTATCGGTGCCATCTTCGGCTTTTTCAAAGGATGTGCCTTGGTGACATTGGCAGTTCTGGTAATTGCTGCCTTCCTGCCCCAGGCCACGTGGTTTCAACGATCGCGCCTGGCGCCGTATTTCCTCAGTGCGGCCCATCAGGCATCGGTTGTAACGCCTTACGAGTTGGGAGAACGAATACGCCAAGGCGTCGCCATAATACGGAATTCTCAGCCACTCTGGCTGAAGCCTTCCGCCGTTGCATGTCCGCAAGCTAGTTCCCCTTGGGCTCCTGTTGTTGTCAGACAAAATCGACTCGGGTAAACCCGGGCGTAGGAAAGAGGTCTTTTGTGAAACGCGAACTGGATAACCTTGTGACTCAAATGCACGCCGGGGGAATTACCTACAATGAAGCGGTGCGCGAATTCAAGAGGCGCTTCCTCATGGAAGTGCTGGCCCATCACAGGGGTAACCAGTGTAAGGCCGCAAAAGAGCTCGGCATGCACCGCAACACGCTCAGCCGCACCATGGCAGAGCTCGAGCTCGATCCTTCGCAAATTCGCGTCAATCTCAAGCGTCCGCCCCGTAGTGAACGTCCTGTTCTTGAAGCAACCCGAGCGGCGCGCTAGGAGATCACCTCGCTGGGGCGTCCTTCCCTGCTTTAATCTAGGTGCAAGGACAATCCACAAGTGAATCCGCCGCCTTCTCAGTCAACCACCATTGCAGCTGCCCGGGAGAGCCGCGTCTTCATACGCGAAGGCTTCCGCTGGGACGAGCAGGGTGCTTATCTTTTCGATATCGATGGCACCCTCTGCCGCAGCCGCGACCGGATCCACTTCGAGTCCTTTTACTCGAGCGTGCGGTCCGTCATGGGCCATGAGCTCACCCTCGATGGGGTGACGCTCAGCGGAAACACCGACCCCGGCATCCTGCGCGACGCCTTCAGGCTGGCGCAGCTGGAGGAGACGGACTGGCAGCCCCATCTCGAGAACGTGCTTGAAACCATGCGCCGCCAGGTGGCAGCGCGGAGATCCGAGATGAAGCTCGTCAAGATGCCGGGTGTTGACGAGGCGCTGGCTCACCTGCAGGGCAAAGGCGCTGCGCTGGGCGTAGCCACCGGCAACCTTGAGTCCATCGGCTGGATCAAGATCGAGGTCCTCGGCTTGCGTCACTGGTTCACCTTCGGCGGCTTCAGCGACAACTACGACATCCGATCCGACATGATTGCCCACGCCATGCGTCTGGCGCACCGTCACGCCGGGCCCGAGGCGACGGTGTGCGTGGTGGGGGACACGCCCTTCGATATCTCCGCGGCACGGGCTAATGGGCTGCCTACGATTGCTGTCGCCACCGGCAACTTCTCTTTCGACCAGCTCATGGAGCATGAGCCCGAAGTGTGCGCCACCACCCTTGAAGCTCTGCTCGCAACCGGCGGCCGCGACAATGGAGCATGAGTCTGCGTAACCATCACGTGGTTGTACTGGCGTCTGTGCTGGCCGCATGCCACTTCGGATTCGGGCAGATCACTGACTCAAGTGCCGAACCCAAGGCGGCGAAGGCAGATCAGGCCCCGGCGGAGAAGCCGCCCTCGGCACGACAGCAGAGCGAGGCGGAGAAGGCTTACCTCGCCGGCGCAAAGGCTCTCGACCGGGAAGACTTCGCGACGGCGGAGAAGGACTTCGATACGGCGGTCGAGCTCGTTCCACGTAACGAGCAGTACCTGGCTGCGCGCGAGATCGCGCGGCAGCATCATGTCACTGCACTGGTGCAGGCTGCGGACAAGGCGAGGCTCATGGGAAATGCTGACGAGTCGAGCAGGGACCTGAGTCAGGCTTTTGCAATCGACCCGAAAAATCCCATGGTTCAGCAGCACATGGAGGAAATCGTCCAGGATGCGACTCCCGACCCGCCATCGGAGAACCAGGAGGACACCATCTCTGCCGGGGCGCCCATTGAGCTTGCGCCCACACAGGGACTTCACAGCTTTCACCTGCGCACGAATGCTACTGACCTGCTTCGCCAAGTCCTGACGGCCTATGGCATTACTCCCACCATCGACAGCTCGGTGAAGAGCCAGCCGGTTCGCATCGATGTCGACAACGTGGACTTCCGCGAAGCCGCGCGCATGAGTAAGCTGCTCACCAAGACCTTCTTCGTGCCGCTCGATCCCGATCGCGTGCTGGTTGCCGAGGATACCAGGGAAAACCGCACCAAGTACGAGCGGCTGGTCGCCGAGACCGTCTACTTCCCTGGCCTGACCCCGACCGAGATCGGCGAGATGGGCAATGTGGCGCGGAACATCTTCGATGCGCAACAGGCCACTGTTTCTCCCAGCAAGTCGACGCTTACCCTGCGAGCGCCGGTGGCGAAGCTGGCAGTCCTCAATTCCACGCTCGCCGAAATGCTCGATGGGCGCAGCGAGCTTCAGCTCGATGTGCGGCTGTACAACATCGCAAAAACACGCTCGCTGAATGTGGGCGTGCAACTGCCGAACCAGGCCACCATCTTCAATGTCCCCACAGAGCTGAACAGTGTCATCTCCGGCAACCAGGCCTTGGTGCAGCAGATCATCTCGAGCGGCCTGGCAAGCGCGGGCGACTTTTCTGCCATTGCCGCCATCCTGATTGCGTCGGGCGCGGTCAGCGGCTCGATCCTCGGGCAGCCCTTTGCGGTCTTCGGCGGAGGGGAGACGCTTACCGGCCTGACCACCAACGGCGCCACCCTCAATCTGGCGCTGAATTCCTCCGACACCCGGATCCTCGATTCCCTGACCCTTCGCGTGCTGGATCAGGAGGAGTCGACGATACGCGCCGGCACGCGGTATCCGATCATCACCTCCAGCTATTCGAACCTGGCGGGAAGCTCGCTGGCCATACCCGGTCTATCGTCGGCGGGCGTTTCGAGTGCGCTGGCCGGGCTGGGCGTCGGATCATCGAGCTTCAACAACACCGGACAGGTTATTCCGCAGGTCCAATACGAGGATCTCGGGCTCACGCTGAAGGTGAAGCCTTACATCCAGAAGGACCGCGATGTGTCGATCAACGTCGACCTCGAGCTCGTGTCGCTGGCAGGCAGCTCGATCAACAACATTCCCGTGCTCGATAACCAACAGTACAAGGCGATCACCACGCTCAAGCAGGGCGAGACCGCGCTTGTGGTGAGCACCATCACCAAGCAGCAGACGAAGGCCGTGACCGGCGTCCCCGGCCTGACCGATCTTCCCGGGTTTCAGAACACGACCAACAATCAGACTGAGAATGACGTGTCGGAACTGCTCATCCTCATCACCCCGCGCATCGTCCGCGAAGCGCATACACAGGAAGCCGGGCGCATGTTTGTGCTTCCGGTGCATCCGTAACTTTATCCGTTACAAACCTGGTGCTCCATCACGCCTTTTGCGGGCACGGTGAGAAAGCCCGGTCAGGGCACCATCGACGGTTTGGGCGTGTAGGGCATCATATCCAGAGAGCGGTCCTGAACATCGTCCACAAGGTCGCCCCACTTTGCCGAGGTCGTCTGTTTGATCCTGATCCATTCTGGATCCGCGAGGAAGCTCTTCCAGGCCGAGATTTGCGTGTTGCGATCCTTCCAGCGCAGCAGATAGACAAACTCCTCATGGCCCGGCGCTCCACTCCGGCTCGTGAACACAATATCGAAGCCATAGCGTCGCATGATCGGCATACATTGCTCGCTGAAACGCTCGTGAAAGTGCTGCTCATTCCCCGCGTGGATTTTGTAGATGCGCAGCTGATACACGCTCTCCTGGCAAAACGCGCCCGCGCTCGGGAGAAGACACAGCACCATCAGAATCCGAACCGCGATTCGCATGAAGACGCTCCTTGTTAAAGGACTGCTCTGTATAGCCACGGCTTGAGCCATCAAGCCTACGTCTCAGTCTTCGGCTCATTCGCGGCGGCATTCAGAAAGTCATCGTAATCTGGGCTGTAAACCTGCACGCGCTCTTTGTTCTGCGCCTTGATGTGTTTGAAGAACCAGAACCCCTGCAGTCTCTTGCCAGCGAACTTCTTCGCAAAGTCCTCGCCGATCTTCTTCTTCTCGGCAATGTTCTGAGGCTGCGACAGCTTTTTCCACTCATGAAGCCTTTGCGGCGATTTACGGCTGGGCAGCAGGTAAACATAGTCCGAGTTCTGCGCGTTTTCCAGGTTTACCAGGAGATCTCCCCACTTGTTCCAACGGCCCTCCCCGTCTGTCTTGAAGTTCGAATTCAGCGAAAACCAGCACGGAGACAGCTCGCCTCTCTTTCCCGCATCGCTCGGCGGATGCCAATCATGACGGCTGGGCGCCTGTACCGGAGCAGGAGCCTGCGTCGTATCCGAAGCTTTCTTGCCGTATTGCTTCTTGAGATACAGCTCCAAATGTTCATCAAGAAACTTTCGGAATTCGGAAGGATCGGCGTAGTTCCAGAAAAGAGCCTGCCCGTCTTCTTCCAGCTTCTCCTTGAACGCGAGAACCGCTCCCCACTGATCGGTTTCCTTCTTTGATTTGGGAGCGTATGCCTGGGTGCTGAAGTACAGCATGATGTGGGGTGATTTGTTCTTCTTCCAGGCTTCGATGGCGGTGTTGATTTCGTGCTCGGTCCCCGTCTCACCGGACTTGGTCTGCTTTCCGAATCGCTTCCAGAAAATGCCGATCACAATGTCGGCGTCTGCAATGCTCAGGAGCGGATCGATCAAAGCCTGGGGTCCTTCAGGATGAAAACCGGGATAGCTGTCCGTTTCCCAGCGGACCACCCGCAGATGCACTCCCAGGTCGGCGTGATCGATTTTAGCCGCTACCGCAGTTACAATTTCCCGCTCCGCCTGAACGTCACCGGGCGACGCCACTACGAGTCGTAATTGCTGGATTGTCTGCACCATATTCCTCAGCTCACTTTCAACCAAGGCTGACAAAGTAGCATTCCTTCGATCGCACAGGCAAAGGGGTGGGATGCCCCTATATTCCGGAGCCCGATTCTCCGGCTTCTTCTTCGAGGTATTGCTGGATGTCGGGGCGATCGGCGATCTGTTTGCGGAAGTGCTCGGCCCAGTATTCGCTGGAGTGCTGCTGCATCTGCTGGTCTTCTTTCCATTCGGGGGTGCCAGGGCGGACGAGTCCGCTGACGAAGGGCTCGTAGGGCGGCGGCTCGATGCCGACAGCGAGAGCCGCGGCGGCGCGGGCGGCGTATTGGGCTTCGTGGCGGCGAACGGCATCTCCGAAGGTGTATTCGGCGATGGACCAGGGACGGTTGAGGGGGTCGCGATTGGTGGATCCGGAGAGCAGGGCCGAGGCGCGGGCTACGCGCCGCTTAGAGGTCAGGGCATAGGGCTCAGGGATAGCAGGGGTCAGGGAACAGGGCACAGGGATCAGGGTGGTGGCGCTAGCGTCGCTTCCCACCCTTCGCGCTTCCACCCCACGGACGAAGACCTGTCCGTGGGGACCCCGGTTCGCGAAGGATGGGGCACCCTCGATCGTGGCTGGTTGAGTAACAGCAGGTCCTTCGACTTCGCACGCTTCGCGTGCTTCGCTCAGGATGACATCGTTGTTGGTTGTGGCTGAGCGTTGAGCGCTGTGCTCTGCTCTGTACTCTGTGCCCTGTGCTCTGAGCCCCGAGCCGTCATTTGAGCCCTGATCCCTGAGCCCTGAGCCCTGCTGTTCTGTTCCCTCGGCTTCTTCGCAGAGGCCGCACTGGCAGGCGGGGTGGTGCTCTTCGGGGGGCTGATTGCGGTACTTCTCGGCGCAGAGCAGGCAGGGGCAGCCCTTGTGGTGGATGGGCTCGGCCGCGTTGGGTTCGAGGATCTCGACGGGCGGTGCGATTTCGTCTCCTTCGGGAGTGAGGATGACGCGGGAGACGGGGCGTGGACCCAGGTCCGAAAATCCGGACCTGGGGCACCCGGAGTCGGCATCGGCATCGGCATCGTGAGAGCGGGAGTGTGATGGCGGCTGCGCGGGTTCGAGAAGGGGTGTTTTGCCGAGGTTGGTCTGGGAGACCTGCATGCCGTACATGAGGGCGGTGGCGGTGGAGCGGTCCATGAGTCCGCGGGCGAGGCGGTCGATGATGCGGTAGAGGTTGATCTGGATGGAGGCGCGGTCCTCGGGGAACTCCAGTTCGAGCGGTGGGTAGATCCTGGGCTCGGGGACGAGCATGGTTCCGTGGTCGTAGGACTGGGTTGGAATTGCGGAGCTGTGGCCGGAGTGGCGCTTCCAGGCATTGATACCGCGGTGGTGTCAGCAGAAGTGTTTGCCGCTCTGCGCGGGCTGCGCGCATTGCTGGTTGCTGGCGAGGATGTGTCGGCAGAGTTGGATCATGGGGTGTACCCCCTCCCCTTGCATTGGTTAGTTCATAGAAAAATCAAGAGTTAACGGAGGGATGAGCGCTAGTTCATAGAAAACAGGGCAGTTACGGCATCTCATAGAAAAGAAAGGGATCAGGGATCAGCTAGATAGCAAAACAAAAGGCGCAGCTGGTGGCTGCGCCTTTGTCGGAGATATTTAGCTCTAATTCAAGTTTATCAAGTTAAAGGAAATTGTCGGCCACGTGGTCGCGCGGAGTATGTGGTTTATTCTCTGGCGGTTAGGTCTCGGAGTTACTTTGGACAGGGTTGACAGGGCTTTCATCTTCGACTTCGGGGAACTGGTCCTCTGATCAGCCATGCTAATGTTTGACAGCAGCACAATCGGAATCCAGTTTTAACTGTTAAAACTGGATTCGGGGCGCTACAATCCGGGCGAATCGTGTCGACATGGCGGGGCAACAGCCCGGCGTTTGTATCTTCTAATTCGGATTGTTTCCCGTACGACTATAAAGAGGGCGTAAGCAATCTGCCGAAGAGATCAGCGGAACCGACGCAGGCAATTGCGGCACCTCAGCAGGAATATTCGCCGATAGCTGAGGGATTTGATGAAGCCAGTCCGAGTCCAGGTGGAGAATGACCGCGGCAATAGGTTTGCCATGCCGCGGTTCCCGGTAAATGTATTGTTGTCTGTTCTTGGCACTTTGTTGTGCCTCCTGAGCAGCTGCCTTGCCGCGGCACAGCCGAATGCGAAGAAGGTACTTGTGCTGTCCGCTGGACGCGGGCATTTATCCATCGATCAGATGGAAGCCTCGCTGCGGGCTCATGTTCCGTGGCCGGTGAACTTCTCTGATACAGATCTAGAGAATCCTCGACTGGACGAGGATGCTTATCGGCAAATCCTGGCGAAGGAACTTCGTCATGGCTTCGCCGCTGAAAAGCCGGACCTGGTGGTGGCAGTGATGGACCCTTCACTGCAGTTCGCAGTTGAATTCCATGACAAGATCTTTCCGGGCGTGCCTATTGTCTTTATGTCGGTCAGTAGCCCGGAAGCCAAGAAGAAGATATGGCGGTGGCCCGGAGTGACCGGCGTGGCATCTCCGGTGGGAATACGTGAAACGATCGATCTGGCTCTTCGCCTTCACCCGGATACAAATGCGATCGCAGTCATCACGCATGCCTCGTGGAGAGAGAACGAATATTTTGCGGCGGTGCATGATGAGCTCCTTCACTATCAGGACAAGGTAAAGGAGATCGATGTCATCGGACCTCCAAGCGGTGAGTTGCTTGAACGGATTGCTGCACTCCCGCCTCATACGGTGGCGCTGTTTCAGCTCTGGCCGGTCGAAACGGATTCCGCAGCATTCGGAGTCAACGATGTCCTCGCTGCGGTCACTCAACATCTGCCCACTTATTGCATCTTCGCGGGGCTCTGTTTGAATCAGGGCGGCATTGGTGGAGTTTATGACGATCCCAAGAACGATGCCGTGCTGGCTGGAGAAATAGCAGCACGGGTGCTTGCAGGTGAGGGGCCAGAGAAGATTCCCGTTATACAGAACTCCAATCTCCAAGTCGAAGTGGACTGGCGGGCACTGCAGCGCTGGCATATTCCGGAATCGGCGTTGCCCGCGGGCAGCCTGATCCTCTACCGACCACTGACGTTTTGGGAGAGCTATGGAAGGTATGTGATTGCAGTCATTGCGGTGATTGCCCTGCTGCTGCTCCTGATCGCCGGACTGCTATGGGAGCGAGCGAGACAACGCAAGGCTGAGGCTCGTCTTCGCGAGAGCGAGAAGCGTTTCCGGGTGATGGCCGATACCACGCCTTCACTGGTCTGGATGTGCGACACGAAGGGCAAGGTTATTTACCTGAATGACCGTTGGACTGCATTTACGGGTGCAGATCGAAATGCCGGGTACGGTGACCCATGGAGCAAATACGTCCATCCTGATGATCTGAGGAATGTGTCGGATACCCTCTCACATTCTCTGAAGGATCGAAAGGCATTTTCGATGGAGTCCCGTCTTCGGCGCGGCGACGGGGTCTATCGCTGGACACTCAACGTGGCATCGCCAAGAGTAAATGGCGATGGATCGTTCGCCGGCTTCATCGGTTCCGCTGTTGATACGACCGATCAGAAACTTGCCCAGCAATCTCTGGAAAAGGTGAGCGGTCAATTAATCGAAGCGCAGGAAAAGGAGCGCAGCCGCATCGCGAGAGATCTGCACGACGATATATGCCAGAGGCTAGCGCTGTTGTCGATGGAGATTGAGCAGGCCAACCGTGTCTCGAACACCTCATCCACGGCTACAAAAGACAACCTGGATGAGATTCAAAGGCATTGCTCCGAGATCGCGAGTGACGTTCAATCACTATCGCACCAACTGCATTCTTCAAAGCTCGATTACCTCGGCATTGCCGCTGCCATCCGCGGCTTCTGTCACGAGTTTTCCCGGCAACATGACGTCAAGATTGATTTCACAGATACAGACGTGCCCGCACAATTATCCAATGAAGTTTCATTGTGTCTGTTTCGTGTCGCGCAAGAGGCGCTGCACAACGCAGTGAAATACAGCGGGGTGAATCAGTTTACGGTGGAATTGACTGCGACGGGGAGCGAGATTCAGCTTGTGGTCAGCGATTCAGGCGCGGGTTTTGACGCGGAAGAGGCGAAGACGAACCGCGGCCTGGGGCTGGTAAGTATGCGGGAGAGGGTGCACCTGGTTCACGGGATGTTTTCCGTCGAATCGAAGCCCTGGGAGGGGACAAGAATTGTTGCGGTTGTGCCGCTGGTCTTCGAGAGCCGCCAAGAAGAGGGAGGGCCCGAGGGTAAAGTTGAGAAATCCGGCCCTCAAGACTGCGTCCCATCCCTGCGATGATTCCGGTGTCTCTCAGATGCCTCTAGGCCAGCAGGCGAGCGGGAGGCAGTCCGCTTCGCCTGCAGTTTCGCCGGACTGTCATTTCGCCTGCCAGATCATTCCTTCGAGGCGGACGTAGCTCGCTTCCATTCCACGTTCCATGCCGGTGGAGAGCATGGCGGCCCGCGTCTGCGCGTCGGGCAGGGTCATGCGCATCGTCATCAGCGTGCCGGTGCCGTCGGGGTCGAACCTCGTTTCGATGTGGTTGTCGGGCGTGGGATCTGGCAGGTACATCCGCTCCACGTGGACAATCCTGTTGAAGGGCTCGAGTTCAAGAATTTCACCGGTGATGTGGAAGCCACCGCCTTTGCCGTTTGTCCATTCATAACGGAACTTGCCGCCCGGTTTCGCCTCGTTGATGCAGACGGGCATGGTCCAGCCTTCAGGACCGAGCAACCACTTCTGGATTAATTTCGGATCGGTGTGGGCGCGGTACAGGGCTTCTGGCGGCGCAGCGAAGCGCCGGGTCACGATCACATGGGTATCGCCTTCGGTGGTCAGTGTCAATTTGCTCATCGGGTCTCCCCTTTCCTGGGTTGTTTCGCGGGTGGTTGCACGGCGGACAGAACCTCATCCAGCCGGTCGTAGTTTTTGTCGAGGGCCTTTCGGAGCATCGCCAGCCATTGGTCCATCGCTTCAATACTGGCGCGGGCGAGGCGGCGGGGACGCCTGGTACCGTCAATGCGGCGAATGATGAGTCCCGCGTCTTCGAGCACCTTGAGGTGTTGCGAGACTGCTGGTTGCGTCATCTCGAAGGGCTCTGCCAGCTCGGTTACAGTGGCTTCTCCCAGCGCGAGACGCGCGAGGATCGCGCGCCTGGTGGGGTCGGCCAGAGCGGAGAAGGCGGTGTCGAGGCTCTGCATAAGTGAGAAGTTATATAAGTAAATTCTTATCGTCAAGGCAAATTTTGAGGGAAAATTGGCGGGCAAGTTTTTAGAGGACAGGGCGCTCCGCCTGCGGGTGCGAGGCTTGAGGTCTAACGGATCGGCGGATCCTCGTCACCGATATGGCAACTTCGTCAGTTCGTCCGGGGCGGTTTGGGCTTGGGAATGAATGGCGCAGTCTTACCCGGCTGTTGCGTTGTGGCTGGGCCAGTCCCTACGCCCTCATAAACGGCACTGTTCATGTCGGCGATTTGCCTGAGGTATAAGAGCTTGATTCCGCGGACGTCGCTGTCGGAAAGCTGAGCGGAGGAGAGCCGTTCAGGGATTTCGAGTGACGGGAATTTGGAGTTGCCTTTGTTTTCCAGCAGGGCTTTTTTGAAGACTTTTCTGTAGGGCCCATACATCATGATGGAATTCCAATCCATCAACGGGGTGAGGCATCTTACGTCCTGCTTTGTCCTACGAGCAACAAGGGAGTAGATGTACTGACAGTTCAGATCGTCCAGTTTCTGCCAGATAACCCGGGTGAATTCGTCTTTGGCGTCTTTCAGCTCGGGATTGGCGTACTGATTTTTCGGCTTCGGAAATACCAGGGAATGGAAGTATGAAACTGCTCATGTTCCAGGCCGATACAGTGTCCGAGCTCGTGCAGGATCGTGTGTTGCACCTTGAAGGCAAGATCTTCGCCCTGTAGTTCCTTCTCTTTTTTTTGGAGATTGTAGCCAACGGTCTGCTTAAACTCGCCGGCGCGGCCTCCGCCCCGGTAGCCGATGCTGCATTTCGATGGCGCTCCCCCGTCGAGGTAGATGTAGTGCTGGTGCTCCTGATCTGCTTCGTCCCGAGTGACAAAGAAGGTCTCACCCAGTCTCTGGTTGTAATAGCGAATGCAGACTTGCTCGAACTCTGAAATCCGCGAAAAGGCAACAGGAATCGGCAGCTTCCAAAGCTTGACGGTGGTATTTGTGACAGACATGCGGGAAGGCCCGGTGGAAGTATAGCGCGAGCGAAAAAAGGGCGTGGGAGGCGAGGCTCAGGCGGGTTCGGTCGTCAGCGAGACGCTGTTATGGGCGTGCGAGCCGACGAGCCAATCGCGCATTGCAAGGTTGCAGGCCTCGGGCATTTCTTCAAAGGGCAAATGGCCGGCGCCCTCGATGACCAGAAGTCTTGACTGCACGAGCGTGCGTTGCAGGCCAAGAGCGGAGGACAGGTTGACGGCTCGATCGCGGTCTCCCCAGATGAGGAGGGTGGGCATTGCGGTAAGCCGGCCCAGTGCGGAGCGGAGCTGCTGCATGTCATCGAACCAGCAGCGCAGGATCTCGAGGATGTGGTCCATGGTGCCGGGAATTTCGAGCCCTGCGGTATAGACCTCGAGGGTTCCTTCAGCGACGCGAGAGCGGTCGCCATACATGCGGTATAGAGCCTTGGCCTGGATGTGCCGGGGGAGCGACGGGACGCGATGGGCGAGCCATGTGCCGAGCCTCGTCTGGAAGAAGCGGATGACGAGGCGACGAGACTTGCAGAAGGGATTGGCCGGGGCGAAGAGAATGAGCCGGCGCACGCGATGCGGATGACGGGCAGCCAGCATCATCGCAATCGCGCCTCCGTGGGAGTGCGCGGCGATATCGGCTTCGGGAAGATGCAGGGCGTCCATCAGGGCGGCGATGCGATCGGCTGTTGCTTCCAGGCCTGCGTCGAGCCCGGGAACCCGTTCCGACTTGCCCATGTTGAAAAGATCGATTGCGTAGACGGTGGCTTCGCGGGCGAGGAAGCTGATGTTTTGCCGCCAGGTTTGTGTTGAACCGATGAGGCCATGGAGCAGGAGGAGCGGGTTTCCTGTGCCGGCGACCTGGAGGTGCATCATGCCGGCGCCGTCAACGGACACGAAGCGGTCTTCGATCAGGGTATTCGGGATATGAGTATCCGGGATCTGGGTATCCGGGATGTGGCCGGTCTCTACTTCTTCCACTGCCGCTTGTTACCTCGGGATCCGGGAAATTAGGGGTCGCAGAGTCCGGGCCAGGCCGGTGAGCGTTCCGAACTACATGTTACAGGACTGTTACAGGATGAGAGGCCCGGCAACGCGTTTTTTCGCAGGACGAAAGGCTCGCTGTTTGCGCTGCCGGTGGACGCGGCGACAAATCGGCGTTACGGCGATACTGTATTGATCAGTGGCGGCCCCGCGAAACACGAATCGAGCTTTCACGATCATCCTTGTTTTGGCGCTGGCCGCACTGCTGAGCAAGGAGTGGCGCCGGGATTATCCAGTTGAAGCAGGCGGGGCCCAATCCGCTGCGGCAAAAGACACACAGCGCCATACGCGAGATGGCTACGTGGGTGATGCCGCCTGCCAATCCTGTCATGCAGACAAGGTCGATTCCTACCACCGGTCCGCGCATTATCTGACTTCCAGAGCGCCGGACGAAACGACCATTCTCGGTAACTTCACGTCGGGCAGCAACATCATGCGAACGTCGAATCCGAATCTTTATTTCAGGATGGATGAGCAGCGCACGGATGGGAAAGAAGCTGAGTTTTTTCAGACTGCAGTGGCAGGAACAGCTCCGCACACCACGCGCACAGAGCGCATTGGCGTGGTGGTTGGATCGGGAGGCAAGGGCCAGACTTATCTGTGCTGGAACGAAGATCAACTCTTTCAGCTGCCAGTCTCATATTGGAGAGACCTGGGCTGGGTAAACAGTCCTAACTATCGCGATGGACAGGCCGATTTCGACCGGCCGATCACGCCACGGTGTCTCGAGTGTCACGCAACTTACTTTGAAGCTGCTTCACCGTTGTCCAACCGCTATAACACTGCGGGCTTCTCGCTCGGCATCCAGTGCGAAGCGTGTCACGGGCCGGGACGGGAACACGTTAAGCATGAGGCAGCGAAGGCGTCGGCTTCGTCGGCCACCGGCATACTGAATCCGGCACGATTCTCGCGGGATCGCCAAATGGATCTGTGTGCCTGGTGTCATGCCGGACCTGGCCGAGCGCTTCAGCGGCCGTTTTCCTACCGTCCCGGCGAGCCCCTCGATAAGTACATCGATCTTCCGCCGCCCGACCCCGCTGCTCCGCCTGACGTTCATGGAAACCAGGTGGGGATGCTGAAGCAGAGCCGTTGCTTCCGGTCGTCGAATATGACGTGCCTCACCTGCCACGACGTTCATGTCACGCAGCACAGCGTGGCCGAGTTTTCCCAGAGGTGCCTGAGTTGTCACAAACCTGACTCCGCGACATTCTCAAAAGCGAACCACCTTATCTCAGACAACTGCATTGATTGCCATATGCCGAGGCAGGAGACCAACCTCATCGTGTTCGATTCGAATGGCCGGAAGATGAGACCAGAGGTGAGGAATCACTGGATCAGGATTTACGCTTCGCCTACCCAGTGAGGTGCGGCCTTTCAGACCGACTTTAACGGCACGGCTGAAGCCGTGCCCTGATACAAAGCGTCACCAGCGTGGTGGCGGCGCTGCGGGCCGGGCTCCTCGATTGGCAGGTACTACTTCCCCACTCAAGCCAAATACACGAGCCTGAATGGAGCACCAAAGCCGGGTAAATCAGCGATAAATGACTATTTATCAATGAACTGGTGTAAATAAGCGGACCCATTTCCGGGCTGTATAATACATAGCATTCGGGGTTCTTTACGGCGTTTTTGGTGTGCGGGCCGTCTGTTGTACTTTTTGCCGGGGGCATTCTTCCAGGTCGGGATTCAGCATCCTGTTTCCGCAGCTCGAATCTGACTGATACTCGTTCTTGAAAGACGCCACAGGGCTCAGGTTGGACGAACCAGCTGACTGATCCAGCTGATTGCGGTGCTCAGCATGTTGTTGTCACAAGCGGCAAAAGAGTCTCCCGCGACGGGATCGCCTCCTGACGCGCAAGCCATTCGTGCGCAGCTGAATCGCGTGCTCGCGCATCCGCTCTTCACGAACAGTAAGCGCTACCCGGTTCTGCTGGCCTACACCGTTGAGCAGACGCTTCTGGGCAACGCCGGGGATCTGAAGGAGCGGACGATCGGCGTTGAGGCCTTTGGGCGCAACCCGGATTATGACGTGAATCTCGATCCTGTGGTTCGCACCTCGGCCGCAGAGGTGCGCCGGAGACTCATTCAGTACTATTACGAACCGGTCCACGCGGGAGAATTGATCATTGAGCTGACAGCGGGCTCTTACGTGCCGGTGTTTCGGAGACCGGAGCCGGCAGCGGTAAATGCAACGGATGCAGGACAGGAACAAAAACAAGAACAGACGAATGAAATGTTTGGGCAGACGCCAGAGCTGCGGCCTTCAGGCGTAGAGGTTTCGGCCGCGTCTTCATCCTCTGCCGGGACTTCCCTGCTTCATGGAATCCGGCGCTGGCTTCCTATCGCTGTATCTTTGCTGCTGGCTTTGGCGGCGGGTATCGGCATCGGGCGGTATCACCGTTCTCCCGTACCATCCAACGTGGAGCGCTTCTGGCAGCCGATCACATCCAGCCAAGACCCGATCACCTATTGTCTCGGCGAACTGGCGGATTTGATTGATGGGGGAAAGAAGCCGGGCGGCGCGCTCAATTCCGGAGGCCTGGCGGTGTCCGATGTGACCACCCTGGCGCGCACCATTGTGCCGCTGGTTCCCCGTCACAGGGCTTTCCGCGTGGTCTCTGCCGCCGACGCGAGCTTTGCGCAGTTGCGTGAGGGCCCCATTGTGCTCATTGGCGCGTTCGACAATGCGTGGACCATGCGCATCACGCAGAACCTGCGCTTCGGGTTCGACAAAACGGATGGTGTACAAAAGCTGATCGACCGTAAAAACCCGCAACGGTTCTGGACGGTGCAGCGGGACGCGAGCGGAGAGGTGGCCACCGACTATGCGATCGTGGCGCGCATCCATGACGACGTTACCGGACAGCCGGTTATCATCGCCGCAGGCATTTTAGGTGAAGGCACCGAGGCCGCCAGCGAGGTTCTGTATAACCCGGCGTATCTGAATGCGATGCTGGCCAAGGCACCCAAGAACTGGGACGGGAAGAACCTGGAAGCCGTGATAGAAACCCATGTTATCGAGGGAAACCCCGGGCCACCGGAAGTCCTTGACGTGGAGAGCTGGTAAGCCGTCCCCTGAGCGCAATTATTCCCTTCCGAAAACCGCTATTCCGGATCGCCAAGCGACAGAGCTACGTATGATACCTGCCCCGCGACGGGGCACAAGCGTTCCGACAACTCCTGTCAAGGCAAGCTCTTAGGTTGTAGCAGCGCGACTTGCTACACGATGGAGCTTTTTTGATGCCAAACGTATGTCTAAGTTGTGAGTATCCCGACTTGTCTTTGCAGCGAATTGCAAAGACGCGAATAACCCCCCAGTTCTTTCAAGCTTGAAGGAGATCATTCCATGAAGAAATTCGGCGTTGGTTTACTTGCTCTTGCGTTCTCATTGTCTGCATATGCCGCGAAGAATTCGACCACTGTGACTTTCACTCAACCCGTGCAGGTGGGCTCGGCGACGCTGCCGGCAGGGCCGGTGAAGGTGAGCTGGACCGGAACAGGAGCGGATGCGCAGTTGACGTTCACGCCCCGCGGAGGAAATCCGGTCACGGTGCCGGGCCAGGTCGTTGCCGCGAAGAATGGCGAGGCCTCTATATCGACCGACAAGGTCAACGGCGTTCAGTTTCTGCAGGAAATTGAGCTGGAGAATATGACGCTGGTTGTCCGGAATGCTCCCGGGACCGCAGCAAATTCCGGAAACTAACAAGTTTGCACAGCTCGATCTGGCGGTAAAGGAATTTGCCCCATATCGAGTGGCCATCCTACCCCTTTGCTTTAGTGGCAAAGGGGTTCTTTTTTGGGCGTGAGTTCCGGGGCTGACGTGTGTCCGGGAAAATCCGAACCATTAATTCGATCGAACCGCCTGGAACGATCCCGTCCCGCCCCGATCGTGGAAGGTACCGTTGTACGCGTTGCCCTGGACGACGCCTTCAACACGAGGTCCATCGACCCGCCCACGAAACGTGAGAACGTCGCGTGTCTTGGTGCGAACCACGAGATGCTGCTCGTTGATTGAGCCTTCCACGCCTCCGGACTGATTTGGCCCTTTGAAATGGCCGGTAATCACGCTCCCATTCTGTTTCAGCTCAAGATACTTGGTAGAGGTTGTACCGTTCGGATCTTTGCAGTACAGAGTCCACTTGCCGGCGACGCTGGCCGGTTGTTGTTGGGCCGGCGGTTGCTGCGCGAGTGCAAAGCTGCCGGCAAAAATCGTCCAAGCAAAACAGAACGCGAAAAACCTGAAGCCAGATTTCTTCACTGCGCCCTCCCGGGCAACACGGTGTAGCAAAATTTACAGGAAGCCGAACTCTTTCATCTTTGCCGATAGCAGGACCGACAGCAAGATAAAATCTTGTCGAACTCAAGATTGCAGACCCAGAGATTGCAGACCCGGACATTGCAGACCCGGGGCGGTTCACCGAAAGGATCCCTGCGACGATGCCGAGCCAATCCAGTCAAAGTTCATTCAGCCGATTCCTCACGCGTCGAACTCTGCTCCAGAATCTTGTCGTCACGGCCGCAGCCGCAGCGGTGCCCTTCCCCAAAGTCTTCGCTCAGGCGCAGTACGGCGGCTCCACGGGCGAGCAACGTGGCGAGATGGGGCGCATCGCACAAGCCTTTCGCCAGCAGTTCTCGGTTCCGGCGACCTCCATCGCGATCTCCCGCAACGGTCAGTTCGTCTACGATCAGGCTGTCGGCATGGGCGACCGCCAGCATCTTGTGCAGGTCCAGCAGGACAGCCTTTTCCGCATAGCCTCGGTTACCAAACCCATCACCTCAGTCACCATCTTTTCGCTCCTTGAACAGGGCAAGCTCAGCCTCAACGATAAGGTCTTCGGCCCTTCCGGCATTCTGGGCATCAAGTACGGCAAGCCGCCCTACAAGCAGTATGTTGCCGACGTGACTGTCGACGACCTGCTCACCCACACCTCCGGTGGCTGGCCCAACGACGGGACCGACCCCATGATGCACAACGATGGATGGGACCACACCAAGCTGATCACCAATACCATCGCCACCCTTCCTCTTACTTACCCGCCCGGCACGCAGTGGGCCTACTCCAACTTCGGCTATTGTGTGCTCGGGCGCGTCATCGAGCAGGTCACCGGCCAGCCTTACGATAGCTACGTTCAGGCGAACATTCTCGCTCCCTGCGGCATTACAACTATGCAGATCGCCAAGAACAAAGAGAGCCAGCGCGCTCCGAACGAGGTGGTCTATTACGGCCAGTACGATGAAGATCCTTACAAGCTCAACGTAACCCGGATGGATTCGCACGGGGGATGGATCGCTTCTTCAACTCAGCTTGTCCAGTTCCTCAACCACGTGGCCGGCGCACCGGGCATCCGGGCGCTGCTCAAGCCGGAAACCATCAAGCTCATGACCACCCCGGCGCCCGCTTATCCGCCTGGAGACGCCCGGTACGCGCGGGGATGGATGGTGCGCAACAATGGAGCCGGCAACTGGTGGCACGGCGGCAGCCTTCCTGGAACCACGACCATTATGGTTCGCACCCCTACCGGCTTTTGCTGGGCCGCACTCACCAATACGCGCACTGAACCCTCCAACGAAATCAACCTTGCTCTCGATCAAATGATGTGGAACATGGTGCGCACAGTTCCGTCGTGGAACGCCTGATGTGCGATTCTGCGCAAAACTGCTACTGCACTGTCATGCTTACAGTCGCGGTGTTGTTGGCGAGATTCGGATCAGGCGTGTCCGCCAAAGTGGCGGCGTTCTCGGTGATAACTGTGCCTGGGGGCGCCGTTACCTTCACGACCACTCTCACCGTCCACGTCGTGTTCGGAGCCATGGCGCTGTTCTCATGACAGACAATCTGCCCTGTCCCCTGATACGGCGGAGCCGTACACGTCCCCAGCCCCGGCGTTCCCGAAATGCGGATGTAGTCTAGCGTCGTCCCCGCTGGCACTTGTGTATTGAGAACTTCGAAATCAGCGTTGGCTGGTCCCAGATTCCAGACCGGGAAGGCATAGGTGAGCAGATCGCCCTGGTGGACTGTGGTCGGAGTCGGTTGAATCCGCAGGAAAAGATCGGCACCGCTAGGCCCGCCTTGCGCGAAGGCGGTAACACTAGTTTTGGTGAAAGATGCGTCTACAGAAACGATGTAAACCACCCCATCCACAATGGCAGGCGAGGAAATTCCCCGGTACGCGGTGTCATCGCTCCACAACTTAGCGCCGGTACTGGCGTTCAGGGCAGACAAAGCACTGCCGCCGGAGGCAATATAAACCACACCATTGGCAACTGCGGGCGAGGACTGATACTCGCCGCCAGGAGAGTTCCACAGCTTGGCGCCGGTGCTGGCGTTCAACGCATATACGTTGCCATAGAAGTCGAGGAAATACACCACCCCACTTGCCACGGCGGGCGAGGAGTAACAGCCCAAACCTCCATTCGTATAGTTCCACAGCTTGGCGCCGGTGCTGGCGTTCAACGCAAACAGATTGGTGGCGTCGTTGCAGACATAAACCAAACCATTCGCCACCGTAGGCGAACCTTCCACAAAGTCTCCACCAGTTTCAAATCTCTACAGCTGCGCGCCGGTGTTGGCGTTCAGCGCAAACACCGTTCCGTAGCCGTCGCCGATATAAACTATGCCATTCACGACGGCGGCCGAAGTAGGCCCGGAACTGGAGGTGTCAAAGCTCCACAGCTGGGCGCCGGTGCTGGCATTCAGCGCATACAGCTTGCCGTCGGCCGTTTGCGAGCCAATATAAACCACTCCATTCACCAATGCGGGGGACGAATTTATATAGCCCAGGGTGGCAAAGCTCCACAGTTTGGCGCCGGTGCTGGCGTTCAGCGCATACACATTGTGGTCTAAGGAGCCGAAATAAACCATTCCGTTCGCCACCGCGGGCGTGGAAACCACTTGGCCTCCTGTGGCAAAGCTCCACAGTTTGGCGCCGGTGCTGGCGTTCAGCGCGTACACGTTGCCCTCAAGCGAGCCAATGTAAACCACCCCATTCACCACAGCGGCCGAGGATTGTTGATTTGTCGAGGGGTTGCCGAGGGTAAAGCTCCACTTCGGCTGCAGGCCGCCAACATTGTTGACATTAAGCACCGTCTCATACGGGTTCCAGCGCTGCATGTTGTCGCGGAGGAACTGGGTCCAGTCCGCGGGTGACGATGTGGTCTGAGCGTGCGCGGACGAGTTGGCAGCGGCCAGCATCAGCCACAGCGGGGCGATTGCAAGGATCAGGCTCACAATCCTGAAAGAAGCACTATGTTTCCTGTTCGTCACACAGATCGGGGAATTCATCGGACAGCCTCCATCTTTCGTTTACTGCACCGTCATGCTTACCGTCGCGGTGTTATTGGCGAGATGGGGATCAAAGGTGTCCTCCGTAGTGGTTGCGCTCTCGGTGATAACCGTGCCTGTCGGTGCGGTTACCTTCACAACCAGACGCACTGTCCATGTAGTGTTTGGGGCCATGGCGCTGTTTTCGTGGCAGACGATTTCTCCGCTGCCTCCGTAGGCGGGAGTCGTACATGTCCCGAGGCCCGGGGTGCCGGAGATGCGGATGTAGTCAAATGTTGTGCCCAATGGGACCTGTGTGGTCAGCACTTCCTGATCAGCGTTGTCCGGACCCAGGTTCCACACCGGAAAGGCGTATGTGATCAGGTCTCCCTGCTGAACCGTCGTGGGAGTGGGTGTTATGCGCAGAAACAGATCGGCTCCCCCCCCGCCTCCACCCAGCCCGAAGGCGAAAACGTTGTCTCCCGCGCCGACATACACCACCCC
Organism: uncultured Acidobacteriaceae bacterium; assembly: GCA_963781245.1. GTDB lineage: Bacteria > Acidobacteriota > Terriglobia > Terriglobales > Acidobacteriaceae > Silvibacterium. The sequence continues at coordinate 98,671 of CAWAFB010000008.1, forward strand.
ATCCACCACTGCGGGTGAGGATGCCCCCGTCTCGCCTTCAGTGGCAAAGCTCCACAATTTTGCGCCGGTGCTGGCGTCCAGCGCATATACGTTGCCGTCAGTAGAGGGGATGTAAACCACCTCATTTGCCACTGCCGGCGAGGATTCCGGCGCGGAGCCCGGATTATCTGCCAAGGTATGACTCCACAGCAATGCGCCCGTGCTGGCATTCAGCGCAAACAGCTCATCGTACGCAGCGGAGCCGATAATCTCAATGGAGTTCACATAAACCACCCGATTCGCCACTGCGGGCGAGGATTGCACAGGAAATCCAGTGTCATAGCTCCACCGCTTGGCGCCGGTGCTGGCGTCCAGCGCATATATGTTGCCGTCAGTAGAGGCCGTGTAAACCGCCCCATTCGCCACTGCGGGCGAGGATTGCGCAGGCTGTCCAGTGTCATAGCTCCACAGCTTGGCGCCGGTGCTGGCGTTCAGCGCATATACGGTGTTATTACCTCCGATGTAAACCACCCCATTCGCCACTGCCGGCGAGGATTCCGGCGCGGAACCCGGATGATCTGCCAAGGTATAACTCCACAGCAATGCGCCGGTGCTGGCATTTAACCCAAACGCATACAGGTTCCCGGAAACAGAGGAGACGGATTGGCCATAAACAGTTCCGTTCGCCACAGCAGGCGAGGAGAGCACCTGATTACCCGCGGCATAACTCCATAGCTTGGCGCCGGTGCTGGCGTTCAACGCATACATGTTACCGTCATTTGAACCGATATAAACCACCCCGTTTGCCACTGCGGGTGAAGATTCCAAAACTTGGCCTCCAGTGGCATAGCTCCACAACTTGGCGCCGGTGCTGGCGTCCAGCGCATAGATGTTGTCGTCATCGGAGCCGATATAAACCACGCCGTCGACTACCGCGGGCGAGGAGGCCACACCGCTTCCAGTGGAAAAGGCCCACTTCAACTTCAGGCCGCTCACGTTGTTCACACCAAGCACCGTTTCATAGGGGTTCCAGCGCTCCATATCGTTTCTGAGGAACTGCGTCCAGTCCGCAGGCGAGGGTGTGCTAGACGTCTGAGCTTGCGCAGAGGTATTGGCCACGGCCAGCATCAGCCACAGCGGCGCGATTGCAAGGATCGAGCCGGCAATCTTTAGAGAAGCAGCGTGCTTCCTGTTAGGGACACAGATATTGGCGACACAGATCGGGGAATTCATTTGGCGCAGGCCTCCACACAGCTCTTACATCAGTAAGGAGCGGAGGCGTCGCGCAGATGGAGGCAGTTGGGTTCTGGCCTCGGGGGAACGAGCCGTGCGGACGTCGGCGTTCCGGGGTTCGGTTCGCCCAACGGGAAGATTCTACTCTTCGAAAGTAGGTCGTGCCGAAATACGTAACACGTCATAACTCGATGGGGAAGTTACTCGTGACTAAACCGGCGCGGTCCGCGTTGGAGTTACTCGCTGAGAGTGTAGGGCGCGTGCTCAGGAACAAAGGTGCGAAAAAGGCCGGGCCGCTCCAGTGGTGCTGGTGATGCTGTAGCGCTGGTGATGCTGGGGTGACGGCCCGGTGCGGAGTGGTTAGACAGTGGGTAAAGCTACTTGATGTTGCCGTTGAGGCCGGAGGGGAAGAATCCTCCGGTCCTCGACGCGGACTCGAACAGCCTGGCCTTCGCCGGCGCCACCACCAGGTTCTCGCTATCGTGTACGCCTGAGGCACCAGCAGCGGTAAAGAATTACGTTCCCAGATACATTACGTGGACGTAGGTTCCAAGACGAACGTCGTAGGCCAGGTACCAGCCGGGGTGGTCGGGGTCTTCATAGAGCACTATGTCGTCGGAGTCCCACAGCCAGCCGTCGCACCATTGGACGTCCCAAGGCGCGACGGAGAAATAGTATCCGCCGAACCAGAAGCGGTTGGGGCCGCCGCCGCTGAGATGCCAGACGTGCTGGGGGCCGAAGCCGCCGGCGAAATGGCCGTGCTCCCACGGGTGGTCGAGGTGGTAGTGGGGATCGGCGGGGCCGGTATCGTGGCCTACCCATGTACCGTCGGTGTGGACGTGGGGAGCGTTGGGATGGCCGGGCTGATCGCTGAAGGTGTGGCCGGGCGGCGGCAAGGCTGGTCCGTGACCGGGCGCTGGGGCGTGGGAGGGTGCGGGACCGTGCGCGGGAGGAGGCGCAGGGTGGCCTCCCCCGCCTGGCTTCTGCGCCAGTGCTGTAAACGAAAGGAACAAGAACGCGGCGACCAGGACGAAGGACTTCTTCACACACACCTCCGGTTCGCAACTATCTTCTGACGCACGCGGCGGCGAAGAAGTTTTCCCGGGACGCGATTTTGACACTCACCCACGAACTCACGAAACTTCCAGTTGGCCAATCGCAGTGTTGGCCATCGGACACGAAGTAACCGGCAAACCGGATCTATTTCATCGTGCCCGAAAGCGCAGCTACAATTTGCGGTGTCCGCGTCGGACCCAGAGCGAACGGGCCGCGGGAAAGGAGGCAAGGTGCCAGGGGGCGAAGAGAAAAACCTGCTGGAGGTCATCCTGGAGTCGTGGGATCGGAACAATCGCATTCTTGTGAACCTGCTGCGCGCGCTGCCGGATGGCGGGTTGAGCGCGAGAGCTCACTCCGCGAGTCCCACCGTCGCGGAGATTTTTACGCACATGCACTTTGTCCGGCTCATCTTTCTTTCCGAGGATGTTTCAGAATGCGCCCTCCCGCTGCCCGAGAGGGAATGGCTTCGCGAAGGGAGTGCTGACCGCATAGCGGAGGAACTGGAGAGAAGCGCAGGGGCCGTGCGCCACGCGGTTGAGAGCCGCATCCGGTCAGGCCGAGCGATGGACGTGCATTACGATCATCCGCTCCTGTATCTGCAGCACATGATCTGGCACGAGGGCTATCATCACGGCCAGATCAAGTTGGCTCTCAAGGCAGCGGGCCGGCCTTTCGACGACGAGGAGATCGGTCCAGTCACGTGGGACATCTGGATGGATAAGACCCGGAAGAGCTGAGGGATCGAGGATCCGATCGGGGGAGCGTGTCGCTGACCTGGCGGAATTCTGTTGACAATGCCGAGCAGTCCGTTTTCGAATGAGTAATCCAAATTCGAATTGATAATTCGGATTATGGATCGTTCCGACGGATGCCTGCGACAGCTCCAATTCGATCCAGTGGTCCTTACCGTGCGCACCGCGACAGGCAGCGGCGCCGCATCCTGGCAGCAGCGCAGGAACTTTTCGACGTGCGGAGCATCGACCGCGTGGCGATGGCCGAGATCGTTGCCGCGGCGGGAATCCGGGCTTCGACGTTGTACGAGTATTTCTCGAACAAGGATGAGATTGTGTGGGCTCTCGTCGAAGAGTTCATAACGGAGGGGTCGGAACGTGTTCAAAAGGCCGTCGAAGAAGTCTCCGGGCCGGCGCTCGAAAAGATCACCGCACTCTTTCGAGCCTTTGAGGACGAGTTAACGCACGATCCCGCGCGGGTGCGGTTTATGGCGCAGTTTGATGCGATGTATGCCCGCGACTGGTCGGTCGAGCGATTGCTCGCGGTTGAAAACAAGATCGCGCCCGAGCGTTTGAAGGGCATTTCTGATCTGATCCGGGAGGGTATTGCGGACGGCTCGCTCCGTTCGGATCTTGATCCGGAACTCACCATGCATTCGGTCATGAACGCCGTGATCGGGACGCAACGCCGGCTGGCTTCACTTGGGGATCGGGTGGAGAAGGAGTACGGGCAACCGATTGAACTGCTGTTCCGCGAGTCAGTGCGCATTATCCTGCTCGGCCTGCGGGCGACTTCGCGCCGGTCGCGGCGTGTGTGACTCAATTTCATCAGCAACACAGAAAGAGATGCCGTATGCAGAGGATGTTTCGCCTGATTGCCTTCAACCTTCTGGCCGGGGTGTTTGTTTCGGCCGCACCTCTCTTGACGGCGCAGCCGAAATCGCCGCGGCAACAACTTGCAGCGGATGCGAACTGGAAATTCTTCCTGGGCGACCCTGCTGGTGCAGAGGCGTCATCGTTCAGCGACGGGGCGTGGCGCACTGTGGATTTGCCGCATGACTGGAGCATTGAAGGAGCGCCTGATGAGAAGAATCTGACGGGATCGGGTGGCGGCTACTTCCATGCCGGCGTGGGGTGGTATCGAAAGACATTCACAGTTCCCGCTGATTGGAAGGGCAAGCGGGTGAGTGTCGAGTTCGAGGGGGTGGCTGCGAATGCGACGGTATATCTTAACGAGAAAAAGCTGGGGATTCATCCCTACGCGTATACGACTTTCCGCCTTGATCTGACGCCGGGACTCGACTTCTCCAAGGAGAACGTACTCGCCGTCCGCGTGGATGAATCGGCGCAGCCGAGCAGCCGGTGGTATATGGGAGGGGGGATCTACCGCCACGTGCGGGTCATTGTCACGGAACAGGTGCATGTAGCTCCCTGGGGCGTTTTCGTGACTACGCCGCAGGCGTCAGGCGAGAGCGCAAAGGTTCTGGTACGGACGCAGGTGCAAAACGAGTCGGCGAACCCGCGCGCAGTGTCGGTGAGGACGACGATATTTTCGGCGCAGGGGCAGGAAGTTGCAAAGGGCGAGACACAGGCACGGGTCGGAGCAAGAGCTGAGGGGGAGACGAGCCAGGAGATCGCGCTTGCCAAGCCCGTGTTGTGGTCTCCGGAGAGCCCGGCTCTCTATCGCGCGGTGACGGAAGTTGTGCAGGGCGGCGGGGTGGTCGACCGGGTGGAGACAAACTTCGGGGTGCGCACTTTTGCGTGGTCTGTCGACAAGGGTCTCGTGTTGAATGGCAAGTCCATCAAGCTGGTGGGCGGCAGTGTGCATCATGACAATGGACCTCTGGGAGCGGCGGCGTTCGACCGGGCTGAGGAACGCAGGGTGGAGTTGCTGAAGGCGGCTGGATACAACGCCGTGCGAACAGCGCACAATCCGCCGTCGCCGGAGTTTCTGGATGCATGCGACCGCATCGGCATCCTGGTGCTGGATGAACCTTTCGATGTGTGGACCGCGCACAAGGTCAAGTTCGATTACGCGACCTACTTTGATGACTGGTGGAAACGGGACATCTCGTCGATGGTGGTGCGCGACCGCAATCATCCGTCGATTGTGATCTGGGGCATTGGGAATGAGATTCCGGAACTGGAGGTGGAAAAGGGCCGGGTGATAGGCAAGGAGCTGGCGGATCAAGTGCGTTCGCTGGACAATACACGGCCGCTTACGCTGGCGTTTCCGGGCACGACCACGGCGCCAAACGCAGAGGCGGTGTTTTCGCTGCTGGATATTACGGGATACAACTACAACCTCATCCCGAGTTACGCGGCAGACCATAAGCAACTGCCGTCGCGCATCATGCTCACGACCGAGTCGCTTCCATCGAAGGTGTATCCGTTGTGGAAGATCTCGCAGGAGAACGCGTATGTGCTGGGTGATCTGACGTGGACTGCGATGGATTATCTGGGTGAGTCGGGCATTGGCGCGTGGTCGTATGGGACTCCGGAGCAGGCAAAGATGGCGGAGCAGATGATGGGCAGCATGATGGGGAATACTGCCATGATCGATAAGATGTTCCTGGGGATGGCCAATGGAGTGGATGTGATGGCGGAGATGGCCAAGGGCGGTAATGGTGATCCGGCGGCGAAGGCAGCGATGGCGGTCATGTTTCACGGGTTTCCGTGGCACGCGGCGGATTGCGGAGATCTTGACCTGACCGGCTACCGGAAGCCTCAGTCCTACTATCGGGACATACTTTGGAACGGCGGCGATCGCGTGTATGCGACGGTCCGTCTGCCCGAACCGGAGGGAAAGAAGATCATCGCCGTGGGCTGGGCGGTCTATCCGACACTGCCGAGCTGGACGTGGCCCGGTCGCGAAGGCAAGGACATGCTGGTGGAGGTTTATGCCGGGACGGAAAAGGTTCGGCTGTATCTGAACGACAAGATGGTGGGCGAAATGGCGGCGGGACAGGAGCGTACGGCGTTGTTTACCGTTCCCTATGCGCCGGGGACGCTGAAGGCAGTAGGAGTGAATGGCGATCGCGAGGTCGCGACGAGTGTGTTGGAAACAGCGGGAGAGCCGGTGAAGCTGCGGCTGACGGCGGATCGGAGCACACTGAGCGCAGACGGCGAGGATCTGTCATTCATCACGGTGGAAGCGGTGGACGCACAGGGAAGACTGCAGCCCAATGCTGCCAACGAGGTGCGATTCACGATCGGCGGTCCGGGAACGATTATGGCTGTCGGCAACGGGGATGGAACGAGCAAGGAGTCGTACCAGGGGGATCACAGAGCGCTCTTCGACGGACGCGCGCTGGTGGTGGTGCGGACGTCGAGGACGGCCGGAGCGATTCGGCTGGCAGCCAGCGCACCAGGCTTGGCTGCGGATGGGGTCACTCTTCAAACGGAGACGGGAAGCGAAAAGGCGGCGTTCCAATAGACCGCAAAAAAGCGGCAAGGTGACCCGGAGGGCCTCTGTGCCGAAAGGAGCTCAATTATGGCTGACACCTTCACGATTGATCCGGCCCACACAGCCGTCTTGAGCATGGATTGTCAAGCCGGCATCGTTTCCATTTACACCCGAGAAGGCAAAGACGCTTTTCTGGTTCGAGTCGCAAGTGTGCTCAATCATGCTCGTGCTACCGGCATGACCATAATCCACATCCAGGTGGGTTTTCGACCGGGACTCCCGGAGATCCATTCCCGAAATTCACTCTTCGGCGCCGTTAAATCCTCAGAGCAACATCAGCGGCTATTCCGGGAACCGCTTGGAACGATCCCGGATGCTATCGCACCGCAAGACGATGAGATCGTTATAACCAAGCACCGAATCAGTGCCTTCGCCGGCACGGATCTCGCTATGATTCTTCGAGCCAATGACATCGATACACTGGTTCTCTACGGCATTTCCACCAGCGGTGTCGTCCTTTCCACTCTTATCGAGGCTGCTGACGCCGATTACCGTCTTGCGGTCATCGGCGATTGCTGCGCTGACCTGGACTCAGCGCTTCACGATTGCCTCATCCAGCGATTCTTCCCTACACGCGGGTCGGTCTTCTCGTCTGAGAGTTTTATCGCTGCCTCATCGAGGACGGATAAACAATCGTGAACAGCACGTCAGCTAGTTGCGGCGGCGGGCTACCTCGTCGTAGAGCGCGGCGTATTCGGCGGCGGCTTTTTTCCAGGAGAAGTCCTTGGCCATGCCGTTCTTCATGAGGGTGAGCCAGGTGTCCTTGTCAGTGCGGAAGATGTGCAGGGCGCGGTGGACGGCGGCGAGGAAGTCATCCGGATTGTATCCCTGGAACTTGAAGCCAGTGCCGGTACGGGTTTCGGGGTTCCACTCTTCGACGGTGTCGTCGAGGCCGCCGGTGGCGCGGACGACAGGCACGGTTCCGTACTTGAGGCTGTACATCTGGTTGAGGCCGCTGGGCTCGTAGCGCGAGGGCATGAGGAAGATGTCTGACCCGGCTTCGACTTTGTGGGCGAGCACGTCGTCGAAGGCGATGCGAACGGAGATCTTCCCAGGATAGCGGTCCTGCAGGGAGCGGAAGAGTCCTTCGTAGTAGGGCTCGCCGGTGCCGAGGGCGATGACAAAGACGTCTTCGCTGAGGAGGCGGTCGGCGATCTGGGCGATGAGATCGAAGCCCTTCATGGTGGCGAAGCGGGAGACGATGCCGACGACGGGCGTGGTGTCGGAGACATCGCTGGCGCCAAAGGCGTGCAGCAAGTCGCGGCGGCACTCGGCCTTTCCGGCGAGGTTTTCGGGCGTGTAGTGGGCGGCGATGTTGTGATCGGTGGCGGGATTCCACTGGGTGTAGTCGACACCATCGAGGATGCCGTGGAGGTCGGCGGCGCGCTTGCGGAGGACATCGTCGAGGCCGTTGCCGCCCTCGGGAGTCTGGATCTCCTCGGCGTACTTGCGGCTCACAGCGGTGAGCGCGTCGGAGTAGACGATGCCTCCCTTGAGGAAGTCGAAGGTGTTGTAGTGCTCGAGCTTGTCCATGGTGAAGATGTCCCATGGGAGGAGCAGGCGCTCGGTGGTTTGGGGCGGGAACCAGCCCTGGTAGCCAGCGTTGTGGATGGTGAGGACGGTTCCGGCGTTGCGGAGGACGGGATCGTAGTAGTAGACGGTGCGCAGGTAGACGGAGACCATGGCCGTCTGCCAGTCGTGGACGTGGAAGATGTCGGGGACTCCGAGCTGCTTGGTGGCTTCAAGCGTCGCGCGGCAGAAGAGTCCGAAGCGCTCCCAGTTATCGAGATACTCGCCGGTCTGGGTGCGGTAGGGCGATTCGCGGTCGAAGAGCTCAGGGCTGTCGACGAAGCAGACCTGGACTCCATCGTGGATTCCACCGTCGATAATGGCGACGAAGCGGTTGTAGTACTGGAAGGGGATGGTAAGGCTGCGGATGAGAGGCTTCTTCTCAGGAACGTGCTCGCGGACCTGCGCGTAATAGGGCAGGTAGAGGGTGACTTTGTGGCCGAGGCGGGCGATCTCACGGGGCAGTGCGCCGATGACGTCGGCGAGTCCTCCGGTCTTGACGAAAGGAACAGCTTCGGAGGCGACAAAGACTACATGCATGCTATGGAACTCCAGTGTTCATGTTTATGATGCACTGTTAACGATTCGGTCGCGTGGGCCAAAGGTGAGTCTATCTTTCTGCGCGGCGGGCGGCAATTCCGGGCGTGGGCGCAATTCCCGGCCGCAGGCGGAAGTTAGAGGAGACGATCTGAAACGCAAGCCAAAGTTGGGACAGAACTTTCTGGTTGATCCTGGTGCGTGCGTGGCGATTGCCGATGCGCTGGGTGATGTGAGCCAGGCCACAGTGGTCGAGATCGGGCCGGGCGGGGGCGCGATTACGGAGATCCTGAGCAGACGGGCGCGGCGGCTGGTGGCGATCGAGCTTGATCGCGAGCTTGCGCCGAGTCTGAGGGCGCAGTTTGCGGGGCACGCGTCGGTTGAGGTGATCGAGACCGATGTGCTGACGGTGGACCTGGCGGCGCTGCGGCAGGATGAGGCACGGCTGGGGGTGGTGGGGAATCTTCCCTACTACATCACCTCGGATATTCTGCTGCGGTTGTTTCATTTTCATGAGGCGATTTCGCGGGCGGTGGTAATGGTGCAGCGGGAGGTGGCGGATCGGGTGGCGGCGGTGCCGGGGACTCGGGACTATGGGCTGCTCTCGGCGACAGCGCAGTTGTATGCGCGGGTGGAGAAGGTGTTGACGCTGCCTCCGGAGGCATTTCTGCCGCCGCCGGAGGTGCACTCGACGGTGCTGCGGCTGACGATGCGTCCGCGATTTGCGGAGCTGGGGGTTGCGGCGGGCGCGGGGTCGGAGTTCATCGGATTTTTGAAGGCGGGATTTGCGCAGAAGCGGAAGACGCTGGCGAAGAATCTGCGCGCGGCGGGTTTCGATACGGGACGGGTGGCGGTGGCTATAGAGGCGGCGGGGATTCCGGCGATGGCGCGGGCTGAGGAGATCGAGTTGGAGCGGATGGCGGGACTGTGGAGAGGGCTGCGGGGACGGTGAGGTTACTTCCCTGCCGCGGCGGTCATTTGGGCTCCGCTACGCCTTCCTGTTTTGACTCCGCTACGCCTTTCAGGTCGGGAATGATCTGATAATTGTTGTAGTCGATTTTTAGAACAGTCGTGCCGAAGAGAAAGTTCTTCGATTCGGAGCGGGCTTCCGTGGCCATAGAAAATCCCTCAAGCTGCCGGTAGTCCCGGCGGATCATGGGGAGCCCGACCCACATGGACGGCGCCGCGCTGGGGCGTCCTTCGATGTGCGCGATGTCGTAGGTATGGGCGTCGATCCAGACCTGTCCGTTGACGAGATAGGGGCTTTTTCTTTTCGGGGTCAGCTTGACGATGAAACAATTGCGACCGGCCAATTGTTCTGCGCGCACGACTCCCATTGTGTAATTGGCGGACGTCACGAGGACGCTTTTGCGCAGCTCACCGTTACTAATGTTTTTTTCCTCTGCCAGTACGCGGTCAATCAAATTCCGTTGCAGGAAGGATGAGCCGGAACGGCTGATGACGTTGAATTCCTTGCCCTCGCCGCGCTTGTATACGGTCTGAACAACGGCGTCGGCGACAGGCTGTGTGTTGCCGTTGCGGAGGACGTAATAGTGCTCGGTGACGCGATACCCGGCGAGGTCGGTCTCGCGGGCAGATTGAGCATTGTCGATGCGCCGAACGAGATCCTTTGGCGGATTCTGCGCTGAGGCGGCGTCGTTCCACAGTGGCAGGAAGGCGGCGGCCAGAGTCAAACGTACCAAAAGGCCCGTGGGTTTTGGGTTCCTGATCATTCGCTGATTCTGAGATGCGCGACGGGATGCGTGCGATTCCACTGGATTCGGGTTCGGGTTGGATGAGCTTCGGTGAGATGGATGCAAGCGCGTTTCGCTGGCCTTGTTGTCCACGGAAAAGTAATATCGTCACACCCTTTTTATCAGGAGCGGAGCATGCCGAAGTTTGTGATTGAGCGTGACATTCCGGATGTGGGCAAAATGTCGGCTGAGAAACTGCAGGCGATATCGCAGGCATCGTGCGGTGTTCTGCGGGAACTGGGTTCGCAGATCCAGTGGGTACACAGCTACGTCACGGATGACAAGATTTACTGCATCTACATCGCTCCGGACGAAGAGACGATACACAGGCATGCGCAGATGGGCGGGTTTCCGGCGAACCGAGTGTCGCAGGTTCGATCAACGATCGATCCAACGACTGCGGAATAGGCCGAATCGCCCCCCCGGCCCTGACCATTTTTCGGGGCGAATCATCTACGCATTCATCTTGTGTTCGCAATTGTCGCGTAGAGTGCGGGCTTTGCGGAAGGGGACGGCAAATGGAAGTGGAAGATTCGATACTTAATCAGAAGCAAGCGGCTTACAGGACGGCGGTTGAAGAGTGGATTGCGGCAATCCGGGAAGAGGAGACCCTGGCGTCGGGAGAGCACTCGGTTGCGGAGATTGACCGGTGGGAGGAGGCGCATTTTCGGGAAGAGAAGCTTCGCAATCGGACGAAGGCCGCGAAGAAGGAATATGAGAACGCGTTGCGGGAGAAGTTTTTCGGGTTTTGAGGGCGGCGGGCGCGACAAGGCAGAGTCTCCAGAACAGAAAGGTGTCGCACTCGACAGGAATATGTCTCGCAGGAACTGTCCCACTCAAACCAACACCGGGCTTGAATGGGCCACCGTCTGGGTGTGTGGTATCCGGGAATCTTTCTGCGAGAATGACGGGATATGGCTGACAGCATTCGTGTGGGTGTGATCGGGTTTGGGATGGCGGGAAAGATTTTTCATACCGCCGTGGTGGCTGCGACCGAGGGGCTGGAGCTGGCGGCGATTGTGCAGCGCAAAGGAGACGAAGCGGCGAAGGCGTATCCCGGGGTGAAGATTGCGCGGTCGATCGAGGAGATGCTGGAGGACGAGTCGATCAGACTGGTGGTGGTGGCGACTCCCAGTGATGTGCATTTTGAGAATGCCAAGCAGTGCCTGGAAGCAGGGCGCAATGTCGTGGTGGACAAGCCGTTCACGCTGACGTCGGACCATGCGCGGAAATTGATCGATTTGGCACGGGAGAAGAAGGTTCTGGTGACGGCGTATCAGAACCGGCGGTGGGATGGTGATTTTGTCACGCTGAAACAGGTCATCGCGTCGGGGGAGCTGGGACGGATTGTGAGCTACGAGTCGCACCTCGACCGCTACCGGGCGGAGCCAAGGCTGGGCGCGTGGCGCGAGAGTGGCGGGCCGGGGGGCGGGATTCTGTTCGATCTTGGTCCGCACTTGATCGATCAGGCGACGGTGCTGTTCGGCGATCCGGCGAACCTGTTTGCGGATGTGCGCGTAGAGCGCGAGGGCGCGGTGGTGGACGATTCGTGGGATGTGCAGCTGAAGTTCGCGTCGGGAGTGACGGCGCTGCTGCGCGCGACGCTGACGGCATATACGCCGGGGCCGCGGTTTGTAATTCACGGAACGCAGGGCAGCTTTGTGAAGTGGGGCGTCGATCCGCAGGAGGATGCGCTGAAGGCCGGCGGGTCGTACAGCGATCCTGGGTTTGGCGAGGAGCCGGCGAGTCAGTGGGGCGAGCTGAGTGTGGCGGGCAAGCCTACGCGGCGGGTGAAGACGGCTGCGGGGGATTATCGCGCTCTGTATGCGAATGTGCGCGACGCGGTGCTGGGGGTGGGCGAGCTTGAGGTCAAGCCGGAACAGGCTTTAAGGACGACGAGGCTAATCGAGCTTTGCCGGGAGTCAAGTGGTGAGGGGCGACGGCTCGGGTACAGGGAGTAGGTAGGGTCGTTGCCTCCCACGCAGAGCGGTGAAAGTCCTGAAGAAAAGCAGGTCCTTCGACTACGCAGCTTCCCCCCAACCGCGCCAACTGCAGGCGCGTTGGGGACCCCGATCGCGCGTGCTTCGCTCAGGATGACATCGTAATGGGGGTTTCACCGGACGATCAGGGGTTGGTTGGCGGAGCCTTTTCGGGTGGGGCCTGGGGTATGACCGGGGCCTGGACGGCGGCGATGGTTCCGTGAGCCGGGAAGGTGGGCCAGGTGAGGTGCAGGACGTATGGAGTGGTGTCGAAGGCGACGTCGATGTTAAAGGCTGAGGCGTGGCTCCACTGATCTTCAGTGAGAGCGAAGTTGAAGACGACCAGGCCCTGGGATTCGCCTCCGGGCGGGATTTGGGAGTGGCGGAGGAGGATGGGCTTACGGTAGGCCTCGAGGTCGGGATAGTACTGGAAAACCTTGTCGAAATCAGTCTCGGGGGCGGCGTAGCTCTTGTAGTCGGTGTCTCCGACGTGGACGACGGCGGAGAGATCCATGATGGAGAGCGGCTTCGAGGAGACGTTGCGGACCTGGACGGGCACGAGCATGATGAGGCCGTTGCTGGGCGGGGTTGAGCCGTCGGCCATTTGCCCGGGCAGCGGCTGGTAAAGCCAGATGGCGGAGATGTCTCCCTCAGCGGTGGGTGAGACGCGATTGAGCATGACATACGCCGCGATGACCACGAGCACAATCACGATCGCGATACCCACGACGGAGAAGGTGCGCGCGGGTTTGGTGGTGGGCATGTCTTCGACGGTATTAAACATGTAAGCCTGCCAGCGACGGGACGAGCGGAGGGATCGCTACGTAAAAAGGGTAGCGCAGATTGGAGTGGAAGGGGAAGGATTGTGGTGGGGCGTCTAGTGGGTTGAGCGGTTTAGATTTCGACTGGCTCTGCGCTGTCCCCGGCAAATCGCGCTGCGGGTGTAGCTTGCCGAACGAACGTGTAGTGTAGGCGCCAACAAGCGAGGCTGATGAGAAAGAGCGCTGCGGCGATCCAAACGGCGTGACGCGCGACGGCTCCAACCACAACGTCGACTGAGTTGTGCATGCCCAGGAGCCGTTCGGCGATCCAGCCCACGGACACCAGGCCAGCAAACAGCGCTCCGCTGATTCTCAGAACTGGATACGCGCGCGTGCGACTCATGAGAAGCAGAGAGGGCATGGTGACGGCAACTACGATCATCTGCATGGTTTCAATACCCAGGTTGAACGCCAGAATGCCGGCCACCCGCTCCCAGCGGCCGAGCCCAAGTTCGCTCAGGGTGGCGGCAAACGCCAAGCCGTGAATGAGCCCGAAGAAGGCGGCGATGGCAGCCTCCCTGCCCGGGAAGATCGGGCGGAGAGCGTGGATAGCCGACACAAGAATGGAGATAGCAATCAGCACTTCGATGGGGCGGCTAGGGACGCGGACGACTCCAAATGCAGCTAAGGCCAGCGTGATCGAATGCCCGACTGTGAATGCGGTCACAATTTTGAGGATGCGGAGCACGCTGCTTCTCATGTCCGCGAGTCCGGCCCAGCGCGACCCAACCGCGATGAGCGGCGCAGGCAGAAAAAGAACCAGCAGGAAGAGAAGATGATCCGTACCTTCAGCGATGTGCCGCATGCCGAGACGGAAGATGCTGATGAAACCGAGTGCACTGATCGAGCCGCGGACGTTTGTCCACCATTGGCGAAGGGGCGAGCCAGAAGAACCGCCAGCCTGCACATAATCCAACTGATAGAACGATTGCCGTTCATTCCGATTCTGAGCGACGATGCGGATGTCCGGGTCGCGTGGAACCAGACAATTTATGAGGTAAGCTGCGTTCCCGTCCTGATGATTGTTTTGAAGAATAAGCCGCCGGTTGCGGCCGCCGGGCGGTAAATCCGCCGTGAACTCAATGTGTATCTCTCCGAGGCCTTCTCTCATCAGCTCAGCCTGCGGGAAACCTACTGAGACGAGCTTCGGCTGCACACTCCTGCCGTCCACGGTCAGCGACAAATCAGCGAGCACTCGCTCGGCATAGGCGTGCTGCTCTGCGGCGGAGATGATGCCGTCTCCATTGCTGTCGATGCTCGCAATGATGGAGGAAGACACGGCGACGCCGGGGATCATTCGCATGGATGCCTGAATATGATCCTTGTCCACCGAGATGATGGTGGCTTGCAGGTATTCATCCAGCCTGTGCGCGGAGGCGATCCTGACGAGACAGAGAAACAGCGCCGCAGCTGTTACGATCCTGAGCCTCATTGCTTCAGAAGCCCTTTCCCATAGTCGTTGGTGGGATCGCGGTACATGGTGTGGACATGCAGGCCGGGATCTCCTCCCAGCGTCTGAGGCGCGTATTCGATCACAAGATGCGGGCCCTGGATGCGGTAATAGGCGGTAATGTTTTTGCCCGGAGCTACGGTTGTGGGTCCGCTCCAGGCGAACCAGGTCTCGTTGATATCGGCCTTGAGCTGGGCCATGCGGGCGGTGGCGGCACTCTCGTGAATGATGCCCGCCCATTCTGAAATAACGTCGAGCAGCATGGCGCGCTGGTGCTCAGTCATTTCTGAAGCTTTCAGGCCTTCGGGAACAATTGTCTTGCCGTCCTGCCCCGGGCCGAGGACAAGATCGGCGAGCTGGTAACTGAGGATTGCCTGCTTTCGCTGCTTGTCGTCGAGAGCCTGCAGGAGGGCAAATCCCTTGTCGCTTTCCGGTCCGAGCGGCCTTACGGTCTTCCCATCGATCGTGTAGAGGGCAGGTTGAGCGCCAGTCAGAGTTGGCGTGAGGATGCCGCGCTCTCCGGCGATGGTTATGTTGAGCGCGAGATGATGACCTCCGAACTGCAGCATCCAGGGAGTCTTTTCAGAGGGCGTTCCCAGGATCGAGATGTAGTAGAGATCTTTGCCGAACATCTGACCGTCGCCCATCGGCGGGCGGTTGCCACCCCCGGGGGGTGGACCATTGCCTGGAGGTGGACGATTGCCTCGATTTCCACGGGGAGGGCCGGGAGGGCTGCCGGGACCGGTGTCGGTCTTCCTGAGGACCTCATCGCCTTCCATGATCTGCTGGACTTTCTCGAAACCCTTCGGGCTCAGCGCGGCTGCTACAAGCGCCATTGCGGCGGAACGCTGAGTGGGATTCATTTCCTTGAGGCTGATGCCGCCCCGAGGAATAAAGCCAGTGGGGAAGTTAGACCAGCGTGCGCGCTGTTGCTCATCGTCGAAGGCAAACAGGACGCGTTGCCGCTGCTTCTCAGTGAGCGTCGCAAGGAAGGTGTTCGCGGCGCGCACGATGCGAGCTGTGGCTGTCTGCGCGGAGATGGTTGTCACCGACAGCCAGATCGCCGCCACGACGGCGATGGTGCGGAGCATTCTTATGGAAATAAGGTTCACGCTGCTCTCCCTGTCGGTCATCCTTGCTCTTGATGAGGCTATTTCACGAGACAGGAAGATCTTTCAGGAAGACCGGTCCCGGTGTCGAGATTTCCGTTTGAGCTTGTCTACGTTAATCGACGTTGTTTTCCTTCTCCCGCCTACGCCGGGCAAAGAGATTTTCTTATTTCGCTTGGCTGCTCGAAACGATCGGCTTCATGGATTGCTCTTAATGCTTGGTGCGGGCGTTCAGTTGCGCGATCTGGCGGAGGGACGGAGCGAGTTTTGTATTTTCAAGCCACGAATCCGCGCGAACTCATCGACGTTGTCGGTGACCAGAACGCAGCCGCTGGCAAGAGCATTTGCGGCTATGAGCATGTCGTTCGCTCCTATCGGCTTGCCGCGAGCTTCAAGATCGGTCCGCAAGACACCGTAATGCCGGTCAGCATCAGGAGCGAACGGTAAAACGTCGATCACCTGCAAGATCTCTTCAACACGGGCGGTCAGCATTTGCGATTTCTTCTTCATGACGCCGTAGCGGAGCTCCGCGGCGACGATCATACTGGTGCAGACACTTTCCTCGGGTGTCAGGGCATCAAGCCTGGAAGCCACGAGACCGCGGGGATTCCTGATCAGTTCGGAGAGACTATTGGTGTCGAGCAGGAAACGAACCACTAGAGGTCAACCGACTCCGCAGGCAGATCGTGAATTTCGGGGAATTCCTCCGCGAGAGGACTCCAGGTCTTCACGAGCTCAGCAAGGGTGCGGGGGCGAACGGACTCCAGGATGAGGCGGCCAGCCTTGTCTTTGCGGAGAATTGCCTCTTCACCGGGAAGTTCGAATTCCCGGGGAATGCGAACGGCCTGGTTTCTGCCGTTCCTGAAGAGCCGGACGTGACCTTAGCATATGCCATGGCATATGCCGTCCTATTATCGCTGCTTCCCTGCTCCGCGCTTCTCTTCTCTGACCTTCTTCTCTTCTCTGATCTTGCGGATTTCGTCCATGCGCTGAGCTAAGAGTTTTTCGCGGCCTTCGGCGGTGGGGTGGTACCAGGTGCGTCCGGCGAGGCTTTCGGGGAGGCAGTCCATGTCGGCGACGCGGCCTTCTTCGTCGTGAGCGTACCGGTATCCCTTGCCGTATCCGATGGACTTCATAAGCCCGGTAGGGGCGTTGCGCAGGTGGAGCGGGACGGGCTCGGCGCGGGTGGTTTCGATGTCGGAGAGGACTTCTCCATAGGCGGTGTAGAGGGCGTTGGACTTGGGCGCGAGGGCGAGGTAGACGGCGGCCTGGGCGAGGGCGAGATCGCCCTCGGGTGAGCCGAGGAAGTGGATAGCGTCGCGGGCGGAGAGGGTGAGGTTGAGGGCTTCGGGGGAGGCGAGTCCGATGTCTTCGACGGCCATGCGGACAAGGCGGCGGGCGACGTACATCGGGTCTTCTCCGGCCTGGAGCATGCGGCCGAGCCAGTAGAGCGAGGCGTCGGCGTCGGAGTTGCGGATGGATTTGTGGAGGGCGGAGATGAGGTTGTAGTGCTCCTCGCCCTGCTTGTCGTAGAGGAGGACGCGCTGCTGAAGGGCTTCGATGGCGAGGTCTTTGTCAATTCGCTTGGCGGCGCGGGCTTCGGCGAGCTTCGCAGCGACTTCGAGGGCGTTGAGGGCGCTGCGGGCGTCTCCGCTGGAGTAGGAAGCGATGGTGCGGAGGGCTTCTTCGTCGGCGGCGATGTGCATGGAGCCCAGGCCACGTTCGGTGTCCTTCAGGGCGCGCTCGAGGAGGGTGAGGATTTCGTCTTCGGTGAGGGCGTGGAGGGTGTAGACGCGGCAGCGGGAGAGCAGCGCGGAGATGATTTCGAAGGAGGGGTTCTCGGTGGTGGCTCCGATGAGGCGGATGGTTCCGTGCTCGACGTAGGGAAGGAAGGCGTCCTGCTGGGCCTTGTTGAAGCGGTGGATCTCGTCGATGAAGAGGATGGTGCGGGAGCCGAATTTCGCCGCTTTTTCGGCATCGACCATGACCTGCTTGATCTCCTTGATACCAGACAGGACGGCGGAGAACTGGATGAAGCTGGCGCGGGTGACGTTGGCGATGATGCGGGCGAGGGTGGTCTTGCCGACTCCGGGAGGGCCCCAGAAGATCATGGAGGCGGGATCGTCGCGCTCGATCTGCACGCGGAGGGGCTTGCCGGGGGCGAGGATGTGTTGCTGTCCCACGTATTCGTCGAGGTTGCGGGGCCGCATGCGGTCGGCGAGCGGGGCAGATACGGGGGTTCGGGTGGTGAGGTCGGGGGTGGGGTCGAAGAGGCTCATATACAGGGCTCAGGGCTCAGGGCACAGAGCTCAGTTTTTTCGGCATCTCGCACCGTGAGACTCGGAACAGCGGCTGCGAAAGAAGAAATCACCCCAAAAGATGCGAAGAAAGCAAAGCCGACGTAACGAATCGCTTTCATCGGGAGCCTGTCTGCCGCTGGCGGGAGGCTTCCCCGGCCCTTTGGCGGGACGCTTCGTAGAGGAGGATGCTGCCGGCGATGGCGGCGTTGAGGGATTCTACCGGGCCGGGAGTGGGGATGGTGACGCGGGCGGTAGCGCGGCGGAGGATTTCGGGCGGGATGCCGGAGCCTTCGTTGCCGAGAATGAGGGCAGCCGGGCGGGTGAGGTCGTGTTGGGTGAGGGGGCTGCCGTCTGTAGCGACGGCGGCGAGAGTGGTGATGCCGCGGGATTCGAGCGCGGGGAAGATTTCGTCTTCTTCAGAACCAAGGACGGGCAGGCGGAAGACTGATCCGGCGGAGGCGCGCAGGGCTTTCTGGTTCCAGGGGCTGACCGTGCCGGGGAGGGTGATGAGGCCGGTGGCGGCGAAGGCTTCGGCGGAGCGGATGAGAGTGCCGAGGTTGCCGGGGTCCTGCAGGCCGGCCGCGATGAGGACGAGCGGGGCGGCGGGCGCGGCGAGGATATGGTCGAGGGTGAAGGCAGGCGGGTCGATGAGGGCGGCGATCCCCTGCGGGGATTCAGTGCTGACGGCGCTCGAGAAGATGTCGGGCGGCAGGGCGACGATTTCGGCGCCTGCCGGGAGGCTGAGACGCTCGAGGAGATGCTCATTTCCAGCGCGGATGAAGACGGCGGGGATGGTCACGCCAGCGGCGATCGCCTCTAGAAGTAAATGTTCGCCTTCGATGGCGATATGGCCGTGTTCCGTTCTGGAAGCGCTGCGGAAACCGGCACGCAATTCCTTGACCCGCGCGTTCTGGCGACTTTGTACAATGCGAGGTGAGCGCGCGCGAACGGACGCCGTGGGCATGGGTGCGATTTTACAGCGTTCGGCGAATGGCGATCAGCGTTCGCCCCTCATCGGATTGCTGATCGCAGTGGATGGTATCGGTGTAACCTAAACGCTGACAGTTAAAGTGCCGCCTGAGAGTACGTTTCCAAAGTGGAGATTCCATTGTTTGCAGAAATTTTGCGCATCCATCCGGACGAGCCGGAGCCGGATCGGGTGCAGTATGTCGCGTCGTGCCTGCGTCACGGCAAGGTGGTGGGCATACCGACGGACACGTTTTATGGACTGGCGGTGGATCCGGTGAACCTGCGCGCGGTGGAGCATATCTACGAGATCAAGAGCCGGTTGAAGCACAAGCCGCTGTCGCTGCTGATCTCGGGCGTGTCGCAGGCTTATGAGCTTTCGCGCGAGGTGGGGCCGCATCTCGACATGCTGGCGGAGAAGTTCTGGCCGGGGCCGCTGACGGTAATTGTGAAGGCCAGCTCGCGGCTGCCTCTGCGCAGCACGGCGAAGACGGGCAACGTGGCGCTGAGGGTTCCGGATGCGGCGATTCCGCGGGCAGTGGTGGAGGCCTTCGGGCTGCCGATTACGGCGACGTCGGCGAATTTGCAGGGGTATCCAGAGTGCACGTACGCGGCGTGCGTGCGCGACCAGATTGGCGACCGGATTCCGCTGATTGTGGACGGAGGGCCTACGGGGCGGACCCTGCCGACGACGATTGTCGATCTTTCGGGACCACGAGGGTCGTGGCAGATATTGCGCGAGGGCTCGATTCCGACACATGAGATCGCGCTGGTGCTTAATTCTTAAGACAGGGCTCAGGGAACAGGGCTCAGGGAACAAAGGACAGAGCACAGGGATCGGCGATTCGGTTGCCAGTTATGGGTTACCAGTTGAAACTGGAAGCTGACCGCCTGCCATCATGATCGTTCCGGAAACCAATTTGCGGTCCGCCAAGCGGCCGGGGGTGACTTCGCTGGTGCGACCGGTGAGGCCTGCGCAGAGGATTGCATGGGCTGTGGCCGGTGCGGTGGTGCTGGCGGCGGTGGGATGGGTGGTGTGGGTTGACCGGCAGATCCACTACTTTGCTGATCGCAACGAGGCGCGGCCGGCGGATGCGATTGCGGTCTTTGGGGCGGCGGAGTATGACGGAAGGCCGTCTCCGGTCCTGCGGTCAAGGCTCGATCACGCGCTGGCGCTTTACCAGGAGAAGATCGCTCCGCTGGTGATCACGCTGGGTGGGGGCGATCCGGCGGACCGGCACTCAGAAGGCGGCGTGGGACACGACTACCTGATGGCGCATGGGGTTCCGGATGCGGCGATTATTGCGGAGACGACAAGCGACAACACCGAGGAGTCGGCGAAGCGGCTGGCGGTGATTGCGAGGGCGAATCACCTGAACGACATTGTCGTGGTGAGCGACGGGACGCATCTGTTCCGGGTGCATGCGCTGTGCTCGGCGATGGGCCTGAATGTGTTTACGTCGCCGCGGCCGG
This sequence comes from uncultured Acidobacteriaceae bacterium, assembly GCA_963781245.1. Taxonomy (GTDB): domain Bacteria; phylum Acidobacteriota; class Terriglobia; order Terriglobales; family Acidobacteriaceae; genus Silvibacterium. Next base: position 119,094 of record CAWAFB010000008.1, read on the forward strand.
AGGCAAAGGGGCTTTCGCAGTGGGATGCTTTTCAGCGCATGGCACACGAGATCTTGAGCTTCACCTGGTGGCGGGTGAGGCAGGGATTCAGCATTAGAGATTAGGAAAATGATGCGAAGTTGGCGAACATTCTTCTAATCCTCATCGCACAGAAGGTGTGAGCGATCGCTGCCGGCGGCTTACACTGCTGCTTATGGCTAAGAGTCGCGAGCCGGTGTATGGGAAGGGGCATCTGCACTTCGTCACGTGCGCTTGCTTCCTCAGGCAGCCGAAGCTGGGTGTCGAGAAGCATCGCAACGTTTTTGTTCGATTGCTGGAAGAGCTGCGAGTGAAATTCCGGTTCGGTGTGGCTGGGTATGTGGTGATGCCGGATCACTTTCGTCTGTTGATGGCGGAACCGGATGTGGATACAGCGGCGAACTCGATCGAGATGCTGCGACAGCGGTATCAGCGAAGGTACAACAACTCGGCGCGCAGCACGGAGCAGGTGTGGGAGAGCCGCTACTCCGACATGCATGTCTTCGGGCGGGAAAAGATTGCGGCGCAACTGGACTTGATGCATCAGGAGCCGGTGAAGGCGGGCCTTGTAGACAACGCCACGGATTGGGAGTGGAGCAGCGCCCGTTCGTATGCCGGTTTGCCGGAGGGCGTGGTGACGGTGGAACGCGTGGCCGGAAAATCTACAGGCGTGAAGTTGTAGCGGAGGCGGCCCAGGCCGCGAACAACGCGGCGGCGAGGGTAGAGAGGGCGTTGACGGCGTCGTTATTGAGCCAGTTGCGGCGTTCGAGGGTGGCTCCGAGGAGGCTGTCGAAGAAGAGGCCGGCGATGGCACCCGCGAAAGCGATGGCGGATTCGACGGCGGTGAACCGGAATACGAGTGCGGCGGTGGCGGTGATGATGGCTGCGCCCGCTGCTCCGGCGAGTGTGCCGTTGAGGCTGACGGCACCGTCGGTTCCGGCGGGCACGCGGCGGAATGTGGTGAGCATGTATGGATCGCCGCCGAGGACTTCGCCGAGTTCGGATGACAACGTGTCGGCGGTGGCTTCTCCGAGAGCGGCGATGGCGGCGATGAGGGCGACGCGGCCCGGGTAGAGACCGAGCCAGACGTGACGGGCGCTGATGGGGATGCCGGCAATGGCGGCGACTCCAAGATTGGCGACGACCTGGGAGGCGGTGCGGCCGCGCTTCCCTTCAGCGACGCCGAGCGTCTCTTTGCGACGCCGGCCAAAGCGAGTGGCAGCGAAGGTAAGCAGAAAAAGCGCGAGCAGGGGCCAGAGAATGGTGCGCCAGCCTGGGATCCAGAGGTAGAGGCTGATGGTGAAGAGGCCGCCGGTGAGCGCGGCAGCGGGGGTGGCGGCGCGGAGTATCCAGACCAGAGCGGCGAAGGCAGCGCCGATGACAAAGGCCTGGATAAAGGGATTGGGAGTGAACGGCCAGCGCTCAGCGGTCTGGGCCAAAACGAAGGCACTGGCGAGCGGAATGACGAGCAACAGGATGAGCTGCGATTGCCAGTGCAGGCGTGTCTGGTCGAGGCGTTCTTTCATGGTTGCACGGACAATGGGTTGTTTGGGCGGTGAGCGCGGGTGGAAGCCGCTCGGTGATTTACAATCATCTTTCTACAGTATTTACCGTTTCTTTGTTTTGATCTGTTTATCGGTATTTAAGCTTGATGATCCGTTCATCCTTTTTTAAGCCTGATGTTGAAGTGAGGTATTTGCGAGTGCAGAGCATGAGATGGCCGGCAGCGGCCGCGCTGCTGGTTTTGATTGGGGCCGCAGGTTGTGGCAGCCAGTATCGTCCTGTTATCAACCCTGTGGTGCCAACCGGTCCCGCTGCACAGCCCACCTCCTATGCCGTGGTGTTTTCGCAGCCTGGCCTGGTGACTCCTACGGATCCGAGCCTACCGACGACGGCTCCGCCGTGCCCCGGGCTGGCGGGTGGCGGGGTGTTTCAGAGCTACACCAATCCGGGTGTGGTAACAATCCTGGACTTTTCCGGCGACAGCATTATGGCGCTGGCGAACGTGGGCAATGGTCCTCTTGGCTTTAACGTGGACAGCACCGGCTCTACTGCTTACAGCGAGAACTGTGACGGTACGATCAGCGCGGTGCCGATCAGCATATCGCTGCAGACGAACAAGGTGGGCAGCAGCACGCTGCTGACCGGCGCGGTGCCGATCAATTCGCTGGTGGCCGGGTCCAGCCAATTTGTAACTGAGCAGGGACGGGACGCCATCGCGGCGATGGCCGGCAGTCCTCCGGCGTTGAAGCAGGAGGTTTTCGTTGCGCCGAGCGTGATCAATGTAACGGGAGTTTCGACGTCGCAGCGCGTGTACTCGATCAGCCAGGGCAACATTAATACTCCGGGGTTTGCGTGGGGAACGTGCGCGACTCCCTCGGCGGTGAGTGTTACCGGCGAAGCGGATGCGATCGAGGTTGCGAACAATACGATTTCCGCGCGGCTGCCGCTGGGTGTGTGCCCGGTGTACGGCGTGAGCTCAGCGGACGGCAGGCGCGCATTCATTTTGAACCGGGGCAGCGGCACGATTACGGTGATTAACAGCCAGCTGAATACGCTGGACACGGTGCTGAATGCGAGCGGCACGATCAACTTGTGCGCCGGCACGACTCCGTGCAATGCCGGCCCGGTCTATGCCGAGCTGTATACGCCGGGAAACATGCTGGTGGTCTCGAACTATGACAACAGCACGGTCAGCGTGATTGACGTGAGCCTAGATGTTTACGGCAACGACAGCCCGACCTTCGGCAAGGTACTGGCGACGGTGCCGGTGGGAATGAATCCCGCGGCGGTGACGGTGCTGCAGGATGGAAGCCGGGCGTACACAGCTAACCAGGGCGAGGGCACGGTGACGGTGGTGAACCTGACCAGCTTTACAGCGCAAAAGACGATTCAGCTGACCAATGGGGTGACGAATCCGCGGACGATCGTGTCGACCTATAACTATCCGGCGGGCAAGGTGTATGTGGCTTCACAGAACAGCCCGTACGTCACGATTATCCGAACGGATACGGATGTTATTTCAGCGACGATACAGGCACAGGGCAATGTAGTGGATGTGCGCACGACGAGTCAGTATGCCGGATCGACCACGCAGGGCGGAAACAATATCACCGGAAGCCGCTCGTATGGCTCGGGGGCACCGTAGAGCAAACACAGGCGCATTGAACGGAGGGCATCCCGCGTGGGTGCCCTTTGTTTTTTGGGCCGCTGTCGCGATAAGTTAGGGCCGTGCCTACTGTTCGCCTGGTTTCGTGGAATGACGATGATGCGCAGAGACGCGCGCGTGAGCTGAAGGCTCTGGGGTTCAAGGTGGAAGCGCGTCCGCTCGGCGAGTGCGGCGGGGTGGTCGGGCACTTTCGCGATCTGGCGCCTGATGCGGTGGTGCTGGACCTCGACCGGCTGCCTTCGCACGGGCGCGAAGTGGGAACGATACTGCGCGACAGCAAGAGCACACGGCATCTTCCGCTGGTGTTTGCGGGTAGCGCTGGGGAAAAGGTGGAGCGCATTCGCGCGGAGCTTCCGGATGCGGTGTTCACCGCGTGGGAGGGGATCGGGGATGCGGTGAGAGTGGCGATTGCGCATCCGGTTGCGAATCCCGTGAAAGCGAGGTCGCATGCGGATCGCTCGGCGGCAACGCCGCTCGTGCAGAAGCTCGGTTTCAAGACCGGAATGCAGGCGGCGGTGCTGGGCGGTTTCGAGGGATTTGAAGAATTGCTCGGCGAGTTACAGGCGGGGGCGGCGCTGGTGAAGCGGTTCGGGGCGGAGACGCGGCTCGGGTTGTATATCGTGCGATCGGGGCGCGAGCTCGCGGACGCCTTCGAGCATGCGGCGGCGCGACTGCCGGAGGCGGCCTCGTTCTGGATCATCTATCCCAAACAGACAAAGAGGTATCCCAACCAGACGAGGAGAGCGAAGAGGAGCTTCAACGAAAATGATGTGCGCGAGCTTGGGCTGGCGAGCGGGTTCGTCGATTACAAGGTGTGCGCAGTCAATGCGGAGTGGTCGGGGCTGAAGTTTTCGCGGCGACGGAAGTGAGTTGCGCGAAGAGAGAAGAGAAATGCGCCGCAGACCGACGGCGCGGGCGGCTCGGACCTGAGCAATAGCTGACGAAATCCTCCCCCCAAATCTTTTCCCCAAAAATGACAGATTTGTAAAAATGAGGGCACCCTGTCGCTTCTGACAGTATTCAGACAGCACCCCATCACGGCACAATCCCCTTGAGCATTTAGGACCAGCAATCAACATCCCTGTGACGGTTGATGCCGGACCGCGGTCCATGCGGGAAAAATCGCCTCCGCGCTCTCTCTTCAACTTCTCAGGAACAACGGATGGGGGCTCATGATGATTAAGTACGCTCTTCTCTCGGCAGGCCTGCTAATCGGAATATGCGCTTCAGCGCAGGACGTTCCAAAGGTCGAAGTCCCGGTCGGCTTTTCATTTGTCAACGTTCACCCGAATCAGCCCGCCATCACCAGCTTCAACGTCTTCGGTGGCGGCGTCGGATTTGTTTACAACTTCACCCCTATGATCGGCCTTAAGGGTGATTTCATGGGATACACCCAGGGCACCGGCCAGAGGGTTACTGAAAACGGGCAGTTCGTGGGAAATGTGAGTGGCAACCTGTTCACCTATATGTTCGGGCCCCAGATCAAGAAGCACTCCGGCAAGATCCAGCCCTTCGGCGAGGCCCTGTTTGGAGGGGCGCACACCAACCTCGATGCCAATCTCTGCGAAGTACTGGGGACATGTACCTCGGGCACAGGGAGCAATAATGGATTCGCCATGGAGTTCGGCGTCGGTCTTGACATTCCAATCACGAGACACATTCAGTTCCGTCCGGTCGAAGTGGACTATCTGTACACCCACTTTGGCTCCAATCACATTGCCGGAGCTTCGGCCAGCCAGAACAACTTCAAATATTTCGGCGGTATCAACTTCACGTTTGGCGGCGCGCCTCCGCTGCCACTGACGGCGAGCTGCACTGTGTCTCCCACTCAGATTATGGCCGGCGATCCAGTGTCGGCCAGCGTGGCGACGCAGAACTTCAATCCTAAACATACGGTCACTTACGCCTGGACGAGCACAGGCGGCCATGTATCGGGCACGACGGAAACCGCAAGTGTGGCCACAGCAGGCCTGCAGCCTGGAAACTACACGGTTTCGGTGACGGCCACCGATGAAAAGAAGAAGAACGACAACACGGCCGACTGCGGCGCCAACTTTACGGTCAAGCAGCCGCCGCCACCGACAGCGAGCTGCTCTGCCAGCCCGAGCACTGTAAAGGCCGGCGACCCGGCGACGCTGACGGTTACAGCGCAAAGTCCCGATGGAAGCGAGTTGACTTACACCTATGCGACGAGTGCGGGCCGCATCAGCGGCACGGGCAGCAGCGCAACGCTGGACACCACCGGCGCCCCGGCTGGAAGTCCGATTACTGCGACCGCGGTAGTGAGCAACATTCATGGCTTGACCGCCAACTGCGAAGCCGTGGTCAACGTTGCTCCCCTGCCTCCACCCGAAGTCGTGCAGGAAGTGACCAAGGTGGGAGAGTGCAGCTTCAATAACTCAAATAAGCCCGGCCGCGTCGACAACGAATGCAAAGCGACCCTGGACCAGGTAGCCCTGCTCATTCAAAAGGAACCGAACGATAGTTATGTGATCGTCGGTTATGCCGAGGACGAGGAGACGACCACGATGACACAACTGGCCGGCCAGCGAGCGGTGAACGTGAAGTATTACCTCACCCAGGGCGAAGGCGGCCAGCAGATCAGTCCTTCGATGCTGCAGGTGAAGGCTGGAGCTGAAAAGACCAAGGCGATTCGAATCTACAGAGTGCCGTCTGGCGCCGCGTTTACGGAGCAGGTCACGACCGTAGATGAGACCCAGGTGCAAGGGCAGTCGCGTAGTGCCCCGACGAAAAAACATCACAAGAAGGCAGCCGCTGACAGCACGGCGCCCACAACTCAACAATAGGTCCTCGATCGGGCCGAGGATCTAACCAGACAACCGCCACCGCCTGTGTGAGCAGGCAGTGACGGTACCCGTCCTGGACCTATTACTTTATCGGCCCCACGCGCCTCCGGGCGCGTGGGTCTTTTTGTGTGCGGCAGAAATTCGAGCGGGAGACGGAAGTGAGGGGATCCGATTCAGTCCTTCAGCGGCGTGACGTTTTTGTAGCAGATGAGCGCGTCGTAGGAGTCGGCCCAGTAGACGAGATTGATCTGGAGAGCTGTGCGCTTATCTGCGGGGATGGCGTGGAGCAGGGGGCGAAGCGGCCGGAGGTCGAAGATGGTGGCCGGATACTTTGCGTGGGCGGCGAGCAGGGCGAAGGCTGGTTCGTCCTGGCGCTCGTCGGCGGCGAAGGTTTCTCCCATCAGCGTTTCTTTGCCACCGGCGCCGAATGCGCCGACATTGAAGGCTTTCTGGCCGCGGGAGACGGCGAATTCCGCGATGAAATTGCCGAGCGTGGAGATGCCGCGCGCATCGTATCCGCGGTGGAGATGATTGCGTCCGAAGCGGAAAATGACTTTGGATGTCGGTTCTGATGCCGAGCTTTGGCGGAAGTGTTCGAGGAACTGTGTCTTCATGAGTAGCTCGCGCTGGTTCTGAGCTGTCATCTTTGATTCGGGACTTGAGCGGTTCTTTTCGATCTCGAGGGTGGCGAGTAGGTTCTGGCGGAGGGAGATTCCGTTGACGACTGCATCGCGTTCGGCGTGGCTGCTTTGCATCAAGGCAAGAAGGTCGGTGGCCATCTTGCGGCTGTATCCGTTGCTGGTGAGGGAAACCATCTGTTTGAGCGAAGAGTCGCCGGGGTCGAGGGCGGCGAGATCGCGGATGAGGTATTCGGGATGGATCTCTTCCATGTCGCATCCCCAGAGGACGATTGAGCCGGGAGTGGCGAAGGTGCGAACGTCCGCGGCCTGTTGCTTTGTCCAGAGACCTTGAATGCGCGGGCCGGTGCCGGCAGGGATTGTCTCCAACTGTTGCGCGGTCCAGGGGCTGACTTCGGCGGCGACGTGGCGATATCCGTCTCGCCACATCTGCGGCCAGAGGGTGCGAAGCAGTTCGGGGATCTCGTTGTCCCCGTGGAGTTCGCCGAGGAGGAAGAAGTCGTTCCTCTTCGCTTCGGAGAGCAGGAAGTCGGGGCCGTTGCTGGCGAGATCGTATTGGTGGCTTTCGAGTGAGGCGAGGATGGGGGAAGACGTTGTTTGTCCGCGCAAAGTGAGCGCGAGTGCGGTCAGGGTAAGACACAGGACGAAGCAGGCGACGCGGCGAGCCATTGTTACAGATACGCAGACGGGGACGTGGTGTTCCGTGATGCTTACATCAGGCTGACGGCGTCGACGTCGACGATGAGGTTGCGGCGGGGGATCTGGACGGCTTCGGCGTGGGCGAGCGCGAGGCGCAGAGCGCGGGCGAGGGATTGGCGCTTTTCGGCCTTGAGCACGAGATGGAAACGGTAGATGCGCTTGATGCGCGCGATCGGCGCGGTCGCGGGGCCGAGGACGCGGACTCCGTCGAGTTGTGTGGACTGGAACCAGCGGCCGAGCGTGGCGGACCATCCGGCGGCTTCTTCGAGATGCGGGCTCTGGATGATGAGGTTGGCGAGGGCGGCGTAGGGCGGGTAGTGCATCCACTTGCGGTACTTGAGCTCGCGTTCGACGAAAGCGTGGAAGTCGTGCTGCGCGGCGCACTGGATGGCGTAGTGGTCGGGATGGTAGGTCTGCACGATGACTTTGCCGGGGAGGGTGCCGCGGCCGGCGCGTCCTGAGACCTGGGTGAGGAGCTGGAAGACACGCTCGGCGGCGCGGAAGTCCGGCAGGCCGAGGGCGTAGTCGGCTCCGACGACGCCGACCAGGGTGACGCCGTGGATGTCGTGACCCTTGGCGATCATCTGTGTACCGACGAGGAGGTTGATTTCACCGGAGTGGAGGCGCATGAGCAGGCGTTCCATATCATTCCGCCCTCTTACAGTGTCACGGTCCATGCGGCCGATGCGCGCGGAGGGGAAGATTTCCTGCAGGCGTTCTTCGCCTTGTTGCGAGCCAGCTCCAAGGAAGTAGAGGTGCTCGCTGTCGCATTTGGCGCAGCGCTGGGGCACGGTTCTTTTGTAACCGCAATAGTGACATTCAAGGCGCTGGCCTACGGGTGCGATGTCGGCGCCGGGAGTGACGGGCTTGTGATAGGTGAGGGAGATGGAGCAGTTTTCGCACTCGAGCTTTTCGCCGCAGGCGCGGCACATGACGACGAAGGAGTATCCGCGGCGGTTGAGGAGGATGATCGCCTGCTCGCCGCGATCAAGCGTGGCCTGGGTTTCGTCGATGAGGGTGCGGGAGAAGAGGTGCTCCTGACCGGTCTCCTGAAACTCGCGGCGCATATCGATGAGTTCGACGACGGGCAGGGGCCGATTCATGACGCGCTGGTGCATCTCGATGCTCGCGTACTTGCCCTGACGAGCGTTGTGCCAAGACTCGAGGGATGGCGTGGCTGATCCGAGGACGATGGTTGCGCCGGCGAGCTTGGCGCGCATGACAGCGGTGTCGCGGGCGTGGTAGCGGGGGTTTGATTCCTGCTTGTAGCTGGAGTCGTGCTCCTCGTCAACGATGATGAGACCGAGGTTTTCGACGGGCGCGAAGAGGGCGGAGCGGGTGCCGACGACGATGCGGGCTTCGCCTTTTCGAATACGGTGCCATTGCTCGGAGCGCTCCTCCGGGGTGAGCGCGGAGTGCAGGAGGGCAACGTCGGAGGCGAAGGCGTGATGCAGCTGTGCGGCCATGGCGGGGGTGAGGCCGATCTCGGGGACGAGGAGGATGGCGGATTTTCCCTGGTCGAGAGCGCGGCGCATGGCGGCGAGATAGACGGCGGTCTTGCCGGAGCCGGTGATTCCGTAGAGGAGGTGCGGGCGGAACTCGGCGGATTCGACCGCGGCGGTGATGGTGGCGAGGGCGGCCTGCTGGGCGTCGTTGAGGATGTGCTGGGAGCGAGGCAGGCGGGAGAGATGCGTGAGGTGGAAGTCGGCCGGGCGGTCTTCGATGCGGACGAGGTTGCGCTTGACCAGCGTGGCAAGCGTGGATGCGGGAACGGCGAGACGGCGCAGCTCGGCGACGGGGAGCTCGTTGGCGGCTCCGGCGAGCTCTGCGAGGATGGCCTGCTGGTTGTCGTTGAGTTTGGGCAGGCGGGTATCTGCGACGAGGACGGCGTAGCGGACGGTGCGGCGGGCATCGCGCGGGACGGCGGCAGTTTCGCGGGTGATCCACTTCTTGCGGAGCATGCCGGTGAGCAGATCGCGGTCGACTCCGGTGGCGGAGCGGAGGGTAGGTGCGCGGGCGGCGTCGCCGTTCTCCAGGTAGTTGAGGACCTTGTATTCGATGTCCTGCTCTTCGGGTGAGAGGCGCGAGCGGCGGGAACTTCCCTGCTCAGCGCCTTCGAAGAGCGCTTTGCGGCCGAGGTCGGTGATGCGGTAGAGGACCTGCTTGCGCACTTCGCTCATGAGCGGGAGCATGGCGCGCAGGACTTCTCCGATGGGGGCAAGGTAATACTGAGCGATCCACTGCGCGAGGTCGAGGAGTTGCGGAGAGAGGATCGATTCTTCGTCGAGAATGTTGAGGATGGAACGAGCTTCGACGGGCGGCGGGTCGTCGTGCAGGCGGAGGACGACGCCGGCCATCTTCTCGTTGCGGAAAGGGACGAGGACGCGGGCTCCGATGGACGGGGCGGCAGGACCGAGCGCGTAGGTGAAGGCGCGATCGAGCGGGACGGGCAGGGCTACGTCACAGAAGGCGGGCACTAAAGACAGGGTACAGGGATCAGGGAGTAGCCAATAGCCAATAGTCAATAGCTTGGACGCCGGTCGCCCTTACTTTACCGACAAAACCTAAAGGTGAAACTTCCAAAGCTCAGCGCTATGCTTTCGGCGCTTTGAGGCCGAGTTCGGCCATGGCCATTTGAAGGTCTTTCCAGGCTTCCTTCTTCTGGGTTGGATCGCGGAGGAGGTAAGCGGGATGGTAGGTGACGATGAGCTTCGCGCCGCGGGCTTCGTGGAGGCGTCCGCGGAGCCGGGCGAGCGGGGATTTTCCGCCGAGCAGATAGGTGGCGGCGGTGGCTCCGAGAGCGACGATGACTTGCGGGCGGATAACGTCGATCTGGCGGAAGAGGAATTGCGTGCAGGTGTTGGCTTCTTCGGGCTCGGGGACGCGGTTCTGCGGCGGGCGGCACTTGACGATGTTGGCGATGTAGACATCGGAGCGCTGGAGACCCATGGCGACGATCATGTTGTTGAGGAGCTGGCCGGCGCGACCGACGAAGGGCAGGCCCTGCGCGTCTTCGTCAGCTCCCGGACCTTCGCCGATGAACATGAGGCGGGCGCCGGGGTTTCCGTCTCCGAAAACGATGGTGTGGCGGCCCTGAAAGGCGAGCGGGCAGCGGGTGCATTCGCCTATGTCGGCGCGAATTGCCTGGAGCGCGGCGGCGCTGTCGGTGACGGCGCTACTTTCGGTTGAGACGACGGGGAGAGACGGCGGGGGCGTGGCTTTGCGGGCGGGGATGGTCGGCTCCTGTGTGGGATTTGTAACTGATACGGGTTCTAATTCGACGGCGGACTCCGACGCCGGCTCAGCGCGACGGTAGAAATCGTGGATGCCGAGGTCGCGGTAATAGCGGATGCGGGCGTGGATGGCCTGCGCGAGTTCGGGGGTGAGTCGGGTCATTTCAATTCTGATCTACTCGATGACTAGGCCGGTTTCGGTGACGACTTTCTGGGGGCGGCGGAGGGCGAGGATTTCTTCGAGTATGCGGTCGGCGAGGTCGCGCTTGGCCATCTCGGGGAGTTCGAGGGCGGTGGAGCGGGTGAGGAAGGTAACGGCGTTGCGGTCGGAGTCGAAGCCGATGCCTTCGTGGGAGACGTCGTTGAGGACGATGGCGTCGGCTCCCTTACGCTGCAGCTTGGCGCGGGCGTGGGCGACCGGATCCTGAGTTTCGGCGGCGAAGCCGATGATGAGCTGGCCGGGGTGGCGGCGGGCGACGGCTTCGGCGAGGATGTCCTCTGTGGGCTCGAGGTCGATGGTAAGCGGGCCCGAACGCTTCAACTTCTGCTCGGCCTGCTTCAGCGGGCGGTAGTCGGCGACGGCTGCGGCCTTGATGACGATGCTGGCCTGGTCCATGCGGCCGAGGACGGCGGCGCGCATCTCTTCGGTAGTGGTGACGGGGATGACTTCGACGTTGGCCGGCGGGCGCAATGCAGTGGGTGCGGTGACAAGGATGACGCGGGCTCCTCGTCGCTCGGCTGCTTCGGCGAGGGCGTATCCCATTTTGCCGCTGGAGCGATTGCCGAGGAAGCGGACGGGATCAAGGGCTTCGCGGGTGCCTCCCGCGGTGACGAGGACGGTTTCACCGGCGAGGTCGTTGCGGTGGTGCAGGACGCCGAGGACGGCTTCGACGATGGCGGGAGTGTCAGCGAGGCGGCCGCTGCCGGTCATCCCGCAGGCGAGGTAGCCGCTGTCGGGCGGAACGATCTGAACGTTGCGCGCGGCGAGGATTTCGAGATTGGCCTGGGTGGCCGGATGCTGCCACATATTCACGTTCATGGCGGGCGCGACGATGACGGGCGCGGTGGTGGCGAGATAGAGAGTGGTGAGGAAATCGTCGGCGATGCCGTGCGCGAATTTCGCGAGGATATTGGCGGTGGCCGGAGCGACGACGAGCAGGTCGGTGGTCTGTGCGGCTTCGATGTGCTCGATGGCGGAGTCGAGGTTGCTGTCGGGGGATTCGGGCGGGGTCCAGAGGCTGATGATGACCTTGTGTCCGGTGAGCGAGGCGAAGGTGAGCGGCTGGATGAACTGCATGGCCGACTCAGTCATAACTACATGGACATCGAGTGCGTGCTGCTGGAGCGCGCGGACTAACTCTGCTGACTTGTATGCGGCGATTCCGCCGGAGACGCCGACTGTGACCTTCATGTCTAGATATTACGGCAGAGCACAGGGCTCAGGGCACACGGCAGAGAGCGCAGTGGACTGGTGAAGGTGGAGAATCGTTCTATTGGAAGACCCGGCTGCACTTAGGGCGAGCTTTGAAATGGGGCAGATGCGTGTTTTGTCCCACGTCCGAGAATCCGGACGTGGGGCACCCAATCTGACATTTCGATCGGTTTAGAGGCAGGCGAATTTGGGGATGTCGGGGGCGGTGATTTCGGGCTTGAGGACTGGGGTGTCTGCCCGGATGTAGCCGACCTTACCGGCTGCGATCTCATCCTGGGCGACTTTGCAGGCCTTGCGGGAACGGGAATCTACCAGGGGTTGAGAACCGGCCTGGAGCTGGCGTGCGCGTCGTGCGGCGACCATTACGTAGCGAAAATTGCTATCGAACTCTTGCTCGACACTCATAGCGTCTCTCCCAAAGTTGCCTTGGCAGACTCATACAGGAGCAGCCTCGGCGTTGACGACTCCGAAAGCCTGGAGCACGGGTTTGATGCGTGCTTCAGAGTTTCGCTGGCGGCATTTTTCCGCCTTTGCGATCAGCTCTTCATCGTCGGGCGTCTGCGAACCGTGGTTGCGGTGCATTCTTTCGGCGGCGACGATGGCTGCCATTTCCTCGACCGCGCGGTCGAGAATATCGTTGACGAGAATATAGTCATATTCGCGGTAATTCTCAATCTCGTCCCGGGCTCGGGCCAGGCGGCGGCGGATAATCTCTTCCTGTACAGCACCTTCGGCGCGGCTACGGTTGCGCAGCCGGTAGGCGAGAATCTCGGGCGACGGAGGCATGAGGAAGATGGTGACGGCATTGGGGAGCTTGCGGCGAACCTGTGCCGCGCCCTGAACGTCGATGTCCAGAAGCACGTCCTTGCCTTTGTCGAATGCGTGGGTGAGCGAACTGCGCGCCGTGCCGTAGTAGTTGCCGAAGACATCGGCGTACTCGAGAAACTCGTCGGCCTCGATCATGCGCTGAAATTCTTCACGACTGATGAAGTGGTACTCGCGGGCTTCCTCTTCGGAACCGCGCGGCGGGCGCGTGGTGTAGGAGACAGAGAACTCGAGGTTTTCGACTAACGAACGGAGCTGGTTAACGAGCGTGGATTTGCCGGAGCCGGAGGGAGCCGAAATAAGGAACAAGATACCTGCCAAAGTGTTGGTTTTCTCCTTTACCTGATCGTGTCCCTACTCGAGATTTTGAACCTGTTCGCGTGCTTTTTCGATTTCCGATTTCATTCCCAAACCTAATTCGGTGACGCGTGGTCCGTTTCCGGCAACGCCTCCCGTTTTCGAAAGCAAAGTATTGGCTTCGCGATTCATTTCCTGCAGCAGGAAGTCGAGTTTCTTGCCGATTTCGCCGCCGCCTTCAATGAGCGAGCGGAAGTGTTCGATGTGGGTGCCCAGACGGGTGATCTCTTCGTCGATATCGCTGCGCTCGGCGATCTGAGCAGCTTCCTGCAGGACGCGGTCGCGGTCAAATGAGCCGGCCAGCATCTCGGAAATGCGCTGGCTGATGCGCTCGAAGTAAGCGTGGCGGACGTCTTCACGGAGTCCGCCCGTTTCGTCGACGAGCTTCTGCAGGCGGTCGAGGCCGGCGATGAGGTCGGAGGCGAGAGCGGAGCCCTCCTGCGCGCGCATGGCGTTGAGCGATTCGACGGCTTCGGGCAGAACGTTAAGCACTGCCGCTTCGAGGGCGCGGGATTCTTCTTCTGAGCCTCGCTCGGAGCTGCGGTTGTCACCGTTGAAGATGCCGGGCAGGCGGAGGATGGCGTTCAGGTCGGGTTCGCCGAGCAGACCGTGCTGTGCAGAGGCGCTGCGAAAGGCAGTGAGATAAGTCTCGACGAGAGCGGCGTCATAGGATGCTTCGGCACGCTGGCCGCGGTCGATGTTGAGCGTGACCTCGATGTGTCCGCGGAGCAGTCGCTGCTTGAGTTCGCGGCGGATCTGCATTTCGAGGGCTTCGGTTCCGGAGGGCAGGCGCATGTGCAGGTCGAGAAAGCGATGATTGACGCTTTTGAGACCGAGGGTAAAGCCGGTAGATTCCGAGACGCGGCCCGAGACGCGGGCGAATCCGGTCATGGAGCGAATGGCGGAGGAAACCGGGGCGGCAGGGGTGGTCACGCATCCGCCTTTCCGAGCAGAGCCGGTTCGAAGGAGTCGATGTCGGCGACGTCGATGAATTGCAGGCGATAGAGCTTCTGATAGGTAGGGGAGATATGCAGCAGCTCGTCGTGGGTGCCGATGGCGGTGATGCGTCCCTGCTCGATCACGGCGATGCGGGTAGCGCGGCGGACGGTAGAAAGACGGTGCGCGATGACGACGACGGTGCGGCCGGTCATGAGATTGCTGAGCGCGGTCTGGACGAGCGATTCGCTCTCGGTGTCGAGAGCGGAGGTGGCTTCATCGAGAATGAGGACGGGCGCGTCTTTGAGGATGGCGCGAGCGATGGCGAGGCGCTGTCGCTCGCCTCCGGAGAGGCGGAAGCCCTTTTCGCCGATGATGGTGTCGTAGCCGTCAGGCATGTGCAGGATGAAGTCGTGGGCGAGAGCGGCCTTCGCCGCTTCGACGACACGCGAGAGAGGTACGTCGGGCTGGCCGTAGGCGATGTTGTTGCGGACTGTGTCGTTGAAGAGGATGGTCTCCTGGGTGACTTTGCCGATCTGGTCGCGGAGGGATCTCAGGCTGACATCGCGCAGGTCGTGTCCATCGATGGTGACGCGGCCGAAGGTGACGTCGAAGAAGCGGGGGATGAGATTGACGAGGGTGGACTTCCCTGCCCCGCTGGGGCCTACGAGAGCGATGACTTCGCCGTGACGGATGTCGAGGTTGATGTTGTGCAGGACTTCCTTTTCGCCTTCTTCGGTGCTGTAGGCGAAGCAGACGTCTTCAAGACTGATGGAATTGCGGAAGCCTTTGAGATTGAAGGCGTGCTTGCGCTCGACGACTTCGTCCTGGTCTTCCATGAACTCAAAGATGGCCTGTGAGGCTCCCAGAGCCTGCTGGAAGCTGTTGTAGTAGACGGCGGAGCGGCGGACGGGATCGTAGAGCTTGAAGAGCGCGACGATGAAGGCGAAGAAGGTGCCGGTGGTCATGACGCGGCTGTTGATGGCGTTGCGTCCGAAGAGCAGGAGCAGGGCGATGGCCACGGCTCCGATGAAATCCATGAGCGGCGAGCTGATGGCCTGGGCGCGCACAGAGCTGAGGTTAGCGCGGAAGAGACGGCGCGCGGCCTGGCGGAAGCGGAGAAGCTCCCAGAACTCCATGTTGAAGGCTTTGACGATGCGGTTGCCGGTGATGGTTTCGTGGAGGATGTTCTGGATCTCTGCGAGCTTGTCCTGCCCTTTGCGGGTGGTCTGGCGAACGCCGCGGCCGATCTTGCGGATGGATCCGATGACGATCGGAACGAAGATCAGCAGGACCCAGGCGAGCTTTCCGCCGAGGAAGATGACGACGGCGGTGGTGAAGAGGAGGGTAAAGGCCTGCTGAAGGAAGTCGGAGAGGACGGAGGAGATGGCGTACTGGACGCGCTCGATGTCGTTGATGAGTGCCGAGAGGAGCGTTCCGGTGGCGTGGCGTTGAAAGAAGGAGATGGAGCGGCGGAGGATGGCCTCGTAGAGGTCGTCACGCAGGTCGGTGATCATGCCGAAGCCGGCGTAATTAGCGAGGTAGGTTCCGGCGTAGTCGCAGACGCCCTTGAGCGCCGTGGAAGCGACGAAGGCGAAGGCGACTACTGTCCAGTCGTTGTGGAAGTGCGAGGGGACGAAACGCTGGAGGTCGATATGGAAGCGCGCGCCTAATGAGGAAAGCAGCGTGATACCGCCCTTGTGATTGTCGGCGCCGGGGTGCAGGACGTTGTCGAAGATGGGGCCGACAAGGAGGACGCGGAAGGCGTCGAGGAGGCCGACAGCAGCAGCGAGGAGGACAGCGGAGAAGACCTGCAGCCAGTAGCGGCTTGCGTAATGCAGCAGGCGCCACCTACGCTTCATTGCATACCCTTCAGTTGTGGTCGCGGAAATTGACGGAACTGCACGGCCATCTATCCATTTTACCGTTTGCGGCGTGGTCAAGCCGCCCATCCGGAGCAAAAAGCAGCGTCCGGACGGGCGTTAAGGTGACTAGTCTACGGCGTCTTTGACTCCGACGGCGGTCTTGTCCGCGCCCTTGCCGACGTATTTGACTGTTACCTTGGCTCCGGTCTTGGCGCCGAGATAGGCCTCGGTTGAACCCTTCGCGACTCCTTTGCCAGCGTCTTTCGTACCTTCGACAACGGTCTTGTCGGTGTACTTGACGGTGTGCTCGGTGCCGTCCGCAGTCTTGATGACTACGGTCTTCGTGTCCTTGTCGACATGCTTGACGATGCCGGACATGATATGGACGACGTCATCCTGTGCGACGGCATTCCATGCAAATATCGAAGCGATAGTGAGGATCGCGGCAAACAATGCGCCGCGCAACTTTAAGCTTTGGGACATTCCGTTCCTCCTTTGGTTCGGCCTGCAGAATGAGCGGAAGCATGAAAGATGGACCGCTGCAGGACGACATTGATGATGACTGTGTTGCAAATGAGGGTAACACCGGCGGCGTGACAGAGAAAAATCTTCTTCGGCCGAATTCGGCGGCCGGCAGATTCAGTTGCCGCCGGGGGGGAGGCAGATCCGAGCCGGGCTCAGGCGATGGCGCGAATGACACCGCCGTCAACATGAATCGCGGACCCGGTGGTTGCGGATGCCGGTTCGCCGCAGAGATAGACGACCATCGCGGCGACCTCATCCGCGGTCTCAAAGCGCTTCAAAAGGCTGCTGGGACGAGCATGCTGGAAGAAGTCGCGGGCGACCTCCTCTTTCGTTTTGCCCTGCTGCGCAGCGAGACCCTCGACAAAGGCGCCTACGCCTTCGCTTTCGGTGGGTCCGACGAGGACAGAGTTTACGGTAACGCCGCTGGCCGGAAAGGACTCGGCAATGCCGCGGGCGACGGCGAGCTGCGCGGTCTTGGTCATGCCGTAGTGGACCATCTCGGCAGGAGTCTGGAGGGCGGACTCGCTGGAGATGAACAGGACGCGGCCCCACTTCTTCTTGAGCATGTGCGGCAGATAGTGGCGGGTTACGCGCACGCCGGAGAGGACGTTGACCTCGAAGAAGCGCCGCCAGTCGGCGTCGGGGATTTCGAGAAAGGGCTTAGCTTCGAAGATGCCAAGATTGTTGACGAGAATGTCGAGGTTGTCGATGTGTGAGAAGAGCTTGCTGGCACCATCCCCCGTGCCAAGGTCGGCGGCGATGCCGTCGACTTTGCCTTCGATGTGGGCTCCGATTTCGGCGATGGCCTTGTTGACGCGAACCTCGGTGCGTCCGTTGACGTAGACGTGGGCGCCTTCGCGGGCGAGGAGGCGGGCGATGGCGAAGCCGATGCCTGCGGTTGAGCCGGTGACGAGTGCGCGTTTGCCTTTAAGTCCGAGATCCATAGTCGCTCCGATGAGTGGTTTGAAGAAGTAGATTCGGAGGACGCGGTGAGGGATTCAGGTGTGCCGGAAGTTAACGGCGGGAGTTGCGCCGCCGGACGAGTATCAGAACGATGACTGCGGCGAAGATGGCGAGCACTAGATAGCGAAAGCTCACTTGAAGTTTCTCCAGCATGTTGCGGTGCGCGGTGCCGACGCAAAAAACGGCGTATTCACGCGACCGCGTTGCTGCGTTCGGCGCGGAAGCGGAGAAGCGCGGCGATGTTGTCGGGGTCGGGCAATGTTGCGCTGCGGATAACGCGAAGATCAACCTCGCGCGCACCACGGTGGCGAAGCAATGCTTCCTCGGCGCTGGCGAAGTGATGCATGGGGTTGCCGCACAACTCGCACGCAGCGACTGTGCCTAACTGCACGTGAGAACAAACTGTGCAGATGGACGCGCCCGCAGAGCCTTCGGATGAGGTCAGGCGCTTGTGCGAGAGCAGCAGGGTGCGGACTTCTGCCTTGTCCATGGCATCGAGCACGGCGGGAAGTCCCACCACCCCGAGTCCTCCCCGGCGGGCTTCGCCGACAGCCTGATCCACGAGGATGTCTTCTTCGCCGGTGAGCTGCCGAGCGATCACGGCCAGCGATTTTGCGCGGACATCGTCGGCGGTTGCCATGGCGGGATCGATGTGGAAGTGTCCGATGAGCACGCGGCGAAGGACGTTGCTGAGCCCGGACTCGATTTCGGAGCGGAGCTCGCTGCGGCAGCCTATGAGCAAGGCCTCGAACTCCCCTCGCTCGTAAGAGGCCAGAAGGTGTTCGGCCAGTGCTTTGAAACGCATCTGGGCAGGCTTCTCCTTGTGGCGCTCTTCCTGACTGGACATGCGCGCGCCGGTGGCGCGGATGGGTTCGCGCGCTTCGTCGAGCAAATCTGTCTGGCCGGTGATCTGATCGGAAACCTGCATGAACACACGCAGGAAACTGCGGTCGGCCAGCGCTATGCAATAACGGTGCAACGATTCGAGCTCCTCAACCAGCGGAGCCAGGGTGAAGCTGGGCCCGGCATCGAAGAGGAGCTTGACGCTTCCGGCGAGATCGAGCTCTTCCCAGATGCCTTGCGCACCGCAGGCATAGACGACTCTGGCGCGTCCGTGATTGCCCTTGATGGAGGCCGCAACTTCAAGCAGGCGGGAGATATCACCGCGCTCGGCAGGCGACTTGAGCTTGCGGGTGCCAAGCTTTTCATGAATCTTCTCTTTGAGGAGAATGGGCTCTTCGCGATGGGCAACGTCGGCGGGCGTTGTTGAGGGGAAATACAAGGAAATAGCGTTGTGGTCTTCGCTCCACAGGCTCGCCAGCCGGTGAAGATCCTGTCGGGAAATCATTGGCGTCTCCCTTCAACTGTCCAGACATTTTCGCACGGGAGCGGGAAACACGGGTGTCATCGCGGCTACCGACAGAGCGAAGTGCGTCTCGTTGTGAATGGAAAGCTATGGCGTGGTTTGCGAAAGTCAGCGGGGTCAGCGGGGCATGTCGCGATGGGCGGTCTTGACGCGGTATCCCTCTTTGGCGAGGCGCTTGCGGACCTCCTCGGCGATCATCACGGAGCGGTGCTGGCCGCCGGTGCAGCCGAAGGCGACGGTGAGATAGCTTTTGCCCTCGTGGATGTAGTTGGGAAGAAGGAAGAGCAGGAGATCGGTGACGCGGTCGAGGAATTCCTGGGTCTGGGCGAACTTGCGGACGTAAGCGATGACTTTGGGGTGGCGGCCGGTGAGGTGTCGGAACGCGGGAACGAAGTGCGGATTGGGGAGGAAGCGCACGTCGAAGACCAGGTCGGCTTCGAGCGGAACTCCGTTCTTGTAACCGAAGCTGACGGCGGAAACAAGCATGCTTTTGCCGACGGATTCGCGCTGGAACTGGTCCTGGATGTAGGCGCGGAGCTCGTGCACGTTGAAGTTGGAGGTGTCGATGAGGATGTCGGCAACGTTGCGGACGGGATCGAGGAGGGTGCGCTCGGCCTGGATAGCCTGGGCCACCATCGCTTCGCGGCCGAGGGGATGTGGGCGGCGCGTTTCGGAGAAGCGGCGCAAGAGAGCAGCCTTCGAGGCTTCGAGATAGATGACGGTGGTGGAGAGGTGCTTGCGTAGTTCGCGCAGCATGGCGGGAAAACGCTCGATGCGCTGGCCCTCGCGAACGTCGACGACAAGAGCGGCACGGGTAATCTCGACCGATTGGGCGACCAGCTCGGCAAAAGGCGTGAGCAGGTCGATGGGCAGATTGTCGACGGCGTAGTAGCCGAGGTCCTCAAAGGCTTTGAGCGCGGACGCTTTGCCGGAGCCCGATAATCCGGTGAGGATGACGAGCTGGTGCCGGGGGTCGGCGTGAGACGGAGCGCCGCCATGGCGCGGAGCGGGCTTTCCGGCGCTCTCCTTTTCCGGCGGACGCTTAATGGTGACGGAGTTTCCTGGGGCTGCCTGCTTTTGGGGGAACTTTTTGGGCGGGGCCATGCGCCAATCGTAAATCAGGGAACAGGAAACAGGACTCAGGGATCAGCGAAAAAGACCGGGCCCACCGCTGGCTGCGCCAAAGATGGTCACCCAGCTCAGTGACCGGGGCTCAGGGCTCAGGAAAGCCTACGCTGCGAGTCCTGCTCTCTGGGACCTCATCCCTGTGCCTTGTCTTTATGGTTCTTCGATCAGCTCCATTTTGCCGTCGCGCTTGCGGTGCAGGACCTTCACACTTCCGCTCTTGTCGCGGAAAACGAAGACCTCGCGGTCGCGAAATTCGGCTTCCTTGACGGCCTCTTCGAGGGTCATGGGGCGAAGGGCGACAGAGTCAGTCGAGCGGACGACGTGGGGTTCGGGAATGGGCGTACGCGCCGGGAAGCTGTGGACGGTTACCGGGATCATGGGGCGGCTGCGTCCGTTGCCGTTGGCTTTGGAGGCAGGGGCGGCCGCGGGTTTTTCGCTGGCAGGCGCCTTGGCTGAGGCACGGCGAGGACGCTCGAGCTGCGACTCGACGACGAGCTTTTCCTCTTTGGGCTGGCGCTTTTTGGCCTGCAGTTTTTTTCTGCAGCGGACGGCCTGGGTTTCCGCCTTGTCGAGGGCGCCGCGAAGGGCGGTCTCCATGTTGGTGGATTCGGAGATACCGAGGATGTCGGCGCGGCGGGTCTTGATACTGACTTCGGCTGTCTTACGGTATTTTTCCGCGCTCAGAATGACGTGTGCGCCGGTTGTCCTGCCGAGAATCTTTCCGATTCGCTCAATGCCCTCCTCCGCCAGAGCGCGGAGTGCCGGGGTAACGGTCACCTGCCTGCCGGTGTACTCAACCTGCATGGTGAAAGCTCCCTTCTGGTTCAGAAATTCCCACTGAGAATGGCGATTCTACAGCATTTTCGAAAACGCCGTAGACCGAAGCTGAACGCCCCGAAGTCAACGCGACCGCAAGGGAACGGTGACCCGGTACAAACTGAAAACGGCTTGGATTTTTCGAAAATGCCCGTACCTCATCCGCGAATACGGCGTTGGTGGGTGCTGGGGATTCGCATGTCTTCACGATATTTGGCTACCGTACGGCGGGTTACGTTGATGCCCTGAGCCTGCAGGGTGGCGGCAATGTGGTCGTCGGTGAGCGGCTTGCCGGGATCTTCGTCCTCGATGAGCTTTTTCACCTTGCGCTTGAGCAGCATGAGCGGGGTGCCTGCGCCTTCGGGTCCGTTGACACCTTCGGAGAAGAAGAAGCGCAGCTCGTAAACACCCTGCGCGGTGTGCACGTACTTGTTCGAGACCGCACGGCTGACGGTGGACGGGTGCACGCCGATTTCCTCGGCGACCTCCTTGATCATCATGGGGCGAAGGGCATCGACTCCTTTCTCAAGGAAGTCGCCCTGGCGCCGGACGATGACTTCGCAGGTGCGCAGGATGGTGTTCTTGCGCTGCTCGATGTTGCGCATGAGCTGCAGCGCAGAGCGGTAGCGCTCTTTTACGTAGTCTTTTACCTCTTTTTCCGCGCCCTGCTGGGTGAGCATTCGCCGGTAGCCCTGGTTGAGGCGCAGCGTGGGCAGGTCTTCGTCGTTCATGACCACCACGTATTCGTCGCCACGTTTTACGAAGGCCACATCTGGTTCGATCAGTCTGGCGTCGGATCGGTTGTATCGCTGGCCGGGGCGCGGGTCGAGGGTGCGGATAAACTCGATCGCCTGCTGGGCAATCTCAGAAGACCGGCCGATGGCACGGGAAAGTTCGCGCGGATCGCGTTTCTGGAGAAGTGAAAGATGCTTGTCGATGATGCAGGCGGCGATGTCAAAGATTTCGAGTCGGCTGTCGGCGGGGTCAACGGGGTGCGGCGGGTGGGGAGTGCCGTTGACGATCGGGCGGGCAACCGCTTCGTCGGCAACAGCGGGCAATTCGGGGGCGACGTTTTCGGCGTTCTCATGAGGAGCGTGGTCATGGGCAACGTGGCCGTGAACAGCGTTGTCGGGGCCAGCATTGTCGGCGGCAGCATGCCCGTTGGATTGATCGCCGATCCTCGCGACGGTGGCATGGCGGTTCTGGCGGCGATAGACCAGCTCGAATTCGCGACGCTGAGCCTCGACCTGCGCCAGCAGGCATTCCCGAAGATCTCGGGTGGCGATGCCTACCGGATCGAGCTGGCGGACGACGGCGAGGCCAGCCTCGAGGTGGGCTTTCGCACGGTCAAGCATGGCCTGCGGCAGCTGCGAGAGGGCGTATGCGGTGCTGCGGGCGGCCTTGTGCTCTCCGTTGCCCGCGTGCGCCTCTCCGTTGGGTTCGTGGCTTGACTCATGATTTGCGTCTTGATTTGCGTCGGGGACGGCTTCCGGCACGAGCTGCCCGCGGAGATAGCCGGCGAGAAGCTCTTCATCGCTGGCGGTGAGATAGCCATCCTCGTTGAGGTTGCCGACGATGTATTCAGCAGCGTCGCGCACCGCGGGTGTAAGCGGCATAGAGCCCAGCTGCCAGAAGATGTGGTCGGTCAGCGTGCCCGGCTGGGAGAGGAAGTTTTCGAGAGAGGGCGCTTCGATGGACTCGAAGTTGTTGCCGGTGCGGTAGCCGGGGTCGAGGTAGTCCTGAAAATACGACCCGAAGTCGATTTCTTCGAAGGGATCGGTCTTCTTCTCGGGCTCGGCCTCGGCGGCACGCATCTCGACGGAGCGGTCGTGCTCGATCTCCTGGCGGGCGACGTCGTCGAGCAGCGGGACGTTCTCCTCGATCTCCTCGAGGATGGGGTTCTCGGTAATCTCGGCGTTGATCATTTCCTTCAGCTCAAGCTTGTTGAGCGCCAGGACGCTGACCATCTGCATGAGGCCGGGCGTCAATATCTGACGTTGAGCTACTTTCAAGCTCAGCTTGGGTTGAAGTAATGCCATTCGCTTCCTTACTTATCCGACAAAAAAACTAGAGAAGTTGCCTCACAGTGTACATCCGCGCAGGGACTCCTTAGAAGCGCAGAGCCACCGCCATTTTGTTCGCCGCACCACACTTGAAGTCAGGCGGTTAAATGCTCCTGTGTCAGCCGAGCGTAAATCCTTCTCCCAGGTAGACCCGACGCACTTCCGGATCGTTGCCAAGCTCTTCCGGCGTGCCATCGCGGAAGATCTTGCCCTGGTTGATGATGTACGCCCGGTCGGTCACCGAAAGCGTCTCACGAACATTATGGTCGGTAATGAGCACACCGATGCCACTGGCTTTCAGGTCGAAGATGATTTCCTGCAGATCGATTACCGCAATGGGATCAATTCCCGAAAAGGGCTCGTCCAAAAGGATGAAGGAGGGTTGAATGCAGAGGCAGCGGGCGATCTCGACGCGGCGTCGCTCGCCGCCGGACAAGGCGTAGCCGCGGGTCTTGCGGATGTGCTCGATGTTGAGCTGCTTGAGGAGCTTTTCAGTGCGGGCCCGGCGGGCCTCGCGGGTGATGTTCTGCACTTCGAGCACGGCGAGGATGTTTTCCTCGACGGTTAGTTTGCGGAAGACCGACGGCTCCTGGGGCAGATAGCTGATGCCGTACTGGCGAGCGCGCATGTACATGGGCACGCGGGTGATGTCTTCGCCGTCGGCAAGGATGCGGCCGGAATCGGGAGGGATGAGGCCGACGATCATGTAGAAGCTGGTGGTTTTGCCGGCGCCGTTGGGGCCGAGCAGGCCGACCACTTCACCCTGGCTTACATGGATGCTGACGCCGCTGACAACCTGACGCCGTTTGTAGGATTTCCCGATATCGTCGGTTGAAAGCTTTTGCATCTATTTCGGCGCCCGCGTCTCAGTAACGGCGCTCGACTGCCCCCCGCTCACCACGACGCTATCATCCTGACTATTGAAAATCAATGTAGCCCCAGTAGTAGTTCCTTTGGATTGGTCGGCGATGCGGGGAGGGTTTCCGGGCGCTCCGGTGAGGAGGTATTTTCCGTCGTCGGCGGTGTAGATGAGCTTCTCTCCAGATGCGCGGCGACCAGGCTGGGTGATGACGACGTGGCCGGTGGCGACGATACGGTCCAACTGAGTTTGTGCAGGCTGCGAGGCGGATGCGGGGGGTGGTTTCTGCGCAGGCGTGAGGTAGACCTGCGCCTGGTCGGCGTGGATGACGCCATTGGGGTCCTCGGCCGTGACTGAGCCGCGAAAGTCGCCGCGGCGGTCGGCGTCGGAGTAGACGAGGGTCTGGCTGTGGACCCGGACGACGCCGCGCTGATGCTTTGCGCCGATTGCAGAGGCGAGATTGGCGCTGACGACGGGAGCGGAATTGCCTTCTTCTCCGTGGGCGCGGAGGGTTTGCGGATTGCGGGTGAGCTCGAGCACCGGGGCGAGGATGGAGCTGTCCGCCTGCCAGATGCGCGCCGGGGTGGTGGGGGAGCCGTAGAAGATGTTGACGTTGGTCGCATGATGCAATTGAGCGCGATCGGCGGTGATGTGGACGGGACCGTCTCCGCCAAGACTCGGGCCAGGATTCGCGGCGGGCTGAGTTCCCTTCTGATTTTTCGGCTGCGTGTAGGTGGCTTTTACCGCGCCTTCGGCAGAGGCGTCGCCGGAGTCGCGGTGATAGTCGAGCACGATTGCGGCGAGCTGCAGGGATTGGCCGTCGTTGAGGCGGGGGTCGCCGGTGAGGCGGAGGACCTGCGTCGCGGCATGATACTCGCTGTGCTTTGCCCAGGCGGTGACGGTGGCGGGATTCGCTGTCGCGCCGGGCTTCTTCACGGGCGTCTGGGTGAGGACGACGTTGCCGTCCTGTATGGCGGTCTCGACCTGGATATTTTGCGAGTCGGAGGGGTTGGCGGATTTTGCGGGTTTATTCGCGGTCGCATTAGCCGCCTGGGCGGGAGCGGGCCTGCGCGCGAGCTGAGGAGCGAAAGTCACCTGAAGGCTATCGCCGGTGCTGGTGTTGGTTGATCCGTCGGCAGCGAGATCGACGATTTTGGTGTGACCGGCGCCGTCGAGCTGCTTCAGCGTCTTTCCATTTTCGAGGGTGGCGAGAAGCTGATCGCCGGTGATGTTGGTGAGCTGCTGCGGACCTTTAGAGGAGACGGTGTGGAGGTTGATGGCAGCATTTCCGGTGGCCAACGCCTTCTGGGCGAGGCTCTTTTTAGGATCGGCGCCGGGGGCGAAATCGATGTCGAGCTTCGAAGCCTGCACTTCGCGAGAGGCGGTGCCCCGGGGATCGTCGGGCAGTGTCAGAAGCTGGTCGACGAAGCTGACGGCGTTGCGAAGCTGGGCGTGGCGCAGCGTGGACATGGGGCCGAAGGTGAGCGTGCCTTCGACGGCGTTGCCGTGCATGCTCTGATTGTCAGTTTTAGAGATGAAGTTGAGGCCGCCGCCCATGTCGATCTGGAGGGGCTGGCTCTTCGCGTCGAGCTGCACGTGGGATGTCTGCGCGGTCAGGACTGAGTCGTTCTGGCCGGTGACGTGGATGTGGCCCTGCGCATCGATGTGCTCGACCGAGCCGTCTTTGCGGAAGTAGACAAGGGCCTGATCGGCGGAGCTTTTCTGGGACTGGTAGTCGAAGACGGGGTGGAGCAGGCTGGCCTGCCGCGAGTCACGAAGCAGCTCGGCGTGAGCCGCGTGCACGACGGCCTGATTGCCGTTCGCGGTGGTTGTGATCTCCACCTGATGATCGAGCACGAGCAGACCGGTTTTGGAGTTGTAGCTGGCGCCGGTGGATCCGCCGGCGGCGCGCGGAGTGGTGAACTCCATGTGCTCCGAGGTAACGGCGTCTCCGGTTTTGGTGTTGAAGACGAGGCCGCTGGTTTTGACGTGGACGGTGTTCGGCGCTTCAGCAGCGGGAGGTGAGGCAGGGTTTGCCGGCTGGGCCGGAGCTTTGGCTGCCGGATTGGGGGCAGCGGGATTAGGGGTTGTCGGGTTGGCGGCGAGTCCCGCAAGGTCGATCTGGACCTCCCCCTTGGCCGAGGCGATTCCCGCCTGGGGATCGTAGTCGAAGTCGGAGCCGTAGATTTTGTCGGTGCGGTTGGAGCCCTCGGGGCCGTAGAGGGTGATGTGTACGTCGTGGAGGGTGGCGTGGCCCCCGGTCTTGTACTGGATGAGCTTGGAGGCGTGAATTGTGAAGTAGGTGTGTCCCTTGCTGGATTGCGAGTAGGTGAATCCGTTGGCGGTCTGCTGGATATCGATGCCCAGCCTGGAGGGCAGGTCTTTTGCGAGCCGGTGAATGCGGTAGCGCGCGTAGAGGAAGAATCCGGCGAGGGCAGTGAGAAGCAGGCAGGCGAGGAGGATGATCCCGAGGCGGAGCCTGGCGATGGTTACGCGCATGGGGAGCTTTCTTCGCTCACCTTAGTTGACGCTCTGCAGACGGGCGATCAGCTTTTGCGCAAGGCTGTCTCCGGACTCGGACCAGAGGAGGCGGGTGGAAATGCCTCCATGCTGTTGCACGGCGTTGGTGAAATCGACGAGAAGCTGCACATTCTGTTTGACGTAGTCGGCGGCATCTTTGTCGAGGTCGACTTCCTCCTGCAGGAAGGGGGTGTCGGGCCCGAAGTCAATGCGAACATGGCCGTTCTGCTCCCAGGCGGCTTCGTCGAACTGGGGTCCGAAGCCGACGATGCGGACTACGCTCGGTTCACGGCTCCAGACGGCGTCGAGACCACCGCGGGCGTCGGGGGTCCATAGCTCCCAGACGAGTTCGAATTCGTAGGCGAAGTCGTCGTGGTGCAGCTCCATTGCGGCGGGGATGGCCAGGCGCGGCTCAGAGTCGACCTCGTCCTGTTCGTGATCCTTGTCGTAGACACGCTGATAGGCGGGAGCTTCGTTCCAGGAAAGGGGGTAAGCGGCGGCGGATTTCACACGCGACGATCCGGCGACGGCTCCAAACTGCTCCATGACTTTTTCGATGGCGGCGGGCAAAGAGGTGAGGCGGAAATTGGGGTACCACAGGCTGAGGTAGAGTTGATCGGCCATACTTTACTTTCTTTGCTTGATTTTAGACGCCTTAGGCCGGGCGAGCGTTGCAGAACGTGACAGCCTACCATGTGAGCTTCACAAGATACGCGGCCTGACGGGCCAGCGAAAAGCCTTGCGTGGCGACGCCGCCGGACACGAGCAGGATGCGGGGCGGATCGTGCCGGAGCCGGCGCACTCTTCAAGCTGTGCCGAGAGAAGCTGGTTGCAGGGTCGATTCGCCGTCGGTTCGGTCCCTGATTCTTACTTTGCGATTTTTACTTTGCCAGCGGCTTGAGGATGTCGCTGAGTACGTCGGGGGTGTTGTCGGCGCGCTTGAGCACAGGAAATTTTTCTCCGTCGTGATAGTCGAGATGAACGGTGCGGAAGTAGTCGGTGTTTTCAACGATGAGGTCGATGGGCTGGCTTGTTCCCTTCGCGGATTTGAGGGCGAGGGCAAAGACCGGTCCGGAGAAGGCGCGGCCGTTGACGGCGATGATCTTCTCTGCGGGCCCCAGGCCGGCCTTGAAGGCTGGAGAGTTGAAGAGGACGTCGGAGATGGTTCCATCGCTGCGGGCGAGGATGCCGGCGGAGAAATAAGCGTCGATGACTCCGGTGCGTTCGAAGACGGCACGCTCGAAGGAGGTTGGCTTGTCGGCGTAGGTGAGGGTGTATCCGCTCTGGGTGATGCCTTCGAGGGGCGCGTGGGGAGCCTTGGAGGTGATGCGGTCGTGCAGGAAAGTGGACCAGTCGTTGGGGACGACCTGGTTAAGGGTGGCGACGATCTCGTCGAAGTCGTAGGGCACGACCTCGGGCGGGGTGGTGCCTCCTTTGCCGAGGAAGAGCACGCAGAAATCGTTGAGGCTCTTTTTTCCGCCGGTGAGCTTGCGGATGGTGGTGTCGACGTCAAGCCAGATGAGGGCGCCTTCCTGGTAATAGTCCTGACCGCGACGCCAGTTGCTCCACTCGCGGCTGCCGCCGCGCAGGATGGAGGAGGAGACGGCGGTGTCCTCGAGATCGCGCCAAGTGCGGCCGGGCTTTACGTCGAGATTGGCGGCGGAGAGCGCCAGAGCTTCGCGGAATTCCTCGGGCGTGGTGAAGCCGCTGCGCACGGCGAGGATTTCGCCGAGGTACTGCGTCATGCCTTCATAGACCCAGAGGAGTTTGCCCTGCATGGGCGTGGCGTAGTCAGGCGTGGCGAGATCGGCGGGCCGGCGATATTTTCCGTTCCAGGAGTGGGTGTATTCGTGCGGGAGCAAGTCGCCGAAGAGAGGGGCGAGCGACTCGTCCGAAAAAGCGTGCTCGGGAGTGCGGTTGTCGCTCGACTGATGGTGCTCGAGGCCGTTGCCCTCTTCGCGATCGCTGAGGCCGAGGAGGAAGTGATAGCTGTTGTAGTGGCGGGAGGCGTACATCGCGCCGGTCTCGTGCACGAGTTTGGAGAGTGAGTCGAGCATGGCAGGTTTGAGGTCGAGGTCTTCGGGGGCGTCGGCGGCCAGGTCGAGGAAATGCCTGGGGGTGACGTCGGGCGCGAGAGGGATCTCGCGGAAGTATTCGCCGGCGATGACGGGCGAGTCGATGAGCATCTCGATGGTGGTCGGGGCGAAGTGGGTAGTGTCGCCGTCGGTCGAGGTGGGTGTGAGGGCGGTGCCGAGCTTCCAGCCGTCGGGCAGCTTGACGGAAGGAATGACGGCGATGTCGCGTACGGGAGTGGCTGCGGGATAGAGCGCTACCTCTTCCCACTCCATGGTGGTCTGGAGGCCGCTGGTTGAGCCGTCGTCGCTGCTTATGGTCGAGCCGGCTACGGCAAGGAAGTCGACGTGGATGTCGAGTTTGGTGACGGCCTGCGGGACGTCGATGTGGAAGGCGTAGAGGTCGACGTCATCACGGCGCCAAGGCAGTTCTTTGCCGGCGGCGCGGACGGTGAGGCCGGTGAAGTTGTCGATGGGGCCGCTGGGACGATGGGTGCCTGGTATCCATTTGGCAGCGGTCAGGGTGACCGGACCGGGCGCGACGGGCACTTCGATGTCGGCATGGATGAGCTTGCGGGGCGCGTCGGTGAGGTCGGCGGTGATCAGGATGGGCGATGGCGCTTGCGCGGAAGCAAATGTGGCAAGAATTGTGACGAATGGCAGAATCAGGGCCCGCAGATGTGCTGGCTGGAACACGGCTGTCTCCTGAGCAGAGTTAGAGGCAAGGGTAGCATCGGCGGCGTTGCAGATGTGGGACTCTATACTGGTTACAAATTTTTCAAGTGCTGAGGTTCACCCGATGGCAAGAATTTCTCCGCTGATGGCCGCGCTGCTGGCCGGCGCGATTTCTGTATCTGCCCTGGCTGCAGATGACGACGTTTCGAAAGCCAAGCCCAACCCAACGACCGCGCCGGCGCCGGCGGTAGCTCCCGACTCGACGACTGAAGGCTCGGTGACGGCCGGCGGCGCGACGATCGCGTACAAGGCAGTGGCGGGAACGATCACTGTCGGCGCGACCGAAGAGCAGGATGCGCAGCTGGGTCCGGACGGCAAGCCGCTGCCGGACACGGAAATGGCGCTCGCGGCGGCGTCGTCGAAGGATCCCAAGGATTCGCCAGCGGTCGCGCGCATGTTCTACGTGGCCTATTTCAAGAAGGATGCGAAAGAGGAAGACCGGCCGGTCACGTTCCTGTACAACGGCGGTCCGGGCAGCTCGACGGTGTGGCTGCACATGGGATCATTCGGGCCGAAGCATGTGGTGACGGCGGATGACAGACACCTGGCGGGGGCTCCGTACAAGCTGGTGAACAACGCTTACAGCCTGCTCGATGTGAGCGACCTGGTTTTTATCGATATGCCGGGGACGGGTTTCGGACGGCTGGTGGGCAAGGATAAGGAGAAGGCGTTCTGGGGCGTGGATGAAGATGCGCACGCCTACGCGCGATTTATCGCCCGGTTCATCAGCAAGTACAACCGCTGGAATTCGCCGAAGTACCTTTTCGGAGAAAGCTATGGGACTACGCGGTCGTCGGTGGTGTCAAACATTCTGGAGAATGACAAGAGCATCGATCTGAACGGCGTGATTCTGCTGTCGCAGATCTTTAACTTCACGTCGGATATCGATGCGGCGCGGACCAATCCGGGTATCGATCTTCCCTTCCAGCTGGCACTGCCGACTTACGCTGCGACGGCGTACTACCATCACAAGCTGCCGAATCAGCCAGCGGCACTGGAGCCGTTTTTGAAAGAGGTGGAAGACTTCGCGATGGGCGAGTATGCGCATGCGCTGGCCCAAGGAACGGATCTCTCGGCGAGTGAGAAGCAGACGGTGGCTGAGAAGCTGCACAACTACACCGGGTTGCCGGTTGCGTATCTGCTGAAGGCTGACCTGCGTGTGAGCGGCGGCGGCTTCTCGAAGAATCTGCAGGACGACCAGGACCTGACGACGGGCCGGCTGGACACGCGGTTTTCGGGTCCGACGATCAATCCGCTGAGTGAGGAGGCGGAGTACGATCCGCAGAGTTCGGCAATTTCGTCGGCGTATGTTTCGCTCTTCAACGACTATGTGCGGCGCGATCTCAAGTATGGCGAAGGGCAAACTTATCTGCCGCAGGCGCAGTTCGGGAGTGCCGAGTGGGACCTGAAGCACAATGGCAATCCGATCAATCTGAACGTGAGCGCCGATATCGCGACAGCGATGAAGACGAATCCCCGGCTGAAGGTAATGGTGAACGGCGGCTATTACGACCTGGCGACGCCGTTCTATGCGGCGTACTACGAGGACAAGCACCTGCCGATTCCGGAGAGCCTGGCGAAGAACATCGAGTTCGACTGGTACGAGTCGGGGCACATGGTTTATGTGCGGGACGAGTCGCTGCAGCAATTGCACGATCGCGTGGCGGCGTTTATCCGGAGCACGGAGGCGGGAAATAAGTAGAGCTGGAACGGCGGCCTGCTAAAGGTCGCCGGTCGTCTCACCCGATGTGCATTTGGTTGAATGCTGGCGATTGCTACGACACATTGCCGACTGGGGCACGGAATATCTGAAACAAACGCTCGAGAGAGGGTGTCGTGATGTCTCCCATGGTTGCGATCTGTCCCCAGTTGCGAGCCCGCAGATAGTTGGATTCGCTAGCAATTTGATAGCCCGCCGCCAGGCACCTGCTCGAAAACGATGCCGTGGGCAGCACGAAGGTGGTTATGTTGGGTGCTGCAATTTCGTCCGGAACCAGTGGTTCGATCCCGATTGCTCTTAGCTCCCGGCGCACGTACTTTCCGAGAGATGAATAGTCTTGAAACCTGTGTCGGATTGAGGCCGAAGAACCGTAGTGTTCCTGAAGTGCGCAGGCAAGAGCAAACAATGAGGGCGAAGGAACCGTCGATACGGGGCCTCGCGTTCGGAGCATATTGAGCAAGTCGAATGAGGTGCACAGGGTCTTGCCTGCCAGAAGGCTCTTGCATGTTTTACTGACGAAAACGAAAGCGAGTCCTGCGTAAGATCCGAGTGATTTACCGGACACTCCACTGGCAAGGAACAGCGGCCCTGCCTCGCTTGCGATCGGCACCGCGCCTAGGCTGCTCACACAGTCCAGGGCCACTACCGAGCCGCTCAGGCGAGCAATGGCCAGCAGAGTCTTTACGTCATTCACCGTACCGGTGCTGGTTTCGAGATGAACGGCCCAGAGCCAAGCAGGTCTCTTTTTCATCGCTTCTTCTACTGCGGGAAGCGACCATGGGGTTCCCCACGGAAAGCGGAGGTGGCGAAAGCTCAGCCCGCTTCCTGATGCCTGGCCAATGAGACGTTCGCCGAACTCTCCGTTGCTAAGGACCAGCCCTTCTTCAGCGCCGAAGAGAGCCTTCAGGTTTGCTGCTACGGCATCATTAGCAAGAGTTCCGGCCCCGGGAAAGAGAGTCACTTCCATCTCAGGAACCAGCGCCTGCAGATGCCCCTGCACATCTTCGAAGCACTCGATAAAGTTCGCGGAACGATGTGAAACCGGGAACGAGGAAAAACTCTGAGCCACTCGGGGATGGATGTTTACCGGGCCGGGTAACAGACTTATCGGCGTTGGATTCACAATAGAGCGGTGCCAATGACGACGATGCAGTTCAACGCGGCCAAGAATATTTGGCCGGTCATCCACCAACGGCATCATCATTGGGATGAAGCGGGCAGACCCATCGGGCACAGCGGGCCCAAGAGGCACAAAACCCAGCTTGCGGTACATCGATTCCCGCTCGATGATGCCGGAAATAAGCAAATGCGAACCTTCTTGTGACCTTGCAAAGTCGTAGACTTGCCAGAGTAACCCCGCAAGGACGGTGCGATTTCGGGCCTGCGGCTCTATCGCGAGCAACCGTATCTCGAATGGACGGGAGAGAGTGCGAAGAACGTCCGGGTCGGGCAATCTTCGCGCAATAGAAAAGTCGGGTCCCGCATGGATTGAAATCATCCCGATCACGGTGTCGTCATGCAGTGCGACAAAGTAACGATTTCGACCGTGAAAGCGATCGATCAGCAGTCCGGAGGGGTTCGTCGGGTGCTGTGCAATCTCCTCAGAAAAGACGCGATGGTTCAGAGCGTGAATCTGTTGCAACTCGCGGGGATTGTCAGCCTCTTTAAAAAGCAGCTTCTGCATGCCAGATCAGGTGTTGGAATATTAACGGAATATTACAGTGACGACCACACGCTTTGAAACGGAACATGTAGTGCCTCACACTTTGGCGACGAACGCCTCGGAGTTCGGTACTCAGACGTTTGCCGATCTCCTCTGAGAAAAAACTTCTTGACCCTCCTGTTACTGGAGACCTGATAAAGGGACCATGCTGAAGATCGGCGACTTCTCGGCGCTGTCGCAGGTTTCGATCAAGACGCTGCGGTATTACGACGTGACCGGACTGCTGCGGCCGGCGCATATCGATCCGGAAAACGGGTATCGGTATTACGTGGCGAGCCAGCTCTCGCAGCTGCATCGCATTCTCGCTCTGAAGGATTTCGGGTTTTCGCTGGAGCAGATTGCCGAGGCGCTGAAGGTGGGCATTTCGGCGGAGCAGATGCGGGGGATGCTGCTTTTGCGGCAGGCGGAACAGCGGAAGCGCGTCGAGGAGGAGAGCGATCGTCTCAGCAGACTCAATACTCGAATACAGCTGATCGAACAGGAGGGTCGCATGGCCTACGATGTGGTTCTGAAGTCTGTGCCGAAGCAATGGATCGCGTCCGTGCGGGAGACGATTCCCGCGTACAACACGGTAGGAAGCCTGTACGGCAAGGTATCGGCGGGTTTGGGACCGTCGATGTCTGCGTGCCAGTACGGGGTGGCGCTGTGGCATGATCCGGAGTTCAAGGAGAGCAATGTAGACGCCGAGGCGGGCTTCTATCTGAAGCAGAAGATGCCGGCGGCGGATGGCGTGAATGTGCATGAGCTGCCCGAGGCGACGATGGCGACGACCATTCATAACGGGTCGTACCAGCGGCTGCCGGAGGCTTATGATTCGCTGCTGAGATGGGTGGCGGAGAATGGCTACCAGGTGGCGGGGCCTATTCGCGAGCTGTATCTGAAGATCTCGATGCCGGTGCGGCAGGACGATGAGTCATATGTGACGGAGATCCAGGTGCCGGTGGCGAAGGCAGCGTAGACAGGCAGACTCGCATTTTCCCGAGTGAGCAGCGCGCGGAAGGCTCTTCGTGAAATCCGATTCGTCGACTACACTTCCCTGCATGTCTCGGATTCGGATTGTGATTCTTCCTGCTCTCCTGTCTCTCGCTCTCGCGGCTTCTGCACAGAGTTTTTCTGTTTCTTTCCCGGCGGCGCGAAGCGCACAGCCACTCGACGGGCGCGTGCTGCTGTGCCTGTCTACGGATTCGTCGGATGAGCCGCGTAACCAGATCAACGACACACCGAAATCGCAGCTGGTGTTTGGCGTGACGGTGGATGGGCTAAAGCCGGGCGAGCCGGTGATCGTGGATGACAAGGCGTGGGGATATCCGATCCGGAGTTTGAAGGATGTACCACCGGGCGAGTACACGGTGCAGGCGGTGCTGAGCAAGTACGAGGCTTTTCACCGGGCAGACGGCAAGGTTGTGAAGCTGCATATGGACCAGGGCGAGGGGCAGCACTGGAATATCTCGCCGGGGAACCTTTACAGCAAGCCGCAGAAGGTGACGGTGAAGCCGGGCGGTAACGTAATTGCGATCTCGATGGATCAGGAGATTCCGCCCATCCCCGAGCCGAAGGACACGAAGTATATCCGGCACATCAAGATTCAGAGTGCGGTGCTGACGAAGTTCTGGGGGCGACCGATGTACTTATGGGCGATTGTGCTCGTTCCTGAAGGGTTCGACGAGCATCCGAATGCGCATTTTCCGCTGATCATCTTTCACGACCACTTTGTCGATGGATTTGATGACTTCCGGACGGAGCCGCCAGATCCGAATCTGAAGCCGAACTTCAGCGACAGGTTTCATATCTCGGGTTACAACCGGATTCAGCAGGAAGAGGCGTACAAGGAATACCGGCAGTGGATCAGCCCGAAGTTTCCGCGCGTGCTGATTGTCAAGATCCAGCATGCCAATCCGTACTATGACGATTCGTATGCGGTGAACTCGGCGAATGTGGGTCCGTATGGCGATGCGATCGAGACGGAGCTGGTTCCGGCAATCGAGAAGCAGTTTCGCGGGATCGGGCAGGGATGGGCGCGGTTTGTGTATGGCGGATCGACCGGCGGGTGGGAGGCGCTGGCGGTGCAGGTGTTTTATCCCGATCACTACAACGGGAGCTTTGCGGCGTGCCCAGACCCGATTGATTTTCACGAGTACACGAATATCGATCTTTACAACGACAAGAATGCGTTCTTTTTAGAAGGTGCGCACAAGCGCGTGGCGCAACCGGCGATGCGGGACTATCTGGGGCACACGTTCATTACCACCGAACAGATCAATGGGTATGAGCTGGCGCTGGGCGATCATGGACGGTCGGGCGAGCAGTTCGACATCTGGCAGGCGGTGTACGGGCCGGTGGGTGAGGATGGGTATCCGCAGCCGATTTTCAATAAGGAGACGGGCGAGATCGATCACAAGGTCGCGGACTACTGGCGCGAGCATTATGACCTGGAGGCGATTCTGGAGCGGAACTGGAGCACGCTGGGACCGAAGCTCGAGGGCAAGATTCATATCTACGTGGGCAGCGCGGATACGTATTTCCTGAACAATGCGGTGTATCGGATGGAGGATTTTCTGAAGACGACGAAGAATCCTCCTTATGACGGCGAGGTGAAGTATGGGGATCGCGCGGAGCATTGCTGGAATGGCGATCCCAACCTGCCTAACTATCTGTCGCGGCTGCACTACGACACGATGTACCTGCCGAAGATCATGGAGCAGATTCAGAAGACGGCGCCAGCCGGGGCGGATGTGACGAGCTGGAGATATTAGCTACGGCTGGCGTTCTTTGCGTGGTTTGAGCTGCATCTTCGCCAGCATGCCGGTCCAGGTTTCGGCGTCGTCGGAGGAGAGCTGCAAGCGGCGGATCAGGCGGCGAGCTTTCTCTTCCGTGGCGGCTTCGGTTCCGGACTTGGTGTAGCCGCTGGCGCGAAGGGCTTCGAGGAGAGCGCGCTCCATGCGGGTGAGCTCTTCTCCGGTGGCGTGTGCAATGAGTTGTCCAGCGACGGGTGCGGCTTCGCTGCGCACCAGTTCGTAGAGAGAGACTGCGACGGCCTGGCCGAGGTTCATGGAGATGTGCTCTTCGCGGGTGGGTATGCGCATGAGCCAGTGGCAGTAGCTGAGGTCGTCGTTGGAGAGGCCGCGCTTTTCGGAGCCAAAGAGCAAGGCGGCGCTGGCGCCGGCGGCGATGTGTTCGCGGATGAGCTGGGCGCCGGATTCGAGACGGTGCAGGGGGTGGTCGAGCTGGCGTGATCCTACCGCTGTTGTTCCGATCACCAGGGAGCAGTCGGCGATGGCATCGGCGACGGTCGCACATTCCTGGGCATTGTGGAGAAGCTCGGATGCGCCGACAGCGGATTGCGCATCGCGGAAGGCGAGTTGATAGAGGTTGACGACGCGGAGGCGAAGAAATCCGAAGTTGCTCATGGCGCGGCCTGCCGCTCCAATGTTGAGAGGATTGCGGGCGGCCACGAGCACGACGACGATGCGGTCGAGCTGTTCTTTATTCAACAAAGGCGAACGACAACCCGCCTGTTCAGGCTACCGGCTGGGCGCAGTGCGAGCAGCGGCGGGCGGCGGCCGGGATGTCGCTAAGGCACTCCGGGCAAGGCTTCATCGGCGGCGGCTCGGCTGCCACGGGCTTGAACTTCGCAAGCAACTTGCCTAGCGGCATGACTACAAAGAAGTAGATAGCTGCGGCCACGAGCACGAACTGAATAACGGCATTGAGGAAGTTTCCGTATTTGATCTGTGCGCACGCATTCGCGGCTTTGGGATCGTTGGTAACTACACATGCGTGGCTATGTACGACCAGCACCATATATGAGAAATCAGGTTTTTGAACGATCGCCGCAATCGCTGGATTGATCAGGTCCGTTACCAGCGAGTTGACAATTCCGCTGAAGGCCGCGCCGATCACAACGGCGACCGCCAGATCGACTACGTTGCCACGAAGAATAAAGTCACGGAAACCTTTCAGCATCGGTTAGCTCCTTTGAAAGCTGTTCCAGTTGTGATTCGAGCGGGTAATTCCGGGTACTGTGCAGACGATGCCATGCTACCGCATCCTTAGCGGGTTGGGGCGGCTTTGCCTTATTCGGATGCGAGTTGCGGCGCGGCTGGCTTGATGTCGGGGCATCCAGTAGACTGCTCAGTGGTTTTGGCGGGGAGGATTCAAGTTTGAACAAAGTCGTTGAAAGCGCTGACGCGGCTGTGGCGGATATTCCCGAGGGCGCGACGCTGATGGTGGGCGGGTTTGGTCTGTGCGGCATACCGGAGAACCTGATTGCGGCGCTGGTGCGACTCGGGGTGAAGGGACTGCGCACGATCAGCAACAACATGGGCGTGGACCAGTTCGGCATGGGGCGGATGCTGGAGACGGGAATGATTGTCGGGCATACGGGCAGCTATGTGGGCGAGAACCGGCTGCTCGAGGAGAAGGTGCTGAAGGGCGAGATCGACCTGACGCTGCTTCCGCAGGGCACGCTGGCAGAGCGAATTCGCGCCGGGGGGGCGGGGATTCCGGCGTTTTATACTCCGGCGGGCGTGGGGACGCTGGTTGCCGAGAACAAGGAGACGCGCGAGTTCGACGGCAAGCTTTACCTGCTGGAGCATTGGCTGCGTGCCGATTTTGCGCTGGTGAAGGCGTGGAAGGGCGACACGATGGGGAACCTCGTGTACAAGAAGACGGCACGGAATTTCAATCCGATGATGGCCACGGCGGCAAAGGTCACCATTGCCGAGGTTGAGGAACTGGTCGAGCCGGGCGAGATCGATCCGGATCACGTGGTGACGCCGGGGATTTACGTCAAGCGGATCCTCAAGGGTGAGAGCTACGAGCGGCGGATCGAGCGCCGGACAGTGCGCAAGTCCTGACGGGCAGCGCCTGATACCTGGCAAATGCCAGAGCCTGTTATGAACAGGCTCTAGGCGCCTCCCGAAAGCATCCTCACGAGCTGGTAGTAGAAGTCGACGCCGCGATAGTAAGACTCGATGGGCAGTCGCTCGTCTTTTCCGTGGGCGCGGACGTCGTTGGTCTCGATGGCGATGCCGGAGACGCCGTAGCTGGGCATGCCGGCGGCATTGGTGTAGACGCTGTCGGAGGCTCCGGTGGCCATGGTGGGGATGACTGGCGCGCCGGGCCACATCTTCTCGGTGAGCTTTTCGATCGCGGCCATGAGTTCCGGATTGAGGGGCGGCGGCGGGAGTTGCCTGCGGTCGGGAGCCACTTCGTAGACGCCGCCAGCATCGTTTACGTAACGGACCGTAACTTTCGGGTCGTCGAAGATCTTAATGAGCTGCTGGCGGATCTCTTCGAGGGAATAGCCGGGGAGGATTCTGCAGTTGACGTTGGCCTGGGCCATCTGCGGGAGGGCGTTGTTGGCGTGTCCGGCCTGAAGGCGGGTAGCGACGCAGGTGGTGTGCATCATCGAGTTCCACTCGGGATTCTTCGAGAGGCGGGCGATGGCGTCGGGGTTGGGATCAGGCGGCGTGATGGCCTTGAGGTCGGCGGCCGTGTCGCCGGTCTCGATGGTGCTGAGGCGCTCGAAGTAAGCGCGGGTGACGGAGTTCAGCTCGAATGGGAACTGATAGCGCTGCAGATTCACCAGCGCGCCGGCGAGGTGATAGATGGCGTTGTCGGGGACGGGCAGAGAGCTGTGGCCGCCGGGGTTGGCTACGGTGAGCTGATAATCGCCGTAAAGTTTTTCGGTGGCGTCGACATCCATTGAGACGGGCTTGCCGTGGTCGAGGTCAACGCCGCCACCGTCGGGGTTGAGGACGTAGGCAGCCTCCATCAGATCGCGGTGATTCTTGAGCAGCCAGTCGACGCCGTTCGACTTGCCGCCTTCTTCGTCGGCGGTAAAGGCGACGATCAGATCGCGGTCAGGCTTGTAGCCTTCCTGCTTGAAGCGGATGAGGGTGGTGGCAAGGATGGCGTCGCTCTCCTTCATGTCCTGCGTGCCGCGGCCGTAGTAGAAGCCGTCTTTCTCGACGAACTTGAAGGGATCGGTGGTCCAGTCTTCGCGACGCGCTTCAACGACATCGAGGTGACCGATGAAGAGGATGGGCTTCTGTTTTCCGGTGCCTCGGTAGCGGACGACGAGATTCTCTTTGCGGTCGTTGGGGCCGCCGCGGTACATGTCGGATGGCGCGAAGCCGGCATCGAGGAGGCGCTGCTGTAAGGCCCTGGACGCGGCGCTGACATTGCCGACCGAGTCGGTGGTGTTGATCTCGATGAGCTGCTGGAAGATGTCGTGCGCGAGTTTGCGGGTCTGGTCGTCAACCTGGGCTGCGGCGGAGTGCGGCGAGATCAGCGCAGTGGAGAGCACGGCAATGGCGAGGGCGGAAGAGACGCGGACAATGGGCAGCTTGCGACACAGGGCGGACTTGGGCATGAATGGAGTTCCTTCTGACCGGTTCGGAATCTGTACGAATCACAGTACCAGAATCGCCGGCGAGGAATCGCGGCAGGTATAGTGTTGTCATTCCGATATGAGAATTTCGTGCACGCGCATTCTTGTTTCCGCGGCCATTCTTTGTGTTGCCGCGCAGGGTCAAAGCAAGCCAGCAATTTCACTCGACGAGTTCATGAACGCTTCGGATGTCAACGAGGTGCGCATCGCTCCCGATGGCTCCGCGGTGGTAATGGCCGTGTCTGCGCCCGACTGGCAGCAGAAGCGGTTCAATGAAGATCTGTGGCTGTGGAGCAGGAAAGACGGCAAGCTGATTCCGCTTACGCATTCCGGGCATGACTCGGCGCCGGAGTTTTCTCCAGATGGGAAGTACATTGCGTTTCTCTCAGACAGGGCGTTGAGCCCGGATGACGACAAGACCGAGGACAAGGACGACGACAAGAGCGATACGAGTCGCGTGTGGCTGATTCCAGTGAATGGCGGCGAGGCGTTTCCGCTGTATCGCGAGAAGCTCGATGCGCATACATTTGCGTGGTCGGCGGATGGGACGAGCGTGATTTTCTCGACGACGCAGCCGTTGTCGAAGGATGCAGAGGATGCGAAGAAGGCGGAATGGAAGGATGTGATCCGCTGGCGTGAGCAGGAGCGCGGCGATGTCCTGATCGGGTTGCCGGTGGCCGGGGCGATTCGTGCGAGCATCCAGTTGCCGGCTGCAAATCAAGAGGCGAAGGCGGCGGATGACAAACCTGCGCTTCCGGCCGCTGCCCAGGTGCTGGCGCACAGCCAGCTGGAGATTGCAGAGATTGCGGTGTCACCAGCGGGCGACCAGATTGCGTTTGAGACGGGAGCAATTTCTCACAGGCTGGAGAATCCTGGCGATTCGGAGATGTTTGTGGTTCCGACTCATGCTTCGGCTCAGAGAAGCGACGCGCGGCAAGTCACGCACAACCTGGGGCTGGAGAGCCATCTGACGTGGAGCAAGGATGGAAAGCGCATCTACTTCGCCGTGCATGCGGGTTCTGGATCGATCGACGGCGCGTACCAGGATGTGCAGGGCCGGCTGTATGTGATCGATGCGGCAACGGGAGCTTTCACGCGGCTGGGTGGGGATTTTGCCGGGTCGTGGGACGACTTCACGGTGACGTCAGACGAGCGGATTCTGGCGTGCGGGCTGACCGGGACGGAGCAACATCTGTATCGCGTCGACAAGGCGAAGTATGAGGCGGTGGGGAGCGATCCGGGAACGTATGCGAAGGTGACTGCGGCGCGCGATGCTCAGGGATTGATCTTTACGCATTCGACGATCAACAGCCCGACGCAGGTGTATTTCGCAGACGCGACAGCCGGTGTTGGGGCGGCGAAAGCGATCACGGCGTTCAATCCCCTGTTTGCGGAACGGGCGCAGGTGGAGTGGGCGACGTTAAAGTGGACATCGAAGGATGGGACACCGGTTGAGGGAGTCCTGATATATCCCCCGGGAAAGAAGGGCGCGAAGAATCTGCGGACGCTGGTGCTGATTCATGGTGGTCCGGAGGATGCGGATGGGAACCACTTCGGCGCGGACTGGTATGACTGGGCGACGCTGGCGGCGACGAAGGGGTGGCTGGTGTTTCGGCCGAATTATCGCGGGTCGACTGGTTATGGCGATAAGTTCATGCTGGAGATTGCACCACACCTGGTGTCGGTGCCGGGGGTGGATATTTTGTCGGGTGTCGACGCCCTGGTGAAGGATGGCATTGCCGATCCAAACAAGCTTGCGATCGGCGGATACAGCTATGGCGGATACATGACGAACTGGCTGATCACACAGACGACGCGCTTCAAGGCGGCGGTGACCGGTGCGGGCGCGGTGGAGCATGCGGCGAACTGGGGCAACGACGATCTGACGTGGGATGATGCGTGGTACCTGGGTGGCACTCCGTGGGAAAAGCCGGAGACCTATCAGAGCGAGGCGGCGCTGTTTCAAATTAATAAAGTCACGACGCCGACGCATATAGTGGGCGGGAACGCCGATGTGCGGGTGAGCTATCTGGAGCAGGTGCTGCTGGAGCGAGCGCTGCAGAAGCTGAATGTGCCGCACACCCTGCTGGTGTTTCCGGGAGAGAATCATCCGCTGGATAAAAATCCGTGGCACGGGTACATCAAGGTGCGCGAAGAGTTGAAGTGGCTTGAAAAGTATGTGCCGGAATGAGGGAGCCTGCTTCCCACCCTTCGCGCAAGAAACGCGCTCAGGATGGGGCACCCAGAGGGGCTGCCTGATTGAGAAAAAGCAGGTCCTTCGACTTCGCTCCCTCCGGTCGCTCAGCTCAGGCTGACTGATTAAGGAGGTTGCTTCCTATCTTCAACGTTAGTCATGGAAGAACTCCCACATCCGGGGAGCCGGACGTGGGGCACATAGAGTCGCGGCTATTGGGGCTTCAAGGGCTGGGGCTGCTGCTGAAGTGAGTCGCAGATGTCTCGATAGCGTCGCACGTAGCGGAAGTCGGCGAAGAGCGTGGCCGCGGCAATCACCAGCCATATCACGAGAAACCAGCGATGCGAGCGGTCGGGGTGGCGCGCCATCTGGCGAAAGCAGATGGCCATGATGAAGGCCGCGAGTGTGGCCAGGATGGTGAGCGGCGGCAGCGTGTTGCAGTCGATCGCGGGGCCAGGCCGCATGTACCACCAGGATGCGACCGCGGCGGCGACGGCTAGGACGGCGGGTACGACGAGGCGGAAAGGAAAGCGGGGCTGCGACAGAGAGCGTGGCAGAGTTGACTCCTAGAAGACCATCGGCTTGAGGCTGGGGCTCGGGATGAGCTCGGCTTCAGTTGCGCGCAGCACGTCTTCGACGGTGAGGCCGGGCGCGATCTCTTCGAGCACGAGGCCGGCGGGTGTGACTTTGATCCAGGCCATTTCGGTCGCGATAGTGTCGACCACCTTGAGGCCGGTGATAGGCAGGGTGCAGCGATGGAGGATCTTGGGGCGGCCGTCTTTGGTGGTGTGTTCCATGGCGACGATGACACGGCGCGCGCTGGCGACGAGGTCCATGGCTCCGCCCATGCCTTTGAGCATTTTGCCGGGGATCATCCAGTTGGCGAGGTTTCCTTCCTCGTCGACTTCCATTGCACCGAGGACGCTGAGGTCGATGTGGCCGCCGCGAATCATGGCGAAGGAGTCGGCGCTGGAGAAGTAGGACGTTCCGGGAAGCTCGGAGACGGTCTCTTTTCCGGCATTGATGAGGTCGGGGTCTTCGGTGCCAGCGATGGGATATGGGCCGACGCCGAGCATGCCGTTTTCGGATTGGAGGACGACTTCGACGCCGGGCGGTACGTGGTTGGCGACCAGGGTGGGCATGCCGATGCCGAGGTTGACGTAGAAGCCGTTGCTCAGTTCGCGGGCCACGCGCTTGACGATGCGTTCGCGCTTGTCGGCATCAGAGGGCTTCTGCGTGGAGGCTGGCTGGTTCTGCAAGGTAGTCATAGGCGACTTAAAATGTTAACAGTTCCCCTCATGCCCTATGCTGTTTTCAATCTTCGGGCGCGCTCACTGGTTCGCGGAACCGTTCTGGTGCTGGGAAGCCTCTTCGCTGCATTTCTTCTGTCGGGATTCCCGAGGGTGCATCCTGCCTGGACGGTGGGTTTTCCGGCGATCGCGGCGCTGTGGGGCACGTATGAGACGCTCAGGTGCCTGCGCCTCCGCTGGAGTTTCTATCACGGAGGCGTGCTGCTGCTGCTCTACATGGATGTGATGGCGCTGGCGATGATCTTCTTCCTTTTGCTCTATCCGTATGCGGGTTGGGAGCAATAGCGGCTATCGGCCCGTTTAGCGTCCAGATGCGGCCGACTCCAGCTCCTGCAGTGATTCGGAGTAAGGCGCACGCAGCACGCCGCGCTCGGTGATGATGGCGGTGACGTACTTTGCGGGCGTCACGTCGAAGGCCGGATTCTCGATGCCGACACCGTTGGGTGTGAGCTGCTTGCCGGCGTGGTGTGTGACCTCGACGGCGGGGCGTTCCTCGATGGGGATGTCGCGGCCGGTGGCGGTTTCGAGATCGATGGTGGACCAGGGGGCGGCGACGTAGAACGGAATGCCGTGTTCCCTGGCAAGGATGGCGACCCCGTAAGTGCCGATCTTGTTGGCCACGTCTCCGTTGGCGGCGATGCGGTCTGCGCCGACGACTACGGCGTTGATTTTGCCGCGGAACATGAGGCTGGCCGACATGTTGTCGCAGATGACAGTGGTGGGAATGCCGTCCTGCATGAGCTCCCAGGCGGTGAGGCGCGCGCCCTGCAGGAAGGGACGGGTTTCGTCGGCGTAGACGTTGATCTGATGGCCCTGCTCGAAGGCGCTGCGAATGACGCCAAGGGCCGTGCCGTACCCGCAGGTGGCGAGGGCTCCAGCATTACAGTGGGTGAGGACGCCGCCGGTGGTGGGAAGCAGGGCTGCTCCATGCGCGCCCATGGCACGGCAGGCGGCGATGTCTTCGTCATACATCTGATGGGCTTCGGCGATCAGCGCGGCGCGAATGGCCGGGATGGCGATGCCCGGCTGAGCGGCCAGCGATGCAAAGCGATTGCTCATCCTGCGGATTGCCCAGAAGAGATTCACTGCCGTGGGACGGGTGGCGGCCAGCACGCGGCAGATCTCGTCGAACTCCACCCTGAGAGCCGGGATGGTTGTGGCTGTGCTCCGGGAGACGCCGAGGGCCACTCCCATGGCTGCGGTGACGCCGATCGCGGGCGCGCCCCGGACGATCATGGTGGTGATGGCGTCCGCTACTTTCTGGTAACTAGTGGCGAGGACGTAGGTTTCCTCAAGGGGCAGGCGGGTCTGATCGAGGAGGCGTACGCCGTCCTCTGTCCATTCAAGTGTGGGAATCATGCTTTAACCAGTGTAAATCCTTCAGGGCAAAGACAGAACGGATTGCGGGGATGCGTCCTAGGGGAATGGATACTCGTCTATCGGAATTAGCGTCAGGTTGACCTGAATTTGTAAAACTTCCCAGAGCGGACATCTTTTTATTTTGAGAATGTTACTAATGGGTGTTATCTCTAGTTACAAATCACTTTGCTCCCATGTGGGGAGCGCAGCTTTGGTTCATCGTCCCGCTTTATAGGCATTTTTTCCCAGGTTTGCGTCATAGGGCATCCGGCAGATTCGCATGCCAACCCAGCACGAGCGGGCAAAACCTGTCTCAAAGGGAAATGGATGAGTAAGAGAAAGAAAACCTGCCCCAACTGCGACGAGATCGAGTTAACCCGGGTTGCCAGACACGGGTTTTTGCAGGAGCGCGTCTATCCCAAATTCGGGATGTTTCCCTGGGAGTGCGCGCAGTGCCGCCAGATTTTTCTGCTGAAGAGCCGCGGCTACAGCTATCGCAAGGCCGGTCCAAGAAGCGGACCTGAAAAGTAATCCGAGTTTAAGAATTGCGTGGAGACGAGGCGCACAAGCATAGGGCGCGCGCTCGTCTCCGATGCTGCAGGGACGCTGGAACTACCGCCAGTGGCCTCCGATCCATACCCATCCGCCCGGGCGGGCATCCCAGTGTCCGGGAACCCAGACTACGCCGGCACGCGGGGGCACAACCCAGCGGCCGGACACCCAG
This sequence comes from uncultured Acidobacteriaceae bacterium, assembly GCA_963781245.1. Classification (GTDB taxonomy): domain Bacteria; phylum Acidobacteriota; class Terriglobia; order Terriglobales; family Acidobacteriaceae; genus Silvibacterium. The sequence goes on from CAWAFB010000008.1 coordinate 163,544, forward strand.
ACATAATGATGGCCATCCCAGCGGTGATAGCCGTCGGTCCAGACATACCTGGGTCCGGGAGCGACAGGGCGACGCTCGACCATGGGAGCGGGAGGCGCGACGCGCACGACAACCTGGGCAAATGCTGCACTCGCTCCGAGTAAAGTTGTGGCGGCGGCAGCCAGGAGAAACTTCTTCATCGGTAAATCCCCTTTCAGAAAGAAAGTTTGATTTTTTGATGCCTGCGGGCCGGATCAAACCGAATCCGCATTCGTTCTTTTGAACACGACATTGCGAATCAGGTCGCGGAGTATGTGCTTGGATAAATGAGCGTGATGTTGTCAAAGATGAGACGAGAGGTTGCCTGAGAATTCACGATGTTTATGCGTAGATGCGAAGCGGGGAAATTTGTTTTGGGGTTAGGCTACAATTTGCTCATCGTGAGTGAGCCCAAAAGCAAACTGCGAAACGCTTGGAACTGGCTGCTGGTTGTGCCTGCGCTGGCGCTGGCTTTTCCGGCGATCTATTCGCGACCCACGCCGGAGCTGTTCGGCTTCCCTTTCTTTTACTGGTACCAGATCGCGTGGATACTCATCAGCGCGCTGATTACCGGCATCGTTTACTTTGTAACCGAGAATAAGTAGATCGCAGTCAGCGCAGGCTGACAGCATTCGCCACGGTTGCGCCCCAATCGGCGGGACCAAGATCGCGGGCGTGCCGCGAGAAGAGCCAACGATGACCGTCGAGGTCTTCGACTCCATACTGGAACTCGCCATAGACGGTTTCGTGAGGGTCTTCGAAGATGCGGGCGCCGGCAGATTTTGATCTCAGAAAATGTTCTTCGACGTCGTCGATGAAGATGGTCAGGCTTTGCGTTCCGTGGCCGAGTTGGGCCGGCGTTGAGTATCCGGGTTTGGTCTGGCTGACCATGATCCACGCGTTGCCGAGATGCATTTGTGCACCGCTGACCGGGTCGCCGTAGCGGTAGTGTTCGGTAAAACCGAAGGTGTGGGTGAGCCAGTCGATGGCGGCGGGAAGATCCTGGTAAATGACGTGCGGGAGGATGGTATTGGTGGGCACCGAGCGATTGCCGATCATCAATCTTCGCCTCGCAGAAGGATTTGCCCGCAGCCAGCCACTGAGCAAGAAAGCCCGCACAAGGCGGGCATTCCAGGGTCAAAGACGACCACTACAGCCGTAACGACTGGGACCGTAAGGTCTCAGGCCGTGGTCTTTGCACAGATCTCGTCGAATGCGCGGGCGAGCTCCTGGCCGATGGCCTGTGCCGGGTTCGACTCGATCACGAAGCGCTGCATGATGTAGACCAGCTTTCCGTCGCGCAGGATCGCCACAGCGGGTGATGTGGGCGGCTGGCCAGCGAAGTAGGAGCGGGCACGCTCGGTGGCGTCGCGGTCCTGTCCGGCGAAGACGGTGATGGAACGGTCGGGCTTGACGGAGTTCTGCAGAGCCAGGCGAACGCCGGGGCGCATCTTTCCCGCTGCGCAGCCGCAGATGGAGTTCACGACAACCATGGTGGTGCCGGGCTGGGCGAGTGCGGCGTCGACGTCTTCGGCGGTGCGGGCTTCCTTGATCCCTACGCGGGTGAGTTCTTCGCGCATGGGAATGACCATGATTTCTGGGTACATTCGTGGTTCCTCCGGGGCTTGGTGGTGCCTGCCTTCATTGTACTTGGCGGCGTGGCGGAGCGCCACGCCTGGACAGATCCCCGAAGCGACCCGATCGGCATCGCCGGGCGTGCCGTCAGTCTTCTTCCTTTTGACGGGCGCCTTCGAGGGCGAGGTCTTCGACGACATTTTCGTCGTACTCCTCCAGCTCGGCGAGCAGACCTTTGTCGGTGAGATCGAGTGGCCGGGAGTTCTCCCAGTCGTGGCGCAGCACATCGTGAACGCGCCTGACGACGTGCTCATCGCTGACTTCGATAGCCAGCTCGCGGCGGCTGTCGAAGCTGCCGGGGGCGAGATTGATGGAGCCGACAATGGCACGCTCTCCGTCGGCCAGAAGCACCTTGGCGTGAAGTTTGACGTGCTTCAGCTTGTGGATCTTGATGCCTACATCCTGAAGAATGCGCAGGCCGCTGACCCCCTCGACGAGCTTTTCCTTCTTGAGCTTGTGGGGAGGGCGCGCCATGACATGCACATGCACGCCGCGTTCCTTCGCGCGAACAAGATGCTCGATGATCACCGGATCCTGATAGCGTTCGTTCTGAAGATATAGTGAATGCTTTGCGTCGTCGATAAGCTGGCCCAGCCGCTGCCGTCCGTTTCCGACGCACCAGATCAGATGCGAATGGGCACCGGGAGCAAAATCGGACCGAGCCCAGTCGGCTTCGAAGCACTCGATGATCTCGTCGACCTCATGCTTGTTTGTGGTGACGACGGCGTAGTCGCGCGTTTCGGTCAGATTTTTGGTCTGCCAGTTGAGCGACTTGACGTAGGCAGTCTGATCGTCGACGACCATCGACTTCTCATGGGTGACATCGAATGCCGGGTTGCTGTCGATTACCTCGACTCCAGCCGAGGTCAACTGCTTTCGCGACTTGTCGTTCTCCTTTTCGCCGCTGCGCCGCGCGGGATTCAACATGATACGGACGTTCACGCCGCGCTTGTGCGCAGAGGTGACGGCTTGCAACAGCGTGGGATCGGAGAAGACGAACATCTTGATCCGAAGGGACTTTCTTGCATTGTTAATTGCTTCGACGATCGGCAGAGCGGAATCGTCTGGCAGGACAATTACGGAGCGGGACATGGGTTCCTCGGAGCCAGGTTGCGTTCCCCAGGCTTTAGATTCGTGACTCGTTTTTACAGCGCCGGCTCTGCCTATGACAAGCGGGGACTTTCTACGCGTTGACCTTCGCAGTGCCCGTGTCAAATTGGGTGCGATGAAGTTCGGCGTAGATGCCGTTAAGGGCGATCAACTCCTCGTGAGTTCCCTTCTCGGCGACGATGCCGTCGCTGATGACAATGATCTGATTGGCGTCGCGGATGGTGCTGAGGCGGTGGGCGATGGTGATGACGCTGCGGCCCTTCATCAGGCGCTCGAGGGCATCGATTACCAGCTTTTCCGATTCGCTGTCGAGGGCAGCGGTCGGCTCATCGAGGATGAGGATGGGGCTGTTGCGCACCATGACGCGGGCGATGCCGATGCGCTGGCGCTGGCCTCCAGAGAGTGTGGAACCTCGCTCGCCGACCATTGTCTCGTATCCCTTAGGCATGCGGGAGATGAACTCGTCGGCGTTGGCGAGCTTTGCGGCGGCAATGATTTCGTCTCTAGTTGCGGCCGGGCGACCGAAGGCGATGTTTTCGAGGATGGTGCCGCGGAAGAGGACAGTTTCCTGCAGGACATAGCCGATCTGGTGGCGCAGGGCTTCGAGTTTGTAGTCGGTGATGTCCTTGCCGTCGATCCGGATTGCGCCGGACTGCACGTCGTAGAAGCGGGGGATGAGGCTTACGATGGTGGACTTGCCGGCACCGGTCGGGCCAACGACGCCGACGAACTCTCCGCGCTTAATTTTGAAACTGACGTCAGTGAGTATGGGCGTGGCAGGATCGTATCCGAAGGCAACGTGTTCAAATTCGATGTCGCCAGCGAGCGTTTCGGGTTCCAGCGCACCGGGCTTCTCGGGGGTGACACTGTCGGTGTCGAGGATTCCGCGAACGCGTTCGGCACCAACGGCGGCCTGAGCGATGGCGTTGGTGCTAGTGGCCAGGTCTTTGACCGGCTTGAAAAACTTGGTTAGATATGCAAGGTAGACGGTAAGCTCGCCCACGGTCATAGAGTCAGTGAGGATAAGAGCCGCCCCACGCCAAAGGACGATGGCAGTACAGAGAGCCACGGTTATGGTGACAACAGGTGACAGGAGGGCCTTCACGCTGCGAGCCTTGAGAGCAGCGCTGACCGTGGCCTCGCTGACATCTTCAAGCAACTGCTCTTCAGTCTTCTCCTGGCCGAAGGCTTTGACGACCTGCATGGACTCGAGGCCCTGCTGCACGACAGCGACGATCTCGCTCTGCTCTTTGCGGACTTCGTGGGTGGCTTTCTTCACGGCCTTCTTGAATCTGGAGACGAAGAGCAGCAGGAAGGGCGTAACGGCGACGGCGATAAGGGTGAAGTCCCAGTTGAGCCAGAACATAAGCCCGAGCATGCAGACGATGGTGAGCAGGTCGACGAGGATGTCGAGCGTGGAGGACGACGCGAAGCCCTGGAGGGTCTGGATGTCGGTAGTAATGGTGCTGAGGATAGTCCCGGTCTGATGGGTGTTGTAGTAGCCAAGGGACAGGCGCTGCAGATGATGATACATGCGCAGGCGGAGGTCGTGGGCGACGTACTGGCCAACGCTTTCGGTGTAGTAGTTGTCGATGTAGGTCGCGATAGCTCCCAGGACGGAGATGATCACGAAGGCCAGCGCAGCGAGGCCGGCATAGTGGATCCGGGAGCCATATCCGGATATATGCGGGACTGCGTGATGCAGCAATGGGGCGGCCTTGTGGCTGACTCCGATGACGTTATCGAGGATGTATTTGAGCGGCCAGGGAGTGGCGAGACTCGTGAGAGTTTCGACGACCATGGCCAGCAGAATGATGATCAATCTGCCGCGATAGGGCCGGATCAAGCTTAGGACGAATTTCAGCACCTGTGGAGTTCCCCGGGTAGATTCCTCGCGCCCGCTGTCACGGGGCGAATCATGTTGCGCGTCCAGTCTATTGCCTCGAAGGCCGGTTGTAGCAGTAGATTTACGAGCGAATCGCAACGAGCCATCGTGTAATCTGGGTTTCTCACCGAAACTTCAGGAGAATGTCCATTGGCTGATCGCCATCCCCTGCCTTTCCAACGCGCAATCGCGCTGTGCTGCGCACTCTCTCTTCTCCCAGTCCAGGTTCTTCCGGCGCAGAGCGTTGCGCCTCCCCAGAAAGTCTTTGGTTATGGCGATTTCTCCGCGCAGGCGAAGATCGACCAGAGCTTTATGGCCGTGCCGGACGCGAAGCTGGCGGGCGAGGAGTTGAAGACCCTGACGGCGGCTCCCCACGTTGCCGGATCCAAAGAAGACTATGCGACGGCGGAGTTTGTCGCGCAGAAGTTTAAGGCGGCGGGAATGGAGACAAGCATTGTTCCATACAAGGTGTGGCTGAATCTGCCGGTCGAGATTCGCGTGGAGGCGACCAGCGCCGATGGCAAGAGTCTGATGACCGGGCCGACGCGGGAGCACGTGGATGGGGACCGCTATGACAGCGATCCGCGCGTGGTGATGCCGTTCAACGGGTCGTCGCCTTCTGCGGATATCACGGCAGACGTGGTGTATGCGAACTACGGGCGGCCGGAGGACTTCCAGAAGCTGGCGCAGATGGGCATCGACGTGAAGGGCAAGATCCTGCTGACGCGCTACGGCGGCAACTTTCGCGGGGTGAAGGTTTACATTGCGCAGGAAAAAGGGGCGGCCGGGGTGCTGATCTACTCGGACCCGTCAGACGACGGCTACTACAAGGGAGATGCGTATCCCAACGGGCCGTACCGGCCGGCCACGGGCGTGCAGCGGGGAGCGGTGCAGTACATGTTCAAGTATCCGGGGGATGCGACGACGCCGGGAGTGGCTTCGACTCCCGACCTGCCGATGTCGAAGCGGGTAGCACCGGAGAAGGCGGAGAGCCAGCCGACGATCCCGTCGACTCCACTGTCGTATAAGGATGCTGCGCCGATCCTTGAGAACCTGAAGGGGCCGGCGGCTCCGCATGAGTGGCAGGGGGCGCTGCCGTTCACATATCACCTGGGTGGCAAGGGCAACGTAAAGGTTCACATGCTGCTCAAGATGGATTATCAGTATCGGCTCATCTGGGATGTGATCGGGCGGGTGCAGGGTACGGAGTATCCCGATGAGTGGGTGGTGGCGGGAAACCATCGCGATGCGTGGGTGTATGGCGCGGTCGACCCCAACAGCGGAACGGCGGCGATGCTGGAGGCGGTGCACGGCATCGGCGCGCTCCTGAAACAGGGATGGAAGCCGAAGCGGACGATCATCTTCGGGAGCTGGGATGCGGAAGAGGAAGGACTGATCGGCTCGACGGAGTGGGCTGAGGATAATGCGCAGCGGCTGGCGCATGCGGTGGCATATCTGAATACCGATGTGGGCGTGGCGGGGCCGAACTTCGATGCGTCGGCGGTGCCGTCGCTGAAGGTGTTTGTTCGCGAAGTGACGAAGGAAGTGCCGAGCCCGAAGGGTGGGACGGTCTACGAGCAGTGGAAGGTAAGTCAGGCGGACGAGAACCAGCACCGGGCGAACAACGGATTCAACGAGCACAGGCGGGCCAATGCCAAGGTAGATGATGACGTGAGCGTCGGCGACCTGGGGAGCGGATCAGACTATACGCCGTTTATCCAGCACCTGGGCGTACCGTCGACGGATATTGGCTCGAATGGCCCTTACGGCGTGTATCACTCGGTGTTCGATAACTATCAGTGGTTCACCATGAATGCCGATCCGACGTTTGTGTATGAGCAGCAGCAGGCGCGGGTCTTCGGGCTGGAAGTGCTGCACATGGCGGATGCGGATGTGCTTCCGTACGACTATATGACTTACGGCAAGGAGATCGAGCAGTATCTCGATGCGGCGCAGAAGAAGGCTTCAGAGGATCATGTGAGCCTTGATTTTGCTGCGGCGAATACTGCGGCCAAGCGGTTTACGGCGGCGGCAGAAAACGTGAAGCGGAAGCAGGATCATCCGGCGGGGGATGAGGCGGCCCTGAACGCGGCGCTGCGCGCAGCGGAGGGTGACCTGCTGTCTCCCGAGGGACTGCCCAAGCGGCCGTGGTTCAAGCACACGATCTATGCTCCGGGGGAATACACCGGATATGCCGCGGTGGTAATTCCGGGCGTCAATGAGGCGATCGACGCGAAGGACGCGCAGCGCGGGCAGGCACAGCTCGCGGCGCTGACGGCGGCGCTCGATCGGGCGGCGGGAACGTTGGAGGGTGCGGCCAAGTAGAGCGTTCTGTTGTGCGAGGGGCCGGTATCGACCAGGATGGCCCCGCGCTCATTGGCTCACATGTGGTGTAGACTCGCTCGTGCCAAGGGTGACGAGGCATCGATCTCCTCCATTCTGTCTCGGTTCCCATAGCGAAACTTGAAATGCGTTTCGGGGAGCGAACTTATGCGGGAGAGGTTATTCGTTGCGAGTTTGATATTTGTACTGTTCCTGATAGTGCCGGGGCACGCCTTGTCGCAAGGCGTCCAGCCGAGCGGGACACTCACGGTAAACGGCCATTCCGGAGAGGCTCCGGTTATTCAGGCAAGCGGCAAGTCCTATGTGGACGTCGAAGCGCTGGCACGCATTACGAATGGGTCGATTCGCTTTAACGGAAATCAGATACTGCTCACGCTGCCTGCGCCGGTTCGCGGCGCACGGATGACGGTTCCACCGACAAGACAGGCTGGCGCGGCTCCTGCTGCTCCCTCCGCTCCTGCCGGATTCTCGAAAGGGTTTCTGAAGGCCGGGATCGAGGCTATGGCAGAGATCCGAGAATGGCGAAGCGCGCTGGAGAGCGCGGTCCAATATGGATTTCCACCAGGGGATAACTGGATAAATCGTTATAGCGGCGCGGCTGCGACGGCCATCAGCCACGCATCGGCGGCGGCCTCAACCGATGACGATCGACAAGGCTTTCAATTGCTGAACAATGAGTTCAACAACATGCAGAGCCTGAGCAACCAAATGCTGTCGAGGCGGAAAAGCATGAATTACATTCCTCCGAATGCGCTCCAGAATGATCCCATTGACCAAAAGATTCTGGCCTGCGCGCGTGCGCTGGGCGAGATGGCTGCGGCCGGACAATTTCAAGATGCCGCGGCGTGCCATTGAGTGCGCTTCCAGAAGCGGGATGTGAATCGGCTACGAGTTAGCGCTCTGGGTCCCGACAACTCCGGTTCGCGCGGCGTAGAAGCGGGTGTAGACGAACATGGTCAGGGGAGCCAGCAGGGCGTAGCAGGCGATGGCCGGCAGGGCGCGCTGAGCGCGGAGATATTGTCCGGAGAGCAGGAGCGCCAACCCCACGTGGCGGTTGGCGTTGCAGATGGCGAAGGTTTCCTTGATCCGCGGCTGACGGAACGGGAATATGAGGATCGCGGCGATCGATCCGACGGCCAAAATCAGCGCTGCGACGGGAACCAGCGGAGTGATGTGCTCGAGCGCGGGACCCATTTTGAAGAGCACCAGCACGATCATGACGGTAAGAAGAACGTTGCCGAGGATGTTAAGGGTCGACTGAGATCGCTGCGACGCTTTCGGGGCGACCCAGGCGAGGACGATTCCGACAGCCAGGGGCAGGAACTGTTTGAGGATGATCTGCCACAGGAGAATGCGGGGAGGAATCCAGATACTGCGGCCATAGAGACGGGCACCGGCCCAGACCAGGAGCGGGATCATGATGGGGACCATAAGCGCGGCCCACACCTGATAGCTGGCGGCCATCTGCATGTCAAAGCCGCGCCGCGCGAGATTGCGGGTGAGGAGCGGGGCTCCAGGGACCACGCCGACCATGAAAAGCCCCGCGGTGTCGCCAAGGGGGAGGCGGAAGAGGTTGGCAACGAGCAGCGCCAAGGCAGGCGGGATGATGAAGGTGGAAACGATCAGGATGGTCCAGGCGAGCCTGTCCATGCGCCGCCAGTGGGCTACGACTTCGGTGAGCTTGAGGCTCATACCGACAGAGACCATCAGGAGAAAAACGGCGCCGGGCAGAAGATATTGCATAGGTCTATCGCGCACGGAGCTGTCACAGCGTCGCGGACCGAAGTGTAACACCGCGGCGGACGGGCTTTGGCGCGAAGTTGTGCGATATTGACAACTAACATGGGGGCACAGCAGGCCGATGATCGCGGTCTTCAGGATTCGAGAGTAATGGCGGCGAGGATTGTGGTGTTAGTAGCGGTGGGTGTGCTGGTTTCTGTGGCGGCCATCCTCATACTGGCGGCAACCAAGCCGGACGGCTTCCGGATCGAGCAGTCGGTGACGATCCAGGCTTCTGCGGAGAGGATTTTTCCGCTCATTAATGACTTTCATGACTGGAGCCAGTGGGCGCCTCAGGACCGGGAGGATCCGTCGATCCAACGGACCTATAGCGGGCCGGCGAGCGGGGTAGGCGCGGCGTCAGAGTGGACGGGCAGCGGTAAAGCAGGCAGCGGGAAGATGTCGATTGCGGAATCGGTGCCGCCGTCGCGGGTAGTGATCGACGTGCATTTCGTGAAGCCGTTTGCGGCGCATAACGTGAATGTATTCACGCTGGAGCCGGAGGGGACGGCTACCAAGGTGACGTGGACCATGGAGGGCACGAATCTCTACTTTATGAAGCTGATGAGTGTTTTCTCCAGCATGGACCGCATGTTGGGCGGGCACTTCGAGAGCGGGCTGCGGGATCTGAAGGCGGCGGCAGAAAAATGATTCCAGGCGGGCGCTATTCGAGGAACTTGCCGATGAGCCACATGTGTCCGAAGGGGTCGACAACGGCCCCCTGGAGCATGCGACCGATGGGGTGGGGACCGGTCGTCGGGTAGTTGTGCTCTTCGACCGGGCTGTGCTCGATGGCACCGGCGGCTATGGCCTGCCGGTGCACGCCGACGGGATCGTCGACGAAGAGCTCGATCCTCACGGTGGTGAAACCGACGGAGGCGGGGGCACGCGTGCCAAATGATGGCGACTCGCTGGCGAGAAAAAACTGGGCGCCGTTGATCGCGAGCCCGGCGACGACGTGTTCGTCTCCAAGACGCCAGAGGAGGATCGCGCCGAATGCCCTCCCGTAGAAGCGGATGGCGGCGTTGCCGTCGTTGACGGCTAACATCGGAGAGATCTGTGTCTGCATAGTCTGCTCCATTCTCTCCGCCTGGGGAGCCTGGACGATCGCAGCAGGCTGCCGCGACTATGGAATCATGCCGCAGTCGAACATCTTGTTGGCAATGGGCGCGGCGATTTTGTTGATGAACTCCCTGCGCATCTGGGGATCACTTTTCAGGAACTGGACAGCCTTCTGTTCCTGTGGTGTGGGGGGCGCGGGGTGCTCTTTCTTCATGATTAATTCCTGGCAGGGCGTGGTCTGGTATTTCTGAATGACTTTGTTGGCCATCGCATCGAGGAGCGGATGCTGACTCTGAGTCTGAGCCTGAGTTCTGCTGACAACCTGGGTTCCACTGATGAGGATGAGGAAAAGAGGTAATACAGCGAAACGAACGACGATACCGCGGGTGAGTTTCATGTGGGGTCTTTCCTTCCTGACGGAAAAGTTGCGACGCCAGTGTACGCGACAGCCCAAGACGTTGAGCATAAATTTCCGAACCCTGAAAATTGCGGGATTGAAATTGCCAAAATTCCGGCCAGGCGCGGACCGAGGAGTATCGGACACAGCAATTACTTGCCGAAAAGCCCGGTAACGGTCGCGTTGCGGTGGTCGAAGATCCGGTTGAGGGAGCGGCGGACGAAGAGTTGTCTGACCAGTGCTCCGAAAGGGCCGAACGGCAGCTCGTATTCCACGCGATCGCGCATCTCGGTGCCGCCGGGGACGGCCTCGAACTCATGCCGATGGTGCCAGCGCCGGTAGGGCCCGGAAAGCTGGACGTCGACGAAGGAAGACGGGGGTGTGAACTCCTCGATGCGCGTGCACCATTTGACGGGCAATCCATGCAGGTTCAACTGGTAGTCGATCAGCGTACCGGCCTTCATCGCGATGGGGTCGGGCGTAAGGATGCGAAAACGGAGGGACGCGGGCGTGATCTGTTCGAGGTTGTGGGCGTCGGCAAAGAAGGCAAAGACTTGTTCTCTGGGCCGTGGAATGAAGAGCGATCGTTCGAGAAGATAGGACATTGATCCTCGATACAGATCAGCGATCCAGATCAGCCGATGCTCCGACAAATTCAGGGGACCGGCGCGGATTCCGGCGAAACGGGCGGCATGCGATGCACTGCGAGTGCTCTAAGAAGCCGGCATGAGGCGGGCGGCACGGAGTTCGCTGGTAGTGCAGCGCAGGGTGAGGGCGGCGCGTCCGTGCGCTGCGAGGTCTATACCAAGTTCGCAAACCCGATGTTCGTCGAGACCGAACTGCTCCCTGAGGATCCTGGTGAGTGCTTCGCCGGAGTGGGTGCTGGCGTGCGGGTCGGCTCCGTCGGCGTCGATAGGCATGACTGAGACACTGAGCTCGTCCCGCAGAAGCTTGAAGATGTCGAGCCTGAAGTCCTGCTTGTCCTCGTCGGGCATGGGGTTCCTCACTCGACACCCAGTGTACCCTCCGTGGGAAAGGGCTTATTGGTTTATGGGCCGGGTGGCGCGCTGAGTTGGCGAGACCAGAACCACGTCGCCGATCTGGACCTTGTCAGTGTGGGTGTGAGCCCGGGACTGGATGACGACATCGCCATCCGGCTGGAAGGCGAAATCGTAGTCGTCGTAGCAGGTTCCGCAGAGCCAGTAGTGCTGGACGAGGGTCTGGTCGTCTTCGCGGCGAATCACCCTGATGACTCGGCCGTCGCGCAAGTAGCGCAGCTCTCTATCGCAGGCTGGGTTGAAGCATTTGTGCATCATGGCTTGTCTATTAGCTCCCCTGCTGAGTTTTGGATGCGATCGGCGCGCCAGAGTTACCGGGTAAGGGCCTGACCAGTGGACGCAGGTCGATAATCTTCGTCATCAAGCTTCGTTACCTTGGGGATGCAGGGTGGGGAAATCGGGCTTTCTGGAGAAATATCGGCGGAGTACACTCAATCCTTAAGTTTCGGGATAAGTGGGCCCTAAGCTCTGAAGGTTGTACTGAAGATCTGCCATCTGGCTTGCGAGGCACGCTCTGCGCTGTATCTTTGTTAACTATCGGCGGCACGATTCGGAAGGTGAGGCCGGACGTCTGTTCGATTATCTGACGTCGCAATTCAGTCCGGAAGCTGTGTTTATGGACGTGGCGGCGATTGAGCCGGGGCGCGATTTTCGCAAGGCGATCGATCAGAGCGTGGCGACGTGCAGCGTGCTGCTGGCGGTGATCGGGCAGGAGTGGGTGGACCTTAAGGATTCCGAGGGGCGGCGGCGGTTGGACGACGTGAACGACTTTGTGCGCATCGAGCTGGCCTCGGCGCTGCGGCGGGATATCCCGGTGATTCCGGTGCTGGTGCGCGGGGCGAAGATGCCGCGGCCGGAACAGCTTCCGCATGATCTGAAGGAACTGGCGTTCAGGAATGCGGTGGAGCTGACGCATTCGCGGTGGAAGACGGACCTGCAGGTGCTGATTGAGGCGGTGCGTCCTTATCTGGAGGAGCCGGGTGCGCGGCTCCCTGGGGCGGAACAGGCGCGAGCGGAGGCTCCGAAGGCTGAGCGGCATGCGTCGCCTGCGGCACACCAAGCGACTATGGGCACGATGACGGGGATCCAGATGATCGGGCCGCAGGCGGTGGAGAGGATCAGCAAGGTGCTGGCCGGATATATCGGGCCAATTGCGGATGTGATTGTGAAGCAGGCGGCGAAACGGTGCTCGTCGGTCGAAGAGCTTTGCGCGAAGGTGGCGAAAGAGATCGAGGGCGAGGTGAACCGGGCCAATTTTCTGCGGTCGTGCCGGTCGTAGGGTGCGGGCCGCGGGGGACGACCAGGAGTTATCCGCGAAGTAAATACCAGAGCGAAAATTAACAGGCTGGCCGGCGGGGTTTAGGACCACATTAGTGGGTGAGGTTCTCGATGACTGATTCCCCGCGTATCCCGTACGTACTGTGGCCGCTGGCGATTGTGCTCGCCTTTATCATCGCCTGCGTCGTCAACGTGATCGAGAAGAACTGGCGCGCTCCCAGGCAGAGGCGGTCGGCAGACTGGAGAAGGACGGCCGGGTGAGGCCGGGCGTGCGGCGTGGCGCAGCCGCAGCATCCGAGCTGGATCAGATGATTTCCCTGAGAGCGCCGGTCACCTTCTCGCGTGCCAGACGGAGGGCATCCACCGCTGTCTCTCCCGCGGCTACGGTGTGCATGAGCGCGGATCTCTTTCGTGTTTCATGGTGATCGACGGCGATGGTTTCGATGCCTCCGCCGAAGATGGTGTGATCCTGCTCAAGCCGATCGAGGGACGCGTTCAAGTCTGCAACAACTGCCTCGGCTTCATCGGCGAAGACGATCAGTTCCAGATTGATTTTCTTGTAAGCCATTTTGGGTGCACCCAGGTGCGATTCTATACCTCGCTTTTGCGGGGTGCGAGGCTGGAAGGCACAGTTTTACCGAGTCTTTCTGTGCGCGGCTCGAGGTGGAATCGAATCCTTGAGGCCACCCACTTACATGGTGGTTAGTCTGATGTCCATCTGATAGAAGCGGAAGAAATTTTCTTCGCCCGGTCCGGTGCATGCGACTTTCTGATAGCGATCTAACACGTCGGCAATGAAGTCGAGACAAGTGGCCTCGGGAAGATGCTGCGTCCACTCGACAAAGGTGACAGAACCGAAGGCAATGAAGGCGGCACGGGACTGGAAATCCCAGCTCTTGTCGGCGGTGTGCGTGCTGAGAACTTTGAATCCATGCTGTTCGGCAAGGACTCCATACTGCTCGGGAGTGAGATGGAGATAGGGGTCGTGGAAGCCGGCGAAATACTGTGCCCAGGGCGGCGAGTGGCGTGTCTCTTCAATCACGTCTTCGAGGCTCTTGCGATCTCCTTTGGGAACCAGGCGGAGTTGAGCGAGGCCGGAGGGCCTGATGGCGGCGCGGATCGAGTCGAGGGCCAGCGCCTGTTCGGGAATCCAGTGAAGAGCGTTGAAGGAGACGACGAGGTCGAATTCCTGCCTGAAGGGCAGACGGCGAGCATCGGCGACGGCGAATTCAAGATTGAAATGAGGCAGTGAGGCAGCGTGCTCTTTAGCGAAAGCGATCATCTTTTCCGAAGCATCGACTCCGACAACGTGGCCGCGGGGAACGCGGGCGGCTATCTCGCTGGTCGTTTTGCCGTTTCCGCATCCGATATCGAGGACGCTTTCGGAACCGCCAAGGTCGAGCAAGGATAGAGTCTCTTCGGCCATCGCTGCCTGCAGAGCGGACAGGCGGTCATACTCCGAGGCGTTCCATTCGGTCATCGTTCAGGTTTCCCTCGAACATAGTAAAGCGAGACCGACAGAGATACTACCTATCGACGCGGGAGTTGTTCGGAACGTCGAGTTGATTGCCTCCCACCCTCGCTTGTGGTGTCAGAGGGTCGAGTCGGAGCGCATTGCTAGACCTGCCACGAGATGCACATGCTCCGGAGCAGTATGCGGTCATCGCCTGTGAGCATTCCGTCGAACTCTGGATCGCTCCACCGTTTGTATTGATACATCGCAGGAGGGCCGATGAGCTGGCTGTAGTCTTCTCCGCATGGATCGACCACGGTGGTGCTCTCGTTGTGGTATGGACAGAATGGATGATGCAGAGGCGTGCTCCATGTGCACTCGGGACAGCAGGCCGCGCTCGGATCTTCGCTTTGAGGCTTTTCAAACCACATCACTCACCTCTGTTACTCTCCGCGGCCACTGGGGATGTCTGTCTGAACTCCCCGGGGGTGGGAGTGCTTCTGAGCTAGTATGGCCCCGATGGTAGCGCCCTTTGCGCAGCGATGTAAGCCTCATAAGAGCGGAATTTCGTTAATCCTTTTCGGGGACAAAAGCTACACCAGTTTCGGCTGAATTAATGGCGTGCGATCGTTCCTGTTGAGACCGGGCGTCGCCGGGCGAGGCTGGAGGTGTCGGGCCGGGTCGAGGCAGCCCTACCCCCCGCCCGCTTAGGGTTTCATGGGTAGATCATTGATTTTGCGTTGGTTACGCGCGTATCCCAATGGCGGAATTGCTGCTAGATTATTGATTCTACGGATATTGCGAGTATCTTCCGTGTTTTCTGTGAGCTGCGCCGCTTCCCTCAACCTGGATAGTCGCGAGCGCTGCATTGATTACACTGGGGCTCTTACCTGCCCCCGTTCCGGCCAAAAAGCAAAGGGATCGCCGGAGCGATCCCTTTTTCGACTTCTACTCTGTGATACCAGCTCTGGGGAAATTGTCGGCCATGGAGCGGCAGCGAAGTGCGGCTCCTGGGCCGGCAACCAGCGGTTTTGTGCTGCTTATCCGATCGGCGCGGGTAATGGCTCCGAATCGGTCGACTCCTCGTCAAGCTCGCAGGCGCCAATCAGCTCACGAATGATCTTTTTGTAGATGTCGAGGATCTGTTCCGCGGGAATCAGTCCCATGGCGATCGGCTGCATCGATGTCGGGTTACAGTTCGTGCCATTCATGACTCTGACTTTACAAATTCGGGGGCGCTCGGAGTATCCCCCGAAACGCTTAGCCCTATGCCCAAAAACGCTTAGCCCATTATTCCCAGAAGGCGGAATGCATAACGCAGACCTGCTAACATGCCTGCCCTATGTTCATAACTTAGATCAAATGGAAGAATGAAATTCCCAGTACCGTTTTCGCTTGCGTTGCCGGGAAATACGGCTGGTGGGCAGAATCGCGAACCGCGCCGACACTCGGTCCCGCTCCAATGGTAGGCGCTTCATACGAGCGCGCGTAGCCGATCTGACCGCCGATCGGGCCGCATTCATCGGACATGGTCATCGCGTGGTCTCCTCAACACGAGAACCCTGTCCTACGATCCTTTCTTGAATTAGCGAGGAAAAGCGGTCCGACAATCGAGTAAATTCTGACGGTGCGTAACGCGAATACTTCTGGTCTTAGACCGTCGCGCCCCCGGCGTCAGGCGAAAACAAGATAAACAGCTCGCTGTCTTTTGGCCGACAAGTTCCGCCAAACAGCTAAAACAGAAATAGAGACAACAGGCCGTGCAGCGCTATCACTGGCTTTCGGGATTCGATGCGCCGCTAACTTCCCTGCGAAGATCGATCGCACTATCCGGAATGATAACGGCCACCCACGGTATGTCGCGAGACACGATGCGGGCATGCCAAACTGCTTCGCCAGTCCTTCCCGCGGCCAGGTTTACCGTTTTCTTATCTGTCCCGGCGATTTCGAGGTTTTCAGCCCTAATCGAGAACAGATGTTTTCCCTCGCCGCGACCTGTAACTCGTACAACGAGATTATCCGTACCTTCTGTTTCGGCACTGACCTTGAAATCGAGCGCCTTGTCACGCCGCAGTTCCACTCTGTACGTACCAGCGGACAATACCGTAAGCGTTGTACCCGTCGCGCCCTGTTCTATGGCGTAGTTTCCTCGCGGCAAGAGAAGGCGAAAGGCCCCATCCGCAGGAATCGCCGTTCTGGTGAGGCCTGTGCGCAGATCGTGAAATACAACGGCAGCATGATTATCCCGATCCGTGATACCACGGACGACGGCCGAGCCGCTGAGGTCCCGCATCAACCATATCCACTCCCCGACCGGCTGCGTCCACACTTCTTTATATGTCCAGCAGATCTGCGTCGGCCAATACGGCGCGTCGTTGTTATCCCTCGTCTCAATACCTACAGGAACAGCGCCTACCATTTCACCGGAGCGCACGCTGTAGAGCGGAGTCCAATCGTACCCTTCGCCATACATAATGCTTGCTGAAAAAGGATTGCGCCCCACGAACCACTACGCTTGTTTTTCAGCCAATTCATCTGCATCCAGATCGTTGCGAACTTGCGCAGCTAAAGACAGAGCTTTCGCCTCTGAGAGCAGGATGCTTGAGTTGCCGCGAAAGTTAAACCATACCGGAAACCGGCGAAGATAATAGCCCCCACCTAATGGCACTCCATTGCGGACCTGCTCAAGATACGAATCACGGTCGGCTGTTCTCAGAGGCCTCCACTTCTCGGTCTCTGGAATCAAACGCACTTCGCTTTCGCTGTAAATAGCAGCGGGGAGCACGTCGTAGGGTGCATCGAGGGCCGCGGTTGCCTGCTGATAGAACTTAGAGTGGAGCACGATCGCCGAATACCATTTGATCCAGTCCGGGCTGTCAGGAAATACCTCGCAGAGATGGGCAAGAGCAACGATCGGCTGCTCTTCCTCTCCGATATGGAAGCGGTGAAAGAGACTGGTGCGGCTGGGGCTGGAATAGAAGTAGCCGGTCAGGGGAACAATCCATGGCTGGAGATGGCGTTCCTGCGACTGCAGAATGAGACTCCCGAGAGATATCGCCTCATCGGCATACATTCGGTCACCGGTCGCCTCAAATAACTCGACGGAGGCAATCGCGCCAAAGGAAATACGCTCGAGTTCGTCCTGCGCGCCGTAGACCTCTGCTGGAGCGGGTGCGGTCTTGAGGCCTTCGACAGCGTATTTCCAGTCGTCTTTCGCCGTTGCCGGACTGCGGTTCGCAAGTTCCGGATCACTGTCGTTCAATACGCGAGCGCCGAGCGCTTCAACTCCCGCCACTCTGAAGTTCCATTCCGGATCATTTACCGCTTGACCAAAACGATCGTCCGCGTCACCCATGATTCCATTGGTCCAGTAGCTGATTAACTGTCCAGTGCTGCGAAAGCCGTCTCCAAAATTGGTCTTTAGAATCCAGGCAAGTCCCCACTTTGCTTCCTCGAGCAGCCTGTCTCGAAGTTCAGGGTCTTCTTCTTGCTGCTGCAAGCGGTCCACATAAGAGAACAGGCCATAGGTCATGCCGGTAACGTTTCCGGTAGCCGTTAGATCGCCCGCGTCGTGGTATCCGCCGTTAACGACGATGCGCTTATCACCGTGGACGGTGTAATCATCCTGATGACAAACTCCATGAATTCCCGGAATCACGGTTCCACAGCGCTCACTGTACATAAAGTTCAGTGCCTTCAAGACGCTGCTCCTCCAGGCGTCGTCGCTCACAACGAACGGCCGGGTAAGTTCGTTGCCGACGCGAAGTTGATAAGTTCCCACCTTTGCAAGCGAGGAAAAATCCAACACCTGATACGTGCCAAGGCCGGTTTTCCTTTCTTCAACAGGTTTGGTAAGGACCACCTTGCCCGTGCTTTGATCAATAACGGAAAATTCGCGCGCAGTGAGGTCGCTGGCGATCGCAGATTTTGAGGAGCCGAAAGTGTATCCGCTGTGACTGAAGGCTATCTTGCCGGCGGCGACATCCCAGCCCTCCACATGATCGGGAACTACAGTCTGCAGCCCAGCTGATCGATATACAGAGTCGTGTGGTCGCCGGGATCAGGAAACATCTTGGGCAGGCTGTATGCGAAGTCAAGCGCGGTGACCTTGTCGCGATCGAGCGGTGCAATCTCCACACGAGATGCGTCCAGGCGTGGTTTTTCAACAAAAGCGACTCGTCACAGAAAAAGCCGGCGTGATCGGCGGAGGCTATGGCCAGGGGGTGGCTGTCGGCGACTACGATGGCGACGCCTTCCCAGACATCTACGTCACGCAGTACGGGCGCAGCATCCTCTATCACAACAACGGCGACGGAACGTTCACCGATGTGACAGAGAAAGCCGGGGTCGCGGCGCCGGGGTGGTCATCGAGCGCAGTGTGGTTCGATTACGACAACGATGGACGGCTCGATCTGTTTGTCTGCCGCTTCGTTGACTTCAGCAAAGCGACGAACCTTCCGTGCACTGCTTCCGACAAGCCGGGGTACTGTGTTCCTCGCCTTTACAAGCCGATGGCCAGCTGGCTATTCCACAACAACGGCGATGGAACTTTCACCGATGTCAGCCAGTCGTCGAGAATCGCCAAATATCTCGGCAAAGCGTGGGGCGCTGTAGCTACAGACCTCAACAATGACGGCCGGATGGACCTGTTTGTCGCGAATGACACCACTGCAAATTTCCTCTTCATGAATGGGGGGAACGGTAAATTCGAGGAGATCGCCGCACTGGCAGGTGTGGGATACAGCGACACGGGCCGGCCTCGTTCGGGCATGGGAGTGGATTCCGCTGACCTCAATAACGACGGCTGGATGGACCTCTTCGTTGCCAACATCGACCACGAGAAATATGCCCTCTATCAAAACAATCACGACGAAACATTTGATGATCAGGCGGACGCAACAGGTATTGGCGCAGCGACCCGCTTGATGAGCGGCTGGGGACTCAAATTTTTCGACTACGATAATGATGGCAATCTCGATCTAATCCTCGCAAACGGCAACCCCGACGACCTGATCCAGACCTTGGTGAAAGACGTGACCTATCGCGAGCCATTGCTGTTGTTTCACAGCGACGGCAAAACTCTGCACGACGTGAGCGCCGAGAGCGGTCCAGTCTTTTCGAGGAATCTTTCCGCGAGAGGTCTCGCCATCGGTGACTTCGATAACGACGGCGCCGTCGATGTGCTTATCTCCGTAAATGATGCCGCTCCTCTTCTTTTGCGCAACACCGCAGCCAAAGGCAATCACTGGCTCGGAATAAAGCTAGTGGGAAGAAAATCGAACCGCGACGCAGTCGGTGCACGCGTGACCTACCAGGCCGGAGATCTCAAACGATTCAGAATGAAAGTCGGCGGCAGCAGTTTTCTGTCATCGCACGATCCGCGTCTCGTACTCGGCATCGGCACGCGGACGAAGATTGACTGGCTGGAAGTGAAATGGCCGGCCCCCGGCGGCAAAACCGAAAGATTTACTGACTTGCCGGTCGACAAATACATCACCATCGTTGAGGATGAGGGCATTAAGGCCGGATAGAATCCGGTCATTTGCTCGTCAGTAAAGCAAATACGGCTTGCGCTTCTCTAAGAAGTTCTGAAGAGCCCGCTGCCAATCCTCATCGATATGCTGTGGATCTCGGCCGGACTCAAGGTCGCGAAGTACTTCGCGATTGGCCAGCAGAGCATCAATTTTGCCCAGCTGGTACTGCTCGGGATAGAGCCTGTGAAGGGCTGCAGCAATCTCGAGCCCTAGCTCCGGGGTGTCAAGCACATTGCGATCAGTAACCACCAGTTCAATTCCGTGGCAGAGTTGCTTCGCGTAGGGATAAGGCGACTCCGGTGTAAAGTTCACCGGTACAAAGCGGATGCCGGACAGAAATCGCGCATTGAGTTCATGTGCCAGGGCACGGGCATCGACCCATGGCGCTCCGACATACTGAAATGGTGTATCGGTGCCGCGGCCAACCGATACATTTGTTGTCTCAATAAGCCCGATGGCCGGATAGAGAATGGCCTCCGACAGGCTCCGAAGATTGGGAGATGGATTAATCCAGGTGAGGCTGGTGGCGTCGAACCAGTCGCCGCGCTGCCAACCCTGCATCGCGACGACAGTGAGCGCGGCGTGAAGCCCGTACTCGCCCTTGAAATAGCGCGCAAGTTCTCCGAGAGTCATGCCGTGACGGACGGGAATAGGCGCTACGTTAACATAGCTTTCTGAATTCGGATCCGACAGAGGGCCTTGCACAAACGATCCGCCAATGGGATCAGGGCGGTCGAGAATGACAATTTCTGTTCCTGTATGGGCGCCGGTTTCCAGCAGATAGCGAACTGCTGCTTCGTATGTATAGAAGCGGACTCCCGCATCCTGCAGATCAACGATGACGGCATCGAGACCACGCAACGCTTCGAGTGATGGATGGCGTTGCTCCTTGCTGCTGCCATACAGGCTGATGACAGGCAATCCGGTCGCTGAATCTGTTGAGTTGGCAATATCCGGCTTATCAACGGAACCGCTGATGCCGTGCTCTGGAGAGAAGAGCTGCTTAAGCTGGAGACCAGGGACGGCCGCACTTGCCTCCTTGTTGAGCACATCGATGGTACGTCTTCCCTGCCCGTCGAGCCCGGTCTGATTCGTGAGCAGGCCGATGCGCAGCGTGCCCCCATGCTTCGAGGCAAGCTGTGAAAGCTCGGTGAAATGATCCGCTTCAAGCACGTCGATGCCAGTGAGGACAGAACCGTTTCGATCCTGCCACCGGCGTTCGCCGGAAAGCGATTCGTTATAGCCGGTAATCTGCGTTATCAGCTTTCCGTCATCTGAGCGGATACCCAGCGCAGTGGCCGCAGCATTTGCCACCGCGGCGCGGACGCCGGTGATGCCCGAAGGTCCGTTTGGATAGACGGCGTTCGACATCATAACCACGTAGGTATCGTCGGCGGGATCGATCCAGACCGATGTGCCGCTGAAGCCTGTATGCCCAAAAGAGCCAATCGGAAAGAGCTCGCCGCGATTGCTTGAGTAAGGCGAATCGATATCCCAGCCGAGAGCGCGCAACGCGGTCCCCGTCGCCGGCTGACCTGGAGTGGTCATCTTGAGCAGTGTGAGGCGCTTGGACGGGAAGCGGCTACCACGGCCAGCAAGACGGTCGAGCAGATTCTGCTCAAAAAGGGCGACATCGGCTGCGGTGCTGAACAGACCGGCGTGCCCGGCAACTCCACCCATGCGCCGTGCAGTCGGATCATGAACCGTCCCGCGCAGCATCACTCCATTGTCATATTGCGTTGGGGCAATGCGGCTGCGCCATGATTCAGGAGGCAGAAAGCGCGTGCTTCTCAAACTCAGAGGCTCTGCGATGTACTTCGCTTCATACTGGTCGAGAGTAAGCCCGGAGAGTTTCTCTACGAGCGCCCCAAGGACGATGAAGTTGATGTCACTGTACCGAAATTGCACTCCGGGAGGCGTTACCGGTGTGCTGGCAAAGGCGCGCCGCAGGCCCTCCTCTTTTCCCACCCATGGATCCGTGAGCGAGATATCGGGTGGGAGTCCGGAGTAGTGGGTGAGGAGCTGCCGGATAGTAATGTCTCCCTTGCCGTTGGCGGCAAAGTCGGGCAGGTACTTCGCGACCGGATCGTTCAAAACAAAGCGGCCCTGCTCATAGAGCTGCATGACTGCCGTGGTGGTGCACAGCACTTTGGTCAGTGATGCGACATCGAAGACCGTGTCTTCTGACATTGCTTCCGGCTGTGGAATCATCGAGCGATTTCCGTACGCCCTATGAAAGACAATGTGGCCGTCATGGCCAACGATCACTACCGCTCCGGGAAATTTCTTCTCGTCGATAGCCTGGGCCACGATGCGATCAATGGGGGTGAAGTCAGATCTGCGCCTGGCTTCCAGGTGAATGGTTGCAACGTTCAGAACCACCAGGAGAAGTGCGAAGCGTCTACATCGGCTGTCGCGGAACATGGGGTCAGTGGCTTCGGTACGTTTTCTTTTCAGGCAAGAAGCTGCTGGCAATCCAGCTCAGCGCGAACGTGAACAGCGATCCGATGAGCACGAACCAGGTCCACGCAACCTTCGGCAGCACCATGTGCAGATTTCCCAGAGCGACCGAAATCGGTCCGGACTGTCTCCACAGGAAGAGATTAATTGCGAAGCCGCCGATCATCCCAACGATTGCTCCAGATTCTGTGACGCTTTTCGTCAAAGTACCAGCAAGAAAGACTCCCAGAAGTGCTCCGTAAGCAACAGACGCGATCGAGAGGCCGACCTCGACCACGTGGCCTCCGCCGCGCGAAATCCAGGCAAGAACAAAGAGTATCAGCGCCCAGAAAGCCGTCATGATTCGCGATCCAACGATGCGATACCGCTCGCTTGTCGTGGGTTTCCATTGGAGATACAGATCAACCATGCTGCTTGAGCTGAGCGAATTTACAGCAGCGCTCAGATTTGACATCGCGGCAGCTAAGATCGCCGCAACCATAAGGCCAGCGACTCCACGCGGCATCTCGCGCACAATGAAGGTGGGAAAAATACGATCGGCGCCCGATGGAGCGCTGCCCGCGGCAACGCTCGAGTAAAAGACATAGAGGCCGCTGCCGATCGCAAGAAAAAGAACGAACTGCGTCAGGATGACCAATCCACTACTGAGCAGCGCAAGACGCGATTCCCGCAAGTTTCTGGCAGCAAGAAGGCGCTGAACCATGAGTTGGTCCGTACCATGGCTCGCCATCGTCAGGAAGCAGCCGCCGATGACTCCCGCCCAGAAGGTATAAGCGGTGGTGAGACTGAAGGCGAAGTGGAAGATGGTTAGCTTCCCCGACGCGGCCGCCGTGGCATGAATAGCGCTCCAGCCGCCGGGAACCAGCCGGCCGAGTGTAAAAACACCGGCAAGTGTACCGACAAGATACAGGATCATCTGTACAACGTCGGTCCAGATCACGGCAGTCATGCCGCCCTCAAGCGTGTAGACGAGAGTGAGCGCACAGATGATCGCGATGGAGACGAGATCCTGTGTGCCAATGGCGACGCCTACAATGATCGACACGGCGAAGACGCGCACGCCCTCCGCCGCAGCACGCAGGAAGAGAAAAAGGAAGGCCGTCAGCGTATGCAGGTGCGGCCCGAAGCGCTGGCCGATGACCTGATATGCGGTGAGCAGTTCGCCGCGAAAGTAGCGGGGAAGAAAGAGAATACATACGACAACCCGTCCCAGAAGGTAGCCGAGAACGATCTGGAGAAATCCCCAGTCGCCGGTATATGCGAGACCCGGCACGCTGATGATGGTGAGAGCGCTGGTCTCCGCCGAGACGATCGAAAGCGCAATCGCCCACCAGGGAATCCGCTGGTCCGCGAGAAAGTATGTTCGCAACGAGCGATCGCGGTTACGGAAATGCAGGCCGAAGAGTGTTACCGCAAGAAGGTAACCAGCAACGAGCAGCAGGTCTGGCCCACTTAGCCGAAGCCTCAAGAATGCGAGAGCTGTAGTGCTGGCGAGGCCGAAGAGCACCAGGCTATTTCTCCTGACCTGTTGGCTGAGGTGGAATTCCCAATTCTGCAGGCGCCGGAAGCCGATGCGCCGTTTGCCAGGCCGCTTGCGCTGCACGGAATTGCATGCTCCGCTGTACCCATAGCTGCGTCGCAAGATCGTAGCGGACGAGCACATTCTGCAACCAGTAGGGACGATTTTCTCGCATCCAAAGGTCGGAGTAGATCAGCCGGCCGTAACTGTACCCGTCGCGGAGATCTTCGCAGAGACCGTTGGCGCCCGAGATGGTGTAGAACGAGCCGTTGATTTGTCGAGCATTCTCCTTGTCGTTTTGCCAGGCATACATCTGGGTGTAGAGGCTCGCGATGAGGTCTGCGGTCTCGAACTTCTGGCCAATGAAATCAAGCCGTCGTGCCCCGAGCTCAAGCGCATCCAAAGCGTCGGTTTCGCGCAAGGGTCCGGCCGCCCTTGCCTGAGACACCAGCGTGATGGCGCGTTCCGCATGCATGCGCATGTCATGGACGAGGGGGCGTAATTTCGCAGCGATGCCTTGCCCCTCTGCGCTCCAGGGATCCGCCCAGTAGAGCGCGTCTGTCGATCCGCCAAGGTCCGCCTGGTCGAGCATCTGGTAGATAGCGATGAGCTCACGCTGCGCCTGGCTGACGCTTCCGGTGCGGTCGCCATGAAAAACGTTACCGTAGGCGTCCTGAAACTTTCCTGTGTCGCTGCTCCCTGCCTGCCACGCGGCCGCGGCTCCAAAGAGCACTCCATACCAGTCGGACTGGAATAGCCCTTCACCGTCATCGTTCCAGATGGTGTTGAGCATGCCGGTGCTGCCCACTGACTGCCCATCGCGTACAAAACCCTGAATGTTGCGCAGCGCATAGTCGTTGTCCGGAAAAACACGATTCCAGTTATTCACGCCCGAAGCCACCCAGGTTTCCATACCGGCATCGGAGTATGGCTTGAGCCACGGCAGGAAGCCATTCTCTTCTGGAGAGTAGGTCCATGCGACAGCGATCATATCTTTGGGCAGCCGCTTGACCTCGGATGGGTCCTTCATCCCCACGTCGCCCCAGAAGAGGAGCCTGCGGTTCAGTGGAGCGAGCTTGTTGTGTATCTGGAGAAGGAAGTCGATGTACACCGGCCCCAGGCCCTGCGCTT
The DNA here is from genome assembly GCA_963781245.1 of uncultured Acidobacteriaceae bacterium. Taxonomy (GTDB): domain Bacteria; phylum Acidobacteriota; class Terriglobia; order Terriglobales; family Acidobacteriaceae; genus Silvibacterium. The sequence goes on from CAWAFB010000008.1 coordinate 188,206, forward strand.
CGACTGCCGCTCGCGTCTGCCCCTTGCCGAGGTCGCCCGTTTCGTCCGCCCCGATGTGCAGAAAAGGTGCTGGGAAAATGGCGGCGATATCTTTGAACCACTGGCCGATCAGCTCAAGCGATCCAGTCTGGCCCGGCGTCAGCACATTCCCCATTGGAATCTCCGCAAGCGGCGCGTACTGCTCATACTTGAGTACGTGATGCAGATGGCCGAAGGCTTCCTGCTCCGGAATGATCATTACGTGGTAGTTCTGCGCATAGGCGACCAGTTCGCGCGCTTCTTCCGGAGTCATGCTGCCGCCATTCAAGCCAGGCAGAGGATTGGATGGATAGTGGAGGGTGTTCTCGAAGTAGGGCGAGTAGACGTTCAGCTTGTACGCGGCCAGAGTTCGAATCTGCCGCTTTTGAAAATCAAGCGTAGGCAAGGGCCCCCGGGAGAGATCGTCCGAAATGCCGCGATAGCGCATGGCGGGCCAGTCCCGGATCATTGCCACCTGCAGTGTTGCCGCAGATCCCCGGCCCTGGATCAACTGCTTAACTGCCTGCACTCCGTAGAAAACGCCTGCAGATGTGTCGGCGATTACCGCGATCCCCTTTTCTGCAGGCACAATCGCGTAGCCCTCGTCGTGCATTTCGGGGGTTATTTTGACCTCCGACTTCTCGAGAATCCTCCGCGCGCGTTGGCTCGATGCGCGGAGAAGTTCGACCGTGGTAGATCGACTCTGGCTCGCGGGTACCTCCAGCTGTTGAAGCCAGTCTGAGAGATTCGTCGCGGCAAAATGATCCTCGGGATCACCGTCGCTGACGATCGTCACGCCCCGGCCTAGCGAGGTGGTGTTACGCGCCGCGTATTCACGAGGGGCCGGTAGCAATTGTTGTGGGCTGGATTGTTGTGCTGCTGCAGCACCGCAACAGGGCGCGAGCAGCAGCGCCAGAACGATGTGCTTTACAAGAGCCTGATTCCTCTTCTCGATCAACTCACTTTTCTCCAAATCAAGCTCAATCTCCTCCTGCCCTCCCAATCAGTATGGCGTCAGGCCGGATGCCAAGGAAGCCCATCCTTCGTTGACGGTGTTGACTCTCGATATTCAGGATGGGACCAGCCTAGGTCGTCGGCGTACTCCTTCCGGCTAGCTGACGGCTCCGGAAGGTTTGTGCTAGCCTTTTGACATGAGGTTTCAAGTCCTGAAGGCCACCGCTTGTTGTAGCGCCTGTATGCGCAGCGGAGATGTGTCTTCTGGCTTGAGGAGATTGCGAACCTAGAAGGTTCAAACGCAAAGACCCTTGAATGACCCGCCGCCAGGAGATGCCCTGGCAGGCGGGTTTTATGTTTTTGGGCCAAAGGAGAGAGTCGGAGTGAGCGTTCCAGAGATTCAGGCAGAGGAATTAAAACAGCGTCTTGATCGAGGTGAAAGCGTGTTCCTTCTCGACGTACGCGATGAGTATGAATACGAGATCTCAAACATTGGAGGGCACCTGATTCCCTTGCCCGAGCTGCCCAGGCGCTACAAGGAGCTGAACACCCGCCAGGAGATCGTTGCAGTCTGCAAAATGGGACCTCGCGGAGTGAAGGCTGTCGAGTTCCTGCAGCGGCATGGCTTTGAGAGGGTAGTCAACCTGAGCGGAGGTATCCACGCCTGGTCCGACCGCGTCGACAAAAAAGTCCGCAAATACTGAATTCAGACCACCGGAAGGCCAGGGCGCGCAAGCGAAGGCGGCGGTGCGCATCGAACCACGTCTGCGCAGATGCATTTCCTATGGGGTTTGATCTACAATTTGCCCGATCAGTAAAGGAGTTTTTGAGTGGCCGACACCGTAGCGCATGGATCACTGGGCGAACAGGCGGCATTGCAGCTCGCCAACGTAACCAAGACTGCCCCGATTTACGGAGCAATTACTCCCAGGTGGCTGGTTCGGCTGCTTGACTGGAAGCCGTTAGAGGCGGGCATCTTCCGCCGGAACCGAGTTGTGGAAGATAAGGTGATCGAAGTCCTCTGCGGTCACAATGACGAGTCGACGATACCCGGGACCTACGCCGACTATGAAGAAGCTCCGCGCGAATACCGGCTAAGCAGTATCAATGCCGTGGTGAATGTGCAGACTCGCATCGGCGATTTGTTCAGCAATCCCTATGATCAGGTTCGCGAGCAGCTTCGCGTAGTGATTGAAGGCGTAAAGGAGCGGCAGGAAAACGAGCTGCTCAACAACGCGGACTATGGGCTGCTCAACAATGTTCCGGATTTGCAAAGAGTCTCGACCCGCAAAGGCGCGCCCACTCCCGACGACCTTGACGAGCTGCTGACGAAGGTCTGGAAGGAGCCATCGCTGTTCCTGGCGCACCCTCGCGCCATCGCCGCCTTCGGGCGCGAATGCACTCGCCGCGGAGTGCCGCCACCGACAGTGACGCTGTTTGGCAATCCCTTCCTCACCTGGCGCGGAATTCCGCTGATTCCCACCGATAAGATCCGCGTGGCTGGCAAAGTCGCCAAGACAAAGATGCTGCTGATTCGCGTGGGAGAAAGAAAGCAGGGAGTGATCGGACTCTTTCAGCCCGGGCTGACCGGCGAGCAGAGCCCGGGTCTTTCCGTGCGGTTCATGGGGATCAGCGATCGGGGCCTTGCGTCGTACCTGATCTCTCTCTATTGCTCTGCTTCTGTTCTGACGGATGATGCGATCGCCGTACTCGATGACGTCGAGGTCGGACAGTACCATGAGTACAAGTGATCCCGGCCGCCTGATGCTTGAAACTGAGACTAGCTCGACTCAGGCCGCTCCAGCGAGTGGGTCGGAGTTCTTCCCTGCCGGGTTGCCGGATCCGGCAACGCTCGCGCGCATGGCCAACGAGTTCTTCACCACCTTGCCGGGTACGGGCGATGCGCCGGTTCGCAGCATGTCGACGGAGCCGCTGTCAGGTCTGGAAACCCCTCCGGTTACGGTTCCAGCAGCGCCTCCTGAAACATCGCTTCCTTCCGATCCCCACTTTCCGGGAGCGCCAGCCAGCGCTGGAGGTGCAACCCTGTCCCCAGTGACAACTCCGGTCCAGGCGACTCCCCCGCCGATTCCGGGCGCGGCCGCTTCGACGGATCTGAGCGGCCTTTCAGGAGCTGTTCCGGTATTTTCATTTCTGCAGGATGCACGGCCGATCTTCTCGGACAAAAATACCGTCCCGGCTGGCCCTTACACCCCGGCGAAGCCTCTGACAGAATTTATGCCGGCGCCAACTGCTGTCGAAGGCCTTCCATTTGCGCTCGACGCTCAACCGTTACCGAAATTGGCCGAAGCTGCGCAGCCTCCGTCGCCTACGATGCCGTCTTCGCTAGGTGTTGTAGATTTGGCGCCTGTCCCCACATTTTCGTTTCTTGAGGAAGCTCGACCGCTTTTTTCTTATCCTCCGGCAATACCTGGTCCCGTCCCGGCGTTTCCCGAAAGCTTACCGGAAACTACGCCGCAGACCTCCGCGACATTTGCCGATTCACCCAGTTTTCCCTCCTTCGACTTCCTCAAAGACGCGCGCACACCTTCATCCCCCGGCTCCGAGGCCAAACCTGAACCAGCAGGCATTGAGCCGAATGTACCGAGCGACCTGAGCCTCTCCTCTTACTCTTTTGACGCGGAGGCGCTCAAGCGTGACTTCCCCATTCTGCGTGAGAGGGTAAACGGCCGGCCGTTGGTATGGCTCGACAATGCAGCTACCACTCAGAAGCCGCAAAGTGTCATTGATCGACTGAAGTATTTTTACGAGCACGAGAACTCCAATGTGCATCGCGCGGCGCACGAACTCGCAGCTCGCGCTACGGACGCTTATGAGTCCGCTCGCGAAAAGGTACGCCGCTTTCTAAATGCTTCATCGACTCGCGAGATTATTTTTGTTAGAGGCGCGACCGAAGGAATCAATCTGGTGGCGCAGAGCTGGGGCCGCCGCAACGTGCAGAAGGATGATGAAATCGTCATCACGTGGCTTGAGCACCACGCCAACATTGTGCCCTGGCAGATGCTCAGCTCCGAGAAGGGCGCGAAGCTTCGCGTTGCTCCCGTTGACGACAGCGGCCAGGTCCTTCTTGACGAATACGAGAAGTTGCTCGGGCCGAAGACACGTCTGGTCGCAATACCTCAGGTATCAAATGCGCTCGGGATCGTTCCGCCCGTCGCCGAGATGATCGAAGCAGCGCACCGCCATGGAGCCAGGGTTCTACTCGACGGTGCGCAATCTGTTTCGCATATGCGTGTGGACGTACTGTCTCTCGACTGCGACTTCTTCGTCTTCTCCGGACACAAGGTATTTGCGCCGACCGGCATCGGCGTGGTTTATGGAAAGGAGGAGGTGCTGGAACATATGCCGCCGTGGCAAGGCGGCGGAAACATGATCCAGAATGTCACCTTCGAAAAGACCGTTTATCAGCTTCCCCCGCAGCGCTTCGAAGCCGGGACCGGCAACATTGCGGACGCAGTTGGGCTCGGCGCAGCTATTGACTACCTGGATCGCGTCGGGATGGTCAACGTATCGCGCCACGAACACGGCCTCCTCATCTACGCAACGGAGTCACTCCTGCGAATCCCGGGTCTCCGCATTATCGGCACGGCCAGGGAGAAGGCCGGTGTGCTGTCATTCATCATTGATGGCTTTCGCACGGAGGAGATCGGCGACTATCTGAACCGGCACGGCATCGCCGTTCGCTCCGGGCACCATTGCGCACAGCCAATCCTGCGCCGTTTCGGGCTGGAGAGTACAGTCCGCGCCTCGCTCGCGCTCTACAACACTTACGAAGATATCGACGCGCTGGTTACGGCGCTATGGAACCTAACGCTGAGGCAGAATTCGATCGCGTGAGCGGATTCATCTCATTGAACACTCGCGCGCTCGCTCCCTGAAAGAAGCTTTACGACAAGCGCGTTTACTTCGCGCCGAAGGTCGCTGTTGCCGCTGCCGGTTGCCGGTCCGGAATAGCCCGCGTGAATGCTTTTCACAAGGCCATCGCGGCCGATAAAGAAGGTTGTCGGCCAGCAGTTAAGACCATCGACCTGCGGGAGCTTCTCATTGAGCTGATCGGGAGTGCCGGCAAGCAGCACGGGATAAGTAATGCCGTATTTCTGGATGAATGCTCTCAACCTCTCCGGGTTTGCCAGCTGATCCTCTTCCTCAAAGCTCAATTCAACCACGTCCAATCCGCGGTCATGGTACTTGCGGTATAGCTCCTCGAGAAACGGCGCTTCATCATGGCAGTTTGGGCACCAGCTTCCGCCGATGGAGAGAATCACAACCTTGCCTTTGAACCGCGGGTCGGTACTCGCGACCACGATTCCATTCAGATCTTTGCCGTTGAAAGCGAGCGGTTGAGCCGGGTCCTTCAGCTTCGTGTGCTGCAGAGGATCATCCGGCTTGTTCAGGCCTTCGGCGCGAGCTGCCTCCGATCGCCGGGCGGTCAGTTCCTGTGAGCCGCTGCGGGAAAACGTGATCACCTTCAGCGTGCCGTCTGCCTGTGGACGCAGCACAGCATACGATGGCCCGGCTGCGGTGAAATGGCTCACCGCGAACTGGCCGTTCCGCCATGTTCCGTACAGATTGCCGGTGTCGCCGTCGATACGCTGGATCACCGCGTCTACTTCGGCGCCTAACTGGCTCACGTGAAGTTCCCACGCTGATTCTCCCTTTGGGCCCTTCACCGCAATCTCCCATGTGCCGGCAATTTTCGGCGGGTCAGGAGAGGAATCACCAGGCGTTGCGTTGAGGCTTGCGGTGATCGGGATGGTGCGCGAGTGGCTGCTGAAGGTGCCCGTCAGCGCCCCGTTCTTTAATGTGGCATCGATGGTGTTGGCGAAATAGTCGAAATGGAGCACCAGATGTCCGTCGGAATAATTACCACTTGATGCGGGCGACTTCTCTTTGCCGTTGATCAAGGCACCCTGGACGTGATTGCCTTTGCCCGTGATTTCCAGGCGGAAGGGCACCTGCTGGCCGTTATACGCGGCTGTGCCCTGCCAAACACCGTCGGGGGTTGCGGGATAAGCATCGGCACTTTGAGCGCGAGCCGTACCACAGAGCCGATGCATCACAGCCAAGGGAACCATACCCAAAAGCAGAACCGTCAAAGCTATCTTCTGGCGCAAAGAGATCTCCTTTCGCGTTCTTGCACGAACCTGCCGGCAAATAAAAAAACCAGCATGATTTGCTGGTCGGCGGGTCTATGGTACGAACTGACCTAATCAGGACCGTTGGATCATGTCTTCGTACGCCGCTCAACCAGCGAAGAGCTGTCAGGGCGACAACAGAAATGCGTGAGATCCAACTTCATGACTCGTAAAATAACCTGCTCCGCAATTATCGTCAACTTAATGGTTGCCTTAATGGTTGCCGGGCCGAGGAGAGTGAGCAAGCGATAGGTTCCCCGCGAAAATCGTCCACCATCAGACGGGAGGGGCGGCGCCGGGCCAAGTGCTACCCACGTACCGCGATAATCCGGTGGGCGGCCAGACTATCTATCGAAACTATCTACACATCTTTGGGCCGCGCTGGACTTCGGAAACCATCCTCGACTACGGTCACCGCGTCTTTCACCTTACCGCCAAAGGCGCAGGCTACAAGCCCACGCTCAATGGCTGTCAAATTGTTGGTACTTTTGATGGCTAAGTGCCCGACTTTCGCAAGCTCCAGGTCTTCTGCCACACGTTCAGGCTTGGCGATGATGTTATCGACCTCATGGCGTGCTACGTAGTGCGGAGGTAGGTGGTGTAGGGTTCCGATCCCACTTCAGTGAACGGGACAAAGCGGTGCACCGCGCCGTCTGCGTTGGATCGCCACTCGCGCTGAGACACCTGCTGCAGATGCACCAGCGCATTTTTCGCGAAGGATGGCATGGGACTGCTCTGCTCAGGCTTGAGCGCGAAGAGGACCAGCGGTCCGCGCACGACCGCGACTGTATCCGGGTGCTCTGGGTCGATCGGCTCCAGGCGGACGGGGAGCGGTAGTTCGAGCTCAACGCGGTCTCCATTGTTCCAGGTTCGTTTTACCGCCGCGAAGTGCCCGGGCTCGAGATTCCCGGGCCAGCGTTTTCCATTTACCGCGAGCGAAGCGCTGCTGGTCCATTGTGGGATGCGAAAGTGAAGCGTCATGTCGGCGGGAGTTGCACTGTTCACCACGAACGATATGTTTGGTTGGTAGGGCCACGCGCTCTCCTGCGAAATCGAAAGGACATTGCCGCCCCGATTCCACCGCAGCGTGGACGGGATGTAGAGATTCACGAAGACATCGCGATCATCGTGAAAGTATCCCTGGATGTGGTAGTCCGCTGCCACTTGCGGAAGAGTGCCGGAGCAGCATGGCCAGCGGGCTTGCTTGTAGACTCTCTTGCCGTCGAAATTGTAGTCGGCATAGTAAAAAGTCTGGCCGTTATTTTGCAGGGGCTTGGCACCGAGGATTGTGTTGTACATCATTCGTTCCATGCTGTCACCGTAGCGGGAATCACGCGTAACGCGAAGCAGGTAGCGGGTCAACTTGAAATGGGCGTAGCTGCCGCATGGGGTTTCGAAGCTGGCATGGGTGTTGTTGAGGCTTGCATAGACGTCGCCGCTGCCGGGCGCGCGCAGTTTCTCGTCGGGCCCCCAGCCACCCGTGGCGAAGCTTTGCTCGAGCAGCATGGGGAAGGCATTTCTCGCCGCACGCAGGTGCATCTCGCTACCGCCGACCATGTAGGCCATCATGGCCGAGCTGAGTGAATTCACGTAACTGTAGGCATGGCGACCACCTAGCACATTCTCACCGCGTGCAAGCGGCTCGAACCAGGTCTTGTCGTCCAGATAGCGAAAGGCGAGGTCGTAATACTGGCGACCCGCGCCGCGCTGGTAGGCGATGAAGAGATTTTCTGGCATCGTGTACGACTCGTCCCAGTTCCAGGAGTCGTCATGTCTGTCCGGTCGCCAGGGCACATCGTGCTCGATAGCGTGCGGTGGCAGAAGTGGCAGCGCGGTCTTCGTTGTTTTCTCAAGGATTTCCATGGCATCGGGATCGTTTGCATAGGTGCGTGAATCGAGCAGTCCAAGCAGGAGCTTGTCGTAGCAATACGCCGGGAAGCGATTCCTGATGTAAAAATCTGGACTGATTGTCTGGGCGTAAAGCTGGTTCAGGCGCAGCACTTTCGCTCGTGTAGCCTCGTCGCCCGTGATGGCATAGATGCGGGCGAGCGCGGAGACCCACTGGCCAAAGGTGCAGGCAGGCGCGAACCCGGAGTCGCCCGGGAAGTGATTCAAATCGGGGTCATAGTGATACCAGTCGCCGAGATCCTCGCCGGGCGCCGGCATGCCCGCCATTTGACGGAGCGGCTTCAGCAAGCTGTCATCACTCAACTGCATCAGGACGGAGTGCGTCCCTTGAATCTGCGCTTCGTGCAGGTCACTCGAGAGAAAGACGTCGCCGTAATCGAATTGCGAGAGTAGATTCTGATGGCCAGGAGTATCGGCGAAGGAGAGATTGCTCCAGGCGCCTTTGGTGGCGATAGCAGCGGCGGCAGTGGCTGCCGACCGTACGAAATTCCTGCGGGAGAGAGGGCACGACATGACGGGGAGACCTCTTAAATGGTTACGCCCGATCCAGGACGAGCGCGAGCTGTGCGAAGCCGATTCTACCCGGCGCATCGGCACAGAATCCAGAAAGCGTTTACTGGTAATATCCTCCATGCGGCTCCCGAATGCGCGACAAATCGACCAAATCTACTAGCGAAGAAAAAGGCACACCCGGAGTTTGAAAACGATGCACCGTAAATCAGCTATCCACGGCAGTATAAATCTCCTTTCCGCGTTCACGATAGCGGCGTGCCTTGCCTGCGGAGCGAGCACTCTTCTGGGCCAGGTTGAGCATCACGAGAGACCAGATGCAGCAGTTCTTGCTCCTGTTCCTTCAGGCTCTCCCGCCTCATTTTCTACTGTGCTCTATGGTGCAGCTTACTACCACGAGTATGAGCCTTATGAGCGGCTCGATCAGGATGTGAAGCTGATGAAGGACGCCGGCCTGACAGTTGTGCGCATGGGCGAATCCACATGGAGCCTGTGGGAGCCGGAGGATGGCCGCTTTCAGTACGAGTGGATGGATCGCGTCGTCGATGCTATGGGCAAGGCCGGAATCAAGGTCATTATGGGCACGCCGACTTATTCGATCCCAACCTGGCTTTATCAGGAGCACCCGGAAGTGGTGGCGAGGCCGCTGGGCGGGGAGAAGGTGTTCTATGGGATGCGGCAGAACATGGATATCGAGAATCCCACGTTTCGCTTTTACGCGCAGCGCATCATTGCGAACCTGGTACAGCACTATAAGAACAACCCGTACGTCATCGGCTGGCAGATCGATAATGAGACGGCGTCTTACGGAGCATCGAACCATGATGTCTTTACCGGATTCGTTAACCACCTTAAAGAGAAATTTGGTACTCCGGAGAACCTGACCAAGGCGTGGTTCCTGAACTACTGGGGCGAGGACGTGAATTCCTGGGAGGAGATGCCGACTCGCGACAGCGCGCAGAGCACCGGCTATAAGCTGGAGTGGTCGCGCTGGCAACAAATGCGTGTGACTGACTACCTCGCATGGCAGGCTGAGCTGGTGAGGAAATATCGTGGGCCAAATCAATTCGTCACGACGGATTTTGCCGGGGGATTCAAGCCGGATGTAAATGAAGAGGCCGTCGCTTCTTCGCTCGATATCGCTGCGATCAACAACTATCATGGCACGCAGGACCATTTTGACGGGGCAGGACAGGCGTTCGCAGAGGATTACACGCGTTCCCTCAAACGCAGCAATTTCCTAGTGACGGAAACGAATGCCCAGACCACGGACTGGACGTCGGCATTCCAGTTCCCTCCCTATGATGGGCAGATGCGCGAGGATGTCTACACGCATATTGCAAATGGCGCCGACATGGTGGAGTACTGGCACTGGGCTTCGATTTCTGCAAACCAAGAGACCTACTGGAAAGGCGTTCTCTCGCACGATTTTGAGCCAAACCGTGCCTATGCCGAGGTTTCAAGGACCGCCCATGAACTGCAGAAAATTGGACCGCAGCTTGTGGGAATGCAGCTAAGGAACCGGGTGGCGATCCTGTGGAGCCGGGATTCATTGAACGCCATCAGCTTCATGCCGTTCACTTCAAGCGGTCCGCAATGGTCGTTTGCTCCCCCTGTCGTTGATTATGGCTCGCTGGTCCGGCAATTTCACCACGCACTTTATTCGCTCAATATCGGCACGGACTTTGTCTTTCCCGAGACGACGGATTTCTCGCAATACAAGCTCCTCATCGTTCCCGCTTTATACATTGCAGACGACACGCTGCTACAGCGGATCGCGGACTACGTAAAGAACGGTGGCCACGTCGTAATGACCTTTAAGAGCGGTTTCGCGAATGAGAACTCTGCGGTTCGCTGGACACGCGCGCCTGGGCCTCTTCGCGACACTGCAGGTTTCAGCTATCAGGAATTTTCGAACCTGGAACAACCGCTGGCACTTAAGGGAGATCCGTTCCACGCTGGCGCAGATAACAAGGTGATGTACTGGGCTGAGTTTCTGATGCCTGAGCATGCGAAGGCGCTCGCATATTACGATCACCCGTTCTTCGGGCGATGGCCGGCGATTACGGAGAACCAATATGGGTCCGGCAGTCTTCTCTACGAAGGAACGTACTTGAGCGATGGACTGCAGCGCGCAATTCTGAGCGATGCACTAAAAAGTGCGGGACTTATGGGGTCTGACCAAGAGCTTCCTTCAACGATCCACGTTGTGAACGGCGTCGATCGCCTTGGCAAGCAGCTTCATTATTACTTCAATTACTCGGCAGCTCCTGCGTCTTTTACCTACGCTCACGCAAGCGGCAAAGATCTGCTGACGGATGAGCACGTTGCCCCTTCTCAGCAGGTCACGCTGAAGCCGTGGGACCTGTCGATTGTGGAAGAGCAATGAACTTTGCCATTTTCCAGCCCTGATGAAAGGAGACCTCACGGCCTGTCTCGGGCCGTGAGGTCTGATTTGTGGAACCGCTCCGGTTAGTAGTTGACCAAATACAGCTGACCTTTGAGCGTTACGGGATCTTTCTCCATGGACTGGAAGGTCAAAGTCAGTGGAGTTCCGGGCTGCAAATCTTTCTGGCTGACCTCACCTGCAGCCCACGAAAGGCCGGCCCAAATCTCGCGGTCGTAATCCTCGTGAATTGGTAGCTCTTTACCGTTCTGTTCTGCTTTCAGCAGAAACAGCTTTCCCATGTTCTCGACATTCGGGGATCCGGTTGGCCATGTGCGGCGGAGACTGCCGTCTGGCGAGTATTGCTGCATGATGAGGCGGAGATCGCCACCTGCAGGCGCCGGAATTGTGGCCTGAATCACGCCCTTGCCGGTGCTCTGGAACTCCGCGGCTACAGGTCGTATTGCTCGCGGGATCACGACGTCCTTCTGGATTCCGAAATCGTAGGTAGACGCGGCATACTTTCCGAAGCCCACCATGGCCATCTGACCGGGGCCGAGCTCGATGGTGTCTCCGCTGAGACGCGTCTCGAAGCCGGCATCACGAAAAAGCAGTCGCCCCCGCCCCAGAGGTTTTTGTATCTGCGAGAGCAGCGGCATCTGGATCTTCGCCACACTCTGCGCTGGATTTACCAAGACATAGACACTGCCTTCCGCATCGAGTGCGCCAAATCCGTAAGTCTGCACTTCGCCGGGAATGCCTCCGAAGGTCTTAATCCTCCCCTCGGACTGGAGGTGCAGAAAGAGCGACTGGACGCAGGCGAACCAGGTTACATCCTGGTCGCTAAGCAACTCGAGGTTTCCGTACGTGGTATCAATCCAGCCCCCGCGAGCCAGCATGAGGATGAGCGATCCCTTCCACTCCTGCATTGCACGGCGATAAATGGTGCTCGTCTTGCCCGGCATGAAGCTGGTGGAGTCGATGCGCTCCAGCGGCACGCCCGCCTGCTCATAGCGGCGCGCCTGATGGTCGCTGTATATTTCCAGGGTTCGCCAGAAATTCATTTCGGGGGCGTCCCCGGGGCGCGGGTCGCCGCTATATAAGGAGTCAAAGACCTTCAGCCAGCGCAGATCGACAGGATTCTTAAAGGGGAATGGATAGTAGGTAGAGTCCATGTCGCCGCCGAATCCATTAAAGGCTTCGAGGACGACGTCCGGATTTTTGCGGCGGAAGTTGGCAAGGGCATCCTGCAGGGCCGTTGAGTTCCGCTGAATGATTTCTTCTTTCGTCATGCTCGCTTCCGACTTCAGAGTCGCCGCGGTCAGGTCGGCAAAGTCGAAGAGGAACATGCGCATTCCGTGGTCGTACCAATACTGCAGCGTGTCCATGAAATCGGGCAGAAAGCCGCCCTCGAACATGGACATCGCAGTTCCCTTTTTATTGAGTGAATCGCGCCACTGGGGCGCGGCGTTGATTTTGACGAGCGTGTTGGTGCTGAACCAAAGACCGGGCTTGATGCCGTTCTGCTGACATGTCTTAATCCAGAGATCAGGACCCTCGGGCCAATTCGGCTTCTTCCATGTGCGATAGGCGCCGTCGGGATCGAACCAGAAGGCATCCATCACGTAGTAGTCGAAGCGAGCTCCCGCTTTCCTCAGGCGTAAGACCTGGTCCAGTTCGCTCATGGTCAGTGTCTGGGTCAGAGGAACGTTGTCGGAAAGCTCGTCATAGACCGACCAGTTGTCGTAGACGGAGATGGGGTCGGGGATCGTGGGCGAGCCGAGACGGTCTCTGGAATAGCTCTCCTGTGCCGATGCCACGAGGCTGCCGGCAATCATCATCAGGCTGACAGCCGCCGCCAGAACGGGCTTTCTGCTACTCATGTGCCTTCACTCCCATCTGTGCGTAAATCGGCTCACCGATGGCGCAGCGCAGTGCGAGGCCCAGCGTGACCGGACCGGCGAACCCATCCCATTGGCCCGCGATAGTGCCAGCGGCTGTAGAAAGCGTCGTATGCTCCCGGCCTGTAACAGCATGGAGCACCGTGATGCCGTCGAGATCCAAGTCAGTCAGTGCATTGCGGAAGGCTCCGCTTTGAAAGATCTGCGCGTCGGGTGAGATGAGCAGTACGGTCACCTTTAAGCCTTGCGGGCCATACTGCTGGCCGAGGCTTTTCAAGGTCACCAGCTGCCGACGGGCTGCATCGCTGACCATTCCGCGAGCGTCGAGAGAAAATGGCAATACGCTTTCGAGCGTCCAGCTTCCCTGTGATCCCACTTGTGCCGGGCACCGTGCGACCTCCGCCGGTAATACGCATGCTTCGGGCCACGCCTGCAGGGGCTGTTGCACGAAGCGGCTGCCAGTCTCCTGCTTCGCGCCGTCCAGCAATTCCTGCAAACTGCCGAACTCCTCTGCTCCGTAACGCCACTTTGCGCGTCCGCCACCGTAATAGCTGTAATGATTTTTTTCCAGTGACAGTGACCTATTGCTGTCCACAATCCAAGGCGACGTCGAGTAGATCGTGTTGTTGCGGAAAGCTGCGGTTCCTGCCTTGATAGTTGCCTGATTCACAAGAGCAGGGGAATTCTCGAAGGGGCTCCAGTACACGGTGTTGTTCTCAACAGTGAGCCCATCGATTGAACCATCATTCCAGGAGAGCAGGAAAATGGCGCCCTGATACTTAGCCATGCGCGGACTACGGCCGTTGTTGACGCAGAGATTTCCACGCACCGTGCTCTCCTTGGTCACAAATCCGGCGCCGAAGACTGCGACGCAGTATCCCTGAGTGTCGTGACCGTAATTATCGATTACAGAGTTTTTCGTGTTTCCGTAGTCGATATCGTAGGCGCCGCCATCCACTCCCGGGCTATCGGTCAGGTATGCCTCATTGCCTTCGACAGTGCAGTCATCGCACATCCAGGTCCAGATGGCATTGGGCGTGCCGGTGGTCTCGGTGACCTGCATGCCGGTATTCCATGCCACGCTCGAGTCGATTCTGCCGTGGATCACGCGAAAAAGTACGATACCATCGCCCTGCACATCGTGAATTACAGAATTGCGAATCTCTACATTCGTGTTCCAGTCGCTTTCGGGCGGATAGCCCAGGTTTCCACCGCCCACGATGATTCCGACCCACTGGTTGGTGTGCCAGGCTGTAACGCCATCCACGATCACGTCGTCAAAATGCTGATTCACACTGCCTGGTGTGATCGCAACAAGCCCGCTCTCTTTATGCTTCAATTCACCGCCAATCACATCGTGAACCGCGAGATTGGATAGATGGATGTGATGCAGGATGCCCTTGTCTCCGCTGATGAAGACACCGTTGGTGGTGCCGCCGCTTAGATCGAGAGAGTCGATATCCCAGTATTCCTGATTGAAGAGCTTCAGCGACTGCTGGGCAGAAGTTTCCGCTATTATTCTCGGACGCTGTCCTTCGCCGTAGGCGGTCAGTCGGATGGGCGCGCTCTCACTTCCCGATCCCTGGGGAGCAATGGTTCCGTGACACACCGTACCGCGCTTGAGAAAAACGGTGTCGCCCGGCGCAAAGTTGAAGGAGTTCAATTGCTCGAGGCGGTTCCAGGGTGATTGTTCGGAGACGCCGGTGCCCGAAGAGGCTGCGCTCCCGCAATCGAGATAAAACTGGCGGCGGCCATTCGCGTTGTGAACGCCACTTGTTTGCGCAACGCCCGTGAAGCCGCAGGCAACTGCGGCCAGGAATGCGAATTGCTTACACAACTGCATCAATGAAATGGACCCTCAATTCCCTTCCAGTGTAAAAGTGAAATCGCGACGTCACCTTATGGTGACTTGTTTGACCAGTGGAAGATCGGCCGAGGACCCGCCCACACTGAGAATGTAGTTGCCGGGATCCAGACGCCACTTGCGTTGATCTACGTCATAGACCGAGAGATACAGTGGGTTGACGATGACCTGCACTTGCCGGCTCTCGCCGGCGTTCAGTTGCACTTTGCTCCAGCCGACCAGACGCTTCGGCGGCTCGCCTGCGCTGGCTGGGAGTTCGGCGTAGATCTCGGCGATCTCCGCCCCTGCCCGGCTGCCGGTATTCTTCACCGTAAAGGACACCGTGGTGGTGCTTCCCTGCTCGATCTGGAGATCGGAGTAACTATAGCTCGTGTAGGAGAGCCCGAAACCGAAGGGGAAGAGGACAGGTTTGTGCTCAGCGTCGTACCACTTATACCCGACCAGGGAACCTTCGTTGTATTCCACGCTGAAGGTTGGCTTCGCCTCTCCAGTTCGCATCACCGCGGTGGCTCCCTGTGCTCCGGGCGGCGGAGTAACGATATGCGGATGCGGCAGATCTGCCTCGTTCCGAGGAAAGGTGATGGGTAGCTTGCCGCTCGGATTCACGTCGCCAAACAGAACATTGGCGACTGCATCCGCACCCCTGGTACCTGGATACCACGCCTCGACAACACCGCTTACGCGATCGAGCCATGGCATCAGAACGGCGGTGCCGGTCTCCAGCACTACAATGGTGAGCGGGTTTGCCACTGCCACCTGCTCGATCAACTGGTCCTGCTTATCCGGCAACGACAGGTTGGGCAAATCCGTTCCTTCACTCATCCACTGATACACGAAGACGATCGCAAGATCTGACCGGCTGGCCAGCGCAGCGGCAGCGGCAGGATTCTCTCCAGAATCAAACTTAACTTCGGCTCCAGGGGCTTTGGCGCTCACCGCCTTCAATGGAGAAATGGGAAACCACACCTGCTTGTTCCATTGAAAGGCCGCCGCTCCAGGTGGATCGACCTGCGCCGATCCGCCGCCGGAGATCATACCCGTATCAGCATGGGGCCCGATAATAGCGATGGAATGTATGGCTGTCGGATCGAGCGGCAAAACGTGCTGCGTATTCTTCAATAAGACAATGCTTTGCTCAGCAATATGCTGTGCCGTGTGAAAACCGGCCTCTACGTCTACCACGCTTTTCTGCATCGGGTAATCGACGATTCCGCTCGCAAACTCGGAGCGCAGGATGCGCCGCACGTGATCATCCAGTTGGGCTATCGGGATCATTCCCGACTGCACGGCATCCGTCAGCTTCTGGCCATAGAAATCATCCATGGGCTCTTCGTTGTCCAGCCCCGCCGCCGAGGCCTGAATTGTGCTGTGAGTTCCACCCCAATCCGATACTACGAAGCCTTCGAACTTCCACTCCTGTTTGAGGACGTCGGTAAGCAGATATTTGTTCTGGCAGGAAAAGTCACCATTGACCGCGTTGTAAGCACACATCACGGCGCCCGGGTTACCAGTTGCAATGCCGATCTGGAAGGCGAGCAGATCGCTCTCCTGCATGGCGCGCTTATCGACAATTACATTAACCTCGTCACGTCCGCTTTCCTGGTCATTCATCGCGTAATGCTTGATGTCTGCGATGACATGCTGCGCCTGCTCGCATTTGATCCGGTTACCGACCATGATGCCGGCGAGCACGGGATCTTCGCCCATATACTCGAAGGTTCTCCCATCCCGCGGCTCGCGCGTGAGGTTAACGCCACCTCCCAGTGACATGTTGTAGCCCTGAGCGCGCAACTCGCGGCCAATCAGCGCGCCATAATCGCAAGCGGCCTGCGGGTCCCAGCTCGCCGCTGAAGCGAGATTCGATGGGAGTGCCGTCGAGTAGCGCCCGTTCTGCGCACTATCCCGAACTCCGTAAGCAGCATCGCTCATCTGGATAATAGGGATGCCCAGCCGCGGGACGCCGAGAACGAATCCCGCCCCGCCATTGCCCAGCTCGGGATGCTGCATCGGCTTGCCCCAATCCGGCATGCCCTGGCCATGCACCAGGTCAGTCTTCTCGTCCAGAGTCAATTGCTTCAACACCAGGTCGGTTCGCTCATCGGGCGACAAATTGCGATCCATCCAGGGACGCGGCGTCTGTGGCTGTACATCGTGGTCGTACTGCGCGAATACCGGCGACAGCGCTGCGGAGAAAGCAAAAAGGGTGAGAAGAGAAACTCGATGCATTTTCTTGCTGGCCATGCGGATCCTTTTGATGAAGAAGCGATCGCCTAAGGGTTGGGCGCGATCGTGTGATTCAAAGGGGCGACCGTATAGTGGTGCATTGACATGCGCAGTGCTTCCTGCGCCTTTTTCTCAAACACCGCTTCCCCTTCGCGCAGAATTCTGCTTGCCGCTGCTTTGTCCTTCAAGTCAGTCTCAGCAAAGAGGACGAAATCGGCTTGCTCCAATTCCGAGCGCCGCTCGAGAGCTGCGTCATACTCCCTGGCCTGGTCCCACATGGGTGTCTTCAGCAGCGCCAGATTGATTCCCGTTGATAGCTGTGCTTCAGAATATTTCCCCACATCCCTCTTATCAATCGTCAGCTTGTACGCTCCAGGTTGCAGGTCTTCCACCTTGAGCATTTCCTGGTCACAGGAGGCAAGATCGCTGTTCTTCAGGACGAAATTCATCAGAGCGTTCTCAAAGTTAAAGGGCAACGGCAATGCCTCATCGAGTTGATCCCAGTCGAGTGCGCTCCCGTGGGCCTGCACTCCGCTGACCTTCGTCCGCAGGCTATGCGTAACATTCTGCGATGCCGCTGACAAAGTGACCTCGCTCACCACAGGATCGATACGCCACGCCTTCATCACCGACTCTGCCATTACCCAGTGCAGCGGTTCGGAAGGATGAATCCGGTCGGGCACCAGCAGCGATGCGAAAGAAGGATCGGCGGCCTTGGCGTGTTCCAGCAGCTCTTTCACTGGCAAATAGGCGTCCACTACCGGCAAACTCTCGCGCTGCCCAAGCGCTGGAGTCGCCATCGCATTTTGCTCGGTCGTCGCCATGAACCCGGCGAACTCAGTTCCGTGGGTAATTTCGTCATACGGCGTATTTTCGATCAAGGTAATTCGCGCGCGCGGGGCTGCGGCGCGAAGCATCGTGATCAGCCTCTCGTATCCGTCCTGGTACTCTGCAAAGATCCTGGGCTCTGGTGGAACGTAGTCTCCGTCGTTCACTCCCAGCATCACCGTAAGCACAGTCGGATTCCACGGCGTCACATCGCGCGCCACACGAGCAGCAGCATCACCCGCATAGCCTCCAGTGACCTTATCTCCCGGAACTCCGGCGTTGTGATACGTCACCTGCAGGTTGGGATATCGTGTCGCCACGAAGTCCTGGATGTCCCGGGTGTAGAAGCGCTGCGCTGTAATGCTGTCGCCATAAAACGTGAGGCGGTCGCCGTTATGAAGATAGAAATCCTGGGCGTGAAGAGCGTTTCCGCCGAAGACTGCAACCGCCAAAGTAACGGCAAAAACACTACCGGACGCCGGGATCTTCTCAGCTATTGCCTGCCCCGAAACGCTTGCGTCTTGCAAAAGTATCGAGAGACGTAGAAACAGGAAGCGCACAAATCGAATGGGATTCATAAGAGATTGAGTTGCGGGAGGGAAAGGCCGTGCCGCAAGGATATGCTCAAGCGCCACGGCCCCAAGACAATCCTAGAAAAGGAATTTCACATCGATCTGCATGACCCGATTGGCATTTGGAGTGCCGTTTTGCCGGATGATCTCGCCGTAGGTACCGCTGTTAACTGTCCCGTCCGGGTTACCAAAATGAGGAGTGTTAAATATGTTGAAAGCTTCGACGCGAAACTGCAGCATCGACTGCTCGTGAATGGGTACCTCCTTGAAAAGCGAAGTATCCAGATTGACGTATCCGGGACCTACGACAAGGTTCCGTCCTGCATCCCCCGGAGCCAGTTCGTTGCCCGTACCAGCTGCAAACGGCGCGTTCGTGAATGCTGCCGTGTTGAAATACTCACTGAGCGTCCGCTTGCCGCGCGAAAAATTGGGGTTGCCTATCACGTCGGGCCTCAGTCCCGGCAGCACGCCGGTGGGATCGGTGCCCCGGACAACATTTACGGGCGTTCCGCTCTGCATAATGTAGATGGCGTTCCATTGCCATCCGCCCAGAATGGCATTGGTTAGATGGTTCCAGTCGGAAAAATAGCGCTGGCCACTTCCGAACGGCAGAAACCACGAACCGCTGAAGACGAAGTTCTGACGCACATCGCTGTCCGCGGTCGCATATTCAGCCTGCAGGTTGTAAGGATTCTGGGGATTGTCGTTGTTGAGCCCCAGATTGAAAGGTGCCGGCCCATTGTCCAGATTGTGGCTGTAGGTATAGCTCCCAAGGAAGGTCAGATTGTGTGAAGCCTGCTTGGTAACCTTCAGCTGCATCGAGTTATAGTTTCCGATGCCTGAATCCGTCAGGTATTGAATTTTCCCCAGATCAGTTGTCAGGCGGTTGTTATAGCTGTTGGTGCTGTCATATGGATTGGCATTGATATCTCCAATCTGGTACGGCAGGGCGTGCGATAGCGACGCCACATAGGCCAGGTCCACAGAAATGGACGAGCTGAGCTGCCTCTGCACTGTCAGGTTAAACCCTTCTACGTACCCGGTCTTGATATGCGGGTCAAGAGCATAAGTAGTCAGAAGATTTCCGTTGGGAACGTCGGCGGGAACAATAAATCCGGCGGGAGGAATATTGATCGCGGTGCTGCGGGGCACGCCTGAGTCAAGTTGATACGAATAATATCCGTTGTAAGGCGTATTAAAGTAACTCGATTGCGTCGCAAAGGGGGTGTTCTTCGTCAGAAAATCTTCGCGGCCATCATTCTCCGGTGTATAGAAAATGCCAAAGCCGCCGCGCACCACGGTCTTTTCATTCACCTGGTAGGCAAACCCAAGGCGAGGAGCAAATTCATTCTTCCGGGTATTGACGAGAAACTGTGAATTGCCGCCACGGCCCGCGAGGAGAATAGTGTTGCTGGCTATGTCGTAATTTGACATGTAGTTACTGGATTCTGTGTACGGACGCTGATACTCATAGCGCAACCCGTAGTTCACAGTGAGTTTTGGAGAAGCCTTCCACGAATCCTGGGCATAGAGATCGAAATCCCATGACTGAGTGTGAGGATTGGTTAACTGTAATCCGATATCCACAACCTCGGGCAGCCCAAGCAGCAAATCTGCAATATCAGATCCTCCATATGCGTTCCATCCGTTGGGAACATATTGAGCATAGCCGTTGGCCGCGTTGAACGTGGGATCGGATGTCTCTGACGTACCGAAGCTGGAATAGTACTGAAAGCCGGTCGGAAACAGGGAGAAGTTCGGATGAGAATTTAACTTTCGAAGATCCCCGCCAAACTTGAAGGTGTGCCCGCCAATTCCGCTCAGCGTGTAATAGTCCGAGAACTGGAAGTTGCTGTCGAGAACATGATAAGGCTTGTAGGTCGAACCGCCGGAAAAATAGCCGTCAGCGAGATACATTTGAGGATAGCCCACAGTTGCGGGGTAGCCCGGGACTGTAACATTACCGGCCCCATATTTCGCGGAGTAGTCTGTTCCATTCAGCAGGCTGTACTGGTCCTGATAGTACCTCGTGTAGCCAAAGCGGAACTCATTCAATTTGTTTGGTCCGAAGATGTGGTCTTCCGTGACTGAGATTGACTGCGCGCCGTCATCCTGCTTGTTGGCCTGATCGGCATCGCCTGCACCCGACACGACGGTGTGTCCCCAATACGGATCGGTGACAAGCGAGTTGTTTCCGTCCCAGTGATAGATCGCATACAGCCGATCGGATTGCCTGAGCACCTGGTCATAACGCGCATCGACTTGGTTGGAATTCGAAGTGACAGGTGAGTCCACGGAATAGTTTGAGAACCACCCGTTGCGCAGTCCGGGCAGATTGGGCTTGGGATAAAAATTGACCAGCGTGTTATATCCCGCCTTGCTCACGCGATCTGCCGGAATAATATTTCCCGGGAACTGCTGAGCACAAAACCCATAGCAGGCATAGGAAGCAGCCGGATCGAAAATCGGATCAATGGATCCGGCAGGAGGGCATGGTTTTCCATTGCAGAAGCTGCTGGGCAATCCCGAATTAGGATCGACCAACCCAGAGAGGTCTATCGAGCCATCTGGTTGCTGCTTTATCAGACCGAAAGGAATTGTCGAATCGAGATAGGTGTACGCATTCGTCTGGCGAGTGCCCTCATATGAGCCAAAAAAGAATGAGCGATCTTTGATCACGGGTCCGCCCAGAGTGCCGCCGAAGTTGTTTTGCTTCAGAACCGAAGGAGGGTTCTTCGATCCGCCGAAGGCGTAGGGGCGTGCTGTGAGGGAGTTCGGCCGGTAGAACTCGTAGGCATCGCCGTGGAACTGGTTGGTGCCGGCCTTGGTCTGGATTTGCACCACGCCGCCGGCGGCATTGCCATATTCTGCGTCGTAGCTCGACGTGATCACCTTGAATTCCTGCACGGAATCCACGCTCGGCTTGACGGTGACGTCCTGCGTGCGATTGGTGGTGGACTCTACGCCGTCCAGCAGAATTGAGTTGGCAAATTCTCTTTGCCCGCTCACAGACAAGGCATAGCTGTTGATGCTCCCGCCCACCTGGACTACGCCTGGTACCAGTGCGGTCAAATCATAGAAATTGCGGGACAGCAGTGGCAGGTCGGTGATGGTGTTTCCGCCAATCACGGTACCCACTTCGGCAGTCTGCGTTTGCAGCAGAGACGGCTGTTCGTTCACTTGCACGGTGGTTGTAACGGTGCCCGGCGAGAGACGGAAATTGAGCACCAGCTTTTGATCGATAACGACCGTTGTGTGCGCCGCGACAGAATCTGCGAATCCCGGGTGGGAGACTGTGACTTCATAAACGCCCGGACTAACATTGAGCACAGAGTATTCGCCGGCGCCTCCCGATCGCCCGGTGAAGGTCACGCCCTTGTCCTCATCCCTGACGCTGACGATGGCTCCTGGAATGACCGCGCCTGAGGCATCAGTAACCCGGCCCTGTATCGTTCCCGATGTTGCTTGTGCGCAGGCGGATTCTGTAACCACAAGCGCGACGAGGGCTGCGCAGAGAATCGCACAAATCCCCAGATATTTCATACTGAAATGCGTCATTTACGGCTCTCCTGAAGCTTGCTCAATGGCGGCCGGTGAATGCTCTTACGATCGAGCGAAATCCACGACAAGCCGTCTGAGTAATCGTTTACTCGAACCAGCTTAAGTTAGGCTTCCGCGATAATAAATGTCAAGTCGTGGTGGCGAACTCGAAGTGATTGGTCTCCATCCCATAGTCTTTCTTGGGCTCTCTCGCATCCGCCAAGTTGCTGTTTCGGAGGCGCAGTCTAGGGGCTTTGGGAGGCTCCTATGGGCGTCCTTCCTTTTTCTTAGTATGGCCTCCGCGATGAGTGGAGACTTGCGCAGCAGGACGCAATAGATGGATGCCTCCCAGGCGGTGGCCCCAACTGGCCGAGCCCGAAGTCTACTTCAGAGCAAGCAGGGTTGTTTCCGGACCAAGCGACGCCGTCTGGACGCGGATCTGTTTTTCTAGCCTCGACTGCCGAAGCTCCACGTTCATCGCGATCAAAGGGCAGCGGATCTCCCGCAGGAAATAGTGGTCGCCGTACTTGTTGAACACCAATTAGTTGGAATACCCCTTCACGCTGCCTGCATCCTCGCTCCTGCTGAGAATGGTAAGTTGAAAATCGGCGTTGCGGATCACGAGCGTATAGCTTGGTTGAGTAAGAAATATGTAGTGCCCAGCCGAGAGCTGTTCGTTCCCAACCGCAAAGTTGAATGGAACATCTGCTCGGACCTCATGGTTTTGCGCCTACAGGCCGGCTGTGCACCCGGCCGCGAGAACGACTAACGCGATGGCGGCAAATTTTTTCATCAGGGTGACTCCTTTCAAGACGGAGACTACCCGTGCAGGAGCCGTCCGGTCGTTAAACTCGCGTCCAATAATCGCCTAATGTGCGTGGAGTTTCTCTTGCACGCAGGTGCTTGTCATTTGCGGCCGTTCGGACTGCACCGAGCGGCACCTCGAAGACATTTCCGGCATTCCGCGGAGTCTTGACTTGCACTTATTGGTTCGCGCGCAACGGTCGATAAAGTTCGCAAATATCTGTACCTTCCGCTCACCACTTCCCTCTGATATCGCCGACCGAGTTAGGGAAAACGTGTGCATCCCGCGTCACTACGCGATAGAGCGACGGTTACTCGTCCGGTCGAGATACTGTTTCCCCCCAGCCGTAGACCTTGCAGAGAGGCATCGTCAAATCATGGCTAGCTCAAAGGGAGCGACGCAACGTTCTGTTCTCCGGACGGAACTCCATTGTCGTGACATACTGCCTGCTTCACGGCATTCGCTGAGGCACTTGCAGAGCGCGGGATGAACTTGGTGTTGGAGGCCCAATCCAAAGACGAATTGAACACCTTGTCCCCGCGCCTCTACATAAACTACAAGGTTCAGCGCACTATTCTCAGCATTGATCTGGCTGATCCGAGCAGTTCCTCAAGATGCACCCCCGGATCGCCTCGGGTATGCTGGATGCGATGCGTCCCGTTTTCGTCCTGATATGTTTCGTGTGGACAGTTTGGGCTCAGCAGCCGGAACCGGAAGTCCTCTTCAAGAGCGCGATCGAGGCCCAGCAACGTGGCGACATGCAGGCCGCCATTCAGGATTACGAAAAGATCCTTAAGCTGTATCCGAAGCTGGTCGAAGCCCGTGCGAATCTGGGCGCTGCGCTGGCGCACGAAGGGCGTTATGACGAAGCTATTGCCCAGTACAAAATGGCTCTTGCGTCCGCAGACAATGACGCGATCCGTCTGAACATGGCAATCGCCTACTACAAAAAAGGTGATCTCGAGAGCGCTCGGCGCGAATTTGAAGAGGTTCGAAAGACGCAGCCTGCCAATGTGCAACTCGCAATTCTGCTCGGCGACAGCGATGTCCGGCTGGGTCATGCAGCTGATGCCGTCGCAATGCTCCGTCCGCTTGAGCGGGAGAATGCGGCGAATTCCGACTTCGAATATGTTTTCGGTACGGCGCTGATACAGTCGGGAGAAAAGCGCGAGGGCGCCGACCGGCTCGACAAGGTCGCTCAACAGACGCAGAGCGCGGATGCATATTTGTTGGCAGGCTCCACGCTGATAGATCTGAACGAATTCGAACGGGCGAGGAACGACCTGGAAGCCGCGCTGCGGCTGAATCCCAATCTGCCTCGCATTTATTCCCTCGCAGGGATGGCGCGAGACATGAATGGCGACGCGACGAGCGCGGAGCCAGCCTTCCGCAAGGCTCTTGAGCAG
The DNA here is from genome assembly GCA_963781245.1 of uncultured Acidobacteriaceae bacterium. GTDB lineage: Bacteria > Acidobacteriota > Terriglobia > Terriglobales > Acidobacteriaceae > Silvibacterium. The sequence continues at coordinate 212,274 of CAWAFB010000008.1, forward strand.
GATCCCAACGACTTCGACGCCAACCTGTATCTCGGCTCGATTCTCTACAAACATCGCCAGATGGAAGAGGCGAAACCGTATCTCGATCGTGCGCTTCAACTCCAGCCGAATTCGCCGACGGCCCGCTATGAGATGGCCATGTGGGAAAGTACGTCCGGCAAATACGATGACGCGGCAAAGGACCTGGAGGCGCTGGTAAAGTCCGATCCCAAGTGGCTCGATCCACACGTGGAGCTGGCGAATGTTTACTATCGGCTTCGTCGGCCCGCCGATGGAGCCAGGGAACGGGCGATCGTCGCCCAGCTAAGCGCGCAACAGCAGAGTCAGGGCCCCCCGAAGTTGCCGCCGCCGTAAAGCATTTTCGGAAACGGCGTCATGCAAAGCCACAATGTCAAGTCGACGCGACCAACGGGGAGTGTGGCCTTGCACAGTCTTAAAGGCGCAGAATTCCGAAAGTGCTTTTTAATTCGGATAGGCATCGCCGGGCTTCACGATTCGGATATCGTGATCAGTGAAAACAAAGTGGCCGCCTGGAAAGGGCACCTTCGGCATATGACACGTTGAGCAGTTTGCCCTTGCCACCGGGCAGACCCTCGCATGTGGCGGCGTCTGCGCCGTTGCCGCAGAGTGACAGGCGAGACATTTCTGGTCGTAATATGCCGCGTCGCGCGAAACCTTCTGGTGTGGATCGTGGCACGCGATGCAGCTGATGCGTGGATCGGCCCCATCGAAGCATTTGCTGTTAGTCAGACGATAAGGCTGGAAGCGCACGTTCGCGGGGCCGCGCCACCCAGCTCTCACCACCAGCTCCCACGTTCGATGACACTGACCACAGAAATCCGAAATCTCCTCCGACGAGAATTTTGCAAGGAGAGGCGGCAGCACGCTGAGGTCTCCCTGCACGGCGGCGGCAAAGTGAGCGCTCGCGCCAATGTGGCAATGCTCACAGGTCACCCCTGGCTTGAACGAAGTGAGATTCAGCTTGTGGTCGATGACGGCGTTCGTTGCGTGGCATCCAAAGCAGGTGGTCACGCCCCGCTGATCGAGTGGCCTGCCAACGGCCTCCTCAAGGCTTTTGGGCGCAATGTGGTCGTCTCCCACGGTAAAATCCAGACCCTGAATCGAGGGATAGTAGCTGACCATGCTCTCGTACATGTGACCGCCGTACTCGAGAACCCATGTTTGCGCCTGTGCCCCCATCGACCACATCACCGGCACGGATATGGTCGCAGTTCCGTCGCTCACGCTGTACTGGGTTCGCCCGTCGCGCGTTTCGACCGAATAGGTATACACACCGTGCCGGAAGCTGAGTTTAGAATGCGCTCTGAGCGTCTCGTTGCCTTCAGGTAATTGCATGGCGCGTCCCATTTGCGTGTCCGGCTGAGTATCGGCCCGTCGCGGATGGCAGCTTGCACAGGTTACAGCCGCCTTCCTGGGATCAGCAGAAAGGCACGCACTATATAGCATCAGGGCCCAGACAAGACTACGGATTCGCATCGGCCGTCCTATGCTGCGACGTAAGCGTCAGACAGAGAAGACGCTCCTTTCTGGCATCGTCCTTTCGTCCCAGCCTGGAATACGCCTTCACCAGAGCCAGGTGTGCTTCAAGGTTATTGGGATCTCCTTGCAGCACCGCCTCGAGATGAGGCAGGCCGGCCTGGATGTCTCCGTCCTCGATCAAGTCTCTTCCAAGTGCAAGCTGCCCGATCGCCAGGGAAGGGTCCTCCTCGACGGCCTTTGTCGCGTAGGGCAATGCACCAGCGAAATCCCCCTCTAATCCAAGAGTCCACGCCAGCATGGAATGAGCAATCGCGCTGGACGGAGAGATATCCAGCTCTTTTCGAAACTCAAAGATCGCCTGCTGCGGGTCGACGGTTGAGAGCAGATATCCGTAGGAGTAATGAAGATTCGGAGTAGCCGGGAAACGCTGGAAAATATCTGAAAATGCCTGGCTCGCTGCGTTCAGATCGCCGTTCATCACGCTCGTTGACGCGCTTCCCACAAGCGATGCCAGATGCAGCCCGGACGGATCAATCTGACTCGGAAGAATCGGCATGCGGAGCGCCGCGAGGCCGACGCCGTCCGTGACATCGTCGCCAGTGTTGCCATGCTTCACTATGACGGTGAACTTTTCGAGGGCCTCTTCAAATCTCCCCAGGCGGGTCAGCAGGATCGCTTCGTGGTAGAAAATGATGCCGCCATTCCTGGGCTGATTCGCTGCGCCGAGCGCGATGCCATGCTCCAGATCTTGAAGCGCCTGCGCATATTGACCGAGTTCGAACTCGCATAGACCTCGCAGCGCGAGCGCCGGACCCGCGGCCGGAGTCAGTTCGATGTAGCGCGAGAGAGCATCCGCGGCAGGAACGTAGTTGCTGGCTCCATACTCAAGTGTTCCCAGATACCACCAGCCATCCGGCCAAGCGGGATTGAGCTGAACCGCCTGCCGGTAAAGCTTTACCGCCTGCGGAATATCGCCTTGTTCGCGGGCCGACGTAGCCGCAGCGGATACATCGTTAAAATTTCCGGCAGTATTCTGAGCCTCCATCAGCGCTGATGCGACAAACAAAACCGACAGCGCCAATCCGGTCAGCGATTTCAGAAGCAGGCGGCTCATCGCTGCGTTTGCAGCGGCGTCCACATCGACCGCTTGCCGATTCATGTCAGGAGGAACCATCCACGGGCAGAATACACGCCGCGAAATTCACAATAACACGAACCGCAGGACACTGACTTGACAATCAATAGGCAGAGGAGTAATTGTTTTCGTGCGTAATTGTTAACGTTATCATCTGCAGTCTAGCCAGATAGACGATTAAATCCGAAACAAGCTTTCGGCGTTCGGCATATACGCATTAAGTCGCTCAAATGCCCGGCCGCCAGTGAACGTTTCCTGAAATTGCGTTGATCGCGCAAATGTAGATGATTGCACAAGGATAGCCACCCAGATAGACAGCCACCGAGATAGACCAGTTCGATACTTGCTCGCCACTTCTCAGGAGGTCGTAAAGATGATTCCCCCACAGTTCCGCCTCGTCATCTCAGTGCTCATTCTTCTCACATACTCACTCATCGATCATTCTTCAATTGCGCAACAGCTTACTGGCACTCTCAGCGGTACGGTCTCCGATCAGTCCGGAGCTGTGATTCCGGGGGCGAAGATCACGCTAAGAAATGAAATCAGCGGCGACGTGCGCCTCGTCACCGCCGATGCCTCCGGCCGGTTTGTTATCACCGCCATTCAGCCGGCGAACTACTCGATCCAGATTAGCGCCCAGGGCTTCAGCATCTGGCAGGAAAACGACATCGTCATGAACCAGGGCGACGATCGCGACGTTCCCAACATTCGGCTGAAGATCGGCGACGTGGCGCAGAAAGTACAGGTGGAAGGAGGTGCCGGAGCGGTTGTGCCGACAGATACCGGCGAACTCAGCACCTCGATCAACGAGACTATCATCGACAGCTTTCCGCTCCAGGGACGCGATGCTGGCGAATTGATCAAGATCATGCCCGGAGTGGGGCTCAATAGCGGAAATAGCGTGGGCTCGAATTTCAACGACAAGATTGTCGGCTCCAACAACGGTCCGATCGGACAGTACACCTCGAACGGGACCTTGCCTTACGGCACCACGGCATATATGCTCGATGGCGCTAATCTGGTCGATCCCGGCAACTTCGGCACGCAGATCGCCAATATCAATCAGGACATGGTCGGCAGCATCAAGTTCCTCGCGGGAAACTACAGCGCGGAGTACGCCAAGGGACCGACCATCTTCCAGGCTTTCAGCAAAAGCGGCGGCCAGGCATTCCATGGCGAAGCCTACCTGTATACGCACAACGCCGCTCTCAACTCGGTTGACGCCTACACCAAAAGCCAGGGCGGCACCAATGCAGCTCAGAGCTATTACTACATGGGCGGAAATGTTGGCGGCCCGGTGCTGCTGCCCTGGGTCAACTTCAACCGGCAACGCAACAAGCTATTTTTCTGGGCTGGCTACGAGTACATGAAACAACAGCCGGCGGGCTCCATCATCAACTACAACGTCCCGAACACGGCGCAGCTTTCCGGAGATTTCAGTAACACCGGCATTTCTGCGGATGCAATCAGTACCTGGCCGAAATTCTATAATCAGATCACGCAGAACACTCCCGCCGGAGGTACGCCTACGTCAATACCAACGTCGGCGATCGACCCTGACATCGTCGGCCTTCTGAATCTCTATCCCAAGCCAAACCAGACGCCGAGTTCTGGGAACGGCTACAGCAACTATCGGTACGTCAACACGTCTCCTCAGAACCGCTGGGAGGCGACCGGCAAGCTCGATTACGCGATCAGCGACAATACCAAGCTTACCGGATCGTATGCCTACCAGAAGGAGAGCGACCTTGCTCCGATTTCTATCTGGTGGGCGACCCCGAATACACTTCCCTATCCCACTCCGGGCGCCTCGAGCACCGTCACGTACGTCATCCTCACGAACCTGACGCATGTTTTCAATCCGACAACGACCAATGAGACCGTCTTCACCTGGTCGCACTTCGTGAACCCATACGCTCTCGCCGATCCTAGCAAGGTCTCGCGCAAGACGATCGGCTTCAACGTCCCCGGACTCTTCGGTAGCACCACCGACCAGATGCCGAACTTCAACCCGGATTATTGCTGCAACGAACAGATGGCGAGCTTCAACTACTATCCGATGTCTACGGGCACTTTTGGCGGCATCAAACAGGTTCCGGCTATCTACGATAACTTTACAAAGGTATTTGGACCTCACACAGTAAAAGTAGGCTTTTACTGGGACTCCAGCCAAAACCAACAGAACAGCAACGCGCCGAATAACGGCTCCTATAACTTCCAGACCTACGGCCAGAACTCGACAACAAACCTTGTGGCTGACATGATGCTGGGTCGCGTGAATCAATACCAGCAGCAGAACCAGAACGTGCCTAACAATGCCAAGTTTCACCAGTGGTCAATCTACGCTCAGGATTCCTGGAAAATGGGACCAAGAATCACCTACAATTTCGGCCTTCGCTTCGACCACATCGGCCAATGGTACGGATTCAACGGCTTCACTAACGGTTTCCAGGTGTGGGATCCAGGGAGCTACAACAACGGCCCCAATGCACCTGATAACACCGGGCTGCTGTGGCATGCTACAGACCCCAAGATTCCCAACTCCGGCTGGATATCCCCGACGTTCTACTACGCGCCGCGTATCGGCCTCGCCGTCGATATCTTCGGCACCGGGAAGACAGTTTTCCGCGGAGGCTTCGGCGTCTTTCGTTTCCAGGTCACCAGCGAAGTGACGGAAAACGGCAACGGGTCGGCGGGCTCTTTCGAGTATTCAACTCCTACGCCCTTTAACGGCTATGCAAACGTAGCAACCTTCGTTCCGCCATCTTCGGTCGCGCAGAACGGCTCCACGATATACGCCATGCAGCAAGGCGACGATCGCGCGCCCTTCGCCAACAACTGGAACGCTACTATCTCCCAGGCATTGCCATGGCGTTCGGTGCTTGAAGTCTCCTATGTCGGCAACCGAAGTGCGAACCAGTACATGGATGGGACCAACAGCAACCTCTTCGACCTGAACAACGTTCCAAAGGGCAATATTTTCAACCCTGATCCGATTACTGGCCAGTATGTCTCCCCTGCAGCTCCTTCGTGTCCCGGAAACGGGGCCACCGACTGGTCGCTGTACTGCCAGAACAATCCTGCTGTGTACAGTCAGACCTACACCCAAAACGACTGGCGTCCGCTCAGGAACTATCAAGATGTGTGGTTCATTACCCACGCCCCTTACTCCAACTACAACGCACTGCAGGTTTCTTACACGAAGCAGAACGGCCCGATAACGTTTATCACTAACTACACCTTCTCAAAGGCGCTGGGAACTCGTGACGGTGGCTCGAACAACGGTAACCAGAATGGCTCAGGTACCGATCCATTTGTGCTCCGGAATAACTACGGACCGCTGAGCTACGATCATACCCATATCCTTAACCTCGTCTACAACTGGCAACTTCCCAGTGCGGTTCATGGCGACGGTATCGGCATGCATCTTCTCGCTGGACTCGCAAACGGCTGGCAACTCTCCGGGTACACTGCCTTCCAGAGCGGCGCGCCGCTGCAGCCCAATATGGGAGGATTCATGAACGCGACATATCCCGGCGGCCTTACAGTACCCACGGTCCAGCATCCAAACCTCCCGGATAACAGCATCACCATGCCGAACGGACTCAAAGCTGTGACCGTAAACCCGTCGGTGTGGTTCGGCACCTTCGCGATCAAAGACATTGTGCCTCAGCTCATCTGCAATCCGACCGCTAACCTGCATCAGGGGCAGAGATTCAATCCCGCCTGCTTCACAGCCCCCGCGTACGGCGAGAGCGGACCCAACAATCTGCCTTATATGAGGGAGCCTAACTACTGGGACAGCGATCTGGGAGTCTACAAGAACTTCCATATCACGGAGAGCAGATATATCCAGATCCGCGCCTCGGCGACGAACTGGCTCAACCACCCCCTTCGGCAGTTCGGACTGGCAAACTCGAGCGATGAAACACTCAGCTTTGTTGGAACGACGAGCGCAACCTGTGGAGGCTGCGTCGACTCGAATGGAAACCCGCTGCAAGTCACCTACTTATCGCCGACCAACACAAATCCTCTGACCACCGGCAAGCCCGAGTTCAAGACCGGTTCAAGGTTTGTGACGCTGGCAGCCAAATTCTACTTCTAACCTTGCAATCCACTAGAATCTTGAGGGGGCGGCTCATGCGCCCCTTTCTCACAACGGGATGACTTTTTCGAGACAAGCGCAACTGGTAATCGTTCTGGGCTTGCTTCCGTGCTGGTTTGCGGCTCCATATCTCAAAGCCCAGTCTTCCCCTTCTCCGATTCATCTCGATCTGAGAAAAATTCCGTTCCGCGTGGAAAACGATGAAACGCCGGCAAAGAATGCGCCCGAAGCGATGGCAGGAGGAGTTGCGGTCTTCGATTACAACGACGACGGACGCCCGGACATCTTTTTCACCAACGGTGCGAATATCGCCACGCTGAAAAAAGATTCGCCGAAATACCGCAACCGGCTTTTCCGCAACGATGGCAATGGTGTCTTCACCGATGTAACCGACGCGGCTGGTCTTGCTGGCACGGGATACGACATGGGTGTTGCCGTAGGCGACTACGACAACGACGGCCATCCCGACCTGTTTGTGGCCGGCTTATACAGGAACACGCTGTACCGCAACAACGGAGACGGAACCTTCACCGACGTGACTGCGAAAGCAGGCCTCGACAAATCGAACGATCCTCAGTATGGGCCGTTGTGGGCCGTTGCCGCCGTCTGGGTAGACGTGAACAACGACGGTCTGCTCGATCTCTTCGTTGTTAATTACATGCAGTGGAAGTATTCAGATCAGCCACTCTGCGCCTTTCATGGCGTTGCTGACTATTGTCATCCGCGGTATTACAAACCTACTCCTGACCAGCTTTTCATAAATAATGGCGACGGCACATTTCGCGACGCTTCGGCGGCGTGGGGCCTGCGCGATCATCCGGGCAAAGGCATGGGTGCGGGCATGGCGGACTACGATCTCGACGGACGCCAGGATATCTTCGTCACCAATGACGCTGGTTACGAGTTCCTGTTTCACAATCTCGGAAACAAATTCGAAGAGGTCGCTTTCGATGCCGGTGTGGCTCTGGCTGAAGACGGGAATTTCATCTCCGGCATGGGACTCGATTTCCGCGACTTCAATAATGACGGCTATCCGGACATAGCCTATGTCGCCCTGAACAACCAGACTTTTCCCCTGTACGAAAACACCGGCAAGGGAGACTTCCGCGAAGTGACGACTCCAAGGGGCATGAGAGAGGCAAGCATGTCCATGGCAGGGTACGGCGCGGGTTTCTACGATTTCGACAACGATGGATGGAAGGATCTCTTTGTCACTCGTGGCCACGTCGAATCCATGGCGATTCCCGGCGCGGACATCGATCAGTACAACACGGTCTTTCGGAATCCCGGCAAGACCGGCAAGTGGATTCCGCTGACTGCCGAAGCGGGACTCACCGCCGCTCCCGGAGCGCGGCATCGTGGCTGCGCTTTTGGAGATCTCGATGGCGACGGCCGTATCGATGTGGTGGCGACCGCGCTGGGGGCGGACGCAGAGATCTGGATGAATCGCAGCGCGAACAAAAACCACTGGCTGGACATAGCCTTGCGAGGCACCAAAAGCAATCGCGACGGCATTGGTGCGCGAATCATGGTCGTGACAAAGAGCGGCACGCAATACAACCACATGACCACGAGCGTCGGATATGCGTCCTCAAGCGACGGCCCAGTTCATTTCGGACTTGGAGCCGATGCTCTTGCGGAAACCGTCGAGATTCGCTGGCCCTCCGGTAAGGTGCAGACCTTCAAGGATGTGAAGGCCGACCAGGTCTTTAAGGCCACCGAGCCAGCAAATTAGAAACTAGAAGCGAACAACATACCGGCTTCCGCTGGCGGTTAAGATTCGATCGCTCTTGCTGACCGCCTCGCCCACGCCATGGCCCGGCGCAACGACCGTCACATCAAACTCGCGCTCTCTCTTCGCCTCAGCGAATGGGCCATGCGGCCGCTCGATTGTAAGCTCGCGCGACGCATCGCTCCAGTACATGGGAATCGAAGCGTACTGGCCTTTCTCGTAGCCGTACGTCAATCCGTCGTCGAAATAAAGTCCAGTTTGAGCATCAGTTCCGGGATAAATGCGCAACTCCACCGGCGCGGTGGGATGTTCTCCCGTGTATTCTTCCTCGCGGCCCAGCGGAAGGATGCTGCCAGCGCGCACGTAGAGCGGAAGAACCGCAAGCGGCGCATCGCGATGGATTTTCTGCCCGCCAGCGATGCGCTCGCCGGTCCAGAAGTCATACCAGTCCGCTCCCCTCGGCAGATAAACATCGCGGGATATTGCTCCCTGTTCGGTCACCGGCGCGACCAGCAGCGAAGGGCCGAACATGAACTCGTCAGGGATATCGAGGGCCTTGCTATCGTCAGGGAAGTCAAAGGCCAGTGCCCGCATCGGCGTGTAACCGTCGAAGGTTGTCTTCGCGGCCATAGCATAGATGTAAGGTATCAAGCGATACCGCAGCCGGTCGTAGAGAGTGAGAATCTGCTGCGCCTCAGGACCGAAGGACCACAGCTCGTTCTGGCTGTTTTTGCGCGCGCCGTGAGCACGAAAGATCGGGCAGAAGGCGCCATACTCAAACCAGCGCACAAATAACTCGCGATACGCAGGATCGGTGGTGTCGCCGCCGACGAAACCGCCGATGTCCGTCGTCCAATACGGCAGCCCTGTCAGCGAATAGTTCAGGCCGGCGGGAATCTGCCGTCGGAACGAATCGAAGGTGGTCAGCGTGTCGCCCGACCAAGCCGCAGCTGCATTGCGCTGCATGCCTGTAAATGCCGAGCGGGTAAGGATGAAGACACGCTTGTTTTCCGGCTGGCTGCGCTGGCCGTCGTAGATCGCTGCTGTCGTCATCAGCGGAAAGAGATTGGCATATTTCGACCCGTTACCGAGCGCCGTCTTCGCGCCTGCCAGCATGGGGCCATGCTCCTCCGCATACAGGTCGGCCGGCTCGGTCGAATCCAGCCAGAAGGCATTCACGCCGATGTCGTACAGCGCTTTCCTGGCTTGCTCCCAGTAGAGCTTTCGCGCTTCCGGATTAAACGCATCGTAGAGGCGTGCTCCCGGAAGATAAGCGGGAAGCGGGTTCGGCCCGGGCGTCACAAAAAAGCTCTTCGCGTTAATCTCGTCGAAATTCGCGCTGCCCGGCTGAAACAGTGGCCAGATCGAAACCATGAGGTTCACGTGCTGATCGTGGAGGCGCGCAACCATCGATTTCGGGTCAGGATATTTCCCGGTGAATGTCCGCGAGCCGAAGATTGTCTCCCATCCGGCGTCGAGAACGATGTTGTCCAGCGGAATATGCAGCTCTCGATATTTCGCCGCGGTGCCGAGCAGTTCTTCGCTGCTCGCGTATGCCAGCTTCGACTGCCAGTATCCATACGCCCATCGCGGAAAGAGCGGTGCGGCTCCCGTGAGGCGCCGATAACCGGCAATGATCTTGTCGAAGGAAGGGCCGGCGATGTAGTAGTAGTCCACCGCATCCGCGCAGTTGGAGCGGATGGCGACCACTTGCCGGAATCGATTATTCCAGTCCGTCACCGACGCGCTGTTCCAGAGGACTCCATAGCCTGCCGACGACAGAAAGAAGGGGATCGATATATTGGTGTTGTCCTGCGACAAAACCAGTTCGGTATTTCGCTGGTTCAAAATGCTTGTCTGGTGCTGGCCCAGTCCGTACAATCTTTCCTCGGGAGTAAGCGCGAACCAAACCGACGCTTCATGCGCTGGCTGCCCATCCGTAACCGTTGCGGTGACGAGTCGTGGATAGGGCCAGTCCGTCTCCGCCAGCATGGGATGGTCCTGGGCATCGCTGAAGCGCACTGCCCCGCTGCTCCGGTTGACTCTGATGTGAAGAGCCGACGCCGCGATCTCGATTTCCCCGGGTGCTTCATGAACGGAAAACGGCGCCGCGACACACGCCGCATCCGCAATCGCCGGGTTACTCAGATCAGGAATGGTTGAGCCTGGCACATACGTGACGCGCGCCATTTCGCCTTCACAGGGTTTAATGCGCAGCAGACCAACGGTCAGTTGAATCATCACCGCGCCATCTTCTTGCTGCAGGCTGATCACCGCATCTGGATGCGACGGGGGCTGCTGGGCGCTCCCGTCCACGGTGCCGGCGATCACAAGCAGAGCGGCCACAGGCAGCCATCTGCCGCACAAAAAAGCGTTTCTCTTCATTCTTTCTCCCAAGTCGTTTCTAATGGACGAGCACGCCTCAACGACTAAAGCATCCGCCTGATTCGCTGCTCCCTCCAAAGGGCGAGATCGGAAGTCATCTCCAGCCTATCTGCTGTACAAGAAAATCGGCGTTCAGCTTCGAGCTGAGCAGAATCGGGGTCAGTATCGAGAAGCGTGAGTGACTTCACCATTTGGGAGTGTCTCCTCTTTGTATTTCTTGAAATTGGCGGGCTTGCATGAACCCGCCACTGTCGTCCAAAAGAGGCGCAGTCACCTTCGCACCGGGCAAGTTCATTCCAGAGAAACACACGTCTCGCGATAAGGTACTCCAATTAAAGAGAAGCCGAATTTCTATGAGCAGGTCACAGGTGTCAACACCTATTCTTCTTCAATCAGGGTCTTTCGTTCTTTGTTGGCAACTCCGCATGGCTACTCTCCAGTTACCTCTCCCCCTTTGGCTGTCACGGCAGACGTGGTCAGTTCGAGGACTACATCTTATCTTGCAGCAGGCGCTGCCTGTGTATTCGAACTGGAGAAGTTCCTCGCCAGATAGGCGGAGATCTCATCGAGCTCTTCGTCTGTCGCGATAGCTCCGCGGCTGGCCATCACCTGAACCAGATCGTTCCACGCTTTGGCATCCATCCGGTACGATGCCGAGAGATTCACCGAGTGACATCCGGAGCAGACCCTGAACATCAGCTCTCGTCCTGGCCCGGGAGGAAAGGGAGATGAGGCGGTCGTGTTCGTTGAAGCTGCGCTATACGTTTCGGCGGAGGTCCTGGTGGTAGGCGGCGTCGCCTCGCCCGGCAAGTGACCCTCCAGAACAGATGAGACCGGTTTTGATCCATTGAGAGAGTAAGCGACCACAACGTCGCTGAGGAGCGGCGCGCCGATAAGGCCTCCTCCCGTTGCGACGACAACTACGTATTGATTCCCGTGAGCATCGGCATAGGTGATTGGCGTGGCCTCAGCCGCGGCGGGGAGCTCCGCAGTCCAGACTTCCCTGCCGGTCTTTTCGTCGAAGGCGCGGAAGCGAGCGTCGTCCGTGGCCCCGATGAAGACGAGTCCGCTCGCCGTGATGATGGCTCCTCCCAGGCCGGGGCGCCCGGTATTCCGCTTGCCTGCGGGCAGGTTGTCGGTGACCCCTAATGTCGCACGCCAGGCAATCTTTCCGGTGTTGACGTTGACCGCAACCAGTTGTCCCCACGGAGTCGGAGTGCAGGGCAGGTGATTGTCTGGGTTCCAGAAGCGCTGCAGACCAGCGAGCGGGCCGGAATTGATGTAGCTTCCATCAGGATTGCGAACGATCCGCATCGGCTGCGCGAGGTTGTTGACGTTGACAACGAACATGCCGAGCCTGGGGTCAAAGGCTCCGCCGTAATAGTTAACGCCGCCCTGCGTACCCGGCAGAGGGACCGTATATCGGTCGAGCCGTGTCGGTGTGTATTGCACGTCTCCCAGAAGCATGTTGTTGTCTTCGACATACTTCTCGCACCATGCCTTGTGCTCCGGCGTGTCTTTGTAGAGATTCGAGCGGCTCAGCGTGACCTGCGAGAGCGGCTCGGGAACAATCGGAAAGGGCTGCGTGGGTGAGGCTTGCTCGCCGGGGACGTCGCTCTTCGGCACCGGTCTTTCTTCGACGGTGTAGATCGGCTTGCCAGTGACGCGATTGAGGATGAACATCAACCCGTTCTTGTTGACCGTGGCCACGGCGGGAATGATCTCGCTGCCATGCTTCACGTCGAGCAGAGTTGGAGGCGATTCCGTATCTACGTCCCAAATGTCATGATGAACGACCTGGAAATACCACAGCAGCTTGCCGGTATCGGCATTGACGGCCACGAGGGATGAGCCAAACAGATTATCGCCGGGGCGATCCACGCCGACGCGGTCGTTGTTCGGCGCGCCGAAAGGCATGTAGAGAATACCGCGCTCGACATCCACCGTCATGTAGCCCCATACGTTTACACCTGAGCGATTCTTCCAGCTATCGCCGCCCCAGGTCTGATGTCCTGTCTCTCCGGGCTGCGGCACGGAGTGAAAGGTCCAAACGAGCTTGCCGGTCTTCGCATCCCAGGCGCGCGTGTCGCCTGCCGGGCCGATACCGCCATCCTTGCCGCCTGGTCCTTCGCCGGTGCCCGCGCCGGTAATAACCAGGCTCTTATAGATAACAGGAGGAGACGGCAGGCTGTAGCTCTTGTCCACACCCGTCTTCATCACCTCTGGCGTTTTCAGATCAACCATTCCGTTGACGCCGAAGTCGCGGTTGAGCGTGCCGGCGGCCGCGCTGATCGAGTACATTCTGCCGCGTCGTGTTCCGAAGATGATCGCCGGCGGAAAGCCATCTCCTCCCGGCCAGTACGCTGCGCCACGCATCGACGCGTTATCTCCGTCGGGGATCTCAAAGGCCCACTTCTCCTGACCGGTCGCGGAATCGAGAGCAACAACGCGACTGTACGGCGTGACGACATACATCGTCTGGCCGATCACCAGCGGCTGATCTTCGGACTGATGAAGACCTGTCCCGGTGGACGAATAGTCGGTTCCAGCATGACTTGCATCTGCCTTCGCGGAGGGTTTCATGTGATAAACCCACGCGACCCTCAAGTCACGAACGTTGGCGGGTGTGATCTGGGTGAGGGGCGAATACCTGTCGCCTCCCGGATCGCGACCGACCATCGGCCAGTCCGCAGGTGCGTTCGCGTATGTCGATCCGCTTTGGTCTCGTCTACCTGAAGCCATGAATGGCATGATCAATAGCAGGCAGACAACGCTAATCGACGAGATCTTTTTCAGCCTGGTCCTCTGCCGTCTTTGATTTGCCGGCACAATTGTCTTCGCGGATGTTTGTTTCCTGATCACGGTCGTTTCCCGGCTCGTAGCGACAATGTGAGAAGTGAAATTTATTTACGAGCTACAGCATACAAGGAACTCAGTTCGCATAGAGTGCGCCGCGAGAAACCCTTCTCAATCCATGTAAGCCCCCCTGGACTCTGATTTTCGCTTCTAGTTTGTTAGCAAGGCAGAAGTAGTTCGCCGAGCACATTTGGTCGCCGCCTCATGTGGGTCGCCGTGCATGGAGATGGATTTGTATACTTGCCGTCGTCGATGAAAGGGGCTGTGAGGCGTCAGCTCAATCGTGGGTATCAGACCAGCTGACGGCCTTCGCAAAGCCCCAGTGACAAAGAGGGTGTCAAGCGATCAAGGTTGGCCAATCGAGAAAGGAATGGACGGGATGCGCCATCCGGCTTTCCGTGCGATGCTCGCAGGGGGTTTCGTTGTTTTAGCAGCATTCGCAATCAGTCAAGAGGCGCCCACTGGCGATCAGAATGGTAGTGCACAACAGAAGCCATACCAGAACATGACGATGGAACAACGAGCAGCCTCAACGCGCGCATTTCTGGGTCTGGGGCCCGAGCCGGATAAGGCGGCCGCCAAGCGCGGGGAGCCGTTGTTCCAGAGGAATTGTGCTTTCTGCCACGGGCAACAAGCGCGAGGTGCGACAGGCTCCAGCTTGATCACTTCCAACGAGGTACTCGGCGACGATCATGGCGAGCATCTCATGCCGTTTCTCAAGAAGGGGCGACCGGAACGTGGCATGCCGGCGTTTGCGACGATGTCCGACGACCAGTTGATGGATATCGCTGAGTTTCTGCACCTGCTGGTTGAGGACGTCGCCAATCGTGGCACCTATCAAGTGCTGAACATTCTGGTGGGAAATGCGGCGGAAGGAAAGGCCTATGTGACTGCTCACTGCATGTCATGCCATACCGCGCAGACATTCGCGCACATTGCGAGTCAATTCCGATCCGCCGAGCAACTGCAGCGCGGTTGGATTTGGCCGACCCGGAATGGGGATGGTTCCGTATCGGCCACCGCGACCGTGAAGACGACGGATGGCCGTATGACAGCCGGCCGCGTCGCGCAGGTGAGCGATTTTCGCATCACTCTTGTGGACGGCGCGGGCCGAATGCATGTGATCGATCGGGAACCGGGCGTAGAGGTGCAAATCAAAGATCCGCTCGCAGCGCACCAGGAACTGATCATGTCACTGACAAACGATGATATGCATAATGTAACTGTGTACCTGGAGACTTTGCGTTGAAATTGGCCAACGGGGTTTTCGCGGCGGCCGCGACCGCCGCTCTGGCAGTTACGACGCATAATGTACCGCATGTCTTCCTTGATCCGAATGCCATCGGCAAGGATCCGATCACCGCCTGGACTACATTCAATGGCGATTACAGTGGCCGGCGTTACAGCACGCTTACGCAGATCGGCCCCGGGAATGTAAGCCAGCTCGTGCAACGATGGGTCTACAAGATTGCAGGAATCGGAGCGCAGCGAGGTGTGCCCGCTCCCGTGATCAAGTGCACGCCGCTCCTGGTCGGTGGCGTGCTCTACATCACGATTCCGGATCATATATGGGCGCTCGACGCGCGAACCGGAAAGCCGCTGTGGCACTACGATTGGGTCGATCATGGCGGCCATCTGATTGGACAACGTGGCGTTGCGATCTGGAAGTCGACTGTGTATTTCCTTACGCCGGACAACTGGCTGGTTGCTCTGAATGCAAACAAGGGGCAAGAGTTGTGGCGGAACAACTACGCAGACTCGCGCAAGCAGTATTTTTCGACATCGGCGCCGTTGGTGGTAAAGAACCACGTGATTGTCGGAGTGGGCGGCGATGCGATGGACATGCCCGGTTTCCTCGACTCCTTCGACCCCGTGACGGGCGAACTCCAATGGAAATGGTGGTCGACACCGCGCAACGGAGATCCAGCGCTGAAGACGTGGCCGAACGAAACGGCGTCGGAGCATGGCGGCGGAATGACGTGGATGCCGGGAACGTACGATCCTGAGCTCAATCTGTTGTACTGGCCGACGGGCAATACTAATCCCGTATTTGCCGGCCAGGGGCGTCCAGGCGCCAATCTATGGACCGAGTCGATTGTCGCGCTCGATGCGGATACGGGGCAATTGAAGTGGTATTACCAGGTCTCGCCTCACGACACGCACGATTTCGACAATACAACCGCTCCGATTCTGTTCGATCGCGTGATAGACGGCAAAGTGCAGCGGTTGGTTGCGCAGGCGGCGCGCAATGGCTTCTTTGTGACGCTGGATCGCGTTTCGGGCAAACATCTAGTGGTTAAGCCATATGTGCCTCTGGACTATTCCGCGGGTCTTACGCCGCAGGGGGAGCCTATCCCTATCCCGGACAAAGATCCTACTGTTAGCGGCTCCATCAACATCGTGAATGCCACGAATTGGCAGGCGCCGGCGTACAGTCCGATGACCGGTCTGGTCTATGTCAACTCGGTCGAGGGTAAGGCTATTTACTACCTTACCGATGACAGCAAGCAGCCTTCTGGCTATGGAGGCACCGGGGATACAATCGGCCATTTGCAACGCGTGCTGCAGGCGATCGATCCGCTCACCGGAAATGCGGCGTGGAGGCATGTGTATCCGAACCTGAACAATGCACCGACCACGGTTGGTCCGAGCATTCTGACGACTGCGAGCGATCTGCTCATCACCGGCGACGACCAGAAGAATGTGATCATCTACAGCGCCGACAAGGGCCAGGTGCTCTGGCACCACGAAATGGGCGCTAGCGAGTCTGGTGGCGTGATTTCTTACCTCCTGGACGGGAAACAATATATTTTGTTCGGAGCGGGTGACAGCCTCTATGCATGGAGCCTGAATGAATGAATGGACCCGGCGATCTTCCGTTCCCGGGTCACCGAATGAAGAAGCAAGTGTTCAGCAGGAGAGATTCACGCGGGAGCAATCAGCGAATGCACCTGGATGACGGAGGAAATCGAGCGATTCGCCGATGAAGGCTAACCTTGCCCCCAGCCGAACTCGCTACACCATCGTCATGCTGGCCATAGGTCTGGCGATAATCTCCTATGTGCAACGGGTCGCCATTTCCGTGGCGGCGGGACCGATCGCGCGTGATCTGCATATACCGAAGGAGCAGATGGGTCTCATCTTCGGAGCCTTCGGATTGTCCTACGCATTGTTCGAAATCCCCATGGGGCTGCTCGGTGATCGTCTGGGCGTCAGACGGGTGCTGGCACAGATCGTTCTCGCATGGTCGGCCTTTACTGCTCTCACTGGAGCGGCGTGGAATGTCATGTCGCTGTATGTAATCCGGTTTCTGTTCGGAGCCGGTGAGGCTGGCTGCTTTCCCAACCTGACGCGAATGCTCAGCGTATGGCTGCCGGCGCGAGAACGTGTGGAGGCGCAGGCACTGATGTGGGCTTTTACGCGATGGGGCGGCGCAGTGACACCTCCACTGGCATTGCTCTGCATTACGTGGTTTGGCTGGAGATGGGCATTTGTCGGCTTTGCGGTATTGGGGCTGGCGTGGTGCGCCGTATTTCTCTTCTGGTTCAGGAACGATCCTGCTCAACATCCCTCGGTGAACGCGGCAGAAAAGGAAATGCTGCAGGCATCGCGTGTGCATACCACTCACCACGCAGGGCAACGACACTGGATATCCTTGCTCCTCACGAGGAGAGTATCGACGCTCGTTCTGCAGTATTTCTGTTTTTCTTATGTGTGGTACTTCTACATCACGTGGCTGCCAACGTATTTGCGCGAAGGCCGTGGACAGTCTCCAACCCGTGCGGCAGCTCTTTCGGTACTGCCTCTTTTGTTCGGGGGATTCGGTTCGCTGGCTACGGGACTTGCACCCGTGCAACTATCACGACGAGCCATCGCATTTTTTGGCTTTCTCGGAACAGCTATCCTGCTGGTTGCCATAACGCATATTCACGGGGTGGTTCCGGCCATGCTGGTCATGGGACTCGCCAGCTTCTGCAGCGATCTGACGATGCCGATTTCGTGGGACACCTGCGCGGAAATCGGTGGCCCATATACCGCAACTGTCGCGGCCGCAATGAACATGCTGGGCAATCTCGCGGGCTTTGTAGCGCCCGTGGTTGGCGGAATGATCCTTCAGAGGACAGGCGGCAACTGGAACATTCTTATCCATACGATGGCAGCCGCGGCGACTGTATCAGCTATCTGCTGGCTTTCCCTTGATCCAGAAAGTACGCGACGAGAACGGGAGCTTAGCATCGAGACGGCCAAGGCACAAATGGACGCAGAGAACCTTTCGCCCTAACGCGCCCGCTTAAAGTCAACGGATTCGAACAGGAGATGGAAACATGAAGATTGATCTGATGGGTCGAACCGCGGTGATTACCGGTGGAAGCCGAGGATTGGGCGAGGCAATGGCCAAGGCCCTGGCTGAAGCCGGCGCACGCATAGCGCTGGTGGCGCGCGATAGTGGGCGCCTTGAATCGGTGCGCAATGACATAGTCGAGCGGGGTGGAACTGCCGCCTTCTATGTAGCCGATGTAACGCGGGAAAACGAGGTCGCCGGCCTGGTCGAGGCTATCACTCAACAGCTCGGAACTCCGCAAATTCTGATCAACAATGCTGGAACAAATATCAGGAAGAATCTGGTGGACTATTCGCTTGAAGAGTTTCGCAGCGTTCTGGATTCGAGCCTGATCTCGACATTTCTGATGTGCCGGGCATTCGTGCCCGGCATGAAAGGTTCCGGTTACGGCCGCATCCTGAACATGACTTCGATCATGAGCCATGTTTCGTTGCCTGGGCGCACCGCCTATTCCTCGGCGAAGGCGGCGCTTCTTGGATTCACGCGCGCACTCGCGCTGGAGTTGGCCAGCGAAGGGATCACGGTCAATGGCATCAGTCCGGGACCTTTCGCTACGGACATGAATGCGGCGGTGATGAACAATCCGGACGCCAACACGCAATTCCTCGCGAGTTTGCCTATTGGGAGGTGGGGCAAGATCGAAGAGATTGGCGCCCTGGCGTGCTATCTGTGCTCGGAAGCGGCGAGCTTTATTACAGGAACCGACATCCTCATCGACGGCGGCTGGACCGCCAAGTAACGCCGGCTACTTGCCTCCCTGAGCGGGCGGCACATAATGGACAAGAGAGTCGACCGGCTTCTTCCCTGCCCACGCGATGCCCCGCAGGAGCATTTGCTGGATCTGATAGTTGTCGAAATTCGCATATTCATGTCCCTGCATCCAGACAAACGCCCGGGCCGGCTGCCCACCGGACAACGTGTGTTCATAGGTCCAGATCTGCGGCACCACCTCGCCCTTGTGTGTGCCGGCGCTTGGGGTGCCCGGTATGACCGCCGTGGCTAGTACATGCACGCTGGGATTCTGCGCCCAGGTCATGTTGTAGAAGGCTTCGTCGAAGATGGTGATGTTCGACATGCCCTTCATGATGGGGTTGGCAGAGTCAACCACAGTGTAAGGAATGGGCGCGTCTAAAGTGTAGTTGACCTCGCCATGTTTTTTGGCGCCGCCGACCAGAGTTGCGAAGTACGTAGGATCCGGACCGCACAATGAGTCGTGAATGCTGACCAGTCCGCCTCCACGCCGGACATAGGCCTCGAGGGCGGCTTTTTGTTCGTCGCTGAGGTAACCCGCGTCACCCTTGTACAGGATCACGACGTCGACATGCTCCAGATCGGCAGCACTCGGTCCATGTAAGGCACCGTCGACAACGGCGCCATGCTCAGTGAGAATCTTGCTCCAGTCAGCGAGGAACTGGGGGTAGTCGTGCTGTCCAGGAAGATGCGACTTGAGGCCCGCCCAGATATATATGCGCATGCCGTTAGGATTCTGATGCGATGGACGCGGCATCTGGGCATTCGCGGCGCTGGGGGTCTGGCCGCTGGCTTTCTCGGTCAGCAGAAAACTGAAGGCAAGGAGAAGAACGAGGGCGAGAAATCTGCAGCTGAGCAGCCTTGATTCGCGCGCTCTTTTCGCTCGACCTATTTCTGACTGCGGTCCGCTCCTGGCCCGCAGCACCGCGATAGTTCGTGGAGAACTTGGTTGGGGAGTCACGGTTGGGTTCTCCTTGAAGTGGAAGCATGGGATGGTTCACGAAAAGGTTTGAAAGGGCGCACCATGAATACTAAATCTGGATCTGCGCCGTCAATTCGATCAAGTCTGTATCTATTCGGCACATCACTCACACGCCGGTCCCGGAGAAACGTCCTATCTGGGGACAGAGCATCATGCGAAAACAGATCCATCCGGCCATCGAGAAATTAGGAATCACCAAGCGAATCGGTTGGCACACTGTAAGGTCGCGCGTACCGTCACTTTCCTGTGCGAAATGTTTGCCGAGCCGGGGCAAAAGTAACCGAAATGATCGCCTTCAAGTCCACGTTTCCGGAGACGCTTGCGGCAGTACTGATAATGATCTATGCGCCCCTTTTCGCCCGTTCGGCTACCAGAATATTGGGGCCTTCCGAGGGAGCGGTATGAGGCAGGTGAGTCTATTGGAATCATTTGGCTGCCCCCCAGGGATTCGAACCCCGATATGCAACTCGGATAAAAGCACTGTCAAAGTAGTGGGCTGAGGAAAGGCAGGGGTCTTCCGTGGTTCTATGCGCCGCTCGCAATCTGCACGGGTTCGATCGCCTGGTGCGATTCAGCCTCCACTCCGTAGCGGTATCGTCCAAGGCGAGTGAGCAGGATTAACGCCAGCACCATCGCCACGCAAAGGCTTGCGAGCGGAACCGTATAGGAGTGAAAGCGGTCGTACCCGACGCCCATCAGAAACACACCTGCCGATCCTGAGATCATGAATGCGCCGAAGGCAACGCCATAGGCGGTTCCAAAGGCAACGAGGCCAAAATATCGGCTGATCATGTAGCCCATGCTCTCCACCTCCGCTCCCATGCCGAGCCCGGCCAGGAAGGAGGCAACGAGCGCCAGGTTTCCCTGAGCTCCCGTGCACAGGATTGCGATACCCAGCGCTGTTGCGCTGTAAAAGAGAATTGCTACGCGAGGGGCAAAGAGGCGGTCGAGCAGATATCCGGAGCCGAGGCGACCGGCAATCACAGCAGCGCCAACTATCGAAGTTGCCGTAGCAGCCCGAGCTACGCTGACACCTCTGTCCGTAAAGATAGCGGCCAGGTGAAGAACCACGCCATGCACGCTCGCGCCGGCCAGCGAGAAGATGAAGATCAGAACCCAGAATGTCGGACTACGCCAGATTTCGCGCCAACTCAAACCCTGCTTGTCCGGTAGCGCAAGGCGTGAAAGCGGAATTTGCTCGTCGCCATCCGGTCGAAGGCCCCGTTGTTCGGGGTCGTTCTGGAGCCACGCAGCTATGACTGGAAGCGGCACGAGCAGGACTGTGCCACCGAAGATCGCAAATGCACGCCGCCAGCCGAAAATGGCAATGAGGTGCTGGGAAAGAATCGGGACGACAACGGAGCCAATGCCAATTCCCATCATCGACAGGCCCAGGGCAAGTCCGCGGTATTGATTGAACCAGTGCGAAATCACGACGCCATAAGGAACGGGTGCGGGTCCGCTGGCCATAACGACTCCCAGCACCATGAAGAAAAAATAAAGCTGCCACAGACTGTCGCCAACCCACAAAGCCGTACATAAGACTAGACCGTAGAGGAGTGTGGACACCAGGATGACGCGCTTTGCTCCAAAACGATCGATGACCATGCCAACGCACGGAATCGATAAGGCACCGACAAAGTTGAACAGCGAAAAGGCAAAGGACACTGCGCCGCGGCTGGCGTGAAAATCCACGACCATCGGCTTGAAAAATACGCTGAAGGAGAAAACGACGAGAGGCGCGCCAAGAATGAGCCCGACGGCACTCAGTAAAACCATCAGCCATCCGTAGAAAGGTCGAGACCGCTTGCTGCTCATTTACACTCCGTCCGCAAAGAGGGAGCTCGGCAGCGGACACAGGCTGTTTTGGGCTTGCTGCCACGTCACAGCGGTGCTGTAAACGCTATATGCGCATCGTGTGTGGAGTCAAGAACGATATCCGAGCCTTCACGGACGACCCGATGGCTGACATTATGACCAAAGGTGTATCGACCCTGACGTTTTGTAGAAGAGCGGATTGCAGCGAAGGGCCGTATCTCAGGCGAGAGTCATCACCGAAAAGGAGAGAAGGTATGCATTGCGAAGTCGAGTTATTTCCGTGTAGCCGGTGATCCGACCACAAAGCCGAGTCGGCCGTGGTCGATGGCCATGGTGTTACGGGAACACCCCATTCCCCTTATGCCTCGGAAGCGGACGGATTCCGACACGATTCTCGCCTGCTCCAGCGCAGCCAAGGAAGCCCATTCTCACACCGGCGTGGTAGCAGTACGCTGGTGCCGGACGTCGCCAGCCCCTAATCAGCCCTACGCTTGGCGCCTATTTCGCGGAAGCCGGGATTGCCTTGGCTAAGTCCGCCCACGTGACAAGGATGAAGTTTTGTTCCTTCAGAAACTCTCTGAACTCCTCGCTCTTGACCAGGTCGATATCGTTCTGGCGCCACTGCGCACCCCAATCCGGATGGTCGAACGTAGCCGCCCGAATCTCGTCATTGTCATAGGCGAGGTGCACGATTAGCTCATAGGTTCCCGGCGGAAGTGGCCCCAGCATTTCTTTGTAGTCCTCGAGCCATTTCTCTTTTGGCACACCCGGAGTCATTTCCAGCACTCTGTCTATCACCACCGCCTCCGGATTGATATCGGGCAGCAGTTGCACACTCACTCCCGTTCCGCGAGTATCTTTCGCAAGCAGCAACGGAAGATGAAAGTGCTTCCCGAGTCCGAGATAGACCCCAAACAACTCCCGCGTGCTGAAGAGCGTGCCCATGTGGCTGTCGAGGTGCGAAAGCTTGATTCCGGCAGCCAACGCCTTATCCACCTGCGCCCGCCCCTCAGCTTCCACATCCGCCATCTTGGCGTGCTGGTCCACATATTCCGTAGTCAAAGGAAGGTATCCCTCCGGATCGCGCAGGCTGGAATCCATGAGCTGTGCTGACACCGGTCCCCACCGGTACGGCGTCCAATCCGCATTCATCGTGAGGTGAATGCCGAGATCAGCGTCGGGATGCGCCTTCGCCCACTGCACGACCTCCGGAAACCACGGGCAGGGCACCATGATGCTGGCCGAAGTCACCCAGTGATTTTCAAAGGCGTCTTCGATCGCGTGGTTCACCGTGTGCATCATCCCGAAATCATCCGCGTGAATTACTAGCAGGCGAGAGTTGGCAGGATAACCAAGCCTCTCCGCAACCGTCTTGCCATTCGGATTCGGCGTCGTCAGCGCCGCACATAAAACTGAGCCAAGTAAGAGGCTGAACGCCAGGAAAAGCCCGAGGTTGGAACGCTTGAACAAGAACACCTCCCGGAACGCCACCCCAGTTTAAATGCCGTGCTCTCATCGCGAGTGAGCGCTGTCAACTCAATGACGTGTCTATGTGCTGAAGCCAAAGTACTCATTGAACGCGTAGCGTACGCATTGTCGGCGACCCGGACATTACCATCGGCCCATTTGGCACAATTGTTTGCTTTTGTGCAGTCCAGCTAGTCTCCTGAGTCATTGATTTCTCGTATAAGTTGCGGGTGAGTGCGCGGCGAGAGTAGAAGTAGCGAAGCGAGCGATGGAGGCCAGGATCTGGTCTGCGGACTTGGTCCATCGAAAGGGTTTGGGCTGTTGGTTGTGGGCAGCGATGAATTCGCGGATCGCCGTTTCGAGTTCCTGTACGCTGGTGTGCGAACCGCGCTTGATCTGCCGTTGTGTAAGCAGTGCGAACCAGCGTTCCACTTGGTTGAGCCAGGAGGCATGCGTGGGAGTGAAGTGCAGGTGATACCGTGATCTTTTTTGTAGCCACTGGCGGACCAGCGCTGTCTTGTGCGTGCCGTAGTTGTCCAGCACCAGATGGATGTCCAGATCGGCAGGAACGGCGGTGTCGATTTTCTTCAGGAAGTCGAGGAACTCCACCGAACGATGGCGTCGATAGCACTTGCCAAGGACGTTGCCGGTCGCGATATCGAGAGCCGCAAACAGGCTGGTGACGCCATGTCTCTTGTAGTCGTGCGTGCGCCGCTCCCGTTGTCCGGCCCGCATGGGCAGCACAGGCTGGGTACGGCTGAGTGCCTGAATCTGCGACTTCTCATCCACGCACAACACCAGCGCATGATGGGGTGGATCGAGATAGAGCCCAACAATATCCCGCACTTTGTCGATCAGCAATGGATCAGTCGATAGCTGAAAGCTCTCTGTGCGATGCGGCTTCAGTCCAAAGGCACGCCAGATGCGGCTGATGGTGGACTGGCTTAGACCGGTTCTGGCTGCCAGCATGCGGCTGGACCAGTGCGTCGCTCCCTTCGGAGTCTTCTCCAGCGTCAGCCGCACCACCTGCTCGATCTTCTCGTCACCGATCTCACGCGGCGCTCCCGGACGCGGCTCATCGCCCAGCCCAGCCACTCCCTCGGCAATAAAGCGGTTGCGCCAGAGACCAACCGTAAATCCCGTCGTGCGCAACTTCGCTGCTACCGCCGCGTTGCTTGCTCCACCCGCACACTCTAAAACGATACGGGCGCGGAAGGCCACCGAACGAGCGCTGCGAGACTGCCGCGCTATGCGCTCCAACTCGGCTCTTTGCCCTGGGCTTACCACCAGCTCATGCTTCTTCGGCCGTCCACGACGAGGCTCCATGCCTCACCATAGAACGCCCCGCATCTATATGCAACCTACTTATGACTCAGGAGACTAGATGGGAACGCAGTGACTGAGTTTCAGTTGCCCGGAAGCCTGACGTTAGTCGCTGGTGTGCTGTTCATACGGAGCATGGGGACGAGCGCGGTGGGCATTCTGTCGACTTGGGCCGCTTACGCGTCAGCGCAGAGGGAGAACCCACCCGTGGCAGGCAGCGAATCCGTGAAACCTTTCGTATTGTGGCCGCCTCAAAGACTCACGCCGAATCCCCAGCACCTTGGACTGACCCGACGAGGGATCAATCCAGACGCTATCGCGGCGCTGCGGATTAGCTGATGCTTGCACCTGCTCAGAAAACGCGCTGTACCCCTTCTTCCATTTCAGAGTTTGATCAGCTGGTTGGAGTGCACCAGCACGGAGATTCGCCATTTGCTGATATCGGCGATCCGTGCAAACAAAACCTGTGTATGTTCGGGGCTTTTGCATATGGGATGTCATTCATTTGTCACTGCTCAGTGTCAATGGGTTTTCACGACGCGCGAGTGATTTATAAGAGAATTCGGATGCTGGAAAAAAAAAAGCGGCACACCGATGCGCGTGCGGCAATCGACACGCTGGCGACGATCACGAAGAGACTACCCATGAACGATCACAATTTAAAGTGCCGCCCTTTTTACCCCGTGCACTCCTCCTTCAAAATGTGCTTTGCGGCGGCAGCGATCGTTCTCTCTGTCACTGCACCGGCTTCCTCGCAGACTGCGCCTCTTCCCTCTGCCTCAGGCCTGGGATCCACGGGAGGCGCAACCGCTGCCTGCGACAATCTCTTCGTACCTTGCGCTGGAAATGATTTCGGCATCACTACGGATGCAGGCATTGGCTTGAATAACGGCACGGGGTTCGACTCGGGCTTCGACAGCGGCCTGGGCAGCGGAGCAGTCAGGTCCGATGCCACAAGTGGCTTCGTCATTCCTGGCGATGGAACTAATCCTTCCGGCAACTTCTACGACAACGGCATTTATGGCCAGCAGCGGCCGCAGCAGCCGCCTGGGTCTTCCGGAACTACTCTCACACAACCGAGAATGACACCCACGCGCCGCCAAGAAGATCCGCCCACTGAATTTCAATTGTTCGTCGCCGGTTCCATTGGCAAAATGCTTCCCTTGTTTGGCCGTCAGCTTTTTCTCGACGTGCCGACAACCTTCGCCCCGCTCGACAAAGGCCCGGTCACGCCTGACTACGTACTCGGACCGGGTGATGAGGTTCTGCTGCGCGCCTGGAACGGCATCAATTTCAATCTGCGCGAGCATATCAGCCGTGATGGAAACCTTTTCCTGCCGCATCTTGGCGACTTGCCCGTCGCCGGGTTAAAGTTCTCCGAGTTACAGCCTTTCTTAACCGCACATATCGGCGAGGAGTTTCACAAAGTTGATCTCTCGGTATCGATGGGCCAGCTACGTTCTATTCAAGTTCTAGTCGTAGGCCGCGCCCGTCGCCCCGGCTCTTTTACCGTAAGCTCGATGAGCACGCTAGTGAATGTGCTCTTCGCCTCGGGAGGTCCATTACCTACCGGTTCGATGCGCAAGATCGAGTTGCGGCGTAACGGAAAACTTGTAACAACGCTTGATCTTTATCAGCTCCTCGCCAACGGCGATGAATCCAAGGACGCGCCGCTTCTTTCCGGAGACGTCATCTTTATCCCGCCAGCCGGACCAACCGTCGCTTTGGCAGGAAGCGTGAGCCAGCCCGCGATTTATGAATTACGCGATGGCGACACCCTCGCGGACGCACTGCGTCTCGCGGGCGGAGTCACCTCGATCGCCGCCCTCCAGCGGGCCTCCCTGGAACGCGTCGATCAAAATGGAAACCGTCAGGTCGAGGATATCGTGCTGAACGCACAGTCAGCCAAGACCCCGCTCATGAATGGCGACGTTTTGCGTGTCTTCCAAATCGTGCCCAAATTCGACAACGCCGTGATCCTGCGCGGCAACGTGTCCAATCCGGGCCGATATGCCTGGCATGAGGGCATGCGCATCAGCGATCTCATTCCCAATAAGGAAAGCCTGATGACCCGCAACTACTGGAAGGGTCACAATTCGCTCGCGCTCACTGACGAAGAGAGCATTCGTGCTCAACGCATCGAAGCGGCAGCTCAGTCTTCCAACGACGGCAGGCCAGCACAACAATCCTCCGGGACGACAAACGCTGGCAATAACAACGTTAACGGCACGGAAGCATCCCCTCGACAGGCCCAGGATGTTCAGAACGTGGCCTTGCAGAGTCCCGAAGACGGCACGCCCAACTCCGTAAACTCGACCGGCAGAAGCATTGCACTCGATGCCGGCAGGCCCTCCGAAGAGTTTCCCAGAAAGAATGACGTGGAACTCTCCGCACCTGCAATTAACTGGGACTATGCGGTAATCGAAAGAAGGAATCCAAGAGATCTGAACGCTCTCCTGAAGCCGTTTAACCTCGGCCGTGTCGTCCTCGACCACGACCAATCTGAGGATTACCTGCTTCAGCCGGGCGACGTAGTCACCGTCTTTTCGCAGGCTGACATTCGCGTTCCTCAAAAGCACCAGAACAAGATTGTGCGTCTCGAAGGCGAGTTTGAATCCGCTGGCGTCTACAGCGTCGAGCCAGGAGAAAACTTGCGCGATCTCGTGAAGCGCGCAGGCGGCCTTACCGAGGATGCCTACCTCTTCGGATCGTCTTTCAGCCGTCGTGCCACTCGCATCCAACAGCAGGCAAGACTCGACGAGTACGCGACAGAATTGGAAGAAGAGATCGATCGAGAAGCCGGCAACAAAGCCGGTTCGATCATCAATCCGCAAGAAGCAGCGGTAGCTGCCGCCAGCATTGAAAATCAACGCCAGTTAGTTGCAAAACTTCGCCAGATGCAGGCAACGGGACGCATCGTACTGAACATCAATCCGGGCAGCAACGACGTTGACGGCATTCCGGCATTGCCTCTTGAGGATGGCGATGTCTTTCTGGTTCCGGCACGGCCATCGAGTATCTCTGTGGTGGGCGCGGTCTACGATCAGAACTCATTCATCTATGAACCCGACGACAAGGTAAAAGACTACCTGCAGACGGCGGGTGGTGTAACCAAAAGCGGCGACTGGAACCACTCCTTTGTGATTCGTGCCGACGGCTCGGTCGTCAGTCACTCTTCGATACTCGCTCATCAGAGCCATGGGCTCGAGCGGTTTTCTTTGAACCCGGGAGATGCGCTCGTCGTGCCGGAGCAACTGAACAAAACGACACTCATGCGCGGCCTCACCGACTGGTCACAGATTTTTGCGCAGTTCGGACTGGGCGCGGCGGCCATCAACGTCTTGCACTAGACAGAAATCACGAGCCTCGCCGGAAAAATCGTGAAATACAGCGAAAACGCCGACGGGAAACCGGAAAATACCTAACGCGGCACCATGCGCAATGTCTGCCCTGGAAAAATGGTAGTGTTGCAAGTTTCAAGTGCAGACAAGTTTGTCGCCGAGCGTCTGTCGTGCGTTCTTAGGCTCCCAAATCGAAAAGACTGTCGATGAACTGAATCTGACGAAGAAGATCATCTCCTGCCACCCATCGAACTTGCCCCTTCCGGATCATGTGGACTGCTTCGTAGCCTTGAATCGTTCGCCGAGCCGCCTGGAATTCTCGGAAGCCCTGCTTGGCGTTCACGCGACGTTTGATGGCTCGATGATCCTGTTCGAGAATGTTGTTCAAGTACTGCACGGGTCGGTGTCGACAACAGTTGCGTAGCGCCCCTTCCTTCTTACTTTCGGGGATCGCGGAGCTGTATATCGGTGCCAGGTCGGTGTTGATCACTCGAGGTTGGCGATGGGATCGCTCGCCGAGCGCCTTGCGAAACAGGCGCTTGGCAGCGTCGGCGTCACGGAACGCTGACAGCAAGAAATCGATGGTGGCACCCTTGGAATCGATGGCCCGATACAGGTAGCACCAGCGACCCTTCACGCGAACGTAGGTTTCGTCCACTCGCCAGGACTTGTTGGTCGGCTTGAGATGCCTTCGCAGTCGCTGCTCCAACTCCGGGCCGTAATACTGCACCCAGCGCCAGACCGTTGTGTGATCGACATGGAGACCGCGTTCCTCCAGCAGCTCCTCAACATCGCGCAGCGAGAGAGAATAGCGAAGATACCACCGGACCGCACAGAGGATGAGGTCGGGTTCGGTCTGACGCCATTTGAAGATCGCGGGTCGGGTTATCATTTCGCGATTCTTTCACGTCACCAGCCAGCAGCCCTGAAAGTTGCAACACATCCGTTCTTTTAATCCCCATTCCGCAAGGGCCATCAGACGGGGCTCGCGCTGCTGGCGATTCTTTGCAATTTCACGCCGGATCAGGATTGTACTTTCAGCAATCTGGATATCCTGCATCTGCAAATTCTTTATCTCCCAGCTGCGACATCCGGTCCCCGCGGCAACTGCCGCGCAGTACATCGCCAATTGCCAGTATTCATTTTTCTTCGCCGTCTGTATGACTTTCATCAATTGCTCCTTCGTCGCAACTCTTCCAATCCTCCTTCTCGACTCCTTTAGCGGTTCATAACGCTCGGCAAGATCGCCTTTCCAGCAATTGGCGTACTGAAGGACTCCACGCAGGAGTTGCAACTCGTAGTTGACGCTGCGCGCTGATACTGCTCTGCGCATAGTTGGGCTGATTTTCTTCCGCCGTTCCTGCTGATATTCACGAAGGAGTTCAATGTCAATCAAGCGAAGTGGCGTTTTGGGCCCCATATGCGCTTCGACTTGCCTGAACATTCGTTTCTCGCGCGCAATCGTCCCCAGGTGCGTTTGTAGCGGCCTTCCACGCGAAGTAGAGTTCCGCCGCCTTCGCCAGTGGTAATTGGGTCTGGTCCAACGCTGCAACTCGCCGTTCAGCGACTCTGCCTTGGTTCTCGCGCAGAAAGCGAATTCTATACACCATCGCTTCATCTGAATCGGCGGTGCTTGTGGATTGCTGGTGCTGCCGTCCGCGCTCATCGCGCCAGCTGAACCAGATGTATGGGGAGTCGGGTTTCCAACGCAACCCCCGCGGCAATTTCGGTCGCTGCTTGTCACGCATGGCGACCTATTGTCCGCAGGCAGTAGGCTGAGTCAAATCAGAAATGTTACCGGTTTTTGTTACCGGTCGCTGTTTCGCACTTAAAGAAAAAAGCAGGAAGTATTCTGGAATCATTTGGCTGCCCCCCAGGGA
>CAWAFB010000009.1:0-116041 GCA_963781245.1 uncultured Acidobacteriaceae bacterium
TGATGAGCCTTATTCGGTTCTGAGGAAGTGTGCGACTGCTGTGCCGCGAGCATCTGCAGCGAAGAGACGAATAAGCAGGCGAAGCCAACCAGGCACGCCCCCGTCGCAATCGGTCGGGCAATCGTGATTCTGGCTGTCTGCCGCTCTGATCTGCGACCTACCATCCATCCACACCGTAGCCGATTGCCCATCAAGGCAGCGATTTTAGCATTTCGAGAGCCTGCTGCGCCCCGCGATTCTCGGGCTGAATGCGTAGTAGTTCGCCCAGCACCTCTCTGGCTTTCTCCGTGTCGTGCTGTATCACGTAAACACGCGCGAGGTTCAAGTAAGACTGATCGAAGTTTGGAGCGATGCGAATACAAGCTTTAAATTGCTCCTCCGCTTTTGGGTAATTCCTGCTGCGAACGAAGAGAACGCCAAGGTTGTTCAGGGCTTCCGGATAATCCGGACGAAGTTCGATCGCCTTTTCCAGGGAGTCTGCTGCTTCTTGCATCTGGCCCTGCTGGGCGTAGAACATCCCCATGCTGTAGTTGGCTTCGGGATCGTCGGGTTGAATCTCCAGCGCCCGCTTCAGGTACATCTGCGCCTGATCGAACCTGCCTCCCCGTCGATAAAGGTTGCCCAGGTTGAGCAGCGCTATGCCAAAATCCGGCCTTTGCCGCAGTGACTCTTGAAAGTTGCGGATCGCCTCCTCGGCTTGGCCCTGCGCTGCGGCGATCATGCCGAGGTTGTTCCACGCTTCCGGATACTCGGGACGCAGTTTCACCGTTTGCTCGAGATACTGGCGCGCCTGCTGAAGGTCGTTCCTGCGCAGGTTGAGAGTGCCCAGGTTGTAGTAGGCTTCTGCATCATTCGGCTTCTCGGCGACCACCTGCTGAAATGACTCTGCGGCTGCGTCGAGGTATCCATGCTGGAAAAGCGCCACACCGTAAGTGAAGTCATTGCGTTGAAATGCGTCCTGATAGAGCACTCCGCCTTGCGGAAGCGCCTTGTGCATGCGCTCTGCCGGGCTGGTAGGCATGGACTTCACATCATCCAACACCTGCCGTGGATCGATCGGACCCTGGTAAAGCTTTACGATCATGCCGAATCCATCGAGCAAAAAGGAAGCCGGAATGGGAAGGTCTCGGCGACGATCGAAAAGATAGCGGTAGATGATGTTGTAGATCCCAGCGACTTCAGTCGTCGCAAAGAGAATGGGGAAAGAAAGTGCAAGTTGAGTCGCGACCGACTTTGCCGCTGACACATCAGCCGGGTCATCGACGTTGATGGCGATGACGTTCACCTTTTTTGCGCTAAATGCCGACCGGTGTTGCTGGAGCCTCATTAACTCATCCCGCGAAGCCGGAGCCTTGGTCGCCCAGAAGTGTAAAAGGGCAAAGTTGCCTCGGAACGATCGAAGCTCGCGCATGTCCCCTTTGAGATCGGGCAGAGAAAATTCCGGCGCCTTCAATGGCTCGACGAGCCACGTATCTACCGTCGAAGGCGATCGGTTCTGATGCCTGCGGCGGTCCTGGCCGCATGTAAGAAGCGGGCGGAGCAGGGAACGGCTTGGCGGTAAAAGCCGCTGAGCCCTCTTCAATCTCAATGCGGTGATTGACCGGTAGTCCTTCAACTTGCTGAGACAACCCATTCGGCCATCGGATCGTCGCCCGTAGCGGGCCTTCCTGCTTTCCGACCCCAAAGAAGATTTCCTTCGAGTGTTGCGCAAGAAACCCGGACCCGGCCTGGAGATATTTCGTCTGGCGAAGCGCCTCAGACTCCAGAGTGACGGCGGTCCCTATGGCGTCGCGATTGCTCTTTTGTCCGCGCAGGCGGAACACGATTGAGTGGCCGATGTCTGGCATCGCATTTCGCAGGATTCGGACCTGTGGCGCGTTGCGGTTTTTTAGGATGATTTCCAGCCGTCCATCGTGGTCAATATCCGCGAGCGCAAACGAGCGGCTGTCTTCGAGGAAGTCCAGCCCGACCGCGCCCGATACCTCAGAGAATGTCCCGTCGCGGTTATTCGCAAACATCACATTTCTCTCGTAACCGTTCCAGGTGTTGTCGGAGCGAATCAACTCGTTGAGCGCATTCCATCCATGCTCGTAAGCCGGCGACGGTGTTGCATCATCAGGTGATTTGCCAACCACCTGCCGCCAGAAGAAACTGCCGAGGTCGCTTCGATCCGGACCGGAGATATATCCGTTGGCGACGTAAAGATCGGGATAGCCATCGTGATCGAAGTCGAAGAAATCCGAGCACCACGACCAGCGTCCCATCTCAACGCCAGCCTTATCGCTGACGTTCTGAAATTTGCCGTCGCCCTGGTTGTGATACAGCGAATTGCCTCGCGCATGACGCCGGTATAGAGTGCGGATATCTTCCGGCGCGCCCGGATGAAAAATTTTCTGCTGCGAAACCCTCTGCCCTGCAGCCGACCACATGTTAGCCGCGTAGATGTCCTGGTTCCCGTCGTTGTCGACATCGGACCACGCCGCGCTCATGCCTGCGCCGGGTTCCTCAACGTGAGCGTCGGATGAGACATCGGTGAAGGTCCCGTCGCCCTTGTTGCGGTACAGATTGCTCCGCCCGAAGTCGTTCGCGACATAGAGATCGGGCAGGCCTTTGGAATTTGCTGCGCCCCACGCGCACGCAAAGCTGTAGCGATTGTTGTTCGCGTTCAGCCCCGTTGCGTCGGTGCGGTCCACAAAGGTGGCGTTGCCCTCGTTGTGCAGTAGAAAATTCGGCGGCCCGTTCCGCGCGTCGAAGTAAGGCACCGGATAGTGATACTGGTCCAGACCGAGGTAGTAGCTGTATAGACAAAAGTAAACATCGAGGCGGCCGTCGCGGTCATAGTCCGCCACTGCCGCGTGCGTAAATGTACCTTGGGGAGTATTGGCAAACTTGAAGGCGTCGCGCTTCAGAGTGAAGGAGCCATTGCCCTGGTTCAGAAATAACAGCGGCCCGCTCCCACAAACCACCAGCAGATCCTGCAGTCCCTTGTTTTCGAAGTCCGCGAACAAAGCGCACGCAGTATTGTCGAGCACGCCAACGCCCGACTTCTCCGTCACGTCTTCAAAAGTTCCGTCTCCGCGGTTGCGATAAAGCCGGTTGGGAAGCCCCGCAGGCTGGCAGACATAAAGATCATCAAAGCCGTCATTGTCGAAGTCTCCCGCGGCTACGCCGTTGTTGCCATAAACGTCAATGCCACATGCGCCATCAAGAACCGTGCGCCAGTAATCCGTCCCGCGAAGCAGTTGGCCTTTATAAGAGTCGTTGGCGCCAAGCGCCTGCGGAGTTACGTCGATGAAGCCCCGCGACTGTGCGACAGCACGAGTTTCACCGTCGGCCTCCCATCTACGAACCGTCCAGCCCTCTGCTGCGTTGCGCGACCACTCGGTGCGCCACTGTCCAACGCGCTCCTCACGGCGATGATCGTTGAAAGCAATAACCAGGTCATATCGGATACCCAGACGGACGGTCAGCGGGTCGTTCACGACCTCCTCGATGCTGACGATTTCGAATTCTGCCGTTTCCACTCGCGAGTTCGGATCCAGATACTCGCGAAACTCGCGGAGAAATCGTTCTCGTCCAGCAATCACCCCGGGGCCGAATTGCCTTTTCGCAATATCGATCCCTTCGTCCGCGCGAACGGTGCGCTCCTTCGCGGTGCTGAAGGAGAAGGCGGCGATCGACGGGTCGAGAAATCCTGCCAGCACGGACTGATCCCGTGCCGACGACCTCAGTGACTCGCTCCACCTCCGGAGAATTATTTCGATTTCGGCGGCGTACTTCTCCGTCACAAACTCGTCGGAGCCGGGAGCGACGCGGCGGAGTACATCTTCCAGAGGCGACCTGGCTGGATAGCTCGGTTTCAATCGAAAATCCGCCAGAGCCAAAGGTGGAGGCGGGAATGTTGCGAAGGGGAATCCGAACCGAAGTCCGGAGAAAGCTGCGGGATGGAGCACCACAGGCGCTACCCCCATCCTCTTGAGGAACGTCCGGCGGGATAGGAGGTGATCAGGGGTTTTGCGTCGCGACATCCTCAGGAATTCCGGTGGTAACCCGCCAGGGATTAGGACCCGGCATGAGCATCGTAGCATCATCGCAAATGCGATCCCGAATTTCACCGCCAGGAGCGGAAAACCGGGTACCCGGGACTAGCCGAAATGCCGCACGCAAATCGCCTCAACCTTTTGATTGAGGAGGGTTTCCACTTTTTGTTTGACAAAGGGTATTTGCGGGTACTACGATTCCGCCCCAGTTGAATGTAACCGGTTACTTAGCCCGGTAAATGTTACTCCACTGCGTACCCATGGGCGCAGGAAAGCGGAGGTTTTGGGATGGCCAATCAAAGGAATTTCGCCCTCAGTGCGCGTGTGGTTTTCGGCTGCGCAGCCCTTGCATGCTTATGCTTTTTACTTCTCCAGGCGCCGCGCGCCTTCGCCCAGGTCGATCAAGGATCTATCACCGGAGTCGTTTCGGATCAAAGCGGCGCGGTGGTTTCCAATGCGAAGGTGACGTTGCTGAACACTGACCAGGGCTTAACCTTGGAGACGACTGCCGACAACTCAGGCGTATACACCTTCTCGCCGGTCAGAATCGGGCATTACTCCATTACGGTCACGGCTCCCGGATTCTCGACGACGACCCAACAGAATCTGATCGTGAATGTGAGCCAGAACCTGCGCGTCAATATTGAACTCAAGCCAGGCTCTGCAACTCAAACCGTCGAGGTGACCGCCGCGCCCCCACAGTTACAGACCGAGGACGCCTCGACTGGCCAGGTGGTCAATGAGCAGAGCGTGAATAATCTGCCGTTGAATGGCCGTAACTTTACCTTCCTGGCGCAGATCTCTGCCGGTGTGAACACTCCGCAGGCCGACACGCGCGGCAATGCCGCCAACGGTGCTTTCTCCGCCAACGGGCTTCGCCCATCGCAGAACAACTATTTGCTCGACGGCATCGACAACAATTCCGACAACGTCGACTTCCTCAACGGGACCAACTTTGTCGTCCTTCCTCCGCCGGACGCGATCTCGGAGTTCAAGGTTCAGACTTCCGACTACAGCGCCGAGCTGGGTCGCGCCGCGGGCGCGGTTCTCAACGCTACGGTCAAGTCGGGCACGAACAGCCTTCATGGCGCGGCCTGGGAGTTCTTCCGCAACGACGTGCTCGACGCCGCCGACTTTTTTGAAAATAACAATGGCGTCCCAAAAGGAGAGCTTCGCTGGAACCAGTTCGGCGCCTCCATCGGCGGCCCGATCATCAAGAACAAGATCTTCTTCTTTGGCGATTACCAGGGTTTCCGTCACGTGCAGGGCAATACGCAGTCTGGAATCAGCGTGCCGACCGTGTTGCAGCGCAACAGCGGTTATTCGAATCTCTCTGAACTGATCACCGCCAATGCCTCGAGTGCGGCGCGCACCGATGCCCTGGGACGATCGATCCCGGTTGGCACGGTCCTGGATCCCGCCACCACGCGGGCAGTTCCCGGTGGCTATGTTCGCGACCCGTTCACCAGCACCTGCCCAGCTTCAACCACGGTTTATTCGCTCGCGAACTGTCCCGACCTGAATCAAATCCCTGGCACCCGGATCGACCCCAACGCGGTCGCCCTGCTGAATCTCTATCCGCTGCCGACCAGTGGTGGAGTCAGTTCAAATTTTGCAGACAGTCCCAAGTTGACCCAATTCAACAACCAGTTTGACGTCCGGGCTGATTTCGACATGACGGAGAAAGATCAGGTGTTCGCGCGCGTCAGCTATTGGGACAACCCGCAAGATATTCCTGGGCCCTTCGGGGGCATAGCGGATGGCGGCGGCTTCCAGGAGGGTATCCAGACTGCGAAATCTTTCCAGGGCGTGGCAGCCTATACGCACGTGTTCTCGCCGAGCACAGTGAACGTAGCACGCATCGGGTGGGACCACCTGCACACCTCGCGATTCGGCCCGGTGGGCACCCAGCTTGGCATCCCTGAGCAGTTCGGAATTGCAGGAATCCCGCAGGTGAATGAGAACGGCGGCCTTCCCGGCTTCACATTCGGCGGGCTGTCCAACTTGGGTAGCAACAACTTCCTGCCTTCGGACGAAACCACGCAGACCACCCAGGTTACGGATGACTTTTCGAAGGTTTACCAGGCCCACAGCTTCAAGACGGGCATTGAATACCAGCACGTAAAGTTCAATACGCTGCAGCCGGCCTACTCGCATGGCCAGATCGATTTCAACGGCAGCTTTACAGATGTGCCGGGCCTCAACAGCAGCACCACGGGTATTGCGCAGTTTATTCTGCCGCCGATTGCCCCTCAGAACGGCGGTACGATCCTTTCAGGAGGCTCCGATCAGGTGCAGGCCTCCAATATCAGCAAGACCTACGATGAGCGAGCCTACTTCGCGGCTTACTTCCAGGACGACTGGAAAATAAATCCCAAGCTCACGCTCAACCTTGGATTGCGCTACGACTACTTTGGCCCGATCAACGAAACAAATGGAGGCCAGGCCAACTTCGCGCCCAGCGGCCCCCCGAATGGCTCCGGCACGTTCATCATCCCTGCGAGCGGTAAGGACAACAGGACAGTTATCTACCGAGTAATCCGTCCCTTCCATTAACTCAGCTGGCCACGGACAATATTATTCTTGATTCGACCAACAGGTACGGCCAGGGATTACTCAAGGCACCAAAGAATAACTTTGCGCCCAGGGCCGGCTTTGCGTATCAGGCAACTCCAAAACTTGTCGTGCGCGGCGGTATCGGCCTCTTCTGGAATGCCTTTGAGAATCAGGGATACGGGCCCAATATTGGTGAGAATTATCCCTTTGTATACAACTTCGACTATACTGCCCGTGTTCCTACGAACGCCCCGACAGGTTTGAGCACAGTCGCACCTGTAAGCTACAACACCCCCTACGCCGGGTGCCCGACGGGCTGGTTATGGCGGAAACGGAGTCGCGACCTTCGAATCAGGCTTCTCCTGCCTTTCGTTTACACCTCTTGAAGTGAACGCATCTGGCCTGGGACTTCAGGGATTACAGTTCAAGTTCGTAACGCCCAGTACCGTTGCCGCCAACCTCTCGCTGCAGTATGCGATCACTCACACAATGTCGGCGCAGATCGCTTATGTCCTCACCAAGGCCGACAATCTTCAGGACAATACCAACGCCCAGTTTGTGACTAAGCTGCAGGCCTACAATGGAAGTACCACAGCAGGTGGGGTCGGTGGCGGCACCCTGGGTACACTTCCGTTTCCGGATTTCTGGAGGTGGTTCCCTCGGGCAAATGATCGGAGCCAGCGTCTACAACGGCTTGCAAACCAAGATCGAACAGCAGTTCTCCAACGGACTGAATTTCCTCGTTACCTACACATTTTCGAAGACCTTTAGCGATGCTGGCGACCTGCTCAATGGCGGCAGTGCGAGTACCAACCGCAACCCAGGCTTGCCGGGCTTTGGTCTCCGCGGAGATTGGGGACTGGCAAATTTCAACATCACCAACGTCTTCCACTTCAGCGGCGGGTACGAGCTGCCGTTCGGTAAAGATAAGCATTTCTTGCATGATGCAAATAAGCTAACCAATGCGATAGTTGGAGGGTGGAGCGCCAACTGGATCGTCACCCTGCAGGGTGGCCAGCCTATGACTCTCAGTTGCCCAACCAGCACAACAGCCGGATCGGGCTGCTACGATGTGAGTGTTCCTGGAGAGAGCCAGAAGCTCGGAATCAAAATCAGGCCGAATGCAAGCGGACATTTGACGCCGTTCTGGTTTGGGAACCCCGCCGCCTTCCAACAGCCTTGCCAGCTGGTCGCAAGCGCGGCGGGCGGCGTCGTACCGACTTCCGGGTTCTCCCGCCGGGTGCGTTCCACTGACGGGATTCGCAGCTTTGGGTAACAGTCCGACGATGTGAACGAGGGCCCGGGCTATCGTCGTTGGGACTTCTCCGCATTCAAGAACATACCGATCACCGAGCGCTTCAGGATGGAGTTCCGGGCGGAGTTTTTCAACATCGTCAACCATCCGAATTTCAATGCTCCGAACTTCGGCGGCAACGGCGTTATCGCAATTCCGAACTCCGGGAATTTCAACAACTCTAACTTCGGCGCAATTGGATCTACCCGCGATGCTCCCGACGCTCCGAGACAGATTCAATTTGCTCTGAAACTGTACTACTAGTTGCAACATACACACCCCGGAAAGGCGACGACTGACTGCCGTCTTTCCGGGGTGTTCTTCCATGCAGAGCCTTGCTCTCACGCAGTGGTAACATGGGAGGGCGGTGAGCACAAACCTTCGGTCGCGGTTAGTGTTTTTTTGTTCGCTTCTGGTCTGCGCGACGTTTGCCGTCGCCGACGATGGCCCGAATCAAAATCTGGAGCGCCGCTTTCAGCTCGCCCTGGCTCAGTACAACGCAGGGCGGTTCGCAGAGGCGTCTTCTCAACTAGAGAGCCTTCTGCCTGGCGTTCCCAACAGCTTCGAAGTCCAGGAACTGCTGGGACTCGCCTACGCTGCCCAGTCATTGGACGCTAAGGCTACCCCGCACCTTGAAATAGCGGTGCGTTTAAAGCCGGATTCGGCGGAGGCCAGAACAAATCTGGCGGCAAACCTCTCGCGTCTGGGAAAGCTTGACCTGGCCGGCGAGCAGTTTCGAAAAGCGCTGGAACTGGAACCGAAGAACTACGACGCCAACCACAACTTAGGCGAGTACTACATTCAATCCGAAAAGATTGCCGATGCGACTCCCTATCTTGAGGTAGCCCAGAAAATCAATCCTTCTGCTTATGACAACGGCTATGATCTGGCGATGGCTTACTTCCTCACTGGCAAGTTTGATCAGGCGCGGCAGGTCGTTGAAGGCCTCCTGCAACAGAAGGACTCCGCGGAGTTGCACGATCTGCTCGGCCAGATCGACGAAAGAGACGGGAAGTATGTCGAATCGGTCAATGAGCTGCAGACCGCTGCCCACATGGACCCCAGCGAAGACAACCTCTTTCACTGGGGAAGCGAGCTCCTTCTGCACCGCACGTACGAACCAGCGATCGATGTGTTTCAGCGTGCTGTCGAGCTATACCCGAAGTCGCCCCGCCTGCTTATCGGGCTTGGCATGTCGCTTTACTCGCGCGGTAAATATGATGAAGCGGTCAAATCGCTGCTGGCGGCTGCCGATCTGGACCCCTCGGATCCTCGCTGCTATTACTTTCTCTCGAAGGCGTACGACAGCTCGCCGAATCAGGCTGACGACGTTACTCAGAGATTCCGGCGTTATTCCGAGCTCCAGCCGAACAATGCGCAGGCCGTCTATTATTACGCGATGAGCCTCTGGAAGGGGAAGCGCACTGAAGACCCGAGCCTGAATCTGCAGCAGATCAAGACCCTTCTTCAAAAGTCGATCTCGCTTGATCCGAAACTCGCCGACGCCCACCTGCAGCTCGGCAATCTCTATTCTGATCAGCACGACTATGCCGTGGCGATTCCAGAGTATGTTCGCACGCTCGAGCTGAATCCGAGTCTCTCGGACGCTCATTACCGCCTCGGCCAGGACTACGTTCACACAGGACAGAAGGATCGCGCCCAGCAGGAGTTCGAGGTCTATCAGCGTCTCCGAGCGCAGCACCTGGCGGAGCAAGACAAAGAAAGAGCGGAGGTACAGCAGTTCGTTTACACAGCGAAGGCCGCTCCTTCCGCGAAACCTTGAATTGAGTGAAGTAGATGTCGTTGAATCGGTCATCATTTCGTGGGTCGCCGGGCTTTCGAGGACTTGAGCCTCGGGAGATCGCCCCATTTCTCGCCTGCTCGCGCCGCGATTTCCTGCGCAGTGCTGCGGGGCTGGCGCTGGGCTCCACTTTGATGAGAAGCAGTCCCTTCGCCTTTGGAGAATCGCCCAAAAAGCGCAAGGTCATCGTCGTGACTTTCGGTGGGGGCGCGCGTGACCAGGAAACCTTCGCGCCCGAGGGACAAGACAACATCCCCAACATGCTTCGCGAGCTGGCTCCCCAGTCCAGCTTTTTCACCCAGGTCGTGAATCACGGCATTCTCGGACACTACGTCGCGACGGCCAGTCTGGCCACAGGAGTCTACGAGACCCTGAACAACTTTTCCGCCGTCCCGCCGGACCATCCAACTGTATTCGAATACTTCCGCAAGGATCTGCGGCGTCCGCTCTCTGATGCGTGGGTCGTTGCGCCCAGCAACGGCTTCAACCGGATTGGCGAAAGCGATTACCGCTCCTACGGCCCGGGCTGGGGAGCACGGGTTATTCTCCCTAAGCATCTGCTGACCGCAGCCATGTCCGGTAGCACTACCGACTACGAACACCTGCTGCGGGATAACTACGAGACCCCGCTCTACGCGCCGCAGCTTGGGGGCAGCGAATTCGACCTCGAACAGCTCGAGATGATCCTGAAGCTTTCAGTCGATGACTTCAAGGCGCACGCGAAGACCCTGTCGAGTCCCGACGAACTCTCGATGTATATCGTGCGCCAGCTCATGCGGCAGCAGGCGCCGAGCCTGCTCTGGATTACCATGCATGACATTGATGTCGCGCACGCCGGCGCGTACTCGCTCTACATTGAAGGAATCCGGCGCACCGATCGGCTTTGCGCTGAACTTTGGAAGACCGTTCAAAGCGAGCCGGAATACGCCGGCAATACCACTCTCTTCGTTCTTCCCGATTTCGGCCGCGATTCGGATGAGGACTCCGGCGGCAACGGCTTCCAGCATCATCGCACCGGAGATGCGGCCTCGCGTACCACCTGGATGATGGCTTTGGGCGCTGGCGTTCGTGAGGGTGTGGTCTATGACCACCCCATGCAATCGACAGACCTGGTGCCCACCCTGGGAGCGATCATGGGGTTTACGCCTTCCTTATCTCAAGGCCAGCCGATACAGAAACTGCTATAACTTGTATGCTTCCGCACGATCTCAAAGCCGAACAGTTCAGCGGGTACCCGCCCGAGGCCCGCAAGCTTGCCGTCTCCAATATCGAAACGCTCCGCCAGCTCCCTCTCAGCTTCCTCCCCAACCTGCTGCGAGAGGTGATCGAGTACGACTTCAAATTTCCGGCCGAACGCGCGGAAGTCAGCAGGGAACTCACACAGCTGAATTCTCTTTCGCCGGCACAACTGAAAGAGTGGTTTCAAAGCTTCTCTCAATTTCAGCTCTCGTCAAAGCTCGAGAGCTTTGACTGGGTGAGCCAGCCGGCTCAATTTGTCGAGCAGTTGTCGGCTTACCTTTGGTCGACTCATCAGCTCGATGCATTCCGCAAGGCGGCCATTGAATATGAGGACCGCCTGCGTTCCGCGACGCCTCCCCAACCGCCACCGGTGCGGAGGCTGGGTATCGCAGTCATTGGCCAGGGAGTCGCATCCTACGATGCTCCCCTCTTTCGCAATTTGCGAGAGCACGGCACCTACTTCTCGCAGGTCAAACCGGACAACGGCGTCGAGATTCTGCTGAACGCGGTCGCCGCCCGGGCGAAAGCCTATCCAGTGCCCTACGGCCACTGGTACATCGAGGGTGGACAGCAGGTCGACCACAGCCCGTTGCTGACCTGCTTGTCCTATCAGGCCCTGGAACCGGTGCGGACCGCGCTGCTCCGCAATATGCAGGCTGAAATCAGGCGCCCCGGAATGGGACCCGAAGAACTTCGCACTCACCTGGCGCGGTTGTCTCCCACCGATCTTGGTATGGATAAATCCGGGGACTTCGTCCTCAATTATTTTCAGCTCAAGGTATTCACGGAGGGTTCCGGAACCCAGATCTTCAGCACCACTTTCACACAATGGACAGCGCGGGAAGCCCTGCGTCGCGCCCAGCCGCTCACTATGTTGGTGCGCTTCGGCCCGCGTCAGCGGCAGCGGCCGATGAATGATCTGCTGGCGAACAACGTCACTCCTGAGCTTGACCCGCTCGGTTCCCTTATTGATGCCGATATGGGCGCCTACTATAACTGGATCAATCAACAGCGCTTGCCGATGGCGGAGCAGTCTTCCTTCCTGGTGTGGTTTGAAGGCCACAATCAGGCTCTTGCCATCGGGCCTTCCCTGGCGCGCGGGACTGCCTCAAATTCGGCAGCTGATCTTGGACAGTTGCTATCCTGGGCCGCCGGCTGAGCTGGGATCAACTGGCCACGTTCGTGGGATTCTCCATCTCCGAGAGCATTCTCTGGAAGATCAAGGACAATTCCTTACTTTCCTCAGCCAGACGGGCGTAGTGACGTTTGACCCTGGCATTCAGCTCATCCCGATCCTTTCGACCGTCGATGAAAACGGGCCCCTTTAACCTCTCGTCAGCGTATTCATGGACAAGAGTATTCAGGCGGACCTGCTCCTTCCAATCTCTTATCTCTTCCTCTGTCGGCTCCACTTGATCTCCGTTCTGTCAAGTTACATGCACCGGCGCAGCCCGCGTCATGCGCGATTTCGCGCTGGATTCGGCGGCACAGACTTAATTGCTCTCAAGTCTTGCCTGGCAACACTTCGGCTGTAGAAGCGGTCAAATCTAAGGAAGGTAAAACAGAGTTGAGGATTATTCGGCCCAAGGCAGTAAGTGTAGTTTTTGTTCTTAGCCTTCGGAAGCAACAAGGTGAGGAAAATCTGGCGGAGAGAGGGGGATTCGAACCCCCGATAGAGCTTTTGACCCTATAACGGTTTAGCAAACCGCCGCCTTCAGCCGCTCGGCCATCTCTCCGGCTGTCTTCAGCAAGTATATAGGATGGAAGCCTTTTCCAGACCTTTGAATAGACTCAACTTTGTGGATCGACGCACAATCATCCGCAGAATCTTTAGAACATGCTCAGCGGCCCTTGTTTCCCGGCCTTGCATCTTAGCTTAGGAGGCCGCGCCGCGAACCCACGTAAGCCGCGCTCCGAGGCCGGGGTAAGCAAATCCAGACACACGAAGGTTCTCCGATGACAAGCAGCGATTGGAACGAAACAAGCGGCACCGTGGTCGCCTACTTCTCGAATGGCGAAGATGCTCAGAACGCTATCAACGAACTTGTGGATGAGGGATTTCCCGTCAGCGAAATCGGCGCCGCATTTCACGGCAGCGCAAACGCGTCCGCGGGCGCCACCGGGTCGCCGAGCCGCCCCGTGCACGACGAAGTCTCCACCATGGGATCCACTGCTTCCGGTGCAGGTGTCTCAGGCGCCGAATCCGGTACCAGCGGAGTAACCCCGGCAGGCCTGTCGACCGGCTCCGGAACAGGGTTTTCCGGCGCAAGCCGTCCCGGCCCGATCCCCGGCTCGGAAATTCCTGACAATTTGCCGCGTGAGGTTCCCAGCACGCTTCGCTCCGCCAGCACTGCGCCTCTTTCCGAGAGCACCGGAATGGGCGTAGCTCCCACCCCCGCGACTGACGCCCCCGTGCACCACCAGCACCACTCTCACGAGAACGCATCGTGGTGGGACAAGCTGAAGCATCTGTTCTCGGGAGAAT
This sequence comes from uncultured Acidobacteriaceae bacterium, assembly GCA_963781245.1. Lineage (GTDB taxonomy): Bacteria > Acidobacteriota > Terriglobia > Terriglobales > Acidobacteriaceae > Silvibacterium. Next base: position 13,416 of record CAWAFB010000009.1, read on the forward strand.
CCGGCGCCGATACTTCGGTCCGGCGCGCGCCGGTCTCCGACGCAAGCAGCAGAAAATTCGGCACCGGCGAAGGCGAACTCGGAATCGCTCCGGGGCACGACTATCCATACTCCGGGTCGGCCTTCGAAAGCTCGTTCACGGGAATGGGAATCTCGCAGGAGCGCTCCCGTCGCTTCGCAACGGAAATTCGTCGCGGAGGCGCCATCGTCACCGTCAATGCCAGCGCGAATACTGTCCAGGCCGAAAGGATCCTGCAGCGCAACAACGGCAGGATTCGCTACGAGTCGGCCAGCATCGCGGACGAGGCATGCGTGACAGGGCCCGACGCCACCCGCGTACAGGTATTCGGCCGCGTGCAGCGCGTTTATCCCGGCTACGTAGGCCCCGGCTCCCTAGGCTCGGACACGCCCTCGCGCAAAGCGTCCTAGCACACTAGGCATCAGGCCCCGTCGAAAGCGGCGGGGCCTTTTTCTGTTCGGCGGCGATTTTTTCGGTAGACGTTCCCGAATCACGATAATCTAAAAAACTGGAGATTACTGAGGTCGAACGTCTAACAAAGTCCGCCACAAAAGCCGTGAAGTCGCCGCGCACTTTGCGCCTCCTGCCTCTCGCCGCTGCTACATACTTCATGGTCTCCGGCGGCCCGTACGGAATAGAAGATATATTCGGCGGTGCAGGCTACATCAAGGCTCTTGCCATCCTGCTCTTTCTTCCTTTTGTCTGGAGTTTTCCCACCGCCCTCATGATCGGCGAACTGGCCAGTGCCATCCCCGATGAAGGCGGCTTCTATGTCTGGGTGCGGCGCGCTCTCGGACCGTTCTGGGGATACCAGGAGGCGTGGCTCTCACTCACGGCCAGCATCTTCGACATGGCTATTTATCCCACGATCTTTGTGCTCTATCTGGGCAAGCTGTTTCCAGCATGGACGGCGGGATCACGCGGCACCTTATGGGAACTGGGACTCATCGCAATCTGTTGCCTGTGGAACCTGCGCGGAGCACCAGCAGTCGGTGACGGATCGATCGCCTTGTTCGTCATCCTGCTTGCTCCATTCGCCGTTCTGGTGGGCGCCGCAGTGTGGCACGGCTGGCATCTGCACACGAACACGGTTTGGACATCGGCAAAGACTGGCAGTGAAGGGCTCTCGACCGCGATCCTTGTCGCGCTATGGAACTACATGGGTTGGGATAACGCGTCGACAGTCGCCAAGGAAGTCGAGAACCCGCAGAAGAATTATCCCCGCGCCATGCTGCTGAGCGCCGTCGTTGTAGCACTGAGCTACGTAATCCCGCTGGCAGCCATTGGTTTCGCCGGCGTGGCGATCGCCCAGTTCACTACCGGCTCCTGGACCGATGCGGCGACCGCGCTAGCCGGTCCCTGGCTCGGAATTGCTGTGGTCCTCGGTGGCACCATCACCGGCCTCGGCATGTTTAATGCGCTGATGATGAGCTATGCGCGCGTGCCGATGGTGATGGCTGAGGATGGCCTGCTTCCATCGTTCATGGCACGCCGCAATCGCCACGGAGTGCCCTGGGCAGCGCTGCTGGTCTGCGCCAGTGCGTGGGCGCTGGCCCTCCAGTTCAGCTTCGAGCGGCTTATCTCCATCGACCTGATGCTCTATGGCGCGAGCCTGATTCTGGAGTTTGTCGCGCTCGTCGTGCTGCGTTTCCGCGAGCCGAATCTCGCGCGGCCCTTCCGCGCTGGCAACCTCGCCATGGCCATCGCCATCGGGGTGATGCCCACGGCTCTCATTGTTTATGCGGCTTTTGCGGCGCGCGACGAGCGCATGGCCCACATGCCCGCCTTGCTCTTCGGGTTGATCATCGCTGTCGCCGGACCCGTCTTCTACAAGGTTTCGCGAAGTGTCTGGTCGGGGCGACCGCTGCAGAAGGAACTGCAGCCGGCTTCATCCGGCGACTGACTTTTTCGCCGCCTTATTCTCCTTGAAATTGTTCGCCGACCACGCAACGCGGTCACGCGCGTAAGCCGCGTCATGCCAGCCGTGGACTTCCACTCGCTTGCCTTCAAGGTCTTTGTAAATCGAGAAGAAGTGCGTGATCTCCTTCAGCATGTGCGGATAGATCTCTGAATAGTTCCACACGTCCGTATATCGCGGATTATTCTTGCCGACGGCCAGCACCTTCTCATCGAGAACACCCTGGTCGAGCATCTCCATCAGGCCGATCGGCCGCACCTGCATCACGCAGCCTGGAAAGCTGGGCGCATCCACCAGCACCAGCACGTCGAGCGGATCGCCGTCGTCGCTAAGTGTCGACGGAATGAAGCCATAGTCTCCCGGGTAGTGCACCGGCGAGTAGAGATTCCGGTCCAGACGAAAGACGTGCAGTTGCTTGTCATATTCATACTTGTTGATGCCCTCAAGCGGAATCTCGATGACGGCGTTTACAACTTCGGGCATCTTGTCGCCAATCGGCAACTCCAGATAATTGACCATGTGAATTCCAGTGTACGAAATTTGATGCGAAATTGGCGCAATACCAGCCAGTGGCACAGAAAGCCGCCTGCGCCGAATGGCGCGTATCGCTGGACGCGAAGTCCTTTATAATCGGGCACGATGAAGGCTCATGTCTACGTAACCCTCAAGCAGACCGTCCTTGATCCCCAGGGACAGGCCATCCACAACGCACTCAAGAAGATGCAATATCAGGGGATTGAAGACATCCGCCAGGGCAAATATTTCGCGATTCAACTCGACAGCCAACTCGATGCCGCCGCAGCGCAGGCCGAGGTCGAGCGCATAGCTCGCGAAGTCCTCACCAATCCCGTCATCGAAGAGTTCACTTTTCACCTCGAAGAGTAGCGCCTTCCGGTGCTCTGTGCCCTGAGCTCTGCGCCCTGAGATAATCACTTCTATGTGTGGAATTGTCGGCTACGTCGGCAGCAAGCAGGTCGTCCCCCTCATCATCGAAGGTCTCCGCCGCCTTGAATATCGCGGCTACGATTCGGCCGGCATCGCCGTAGCCGGCAATGGAGCGGGACTTGAGCTGCGCCGCGCGCCCGGCAAGCTACGCAATCTCGAAGAGGTCATTCGCGAGCGCCCTCTCAGCGGGACATACGGCGTAGGCCACACACGCTGGGCAACACACGGTCGTCCCACCGAGGAAAATGCCCATCCACACCGTGACTGTAGCGGACGAATCGTCGTCGTCCACAACGGCATCGTCGAGAATTACCTCGCCCTGAAGCACGAGCTTGCCCTCGAAGGCCACAAGTTCGTAACTGAGACAGATACCGAAATCATCGCCCACCTCATCGAGCAGGAGATCGCTTCCGCAGCCGACACCGGCAAGACCATGCCTCTCGAAGAAGCCGTCCGCCGCGCCGCGCGCCGCCTCACCGGCGCCTACGCCATCAGCGTTATCTCCGCCGACGAGCCAGACAAAATTGTTTCCGCCCGCAACGGACCGCCCGTGGTCATCGGCATCGGAGAAGGCGAATACTTCGTCGCATCCGACGTGCCCGGCATCCTCCATCACACCCGCGACCTTTATTTCCTCGCCGATGGGGATGTCGCCGTACTCACGCCGTCCGGAGTCGAGCTCACCGACCTCGAAGGCAACCGCGTCGAGCGTCCGTTACAGCGCATCCTTTGGGATCCGATACAAGCGGAGAAGGGCGGCTACAAGCACTTCATGCTCAAGGAAATCTTCGAGCAGCCGCGCGCGATCCGCGACACTACTCTCGGACGCATTTCGCTCGATACCGGCAAAGTCTTCCTGAGCGAAATGAAAATCTCCGACGAAGAATTTCGCCGCGCGACCCGCATCAACATCGCCGCTTGCGGAACAAGCTGGCACGCCGCCACAGCAGGGAAGTTCATGATCGAGCGCCTTGCTCGCCTGCCGGTCGAGGTCGACTACGCCAGCGAATACCGCTACCGCGACCCTATCGCCGATCCCGCCGCACTCGGCCTGCTCATCACTCAGTCCGGCGAAACCGCCGATACCATCGCCGCGCAACGCGAGATGATCGCCAAGGGTTCCAAGACCATCGCCATCTGTAACGTTGTCGGTGCCATGATCGCGCGCGAAGCTCATGGAACCATCTATACCCACGCCGGCCCCGAGATCGGCGTCGCTTCTACAAAGGCCTTCACCGCTCAGCTGGTCGCGCTCTTCCTCTTTGCACTGCATCTGGCGCAGAAGCGCGAAACCGTCACCGACGACGAGAGCCGCGCATTGGTGGAGTCGCTCAGCCTTTTACCCGGCAAAGTTGAAGAAGCCCTGCGAACTGCCGACTCCGTCTGTGAGGAGATCGCCAGGCTCTACTCCAACGCCCGCGACTTTCTCTACCTCGGGCGCGGCATCCATTACCCTATTGCGCTTGAAGGCGCGCTCAAGCTCAAGGAGATTTCCTACATCCACGCTGAGGGCTACCCGGCGGGCGAGATGAAGCACGGCCCCAACGCCTTGATCGACGAGACACTCCCCGTCGTCGTGCTCGCCACGAAAGACGAGAGCAACCGCGATTCAGTCCTTCGCTACGAAAAGACGTTATCGAACATCCAGGAAGTCACCGCCCGATCGGGCAAAGTTATCGCCGTGGCCATCGAAGGCGATGATCACATCAAGCAGCTTGTCGATCACGTACTCTATGTGCCGTCTGCCTCCGAACTGCTCCTCCCGGTGCTAGACGTGATCCCGCTGCAGTTGCTGGCCTACCACATCGCAGTCCGCCGTGGCTGCGACGTCGACCAGCCGCGCAACCTGGCGAAGTCCGTAACGGTGGAATAGCGTTAGCAGGACCTAGTAAACATCCGTCTGATAACGTCGCGCCTTCTTCATGCTGGCGAGATACTCCTGCGCTTCGTCCGGAGTACAGTTCTGTCCATTGGCAATCGCGTCAAGGAGCGCAACTTCCACATCCTTCGCCATGCGATTCGCGTCACCGCATACATAGACATGCGCCCCGCGCTCGAGCCAACGATGTAACTCGGCGTCATTCTCCCGCATGCGATCCTGCACGTAGATTTTGTGTGCTTGGTCGCGGGAAAAGGCCGTATCGAACCGTGTCAGAATCCCGTCCTTGAACATCGCTTCTAGATCTTCGCGATAAAGAAAATCCGAGGCGCGTCGCTGCTCGCCAAAGAAAAGCCAGTTCTCACCCTTGTGACCATACGCCTTGCGGTGCTGCAGAAACGCTCGGAACGGTGCGATCCCCGTACCGGGGCCTACCATGATCACCGGCGTGTCAGTATTTTCGGGCAGCCGGAAATTATTGTTCGAATGCAGAAAGACCGGCATCGTAGAACCTTCCGGCGCTCGTTCTCCCAGATGACCGGAACACAGTCCCTGCCGATCGCGATGGTGGCTTGTGTAGTAAACAACGCGCACGATCGTATGCACGGCATTTCCCACCACGGCTTGCGATGACGCAATCGAATACATGCGTGGAGTAAGTCGCGCCAGCACGGTAAACAACTGTTGCGGCTGTGTAATTCCGCCTGGATATTCCGTAATCAGATCGATGAACTCACGACCCCAGATGTACTCCTCCGCCAAAGAGCGGTTATCGGGCAAAGCCAATGACTTCAGCGCCTCGAGTCCCGGCACCGATTCCGGAGCGACCTTCGCGTAGGCATTCACCGCACTGCGAGTAAGCTTCCCGACAGCCAGGCGCGTACGCAGCGCTTCCTCGAGGCTGATCTCGACTTTGTAGTGATCCAATACACGCTCATCACCCTTGAAATTTAACTGTGCGAGTACCTCGGCGACCTCAGATGGGCGGTTCTCAGGCACGATGCCAACGGCATCGCCAGGCGTATATTCCATCCCTTGCTCAAGCTCCAGCTCGATGTGGCGTGTTTCTTTTTCTGAGCCGGCCAAAGTCATCAATACGTTGACGAGCATGCGTGAGATGTATGGACTATTCCGGGTGTATTTTTGCGGCTGTGCGCTCATAAGGCCGTTCTGAAATTCAGAATTTTGTCACGTCGAGTATATCTGCAAGGCTTTCAGGAATCCGGATCACGTTCGGCACAATGTAACGCAGTGAGGCGCATGCGAGGTTCCCCTCGGTTTGAAGCTTGATTGCTGTTGTAACGAGGCACAGGCGATAATTTTTGAAGGAAAGAGTTCAAACTTTGGATAGACAGCTCCTCACTGCCCGCCTTCAGCAAAAGTTATTGCTCTCCGAACCCGCGCAGTGCTATCACCTCGAATTCGCTATCGATGAGGTTCCGCACTTCGACTTCGTGCCAGGTCAGTTCATCTCCTGCGTCGCCGTCGATGACAGGGGAAAAACGCAGACGCGCGCATACTCCATCGCCTCCGCGCCCCGCGTAAACATGCTCGACCTGTGTGTAAATCGCGTCGAGAACGGCTTCTTTTCGAATTTCCTCTGCGACCTGGAAGTCGGCCAGACCATTCAATTCCATGGGCCGCACGGCTTCTTCACGCTCCGGCAGCCGCTCACCGACAGCATCTTCATCGCCACCGGAACCGGAATCGCGCCGATACTCGGCTTTGTCCAGTATCTGTTCCCTGAGAACGGAGAGGACCGGAGCGACGGTCGCAACATCTGGCTCGTCTACGGCACCCGTCATGAGTCAGAAATCTACTATCAGAAATATTTCGAGAAGGTCGCTGCCGAGCGCCACAACTTCCAATATCTATGCACCCTCAGCCGCCCGCAGGAGGGCTGGGAGGGCCTGCGCGGCTACGTGCAGGATCACGTCGCTTGCCTGCTCAATGACCGCGATGCTCACCATCACGCCGCGCCCGTTCCCACCACCGCCGAAAGCGCAGGGTTCGACATCCACGCCTACATCTGCGGCCTCAACAACATGGTCTCAGCCAACCGCGACCGCCTCAAGGAACGCGGATGGCACCGGAAGCAGATCATTTTCGAACGTTACGACTGAAGTGCAGCGCTTGGGACGCTATGTCAACCAGAAGTGATGGGCGTGGAAATCCAGCATCAGGACATGCCCCGCGAACAGCTCATGTCCCACCGTGCCGTCGAACATTCCATCCGGAGTATGAACCTTGGGTGTCGCAAAATAAAGGGTTGCGCCCTTCTTCAGAATCACGCTTCCAAAGCTTTCCGCGCCTGCTGTTCCTTCCATCATGTCCACGCCGCCATCAGTAAACGGGAAGAATCGCTTCTTCGCGGAAGCTGATGGATCGCTGAGTCCCAGCTTCTCAACCGACGTGGGATAAATCAGCATTGTCCCCGAATACAACGTATCGATCTGCACCACCACCGGCTCGCTGTTCACTTTGAAACCGGTTGTTGCCACGATTGGAGGTCCCTTCCTGCCAAACGTAGGGGTCGTCAGCTCACCACATGAGTCGGGACAAGGAACCTCTGCCTTCAGCGGTTCGGAAATTCCAACCCGGTGGTTCTTGTAATCCAGCTTGAGCACGCGGTCTTGAAAGGCCGTATAGGCAAGCGTTCCGTCTGCCGTGGGGAAATCTCCTTTGGCAAGTGACGGTTTGAGGTCGGCAACCAGCACCTTGAGTTCGCCCAGGGAAGCGGCCCCGGCTTTGACATCCTTCAGGGTTGCAAACCAATACCCGGGATACGGCTTGCCATCCGGCCCGCTCACCGGCTGCAACTCCAGGCCCAACTCCTTGGCCTTTGCCTCGTCAAGCAGAGAATGCGTATTACCTGTGTCGATCAGCAGCTTCAAATGCGTGCCGCCGGCCACCGTTACCTCCATGCAGGGTAAGCCGGAGCAGTCCAGCATCGACCCACCCCTCAACTCCGGAACCTGTGCCTTGCAAGGCGCCGATCATGCCGCCACCCCCGCAGCCTGCAACCACAGCCGCGAAACCAACAATTCGAGCCCAACGATTGGAAAACATCCACATCGCACTGCCTCCAAAATTTTCAGGAAAGTTGTAATCCGTCGTCCAGGTTGGCGATTGGACGGCAGTATGTAGCGAATGAAAGCTGGCCCTCTGAGCGTTGAGGACAGTATGGGACGAATGGTTGAATTTGAGGGATGTGCGACTAATACCGATCCCACGTCCGATTTACTAGGACGACCCCAAGTTCGGAGTGGCGACCTGTCCGGGAATGGCGAGCGCCGTCCCCGTCTCCTCAAGGACCTTCAACACGCCCAGGTAGATTTTCTCCTGCGCTTCCAGGCAGCGGTTTCCATCCATTGGAGGAAGCAGCAGGTATGCCCAGATCTCCATCTGCAGCCCCAGTGCATTCAGGTCGATTACCCGCACCCGGGCGCTGCTCTTTTCAACTTCCTTCGTATCCTGCAACAGTTGGCCGATTCTCGCCTGTACTGCGGCGGCCTTTTCCGCAGTTGTTTCATGGCGGAGGTTGAAAATCTGGTGCACCCAGAACTTGTCGCGCAGTGAGAAGTTCTGAATGCTCAGCTGTGCAACCTTGGAATTCGGCAGCGAAACAACGCAGCGGTCGAAAGTCCGCAGCTTCAACGAACTCAGCCCGATGTCTTCCACCGTTCCCATGTCGTCGCCAATCTTGCACAGGTCGCCCACCCGCAGGGCCTTCTGGCCGACGATCGTGATCCCGCCGAAGAAATTCTCTAAAGTCTTTTGCGCGCCGAGCGCCAGCGCGATTCCGCCGATCCCCAGTCCGGCCAGCATGGCGCTTACATTCACACCGGCGCGGCTCAACAGGGCGAGGCAGGCGAACAGCACCGCGACAATCTTGAAGATCCTCACTGCGACGCCGACAAAGGTCGCGCGTGCGGTCGCCAGGCTGCTCGTCTGACCCTGCGTGACGAAAACGGCCACCAGGTCGCTCACCCGAATGAACAGCAAGGTGATGCCGACCACCAAAAGGACCGCCGCAGTCTCATTCCAGAATTCCCGCGCCAGCACCGTAAACGAGTAGCGGGTGAAGAAGCGCACGGTTGCAGCCAGCAGCAGAAAGAAGATGGGCAGGCGAAGCTTGCGTAGTACGCTCTCACCGCTTATCGGCAGTACCTTTCCCAATGCCGGGCCGAGTATCCACTGCAGCAGCCGGGACAGCAACCCGGCAATTGCAAGGATCACCACCACCGACACCACAAGCAGCACCCAGCGCCAGAGCGGTATGTCGAAGAACCGCGTCTCCACCATCCAGCGCGGGAACCGTTCTTCCATGCGCGCAAGGGGAGATTCGCTTCTCAGCTTTGGAACTGCCGCAAGCGTATCCGAAGAGAAGAGCCAGATCGGCGACTCGCCCCGCCGCTGCACTCGTTCGACCACAATGTCCAGGCTGCCCTCGTCAGTCTTGACCGTGCCGACAAGGTCCCGGGTAGTTCGCAGATTGTCGGTCTGGTTCCCCTCCGACTCGCGTGATAGCCGGTCCAGATTTTCCGTCAGACCCTGGTCGAGTAATACCTTTAGCTGTCTGGCCAGTTCCTCTGCCTGAGCCGGAGGCTTCTTCACATCCAGATATTGCGCGGCGCGTGCGTAGTCCTGCTTCTGCGCCGCCAGCAGAAAGCCGACCACGCACCCGTGCGGAGACGACCTTCCCAGCGGATCAGGCGGGACTGGTGGAGTTGATGGAGTCGCGGGCTGCTGCGCGGCCGCGGCACTCTTCGCGCCAGGTATTTGGCCGATCACGCCGGTGGCGCAGAAAGATAGAGCCAGCAGGAGAGCCCACCACTTCATCCGCCGCTGTACGGTGACCGATGCCGTAGACACCTCCGCGCTGCAACGCAACGCTTGCGCCCTACTCTATCGCAAATTCACCCGGGGCGAACCTGAGCTTCCGCTAGCCTCCTTGATTCCTTGCAGTACCGTATCGTCTCCGTCGAGTGAATGCCTGTATCGGCTCTCGTCCGTCTTCGACCTTGGAGAAGTCGCCCTGCGTAATCTCGAGAATCGATCTTCCCGGGCGGTCCTCTCTGAGGTCGTAATTTCATCGTGAGATAGTTCGAAGGTATGTCTGCAAGCTTTGAGTTCGGATCGAAGATCGTGTACTCCAGCGCCCGTGCCGGCTCGAATCGGACCACATGGCCTTTCACGTAGACCACGCCATCTGCCGCGCCTCTCCATAGCAGTGTCGAGCCGGGCTTCCAGTCTGTTTCGGCATTGCAGCCGAACATGTACTGCCGAATGAACTCGGAGTCTGTGAGAATCTTCCATAGAGTCTCGACGGGCGCGGCCACGTCGATTGATTTGCGGATCAGTAGTTCGGTCATGAAACTTGTCCTCAGTGAGAATATAAGCAGCATCCTCGCCGCGATGATTGGAAAAACGCGACACCAGTCCGACGCAATCCCCGAAGTAAAGCCCCTGGCGGCGAAGGAGGAGGTCTTTGACCCGGCCGCCGGACCCGCGCGTGGCGTCCTTCAATCGCAGCCGTCTGCCGGCCAGTTCAGACATGTGCGCCGCAGCCCCGCACCTGAGCTTGCTCATTGCATCGCCCATTACTGGTTCGTGAGCTGGGATCTCCGTGGCTTCGATCCTCACATCGCGGAAACTCTCCCGCATCCCAATGTCCACGCCATCTTCGAACCTGCGGGATCGACAGTCGCGGGCGTCCACACCACGAAATTCAGCCGTCGGCTTGAAGGCCGCTCGCACGCCTTCGGCATCAAATTCACACCTGGCGGCTTTCGTGCATTCTTGAATGCGCCTGTGTCATCCCTTGCCGATCGAATCGTGCCGATTCGCGAGATCTTTGGCAGCGAGGTCGACACTCTTGAAACAGTTCTCACCACATCTGAGAACGAAGAGGTCTCGATCGCAGCGGCCAACCGCTTTTTCTCCGCGCACGCCCCTCGCGTCGATGAGGCGGCCACACTGGCAGCCGAGCTGGTCAATCGCATCTTGTCGGAGCCCGACATCCGGACGGTCGACGACCTTTCTGCCCGGGCCGGTCTGGGAAAGCGATCCCTTCAGCGGCTCTTCAACGAGTATGTCGGCGTTTCTCCAAAATGGGTCATTCGCCGCTACCGCCTGCACGAGCTTCTTGAGCGGGTCCACTCCGGCGCAGAGCCCGACTACGCCCAGCTTGCACTCGAACTCGGCTATTACGATCAGGCGCACCTCATCAACGATTTCCGTTCCATCGTTGGCTATTCTCCTACGCAATATCAGGGCCGCTGACCGCTTTTTTTAACCCCAGGCTCATCTGGCTTGGCCGGCAGCTAGCTGAGCTCAATATCCGTTAGCTACCAGGTAATCCACCGTCAGCTCAAACGTGGAAACAGCTGGCCGTCGCTCGGCGGCCAGCTTCACCAGAACGTCGGCTTCCAGATTCACAGGCGATCCCGCCTGCAACCGGTGCAGATTCGTCGCTGCGTAGGTGTGGGGAAGGATCGCCACGCCGACCGTCCTGCCATCCCATCGCGCGATCGTCAGGCTGATGCCCTCGATGGCCACCGAGCCCTTCTCCACCATGAATTGCCGCAGGGCCTCCGGAATCTCGATCTCCAGCCACCAGTCAGCGATGGCGCGATCCGCTGCGGGGTCGACCTGTTTGAGCGAAGCCACCGTGCCGGTCGCGTCCACGTGCCCCTGCACAACATGTCCGCCTAGCGGCGCGCCCGCCGGAGTCGGCAACTCCAGGTTCACCGTAGTGCCCGGAGCAAGCAGCGCCAGCGATGTGCGGGCCACCGTCTCAGCGGCGAGATCGGCATGAAAGAGTCCGGGCTCAATGTCGAGCGCCGTCAGGCAAACGCCGCTCACCGCAACGCTGTCGCCAGTCTTCAGTCGTTCGGCAATCCCCGGCGCCTCGACGGCAATGCGCATCGTTCCTGCCCGCTCTTCCACCGAGAGGACCTTCCCTGTCGTCTCAATCAAGCCAGTGAACATATTCGCTTCGCTCCTTACGCCCAGGGATCCCGAAAATATCCCTTGAACCAGAAGTCCTCCCCGAGCTGTTCTGTCGATGTACTTACCCATTGCGGCTTCGTCAGGTCAATCGCGCCGAGCATAGGCACGCCTGCCGCGCCGAGAAATACTGGCGCGTAAAACAGGCTCACTTTGTCGATCGTCTGCAGGGTGAGTGCGGAGCTCATCAACTGGCAGCCCGCCTCGACCATTGCCGATGTCATCTGCATTTCGCCCAGCCGTTCGATCACGCGCTTTAGCGAGACCCGAGGACCGCCCGGCGCAGCTTCTACTCGCTCTACCCGGACCCCCAGAGCCTCTAACGCACGCTGACGCTCCGAGACCGGGATCGTACAGAAGACAAGCACATCATCCTGCGCTGTGCGCACAAGCTTCGAGTCCAGTCGCAGCCGCAACGCCGAGTCCAGCACAACTCTGAGTAACCTTCGCCTTCGCGGCCGTCCTGTCCTGTCGGTCAGCAGGGGATCATCGAGCAGCACGGTATTGATGCCGGTAATTAACGCGTCCGACGCGTGGCGCAACTTCTGCACTGCGGCGCGTGAAGGCTCACCGGTCAAAATCACCGGTGCGCCCGTGGGGGCTCTGCCCGGCGCTGGTGCAATGCGGCCATCGAGGGAAAGCCCCGCCTTGAGAGTTACAAAGGGCAGCCCGGTTCGGACATGGCGCGCGAAACCGTCGTTTAGCTCCCGTGCCCGCTGAGCCTGAACCCCAGCCGCAACCGTGATTCCGGCAGCGCGCAGCCGCTCGATTCCCTGTCCATTCACCGCGGGATTCGGGTCAGTCGTCGCCACTACTACCCGTGCCACTCCGGCTTCAATCAGGGCTTCAGTGCAGGGCCCGGTTCGCCCCGTGGTGCAACATGGCTCAAGCGTTACGTAGGCCGTTGCCCCGCGAGCCTCGCCGCCCGCCATGCGCAGCGCAACTATCTCCGCATGGTCACGCAAGTCGTATTCATGGAAGCCCTGCCCGACCATCGCTTCGCCTTTAACCAGCACACAGCCCACGGCAGGATTGGGAGACGCCAGGCCAACCGACCGTTGGGCCAGATCGAGCGCTTCATTCATCCAGCGCTCGTCCTTTTGAATCTGGACGAGGTCGGTCTGGGTGGAGGTAGAGATCGGTTCAGACACAGACATACCTTTCAGCCTGTAGTTGCAAAAACGTCTAGTTATCCAGCAGGGAATCCACGAATGCGCCGCTGTCAAATGGCAGCAGGTCATCGATCTTTTCGCCGATGCCAACATAGCGCACCGGCAGCTTCAGTTCGCGAGCAATAGCAACGGCGATGCCACCCTTGGCGGTGCCGTCCAGCTTGGTCAGCACAATCCCCGTCACTCCCGCTGATTCGGTGAACAGGCGTGCCTGTTGAAGTCCGTTTTGGCCGGTGGTCGCATCCATCACCAGCAACACCTCATGCGGAGCATCGGGAATCAGCCGCTGGGTAGTGCGGCGCATCTTGTCCAGTTCGGCCATCAGATTGTTTTTTGTATGTAGCCGCCCTGCCGTATCCACAACCAGATAATCGTTCCCGCGCGCCTTCGCCGCATGCAGTGCGTCAAAGAGAACCGCCGACGGATCACCGCCCTGCCGGGACTTGATAATCTCCACGCCGCTGCGCTCGCTCCACACCTCGAGCTGTTCAATGGCGGCGGCGCGAAAGGTATCTGCCGCGCACAGCAGCACCGTTTTGCCCTGACCTCTGAAGTAAGCTGCCAGTTTTCCGCTTGTGGTGGTCTTTCCCGTGCCGTTCACACCAACCAGGAGAATGACTTCAGGCGGAGACGCAACCGTGCGCGGGGAAGGCTGCTGCTCATCGAGAAGGCTCTTCAGCTGAGCCTTGAGCAAGTCCTTCAGTTCCGCCCCATCCCGAATCTGTTCTCGCTTAGCGCGTTCCCGCAGGGTAGAAACAATCTCGGCCGCAGTCGTCACTCCAATATCCGACGCGATCAGGCTCATTTCCAGCTCTTCAAGCGCCGGCTCGTCGACAGTGCGCGTCAGCGACAGCACGCCGTCGATGCGTTCCTCCAGGCTTTCGCGCGTGCGCGAAACCGCCTGTTTCATCCGGTCAAGGAAGCCTTTTTTCTTAGGCTCTTCCTCTTCCTTCAGGCTGCCGAACAGCGTTTGAATCATGACAGGGTGGCCCTCAACATCTCTCTATCGAGTGTAGCAACTGGATCGCCCGCGATTTGCCGATCAGATGTTCCCCCGATCGGACGATTCGCGATCAGACGATCTCCGAAAGCACGCGTTGTTGAGGAAATGACACCGCAGGGCGAGGACTTTTGACGACAATGCTTCCCCGCTTCAACAGTGTGATGAGTGCATTTACCGCCGACACGTCGTAGCGTTTGCCGGCGAGGCGATGTAAAACCTCCAGGACATATTCCGGGTCCATAGCCGCCTGATACGGTCGCGCTGTGGTCATGGCATCGAAGCTGTCCGCGACGGCGATAATGCGCGCCATCATGGGGATCTCTTCGCCGCGCAGGCCATAGGGGTATCCCTGTCCGTCCAGCGACTCGTGGTGCAACTCGATTCCCGGAATGAGATCGGCGACTCCTTCGATGGGGCGCAGAATCGACGCGCCTTTTACGGTATGGGCCTTAACAATCTCGAACTCTTCGGGAGTCAATGGCGCTTCTTTCCTCACGATGGAGTCTTCGATTCCCACCGTGCCTATATCGTGCAGAAGTGCCGCCAGACGGATTCGCTCCACCTGAGCCGCATCGATGTCCAGCTCCCGGGCGATCTCCGCCGAATAGGCAGCCACCCTGTCTGAGTGTCCACGCAGATAACTTGTTCGCTCGTCCACCGCCTTGGCGATCATGCGAATCAGGTCGGTGAGCGTGGCATAGTTCTGGCTGGATTCAACCTGCTTGTCCAGGTAGGAGTTCTCGAGACTCCGCAGTGCCGCCTGCCATTCCATCGCAGGTTCCTCGTAAAGAGTCCCGCGTAATTGTGCGGCTTGATCTTCAGCCTTCTGCAGCGATTTCGACGCGATGGTCGCTGCAAAGTTGTGGCTCAGTTCAGCGATTTTTCGGGCCGCCAGCAAGCTGAGGATGGCCCAGAAAAGGAAAATGGCGCACATCACTGCCAGAACGCCCCATCCGAGACGGGTCGAGACATAGAGGAGTAGAAGGCTGACTACGGACGCACCGCTCAACGAAAAAAAGACGCGCCAGAAAATGCGCCAGCGAATTGAGGGCGTGCGTTTCATGAAGTAAATAGACTGCGGTGAGATGAGAACACCCAAGCCCAGTCTACCCGTGATGAAAAGCGGTTGCCTCTCACACGAAAGTCGTAGCTTTCACTCGTCACAAACTCTCGTTCACTCATCCCGCCCTGGCCGGCTCATCAGCTCCTGCATGGCCTGCCGCGGATGCTTGCCGGCGTGCAGAATCGCCTGCACCTGCTCGGCAATGGGCATCTCTACTCCATGTCGCTTGGCCAGACCCAGCACAGCGGAAGTCGTTCGCACTCCCTCTGCCACCTTGCCGTGCAGGTCGGCGATAATCTCCGGCAGCGCCCGGCCTTTGCCCAGCTCCATCCCCACCCAGCGATTGCGGGAGAGCGCTCCGGTGCAGGTCAACACCAGGTCTCCGAGCCCTGAGAGACCAGCCAGCGTCTCACGCCGCCCGCCGCAAGCCACGGCCAGTCTGGTCACCTCCGCCACCCCCCGCGTGATCAAAGCCGCCGTGCTGTTCGAACCCAATTCAAGTCCGGCAACGATCCCTGCCGCGATGGCGATCACGTTTTTGAGCGCGCCGCCCAGTTCCACGCCCACTACGTCATCATTGGTATACAGCCGGAGGCTCGCGCTGCTGAACTCCCTTTGTACCTGAGCCGCCAACCTGGCGTCATTTGACGCGATCGTCACCGCCGTCGGCGCTCCCGCAGCCACCTCCTGCGCAAACGACGGCCCGCTGAGCACTCCGTAGCTCATCCCGAGGTTGTAAGGACGCAGTACATCACCAATCACCTCACTGATGCGCAGATAAGTCTGGTCTTCGATGCCCTTGGTCGCGCTCACCAGCAGCTGTCCGGGCCGGAGATGCGGCGCGAATCGCTCGTACGAGGCCCGCACGTGATGCGACGGCATGACGCTGACCACAATCTCCGCGGATGTCAACGGCTCGCTGGCGTTACTCGTAACGGTAATCTCACTTGGTAGGCGAAAGCCGGAAAGAAAGGCCGCATTCTCGCCCCTTGCCCGAATATCGGCGGCTACTTCGGGTGAATGCGTCCACAAGGTGATCTCGTGGCCACCCCGGCGCGCAAGGCTCAGTGCAATGGCGGTGCCCCAGGCTCCGCCGCCCATCACCGCGATCCGGCTCATGCTATTGCCTTCGCCTTGCCAAAGCGGTACTCGGTCCCGTGCAGCAGTCGCCCGATGTTCTGGTGGTGTTTGAGAATCACTATCGCCGGAATCAGAAAAATTACCGCCGTCAACCACGCGCTATATGTCGCATGGCGCAACAGCAACGCAAAGACAGGGAACGCCGCCGCCGCCAGGATCGACGCAAGCGAGACATACCGCGACAGCGCAAACACCACAACGAAAACCCCCAGCGAAGCCAGCGCCGCCCAGGGCGCCAGCGCGACGAACGCCCCGAATGCAGTCGCCACTCCCTTGCCGCCCTTGAATCCCAGCCACACGGTGTACATATGCCCGAGCACCGCGCACATCGCCGCTACCGCCGCAATATTCCCGCGCGGCGCCGGCGCCAGCCCCGGCAGCAGCCCGATCTGGACTGCCAGCAGAGCCGCCACGTAGCCTTTGCATGCGTCCAAAAGAAACGTCAGAGCGCCCAGCCCCTTCGCTCCCGACCGCACCACGTTCGTCGCGCCAATATTGCCGCTGCCCTTCGAGCGAATATCCTCTTTGCGAAACAGCCAAACAAGGAGAAATCCGAAGGGAATCGAACCCAGCAGATAGGCCACCAGAGCGACCAATAGATATGTGACGAGGGGCATTGCGCCTATGAGTTTAACAGTCTTACATCAGCCGTCGCCGGACCATATCCAGCGCCGTCTGGCTCGCATATTGACGAATGCGCTCGCGGTCGCCGTGGAAATGCCGCTCGATTACCTCGGTGTTCTTGCTGTCACTCACGCTGAGGTACACCAGCCCCACCGGCTTCTCCTCAGTCCCGCCCGAAGGCCCGGCAATGCCCGTCACTCCGAGCCCGAAGGTCGAATCGCACCGCTCGCGGATACCCTCCGCCAGCGCCGCCGCCACCTCGCGGCTCACCGCGCCGTGTCGCGCAATCAACTCCGGAGCCACGCCCGCAAACTCGGTCTTCAGTTCGTTGCTGTACACGACCGCGCCGCCCATGAACGACCGCGAACTCCCACTGATCCTGGTCAGCCGCTCCGCCACCAGCCCTCCCGTACAGCTCTCCGCCACCGATAGCGTCGCGCCCCGCATTTCGAGATAGAACAGCACGATCTGCTCCAGCGTCTCTCCCTGCGACGAATAGATCAAGTCCTCCAGCTCTTCCTCGATCTTCTCGGCAAGCGCATCCACACGCGCCTGCGCCAGCTCCAGGATTGGCTTGCTGCACAGCAGGTTGAGCTGGATATCTCCGAGGTGCGCCAGGATCGTCGTCTCCACGTCCGTGAACTGGGTGTAGATCGGCGCAATGCGCGCATCCGCCGCCGACTCGCCGATCAGAGCCGCCTTAAGTACCCGCGTTGCGATGAACCGCTGCGGCAGCGCCTCCCGCAGCCGTGGCACGCATTCCTCGTCGAACATTGGCTTCAACTCCGACGGAGGACCCGGCAGCAGCATGACCAGCTTGCGGTGCTTGCCATACACAACGTCGAGCCACTGCCCGGGCGCCGATCCCCGCGGATTCTTCAGGATCACTGCGCCATCGAGCACATCAGCCTGCTTCTCGTTGTTCCGGGTTATCGTCCAGCGCAACGCCGCCGCCCGCGCATAAAGCTGGGCAATCAGCTCCGGATCGCGCTTGAGCCCGATCTGCATCGCCTCAGCAACAGCTTCGCGGGTCAGGTCGTCCTCGGTCGGCCCGAGCCCGCCCATAATCACGACAACATCTGTTCGCGACAGCGCATTTCGTATCGCATCCGCCAGATGCTTCAGCCGGTCACCGACAATCGTCTTGAACGCGACGTTAACGCCCAGCTGGTTCAACCGCTCGGTAACGTACAGGGAATTGGTGTCCTGCCGCCACGGTGTCAGCAACTCCGAGCCAATAGCGATGATCTCCGAGTTCATCGAACCCCGACAGTATTCAGAGGCCTGTCCCTTCGCAGCGACCAGCCCGAAATTGAAATGGAATACCCGGCGCGGCGCATCAGAAAGTGCGCCACCCCTCAATTCCCAACGCTACGTGATAAACGGAGCTGTTGGGTGAAGGATGCTGGTTCAAAGTCGCTACCAGGGCATTACCACCGGGTATAAATGTGAAGCCGACGATGCTCGAACCGGCGATCACCAGTTGCGCCTCGCCCGTCTGCGAAATGCGCACCACGCCTCGCCTGCCGCCGAGCGATGCGGCGACATACACGCTGCCGGCGATATCCACGGCAAGTCCTTGCGGCCTGCCCAGCCCGCGATAGAACACCGTTGTCGCGCCGTCGCGGTCAATCGCATAGACATTGTCAAAACTCGACGTCGTCGGCCCCGCCACATAGAGTGTGCTGTCGATTCCGAACGCCAGGTGATAGGCCGAGACACTCGGCTCAAGCGTCGCAAAAACGAAGATCTGTCGGTCGGGCGCAATTTTGAAGATCGTTCCGCTGCGATCACCCACATAAAGGTTGTGCTCGGTGTCGAAAGCCAGGCCGGTTGCAACCCCCATTCCCTCGGCGTAAAGCGAGGCCGCGCCCGCCGGAGTCACTCGATAGACGGTCCCTTCATGACGCGACGAGACGTAAACATTGCCGTCTTCATCCGTCGCTAGCCCCGTGGCGTTCATGATCCCGCTCACAAACGGATGCATCTCGCCATCGCGCTCCACCCGGTAAACCGAAACCTCAGTCTCCTGCCCGCGCGCTCCGGAAAACGTCACATAGATGTTGCCCTCAGGATCGACTGCCGGATTCGCGACAATGTGCACCTCGTTCGCAATCTTGCTTCCCACCTTGAGCTCGACAGCGTTGCTCTGCGCTCCGTTCCGCAGAATACGCAGCTTTCCTGTTTCCGCTTCCTCGGGAACGCGTAGCACCATGCGCTTGCCGCGGCTCATTACCACGGGAGCCGCCAGGTCGCCCACCATGGCCACCGGCCTGCGATACGCAACAGGACCCAGGTTCGATCCCAGCACTTCGACTTCGCCGCCGGGCAGAGCAGCATTCGGTTGCAGCGCTTCAATGCGCGGCGCGTGACTTGCTTCAGATTTGATCAGGGGTGCCATACTCGCTACCACTAATTCTAGACCGTGTTGATTACCACCACAGATGCACGATCAGACCAGCCACCAGAGCATACATGCCCGCGGCTACATCGTCCATCATGATGCCCAGCCCTCCGTGCAGCCGCTCCAATTGCCTCGCCGGCCAGGGTTTCACGATATCGAACAAACGAAACAGCGCAAAAGCCAGCAGGGCATGCCGAATCTCCACCGGACACACCGCCAGCGCGATCCATTGCCCCGCCACTTCGTCGATCACTACCTGGCCGGGGTCTTCGCGCCCGCTCTCGCGCTCCACAATCGATCCCGCTGGTATGCCGATCAGAATGGCCGCAACCGCCGCAACTCCGGTCGCGATGGCAAGGTTGATTGCGCTCAGATGCGCCGCACCCGCGGCGAAGAACCACAGTGCCGCCGCAGCCAGGGAAGCCCATGTTCCCGGCCCAGGTCCGATCAGACCGATCCCGAAGAATGTCCCAGCCGTCCAGGCCCAGAGTGTTCTTTTGCCGGGCTCAGTCGTCATCGTCCTTGTGGCGCTCGCTTCCCGGATTCAGTCCCTCAAGCACCTCGGGATCGAGTATCGGCGAGGAGATCCGGTAGCCCCCGCTCGCCCACTTGCCCAGATCAATCACCCGGCAGCGGTCGCTGCAGAAGGGGAAGAACTCATCCTCGGCCGTTACAACCGTCCTGCAGGTCGGACATCTCAACACAACCTGTTGCTCGCTCACGTCTACTCTCCGGCCGCCGAAATCACCCGCGCCACCACGTCGTAGTCGTGCGCCTCGGTAATTTCGCAGCGATAAAAACGCCCCGCCTGCAGCTCATCGAAGGGTCCGAAATCGTTGATATAGATCTTGCCGTCAATCTCCGGCGCGTGGAACTCCGACCGGCCCTCCCACAGCAGCGCCGTCTCCTCGGACTCGCCTTCCATCAGCACATCCAGCTCGCGCCCAGCCCAGGCCGCCTTTCTCGCGCGGCTGATGCGCTGCTGAATCTTCATCAGCTCTCTATTACGCCGTTCGATCGTGCGTTGCGGCACTTTGTTCGCAAGTCCGTACGCTCCGGAGCCGTCCTCATCCGAGTAGCCGAAAACCCCCAGCCAGTCGAACTTCGCCTCGCGGACAAAATCGCAGAGCGTCTTGAAGTCCTCTTCCGTCTCGCCCGGAAATCCAACGATGAACGACGTCCGCAAAGCGATACCCGGCACAGCAGCCCGCACCTTCTCCATCGTCTTCAGGAAAATATCCGCGTTCGCGCCGCGCTTCATGCTCTTCAGCACCGGACCCGACGCATGCTGCAGCGGCACATCGAGGTACTTCGCGATGTTCGGGTGTTTCGCGATCGTCTCCAGCAGCCTGCCCGTGATCTTGTTGGGATAGGCATACAGGAACCGCAGCCACACCAGCCCCGGAATCGTCGCCAGCCGGTCCAAAAGCTGCGCCAGCCCGTCCTTCAGACCGAGGTCCTCGCCATAGCAGGTCGTATCCTGACCGATCAGCGTGATCTCGCGCACGCCTTGCGCGACCAGAGACTCGGCCTCTGCAATTACCGACTCGAACCGCCGCGATCGGAACTTGCCGCGCAGGTTCGGAATCACGCAGAAGCTGCATGGATGATCGCAACCTTCCGCAATCTTGATATACGCCGACGCCTTCTTCGTCGCCAGCAGCCGGGGCGTGGTGTGATCGTAGAGATACTGCGGCAGATGCGCCTCGGCGCCATCCCAAGCCGTTCGGGCAAACCGCCCTTGCGACTCGCGCAGATCGCCCTCAGGACGCGCCCCCAATCCGGTTGTCATCCCGAGCGTAGCGACCTCAGGGAGCGCAGTCGAGGGATCTGCTTTTCGATCATTCGCCTGTTCCGCGGTCAGAATCGTAAAAGGCGACGGCTCCTGAACCGCCGGGCGCGGAGCATCCAACCCCGCCGCCGACAAAATCTGCTCCAACTCGCCCGTGCCCACCACTGCGTCCACTTCTGGAATATTCTTCCGGATCTCGTCGCGGTAGCGCTCCACCAGGCAACCGGCCACAATCAGCCGCCGTGCCCGGCCAGTCGTCTTGTGCTGCGCCATCTCGAGGATGGTATCGACGGATTCCTGCTTGGCGGCGTCGATGAAAGAGCAGGTGTTGACGACCAAGATCTCGGCCGCCTCTACATCGGAGGTCATCTCCGCCCCGGCGCGGTCCATCAGACCCATCATCACCTCGCTGTCGACGAGGTTCTTGGGGCAGCCCAGCGACACAAACCCGATCTTCGGACGTGGGTGGGGGCGCGCCGTCAGGTTTTCGAAATTTTGGGAATCGACGGCGCTCAAAGCGCTCTCGTCGAGAAGAGTCTCAGTCACCTATCTATTTTACCGGAGAAGCCTGCAAACGCCTGCGCTTCCACTCAATTGGTGTCAGCTTTCCGGATAGCCCGTCAACCGGGAGCAAGCAGATAGCCGGGGGCTGAACCGGAGCCACTTCCGCTATGCCGGCATCTCGGCGCCTTATTACTCGGCTCGAAGCGCTTCAACGGGATCGACGGCAGCGGTGCGCCGCGCCGGCAGATAGCTTGCCAGTGCCGCGGCAGCAATCAGCCCAATCGGTACGGCCAGGAACGTGACCGGGTCGAGCGGGCTGATGCCAAACAATAGCGTTCGCATCAGGCGCATGAGTGCAGTTGCCGCGCCGAGGCCAACAGCCGTACCAACACCGGTAAGCACTAACGTTGAGCGAACGAACATCCACGCCAGTTCGCTCTTCTTCGCGCCCAGCGCCATGCGGATACCGATCTCGCGTCTGCGCTGCGAGACCGCATACGAGATGACTCCGTAGATGCCGAGGATGCCGAGAGCCAGCGCCATCGTTCCGGCAATGGCCAGCATGACGAGCGTGAAGGAAGTGCGGGCCATGGATTGGCTGTAGATATCCTGCATGGTGCTGATAGCCGCAACCGGCAGATTCGAATTCGCCGACCCGACGGCCTGCTGTATTTCGTTGATGAAAGCTTGCGTCCCGGCGCGGTTGCTGCGCATAGCGAAGTAGACCGTTCGCCTTGCTCCCAGGGGCCCCGGGCCGAAGAGGTCACTCCCCAGTGAAGGCCAGTAGACGGTCGCCGGCGAGGCTTGATCGATGCCGTTCTCTCGAACATCCTCGACCACTCCGACTACTTCATGCCACGGCATTATCGGAAATTCGCGGAAGCGCTTGCCGATGGCAGCCTGGGGCGACCCCCATAGCTCGCGGGCCAGGTTCTCAGAGACGATCCCCACCGGTCTCAGGCCATAAATGTCGGTCCACGCAAAATCGCGCCCTGCAATGAATCTCGTTCCGGCTGTATGGAAATATCCAGGCGAAACGTAGTTGTAGAGGCGCAAAGGAGGCTCTTCGTTCTTAGCATAGTTTTTTCCTTCGATGTAAATGTCATCCCAGTTTGGCTCGCCTCCGCTCATGGGCACGGAGGCGGCGAAGCCTGCGGATGAGACACCGGGAATCGCAGCGAGCTTGTCGACGATGTTGTTCTGCAACCGCGTAACCGCCACTGGATCGCGAACCAGCGTATCCGGAATCGAGATACTCATTACCTGGAGCGATGCGGGATCGGAGAAGCCCGGATCGACGTTGCGCATGGCATTGAAGGTCCGGATCATGAGCATGGCGCTGATAAGCAGCACCAACGCCATGGCGACCTGCGCCACGACCAGCAGGTTGCGTCCGCGCTGCCGCTCGTGGCTGACACTTGCCGTTCGCGTTGCACCAAGCAGTGGCACGGCTCGCCGCGAAGGAGCGTAACGCAGCACCGGAATAGAGCCAAACAGCAGTCCAGAGAGCACCGACAGGATGAGGGTGAACGCGAACGATCGACCGTCGAGCGAGATCTCGCTCAGACGCGGCAGATTCTCCGGGCCGATCGCCGTCAACAGGCGCAGTCCTGCATAGGCAACTCCTATGCCGACTGCGCCGCCGCACACGCCAAGAGTAACGCTCTCCAATAGCAGTTCGCGGGCAATCCGCCATCTGCCGGCGCCCAGAGCAGCGCGCACTGCCAGCTCCTGCTGGCGCGCATCGGCGCGTACCAGCAGCAGGTTGGCCACGTTGGTGCACGCGATCAACATCACTACGCCGATAGTTGCCATTACCAGCCACAGCACTTTGCCTATGCCGCCGACCACTTGCTCCTTCAAAGGCTGGAGCGCCGGCGTGATCTTCCAGGTCAGGTAAAAATGCGGGTCGCTGCCTGGACCGTTCGACCATGAGTCCATCCAGACATTAAGCAAACGCGCCACATCCGCGTCGGCCTGAGAAATCGTCACGCCCGGCCGGAGTCGCCCTATGCCACGGCACGCAAAGCCCGCCTCAATCTCCTTGACTGGATCGAAGGCCAGCGGCACCAGCAGATCGAAGTCGTAGCTAACAACCTTGAATCCACGCGGCATCACACCGGCGATCTCACGCGGCCGGGAGTCGACGCTGATGGTGCGGCCCACTACGGCCGGATCGCCGCCGAAGCGCCGCTGCCAATATCCATAGCTGAGCATCACGCGTTGGGCTCCGCGCGGGTCCTGATCGGCCGCTGTGAGCCATTGCCCCGCAGCAGCAGACACACCGAGCGTCTGGAGAACTCCGTCCGTAATCATCGCCGTGTTGATCTGCTCCGGCTGTGCGAGCCCTGTAATGCTCGCGGTCCCCGGCAGCCACACGCCAACAGACTGAAAGGTGCGATTGTGTGCGGCAAAGGTGAGATACATCGAGGCCGACAGCGGCAGTCCATCCCGAAAATCAGCCAGCCCGGGCGCACCGGGGGCGTTCAGATGCAGCGAAACCAGTTGCTGTGGCTCAGGGTAAGGCAGCGGCCGGAAAAGCACGCTGTTGAGCACACTGAACACTGCCGTATTCGCTCCAATGCCGATAGCCAGCGTGAGCACCACGGTAATCGCGAACACTGGCGCCCGCCCCAGCCGGCGGCATACGTGCTTCAGATCCAGCAGCAGCGATTCGAGTCTCTGCCAGTGCCACACTTCACGGCTCCGCTCCTGCAGGAGCGTCACATTGCCGAAATCGCGGCGCGCGGTTCGTTCAGCCTCAACGCGCGACATGCCCTCTTCCATCAATTCGTCGATGCGCTCGTCGAGGTGCTCCTGAATCGAAACAGAGATGTCGTTGTAGCGGTGTTTGCGGGCGAACAAGCGATTGAACCACGACAATCCACACCTCCTACGCCTTGGCGGCGGCAAGCACCCGGCTGAAACCTGCAAACATTCGCTCGAAGCTGACGACTTCTCTTTCGAGGTGACGAATGCCTGCATCAGTGAGCCGATAAATCCGCGTCGGACGGCCCTTGGCCGAGGTCCCAGTCTCAGCTTCCAGCCAGCCTTCCTTGAGCATTCGCTGCAGCGCCGGATAGAGCGAGCCTTCTTCTACCTGGAGCAGGTCGTCAGAAACTTGCTTGATGTGCTTTACCAGCGCATAGCCATGCATGGGCTTCAGCCGCAGCGATTGCAGAATCATGATCTCCAGTGCACCGGGGAACAGGTCGCGATGTTCAGGGTTTTTCGTCATTCCAGGACTTTATCACCAAAATACCTATTGTTAAAATAGCTATGTACGGAGGAATCTCCGTGCAAGTTCCGTCTTTGTACAAATAAGTCCGCCAAGCACGGTTCTTATCACTTACTCTCGACGGCCGGGCGGCCCGGCAACCAGACGACTATGAGGTAACCCCCTTGGAAGCTGTTGTCGGATCTGCCCGCCGCACGGGCCGCCAGCCAGCCCGGATTACCTGGCTAGCCGTTTCACCAGAACGGCTATAATGGAAACAGGATCAAAGGCTCGGCGGTTCTGACACGTCGAGCCTTTTCCCATTTTGGAAAGCTGCCCCGTTAGAACCGCCCCTAAGTCATTTAATATCTATGAAGTATGTGTAAGTTGTTTATTATCTATGAAGTACGACGTGTCCCTCCCTTAACATCAGTGGAATCAATGAAGTAGGGAGCCACAGGGGGAGGGGAGGGGTAGGCAGGAGTTCCAGGTCGGAACCGGACCAATCTGCCGCGCCGGTGCTATCATTACCTATGTGCCGGGCCCTACGCGGCGCAATCCCGCCAACCCCGCCAGGTCCGGAAGGAAGCAACGGTAACGGGCTAGTGCGTGCGCAGTAGGTTCCCCGGTACATGATCTCCCCGGCCGACCCCTCAATTCCGCGCTTCCCTGACCATAAATAGACATCCTCTCCCCCTTCAGAGAGAATGACTCTTTTGAACTCATCTTCCCTGGAGAAACAGATTGAGCCTCGCCGTGCGTCCGCATGCTCCACGACGCGCTAAGATCAGCGCCCTCGGAACCTACGTTCCGCCCCGTCTGCTTACCAACAAAGACCTCGAGAAGATGGTTGAGACCTCCGACGAGTGGATCTACAGCCGTGTAGGCATCCGCGAGCGGCACATCGTCGAGAATGGCATGGCTACAAGCGACATGGCGGTCGAAGCCGCGAAGCGCTGCCTCGCCGAACGCGGCATTCCGGCGACCGACGTGGAGGTTATCATCGTCGCCACCGTGACGCCTGACATGCTCTTCCCGGCAACAGCCTGCTTGGTTCAGGACAAGCTCGGCGCACAGGGTGCCTGGGGATTCGACCTCTCCGCCGCCTGCTCCGGCTTCGTCTACGCGCTGCAGATGGGAGCCAAGCTCGTCGAGAGTGGTGCCCACTCGAAGGTACTGGTGATCGGCGCTGACACCATGTCCTCCATCATCGACTACACGGACCGTTCCACCTGCGTCCTCTTCGGGGACGGGGCCGGCGCGGTACTGGTCGAACCCGCCGAAGAGGGCGAGGTCGGTATGATCGACTTCGTCCACGAGATCGACGGATCCGGCGGCCCGGCCCTGAACATGCCGGGGGGTGGCAGCCTCCACCCCTCCACTGCCGACACGGTCCGCAACAAGATGCACTACGTTCACCAGGACGGTCAGACGGTTTACAAATTTGCCGTGCGCAAGATGGTTGAGGCTTCCGAGAAAGTGCTGAGCCGCAGCGGAGTGAAAGTTGAGGAACTCGCCGCCTTTATTCCGCACCAGGCCAACAAGCGCATCATCACCTCCAGCGCCGAACGATTGGGATTGCCGCTCGAGCGAGTCATCATCAACATCGACCGCTACGGTAACACCACGGCCGGGACCATTCCCCTCGCAATGGACACCGCACGGCAGGAGAACCGTGTGCACAAGGGTGATCTGATGCTCATTGCCAGCGTGGGCGCAGGGTTTACGGTTGGTGCCTCTCTGCTCCGTTGGGAGATAGATTAGCTGGCACGTGCCGTGGCAGCGGCTCCCGACCGCCGCTGATCGAGTCGATACTTCCAAAGGCCAAATATCACTGCGACGATGAGCAGACCGATGAAAGACCAGATCACCACCACCGACCACCCGGCCAGATATTGCGCCCATGCACGGATCACTCGACGTCCGTAGGTAACGCCAAGCCAGACGACCATGCAGTACCGTGCTGATCGCGCGACTCCGAAGCCAATCAGGAATCGGTTGCGGGATACCCCGAGGGCTCCGGCAGACAGAAGGAATGGCATGAGTGGAATCGGTGGAGGCAGGATTGCAGCGAGAGATACTGTAAGGACTCCGTTTCGTTTCACCCACCGTGTTATCGGCGCCATGAATCGCTTCGGCACATACCTCTTCAGCATGGTTTCGCCGCCCTTTCTGCCGGCGCTCCATGTCAAGTAACCCCCAATAAGGCTCCCTGAAATCGCAGCCGCCGCCAAAAGCCAAGGGTTCTCCTGATTCGCGGCCAGCAACAGAACGAGGAGATCGGTACTCCCGGGAAGGGGCAGAGGAATGACTGACGAATCAATCACTGCGACCGCGAAGACGCCGACGACCCCCAGATGAATTAGCCAGTGCGGAATCAAGTGGTGGCGATTGGCGTGCTCGAACGTGAGGGTCACGGACTCTTTGACGCGGAATGTCTGTTTGAAGTCGCCCTTCTATCTCTTTTACTCACAGGAAACGCAGACTAGGAACTCCCGGGAAAGCTCCACACTCGACTGCATAGCGATAGAAGAGATTCAAACCGTCGAGGCACACGTCGTCGAGGAAGTAGTGGATGTTCTCATACAGATAGGTCTTGATCGTAATGGGAGGAACAGCAATGCGCGGCGACCATTCCTCGACAATCTGAGCGATATGGTCGAGGCCGCCATCGCGTGACCGTTCGAAGTCTTCGATAAGCTGCTGAGGAGAGAATCCTGCACGCTGCAACGCATCTTCACGTACAGCCCAGAATGCCGAGACCCAGGCGGTATTCGTCCAGGCGCGCCATTCGTGCGCCAGGTCGAGATACAAAAGTCGTTCACCCGTGCGCTGTTCGCGGGGCTCGCGATCTTCGAGTGCCAGCAGAGCGGGATCGCCGATTAGCAATGCAGCGTCGGCGACGTTGATCATTGCGTCGAGGTCGGCGGACATGGGAAGGAATTGAGGATTGGTGTTCCACAATTTGCGGAAGAGGATCTTGGTATAGGTTGCCGACGTGATCGATGCAGTATCCAGGGCAACACTGCGGACTCCGCTCAGTCCGTCGCGGTGGCGCACAATGAGCAGAATGGAACGAACCTCATCGAGCGAGGCGATCGCGCAGCGGGGAACGATCAGGGTGTCAGGCAGTGACGGATATGCCGCGACGGGGACCAGGCCGATGTCCGCGGTGCCACCTCGCAGATGCTGCGCGCATTCAGATGGGGTTGAAGAAATGATTGAATAGCGGCGGGCGAGTTCAGTTGCGCGCGGTTCGTGTTCAAAATCCCACATCAGCGGAGCGGGATTTAGAAAGTTGATGGCCGCAATAACGAGCTTTTCCGAAGCAAGACTCACCTCCCAGTGTAGCAACGATTAACGCCTGCCTTCAGTAACGTTGGACGCGACGCTTTGTCTTGACTTGCCTTGAGCGCACCGCTAATCTCCGAGCAAATCTTCTCTCAATCCATCAACGGCAATAAGGACGGCGATTTCCGCCCACACGAGCAATTCATGACTACTGTTACGGTCTCCAGTGAAACACCGCTTCCTTCATTAACCGAGGAACGCGTCGCATGGCTTGCCCTTGCCTTGACTCCGCAACTGGGCCCGCGACGCATCCTGCGCGCTGTCGAACGTTGTGGATCTGCGGCGAAGATTCTGGATCGGGGTCTTACTGACCTCGAGGCTTTGCAATTTCCCGTGGAGAGTGTGCGGTGTATCGCCGACGGTCACGCGCGCGCGCAGCAGATCAGCAGTTGGACACACTTGCGAAGACCGGCGGACAATTTCTCACCTATACCGATCGCAGTTATCCCGAAAGCCTCCGAGAGATATTTGATCCGCCTGCGGTGCTCTGGCTTCGTGGCAATCCGCAGTTACTCGCGTCGCCGTCAATCGCGGTGGTCGGCACGCGCCATCCAACTCCTTACGGAACGGGCATGGCCGAGATGCTTTCACGCGACCTCGCCCATCGCGGACTCATCATTGTGAGTGGCATGGCTCGTGGCGTGGACACGGCAGCTCACAAAGGCGCGCTCGCTGCTAAAAAGCCGACGATCGCAGTCTGGGGAACGGGCATCGACGTTATCTATCCTAAGGAGAACAAATCCCTCTCGGAACAGATTGTCGGTGGCGGCGGCGCGATCATTTCGGAGTTCCCGCTGGGCGTATTTCCTGCTCCTCAAAATTTTCCTAGACGCAACCGAATCCTTAGTGGAATGAGCATTGGCGTTCTTGTAATCGAAGCGGCGGAGTACAGCGGAACGCGTGTGACCGCACGCTGCGCCATAGAACAAAACCGTGACGTTTACGCGGTGCCGGGCAACGTCACGACGAAGAATGCCTGGGGCCCTAACACTTTGATAAAGCAAGGTGCAAAGCTTACAGCAACGTGGGAGGATGTGTGGGAGGAATTGCCCACGCCGGTTCGCCTCCGGCTTGAGGCTGAACACGGTCTTGCATCGAAACCGCCCGGTGCTGCATCCTTATTTGCGGAAGAGCCACTTCCCGCCGGCGAAGCCCGTGTGATGTCAGTGCTGCGCCACGACGAAGCCCTTCAACTTGACGAGATCATGGAAAAGCTTGAGCCTGAACTCAGTTCCTCGGAAGTCTTTACCGCGCTCTTTGAGCTGGAGTTAGCAGGCCGGATCCGGCAACTTCCAGGAAAAAATTACGTCAAAGCCTTCTAAACGAAGCAGTCGCAATCTTCGGTGCTTTAAGGTGCATCGAATGGTGAATTCGCGTTGCACCTGAAGGACCAGGTAGATTCGAAGTGGCGAAGCATGGTAGCTTCCAGACAAAATTATCGCCGACTCGTGTGCCGGGTGCAGTCTGGTACTATCCGTTCCGGCGCAAAGGAAAAGCATGAGTAAATCCCTAGTGATCGTCGAGTCGCCCGCAAAGGCCAAGACGATCAACAAATATCTCGGAAAAGACTTCACGGTAGAGGCGTCGCTCGGCCACATCATGGACCTGCCGAAGAACAAGATCGGCGTCGACCTGACCGAGGGCACTTTCGAACCTGAGCTGATCGTCATCCCGGGAAAGGAAAAGGTAGTTGAGAGACTGCGCAAGCTTGCGAAGGCTTCGGACAGCGTGTATCTCGCTCCTGACCCTGATCGCGAGGGCGAGGCAATCGCTGCCCACCTTGCTGATGTTTTGCGCACTTCGGTCAAGAAGAGTGCAATTCACCGAGTCACCTTCAACGAAATCACTCCTAAGGCTGTGAAGGCGGCTTTCGCCGATGCGCGCGCCGTCGACCAGAATCTCGTCGACGCTCAGCAGACGAGACGTGTGTTGGATCGGATCGTCGGATATCAGATCTCTCCGCTGCTCTGGGATAAGGTGCGGCGCGGTCTTTCTGCAGGACGCGTGCAGACCGTTGCTCTTCGACTGATCGTTGAGCGTGAGCAAGAGATTAAGGCTTTCAATCCCGTCGAGTATTGGACCATCGACGCTAGTCTTCATCCGTCGCCGCAGGGCCAGGAGTTTACTGCGCGGTTTGTCGGAATCGATGGCGAGCGGGCACGCGTCGAGACGGTTGACGCGCCATCTCTGCCTGATCAAAAGCTGACCGACAAGACGGTTGCGCAGTTGAATAAGGCGGTATGGTCAGTTCGCAGCGTTGACCGCAAGGAGCGTAAGCGCAATCCTGCCGCGCCTTTCACAACAAGCAAGTTGCAGCAGGATGCCTCGCGTCAGCTTGGTTTCAACGTTAAGCGCACCATGGGTGTTGCTCAGCGGTTATATGAAGGCGTGGAACTCGGCAGCGAAGGCGCTGTCGGTCTAATCACGTACATGCGTACTGATTCGACTCGAGTTTCACAGGATGCAGTCACTGCTATTCGCGGCTGGATCAAGGGAAAGCTCGGCGAAGCGTACCTGCCGGTGTCAGCAAACGTGTTCAAGTCCAAGAAGGATGCCCAGGATGCGCATGAAGCGATCCGCCCAGCGAATCCCGAGTTGCACCCGGATGATATTCGTAAGTATCTTTCCGACGAACAGTACAAGCTTTACAAGCTTATCTGGCAGCGCTTCGCGGCTTCGCAGATGATGCCTGCCGTCTACGACCAGACTACTGTCGACATCGTTGCGAAGGCAGATAAGGGCTACGATTTCCGCGTCACTGGTTCGGTGCTGAAGTTCGACGGCTTTCTGAAAGTCTACGAGGAGGCGAAAGAGAAGAAAGACGAAGACGACGAGTCTCTCTCGAACAAGCTTCCGGCGCTGAATGCGGGCGATATGCTGGTTCTCGAGGAATTGAAGCCGGAACAGCATTTCACGGAGCCGCCCCCCCGCTACAACGAGGCTTCGCTGGTGAAGGAGCTTGAGGAACGGGGAATCGGGCGTCCATCCACCTACGCATCCATTATCAATACGATCCAGGACCGGGAGTATGTCCAGAAGATGGGTGGCCGCAATGGCCGCTTCGTGCCCACAGAGATCGGAACAGTTGTAACCGGTCTCCTGGTGAAGAACTTTCCGTACATCTTTGATACCAAATACACGGCTCGGCTCGAAGAGGAACTGGATGATATCGAAGACGGCAAGGAGAAGTGGACCGATCTGCTGAACGGTTTCTACGGACACTTTGAAGAGGAGCTCGCTGAAGCGGGCGAGAACATGGAAGACATCAAGCGGATGGAGAAGCCGACCGACCAAGTCTGCGATCTTTGTGGATCGCCCCTCGTGCTTAAGTGGGGCAAGTTCGGCTCCTTCTATGCGTGCAGTGCGTATGACAAGAAGAAGCCCGGAAGCTGCACCTTCACAAAGGAGAATTTTGAGGCGAAGCCGAACCTGACGTTGCCCGGCGGAGAAGAAGAACAGCAGGAAGAGTACTGCGAAAATTGCGGCCGTGTCATGGTCCTGAGAAATGGGCCATGGGGGCCTTACATGGCGTGCCCCGGGTACAACGAGGATCCACCCTGCAAGACAGTGCGCCGGCTCCACCAGAAGCAGCAGCAGAAGCCGCCGCAGCCGCTGGACGAGAAGTGCCCCAAGTGCGGTGAGCAACTCGTGCTGCGCAACGGACAGTACGGAGAGTTTGTCTCCTGCTCCGCGTATCCGAAGTGCAAGTACATCAAGCAGAACACCATCGGGGTCAAGTGCCCCGTGTGCCACGTGGGTGAAGTGGTCGAGAAGAAGGCACGGCGCGGCAACCTCTTCTACGGCTGTTCGGAGTATCCGAAGTGCACCTTCACCGCGAACTACAGGCCAGTCGACAAGCCGTGTCCGGAGTGCGGTAGCCCGTATCTGCTGGAGAAGACTCTCAAGTCCGGCGTGTATCTCGTCTGCCCCAACAACAAAAAGCCTTCGGCAGACGAAGAAGCGGCACCGAAGAAGCGCAAAAAGAAAGATGAGTCAGAAAGCGCAGTGGTGTGCAGCTTCACGAAGCGGATCGGGGATGCCCCACCCCCCACGCCGGTTGCTGTTCCTACAGCCAAGACGCATGGGCCGGTGGTCGAGCAGCCGGTGGCCTAGGCCGGCCATCTCGCGGTACACTCAGGCGCGGAGCCCCCATGTTCGAATCTACCCTTGCAACCACCGCTGACGCCGGCCTGATTCTCAAGCTGTACGAACTCCGAACCGAACCCGCCATGCGCGAGGCTCGCGCCTGGCTTACCGGCCAGTTCTTCCCGCAGACGGCAGAGGAGTTCTTTGCCGTCGCCAATGCCCGGAGCAGCCAGGAGAACGCCTGGTACCGTCAGGTGACGAGTTACTGGGAGATGGCCGCGGCGCTGGTGCTGCACGGCGCGCTGAACGCCGAACTGTTCGTCGACTGTAACAACGAGCCGTTCTTCATCTATGCCAAGTTCCTGCCGCTGCTGCCCGAGATCCGGCAGAAGATGCCGGGATTTCTCACCAAGGTGGGCCAGGTGGTGGATGGATCGCCCGCAGCCAAAGCTAAAGTGGACCGGGCGGCAGCGAATGTGGCGGCTCTGCTTAGCGCGGCTGCCGCGACGGCAAGGAAGTAATCGAACAGGCAACAGCCTGCCTCGCGAATCGGGACGTACCTGCCCTGCATCTGGTAATGTGGGAGGGGTCTGACTACCTTCCTAAGGGTTTATTTCGATGGCAAAGGCAATCTGGAACGGCACGGTTGTTGCCGAAAGCGATAAGGTTGAGACAGTTGAGGGAAACATCTATTTCCCAGAGGGTTCCGTGAAGCGGGAGTATCTTCGGCCGAGCTCGACCACGTCAACGTGTCCGTGGAAGGGGCAGGCCCGGTACTACAGCCTCCTGATCGACGGGCAGGAGAACCAGGATGCGGCCTGGTATTATCCCGATCCCAAACCGGCGGCGCGCAATATCAAGAACCACATCGCGTTCTGGAGAGGCGTCGAAATCGAGAAGTAGGGAGGGTACCCCCTCCCCCCGGTTTTCGTGAGCGGCCGAAACCGATTCATTTCGCTGGACTTATCTGCTGTTCTTTGTAACCGTTTCATTCTATTGGAGAAGACTGTAACTGTTTGTTACAGCCGGATTTTAGCAGCGCCACCGGCGGGCATTGTCCGTAACCGTTTCATTCCATTGGGGAACGCTGTAACCGTTTGTTATGGCGGGATTTAGCAGCGGCGCCGCCGGACATGATCTGTAACCGCTTCATTCCATTGGGACGGGGTGTAACTGATTCTTCTGATGGAAGTTATCGGTTCCGTCGGCCTGCACCAGCATGACTCGGGCTTCTTCCACTTTAAGATTCTCGAGCCGCGCGACGGCAGCATCGAAGATGGCTTCGGCGTGCAGCGGCGGGATGACTTTGCTCCGCAGCTCGTAGAGAGTGTTCTGAAGCAGGCAGGCGACAGCGAAGACGTTCATGTGGCGGGCCATGGACATGATCTGGCGGGTGTCGGCGATTCGTTCGCGCTGGTGTGGTTCGGCGTGGGCGCGGCACCAGGGCTGACCTCTGAGGGCAAATTGCTGACATTGGGAGCCGGTGGGGAGGATCTCGGTGCAGATGCGGGCTATGTGGGGATGCTCCTTAAATAGAAAAAGCCCGCCGGAGCGGGCGTTGTTGAGCTTCTATTTCTATTTTATCGGGTTGGCAGAAATAATCGGCCAAGTTTTTAGAGGCTGCTTCGATCTCAAATGAAGAATTTGCAGAGAAAATTGCACGATGGAGTTAACGGGCATCGTTTGATAGCCCGGTCGCCCAGGTCGTGAGTCCTTCGATACTGCCCGTGAACTCAAAAGGTTAGTTTGAGGGCAAATTGCACCAGGCGCGGATTGTTCACGGTTGAGTTTACTGCGCCGAAGGCAACGGAGCTCACGTCGTTGACCGGCAGACCGAACTGCGCGTGATTCCAGAGGTTGAAGAACTCTGCGCGGAAGTTCAAGCCCATCTCTCTCGGTAGCGGAAACGTCTTGATAACCGAGAAGTCAGTATTGACGAAGTCGGGGCCGATGACCGGAACACGAGATGCATTCCCGAGTTGCCCGATGGGCGGTGCCACGAAGCAGGAGGGATTAATGAACTGGATTCGGCTGTTTTGCGCTCCGCGGACGTTGCATCCCACGACCTGGTCGGGGCGATTCCAGTTGTCTCCATTGCCGCCATTCTGGAAGTAGGAACCGGACTGGTTGTTGGTGTCGACGAGGGGATCCGGGAAGCCCGAGGAGATCCTTTGGATAACCGTCACCTGGTAGCCACCGAGAAGAGTGTTGGTCAGATTATTCCAGTCGCTGCCAAACCGCTTGCCCTGGCCGAAAGGAAGATCGTAGATCACGCTGGCTACAAAGCTGTTATTGAGATTGATCTGGGATAGAGCCCAATCCAGCTTTCGCCAGTTGGGGAGCGGGAAAAAAGGCGCGCTCAAGAGTGAGCCAAGGCCATCGGACAGGCCGTTGTCGGCGGTATGGGACCAGGAATAGGCGATCAGGGCATAGAGGCCATGCTTTGCTGTCTTGGTTTCCGCTTTGACCTGCAGAGAGTCGTAACTGGTGTCACCGACATCGCCGAAGAGCGAGATGGTTTGGAATGGCGTAAAGGGAGATATGTAGGGCTGTCCTCCAGGCAGGCAGCCAATGGTGTAGGTCGGGGATCCAACACAGGCATTTGGACTGGAGGTATTGATGTTATTGCCCGCGACCAGGATGTGGTTGCTGCGGGAACCAGCGTACCCCATGGTGAGCACAACGTTGCCGGGCAATGCCTGTTCGACATTCAAGTTATATTGGCGCACTCTGCCTAACTTGAAGTCTGTGGGCTGCGTATAAAACGACCCGGTGAATGTTCCAACGGTAGGTGGCGCTGGAATGGCTTGAAATCCACTGGAGAGACTGATGGCGGAGGGCGTCTGTCCAAGCACGGTGGCACAGTACGAGGTCGGGAAGGCACAGCCTGCACCGGTGAACGCGTCGGATTCACCGAGGAATGGCGGGTTCTGCCAAAGACCCTGCGCTCCCTGGCTCCACGCCGAGTCGTGAAAGATCGCGAAGCCGCCTCGTAGCACGGTGGTATCGCTGCCAAAAACCTTCCAGGCAGCACCGATGCGAGGCTCGAGAGCTGTCCAATCCATTTGCACTCCGGCCGATGAACTGACTCCATTTTGATTGGCAATCAGAAGCTGCCCGGTGCTGGGAATATAGTTTGCCAGGCGCCCGTGAGCCTCAGAAATTGGAGTGGTCATAGCCCAGGCAAGGCCGAGATTGAGGGTAAGAGAAGGAGTGATTCTCCAATCGTCCTCACCAAAGGGGCGGTAGATCTTCCAGCGGCGGCCGGTAACAGGCCCGTCGAAGGTCTGGTCGTGAATGGCCCCGCCGGTAATGCCGAGAAGGAAATCGGCCTCGGGATTGCCGCCAATGTTGGCGCTACTGAGACCGCTAAAGTTGCCGCCATTGCCAATGAGCCAGAAGCCATCCTGAAAGGCTTCTGTGCCAACGTTCATCTGATTGGCCCGGAAGTCAAGTCCAACGTGAATGTCATGTTTGCCGCGGATGAGGTCGAGCGAGTCCCGGAACGAGAAGATATTTGTTCCGCCCTGAAAGGGAGAATACCCGCGATCTCCGAGAGCCCAATAGCCGCCTTGGACGAGTGTAGAGACCAGACCGCAGCTATAGAAGTTCAGGCATTTCGAGGAGCCATTGGGGCATCCGAGGTTGGCGTTGGGAATTCCGCCAGGCACGATGGTGGCAGAGGCACAGGTGCCTGTGCCTTGCGAAGCAATGTAGTCGAAGATGCGGTTGTAACCGAAAGTGGCCTGGTTGACCATCGAGGCTGAGAAGACGTGGGTCTCGCCGATGGCGGCATTGCGGGCATGGTTGATGATGCGCTGATTGGTGCCGAAGGCGTTAGCTGAAGCAAAGGCTGGCGGAGTCGATCCGCCCGGCACATAGGAAAACGCCTGATCGTAGCTGAAGCGGCCAAAGAGAGTATCGGCTTGGGAGATGGTGTAGTCCAGACGGCCATCAAACTTCGTCTCGTTGAGTTGGCGGACGGGAACATTGACGAAGTTGTATCCCGCGGCGGCGTTGTTCGCGTTCGGCGTCGGATACAGGTTAATCATCGCCTGCCCGACGTTATTGAACAGGCTGGATGGAATCTTCGCGCAGGGAGTTCCCTGCGGCTGGCTTCCGTCAGGATTTGCCGCCAGGGGCTGGCCTGCCGGATTGCACTGGAAATAGACATTTGGATAGACAGAAGGGTCAGTTGAGGCGCCAATCATATTGGGATTGACGATGCCAGGCGCCTGGAGTGTGCCGGAGGGGGTCGTAACGGTGCTGAAGACCGGATTGCCGAAAGGGTCGGCTGAGAAGTCACCCGAGCGCATGGCCAGCGAAGGAATGAGGCCCGTAAAGGTAATGCCTTCCCGCTGATATTTTTGTTCGCCGTCGACAAAGAAAAACAGCTTATTCTTCTTGATCGGTCCCCCGATCGAACCTCCGAACTGATTCAGGTTGAACTTCCCTGTTGTTGTTGCGAAGTAACTCCTGGCATCCAGCGCCGTGTTGCGGAAAAACTCGTATAGCGATCCGTGGAAGTCGTTGGATCCCGACTTCGTTGTCAGGAGCACGGTGGGGCCGGCGCGAGTTCCGTACTCGGCAGAGTAGGTGTAGGTCAGAACCTTGAACTCCTGGATGTCATCGATCGAGGTCAAGATGGCGATACCGCCTGCTGTCAATTCGTTATTGTCGACGCCGTCCAGCAGCCAATCGGTGCTGTTTGGGCGAGAACCACCGACGGACAAAGAGAAGGGGCCGCGTGCAGCTACTTCACTGCTGGCCGCAGAGGTAAAGAAGCTGTTGGGATTGGTCTCTGCCGTGGCGCCCGCTGTGAGTGTGGCGAGTTGCACGAAGTCGCGGCCATTCAAGGGCAACTGCGAGACTTGCTGCGACGTGATGACCTGACCGAGAGAGGCATTGGCCGTCTCGACGGCAACGGCGTTGCCGGCAACCGTGATCGTACTGGACACGCTCGCGGGAGCGAGACTGAAATCCAGTTCGCGTGCCTGATCAACCTGAAGATTGAGATCCTTGGTTTCGCTGCTTTGGAATCCAGTGTAGTCAACGCGCACCGTATATGTACCGACGGGGAGGAGCGGGATCAGGTAATGTCCCACTTCGTCGGTCTTCGTTTCGCGAGCCAGACCGGTGGTCTGCGAGGTAGCGGTGACAGAGGCTCCGGGGATGCTCGCTCCGGATTTATCAGTGACGGTGCCGGAGAAGGTTCCTGTGGCCTGACCATACATGGCGGTGGGGATAGTAAGCGCGAGAGCGCAGGCAATGACGAAAAACGATATTTTGTGAGGCGATTTCTTGGCCTGGGTTTCCGTTGATTTCTGACACCGAGCCCACATCATTGTGCGCTTCATAGTCACACCCCTTTCGATGAAAATCAGCTAAGGCGGTTTGCGTTGAAATTCTCGGGATGACTAAAGGCAATAAATTCGCCGGGATGAGTAACTGTAAGAAGTTGGCGGATGAACGTCAAATGAATTTCAGCTGACCTGCCGATGAGTGTGAAGCTCGGATGGTCCTGCCCGGGATCGTCGTTGTGATAGACTCTCGGTCCAACTATGTCCCTCTTTCGCACCAAGCCGCTGTCTATTCTGCTCGCGCAAATCGACGAGAAGGGAGGGCTCAAGCGAAGCCTGCGCTGGCCGGGATTGATCTCTTTGGGGATTGGCGCGATCATCGGCGCCGGGCTATTTGCCCGCACACCCGCGGCGGCCGCGCAAAATGCCGGGCCGGGCGTGATACTTTCTTTCGTCATCGCAGCGACCGGCTGCGCGTTTGCTGGCTTGTGTTACGCCGAGTTCGCAGCCATGATTCCGGTTGCCGGGAGCGCCTACACCTATGCATACGTCACGATGGGGGAGCTGGTCGCGTGGGTGATCGGATGGGCTCTGATTCTGGAGTACGGGTTGGGCGCGGCCACGCTCTCGATTTACTGGACCGAGTACTTTAACAATCTGTTCCCGAACCTCATCGCCTGGCAATGGCGGCACTCGCCGCTGCAGACCGGGCCGGGGGGCATGCACGGCATCGTGAATGCGCCGGCGTTGCTGATCCTGCTGATTATGACGCTGCTGCTGATCAAGGGGATTTCAGAATCGGCCACGGTGAATGCGGTCATCGTCGGGATAAAGGTGACCATTGTCCTGATGATCATCGCCATCGGCTGGCACTTCATCAGTCCCGCGAATCACACGCCGTTCGTGCTGGCTCAGGATGCGGCCCACACCGGAATCTTCAAGCACGGATGGGGCGGCATTCTGGGAGGCGCGGGCGTGGTCTTTTTCGCCTTCATCGGTTTCGACGCGGTGTCGACGGCGGCACAGGAGACGATCGATCCGGGGAAGAACATGCCGATCGGAATTCTGGGATCGCTGGCGGTGTGTACCGTTCTCTACATTCTGTTCAGCTGGGTGCTGACCGGCATAGCCCCGGTGCTGGATTTTCTGGATCCCAGCAAAGGCATGGAGGCTTCGGTCTCGTATGCGATCAAGACGTACATGCCCGGTTATGGGTGGCTATCCGCCCTGGTGTCGGTGGCGATTCTCGCGGGCTTTTCTTCGGTGATGCTGGTCATGCTCCTGGGGCAGAGCCGCGTGTTCTTTTCCATGGCCAAAGACGGCCTGTTGCCCAAGTTGTTCGCGGAACTGCATCCGACGTTTCGCACGCCGTATAAGTGCAACCTGGTGTTGTACATCTTTGTGGGGCTTCTGGGCGGATTACTGCCCGGCGACATTACCGGCAACATGACCAATCTCGGTACCCTGTTTGCTTTTGTGCTGGTGTGTATCGGGGTGTGGATCATGCGCAAGAAGAATCCACAGCAGCCGCGGCCGTTCCGCGCGCCACTGGTGCCGCTGGTACCGATCCTCGGCGCGATTTTTTGCGTCGCGATGATCATCTCCGTCGATCCAACGTCGAAGATCGCTGCCGGGACCTGGATGCTGGTGGGTCTGTGCGTCTATTTTCTGTTCGCGAGACGCAATAGCAACCTTCGCGAACAGGGCGTGAGCGGCGAAGTTGAACCACAGGCCGGCGACTAGGCCGCTCTCATCCGAGGGAGGGTCGCCCTAATTGTCGAGGTGCAATATTTCCTTTGCGTTGTCCACCACCTTGACCCATCTCGGGTCGGGCGAGGGGGCGCCGTATTCGTCGTGCCAGTTCCACCACTTGTAAGGCGGGGTCTGGGGGTAGCCTTCGGGCGAGTCCTCCCACTGCTCCTGGCGGCCGAGCGCAGTCATGTCAAGGTAGCTCCAGGTGCTGCCCATTGCTTCGTCGCCCCGGTTGTTGATGAAGTAGGTGCGGAACACCTTATCGCCGTCGCGGATGAACATGTTGTGGCCGTGCCACTCGTCCACGCCGAAGTCCTTGTCGAAGTCGTCCGTGATGGTGTACCAGGGCATGTCCCAATCCATCCGCGCTTTCAGGCGCAGGATGTCCTCCTGTGGAGCGCGCGAGGCGAACGCGAGAGTAGTGTCGCGGGCGTTCAGGTGGGTGAGGTGGGCGATCTGGTCGGCCCCCAAGGAGCAGCCGCGGCAGGCATGCTCGGGCCAGCCGAACACGCCGGGCTCGAAGAAGGCGCGATAGACGATCAGCTGACGGCGTCCCTCGAACAGGTCGAGCAGGCTGACTTTGCCGCTGGGCCCGTCGAACTGGTACTGCTTCTCTACTGTCAGCCACGGCATGCGCCGACGAGCGGCGGCCAGCGCATCGCGGGCGCGGGTCAACTCCTTCTCCTTAATGAGTAGCTGCTGGCGCGCCGTCTCCCACTCCTGTGGCGACACGACCGGGGGTGTTTTCATTGCGGGGAGTTCCTTCAGTTGCTCCATGTCTCTCTCCTTTTTCATGTTTGTTCATGCTGTCTTGGCTGATCCTGCCGCGGAGCCTGCCACCGATCCTGTTCATGACCAGTGCAGAGATGCCGCCTGTCGAGGTGGCACTCGCGGCGATTACCGCTGCGGTTGCAATACACACAGGGCACATGACTACTTCCTGTCCGGCTGCTTCGAGCCGCGCTTCTCCGAAGCCGTGCGAATCGCCGCAGTGCGAATCCGGGTGATCAGGTCCGTCCAGCCGGCATCCACTCCGCGGTCCGTTTCGCCGATCCAACCCACCGCCCGATGCACAAACCGCACCTGCGTCAATCCGTTCTCCTCTGTCAGCCGGTACTGGATATTTGAGACGGCCGGCGTGGACATGAACAGCGGGCCGCTTATCTCCAGCAGTGACGGCGGCTTGATAGCCTGTACGACGCCCCAGAAGTGTCCGGCGTTGTTTCCCAGATCGCGAAACCAGCGCCCGCCCGGCCAGGCCTCCAGCTTCATCGGCATCGGTTTCTCCGGCGTCGAGTTCAGAGGTCCCATCTGCTCGAGAATTGTCTCGAAGACAATGCCGATCGGCGCCGCAATCTCCTCCTCCTTCACAATTTCGAATGTCTGAACCGCCTGGTCCTGAATATTCACTGCCATTATTCCTCCCTGTTTCCGCTCTTCGTCCCACTGTCGCTTGAAATTATGCGCTCCAGAGCCTTTCGCTCCGCCCGCTCTTTGATCTGACCCAGTTGGTGCGTCCAGTAGCGCTCGAAGCTCTTCACCCAGTCATGCACCGGCTTCAGTTCGGCCGCGTTCAAGCGGTACATCCGGTGCTGTCCGCGCTTGACCACCGACACCACTCCAACCTTGCGCAACACCCCCAGGTGCTTCGAAACAGCGGGCTGGGGCATCCGCAAACGCATGACCACGTCACCTACTGCGTACTCCCGGCCGTCTGCCAACACACCAATCACCTCGCGCCGCCGGGGCTCCGCGATGGCGTTGAAAACATCGGCTGTGGTTGCCGCTCGTGCCATGCCTGTAAATATATTCCTATATAGGAATATGTCAAGCGGTTTTGGGCGAACCTCCGAAAAAAATCGGGCAAAGTCGGGTTCCCACGCGTAGTACAGGGGAGGAGGACATTCTCCGCCACTTTGTGCCTTGGCGTGCGTCTTTAACAATGGACAGATGCTCGCGGGAGCATCTTAAAGTTCGAGGGAGAGACATGACACCGCAAGAAAGTTCGATGCTTGAAGATCTGGTTCGCAAGGTTGAGGAAACACGGCTGACGGAAAAAGATCCCGAGGCTGAGCAGCT
Organism: uncultured Acidobacteriaceae bacterium; assembly: GCA_963781245.1. Lineage (GTDB taxonomy): Bacteria > Acidobacteriota > Terriglobia > Terriglobales > Acidobacteriaceae > Silvibacterium. Next base: position 54,674 of record CAWAFB010000009.1, read on the forward strand.
GCTGCAAATGGGGCTGGGGCGTGATCCTGATGCTATTTACAAGCTGGCGCAGACGGTTCTGGTGCAGAATCTTGCGTTGAACCAGGCACGCGCGCAGATTCAATATCTCCAGCAGAGTCAGCAGCAGCAGGCGCAGCCGGCGCGGGCTACGAGCTTCCTGGGCGGCCTGCTTGGCCATCGTGAACCGGCTCCGGTTGCGGGTGCGCCGCAGCCCCCGTACCAGCCGGTACCTTATCAGCAGGCGCCGGGTTATCAGGCTCCTCCGCAGTATGCAACGGCTCCGCCGTATGGGGACCCGGGTCCCAGTCCGGCGGGAAGCTTTCTGCGCAGCGCTGCAACAACGGCGGCAGGTGTCGCAGCGGGTGCGCTGGCGTTTGAGGGCATCGAATCGCTGATGCACGGATTCGGCCACGGTGGCGGGGGATGGGGTGGCGGTGGTTTCGGTTCCGGTTTCGGGCCGGGTGCGCCGGGCGTCGGAGAGACGGTGATCAATAACTACTACGACGATCCGAAGCAGGACAGCGGTTTTGCCGAGCATCACGAGCACGAGGCGTCATTCGACGACCGGCCGGAAGGCCATGCCGATCTCAAAGACGCAGACTACAAGACCGACAGCGATTCGCAGATGGATGACTCCCAGATGGATGACTCTCAGACAGATGATTTCGACGGCGATCCGGGCGGCGGAGACGACAGCAGCTTTGCCTAGGGCCGGTTAACCAACCCTAGCTGTGCGAGGGCGCCTTTGAAGAGGCATACAGGGGGTTATCAGGCTGTCGCTCGACTGCGGGCTTGTGGCGCAGTGCCGTGATTGCCATGCGCCCGGCATCGTAAGCGCCATAGATAATATTGGCGCGCCAGATGTCGTTGCGGAAGGTCAGGATTTGCTTCCGGATGTAACGGAAGGCAATGTTGCCGGCCTTGAAACTGCCGCCGCTGGAGTTGGAATCGAGTTGCAGGTCAACCAGTTGCGGATCAACGGGATGGCAGTTCTGCAGAGTGATGACTGCGACTGAGCCGTCCGTATGCATGATGTCTCCCGTGGCGTTGTGGGTGAGTGTAGGCATATCGGGACGCGAGACATAGCTGACGGATTTAACACAACCGGCGAAGTTGAGGTCGCGAATCACGGCAGAGCGCTCGTCATCGATGTCGGGCGCGATGTGGTGCACGAAGCCCTTGTACTTCACGGAGAGCACGGCGCCGGTGTCGTGCGTCGACGAGCTTACCCAGACGGTTTCGGTGGATCCCTCCGGCGTGTATCGCCAGATGCGAAGATGGTCACGACGGCCATAGCTGTTAAGGCTTTTCTGCCAGTTCATATCTTCCGGCCTGCCGTTGAGGAGGAAAGTCATCATGGGCTGCTGGGCGTAGCCGCTGTTGTTGAGCAGGGCGTAGAAGTTCTTCAGGTATGTGCGGCGCGATGCCGGATCGGCATTGCGCCACCCGGCCTCGCGAAAGGCCGCCTTCACTTCGTCCTGCGACCCGAGGAAGACGATATTCAGGAGGTCCGCGCCAATGTCTTTCCGGGTGGTGACGCGCCAGGGAAGCTGCTCGACTAACTGATTGAGCTGATCTGTTTCGACATTGTCGGCTTCGGGTTCGGGCATCGCGCTGGCTGTTGTCGGAGGGGAGGAAATTTCTGTCGTCGTCCGCAGCCGGATATCTGTGCCGGCGGGGTAGTAGATTTCCGGCTCGGGAAAGATCGGGAAGGTCGCCTTGTAGGCGATCAGGAAAGGATCGGAATAAGGGTTCCAGGTGGGCAGGTGGATCAGGCGGCTGTTGATGCTGCCCTGAAACGTGTCCGAGCTGCGTATGCCCTGGATTACGCCGTTGCGGACCTGCTCGCGGGCATTCTCCACCTCTTCTACGCGGGCGATGAAGGCTATGTCGAGACCGGGCCCGGCGGCGGCGTGATGAAACTCAAGCTCGAGGGCCGCGGTTTCGTGGCGAATGCCCCATCCCACTTTGCGCTTGCTGCGGACTATGCCGTCGATATCCGCGCCCATGGGGAGGAGGATTTCATTCTCGCAGACCAGATCCTGGGTGAGCACCGCATGGACGGAGTCGCCAACTTTGGCAGTATAGGTGGTGACAGGTGAGGCCAGTCGAATCCAGAGAGATTGGCCCGGTGGCAACTGATCGCACGCAAAGGCGGTCGTGGCAGCACACACGGCACACAGGAACACGAGCACGCGATTCAGGCCAAACAGAATTTTCATTAAGGACGGGGCGGCTTTCTCCCTGCTTCAACAATAACAGGGGGATAGCAAAATCGGGTGTCCGGGTCATGACGGAGGCGCCGCTCTGCGGCTCTTCCATGTAGACAATCTACCCCTAGGGATGTAGGATGTCTCCATCGTGGTCCGGAGGCGGGAATGACCTGGTGGCGGCGCTGGTTTGCAAATCTGCCTGAAGCGAACAAGCGGGAACTGGATGCGGAGATCGAGGCGCATCTGGCGATGGCCGCAGCCGATGCGCGGGAGCGCGGACTGGACGGGGCCGAGGCCGAGCGGCAGGCGCGGCGGGAGTTTGGCAACGAAGCGCTGGTGAAGGATGTAACTCGCGAGGCGTGGGGCTGGATGTGGCTGGAGCGGCTGCGGCAGGATCTTCGCTATGCGCTGCGGCAGATGCGGAAGTCATGGGGATTCGCCGCGGCGGTCATCGGCACGCTGGCGCTGGGGATGGGCGCGGCTACGGCGATGTTCACGGTGGTGGACCGGGTGCTGCTGAGGCCCCTGCCCTATGCACAAGCGGACCGACTGGTGGAGATGCGCGAGGGCAGCAAGGCAGGCGTCGACATTGAGCCCACGTATCTCGATGTCGAGGAGTGGCGGAAATGGAGCCGGGGTTTTGAGGGGATCGCGTTCTACCACTGGGCTACGGGACGGAATTTTCTTGAAGGGAAGACGAGTTCGCAGCAGGTCGGCTCATACAAAATAAGCGCCAATCTGTTTGCGGTATTGGGTGCGGCTCCGGAGATGGGGCGTGACTTTCGCAACGAGCAGGATGGGTTTGCGAAGAGCGCGGATGCGACCAGCGTGGTTTTGAGCGACGGCGCGTGGCGCGAGGCATTCGGTGGAGATCCGTCGGTGCTGGGCAGGACGGTGAAGATAAGCGGCGAGCCTTATACGGTGGTGGGAGTGATGCCACGCGGGTTTTCATTCCCTTTCGACGTGAGGTACGCGCAGGTGTGGACGCTGGCGCAGCGCGGCGACGAGGACCGCGGGCGGACGGATAAGACTCCCGAATATGACGTGATCGCGCGGCTGGCGGATGGAGTGACAGCGGGGCAGGCACAGGCTCAGCTCTTTACGCTACAGAAGCAGGTCGTAAAGGGCTACGTCGATGCCGATGATCGCAAGGAGCGGTCCAACATTGTGGTGACAAGCTACGCGGCTTCGCTCGTGGACAAGGACGTGAAGCGCGCGCTGGAGATGCTGCTGGCGGCGTCCGGAGTGCTGTGGCTGATTGCGTGCGTGAACGCGACGAATCTGCTGCTGGCGCGGGCCATGGTGCGGCAGCGGGAGATCGCGCTGCGCGGAGCTCTGGGAGCAGGGCGCGGACGGATCGTGCAGCAGTTCGTTGTCGAAGGACTGCTGCTGAGCGGTTGTGCCGCGCTGGCGGGAGCCGGGTTGGCGCTGCTGGTTGTGAAGGCGTTTTCTCACGGCATGGAGCATCGGCTGCCGTTTCCGTTTCCGGTGGCAGTGGATGGACGGGTGGTTGCGGCGCTGGTAGCGCTGACGGTGGTCTCGGCTCTGGTATCGTCGGTGTGGCCGGCGTGGCTGGCAGCGCGGTCGCCGATTGAGCCTGCTCTGAAGCGGGGCAACCAGCAGAGCGGCAGCACGCGCGCGCAGCATCGGATGCGTGGCGGGCTGGTGGTGGTGGAGATTGCTATGTCGCTCACGCTGCTGGTGGGCTGCGGATTGCTGCTGCGAACGATCTACGCGCTGCGTCATGTGCCGCTCGGATTCCGGACGGATCACATCGTTGTCGCGAATTTGCAGGTTCCCGGTTACAAATTTGCGGGACACAACATGGGAGACAATCTCTACGCGCCGTTGCTGGAGCGGATCAGGAATGTGCCGGGTGTGCAGGCGGCGGGATTAATGTCGGAAGTGCCGCTGGGGAAGACATTTCAGCTCTTGCTTACGTTGAAGGGCGATCCAGGAAGCTCGGGAGGCAAGTCGAAGGATGTGATAGCGCGGCTGAATGCGGCGAGTCCCGATCTGCAGAAAGTCTTCGGCTTCAAGATGCTGACGGGACGATTCCTCAACGAGAACGATACGGCGTCTTCGCCGCCTGTGCTGGTGGTGAATCGAGCCTTTGCGAAAGAGTTAGCACCGAATCAGCAGGACCTGAATAAGGTGGTGGGGATGGAGCTGTGGCACCTGACTCCGGATCGGGCGGCGCACATTGTCGGCGTAGTCGATGATCTGCGGCAAAAGGCGATCGCGGAACCGACGCAGCCGGAGGTTGAGGTTTCGCTCGCGCAGGTGACGCAGCAGAGCGGCTTCTACCAGGCGATCGAAGCCATTGCGGTGGATATTGCGGTGCGGACGAATCGGAATCCGAGCACGATCATTCCCGAACTGCGCGAGGTGATGCGGCAGGCGGATCCGGCGCTGGCGGAAAGCAATTTTACGACGATGAACCAGGTGGTGGAGGACTCGTACGGGAGCCAGGCGCTGGCGGCGCATCTGCTGGAGATTTTCGCGGCGTCGGCGCTGTTGCTGTGTGTCGCGGGGCTCTATGGGCTGCTGGCATACGTGGTGTGTCAACGCACACGCGAGCTGGGCGTGCGCTTTGCTCTCGGCGCGCAGCGCGGAGATGTGGTGTGGCTGGTGATGCGGCAGGCGGCGTCGATGGTGGTAACGGGCGTGGTGCTGGGGCTGGTGATGGCGTTCGTGGCGGGCAGGCTGGTGCGCAGCTATCTGTATGGGGTATCGGCACACGATGGGTGGACGCTGGCGGCGGTGGCGATTGTGCTCATGCTGAGTGGGGCGCTCGCTGCATATCTGCCAGCGCAAAGAGCGGCGGGGGTGAATCCGGTGGAGGCTTTGCGCGCCGAGTAGCAGGCGCTATCGATCAGCAAGATGGTCGTTGTAGGAGTGCCAGGCCCAACCGAGATAGTGCGGGTCGGTGCGGAGTGTGCCGTCCACGGCCTTGAGCATTTCGGGCATGAGCTGACCGTAGTCGGGTGTACGCAGGCCGATGGCCATCTTGCCGAGATTGGGCTCGGGTAGTCCTTCGTAGGCCATCTTCAGAAACTTCTCGCTATTGGCCTGAAGCTTGTCTTTCTTCTGTTCGGTCGATTGTCTATCGCCGGGGCTGCTGAGCTCGTAGAGCATAAGTGTGATTCTCGGCAGGGATGAGAGCAGGCTGCGGCGCTGGTCGAGGTTGCCTTCGAGGAGCTTCTTCTGGATGTCGGCGTTAATGCTGAGATGAGCGGGGCCGGTGAGATGGCGCGCGGCGCGATAGGCGTCGACGAGGCCGGGCAGGAAGTTGAGGTTGCCGGAACCCTTGTTTTCCGGGCGCTGCTGCGGCTCGATGTCGAGGTGAATGCCGTCGAAGCTGCCGTTGGCATGGCCCTGATTGAAGGCGATGACATCGTGAATATGACCTAAAACCTTTTCGCGCGGGTTGCCGGGTTCGTCCGCATCAGTGCTCGACAGCAGAGCTTCGACGCGGATGTTTGATTTGTGGAGCACGCGGATGAGGCCGGCGAGTTGATCCTCTCCTGATGGGCCGGCTTTCGCAGCGGCGGTGAATGCGACATAGACCTCGTTGATGTGTTCGGTCCGGCAGAAGTCGCGCAAGGTGTCGGCGGCGTGGGGAGCGGCGAGAACTGTCGGAGTCTTCCAGATCCACAGCCCGTGGACGGGCTGCTGCGCCGACGTGGTGAAGAGAGCGGCGAACAACGTCAGGAAGAGCACCAAGCCGGGAGCTGTGCGGCGCATGCCGACCTCGCTTGAGATGCGATCTGGTCAGCTATCGTCTGCCGAGGACGTGGGATGCGTCAACTGCCAGAGTATTGTAGGTGGTTTCGTAACGTAAGCCGGTGGCCATGAGGTGTTCGATCGCGGCCACTGAGGCGATGCCTCCGCGGGCTCCTGTTGCGGTGCAGTTCAGGGCAGCCGCGGCGCAGGCGAAGTCGAGTTGGCGCTGGAGCGGCCAGCCCTGGATGAGTCCGTAGATGAAGCCGGCGTGGAAAATGTCGCCTGCGCCGGTGGTGTCGACTACGGGCACGCGATAGGCGGCGGCGTGGAGGAACTGATTGCCGTTCCAGGCGAGCACGCCTTCTTCTCCCAGAGTTGCGGCGGTGAGAACGGAGCCGTAATGGCTGCGCATTTGGCGGAGAGCCTCTTCGAGTTGCGGCTCGCCCGTGATCAGAGTGGGGAAATTGCGGCTGACGATGAGATAGTCAACGTTTTCCAGCAGATCTTCGACGCCCGGATAGGCCTCGTCGAGGTCGGCAATGACGCTGATTCCGGCTTCGCGGGCCCAGCGGGCGGCCAAGGTGGCCGCAGCGGTATCGTGGCCGTCGACGTGGAGCGCACGGGCGTTGACGATCCAATCGCGCTTGAGCTCGGTGGGCTGGAGAATCAGCCGCTCGTCGCGACGGCAGAGAACAGTGCGCTCGCCGGCAGCGTCCACGAGGATGAGCGACTGCGGACTTGCGCAGCCAGGGACGGTGACAAGCTGCGCTTCTACGCCCGTGCGCGAGAATTCGCGGCGATGGAGCTCGGCCGCATCGTCATCTCCCAGTTTGCCAACGTATCGCGTACGCACACCCCAGTGCTGGCAGGCGACGACAGTGGTAGCTACCTGTCCTCCGGGAAGGATGGTTGGCGAGCTGTACTCGACTTTTGAGCCACGCTCGGGAAAAGCGGCGAGCGGGATGAGCGTGTCGGTGGCGTTCAGTCCAACGCCGACGAGGTCAACTTTCAATTCTGGCATCAGCAAATTAATAAGCTTGCAACTGGTCAGTGGGCAGCCGCACCTGGAAGCATGTTGCGCCCGGCTCGGACTGCACGCGGATGAAGCCACGGTGGCGGCGAACAACGCGCTGTGCAGTGTCCAAACCAAGGCCGAGGCCTAAGCCGGGAGCCTTGGTTGTGAAAAAGGGTTCGAAGATTCGATCCTGCAGATCCTCCGGAATGCCGGGACCGTTGTCCCAGACTTCGATGAGGATCATGTCACCGGAGAGCTGGACACTGAGCGTGATCCTGCCGTGGTCCTGAATGGCATCGAGGGCGTTTTCGAGCAGCGCCATCCAGACCTGGTTCAGCTCGCTGCCGTAGGCGGCGATGAGCGGCAGGTCGTCTTCGTAGCGGCGCTCGATCTCGACATTCGTGAGGCGCGACTGCAGCATGGTCAGCGTATTCTCCAGCGCTTGGCGAACGTCGACTTCCTGAATCGGCGCCTGATCCATGTAGGAGTAATCTTTGATGGCGCGGATGAGGTCGAAGATGCGAGCGGTGGAGTCGAGCATGGCTTCGGCGATGCGCTCGGCACGTACGGAAGACGCAAACTGCGCCAGCACGATGGAGAGGGAATCGGAATTGAGAACTTCGCCCAGCGGGTTAAGCTGCTCTGCTGTCACGCCGAGTTCGGCAAGTTCAGGAGCAACCTTCCACGTCTCCTTGACGCCGTGATCCCTTAACCATGCCTGCAGCTTGTCTTCGTTCGCCGCGTGCTGGACCGGATCAGGCGACTTCGCGCGGGCCTGCTCGCGAATGCCTTCCTGCCATTTCCTTACCTGCAGCAAGTGCTTTTCGTCGAGACAAAGACTGCCCAGCTTGAACTTTTCCTGACCATAGACGCGCAGCTCCTCGAGCAGGCCCGAGGCAGCACGCTGCGCGGCCGATGCCGGATTGTTCATCTCGTGGGCAAGATTTCCGGCGAGCTTACCGAGGGCATTGAGTTTCTCGGTCTGCTGCTCGAGGCGGGTAATTTCGCGGACGCGATCGAGCAGAACGGAGACGCAGCGCTGCGCCATTGAGGGCACCTCGCGAAGCATCTCGGGAAACAGCTGGCGGTCGAAGTCGAGCGACCATGCATCGGTGACAACGTATCCGTGACCGCCATAAGTCTTCATGCGCGAGAAGGGCAGGAGGCCGGTGATGAGGCCGGTACGGCCAATGAAGAAAGCCGCGGGAGCACCCTTTCCGCGACGAACATGGATCTCGCCCTTGAGCAGGATGTTCATCGTGGTGGCGGGATCGCCTTCCAGGAAGAGCGTGGTCCCCGCCGGCTCGAGGCGCTCGATGCCATGCGTGGCCAGCCACTCGTATTCGCTCTGCTCCATGCCGTGCAAGGGCGGCACACGCTTGAGTGCCTCGATGATTTCGGGGATCGGCGTGCGCCCGGGAGCGGACCTTCGATCAGCCGAATCCAGCGTGGGGATGGTGCTGGCAGTGGTCATAATCTCGCCTCTTCTTCTGATGGTAACCGATGCGGTGACTGGGTCGAGGTGTGCACAATAATCAATTGGCGTGGGGGCGTTGCATTTCCATCTTGCGCGAGGGCATGGTGTCGATGAGCGCGTTCAGGCGAGTGGAACTGACCGGGCTGGTGGCGCGCAGGGCCTCGCTGCCATCTTCGCCGAGCAGGACGACAACAAAGGTCTCTTGAGGCACATGGAACTGAGAGCGGATGGCCTGCATCTGCTGCATGCTGAGCAGCACGTAAGGTGTGTCGAGTGGCGCGGAAAAGCCCTTGGATGAGGGCAAAATAGGGGTGAACAGCACGAAGCGATCCATCATGTCGTCGGCATCGGCGTCGAGAATTTCTCCTTGGCGCTTGAGGCGTGCGTCTGTAGCCGAGGGGCTGAAGACCAGCAGCGGACGGTAGCAGTTGCGCATCGCGGTGAGCGTCCGGGGCTGCACCTGGCACTTGAGGCTTGCCTGGCCGAATGCTGTCGCGGCAAATACGGCGAGCGCGACGAGAATGGGGGAACGGTAGGTGGCCATATTCACAATCGACGTTTGTGGCCGCGGATCGGATATCCGCGGCCAGCGTGGAGACAGCGAGGCTAGGCGCTAACGGTTTCCGGTTGCGCGGCCTCGGGCGCGTTGTCCTTGACGGTGACCGGATCGAGGAAGGGCATGGCCGCGCGCAGCGTGGCGCCCACCTTCTCGATCGGGTGCTGGGCTTCCGCTTTTCGCATTTCAGTGAAATGCTTGCGGCCGGTCTTGTTCTCTTCGATCCACTTCTTCGCAAAGGTGCCCTCCTGAATCTCCTTGAGGAGCTTCTTCATTTCGGCGCGGGTTGCGTCGGTGACGATGCGCGGGCCGGCGGTATAGTCGCCGTACTCCGCGGTATCGGAGATGGAATAGCGCATGTAGGCGAGGCCGCCACGGTACATGAGGTCGACGATGAGCTTGAGCTCATGCAGGCACTCGAAGTAGGCAATCTCGGGTTGATAGCCGGCTTCGACCAGCGTCTCAAAGCCAGCTTTCACGAGAGCGGAGGCGCCTCCGCACAGAACAGCCTGCTCGCCGAAGAGGTCAGTCTCGGTTTCTTCAGCGAAGGTGGTCTGGATGACGCCGGCGCGCGTGCAGCCGATGCCTTTCGCATAAGAGAGCGCCAGGTCGAGGGCTTTGCCGGAGGCGTCCTGATGGATAGCGACGAGGCCAGGTGTGCCTCCGCCCTCGGTGAAGACTTCGCGTACGCGATGGCCGGGGGCCTTGGGCGCGACGAGCGAAACGTCTATATCCTTCGGCGGATCGATCGTTCCGAAGCGGATATTGAAGCCGTGGGCAAACATCAGCGTCTTGCCGGCCTTGAGGTTGGGGGCGATGTCGCTCTTGTAGGTGTCGCCCTGCGAGTGATCGGGCGTGAGGATCATGATGACGTCGGCCCAGGCAGCGGCGTCGCTCACGGTGCTGACTTCGAGACCCGCTTTCTTGGCCTTGTCGATTGATTTGCTGGTCGCGGGGAGACCGACTCGAACTTCGATGCCCGAATCCTTGAGGTTGAGGGCGTGCGCGTGGCCCTGCGATCCGTAGCCGATGATGGCTACCTTCTTCTTCTGGATGAGCGACAGGTCAGCGTCCTGATCGTGATAGGTCTTCGGCATTTCGTAATTCCTCTTGTCTTCTTTGATTGGATTGAAAGTCTATTGGTTACTGTGGCAGATCGGCTTCCTCTACATTTTCCGCTTCTGCTTCAGGGATGGTTTCGGCTTCCGTCTCGGGTGTGGCGACGCGCATGGCATCGAGCACGCGGCTGGTGTGCTGGCCGCGCCGCATGACCATGCGTCCGGTGCGGGAGATTTCAAGGATGCGATCTTCGCTCTCGGTCAGTACCTGAATGAGTCCTTCGATCTTGCTCTCGACGCCGGTAATTTCGATCATCAGCGACTCGGGAGCGAGGTCGACGATGCGCGCGCGGAAGACCTCGACGAGTTCGAAGATGTGCGAGCGCGTTTTGGGCGTGGCGGCAACTTTGATCAGAGCAAGCTCGCGGCTGACGCTGGAATGCTGGCCGATGTCGTCGACCTGCAGGACGTTCTCGAGTTTGTAAAGGCTGGCCATGATGCGGTGGCCTGCCGAAGGCGAGGCCTCGGAGACGATGGTCATGCGCGAGACGCCAGGCTTCTCCGAGTGGCCGACGGTAAGCGAGACGATATTAACGTTCAACCGGCGGAAGAGCGAGGCGACGCGCGTGAGGACTCCGGGTCTGTCTTGGACAATCGCTACGAATGTGTGCAGCATACGGTTACGAATCTTTCTTGCAGCGTGTTATGCGTCCTCGGCGGTTTCGACCAGCGGGTTGCTACCCGGCCGGCGGATCATCTCATGGAGCGCAGAGCCGGCGGCGATCATGGGGTACACGGAATCTTCCTTCTCGACGAGGAAGTTAATCAGGAATGGTCCCTTGCGTTCGCGTGCGGTGTTGACTGCGGGCAGCACTTCGCCGCGCGTGCGTACCGTTGCGCCGGGGATGCCGTGGGCATCGGCGAGCTTGACGTAGTCCGGACTGAGAATGGGCGAGGACTCATAGTTCTTGTCATAGAAGAACTCCTGCCACTGGCGCACCATGCCGAGGTATCCGTTGTTGACGACGGCGATGTTGAGGTCGAGATTCTCCTGGGCAATGGTCGAGAGCTCGGCTGCGGTCATCTGGAAGCCGCCATCTCCTGCGACAACCCAGACTTCTTTGTCGGGGCAGGCGACTTTCGCCCCGATGGCTGCGGGCAGAGCGAAGCCCATAGTTCCGAGTCCGCCGGAGGTGATGAGCGTGCGCGGGTCTTCATGCTTGTAGTACTGCGCTTCCCACATCTGGTGCTGGCCGACGTCGGTGACGACTATGGCCTTGCCGTTGGTGGCATGCCACAGGTCGTTCATCACGTGGGCAGCGTAGAGGTGTCCGTTGTCGGGAAGGTTCTGAATGTCGCGTACGGCGCATTCACCTTTCATTGCGTTCACCTCGCGCAGCCACGGGGATTCGCCGCCGGAGCGGGGCGCGAGATGCGGCAGCAGGGCTTCGAGGACCTGGGCGAGATCGCCGATGAGTGCGACGTCGACCTTGACGTTCTTGTTGATCTCGGCGGGATCGATCTCGATGTGAATCTTCTTTGCGTTGGGCGCGTAGGTCGAGAGCGAGCCGGTGACGCGATCGTCGAAGCGCATGCCGCAGGCGATGAGCAGATCGGATTGCTGGATGGCGTGGTTAACCCAGGCTTCTCCGTGCATGCCCATCATGCCCAGCGAGAGGGGGTGCGATGCGGGGAAGCCGCCCAGTCCGAGCAAGGTAGAAGCGACGGGGATCTGCAGCCGCTCGGCGAGGGCGCGAACTTGCGCGCGCGCGCCGGACTGAATCATGCCATGCCCGGCGAAGATGATGGGGCGCCTGGCGCTGCGGATCAGCTCTGCGGCCTTCAGGACGGAGTCGGTCTCGGCGCGGAGCATGGGATGAGGGCGATAGGGTCGCGGTGCGGCGGCGGCGAAATCGTAGGTGGCGGTTGCCTGCTGGGCGTCCTTGGTGATGTCGACCAGCACGGGGCCGGGGCGGCCCGACTGCGCGATCAGCAGCGCTTCGCGGATGACGGGAGCGATATCTTCGGCGCGCGTGACCAGGTAGTTGTGCTTGGTCACGGGCAGAGTGATGCCGGTGATGTCGATCTCCTGGAAGGCGTCGGAGCCGAGAACCTTGCTCGAGACCTGTCCGGTGATGCAGAGCACGGGGATGGAGTCCATCATTGCCGTGGCCATGCCAGTGACCATGTTGGTGGCACCCGGTCCGGAGGTGGCGACGGCCACGCCAACTTTTCCGGATGCCCGCGCATAGCCGTCGGCCATGTGTACCGCGCCCTGCTCGTGACGGACGAGGATGTGGCGGATGGGGAATTTGCGCAGCGCATCGTACGCGGGCAGAATCGCGCCGCCGGGATAGCCGAAGACCTCGCGCACACCCTCGCCTTCGAGGGTGGCCCAGAGGATTTCGGATCCGGTTAAACGTGTGCCTTCAGATTTCGCTTCACTCATCTCCTGCTCCTTACAGCGATTCAGTGTGTTACCGCGCCCATGGATGCCGACGAGACTGTGTCGGTGTATTTGCGGAAAACTCCGCGGGCAAAGCGGGGGACGGGTTTTTGCCAAGACTTCAGTCGTTCGGCAAGCTCCTTGTCGGAGACTTCGACCGAGAGCTTGCGATTGGGAATATCAAAACGAATGATGTCGCCTTCGTGGACGGCGGCGATGGGCCCACCGACGGCTGCTTCGGGCGCGACGTGACCGGCCATGAGGCCGCGCGTGGCTCCGGAGAAGCGACCGTCTGTCAGCAGGGCGACGGTCTCGCTCAGCTCGGGGATGCCGGCGATGGCGGCGGTGACCTGCAGCATCTCCCGCATGCCCGGTCCGCCTTTCGGACCTTCGTAGCGGATGACGATCACGTCATTGGGCTTGATCTGGCCGCCCTCGACTGCATGGAAGGCGTCCTGTTCGGAGTCGAAGACGCGCGCCGGTCCGCGATGCTCGAGGCGCTTGTGTCCGGCGACCTTGATGACGCAGCCTTCGGGAGCGAGGTTTCCCTTCAGGATGACGAGCCCGCCAGTGGGCTTGATGGCGTTGTCGAGAGCGTGGATGACTTTCTGTCCGGGAGTCTCGACGGCTTGCGCGGCTTCTTCGCCGAGGGTCTTGCCGGTGACGTTCCAAGCGGTGCCGTCGATCAGGCCAGCGTCGATCAGGCGCTTTGCGAGCAGGCGGCTGCCGCCTGCGGCGTGGTAATCGGCGGCGACGTACTGGCCTCCGGGCTTGAGGTCGCAGAGCAGCGGTGTTTTCGAGCTGATGCGGTCGAAATCGTCGATCGAGAGGGGGATGCCCATCTCGTTGGCAATGGCCAGGAAGTGAAGAACCGCATTTGTAGACCCACCGGAGGCGGCGACGCTGGCAATCGCGTTCTCGATGGCCTGCGCGGTGATGATCTTGCTTGGGCGCAGGTCGTTTTTGGCCAGCTCGAGGATCAGACGGCCGGCTTCACGTGCGGCGTCGAGTTTCTCGGGAAGGAATGCGGGTACTCCGGAGAGGCCGATGGGCGAGATGCCCAGGAATTCGCACGCCATGGCCATGGTATTGGCGGTGAACTGGCCTCCGCATGCTCCTGCGCCGGGACAGGCCGCGGCTTCGACGGCTTCGAGACCGGCGTCGTCGAGCTTGCCGGCGGCGTGGGAGCCGATGGCTTCGAAAACGTCCTGGATGGTGATGTCTTTTCCGTTCAGATGGCCAGGCTTAATCGATCCGCCGTAGAGCATGAGCCCGGGAATGTCGAGGCGGGCCAGGGCCATGACGGTGCCGGGCATGTTCTTGTCGCAGCCCGCGATGGCGACGAGGCCGTCGAAGAGATTGCCTCGGGCGACGAGCTCGACGGAGTCGGCGATCACTTCGCGGCTGATGAGCGAGGCCTTCATGCCTTCGGTGCCCATGGTGATGCCGTCGGAGATGGTGATGGTGTTGAACTCCATCGGTGTGCCGCCGGCTTCGCGTACGCCCTGCTTCACGGCCTCGGCGATCTGGCGCAGATGGAAATTGCACGGGCCGATCTCGGTCCAGGTGTTCGCGATGCCGATGATGGGCTTGTGCAGATCTTCTTTCGAGAAGCCGATGCCGCGGAAATAGGAGCGCGCGGCGGCGCGGCTGGGCCCTTCGGTCAAAGGGATGCTGTACTTCTTCGGATTGTGTTGGGGGGGATCGTGCTTGCCGTTACTGCTGCTCATGCTTGCGCTGTCTCCTGGGAGCTATGGGCGGGACGAGGCGCGACCCAGAAGGCCGCCTCGTGCTGTTGTTCAAACTTGTCGAGTTCGTCAGAGTGGCGGAGGGTGAGGCCGATATCGTCGAGGCCTTCGAGCAGGCAATAGCGGCGGAAGGGGTCGATCGAAAATGTGGCCGAGAAGCCGTGATCGTCGTGGACGACGTGATCCTCGAGCGAGACGCTCAGGTGGTAGTCGTCGATCGTCGAGGCACGCTCAAGCAGAAGCTCGACCTGATCATCGGGCAGTGTTACGAGCAGGATGCCGTTCTTGCCGGCGTTCGAATGAAAGATGTCGGCGAAGCTGGGCGCGATGACGACGCGGAAGCCGTGGTCGTTGAGCGCCCACGCAGCATGTTCACGAGAAGACCCGCAGCCGAAATTCTTGCCCGTGACAAGAATCTCCGCGCCCTTGTGCTGGGGACGGTTGATCTCGAAGTCGGGATCCTGACGCCAGTCATGGAAAAGGAAGTCGCCGTAGCCGGTGCGCTCGATCCGCTTCAGGAACTGCTTGGGGATGATCTGGTCGGTGTCGACGTTCGCGCGATTAAGCGGCATCACCTTCGATCTGTGTTTGCGAAACGGCTTCATTAGGCCAAAACCTCTTGCTTTTTAAATTCCCAGGTCCGGACGTCGGTGAAGTGCCCGGTGATCGCCGCTGCGGCGGCCATCATGGGGCTGACGAGATGGGTGCGGCCACCGCGTCCCTGGCGGCCTTCGAAGTTGCGATTGCTGGTTGAGGCGCAGCGTTCGCCGGGTGCGAGAATGTCGGGGTTCATGCCCAGGCACATGGAGCATCCGGGCTCACGCCACTCGAATCCCGCCTCGCGAAAGATGTGGTCGAGGCCTTCGCGCTCGGCCTGTGCTTTGACCCGCTGGGATCCGGGCACGACCATGGCGCGAACGTGGGGATGAACGTGATGGCCGATGACGACTCTGGCTGCGGAGCGCAGGTCTTCGATGCGCGAGTTGGTGCAGGAGCCGAGGAAGACGCGGTCGATGGTGATCTCTTCGATGGGCGTGCCGGCCTTCAGATCCATGTACTCGAGAGCGCGCTCGAAGTGGCGGCGGTCGGCGTCGGAGTGGGCGCCAGCAGGAGATGGAACCGTTTCGGCGACGGAGACGACCATGCCTGGACTCGTGCCCCAGGTCACGTAAGGAGCGAGTTCGATGGCGGGGATGATAAGTTCGCGATCGAACTTCGCGCCGGGGTCGGAGACGAGCCTGCGCCATTCAGTGACGGCCTTATCCCACTCTGCACCTTGCGGCGAAAACTTGCGGCCCTTGAGATAGGCGAAGGTGGTCTCGTCAGGAGCGATCATCCCAGCGCGCGCTCCGGCCTCGATGCTCATGTTGCAAATGGTCATCCGGCCTTCCATGCTCAGCGAGCGGATGGCGGATCCGGCGTACTCGATCACATATCCGGTTGCGCCGTCGGTGCCGATGCGTCCGATGATGCCGAGGACTACATCTTTTGCGGTGACGCCGTCGGGCAGCTCGCCGTCTATGGTGATGCGGAAAGTCTTCGGCTTCGATTGCGGCAGGCACTGCGTGGCCATCACGTGCTCGACTTCAGATGTGCCGATGCCGAAAGCTAAGGCTCCGAAGGCTCCATGCGTGGAGGTGTGCGAGTCTCCACAGACGATGGTCATGCCCGGCTTAGTGAAGCCGAGCTCGGGGCCGATGACGTGGACAATGCCCTGGTTCGGTGACTCGACGTCGTAGAGCTCGACGCCGAAGTCGGCGCAATTCTTGCGCAGGGTGTCGATCTGCTTCGCTGCGATGGCGTCTTCGATGATGAGGCGGTTGGCTGTGGTCGGGACGTTGTGGTCGACCGTGGCCACGGTGCGGTCGGGGCGGCGAAGCGGTCGGCCGGCAATGCGAAGGCCTTCGAATGCCTGTGGTGAGGTCACCTCGTGGACGAGGTGCAGGTCGATATAGAGGAGCGTGGGCTCATCGGCCGGCTCGGCTACCAGATGCGATTCCCAGACTTTTTCGAAAAGAGTTTTTGCTGCTGACATCTCTTTACTCCTGCTTCTCACAATCTCTTTGCGCCGAGGGCGCTATTGCCCGTGCGGCGAGCACCGCCGAAGGCGCCGTTGCCTGGACGGCGAGTCCCGGCCAGCACCTAGACCGCGTGCATGGCCTGACGGCAGTCGATGTTCTCGTTAAGCGCCTGGTGAACATACTTGCCCATCTCCTGCGTGGAGACGGTCATTTTCGATTCGCCACGCGCCAGATCCGCAGTGCGATAACCCTGTTCGAGCACCTTGCGAACGGAGGTCTCGACAGCCTGGGCATCCTGCTCGAGTTTTGCCGAGTGGCGCAGCAGCATGGCCGCGGTCAGGATCGCGCCGAGCGGATTGGCGAGACCCTTGCCGGCGATATCGGGCGCCGATCCGTGCACGGGTTCATACAGATTTACCTGGCCACCGATGGTTGCCGAAGGCAGCATGCCGAGCGAGCCGGTGATGACGGCGGCTTCGTCAGACAAGATGTCGCCGAAGAGATTTTCAGTCAAAACAACGTCGAAGTTGCGCGGCGTATTCATCAGGTGCATGGCGCAGGCATCGACGTACTGGTGTTCGAGGATGACGTCGGGGTATTGTGCAGCGATCTCGGTGACGGTCGCGCGCCAGAGCTGCGAGACCTCGAGAACGTTGGCCTTGTCGACCGAAGTGACTTTCTTGCGCCGAGCCGATGCGAGCTCAAAGGCGATCCGCGCTACGCGGATGACCTCGTCGCGGGTGTAGCGCATGGTGTTCCAGGCAGAGCCGGCTTCGCGATCCCAGGAGCGCGGCTCGCCGAAGTAGAGGCCGCCGAGGAGCTCGCGTACGAAGAGAATGTCGGCGCCGTTGACCACCTCGGCGCGGAGCGGGGAGTTCGAGGAAAGCGACGGCCATGCGAACGAAGGACGGAGGTTGGCAAAGCCGCCGAGGGCCTGCCGCAACTGCAGCAGGCCAGCCTCGGGGCGGCGGTTTGGGGGAAGGGAATTGAATTCGTTGCCGCCGACAGCGCCGAGCAGAACTGCATCGCTCTCAAGCGCGGTATCGAGTGTCGACTCGGGCAGCGGCGAGCCTTGCGCCTTGATGGCGGCGCCGCCGATCAGGGCATTCTTGAATTCGAAGTCGTATCCGCCGAGCTCGGCGACCGACTCCAGAATGCGCACCGCCTCGGCTGTGACTTCGGGTCCGATTCCGTCTCCGGCGACGACCAGTATCTTGAGCTTCATCATTGTCTCCCTGCCAAGAATGGCTGAATTCGCGATCGCCGAAGTCTCAGTTGAGCTTCGCGGCTGATTCTTCGCTGATCAGGTCTTCGTGCCTCTGGTGATGTGCCACCAGATTGATCAGATCCTGGTCGTAAATGGCCTTCTTGCGGTCGGCCAATTCGGTGAACGCACGGTAGGCGACGTCGAGGTCTGCCGGCGCGAGATCGTAACCAAGCTGAATCAGACGCGAGCGGAGCGCGTGGCGCCCGGAGTGCTTGCCGAGCACGAGGCGGTTGCTGGGGATGCCGAATACCGAAGGCGTCATAATCTCGTACGTGAGGGGATTTGAAAGCACTCCATGCTGGTGAATGCCGGCTTCGTGGGCGAAGGCATTATCGCCGACGACAGCTTTGTTCGGGGTGGGCGTGAAACTGATCATGCGCCCCAACAACTGGCTGGCCGCATACATCTTGCTTAGGTTCAGGCTGGTTCCCATCGGATAGCGGTCGCCGCGAACGTGCAGCGCAGCGGCGATCTCCTCGAGGGCGGCATTTCCGGCGCGCTCGCCGATGCCGTTGACGGTGCACTCCACCTGGCGAGCTCCAGCCTCGATGGCCGCGAGAGCATTGGCGACAGCGAGTCCGAGATCGTCGTGCGTGTGAGCGGAAAGGATCACCTTGTCGGCACCCGGCACGCCCTCGCGAATCATGCGGAACATCGCTGCGTAGTCGGTGGGAGTGGCGTAGCCGACAGTGTCGGGCAGATTGATGACATGAGCGCCTGCTTCGATAGCCACGCCGACGATCTTGCAGAGAAAATCAGGATCGGTGCGCGTCGAATCCTCAGGGGAAAACTCAACTTCGTCGGCAAGCGTGCGCGCGAGGGAGACGGACTGAGCGGCCTGATCGAGCGCCTCGTTGCGAGTCATCTTCAGCTTGTATTCGAGATGAAGATCGGAGCTGGCGAGAAAGATGTGGATCCGCGATTTCTGCGCGCGTTCGAGCGCCTGGGCCGCACGCTCAATGTCTCCGCGCCGGGACCGCGCGAGGGAGGCGATCACCGGGCCGCGAACTTCGCGAGCAATGGTTTCCACGGAGGCAAAGTCGCCGTCCGACGAGATGGCGAAGCCGGCTTCCAGGATGTCCACGCCGAGGTCGGCAAGGGAGTGGGCCATCTGGAGTTTTTCATGCTGCGTCATGCTGCAGCCCGGCGACTGCTCGCCGTCACGAAGTGTCGTATCAAAAAAATAGACGCGGCTTGGGGGCATGTGCATCCTCTGCAACGCAAGACTCTCTACAGCTAAGTTTGCCAAAACACGGCATATTATTCAAATTTATAATTTTTACCGAATCCATAAATCTGAGTAATATAAGCCAGAGCGCCGGGCACGAGCGCTCTGCATCTTTATGGACCTGTCTCAGCTCGAAACCTTTCTTGCGGTGGTAGAAGAGCGCGGCTTCTCGCGCGCCGCTGCGCGCCTGCACCGCACTCAGCCGGCGGTGAGCCACACTATTCGGCGTCTCGAAGAGGAGATTGGCGATCCGCTTTTCGAGCGTACCTCGCGTGAAGGCACGCTCACGGCGGCCGGAGTCCTGTTGCGCGAATATGCCGAGCGTTTGCTGAAGCTGCGCGGCGAGGCGGCGTCGGCAATCGAGGAACTGCGGTCGCTGGAACGTGGACGCCTGCATCTGGCGGCCAACGAATACACCTGCCTGTATCTGTTGCCGGTTCTCGACGAATTTCGCCGTCTGTGTCCCCACATCGGCGTTCTGGTGCAGCGGGCGCTGGCCAGCCGCATTCCTGAACAGATTGTCGAGAGAACGGTGGAGCTTGGCATCGTAACTTTTCGGCCGCCTGAGGAACAACTTCAGCTGATTGGCGTCTACACGGATTCCGTTGTTTTCGTGGTGAATCCGCGGCACCCACTGGCACGCGAGAAAAAGGTGGCGATCCGCGATCTGGGAGCGGAGAACTTTATTGCTCACAATGTCGTCTCGCCGCTCCGGCATCGGGTGATCGATCTGTTCGAGAAACATAAGACGCCGTTGAATATGAATGTCGAGCTGCCAAGCCTGGAGGCCATCAAGCGATTTGTGGCGATGGGCAATGGAGTCGCCCTGGTGCCTGGGCTGACAGTGCAGGATGAGCTGGCGCGCGGTGAACTGGTACATGTTCAGGTGCCGGAGCTGAAGATCGAGAGGCAGCTGTTCCTCGCGCATCGCCGGAATGCCACGTTGTCGCACGCGGCGCTGGCCTTTCTGAAAGCGGTCAAGTCTCTGTCGCACGAACGGGGCGCACCGTTCATTTTTCGCGCCGAGCATGTCCGTTGATTGCGTGCGATCAGGACGAATTGCTGTCGAAACAGGATTCGGCAGGTACAATTACGAAGTGGACCGGGGCGAGATCCCGTCGCCACAAAAATTGACATGCCCGAGAGGCGTTGCGCCCGTCGTCGCGGGTCAGAGGTTCACGAGACGCATGAAGAAGAGTCTGTTGTTGTTTTTGCTGCTGCCGCTGACGGCAGCGGCGGGTTTTGCCCAAGAGAGCCGTCAGGACGTCAGTGTGAGCGGAACCGCGGTGATTCCGCCTTTCATTACCGGGAATGCTGTACAACTGCACGCTACGACGGGGATTGGTTTTCTGGGCAGCTACCGGTACCTGCTGACCCCCCATAGTGGACTTGAAGTGAACTACCAGTACGCGCAACAGGTACAGCACTACATCAATCCCACGAACAATATACTGATCCACGATCGTTTCCAGGAGATCTCCGGAGCTTACGTTCATAACTTTGTCTTCAGAAACTTCAATCCGTTTCTCGAAGGCGGTCCGGCAGGCATTATCTTCAGCCCAATTCTGGATGATAAGACGCAGACTCAGAGTGCCGGCAGGTCCACCAGCTTCGGCGGCTTTTATGGAGGCGGCTTCGCTTACGAGCTCAGCCCCAGCTTCGATATTCGCGTAGAGTATCGAGGAATTGTCGTGAAGGCTCCCAGCTTTAACCAGAACAATCTGAATACCGGCCGTTACTACAACATCAGCGATCCGGTAATCGGCGTTGCCTATCACTTCTAACCGCTGACCGACTGTTCATCTACGAAGAAAGCCTCGACCCGGAAGCGGGTCGAGGCTTTTTTCGCGGACTTCTGATCGCGGATGCCGGTTGCAGCAAGCGCGCAAAGGAAAAGGGCCAGGTCGCTGCCTGGCCCTTTTTCTTTCTGCGGTTATGTTCGAACCTATCTGACCCCGAGAATCCGGTATTTGACGCCGACGCTGAATCCGTTGGGCGTGAGCCCATGACTCGGCTGGTCAAAGAAGCCCGGCGCGGACGGGAGTATCTGGTATTCGTAGGCGCCGAATACTGACAAACGGCGAGCAACCCGGTAATCAACGGAGGCGCCGGGAGCATAGGCAAAATAGCTTCCGGTTGAACCACCGGTGGCTACGACCGGATACTTGATCCAAACTCCGCCAAACAGAAACTTTGCGTTAAATGTGAAGCCATGGAAGTGAAAGAAAGAGTATTTCCCGCCGGCAAGATAGTCAGACTGCGTTTGGGAATCGTGGCCATTCCAGTGCAGCCAGCGAGCCTCTCCGATTACGCCGATTTTTGGAGTGAGGTTGAAGTCCACATCCACGCCCGGACCGACGATGCGCGTGACTGGATCGAAGTCAGAATTGAAACTCCCGAATTCGCCTCCAACCCACAGAGTCGAATTTCCGCCACGAACGGAAGGGGCAACCTGAGCAAACGCCGCTCCAGAGGCCAGAAGAAAGGTAAGAATCAGAATTTTCTTGAGCACGTGTTCACTCTCTCCGAGATAAAAATGCCGTAAGTCCGGACTAAAAGACCAAGTGATAGTTCAAACTTTGTACGAGGCGCGCAGGAGGTGCAGGTCTGAAACCGGCGCGCCGCGTTCCGTGCATCGCTATTGCGGGTTTGCAGGGGGCGGGGCCTGGTTTGTACCCGCAGGCTGGGGAGCCTGATTTGCATCTGCAGGCTGGGGGGCCTGATTTGCATCCGCAGGTTGTGGAGCCTGGTTCGCGTCCGCAGGTGCAGCAGCGGGTTGAGTTGTTGCCGGTGCCGGAGCTGCCGCCGCCGTGGACGGAACTGGCTGTGCAGGCGGCTGGTAGCGTTGCAGGCGATAGTAGATCGGCGTTACCTGGAACGGCATCTTGTCGCGCGCGCTCAGCAGGGGAGCAGGTTTTACGTTCAACTGTGCAACCCTGTCGTCCCACGGATCGATCTTCAGACGGCTATTCAGTGGGAGTGCCGCAATCTGCGTCAGGTTGTCCATGTCCAGCTTGGGAGCGCCGTTACCGAGCGCGGCGAGCCATGGAGTTCCGTCTGCCTTGATCAGGGAGTCGCCCAGCCGGGGCGTCAGCAGGTAAGGCACCTGCTTTTCCTCGGCCTGCAGGGCCTGGAAGAAGAGGCCTACGCTCGCCGACTTGTCCTTGTACACCGAGCTGTTGAACAGCTCGACGGCCTTCTTTGCGGCATCCTGGTTGTCGATGGCAGAGTGATTCATATTGAAGCGCTGGAAGGTCGCTTCATCAGGGAAGAGCAGGCGATCGTTAAAAGCATAGCGGGTGTCGATGTGATGGCCTTCGACGATATGGGCAAGCTGGAAGCTGAGGATCGCGGCCAGGGCTTCTTCTGAGGGAAGCACGTCGGCCAGACCCTTGCTGATGAGGATGGTGTTGCCAACAGCCAGCGATTCAAGCGGCGTGGTGAGCAGCACGCGGCAGTGAATATCGTCCGGCAGCGTCAGCTTGTTACCGATGATGATGTTGTTGGTAACGGTCTCGAGCACCTTGTCGAAGTCGCTCGGTGGGGCGAGAAGTCCGGCCTGCGTAAGCCGGTCAAGCACGTTCTGCTCGGCCTGGGAAACCCACTGGCGCTGCGCCTGCAGCGGGCTTACGTCCTGCGACTGATCGCTCTGGTCCTGGGCATTCTCCACCTGGATGTTTTCGGCATCCGATTCGCGCGTGGGCAGCTTGAGCGAATAGCCCCAGAAATAAGTCTGCGCGCGCATGCCGGTGGCGTGCTTTGCCTGGCTCTGCTGGGTCTCCTCGACGTAGATGGCGGTGGGTAGCCAGACATCGGGCTGAACATTCACGCGCCAGCTGTCGAAGTGGTAATAGCGCGCGACCTGATCGTCCTTGTTTCCCGTATAGGAGCCGTTGAAGCGGACGATATTGCCGTCCTGGTCCTCAACCCAGATGCGGCCAAAGAAACGGCCGTATCCTTCCTTGGGCTTCGGCCTCACGTCGAAGACCAGCGTACGCACTCCGCCCAGAAAATCGCGGCGCACGTAGGCGAAGTCATAGTGCTGCTGGTCGAAGCTCGTAGGGTCGAGGAACATCATGTCCATGAAGCCGGTCGCCGAATAACTCAGGCTGAAGCTCTTGGTAAGATCGCTCATGAACTTCATCGAGCCCTTGAAGAAGCCCTTGGACTTGGCGTGCGTTTCGTAAGGATTCGCAGTAAATGTCTTGCCGAAATCCACGCGGGCGATGATGTACTCATCCGAAACAGGAACGGTCTGGAGCTTAGGGTCCGGCCGCATGTTCTGGATGTAGGTCTGTACGACCGGCGTGCTCTTCTGGATCATTTTCACCGTCGCCTTTTCCCGCTCGACGGCCTTTTGGACGAGTGCCGCTTGTTCGGGCGTCAGGGGCACGGGAGGCACATACTTGGCCTCCTTCTTGGCTTGAGCGGCGGTGGCGCTTAAGATCACTGCCAGGCCCAGAATGCAGATATTGCGGTGAGACATTTACAGGCTCCTAGTCTTTCTCGTTCAATCTTGCTTCGAATGGGTGGTTCTTCGAAAAGGAAACTTTCAATTCAGTTAATTCTTAATTATTTGTTCACTCCGAGCTACATTTTCCACTCAAGACCTGATCTCTGTCACTGAACCGTAAGCAGGCAGCAAAGACTTCGAACCAAATCCACTCTTGACGGTTCAGGCACATCTGCTCAGGCCAGTTGGAAAGTAACTCGGATGACCGTGACCTGGTCCACCGGGTGGCCGTCTTTCGTGGCGGGTTTAAATTGAATTCCCTGCGCCACCGTCTTGGCCTGCTCATCGAGGCCGTGCCCGAGGCCGCTCAGCACCTGGAGGACCTCAACACGTCCGTTAGCGGTGAACCGCACCTCGAGTTTGACGTCGCCTTCGATCCTCAGTTGCCGGGCCTCGGCCGTGTATGTGGCCCTCGGTTTGGAGAGAACCACGATGGGTGTGGACTCGACGGACTGGGCCTTAGGAGCACTGGGCGCGGCCTGTCCAAAGCCAGTGCCTGAGAGCCCGGCCTGTTCTACTCTGCCGTTTCCTCCCGGCTTGCCTGTCCCTCCAACTACGCCATTCGAGAATCCGGCCGAGGCGACGGTTCCATGCACGTCTTTGCCGCCCGGGACGCCATTGGCTACGCCGGAGCCAAAGTCCACGCCTTTCACCGATCCCTGGCGGGCGGCCCCCGCTCCGGGCTGTCCGACGCCGGGACTGCCGGCGAATGAGCCCACCGAAGCGATATTGGCCGGCCGGGTGGCGTTAGGGTTCGGCGTTACGCCAACTGGATCGCCGAAGCCGCCGGTCTTCGGGCTGGGGGCCACCTTGTTATTTGCTACCAGTGTGGGTTGAGAGCTCTTGAACATTCCCACCTTAGGCTGCGGAGGGGGTGCAACCGCCTTGGGTGGCGCGGGAGCGATTTTCGGAACCGCTGGAGTGGGAATCTTCACTTCGACCGGCTTGGGTGGTTCTACGACCGGCTTCGGTGGTTGGATCTTGGGTTTCGGTTCAACCTTGGGCGGAGGTGCAACCACCTTGACCTTGGGCACAGGCGGTACATAAGGCTTGGGCTGTTCCACGGGGAAGATCAGGACCGCCGTGTTCTCTTTCTGCACCTTCACCTGGTGAACGCGAGCCGCGGCGAACAGAATCAGAAGAGCCCCGACGGATATGTTTACAACCAGGCTCACACTGAAGGAACCAAACCGCCCCCCCGGTTCGGGGAGAAGCCCAAAGTTTCCTTGCATCGAAGGATTGCTCGCCATAGCCTTTCTATCCCAACCTAGTTCTTCAAAATTTGTTGCCCAAAAATTTCACTGTTGACTTAGACCTGTTTAGACACTACTCCGGCTTAGCTGCATTCCAAATTCCACAAACGGAGGGGTGGGGTTCTGCAACCTTCGTTCTACGTCCGAGCAGGCAGTAGGGGGGCACCATAAGACCAACGCCGCCAATCGGACCTGTTATAGAACTACAGGGCGACAAAACACGTCTCATTACAAAAGTAATGCGACGGTAATGTGCCGTCAGTCGAATTATAATCTCGACCAAGTTGATTGGGTAACCCTTACTTTTGCTTTCCAAGCCACCACGTAAATTTTTCTTAATCTTGCCGGATGCCTACCCCACGCTTTCTGCGTTTATTTCGAAGGGATTTCGGCTCCCGCGGTTGCATGACAGAGATAAAACTGTTGTTCCTGGGTATGCGCTTCGGTTAGAGATGGGCCGCCAGCGCGCCAGAAGAGGAGAGGAAATTGCGAATACTCGTTACCGGCGGAGCCGGCTATGTTGGCGGGACTGTGGCCCAGCTCATGCTCGATCAGGGCCATCAGGTCGTCATCTACGACAACCTTTGCCACGCTCACCGCTCGATGATTCCTGCAGAAGCCGAGTTTGTTGAAGGCGATCTGGCTGACCGCGCTGCGATGGAAAAACTCCTCCACACAGGAATAGACGGCGTAATGCACTTTGCCGCTCTCATCGAGGCCGGCGAAAGTATGAAGAAGCCGGAGATCTATTTCCGCAATAACACCGCCTCCACATTGACGCTGCTCGAAGCCATGCTGGCGACGGGCGTACAGCGGCTGGTCTTTTCCTCGACGGCTGCGGTTTATGGTGAGCCTGAGTCGACTCCGATCCGCGAAGACGCGCCGCTGCGACCAACCAACGCCTACGGGGAGTCGAAGCTGCTGGTTGAACATATGCTTGGCTGGCTGAATCGCATCCACGGTTTCCGCTATGCGAGCCTGCGTTACTTCAATGTCGCGGGAGCGATTGAGGAGCGTGGAGAGGCGCACGAGCCCGAGTCGCACATCATTCCCCTGATCCTCGATGTGGCGCTGGGCAGGCGGCAGAGCATCAAGGTGTTTGGACGGGATTACCCAACGCCGGACGGCACCTGCATTCGCGACTATATCCATGTGCATGATCTGGCCCGCGCGCACTTGCTGGCTCTCGAGGCGCTTAAAGAGCGCGACAAGCTGATCTATAACCTTGGCAACGGCGTGGGTTTCAGTGTCCGCGAGGTGATCGAATCGGCGAGGCGCGTCACCGGGCATCCGATTCCTGTCGAGGAGTGCCCTCGGCGCCCAGGGGATCCGGCGGTGCTAATCGCCAGTTCGGAAAAGATCGGCGCCGAGCTGGGATGGAAGCCGGAATACTCCAGCCTCGATGAAATTATCGATAGCGCCTGGAAGTGGCAACAGATCCGCTACCAACGAACAGCGTGACCTTCGGCGGCGCAGAAAGAGCTGAGCAAAAACCTCGCTGCGCCGCGATTCAGGTGAGGCGGTTCGGGCAGTATCGGTGAGAGGGTTTCATCGAGCTGTCCGCGCTGCAACTTTGCTGCCCGCGGCCGGGCTCTCGGCTGCCGGTTTCGGAGGTGTCACCAGCAGCGGCACCACGATCGACACCACCATGATGATAGCGATCAAGTGCAGCCCGCCTTCGTAGGCTCCAGTGGACTGCCGCAGGTGTGCAATCAGCAATGGGCCAAATGCGCTCGCGAATCCCCAGGCGGTGAGCATAAGCCCGTAAATCGGGCCGACATTCTTTGCACCGAAGTAGTCGGCAGCAAAGGCAGGCATGGTGCCGAAACCGCCGCCGTAGCACATCAAAATAATGAACGTGATCGCAGTCAGGCCGGTCACTGAATGAAACATGGGCAGGAACCAGAACAGCGCGGCCTGCAGCAGATACATTACGGCGAAGGTCGCGCGCCGCGTAATTCCGTCCGACACCCAGGCCCAGAAGACGCGGCCGAGTGCGTTGCCTATGCTGACGACTCCCACCATACCCGCAGCGACAATCGCGGTGATCTTCGCCAGCTCCTGAAACATCGGTGCCTCTTGCGAGATCACCGAAATTCCGGCCGAAGTATTCAGAAACAACAGGAGCCATAGCGCCCACCATTGCCAGGTCTTCAATGCCTCACCCAGAGTGAAGTCCTTCGCCGCGCGCTGAGCTGTCTGGAGGGGCCTGGGCGTCCATCCCACCGGCAGCCAGCCGGCGGGAGGATTGACCATGAACCATCCCGCCGCACAGGTGACGATCAAGTAGGCAATTCCCAGATACGCGAAAGTGTGCAGTACGCCCACACTCTGAATGAGCCGGGTGGCGACCGGGGCGGTGACCAGTGCGCCGGCACCGAAGCCGCCGACGGCAACTCCGGTCATGAGCCCGCGGCGGTCGGGAAACCACTTCACCAGAACGGAAATCGGAACGATGTAGCCAAAGCCCAGCCCGATTCCGCCAATCACTCCGTAGGTGAGATATAACCAGGCAAGGCCCGAGGAGAAACTGGCGAGAAAAATTCCGCCGCCGTAGAGCAGGCCGCCGACGATGACGACGACGCGTGGTCCGACACGGCTCAGCCAGAGCCCTCCAAAGAAGGATGCAAACCCCAGCACAAAGATGGCAATCGTGAACGTCAGGGTTACTTCCGAAATCGTCGAATGAAAGAGCTTTGACAGGGGAACGCGAAAGACGCTCCACGCATACACAGCGCCCAGCGCCATCTGCACCAGAATCGCGGCGAGAGCGATTCCCCATCTTCGATATCCGTTCATACTGCCTCCGGCTCGCCGCATGCTTTTACCGGTCCGGCGCAGCGCAGCCTGTCCCCACAAGAGATGCTGATCGCCTTCATGCGCGACTCAGCACAAACGAACTCTTCTATCACATGGCTGAAACGGCGCGCGAGACCCGCGGCGTTCTTTTAACAATTCCCATGCGTTGTTGCTTCAATTCGGCACACGCTGGCGAGGTTCAGGTCATGATGTCTGCCGACGATTGACCCCAAACCCATGCCGGGTTAACCCTCGTTTCGTGATGGCTTCCTCGCTTTCCATCGGCGTCCCTCTCGCCGCCTGTTGTCGCTAGCATCTGCTGCTCTGTCTTTCGCGCCGTCACGTACCCTCCCAACCTTTCAGAGGAAGCATGAAAATCCATCGATTTGCATTTGTCGCCATTTCCGTTACGGCTCTTTCCGCCGCGGCTTTGCTATTTGCCGATGCCACATCGGACTGGAAGACCGGCTTGCTGGCATGGCGGACGCACCGCGAGCAGCGCCTGTCGGCTCCTGACGGCTGGCTGACGCTGGTTGGCCTGGAGTGGCTCAAGCCGGGAGCGAATACCATCGGCTCGGCTCCGGATAACCGCATCCGGTTGTCGGCCGCCGCTCCGGCGCATCTCGGAGTGATCGAGGTCAGTGGCAGCGATATCCGGTTGTCAGCGCCGGCAGGAGGGTTCGCTGCCGGCGTGCAGCTTGATGGGGCTCCGGCGCAGGCGGCGAAACTGGCAGACGACGAGGCGGAGAAGCCCTCGGTGCTGACGACACGCACCCTGACCATCCTGCTGCTCCGTCGCGGCGATCGCTACGCGCTGCGCATCAAGGATTCGCAGGCTGCCACACGGCTGAACTTTCATGGGCTGCACTGGTACGAGCCTGATCCGCACTATCGGGTGGAGGCGCGCTGGGTTCCCTTTGTTCCGGTGAAGAAAATCAAGGTGCCGTCGATTATCGGCGTCGCGGACGAGATGCCTGCGCCGGGAGAGGCCGAGTTCACGCTCGACGGGAAGACTTTTCAACTCGAACCGGTGCTCGAGGAACCGGATGCGAAGCAGCTTTTTTTCATCCTGCGCGACACGACCAGCCGGACTACCAGTTATGGAGCCGCACGGTTTCTCTACACGGATTTTCCCGATCATGACGGAGTGCGGGGGCTCGACCAGCCGGGGCATCTGACACTGGACTTCAACCGCCTGCAGAATCCTCCCTGCGCCTATACCGCGTACGCGACCTGCCCGCTGCCCCCGGAGCAGAACCGGTTGGCGATTGCACTGCCGGTGGGCGAGGCGAAGTATTCGCACTGATGAAACGCCGCTCTGCTTGTTGAGACCGATTGATTTCATGCCGATCGCGCCAGGTGCAGAGCTGATCATGTAGTATCGGCTGCAGTTCTTTTGGGGTTTCGTCCAAATCTTCCCAGTGCAGAGGCGAATCCACGCGGGCAGAGGCAGAGCAACGCTTCGCCGGGGAGGTCGCAATGGCAGTCACTACCACCGCCGCAGCACAATCACTCTCGCCGCATTCTCCGCACCATACTAACTATCGCGCCATGGCCATGGTGACGACGCTGTTCTTTACGTGGGGTTTTTGTACTGTCCTGAACGACGCGGTGATCCCACATCTTCAGTCTATTTTCGATTTGAGTTACGCCCAGGCGGCACTCATCCAACTGGCATTTTTCGGATCATATTTCATCTTCGCGCTGCCGGCCGGCAAGCTGGTGGAGTGGGTCGGCTATCAGCGCACCATGGTCATCGGCCTGCTTATGATGTGCGCCGGTGCGTTGCTTTTCATTCCCTCTGCGATCGCTGCCACCTACGCATTCTTCCTTGCTGCTGAGGTAGTTTTGGCAGCTGGAGTGACGGTGTTACAAGTCGCAGCCAATCCTTACGTCACCATCCTGGGACCCGCGGAGACAGCTTCGAGCCGTCTGAACCTGACTCAGGCCTTTAATACGCTCGGCGACAGTGTGGCGCCTTACGTAGGCGGTGTTTTGATTCTCGGCGGAGCCACGGCAGCTGCCCTGAGTGGAACTCAGCTTCAAGGAGCGGCCCTGACGGCCTACCGCGTCCATGAGGCGGCGAGCATCAAACTGCCCTTCTATGCGATCGCCGCCGCGACAGCGGTCCTTGCGCTTGCCATAGCGTTCTATCGCTTTCCTCGCATCGCGATCACGCGCGAATTCCGGCCCGCAAATCTGCAAGGCAAACAGGAACACGTGTGGAGCCATCCCCACCTTTATCTCGGCGCGATTGGAATTTTTGTCTATGTTGGGGCAGAGGTGTCGATCGGCAGTTTCCTGGTCAAATACTTTGCCGATCCCCAGATAGCCGGGCTTCCTCTGGAGAAAGGCGCCAAGCTAGTCACGTTTTACTGGGCAGGCATGATGGTTGGACGATTCATCGGGTCAGCCGCCATGCAGCGTCTGGCGGCCAACTGGATGCTCGCCTGGAGCGGAGCCGGGGCAGCTCTGCTCGTACTGGCATCGTTGCTTGGCACGGGTCATTTTGCCGTCGTCGCGATCCTTGCCGTGGGTCTTTTCAACTCCATCATGTTTCCAACGATTTTTACGCTGGCGATTGCCGAGTTGGGCCCTCTCACCGGGCGCGGCTCAGGCTTGCTGGTACAAGCCATCGTGGGCGGAGCGGTTTTTCCGGTGTTGATGGGATTTCTGGCTGACCGATACGGTATCCACCATTCGCTGCTAATGCCGCTGCTCTGCTACCTGTTCGTGATCTATTACGGGTGGAGGGGCTACCGGATCCAGCCTTCAGAGCCGCAAGTGCATCTCGAGGCTGTCGAGGAGTAAAGGATTGCCCTCAACCAGCGACGGTTTCGCCTTAACAGCAATCCTGCTTTTGCTTTATCATTGACCTTGCTCCTCTTCAATCAGGCGGCGTAGCTCAGATGGTTAGAGCGACGGACTCATAACCCGTAGGTCGGCAGTTCGATTCTGCCCGCCGCCACCAGTCAGACCAACAATATCCGACGGAATCTCAGGCTCATGCCTCTCGCGCAAACAAGAGGCGGAGGCCGGGCTGTTTCAGGTATGGCAGCCGGCCGTCAACGAGCTGCCTTCCGTTACCGCTACTGGCAATTCCGCCAGTGTTCGTGACAAGTGAAATGTCCGGTTTTTCTTAGCACGTGATATGTCCGGTTTTGGTTTATAAGCCCCCCGCCGCAGCTGTTGGAAAGTGGGAATCCCGCGCCGTTTGCGGGATTTCCAAGCGAGGGGGAAAAGTCGGCTTTTTGACTTTTCCACGGAGCGTCTTTTCAACAGCTGCCAACGCCGCGGAAGTTTTCGTGATGGGTTCTCCCTGGCGGGTGTAACGACCCAGCCGTTGCGGTCCGTAAGTAATGCTCAGCGTTCCGTCGAGGTGTTGATGGACCGTGACCGTGCATCCAGCCAGCGTGCCGCGCCAGTTCACTTTCTCGATCTGCAGGGTCAGGTTCTGGAAGCTGACCGTGTTGTCCCGGTTCACCGTACGCTCGAACTGGAGCGAGAAGATCAGATCCAGATCACGACGCCGGCAGGCGACAAAAGCGCTGCCTGCCTGGGCTGCCGGAACTTGAAAGCGTCGATTGAACTCGGCCATATACTCCTCGCGCAGAAAACGGTTCGCTTCCTCCACGCTGCCCATGCCGCGTAGCCTGAGCTCCTGGGGCAGGCGTCCTTGCCATGTGCCGAAGTTGCGCTCCCCGCGGCCCCTTGCCTGCGGGGAGTAGGCCGGGATCATCTGTATGCCCAGATCACGCAACGCCCGCCCCACCTGCGTGACACGCTGCCGATCCACCTTGCCGCCCGCCCTAGGCGTGAGCCAGAAATGACTCCCCCGGTCCGAGTACAAGGCGCAGAACAGGCCCTTGCGCTCCATGACTTCCCAGAGCCCGGCCATCACCGTGGTGGTGGATTCCTCGTCCACCAACTGCGCGTAGTAGATCTCGCTGGTGGCGTCGTCCAGGATCACGATCAGGTCGTACCAGCGATCGTCCTGGAACCACGGATGTCGGCTGCCATCGATATGCAGCAGCATGCCAGGCAGCGGGCGGCGCACCCGCCGCTTGCGGTGCACGCCCCGCTTGCGCGCCTTGGCTACCAGTCCAGCCCCCTGTAGCGCCAGCTTGACCCAGGTATAGCTCAGCGTGATGCCGTGCTGCTCCCCCAGCTTCTCGTGAAAATGGCGCACGTTCAGGTCGTAATACTTTTCCCGATAGAGTCCCAGCACCTGTTCGGCCAGCGCCAGCGGCACTCGCCTCTCGCTCGGTCGTCCGCGCCGTCGATCCAGCAGCCCGTCGTAGCCATAGTTCTCATATCGCCACCGCAACCGCCGCATCTGACGATCGCTCATGCCTACGATCTCGGCTGCTTGCCACCAGGTGATCTTTTTCGCCATCGCCCGCAGAATCACTTCCTGCACCTTCATCGCTCGCTCCACGGCGGCCCTCGGATACGTCTCCACACTTACCTGCATGGAGATATCCTCGCCGCCCGCTAAGCGGACATTTCATGTGCTAATCCCACCGGACATATCATGTGTCAACGACACTGGCAATTCCGCCAGTGGCGCGAATAGACGGCTACCTTTACAGTTGTCTGCTCACGAGGTCCGGAGGTCCGGCAGGTATGACCCCTGCCAGTGCGCAAGATCCGGACCCGTGAACCGCATTGCGGCCGGCTCGCAGGCAAACGATCGCTCCGGAGAACTGCAGATCGACTGGAACGACGACAAGGAAGCCTCTTCCGACCAGCTCTACAACAGGCCACGGCTACTGTCGTCCTCACATGAAGATATTGAATTCGCGTGTAGTCCGGATCTCTATCGCCAGCATCCTTACTGGATCCCTGATCGGATTGGTCGGCGGTGCTTTTCGCTATTGCCTGATTGCCGTTGATAGTGGGCGGAATGCACTAATCGCCGGGGCGCACGCGTGGCCTCACCTTGGCTGGCTGGCTCCCGTGGCCCTAGCGCTTACTGGCGCGGGGTTGGCCCGCTTCCTGGTGGTTCGCTTTGCCCCAATCGCCGAGGGAAGTGGCGTCCAGCGCGTCGAGGCTGCCCTTGCAGGCGAGGTGGAGCTAGTCCCATATGCCGTCGTGCCCGTCAAGTTCTTCGGCGGCGTGATCGCCATAGGTTCCGGCCTTGCTCTTGGCCGTGAGGGCCCGACTGTCCAGATGGGGGCCACCCTCAGTCGGTTTATTTCGCGTTTCCTCACCGAAGACGACCAGGATGGAAAGGTTATCGAGGCCGCCGGCGCGGGCGCAGGGCTCGCGGTTGCGTTCAACGCTTCTGTCGGCGGTTCCATCTTCGTCTTCGAGGAACTCACCAGCAGCTTCACGCCCTGGCTACTGGTGGCCACTCTGGCTGCCTGCTCGGTCGCGGTATGGATCATGCGAGGGATGTTGGGCAACACCCTCGACTTTACGGTGCCGCATGTCAACGCGACCCACGATTGGAAAGTTGCACCGTTTCTCGCTCTCGGCGCATTGCTGGGTGCAGTCGGCGCCCTCTATAACGTCGTAACCGTCGGCCTGCTACGCCTATCGGACCGCCTGTCCGGTATTTCGTCCGTATACCGTGCCGCTTTCATAGGCGCGACAATCGGACTGGTGGCCTGGTTTGCACCCACTCTCGTTGGAGGCGGCGAGGTGTTGAGCCAGGCTATACTCGCCGATCAATACGCGATGGGGGGCCTGGTGACAATATTTCTCGCTCGCTTCCTCATCGGGCCCTGGTCTTTTGCCGCAGGTGCGCCGGGAGGTATTTTTGCCCCGCTCCTGGTGCTCGGCGCCTCATTCGGCGCACTTTTCGCCGGAGTCCTGAATCATTCCATTCCACTGTTGAACCTGTCACCTGTTGCCTGTGCCGTGGTTGGGATGGCCGCGCTATTCTCGGCCAGCGTACGTGCGCCTCTGACCGGAATCGTGCTCGCGGTCGAAATGACCGGCCGCGGCGATCTGACGCTTGCTTTGCTTGGGGCTTCGTTGATGGCCATGGTGGTTGCGATCCTGCTCAAGAGCGAGCCCATCTACGAGACCCTGAAGCGGCGCATGCTGGCGCGCGAGGCTTTGAATAAAAAGGCCATCGCAGAGGGATACAGCGCGCCCCTCGTCCGTTGAGTTGGTGTTCCGCTGACGAACCGCTGAATAGCAAGCAGGAGATCTCTGCCAGGTTGCGAACTCTTCCGTGCGTTACTGCGTTTTGCAAAACTCTGCACGCCCACCAGTGAACTAACCCGGCTATCCTTCCCGGGCCAATCCCGTCGAATCTGGAGTATTATCGAGGTAACTGGGCAACGTGTGTCCGGCCTTCCAACATGTCTAAAAACTTTAAACGCGCTGTCTTCGGCATCTCAGTTGCCCTCGTAGTGGTCGTCTTTCTTGGCGGATTCGTATCCAATGGCGTACGAGCCGGCAGCCAGAGCGATGGAGCTTACCGCCAGATGGGCGTCTACGAAGAAGTTCTGCATAAGGTGCAGAGCGACTACGTGACGGATCCCAGCATTGGCAAAGTGACGGACGGGGCGCTCCACGGGCTGCTCGAGTCGCTGGATGCGGATTCGAGCTATCTGACGCCGACGGAGAATGCCGCTTACAAGGCTCACCAAAACGAAGGCACGGCGCAGGTCGGCATCAACATATCACGCCGCTATGGGTACGCGACTGTGGTGTCAGTGATGCCCGGCAGCCCGGCGGAGAAAGAACAGATTTCCGACGGAGACATCATCGAGTCGATTGGCGGGCAGTCGACACGGGAGCTCTCGCTGGCCATGGTGCGGCTGCTGCTCGAGGGAAAGCCGGGCACAGATGTGACGTTCTCGGTTGTGCGTCCGGGGAAGGCCGAGCCCCAGAAGATCACCCTGACGCGGCGACAGATCGATGCGCCGGCTCTGGCCGAGCAACAGTATGAGAACTCTTCGATCCTCTATCTGAAGCCGGTGGTGCTGACCCAGGAGCGGGTGACTGAGGTCGCAACGCGGCTGAAGGCCATGCAGAAGAACGGAAACAAGAAGGTGCTGCTAGATCTGCGCGATGTGTCCGAAGGCGATGCGGCGCAGGCCGTCAACCTGGCGAATGCTTTTCTGCAGTCGGGGACGATCGCGTCGCTTGAGGGGCAGAAGGTTCCCAAGCAGACCTTTACGGCTGACCCGGCGAAGTTCATTACCGGAGCGCCGCTGGTGGTGCTCGTGAACCATGGGACGGCGGGTCCGGCGGAGATTGTCGCGGCGGCGATTCTGGACAATAAGCGCGGCGACCTGGTGGGCGACCGCAGTTTCGGCGACGGCACGGTTCAGAAGACGATCGAGCTGCCCGATGGAGCGGCGTTGATTCTGTCGGTCGCCAAGTATGAGGCGCCCTCAGGCAAGGCGATTCAGGATCAGGCAGTGACTCCGAACATCGTGGTCACGGAGAGCATCGACCAGTACCTCGCCGAGGCGGACATCGATACCACCAAGACGCCAGAGGACAAGGCCACGCCTCGCACTGACGATCAGCTCAACAAGGCACTCGACGTTCTAAAGCAGAAGAACGCGTAGATCTCCCCGAGGGAATCGGATTGAAATCCCGCGGTCCATGGACGCCTCCTGAGACCAAGGCGGATGCCCCGCGCCCGGCTGCTCATCCAGCTTTCCACTTTCGCCCTCCGGCCGGCCGCCACAAGGTCGCGGGCAGCGTGGCGGTTGCCTTTCTGGCAGTGCTGGCCGTTGCTGTCGGCTCGCTGAGCGGGCTGCTGCTTGTCTACTCGGTCGATCTTCCGCAGATCGAGGATCTGGAGCGCTACCGGCCGAGCACCATCACGGAACTTTATGACGTGCACGGGCGGATCTTCGGATCATTCGCGCTGGAGCGGCGCGTGGTGGTGGGCTATGACGGCTTTTCGCCGCTGCTGCGTCAGGCGGTGATCTCGATCGAGGACAAGAATTTCGAGAGCCACTGGGGCGTGAACATGTTTCGCGTGATCGGTGCCGCTTATCACGACCTGACCTCGAAGGCCCGTGCGCAGGGCGCGTCCACCCTGACCATGCAGTTGGCGCGCAATCTATTTCTCTCAAACGAGAGGACTTTTGGCCGCAAACTGCAGGAGGTCTTCCTGTCGCTGCAGATCGAGCACAGGTTTACCAAGCAGCAGATCTTCACGCTCTACGGGAACCAGATCTACCTGGGGCACGGTGTTTACGGCTTTGAGGCGGGCGCTAACTACTACTTTTCAAAGCATGCGACCGAACTCACGTTGCCGGAGGCCGCGCTGCTGGCCGGGCTGCCCAAGGGGCCGTCGGAGTTTTCCCCGCTGCAAAACCCCGACCGGGCAATGCGCCGCCGGAATGCCGTGATCAACGCGATGCTCGAAGACGGGGCGATTACGGCGGCCCAGGCCGAGACGGCGCGGACGACTTCCTTGGGGCTGCATATACAGACGCCGCCGAACAGCGTGGCTCCGTGGTTTGTGGAAGAAGTGCGGCGAGAGCTGGAGCGGAGGTTCGGCTCGGACCGGGTGCACGAGGCGGGGCTGAAGGTCTACACCACGCTCGATCTGGATCTGCAGAAGACGGCGAACCAGGCGGTGCTCGACGGGCTGGCGGCGTATGAGCGTCGTCACGGATGGAAGGGGCACCTGCTCAACGTGATCTCGGGCGGGTCGGACCTTGAGAGCTTCAAGCATCCGGACTGGAATGGCCCGGCGGCGCCGGGGGATTATGTGCATGCGCTGGTGATGGGCGCGCTGCCCTACCAGGTCACGGCGCGTATCGGCCAGCAGCAGGTGATGCTGACCGCCGAGGACTGGGCGTGGACGGGGTTCAAGACTTCACAGGAGTTTCTGCACCAGGGCGACATTATCTACGTTCACCTGACGGGGCAGGACCAAACCGGACAGCAAGGCGCTATGTTGCGCGGGAAACTGGAGCAGGATTCCGGCGCAGAGGGCTCGCTGCTGGCAATGGACAACGCAACCGGGGATGTTCTGGCGATGGTGGGCGGCAGGGATTTTAATCTCTCGCAGTTCGACCGGGCGACGCAGGCGGAGCGGCAGACAGGCTCATCGTTCAAGCCCTATGTTTACACCGCGGCCGTCGAGGAAGGCGCCAAACCGCAGGAGATGATCGTGGACGGTCCGACCTCTTTCGGGTCCTATACGCCGCACGATTACGAGGGGAACTACCTGGGCAGCATTTCGTTGCTCAAGGCCTTTGCAGATTCGCGAAATATTCCGGCGCTGAAGCTGGCCGAGCGCGTCGGGATTCACAAGGTCATCAGCACGGCGCACCAGTTCGGTGTGACGAGCAATATTCCGGCGTATCTGCCGGTAGCGCTGGGCGCGGTGGAGATCACGCTGCGGGAGCAGGTAGCGGCGTATTCCGTCTTTCCCAACGACGGCATCCGGCTTGCGCCGCGGTTGGTGCGGCGGGTGACCACTGCTGAGGGAGCACCGCTGAGCGAGGATCCGCCTGAGGTGCAGGAAGTGATCAGCGCGAAGACGGCACGGACGATGATGGTTTTCCTGAAGGAAGTCACACGCAGCGGGACGGCCGCACCGGCTGCGTCCCTGAATCATCCCCTTGGGGGAAAAACGGGCACGACAAGCGATTTCACTGACGCGTGGTTCCTGGGCTTCTCGCCTTCGGTGACCTGCGGAGTGTGGATGGGCTACGACAACCGCCAGTCGCTGGGCGACAAGGAAACGGGCGCGAAGGCGGCGCTGCCCATCTGGATGGACTTCATGAAGGCGGCGATCGCGGACAAGCCGGACGAGGTATTTCCCGCAGACACTCAGCCCGGTTCCAGCTCGCCGCGGGAGAAGCAGATTGCGGTCGCGGCAAGGCCGGAACCGAAGCCTCCGGTGCGGGTGGTCGCGCCTGGAGCGGCATCGCAGCCCTGACCTCGACAGAAAACGTAGCTGACGGAGACCGGTTTCGGGAATAGAGTGTTCGGGACGCAGATCGTACTGCGCCGAAAGGAGATAGCCCGATGGCTGGGTCACCACCTCCGAGCAAGATCATGATTATCCGCCACGCCGAGAAGCCGCCGAATCCACCCAATAAAACAGGTCCCTGGGATGTGCAACTGGACGGGAAGACTGGAGACGGAAAGTCGCTTATTGTCCAGGGATGGCAGCGGGCCGGAGCGCTGAGTAGTTTCTTTGCCCCGTACAAGTCGAAGCCCGTGAATCCGGAGATCGTGATGCCCCACCACATCTACGCCGCGAATCCCAAAGGGGAAACGCAGCGGCCGTGGGAGACGGTGACGCCGCTGGCGGCGTGGCTCAAATACAAACAGGGCAGCTCGAACTTCAACGTCGACTATAGCGTTGGCGACGAAAAGCATCTGGTGAAGAGCGTCCTCGAGCACAGCAGTCCGGTGCTTATCAGTTGGGAGCACCTGCACATCATGCCGGATATGATCGGCTACATTCAGAGTAGTTACACAATCGCGAACTACTCAGCGATCCCCAAGCAATTTCCCGACGTGTTCTACCTGGTCTGGGTGCTGGATCTCAAGGGCAGCGGGTACACCTGGTGCTCCGTTAACCAGAACCTGATCGCAGGCGACGTAAGCTAATGGATTTCTACTGAGGCTTTGCCTGTTGCGGCGGCTGCTGCGCCGGCGCCGGGGTGGATCCATCATTGTTGTTGCTGATGTCCTGGCCTTCGAAGAGTACGCGAACGTTGGCGTGGTACTGCTTGTAGTCGGCGTACTTCAAGGTCTCGCGGATGTGCACGTCCTGGCTGAGATAGCCGTTGCCCGCGGAGAAATGCAGGATGCCTTCGCCGCGCGTATAGACGGGGAACCAGTACTTGCCGTCGATCTGCTCGCGATAGGTGGTAAAGGGCGGTGACAGGTCTTCGTGGCCCTTGCGCGTGTCGTCGGGCACGTTCTTACCGTTGGTGACGACGATCTGGAGATCATGCTGGTCGACCCAGATGCGTCCCTGGAAGTAGCGCTTGTTCTTCTCGATCACCTTGGGCTTCACGTCGAAGACATAGGTGTCGACCTCGTCTACTTTCTGCTTGCCGACGTAGGACAGGTCGTACTGGCCGACGTCTTCTTTGGTCAGGACAAAGGGCAGGCGCTGCTCGATGTCCTGGAAATCGGCCGGGGACATGCTGATGCGCTCGAGGGTGTTGGCGGGCGCCAGGACGACGTGTTCAAACCGTTTGCCATTGGGATCGAACGAGATGTCTGTTACCTGGAAGTACTGACCGTCGACCTTGTTATCGTCATCAATCGTTTCCACCTTGACGCTCCGCTCGTAGGTGTAATTCGACATCGCGCGGCGGAAGAGGCTCTCCTTGGCAGTGAACTGATCGATGATCTGCTGCGGAGGGATGGATGGCTGCGAGGTATCCAGCGCGCCGAATCCCTTGTCGAGCGGCATGGAGGTGTAGGAAACCTGGCCCCGGGCAGAGACTGTGAGAGCGATCAAGGCGACGCCAACAACAAAGAGCCCGTATCCGATACGTCGATGTGGGAGTGCGGTCAAGGTACCCTCGAAAACCGTCCCGTATGGAACGATCCTAATACGATAGACGCAACTTGCGGGAGAAAAGGCCCGTCTATTGGAATTGGACGAGCGGCCATTCTTCAGGGGGCCGCGGAGTACACTAGGTTTTCTTCCCCCTGGTCAAGCCAGCAATGGACGAATACTATCGGGTTCCGACGCTAGCGCTCTTAAGCATCCTGGTTGCCGTCTTTGCCGTTTTGTATGCGCGTGCGCGAACCTTGCGAACGCTTCTTTGGCTGCTCGGCTGGTCAATGGCGATTACGCGGCTGGCTATGCAGGGCAGCTCGTACGGCAGGCATGGGATTGGGCTGGCCATCTCAAACACAGCCATGGCTCTGGCCGCGCTCATGCTTCTGGGGTCCGTGTCCCCGATCCACGTCCAAAACAAGATCAAGGCCTCGTACATCGCGGTTTTCGCGGCTCCTTTGATTCTGTACTCGGTGCTTACGTCGCTTTATCCCGATCCCGGGGTCTTTCTCAAGGTTCTGGATTGGGCGGCTGCCACTGCTGCTGCAGCCGTTGCCGTGCACTGGAGCGCGCAGAAAAGCCAGCTCCCGCGCTGGTTTACCCTTGCGTTCGTCTCCTGCCTTGCCGGCACATGTATCTGGCTTGCGATTATTGGCGAATACGATCTGGTGCTACGCCTGGCGCACAGCGGGATCAGCCTGATGACCGCAACGCTGGTATTGGCGACCTATCGGCGATGGAGCCCGGGAGTCATCTTTACCGCGACAGGCCTGCTGGTGTGGAGCACGCCGATGGTAGTGGATTTCCTGCTGCATCAGGGCGATCCGGTCATGCTTATGTATCTGCGGGCGGTTAATTTGATGAAGGTGGTGACCGCCGTCGGCATGGTTGTGCTGGTGCTGGAAGACGAGGTAATCCGCAACGAGGCGGCGCAGAGCCGGGAGCGGCGAGTTCGGGACGAGATGGAGCAGTATTCAAAGCTGGACGTTTCAGCCACACCCAACCGCAAAATGGGGGTTCATTACGACGAAATCTGCGATGTGATTACCAGGGCCAGCCGCTTTGGGCAGGCAGCGATTCTGCTGCGCAGCCCGGAGCAGAATTTCCGGCTGGTAGGGCGCGGCGGAGTGGACGGGGCACTGGCCGGCGCGCTGGATGCGCTGGGGCAAAGGATGACTCCGGAAAAGGTGGATGAGTTCCGCAATAACGGCGCCTGCCGCCCGGCATTCGGAACCACGACTTTGGTGGATCTGCGCTCCCTGACGGCTCCGGGAGACGACCTGGAGCGGCTGGGGCTCACGGAGGTGCACGCCATTCCGATGATCGCGGGGGGCGAAGGAGTGCAGGGAGTAGTGGTGCTTAGCGGTTTGACGGCTCCGGAAAAGCCGCTGGCCGCTGAAGACCTTCTGCCGCTGGAGTTGCTGGCACGACGCCTGGCTGCGGAGCACGAAAACAATCTGCTGCTGCGTCGGCTGGTGCAGTCAGAGAAGCTGGCGGGACTGGGGCAACTGGCTGGCGGAGTCGCGCATGAGCTGAACAATCCACTCACTGTAGTGATGGGATACGCGGAGCTGATCAAGGAGAGCGTTCAGGACGAGACGGTGCGGCACAACGCGGCGGTGATCCACAGCGAATCGCAGCGGATGAAACAGACCATCGAAAGCCTGTCGCACTTCTCGAGAGTTCTGCCCGAAAGCCAGACACCTTTTTCCATCGAGCAGATGCTCAAGGACATTTGGCGGGTGCGCAAGCCGGAGCTGGAGCGGGCGGGAATCGATCTCGAGCTGTCGATACCGGAGCCTTTGCCCAGATTGCGGGCAAACGTGGAGCAGATGCGGCAGGTGATCCTGCAGATATTGAACAATGCGGCGACGGCCTTGGAGGGCCTGCCCCCGGGACGGGAAAGGCGGCTTCGCATCGATGCCGCACTCATCAAGGACCGCGTGCAGGTGCTTATCTCCGACACGGGACCGGGGTTCTCGAATCCGGACCGGGTGTTCGATCCCTTTTTCACGACGAAGAAGCCGGGCGAGGGGCCGGGTCTTGGTCTGACGCTGTGCTACTCGATCGTTCGCGAACACGGGGGAGAGATTTCGGCCTTCAACCTGCACCCCCACGGAGCTGCGGTGGCGATCGAGCTGCCGGTGATCGAAGCAGCGGACGAGACTGCGGCGGCGCGCGAAGTATTCACCCAGTAAGAATCCCGTGCCGCATTTCTCGGAACTAGTCCGGGTCGAAAGCACAACCCATCAGTCGACGCGACCTGACTCGATTTTCGCGAGGCTTGGTAGTTCCGAGAAATGCCGTACTATGAACGATGGCCTGCAGGACGCAGGCTTGAAGAGGGAGCGAAATGCGTAGCCGGGTTGCGGCTGTTTTTCTTCTGGCGTGTGCGGCTGGGCTGGCAGGGATGGCGCAGGGACAGGCACGCCGGCCAATGACTTTCGAGGACATGATGAAGATGCGGCGGCTGGGCGATATCGCTGTATCGCCGGACGGCCGCTGGGTGATGTTCTCGGCAACGGACGTGGATCTCGGCAAAAATACGAAGACCTCGCATCTGTTTATCGTGCCGGTCGCGGGCGGAGAGACGCGAGCGCTCACGGCATCGCTTGCCGGCGAGAGCCGTGGGCGCTTCTCGCCTGACGGCAAGCAAATTCTGTTCGAGAGCTCTCGCGGGGGCGGCCAGCAGATCTGGCTGGCGGATTACGATACAGTGGCAGGCACAATTGGCGAGCCGCACAAGCTGACCTCGCTGAGTACGGAAACGGATGGCGCGACGTGGTCTCCCGATGGCAAGCAGATACTGTTTGTGTCAGCGGTATATCCGGACTGTAACAATGACGGTTGCAATAAGAAGCGCGACGAGGACAAGGCCGAGTCGAAAGTAAAGGCGCAGGTCTTTACGCATCTGCTCTATCGGCACTGGAACGCATTTACGGGCGATAAGCGAAGCCATCTGTTTCTGGTGAGCACCGATGGTGGCACGCCGCGCGATTTGAACCGCGGCGATGAGCATGAGGTCCCGCCGTTTTCGCTGGGCGGTCCTGATGGGTATGCATTCTCGCCTGACGGGAAAGAGATTGCGTTCGAGGAGAATCTCGACCCCGTGCCGGCTATCAGCACCAATTCGGACATCTTCGCGCTGCGTCTGGATGATCCGAATGCAAAGCCGGTAAAGATTTCGACGGCTGCGGGCGGGGATCATTCGCCGGCGTACTCTCCTGACGGCAAGTACATCGCGTGGCGCTCACAGGAGCGCGCCGGATATGAGAGCGACAAATTCCGGCTGGTGATTTACGACCGGGCGACAAGAATCGCAAAAGAAATAGAGCTGACCTCGAAAATCTATCCGGCGACCGGCGGTCGACCAACGGAGATACCACTCGACCGGTGGGTGGATGAGTTTGTTTGGGCCGATGATTCGCAACACATTTTCTTCGTGGCCGGAGATCGTGGTGAGGAGCCCATCTACGAGACAAACATTACTGGAGACGATCTGCATCGCTTTGGCAAGACCCGCGGCGAGTGGAGCGATGTGCATCCCCTATTACGAGATGAGCGGCTAGTGCTCATCGGCAGTTTGATGAGGGCGGATCGACCTTCGGAGATCGCAGCAGCCGATCCGCTGGAAATGGATGATAGCACCAGAAAATTCGTGGTTGACCTAACGAGCAGCGGACCAGCTAAAGATGTGACAACCCCCACATACGAGCCTCAATATCTCACTCAGCTCAATGGCGGCATCTTTTCTGAACTTGATCTTCCTAAGATGGAATCCTTCTGGTTCCCCTCCATCGGCAAGGTCCGCGTTCAGGGCTTCCTGATCAAGCCGCCGGGCTTCGATGCGTCGAAGAAATATCCGGTGAAGTTTCTCATCCACGGCGGTCCGCAGGGCGCGTGGGGAGATAGCTGGAGCTATCGCTGGAATGCCGAACTCTTCGCTGCGAACGGCTACGTCGTTGTCATGATCAATCCGCGCGGCTCGACGGGCTACGGACAGGCCTTTGTCGATGGCATCAATGGCGATTGGGGCGGCAAGCCTTATATCGACCTGATGCGCGGGCTGGATTATGCTGAGGCGCATTATCCGTTCATCGATAAGAATCGCGAGTGCGCGCTGGGCGCGAGTTATGGCGGCTATATGGCGGACTGGATCCTGGGACACACGACGCGCTTCCGCTGCATCGTCTCGCACGACGGCATGTTCAATCCGGAATCGGCGTACGGAACAACCGATGAGCTTTGGTTCAACGAGTGGGAGTTCAAGGGGACTCCGTGGTCGAACCGGGCACTGTATCGAAAGTGGTCGCCGATGCTGGCGGAGACCAATTTCAAGACCCCGACGCTGGTGGTGCATTCGCAGCTTGATTACCGGCTGGATGTCTCGGAGGGATACCAGCTTTTCACGACGCTGCAGCGCGAGCATGTGCCCTCGAAGATGCTGTATTTTCCGGACGAGGGGCATTGGATTCTGAAGCCGCAGAATTCCCAGGTCTGGTACAAGACGGTGAACGGCTGGGTGGACCAGTGGACGAAGTGAGCTATGCCGTTCGGTCGCGCTAAGAAGAAGTCAGTCTCGCTCGATGATGACGCGCTCTACGACTATGCCGTCAAGGCGCTTGGGCGGCGCATGCGGACGGTTGCCGAACTCAAGCGCCTGGTGCGAAGCCGCGTCGAGATCGGCGAGCAAGGCGAGGCGAAGATCGACCGAGTGGTTGCGCGGCTGAAGGCGCAGCGCTATTTGAATGACACGGAATACGCGACGAGCTATACCCGGCTGCGGCAGGAGAACCAGAGCTTCGGTCAGCGGCGCGTGCGGCAGGACCTCGTCCAGAAGGGCGTGCAAGCGGAGGTGATTGCGAAGACGCTCGACGCGGCATACGAGGATGTGAACGAGGAAGAGCTGGCACGGCGGCACCTTGAGCGCAAGCGCGTGAAGAAGCCCACAAACGAGAAAGAAGCCGTGCGCGTGATGCGCATGTTGGTGCGGGCCGGATTTTCGACGGGCGTGATCTTCAGGATTCTCAAGAAGTGGGACGTGGATGACGATGCGCTGGCGGCGCTCGAATTTATGGACAATGATGGCCCCGAGTCCAGCAACGGCGACCGGTGAGGGCTCATTCCTCCTATAAACTTAAGTTATGCAATACCGTTCAGGCTCCGAAATTCGTGAGACCTTTCTGAAGTTTTTTGAGACGAAGGGGCACCGCCGGGTGCACAGCTCTTCGCTTGTTCCCGCCAATGATCCCACATTGCTGTTTACCAATGCGGGGATGAACCAGTTCAAGGACGTCTTTCTGGGCATCGAGCGCCGCGACTACGTGCGGGCTGCGACCTCACAGAAATGTGTCCGCGCGGGTGGCAAGCACAACGACCTCGAAAATGTGGGCTTCACGCGGCGGCATCACACCTTCTTCGAGATGCTGGGCAACTTCAGTTTCGGCGACTACTTCAAGAAGGATGCCATCGCGTATGCGTGGGAGCTGGTGACGTCGCCGGAGTGGTTCGGCATCCCCAAAGACAAGCTATACGTCACGATCTTCAAGGGTGAGAACGGCGTTCCGCGCGACGAAGAAGCCTACGAGCTATGGCGCGCGCAAGGCGTGCCCGCTGAGCGCATCCACGAGTGCGGGTCTAAAGATAATTTCTGGCAGATGGGCGATACCGGGCCATGCGGACCGTGCTCGGAGATCTTCTACGACATGGGCATTGAGGCCGCGGAGACTCCGGGCGTCGACAAGCCCTTCGGTGAGGATGAAGCGCGGTATGTCGAGATCTGGAACCTGGTATTCATGCAGTTCGACCGTGATGCGCAAGGCGAACTGCATCTGCTGCCCAAGCCTTCGATCGACACGGGCATGGGCCTTGAGCGCACGGCTGCCGTGCTACAGGGCGTGATTTCGAATTTCGAGACGGATTTGTTTACACCGTTAAGAGCGGCGGCGATCGCGCTCGTCGCAGAGGCCAAACAATCCGAGGTGTTCGTACCTCAGGAAAAATTCCTT
The DNA here is from genome assembly GCA_963781245.1 of uncultured Acidobacteriaceae bacterium. Lineage (GTDB taxonomy): Bacteria > Acidobacteriota > Terriglobia > Terriglobales > Acidobacteriaceae > Silvibacterium. Next base: position 99,466 of record CAWAFB010000009.1, read on the forward strand.
GCAGCTTCCTTCAACGTCATTGCTGATCACGCGCGTGCGGCGACCTTCATAATTGCAGATGGAGTCTTGCCTGCAAATGAAGGACGAGGCTATGTGCTCCGCAAAATTATTCGGCGCGCAATTCGCCACGGCCGCCTGCAGGGTGCGCGAAAGCCGTTCTTCTACGAAATGGCGCAGGCCGTCATCGATGTGATGGGAGTCGCCTACCCAGAAGTGATTGAGGCTGGAGACAGAATCAAAAACACGCTCGCCATGGAAGAGGAGCGTTTTTTGAGAACCGTTGCGGTTGGCTCCGAAAAACTAGAAAAGCTCATCGACGAATTCATCGATGTGTTAGTTCCTCCCGCGAATATCCAGGATGGGTCCGTCGACCCGGTAGTTTTGCGTTCTGTGAATCTTGGCTTGATTAAAAGTCAGGGCAAGAGGGTTGTGCTTCCTGGAGACAAGGCTTTTCATCTTTATGAGACGTATGGTCTTCCGCTCGACTTTATCGAGGATGTTTGTCACGACCTCGGCATCGAGTTCGATCTGACCGGTTTTGAAAAAGCCCGAGCCGAAGAGCAGGCCCGGGCTCGGGCGTCGTGGAAGGGTGGTACAAAGCAATCCGCAAGCCCCGTATTTCGCGAGCTGCCGAAGACCGAGTTCGAGGGCTATCGCAGGCTCAGAGTTGATGGCGCCGAGGTGTTGGCCATCGTTAAAGACGGTGCGGGTGTGCCGGCGGCGACTGCCGGAGACGCGGTGGAAGTCGTCCTCGATCACACCAGCTTCTACGCCGATTCAGGCGGTCAGATCGGCGATGTCGGGTGGCTTTACTCCGACGATCACAACTCTGTTGTTGCCGATGTGAGCGGCTGTACGAAGCCGGTGCAGGGAGTCTTCGCGCACAACGCGATCCTGCGCCAGCCGCTGGCGGTCGGCGACAAGGTTGATACGGTGGTCGATGCTGATTACCGCGCGGCGACGCGGCGCAACCATACCGGCACGCATCTGCTGCACGCGGCTCTGCGCGAGGTGCTGGGCACCCACGTCAAGCAGGCGGGATCGCTGGTCGATCCGACACGGCTGCGCTTTGATTTTTCGCACTTCACCTCGGTTGCGGATGAGGAACTGCAGGATATCGAGGACCTGGTCAACAAAGAGGTGCTGAAGAACATTCGTGTGGAGACGCTGGAAGACGTTCCGATCGATGTCGCGATCAACGAGTACCATGCGATGGCTCTCTTCGGCGAGAAGTATGGCGAAAAGGTTCGAGTCGTCAAGATCGGAGACTTCTCGACGGAGCTCTGCGGGGGCACGCACACCGGGGCGACGGGCGAGATTGGTGTGGTGAAGCTGCTGGGGGAAGGATCTGTCTCGTCGGGCGTGCGGCGAGTGGAGGCCGTTACCGGTCTGGGTGCGCTCAATGAGTTTCGCCGCGACTACGAGGTTGCGCAGCTGGTGGCTCAGCTTTCTCCCAATGCGGAGACGGCTCCAGCGGAGGCGTTGCGTTCGCGGCTCACCGCGCAGGAAGAGGAGCTGAAGAAGCTGCGGCGTGAGCTCGACCAGGCCCGCATGAAATCGGCCGCATCAGCCGTGTCGTCAGCGGCGGATCAGGCCGTTGAAGTCAAAGGCATGAAGGTCCTGGCGCAGCGCGTGGACGCGCTCGACCGCGGGCAGATGCGCACACTCGTCGACAATCTACGCAACAAATTGGGGTCGGGCGTGGTGGTACTGGGCTCGGCTCAGGACGGCAAGGTGGCGCTGATAGTCGGTGTAACCAAAGACCTTACGGGCAAGGTGCAGGCGGGCAAGGTGGTCGGAGAGATCGCGAAGATGGTGGGCGGATCGGGCGGCGGCCGTCCCGACATGGCCGAAGCCGGCGGCAAGGATGCGAGCAAGCTAGACGCCGCCCTCAAGAGCGCGGCGGATGTGGTTGGGGCGTTGGCAGGATAGCGGACGGATCAAGACCAGTTCTGAGAATCCGGTTTAGGGCACCCAAATCCGGCGTGGATCCCGTCCTTTTCAAATTGACACAACAAGACGTTGCGATCTGGGTTCGTCTGATTGATGGGGTTTTTGCTGGAACTTATACTTTGAGTGTCTGTGCCTCTTATGCCGGCCTCTATCCTCCATGCAGGACGTTTCCGCCTGCTCTCGATTGCCGGCGCAATTTGCCTGCTGATATTTACGGGCTCTCGATCGCCGGCTGCTCTGCAGCATGGCGCACCGGCACGTTCCGCTCTTGAAAAGGCGCAGCGCATGCGGGAGGGGCTTGAGGGCCGTCCCGAACGGCAGCGAACGCGGCGCGACTATGAGCGGGTGATCGAGGCGTATCGCGCGATTTATCATGGCGATCCGGGCTCGCCCAAAGCGGATGCATCGGTCTCGGCGGTGGGCGATCTGCTGGCAGAGCAAGGACGCATTTTTCAGGACGAGAAGGCGCTGCACGATGCGATCGCGCAATACGAGTTTCTCCGCAAGCAATATCCGGGCAGTCGCTACCGTTTCAGTGCGTTGCTGACCGAGGGCGAGATCTATCTGCGCGACCTGAATGACCGCGAGAGTGCGCGTGCTACCTTTCAGGAATTTCTGAAGTTGTATCCTCAAAACCCGCTGGCCAACGAAGCGCGAATTGAGCTGACCAACTTGCGCAAAGCGCCGACGAAGAGCCCGCGCAATAGCACTGTCGTCGCGCAGGCTCCCGCGGACAGTGCCGCGACGGCTGAGAAGCATTCCTCAGCGGGTCATCGAACGGTGCTGACCGCTGCGCTTCAGTCTCAAGATCAGAATGCGGGGCCGCCGGCCCGGTCTTCTTCGAATACCACTCCGGCAGCCGCCGCCGCACCGCCGAAGACAGCGCAAGCTAGTCAACCTTCAGAGCGGTCGGACAAGCAGCTTGCGGAGAGCGACATTCCCCCTCCCGCGCAACGGTCGGAGCCGGCAGAGCCTGCGCATGTGAGCGAGGCCGCGCTGAACGCGACGCCTCCTCCGCGCAAAGCGAAACTTCCTCTAGTGACGGGGATACGCCACTGGTCGACCCCGGTCTATACCCGGGTGGCGATCGATCTGCAGGACGAGGTGCAGTATGAGGCGGTGCGCGTGCCGAATCCCGACCGGATATTCTTTGATCTGCATGGCGCGCGACTCTCGCCGGAGCTGATCGGCAAATCGGATGAGGTGATCGACGACGGTTTTCTGAAGCAGGTGCGGGCGGCGCAATTTTCGAACGATGTGACGCGCATTGTGCTGGATGTGAGCGATGTGAGTGACTATTCGGCGTTCTTTTTGCCCAATCCGTCGCGGCTCATTATCGACGTGCATGGACGGAGATCACACAGCGGGCCGGTGTATACCGTAGCAGCTGCGCCGGCGACTGCGCCGCCTCCGCCAAGGCCGGCGCCGAAGACGACCAGACCGCAGCCCGAAATTGTAGCCGCGAAGACCGTGGCATCGTCGAAGCCGACGATCGGGATCGGCACGGAGACAACTGATGCCGACGCGCTGGGTGACCCTCTGCCTGCGGCGAAGAAGAATGTGGCGCACACGCAGCCGGCGAAGGCTCCGGTGCATCGTGTAGTGGTCGATGACGGCGATGACACCACAGCCCTTTCAGACCTCGCGTCGCTGAGCCAGCAGCCCAATCAGGTGAAGGCAACGAAGCGGCCGACGACGGCTCCCGTCGCGCAGTCGGTGGCGGGAACGAGCCCTGCGCCGCAGCCAGATGAGATATCCGCAGTGACAACTCCTCCAGTTCCGGCTCCGAAGGCACGCAGCTCAAAGAGTCACGTTGCGACTGCACCGCCCGCGACGACGAGCACATCGGAGATTCGCGCCGCGCAGCCGACGGCCGATGGCCAGCGTTCGATGGTGCGTGCGCTCGGACTCAAGATCAACCGCATCGTGGTTGACGCCGGCCACGGCGGTCACGATTCCGGAACGCTCGGACCGGACGGCATCCAGGAGAAGGATGTCGTACTCGATGTTGCGTTGCGTCTCGGGCAACTGCTGAAGCAGCGCTTGGGTGCTGATGTCATCTACACGCGCGACGACGACACATTCATCCCGCTGGAAACGCGGACGGCGATTGCAAACAAGGCGCAGGCGGACCTTTTCATTTCCGTGCACGCGAATTCGAGTCCGGACCCTTCGGCGCGGGGAGTGGAGACCTACTACCTGAACTTCACAACCTCGGCGGACGCGCTGGAGGTTGCGGCGCGTGAGAATGCGGTCTCCGACCAGTCGATTCATCAGCTTTCGGACCTGGTGAAGAAGATCGCTCTGCAGGACAAGATCAACGAATCGCGCGAGTTTGCGTCGGACGTTGAGCAGAGCTTGTACTCGGGACTTGAAGAGGGAAATCCCGGATTGAAGGACCGCGGGGTGAAGAAGGCGCCGTTCGTCGTTCTGATAGGCGCGAACATGCCGTCGATCCTGGCAGAGATTTCCTTCCTCACCAATCCAAGCGATGCGCAGGAACTTCGCGACGGGAAATATCGCGAGCGCATCGCGGAGTCGCTCTATCACGGCGTGGCCCGATATATGGGCAGTCTGAGCGGCGTCAGGATCGCCGATGCTTCGCCGCATAGCGGAAACCGCTGAGCCCTCTCACGGCTGCCGCGCTCTTGAAAGGACCCTTGTCCTAACCTGTAAACTGGTCTATATGCTCGATTTGGCATTTGTACGCGCCAATCTGGAATTGGTGGAAGGAAGGCTCCGCGATCGCGGACAGGCCCCAGCGGCCCTGCTGGGGGATTTTCGTGCGCTCGACCAGAACCGGCGGGAACGCATCACCGAGGCTGAGCAGCTGAAGGCGCGGCGCAACAAGCTGAGCGAAGAAGTGGCCCGGCTGAAGAAGTCCGGCCAGGACGCGACGGCAGTGATGGAGGAGACGCGGGCGCTGAAGTCGCAGATCGAGGAGTTGGCGGCGGCCGCCGAGGAGGCTGATCGGAAGCTGTCGGCGATTCTCGTGAGTGTGCCGAATCTTCCGCTGGCCGATGTCCCGATCGGCAAGCCGGAGCACGACAACGTCGAAATCAAACGCTGGGGCGAGGTTCCGCAGTTCGATTTTGCGCCGAAGCCGCACTGGGAAATCGGCGAGCAGCTCGGCATTCTCGACCTGGAGCGCGCGGCGAAGGTATCAGGAGCGCGGTTTGCGGTTTACTGGCGCGAGGGCGCAAAGCTGGAGCGGGCGCTGGTCAACTTCATGCTCGATGTTCATACGCGCGAGCACGGATATACCGAGGTGCTGCCGCCCTTCATGGTGAACAGCAAGAGCCTTTTCGGCACGGGACAACTGCCCAAGTTTGCCGAGGACCTTTTCCGTTGTGAGGACGAAGAGGGATTCAAGCCGGGTGTGTATCGCGATAACGATCACTGGCTGATTCCGACGGCCGAAGTTCCGGTTACGAATTTGTATCGCGACGAGATTCTCGACGACGCGCAGCTTACGACGTCTCTGACCGCATACACGCCGTGCTTCCGGTCGGAGGCCGGCTCCTACGGAAAAGACGTGCGTGGAATCATCCGCCAGCATCAGTTTCAAAAGGTGGAGCTGGTCAAGTTCACGCGTCCGGAGGAGAGCGAGGCGGAGCACGAGAAGCTGACGCGAAACGCCGAGTCGATTCTCGAGCGGCTGGGGCTGCCTTATCGCAGGATGCTGCTGTGTACCGGAGACATGGGCTTCACGTCGGCGAAGACGTACGACCTTGAAGTGTGGCTGCCGGGGCAGCAGTTGTATCGCGAGATCTCCTCATGCTCGAACTTTCTGGATTTTCAGGCGCGACGGGCGAATATCCGGTACAGGCCGGCGGGGCAGAATAAAACGGCACTCGTGCACACGCTGAATGGCAGCGGTCTGGCGATTGGACGTACATGGCTGGCGGTTCTGGAAAATTATCAGCAGGCGGATGGGTCAGTGCGCATTCCCGAAGCATTGATACCCTATATGGGTGGGCAAGCGGAGATCCGCCCGAAGAGCAAATAAAGCATGGGTCGAATATTACGTAGTTATTTTTTCTGGACATATGAGCGTGGCAGCTTTCACTACGACGTCATGGTGACGCTGATTCTCGCGTTCATCTTTCTCTCCCCAAGGATCTGGAATTACGGCGAACGTCCCCAGGACGAAAAGCTGGCTCCGGGCAGCGTGATCGTTAAGACGACGGCTCCGGGAGACTTCGTTTACGAAATTCCAGCGGCGCAGATCCACGCGGACGCTTCGCTGGATGCTCAGATTCAGCAGAACGTCGAATCGATTTCGGGCGGAGTGGTGGTCGACCGGTATGAGGCGGTGAAAGAACCCCACGGAAAGATCAAGCTGTATCGTGTGTGGGCTCACCGGTAAGTGCGTCCTCGCATCCTATCCCAACGGAGTGAAACAAGGTTCTATATGAGGAAAGCCATTCACCTGCGACTGTTCGCGGGCATTTTGATTCTTGCGCCTTTCGCTGCCATGGCGCAGAACGCCGAGCTGCAGAAGGTTCTGGCGGAGATGGATACAGCGTCAGCAAAATTTCAGAGCGCGGAGGCCGATTTTGTCTGGGACCAGTACACGGCCGTCGTTCAGAGCCACGACTATCAGAAGGGCACCATCGCCTTCCGGCGCGTGGGCAACGCGACGGAAATGGTGGCGCACATAAAAACCGAGAACGACCAGCCGGCTCAGAAGGACGTGCTGTATAAGGGCGGCGAACTCGATTTCTATCAGCCCGCTCTCAAGCAGGAGACGATTCTCAATGCCGGCGCCAACGTTGAGCGCTATCTGACGCTGGGTTTTGGCGGAAGCGGCAAGGATCTGGCCGCCAACTGGAACATGGCGTATCAGGGCAACGAGACCATCGACGGCGTGGAGACGACGAAACTGGATCTGACGCCGAAGCAGGGCGGCAACAACCAGTTCACTCACATTACGGTCTGGGTGGATTCGAAGCGAGGAATCTCGCTTAAGCAGATCGTGTTTCAGGATAGCGGAGATTCGCGCACCGCGGTCTATTCGAATATCAAAATGAACAGTGTGCCAGCCAGCACGTTTACGCTGCAGGTTGCTCCGGGAACACAGAAGGTAAGGAAGTAGCAGGCTCACGTCGCGGAACAAAGGCAATGGCTGCAAGCGCAATGATCATCGGGAAGCACTCCAGCGTGTAGCGCGGTTCGGGCGCTTCGATGGTCGCGAGCAAGACGCAGCGCAGCAGGATGAACGCTACCATCGCTCCGGCCAGCGGCGGCCAGCGCTTGAGTCCCCTCAGCGCCGCGATCAGATACAGCATGTTGAGCCCGGCGTAGGCCGCGGCGAATTCTGTCTCCGAGTGGTGATGCCAGTATTCCCACCAGCGCAGCTCGATCCACAGCAGTTCGGTGCGGGGGCGCAGCCACATGTCGGCCAGGCGCGCGAGCGGCAGAGCCACGTAATAGCGAAACGGTTTGGCACGAATCCGGTCGGCGGCAATCTGGGCGAAACGGTCGTCCATCTCCAGAGTAAGGGACTGGGTCTTGTTGTAGTCCCTGAGAAGTCCGCGGGTCTGCTCGTACTGTTCCGGCGAGTCGAAAGCGCGCGCAGGAAGCTTTGCGATGTCGATTACGTCACTGTCGATGTTCCAATAGACCTCCCAGGTGCACGCCAAATCGACGCAAACGGTTTTGGTCCAGCGATTGAAGCCGGGATTGGTGTCTTCGCCGGGATCGGTGGCATAACGCGGAGCGAGCGGCTGGAACACGTGAAATGTGCTCCAGTTACGGATGGTCCAGGGTATGAAGGGAAGAATCGACAGAAAGGCAGCTACAGCGGCATAGGGAAGCACGCGCCTCATCCCCCAGCGCTTGCGCCCGTACCAGACCATTGCCGGACACAGGGCCACGGCGATAAGCGCGCCGTCGGGGCGGAGCAGGGCCGCGTAACTCCAGGCAAGCGCCTGGACGAGCGCCCAGCTCCAGCGAGGCGGCTCTGTTTTGCTGGTCGCAAGAAAGCGCGCCAGCGCATAAAGGGCGACCGCGATCCAGAAGAGCTCAAGAGTCTCAGTGAGCGGCACCGCGGCGTAGTTTGCGGTGAACGGGCAGAGCACGGCAAACCACAGGGCGATCCATCCGGCGGTTGCGCTCCAGATGCGGCGGGTAAACGCCGCGATGAGGACGCAGGTGGCGAGATCGATGGCCGTCTGCGCGAACATTACCGCGTGGTAGTGCTCCATGCCAAAGAGCTTGAAGCAGGCGACGAGGAACAGCGGGTATCCGGGCAGGCGGATGAGCGTAGGGCGGAGGCTGCCGCTGGTGGTGGTGCCGTAGATGCTGTGGAGCATCCAGTTTTTCGCGATGCTTCCGTAGACCAGCGGATCACCCTGGACTTCGGGATAGGCGTGAATGAACCAGAGTCGCAGCCAAGCACCCGCGGCCAGCGCGATCAGCCCGATCCACCACCTGCGAGCAAGCGCGAAACGCATGAAAGTGAATCATACTAGGCAGGTCTTCAGGAAATCCGCCGGGATAGTAACCTATACAGAAAGCGGAGCCGCCCTTTTGCAATCAGCTCGGTCAGTTGGGAGCGCGCTCGTCAACCGATGAAACAAGTCTTTTACGATCCGCAACGAAAACGATGGAAGCGCCTTCGCCGGGTAATGGATATTGCCGGCGTGATCTCCACCATCGTGTTGATCATCTTCTTTTTCAGCGTGGTATCGCGCCAGACGCTCCCGGAGCTGTTGCTGCCCATCCAGAAGCGCAACTACAAGGCACTGAAGGAGCCAGTGGGCGATCCGCTGAGGAAGAGCGCGCCCCGGCCGGCGCGCCGAAAGACCCATCGCCGCCCCTCCGAGATTCCACTGAACCAGGATGAGGGGCTGCGCGCCGCCTTCTATACAAATGATTCCGGGAGCTACTCGGCGCTGAAAGCGCATATCCACCAGATCGATCTGCTCTTTCCCGACTGGTTGCACGTGATTTCACCAACTGGGGATCTCATTGCCTCGACATCCCTGTTCCCGGTGAACCTATACAGAGTTGTCGACAATTCGGGGATCGTTCATGGTGTCGATCCAGAGAATAAGGTGCGGCGCGTCATCCTCGCCGCCAAGGAAGACACCGAAGTCTTCCCCATGCTCAACGACTATAACCCTCTGGATTCTCAGTGGCACGGGGAAATAATCGGCAGAATGCTGAAGGATCCGGTCGCGCGCGAGAACCTGCACCACCAGATTGACAAGTTTCTCTACGCCAATCCCAACTACCATGGCATCTGTCTCGACTTTGAGGAGGTCCCGGACGATCAGTTGAAACTCTACGCCGATTGGATCGGCGAGCTTTACAAAGACCTGCACGCGAAGAATCTCCGTATCTACGTCGACGTTCAGACGAGCACCGACGATTGGGTGATGAAGGCCATTGCGAAGAACAGCGACGGCATCATTCTGATGAATTATGACCAGCACGAAGAGGAGAGCGACCCGGGACCCGTTGCCTCGCAGGACTGGTTTGAGGGCAACCTGCGGCGCGCGCTCAAGGTAGTGCCCAAGCAGAAGCTGATCTGCGGTATCGGCAATTACGGATACGATTGGGCTGTACCACTGCCCGAAAAGGGGAAAAAACCATCCACGCACGTCGTGAATGTGGACGACCTGAGTGTTCAGGACGCATGGCAACGCGCCGCCGATGCCGACGCTGATGTCCGTCTCAATGGCGACGATCTGAATGCGCACTTTGCCTATGACGATGAGGACGCGCACACTCGCCATCAGGTGTGGTTCCTCGATGGCGTGACGGCGTTGAACGAGCTGCGCGCTTCTCGGCAAATGGGCATCAGCACCTTCGCACTGTGGCGCCTCGGTGAAGAAGACGGATCGCTTTGGTCAGTATGGGATCACCCTGGTGCGAAGGATGCTCCGCAACTGCTCACGAAAGTCCCTCCAGGCATTAATGTCGACACCGAAGGTGAGGGCGACATCCTGCGTGTCGTCGCTCGCCCCCAGACCGGCAGCCGCCGAGTCGACATGGACTCCGACGGCTTCACCGTTACTGATGAGTACATGGAGTCTCTCCCAAGGGCTTATGCTGTCCGGCAGTACGGTTACAACCCGAAGAAGCTTGCCTTGAGCTTCGACGACGGGCCCGATCCCGCTTGGACGCCGGAGATCCTCGACATCTTGAAGCAATACAACGTGAAGGGCACGTTCATGGTGATCGGCGAACAGGCGCAGGACAATGCTGGGCTACTGAAGCGCTACGTGCGCGAAGGTCACGAGATCGGCAATCACACCTTCACACATCCGGACATCAGTGAAATATCGGAACGCCAGCTCCAACTCGAGCTGAACCTTACGGAGCGGCTATTTGCTGCGAAGCTTGGGATCCAGCCGCTCTATTTCCGCCCGCCCTACTCGATTGATCAGGAGCCGGACACCAACGATCAGGCTGCTCCCGTTGACCGCATTCAACAGATGGGCTACACCATCATCGGCAACAAGATCGACACCGACGACTGGAACGAGCATCCGCGCAAGACTCCCCAGGAGATCACCGACAATGTCCTGCAGCAGCTCGATGAGATGAAGACGAGGCCTGATTTCCGCGGCAGCATCATCCTCTTGCACGATGGCGGGGGTGACCGAGCGCCGACCGTGGCCGCGCTGCCGCTGCTCATCACCACGTTGCGCGCCAAAGGCTACGAACTGGTGCCTGTGTCGGAACTGATGGGCAAGACCAGCGCAGAGGTGATGCCGCCGATTTCTCCGCAGATGCGCTGGCAGGCGCGTATCGACTCGGTGGCGTTTTTCTTCTTTTCCTTCTTCAGCCATTTCGTTGTCGACGTCTTTTTCCTCGGCGACGTGCTGATGAGCGCCCGCCTGATCCTGATCGGGATTCTGGCGCTGATCGACCGCCTGCGCCGCCGCCGTGTGCCTCCAGGTGAGTACGAGCCGCGGGTTGCTGTGCTGATTCCGGCATACAACGAAGAGGCGGTAATCGCGCGGACGATCCGCTCGGTGCTCAACTCCGACTACCGAAACATCCGGGTAATTGTGATCGACGACGGATCGACGGACGGGACCTATGAGGCGGCGCGCGAGGCCTATCCCGTGGAGCTTGCTGCCGGCAAGCTGACCGTGCTGACCAAGCCCAACGCCGGCAAGGCAGAGGCGCTCAACTTCGGGCTGCAGCACATGGACGAGGAGGTCTATGTCGGCATCGATGCGGACACGGTGATCGCTTCAGACGCGATTTCGAAGCTGGTATGTCACTTCGCCGATGAGCGCGTAGGAGCGGTGGCGGGCAACGCCAAGGTGGGCAATCGCGTCAACCTGTGGACGCGCTGGCAGGCTCTCGAATACATCACCAGCCAGAACTTCGAGCGGCGTGCCCTCGATCTCTTCAACGTCGTCACCGTGGTTCCGGGTGCAATCGGCGCCTGGCGCACCGCTGCCGTGATTCATGGCGGAGGCTATCCGATCAACACCGTCGCTGAAGATGCCGACCTCACCATGAACCTGCTGGAGCAGAACTACAAGGTTATCTACGAGGACAGGGCGCTGGCTTTTACCGAGGCTCCAATCAACGCGAAGGGCCTGATGCGCCAGCGCTTCCGCTGGTCATTCGGGACACTCCAGGCGGTCTTCAAGCACAAGCAGGCCTTCCGCAATAACCTGGCGATGGGGCTGTTTGCGTTGCCGAATATCGTTGTTTTCCAGATCCTGCTGCCGTTGGTGTCACCGTTCATCGACATCATGTTCATTGCAGGTGTTATCCATTACTTCATCGACCGGCATTTCCATCCTGAGGCGGCGAGTGCCGCCAGCTTCGAAAAGCTGCTGACTTATTTCCTGGCATTCCTGATTATTGACTTCGTCACCTCCACGCTGGCGTTCTCGCTCGAACGGCGTCACCCGGCCAATAAGGGAGATGGATGGCTGCTCTTCCACATCTGGTTGCAGCGGTTTGCGTACCGGCAGCTTTTCTCGGTGGTGCTGTTCAAGACGCTGAAACGGGCGATCGACGGACGGCCGTTTGCCTGGGATAAGATCGAGCGCACGGCTAAGATGTCACGACATACGGAGAGTATTACCGCAGGGTAATGGGCCCCGATCCTAACATCACTCGTCACCGTGTCTTGACTGGCGGCAACTTATAGAAATTGCGCGGCTCCGCCGATGAAACAGCCGTGGCTACTTAGCAAACCTGAGATAGCCCGGAAAATTCATCATAAGTGAATGAGGAACAACGCCCGGATATGTCAACTTATCCATAAACACATCTAGTTAGCAAATCCTGCAGGTGGTCAAGCGCTTTAGAAGCAGAATCTTCAGGACAGCAGTATCCGGTTCTGCCGTAGCCGTTTTGTGTGCTTCCCAGGCCCGTTTTGCCCCGCGTTGTCACACCCCATTCCAAGGAACACCAAAATGTCGTTTTCACTACGGCAGGCTCCTCTATGTGTCTCTGCACTTCTTGCGGTGTCGTTCTGCGCCGCCCAACAGTCCACTCTTCATGACTCCGCGGGGGCGACGTCTTCGTCCGTACTCGATTCCTCCAGCACGGATTGGCTCGACGCCGCCAGCGCACCGGCCCCAGAGGGGTCGCCGGCTAGCGGAGCCGTCGTCAGCCAGCGTCCCGCATATACGGCTACGGGATCCTGGCTCTTTCCTCAATTTGGCGCGGGCGCGTTTGTCAGTCCGCTGGGCATCGGCGTTGGAGCAGCGACCTCGCTCACCCGCTCGGTCAACCTGCGCGTTGCCGGCAATTTTTTCAATTACAACGCAACCGGAACCACGGATCGCGTTAGCTACAAGGGCGCGCTGAACTTTCGCTCTGTGCAGGCCAGTTTCGACTGGTTCCCGTGGCACAAAAGCTTTCACCTCAGCCCGGGTGTCCTGTTCTATGACCAGAACCAGATCACCGCGAATGGCGGAGTCGCAGCCGGCGATTCATTCAGCGTGAACGGCGCGACCTACTACAGCGGTGCCACCGATCCCGTAACCTTATACGCGCACGTAGCGTTCCGGCATACTGCGCCGATGTTTACGGTTGGCTGGGGTAACTGGCGCTCCCCCGCGGGCGCGAGAGACATCTCAGCTTTCCGGTTGATATTGGTTTCGCGTACACCGGCGAACCGCCGCTGGTCCTGACTTTTACCGGTGTGGTTTGCGACAGCCCGCATAACGGAAATTGCCGTTCGATCGATTCCGATCCGACCGTGCAACAGAATATCGACGCGCAGCGGACGAAGTACCAGAACGATCTCGACTAGATCCGGTTTTATCCGGTCATCTCCACCGGGGTGACCTATAAGTTCTAGCAGCCTGGAGGTTCTCTAGCAGGGATCACGCAGAAATCCCGGATGCCGCATTTCCGGCAACAGAGATTCAAATTTGCCGTTGCTCGCAGGCCTGCGTGGCCGGCTGGCAACGGAGCGCGCGAAAACGCGATAAACTGAATAGTTATGGCTACCGTCGCGCTCCCTACCGTCATCCGGCCGCGCTCTCCACAGGGCGAGTTCAAGAACGAACCTTTTGTCGATTTTTCCCGGCACGATAACGCGCAGGCGATGAGACAAGCGCTTATCCGTGTCGGTGACATGCTCGGTCATGAGTACGAGTTGGTCATCGGCGGCGAGCGATTGCGGACAAAGGGCAAGATAGAGTCGCGAAATCCGTCGCGGCCCGCTCAGATCGTAGGCATCCATCAGAAGACGGGCGCTGAGCATGCGGAGCAGGCAGTCGAGGCTGCACTGCGCGCCTTTGCCACCTGGCAATATGTTCCTGTCGAAGAGCGCGCTTCGCTCCTGTTGAATGCGGCGGAGATTATCCGCGAGCGCAAGTTCGAGTTCTGTGCGTGGCTCACATACGAGGTTGGCAAGAACTGGGCAGAAGCCGATGCGGATGTCGCCGAGACGATCGACTTCCTGGAGTTTTACGCGCGCGAGGCGCTGCGTCTGGCCGGCATGACAACGCCGATTCAGTATCCCGGCGAGCGCAACCAGCTGCTCTATATTCCACTGGGCGTGGGCGCGGTGATTCCGCCGTGGAATTTTCCATTCGCGATTATGGCCGGCATGACTTCTGCCGCTATCGTCACAGGGAACACGGTAGTGCTGAAGCCTTCGAGCGATTCGCCGACAATCGCAGCGCGATTCGTTGACGTCCTGGAAGAGGCAGGCTTGCCGGCGGGCGTCGTGAACTTCTGCCCGGGATCGGGAGCCACATTCGGCAACGCAGTAGTGGAGCATCCGAAGACACGCTTTATTGCGTTCACCGGCTCAAAAGAAGTGGGCCTCGATATTCACGAGCGCGCAGCCAGGACTCAGAAAGGCCAGATCTGGATCAAGCGCACCGTGCTCGAGATGGGCGGCAAGGACTCGATCATCGTATCTTCCGATGCGGATCTGAATCAGGCAGTTGAGGGCGTTGTTGCTGCTGCCTTCGGATTCAGCGGGCAGAAGTGCTCAGCCTGCTCGCGCGCGATCGTCGAGGAACCGCTCTATGACGTCTTCGTCGAGCGTGTTCGTGAACGCGTGGCCGGTCTCACAGTCGGCGATCCCGCGGCGAATCCCAACATGGGCCCGGTGGTGAATGAAGGAGCGCTCAAGACGATCCTGGAATACATCGCTGTCGGAAAGCGGGAGGGCCGGCTGGTCTCCGGTGGAGAAGCTATCGAGACGCCGGAGAAGGGCTACTTCGTGCAGCCGACCGTGATTGCCGACGTGGCTCCCGACTCCCGCATCTCTCAGGAAGAGATCTTCGGACCTGTTCTGACGATCCTCAAGGTGCGGGATTATGACGAAGCGCTGGCCGTCGCCAACAATACGGAGTTCGGCCTGACCGGTGCCGTGTATTCGAGCGATCACGAAAAGCTTGACCGTGCGCGCCGCGAATTTCACGTGGGCAATCTCTACCTTAATCGCAAGTGCACCGGCGCAATGGTCGGAGCACATCCGTTCGGCGGTTTCAATATGTCAGGGACTGACTCGAAAGCTGGAGGCCCTGACTATCTCTATTTATTTACTCAAGCTAAATCCGTTGCTGAGAAACCGCAGTAATTGTATCTCGGACAGTTACACATCTCATGTATTTGACATGTCCCCGGCTAATACCAAAGAATTAGCCGAATGCGTGGAGAATCCGTTGGCAAGAATTTTGTTTGTAGACGACGATCCAGACGTCAACATTGTAAAGAGAAAAATTCTGGAACAAGCGGGCTATGAAGTAACGACGTGCATTTCTGCCGAGGACGCGATCCGAGAAATACAGCGGATCGCATTTGATGGAGTCGTAACAGATTGGCGATTGGGAAGTGAACGCGGCCGCGCGATTGTCGAAGCCGCCAAGGCCCAACTCGCCGTTCCAGTCGTGGTCGTCTCAGGATATGTAGCCGAGGCTTTCCGCGCTGCCGAGCCGCAGGCGGACATATATCTGGAAAAGCCCGCAGATCCTCGCGAGCTGGTGCAGATATTGAACACCCTGCTTCAGGCAAGAACGTTAAGAAACCACAGCTGACCTGATCGGGTAAGGATAGAAGCCTCGAGATTAAGACGCGCCCGATCGAGGGTGTAAGTTCCACCATCTTGCCGGGCAGCCGGGCAAGCTCGGGGAATAAGTAGCGGGCGGTGGTCTATATCTCCGCCGCCGTCCCGACTTCGCTGCGATCGAGCTCAGTTGGCCTGGAGCAGCAGATCCCCGGCTGCGGCAGCCGCCTCCGCCAGCATGCGGTGATGAATGGTGAACAGCGCCAGCTCGAGGCGATCGGAGACCCCGGTCTTATCGTAGATGCTGCGCAGGTAATTTTTAATTACCTGCTCGGTTGTCGCCAGTCGCATGGCGATTTCCTTATTCTTGCAGCCCTGTACGATAAGCGCGACGATCTTCATCTCCTTGGGAGTGAGCCGGTCCCGGACGCGTGCCCCGACAAGATCCTCTTCGAGGGCGTGGGTCGCGATTCCGGCTACCTGTACGCCGCGTTCGCCCCGGGCCACGCGGCGCGCGCAGTCGATAAGAGCCGACCCGGTAACTGAGCGATGCACCGCGCCCTGCACGCCCGCTGAAAGGTAGGCGGCCGTGGACTCGTTGTTTTCGGCAATCACGACCGAAAGGCCGCCCTGGCCGCGAATTCGCTCAACGAGGTGGTGCAGATTTGGCTTCAGAGCCGACGCGAAGAGGAGCGTTGCTCCCCGGAATGTTTCCAGAACCTGATACAGCCGTTCGACTTCACCGCACTGGGCGATGATACGAAAATCGTCTTCCATGGCAAGAACCTTTGCGGTTCCCGCGCGGAATATCGCCTGATTATCGGCCAAGATTATCTTATTCATTCTTTCTCTCTATGCCGTCGTTCTAACAGGCAGGACGCCCTAACGGACGAACCTCGCCAAAAAAAGGATCGATCGCGGGCGGGCGCAGTTAATGCGCATACACAACATTATCGACTCAAGGCAGTAATTCACAATCTATGTCTTTTATCCAGACAGAATAAGTACCAAGCCATAACCTCATGTCACGAAGTTATGGCGAAAGCGTTTGCAGTGCAATGGTAATTGTGCATTCAGGCTAATCGAGAACGATTCAGTTGAAAAGAAAAAAGTGTCAACAAGCATAACATTTTTTTTGACCACTGGCGTAAGGCGCGTGCAGAG
>CAWAFB010000010.1:0-1161229 GCA_963781245.1 uncultured Acidobacteriaceae bacterium
TGTGAAGTTTAGGTCCTTGACGTACCGCTCGTTCTGAAAAGCGAAGACGCTCTCAAACGCTTCGGCCGCGGTCATCCGCTGCGGATCTTGGACAAGGACCTCCACTCGCCCACCGGCAAAATCCGCCAGCTGCAGTTCGGCAAGGCCTTCTTCGAGCCAGCGGCGGTGGCACGACAGTCACTGTCGATGAACGCGATCGCCTCGCCCCGCGATGCGCGAACCCCCGCATTACGGGCCGGTCCGGCGCCACGTCGGCAACCTCGACGACCCGGCCGCGACTTCCCGACGATCCGACGCACGGCGTCGAGCCCACGCGAACTGCCGTTGTCGGCGACGATAATTTCTGTCTGCTCGCTTGGAAAACTCTGCTCCTGTAGCAACGCCCGACCGGCGTCCAGGTTCTCGTAATCGTCGAGGTGCGGCACGACCACGGTTGCAAGGCCGATCTTTGGCGAGCCGCCGCCCGCCCCGAACGGCGCGACTTGTTCGGCCTCACCGAAAATCATGATCGGCTCTTATAGCGTTGAGTGTAGCATCTCGTCCCCGTCGATCCCAAACCGGCGCAGCGGGCCAAGCCAAGCCGGCGTGGGTTAAAAGCCCGGCCAAGCAAATCCAAATAAAATTGCTTAGATTTGCTTGGTTTTGTTCGTTAAAATCGGGACTTATCAATGGGTTACAGCAATTCCAAATAAGAATTTCTTCTCCCCTTTGCCCTTCGCCTTATCGCCAAGCGCGCCTCGCCAGGCGCGCCTTCGTTTTCTGACTACTGCGACGATGTAGGGCGACTTCTGATTTACGCAAGATCGGGAGTCGAAAAATTGTGGCGTATCCTTAATCCTGCTTGGTCTTCCGGCCGCCGCTTCGGCCGAGCCCGAGCGGGGCGTCGAACCAAGAGTAGGCATATCCCGGAGTAGGCATATCCCCCGGCAAATCCGGGGGCCTCGAGAGCGTTGACTCGCGAGAACACTTCATCAAGCCCTCCTCGAAACCGAACCAGTCAGTTAACGCAATAAGAACCTCATGATGGGCTCCACAGGTGACGAGCGCCCCCCGCGCCGATGAGACCGACGCGGCTCACTCAATTTCGCGAGCGAAGGAAGACGCGTTCGCCGCGCCGCAAGCCGTGCTTGAGGACGTATCGTTATCTCGACACCCTTCGCAGATCGAGACCTTTGCATCGCGCAGCCGGTCACGAATATCCCTGCCATAATAGCGGACGTGATCCTCCTGCCCGAAATGGATCAAACGGTCGCCGGGGGAAATGATCAAGAGGAATTCGTAAGTCTCGTCAAGTCCTTCCTCCATCGGCACCATGACGACAGCCATGCCCGATGGGCGCAAGATCCGCCGCAGCTCGGCCATAGCCTTCCGATCATCGGGTACGTGCTCCAAGACGTCGAACGCGTAGAGAACCGCCAAGGTCAAAGGACTGATCGGGAAGATCGATCGCGCAGATGTCGATGCGAAAGTCGACATTGCCATAAGCATATCGCAGGTCTTATAACTCCGCACCCCCTTCCCGCGAATGAAAGCGGTCAACCCCGGCTCCGGCGCGAAGTGGAGAATATCCTTGCCCTCGAAAAGCGGCTGCTGATTGGCGCAGATGGCCAGCGCCCGATGGCGCTCAAGCGAAAGACATGACGGGCGCGAAAACGGCTCACGGGGAAATCCATAAGAATAAAATCGTCCGGAATGGCCGCAAATCGTGCAATGTCTCGGATGGTAAGCGCCGAACAATCTTAAGCCTGATTTGCGAGCATACTTGAGCGTGCGTACAGAGGCCCTGATGGGATTTGGCAGTTTGGCGTACTGCATCAACTCTTGGCTCTCGGATGAACAAAGCGGCGCTCATGAGGTAACCTTGTGGTCTATTCTTGGCGCCGCTTGTTTGTGATCGCATTGTATATCGGCCGAGGAAAAGAAGGCAATCCCTCGGAAGAGCCGGCGCCGTACGTTCGTCACATATAGAGCGGCTCTTTTTCAAGTCCGTTGTAAGCGAGGCGAACTGCTCTCCGTAACCGTTGAACAGCATCGTCGGGCGTTGAGAGCCGTCGTTAAGGAAGTTTTCGCGCGCCTGGCTCCAGCACGGAGGCGGCACGTCCTGATTGAGGTTGGCCCAGAAGCCGTATTCCGACGGCGCCGGTGGCCTGGAAACGCCGGCGCTCTCACTTCGGCGGACCGCGACGAATGTTACCACAGGATCGGGCCGGGCTGGGATCGAGGCGAACGCTCCTCGCTCAAACGGCGCCGCCGCCCGGGACGGCGTGCCGCTAGGCGCCATCGTTATCCGCGTCAGGCGACATAGGTGGTGGCCGCGGAGGCGAGAGCCGATTTGGTCTTCCAAAGCAATTCCAAATTCTCCCAAGCCAAACCAAGAAACCCCAAACAAAAATCCTTGGCTTTCCTTGGTTTTATTCGTCCGAATTGGGACTTTTCAACGGGTTATGACGATTCCAAATAAGAAATCCAAGAACGGGCCATTTTTTCTCGGCGCTACGGCGGATTAAAGTAAGTCACAACCACGATGTACAATACGGACGCGCGGCTGCCTGGCGGCGTTCCGCCCCCTTGTTGCGGCCGGATTGTCGATCGATGTGGTCACGCAAGTACGCCTCACACGAGTTTCGATTTTCCGGAAGCGATTGTTTCGAAAAAACCAGCCCGAGCGGCCGGCCAGAGCAAAGTCCGCTGTTCGGAACCTATGCCCATCGGTGAAACAGCCCGCCATCGGCGAGTTCCTGCCCTTAAAAGTCGGCCAGGCAGGGCGGACTTCCGCCCCGCTGGCGACATTCCGGTTCAGGCGCCGAGCCTAGATTTTGACCATTAGGCATCGGGCCGCGCCGGGCGCCTCAATCGAGGTTGTCTGGCTGCGGGTGGAAAATGGCCGTTCTGTTTGACGCCTTGAACGAGTGGATGCGCCGCGAGCGGATCTGGCTCGCCGCCTAACGCGTCGCAAAGCCGTCGGCGGACCATTCTTCGCTGCCTACACCGTGGTGCACGAAGAACAGGCCATCTGGATCGTACTTCGCCTTGACCTCGCGCAGGCGCGGATAGTTCGTTCCCCAGAACGCGTCCTGCCAGGTCGGGTTGAAATAGTTGCTCTCCGAAACGTAGGACCCTGCGTCCGGCGCTATCCGCCGCAACTCGGCCGCCGCCAGATCGATCAGGTGCGCGTCCCTCCGCGCCGCCGTCACGTCGAGCGCCGTCCGCGGCAGGCCGGGATAGCGCGGACCTTCGCCATCCGCGATGACGGCCAGCGCAAATGCCTCGGTCACGGTCGGATTGATGGCCGTATCTCTTGCGGACGCGATGACATCGTCGGGCGCGCCGGCCAGTCCCTTGCTGAACTGCACGTCGACTTTCTTGTAGCGGCTCGCTGCGAACAGCGTTTCTGAAAGGCGCTGCCGCTCCCCTTCCTGGAGTAAGGACGCGGGCAGCCAGAGCGACTCGAAGCCATGCAGGAACGCGCCGACCTGATCCTGGTCGCCGCGCCACCACCCGTGATAGTCGGGCACGCCGGCGCGCCGATCCGGGATGAGTGAGGGGTTGCCCGAGAAATCCCAATAATGCCGCGCCAGAAACGCGCCCGCCCAGTGGCTGCCGCTGATTAAAAAATCCTGCGGCGATGCTTTTGCCCAGTCGAAGAAACCCTGCCAAATCGAGCCGACTTGCGGGTTGTCGAGGCCCTGGCTCAGCATGGACAGTTCGAGCGTATTGTCGGGACCGAGGCTGATCTGCTCGGCCCAATGCGGGTTGAAGAGATTTTCGACGTAGAAATCGAAGAAGTGCGCGATCAGACGCTGGAAGGCGGCGTCCGATTGCGCCTTGATCGTCCCCAAAGCGGCGCCGAAGAACGGCGGCAGGTCGTGCGTGCGCAGCGT
This sequence comes from uncultured Acidobacteriaceae bacterium, assembly GCA_963781245.1. Taxonomy (GTDB): domain Bacteria; phylum Acidobacteriota; class Terriglobia; order Terriglobales; family Acidobacteriaceae; genus Silvibacterium. The sequence goes on from CAWAFB010000010.1 coordinate 3,882, forward strand.
GAGTTGGGTGACCACGCCCCAGCTTCCGCCGCCACCCCCCTTGAGCGCCCAGAACAGCTCCGGATTCGTATAGGCGTTCGCGACGCGTGCCGCGCCGTCCGCGGTTACGATCTCGGCCTCCAGCAACCCCGCGGCGGCAGTCCCGAAACCTTTCGAAAAGCTGTTGAAGCCGCCGCTTTGAACCAGCCCCGCGACGCCGACGTCGGCGCAGCCGCCGCCTTGCACATAGCGGCCGGCCTCGCTGGTGACGGCATGGTAGAGGTCGATCCACACGGTGCCCGCCCCGGCGGTGACGGCCGGCGAGGGCGCCGCTTTGCCTTCCCCGCCTCGGGGCGTGAAGGCGTCGTGAAGCGTCACCTCGTTCATCGCGCGCGTCCAGATCAGCAGCGAGTTCGGGGGCATTCGAAGTGCCTTGATAGCTGTGGCCGGCGCCTTTCACGACAAGGCGAAGACGATTGTCGCGCGCGAAATTCACCGCCGCCGCGACGTCGCCGCTCGATCGGGCCTTAACCGCATAGGCGCTGGGCGCCGGCGTCCATGCATCGAGCCAGCCGGAAACCTGCGTGCCGCCGGGTTGGTCGCCAAGGTAGAATGGATTGCGGATGTTCGCGAGCGCGTCCACGCATGATGCGCTTTTGGGATCGGTTGCGCAGGCGGCGAACGGGGCTTCAACCGCGATCAGATTGCCCCCTACCGCCTCGTTGAGCTTGGCCCAGCTTTCGGCGTTCGGCCATGCTGAGTCGCCAGGCCGCACGCGGGCGAACCCGGAAGCCGTCGCGGCGTTGGCCGCGAGCCGCGACAGGAGATTGGGTTGAACGGCGATGACGGCTGCCATTCCTTTCAGCATGTTTCGTCTGTGCATATGTCACCTTACGGTTCAGGGCGTCGTCGATTATTGTTCGACGACATGAGGCCGAGCGTGTCCCCGTCCGCCGAACGCGACAATTCTTCCAGACGCGCGCCTCCGCCGGAAGGGCGCGGTGACGATGCGCGCCGGATTGGTGATTTCCGGCAGTGGCTTGGGCTGAGCGGCGAACCCTCGGGGACGAGCGGCATCGCGCGACGCACGCTTCTCTACTGTTACGCAGTTGCCGTCGTAATGGTCGGTGTGGTCGCCACCATTGATGGCATCACCATAAGTCATGAGCAGCCGCAATATGGTCTCGCTGCAATGATCATCTGGGAGGGATCGAGCTGGCTCACCTTCATCCTGTTCCTGTGGATCGCCTGGATCGCCTACCGCATCGCGCCGCCCGCGGCGCGGCCGCGATGGAAGCTCTTGGTCCATATTCCAGCGGCGCTGCTGTTCTCGCTCGCTCATGTCGCGGGCTTCGTGGGCTTGCGCAAATTTGTTTATTGGCTGGGCGACGCACAGTACGACTTCGGCGCGTTCTTTCCGAATTTCCGTTACGAGTTCACCAAGGACGCATTCGGTTATGTGTTGTTCATTGCCGCCTTCGCTCTGGTCGAGCATCTGCTGCGGCGACAATCGCGGATCGACGCGCCGGGACGGACGCTCACCTTCGACATCCGCGACGGCGCCAAACTCACCCGCGTGCGGCTGGATCAGATCCTCGCCGTCGCCTCGGCGGGAAACTATGTCGAGTTCATACTCGACGATGGGCGTAAGCTCTTGATGCGCTCGCCCCTCTCGGCGTTGGAAAACGAGCTCGGGACGCACGGCTTCGTCCGCACGCATCGCTCCTGGTTGGTAAACCCTGGACGAATGACGGCGCTCAAACCGGAAGGATCGGGCGATTACAGGGTGGAATTGGGAAGCATCATCGCGCCGCTCTCGCGCCGATTCCCGGAGACGCTGGCGAAATTGCGCAACAGCTAACACCGCGTCTCTGAACAGTCATGCCGCGAAGGCGCGCCCAACGCTAACCTTCGTCGTAATGCTTGGGCTACGGTGCCGGCGGCCCAAGCCGACAGCGTATCTTGTTCGCGGCGTACGTCCGCTTAGGGTCGAACTGACGCGTCCGCAGCTTGTTTGAGGGACGTCCGCTGTTGGCGCATTCCTTCCGTAGCGGGAGCGACTAGGAACAGGAGCAATGGTCCAAATTCCAGTCGGGTGGCCGCGGAGCTGTACGAGCGCCAAGGGTCGGATTCGGACGCCGCCAGGGCGATAAGGGCCGGTCAGACCTTTTCCACTTGGCCGAATTCGAGATCGACCGGCGTAGCCAGGCCGAAGATCGACACGGCGACCTTGACCCGCGAACGCAACTCGTCGAGCTCCTCGACGACCCCATTGAAGGACGCGAACGGCCCGTGGGCGACGCGCACATTTTCGCCGATTTCGAAGCGGATCGCCGCCTTCGGCCGCTCATCCCGTAGGCGACCTGTCCCTTAATCCGATCGGCCTCATCGTCGGGGATCGGCATCGGCTTCTTGTCGGCCCGAGAAAGCCGGTCACCTTGGGCGTGTTCTTGATCAGATGGTAGACCTCGTCGGTCAGGTCGCATTTGACCAGCACGTAGCCGGGGAAAAACTTCCGTTCCGAGTTGATCTTGCGCCCACGGCGCACCTCGAGGACCTGTTCGGTCGGCACGAGGATTTCTTCGAACTTGTCGGAGAGGCCGCGTTGGCTCGACTGCTCGCGAATGGAATTCAGCGACTTTCTTCTCGAAGTTGGAATCGGCGTGGACGATTTACCAGCGCATGCTCATCTTCAGGCGTTCCGGATGAATTTGGAGCCTTGCGTCGCTCATCCAGGATCGCGGCGTAACGTTAGCCGCCGCGGCCGAAGCCGAGCGTCAGCGAAACGAACTCGCGCAGCACCTGATCGACGACGACGAAGAACAGGCTCGTGAACACGACCAGCACCAGCACCAGGCCGGTGGTGATCATGCGTCTCGCGCCTAGTCGGCCAGACGACCTTCGCCGCCTCGGCGCGGACTTGCTGGATGAACTCGAACGGGTTCGTGGTTGCTCGTCGATTTGGATTTCCAGAAAGCGCGCGGCGGCGCCCGGCCAGAAAAACTCGCGGCGCGGAGCCTCCCGGCGCCGCGCCACTCGAGCCTCATATAGGAAAAGATGGCCTCTCGCAAGCGAAATGTGAAATCGGCGGGCAGACCGTCTATGAGGCTCGGCGATCGGCGCAACCCCGGGGAAGTGGTAATAATCGGGATTTGGCGTCTGGCCGGCTTGCAGTATCAACTGCCCCCGATCCAAGGCGGACCTTCGACAAATTCTCGCTTCACCTTGCTTGCCAGATTAAATGCGGAAATGCTTCGACAGTTTCAGCCCCTGGTCCTGATAGTTGGAGTCCGCCCTCGCGCCATAGAGTTCGTCGGGCGCGTCGGCGAGTTTTTCGTAGACGAGGCGGCCGACGGGCTGGCCGTCTTCGAGCAGGAACGGCACGTCGCGGCTGCGCACTTCCAGCACCGCGCGCGCGAGGGCCGCCCGTCCGGGCCCTGGCCGAAGCCGGGATCGAAAAAGCCGGCGTAATGGACGCGAAACTCGCCGATCGCCGGATCGATCGGCGCCATTTCGGCGGCGAGATCGGACGGGATCTGCACTTTCTCGCGCGAGGCGAGAATGTAGAATCGTCGGGGTCGAGGATCAGCCGCCGGTCGTCGCGCGCGTGGATCGGCTCCCAGAAATCCTCGGCGGCGTAGCCGCGAGCGATCGACGTCGATGATGTCGCCGTTCTTGATCGCGCGATAGCCGACGATGGTCTCGCCGAGGCCGCCCAGCTCGACGCGCATGATCACGCCCTCGCGCAGATCGAGCGGCCGTCGACCAGCGGCTGGCGCGTGGCGCTCGCGGATCTCGTCATCGTCGAGAGCGAAAGTGTGCTTGTCCCTTTGCTGGGAGTTGCGGCTGCGAAAGCGAATCTGATTGAGCTTCGAGCCCGCTGGACGCGCACGCTGAAACTGCGCGGCGAAATCTCGAGCCAAAGCTCGCCGTGATAGCCGAGCGGCACGTCGTCGAAGGCCTCCGCGCCATCGACGATCAGGCGGGTGAAAATGTCGAGCCGGCCGGTCGAGCTCTTCGGGTTGGCGGCGCCGGAAAGGCTCGGCCGCAGATCGAGCCGTTCGATCAGCCGCGCGATATAGACGATGCCTTTCTCCAGCACCGCGCCTTCGCCGGCGAGCGAGATGGCTCGGGGTTGAGGCTGTCGAGCGTTCCCTCACCGTGCGCCCGCGCCCGGGCAGGAAGCTCGCGCGCACGCGATAGGCCTCCTTGCCGAGCCGCAGATCGAGGCTCGCGGGCTGGAATTGCGCGTCGTCGAGCGGCGTCTCCGCCCGGATCAGCTTGCGCCGCCATCGCGCGGATTTTCTGGCGCGCGAACAGGCCGAATGGCGCGGAAAAAAGCGCGTCGGCGGCGCCCGGTTCGCACTGTCGAGAATCGGAGGGAAGCGGCGTCGGGTCGGCGTCGGCATGGTGCCTCGCAGGGCGGCTCGCCTTGTTAGCGTCTCGGCGCCTTGACGCCAAGCCGCCCGGGTCTATGCAGCCTTTCCGTGGTCATTTGAGCCGGTCGGCTTGCCGCCACGTTAAACAAGGGGCTAAAAGATCGGGGCGCTTTCCAAAATCGCCTTGTCTCGAGCCCACGGCGCGCCGCCGCGCGAGAGGACTTGAACGATGACGACCCCCCGCAAAACCCGCGATCCCCGGACGCTGCGCCCCGCGACGCAACTCGTGCACGGCGGCTCGCTGCGCTCGGAGTTCGAGGAGACGTCGGAGGCGCTGTTCCTGACCCAGGGCTATCTCTACGACACGATGGAGCAGGCCGAAGCGCGCTTCAAGGGCGACGAGCCGGGCTTCATCTATTCGCGCTTCGCCAACCCGACCGTCGCCATGTTCGAGCGGCGCATGGCGCTGCTCGAAGGCGCCGAGGCGGCGCGCGCGACCGCGAGCGGCATGGCGGCGGTCACCGCCTCGCTGATGGGCCAGCTCAAGGCGGGCGACCACGTCGTCGCCGCCAAGGCGTTGTTCGGCTCGTGTCTCTATGTCGTCGAGGAATTGCTGCCGCGCTTCGGCGTCGCCTCGACGCTGGTCGAGGGCGCCGACCTCGACGCATGGCGCGCGGCGATGCGGCCGAACACCAAGACCGCGTTTCTCGAAAGCCCGACCAATCCGACGCTCGAGGTCATCGACATCGCCGCCGTCGCCGAAATCGTGCACGAGGATGGCGCGACGCTGGTCGTCGACAACGTGTTCGCCACGCCGCTGCTTGCAGCACCGCTGGCGCTCGGCGCCGATTGCGTCGTCTATTCCGCGACCAAGCATATCGACGGGCAGGGCCGCACGCTCGGCGGGGTCATTCTCGCCAGCGAGAATTTCATCGCCGACCATATCCACAATTTCCTGCGCCAGACCGGCCCGTGCCTGTCGCCGTTCAACGCCTGGGTGATGCTGAAGTCGCTGGAGACGCTGCCCGTGCGCGTCGGCGCGCAAACCCGCTCGGCCGAGCGCATCGCCGACTTCCTCGGCGGGCATCCCGCGGTCGTGCGCGTGCTCTATCCCGGCCGCGCCGATCATCCGCAGGCGGCGCTCGCCAAGCGCAGATGTCGGGCGGCGGCACGCTGGTCGCCTTCGAGGTCGACGGCGGCAAGGCGGAGGCGTTCGGCTTCGCCAACGCGCTTTCGATCATCGGCATCTCCAACAATCTCGGCGACGCCAAGAGCCTCATCACCCATCCCGAGACGACGACGCACCAGCGGCTGAAGCCCGAGCAGCGCGCGGCGCTCGGCATCGGGCCGGGCATGTTGCGGCTGTCGGTCGGGCTCGAGGATGTCGAGGATCTGATCGAGGACCTGGCGCAGGCGCTCGACAAGGCGTCGTCGCCGCGCGCCACGCCGCCGAGTAAGGAGGCTCGCGCGAGACGCGGTCAAAGACCGCGCTGTAGCCGGCTTGCTGAGCGCGGCGAAGACGCCCGGCCCGACGCGGCTTTCGCGTCTACAAACGCGGCGCGTTACTTTTCGAGATCGGCCAGGGTCGGCACGCGGCCGTTGGGCGTCAGTGGTTGATGAGCTGGGGCAGCACGAGCGCGAGCTGGTTCAGCAATTCCTGCTGGCTCATTCCGGTGCGCTGCGAGATCGTTGAGCGTCTCTGGCCGAGCGCCGAGCCGAGCTGTCCGGGCTGGATCGGCTGATTCGCTCCGGGGCCGATCCAGGAATTGACCTGCGGCGCGGCCCGCCGGCGGTAAGTTTGCCGATAGTCGGTAAGGCCGCCCAAGAGGCTGCCGGCCGGCACATTCGTCGGGACCGACTGCGAGCGCGGGCGGCGGCCTGCCCGGGCGCGGCGCGAGCTTCCGCCGAACATATTGCCGAGAATCAGCCGCCCGCGGCGACCGCGATCGGCGTCGCCAGATTGCCGCCCGGCACCGCGTCCTTCATCGCATCGTCGAACAGGCCCATTGCTGTCTCCTCCACGGGTATTAGCCAAGTCAAGAAAGCGGCCGCGGTCGCGAGCCTGGCGCCGCTTGACGAAGCTATGACGACCTAGACTATCGGCTTGCGTTTTCCCCGTCCATACCGCACATTCGCGCGCCGGCGCGCGGCGCATGGGAGGCTGAGATGGGCATAATCAGCTGGATCATACTGGGTCTGATCGCAGGTTTCATCGCCAGCAAGATCGTCAACAAGACGGGCTCGGGCATGATCATGGACATTGCGCTCGGCGTCGTCGGCGCCGTCGTCGGCGGGTATCTCGCCAGCCTGATCGGCATCGGCGGCGTCACGGAGTCAACATCGGCAGCATCATCATCGCCGTCATCGGCGCCGTCGTCGTATTGCTGATCTACCGCGCAGTCACCTCACGGGTCTGAAGGCCGGACGGCAGTCATCGGCGCCCCAGCGGTCTGCCGACCGGTCGTCATCCGCCTTGGCCTCCACCCAGCCCTCGACGCCGCCATCGGGGCCGATGGCGCGCTTCCAGAACGGCGCACGGGTCTCGAGGTAATCCATCAGCATCTCGACCGCCGCAAACGCCGCGCCCCGATGCTCCACCGCAACCGCGACAAGGACGATCCGCTCGCCCGGCGCGATGCGGCCATAGCGGTGGATCACCTTAACGCCGAGGAGCGGCCATCTCGTCTCGGCCTTCACCCGCCGCGCGGGCGATTTCTCTTCGCCATGCCCGGATAATGCTCGAGCTCGAGCGCCGCGAGCCGTCCGCCCTCGTCGCGGCAGAATCCGACGAAGCTCGCCACCGCGCCGACATCCGTACGCCCACCGGCGAGCGCGTCGGCCTCCGCGCCGAGGTCGAAATCGCCTCGCTGGACGCGAACGGTAGGCCATCGAGCGCTCAGCCGCCGGTCATCGGCGGAAAGAAAGCGATCTCCTTCGCCCCGGCGATTCGCGCCTCACTGCGGGCGTGAACGCGATCGAGGGCCGCCCGAACCGCCAAAGGCTTATCGAAGGCGTGAGCGTAGCCCTCGCCCCGTTGGAGAGCCAGGCGATAGGTCGCCGACCGTCGCCACGGTCTCCGGCAGGTCGAGCTCTTCCTCGGCCTTGCCGACCCGCTCGCGCACCCAGGCGAAATAAAGCGCCTTCATTTTCGTATCAGTCGTCGCCGACGTTATCGTAGCTTGCCTTCATCTCGTCCCAGCCGGTGTAAAGCGTTAGTATCGCGGCAATCCAGAGGAGCACGGTTCCGGTCTTGATCAAGCCTGGCAGCACCGCTTCGCCGGCCGGCCCGATGATGAGGAAACCGAGCGCGACGAATTGAACGGCGGTTTTCCACTTTGCGAGCGCCGTGACCGGCAGCGAAACACGGAGCTCGGCCAGATATTCGCGTAAGCCGGAGACAAGGATTTCGCGGCACAGAATGACGATTGCGGCCCAAAGCGTCACGCCCGAGATCGTCTGGTTCGCGGCAAGCACCAGGATAACCGCGGAAACGAGGAGCTTGTCTGCGATCGGGTCCAGCATTACTCCGAGCGACGATTGCTGCGACCAGAGGCGCGCAGCAATACGGCGCGCCAGCGGCGGCGGCGGCGGCGGCGGGTGATGGCGGCGGGCGCTGCTGCTGGTTTCGTCGGCGTATGGCTTGGCTTCCTGAGTGGCACAACTGCGAAGGACGACAGCTAACTACAAAAGGTAATATCTACCCACAAACTGCAGGCTACTCTCATGTTTTATGTGGCGCCGTGATATCGGTCACATGCGATGCTGAGCGTTCCACACCCGGCTATTTCTACGATAATCAGTAATTTCTGTGTACATGCAGGAAGTCCTGCGCCCGGCAAGGGAAGGGCGGGTGGCCCACCTTTTAATTCCATGACCTACCGCAAACGAGGATGCGCCATCCTTCGCATTAGCGAAGGGTGGGAGGAACAAAATGTGGCAGCGTATCAGGCTTAGTAGTTCACACACGCGGATGCGTCAATATCGAAATATGCACCGAAGATCGATAAGACGAACGCGGCTGCCGCTAGCGCGACCAGGACCGGCGGTGATTCAGTTTCCATCCATAGTCGGGCCAGGTGCAACCATGCGGCGATCTTTGCGCCACCAGCCCACCGTACCGGCAAACAGCAAAATTTTTATAAGCCAGTCACCCGCATGAATCGCTGCTAGCTTCCACGGAACGTTCTGCCACAGCATTGATCCTGTAAGCAGGATGACCGGAAATCCAATCCACAACCAGAGCCCCAGCCCTACCGCAGCCTTGGTGTCAGGTGCCTTCAACCGCAGTACGAGTTGGGCTATCACATAGGCAAGGATAAATGTGCGGATCAGTTCGCACACAACCTTCACTGGGTTTGGACTCGCGCTGGCGCTCACGCCGCTCAGCTCCAGAAACTCTCTGCCGAACATAAGAGGGCTGTACCAGACTGAGCTCGCTACAAACGCCACAACAACTACAAGAGCGATAACGAAGTAGTTCACTCGAATCATGTCCTGACCTCACGGGCGATTGAACCACTTCGATGCCTCCGCCCTCAAGGTGAAAGCCTGGCGCCCAGAGCGCCGCATCCATCAACTCCCATCCGGATACCCGCCCCGGTGCAGTACCATCGGATAGTGCGGCAGCACCTCCGACTTCCGCACCGACGCTCGCCACCCATCCGGATACGGCTCCAGCCCGCGAAACAGCGACTCACCGGCCAGCCGCCCCAGCCCTTCGCGAAGATCACGAATCTTCTCCACGCCGAACCGGCCCCACCAGCGCTTTTCAATCATCGCCACCCGCTGACGATACGCGCTGTGTGCCTCCACGCCCTTCGCGGTAAGCCGCGCGACCTTCCCACGGCTCGCCGTGCGATCCGCCTCGATGACGACGAGGTCCTTTTTGCCGAGGAAGCCCATCGCCATGCTGATCGCCTCCTTTGACACGCCGCTCAGCACCGGAATATCCCGCACCCGCACCACATTCTCATCAAGTACCCGCAGCACATTCGCGCAGACAGCCAGCGAAAGCTCCGACTCACCCTCAAAATCGATTGCAAACGCCAGCAGCACGCGCGAGAGCAGCGTCGGAAGAGCCAGACCTCGGTCCAGCCCCTGCCGCTGCCGGTCCGACACCTTGTCCGGCGCGCGGCTGAACAACCCATATCCCAGAATCGGAAGACAGTCCGGCAGATCCGTGTCCAATTCGCCGACCAACGCCAACAAAGACTCCCGAAGCCGCTCGATCACGTCTTTGCCAAAACGCTCCCGCCACCCGTTCCTCGATCACGCTGAAGAGCGGCCGCCAAACCTCTCGAGCCATCTTTCCCTTTGCCGTAGCACGAATAATCCAGTCCAACCCCACCCGGCTGCGTGACCGGCTCCCTGGCCCAGGCTCGAGAACGATATACCCCCACCGCCGCATGCCGTCCAGATTCGTCTTCGTGCGTGCCAGCCTCTCCAGCTCGCCTACGGTCACGTCATCGTCACCGACGAATCGCCTGCAGTTGAGGTACATCGCCATCGACACCAGCCACGGACCGTACCCCGAACTATGCTTCGTTGTCCGGTGCGGCATCTTGTGCTCAAACTCGTTGTCGAACTCGATGGTGAACGCGACCAGCGCCTGGGAAAGCAAAGTCGGCAACGGCAGATCGCCGTTACTCATTCCGGCCGATGCTTCAATTCGGTTTTTCGAGGGCACGAATCGGATACGTTTGACCCGACGATCCAGTCACGTTAACTCCGCCGGTTATCGGACCGGCAGCTGTTCCAACTCCCTAATCCCCAATCCCTACACCCTGATTTTCCTGGCCGACTATTTCTTCTCGCCAGCTACAAGAGAAATAGAGAAACAAAAGGCCCGACTTGCCATCCCGCAGCCGGGCCTTTTCGTTTGATCCATAAGAATTACCTTAAACCACGTGGAATCAATGACCGGCGGCTAACACCTTTGTTTCAGCGAATATCTATAAGTCTCTTATTTTCTATTACGTGCGGACAAGTCTTTTCTTATGAAACGATTACAGCCATCACCATAGAGAAGAGAACGCAAAATGAATGAGTTACAAGCCACACGGGGGAGGGGTGGGGGTCCAGCCTCAGTGCTTCTTGAAGTACTGAACCTCGCGCTCGTGCTGCTTCGCCTTCTCGAGATTCGAAAACGTCCCCAGGTTCCGCCGCTTTCCCGTGGAAGCGTCCTTCTTGCGCGAGTACAACCGGTATTCACCCGATTTCAGTTTGCGGATCATGTGAGAGTAGATGCGCCCGCTCTGCTCGCGTACATTGAGATCGCCCGTCCAAAACCGCAGGAATCGCCATGAAGCGTCAAACCCCCATTCTTGCCCTGCTGCTGTTCACCGCTCCGCTCGCCATCGCCCAGAGCAGCGCCGAACCCGAACACCCCGCCAGCACGGTCACCGGAACCGTCACCTACCGCCAGCGCATCGCCCTGCCGCCTGATGCAGTCGTCCGTCTCGTCATCGAAGATGTCTCCCGCGCCGACGCGCCCGCGACATCCATAGCGGAGGAGCAGGTGCCCACCAATGGCAAGCAGGTCCCCATCCCCTTCGACGTCAAGTACGACCCCGCCGCCCTCAATCCCGCGCACCGCTACCAGATCCGCGCCACCATCAGCTCCGGCGGTAAACTCCTCTTCACTTCCACCGCCGCCCACCCCGTCCTCACCCAGGGCGCGCCAGAGAAGCACATCGACATCCTCCTGCGGCAACCCCAGCCCGAACCGCCAGGCGCAAAGCCCTCCGCCACCTCTCTCACCGGAACCCACTGGACCCTCACCCAATTAAATGGCGAAGCCGTCACACCAGGAACTGGCCGGAGCGAAGCCTGGATCGAGCTCGCCGCCGACACTAAACGCCTCGCCGGATCAGGCGGCTGCAACCGCATCATGGGCTCCTATGAGCTCGACGGCTCGACTCTCCGCTTCCGCCAGGTCGCCAGCACCATGATGGCGTGCCCGGGCGACGTTATGCCCCGCGAACAGGCCTTCCTCAAGGCCCTCAGCGCCACCACCAGCTTCCGCATCCGCGGCTCTGCACTCTTCCTCCGCGGCGAAGACAACACCGTCCTCGCCCGCCTCACGGCACAGTCACCGAAAGCCGCGACGCCCTAGCCCGGTCGGCATCCGGCTCCTCTGCGAAAATAAGAACTGGATGCCCGAACTCCCCGAAGTCGAAACCGTCGCCAGCGGCGTCAACGAACGCATCCGTGGTGAGCGAATTCTCTCCGTCTGGCTCAGTCGCTACAAGGAGCCCTTCAAGACTCCTCCCGATCCCATGGCCAAAGCCCTCACCGGCGCCCGCATCGACCTCGTACACCGCGTCGGCAAGCACATCGTCTTCGACCTCACTCGCAGCAAGATGCCCCTGCAATGGATAGTCCACCTCGGCATGACCGGCCGCCTGCTCGTCTCCGCCGCGGACGTCCCCATCCCTCCACACACCCACGCCGTCCTGTCTCTCAGCTCCGGCCGAGACCTTCGCTTCGTCGACCCCCGCCGGTTCGGCCGACTCGCCTTGCACTCCGCCGAGTCCGGCACATCCCAGTCCTTCCGCGGACCCGGCCTTGAACCCCTCACCATCTCCGCCGCCGACTTCGCGGCCCTCTTCCGCGGTCGCAAGCTCTCGATCAAGGCCGCCCTGCTCAACCAGAAGCTCCTGCACGGCGTCGGCAACATCTACGCCGACGAGAGCCTCTTCCACGCCGGAATCCGCCCCACCCGCATCGCCGGACGCATCACCCGCGCCCAGCTCGACAAGCTCCACGCCGCCCTGCAGAACATCCTGCGGAAGGCCATCTCGCTCGGCGGTTCCTCCGTCTCCGACTACGTGGATGCCGATGGTGTGGCCGGCTTCTTCCAGCTCGAGCATCGCGTCTACATGCGCACCAGCCAACCCTGCCTGATCTGCGCGACCCCGATTCGCCGCACCCTCCTGGCTGGCCGGGGTACCCACTATTGTCCCCGTTGCCAGCGCTGAAACGATCCGTTTACGCCCGCCCAGGTATGGTTTTACGAAGTCCCAGCGCCGAACGCTTCCAGATTCAGGATTCTCACCCTCGGACAAACACTGTAAGTGCAACATTCTAAAGAAAGCGTCGAACGGCATAACGATTGCTTATTACGTAGGCAGCCAGCGACGCACAGGCTCTCCACTTGATAGAAGAGCCATGCGAATCAGTTTCGGCCACCGAGAGCAAGAACCCCACGAGGTTAAGCCCGGGCCGGAGCGAACAAGTCCCGAAGTTCTCAAGCGCGGTCGGGCATTTTCAGGGAGGCCAGTGACTGGCCATCGGAAGGTGGGACGAAAAGCCATCGCATTTAGCGATGGCTTTTCTCTTTTGCCTCTCCTACCACCTTTGTGGAAGTTGAACCGCTTGCCAGCCAACTGTTTTTAGGATAGGATCATCTTTGTCTATCGAGCGGCTGACGCCAACCTTCGGAGAGGGGGCTCGCCGCGATTCTCGAGAGTCAAACAGGAATTCAACTGACGCGTCTCACCGTGGCCCACGCCGGCAGGAATGCAGTTCTAGGCTTGGAGCGCGGTTGTTTGACAACATACGTGGTTGTGGTTGAAGGTTTCAAAGCATTTGTCTCCATTGCGATCCGTTAATCCGCCCGTCCTGCCGCCTGGTCGCTCCCCGGAAGCACATAGCATTTGTGCCGACCTCCGGCTTCACGCTCGAAGTTCACGACTCTCCGGCATCGTTTGACGCGAAAAAGGGGGCAGCGCCTCCGCCGGAATCCGCTGCCGTCCATCAAGTAAATCGCACCAGGAAGTGCACGCATGACAACAGAGCAGAACCTGTCCCAGCCTCAGCCTCAGGCCCAACCGCCTGAGATGCAGGCTCCGCAGGGACAGAATCAGGGACACCGCAGGCGGCGTCGCAGAAGAAAAGGCAACAAGTCCGCCGCTCAGGCAAACGGACAACCGCCCCAGCAGAATCAACCCAATCAGCCCGGGCAAGGTCAGAAATCCAAGCCCTCCAGCCAGAATCGCTTCTTCCAGAAAAACGGGAACGGCAACGGACAGCAGGGCGGTGGCCGCCGCAAGAACAAGCAGCGCAAGCAGCAGGTCTTTGTCGGCCCCATGGATCACAGCTACCGCACAGTCAATGGCAACGTCGCCGATTCTCCGCCGTCCACCATCGAGCTGCGCAACGGCAACATCAACGGCGGCGGCCACTCCAACGGATATGGTTACGGCTATGCGAACGAGCTCTACGCTCCGCCCGAGCCCGTCGTCCCTATTCGTGAGGACGCTCCCACACGTATCTTCTGCTTCATCGAGGATCTCTTCTTCCTCGCCAAGATCCAGGAGACGTCGCGCAAGCTGGGCATCAAGGTGTCTTTCGTCAAGGCAGACAAGGATGTCATCGCCCGGCTCACCGACTCCGAGCATGACCGCCCTTCGCTCATCGTCTTCGACCTCAACAACGCGAACGCCAAGCCGCTCACACTGATTCCCAAACTCCGCACCAAGCTTAAAAAGGGAACCTCGATCATCGGCTTCCTTTCGCACCTGCAGGGCGACCTCAAGGCCAAGGCCATCGAGGCTGGATGCGACATGGTAATGCCGCGCTCTGCCTTTTCGCAGAATCTGCCTAACCTTCTCCGTCGTCACGGACTCGACGAAGAGGAGGAGTTCGACACCCTCCCGGCCTAAGACGCTCGTTTCGCCAGGCCGGATAAGGACTTGGTGATTGACGCGGCGTGACAGCCGACCGTACACTTCGCGAGCCGTGTCTTTTCAAGGCGCGGCTCAAGGCACCTCTCGCGCGAGAGCTCTTATGGGATCCATTTCGGTCGCCTGCTACAAGCCCAAACCCGGCAAGGAAGAAGCCCTCGTCGAGCTTGTTCGCAACCACCTCCCGCCTCTGCGTGCCGAGGGACTCGTCACCGATCGCCCCTCCATCGTCATGCGCACTGCCTCCGGCGCAATTGTCGAAGTCTTCGAATGGGTCTCCCAGGAAGCCATCGCCGGCGCTCACTCCAATCCCGTTGTCCTCGATCTGTGGAAGCGCTTCGAGGAGACCTGCTCTTACGAAATTCCGGCAAGCCTGCCCGAGTTCCAGCAGATGTTCGCGCACTTCGAGCCGGTTTCGTTTTGATAGTTCGGTTCAGACAGTTGGAACGCAGCAAGATGATTTCCGGCGCTCACTTCGTCGTCTATAGCAAAGATCCCGAGGCGGACCGCGCATTCTTCCGCAACGTCCTCGGTCTCAAATCCGTGGACGCCGGCCACGGCTGGCTGATATTTGCCCTGCCACCTGCGGAAGCCGTATTCCACCCATCCGATGCAAGCGGCATCCACGAACTCTATTTCATGTGTGACGACTTGAGCGCCGAAATCGTCTCTCTGGCAGAGAAGGGCGTCCAATGTTCCGCAGTCCAGGAAGCCCGCTGGGGATCGATCACCCGTATGCGTCTGCCCAGCGGCGGCGAACTTGGCCTGTATCAGCCCAAACACCCTCGTCCGTAATCTCGAATCGCTCGCGACAGTGACGTCGAAAGTCCCGAATTCCGCGTCCTATGTAACAATGGCCTGCAAGTGCCTGTCCTGAAAATCCCAAAATTCTGAGGATCAACACGTGCCGCGCAACTTTGCCGCCGCTCTCGCCGCAGCCGCTCTATTTTTTGTCACCGCGCCCGCCGCACTCACAGCCGCCGCACAAGACGGCACTCCCGCACCCCAGCAATCTCCAACCCAGCCCCATCCGCGCCGGCCCATGCCCAAGCCAACCAACCTGCAGGTGCTTCCCAGGAACATCGCCGTTCCCGACCTGCTCGCCCTCATGCGCAGCTATACAGGAGCCCTCGGAGTCGAGTGCGAGTTCTGCCACGCCAGTGACCCGACAACTCACAAGCCCAACTACGCCTCCGACGCTAATCCTGACAAGGCCATCGCGCGAATCATGATCGCCATGACCAATGAGATTAATGCGAAATACCTGTCTCAGGTGAAAGATCCGGATGCCACACCGGCAGAGAAGACCGTGACCTGCGGAACATGCCATCGCGGCAATAGCATGCCCGCGCCCTTCGCCCCGGGCGCCATGGCGGGACAACACCACGATCATGCGCCCGAGCCAGCTGCCGACCAGAAGCCACAGTAGCCTATTTGCGCGGCTCGATCACCACATTGTCGATCAGCCGCGTCGTCCCAACCACCGCCGCAACCGCCACCAGCGCCCCTCCGCACACATCGGCCACATCTTCGAGCGAACTCGGATCGACGATCCTCAAATAATCCACGCGCACCCCGGCCTCCGCGGCAAGCATCTCCTGCGCCTCGCGAATCAGCGCCGCCGACTCGAGAACTTCCTGCGCAACCCGTTCCTCCACGCGCCGTAGCGCCCGGCTCAGCACCAGCGCCTGCCCACGCTCCTCGGCTGACAGATATCGGTTGCGCGAGCTGAGCGCCAGCCCATCCGCCTCACGCACCGTGGGACACACCACCAGCTCCAGATCGAAATTCAGGTCGCGGACCATCTTGCGCAGCACCGCCACTTGCGCCGCATCCTTCTGGCCGAAGAACGCCTTGTCGGGAGCGACAATATGAAACAGCTTCGCCACCACCGTTGCCACGCCCCGAAAATGTCCCGGCCGCGACGCGCCATCCAGCCTGTCGCTCACGCACTCAACTTCAACGAACGTGCTCGCCCCAACTGGATACATCTCCTCCGCGCCCGGGCCAAACACTAGTTCCACGCCCTCTTTCTCCAGCAGCGCGCAATCCGAATCCCACGTCCGCGGATACTTCGCAAAATCCTCATTCGGTCCAAACTGCGTTGGATTCACAAAGAGAGACACCACCACCGCATCGCACTGCTTCCGCGCCGCGCGAACCAGCGAGACATGGCCCGCATGCAACGCCCCCATCGTCGGAACAAGACCGACAGTGCGGCCAGCCGCGCGCAATTCGCGCACCGCCGCCCGCGTTTCTGCAATTGTTTTGCTGATCCGCATCAGGCTTTGCGGACAAGGTGCGCCTTCGACGAAGCCCTCAGCGACTCGCCGGCTTCAGGAGCCTTCAGCGCATCTGTCACTTCTCTAGATACGTGGTAGCTCTCCGCGTCATCCGGAAACGACCGCTCGTCGACATCGTGAACGTAGCCTTCGATCGCATTGCGAAACAGTCCCGCCGCGTCGCCATACTGGCGCACAAACTTGGCCGGCCGCGAGAAGCTCAAGTTCACCAGATCGTGAAAGACGAGAATCTGCCCATCGCAATCCGGTCCCGCACCAATGCCAATCGTCGGAATATGTAGCTGCGACGTGATGATCGACGCCACCTCGCGCGGCATACCCTCAAGCACAATCATCGACGCGCCCGCCGCTTCCAGCATCCGCGCATCACGCGCCAGCTCTTCAGCTGCTGCCAGAGTCTTGCCCTGCACCTTGTAGCCGCCCATTCGATGTATCGCCTGCGGCGTCAGGCCAAGATGACAGACAACAGGAATCTCCGCCTCGGTCAGCCGCTGTACCAGCTCGCAGCGCGCGGCACCGCCCTCGACCTTCACCGCCTCCGCACCGGCTTCCTTCACAAACCGAGCCGCGTTGGCCACACCCTCCGACGCGCTCACGTGATACGACCCGAAAGGCATATCCGCGACAACAATCGCGTGCTTCACCGCCCGCCTCACCGCGCGCGTGTGATGCAGCATCTCCTCCATGGTCACAGGCAGCGTGCTGTCGTAGCCCATCACCACCATGGCCAGCGAGTCGCCTACCAGGATCAGGTCCACGCCCGCCTCATCCACCAGCCGCGCGGTCGCGTAGTCGTAGGCCGTCAGTGCCGTAATCGGCCTGCCTGCCTGCTTCTTCTCTTGTAATGTCTGGAAAGTCACCTTCGGCGTGACCGTCTGCGCGCCCGCCGTTGCTTTATCCGAAACAGCGTCGGCGCTGCGGAAATTCGTAATGCTCATATTGTCTCCAGTGCAGCTTCCCCGCCGGGGAATGCCACCCGAACCACATTCCTGACGATACGCCGCCTCTTCTGCCCTGTAAAGTCAGGCCTCTTCAACAGCCAACGCCGCGTCCGTAGCCGCGCTCCGCACTCCCCGCATCAACACGACATACACCGTGCCCGACACAAAGAATCCGGTAAACCACGCATAGTCAAAGAGCAGATGCACCGCCGGCACGAACCGCCCGGTCAGCGCGCAGACCACCCCCGCCGCCAGCGCAATCATCGCCCGCGGATTGATCCCGTTCCTGTACTCGTAAATCCCGCCGCGCCTGTAGAGCGACTCCAGTTCGAGCCGCGTGCCGCGAATCAGAAAGTAGTCGGTGATCATGATCGCCGCCACCGGCCCGAGAAGTGCCGAATACCCGATCAGCCATTCGAAGATGTAGTTGTGAAAGCTCGCCATCAGTTTCCACGGCATCATTGCCAGGCCAAGAAAACCCGTAATCAGCCCGCCCGTCCGAAACGAGATCAGCCGGGGATTCAGATTCGAAATATCGTTCGACGGCGACACCACATTCGCCGCGACATTCACATTCAGTGTCGCCACCAGCAGACCCACCATCGCGATCAGCGCCACAAATGGCTGATGGAAGCGCCCCATCAGCTCAATCGGGCTCCAGATCGGCTGCCCGAAGACCACTGCCGACGCCGATGTCACCGCCACGCCAATGAACGAATACAGCGTCATGGCTACTGGTAATCCGAAGGCCTGCCCCACCACCTGCGAGTTCTGCGACTTCGAATACCGCGTGAAATCCGGAATATTCAGCGCCAGCGTCGCCCAGTACCCTACCATCGCTGTCAGCGACGGAAAGAAGAAGCGCAGAAACGCTCCCGTCGAATGAAACCGGCTCGGTTCCGACAGCATCGGCCCAAACCCACCCGCCTTCACCAGCGCAAACACCAGCAGCGCGAGCGCCATCACCAGCATGAACGGCGCCGAAAAACCCTGAAAGAACCGGATGCTCTCCACGCCCTTCCACACCACCGCCATGTTGAGCGCCCAGAACCCCAGGAAGCACGCCCACACCGACCACTGCACCGCTGCCACTCCTGGCCACACGACAACCAGCATCGCGTGAATCGCCTGTCCGCCAATCCACGACTGAATCCCAAACCACCCGCAGGCCACAATCGCCCGCAGAATCGCCGGCACATTCGCGCCCCGCACCCCGAACGGCGCGCGCACAAACACCGGAAACGGAATCCCGTATTTCGCGCCCGCATGCGCATTCAACAGCAGCGGCACCAGCACAATCAGATTCCCCAGCAGAATCGTGCCGATCGCCTGCTTCCAGTTCATCCCGCCGGCAATCAGTCCCGAGGCGAGCATGTACGTGCTCACCTCCATCGACATCGCGAACCACAGCGAGATGTAGTTGTATGTCCCCCAGGTGCGCTGCGCAGCCGTCGTCGGCGCGAGGTCCGCGTTGCACAGACTCGACCGTTCGACCGCAGGCGTTTCCCCTATTGCCATGCGCCTCCGCGCGCCGCGCGCCGCAGATAATTCCCGCGCCCAGCCTTGCCGAGATATTTGCCCTTCTCCACAATCAGCTCGCCGCGCGAATACACCTGGCGCGCATTGCCCCGCACCTTGAAGCCTTCGAACATCGAGTAGTCGACGCGCATGTTGTGCGTCGCCGCGCTGATCGTGTGCTCCGCATTCGGATCCCACAGCACAATATCCGCATCACTCCCCACGGCAATCGTGCCCTTCTTGGGATACATCCCGAAGATCCTCGCCGGTGCCGTCGACGTAATCTCTACAAAGCGATTCAGCGATAGCTTGCCCGCATTCACGCCGTGATGATGAATCAGCTGCATCCGGTGCTCAATCCCCGGCCCGCCATTCGGAATCTTCGTGAAGTCATCCTTGCCCAGCGCCTTCTGATCCTCAAAGCAGAACGGACAATGATCGGTCGAGACCACCTGCAGATGATCGTGCTTCAATCCATCCCACAGCTTGGGATGATTCTTCTTCTCTCTCAGCGGCGGAGTGAACACATACTTCGCATCCTCAAAGCTCTCGCCTTTCATGTGGTCTTCAATCGACAGCAGCAGATACTGCGGACAGGTCTCCGCAAATGCCGGTAGCCCGCGGTCCCGCGCCTCCCGCACCTGGTTCAGCGCGTCCTCGCTCGAAAGATGCACGATGTAAACCGGAACACCAGCCAGCGACGCCATCACGATTGCGCGATGCACAGCCTCCGCCTCCGCAATCGTGGGCCGTGTCAGCGCGTGATGAATCGGCGCTTTTTTGCCCTCGGCGAGGGCCTTCTGCACGATCACGTCGATCACGCTGCCGTTCTCGGCGTGCATGCAGATCAGCGCGCCGTTCTTTGCTGTCTGCTGCATCGCCTTGAAGATCGTTGCGTCATCCACCATCAGCACGCCGGGATACGCCATGAACAGCTTGAAGCTGGCCACGCCCTCGCTGACCATGTCATCCATGTCTTCCAGCCCCGACGTGCCAAGATCCGTGACGATCATGTGCAGCCCATAGTCGACACAGGCCTTCCCTTCGGCCTTCTTCCACCACGCATCGAGCGCGTCGCGCATCTTCGTGCCCTTCGCCTGGATGGCAAAGTCCACAATCGTCGTCGTCCCGCCGATCGCCGCCGCGCGCGTGCCCGTCTCAAAATCATCCGCCGACGTCGTCCCGCCAAACGGCATGTCGAGATGCGTATGCGCATCAATCCCGCCCGGCAAGACGAGCAATCCGGCAGCGTCTACGACCGTGTGTCCCTTGGGATCGATGCCCGCGCGCACCTCGCGAATCGTGCTGCCCTCAATCAGCACATCCGCGGACATCGTGCGGTCCGCATTCACTACCACCCCGTCCTGAATCAGAAGACCCATTGGTATCTATTTACCTTTGTTCGCCTTTTTTCAATCGAAAGAAAAAGATTGTATTGACCAGTAGATAAAGAGCGATCCCGACCGCCGCGATTACGGGTAAAGATGCTCCGCGGTAATACTGATAAATAAGACCGCCTAGAATACCCACGTTGACGATGATGATCTGATTCTGCAGTTTCACGTCTGTGCCTCTTTGAAATACGACAAGTCACATCGTCGGCGGCGCGCACTCTTTTGTCCGCTCTTCCCAGGTCTCCGGGGCGAGTCCGGTCGGCACTTCGACCATCGTGATGCACTCATCGACCGGGCAAACGAGCGAGCACAAATTGCACCCCACGCACTCCGTCTCATCCACGCGCGGAATACGTTCCATCGGAGTTACATTCTTTGACCCGTTCCGTGAAACTGCGTCGAGCTTCGGAATCGGAGTCACCGCAATCGTCGCTCGCGTTGCTGCTTCAATCGCCGCCGGCGTCGCATGCAGTTCGACCGGCCCATCCACAGGTCCAGATATTCTGTCGCGATGGATACATTGATGCGCCCCATCCCAGCACGCGATATAGCAAAGATCGCAACCGATGCACTTCGCCTCATCGATCCGCGCGACGATCTTGTAATTCAGATTGAGATGTTTCCACTCGGTCACGCGCGGCAGGCTCAACCCGCGGAAATCTTCAATGCTCGCAAAGCTCTTCCCGCTCATCCATCCTTCCAGGCCCTCGATCATGTCTTCGACAATGCGATAGCCGTAGTGCATCGCCGCCGTGCATACCTGCACCGTCCCGCAACCCAGCAGAAAGAACTCCGCCGCGTCTCGCCATGTCGCGATGCCGCCAATACCCGAGATCGGCAACGCACCTTCCGCATCGCCCGCCACCTGCTGCACCATGTTCAGCGCGATGGGCTTCACCGCCGGTCCACAGTAGCCTCCGTGTGAAGACTTGCCATCAACATTCGGCCTCGGAGTAAGTGTGTCGAGATCGATGCCGGTGATCGAATTGATCGTGTTAATCGCCGACACCGCATCCGCTCCGCCCCGCTTCGCAGCCCTCGCAATCACGCGGATATCTGAGATATTCGGCGTCAGCTTCACAATCACCGGCGTGCGCGCCTTCTCCTTGACCCACGCCGTAATCATCTCGGCATATTCCGGAACCTGCCCCACCGCTGCGCCCATCCCGCGCTCGCTCATCCCGTGCGGACACCCGAAGTTCAACTCCAGCCCATCGGCACCCGCGTCCTCCGCCTGCTGCACAATCGTGTGCCACGCCTCGCGCTTTGACTCGACCATCAGCGACGCGATGACAGCGTTTTTGGGATAGCGCTTCTTCACCTCCGTAATCTCGCGCAGATTCACTTCGAGCGGCCGGTCGCTGATCAGTTCAATATTATTGAGGCCCATCATGCGCTGGCCGTTCCAGTCAATCGACGAATAGCGCGACGCCGTATTTGTCACCTGCTCCCCAATGGTCTTCCACACCGCGCCGCCCCAGCCTGCATCGAAAGCGCGCATCACCTGCTCGCCGCAGTTCGTCGGCGGAGCCGACGCCAGCCAGAAAGGATTCGGCGACGCGATCCCGGCAAAATTTACCGCCAGATTGGGAGCCCGCTCAGACATAAGCCGCCTCCAGCTCATGCGTCATCGCAATCGCCGCTCGTTTCCCATCGGCAACCGCATCCACCACTTCCCGACCGCCATTCACGCAATCGCCGCCGGCAAAATATTTAGGATTCGCCGTCTGTCCTGTCGAACGCTCAACCACCACGCGCCCAGCATCCAGCGAAACGCCCTTCACGCTCTCCAGCAGTTCCAGCAAAGGAGACTGCCCGATCGCGGTGATGATTAGATCGCACGCCAGTGAAAACTCCGACCCCGCAATCGGCTTCAGCGCATCGTCCACGCGTGCGCATTCCAGAAATTCAAGCATCCCGCCATCGGCGCTCAGCCGCACCGGCACGGTCTGCCACAGGAACCGCACCCCTTCTTGCTTCGCATGCTCGTATTCAAAATCGAACGCCGACATGCTCTCTCGCTTGCGCCGATACACGATCGACACATCCTCGGCGCCCAGCCGCCGCGCAGCATTCGCCGCATCGATTGCCGTGTTGCCCGCCCCGATCACCGCAATCTTTCCCGCAACGCTCGTGATCTTCGCCGTCTTGTACGCGGCGATAAAATCCAGCGCATCCACCACACCGGAGTGATCGTCGCCCGGAACCTTCAGCCCATGCCCCGCTCCCAGGCCCACGCCAATAAAAACCAAATCAAAATCCTGTTCGATCTCCGTCAGCGTCTCTGCGTTGATTTCCGCACCGAACCGAAACTTGACGCCCAGCTCTTCGATCAGCTCAATCTCGCGCAGGCTCGACCACGCCGGCAGCTTATACTCAGCCACGCCGTAAGTATTCAGCCCACCCGGCAGCGACCGCCGCTCGTACACCGTCACCGCAAATCTCTGCTGCGCCAGCTCTGCGGCGCACGCCAGCGATGCCGGGCCCGCGCCGATGCACGCGACTTTGCCTTCACGTCTTCCCTCAAATTTCTTCGTCAGCTTTCCGCCGCGCGCATGAAACGCATCCATCGCAAACCGCTGCAGCCGCCCGATCTCAATCGGCTGCTCGTTGTGATGGTTCATCACACACGCGCCTTCGCATAGCACATCCACCGGACACACTCGCGAGCAACTCGCCCCCAGCACATTCGCATCCAGAATCGTCCGCGCCGATCCGTTCAGATTCCCGCTGGCGATTTTCTTGATGAACTTCGGGACATCGATATGCGTGGGACACGCCGCCGTGCACGGCGCGTCAAAGCAATTCAGACATCGATTGGCCTCAACCACCGCTGCCTGCGGCGCAAACGGAGGGTGCAGATCCTGAAACCGTTCAGCGATGATGGGATGCTGTTCGCGCATAAGTCCTGCGTTTGACTGCTACGGCTTCACGAGATCTCCATACTGATCCGGTCGCCGATCCCGGAAGAACTGCCACGTCTTGCGCACCTCGGCGATCTTGTCCAGATCAAGATCCGCCGTCAGCACCTCGTCTTTGTCTCTCGACGCCTGCGCAAAAATCTGCCCTCTCGGATCGCAGAAATAGCTCTGCCCATAGAACTCGCCGATATTCCATGGCGGTTCCGTCCCCACGCGATTGATCGCGCCCACAAAGTATCCGTTCGCCACTGCGTGCGCTGGCTGCTCCAAGTTCCAGAGATATTCGCTCAAACCCGCCACCGTCGCCGAAGGGTTAAACACGATCTCCGCGCCGTTCAGTCCCAGCGCCCGCGCTCCCTCCGGAAAATGCCGGTCATAACAGATATAGACGCCGATCTTGCAGAATCCGAGATCAAACACTGGATACCCCAGATTCCCCGGCCGGAAATAAAACTTCTCCCAGAAGCCCGGCGCCACATGTGGAATATGCGTCTTGCGATACTTCCCGAGATACTTCCCCTCGCGATCGATCACCGCCGCCGTGTTGTAGTAGAAGCCATCCGCCTCAATCTCATACACCGGCACCACCAGCGCCAGCTTCAGCTCCTTCGCCAGCGCCTGCATCAACTTGATCGTCGGCCCGTCCGGAACCGGCTCGGTGAAGTCGTACCAGCGCGTCGTCTGCTCCGCACAGAAGTACGGCCCGTAGAAAATCTCCTGCAGGCACACAATCTGCGCACTCG
This sequence comes from uncultured Acidobacteriaceae bacterium, assembly GCA_963781245.1. Classification (GTDB taxonomy): domain Bacteria; phylum Acidobacteriota; class Terriglobia; order Terriglobales; family Acidobacteriaceae; genus Silvibacterium. The sequence continues at coordinate 27,746 of CAWAFB010000010.1, forward strand.
CCGCGCCCGCCTGGCGAATCATCGCCACGTGCTTCTCGATCATCGCCTTCTTGATTGCGTCGAGCGAGCTTTCTGCGGCCTCAACATTCGTGGCCTGTATCAATGAACAACGGACAATCCGCGACATCCTTCGCCGGCTCCCGAAATGGATTCACTCTCCGAAAACGGCCACTGCCCCGTTCGGTCATTCCGTCACGCAATATCAGCTGAGAGCCATCAGTGTACGCGAAATTCGGTTATTCTCCACTCCCTCGCATTTGCTCCGCCGGAATCAGCTGCAGCGTAGCCTCCCGATAAGGCCCCGACACTTCCTTCAATAGCGTGGGATCCGCGCCTTTCAGCGCCTTATCGAAAAACGCCAGCGCATACGCCCGCACAATCGCGTCTTCGCGATCTGCCGGAATCCTTCCCACTCCCGACAGCCGTGCCAGCGGAGAAAACAGGCTGTGATCCGTAAAGCTTTCGTGCGTCGAGCCATGCAGAAATATACGGTACGCTCCGAACTTCCTCATCGCGTCGAGATCGCTTGCATTCAGCGCATCGTTAATCAGGTCCGGAGCTGACCGCTTCGCCGAATCTCCATACACCGGCAGATCCTGCTCAATGAACATGAACGGCTTCGGCAACCCCTCCCGCTGCATCCGCCCGAACAACGACCCATCCAGATCCAGCGCCGCCTTTATCCGCCTATCCTCAATCGCCGCCTCCGCACCCACGGCACCCCCGAATGAATGCCCCAGCGCGCCGGCATTCGCCGTGTCCAGATGCTGATAGAAAGGGGTTTCCCGATCCTGACTCATCCCCTCCAGCGCATCCAGCACTCCAATCTCATCCGCAGTCTCGCGCTCCACTTCCTTCGCGCCCTCCGCGTTGATCTCGTCCAGGCTCAGCGTCGCAAAATCCATCGCGTCGCCCGTCGCGGGCTGGTCCACATGCCCGTCCCGATACACCGTCGGCCCCGAATTCCCCGGATGGTCGATCGCCGCGACCACATAGCCATGGCTCGCCAGGTCTTCTGTCAGGTACGTGTTCTGCGTACGCCGCCCTCCCCACGCCGGACTGAATAGCAGCACCGGAAATTTCCCATCTGCCACCGGAGCCTCCAGCCGCGAGTTGGTCGGCAGAACATCCTGATATGAAGACTGACGCGTCGTCTCCTCGCGCCTTCGGTACGCCGCAAACGGTCTGTGCGAAGCCGCTGCCGGATACCACACCGTCACCACCACATCCCGGCCGCCCGCTTTCATCTCCATCGTCCGCATGCCCACCGGATAAGGTCCCGTCGGCACCGGCAGTCGAAACATCGGCAGCAGCGCCGACAGCGCGATGCTCGCCACGCACAGCAGCACAATTCCTGCCGCGCCCGCCATCCGCCATCCCCTGCCTCGCAGGGCAATCGCCCCGGCGAACACCAGCACGCCCGCGTAAACAGGAATCATCTGCCAGGGGCCGCCCTCGAGAATCAGGTGCACCACCAGCACGCACGCGTCGGCCATCAACCAGACAACCGGCCGAAGCCTTCTCCACACCAGGGTGCACGCGCTGACCAGGAGAAAAACCGTCAGCAGAATCTCAAACAGGCGCATGGGGCCAGCCTATCTTGATCGCGCCAACCGCAAATAACACTTTCGTTTAACCGCCGGCCGCTTAATCCCTCGCACTTGTCCCCTGTTCCCGAATCTCCAGAAACTCCCCGCGCTCCTCATCCCAGGCCGTCACCGTCCCCGGCCCGATGTGGTACACCCACCCGCGCGCCGTCAAGTCGCCCTCTTTCAGCCGCTGGACTACCGCAGGATGGGTTCGTAGGTTTTTGAGCTGCGCCACCACGTTGCGCTCCGCCAGTGCCAGCAGAAATTCCGCGCTCGGGTTCGGCTGCCGTTCCTCCACCCCCACATAGCGCAGCCACGCCGCAATGCTGGGATACTTCCGCACCGCCTCGGGATGAAGCGCCGCCTTCATCACCCCGCAGTCCGTATGCCCGCAGACAATGATCTCCGGCACCCGCAGCACCGCTGTCGCATACTCAATCGTCGCCGATACGCCGCCGATCGCCCCCGGATAAGGGGGCACGACGTTGCCAATCACGCGGCAGATGAAGAGCTCACCCGGATCGCTCTGCGTCAGCAGATTCGGATCGATACGCGAATCTGCGCAGGTGATAAACAGCGCATCCGGTCGCTGCCCTAGCGCCAGCCTTTCAAACAGATCGCGCCGCTTCGGATAGACGTGCTTCTGAAAGCGCGATACGCCCCCGACAATCTTCTCGGTCACAGACAGAGCCCTCGATCACCAAGATAAGGCACGCCGCGTTTACCGCCTTCTGCTCAGTTCGCGAATGATGCCTTCCACTTCTTCCGTATCTCCATTGCGCTCTCCGCCGCCTATCTCAAGGTACTTCCGGAAATCCGCAATCGCAGCCGCAGGCTCGCCCTTGTCCTCCCAGACGCGCGCGCGGTTATACCAGGCCTTTGCATACTTGGGATCAAGACGGAGAGCTTCGCTGTAATCCCTGATCGCGCCCTCGTGGTCGTCTGCGTAGTAACGAACCACGCCCCGGTTATAAAAAGCCTCAGCGTAGGCAGGATCGAGGCGGCTTGCCCGTGTATAGTCCCGTATTGCCCCCTTCAGGTCGCCGCTGAGATGGCGCGCATTGCCCCGGTTGCTGAACGCAATGGCATAGCCCGGATCAATACGAATCGCCTTGTTATAGTCTGCAATCGCAGGTTTCAGATCACCCATCTTTTTGCGCACATTCCCTCGATTGCTGAATGCCGTGGCGTCGTCGGGCAGCAGGCGGATCGCTTTGTTAAGATCCTCGAGCGCGCCGGCAAGGTCACCCTTTCCAGCCCGCACCGCGCCCCGATTGTTCAGAGCCTCGGCGAAATCAGGTTCGAGTTGGATAGCCCGGCCGTAAAGTCGCAATTGCTCGTCGAGGTTCGTCGCGTTGACGCCCTTTTCAAACCATTCCTGGGCCGTCAGCGCTTCCTTCGTAACCACCGGAGCGGCGCCCGCCGCGGCCTGTTCCGCCCTTGTCGCCTCCATCGCCGCCTCGGGAGGGGGATGCAGCACCGCATCCAACGCAATATTCAGGCGGTCGTCGCGTAGCCGCTTCATCGCCTCATCAAAGTACTCGACAGGCACCGTGAGCGCGTTATAACGCTGGAGCAGCGACAACTTGCCCGAAAGCTGGCGCGCTATGCTGCGCGTCTTGAAGCTGAACCCTTCCAGCATGAGAGGCACAATGTTGCGCCTGAGATCGAGCGCGGTTTCTATCTCCCGTCGCAGCCAGTCTCCAGGTTCGCCACAGCGTTTTAGCGCCGAAGGCGTGAGCAGAACGACGAAGTGCGCCCGAGCCTCGATGTTTGCGAGGATCACGCTCTCAAAGTCGCCGCTCTTGATCCCGGTGAAATCGAAGAAGACATCAAAACCATGGCTCCTCAGATTCTGATAGATCGCGAGGGCCCAGGGAGCATTCGGCCGCCGGCGGTAGCTCAAGAACACCGTCTTCTCGATCTGCCCCATGCGCGGCTGCCGCCCTTTCGAAAGACACGATGAAGATACCAAAGAGGGCTGCTCCCGATCGCAGGGAACGGCCTCCGTCCGCCGCTTTGATCAGGGTTTAAGTCTGAAACTCGCGGCGGGCGCGTAAAGTAAAGACGACATTGCGAAGGTATACAAAATGAGCGTTCAAGTTATCCAGGAGCTGCCCCGCACCAGACTCGGCGAAGGACCCCTGTGGGATGGCGGAAAGCTGCACTACGTTGATATCGCTGCCTGCGAAATCCACCGCCACGACTTTCGAACTCAGGCGCACGATACCATCTTCACCGGCGTTCCCGTCGGGTTCGCGGTTCTTGATCGCGAAGGCAGGGTGATCGCGGGCCTCGCTGATGAAGGCATATTCCGGCTCGAGTTCAATTCAGGCCGAAGGGAATTGCTGACAAAGCCATGCCGCGACAATCCCGACAATATCGCCAACGACGGCAAATGCGACCGGGCCGGACGCCTCTGGGCGGGCACCAAAAACAAGAGCGAAAAACCACCCTGGACCGGCTCACTTGGCCGATTCGACTCCGGGCTTCGCCTCACCGAAATTCTCTACCCGGTCAACATCTCGAACGGCATCGCCTGGAGTCCCGACAACACAAAAATGTATTACAACGACAGCACCGACAAGATCTGGCGCCTCGACTACAACATCAACACCGGCGCCGCCACAAACCGTCAGGTCTTTGTCGATCTCCCCAACAACGGAGGCATTCCCGACGGCATGACCATCGACGCCGAAGGTCAACTCTACGTCGCCATGTGGGGAGCCTCACGCATCGACGTTTACCGCGACGAACACGGCAAGGGCATTCTTGTTGAGACCATCGCGATACCCTCAGCCCTCCAGACATCAAGCGCCGCCTTCGGCGGAGATGACCTGAAGACGCTCTTCATCACAACGGCGGCCATGAATTTAACGCCAGAACAGCAGACCAAATATCCAGATTCCGGACGCATCTTCACGATAGAGCGATCCATTCCCGGCATCCCGGAAACTCGCTTCGACAATTAAATACTTGGCGCCCACTGAGTCCGGTGACCTGCCCGCCCCTTGTCGGCCTCAGAGTTTTTTCTTAAGCTTGCCAATTATCCGTTCCACTTCTTCGCTATCGCCGTTCCTCACCCCACCTCCTAGGTCGAGGTATTTCTGATAGGCCGCGACCGCGTCTGCGGGCTTGTCTATTTCTTCCCATATCTGTGCGCGGTTGTAGAAGGCATCAGCGTAGTCCGGTTTCAAGCGGATGGCCTCGTTGTAGTCGCTGAGCGCCCCTTCCCAATCGCCCCTATCCGCTCGCGCGATGCCCCGGTTGTTGAAAGATTGGGAATAATCGGGCTTGAGGCGTATAGCCTCGTTGTAATCCCTAATTGTGCGGTCGAGGTCGGCGCCCCGATCATATCGGGCTCGGCCTCGATTATTGAAAGCCTCGGCAAAGTCGGATTTTAGAGCTATGGCCTCATCGAAATCATGAATGGCCCCTTTGAGATCCCCCTTCGCACTGCGCACGATCCCGCGATAGAAGCGCGCTTCGGCATTGTCTGGCATGAGATGGATGGCCTCATCGTAGACCTGCAGCGCAGCGTCTAGATTGTTTCTCGCCCGGGGGGCCTTTCGACGATCATGAAAGGAGTCATTGTCGTACTCGAGTCGGATCGCCTCGTTGTAAAAGCGCATCCTTTCGTTAGGATCGGTCGCATTAAAGCCGCGCTCATACCACTCCTGCGCCGTCAGCTCTCTCTCCGTGACCGCGGGTGCAGCACTCGCCGCTGCCTGTTCGATCCGTACGGCTTCTACTGCCGCGGGAGATGCCGGGTGCAACACTGCCTCCAGTGGCACATTCAGGAACTTCGTGCGTAACCGGTCCATGGCTTCTGCGAAGAATTCCACTGGAACGGGCAGCGCATTGTACTTTTTCAGCGGAACCAGCATGCCGGTGAGTTGGCTGGAAATGCTCGGCGTGTCGAAACTGAAGCCTTCCAGCATCAGCGCCACGACATTGCGTTTGATCTCAAGCGCTGTCTCAATCTCCCGTCGCAGCCAGTCTCCGGGCTCGCTGCAGCGCTCCAGCGCCGACGGTGTAAGCAGAACAATAAAATGCGCACGTGCCCGGATATTTTCTAGGATGACGCTTTCGAAGTCGCCGCCGGCGATGCCGTTGAAATCGAAGAAGACGTCATAACCGTGATTAGTCAAATTCTGGGAAATCGCCAACACCCATGGGGCGTTGGTTCGGCGATAACTGAGAAAAACCGTCTTCTCGATGCGTCCCATATCCGGCTGCCGCCCCCGCTTCACGCAGAATAGAACAATTCCAAAGGCGCCCGTCCCGCTTATCTCTAATCCCTAGCCCCTAATCTCTATCCCTGTTTCCTGCCTTTCTGGCCGACTAATTTCACCAATCCGTTAAAGTAGAAATAGAAGGCAGAAAAGCGCGGCTTATCTGAGCCGGGCTTCTTAGTTTTTGGAGAGAATCGTGACACATCCTTTCCCCGTAAGTCATTTCAAATCAGATCTATAGATGTAAAGGATTTGTTTTCAAATCTTTACCGTCATACCCGCCGGTAAACGCTCTGGAATCATATCTTTGAGGGCGTGAAGAGGCAAAACTAAGGGGGGAGGGTAGCTACTGAAGTGTCAGCCCAAGGCCGTTCGATCCCAGCGGCTGGGGTCTCGCCGAGAACTCACGTTCGATGCGGTCGTTGATCCCGGCCCAGGCGAACTCAGCAGTCACGCGGATACCATTCATGATCGCCCGGTCGTTCGACGACCCGTGCCCGATGATGCACACGCCGCGCACCCCTAGCAGGGGAGCCCCGCCGTACTCCGACGGATCGAGCCGCTTCTTGAAAGCGTTGAACGCCTTGCGGGAAAGGAGCGCACCAACCTGCGCGGTCACGGTCGTAGTCAGCGACACCTTGAGCATCTCGCGGACAAGCCGCGTAAGCCCTTCGGAGGTCTTGAGCGCTACGTTGCCCACGAACCCGTCGCAGACGATCACGTCGCAGTTGCCGTTGTAAATATCCCGGCCCTCGACGTTGCCGATGAAGTTGATGGGAAGCTGCTTCAGCAGGGCATAAGTCTCGCGGGTCAGCTCGTTGCCCTTGCCCTCTTCCTCGCCGACGGAAAGCACGCCAACTCGCGGCCGCGGGATCTTCAGCACGCTGCGCGCGTACAGCTCGCCCATAACGGCGAACTGCTCCAGGTTCTGCGGCTTGCAGTCCACATTGGCGCCCACATCGAGCAGGATCGAAGGCGTTCCCGACAGGGTCGGCACCACGATGGCCAGCGCCGGCCGGTCAACACCCGGCAGCGCGCCAAGCACCATCTTGGCCGTGGCCATGGCGGCCCCGGTGTTCCCGGCCGTCACGAACCCCGCGACTTTCTTCTCGCGGACGAGCTTCAGCCCAACGCGCATCGAGCTGTCGCGCTTGGAGCGCACAGCATTCGCGGCTTTCTCGTCCATGCCAATATGCTCGCTGGCATGAACGATGTGGATCGGCAGACGCTCCCCGTCGAGGGCGGTAGCTAGCCCTCTGCGCAGAACATCCTCGGGTCCCACCAGGTACACTCTTACCGGCAGCTGGCGGCAGGCGAGAATCGCTCCGCGCAGCTCAGGCTCCGGAGACTTGTCCGAGCCCATGGCATCGAGAGCGATGTCAGTCAGCATCGCGTGAAGCTAGCTGGCTTCCTTGACTTCGAGAACGTCGCGGCCCTTATAGTTGCCGCACTTGGGGCAGGCGCGATGCGGAAGCTTGCGCTCGTGGCAATTCGGACATTCCGAGAGGCTGGCAGAGGTCAGCGCATCGTGTGCACGGCGCTTGGAGGTGCGGGCCTTCGAATGGCGCCGCTTTGGATTAGGCATTGCTGATTCCTTTCGTTACTCCGGCACTCACCCGCCTTGCTCACGCGTCCCGTGGACGCCACTCGGGTGGGCCGTCAAATTACGTCTTCATCCGGCTGGCCAGATCTGAAAGCGCCGACCACCGCGGATCGGCCGGAGCCGCATCGCAGTTGCATGATTCGGAGTTCAGATTCTTGCCGCAGCGCGGGCAGAGTCCCTTGCAGTCCTCACCGCAGAGCGAACGTGCAGGAAGGGATAAAAACACCTGTTCCCGCACCACGTCTTCTAGCACAAGACCGCCATCTTGATAATAACCGATTTCCGTCTCCGGCGTGCTGATTGCCCGCTCCGAAGCATCGGAATCCACCCCTAAAGGCCGAAACAGCAGGTCAAACTCGCCCTTCAGAGCGTGGTTTACAGGCTCCAGGCAGCGCGCGCAGGGAATCTCGAACTGCCCTTGATATCCGCCCCGGAGCCGGATATCCTCGACCACCCGGAGCGCCCCCTTTGCCTCGCCGATGCGCCTTTCCTCGATCAGCTCAGCCTGTCCTTCCACGGCAAGCGGGCCCTTCTGGGTGGCCTCGCTTCCATAATCGATAGCGCCCGGAGCGAATGCAACGTCGAACCGGAGCGGCTCCTTCTCCAGATCGAGCACAGTGATCAGCATGGTGATGCCTCTTTTTGCGTGGGTCTTCTGTAAAGGTAAGGACTTCGTGCCCGGCAGGTCAACTCTGGCTTCCGTCGCCGGCGAGGCTGGCCAGTGTCCGCGCCAGGACCGTGACGCCGCGGGAAATCTCCTCCGGCGACGAGTACTCGTCCGGTCGATGGCTGACTCCGCCTCGGCACGGGATAAACAACATGGCTATCGGAGCAATCTGAGCCATGAAGAGCGAATCGTGATAGGCCCGGCTGACCATCCTCCGGAAGGTGATCCTCTCCGCTTCGCACGCTGCCGTCAGTGCAGCCAGAATCTCCGGCGACGACTGTGCCGGGGGATCGGAGTTGATCATTTCCACCTTGACGGAAACGCCGCGCCGTCCGGCTATCTCTCGGCATTTGGACTCAATCTCGCCTTGCACTCCGTCACGCCGGGCCGCATCGGTGTCACGCAGGTCGACCGTTAACTGTACCCGGCTGGGGATGGAATTGATTGCGCCCGGGTGCACCTGACAGATGCCGACGGTCGCGACCGTGTCGACTGCACCCGTATTCACTGCCGCACGCTCGACGGCCAGGACTATCTCTGCCGCTGCACACAGGGCGTCGCGACGTCCGGCCATGAGCCGGCCCCCCGCGTGCCCCCCTTCCCCCTCGACAATGATGCGGAAGCTCGCCGGGGCGGCGATGCTCGTGACCAGCCCAAGCGCAATCTGCTCCCGCTCGAGAACCGGGCCCTGCTCAATGTGCAGCTCGACAAACGCCCCGTACTCCCCGTCAGACAGTCGGACGCCATCCAGTGCTCCCGCAAAACCCGCGCTTTGCCGAACCACATCCAGCGCGTTGCCCTCGGCGTCGGCTAGCGCGGCCGCCGCAGTGGGCGCCAGGACACCCGACATCAGTCGGCTCCCCAGACAGCCGATGCCGTACCGTGTCGGTTCCTCAGAAGTAAAGATGACTAGCTCGATCGATCGCTCTGGTATAAAGCCGGCACGCTGCAGCGCGCGAATCGCTTCCAGCCCACCAAGCACGCCCACTACGCCGTCGTATTTCCCCGCGTGTGGAATCGCGTCCACATGCGAACCGGTGGCGACAGCCGGTAGTTCCGGCTTCGCGCCTAGCCAGCGGGCGAAAGTGTTCCCGATGGCGTCTTCGCGAACGGTCAGGCCTGCTTCCCGACAACGATCCTTGAGCCACCTCCGGGCCTTTCTGTCCTGCTCGCTGAAAACAACACGCGTGATCGCTGGCGCCTCCGAATCAGAGAACTCCGCCAGCGTATCAATCTCGCGATTCACCTGCAGTTCGTCAATCTCCAGCTTCATATCTATTCACCGCAGTGGATGGCGGTTCCAGTCCTTGTAGATCAGATATTTTGCCGGCGTTTTTCCGATAGCTCCAAACCACTGCGGACAATACGGGCCGATCCAGATGAAGTCTCCCGCCGTCACCGCATACCATTGGTCATCGAGCCGGTAAATTCCGCCTCCCTCAAGTATTAACAACCCGTGCTCCATCACGTGGACCTCTACCATGCTTAGCGCCGCACCGGGCTGGTACGTCATGGTATTGACCGCAAAATCTAAGGCCATCGTGTCCGGCAGCAGTCCTCGCACCATCAGACATGAATCGCCCATCAGCGGCTGGCCTGCAACCTCTGGCTCGCTCGCAAAGATCGGCCCATGCGGGCAAACCCCTTCAACGGTTTTATAAGCCTTCTCAATCACCGCAAGACGCGATGCTTGCGCCGCAACCACGTGATGCTCTGTTCCTTCGGGCAAGTACGAGTAGTCATCTTTCCGCAGCACACGATGACTCGTATCCAGCTCGACCTCGACATTGCCTTCCAGCACAAAAACAAACCGCTGATAGACGCACGGGCCGAGCGTTCCGCCGGCTTCCATCTCCGCCGTATATTGCGCGAACCCCGCACCCAGCGCGGGCGAAGCATGAACGATCGCCGTGGCCTTTGCCATCCCCGGAATTTGCGTGCGAATAAAACTGTCCGGTGTATGCAGCGCATGATTCGCTCTTCGCACGCTACGTGTGAGACCTAAGTGGTGCAAGAGTCTGGCTCGCTTTCCATCGATTGATCAAGATAGCCTTGAAATAGGCCGAGAAAATTCATACCCGCGCGCAATGCCGACCCAACATCTTCAGCAGCAACCGCTTCATCGGGATGATGACTGATGCCCCCCGGGTTACGTAAAAAAATCATTGCCGCTGGAACCTTTGCAGCAATAATCATGGCGTCGTGACCGGCGCCGCTGGTCATGTGCCGGGGAGAGATACCAGTTCCAGAAACCGCTCGGTCCGCAAGCCCGATCAGGGATGAGTCCAGTTGCACCGCTGGCTGCTCGTATTCGATAAGGTGTTCCACCTCGATCTCCCGTCGCTCCGCAATCGCGCGCGCCATAGCAAGAAACTCCCTGACTACCGACTGCCGTATCTCGTCCGATCCGTGACGCGCGTCCAGGCTGCAGCGGACCAATCCCGAAATTACATTTGCCGCTCCTGGCTCACATGAGATTTGGCCCGTAGTCGCAACCAGGCCTGGCATCGAACTTGCCGCCGCCTCGACAGCCACAATCCATTCTGCCGCTGCCGCGAGGGCGTCGTGGCGCAGAAACATAGGCGTTGTCCCGGCGTGGGCCGACCTGCCGCGAAATAAAACCTTGGCGCGACTTTGGCCGACGATTGTTTCAACCACACCCAGCCCCAGCCCCGCGTGTTCAAGTACCGGGCCCTGCTCGATATGAAACTCAAGATATCCCCGCGTCGCCAGGTGAAGACGCGGATCGATGACATCCGGGTGCAACGCCGCGTAATGATCCAACGCTGCAAACATCGCAACTCCTTCTGCATCCCGTCGCGCCAGATGCGGTGCAAGGAGTGTCCCGCTCACCGATCGGCTACCGATGAAAGGCAAACCATAGCGCACACCCTCCTCATCAGAGAAGCCGATCAGCTCAACGCCGAAGCCGAGACGTCGCCCCTCAAGCGCTTCAACCATCGCAATACCAATCATCACGCCAAGGATACCGTCGTATCGACCACCATTCGGCACCGAATCCAGATGCGAACCGATAATCAGTCGCGGCACAGATTCGCAACTCGGCCCTTCATCATGTGCCGCATAGTAGCTGCGGAGATTGCCCGCCCGATCGACGCTGACCGTCATCCCGGCGCTCTCCATCCATTCGCGCACACGAACGTGGCACGCCTCCATAGCTGTCGATAGAAACGTTCGGGTAATCGCGCCTCGGCACTCCGAGCATTCGGCAAGTGTCTCGCACCGGGCAAGCGCAGCCGCTACAATCCTGTCGAGGTCGACATCCGAGGGGCCGGGATAACCAGTTACCAGCGTCGTCATTCAATCTACCTGCGGATCGTCTCTGTAAACACGAGCCTCGATCGACCCATGCGGTTCGTCTGTCGGCACAAAAATCTCATTCGGGTTGTCCTGCCCAAACGGTGACAGATCGACGAGGTTGCAATGCTTGTTCGGCATTTGGAGACGCACATCGGCGATCTCGCTCACCTCTTCTAGCGCTCTCTTTGCCATCGCATATAACGTCTGCTGAACGGAGAGACTCTCATGCCCGGCAAACGCGCTGACAAGCGCGCCCTCGACGCGCTGACGCAGCGCACCATAGTCAGGATGAGTTCCGGCATATCTCCACTCCGCCGCCGCCAGCGTGCCGAACAACCGGTCGTGCGTTTCCTTGAGCGTGGTCAGTCGATCTTTAAGGTATCCGGCGAAAGCCGACCTCGCCGTCTTCAGAAGCCACATTTTTTCGAAGCCTGATGATATGCTGCGGACACCAGCACGCGATAGTGTAACTGTCGTGGTGTCGAGTTTGTCGCTCGCATGCGTAAATGCTGCCGGGAAGCCTTCGATGCCCCTCCAGGGAGCGGCGACGATGTGCACGCCCGCAGCGTCCGCATATGGATTGGTCTCGATGAAGTGCGAAACCAGTTCCTGCCCGAAATCCTCCACCGACTTCGCCGAAGATGAGCGCGCCAGCGAGTAGACCGTGTTCTTCATTGTGTCCGTCGGCAGAATGTGACTGTTGTCGCCGTCTTCGAAGCAACTGCGAAAATCGCCGGTGAGCCACACCTCAACATTCCACTCGATTAGCTCGTGTCGCGCGCCAGCCCTGTAGACCTTCATCACTCGCACGCGGGACTTGCCGTAACGGTTTTCGCCAAGAGCAATCGCCATAAAATCAACTTCCCCGGTAGGTGGAATAACCATTCGGCGCCAACAAAAGCGGGATGTGATAGTGATCCGCAACCTCTGTAACTGTAAATGTTACTTGTACAAGCGGATAGAGTCCCTGCACACCACGTTTATCAAAATAATCTTGGGTTTGGAACGTTAGTCTGTACGGGCCTCTCTGAAGTTGCCATTCCGAGGGAAGCATCTGTCTCACACGGCCATCGTCGTCACTGGTCTGCATTGCGATCTCACGCCAGCCGCTCGCCCCACTCTGCTCCAAAGTGACACTCACGCCTGCAACCGGACGCCCCAGCGACGTGTCAAGGATATGTGTGGAGATGCCGTTCACAATTCCAGCCACTTTCTCAGCCGAAGCTGTGTGATCTGTCTTTGCTGCTCGGCAGCTTCGTACAATTCCTCGGGTTCATCATTGTTCAGCCGGCGCTCGACGATTGCGAGCATTTGCTCCGCAGACTTACCTGTTGCGCACACGATAAAGATGCGCCCGAACCGCCGCTCATACTCCCCGTTCGCGTGTCGAAGCCTCTCCTGGATGTCTTCGCCGGACAGAACTACACTGCTCTGTTCCTCGTTCGACCATTGCGCTGACTTTAGCGTGGCCGAATCGGGAGCCTTCTTCTCCCCAATGCGCGGATGACTGAAAAACGCTTCACCCCAGTCCGCCGGACCCAACTCCAGCCAGACTTCATCGGACTTCTCCAGCAGTGATTGCTGATCCGGAAACGGCCGCAGTCGCACAAGTGCGTGCGCCCATCTTTGCGACCCACAGCAAGGCAGAATCTCTTCAGCGGCCTCCGAGGCCGGAAGTACATTCCAGCGCGCCAGAGCGGCGTTCACCGCGAAGCCCCTGCAAAGACGCGAAGCATCTCTTCGAGCAAGTTCCCCGCAACCAAGGCCCTGTAACTGGCGGTAGAGCGGATGTCATCAATAGGAGCGCTCTCACTCGACAAGACCCGGCGAGCCTCTGCAATCGTGGCAGCATTCGGCGTCGCCCCCAGCAACACCTGTTCCGTCCGCAAAAGGCGAAGAGGAGTAGGTGCCACGCTCCCCATCCCAATGCGGATTTCCTCGACGCGGGCGTGCCGAAAGCTGGCGGTAGCCGCGACGCAAATCTTCGAAATAGCCTGGGCGTTGCGCGATCCCACTTTACGTCCGTAGCGAAGGGCCGTCTCGAATCGCTTGCGCAAAACGACCGCTCGGATCAACTCGTCCGAAGCGAGCGCCGTTTTCTTGTATCCAAGATGAAATTGCTCATACGGGATCCGCCGAGTCCCGCTTACCGAAGTCAGCTCCAACTCTGCGGCATAGGCGAACAAGGCAGGCGGAGAATCGGCTGCCGGTGAGGCATTGGCAAGATTTCCGCCGATCGTTCCACGATTCTGATTAGCGATGCCTCCTGTCCACGCGGCGCATTGAGCAAGCAAAGGAAAATGCTTCTGGATACCCGAGTGGTGGCGGATCTGGGTGAAAGTGCAGCCTCCGCCAATCGAGATGCTATCTCTATCTTCGACGATTTGACTGAGGTCAGGCAGCGATATGCTTACCAGCTTTCGCGCTGCCAGCTTGCCCGCGCCGTAGAGAACCATGATCTCCGTGCCGCCCGCGATCGGCGTCCACTGCCCAGCCTCGTCATGAAGCAGCTGGAGCACGGAGTCCAGGTTTCCCGGAGCGACCAGATCGTAATCCGCCGGATACGACCTCATTCGATCGCTCCCGATTCGGCGGTAGCGGCTTTCTCCGCAGCCGCGAAGATGCGCATGTAACCGGTACAGCGGCAGAGATTGCCGTTAAGCCCCTCTCGAATCTGTTCCTCGGTGGGGTGAGGATGCCTATCGAACAGATGCATGGTCGCCAGAATCATCCCCGGGGTGCAGATTCCGCACTGTGCTCCGCCACACTCGAGGAAAGCCTGCTGCAACCGGTTCAGCTTCTCGTGTCCGCACACGCCTTCGATCGTGACAATGGTTGCGCCGTCGGCCTGCGCAAGTGGCATCAGGCAACTGTTGATCAGTTCTCCGTTCAGTATGACGGAACACGATCCGCACTCACCCTCGCCGCAGCCTTCTTTTGTCCCAGTGAGGGCAAGGTCATGCCGCAGCACATCGAGCAAACGCGTCATCGGCGGCGCAATTATCAAGCGGTCTATGCCATTCACGCGGAGCGAGAACTGCCGTACACTCATACTGCCGTCATCTCTCTCGCAACTGGTGCGCGGCTCGCAAGGCGCTCTGCGATATCTTCAGGGAGCAGGGGAATCGCATTGAACTCCTCACCAGTGGCGTGCGCAATTGCGTTGAGGATGGCGGGAGCCGGGCCGTCCATTGGCAGCTCTCCGATGCCCTTGGCACCATAGGCACCAAATTCGAAGGGCACCTCTTCAAAGTAGACACGAATCTTTGGTAGGTCCTGCGAGGTGGGAATGATGTAGTTGGTCATCTGATTGTTCTTCATCAATCCACGGTCCCAGGCCACTTTCTCGTACAACGCATACCCTATGGCCTGCGCGACGCCGCCCTCGATCTGCCCAGTCGCGAGCACTGGATTGAGGACACGGCCGACTTCCTGCAGCGCAACAAAATCATCCACAGTTACAGAATAGGTGGTCAAATCCACCGTAACCTCTGCCACATAGGCCGCCCACGCGAACGCGGCATATGCCTCGCCGTAATACTTCTGGTCGTCCCAGTAAACAGCTGGCGGAGCCTCGTACCGGCTCATCGAGCAGAGACCGCCATACCTGGCGATGTAGGCGCGAGCGGCGTTCTGAAGTTCGATCGTCGTATATGTCCCAGCCAGTAGCCCGCTGGCAATCAGAGTCTGCTTTAGGCCTGTCGCAGCGGAATGCACCAGTCGTCCCACAACCATCGCTGTACGCGAGGCTACCGTCGGGCCGCTGTTGGGCACAATGCGGGTATCCGCCGGCGCCATTTCGACCACGTCGTAATCCACGCCCAGCGACTCAGCTGCGATCTGGCAGAGAATGGTATTCGTGCCTTGCCCAAACTCCGTGCTCGACACAAGCACGCGGATGCGACCGTCCGCAGTCGCATCTACGCCAACCAGCGAATTGAGGTGGCGCTCGCCCGAACCTGTAAACCCCGCGCCGTGAAGGAAAACAGCGAACCCGATACCCTTCTTGCGCAGACTGTCCGGGTTCTGGCGATTGAACCGCGCCTTCTTCTCGTAGTACCCTGCATAGTCCAGAGCGCGCTCCATCCATCCCGGAAGGTCGATCTGCTGGCGAATCTCCTGCCCCGTACTTGTGGTCTCTCCCGTCCGTAGCAGGTTGCGGCGCCGAAACTCCTCCGGCGTCAGCCCCACTGCCTTAGCCACGCGGTCCATCTGGCGCTCGGTCGCGAACAGCGCCTGGGGCGCTCCGAATCCGCGAAACGCCCCGTGTGGCGGTGTGTTGGTCGCATAAGCCTTCGACCGCACGCGGATGTTCGGCCAGTAATAAGCGCCTCCCGAATGAATCGTGGCCCGCGAAAGCACCGTCGATGAAAGGGTCGAATAGGCTCCCCCATCGAGACAGAACTCAATGTCGGCCGCGAGCAGCTTTCCGTCTTTTGTCACCGCCGTCCGGTGACGGGCGCGCGACGGATGTCGCTTCGTCGTTGCCGCCATATCCTCCATGCGATCGTAGATGACCTTCACCGGTCGCCCCGACTTGATCGCCAGCAGCGCCGCGTGGGCGCCGATCATCGACGGATAATCCTCTTTGCCGCCGAAAGCGCCTCCGGTTTCCACCTGGATCACGCGCACCTTGTCCTCCGGCAGCCCGGTCACGGCGATGAGCGCCTTGTGCGCATAGAACGGACATTGCAGCGATCCCCAGAAGGTCACTCCCTCGAGTTCGCTGTAGGCGGCGATCGCGCCATTGTTCTCGATGTATAGGTGCTCCTGCGCGCCGGTCGTGTATTCGCCTTCGACAATGAGAATGCCGGGCTCACGAAATGCCGCATCCACGTCGCCCTTTTCCAGCGAGTACGACTTCAAAATGTTGTCCTCGCCCCAGACAACCGGCTTGCCAGATTCGCTCTCTTCAATCGAGTGCACCGAAGGAAGCTCTTCGTATTCGATCTTGACCGCGGCCACCGCCAGCGGTAATAAATGCCGGTCCGGATGGCCAAGGAGGAGAATAGGCTCCTGCGGGTGATTGACAAAGCCATCGGCCAGGCAGGGCCAGTCGTTGCTGATCAGTGCCACGTAGTTGTGGCCGGGGATGTCTTTGGCCGTAACGACGGTGAATTCATCCCACGGAATTCCCGTGCCATATTCGATGCTCAGCACGCGGCCACGCGGAACCGCACTGCGCACCGTCGCGCCGAAGATCATTCCCGGCAGTGAGATGTCGTCAATGTAGCGCGCAGAGCCCAGCACCTTCGCGAGTCCCTCCTTGCGAAAGACCGGCTTGCCAACGATGCGCTCGCTCTGCAATTCCTCTCCTCTGCGCTGGATGTCGAGCGGTCGAATCCAGCATGGATAACGCCCCAATTGGCCTCGGGATGCTTCCGTAGCCCGGGCCGGCGACTTCAAGGAAATTTACTCATCATACTACGGAGCCTTCATACTTCCGCTCCAAAAGGCTTCTCTGCAAACGCCCCCTCGCGGAAAACCATCCGTCCTCTTAGGTAAGTGGCCAGCACCCTTCCCCGTAGCCGCATACCAACATACGGCGATACAGGATGGCGTGTATGCAGCACATCACGGCTTACTTCAATCTCCGCTTCAGGATCGAAAATCACGAGATCTGCATCGTGTCCGATGGCAATCTTTCCCTTGCGGCTACTGAGGTGTGCCAGTTCGGCCGGTTTCTCCGCCATTACCCGCACTAAGTCGTTCAAGCTGATATCCCGCGCGCGCATGCCTGTCCACATCACCGGCAGCGCAACAGAGAGGCTCGCAATGCCTCCCCATGCCTGATCGAAACGACCCTCCTCCAGCCGCTTCCATTCCGGCGGGCACGGTGAATGATCAGTCGCCACAAGATCGATGGCTCCCTCTCGCAGCGCGTCCCACAATTCCTCGCGATTTTTCCGCCCCCGAATCGGTGGCGCACACTTGTGGAGGGTGCTCCCATCCGGAATCTCCTCCGCTGCAAAATGCAGATAGTGGGGACAAGTCTCCACGGTGACCGGTAGCCCTTCCTGCCTTGCGGCGCGCAGCTCGTTCAGCGCGAGGGCGGTCACAAGATGCACAATATGCAGGCGAAATCCGTATCGGCGGCACAATTCCAGGAGCATCAGGATCGCCGATAGCTCCGCCTCGTCGGGCCGGGAGCGAAGATATGTCGCATACCGCCGCCAGTCCGCTCCGTTGAGTAATCCGGTTGCCGCTTCGATCGGCTCTGGAAGTTCCGCATGTACAAGCAGAGGCAGTCCGCTACGCGCGACATGCGGCAGCGCCCGCTCCAGTTGCTCTCGCGTCACCATCTCAAAGCCTTCGCATCCCGGATAGATCAGGAAGCACTTGAAGCCCTTCACACCAGCTCGGGCCAGCGGTTCTATGTGCTCGGTGTTGTCGCCCGCAACCCCACCCCAGGCCGCCCAGTCGACAAGGCACTTTTTCATCGCAGCTTCGCGCTTCGCTTCAAGTGCCGCAACCGTGGTTGTCTCGGGCAGGCAGTTCAGCGGCATATCGACCAGCGTCGTAAATCCGCCAGCCGCAGCAGCACGCGTTGCCGTCCAGAAGCCCTCCCACTCCGTGCGTCCCGGTTCATTGATGTGAACATGGCTGTCCACAAGGCCCGGCAGAATGGCCAGGTCTCCGAAATCATGCAGCGTGTATCCGGCAGGCACTTCACCAGGCTCACGGAGTCCCCGAATCCGCCCCTCGTCTTCGAGAACTGCCGCCGCGCGGACACCCTCCGGCGTGACCACGCGCGTTGCGACAAAGGCCTGTGCCATACTGTCCATGATTCCGCCCCACAATATAAAGAGCAAGCCAAAAGCACCTTCGGAGGGCCATGCTGATGCCAACTCATCCCGACCCCGTCTTCATGGAGCGGGCGATTCAGCTGGCCATTGAGAACGTCCACTCCGGCAAGGGAGGCCCATTCGCCGCGGTCATCGTCAGGAACGGCGAAATCATCGGAGAAGGGGCGAACAGCGTCACATCCACGAACGATCCGACTGCTCATGGAGAGATCAATGCCATTCGCAGCGCCTGCCGCGCGCTGAACACCTTCAGCCTCAAAGGCTGCGAAATGTACACCAGCTGCGAGCCATGCCCCATGTGTCTCGCGGCTACATACTGGGCGCGCATCGACGCCATCTACTTCGGCAGCAACAGCGAGGATGCAGCACGCGCCGGCTTCGACGATTCCTACTTCTACAACGAGATCAAATTACACCGTGATGCACGCTCTCTACCGCTGCGACAACTGCTCTCCGACGAGGCGTGGCAAACCTTTCAGGCCTGGATCGACAAGGCCGAAAAGACGGAGTACTGAGACTGATTAATCTTGTACTGCCGACTTCGACGAGTAGGCTTCGTGTGAGGCTGGAGACGGCGTAGAGCTCGACCCCTCCCCGGGTTACATAGGCGGTTTTTGTAACCGCCTCATTCGATGCAGGTTGCGCCCATTTCATTCCGTAAAGATTTGAAAATAAGATCTTTATCCACAAAGACCTGATAATAAAGCTCTTAATGAGATCTCGAGGCAAAGAGAACGGCCCGGCGGCGATGCCAACCGGGCCTTTTGTTATCCCTACTTCAATTCTATCTGGTCGGGGAAATTCGTCGGCCAACTATTCGGGACTGCTTTCCGATCAGGGCGTTGCGAGGCTGAGGAGAAGCAGAGCGAAGGCGGCGGTCAGACCACCGGTTCTCGACCAGTGATAGAGATCCCAGCGGCGCTCCTGCGCCTGCCAGTCGGCGGGCAGCGAGCCTGGTGTCCAGGTTTTGATCCGGTTGTTGATGGGAACGGGGCCGATCAGCGAAAAGACGACGGCCAGCACCTGGATGGCGGCTGAGATTGCGGTGAACTGCCATGCGGAATGGCTCAAATGAGTGAAGGGCAGCAGAAGCAGCAGGTTCAGCAGCGTCGAACCGGTCATCCAGAACGGCATGACGCGGCCAAAGAGAACGGCGAGGGCTGCACGCATCCTGATGTGAGTTTCAAAGGGCTGGCGGTTGAGCATGGGGTGGGCGAAGGCGGCTACGTTGAGCTCGCTTCCGCACATGAGCCCGAGGACGAGGATGGCCAGGATCTGGAGTGTAAGCACTGAAAGTCTCGTGAGGTTTGGATGTCATGAGGCGAAATAATTCTTCAGAATCTGGTTGAACCTTAGGGCCTGCTCGTCGTTATCAAAATCTCTGGCGAACCAGTTGAGGTCCACTCACCTGTTCGAGCTTGAGGTTTATATCGACCTCGCCGCGGTCACCACTCCGGCTGTTGCCGGTCATGCCGTAATCCTTATATTCGAAGGGCACGATTCCCTGAACGTATCCCACGGTTTTCGTTTGATCGGCGATCACCAGATTCAGAGTCGCTGGCTTCGAAACGCCGCGCATGGTGAAAGTCCCGACGAGGTCAAAGGTTGTTTTCCCGGTCTGGACGACCTTATTGGTCTTGAACGAAATCACCGGGTCCTGGTCGACACTGAGAAAGTCCTTACCCCTCAGCTTTTCGCCCAGAGTGCTGATTCCGGGGCGCAGGCTCGCCGCCTGAATTTCGACGTCCAATACGCCCGACGTGGCCTCGCGTGACGAGAAGGTCAGGGTTGCGGTCCATTTGTCGAAATCGCCGGTCATCGGCTTCGAAGACTTCACATTGAACCTGATGGAGCTCTGGACGGGAGTGACCTGGAAGACCGGCACCTGTGCCCGGGACGGCAGGCACAACAAGGCACTCGCTATGAGACAGATGACAGACAGTCGCATGCCGAGAGTCTGGCCGCACTGGCCGTTCTTGTCAACTGACTTTCTGAACATCCGCTCGCCAAGAAAGGGATGAGTTGCTTCTCCTGGCTTTCGTCGCCAGGACGATTCGCACGGAGACAAACAGAAAGAACAGCACCCATATCACCAGGGCAATGCCAACATTCCGTTTCGCACGACGATAGTCTGGGTCATTTGAACGAAGCGAGGAAAATTGTACCCACCAACGAATGGACAGAACGGGAACCAATAAGAGCAAACCCTAATAACCAACCAAACCGACGAGCCCCATGAAAGGCACAAGTGTCAACAAGAAGAACACGACAAGTGATCCGGCCAAGATTCGGACGTAGCTGGCGTCGCTGCACGCGTGGCTTACTTTGCTGGTTAGCGTTGCAGCGATTTCTGCTGTCTGACTGTCGACCGGCGCGGAACAATACCGACACTGCGATAGTGAGGTATTGATTGTCTGCCCGCAGTTCGGGCATTCGAATACCCGTATTTCATCATTTTGCAAATGGCTCATACGATCCGCCTCGAGAGTCGAGTCTAACAAGAAGAAAAATGCCGGCTGATCTGAATTCGTTCCTATCATTCAGCCCGACTCCTTGTGAGCCTCCCTTGCGCCCTTTTGCCGAATCATTTGAAATACCCACTGGCATGAGTACGCAAAATCTCACCTTTCTGTTTCCGGGGCAAGGCTCGCAGGCAGTCGGCATGGGCCGCGAGCTTTTCGATAATTTTCCCGCCGCGCGACACACCTTCGAGGAGGCTGACGAGGCGCTGGGATTCGCGATCTCCGATCTCTGCTTCAGCGGACCTGAAGAGCAGTTGAAGCTGACGGAGTTCACCCAGCCGGCGATCTTTACTGTCTCGATCGCGGCGCAGCGCGTGCTGGCCCAGAAGGGCGTGACTCCGAACTATGTAGCCGGACATTCGCTGGGCGAGTACTCAGCCAACGTTGCCGCTGGAGTCATCTCGTTCGCCGATGCAGTGAGGACTGTCCGCAGCCGCGGCCAGTATATGCAGGAGGCGGTGCCAGCGGGCGAGGGGGCGATGGCCGCGCTACTGGGGATGAGTTCGGATGACGCGGCCAAGGCCTGCACGGATGCGGCGGCAGAGACAGGCGGAGTGGTCTCACCGGCGAACTTCAATTCACCGGAACAGACGGTGATCTCTGGCGCGGCTGAAGCTGTCGAGCGCGCGGCGGCGCTGTGCAAGGAGCGCGGGGCCAAAAAAACGGTGATGCTGGCGGTGAGCGCGCCCTTCCACTGCGCGCTGATGCAGCCGGCGCAGGACCGGCTGGCGGTTCTGCTGAAGGAGCTCAAGTTTTCGTCGGCGAGCGTGCCAGTGGCCGCGAACGTGGACGCGGCCCTCATGACTGAAGCTGACCGGTTGCGGGATGCGCTGATCCGGCAGGTGACGGGATCGGTGCGGTGGGTTGAATCGATGCGGCTGCTCATCGCGCAGCAGCCGACACACTTCATCGAGGTGGGTCCCGGAAAGGTGCTCTGCGGCCTGATGCGGCAGATCGACCGCAGCCAGAGTTGCCTGAATGTTGGGGACGTGGCAAGCCTGCACAAGACGCTGGCGGCGTTGGAGCAGGTCAGCCAGGCGGCGGGTTAGCGGGTTCGCTGCAGGCGAAAAAGCAGGTCCTTCGACTGCGCTCCCTTTCCACCCCACGGACGGCGACCTGTCCGTGGGGACCCCGGTCCCGGTCGCTTCGCTCAGGATGACCGCGTTTGAAGTAGTGGTGGCCAGCCTTCGCTTCGCGCAAGAAAGTTCCACTGGGCTGAAGGATACATGCCTACTTGCAGTCGTACAGCGTATCCTGAGCCGCAATGATCTGCCATTTTCCGTTTCGCTTCAGCCAGGTGTCGGTCCAGATCTGGCATCGCGATTTCTCGGATCCATCTTTTACTTTTCGGACTGAACTCTCGCTGCCATAGGCCATCGCAAGGCTATCGCCGAAGAAACGGACCCTGGCGTCGAGGAGGCGGCAATCCCGCGCGACACTCGATCCATTTTCTGTGTCAGCCACTTCTTCCGATTTCGTGTAACGTTTCGCTTCCGTAGAGGTGCCCTGAAATTCGTCGGCGAGGATCTCCTGGGCGATCTTGTTATGCGTACATGCGGCCTCGGCCCATTGACGTTCCGCATCGATAATGAACTTTGCGGTCGGGTCATCTGCCGCAGCCAAATGTGCCTGCTGTCCAAGCGCGGCGGCCATGGAAATGACGGCGAGAACAACGAAAGCCATGACCGGCTTGAGCCTCATTTGAGCCTTCCCTTGCTAACGAAAAAAGCTTACAGGGCCCTCGCACGGCGTCAAGCGGAGTTCGATTCGGCTGCGATGGGCGGCGTCTACGGGCCGAGGTAGAGCTCAACGGGCGAGAAACCGATGGTCTTGGATTTTGAGTCGACCCGCAGGAAGATGGGCGTCTTGCCGCCGTTGATGTTCACTCCCATGACCACGCCGTTACCAACACGGTGGGCGATGACGATGTTGTGCGACTTGATCGTGCCGTAGTCGCTGGCCGGGCCCCAGTCCTTCTGGAAGTCTGCGAGGCTGTAGGCCTTGTACTGATCGGGATGCTGCTTCCAATCGGGGTCGTTGTTCCAGAGGCCGTAGGCCTTCTCGAGGTCGCCCGACTGGACGGCGGCGAAGAAGTTGTTTACGCGATGATCCTGCGGCCAGTGCCAGAGCTGCCAGGGAACTTCCACGAACCAGGAGCCGAGGGCGATGGCGGCAACAACGATCACGACCACGCCGGTAATGAAAAGAGTGCGGTTGCGCCGCTCGCGGCGAACATCGAACTTGGGAGCATCCATCAGTGTCATCGGCGGCTATCGATCCTTTTCGGGCTGCTTTGGCGCAAACTTCCCCATTTACTTCTGACACCGTGGCGCGGCTCCTTGTTCCCTTCGCGCTATCGCCGGGTTCCTCAGCGGCTGTAACTCGTGTGGTCCTTTTCGGCACGGCGCTCGAGAGCCAGGGAGATGAGCCGGTCAATAAGCTCAGGATACGCGATGCCCGAGGCCGCCCACAGCTTGGGGTACATGCTGATAGACGTAAATCCGGGCATGGTGTTGATCTCATTCAGATAGATGCGGCCGGGCTTGCCCGCGTTTGAGGTGGGCTCCATCAGGAAGTCTACGCGCGCCAGGCCGGAGCAGTCGCAGGCTCGGAAGGCGGCGATGGCCATCTGCTGGACTTCTTTGGCCTGTTTTTTGGTGAGCTTTGCCGGAATGATGAGGTCGGAGCCCTCGCTGAGATATTTCGCTTCGTAGTCGTAGAACTCCTTGCCGGGGACGATTTCGCCGACGACGGAGGCCTGGGGGTTGTCGTTGCCGAGGACGGCGACTTCGAGTTCGCGGGCCTTTCCACGCTTGCCTCCGACTCCTTGCTCGACGACGATCTTGCGGTCGTAGCCGGCGGCGATGTCGATGGCGGGGGCGAGTTCTTTTCGGTCGTGGGCCTTGGTGATGCCGACGGAGGAGCCGAGGTTCGCTGGCTTCACGAAGAGAGGATAGCGCAGGGCGGCTTCGATTTTCGCGATGGTCTTTTTCGGGCTGGCTTCCCACTCGTGGCGCAGGAAAGTGATGTGTTTTGGGATCGGCAGCTTCGCGGCGGCGAAGAGGCGCTTCATGATGTCCTTGTCCATGCCGGTCGCCGAGCCGAGGACACCGGAGCCGACGTAGGCGATTCCGGCGAGTTCGAAGAGGCCCTGGATGGTGCCGTCTTCGCCGAAGGTGCCGTGAAGGACAGGGAAGATGACGTCGAGGCTGAGCGGCGAAGCTGAGGCAGAGGCGTGGAGGTCGAGGGTCCGGGCATCGGTTTCGAAGGGGACGAGCGCGCCGGTTTTGTTTTCGGACGGGACAGGCGGCACGATGACTGATTCGCCGCGCGCGAGGACGGCTGCGGATGTCGTGGTCTCGGGGTCTCCGGCGCGGAGCGCGCGGGGTGCGCCGGCGGACCCGCCAGCGAGAAGGCGGGTGGCATCGGAGGAGGTGACCCAGCGGCCTTCCTTGGTGATGCCGATGGGGGTGATCTCGTACTTCTTCGGGTCAATGGCCTTGAGGACGGACGCGGCCGAGAGCAGCGAGACCTCGTGCTCGCCGCTGCGGCCGCCAAAGAGTACGCCTACGCGGAGTTTTTTCATTGTCTAGAGAATCTTCTTACCAAAGGCTGAGGAAATCAGCTCGACAGCGAGATCGGCGGTGCGGTTGCGCTCGTCGATCACCGGGTTTACTTCGACGATTTCGAAGCTGAGCATGCGTCCGTGGTCGGCGATGATCTCCATCGCGAGGTGGGCCTCGCGGTAGGTGGCGCCGCCACGCACGGGAGTGCCGACGCCGGGGGCGTCTTCGGGATCGATCCAGTCCATGTCGAGCGAGACGTGGTAGCCGGCGGTGCCGCGTCCGGCGGCGCGCAGGGCCTCTTCCATCACGGTGCGCATGCCGCGCTCGTCGATGTCGCGCATGGTGTAGACCTCGCTGATGCCGGCGCGGCGGATGTTCTCTTTTTCGGTCGCGTCGATGTCGCGCACGCCGATGAGGACCGTGTTCTCGGGCGCGACCTTGGGCGAGAATCCGAAGATGTTGGCCAGCGGCTCCGGACCGAGGCCGAGCAGCGCGGCGAGTGGCATGCCGTGCACGTTGCCGCTGGGCGAAGTTTCGGGAGTGTTGATGTCGGAGTGGGCGTCGATCCAGATGAGGCCGATCTTCTTGTTTTCGCGGCGGTAGAACTCGGCCACGCCCGAGACCGTTCCGGCGGCGACGGAGTGATCACCGCCGAGGACGACGGGCGTCATGCCTTCTTCGAGGGAGCGCAGGACTTTTTCGGCTGCGTGTGTGCAGGTCTCGGTAATCTCCTTGAGGTAACGGGCGCTCTGCTCGCCGATTTGCTTGGTCTCGGCGATGGCGACGGCGATGTTTCCGCCGTCGTTCACCTCGTGACCGAGGGCCTCCAGGCGAGCTTCAAGCCCGGCGACACGGACAGCGGAGGGCCCCATATCCACACCGCGGCGCGCGGCTCCGAGGTCGAGCGGGACGCCGATGATTTTGATGCGGCGAGGGGGCAGCGATTGCACTCCGGTGTAGGCGGGGCGCCCAGAGGCGGTGGTGGCGGTTCTTTCGACCGCACGAATTTCTGTAACTCGTGACATTACGGACTTCCGATCTTTCTGCTACGGGTAGATCCGGTTCAGAGTGCGCGCGAAGGGAATCGTCTCACGCACGTGCTCAAGACCGCAGATCCACGCCACGGCACGTTCGATGCCCATGCCGAATCCGGAATGCGGCACCGAACCATACCTCCGCAGATCGAGATACCACTGGAAGGCGTCCATCGGCAAGTTGTGCTCCTCGATGCGCTTCTTCAGCAGGTCGAATGAGGCGATGCGCTGCGATCCGCCGATAATTTCGCCGTATCCCTCGGGCGCGAGCACGTCGACACAGAGGGCGTACTTCGAGTCTTGAGGGTCGGGCTCCATGTAGAAGGCCTTCACGGCGGCGGGATAGCGGTGCACCATGACGGGACGATCAAATTGCGAGGAAATGTAGGTCTCGTCGGGCGAGCCGAAGTCGTTGCCGTACTCGAAGGGATTTTCGAGCAGGCCCTTGGCGTGCGCGTCGTTGAGCATCGCAACCGCATCGTCGTAGCGCAGGCGGGGAAACGGGGCTTTGATGCTTTCGAGCTTGGAGGTGTCGCGCCCGATGACCTTGAGATCGGGTGCGCGACGCGTCATTACGCGGTCCACGATGAAGCTCAGGAATTGCTCGGCAAGTTCCATCAGTCCGTCCAGATCGCAGTAGGCGACTTCCGGCTCGACCATCCAGAATTCGGTGAGATGGCGGCGCGTCTTGGATTTTTCGGCGCGAAACGTTGGCCCAAATGAGTAGACCTTGCCCAGCGCGAGGGCGGTGCTTTCGATGTAGAGCTGGCCGCTCTGCGTGAGGTAGGCTTCGTCTCCGAAGTATTCAACGGGGAAGAGCGTGCTGGTGCCTTCGCAGGCCGCAGGCGTCAGGATGGGCGGGTCGGTAAGCACGAATCCGCGGTCGTCGAAGAAGTCACGGGCCGCCTTGATGATCTCGGCGCGGATGCGCAGGATAGCGGCCTGGCGCGGCGTGCGAATCCAAAGATGGCGATGCTCCATCAGGAAGTCGGTGCCGTGCTCCTTGAGCGAGATCGGGAACGGCGTATCTTCCGGCACGCGCTGAACGACCTCGATGCCTTCGACGTCTAATTCGTAACCGCCGGGAGCACGTTTGTCGGCGCGCACCTTGCCGGTGACGATGACGCTCGATTCCTGCGTCAAGCCCTTGATGGTGTCGAAGACTTCTGCAGGCACAGCGGCCTTGGGGACGATGCCCTGGATCGTTCCGCTGCCATCGCGAAAGATGGGGAAGAGCAGCTTACCGCTCTCCCGCAGGTTGTAGAGCCAACCCTGGATGGTGACGCTGCGGTCTTCGTACTCGCCGATTTTGGCGATGGTGGTAAGGGGCTTTGCTTCTGTCGCTGTGTTAGTTACGGATTCTGTCTTTGTTTCTTCTGCCATGACCTTCTAACTTCTCTCAAGGGTCTTGTCGTCCAATTGTTAAGCCCTGTTGCTGTTTCTCTGATTTACTAAAATCTTTCGAAGGCTTTTGCCGCCTTCTGGGTGACTGTTTCCGGGGTTTCCTCGAGTCCATAGTGGATCTCGAGCACGCCGGCGGGCGCTTGCGGGGTGGTTGTCAACCCCTCGAAGACTTCATCCCACTCGATTGTGCCGTTTCCGGGCCAGAGGTGGGAATCGCGGTCGCCATTGTTGTCGTGCAGATGCGAGGAACGGATGCGTCCCTTCAGTTCGGCCAGAACCGATGCTACGCCCTCGGTGAGGTGCGCGTGTCCGACATCGAGACAGACTCCAATATCGGAGAAGTGTCCGGTGTTGAGGATCTCGAGGATGTTTGCCGGACGTGTGACATCGTTCTGCAGGTTTTCGACCAGCAGCTTTACTCCGAGCGGGCTGGCAAAGGCGCGCAGATGCTCGAGCGCAGTCATCGAGAACTCAAGGGCTCGCGGGCTCCAGGTGTCTTCGCGCTCGCCGAGGTGGACAACGAGGAACCGAAAGGGAATCTGCTCGGCGACCTCGAGGGCGCGCTTGATCTCGTCCATGCCATCGATGCGTCGGGACTTCTCAGGATGGATGACGTTGATGCCGGGCGCACCGCCGCGGCCCATTTCGTGATCGGCATAGAGCGGCGCGTGCATGGAGAAGGCTTCGGTTTGGTTCGACCGGAACCACTCGGCGAGGTCGCGGACGGCGCTGCGGTCGGTGTAGTCAAAGTGCTGGCGCGCGGCGAAAAGTTCGACTCCCTGGGCACCTGATTTTTGAAATGTCTCTAGCAGGCCGGGATGGAGTCGATTGCGGAGGAAAACGTGGGACGAGATGACCTTCAGCATGAAAGTGAGACCTGGGGTGATGCTCTTCTATTTCTGTCTGCTTCTATCTTCTCATTGGAGAGGCATTCCAGGCTGTTTCGCCTGTTCGGACGACCCGATTAGCATCATGGCTGTACCAAAGCTCTACATTGCATCAAAATCCCGCAGCCTTGCCGAAATGATGCCGGTGGTCCTGGCCGCCTTCGAGGTCGCCGGTCGCAGGATCGACGGCGATGCATTCTCCGTCGCTCCAATGGCCGCCGACTTTGAGCTGGTAGCCGAAGGCACGCAGGCCTTCGACGGTGGAGTCGGAGAAGCCGGGCTCCATGACGAGGATGTCGGGCAGATACTGATGGTGGAAGCGCGGAGCGTCGACGGCTTCCTGGATATTCAAGCCTTCGTCGGCGGCGCTGAGGAAGATATTCGCCACGGTGGTGATGATGCGGCCGCCGCCGGGCGAGCCCAGCACGAAGCGAACCTTGTCATCCTTAAGCACGATGGTCGGCGTCATGGCAGAGAGCGGGCGCTTGCCGGGTGCGATGGTGTTGGCGGGACCCTGGATGAGTCCGTACATGTTGGGAACGCCAAGCTTCGACGCGAAGTCGTCCATCTCGTCGTTCAGCAGAAAGCCGAGGCCGGTAGCCGTGACTGCCGAGCCGAAGTTGTTGTTGAGGGTCGTGGTAACGGCGACGGCGTTACCGTCTGCGTCGACGACCGAGTAGTGCGTGGTCTGGGTCGACTCGTGGCGCACGTCGTTCATGGTTGGAGGCGGTGGGATGAATCCCGCAGGGCGCTTGAGGTCCTTTGACGGCGTGGCCTGCTCCGCGACAATGCTGGTGCGCCACGCGACAGCGTACTTCTTGTCGATGAGCTGGTCGACCGGAATCTTTACGTAGTCGGGATCGCCCAGGTAGTCGGTGCGATCCATGTAGGCGCGGCGATAGGCTTCGACGATAAGGTGCATCTCGTCGGGGGTGCGGTCCTTCCAGCGACTCAGGTTGTACCCCTCAAGAATGTTGAGGGCCTCGATGAGGGCGATGCCTCCGGAGGACGGCGGCGGCGCGCTGATGATGGTGTAGTCCTTGTAGGTGCCGGTCACCGGCTCACGCTCCCTGACGGAGTAGCGGGCGAGGTCTTCGACGGTGATGAGGCCGCCGTTCTTCTCAACCTCGGCGGCGAGCTCCTTCGCGATGTGGCCGTGGTAGAAGTCGTCGGGATCGGCAGCGATAGTCTTGAGGGTCGCGGCGAGGTCGGGCTGCTTGAAGAACTCTCCGGCTTTATAGAAGTTGCCGTCGCGCTGGAAGATGCGCTTCGACTCGGGAAACATGCTCAGCGTTTTGTCGTGATACTCGCCGGCTTCTTCGTCGGTGAGCACGAAGCCCTGGCTGGCCAACCGGATCGCGGGAGCCATCACCCTGGCCAGCGTCAGCTTGCCGTACTTCTTCTCCGCGTAGACCATGCCGGCGACGGAGCCGGGGACGCCGATGGCTTTGTACCCGGTGATACTGGCGTCAGGAACGACATTGCCCTTGGCGTCGAGATACATGTTGGCCGTTGCGGCCAGCGGAGCGCGCTCGCGATAGTCGATAAAGGTCGACTTGCCACTCGCGAAATGGACGAGCATGAAGCCGCCGCCGCCGAGGTTTCCTGCTATGGGATGCACCACGGCCAGCGCAAAGCCGGTGGCCACCGCGGCATCGATGGCGTTGCCGCCGTCTTTGAGGATTTCGACTCCGGCATCGGTGGCCTCGTGATGGATGCTCACCACCATCGCGTGTTTGGTCCGAACCGGTTGTTCCTGGGCGGTAGCGATTACGTTTTTGCCGGCGTCGTCAGGCGCGGCATCCTGCGCGCGCAGCGCGGGAAAGGCGCAGAGGCAGGCGATTACAGCGATGGCGGAGATTCGCGTCGTCACTCGCGTCCGAATTGGGAACATGGTAGGAGGTAGTCTAGCGTGAAATTCCCGGGCGGCAGCGGCGTTTCTGGTCTGGTGCTGAAAATCCTAGCGCGGAGCGGGCGTCGAGGCGTCGGCCAGCGCATACGCCACGACGGCCATCACGGCTGCGTTCTCGCCGAGCAATTGCGGGTTCACCTTGTCGAAGGTGTCAGCGGCTGTGTGGTGATAGTTGAAGTAGAAGCGACTGTCCTGCGTGGGAGTGAATCCGGGCACGCCCGTGAGGAAGCCGACGTCTTCACCGGCCTCTTCACCATGGGTGAGCGTGGATGCGCCGATGGCGTCGAGCACGTGGGCAACGGGACGGAGATAATCGCCGAGCGCTGCATTTCCAGCATAGGTGACGCCGTCAGGATGATCGGATCCGAGGTCGGACTCCAGCGCGCCGATGTGGTTGGGGAGATCGGCAGCGTGCTCCTTGGCATAAGTCTGTGCGCCCGAGCCGCCCTGCTCCTCGTCCATCCACGCGATGAAGCGCACGGTGCGTTTGGGATGGATGCCAAGCATCTTCAGTAGATGAATCGCCTGCATGGAGACGACGATGCCGGCTCCGTCGTCGATAGCTCCGGTGCCGAGATCCCATGAGTCGAGGTGTCCGGAGACGACGACGACCTGTTCGGGGTGCTCGCTGCCTTTCCAGTCGGCAATGACGTTGTAGCTCGGGGCAGGCGGGAGGGTCTGCGGGGTGAGGGTGAGTTGCATCGTTACCGGACCTTGCTTTGCGAGATTGGCGAGCAGATCAGCGTCCTCGGCAGTTACGGCTGCGGCGGGGATTTTCGCAATCCCCGGGGCGTAGAAGGTTGCTCCGGTGTGGGGGAGGCGGAAGTCGGCTCCGCCGACGGAACGGACGAGAACCGCAGATGCGCCAAGCGACGCAGCAACGCTGGGACCGGCACCACGATAGAGCACCGCCTGTCCGTAGGCGGAGAGACCGTTGCCCTGCGCGGCCAGGCGCTTGTCGAACATTTCGTTGAAGAGCAGGATCTTGCCTTTGACGGCTCCGGGCGGCAGCTTATGAGCCTCGTCGAAATTGTTGACGACGACAACTTCGGCGGTGAGGCCGTCGGGCGCGGTAGCGACACTGCCTCCAAGCGCGGTGAGGACGATTTTCTGCGTGGTGCTGGGTGTGGCGCCGGGCCATGTGGTGAGAGCGCCGGTCTCCGCGCCGCGCACCCAGTGGGGGACGGTCGTCTTTTCAAGCTGCACTTCGGCTCCGAGAGAGCGCATTTCACCAGCGACGTAGTCGACAGCAGCCTGGGCCTGCGGCGATCCGGAGAGACGCGGGCCAATGTTGTCAGTCAGGTGGCGAAGCTCGTTCAGAGCATAGGGATCGGTGAGGGCAGCGTCGCGCAACCTGCTCATGGTGGCGAGCTGGTCGGTGGTCCATGCGCCGGTGCCGGGAGACATCATGCGTGCGATGCGGTCCTGCACGGTCGGGCCTGCGGGCGGCGGAGCTTGCGGTGTCTGGCTGAAGCAGCGTGGGGCGACGACACAAAGGGCGGCGGCAAGAACGGCTCGTTCTTTGAGAAACATAGAGGCCTTGAGGAGCATAGGGGGAAGTTAACACGAGTGGGTCCGGGAACGGTCCGCAAATTGGACCGACGCGGTGACCTCGGGCAGAGGTCGCTGATATGGTGGAAACGTTTCCGAAAACAGCTAACGAAGAAGAGGATTCGAATCGCGATGAGAATTTCACCAAGGCTGGGCTGGTGCGCGGGGGCGCTGTTGATACTGGCAGGAGCGGCTCGTGGCGAGGTGACTTTGCCGCATCTGCTGAGCGACCATGCCGTGCTGCAGCGCGAAGCTCCCATTCACATCTGGGGCAGTTCAGATCCGGGTGAGACGGTCACGGTTCACTTTCACGATCAGACACTCACTGCGAAGGCAGACGACCTGGGCAAGTGGAGCCTGTGGCTGATGCCGGAGAAAGCGGGCGGGCCGTATACGCTGACCGCCACGGGCAGTGGAGGCGGTACGGGCGTGACCCTCTCCGACATTCTTGTGGGCGATGTGTGGCTGGCGTCGGGGCAGTCGAACATGGAGATGCCGCTGTCGGGCTTTCCCAACAGCGCCGAACTGAAGAACGGCGCCGATGAGATCGCTCACGCTACGCTTCCCAACGTGCGGCTGCTGCGAGTGGGGCGTGTTCCGTCGCCGTACCCGATGAACGATGTTTCGGCGACGTGGACGGAGTGCAATCCGCAGACCGCGGCTGACTTCTCGGCGGTCGCGTACTTCTTTGGGCGTGAGATCAGTGCGAAAGAGAAAGTTCCAGTGGGGCTGATCGATACCACCTGGGGCGGGACTCCGGTGGAAGCCTGGATCAGCATGATGGGAATCTCGTCGGACGCGAGCCTGATGCCGCTCTTCAGATCGTGGGCGCTGTTTGCCCAGAACGTGGCCGATGGACCGGCGATACTCGCCAAGGAAAAGCGGGAGCGCGACGCCGCGGAGGCAGCACATCAGCCGCCTCCGGAGCAGCCCTGGCATCCGAATCCTGCGTCGTGGGCGCCGGTCGCGCTCTACAACGGGATGATCGCTCCGGAGACGCTCTACACGATCAAGGGCGTGATCTGGTATCAGGGCGAGACGAACAGCGATCCGGAGCGGGCGCCGCTGTACGTAAATGCGTTTCCCGCGCTGATTGCCGACTGGCGGAGGGATTGGGCTCAGGGCAATTTTCCATTCCTGTATGTGCAGATTTCGAACTTCTCTTCGCCGAAGGAAGACTGGGGCACGATCCGCGATGCGCAGCGCCGAACGCTGGCCGTGGCGAACACTGCAATGGCGGTGACGCTCGATATCGGGACGAAGGACAATGTGCATCCTCCCGACAAGCAAACCGTGGCGGCGCGCCTGGCGCTGGCGGCGCGCGCGATGGTGTACGGCGAGCGTGGAATCGAGTACTCCGGGCCGCTTTTTCGCGAGGCGACGGTGGAGGGTTCGGCGATGCGAGTATGGTTCGATCACGCCGAAAGCGGACTGACGAGTCAGGGTGTTCCGGCGGGATTTGAGATTGCCGGCGAGGATGGGAAGTTTGTTCCGGCAACGGCGAAGATAGACGGCTCAACGGTGGTCGTGGAAGCCTCGGGAGTGAGGCAGCCCAGGTTTGTCCGCTATGGGTGGCCTAGCTGGACGGACGCGAACCTTTTCAATAAAGACAAGCTTCCGGCGTCGACATTTACGTCGAAATGAGTGCCAGTAGCTTATGTCGGAATGAGTCACGGTGATGGTGTTTGCCGACCTGAATCTCGCTCGGCGTCTCGAACGCGCTGAAGGTCATGCGTGCCGGAGTTTCGCCGAGGCGCGTAAGCATCTCGATCCGGAGAGCGAGTCGACGTGGATTGAGTGCGCAGGTGCTTACGCGGTCTTTGACGGAATCGACTCTCCGGTCACGCAGACCTTCGGGCTGGGGATTTTTGAAGAGCCGACTCCCTCGGCGATGGATCAGATCGAACGCTTCTTTCTGGATCGCGGAGCCGCGGCGATGCATGAGGTGAGCCCGCTGGCCGGCATCGCAACCCTCGACCTGTTGTGCGCGCGAGCGTACAGGCCGCTGGAGATCAGCAGCGTGCTGTATCAGCCGATCTTAGATCAATACGCGGAATGGCCCGCGCAGGACGCGGGCCGGATTACGGTCCGCGTGATCAATCCCGAAGAAGCGACGCTCTGGTCGAAGATCAGCGCGCGAGGATGGGCGCACGATCATCCTGAGTTCCAGGGTTTTCTCGAGAGCTTCGGAGTTCTCGTTGCCGCCCGCGAGCAAAGCGTGTGCTTTCTCGCGGAACTGGACGGGCAGGCGGGTGCGGCTGGTGTTCTGAGCCTGCATGACGGCGTGGCCCTGTTCGGCGGGGCATCGACAGTTCCGGAGATGCGGCAGCGCGGGCTGCAATCAGCGCTGTTGCAGGCGCGGATGCGCTATGCCGCGGAATACGGCTGCGACCTAGCGATGATGGTGACGGAAGCCGGCAGCCAGTCGCAGCGCAATGCTGAGCGCACGAGCTTCCGCATTGCCTACACGCGAACGAAGTGGCGGCTGGATCCTAGGAAGGGCTAACGCCTCATTCGTTCCGCAGTGCCGTCTGCGGATCAACCCGCACAGCGCGGCGTGCCGGAATCCAGCAAGCAAATAGCGCGACAGCCGCGAGCAGTACGGGCACAAGCGTGAACGTCGCAATGTCGTGCGGGTGGATTCCGTAGAGAAAGCTTGAGGAAAACTTTGCCGCCATCCACGCCGCCGGCAGTCCAAGCGCGAGAGCCACGACGGTAAGCAACATTCCCTGACCCACGACCAGCCGCTGGACCGCTGCAAGCTGTGCGCCCAGCGCAATGCGGATGCCGATCTCGCGGGTGCGGCGGCTGACGGAATAACTCATCACGCCGTAGAGGCCGACCGAGGCCAACGCGAGTCCGACAAAGCCGAAGATGCCGAAGAGAACCCCGGCAAGACGCGGCAGGAAGAGTGCATCGCGAAGGTGCTCGTGCATGGTCTCGGCGTTGAAGATGGCCATGGCGGGATCGAGCGAATGAACGATGTTGCGCACCGCAGCTGCCGTCCCGGCTTCGTCATTGATGCGGACCATGAGAGTGTATCCGAAGAACGACGGATCTGACGCGACGGTCTGCCCGAGTGAACGATAAAGCACCGGCCTGAGGTCTTCGCCGATGGTGCGCGATTTCGCATTTGCAACGACGCCGACTACCTGGTAGTTCACACCTCCGCCTTCAACGCGACGGCCAATGGGATTCTCATCGTGAAAGACGTCGTGGACAAACGCCTGGTTGACAACTGCGACCCTGGGTGCAGATGCACTTTCATTGGCGAAGTCGCGACCGAGCAAGCGAGGAATGCCCATGGCCCCAAAGTATCCCGGAGTGACCATGTAGAGATCGACGTTTGGTTCGGGCCCGTCCGACTTGATGCCGTCGGCGTGGAAGGTATCACTGCGGGCGCCCATGGAAAGCGGCGCGACGTCGGTGACGACGGCAGCCGTT
The DNA here is from genome assembly GCA_963781245.1 of uncultured Acidobacteriaceae bacterium. GTDB lineage: Bacteria > Acidobacteriota > Terriglobia > Terriglobales > Acidobacteriaceae > Silvibacterium. The sequence goes on from CAWAFB010000010.1 coordinate 62,287, forward strand.
ACTCCGGGCAACACGGCAGCGCGGTCTCGCAACTCGGTGAAAAACTGCACTGTGCGCTCGGGGGTATATCCGTGAACGCGCGGATCGACGGAGATCATCAGGAGGCCGTTGGAACGAAAGCCGACATTCATCATCGAGGCTCGCTCAAGGCTGCGCAGGAAGAGTCCGGTGACGCAGAGAAGGACAAGCGAAAGGGAAATCTGCGCGACGACAAGGATGTTGCGCAGGGTGATGCGGCGTCCGGGACGTGCGAGGGCGTCTTCGCCCTTGAGCGCAGCGGTGATGAGAGGGCGGGCCGCAGCCCATGCCGGAGCAAAGCCGAAGACGAGGCCGGCGGCAACGCTCAGGCCGAAAGCGTATAGCAGCACGCGCCAGTCAAGGGTGACAGAGATATCCAGCGGGATGGGCGCAGGAAGGTGGAAAGCGGAGAGCGCTGAGGTAGCCCAGAGCGCAAGAATGACTCCGAGGGCGCCGCCGGCAAGGCCGGGGATTAAAGTTTCGGTCAGGACCTGCCGCATGAGCTGACGGCGAGTGGCCCCAAGGGCAAGGCGGATGGCCATCTCACGCTGGCGTCCCGCGGCCTGGGCAAGGAGCAGGTTGGCAACGTTGGCTGCCGCGATGCAGAGGACAAGCAGAACGACGACGCTGAGCGCTCCGAGGAAGACGAGCACAGCTGCTTTTTGACTCTGGGGGAGGGATCCGGCCTGGTCAAAGGGAAGGCTGTTGTCTTTATCGCTAGCAGGATAGGCTTTGGCGAGATTGGCGGCCAGCGTGTCCAGTTCGGAACGCACCTGAGCCTGAGTCACACCGGGCTTAACGCGCCCGATGGCTCCAAGCCAGTGATAGTACCGTGAGTTGCGATCCTGGAGATTGGCGGCCAGTTGTTCCACGTTGCCGAGTGGCACCCAGAACTCCGGAGCCAGGAGTTGATCGACGCCGCGAAATCCGAGCGGAGCAATACCGACGACGGTAAAGGGGTGGCCGGAGAACGTGATGCTCTTGCCGATGATCGCCGGATCGGCGGCAAAGCGGTGTTGCCACAGGCTATATCCAAGGACGATGACCTGCTGTTTCTCTTCAGCCGGCAAAAATCCCCGCCCCAGCGGCATGCGAAGCTGGGCGACATCGAAGAAGTTGGTGGTCGCGCACTGTCCCCAGATTCGTTCCGGTTCGCTGTTGCCTTCGCCACTCATGGAGGCCGAGAGCAGCTCGTAATAGGCGGCCACTCCGGAAAAGGACTTCGCCTGGTCTCGCACGTCGAGATAGAGCGGCCACGTGTACTGATTGCAGCAGCGGTCGCCGCGGGACTGCATGTGGAGAGCGAGCAACGTCGATGGATCGCCAACGGGTGCGGGCCGAAGCACGAAGGTGCTGACGATGGAAAAGATGGTGGCGTTGGCGGCGATGCCCAGCCCGATGGAAACGATGGCGGCGACGGCGATGCCGGGTGACTTCGAAATCCTGCGAAAAGCGTAGGTCAAATCGCGCAGCCGGGATGCCATGGAGACGTCTCCCCTCGTTTGTGCTCGTACGTGACTCGTTACGTGCCGGCCCAGGAGATGGTTCCCGGATGCTATGTTGACGGCCGTGAAATTCGCGTCAAAACAAACAGGCGCGAATCGTTTATCTTTCACTCAATCCCGTTTTCTCCCAAAGACGAAGAACTAAGGACAGATATGTCAGGATCGCGCAGAGATTTTCTTGCTCAAGGCACGCTGGGATTGCTCGGCGTTGCGGTTGCCGCTCACGCTCAGACGCCGCAGTCACAGGAACCGACACCCGGGGCTCCACCGGCGTTCGGTACGGCTCCGCCGGTGGGGCCGGAGGTCTCGGCAGCGACCTTCGCCGAGGCGGAGAAGCTGGTGCAGGTGGAGATGACTCCAGCGGACCGCGCCGAAGCAGCCGACAACTGGCGGATGCAGATGGCTCCGCTGTACGAGCGGCGGACTGGCCCGCGCAAGCTGGCCATCGAAGAGAGCGTAGCTCCGGCGACGCTGTGGAATCCGATGCTGCCGGGGATGAAGGGCTATCCGGCGGCGAATGCGTTCGTGCGCAGCGCGGTCAGGGCGGCTGCATTGCCTGGGAACGAAGAGGACATCGCATTTGCGACAGTCACGCAGCTTTCGCGTTGGATCGAAGGCAGGCAGATCACGTCGGAGCGGCTGACGGAGATCTATATCAGCCGCATAGAGCGGTTCGATCCGAAGCTGCGTTGCGTGATTACGCTGGCGAAGGATCACGCGCTGGAGCAAGCTCGGCAGGCGGACAAAGAGATTGCGGAGGGCAGGTATCGGGGGCCGCTGCACGGGATTCCGTGGGGCGGGAAAGACCTTCTGGATACGGCGGGGATCGCCACAACCTGGGGCGCGGAGCCTTACAGGGATCGCATCCCGACGCGGGATGCGGTGGTTGTAGCCCGGCTGAATGCGGCAGGAGCGGTGCTGGTCGCCAAGCTGAGCCTAGGCGCGCTGGCGTTGAACGATATCTGGTTCGGTGGGCAGACGATGAATCCGTGGCTGCTGGAGGAAGGCTCGTCGGGATCGAGCGCGGGGCCGGGAGCGGCGACGGCTGCGGGGCTGGTCGGGTTCGCGATCGGCAGCGAGACGGGCGGGAGTATTGTGAGCCCGTCTATGAGGTGTGGAGTCACGGGGCTGCGTCCTACGTTTGGCCGTGTGCCGCGCACGGGAGCGATGACGCTGTGCTGGTCGCTCGACAAACTGGGCCCGATGGCGCGCGGCGTCGAAGACACGATGCTCGTCCTCAATGCAATTACCGGGCCTGATTCGGGAGACCTCTACAGCGTTCCGTCGAAGCTGGATTTCCATGCGGGGGCGAGCGTCGCGGGACTGCGGGTTGGGTATTTTCCAGCGTGGATGAAGGACGCTCCTGCGACGGATGTGGATCGCGTCGCACTGGAGACGGTGAAGAAGCTCGGCATGGTGCCAGTCGCGGTTTCTCTTCCCGATTGGCCGTATGACTCGCTGAACTTGATGCTGTTTGCGGAGGGCGCTGCCGCGTTCGAGGAACTGACGCTGAGCCACCAGGTGGACGAGTTGAAGGCGCAGGTGCCCGACGCCTGGCCGAACTGTTTCCGGCAGGCGCGCTTTCTGTCGGCGGTCGATTTTGTGCAGGCGGACCGCATGCGGCGCAAGGTGGCGCAGGAGATGGCGAGAATTTTCTCCGACGTCGACCTGCTGCTGGTGCCGTCGCTGCGCGACGAGATGCTGGTGATCAGCAACAACACCGGGCATCCCTCGCTGACGCTGCGGGCGGGCTTTGTCGAGGTGTCGGAGGCGCGCAGTGACTGGGCTCCGGACCCGAGGCATCCACTGCCGAAGTTTTCTCCGCCGCGGCGGGTGCCGCATGGGGTCACTCTGATCGGGCGGCTCTTTGACGAAGGGACGGTGGCGCAAGCGGGGCTCGCGATGGAGAAGGCGTTCGGTGTGGCGGGGGAAAGGCCGCCGGGGTTTTAGGGGCATTTCCCGGGGCGATTCGTCATTGATTGTTCAGTTTCTTTAGCATCCTGACGCCGTTTGTGTTGCCGGGATTAATCTGCAGGGACTTCTGGTAATACTCGATCGCGAGTTGCCTGTCGCCGTTGTCCATATAGGCTTCGGCGAGGCTGTCATAAGTGTTGTAGGACTGTGGGTAGGTTTCAACGCTCAACTTGAAAATCGTAATCGCGTCGGCGAACTTCTTCAGGTGGATCAGCTGGTAGCCGAGATCGATCAATTCGTTTTCGCTGAAATCGTAGACGCCGGGCTGCGTCGTCTTTAGTTCGCGATACTGCACGACCGCGGCATCGGCGCCCTTTTCCTGAATTGTCTTGAACATGATTTCGCCAATGGGCTTTCTGCCCGCAAGGTCCTCCACTTTTGCCAGCATTCCATCGAGCGCTGACCGATCGAAGACCTTGCCTCCGTAAATCACAGCGTCAATTTTTCGAGTGTTGCCGATATTGTCGAGCGGATTTGCATCGAGCAGTACCAGGTCCGCGATTTTTCCAGCCTCGACCGTGCCAAGATCCCTTTCCCGGCCTAAGAACCGCGCCGGGTTGAGAGTGGCAGCCTGGAGCGCCTGCATTGGCGTTAGGCCGGCCTGCACGAGATAGCCCAGCTCGTCATGCAAACCAAAGCCGGGGAAGCAGTAGGGGTTTGCGGTGTCGGTTCCGGCGAGAATTCCCACCCCTGCCTTTTGCATCGCGCCGACCACCTCTAGATCTTTTCGAAATTCCTTTTTCCGGAAGGCGAAATCTTCCGGCGTCTGCTTTCCATCGACGGCTGCCGGATCCCAGTCGCCTGTGACCCGTGCCGGCAGATATTTCAACCGAGGATTTTTGAGCAAGGCTGGATCATCACCGTACGCGAACATGTGCAGCAGCGTGAGCGTCGGGCACTGCCAGGTGCCATTGCCTTTCAGAACTGCAAACAAAGCGGCGGCCTTTTCCGGACTGTAGGTATCCAGCATCATCTCCCTGGCTTCCTTTACATGCTGCCCCCAGAATTTTGGCTTGTCCGACGCCAGATCCTCCGTGAGGTCGACCTGCTGAGCCCGAAGAAGATCTGCGTCGCGTGTGGAGCAGGCGGGAAGAACCCCGACCAGATGTTCGAAGCTCTTTTGTCCGGCGCTGGACGCTTCCTGGGCAGAGACGGATAGAGGCACATGTCCCGCGAATGAGATTTCCTGCTTCTTTGCTTCATCGGCAATGGCAAAGTACTCCTCGCGGGGTAGAAACTGGTACACTTTGACGAAATCTGCGCCATATCGCTTCGAGGTATCGACAGCCCGGCGAGCCTGTTGTTCACTGCTCACGGAAACCGATCCGGTCCAATAAGGTTTTGGTCCGTCGATGATCGGGCTGGCTATCCACATGCGTGGGCCGAGCAATTGTCCGGCTTCGATTTCCTTCCTCCACTCAAAGTAATTCGGGGAGCCCCACATGATACGAATCCCGGTTACGCCGTTGGCGATGAATAGCAGAAGGTAGTCCTTGCCGGTGGGATGTACGTGCATATCCCACAGGCCGGGGATCAGAAACTTGCCGGCGGCATCGATCACCTGTACGCCTTCGGGTAAGGTTGCCTTGCTGCTTTTGGCTATCGAAGCTATGCGATCGCCAATGATGGTGACCGTCATATCCGGCCGTGCCGGCGAGCCAGTCGCATCAATCACGGTCACATGACGGATGGCAACAAGGTTCTGAGGAGCGCCGGAACTTGTCTGGGCGGCCAGCGAACAGATTAAGAGGGGAAGAATCAACCATCCGCAGAGTCGTGCCATTACGACTTCTTTCCGCAGCGGCCATGAGGCCCGCGAAGACATAGTTCTGCGAAGCGAGTATAGCCCGATCGGTCTCTAGTCACCTTCCGGGCAAGCCGGGGCGGATAGAGCGGGCGCCGGGGTTTTAGGGCTCTTTTGAGCGCAGCAAGGCCAAGGTCGATTTCCCGGCAAATTCGAGGAGAAGTTCGCCGGTTATTTCCGCCAACATTCCAAGCAGACCCAAGAAGAACTCGTCCATGCGGGTGAACCGATGCCGCAACTGCTGATCTGCTTACGCGCGATCGGGATCGGAAGTTCCTCGCACCTAAAGTTGATGGCCCCGGATCTCTTTCGAAAAACCGGGGCCACGTGGCAGACAGCCTGTAAGCCGAATTCTGTCGAGGACGGCCATTCCTCTAGGCCGCGCATTGCTGCGCGCGCTCCAGCGACCTACCCGGAGGTTTCCGCCATGCATGGCTTTCGCCGTGCACGTGACCCGCGTTGGCGCGCCGGGCCGGCACGCATTCGCAGCTGATCGGGCCGGGCTGCGAATTTCCTCCCTATTTGGTCTTGCTCCGTGTGGGGTTTACCCTGCCTCCGTCGTTACCGCCGGAGCGGTGCGCTCTTACCGCACCTTTTCACCCTTACCCTGTGCCTCTTGCGAGACGCGGGCGGTATGTTCTCTGTGGCACTAGCCGTCTCGCGGCCTTGAAGCCGCGATCCCGGACGTTATCCGGCACACTGCCCTGCGGAGTTCGGACTTTCCTCTCCCGGACATCACTGCCCGGCAGCGGCCGTCCGGCCTGCCTGCACTCCTGCTATCTTAGCTCAGATTTGGTGAAAGCTTCTTAGCTCAGATTGGTATCAGCTTAGTTTGGCTGACCGAGACGTGCGATCAATAGCTCGATCACCGCAGCCTGACTCTTCCAAATCCGCTCCCGCGCCTCATCCGTCCCGTACCAGGCGCCGCGGTCGACTTCTGGGATCTCGATCTGGCGGCCGGAGCGTGGAGGCCATTCAATCATGCAGCTGTTACTCACGAGCTTTGCAGGATCGCAGTCGCCCTCGACAGCCCAGACCGAGACGAGCTTTCCGCCAGCCTGCCTGATAGTACCCAGGTCGATGAAGTCGCCGTCGGCTGCGAAGCTCGTGTCAAAGCCCGTCTCCTCGGTGAACTCGCGACGGGCAGCTTTGAGGGCGTCTTCGTCCTCTCTGTATTCGCCCTTGGGAATCGACCACGCTCCCAGGTCCTTCTTTGCCCAGAAGGGGCCGCCGGGATGCGAGAGGAAGACCTCCAGCTCTCCCTCTCGTCGGCGATACATCAGCAAGCCTGCGCTGCGTTTAGCCATCGGGTCGTCTCGCGCTCCAGAGTAATATTCTCGCAGCATGCCCGACATCGCTGCACCGGCCACGGACATCACGCTGCAGGGCTCAGTGCTCGTGCTGTTGCAGTTCGATGTGTGCGAAGCCATCCGGCTAGACCGTCTGCGTGAGCTGCTGAGGGCAGGCACGTTGGAGGCGGCATCGCCCAAGCATCCCGGCTCGGTGCGATATCAGAGGCCACCAGTCGTCGAATCCCTGGGGACGCTTACGCTTGAAAGCGGCGAGCAGCTGCAAGGCGAGATCAAGTACTACGACTACGGCGTGCTCAGCGTGGTCTTCGAGCTGGCCTTCGACGGCGGATGGGGAAAACTCATTGGCCTGGCCAGCCGCTGGGTCTGGGATGTCGACTTCGCGGCGCAGGCGACGGAGATGGTTCGCCGCAAGCTGGAGGCCGCGGCGCCCGCGCTGGTGAAGCCGTACAAGCAGTGGCTGAGCGAGGACTATCTGATCTTCCACATCCGCGAGATTGAGAGCGACAGCGGAGGCTCTCCCTCGGTTCCGGACCTGATTCACAGCTGCGGCTCGCGCATTGCGCAGGTGGTGCGTGGCGATACCGGCAATCTGGCCGAGAGCGAGACCAACGAGGTGCTTCAGTCGCGGATCTCTTACTATGCGAACGATCTTGCCGTAATCGGATGGAATGCGGCGTTCATCTACGACTCGACTGCGGGCGCAGAGACGGCCATTCAACTGCTTGAATACGCCAACTCGCAGCTACTTGAGTTCAGGCACTACGACCTGCTGCTTACCGAAGAGCTGGACCGTGTCTACACGCTGCTCGACGAAGGCACGGGGATCTTCGCGCGCTGGCGGCTGGCGCGGTCGGCGACGCGCCTGCACACGGTGCTGCTCGACGTTGCCGAGCTGACCGAGCACGCCGACAATGCGATCAAATTCCTGAGCGACATGTTTTCGGCGCGCCTTTATAAGCTGGCGGCGCTGAAGGTCGGTGTGCCCGACTACAAGGATCTGGTCACGCAGAAGGTGCGCAATGCCGAGGAGCTTTACCGCTTTATGGTCGACCAGTTCAACCAGAGCCGGGCGTTCTTTCTGGAACTGACGGTGGTGATCATCCTGGTGATCGAGCTGGTGTATCTCTTCCGCGGTCGGCCGTTTTAGGTGCTGACCGTCCGGTGGGGGGCACCCTGAGGGCCAGTGCAGGACGTTATCTTCGTGTAGCCGCACAGGAATAATGTTCTTTCGTAAAGCCTCACACCCATTTACACTTGGCTCGCCCCCTACATTCGCTTACTTCGGGTCTGAACGATTTTGACTGTAATGAATCCTGCTGTCGGTGCACGCTTTGGTCCGTACGAAATCCTCGAAAAGATCGGCTCGGGCGGCATGGGAGATGTCTACCGGGCGCTGGACACGCGCCTTGACCGGGATGTCGCACTCAAACTGGTTTCAGAAAGCTACCTGAGCGGCGAGACGCCGCATACGCCCACGCCGGGCGGAACTCCGGTGCTGGCTTCGAATGCCCGCTTTCAGCGGGAGGCGCGCGCCGCCTCGGCTCTGAACCATCCCAACATCTGCACGATTCACGACATCGGCGAGCAGGACGGCCGGCCATACCTGGTCATGGAGCTGCTCCAGGGCCAGACCCTGAAACAATACCTTGCCGACCGCCATAGCCTGCCCGCAGCCGAGCTGTTGGGCTTCGCCCGGCAGGCGGCAAGCGCACTTGCCGCTGCACACTCCCGCGGCATCACCCATCGCGACATCAAGCCGGCCAACATCTTCGTAGTGCAACCCCCAGGCGGAGTTCCGCACATCAAGATTCTGGATTTCGGGCTGGCGAAACGCCATGCGGACCCCATGGTTGCCCAGGCACCCGGAACGCTGAACGGCGACTTCTCTGCAACCAGTGCCGGGTCCCACGACGTGACCCTCACCAACGCGGGATCGACGCTGGGAACCATCGCCTACATGTCGCCGGAACAGGCCAAGGGACAGCAGGTCGATGCCCGCTCCGACCTGTTTTCGCTCGGCTGCGTGCTGTATGAGGCAGCCACTGGCAAGTCTCCGTTTGCCGGTGACTCACCTGCCGAAACTTTCGCCGCGCTGCTGATGAAGGATCCGCCGCCGGCAAGCAGCGTGAACCCCGCGCTTCCCAAGGGCTTTGATCGAATCCTGGCGAAGCTACTAGCCAAGGAGAAGGCCGACCGGTATCAATCGGCGAACGAGCTGCTGGCCGATCTGGATGCGGTCGGCGATGCGAATCCGGCGGCGGCGCCGAGCTCAGGCTCGCTCGGCGAACCGGCGATTTCGGTGCCGGCAGCCTCGGCGTCACCCCGCGGAAGCAGGCTGATTATTTTCGCGGCCGCGGCAGCAATCATCGTGATCGCCGGCGGCCTCTGGGTCTTGAGAAGCCATCGAGTTCCCGCACCGGCACAGCAGAATGCATCGGCGGTCATCGGCGAGAAGGACTCGATCATCCTGGCCGATTTCGTCAACAGTACCGGCAATCCCGTATTCGATACGACGCTGAAGCAAGCTTTGGCCATCCAGCTTGAGCAGTCGCCGACGCTGAACATCATCAGCCAGCAGCATCTCCGCCAGAGCATGAAGTACCTGGGCAAGTCGTCGGAGGATGTACTGACGCCAGCGATTGCGCGCGAGATCGGCGAACGCGAGGGTGTGAAGGCGATCCTGACGGGGACAATCGCATCGTTGGGCAAGGAATACGTCATCACGCTGACAGCTCAGGCCACCGCCAGCGGCGATGACATCGCGAGCGTGCAGGCGCAGGCTCCGGATGCGGAGCATGTCCTCGCCGCGCTGGACAAGGCAGCGACCGACATGCGCGCCAAGCTGGGAGAATCACTCAGCTCGATTCAGAAGCTGGACACGCCGCTGGGCCTGGCAACAACGCCCTCGCTCGACGCCTTTCGCGCCTACGCCCTGGGCGACGTGGAGCACGACAAGGGGCTGGATCTGCCGCAGGCAGCGGGTCACTATCAGCAGGCGGTCGAGCTGGATCCGAACTTCGCGATGGCGTGGGCCCGCCTTGGGGTGGTCTACAGCAACGCGGGACAGACGGGGAAAGCGCTCGAGTATTTCACCAAGGCCTATAACCTTTCCAAAAATGTCAGCGAGAGGGAGCGGCTTTACATCGCCGGACACTACTACCAGAACGTGACCGGGGATGTTCCGAAGGTCATTGATACGCTCGAGCTTTCGATCCGTACCTATCCGAACGACTTCAACAGCCTGGTGAATATCTCGGTCGCCTACAGCATTATCGGAAACTACGACAAGGCGCTCGAATACAGCCAGAAGGCGGTGGCGACGCAGCCCGACGACGTTATCGCCCAGGAGAACATGATTCAGGACCTTATCGTACTGAATCGTCTGCCGGAGGCGCGGGAGCAACTGGCCAAGGTGATCAAGGCCGGGTTGGGCGATTCGACGGAATTGCTGCAATGGGAGTACGTCATAGACTTTCTGGACGGCGACACTGCCGGGATGGAAAAGGTCTTCACGCAAACCGCTGGGCGGCCGGATTCCTTCATCATGTTCACGTCCAAGGCGACGATCGAGGAATATCAGGGAAAGTACAAGACAGCTGAAGCCACGTGGACAAGCGCTGCCGATCAGGCGGCATCCCAGAAGGCTAACGACGCGCAGGCATCCGCGCTGCTTTTTCTGGTTTCAGGCAGAGGGTTTGCGGGGATGTGCCAGGATTCTGAGAGTAGAGTCAAGCGCGCCCTGGCACTGGACAAGACCAAACCTACGCTACGGCAGGCTGTTTTTACGGCGGCGATCTGCGGCGACAGAAAGACGGTCGAGCCGATTCTGAAGGATCTCGACAAGAAATATCCCGAAGACACGACAATACAGGGCATCGCTCTTCCGGAGTCACGCGCTTTGCTGGATCTGGCCGACCACAAGCCGACAGAGGCGCTGAGCGAACTAGAGAAGGCCAAGGCTTACGATCTCTCCTCGCCGGGAGCCTATCTGCGGGGCATCGCATTCCTGCAAGCGAACGATGCTGCCGATGCGATCACGGCATTCCAGCGGTCGCTCCAGTACCCTGGGATAGCAATAGCGCTGACGTATCAGACCTACCCGCAGTCGCAACTTGGACTGGCGCGCGCCTACGCGATGCAAGGCGACAAGGCGCACGCACGCGACGCGTATCAGAAGTTCTTTGACCTGTGGAAGAACGCCGATCAGGACTTGCCACAACTGATCGCCGCGAAGAAGGAATTCGCGTCGCTTTAAGACCAATGGTTATTTTGGCCCTACTTCTTCATCGTCTGAAGTTGCCGCTTCGTAGCGTTCGGCGAGCAAATGCAAAAGCGACTGAGGATCATAGCTCGATAGCGTATGGTCCACCCCTTTCACATGCCGGTCCTGGACTGGGGATAACGCAACAATAGGAAGATCGGGGCAAATCTTCTTGATTTCGTGCACAAGCTTGCTGAATTGAGAGTCTTCGAGTTCGGTGTGAATCACGGCGACGTCGACATTGGGAAACCGGCGCAGCAGTTTGATGGCGCCATTTCCGCTATACGCGGTGATGACATTGTGGCGGGCGGTTTCCAGGATTAGCTTGCGGGCAGAGATCCCCTCCGGCTGTTCCACTTCGACCATCAAGACGACCAATCGCATTCTCATCCTTAAACCCCTTAGCTCCTGCCCTCAAATTGTCGCCCGACCTAGAATGGCGCGAGCGAAGGATCGTAGCGCAGCAGATGGACTAAAAGCTAGACAGCCAGTTCAGGACTGCCGTTGCCAGGGCGATGCGCTCTCCGGAGTAGGAGTGATCAGTGGCGAAGTGCGTCTCCGTCACGTGTGTGTTTCCTGCCTTCTGCAGGGCCACAGCGAACGCATGGTCATCTGGCGCAAGTCCGTCGTCCGAGGTCAGCACGAGGACCGGACGCGTAGCGAGCGCGGAAGCGTAATCGTTGAAGTTCCACTCCGCGCGACTCCTGTAGGCTTCCTCGACAAGAGATTCGACCGTGCAACCGGCCAGAGGTGCAACGTCGTTGTCGGCGCTAAAGTGGGCGATCATCGACTTCTTTGCCTTATCGATTGTGGCCGCGCCTGCCTCGTCGGGAGGAAAGCTGCTTCCAATGTTCCAGGCTGAGATCATGACGACGCCGCTGATCTTCGGGTCGTGAGCAGCGGCAGAAGCCACCATGAATCCGCCCATGCTGTGGCCGAGAAGCACGACCTTGTTCGGATCGATGTGGTATTTCGCGGCGTTGTCAGGGTCACGGACGAAAGCAACCTCGGCGTCGGCGTCCTCGATGGCGTGCGCATAGGAGAAGTTTCCCTTCACGCCCCAGGATCCGCGATAGTGCACAGCGAGAACGTTCCACCCTGCACGGCGGATCGCCTGCGCGAGGTCGAGGTTCTGTTCGAATCCGGGGAATCCGTGCATGAGGATAAGGGTCGGATGCGGGCCTGCTCCAGCGGCGAGATAGAAGACGCCGAGAAGCTTTTCGCCGTGGCTCGGAACCCCGGCGAGCGAGACCATTGAAGGCGGATTTGCAGCGTCGGGCGCCGGGTCAGTGGTTAGCGCGGCGGGAGCCTGGGCTAGAGCCGATGTCGCGAAGAGAAGCCCCGCTGAGATGAGTGCCTTGCGAATTCCTGAAACGTTCATCGCTCGATTGTGCCAGAGCGATAGAATTTGTAAACCTCGATATCATCGTCGCAACGGCCGTTTGGCTCTTCCCGTGATCGGAGGCGGCAAGTTGAGTATGAAGTCGACGCGCAGGAATTTCCTGCGCACGACGGGCGTGGCGGCTGGAGGCGCGCTGCTTTCCGTTGGAAAGTGGAGCCGGGCATCAGCGGCTGGATCTGCGGGGCGGAGCGATTACACGCTGACCATCGCTGTGAAACCGATTGAGCTTGCGGCGAATCGCATCGTTTCTGTGACGACGTACAACGGGCAATTTCCCGGTCCGCTGCTCCGCTTCAAAGAGGGGCAACCTGTCACAGTTGATATTCACAATGAGACCGACACGCCCGAGCAGCTGCACTGGCACGGGCAGGCGATTCCCGCAGACGTGGATGGCGCGGCCGAGGAGGGTACGCCTTTCATTCCGCCGCATGGGTCGCGGCGCATCACCTTCACTCCCAAGCCGTCGGGATTCCGCTTCTACCACACACACGTTCGCGCGGGCGCCGATCTGGCGGCGGGACAATACAGCGGGCTGGTGGGTCCGGTCTTTATCGAGCCGAAAAACAACCCGGGAGATTACGATCGCGAAGTTTTCCTGACTCTGAAGGAATTTGAGCCGACGTTGAGCCGCGGCGGCGATATGGCGATGGATTTTCTCTCTCCCGCCGCAGAGGTTGCCGCGCTGAAAGACAAGGGCGAGACAGCGATGAAGGCGTCGCTGGCGAAGGGAAATCCACACGGGTATGAAGTCGGCTATCGCTCGTTCACAATCAATGGCAAGATGCTGCATCACGGCGAGCCGGTGCGCGTGAAGCAGGGCGAGCGGGTACTGTTTCACGTGCTGAACGGGAGCGCGACGGAGATTCGCAGTCTCGCTCTCCCCGGGCACACCTTCACGATTGTTGCGACGGATGGCAATCCGCTGCCCAAGCCGGGTCGGGTCCCGGGATTATGGCTGGGCACGGCGGAGCGCATCTCCGCCGTAGTAGAGATGAATCATCCGGGCGTGTGGGTGATGGGAGATCTGGCCGACGACGATCGGCACAACGGCATGGGCATCGTGGTCGAGTATGCGGGGTACGGGGGGAAGGCGCAGTGGATTCCACCGAAACCATTCAAATGGAATTATGCGCACCTGGGAGCGGGTACTGGCCCTGCAGCGCAGCCTGACCAAACATTCGACATGCTCTTCGAGAAGAAAAATGCCGCCGCAGATGGCTTCAATCTCTGGACCATCAATGGCGTGGGTTATCCCTCTTCGCAGATGATGGCCGCGCCGTCGTTTCATCTGCATGAAGGCAGACGCTATCGCTTGCGCATGAAGAATGCCAGTGACGATATTCATCCCATTCACTTGCATCGTCACACCTTCGAGCTGACGCGGATCGCCGGGCAGCCGACATGGGGAGTGCTGAAGGACGTGGTGATGCTGGGTGGGTATCAGGAGGCGGAAGTGGATTTCGTCGCTGATAATCCGGGGATGACGCTCTTCCACTGCCACCAGCAGCTGCACATGGATTTCGGCTTCATGAGCCTGTTCGACTACGTGTAGCTGCGAGACTACTTCGCGGCGACCACAGCCGGCTGCCGCAACCATCCGTACAGCGGGAACTGCTCGGCGAGCTCAAGCACCTGACCGCGAATTTTATGCAGCCCCTGCGGATTGCTGCGCTGCTCAAGCGCCTCGGCGATCCATTTCGCAATGGTGCGCATCTCGGCTTCCTTCATACCGCGGGTCGTGAGCGCGGGCGTTCCAATGCGGATGCCGCTGGGCTTGAGCGGCGGGTTCGTGTCGTAAGGGATGGCGTTCTTATTTACCGTAATGGCGGCTTCACCAAGCGCGGCTTCGGCTTCGCTGCCAAGGATGCCCTTGGCGAAGACGTCGATGAGCATCAGGTGCGTATCTGTACCGCCGGAGACGACGCGGAATCCCTCCGCCTGCAACGCTTCGGCAAGCACTTTGGCATTGGCTACGATCTGCTGAGCGTAGAGTTTGAAGTCCGAGTTCAGCACTTCTTTAAAGGCCGCGGCTTTGGCGGCGATGATGTGCACCAGCGGGCCTCCCTGCTGGCCGGGGAAGACGCTCTTGTCGACGGCTGCGGCGAACTGCTGCTGGCAGAGAACAAGTCCAGCACGGGGGCCGCGCAGCGTTTTGTGCGTCGTGGTGGTGACGATCTGCGCGTACGGCACGGGAGAGGGATGCACGCCTCCGGCGACGAGGCCTGCGAAATGCGCCATGTCGACGATGAGCAGCGCGCCCGCCTTGTCGGCGATCTCACGCATGCGGGGAAAATCGAAGATGCGGGGATAGGCGCTGCCGCCGCCGATGATGACCTTCGGTTTTTCTCTGAGGGCAATCGCCTCGAGTTCGTCGTAGTCGATGGTTTCCGTGTCCTTGCGGACCGTGTAAGAGACGACCTTGTAGAGTTTGCCGGAGAAGTTGAGCTTGTGCCCGTGGGTGAGATGGCCGCCGTGGGCGAGATCGAGGCCAAGGATGGTGTCTCCCGGCTGGAGGACCGCCATGTAGGCGGCGGCGTTGGCCTGGGAGCCGGAGTGCGGCTGCACGTTGGCGTGTTCGGCACCGAAGATCTGCTTCGCGCGGTCGCGAGCAAGATTCTCGACCACGTCGGCGAACTCGCATCCGCCGTAGTAGCGGCGCCCGGGGTAGCCCTCGGCGTACTTGTTGGTGAAGACCGAACCGGCAGCCTCAAGCACAGCGTGGCTGACAAAGTTCTCCGAGGCGATCATCTCGAGTCCTTCATGCTGGCGAAAAACTTCGTGTTCGATGGCGGCGGCGATCTCGGGATCGGCCTGCGCGAGAGGAAGAGACATGCGGTCGGTCATGTGTAGATTGTAGCCCGGTCACAGAAATGAGAGCGGAAGAACGGAAGCCTCGCGAAGCTCAAGGAGCAGGCGCGACAGCTCTGCGACATAACGCCAATGATTGCCCATGCCTGGATATGAAAGCGCGCTTCGCACTCGGTCCAGAAGCCTAGCGCTTTCTGCTGCCTGCCGGACGCTGCTCTCGATACTCCGGAGTATCGGGATGATGATCCGGGGCGAATCAGCCTCAAGCCTGCGAGCCAGAGGCTCCACTTCTCTTTTCCAGGTAG
This sequence comes from uncultured Acidobacteriaceae bacterium, assembly GCA_963781245.1. Classification (GTDB taxonomy): domain Bacteria; phylum Acidobacteriota; class Terriglobia; order Terriglobales; family Acidobacteriaceae; genus Silvibacterium. The sequence continues at coordinate 77,677 of CAWAFB010000010.1, forward strand.
CCCGGCGATCAGACGCTTTCATCCGGTTCACGGGTTCAAGACAAAGATCGTCGAGATAACAGCCGGCTGCTTTGAAACCATGCAGAAAATCGGCCATCGCAAGATCGGGAAGGCTGTACACCTGCTGAAAGGACAGCTTTGTGTATCTTGCCAGACCCGAGTCGCCCTTGTAGAAGAAAGTGCCACGCGCCGGAGGAGATTCTCCAACGAACAGGATCTTGATTGGATGGGGGCGGTACCGGCGCCTAAGCTCTTCGAGTTCTCTCATTGAGACGGCTTCCTGTGCTCTAGCCGCCTACCAGTTCAACATTTGTTCTTTCCATGGAAACAGGCGGGTTTTCGGCCAGGTTCCGGAACGCCGCGTAAACGAAGGAGCCGAGGTACCATCCGTCGATGTATTTGTAGGGCGTTTCTCCGGTGGTGTAGTGGCCGCAGGGCAGAACTTTCGAAACGTAATCGATGCCCAGCACGGAAAAGCTGCGCAGTACTTCGATTGAGTATTCGGGCAGAAAGGTGAGGTCGTATGCGGCGTGAACCACCAAAACCTTCTTCGGGTGCGCCGCGAAGCGCCGCATGTAGTTGACGGGGCTGGTGGCTCCGAAGAGTTCGCGCAGACGCAATTGCGTGAGGTCGGCATCTTCAAAAGCCTGACGGATGTGCCGGGTGCTCTGGCCGGTCCAGACGACGTCTCCGAAGGAGGTGGACGCATGATTGAAGGCGTTCACCCGCAGCCGCCCGTCGTGCGCGCTGGCGATGAAGGCGTAACAAGAGCCAAGGCTCGTACCGAGAATGCCGAACTGTTCGTAGCCCTGCTCTTCCAGCCAATCAAGGCAGCAGCGAATGTCGATCACCGCCTGGCGGCAGGCGGCAATGTTGCGTCCGATGTTGGAGCTGACCGCGTAGTCGGAGCGCTCAAGCTCTGCCGGCCGGCGAATGTCGTGATAAGGCTTGCTCAGGCGCAGGGCGGAGATGCCGAAGCGATTGAACAGAGCGCAGAGCGCGTTGTGGCTGAAGGCGTCAGCGTTCCACTGCGGCATCACGATCATCGCGCGTTTCGGTTTGCCCTGCATCTTTTCTGCCGGCGCGGGATACCAGCGTGCGTTCACCAGATCGTTTTCCGGATACGGGGTGCGGATGGGAGAGGTGAATCGCAGGAACTGCGCCGGTTTGAGCTTGCCTTCGGCTGCCTTGCGTTTGAGCTCGGCGTCCTGCTTCAAGGTTTCAGGGCGAACATTGGTGGGAAAGAGCTGAGGAGGGCGTGTCTCCAGTTGGAAGTCGGTGGGGCGCGCGTAGCTATAGAACGCTTCGCTGCGTTCGACGATAGCATCGTTCAGCGCGACCAATGCCGATTCAGATTCGTGCGGATCGAGTGAGGCTGGGTCGCTGTTGCCGAAGATCTGCCGCCGCAATCCCGCAGATTCGATGAAATCATCGAGCCAGTCGAAGCCCCATTCGACGGGCCGCACGATGCGGTTCTCGTCGCGCGTGGTGAGGGCGGTCTCCCAGCGATACATCCAGCGTGCATAAAGTTTGCCGAGCATTGTCTTTTTCAATCTTTCATTACGCGGGGTACGCGCGCCGCAATGTTACACAGAATTTCGTAAGGAATGGTGTCGACGAGATCCGCGTGATCCCACGCCGTAATGCGCTCGCCCCCCTGCTCGCCGATGAGTGCTGCTTCGTCTCCGATTTCGACGCCGGGAATATCGGTCACATCGATGGTGGTCAGGTCCATGGAGATGCGCCCAGCTATGGGAGCGCGCTGTCCGCGCACCAGCACGCTGCCGCGATTGGAGAGCAGGCGGTTGAGCCCGTCGGCGTAGCCTACGGGCAGCAAGGCCAGGCGCGTCGGACGCGCCGCACGAAAGGTCGCGCCGTATCCAGCCATTTCTCCGCGGTCAATGCTTCGGAGCGAGACGATGTGCGTCTTCGATGAAAGAACGGGCTGAAGTAGATGCGCCTTGGCGAGTGGCTCCGTGCCGCTAAAGCCCGCGCTTGAAAAGCCGGAGAGCGAGAGGCCGGCGCTCGAAAAGCGCGGCGCGTATCCGTAGAGAGCAAGTCCGGGACGCAGCATCGCCTTCGCCCTGTATCCCGCGGCAATGCGAACGAGACCCGCTGCGCCGCCTTCGCTCAGAACGGTGGCGGAGTTTCCGGCGTGAATCCACTCGGGGTGGATTCCGTGTGCCATTATTGTATCCAGAGCAGTTACGAATCGGCCCAACTGTTCTGAAGTCGCCCGCCCGTCGAGAGCCTCGGGAGTGTGCAGGTGTGTCATCACAGCTTCGACACGCAGCGCAGGCGCAGCGGCGAGGAGTTCAAGCAGAGCAGGCAGGGCATCGAGGCGCACGCCCTGACGCGACATGCCGGTATCGATCTCAAGGTGCACCGGCATGGAACCTGCGGTGAGCTTGCGGGCGCTGGCTGCGACGTAAAGCGACTCGATCTGCCGGGACTCCCACACTACGGGAGTCAGGCAGTGTTCGATAGCTGCTTCGGCTTCGCGATGCCACACGCTGCCCATCACGAGTATGCGGGCTTGCGGAGCGACAGAGCGAACAGCAGCGCCCTCCTCAACACAGGTGACACCCAGCCAGGCGTGCGGATTCTCAGCGACCAGGACTTGCGCGCAGGCGAGAGCGTCGTGTCCGTAGCCGTTGGCCTTGATGACGGCAAGGAGCTCCGCCTCGCCAGCGAGCCGGCGGAGCAGAAGGTAGTTTTCAAGAAGCCGTGAGCGGGAGATCTCCGCCCAAATCGGTCGAGTACCCATCGTTACTGCGGCGCGGGGTCCGAGCCAGGCGCCGGCGGAGGTTGCGTCGACTGCTTGCCCGCATAGATCAAAGGAATGTGGAAAGGTAGCTCGGCATTGGTTTTTTTGCTGGCTGACTTCGTCTTCTGCTCGCCCCCCTTCTCCACTACGGCGGTACGCTGTGCGTGAACGCAGATCCAGTTGTTGCGCACATGCTGGTAGACGTGCGTGAAGATGCCGCGCTCCTCACGAATCTGGCCGTCGATCTTCCACTTGATGATGTAGGTGCCGTCGACCAAGGCCATGTCTTCAAAGGTGCGGACGTTCACCACGCGCTGTTCCATGCTCACCGGCTGCGGTCCGCTTTTCTCGAAGAGCTGCGCAATCTGCTGATTGCGCGTGGTGACCTCTCCGGTCGACGAGATGTTCACCAAAATGGGCGACATCAGCAACTCGAGCCCGTACTGGTCGCGCTTGGCGACCGCATCGCTCCACTGATCTTCGAGCTTCTGAAACTCGGTGATCTGGGGTGGCTGCGTGGTTGCTGTCTGCTGGGCAGCCGCAAGACTGCCGAAGAGCACCGCCGAGGCGGCGAGAGAGACAAAAATGGATTTCATACGCAATGCGGGTTCTCTTCCATGATATAGGGTCGGAGCGGCGGGAAACAGCCCGTGCCTCTTTATGCACACTTCTGTTGCGAACATCCACAGCTCGGGTCAACCTAAACTTTAGAGGCTCAAACCCATGGCTACGACTCCCGATATTGCCTTCGAACGCGGACTTCCCGCCTCAATTGACGCCGAGCGATCGATCCTCGGCGCTATCCTGTTGGATAATCACGCCTACAACGAGGCTGCAGAAAAGCTTGTAGCCGCCGATTTCGCGCTGGAGTCCCACCAGCGCATCTTCTCGCGCATCGGCGAACTGATGGATGCAAGCCGGGCCGTCGACATCGTCACGCTCGCCGAGGAGCTGGCCAAGCGCAAGGAAGTGGAATCGATCGGCGGAGTTGCGTATCTTGCGTCGCTGACCGAGGGACTGCCGCGGCGCCTTTCGATTGAAGAATACGTCCGCATCGTCAAGGACAAGTCGTTGCTACGGCAGCTGATCAACATCTGCTCGATGTCGATCACGCGGGCTGCCGACCAGAGCGAAGATGCGCTGGAGATCCTGAACGCTGCCGAGACCGATCTGCTGGAGGTCACGGAAAAAGGCATTACGCGCGGCTTCACCGGGATTCCGGAGATTGTCCGGGATTCGTTCGGCACCATCGACAACCTTTATAAGGAAGGCCGCGAGGTTACTGGGCTGGCAACACACTTCGACGAATTTGACCGCATGACCAGCGGACTGCAGAAGTCGGAGCTCACGATTATCGCCGCACGCCCCTCGATGGGAAAGACGGCATGGGCGATCAACATTGCGCAGAATGCTGCGGTACGCGGCGGCAAGACTGTCGCCGTCTTTTCGCTCGAAATGAGCAAGGAGTCGCTGCTGCGACGCATGCTCGCTTCCGAAGCGCTGGTCGATTCGCAGAAGATCCAAAAGGGCTTCCTCGGCCGCGATGACCATGCCAAGCTGTCGAGCGCACTCGAGCGCCTGGTGGAAGCGCATATCTTTATCGACGACACTCCCGGCATCTCGCTCTCGGAAATGCGCGCCAAGGCGCGCCGTCTGCGCCAGACCATGGGCAGTCTCGACTTGATCGTCATCGACTATCTGCAGCTGATGTCGGCCAGCATTCCCGGCGCGGGGCAGCGCCGCTATGAGAACCGCACGCAGGAAGTCTCGGCTATCTCGCGCGGGCTGAAGGCGCTGGCCAAGGAAATGAATATCCCGGTCATCGCGCTGTCGCAGCTGTCGCGTGCTTCCGAGCAGCGGGGCGGAGACAAAAAGCCCATGCTCTCCGACCTGCGCGAATCGGGCTCAATCGAGCAGGATGCTGACGTGGTTGCCTTTATCCACCGCGAAAGCTACTACAACCGCGACGAAAACGGACAGCCCGATCCGGACACGGAAAACAAGGCGGAGATCATCATCGCCAAGCAGCGCAATGGGCCTACTGGATCGGTCCATCTGGCGTATCTGTCGAAGTGCACAAGGTTTGAGAACCTGGCGTACGGCGGAGAAGGCGGCGATTATTAGATCAACGGGGAAGGAATTGAAACCGGCGACTACGGTCGACGAATATCTCGCGCTGGTTCCCGAGCCGGCTCGCGGAACTTTGCTGAAGATGCGGGAGGCGATTCACGCGGCAGTTCCTGAAGCGACCGAGGCGATCAGCTATCAGATGCCGACGTTCAAGTATCGTGGGCATTCGATCGTGGCGATCGCGGCGTTCAAGAAGCATTGCAGCCTTTTCCCCATGAGCGGCGCGGTCATCGACAGGTTCAAAGAGGACCTCAAGCACTTCCACACCTCGAAGGGAACGCTGCAGTTCCCTCCGGACAAGCCTCTGCAGGCTTCGTTGATGAAGAAGATCATCAAGGCAAGAATCGCCGAGATCGAGAAGAAGCCTGCGCGCTGAGCAGTTTGCCGCGCTTGCGACAGCATTTTCGGAAATAGGTTATGCGAGGCCGCTGTCCTAAAGTCAACGCGACCAACAGGGAGCGGTGACGAAGCACGATCTGAAAAGGGGCACAGACTTTTCCGAAAATGCCATAGAATGATCCGACTTTGGGTTTTCCCGCCGGGCGCATCCCCAGCCTGGCGCTTCAGGTCGTCATCTTCTGGCATTGGAGCGTGGCATGCGCCTTGGTCGCGTAGTGGCTTATGCTGTTGGGCTGTTTCTTGTTCTGCCAATCTGGGCGCAGGCGCCTCAGACCGCTACACCCGTTGCTCCGCCGGCCCCGCAGCCGCATTCTGAAGAGAAGACTCCGCCCGCAATCCCCGCGAGGGCGCATGCCCTCGAGCCGACGGACCTTCAGCCCTTCTTCGACGGAATTATCCAGATGCAGATGGAGCGCTCGGATATCGCCGGCGCGTCTGTCCTGGTGATGAAAGATGGCAACGTGCTGCTGCAGAAGGGCTACGGGTACGCCGACGAAAAGAAGAAGACTCCCGTCGACCCGGTGACAACGATTTTCCGGCTCGCGTCCATCTCCAAGCTCTTCACCTGGGTTTCCGTCATGCAACTCGAGGAGCAGGGCAAGCTCGACCTCGACACAGACGTCAACCGCTATCTTGACTTCCAGATCCGCGCCGCCTTCGGCCAGCCCATCACCCTGCGCAACCTGATGACCCACACCGGCGGCTTCGAAGAGGAAAGCAGGGACATCATCATTACCGATCCAAAATGGAAGATGTCCCTGCGCGACTTCCTCATCGCTAATCAGCCGAAGAGGCTCTTTCCTCCGGGCAAGATTCCTGGCTACTCGAATTATGGCGTCGGCCTGGCTAGTTACATCGTTCAGCGCGTGAGCGGGAAGCCCTTCGAGCAGTACGTTGCTGACCACATCTTCGCGCCGCTCGGCATGACCCACTCCACCTTCTACCAGCTGCCGCCGAAGGCATTTCCGGCAACGCCATCCGAAGGCTATCGCGGCGACACCGAGAAGCCGCCGGTTGGGTTCGAGATATTCAACCCTGTCGGGGCGGGCGGCCTGTCTTCGACTGCCGTCGACATGGGCCGCTTTGGGCAGGCCCTCCTCAATGGAGGCGAGCTCGAGGGCAAGCGCATCCTCAAACCCGAGACGCTGGCCGCCATGTGGACTCCGCAGTTTCAGGCCAACCCCCAGTTACCGCCGCAATGCATGGGCTTTTACCAAACCTGGCGCAACGACCTGCGCTGGATCGGGCACGAGGGCGACCTGATCGCCTTTCACAGCCTCTTCTTTGTTGAGCCGAAAGAGAAGCTCCTGCTCTTCGTCTCCTACAACTCGGCGGGCGGCGGCGATAAGCCGCGGCCGGAGATCATTAACATGTTCTCCGACCGCTACTATCCGAGCGATAAGAAGCAGGCGTTCATCAGCCTTTCCCGCGGTGAGCTGACCGCGGTCGAAGGCACCTACGAAAGCACACGCCGGTCGGACAGCACCAAGATCGCCGCCGGGAATCTCTTCGAGCAGCGCAGCGCCAATGTCGACAAGGACGGCATCCTCCATGTCGAGGACGTCAAGAACCTGCGCGGTCACCCCATCAAGTGGAAACCGATCGCCAAGGACCTGTGGGAAGAAGTGGACGGGCAGGCGCGGCTCTTCGCCATCCGGGACGACGGCGGAAAGGTGGTCCGGCTGGCTTACAACTTTCCCGGCGTTCAGGCTCAGCGTGTGCGCTGGTACGAGAACGGAAATTACGTGCTGACCGCGGTCGGCAGCAGCCTGGGAGTGCTGGCGCTGGTTGTGATCGCCGTGATTTTGCGTATCGGCAAGAGGATTTTCCTGCACAAGCGCCCCCGCCCCGCTCCCCAACCCGGAACCCTCTGGCTGCCCTTCTTTTCCAAGCTGGCGGCATGGGTCTGGGTCGGTATGTTGTTGAGTATTTTCATCTTCTTCGCGATCAAGGGCGACGATCTCAACCCTCCGACTCCAGCCTGGGATAAGTGGCTCTATCTGGTCAACGCAGTCACGGGCTTGGCCCTGCTTTTAAGCCTGTTCGCCGTCATTTCGGGCGTCCGCGTCTGGAGCCGCAGCGGCTTGAGAACCGTCACCAGGATCAAGTTTTCGCTGGTGGCGCTGGCCTGCCTCATCCTGAGCTGGTTTGCGATTCACTGGAACATAATCGGGCCGGTAACGCGTATCTAGTCGCGGATCCGGGCAGTGCGCATCCAAGCGGGCAGATCGGTCCCTCGCGCGCGGAAGCGGTTACCTTTCATGCCATTGAAAATATCAGGGTGGCTATGGCGTTTCCCGCGTGGGAGTGGGATGATAGTGCCCACAAACCGTTCGCCCGGTTCCGTGAAGGAGGCGCGTATGCGAACGAATCTTATCAAGTCGGCGGCCACGCCGCGCAGTTGGTTCTTTACTCTGATTGCGGTGTGTACATGTGTTCCCGGAGTAAGTGGTCAAGGCCCCAATGACCACGGCAATGCAGGCGACAGCGCATTCTACGGTCCGGGTTCGCGCATGTCTTACAGCGAGTTCGATCTCGCCCAGGACGCTCCCAACAAAAACGGAACCGCCCCGCCAGCACAGATGGTGAGCTCGATCACGCCGCCGGCGGATTTCGGCAGCATGGCCAGCCTGGCTCCTGAGACGCAGGGCGACCTCATGATGATCCACCAGCGCTACCTGGCCGCGATCTCGGCGTATCAGCGGGGTCCGCACGATTCGCCCGTGCTTTGGAACAAACTGGGAATTGCATACCAGCACATGTATGCGCTGGATTTCGCGAAGCTGCAGTACGAGAAGGCACTCTCCATCAACCCCAAGTATCCGGAAGCGTTGAACAATCTGGGCACGGTCTACTACGGCGAGAAGGACTATCACAAGGCGGAGAGCTACTACAAAAAGGCTCTAAGGCTGAAGCCCGACTGCGCTTCGTTCTACAGCAATCTCGGCACGGCGTATTTCGCAGAGCGCAAGTACAAGCAGGGGCTTATGGCGTACCAACGCGCCTTCGCTCTCGATCCCGAGGTCTTCATCCGCGAAACGCAGGAGCGCATTGCGGAGATGGGTCCGGTGGAGGAGCAGGCCCGGCTGAACTATGAGCTCGCCCGGCTGTATGCGCACGCGGGTAACTTCGATGCCGCAATCCAGTATCTGCGGAACGCCTTCATCGACGGCTTCGACGACCGCAAGAAGCTGATGGCGGATAAGGAGTTTGCCGTTCTGCGCACGAAGCCCGAGTTCAACCTGCTGATGGCCGAGGAGCACCTGAACTGAATGCAGTTCAGCTCAGGCGGACGGCAATCCCCGTCTGCGCCTGTATCTGCTTGAGCAGATCGGGCTGTTCCGCGCCCGGCAGATCCATGTCGACATATTGCTCGTTGCCGCTGCCATTCTTGTAGATGATGCGCAGGATGTGGTTCGCCATGTAAAACTCAAGCGCCGAGATATTCCCGTAAGGGATTGTCTTCTTCACGCTTTCGTTCACAACAAAGAGAACGTTCTTTGAGTCGGCGTCGAGGTTGAGGGTGCCTTCGATCTTGTCTGATTTCCCCGCCGTGGCCTTATCGGCGGTAGCGCAGAGCTTTACCTTCTTGTAAGTGGTGACGGTATTTTGGGCAGTAGCCGGAATTGCCAACGCCCCACCAAGGCTAAGGATAACTGCAAGAAAAGCAAATGATTTTTTCATAATGATGCCAACGTAGCATCGCTCCGGCAGCGGCAAAGTGTCATTTGATATACGCGAGCTCGGAGAGAATCAGTGCGATTCAACTAGTGGCGATGCGCCTTCGGCACGCTTCGCCTGAATCTCGATGTAGACATTTATAAGTGAAAGAGCCGCAGGCGTGACGCCGGGGATGCGGCTTGCCTGTCCAATCGTAGAGGGGCGCACGCGCGTGAGCGTCTCCTTCATCTCGCGGGAGAGTCCGCTCACAGTGGCGTAGTCGAACCAGCCGGGAATCACGCGGCCTTCGGCCTTCTTCAGCTTTTCGATCGACTTCTTCTGCTGGTCGAGATAGCCGGAGTACTTGATTTCCGTCTCCACCGACTTGAGTTCGTTCCGCTGCGCGGAACGAACAGGACTCAGAGCACGGGGCTCAGAGCTCAGCCACCTGGCAAAGAGGGTCCGGTCTTCGAGCGCGGCCAGTTCCTCGCGCAGCAGCGGATACAGCGCCTCAATGGTGACCTCGGGACGCTTGAGGATCTGCGCATATGTCTGTCCTGTCACGTTCCCGAGAGCCGCGTCGGGGAAGATCTCAGCCACACGTTCGGGATTTGCCTTGCGTGTCGCGAGCAGCTTCTCAAGAGCGATGGCGCGCGCCTGCTTGGCCTCGTACTCGCTCCACGTTTCGTCGCCGATCAATCCCAGGCGGCGGCCGTGCGGAGTGAGGCGGCGATCGGCGTTGTCGATGCGCAGGTGCAGACGGAACTCCGCGCGTGAGGTAAACATGCGATACGGCTCGTTGGTCCCCTTGCTGATCAGGTCGTCGATCAAGATGCCGATATAAGCCTCAGTTCGGTCGAGCGTGAAAGTGCTGGCCGCACGGCGTACGGCTTCAGCATTCCCGGTGAAGGCAGCATTTGTGGACTCGCGTGCGAACAGTGCGGCGTTGATGCCCGCCATGAGGCCCTGGCACGCAGCTTCCTCGTATCCCGAAGTACCGTTGATCTGCCCGGCAAGATATAAGCCGGTGAACTTTTTGACGCGCAGTGAGCGGTCGAGCTCGGTCGGGTCGATGGCGTCGTACTCGATCGCGTAACCGGGGCGTAGCATCTCGGCGTTTTCCAACCCGGGAATCGAATGCACGATCTCCGCCTGCACTTCCATGGGCAGCGAGGTGGACATGCCGTTGACGTAGACCTCGTGCGTGTTCAGTCCCTCGGGCTCGAGGAAGAACTGGTGCTGCGACTTGTCGGGAAACTTGACGACCTTGTCTTCGATCGATGGGCAATAACGCGGACCGATGGCCTGAATCTGCCCCGTGTACATCGGCGAACGGGAGACATTCTCGCGAATGATGCGCAGCGTCTCCGGCGTGGTGTACGCGATGTGGCACGAAACCTGGCGCTGCGGGAACTCGCGGGTGCGAAAACTGAACGGAGTGGGATCGGCATCACCGGGCTGCTCTTCGAAGCGGCTCCAGTCGATGGTGCGGCCATCGAGGCGCGGCGGCGTTCCAGTCTTGAGCCGGCATCCGCGCAGACCGAGACGCTTCAGAGCCTCTCCAAGCAAAACGGCAGGAGGCTCGCCGCTGCGTCCGGCAGGATAGCGCTCCTCTCCACAGTGAATCAGTCCGTTGAGAAACGTTCCGGTAGTAATTACGGTCGCGCGGGCAAGGATGGTTCGACCATCGCGGAGACGAATACCTGTGACGGAAGTATCGTCGAGGATTACATCGACCACTTCGGCCTGCTTGATGAAGAGATTCGCCTGCGACTCGAGCACTTCGCGCATCTTGACGCGGTACTGCTGCTTGTCGCACTGCGCGCGTGGAGACCACACGGCCGGGCCGCGCGATGTGTTGAGCAGGCGGAACTGAATACCGACCGCGTCGGCCACTTCACCCATGATGCCGCCGAGCGCGTCAACCTCGCGGACAAGATGTCCCTTGGCGATGCCGCCGATGGCCGGATTGCAGGACATCTGCGCAATCAGGTCGAGGTTCAGCGTGAATAGCGCCGTGCGCAGGCCCATGCGCGCGGAGGCCATGGCGGCCTCGCAGCCGGCATGGCCGGCTCCGACGACCACCACGTCGTATTGTTCGGTAAAGGCCATTAAGCTCCAGTTTTTATTTTAGCTTGTTGCTCAAAAGAAAACGCGGCAGCCGTAGCCGCCGCGCTGATTAGTGCCCCAGTTGTGCCTAGAATTGCAGGCGCATCGCGAGCTGAATCTGCCGCGGGCTGTAGGCATAGTTACTGTTGACGTTGGTCACAGTTCCGAAGGACGGATTGTACGTCAGCGGAGTGGTGTAGGTTTGCGGGCCGGTGTAGCCCTTAGCCGAGTCGCCGAGGGTCGGGCTGCCGAAGGTGTAACCGGTGGTGTTCACGCTGGTCACGTTTTCGTGGTTGAACACGTTGAAGCACTCGCCGATGAGCTGCAGGTCGTATTTTTCCTTGAAGGTGAGCACCTTCTCAGCGCGAACATCGAACACCTCGGCGCGGCGGAAGGAGAGCGTGTTTCTTCCCAGCACAGGAAGATAGGTGGGGCTGCCGCCGGCTCCGTTCCAGCCGGAACCCGGTGAGGTGGAGTTAGGAAAGCTGCTTGTTTGGGCGCTGTACGGCAGGCCGTTCTGCAGCTGAACAAGAGGATTGAGTCGCCAGCCGTCGAGCAGGTAGGTCTTCCAGCCGGTGTACTGATTGGGATATTTGATGAAGGCGTAACCGACGAAACGGTTCGGCACATTGAAGTTTGAGTTGCCGTATTGAGAGCGCAGGCTGGCATTCGGATCAAGCGGCTGGTTCGCCGATGCCTGCGTCGATTGGTTCTGGTTGAAGTCCAGCGAATGCGACCAGGTATAACTCGCGTCGAAGGTCACATAGCGCGACGACTGGTTGTTAATCTCGGCAACCATCGCGTTATAGGTGGCGTTGATATTGCTCACCACGTCGGTGATGGCAGCGAAATTCGGATTCGCGTAGCCGTTGTAGACCTTCGCGGAGTAGGTGCTGCCGCATTTCAGAGGTCCGCAGTTGCTACCAGAGCCCTGAATCAGGTAGTTGACCGTGGTATAGCCGCAATCGCTACCGCTGACGCAGTTATTGGTGTTGTTATTAAGGGCGGGTGTGTTGATCAGATTCACGTCGACAAAGTTAGGCAGCTCACGGCTCAGCGCAGCCAGATAGCTGAGCGAGAAGACGGTCTGCGAGCCTAACTGCTGCTGCAGCGTCATGTCGTATTCCATCGCCTGGGGATTCTGCAGATGCTTGTCCAGATATTCAACACTCGCCGCGGCAAGTTGCGTCGGCGTGTAGTTGGTGGGAAGAATCTGCGGAAATAGCGGGCCACCCTGATAGTTCCGGAAGCTCGATGAAAACTGCGAAGCCGGCGAACCGGTCTGTGAATACGCAGTGAGGATAGTGTCGTTCACGATGCGGCCGTAGTACATGCCGAAGCCGCCACGCAGCACGGTCTTGCCCTTGCCATAAACATCCCAGGCAAAGCCCGCCCGCGGTCCGAAGTTATTCTTGTCGTCCGGATGCTGAAGCATCTGTGGAAGCGGAGTATAAGATCCGATCGGCTGCTGCAGGTTGAGATACGGCCCGGGGATGCTCTCGTAGTCCCAGCGCAAGCCGAGATTGAGCGTCAGCCGCGGCATAACTTTCCAGTCGTCCTGCCCGAAGAAGCCGTAATCCAGCGTGTTCAGGGTAAAGGTGGACTGTCCGAAGTTCTGGCTGTAGGTCGAATAGCAAGGGAGTGTTCCGTCGTTGTACTCGCTAGCACTCGATCCGCACGTGCCGGTTGGTTTGGCTAGATCCGCGAAGTAGTTGCCGAGATAGGTGTAGGTGAAACTGCCGTTGGGAGTGCTCGCGGCCAGGCCGAGAGTATTGATGAAGTCGTAGTTATGAACCAAGTCAAGACCGAATTTGAAGGTGTGCTGTCCGTGAACCCAGCTCACTGTATCGGCCACCTGCCACTTCCGCTCATCAGGAAACGCTGGACGAAACGAGTAATACTGAATGCCGCTGCTGAAGCCGTTGGAACTTTGCAGTGAGATCGTCGGCGGCATGCCCTCGAATGAGGTTGAATTTACAAATTGCGCGTCATACGCGCTTAGCGCCTGCGCGTTCTCGTAATCGATCTCACGACCGTACTGGTAGCGGACCTCGTTGGCGATGTTTGAAGTGATGATCGTGTCCAGCTTAGCAAGGCCATAGTCCAGCTTCACGTAATCGTTGCCGAAGCCGTCGACGGCATAAGTGTTCGTGGCCTGCGTCTGCACGCCTCCGGGCGAAGCCCACCGCAGACGGTTGTAGATGAAACTAACGTGATTTTTCTGGTTCACTTGCCAGTCGAGCTTGGGCATGTTGATCGTCTGGTTGCCTGTGCGATGCACCGGACCCAGGTTGGTCGTAATCGCCGAAAGGTCAGTGTTGTAGAGATTCACAGCATCGGTGTAGCTGGCCAATCCAAGGCGCGCCTGCAGTACGCAGGCCTGGGCGTCCACAGGGTTCGACGGTGCCGTTTTGCCTTGCGTCGAAATGATTGTTGCGCACGAGTAGCCGGTTGGAATCACCGCGTCGGGCGCCTGGAAGAACGCGCCGGGGTTCGACGCTACAGCGGTACCCGGGAAGTTGCGGCTATATCCGTCGTACGTATAGAACCAGAACAGCTTGTCCTTGATCAGGGGTCCGCCGACGCCAAATCCCCACTGCTTGCGCCAGTCCACGGGCTTGTACTGAATGGTATTCGTGGTGCCCGTCGAGGGGTTGAAGGTCGTCAGTTTCGTGAAGGGATTCTTCGCGCCCCAGTCGTTATCACGATCGTAGAAGTAAAGCTGACCGTGCAGCTGATTTGTGCCGCTCTTGGTCACCGAATTGATGACGCCACCCATCGCCCGGCCATACTCAGCCGAATACACACCCGTATTTACCTGAAACTCCTGCACGGCGACCTGCGGGGTGGAGTAGCCTTCACGCGTGCGGCCACGCTCCTCGGAAAAGAACGCCTGGTTGTCATCGGCGCCGTCGATCTGCACGTTGTTGAGCAGCGGGCTGATGCCGCGCACGCTGAGAAGACCGAAGCCGTTCGAGTCCGACACAACACCCGGTGTCAGCAGCGTCAGATCCGACCAGCGCCGTCCATTGATGGGCAGGTTGTTAATGGTCTGCAGCGAGAGATTGGCAGCGAAGTCCGGAGTCGTGGTGTTGATGAGCGGTGCAGCGCCTGATACGACAACCGTCTGGCCCACGGAGCCGACCGTAAGGATGGGATTGAGATTCGTCGCCTGACCTACAGCAACACTGACTGAGTTTGCCTTGAACTGCCCGAAACCGCTGGCACTGACGGTGACGGTATACAGACCGGGCTGCAACTGGCTCGCGTTGTAGAAGCCGCTACCGTCGGCAGTTACGCTGATCTCCGAATTTGTTCCTTCATTTCGAATCAAAACCGTCGCGTTGCCAACCGCGGCTCCGCTCCCATCCTGAACCGTTCCGCTGATCGCACCTGTCGTGGTGGACTGAGCATGAGAGAAAGTTGTCAGGAATGAAAGGACCGCAAGCAGAATCGGCAACAAACAGAAACGAAAACGCTGCGACATTGGTATCTCCTAAGGAACAGCAAGAAATATTGTTGTGAACGGCCAGTCGACGAACGCTGGGCCTTTAATGAAGACAGAAAATTACGGTTGATCTCGCCTGAAGAAGCCCCTCTAAACGACGAACCTTGCGGGCAGCACTGAATGACCCGGAGGGCAGGCGAAAGGCTTTCCAGCATCGATATTGGCACAGATGCTTTGCGTTGCGATGAATTTTCTTTCATCCTGCGGGAGGAATTTGTCCACATCGTCGAATCTTTTCAGAAAGATCGCAGATTTCCACAGGAGTTTTCGGCGCCGACAAAGGGCAAGTTTTCAGCTACTCAAAAAACGAACTTGCAACCTGCCTGAATCTGCCGCTGCCGATAGAGCGAAGTGCTATTGGAGTTGGTGACGCTCCCGAAAGAGGCGAAACTGTTGCCGCCTCCGAGATAGGTGAGGTGGGCGGCACGCGCATAAGAGCTGTCGTTGTCGATGAGGTAACCGATTGTCTCAAGCGAAGTTACATTCTGATGGTTGAGTACGTTGAAGGCTTCGCGCAGATCCAGTGGTGGTCAGCGCGCTGTAGATGGTCGCGTTCGAGATACGCCCGTAATAGATGCCATAACCGCCGTGCAGAATCGTGTGGCCGGTGCCGAAGAGATCCCACGCAAACCCTACCCGCGGGCCGAAGTTGTTGCGGTCGCGAGGCATGATGCCGGTCTGCGGAATGTCCGGATTGACAAGAAGCTTGTTCTGACGGGGAAGATCTTCATACTCGTAGCGCACACCCGCCGATATCGTGAAGCGCCGACCAAGCTTCCAGTCGTCGGCGACAAAGGCCGCATAGTCGGCGGTTTCAAAGGTCCAGGACGGCTCTCCAATGGCCTGTTGGTAATACGAATAGCAGGGATCGAGGCCGGCGCCGGTGGTGCTTCCATCGCAGTGGTTGGGCGCAAGGAGGTCAGAAACGAAGTTGAGCACACTCGAGTAGGAGTAATCTCCTACCTGGTTATTCAGTCCGCTCACCAGATCAGTGACGTAGTTGTAGTCGTATCCGAACTTGACGGCATGCTTGTGATGAATCCAGGTGACGGTGTCCACGAACTGCTGGCGGGTCTCGTCAGGGTAGGCCGTTTTATTGAGAGATGATCGCGTGCCGAATGTAAAGCCTGCGCTGTGGTCAACGGCGATCTGTGGCGGCAGACCGAATGTATTCGCGGCGAATTGCTGTTCGAACGGAGTCATCGCACCCGCCAGTTGCGAGATCAGAATGCGGCTGTACTGGTAGCGGGCATTGTTCAGCAGATTGGGCGTGTAGAAATATTCCCACCCGGCAATTGCAGCGTCGGAGCTGGTATGACTGGTACCGAAGCTTCCGATGCCGTAGGTATCCGAAGTCTGCGTAGCCACCGTGTTCAGACCAGTGCGGCGCATGTAGCTGTACTGAAAGACGAACTGGTTCCGGTTGTTGGACCGCCAATTCAGCTTGGGAAACAGGATGAGCTGACGCGCTCTGCGCGGCACGTTGCCGAGAAGTCCGTTCAGCTCGGTCAGGGTGCTGTTCCAGGAGGCAAGGGCCTCAGCCGGAGTCTTAGCGATCCGGGCTGCGAGCGTCTGAATTGTCTGCGCCGAGGGCGCGGCGAAAAAAGCTTCGGGCTGATTCGCTCGAGCCACACCGGGAAAGTCGCGCTGGTGCTGGTCGTAGGCGAAGAACCAGAAGAGCTTGTTCTGCCGAATTGGACCTCCAGCCGACGCGCCCCACTGCCTGCGAACGTCTGCCGGTTTGTAAGGGACACTCACGTATTCGCCCTGCGAGTTCCGCTCTGTGAGAGTAGTAAAGGCATTCGCCGCACCCCACGCGGCGTTCCGTTGGTAGAAGGATGCCTCGCCGTGCAGACGATTGTTCCCGCTTCGAGTGACGGTGTTGATGACACCGCCGGCGGCATGGCCGTATTCCGCCGAGAAGTTTGAGGTGTTGACCTGGAATTCGTGGATGGCCGACTGCGTCGTGGAGTATCCATAGCCGCCCCCCCCGCGCTGGCGGCCAGAGAATGCAAGGTTATGATCCGTGCCGTCGATGGTGATGCTGTTCATCAGCGGGCTGAGTCCGCGAAAGCTGAGCGCGTCGTCGCCGCTTGGACCTGGTGCAGTTCCTGCAGAGAGCCCCGCAAGCCCCGACCATTGGCTGGTGCTGCTTGGCAGGCTGTCGAGGGCCTGCTGATCGACATTGCTGCTAACGGCGGGCGAAAGGTCGGCTTGCAGCCCGTGGTCCTTCACGGGCGCGGTCTGATCGTCGTAGGCAAGGGTCAGCTTAGGCGAAAGCAGGGTCACGCGGCCGACCTCAACTACCACCCGTTCCATCTTCCACGCCGCCAAGCCCGGGCGCTCACGCGAATCGCGTAGGTCCCGGGAGCAAGCTCTGCAAAACGGAAGTTGCCATTGCGGTCGCACAGCATCTGGCTCACGCTGCCGGTGGCTGTGTTGCGCAACGTGACCAGCGCGGGAAAGAGGCGGCCGCCGGTGTCACCGACTTGCCCGGCAATAGAGCCACCGGTGCCTGACTGAGGAGAAGCGATGTGAAAGGCGAGTGCGAGCAGCAGAAGCAGTAGTGGAATCCAGGAATGGCGGAACGCGCCCTGGCGGTTGTTCATGGGAATTCTCCCTGCGACTTCAAGCGCCTGAATCTCAACTCTTCCCGAAAGAACGTCGTCTCGGGATAAAAGCGGCCTCACCGTCAGATACTGAGGGAGACCGCCGAGATGAACCGCAGCAGTGTTACTACAAGTCTCCTGTTGACGCGGATGAGTGCGTAGAGCCGCGACACGGGAATTGCGCAGGCGCTACTTCGGCGACTGCGCGCTTCCACAGGTCTTCCGAGCACAACGCACTGCGGAACGTGGGGCCGTCCCGAAGCAGCCGTGCTCATTCAATCCTTAGGAATTAGTGAGAGCAGAGTAATCGATTCGTTAAAATAGAAAAGACAAATGTTCATCGATGAGGCAAAAATTCGCGTCAAGGCCGGTGACGGAGGTAATGGTTGCATGGCCTTCCGCAGGGAAAAGTTCGTTCCCAGAGGCGGCCCCTCCGGCGGAGACGGCGGACATGGCGGCGACGTCATCATGGAATCGACCCAGCGACACAACACGCTGATGTACTTCCGCTATAACCCCGAGCACAAGGCGGAGCGCGGCGAACACGGCATGGGATCGAACTGCACCGGGCGCGAAGGCCACGATGTGGTGCTCAAGGTTCCCGTGGGAACCGAGCTCTATGACGCCGAGACCGGCGAGCTGGTCCACGACTTCTCCCATCCAGACGAACGCATTGTGATCGCCAAGGGCGGGCGGGGCGGACGCGGCAACCAACACTTTGCCACCTCCACCCACCAGGCTCCGCGCGAGCATGAACTGGGCAGGCCGGGCGAAGAGCGCGCCTACGCCCTGGAGCTGAAGGTGCTGGCCGATGTCGGCCTGGTTGGCTTTCCCAACGTTGGCAAGTCAACGCTGATCTCGCGCATCTCGGCTGCCAAGCCTAAGATCGCGGACTACCCTTTCACTACGCTCGAGCCCAACCTGGGCGTCGTCTCAATCGGCGAGGCGCCGCACGAAGAGAGCTATGTTGTCGCCGACATCCCTGGCTTGATTGAGGGGGCGCATCTCGGCGCCGGACTCGGCGTGCAGTTCCTGCGCCACATCGAGCGCACGCGACTGCTGGTACATCTGGTCGATGTCTCGGATGCGAGCGGGCGGCCCGATCCGGTCGAGGACTTCAAGGTGATCATGGGCGAGCTGAGGAGCTTCGGACACGGCCTTGATGAGAAGCCGATGATCGTCGTTGCTTCGAAGGCTGATGTCGCCAATCCCGACAAGCTCAAGAAGCTGCAGGCGATGGCGAAACGGAAGAAGCTGCCCTTCTACGAGATCTCGGCCGTGACCGGCGCGGGGATCGACAAGCTGAAGTACGCGATCGGCAAACGCGTCGACGAGCTGCGCAAGGAATCGGCAGCCGAAGAGGCCTTGGCCAAAACCTCCTGAGACAAACCTCGGGATCGGGCCGCGAATTCCGTCTAGATCTCGGGAAAGAAGTCGAAGAAGGCGTCGATGCTCTGCCTGAGCTGCGCCTCGATCTGCTCGCGCGAGCCTTCGAGCAGGTGCAGGGTCACCCGCGCGGTGTTGCCGTTTTTGAGTTCGATGGAGCCCTCTCCTACTGCGGCTATCTCCTCCGCCGGAAGCAGACGCAGACCATAAACAAGAGCCAAATTCGCCATACGGAACATCTTATTCCTACGCCCGCCGTGCGGCGGTTTTGAGCGCGGCAGGTACAATCGAAAGGGCATTCCCCCGTCTCTCTATGACAGACACCGTACGCGACACCGTCATCCTCGGCACCGGCTGCGCCGGTCTTACCGCCGCCATCTACGCGGCGCGCGCCAACCTCAAGCCTCTGGTCATCGAGGGACACGAGCCGGGCGGGCAGCTCTCCATCACGACGCTGGTCGAGAACTTCCCCGGCTGGCCGGAGGGCATCCAGGGACCGCAGCTTATCGAGAACATGAAGCAGCAGTCGGCGAGGTTCGGAGCCGAGTTCCGCATGGGGCACCTGTCGTCGGCCGACCTGTCGAAGCATCCGATCGAGCTCAAGGTAGGCAGTGACACCATCCACGCCCGCACGCTGATCATCGCCAGTGGGGCCTCGGCGCGCTGGCTGGGCCTGCCGTCGGAGCAGGCGCTGATCGGACACGGCGTGAGCTCCTGCGCGACGTGCGACGGCTTCTTCTTCTCCGGCAAGGAGATTGCCGTGGTCGGCGGCGGCGACTCATCGATGGAGGAGGCGCTTTTCCTCACGCGCTTCGCCACCAAAGTGACGTTGCTGCACCGCCGTGAGCAGTTCCGCGCCTCGAAAATCATGCTGGAGCGAGCGATGGCTCATCCGAGCATCCAGTTCCGCACCAACACCGCGGTCGAGGAGGTACTGGGCGTAGAGCAGAAAGAGGTTCACGGCCTGCGCCTGCGCGACACCGTCACCGACAGCGAGTCTGTCCTGCCGGTCAGCGGGTTGTTTCTCGGTATCGGCCACATCCCCAACGCCAGCATGTTCAAGGGGCAGATCGACCTCGACCAGGACGGGTACATCAAAACGCATGATTACGTCTTTACCCGCGTCCCCGGGGTCTTCGCCTGCGGAGACGTCCAGGACCGGCGGTACCGCCAGGCGATCACCGCGGCGGGTTCGGGTTGCATGGCGGCTCTCGAGGTGGAGAAGTTCCTCGAAGAGCACGGGCGGTGATTCTGCGTTCCCAATTTGGGAACGCTGCAGAGGGTACCCCCTCCCTTGGAATCCGCACCTCATTGATTCCGTGAGGGTTAGGATAGAGCCTTATCCAGTTCATAAATAACATGCGACTTACGCCCACTTCATAGAAAATAAGGGACTTAACCGAGTCCGTTCGGCTATCATTTCCCAAAATGGATCTGGCTCAGAACGCAAAGGCCCGAGCCGCCGTCGCGAATCGGGTCTTCTCCTACTTTCTATTTTAGTGGATTGGGGATAATTCTCGGCCATCCACAATTGAAGCTTGTTCGAAAGCCTGTTCACGAGGACCTCTCGGGAATACAATTTTTCATCGCGCGGGGTGCAGGCGGGACCAATCACGGGAAAAACGGCCTGTGATTATCTCTGCGATGGCGCTCTTCTCTCCCTGCAACGGCTGTGAGCACCCGGTCACTATATTTCCGGATGTTAAAAGTATCAGGCTGGCGTTCCTGGAGTGGCCAGCGCAGGTCAGCATACATCCGGGTCTGGGATCCGAGCAGCGTGCGGCGCAACCGATGATTTTGCGCTCATGAGACAGGCCGGAGTTGGTCATGAGTGGAATCCGTCCTCGACTGTTTTACGGCTGGTGGGTGGTCCTCACCTGCGCGCTGGGCTTGTTCCTCGGGCCCATTCCGATCATGGTTTTTTCCTTTGGAGTATTTCTGAAGCCGCTGATCCGCGAATTTCATACGGGCCGCGGCGCCATTTCGCTCGCGCTTACTCTTGCCACCACGATCCTCGCCTTCGGAGTGCCCTTCGCCGGGCGGCTGATCGATCGCTTTGGGCCGCGTAAAGTCATCCTGCCATGTACTCTGCTGGCGGGCCTGATCCTGCTTGCGGCACATTTTTGCTCGGGGAAACTCTGGCAGCTCTACCTGTTTTACCTGGCGCTGGGCGTTGTCGGCTCGGGCATAGCACCTGTGTCTTACTGCTACGTGGTCTCGCATTGGTTTGACCGGCATAGGGGCCTGGCCCTCGGCTTGATGATGGCGGGTCTGGGCACCGGTGCCTTTGTCATGCCCTCGGCCGCACAATTTCTGATTGCGTGGGTTGGCTGGCGCCACACGTTTGGCATTGTCGGAGCCGCGATTCTGGTCATTACCGTGCCGATGCAGGCAAAGTTCCTTGTTGAGAAACCGGAGTCAATCGGTCAGTTGCCGGATGGCCTGCCTCGCGCCGCTCCCGCATCGCACCGACCGGCTGGCGATATCGGCATGAGCTGGAGTGAAGCGTTGCGGACCCCGACGCTTTGGCTGCTCTTGTGCGCGGTCGTCCTGGTCTCGGCCAGCGTGCAGGCGTGTCTCGCCCACATTGCCGCCATACTTACCGATCGGGGAGCACACGCCCAGACTGCCGCGCTCGCAGCTTCGTTGCTTGGCGGCGGCCTTCTGGTCGGCAGAACCGGATCGGGCTACCTGCTGGACCGCTTCTTCGCTCCGCGAGTCGCCGCCCTGATCTTCGCCTGCGCGGGCACCGGAATCGGTCTGCTCCGAATCTCGGTCTCACCGCAGCTCGCATTCGTGGCCGCGTTCTTCATCGGCCTGGGGCTCGGCGCAGAGGTGGACATCTCGGCGTACCTGATCAGCCGCTACTTCGGACTCCGCTCATTTGGCGCGATCTACGGCTTTATCTTTGGCGGATTTGGCCTAGCCGGGGGATTGGGCGCGTATCTGATGGGTGCTTCCTTCGACGCGACCGGTTCCTACGTATTCATGCTCGCTTTCTTTTGCGCCGCGACGCTCATAGGCGCCGCAATCATGATGCGTCTTGGACCATATCGATATCAGCCAACGCGGTCCGATGAAAGCGCGGCGGAGTTGGCCCCGCTTCCAACATGATCGCCGCTTGCAACTCCGATCACCGCATTTGGTGAGAGAAAGGAGCACGAAAATGACAGAGCAAATGATCCTGCCTCATGGCGTGATGGAAGGGAAAGGCTCCTACAACAAGCATGCAAAACTTCCTGGCGGCGGCGCTGCGTTGGCAATTCCGTTTCTGGAAGAAGCGGCGCGGAAGATATCGCTCGATCCGGGTGATCAGCACGTAATCATTGCCGACTATGGATCGTCACAGGGCAGGAACTCGCTCGCACCCATGCAGATCGCACTTCGCATCCTGCGCCCGCGCATCCGCCCGGATCGCGCGGTATTCGTTTTTCATATCGACCAGCCGTCGAACGACTTCAATTCGTTGTTCGAGGTATTGAGTTGTGATCCGGACAGCTATGCGCTGGAGGGGGCCAACGTGTTTCCGTGTGCGATCGGAAGATCCTTCTACGAACAAGTGCTTCCCGCTGATTCGGTGCATCTGGGATGGTCCTCCTATGCTGCGGTATGGCTCAGTCGCGTTCCCTCGCTGATTCCCGGTCACTTCATTCCATTTCGCGGCGCGGCGGCGGCACGGGCTGCGTTCGGCAAGCAGGCTGCGGAAGACTGGGAATTCTTTCTTACCTTGCGAGATCGCGAATTGCGATCCGGAGGGCGACTTGTGGTTGTGCTGCCAGCTCGCAATGACGAGGGTCTGGCGGGATTCGAAAATCTGATGGACCACGCGAACGCGGCGCTCGGCGAGATGGTTGATGACGGAGAGGTTCAGGCGGAGGAGCGCGAGCGTATGGTGCTGGGGACTTATCCAAGGCAGACAGGCGAACTTCTTGCGCCGTTCCATCAAAACGGGCGGTTCCGGAATCTCAAGGTAGAACATTGTGAGCTCGTGCCGCTGCCCGACGCGGCATGGCCCGATTATGAGCGCCACGGAAACAGCGAAGCGCTCGCGACGAAACACGCTCTGTTCTTCCGATCAGTCTTCATGCCGTCGCTTGCTTCCGCGCTGACCCTTGTGCGTGCCGGCGATAGTGAGGTGCTGCATGCTTTCGCGGACCGGTTACAGAAGCGCATGATCCGGCGCATGGCCAGTGAGCCGGCCCCTATCAACTCCTTCGTCCAGACGATCGTTCTTGCGAAATGCGGTTGATCGACGGCAAGAGGCGGGTCGCCGGTTCCAAGCTAAGCAGGACCCCACGGACTCAAGCGTTTTCATCAATGTCGGCAAGCTCATTTCGTTGTTTCTCTCTGATCATCGACGGCCATCGCTGACCTCTTCCGGAGTGTGCAGCAATAGCTTCGGCCCTGCCTATCTTCGACCGGACGATAAGATGCTTATACGATGACCTTAACGCTTCGCCGGACCCTCGTGGCTGTCTCGTGCCTTCTGCTGTCCGTTGGCGTCATGGCGCAGGACTCCAAAACTGACTCGCTGCCAGATGCGCCCTCGCAAACCCAGCAACCGAGGCAAACCGAACAATCTTCGCAACCGCAACAGCCGGCGACAACGCAACCGACGGCCAATCCGATTCAGGGCAGCGTCGAGATTTTCAAACTATTGCAACAGAAATCTCTGGTGTTTCCTGACCTCGCCACCACCGAGGGGCCGTTGAGCAGCTGGGAGAAATTCAAGCTGGCAGCCAATAACAGCGTGGCATTTTCCACAGTCGGCGGCGTATTGATCGGCGCGGCATTCAGCCAGGCGATCAATAGTCCCTCTGGATATCACCAGGGCTGGGAAGGATATGGGAAGCGCGTTGGAGCCGACATGGCCCGGGCTGCGTCGGGCAACATCTTCGGGACCTTTGTATTGGCGTCTGCCTTGCACCAGGATCCGCGCTTCTATGTGAAAAAGAATTTGTCGTTCAAGCAATCTGTGGAGTATTCCGCCGTCAGGGTGTTCATCACTCGCAGCGACTCCGGAGAGAGGGTAGTCAACTATTCCGGTCTGATAGGCCCACTGATGGGTGAAGGGCTCGCCAATGTCTACTACCCCGACGAAAATCGCACGGTCGGCGGCACCTTTACCCGCTACGCCTCCGATTTGGGGTGGAGGTTTGCCGGGAATCTGCTGCGCCAGTACTGGCCGAGCATTAACAGAAAGCTGCGCCTCGCACCGGAGACTACGTCGACGAATCCCTAACTTTCAGCAGACCGGGTCAAGGTCATTCAACCTTGTAAGCGGCGCCGTCCTCCACGTGAACTTTGCGCGACTACCTTGCCTTGTCGAGGCCGGTTCGGCGGAGCAGGTCTGCGAGCGGGGATCGCGACGGATCGTTTCAAGGGAGAGAATGCCTTCTCCGAATCCGCTGGATTCAGGAGTAGAAGATGATCCGCACCTGCGAAGCCGACGAAGAGGACGATGAGCCCCGCTCTGACCCAGGGCGCAGCCCATTCTGGCAGCGCTTCGAAGGGATTGTGAGACCAGTAGCCTCTCAGCCCAACTTCCTGATGGCTAAATAGAGGACGGGGCCGATGAGCATCAGCATCGCAGTGCCCATAAGAATCAGAGCGATCGATGCTGGTCTCATATAGAACGCCTCAGAGTTCACTTGAAGTATACTCGGTCGTTCTCCAGAGCCAACTCGCAAGAACGGCGCGCTCAAGCCAGCAGGAGGCTTGAGAGGCCACGACCTGGTAGAGAAAATCCGGACACAAATTCCGCACACAATTTCCGGACCCATGGATCAGGCTTCTCCGGCATGGAACTCCCCATTTCACAGGTCCAGAGCGGACCACGCCGACCATGGGTGACTGCCGGTCAAAATGGGAACAAATTGTTACTTTGCAAGGTCTTGCATGCTCAATTTCCTTTGGCTGGAAGCCCGCGTCGGGAATACGCTCTTAAGAGCGCACCTCTGCGCCTCAGGAGAATTTATGAAAAACCTCGCCCGTGCCATTGTCTTCGCTTCCCTTATTTCGATGTCTGCGTCGGCCTTCGCCGGCGTTTCGGGCACAAACCCACGTCCTCCGGCGGGATCGATACACTTCAGCGCCGTAGTCAGCGCTGTAATGACCGCACTCGGATACTGAGAGCGTGGATAATAGCCGCAGGGCGGCATGGATCTGACGACTCTCGACAACGTACTTTGGGCGGCGGGGTTCGCTGCTAACGTCGCCCTCGTCCTCGTTCTGGTGTGGAAGAAACGCTGGCGGGAGTTCCCGGTCTTCACCACCTGGATGACCTTCGATGTGCTGCTGACCATCGCGCTCTTCGGAATCTACCGGGAAGGTTCATCGCGTCTGTATGCGGCGGTTTACTGGCTTTCTGCCATCCTAGACTTCCTCCTGCAGATCGGCGTGGTGCTCGAAATGGCGCGTATCGTCCTTCGCCCCACGGGCACCTGGCTGCGCGATGCGCGCACACGGTTCATGGTCTTCGGATCGCTGGGCGCCCTGGTGGCCGCAGCCGTCGCCTTTCTGATCCATCCCTCCGCACCAACGTCTCTCGACGCCTGGGAGTTGCGCGGAAACCTGTTTGCCAGCATCATCGTTTGCGAGCTGTTCCTGGCGATGATGATGTCGGCCAATCGGCTCGGACTGCGATGGGGAAACCACGTGATGGGTCTGGGCAGGGGACTGACGACCTGGGCGATGGTTACTTTCTCGGTGGATGCCCTGCACGGTCTGCTCGGCAGCGAGCGGGTTCTGAGCACGCTGGATCGTGTACAGAGTATCGTGTGGATCGGTGCTGTGGTTTACTGGTCGGTCGTCTTCTGGCTTCCGGAGCCTGAGCGGTTGCCCCTGTCCCCGGAAATGCGGAAATATCTGATTGATCTCCACCATCGCGTCCAGTACGATCTTGAGAAGGTTCGGTCCTCGCCCAACCCCTGAGTGAAACCAATGCTCGCTGTTCTCTTACTTTGCGCGGTTGCTCTGGTTCTGCTCGGCGGACTGTCCTATCAACACGTCGTCACCAACAAGCTGCATCGTTGCGACTGGAACGAACTGCTCACGCATCTTCAGGCTGTGCCCCGCGCGCCCGTTTCCGAAGTCGCGACCGACTACCTAAATCCCCAGCCCAATCAACTCATCCTGGAGCCGATGGATGTATGGGCGGCAGTGGGCGGAATCGAAGGCGTGCGCCGGATGCGCCACAATGCGGATGTACTCATCGCGCTGGCAGCCTACGCGGAGCGCTGGAATTTTGAAGAGGGAGTGATTGTGGCCGAGCGGATGCGGCGGGATGCTCTGCAGCTACGACGTGCCACGCGTCAGGTGAGGCTGCGAATGTCGCTGCACTCCGGTCGCATACATCTCCCCTTCTATCTGCACGAGGCGGCGGTAGCCTACCACCTGATGACGGAGCGGCTGCTGGCGCTCTATAAGAGCAGCCATGCCGGCCTCTATCCTCAGCTCGCCGAAGCTTTGAACTAAGTCGCTCGGACGCGGCCTGAGTCGAAGATTCCCTGATTTCGCGAGCCTCGCGAGTTCACAGGAACGGGAGTCGGCCTACCCTGAACATAATCGAAAGATCGGGAGTTGACGACGAAGGTTACTGCCTCCAACCCTTCCCGCAAAGGATGCGGGAAGGATGGTGCAGCCTCATCGAGATGATTTCAGTCGGGGTGATTTCAGGTGGATGGTCGACTACTGGCGCTGCGGGAAAACGCCGTTCACGCAAATAATAATTGAGACCGGTTTGCAGTGCGCCAGCATTCAGATTGGGCAGCTTGAAGTTGGTCACTCCGTCGCCGCCGTAGGTTGTTCCCAGCAGCGCAAACAGCGCCTGATTTTGATTGATGGGCAGAGTTTGACCGTTGCAAATCGCCCAACCCATGGGCGCGAAATTGAAGCCTGCAAGCACGATGGTTCCGATGTATGCCTGGTCCATTGATCTTTCTCCTGTGTGTGGTTTATGCGAGGACTGCGGCTGCTTACGACCGGATAAGTGATACACCCTGTCGATACTCCCGTCTATGCGCGCTTCATAAAAATGCAGGGCGGAGCCGGGCGGCTGACGCATCTCGCGATCTGATGCCGGCCATGGATTCTTTGGCCCTTTCTTTCTGTGCGTCGCGCTTTCCTGGATAGAGCGCACGTATGCGCAAAAAGGAGATGCCATGAATTTCGATTTGAATCAGGAACCCCAGGGATTCTTTGTACGCGACAAAGAGGGGCACTTCTACTTCCTGCCGACCGATGAGGCAAAGCAATTTGCCGTGCACAGCGATGACGCATCCATGGTGCGCAAGCTCTGGGACTCAGAGGATTGCAGGGAAGGACCGCGTGAAGGCGCGACGGCTCGATACGTGAACGTGTCATGCGCGTATCTGAAGAACTACCTGGATACCAGGTTCATTGATAACCATTGGCGACAGGTGAGCCTGATCTGGGCAGAACAGTGCCTCTGATCTCCCACCTCTGATCTTCTGCTACATGTGCCGGGTGGCCTACTCACGCCTGATTTCGGCTCGAGTGGCCATTCCAGCGTCAGAAGATAACTTCCATCCGCGCGCCGAGGAGAGTTGTTGTGTAGGCCTTGGTCGCGTAGGTGGGATGGATCGAGACTTCGAGGTCCGGGCCGATCTTCACGCTCTGAGTGAGACGAAGGCGATAAAACGTCTCAAATACGCTTTCGTGACGCTTGCCGGGAACGTTCGGCTGGCTGTAATTGAATGCAGCACCGAACATGTCTCCGGTTCGTCCGAAGGGGCGAACGCGAGCCAGACCGAGCCCGTAGATATCTTTGATGGCCGTCCCCTTGGTTGTACCGAAGGCGAATCTTCCGAATGGCGTCCAGCCATTGGACAATTCATGATCGAATTCAAAGCCGCCGCCATATCCACTGCCGTTGTTCTTCGTATCGTCTCGCCAAAAGCCGGCACGGTAAAGCCGGTATTCTTCACCAAGCGTACCGGAGGACCAGCCCAGCTCCACGCCTTCCGCGTATTTTCGATCGGCGAGCGTTTCGATATTTCTCTGCTGTGCGCCCTCCGTGTCCACGGCGACAGCGTGTACAAAAAAATGCCGAGTGGCCTGGAATTCAACCGCCGCGCCACCGGCGTATGTCCCATCCGAGGCGACAGCATCGTTGCCATCGTTTGCGCCATTCAAGAATTGCGAGCGCTCGTCATTATTGAACATGCTGAGAGTTACATATTCGTTGGGATGGATCTTGCCCACATAAAACGAAAGCCGGTGGTAGAGGAAATCCTGCCGCCAGTAAAGGATGTTCAGAGTGATCGGTTCCTGCGGGCCGCCGCCCTGCAGGCAATTCAGGTAGAGTCCTGAGCCGAGACTGTCGCTCAGGTTGAACTGCTGACTTATACCGATGTTGGCTCCGGAACGAACCAGCATACTGATGGATCCCGCAGTGCTGCCGTGCTCATAGGCAGCCCAGGCGCCGGTGAAGTCGAGGCGTCCGCTGAACTGATTGTGGCGGACGCTATCCGGAGTGATTGTCGCGTACTGATTGAGAAAGGTATAGGTCACACCAAACTTCAGTCGCAGAGATTGGGCACTCTTATCGGCCAGTCTGTCGACGGGGCTCATGATCGGGGCCAGCGGATCGGGCCGGATGAGCGGGTCGGCGGGTATCTTCGATAACGCGAGCGAGTCTACGTCGAGTTCCTGCTTGAGTTCATCAGAGTGTCTCTTCGCGGGAGTGAATGGCCTGCTTTGATCTGACGGGCTGGTTGGCGGGGTGGGGGCGCCATCAGGTTCGCTCTGCCCGAGGGCGGGGAGGCGCGGCACTAACAATAGCAAGAGCAAAAAGGCTTTCAATTTTGCTTTCTCTTATTCCCGGCACAACGACGTGGATCTTCGAGGCAGCGCCAGACTTCGCCGGACGCCGCTTCGGGCAAATTATCCCTCAGGGGACACGCGGCACGGCTCGACCCAGGTTGTGATCGATATCCTTTCTGGAAAAGTGAAGTGCGTGTTCACCATTTTCTCTCCTTGCACCCGGGATCACAGACGCCATTTGGATCATAGACTTGGACAGCTTATTGTCCATTACGCGCGCCTTCAAAGATCATCCGCATATATGCCCTGTACATGATCAGGCCCACGTTGCGTGAGTCCTAATTTGTCTTATTTTTCGATGCACCGGCCGACCTCAATGGGACGCATAAATTTGCGGCCAGTTGTCCTGCAGCTATTTGGTCGCGATGAAGCCATTGCCCAGAAGCCAGCCGTAAAAGAGCTCGGGCCAGGTGCTGACGTTCCCAGTGTTGGTTTTGCGTATGCCGAAGCCGTGTCCTACTCCGGCGAAGATGTGCAGCTCGGCGGGCACGGCCGCGCTCTTCATCTGAAGGTAAAGGTGCGGCAGGCCTTCGGAGATATCCTCGCGATCATTGGCGCCGCAGGCGAGAAAGGCTGGAGGTGTTTCCTTCGAGAGATGCAGGTCGTGTGGAATTGCCGGATAGAGAAGCGCCTGGAAGGCAGGTCGGGAGCTCTGGCGATCGATTAGATCGGCGGTCGCTGCGTTGCCCGCGTCGTAACGAGTGCTAGCCAGTGTGGCCAGTTCTCCTCCGGCGGAGAAGCCGATGACGCCGATCCGGTCAGGGTTGACGCTCCACTCGGATGCGCGGCTGCGCAAGAGACGGAGAGCACGCTGGACATCCTGCAACTCGGTGCCTTCGATGGTGTAAGTAGAACCGGGTTCGCGCGCGAGCCGGTACTTGAGCACAAAGGCAGCGACGCCATGTCCGCTCAGCCACTCGGCTACAGCGTAGCCTTCATGATCCATCCAGATCTCGCGGTGCCCGCCTCCGGGAATCACGAGGACGGCTGTTCCACTTGACGCGGCCGGCGGCGGAAGGTACACGGTGATGGAGGGCCGGTGAACACTGGAGACGACGTGATCGCCCTCCGGAGTGACCCTCACGGCTTCGGGCGGAGCGTTGACGGGAGAACTAGAAGCGTCATTGGGAGCACCATCCGGCCACAGAACTATAGCCGGATGCTGGGCTGCGGCCAATGCGCAAGATGTGAGCAGAACAATTGCCAGGCATGCGATTTTGCGACGCATCCGCCACCTCGAAGTTTTCGTGGGTTAATCAGAACACAGTCCTGGGCGCACTCCGAACTTGTTCGCGCAGCGATGGAGCGGGTGGCTGTGGAAGCCTTGGTTTCGGTAGAGAAGCGGCGGCGTGCAGCCTATCGGCCGGAATGGTCGTGCGATTCTGCGCCGGCCAGCGCGAGGGCGGCCGATGGTTCTGGCGGATGCTGGGCGAAATAGTTCAGGACGCTCTGCATTTCGAGGAGAAGCTCGTCGGCCATGGCTCGCGTGAAGCCGTGGCGGATGAGAATGCGCTCAATGACAAGATCTTCGCGGTTGGGTGGCATGGAATAGGCAGGAACGAGCCAGCCTCGCTCGCGCAACCGATCGGCAAAGTCGTAGAGGGTGAAGTTTGACGATGCGGGGTCTTTCAGTTCCCAGCAGAGGCCCGGGATTCCGCCGTGGCCGTCGTAGATGATCTTGAACGGCCCGAACTCGGCGATCTTTTCGGCGAGATAGCGGCCCAGGGCATAACACCCGGTCTGGATTTCGCGGTACCCCTCTTTGCCGAGGCGCAGGAAGTTGTAGTACTGGCATACGATTTCGCCGCCAGGCCGCGAGAAGTTGAGCGCGAAGGTGGGCATGTTGCCACCGAGGTAGTTCACATCGAAGATCAGCTCCTGGGGAAGGTCGTGCTTCTCGCGCCAGAGGGCCCAGCCAACGCCCAGCGGGGCGAGTCCGAATTTGTGGCCGGAAGCGTTGATGGATTTTACGCGGGGCAGGCGGAAGTCCCAGAGCAGGTCCGGCTGGGTGAAGGGCGCGAGGAAGGCGCCGCTGGCTCCGTCGACGTGGATGGGGATGTCGAGGCCGGTCTTGGCCTGCAGCTTGTCGAGCGCCAGGCTGATCTCATGGACCGGCTCGAACTGCAGGGTGAAAGTGACACCAAGGGTAACGATGGCACCGATGGTGTTTTCATCGCAGCGCTTGAGGACTTCTTCGGGAGTGAGCAGGAGGCGGCCGGCTTCCATGGGGACTTCGCGGATTTCAACGTCGAAGTAGCGGCAGAACTTGTGCCAGCAGACCTGAACCGGTCCCATGACGAGGTTCGGAGTATCGGTCGATTTGCCCTGGGCGCGCCGGCGTTTGCGCCAGTTCCATTTGAGGGCCAGCCCGCCGAGCATGGCTGCTTCGCTCGAGCCAGTAGTGGAGCAGCCGATGGTGCTGGCGGCTTCCGGTGAGTTCCAAAGATCGGCGAGCATGTGGACGCAACGCTCTTCAATGGCCGCGGTCTGCGGGTATTCATCCTTGTCGATCATGTTCTTATCGGCGGACTCGTCCATGATCTGCTTGACTTCGGGCTCGATCCAGGTGGTGCAGAAGGTGGCGAGATTCTGCTGGGAGTTGCCGTCGAGGATGAGTTGATCGTGGATGGTCTGATAGACGGCTTGCGGGTCCTGCTTCGCTTCGGGGAACTCGTAGGTCTCCGTCCTCTCGTTCAGGATGTCTGACTCGATAGGGCTGGTGGGGGCGGCTTTGAGTTTTTCGGTGTTGTGCAGGGCCATTGGGTTTCTCCTGTTTGTCTGCGTTCGAAGTCTATTTGCTGACGGCTAAGGTGGGGAAGAAAAGATGGTGAATCGACTTGTTCAGACTGCTGCAGGCTCAATTGGATTCAATAGACACGAGCCATGCCGCATTTCCAGGCTTGCAAATATTCCCCAACCTGCAGCCCCTGACCGACATCTCAAACGCGGAGGTTATTGTTCCCATGCGAGCTGATATTGTTCCGGGCGCAGCTTTTCCCGACTACGAACTTACCGACCACACGGCGACGCGGCGCAAGCTCTCCGAGTTACAGGGTCAGCATCCGATGGTTCTCGTACTCGGCCGGGGAGGCTTCTGCCCCAAGGATCGCCGTCAGGCCGAGGGGCTGGTCCAGCTCCATCGCGAACTTGAGGTTTCCTACTGCCGGCTGGTCACCATCAGCACGGACAACATCACCCAAACGAACGAATACCGCACTGGCGTGGATGCGCATTGGCCATTTTTGTCCGATGCCGGGCGCGTGGTGCAAAAAGATCTCGATATTGCCGAGTACACCGATCCGAAAAACAATCCGATGATCCCGCATGTCATCGTGCTCGAGCCGGGATTGGTGGTCTACAAGATCTACAACGGGTACTGGTTCCTGGGACGGCCCACCCTCGAAGAGCTTCGCCAGGACCTTCGCGCTGTGACGAAGAAGTGCCGGCCGGACTGGGACATTACCACTCAGGAGTTGAAGACCGCGTGGAAGGAAGGCAGGAAAGACCTTTTCTATCCCTACGGCAAGACATACGCGCAGACGCTCGGCGAACAGGATTAAAGGCCTCAGGGCCCGGTTCGCCGCGATCAGCAAAGTGACACCGCGGGCACACCCTCGCATGCCCTTCACCGTTCGCATGTCCTTTACTTGGACCAGGGCGGCACGACGCCAGTCATGCGCGCGTAGCCGACCAGCTGTCCCATGTGTTCGTTCGCGTGAATGATGATGCGGAGATAGATGCCGTCCACGGTCGCATCGCGATCCTCGATGTGCACCTTACGCGCGAGGTCTTTCGGGGTCTCGGCGAGATGCGCTTTCTCGACGGCTTCGAGCGAGCGTTTCAGCCACTGGATGACCTCGGGCTTTGAGGTGACTGTCTTCTCCATATCATCTTTAAAGTCCGGAGGCAGCTTGGGTCCGGTAACGCTCAGTAGCCAGAAGTTCGCGACGACTATGTGCATGTAGACTTCGCTGGTGGAGCGCACTCCCGGCGCAGGCCGCCACGCGAATTTGTCTGGCGGGGTGGCTTCGGCCAGCGCGATCAACTGCTGGGAGACGTGCTTCCACTCGCCGTCGTAACCCTGCCAGATTCCCTCGGGCATCGCCTGAGCAAACGATAGCCGCGCGCCGAGGCAGGCCAGAAACAATACAGTTGCCAGACGTATTTTCACAATCATCTCCTCTCGCGGTAGATTCCCGATGCAAGAGTATGCCGAGCGTCGAGATTCGTGGTGAAAAAAACCTATCGCCCATGAGCGCGAAACCGCTCTCGCGGGCTGAGTATCGCTCGCGGCATGAAGGCTATAATCGCTTGGCAATGAATCGGTCAGCTTGCTGAGCGTCCAAGACTGCTCTCCTGACAAGCGGGCACAGCGACTGCGCCCCCAGTGTTCGGACACTACATAAGGAGGTAGCCGTCCGTGTTTCCTCGAGGCCTGACGATCGTATTTCTTAAGGATTTCGCTATCGGCCTTTGGCTTATGTTTCCCCTGGTATTCAGCCTGCTGGGGGCAATCATGGTGCTGGGCTATACGGTGGGACGGAGGCATGGCTGGTCCTTCCTAGACTCCGTTTATTGGTCCTTCATGACCGCGACAACGGTGGGTTACGGCGATCTCCGGCCCACAGACAGAAGATCGAAGATTGTCGCCATCGTGATCGCCTTCCTGGGGTTGATTCTGACCGGGATCGTTATCGCGGTCGCGGTGCAGGCGACGACTCGCGCTCTGACGGAAATCCGGCATTAAGGCGACGACGCCCATATAACTGCGAAGCACCGGGCGGCATCCCAAACCATAACGCTTGGACGAAGGCGAGCAGCCTGTGGCAGAAATATCAACGATCTTAGAGGCGCCCTCTTTCGCGGGGCGGCACCGTAAACGGCTCCTGTGGGGCCTCGGGATCGGTCTTCCAATACTCGCGCTGCTGGTGGCGGGGATCTACTTTGTCGACCAGTACTGGCCGTATCGCTATCGCAATGTGAAGCCTCTTCTGGAGCAGGTGTTGGCCAGTAAGGTTACGGTCGCCGCTTATCACCGCACGTACTTTCCGCATCCCGGCTTTGTGGCCACAGCACTTACACTGCGCCGCAACTCTGCCCCCGATCTGCCGCCGCTAGGCTCGACCGAGGATCTGATCGTTCAGGGAAGCTGGCTGGATCTGCTGCTCTTTCGCCGGCGAGTGCAGCTAGTGGATATCAAGGGGCTGCACGTGGTGATTCCCCCGGTCGGCAGCCGGGCGAACCGCGAAGACTTTCCGCCGGGCAGCAGTGGCGATTTTACCGGTCCGGAGACCGCGGTGGAGACGCTCGTCCTTCACGGCGCTGTGCTCGACATCATGCGCACCAACGGCGGGCGTTACACCTATCTCATTCACCAGCTGATCATGCGCAATGTGCAGCAGGGGCAGACTGTCTCCTACTTTGTAGATATGCAGAACGCGCATCCTGCCGGGCGGATCCAGGCGAGGGGAAGCTTCGGGCCGCTTAACCCAAGGAACCTGGGAGGAACGCCGGTGTCGGGCAAGTTCACGTTTAACGGCGTGGAACTGGACCAGATTGGAGAGTTGCACGGAACGCTCTCGTCTGAGGGCCACTTCTCTGGCGCGTTGGCAGCGATTGAACTCTACGCCACGGCTTCGACCGGCGACCTTGCGGAAGGAACGGGCCAGCCTACACCCGTGAACGGGCTGGTGCAGTGCACGGTGAATGCCCTCAACGGCAACCTGGTTCTCCACCGGGTGGAGGTGAAGACTGGCGAGACCACGGTCGAGGCGGCGGGCACCGTGGCTGGATCCGATAACACGCCGAAGACCACGAACCTCGACCTGACTGTACGCAAGGGGCGCGTGCAGGACCTGCTGCGGCCCTTTATGAAGAATCGGCCACCGATTACCGGCACGGTCGCGCTCAAGGCTCATGCACACCTCGCACCGCAGAATGACGAAACGGCGTTTCTCAAGCGGCTCAGCGTGGATGGCGGCTTCGTTCTGCCAAGCGAGCGGCTGACCAACCGCGACACCGAGCAGACACTGACGGGATTCAGCCAGCGCGCCCGGGGATTGAAGCCGCCGGGGACAGGTCAGAAGAATGGACAGGCGGGCGAAGCAGAGGCGGATCCAGCGGCAGACGTGGTGTCGTCGCTCGAAGGGCAGTTGACGATTCGCGACGGCGTGGTCTCGACCAGACAGCTGAGGTTCGAGATTCCGGGAGCCTCGGCGGATCTGAACGGCACCTACAATCTGCGCAAGGGCACGGTGCACCTTGTCGGGAACCTGAAGATGGAGTCCGATATTTCGCACGCGACGACGGGCTTCAAGTCGCTGTTGCTCAAGCCGCTGGCGCCATTCTTCAAGAAGCGCCACGCCGGTGCGGTAGTTCCGATCGCGGTGACCGGGGGTCCGGACGATTACAAGGTGAGCCAGGACCTGCTGCACGACAAATAATGGGGGCGCTTCGGGCCTAGCGTGAGAGTTGCGGATAGAGCAAACGGGGCTGGCCCATCCAGAAAAGATTGCTTCTGCGCGTGAGCGGTCCCGGAGTGCGTCCACGCAGCCGCGCTTCGGCTTCGTGGTACGGGCCGACAAATCGGAGCAATCGGGGAATGCGCGGATAGAGCACGGGCAGGCAGCGAGCGGCGCGCTGCACAGCTTTCTCTTCTTCTCCGCTAAATTGGAGATCGAAGCCTTCGCGCAGACATGGGGGCATCCAGTATGCAGTGAGAGCGCGATACCAGCGCGGCGGGCGAACCCAGGTGCCGACTCCTGACATCACGCTGCGGCCGAGCCGGCGCGCGTTGTCGTCGACGCCGAGCAGAGGCGAGTCCATCATCTCAGCGGCGTATCGCGTGAACGCGCACCAGTCGGCGGGCAACGCGTCTGAAGGTATGCCGAAGAGCGCGGCGGTGCGTTTGCTCTCGGCGTAATACTGCTCGCGCTGGGCGGGAGTAAGCGGCGGGAGAACGAATTCGTAGGCCAGAACGGCGCTTTCAACCAGCGTGGCGAAGACCCAGCAGAGTGCGTTGACCTCATTCGCCTGGTAGTGCTCGCCGCGCGGGCAAGAGCCGACGGCGTGGGGCAGCTCGCCACGGATGCCGGTGTGCAGGCGGTACACCTGCTCGGACGCGGCGATCGCCTGGGCGCGCGTGCCGAAGAGCATGGTGTAGATGACGCGGAAGGTGGAGTGAAAGCGGCCGATGGCGTCGTTCATAAGGTTGGAATGATGCGCGAGCGAGGCCGCGACCCAGGGATGAGCAAGCTGCAGCAGGGCCGCGCGTCCGGCGCCGAGGAAGATGGCCGACTCGCGGTTGATTCGCCAAGTCAGCGAATCGGGCCCGAAGAAGCCGAGACGCGGATCGCCGGGAAGCGCATCGAGCTCGGCGCGCAGATTCTCGATGTGCGCGGGCAAGACGTACTGCGGAGACGTCATATGTGCTAATTAGACGCGAGAGGCTAGCAGTGAGCAACGAGAGCCACAAGCAACTGGCATCCCTGTTCTTCGGAAAACAACCGAATATTCATATGCCTGTGCTGAAAGACGTGGCTGCGCAGGAAGAACCTGATCGCGGGAAATTAAGGCATTCTCCGATCGCGATGGCTATCGGGGAGGACGCCATTTCCCGGAAATCGAGGATCTTTATGGCACACGAAGCACATCGCAAGGCAGCCGAACATCACGAGCACGCAGCCAAGGCCCATCACACCGCGGCCGATCACCATGAACAGGGCAATCACGAGGAAGCCCAGAAGCACTCCCACCTCGCTCATGAGCACTCGGCGAAGGCTCATGAACATTCGCAGGCGGCTCACGAGGAGTCGAGCCACCTCGTAGCCCAGTAGGTACGGCCCTGGAGACGCGGGCCGCGCCAGCGGTCCGTGTCTCCTCCAGAAATGTCAGTGTGCGTAAATCACCTGCAGACGGAAAGAGTAGCCCAGCCCGATTGAGTAGTCCGGGGTTGCGGCGGAAAGTCCGAAGCTGGCGTGGAAATCGAGCTGCTGGTGTGGCGATACTTTGTACGACGTGCCGAAATTGATCAGGTGCTGCGGCCCTCCACGCTGCGGAAAGGCGCCGGAGTATTCGGCCCACGCATCCCACGGCGCGCTGAGCTGGCGGTCGAAGTACATGCTGGCCTGGCCAGTAAGATTGCGCCGCCCGTCCTGGGTCGGCCACATCACGGAGAACATTCCGGCGACGGTCCAGTTTTTGCTAAGCCCGCGCGACCAAGGCAGCTGCACGGTCGGATCGTAGCCGTGGCTTGAGATCAGGTCGGCTCCGGTGGGAAAGCTGACGGAGGGGATGAGTGAGATCTCGAACTTGCCGGGCGTCGGTCCAAGCTGCTGTTTGAAGCCCAGGCTCAGGTCGCCGAATCCGTTGGTAAATCCCGAGCCAGTGTCGAAATTGTAGAGGTAGTTGGGAACGCCGAAGCGAAGCTCGGTTTTGCGGGCGATTCCGAAGCGGACTGCGGTCTCGGGGAAGTCGGTGGTCTGCTGGCCTCCGTTGCCGGTGACGGCAAACCCGTTCTCGAACTGCAGGCTTCCACAAGGAACGACGATGCTTGACGCCGTGATCTGGGGCCGGTCGGTAGAGATTGTACTTTGCGCGTCAGAGCCGCACTTCTGGGCTTTTGCCTGAGCCGCGAGTGTCGCCAGCAGGAAGGAAAAAACCAGCGCCGATGCGGAACGCGGCATGCCGAGGATCATAGCCGGAGATGGCACTACGCGGGATCAATTTTGATTGGTTGACCCAAGGCGCACGTCGGCCTCTTTAGCGGCAATGCGACAATAACCCATCCTCGGGTGGGCGACGCGAACCAAGCTTTGCCTGCTGTCGCAGCAACCGTTTTCGAGGGGCGGCATTCCAAGGGGGCGGGAGGCACAAACTGTCGAACTCGGCATTGACTTCCGTTCTCGTCGTACTCCTGCTGCTCGTGGGGCTCGCGCAGTTGTTGGGCTACCTGTTTGTGCGGCTGCGCCAGCCAAAGGTCATCGGCGAGATCCTAGCGGGAGTCGTGTTAGGCCCAGCCGTGCTCGGCCGGCTGCCACTCGTTTCTCATCTGGTCGACACCGCAAGGCACCAGGGAAATATTCTCGATTTCATTTATTGGCTCGGCCTGTTGCTGCTGATGTTTCTTTCGGGAGCGGAAACTCAGAATCTCTTTACCCGTGAGGAGCACCGGCAAGTCGCGTGGCTTACCGTCGTGGGGACAGGGGTGCCGTTCCTGCTCGGCCTCATCTTCGGCCGATGGTTAATCTCCCCGGCACTGGCCGGTCCAAACGGCAATCGCGTCTCGCTGATCATCATTCTCGCCGTCGGTGTCGCCGTGACTTCCGTCCCGGTTGTTTCGAAGATCTTTACCGATCTGAAAATACTCCATACACGCTTCGCCAGATTGATTCTCGGTGTTGCAGTGCTCGAGGACATCGTTCTGTGGCTCGCGCTGGCTGTGGCTATAACGCTGGCCGGTAAGGGAGTCCTCGATCCGCGCTCGATGTCGTATCACCTCATCGCAACAGGCGCCTTCTTTCTGCTGGGGCTGACGATCGTTCCGCGGTTCGTAAAACGAATCAATGCATCCCGCTTCAATGTCCTCGCCCAGCATTCCCCCGCAGGCTATGCGATCGCGATCCTGCTTATGTACTGCGCCGTCGCCGGGGCCCTCGACGTCAGCCTGGTCTTCGCCGCTTTCCTTGCCGGATTCGCCGTGGTGCATAAGAAACGCAGGTTGTTCGCGGATGCTCTGGATGCCATCGGCAAGGTGTCTTTTGCCTTTTTCGTCCCTCTCTACTTCGCGATCGTTGGCCTGAAGCTGGACCTGATCCGCGGAATCTCGCTATGGATGATGGCGGCTTTCATCGGCGGCACCTGTCTCGTCAAGATTCTTTCGATGTCGCTCGCCGGGCGACTCGCCGGATTCCGAGGGCTGGACCTGATCAACCTTGCAATTACAACCAATGCGCGCGGCGGACCGGGCATTGTTCTGGCGAGCGTCGCCTTCGACGCGGGAATCATCAGCTCAAAGTTCTACACGACGCTGGTTGTGGCTGCGATCCTGACATCGCAACTGGCCGGAGCGTGGCTGGATTTCGTGCTGCGAAAAGGTTGGCCGCTACTGAGACCGGTGGGCAAAACCGAAGCTGCGGATGCATCGGAAAGAAGACCGTCAATCGCCTGAGGGGCGCCGGCAAGATGCTCATGCGCTTGCAGACTTGCCCAGCACGCTTCGCGCATATCCCTCGACGCTCGCGAGTCTCATCCCGAATTCGTCCGCGATCTGCGTCATATCCATCGCATCACCATTCACAGAGCTCAACATCAGCGCTGCAAACGACTTCTGCATGGAGTCGGTCGCTGCCTCAAACTGCGCCCGAAGCGCTTCTACCGGGTAATGTTCCACCGTAAAGGGTTTACCACCTATTTTCTCGAAGAGGGCCACCGTTTCGAGGAGACTCAGCGACTGCGGGCCGCCGAACGCAATCGTTCTGCGCGACGCCGCTGGATGCCGAACAGCTACAGCGCACATCTCCGCGACATCGGCGAATGAAACCCAACTGATTGGCGCGGTACCTGGTCCACAGATGCGGGCCTTTGCCGCGGCATAATCGAACCCCAGTTCCGGAGCGAGCCACACTTCCATGAAATAGCTGGCCTGGATGACGGTAAAGTTCATGGCCGCGATCGCCTCTTCGACAGCACGCTTCGCGTCGGCCAGCGGAAAGGACAAACCGGGCGGGCGGCGGAAAGAAACGAAGATGAAGCGCTGGACATTTGCTGCTTTTGCCGCGTTTACCAGGCTCATCTGGCCAGCGGCGTCGACGGATTCGATGGAGTCTCCCGCTTGCCGGGAAAGCGTGGATGATGCTGTCGAGATCACCGCGTCAACACCGCGGCATGCAGCGGCGAGAGAGGCGGGATCCTTGAGGTCTCCTATGGCAAGCTCAACGCTGTGGGAGCGAAGGTCCTCGGTCTTCTCCGTTGCGCTGGTAGTGCGGACCAGGGCACGAACCGTTTCACCGCGAACGGCCAGCTTTTTGCAGACTTCAGCACCGACGAGCCCGGTTGCGCCGACGACAAGGACCATAAGTGCCCCTCCCCAAGTCACAACAGAGTACAGATCGATTGCAGCGCAGCCAACATCCAAATTCGCGCGGTGATTTCTACACGTCCTGCACGCTGAGCGTACGCGGATCCTTCACCCGCTGCATCAGCGCGGCAGCGATCAGCATGAAGACGCCGCCGGCGATAATCGCGTAGATGCGGTTGTTGTTCAGCAGATGGATCATGATCCATCCGAAGAAGAGCGACGCGCAGATCTCCGGCGTAACGATGAAGAAGTTGAAGATGCCCATGTACACGCCGGTGCGGTCGGGCGGCAGCGATGCCGCAAGTACGGCGTAGGGCATCGACAGCGTGCTGGCCCAGGCGATGCCGACTCCCAGCATGGTGAAGAGGAGTATGTATTTGTTATGGATGATAACTACTGACATGAGACCTGCGGCTCCGCACAGCAGGCACAGGATGTGCGTGTATTTGCGGCCGAACTTTCTTGCCATCCACGGCAGGGCAAAGGAAAATGCGAAGCAAACGGCAGAGTAAATGGCGAAGCAAACGCCGCCCCAGTTGACTCCTTCTCTGTAGAGCGGCGACTTTGGATCGCTCGCGCCGAAGACGTTGTGCGCGACGGCGACGGGAAAGTACAGCCACATGCAGAAGAGTCCGAGCCAGGTGAAGAACTGCACGGGGCCGAGCTTGCGCATGGTGTCGGGCATCTCGGCGATCGCCGTCATGATCTCGCGCGCATTGGCGGCTAGGCCGGTCTTCTGCGCCTTCAGCGCCTTGAAGGCTTCCATGTCTTCGGGCGGATACTCGGGCGTGGTGACGATAGTCCAGAGAACGGCGCCGATGAAGGCGGCGGCTCCAACGTAAAACGAGATGCGCGTAGTGGTGGGAACGGCGCGCAGATCCCCAGCTACTTGCTGCATGTGGAAGACGTTGGTCAGCAGCCAGGGAAGTGCCGATGCGATGACGGCGCCAAGCCCAATGAACATGCTCTGCATGGCAAAGCCGGAGGTGCGCTGGCCTTCAGGCAGGATGTCGGCGACGAAGGCGCGGAAGGGCTCCATGCTTACGTTGATGGAGGCGTCGAGAATCCAGAGCATGCCCGCGGCCATCCACAGCGCCGAGCTGTTGGGCATGAAGAGGAGCATGAGCGAAGCGAGAATTGCGCCCACGAGAAAATATGGGCGGCGGCGGCCGAGCCGGCCCCAGGTGCGGTCGCTCGCGTGGCCGATGATGGGCTGAATCAGCATGCCGGTAAGGGGAGCGGCGAGCCAGAGGATGGGGATCTGGTCAGCGCGTGCGCCGAGATATTCATAGATGGCGCTCATGTTGGCCATCTGCAGGCCCCAGCCGAACTGGATGCCGAAGAAGCCGAAGCTCATGTTCCATATCTGCCAGAAGCTGCGCTGCGGCTTGCGAAAATGCACGATACGCTTTGCGGGTGCGGCCGCGGCGTGTTCGAGGGGAAGTGCGCCTTCGGCGGTCTCGATGGCGGGTATTGATGGTGATGTATCCATAACTGATTCCTCAGGGCGTCTGCTTCTCTCTGCTCCTATGGAGCTTGCTTCTCAAAGATGCGGGCCCCGAAAGCATCGAGCGAGACAAAGGGGACCGCGGCAGGCTCGGGCTTCGAGATGGGAAGCTCGATCTCCTTCCAGGTTCCGGCATCGGCTTCGACGCTCCCGCGAAATGGTGTGTTCGACAGGTTGACCGCGATCAGAAATTCTTCGGTGCTGGAACGGCGCAGATAGGTAACGACGTGCCGTTCGTCAGAGTTATGCACCCAGATGAGTTCACCCTGCTCGAGCGCCGAATGTGTTCTGCGCAAGCCGGCGATTGCCGCATAAAACTTCGGATAGTCCGGATGCCAGGTCGCTGCATCCCAGAAGATCTTCTGGGGTTCGAAGAGCGCGGGAGCGGCCGACTGGGTGGAGTCTCCGACCTCCATGCCGTTGTAGACGAGCGGTGCGCCATCGAGCGTGAAGATCAGCGCCGAGGCGGCGATCGCTCCGGGATAGCTGTATCGCGTGGTCGCTCGCAGCTCGTCGTGATCGTCGCTGATGCGCATGTGCAGCGCGCCGATGGGGAAGAGCGCCTGCTGCTGTTCGACGGTTGTGCGAATTGAGGTCGCCGGTTCTCCGTTCATGATGACGTCGTTCAAGGTATGCATGAGCGGCCAGGAATAGTCGATGTCAAAGGCGCTCTTCAGCAGATCGGGCTTGCTGGCTTCGGCCAGGAGCATGATGTCCGGCTTCACTTTTTCGAGGGCCACGCGAGCCTGCTCCCAGAAGTCGGTTGGCAGCTCTGACGCGGCATCGCAGCGGTATCCGTCGAGGTCGAAATCCTTGATCCAGTAAACGAGCATGTCGAGCATGTACTGGCGCAGTTTGGGATTCGAATAGTCGAGCCACGCAACATCGGTCCAGTCATGCGGATAGGTGATGTGACCCTGTGCGTCATTCTTATAGAAGTCGGGGTGGGCCATCATCACGCTGTCCCATGCAGTGTGGTTGGCAACGATGTCGATGATGACCTTCATTTGCCGTTTGTGTGCTTCCTGCACCAGGCGGTGGAGGTCGTCTTTCGTGCCCAGCGCGGGATCGATTGCGTAGTAGTCGCGCACCGCGTAGGGACTGCCGAGCGAGCCCTTCTTCTTGACCTGCCCGTCAGGATGAATCGGCATGAGCCACAGGATGTTCACGTTGAGCGCGTGTAGCTCGTCGAGGCGCGCAGTTACGCCGTTTAGGTCGCCTGCCGGAGAGAAGGCGCGCACAAAGATTTGGTAGATGACTCCCGATTTAATCCATATGGGAGACGGGCGTGCCGGCTGCTTCGCAATCTCCGGATCGGGCTCCTGAGCAAAGGGTCGAGACCCCGCCGCCAACGCGACCGCAATGAGCAAACCGCAAGCGAGATGCAGCCTCGGTTTCATGAAGCGAGAAGCATAGCAGCCGCACGTCTTATCTGACCAGACAGGCGTCGGCTGGCCTGCTTCATCAGACTGATTTGTTCTTCTTCAGAAAGAAATATTCTTGCGCCCTTGCTCGCTCTCGCATAAGCTGACGGCAGCTGAAGTGTGCAGCTTTGGCTTTCCCCCCTTCGCTTTTCCCCCCGTTCGGACCTGTTTCCAGATAGTTAGCTTTTTACCTTTCGATCTACCTTGTTCTCCTTATTCGGAGCTGCTTATGGCCCTCTCTAACGGCATGCGGAAGAGTCCTTTCCTCGCGGGCGTCTTTCTAATCACGCTTTCCTTGCTGATATTTCAGATTTTGCAGACTCGCATTCTGTCGGTTATTGCCTGGTATTACATGGCCTTCTTTGCGATCAGCGTCGCCATGCTAGGCATGACGGTGGGCGCCGTCTGGGTTTATTTACGGCGCGAGCGTTTCCAGTCCGCGCCGCTGCCGGTCACGCTCTCCAACTTCTCGCTCATGGCCGCAGTGGCCATGCCGGCGTCGGTGATCGTGCAGTTTTGTCTGATCACCTCACTTGCTTTTTCGCTGGCCACATTGGTTTCGTGGGGCTTGTTGTTGACCGCCATGGCCGTGCCCTACGTCTTTTCCGGTGTTGTGGTCAGTCTGGCATTAACACGCAGCCCGTTCCCGAGGGGACAGGTTTACGGTGTAGACCTTCTTGGCGCAGCGTCGGGATGCGTCGCAGTGATCGCTATCCTGAATGTTCTGGACGGTCCGACCGCTGTCATTGTGGCCGGCGCCATCTCCGGTCTATCGGCATTGGCTTTTGCTGCAAGCGCCGAGACCACACAACGGCAGATTCTGCACTCCAGGCTATGGTGGCGGAGACCGGCATCGGTTGTGATCGCATTGGCGGCGTTAGCCCTGTTCAATTCACTGTCGCCCATCGGGTTCACCCCCATCCTGGTTAAAGACAGAATCGAGATAGCCGGGCGGACGACATACGAAAAGTGGAACTCCTACTCTCGTATCAGGGCGCAGCATCCCATGCTGACCACCCCTCAGCTGTGGGGTCCGTCTCCCAACCTGCCTGCAGATACGCGCGTTCCCCAGGCCGCGCTAACAATCGATGGCGCGGCCGGGTCGTCCATGTACCACTACGACGGAACGCTCGGCTCGATTGACTTCCTGCGTTATGACCTGGTGACTCTGGCGTATCGCCTTCCGGGCATCCACAAGTCCGCGGTGATCGGCGTTGGCGGCGGCCGCGATATTTTGTCGGCCCATCTGTTCGGAGTGACCGACATCACCGGCGTGGAGCTCAATCCGATCTTCATCTATCTGCACACCCGGCATCCGTTTTATAAGAATTACTCCAATCTAACCGCGCTTCCGAATCTGAAGCTGCATGTGGACGACGCGCGCAGCTGGTTCGCGGCCACGAAGGAGAAGTTCGATCTGGTGCAGATGAGCATGATCGACACATGGGCGGCGACTGGAGCGGGCGCGTTCAGCCTGAGCGAGAACGGCCTCTACACCCTGGAGGGTTGGCGAGCTTTCCTCAAGTCCCTCAACGAGCATGGGATATTCACAGTAAGCCGCTGGTACAGCCCGGGCGACGCCGATGAGACGGCGCGCATGGTCGGCCTGGCAACCGCTGCCTTGCTGGATGCAGGCGTGAAGGATGTCCGCCCTTACCTGTACGTCGCGACGGTCAATA
Source organism: uncultured Acidobacteriaceae bacterium (assembly GCA_963781245.1). Lineage (GTDB taxonomy): Bacteria > Acidobacteriota > Terriglobia > Terriglobales > Acidobacteriaceae > Silvibacterium. The sequence continues at coordinate 121,778 of CAWAFB010000010.1, forward strand.
ATATCGCCACTCTCGTGTTGTCCAAATCGCCGTTCACCGGGGAAGAGGTGAGCGCACTGAATGACGCGGTGCGAGAGGGCGGCTTCAATGTTTTGCTGGCACCTGACCATCCGCCGGAGTCGAGCAAGCTGCGCCAGATTACGGAGAGTGAGGATCCGATTGCTTTGCACCGCGTCCTGGAATCCTCGTACCTCGATCTCGCTGTACCGACTGATGCCCGGCCGTTCTTCTTTAACCAACTGCGGATCTTCGATGTCCCAAGCCTGGTGACCGTGGTGCGACGGTTGAGGAGCGGTCAGATAAAGGCCGGCGTCATCGAGGGCAACATGATTGCGACCGCCGTGCTCATCATGATTCTGTTCCTCTCGGTCATTGCCGTGATCCTGACGATCCTGGTGCCTCTAAAGAGCGCCGCGCGCGAATGTCCCCGACGCCTGGCGGTCGGCGGTAGTTTGTATTTTTCGCTGATCGGCATGGGCTTTATGCTGGGTGAAATTGCGCTGCTGCAGTACTTCAGCGTGTATCTTGGCCACCCAATCTACTCGCTGGGCGTGTGCCTGTTCAGCCTGATCCTGGCATCCGGCCTGGGCAGTCTGACATCGGACCGGCTCAAGCTCGCTACGCGAGGAAAACTGATGGTGTGGGCACTTATCGTCACGGGCTATCTGGTGGCGATGGAAAGAATTCTCCCGGGTATGTTCCAGTCCACTACAGATCGCGAGCGGCTGATACGCATTGGCGTTTCTCTGGCGGCAATTATGCCGCTGGGTTTTCTGCTGGGCTTTGCGTTCCCGACGGGAATGCGGCTGGTCGAAGCGATCGACGAAAAACCGACACCGTGGTTCTGGGGCGTCAACGGAGCGACCGGCGTTTTAGCCTCAGTACTGGGTGTAATGATCAGCATGTCGTGGGGCATCAATGTGACCCTGCTGATCTCCGCAGGCTGCTATTTGCTGTTGATCCCAACCGGCTTCGCCTTGTTTGAGTTGCAACCGCGAACTGTAACCGCGAGCGATCTGGCCACGACCCGGCTCGCCGAGAGCTAACCAACTCTTCAGAAGTATTGACGTTGAGAGTGCGCGCAGGCCGCTGCTCCGTTCAGCTCGCGCGCGGGCGAGCGTGCGCGATTAGCTGATAGATGCCACGGGCAGGCGCGGGCATTGCTGATCGAAGAAAAATAACTCAAGATTTCGGGCTTCTGAAATCAATCAGTTGCACGCGTGTGATCGGGTAACTCGCAGTGAATGCGTAACTTGGATGGGGCGAGCGGCACAGAATCCAAGGCCGTGCCTGTGCATCTTACTTGGAGTAGCAGTGAAGAAGAGATTTATCCACGATTTTTAGTGAGGACCCAACGGCGCACACGAGGAACGAAGAGGAGAATTGCTTTGAAGAAATTTACAGTCGCGGCGCTTTTTGCTGCGGGTTGCCTTCTCACCGCGGGTAGTGTCCTGGCGCAGAACGCGCATGAAGTCAGGGTGAACGTCCCGTTTGCCTTCGCTGTAGGAAAGAAAGTGCTTCCTGCTGGTAATTACCGTATCGATCAGGAAGCTTCTCAGATTTCAGCGAATGAAATCCTGATCCAGGACATCGATCATCCGCGCTTTGCGGTGCTGGTGCGCGGTTCCGACGGACCATGGGAGGCGCTGCCCACCTCCGCTTCGAATCGTGGCCGGCTGGTCTTCAATCAGTACGGAGACGACCGCTTTCTCCGCGAGATTCGCGGGCCCTTCGCTGCAGTCAACGTAGAGATTCCCAAGTCGCACGCAGAGCAGCGTGTTGAACGTCGCGAGCGGGCGGATCTAGCCAGCCCGAGCGAAACCACTATCTCGATTGGCAATTAAAGCTGCTGTGGGGGCAGCGAAGGAGGCGCGGGCTTCGGTCCGCGCTTCTTTTTTGGGTACTGCGCGGTGTCTGGTAATCGGGATATCCTGCGTGCGCGCCTTCTTTGCCTCCGAATGGAATCGCACCAGAATTCGGCTGCTCGCCTGCAAAGCGCCCCTCGCCTCCAGAGTATTGATGTGCTCCGCGGATCGGTCATGGTCCTCATGGCTCTGGACCATGTACGAGATTTCTTTCACTCGAGCGCGGTGTTGTTCTCGCCCACCGACCTCACCCGAACCATTCCGGTGCTCTTCTTTACCCGCTGGATCACTCATTTCTGCCTGCCCGTCTTCATGTTTGCGGCAGGTATGGGGGCGTTTCTCTGGTGGCGGAGAGGCAATCGCAGCAGAAGCCAGCTATCGCGGTTTCTGTGGACTCGCGGAGCCTGGTTCATCGTGCTGGAGCTGACGGTGATGCAGCTGGCTTATGACTTCAACTTCTCGTCGAGCTACCTGATTCTGATGCTCATTCTCTGGATCTTCGGAGCGTGCATGATCCTGATGGCTGCGCTGATCTATCTACCGCTCCGTGTGCTGGGAGCCGCAAGCGTGGCCGTCATCGCGCTGCACAACTGCCTCGACGGCATCTCTGCAGCGCGGTTCGGATCGGCGGCCTGGGTCTGGAATCTGATTCACCAGCCGGGCGTGGTGGTCTTCGCCGGCAGGCAGGTATTGGTTCCCTACACGCTGCTGCCCTGGATCGCCGTGATGGCTTCCGGCTTCTGCTTCGGGCAGCTCTTTCTGCTTGAGAGCGCGCGACGGCGCCGGATCATGTTGAGGATTGGGCTGCTTGCTACGCTCGCATTCTTTGTCATACGCGCGATCAATCATTACGGAGATCCAGCGCCGTGGGCTGTGCAGAAATCGGCCCTGTTCACGGTGCTGTCGTTCCTGAACTGCACGAAGTACCCGGGCTCGCTCGATTTCCTGTTGATGACGCTGGGACCGGCGATTCTGGTTCTCGCCCTCATCGACGGATGCTCGCCGAAGCCGTCGCATCCTCTCGTGGTCTTCGGACGGGTGCCGATGTTCTACTTCATCCTGCATTTCTATGCGATCCATGCGCTGGCGGTTCTCATGGCGTGGGCGCGGTACGGGCGGGCAGCCTTCTCTTTCATGTTCAATCCGGTTCCCTCGATTGGTGGCCCCGCAAAGCTCTTCCCAGCAAATTTCGGATACAGCCTCTGGGTGGTTTATGTGGTGTGGATGGTCATCGTGGTGGCGCTCTATCCGCTCTGCACGTGGTTCGCGAAGGTAAAGGCAGAGCGGCGCGACTGGTGGCTGAGTTATCTCTAAGTTACAGTTACGAATTCACCCGAGGATTGCGCTGCCCACCAGCGACCGTCCTGCCTGAGCATTGTTCGCACCAGCTTCCTGCCGTTTCGTCACAGAATGCTTGCTGCTTGCGAAGCGCGATTCTACTGTTTGGCGCATGCCGCGATCGAGTGTCCATGCGCCCAGCTCTGCAATCCTGCTACTTCTCTTGTCGACAGCACACTTCGCTGCCGCGCAGGAGCCTCACACTAATGTGGTCACCAGTTCACAAACCTTTGCGCTCACTGACGCGAAGGATCTTACGGCCACAGGCGCGGTCAAGGTCGAAGCGGTCGAATATAAAGGGCGCAAAGCGGTCCGCCTGACCCGGCCGGAGGGCGACACGGCTGCACTGACGTTCCTCAATGGCACCAACTTTCGCGACGGGACGATCGAAGTGGACATTGCGACCAAGATCACAAGACCGCCCGGGACGAGAATGCCTGGCTTCACCGGCATCGCGTTCCGCGCCCGTCCCGATGGCTCGCAGTATGAGCTGTTCTATGTGCGGCCGGGCAACGCTCGAGCCGACGATCAGGCCATGCGCAACCACGCGGTGCAATACACCTCGGAGCCCGCTTTTGGCTGGGAGAAGCTGCGCAGGAACTGGCCTTTCATCTACGAGTCGTACGCAGAGCTGCAGCTGGACGAGTGGACAAAGGTGAAGATCGATGTGCACGGCCGCCGCGCCACCTTGTATCTAAACGGATCGCCGAATCCGAGCCTTATTGTGGACGGCCTGAAAGGCGAAGACCTGCAGGGACCGGTCGCCCTGTGGAGCTATTCAGGCGAGGAAGCCTACTTCTCGAACCTGCGAATCACTCCGGCCAAGCCTGAAGCAATCGAGAATGGAGGTGAAATCGCGGGCACATGGGAAGTGAAGTGCGCCACAGATGCGGGAGGGTTTGGAGGAACCATGAAGCTGGTGCGCGAGGGCAGCACGCTAGTCGGTATATGGTCGGGCGCGCTGGGTCCAGATCAACCCGTCAACGGAGTGTGGCGCGATGGTTACGTGGAGCTCAGCGTCAGCGGAACATGGCCCGAACAACCCGGCGCGGTTACAGCGACGTTCGACGGGTGGGTCGATGGAGATTCTGCGAAGGGTCGAATGAAGGTAGAAGGCCGAGCGATGGGTCGATGGACCGCTGATCGGAAGAAGTAACCGCCAGTTCCCGCCTCCTGAGAAAAGACAGGAAGCTCCGGGTGTTTCCGAAGCTTCCTGGGAGGTGGCCGATGAGGCTGCTCGACCGCAATCGAACTGGATCTAGAAGTTGAAGCGCCCGGAGAACTGCAACACGCGCGGAGCGGCCGGAGAAGTGGTTCCAAAGGTGGTGATATAGCCGAACGTGCTTCCACCGACGGTAAGGTTCGGGTTGGTGAGAATCGGGTGATTGAGCACGTTGAACGCCTCGAAACGAACCTGAAAAGCCGTCTCCCGCCACACGTGAAACGAGCGGAAAATGCTTGTGTTGATGTAGGTCTGGCCCGGCCCGGTGAACTCATTGCGCATTGTGTTGCTGAAAGTCGGCGCAACGATGTCGGAAGGCAACTCCGTCTTCGTGTATGTAGGCTCGACGGGGTTCGCAAATGAGGTGGGATCGAACCAGGGTTTTCCGCCCGATACAGCACCATTCCCCGGCGTACGATTATGGCCGCCCATCTGGTGATAGGGCTTGACCATCTGTGCAAAGAGCGTGTTGCCCGGAGAGTTGACTGTGTTCGATGAAGGGTTTATCGAAAACGGCGCACCGCTGATGTGGCTCAACTGGCCGTTCAGCTGGAAGCCGCCGAAGATCCACGATGCTATGCCTGAGTTCGCCCACCTCTGCCCGGCTCCGAAGGGCAGGTTGTAGATTCCCCAGAACTGAATGTTGTTTGTGCGGTTGTAGCCGGCGAGTCCTCGGTTCAGGTAAAAATATGCCGGATAGGAAAACGATGTTCCAGCGGAACCAGATCCGGCGCCGTTGTCCTCGTAGTCGATCGCCTTGGACCATGTGTAGACAAGCCCGAACTGCGCCGAGCGCCCAGCCACCCGCGTCAACTGCGCTTGCAGGCCGTTGTAGTTCGCGCTGAAGGCAGGCGCGTTCATGGTAATGCCGCCGGTGTTGTAGCAGACTGGATTGGCAGCACCAGCACAGTGATTGGTGTTGATCAATGTATTCGCCTGAAAACTGCACGGGTTTGATCCCAGCGGGTTCGTAAAGTACGGCGATGAGGGATTGTATTGTCCGTTGGCCATGCAGAGCGTGGATCCGTTCGGCAGTGGAGAGGCGTTGAGCGTGTACCCGGTCAGCTGCCGCACCACGCGGGTGCCAACATAGCCGAGGTTCATGACAAACCTCGCGCCGAGGTCCTGCTGTACAAATCCGTTCCAGCTGTATATGTATCCCCGGTGGTAATTCGCAGGCGCAGTATTGGTCGATCCGCTGACCGGGAGCGACGCATACCCGGTCGAGAAGTCGGGAATTATCGGGGCGGGAATACCGTTCGTCAGGGTGAGATAGGTGCCTGAGGTTGCATCCTGCGCGACCGTCCCAGTTGCCGTTCCGCTGTAAGTCGGAGCCAGGTCCATGGGGAACGTATCGCGCAGGAAGCGCAGGCTGTCAGGATCGGAGGTCATGCCAAAGCCTCCGCGAACAACAAGGCCGCCGTTTACCTGATACGCGGCGCCAAATCGCGGAAAAATCGTGCCCCAGCCCATGTCATAGCCCGCGTTGTGGGGAGCGCTGCCCACGCCGCCCACGATGACATTCGCTGTCTGCGGCAAAGTGGGATCGAGCCGGTAGACGCCGGTGTGGTCGCGATATGGCGGCGGATAAAACTCGTACCGGACACCGTAGGTAAGAGTGAGCTTGTCGGTCATCTTCCACTGGTCCTGCGCATAGCCGGCGAGCTCGGTCCAGCGCAGCGAATTCGGGTTATAGAGCTGCTGTTCTTTTGCTACGGCGATGCCGGTACCGTTGTTGGGTAGACCGAGCAGCATGTCGGCCAGCGTGTTGTAGACGGTGATCGAATTGGCGGAATTGGTTGTCATACCGCCCTGAAACTGGAAGCCGCCGCGCGGGCTGCTTACGCCGCCTCCGCTGGTCGGCTGAAAATGGTTCAGGTCGAAGTGGTAATAGGTGAAGCCGAACCTCATCGAGTGCGTGCGTTTGGTCCAGCTCAGGTTCACGTCGCCCGTGAACTGGTTGTCCCGGAACAGAAATGGGTTGGCGCCGTTGGAGTTTCCGAGAGAGGAGAAGCCTGTGCTCGCGCCCTGGTTGGTTACATTGCCGAATGCGAAGGTGGGCTGACCTACGTACTGGGTACCCACGCCATTCGTGCCCGGGATGCCAAGCACATTCAGGCCGAAGTCTCCGACAGCGAGATCGATCAACGACTGCGCGCCCGTCCTTTGGCGGGTATAGCCGAAGTCCGCGTCGAGGACCAGGTTCGGGGTAAAGACATGCGTAGCACCAAGGCCAACATTTTGAATGCGGCCGCTGGCAGCTCCTGGCTGACCTCCATCGAAGGTGCCGCCACCGGCCGCGCCCAGTTCCTGTGGATCTGTAATGGAAAACGGCTCGATCGCATATTTGCCAAATATCGTCGTGGTCTGGCTAGGAATGTAATCGATCCGCGTATCGGACTGGTTGCGGTTATAGCCCAGCGTGCCATTGCCCAGGTAGTCGTTCGCGAGCTGATTGGCATAGTTGGGACTCGTGACTGTGGACGAAATCGGCTGAAGCAGCTTCAGCATCGTAAGGGCGGCTGATGACGCTCGCGACGCCGGGATACAGTTGCAGCCGTACTCAGAGAGAAACGTCGGACGCGATCCTAATGGCAGATACGGCCCCGTGCCTCCCGGTTGCGGATCGTACAGGATCGTGCTGTAAGTTCCGATATTTGTCACCGACGAAAAGTCGCCGGTCAGCAGCGGCGTGGTGGGTACAGTCTGGAGTCCGGTAATCAACTGACGTCGTGTGATTCGGTCGAAATCCGTGAAGAAGAAAAGCTTGTCCCGGCCAGTGAGGATTTTGGGGATGTACACCGGGCCGCCAACCGAGAAACCGTACTCGTTGAAGATGTTCTTCGGTGTCGTGGCTATCGAACTCGCCGTATAAGGACGCGCGCTGATCGCGGCGTCCTGGTAGTACCACCACGCACTGCCGTGCAGGTCGCGGGTGCCGCTCTTGGTGATCACATTGATAGATGCCCCGCCCGCGACTCCCTGGTCGGCGGTGAAGGCGTTCGTCACGATGTTGACCGTTTGGATCGAATCGGCAGGGGGCACATAGGCGATCAGGTACGGCAGCCATCCATAGGTATTGATCGCGCCATCAAGCCGGGTGGTGTTGCTCATGTCTTCAACGCCGTTCACATTGAGCGACATAGCGCGTGACGGATTGGAGGCCGTCGAGTTCTGCTCCTGGACAGCTGCTGCGCCGGGGATCAGCGTGTAGAGGGTCTGGAAGTTCCGACCCTGGCTGGATGTGATGGGCAGCTGCGAGATCTGCTCGCTGGTTATCTCATGGTTGACTTCGGCAGTTTCAGTCTGCAGCAGCGGAGCGGATGACGTGACCGTCACCGTTTGCGTTGTGCCTGCCGGCGACAGGGCGGCATCAACACGCACTTGTCGGTTGATAGCCAAGGTGACGTTCTCCTGCTTGTAAGCCGCAAAGCCCGCGGCACTGAATGAGATGGTGTAGGTTCCGGGCAGAAGGTCAGTGAATTGATAATCGCCCTGTGGACCCGTATTCGCAGTGCGCGTGGCGCCCGTGCCCTGGTTGGTTACGGTCACGCTCACGTTCGGCACTACGGCGCCGCTCTTATCGGTGACGGTTCCATTCAGAGTTCCGTAAAGACCCTGGGCGGCTGCAACGCACGGCAGAACGGCAAGTGCGGCAAGCAGGAAAATGGTCGCGAGGAGTGTGGTCCGCGCGTGCCGGTAGCTACGAAGCGAGTCCCGTAGCAGGGATGCGATCGGTTTCATGAGGCCTCCAAAGGCGTGAAACGGATGATGGTGAATCGCAAGCGCAGCTTTGAAGGACCCGGCAGGCCCGCATTTCCATCGACATGCGAAAGTGAATGGAGCATTTGTTTGTTATATGTACTATTTGCTCCTACGTTGGCCCGGGTCCTGCGCCTTGCTCTTCATTGACTGTGGTCTCTTACTGGGCTGCCCGTGCCGGCAGATTGAGCCGCCGGGAGCCTAAACTCCGATACCGCGAAACGATAGGGCTCTCTTTTCACGGTTGTCAAGGGGTATGGGCTGACTTTTTTGATAACCTGAGACCTCAGGCACCGCCGGCCCCAAGCGGCATGCTAAAATCTGGTGCTTTGCATTTTCAGATTAAGTTTGTATCGTGAAGTATTCGCCGATGCATTCCGGCGAAGCGGGAGAAGCGCATTGTCCTGCAGTTTTGACCTAACGGGAAAGTGTGCCGTGGTGGTTGGAGGAACCTCCGGCCTGGGGCGGGCGATCTCGCTCGGCCTGGCCTCCGCCGGCGCCGATGTTATCGCCGCATCGCGCCGCGCGGAAGAAGTGGCCAGCGTCGCGGCGGAGATTGAGGCCGCGGGGCGGCGGTCGCTGCGCATCACCGCCGATGTGCGCGATCGCAGCTCGCTAGATGCGCTGCACAGCGCAGTGCTCGAGCAATTTGAGCGCGTTGATGTCCTTTTCAACTGCGCGGGCGTGACCTTGCGCGTGCCCACGCTCGAGTGTTCCGAAGAAGACTGGTCGACGATTCTCGACACCAACCTCACGGGCACGCTGCGCAGCTGTCAGATCTTCGGCCGCAGCATGGTCGAGCAGCGCTACGGCCGCATCGTGAATATCGCTTCGCTGGCTACGCTGGTCGCCTTCCGCGACGTGGCGGCATATGGCGCGAGCAAAGCGGCAGTCGGCGCACTGACGAAATCGCTGGCGGTGGAATTTGCTCCCTACGGCGTGACCGTAAACGCTATCGCGCCGGGCGTCTTTCCCACGGCGCTGAATGACGGGCTGGTATCGAACACCGAGCGCGGACGCGAGCTGCTGATGCGCACCCCGATGAACCGCTTCGGCAAGCTCGACGAGATCGCCGGCGGCGCGATTTATCTCGCGTCCGATGCGGCATCGTTCGTCACCGGAGAGATTCTGGTCATCGACGGCGGCTATCTGGCCAGCGGCGTGAACAGGTAAAGCAGCCATCAGCCATTAGGGATTAGCTATTAACGAATGAATCTTCTGCTGCGCGCCGTTTCATGAATCCCTTGTTCTCCTTACGTTTCATCGCAATAGCGCGCCCCAGAAGGTGTCGACGGTGGTGTGTGTGATTGCGGATGCGCCAATGCGCCGCTCCACCCGCCAGGCACGTCCGTAGAAGATGCCGGCGATGGCCGCCAGCAGCACGTAGCGCCAGTTGAAGAGGGCGGTGCGCTTGTTGAAGTGCGAGAGGCCGAAGATCGCGGCAGTTACGAGCAGGGAAGCCGTGCGGCCCAATTTTCTTTCGAGCAGATTCTGCATCCAGCCGCGGAAATAGATCTCCTCGGGCAGAGCGATCAAAAAGAAGGTGAAGAGCCAGGCCAGCGGGATCAGCCACGGCCGGTCGATATACCGGTGCCAGTGAAGAAAGCCGAGCGCGAGGCCGAGGGCAATGGCAATCGGCGTGTAGAAGAGCCACTCCCGCAGGCCGATCTTCCAGTCATTCCATTTGAGCCGGAGATCGAAGCCGACGCCGCCCAGTCCGCGCACGCAGTGGAACCCATATAGCCCGGCATCGAGCAGCAGCAGCTTGTTCATGAACGCGAGGCCGCGGGGCCACGCCGGTTCGAACCAGCGCAGATCGACGGCGAGTCCGAGCGCGATCAACACCACGAACTCCAGCCAGTGCCCTTGCTGCTCCGGGTCGCGCTTTGCGACTATCGACAGCAGCCACGCCACAATGACCGGCAGCACAGCGTAAAGCCGGAACCACTCCCAGTGAAACCAGCCCAGAGGCCGCAGGGCGAGCACGTACGGAATTGCAAGCACTCCCGGCAGAACGATCTGAACCGCTCGCGGCCAGGCGCGAATACGCTCCAGAACCGGGCCGCAGAATCCGAAGGCCACCACCGGCGCAAAGGCGAGCAGCGCCGCTGCCATGGTCGTCCAGTGAGCGAGTTCGGAAGGAAACGGCATTACGCAGCTATGGTAGCTGCCGGGGGCGCAGCTTATCGCATCCGCTCCGCCAGCAATGCAGCCGATGAATGCCGCAACGGCGTCTTCGGCGTGGCAGGAGCGGGTGCGTACGACTTGTACACTGTGATGTGGAAGCACGACTGGTAGAACTCTTCCTCCACGTCGAGCTTGCCGGCCATCTGCAGCGGCAGGAGGTAGCCGCGCATCCAGGCGACCTCCGATATGGACAGGCCCTTCTTCGCGATATCGATGGTTGCCCCGCTGAGGTGCGGAGAAGCGATGTCGCCTTCGGCCGGCGCAGCGTTGCCGTTCACCTCGATCAGGCGACGCTGGTAGGCGACGGTGCGGACCGCCGAGTTGACCTGCAGGGGCCGGTGGAAGCGGGCGGAGTGCGCCCGGGCAAGATCGGTCAGGAACTTTGCTGTCCACGGGCGGCAGTAGCGGCGGTTCACCGGCAGGCCCTCATTGATGCGCAGCGAGGTGGAGGCCGGGACGGCGACGAGAGCCTTTTCGCGGCGCAGCTCATTCAGCTGAGCGTCGTCCTCGATACGGGTCAGCCCGTCGGCCTCGGTCCGCTCATTCTGCCGCACAAGCGACTCGCGCGACCCTGCAAGCGGAGCCAGATGCATGTTTATCAATGGTTCTGGCGGAATCGTCTCGCTCACGGTGCGGTTTTCCGGCGCGAGCCTGGCATGATCGCGGCTCCGGCGATAGGCAGTCGCGTGATTATGCCCGGCGACCTGGCCGTGGTAGGCGGTCTGCTGAGCGAGGTGTGAGCGTTTGTGAGGCGTGGCGTGGGTATGCGTAACGGCGGCGGCAGGCAGCGTAAGCGCGCCGGCCAAGGCCAGCGCAGAAAGGGACACAAATGGGGACCGAAACATCAGGTTGGACCGCGGAGAATCGTAGCCCCAGTCGAGCCGGTTGGGCGCTGAGGCCAAAGAAGCAGAGCTTCTTGAGATTACTGAACCCCGGCCGGCAAGAAAAGTAGCCAGCTGGGTACGTTTTCCTGAAAAGTAGCGTAACTCCAGTGTCTTAAGCGCAAATTTGAGCAGCAGGAACCTGCCGTCGGCAAACGCCCGCAGAAAAAGTCGCAAAAGACTCTTGACAGACCTACCAGCGCGGCATACGGTGTATCTCACATACTGTTTGTTACACAGTGTGTGTCGAACATGGAAACTGAAATCTTTGAAAATCTTCGTCTCGAGCTTCGCCGCGGCAGCCTGATCCTTGCTGTGCTCGCCCAGCTCCGGACGGAACATTACGGATACGCCCTACGCAAAGCGCTTGAAGGGCACGGGCTGGCAATCGATGAGAACACTCTTTACCCGCTGCTACGCCGCCTGGAGACCCAGGGCCTGCTGGTCAGCCACTGGCGCGAAGAGGACAAGCGCAACAAGCGCTTCTACCGGCTGTCTCCGCAGGGGGTGATCGTGCTTTACCAGCTCTTGAACGAGAACGAAGCCATGCACGCTGCGATCGACAGGATCCTGGCCCCCATCCCTGCAGCGGAAACCGCCCCCGACACGGATCCGGGCCAGAACCCGGAAACTGCGCTCCAGCCGGAAATGCTTGAGCCAAAGGAACAACTCCAATGACCACATCCCGCACCCAACCTCCATCAACCGACCTGGTTGGCCGTTACCTGCAGGCCGTCGGCTTCTGGCTGCCGCGCGCGCAGAAGCAGGACATCCTTGCCGAGATCTCCGAAGACCTGCACTCGCAAATCGAAGATCGCGAGTCGGACCTGGGCCGCGCGATGACCGAATCCGAGGTGTCGGATCTGCTCAAGCAACGCGGCCGCCCCATCCTGGTCGCCGGGCAGTTTCTGCCACAGCGCAGTCTCATCGGCCCGGCCTTGTACCGGATCTATGTCTTTGTGCTCAAGATCGTCGCTCTTTGCTATGTCATTCCGTGGCTTCTTGTGTGGTTCGGCATCCTGCTCTTCCACCGCACACAGATGGCTGCCCACCTTTCCAGCGAAATGCATTCGCTGGGAACCCTCTGGACTATTGTCTTCACACAGTTCGGCATCATTACGCTCGTCTTTGCCGCCATCGATCGCGTATCGATAAAGACGCCCTGCGTCACCGACTGGGACCCGCGGAAGCTTCCCAAGTTGAAGGTCGAGACTCACACCAAGCGCCGCATGAACGCCCTGGCTGGGCTGGTGTTCGGGATTTTCGGCCTGCTGTGGCTGCTGGCGATACCTAATTATCCGTTCCTGATCATTGGGCCGGCTGCTTACTTCCTGAAGCCCGCGCCCATCTGGCATGTCGTCTATTGGCCTATCGTGGCGCTCTCGATTGCATCCCTGTTCGAAGCCGTGTTCGTCATCGTGCGCCCTCAGCTCACATGGTTTCCGCCTACTTTCCGTATCGCCACGACGCTGGTGTCGGCATGGATCGTCAACGCGTTGCTGCATACCCAGACCTACGTGCTCCCGGCGAATCAGGACGTGGCGGGGCTGGCCGGAATCCTGAATATCTGCATTCTCGTCTGCGCGGGTATCTGGGCGGTTTGCCTGGTTGTCGGCCTGGTCATTTATATCTGGCGGGCTGTCCGGGAGATCCGGCGCACGATTCAGCCGGCCACTCCGCACCTGGCATGATCGTGAAAGAAAGCAGGATTTTCATTCCGTACCCGTTCGCGGCAGGATAAAATCCCGCCAAACAAAGAACGCAGCCGCCAACCGAATTTTCCGGAGGTCCCATGCCTGATTCAGTAGCCGCATCGCCAGACCTGACTGCCCCCCTATCTGAAACGCAGCGCGTCGTCGACACTTTTGTGGCGCCGTCGAAAACCTTCACCGACATTCTTCGCAAGGCGACCTTCTGGGGGCCGCTGCTCATCTTGATCCTGGTTGCTGTCGGCTTCTCGTTCGGCGTTCAGCAGAAAGTGGGATGGGATAAGGTCTTTGAGAACAACATGCACCAGCAGCCATCGCGCGAAGAGCAATTCGAGAAGCTGTCCGCCGATCAGCAGGCCACGCAAAAGGCCGTTGGTGTAAAGATCACGGAGGTCATTACCTACTGCTATCCGGTGATCATTCTCATCTTCACCGCCATTTTTGCGCTGCTGATTTGGGTAACGGCCAATTTCATCTTCGGCGGAAGCTCGAAGTTCGGCCAGGTCTTTGCCGTCAACATGTACGCCAACCTGGTGATGAATATTAAGTATCTGCTGGCCATCGTGGCGCTGTTTGCCGGCCTCGCGCCCGATTCATTTCTTATCCAGAACCCTGTCGGAACCAACGTCGGCTACTTCCTGAGCACCGATGCTCCCAAGTGGCTTGCGGCTCTCTGCGCGCACCTCGACCTCTTCGAAATATGGTCAGTGTTGCTGACCACGCTCGGTATCTCGATTGTGGCGAAGGTGTCACGCGGTAAAGCGGCAGCGGCCGTAATCGGCTGGTGGCTGATATTTGTGCTGGTGGGTGTGGGAATCGCAGCTGCTTCGTAGTCGATCAAGAGAAGTCATGAAGTGAAAAGAGGGCACAGCGAGTGGCTGTGCCTCTCTATTTTCCTGATCGAGTGACCGCTAACCCTTGTACCGTGTGAATATAAGCGATGCGTTGATCCCGCCGAAGCCGAACGAATTCGATAGCGCGGCATCGATCTTCATCGGCAGCGCGGTGTTGGCTACATAATCCAGCCGGCATTCCGGATCGACGTTCTCGAGATTGATCGTGGGCGGAGCCTTCTGGTTCAGCAGCGCCAGAATCGTGATGCCCGCCTCAAGGCCGCCTGCGCCACCGAGCAGATGTCCGGTCATCGACTTGGTCGAGCTTACTTTGAGCGTGTGGCTCAGCGCGTGATCGCCGAAGACGGTCTCGATGGCTCGCGATTCATTTCCATCGCCCAGCGGAGTGGAAGTCGCATGCGCGTTGACGTAGTCGATCTGCTCCGGCTGCATTTTTGCGTCTTTCAGAGCCGCCCGCATGCTGCGCTGCGCGCCTTCACCCTCGGGAGCGATGCCGGTCATGTGATATGCGTCCGCGCTCATGCCGTAGCCGGTGACCTCGGCGAGGATCTTCGCGCCGCGCGCCTTCGCATGCTGCAGCTCTTCTAGAATCAGAATGCCTGCGCCTTCGCCCACGACAAACCCGTCGCGGTCCTTGTCAAAGGGACGGCTGGCCAGAGCCGGTGCATCGTTGCGCGTGGAGAGCGCGCGCATGGCCGCGAAGCCGCCGACGGACATGGGCGTGACCGCCGCTTCCGATCCGCCGGCGATCATCACATCGGCATCGCCGTGCTGGATGATTCGCGCGGCATCTCCGATCGCATTCGCGCTGGTGGTGCAGGCTGTGGCCGTGGCCGAGATTGGTCCCTTGGCGCCGTACCTGATGCTCACGTGCCCGGCTGCCATGTTCACGATGGCCGCCGGAATGAAGAACGGTGATATTTTGCGCGGCCCACCGTTGAGCAGGTTCGAGTGCTCTCGTTCGATGACTTCGAATCCGCCGATTCCCGAGCCGATGAAGACTCCCGAGCGGTCGGCGTTCGACGGGTCGATCGTCAGCGCCGCGGATTTGATCGCCTCATCGGTCGCTGCCAGCGCCAGATGAATGAAGCGCGCCATCTTGCGCGATTCCTTCTTGTCGATGAACTGCAGCGGATCGAAGTTCTTCACCTCGGCTGCGAAGGTGACGGAGAAACCCGTCGTATCGAATTGGGTGATGGGCCCGATACCGCCCCTGCCCGCCGCCAGATTCTCCCAGGTTTCCGGCGCGGTATTGCCGACAGCGCAAACCAGCCCGATTCCCGTAACTACTACCCTACGATCCAAGGTTACTTGCCTGCCTTCGCGTTCTTATCGATGTAGTCGATCGCGTCCTTGACCGTCTTGATCTTCTCGGCGTCTTCATCGGGAATCTCGATGTCGAATGCCTCTTCAAACTGCATGACCAGCTCGACTACATCGAGCGAATCGGCGCCCAGGTCTTCCTGGAATGAAGCGCCCGGCGTCACCTCGGCCTCATCCACCTGCAACTGCTCGACGATAATCTGCTTTACCTTCTCTTCCACTGCCATGCGTAATCTCCTCTCACTGGATGCTGCTCTTATATCTGTTGATGCGGAAACTCTCCGGCGCAAAATAAGGCCCCGACCCGGCTGGAACGCTGCGATGGTTGAGGCGTGGCTTTTCCTTGCTCCGAAATTCCAAGTCTACTGAGGCCCTCATATCGTGTAAAGCGCACGCCGGTCTTTGGATTATGCGGAAGTTGGGAATTCTCCAGCCTAGCAGGTGATCAACCGGACATCCCCGGTGCCGAGACCCGCATCGGAACGATTGAGTCGTTTTGAAGCACCACTCCCCCAATATCATCGAGATCCTTCGGTCAACGCTCGAGCGCCTCGAAAAGCGGGTGCGGCTTTGCCCGGACGATCCCGCGTTGCGCGAACTCAGGCGCCAGGTGTTGCGCCTTATCGTCGAACTGGAAGTTGAAAGGTCTCGCAGGCCTGCGGCGTAGCGCCAGCGGCGGTCCTCAGGTCCGCGTAGTGTTTTCAAAGATCCCTTCGAAAATTGGTTCAGCTTAGCGCAACCGAAGAATCTCTAGCTGGTTGGGCAACGGCGGGCGGGCGCTTTCCTCCGGGCAGGGCAAGCAGCTCCTGCACTATGTCGGAAAGCCGGACCAGGTCGATCATCAAATCGTGGCCCAGCTCATGGGAGTCCTTGCCGCTCTCGCCTTCGGCGGCCAGATAAATGACATTGATGAGCGCCTGCAGAGGATTATTGATCTTGTGCGCCAGCTCGTTTGCCATGGCGGCGGCCGACTCGACTGCCGCCTGCCGGATCAGCTGTTCCTGCAGGCGTTGCTGCCGTACTGCCATGGCGGCAAAGTTCGCCAGCAATTCAAGCATCCGGGAGTCGTCGCTGTCGAAGGCCTCGGTGCGGCCGTGGGCCGCAACCCAGATCGTTCCACGCTGCTCCTCCACGCGCCAGGGAATCAGGATGCCGTCGGTAATGGTTGCTGCCTGCACGCCGAGCAGGTCGAAGAACTGCTGCGAGACGGTGAAAAGCTGCGGCCGCTCCCGCTCCAGGCAAAGCCGGCAGGCGCTGGGGAATTCGGGAAGAACAGCGTTCAGAAAAGGAGCATATTCGCCGGCGGTGGCCACCCATCTGTAGGTAATGGTTCCGTCCGGGTTCCTGTCTTGCATGCTGATGCCGGCGCTGTCGGCGCCGAACATGTCGATCGCGGCGCTTACCAGTTCCTGCAGAATCGTGGCTGGATTTTCGACAAATCCCTGCGCAACCCGCCGCATCCTTTCCATCTGCAGCGAGGCGTCATGGTGCGGTCGGTGGCGCTCGGCGAATCCGGGAACACTGTAAAGGTCGACGACGTCCAGGCCAGTGCCCTCCACGCTTTTACTTTCAATCATCCGCGTTCTGTATCTCTATCTCTGCCCGCCGTAGGGGCGCGGCATGCTTCAAGTCTTTCAGCTAGAAAGCCTCGAGGCAAGCGTAAATCTCACCGTTACAAATGGTTTACTCCTCGCTCCGGCCGGATGCGTCCCGGCGCTTTATGCTGCCGCCTTTTCTGCCGGCGTCGAGCGTTCCGTGGAAAGCTCTTCAAGGCTTTTACCCTTGGTCTCCGGCAGCGTGAAGATCGTCAACCAGACCCCTACACTAGCCCATGCCCGAGATGAACATGATCTTCCAGTGATGACCTGAGATTTTGGCATTGTCCATTTCGGAAAAATCGCCACTGTGCGGGGAAGAATGAGCGGGAGTTTGTGTCATAAGGCCGGGCCCTCTAGAACCGGGATGCAGGGCAATAAGACGCTCAGGTTAATGCGAGGTTAATTCGGGGCGGGTCGCATCTTTTCGAAGCAGTTTCACCGTGCCGGGAACATCGCTCCGCCGGCCATTTGCCGGTCGGGTCTTCGCTGAGTTACCCCTGTCCGTAGCTTTATTTTGAGTGACTTACAGCGCCATCCACAGCTGCGGTTACGACGACGGCGAGCTACCGGCAGTATAGTTCACTCATGCTCCTCCTTGCAGTAATTGCGCTCGCCGTGAGCTTCGCTGCGGGCGCGATAATTTTCTGGATTGTGCGCGGAAGCCGCACTCAGGAAACCGAAATCCGTCTGCGGGCCGAACAGCTGTCCGCTGACCTTGCCCAGCGCAGCGCCGCCCTTGAGCGCTCGGAAGTCGAACGGGAGCGCCTGCGCGATCAGGCGGCAAAGCTCCAGTCAGAAGTCGCAGCGTTGCAAAGCAGACTCGACTCCGAGCGAACCGCAGCGGAGGAGAAGCTCTCTCTACTTACCTCCGCCCGCGAAGAGCTCTCGAACCAGTTCAAGGCGCTCGCGTCCGACATTCTTGAAGAGAAGTCCCGACGCTTCACCGAGCAGAGTCTGGCCAATCTCGGCAACCTGATCGCGCCGCTCAAGGAAAAATTCGGCGAGTTCCAGCAGAAGGTCGAGAGCCTCGAAAAAGACGGCGTCGCCGGCCGCTCGGAACTAAAGACGCAGATCGAGCAGTTGCGATCCCTCAATGAGCGCCTCTCGGAAGATGCGACAAACCTCGTCAGCGCACTTCGCGGCTCGTCGAAGACGCAGGGCGAGTGGGGCGAGGTCGTCCTCGAGCGCATTCTTGAATCGTCGGGCCTGCGCAGGGATTACGAATATCGCGTTCAGGAGACGATCTTCCGCGATGACGGCCGCCGGGCGCGTCTCGACATCATCGTCGACCTGCCCGAAGGCCGGCACCTGGTGCTCGACTCCAAGGTTTCGCTCACCGACTACAGCGAATACTGCAGCGCTATCGATGAAGCCGCTCGCGACGCGGCGCTCAGCCGCCATCTGGCTTCGGTGCGCAAGCACATCCGTGAGCTGTCGCAGCGGGATTATCCGTCGCTCTACAGCCTCAACTCGCTGGACTTCGTCGTGATGTTCGTCCCCATCGAGCCGGCGTTCATGCTGGCTCTGTCCGGAGACGGCAAGATCTGGCAGGAAGCCTGGGACAAGAACATCCTGCTGGTCAGCCCCAGCACCCTGCTCTTCGTGCTGCGCACCGTCGCGCACCTCTGGCGGCAGGAGCAGCAAAAGAGGAATGTGCAAGAGATTGTTCGCCGCGGCGGTGAGCTCTACGACAAGCTGGCGGCCTTCGCCAAAGACCTCACCGATGTTGGCAGGAAGCTCGATGATGCGCGCGGCGCCTACGATGAAGCCTATAAAAAGCTCGCTGAAGGAAGGGGCAACGTCATCCGCCGCGCTGAGCAGCTCAGGAGCCTGGGCATAAAGCCGTCGAAAGCGATGCCGACCGCCATGCTCGATCTGGCCATGGACCAGGAACTTTTCGACGAGCCCGACGAATCAGAGGCGCCATTCGAGCTGAGCGCTCCGAGTGGAAGCGATGTGGACTCCACAGCCGCCGCCGCAAACAACGGACTCAGAAAAGGCTGACTTGCAGAAGTTATCTGTGGCCGCTCTTGCGGGGCGTTCGGGGTGGCGTCTTCGTCAGGTTGGACGAGTCGCTTCCGGTAAACGAGCCAGTCGCGTGCTGGCCGGCCGGGCTCTCCGGATGCTGCTCGCCAGCGCGGCCCTCCACGTTCTCGTTCAGCACTTTTTTCTGCAGGTGGTGGTCGCCAGCGGACTCTTTCGGATCCTCGGCTTCGACCGGCTGCACGCTGGCTGGAGGATGATGGTGGCTTGCCTTCCGCTCGGCCGCGTTCCTGTGCACATCGGGCCTTGCTTCGTCTGAATGCGTCTTCTGTTTCGATGCCATGGCTTCCCCTCCGCGTCTCAGACCGTTCGGGCGTCGGATTCTTGCGCTTCGTGCCTTTCGACCTATGTTGGATGCAGTGCCCAAAGAATTGGGTCGCTGGAGTGGGTCGCGACTTCCGCGGTCCACCCGTCATTCTGGAAGGATTTACACGGCCTGAAAGGCCTCGCGCAGCCGCTGCCAGGTCACCGAGAGATCTTCCGGCAGCACCCGCGTCTCACTCACCGCAGTCATGAAATTCGTATCCCCGAGCCAGCGCGGCAGGGCATGCAAGTGGAGATGTCCGGTGACACCCGCTCCGGCCGCCTTGCCCAGGTTCAGCCCCATATTGAACCCCTCAGGGCCGTATACGCGGTTCAGTGCTTTTTCCGCCTGCTGCGTCAGATCCATCAGCTCATGCGCGATGGTCGGATCGAGCGCCGCCAGCGAAGCCTGATGCTCGTACGGAACCACCATGATGTGGCCTGAGTTGTAGGGGTAACGGTTCAAACAAACAAACGCCTGATTCGCGCGCAGGACGATTCCCGCCGCCTGCTCGGCAGCATCGACGCTCATGCCGTGGTCAATTGCATAGTCCGCCGCTGCGATCATGTTGCAGAAGACGCAGCCCAAGTCGCCGGTCCACGCCGCCAATTCCAGCGGAACACCCCTGCGCATTTTCGGGTCGGTATCTGTGATGTACGCATAGCGCCACGGCGTCCAGAGATGGTCCATGGCGGGAGTTTAACGCAGAGAAGCGAGTGAGCGGCGGCGGTGGGCATTTTGCGTGCGACATAAACGAGACATCCCTAACGAGACATCCCTTCGCTATCCTAATCTCACGCCACATTCGTAATTACTTCATCTAAAGAGAGCTCAGGATGGATTCGGAGGTCGCTACTTCTGTCGAACGCGGCGCGAGTAACCAGTCCAATCGCTATTACCGACCTGAACTCGATATCCTCCGCTTTGTCGCCGCCGCTCTGGTCATTCAGTTTCACCTAGTGCCCTCCGGCCAAGGCATGTCCCTTGTCGAAAGATGCATGCGCGCGTTTCACAGAAGCGGAGCCTGCGGCGTTTGTCTCTTTTTCCTGCTCAGCGCATTTCTCATCACCGAACTCTTCCTGAGAGAAATGAAGGCGACATCTACGGTGCACATCCCGTCTTTTTATGTGCGGCGCATCCTGCGCATCTGGCCATTGTTCTTTTTTGTACTGCTGCTCGCCGCCATCATTGGGACAATCCTGCCGAAAGCGGCCGTCCCTCACTCCACTCTCATCGCTTTTATATGTCTCGTCGGAAATTGGCAGATGATATTTCACGGTTGGCCATCCGGCTTCATCTCGCCCCTGTGGAGCATCTCTGTCGAAGAGCAGTTTTACGCTGTCTGGCCGGCTATTGTGAAAAGCGGCGGGCGAAAGGCCATCGCAGCATGCAGCGTTTTCTTCTGGTGCCTCGCCTACATCACCTTGCTTATTCTAGGGGCGCGCAGATCGACGTTTGATCCCGGAGCTTGGCTGAACAGTTTCGTCCAGTTCCAGTTCTTTGCCATTGGAGCCGCGCTCGCCCTGTTGCTGCACGATCGACGCATCCGACTGAAGAGTTACGTCCGGCTGATTTCGTTCGCTGCCGGACTCATCGCCATTACTCTGGCCAATCCCGTATCCCACCTGATCGATACCGGCAACATGACCCACACCTCTGCCGCCGTGCCTGGATACTTGTGGGCCGACCTGGGTTGCGTGCTTCTTTTCCTTTCCCTGCTCGGAACCGCCCCGCCCGCTTGGTGCAAGCCCTTCATCTACCTCGGAAAAATCTCCTACGGCCTATATGTATTCCATATCTTTGCCTGGTATCTCGTCGCCGAATGGATCAACGCTCATCTTCGCATTGCCCATCCCGACATGATGATCGGGCTGCTCTCTTTTCCCCTCACGATTGGCCTTGCCGTGCTTTCTTACCATCTTCTTGAGTCGCCCTTTCTGCGGCTCAAGAAGAGGTTCACCTTTATTCCATCGCGTGAGGTCTGATGCTTACCTGCCCTGCCCGTGGCTGTTCACATCTCCAAAGAGTATTCGTCGCCTTCATTGCGGGCTCGAGGTCATAGCCGCAAAATAAATAGGTCAGACAAATGCCATCACTACCTGACCGCTTGCCCGCCGCCCCAAAACCTCCCGCAACTCCTTTGCCCTTCCTTCGATACGTCCGCATCGCAAGCGACGACGCCATCGCCGCCTTCCACGCCGACGTCTACCAGCAATCGATCGTCGAAACAAAACTTTGGAAGCTGCACACCTTCATCGTTAATGATCCTGCCGGCATTCGGCACATTCTCGTCGACAACGCCGACAACTATATCAAGGGCAATATCGAGCAACGCATCGCTGCCTCGTCCGGCGAAGTCTTCTCCGCTGGAGAAGAATGGCGCGACCGCCGCCGCACTATGTCCTCAATCCTCGATTACCGCTCGTTACCTGGCAACTCCTCGGTCATTCTCGAATCCGCTCAATCCCTGCTCGACCGATGGAGCCGCTTGCAGCCAGGAACCGTCATCGAGGTCTCCGCCGAGATGTCACTCCTGACCCTCGAAATCATCTCGCGCCTTATCTTTTCTTCCGATAGCGCCGACATGGCCAGCGCCATGGAGCGCACGTTCGCGGGCACCCAGTCAGATCCGCTTTTCGACCTGCTCGACTTTGCCCCGCTCCTCGACCGGCCTTGGGCCGCATACAAGCGTTACCGGATGCGCCGGACATTCCGCGATCTGACCATAGCCATCGACCGACTGATTACAAAGCGAGCCCATGAAAAAACACCGGAAAGAGATGACCTACTCGGCCGCCTGATGCGTGAACGAGACCCTGCATTTCGCCGTCCCCTCAGTGCCGAGGAAATTCACACCCAGATCATCACCGTCATCGGCGCCGGACACCAGAGCGTAGCTCTCGCGCTCACCTGGACCTGGTATCTACTCTCGCTGCACCCAACCGTAGAAGCCCGCCTCCAGGCCGAGTTGGACGCAGTGCTTGCCAGTCGATCACCCTCCGTCGAAGACATCCCTCGCCTTCCCTACACGCGCACGATTATCGAGGAGTCTCTCCGCCTGTATCCACCATTCCCCATCATGGCGTGGCGGGGAGCCCTCGCCGATGACGAAGTCTGTGGCGTCAAAATTCCAC
Source organism: uncultured Acidobacteriaceae bacterium (assembly GCA_963781245.1). Lineage (GTDB taxonomy): Bacteria > Acidobacteriota > Terriglobia > Terriglobales > Acidobacteriaceae > Silvibacterium. The sequence continues at coordinate 143,998 of CAWAFB010000010.1, forward strand.
TCGGCGCGACCATCACCATCGCTCCCTGGGTGCTCCACCGGCACGCGAAGCTGTGGGATTATCCTGACCGCTTCGATCCCGAACGATTCTCACCCCAACGCAGTGCGGGCCGGTCGCGCTACGCGTACTTGCCTTTCGGGACTGGCCCGCGCGTCTGCATCGGCGCCTCTTTCGCCATGATGGAAATAACACTGATCCTCGCAAGTCTGGCGCAGCGCTATAGCCTGTGCATTCCGGCGAACCACCCCATCGAGCCCCAGGGTCTCGTCACGCTCAAGCCGCGTTACGGATTGAAGGCCGCTCTCGAGAATCGCGTCTGAAATCGTAAAATTCACGAGCTCTCCGTAGCATCGAAGGAGCCGTGGAATCAACTGCTCCTACTGAAGGGGTAGAGTCCGCCACTGACGCAAAAAGGGCAGACCTTTCGGCCTGCCCCCATGTGTTCTAAAGCTAACCCACTACTTCGCGGCCTTGACTCCAGCCTGCTCCTTGAGCACCGCGGCCTTGTCGGTTGCTTCCCAGGGGAAGCCGTTCTCTGTCCGGCCGAAGTGGCCGTAAGCCGCTGTCTTGCGATAAATCGGACGCCGCAGATCGAGGCTCTCGATAATGCCCTTCGGTGTCAGGTGGAAGTTGGCCCGCACCAGCTCCTGTAGCTTCGTCGAATCCAGCTTGCCGGTGCCGAAGGTATCGACCAGCACGCTTACCGGCTCGGCCACGCCGATGGCGTAGGCCAGCTGGACTTCGCAGCGGTCGGCCAGGCCGGCAGCCACGATGTTCTTCGCGATGTAGCGCGCCATGTAGGCCGCCGAGCGGTCCACCTTTGTCGGGTCCTTGCCGCTGAAGGCGCCGCCACCGTGCCGGCCCATGCCGCCGTAGGTGTCGACGATGATCTTGCGGCCCGTCAGTCCGGTGTCGCCCATCGGCCCGCCAATCACAAACCGACCGGTGGGATTGATGTGGTACTTGGTGTTCTCGTCGAGCAGCTTCTCGGGCAGAACCGCCTGGATCACGTGCTTCAGGATGTCGGCGCGCAGATCTTCGGTGGCGACCGTCTCGGCGTGCTGTGTCGAGATAACCACTGCGTCGATGCGAACCGGCTTGCCATTTTCGTCGTACTCCACCGTCACCTGGCTCTTGCCGTCAGGCCGCAGGTAGGACAGCTTGCCGTTCTTGCGAACCTCGGTCAGCCGCCTCGCCAGCTTGTGCGCGAACGAGATGGGAGCCGGCATCAACTCTTCGGTCTCGTTGGTGGCGTAGCCGAACATCATGCCCTGATCGCCCGCACCGCCGGTGTCGACGCCCATGGCGATGTCGCCGGACTGCTTGTTGATCGACGAGATCACGGCACAGGTGTTGGAGTCGAAGCCATAGAGCGCATTGTCGTAGCCGATCGAGGCCACCACGCCGCGCACCAGCGTCTGGAAATCGACGTAAGCGCGGGTTGTGATCTCACCGGCGATGACGACGAGGCCGGTCGCGGTCAGCGTCTCGCAGGCCACGCGGCTGTAAGAGTCCTGCTCCAGGCAGGCGTCGAGAATGGCATCGGAGATCTGGTCGGCAATCTTGTCGGGATGACCTTCGGTCACCGACTCGGATGTAAACAGAAATTTATCGCGTGCGGGCAAAGCAGGTTCCTCCATCGATGGATCTTAAGATCAACTGCCGCAAAGGACTTCGCTCGCTGCGAAGGTTACCTGGCCGAAGGGAAAGCGGCGGCGAAACTAGGATCGAAACAACTCTAGCTATGGTACTAAACCGGGGTATGCCCGGGCAAAGCTAAGATCTCAGAGGGGAAAACTGCAGTGCCAGCAGGGAATTGGCGCAGCGAACGGGACGGCGATGGTCTATCGCCGGGCGTGCGAAGGCGGGCTTTCGGTGAGCGGCTGGAGCCGCGTCAGCGTTTCGAACTGGCAGCCGCGGGAACCAGCGCCGCAGCGTTCGCGGGCTCCGAGATGGAGTGCCCGGAATTGGAAGCCGCGACACGGTCGCTCACGTACCGCCAGACGAACCACCCCAGCCCCACCAGCAGCAGAAGCAGCATGGCCACACCTGCCCAACGCAGTCGCAGATCGGGCCGATGTCCTTCTTTCTCGCGGCTCTTGCCGACGTTTTCGGCAAAGGCGATCCAGTCGGCGTCATCGAACTTGACCTGGCCGCTCTGCTGGTAAGCCTCCATGTATCGGTTCACCCAGATGTCTTCGTCCAGGCCTACGACCCGCGCATAGCTGCGCACGATTCCCTTGTTGAATACTCCGCCCGGCAGTTGTTCGAAATGGTCTTCCTCGAGCGCTGCCAGGTACCGGCCGCTGATCTTGGTAGAGTCGCTGATCGTGTCCAGCCCGATGCCACGGCTCTCACGTTCTGTTCGCAACTCTTTGCCAAACTCGCCCATACCGCCAACCTCAGATCAATTTCAGCTAACTCGCAGGAAATCTAGGGATTTAAGGTAAACATAAAACCGCTCGCGCTCGCAGGTCAAAAGAAAAATCCGGATTTTTCGCTATTTTTAAAGACTTTTCGCCCCTCTTTCGCACAACTGCGCTCTCCAAAGTATCGACGAATGCGCGCGCAAACTTGAGGTTCCGGATAGCGAGTCAGCCCAAAATAAAGCAGATCGGCCTCAGTCGGGCTATCGATTCCACGGTGAGTCCGGACCCCATTCGATGCAACCGGGCTGCACCCGGAGCCCGTCCTGGCACCCGATTTTGTTAGACTAAGCTTTCGACCCCATTCCGGAATCCCGTCCGTCAGCACCGGGCGCAAACCCGGGCCTCTGACCAATTCATGAATAAGCTTGTTTTCGGCAACATCCTGCACCGTCCGGTGCGCACCTTCATCAGCGTTCTGGCAGTGGCCATCGAGGTCGTCATGATCCTCTCGATCGTGGCCATCATGATTGGGCAGGTCACCAATGCCAGCCGCCAGACCGGGGGCATCGGTGCCGACATCATCGTCCGGCCGCCCAACGCCAGCTTTATCAGCTCGGTCGGCGGCGCGCCCGTGCCGGCGAAAGTAGCGGAGGTACTGCGCAAGCTACCCCACGTCGAGGTTGCCGCGCCTGCCATCACCGACTTCAACATGGTCGGCGGCGTCGAAACCATCTGGGGCATCGACTATGCGAGCTTCAACGCGCTGCGTCCCTTCGTCTTCATCGCGGGAAGGCCCTTCACCGGCCCCAATGACGTCATCGTCGACGACCTCTACGCGCGCAGCGCGCCGGGGCGCACTCTGGGAGCCACCATCCAGGTACTTAACCATCCCTTCCGCATCGCGGGAATTGTCGAACACGGCAAGGGCGGCCGCATCTTTCTGCCTATCCGCACGCTAGGCACGCTCATGGGTACTCCTGACAACGCTTCGCTGTTCTACATCAGGAGCGACGACCTCAAAAACCAGCAGCTCATCCGTCAGGAAATTCTCGCTACGCCCGGCCTCAGCCAGTACACCATCCAGACCATTCAGGAATTCACCTCGCTCATGACTCCCGAGCACCTGCCCGGCTTCAACATCGCCCTGCGCGCGGTGATCACTATCGCCGTCATCGTCGGCTTCCTGGTCATCTTCCAGTCGATGTACACGGCCGTGCTCGAGCGCACCCGCGAGATCGGCATCCTGAAGTCGCTGGGCGCCTCCAAGGCCTACATCGTCAACGTAGTGCTGCGGGAAACCGCCGTCGTCACCATCGCCGGCATCGTCGTCGGCATCCTCGTCGCCGAAGGGCTCAAGGTCATCCTCGGCTACCGCTTCCCCACGCTGCCCTTTCCTATTACCGCCGATTGGCGCTTTCGCGGAGCCGCGATCGCCTTCACAGGCTCGCTCCTCGGCGCGCTCTACCCGGCATGGAAAGCCGCCCGCAAAGACCCGATCGAAGCGCTGGCCTACGAGTAACAATCATGCAAAGGTGGTAACCCCACATGAGCAACCCTAAGAATCCGTACAATGGCACAGGACGCCTGGACAATTGCGGATTCTGCGCCATCTCCTATGGTCTGCGTCTCCAGCAAGGAAAACAGGTCGATGCCGAAAAGCTCTTCCGTGAAACCATGGCGCGGCTGAAAATCGAAGGCGATTTTCCCCGGACGTTGTTATTTAACGAAGCCAACCTCGACCAGATACCCACTCCCACGCATCGCACGATTCTTTCCACCGGAACACGGTCGCCCCACCAGTATACGATTCAGCACGTTGCGACCGAGAGTGGGTTGAAATACGACAGCGGATTTCCCGAGTATCTCTGGCAGTACGCACAGATTTACAACGCCTTCGACTACACCAAGGCTTTGCGGCAGATGGCCACCGTCCGGCATAATAATGCTCTCGACGCCGGACGCATCGAAGACAATCCCGATACCTTCTATCGCGATGTCACGACGAAATTGATGGGCGATGCCATCGTTGGCTCGATCACCGGCCGTCACTTCCTGAACGTGCGCATTTCGCCGTCCGGACTGATGGAGGGCTTCGATCCCCAGGTGAATGAGCCATTCCCCGGCCGGGATCTGCTTCTGCGGGTGCGCGGTCGGATCAGCCTGTTCATGCGCCTCCCTCCGGGTCGCTAGCCAACCCCCCGGGGTAGAAATTGCTTGCGGCGGCGGACGCGGCATTTATACTCTCCCCAAAATATGTGATTCTGCGGCAGCGGCCCTGTCCGCCCGCACAACTTCTGGATCACTTTCCGGTTCCGAACAAGTACAACCGGTTTTCTGCCTCTGTAAAGGCCTCGATGACGCGATGACGATACCGCGCCCAATCCGCCGCTCACTCTACGGCCTCTGGCTGACGGGGATCGCTGTGCTCTTCACCCTGCACGCGATGCATCTCCGCGCCGACTTCCCCAACAACTCCCCCTGGATGGACTACTCCAAGTACACCGACGAAGGGTGGTATGGCAAAGCCGCCATCGAGCACTATGTTCTCGGCTCCTGGTATGTACACGGAGACTTCAACCCTTCCGTCGCGCTTCCCATTCTGCCGGCGCTTGAACTCGCTCTCTTTCACTTCACTGGAGTCAGCCTGGTGGCCGCGCGTCTGCTTGTCCTCGTCATCTTCGCGCTGAACCTGGTGCTCGCTTACGCAGTCATGCGCACGCGCGCGCCGCGCGTCACCGCACTCTTTGCGGTCACGCTGCTGGTCACCAACGCATTTCTCTACGCCTTCAGCCGCCTCGCCATCCTGGAGCAGCCTCTCACCCTCTTTCTGTTCGCGTCGTGGTTACTCGCGCTGCTGCTGCCCCGCATGAGCGCGAGGAGCCGCAACGTCGCTCACATCGCCATAGGGTTGCTGCTATGCCTGACCATTCTCACCAAAACGACGGCGATCTTTCTAGTGCTTTCGACGCTGGTTCTTATTTGGCACGCATACGGCTACAAATTCCGACCCAGCATCCGGCCACTGGTAGTCGTAGTTCTGTCCGGGCTCATTCCCTTCACCGCGTATTACCTGCTCTTCGTTCGGCCGCGTTACGCCTACGACTATCACTACCTCTTCGCCGCCAACGTCTGGAACCAGCCCGAGGGTCTGCGCGGATACCTCGCCGCCTTCTGGTACGCGCTGCACGGCACGCTCTGGATCGACCCCTGGCTCTGTCTGCTCGCCGTCGCGCTTCTCGTTGTCTCGGCGTTTTTCGCTCGCAGACTCTGGCGCGACCCGCTCGTCGTCGCGTCGCTGCTCGCCTGCGCGGGATACATCTTCTTCATCGGCTGGCACAACAACATGCAACCGCGCTACTACCAGGTTCTCGCCTACCCGGTAGTTTTTGTCATAGCGATGGCTATCGAAACTCTGGTCAGCACCGCCCGGAACGGCTCAGAAGGACTCCGGACTTCGGCGCTCGCCCGCTCGCTTGCCTGGGCCGCTGTGGGTGTCGCTACCATGGTGAGCGCCGCCAACCTGCGCGAGATTCTCTACTGGACCCGCCATCCCGATTACACCTGGATGACCGCAGCGCGCGGTCTCACCAGCTACGTCGACCACCATCCCAATGGCAATCGGCTCCTGCTCTCCGTCAGCGGAGACAACATTACCCTGATCACCCATCTGCCCGCCATTTGCGACGACTTCGGCACATGGGACCTCGCCATGCGCATTCACAACTATCGACCTGGCTGGTATGCCGCCTGGAACGAGCTCGATCCCGGCACTCTCGAAGACCTGCGCACGCAGTACACGCTTGAACGGGTCGCCACCTTCCAGGCCTTCGATGACCCCGACCGCGACCGACTCATCCTCTACAAACTGCACCCGCTGCCGCGCGCCCGCCAACATTACAACCAGGCGATCGAAGAGCGAGCGAACGCGGGGAAGTAGAGTCTCAGCGTCACGCCTCGATGACCCCGACCCTCCACACCGAACGCCTCATCCTTCCTCCTCTCTCGCTTGTCGATGCGCCGCAGGTGCAGGCGATCTTCCCCCAATGGGAGATCGTCCGCTTCCTGACCGATCAAGTCCCGTGGCCCTACCCACCCGACGGTGCGCTCTCCTTCTACCGCGACATCGCCATCCCGGCCATGGAACGCGGCGATGCCTGGCACTGGACCGTCCGGCTTAAGTCTGATCCCGACCGCATCATTGGCAGCATCGGCCTCACGCGTGGAGAGAGCAATCGCGGCTTCTGGCTCGATCCGGCTTACCAGCGCCGAGGACTCATGCTCGAAGCCAGCGGCTGCGTCACCGATTTCTGGTTCAGCGTCCTCGAAATGCCCCTACTCCGCGTACCCAAGGCTGTTGATAACACAGGCTCGCGCCGCATTTCCGAAAAACAGGGCATGCGCGTGGCCGTCGTCGAGGATCGCAATTAGGTCTCCGGCCGCCTGCCTTCGGAAATCTGGGAGATCACCCGCGAAGAGTGGCTGGCGCGCAGGCAAAAGTGACGCGCCTCGAGACGTCGCTGCGGCATAATGCGTCCATCGGGTAGATTCCCTCCGCCTCAGGTGGACATGTGAAGACATTGATCCTCTCGCTCGCCTTCTCTGCCTGCATCGGCGGAGCACAGCAGCCTGCCGCCGATTCCGTCATCACCCACATCACCGTCATCGACGTCGTTACCGGGTCTGAGCTCAAAGACCAGACGGTGCGCATCCACGACGATCGCATCGCGTCTATCTCCCCGGCCCAGTCATCCGACGCGGCGCTGCCCGGAGCGATTGACGCCCACGGCAAGTTTCTTATCCCCGGCCTGTGGGACATGCATGTCCACGTGCACGACACCATGGAGCTGCCGCTCTACATCGCCAACGGCGTCACCGGCATCCGCATCATGTCCGGAGACCGCGACACCGCTGCCCTCCGCGTTGAGCTTGCCCGCGAATCACCCTCGCCGGAGATCTATCTCGCCAGCGCCATCGTTGACGGCAGTCCGCCGGTGTGGCCCGGCTCGATCGTCATCCACAATCCCAACGACGCGCGACGCACCGTCGACGAAATCAAGGCCTCGGGCGCCGACTTCATCAAGGTCTACAACCGTATTCCGCGCGACGCCTACTTTGCCCTAGCGGAAGAGGCGAAAGCTCAGCACATCGACTTCGAAGGCCACGTGCCCGACGCCATCACTGCACAGGAAGCTTCCGCCGCCGGTCAACGATCGATGGAGCACTTGTTGGGGATCTCCTTCGCCTGCTCCAGCCGGCAGCAGGAGCTCATGATCGCCCTCGAACGCGCCCCGTTCTTCCGCGACCGCATGGTCATCGAGGCGGAAGCCTACAGGTCTCTCGACCAGCAGAAATGCCGCGCCTTGTTCGCCGAGTTCAAACAGAACGACACCTGGCAGGTTCCAACCCTGACCGTACGCCGGATGTGGGGACGCCTCGACGACTCGAAGTTCACGTCCGATCCGCGCCTGGCCTATATCGACCGCAAATCGCACGACCGCTGGGCGGAGCGAATCCAGCCCCAGTTGCAGCGCTGGGGCATCGACCAATATCGGCTCGCCCGCGGCATCTTCTCGGCAGACGAACATGTCACCGGCGGCCTTTTCCGCTCTGGAGTTCCCATCATGGCCGGAACGGACGCGATGAACCCCTACTGTCTTCCCGGCTTCAGCCTTCACGACGAGGTCGCGCTACTGGTCGAGTCGGGACTCACTCCACTTGCCGCCCTCGAAGCAGCCACTATCAACCCGGCAAGATTCATGCGCAGAACCGCCGACCTCGGCACCATCGAACCCGGCAAAACGGCCAGCTTAATCCTGCTGCGCGCCGACCCGCTCGCTGACATCCACAACACCACGCAGATTGAGGCTGTCTGGCTCAAAGGCCAGTACTTCGACAAAGCCGCCCTCGCTGCGCTGCTGGAAAAGGCAAAGCAGCAGGCGTCGAAACGATGACGCCGTATAAGCGCGGACGTCATTCCTCTCTGAGAGAGGCGAGCGGGTCCAGTCCGGCCGCGCGCCGCGCGGGCAGATAGCTCGCGGCCAACGCTACAGCCGCCAGCAAAATGGTAGCCATCAATAGCGTCATCGGATCGCGCGGACTCAGTCCGAACAGAAGCGCGTTCGCCGCGCTGGCTGCCGCGAGCGACAGTCCTGCACCCAGCACCAGGCCAGCCACCAATAGCCTCGCAGCGTTGCCAAGAATCATCGCCGTCACATCCGTGCGCCGCGCGCCCAGCGCCATGCGAATGCCGATCTCACTGGTTCGCTCGGCTACGGTGTACGACATCACGCCGTAGAGCCCGATCATCGCCAGGACTACCGCGAGCGCGCCGAAAAATCCCGAGAGCGTGGCCAGCAGCCTCTCGGCCAGCAGCGACTGGCGGATCTGATCCTGCAGCCCTTCGAAGTCGAAGCTGATTCCACCGGTCACCTCACGCATCGTGCGCCGGATTGCCGCCTCAACCGCGTCCATCGGCAGGTCCGATCGCACCAGCACCCGCATCGAGTTCTCGGCGTCCTTGTCCTGCGCAAGAGAGAGATAGGCAATTGCTCCTGCGGGACGACGGATATGACGGTACTTCGTGTCCTTTACCACGCCCACGATCTCGTTCACTTCCTCCGGACTCGACGGAGTCGCCTCACGCCGGAATCGCACGCCGATGGCATTCGCACCCAATCCCAGCTTCTTTGCGAACGCCTCGTTCACGACGGCCACACGCGGCGACTGAGTCGTGTCGCGATTGTTGAAGTCACGTCCCGCTACTATGGGGATGCGCAGCGTCTTGAAATAATCCGCGCTAACTGCGCTGAAATTCGAGCCCTGTCGCTGCGTCGAGTCGTGGCCGTCAATCCAGACGGTGTTGCCCCAGCCCACCCCGCTCAGCGGGACGACGTTCGTGTCAGCCGCCGCATCCACTCCGGGAATAGCACGGATCCTGTCGAGCAGCTCGCGCTGAAGCGCGCCCCGCCGTTCTACGGGAATCTTCAGGCGCGCGTAATCGAGTCCGGCGATCAGCACGCCGTTTGTGCGGAATCCCGGATCGTCAGTCAACAGATTTCGCAGGCTACGCGTGAACAGCAACGCACTGAACAACAGCATCAGCGACAACGCCACTTGCGACACCACCAGCGCTCCGCGGAATCCCAGCCGCCCGCGCGTTGCCGTCATGCCGCGGCCGCCGGTCTTCATCGCCGCGCACGGAGCGGCGCGCGAAGCCCGCAGCGCGGGAGCCAGCCCGAACAACACACATGTCACCAGCGATGCCCCGAGCAGAAATGCGAACAGCCGCCAGTCCAGCTTGAAGTCGAGAGACACCGGATTGTCCTGCGTGCTCAAGTACGCTAACAGACCCCGGCTGAGCACGCGCGCCAGCACTGCGCCGCCCACGGCCCCGGCAAGCGACAGCAGCAGACTCTCGGTCAGCAGCTGCCGTATCAGCCCCCATCGGCCCGCGCCGATCGCCAGCCGCACCGCCATCTCCCGCTCGCGAGCGCTGGTTCGCGCCAGCATCAGGCTGGCCAGGTTCGCGCACGTAATCAGCAGCACCAGTCCCGAGATCCCCAGCAACAGGTAGAGCGGATCTGTATATGTGTCGCGCAACTGCGAGACGCCCCCGGCCGACGGCGCCGCCGTGAGTTTCATCGCCAGATAATCCTTCACGCTCTCCACCGGATAATCCGGCCGCTGCGTCGCTGCAAAAATCCCGGGCGAAATCGCTCCAAGGTGCGCCGCTACCTGCTGGATGGACCAGGCAGGATCGAGTCTTCCAATTACCGACAGCCACCACTTCGTGCTCGAATCCAACTTGCTCGTCGCTTCAAGGAATGGCTGCGAGCACACCGGTACAGCCACGTCGAAACTTTGCCCCACATTCACACCGAAGAAGCTCGCCGGCGTTACGCCGATTACTTCAATCGGCTTGTCGTTGAGCATCAGCTTGCGGCCCAGCGCGGGGCCGCCCCCGAACTCCTGCCGCCAGAATCCGTAGCTGATCACCGCGCCCGGCAATCCGCAGCCGCGCCGGTCGTCCTCCGGCGTGAAAAGCCGCCCGCGAATCGGCCTTATGCCGAGCACGCGAAAGAAATCGCCGCTCACCCACTGGCCTTTCACAAAACGCGCATCGCCACCCGAATCCCTGCTGAAATCCTCATCCCGCCACGCGGCAATTCCGGAGAAGCCCTGATGATCCTCACGCAGCTTCTCCCAGATCGGGTTCGTCACCACCGGATATCCGCTGTAAACACCGCCGCGCGCCTTGTCCATGTCGACAACCCGGACCTCGGCCAGTTCCTGCGGTTTCATCACCGGAAGCGACTGCAGCAGCACCGCATCGAGAAGCTCAAAAATCGCCGTGTTCGCGCCAATGCCTAAGGCCAGCGTGGCCACAGCAGCGATCGTGAACCCCGGAGCCCTCAGCAGCCGCCGCAGCGCATATTTCAGGTCCTGGCGGGCGCGCTCCAGCCACCCCCAGCCCCACATCGCGCGCGTCACATCCTTGACCAGGGGCACATTGCCGAACTCCTTCGCCACGGCCGTCCGCGCCTCCGCCAGTGATTCACCCCGCTCCACGCGGTCACGGACGGCCATGCGCAGATGCGCCTCGATCTCTTCATCAAGATCGCGTCTGCGCCGCGCCGGGAACCACCACCAGCTCACGGCTCACCCTGCTCCAGTTCACCCGTCATGATCGCGCCGATCGCCTCGACCATCTGCTGCCAGCGCCCGTGGTCGGAGGCCAGCTGCTTCTTTCCAGTAGCCGTAATGCGGTAGTACTTCGCGCGCTGGTTGCTGTCCGTCAGCTTCCACTCCGAGCGCACCCAGCCTTGCCGCTCCAGCCGGTGCAGCGCGGGATAGAGCGATCCCGTCTCCACTTGCAAAACTTCACCCGAGCGGGTGCGGATCGCCTGGCCGATCCCATACCCGTGTTGCGGACCCCACTGCAGCGTCTGCAGAATCAGCATGTCGAGCGTGCCCTGCAGGAGCTCAACCCGGTTCTGATAGTTAGTCTTCTCCCCCGGCTTCTTCCCAAGATTTCCCATAGATGTAGGCACTCTACTCTGTTGGATGTAGGTTGTCTACGGCTTTGCATTGATCAAACGTATGGCACCACTGCCGGCCGTAAACAAGGACCGGATTTTCGGATCGGTGCATAAACGGTTGTGCTTTGAGCCGACTCGAGCTCCGCGAAGTGAAACAGAATCGACTCCTCCCTCACCATGCGACAGTAAGTTGGCAGATTTCCGATTCAACGCCGGACTTCCGCCAAAGATTTTCATTGGAGGTGACGCGATGCGCACGATTCATCGTCCTGCGATCTTCGCTCTTTTGCTGGCGGCAACCGGTTTGGCGGGTTGTAATCGTGGATTCAGCGGTTGGCAAGTTGTCCGCGCTGCGAGTGATGAAGCGCCGAGCGCGAACATGAAGACCGTTTTTTGCTAACTGCCGTCCGGAAAAAAAGCTCTCGGTGGAGGCGCTGTGGTGGGTTATCAACAGGGAAATAACTTTCCCACCGACTCGAACGGCATCCTGACGGAGAGCGAGCCCACCGGCGGCTACGACGACTGGCAAGCGTCTGCGGTAGACCATACGCCAGGGGACGAATGGGCGGTGATCGCGTATGCGGTCTGCGCGAAGGTCAATTAGCTGACATCCTTGGTCGGTCATTCACCCGCCGTCCACCATTCAATAGCACGGCGAATCGCGGGCCTTGTTTTGTATTCGCGCGGGCGTCAACTGGAGCAATCTCTGAGGCTCCCTCACAGCACGCCGGGTGGCCGAAGTCGGGTCCACTTCACCTCCCCATTACCTCCGTGACCTGTCCCAATCCTCCCCTCGCCTCCTATGCTGGATGACCATATGATCCGGCTGTCACTCGGCCTCGGAATCCTCGTGCTCACGGCGCCGCTCGCCTTCGCCGCCCGGGCCAAGCCCCACGTCGTCTCTCTCGGGGCTGTCCGCAAAGTCCCCTACTCCATCACCGGAGACCCTGCCGGAGCCCGCGCTGACGAAACCGAGTTGGGTGTTCGCCCGCTCGTCGTCGACGTCAAGGTGAAGGAGTGGACCACCGGCGACGCCCACGACATTACCGACCGAAGCTTCGTTGTCCGCCGCGCCATCCGACTGAATGATGCCCTCCCCACGGATGCAGGTGGCCACCCGGGGGCCGCACGCTGGGTTTGGCAGCGCGGCCCCTGGCTGCTCATCGACCGCGTCAGCGGCAAGGTCAGCGCCCTGCGCCTGCCCGACTACGACCCCGCAGTCTCCGAAGTCGTGTGGTTCCGCGACTACGCGGCCTACTGCGGACTCAACTCCACCGGCAGGCAGCTCTACGCCGTCGTCGCGCAGGTCGCTGCCCGCCGCCCCTGCTGAGCAAAAAGCTCCACGAGTGGAACCCCATCGACCATCCTTCCCCCGCCTGCAGCCCGGCGGCCTGGCAGCGCGAGCCCCTCCGCATCGCCTTCCAGCCCGTCGGAGGCCAGCAGGTCAGCTTCGACCTCGTCGGCCTTTCGGCAGTGCTGGTGGAAGACGGGGACGGCGGGGATCCGGGCGACGCAAGCAATTGACGGGTCCCAGCCATCAGCTGATTGCCGGCCACGACACCGTGGCTTCAGGCGTCTAAACTCATGCAATGGAATCTTTCGACGAGCTGCTAAAGCTGGCTGAGATCGCTCATGGGCACCTGTGCGCCGGCCAGGTCCTCGGCGTGCGCATGGCCACGCTTGGCTGCAGACGTCTGGGCATCGATGAGCCGCGCGGCAAGGACCGCAAGCGCCTGGTCGCCTTCGTCGAGATCGACCGCTGCGCGACGGACGCGATTGGCGTAGTCACGGGATGCCGACTGGGCAAGCGCGCCCTCAAGTTTCGGGACTGGGGAAAGATGGCAGCCACTTTCGTCGACCTAGAGTCGGGACGCGCCGTGCGCATCGCCGCCCTCGAATCATCGAAGGCGCGTGCCCGCGAGCTCTATCCCGAAATCGAAAACAAGAACAAGCAGCAGATGAAAGCCTACCGGGAACTGCCTGACGGCGACCTATTCTCGGAAGAGTGGGTCTCTGTCCGCATCGAACCGAAGGAATTTCCCGGATACAAGGGAGAACGCATCAGCTGCGCCGCATGCGGCGAGGGCATCAGCTACGAGCGCTTCATCGAACGCGACGGCCAGACTCTGTGCCGCGCCTGCGCTGATCCGCAGGCGCGCTACTACCAGCCTTTCGGTAGCTCCGTCGAATCTGTAACCGAAGAGGTGGCAATCATCGGGCCAAGGTGCGATTGCCCATAAATACGTAACTGTTTAATAGCGCTAATTGGATTCGGACCCCGAGGTCTCCAGGCGGGGACTTGAGAAATCTGAGCGCTGTCGCTCTAAGAAAGCATCTCCACCGCCTGCCCCACCCGGAATACGGTCGACTCAGTGAAGTGCTTGCCGAGAATCTGTATTCCGATTGGCAGACCGGAGCGCGATTCGCCGCACGGCACCGAAGCGGCGCAGATACCGGCCAGGTTCGCCGTCACCGTGTAGATATCGGCGAGATACATGGCCATTGGATCGTCGGTCTTCTCACCCAGCTTGAATGCCGGAGTCGGCGCCGTCGGCGTGAGGATTGCGTCGACATCGTCGAAGGCCTTGAGAAAGTCCTCGGTCAGAAGCCGCCGTACCTGCTGCGCCTTTTTGTAATACGCATCGTAGTAGCCGGCGCTCAGCACGTATGTCCCTAGCAGGATGCGCCGCTTCACCTCCGCTCCGAAGCCGCCCTCGCGCGAACAGTGATACATCCCGGAAAGCGTGGGCGTATTCGGCGCGCGATATCCGTAGCGCACACCATCGAACCGCGCCAGGTTGGCACTCGCCTCGGCGGTCGCGATCACGTAGTAGGTCGGCACGGCGTAACGCGTATGCGGCAACGAAACCGGCACGATCTGGGCTCCAGCTGCCTTCAGCCGCTCGATCGTTGCCTCGCCCGCTGTACGCACCTCGGGATCGAGACCCTCGCCGAAGTACTCCGGCGGAACGCCCAGCCGCAGGCCGCGAACACCTTTGTCGATCTCGGCCAGATAATCCGGTACGGGTTCTGTCGACGACGTCGCATCCATCGGATCGTGCCCGGCAATCACGCCCAGCACCTTGGCGGCATCGCGCACATTGGCTGCGAAAGGCCCCACGCGATCGAGCGAGGAGGCAAATGCGATGAGTCCGTAGCGTGAAACGCGGCCGTAAGTCGGCAGCACGCCCACGACTCCGCAAAACGATGCCGGCTGCCGGATTGAGCCTCCGGTGTCTGTGCCGAGCGTGGCTACCGCCATCCCTGCTGCCACCGCGGCTGCCGAGCCACCGCTCGAGCCGCCCGGCACCCGCTCCGTGTCATGAGGATTCCGCACCGGCCCATAAGCCGAATTTTCGTTCGACGAGCCCATCGCAAACTCATCGCAGTTCAGTTTGCCGAGCAGCACCGCACCCGCGTCGATCAGGCGCTGCACCGCCGTCGCCGTGTAAGGAGGACGGTAGCCCTCGAGAACCTTCGAGCCCGCCGTTGCCGTCTGTCCGTCGATAACCAGTACGTCCTTGATGCCCATCGGCGCGCCGGCGAGCACCGGCAGAGTCTCGCCCGCTGCAACCTTCGCGTCAATCTCCGCCGCCCGCCTGAGTGCGCCCTCGCGATCGAGCGAGAGGTAGGCGTGAATCGTTGCGTCTTCTTCGTCAATGCGGCTAAAGCACAGCCGCGCCGCTTCTACGGCTGCCGTCGTGCCGTTCGCGACGCCTTCCACGAGCTCGTCGATGGAAGGCAGCTTTACCTCTGAAATTTTCGTCGTCATGGAATGATCCCGTCGGGTGCTCCAGGATTTTCGGACCTGGGAATTAGCTTTTGGTGTGGCCGGGGCTCAGCGCTCAATAACCTTGGGAACTTTGAAGAAGACCCCGTCCGTCTCGGGAGCAGCCGCCATCACTCGTTGTCGATCGAGGCAAGGCGTTACGCGATCCAGGCGCAAGGCTGCGGTTGTGTCTTCGCTACCCTTCCGCAGCACGTCCAACACCTGCGCCATCGGCGCCACAGCTGACGTGTCGAGCTCATTCAATTGAGCGACGTAATCGAGAATAGCGTTCAGGTCGCGCTTCATGCGGACACTCTCGCCCTCGGTTAGCTCCAGGTTCGCCAGCTCCGCCACTCGACGGACATCTTCAGCGGCAACTCTTTCGTTTTCGGCCATAAAGCAACATTATATGTTGTCCGACGTGGCGTCAGTCCGCGCCCATCTCTTCTAGAGTCTCGCCCAGCGCATCTTCCCACCGCGGAAGAGCCACGCCGAACCGCGTCTGCAGTCTGGAGTTGCACAGCACCGAATTCTTCGGCCGCTTCGCCGGCGTGGGATACTCCGTGTCGGGAATGCCCACCACCTCCGGCCATTTCCTATCCTCCGGAGCGCGCGCCCAGCGAAATATCTCCTGGGCAAGGCCGCACCAGCTCGTTTCGCCCGAGCAGGTCATGTGATAGATGCAGGACACCTCACCCTGAGAGACTGAATCCAGGCCGTCAATCACCGCTCGCGTCGCCCGCGCCAGCGCCGCCGCCGTCGTGGGAGCACCGATCTGGTCGTTCACCACGCGAAGCTGATCGCGCTCGCGGCCCAGTCGCAGCATCGTCTTCAGAAAGTTGTTGCCGTGCGGGCTGTACACCCAGCTTGTGCGGAAAATCAGATAACGACCGCCAGCTTCGGCGATCCTGCGCTCACCGGTCAGCTTCGTGCGCCCATATTCATTAAGCGGATTTACCGGATCGTCCTCGACCCACGGCCCTTGCTTCGACCCATCAAAGACGTAATCGGTCGAATAGTGCACCAGCAGGGCATCGATCGAGCGCGCCTCTTCAGCCAGCACTCCTGGAGCTTCGCCGTTGACGCGCATGGCCAGCTCGGGCTCGGACTCCGCCCGGTCAACTGCCGTGTACGCAGCCGCATTCAGCACAATCGCCGGCGCGACCTCGGCCATCACCTTGCGAATCGACTCAGAATTCGCGAGATCGCACCGCGCGCGCCCCAACGCCACAACTTCGCCAGCGCCGGTGAAAGTTTTCTGCAGTTCGATTCCCAGCTGCCCCTGCGCGCCCAGAATAAGCACGCGGTTCGCCGTCACGGCCTCGCTCGCCGTCACAAAAAGACCTCGGCGTCTTTGAGGCGCTTGCCCTGCTGGTCCTTCGCCGACACAATCGCCTCTTCCGCCGCGAACGGCCACGCAATTCCCAGCGCGGGATCATTCCACAGCACGGTCCGCTCGCCGGCAGGCGAATAGTAGTCTGTCACCTTGTAGGAGAAGCCGGCCTTGTCGCTCAGCACCGCAAACCCGTGCCCGAAGCCCGGAGGAATCCACAGAGCCAGTCCGTTCTCGCCGGAAAGTTCCACCGCGACGTGCTTTCCGAAATCAGGCGAGCTGCGGCGCAGATCGATGGCAACGTCGATCACCGATCCGTACGCCACGCGCACCAGCTTTCCCTGCGGCTGAATGATCTGATAATGAATTCCGCGAATGACGTTCCTGGCGGAAATGGAGAAATTATCCTGGCGCCACTCCGTCGGAAGCCCGGCGTCGTGCATCTCGCGCTCGTTGTAGGTCTCGAAGAATGCGCCGCGCGAATCGGAAAAAATCCTGGGCGTAAACAGCAGCACCCCTGGCAATGCGGTTTCCGTGATCTGCATGCGGCTAGACCGCCCCCGGAAAACTCGGCTCGCTGAGCAGCGAAATTAGGTACTGCCCGTACCCGCTCTTGCGCACCGGAGCCGCCAGCGCCTCAAGCTGTTCGCCGGAAATGTAACCGAAGCGGTAGGCAATTTCCTCGGGACATGCAATCTTGAGTCCCTGCCGTTGCTCGATGGTATGGATGAACATTCCCGCCTCAAAGAGCGATTCGTGCGTGCCGGTATCGAGCCACGCCATGCCCCGGCTCATAATCTCCACGTCGAGCTGGCCGCGCTCCAGGTATTCGCGGTTCACGTCGGTGATCTCAAGCTCGCCGCGTGGCGAAGGCTTGAGCGAAGACGCAATCTTCACAACTTCGTTGTCGTAGAAATAGAGTCCCGTCACCGCGTAGCGCGACTTCGGAGCCGCCGGCTTTTCTTCCAAACTGATCGCACGTCCGTCGGAATCGAACTCGACCACGCCGTACCGCTCCGGATCCTGCACCTGGTATGCGAAGACGGTTGCGCCGGTGGTCTTCTTCGCGGCGCGCTGCAGTTGCCCGGTCAGCGAGTGCCCGTAGAAGATGTTGTCGCCCAGCACCAGCGCGCTCGGGTCGCTGCCGATAAAGTCCTTGCCAATAATGAATGCCTGCGCCAGCCCATCCGGACTCGGCTGCACCGCATAGCTCAGCGAAATGCCCCACCGCCGACCGTCGCCCAGCAGATCGGCGAAGCGCTGCGTATCCTGCGGCGTCGAGATAATCAGGATGTCGCGAATCCCCGCCAGCATCAACGTACTGAGCGGGTAATAGATCATGGGCTTGTCGTAGACCGGCAGCAGCTGCTTTGAGACAACGTGCGTTACGGGATAGAGCCGCGTGCCGGAGCCGCCGGCGAGAATGATTCCCTTCATCGAGGCCGTCCCGACACCGCTTCGGTCGAGAGCCGATCGGAATAGTTCAGGTCAAGCCACTCCTTGTAGTGGCCCGACCGGACGTCGTTCACCCAGTCCATGTTGGCCAGGAACCACTCCACCGTTTCGCGGATGCCGCTCTCGAACTGCTTTTCCGGACGCCAGCCCAGCTCGCGCCTAATCTTCTCGGCGTTGATGGCGTAGCGCCGATCGTGGCCCGGGCGGTCTTTCACATAGGTGATCAGTCCGCGGCGGCTACCGAGCTTCGCGTCGGGGCGGAGCTCGTCCAAAATGTCGCAGATCGTGGTCACCACGTCGATGTTCTTCCGCTCGCCATTCGTTTGTTCACTGGTGCCGCCCACGTTGTACGTCTCACCCAGACGGCCGCGCACCAGCACCTCGCGGATCGCCGCGCAATGGTCGCCGACAAACAGCCAGTCGCGCACGTTGAGCCCATCGCCGTAGACCGGCAGCGGCTTTCCCTCGAGCGCATTCAGAATCATCAGCGGAATCAGCTTCTCCGGAAACTGATACGGCCCGTAGTTGTTCGAGCAATTCGTGGTCAGAACTGGCAGTCCGTAAGTGTGAAAATAGGCCCGCACCAGGTGGTCCGAAGACGCCTTCGATGCTGCATAAGGGCTGTTCGGCGCATACGGAGTCTCTTCCGTGAATGCAGGGTCGTCCGGCCCCAGCGTCCCGTAGACTTCATCGGTCGAGACGTGCAGAAACCGGAACGCCGACTTGTCTTCCCGGGGCAGTTCGTTCCAGTAAGCTCGCGCCTGTTCGAGCAGGGAGAATGTCCCCACCACGTTCGTCTCGATAAAGGCCGCAGGCCCTTCGATCGAGCGGTCGACATGGCTCTCGGCAGCGAAATGCAGAATCGCACGCGGTTTGTGCTCGCGCAGCAGCGATGCCACCAGCGCACCGTCGCCGATATCGCCGCGCACAAAAATATGCCGTGGACTCTCTTCAATCAACCGCAGATTGCCGCGATTTCCGGCATAGGTCAACAGGTCCAGGTTCACCACCGTGGACTTGGTCTTCGCCATCCAGTTCAGGACGAAGTTCGAGCCGATAAATCCCGCGCCGCCCGTCACCAATACCGTGTCGTTCATGCCGCTTCCACTCTCTCCCCAAGGGGTTCCCAGGAGCGTTCCCCGGTTCTAAACACATCTTTTCACAGGCTTGGCGGTAGCGCCGCCCGACGCTGATTTCATTACACGACGAGAACGGTCGCCCGGGCACTGCATTGGCGAAATCGCCGCTGGAAGGGCTGATAGACCTGCCTTCCGCAGACAAACCTTCGGATAATCCTGCTGGAAGTTATGCTAGCGGAAGCGCACGCCGGGTCAGATACCTCTTTGTGGTCAGCGGAATCTGGCCTTTAGGCGATCACTCTACGGTCAGGGACAGAGTAACCGCGTGACCCAGCCCCGGTTCGGTGCCGGTCACAGTCAGAGTGTAGGCTCCTGATGGCGTTGGATTTGTCGGTCCCGTTGGTCCGGTCGGGCCGGTCGGCGATGTTTGGCCTCCTGGTGTCACTTTGAGGTTGCAGCCGGGCACAAAGAGCGCCAGCACGCCGAGAAGCATCAGGCCTCTCCACCGGCGCCGCTTGCCGGTCAGAAATCCCATCGGCACTACGACGGCCAATGCAAGGGCTATTTGTTTGAGATTCGTGCCGCCTCTCGCGATCGATGCGCTGGACGGCGGCTGCCCGGTCACAATCGTCACGGTTGCCGTCGCAGAATTCTGCCCGGTCAGCGTTACCGATGTGGGATTCACCGAGCATGTCGAGTTCTGCGGCGCTCCCGTACAGGCCAGCGTCACGGTCCCTGTTGAGCCATTCAATGGCAGGATCGAAAGCATAAAGGTTGCCGTTTGTCCGTCAGTGATGGTTGCCGAATTCGACCCGCTGACGGTGATTGAAAAGTCCTCGCCGCCGCCCGAGAGGGCGATGACCGCGGGAGAGTTCAGCTCAGTAGCACTCACCGATATCAATCCGGCGCGTGAGCCGGACTGCGTGGGGACGAAGACAACACCAACCTGGCACTGTGCGCCGATTGCCAGCGTCTGTCCGCACGTGCTGGTCCCGGAAGGAATTGCGAAGTCGCCGGTTACGCCCGCATTTACGTTGGTCAGCGGGACACCGCCGCTGTTGGTCAGCGTCGCTGTCTGAACCGGGCTGGTCTGGCCAACGTTGTAGTTGCCGAAACTGACCGAGCCCGGCGTCGCCGAGATTCCCGGAGAGGCCAAACCCGTGCCGGAAAGCCCGACCAGCAACGGCTTGGCAAGCTCGGCCGCGGTCAGGGTGAACGTGCCCGTGCGCTGGCCGCCTTGGCTGGGGCTGAACACCACGCCGATCTGGCACTGGGCCTTCACGGCCAGTGTGGACCCACAGGTGCTGCCTGCCGCGGAGATTGAGAAGTCTCCGGTCACGGTGGCATTGAGACTGCTCAACAGAACGCCTCCGTTATTCGTCAGCGTCACCTTTTGTACGGAGCTTGTCTGGCCCAAGGCATAGGATCCGAAATCTACCGATGCAGGGGTTGCCGAGACTCCCGAGGCGGGCACCGCGGTGCCGGTTAGAGGGACCAGCAGCGGCTTACTCAGTTCCGTGGCCGTGACTGTGAGCGAGCCGCTGCGGGCGCCTGCGTCGGTGGGTGAGAACACCATGCCGATTTGGCACTGTGCCCCGACCGCCAGCGTCGGAGGACAGTTGTTGAGGCCTGGGGCTATTGCAAAATCTCCGCTCATGTTGGTGGCGACATTGCTCAGCGGTACGCCCCCGCTATTCGTCAGGATCACCGTTTGCGCGGTGCTCGTCTGGCCCACGGTATAGATTCCGAAATCTACCGATGCCGGCGCTGGCGAAAGACGGGGCGGCGGCAGGCCCGTGCCCGCCAGCGTGACCGTCTGGCTGCGCAGTATATCGCTCACCGTCAGCGTTCCCGACTCCGCGCCAACCTGTGTCGGCACGAAACTCACCACGATGGCACACGTCGAATGCCCGGCGAGCGACGTCCCGCAGCGGTTTACCGCGCTGAAGTCCCCGTGCAACTGGATTGCGACCTGGTCGAGCTCCTGGTCCCCGCTGTTGGTCAGAGTCACCTGTTGTGTGGTGCCTGACAGTCCGATCGCCTGCGGAGCAAAGGCCAGGCTCAGGGGTGCTAGTCCATCGGTCGCCGGTGCCTCGCCCATGCCGGTAAGCTGCAGAGTCTGGGTTCCCGCGCTGTCTACGATCTTGAGCGAGCCCGTTTCGGTGCCCGAAACTGTAGGCGAGTAAGCAATGCTCAGCGTGCAGCCGGTGTTGGGCGCCAGGGACGCGCCGCACGTATTCGCGGTGACGGAGAAATCTCGGGTCACCGATTCGCTGGACAGGCTGGCCATAACTCCGCCGGTATTCGAGATGGTGACGTCCTGCGCGGTCGCTGTTTTGCCCAGCAGCGTCTCAGGAAAACTCAGCGGCTGGGGCGAGAGCACGATTGCCGCGCCCGCGCTCCCTCCGGAAATATTTCCATAGACGGTCAGTACTCCAGTCCTCGTCCCGGTCTGCGACGGGGTAAAGGTCACGTTGACTGTGCAGGCATCGCCCGGAAGCACCGGATTCGCGCAGTTGTCCGTCTCAGCAAAATCGCCGGTGAGGCTTACCTGGGCCACGTTGAGTGTGATCGTTCCCGTGTTGATGATCGCCACCGTCTGCGTCGCGCTCAGCGTCCCGATCCCCTGGCCGGGGAAGGTCAGAGATGTTGGTGTCGCCCTGGCCGTCGTCATCGCTGTTCCCGCTGTCACCAGCCCGATCTCCCACACGCCGCGCCCATAGGTAGCCGCACGCAGCACCGAGGTCGAGCCTTCATTGAAGGCCGCAAGCTGAATCACCGGCGCGTTGGGCAGAGAAGTTCCAAAGACGCTCCGGCAGGGGGTCGACGGAACCGTGCAGGAGCTGATATTCCGCGTGACGTAGACGCCCGTATCCGTTGCAACGTAGACCGTATTCGCATTATTGGGATCGACGATGATACTGTTGGCTGGCGCGTTCGGCAGGTTGGTGGTCAGGTTCGACCAGATCGCCCCGCCGTTCGTCGACCCGTACACTCTGGCTACGTTCAGTCCGTTGCCGCTGAAGCCCTGCACCGTGGCGTAGACCGTCTGCCCGGTCGGATCGTGGGGATCGACATAGATGCTCGAAATGTCGAAGCCGCCGGGATTGAACTGCCCGTTCGGAGCGCCGCCGTTGGTCACAGGGCTATGGAAGAGATCAGTCCAGGTGGTCGAGCTGCCCGACCCGCTGGTCACCGATGCGGTGAAGATATGTCCCGGAACCGTTGCTCCGCCGTCCAGCAGCCCCGCCATGCCGGCGTAAATCTGTTCCGCCGTTCCCGGCGTGTCGGTCGCACTCCCGGAAGCGGCCAGTGAGCGGATCTCTGCATTCCCGTCGCAATAAGGCTCCTGATCGGTGTCCAGCATCCCGCTCAAGAGATTGCTCGTACTCCACGCGGAGCCACCTGTCGCTGGACCCCGCCATACTCGGCAGGTGCCTACAATCACGTTCGCCGTGTCCTGCGGATCGAGAATCCACGGCGCGGGAATCTCCTGCTGATCTCCCGCTACTTGGGTGCTCGCGATCACCGGCTGCCCGAAGCCGGCAATATCGCAGCCCGAACCCTCGGTGCAACGGTTGATTCCCACGCCAAACTCCGAAGTCGCATACCAGTTCGCCGCCGTCGCCGGATCGATGGCCGCGTAGTTCCCCTCACCGTCGAGTACCTGCGGCCAGGCCTGCCCGGCGACGGATGTCGCTGCTGCTGTTCCCAGTGCACCCAGCGACACCATCATGTTCTGCGCGTTGCCGGCATCGTCAGCGATATTCTCGACCTCGGCCAGCGATCCCAGCCCGTCATTCAGATTCTGATAGTGGTCCGCATCATCCGCCGAGCATTCGCTCTGCTGCTGGTTCACCGCGTCCGTTGTTCGCCACAGCCCGCCGTCATTGCCGAAATAGATCAGGCCCGGAGCACCCAGCGTCGTATCGATGGCATGCTGCGCCCACGCCACCTGCGCCGAAGCGCAGGCGGTCGCGTGCGTGGTGTTACGCCAGGCACAGTTGTTCGCCAGGCTGCACTTGTAGATGTCCTCCGTCCCGGCGAAGAGCAAAGTGTCCTGCCCGGACGGAGCCGCCGCCAGGTACAGGTCGTAGTCCGCCTGCGGAATGGTGGTGTCGCCGTTCCCCGCCTCGAGCGCCGCATCGGCGATCTGGTTGGCGAAGGTCACAGTAGCCGACGAGCATGTGCTCCCGTTCAACGCGCACACATCCTGCCACAGTCCCTGGTCCAGGTTGTTCAGGTCGGTAGTAAGAGCAAACATGTCCCCGGTAACCGGCTGCACGGCCAGCGCCCCGCGAAATATGGGACACGCCGGAGACCGGGTGGATCCCGCGTTGCTCGGACAATACGCCGTCCTCAGCCCGCTGCCCGGCTGATTCGCCATGCGCGTCCAGTTGATGCCGTCTGGCGACTGGTAGTAGCCGTGGAAACGTACCGCTGCAAAAAACATCTGCCGCACCGGGTTCCACAGCACCGAAGTCACCGCGTTGCCGCGCGTTAAAAAGACGGTCTGGTTCGACTGGACCGTATTCCCCGCGTCGGCGATGGTTGCCATGTACCACGTCTGGCCGGCGTCCTGGGAGTCATAGATCCCCATCATCGACAGCGACGCTCCGGCATTGACCTCCACGCCTTCGGCTGCCTGTGAAACCGCCGCAACCACCACGTTCGGATTCGCTGTGCCCCAGGCGAACCCCGCAAACCCATTGCCGCTGAACGTGAAGTCCTGCTTGCCACCGGCCAGCACATCGGACGACTGCGTGATCAGGCTCCACGTTACGCCGCCATCGGACGAGCGCAAGAGCCCCGCGCCGTTAATACGAATCCGTCGCGTCGTTGGGATCGCCGGTCCCGGCCAGCACCACGCCGGTTCCACCCGGTTGCACGCTTACCGCGCCGATGCTCAAGGAAACAATGCCGGTTGCGGCGTACGCGCTCAGCGTGTCGGTCAGCGGAGTGAAGCGACCGAAGCCGGATTGCCGGCGGCGTTCGCCGATCTCCAAACGCCTCCGCCTGTTGTTCCCACGTATACGGTATTGCCGCTTGGGTCGGACGGGTCAACGGCAAGGCTGCTCACTCGTCCGGTCAGTGCTCCGTAGGTGGTCGTTGTCACCTGCGCCGGACCCACTGGCTGCCATGGCGCTGTCAGGTTAGTGTTGCCTGAACCGCCCTTCCCCGCGGCTAGGGCGTGATGCTCGGTGCGCGCCTCGGCCAGCATTTCCGCCGGACTGCGGCCATATCGGCTGGGCCCATATCGGCTGCTGGTTCGATTTAGAGAGACCAGCGTCTGCCCAATGCCGCGCCGGGCGAGGAACCTCGCGGATCGCTGCTTCTGCTTCATGGCACGCGTGACCGGAGCCGCGACGCCCGGCTCCGCCTTCCGGGCTTGCGCGTTGCTTGCGGCAGCCGCCGTCCACAGCGCCACCCACGCACAAAGCCGGAGCTTCAGTCGATACCGGTTCACGGCGCGCCATCCCTTGCCCGTCATAGAACGAGCCCAGGCCCATTGCACACGACACGCACCGACGCATGAGGGCGAGCCGAAGCAAAAATTCCGGATCAGTTCCAGACTGGAAGAGTTTGCCCATTATGAAACTCGGGCGCGAAGCTACCTAGATTACTTTCGTTTGTAAATTTTCGACATGAGAAAGAGGGTGGCTCGACGCTGAGTTGTGGTGTTCAGGAATCCAGCGGGCGCGATGGCGTCATCCAACCACGAGGAGGAGAACAAAATGCCAGAAAGAGCGACGGTAGAGCGAGCCAAAGAGGATTTGCGCGAGGGCAAGTCACCCAAGACAGCGGCGGGCGAGTTCGTTCACGAAGAGATTGAGCATGTTCGCGAGGGAAAGCATGGCGTCCGCTCGCCTCAACAGGCGATTGCGATTGGCTTGAGCAAGGCGCGTCGAGCCGGCGTCCCGGTGCCTCCTCCGGCCAAAGGCAAGACCAAAGAGAGCACGAGGGTCAGTGCGGAGCGCGACTACAAGAAGGGTCAGTCTGGTGAGAGTCAGGAGCCATCGCCACGCGCATCGCGCGTACGTGAGGAGGTGCTCAAGCGCGAGCCCCGCTCCACCGTTTCACACCAGGCTCTCTCCCGCCAGGCGAAGACAGCCTCGCGCTCCCGAACCGGCAAAGAGCGCCATGACGTCGCAGCCAAGGCGGTGAGAACCAAAAGCAAATCAGGGTTGCAGAAGGCCGCCAAGAAAGCCGCCAACACACGGGCTCGCAGGCGCGCGGCATAGTGAGGGTCGGTCAGTTCATCGCTTGCGGCAGGTGCAATCGATGCAGCCGTGCTCGGCGCAGGCCCCACAGGTTCGAACCAGGTGCTTGCGAAACGCGGCGCGTGCCCGGTGTACGCGCACTGCGGCATTAGAAGCCGAGATTTTGTGCTCTTCGGCGAAGTCCTGCAATCGCTGTTCGCCGAGATCCACCGAGCGCAGCGCGTCGGCGTAAGCGGGATTGATTGTGTCCATGACGCTCGACAGGCGGGCGCAGATCTCATTCTGGATCTCGTGGCTCGGGACACTCTGGCCTTCCATTTCCCGGCCCCATTCTTTGAGAGCTTTGCTTTCTGAAGCGCGGCGGCGATACAGATCAATGATTGCATTGCGCAGCACTCGATAAAACCAGCCGACCACCGATTCCCGGTCTTGCAGTTCACCTTCGTGCTGAAGGGCATGTATGTACGCCGCCTGCAGGATGTCCTCTGCAGTCGCGGCATCCTGAACGCGGCGCTGCACAAACCCGAGGAACTGGTTCCGGTGTTCGAGAAGCGTATTGAAAGAAGAAGCTGCCATCTGGTGAAAGGGGGATGATGACATCCCCGCTTGTCGTTACCTCCGGCCTGTGCAGAGGCAAATTGGACAGGTGCAGGTGTCGCCGGAGGGGCAGTTCTGACATTTCAAAGTTCGTCTCCTTAAGACGCCATAATGGGCGTGCAACCCAAACACGCATGACCCGCGAGAACATTACACCCCTTAAATCCAGATCCCGTTCGAAGCTCTTTCATGACCCCATCATTTGCTCGATATACCGTTTCGAATCGAACTTTTTGCCGGTCGAGACCCCCGACATGTACCGCACTGTCCCGAAGATCGGCCGGTCGAACCACGGGCGGTCATGCACCCCGCCCATCGCCCACGCGATCCCCTGGTAGCCGTTGGGATCGCGGCCGTCGAGCTCGTACTTGTCGTTCAGGATGACCGCCCACTCCCACGCGAGCGCCGGGTTTGGAGCCCACTCCAGAATCTTCTTCGCCCAGTACATGCGCAGGTAGTTGTGCATCCACCCCGTCTTGACCATCTGCGTCTGCGCCGCATTCCACAGGTCGTCGTAGGTCTCGGCCCGCTCCATCTGCTCCAGCGTATACGTCGGTTCCCGCTTGTCACCGGCATGCTCACGCAGCGTCGCCTGCGCCCACTCCGGCGCGGACTCGATCGAGTCGTAGTTCGGAACATACTTCACAAAGTTCACCGAAATCTCCCGCCAGCCGATCAGTTCGTTGAAGTATGTGTCGCGCGCCGCCGCCGTCGCTTTGCGCTCGCGCACCGCTTCCTCGCATGCCACTGCAATCGTCACCGGGCTGATATGCCCGAAATGCAGCCAGGGAGACAGCTGGCTCGTCCCGTCTGTTTCCGGGTGATTACGCTGGTTGGCATAATCCGCCAGGCCATGCGCGACAAAGTGCTTCAACCGCTTCAGCGCAGCGTGTGTTCCGCCGCTGAAGTTGTCTACCGGCTTCACCGAACGGTCGAAGTCCCTCCATCCCGCGGTTACATCCTCTGTCACCTTGAAGCTCTCAAATCCGCTCGGCCGCGCCCACCTCTTCTTGGCCTTTGTTCCCGGCATCGGCACCAGATATTTCGGCAACTCCGCGAGGAGCCTGGGGCGCATGATGTGCAGCATGTACTGGTGCTTGGGGAACAGCGCCGACGGAACCACCACATCGGCATCCACCGTCCAGAACGGGAGTTCCAGACGCTTGGCCAGCACTATTCGCCACCGCTCCGGCTCGCGGCAGGGATTCTCATCTCCGATCAGCATCGCCGCGCCCACTTCGGCCAATAGTTTTTCGAGAGAATTGGCCGGAGGCCGCCGGACTACGAACGAGACATTGCGCTCCCCCAGGTCTTCTTCGATATCCCTGAGCCCCTGGTTCAGAAAGGCGTAGTGCCGCAGATTTGCGTGCGGGAAATTCGAAATCGCCGAGAAAAAGACGACTACCGGGAGATCCAGTTCGTTCCCGATCTCGATCGCCAGATCGACCGCCGGATTATCGATGCCCCGTTCCGCCCGCTGCATCCAGTAGGCGACGCATTTGCCGTCCTTCAATGGAGCGCCCTTGCGCCGCACCGTCACGCGAGGATTGTCAGCCAGCTTTTTGTAAAACTCGGGAACAGTCTCGACGTCAGCAGCCATGCCTTAAATCTCTGATGCTCATGGTAGGCGTCTCGGCACCATCTCAGCCCTTGCCCGCCAGTTGGCTTTGCGTTCATCAAGCGAGATCCGGCCATTTCTCGATCGCGGGAAATCGACTTTCGCGCCGTTCAGTCTATGAAGGCGGATTCATCCCTTCGTCAGTTGCGCTTCACGGAAAAGAGACCTCGCAGTGACATTTCCGTGACATCACTTCTCTCACTGACCCGCTACCTTGATTGCGCCTTCCCAGCCCTCGGCGGTCGCGCCGAAACAAGTTCCGCGTAGCGTTCGGCCCGAGGCCGGAAAGCAAGGAGAAACTCATGAGAACTCCGTTGCGGATCGCTTTCTGCGGGCTTCTGTTCGCGGGACTGTCGCTGTCGGCATCCAGCGTGGCTCAGGCCGACGACAACAACGCTCCCATCCTCAAAGACCTTAAAACCGTCAGCACGGTCGCTTCGACCGTCCCCATGAATGGCGACGTCAACCCTTACGGAATCGTTCGTGTGGAGAAGACCATCGGGAAACTCGAGGCCGGCCACATCCTGATCAGCAACTTCAATGATTCCAACAACGCACAGGGAACCGGAACCACTATCGTCGATGTCTCCCCGGGCGGAGGCGTCACCGTATTTGCCCAGATTGATCCCACCAAGCTTCCCGGCCCGTGCCCCGGGGGCGTAGGCCTCACGACGGCGCTCGCCGTCCTCCGCTCCGGATGGGTCATCGTCGGCAGCCTGCCCACGAATAATGGCACGCTCGAGCCCGGCGGCAGCGGCTGCCTCATCGTTCTCAACAGTAACGGCAATCCTGTCGAGACCTTTTACGGCTCGCTCATCAACGGCCCCTGGGACATGACCTGGATCGAGCGCGGTAACAACGCCATGCTCTTCGTTACCAACGTTCTCGACGGAACCCTAACCGCCGGGGGCACCGTCGTCCACCAGGGCACGGTGCTTCGCATTAACCTTGGAAGCTCAACCACGCAGATGCCCTGGATCGAATCGATGACCGTCATCGGCTCCGGCTTTGACCAGCGCACCGATCCAGCAGCCCTAGTCCTTGGGGCCACCGGAGTAGGATTGAGCCGCAACTCCCATGACGATGACGCAGACGATTGGCGTGACGACGATGGCGGCCGCGTGCTCTATGTTGCCGACACGCTCAATAACCGCATCCGCGCCATCACCAATCCGCTCTTCCGCACGAGTTCCGACGGCATCGGTAAGCTGGTCGCGTCGGGCGGGGCCCTTAACCAGCCCCTCGGCCTTACCGTCGCACCCAACGGACACATTCTTACCGTCAACGGCGGCGATGGCTACATCATCGAGTTCGGGCCTAACGGGAAGCAGCTCGCCAAGGAACTGATCGACAACACCGGAGGACCGCCTCCGGGCGCCGGCGCGCTCTTTGGATTGATCTACGTGCCCGATTGGGGAGTCTACTTCGTCGACGACGGCAGCAACACGCTCAACCTGCTGCACTGATTCGAAGTTTCGAACGTGGGGTCATCCGGAGCCATCCGGATGACCCACGTCTGTGTCCAAGGACGGCGAGCAAATCCTCCGGCCCGCTGGAACCGGAACCCCCTCAGGCAATCGCCAGGATCGCTCTGCCCAAAACTCCTGTGATCTGGTCCTGGCTGTCCAGCGCGACCTGTCGCGGAACGCCCGACAAGCTACTAAGGTGATCCGCGAAGGCCCAGGCCAGTTCCCTTGCCTGGACAATGTCCCAGAACGCAAGGATGCGGCCGATCTTGCCGGTGTCCTCGGCCAGTTCTCCGAGAAAGCCTGACGCCAACACCTGCAGCGCGGACAGCATGATCGCCTTCAGCAGGCTGTTGACCGTCTCGTAGTCGGCGTGTTCAGGGCTGTTCGAGCCGGGCACAAGGTTGAGTTCGGCATCGGTCTCGAGCAGCGCGAGCGCCAGATCGTGGTTGATATGCGCGTTCATGCCCGCCACTGCAAACTGGATGCGGTCGATTCCCGTACGATACCGCGCCTCAAGAAGCGCATCCCACGCGATGGGCGTGGACGGGGAGCCATCGAGGAAGCTGGCAATGGCCCGGAAATAAAAGCCGGCGAAGACGACGTCAAGACGCGTAAGCCAGTTTGGATCCTGCCAATCCGCCGGAGTCCGCTGATCGACCTCCTGCGTAACCATCAGGTAAAGCCGGTTGAACCACTTGAGGCCGTCCGTGCCGGGCAGCAGATTATCGATGCTCTGCATCGCCCGTAAAACATCGTTGATGTTTGCTGGAGCGGCGAGGCTGACGATCTGATACAGAGGTTGGTCGGCTGCGGCAACCGTCATCGGTCACGTTCCTTGCCTGCGGCTTCTACTTTCCGCCCTGTGGCTGCTGATTCGTGCTGCACACCGACGATGCCCAGGATCCAGAAAACTGGCGGATCATGACGGCCGCACAGCACTTGAAGGAAACAGTGTGACCAGAAAATGGAGTTGCTGTCCAGTAATGCGTAAGCTTGCAGGTAGGTCTTGTTGGAAAGAGACGTCGCTGTTAAGAGCCTCGCAGCATCGCCCTCACGCGATTTGTTCATCAATTACTTTCCAGCAGCGCCAGAATCTCTCCGTGACCCATCTTTTTCGCCCACGCGAGCGGCGTGGCCCACTGCTCCGTTTCTGCTTCATGCACCGGCGCGCCTCGGCGCATCAGTTCCTCAACCAGTTCCTTCCGTCCCCACCGGCACGCCCACCCGAGCGGCGTCGACTTCAGCAGATCGTCCCGGATATCCAGCCTTGCCCCGTGATCGATCAGCATCGACGCGAACCGCGCCCGGTCGTTTCCGCAAAGAGGACTGCGCCGCGCTGCCGCAAAGTGCAGCGGCGTCTGGCCGTAGCGCGAAATGTCCGGATCGACACCGTGCTCGAGCAGCGCTTCCATGCTCCTGAAGTGGCCCTCATTCGCCGCGGAATCCCCGCCCGCACCGCGGATCGGCTGAATGAGAATCCAGTTCCAGCGTGGATCGTCCAACGCCCAGCCGAGAT
Source organism: uncultured Acidobacteriaceae bacterium (assembly GCA_963781245.1). Lineage (GTDB taxonomy): Bacteria > Acidobacteriota > Terriglobia > Terriglobales > Acidobacteriaceae > Silvibacterium. The sequence continues at coordinate 174,462 of CAWAFB010000010.1, forward strand.
GCGGAAGGGCCAGAGCCACAATCTCCGGACATCCGTGATCGGCGGCCGACCACAGCAGTTCGCGAACAGTTTCTTCGTCCGGATTGTCCGCTAAGATCTTCCGCGCCGGCTCCACATCGTGCATCTCCGCCATCATGTACGGATGCACCCGGGCGCCACGCTCGATCAGCAGCTTCTTCAGCGATTCGTCCTTGTGCCCCCATGCGTTGCGCAGCGGCCATCCCGAGGCATAAACATTGGCGTTCGGATCGGCACCGCCGTCGAGCAGCAACTTTGTGATGGCGAAGTCGCCCGCCAGCGCCGCGTGCCACAGCGGCATACCCCAGCTTTCCGTCGGCTCTTCCAACTCCTCCAGGAAGATCCGCTCATTCACATCCGCGCCAAGATCGAGCAGCAGGCGAACCATCCCCATCTGTCGATGCTTCACCGCCAACGTTACCAGCCCGCCGTCACTGCTGATCGCGCGCAGTAATCCGGGCTCGGCGGCGATCAACTCCCGCACGCGGGCCTCGTCGCCCAGCGCCACCGCCCCGCGAACCGTGAGCTCCGCGCCGTGCTCCAGGAAAAGCTTGGCAACCGCTGGAAATCGTCCGGCAGCATCGTCGCACGGATCCACTGCGAGAGCGGAATGATCGAGCGGCGTCAGCCCCGCTGGATCCTTCTTGCGAACACTAGCCCGCCGCGCGAGGAACCACGCCACCAGCGGGACGTCGTTTCGTCGCGCGGCGAGATGCAGCGGCGTCCTCCCGTCCCGATCGCAGGCCTGAATCAGGGAAAGATCGGCCTCCAGCAGCCGAATGGCCGTCCCGCTTTCACCACGGGCGATCGCCGCGCTGATCTGATCCTGCGCCGGAGAGACGGTCACATTCGGGCAACTCATCTCCCCGCGCCGATGCCGCTCCTCTGCCTCGATCACCGCGACCACATCGGCGTAATCTCGCTCTTCGGCCAGAGCCATCGCCGTCGTGGCATCGCGATGCGGAAAAATTCCCTTGCGAGCGTCCGCTCCCGCTTCCATCAGCACCCGCACCATCGCAACATCGCGGCGCAGCACCGCATAGTGAATGGCGCGGTGCTCGTTGCTTGCCGACACATCCATCCCTACCAGTTCCGGCCGGCTCCCGAGCATCGAACGGACCTGCGCGAGTTCCCCACTCTTCGCCGCCTCCATGAACCGGGCAACGTTTGCTCCATCCACAAAGGCTTTCAGCTTGGGCCAGCTGGCAAAGCCATAAGCGCGGGCAATCACCCGCTGAGCATCGTTGAGCGCAAAGCGATATTTGTCCGCATGCAGTTCGAAGCGGTCGACCTCGGCCACCGCAGACGGCTTACCGGAGCGGTAGCCGCCGAGCAGTTCCTTGGCTTGCTTGCGTAGCTGTTCGATATTGGGCTGCTCCGGAAGGCGACGCGGAGCTACAGGCGCAGAAACAGAAGTGAAACGGCGATCAGGCACGACCATCTCCTTTCGAACACTGCCCGCTGTCCGCGTCCCGGGCTCAAAAGAAGATTGTCGTCATGTTGTCAGCATCAAGCTCGTCGATGGGCTCAGCCCTGCCCGCTGACACGGAGGCGTCCGATACGCCGAACTGAGTATACCGCGCCAGCCCCGGCCTCGCTCTTTGCCACTAAAAAGAACGACGCCCCAAGAGGGAGCGCCTTGCAAATCACGAACTAATCGGCGCCGAAGGCGCGTTTGCCTGGACGGCTAGTCCTCTTACCACAGGCCCCAGGCGCGGCTGATGTAGTCGGTCATGGACATGGTGATCAGCACAAAGAACGTGAAAAAGCCCGCAGCCACTGTCAGCTTGGTCAACCGCGAGCTGTACTTCACATGCATGAAGAACAGGATCACGAGCACTGCCTTGATGCAGGCGATGCCCAGCGCTACGACGGCGTTGAAGACGCCCAGCTCCAGATAAGACGCCCCCACCGTAATCGCGGTGAAGATCAGGAGCGATCCGAAGATGATGCCGTACACCTTAGGGCCCACGACGTGCTCTTCGTGGTGGGTCGGTTCGGTGTCGAGTATTTCCTTGTGCGTCAGTTCAGACATCGTTTGCCCTCAAAATCATTTTTTACGGCCGATCACTGGTGCCGGCTGATCAGGTACAGCAGCGGGAACAGGAAGATCCACACAATATCGACGAAGTGCCAATACAATCCGAAGTTTTCTACAGTCGTCATGTGCCCCTGCGTATAGGCGCCCGCCCACGCGCGCGCCAGCAGAATGAGGAGGATCGAAACGCCGACGACCATGTGCAGAGCGTGCATGCCGGTCATCGCGAAATACAGCGAGAAGTAGACCTGCGTCTTCTCCGCCATATCGGGAGCCAGTGGCTTGTCCTCGGGATAACGGGGATCGACGTGCACAAATTCGGAAATGCTGAAGTTCAGCCCCGGCACGTGCTGATGCACCCACTCGTCGTGCCACTCATAAGCCTTGATGCCCAAGAACACCGAGCCCAGGATGATCGTGCTCAGGAGCCAGCCGATCAGTTCTTTGCGCTTCCGTGTTTCCGCCGCGTGGACACCCATGGCCATGGTAAAGCTCGAGCAGATCAGCACAGCCGTATTCAGTGTGCCTGCCCAGATCCGCAGCTGGTGGCTGCCCGCCACGAACGCCGGGTAGTACCAATTGCGGTAAATCAGGTAGGCGGTGAACAGCCCGCCGAAGAACATGATCTCGGTCAACAGGAAGAGCCACATGCCGAAGGTAGACGTTTCCCTCTGCTGCTCCAGGTTGGCGAAGTGGTGCCGCAGGTACGGAGAGTGCTCGTGCTCCGCGTGCGCCTCTTCCGGGTGGGTTGCGATCGCCTGGCTATCCAACGGTCTGCACCTCGTGTTTGGTCTTGTTTGCCAGCCATTCGTAGTCGTAGGCTTCCCAGTTGACCATTGGCGTCTCAACAAAATTCTCTGTCAGTGGAGGCGACTGAATCTGCCACTCCAGCCCCGTTGCCTGCCACGGATTCGCCCCGGCGATCTTGCCGTACTTGAGCGACCACGCCAAATACAGCATCGGCAGCACGTAGCCCACACCCAGCACCGTCGCGCCCGCCGTCGACAGCACATTCAACACCTGGAACTCCGGCGGATACGCTGCATAGCGGCGCGGCATACCCAGGTACCCCAGAATGAACTGCGGGAAGAACGTCAGGTTAAAGCCGATGAATGTGGTTACCGCCGCCAGCTTCGAGATCCCCTCCGGATACATCCGGCCCGTCATCTTCGGCCACCAGAAGTGCACTCCAGCCAGAAACGCCATCAGCATGCCGCCCACCATCACGAAGTGGAAGTGCGCCACGATGAAATAGGTTTCGGTCAGGTGGATGTCCATGCCCATCGTGCCCAGGAAGACGCCCGTCAGGCCGCCGATGGTGAACAGCCCCATGAAACCGAAAGCGTATAGCATCGGCGTCTCGAAGGTGATCGAGCCCTTGTAGAGCGTCGCCGCCCAGTTGAAGATCTTGATCGCCGAGGGCACCGCGACGAGCATGGTCAGCAGCGAAAAGACCAGCGCCGAGTAGTTCGACACACCCATGATGAACATGTGGTGCGCCCAGACGAAGAACCCGAAGACTGCGATTGCCACGGACGAGAACGCGACCGCCGTGTATCCGAAAACGCGCTTGCGGGAGAAGGTGCTGATCACCTCGGAGATGACCCCCATCCCGGGCAGAATCATGATGTACACAGCCGGGTGCGAGTAGAACCAGAACAAGTGCTGGAAGAGCAGCGGATCGCCGCCCTTGGTCGGATCGAAGACTCCGATACCGATGGTGCGCTCCAGAATTACGAGCACCAACGTGATGGCCAGCACCGGCGTTCCCAGCACCATCAGCACCGACGCCGCATAGTGCGACCACACGAACAGCGGCAGCCGGAACCAGGTCATGCCCGGCGCGCGCATGCGGTGAATGGTGACGATAAAGTTCAGCCCGGTGAAGATCGAGCTGAAGCCAGCGACAAAGATTGCCAGGCCGGCCGTGATCACGTGCGTATTCAGGTAGTGCGTGCTCAGCGGAGTCGTGAAGGTCCAGCCCGTATCCACGCCGCCCAGCGTCAGCGCGGTCAGCACCAGGATGCCGCCTACAACATACAGGTACCAGCTCAGCAGGTTGATCTTCGGAAACGCCAGGTCCTTCGCGCCCACCATTATCGGAATCAAAAAATTCCCGATGGTCGCCGGCACCGACGGCACCAGAAACAGGAACACCATGATGATGCCGTGCATGGTGAACATCTTGTTATAGGTGTCTGCCGCCATCAGGTCGCTCGGCGGCGTAAGCAGCTCCAGCCGGATCATCCCCGCAAAGAAGCCGCCGATAAAGAAGAAAATCGTGATCGAGATCAGGTACAGGATCGCGATCCGCTTGTGATCTCCGGTCAGCAGCCAGCTCTTCAGGCCGTATTCCTCGTTCAGATAGGACCGCTTGGGCAGTGTCGCCGTCGACTGGTCGGGCAGACTGACAATTGTGCTCATGGCTTTACCATCCCCGGCGCTGTTGCCGCCGTGTGCTGCGCCGTTCCGGACGTCGAGGTCTGGATCTGGCTTTGCACCTGGCTCGTGTTCAGCGTCTGCTGAATACGATAGTTGGAGTTGAGTTGCTTGATGTATTCCACCAGGTCAATTAATCCTTCTTCGCTGATCTGCCCCTGGTATGTCGGCATGATCGGCGCATAACCAGCCGTCGTGTGCATGGTCGGGTTCAGAATCGAATCGCGCAGGAAGGCATCGTCCACCGTCGCATACGATCCGCTGGTCAGCTGCACCTTCGTCATATAGGCCGCTGCCAGATTGGGGCCGCGCGCCGAGGCGTCGCCCGAGTGGCAAGCATTGCAGCCCATGCTGGCGAAGAGCCGCTCGCCGTTCTGCGCCAGCGACATGCCGCTGGTCGAGCCATCCATCCACGCCTTGTAGTCGTCCGGCTTCATCACCGTCACCCAACCGATCATCTGCGAATGCAGCGTACCGCAATACTGCGTACAGAAGAGGTGATAGGTTCCCGGCACGGTCGGCGTAAACCACACCGTCTGATACCGCCCCGGGATCACCTCGCGCTTCACGCGAAACGCCGGGATCGAAAAGCTGTGAAAGACATCCTGCGAAATCAGCGTGAGCTGTATAGGTCTGCCCGTCGGCACGTGCAGCGAATCGATTTCGTGCTGGCCGCCCGGATGCTCCGCCTTCCACATCCACTGCTTGCCAACGACGTAGATATTCATCGCGTTGGTGGGTGGGTTATAGATCCGGAAGTACAGCAGCGCGCCCCACACGAAGCAGATCATGAACAGCGCCAGCGGAATAATGGTCCACGTTGCCTCGAGCAGGGTCGAGCCCTCGATCTGTGTCGCCTCGGGATTGCGCTCCTTGCGGTAAAGCACCGAGAAGCCGGCCACCAGCGCCACCACCAGCGCCAGGCCTACCAGCGAGATCAGGATCAGGAAGAAATACAGCGCGTCCGCCTGCGGAGCAATCCCCGACGCTTCGGGCGGAAAGAGCGCGAAGTGCGTGAGCCAATTAACGAGAAATTGCCAAAGTACTGGACTTATAAAATGCATCGTTCCCTTTATCCGTTTGCGTTTTTCCTGTCTCGATCGAGATCACGCCGGAACATGATAGTCATGTATCCGCCCAGGCCGAATACCGTAATCAGGCCGCCCAGCTGTATCACCCGCGCGATCACCAGGCTGTGCCGGTTCAACTTTGGGTCGTAGCGGTAGCAGTAAGTCAGAATTGCATCTACCGGAGATCCGATTTTGCCCGCCGATGCCTCCACCAGCCCCAACCGCAGATCGTTCGGCGCGAAATCGACCCCAAGGTAATACTGCGAAAGCTTGCCGTCGGCGGTCAGAAGCTCAATTGCGCTGGCGTGCGCATACTGGTTAAACATTCCATCCGGCCCCGCGACCTTGACATACCCGAAGCCTACCGCCTGCGCCAGTTGGCTGATCGCGGGCGGCTGTCCGGTCAGAAAGTGCCATCCCGCGGCCGACTCCGGATGGCCGTAACGCTTCAGGTACAGCGCCTTTTCCTTCGCCGCTATGTCCGGTGTCTCGCTCGGGTCGATGCTGACGAAGACCACATCGAAATCCTTGCCAGGCTTGAACTTCACCATCATGAGCGAGCTGACCAGACCGTCTATCTCCTCAGGGCAAAGGATCTTGCACTGGTAGTACACTAGCGACATGATTACGGGCCGCTTGCCGAAGTAATCTCCCAGCCGGACAGTCTTCCCGGTCTCGTCGCGAAACTCACCATCCAGCGGAATCCTGGTGTTCAGCTTCTGAGTAATCGTGACCTTGTCGAGGATGGCCGGCGGATGGTCGCTTACCTCACCCATCTGCTTGTCGCCATAACTCGAAACCTGCCCGCGAGACAGCGGGGCCACCAGGCAGACGAGGGCCAGCGCGCCCAATCCGGCCGTCAGCCTTGCTTTCCATCTCCGCGCTGTCCCGATTCTCGACATTCCTAATCCTGATCCCCAATACTTACTTGTTATTCGCCTTCGTCGATGCTTGCTCTCCTGCGGCTTTTGCCGGAGCCAGCTCCTGCTGCTCAAATCCCGTGCGTGCGAACCCGTCCGTCAACGGAGCATGCACCACGGGCACCGAATCTCCCGCCATCAGCGGTTCCTGCTGCGCCGGCTTTTCCGCGACCGGCAGTCCACGCTGCGCGATCAATTCCATGGCCCGCTCGATGGGGATCCGCACCTTGGTGTGCGACTGATCGATCCAACTGTAATGCCCGAGCAACAGATCCTCGCGCTCATGCAGATTCGCCAGGTCCTGATTTCCGTCATCGGTCTGCAGCCGCGGAGTCGGGAAGGTCTGCGTCAGTTGCTTCAGCTCCTGCTGCGCTCCCGCCGGGTTCGACTCCATGTTCTTCAGCTTGCCCGCCGACGCGACCGAATTGGCATTCCATCTATTTGTCGGGCCGTCTTGTTTTGCGAGGCCGTAGTTGATCACCTTGCCCAGGCCGAAGCAGAGGACGAAGAACACGCCCACCGACACGAACAGGCCCACCAGGAAGACCATGATCCCCTGCACACTGACGTCGGTGACTTCATAGCCCTCCTTCATGGAGGCGCGTTTGTCGTGAGACTCGTGCTCGTTAGGCGTGTGCATGTTCAGGCTCCAGAATCTCCTCAAGGTGCGGGTCGTTGGTCGCGATCAGCGGCCGCTGCTTGAGCTGGGTGAAGAAATACGCCAGCCAGAAGGCCACCAGCGCCGTCGGCACCGGTATGTACTCGAGAATCCCCACACTCCAGTGTAGATTGCGCGCGGCGTCCTTGAAATTCGGCTCGATCAGCCACCACAGATCCCAGGCGCGCGCGAAGATCATGATGCAGCACACCACCGCCAGCCGGCCCTTGATCCGCTTCAACGAAGAGGACAGCAGCAGCGTGAAGGGAATCAGCCAGTGGAAGATCACATCCAGCGTGGCCACCACGCCCCAGTTGCCGCGAATGCGATCCAAATACCAGGGAATCTCTTCGGGTGAGTTACCTGACCAGATAATCAGGAACGCTGCAAACGCGAGATACATATTCAGCATCGTGAAGGCGAAGCACAGCTTGCCAAGATCGTGCTGCTCGGTGTTCCGGAACAGGGTCCTGATTGGCTCAGCCTTCGACAAGCCAATCAGCGTCAGTATCGCCAGCGCCAGCACGCCATACGCCTCGGCCACCAGGTACTGGAAACCGTACACGGTCGAATACCATGTTGGATCGAGCGACATGATCCAGTAAATCGCAACGATGAAGAGCAGGATCGAGTAAAACAAAGTGCCGAAGCCGCTCAGGTTCTCAAACTTGACTCGCCAATACGTCACGTTCGGCTGCGGGTCTGCGTCTCGCTGAAGAGACCACTTGTTCAACAGCCAGACGTATAGGGCCAGAATAGCGAAGATAACCAGGGATACAACCCAGAACGAGGTCACGTTGAGAATCGGATGCTTGTAGTGGATGGCATGCGCTTGCTCATGCGTGATCAGCCCGTCCTTGAGGGCCGTAGCCCAGTCGGCATATTTCGCCCAGATGTACATCTTTCCGAATGACGCTCCGAAAATCCCCACCGGCAGGAACATCAGGAAGACCAGCGGCCAGGTCCGTGTCATCGCTTCCAGCGGCCGACGGATGATCAGGCCCCATTTGCCGCCCGTCAGATACTGCAACATCAACAGGAGCATGCCGCCAAAGCAGAAGTTGAAGCACATCATAAAGCCATGCAGCCACGCGCGTAAAAAGTGGTTGAAGCCATCACCGCTCAAAAAACCGAGGATGACCCCGATGACCAGTGCGACCACCCCTGTGATCAGCGCCCGGGTGCGCCAGACATCGACAAATGCCGGCGCATTCAGCTGCGTGGGCATCGTCTTCGTGTGATATCCGTGTGCCATGCGTTTCCTTATTTCGTAACCGGCGGCTGAGCGGCCGCGCCGCTGCGCGTATTTGATGTTCCTGAATTCTTAGGACTCTGAACCGTCGCGTTCGGAGCATTCGCAGGTTTAGCCGGAGCCCCTGCCACGATCTCCGTCTCCGGCGTCGCCTGCACATAGGTGTCCGCTGCTAACGGCCACGGGCCAGCAAAGCTAGCCGGCAGACCTTCCTGCTCGGCAATATCCGGCAGGTTCTCGATCTGCGTCCCCGACGGAACATCCGCCGGCTTCGCGTTCTGACTCAGCTGCAGGGCCCGGATATACGCCGCCACCGCCCAGCGATCCTGTGGCGGAAGCTGCGCCGAATAGTCGGGCATCGCGCCGTAGCCGTTGCTCATTACCCAGAAGTAATGGCTCAGTGGTTCTGCCAGCCTCTTCGGGTCATGAAAATTGCCCGCGGGTTTGTAGCCGCGATCGACAATCATGCCCAGGCCATTGCCCACCCGCGAGTGGCAGGGCGTGCAGTAGACGTTGAACCGCTCCTGCCCGCGCTCCAGCACCTCCATCGTTGCCGGAAACGGCAGGGCATCCTGCTCTTTGCCATTTACAAGGCCGGTGTAGAAGTACTCGTCCTGGTGCAACTGATTGCGGGCAACCGTGTTGAGCACCTGCGGCCGTGCCGAGCGCCCGTCGGCAAAAAACTGCGACTCGCGCTGCGGAATCATCTTCGGCTGGTCCTGCATATCCTGGCGGCAACCGGCAGCAAACAGCAGCGCCGCTCCTGCAGCCGTTACCGCCAGCGCCCGGGCGGAGCCTGCCCAGCTTGTCTTCATGGGATTAATACTCCACCTCCACCACCGAAAGCGGCGCCAAGCGCTCAAGAAACGTCCGCGTCTCCGCTACCTCGAACTTCGGATCGGCCGATTCGAGACACAGGAAAAATTTGTCGCTGGTCGCGCCACTGCGGAAGTTCGGCGCGTTGAACAGCGGGTGATACACCTGGGGAAGCCCGCATAGCGCCAGCATCCCGAAGGCCGCCGAAAGCCCTGCGAACAGAATCGTCCACTCATATGCCGGCACCACGAAGGCCGGCCACGAGTAATATGGCCGCCCGGCGATGTTCAGCGGATACGCCCACACCGAGATCCATGTCTCCAGACCGAACATGGCCGCCACACCCAGCAGGCCGCCGATCAGGCACACCAGCGAAACGTCGTCCTTGTGGAAGCCGATGGCCGCCGCGGCTTCTTCCAGAGGATACGGGGTATAGCAATCCATCCGGCGGTATCCGGCGGCATAGGCGTTCTCCGCCGCCCGCACCAGCTGAGTCGGCGTTTCAAATTCGGCCAGCAGACCGTAGGTTCCTTCGCGTACAGGCATCAATCACCTGCCTCCATTTGAGGTTCAGCTTCCGGCCGCACTTTCGCACCTGGCAGCATCAGCCGGAGCTCTGACATGGGAATCATGGGCAGGAAGCGGATAAACAGGAAGAAGAGAAACGTGAACAGGCCCAGTGTGCCCGCAAACGTCGCATAGTCCCACTTTGTCGCCCGGTAAGTGCCCCAGGAGGACGGCAGGTAATCGCGCGTCAGGCTGGTCACGACGATGACGAAGCGCTCAAACCACATGCCCGTGTTGATGACAAGAGACCAAATGAATGTGAAAGCCACATTCTGCCGGAGCTTTCTCGACCAAAGCAGCTGCGGCAGGGCGATGTTGCAGGTGACCAGGACCCAGTAGGACCACCCCATGGGACCGAACATGCGGTTCCACATCATGAAGTATTCCCAGTGGCTCGCCGAATACCAGTACGACATCACCACTTCGGTCGAATACCCATAAGCCACAATCAGTCCCGTCGCCAGCATCACCTTGTTCATGTTGTCGATATGGCGCATCGTGATCAGGTCTTCCAGGTGATAGAACTTGCGGATCGGAATCGCAAGCGTGATCACCATCGCAAATCCTGAATAAATGGCACCGGCCACGAAATATGGCGGGAAAATCGTCGTGTGCCAGCCCGGCAAGAGCGCGACGGCGAAGTCGAAGCTGATGACCGTATGCACCGAGAGCACCAGAGGCGTCGCCAGGCCGGCCAGAAGGAGCGAAGCCGTTTCATACCGGACCCAGTGCCGCACCGAGCCGCGCCACCCAAGTGCCAGCCAGCCATAGAAGAATTGCGCAAATTTTGACTTCGCGCGATCCCGCAACGTTCCCAGGTCGGGAATCATGCCGATGTACCAGAAGACCACCGAGATGGTTGCGTAGGTCGAGACCGCGAAGACGTCCCACAACAGGGGTGACCGGAACTGCGGCCACACGTTCATCGTGCTCGGATAGGGAAACAGCCAGTATCCCAGCCATGGCCGGCCAACGTGGATCAGCGGGAACATGCCGGCGCAGATCACGGCAAATATCGTCATCGCCTCGGCGAAGCGGTTGATCGAGTTACGCCACCCCTGCTTGAAGAGCAGCAGAATGGCCGAGATCAGCGTGCCCGCGTGGCCGATACCAATCCACCACACAAAGTTGACAATCGCGAAGCCCCAGGCCACCGGCATCGTGATAGCCCAGATTCCAACACCCTTGAGAAATAGCCACGTGACCGCCACCAGCAGTATGCCGACGAAACCGCCCGCCAGCACGAAACCCGCAAACCAGCCCAGCGGCGTGTGCGGCGTGAGCACGATGCGCGAAATCTCTTCGGTGACCGATTTGAAGGTGTGCCCGGGCGCGATGACCCGAAATTCCCCGGTTACCGGGTCGAGCATCGGGTCATTCACCTGTGGTTCTTTCGTTGCCATCGCTTAACCTCTCAGCCTCGAACCTTCTTAGCTGTTCGCCGGCGCAAACTCCCCAAGCGCCTGGGAAAGCTCCTCGTTGATGTTCAACACTTCGGCCACATACGTCGTACGGGGACGGGTATTGATATCGGCCAGCACCCCGTAGCTGCGTTCCTGGCCCTTCAGCTTTGCCACCCGGCTGTTGCCATCGTTGATATTGCCGAAGACGATCGCATCCGTCGGGCACGCCTGCTGGCAGGCTGTAACGATCTCACCATCACGGATCAGGCGGTTCTCCTTGTCGGCCTGGATCTTGGCCGCGCTGATGCGCTGCACGCAGTAGCTGCACTTCTCCATAACGCCGCGGCTGCGCACCGACACATCCGGGTTGCGCATCAACTTCAGGCTCTCAGTCTCGTAATCGGAGTACAGCAGAAAATTAAAGCGCCGCACCTTATAGGGGCAGTTGTTGGAGCAATAGCGGGTGCCCACGCAGCGGTTGTAGACCATCATGTTCAGGCCTTCCGGCGAATGCACCGTCGCGCCCACCGGACAAACCTGCTCGCAGGGAGCGTTCTCGCAGTGCTGACAGGCCATCGGCTGGAAGTGCGCCCGCGGAGCCGCCAGATCGCCCTCATAGTAGGTGTCGATGCGCAGCCATTGCATCATGCGCCCGATCCTTACCTGCTGCTTGCCAACCACCGGAATATTGTTTTCCGCATAGCAGCTCACAATGCACGCGTTGCACCCCACGCAGGAGTTCATGTCAATCGACATGCCCCACGCGTTGTGATCGTAGCGATACGACGGGAACATGCTCGTGGTCGGCTCGGGCACATCCTTGCCTTCGCCGGTATGCGCAAACTCCGGTTCCTTCTTGAACTCCTCGAGGGTCGCCCAACGGATAATGCCGCGGTCTATCGCCTCGTTGCCTTCAATCGAATGGGTCCCGCTGCCGTCGCCGCCCACCGCCACCGAGCGATGGTCCTGGTAGTGGCTCTTGGTGACTGCAAATCCCCAGGTATCGCCGGTCTTTTTCACCGTGGCGCCGGTCGCGAACAAAGGAGAATCGGAAGGCCGGATCTGGTACGCGTCGAATCCTACGCCGCCGCCTACGCGGCCTATGCTGCGGCCCTGGCCCAGATGCAGCGTGATGCTGCCATCGGCATGGCCCGGAACTGGCATCGCCGGCGCCAACACCTTCTTGCCGTTCAGCGTGATCTCGATCACGTCCTGCTCGGCCAAATGCAGCTTTTCAAGCGTGGCGAAGCTCATGAGCGCCGCGTTGTCCCACGAAATGTTCGTTACCGGCCGCGGAACTTCCTGCAGCCAGCCCACGTTCGCATAGCGCCCGTCGTAAACATTTGGATCAGGCCGGAACACCACTTCGAGCGCGTCGGCTGAAACCTGCGCCGCAGGCGCCGGAATCGAAGCCTTGCCACCGCCGCCCCTGGGCGTGAACGCCGTATCCGCAATCCAGCCGTCGTGCAACACTTTGCGCCAGCCGAAGTCGGCGTCAGTAGCTGTACCTGCCGTCTTGTCTTTCCACGTCTCCCGCACCGCTGCGTAAGCGGAGATATCAGGGTTTTCGAGAAACGACTGCAGAATCTCGTGCGCCGTGTGCCCGTTGTAAAGCGGATCGATCATCGGCTGGATCACAGACACTGTGCCGTCATACGCGCGCACATCCGACCACGATTCCAGATAGCTCGCTGAATTCACGTGCCACTGCGCGTTGCGTCCCGTCTCGTCGTAATGCGAGCCGAGGTGCACCACCGTCTTCGCCTTGTTGAGCGCGTCCTCGAACTCGAGATCTGCCGGAGCGGCGTACACCGGGTTCGCGTTCAGGATCACCAGCCAATCGACCATGCCGGCATTCAAGTCCGCGACCAACGCCTTCAGGTCATCGCCCTGGATCGACGGCAGCGGATTCACCGCCTCCGTATAAATCACTGTCTTGCCCACGTTGCCGAGCGCCTGGTTGATCGCGATCGCCGCCAGGTGCACCGATGCCGGCTGCTGCTCACCGGGAATTACCACGCACTTGCCGCCGTTGGCCTTCAGATCCGCAGCCGCAAATTTCAGGAAGGCCTGCGCATCGCTCGACCAGTTGTAGCCGCTCGCAGCTTCTCCACCCCCGCCCGCCTCCGCAGCCAGTGCCGCCGCAAACGCCGGGATGTCGCTAGCCCTGAGCGCCAGCCGATGATCGGCCTTCATTCCGGTCGTCGTCGTCATGCTCTCGACCGAATACAACCGGTTCATGCTAAAGTCGCCCGACTTCGCCCCTTCGAGCCTGCGCCGCTTCGCGTAATCCTTCGCCAGCCGATGGAAGCCCGGATATGCCGCGCCCGACAAGAAGTCCGCATCCAGCGACACAATCACGTCGGCCACGTCCAGCTTGTACTGCGCATCGGCATAATCTCCGAACGCAGCCTTCGAAGCCGCGTAAGCTGAGTCGCGGTTCACCGGGTCGTACTGAATAAATTTCGCCTGCGGATACGCCTCCTGCGCCTTCTTCCATTGCGCGGCCAGCGTCGGCGAGGTCACCGTCGCGCTCAGCACATACAATCCCTGCCCGCCCGACGACTTCTTGTCCGCCAGCATCCCGCGGAAATTCCCCAGAAATACCGGCCAGTTGGTCGGTTCGCCGCGATGCACCACTCGCTGCGAACGGTCGGGATCGTACAGATCGAGCAGAGTGCCCTGCGTAATCGGATCCGATCCGCCCTGGTTGTAAGGGTGCTCAGGATTCCCGTCCAACTTCACCGGCCGGTAAGCATCGCTCTTGACTAAAAGCGGTACGGCACCGCTGGGAAATGGAAAAGCCGTTGCAAAGTACACTGGCTTGCCCAGAATCAAATCTTCCGGCGCCTTCACATAAGGATAGATAGGCTCATCGGGCTGCTTCGTGCAGCCGGCCAGTCCGGCCAGCGCCATCGACGCGCCCATCACCTTCAAAAACGAGCGCCGCGACACCGGATCGATCCACTCCGAGGCCTGCTCGGGAAACTCCTCACGCACCGCCGCCTCGAACTCCGGAGTCCCGGCCAGTTCATCGATCGACCGCCAGTATCTCTTTCCCGTTTGCCCGGCCAGCTTCGCCCGCACCTCGGCCAGCGTCAGTTTCCCGCTTACCTTGTCCTTTTGCATGTCTTCCTGAATGCTCACTAAGGCCGTCTCAAGCTCGCGATTTTTCATCGGTGGCATACCTCGCAGCTTGAAAGCTCCCGCGGTGAGCGGATCTTGTAGTGCTGCGCCAGAAAGTCGCCCAGCGCCTCCTGGCTAGTGAACTTCGTATAGCTCACCGGTTGCGCCCCTACCGTCCCCGTCGGCGCGTCAGTCGTCTGCGCATTGGTCACCAGCGCATTTGCCGCCGGAATCAGATGCAGCGAAGCCTGCTCCGAGCTACCCGCACCCGGCGTCGGATTCGTTGTCGTGCAACTCACCGACTGCGCCGTTGGCGTGCCCGTCTTCGTATCCGTGGCCGCGCACCAGACCGGGTTCATCTCCGACGCGTCCTTCCACGCCATGTTGTAAATCTCGCTCGTCGGCCGCAGATTCTTCTCCGGATTGCGGTGGCAGTTCAGGCACCACTCCATCTGCAGCGTGTTCTGCTGATACATGATGGGCATCTCGTCCACCCGGCCATGACAGCTTGAACAACCCAGCCCTTTGTTCACGTGAATTTCATGGCTGAAGTAGACAAAATCAGGAAGGTCGTGGACCTTGGTCCACACAATCGACTGGCCCGTCGCCCAGCTCTGCCGAACAGGTTCGAGCAAATTGGCATTCGTCCAGATCTGCGCGTGGCAATTCATGCAGGTCCTGGTGGGTGGAATCCCCGCATAGCTCGACTTCTCAACCGAGGTATGACAGTACTGGCACTGCAACCCCAAGCCCTCCACGTGGTGCTTGTGGCTGAACGGAACCGGCTGATCCGCCCTCTGACCTTGCCGCGTTACCCATGGAGACCGTTGCAGTTGATCGAGCGTCACTCCCAGGGCAATGACAATCAACCCCGTCAAGACCAAGCTAGCCCGCGCCAGCGCGTTCGAGCTGCGGTCAAAAATCTGCGCCATGAATGCGTCCTTGCGTCCTCATTGATGCGTATCGGTTGGAGGGTTACCACGCGGCATCGCGCGCAGCATGTTCCGGGATAAGTGCCGCCCGAATTCCACTTTGAGTCGAAGATTCAATATAGCAGGCGGAAGGGTAACAGAATCAAGAGCCGCAGAAGCACGGCAGAAAAAATCGCACAGAAATTCGCACAGAAGTAAACGACCAATTCAGTCGCATTTCTGCGATAGCAATCCGTTATTAAGATCAATCAGCAGCTCTTCTGCTGACTTGCTAACCTACCGACGCGTTAACACGCTGACCTGATAGCCGCGCCCTGCGCATCCTGCGCCGGATCCGCCACCAGACCAAAACAACGACAACTACCGGCAGCACGGCAACAACATAAGGAAGCCGCGAGAAAATCCAGATCGCGTGACGCAGATTCCTGTCGAACTTTTGTGCCGCCTCGATCTGCTCAGCCGAAATGGTCACCGTCTGCCCCCAGTCCAGTGCAATCATGCGCGGCAGAAACCCATGCCGTATGCAGCCTTCCAGGCTGTACACGCCAACCACATGCGAAAAATGAGCGGCCACGATCAGGTCACGAGAGAACTCCTCCCACGAGAGCGCGGTCGGACCCGCCGCCTTATCGTCGAGCGTCGTTCCCACTGCCAGCGTCTCGGTCTGCGGACCATATATGAGGGGAATCCCTCCGCCCGCCGCGTGATTGAAGCTGCTGTAAGCCATTAGGACTTCCTCATTCCCGCGCACATCGACAATGCCGAACAGCCGTTCGAGCAGCGTCGAGTGCACTGCGCGCTCCTCGGCCAGAAACGGCATCTGGTAAGTCTGCACTGTGTACCCGGCCGCCTGAATCCGCCCTATCAGCGCGCGATACGCCCCGCGCCCCCGCTCGATCTGCCCATAATCGAAAAACCGCTTTGTCAGCAGCCAGAGGAAAGCCCCTCTATGCCTATGCACTTCCTGCAGGTGCTGAAAGTTCGGCTCGATGTCCAAGCCGACTGCGCCCCACTTCAGCTCGTTCTCTTGCGTCCACTTCTCAAACTGCGTGAACCGCACCGCGGCCTCCGGCGCGTTGAAGCCATTCAGATAATGTCCCTGCTCCCGCGACATCACCAGCCATGCAGTCAGCGGAATCCCGTCCTCATTCAGATTCCGCACCGCCTGCGCCCGCTCCGCGCTGAAGTCGCTAATCTCAACCGCCAGCCCGGCGTGCAGTTGCTGCAACTGCGATATGACCTCGGGATTCTTCACCCATGAATCCATGTCACTCATGCCCTGGTCGCAGCAGGCAAAGAAGATCTGAGGCCGCACGCCGCCCGGTCCCTTTACCTCGACCGCTTGAGCCTTGCTTGCGGCAGCCGAGACCGTTTCAACGCGGCCTGCGCCTGTGACTGACAGAATCGCAAAGAACACAACGAAAGCTGCAACGATGTGAAGCGGTTTCAAGTTGGAACACTCCGTCTGTTAAACTATCTCGCAGATAAGTATCTTACCTCTACGACAAATATGACAAGGAAGAAAACGACAACTCGGGTGGCGCGTCCGGCACGTTTACCCGCAAAACGTAAAGGAAACACCGAACCACCCGAAAGCCCCAGCCGGAAAATTGTGGGCTCCAACAATCTGGGCCCGGAAAACCTCGGAAAAGAACTCAGCTCGGCAATCGTCTTCTTCCACGAAGCCGTCGCCGCTCGCCTCGGCATGAGCGCCGGCGAGTGGCGCTGCTATGTCCTCCTCGGCCAGCACGGATCCCTCACCGCCAGCCGTCTCGCCGAGTTGTCCGGATTCACCACCGGAGCAATCACTGGCATCGTCGATCGCCTCGAGCGCGCGGGCTGCGTCCGCCGCCAGCCCAATCCCGACGACCGTCGCAGCATCATCCTCCACCCGCTCCGCCTCGCAGAAACCGAGCGCCGGACAGACCCCATCTTCAACTCCCTGGGACGCACCATGAACGCCATCGCCGCCGGCTACAGCAAGAAGGAGCTCGCCGCCATCGCCGGCTATCTCCGCCAGGCCATCCGGGCGCTGCACACCGAAACCCGCAAACTCAAAAGCCGCAATTAGCCCTCTTGCGCTCGCCCTTGAGGGCTTGAGAGCATGGACGCCATGAAATCGTTCAGGCCGAACTTCGCCGCACTCGTGATCATGAGCGCCGCCCTTCCGCTCTGTACTTCTGCGTTGGCCCAGAGCTCGTCGGGTTCCACATCCGTGCTGGCTGCTCCGCAGCGCGATGGCTCTCACGACTTCGACTTTCTCATCGGCGATTGGAAGGCTCACGTTCGCAGGCTCCCCGACCGCTTGGTGGGTTCAAACACCTGGATCGAATATGACGGCATCTCGAATCACAAGAAAATTCTCGACAGCAACGCTAACTTCGAAGAATTCGATGTGCGCAACCCTGAAAAGAACCTCCGTATCAAGGCTCAGACGCTTCGGCTGTACAACCCTGAATCGCATCAG
This sequence comes from uncultured Acidobacteriaceae bacterium, assembly GCA_963781245.1. GTDB lineage: Bacteria > Acidobacteriota > Terriglobia > Terriglobales > Acidobacteriaceae > Silvibacterium. The sequence goes on from CAWAFB010000010.1 coordinate 192,168, forward strand.
TGGAGCATCTACCTCGTGGACGTGGACAAAGGCACTCTGGGACTCCCGCCGGTTGTCGGTCAGTTCAATGGGAATAAGGGCGAGTTCTACGATCAGGAAGACTGGAAAGGCCGCGCCATCTTTGTTCGCTATGTGTGGTTGAATATCTCTCCGAAATCGGCGCGAATGGAGCAGTCTTTCTCACCGGACGGCGGAAAGACCTGGGAAGTGAACTGGATCTGCGATCTCTCGCGCTAGCATTCACCGCCGCCAGTCCAAAGGATAAAATCGCCTGCTCGCCGAATCGCAACACCAAATGGCTCCTGTTGCGTGCTGAGCGCCTGTGCCCAGTACTCGCGGACCCGCCCTGACCTCAATCCCTCTACCCCCTGCCCCCTACCACCTATACCCTGTTCTAATGAACGGCCGCCTCGCACCCCGCTACGACTCAGCGCGTGCCATCCGCGAGCTCACCGCAGCCGACCCCGTCCTGGGTCGCCTCATCGAGCGCGCTGGCCCCTACACGCTCCGCCTCAAGAGCCAGCACTCGCCCTTCGAGGCCCTGCTCGAGTCGATCATTTATCAGCAATTGCACGGCAAAGCTGCGGCCGCCATCCTCAAGCGGCTGCTGACGTTCTTCGGGGAGCTTCACCCCAGTCCCGAGCACCTGATTGCTGCGCCCGACGTCCGCCTGCGCGGCTGCGGACTCTCCGCAAGCAAGACCCTGGCTCTGCGGGACCTCGCCGCCAAGACCCTGGACGGAACTGTGCCCACGCTCTCCCAGATCCGCCGCCTCTCGGACGAAGAAATCATCGAGCGCCTCACCCAAGTGCGCGGCATCGGCCCCTGGACCGTCGAGATGCTACTGATCTTCCGTCTCGGCCGGCCCGATGTTTTACCTGTGACTGATTACGGAGTCCGCAAAGGCTTTGCCCTCACCTTCAAGCGCCTGGCCAAGTCGAAGCCGTTCGACGCGACTATGCTCGCCAAAGCTCCGGAGATGCTCCGCCGCGGGGAGCGCTGGCGTCCCTGGCGGTCAGTCGCGAGTTGGTATCTCTGGCGCGCCTGCGACCTGGCGGGCAAGGCGTCTCCGCCTCCGGATTAGCCGGGCAGTCCGACGGTCTTGAGCTGGGCGCAGAGATCCGCGCCCGACACAAATCTTTACTTCTTCACTGCAGCCAGAATTTCCTTCTGATTGGAAAGGATTTCTTGCTGGTTCGTCAAAATCTCTTTCTGGTTCGACAAGATCTGTTCCAGCACCTTCTGGTTCTTCTTGATCGTCTGCTGATTCTCGAGGATGTCTTTCTGATTTTTGAGAATGCTGCCTTGATTATTCAGAATTTCGCTGTCGCTCATCTGTGCTCCCGTCCTGCGATGTAAGAGGTTTGCGTCTTTAGTCCCGTCCAGATCCAGTCGATATCCTAACCCAACAGCACGCATCTGCCCTGCCGATGGACGACGCGCACAAATTCGCTTGACAACCCATAAGCGGATGCTTATACACTAACTCATAAGCCGATGCTTATACAATCCCGGCAACGACCCGCTCTCTTCCGCACCCTCGGCGACCCCACCCGGCTCGCTATCTTCGAGCTGCTCGCCCGGCAGGAGCACTCCGTCTCGGAGCTGGTGGATAAATTCGAGGTCACCCAGCCGGCCATCTCCCAACACCTTGCCGCCCTGCGCTCCGTGCGCCTGGTAAGCTCGCGGCGCAACGGCCGCAACGCCTATTACCGCGCGCGTCCGGAAGGCCTCAAGCCGGTCATTGACTGGCTGCGCCACTACCAAAGCTTCTGGCCCGAAAAGCTGGAGAACCTCAAATCTGTCCTCGACAAATCCGTCTCAAAGGAGAATCCCGATGCCCCGCGGCACTGAATCCATCGAAGTCGACTATCCCCTCGAACATCCACCGCATGAAGCCTGGCGCCTGCTCACTGATCCCCGTCTTCTCGCCATGTGGCTCATGCCCAATGACATCGCTCCGGTCGTCGGCCACAAGTTCAACTTCCGCACCAAACCCATGGGGGACTGGGACGGCGTGGTCGATTGCGAGGTGCTGGAGTGCAGCCCCTACACCAGCTTCGTCTATTCCTGGAAGGGCGGTCTGAAGGACAGCCTGCTTGACACCATCTGCAGCTGGACGCTTTCCCCCACCGCTTCAGGCGGGACGCTGCTTCATCTCAGCCACGCCGGCTTTGAGCCGAGCATGTTCGCCTACCAGATCATGAGCCAGGGATGGCGCAACATGAATCCCGATGGCCGCTTCGACCGCATCCTCGACGGAGAGCCCTTCCCGGTGCGCGAATGCGAGCGGGAAGAGGTCGCGTCGTCGCATTGAACCAGACCTCAGGAGATGAACGGTGGTCAGTTTTCGGCCGGCGGGCCTGGCTCGCCGGCTTGTTCTTCTTCGGCGAGGGCTTGCTGGATGTCGGGCCGTTCGGCGATGAGCTTGCGGAAGTGGGCGGCCCAGTATTCGCTGGAGTGCTGCTGCATCTGCTGGTCTTCTTGGTGTTCGGGGGTGCCGGGGTGGATGAGTCCGGTGATGTAGGGCTCGTAGGGCGGCGGCTCGATGCCGACGGCGAGGGCGGCGGAGGCGCGGGCTGCGTATTGGGCTTCGTGGCGGCGCACAGCGTCCCCGAAGGTGTATTCGGCGATGGACCAGGAGCGGTTGAGAGGGTCGCGGTTGGTGGATCCGGAGAGCAGGGCCGCGGCGCGGGCTACGCGCCGCTTAGGGGTCAGTGCACAGGGATCAGGGATCAGGGTGGTGGTGCGGAGTTCTCCGCTTGCACGCTCGGTCGCGCCCGGTTCAGTAACAGCAGATCCTTCGACTTCGCACGCGGGGCGTGCTTCGCTCAGGATGACATCGTTGTGAGTTGTGGCTGAGCGTTGAGCGCTGTGCTCTGCTCTGTATTCTGAGCCCTGTTCTCTGAGCCCCGAGCCCTCGGCTTCTTCGCAGAGGGCGCACTGGCAGGCGGGGTGGTGCTCTTCGGGGAGCTGGTTGCGGTACTTCTCGGCGCAGAGCAGGCAGGGGCAGAGGCGGTGGTGGATGGGCTCGACGGGCGGTGCGATTTCGTCTCCCTCGGGCGTGAGGATGACGCGGTGGACGATGCGTGGACCGAAGGATGAGGATCCGGAGCTTGAGGTGTCGGAGTCTTCGTCATCGCGACTTGAGGATGCGGAGCGGGCAGTTGCGGGCGCGGCGTCGATGAGCGGTTGGCGGGAGAGATTGGCCCTCGAGACCTGCTGGTTCCAGGTCATGGAGTTGGCGGTGCGAGTGTCGATGCGGTTCTCGGCCTGGGCGACCGCGATGCGGTAGAGGTTGATCTGGATGGAGGCGCGGTCCTCGGGAAAGAGGAGCTGGACGGGCGGCTGGATTTCTTCAGGTCGTTGAAACCAGGTCCCAGAAGCGGGACCTGGGGCACCCGCATCGCGGCTGGCCGCGACGGGGATGGCTCCGTAGTCGTAGGTCGGGATCGGTGTCTGAGTGTGTGGGCGGGAGCGGACGGCGGCGCGGCGGGCGCGGCGGGCAGTTCTGGTGGTAGTAGCAGAAGTTCTGGCTGCGCATCGCGGCCATACCACATTGGGTTCCGCTGGTGCGGATGTGGCGGCGCTGGTTGACCATGGTTGACCCCTCCCGAGGGTAGTTTTGCAAAGATCTGATTCTGTAGGGCTTGGCGGAGCTTGACCGGTAAAGATTTGAAAACGGGTGAGTTAGATTCAAAGATTTGATAACAAGTGACTTGTGAGACGGAAACGCAAAAGGCGCAGCTCGTGGCTGCGCCTTCGTTGAATTTCTTAGCTCTAATTCAAGTTTATCAAGTTGAGAGAAATTGTCGGCCAAGTATTTTAGGCACGCTCCGGCGCCTTCGGGGCCGTCGATCCAGAGTTAACACCATGGATCTCTATCGCGCCTAGCGTGGCGGGACTAGGAATCTGGAGCGACCGTCGTAATCTTCCGGGATCACACCAAGGCTAAGCTCCGTTAAGTGATCACCTCTTCAGTTTCAAGAATCGTAGTGCTGATTCAACGAAACCCGGTGACGAATTCTTTGGAGAAAGGTATTTCTCCCACTCAGGCATATCAGCCTTCAAATTCAGAAGCTCTAGCGCTCTCTTAAGCTCCAAGCCGGGGGATACTGGGCGATTCGGCATTGGAGAGATAGCCGCGTCATCTTCAAAGAGCGCCCAGTTCTCAAGTCCAAGCCCGTAGCGGGACGCGTAGTATATCCCGGCAAAGCTGCCGAGGTCTTTGACGTAGCTCGAGGCTGTCTGGGTAACGATTCGCTTTTCCGCCTGCATCAAAATGCTGAGGTCAAAGTCAGGGAGTCCGCATTCGATGCATAACGGTTGGAGTTTGGGACGCAAATACGAAATCCACTCCGGAGTATAAAGATCTGCATAGGTCCCGGTGACTCGTGCCACGCCGACGACTCTACTTACAAACCACTCCCGTGGGACGGTCCCAGCCGGTGTGAAGTCGTTCGCCCTTGATTCTCCTCAGTTCTTCAATTAACTGAGGATCAGGGCGGAACCGTGCCAATGTTTCCACATAGCAGGAAGTCAATTGCGTGGCGGCATATAAAACACGGTATTCGCCGTTCGGGTCATCGAAGCGGTTGCCAAATGTCGAGTCTTTGCTGGCTTTCGACCAGTCCGGGTACTCCCACGGATTTGTGCCCCGTGCGATCCGATAAAGTGGATGCTCGGGCGAGCGGCTTCCTAACAAGAACTAGCCTCCAGCGATGAAAGCCCGCGCTGCGGCAAGCAGCTCAGGCCCAACGATCTCAAGGTCCTGTTCACGAAGCAAACGAATCGGCGTACGATCCTTCAATTCCGGGTTGATGCCTGTCAGCCAAGCCTGTACCACAGTAGGTGCGTCATGATCGGCAAGTGGAATGATTAGCTGATAAGTAAAACGCAACCGGGGTTCCGCGTCTCCGTATGACGAAGATCCCTCTATCCAGCGGTCGACGGAGCGTACATCATCTACCCCCGCAATGTAGGCTGTGAGCTTGCGACCGATAATGCTGGTCAGTCTGGTTACGATTGCTTGGAATGAAAGTCTCGTTGATTCTTTGTGCGCGCGAAGCCCAGGACGAGCCGACGATGCCGTAGCCATGCCTATCCTCCCAACCGAAATGGTCAACACAGAAAGGATGCAAACTTAAATGCACAAGTTACATTTCATGCGTTAGACACATTTCCAATGTGCAGGCAATTCTACCTATAATTATCGGACAATTTGCAATCAAATTTAACCATATTTCGCTCTTGCGGTGTTTGCTTTGGTGTTCTCCTAATCAATTTGTGGTCGATTACGGGCCGCCTAGATTCGCATCAGCTCTATTGGCCTTGAGAGGCGGCGCACGTTCGAGGCCTGCCAGAGGTGGCGTCTCTCGTGGACGGCGATGGCGTGCAGTCCGGTGGCGAGGATGGTTTGGGTGAAAAGCCGCGGTCGCCGCGGCGACTTTCGCTCAGAATGACATCGGTTAAATTTATTAGTCCCCACACTCAGGCCAACAGAAGGCTAGAATGGGCCACCGACCCATAGTGTGGTTGAAGCAGTTTCACAAATGAATTGACCATGAGCCCGCTCGCTGCCAGTCTGGTCGTCTTCTTGTGCGTCTTTGGTGGCGCGCTGCTCGGTATGCTTGTCTCTCCGCTGCTGCCTGTTCAACACCAGGGTTCGGATTCCAAAGACATCGTGAGGCTGGGGATGGGACTGGTGGCGACGACGGTAGCCGTTGCACTGGGACTACTGATTGCTTCGGCAAAGAGCTTTTATGACACGCAATGCACCGAAATGACCCAACTCGCTGCAAACTACGTGTTGCTTGACCGTGTCCTGGCCCACTACGGGCCCGAAGCGTCGGACGCACGCGCTGCAGAGCGCGCCGTCCTAGGTAGCCACCTGGAATTGTCGAAGGCGTTGGACAGTACCAACCGGGGCTATAGCCAAATAAAGTCCGGGGGTCTAAGAGGCGAGGTCATCCTTGACAGGATTCAGGATCTTTCTCCCAAGGACGACAATCAGCGGTCCCTGAAGACACAAGCCATAAACCTGTCAATCGAGATGGGCCGAACGCGTTGGCTGATGTTTGAGCAAAATACCGTTCCTGTTCCCAATCTCCTGTTTTTCATGCTGATTTGCTGGCTGATCGTGCTGTTCCTGAGTTTCGGGATATTTGCCCCTCGCAACTTCACGGTGCTGGCCGGCCTGTTCCTGGCTGCGGTGGCGGTTTGCGGGGCTATTCTCCTGATTCTTGCGATGTATCATCCTCAATCTGGACTGATTCAAGTGTCTGACGCCCCGCTGCGTGCTGCCTTTGCGCAGCTTGGACATTAGCTGCAACCCGACACGGATTACATGAGGAGAGTTGGCCGGTCTCGGTGAGGCGGCGAACGTTCCAGGCTGCCAGAGGTGACGCCACTCATGGGAGGCGATGGCGTGCAATCCGGTGGCTTCCCACCCTTCGCGCCAGAACGCGCTCAGGAGGGGGCGTCCTTGATTTTGGCGCCCAGTCTCAGAACGAGTGAGAAAAAACGGTGGGACACCCCGCCCGATTGCGCCAGGACGCATCACAAGATGGATGGGTAGAGACTATGATGCCGCGCCGTCTTCACGAGCCGCCCTCAAAATGTTCTCTGAGGACCTGATACTCCCGGTTGAAAAGCTGTCTAACCTTATTTATTTAGCTATCCAAAGCGGCCCTGACACTCACCAATGTCAACATTACCTGCACCTGGCCGACGAAATGCTGGCTGATTTACGCGAGGAGCTGATGGCGCAATGTGGCCCGACATCCAAGTGGAGGCGAAACGTATCTTAACTGTCTGACTACGTGATTGTTTGGGCAATTGTCTGAAGGCAGCAATTCTGAAGGTCACGGGGCAAATCGAGTCCCTTCGAATAGCAATCTTGCAAGCAATGGCCCGGTACCATCGCAGTAATAAACGTCAGTCGCAATTACATTTTTAGAGATGTCATCGCGGCGTGGCTTGAGGCTATAAGAGAAATCGAACAGAGAATCGGATCATGGGCAACGGAAACAATCCCAAGGGGGCGGGGGAGTTCGCACGTCGTGTCAATCTGGACGGGACGATGGACTCGATTTGCCTATATTGTTTTCGCACCGTAGCCACATCGCACGATGAGTCCACTCTGTTGCTCCATCAAGCTCGGCACGTTTGCGACGCCCTCGCACAGATCGCGTCCTCCGACGACCAGCCGCAGACGACTAAGGCTGAGCAGCCTCCGACTTCAGATTAGTCACGGTTGACTACGATCCTCGGCCAGGCGGCTCAAGCGCGGACGCCGGCTCATGCTCTGCGGTAGGGCCCACTCAAGCCAAAACAGGGCTTGAGCGGGGCACCATTCATGTTTCCGGTTTGGCGCAACAGCAGGTCCTTCGACTCGCATGTCGCTGCGCTCCAGCGCGCTCAGGGTGACATCCTTAAAAAATCTCCCGGGAGTTAGTGAGCGGCGGCGGCGAGGCCGACGCTGTTGAAGAGCTTAAGGCGTGAGAGCGCGACTTCCTTCACGGCGTCGATAACGGGGGGAAGGATCTTGTAGGGCACGACCTCGTTCGGGTGTTGGGCGAGGCTGGCTTCGAGGCTCTGTCTCCAGGCGACGCGCAGCTCGGTGTTGATGTGGACGATGTTGATGCCGGCGGCGATGGCGCGGCGGAAGTCTTCGTCGGCGGTTCCCGAGCCGCCGTGCAGGGTGATGGGGACGCCGGTGGCCTTCTTGATGTCGGCGATGCGCTGGATGTCGAGGTGCTTGCGGGCTTCTCCGCGGACCATGGTTGCGGACATGCCGTGCATGTTGCCGACTGCCGGGGCGAGGATGTCGACGCCGGTGGCGGCGACGTACTTGCGGGCTTCTTCGGGGGTGGTCAGGCCCTTGGAAGTGTCGATAACGGTCTCGTGGATTTCAGACCCCGTGCCGATGTCGCCGATTTCTCCTTCGATGAGGATGGCGGGCTGGATGGCCTTGAGGGCGGCGACGGCTTCTTTGGTCTGGCGGACGTTCTCGTCGATGGGCAGCGCGGAGAGGTCGAAGACGATGGAATCGAAGCCGGCGCGGGCGGCCTCCTCGGCCTTGGCGAGGGAGTGGGTGTGGTCGGCGTTGAGAAAGATGGGCACGCCGGACTCTTCGCGCAGGCTGCGGACCAGGGCGGCGATCTCGCGGACTCCCATGAAGTCGCGCTCGCCCTGGGAGGCTCCGACGATGACGGGGACGTCGAGCTCGCGGGCGGCGGCGACGACGGCCTTCAGGAGAATGAGGTCGGAAATATTGAAGTGGCCGATCGCCACTCCCCGTTGTTGCGACTGCTCGATGACTTCGCGCAGGGTTTGCATGGGCGTACCTCCAGCTGGTTTTTGGGAACCCTCTTTGATGATTCTGCACCCCGCGAGGTGACGATTCAAATGAACAGTCGGTGACATGAAGCCAGGCGGAGGAGCGTGAATGCTTTCCGATGGATGCTGACTCGCTAAACTGAAATCTGCATGTTTCCCACGATTGTCGAGTCGGTAACCACGATTCTCACCTTTGCCGGAATCTTCTACTACATCGCCGTGCTGTGGAGCGGGCGGGCGTTTGTGCGGCGGAGAACTCCCACCCTTCCGGCGAACAACGCCGGAAGGATGGGGCACCCTGAGTTTGCGGCGGAGTTTGCGCCGGGGGTGAGCATCCTGAAGCCGGTGAAGGGGCTCGACCCGGGCATGTACGAGGCTTTCGCCAGCCACTGCGTGCAGGAATACGCGGGCGAATACGAGCTGCTCTTCGGGGTGTCGTCGCTGGACGACCCGGCGGTAGAGGCGATCGAAGCGCTGATGGCGGAGTTTCCTGACAGGAGCATCCGGCTCGTCGAGTGTCCGGAGAAGCTGGGGCCGAATGGGAAGATGGGCAACGTGGTGCAACTGGCTCGCGAGGCACGATACGACTACCTGATTGTCAACGACAGCGATATCCGGGTGGGGCCGCGTTATCTGGCTCGGGTGATGGGGGAATTTGGAAGGCAGGGCTCAGGCCTTAGGGCTCAGGGATCAGAAGACAGTTCCCCACTCAAGTCAACAGCGGGCTTGAATGGGCCACCGTCGGCAACGCAGGGATCAGGACTCAGGGATCAGGGATCAGGGAAGAGCCAACAGGTGGGGCTGGTGACGGCTCCGTATCGCGGGCAGGCGCACGGGACGCTGGGATCGAAGTTGGAGGCGCTGGGCATTTCGACGGATTTCTTTTCGGGTGTGCTGGTGGCGCTGAAGCTGGATGGAGAGATTCGTTTCGGGCTGGGGTCGACGCTGGCGGTGTCGCGTGTGGCGCTCGACGCTATCGGCGGATTCGCGCCGCTGGTCGACTCGCTGGCCGATGACTACGAGCTCGGGCATCGGATCGCGCGGGGCGGGTTCGCCGTCGCGCTGAGCCGGGAGATCGTCGATACCTCGGTGCCGGCGTACGACCTCTCCGGATACCTTGCGCATCAGCTGCGCTGGGCACGGGGTATCCGCGACTCGCGCAAGGCGGGCTACCTGGGGCTGATTTTTACGTTTGGATTGCCGTGGGCGATCCTGAACGCCTTTGCCTCCGGATTCGCGCTGGAGAGCCTGGCGCTGCTGAGCATGGCCTGCCTGGCGCGAGTGACGGTGGCGCTGGCGGTGGGGGTGGGCATACTGGGCGACCGGCAGGTGCTCCGCGACCTGTGGCTGCTGCCGGTGCGCGACCTGGCGGCGCTGGGGGTGTGGGTGTGGAGCTTCGCCGGCAACACAGTCACCTGGCGCGGGCAGAGGTTCACGCTGGAGAACGGGAATTTGAAACCTGTATCCGGGGGGACCGGTCCTCAACAGACAAATCATTCTTGACCGGCAATTGAGGAATCGGCTGTACTGCCGACTATGCGGATCGTTGTGGTTCTTGCCTGGTTTGCTCTCCTGAGTGCGGCGGCTGCACAAGAGCCGTCTTCGACGGATTCCGGACCGCAGGCGACACCGGGACAGCCTCCCCTGACCTTTGTTCAGAAGGAGATGTGGGCGCCCGCACCGGGAGCCTTCCCGCGCGGGCTCGACGTGCTCGAGGTGTACGCCGACCGGCCCGGACGGCATCCTCTGGTGGTGCTGACCCACGGCACGTCGAACGTGGAACAGGAGCGCGAACACGTGACGCCGTGGTCGCAGCTGGGGCAGGCGATGTGGTTCGCGCGGCGCGGATATGTGGCCATCGTGGTGGTCCGCAAAGGCTACGGCAGGTCGGGTGGGGCGCGGGACGGCAACCACGGCGGCTGCGGTTCAAGGAATGGCAGCTTCGAGGAAGCAGGCGAGGCGAGCGCGGAAGATCTGAAGGCGGTGATCCGGTTCGCTCAGAAGCTGCCGGAAGTCGACGGCGAGACGGTGGTGAGCGCGGGCGTTTCGACGGGCGGATTTGCGCAGGCGGCACTGGTGGCGGATCCACCAAAGGAGCTGAAGGCAGCGATCAGCTTCGCGGGTGGGCGGGGCGGCGATGGGCACGAGCACAACTGCAATGTGGATGGCGTGATTGCCGCTTTTGGGATGTTCGGCAAGGGAGCGCGCAAACATGGGACGGTGCCGATGCTCTGGATTTATTCGGAGAACGACCACTGGTTTCCCCCGGAGATGGCAAAGAAATTCGAGGCGGCTTACACGAAGAATGGCGGCGTGGAACAGTTCGTGCTGGCTCCTCCGGACGGAGATGATGGGCATCATCTCTATTCGCATCCAAGCGCGTGGTCGGCGACGGTTGAGGAGTTTCTGAAGGCGCATAACCTGCTGCCGCTGGGTGACGTGGTGCTGCCGGCGCCCGAGCCGGCGAAGATTCCGCCGCCAGCGGGATTACCGGACAAGGGTCAGGAGGCATGGAAGCGATATTTGCTGGGCGGCCCGTTCAAGGCATTTGCAAGCAACGGGCAGGGGCAATGGGGCTTCGCGCAGGGTGCGTTCGATCAGGACATTGCCGACAGTCAGGCGATCGACCGGTGCAGGCAAGCTGCCGCGGGCGCGGGAAGCTGTTCGGTTGTAGCCAAGACGACTGGGGCGAAGTAGAACAGGGCTCAGGGTTCAGGGTTCAGAGTTCAGAGTTCAGAGTTCAGAGTTGGACGTTCCCAGTCCGAGAAGCGGTGGGTGGCTGGTTGGAGGAGAAGCAGGTCCTTCGACTGCGCTCCCTACGGTCGCTTCGCTCAGGATGACATCCTTAAATTTCTGCGTGTGAGAATAGCAGGTTCCCTCGTTCTGTGCCCTGTTCCCTGCTCCCTGCGTTAAAACGCGGCTCCGCCATTGTTGGGCTGGTTGCTGATGACCTCGCGGCCACCGTCGCGGGCGATGACGTACGCTGTTCCGGGCAACGTGGGAATGCCGGCCTGCGGCGTCCAGAGAAAGATCCGCGTCTGACTCTGCCACAGCGTGGCGAGATCGGCATCGTTGAGGAAGATCGAGGGAGCGTCGGGGGCGAAGGACCAGGGAGCGAGGACGTCGGGGCGCGGGTCGAGGAGCTTGACCTGGCGCTCGAGGTAGAAGGGCAAGGCGGAGGCGTCTTCGTAGGCACCGTTGATGACGACGACATCGCCGGGGTCGACTTCAGGCTTGATGGCCTCGGCGAGGATCCCTGAGGAGACGACGGGCGAGAAGGTGTTCAGAGCAAGGTGCGTGGCGATGAGTATGAAGACCATCATCCCGGCGAGGAAGCAGTTGGCCATGCGGGCGTTGCCCTTGAGGCGGAAGACGAGATTGGCGGTGACCCCGACGACGAGCGCAGCGGCGGCGATGAGCAGCGGGATGCGAAATGCGCCCATCGAAGCGGCGGTGAGGTCGAAGAGATAGCCGAAGAAGAGCCGGTGCTGCCCGGGATGGAGGTGCAGCAGCGTGGCAATGTCTGTGCCCTGCGCGGGGATCGGCGCTCGGAAGGCCAGAACCACGAAGACGGCTGCTTTGAGCACGCCGGCGACAAAGAGGATCCAGGCGAAGATGCGGGCGAGTTGTGACTGGGCGTCTTCGTCGGCGGCGAGCCATCCCGCAGCCAGAAGACTCAGAGCGGGCAGAGCGGGCAGGCTGAGGAATTCCTGACGGGTGGAGAAGGTGTAGAGGACGAGGACCAACGCCACCCAGAGGACGAGGAGAAGGATCGCCTGGTCGGTGTGGTCGAGCTCAGCGCGGCGAGTGAAGAAGCGTGTGGAGAGGCGGCCCAGGGCGGCGAGGGCAAAGAGAAACCAGGGCGTGATCCATATGAGGACAAAAACCCAGAAGGCCGGGACCGGCACCTTCGCGACCACGTGTGCCGGAGCAAGGAAGCGTTCGGCGGGGGTAGCGCGAAAGGCCGCCACCATCCACGGAAGGAGGATCACCAGGAAGACGCCAACGCCAATTGCCGGACGCCAGCGCGCGAGATGCCTCAGGTTGTTTGTGTAGAAGAGAAACAGCAGGACGATGCCGATGGGGAGCACGACGCCGGCGAGTCCTATCGAGAGAAAGCCGAGGGCGCAGGCCGCCCCAAAGCCGGCGGACGTCTGCCAGGAGTGCACGCGCAGCGAGCGCCAGAAGAAATAGACGGCCAGCGTGAGCCAGAGTGTCAGCAGGACGACGGGGAAAAGCAGATGACCGAAGAGAAAGATGCCGCAGGAGGTGACGAGGATGAGAGCGGCGTAAAACCCCGCGACCGGCGTGAGAAACAGGCGCGATCCTAACGTGAGGGTAAGGGCGAACAGGGCCAGCACAGCAAGGGCGAGTGGGATCCGGGCGGTGTGGTCGGATACTCCGAAGACGCGAAAGCAGGCGGCGGTAGCCCATATCAGCAGAGGCGGGGTCTGCGGCGAGCGAACGCCGTTGATATGCGGGATGACCCAGTCGCCGGTAACCGCCATCTCGCGCGCCGCTTCGGCGTTGACGGCGTCAGGGCCATCGATCAGCGGAGGCTTGATCAGGGAGAATGAAGCATACAGCAGCACCCACAGTCCGAGCAGGGGAAAGACGAAACGCTTGGCGGTGCGCAGACTATTCACGATCGCGTCTCCGGTCTCGCGTCAAGTCGCGGGTGGTGGCGGGGCATTGGGCGATTATAGAGAAACGAGGGAACAGGGAGTAGGGCTCAGGGCTGGACGTCGTCGCTTCCCACCCTTCGCGTTGCGAAGGATGGGGCACCCTCGATTGCGGCTGGTTCAGTAACAGCAGGTCCTTCGACTTCGCACGCTTCCTTCCACCCCACGGACAAAGACCCGTCCGTGGGGGCCCCGGTTTCGCACGCTTCGCTCAGGATGACATCACCATTCGTTATCGCCGACGACTGATTGAGGAGTTCTGTGCCCTGTGCCCTTGTTACTTGTTCTGTGCCCTGTTCCCTGTGCCGTGATGGCTGGCGGTGCGCGGCGATATAGTAAGGAAGGCTCAGCCCACATCCATGTCCACCGCTTTACAGGCTCCAGCGACCACGCTGCTTTACAACGACTGGTATCCGGCGATGCGCAGCGAGGCGCTGCGCGGGAAAGAGCTGCGCACGGCGATGCTCATGGGGATTCCGCTGGTGCTGGGGCGCAAACAGGACGGCCAGCTCTTCGCGATGCGCGACAGCTGCCCGCATCGCGGCATTCCGCTCTCCTGCGGCTGGTTCGACGGCCGCGAGCTGACGTGCAAGTATCACGGGTGGGCGTTTGAACCGGCCAGCGGGCAGTGCACGCAGATTCCATCGCTGACGGCGAGCGACACGCTCGATCCGCACAAGATTTATGCCTCGGCTTTTCCCTGCGAAGAGCGGGACGGCTACGCGTGGGTGTATGTTCCGCAGCCGGGCACGGGACGTGCACGGGCGGGCGAGCAGACTTCGGTGCCGCCCCCAGTACCAGAGGTGCCGAAGTTCGGGCCGCGATTTCGGACGGCGCATCTGACGGCTGATCTGCCGTGCAATGTGGATCACGGCATTATCGGGCTGATGGATCCGGCGCATGGGCCGTTCGTGCACCAGGCGTGGTGGTGGCGAAAGCGTGCGAGCATCCACGAAAAAGAAAAGCATTTCGAGCCGATTCAGGAGGGGTTCCGCATGTCGGCGCATGCGCCGTCGGGGAACAGCGCGCCGTACAAGCTGTTGGGAGTGTACGGAGAGCCGATTACAACGACCATCGATTTTGTTCTGCCCAACCGGCGGTATGAGACGATCCGCTGCGGCGAGAAGTGGTTCGCAAGCCTTACAACTGTAACTCCTACGGTTGCAAATGCGTGCCGCATCGATGTCTGCGCGGCGTGGAACGTGTTCTATGCGGTTCCATTGGTGAAGACGATTGCGATGTTCTTCGGCAGGCGATTTGTGCGGCAGGACCAGGAGACGATGGTCCAGCAGGCCGAGGGTCTGAAGTACGATCCGTCATTGATGCTGATTGACGATGCCGACCGTCCGGCGAAATGGTACTTCGCGCTCAAGCAGGCGCGGCTGGATTCGCTGAGGACCGGCGAGCCGGCACGGCATCCCATGAGTGGGCCGGTGACGTTAAGGTGGAGAAGCTAGGGCTCAGGGCTCAGGGCTCAGGGCTCAGGGCTCAGGGCTCAGGGCTCAGGGCTCAGGGCTCAGGAGTTGGACGAGCGCTGTTATTCGGCGTGGCGGATGGCTTCGTTCAGGAGCTGGGTCGCATTTTCCATGACCGGCTTGCCGTGACCGACGACGATCTTCTTCGGCTGGAGTGAGGCGAGTTTGCGGGCGCTCTCGATTGCGGTGGGCTTGTGCCACGTCGCAAAGTTTGCGAGCGGGAAAATCAAAGGACCATCACCTGAGATGCGCAAACCGCCGACGGCAGTCAGCGCGTCGCCGGCGATCACCGTACCGGAGCGCGTATCGAGAAATGCGATATGGCCGGGCGTGTGGCCGGGCGTGGCAATTACCTGGAGCGAGCCGTAGATTTCGCCGTCGGTGAGAAGGACAGACGGAACGGTTTCGACCTTGGAAAAGCTTCCCCTGACCTTTACCGCAGGCTCATCCGGTTCGGTACGAAAGTCGCGGGTAAGCAGGCGCGATTCCCTGCGGCCGACAGCGACTTCTATGCCCATAAGCCGGAGCGCGAGCGTATCAAGCGATCCCACGTGATCCATGTGCGCATGGGTGAGGAGAATGCGGCGCAGCGGACGGTTCAAGGAATGCGCTGCATGAAGGATCTTGTCCGCCGAGGCGGGGATCATGGTGTCGACCAGCGTCAGCCCGTCGTCTTCCCGGACCAGAAAGCAGTTGACCAATCCAAAGCGGGTAAGCTGAATAATCTCCGGGGTAATTTCAATCTGTTTCATGGAACATGCGTTCTCTGGGTGACATTGTCAGTTCATCAGGACTGCGGTGCGGCTTCGAGTATAGGCGTTTCTTCTTCGATTACGAGCTCATCGACAGAAATGCCCATCAACTGGCCGATTTCTTTGAATTTTTCGACCCATTCATCGGCGCGCGCCGACTCGGCATCCGGCTCCGGCTTGGCCTTCGATGTCTTCGCTCCATTGGCCGTGCTCCTGGCTTTGATGGCCGGATACAGCCTCAGGTAGATGTCATACCAGATGTTCTGCGCCTGCCACAGGTTGAGATCGAAGGGAAGCTCGGAGATGGTTCGCGCTACGAACAACGCGTCCTCGAGGAGGGCGGTCTGCTGTTCGCCGCTTGACACCACTTCTTCCTGCAGCCGCGCCATGGCCTGTTTCATCTGCTGGTCGGCAATGTAACTGAGCTGCGGCTTGTCGAGCTCCACGTGATCGGTTTGCGCGAGACCGAGATAGACACGCATCTGGATAGCATCGATGGGATTGCTGTCGAGCGCCCGCCGCATGCCGGCATTGATGGCAAAAGTGGCGGCGAGAGTGAGCGCGGGCGGACGTTGCAGACCGGTCGTTCCGAGGAAGTGCAGCAGCGATGCCTGATCCTCGTAGATGGACGCGAGGCTCGCCTCGACGCGCTGCAGGCGGGGCTTGAGGATTATCTCTATGATGCGCTGCTGCTCGTCGCGGAAGAGCGACTGGATAGAGTATGTCGTCGGCCCGAAGTAGCGGTCGAAGCCGCGAATGACCTCGGGGAAATCGGCGCGGATGACTGCCGCGCGTGCCGCCCGGGCGAATTCCTCGTACAGGCCTTCCTCTTCCGGCTTGTGCCGCTTCACCACGGCGGAGATGTTCTGGTCGCCGAAGTGGACCACGGCGAAGACGACGGTTTCCTGCTCGTCGGTGATCTTTGACTGGATGTGAGCCTTACCGATGGCCAGACGTCCACGGCCGGAGTTTTCGACCCCGTATTCCAGGCGGCGGACCAAATAGCAGAAAAGATCGGTCTGATCGGGATAGCTGGTAAAGACCGAACTGATGGCGTAATGGGCTCCCACTTGTTCGAGACCCACCTGCATCCCCTTGACATAGGTGTCGTATACCCCGGCTCCGTTCCCGAGCTCAGGGACATTGCTCGGCGCCGTCCCCAGCCGGGCTTCAAACTCGGCCTCGAGGTTGGCGGCGTCCTGGCCGAAGAGGGTTTGCGCGAGTTGCAGGACGCGTGAGGCGTAGGCGATAACCTGTACCGTCTCAATGCCGGAGATCTCGTCAAAGAACCATCCGCAACTGGTGTACATGAGCTGGGCGTGACGTTCGAGCTCCATCAACTGGAGGGCCGCGACCCGGTCAGCCGGATCGAGATCGTGCGAAGCATGGATGGCCAGGAATGCATCGATGCTTTCCGGGCTGCGATCGAGCACTACCGAGATGTAGGCGTTGCGGGCCGCGTCCAGCTCCTTGAAAAGCCCGGCGGAGCGTTTGCTTACCAGTGGAGCTACGGTATCGCGGAGCCAGTCGAGCGACTCGCGCAGGGGCCGTCTCCACTGCTGATTCCATCCCTGCCTGCCGCCATTGCAACCGCAATCGGAACGCCACCGCTCGACGCCGTGCGCGCAGCTCCATGAGGTGTCCTCGAAGATTTGTGCCTCGTAAGCAGGCGGAAATTTCTCCAGGAACTCACCATAATTGGTGAGCTTGACCTGGCCTTCGTTTTCAAGCCATTTGAGCGCCCAGGCGAGAGCCATCTCGCCGTAACGGTGATGATGGCCGTAGCTTTCGCCGTCGGTGGCCACATGTACGAGCTGCGTGTGGTCGCTCTTCTCCGCGAAGCCGCCAAGGAGCCGGCGGGCAAAGGTCACTCCGTCATTGAGCAGGCCTTCAAAGGCGATGGCCCGGGAACGGGGACCATCGTAGAAAAAGGCGGCGATGGAGCGGTTTTCCTTCAGGCGTACGAGGTAGGGCTGAGTTGTATCCACATCGGCGGACGAGGTTTCCTTCCACGGGATCTCGGCGATTGGGTCGGGAGCAGGCTGGGTGGCGGCGGAAGCTGAAGCGCCGTCGGGTGCCGGAGCGGTGGACTGCGCGGCCTCAGGCGGGACCTGCGTTGCGGCGTCCCTGGCCGCCTGTTTGGCCCGGCCCTTTGCACCTTTGGCGGCTTTGGGCGGGGCGGGGAGCTTGCGAACACGAGCACACTGATGCGGGGCGAGCACGACGAAGCGGATGCCGCGCGCGGCCAGGATGTCGAGGGTCTCGAGATCGACGGCGGTTTCCGACAGCCACATGCCTTCGGGTTTTCGTCCGAAGCGCGATTCAAAGTCAGCGATGCCCCAGACGACCTGGGTGATCTTGTCGCGCGTGGAAGCCAGCGGCATGATGATGTGGTTGTAGACCTGAGCCATCGCCGAGCCATGGCCTCCGAAGCGCCGCTGGCTGTGAGCATCGGCGTCGAGGATCATCTGGTAGACGCGGTGGGCGTTGTCCTTGAGCCAGGAGAGGAGCGTAGGACCGAAGTTGAAGCTGATGCGCGCGTAGTTATTGAGGATGCGGATGATCTTGTTCTGCGCGTTCACGACGCGGGCGGCACCGTTGGGCGCATAGCATTCGGCAGTGATGCGCTCATTCCAGTCGTGGTAGGGCGCGGCGGAGCCTTGTATCTCTACTGCCTCAAGCCAGGGGTTTTCTCGCGGGGGCTGGTAAAAATGGCCATGAATGCAGACGTAGCGTTCGGGGGATGCCATCGGACTCCTCACTTCAGGGCTCAGCGCTCAGGGCTCAGGGCTCAGGGCTCAGGGCTCAGCGGCTCAGGGCTCAGGGCTCAGGGCTCAGGGCTCAGGGCTCAGGGCTCAGGGCTCAGGGCTCAGGGCTCAGGGCTCAGGGCTCAGGGCTCAGGGCTCAGGGCTCAGGGCTCAGGGCTCAGGGCTCAGGGCTCAGGGCTCAGGGCTCAGGGCTCAGGGCTCAGGGCTCAGAATGAAGCTAATCGGCTGGTGGGTTCGATGCAAGGGCTCAGGCTTAGGGAACGGGGCTCAGGGCTCAGGAGTTATGAGTTCCTGCGGCTACTGATCTTGCTGATAATGGCTCCAAGCATACGGCCCACTTCATGAGAAAGCTCTTCGGTTGAGCGAAGCCTGGGCGGGGCTCCGAAGCCGAGCTGTCCTGCGATTGTCAGTTGCGTCTGGATCTCAAGATTTGAGCCCCGCGCCATGGCAAGAAACTGCCTGTACTCGCGGCTCGAAGCCCGTCCATATCCTTCAGCAATGTTGCTGGCGACAGACACACCGGCGCGACGCAGTTGGATCGTTAAGCCGTAAATCTCTTCCTTCGGAAAATCTGCCGTAAGCCTGTATATGGCAGTACTAAGCTGGATCGCCCGCTGCCAGACGATCAGATCTCGGAATGAATCACCCAATTGTTTCGTCTCGTTCGATTGCTTGGATTGCTTCGGTTCTTAACTTAACTGTCCGCTGGGCTTCCTATCCGCTGAAATCGCGTCGAGCCGATTCAAACCGATTACCGTGGTACCGTTCTCTGGACCTGCTCCCTGAGGCCCGTTCCGTGCATTACTCGTAGCGCAGAGCTTCGATCGGGTCGAGGTTGGCGGCTTTCCACGCAGGGTAGATGCCGAAGACCAGACCGATGGCGCATGAGACGGTGAATCCGATGACCGCCCAGGTTGGAGACATGGTTGCCGGCAGCGCTTCGATGATGATGCGTATGAGCAGGGTCAGGATCGCGCCGACGACAATGCCGATGAGGCCTCCGATGGCGCAGAGGGTGGTGGCCTCCATGGTGAACTGCACGAGGATGTTTTGCTTGGTTGCGCCGATGGCCTTGCGGACACCGATTTCGCGGGTTCGCTCGGTGACGGAGACGAGCATGATGTTCATGACACCGACGCCGCCGACCATGAGGCCGACGCTCGAGACGGCGACCATGAAGATGGCGAGTCCGCCGGTGAGCTGGTTCCAGAGGCGGGCGATGGTATCGGGCGCGAAGACCTCGAAGTTGTCCTTCTGCCAGGCTGCGACCTTACGGCGGCGGCGAAGCAGCTCGCGGATCTCGTCTTCGACGAGGCTGCGGTTGCGCGGGTCGTCATACTTGACGCTGAGCCAGTAGTCCTTTTCTTCGGGGTGGAGCTTGAGGAAGGTGTGGAGAGGGAAGGCGGCCTTGTTGTCCTCGGGATTGTCGCCGCCGCCGAAGACCTGCTTGCGCTTGTCGAAAACGCCGATCACAGTGAACAGGTCGCCCTCGATATTGACCTCTTTGTTGATGGCGCTTTCGTTGCCGAAGAGCTTCTCGGCGGTGTCATGCCCGAGGATGACGACGTTGGCGCGGCGCTGGTCTTCATCTTCGGTAAACAGGCGGCCTTCAATCAGGTTGAGGTCGTAGATGTCGCGGACGGCCGTCGTCGTGCCTTCTTCCATCGTGCCCTGGGCCTTCTTGCTGCCGTACTTCACGCCGATGACGCCGACCTGGAAGATCTTGTTTACGTGGCGAAGCGAGGCGTCGGCAGCGAGAACGTGAGGCAGGCTGCGAATGGCGATAGCGTCCTCAAGCGTCATGCGTTTGCGGGCCAGCATGGCGGTTGTGGGACGCACGCCGATGACGGGCATGTGAAAGATCCAGAGGACGTTCGATCCGAGGGAGTTTACCCAGGTCTGGACGTTGTTGTTGAGGCCGCTGATGATCGACGAGATTGTAATGACGGTGGTGACACCGATGACGATGCCGAGAATGGTGAGTCCGGAGCGCAGCTTGTTGGCGCGCACGGTTTCGAGAGCCATCTTGATGGATTCGCCGGAGTTGCCGAATTTCATTACGGACCTCCTATATCCCTATAGTTCTGACCGCAGGGCAACGATGGGATCGAGCATCGCGGCCTGGCGGGCGGGGTAAACACCGAAAAAGATGCCGATGCCGGCGGATACGAAAATTGCGACCAGCACCGACCACAAGGCAATGTCGGACGGGAAGCCGATGATGAGCGTGACCAGCTTGGCTACGCCGGCGCCGGCGAGGATGCCGATGACTCCGCCGAGCAGCGACATGGAGCCGGCCTCGATGAGGAACTGCAGCAGAATGTCCTGATAGCGTGCGCCGAGGGCCTTGCGGACGCCGATCTCGCGGGTGCGCTCGGTGACGGAAACCAGCATGATGTTCATGATGACGATGCCGCCGACGACGAGCGAGATGCAGGCGATGCCGATGACGACGAAGAGGAAGGTGGAGCTGATGCTCTTCCAAAGGCCGACGAAAGTCTCATTGGTGGAGAGCTCGAAGCTGTCTTCCTCGCCGGCGGGATCGTGGCGGCGCGAGCGGAGCAGCACACGGGCTTCGTCGGAAGCGTGCTCGAGCGCGGGGCCGACTGAGCCGGCTTTTACATAAATGACGACGCTGTCGTTGGTTCCATAGGTGTGCTGGTAGGCGGTGATGGGAACGGCGACGTAATTGTCCTGACTGACGCCGAGGGTTTCGCCCTGGCGCTCGCCGACACCGATGACGGTGTAGGGCTCGCCGTCGACGCGGATTTCCTGGCCGATGGGATCGACGTTCGGGAGCAGCTTGTCGACGATGTCGTAGCCGACAATGACGACGCGGGTAGCGTACTGGTCGTCGGCGGGAATGAAGCTGCGGCCGAGAACGATGTTGAGGTTGGAGATCGCGGGCATGTTCGCGCTCCAGCCGCGAATATCGGTGTTGTCGCTGGAGTGATTGCCCGCACTGACTTTACCGCTGGTGTTGAGCAAAGCGCCGACCGACTGGCAGCTCTTGCAGTTATCCCGGATGGCGTAATAGTCCTCGATTTTGAGGTTCTTGCGCTTCTGGAATTTTTGCCATTGCTCGTAGCTGAAGATGACGGGCGACTGCTTGGAGAGGGTGAAGACATCGGCGCCGTATCCGTAGACCTTGGTGGCGACGTACTGGTTGACGCCGTTGGTGAGAGTGATGACGGCGATGACCGAGGAAACTCCGATGACCACACCGATGAGGGTGAGGACGGAGCGCAACTTGTTGGCCCAGAGGGACTGGAGCGCGATTCTGAACGCTTCTTTGAGTTCCATAGCGATCCCCGGGGGCAGGTGTGACAAGTTTATGGCATTTTGGCCGCAACTCAAGCAGCCAAATTGCCGGTTTGTGACCGGCGAAGGCCGTCGCGCACGGCTCCGCCCTGCGACCCGTTGAGGAAGGATACGCAGACGGACGGGCGGCGGTTCCAGGGGTCAGGGGTCAGGGTCAGGGTCAGGGTCAGGGTCAGGAAGTGGACGTCCCAGGTTCCGAAAGAGAATCCGGGGACGTCCAGTTTTGCTTTTTGGACTTGCTTTGATCAGGCGGTCTTGCGGGTACGCGAGCTGGTGGTCGAGTGGGCGGGTCCGGCATGGCTGGCTTCGCCGCCATCGACGTTCAGGCCGGAATCGCGACCCTGGAAAGAGAACGGCGAGTTGATGACGTGGAGACCGTTCTTCTTGAGCCACTGCGGCCCACCGCGGGCGCCATCGCCGGTGGAGTCGTTGTAGTACTCGTCGACCAATCCGGGCGTTGGAGGCAGCTTGCCGATCGAGAACGGGTCCTTCCCCAGACTTTCGAGAGCCGCGGAAAACGCCTTCATGTGGGTGATTTCGCGGGTCATGAGGAACTGCAAGGCGTCCCTGGATCCGCGGTCGTCGGTCAGGTGCATGAGGCGTTCGTAGGTGATTTTGGCGCGCGCCTCGGCGGCAATGTTGCTGCGCAGGTCGACGTCCAGTTCGCCGGAGACCTTCAGATAGTCGGCCGTCCAGGGACTGCCCATCGAGTTATAGAGGTTCAGACCGCCACCGCCGACAACGGCGACGAGCGGGTCCTGCTCGGCGTCCTCCAAGGCTTTTTTCATGGGCTGGAGATGCATGCGGATCAGGGCGCCGACGATTTCGAGGTGGCTGATCTCCTCGGTTCCGATGTCCAGGAGCAGGTCTCGGCGCTCGGCGTCGTCGCAGGACCAGCCCTGCACGGTGTATTGCATGGCGGCGGCCAGCTCACCGTTCGCGCCGCCGAATTGCTCAAGCAGCATGCGGCCGAAACGGACGTCGGGTTGGGCTACTTTGACGTCGTACATGAGTTGCTTTACGTCGTGATACATAAGGATTTCCTCGTCAGGACTGCGGGTTGATCGATCCATAGGGGGAGACCCGGTGCTCATTCCGTCGCAGAAGACGGCACCGGCAAACGTTCCGGCATACGACGCCGATGGGAAGCTGATCACTCCGAAGAATTATCGGGAATGGATCTATCTTTCGAGCGGCCTGGACATGAGCTACTCCATTCGGGAAAGGGCCCCGGAGCGTTCGATGTTCGACAATGTCTTCGTCAATCCGGAGGCTTACAAAGTCTTCGAGGAGACTGGCAAGTGGCCCGACAAGACGATGTTTGTGCTGGAGGTGCGGGCGGCAGAGAGCGCCGGATCCATCAACAAAGTCGGGCATTTCCAGAGCACCGAGCTCATGGGCGGTGAGGCACACGTAAAGGATGCATCCCGTGGCGGGTGGACGTTCTATGATCTGGACGAGGAGCGCGGCACGCTGATTCCCAAGACTGCCAACTGCTACTCGTGCCATGAGCAGCATGCGGCGGTGGATACGACGTTCGTGCAGTTCTATCCGACGCTGATCGGCATAGCCAAAGCAAAAGGTACGCTTAGCCTGGCCTACCAGAGCGAGAGTGCGGGCAAGTAATCGGGGCGTTGCTCGGCCCGTTTTGGGCTTGGTACTTCCCAGTACGCGGGCCGGATCTCTGCCCGTTATTTGGCTGTGACGCTCGTTCCGGGCAGTGAATACTCGCCTTCAACCTTACTTTCTATCCCACCGTCGGAAACTCCCGAAGTCTTATAGGTGCCTTTGCCCTTCAGTCTTTTGAGCTTGCCGGTGCCACCTGTATAGGACCACGTACCCTCACCGGTGCCGCCAGTTTCTTGCGTCGCAGTGCCCGTGCCCTGGTAATGGACGTTTGCCTTATCGCCATTTATCCATCGCCATCACGGCGTAGCCTCGGACCTGAAACTTTGCGCCGTTCACATCAAGGGCTTCAGCAACCGTGTATGTTGTCGATTTCAGCCCGGCCATCTCAAGCGGTAAGGTCCAGGTACAGGAGCCCTTTTCAATGACCAACGCGTGGCCGGTCTGGTCGCCGACCTCGATGGGCTGCGAAGCGTCCGGTTTGCCGCATTTGCTGGTGCCGGAAATCTGAGTTTGGGCCAAAGCCGATCCGGCGAAGGTTGCTAACAGAACCGTCAGACCCAGTGATTTGTATTTCATTGTCTTTCCTCTCAGGGACCCTATGCAAAACCGCGAGATTCTAACACTCAGCAAAGAAGGAAATTAACCCTAAAAATGGGCTACTCCTTCGACCCCAAGCGATACGCAGGCGCCCCGTGATGGTGACTGACGGGTTCTCGCTACAATCTCTGAGGAATGCCAACGACTGTACGATCCTTCGCGAAGATTAACCTCGGCCTGGCTATTGGTCCGACGCGGGCGGACGGGTTTCATTCGCTGACCACGCTTTACCAGACGATCGGCGCGCACGACCTGGTGACGGTCGAGGCGCGTCCGGCTCGGGAGACCTCGATCACTTTGACCAGTAACGACGACCGCGTTCCAGTGGATGAGCGGAATACGGCGTTCAAGGCGGCACGGCTGGCCCTCGATTCGAAGAAGACGGCGGCCGAGGTTCGTATCCACATAGATAAGCGGCTGCCGGTGCAGGGCGGGCTGGGGGCGGGATCTGCGAATGCCGTGGCGTCGCTGGTGGGGCTGGAGCGGGAGCTGGGGGCGGAGGGGGTGGTGCCACTGTCCGGACAGGAGCGGCTGAGGATTGCGGTGGAGGTGGGCTCGGATGTGCCGCTGTTTCTGGTAGGCGGGGCAGTGCTGGGGGTGGGGCGCGGCGAGGAGGTGTATCCCATGCCGGATCTGCCGGTTACGCCCTGCGTGGTGGCGCTGCCGGATGTCGGTGTTTCGACGCCGCAGGCCTTTCGCGACTGGGATGCGAGGCATCTCCCACCCTTCGCGCAAGAGACGCGCTCAGGATGGGGCACCCAAGCAGGCGGCGGGTTGACCGGGGCATCTGGCTCCGATAGACTTAATGAGTTGAGTCGGGCTCTCTCTACTGTATTTTGTGAGCCGCACTCCTCCGGTGTCTTCTTAGAAGACCTGGCTGCGATTTCGGGGCCTTCAGCCAACTTTACAGCTGGGGCAAAGAATCCGCTTCTCGCGCTTGTCCGAACCGGGATTGAAAACGACTTCGAAGAAGTTGTCTTTCCTCAGAATCCCCTCCTCGGTGAAATCAAGCGCGTACTTGCGGCCTCGAATGAGCCGGAGCGTGCGGCTCTTTATGCGTCGCTGTCCGGTTCCGGATCGGCCCTGTTCGGGCTTTACGGGACGCAGGAAGCGGCACGAGCAGCGGTGGGAAGGCTGGACGTGATAGGAATCCGGTCGGTGATGACCGAGACCATGCCACGCGAGAGGTATTGGCGGTCGCTGGTAAGTCGTGGCGAAATAAGCTAGCAGCTTTAGCGAAAGTTTGTAGTACTGGGCGATCGACTAACGGTAGGTCGCTTAAGGGAACAGGGATCAGGGCACAGGGATCAGAAAAACAGAAGGTCGCGTTAAGAACGAATTCTCAGCCCTTGGTTTTGCTTGAACAGTGTGACGTTTTACTACTGGGCGATCGACTAACGGTAGGTCAAGTGCCTTTGGAGCACTTTGTCTAGGTTCGAATCCTAGTCGCCCAGCCAGAAATGAGTTTAAGCGCCGGAGGTAAACCTCTCCGGCGGAACGAAGCCCTGGCAGCAGGCCCGCCAGACGACACGAATGCAGGACAACCAGAGCCAACCAGCTTGGGAGAATCTTGTGAAAAGCGAAACAGTGATGGAATCAGCAGCCACGGAGGCGGTAAGCCCCGCGGCAAGTTCAGATCATAACGGCAGTGGGCCCCGGTCTCATGCTCAGGCGGAGACGAAGGCTCCGGCGGAGAAGGCTCAGGCGGAAAAGAAGCGCTCGCGGTCGCACAGCGAAGACAAGCGCTTCAAGATTTTTTCGGGGTCGGCGAATCGTCCGCTGGCGGCGGAGATCTGCAAACACATCGGCATCGGGCTGGGCGAAACCAAGATGCAGCGTTTCGCCGACGGCGAAGTTTACTTTCAACTGCTCGAAAATGTCCGCGGGACGGATGTGTTCATCGTCCAGCCCACCTGCAATCCGGTGGACCAGCACCTGGTGGAGTTGCTGATCATGATCGATGCGCTCAAGCGGGCATCGGCCGGCCGCATCACGGTTGTCGTTCCGTACTACGGATATGCACGGCAGGACCGCAAGGACCGTCCGCGCGTGGCCATTTCGTCGAAGCTGATCGCCGATCTGCTGACCACGGCGGGAGCGAACCGGGCGTTGTTTATGGACCTGCACGCGGCGCAGATTCAAGGCTTTTTCAACATTCCGGTAGATCATATGTTTGCGAGCCCGGTGATGGTGAGTTACTTCCGGGATTTGAACCTGCCCAACCTCACCGTGGTTTCACCGGATGCGGGAGGCGTGGAACGGGCGCGCTTCTTTGCGACGAAGATGGGGGCTCCGCTGGCGATTGTGGACAAGCGGAGAACGGATATCAACGTGACCGAGGTGATGCACGTGATCGGCGATGTGCAGGGCCAGACGTGCCTGATCATCGATGACATTGTCGACACGGCGGGGACGCTGGTGAAGACGGTCGACGCGCTGCTCGAAAAGGGCGCGACCAAGGTTTATGCATGCGCTTCGCACGCGGTGCTTTCGGGCCCGGCGATCGAGCGTATCGCCAACTCCCGGCTCGAAGAGCTGGTGGTGAGCGACTCGATTCCGCTGACCGAAGCAGCGCAGAAGCTGGCGAAGATCAAAGTGCGTTCGGTGGCGGGGCTGCTGGCCGCGACCATCGAGAGCATTCACATGGAGACGAGCGTGAGCTCGCTCTTTAACTAGGGTTCAGGGCCCAAGGAACAGGGCTCAGAAGTTATTTAACGAAACGGGCTACGGCCCCAGAGAAAAGGGAGCGGGAAACAGAGACACAATCAGGGATTGGCGGATGCTGGTCCCAGATCTCTGCTCTAACGTGCCCGAAGGAAGAGGAAAATGTTCAGTCAGGAAGTAGTCGCAGCAACGCCCCGCGAGGGCAAGTTCAACAAGAATGCGGCCCGCCGCGTGCGCGTCAGGGGGAGGATTCCCGCCGTGGTTTACGGTGCGGCGGAGCCGGCGGTGGCCATCGAGGTCGATCCGAAACAGATCCAGAAGATTCTGCATTCGGACTCCGGCCACAACTCGATTTTCGATCTCGAAATTACTGGGTCGACCGCGAAAACCAAGGCCATGATCGTCGACTGGCAGTATGAGCCGATCAAGGGCACGCTGATGCACATCGACCTGAAGCGCATTGCGCTGGATAAGGCGATGAAGGTTGAGGTTCCGATTCAGCTCACCGGTACGGCGGTGGGCGTGAAGGTCCAGGGCGGCATTCTCGACCTGGTGCTGCGCGAAGTGGAGATTGAGTGCCTGCCGGGCGATATTCCGAGCCACATCGATCTCGATGTGACGAACATGTCAATTGGCGATGTATTGCGCGTATCGGACCTGCCGCACTCGGACAAGCTGAAGTTCCTGACCGACGAGGGCGCGACGGTTGCGCACGTGGTCTCGATCAAGGAAGAGGTTGCGCCTGCGGCTGAAGAAGTGGCTGCGGTTACCGCACCGGCAGAGCCCGAAGTCGTCAAGAAGGGTAAGACGGATGCAGCCGAGGCGCCGGCTGAGAAGGGCGCGAAGAAGTAAGTTTTGGCGACTGCGACAGAGTCCGGAAATGATTCGCCGTCGCGCGGTCTGCTGCTGGTGGTCGGGCTTGGGAATCCCGGGATCGAATACCAGTTCACGCCGCACAACGCGGGTTTTCTCGCAGTTGACCGTATCGCCGATCAGAATCGCGTGGCCGTGGCTAACCGTCGCTGCCGCGCGCTGACGGCAAAGATTCAGATCGCGGGACGTGAAGTGATCCTGGCCAAGCCGGAGACCTTCATGAACCTCAGCGGTCTTTCCGTCGCGGCACTCGCGGCCGAGTTTGAGATCAACACGGCTCGCGACCTGCTGGTTTTGTACGACGAACTGGATTTGCCCCTGGGCGTTGTGCGCGTGAGAGAACGCGGCAGCGCGGCAGGACACAACGGAGCCCGGTCCATTTCGGGAGCATTGCGCTCCGACGAGTGGACGCGCATCCGGATCGGAGTGGGTTCCAACGGTGAACCCGAAGAGGCATTCCGGCGCGGCAAGGATTACCTGCTGACACCGCTCCGGAAGAAGGATCTGGCGACACTCGACGAGGTTCTGGATCGGGTGACGCAGGCTGTAGAGGCGGTTGCGGCAAAGGGAATCACGGCCGCGATGAACGAATTCAATCGCCGGGAAAATGGTCGCGACCAAAACGGCCCGGCGGAGTAACGAACGGCAGGAAGACTGCCGCAGGAAATAAGTTCTGGTCACGGTGATAAATTCACCGAGGCCAAAGAAAAGAGAAGCAGAACATGGATCGTTTCTACGAAGTGATGTTTATCGTCCGTCCCGATGTGGAGGACGCAGATCTGGACAAGCTGATCGCCGGCTTTGAGCAGACGATCGTCAACGGCGGCGGCACGCTCCGCTCCACCGAGAAGCTTGGCCGGCGCAAGCTTGCCTACACGGTGCGCAAGTTCAACGACGGCAACTACGTACTGCTTACCATCGACGCTGACGGCAAGCTGGTGCATGAGCTCGAGCGGCGTATGCGCGTCTCCGAGCCGGTGATCAAGTTCATCACCGTCCGCATGGATGAAGAGCAGAAGCGCCTCGACAAGATCAAGGCGATCCGCGCGACGCGCAAGAAGCTGAGCGCGCAGCCGGTGGCTGCGGCCCCGGTCGCGGAGGCCTCGCCTGTCGAAGATCCGGTGGAGGCTCCCGTGGCGGCTGCTGAACCGGCAGAGACCGCGCCGGTGAATGCTTAGGATTTCAGATTCAGAAGACCGAGCCTCCGGGATGAACGGGCGCTCCAATAATCTTTCGAAGGATAGGAAACACAATGGCTGAAGAAACAACCTCTCATCATCGCGCTCCCGAAGGTGGAGCGCCATCCTCATCCGGTCCTCGGACCGGTGGTCCTCGTCCCGGCGGTCCTGGCGGCGGTCCTGGCGGGCGCAAGTTCTTCCGGCGCAAGAAGGTCTGCAAGTTCTGCACGGAGAAGATCGATGCGATTCCTTACCGCGACGTTCGCCTGCTGCAGGGCTTCGTGGCCGAGCGGGGCAAGATCGTGCCGCGGCGCCTGACCGGCGTCTGCACCACGCACCAGCGTCGCCTGACCCGCGCGATCAAGCAGGCCCGCAACATCGCTCTGCTGCCGTTTGCGGCTCGCTTCTAGAAACAGGGCTCAGGGCTCAGAAAG
Organism: uncultured Acidobacteriaceae bacterium; assembly: GCA_963781245.1. GTDB lineage: Bacteria > Acidobacteriota > Terriglobia > Terriglobales > Acidobacteriaceae > Silvibacterium. Next base: position 220,881 of record CAWAFB010000010.1, read on the forward strand.
ATTATATCAGGGCACGGCTTCGGCTGTGCCACAGCAAGGCGCAAGAGATCATCGCAGACGCAGTCCCTGCTGTGCTCCGCGTCTCAATTGGAGATTCGCATGGAAGTCATTCTGAAAGAAGACATCAACAACCTCGGCCATCGCGGCGATGTGGTGAAGGTGGCCGACGGCTATGGCCGCAATTTCCTGCTGCCGAAGAAACTGGCCATGGAAGCCACTGCCGCCAATAAGGCCGTCATTGACCAGATGAAGGCATCGGCGGTGCGCCGCTCGGCGAAGGAGAAGTCCGAAGCCGAGGCGCTGGTGGGCCAGCTCAACAATGTATCGCTCGTCTTCGAGCGCAAGGTGGGCGAGCACGATCAGCTCTTCGGCTCGGTCACATCAGCCGATATTGCGCACGAGCTCGAAGCGAAGGGCTTCAACATCGACCGCCGCAAGGTGCATCTCGAAGAGCCGCTCAAGCAGCTCGGCGAGTTCCACATCCCGGTGAAGCTGCACCGCGAAGTGACGGCCCATGTCGCGGTGACGGTCAAGGGCGACGAGAAGTCGGAGTAACTCAGGGCTCAGGGCTCAGGGCTCAGGGCTCAGGGCTCAGGGCTCAGGGCTCAGGGCTCAGGGCTCAGATAGAAGCTACTGCGTCAGGAAAGGGCAGACCTTTGGGTCTGCCCTTTTATTTACGCCGGCCGGCTTGCTACTTCAGGGTCTGCAGGCTGGGCTCCAACCAGGAGAAGAGGAAGCTGCTGATCTCGGGGAATTGCGATGCGAGCAGCCCGATGATGGGCACGCCCAGCACAGAAATGAGCTTCTGATAGAAGCCGATGTCGAGTTTTCCGGGCTCCGTCGATGTGGTTCGACTGAGGATGGGATCGCGGTGCATCTGCGAGAAGACAATGAAGACGGTGAGCACGAAGCCGGCGAAGATGGTGAGCAGCATGATCATGATGGCATGGTGCGGAACAACCGGATAGGCATTGACTGCCAACAACAAAAAGAAGTATCCAAAGGTGAAAGCAAGAATGTGGCTGCGGATGTCCATGAGGACATGCTGGATGGCATAGATGTAGACGAGGCCGACGAATTCCTCGGCGTTTGCTTCCAGTGAGTCGGCGGCGGCGGAGCTCTTCATCACCTCGGCCATTTTGTCGGCGGTCACGTCGAGGCTTGTTGCCAGGCCATCCTTATGGCGGCGAATGTCGGAGAGAATCTTGTCGATAACAAGGGTTGCGCAGCTGCATAGCTCCCATTGAAATCTGCGGAAACCTTCGACGCGTCCGCCAGCATCCTTAGCCGCCACGGCATCCATCATGGTTTGGAAACTTGCACGCGTGCAGTCAATGCTGCTCTTAATCTGGGACGGGCAGTAGGGGTCGTACTCCATGAGTCGCATCGAGTCGTATGCGCGCAACAGAGGCTTATAGCGCACTGCCGGAGAGAGATCGAAGCCAAACCACAAGCGCTGCCAGGAGAAGCCGGAGACGCGACTGAAGCAGGCCCGAAGCACGGTGCGCTCGAGAGGGATAAGCAGACCCTTCTGGAGGCAGATCCACATAAGTACCACCCAGCCGATCTCGAGGATGAGGAAAAGGACGATTGCAAAAGTGAAGACGGTGAGCCAGATGGAGAGGCTGCGGGTTTCGAAGGTTCCGAAACCGTGCGGGAAGAGCAAGTAGAGGAGAACCAGAACTGAGATGACGCAGAACACCACCGGCCGCAGCGATTTCTTTTCGTGCAGCATGCGCCAGGGTGAATAGCAGCTCCTGAGTATGTCTCGAACAGCAGTGCTGCTTATGGATGCGAGGATGGCCGGTGATTTGCTGTTGCGGTGATAGGGGACGCGCGGTTTGAGGCGCGGGGAAAAAATGAAGAGCGCGCGGATGTGCCGGGCGACGAGGCAGATGACGGCGACAAAGAGAAAGATGAAGGGCAGCACCGGGCAGACTCCACTGTAGAGGTGCTGGCTGCGAAAGAGAAAGAAGATGCGGGTGGCGAAGTCATGGGGCAGCGCCCAATGAAAGAGGACCTCGGCGAGCAGGGTGAGAAGCACCATCGCCCAGGCCGAGCGCTTACGCCTGCCGGATGACAGCGTTGTTCGGATGACCCATGCGGCAAAGAGCAGGAGCGCGATCTCGAGCAGCAGGAGCCCGCCGTTGACCGGCTCACGAAAGAAGATTGAGGGAGGGAGATCGAGGATCAGGAGGCGCGCTATCCACGAGTAGCTGAGGATGATCACCAGGACGATCCAGGCGCGGCGTGTGTTGTTGCTTCCTGGGATGTCGAAGACATATTCCGGCCACCGGTCGAGGCGGGCGAAGAGGCACAGGACCATGCCGAAAGCAACGAAGAGCGCGAGCAGGCAGGCCACGGAGAGCCGACCGACGGAGAGGTCGCGGACCACAGGACGGAGATTGCCGAAATTGAACAGCGCATCGAGTGTCCATTCATTGAACATGCCGGGCGGAATCGAGCCCTCAGCTTTGACCTCATGCGTGTCGCCGGCCGAGATGTGGGGCAGGGATGATCTCCACTGCATCTGTTTGTTGTCCGGTCCCGGGCGAGGGTAGTGGTCAAGCAATGCGACGGGCCAGAAATCTCCGCGGCCAATGACGCTGAGCCAGAGAGGCGGATGATTTCCTCCTCGGAAGGGATCGGTGTATTCAGGCAGCCAAAGGTAGTCGGGATGGCCGTAGCGCTGCGGTATGAGATCGTGATTCTTCTCCTCGAGGGGGGCCATTTCGAGCAGGCGGATGGCGTTGTAGAGGCCGGAGGCCTCGTGCGAGGGGAAGACGCGCCCCGGCAGATAAGTTCCATACGGGCTGCGATGTTCGGGCTGGTCGGGATCGGCTTTCTCGGCAGGAACGTGAAGGAAACGGCCGCTCCACATCAGGTTGTCGGGTATGAGGGAGTAGGTGTTGGCCATCAGCATCCCCCGGAAATTGGTGACGTCGGGCGGCCGCAGGAAGAGAATATCGGCGTTCAGCAGGACCACGCGCACATCGGGCAGGTTGCGGCTCAGAAAGCGCGCGACAAAGATGACGTCGAGCGTGTCAGTGCCGTTGATGACGGCTACGCGGACGCCCTGGCTTTTCATGGCGCGGGTGATGGTGAAGAGGACCGATTCTTCGGAAATGGGATTCTGCGTATCGGAGAATGAGGGGACGCTGTCTTCTTCCTTGTGACGGTCTTCGAGACTCAGAGTGAGGTCGGACTGGTTTGCGCTACTGGTGCTCTGCTGCGCGGATGAGCGGCTGAAGATGGAGTTCTTCTCGTAGGCGTTGCGCAGCTGTGAAATCTCGCGCGGATAGTGGAAAAGCAGGGAGCGGGACGAATCCTTGTTCCAGACCCAGAGCGGCGTCGACGAGATATTGCCGAAGGCGGTTTCATCTTCCGAGACGAAGGCTATCTGGTTGGAGCCGATGTGCTCGGTGTTTCCGAAATACTGAATCAGCATGTCGCGGACGACATCCGAGCCCTCGCTCATGGAGAGGAAATGGCCCGCCCCCAGCGCGGGATAGTTTCCTGATGCATTGATGCTGACGCTGTTTGCGGAAACGAAGCCGCTGATGATCTGGGTGCGGCTGAAACAGGCGGGGAGTGCGCCACCGGGACAAGACTGCTGCAGCAAGGCGTCGAGCGAGGGGATGGTGGAGGAGAATGTCGGGCCGAGGATGCGCCGGGTGCCGGAAGGCAGGTCGGGGTCGCGCTGCTCAACCTGATGGAGGCCATACATCGCGTTGCTGAACTGATCGCGGCTGAGAATGCCGCTGGTTGGGGATTCGCCCACAAGGAAGAGGACGAGAAATTTGCCTCCCATGCGGCTTTCGCCAAAGCGATTTCTGCGGAAGAGGAGAATGCCGGGGGCGCATTCCCGGTTCGCATCGAAGGTGTGGGTGTTGGTGCGGTCGACCGGGTCCTGCGAGGCCTGGTACGGCGCCGGATCCCAGGGAAGCCACTGGCTCACGTAGACCCAGCCGGGAGCTTTCTCGGAGGTGCTGTCCTGCAGCGCCTGCTGTACGGCATCAATGTAACGGTCAAAGAGCAGCGCAAGGTGTGTGTGTACCGGGTCGGGAACGAGCGCGATCATGGCTTCGGCCGAACCAGAAGCGGCGCCGGGCGTGGCGGGAACGCTCGCTTCCGGGTAGTCGACGCCGAACTCGGCAAGCCTCTCGTGCATTTCAATTTTTGCGAGGGCGCAGACCTGGTCGGGATTGTAGAGCTGCTTGCTGCCTCCGAGGTTGGGCATGTTGCCGGCCGCGGGCTGGGTTGCGGCGGGGAGTTGCTGGGCAGAGGCGGGGACGGTTGTGCCGGCAGCTTCTGGCGGAGACGGGGGCGACGACCGCGGGGAGGCGAACACGGCGAGCAGGACGAGCGCAAATCCCGGCATGAGATAGTTCCGCAGCATGGAACTCTCCTAAAGACAGGGCCGCGGGGGATGGGCCACAGATAGTAGTGAGAAAAACAGGCGTGCAGTATCTATTTCTATTTCGATGAAGCGACTGCGGCGCAGACTTGATCGGCTCTTGCCCCGGCATCGTGACGGCCGGTAAAGTACGCACCGATGCTAAGGCATTTTCGAAAATTCTGCGCCATTTATTTACATGCCATTTATCGATTTCCGTTGGACGCGTAGACTTTGAGTCGCGGCTTCGCGTCAAACCTTTTCCAAACTTGTTTTTGCTGAAGGCGATTCGCAATCAAGCAGTTACGACCTTCGAGGGATGGCTGCACGGCCGCAGCTTGTGCGAGCCTAAGGTATCCAGAATCGCTCAAACAGCATTCTCTGTTTCCCCGGCCCTGAGCTGTAAAACCGTGTTCTGCCCGCTCGAAGATGCGCATTTGCATTGTTGCCGAACATGCTTCCTACAAATTCGGCGGAGAGGCCGTTCTGCCTCTCCACTATTTCGCAGGGCTGCGCGCCCGCGGCATCGAAGCATGGCTGGTGGTTCACACACGCACGCGCGGCGAACTTGAAGCGGCGCTTCCTGGTGAGCGGGACCGCATGCGCTTCATTCCCGATGCCTGGTTTCACAAACTACTGTTTCGGCTGAGCGGCTTTCTTCCCCGGCGTATCGGCGAGGCAACGCTTGGATTGCTGAGCCAGCTGGCGACGCAGCATCTGGCGCGCAGGATTGTGCTGGAGCTGATCGCGCGGGAGGGCGTTGATCTTGTGCATCAGCCTATTCCGGTCTCGCCGCGTTTTCCCTCACTCATGATCGGGCTGGGGGTGCCGGTGGCGATCGGGCCGATGAACGGCGGCATGGAGTATCCCGCGGCGTTCCGGCATGCGGAGTCGGGGGTGAGCAGAGTGGCGATCGGCTTTGGACGCAGGCTTTCGGATTTCTTCAACTCACTTTTACCGGGCAAGAAACGCGCGGATGTGCTGCTCGTCGCAAATGAGCGCACGCGCTTGGCGCTTCCTGCGGGTGCGCGAGGGCGGGTGATTGAGCTGGTCGAGAATGGAGTTCATCTGAAGACGTGGTCTTCGGCCACGAAAGAGATTGAGAAGAGATTCGGTAGAGCTCGCTTCGTCTTTATGGGCCGGCTGGTTGACTGGAAGGCGCTCGACATCGTGATTGAGGCGCTCAGCCTCGTGCCGGACGCCGAGCTTGTGATCATCGGAGACGGACCGATGCGCGCGCCGTGGCGAGACGCCGCGGAGAGGCTGGGCGTCGCCGAGCGGGTGACGTTTACGGGGTTTCTTCCGCAGTCGGAATGCGCGCCGCATCTGCATGCATCGCAGGCGCTGGTGCTGCCGAGCATCTACGAATGCGGGGGCGCGGTGGTGCTTGAGGCGATGGCCAGCAGCGTTCCGGTGATTGCGACCAAGTGGGGCGGCCCGGCGGACTATCTGGACAGCTCGTGCGGTTTTCTCATCGAACCATCGAGCCGGGAGGCACTTCTGCGGGGATTCGCGGCGGCAATGAATAGACTGGTTGGCGAGCCCGGATTGTGCGATCGGCTGGGCGCAAGCGGACGGCAGCGCGTGGAGCAGCAGTTCGACTGGGATAAGAAGATTGACCGGATTCTCGAAATTTACGGTGACCTGTTGCCGCTGCGAAATGAGTAAGGACGCTGTGTTGACTGAAGACGCGAGGGAGAGTGCTTTGAGAGAACCGAATCGGTCTGCTCTCAGCAGCCACGGTCTCAACAGCCAGGGCCTCAACTGGCTGCGAAGCGATCGCTGGCTATGGCTGCTGGCGATTGCGGGAACGGTGTTGCGGCTGGCGCTGATTTTCGGAACGCGCCACCATGACCGCTTTTACGACGAGCTGGATTACGACAACATAGGCCTCGCCGTCTCTCAAGGCCTGGGTTTCAAGAACTTCACCTATTACACGGCGTATCGCGCGCCCGGCCAGCTGGTCTTCGTCGGGATCATCTATGCGATCTTCGGCCATCATCCGTTGATCGTGGAGATCGCCGAGGCGCTGTTGTTGGGCGTGCTGCCGTTTGCATGCGCGCGCGTGGGACGGGCACTTGGACTGAGCCCGCTGCTGGCCAACCTGGGAGCGATGCTGGCCGCGTTTCATCCGGCGCTGACCTATGCAAGCACGACGCTCTACCCGACGGTCCTGACGACCGTCGCGCTGACGGTGGGTGTGTGGCTCTGCTCGCAGGCGATGCAGCGCGATCGCATGGGTCTTGCGATATGGGCGGGGATCGCGTTGGGGATCGCGGGATCGGCGACAACCACCTTTGCGCCGCTCGCGTTGCTTGCGGCAATCGTGATTGCGTGGAAGCGGCGGTTCAAGATTGCGGTTCTGGTGCTGATTGTCGGCATGGCTCCCGCGCTAGCGTGGATGATCCGCAACGAGATCGTGCTGCACGATTTCGCGATAGCGACCAATGGCGGTTACAATTTGCAGCTCGGCGCCAACGACGAGGCCACGCCGCGCTCAGGGAACTGGGTGGAGTTGACTCCCGACTGGACGAAGGGCGAAGTCTATCTCGATCGCGAAGAAGCCAAAGAGGCAAAGGCGTGGATTCATGCGCATCGCGCGCGTTATGCGGAACTGGTAGTGCTGCGGGCAATTGCGGTCTTCGACTCGGCAGGCAAGCCGAAGACTGAAGGCCTGCATTCGGGAAGGCTTGCGCAGATTGCCGCATGGTCTCTGCTGCCGGTAATGATTTTCGGTGTGATCGGACTGGTGGTTTACCGCAGGCACGCGCTCACGTGGTTGACACTGGCTGCGCTGGGGCTGGTGATCCTGAGCTCGGCGGCGACCATCGCCAAGCCGCGCTTCCGGTTTCCGTGCGATCCCGTGCTCTGCGTTTTCGCCATCGGCGGCGTGGCGCGCATCAAAGGGATAAAGCCGTACACTGAGTGAGTCAGGCGGGTGTTAAGCGCCGCTGCCGCACTTTATGAGACTATTTCCCCTCGCCGCGCTGATTGCGGCACTGTCGTTGCACGCACAGACATACACGCTGGGCCCGGATTCGCAGCCAAAAGACGGAGTGCCTCACGACACGGTTACGAAATACATCCTGTCGCCGGGGAAGTTCTATCCGGGGACTCCGCACGATTATTCGGTCTACGTGCCGGCGCAGTACGATGCCGCGAAGCCGACGCCGTTCATGATTTTTCTCGATGGCAGTGGCTTTCTGAAGAGCAATGTCAATGCGCCAGTTGTGTTCGACAACCTGATTGCGGCGCACGAGCTGCCGGCAATGATCGGAATCTTCATCGACCCGGGAGTGCTGCCTGCAATTTCAACGAATGCGCGGAACCGGTACGAGCGGGTGTTTGAATACGATTCGCTGAGCGACCGCTACGCCCGCTTTCTGATCGAAGAGCTGATTCCGGCCGTAGCCGCGAAGTACAATCTCTCGAAAAATCCGGATGACCGAGGGCTGGCGGGCATTAGCACCGGCGCGGTGGGCGCTTTCATGGCGGCGTGGAACCGGCCCGATCAGTTTCATCGCGTGCTCAGCTTCATTGGCACATATGTCGCTATGAAGGGAGCGGATTCGCTGCCGGCAATCGTGCGCAAGACGGAGCCGAAGCCGCTGCGCGTTTTCATGCAGGATGGAACGGCGGACCACATTGTTCCTGATCAGCCGTATGGCACGTTCTACGCCGGAAGCTGGCCGATCAACAACCAGGTGATGTATGAGGCGCTGGAGTATGCCGGGTATGACGCCAAACTGGTGATGGGAACCGAAGGCCACAACATGCAGCAGGGCGCGGCGATCCTGCCGGACGCGCTTCGCTGGCTGTGGCGCGATTATCCCAAGCCGGTACTCGCACGGTTACCCGCGGCGATGAATCAGCCGGGATGGGATCCGCGCGGCAAGGTTTATTCGACGATCTCGCCCGATGAACCCTGGAAGAAAGTGGGCGGCAGCTACGAACAGATAGGCGGGATGGCCGTCGACACCGATGGCAATGTGTTTTTCTCGGTTCCGGCAGAGAACCGCATCTACAAGTCGAACGACTACGGGACGGTGATCGTCTTCAAGGGACAGAGCAACGGAGCAACGGCAATACGGTTTGGGGCGGACGGGCGGTTGTACGCCGTCCAGAGTCTCACGCGGCGCATTGTTTCTTATGGTCCGGGCGGCGATGAAAAGACGATCGCGGAAGACGTAGACGTGGACGACATCGCGGTTACCGTGAGGTCGACCGTTTATTTCACGGATTCGGTTCACAGGACGGTTGGGATGGTCGACGCAGTCGGCCGGGTTCGCACGGTTTACCAGGGCGGAGAGATTGCGATGCCTTCCGGGCTGGCGCTCTCACCGGATCAGGCGATGCTGATTGTCACCGACGAGTTCGGAAGGTTCAGCTGGTCGTTTCAAATTGCAACGGATGGTTCGTTGATCAACGGCGAGCCATTCTTCCGGCTGGAGATGCCGGAGACCGGATGGACAAGTGGGGTTCGCGGAGTGACTGAGGATTCAGTCGGACAAGTCTATTTCGCGACACCGCTGGGCGTGCAGGTCTGTGAGGCGAACGGACGGCTGGCAGAGATCCTGAATCCGCCGGTGCCGGGTGCTGTGTCCGCGGTACTCTTCGGAGGCAAGGACCGGGCGGTGCTCTACGTGACCCAGGGATGCGGAGTCTATCGCCGTCCGGCAAAGGTGGCCGGCAATGCGGTAGATGCTCCAACGAAAGCGCCGCAGCCGCCGCTGTGAGGTCAGGGGACCTGATTCGTCGCGACCTGGTTCATCAGGGTCCCGATACCGTCGATGCTGATATGGACTTCGTCGCCGCTGCGCAGCGTGAACGAGTCGGGCGGAACAATGCCGGTGCCGGTAAGCAGAAAACATCCGCGGGGAAAGCTCTGGTCGCGGAAGAGATATTCGACGAGCACGGCGGGATCGCGCTTCATTTCAGTGAGCGCAGTTGACGCCGAGTATTCCACGATACCGGCGCGGAGGATTTCCATGCGGATCTCGGTGGTAACTGGCATGGGATGCGGCTGGATGAGGATGCCCGGACCAAGGGCACAACTGCGGTCGTAGACCTTTGCCTGCGGAAGGTAGAGGGGATTGGCGCCCTCGATGTCGCGCGAGCTTATGTCGTTTCCGATGGTGTAGCCGATGACGCGGCCGTTTGGGATTGATGAGCAGCGCCAATTCAGGTTCGGGGACGGACCACTTGGCGTCGCGGCGAATCCTGACTTCGCTGTCCGGCCCGGCGACTTTGTGGGCGACGGCTTTGAAGAAGAGCTCCGGCCGGTCGGCAGAATAAACGCGGTCGTAGAAGTCGCCGCCGCCGGCGTCCTTCGATTCCTCAATACGCGCGGCACGGCTGCGATAGTAGGTGACTCCGGCCGCCCAGACTTCCTGGTTCTCGATGGGCGCTTCCAGCGCTGGAGGTTGGGGAAGCTCGACCGGCGCTCTGCTGGAGACGATGGAGGAGAGGTGCAGATAGAGGTCGTCGAGCGAAATGAGAGCATCGAGCGAAGTTTCCTCGATGGAGTAATAGTTTTCAGTCTCTTCGACCAGTAAGCCGTCTTCGGTTCGATAAAGAATCATTACATCTCTTTCGACGCCGGGAGTGGCGTATTTGTCGCAGGTCTTTGATGGTTGGCGGCACGGCCCTTTTCCAGCAAAGATGTGATGGAGTCGACATCGTAGACGCAGCCGCCCCACACGCCTCCGCTGGCCTGAACGAGCGCCGCCCACAATCGGGTGTCGGCAGGGAGAGCGGGATGGGGGCGGAGATCGGGACGAGGCGAGCGCTGAGAGAGGCGGCGAGCACCTTCTTCCGGGCTGAATGACTGGCCATCACTTCCGACAAGGTTGACGGAGCCATGGAGATTGACGCGGTCGACTACTATCTCTATCTGATCGCCTTCCTCGATCTTTCCGATTACGCCTCCGGCGAGGGCTTCGGGAGAGATGTGGCCGATGCAGGCTCCGGTCGAGACGCCGCTGAAGCGCGCGTCGGTGAGGACGGCGACGTGTCGGCAGAAAGGAAGCGCCTTGAGCGCAGAGGTGATCTGGTAGATCTCTTCCATGCCCGCGCCGGCTGGTCCGCAGCAGATGAGGACGATGACGTCGCCGGCGGAGATGCGGCCTCGCTTGATGGCGAGGATGGCTGCTTCTTCTGTGATGAAAACCCGGGCCGGGCCGAGGTGTCTGTATTGGCCGTCTTCGTCGACGAGGGTGGGATCAATGGACGTGCTCTTGATGACTGAGCCTTCAGGCGCGAGATTGCCAACGGGAAAGCAGACGGTCGAAGTGAGGCCGCGCAGCCGGGCGCGGTCGGGCGACATGATGACGTCGTCGGGATCGATCCCGTCCTGATCATGCAAGTGCTTTCGAAGCTGTTGGCGGCGTGGGCTTTGCTCCCACCAGTCAAGGCACGCGTCGAGGGTGTCGCCGGTGACGGTGGTGACACTGGTGTCGAGTAGGCCGGCGCGGCGCAGGTGCAGCATTACCTCTGGAGTTCCGCCGGCGAGAAATACCTGCACGGTAGCGAAATTCTGCGGGCCGTTGGGCAGGGCATCGACCAGACGCGGCACCTGGCGGTTCACGTGGGTCCAGTCGGCGACGGTAGGTCGCGGCAGACCGGCAGAGTGAGCGATGGCTGGGAGGTGGAGCAGAAGATTTGTCGAGCCGCCGATGGCAGCGTGGACGACCATGGCGTTCTGAACCGAGGCGGAGGTCAGGATGGCCGAGGTGCCGAGGCTGAGTTGGCGAAGGCGCAGCATAGCGCGCGCCGAACGGCAGGCGCCGTCTAGCCAGATGGGCTGTCCGGATGGAGCGAGCGCGGAGTGAGGCAGAGCGAGGCCGAGAGCTTCGGCGATCACCTGCGACGTGGCAGCAGTTCCCATGAACTGGCAGCCTCCACCGGGTGAGGCGCAGGCCCGGCAGCCGACTTCGGCAGCGTATTCGAGGGTGATCTGCTTCTGTGCGAAGCGGGCACCGATGGTCTGGGCTTTGGCTGCATCTTCTCCGCTCTCGGGCAACAGAGTGACGCCGCCGGGGACCAGGACGGTGGGCAGATCACCTGCGGAGGCGAGGGCCATCATCATCGCCGGCAGACCTTTGTCGCAGGTGGCGATCCCCAGCACTCCAGAACGCGTGGGCAGCGAGCGCATGAGGCGGCGAAGGACGACGGCTGCATCGTTGCGGAAGGGAAGCGAGTCCATCATGCCCAGCGTGCCTTGGGTGCGGCCATCGCACGGGTCGGTACAGGCTCCGGCGAAAGGGACTGCGTTCAGATCTTTCAGCTCGCGCGCGGCTTCGGCGACGAGCAGGCCGACTTCCCAGTGACCGGTGTGAAAGCCAAGGGCAATGGGACTGCCGTCTTCAGCGCGCAGACCACCATGGGTGCTGAGGATGAGGATTTCGGGGCCGGACAGACGCGCCGGGTCCCAGCCCATGCCGGCGTTCTGGCTCAATCCGAAAAGATTGCCTGAGGGTAGGGTGAGCAGCATCTCCGGCGTAAGAGGCAGAAAGCCCGATGGCCCGGGCGCGTGCGTGGGCACCGGACCGATGTCGAGTCCGGCGGTCTCAAGTACAGATGTCAGTGAGATGTCGTGAATGGGAGAGCCCCTGTATGCGAAAAGTATAGCCAACTTCGCAAGTGAGAGGCTCGGGTGAGCGGCCTGCCCGGATGGGCAGGCGTCACGGTGTTGCGCTATTCGACTCGATAGATGCGGAAGGTTTTGCCGGCAGTGGAGATGGGCTGGTACTGCGCCAGCCATCCGTACTGATCGGGATGCGCGCGCACCATGGTCTCGCTGATGGCGACCCAGCCGGTGACTTGCTGGCCGGGCTCAAGCTTCTTCCATCCGGGGAGATCGTAGGAGTTGAGGTCGGCGCTGCCGCTGTAGGCGATCCATACCTGCGAGGCGTTGAGGGCGTGCAGTTCATCGCGAAGGCGGAAGAGATCCTGTCCCCAGTCGTAGTCACTGTCGATGGCGATGTAGCCGCCACGGGCGGCGACGGGCTCGATGAAGTAGGTGAGGAAATCGGGAGCGACGCGCAGGCAGGAGACGAGCTGCCAGCCGAGCAGCAGCGCGACGGCTCCGGTGGCGAGTTTCCGCGACGATGCAAGGCTCCTATATAAGGTGAGGCCGGTGAGTGCGGCCAGCATCGCAAAGAACGGATAGACCACCAGTACATGGCGCACGCCGAGATTGATGTGCGACATGGTCGCTACAAGGATGGGGAAGACGATGCCGGCGAGCGGCACGAGCGCGAAGCCGTCATGCAGTTTCGCCACGCGGCGGATAGCAAGAACGAATCCGGGGACCACGAGCAGCGTGAAGGGGATCGGGGTCTTCAGCAGGAGCATGAGCAGGAAGAAGTACCAGCGACCGCCGTAGTAGACCTGTCCGAAGAGGTAGCCCGGGGGCGGGAACTGTTTCATGCGCTGGGCAATGCGGAGTCCCTGGAAATACTGATAGGCCGGAAGGTGATTGATGACGACGGCCACTGGGCCGCCAGCGGGGCCGAGTTTTGCAAGTGCGTACCCGACTGTTTGCTGCGATTTGATATTGTCCGTTGCGAGCGAGCCGACCGAGAAGTGATATCCGGCCCAGATGGTGATGATGGCGGCGACAGCAAATGCGCCCCAGGCAGGGATGCGCGGGACGCGCTTCTTCTTCCAGAGCATGTAAACGAGGAAGGCGAAGCCGCAGAGCGCGAGATAAGGAAAGGCCGATAGCTTGGCGATGCAGGCCAGTCCAAAGCCGAGGCCGGCCAGGGCACAGCGCAGGGGCCTGGGGTCCTGGAATGCGAGCCATATCGCGTCGATCGCGAATAGGAACATCGCGACGAAGGACATGTCGGTAGTGGCCAGAGACGCGTGCGCGAGGACTGGCGGACACGTGGAAAACAGGAAGACTGCCATCGCTGCCGGCCATGGTCCGAGCCAGCGGCGGGTGATGCGCCAGGTGAGAAATGCCGCGATGAGGAAATACGGAAGGATGCCGAGACGCGCGGCGGTGAGAACCTTGTGCAGGTGCGCGTTGCCCTGTGCATCGAGGATCAGGTTGCCTTCATCCCAGGGGTTGCGGTTGCCGAAGGAGCGGATGCCGAGCAGATAGGGCCCGACTGCGGTGGAAACGCGCGGCAAGGGAGGATCGATGGGGTCGAGTGTGTAGACGCCACGGGACAGCCACTCCATGCCGGTGCCGATGTGCGCCGATTCGTCCCAGGTCTGACTCAGCTTCGCGTAACTCCAGAAGATGAGGAGGGTCGCGACGAGGACACACGCGAGGGCGAGAATCGCGGGCAGCCGCGAATTCTGCGCGCGGGACGGAGTGTCCTTGGCGGAGAGACGGGTGGTGGGTGGTGGCATCGTGAGGACATGCATGGGTTTTGGTTCCTTGGTGAATTTGGCCGGCGACTACTTTGCGGGTTCCTTGTATTCGATCAGCGTGCGCCGGTTGCCACGCCTCTGATCGAGTGAGTAAATAATTTGTCCGACGCAGATGGGGATTTGCTGGAGATGAGAATGAATGCCATACAGCAGCAGCGCGGGGAGATGTTGCGACTTCCAGCGCGACTTCCATGCTGAGCGGACTGACATCCCGAGCAACAGGGCGAGCCAGATCAGCAGGGGGAGAATTGTGAGCCGCAGGGCGCTGATGGCGGCCGCGAGGACGAAGCTGCCCATCCAGAATCCGCCGCGGATGAGATTGCGCTTGCGCTCGGCGTCCCAGAACTTGTCGTCGCTCGCGCGAAAGCGCGCGGAGATTTCGGCAAAAGCGTGGCCGGCGCGGGCGGCATGCTTCCAGTACTGGCCGAAGCGCGTGATCTGCAGATCGTGCCCGGTCATCGGGTGATCGATGTGGAGGATGCGATGGCCGCGGGCGCGCATGCGGCGGCAGAGCTCAGGCTCTTCGCCGGCGATCAGCTCGGCGTCGTAACCGCCGGCTTCGTCGAGGGCGCTGCGGCGCATGAGGACGTCGCCTCCGCAGAACTCGGCGATGCCGGGTGCGTAGACCCAGTCGAGATCGAGGATGCGGTTGTAGATGGACGCTTCGGGATGAATCTCGCGGCGATGTCCCCAGACGGCGACGATGGATGGGTCCTGCAGCATGGGAGCAAGCGCAGCGTTAGCGAAATCCGGATGCAGGATGGTGTCGCCATCGAGAAAGAGAATGAACTCACCTTTTGCCGCGTGCCAACCCCCGTTGCGCCCGAGTGCTGCGGTGGTTCGCTGCGCGTTGAGAACGATCACCTGCGCGCCATAGGTAGCGGCGAGTTCGGGGCTACCGTCTTTGGAGTTGGAGTCGACGTAGATGAGTTCGGTGTTACTGAAGCCGGACACGCGGCGGACGGATTCAAGGCAGCGCGCGAGACGCTGGCCTTCGTTCCGTCCGATGACGACGACGGAGATTGACGGCAAGCTCACGCGCGTACCTCGAGCAGATCATCGTGCGAGGAAAATTCGGGAGTGGGCTGCTTGTCCTTGCGGGGCAGGATGCGGGCCGGGATGCCGACGGCGATATGGTTCGCCGGGACGTCGGTGAGGACAACGGCGTTGGCTCCGATGGCTACGTCATCGCCGATGTGGATGGGGCCGAGGATCTTGGCGCCCGCGCCTACGTCGACGCGATTGCCCAGCACCGGTGCTCCGCGCACTCCGGTGTGGCGCAGGCCAACGGTGACGCCGTTGCGAATCACGCAATCGTCGCCGAAGACCGCGTCGCCGCTGATCACGATGCCGCCGAAATGATCGATACGGAAGCGACGGCCGAGGGTAGCTTCGCAGGGCAGTTCGATGCCGGTGAGGATTTCCGATACGGGCTTGAGCAGCTTGTAGAGAAACGAGAATGGCAGCCGCATCCAGCGCCGGCGGATGGTGTAACGCCAGCGTCCAAAGCGGAATGCAACCATGGCCCAGAGGCCCTGACGGGACCACTGGCGGTCGTAGGTGCGCCAATCCTCGCGAAGATTCTCAAACACGACCAGCTCCTAACGGAAGGCGAATCGCACGCATGGGTGGACGCGCATTCGCTGCATCGACACTTCTGGGGGCCCGGGATACAACGCCGATCTGGGGAAATATGTCAGGCGCCGACTTCACCGCGCTTAGCCTTCTCGACAATGCCGTATTTCTGCAGCTTGTATAGGAAGGCTTTATAGTCAATCTTCAACTGCGCCGCTGCCTGACGCCGGTTCCAGCGGGTTGCGCCGAGAGCATCAAGAAGGAGCTTGGTTTCCGCCTGGCGCGAACTCTGCTCCAGGTGGTCCATGGTTACGACATTGCCGTTATTGCCGTTGCCGTTACCACTCCCGTTCACGCGGTTGGTTTCGTGGGATCTCTCGGACTGGGGCTTCTCGGACTGGGGAGCGCAGGTGGAACTCAGCTGCACGATCTCGCGAGCAAGCACGTCGGCATCCTGATAGACCAGATAGCGACGCATCACGTTTTCTACTTCGCGCACGTTTCCCGGCCAGCCGTACCCAAGCATTGCCTCCTGCAGCTCCGCGGTGATAATCGGAGCCGTCATTCCTGGCGGAAGATGCCGGCGCAGCAAAGTCTCCGCCAGCGGAATAATCTCCTGCGGGCGTTCGCGCAAAGGCGGAATCACAATATTGATGACATTGAGCCGGTAATACAGATCTTCGCGGAAGGTGCCCTCTTCGATGCCCCGGCGCAGATCGCGGTGGGTTGCGGCCATCACACGGACGTCTACCTTGACGATGCGGCGGCTGCCGAGGGGCTGCACTTCGCCATCCTGCAAGACCTGGAGAAGCTTGGCCTGAAGGCGAATATCCATGTCGCCGATTTCGTCGAGAAGGATAGTGCCGCCCTGGGCGAGTTCGAACTTGCCCGGCTTGTCGATGGTGGCCCCGGTGAATGCGCCCTTTTCGTACCCGAACAACTCGCTTTCGATCAGCTCGGAAGGAAGGGCTGCACAGTTCAGCTTGAGAAATGGTTTGTTCTCACGCGAGGAGTAGGCACATAGACGACGCGCCATCACCTCTTTTCCGACGCCGGTCTCTCCGTGCAGGAGCACCGGCACATCGGCCATTCCGACGCGGGAGAGGAAGGTCTCCGAATATCGCGGCACGACGGGAGTGGGAAGCTCTCCCGGTGAGCTGCTATCGATTGGGGTGACGGTTGTGCGCGACGACTCGATGACATCGTGAATCGTGTAATAGGAATTCGGATGTTCGAGCGGCGTCTTGAGAATATGCAGGCCGCGGATCGAGGTGCGGAATTCGCTGTGCAGGTCGTAGAGCTCGTTGACCGCCAGAATCAGCGGCAGGTGCGGGCGCGAGGAACAAATCTCGAGGACGGCGTCCAGATCCTGCTGACGGCGCATGCCTACATTGGAGACCACCGCCGCGACGACCAGGGCGGGATTGCGCAGATGCAGGAGCGCTTCGGGCAAGGTCCGGACCGGAAGCACACTGAGCCCATCCGCTTTGAGGCTCTGGATCAGAGCGTCATGAGCCTGTGGATTTTCGCCAATCAGGAGAACAAGGCCGGACATTAGTACCCCACGCAGAGTTCGGAAGGTCGAGGAAATAAGAAAATCAATCGACGTTAGTTACGGCTGTCGTGACACGACAACTCAACTTGGTAAGCGGATCATAGCGTCTGCAAAGTGGCGGAGCAAAACCACTTTTGTGTGAATTACCAATTTGAATTACCTGCTGACGGTACATAGGTAGTAGAAGTAACGCACCAAAAAGTTACCGTTGGAGCCGTGAAAATGGCTTCGATTTGCGACTCTGCCTTCCCCCTCTTTTCTACTGTTCCAACTGTTTCGGATTTTTAGAAAGTTATTCGGATCGGCGAAACAGGTCTCTCCCCTTTACAGATCAACAAAATATTGTCAAACCGGCCCCGTGTCACTTTGGCAGGCCGATTGCACCTTCGCAGGTCAAGTAGTTGCTGTGGCATGGCCCATGAGTAACCACAGATCTTCAGAAACGCGAAGGGTAAGAAGACAGTGAGTCTCAGTCGAGAAATTTATCCGAACCTTAAATTGCGAATCTACACGAGCGGGATTCGACAGAACCGCCTGGCGAGAATGCTGGGCATCGATGAAGCCCATCTGAGCCGGATCATTAACGGATTTCGCCAACCCAGCGGAGACATCCGCGAGCAGATCGCAACCATTCTGCAGAGCGATCCCGAGTGGCTCTTCTACCGGATGCAGATCAACGACGAGAATCTGTCGGCTGAGCTGAAGAGCACGGCCAAAGTCTGAACACTTTTGATTTGCTGATTTGTTGCTGCCTCCACCGGGCATAACCCTTTTTCCCCCCTAATTACAGCTTCGACACCAGCCGTTTGAGGTTGATATGGGCGAAGCCTACGAACGACGAGACACGATGGAAAGTTCGATCACAACCCAGCCTCGGTGGTTCGCGATTCAAACGCGGTACCGCCACGAGCAACGCGTCGCGAGTGATCTCGCCACGAAGGGACTCGAGAACTATTTGCCGCTGCTGCGCGAAGTTCACGACTGGAAGGACCGAAAGAAGGCCATCGAAGTCCCGGCGTTCGGAGGCTACCTCTTCGCCCGTTTTGAGCCGACGCAGCGCAATCGCGTGCGCGTGCTCGAGACAACCGGGGTGGTGCGGCTGCTCGGTCATCAGGGCGAGGTCGAAGCGGTTCCGGACGGCGAGATCGAATCGCTGCGGCGCTCGCTCAAGAGCGGCGCACCATGCACCCGCCATCCATACCTGGCAAACGGCACGCTGCTTCGCATCGAGCGCGGACCTCTCTCGGG
The DNA here is from genome assembly GCA_963781245.1 of uncultured Acidobacteriaceae bacterium. Classification (GTDB taxonomy): domain Bacteria; phylum Acidobacteriota; class Terriglobia; order Terriglobales; family Acidobacteriaceae; genus Silvibacterium. Next base: position 239,039 of record CAWAFB010000010.1, read on the forward strand.
TCTGGAAGGGCGGCTGGTGCGGACGGCCAATGCGCTGCGGCTGGTGGTGTGTGTGGCATCAGTGGGACAGGCCATCGCCGTCGAAGTCGCCCGCGAAGATGTCGCGCCGATCGATGCCAAGAAAGCCGCAGCCGGCGATCGCTTTTTGCAACAGGAGTCAGGCGCGTGCGAGCTGATCGAAATGCCCGCGCATGCCGCTCAACAGGAGATCGAGGCGCTTACAGGGGCCTCGGACAAGTTGTTTCACGTGTAAGACCGTTTTGTTGTGAGCACCAAAGGCTCTGGTTTTCAGAAGACCCGCAGGCTCCCCCAGGTTCCACGATTTTGACCGATTTTGCAGTACTGAGGTTTCAGATTTATGCCTTGCTTAAGCCCCGATTCTGTCGCTGTTCTTGGTGTGCCGTTCAACAACGTCACCATGGACGAGGCTGTGAAGATCATCGAGCAGAAGATCGAAGACGGCGGCTGCCACCAGGTGGCGACAGCCAACGTCGATTTCCTGATGCATGCCATCCGCGACGAGGAACTGCGGAATATTCTCTGCTCCTGCTCGCTGGTGGTTCCTGACGGCATGCCCATCCTCTGGTCGGCGCGGCTGATGGGAACTCCTCTCAAGGAGCGCGTCTGCGGCATCGACCTGGTTCCTCGCCTTGCAGAACTGTCGGCCCGGCGCGGCTACAGCATTTATTTCCTGGGGGCGAGCGAAAAGAGCTCGCAACGCGCGGCTGAAATCCTCGAGCAGCGTTATCCCGGACTGCGCATTGCCGGCCGTTATTCTCCGCCGGTGCGTCCGCTGGAAAACATGAACCACGAGGAGATTCTGGAGCGCATTGAGCGCGCCCGTCCGGACATTCTGCTGGTCGCCTTCGGCAATCCCAAGCAGGAGAAATGGCTCTCCATGCACCGTGACCGTCTCAAGGTGCCGGTGTCGATCGGCATTGGCGGTTCGCTGGACATGATCGCCGGCAAGCTGAACCGCGCACCGCGCTGGATGCAGAAGACCGGCATGGAGTGGATCTACCGCGCTGCCCAGGAGCCGCGGCGGCTGGTGGGCCGGTATATCACCGACGCTCTCACCCTGGGCCGCTACCTGCCGCAGCAGATGGCAGCGACCGCTTCGCAGCCCAGAACTTCAGGACCGTCGAGAGTCATTCCGACCCTGGTCGGCAACACGGTGGTGATCTCGATCAAGGGCAACTTGACGGGGCGCATGCTGACCGAATTTGAGACACACGCCCGCAATGCCAGCCAGTCAGGAATGCATGTTGTGCTGGACATGGCGCAGAGCGGCTACTTCGGGCCGAACACGCTGGGCTCGCTGGTGCAGCTGATGACATCGATGCAGAGGCTCAACCTGCAGCTGTGGCTGGCCGGGATGCGTCCGCATCTTACGCGGTTGCTGCGCAGCTCCAGGCTGGACAGCTACTTCAAGACAACCTCGAGCGTGAACGATGCTCTGTACAGGATCGCGAAGAGCGAACGCTCGTTCCAGACCCCGGCAGTCTCCAACCTGCGCTGGCAAACTGCCTCCCCGGTGCAGATGCGCGTGGAAGTCATGCAGAGCATTTGCCAAACGGTGGCAGTTGGCAGCCAGAGCGTGCATCTCGGCTTCGGCTCGGGCTTCACCCGTGCATCGCGATACGGCTTCAAGGTCTCCGTTTAGCGAGACCAGCGACACAAAAGCGGGATTGATTCCCCGCAGACGCTGACTCACAATTTGCACGGTCAATCTTTTAGGACCGGCAATGATTCGTCGCCGAAAGAAAGGCGCCTTTTGCTTATGACACTCCTCTATGTCTCTCTTGGCCTCGTGCTTGTGGCAGTCACTCTTCCGCTTGTCCTGGAGCTGGCTCTGGTGACCGCGGCCTCCTGGCTGCCCGCACGCAACCGGCGCGAAGAGAAGTCCGGCGAGGAGTTTCCGCTGGCGATCGTGATTCCCGCACACAACGAAGAGATTCTCATCTCCCGGTGCGTGACCAGCGTGCTCAAATCTGCCGGACACAGCTCGCGCACGCGGGTTTTCGTGGTCGCGCACAACTGCGCCGACGGCACGGCGGAAGCAGCGCGCAGGGCTGGGGCCGAAGTGCTGGTTTTTAACGATCCCGTGGCACGCGGCAAAGGCTTTGCACTGAGCCACGGCTTTCAGCATGCACTCAATGGGGAGGCGCAGGCGGTCATGGTGATCGACGCGGACTCGGTTGTTTCACAGAACCTGGTCTCGGAGGTAAAGGGGCTGCTCGCCAACTGCGCGCAGGCGGTGCAGTGCCGGTACGAGATGGAGAGCCCGACCGAGAAGACGAGCGGCCGCCTGGCGGCTGTGGCCTTCCGGGCTTTCAATGTGATCCGCCCGCGCGGGCGCGAGCGGCTTGGCCTTTCGGCAGGCATCTTCGGCAACGGCTTTGCCCTCACCCGAAGTCTGCTCAGCGAAGTACCTTACGGAGCCTTCTCGGTGGTTGAGGATCTCGAATACCACCTCAATCTGGTTCTTGCCCGCAAGCGGGTGCAATACCTTGATTCTGCACGGGTTTTGGCTTCTCTGCCAGCCTCGAAGCAGGGGGAAAATGTGCAGCGCTCGCGCTGGGAAGGGGGAAGGTTCCACACCGCCCGGACCTGGACCTGGCCTCTGCTGAAGCAGGTTGTGCGCGGAAAGCTGCGCATGGCCGAGCCTCTGCTCGACGTTGCCGGCTTGCCCATGGCCTACGGAGTTTTTGCCCTATTGCTGGCCCTCTGTATACCGGTGACGGGGGTTCGCATATACGCTCTCGCCTCGCTGCTGGTGGTCGTGCTTCATGTACTGGCTGCGGCGGCCAGCGGACCGGACGTTTTGAAGACACTTGGCTTCCTGGCGATGGCGCCAATTTACATCGTGTGGAAGCTTCGCCTGCTGCCCTCTGTTCTTCGTGGATCGGCGGGAAATGCGGCTTGGGTTCGCACGAATCGGGACTCCAACTTTAGGAGTATTTCCTAATCTTCAGGCTAATTGCATGATTAGGAACACTGGCACCGGCCTGAGGAAGCACCATTCGTTCCTGGGCTCGATTGTTTACGAAAGGTCTGCCATCATGAGATTCGCACTTCGGTCAACTCGGACAACCTGTATCGGACTGGTCATGAGTCTGGGTGCGCTGTCATTGCTTGCTCAACAGGGAACAACTACCTCGTCAACTCCAGATCAGACCGCCGCCGTACCGCAGCTGAAGCAGAGCCCGGAAAAGAAGCTGCAGAGCTTCGAGCCCGCGGCGGATGAAGAGTATCAGCTCGGTGCAGGTGACGAGATCAGCCTTGATTTTCCCGGACGGCCGGAGCTGTCGCGGAAATATATTATCGGCCCCGATGGACGCATCACACTGCCCATCGCCGGTCCGATGACGGTTTCCAACCTTACTCGCGCAGGTGCGGCCAAGGCGATCGTCGACGCTCTCTCATCGGATTACACAAACCTGACCGTCACGGTAAATATCGATAAGTACGGCTCGAACCGGGTTACGGTGCTTGGCAACGTGCAGCACCCGGGCGTCTTCTACTTCGACAACACGCCGACCCTGCTCGACGCAGTCTCGCGCGGAGGACTGCAGTCCACTCCATCCAACAAGGACGGCCTGCCCGATCGCGTCATGATTTATCGCGGCAACGATCAGGTACTCGAAGTCGACCTGCGCACGCTGCTGAGAAGCGGGAGCGCCATGGCTGATATCCGGCTGCGGCGCAACGACATTGTCTTTATCCCTTCGCAGGCCGATCAGTTCGTCACCGTGCTCGGCGAAGTCAGAAATCCCGGCGCGATCCCGCTTACCCCGGAATCGACGCTGCCTTCGGTGCTGGCTCAGGCCGGCGGCCTTGGCGATATGGCGGGAACGTCGCCCAATATCCAGATCATCGAGAAGTCAGCCAACAGCTCCCGGATTGTTCCCTGGAAGCAGTTGATGACTCCAACTGGCGTGGCCGAGGTCAGGCTGCAGCCGGGCGATGTCGTCGTCGTTCCGAGGAGCGGTTTCAACAAGGTCGCCTACTTCATGCAAAAGATCAGCCCGATAACAAGTTTGCTGACGCTGGGTACCCTGGCCGGTCTTCCCTAGGCCGTTGCTCAATCAGTAAGTTTCCTCGCCGCCGGATGCGGCGAATATCAGAGATTTGGATTTATTGCAGTACGGGACCCCAAGGACACGAAATTCATGTACATCACCCCACGGCATCTCGAACCACAGGCAGCTCCGCCGCCTCCGCCAGCACCTCGTCCGTCGGCACCGGCAAGTGCAATACGGATCAATGTGCTCAGGAGCCTGAAGATCCATGCGATCACGGCGAGCCTGATTGCCCTCGTGACCTGTGGGCTGGGGTTGGCAGTCCTGCTGCGCCATCGCCCGACATTCTCGGCGACCAGCATCATTTACGTTTCACCCAACTTCCCCAAGACGCTCACGGACGACCGCGAACAGCAGTACCAGTACGAAACCTACATTCAGGAAGAGATTCACTCGGTCACGCGGTATGACGTAATCGCGGACGCGATCAAAAAGCTGCCGCCAGGCACATGGCAATTCCCGGGCGAAAGCGAAGAGTCTGCCGTGAACCGCCTCCAGGGATCGCTGGAGATAGACCGCATCGCCAACACTTACCAGGTGGGCATCACGTTACAGGGCGGGCGTCCCGGCCGTCTTGCCGAGATCGTGAATGCGGTGACCAACACCTACATCGAGAAGGCGAAGGATGAGGAGTTCTACGGGCGCGATGAACGCCTGGATACCCTGCGCCAGGAGCGCGCACGCATTCAGTCTGAGCTGGATTCGCTCCTCCAGGAGCAGGCAACGATCGCCAAGTCCCTAGGCGTAGCCATCGTAAGCGGCGAGGGATCCGATCCATTTGACAGCCAGCTCGAGAAAATGCGCACCGACCTCAACACGGCGCATTCACAGCGCATTCAGGCGGAGGCGCAACTCAGCTCGATGGAGAACGGCGACCGGTCAGCTCCCAACTCCGCATTGAGTGCGGCTGCCGACGAAATCGTTGCCAGCGACCCTCAGCTCACCGCTCTGAAGACATCGCTCGGCCAGAAGCGGAGCGAGTTACTTGGAACACTGGCTGGCTTGACTCCCAACAATCCGCTGCGCAAGCAGACTGAAGAGCAGCTGGCCGACACCGAAGCTGCGCTGCAGAAGATGCAGACCACCCTGCGCGCCAAAGCAGCGGCCCGCCTCGAAGAGAAGCTACACGCAGAGGTGAATCGCGCGGCAACTGTGGAATCCAGGCTGCTGCACGATCTGCAACAGCAGACGAATGCAGCCACGACCGCTACTCCGAAATTCCAACGCTCCGAAGAGATCAAGGCCGACGTCGAACGCCTGCAGACGCGTTACAACACGATCGACGAACGTATCGGCAATCTCGAGCTCGAGAGCAGCTCGCCGGGATCAGTGCATCTGTTCCAGCCGGCACGAACACCGCTTGGCCCCGCGCCCAGCAAGACCCACAAGTATCTGCTCATGCTGTTTCCCATGTCCATTCTTCTGGGAATCGCGGCGGCAGTACTCTTCGACCTGCTGGATCCGCATCTCTACACCGGGGCAGATGTCGAAGCCGTGATGGGCTTCTCTCCGATCGGTGTGCTGCTTGACGATCGCGAAGTAACGCAGCTTGTCTACGACGAGTGCGCATTACGTCTCGCCGCGGGCATCGATCACGCAGCCCACTCCGCTGGGGTGAGAACCTTCGTGGTCACAGGAGTTACGGCCGGCGCAGGCACCACGACCATCGTCGGCCACATTGGCAGCACGCTCGCCAAGCTGGGCCGCAAAACGCTGACGATAGATTCTTCCGGCAATACCAATCCGGTCGCTTATGCCACTGTCAACCTCACGGAAGCATCGCGAGTCAGTGAGACCAGTGGCGAGCAGGCTGCGCAGCGTGGACCGGGCACAGAGATCCAGTCCACCGTGGTCACCCAGCCTCTGAGCTCGAAGGTGACTCCGCTGGCGACCAGCTTCATGGCCAAGGCGTTTCAGGAACTCACCAACGAATACGACATCGTACTGATTGACGCAGCTCCGATTCTCACCTCTGCCGAAACCGAGTACCTTGCCCGGTTTGCCGACGTCACGATTCTGGTCGGCGAGTCGGCCAAAACCAAGAAAGCGGAGTTGAAGCGTTCGGCCCGTCTGCTCGAAAGGCTCAACGTGGGCGGTGTCGCCGTCATCATCAATAAGGTCGGTCTACTGCGCGCAGAGAAGAGTCTGAAGCAGGACCTGACCGAGTTTGAAACACGTGTCAACAAGATGAACCTGCGGTGGCAGCCGAAATATCAGCGCGCCGATGTTTCTCCGTTTGTCCCCTTTGTCGCCGCCGAAGATGTCGTCGAAGCTGAAGAGGTTCCGGCCGCCCGAGAAGCGTAAACGCAGCTCAAATCGAATCCCCGGTCATGCATGCCAAGGAACAGAGAAATCCCGGAAGGCGGCAACCATCCCGTGTCGAACGCGGCGGAGACGCACGTGCCTCCGCACGCGGCTGAAAAGGCGGCCGGAAATCTTTCGCAAGCGATAACCGCAATCTGGAAACAGCTCCTCGGCCTGCCCCGCGTTGGCATCGACGATAACTTCTTTGAAAGCGGCGGCACATCTCTGCTGGCCACGGTCCTTGTCTCCCGGATCAACGAGATGCTTCGCCGGGAGAATCAGGTCGAGCTGTCTATTGCCTCGATCTTCGAGCATCCCACGCTGCGCGCCATGACTTCGCTGGTTCTGGGCAAGCCGGGCACGACGCCGGAGAGCAGCACTCCAACCCGAGTGATCGCTGCAGCGCAGGCATCTACAGGTTCGATTCCGTCGTCGGCAATCGCCATCATCGGCATGACCGGCCGTTTTCCCGGAGCCAACAGCGTCGAAGAGTTCTGGGCGAATCTCGCCAACGGCGTAGAGTCGATAACCTTCTTCGATCGCGAGCAGCTCGATAGCTTCGAGCGCGAAACCGCCAGCCGCTCCGAGAACTACGTGGCTGCGCGCCCCATACTGAATGACGCGGACAAGTTCGATGCCACTTTCTTCGGGATCTATCCGAAAGAGGCTGCGCATATGGATCCGCAGCACCGCGTGTTCCTCGAATGCGCCTGGGAGGTGCTGGAGCGCGCCGGCTACGATCCTGCCCACACCACCCAATCGGTGGGTGTCTTCGCGGGCTGCAGCATGAACACCTACTTCATGCGCAACCTCGCCACCGGCCGCGAGTTTCTCGAGGATTTCACCGGGTCCTACCAGGTGGGCAACTACGTGACCATGCTGGGCAACGATAAGGACTTCCTGCCCACGCGCGTTTCCTACAAGCTCAACCTGCGCGGACCCAGCATGACGGTGCAGACGGCGTGCTCGACCTCGCTTGTCGCCATCTGTCAGGCGGCTCAGAGCCTGATTACCGGCGGCTGCGACATGGCCCTGGCGGGAGCCGTCTCCATCACCTTCCCGCAGCATCGCGGATATGTTCCGCAGGAAGGCGGTCTCGCCTCGCTGGACGGACACTGCCGGCCTTTCGACCGTGCGGCCAGCGGGACTGTTTTCGGGTCGGGATCGGCTGTGGTTCTGCTCAAGCGTCTGGAAGAAGCGGTCGCAGACGGGGACCAGGTGCTGGCAGTCATACGCGGCTTTGCGATCAACAACGACGGCTCGGTCAAGGTCGGCTACACGGCGCCCAGTGTCGACGGCCAGGCGCAGGTGATCCAGCGCGCTCAGAAGATGGCCGGCATCTCGGCCGAATCGATCACCTACCTTGAAGCGCATGGCACGGGCACGCCGCTCGGCGACCCGATCGAAGTCGCGGGACTGAACAAGGCATTTAGAGCATCGACCTCTGAGACAAATTTCTGCTCGCTGGGGACGGCGAAGGCAAATGTCGGACATCTCGACGTAGCCGCCGGGGGTGTCGGACTGATCAAGACCGTCCTGCAAATCCAGAATGGGGCCATTCCCGGGCTGCTTCATTTCGAGGAGCCGAATCCGCATCTCGAGCTGGCGAACAGCCCGTTCTACTTCAGCCGCAAGATCGAACCGTGGAAAGCGAACGGGACACCGCTGCGTGCGGGCGTTAGCGCCTTCGGAGTTGGCGGCACCAACGCGCACATCATTGTCGAAGAGCCACCGCAGCTTCCAGCCTCGGATGCGGGGCGCGAGCACCAGCTTCTCGTCTGGTCGGCGAAGACGCCCACGGCGCTAGGCAACCTCACGCAATCGCTCGCCAGCCACTTATCGAATAACGCAGATCTCAACTTTGCCGATGCAGCGTGGACGCTGCAGACCGGGCGCAGCCGTCATCATCTGCGGCGAGCGCTGGTCGCCGCGGCGGCGCAGGAGGCGGCTGACGCTTTCAATGCCGGCGAAGGCGCAACCATTCTGAAGCAGGACAAGCCCTTCGAGAATCCCTCGGTCGTCTTCTGCTTTCCCGGCCAGGGCGTGCAGTCGATCGGCATGGGCCGGCGTCTGTATGAGTCGGAGCCAGTCTTCCGCGAGGCGCTCGATCGCTGCAGCGAGTTGCTCGAATCCGCACTTGGCGTGCAGCTGGTCGATGTGATCTATCCGGCTGAGCCCGGGCCCGAAGCGCAGACGCTGCTCAACCAGACGCTCTACGCGCAGCCGGCGATCTTCGCCTTTGAATACGCGCTTGCCCAGCTCTGGATGTCGTGGGGGATCCGACCCGTTGCCATGGTCGGGCACAGCGTTGGCGAGTACGTTGCCGCATGCGTGGCCGGAGTGTTCTCGCTCGAAGATGCGCTGCGGCTCATCGGCGCCCGCTGTCGCCTCATGCAGGATCTGCCGCGCGGCTCGATGCTCGCTGTCCGCAAAGATGAAGCCACGGTCGCGCAACTGATTGCAGATCGGCCCGACCTCGACCTCGCTGCCGTCAACAGCCCGCAGCTTTGCGTCGTCTCCGGTCTGGATGCAGCCATCGACAGCTTTATTCAGAAGCTTGACGCGGAGAAGATCGTCAGCCGCAGGCTGGCGACTTCGCACGCCTTCCACAGCCGTATGGTGGAACCCGCGCTGGGGCCGTTTTCCGAAGTCGTGCGGACTATTGAGTTCGCCGAACCTTCTATTCCATACGTCTCGACGCTGACCGGCAAATGGATCACGCTGGACGAAATTTCGAAGCCGGAATACTGGACGAATCAGCTTCGTCACACAGTGCGCTTTGCCGATGCGGTTCGCGAGATTCTCAATACACCTGAACGCATCATGCTGGAGGTGGGACCGGCGGAGACGCTGGTTCCGCTGATTCGCCAAATCGCCGGACCAGGAGCGGCAGCGACTGCCGCGCTTTCCTCGCTCGGATCGGCTCGCGATAACGCGCCTGACGACAAGGCCGTGCTTACAGCGCTTGGCTCTCTGTGGACACAGGGCGCCAATCCCGACTGGAATGCCTTCCACGCCGGCTACCGCCGCAAACGAGTTCTGCTGCCTACATATCCCTTTGAGCGTCACAGACACTGGGTGGACGCACCAGTTTCGAAACCCGCGCAGCCACAGTTGGCCGCGGCAGCAACACCACCGTTACCCTCGTTCGATCAAATTCAGGCATCTGTGCCACCTGCTGAGGTTCTAATCATGGCTACACCTGCTTCTGCCGCCCCAAACGACACCATGCTGACTGAGCTCAAGGCTCTGATTACCGATCTCTCCGGCACTGAACTGAGCGACGCTGAGCCTGACGCCTCATTCCTCGAACTTGGCTTCGATTCACTCTTCCTTACCCAGCTCACGCAGGGTATTCAAAGCAAATTCCGCGTCAAGCTGACGTTCCGGCAGATCATGGAGAGCTACCCTACGCTTGGATCGCTGACCGCGCACCTGGACTCAACCGTCGCACCCGAGCTTCGCGCCACTCCCGTGGTGGCACCGATTCCGGTGCAGGCAGTTCAGACGGCTCCCGTTCAGGCTGCACCCGCTCAGATTCCTTCTGCCGTTGCGGCACCGATGGCGTTTGCAGCAGCTCCGGCTCCCGCAGCCTCCTATGATGCGCTCTTTGCCGGCCAGCTGCAGGCGCTTACCAGCCTGTTCCAGCAGCAGATGGCATTTCTGCAGGGCCATGCGCCGGTCGCGGCCGTTTCTGCTCCTGTGACAGTTACAAATGTACCGACTATCGAGCAATCAGTAACTGTTTCAGATACAAAAGCGACTTTGCCCGCTCCAGCTGCTGCGCGGCCCGCGCCTGTTCCCGCCCTGAGCACGGCCGCGGCGAGCGAGCCGAAACCTGTGAAGCCAGCCTTCACACCCTTCAAGCCGCTGCAGCGCGGGGAAACCGGCGGGTTGAATCCGGAACAGGAGACTTACCTTAAGAACCTGATTCAGAGCTACACGGCCCGCACGTCCGGATCGAAGCGTTTCACGCAGGAGCATCGCGGCGTTTTTGCCGACGGGCGCGTGGTTTCTGGTTTCAATGCGCAGACGAAGGAGCTGGTCTATCCGCTGGTCGTAAACAAGGCCTCCGGTGCTTATCTCTGGGACAACGACGGGAACCGCTACATCGACATTCTCAACGGCTACGGAGCAATCCTCTACGGCCACTCGCCTGATTTCATTGTTGAAGCTGTGCGCAACCAGCTTGATCTTGGCTTTGCTATCGGGCCGCAGACGGAGTTGTCCGGCATCTGCGCCGAGCTGGTCAGCGAGCTGACCGGCATGCAGAGAGTCACCTTCTGCAACACCGGTTCTGAAGCGGTGATGGGCGCGATGCGCCTGGCACGCACAGTGACGGGTCGCAACCTGGTGGTGCTATTTACCGGCGACTACCACGGCAGCTTCGACGAAGTGCTGGTGAAGGCTGTCGGAAAGCAGCGGTCGATGCCGGTGGCGCCGGGTATTCCCCGCGAAAGCTTGGCCAATATTCTGGTGCTTGACTACGGCACGCCGGAGAGCCTGGAGATTATTCGCCAGCGCGCGGACGAAATCGCGGCGGTGCTGGTTGAGCCTGTTCAGAGCCGTCATCCCGAACTGCGTCCCGTCGAGTTTCTGCGCGAGGTGCGCAAGATCACCGAACAGAGCGGGTCGTGCCTGATCTTCGATGAGGTTGTGACCGGTTTCCGTACACATTCGGGAGGCATGCAGGAGCTATACGGGATTCGCGCCGATCTTGCTACCTATGGAAAGGTCGTGGCAGGCGGCTTGCCGGTCGGCGTGCTGGCAGGCAGCCCAGCATATATGGACGCACTTGACGGCGGAGCGTGGCAGTATGGCGACGACTCCTTCCCGCAGGTCGGCGTCACTTTCTACGCGGGCACCTTCATGCGCCATCCGCTGGCGCTGGCTGCGGTTCGCGCCAGTCTCGAACACATCAAGTCGTCCGGAGCATCGCTGCAGACCGATCTCGCCGCAAAGACCGCGTCGCTGGTTGGCGATCTGAACTCCATGTTCCGCGACTTCTCGTATCACACGACGATCGAGACCTTTTCATCCTGGTTCTACATGAGCGCGCCCACTGAGCCGAAGCTGGCGCGTATGCTTTATTACCACCTCCGCGAGAAGGGTATTCACATTCAGGAAGGTTTCCCATGCTTCCTGACCACGGCGCACACCGATGCGGATCTTGAGTTCGTGCGCGAGGCATTCCGCTCCAGCCTGCGCCAGATGCATGCAGGTCAGGCAATTGGTCAGGGGGAGGCATCGGCACCGGCTGCTGTCGAAGTGGTGGCTGCTCAGGAAAAGACACCCGCTGCTGCACGGGTGCCCGTTGCTGCGTCCACGCCTTTGGAGCGCGATATCCAGATCACCGAGCCGCAGCGCGAGATCCTGTTTGGCACGCAGCTTGGCGACGAGGCCAATTGCTCCTTCAATGAAGGCACCTCGCTGCACCTCAAGGGCGAGCTGAATGAAGCGGCGTTGGTAGGCAGCCTGGAGCAGCTTGTTGCCCGGCATGAGGCGCTGCGCGCTGTCGTGCGGGAAGACGGCGAGACGGTGCATATCTCGGCGGAGATTCCGCTGCCGCTGGAGCGTGAAGACCTGAGTGCGCTTGCACCTGAGGCCCGCGATGCGAGGCTTAAGGAGTTTATTGCCGAGCAGGCGTCCACGCCCTTCGATCTGCAGCATGGGCCGCTATTCCGCATGCGCCTGGTTCGTCTGGCGTCCGCTGAGCATGTTCTGATCTTCAGCGCCCATCACATCATCTTTGATGGATGGTCGACCAACGTCCTCTATTCCGAGCTCGGCGAGCTTTACAACGCTGCGGTCTCGGGCAAGGCAGCTTCATTGCCCGCGGCTCTCAGCTTCAGCCAGTACGCTGCGGACGAGAACGCGCGCCACGAGTCGGAGGAGAACAGCGAAGTCGAAGCCTATTGGCTGAACGAGTTCAAGACCACGCCCTCGGTATTGCAGCTGCCCACCGAGCGACCCCGTCCCGCGATGCGCGGCAACACGGGCGCGACTCGGCGCTTCATCTTCCCGGCGGAATTCCTGAAGGCAGTGAAAAAGGCCGGAGCGAAGCAAGGGAGCACGCTATTTGCAACGCTGCTCGGCGGCTTCTCTCAGCTCATCCATCGGCTTTCGCAGCAGGACGATGTCGTCATCGGGATTCCCATGGCTGGGCAGTCGCTCCTTGAGAATGGCGGCACGCTTGTCGGACACTGCGTCAACTTCCTTCCTATCCGCAGCCGTTTCGATGCGGCCCAGTCGCTGGCTGATTCGTTCAAGCAGGCGCGCAAGAAGCTGCTCGACGCGCAGGATCACCAGAACTACACCTACGGAACGCTGCTGCGTAAATTGAAGATCCAGCGCGACTCCTCGCGCCTGCCTCTGGTTGAGGTGCAGTTCAACGTGGAGACGGTGGGCGCCGGCCTGAAGTTCGACGGCCTCGACGTCGACCTTGCGGGTAACCCGAAGACCCGCGTCAATATGGATCTGTTCTTCAACTTCATCGATCGCGGTAACGAGTTGTGGCTCGACTGCGACTACAACACCGGACTCTTCGATGAAGCCACCATCGAGCGGTGGTGCGGCCACCTTCAGGCGATCCTGCAGGCATTTGTCGAGGACGCTGCACAGGCCTCCGGCCAGGTATCCGTGCTCACCCCCGCCCAGAAACAGCAGCTGCTCATCGACTGGAACCACACCGCAACCGCCTATCCGCGGACGAGCTCCATCCATCGCATTTTCGAAGAGCAGGCGCGCCGCACGCCTGACGCGATCGCTCTCACGGCGGGCGACAAGTCGCTGACCTACTCCGAGCTGAACGAGAAGGCAAACCAGCTGGCGCGCTTCCTCGACAGCGGCGGAATCAAGCCGGGCGCGCGGGTTGCGCTGTGCCTCGATCGCTCGCTCGAGGTCATCGCCGGCCTGCTGGCGATTCTGAAGGTGGGTGCAGCGTATGTGCCGGTGGACGCGAGCTACCCGGCGTCGCGTCTCACCTTCCTGATTGAAGACTCACAGGCGCAGGCGCTGCTGACCGACCGCGCCATCGCCGCCAAGCTGCCGAAGCTGACCACCAACGTCATCTGTCTCGACGCCGACTGGCCGGCTATTGCGCTCGAATCGGGCGCTAATCTCGGGCACAACGGCGGATCCGAAGACCTGGCGTACGTGATGTACACCTCCGGCTCGACCGGAAACCCCAAGGGTGTTCTCGTGCCGCACCGGGCTGTGGTGCGGCTGGTCAAGAACAACTCCTTCGCCAGCTTCTCTGCCGACGAGGTCTTCCTGCAGCTTGCTCCTCTCTCTTTCGACGCTGCCACCTTCGAGATCTGGGGCGCGCTGCTGAATGGCGGCCGCCTGGTTCTTGCTCCCGCCGGCCGGGTGACACCGGAAGACATAGGCGGGCTGATTCGCCGGCACGATATCACCACGCTGTGGCTCACCGCGGCGCTCTTCCATCTGATTGCCACTACGCACCTTGAGAGCCTGCAGCCGCTGCGCCAGCTTCTTGCCGGAGGCGATGTCCTCTCCGTCACTCACGTGCGTCGCGTGCTCGAAGAGCTGCCGCATCTGCGCCTGATCAACGGCTACGGCCCAACAGAGAACACGACCTTCACGTGCTGCCACACAATTACTCTCGACAGCCTGACCTCGGGAACCGTTCCGATCGGCCGGCCGATCTCAAACACCCGCATATACATCGTCGATGCGGCAATGCAGCCGGTGCCTGTGGGAGTGACCGGTGAGCTCTTTGCCGCCGGAGATGGCGTTTCGCGTGGCTACATGAATGCCCCCGAGCTAACCGCGGAGAAGTTCCTGAGCCACACCTTCGCGCCCGGTCTTACCGAACGGCTCTACCGCACCGGCGATCTGGCCCGCTATCGCACCGATGGCACGGTCGAATTCCTTGGCCGGGCCGATACCCAGGTCAAGGTTCGCGGCTACCGCATCGAACTGGCCGAGATCGAATACGCGTTGGAACGCTCGCCGCTGGTCCGCGCGGCCGTGGCCTGTGTGCGCACCGACTGGGTCACCGAGCATGACGCCCCGGGAGACAAGCGGCTAGCGGCCTACGTGATTCCACAGAGCGCCGGGGAGGCCGCCGGCCTGATCGCCGAGCTTCGCGCGTACCTGAAGACCGAGCTGCCCGAATATATGCAGCCGGCGGCGATCATGGCGGTTGAGAGCTTTCCACGGACGGTGAACGGCAAGGTGGACCGCAGGGCTCTGCCCGCGCCCCAGCCGGAGCAATTGATGCGCGAACGGGCGATTGTCTATCCGCGCAATCCGGTAGAAGAAAAGCTTGCAAAGATATGGAGTGATGTTCTAAACCTTAAGGAAGTTAGCGTCGAGGATAGTATCTTCGAGCTAGGCGCCGATTCGTTGATGATCTTCCGCATCAACACGATCGCCAACCAGGCCGGTATCAAAATATCTGCCCGGGATATCTTTCAGTACAAGACGATCGCGGCGATCTGCGCGCAGGTTCTGGAGAACCGTGACGACAAGCCCGCCGAGTTGATCGGAGCAACGATCCAGCCGGTTCCCCGCTCGCTGCATCGCAGACCGCGTACGGTGTTGCAATAGCACGAATGATCAATTGCAACTAAGTCGGTGTGACCGCAGCATAACTCTGGCGTCCTATGGTTCGTTCTAATTCTGTCAGTACGGTGCAAAACGTGAACTCTGACGATCCGTCTGTGGCCGAGGGTGCCGTGGGGGCGGATTCGTCCCTGGACGGGGTTTACGTCTTTCCTGCCGGCCTCGAGCAGAGCCGGTACTGGCTGCTGGACCAGCTCGCGGGCGCCTCGACAGCCTCTAATATGGCTGTGGCTTTCCGCCTGGAAGGTGCAGTGCGGGACGACGTCGCTGAAGCATGCGTGCGCGCGCTGGTGTTGCGCCATGAAGCGCTGCGCACTACGTTCCGGATGGTCGACGGAAGTCTATCGCAGATTATCTCCGAGGAGCCTGCTTACAGCTTTACGGTTTCCGACCTGCGCAATCTCGAGGTTTCCGAACGCACGGAACGCGCCGAAGAACTGATCCACGATCACAGCCGGATCCAGCTTGATCTCGCCAACGGACCGGCATTTTTTGTACACCTGATTCACGTAACCGATCGGGAGCATTTCCTGGCCTTCACGGTGCACCACATTGCCTGTGACGGCTGGTCGAACGGAATTCTCATTCGCGACTTTGCCGATCTCTATGCGGCTGCCGCGACTGGCCGCGAGCCGTCGCTGCCTGAGCTACCGTTTCAGTTCGCAGATTTCACGGTGTGGCAACAGGAATGGCTGGAGAGCAAAGCCGCGCAGGCGGCGCTGGCTTTCTGGAAGGAGCATGTTCGGAGGGAGATGCCGGCCGTTGCCCTGCCTACGGATTTTCCGCGCACAGCGCTGAAGAGCGCTCCCGGCGACATCGAGGGCCGGCTGTTGTCGCCTGCGCTTACGGCGCGACTCAAGAACTACTGCCGCCGGCATGATGCGACCATGCATCAGGTGCTGCTGGCGGCTTTCGAAGCGCTCGTTTCGCGCTACACCGGCCAGAGCGAGTTCCTGCTCGGCTCGACGATCGCTAACCGAACGCAACCAGGGATGGAGAACGTGGTCGGCCGCTTTGCACATCCGCAGGTGATTCTGGGGGATGTGCGTGGCAATCCCACGTATCACGAGCTTCTCGGTCGGGTTATCGACTGGAGCACAAAATCCTATGCGCATCAGGATCTGCCCTTCTCACGCCTCACTGAGGAGTTCCAGATCGATCAGGCGGGCGCAACCTCGCAGTTCCTGCAGGTCTATTTCGTCTATCAGAAGGCCTTCATGCAGCCGCAGGCTGCGGGTGAACTGCGCATCGTTCCGCGGCCGTCGGTGAGCGGCGGGGTTAATTTCGACATGCTGGTCAGCATTGTCGAGCGGAACGAAGGCCCTCGCCTGCAGATCGAATACAACACGATCCTGTTCGAGCGCCAACGCGTGCTGCGGATGCTCGATCAATACACGCGCATCCTCGAAGCGGTGATGGAGGACGGCACGCTGCGGGTGTCCGAGCTGCCAATGCTCTCCCAGGAAGAGCAGGCAGCTTTGAGCAGCGTCGGCCGGAGCCGCGCGGCGAGCGTGGAGGCTTCCGGGAGCACCGAGGCCGAATTCGCTTCGCTCGTCGAGGTCTTCGATCGCCACGCCAACGCTCTCGGCAATTCGCCTGCCCTCATCCTGAGTGAATCGCAAATCAGCTGGAAGGGACTCCGCAATCGCAGCATCAGCTTCGCTCAGTCAATGGAACGACGGGGTCTGCTTGCGGGCCAGACAGTAGCACTGCGCCTGCAGCCGGACGCCAACTCGGTCGCTGCGGTTATCGCCGCTTTGCGCATAGGCGCCGTGGTTCTGCCGGTCCCTGTCAGCGTCAGCTCAGCGGAATGGCAGGAGATCCGGAGCCAGCTGAAACCCGCTCTGTGCCTGGCCGGACGCGACTTCGCCGAAAAGTTCTCTTCACTAACAGCGTACGAGCAGCTGGAAGCGGATGTTGTGGTTGACCGGCCTGTTGACGATCCGCCTGCTGCGACCGACGCAGCGTGGCAGGGAGCTGGAATAAGTAACGATAGAAGATACGAATTAATGGCTGTCTCCCACGGCGCTACCCTGAGAAGCCTTCACGGTGCCGCCCACGCGCTTGGAATCGAAGCGGGCGATTGCGTGTTCGTCTCGCCGGCAAGCGAGATTTCGCCGCTCGCCGCAACTGATGCATGGACCGACTTGCTTCTGCCGCTGCTTTCCGGTGCAACCATCGTTTATCCCGGCATTGCCCGGTCAGAACAGCTCAACCTGATTTTCGACCGGGAGCAGGTCTCCTTCGCATTCGGCACTCCGTCTGAATGGTCTCATCTTCTTGATACCTGGCCCGGCGATCGCAGGGTCAACCTCGTATCTCGCGGGACCCGACTCTTTCCGGCCATCGCTACCAAGTTGGCAAAGTCCCGCTGCCGCGCCTGGTCGTTGCTTTCGTCGGCCGGAACCGCAGGCCCCGCTGGAGTGGCGCGCCTCGACGCTTCACAACAGCCGCGGCAGTGGTCGATAGCACCGTTGCCAGGGGATATTTTGCGGATTCTCGATGAGTCCGGCAATTCCGCGCCCTTTGCAGTCCCCGGCGAACTCGTTGTTCATCGTGGCTCCGATCAGCTCGGTTCAGGGTATGCCGCGAGCTACTCTCCGGATCGCGGATTCGAAGTACTCGATCAGCTCGATCGCACGGTCAGTCTTCACGGGCACCGCCTCCGTTTGTGCGAGCTGGAGGACCTGCTTCTTAGCGAACCATTGGTGGCAGATGCGGGGGCCGCGATTCGGCCCGATGTAAACGGCACACCTGTACTGGTCGCCTACGTTGCGGGCCGAAATGGGGAACATCCTTCGATCCCGGCGATCCGAACGCACGTTAAGACCCTTGCTCCACAGCATCTTGCGTCTGCCGAGATCGTTCCGGTGGTCTCCATTCCGCGGCGGCTCGATGGTTCCGTGGACGTCGAGGTTCTTCCCATCCCGGGCTCTTCGCCGCAGGCTACGGTCGAGGACAGCGGATTTGTTCCGCCGCGCGACGAGCTTGAGACTACCCTCGTTTCGATCTGGGAGTCGGTGCTGGGTGTGCATGGCATCGGCATCCGCACCAACTTCTTCACTCTTGGCGGCTATTCGCTGATGATCGTGCGTCTCTTTGCGAATATCAACCGCGCACTTTCCCTGTCGCTGCCGATTACCACCATCTTCAATGCCCCCACGATTGAGCAGCTGGCGGACATCATTCGCGGCCGTACGCTTTACTCGCCGCTGGTGCCGGTACAGCCCAAAGGCTCGAAGCCGCCCTTCTTCCTCATCCACTCCTACCTGCTCTACGGAGGACTGCCGTCGGTACTGGGAGAAGACCGGCCCTTCTATGGCCTGCGCGAGCTTAACGAGTCGATGGAAATGGAAGAGCGTGTCGCACTCTATGCGAAGGAGATCCGCTCCGCACAGCCCCACGGCCCGTACCACATCGGCGGATGGTGCGCCGCCGGCCCTCTCGCGGTAGAAACGGCGCGGCAGATCCTCGAATCGGGCGAGGAAGTGGCGATGGTGGTGCTGTTTGATTCCTGGCGCCCCGGATACGCTGCGGAACTGGCGGTCCAGCAGAAGCATATGCCGGAGATGACGCTCCGGGCCCGCCTGGACAGGAAGCTGCGGTTCCACCGCGGCAAGCTTCAGCCTTTGTCGCCGCGCGGACAGGTAAAATATGCCTGGAACGCGATCAAGCAGAAGGTGTCGTCCACACGTGGCAGGCTCTATCTGAAGCACTGGGCATTTGCCCAGCGGCTCTTTCAGTCTCTCGGGCTACCGCTGCCGCATTTCATGCACAACGTGAGCCTGCAAACCTTCGAATCCATCCGCACCTACAGCGGCCAGTCTTTTCCTGGACGCATTACGCTCATTCGCGCCACTGACGCCATCTACATTCCGGGAGCCGAGCCGGCCTGCGGATGGGGCGCGCTGGCTTCCAAGGGCGTCGACGTTCAGTGGGCTCCCGGAAATCATGAGACCATGTTCATCGAGCCGAATCTGAGCGTGGTTGGCGATATTCTCCGCGGCAGCCTGGAGAAGCCTCAGCCTGCCGACGCCTGATTCTCATCATCATGGGTAATCCTCCCGTTGGGGATCAAAATCCCGCCTGCCGCCCCGGAGATAACGAAGTCCACATCTGGAGGCTTGAGCCGGAGCCTCTGGTAGATCTCTCGCGTTATTCCGATCTGCTCAGCAGCGATGAGCAGCAGCGCGCCGCACGCTTCCGCTTTCCGCATCTCACCCGCAACTTCATCGTCGACCACGGCAGGATGAGGCTGATACTCGGCGCTTATACCGGAATTGCGCCTCGAGATCTTGTATTCACCTTCAATGAATTCGGCAAACCGGAGCTGGCGAATGACTCGGCTTCAATCCGCTTCAATCTCTCCCATACAAACGGGCTGAGCCTGCTGGCGCTCTGTCTTGATTCTCCGGTCGGCATCGACGTTGAAGCCGTGCGGCCGATGGATGACTGGAGTGGCATTGCCCAGTCGCATTTTTCGCAAAGCGAAATTACCGCGCTGCAGCAAACGGCGGAGCCCGACCGGCAGAACGCCTTCTTCCGTTGCTGGACCCGCAAGGAGGCTTTCCTCAAGGCTCACGGACGAGGGCTCTCCATACCTCTCGACTCCTTTGCGGTGAGCCTCGACCGGGGAACAACCCCTTCACTTCTCGAATGCAAATGGGATCCGGAGGAGACGAAGCGCTGGTCATTCGTGTCGCTTGACCTCGGAGCGCAATTCGCCGGAGCTCTAGCTGTCAGGGGGAAAGACTGGAGCGTTCGCCACTTCGACTGGATCGCGGACCGATCACTTATATCGGCACTATGAATTGACAACCTAGTGCGATTCGTTCGAGAGAACGGCGACGCTATCGGGCGGAAGAAAGATTTTGCCTTCTACTGTCTGCAGTCCTTTCGGTGATGCAAGCACCACGGGCAGGGGACCCGGATTCGGGAGTTCGATCACGTGTTCGCCGAGGTTGCAGACGACTCTCATTGAGCCGTGCTCTCCCTTCCGGTCTATAGTGAGCCAGCGGTCGTCTTCGTCGAAGGCAACTGTGATGTTATGGAGCTCGCCGTCGTTGAGCGACCGCGATTTGCGGCGCAGATGGATGAGCTTTCGATACCACTCGAGCATCTCTGCGTGGCGGCCCTCGCCGATTTCCTCCCAGTTGAGCTTTGAGCGCTGAAATGTTTCCGCGTTTTCAGGATCGGGAATGGACGCGGGATCCCATCCGAAGGCGGCAAATTCACGGCGGCGACCTTCGGAAACAGACTTCGCCATTTTGGGATCGTCGTGATCGGCAAAGTACTGGAAGGGCGTGGAAGCAGCGAATTCTTCTCCCTGAAAAAGCATCGGAACAAAAGGCGCGGTGAAAACCAATGCGGCGGCGACCTTGGCGCGCTGCATGCCGACAATTTGTTCGACACGGTCGCCGATGGCGCGGTTGCCGACCTGGTCGTGGTTCTGGATGTAGCCGAGGAAGCGGTGCGCAGAAAGTCCTTCAACCGGACGGCCGTGGTGGCGCCTGCGATACAGGGAGTATGCACCGTCGTAGACGAAGACGCGGGTGAGAGATTTGGCCAGCTGCTCGAGGGTGCCGAAGTCCTGGTAGTAGCCTTTGCCCGGCTCGGAGTGGAGGACGGTGAAGAGAGCGTGGTGAAAGTCGTCGCTCCACTGGGCGTCGAGGCCATAGCCACGAGCCTCGCGAGGAGTGACGACGCGGGGATCGTTCAGATCGCTTTCCGCGATGAGAATCAGCGAGCGGCCAAGATCGGCGGAGATAGCTTCGGTTTCGGTGGAGAGCTGCTCGAGGAAGTGGATGGCGGAGCGGTCGACGATCTCGGTAATGGCGTCGAGGCGCAGCCCGTCGATATGGTAGTCGCGCATCCACATCAGAGCGTTGTCGCAGAAGAAGCGGCGCACCTGATCGCTGCCTGGGCCTTCGAAGTTGACGGCGTCGCCCCACGGCGTGCGGTGTTTGCTGGTGACATAGGGACCGTACTTGCCGGTGTAATTGCCAACGGGTCCAAAATGGTTGTAGACCACGTCGAGCAATACGGCCAGGCCGCGCTGATGGGCGGCGGCGACGAAGCGCTTGAGCCCATCCGGACCGCCGTAGGCGTGGCTCA
The DNA here is from genome assembly GCA_963781245.1 of uncultured Acidobacteriaceae bacterium. GTDB lineage: Bacteria > Acidobacteriota > Terriglobia > Terriglobales > Acidobacteriaceae > Silvibacterium. The sequence continues at coordinate 260,128 of CAWAFB010000010.1, forward strand.
CAGCAAAAAGCGCAACGCCATCGTAGCCCCATCCGTGCTCGCCGGGGAATTCAGCAACCGGCATGAGCTCGACGTGAGTGATGCCCAGTTGGACGAGATAGTCGAGGCGAACGATTGCGGCGTCGAAGGTGCCATCGGGAGTGAAGGTGCCGACGTGAAGCTCATAGATGATGGCCGAGGAAAGCGGAGGAGGCTGGAAACCAGCATCGTTCCAGGAGAAAGCCGCCTGGTTGTAGATACGCGAGGGGCCGTGGACTCCGTCGGGTTGCCAAAGGCTGCGCGGATCAGGGTAGGCAGTTGGATCGTCATCGAGAACGAATGCGTAGTTGGAGCCTGGCCCGGCTTCGTCGACAGCAACTTTCCACCATCCTCGAGGATCCGGCCCCGTCATGTGATATGTTGCCGGGTAGGTTGCATCGCCGACTTTCACGGAAACCTTCTTCACTCCTGGAGCCCAGAGGGTGAACTCATGCATTGGTGTCCGTCTCCCGGGTGAGCAGCGCAACTGGAAAATGGCGCAGCAGGTTTTCGACTTCGATACTGCCACCGGTCAGACCTTCCCGCGTCAAACGATTCATCCAGCGGCCTTCGGGCAGAGTGAGGCGCGTCCTTCTCCAGGCACCGTCGAGCCGGATGACCAGTCGAGGAACGACGGCGATGACTGAATGGCCGCGCACGCATGCGATGACGTGGTCGGCCTTCGAACCTTCGGCGTTCAGCGGAAGGTAGGCGGCGTCAGTTCCGAACCACTCCGGATGCTCGCGGCGAAGACGAAGAGCGTGATGGATGATCCACATCTTAGGAAGACCGTCATCGGCGCGGCGCATGATCTGGGCGAAAACGTCGTCGCCAGAGAGCTGCTGTAATTCTTCGAGGAGCTGGCGGCGCAGGGCGTAATCGACCGGGCGGCGGTTATCGGGATCGACCAGGCTGAGATCCCAGAGCTCGCCTCCCTGGTAAAGATCGGGAACACCGGGCGCGATGCACTTGAGGAGGGTCTGGGCGAGCGAGTTGAGCCGGCCGGCCGCGGCGATGCGAGCAACGAACTCCTCAAGCTTCTGGATGAAGGGCTCGTGCGCGAGTGTCCTCTCGATGAAGCTGTTCAGCGCGTCCTCGAATTCCTTGTTGTTGGCCACCCACGAGGTGTGCTGCTTGGCTTCGCGCACCGCCTTGAGCATGTATGCCTGTGCACGGTCGAGAGGAAGAGGCCACGCGCCGATGAGGGTCTGGTAATAGAAGTACTCAGTGTTGCGGTCGGGATACTCGACGCCCGATGGGGACTTGATGCGGAATTCGCTGTTGAGGCGAGACCAGCGCTGGATGGCGGAGCGGAAGCGGCCGGGCAGTTCAGAGAGAACGGCGAGACGGGCGCGTACGTCATCGCTTCGCTTGGTGTCGTGCGTGGAGAGAGTGGTCATGGTCAGCGGGCGCGTAGCCTGCATTTTTTCGCAGTAAGAATGAAAGTCGGGGACGGAGATTCCGTCTCGGCCGGGGTCGCTGCCGACTTCGTTCAGGCCGATGAGGCGGTTGAAACAGTAGAAGGCGGTGTCTTCCACGCCCTTGGCCATTACCGGCCCGGTAAATTGCTGGAAGAGAAGAAGGAACTCGGTTTCCTTCTTTCCGGCGACGACCATGGTGAGCACATCGCGGAGGAAGTCGAAGAGTCCTCCATCGATATCCAGGCGGTGCTGCTTAGCACATTCGGCTGCTTCGGCGACGAAGGCTCTATCTTCCTCGGTGATCTCGTCGCGGGCAGGAATGACATAGGTGCGGTAGATGCGGAAGCAAGCGGCCATCTCGCGAATAGCGCGGCGGATTTCCGCGCGCGTGTAGTCACGCTGGTTGCGATTCGCCTCGCAGATCTCAACAAACAGGGACGTCAGGCGGTTGACGTCGCTGCCGAGCGCCTCCTGAGTGACGGCAATCTTCTTGTCGTGGGCGACAGCCCCAAAATCGCCGGGCTCTCCGGTGAAATCGACATAAATGCTGCGCAACTCCGCGACGCCTTCGCGGTGAACGAGTACGCCGTTGACGGTGTTGAGAAAGTCGTAGCCGCTAGTGCCTTCGATGGGCCAGTCTTCGCGGAGGAATTCTCCCGGCTCGAGAATCTTCTCGCCGACAATCCATGCGTCCGGCGCGCGTTCGCGCAGACGGCGAAAGTATTCGAGGGGATCGCGCAAACCGTCGGGATGGTCGACGCGGACCCCATCGAGCACGCCGCGTTGCAGCCAACCGAGAATCAGCGCGTGGGTTTCCTCGAAGACATGCTCGCGCTCAACACGCAAGCCGATGAGCGTGTTGACGTCGAAGAATCTGCGGTAGCCGAGTTGCTGATCGGCGGCTTTCCAGTAGGAAAGGCGATAGTTCTGCTGGTTGAGGAAGTCGTCGAGGGCGTCGAGATTTGCGTTGAGTTCAGTTATCGACCGGTCGATCATCTCGGCCACTTTTGGTTCTTCAGCACACAGGCGCTCAAGCAGCCCAAGGAGGACGAGCTTGTCGCGATGACGCGCAAGGATTGTTCTACGATCGACATATTCGGGAGACGGCAGACGACCGAAGGAGGCGGCGAGAAAATTCAAGGTGTCCGATTTTGCGTAATCGGCTGCGCGATGGAGGATAACGGGAAGCGAGACGGGCGCAACGGGAAACGTCTGTCCCGAGGCCTCAACCTGAAAGCGGACGCCGTTGCGGGTGACCTTGATATTTCCATCTTGCAGGATGCGCCCGTACTGATCGGCGAGGACAGGCACCAGAACCTTGTCCCGCAGCCGCTCTTCCTGCGGATTCCAGTCGATGTCGAAATAGGAGGCGTAGCGGCTAAGGGGGCCATTCTCCAGCACGTCCCACCAGTGGCGATTCTCCTTGCCCAGCGACATATGATTGGGCACGATATCGAGGACCTGGCCCAGGCCGAGCTCCGCGAGCCGGGCGCCAAAACGCTCGTGCGCCGCAGTACCGCCGAGCTCCTCGTTAATGCGCTGCGGGTCGACGACATCATAGCCGTGCATGCTGCCGGGTGCGGCCTGGAGGTACGGCGAGCAGTAGACGTGCGAGATACCGAGTTCGCTGAGGTATCCGGCGATGGCCGCGGCATCGTCGAAGGTAAACCCCTTGTGAAGCTGCAGCCGGTATGTAGCAGTAGGAATCCGTCGAGTCATCGTTCGAACCCAGGGTGCAACAGAATCCGCGCCAGCGAAAATGCAAAAAGGACAGTAGCCTGTTAGAGGGCGACAGGCGGGGCGAGGTTGCACATTCGGCACGCATGGGAGGCAGGCCAGCCGCTCTATTTTTCGATGCAGAAGGTGCAATGAACGTAAATCGCCAATGTTTATGAGGCTCCACGTGATTCGGGTGCTGTCGGAGACTTACTGGAGACATAAACCTTGCTCGCAGTCCGCGGCGATAACGCATGGTTCAATATGTCTCTGAAGCAGAGATCATGGTCATCCATCCAGAGTCGCCTAGAATCTTTAGGTTATTGATCCTACAAAGCGCGTGGAGGGAATAAGTGCCTACATTGGGCCCTCGGCCGTACATTTATCGTACAAATTTCCTCGGAACCCCTTCCAAAGACCGAATATATTCCGGGTTAGTATGAGACCCCAGAATCGGGCTCTCCGCCTTTGCGTGTGCCACTGTCGATGGGAAGCGATTTCCAGAGAGAACACGAAGCCTTTGCACTGCGTGAGCAGAAAATTATTGTGCTACTGTCGGTCAACTGAACCCTTGGAGATCATGAGAAGTGACATTGCCAATACAGTGCCTTGGTTCTAGCTGGACCTTCGCATTCTCGTTCCCCATGCAGCAAAATTCATCCCAAACAGAGCGCGCAGGAGATGCTCGAGCAGCGCCTTCGCCAGTACCGAGTTTGGATCGGAGTCCGCAACGCAGGCCTGCCTTGCCCGATGTTTTGTGCCAGTGAGAAGTTAGTGTAGCGCAGTTATCGATGTTGCTTGATAGCCGTCGTCGGGGGTGTGGGGAAGTGGGAAGCGCGGAGCGGTTTCCATTTCTCCACGCCCCTTGTTGGTTAAGGTCAGCCGTGCTTCTGAAGCTGGAGGTCTGTACCCCAGCGAAGAGTGCGGTCTGACGGTGTTGTACAACCGGGGTACAAGACACCCATAAAACTTGCATTCGCGAAGTACAGTACCGCTGGCATCCATGGTTTGGGCAAGGTGCGTTTGTTCGAGGCGACGCGCGTCGAGGTGGTAGTAGGGTTCTGCGCTGCGGGCAGGACGATATGAACAGTTCGCCAGCGCTAGAGATACCGGAGTGGATGTTTGATCCGGGCATCTGCAGCCAGATGAAGCAGGAGAGCGAGGCCCATGTGAGCAGTGTGGCCTTGCTGGCGTTGAAGAGTCTGTTATCGACAGGGCCGTATCCGGTTGAATCGATGGTGTTCGAAGCGCAGCATCTTTCCAGCAGTTCAGGAGATGCCGATGCATTTGCCGTTACGCTCGAAGACCAGTCAAGGCGAGCTGTTTTCTCCGCCCACGAAGCTTCCGCAGTTGCCAACGGAGGCCCACCAGAAGATGGTCCGATTGCTGGCTCGGATGCTGAACGAACATCTACTGCACCGGCCATCCCCGGCCAGGCTGGAGATGGGCGATGAGTGAGAAGATCCGCACCCAACATCTGGAGCGCAAGGCGATCCTATATGTTCGCCAGTCTTCGCCTTACCAGGTAATCCATAATCTGGAGAGCCAGAAGCTGCAGTACGCGATGGAAGAGCGACTGCGACATCTGGGATGGCACGAGATCGAAGTCGTGGATGAGGACCTGGGAAGGTCTGCCGCTGGGGCCGTGACGCGTATCGGATTCGAACGCATGGTCGCCGACGTCTGTCTGGGGAAGGTAGGTGCGGTCGCTGCCCGGGAGGTCTCCCGGTTTGCACGCAACAGCCGCGAGTGGCAGCAGTTGGTTGAGGTTTGCCGCGTGGTCGATACGCTGCTGATCGATCAGGAGATGGTCTACGCACCCCGACTCAGCAACGACCGCTTGTTGCTGGGGCTGAAGGGCAGTCTCAACGAGTACGAACTGGATCTGTTGCGTCAGCGTTCGGTCGAAGCGCGTAGAGAAAAGGCACGTCGCGGTGAGCTAATCGTGTCGGCTCCGATTGGCTACATCAAGAGAGAGGATCAGCGGCTGGAAAAGGATCCGGACCTGCGCGTGCAACGGACGATTCTGCTTGTCTTTCATAAGTTCTTCGAACTGGGCACCGTACGCCAGACGTTGATGTGGTTTCTGGAACATGGGCTGGAAGTGCCGACGCGCACCCCGCGTGGCGAGACCAGATGGAAGCGCCCCGTGTACCGCTCGATGCATCGCATGCTGACCAGCCCTGTCTATGGCGGCGCTTACGCCTACGGCAAGACAGAACATCTCACTGGCTACGAGGGTGCAAGACCACGCCACGTCTGCCGGCGTAAACCCAGGGAACAGTGGCTGGCGCTAATTCCAGGTGCCCATGAAGGGTATGTGAGTTGGGAAGAGTTCCAGCGCATCGAGTGTGCCATCCGGGAGAACTCGCAGGGAGAACAGCGGCCCGGCGCAGTCAAAAATGGACAGGCGCTACTCGCCGGACTCTTGCGATGCTCGCGCTGTGGACGTAAGCTGACGGTGCGATATACCGGCAGCGGTCACGATGTGCTGCGTTATTCCTGCATGCGTGGCTGGCTCGATAACGGCGAACCGCGATGCATCGCTTTCGGAGGCATCAGGGTCGACGAAGCTATCGGCAGAGAGGTTCTCCGCGTGGTCGAACCCGCAGCGATCGAAGCTACCGTGCTGGCCTGCGAAGAGCGGGCCCGGCAAAAGGACGATATCCTCGAAGCTCTGCAACGCGATCTTGAAGCTGCACGCTATGTCGTTCAGCGGACGCAACGCCAGTACGATGCGGCCGATCCGGAGAATAGACTGGTCACTGCGGAACTTGAGCGCCGCTGGAACCTGAGCTTGCAGCACGTGCGCGATATCGAAACGCGTATCGAGCAGCACATTGCGGAGATCGATCAGGGTCCAGTAGTTACTCGTGAAGACTTCGACCAACTCGCCAGTCAACTGGAATCTATCTGGACCGATCCATCCACTAGTGCTCGGTTGAAGAAGCGCATTGTGCGTGCGCTCCTCGAGGAGGTTCTCGTGGATGTGGATAGCTCCGCCGGCGAACTGATACTCACGCTTCATTGGAAAGGCGGCGTGCACACCGAACTGCACCTGCCCCGGCGTCGTCGCGGTCAGTGCGGAACACAGACATCGCGAGAATTGATCGAAGCGATTACGGTCCTGGCCCGTATTTCAAGCGACGACATCATCGCCAGCGTGCTGAACCGCAATGGTCACCTCACCGGACGTGCCAACCGTTGGACACGCGAGCGGGTAACTTCCTTGCGCAGCCATCATCGTATCCCCTGCTATAAGTCAGATGAACAACAACCTTGGATCAACCTCACCGACGCCGCTGCTCTTCTCGATATCAGCCCGAGAACTCTCCGGCTGGCAATCGACCGCGGTGAGATCCCGGCCGATCATCCGTTTGCGGATGGTCCTTGGGTTATCAACAGGGACATTTTGGACAGTGAGGCTGCGCAGACGCTGAAACTACGAGCACACACGAGACCGCGCAAACCCGCAGTACTTCACTCCGATCAGCACCAGAGCCTGTTCTCAACTACATAGAGAGGTGGGGTAGTATGAAACCACGTTGTAGTGAACGCGCCAGCGCTCGGCCAGCACACGCAGTTCCTTGATCGAGTAGAAGATTTCTCCGTTGAGCAACTCATCCCGCAGCTTCGAGTTGAAGCTCTCGCAGTATCCGTTCTCCCAGGGAGAGCCGGGTTCGATGTACAGTGTCTTTGCCCCAGTGTTGGCCAGCCATTGGCGCAGGTCTTTGGCGACGAACTCAGGCCCATTGTCCGAACGAAGGTGTTCCGGTATTCCTCGCATCACCATCACGTCGGCCAGAGCACCGATCACCTTCGCCGAACTCCAGCGCCGTTCGGCACGGATCAGCAGGCACTCGCGTGTGTACTCGTCGATCAGGTTCAGGATGCGTGCACTTCTGCCATCATGCGTCCGCGCGCTCATGAAGTCGTAGCTCCACACATGGCTCCTATGCGTGGGTCTAAGCCGCACGCACGAACCATCGTTGAGCCACAACCGGCCTCTTGGCTTCTGCCTTTTCGGTACTTTCAGCCCTTCGCGACGCCAGATGCGTTCCACTCGATCCTTGCCCACCTGCCAGCCCGCACACTGCAACAGCGCCGTAATCCGGCGGTAGCCATACCGGCCATACTGGCTGGCTAGCTGGATGATGGCCTGGGTGAGTGCATCCTCGTCTTCACGCTGTGTCGGCCGGTAGCGTTGTGTGCCGCGCGGTTGATTCACCAATCGGCACCCACGTCGCTCACTCATCCCACGCTCGCAGGCATGGCTGACCGCACTGCGTCGTCGTTCCGGGCTTAGAAATTTCCCGAGGCGATGTCCTTCAACACCAGCTTGTCCAGACTCAGCTCAGCCACCAGACGCTTCAGCTTCGCGTTCTCCTGCTCGAGCTCTTTCAGGCGCTTCGCTTGGTCTACCTGCAGACCGCCATACTCCTTGCGCCAGCGGAAGTATGTCTGCTCCACGATCTCCGCTTCCTTGCACGCCTGCGCTGTCGTCTTGCCGTTCGCCACCGCCACTTCGATCTGTCGCAGCAGGTTCACTACTTGCTCCGGTTGATACCTCTTGCCTCGTGCCATCGCCAGCTCCTCTCATGCCAGTTTCTTATGTTCTCAACTGGCACAAAATTTGCCGGGCACTCCAGGGTCATCAGCTCCGCTGATTCAAGCAGACAATTGTCTCTCTCTGGGGCATTGACTGCGTCAAGCCCTCACTTCGTTCGCCCTCCGGGTTCCGAGAAAAATTCTCAGCTTGCCCCTCAGGAAGCGGCGGTTTTGGGCTAGCTTCATTCCCGCTCAATGAACTGGGTTTGCGCGGCCCCGAACGGATAGATATCGATAAACGCCCTTGCCTTCACTTGACCGATGTGCAACGGATCACGCGAACTCTGGGATTGTCAACCGAAGCCTTTGCGCCGTGATTGGCATGGAGTGGCTCGTCGTCATTCTTTGAAATGGTCGGAAATTACACTGGAACAACTAACGAAATAGACGAAATAAACGAAAGAGGCGGCTCTGACATGTGAGCCGCCCCGTCCCGAATTCACCTTATTCGTTTAATTCGTACTGTCAGTGCCCGGCAATTCTGTAGGCTGAGTGCTGATCACTTGCCAGACCTCAGATCGGCGCCCTCCGGTTTCGCGCAGCAAGTATCGGACCACACCGCTGGACTGTGCAAGTGCCAATGCGTTGTTTATCTCTGCGCTGCTTTTGTTTCTCCCGAAGTAGTCGCTCAATTCGGTACGGGTTTTACCTTCAGGATTTTCGCGAAGAAACCGCACAATAGCGTCTGCTGTAGGATCGCCCAAGCCGTCTCCGAATACGAAAGCCGCTGAGTCCGCGGAGTATCTCCAGAGTTCCAATGCTGCCCGCAAATGCTCAATCCGAATTTCGACCACCTGGTCGAGCAGGGCACACAGCAATGCAAGACGGATAGTTTGAGCCTCTGCCCTTGCCGTGATGGATCCGAGCAATCCTGGCTTCCCGTCGCTTAACTCTGGGTAAACCCGTGCCCATTCGTCCTTCGCGTTCTCCGCCCAACTGACACTTTCAACAGTTCGAGCGAATGCCACGACTTCCCGCGTTCGCTCTGCTAGTTTGCTGAGCTTCGCAGAATCCACTCCCACGGCGAAGGGAAGGCACTTGCTGCGAACTGCGCAGACCCAGAGAAAGCGATTGGCGAAGCCGTTGGCTATATCGGATGAGGTCAGGAGACGTTGAAGTTCTGTGCTTGTGATGTGTCCGATGATTGAAATGTGAGGTTCTGCACACGTCGCTTTTGCATTCTTGGCCAATACCCGAAGTGGCGCTCCATCCCAGGCTAGACGAACGATTGGAGACAAGGTGTTGCCTTCGCGTCCCGCGCATTGCAATGCCTGGCCCAGCTCGCCTTCCACACATAGGAGCCGTTTGTCAGTCACCCCGGCATCTGTCTGTTGCTCTTCGTAACCGGCGATTCGCCCTTTTTCCTTAATGGGCACGGTCTGAATCAGCGAATCACGAACTGCATCGATTAGGCCTTCACCACTCGTCAATCCCCCGGCGATGCGCGCCTTTGCCCACTCAGGATCGACGAGTTCGCAAAATCTCTTGATCTCTCCCCACGACGTACCTTTCCGTCCTTTGGATGAATTAGCAACGATTACGGCAAACAGATTCGCAGAATGCTTGTCAGCTCCGGCCAGATAATGCGGTCCACGTCCCAAGAGTGACCCTATAGCCACGAGAAAACTGAAGAGCAATGCTGCCGGATCTGCCTCAGTGCCCGGCTCGACGAGACGAACGAACGCTCCTGCCAGCCCGTGGTAGGCGTCATCCGTCAATGGGGAGGGCCATGGGCGCGAAAGCTTCCCGGATTTGGGTGTGGGTGAATCCGCGGCGTATCGCCCGATACTTCGCGCTATCTCCCGCACTTCACTCTCTGGCAGTGGCGGGGAGCACTGCGCCCGATTTTCGGCCAACAACGCGGCCTCAATTGATTCCGGGCTCATGCCGCGCTTTCGCATCGTACCAGCGAGTGAAGCAAGCGTACTGTTGCGCTGCCCGGGCGGGATTGTATTTGCGGTCCGCTCACTGCTTACTAACATCGGTTTTGCCCCATTAAGCTCTTGGAAAATCCATCCTGGAATCTCGGCGAGTTCCGCCTCGGGCAAAGCACACTCGTAGCGGTGACCGGAGGCATGGACTGATGGCGGCGCGACCACATAGCCGCCCGTTCCGCGAACATCTAATCCCTTACCAAGTCGCCCCGTACTATTCCGCAAGCTCTCACCGGTCGGCAGCCGAAAATATAGGTGATGGCCCTTCCTGTTCCCGTGTGCGTCCACGCGACCTGTGAGAACGGTGAGAGTTTCAGGAAGATCGCGATTTGCGGTCAGCTCCATGAGCGCCTTGAGCCCGTCCTCTCCATCAACGTCGAGAACGCAAATGCCGCTCTCCGGGCCCGTGAGAATACCGATGTTGGCATCCGGCCATTGTTCCCACCACCGCTGGATCTGTTGCGTATTCTTGGTGCCTTCTTTTAAACCGTTGCGCGTTCTTGGGTGTTTCCCGGGACTCGCGCAATTTGGCTTTCCACAAGAGCAACCCTGAGAAACAGGTGCGTGTAGCGGTATAACACTCCAGCCTTTGGAAGCGTATGCAAGAGCTTCCGCCAACAGAGATTTGTTGCCAGACGAAATCTTGCCCTCATCACAAGGCAATGCTACTGTTGCCATAAGATAATCTCCGATGTGAATTGCCCGGCGGCTGCAACCGCCGGGTTTTCGTTGTGAAACTTCAGGTCGAGACGCCGCTTCGCATTCGTCGAAAGTGACTCACAGAGCATTGGTCACGTCGCGCCTTTGTTCGATCCGGCGCGTGAGCCAAGTTTCTACCTCAGCTTCAACCCAGCCGACTGCGCGCGCTCCAAGAGATACCGGCCGCGGAAATGTGCCATCTGAAACTCGAAGGTAAATTGTGCTGCGGGAAAGGCCGGTCCGGCTCTTAACTGCCGGAAGTCTAAGGATGATGTTGGTCATCTCTGCTCCTTTTTGAATGATTCTGAAGAGGAGCTTAGCTCAGAGTGCGGTTGCGAAAGAGGCCACAAATGTGGAAATAAACGGCGAATTTAGCTTTAGGAAATTATTCAAATTATTACGTTTATTGCAATTCGAAAATGTACCTAGTTGATTAACCCAAAACCACTAAGGAGGCGAAGATTCTCTTCTGTTATTCATCGATCCAACGCAGAACAAGACTGTTTTAGATTCGCGGAAGACCGAGACATGATTGGGAGGACGAGCTACGCAAGCTCGCGAGATTGAGTTACGGTCCGTACGCCTTCAGGATCAAGATATGCCGATTCGTTATCCTTGGGCGCTGCACAAGGTAGACCGAACGTGACAGGTCTACCACGTGCTACTTGTACATGCTTCATCGGATCGGCCCCGAGGACCCGCACGCGCAGTCTCCGAACTCGCGTTGCTAAGCCACCATCGTGGTTCGCGGCGTGTCCTTGATACTGCGTCGAGAAGCGTCTAGGTAGTCCGCCCAATCCTGCATCATCTTAGAGCGAGGAGGAAGGTAGAGGGCATGGTTGTAGACAGCGCTCACCGCGTTCCTTGGTGCATGGGCGAGTGGCAATTCAATGTGTTCGTGGGGATAGGCTTGCTCATGCAGAATCGTCGAGGCCAATCCCCGAAAGCCATGGCCAGTCATCCTACCTTTGTAGCCTAGACGCTCCAGAGCTTTGAGAATCGTGTTGTTGCTCATCGGCTTGGCGGAGTTGCGGTCACCAGGAAATAGCCAGCCACTACTCCCTGTCAGATCACGCAACAACTCCAGGACCTCAAGGTAGTCAGCTTCTAATTATCTGGTTGCTTCAGCAAGCCGCAATAGGTTGGGGTTGAGATCCCTCGCTCCCCGAATCTGCTCGTACCCAGTTGATTTGCGGCTGGTTCCGAGACCAAGGAGTGTCTGAAAATGCGGCTGCGGGTGTCTTGCGACGGTTGCGCCGAAAGACGAATTCGTTGAGGTAAACCTGGAGTTGGGCCTTGCTCACTCCGTGGTAGGTGCCGATCAGCCACTGTTGCAGGTTGCCAATCGCCCGATCGGCAAGTGGGACAGCGGACTTCGCGCCTTTGCGCAACTCCGACCGGAGGGGTTGTTTGCGAACGACATGTTTAAAGCCGGCCTCCGACAGCCCTGAGAAACTTTTGAGGCCGTCCGTATAGATGGTTGAACCGGGTGCGATGTTCTGAGTGAGGAACGGCACTATCGTGGCCGCCTTGAAGTCGGGAATCACGCTCATGCGGACTCGACCGGAAGCTTGGCCACGCTTTTCCACGGCCACCAGGACGAGCGCCGCCCGCCGTTCCTTAAGTTGTCGGCTCCCCCTGAGTCCAGCTTGCTCGCCGCCAATCCACGTGTCATCAACCTCTACCTCGCCGCGCAGGGGTTCCCGAGCCGCATTCACCATTGCTCGGCGGAGTTTGTGAAGCATCATCCACGCGGTCTCGTAGCAAGACAGACCGAGTTGGCGCTGCAGAAGCAGGGCGGATACGCCACGCTTGTCAGTGGTCATCAGATACGCCGCCCAGAACCAATGGGTCAGCGGAATCTTCGTCCGGTGAAGAATGGTCCCAGAAGTCAGCGAAATCTGGTACCGACACTTGGCGCATTGGTGGCGTCCTTGGTTCACCAATTCATAGGACCTTTCGTGCCCGCATCGAGGGCAAATGAACCCGTCTGGCCAACGACAAGCTGCCAGATACCTCTGGCAGGCCTCCTCGGTGGCAAAGTCGAACTGAAACTGGCGAAGTGTCTTGGGAAACGCCGGTCGGGGCACCCCTGTACACTACTTATTGGGGCTTGCTGAAGCAACCAGATAATTAGAAGTCAGCTAAACAAGAAATGCGGGCTAAGAGGTGCCTCCTCCGAAATTTCCCATAATAACGCTGGATTCGTTCACGATCGAGTCAACGTGGTCAGCCCACCATTGCAGCATCTTCCTTCGCTGGTCTGCATACTCGGCGAGGATATAGACAGCACGTATTCCCTCCCGCTCATGGCTGAGGGCCTTCTCAATCACATCCTTGTTGAATCCATGCTCTGTCAGCAGCGTTGCCCCCAGTCCTACGCAGGTCATGAATGGTGAGTGGATCCATGTCGAACGTCAGGCCCTCCAACGCCTTATTGAGAGCGTTTTTCGCGAAAGGCCGTCGCAGACTGCCGCGGCCTGGCATTACCAACTCTGATTCTCCCGCGAGCGCCTTCAACTCAAGAAGCATAGCCGCAACCTGCGTTGACAGATAGACCATGTGCGGCTTCCCCGTTTTGGCGTTCTCCGCAGGGATGAGCCATTCACGAGCATCCAGATTTATGTCCTTCCATCTTGCGAGCAACAGTTCAGACTTACGCACCAAGGTCAACAGATAGATGTTCAGCGCCAACTTGAATTGCCGGCGCATATTGCTCTGATAGATGGTGCGGAGATAAAGTCGAATCTCTTTTGGGGTCAGCACGCGAGAGCGCTTCCGGGCTTTGCCCACGTAGCGGGTCGCTACCATAGCGGCCGGATTCATCGCGACCAATTGCAGCTCCAGCGCGTAATCGAACATCTGCTTCATCACGCGGCGAAGTTGGATGGCAGCTGCAATGCGGCCATTGTCCCGTTTCCGATATACGAGCGCCTGCACGTCTAGGACAGTCACATTCTTCAGCAATTTATCGCCGAGCGTCGGATAAATCTCATTGTCTAGGTATCGGCGAATGTCTCTCGGATTTTTCCAATTCCTCATCACCTGTTCTTTGAAGTAACGTTCGCCAAACTCGCTCACAGTCGGGTTGGTGGCCACTCCGGTCCGCGCTCTTTTTATCTCTAAGGCGGGAGATTTGCCTTCGGCCACTTGCGTAGCCAATTCGTCCCGTTTTTCCCGAGCGGCCTTGAGCGTCAAATCGGGATAGCGCCCCAAAGTCACCTTCTCGTATGTGCCATTCAGTCGGTAACGATATAGCCAGGACAACTTGCCACTCGGCAAGACGTCGAGGGAAAGTCCCCGGCCATCCGTCACCAAGTATCGCGCTGGCTTCGGCTTCAAAGCCTTGATTCGTGCATCTGTGAGTGCCACTCTGCTCCTTTCATATGTCTCCAGATCACAAATTGAGTAGTGTCGGGCTGGAGAGACATACAGGAGACATATTTTGGGCGGGATCGCGCTGTCTCCATTTGGACGATCTAGGACAATATACCTTTATTTTGCAAATATTTAGTGGAATGGACGGGATGTTGTCGGATTGCCTTGGAAGCTATTCTATTTTCCGATGCAGAAGGTTGAGAAGATGCGGTTGAGGATGTCGTCGGCGGTGGTTTCGCCGGTGAGGCTGTCCAGTTGCCGCAGCGACGCATAGAGATCGAGGAGCAGCATCTCGTGCGGAATCCTGGCGCCGACGGCTGCCTTCGCGGCCTGGAGCGATGCGAGGGCGGCGGTGACCGCTTCGTGATGGCGAAGATTCGTGAGCATGCCGCTTTCCGCTTCGGAGGCCGGGTTTCGAACCATGTCAAGCAAGGCGCCGCGAAGCTCGGCGATCCCCTGCCCGGTGAGGGCGGAGGTGAAGACGGAGGACAGTCCATCTGCCGGACTCTCTTCTTCTGTAACGCTCACCAGGCCTGAGTCCTCAGTGTTGAGATCGCTCTTGTTGCGGGCGATGAGGGCGCGGCGCCGGGAGAGAGATTGGATCAGGTCTGCCTCGTCCTCACGCATCGGTATTCCTGCCTCGAGAACGACTAGAACCAGATCCGCGTCGGCGAGCGCTTCGCGGGATTTGCGGATTCCGATCGATTCGGCCTCGTCGGTGGCCTCGCGGAGGCCGGCGGTGTCGACGAGTTCGACAGGAATGCCTCCAAGGGAGACACGCTCGGTGACGAGGTCGCGCGTGGTTCCGGGTGTGGCCGTGACGATGGCACGCTCGCGCTCGACGAGACGATTGAAGAGCGATGACTTGCCGACGTTGGGCCGTCCGACGATGGCGAGAGTCAGGCCGGAATGAACGAGGCGTCCATGCTCGAAGGAGCGGGATAGCTTTTCGAGATCGGCAGCAATTGTATCGATGCGAGTTACGATTTCGACATCCGGCGTCACTTGGACGTCATCTTCGGCGAAGTCAATGCCGGCTTCGAGCAGCGAGATCAGCTCGACGAGCATTTGTTTTGCCGGCTGGATGCGGCGGGAGAGCGCGCCGCCCATCTGCTCGGCGGCGATGCGCGCCTGATAAAGGGTCTGCGACTCGATGAGATCGCGCACCGCTTCGGCCTGCGTGAGGTCGATACGGCCGGACAGAAACGCCCGTTCGGTAAATTCGCCGGGACGTGCGAGGCGCGCGCCGCGCTGCAGAGCGAGACGCATGAGCAATTCAAGGATGACCGGTGATCCGTGAGCGGCGATTTCAACAAGGTCCTCGCCGGTGTAGGAGTTAGGTCGCGCGAACCAGGTGACGATGGCCTCGTCGAGCTTGTGTTGCGTTTCGGGATCGTGGATTTCGGCGAAGAGCGCGCGGGCGTGGGCAAGGGGATTCCGCAAAGTGAGCAGCGCGTTTGCGATTTCGAGCGCATGCGGTCCGGAGAGGCGTACGATGCCGATGCCTCCGCGGCCGGGCGGTGTGGAGATGGCCGCGATGGTCTCGTTGGCGACCGATTCCTGCTCGGCGAGTTGGGGATGGGGCTGCATTCCAGGATTCAGCGATCGGCGTTCATCGCTCGGCTCACTGGAACTTATTCTACGAACTTAGCGCCGGCCCCGGCCGCCGCCGGCGAAAGGACGCCTGGGTGGAGCGGCGATCTTGCTCGTGTCATAGCCCTTGGGATGCGCCACGACGAAACGGTTGAGGCCCTCGCCGGTGGAAGAGGTCGCGAGGTCGTCATACGCGCGGAAAGCAAGATGCAGCATGCGACGCTCGCGGGAACTCATCGGGGTAAAGCTGAAAGGCTGACCCGTGCGCCGGACCTTTTCGGCGGCGGTCTCGGCGGCGAGTTTCAGTTCCCGGGCGCGCATGGCCTTGAAGTTGTTCGCGTCGAAGGAAACCTTGTCGTGCTCTTCGTTTTCGAGCCGAATCATTTTTGCGGCAACGTGCTCGAGGGCGCGCAGCAGTTCACCGCCGCGCTGGGTGAGCAGTCCCGCGTCCTGGCCGGCCAGTTCCACATAGATTTCTCGCCCTTCGAGTTGATCGGGATCGGCCGCACCCGCGCCTGCGGTGATCCGGTACTTGAGGCGAAGCCTGCCGGGAGCGGTGAGGGTTTTAAGAAGGGCAGCGATGCGTTGGGCGGCTGCTGAGTAATCCTCGATGGGCATCGCTTTTTAGTATCTCATTCCCGGTCTAATTCGTCAGCGATAACGACTAAGTGAACAGGCGCCCGGAAATCCAGACGCCAAGTTGTAGTTAGAGCAACTTACTATCTTCGCGCGTTAATCACTTTACCACTGCGCTTAGCCGCCCGTTTGGCGGCAATCTCGCGCATCTCGCGGCCCATCTTGCTGCGATTGATGACAAGTTGTGTGGCAACGCCGAAGAAGTTACTGCAGGCCCAATAAAGCGAGAGGCCGGAGCCGTAGTTCCACATCATGAACCCGAAGACCGCGGGCATGGTGAAGGCCATCATCTTCTGCTGGGCGGGGTCCATGCCGGGCGAGGGAGTGAAGTACTGCGTGAGGAACATAGACAGGACCACGGAGATGGGCAGAATATGCCACGGATCTGGAGCGGAAAGATCAGGCAGCCAGAGCCAATGCGCCTGGCGCAGCTCGATCACGTTGCCCAGCATACGATAGAAGCCGAAGAGCAGCGGCCACTGGATGAGCATGGGCAGGCAGCCGCCGAACATGTTGACTCCCTCGCGCTTCTGCAGGTCCATGATCTCGCGCTGCATCTCCTGCTTGCGCGGGTCGGTGGCCTTGTACTTGGCGTACTTGGCCTTGATGACGTCCATCTGCGGCTGGATGCGCTGCATTTTCAGCGATGACTTCATCATCTGGAAGCGCGTGGGCAACATGGCCACATTGAGGATGATGGTGAGCAGGAGGATGCACCATCCCCAGTTGGGCACGATGTGTTCGTAGAGGAAGCGGAGGATGACGAAGAGAGGCTTGGCAACAACTCCCCACCAGCCGAAACTGACGACCTTCTCGAGGCTCGCGCCGTTCACGGCGTGCACCGATCCGAGTACGTCGAGCGACTTCGGTCCGACGAAGATGCGAAGGCGGGTGGATCCATCGGCGTCGCCCACGGCAGCCCCGAGAACCGAGGCCTGGTCGGTCTGATTCGGATCGGGCTTCTTGAGATTGCGCGGCACCGGGATCGAGTTGTGCAGGCTTACCAGGGTAGCGCTCGAAGGATCGTCGGGAAGAAAGATGGCCGCGAAATACAGATCGCTGACGCCGGCCCAGTCAAACGGGCCGTGAAGAGTCTCACCGCCCACGACCTTCTTATAGGCAATCTGATCGTCTTTGCCGTTCTGCGAACTGTCGACCGTGCCTCCCGCATACTGCGGCAAGGTGCTTTGATCGCCGAAGCCCGAAGGCCACGCGAGCAGAGCGGTGACCGGCGCTCCATTCTGGGTAACGGAGACTTCGGCACGGACGACATACGTCGAATCGAAATGAAAGGTCTTATGAACGGACAGGCCGCCGGAGGAATAATCAAAGCTGATCGATCCGGGAGCCTCGACGGTTCCTGTGGCTGAGGGCACATAAAGAGCACTGGCCAAGCGGCTGCGCAACCCCTGATCGTAGGCGTAAAGCGAGAGCGGGTATCCGAATTTGGGAGCGGTTGCGTGGTTCACAAGGTCGAGCGGCTTGCCGTCGTCGTCCTTGTACTTTTTGAGGATCCACGACTTTACCTGCGCGCCTTGATTGGTGAAGGTAATGCGGTAGAGTTCGTTTTCGACGATGGTCGTGTTTTCAGCCGAGGCGGCTACGGTGTTTGCCGAAGCGGGTGCAACCGCAGTGGGCGAAGAAGGCGTGCTCGCGGTATTCGACGGCTCGCTGGAAGACGTCGTCGTGGTTGTAGCGGCTGTCTGCGAGTGACCGGCAGGCGTAGCCGGCTGGTTCTTCGTCTTGAAGTATTGCAGGCCGACAAACAGCACCAGAAAGACGGCTGAAAAGATCAGTATCGTGCGCGAGTCCTGACCACCGCCGGCGCCGCCTTGTTGATTCGGATTTCTTATCTCTGCCAAAACTGCGTTCCTATCGATTGCGTTGTTGTTCTATTCCTGGCTGGGTGGAGTGCGGCTTTCTTCATGGTAACTGGCGTTGCACGAGCGGATGGTGGTTGCACGAGTGGGTTGCCTCTGCATGCCGCAACGGGTTCGCAGGCACCGGATCGAAGCCCCCGCGATGAAGAGGGTGACAGCGCAGCAGCCGGCGAAGCGCCATCCATGAGCCGCGCACGACGCCATATTCACTGATGGCGATGGCAGCGTATTCCGAGCATGTGGGTTGAAAGCGGCACGCCCCGGCGACTCCCGGCATCGCGTGAAGAATCGGCGAGAGCGCCCACTTGTACGCGCCGAGCAAGACCGAGATGGTGCGGTCACGCAGGCTCACTGCCGTTCACCTTCCTTCTTCCCACCGAATTTTGGCCCGAGTTGGGAAGTCACCGAGGAGAAGATACGCGCCACTTCGCTTTGAAGTTTTGCGAATTCCATATCGAGCACGGATTTGCGTGGATGCAGCACGACATCGACGGCCTGCGGCAGACAGCTGATATTGAGACGCACGGCCTCGCGCATGCGGCGCTTGATGCGATTGCGCTCGACAGCCTTGCCGAGCACACGGCCAGCGGTGAGGCCAACGCGCGGACCCAGCGGCGCTGTATCACCCGCAGATCTCACCCGAAAGAAATAACTCATCGACGGCGAAAAATGTTTGCGGCTCTCCCGGTACACACGCTGATAGTCTGCGTGCTTGCGCAGACGAGCGGTGCGAAGATCTATCGACCCTTCGGGCATATTCTCATTGTCCACGAAACCGGCGGCGACTGTCCTCCTGAGCCTGCACTGGTGCTCCGCATGCCGTGTGTGCGCAGGCGACAGCGCAGCAGCAGAGCTCGCCTCGCTGCCGTCGCACCACGCGGGGAACAGCATGGGAAACAAACTCGTCGATGCGAAGATCAAAAAGGAGGGAATGGTCTAGTCGCGATAGCCGGCGCTGACGGATACGCGCTTGCGGCCCTTGGCGCGGCGGCGCGAAAGCACGGCGGCTCCGCTCTTGGTCTTCATGCGGGTGCGAAAGCCGTGAACCTTCGAGCGGTGACGGCGGTTGGGTTGAAATGTGCGCTTCGGCATGGAACTGCGCTCCTGAACTTTTTCTAAGGAAGATGGTGTCCGGCAGACACACTTAAGAAAAATGCCACATCCGGACAAAGATTAAGTATATCGTATCCATCCGTCTGCGGCAAAAAAGGTGCATGACGACAGCAATTTCACAATGTCTGGTGCAACCTCATTACTTTCGAGAAAAATGACGCAAAACCACATCGTCGAGGCCAGCTGATTGTGCTAGTATCGGCATCGATTAGAAGAGAATTTCCTGACGCCTCGCGGGCGTCAGTCGATCGACCGAAGCAGCGGAGCCACATCGATCCGATGCACCTCCCGGCCAGCGAGAAATGCCCCAGCGCTTCCCTTCCTCGGGCCAAGCGTAATTTAGGCATTTCACTTTTGCCCGGCTTCGACCTGCCCGCGAGCGATCAAGCAAGGAATCGCGATGTCTTTTGTCACAACCCCCGCCGCCGTGCTCAACCCATGGGTGCGGATCCTGGGCGCATTAGAAAAGAAGGTCAACCGCCAATCTTTCGACACCTGGTTAAAACCCACACGCTTCAGCCATGCGAAGGAACGCATGCTCTTCGTGCGCATCCCAACGCCGGAGTTTCAGCACATTGCGGAGCGGTACACCGACCTGATCCAGGAGGCGATCGACACGCTCAAGCTTGAATTCGACGATGTGACGTTCATCACGCCTGAAGAAGATCCGACGCTGCCGCGGGTTCGCGAAGACGGCGGATTCGCGCCGGCTTCAACGCATGCTCCAAACGCGCCGGCCAACCACCAGCGCAATCCGGGATCGCGTCCTGGGCCGCCGGCTCCGCAGCAGGCCCGCTTCGACTGGTCGACTGCAGCGCAACTCAATCCGCGTTACACCTTCGATGCATTTGTTATCGGCTCCGGCAATCAGTTTGCGCGAGCCGCCGCAGAAGCCGTGGCCGAGCGACCCTCGAAGGCCTACAATCCGCTCTTCCTTTACGGCGGCGTGGGCATGGGCAAGACGCACCTGATGCATGCCATCGGGCACGAAGTAAAGTTGCGCCAACCTTCGGCTTCGATCAGCTACATCTCGGCTGAGAAGTTCACCAACGAGATGATCAATTCGGTCCGCTACGACAAGATGACCGGATTCCGCGACAAGTTCCGCACGGTGGATCTGCTGCTGATCGACGACATCCAGTTTCTCTCGCAGAAAGAGCGGACCCAGGAAGAGTTCTTCCACACATTCAACGCGCTGCACGAGAACATGAAGCAGATCGTCATCGCCTCGGATCGGCCGCCAAAGGAATTGCCCGAAATTGAAGATCGCCTGCGCTCACGATTTGAGTGGGGACTGATCGCCGACATTCAGCCGCCGGACCTCGAGACCAAAGTTGCGATTCTCCAGAAGAAGGCGGAGAACGAGCACGTCACGATTCCGACGGATGTGGCTCTGTTCATCGCATCGAATGTGCGGACGAATGTGCGCGAACTGGAAGGCGCACTCACACGGCTCTTCGCGTGGTCGAGCCTGAACGGCGTCGAGATCACGCTGCCCACTGCCCAACAATGCCTGAAGCAATTTATTGATACACAGGTGCGCAAGATCACCATCGAGGCCATTCAGCGGGCAGTGGCAGAACAGTTCGGCATGCGCATTGCCGAGCTCAAGCAGAAGAACAACTCCCGCGCCGTGGTGGTGCCAAGGCAGATCGCGATGTATCTCGCCAAGCAGATGACCGAGGCGTCGCTGCCGGAGATCGGGCGGCAGTTTGGCGGCAAGCATCACACGACCGTGATGCACTCGATCGGCAAGATCGACGAGCAGCGCCGTACAGATAAGAGCCTGAACAGCACCATCAACAAGCTGCAGGAAACGCTGAACGGCTGAAGTACACTGACTGTATGGCACGTGACGCAGCACAACTCCTGCATGAAGCAATGGAACTTCCCGCAGAAGCTCGCGCTGCGCTGGCGGACTCGCTGCTGGACAGTCTCGACGCAGAAATCGATGCCGATGCGGAGCAGTTGTGGCGTGAAGAAATCGAACTGCGTCTTGCTTCGCTGAACGACGGCTCAGTCCGGTTGCTGCCGTGGAGCGAAGTTCAGGCCCGTCTAAGCTCCCGCGTTCAATCTTGAGCCTTCCTGTTTATTTTCATCCAGCAGCCGCGGACGAAGCAGAGGCGGCTCTTACCTGGTATGCGGAGAGGAGCCCACGCGCCGCGGGCCGTTTTGTCGTTTCGCTGTCTGAAACGATTGAAGGCATCAGCAATTCGCCACAACGTTTTCCGCCATTTCATTCGGGCACTAAGCGAGCCTTAGTTCGGCGGTTTCCCCTTCTTGTTATTTTTCGGGAGCGCTCTGGCCAGATCGAGGTCATTGCTGTCGCTCACGGGAAGAGACGTCCGGGCTACTGGCGCAAGCGACTCAACGAGTGAAGCTCCTGTATTAAGTTGACCTTACAGCCCCGGCAGTCCGGCGGCTTGGTAAATCTGTGACAACAGCTCCAGGTCGCGCAGGCCTTCTTCGCCCGGAGTCTTCGGAGTTTTGTCGTTCCAGATACAGTCAGCGAAGTGATCAGCCTGACGCGTGAATTCCATGGGATCGCGAATGGGCGAGACTTCGTCGATTTTCTGGTCGCGACCGATCTGCCCGGTCAGGTGCATGCCGTCGTAGTTGAAGGCAGGAGCCATTTCGAGCTGGCCCTTGGCGCCATGCACGCGGAAGAAACCCATCATGCTCGCGCCGTAGGTGGTATTGCAGGCGGCGACGATGCCGGAGGGGAATTTCATGGTCCAGGAGACGTTCTCCTCTACGGTATCGAATCGGCCATCGTGATCAATCACGGAAGAATAGGCTTTGATTTCGGCCGGCTCTTCGCCGGTGAGGTAACGCGACGCGTTTAGACAGTAGACACCCACGTCCATCAGCGGACCGCCGCCGGCCAGCTTGCGGCTGAGTCGCCACTCTCCGGCTGCAATGTTGAAGCCGAAGGCGCTTTCGATGGCCTGCACCTGGCCGAGTTGGCCGCTGCGGATTATGTCTATCGCTTTCAAATGTTCCGGATCGAATTGGCAACGATAGGCGATCATCAGCTTTTTGTTCGCCGCTTTGCACGCGTCGATCATCGATTTCGCGTCGGCAACGCTGGTCGCCATCGGCTTCTCGCAGAGCACATGCTTTCCGGCCTTGGCGGAGCGGATGGTGTACTCGGCGTGCATGCTATTGGGGAGTGCGATGTAGACGGCATCGATCTCCGGGTTGTCACGGATCGCGTCCATGTTCTCGTAGCTGTAGATTGCGCTTGATGGCACACCGTAGATGGCCGCCTGCTTTTCGGCCTTGTCGCGGTGACCACTTACCAGGGCAACGATCTTGCCGGTCTGCGACATTTTCATGCCGGGCATGAAGTGATCCATGGAGATGCGGCCAAGGGCGATTACGCACCAGCCGATCGGCTTCCTTGTCTGCGCCTCGAGCCAATCAGCACCGGGCAGAGCGGACGAGAGAGCGGTCATACCTGCGAGACGGCTGAAGCCGCGGCGGGAGAGATTCATCGAGAGTGCCTCGGGACGGTGCGATTGTTTGCGGTCCAAACAGTATGCTCCGGAGGCAGGCCGCCGGACAAGCAGGCATATTGTGTGGGCTGAGCGTGATCTTCGAGTGACACGGCGGAATTCGGCAGGCGTTTCACCGGCCGTTCACGATATTCTGGGCGGCAATGATTGGGACCCGCTATGCAGGATGGCTTATCGCCGCCGCTGTACTGCTCATCGCGCCACCAACGGCACGCGCCTTTCCGCATCACCACATTGACACCGGCTTTCTCAATCGCAGTGTGACCGTTAACGGAGTCACTTACAGGTATCAGGTATATCTGCCGGAAGAATGGAATGAGCACTCGCTGTGGCCCGTCATCCTCTTTCTGCATGGCTCGGGTGAGCGCGGCTCCGAGGGAATGGATGAGACACAGATCGGGCTGCCGCAGGCTATTCGTCTGCATCCGGACAGATGGCCCTTCGTCGTGGTGATGCCCCAGGTGCCCTTCAGCCACCACCGCTGGACAGATCCGGACATGATGCAGATGGCGCTGGCGGCACTCGACCAGGACACGAAGGAGTTTCACGGCGACCGCGACCGCACTTATCTCACCGGCCTCTCGCTCGGCGGGTACGGTGTGTATGAGATTGCGCGTTTCAATCCGCACCGCTTCGCGGCGATTGTTCCGGTGAGCGGAGGGGTTTTCTGGTCTTACAAACCCGACCGCTGGCGTGAGAGCGCGACCCTGCCCGGCGAATATGCGCGGGCGATCGGACGGACGCCGCTGTGGATCTTTCACGGGGCGGACGATAACGTGGTCAGCGCGAAGCAAGCCACGCTCATGTACGAGGCACTCAAGGCCGAGAGCGGCAATGTGCGCTACTGGGAGTATGCCGGCTGGCGCCACAACGCGTGGGATAAGGCATACGCCAATCCTGAACTGCCGCGATGGCTGCTGGCGCACCGGCTGAGCACGGATGGAAAGCTGCTGCCGGTTGCCGAAGAGGTCATCGTGCCGCTGCATCCCGTTCCGGCCAAGGTCAGCCCGGAGATTTACGACGACTACATCGGCGATTACGAGGACGCAGGAACGATCGTCGAGACCATCTTCCGGCAAGGTGATCGCCTCTTCGGCAAGAATCGGGTCGGCGACACGATCGAGTTGCTTCCCGAAAGCGCGACGACCTTTTTCTATCCCACCGGTAGCCCCACCCGGCTGACCTTCGAGAAGGATGCCGATGGCGAGGTGAAGGGAATTCACTTTCATGATGACCGCCACGAGGAGTTCTGGGAGAAGAAGCGTTGATTGTGTGACCGTTGTCCATTTGCGGACAAGTCAGGCCTCAAGTGGACAGTTCGGTTCTCGGCGATCGCGTGAATCCGTTGAATTCAGGAACAGTTACGCGCCGCAGCTTTCGGCCCATTGCGTGCCTCTCTATTTTTGAAGTTTTGGGGAACTCCAATGACACAGCCTCCGTATCGTCCCTCAGAGGGTCATCCCATGAGGCGCTTCGCAATTTTCGCAACCGTCCTGCTCGTTGTAGTCGTCGCGGGCTCCCAGCCCTGGAAGGCCAACTCGTCGAAGGAATCCTGGTGCGTCTGCCTCCCTTCCCGTGCAGGCTTGATGCTGAAGTCCTTTACCAATAGGGCGGCGACCAGTACGGCAACCATCACGAGGACGGCGACACCGTCCGGGGAATCGTCTACCAGCACCGCGTCGCCTTCGAAGACAGCTCTCTGAAAGAGCGGGCATCACTGTCCGCTCGCGAACAGCGCATGTCATCGCTGGACACCTGGCCTATTGTAAAAATCTGTTAAACGATTGATTCATAGGTCGTTATCTCCCCGGGCGTTTGGCTCGTCGCGTGCATCTGCAAATGGCTGAAGTTGCGAGGCACTCCCATGACACAGCCGCCATACCGTTCTACAGAGGGTCATCCCATGCGCAGATTCGCAATCTTTGCGGCCGTCCTACTCATTGTCATCGGCGTCGGCTCGCAACCATGGAACATCGGTGGAAATCCAGGTGGCTGGCGGGGATTCCTAAACAGTTTCCATCCCCATGCCAAGCATGCAGACCAGAAAAACGGCAAGGCAATCGCCACAGCCGATGGATGGGCAATCACCGATTGCTCAGGTGCGGACAAGAATCACACGAACTGGGGCTGGGGAGACCACCAGGAGCATGCCTGCGAGGTTCGTTCGATCACCATCGCCAAGCCTGGAAGCCTAAACGTCTCGAGCATGAATGGCGGCATTCATGTGGTGGGCGAAGACCGCCAGGACGTGCACATCGAAGCGCGTATCGAGGCCTGGGCGAACAGTTCCTCGGAGGCGGCGGATATTCTGCGAGAGATTCAGATCGAAACTGCCGGCGGCACAATCCACGACAAGGGTCCGAATTTTCACTGGGGACATCAGGGCTACGGCGTCAACTATGTCATCCATGCGCCGCGCCAGCTCTCAGCCGAGTTGAAGACCATGAACGGCGGCATTGGCCTCGAGCATCTGAACGGCGACCTGAAGTTCGATACCACCAACGGCGGAGTTGACCTCGTTGACCTGGCAGGCAACGTCCACGGAAGCACGGTGAATGGCGGCCTCGACATCTCTCTCTCCGGCAATCGCTGGGATGGCAAGGGTCTTGATGCGGAAACCACGAATGGTGGCATCACGCTCAATATCCCGGAGAACTATGCGGCGCACCTGGAGACGGGGACCGTCAACGGCGGCATCGAGGTCAACTTCCCGATCACAGTGCAGGGCGAGATCAAGCACCACCTTGCGACCGATCTCGGTGGCGGCGGAGCTACTATTCACGCCGAAACCACCAACGGCGGCGTAACGCTGAGTCACAGCTCCGGGGTCGCCGACAACGGAAGTGACAGCGACGACGACAGCAGCAACGGCCAAGCGTAGGATTCGCTAGACATCGAGCCGGTTCGACGCGGCTACGCGGCCGTACCACAAGCCCGAGTCCTTGATGGTGCGCTTCTGATCGCGGTAATCGACGTAGATCAGCCCATAGCGTTCAGTCTGACCATTCGCCCACTCGAAATTGTCGAGCAGGCTCCAGGCATGGAAGGAGCGAACTTTAGCGCCATCGGCGATGGCTCGCGCAAGTTCGGCCAGCTCCTGCCGGAAGAATTCGATTCGCCTCAGGTCGGGCACTCGGCCATTCTCTTTCTCATACGGTGCATCAAGATAGCCAGAGCCACTCTCGGTGATCTCGATGCTGGGGCCGTTGTACTCACGTGAGATCTGCATCACCAGATCGTAGATGCCGCGCGGCCAGACTTCCAGTCCGGATTCGGTGAGGGGGCCCTCGGTTGGCATGACGGCACGGAAGCGCGTGTACGGATCCCGTCCAGTCGCTGGGTCTGTCTCGATCTCCGTGCCGCTGAAACCTCCTCCTCCAAGGGGCTGCACGTGGCTTGCGTCCGAAACGATGCGGCGCGTGTAGTAGTGAAATCCCACCCAGTCGAGCGGCGCATGCATGAGCTTTTCGTCGCCCGGCTTGACGCCCATCTGCTCGTATGGCGGCTCGCCCACGAACGCTTTAGGATAGCGGCCCTTCATGGCCGCCTCGAGAAAGAACACGTTGTTCATCGCGTGATACCGTGCAGCGGCGGCGCGGTCGGCATCCGTATCGGTTGCCGGATATGCAGGACACATGCCATAAGCGCTTCCGACGGTGGCCTTCGAGGATGCCGCCTTGATCGAACGAAGCGCCTCGGCCTGGGCAAGAGTCACGGTGTGGGCCGCTTTGAGAAAGTCGCCGAAATTCGAGCGGCAGGGCGGAAAGGCTCCCACGCCGTAGCCCATGTAGGTGAACGACCAGGGCATGTTGAAGGGAGCCCAGACAGTGATGCGATCGCCGAGATGTTTGCCCAGAATTCCGGCGTAGTCAGCGTAATAGCCAGCCAGGTCGCGATTGGGCCAGCCTCCCCGATCTTCCAACCCCTGCGGCAGGTCCCAGTGATAGATGGTGCAAAACGGACGAAGGCCATTCTCGAGCATGACATCCACGAAGCGGCTGTAGTGGTCGATGCCCTTCATGTTCGGCGCACCAGTCCCAGAGGGTTGAATGCGGGGCCATGAGATCGAGAACCGGTAGCTCTTCTGGTTTAGGCGTTTGGCCAGCGCTATGTCCTGCGCGTAGAGATGGTACTGGTCGCAGGCAACATCGCCCGTCGTTCCGCCCTTTACCTTACCCGGCGTGTGCGTGAACCTGTCCCAGATGGACTCGCCCTTGCCGTCCTCCTTCCATGCGCCTTCGACCTGGTAGGCGGCGGTGGCAGTTCCCCACAGGAAGCCTTCAGGAAAACGTGCCGCGCTGATTTGAGACTCAGGCACTGCACCGGGCACCTGCTGAGTGGAAGGGCTTTCCGCCACGGCAAATCTCCGTGCACCGAGTAAAGCTCCGGTCGCTGCACCAATGGATGTGCGAACAAATTTACGGCGGTCCATTTTTTCCTCCGCTCGCCCTGGAAGGCGAAGCTATCACCGTGAAATAAGCCAGTCAAACGTTTTAGTGCCCGAAGTGTTGGTTTCCAGATCTCCACATCGAGTGGATACGCTGTGGAAGTTTTGGATAAGCCGTCATCTGTGGAAGGTGGGTATTCTTCGCACCCGCGATTGGACTGCCCTGGACCGCGCTTTCCACTCCGTGCGGGGTAGTTTCCACACGGTCTGGGATGTGCTCTGTGAAGAATGAGGAGAACGGCTCCCGTTTTCCGAGGTTTTGATCCGGTCTTCCTGCTTTTGCGATTCTTCGGGACGTGTTTTCTAAAACGGGGGCGATGCTCTCGAGCGCTCTGGTGGCGGTTTCCCTTCAACTTTCCACTTTTCCAGCGCGAACGACTACTACTACTGGATAAAGATCTCTTTCAAACTGGTTTTTCGTAGTAATCGGATCATGCTGCACGATCCGATTTGACCGGAACACTGGCTGCCCGGGCTTTCCCTGATAAAAGTCCTGTTTTCCAGAGAGCGCAACCTGCACTTTTATTACTAGAATGTAGCCATCGAAAAGAGTGTCACGCCGCCCGTCGAAGTTTTACGGGTGACTGGTGTACAGTGGGCACAATCGCATTTGGGGGGTGGGCATGGCAAGCATCAGTGTTGAGCACGAAAAGTCCGGAGCGGGCACAGCGTCACCCTCGAGTCAGGGATCCGTCATGGAAATCAGCATCAGCCGCCAAGACCTGCTACGTGAGCTCACTGCGACGCAGGGAGTTGTGGAACGCAAGACCACGATCCCGATCCTGTCGAACTTCCTCATCGAGGCTGAAGGGGATAAGGTCATCATCACTGCGACCGACCTTGATCAGAGCATCAAGACGTCGTGTGCAGCGAAGGTGAAGAAGGGCGGTTCCTGCACCATTCCGGCCCGCAAGCTCTACGACTACATCAAGCTGCTGCCCGATGGAGAGATCTCCATCAAGCTGATGGACAACCATTGGATCCAGATCCGCTGCGGCCGCTCCAACACCAAGATGGTGGGCATGGCGCGCGCGAACTTCCCGCAGGTGCCGGAGTTTCCTCAGACCAGCGTGACCAGCATCGCCGCGGCGTCGCTGCAGAACTGCATCGCGAAGACGATCTTTGCCATCTCGAACGAGGAATCGCGCTACACGCTGAACGGGGCGCTGCTCATCCTCAAGGCGGAGTCTCTGGCCATGGTTGCCACCGATGGCCATCGCCTATCACATATCGAGAAGAGCGGAGAGACGCTGTCAAATGTCAGCGGCGAGCGGAAGACACTGATTCCGCGCAAGGCGCTGGCAGAATTGCAGTCGCTGCTGGCAAACACGGACTCGGAGACCATTGAGTTTGCTGATGACGACAACACGCTCTTCTTCCGCATCGGCCACCGCGTGCTGACCAGCCGCAAGCTCACGGGGCAGTTTCCGAACTACGAGGCCGTCATGCCGCGCGACAATAACAAGTTCGTGGTTGTGCGCAGCGAGGATCTGATGGGGTCGATCCAGCGTGTGGCACAGTTTGCCGATGAGCGCTCGGGCGCTGTGAAGGTTCGGCTCGAGCAGAACGAGATGAAGATATCCTCCTCGTCGACGGACTCGGGTGAATCGGAAGACACCATCGAAACACCCTACAGCTTCGATCCCCTGGTTGTGGGATTCAACTCGTCGTACCTGATTGATTTCCTGAAGGCGATCGGCAACTCCGGCGAAGTGCGGCTTGAGTTCAAGGACGCGCAGTCGGCCGGCCAGGTGCGTCCTGAAGATGCCGACGAGGAGTACAAGTACCGCTACATCATCATGCCCATGCGCATCTGAGGGTGCTACGCGCACGGCGATACGCGCCTTCGGCGCCGTGTTTTCGCTGCGGGAGAGTGAATGCCTTGCGTTCGTTTTCCCATTGACACCAATCGCTGCGTAATCATCATGGTCAGCGCTGCCAGGTTCGACCGCCATTTCCGTAATTTTGTGTTTGCTAGTCTTAAAGAAGCATTCCCAACGACAAGAACGGGACGGCCGCTCCCCCCCAAGTGAAGATCCTGCACGTAATTCAATCGCTGTCGCCCTCTACCGGAGGCCCCCCGGAAGCCTTGCGCCATCTGACCAGGGCATACGGTGAGGCGGGGGTCGAGGTCGAGATCGCCACTCAGGACGATCCGTCCGCTCCGTACCTGGCGAACTTCTCGGTGCCCGTGCATGCTCACGGGCCCCAAGAAGAGCACCTATGCCTATTCCAGCGAGCTGCTGGACTGGCTGAAGCAGAACGTCGGGCGTTTCGATGGTGTCGTCATTAATGGCATCTGGACCTTTCACGGTCTGGCGGCGGCGATCGCCGCTCGTGGGCGAGTGCCCTATGTGGTTTTCACCCACGGCATGCTCGACCCCTGGTTCAAGCGCCAGTATCCGGCCAAACACGTGAAGAAGTATGTTTACTGGCCGGCCCAGTACTGGGTGGTGCGCAATGCGGAAAGGGTGATGTTTACCAGCACACTTGAGCGCGATCTCGCGCCGCAAAGCTTCTGGCCAAACCACTGGAAGAGCTTTGTCGTGCCTTACGGAACAGGCGAGCCGCCGCCAAACATCGAGGCGCAGACTGAGGCGTGGTTCGGCAGGGTTCCTGAACTGCGTGGGCGGCGCTACCTGCTCTTTCTCTCTCGCATTCACGAGAAGAAGGGCTGCGACCTGC
Organism: uncultured Acidobacteriaceae bacterium; assembly: GCA_963781245.1. GTDB lineage: Bacteria > Acidobacteriota > Terriglobia > Terriglobales > Acidobacteriaceae > Silvibacterium. The sequence continues at coordinate 289,774 of CAWAFB010000010.1, forward strand.
TGATTGAGGCGTTCGCGCGCGTGGCGACGAAGTATCCGGAAGTCGATCTGGTCATTGCCGGTCCAGACCAGGTTGGTTTGCAGGCGAAGTTACAGAAGCAGGCCGAGGAGCTTGGGATTGCGAGCCGTGTCCATTGGCCGGGTCTGCTTACCGGCGACGCCAAGTGGGGTGCGGTGCGCAACTGCGAGGCCTTCATCCTTCCGTCGCATCAGGAAAACTTCGGGGTGGTGGTGGCCGAGTCTCTGGCGTGCGGCCGTCCCGTGCTGATCTCGAACCAGGTGAATATCTGGCCGGAAATCGAGCAGGAGGGTGTTGGCCTGGTTGCACCAGACACACTCACGGGAACTGAGGAGCTGATATCGCGCTGGCTCGCTCTTCCTGAAGCCGATCGCGCGGCGATGATTTCCCGCACCAGCGAAGTCTTTCGCCGGCGGTACTCGATGCGGAGCTGTGCAGAGGCCATCAAGGGCCTCTTCGAGTCTTTCACACGCAAATAGATGAGCCCGGAGTGGAGAGCTCCGGGCTCGGTAAGGACCAGAAATTCGCCGTTGTTTCTGGTCTGTTATTGCTGGCTTGGATGCGGCTTCTCGTTGCTCGGGTGCGCATTTTCGTGCTGCTGCGGAGCAGGATGGGCCGCCGTACTTGGGCGCGATTCCGGCGCAGGTTTAGCTGCGGGCTCCGGACGCTGCTCTGACTGTGCGGGCCGGGACTGGGGTTCGGGTCTCGACTCCGGCTGCGGTTTGGCTGCCTCGTGAGTGGGAGCGGGTCTGCTCTCCGGTCGGGCTTCAGGTCGTGGCTGCGTTTCGGGTTTTGCCTGCACAGTGGCAGGACGAGATTCAGGCCGTGCCTCTGGAGCGGGTCGTGTAGGTGTTGCCGAGCGAGCAGCTTCGTGCGTTGGCGCCGGGGCCGGTTTCACGGCTGGCTGCGGTTTTGGAGCAGGACGAGTCTCAGCCGTGTGCGATGCTGGGGCGGGATGTTCAGCGGGGCGAGATTCGTTGGCCGGACGGGTGGTTGTGGCCGGACGAGTTGATGAGGGTCGCGCCTCATTCGCCGGTCGGGATTCGGGGGCTGCCTTTGTTGCCGGCTTTGACTCCGGACGGGACGCGGCAGCTGGTCGGCTGGCTTCGGGCTTAGTGGCCGGACGCGTCTCGGCCGTTGGCCGGGTTGTCGCTGGTTTGGCCTCGGGCCGGTTCGTGGGATGAGTTTCGTTCGCCGGGCGTGCATTCGGGGCCGGGCGCCCGTTCACAGGCCGCGTTTCGGTGGCACTTACCGGGCGTGCACCGCTCGCCGGGACCGCATGCTTGAAATCAGCAGCCGTGGTTACGGGACGAGCGGTCGCCGCGTAGACAGGGTGGCCGTGGTTCTCAGAGGCAAAGTTGGCCCTATCCTGACGGGCGAATGTTGCCTGCCGTGTCTGCGCCTGCACTGGGCCATAGCGCCTCTGATGGGCAGCGGCTTCCTGCGCGGCAGTGGGGCGGGCCATGATGCCGCCGTGTCCGCCGTTATAGCTGACGCGGTTGACAGTCACGTTGCGGACGTAAGTATTGTCGACGTACGTGTTACGAATGACGGTCGTGTTCACGTGCATAACCGCCGTGTTGTAGCTGAAATAACCCGCGTTCCAGCGGCCTCCGTAGAAGCCTGTGCCGGTATAACCGAAGCCGTAGTTCACGCCTCCGTAGAAGCCCACTTGAGGGCCCCAGTAACCGGCGTTCCAGGCGTAGCCGCCGTTACCCCATCCCCAGTAGCCGGGTGTCCAGAGCAGGCCGACGGCGGGGGCCATGACCCAAGTTCCCGGAACCCAGTAGTAGCCGCCGGAAGCGGGGTCCCAAGCCCAGTAGCCGGGCGTCCACATGTAGTTGGCGCCCGGACAGATGGGCTGCTCGTAGACGGGCAGCTCCGGCGGGGCAACGTTGATGGCTATTCCGACCGACACCTGCGCAAAGGACACGCAGGGCAACATACAAAGCAGCGCAATCAAGGAAAGATTGCGCATCAGAAGTTTGGGCAGCTGGCGCAGACTCTGCATATATCCACCTTTGGCCGTCGGACTTTCTGCCTGCGAGCGGATTGGCGAGGCGACGAGGGCGACTGGCTCTATCGTTTTCGATGAAGGCGATGCCTAGCATCGGGCCGAGCCGGCTCTTCTATACGCTCGTGCCTGGATATATCGGAGGAAGACGCGCGGATTCTGGTTGCCTCTGGGAGTGGACCCAGTGGTAACCCCCTCCCCCCTGAATCCGTTACTCATTCATTCTGAAGAGGTTTATGAACAGGTAGCTGTGACCGTTTCATAACAAAGGGCTTACGGACATCTCATAGAAGATAAATGAGTTAACCTTGCGCCAGTGCGTTCGTCCCGGTTTTTGGAGGTAATGCAAATAAGAAGCCCGGGCCAATAATGGCGCTGGGCTCGTTGATCTCTATTTCCATTGTAGCGGGTTGAGGGAATTGGTCGGCCAAGTATCCGTAGGGTTGCAGCTCTTTATCCGCGAGCCGATCGAAATTAAGGATTAAGCTCCATGGCGTGCAATCTGACGATCCGCGTCTATTTCCGAAGCTACTTGATGATCACAAGAGTTCCGGACTGCGGAGGCGTCTGCGCGACCGCGGCGGTCCTGCTGGTTTGGCTTGTGAGCCCTTGGGTTTTGACAGCTGTAACTGAGATCTTCATTCCCTTGGTGACATTGTCGTAGGACGTTTCCTGTCCGTTGACGTTGAACGTCGCATCGTAAGGCGCCCGGTAGATCTTTGAGGTTCCGTCCTCAAGGCGCAGCGTGACGTTCCGGCCGTTCTTAGCCAGAATGGTGCCGCTGACCTCGGTCACGGTGGTCACGTCAGAGTGCATCCGTGTGTGCAGCTTGGCGTGCGCGATGGTCATGCCAGGCTTGAGATCGGATGGCGATGCCTGTTTGCCGTCGATGTAAAGAGGAGTTCCGGGAACGAGCTCAAAGAGGCGCAGGGAACCGTCGGGCATCTTCAGTACGGCGTCATCGCCAGAGACGTAGACGACTTGGGCGCTGTCGATGGTCAAAATCGCAACGGCCACCTTTGGTTTGACGGTTGTTGTTGTGGTTTCCTGGGCTGACGCGACGGCAGGCAGGGCGAAAAGGCATCCTGCAATGACGGCCGTGGCCATTGATCGAGCGGACTTGCTGGGAATGATCATCCGGTTATCCTCCGTGGGGCGAATTGAAGTAGCCGAACTACGAAAGCCGTAGAATACGTTGCCGCGCGAGAAGCCGTATCCTGGGCTGCCTGGTTTGACAGTCATCGGCGCGAGCTCACGAGGTCTCACAAGCAACAGTACCCGGTATCTATTTGACTGAATAGCCTTTCGCTTCCATGCAGCCAGAGAAGGCGCGCTTGAAGTTGCTCATCTGCTGGTCGTAGGCGGCTTTCTGATTCTGGTAGTCCTGTTGCACCTGCGCGCCTGCGTTCGCCGAGGCCTGGTCTTTAGCGGCGGCGTTGGCCTTGCGCTGTTTTCTGCCGCCGTGCACCGTGCCCACACCCGCGCCTACAGCCGCACCTGTTCCCGCATCTCCGGCGATTCCACCGATTACCGCCCCGCCGACTGCGCCCTTAGCGGCACCTTTGGCTCGACCGCCTTTTTGCTGCGGGGCGGATTCAGCGGCCTGAGCCTGGGCTGCCTGAACATCAGCGGAGCTTGGGGGCTGAGGAGGCGGTGTGTCCGGATTGACACCGGACTGCTGCTGGGCCGAGTTGTAGCAGTTGGATTCATCGATGAGCTGCTGATCGTGGCTCTGGCCCTGTGCTGGATTTGCGTAGAGGCCCACTTTGTTTGCGGCTGAGAAGGAAGGCACTGGTCCTGTGGGCGCGGCGGGCGCCGCAGGCGCCGGTGAGGACGCAGCAGGTTGGGCGGCCGGGTTGGCCGGGCTCTCGGTTTCCGACTTCTTATTGCAACCGGAGAAACACAAAATTGAGGCGGCAACGCAGAGGAGGACCGCCGCCCGAGAGGGCTGAATGCTTGATAATCCAGGCATATCGACTTTCCTTTCATGGGGTAAATGGATTTCCCCAGAACTCGCCTGCACCGGAGCGCACTGGTTTTCTCCCCAGCGCAACTTATGGGGGGAACTTCAACGGCGCATTGTCCGGCGACGGCTAATGCGCACGCTACTGTTAAAACTGACAGTTGCGCTGCGATCGCCCGATGAGTAGTGTGCCTCTGGCGATCGTGTCCCCAACCTGCGCTCTCATTCGCCGAGCTTCGCGAACGCCTCGCTACCTGCTCATAAGGAAATCAAAAGGAAATCAAAGGGGGTAACTCATGAAAGTTAAACGATTCCTGATCGCGTCGCTGGTTTGCCTGATCGCGGTGGGCGCCTTCGCCGCCGATGATGATGAACAAAAGGCAGAGAAAGAGCGGACCGAAATCCGCACGATGTCTAAAGATACGCTTGCCCGGCTTTATAAGGCGTCGCCTTCCGCCCAAGCCGCCGTTCAGAAGGCTTACGGCTACGCCGTTTTCAGCAACACGGGGGTCAAGATCCTTTTCGGCGGTTCCGGCAGGGGTGAGGGCGTCGCCGTCGTCAACCAGACCAAAGCCGAAACCTTCATGAAGATGTTGGAGGCCCAGGCCGGGCTTGGCTTCGGGGTCAAGAAGTTTAAGTGCGTGTTTGTGTTCGACAACCAGAAGGTATTTGACGACTTTGTGAATTCCGGCTGGCAATTCGGCGGACAGGCCTCGGCGGCGGCCAAGACTTCACCTGAGAAGGGCGGATCCATGGAGGGCGCGGCGTCGGTTTCTGAAGGTATCTGGATGTATCAGCTGACCGACAAGGGACTCGCATTGGAGATCACGGCCAAAGGTACGAAGTACTCGAAAGACGACGACCTGAACAAAAAATCGTAGCTAGTAGCGAAACGCGAAAAGGGCCTCGTTCCGGATAAATCTTTGCGGGAGACGACGGTTCTGGCAAGGATAAGGGCCCTGGCGCGTCCAAGCGTACCGAATGCTGAAGATAGAACCGTCGGCGCGCTTCGCTCCGACGTGCCGCCGGCCTGACTACTGAGTCACCCTCCAAGGCGATGTGGTAGACCAACTCCTCAATTGGTTTGTAGCCCAACTCGTTGATTTGTCAGTGTGACAAGAGGTGCACGGGTTTGGGATGCCTGACTGATCGGTTTCGGCAGGAGTAATGAACCGGAACGTATGGGCATGGACGAAGTTGTCTTTGATCGTTTGCTCGATCTTGGGCATGTGGCACGTGACGCACTGGCTACCACTGCTTCCCTCAGCATGATGTGTGTGCTCGCTGACGGTTCCCTTGAGTCCAGCCGGGTTGTCTTTGGTGTGGCAGAAAAGGCAGACTGCATTGCCAACGGCTACAAGATTGGCTGTGTTCTGGTTGCTGTGAACCTGATGGCAATCGAAGCACCTGATTTGGCGGTGGTACATGGTGCTCTGAACGAAGTCATTCCCTTGCATCCGATTCTTGTGCGCTGTCAGCTCTGCATACTGGTAAAAGTTAGTTGTTCCTGGCTTTAACTCTTCCAGATTCCAGTAGTCTGCCAGCCGGCTCCCGGGTAAAAATCCCACAGGCCAGTCATAGTATTTGCCTTCGATCGGATTCTTGAGAGGCTGACCCTGGCTATGGCACTGGATACATACGTCGTTGCCGCGCACATAGTCGAGGTTTGCGGGATTAACGATGTTGGATTTCGTCGGATGCTGAACATGCAGGCTGCCCGGCCCGTGGCACTTCTCACAGCCGACATTCCATTCGGTTACCTGCCTGGTTTGAATGTCGTAATTGACTGAGTGACATCCGTCGCAGGTAGGTCCAGTTGGCCTGTCGAAGTTGCTCGGGCCATAGAACGGCACCCACCAATCGGTTCCAGCCTCGACATGATAGGGAAGCCATTTGCCCTTCTTCACATCCCACTGTGCGGATAGCGGGAAATAATCATCACCGCGTTTGGTAAAGTACCGTTGCTTCCAGCGGCTGCCATATACGAACGCCACCTGATCCAGACCGAACGTGCGAACCGGATCGGGATGTGTGAAGTCTCCGAGAACCGCATCGGGATGGAGTTTCGGATCACGCACGACGTTTGCCATGCGAGTCTGCTTCCAGCCGTTGTATACCCGGCGTGGCATTTCCTGCAGCTCTCTGAACCGACAAAATGAGCCTGCAGTTCCTGAGACTGTCCCGTGGTGATTAGCAAAAGACTGGCGAGGAAGCCGAAGACGAGTGGCCAGATTGTGACTCGCACATATTCAGAGCCGATGAGTGTCTCTCTTCTAAATCCTTCCATGATTCTCTTTTGCAGGCCGATCTTCTACTGTGCGCATAGAGTGATTCTCAGTTGGGCCAACGGGGCCAAGTCAAGTCTCGCCGGGAAACAATCTTCGCGGCCTCAAAGTCAGAATGAGTCACTGCAATGCTGAGCACGAGTCCCGGTTGATGACACTCAGGCCGTGAATCCAGGCCAACCTTCATAGCCCTATACTGAGAGGCACCCGAAGCTGCGGTCGTCCGATGGCGGGATGACATGGGAGGCTTTGTGCAGACAGTCTTTCAGGACCTGCGGTATGGCACGCGGATGCTGATGAAGAATCCGGGCCTGACCATTGTGGTCGTGCTTTCGCTGGCCATTGGAATCGGGGCGAACACGGCGCTTTTCAGCGTGACGAGCACTCTGCTGCTCAAGCCGCTGCCGTATCCTCATCCGGACCGGCTGGCCATTCTGTGGCTGCGCTCGCCCGGCATCGGGATTCCGCAGGACTGGCCCTCGCGCGGGCAATATCACGACATCAAGTCGCAGAACCATGTATTCGAAGACACGGCACTCGCGATCGGAGACGAGTACATCCTGAGCGGGCTTTCGAAGGCGATCAAGGTGGACGGGATTGAAGCGTCATCAAGCCTGCTGCCCATGCTGGGTGCGAAACCGATGCTGGGCCGCATCTTTACAGCAGACGAGGACCGGCCTGGAAAGACCGATACCGTCGTGCTGACCTACGGGCTGTGGAAGCAGGTCTTCGGAGGCGACGAAAGGATTCTCGGGCAGAAGATCACGCTCGACGGGAAGCCGCGCACGGTGGTGGGCGTGCTGGCGCCCAGCTTCAGGCTGAATCATGAAGTGATTCCCACGGTGGGCGGCATCGACAAGCCGGAGATTTTTCTGCCCATGCCCATGGATGCGAAAGAGGAGCTGAATTACGGCGGGGAGAACTACAACATACTGGCGCGTTTGAAGCCCGGAGTGACGATGACGCAGGCGCAGGCGGATATCGGCATCATCGCCGCACGGCTGCGCGAGGAGAAGCATCGCGACCGGACCTTCACGATCAGCGTGGTTCCGCTGACGGAACAGGTGGTGGGCAATGTGCGCACGGCGGTGCTGATTCTGCTCGGCGCGGTGGCGCTGGTGCTGCTGATCGCGTGCACCAATGTGGCCAACCTGCTGCTGGCGCGGGCGACGGGGCGGCAAAAGGAAATTGCCATGCGCACGGCACTGGGCGCGGGACGAGGGCGGCTGGTGATGCAGATGCTGACGGAGAGCGTTCTGCTGAGCCTGCTGGGCGGCGCTGCGGGACTTATGGTTTCTGCCTTGAGCCTTGAGGTAGTGCGGCAGATCCATCCGGGAAATATTCCGAGGCTGGACGAACTGGGGATGGATTTCGGGGTGCTCGCGTTCACCTTCGGGATTTCGATTCTTACTGGAATTGTGTTTGGTTTGGCGCCGGCGATCAGGGCTTCACGCGTGGATCTGAATACGGCATTGAAGGCGGGCGGAAGAAGCTCGTCGAGCGGGGGTCTGCGGGTGAGGCGCGACAAACTGCGCGGCGCGCTGGTGATTGCCGAGCTGGCGATTTCGCTCACGCTGCTGGCAGGCGCAGGGTTGCTGATCCGCAGCTTTGTGCGCCTGGTGAATGTTCCGCCGGGATTCAATCCGCAGGGCGTGATTTCGATGGAGGTAGCAGCCTACGGCCCGAAGTACAAGGACCACGCACTACGGCTTCAGTTCTACGACGAGCTTGGAAACAAAGTGCGGAGCCGGCCCGGAGTGACAGGCTATGGCGCGGTTTCGGTGCTTCCGATGACGCCGTCGATTGGATGGGGAGGCATGCAGATCGAGGGATACGTGCCGCCGAAGGATGCGCCTGAGCTGCAGGTAGATAAGCGCTCGGCAACACCGGATTATTTCCGAACGATGGAGATGCCGCTGATGGCAGGAAGATTTTTCACTGCCGCGGATACGGACAAATCGCAGCCCGTCGTGCTGATCGATCAGAAGATGGCGCAGCGCTTCTGGCCGGCGGGAGATGCGATTGGCAAGCGCATTCGGCAGGGAGACAAAGAGCCATGGCTGACGATTGTGGGCGTTGTGGGAGTGGTGAAGCAGTACGGTCTGGATATTGACACAAGGATGGTTACGTATTTCCCTCATGCGATGTGGCAAAACGGTCAGATGTTTGTGACCGCGCGTACCACCGGCGACCCGGAGTCACTTGCAAACTCAATTGTCGAACAGGTGCATGCTCTCGATGCTGACGTGCCGGTGTTTGACATTGCCACGATGCAGCAGCGGGTTTATGACTCGCTCGCGAGGCAGCGGTTTGCCATGACGATGCTGGGGGCGTTCGCCGCGTTTGCGATGATTCTGGCGGCGATTGGCATTTACGGGGTGATGTCGTTCCTAGTGACGCAGGGGACGAGCGACATTGCGATCCGCATGGCGCTGGGCGCGCAGCGGGGAACGATCCTCTCGTTGGTGATGCAGCAGGGAATGGGGCTGGCTCTGATCGGCATTGCCGCGGGCGTGGTGGGCGCACTGAGCCTGACGCGGGTCATGAACGGTCTGCTCTTTGGAGTGAGCGCGACCGATCCCGTGACCTTTGCCGGCGTGGCGGCTCTGCTGACGCTGGTGATGCTGGCCGCGTGCTATTTTCCGGCGCGCAGGGCGATGCGCGTGGATCCGATGGTGGCTTTGAGGTACGAGTAGGATCAGGACGCGACCGGCACCCAGACTTCCACTTCTCCTTCGCCGGTCTTGTGCTTGAAGCTTTCGTTATAGCGCTCAATGAGGCTGGGAATTCCGGGCCGAGTCGATTTCATCGCGCGCGGCGAGTTGGGCTGCCAATCACGCCAGATGGCCTCTATCGTCTCTTTCAATCCGGACACATGACCAGTGTGAGCAAAGACCGCGTAGGTGAGGGCGGGAATAATGATGACGTCGAGGTTGGGCGGAAGGCCGGCGGAGGGTGAGATCTCGACTGCCGCCATGTAATCGAAGGCCTCGACGTTGGTAAAGTTGGAAATCGCTCCCCAGGTTATTTTGCCGGCTTGTCCGGCGACCTTGCCGATGTGCGGGGCAAACCGCTGCCAGATGTTGGCGATGTTGCTCATGGTGTCGGGGGTGAAACGCTGGGTCAGCCCCGCGATAAGGAAGCTGTCGCGCTTTTCATAGCGTGGCTCGGCGAGAGTGGTCATTTTGGGGGGCTGCTCTCCTGCAGGACTTGTGCGGTCAAGTCATGCTATCGGTCGTCATGCGCCTTTGCAACGGGCTATCCCGTTCCAGACATTCACGAATAGACTTGTTCGACAGAAGAACAGGAGTTTGTCTTGCAGAGACTTGCCTTGATCCTCGCCATACTTGCGCTGCCGTTTGGGGGATTGCTGCGCGCGCAGGATACTGCCACGCGGGAGACGAAGACGATTAACGGGTATACGCCGATGTGGTGGAAGGAAGCCGTGGTCTACCAGGTGTATCCGCGGTCGTTCAAGGATTCGAATGGGGATGGGATCGGCGATCTGCCGGGGATCACGTCGAAGCTGGATTATCTGAAGGAACTGGGCGTAAACGTGATCTGGCTGAGCCCGCATTATGACTCACCGAATGCGGATAACGGTTATGACATTCGCGACTATCGCAAGGTGATGAAACAGTTCGGCACGATGGCCGACTTCGACGCGCTGCTGGCGGGGATCAAGCAGCGGCACATGCGGCTGATCATCGACCTCGTCGTGAATCACACGTCGGACGAGCACCGCTGGTTTGTGGAGTCGAAGAAGTCAAAGGACAATCCGTATCGCGATTACTACTTCTGGCGCGACGGCAAGGGATCGGGCGGGAGCGAGCCGCCGAATAATTATCCTTCGTTCTTCTCGGGGTCGGCGTGGCAGTATGACGCGGTTACGGAGCAGTACTACCTGCACTACTTCGCGGTGAAGCAGCCGGATTTGAACTGGGATAATCCCAAGGTGCGCGCCGAGGTCTACGACCTGATGAAGTTCTGGCTGGACAAGGGCGTGGATGGGTTCCGGATGGACGTGATTCCGCTGATCTCGAAGCCGGCGGGGCTGCCGGATCTGACGCCGGAGCAGTTGAAGAACGTGGGCGCGGCGTATGCGAACGGGCCACACATGCATGAGTATCTGCAGGAGATGAACCGCAACGTGATGTCGCACTATGACGTGATGACGGTGGGCGAGGCGCTGGGGATTTCGCTGGAGGAGACTCCTCTGATGGTGGGCGACGACCGGCACGAGTTGAACATGATTTTCAACTTCGACGCGGTGCGCGTGAATCGCGACGGCCGTTTGTGGAAGAGCTGGACACTTCCGCAACTGAAGGCGATCTATGCGAAGCATGCGACAGAGCTGGATGCGCACAGCTGGGACACGGTGTTTTTGTCGAACCATGACAATCCGCGGCTGGTGTCGAGCTTCGGGGACGATTCGCCGGAGTATCGGGTGGCGTCTGCGAAGTTGCTGGAGACCATGCTGCTGACGCTGCGGGGAACGCCGTTCATCTACCAGGGCGACGAACTGGGGATGACGAATTATCCCTTCAAGGGCATCGGGGATTACAACGATATCGAGGCCAAGAACGGCTACAAGGCGGATGTGGTCACGGGCAAGGTGAGCGAAGCCGATTATCTGGCCAATTTGCGGCACATGAGCCGGGATAATTCACGGACACCGATGCAGTGGAACGCGTCGGCGAATGGCGGGTTTACGACAGGGAAGCCGTGGCTGGCGGTGAATCCCAACTACAAGGAAATCAATGCTGCCGAGGAGGTGCAGGATCCGCACTCGGTGTATCTCTACACGCGAGGGATGATTGCGCTGCGGCACAAGACGCCGGCGCTGGTGTATGGGACGTACGAGGACCTGGACCCGGCGAATCCGTCCATCTTTGCTTATACGCGGACCCTGGGGGCGGAGCGGTATCTGGTGGTGTTGAATTTTTCCGACAAGCCGGTGGAGTATGTGATTCCGGGTGGGCTCACCCCGACGGAACTGTTGATGACCAACCTGGGGAGCACGGAAGCAAATACGTCGACGCTGCACCTGAAGGGGTGGGAGTCGCGGGTCTACCGGTATTGAAGAAGCGCCAGATCGGCTACCAAGTGGACATGGCAAGCGTCCACGAAGCGCCCGAAAATGGACAGCAGGATTTTGGAAACGTGCAAATTGTGTAGCTCTCACGCCTCCGAGTTCCTGATTAGCTGCACATTCTAAGTAATTTACATACCGAGACAGGCTGGAACACTGCTTGCAGACTGCTTCGGGAGGAGTCCGCCCATGAATTCCTTCCTGCAGGACCTTCGCTACGCGCTAAGGCAACTGCATAATTCGCCGGGGTTCGGCGGGACGGTGATCGCAACGCTGGCGCTGAGCATCGGCATCACGGCGGCGATTTTCAGCGTGCTTTACGCGATGCTGATCCGGCCGCTGCCGTACCGCGACGCCGACAGCATCGTCGCCATTCAGCCGCGGTCTCCGCAGGGGTATACGCAGCCGGCGTCGTATCCCGAATACCTGGACTGGCGGCGGATGAACCACTCCCTGGCTGTGCTGGCTGGGTACAGCGCGTTCAGCACGGTGAACTTTGAAGGGCCGCAGGGTCCGGTCGCGCTGCACGCGACCGAGGGCACGGACAACTTCTTCGATGTATTCGGAGTGGCGCCGATCCTGGGGCGGACGTTTGCGCCCGGCGAGGATCAGGAAGGGAAGAACGACGTCCTGGTGCTGAGCTACGAGGTGTGGCGGCAGTATTTTGGCGGACGCCGAGATGTGATCGGCGAGAAGGTGAAGCTGGAGGGGCGTCCGCACACGATTATCGGGGTGATGCCGGCGGGCTTTCGCTTTCCAATCAGCCGGGTGGATGCGGTGTACCGGCCGCTGCACGCCGCGAAACCATTGCGGGAGACACGGGGCAACCACTGGCTGCCGACGGTGGGGAGACTGAAGCCGGGTGTAATGGTGAATCAGGCGCAGGCGGATATGAGCGAGGTGCTCAGCGACCTTGGCCGGACGTATACATTTTCGCAGGGGCGCACGATGCAGCTGGTCGACATCGGCACTTACGTGCTGGGCAAGACAACCAGTTCGCTGCGGCTGCTGCTGGGCGCGGTGCTGGCATTGTTGGCGATCGGCTGCGTAAATGTGGCCGGGCTGCTGCTGGCGCGCGGTGTGAAGCGCGAGCGCGAGATGGCATTGCGCGCGGCGGTGGGTGCGAATCGATGGAGAATCGTCCGGCAGATTCTGACTGAGGGCCTGGTCTACGCGGCGTTCGGGGCAGTGGCTGGAGTGGTGCTGGCATTCGGGCTGCTGCGGGTGATCCGGCTGCTTCTGATTTCGGCGCTGGCGCGAGGCGCAGAAGTGGAACTGAACGCCCCCGTTTTGCTGGCAGCGCTATTCGTAACTGTAGTGGTGACGCTTCTTGCTGCACTGGCGCCGGCGCTGCGGCTGTCGGGGGCCGATCCTAACAAGGCGCTGCGCTCGGGCGGGAGCACAGGTGTCACGCGCGGGCAGCACCGGCTGCGGGCGGTGTTTGTCGTAACGCAGGTGGCGCTGGCGTTGTCTCTGCTGGTGGTGTCGGGTCTGCTGCTGCATATGCTGGCGGGGCTGCGCGACACTGAGCTGGGATTTTCGCCGGACCGGATTTTGACCGCGGAGGTGGATTTGTCTCCGGGGCGGTATGACGGGCGCGATGTGGTGGTGAATTTCTACCAACCGCTGATCGAGAAGATTCAGGCGATTCCCGGCGTGCAGGCGGCGGGCATGATTCAACTGCTGCCGATACAGAGCTACGGATGGAACTCGGATATTCACGTGACGGGAACGCCGACTCCGCCGGCGAATGTGGAGCAGCTGGCGGAGTTTCGCATGATTTCGCCCGGCTATTACCCGGTATTTCAGGACAAGCTCGTACGTGGGCGGCTGCTCGATCCGAGCCTCGATACGCCGACGTCGCATCCGGTGATCGTGGTGAACGAGGCCTTCGTGAAGAAATTTATTCCCGAGGAACGCGATCCGATCGGGATGCAGCTGGACGGGCATGATCACGAGACGATTGTGGGAGTGGTGAAGAATATCCGGCAGAACATTTACGACTCGCCGCTGGCGGAGATGGACTATCCGGCGTCGCAAGTGAAGCTCGCCGACAGCATGAATTTTCTGGGCAGCATGCAGATGGTGATCCGCACCAGCGGGGACCCGAAGACCATCATTTCCAGCCTGCGGCGAGCCTTTCACGATGTCGATCCGACACTGCCCTTCCGCACGCCGGAGTCAATGCGTGCGGTCATCGCGGACACATTGATTTTCGAGCGGCTGGAGAACTGGCTCTTCGGCACCTTCGCTGCGCTTGCGGTGCTGCTGGCGATTGTGGGCCTGTACGGATTGATCAGCCACGAGGTCGAGCTGTCGACGCGGGAGATTGGAGTACGCATGGCGCTGGGTGCGCCGCGCGTGCGGATCCTCGGCGATATCTATCGACGGGTGTGCTGGATGCTGGGCGGGGGCGTGGCGGTCGGGCTGCTGCTGACGGCGGCGGCGCGGAAGTATATCGGTTCGGTGGTGGCGCTTGACCTTGATAAAGACGCCGGGCGGATTCTGCTGCTGACGGCAGCGCTGGTGGGCGCGGGGCTGATTGCAGCGCTGCTTCCGGCGCGACGTGCGTCGTCGATTGAGCCGATGGAGGCCTTGCGCGAGCAATAGATAGAGGGGGATCGAGATGAACTTTCTAAGGCAGGATGTGCGGCCCGCAATCAGGCAGTTGCGGAAGAGCAGCGGATTTGCGGCGGCGGTGATTACAACGCTCGCTCTGGGCATCGGCGCGAACCTGACGGTGTTCTTGATTCTTTACGGCGTGCTGCTTAGACCCCTGCCTTTTCCCCAGCCGCAGAGGCTGGTGCGGCTGGAGCGGGCCTATCCGAACGGCGCCAGCGGCGTTGCCTTCTCAGGCACCAAGGCTCTGTTTATCGGGCGAGCGAGCCGCGCGCTGGAGTCTTCGGCAGCGTATGACTACATTCCCAGCAACGTGAACCTGGTGCAGAAAGGCGATGCGGTTCCGGTAAAAACCATGCGCGCGACGAGCGATTTCTTCAACGTGTTCGCCATGCAGCCGGAAATGGGCCGCGGGTTCAGCGCGCAGGATGGAGTGGCGAATGCTCCGGGAGTGGCGGTTTTGAGCGATGCGCTGTGGCGGCAGCGTTTCGGCGCTGATCCGGGCGTTCTGGGGCGCAACATCACTCTGGGTAACCAGAGCTACACAGTGATTGGCGTGGCGCGGCCGGAGTTCAGGATGGACGCGAAGGTGGATGTGTGGACGCCGCTGCAGATAGCGGAGTCTCCAAGCGATCGCGGCCAGAGGTACAACCTGGTGGCGCGGCTGAAGCCGGGAGTGACTGCGGTGCAGGTGCAGGATGACCTGAAGCGCGTGCAGCTTGAGTTCAAGAACAGCTATCCGACGATCTGGGATGCATACGAGACAGACCGCGCGGTCGACTTTCACGACTCGCTGGTGGGGAGCGTGCGGCCGGCGCTGGAGATACTGATGGGCGCGGTTGGCCTTCTCCTGCTGATCGTCTCGGCGAACATCCTGAGTCTGCTGCTGACGCGCGCGGTTGCGCGTCGGCGGGAGATGAGTGTGCGCGCCGCGCTCGGTGCTTCAGGATGGCGCATTCTGCGGCAACTGCTGGCGGAGAATGCGGTGCTGTGCGTTGCCGGAGGTGTCGCGGGGCTGGTGCTGGCGAAGTTTGCGGCTCCGGCGCTGATGCATCTGAGCCCGATTGAATTGCCGGACTTCAGCTCGCTTGAGATTGGCGGCCCGGCTCTGTTGTTTACCGCGGCGCTCACGTGGATCTGCGCGCTGATCTTCAGTGTGGTTCCGGCGTTCGAGAGCCGGAGAACGCAACTCAACGAATCGCTGCGCGTGAATACAACCCAGATCGCATCGGGCCGCCACCTGGTGCAGAAGGCGCTGGTAGCGAGCGAGGTTGCGGTTTCGCTGCTGCTGCTGGCCGCTGCCGGAGTGCTGCTGGCGGGTTTCTGGAAGCTTGGTCATTCGTCTCCCGGCTTTGAGACGAAGAACGTGATGACCTTCAAAAACGCCTTTTCGCCGGAAGAAGCGGCAACGAGTGCCGGGCTGGGATTGCGCGTGAACGAACTCGGCGACCGGCTGCAGGCGTTGCCCGGAGTGGAGTCGGCGGGGGCGGCGATCAATCTGCCGACGCAGCTTGTTCCCGATTTTCCATTCGATATTGTGGGCCGCGCGAAGGATCGTAAGGATGCTAACGGCGATGAGAAATACATTCCGATTTCGGGGAGATATTTCGACGCGCTGAGAATTCCGGTCGTTGCGGGCCGCGCGTTCACCGCTGCGGACACACATGGGTCGGCGCCAGTGCTGATCGTCAATCAGCAGTTCGCGCGGACGTACTTCAAGAACGACAACCCGATCGGACAGCACGTTCGCATCGGCGCGATGATGGGCCCGGGCTTTGAGGATCCGGTACGCGAGATTGTGGGCGTGGTTGGTGACGCAAAGCAGACGGGGCTTAATATGGATGTGCCAGGAATTATGTATCTGCCATGGTCACAAATTCCCGACAAGCTGACGCAGATGGGCAACGGACTGCTGGGGACGAGCTGGATCGTGCGTACGAAGTCGGCGGGTGTGGATGTGGCGACACCGGCCCGGCGGATCTTCATGGACAGCGAGCACACTCCGCTGCTGAGTATGGAATCGCTGGACGTGGTCATCAGCGCGTCGATCGCGCAGGAGCGCTTCACGATGATTCTGCTGTCTGGTTTTGGGTTGATCTCGCTGGTGCTGGGTGCAACGGGATTGTATGGCGTGATGTCGTACACGATTGCAGGACGGACCAAAGAGATTGGCGTGCGCATGGCGATCGGGGCGCAACGCGGAGACATTCTCGGCATGGTGCTACGCGAAGCCGGTGTGCTGGTGGGAGCGGGGATGGTCGCCGGCATTGCGCTCGCGGTAGCGGCGGCGAGGCTGCTGCAGCACCTGCTGCCGGGAATTACCTCCGATGCTCCCGCGACGCTGACCGCGGTGTGCGGACTCCTGCTGCTGACGGGGCTGTTTGCCGCATGGTGGCCGGCGAGACGGGCTGCGTCGACGGAACCGATGCAGGCGCTGCGGACGGAGTAGATTCCCTTTTATTTGGCCGCTACATGGAGATTTAGGGGAAGCTGGTCCGGTTCGAGCCAGAGGACCTGGTGCTCGAAGACGCGTCCGAAGTGGCGGGCGACGGCGTTGATGGCGTTGTCCATGGTTGGTGGAGTTGAGCCAGCTGCTTCGAGTTCAAGGCTGGTGACGGTGCGGTCGGAGATGCCGCAGGGCACGATGAGGTCGAAGTCGCGCAGGTCGGTGGTGACGTTGAGCGCCAAGCCGTGCGAGGTGATGCCGCGCGAGATGTGTACGCCGATGGCGGCGATCTTCCTTTCAGGGACAGTCCCGGAGACGGTCCAGACGCCGGTGCGTCCGGCGATGCGCTGCGCGGGGACGGCAAAGTCTCCCAGGGCGCGGATGAGGGCTTCTTCGAGCAGGCGGACGTAGTCGACTGCGCCCACCCGGCGCCCGCTGAGCGTGAAACTTCTCAGGTCGAGGATCGGATAGCCGACGAGCTGGCCGGGGCCGTGGTAGGTAACGTCGCCGCCGCGGTTGATCTCGTGGATCTCGACGCCCCGATAAGCGAGGAATTCATCGCTGGCGAGGATGTTGGCGCGTGAGGAGTTGCGGCCAAGAGTAAGGACGGGCGGGTGTTCAAGCAGCAGGAGCGTGTTACCGATGCGGTTCTCGTGGCGGCCTTCGACGAGCTGCTTCTGGAGGTCGAGTGCGCTGGCGTAGTCGACGCGGCCGAGATGGATGAGGTTGAGGATCATTGGCGGAGACAGTAAAGCCCAACCGAGGGGGTTGGGCTCATAGCATGTCATTAGACGTTGATCGCCATCCCCTCAACGCTGCTGAAGCCGTCGAGCATGGCTTCGGCGAGGGTGGGGTGGGCGTGGATGGTCCACATCAGGTCTTCTACCGTGCCTTCGAGTTCCATGGCGGTCACGGCTTCGGCGATAAGCTCCGTCGCCTGCGGGCCGATGATGTGGACGCCGAGGATCTCTCCGTACCTGGCGTCGGCAACAACCTTCACGAAGCCATCGTGCGAGTCGACGATGGTGGCCTTGGAGTTTCCGACGAAGGGGAACTTGCCCACCTTTACCGTGTGGCCCAGCTCTTTGGCCTTGGCTTCGGTCAGGCCGACGCTGCCGATCTGCGGCTCGGTGTACGTGCAGCCGGGGATGCGTTCGCGCTTGATAGGCCGGGCGTATTTGCCCGCGATCTTTGCGGTGGCGACCAGTCCGGCCATCGAGCCGGAGTGAGCGAGCTGGGGCATGCCGGCGACGATGTCTCCGATGGCGTAGATGCCGGGCTCGTCGGTCTGCATGTACTCGTTGACCTTGATGAAACCGCGGTCGGGCTTGATCTTTGTCTTTTCGAGGCCGATGCCCTCCGTGCGCGGGCCGCGGCCGACGGCGACGAGAACCTTCTCGGCTTCCTTCGACGTCTGCTTACCATCCGATCCGGTGTAGGTGACTTTGACGCCGTCCTTGGTGTTCTCGACTTTCTCGACTTTTGCGCCGGTAGCGCTCTCGATGCCGCGCTTGCGGAAGGAGCGGGCGAGTTCCTTGCTGATGTCTTCGTCTTCGACGGGGACGAGGCGCGGGAGGTATTCGAGGATGGAAATTTCCGAGCCGAAGCTGCGGAAGATGGAGCCGAACTCAACGCCGACGGCCCCCGCTCCGATGATGAGGAGCGACTTGGGAATACGGTCGAGGGAGAGGATTTCGATATTGGTGAGGACACGGTCGCTGACTTCGACGTCGGGCAGCAGGCGGGCGTTCGAGCCAGTGGCGAGGATGATGTTCTTCGTCTTGACTACGGTCGGCTTGCCCTTGGGGTTGTCGGCAGGGACGACTTCGACGGAGTGGACGCCGTCTTTGGCTGGTCCGGTGAGGCGGCCAAAGCCACGGACAACGGTCACCTTGTTTTTGCGCATCAGGAACTCGAGTCCCTTGACGTGCTTGGCGACAATGCCGTTCTTCCGGTCGAGGATGGTTTTCCAGTTGATGGTGGCTTCGCCGATTCCGTCGAGTCCGTATTCCTTCGAGTGCTTGAAGTGATCGTAGATCTCGGCGTTGAAGAGCAGTGCCTTGGTGGGGATGCAGCCCACGAGCAGGCAGGTGCCGCCGAGGCGACTGTCCTTTTCGATGAGGGCAACCTTGAGGCCGTACTGGCCGGCGCGAATGGCGGCGGTGTATCCGGCGGGTCCTCCGCCGAGGATGGCTACGTCGTAGATGGTCTCTGCCAAGGGAAAACTCCGTTCAGGGTGGCGATGACGTGAGGGATCGGGCCGGGATGATCCGGGTTCGACCCAAACACTCTATTGTACGCAAGGGTTCAGCTATGGAAGATGCGGGAGGGAAGGGAAAGATTCGAGAGCTGGCTCAACGGCCCGCGCGCTTTTGAAACATCCGTTCATCGTAGTAGAAGGGAATGCGGGATGTAACGGAGACATCTGAAAAGTTCGGGTGTGACGGATTGAGAAGGACATTCCAGTCTCCGCGGACCGGCACAGAGGGTACTTTGAGGGCTAAGGACCGCTTGCTCTTGAGCCATTCCGTACCGATCGCCTGGCACCCGGGATTGTCGATCTGGTACCAGTTGCGTGGCAGCGTGGCGAGATCAAGGTGTTCGACCTGATCGTCGGGCAAGAGGGCTTCGAGCATGATCAGGTCGTCTGGGGCCTGGTTCGGTTCCAAATTGACGAAGTATTCGATTGCTGCCAGCGCGCGGGAGGTGGCGGTGTAAATGATGAGATTGCCTTTCTGATTCCACCTTCGAGCGGCGTACATTCCGCCCAGTCCGGAAAAGGCGGCCGATGAATACTTGCTGCCGCAGAGCCTCCAGATCTGCACTAGTCTCCTGAGTCATAAGTAGGTTGCATATAGAAGCGGCGCGTTCTATGGTGAGGCATGGAGCCTCGTCGTGGACGGCCGAAGAAGCATGAGCTGGTGGTAAGCCCAGGACAAAGAGCCGAGTTGGAGCGCATAGCGCGGCAGTCTCGCAGCGCTCGTTCGGTGTCCTTCCGCGCCCGTATCGTTCTAGAGTGTGCGGGTGGAGCAAGCAACGCGGCGGTGGCAGCGAAGTTGCGCACGACGGGATTTACGGTTGGTCTCTGGCGCAACCGCTTTATTGCCGAGGGACTTGCTGGGCTGGGCGATGAGCCGCGTCCGGGAGCGCCGCGTGAGATCGGTGACGAGAAGATCGAGCAGGTGGTGCGGCTGACGCTGGAGAAGACTCCGAAGGGAGCGACGCACTGGTCCAGCCGCATGCTGGCAGCCAGAACCGGTCTAAGCCAGTCCACCATCAGCCGCATCTGGCGTGCCTTTGGACTGAAGCCGCATCGCACAGAGAGCTTTCAGCTATCGACTGATCCATTGCTGATCGACAAAGTGCGGGATATTGTTGGGCTCTATCTCGATCCACCCCATCATGCGCTGGTGTTGTGCGTGGATGAGAAGTCGCAGATTCAGGCGCTCCGCCGTACCCAGCCTGTGCTGCCCATGCGGGCCGGACAACGGGAGCGGCGCACGCACGACTACAAGAGACATGGCGTCACCAGCCTGTTTGCGGCTCTCGATATCGCGACCGGCAACGTCCTTGGCAAGTGCTATCGACGCCATCGTTCGGTGGAGTTCCTCGACTTTTTGAAGAAAATCGACATCGCCGTTCCTGCCGATCTGGATATCCATCTGGTGCTGGATAACTACGGCACGCACAAAACAGCGCTGGTCCGCCAGTGGCTACAAAAAAGATCACGGTATCACCTGCACTTCACTCCCACGCACGCCTCCTGGCTCAACCAGGTGGAACGCTGGTTCGCACTGCTTACACAACGGCAGATCAAGCGCGGTTCGCACACCAGCGTACAGGAACTCGAAACGGCGATCCGCGAATTCATCGCTGCCCACAACCAACAGCCCAAACCCTTTCCCTGGACCAAGTCCGCAGACCAGATCCTGGCCTCCATCGCTCGCTTCGCTACCTCTACTCTCGCCGCGCACTCACCCGCAACTTATACGAGAAATCAATGACTCAGGAGACTAGCTGTACATTCCATACGCGATGGCGTAGAGCACCTCTTCGACAGATCGGTAACCGGGATCGGTGCCGATCTCATCGATGGGCGGGTTGCCTCCGAGAGCGCGATTGGGGGTGCGCAGCCAGGACGAGGCTTTCTCATTCGAGCCCAGAATCTCAACGGTCAAAGCAATAATTCTTGCCATGCGCGCTGCGCGATCCGACTCATCAGTGGTGAGGCGGGCATGTTGCGAAAGTCTTCGTGTCAGCGTGCGCTGCGGGATGCCAAGCCGCTTGGCCACGTCCGCTCGATGCATGGTGAGCCTGTCGGCCAGCACATTGATAATGGTTGCGGGAAATCCCGCGCGAATTGACGTGGCCAGGTCGTCGGAATTCTTTACCGTCCCCTTGAAAACCTTACTGCCGCCGAGAACTTCTGCGATTTCAGCGATCGACATGGTGGCCACCTGGCCATATTATTGCGCCATTTGGCAGTGAGCGCAACCTGATCTTTGCTAGGCTAACCTCTTCGGTCCTCAGCGCACACATTTCCGGATTGCTGGGTCACCCCAGCACCTTCGCTGCTTCTTTTGCGAAATATGTCACGATGAATCCCGCGCCGGCGCGGCGGATGGCGATGAGCGACTCCATCATGGCGCGCTCGCGGTCGAGCCAGCCATTGGCGAAGGCTGCCTGCAGCATGGAGTATTCGCCTGAAACCTGGTAGGCGCCGATGGGAACGTCGAAGCGCTCGCGGGCCGAGCGGATGACGTCGAGGTAGGGCATGGCCGGCTTCATGAGGATCATGTCGGCGCCTTCGCCGAGGTCGAGGTCGATTTCGCGCATCGCCTCGCGCAGGTTGGCTCCGTCCATCTGGTAACTGCGGCGGTCGCCGAACTGCGGGGCGGAGTCGGCGGCTTCGCGGAAGGGTCCGTAGAAAGCCGAGGCGAACTTCGAAGCGTAGGAGAGGATGGGGGTCTGGTCGAAGCCCTCGTCGTCGAGGTGGTCGCGGATGGCGGCGACGCGGCCGTCCATCATGTCGCTGGGGGCGACGATGTCGGCCCCTGAATTCGCCAGAGACACGGCGGTCTTCGAGAGCAGGCCTAGGCTGGAGTCGTTCTCGATCTCGTAGTCTGTTTCTAAAATGCCCTCCTTCTTTCTGACAATCCCGCAGTGGCCGTGCGAAGTGTACTCGCAGAGGCAGACGTCGGCGATAAGGACGAGCTTCTTTGCAGCCGCTGACTTCTTGAGCGCGCGCAGGCCACGCTGCACGATGCCGTTGTCGTCCCACGCTCCGCTGGCCTGCTCGTCTTTTGACTCGGGAAGGCCGAAGAGCAACAGGCCTCCGATGCCGAGCGAGGCGGCTGTTTCGGCTTCCTTCACAGCCTCATCGACGGAGAGATTGAAGACGCCGGGCATCGAGCCGATCTCTTTGCGGACGCCTTCGCCGGGGCAGAGGAAGAGCGGATAGATGAGCGCGCCGGGTTCGAGGTGGGTTTCGCGGACCAGGTTGCGCATGGACTCGGTGCGGCGGAGACGCCGCAACCGGGTAATGGGGTATTCCATGCGTTTATTTTACTTACTCAAAGTGTGCCATCTGGTCGTACTCCTGTGCGGAGGGCGAAGGCAGGAGCACCCAGAGCGTATAGATGGCGAGCGCGGTTCCGGTGATGGGCTTGATAAGGGTGAGAAATCCCGCGACGATGGCCAGAATACGGGCCCAGGATGTACGGCGGTGGAGCGTTATGCCGGTGGCGAAGCAGAGAATCGCACGCCCGAGGACGATTACCGTGATGAGCGGGGCGAACCAAGGCAGGTTGGCGAAGGGGAATTCGCCGAAGGGGCCGTGATGCCAGTGTCCGAAATAGCCGCCGAACATGCCGGCAAAGAAGGACATGGCCAGCAGCCATCCCAGGATGGTCCAGACGCCATAGGCGATCCAGAGGATGGACAGCGACTGGATATGACGGTGAACGCGGGTATAGAACCAGGGGGTGGGCGCTACTACGGGAGCGACTTGCGGAACCGCCCTGCCGCACTTGAGGCAGAACTGCTGATTGGGATCGACGGGTTGTCCACATCCACTACAGAACATTGTTGGTCCCTCCTTTGCTGCGAAAGACCTGCAGTAAGTTACGCAGCGCTGCCCGCACTTGTTCCGGGAGGCGGCCTGCTCCCGTTAGGATGAGCTTATGACGTTGGTGCGGCCCATTCCCAGTGCAGTGAGCGATTTTAGCCCTTCCGCGCTCGAATGGGGCCGCTTTCTCAATTTGCTCGTCGGCTATGCGCAATCGGCGACCGGAAAGCAGTGGCTGCTGGGGTTGAGGCCGTCAACGGACCTGGACTGGATTCGACGCGAGCATGCGCTGGCCGGAGAGATGCGCAAGCTGCTTGCCGCCGGAGTACGGCCGTCGCTGGGGTCGCTGTTCGATCCTTCCGAGGCGCTGGCGAAGTCCCGCATCGAGGGCGCGGCGCTCGAGGCGGAGGAGATCCGCAAGGTGGTACCGCTGGGGGAGGACATTTCAGCCTGGTCGGGGCTGATGAGCGTGCCGCCGGGTGATTTAGCAGACGGATTGACGCGGTTGCGGGAGCTTTCCGGAGAGCTGCTCACGCTGCCCCTGAAGCCGCTGATCGAGTCGCTGCGTTCACGGATTCTTCCCGATGGGTCGTTGGCCGACGATGCTTCGCCGGAGTTGCGGCGGATTCGGCGGGAAATGGAGCGTCAACAAAGAGCAATAGAGGAGAGCCTGCGGTCGGCGTTGCGGCGCTTCTCCGAAGGCGGGAGCGCGCAGGACGACGTGATCACGATTCGCGGCGAGCGCTTTGTGATTCCGGTGAAGGCGGAGTGGAAGCGGCGCGTGCAGGGAGTGGTGCACGGCGCGAGCTCGAGCGGGCAGACGGTGTACGTGGAGCCGCTGGAGACGATCGAGCTGAACAACGATCTTGTGCGGCTGCTCGAAGACGAGCAGGCGGAGATTCATCGCATCTTTGCGGCCATGACGCGGCAGATCGCGCAGTATGCGCCGGTGATTCTGAAGGGTGCGGAGGTGCTTGCCGAGGTTGACACGCTGCAGGCGCGGGCGCGCTTTGCGCTGGAGTTCGATTGCATCGAGCCGCGATTTGCGGAGACCGAAAATCCCGAGCTGATGCTGAAGGACGCGCGGCATCCGTTGCTGGAGAAAAGGCTGCGAAGCACGGGCGGCAACGCGGTTCCGATGAGCCTGTCGTTGAGCTCGGATGCACGGCAGCTGATCATCAGCGGGCCGAACACCGGCGGCAAGACGGTGGCGCTGAAGACGGCGGGATTGCTGGCGATCATGGCGCAGAGCGGCGTTCCCGTTCCGGCCGAAGAGACGGTGCTACCGGTATTCGATGCCATGCTGGCGGATATCGGCGATGCGCAGTCGATCGAGCAGAACCTGTCGACGTTTTCGGCGCATATCGTCAATCTGAATCGCATCGCGGCGGCCGCCGATGGGTCCTCTCTGGTCCTGCTCGACGAGCTGGGGTCGGCGACCGATCCCGAAGAAGGCGCGGCGCTCGCGGTGGCGATTGCCGGGCATTTTTTGAGGGCACGGGCATGGTCGATCATCTCGACGCACCATACTTCGCTGAAGGTTTATGCAGCGAACACGCCGGGAGTGATCAACGCGGCTGTCGGCTTCGACGAGCAGACACTGGCTCCGACGTACGAGGTGCGGCAGGGCGTCCCGGGTGCGTCGGCGGGCATTAACATCGCGGCGCGGCTGGGTCTGGATCGCAGCATGATCGATGCGGCGCGCGCGCGGTTGAGCACGCAGACGCAGGATATCGGGCGCTTTATCGACAGCCTGCACGAGCAGCTTCGCGCGGCCACGGCGGAGCGGACGCGTCTGGCGCAGCTGGAGAGCGAAGTGAAGCAGGAGCGTGCGCGGTTGGAAGCGGAGGGAATAAAGGAACAGCGGGCGAAGATTCGCGAGATGGAGCGGAAGCTCGAGTCGCTGCTGAAGGATTTCGAATACCAGGCGCGAGAAACGGTGCGCGCCATCGACGACAGAGCCGCGCAGCAGAAATTGTCCAAAGAGGCCGAGCGCAGGATATCGCGGCTGCGGCGGGAGTTTGCGGAAGGATTCAATGCCTCAGTCGTCGCGCATCATACCGGCGCGGACAAGGGAGATGCGCACGCCCAGCCGCACGTTGTTCGCCATATCGCTATGGGAGACATGGTCAAGCTGAAGACTCTGGGCAAGACAGCTCGCGTAGAGCGGCAGATCGACGAAAAGACGTTCGAGGTTGCGGTCGGGCTGATGAAGATGCGCGTGGCGCGCGATGAGATTGCCGAGGTGGTGCGGACGGCTGCGGCAGAGACTCCGCTACAGGCAGCGCGGAGCCGTCGTGGCGTGTCGGTATCGATGGCCGAGCCGGACGAGAGCGTCGGCTGGGAGATCAACGTGATCGGACGCACGGCGGATGAGGCCCAGGGTGAGGTCGAGAAGTTTCTCGATCGCGCATTTCTCGCCGGACTGCCGCAGGTGCGGATCATTCACGGCACAGGGATGGGCGTGCTGCGGCGGACGCTGCGCGAATACCTGCGGAAGCATCCGCAGGTGGCGGGCGTGACCGAGCCGGGGCAGAACGAGGGCGGCGCAGGGGCGACGGTGGTGGAGTTCAAGCAGTAACAGGGCACAGGGCTCAGGGGCAGTTATTCACGGCAAGAGACGCGAACGGCGCGAAGGCTCACCTCTAAAATAAGTTCATGCCCACGCGATCTGCGAAGAAGCTAGTTCCTGCGAAAAAGTCCGGTCCCGCAAAGAAGTCCGCTCCTGCGAAAACACTTCAGCCAGCAGTTCCCTATTTCAGCAAGCAGGCATTCGATTTTCTGCGCCAGCTCAAGCGTAACAACCGGCGTGACTGGTTCGAAGCGCGGCGCGAGATCTACGAGCGCGAATTGAAGGCGCCGATGCTGGCATTGATCGAAAAGATTACCGAGGCCATGGCGGAGTATGCTCCGGCGCATGTGCGTCCGGCGCAGAAGTCGATGCTGCGCATCTATCGCGACACGCGCTTTTCTGCAGACAAGACGCCGTATAAAACGCATCTCGCCGCATGGTGGGCGCGCAGTGGAGCGGAGAAGACTTCGGGCAGCGGGTACTACTTTCACATCAGCCCGACAGAGCTGGTGATTGCCGCAGGGGTTTACATGCCGCCGAAGGAACAGCTGATGGCCATACGGCAGCACCTGCTGGCGCATCATGAAGAATTCAAGCGGCTGATCGGGGCCAAGAAGCTGCGCGCAAAGATGACGCTTCACGATCCGGCAGCGCTCAGCCGGCCTCCCAAGGGATTTCCTGCCCAGCATCCGGCGATTGAGTGGATCAAGGGGCGGCAATGGGGAGTTATCGCCACCCTGCCTGCGGACCCGGCGCTCCAGCCCAGGCTGGCGGAGACGATCGGCGGGTATTTCCGGCTGTCGCAGCCACTGGTGGATTTCCTCAACGAGCCGCTGCTGAAAGGCATGGAAAAGCGGAAAAAGCCGCTGTTTGGTCTTTACTAGTCTGCGGCAGCGCGCCTATAGTCGGCGGTATCTCTTCTCTTCAGATATGGCGCAACAACCGCTCTGGACAAGGGTTTCTCTGAGTAACGAAAGACTGGCGGACTCCAGAAATCGCATGAATTCCACTAAAAACAGGAAAAACCCTAAGAAAACCGTAAAAAACCTGTGGAAACTCGGCTTTTGCAGTTGACAAAGGCTGCGAAAAGCCGCAAGGTTAACGGCGGTGGGTTCTCCCGGACCCGCATGAATACAGGCTTTTCAGCAGTAGCCGAGAAGCGAGTGACGTAGACGGGGGAACCGGCAGCAGACAACCGGAGGCGCGCGACAGGCGCATCCGTTGACTGAAACAGAAATCAGGAGGAATACACATGGCAACAGCACTCACCAAAACAGCTCTTGTCCGGCTTATGGCCGAGAAGCTTGAGTTGACCAACAAGCAGGCCGCGGCATTTCTGGACCTGCTCGCAGAAACCGCCGTCAAGGAAACCAAGAAGAACGGCGTATTCATCATTCCCGGCCTCGGTCGCCTGGTGAAGGCAGAGCGGAAGGCGCGGATGGGCCGCAATCCCCAGACCGGCGAGCAGATCAAGATCAAGGCGAAGACCGTGGTGAAGTTCCGCGTGGCCAAGGCCGCGAAGGACTCGATCGCACCGCCGAAGAAATAAACCAGATTCTCGGCAGCCGCCGCCATACATAAAAACAGCGGCTAACTCTAATAGGGAGAGGGAGACGGCTTGAGGCTCGTCTCCCCTTTTTCTTTGCGTTGTCCTTCGGGCTGCGTCAGAGATCAGGTTGTCTCGGGTGTCAGGTAGTCTGGGGCCTCTTGACGGCGAAAGCACGCACGACGAGCGAGAGCCCGAAACAGATGATGACGGCCTGGGTGAGCAACAGGGCGTTGTAGCGCCAGGCGAGCACGACGAAGCAGAGCGTCATACCGACCGGGTAAGTCTCGGTAAGGACAGCCTCGAGCCATCGCGGCTGCGCTGGGGATGCCGGGACGCGGGGGACAGGACTGGGAAAGAGTCGCGGCACGCGTGCTTTGTAAGCCAGATAAGGCTCTCCCTGCTGGACAGCAAGGTAGACTTCTTCTCCGAGAATGAGACGCAGCATCTGCAGGAAAATTGCGGCGACGAAAAAGATTGCTCCGGTGGGCGGCATGAGAATCGATATCGCCAGAGAGAAGACGAAGCTCCCGAGGTAGAGTGGGTTCCTCACATGCCGGTAGGGTCCGGCGGCGACGACACTCCGTGCGTGCATGGCGCCCGAGGTTACGATTCCTGCGCCGAGATATGCCGCACCCGATACGCGAAACGCTGCGCCTACAGCGGCGAAGAGAATCGCCAGTAATGTAACTATAATGGTTGCATATTGTAACGACAGCACATGTGTGCTCGCCAGTAATCCGCAGAGCTCGAGCCAGGTGGAGCTGCTTCGCCCGGCGAACGGGCCGTAATGAATCCACGGTGCCCAGAAGCCAAGCAGGTAAATGAAGAAGCCGATGGTCAGGCGATAGCGAAACTCGAAGCGGGTAGCTTTCACTGCTGCGTGCTCTCGTTCTTATAGACAACGCCGGATTTCATGACGAAGGTTACGTGCTGCAGAATGCGCACGTCTTTGAGCGGATCTCCGGAGACGGCGATGACGTCGGCCCACTTGCCGGCTTCGAGCGAACCGGTCTTGTCGGTCCATCCCATCAGATCGGCGGCGTTGAGCGTTCCGGTCTGTAATGCGGCGAGCGGGCTCATGCCGAACTGGTTCACGTAGACATCCAGTTCATGGGCGTTCAATCCGTGCGGGTACACGGCCGCGTCGGTGCCGAGCGCAACCTTGACGCCTGCGGCAATGGCCTTTTTGGCATTGGCCTTTTCGACCACGCTCACATCTTTCATCTTTTGCGCGTAGAAGGCCGGCAGGTGGCCGTTTTGCTGCATCCAGTCGACAAGGTACGCGGTGGGAACGAAGTAGTTGCCGTGCTGCTTCATGGCGGCGATGTCCTCGTCGTTCATATAAGAGCCGTGCTCGATGGAGTCGACGCCGGCTTCGGTTGCCCACAGGATTCCCTGCGAGCCGTGGGCGTGGGCGGCGACCTTGCGGCCCAGGCGGTGCGCGTCGGCAACGATGGCCTTCATTTCTTCGAGGGTGTACTGCGCTGCCTGCGGGTCGTCTCCTCTGGAGAGAACGCCGCCGGTTGCGCATATCTTGATGAGGTCGGCGCCGTACTTGATGGTCTCGCGGACTTTATGCTGCACGGCTTCAACACCGTCGGCGACTCCCTCGGCAGTCTGGTGGTAAGAGAACGGCAGCAGATCGTCGTCGCAGTGTCCGCCGGTGATGCCGAGCGGCGGCCCGCTGACTTGCATGTGCGGACCTTCGACGAGCCCGGCGCTAATCGCGTCGCGGAGATCGACATCGGCGTAGCCCGCGGCTCCGACATTGCGCACGGTGGTGAATCCGGCTTCGAGAGTGACCTTGGCGTTGCGCGCTCCGATGAGTGCGCTCATGGCGACGCTGGTCGAGAGCTCATGGTAGGGATCGAAGTTGTTGTCGTCAGTCAGGTGGGTGTGCACGTCGATGAGGCCGGGCAGGACGGTGAGAGAACGCAGATCAATCTCGGTGTCTCCCGGCTGCTTTGGTGTCGACGAAGTCGGCGCAATCGAGGTGATGCGGTCCCCGGTGACGACGATGGTCTGGTCCGCCGGCTCGTTGCCGGTGTGGACATCGACGATGTGTCCGGCGCGAATCAGTGTTCGGGATAGGGCTGGCGATGGCGTGGCGTTTTGCGCTGCAGCCGGGAGCACGGCAATAAGTAACAGTAATAGTGACGTAATGAGCGTACGGTGAGAGACGTGCATCGTTGGCCTCGTTCAGGATCGTTGGAATCCAGCTGATGGGGAAGAGTGAATTGCGGCAAGTGTAGCAGTTTTGCGTCAGCGTATTGGCGGGGACTCAAGGGCAGCGCGAAGGCGTCCGCGCGCGGACTGAAGCCGCTGCTCTGCTTCATTTTTGTCGAGCTTCAGTTTGTGCATGACGACCGCGGTCTTCACCGATCCGGCACGTTCGAGCAGGGCGGCGGCCTCGGAATGGCTCAGTCCGGTGATGGCGGCGATGATGCGCGTCGCGCGGTCGCGCAGCTTTACGTTGGTCGGCTGCACGTTGACCATCAGGTTTCCGTAGACATAACCGAGGCGAACCATTGCGCCCGTCGAGAGGATGTTGAGGATGAGCTTGGTCGCGGTGCCGGCCTTCATACGCGTCGAGCCGGTTACGACCTCCGGCCCTGTTGCAGGCGTGATGGCGAGTTCCGCGGCCTGGGCAACTGCGGATTCCGGTACGCAACTGAGGCCGATGGTGAGAGCGCCCAGTTCCCGTGCGTAGCGGATGCCGCCAAGGACGTAAGGCGTGCGGCCGCTCGCGGCGATTCCCACCAGAACGTCTTTGGCCGAGAAGCCATGTTGCTCGAGATCGCGGCGACCCTGAGATTCGTCGTCCTCAGCACGCTCGACGGATCGGCGCAGAGCGACGTCTCCGCCGGCAATCAGGCCCTGCACCATCTCGGGCGGCGTGCTGTAGGTTGGGGGGCATTCGGATGCATCGAGGACGCCGAGACGGCCGGAGGTACCGGCTCCCAGGTAAAAGAGGCGGCCGCCGTTATCGAGGCGTGTCGCGATGCCTTCAATGGCCTGAGCGATTCGGGGCAACTCGCGCTCGACGGCAGCGAGGGCTTCGGCGTCCGCCTGATGCATAGCCCGGGCGAACTCGAGCGGCGTGAGGCTGTCGAGGTTCTCGGTGGCTGCGTTGCGGGCTTCGGTCGGGAACTGGGAGAGATCGTCCATGAGGATTCGAAAGGCGATATAACCTAGCCCAGCTATCCGCCCAGCCGCTCCATCAGGCCGTCGAAGTCTTCGAGCTTGGAGTACTCGATGATGACGCGGCCACGGCCCTTCTTGTCCTCGATAGTAACTTTGAGACCGAGGGCGCGCTGCAGGAGGTCCCGGGCCTCGCGGACATTCGGGTCGAGCGGCTCTTTCACCTTTTCTTCGCTATGATTCTTTTCCGGATGGAGAATGCCCTGGACGTAGCTCTCTGTCTGCCGGACAGACATCGAGAGCGCGGTGACTTTCTGGGCGGCCTTGAGGATCGTGTCCGGATTTTCGAGAGCCAGGAGCGCGCGGGCGTGACCAAAGGTCAGCTCTCCGGCCTCGACCTTGCCCTGTACTTCTACAGGGAGACGGAGGAGGCGCAGAAAATTGGCTACCGAAGCGCGGTCTTTACCCGTGCGCTGGGCCATCTGTTCCTGCGTGAGCTTGAATTCCCGACTCAGGCGGTCAAAGGCGCGGGCCTGCTCCATGGGGTTGAGGTCAGTGCGCTGGAGATTTTCGACGATGGTCATCTCCATCGCCTGCCCGTCGGAGACATGGCGAAGGATGGCGGGGATGGTCTCCTTGCTGGCCATCTGCGAAGCCAGCCAGCGGCGTTCGCCGGCGATGAGCTGGAAGCGCCCGTTCGGCAGCGGCCGGACGAGGACGGGCTGCACGACTCCTGTGGCTCTGATTGAGGCCGCCAGTTCGGAGAGGAGGGATTCGTCGAAGCGCGTACGTGGCTGGTAGGGGTTGCGATCGATCTCAGAGACGGGAATCTCGCGGGGTGTTCCGTCGGCGGGACGGGGCGGGGCGGTGTCGACGCTGGCCTTGACGCTCGGCAGCAAAGACTCGAGTCCCTTGCCCAATGCTTTCCTTCTTGGAAGCTCTACGGTGTTCATTTTTCGAATCCTTTGGGTGTTAAATCCTGGGGGAATCGGATCGGTTAGGCGTACGGCCAGAAGCGCACGGTGGGTTTGCTGTGAACGGCGGCAGCAGCTTTCCTCTCCCGGGCGCGCGGGCTTTCGATCTCGTTCCGGCTTAATAATTCTGCTGCAAGGTCGCGATAGCTCTCGGCACCACGCGAACGGGGATCGTAAAGCTGCACCGGCTTGCCGTAACTGGGGGCTTCGGCCAGCCGCACGTTTCTGGGGATGACTGTGGTGAGCAGCTTTTCTTTGAAGAAATCATGCAGGTTCTCGCGGACCTGCTGGGCGAGATTGGTGCGGTCGTCATACATGGTCAGGAGCACGCCTTCGATCTCCAGCGTGGGATTGAAGGCTCCGCGGACCCTCTCGAGGGTGTGAATCAGCTCGCTGATGCCTTCGAGAGCGAAATATTCGGCCTGCATGGGGACCAGGAGCCGGTCGGCAGCGACCAGAGCGTTGAGGGTCAGCAGATCGAGGGCGGGCGGGCAGTCGAGGATGATGTAGTCGTACTTCTCGCGCTCGGGCTCGAGAGCTTCGCGGAGCTTGTAGGCGCGGCGCTCGTGCTGGATGAGCTCGACATTGGCTCCGATGAGGTTTTTGCTCGAGGGGACGATCGAGAGTGTGTCGATTTCGGTAGGCAGAATTGCCTCGGCGAGGGTGTTTTCGCCGATCAGGATGTTATAGGTCGATTTCCGGTCCTCGTCCCGGGAGAGCCCATAGCCTCCAGTGGAATTTGCCTGGGGATCGCAGTCGATCAGGAGGGTCTTCAGGCCTTCAAGGGCCAGGGCTGCTGACAGGTTGATTGCGGTGGTCGATTTCCCGACCCCGCCTTTCTGATTGACTACCGCTAACACCCTGCCCATGAAGAAAAAGACTATCGGGCTGTAGGCATCCGGTGCAACGGAGATCGGCTGTGCAGAACGAGTCAGTATCTGTGGAAGACTTTTGTGCGGCGGTGTGGAAGTCGGGTATAACCCAAAGGATCAAATAGGGATACCCACATCCGCGAATTGTTAGAGAGATGTTGCTGATTTTGAGGCTGGAGTGGAAATCTTTAGTGTTCCACGTGGAACAGGCCGTGATTGCGCGGAACAAATTATGGCCTGTACTATGCCGATGTTCCACGTGAAACGTCCTGCTTTTGACCGAACAGCAGTAGGCCGTTCTCGAGACCGGAAATTGGCAGGCGCTGGCTCCAGGCGATTTTCGGCAGTGACTGAAAGGTCGGTTCCGTCGTCGATGTAGCAAACACTACGAGCCAGCCGCCCGTGGCCACTCTCTGGATGGCGGTCCGGCAGGCCTCGGCCATCTTGTCTACAGCGCGTAGCGTCACTACGTCGAAAGCACGATCGGGGGGCATGTTCTGTATCCGGCCGTCATAGACTTCCGAGGGCAAAGACAATACGCGGACCGCTTCCCGGAGGAAGGCGGACTTCTTTCCTTGAGATTCGCCCAACGTTACGCGAATGTCGGGTCGCACGATGGCGATGGGTATTCCGGGCAGACCTGCACCGGAGCCGAAATCCAGCAGCGTTGCTGCCGAGGGAAGCGACTGCGCACACTGAATACATTCAACAAGATGCCGGTGAATGATCCCTGAGAGTTCCCTGACAGCCGTTAAATTGAGCCGGGAGTTCCAGCGAAGGAGCAGGTGAAGGTAGGCGAGCAGCAGCTCGCTGGCCTCCGCGGACAGGGCCCTCAGCCCGGCAGCCGTAATTGCCGAGTCGATATCCCAGGCAGTTATTTGGCTACCGATTCCCGGATCTCGCGAGGGTGCCATTTGGCTGCAGCGTCCACAAATGCGGTGAAAAGCGCCCGGGAAGCGGGGCTTGAGTCGAAGGTTCTCTCAGGGTGCCACTGCACGCCGACCACGAACTGATCGCCGGTTCCCTCGACTGCCTCGATCACGTTGTCCTCGACACTCCGGGCAACGACGGACAATCCGTCGCCGGGCTGATCGAGCGCTTGATGATGGCTGCTGTTGACGGCCAGCTCAGTCTGTCCGGTGATTTTCTCAACGCGCGAGCCGCGGGCGACAGATACTCGATGCGCCTCCCGGACTTGCCGCCCGGGTTTGTGATCGACTGGAGTCTTCAGATCCTGGATCAAGGTGCCTCCGCGCCAGACGTTCCAGGATTGAGTTCCGTAGCAGATACCCAGGAGCGGTTTGTGAAGATTAGCCGCATCTTGCATCAGGAGCTCGTCCACTGCTTCTCTCGCAGGATCCGCCGGAGCACATTCCGGTATCCGAATGTGGCCGTACTTCTCCGGGTTTACATCGGCGCCGCTGCCCGGGAGAAGCACACCCTCGCATGAGCTTGCCAGGTTCGCAACTTCGGCGGGCGAAGCCGCGACCGGAATCTTCACGGCTTCGCCGCCGACTGCCTCAACAGCCTCGGCGTATTGGGGCCAGGAACGCTGGTTGTATTCAAGGTCGTTCGATGTCGGCTCTGGTATGGCGATCCGTGGCCTCTTCACTTGAGGTCCTCCTTCGCAGCAGCCACCGTGATTGCTTCAAGTTCGGGCTTCTCAGGTTGCTGGAGATAAGAATGACGGTAATACAGGCGGCAAATTTCGTCGCTTATCCGCGCCGTCAGTTCTCCGATCTGCTTCATTCCATATCCGGTGGTCTCGATGGGCTCGCCGACGGCAAGGGTCACTGGAACCGGGTGAAACTCGAGGGAATGCATGGGCAGAAGCTCATAGGTGCCGATGAGAGCCATAGGAACGATCGGCAATCCTGCCCGGATGGCCATAAAGGCCGGCCCGTTCATGAAGTTTTCCAGGTGACCGGTCGCGGACCGTCCGCCCTCCGGAAAGATGAACAGCGGCATACCCGCCCGCAGCGTTTTCACGGCTCCTCCGAGGCTCGAGATGGAGGCGCGCGGGTTAGTTACGTTAACCGGCACCTGTCCTGAGCGCTGGAGATGCCAGCCGACGAAGGGGAGCTTGAAGAGGTCATGGCGGGCCACAATCCGGAATTGAAAACTGAGCGCCGAAAAGATGACGGGCGTATCCATATAGGAAAGGTGGTTCGCTACATATACCGCGACGCGACCGTCAAGCCTGTCGCCACCGAGCAGGGTCACGCGCGCACCGCTGATGCGAGCTATGTTCCGGCCCCAGGCCCGGGCAATGGCGTGCTGGGTCTTGCCGTCCTTGTCCCACAAGGATGCGATCAACGACAGGCTGCCAAACAGTCCGGTACAGAGAAAGAAGAGCGGCGCGCGGAAACAAAAGCTCACGAGCCTTTCTGTCCAAGGCAAAGGTTCAGGACGGGGCCCCAGCGTGCGACTCGTCACCCTGCCGCCTCCATCAGATGCGACCGCGCCGCACCTACCAGGTAGACCGATCCGGTGACTACGACCAGGCCATCCGCCGGCGTTGAGGACCAGGCTTGTTGAAGGGCGTCCTGCACGCTCTCGGCGGTCCGGGCTGTAACCCCGGTCGGTTTTGCTGCCTCTGTCATCTGCGCCAGCGTTGCCCGGCGCGGAGAGTCGACTTCCATCAAAATCACGGATTCGAAAAGCGGAAACAGGATCTGCGCTATCTCAGCGATCGGCTTGTCGGCCAGGCAGCCGAAGACGGCCGTGATGCCGCGCGGTTCGGGGTCCAGATGCGACAAGGCGGACCGGAGAGCCCAGGCGCCCGCAGGGTTGTGAGCCACGTCGAGCAGCACATCCGCACGCTTGGGGGCACGGCGGGGCACTGAGATCCGCTCCAGCCTTCCCGGCCATCTCGTCTGGCGAATTCCTTCTGCAATCTGGTGCGCAGAAATATCGTAACTGTGATTGTTACGTAATTCAACGGCGGCCGCAATCGCCAGAGCGATATTTCTTTGCTGATGCGCGCCTATCAGAGGCGAGTTCACTTCGATTTGTTCGCCGAGTACGGCCAGCGAGTAGCCACTTCCCTTTTCTGCTTCATCACGCGTCGGAACATATGCGGCCGCATTGACGCCGCGTGCGTTCAGTTCTGTCGCTACTTCGCCGATTGTCTGGTTGGCTTCGGGATGCTGCGGCAGCGTGACCAGGACGCCATCGCGGCGCAGAATCCCGGATTTTTCCCGGGCGATTACGGAGATAGTTGTACCTAACCACTCTGTATGGTCGAGCGAAATGTCGGTGATGACGGAAATGAGCGGTTCGACGATATTCGTTGCATCCAGGCGGCCGCCCATGCCCACCTCGAGGATCGCGATCTCCACCTGCTGCTCGGCAAAGGCCAGGAAGGCAAGGGCGGTCATCGTCTCAAAAAAGCTGGGGTGCGAGCGCAGGGCTCCGGCGCCTACAAGGCGGCGCGCACAATCGTCGACGCGGAAGTAGTAGCTCGCGAAATCGTCGTCGGAGATCTCTAGGCCTCCGATACGTACCCGCTCATTCACTCGCGAGAGGTGCGGCGATGTGTAGAGCCCGGTAAGGTAGCCCGCGGTGTTGAGGATCGATGCCAGCGTGGCCGAGGTCGAGCCCTTGCCATTTGTGCCGGCCACAAGCACAGAAGGAAATTTGAGCTGCGGATTGCCCAGCGCTTCGGCCAGCACCCGCATCTCGCTCAGCTCGAACTTGCGTCTCGGCAGCCCGGGTGCTGTATGCAGCTCACCGGCGAGCAAAAACAAGCCATCAATGGCTGAGGCGTAGGACATAGATCAATTTTAGAGGAGGCGCAATGAATCGGATGCGCGAGAGCCGGCTCAGGCTTCTACTGCACCTGCATGAAGTCGAGGGCGCGGCTCAGATAGCTCTTCAGATCCTTACGATCTACGACCGCGTCGAGGAAGCCGTGCTGCAGGAGAAACTCCGACCGCTGGAAGCCTTCCGGCAGCTTCTGGCGGATGGTCTGCTCGATCACCCGGGGGCCGGCGAAACCGATCAACGCGTCAGGTTCGGCGATGTTGAGGTCGCCCAGCATGGCAAAGCTGGCGGTGACGCCACCGGTGGTGGGATCGGTGAGCACGGAGACGAACGGCACCCTGGCGTCATCAAGACGAGCCAGGGCAGCCGAAATTTTGGCCAGCTGCATCAGGCTCACGATGCCTTCCATCATGCGCGCACCGCCTGAGGCGGCCACTATGATCAGCGGCTGCCGGGTGTCGTGCGCGCGATCGACCGCCCTGGCGATGGTTTCGCCGACAACCGCGCCCATGCTGCCGCCGATGAAGCTGTACTCCATCACGCTCAGCACCACGCGACGTGTGCCAAGAAGGCCAAGCGCATTGATGATGGCGTCGTTCAGACCGGTCTCGGCCTGCGCTTTGGAGAGCCGGCTGCGATAGGGTCTCAGGTCGGTAAAGTCCAGCGGATCAGTGGATTTCAGGTTCAGGTCGACGAGTTCGTAGCCCGGTTCCAGCAGCATATCGATGCGGGCGCGGGCGCCGATGCGAAAGTGGTGGCCGCATTTGGGACAGACCATGAGGTTCGCTTCGAGGTCGGCGCGGAAGATCACCGCCTCGCAAGCATCACACTTGATCCAGAGTCCTTCGGTGCGCACCGTTTTTGCTCCGGTGTCCTCAATCTTATTGTCTTCCCGCCGAAACCACGACATCTGTTAAGCCTGCCTTCCGTGCCGCTCTGTTGTGCTAATACTCGATCCCACGCTGGGCCGAGAGAATTCCCTTTCCTGTCTCCGCCGATCCTGAAATCTACCGTTTTGGAATCTGCCGGTCCTAAGACCAAGATCTGTCACTCTTGGCCCCGCCACTGCTCAGTGCGCCGTGTGGTACGGATGCCCAGCAAGGATTGTAAATGCCCGGTAGACCTGTTCGCTCAAGACCACCCGGGCCAGTTCGTGCGGAAGGGTCATAGGGCCAAGGGACAGGAGAAGAGCCGCCTGCGCGCGCTCCTCGTCCAACCAGCCGTCGGCAGGACCAACCGCAAAGACAATCCGCTGACGGCCTTCGTCGCGTTGGCGGCCGAGCCAGCTGGCCAGTTCCTTGGATGAGAATTTTTTGCCGCGCGAGTCGAGGAGGACGAGTACCGAGGCAGTGCGCGAGCGCTGTTTCTGCAGTGATTCGAAGAAGGCCTGACTTGTCCGAAAGATTGCGGTCTCAGTCGGAGTGTAAGCAGAGGTGCGACTGACATACTCGGCAACGAGCGCGTCGAAGTGCTCGCTGCGCGCCCGGCTGGCGATCGAGGCCAAAGTGAGCTTCATTCCAGCCAGACTAAACGGTCGAAGAAGACCTCGGAAATCCGCTTTTCATAGGTTTTGTTCGAATCGCCTACAAAAAATTGTAGAGTCGGAATTCCCAGCCGCGCCACAAGCCTGGGGTTTTCAGCAGCCTTCTGACCCAGGAGGCGATTGCGAGCCTGGAGGTCGCACCGCCCGTCAGCCCGATAATTCAGCCTTTTCGGGGTTTCCCGGCAATCGTGGTTGACGCCTTTGGCAGAAAGATGACATCAGCAATGTACCGTTCGTCACAGCTATAAGGACATTGGTCACAAGATTGCAAGGTTTCATCACAATTTCCCTTTCTCTTCCAGGCAGCGTCAGCAGTTTCTGCCAGGAGGACTCGAACCGAGCGTTTGAAGTCGTTTTTGGCAGGTTGTGTTTTGTTCCGCACGTTCCTGGACCGAAGGTGGCGGTCGCTTTGGATTCCAGGAGAGCAGTAATCGCTCGACCCTTGTGGGCAGAGCGCTACTTTCAATCTTCTGTGGAGGGATTATGAAGCTGCTTAAGCTGAGCTTTCCTGCGTTGCTGCTGATTCCGATGCTCCTGTGCGAGCCGCAGGTGGCAGTCGGGCAGAACGTCTATGCGACCGTGCACGGCACAGTTACCGATGCATCTGGCGCGCTGGTTCCCGGCGCGACGGTTACGGCGCTGAATACCAGCACTGGAATCACTTCACAGGCGGTCACCGATTCCAAGGGCTATTACGTGTTTGCGCAGCTGCAGACCGGCGGCCCCTACACGATCTCGATCGAAAAGTCCGGATTTCAGACATTCAAAACGACGGATCTTAGCCTGGCTGCGAATGACAACCGCGAAATCAGCGCGAAACTCGCGGTCGGCGCCGGCTCACAGACAATCCAGGTAGAGGCTTCGAGCGTGCAGGTCGAGACCTCTGACACACAGCTGAAGACAGACATAAATTCATCCGAGATAGTCTCGCTTCCATTATTGGCCCGCAATGCGGTCGCCTTGCAAAAGACCGCTCCGGGCGTGGTCGAAGCCTCCGACCGCTTTGGCACCTTTTCTACGAATGGCAGCCAGACTCCACAGAACGGCTTCCTGGTGGATGGCGTCGACGTCAATGACGGCCCGCTTCAAACGGCCGGCGTCACTCCCAATCCGGATGCTATTGGCGAGCTCAATATCATTACCAGCACGCTAAATCCCGAATACAACCGCAACTCGGGAGCCATCGTCTCCGAAGAACTCAAGACCGGCACAAATCGCTTTCACGGCAGCGGCTTTTGGTTTTACCGCGATACTTTCCTCGACAATCCCTACTATTTCTCGGGAGGCAAACGGCCACCCTATCACCAGAACCTGTATGGCGGCACGTTAGGAGGCCCGGTCATCAAGGACAAGCTTTTCTTCTTCCTTGCTTATCAGGGATACAGGAATGCCGTATCCAGCGTTGACAACACCAAGGTGCCGGGTGCGGACCAGTTGGCAGGCAATTTCTCCGACGACATCGCCAACGGCGTAGTTTCCGGTAAGACATTGCCATTCGCCGTCGGATCCTGCACGGCAGGAGAAACCTGGGCTAATTGCTTCGCCTCCAACGACGGCATGTTCTCACCCGCCAACTACAATCCCATTGCGGCCAAGATGCTTCAGCAGTTCGTGCCCGCGTCCAATGCGACAATTGGCGGCGCTCCCTACTATAGATTCTTTGCGGCCACTACCAACGGAGACGATCAGGGCATCATCCGCGCCGACTGGCATCCGACAGCGAATGACGCCATCTGGGGTTCCTCAATCTTTGAGTCGCACCCTGATAACGAGACGATTCCCTTCACCGGCGCCACCCTTCCGGGCTTTCCGCAGAACGATGCGCGGCATATCAAGATCTTCAACGGGTCTTTCACTCACACCTTCAGCCCCACGATGGTGAACGAGCTACGCGCGGGCTACTTCCGCTTCTATTACGCCGCCGTCGAGCCGGCAGATGTTGTGAGTCCGGCATCCTACGGCTTCGATATTGCGCCACAAAGTCCTTCCGCCGGGCTGCCCTACATTGGCATCAACGGCTACTTCCATCTTGGTTTCAGCACCAACGGACCTCAGCCCCGCAACGATCAGAATTACGACTACCAGGACAACTTCACCTGGATCAAGGGCGCGCACAACATGAAGTTCGGGGCCCACATCGAGAGATTTGTGGTGAGCAATCCGTTCTACGGAAACAACAACGGCTCTTTTGGGTACGGCGGGAGCGGCTCCTATACCTCGGGCGATCAGCTGCTGGACTTCTTCCTGGGAATTCCTGACACCTATTCGCAGGGCTCCGGCGGATGGATCAATGCCGCGGCCTGGGAATACTATTTCTACGCCCAGGACAACTGGAAGATCAGCCCAACTCTCACCCTTAATTACGGGCTGTCGTGGGACACGGAAACGCCCAACAGAATGATCCAGTATGGCAAGCTGGGCGTAACCTGCTTCAACGTGGGCGGCAACAACACTTCGCAGGTGTTCAAAAACGGACCTCCGGGAATGACCTGGCCCGGTGATGCCGGTTGCAACGACTCCGGTGGTCCGACAACGAAATGGGGTCACCTGGGCCCGCGCGTCGGCCTGGCATGGTCGCCGAGTTCCGGACCGAGCATGCTCGTCGGTTCCAATGGCACGCACGATTTTGCAGTGCGCGCTGGATTCGGCGTCTACTACAACCGCGACCAGGAAGAAGGCCAGTTGCAGAACCTGAGCGCGCCACCGTTTGGTCTGACATCGAGCGGCGCGGCGGATGCAGGACTCAGTCCGGGATTTGCCAGCCCGTACACCGACGTTGCGGCCAGGGGAAGCGCCAACAATCCCTTCCCGTTTACCAATCCCGGAGCCGGGGCAACGATCAACTGGGGCAACTACGGCCCACTTGAGCTCAACGAGTTTGACCGCGGCTACACGCCCCCGCTGATCTATAACTTCAACCTCAACGTGCAGCGTCAGCTTCCCGGATCGATGGTGCTCACTGCGGGTTATGTCGGATCCCTGGGACGCCACCTCATTTTTGTCTATGACGGCGATCCCATTACCACCGCCGGCCATGCCGCCTGCGAGGCGAACCCTGATTGCGTCGCCAATTCCTACGGGATCCACATCTTTTATCCGCAATACACCGTACAGCCCGCGCTGAACCCTGGCACGGGTTCCCCCTGGTACGGCGGCGTCGGTGTTCAGGCCAGCTACGGTGCGGCGAACTACAACGCCTTGCAGATATCGCTCGCCAAGGCGTCGACTCACGGACTGATGTTCAATCTCGCTTATACCTATAGCCACGGACTTGACAACGCCTCGGGCCTGGAAAGTTCAGGCTTCAATGGTCGCGGGTACAACTGGGTACCGGGCTATCAGTATTTGAGCTACGGCGATTCGGACTTCGATGCGCGGCATCGCTTCGTGGCCCTTTATGTCTACGAGATTCCCATTGGGAACCTGCGCAGCAACACCCTTGCGCGAGAGACGCTGGGTGGATGGCGTGTCTCAGGGATAACCGCCTTCCAGACCGGTTTTCCCGTAACTCTGATGCAAACGAGCGGCTGGAACTCGCTGTGGTGCGACGCCTATTACTACTATTACTGCGCCGACAGTCCACAGACGTCGACGTTCAATGTAAAGACGATGAATCCAAGGGGCGCAACGAACGAGTGGTTCGATCCAAGCAACTTCTCATCGGAGCCAATCGGGACCTTTGGCAATACCAAGCGTAACTATTTCCACGGGCCGGGCTACAACTACACCAATTTCGAATTAGCCAAAGACATCCCGATTCACGAGAGCATGTTTATTGAATTGCAGCTCGAAGCCTTTAATTTGTTCAACCACGCCAACTTTGACCAGCCGGATGGCAACTTCAGCGACGGTCCTGGTAGTTTCGCAGTTATCAGCAACGTAATACAGCCGGTTAACAACGGTGATCCGCAACCGGGACGCTGCGTCCAGCTGGCGGCGAAGTTTTACTTCTAGTCTCGTATTTAGGTTCGCCCGGCACCTCATCCTTTGCGCGACAACAGCGCAAGAGATGAGGACCGGGTCGGGACCGAAGTTCCCCCACGCCACA
Organism: uncultured Acidobacteriaceae bacterium; assembly: GCA_963781245.1. Classification (GTDB taxonomy): domain Bacteria; phylum Acidobacteriota; class Terriglobia; order Terriglobales; family Acidobacteriaceae; genus Silvibacterium. The sequence continues at coordinate 330,742 of CAWAFB010000010.1, forward strand.
CGTGGCAAACGGGGAATGCATTCGTCCGTTTCGTGCGGTGCCCTTAATCGTGCGAAAGCAGGACCGCGCATGCAATGGCGATGATTACGACTGCAACTGGCATTTGATTTATCCCCCTTCCTAATAATTGGGAGTAGCACAGGCCATCAGAGATGGGATTGCCCCGCGCATGCCTGGACAGAGTCGACTCATCTGAATCTCACTCACATGTGCCGGAAATCTATTCTCATTTCCAGCCGGTCTTCTCAGGGAAATAGTGAAAATGGCAGCACGATCGTTGCGTTCCATTGCAAGGCGCACGAGGTGGGCCAGTGTTCCGATCAGGTTTTTTGGATTGACGTTCGTGGGGCGGTTCGATGATGCGGAGTCAGAGAGCAGGTTGAGCGCGGCTACCCAGACGGATGTCCGGGCAGCCGGCTTATTGCTACTTGGTGATTCTGGTGACTGCGGTGGAGTGGTTGTCCCCAGGGTGGGAATCGGGAGCTGAGCTGGTGACAGTGGCAGTGTTGGTTACGGTGGAACCTACCGCACCAGTGGCTTTGACGGTGATTGTGATGTTGTAGACCGCGACGTTGAGGAAGCCGGTTACATCGAGAGAGTTCAGCGTGCAGGTGACGGTGTTGCCAGAGTAGGAGCACATTGATCCCTGCGTTGTGTAGCCGCAACCTTTAAGTCCGCAGTAGAAAAGCTGTGCCTTAACTCCGGAGAAGGTGACTCCGGCCGGCAGCGGGTCGGTGACAACCACGTTGCTGGCGGGGTTCTTGCCGAAGTTCGCAGCGGAGATGTTGTATGCGAAGGAACTGTTATGGCTCGCCGAGAGAGGAGCCAGCTTGGCCACAGCCAGGTCAACGGCCGGTGGGGCGACGACCTGATACGAGACCGATACGGGAGTGCCGATGTTCCCAGCAGCATCCTTCACGTTGACGGTGAAGGTCTTGACTCCGGTGCTGGAGGTGTCGAGCGGGCTGGTGATCACCCCGGTGTTCAGGGTTCCCGGCGGGAAGGTCTGAGTACCGCAGCTGACCACTCCGGAGAGCGAATCGGTGCAGCTGTACTTGGCGGTGACATTCGGCTGGTTAAGGTAATAGGAATCGGCAATTCCGTAGTTAGTGGAAGGCGGCGGCGAGAGCAGCGGGCCTGTGGCCACTACCGGCGGCTGCGTATCCACATTGACAGGGACGGTGTAGAAGGAGGTAGACCAGCTTCCGGTCATGTCCTGTGTGAACTTGAGCTCTTCGGTGCTGGCGCAGTCGCGGGCGAAGTAGTGGATCAGGTACATCCCGTCGCCGTCGAGAATCGGGATCATCTGCTGGGGCGGCGTGAAGACCGTCGCGGCCGGCTCAGTCGGCGAACTGGAGGTCGGGCAGGCGATAGTGTTGGTGAGGGTCGTATCGCCGGGCACCGGATTCCCGGGGCTGGGCGGGTTCGACGCGAGAGAAATGCCGTAGGTGATGCTGGCAATGGGTGCGGGGAGGAAATTGGCAGCTCCCGGTGGTGGAGACTGAACGCCGGCGAAAGTGGGCGGTTGGCTGGAGAAGGTAACGTTCGCGGTATCGGAGTTGATCCAGCCGCCGGACTGCTGGCCGGAGACGGTCACCGTGGTCAGATCTTCAGGAACGGGGGCCACAGTGGCGAAGCTGGAGTTCGGATGCGTGCCGTGGCTGGTGCTGGTGTAGATGCCCGGTCCGCTGAAGGCGACGAGCAGATTCTGCGGGCAGAGGGTGTTGGCGAAATCGGTGGTCTGGTCGAATTTGCACTGTCCACCTGTCCAGCCTTCGTTGGCCATGAGAAAGCCGACACCCTGATGGAAGGTGGATCCATTGGGAACGACGATGTCCGGCAGTGTGAAAGCCGGGCCGTCAAAGAGCTCCTGGAAGACTTCGTTCTGCTGAGTCGAGACGGGGCACTGCGCGCCGCTCTGGCTTGGATCCGTGCTGACGTTGCATTGCAGGGTAAAGAGTTTGCAGGCCGGGGAGCCACCGGGCAGTAGTTCGCCGGTGTGCGACAGGCAGTTCGAAGTAGCGAAGGAAGTCCCGGGCACCCAGACAGGTATCCAGGTCGTCGGATCAATCGGCAGATCCGCGACATTCGGGATGGTCTGATTAGTAATGGTGAGGCCTCCCGCGCTTTCCGCCGCAGAGAGGTCGTAGGTAAAGTTGAGCACCTGGTTGTTGGTGCTGTCGAAGGGGAAGCTCTGGGTCAACTGCGCCGGAGTGGGGTTTGTAGATGAGATGGGGTTGCCGGTGATGTCCGCAGGCCCGGTGACGCCGGTTTGAGTGCAGTTCGTGTTGAGGTAAAGCGTGGAGTTCGACAGATAGCCACCAGTGTCGACGAGGTCGAACTTTGCCTGGTTGGCGCCGGGCTGCAGGTAGCTGCTGACGTTGATGGGGGGAAGTCCGCCGAGGGCAGTGTAGTTGTCGGGATCCATCCCCGTCAGGAGTCCTTCTCCTCCCAGCTGTTCGAGATAGGGAGTGAAGCAGCTGTAATAGCCGTCAAACAAGACTCCTCCCTGGCAAAGATTCACCGGGCCCGTGGTAGAGTCGCCGGCAGTCACCGTCAGGTTGATGTAGTTGTCGGTGATGACATTGCCGGTATTGTCGGCGGTAGAGGATACCGATGCCTGAATGGGGGAAGCGCTGCAGCTGAGCTGCACAGTCGAGCTGTTGAATATGACCTGGTTCGGAGGATTTCCCGCCGTGGTCAGCGAGAGGCGCACGTTTGTGGGCCCAAACAGCTTGATGGAATTTGAATTGTTCTGGGCCAACAGGCCTGGGGCGGCAACAGCAGCACATGCGATCAAAGCCGCACTGCGCAGAAAGGATACTCGAAACATTGACGCAATCTCCTATTGCGGTTTCCCGGCATAACTGAAAACGGTCGATCACGCCTCGAAGGAACACTTCACGGCCATCGTGAAAGACCGGGGGGAACCAGTAGACTCCTTGAGAGGTCGCGCCCTAGTAATGCTTCCGGAGGGAGAGGATTTGAACTAGACGGAAACCATTGAATTCTCTGCTTACAGTGCAGCAGTGTCAACGCGAAAATGGGAAATGACTGATGAACACTCATTGCGCACAAAAAAAAGAGCCGCATGCCAAAGACATGCGGCGCGCAATTCGTGATCAGTTCCGCACTATCGGCGGAGACTCTTGACGGCGTCGGCCACGATAGGAGGCGTGACCGCGTGCACAAATTTCCTGAAGGCTGATTCCTTCGCTCCGTTTTCCTCTCCGGGCAACGGCTGGAAGAGGGTGGAGTGGGACGCGTTCTGCTCCTCCTCGGGCCGGCCATTCGAATAGTAGTAGGTCGCAACCGACTTACGGGTGCGATCGGGCGGGCAGGAGAGCGGCGTGGGATGACCGTGGAATGAGGTAGAAGTTGTGCTGAAGATCGCGCAGCGGTTAAAGAGAGGCAGGATCTTCTGCTCGGCGTGCGTCATCTCCTTGTCCCATAGTTCGAAGTGACCGCCGTACTCCTCTTTCCAGTCTTTGTTGAGGTAGACAAGGACGTTAATGCGGCGTTCGAGATTCAGTTTGGCGTGGTGGTTGAAGTCCGCGTGCACACCCAGCTTGCCGCCGGGTTTGATCTGGTGGAGGCCTCCGCCCACGTAGTAGGGGTCAGGAATGACGCCCTTAATGCCGGTGAGCACTTCAAGGAACTGGATCATGGGCCGGCTGTTGAGAAAGAAAAGAACTTCGCGCGGGCCGGTGGGCAAGCGTTCTACGCTGTCAAAGGCGAGCTTCTTCTCGTTGGGGTTGTCAAACTGCTGCCACTTCAATTCCTTTGGCTCGGGAAAGTCGCGCAGTGCGGCTTCGGCAGCCTCGACGGGCAGGAAATCGTCGAAGTAGATATGCGGAAATGGCTTGCCGTCCCTGTACTTCTCGGCATTTTCCTTCGCCAGCCGCTCCAGCTTGGAGGCAAATTCTTCGCTGAGCAGTTCCTTCATGGGTTTTCCTTATGGTTGGGCGCGAACCGGGCGCGGGGGTTGAGGATTTCTGAACTCACTTCAAGTGTAGGTAGGAGCTATACGGCGAGCAATAACACTTAAGTTCTCGTGTAGTAACCGGTCGGAGCAACTTCTTGCGACTACCAGTGAATGTGCGCAAACGGGGACCCGAATCCTAGTGTAGAGCGCAGCGCCAGAGCCGCGGCCAGGCAGACAAAGAATGCGAGTGAAAGCCACGCATCCTGCGCAACCAGGCCTATGCCTTCGCGGTAGGCGCTGTAGGCGGTCACAAAGTAGACAGGCAGGTCGGCCACGGCTACCGCCAGCACTGCTCCCGTCATTCCCAGGAAGTGAAATCCGATGGGCAGAGCGAGGTAGAGCGAAACGCAATACACGAGATAACCGAGGGCGTTATAGTGCGCCTTTTGCAGCGAGAGGATGGCGGGATTCGTTGTGCTGTAGAGCAGCGTATGCCACAGGCCCAGCGTCAAAATGCCGATCATCCACGCGGCGTCATGGTAGCGCGGGTCGTACACAGCGCGAATGAAGAAGTCGCCGGTACAGATGACGATGATCAGCAGCACGCCGCCGATAGCGAGAACCGGCATGCGGTACTTGATGATGATGTCCCGGTATTCCTTGCGGGGACGGCTGGCAAACTTGGCGATGAAAGGAAAGCCGACGCGTCCGCAGAATTGCAGGATGATCTGCCGCGGAATGTCGGAGATCGCAAAGGCGATGCCATAGATGCCCAGCATGCGGAAGGAGATGAGCTTGGCGAGGATCAGCCGATCGGACTGACCAGCCAGGAATGTAAGCGCAGTGCCGATAAGAATCCAGCGGCCGAACTTGATGAGCGCGCGCAGCGACTCGTTGTCCCAGGTGAAGCGCGGACGGATCTCCGGCAGCATCCAGTAGCTGACCACCGTGCGCACAATCTCGGATATCACCTTGCCTGCGATCAGGGCCATCAGAGACGGCTGAAACCAGGCCCACAGAAGCGTAATGACAAACTGCAGGAACTGTTGCAGCAGTTCGAGCGCGGAAATTCTGCCGACTCCCATGTGACGGGAAAGAGTGAGCAGGCTAGGCGAGGTCAACGATGCGATCGCGACACTCAAGCCGATCGCAGGCAGCACCCATAACAGGCGTGACTCGTGGTAGAAATGCGCGAGAGGCCACGCCAGCGGCACGGTAATGAGGAAAAGTCCGGCACCACGAAGTACCTGGACAGTCCACGCTGTGTTCAGGAAGACCGGCTCGTCGCCGCGCGGGTCCTGGATGATGCTGTCCTGCAGCCCGATGTGCGAGAACAGATACAGGCCGGTGATGATGGTCGTCACCAGCGTAAGTACGCCGAAGAGGTCCGGCGCGAACATATGGCTGAGCACGACGTTGCTGACCAGTCGAAGCGCCAGCGCCACGCCGTAAGAAATCGTTACAAAGTACGTGCCTCGGACTGCCGTCGATTCAAGCGAGCGGAATCTGGAAGTCTCGTCTAGCTCTTCGCGTGGCCCGGGGGACAGCTCTGTATTCATCGTCATAGGCAGCGAGGGGTTGCCGTATGGCTACATTGGTACATCGAAGTCATGTTTTCCTGTGACCCTTCGGCTTTAAGAAGACAAAGCTGAGCGACCGAGGGAGGTTTTGTCGAGCCTGCCCGAAAGGGCTTTGCAGTACTTTAGAGTTCCAACTGCTACGGTAAATGCTATTATGCCCCGGAATTCTGTAAACCCTACCTTTGTGTCATACGGAAATACGCGGGCGCGCGTTATCGTAATCGGAAGGAGGATGGCATGCAGACCGCACCCATTACCGATGCTCGACCGGTAGCTTCAATCTTCGAAGCTGGAAATCCGGGTTTTCGGGAGAATTTCGACGAGAAGCCTTTCGAGTTCTCGCACTGCTTCACCGCGGATCATCCCCTCTTTCAACTTTCCCGGCTGCGCCAGCTTCTTGAAAATCCGGTCACGCGGCCCGGAGTCTACTTCGACGCCGGAGACATCGGCATCGGGCAGCGTTGGGACTCGGTTCCCGAACGGAAGCAGACGCTTGAGGAAACATTCGACCGCGTCGACAACGCGGGCGCGTGGATCCTGATGAAGCGCGTGCAGCACGACCCCGACTACAACCAGCTGCTGGTGCAGTGCCTCGATGAAGTGCAGCGCTTAAGCGGACGCCAGATCGATCAGGACAAGAAGAGCCAGGAAGCGATCATCTTTCTCACTTCGCCGCATCGCGTGACTTCGTACCACATCGATCGCGAGTGCAATTTCCTGATGCAGGTGCGTGGCGACAAGGAGATCAGCGTCTTCGACCGCAACGACCGCGATGTGCTGCCCGAAGCGGAACTGGAAACCTTCTGGTCGAAGGATAACAACGCCGGTGTCTATAAGCCTCAGTATCAGGATCGCGCGCACGTCTTCGTGATGCGGCCCGGTACCGGAGTGCACATCCCGGTGAATTCGCCGCACTGGCTCAAGAACGGCAACAATGTGTCGGTCTCATTGAGCATCAGCTATCAATACAAAGACTGGCGGCGCAAGTATGTCTTCCAGGCCAACTACTATCTGCGCAGGATGGGTATCAACCCGACGCCTCCGGGTAAGTCGGCATTGCTCGACAACGCTAAGAGGCTGGTCGTTCAGGTAGGACTGAACAGCAAAAAATTGTTGCAGCCCACGAAGTCTGCTAACTGAGTGTTCCCAGTAGTTGCGAAGCCGCAGCAAGGACAGGTGAGCCGCGCCTGTCTTTCAAATCATCGCCAGCAGAATGTGACCAGGTCCCAGGTGAATCCCGGATGAAACGGATGTTGGAACGAGCTGTTGCGTTTGCCCGAGACGTTTACACTTACCGCTACTTCAATTCGCAAGCGAAGGCTCCGCGTTATCGCGGCGTGTTCCGGACTTTCGCTGAGGCCGAACGCGCTATCCCCAAGGGTCGGCCGGAGGGCTTCAACTTTGAGGCGGTGCCCGACTTCTTTATCGGGAAGCAGTTCCTCTTCAATCAACAGGATTATCCTGTCCTGCTGTGGCTAACGCAGGCGACGGAGGCGGGAAGCAAAGTATTCGACCTCGGCGGCGGCTTCGGCCAGTGCTATTACAAGTACCGGGAGTACGTGCCTTATCCTGAGGGGCTTCAGTGGCTGGTCTGCGACGTTGAGTCATTTCTGGCTCCCGCGCGCGAGTTTGCGGCCAAGCGCAACGAGAAGAATCTCTCCTTCACGACCGATCGCAACGCCGCTGATGGCTGCTCAATCTATCTGACGAATGGAGCGCTGCAATACATTGAGCCCGATCTGCCCGAGATCCTCGCCGGGCTCACGTCGAAGCCACGCCATGTGCTGGTAAACCGCGTTCCCATGTATGAAGGCGAGCGGTACTATTCCGTGCAGTCCTCAAGCCATTCTTTCGTGGCACACAAGGTCATCAACACGTCACAGTTCGTGCACGATATGGAAGACCTGGGATACACCATGGTCGATCAGTGGTCCCTTCCCCGGTCGATGCACGTTTACTTTCATCCCGAGTGCTTTGTACCGAACTTCCGCGGCTTCTATTTTCAGCGCAACTCGACCTAGTCAGGACTTCTCCTCTTAAGCAGAACATCGAAGCAGAAGACGGAGCAAAACACGGGGGCCGGATTGCGGCCCCTGATTTCAGTTCAGCCGTCCGCGCAGCGCCTGTGACAGGCTGGGCGCTCGCAGCCCGCTGACAGCTTCGCGCTCCTCGTCCGGCTGGATATCGCCTTCACCGGGCGCGAGGAAGAGATTGCTTTCGAAAGCGTACTGGCGGGTGTAGAGGTCGTAGTACTGCCCGCGGGCTTCGAGCAGTTCGGCATGCGTGCCGCGCTCCTGTACGAGTCCGCCATCGATGACCAGGATCTGGTTGGCGCGGCGAATGGTGGAGAGGCGGTGCGCAATGACAAAGGTGGTGCGGCCGCGCATCAGGTAAGCCAGGCCTTCCTGGATGAGGGCTTCGGATTCGGAGTCGAGACTCGAAGTCGCTTCGTCGAGGATGAGGATGCGCGGATCGGCAAGAATGGCGCGGGCGATGGAGATGCGCTGGCGCTGGCCGCCGGAGAGCTTCACTCCGCGCTCGCCCACAATCGTGTCGTAGCCTTCGGGGAAGCGGGTCGCGAACTCGTCCACGCGGGCGATGCGTGCGGCTTCAAGAATCTGTTCCTCGGTCGCGTCGGGCCGAGAGAAGGCCACGTTGTCGCGGATGGTGCCGTCGAAGAGAAACGACTCCTGCAGAACAACACCGAGGTGGCTGCGGAAGCTGCCCAGTTCGACGGTGGTGAGATCCACGCCGTCGAGAAGAATCTTGCCGCCGTCGGGATTGTGAAATGCGGTGATCAGGCTGATGATGGTCGACTTGCCCGAGCCTGACGGTCCCACCAGAGCGGTGACCGTGCCTGGAGGCGCCACAAAGGAGATGCCGCGCAGCACCGGCTTGTCAGCGTGGTAGGCGAAGTGGACATCATCGAAGCGGACATCGCCGATGAACTGGCCGTCCGGAACGCGATAGGTGCGGTGCGGATCGTCGTCCTCTTCAGCTTCGGCGAGCAGCTCACGCGTACGGTCGAGGCCGGTGATGGCCTCAGTGAGCTGCGTTCCCACGGAGACAACCTGGAAGGCGGGCGCGATCAGGTAAGCGAGGAAGATGGCGTATTCGCCATATTGGCCGATGGTCAGCTTTGCTCCGAGATATTCGCGCGTCCCGATGAACATGACCAGGGCGCCGACAATGCCGACCACTACCGTCGAAGACATGCTCATGAAAGAGATAGCAGTGATCGACTTCATGATGTTGGAGAGCAGGCTGCGCACTCCTACGGCGAATACCGCTGCCTCGCGGCCCTCGGCACGGTAGCCCTTGACGACGCGCACGCCGCCCAGCGACTCGGTGAGCCGCCCGGTGACATCGCCATAGATCTTTGCGCGCTCGCGATAAATAGGGCGGATAGTGGCGAAAACCTTACGCAGCGCGAGAGTGAATGCCACCATGATCAAAGCCGCAATGATGGTCATGCGCGGGCTGATGCGCATGAGCACGATGAATGACATGATCGCGGTCAACGAACCGCCGAGGAACTCCATCAGGCCGGTGCCCATCAGATTGCGCACGCCCTCGACGTCGGACATGATGCGCGAAACGAGAACGCCGGTGCGGTTGGCATCATAGAAGGCGATGGGCAGGCGTCCGATGTGCGCCTGGATCTGAATGCGCAGATCGGTGATCAACTCCCATGCGGCCTTGGAGAGCGACTGCGCCAGCGCAAACGCGGTGATTGCCTGAATGCCGGTAGCCAGAAGGACGCCGCCCACCAGAGGCAGCAGGTAGTGGCCGTGACGCTCGAGCATGACCTTGTCGATCAGGAACTTGGTCGAAAGAGGCAGGGCCAGTCCCGAGGCGCGATTGATCAGCAGCAGGACCAGCCCGAAGAGAAGCAGCCAGCGCCGCGGCTTAATGATCGACCAGACTTCCGGCAGCACGTTGCGCAACTGCGCTCGACGATGCGGCGTCTTCGCAGAGACGGCCTGAAGGACCTTTTTCTCCGGTGCTGGCGTTGCGGCCGGGGCTTGTTCAACCGATTGGGTCATGAGCTGTGAACGACTCGCGATTCAAAGATGAAGCGTGGGAGGTGCGCACTGTCTCCGGCCGGGGGTGCCGGAATTCCCGTGCAAGGTCGCAACTTATTGTCACACGGACCATAGCTGTCCCGGGAATAGCATTCCTGTGGGATAGCCGCTGCGCCGAGAGGTCAGCGGCTTACCAGCCGCTTCAGGCTGCGCGCGGCGCGATAGCCGCTGCTCTTGATGCCGTCCAGTGCCGGCGAGCTGCCCGGGCGGCGGGGCTGGAGCCCCATCTTCCGCAGCGCGTGGTTCACACGATGAGCGTCGGCAGCCGCATCGACTACACGTTTGAAGTTGATGCTGAGCGAGACCGAGACATCAGGGCCGTTCTCCACCCAGTGCGGGAAGATGACGGGATTGCTCACCCCTGTTCCTGTGCTTATTTCAAAGCGCCATGCCTTCGCTTCGAGGTGCTCGCGATACTTAGGGGCTTTTGTATCTTCGCCGGACCAGAATTTTTCGAGCTCGATATCGGTGAGCACTTCGCTGTCGTCGCCGTTGAAGATGTGTACTGTCTTCGAGCCCTGGGTCTGGAGCAGGAAATTCGCCTCTCCGTCGATGTGGTAGGGCGTAACGCGTCCAGGAGAAGTGATGAGGATGGTCATGACGGGATCGCGATAGGAGCGCTTCAGATCCACGTTGCACAAGGCTCCGAGCTCGTCCATGCAGGTATTCAGGAATGCGCGATACTCTTCGTACTCCTGCACGCGCTTCAACATGATCAGCGAATTCGAGCCGCCGATATGTGCGAGAACATCCACCAGAGACTTGCCCTCGGGCACGCCGCGCCACTTTTCGCCCGGCGCAGTGGTTCCGGATTCGAAGTAATACCCGCCCGATTTTGCTTCAGCCCGGGCAGCGAGCTTCGTCAGCACTGGCCAGCTGAACAGTTCCGACTCATGCACGGAATGAAAGAACGGAAAAGGCTTACGGTCGAACGCAGTCTGGAATGTCTCCCTTGCCGGCAAGCTGTAGGGGAAGTAACGGGAGCTGATGGTTGCGGTGTTCATGATCTATCCTTCGTCAAATCAGACATACGGCGAGCGCATTAAGAAATCAGCATTTCACGCAGTCACCGGAGATAAGCGCCTAGGGGTTGTGTGCGCGCGGGGCGAGCGGGGAACAAGGAGCCAAATCGAAACGAGCAAATGGATCTCAAAAGCCAGGCCGAAAATGGCGGGGACTCTCCGGTCCATAAGTAACGTTCTCTATCTTCCGCGTCGTTCCGGTCCTGACTAACCTTAACTTATCGGCCGGCAGATACAGCATCCCCTGATGGTAACTAAAAACAGTAATCAGTTTGTGTGATTCCTACTAAACTCGAATAACCATTACCATTTGGGGATGTGGATACGCAGGCCACCTGCTACCTTGAGCGAGTGATGAAGAAACCTGCCGGCGGTCAATAAGAAGCTGGCGCCGGATTCTTCAATCGACGCGCTGTAATTGCATTCGCTGTTGGGTTCCGCCTTTCGGTCTTTCGTAGTCAGTTTCACTTCCATCCGTTTCTTTGAATCGGCACCCCCTTGGGAGTGACATGGGCGAAGCCCGTCGAAATCACCACAATTTAATCTGACTGATTGCTGTCGTCAGCCCCCAAAGTTGACGCGCAAGACTCGGGAAATGCCGCACATCGCTTCTGCTTCCCTCCTGGGCAACGCGAACCCCCCTGCGATGGCACGTAGAACAATCTTCCGATTGTCTCTCTCGAATCCGTTCGATCCGGCATACGACAAGAAAACATTAGGTGGGGACACCATATCAATGGGCGCAAATTTAGGAGTCACTTCTGTCTTTGGTCAACAGGCCGCCAAGGCTGATGTACGGGCGGCTATCAGCGGACTTGCGTCCGCTAAGAGACGATCGGCGAGCCAGTCGTCGGTCAATACAGCGGTCATGATGACGCTGGATGTGCTGGCCGTTGCGGCGGCACTCTACCTGGCGTTGCATCTTCATCCGGGCAATGCGGGCGGGCACTGGAACAGCCTGCAGCAGGCGGTGGCCGTCGGGCCGGCGATGCTGGTGCAGCTTGGATATCTTGTCTGGTTCATCACCGTGCTGCTGGTTCTCAGCTGGCACGACGGGCTCTACGGCCGGCTCCGGTCGACTTCGAAGCTTCACGAAGTCCGTATGACCGTGCAGGCCTGCGTGAATGCCGGGCTGCTGCTCTGCGGGGCGATGTACATGACGCATGACACACTGACGCCGAGAGCGGTTGTCGTTTCGATGGTTGGTTTCACGACCGCATTCATGTGCCTGCTGCGTGGCTGGTGGCGCTACTCCGAGCATCGCGATCTGGAGAAGGGCGTAGGCGTGAAGAACATCCTTATTCTGGGCGCCGGCCACGTAGGCGACGCAGTGCGGCGGCAGATCTTCAAACATCGCGGCCTGGGACGGGTGTTCAAGGGATTCGTCGAGCTTCCCGGAGACGCTGCGAACGACGCCGAATGCAACGAAGTGATCGGCAACTTTTATCAGCTGCGCCACCTGGTGCGGCAGCACTTCATTGACGAGATCATCATCGCCGGGAGTTGCACTGCTTCGCAGGTGCTCGAACTGGTGGAGCTGGCCGCCGACATGCACGTGGAGGTTCTCGCTATACCCGGGCTTTACGAAGACATGGTTCCCGAGGCTCCCATCTTTCACCTGGGAGACTTCCCGGTCACTGCGATTCACCGGCGCGACGACAAGGCGCTTCCGATGCTGGTCAAGCGGGTCGTCGATATCGCCCTGTCGGTGATGCTGCTGGCGTTTCTCGCGCCCATCTTCCTGGTGATCGGTATCGCCATCAAGCTGACGTCACCGGGGCCGGCGTTCTATGTCTCCGACCGAATCGGTAAGAAAGGCCGGGTCTTCCGGTTGTGGAAGTTCAGAACGATGCAGGTGGGCGCAGACCGTATGAAGGCAGCGCTGGCCTCATCGAACGAGCGTGACGGCATCCTGTTCAAGATCAAGAATGACCCGCGCGTGACTCCCATCGGCCGCATCCTGCGCAAGTTCAGCCTCGATGAATTGCCGCAGCTCTTCAATGTTCTCTGGGGAGATATGAGCCTGGTCGGGCCTCGTCCTCCGCTGGCGACCGAGGTTGCGCGTTACGAGCTGAAGCATTACCGCAGGCTCGACGTTCTGCCCGGCCTTACCGGACTGTGGCAGGTGCGGGCGCGCCACGATCCCTCGTTCGATCAGTATGTAGCTCTGGATATTGCTTATGTCGAAAACTGGAATTTCTGGATGGATATGAAGATTCTGCTTCGGACGGCGGAGGTAGTTCTGCGCGGTACCGGTTCGTAACAATCAAGGCACAGTAACGGGCGGGCACGTCTCAGAAGTCTCCAAATCCGCTGGAAGGCAGTACGGGAACCCCCAGTTTGAAACAACGAATTATCAATCATCATTTGGCTCGGAAGGTTTATCGAGCACTGGGGCAAGATCTTCATGCGTATTTTGTTGACTGGCTCAAATGGTCAATTGGGCACAGAGTTCCGCACGATCAGCAGAAGCAAGGCTGAAGTTATCTCGACAGGCAGCCGTGAGCTGGACCTGACCAATGAACAGGAGATACGGCGTTTCGTTCGCGAAGTTAAGCCGGCCGTCATCGTTAATGCTGCGGCTTTCAGCGACGTCGATGCGGCGGAGCGGAACTGGGACGCCTGTTTTGCGCTGAATGCGATCGCGCCCGTGGTGTTGGCCGAGGAGGCTCACCGGCTGGATGCGCTGCTGATTCACTACTCGACCGACCAGGTCTTCGACGGCAACAAATCTGCACCCTACAGCGAGTCGGACCCGACGTCACCCCTCAATGTGTACGGAGCTTCAAAGCTGGCCGGCGAGCAAGGAATTGCTGCAAGCTTTGCGCGTTCGCTGATTCTCCGCCTGGGATGGATCTACGGCGCGCAGGGCGAGAACTTCCTGCGTTCGATCCTGCGTCTGGCAGAGCATAGCGACGAGCTGCATGTAGCCAGCGATCAAATAGGCGCGCCGACCTCGACGAGAGCTATCGCAGCCGCAACCGAGCGGCTGATTCGCATGTACGCCAACTGCCGGAAGGCGCAGTTTCCAACCGGTATTTATCACCTGGCGGCTTCCGGGGCGACTTCGTGGCATGGATTCGCCGTGGCTATCGTGTCGGCTGCATTCCAGGGAAGAAAGGCGCCAATCGTCACTCCGACCATGACGCCCGAACTCTCTTCCTTTGCCAAGAGACCGAAGAATTTGCTTCTCTCCAACCAGAAGTTTCTGAAGACCTTCGGGATTCAGCTCGGACCGTGGCAGCAGCAACTGGATGAAGTCCTGGCGGAGATGCGGGCCGATGCGATTCTGGACGGCAATGGCATTGGTGAAAGAGGTCGCGGGGTCCGGGATCTCATCGGCATTGACGAAGTCTGCTGAGGATCGCTTACCCACGCGGGTCCGCGCAAGAAGCACGGGCCCTGCTTTATTTTGCGTGAAAGTCGACGAGCAGTGTGCAGGCTTGGGATCCGTCGTCCTTCCACGAGCTATCATCGGCAAACTCCACGGCCAGTAAGGTCATGCTCTCCCCGGTGTGATGCATATCGACAGAGGTGGGGTCCAGAGTCCAGGCGTGGCTGCGCTGCTGATCCCCGGGCGGCACATCCCGGTGATAGCTGAGGTTCTCGCTGTAGGGTCGCGGGTTACCTTCAGAATCGAGAATCGACAGCGAAAACGTCATGCCGGTGATGGTCTTGTCTGTATGGTTGGTGAAGGCCAGCTTCAGTTGCGGGATGGATTGGCCACCCGAGTGGTTATAGCGCAAATCGAGTCGATTGAGACTGACGGGGCACTTTGATGGGGGGGCTGCCGCATAACTCGCAATTCCACAACCCCATATAAGTGTTAGGCAGAATCGCCCGATCAATGCATATTCCCCCTTGCCGTGGGAGTTATTATATAAGCTCGTCAACTTATTGCAGTCTGCCCGACCCAGGCGAACTGCGAACCCTTGATTTGCGCAGTCAACACGAACTTATTTAAATGGTGCGCTGACAGGAATGTATCTCGACCGCGACTCCCACGCCGGGAGCGGCCATTTTGCTGAAAGTTCCGTTGCTTGCCCACTTCCTGGGGATGGGCACGCGGATACCGAAGCGCGCCTTGAAGAGCTGCTGCGCCGCCTTCCGGCCGAGCGCCGTTCGTCGCTGGAGCGGCCGGTGCCGGCGCGCGCGTCCCTTGTTCTTGAGCCGGATGAATGGAAGACGGTTCGCCACGCCGCTGCGGTGGCTGCGGCCCGGCCGGAGGACCTGGTGCTGGCCGGCTTCTCCGGTCTGCTCTCCCGGCTGAGCTGGCACGAAGCGGTTTCGGTTCTTCGCTACTCTCCCGCTCTTTCACTGTCCACGATCCTGTGGGAGCAGGGTGTTTCCTTCGGGAAGGCGCTGGCCGCGATCCGGCACGAGCAGCTGCGTGACGCACACGTTTCTGCGGGAGCAAGCTACCAGTTTCTTGAGGAAGGCGTTCCATCCTCGTCGTGGAAAGCGGTGGACCTGAGCCTCACAGCAAAGGTCGAGGCGGGCAGGCTGGTTATGGTTCTCTCCAGTGCCTCCGGCCGGTGGAGAGAGAGCACCCTTCGGGGCTGGCTGGAATCTCTGCGCTGCCTGACTCTGGCCGCCGCGGCTCATCTCGACGCCCCCATCAGGACGCTGCCTCTGCTCGACGAGAACGCCGTTCTCGACTTTTACAAAGCGCTGAACCGGACCGCGACCGACTTTTCTGCACAGGCCCGGGCTCACGATCTAGTTACCCGACAGGCGGAGCTCAACCCCGACGCTGTTGCCGTGGTCTTCGCCGACAAGCGCCTGTCATACCGGGAGCTGGACGAGCAGAGCACGCTACGGGCAAAGTACCTGGCCGCAATAGGCGCCGGCCCCAACCGCCCGGTAGCCATCTGCATGGAACGCTCCGAGCAATTGCCGGTGGCGCTGCTCGCCGTCCTTAAAGCCGGTTCGTGTTATGTCCCGCTTGATCCGCAGCATCCCCGGCAGCGGATTGCGATGACGCTCGAAGAGTGCAAGCCCGTCGCCATATTGTCCGATTCGAAGGTAGCGGCGTCGCTGGGCGAGATGCCTGCTCCGGTTCTTCACATGGACGAAGACTGGCCGTCGCCGCCGTCCGACTCTCCGGAGATTACGCCTGCTTCTCCCAACGATCTGGCCTACATCATCTATACGTCTGGCTCTACGGGGAAGCCGAAGGGAGTGCAGATCAGGCACCGGCCGCTGGTGAGCCTGTTCGATCCGAAGTCGAGGATGCCGGGACTGGCTCCCGGCGATCGCCTGCTGGCGATTACCACCATCTCGTTCGATATCGCTACCCTGGATATGCTGATGCCGCTCAGCTCGGGCGCCACACTGGTAGTCGCAGATCGTTACGCGGCGGGAGATCCCTTCGAGCTGGCGCGGCTGCTTGAAAGCCATGACGTGACATTTCTCCAGGCCACTCCGTTCACGTGGCGGCTGCTGGTGAACTCGGGGTGGACGGGCAAACACGATCTCAGGATGATCTCGGGCGGGGAGGCCCTGCCGCGCGACCTTGCCAATCGGCTGCTCCCTCTCGGGCGCGAACTCTGGAATTGCTACGGACCGACCGAGACGACAATCTACTCCGGCTCCGTTCGCCTTCGGCTGGAAGACGGGATGGTGCCGCTGGGCCCGCCTATCGCCAACACTACCTTCTACGTGGCCGATGAGACCGGCAGGCCGCTGCCTCCTGGCGTGCCCGGAGAACTCTGCATTGGCGGAGTTGGCGTGAGCCCCGGTTATCTTGAACGGCCGGAATTGACGGCGCAGCGTTTCGTGCCGGATATTTTTTCGCTTGATCCGGGCGCGATGGTCTTCCGTACCGGCGACCTCGTCCGCGCGTTAAGCCACCGTGAGCTGGAGTTCATGGGGAGACTCGATCACCAGGTGAAACTGCGCGGATACCGCATCGAGTTGGCGGAGATCGAGTCGGCGCTGCGCAGCCATGCCGCAATCGAGAATGCGGCGGTCATTCTGCGTGAAGATGTCCCGGGGGAGCCCCGGCTCGTCGCGTACGTCACGCTTGCGCATGGAAACTCGGTCGAGCCGAACGATCTCAAAAAGTATGCCGGCGGCCTGCTGCCCGAGTACATGCTGCCCGCGCGCATTGTCACCATGGATGCCTTGCCGCTTACCTCGAGCGGCAAAATCGATCGCCGGTCGCTGCCTTTGCCGGAGAGTGTCTCCGGCCAGAGCCGGGCGACTGCAGCGGCTGTGGCGCCGGAGAGTGAGATCGAGTCGAGGCTGCTGGAGATCTTCCAGGAGGTGCTTGGCGAACCCTCCATCGGTGTCACCGACAGCTTTTTCGACTACGGAGGATACTCGCTGCTTACCGCGAGGCTCTTCTCGCGGATTTATCGCGCTCTTGGGCAGAAATTGCCGATCAGCCTTCTCTTCGATGCACCGACGGTGCGGGGCCTGGCGCTGATCATCCACAATGGCCAGCCGCTGCCGATTGTCGTGCCCATCCGCAAGGAAGGCAGAGCAGCGCCCCTGTTCGTTATTCACTCCTATTTGATTTATGAGGCGCTGAACAAGGCGATGGAGGAAGACAGGCCGATCTTCGGAGTTCGCGAGTTGGACGACAACAAGCCTGTGGGCTCGCTCGAGCAGCGGGCCGCCATTTACGCTCAGGAGATAAGCCGGATTTATCCGCAGGGACCGCTCAGCCTCGCGGGATGGTGTCTTGCCGGCTCGCTTACTGTCGAAGTGGCGCGGATTCTGCGCGACCAGGGGCGAATCGTTGCCATGGTTGCACTGTTCGATGCGGAGCGGCCCGGCTACAAGCCACGTATCGAAGCCGGCGGCAGCCTCTTCAAGGCCAGACTGCTCAGCTTCACCAGATTTCACTCCGACCGCATGCGCGAGCTCGACTGGCCGGAGAGAGTGCGTTATCTCTCCGCGCAGTCCGTCCACCGCTGGGACGATATCGTCGAGGCCTCTTCTGTGTGGCGCCGCACAGCGTTTCGCTGGACGCGGCAAAAGCTGGGATTCATCTTTCCGAAGTCGATGCGCGAACAGCTGGAGCGTCTCGGAGCCGACGATCTGCGCCCGACCGCGCTGCAGTCCTACCCCGGCAAGATCGTCCTCTTCCGCGCCTCAGACGTGGTCCAGATCTCCGGCACAGAACCGTCTCTGGGCTGGAACACGGTCGCGAAGGATGGCGTAGTCGTCGAGTTCGCTCCGGGCGATCACGAATCGATGTTTCGCGAGCCTCACCTGCCCAAGTTTGGCAAGATGCTGGAACGCGTGCTTCGCGAGGGCGAAGCCGCGTGTACAGGCACGTCCCCGATCCGGGCCGGAGCCTAAAATCTCTCCTTCGACGAGCAGGTAGCGGCGGGCTCAGCGCTTGCGGGGAGCCGTGTCGTCCGCGTCCGCGAATGACACCGATCTTTCGATGATGTCGCCGTCGTGCGCGCCCCCGGTCAAGCGGTGGTCGTCGCCTGCCTCGAGAGCAGCTCGCCCGTAAAAGTCTTCTTCGTCGGGAGATTGTATGTCCACGTGAACGGCGCTGGTGGCGGCCTCCCAGGTGCTCATGCCTCCCATGACCAGGAGCAAGGGCATGATCATCGCATTGTTCAGCAGATTGTCGATGGCGGTCATGAGGATGACAGCCACAAAAGCATGGCGAAGGTTGAGGTCTTCTATGTCGGAGCGGGCCAGCGGAAACCAGACCACGCGGACGACAGGTATCAGTTGAAGAGCCTCAAGCGCGATCAGGCCGAAGAGTCCGTACATGCCGAAGGCGAGCAGCCACAGTCCGGAGGGCCGCAGTCCGCTGTACCGCCACCAGTCCCATTGGCCGGAACCGAGGATGGGCTGCTCGAGGGCCAGATCGACGGTGCGCTCGTCGTGCTCCAGGCGCAGTGCGAGCGAGCCGCGATGGATTCGTTTGAGAAACTCAGTCGCCGCATGAACCGTATGGTTGCGCCGCATCAGCGTGCGCACCGAGACGGCGTTTGTCAGGCGCAGCCCCGCGAAGAGGAGAATCGCCGTTACAAGCAGAATCGCCATCACCCGGGGAAAATAACGGCGGCTGACGAAGACAAAGGGCAGCAGCGCGACCAGCAGAACGATGGAGCCGCCGGATTGGCAGAGCAGGGTCGCGCCGCACAGTATGGCGGCCGTCCACACGGTCGGAATGCCGAGAATGCGGTCCACGCTGCGGCGAAGCCATAGCCACACGGCAATCAGCGCCGAGGTCGCCATCCAGATGCCGAGTTGCGTGCCGGTTTCGAGCAGGCCGATGGGGCGGTATCCCAGGTAGCGCTGAGTTCTCACCCAGCGATAGGGCTGGTATCCATAGAGATGGGCATAGATCTGCGGGCCCACCCAGAGTTCTATCAGGCAGATGGGCACATAAAGGAGTCCGGCGATAACAAAGGCCTTGGCCGCGAGACGAAGCGAGGCGGTGTCGGAAAAGTACAGACGACCCAGCACCCAGGGAACTCCCCAGGCCAGCAGCTGATAAATCTCGCCGACGAAGGCCGCACCGAAAAAATCAGGATTGGCAATGCCGGAGAGCAGCGGGACGATGCACCACATCAGCATGGGAAGGTCCCAGAAGGTAAGCCTGAAGCTGCAGAAGATCTGCCGGTCGAAGAGCAGCACAGCGAGAAGCCCGCTCAGGCCGGTGATGGTCGCTTTGGTCAGGAAGTACTCGGTATGCAGACCGTCGCCGAGAATCCAGAACGGCGAAGGGTCCCCCGAGAACCTGGCTATGGGCAGCAGTGCCCAGCCGCCAAGAAAGTTCATGAGAATGGCAACACGAATGGGATATCGCCTGAACAGGACAAGCGACAGGGGTATCCACGCGAGAAACGCCAGCAAAGGGGGGAGAATCACTTTGGGCCCTCGTTCAGTAAACCTACTATAAGGGAATGGCTTATGGACATACGAACGGCGGCTGATTGGCTCAACCCAGTAAAGGCCGGCGGAATGGTCACCTATCTTATTGCGTCCGTCGCCTGCGGGCTGACTGCGGTCAGGACGGTGAATCCGCGGATTTCGCGTCTCGCGGTTGTACTCGCGCTGATCCAGGCTGTGTTGCTGCTGGATATCGCCTTCGACTGGAGATGGAGGCTCTACGATTGGCTGCGCCGCCAGGCGGTCACCCATCACTGGTATGAGCAGCGCCACTTGCCGCAGGTAGTCGTCCTCGTGACTTTGGCGGCAGCTTTGGCCGCAGCGATGGCTGCCGCACGGCGACGGTTCCGGTCGTTACCAGGGGCAGCGTTGGCGGTTGAAGGAACGCTGCTGTCGATTGGCTGCTGGATGGGGGAGGTCATCTCGCTGCATGCGACCGACTCGATTCTGTATCACCACGTCGGACTGCTAATGATCATCAGCTTTGTCTGGCTGCTGACCTGTGCGATGACCATCGCCGGCATCCTCAAGGCAGGATTCGGACGTGCAGAGACAGCCGGATCCGCCGGCATCGTGTAAGCAGCCACAGACGGCGGCCATATCTCGCCCTGAGATGGGGGCCGGCCTCAGATCTGCTCGATCTTCACGCTTCCGTCGCTGGTGTGAATGGTCAGCGGAGTTCCGCCGCCATTCAGCTTGCCATGCAGCTGGTGGCCGTCTCCGCCCTTGCTCTCGTAGTGGTCCATGGTGATGGGAAGAGTGCAGTCCACGTGGCCGTCGCTGGTGTGGATGTCGAGATCGGCCGCAAAGCCCTGCGGCACCCGAACCGTCACCGGCCCATCCGATGCCTGGATGGAAGACGCTTCGGATAACTTTGTGCCTTCTCTGAGGCTCACTTCGAGATGGCCGTCGCTGGTGTGCAGCATCAGCGCATTGAAGGTCCCGTCGACGGTGAGGCTGCCGTCGCTGGTCCGCGTCTCAATCGCGCCCGTGGAATTGGTGATGTTCAC
Source organism: uncultured Acidobacteriaceae bacterium (assembly GCA_963781245.1). Lineage (GTDB taxonomy): Bacteria > Acidobacteriota > Terriglobia > Terriglobales > Acidobacteriaceae > Silvibacterium. Next base: position 351,232 of record CAWAFB010000010.1, read on the forward strand.
GCGCCCGTCACTCGACTTCACTCGCAGCTTGCCGGAGACATGATCGACCGTGACATCGCCATCGCTCGTCGTGAGGCCCAGTTCGCCATTGAGCCCGGCGAGTCGAAGGGCGCCGTCGGAAGTCCTCGCCTCGAGAGTCAAGTCCGCGGGCGTTTCCACCGTCACCTTTGTTGACGACTTATGCCAATTGACGTGGAACACGCCAATCTGCGGCTTTTCCTTGAATAGAAAATGAACCTGATCCCCAGTCTGGCTCTCTTCCAGACGGTACTCGCTGAGCTTGATTCCCACGGTTTCCAAATGAATGCGGACCTCGCGGCAGTTTCCGCACGAGGAGATCTGTACTCCCGCATCGCCGGTCTCAAGGTTGAGCGTCGGCTTTCCGGTTACCGGGTAATTCTTTGACCAGGCATGATCTGCGTCCTGTGCCAAAACCGGTAACGCGGAGAGGGCAGCCAGACTTGCCGCCGCCAGGGCCATCTTCATCTTCATGGCAGCGACATACGGAAATGCTGTCAAAAAGGTTCCATTCAGGCTACGCGTTGCCGTCGCCCGGCGGCCGAACGGGCGCAGACCTGGGCCAGCCTCTCGCGGAGCCGGAAGGCTTTATCGAGCTGCTTGTCGACCAGCATCTGGTGCCGCCGGCGATGTTCCGGACTGGTCAGCTTCGCCAGTGCCCGTTCGTCCCGGGCGGCGTCGCGCTCCAGTTCCACGATTCTGGCCTCGATGGCCGAACGGAAGCGCGGACTCACCTGTATGGGCTCCCGCATGAGGTCTGGTGTCATAAATCCTCGCTTTCGACCACTGCTATCGAGGTCTGAAGTTCTCCGCTGCTTTGCCGATCATAACGACAGGCACCCCGCCACGCGATACCACGCTGGTACCCATCACCCAAACTTTCGGTATGCCCCTGCCCCATTTTGGGACAGCGTCGAAATTTGCCGCTCTCTTTACAGCTCCATCGACTTTTCCGTCACCAGCGACCGCGCCTTTGCCAGGAAATCCGCGAGCGGCATCGAACCCTGGTCGCCCTTGCCACGCGTGCGCACGCTGACGGCGTTCGCCTCGGCTTCCTTGTCGCCCATGACCAGCACGTATGGGACCTTCTGCATCGTCAAGTCGCGGATCTTTGCGTTCATCTTCTCGTTGCGGCTGTCCAGCTCCACGCGTAAACCGGCAGTTTGTAACTCCTGCTGAACTTTTTCCGCGTACACCTGGTGCCGCTCGCTGATCGGCACCAGCCCCACCTGTACCGGAGCCAGCCACAGCGGAAACGCCCCGGCGTAGTGCTCGATCAGATAGGCAACCATCCTCTCCATCGTACTGACGATCGCGCGGTGGATCATCACCGGCCTGTGCAGCTTTCCATCGGCCCCTGTGTAATGCAGGTCAAACTGGTTGGGCAGGTGAAAGTCCACTTGGATCGTCGAGTAAGTCTCCTCGTGTCCCATCACATCGGCCAGCTGAATATCGAGCTTCGGCCCGTAAAACGCCGCTTCGCCGCGACCCTCCTTGTAAGGCAGCCCCAGCCCATCCAGCGCCTCGCGCAGCACGCGTTCGCCCAGCGCCCACATCTCGTCGTTGTCGACATACTTTTCTTTGTTCGCCGGATCCCGCAGCGACAGCCGGTAGCTGTAATTTGTTATGCCGAGGTCGCGGTACGCCCGCTCGACCAGCTGCATCACCTTCGAGAATTCTTCCTTGATCTGCTCCGGCGTGCAGAAAATGTGCGCATCGTTGAGCGTCATGCAGCGGACGCGGCTCAGCCCGCTCAACACTCCCGATCGCTCATAGCGATACATCGTTCCCAACTCAGCGAGCTTGACGGGCAGCTCACGATAGCTGCGCGGTTTCGACTCATAAACAAGAATATGGTGCGGACAATTCATCGGCCTGAGCACCATCTGCTCGGTCTCGAGGTCCATCGGGGGAAACATATCCTCGTGGTAGTGCGCCCAGTGCCCCGACCGAATATACAGGTCTACCTTCGCCAGGCTCGGCGTGTACACGTGCTGATATCCGACCTCGCGCTCCCGCTCCAGAATGTACTCTTCGAGAATCCTCCGGATGGTCGCGCCCTTCGGAAGCCACAATGGCAAACCGGACCCTACGTCTTCACTTACCGTAAACAGCTCAAGCTGCTTGCCCAGCACGCGATGGTCCCGCCGCTTCGCCTCTTCGATCCGCTCGAGATAGTCGTCGAGGTCCTTTCTGGAGAAAAACGCCGTGCCGTAAATGCGCTGTAGCTGCGGATTCTTCTCGTCGCCCAGCCAGTACGCGCCCGACATGCTCATCACCTTGAAGGCCTTTACCCGTCCTGTCGAAGGCACATGCGGTCCGCGGCAGAAATCCACGAAAGCGCCGTTGCGATAGAGCGAGATTGCCTCTCCATCGCGCGTGAAGCGCTCGACGAAGTGAACCTTCATGAAGTCGTTCTCCGCCCGGAAGTGCGCCAGCCCCTGCTCGCGCGGCTCCCATTCGCGTACGAACTTCTCATCGCGCGCCACCACTTCCGCCATCTTGGCTTCAATCGCCTTCAGGTCCTCGGGCGTAAACGGCGTCGGCCGGTAAAAGTCGTAAAAGAACCCCGATTCCGTGGCCGGACCATGCCCCAGCTTGGTCTCTGGAAACAGCTCCAGCACCGCCGTGGCCAGCACATGCGCGGCAGAGTGGCGCACCACCGGCAGCGCGTCGGGATCCTTTTCTGTGAGCAGCTGCAGCGAGACATCTTCCTTGAGCGGCGTGCTCAGGTCCACCAGGCGCTCCGCGTGCGGATCCTCTTTCGCATACATGGCGGTTTCTTCGGTTGTGGCGGCCGTGCTGTGCGCGTCCTGCGCCGGCTTGATGCGCGCCACCACCGCCGCCGCCGCGAGGCGAGGCGAAATTGACTCCGCGACCTGAAAGGGGGTCACACCCGCGGCAAATTCCTTCACCGTGCCGTCGGGCAGCTTCACCTGGATCGAACTATCGGAATTACTCATAAGGTCGAATGAACTTCTGCAATCTTGTTGAGAATGTTTACTCTATTCAGGATATGGTCTTAGGAGAATTGCGTCGAGCGCACCTGCTCAGCATCTAATTTGACGAGGAGCCAGATGGCAACAGCAAGCGAGCCAAGACCTCACACCAAGCTGGCGCTCATAGGCTGGCTGGCGCTGTGCTTCGCAGCCGGCATCGTTGGCTCCATCTTCGCCGCCCGCGCAATTCCCACCTGGTACGCGGGGCTGGTCAAGCCACCGTTCAATCCGCCGAATCACGTCTTCGGTCCGTTGTGGACGGTCCTTTACACACTCATGGCAGTGGCCGCGTGGATCGTCTGGAAGACGCGCCCCAGCGCCTGCCGCCGCCGCGGTCTCCGGCTCTTTCTGGTACAGCTGGGACTGAATTGTCTCTGGCCGTGGGTATTCTTCGGCACACACCAGATCCTGACCGCTTTCGTCGACCTGGCCGCGCTCTGGGCCGCCATCCTGCTCACCCTCCTGGCCTTCAAAAAGATGAGCACGACCGCAGCGTGGCTCATGGTTCCCTACCTGGCGTGGGTGACATTCGCCGGCTATTTGAATATCGGCATCTGGCACCTGAACTAACTCATCGTCAGCTATCTCTAGCCAGCAGGGCGTCGGATTTCGATGTATCTGCGAATTAGACGAAAATTTGACGAGCCCACTGGCACAAATCCGAACCTGTCTCCGCTTTACAAGATGAAGGCAATACCAACCGCCTTCAACTAAGGAGACTTGTCATGAAGCGAATTACATCGATCGCGCTTTTTAGCCTTGCAGTTCTCATCACCGCGGCCCTCGTCCCAGGGACGGGAGCCATGGCGCAGGATCGTGCCGTACGCGCGACCGTGCCCTTCGACTTCACCGTGGGTAATAAACTGCTCCCAGCCGGAACCTATGAGATATGGTCGCCATCGACGGGTACGATCGAGGTTCAGAACCGCGACAATCACGTCGCGATGCTGACCACGACTACGTACGATAGCCACGAATCTCGCAACAGCGTATTGGTCTTCGATAAGTACGGCGACCAGTACTTCCTCAGCGAGATTCTCTGCGGACCGGCGTCGATCAATGCCAGCCTGCCTCCGACGAAGTCCGAAAAGCAGGCACGGATGCAGCAGGCCGCGCTCCACAACGCAAGCCAGATATTCGTAGCTGCGAAGTAATTGGGATCACTCACTCGCTAATAACTAACCCGGAGGCGAAAGTCTCCGGGGTTAATCTCAGCGCCACTAGCGTACAGAATTCATTTAAGTAAGTGCGGTTAGCGTGTTACATTTATCCACCCCGAACAAACCGATGAAGAAAGGACAATCGACAAGTATGAATTACCAAATCTCAATTCCGAATAGCGACCCACCTTTGGATATTACGGTCGATGACTCAATCACTATAACGTTCACGTCAGACAACATAAAATTTGTCTGTAGTGATGAGAATGAGTTCTACGATCCGAATAAGCACAAGTACATTCGCCACGGAACATTCAATAAAAATGACACCTTGTATGGAGAGCCCCAAAATCCGGAGGAATTTTGGTACGGATTCGATGACGGGAAGCAAGCATCTGAACGCAGACTTCAAGCTGGCGTCCGTACGATCGTCGTTAGTTCAACGCCCCCCTTCCTAGACTTCGCTAGCTTTGAAGAAACTCTCAAATCAGACCCGGAATTGAAAGAGCTCTTCTGCAAGTGCTGGCCGTGCGCCGAGACCTTGTTAAAGGCTCTCGTTGAGAAGCCACCCATTCCCGCTCCTGTTAAGGCTTTCCTGGAACACCTGTTTGACATCGGCGACGAAGCATACAAAAAGCTCTGCCCGAAACCCAAATAGGATTCCAATTACGTCCCGGGACCTATCATCACGGGCTAATTCGGGCAGATTGAAAAGCGGGATCAGAAATCAGCCGCTGTAAGTATGGATCCTGCTCAACTTGAGATTGAGTTAAACCGTTCTTGAGGGCCTTATGGATGAAAGTAATCGCAAGCGCGCGGTGGCCGCTTAGTTCATAAGCATCCCCCACGCTAGAGAGTACCACCGGGTCATTTGGCGCAAGAGCCAGGGAGGTTTGAATCCGATCCATTGCCTTCTCGTTAAGGTGCGTATGAGCATATATCACTGCTAGGGCAGACTGAGCTTGTGCATCTTCCGGTTTTAGCTGCACCGTCTTTTCAAGCAGCTTTAACATTTCTCCTTCAGCAACGGCGGCTTTGGCGGGCAGTTTTAGCCATTCGTATATTGCAACTAGATTGCTCCAAACGATCCAGTCGTTGCCGTTAATCTGAAGAGCTTTTTCCGTCGCATCGGCTGCTTCCGCATATCTATTTTGTGCGGCGTAGAGTGCGCCAAGGTTCGCGAGTGCCATGTAACTCGGCTGAAGCGCGATCGACCGTTTGAGTGCGTCTTCGGCATCAGGCAAGAGCTTCGGATCCCCAGAGTCGATGTAAGCGGCTCCCAAATTTGCATAAACCTGTGCATTATCGGGGGTCAGGGTCAGCGCGCGCTTGAATTGAGCAATTGCTTGTGGAATTTTTCCATGGTTCCGATAGAACGTCCCGAGGGTGTTGTAGCCGTCCCAATAGGTTGGTCGAAGCGCGGCCGCTTTCTTTAATATCGACTCGGCCTCCGTGAGTCGCCCCACTTGCTCGTAGGCATACGCTAGTCCGGAAAGTGCCTTGGTATCTCGTGGGTCATTGTCGAGTGCGCGCTGAAACTCCTGTACCGCAAGCTCGTGATTGCCTGTAGCTTCCTGGATAATTGCCAGCGTCACGTAAGCGGCTGAAGTACGCTTATCCAGGTTTATGGCTTGGTTGCAGAAAACTGTCGCTTTTTTGAGCCAGTCATCATTTCGATCAAGTTGATATTTCAGCCTGTAAGCCTCTCCGAGTTGCGCAAAGCCTAACGCAAATTGAGGGTCTGTGGTCACCGCTTTTTGAAAGGATTTGATTGCGGCGTCGAGGTTGCCGATCTTGTCGTACCGCTGCATGTACCCCAGGCCCGCCAGGTAATCCTCATACGTGTCGCGTCCTATCTGGCCCGGGCTGTCGCGCACCAAATTTTCTTTGACCGAGACATTCATCAGCCTTCCCAGGCTCGTTACAGCCTCATCCTCCAGTGCGGCAAGGTCACCAGTCGCATTCTGGACATCTGCGAATCCAATCTCCCTCATCTTCTGCGGATTAATGAGCGTCAGCCTCAGGTGCGCGCCCGTTCCGTTCCGCTCAAAGTTTCCCTGTACCACGATCGTCGCGCCAAACTCTTTCAACGCCGACGAGGCATCATGAACCTTGCGGGCACGAACCTCGCTCGCCGGAACTACCCAAAGAGTCTGATTTGCGGAATCGAGGTTCGAGAGCTTCCCCGCAAGCGAGTCCATCAAACCGTCACCGAGCGCCTGGGTTTGCGGATCGCTGCCCGCAACCTCAAGCGGCAACACCGCTATGTGCTTCTCGCGGCTCGAAAACAATATCCCCTGCACCCGCTCGCGAATCGCGGGTACCAGAAGCAGTCCGGAGGTAAGTGCGACTACAGCGACGAATGCAGCCGCCATCCGCAACCATGTCCTGCGAAGTTTCGCCGGTAACTTGTCTTCTATCTCCTCTGCAACGATCTTCACCGACCCATACCGCTTCTTCGGGTCGAACTCCAGACACCGGCACACGATCTCGTCGCAGCGGTGCGGCAGGCCTTTCTGGATCGACGACGGTCCAGGCGGACGCTGGCCTCTCCGGATGGCGGCTTGAAGAATTGTGCCTGACGGGAAGGGATGCCTGCCGGTCGCCAGCTCGTACATCACCACGCCGAGAGCAAAAATATCCGCAGCCGGAGTCAGCGGATCGCCGGCGAACTGCTCGGGAGCCATGTAGTCGATGGTGCCGGCCACGCCTTGTTCTGCCGATACGTCGGTCTCCGTCTCCGAGGTGGCGCTTCTCACTTCATGCGCCAGCCCGAAGTCCATTACCACGGCACTAACCGTCCCGTTGCGGTTAGCGAGCATCACATTCCGGCTCTTCAGGTCGCGGTGGATGATCCCCGCCTCGTGCATCACCCGCAGCCCTTCGCAGATCTCGAGCGCAATCGTCTTTACCTCGCTCCAGGGCAGCGGTCGCGACTCGCGAATCTTGTCCGCCAGCGTTATGCCGTCGAGATACTCCATCGTCAGGAATGCAGTCCGTCCGGCCGAATCCGTCGGCGGGTGAAAGGCATGAATGCGGCAGACATGCGGCCCGCTGATTCTTTGCGCCAGCACCACTTCCTTTTTGAAGTGCGCCAGAGTCCGTGGACTGCTCGCGATCTCCGGCCGGATTGTCTTGAGCGCGATGCGACGGCCCAGTTCGAGATCGATCGCTTCGTACACATCTCCCATGCCGCCGCTGCCGATCAGGCGAACGATCCTGAATTGGTTCGAGACCAGCTCGCCTTCTGTGAACGCGGGCTTCGCCGCAGAGAACAGGTTGTGAAAATCCACAATCGGCCCATCACCCTTACTGATCGAGTCCTGGTTGGCGCGCAACAGGCGGAACAGCGCGTCCCGCAGTTCAAGGTCATCGCCGCAGACCTCATCGATATACTTGGCACGCTGTTCTTGCGGCTGCTGCATGGCGCCGCCGAAAAGGGGCTTTAGTCGTTCCCACCCTTCGGGCGTTTCCCAAAGCTCCGGGGTCACGGATTTTTCGACATTTGGAGCTTTAGCCATGCCCGCGCCATCTCCCAGTCGCGTTTCACTGTCCGGTCGGAAGCATCGAGAACGTGAGCGATCTCCGCGAAGGTCAGTCCGCCGAAGAAATGCAGCTCCACCACGCGGGCTTGGCGCTCATCGAGCTTCGCCAGAGCCTCCAGAGCCTCGTGCAGCGCCAGTACGTCGATCGATTTGGCCTCTGTTGAAACCAGCCGCTCGTCGAGCGTCACCTGGTGCTGGATCCCTCCGCGCTTGGCCGCTTTGCGCGCCCGCGCGTGATCCACGAGGATGTGATGCATCAGGTGTGCGGCCGTGGCGAAGAAATGCGCGCGGTTCTGCCATGACACCCCCGGCTCGTTCATCAGCCGCATATAGGCTTCGTTGACGAGAGCCGTCGGTTGCAGGGTATGGTTCGCCCGCTCGGCTCGCATGTATTTGCGGGCCAGACGTCGCAGTTCGCCGTAAACCTGGGCCAACAGCTCGGACTCGGCCTGCCGGTTTCCGTGGCTCACTTCGACGAGTAGTTGACTGATCGAATGATCGGGGTGGGGGGCCGGCGATCTGTCCATGCCTGTAACCCTCGTGTGCCGAGGATTATAGCGCGGATTTGTTCCGGCGCCGCCGCGAATCTCACGCTTCCTGCAGCGCTGTCTCGCGGGCTGCACGGGTCAGCCTTGAGGTGCGCTTCGCTGCCATCCAGATCACTGCGATAGCTCCCAGTGCGAAGATCGCGTTGCCGATGCGCGTCACCAGCCCGTTGGCCATAATCGGGGTCTGAAAGAATGCGTGCCAGGCATAGGCCAGCGCCGCTCCGCCGGCCGACGCGACCACGTGGCGCTGATCCCACGCTGCGCGGCGCGACCAGAACCAGACCGCGGCTCCCACGATCAGATCAATCCCAACAATGTCCGCCGCCGCCCACCATCCCCAGCGGTTGTGAATGAGCATGAAAGCCGAGCCTGCCGCCAGCGTGAATGCTCCGGCGAGCCACGGATTCGGAACTCGTCCCGACCGCAGCGCAGCCTGCCGGCGCGGAAGCCAGAACGCCACGATGATGAGCGCCGTGCAAGCGGCTCCCACCCAGGCGAACTGGGAGGGCCAGGCCACAAAGTGATCGTGCCTGTAACTCATCAAGGTCATGGCCACGATGCCAATCGCAAACAGCACGCCGGTGACCGCGAGTCCCACGCGGCCCAGCCATGGCGTCGTTGACCGCTCGGGAACCGCACCCTCAACAAGCGCAATCGGCGTGGCGATGCTCCATGCCGTATGCAGGTTCAGCACGAAAATCGTCCACCAGCCGCCGATGCCGAGCGCCGGAATATACGCCGGCTTAAGCAGGCCCATGTGCATGCCCAGATAATCCGGATTGAAGAGCGATTGCGTGGCGAAGGCCTCTTCGAGAATTCCGTAAGCCAGTGCCAGCAGCAGAATGCTTGGCCAGCCGCGCCCCATCCGGCGTACCGTCTCGCGAATCAGCAGCGCTCCGCCACCATACATCGGCGCCAGCATCACCAGCGCCGGCAGCAGCTTGATGGGGAGGTTTCCCAGCAGAAATTCCGCCACCAGCGGCGCGAGAAAGAATAACCCGATCGCCGGCTTCACACTATGAGTTCGGGGCGCGTATTGCGGATGCTCATTCATCACTGCCTCTCTCCTCGCGAGCCCGCCAGTCGGGCATCTCGCGGTCTGTGAAGGCAGTATCGACTCTTTGGGGAACGTGGCGGGAGTGGGGGATGTCAGGAATCGAAGGTGATAGTTGTCATCTCAAACGTCGGCAAGGCAGGGTTACTTCACGCCCACGTGCACTTCGACTTGTGTGTCCTGCCAGTCAAATCCGGCGGGAAACACCACATAGTCCGTCTTGAAGCTGCGCTCTCCGCCAAGATCCTTCGCCGACATCGCCGCGATGTCCTTCCACACCTTGGGCATGATGTCGGGCAACGCCCCATTGTCCGACTGGACCACAGCATACCTGCCGGCGGGGATCGTCACCGCCACCATGCCGTCGGGAACCTTCTCGGCCGAACTGACGCGCGCACCCAATGTGTAGATGTATACGCCGGTCTGATCGCCGTCGAAGTCGGTGTAGACCGCAAGCATCTTGTCATCGGTCCGGTTCGGAATTCTCTCGAACGTGCCGTCCTGCAGCGACCGCGCCCACAATGCCGGGACGTGGCCGTTACCGCCAGCTTCCTTCTGCCCGCTGGTGCGGACCGATAACCCGATCACCGCAAAACCCTGCTGTTCTTCCACCTTCGCAGTGGGAGTTTCAATGGGGGTCGATGCAGACTGCGCGCTGGCGTGTGAACCAAGCGCAGTCAACCCGATCGAAGCGGCGATGGCCAACAGGCCAGCCGCGCGGCGCGTGTCAAAAGACAACTGCAATCGGACCTGTTTCATGATGCAGAGATACGGGCAGGCGCGGCGATCGGTTCAGAAAATCGCAATTAATCGGGGAATCGCCGGTATCAGCGGCCGCCCGCCGACCCACCCGTGAGTTCCGCGCTGGAGAGTTCCGCCTGACGTATGCCGTGGCTCGCATGCCGGGCGCTTTGCGCGTCGATGTGAATCCACTCGTGGATGGCGATGCGTGAGATGGCCCGCGCCATGGCCTCTCTTCGCTGGTCGTCGTTCATGCCCAGGGTCGTGGGATTCAGGTACTGAGCGACCCGGTCACAATTGATGTACACAAACGGCTGGATCTCACCGGATACATCGAGCACCCATCCCAGGGGCCCTCGCGGCACCGGACGCTGCGCCTGCTCCACCACATCACAGCGCCCGATCAGATGCACCTGGATAATCTTTCCGAACTCCCGCCCCTGCACAAAGCTGCTGCCGCGAATCGGCTCCGCATCCGTGGGCAGCGGATACTCGTTGGCCTCTTGAAGTACCTCATTGCGGAAGGCATAAACCAGGGACGGCCACACCGAAGCCTCGACCCCGGGATCGGCGTAGAACACCACCGCCGTCTCGATCTCGTTCGAGCCTTGCGCTGCCGCTGCCCAAGGGGAGACCAGAACGGGAAACACCAGCAGCAAAGAAACAATGTTGAGTCTGGTTGCAGATCCAGTCCAGCACCAACGCAATTTCACATCGAAGAGTCTCACCCCGTTTACCTTCATGTGTCCAATTAATTCTTATCTGCCGGATAAAAATTATTGATGACAGTGTAAGCGGGGAAGATGCCGGCTGGTGTGGAATTTTCGTCCAAAGACCTGCAACATTTAGGGGATATCTGCTCGGTGGGGAAGACGCCTCGGGTCCATTTGCCAAAAAGAAAGAGCGGACGGAGTTTCTTCCGCCCGCCCGATCAGTTGTCTTGCTGAGCTACTTCTTGTCGCCTGCCGGTTCCACCGCGCCGGGAAAGACTCCGGGCAGGGGTTTCGTCTGCTGCTGGCGCAGTTCGGGATGCGGCAGGGGCTTGCGCGGCAGCATCTGGTCGCGCATGGCCGCGTTGTAGACGAAGATCGCCTCGACCACCGCCGCCTGCTTCAGGTCCCCCGGCTGCAGCCGTTCGTAGACGTCCTGGTTGGAGTGGTGCGTGCGGCTCTCATAGTCCAGCGAATCCTGAATGAACTGGAAGCCTGGAATCCCCACCGCATCGAACGACAGGTGGTCGGTCCCGCCGGTGTTCCGCATGGTGATTGTGGTTACGCCGAGATCCTTCAACGGCGCCATCCACTGTGTAAAGATCGGCACAACTGCTGCATTTTCCTGCGTATAGATGCCGCGAATCCTGCCCGAGCCGTTGTCCACGTTGAAGTATCCGGAAATCAGCTTCTGTTCCGGCTTCAGGTCCAGCGGACCGGTCGCGCGCATAAACTCCGGCAGCGCCTGCTGGTCCGGTGTCGTCAACGGAGCGGCGTATCCGAAGTGCTCCTTTACGTATCCACGCGATCCGAAGAGCCCCTGCTCCTCGCCCGTCCATAGTGCGATACGGACAGTCCGCCGCGGCTGGACGTTGAGCGCCTTCAAAATGCGCATCACCTCCATGGCCACGATCGTTCCCGCCCCGTTGTCGGTCGCGCCCGTACCGGCGATCCAACTGTCGAGGTGGCCGCCTACCATCACCACTTGGTCTTTCAGGTTGGGATCGGTCCCGGGAATCTCGGCGACCGTATCATATCCGTGCTCGTTGTCTCCGGTGAACTTGGTCTCGAGATCCATCTCAATCGTCACCGGAACATGTGCCTGCAGCAGGCGGTACACGCGGCCCCAACTTTCGATGGCCATCACGACGACTGGAACCTTGACCGCCGATTCACGCTTGTAGGGGGTGCGTCCCAGCGCCGCGCCGTTGTCGTCGAAAATCGTCCCGCCGGACCCGCCGCCGTTCTTCCCATCCCGGCTGGGTCGGATCACAGCCGACGCCTTCTCATCGGCCAGAAACTGCGCAATCTTGTCGACCATGCGATAGCGCTGCATATAGGCTCGCAGCCGCGCCTGCATGTCCGCCCCGGCGCGGTCGCTCACCGGATACTCCGCCAGCTCTTCGAGCTCCTTATCCGTGTAGCGGTCAAACAGCGCCTTGTCGACTGGCGGAACTTCCCTCATCTCACCCAGCAGTGCAATCTTGCCCGCCAGCTTGCCCTTGTACTGATCGAAATCTTTGTCGTCCTGGATATTCACCCACACCGCATCGCCGCTCACCGGTCCGTTTGTCGAGGGAGACCACGGCGTCGCCTGGGCGATGAACACAGCCGTGTCCGGAGAGGTCATGCGCACCCAGGTATTGAGCTGTTGCCAGCCAATTCCGAACTCGCCCCAGTCGTCCAGGTGGGCATTCACGCAGCCCATCGCTGTGAGCTGGTCGCGCGTCCATGCGTTGGCCTTCGCCAGGTTCGGAGAACCGGTCAGTCTCGGTCCGATCGCATCGGCCAGCGCGGACCCATACTCCATGATGCGCGAGTGCTGCAGGCCTTCTTCGCGAATGCGCGCATACATGCCGTAGTCGATGTTTTCGACCGCGGGCTGGGGCTGTTCCCATGCCGGAACGTCCGCTTCAGGCGCTTTAGTTTTCTTGTCGGATTTGTCCGCCGCGAAGACGGGAATGGCTGCCGCCAGCAGTAGACAGGTGAGTGGACGGAGTAGTCGTGTTTGCATTTAGTTGGTGTCGCCTCCTGAAAATTACGGGAAACGGGAGAATACCACGATCGCGCCTTTCCGGTTCGAACAAGTCCCACCCCTGTAGTAGCATCAGGCATCGCGCAATCCAGAACGCCGATGCACGCTACGGATACGGAACCATCACGGTTACATAGGGTCTTCCGCGGTCTCGGACACCTTCTCGTTTACGTGGTCCTGCTGGTCTTCGCGCTGTGGGCTGTCGCCGCGCTCCACTTCGACGTGCGCATCGCGTGGCTTCGAATCCCCTGTGTCATTGTCTACCTGCTCGCCATCGTTGCGGTCTTCGTGTTGTCTAAGACTTTCTGGAGACGCATCCTCGCCTCGTTTGCCTGCTCGGTGATCGTCATGCTTTGGTGGTTTTCGCTCAAGCCATCGAACAATGAAAACTGGCAGGCGGATGTCTCGCGCACGGCTTACGCCGAGGTGCAGGGGAACCTGGTCACCATTCACAACCTGCGCAACTGCGATTACCGCGCCGAGTTCGACTACACCTGCCAATGGGAGACGAAGCAGGTCAATCTCGACGACATCCGCGGCCTCGATCTATTTCTCGACTACTGGGGCTCGCCCTGGATCGCCCACACCATCCTCAGCTTCGACTTTGGCAACGGCAATCACGTCCCGTTCTCCATCGAAGCCCGCAAGCAGGTCGGCCAGAGCTACTCCGCCATCCGAGGATTCTTCCGCCAGTTCACGCTCATCTCCGTCATCAGCACCGAGCGCGACGTCGTCCGCCTGCGCACCAACTACCGCAAGGACGAGGACCTTTACCTCTACCACACCACCGCGACGTTGCCATTCGCGCGCGAGTTGTTTCTGGACTACATCGGACTGGCCAACGACCTCCACGACCATCCGCGCTGGTACAACGCCCTTACCGGCAATTGCACTACGCAGATCTTCGATCTGAAGGCGATGGATGCCCAGCCCTTCAAGCTTGCCGTGCTCTTGAATGGCAAGGGAGATCAGATGGAGTACAACCAGGGCAATCTGGCCACCGGCTTCCTGCCCTTCGATGAACTAAAGGTGCGCGCCTACATTAATCCGGCGGCCAAAGCTGCCGATGACGATCCCGACTTCTCCGCCCGCATCCGCGCCGGGCGGCCGGGATTTGCTCAATCCCCATAGAGGTTCACCGCAGCTAAGGAGATTGGAGTATCTCAACCGCCGGCGCACCTCGAGCTTTACTCCGGCAAACTGAAGTGCACTGCCCTGTCCCGCCTTTTGCCGATGCTGAATACCGCGACTATGCCCTCTTTACCTCCGGCGCTGATCACCACAGTGTTGATCTCATTGCCATTCTCGACAACAACGAAATTGGTGACGATCGTGGGCCGGCCGTCGGTGAAGTTGATGGTGAAAGTCCCAGTGCAGTCCGGATTAACCGTGTAAGTGCCCTTCGCCTGAGGATGCGTGAAGTCGGAAGTCTTGACGCCGCCGACGGTGATGGTGTCGATCTGGACCAGGCCGCCAAAGCCATCGAATTCGGTCATGGCGACTCCCAACTGCTGACCCACTGGACCGAGGCCACCCAGCTTGGTGCCTTGCACGGTGAATCCGTAGACCCCCGCGATCAACTGCTCATTGCATGTAGACCAGGAGGTCTGCGCGTATCCGGGGAATGCCACTCCAACTAAAACGAGAACCAGTAAGACTTTCTTCATAGATCCTCCATCCTTTGGTGTGATGTTTGTGAGGTGTGATGTTCGTGCTTCACAGTACCGGTAACATCTGCTTTCTTAGCCTTCTGTGCTCATCGGGTCAATCGATCGAGCCTGAACTCTGTCTGACTTGTTAAAAGAAAGTCCCGGAACGATTTATCGGTTTCTCTGAACTCGATTCGTGCGCTAAGATTGCGTTTTCCCTGGATGGAAACATGGACGCGCCCGCTAACTCTGGCCGCCGTATCAGCTCAGGGCTCTTCGAAGTTGACCTGGCTTCCGGTGAAATACTGCGGCAGGGGCGGCTGGTGTTCCTTCAGGAACAGCCGTTCCGGGTTCTTGCTTTACTACTCGAGCGTCCGGGGCAGATCGTTACCCGCGAACAATTGAAGGCCATGCTCTGGCCAGCTGATACCTACGTTGGCTTTGACGAAGGTTTGAACACCGCTATAAGAAAACTTCGCGTCCTCTTCGGAGACTCCGCCGACAACCCGCGGTTCATTAAGACCGTTCCTCGTCGCGGATATCGATTCATCGCTCCCGTGACCGAACTGCCTGACGGCAGTAGCGTGCACGGGCAGTCAGCCGGGAGAGCCGATTCGGAGGTCAAGCCAGCAACGGTGCCGGAGTCAGATCCGGGATTTCAGGAGAAGGATCGGCCTGCGAGCGCTGTGTCGGGTTCTGTTTCACCACCGTCGAGACGTCGTATCTGGATATGGGTGCTTTCCATTGCGGCTGCTGTGATTCTGGTCGCCGTTCTGGCGGCAGCCTCGCACCGCATTTACTTTCGTGCTTCACCTGGGGCGACCCCGGTAAAGCGCGCGATGCTGGCCGTTCTGCCGTTTCAGAACCTGAGCAACGATCCGTCCCAGGAGTACTTCAGCGATGGACTGACGGAAGAAACGATTACTGACTTGGGGCAGCTGAGTCCCGCTAAGTTGGGAGTTATCGCGCGCACCTCAGCCATGGCGTACAAGCACTCCGATAAAACGGTCAGTCAGATCGGGCGCGAACTGGGTGTCGACTACATTCTCGAAGGTAGTGTCCGACGCGAGAACGAAAGAACCCGCGTCAGCGCGCAGTTGATTCGTGTCAGCGACCAGACTCACGTCTGGGCGCAAACCTACGACGATCAAAATCTGAATCTGCTCGATGTGGAGAACGCGATCGGAAGAGCGATCGCCGAGCAGGTGCAGATCCAAATTACGCCGCAGAGCCAGCTTGAGCTTTCGAAAACGCGCCCGGTAAACCCTGAGGCTTACGACCTTTACCTTCAGGGCCGCTTCTACTGGAACCAGAGAACGCC
The DNA here is from genome assembly GCA_963781245.1 of uncultured Acidobacteriaceae bacterium. Lineage (GTDB taxonomy): Bacteria > Acidobacteriota > Terriglobia > Terriglobales > Acidobacteriaceae > Silvibacterium. Next base: position 367,012 of record CAWAFB010000010.1, read on the forward strand.
ACCCTCTATTCGCGAAAGCGCTCAGTTATTTCAAAGAGCCATTGCTGCGGACCCACGTTTTGCGCTGGCCTATGCCGGGCTCGCGGATGCCTACAACATTGGGAACATTATTGGTCTGTATTCGCCTGAGGAGAGCCTTCCGCAGGCACGAGCGGCCGCTACCCGGGCGATCGAGCTCGATCCAACGCTGGCTGAAGCTCATGCAGCGCTTGGCATGGAGAAATCGCACTATGAGTTCGATTTTCCTGGAGCCCAGGCGGAGTTCCTGAAGGCGATCGATCTCAATCCCAGCTCTGCCTATGCGCATTTTTTCTATTCCAATTGCTACCTGATGCCCATGGGCCGGCGGGCGGAGGCAGTCGCCGAAAACAAGAAGGCGCTGGAACTGGATCCTCTGTCGCTGCCCATCAATAACTTCATGGGTGAGACTTACCTGCTGGCCGGCGACTATTCGCGGTCTTATCAACAATTCCAGCACACCATTGCCATGGCGCCGAACTTTCCACTTGCGCATTTTTACTTCGCTGGCCTGCTGGAGCAGATGGGAAGGTATGAGGATGCAATCGAGGAGAACGAGAAAGCCCAGTTGCTGAGTGGTTCAACTCCGGAGGAAGCGACCAAGAGAGCGACAATGATGCGCAATGCGCTCAAAGGCGGAGGAGAAAGGGGATATTGGAAAGAGCATCTGGCCCAGGACCTGCGTGAGGCCGAAAAATCCGGGGCCCTCGCGGCATCGAGCTACATGGCCTTGGTGTATGCCCTGGCAGGCGACAAGGGTGAAGCATTTGAATTCCTTGAAAAAGCGTATAAAGCAAGAGAAGGATCGGAACTGACCCTCTTGGCCGTCGATCCGGCCTGGAACAACCTCCACGGCGATCCCAGATTCTCTGACCTGTTTCGCCGGATAGGTTTGCCGGAGCTGCCGGCAAACGGAGAACCGAAGCGCTAAACCAGCGCCGTCCCCGCGATCTTTTCCAGCACCTTCAGCGGAGAAGTCTCGGGCGCAACCAGCGCCTCGGGCTCTACTAATAACGTCTGCTCCAGCGCATACTGGCCGGCCAGCACTGCATGCGGAACCGTATCCGTATAGACCATCCAGCTCGATCCCGCGGAAAACTGCCACGGATACTTCGCGCACTCGGCCTGGAAGCGCGCATTCTCTTTCAGAAAGTTGTGGAAGCGGATCATGAAGTCGTCATACGGCGAGCGCTTGATCGACGGAATCGCCGCGCCCAGCCCCACAGTACGCCCCAGCCCCTTCGCTGCCCGGCTCATCGCATTATCCGGCGCGGGAGCAATCTCCTTCGGCGCAAATTCCTTCACCACCGTCGCAAAGGGATCACCAACGACCCAGTCTCGCGTTCGCGTGGGATGAATATTGTTGAAGAAGCGCAGAATCCTTGCCCCGTAGGTCGGCCGCGTTGGAAATGCATCGGTATGCAGCAGATCGTTTCTCTTTCGCAACGCGAGATCGCGTCCCTGCTCTTCCTGCGGGCGAAAGCTGGCATAATCCAGCCGCCACTTCGCCCGATAGGGCGAAAGGAACCCGGTCAGAAACTCGACGACATGCTGCGAATACGCACGCATGATGGATTGCAGACGTGCCACCGCTGCTGCGTCTGCGGTCTTTGTGTCCACGCCGCTCAGCTTATCGATATTCGGTTTGTAGGCGATGTTCTTGTGCAGCGAGCTGTCGGTCTGCTGTTGTCCGAGCAGAAAGGCCAGATCATCGGGCGGTATCGGAACCGGCGTTTGAGGAAAATACAGGATGTCCCCGGCCTCGAGCTGCGTGCACCAGACCCGCGCTCGGACGTCAGCTACTGGCCGGCTGAGTTCATCGCGCGAGATCGTGACCAGGCCCACGCCGTCTATCTCCCGGCAACTTTGCGCCGCACCCACAGCCCCAGCAGCACCACCAGCGCAAAGCTTAAAGCCACCAGCCCCGCAGGAAGGGCGAAATAACGATAGCTATCTGCCATATCTACTGCGTGATGCCCAGCCGAGTTATAAAACAGCAGGCCGAAAATCGCCACGAAACACGTCGCGAAGAAGACCAGAAACCCGAAGGCAAATGCCATCAGCAGGCTCGTAAACAGACCCAGTTCCCCCAGCGGAATCCCAAAGACCCTGCCCGGCTGCCGACTCGAACCGCTCCGTCCCAAAGGTCTTTCCGACGAACTCATTGCGCGAACCGCCATATTCCTTCCCTGCGCGGGCGAGACTTCATAGCCGCCTCAGCTAGAATACAAGTTTATGGTTGATGCCGCCCAGACACCCCTGCTCACTGCCGCCCAGGTAGCGCAGGAAGCGCAAGTCCAGCAGGCCTCGAACGGCGTTTTCTATGCCAGTTTCGGAGAGACCCAGATCTCCCCCGAGGATCTCGAGCGCATCGTGCAGGCCGTGCCAGCAACCATCGCCGCAGCCCTCACCCGTCGTGCCTGGTACTTCGTGCCGCTGACCATCGGCGAAGAGGACGAGACCTCCATCGCATCGGCTTACAACATCGATCTCGGCGACCGCGCCATCTGCCACCGGAACGTCAGTTTCGGCTCGTCGGAATGCACCTTCATCTCCACCCGGCTCATGCAGGACCGCTTCGCCCTGGCCTTCGAATTCTTTATCAATGTCGGCCATCAGTTCGTCGACGCCGTCGGCGTCCCTGCCAGCTTCTCCGACCTCGCATGGTCGCAGGTCAAGGCCGATGTCCGCGGCGAAACCAGCCAGGATGCGTGGGAGAATCGGCGCCGCGCCCGCGAGCGTGGTCAGGACCGTGCCCAGTCCCGCAGTCACGATGGTCCCGAGCTCGTTCCCGACCAAAGCCGGGAGCATGTCGACGAAAAGGCCAAGTCCGCTTACCTCGACGCCGCCTTTTCTGACGCCCTCGCCATTTACATGCTGGCCCTCACCATCGACTTCGACTACACCGAGCTGCGCGAGCGCGAATACCCGCTGCTGGCCGCACCGGCGCTCGCCGAGCGCTTGCGTCATGTGGCCGGGCTCTTTCCGGCGAATCAGGGCTACGAATTCGAGATTCGGTATCGACGGAGGGGATAGCCCCGGCATACAAGTCTGGGGCGCAAAGTTCCGCAAGCCTGTTCCCTGTACCCTGCTTTTATGATCGCCCACCCGCGCGGACGCCTCTTCTCCAAACAACCCGGTCAATCCACTGTCGAAAATGGCATCGTTCTGATGGTTGCGTTCACGTCGCGCTTCTCAAACTAGTAGCGGCAATGTTGTTCCCAAAGCTCAACTAATCAGGAGCGCTCATAACAGAAGCAGCGACGTCCTTTCGGGGATTTCTGCGCCCGGCCCGCATTTAATCCGAAGCCCTTTGCCTGCATCGACCGACAAGATATCATCTCCCCTTATCAAGCAGGGACTAGACCGCTCGCAGTTATGGTCTCCCTGGACAGTTGCACCACGAAGGAGTTATTGCGCACTCCTGATGCTCTTCCGTAAATTTGGTTAAAAATCAGTTGCTGAACTTGTGGACTGTCTTCCCTCGAACGCTCCCAAATTCCAGGTTGGTAACTCCGACAGGCAGCCTGATCGTGCGTTGAACAAAACTGCTTTGCCTTGGAGAGTACGTGAAGATTCAACGAAGGGATTTCCTTCGCTCTGCCCTTGGTGCGACCGCCGCCAGCTTCCTTTCATCCTGCGGCACCCGATCGCCACTCGGCGCGAGTCAGCCGTCACCGGAAGAGTCCGGGATCGAGCATGTCGTTGTTGTCATGATGGAGAATCGCAGCTTCGATCACTTTCTCGGCTGGCTGCCAAACGCGGATGGAAAGCAGGCCGGACTAAGCTACGTGGATCAGAGCGGGGCCACTCAGTACACCCACGCTTTGTCAGGCGATTTCACCGGTTGTGGGCATATTCAACCCGACCACTCCTACGAGGGCGGAAGGATCCAATACGACGGGGGAAAGCTGGATGGTTTTCTGCGTTCAGGAAGCGACACTTATTCGATCGGCTACTACCAGGAAAAGGATCTGACATTCTTCGGCGCACTGGCGCGCCAATACACCACGCTGGACAGGTACTTCTGCTCCTTCATGGGGCCCACAATTCCGAATCGGATCTTCCAATGCTCTGCGCAGACAGACAGGATCAGCAATACTTCAGACCCATGTGAGTTGGAGACAATCTGGGACCGCCTCGGAGAAGCTGATGTCAGTGCTCGCTGGTACTCTCCATATGTAATTGTCTGGGGTTCGGAATATGCGAACATCACCCGCACATACCAGGACTATCTGAATGATGCTGCATCCGGCCAGCTACCAGCGGTCTCCTTCGTCGATCCGCCTTATACTCCTGGGGCCGGAGCCACAGATGATCATCCATTCGCAGATATTCGAGGTGGCGACGCTTTCCTTTCGCAGACGTATCACGCGCTGACAAAGAGCGCATGCTGGCCGAAGTCAGTTCTGATCATCAACTTTGACGAGTGGGGCGGCTTCTTCGATCACGTGCCGCCACCCAGAGTTGCGGCGGCGAACAATATCGATACGGATGTCATTAACGGTCGAGCGCTTTTGGGTTTTCGCGTGCCAACCGTAGTTGTGTCTCCATTCAGCATGGGTTCACCGCTCTTTCCTCGCGTGAACAGCACCGTTTTTGACCACACATCGGCGCTTAAGCTGATCGAGTGGCGCTGGAATCTGCCGCCCCTCACCGCGCGAGACGCTTCTCCCGAAATAGGAAACTTGGCCAGCGCCCTTGATTTTGTGAACCCGCGAACCAAGTTGCCGGTGCTTCCGGTTGTAGATCCGGTGCCACCGTCTTCATGCGATACAGGGGATTCTGACTGAAGGCATCTCTGCTCAGAGGCAAGGTGTTGATCCCTGTTCCCTGATCCCTGTTCCCTGTACCCTGTAAAAAATGATCGCCCACTTGCGCGGACGCCTCTTCTCGAAACAACCTGGTCAGGCCATCGTCGAAGCCGGAGGCGTCGGCTACGACGTCGTCATCAGCATCCCCACGTTCACCGCGCTCCCCGCCGAAGGAGCCGAAGTCTCTCTCTACATCCACACCCAGGTTCGCGAAGACATCCTCGCTCTCTACGGATTCCTCGACCGCAACGAGAAGCGACTGTTCGAGCGACTCATCACCGTCACCGGAGTCGGCCCCAAGCTGGCCGTGACTATCCTCAGCGGACTCAATCCCGAGCGCACCGTCGCCGCTATCCGCGCCCAGGACCACGCCACTCTCACCCACATCCCCGGAGTCGGCAAGAAGCTCGCCGAGCGCTTAGTTGTTGAATTAAAAGACAAACTCGAAGACATGGCTGCCGCCCCGGCCGCCGTCTCCGCCGGACCCGCGGGTGAGGACGTCCTCTCCGCTCTCACCAACCTCGGCTACCAGCGCCCCGCCGCGCAAAAGGCCATCGAGTCGGCCGTCGAAAAGGACAAGTCCCTCGGCCAGGAATTCGACCCTCTTTTCCGCGCCGCCCTCAAGATTATTCGCTGACTCCCGCCAACTATTCCGCCACAGCCCGCATCCGTTGGCAGATACGACCACCGGCCCGCCCGCCCCTGCCAACCATGTTGATGGCCGGATCAGTAAACAGGAACCTTGCTAATTCCCGTATCCCGGCAGTATCATCCTCTCCCCGAGGTCATCCCATGAGCGAATTGACCACTCCAATCAACGCCGTTCTCAGGCGCAAGGCCGGAGCTGTCTGGTCTACACAGCCCGATGCCACCGTCTATCAGGCTATCGAGATGATGGCGGAAAGGCAGGTGGGCGCGCTTCCCGTTATGGAGGCCGGCAAATTACTGGGCATCATCTCCGAGCGCGACTACGCCCGCAAAATCATTCTGATGGGCCGTTCCTCGAAGGAAACCGCGGTCGCCGAGATCATGAGCAGTCCCGTGATCTCTGTCTCGCCGCGTCACACCGTGGAAGAGTGCATGCGCATCATCACCGAGAACCGCGTCCGGCATCTTCCCGTAGTCGAAGGCGGCGAAATGGTCGGCATGATCTCCATCGGCGACCTGGTGAACTGGATCATCAACGAGCAGCAGGAGACGATCCGTCACCTCGAAGCCTACATTTCCGGAGTCGCGAGTTAGGCCGACTCCCGCCCGCCGCGACTGGCGCCGGAAAATTTCATAGTCCCGCTTCACGGGCGGCGTGTATACTCGCCGCCGGCCGGAATCCGAGCGTGGAAATCCGGTTGAAAGGGGGCTATCCATGCCCAGTTATCTTCTCCAGGTTTCCTATAGCGCCGAAGCATGGGCGGCAATGATCAAACGTCCTCACGACCGCATTGAAGCCGTGCGCAAAACCATCCAAAGGCTCGGCGGCAACATTACTGGCGGGTGGCTGTCGTTCGGCGACTACGACATCGTTGCGCTCCTCGAGATGCCCGACAACACCAGCGCGGCCGCTTTTGCCATGGCCGCGGCTGCGGGCGGAGCCTGCAAGAGCGTGAAGACCACGCCGCTGCTCAGCATCGACGAAGCAACTGCAGCTATGAAGAAGGCAGGCGGTTCAGGCTATAAACCCGCCACGGCCAAAAAGTAAACGGGCTGCGGCTCTCATTCATAGCGGATCGCCTTCACCGGATCGAGCGTCGCGGCTCTGTGTGCCGGAATCCAGCAGGCAAGCAGGCCGACGATCGCCAGCAGCGAGGCCACGACCACGAAGATAAGCGGGTCAGACGGAGAGACTCCGATGGGCAGGTTGGCCATCACGCGCGCGGCCGGCACCCCTGCGGCCAGGCCCAACCCGAGGCCCGCCGTGATCTGCCATAGTCCACGGCGCATCACCAGCGCAACGATGTTGCGCGCGTTGGCTCCCAGCGCCATGCGCACACCTATCTCCTGCGTGCGGCTGTTCGTCGCCTGCGCCAGCACCGCGTAGATTCCGACTGCCGCCATCAGCAGCGCAATTAGGGCGAATCCCGCGAAGATCTTGCTGAAGAGGTGGAGATACCACTGCTGATGCTGAATCGCCTGGGGCAGTGCGTATACATCGCGCAGCGGGAGATCTTCGTCGAGGCTCTGCACGGTGGAGCGCACTGCGGCGATGGGATTATTGCTCGACCGTATCAGCAGGGCCATGCCGTTCCAGCCTTCCTGCCGCAGGGGAATGAACATCAGCGGATTGGGCGACTTCTCCTGCAGTTCCTGAACGATATTTCCTGACACGCCGACCACCGTGATCCAGTCGCCCGGCTTATTCTTTTCGTCATACAGACGGAATCGTTTCCCGATCGCAGCCTGGCCCGGCCAGAAGTGCTCTGCGCACTGGCGTGTAAGCACCGCAGCCTTGTGGTTCGCCGTGCCGTCGAGTTCGTTGAAGTCGCGGCCCAGCAGGATGGGCAGATTGATCGCGTCGAAATGGCCCGGAGACTGAACGACAAAGGAAACGGAAGGCCGATGGGCCGGGTCGCTCACCGCCGAGTGCTCGATCTCGATTTCGCGGGAGTCCGCCCCGAGGCCGGGAAGGCTCGACGTCAGGGCCACGTGGGTCACGCCAGGAAGCGCCTTCAGGCGCGGCAGCAGCTGATCATAGAATCGCTGCCGGGCATCGGCGTCCTTGTAATGTTCATCGGGAAAGTCGACTCGCGCCGTCGTGATCTGGTCGGCAGGCACCGACTGATTTGCCGCAAGGGCCACGAACAGGCTGTGAACAAAAACTCCAGCGCCCGAGAGCAGCACCAGCGTCAGCGCAAATTGGAAGACCACGAGCAGGCTCGACAGCCTGCCCCCGCGATGGCGGCCCGCGGTGCGCGCGCCGTCCTTCAGAACCTCATTCACGTCGACCCGTGAGAAGCGCATTGCCGGCGCTATACCGAAGAGTAATCCGCTGAAGATGCACAGCGCGGCAAAGTAACCGAACACCGTGTAGTTCATGGTGAACTCGATCCAGTAAGGCTTGCCGACATCCTGCGTAGACAAGTCGAACCAGTGAACCCCCAGCCACGCCAGCGCCAGCCCCAGCACACCGCCGAAGATGCTCAGCATTACGCTCTCAATCAGCAGTTGCCGAACCACTCGCCACCGCGACGCTCCGAGCGCCGACCGGATCGACATCTCCCGCTGCCGCAACATGGCGCGGCTCAGCATCATGTTGGCGACATTCGCGCAGGCAATCAGCAGCACGAAGCCTACAGCACCCATCATCATCAGGAAGACCAGGCGAATGCCGCCGCCGTTGTACCGTTCGTGGAAGGTCTCGACCGTGATGCCGACATCCTTATCATCGGGATACTGCGCCGCCAGACGTCGCGCGATCCCGCTCGTATCCACGTTTGCCTGGAGAATACCGACGCCCGGCTTGAGCATCCCAAAGAGCGCCAGCGGCCGGCTCGTCCGCTTCTCAAGGTCGGCCGTGGGCACCAGCGGCGTCCACATATCTACATTGGAGGGAAATTTGAAGCCCTTCGGCATGACCCCGACAATGGTCGCCGGCTTCTCGTTGATGCGCACCTCCCGACCCAGCACGTCCGGCGAGCCGGCATAACGGTCCTGCCAGATGCCGTAGCCGACCACCACTACCGGTGCCGCTCCCGGCTTGTCGTCGCCAGGGAGAAATCCGCGTCCCAGGACCGGCCGGATGTGCAGCATTTCGAAAATGCCCGACGACGCCTGCTCCATCCGGTAGGCCTGGGGAGGAATGCCGGTTTCACTCAACGTACCTTCTTCATCGCTGGCCGCTTCCAGCGCCGCCAGCGAAGAGTTCTGGGCGCGGTAGTCGCGGAAATCCGGGTACGACACCCGCATCGTGTTGTTATCGCGCTGCGTAAGGTTGCGGCTCATCAGCGACACCAGTTGCGCGCCACTGGGCACCGGCACCGGCTTGAACAGCACGGCGTTGATCAGCGTAAAGACCATCGTGTTGAGGCCGATCCCCAGCGCCAGGGTCGCCACCACCGCGGCAGAAAACAGGCGATGGGAGAGGATCATGCGCAGCGCAAACCGCAGATCGTGTGCCATATGAGTCCCGATACGGGGGATCGTCAGCGACAGTTCCAGCTATTTGGGGGTCGCATCCTGTTTTGTGACAACGGACCAGGCCATACCCTCACCGCAGCCTCAGGGCGCCCGAATCCACCCGAGGGGGTATTGCATCTATAGTTAACATTCCCGAACGCAGGCAGGGCCCCAATGCGCGAGTTCTTCACCACTCTCAGCTCTCCCGATCTCGATTCCAGCGGATCTGCTCCGCTCGACTACCATCACCACGACGGCGAATTGCTCGACGCCTACTCGCGCGCCGTCACGTCGGCCGTCGACCGGGTCAGCCCGGCGGTCGTCAAGATCGACGTCCGCAACGGCCAGTCCCGCGGCGGCTCGGGGTCGGGGTTCGTCTTCACTCCCGACGGGCTGGTGCTCACCAACAGCCACGTGGTGCACGGGGCGAAGAGCATCGCGCTGACCTTTCTTGACGGAGTCACCGCCAACGCCATGCTGATCGGCGACGATCCGGACACCGACATCGCCGTGCTGCGGAGCGATCACCTCCTGGCTCCCACTGCCGCCCTCGGAAACTCCAGAGACCTGCGCGTCGGCCAGCTTGCCATCGCCGTTGGAAATCCCTTCGGCTTCCAGTTCACCGTCACCGCCGGAGTCGTCAGCGCCCTGGGCCGCAGTATGCAGGGTTCCTCGGGTCGCATGATGGAGGAGATCATCCAGACCGACGCCGCCCTCAACCCGGGCAACTCGGGCGGCCCGCTCGTCGATTCAGCCGGCCGCGTCATCGGCGTCAATACGGCAACCATCATGGGCGCGCAGGGGCTCTGCTTCGCCATCGGCATCGACACGGCAAAATACATCGCCAGCCAGATCCTGCTGCATGGCCGCGTGCGGCGCAGCTGGATCGGCATCGCCGCGCAAAATGTTCCCCTGCCGCGACGCGTCGTCTACGAATACAAGCTGGCGGCATCCTCGGGAGTGATGGCCACCAGCCTCGATCCCGACGGCCCTGCAGCCCGCGCCGGCATGCGCGATGGAGACATCATCCTCCGCTTTGCCAACGAAAGCATCGCCGCCATCAACGAGCTGCACAAGGTGCTCACCTCCGAGCGCGTGGGACGGCCTCATCCGGTGCTCGTGTTGCGCGGCGTCTCACTGGTCGATCTGACCGTGATTCCGGCAGCCCGCCCAGAATAAAAGCCATGCCTGATCGGGCGGCCACGCATATCTTCTGGACCGCTGCGAATTGCCACTTTATGATTGCAATTCGCAGTGCCGTGATAGGGTGAAATCACCGAATATGCCTGACATGATGGGGAGATTGTGCCCCACCCGCAGTTGCCGTGCCCCCAAAATAGCCGTTTTTGAGATCACACTGACTGCCCTGCTTTGCGGCCTGCCGGCAATCGCCGCCTACGCTCAGCAGGCAGCGGGCCCGCCTGCAACCGACTCGCCCGTTATCGTCCAACCCGGCGCTCCGGGAACGCCCAGCAAAACCCTCCCGCCATCCACGTCCGCCACCGCTCCACGCGCCTCGCAGGCCGACATCGACTTCATGCAGGGCATGATCATGCATCACAGCCAGGCTGTCGAAATGACCGCGTTGATTCCCTCGCACACCGAGGACAAAGATGTGCGCGCCATCGGGGCGCGCATCAGCCGCTCGCAGTCTGACGAGATTAACTTCATGAAGCGCTGGCTCGTCGCCCGCGGCCAGTCGACCTCCATGGCCATGCCCGGCATGCCCGACATGGACAAGAACGGCCATTCGATGCTCATGCCCGGGATGCTGACGCCGCAGCAGATGGAGGCCTTGCGCCAGGCCCGAGGCGCGGAATTTGACCGCCTCTTCCTGACCGGTATGATTCAGCACCACGGCGGTGCGCTGGTGATGGTGAAGGAGCTGTTCGAGTCCCCCGGTGCGGGCCAGGAGGCCGACATATTCGACTTCGTCACCGATGTCGACAGCGGCCAGCGGGCCGAGATCAGAATTATGCAAAACATGTTGAAGGAGAAACAATGAACCCTGCGCGGGCTCTCGCTTTTCGTTTGGCCATCTTTCGTTTGGCGGTCGCGGCCTTCGCCATGGCCGTGATCTGTTCCACCACCGGCATGTTGCAGGCGCAGACCTCCGCTGCCCCGGCTGCTCCCGCTGCAAAGGCAGCTCCTGCCGAAGAAGACCCGTTCGCGCCACAGCCCCCGGCTCCGCTGCCGCCGGGCATGACCGGCTCGGACACCAGCGACCCGCGCGCCGCCCTGAAGCCCGGCTTCTACGATGCCGGCGAGACGGCAATGGGCATCGAGCACGTCACCTTCCTCAAGAAGCCTCAGACTTTCCAGCTCTCGGCTACTGATCCCGACGATCCGGTTGTCCAGAAGACGCTGGGGACCCTCGGCATTGGCGCCATGGTGAACAAGATCCCCAAGCCGATGCAGCTGGTCATCGCCGGACTGGCCTTCGCCAACTCCGATTTCGCTTTCCAGGGAGATCATCTCTTCCAGGGCAATTTCTACGGCGTGAATTTCTACGACATCTCCAACCCGGCCAAGATCTCGCTGGTCACTTCGCTCGTATGTCCCGGTGGTCAGGGCGATGTCTCGGTCTACGGCAACCTCCTCTTCATGTCGGTCGAAATGCCCAACGGACGCCTCGACTGCGGGACGCAGGGCTTTCCCCCGCCGCCTCCGCCCGAGCCGGGACACGAGCACGAGCGCCACCTGCCGGCCGCCAGCCCAGAGCGTTTTCGCGGCGTTCGCATCTTCGATATCTCGGACATCAAGAACCCGAAGCAGGTAGCCGCTGTCCAGACCTGCCGCGGATCGCACACGCACACGCTGGTCGTCGATCCCAATGACAAGGACAACGTCTATATCTATGTCTCGGGAACATCCTTCGTGCGGCAGTCCGAAGAACTGGCCGGCTGTTCAGGTGAGGCCCCGGACAAAGACCCGAACACCTCGCTCTTCCGCATCGACGTGATCAAGGTGCCGGTCGCCGCGCCGCAGGAAGCAAAGATCGTCTCCAGCCCGCGCGTCTTTATTGATGCCCGCAGCGGCGCCATCAACGGACTCAACAACGGCGGCAGCCACGACAAGGGAGCGGAAAAGCCGGCCGACACCAACCAGTGCCACGACATCACCGTATATTCAGCCATCGGCCTCGCCGCCGGCGCCTGCTCCGGCAACGGCATTCTCCTCGATATCAAGGATCCGGTAAATCCCAAGCGCGTCGACGCGGTCAACGACCCCAACTACTCCTACTGGCACTCGGCGTCCTTCTCGAATGACGGAAGCAAGGTGGTCTTCACCGACGAGTGGGGCGGAGGCTTGCAGCCGCGCTGCCGTCCGACCGATCCCAGCAAGTGGGGAGCTGATGCCATCTTCAACCTCAAGGACGACAAGCTCTCCTTCGCCAGCTACTACAAGATGCCGGCAGCCCAGGGGCCAACGGAAAACTGCGTAGCTCATAACGGATCGCTCGTCCCCGTGCCCGGCCGCGACATCGAAGTGCAGGCCTGGTATCAGGGCGGCATCTCCGTCATGGACTTCACCGACGCGGCGCATCCCTATGAGATCGCCTACTTCGATCGCGGAGCCATCGATCCCAAAAACCTAATCCTCGGCGGAGACTGGTCGGCGTACTGGTACAACGGCTACATCTACGGGTCGGAGATCGCTCGCGGCCTCGATGTCTTCAAGCTGGTGCCAACGAAAAACCTGACCCAGAACGAAATTGACGCCGCCAACCTGATCAAGTTCACCGAGCTCAACGTGCAGAACCAGCCGAAGATCACCTGGCCGTCTCACCTGATCGTCGCCAAGGCATACCTCGACCAGCTGAGCCGCTCGCAGGGGCTGCCCGCGAAGGAGCTCGCCGACCTGAACAAGGCGGTCGCGCGTGCGCAGAAGTCGAATCTCGGAAAGAAGGATGTCGCCAAGCTCAACGCCATGGCGCCATCTGTGGAAACCGCCTCGTCGTCAGCCAAAACCCCGGCCGACGCCAACCGGCTCCACGCCCTGGCGCAGATTCTGCAGGCTCCGACAGCTTAGCAGTTGCGAACCACGAACGAGAACACCGGAGCAATCCGGTGCTCTTTTTCTTGCAAGACAGCGGAGCGCGCTCTCCCCTGTGACCGGCCGTTCATCCATCCGTGATCCGGTCGATGACCGTCACCCCCGCCTCGCGAAACTCATCTTCTATCCTCTCTACCGACCCGTGGATGTCGATTGCCTGGCAGGCTTCGCGAATTACCACTGCGGGCAGGTCCAGTCGCCTCGCATCGAGAGCCGACCAGGCCACGCAGAAGTCATAAGCCAGCCCTGCGAGAAACACCCGCTCCAGGCCGCGTTCTCGCAGATATCCGCCGAGCCCCGTCGGGGTCGCATGATCGTTCTCGAAGAATGCCGAGTAGGAGTCCAGGTCGATTCCATGTCCTTTGCGGAGGATCAGCTCGGCCTGCGGCAGACGCAGCAACGGATGAAAATCGGCTCCGCTGGTTCCCTGAACGCAGTGCTCCGGCCAGAGTATCTGCGGTCCGTGCGCGGTTTCGATACTCTCGAATGCGTTACGCCCCGGATGACGCGCCGCAAACGACAAGTGCCCCTTCGGATGCCAGTCCTGCGTAAGCACGATATGTTGGAATTTCCGCGCGGCCCTGTGAATCGGCTCGATCACCCGGTCGGCCCGCGTAACAGCCAGCGTGCCGCCCGGACAGAAGTCATTTTGCACGTCGACAACGACCAGCACATCCTCTGGAGCGATTTTCATCTCCTTCACATGATGCAAAACGCGTCGATGCGACTCGGGTAAAGTGAATGCATCGTGATCATTAACCTCGCACGACGCGCACATAACCACAATTGGGAACTGGACCCGATCACGCGGTCTCTGCTCGACACCGATTTTTACAAGCTGCTGATGCTGCAGTTCATCTGGAAGAACTTCCCCAGGGTGGAGACATCGTTTTCGCTTGTGAACCGCTCGGCCAACGTGCGTCTCGCCGACCTGATCCGTCTCGATGAGCTTCGCGAGCATCTGGAGCACACCAAAAGGCTGCGCTTCCACAAGTCAGAACTCATATGGCTCGCGGGCAACACGTTCTTTGGACGGCGCGGCATCTTCGAGCCGGAGTTCCTCGACTGGCTCGAACACGACTTCCGGCTCTCTGACTATGAATTGGCGGTTGAGGACGGGCAATTCTCGCTCACGTTTCGCGGCCTGTGGACGGCGGCGACGATGTGGGAGATCCACTCGCTTTCCGCCATCAGCGAATTGCGGACGCGGGCAGCGTTGAAGCATCTGACCGAATTCGAGCTGGACATCCTGTATGCGCGCGCGAAAACCAGGCTCTGGGAAAAGATGGAGCGGCTTCGCGGCATTCCAAAGCTAAGGGTGAGCGATTTCGGCACGCGGCGAAGGCACAGCTTCCTCTGGCAGGAATATGTAGCCAAGGCCATGAGTGACGTGCTGGGCGATGGCTTCACCGGGACGTCGAACACGTATCTGGCCTACAAGCACGACCTCGAGGCGATCGGCACGAATGCGCACGAGCTGCCGATGGCCCTTGCGGCCATGGCGAACAACGATGAGCAGCTGCGAGCGTCGCAATACCGCCTTCTCGAGTTATGGCAGCAGACCTATCAGCGTGAATTGCTCATCATGCTCCCCGATACATTCGGCACGACGCAGTTTCTCCGCAACGCTCCCGACTGGGTGGCGGACTGGACCGGGCAGCGCGCCGACAGCCAGGATCCGTTCATCGCCGGCGATGAATACATCGCGTGGCTGGAAGAGCGGGGCCGCGACCCGCGGCAGAAGCTGTTCATCGCCTCGGATGCTCTCGATGTGGACAAGATTCTGCAGCTGCATGCTTACTTCGCCGGCATCCCGCGAAACGGTGCTCGACTCGACGACTTTCGTACCGCGGCTGATTTTCTCGATGAGCGCAAGTGGACGCCGGAGCGGCGCATCCGTTTCAGCGCCGGCTGGGGGACTCTGCTCACCAACGATTTTCGCAGCTGCAATCCTAGGGGGCCCAATTTCGATGGAAATAACGGCTTCGAGCCGATAAGCATCGTGTGCAAGCTCACCGAGGTGAACGGAAGACCCGCCGTGAAGCTGTCCGACAATTTCCAGAAAGCGCTCGGGCCGCCCGACCAGATCGAGCGTTATCGACAGATCTTCGGACTGGCGGGCGTCGCGGATATTCCCGTCCTGGTCTGAGTCCCGGGAAATCTTCGGCTCGCCGAAATCCCGAA
This sequence comes from uncultured Acidobacteriaceae bacterium, assembly GCA_963781245.1. Lineage (GTDB taxonomy): Bacteria > Acidobacteriota > Terriglobia > Terriglobales > Acidobacteriaceae > Silvibacterium. The sequence continues at coordinate 382,194 of CAWAFB010000010.1, forward strand.
TCGACGCATAAATCCACGGTAGCGTTGAAACCCGGTGACATGTGCATAAAAATCCGCAGGCCGACAGAATTAGGCAATAGATTGGCAGGATCGGGATACCGTTTGATCCGTGCTCTTTTGTAGTCTTTGGATTGTGGAAGATAGCGCCGCGGCCATCCGATGTCGTCGGCCCTGAAACATCTGAGGTGAAACAATGCAGAAGCGCAAATTGGGAAAAAGCAATCTGGAAGTTTCGGCCCTCGGGCTCGGCTGCATGGGCATGAGCTTTTCCTATGCTCCTCCGTTTCCGGACAAGCAGGAGATGATCTCTCTTCTGCGCACAGCCGTTGAGCGCGGCATCACGTTCTTTGATACCGCCGAGGTCTATGGCCCTCATACCAACGAGGAGCTGGTCGGTGAGGCGCTCGCTCCGCTGCGCGACCGCGTGGTGATTGCCACCAAGTTCGGCTTCAATCTCAATCTGGATGGAAGCCCGGGATGGCTGGGTCTGAACAGTCGCCCCGAACGCATCAAGCAGGTTGCCGAGGCCTCGCTCAAGCGGCTCAGGACCGATGTGATCGATCTGTTTTATCAACACCGCGTTGACCCGGAAGTACCGATCGAAGATGTAGCGGGAGCTGTCAAGGACTTGATCCACGCAGGCAAGGTGAAGCACTTCGGTCTTTCTGAAGCGGGCGTCGGAACGATCCGCCGCGCCCACGCGGTGCAGCCCGTAACCGCCCTGCAAAACGAATACTCGCTGTGGTGGAGGAAGCCCGAAGAGGAAGTGATCCCCACCCTCGAAGAGCTCGGAATCGGGTTAGTTGCCTATAGCCCGCTGGGCAAAGGATTCCTGACCGGCAAGATGAACGAAAGCACCGAAATTAAAAGCGGCGACTTCCGCAGCACTCTGCCCCGCTTCACACCCGAGGCCCGCAAGGCCAACCAGGCTGTCGTCGATCTTCTCACCAGCATCGGCAAGAAGAAGGACGCAACGCCTGCGCAGGTAGCGCTCGCCTGGCTGCTGGCGCAGAAGCCGTGGATCGTGCCGATACCGGGCACGACCAAGCTGCATCGCCTGGATGAAAATATTGGCGCGTTGGCAATCGAGCTTACACCCGACGATCTCCGCCAGATCGACGAGGCCGCTTCGAAGCTCAAGGTCGAAGGCGATCGCTATCCGGAGCACATCGAAAAGATGACCGGCCTGTGAGCGGCACCGAGCGCAAAGGCCAATGGCCCTGACCTTCAGTGACGACCAGAGGAGTCAAGATCGACTCGTCCAGACGAACGAACACTGGTCGGTCACGTGGGAGCATTATTGACCGGTCTACAAAAAGACATCGAACGAGGTAGAGCAAAATGGAAATCAAGAGAGCCGGCACACAAGCCTCAGCAAAGGGTCCGTCAGATTGGTTCACTGGCACCGTACGAATCGACCCGCTGTTTCAGGCGCCCGATCCGGCATTTGTTCAAGGCGCCAATGTCACCTTCGAACCCGGTGCGCGCACTGCATGGCATACCCATCCGCTAGGTCAAACGCTCATCGTCACCTCTGGCTGTGGCCGCGCGCAGCGCTGGGGCGGGCCAACCGAGGAGATCCGGCCTGGAGATGTCGTCTGGTTTGCACCCGGTGAAAAGCACTGGCACGGTGCGGCGCCCACCACGGCCATGACCCATATCGCCATTCAGGAAAAGTTCGACGGCAAGGTCGTCGACTGGCTGGAGCAGGTAAGCGACGACCAATACGGCGCTTGATCCTGCGGACACTGAGCGGTCTATTCCCCGCGCAAAGCCTGGATGGGATCGACCGAGGCAGCGCGGCGTGCGGGCATGGCTGAGGCCGCGAGAGCCAGCACGAATACGGCGATCGCTGTCATGATCATCACCAGCGGGTCGAATGGGCTCACATGAAAGAGGAAGGATCGCAGGACGCTCGATGCCACCGCGGCTCCTGCGAGGCCGAGAACGCAACCGATAGCCGCGAGCTTGAGGCCCGAGATGAGGATGAGACGCATGATGTGCGAACGCTGCGAGCCGAGCGCCATGCGGATGGCCATCTCCTGCACGCGTGAGGCGACGGAAAAGGCAATGACGCTGTAGATGCCGAGCACGGCCAGCAATACCGCAGCCAGAGCAAAACTGGAGATGATGGTTGTGTTGAAGCGGCGTGGGGCTTCACTCAGCGAGACGACCTGCTCCATGGTTTGTACCTGGGTGAGCGGCAGTTGCGCATCGATGGAACGGACAGTTGCGCGGAGATCGTTCTCCATCTGCTCGGGAGGCAGAGCCGAACGCAGAACGATGTAGCCGTTATTGCCGTTCAAATCGGTAGGCTGGGCCGTAGTGCCGGCATCTTTTTCAAGCTGTGCGACCGGCTGATAGAACTGCTCGGACGCGTCGGCGTCCGGCGAGGTGAGCTTTGCATCGGCCACTTCTCCCACAACCGTCATCCATGCGGTTCCCGACTTCACGGTGCCAACGCGCATGCGCTTGCCGATCGGATCCTGATGCGGCCAATAGTGCTCGGCGAACTCATGATTGACAATGATGACGAGCTGATTGCTGGCGTTGTCGGACTCGGTGAAGTAACGACCGCGAATCAGCGGAGTGCCGATGGCCTTAAAGTAGTCGCCGATGACCTGAGAAGGCGAAGCGGCGGTCTGGTCGGGGCCGCGGGGATCGACATAACCGTCGACGACAAATGCCTCAATGCCGTCTCCCGTGGTGGGAATGGTGCTGGTGAGACCAACCGCTTGCACGCCCGGCAGTTGGCGGAGCTGCTGGAGCAGCGTGTTGTTGAAGGTGTCGATCTGCGTTTGCGTTGAGTATTGTTTCTGCGGCAGCGCATATGCAGCCGTAGTCACGTGATCTGGATGAAACCCAAGGTCGACAGTATTCATGTTGCTGAAGCTGCGCAGCAGCAGGCCGGAAGCGGTCAGCAGGATGAGAGCGACGGCGATTTCAACGACCACAAATGTGGAGCGCAGCCGCGCATGGCTGCCGCCTGCGGAGCCGCTGCGCCCGCCTTCTTTCATGGAGGCATTGACGTTGGTGCGGAGGGCGGCGAAGCCTGGAGCTAATCCACAGAAGAACCCGGTGAGCAATGCAAGCAGAAGCGCAAAACCGGCGACCGTCCAGTTCAGCGAGATTTCGTTGATCAGAGGCATGGTTTCCGGCAGAAGATTCTTCCCAATGGCGAGGGCGAGTGCGGCGAGTCCGATGCCGATAATGCCGCCGCTTACGCTGATGGCCAGGCTCTCGAGGATCATTTGCCGAAGCACGGTAAGTGTCGACGCCCCGAGGGCGAGCCGCACAGCGGTCTCCCGCTGACGGCGAATGGCACGGACCAGCAGGAGCCCTGCAAGGTTGGCGCAGGCGATGAGCAGCACGACGGCAACGGCGAAAAAGAGCATCCGCAACAGCGGACGAGTTTGTAGCGTGGTAATTTGCTGCAGCGGGTAAACCACGGGCTTGATGCGGAAGTTTGCTTCATCAGGCGGATAGTTGCGCATGATCTGCTGCGCCACTCGTTGCGCGTCGCTCTGGGCCTGCGCCGGAGTAATCCGGGGCTTGAGGCGGCCAATCAGATTCAGGTACCAGCTGGCGTTTGCCTCAGGGGAAAGCTCCTGCGGGGAAAGGCTCATGGGAACCCAGAGCTCGCTTCGGTTGAGTCGGCCGGGAAAGAGCGGGAACTCGAAATTGCGCGGCATGACGCCAATGATGAGATAGGGTTTTCGATCGAGCAGAACCTTTGTGCCCAGGATGCTCGGGCTGCCATTGAAGCGGCTCTTCCACGTGGCGTAGCTGAGGACCGTGACCTGCTGCTTCTGCTGATCCTCCTGATCGGTGAAGACGCGGCCCATGAGCGGCGCCACACCGAGCGCAGAGAAGACCGATGACGTCATGCGCGCAGCCACAATCTGGGCGGGCTGGCCTAGGCCGGAGAGCTCGAACCCGCTATACCCATAGCCGCCAAGCGCTTCGAATGACCGGGTGTCGCGCGGGTAAACAACGACTTCAGGACCGGTGACGGGTCCGGAGTCGTGTTGCCCCCAGTCCGTGCCGCTGACCTGATCACCGAGCGTGACGAGACGATCGGGGCTGGGAAAGGGTAACGGCCGAAGGAGAACTCCGTCGACGATAGAGAAGATGGCAGTCGTGGCGCCGATCCCGAAGGCCAGCATGAGCACCGCGGTCGCGGCGAATCCAGGGGATTTGCGCAGTTGCCGGAAGATCAGCTTCAGGTCGGAAACAATGCTGTGCATGCATTCCTCGAAGACGGGTTAGCCGTTAGACGGACGCTCCGGTTATACCGTACATGCACCAAATCATGAACCTCGGCCCTTTTATCCGATAGCTGGGAACTAAAACGCGGGGACCTCCGTACCTTCTACGAAGAGCTTCGTCATTGCCACGTAGGAGCGCGAATGGCAATCCATTGGTGGAACCTCGCAATCGGATTCGTTTTCGGGGCCGCTCTGGGAGCGGTCGCCGACTGGCAGATCGGGGCCAGAATAAGAAAGAAGGCCGAACTGCGGGCGCTCACCCGCGATTATGCTTCCCTGGCAGGCCTCTACACCCAACACCGCATCCGGGATGATGGAACCCACGAGCCCACCGGCGGAACGGTCGAAGTCACGTGGCAACCGGACGACGGCCTCCTCGAAGCCTCGGGTTTCCAGGCCAACGGCCACCCGGAATGGCACAGCTACATCCGCATGAGCCGGGAATACGCCGGGACCGGCATCGGTCACTACAACAACGTCAATTCGATCCACGGCGGAATCCAACAGGTCATCTACTCGAAGCAGACCCGGACCTTCAACGTCAGAGGAATCGACCACACCCGAAAAGAGTTCACCCACTCCTGGAAATCCAGGCAATAAAGCTCGCCCCCTCGGCGAGTCATCGTGGCTGAATCGTTCGGGCTGCCTCCATCGTCGCGCACATTCGGACGCTCACTTTTCTGGCCGAGTATTTCCTCAAAACCGCTAAACTGGAATTAGGTGACAAATCAAAAAGCCCGGCTGGTTCCAGTCGGGCTTTTTATGTTTGCCATAAGCGTTAGTCGAGGTAAACCGTCCAGAATGAGATCTTTACACTCAAAGTTCCTGAAATGAATACTTTACGATCCGCTGGTTTAAAATCAATCAGTTGCAAGCCATAGAGGGGGGAGGGGTAGGGTCACGCCGCCTGGTCCCGGGCCTCACCCAGCGTTACTCGCGCCGTCGTCTTGCGCCGGCCGCGATAAAAGGTCACCGTCACCGTGTCTCCCGTCTGGTGCCGGTTCATGATGTCGGAGATGTCTTGAGTATCGGTCACCTCCTGGTCGTCGATGCCGACAATCAGGTCACCGCCAAGGTAGATCTGCATGTTGCCGAGGTAAGCGGTCTCATTCCCTCCGCGCAGGCCCGCTCGCTCCGCCGCGCCGTTGGGCAGCGTCCGCTGGATGAGCACACCGGAGTCGACGGGCAGGCCGATCTGACCAGCGAGATTGGGGTCGATGGGCAGCGACACGATGCCCAGCGACGGTCTCCGCACCCGGCCATACTTCTGGAAGTCGCCCAGCACGACCTTGGCCGTGTTGATGGGGATGGCGAAGCCGATGCCGGCGTTCTGCTCAACTCCCTCGTTGCCTGTCGCGATGAGCGAGTTGATGCCGATCACCTCGCCGCGCGAGTTGAGCAGCGGTCCTCCTGAGTTGCCGGGATTGATAGCCGCATCGGTCTGGATGGCGTTGTCGATGGTCGCGCCTTGGGGGCCGTGGATGGAGCGAATCGCGCTGATGATGCCGGTGGTCATCGTGCCCTGCAGCCCGAAGGGGTTCCCGATGGCGTAAACCTTCTGCCCGACGACGAGATTTTTCGAGTCGGCGAGCACTGCCGGAACCAGGTTCGGCGTATCGATCTGCAGCAGCGCCAGGTCATGGCTCGGATCGCGCCCGATCACCCGCGCCTTCGCGCGACGCTTGTCGTACGTAGTGACTTCGATCTTCTGCGCGTCGGCAACAACGTGATAGTTGGTGAGAATGTGCCCCTGCTTGTCGAGGATGAAGCCCGATCCCTGCCCCTGCTGCGGCACCAGCCCATAGAAGAAGTTGAGCCCGACGGTTGACGACGTAATGTTCACCACCGACGGCAGCGCCTTCTTGTAGACGGAGATGTTGTTGCTCTCCTCGGCATCGAACTCGGGCGCCGCGTGAGCCTCGGTGAGTGTCAGGGGCGACGAGCCGTCGCCGGTAAGCGTGACTTCGCGGTTGGGGCCGGCGTGTCGCGAAGTGAGATACCAGAACGCGCCAACAATGACGAGGACGAGGACGAGTCTGCGAACGATCATGACTGAAACTCTCTAAACCCGCCTTGCTTCGGCACAAACCGGGCCATATCTAATTTTATCGGTTCTGAAGATTTCAAACCCGAGCGGCCGCGGCGAGTTCCGAGAAGATGCGCTCGACCTGCTTGTGTGTCTCGGCGAGTGGTCCGTCGTTGTGAATGACGTGGTCGCAGAGCGGAATCTTCTCGCGGTCGGAAATCTGTGCTGCGAGGCGCGCTCGCGCATCAGCTTCCAGATCCTTTGCAGGCGCCCCGCTGCTTGTCACCCGAGCCAGGTAGCGCGCGATCTTCACCTCGTCCGGCGCAGTTACGAGCATGAGACGGTCAAAGCGCTCGCGCCAGCCCGGCGCTGTGCCCTGCGCGTCGGCTTCGAAGATGACTGCTGACTCGACGATGACCACGGCATTCGGATCTTCGGCAAGTACGCGCTCCGCCCATTCCCGCTGAGCTGCAATGACAGCAGGATGAACGATGCGGTTGAGTTCCTGAAGCCGGTTCCGCCGAAATGCGAGATCGGCCAGCATGGCGCGGTTCAACGTACCGTCGGCTCGGACAACCGCAGCCCCAAAATGCTCGACGATCTCGCGGTAAACGCTCTGTCCTGGTGACATGAGCTCGCGTCCGACGGCATCGGCTTCGATCACATGAGCGCCCAGGGAGCGGAACATGCCCGCAACCGTCGTCTTCCCGCTTCCTAAGCCACCGGTCAGTCCGGCACGCAGCATGATCGTTCCTGGAAGTGAATTCAACCCCCGCTACACTGTATCAATGCAGTCAATCGAGCGAATCCGGGAAGTGCTGGAGCTGGTCGTATGCCCGGCGTGCCAGGGATCACTCAACCTCATATCCGACACTGTGGTGTGCAACGTATGCGGACGCCGATACCCGGTGGTGGACGGAATTCCGGTTCTCCGGTCGGAACAGTCAATTACCGGGCCATCACCCGCATAACAGCTCGAAGGCAGGCTCTTTAGTGGGGATGCACTGAAGTGTTACGATCCCGTTCTCGCGAAAACAAATTGCAGGCCGATGGAAACCATATCTGCCGGACCTGCGTACTTCACCTTGATAGTTGTCAAGTGGGCCTTTCATAGATTTGCTGATTTGATATTGGAAACAAAATGCGATCGGGATTGTGGATGAATGGCAGCGATGGCAGCAACACTCGGCACCGGTTTGGTGTCTAAGCAGAAAAGCCCGGTGAGTTGGGCCGTGGCAGGAGATGAAACGATGACGGAAGACAGCAGAGTCGAGAAATTCGCGGTGACTGAACTTGCAAGTCTACGCAATGCACTCATGCAGTCCGGAATCGACCTCTGGCAGGCGGCCGAAGTGCTGTCGACATTTCTTGCCGGTCGCGGCTATGGAGTCAGTGCCGATCAAGCCCGCGATGCTGTGCTGCGTCTCGAGGGCGCTGGATGCTCTTATGAATGCATGCAGAGCGAACTCGAGCGAGTCGCACTGGTGATGTGATTCGGCTCTCGCACTGATCCCTATCCTTCAAGATTGCTCTCGCGTGTAAAGTGTGCGCGTCTTAAGATCGCAGTGTCCATAACTTCGTCCCTTAAGGCAATACTCAATGAGGCACACAGCAATTCTCGTGTTCATGGCCACAGTTCTTGTGACGGCACAGGACTCGCATTCCGCCGCGAGTCAGGCAGCGAGCGCGCATGATCGCACAATTGTCTTGCATGCGGCGCGTATGTTGGACGTTGCCGCAGGAGAGATTGTCGTCCCCGGTGAGATTTTGATCCGAGGCGAACGTATCGTTGCCGCAGGGTCGCATGTTGATCGCCCGGCAGGCGCTCAGGTAATCGATCTGGGTGAAGCAACGTTGATGCCCGGGTTGATCGACGCTCATGTGCATCTGTTTCTGCATCCGGGAGCCGAGGATCTGCAGACAGTGCAGGAGTCCATCCCGCAAAGGACGATCTTGGCGACGCTGGCAGCGCGCGACGATCTCATGGCTGGATTCACCGCCGAGCGCGACATGGGAACCGAGGGCGCCGGTTCAGCCGATACGGCGGTGCGCAACGCCGTCAACGATGGTCTGATTCCAGGTCCGCGATTGCGCATTAGCGGGAATGCTATCGATATTCTCGGTGGTCATGAGGACGCGAACGACTTCAATCCAGCTCAGCATGTACTCTCGAACGCGACCTACGCCAACAACATTGACCAGATCATCGAAGCGATTCGTGAGCAGTTCAAGCAGGGATCGGACTTCGTCAAGATGTACGAGACCGGTAAGGATTCGATCCGAGATGGAGTTTTCTCGACTCCGTATCAATACACCACGGCGCAGCTTAAGGCTGCTGTCGACGAGGCGGCTCGGGTGGGCAAGAAGGTGGCGGTACACGCCATGGGCGAGCCGGGCACACTCTACGCGGCGCAGGCGGGCGTGGCGTCGATCGATCACGCGGCGCAGTTGAGTTCGGAGACAATGCACATCATGCGCGAGAAGCAGATTCCGGCGGTGCCGACATTCACGATCTTTGAGTACTTTGCTGACCATGCTGCAACTCCCGCTGCGGCGGCGCGCGAACGCGCTATCTTCGACTATCACGCGGCGGAATTCAAGAAGCAACTTGCGGCGGGAATTCCCTTCGCTGTCGGGTCGGATGTCGGGCCGTTTCCGCACGGCACCCAGGCCCGGGAACTGGTGCTGATGAACAAGCTGGGAATGCCAGCGGCCGAGGTCCTGAAGGCAGATCTAATTAATGGAGCCAAGCTGCTCGGCTGGGACGGAGAGATCGGCGAGCTCCAGGCCGGGTATTACGCTGACATCATTGCCGTGCCAGGTGATCCGTTAAAGGACATCAGCATCACCCAGCACGTTTCTTTCGTGATGAAGGGCGGCGCGATCTACAAGCAGCCCTGATTCCCCATTTCATATCGCCTTGTCGGCTATCGCTAAGGACTGATCCAGGGCCTCTACGCCCAGATCGATCTCCTCTCTGGTGATGATCAGGGGTGGGGCCACGACGAAGTGGCTGATCCAGGCCTGGAGGGACACCCCCCGCTTGAGCATGTCGGCGGCGACCTGCTCGACCACTGCGGGCTTGCCGTCCACCTTGTCCTGCATGGTGTTGAAGGGGGTCTTCGCCTGCTGGTCGCGGACCAGTTCGACGGCCCAGAAGAGGCCCAGGCCGCGTACCTCGCCGATGGAGGGGTGCTTCGGCTTCAGGGCGTGGAGCTTGTCGCCGAGATACTTACCCATCTCGCGGGCGCGGGCGATCAGGTCGAGGCGCTGCATCTCGTGGATGGCGGCGACGGCCGGGGCGAGCGTCATGGGGTGAGCCTCGTAGGTGTGTCCGTGGGCGAAGAAGTGGTCCTCGAAGTACTCGGCGATCTTACCGGTTGTGGCGCAGAGGCCGAGCGGGACGTAGGCCGAGGTGATGCCCTTGGCGGTGACGAGGATGTCGGGCTTGACGCCCCAGTTGTCCATGGCGAACCACTCGCCGGTGCGGCCCCAGCCGGACATGACTTCGTCGGCGATGAGCAGGACGCCGTGGCGGTCGCATATCTCCCGCAGCTTCGGCATGTACTCCTTCGGAGGGACGAGGACTCCGTTGGTGCCGACCACGGGCTCGACGATCACGGCGGCCACATCGCTCTCGTTGGCGATCATGTGCTCGAGGTAGTCGGCGCAGGCGATTCCGCAGCCGGGATAGGTGTGTTTGATCGGGCACTTGTAGCAGTTGACTTCGGGGGCGAAGACAAAGCCCTGGCCTTTGCCGCCGACGGACTCCAGGGGCCAGCGGCGTGGGTCGCCCGTAGCGGCGATCGAGGCCATGGTGGATCCGTGGTAGGAGCGGTAGCGGGCAAGGATCTTGGTCTTGCGAGTGTACATGCGGGCGATCTTGAAGGCGGCTTCGTTGGCCTCGGTGCCAGACGTGGTGAAGAAGAATTTGTTGAGGCCTTCGGGGAGGACTTCGAGAAGCAGGCGGCTGAGCTCCACCCGGGTGTCAGTGGCGTAGCCGGGCATGATGTAGGGCAGCTTGCGGGCCTGCTCGGCGATGGCTTCGATGACGGCCTGGTTCTTGTGGCCGAGGTTCGAGCACATCAGCTGCGAGGAGAAGTCGAGGTAGCGGTTGCCCTTCGCGTCGGTGAAGTAGCAGCCCTCGGCATCCACGATGTGCATCGGGTTCCAGGAGCGCTGGTACTTCCAGGTTCCGTAGTTCAGCTTTTTCGTCCACTGGACCACTTCTTCTGTGGTCATTGTGGCGGATTCGGGGACAGTGGTTTCGATGGGGTTCATGAGGTTGCTTCCTTCGTCCCCACTACTATAACCCCCTCCCCCCCGCCCTTCCCTATGGTTTGCTACCGATTCATTCCATTGGACTTAACAATTGTGGCTTGCTATTGATTCATAACAAATGACTTACGTTAAAGATCTGAATTCAAATAAGTTATGCTGACGAGGATCAGTTGATTCTTCCCATTTTGGGAATTGGGACGCGACAGATCCGAAGACGTTGTCCATATAGAAAAGCCCGCCGGTGGGCGGGCCTTCTTGTCTCTATTTCTATTCTACCGGGTTGGGGGAAATTGTCGGCCAACTCCTTTGAGGAGGATGCGAGCGGAAGCCGTTTCGCAAAGCGAAAGAAAACCGGGTGAGGTGCGTCCACAAAGACTAGAATTCTCCCCGTTGGGCGAACCGAACCCCGGAACGCCGACGTCCGCATGGCTCGGTCCCCCGAGGCCAGAACCCAACCGCCTCCATCTGCGCGACGCCCCCGCTCCTTACTGATGTAAGAGCTGTGTGGAGGTGCGCTAATGAAATCCCCGATCTGTGTCAACAGTATCTGTGCCACCAACAGGAAGCAGACTGCTTCTTTCAGCATTGCAGGCTTGATGCTTGCAATCGCGCCGCTGTGGCTGATGCTGGCCGCGGCCAACACGTCCCAGGCTCAGACCACCTCGTCTCCCGCGGACTGGACGCAGTTTCTCAGAGACAATATGTAGCGCTGGAACCCTTATGAGACGGTACTCAGCGTGAACAGTTTGGAGACACGGGGGTTGAAGTTGAACTGGCAGAGCCCGACAGGCAACTTCTATGACTCGGTCTCCTCGCCCGTGGTGGCGAATGGGGTAGTGTACTACGGTTCGGAGGATTCCGGGGTTCTGACCGGCCACGTGTACGCTCTGAACGCCAGCACCGGCGCTCAGTTATGGAGCTTTGAAACCGGAGGCCCTGTAGATTCCTCGCCCGCAGTCGCGAATGGAGTGGTCTATATCGGCTCGTGGGACCACAACCTGTATGCTCTGAACGCCAGCACCGGCGCCAAGCTGTGGAGCTTTACCACCGGAGACGCTCTGGAGTCCTCCTCGCCCGCAGTGGCAAACGGGGTGGTTTATGTTGGCTCCATCGACGGCAATGTGTATGCGCTGAACGCCACTACCGGCGAGAAACTGTGGAGCTATGACACCGGAAGCGGATTGGTCTCCTCGCCCGCAGTGGCCAATGGGGTGGTTTATATCGGCTCCACGGACAGCGACGGCCACGTCTATGCGCTGAACGCCAGCACCGGCGCCGAGCTGTGGAGCTATGCCACTGGATCCTCTGTAGGATCCTCGGCCGCAGTGGCGAATGGACTGGTTTATATCGGCTCCGGTGGGGTTGCGTATGCGCTGAACGCCAGCACGGGTGCCAAGGTGTGGAGCTATGCTAACGCGAGTAAACAGATTTTTGGGAGTTCCGCGCCCGCAGTTGCGCACGGGGTGGTTTATTTCGAGGCGACTAATTGCTTCTGCAGCTCCGGCCAGAACAACAGCTCATATCTATACGCGTTGAATGCCGACACCGGCGCCCTGCTGTGGGCCTATCCGACCTCAGGCTTTGGATATTCGTCACCCGCAGTTGCGAACGGAGTGCTTTACTTCACTTACGAAGGCATCGTCCAAGAGCCACTGGGCAACGACAACAACGAACTATTTGCTGTGAACGCCGCCACCGGCACCCTGCTTTGGAGCTATTTGTCCCCCGTGTTCTATGTTTCTTCGCCCACCATTGTGGATGGGGTGCTTTACTTCCGTACTGGAAACACTACCCCTCCCGGTCCCCCTCCTGCTCCGCCGGGTACGCTTTCAGGTGAAATCTATGCGTTTGGGTTGGGGGCCGCCGCCACGGCTGACCTGTACCTGCGGATCCGGCCCACCCCGGACACGGTCCACCAGGGTGATCTGCTCACCTATGCCTTCCCGGTATGGAATCTGGGACCTGATAACGCTGTTCACGAAGTGCTGACCACGCAGGTGCCAGAAGGCACAACCTTCGACTATATCCGCATCTCCGGCACACCGGGGCTGGGCACGTGCACAACTCCGCCCTACGAGGGAACTGGAGAAATCGTCTGCCACGAAAACAGCGCCATGGCCCCGAATACAACATGGACGGTGAGAGTGGTTGTGAAGGTTACGGCTCCTTCAGGGACGGTAATCACCGAGAGCGCAACGACCACGGAGGATACGCCTGATCCCAATCTGGCCGACAACACCGCAACGGTAAGCACGACGGTGCAGTAAACGAAAAACGGAGGCTGTGCGATGAAATCCCCGATCTGTGTCACCAATATCTGTGTCACCAACAGGAAACAGACTGCTTCTTTCAGCATTGCAGGCTTGATGCTTGCAATCATGCCGCTGTGGCTGATGCTGGTCGCAGCCAACACGTCCCAGGCTCAGACCACGTCCTCGCCTGCGGACTGGACACAGTTTCTCCGAGACAACATGCAGCGCTGGAACCCGTATGAGACGGTGCTTGGCGTGAACAACGTGAGCGGCCTGAGTTGAAGTAGACCTTTACGACCAACGACGACCTTGGCTTTAATGAAGGTTCCTCGCCTGCCGTGGTGAATGGAGTGGCTTATTTCGGCTCGGTGGACAACAACGTGTATGCGCTGAATGCGAGCACGGGCGCCAAGCTTTGGAGCTATATGACAGCAGGCTATGTGGATTCCTCGCCTGCAGTGGTGAATGGCGTGGTGTATATCGGCTCCGACGACGGCAATGTGTACGCCCTGAACGCCAGCACGGGTGCCGTGCGTTGGAGCTTTACCACCGGAGGCAGGGTGGAGTCCTCGCCTACGGTGGTGAATGGCGTGGTGTATATCGGCTCCGACGACGACAATGTATATGCCCTGGACGCCAGCACCGGCAAAAAGCTGTGGCGCTATCTCACGAATTCTGAAGTGAACTCCTCGACGCCGGCGGTGGTGAATGGGGTGGTCTACGTCGGCTCGTTCGACACCAACAACAGCTTGATTGCGCTGAATGCCGGCACGGGCGCTAAGTTGTGGAGCTATGCCGGAAACCCGGTGGCGGGCTCGCCCGCAGTGGCGAATGGGGTGGTCTATTTCTCCGACGGCGAGGGTACCGCGCACGCGCTGAACGCCAGCACCGGCGCAAGGCTGTGGGCCTATCAGAACATTGGAGGCGGCACCCCTTCAACGCCCGCAGTCGCGAATGGGGTGGTCTATTTCTCCGACGCCGGTATATTTGCGCTAAACGTCACCACCGGCACCCTGCTGTGGCGGCAGCGCCCTGGAGCCAATGCGTCGGCCTCGCCCGCAGTGGCAAATGGGTGGTCTATTTCGGCGACGAGGAGGGCTACCAGTATGCTCTGAACGCGAATACGGGCGCCCTGCTGTGGAGCTATTTCGCCGGCGGCGCTGTGGGCTCCTCGCCCGTAGTGGTGGATGGGATAGTTTATGGCGCTTCCGGACCTCGCTTTTACGCGTTCGGGCTGGGCGCGGCCGACCTCTTCCTGCGGATACGACCCTCTCCCACGCCGGTCCATCAGGGCGATTTGCTCACCTATGCCTTGCCGGTATGGAACCTTGGTCCGGGCAACGCTGTTCACGAAGTGCTGAACACGCAGGTTCCCGAAGGGACAACCTTGGATTACGTCCGCATCTCCAGCACGCCGGGGCTGGGCACCTGCACAACTCCACCCTACGAGGGAACTGGAGAAATCGTCTGCCACGAAAACAGCGCCATGGCCCCAAACACCACATGGACGGTGAGAGTGGTCGTGAAGGTAACGGCACCGTCAGGGACGGTAATTACCGAGAGCGCAACGACCACCGAGAATACGCCTGATCCGAACCTGGCCAACAACACAGCGACGGTAAGCATGACGGTGCAGTGAGCATGGGACATCGCCGCGAGAGATAAACGTTGAACTCAGGAAGTCGGTCGGCTTCCGATCAAGGGCAGCGACCAGCCGGTGGGTGGCGAATGAGAGTGGATCGGCGGCGGTGTTGGATTCAGTACACTACGGCCATGCAGGTTCTATCGATCAGCCGCCGTCTTGTGGACAAGTTTCCGCCTGAAGCCTTCACGCCTGAATTGATTGCTGGTGAGGCGGAGAGGGTCCGCGAGCTATATGCCAGCGGCCTGCTGCGCCAGGTATGGAAGAGGGGCGATACGCCGGGGGCGAGCATTTTGTGGGAAGCGGCCTCGATCGGCGAAGTGCAGGCGGCTATCGAGACCCTTCCGCTCTACCGGGCCGGTCTGCTTGAGGTGACAGCGCTCGTTCCGCTGGAGCCCTACCCGGGGGTTTGGGCCGGCAAAGTAAAGCCGGCCCTGTGATTGTCTGAACGTGATTCGCTGAAGCCGATGCGGCTTGCGGGGATTAGTCGGTCAGACCTGATCCACCAGACCCGATGCTTAGACCTGGGCGGTGCCGCCGTCGACGAAGAGCTCGATGCCGTTGACGAAGCTGGAGTCGCTGGAGGCGAGGAAGAGGGCGACGGTTGCGATCTCTTCGGGACGGCCCATTTGGCCGCGCGGGATCAGGGACTTGAACATCTCCTTGGCCTCTTCACCGAGAGGATCGAGGATGGGCGTGTCGATGGTGCCAGGGCTGAGAACGTTCACGCGGATTCCGCGGTCCTTGAGTTCGAGCAGCCAGGTGCGTGCGAAGGAGCGGACAGCGGCTTTGCTTGCGCTGTAGACGCCGAATTCAGGGATTCCCTTGATGCTGGCGATCGATCCGTTGAGGAAGATAGAGCCGTTGTCGTTGAACAGAGGCAATGCCTTCTGGACGGTGAAGAGCGTGCCGCGAACGTTGAGATCGAAAGTCTGGTCGAAGTGCTCCTCGGTGACGTCTTCGAGCTTGAGGAGTTCGCCGCGGCCGGCGCTGGCGAAGAGGATGTCGATCTTGCCCTTTTCGCGCTTGACGGTGTCGTAGAGGCGGTCGAGGTCGGCGAGGTTGCCGGCGTCGCCCTGCACTCCGGTGACGTTGCGGCCGATGAGTTTCACGGCTTCATCGAGCTTGTCCTGACGACGCCCGGTGATGAAGACGTAGGCTCCCTCTTCAACGAAGAGCTTCGCGGTGGCCAGCGCCATGCCGGAGGTTGCTGCGGTGATGACGGCTACTTTTCCATTGAGCTTTCCCATGATTTCTCCTTCTGCATGCGTGGCAGGACTGGAAGGCAACGACCCACTGCCGGAGTGCTCACAGCAGCGGGCTGGGTGGAGGAAACGATTAACGGAGGCCGCCGCCGGCGCGGAGGAGCTCGCCGGTGATCCACTTGGCGTCGTCGGAGGCAAGGAAAGTGGCGACGGTGGCGATGTCGTCCACCTGGCCGATGCGGCCGAGCGGAGTCTGCGCGATGGCTCCCTTCTCGAAGTCAGAGCCGATGAATCCCGCTGCGTGTACGCCTTCGGTCTCAACCATGCCGGGATTGATAGCGTTGACACGGATCTTGCGCGGACCGAGTTCCTTGGCGAGCACTCCGGTGATGGCATCGACGGCGCCTTTGGTTCCGGTGTAAACCGAGCTGGCGGGAGGGGTAAGGCTGCTGACGACGGAGCCGATGTTGATCACGCTTGCTCCCTCGCCGAGATGCTTCGCTGCAGCCTGGGTGACGAGCAAAAGACCGAGGACATTGATGTTGAAGATCTTGTGGAACTGCTCTTCAGTGATGGCTTCGATGGCGGCGAACTCGTAGACGCCGGAATTGTTGACGAGGACGTCGAGGCGGCCGTAGTTCTTGATGGCGGCGTCGATGATGCCCTGGGCTTCGGCGGCCTTGGAGACGTCTCCGCCAACCGCGACGGCTTTGCCTCCCGCGGCGGTGATGGATTTGACGACGGCATCCGCGCCGGCCTTGCTGGAGGCGTAATTGACTACGACGGAGGCGCCTTCGGCGGCGAGCGATTTGGCGATGGCGGCTCCGATACCCTTGGATGCGCCAGTGACGACTGCGACTTTACCTGCGAGCTTGCTCATATCTGTATCCCTTCTTCGTGGTTCCAAAATCTTTTGAGGGGCGCCCTTGCCGGCCGCCTCACTGAATTCTGGGGAGTAGATGGGGAAGGTGCTGTGGAGGATTCATTAGTTCGTAAATTATGAACTATTGAACCAATTTTTAATGGTGGGTAATCTTATGGCTATGCGGCCGCTATTCCATCCGTCGATCGAGGACGTTACGGTAGAGGGGATTCTGCATGCTCTCTCCGACCCCGTGAGGGTGGCAATCTATGCAGACATCGTGGCCCAGGAGTGCTCGCATAACTGCTCGGCGTTCCTGACGGTGAACCACAAGGCGATTCCAAAATCCACGCTCTCCCAGCACTTCAAGGCGCTGAGAGAGGCCGGACTGATTCGCGGCGAGCGGCACGGCGTGGAAGTACGCAACACCTCACGCTGCACGGAGCTCGAAGAACGCTTTCCGGGACTGATAAAGGCGATCGTGAGCGCGCATGCCATTCAGTCGGCGAGTCAGGCGCGGGCGGGGAAGCCCCGGAAGGCAAGCAAGCGGCCAGCGACAAGCTGATCAATCAGCGGGTGGCGTGGGCGAGGATGGCGTGGAGCCCGTATCCGGTTCGAACCTGGCTATGTTTTTTGAAGACGTAGTGTCCGATGAGCCATCCGGCAGCTCCGCCTACGAGCACGTCGGTAGGAAAATGCTGCTGGCCGAGGACGCGGGTTAAGCTTACCGCGGTCGCGGTTGTGTAAATGCTGGCGTCGACCCAGACGGACGGGTATTCGCCGGCGATGACGGCGGCTGCAGCCCAGGCCAGTGTGCTGTGCGAGGAGGGAAAGCCACCCTTGGTTCCCAGATTGGAGACGAAGAAGTCTCCGGCAGCATTGTTGTAGAGAGGCCGCTCACGGCGGAAGGCGACCTTAGCTATTTCCTCGACGACGATGGCGTCGGCCAAAGCCTCTCCAGAGAGGATGCCGGTTTCGTGCGCGTGATCGTTACCATTGAGGAGGCTGACTCCGTACATAAGCGCGGGGATCGCCAGTTCTCCGCCCAGCACATAGTTCGAGACGTTAACGTTGTTCTTGTTGAAGCCGGGATCGTGAGAGACCTCGCGCATGGTGTCGGTGTCGGTCGAGAGGGTGATGCCGGTCGCCGCGCCGAGCGGCAGCAGCCAGATGAGGTCATGGGGGCGGGTTCGCACGGGGCTGGTCCAGATGGGGATCTGATCCTTGAGGATGGCGAGCGGCAACCCTTTGAGGGTGACGTCCCCGGGCGCCGGCGGTGCGTCCGGCAGAGCAGCGTCCGCAGACGAGGTGGCCTCGGTATCGATGGGCCCGGAAGCCTGAAATGCGTAGGTCGCTGGACAAGCGCCGATGAGGCCGATAAAGAGAGCAATCACGCTGCGGAGAAGATTGCGAGAACCAATCATAGGGTGGGTCTTGTCATAGTGTGGGTCTGGGAACTGACTGTCCGCACAAGGCCGGACAGACCTAGATCAGAGTAAATCCTGGTCATTACGAAACAGAAAGAATACGGAATCGAAATTACAAGATGGATCACTCAGCGATGGTCGCTTCAGACCACTAGTCCGGATTGAGACGGGCAGAGTGCTCACCGGATGTTAATTTCTCGGGGGAAGGGCCGCCTCAAAAAGGGGGAAGCGCAGCGGTGGTGAGAGGAAGCACCCGCATCGACTGTTCGTTCTTTTGGTCAGCGGGTTTCGATTCCGGACAAAAATCGCGTTGCCGATTGACACCCTGGAACTGTACTTACTTATGAATCAGTGATTTGAAAGTTGGAGCGTTTTGGCTGGCCACGTGCACAGTTCCAAGCAGATCGCACCTCGTGCAGAGACCGGTCAAAGGAAATCTGTGAACCTCAAGGCCCTTTTCCGGCGCACACGAGATGTTGGAGGCTCCTTAATGTTCCGATCCCTTGCTCGCGTCGTGATTCCGGTTGCCATGGCATCTGTTTCCGTCTTGGCGTGCTTGGCCAACGCCCAAATCTCGCCGAACCTGCCCAACCCGAGCACGGCGCCGAATCCGCTGACGGCGACGTTATCCCTTTTTCGCAGCAATATGCAAGACAAGATCATGAAGTCGGCGGACGCGATGCCAGAGTCCACGTACAGCTACCGGCCGACGAAGGAGGTTCGCTCGTTTGCCGAGATCCTGAATCATGTGGCGGATATCTCCTACATATTGTGTTCAAACGTCAAGGGTGAAGCGACCCCCGGCACAGCTGCCGCAAAGGGTTCGAAGGCCGAGATCAAGGCCTACCTCAAAGGCGCGTTCGATTACTGCGATGGCGTGTATTCGGGATTCGCCGATGCGCACCTCAATGACCCGGCGAACTTCTTTGGCTTCAAGACGAACAAGATGTTCATTTTGACGCAAGTCGGAAATCATGACGCCTTGCATTACGGCAATCTCGTCACGTATCTGCGCCTCAATGGCCTCGAGCCGTCCGGGGGCTGGTTTTGATGGCGCAGCGGCACCGCGTCCCACTTAGCCATTTCGCATCGGCCAGTCCTGCACGCGTGTCGGTATCCGACCGCGCTCTGGCTGGTTTTTTTGTGCGTAACGCGGTCGAGTGCACCCGCATGGTCTGCCGCGGATTTGGATCGTTGGCAACTCGGAGAGCGCCGGGATAAACCGGCATGTTGTAGGGGATGCAAGAGCCCTACAGGAAAGGAGAACAGCGACTCCATCCTGGCCTCGAGTCTTGCGGGACCCACCGCGAGGTGAGCTTCGAAGCGTAGGCCGGAGGCATTGATGGGCGGGGTGATTGAGCTTCGAAAAGCCGGTAGATCAGGATGCCGACTCCCTTCCGAGTAGGAGGAAGGCAACACGGCAGCTGCGTTATCGCGAGTAGCTGTCCGGTCCTGCGTAGTCTAAGAGCCCGCGCACGCTAAGAAACAACATGCAGTGCAGCGAAGCTAGCTGCTAATCCAGCAGGGGGAGAGCCTGCCAGTAGAACTTGCCCAGTTACTACTGTAGTCATACCGGACGGCAGGGAAAGTGATTTCTCTGACCGAAAGCTCCGGAGTAAAAGTCTCAGCCGGCAAAGCGCGAGCAGCGTCGGGTCCGTCAGGGAGGCAAGCAAGTCAGCAGGCCGCAGCAAAGTGCGAACCGTTAGCCTCGAAAAGTTTCTCCCCGCCGGTAGCGGACTATGGTGGGGGTGTTGAGAATGCCGAATCTGTTGCATGTAGATGAAGGCTGTGTCGTCAGTGAAGGAACTGGGTATAAGCAACTGGCGAATTCTCCGTGGTCGAAGAGGGCAGCATGCTGACAAGGATTAGCAGTGAAAGCTCGGAACCACTCGTGGGCAGCCTAGGCGCTCCCGCACAGCATTGGCTCTTCGTATAACCGGCACGACCGGGAAATCGGGGAGTGTTCAAGAGTGGCTCGGATGAGGTCAATAAGTGTTGATGGTCAGGGACAATATAACCCTGACCGGAGCGAGGACCTCTGGGGCAAGGCCGTGAGGCCCTAATGACGGTATCACGAAGAGGAAACCTGCCCGGCTCAGAACGGGAGTCCAGGTCTCAGTCTCTGATGATACGAAGGGTGAAAGCAAACTGTTTGCTGCGTTGCGCATGCCGGGAGCAGGCTTAGTGCAGCGAAGCTAGCTGTGAATCCAACGGGTGCGAGTCCCGTCCGTGGAAATCGTCCAGTTGCCACGGTAGCAATATCCAGCGTCAGAGATGGGTGACCATGCTGGCGAAAGCCTGGAAGTAAAAGTCCTTGCAGGCGAGGCGAAAGCCGGAGTCTGATCCGTCAGGAGGGCAAACAAATCGGCAGGTTGTAGCGCAAGCGAACTGTAGTAAAGCTCCGAAATACCGGCCCCACGTGAAACGGATTGTGGGATTGTTGGGAAAGCCGAACCCTTTAAGCCTGGGTGAAGGCCAGCGTTGGTGGCGAAGGAACTGGATGAATGCAGCCACTGATTTCCCTGGAGTCTCGGAAGGCGACATGTCGAGAAGGATGAACAGTGAAAGCTCGGACCCACTGGTGGGCGGCCTAGGTGCTCCCGCACAGCCAAGGCGTTTCGTATAACCGCAATAGCGGGAAGTCGGAACGTGCTTGCCAGTGGCTCGGATGGGGTCGATTAAGTGTTAATGGACCGGGACACTATAACCCGGACCGGAGCGAGGACCCCTGGGGTAAGGCGAAAGCCTGAACGGTGGTATTGGTCTAGGAACATTCTCCCGGCTCAGTACGGGAATAAGGATGGTACTCCAACGACCATACGAAGGATGGATGCAAACCGACGAAGCAATCGTGTATGCCGGGAGCAGGCTTTAGCGAGCGCGGCGAAGGGCAGGCACCATCTGACATACCGACCTTGAAGCCGTAATCGGGAAAACCGACTTTACGGAATTTTAGAGGGGGTTATGGAAACGGCGGCATCATTCGAAGCCCGCTTAGCGCCATGACCCTACTCGACAACAGCGCGACAGACAGGAAGGCATCACCTGAAAGGTCAGCCTTGAAGCCGTACCGGGGAAAACCCGCCGTACGGAATTTTAGAGGGGGTTACGGAAACGGCGGCATCATTCGAAGCCCGCTTAGCGCCATGACCCTACTCGACCGAGAACCGGGAGATCTCCAGCACGCCTTGGTCTGACGATCAAGGCCGGTCCGCGAAGGCCATAAACCGAACGGCGGACACGCACGTGCTGGAGAAGTCGGACTGTGCCGTACTACCTGTGAGCCAGCCGAACAAGGAAGGGCAACCTTTCGCGGAGGTTGGGGAGGGAAGGGCACAGACGAAGGAGAACATCGTTTAATCGCACATGCACCCGACACAGAGCGGGAAGCGCATGTCCCAGGGATTGCACGGTGTGCGGGAAGCAGCAAGGAAAGGGAAGCAGGAACGGTTTACTGCTTTGCTTCACCATCTCAACGTCGGCTCCCTCCGCGACAGCTTTTACGCTCTCAAGCGTCAAGCTTCGCCAGGAGTAGATGGTGTGAGATGGCAGGAGTATGAATCCGGATTGGAAGATCGACTCGTTGATCTTCACAGCCGGGTGCACCGCGGAGCGTATCGGGCACAACCATCAAGACGAGTCTATATACCGAAGGCCGACGGGCGGCAACGCCCGCTGGGTGTCGCGGCGCTGGAGGACAAGATCGTCCAACAGGCCGTGGTGACGATCCTCAACCAGATCTACGAGGTCGACTTCAAGGGCTTCTCTTACGGGTTCCGGCCCGGTCGCAGCCCACATCAGGCACTAGATGCACTGACTGTGGGCATTCAACGGAAGAAGGTGAACTGGGTGCTCGACGCGGACATTCGTGGCTTCTTCGATAACATGAGCCACGAATGGACCATGAAGTTCATCGAACACCGTGTGGCCGATCGCAGGATACTTCACCCGATTTGAACAAGTGGGATTCCGGCATGTTCCGCGTACCCAGCCCCTGCAAAGCGACCTTCGCAAAGGCTCGAAATCGGTGGTGCCACTGGCCGATCGGTCCATTGGGAACCTGCAACAGTGGTTGATCGGGACCTATCACGGCGTGAGTCGCGAGCAACTCCAGGTTTACCTGGATGAGTTTGTTTTCCGTCACAATCGCCGCCAGACACCTATGGCCGCTTTTCAAACCCTGCTCGGTCTCGGAGCCGCACGTAGACCCGTGCCATACATGCAGATTCGGGGCGGCTCTGACCGTCCTATATCGCCCGGAACAGCCTGAACCACAACCCATTGGGCTCTGCTGAAACAACCAGATAAGCAGAAGATATTTAGAAGCACCTGCAAAGACCCAGCATTAAACCGAAAGTTAAGCCTTACCACCGCAAGGGACTTGTAACGGATGTTCCGGTACACTCACAGTTCGTAAAACTGCACGTGACGGGTGCGAAGCAACCGAAAAACTGAGGTTCGGCATCCTCTGACCGAGGCTGCACACGCGGACCGCCTCCTTCAATGTTCGCTGACTGAATGCGGGAATGCGGGGTTGATGAGTTCGCATCTGAATTCTCAGGAGTGTAGCTTGAAGTCCGAGCCTGCGAAGGCATCGTTAAAGAAGGCGGGAAGGCCTTTCGGAAGGGATAGACATCCAAAGATGCCGGATGCGTTGTTTAGTGGAGGCGGCGAGCTTGGCGAACTCATGGCCCAAGTCGACTGGGGGCGGACTTCGCTTGGCTCTGTTGAGCACTGGCCGCAAAGTCTAAGGACCTGCGTACGCATTATTCTGACTTCCCGGCAGCCGATGTTTGTCTGGTGGGGCGATGAGCTGATCAACCTCTACAACGACGCTTACAAGAGCATTGTGGGCGGGAAACATCCGCGCGCGTTGGGCCAGCCGGCCAAAGAAGTGTGGCAGGAGATCTGGGACCAGGTTGGTCCGCGCGCCGAATCGGCAATGCGCGCGAATGAAGGGACGTATGACGATTCCCTGCTGCTGATCATGGAGCGGTATGGGTACCGTGAGGAGACCTACTACACCTTTTCCTATAGCCCGGTGCCCAACGATCACGGCGGCACAGGCGGGATTATCTGCGCCAATGCCGACAACACCCAACGCATTATCGGCGAACGCCAGGTCGCGCTGCTGCGGGAGCTGGCCTCGCGGACGGCGGATGCGCGGACTTGGCGAGAGGCGTGCCGGTTGAGCGCGCTCAGCCTGATGGAAAATCCGCGGGACATCTGCTTCGCACTGATCTACATGCTGGACGATGCGCGCGAGGCTATGGAGCTGGCGGGCGTGGTGCGGCTGCCGAGCGGGCATAAGTGTGCTCCGCAGACGATTGAGCTTGGCGGGAAGCAAGTGTGGCCGATCGAACAGGCGATGCGGAGCCACGAAATACAGCTGATGCATGAGCTGGGGGATCTTTTTTCGGGACTGCCAAGCGGGGTGTGGGATGAATCTCCGCACACGGCGGCGGTGGTGCCACTGCCGGCCTCGGGAGCGATGGGACGGCCAGGAGTGGTGGTGGTCGGTTTGAATCCGAACCGGCTGCCGGATGACAGTTACAGCGGGTTTCTGAAGCTGATGGGAGGGCAGGTGTCGGCGAGCATTGCCAACGCCGAGGCTTATGAGCAGGAGCGGCGCAGGGCGGAGGCGCTGGCGGAACTTGACCGGGCGAAGACGATCTTCTTCAGCAATATCAGCCACGAGTTCCGCACCCCGCTGACGCTGATGTTGGGACCGCTCGAGGATATTCTCAATAACCGCGATCCGGCGATCCCCGCGGGCCAGCTGCAGCAGATCGAAACAGTGCATCGCAACGGGCTGCGACTGCTGAGGCTGGTGAATACACTTCTGGATTTTTCGCGCATTGAAGCGGGAAGGATCAAGGCGCTGTATCGGCCAGTGGAACTTTGCGGCAGAACCGCAGAGCTGGGAAGTGTCTTTCGCTCGGCGATGGAGCGGGCGGGGCTGAAATACAAGATCGATTGCATGCCGCTGCCGGAGCCGGTGTACATCGACCTGGATATGTGGGAGAAGATCGTGCTGAATCTTCTCTCGAACGCCTTCAAGTTCACGCTCGAGGGATCGGTGGAGATGACGCTGCGCGCGGTGGATGGGTATGCGGAGCTGGCGGTGCGGGATACCGGGATTGGGATTCCGGAGGCAGAGCTGCCCCGGATCTTCGAACGCTTTCATCGGATTGAAGGGGCGGTGGGGCGGACGCACGAGGGAACCGGTATCGGGCTGGCGCTGGTCGATGAACTGGTACGGCTACACGGCGGAACGGTGGAGGCGCAGAGTGTGTCTGGCGAGGGCACGACCTTTACGGCGAGGATTCCGTTCGGGTCGGCCCATCTGCCGCTGGACCAGGTTCTCAGGGGTGACGGGCAGGCGCCGGAGAATACGCTGGGGGCTGCGCCGTTCGTACAGGAGGCGCTGCGATGGCTGGCCGGCGGCACGGCGAATGAGGAATCGCTGACGACGGATCTGGCCAACGAGGATTTAGCCGGATTTCTTGAGCAGGAGCGCGGGGCCGCCGGGAAACGAGCCCGGGTGCTGCTGGCGGACGATAACCGCGATATGCGCGAGTACGTGCAACGGCTGCTGGCCCGCAAGTACGATGTGACCGCAGCCGCAGATGGACAGGAGGCCTTGGCGGCAGCGCGCGAGAATCCTCCCGACCTGGTGCTGACGGATGTGATGATGCCGCGTATGGACGGCTTCGGACTGCTGAGGGCTCTGCGGGCGGAGAGTGCGATGGCGGCGATTCCGGTGATCATGCTGTCGGCAAGAGCGGGTGAGGAGGCTGAGTCGGAAGGCCTGGAGGCGGGCGCTGATGATTACCTGGTGAAGCCCTTTACAGCTCGCGAGCTGATGGCACGAGTGGGATCGCATATTTCCATGCACCGGCTGAGACTGGAGCTGACGGCGAGAGAGCACGAGCTGCGCACCAAGGCAGAAGCGGCCGAGGAGCAATACCGGGCGATGCTGGCGCGCATCTCGGAAGCATTTGTGGCGGTGGATCGCGAGTGGCGGATTACTTACGCGAATGAGCAGATCGCTGAGCTGAGCGAATTTGGCGCTGGCGATCTGATAGGGCAGGATCTGTGGGAGGTGTTTCCAGGGCTGGCCGAGTCGAAGTTTGGGCGGGTGTATAGGGAGGCAATGGAGAGCGGCCGGGTAACTCGTCTCGAAGATCACTACCAGCCCCTGGATCGATGGTTTCATGCCAATGCTTATCCGTCGCCGGATGGGCTGTCGATCTTTGCGCTGGATGTGACGAACAAGCGCGTACAGCAGGAGAAGCTGCTGCTCTCGGAAAAGCTGGCGGCGACAGGACGGCTGGCGGCCACGATCGCGCACGAGATCAACAATCCGCTGGAGTCGGTGCTCAACCTGATTTACCTGTCTCGGATTTCGAAAGCTGAAATCGGCAAGATCCGGGAATATCTGGCCACAGCGGAGCGGGAGCTTACACGGGTTGCCCATATTGCGCGGCATACACTGGGCTTCTACCGGGAAAGCTCGGCACCAGGCGATATCGACATGCCCGCCCTTATCGAGGAGGTGCTCACCGTCTACCACAGTCGGATCAGGAGCGCGGGGGTGGAGGTGACACGGGATTTCGCGGTGGTTCCCGCCGTCCATGCCTTGCGCGGGGAGTTGCACCAGGTGTTTTCGAATCTGATCTCGAACGCGATCGACGCCATGCGGGATGGCGGGGCCCTCAGGATCTCGGTGCGCGAGGCCGTAGAGACATCCGGTAAGGGTGTGATGGTTTCGATTCAGGATACGGGGGTGGGAATTCCGGCTCAGCACCTGCCCCGGCTATTTGAGCCGTTCTTTACTACGAAGCCCAATGCGGGCACCGGGCTGGGGCTGTGGGTGGTGCAACAGTTTGTCCAGTCCTGGGGCGGGACGGTGAATGTGAGCAGCAGCACGCAGCTGCCAGATCGGGGCACAAGGTTTACGATATTTCTTCCCCTGAAGTCCGTTTCTGAGACGCAGAACAAAACTAACGGAGCGTCGGGCGGGTTGATGTAAGGGGGCCAGCTATTTTTCGGGAGGATTGCTGTGTTGGAACAGATTGTTTTCGCCTTGGGAGATTCGTCGGTACCGCCCTTTGCTGTTGAGTCTCGCGTGCCGGGTAGGAGGGGCTCAGGCGGCCGGCTGAGAGTGCTGATTGTGGATGATGAGCGGTTGATTGCCGATACGCTGACGGCGATTCTGAACGAGCACGACTTCGACGCGGTGGGCGTGTACAGCGGTGAGGAGGCGATGGAGGCAGCGCGGACGATGCAGCCGGACGTGGTCCTGAGCGACGTGCTGATGCCGAGGATGTCGGGGATCGACCTCGGGATCAAGATACGCGGGGAGTTTCCGGAAACGTCGATCTTTCTGTTCTCCGGGCAGGCGGCGACTGCGGAACTTTTGCACAAGGCACATGCCGACGGCCATCGATTCGAGTTGCTGCCCAAGCCGATTCATCCTGAGCACCTGATGGCCCGGTTGCGAGGGCTGTGAGCCGGTGTTTTTGAGGGACCCCTCCCCCGTCGGGTTGGAGCCTGATCCTGAAAGTGATTGATTCTGCGTGCTTTACGGCTCTTACATCAGTAAAGAATTGAAAATAGGACCCTTATCGGCAAAGATCTGATTCTGAGAAGCTTACGGGCGCAATTGTCTCCTGACGCGAGAAGGCCCGGCTGCGAGTGGCGGCCGGGCCTTTCTTGTGTCTAACTCTATTTTACGACTTCAAGGGAAATTGTCGGCCAGGGCATTTCTTCAGGATGCTCTAGTCGTGATCGTGATCGAATCCGATCTTCCAGGCGTCGCTACTGGTTGTGTTCAGGGTGGGCTTTGTATCCCCGGGGAAGTGATTTCAGCAACAACCGTGTGGATTGCGCGGCCGCGATTGGTCACTACGAGCATGAGCTTGATGACTCCTTTGGATCCGAAAGGAACGGGCACGTTCAAATCGATGGTCGCAGTGCCGGTGCAATCCGGATTCAAGCTGTAGGTGCCGGTCTCACCTGTGGAGAATACAAACCCCGTCATGGAATCGCCGTTTCCGGCATTGGGGACACCAGCGCTCATGACAAAATCCCTTTGCGTGAACTTGCCAGCGCCGTCGAAGTGCGTAATGGCTATTCCTCTAATCGGGATTTGGGTGCCGTCGGGATTCGGCCCAAACCCGTGGATTGTCCAGCCATAGTCGCCCTTGAGAGTGGCGTCGCTACAGCCTGTCTTCGGCAGAGGCAGGGATGGCGCTCAGCCCCAGCATAAGAGCCGAGACTGCGAGCACTCTGCCCAGAAGCCGCGCCGGGGGACTGCAAATCGAGAAACTTTTCAAATCTATGCTCTTCATGTGAAGTCGCCTTTCAGGTTTGTGGGCAATCGATGCCCTGGTTTGAGGTTGCCCGGACCCACTCCGGGGATCGGGAAAGCGGGCCGGCCGTTCGGGTCGCCTTCAGGCCATCGACATTGCATTGAGCCGCTTGTGAAGGGCAATGCACCAGCGCTCACTTGGCGCTCATCTGGAACTCATCCGGCAAGTGACTCAAAGGAAGGCCATTCGTCCGAGGCTTCCCCCAAACTCTCAGGGTTTCCGCTCCAGCCAGAGCGAAATCTGTGCAAGCGCCATCCGCTGCCGGGTACACTTCCGCATCAGGCTGGTCGCCAATGGAAGCTGCGGTCTCAAACCGCGTACGGCTCGGAGCCTTCGAGCTCGATCTGAAGGCGGGCGAGCTGCGTACCGGAGATCGGAAAGTTCGTCTTCAGGAACAGCCCTTCCAGATCCTGCTGATGTTGGTGGAGCGTGCCGGCGGCCTGGTCACGCGGGAAGAGATCAAGAAGAAGCTTTGGCCAAACGACACTGTGGTGGAGTTCGACCACAGCATTCATACAGCAATCAATAAGCTGCGGCAGGCATTCGGGGATTCTGCGGAAAACCCAAAATACATCGAAACCGTGGCCCGGCGCGGCTATCGGCTAATGGTGCTGGTGGAGCGAGCGAACGCAAGCCCGGCGAGCCTGGGATTCGAGGTGCCTGCGCCGCCGGTGCCGGAACCGCCAATCTCAGGTCTGAGTGGCAGGAAAATCTCCCACTACCGCGTGCTCGAACTGCTGGGTGGTGGAGGCATGGGGGTGGTGTACAAGGCAGAAGATCTGAAGCTGGGGCGTCGCGTGGCCCTGAAGTTTCTGCCTGAGGAGATCGCCAGCGACGCGAAGGCTCTGGAACGCTTTGAGCGCGAAGCCCAGGCCGCTTCCGTCGCTCGACCATCCCAACATCTGCGCCATTCACGAATTCGGCGAGCACGATGGGCGGCCCTTCATCGCCATGTCATTGCTGGAGGGCCAAACCCTGCGGGACCTGATAGCCGCGAAGGCGGCACCGTTTGCGACCGACGAATTATTGAACCTTGCGATTCAAATCGCGAACGGGTTGGCCGCAGCTCACGAAAAAGGCATCATCCATCGTGACATCAAGCCGGCGAACATTTTCATCACTCATCGGGGCGAAGCCAAGATTCTCGACTTTGGTTTGGCGAAGCTGACGGATGTAGGAGATCTGGAAGGCCTCCGGTACCAGAGCACCATCGCAGGAGCCCCACAGCGCGCCAGCCCATGATCTCAGCCTCTCGTTGACCGGTGTGGCCATGGGCACGGCACCTTACATGTCGCCGGAGCAGGTTCGCGGCGAGAAGCTGGACGCGCGCACCGACCTGTATTCGTTTGGCCTGGTGATCTATGAGATGGCGACGGGGACGCGGGCCTTCAGCGCGGACACTACGGCTGCGCTTCATGAGGCGATTCTGAATCGCACGCCCGTCCCGGCGCGGGAGTTGAATGCTGAACTTCCACCCAGGCTGGAAGAGATCATCAACAAGGCGCTGGAAAAAGACCGCGAAGTCCGCTACCAGACCGCGGGAGAGATGTGCGCCGACCTGGAGGAATTGCGGCGACGGAGTAGCGGCCGCCGAAGAAAATCATCGGTTCTGCTTACTAGCCGGAGTGATCGCCGTTGGGCTGGCGATTCTGATAACCGCGTTTTTGCTGCGCCGTTTTGTAGGCAAGAACGGCAGGTCTGGAACTGCGATTGCGCAGCTGGCCAGCGAACAGCGAATCACCTCCAATCCGCCGGAGGCGTCAGTCCGGTGGGCGATCGTTTCTCCCGATGGGAGGGAGATCGCCTACAACGATCCCAACGGACTCTATCTGCGCGAGATCGGGAGCGGGGCAACGCGACCGCTGGTCGTGCCGAAAGATTTCGAGGCTTCTCCAACCAGCTGGTTTCCCGACGGTACTCACCTGCTGGTAAGGAGGGTTGAAGGACAAGGACCGACACGAACACCCAGCATTTGGAAGCTTTCCCTCACGGGTGGCGAGCCGCAAAAGCTCGTGGACAATGCTGCGGGAGGGGCTGTGTCTCCAGATGGATCGCGGATCGCATACCTGCCGGGCCCGATAGGTCCGCTCGTCTCGACACAATCTCACTACGGCGGCGAACTCTGGCTGGCCGACGCGGACGGATCGAATTCGCGAAAGATCGCGGAGTCTGGAAAGCCGGATCAGCCAAATTTGAGAGGCAGCTGGATCTTCCCGGTTGTCTGGTCACCAGACGGGAAGCGCCTTGCGTACATCGAACGCCACGGAGTTACTGCGCCCGAGCCGGCTGAGGACACTTACTCGCTGCTTACTCGGGATGCAAATGGGGGTGATCCGCAGGTCATCTTGAAGGATGATCCCCGGTTAAGGCTGGCCCTCTGGTGGGCCGCAGACGGGCGCATTTTCTACGCATACCGTGACAATCCGGCGAGCGAGCGAGGCGATGAGGGAGTTTACGCGATTCGCGTCGATGAGCGGACCGGGAAAGCAGTTGGCCAACCCCAGCCGGTCACAAAGGGACAGGGCAGCATCGGAGGCCTGAGCGCCACCTCGGACGGGAAGAGGCTTGTTCTCTGGAGACAGTACGACACGCTTCAGGCATTTATCACTGAATTTGATGAGACTTCGCGGAGGTGGAAGGCGCCTCGGCGTCTCACGCTGGACACGAACAGCAATATGGCGGAGGCGTGGACGGCCGACAGCAAGGCGGTGCTATTTGTCTCAAACCGCAACGGCACCTGGAAACTCTTCAAGCAGAATATCGGCGACACGACGGCTGAGGTCCTGGTGGAGGGGCACAGCATATTTCTGCCGCGATTGAGTGCGGATGGTTCGCAGGTGCTGTATCTATCCGCGACGAAGCCGGGCGACATTTCATTCCCTGCGTCGCTGATGAGCAAACCTCTGGCTGGAGGGCCTCCGCGAGTGGTTCTGCAAGAGAAGGGAATCATCAATTATCAGTGCGCTCGGAGTCCATCGCAGTTGTGCATCTTCAGCAAACTAGAAGGATCCGATCTTAGTTTTGTGTCATTCGATCCCGAGCGTGGTGCGGGACGCGAGCTGGTGAGGATGCCGATCGGCTATACCAACTGGAGCCTTTCGCCTGACGGTTCGCGGCTGGCAATTTTTCTCGATCGGCATCGAGTGCGGTTTGTCTCCCCGAGCACCGGCGTTGCCAGGGATGTGGTTATCAAGGACTGGCCGTTGATGAACGGTGACTGGGCGGCGGATAGCAAGAGAGTTTTTATGCGAAGTGTGACGCCACAGGGTACTCCGGTGATTCTCGCCGTCAATGAGGGCGGCAATGCGGAGGTAACTTTCGAGGGGCAGCCACACACTGAGGTTGAGATGATGATTCAGTCTCCAGACGGGCGACATGCGATTCTCGAGATGCCTTCGCACGGGGACAACAATGCGTGGATGGTGGAAGATTTTTGATGCGGCCGGGCACGAGGTCGTCGCCACTCGCTGGGCATCGGGCACGCCTTCTTAGGATCGCGGCGTCTTAGTGCGATTTCTTCGCGGGGCCGGCTTCCCGCATCTTTTTCTGCTTCTTTTGCATGCGCTTCATGTCCCGCCGGGATTGCTTTAAATTGTGCTTCTGCGCGGCCGTCTGTGCTGAGTTCTTATCGGCCCGCGCAACAGCCGGAAACGAAAGAACCAAGGCAAAACCAAGAGCAAGGGCGCTCGCTACAGCTTTCTTCACGGGCATTCCTAAAATAATACTGGCAGGATGTTACTGCGGGTTACCGCGTTGCAGGTATTACCCATTGGTGTGATTACCGGTTGGCTAAGGTTTGTCACGAGCCTTCCCGCAACTCCTCCGATGTAAATCTGGTAAAAAGAACAGGGCTCCTTTGTGTTTTTAAAAAGCAGATCCTTCGACTTCGCGCTGCGCGCTTCGCTCAGGATGACATCGTAGAGGGGTGGCGGGTGCTTCGACTTCGCACACTGCGTGTGCCGCTCAGGATGACAAGAAGCAGGGATTAGGGATTAGCGTTTAGGGATTAGCAAAAGGTAGAGATGCGAGCAAAGACAGCGGTTGTAGTCGGCGCCCAGTGGGGCGATGAGGGTAAGGGCAAGATTGTTGATGTCCTGTCGGAGCGGTTTGCGGTGGTGGCGCGGTATGCGGGCGGGCACAATGCCGGGCATACGGTCATCATCAAAGGGCAGAAGTTTATTCTGCAGCTGATTCCGTGCGGGATTCTGCGGCCGGATTGCCAGGCGGTGATCGGCAACGGGGTGGTGCTCGATCCCATGGCGTTTCTGAAAGAAGTCGGCAAGCTGCGCGATCTGGGCGTGGGGGTCGATGAGCAGGTCTTCGTGTCGAACCGGGCGCAGGTGATTCTGCCCTATCACCGGATGATTGAGCTGGCGGCGGAGAGCGCTCCGGGGCGGCAGAAGATCGGGACGACGAGCAGGGGGATCGGTCCGGCGTACGAGGACAAGATGGCGCGCAACGGGCTGCGCGTGGTCGACCTGCTGAATACGAAGCTGCTGAAGACGCATATCCAGAATGCGTGCCACGAGAAGAACACGGTGGCGGAGGCGCTGTTCGGGACGGAGCCGCTGGATCCGGTGCAGATGTATGAGGAGTATGCGCGGGCGGCGGAGCAGGTGGCACCGTTTGTGACGGATACGGCGGCGCTGCTGAATGGGGCGATTCGCGCGGGCAAGAGCGTGATGTTCGAGGGCGCGCAGGGCACGATGCTGGATATCGATCACGGGACGTATCCGTTTGTGACTTCGTCGTCGGCGACGGCGGGAGGAGCGATCACTGGTACGGGAGTGGGTCCGACAGCGATTGGGACGGTGATTGGCGTCACGAAGGCTTATGTCACGCGGGTGGGCGAGGGTCCGTTCCCGACGGAGTCGTTTGATGAGGCCGGCGAGCTGCTCCGGGCGCGGGGGCATGAGTTCGGAGCGGTGACGGGGCGTCCCAGGCGGTGCGGGTGGATGGACCTGCCGCTGCTGCGGTATTCGAACATGATCAACGGGACCGAATGGCTGGTGGTCACGAAGCTGGATGTGCTGGATGGGATGGCGGAGATTCCGGTGTGCGTGGGCTACGAGATCGACGGCATACAGGTGGACGTGATGCCGGCGGATGTTCGCGGACTGGAGTCGATCAAGCCGGTGTACACGAAGCTGAAGGGATGGTCGGAGCCGACGGAGGGCATTGTCGAGTGGGAGAAGCTGCCGAAGGAGGCGCGGGAGTATCTCGGGTTTCTGGAGAAGGAGTCGGGGGCGAAGATCGGGATGGTGTCGACGGGTCCGGACCGGGAACAGACGATGGCGCTGCCGGAGTTTGCCGAGCGTTGAAGGAATTGGAGGGCTAACCTGAAAGTTGTGTGGCGGGAAAGTCTCCTGTTGCTATTCTGTCGGTGAAGGGTCGGGTTCGTTTGCGATGATCAGTTTTACGGTACGGCTCAAGTTCAAGACGGAAGACCGCGAGGAGATTCGGGAGGCGCTGCGGGCGCTGACGGAGGCTTCGCGGAAGGAGCCGGGGTGCGTGACGTATATTCCGCATATTGTGGATGGGGATGCGGATACTATCCTGATCTACGAACAATACAAGGATGCGGCGGCGGCGGATGCGCATCGCGCCTCAGCGCACTTCAAGAAGCACGCCGTGGGCGGTCTGTATCAGCGGATGCTAGAGCGCTCGATGGAGAATCTGCACGCGCTGGAGTAGCGTTTGGATGAGTGCGTCGTCCAAGTCTCAGGAGCCGATTGTTAACAGCAATTCATGAGGGCCGGGTGCCGGATGCAAGGTGTGGCGCAACGGCGAATGAAAGGCCCGGCATCGAATCTTGAATGACCTGCAGGATATTGATTCGATGAGGGCGAGAGCAGCCGAAGGGCGGAAATGCGACGTTCGCCCGAGAATAATGCGGCTCCGGTCTTTCTTTTTGACTCGCCGCGCGGATGCGGAATACCATCCCGGTACGAACATGAACAGAAGCGCTTATGTCCAAGGGGCTGTGCAACAGGCCGGCGTGTCGCTTCTGTTCGTCCTGGCGCTGTGCGTAGTGATGGCGCATCCGGCATTCGGGCTTCCGAAGCGAGATAACCACGCCATTCATAAGCAGATCGAGGCCCTCGAGGAGCAGTGGCGGCTGGCAATTATCTCAAACAATGTGACGGAGATGGATCATCTGCTGGCGGATGATTACATCGGCATCAGCGCCACCGGAACGGTGGAGACAAAAGCCCAGGCGCTGGCGCAACGCAAGGCCGGGACGGTGGTAATCAAGGCGCTGGATCTGAACGATCTGAAGGTGCGTGTCTACGGCGATACGGCGGTGGTGACTTCGAAGGCAGATCTTGAGGGGACCAACGGGCAGAGCGATATCAGCGGGAATTACCGCTACACGCGGGTGTACAACCGCCGGTTGGGTGAGTGGAAGATTGTGAGCTTCGAGGCAAGCCGCATTCATGATGCGGATGCCCGGGCGAAGCACTGAAGGCAGGGCACAGGGCACAGGGCACAGGGCACAGGGGCACAGGGGCACAGGGGCACAGGGGCACAGGGGCACAGGGGCACAGGGGCACAGGGGCACAGGGGCACAGGGGCACAGGGGCACAGGGGCACAGGGGCACAGGGCAAAAACTGCGATGCGTGCAGCAGCAACAGTGTCGTGCGCTAATTAATAAAATTGCTGCAACTCCAAGCTTCTTATTTCAAGCTCCTTATTACTCGGGTGGGGGGTAGTAGGGGAGCTTGTCGTTGCGCTGCTCTGTTCTTTTCAGGGTTACGTCGTCGAAGAGCAGCGGCGGGGCGATGACGGTCGAGGGGATTTCTCCGAAGGTGTTGAAGACGTAGGGGTCGGTGCCTGCGGCGAGGATGCCGGAGCGGAGCAGGTGCAGGTTAACGTCCTCAAGCTCCACGCCGCGCACCAGCTCGCGTGATCCGTCGGCGACCTTGATGCGATAGACGGTGCGCGGGTGCGACGATCCGGTGATGGTTTCAACGCGATAAACCGAGGCGAGGCCCTGCTCTTTCCCCATGGAGAGCAGCTTTTGCGTCAGGCCGTCTTCCGAGATGGCTCCGGAGGCTTCGACTTTCAGCACCCCGATGCGGGGCGCCGAGGCCTGAGCGGTGGCGGCGCGTCCGTGTCCGTTGGATGAGGGGAAGTCGCGGACCGGTTCGCGCCCGGTGAGATAGCCGGTGAGCTTGCCGGCGTCAACGACGGTGACGCTTTGCGCGGGGACACCTTCGTCGTCGATCTGATAGGCGCCGAGGACGGGCTTGCCGTCGAACGAGGTAATGCCGGGATCGTCGACAACCTTGAGGAAGCCGGGCAGCACACGCGTCTGATAGCTGGAAGCGAAAGGGCCGACCGTGCGCGAGGTGGATCCGATCTGGGGCCGTCGCGCGACGACCGCGCGGGCGAAGAGGTCGTCGAAGATGCGTGCCGAGGCGTTGGCGGCGAAGAGGACGGGTCCGTGGTACTCGTCGGCCATGAGCGGAGCGCTGCGCAGATCATGCAGGGCGGCGAGCATATGGAGGACGCCGTTGTCGAACTTTTCTTGTGAGCCGAGGTCGGCGGCGGCGACTCCCGAGACGCTGTAGGCGCGCTCGAGACGCATGCCGTCGGGAGCCTGTGTCTGGGCCAGGACCTGGGCGTGGTACTCGACCATGCTATTGCGCACGAGAGTGCCTTCGGTGTTGACGAGGTAGCGGGTGCGAAGGTGCGACTCGAGGCTGCCTTCGCTGGTTTCGATTTCCGGCGCGAAGCCTTTTACCGAGTCGACGGTGCGGTAGAGGCCAGTGGCGGCGACGACGCGCTGCTTCCACGCGGCGCGGTCGAGGTCGGGCTGGGCGAGCGGGGCGATGGAGACGACGGGCTTCTCGCGCGAGAAGTCGTCGGCCTGCGGTGGCGTTTCGACCGATTTGAGCGCGGCCTGCTTGGCGGTGAGGTTGTTGAGGGCGGTCTTGTAGGCGCTGTCAGTCGCTCCCCAGAGGGCGTAACGAATGGCCATGGGATCGTTGTCAGTCGCGGCGACCTGGAGGGAGGCGTCTCCGCGTTCGCCGGAGTTGTCGAGTTTGTAGTCGCCGACCCGCACGGTAACACGCACGATGCGGCGATGGGCTTCGTGATCGCTGACCAGCGCTCCCCAGGCGGCGGTGGCTTCATATTCGATTTCGTCATCGAGGCGGTACTCGATGAAATAGGGCTTTTCAAATCCATCAAGCTGCAGATGCTGCCTGCTGCGGTCGAGCTCGGCGAGCATGGCGCTGAGGATGGGATCTTTTTTCGCGTCGTCGGGAGAGGTCGATGGCTGCTGCGCGTGGAGGGCGGGGATGAGGGTGAGAGCGAGCAGTGCGGCGAACTGAACGGTCACCAGTGTTTTCACCACCGAGATCGAGGAAGGCCCATGTCCCAGAATCGGGTCCTCAGGCACCCCGGAGTCGTGGCGCGAATAGAAAAAGCAGGTCCTTCGACTGCGTGTGGCGCGTAAGCCGCGCCACACTTCGCTCAGGATGACAAAAACAGAGCGGAGCGGACGAACTGCAGTTTGCCTTGAGTGTCGCATCAGTTCCCCTCTCCGGCTTTGGCCGCGGTGGGCGGGGGCAGGATGGGCGGGCGCGCGGTTCCCTGCTGCTGGCGCTGGGTTTCGATTTCACTGACCAGCATGGCGGGCGCGATGGCGGAGACGGGGATGGTGCCGGATTCGGCGCCGCATTCGCCGTTGAAGACTTCGCGCTTATCTCCAGTAGCCAGGATGCGGTTGAGCGCGGCCTGCGGGGTGCCGACGATGCTCACGCCGCGGACGAGCTCGTCGGGGCGGCCGTCGGTGTAGACGCGATAAACGACGAGCGGAATGACCTGGAAGGCCTGGGGCGCGTTGCGCGTGGTGACGGCGAAGCCGGAGGAGATGTCTTCGAAGTAGAGGCCGTAAGGCTTGTTCTGCTTCTTCGCTTCATCGATGAGCATCTGGCGCAGCCGGCTTTCGGGCACGGTCCTGGTCGAGGTGACAATGAGATTGCCCTGGCGGCCGGTAGGCATTTGTCCGGGCTGGGAGCGGCCGTGGCCGTTGGAGCTGGAGACGCTGGCGATGGGCTGGCGCGACATGAGGAATGTCTTGAGGACGCCGTCCTGGATGAGCTCGACTTTGCGGGCGCGTTGGCCTTCGTCGTCGTAGGTGTAGTAGCCGCTGAGGTAAGTGCCGTCGAAGGTGGCGAGCGTGGGGTCGTCGGCGACAGAGAGGAAGCTGGGCAGGATGGGCTTGCCGATGTCCTTGGTGAAGGTCTGACCCTCCTCGTCTCCGCGCTGGCGCTGGCCTTCGAGACGATGGCCGAGCACCTCATGAAAGAAGACGGCAGAGGCGCGGCCAGACAGCAGAGCGGGTCCATCGAAGGGTTCGGTGTTGGGCGCGGTGCGCAGTTGCTCGAGGCTGGTGCTGAGGGCGCGTACGGCGGCTTCGAGATCTTTTTGTGATGGGAGGCCGTCGGCGGTTCTTGCTTCGAAGGTTTGGGCGCGGAAGAGGTCCATGCCGTCGGCGGCGCGGGTGGTGGCGAGGATGACGAGGCGGGCAAGCTGGTGAGGAGTGACGATGCGCGCGCCTTCGGAGGAGACGAAGTAGCCGGTGTCGTCCTGCACGGAGAAGATCGTGAGGTTGGAGTAGACGTGGGGATAGTCGCGGAAGATGACCGAAAGCGCGCGGACGCGGGCGTTCCAGTGTTGGCGATCGATGTGGGCTGGGTCGACACGGATTGCGTTAATGCTGGACGGAGCAACGGGCCAGGCGGCGGATGGATCGGGCGAGTCTTTGGATGAGTTGGGGGAGAAGTCAGGCGAGGTGTCTTCCTCTTCGGCGCGCACCTGGCTTTCGGTCTTGACCTGTAACCAGGTCTGGAGGGCGTTGCCGTATTCGCTGTTGGTGCCGCGCCAGAGGGCGTGCGCGATGGCGTTAGGGTCGTCGTCGAGGGGCAGCGGGACGCTGCGAATGGCGGAGGTGCGGTGCGTGCCGTGGGTGTTGTCGAGACTGGGATCTCCGACGCGGACGACAATGTCGGCGGTACGGGCGTGGTCGGCGTTGGAGCTGAGGATGGCTCCCTGTTCGGCGCCGATGAGGACGGCCCAGGTATCGTGCGCGGCGTAGCTGATGTAGTAAGGCGCCCTGGTGTCGTTGTTGTCTTTTGCGGGGCTGTCTTTTGCGGGCGCGTTTTTGCCGAGGCTGGCGGCGGTGCGGTTGAGCTCGGCGGTCATGGTGTCCAGGAGGACGGATGACTGAGCGTGCAGAGGAGTTGCGACGAGAGCGGCAGCAAGAACAGACACTGCGGAGAGCGGCAGGGCGTTACGGACGATCATCTGGAAGGCCGGTGTATGAGCTGAGTGTAGTGGCGGGGAGTGGCTGAGACAAGGAGGGAATTGCCGGGAAGCGGGTCAGGTGAAATTCTCGCCTGTGTGACGGGGCGCGCGATCGCCGGTACTGATCGCTCCCAATCAACTCTCCTGGGTCGAGGTTGACGGTTCAAGGTTGAGTTTGCGCGAAGCGACAGATATATTCTTTTCCTCAACGAGAAGCAGGAGACGATTCCATGACATTTTTCGAAAGCCTGCTTGCGCTCCTGCTTGTCGCGATCGCCTTGTTACAACTGGCTCGCCGTCTGTCATTGCCTTATCCCACGATGCTGGCCGGGGCAGGGGTCATCGTCGCGATGATCCCTAACGCACCGTCGTTTTCTATCGATCCCGCAACGTGCCTCGCCCTCTTTATTGCGCCGGCTGTTGTCGACGCGGCATTTGATTTTCCACCGGGCGCGACCCGGCGTT
Organism: uncultured Acidobacteriaceae bacterium; assembly: GCA_963781245.1. Taxonomy (GTDB): domain Bacteria; phylum Acidobacteriota; class Terriglobia; order Terriglobales; family Acidobacteriaceae; genus Silvibacterium. Next base: position 420,317 of record CAWAFB010000010.1, read on the forward strand.
TTGTGGCTCCGCTGGTCACTTACGCGGTGATCGCTGTTGTGTTGACCACGGCTGTGGTGGCCTGGATTGCCTGGGCCTTGCTTTGCCTGCCTCTCGCGGCGGGCATCGCCCTGGGTGCGGTTGTCTCTCCTCCGGATGCGGCTGCCGCAACTGCCGTACTGAGAAAATTCTCTCTTCCCCGCCAAGCCGACGCCGTGCTGAAAGGCGAGAGCCTGTTCAATGACGCGACCGCGTTGCTCCTCTTCAGCGGCGCTTTAACGGTTCTTGGGCGCGGAGGGCTTTCTTTACCCATAGGTCTGCGTCTGGGATTCGCAGCACCGGGCGGCCTGGTGTTGGGAGTCCTCTGCGCCTATCTGTACGTCCCTCTGAGCCGCATGGTGAAAGATACCCTGGGGGGCGTTCTGCTCCAGTTCGTGAGCGCTTATTGCTTATGGATCATAGCGGAGCACCTGGGTCTGTCCGCCGTGCTTTGCGTGATCGGGTTCGCCATGACCCTGGCAAGCAAGCTGAGCCCGGGTGATTTTGATGCACGTATGCGCGTTCAGTCATACGCGGTATGGAGTGCAGTCGTCTTCACGCTGAATGTTCTGGCGTTTCTTTTGATGGGCATGCAGGCCAGATTGATCCTAGCGCGAATGCAAGGACCGCACCTGCGAGATGCTCTTGGATTCGCAGGGCTGGTTGTCCTCGCCGTTGTAGCGGTGCGGATGATAGTTGTTCTGGGCTATAGCTACCTCGCATCGCGAAGAGACAACTCAGACGGAACATTCCGGCAGGGAATCTTTATGGGATGGTGCGGTATGCGCGGCTTCGTGACCATTGCAACTGCCTTCGCTCTTCCTGATTCCTTCCCGCACCGGGATACGGTGGTTCTCACCGCGTTTTCAGTGGTTCTGGCAACTCTCGTTCTTCAGGGTCTTACACTGGGACGGATGGTAAGACTTCTCAGGCTGGATCGTTCTGAGGAAGCACAGAGTGAGCTTGCATCCGCCCGTGTTTCTCTGGCCCGTACTGCTCTGGCCAGCGTCGCAGGCGAGCTTGGCCCGGAAGCAGAGAATCTGCGGTATCGACTTTCCCTCAAGTTGCAGAGATGCGTTGACAGCGAGAAGTGCGAACCGTTGGATCGACTGCACAGTCTCGGGTTGACAGCGATTGAAGCAGAGCGCACGGAACTCGAAGACCTTCGCAGTGAGGATAAGATCGGGTCGGCCGCCTATCTGGGTTTACAGGAACAACTCGACTGGAACGAACTCACGCTGCTCCGCGATTCGGAACGCCAGATTGAAGAAATTTGAGACGGGGATTGCATGATGCTGCTCGATGCGGCGAAGGCGGTGTACACGCTGCCTCCGGACAAACTCGAAAAGGCGATCCACATCTACCATGCGCGAACGCTGGCGCATTTTGGCGACACGGCGTGGATGATGCTGGCGTTGTGGCTGCTGGTGCGGTGGGGCGTGGGGGCGAGGATCCGCGACTGGGCGGAGAGTTGGAGCTCACGGAAGTGGGCGCAGGGATTTGTGGTTGCTCCAGCGTGGCTGTTGATGCTGTCGCTGCTGGGATTGCCGGTCGAGTTTCTGATGCACCGGGTGTATCGGGCGTACGGGATCTCGGTCGAGGGCTGGGGGATGTGGCTGGGCGACTTTGCGAAGTCTACGGCGCTGACGGTGGTCTTCGGAACGCTGGCGCTGGCGGGACTGTATGCGCTGATGCGGCATTCGCGACGGTGGTGGTTGTGGTTCTGGCTGCTGGCGCTGCCGGTGGAAGTGGCGACGATGTATGTAGTGCCGATTTTTGTCGACCCCTTGTTTAATCACTTCTCGCCGCTGGCGCAGGTCGATCCGGCGCTGGTTCCGCAGCTGGAGCGGGTGGCGGAGCGGGGCGGGATGACGATTCCGCCGTCGCGGATGTTTGTGATGGATGCAAGCGAAAGATATACGGCTCCCAATGCGTATGTGACGGGGTTTGGGGCGTCGAAGCGGATCGTGGTGTGGGACACGACGATTCAACGGGTGCCGCAGGATGAGATCGTTGCCGTGTATGGGCATGAGCAGGGACATTACGTGCTGGAGCATATCCAGAAAGGACTGGTGTTTTTTGCGGCGCTGCTGCTGGCGGGATTGTGGCTGGCGTACTGCGCGATGCGCTGGCTGGTGCGTCGGTACGGGGCGGCGTGGGGGATTGGGGCGGTGGAGGACTGGGCATCGGTCGGCCTGCTGCTGCTGGTGATGACGGTGCTGGGTTTTCTGGGGGAGCCGGTGGGGAATGCGTTCAGCCGGTGGGAGGAGCACCAGGCAGACGTGTATGGGCAGGAAGTAATCCACGGGCTGGTTCCGGACGGGCAGGCGACGATGGTGCGGTCGTTTCAGCGGCTGGGAGAGATGTGGCTGGATGTGCCCGATCCTAATCCGCTGGTGGTGTGGTGGACGTACAGCCATCCGACGACGGCACAGCGGGAGGCGTTTGCGGCGGGGTACGATCCGTGGGCGAAGGGGGAGCGGCCGAAGTACGTGAGACAGGGCACAGAGTAAAGGGATCAGGGATCAGGGCTCAGGGAACAGGGCACAGAGAGAATGAAGGGCACAGGGCACAGGGCACAGGGCACAGGCGCATAAGGGCACAGGGCACAGGGACAGACAGGGATCAGGGGAGTAGAGCTCGGGAACAGGGATCAGGGCACAGAAGAATGAAAGGCAGGTTCTTCGACTTCGCTCCCTTCGGGAGCTCGCTCAGGATGACATCGTTAGGCAGTGTAGGGCTCAGGGGCCAGGGATCAGGACGCAGGACAGAGAAGAATGAAAAAGCAGGTCCTTCGACTTCGTGCGCCGCGGCGACTTCGCTCAGGATGACATCGTAAATGTGGCATGCTGGAGGGTATGGACTGCCTCTTCTGCAAGATTGCTGACGGTGCGATTCCCGCAAAGAAGGTTTTTGAGGATGAGCATGCCTTTGCCATTCTGGACATCAGGCCGCAGGCTCCGGTGCATGTGCTGGTGATTCCGAAGAAGCATGTGCGGTCGCTGGCGGAAGCGGACGACAAGGCGCTGTTGGGGCATCTGCTGCATGCGGCGCGGGGCGTCGCCGAGGAGCAGAAGCTGGGCAACGGCTATCGTGTCGTCATCAACACGGGGCCGAACGGCGGGCAGACGGTCGATCATCTACATCTGCATGTGCTGGGCGGGCGGGCGATGCACTGGCCTCCGGGTTAGGTTGAATAATGAGGAGCACATATCTCGGAGAGGATGAACGTCATGCCGGCGACGCTGGAGGGGTCAAGCCGGTTGCGACATGGCTGGTGGAGCGGTTGACGTTTGGGCTGGCGAAAGAAACCTTTCCAGTGACCTACTGGAGGAGTTGCAGACATCACGATGGTACTTGCGGATTCGCTCCTCACGTTATGCGATCAGTGAGTCGCTGGTGTTGAGTCTGCTGGCGGCGCTTTTGTCGACTCTGCCGGGCTCGCCGCCGAGGGTTGGCCGCAGGTGGCGGCTGCGCCGCGTGTGGGGCTTTGCGAGAATCATGCGGACGGGGCAGACGTTGTGCCTGATGCTGTGTCTGGCGTTGCCTTCAGTAGCACAGACACCGAGTTCGCCGGCGAGTCCGGCGCGGCTGGAGTTCGAGCAGTGGCTGGCGGCGTTCGATGGGAATGATCGCGAGGCTTACCGGCAGTTTATTGAGAAGAACTTTTCGTCGGGAGCGGGGCGTCCCGATCAGGATTGGCGCGTTCGTGAGAATACTGGTGGATTCGATGTAAAGAAAGTCACAGAGGAGAGCCCGACGAAGATCACGGTCCTGATGAAGGAGCGGAACTCGGATATGTTCGGGCAGGTGACGCTTGAGGTTGAGGCAGCGGAGCCCCATCACATTGTCCGCATGGATATGCGGCCGATGGGACATCCTCCGGAGTTTGCAATCGAGCACCTGAGCGAGACGGATCTGATTGCAGCGCTGCACGAACGGCTGGATGATCTGGCGGCGGGCAACTTCGCGGGCGCGGTGGTGGTGGCGAAGGATGGGAAGCCGGTTTTCGAGCAGGCGTATGGGCTGGCGGACCGTGAGAAGCATACTCCGAATACGCTGAAAACGCGGTTTCGCAACGGTTCGATGAACAAGATGTTCACAGCTGTGGCGACGCTGCAACTGGTGCAGGCGGGCAAGCTGAAGCTGGATGATCCGGTGGGGAAATACCTGACGGATTATCCGAACAAGGATGTAGCCACGAAGGTGACGATCAGCGAGCTGCTATCGCACACTGGCGGGACGGGGGATTTCTTCGGTCCGGAGTTCGATCAGCACCGGCTGGAGCTGCGCACGCATGCGGATTATGTGAAGCTCTTCGGCAATCGGCCGCCGAAGTTTGAGCCGGGAAGCCGCTTTGAGTACAGCAACTACGGGTTTCTGCTGCTGGGCAACATTATCGAGAAGGTGACGGGCGGGAGCTATTACCACTATGTGCGCGAGCATGTGTATGAGCCGGCAGGGATGACCTCGACGGGATCGCAGCCGGAGGATGAGAAGGTTGCCGACAGGAGTGTCGGCTACACGAAAATGGGAACCGGCGAGTTGCATCCGAATACGGACACGCTGCCGTATCGCGGGACCTCGGCGGGCGGGGGATATACCACGGTCGGCGATCTGCTTGCGTTTGCGAATGCGCTCGAGGCGCACAAGCTGCTGGACGCGCACTACACGGAGCTGCTGACGACCGGCAAGGTGGATATGCCGGGTCCTGGTGGCGGTGCGCGTTACGCGTATGGCTTTGAAGAGATGACCGTCAACGGCACGAAGTGCGTGGGGCACGGCGGCGGCGCGCCGGGGATGAATGGCGAGCTGGAGATGTGCGGCGACTATACGGTAGTTGCCCTGGCGAACCTGGATCCGCCGGCGGCGACGCGGGCGGTGGAGTGGGTGACGTTCCGGCTGCCGGAGGGTAAGTAGAACTCATCCCGTATCCCTTCACTTGACATCCCAGTGGTGACGCGTCCATCCTGTTTTCCTGGAGATTACTTGAATGTCTAGTGAAGAAAAGGAACCGATCCAGCTCCTTCAGGGAACATTGGACCTGATCGTTCTGCGGACTTTAGCGAGCATGGGAGCGCAGCATGCTTATCAGATTGCCACCCGGCTCCAGCAGGTCTCTGAACGCCTCCTGAATCTCAACCAGGGAACGCTCTATCCGGCGCTGGTTCGGCTCGAGCAGTACGGATGGATCAAAGGCACCTGGGGCAGGACGGAGAGTAATCGGGAAGCCAAATACTATGCCATCACCAAAGCCGGAGAAAAAGCCCTCAGTCAAGAAACGATGCGCTGGCGCAGGATGGCGGGGCTGGTGGAGCGGTTGCTGGTTGAGGATCTCCAGTGATGCGGTATCTCAGACGTCTTCTGTCGAAGTGGCGTAGCTTTTTCCGCAACGATCAAGTGGAGGCAGAGCTGGAACGCGAGATCAGCGCTCACCTTGCACTGATGGAAGAAGACTTTCTACGCAGCGGTATGACCGCGGACGAGGCGCGCCTCGCTGCCAGACGAGCCTATGGAGGCGTCGAACAAGCAAAACAGATGCACCGGGATGAACGCTCGATTCTCTGGCTTGAGCAACTCGCACGAGACACCCGATATGCCATTCGCCAGCTCAGGAAATCTCCAGGGTTTGCGATTACGGTAATTCTGACCATGGCGTTTGGCATTGGCGCGAACACGGCGATCTTCACGCTGGTGCACGCCATTCTTATGAAGTCGCTCCCGGTGAGCGATGCGAAGTCGCTTTATCGTATCGGCGACAGGTACGACGACTGCTGCTTCACCAACGGACTGGAGCACGAGAACGGAGACTTCGATATTTTCTCCTATGAGAATTACCGGCATCTTCGTGAATCGACGCCGGAGTTCGAGCAGTTAGCGGCGGTGCAGGCAGACCAGGCATTGATCAGCGTGCGCCGTGGCCAAAGTACGGCACAGGCAAAGCCTGGCGAATATGTTTCCGGAAACTACTTCAGTACGTTCGGAGTGGGAGCATTTGCCGGACGCGTTTTCACAGACGCAGACGATAAGGCGGGCGCGTCACCGGTAGTCGTCATGAGTTATCAGACATGGCAGTTGGACTACGCGGGCGATCCGTCGGTGATTGGCGCCACGCTCTATCTGCAGAGCCAGCCGGTCACCGTAGTTGGAGTTGCGCCGCCTGTATTCTATGGCGATCGGATCAGCGCAAATCCCCCCGCATTCTGGATACCGCTTTCAGCCGAGCCTCTGCTCAGCCAGGCAAATTCGATTTTGCATCAGCCCGTCGCGTGCTGGTTGTACCTTATCGGGCGAATACGGCCGGGTACAGCGATGGGGCCCTTGCAACAGAAAATCTCCGCAAACCTGCGTCAATGGCTCCTGACGCAGGACGAATATCTGAGCCACGGTTTTCCAGCGCTCATCCCGAAGGTGCATGTGGTTTTGACACCGGCCGGAGCCGGAATTCAGGGCCTTCAACAAAGGACGGACAAGAAACTTTATCTGTTGCTTTCGATCTCGGCGGTTGTGCTGCTGGTAGCGTGCGCGAATGTGGCGAATCTAATGCTGGCGCGCGGCGTGAAACGAAAGATTGAGATTTCGGTGCGGCTGGCGCTGGGCTCGGCACGGTCGGGGCTGGTTCGGCAGATGCTTACGGAGAGCGTGCTTCTCGGGTGCCTGGGCGGTCTGGCCGGACTGGCGGTGGCCTACGCGGGAACAAGGATGATCCTGGCCCTGGCATTTCCCGACTCCCTGCGTAGCGCCATCGATACCACGCCTTCGCCGATTGTGCTGGGATTCGCTTTCCTGCTGTCGCTGGTTACGGGCATTGTGTTCGGAATCATGCCGGCCTGGGTTACGTCTCATGCTGATCCGGCGGAAGCCTTGCGCGGGGTGAACCGGTCAACCGGAGAGCGCGCTTCGCTGCCGCAGAAATCCATGATTGTCTTCCAGGCGGCCTTCTCGCTGGTGCTGCTGGTGGGCGCGGGGTTGCTGACGAAGAGCCTCAACAACATGGAGCATCAGGACTTTGGGCTGCAGACGGCTAACCGGGACGTGCTGCATCTGGATCCATTGGGCGCCGGATACAGGCCGGAACGATTGGCGGCATTGCATCAGGCGCTGGAAGCGCAGTTTGCGGCCATTCCGGGAATGCAGAATGTCGGGCTGGCGATGTACAGCCCTCTGGATGGAAATTCATGGACCGATGGTGTGTTCATCCCGGGAAGGCCTGAACCCGGTCCGAACGATGACAATGATGGGCTGCTCGATCGGGTCAGCCCGAACTTCTTTGCGGCCGTTGGCCAGCCAGTGATCCGGGGACGCGGCTTTAATCAGGGTGACTCCGCTGACTCACGCCTCGTTGCCGTAGTGAACCAAGCCTTCGCTAAGAAGTTTTTTCCCAATGAGGATCCGATCGGCCGTCACTTTGGAATCTACGAGAAGGAAGATATCGGAGCTTATGAGATTGTGGGCGTCGTGGCGAATGCAAAGTATACCGACCCGCGAGCGGAAGCGAAGGCAATGTTCTTCGAGCCGCTGTCGCAGTGGCAACACAATTTGAAAGACCCGATCTTTGTGAACCTGGAAACGCAGACGCACTACATTACGTCGATCGTGATGGAATTCCATGGAACACAGCAGAACCTGGAAGTGGCGGTGCGCCGCGCGCTGGCCAATGTCGATCCGAACTTTGCCATCATCAACCTGCGCTCTCTCGATTTCCAGCTCGCAGGCAACTTCAGCCAGGAGCGCCTGATCGCACGGCTGACAACGCTATTCGGGCTGCTTGCACTGCTGCTGACGTCGATTGGACTCTATGGCATTACCGCATATCAGACAAATGAGCGCACGCGTGAAATCGGGTTGCGCATGGCGTTTGGCGCGGACCGGAATCGAGTAGTGGGGCTGGTGATGCGTGGCGCATTTGTTCAAGTCGCTGTCGGGCTGGCTCTTGGAATTCCCATTGCCATGGCTGGCGCGCATGTGATTGCGAGCCAGCTCTATCTGGTGAAATCGTACGACCCATTGAGCCTGCTGGTGGCGGTTGTTGTTCTCTCGGTGGCCGCTGCCATCGCGGGATTCGTTCCTGCACGGCGTGCGGCGTCTATCGATCCGATGCAGGCGCTTCGTAACCAATGAGGAGTCGACGGCGGCAATGAGAGCGGTGGAGTGGGTGATGTTCCGGCTGCCGCAGGAAAGTAGAACGGGTACATCGAGCCATCAAGAATCACTAGGTCCTTGATGGCTCGACGACCGTGTGGCTTCAGGCGTGCACTACCGCGAGCTCATGCGGATGATGCGCGGCAGATGCAGCGATATCGAGAACTACCCGCCCGTTTACTTTGCCGGTTCTGAGGCGATCGAAGATGTCGTTGATCGAATCCAGAGGCTGGTCCTCGATGGTGGCCTTTACCTTGCCCTCGGCGGCAAAGGCGAGCGCTTCTTCAAGGTCCAGACGGGTTCCGACGATCGAGCCGCGAAGCGTGTATCCGTTGAGAACCATGTCGAAAACGGAGATGGGGAACTCGCCCGGAGGCAGACCGTTGAGGACGCAGGTGCCGCCGCGACGCAGCATGCCGACGGCCTGCCGGAAGGCGGGCAGAGAGACCGCCGTCACCAGCACGCCATGAGCGCCTCCGATTTGTTTCTGGATGGCGGCCACCGGATCCTGCTCGCGCGCATCTACCGCGATCTCGGCTCCAAGCTGGCGTGCCAACCGCATTTTTTCCGGTCCGATATCGATGGCGGCAACATGCAGCCCCATGGCCTTCGCGTACTGCAGGGCAACGTGACCGAGACCGCCGACTCCGGAGATGACGACCCACTCGCCCGGACGCACTTCCGTCTGCTTGAGTCCTTTGTAGGTGGTGACGCCTGCGCACAGGATCGGAGCGGCATCCCTGAAGGACAAGGCGTCGGGAATGCGGCCGAGGAAGTCCGCGGCGCCGAGCGCGTACTCAGCGAAAGTGCCGTTTACCGAGTAGCCCGAGTTCTGCTGCTCGTGACAGAGCGTCTCCCAGCCGGCCAGGCAGAATTCGCAGTGTCCGCAGGCGCTGTGCAACCACGCAATCCCGACGCGGTCGCCTTCTTTCAGATGGGTTACGCCTGTGCCCACGGCTGCCACGAGGCCGGCCCCTTCGTGGCCGGGGATGAAAGGCAAAGTTGGTTTGATTGGCCAGTCGCCATCGGCGGCGTGAAGGTCGGTGTGGCAAACTCCGCTGTTAGCAATTTCGACCAGCACCTGGCCGGGTCCTGGATCAGGAACGCGAATCTCTCTCATCTTGAGCGGCTCACCGAACCGTTCGACTACAGCTGCTTTCATCATCTTCGCCATGACTATCTCTCCTAGACCACGAATAATGTCGAACTATTCCTGGAATCGCCTGCCATTAGATCGAATCGGCGGGATGATTGACGGTGATAGCGGTCACAGCGCTATGTGACGCCCGTCATTCGATCCTCATGAACAGGGGTGCACAATCTGACTGCACGACGAGAGGATCTCGTTTGCGGAGGAGACCTTATGCTGCTCACTGCGCAGTGTTCCGCAGAAGGCTGCATTCGGGCCGCACACCGCTCTGCAGGGCCCTTTAGCAATTTGAGTGCTGAAGCCTTGCAATATCTGGACAGAATCGCAGAGCGAGTCATATTGCCGGGCCGGGCAATTGTGCTTCGTGAGGATGAGCCGTCTACAACGGTTTTTGTTGTCTGCGAAGGACAGTTGATGCTCTTCGCGGTCTCAAAAGAAGGACGCAGGATGGTCGTGCGGATCGCCGGTCCAGGAGATATCTTAGGACTTAGCGCGGTCCTGAATGACGCTCCATATGAGGTAACGGCAGAAACGCTTGAGCCCACCAAGTTAAAAAGAATCAATCGCGCGGATTTCCTCGACTTATTCCATAGTTACAGCGAAGTCAGCCAGAAAACTACGGAGCTTCTTGCGAGGGAGTATCGGGAGGTCTTCTTGGGCGCGCGGCGTATGGCGCGGTCCGGGCTCGCTCATACCCGACTGGCGCGGCTGTTGCTGGAATGGCCTAAAAGGTCGGCGGGGCGCAGACCGGATCCAGGTCCTGCGGTGTCATTAACCCACGAGGCTCTGGGTGATATGGCGGGCATCTCGCGCGAAACGGTGACACGGCTCCTGAGTCAATTTGAACGCGAGAAACTTATCGAGCGACGCGGCCGGTCGGTGATCATTCTCGATCCTGACAAGCTGGAGATTTTAGCCGAGTAGATTATGTGAGCCAGGTTTCGGGCTCTTTCAGTATCCACTTGTGGAAGCTGATGCAGCCGCCGACGAACATCCGCGTGAAGTTGAGCAGGCCCTCCTGGTGGATTCCCTTTTCAAGGTCGAATGTCTGCTGCACCCAGAAGCGGCCTTTTCGGATGCCGTCTTCTTCCGCGATGACTACGTAGACGGTGGGAAAGAGATAGTTGCGATGGTACTGGTTGCAGAAGTAGATGGCCTGAGATAGACGGGCTTCGGGAATCTTATGGTCGAACCATCCATAGATCCTGAACAGATCTTTCCTCTCGCCGCCGACGGAAACTACAAGATTCAGGTGGCCGAGCGAGGTTTCCGTGTCGTAGTTGATGCGGTAGTCGCCGTCGCTGTCGGTCATGTAGTTATAAGTGCCGGCCTTGAGGGCCCGCTCGATCAGCGGCATGGTCAGTGGTTCGATAGTGTCCATCTAGTCTCGGTCCTCTCAGTGTCCTGATCTGGAGATAAGTCTGGATAGTTCGTCGAGGATGCCAGCATCGGGCTTTGGCTGGGGCGGCGGAGGTGCGGGCACGGGTTGAGTGAGTCGTCCGGCGTTGAGTATTGCATCGAGATCGCGAATGATATTTCGTCGTGCACCGGGGTCGTCGGTCACCTGCGCTGCCTGGGGTTGCGGGTGCGCGCTTGGCGGGACGGACGAAAAGTCGGAACTGGGGCGAGCCGGCACGTCGGGATTTGAAACTACGGGAGTTGCAACTACGGGGGTTGGGACACCCGGTGCGGGGGGTGTCTGGCCGGGGTCGGCGAGAGACTTCACGAGGATCTTCAGTCCGCGGTCGTAGTTGAGGAGGTTGACGTACTGAAGGCGATGGAGACGAAGGGGAATTTCGCAATCCTGATAGAGAACCGGGATGACGGTCTTCTGCTTCTTGAGAGCAAAGGAGACCTCGTCGAGGACATTGGTGGAATTGACGGATGTGGGCGAGAGAATGACCAGCATGCGATTGCAGATCATGAGAGCCCGCTGGATTTCCATATCCCAGGGCTTTCCCGGCTCGAGTTCGATCTGGTCGAGCCAGACACTGGCGCCGGCGGCGTGCAGGTCTTCGGCCAGCTTAAGGGCGAAGTCGGAGTCAGCGCGGCTATAGCTGACGAACGCGGTGGAGGAGTTGATGGCCAAAGCCGGATCTCCGGAAGAGAGTTTCGGGGGAATGAAGCCTGCACTTATGTACGACCTGGGAGGGCAGGATACGTCCAGGAGCGTCGACATCAGTGCCTCAACATTGTGCCACAGCGTTGCCTTTATGAGCAGGAGGAGCCTTGCGGGGCGTTTTTCAAAGGGATTAGCCCAATATTATGATGGCGAAAGAACGCACTGGAAAAGACGCGCTATGAAATTCCTGGTCACGGGCAGTGCCGGTCACCTTGGCGAGGCGCTGGTTCGCACGTTGCGGGATGCGAGCCACGAGACGGTGGGACTGGATATCGTCGAATCCCCGTATACGACAGTGGTTGGTTCGATCAGCGAGCGGTCGGTTGCGGAGAGCTCGATGCGCGGGGTTCAGGTGGTGTTCCACGCGGCTACGCTGCACAAGCCGCACGTGGCGACGCATGGCCGGCAGGAGTTCGTCGACACGAATATCACCGGGACACTGAATCTTCTGGAAGCGGCTGCTGCCCAGGGTGTGCGGTCGTTTGTTTACACAAGCACGACGAGCGTGTTTGGAGATGCGCCGATTCCTCCGGTGGGATCTCCGGCGGCGTGGATCACGGAGGATGTGACGCCGGTGCCGAGGAACATCTATGGCGTGACGAAGAGCGCGGCCGAGGATCTGTGCCAGCTGTTCTGGCGAAATCAGGGTCTGGCGTGTGTGGTGCTTCGGACTTCGCGGTTTTTTCCGGAAGAAGACGACAACAAGGCGGTGCGGGAGGCCTTCTCTGATGAAAATATGAAGGCGAACGAGTATCTCTACCGACGGGTGGATATTGAAGATGTGGTGAGCGCGCACCTCCTGGCCGGGGAGCGGGCGCCGGAGTTGGGATTTCGCAAATATATCGTCAGCGCGACGACGCCGTTCCGGAGAGAGGACCTTGAGCGTCTGCGGAGCGATGCGCCGGGGGTGGTGGGCGAGCCGGTTCCGCGATATGAGGCGGTGTATCGGGAGCGCGGCTGGAGGATGTTTCCGGGGATAGACCGCGTGTATGTGAACGAGCGCGCCCGCAGGGAACTTGGCTGGCAGCCGCGATACGACTTCAGCTCGGCCATCGAGAGCCTGAGATCGGGCGTTGACTTCAGGAGTCCGCTGGCGCTGGCGGTGGGATCGAAGGGCTATCACGATGAAGTATTCGCCCACGGGCCGTATCCGGTCGAATAGCGGCCGGTTGAGCGCCTGGGTGAACCACCGCTGCGTCGACGCCACAAAGCAATGACCATGCCAATAATGCCGAGTGCGATGCCAACCGGCAGTTGCCAGGGGCACGCTGTTTCGGGACTTGCGTGCTCCTTGTTTTTTGGAATTGGCGTGACTATATGGGAGATGTAGGATTCCTTTGCATCGCAGACGGTTATGTAAAAGGGGATGAGCCGTCATTGCAGAGAGGGGGAAGCCGGTGAAAAAGCTTCTCTATAAACGTTGTGCGAAGTGTTGTGCCTGGGAGCAGTGGGTATGTCATTGGTGGCTTCTTCGGCCGGAGCGCAGAGTCAAAATGCTTCTGCGACCGGACTTCCTCCGCTGATCGATCGCGAGATTATCTTCGGCAATCCGGAGATTGCGGCGGCACAGATTTCGCCGAACGGACAATACATCGCGTTTCTTAAGCCCTGGAAGGACACGCGCAATATTTACGTGAAATCCGTGAGCGAGCCATTCAGCGCGGCGCGGTTGCTCACCACCGAGACCAAGCGGCCGGTCGCCGGCTACTTCTGGACGCGGGACAGCAAGTACATCCTGTATGTGAAGGACAATGCGGGCGACGAGAACTTCAACGTGTATGCCGTGGATCCTTCGGCGAAGCCGGCTGCTGGCGCGGATGCTCCGCTGTCACGCGATCTGACGGGAGTGAAGGGTGCGCGGGTGTTCATCTATGAGGTTCCGAAGAGCGATCCAGCCATTATCTACATAGGATTGAACGACCGCGACAAGGCGTGGCACGACCTCTACAAGCTGCAAATCTCAACAGGCGAAAAGACGCTGATCCGCAAGAACACGGAACGCATCACGGGCTGGCAATTTGATCTGAAGGGCCAGTTGCGGCTGGCGACGCGCAACGCGGAAAACGGAGACACGGAAATTCTGCGCGTCGATGCAGACAAGTTCACGCAAATCTACTCCTGTTCGGTCTTTGAAACCTGCAACCCGATACGATTCGATCGCGACGGCAAGCTCGTGTACATGGAGACCAACAAAGGCGCGGACGTGAATCTCATCTCGCTGGTGCTCTTTGATCCGGAGACGGGCAAGACCGAGACGGTGGAGTCTGATCCGCTGAACAAGGTAGATTTTGGCGGGGCCATGTTCTCGGAAGCGACGGACGCTCTGGTCGGGACCTCCTATTACTACGATCGCGAAAAACAGTACTTCAAAGACAAGGGGTTCGAGGCCGACTATCAATGGCTGCAGAGCCAGCTACCCGGCAAAGAAATCAGCATGAGTTCGCGAACCAGAAACGAACAGGTGTGGCTGGTGACGGCGTACAGCGATACCGAGCCGGGCGAGACAGTGCTTTTCAACCGCAAGGCGCGCACGCTTACACCGCAATACAGGATTCGGGAAAATCTGCCGCGCGAAAGCCTTGCCCAGATGAAGCCGGTGCAATACAGGTCGTCGGACGGGCTGGAGATACCTGCCTATCTGACCTTGCCTAAGGGGATTGCTGCGAAGAATCTGCCGGTACTGATGATTCCGCACGGTGGTCCATGGGGACGCGACGTGTGGGGTTACAACGCCCTGGCGCAGTTCTTTGCCAATCGTGGTTATGCCGTGCTGATGCCGAACTTTCGCGGCTCAACAGGTTATGGCAAGAAGTTTCTGGATGCCGGCAACCGTGAATGGGGCGCCAAGATGCAGGATGACATCACGTGGGGCGTGAAGTATCTGATCGCCGACGGCATCGCGGATCCAAAGCGGGTGGGAATTCTGGGCGGCTCCTACGGCGGCTATGCCACGCTGGCGGGTGTTGCCTTTACTCCTGATGTTTATGCTGCGGCTGTCGATATCGTAGGCCCGTCGAATCTGATCACGCTGCTGAATGCGATTCCTCCGTACTGGGAGTCGATCCGGACGATGTTTTATCAGCGCATGGGTGATCCGCGAACACCGGAAGGCAAGGTGCTGTTGATGGAACGTTCGCCGCTCAACTCTGCCGACAAGATCAAAACTCCACTGCTGGTTGCGCAGGGTGCCAACGATCCCCGAGTGAACCGGCGAGAGGCGGAGCAGATCGTGGTTGCGCTGCGGGATCGAGGCTTCCCCGTGGAGTATTTGCTCGCGCCTGACGAAGGCCATGGATTCGCTCGGCCGGTGAACAACATGGCGCTGTTCATGGAGTCGGAGAAGTTTCTCGCGCAGCATCTTGGCGGGCGGTATCAGGAGGGTGGCACTCCGGCGACGACGGCGCGCCTGAAGGAAATCACCGTCGATCCGAAATCGGTTGTGGTGGAGAAGAAAGCTGAGCGGGCTCCGGCGGCGAATTGAATCGCGCGGCTAGGATGCAGCGCGAGCTATCAGCTGGCGAAGGAGTTTCCTGCGATGACGAAGCGGAGGGGTGGCCGACGGCTTCACGGATGCTGCGGCGGGGTCTTTCCGGAGAAGGCGTGACCGTCGATCATTTTCACCTGCATCTGCCGGGTCGCCGGGCAAATGCACTGGTCTTCAGGGTGGGGGGCTCTGATGGTTCAGTTTCCGGCTTGGCAACGATCACCTCTCGGTCTTCCATTCATCGATACGCGACGACCAGGCGATCGAGGCCGATCTCCGGTGGTGCGAGCTCAACTCGCGCGAAGCCGGCATCTTTCGAAATATTCTCGAGCTCAGCGAAAGTGTAGGCGTCGCCGGAGGGAGTCGTCGCCAGCATCATCATGCTGAACGCAGCCGCGGTGGACGGTGTGACGCGGTCGGGATTGGGAACGAGCTCAGCAATTGCGGCGCGGCCGCCTGGCTCCAGTGCCGCATGCACCTTGCGCATAAATAAAGTGCAGGTGGGCGGATCGAAATGGTGCAGGAAATTCGGGATTAGAATCAGATCGTAGCCGCTTCCAAAGTCGGTTTCAAAGGCGTCGCCGGGTAGGAGATGGTAGCGATCGGCAACCCCCATCGCGTGCGCATTCTTCTGGGCGACTTCGAGCACATTCTTCCAGTCGGATGCGTAAACGTGTGCGGCGAGATTCTGTTTTGCCACGGAAATTCCAAATATGCCGTGACTGGCAGCGATGTCGAGAACTTTGTGCGCCTCGCCACCCTTGCGGAGTTCGGCGGCCATGATCTGGGCCGGCATATGCATCAGCGGCATCATGGCCTGCGCGAACTTCACCCAGTCAGGGTTTTCGGGCTCCAGAGTTCCTTTTCCCAGCGCGGTGCCTCCCCGGCGTACGGCCTCGGTCAGCCGCGCGTTTCCTTCGCGGATGCGAAGGGTGAGCAGAAAGTCAATTGCGCCGCCGAGATAAGCAGGTGACTGGCCGTTGAGGAATAAAGCCGAATCGGGCGCGAGCCCGTAGTGTGAGCCTTCTTTGGTCAGAAAGCTGTGGATGGTTAAGAAATCGCACAGGATGCGCACGCCGCGTTCAGCGGCCTGACAGCGCCCGGCAATCGTTGCCGGGGTGGTATTGCCCTCGGCGATGGCGGTGAAGAGTTCCAGCTCAATGGCAGCCTTTATTGCCTCGGTCTGCTGATGGGCGTTGATGGCGTCGAAGAAGCGCTGCGGAGTGGGCTGTTGATGCGGTGCGGCAGTGGTCATGAGTTCTCCCGTTCGGTCAAATCGGGAGGAAAGGGGGGTTCCCCGATGGTCGATTGTGTCTCGGCGAATGGTACTCCAATTTCGTTGGCGGCGTTGGGGCTAAACGCGCGGACCACGGCGCTATTGTGCCTTCTCCAGTGCCAGCACCGCATAGGCCGTCGCAGCATCACTCATAAAGAGACTTGCATCGCTCTCCGGATCACGCTTCATGTTGATCGATGAGGCGCTCCAGTTCCCGTCCTTCTGTTGGTGTTCCGCGAGCCATTCCAATCCTCGCTGAAGTGTCTTGTCGCGGCGAGATGTTCCCGATTCCTCCATGGCCAGTACCGCAAGGCCGGTGGCATATCCATCGCTCTCCATTGGCGGGGGCGAATGATCGATTCTCTCTCTCATGTCCATCGCCATGATCCTCCAGCCGCCGTCAACCTGCTGCTGGCTGCGGAGCGCCTCCAGCAATGAGTTTCGCTCATCCCCGGTCAGCAACCCGGGCTCCTTCGCGGACGCCCACAGGATGTAAAGCTGATTTACCAGAGGCTGAGTGGCATATTGCCGCCGCAGGTAATCGCGGTCCCGGTCCAGATGGCGGCGTACCTCAGCTTCTCTCGCATATCCATCGGGAGCATTCACCGCCTCCAGCATGAGCAACGCGGCACCCTGGTAGCCGGACTCTGCCGACTCCCAGGGCCCCAGGTGGAAGTCCTGCCACTTCCACCCGCCGGCTTTGTCGCCTGTCTCTTCCTGCAGCGCCCAGGCTTCATCAAATGCTGTCCGGGTGATCGGACGCAGATGCCCCTGCCGCGCGTCATAGCTGGCCAGAATTACCGCATTCAACACCGCCTCCGTCGCATGGGCCTCAGAGGTCTTGCCGGGGCCATTCTTCGCATCGGAGTAAAACGGCACCACCTCGGACCAGTGGCTGACTCGCTTTTCTACGCTGTCCAGCATGGTCTTTTCGGGCGGAGTCATACCCGTCTCACCTAACTCGGGCCGCAACCATGGTCGCACCATCGCATACGGCACAACCGTATGGCAGGATATGCAGATCGTTCCATGGTCCTTCTGCGCTCGCGGCCAGGCCTGCCACCATATTTCGCGATCATCGAGATAGCGCGCCGCCGTCTGCCGATTCCAGCTCGATGAAGAGACTGACGAGGACCCGTGCACGGGCATCGCTTGCCACAGCGCGATCATGGCAAGACATCCGCCCAGCAACAGATATGATCCTGCGAACCTGCTCCTCATTCGGGGGAACCTTCCTGCTTTGAATTGACCACGGGGATGGGTTAGATAGTACTCCAACCCCAACCCCAGACTGCTTGGCAAATTACACGAAAGCGTGGGATAGTCCCGGGTCCAAGTCGAACGGGGGAATCCAAAAGCTATTTGCTCACGAAAGCATTGCCTTCGATCACGAATCTGAGCGGGTGTTCGATGGCCTTGCTGATGCCGATGCGGGGTGTGGAGCGGATCATGTCGGGCTCGAAGCCGTCGTCGAGGATCTGCAGGACGGACGCGCGGCTGGTGACGTCGAGTCCGTTGTGGGCGGCGCGGGTGATGTCGAGGGCCTGGCAGAGGCGTCCGGGGCCGGAGGTGAGGAGACGTGGCGACGCGGTTGCCGGGAGTTTGCGCAGGCGGGCCATGATGTCGAGGCCTTCGACGGGCTCAAGGGCGCGGATGAGGATGCCTCCGGCGTGGCCTTTGGGCTGGCAGGAGACATTGAGGCAGTAATACATGCCGTAGATGAAATAAACGTAGGCGAAGCCGGGCGGTCCGAAGAGAACGGCGTTGCGGGCGGTCTCGCCGATGTAAGAGTGCGAGGCGGGATCGTCGAGGCCGAGGTAGGCTTCGAGCTCGACGATGCGTCCGGTGACGCGATGTCCGTCGATGCGGCGACTGACGAGCTTGCCGAGCAGCTTGCGAGCGACGACGTCGGGTTGTTCGAGGTAGAAGCTGCGAGGCAGGAGCTTGCGCATCGTTCAACAAAGAGATGCAGCGGGAGACGGGAAGGCGCGTCTTTCGTTGGTGTTGCCAGGTCCGAATGTCCGGATCCTTCCGTTGGCGTGGGCAGGATGTGGGATACCCAGCGAGCGCGAAACTACCCCACTCAAGCCAATACCGGGCTTGAATGGGCCACCGTCCAAAGTTGTGGCTCGAGTGGAAACAGCAGGTCCTTCGACTCCGCCTGCGGGTGAGGCTGCCGCCACAGGCTCCGCTCAGGATGACATCGTAATGAGTGTGTTGCCTTCCACGCTTCGCTTTCCACCCCAGCGAGCGAACACCGCGCTCGCCGGGTTCCCCGGAGCGCGAAGGATGGGGCACTCAGAGTCGTACTGGGAACAGAAAAAGCAGAAGGATGACATCGTATGAGGTGGTGAAGGTCAGGCTTCCTTCCACTCCTTGATGGCGGCGAGGACTTCGTCGGCGTGGCCTTCGGGTTTGACCTTGGGGAAGATCTTGACGAGGGTCTGGTCGGGGCCGATGAGGAAGGTGGTGCGCTCGATTCCAATGACTTTCTTGCCGTACATGTTCTTTTCCTTCAGCACGCCAAACTGTTTGCAGACTTTTTCGTCTACATCAGCAAGGAGTGGATACGGCAGGTCGTACTTGGCTTTGAACTTGGCCTGAGCTTTGGGCGTGTCGCGTGAGATGCCGAGGACGATGGCGCCGGCGCTCTGAAGCTTTTTGAAGGTGTCGCGGAAGCCGCAGGCTTCGATGGTGCAGCCGGGAGTATCGGCCTTGGGGTAGAAGAAGAGGACGACGGGCTTTCCGGCGAAGTCGGAGAGGTGGACGGTGTTTTCCTGGTCGTCCTGAAGCGTGAAGTCGACGACTTTCTCGTGCAATTCCATAAAGGTTCCTTTGGTGGAGAGGATCGCACGCGGCCTTGCGCCGCGTCCTATAAGAGTGTCCTATTAGATTGTTGCTTACAGCGCGAAGTATGTCACGGTGGAGAGAGCACGGATTGAGGCTGCGGGGCGGCGCGGTTTTTGCCGGATGGATGCTGGCGGGGGGATTTTTTGCCGTGGCGGATGCGCAGTATCCGGGCCGGGTGGATCCCAATAAGGGCGCGGGCGCGGCGCCGGTTTTGCGGGCTACGGCGGTGCTCGAGTACACAGGCGATCTGACCAGGCCGACGGCGGCGAGGCTGGTTCCGGTGGCGGTGTGGGACGGAGAGCGGTACCAGCCGGGCGGGCTGTACATGGCGCAGCCCCTGCCACTGACGGTCGAGTCGGGGACCGTCTATGAGCTGCTGGATGCGGGGACATCGAAAGGGCTGTTCGATGTGAAGGCGGCGGCGAATGTGTCGGGATCGTGGGTGGCGACGGGAACGTATCAACAGCCGATGCAGCCGAAGGTGGCGAGGCTGAAGACGTCGAAGACGCTGCCCCAGTTTGTGCATGATGCGGGCGCGGATGACAGCAAGCCGCACTTTGCGCATCGGCCTCCGGCGGATTCGGGAAGTGGCAGCAATTCGGGTTCGGGTTCGGGATCGGCCTCAGGCTCCGGGAGCGGGTCAGGGTCGGGGAGTGGGTCAGGCTCGGGTTCGGGGTCAAACACGGCCAGCAATGCTCCGGCGGCAGATTCCGACAGGCCGACGCTGCACAAGCGTACGGACTCGACGACGGGTGAGCAGAGCGGGGCGGGATCTGGGTCCGGCTCGGGTTCTGGGTCGAGTACGGGATCGTCGTCGAGCACGGCTTCATCGAGTCCGGATCTGGATTCGGACCGGCCGACGCTGCACAAGCGTACGGACTCGACGGCAGCGAATTCCAACGACAATGGCGCGCCCGTTTCGGCGACGACGAATATCGATCCCGACCGGCCGCACCTGGGGCGGGGGAAACCGGCGGAATATGAGTCGCTCGATGTGCCGACGAAGGTGGAGATTGCGAAGCTGGCGGGCAGTCCGAACAACCTGAAGCTGATGGCGGCGGTGTCGGATGCAAAGACGAGGGAGCCGCATTCGTACGTGTATTCGTGGACGGATCCCGAGGACGCGAAGAAGATGCAGGCGGCGCTTGAGGATGTGGCGAAGAATCTGCTGGCGGGAAATACGGTGAAGGCGACGGTCTCGGGGCAGACGGTGGCTACAGCGAAGGCTCCGGTGCATAAGAGCACCAATACAGTTACAAATAGCCACTCTACGACTGCCAGCCACTCCACGGCTGCGGCGCATAAGAAGCCGGCGCTGCCGGATCTCGAGGACGAGCAGTTCAAGGCGTACGAGCTGTCGTTTGGCGGCGGGGCGACGCTGGTCTTCTCGGCGAAGACGGGCGCAGGCGATCAGACGAAGTATGTGACGATCATCGCGCAGCCGGATTTCAACGGGGTTCCGCAGATTCTGTTCAAGCAGGTGACGAGCGAGCCGGAGCTGGATGTGGTTCCGCGGATGCAGCTGGTGGATGCGGTGGACACCGACGCCGACAACCGGGCGGAGCTGATCTTTGCGCTGGCGGGGAAGACGGACCAGCAATTCGCGATCTACAAAGTTCACGACCGGTCGGTAGAGCAGGTTTTTTCGACGAGTGGGCCGGAGTAGCAGAGCGAAATATCTTACGCTGCCGGTGAGTCGAGCTGGAATGGGAGTTTGCGCAGGCGTTTTCCGGTCGCGGCGAAGATGGCATTGCCGACACTCGGTCCAATGAGCGCGAGCGGCGGTTCCCCGATGCCGCCTGGAGGACGGCCGCCTTCGATCAGATGAGTTTCAAGCAGCGGAGCGTCAGGAATCCGCAGAAGATCATAGTCGTCGAAATTCTGTTGCCGGATGCTGCCGTTCCTGACTGTGACACGCTCCTTAAGGGCGGCGCTTAAACCCATGAGTATGGCGCCCTCGATCTGCGCGCGAATGCCATTCATGTTGATCACGCGGCCGGGGTCAACGACAGTCACGACGCGATCGACGCGAAGGTTGCCGCCGTTGACCGTGACCTCTGCCACCTGGGCAAGATAGGTCGTCTTCGAAAAGAAACAGGAGATGCCGCGACCACGGTGCGGCCCTAAAGGCTGGCTCCAGTCGGCCTTCCCGGTAACGAGATCGAGCAACTGGATCATGTGCCGAGGATCAGCGAGTTTGCGATCGTCGAAGTTGGATCTGGGCGCAGCAGGGTTCACAGCAGCCTTCTCAAGCAGACGGCGGCGGAAAAGGTAGGGATCCTGCCCGGCGAGTCGAGCGAGTTCGTCGATGAAGCATTCGACCGCCAGAAGGTTCGACTCGATATCGACGCCTCGCCAAGCTCCGCGAGTGAAGCCGCTTGGGACAGGAACGTAGGAGATTCGGAAGTGCTGCGCCGGGTAGGGATGGTCGATGGCTGCGTCGACCCCGGGAGCCCCTCGTGTTGGGTCGTAGGGGCGAATCGCCGTGGTGTCGGAGATACGGTGAGACCACGCGACGAGATTGCCTTCGAGATCGACGCCACCGCGGAAGCGGTGCATGGAGGCGGCGCGATATTTATCGTGAGTGAAGTCGTCTTCGCGAGTCCAGACAAGCTGAATGGGGCGCCGAATGTGCTCGGCGATCCGGAGAGCCTGGTGATCGAACGGCCAGCCGAAACGGCGGCCGAAGCCTCCGCCCATGAAGGTGACGTGGACTGTGACACGGCTCTGGTCGATACCGAGAACCTCGGCCGCCTTCTGCTGGGTATTCTCGCCGTCCTGGGTCGGGGACCAGATCTCGCAGCGGCCGCCGTCGAGGCGAACGGTGATATTCATCGGCTCTAGGTTGGCGTGGGCAAGAAAGGGAAACTCGTAGACGGCTTCGATACGTTTTGCCGCGGCGACTGTATCGGGGTTGAGCGAAGTATTGGTGGAGTTCCAGACCTCCTGAGCATCGAGGCTATCGCTGAGCTGCCTGGTGATGGACTCAGTGGACTCGTCGTGATATTGCCTGGGCTTCCATTCAATTACCAGAGCCTTTCGGCCCTGGATGGCAGCCCATGTATTTGTAGCGACGACGGCAATCTCGCGTGTGTCCTTGTTGGCAGTAACAGGATCGGTGGGGATCTCGAAGACATCGAGGACGCCGGGGGTGGCTTTGGCTTTCGCAGCGTCGAAGCGGAGAAGATCGCCGCGAAAATACGGGCACTGGGCTACGACGGCATAGACCATACCAGGGAGACGAACATCGAGACCGAATCGCGCCGTCCCCTTTACCTTATCGGGGATATCGAGATGAGGGATGGAGCGGCCGAGCAGCGTGAAATCTTTGGGGTCCTTGAGCGGAACGGTCCCTGGGTCGGGGAGCGGAAGCCGGCGGGCATCTTTGATAAGAGCGGAATAGGGGAGGACACGGCCCGAAGGCGTATGACCGACCTGACTGTTGCGGGCGCGGCATTCGCCGGCAGGTACTCCCCACCGGCGTGCAGCGGCGGCAATAAGGACCTCGCGAACCTGCGCTCCAGCCCGCCGCAGCGGTTGGTAGCTCTCCCAGACGGAGCCGCTTCCGCCGGTGCCGTCGGCATTGTCGGCCTGAACGACAGTGATTTTGGAGAAGTCGATCTCAGCCTCTTCAGCAAGGATCATCGGTAGGGAGGTGAAGACTCCCTGCCCCATTTCCGATTTGTTCAAAACGAGCTGGGTCTGACCATCGGGATGAATACGGATCCAAGCGTTGAAGGGATCGGTCTCAGGGTGGGTGGATCGACCGAGGTGGAAGGGGCCGCGCAGGGTGAGGCCGACCACAAGCGCCCCGCCTGCGGCCGCGGAAGTAGCGAGGAAGGCGCGGCGGCTGATCCTGGCATGTTTCCGGGGACTGGGCCCAGGCGTTGTAGTAACGGGATTCATGCGTGCGTCTCCCGGGCGGCGCGGTGGATGGCGTTGCGGATGCGGAAATAAGTCGCACAGCGGCAGAGGTTGCCGGACATCGCGCCGTCGATCTCGGCGTCAGTGGGGTGGGGCTTCTGGGCAAGTAGTGCGGCGGCGGACATGATCTGACCGGGCTGGCAGTATCCGCACTGCGGTACCTGTTCTGCAATCCAGGCCTGCTGGACGGGGTGAATCCCGTTCTTACCGAGGCCTTCGTTTTTCCCCAAACCTTCGATGGTGAGGATCTGTTTGCCTGCCGCGTCCGAGAGGGCGGTCTGGCAGGAGCGCATGGCGTAGCCGTCGATGTGAACGGTGCAGGCGCCGCACAGTCCCATGCCGCAGCCGTATTTGGTGCCGGTCAGGCTGAGCAGGTCGCGCAGCACCCAGAGCAGCGGCATCTCCGGCTGGGCGTCGATAGTTTGCTTCCGGCCATTTACGTTGAGGACATATTGGGCCATCGTAACCTCGGTACGAGGTTCAGATAGCGGGCCGGGCGGATTCCAGAGTTTTGCAGGGAAACGGCGGGATGGTGCAAGGAAGCGCGTGGAAGGTGCAGCGAAGGTGCGGCGTCCCGGAGCGATTTCAGGATGGGTGAGTCGCCCCGGGACGTTTTTACTCTGAACGCAGTGCTTCTACCGCGTTCACCCGGGCGGCGCGGGCCGCGGGGACGGCCGATGCAATCACGGCTGCCGCCAGGATTACGAAAGCGGAAGCGATGAACGAGGGCAGGCCGGGCATGGGCAGCTCTCCGACGTAGCGGCCGATGATGCGGGAGAGAGCGAATCCGATCACTACACCGGCGCCGACTCCAATGCAGGCGATGACCAGACCGTCTCGGAGGACGTCGGTGAGGATGTGTCGTGGTTGTGCGCCGAGGGCCATGCGGATTCCGAACTCGCGGGTGCGGCCGCTTACGGAGAAGGCGAGAACGCCGGCCACGCCGACGACGGAAATCAGGAGGGCCACGGCTGCGAATCCGCCGAAGACGATGGCATTGAGGCGGTCGGGTGCCAGGACCTCGGTGCGAATGTCCTGGAGGGTGCTGGCGTGCTCGACGGGCTGATCGGAGGCCATCTCATGGATGGTGCGGGTGATGGTGGGGACGAGGGCGTAGGGATCTCCCTTGGCGCGCACGAAGAGGCGGCCCGACCATCCTTCCTGGTCGGAGGGCTGATAGATGGTCATGGCGGGCGAGGGGATGATGTTTTCATCGTCGATATCGGGCACCACGCCGACGATGCGGCGCGGCTCATAGCTGATGCCGATGAACTTCATGACGCCGTCGGTCCAGCGCAGCTCGCGGTTCAGAGCGGGCTGGCCGGGGAAGAGCGAGTTCGCGAGACTCTGGCTGATGATAACGACGCGCTCGGTGCCGTCCTTGTCGGTGTCGCGGAAGTCGCGGCCTTCGACGATGGGAAGCCCCATGGTAGCGAAGAAGTCCGGCGATACAGAGCGGAACTTGGCGCGGAGATCGTCCTGGCCGTTCTTGCGCGTGGCTCCCTGGGCGGCGAAGGCGAAGCTGATGCTGAGTCCCTGATCGTCGCGCCAGGGAACACTGAAGCCGGTGGCGACGTGTTCCACTCCAGGGAGGGTTGCGATCTGGCGCTGTGCATTGTGATAGAAGTCACGCACCTGCTCGGGCGTTCGTCCATAGGAGATGACCGGAAGATTGACGGCGAGAACGTGAGAGGTGTCGATTTGCGGGCGGGTGTGCTCGAGCACGTAGAGAGTGCGCATGAGCACGCCGGCTCCGGCGAGGAGCAGGAAGGAGGCGGTGATCTGCATGACGGCGAAGACGCGAAGGCGGCGGCCGCTTCTGCCTGTGACGCGCACTTCGCCGGTGAGCGCGAGGCTTCGGGACCCATCCGCCGAGGGCAAGCGCGGGATATACGCCAGGAAAACGGCAGCGACCAATGCCAGCAAGATGCCAAACCACACGAGCGTGAAATCGAGCGTGATGCCGTCGGCGCGCACCGAGAAGCGCGCGGCGTAGCGGCCGAGGACGGCCACCATGGGCCAGGCGAGGATCAGGGCGGCGAGCGTTCCGCTGCCGCAGAGAATGATGCTTTCCGCGAGGAGTGAACGGCGCAAGGCGGCGGCGCTGGCTCCGAGGGCAGAGCGGACAGCCAGCTCGGGCTCGCGGCGCACGGATCGCGCCAGCACGAGATTGGCGACGTTGGAGCAGGCGATGACGAAGAGCAGGCCGGAGGCGGCGAAGAGCACCCACAGGACGGTGTTGGCGCGCGAGTTGATCTGGTCGTGCATGCGCGTCACGCCGATCTGGTAGTGGTCGGCGGACTTGTAGACGTCGGGGTGGGACCCGATCATGGCGGAGTATGCGGTGCGGAGCTCGGCGCGTGCGGCTTCGAGAGTGGCTCCGGGAGCGAGGCGGCCGAAGACTTCGGTCATGCGGTGTTCGCGGCCGGTGACCATGGTGGCGGACAGATGATGCGGGCTGGTGACGACGTTGGCGATGATCTCGGTCGCCACCGGGTAGGGTACGGACGGCTCAAGCACGCCGACGATGACGGCGTTGCGCGCGCCTTGAAAACTTTCGAGCCGGACGGTCTTGCCGATCACCTTGGGGTCGGAGTGCAACGACGTCGTCCAGAACTTATAGGTGAGCACGACGGCGCCAGCGGCATTTGGGCCGTCGTCGGCGGGAGTGAGGAGGCGGCCGAGTACGGGGCGAAGTCCCATCACCTCGAAGTAGTTGCCGTCGACGACTCCGGCGGGGATCTCGCGCGGCGTGCCCAGACCAACGATGGTGAAGTCGATGGCCGAGAAGGTGCCGAGTTCCTTGATGGAATGAAGGCCCTTGCCGAGATCCTGAATTTCAGGGACGGAGAAGGTCGCGTTGGCGACGCCGAGGCCGGGTGCGCTCTGGCGCAGGTAAAGCAGATGGTCTTCGTCGCGATTGGCGAGCGGGCGCAGCAGCACGGCGCGGACCACGCTGAAGATGGCGGCGTTGGCTCCGATGCCGAGAGCCAGGGTAAGGGCGACGGTGATCCACAGAGCGGGGACGCGTGACAAGGAACGCGCGGCAATTTTCAAATCGCGGATGAACGACATACGGTCCTTCCTTATCCTGAAACAGTCTTCGGGGGGGCTGGTTGCCCGGCCTTCACGATATAGTCGAACGGCCGGACCGGAATTCGACAAATCGTCCAATAAATTTTTCGGGCAGATTCTGGTTTCCGGCGATTACCTGCCTGCGCGCTGTTCCCGGGCTTTTCGTCCTGCCGGAAGCGCGTCTCTTAGGTAAGTAACAACTAACGTTAGTGTGTGCTTACGGTGTAACTTTGTCAAGCACGTCTTTACAGGGTCACTTGTATAGATTACGTTGATATCAACGCACTGGCGCTGATGTCAAGAATTATGTCAACAGACCCAGCGGTTCCGTTCGAGACTACGCTGCGGGTTCGAGACTGCTGCCTCTGTCTGCATGTGCAGCGGGCGGCGCGGGCGCTGGCACGTCGTTTTGACGAGGTGCTGCGGCCGCTGGGGCTGACGAACGGCCAATTCTCGCTGCTTATGTCGCTGAATCGGCCGGAGCCTCCGGGGATGGCTCCGGTGGCGGCGCTGCTGGCGATGGACCGCACGACGCTGACCGCAGCACTGAAGCCGCTGGAGCGTCGTGGGCTGGTCGAAGTCATTCCTGATCCCGTTGATAAGCGGAGCCGGCGGTTGAAGTTGACGGCAGAGGGCAAGGCACTGCTGGCGGAGGCTGTGCCCGTCTGGGAGCGAACCCACGCGGAACTTGAAGGATTGATTGAGGACGGCGATGCGGATCGGCTGAGGAGCGACCTGCAGGCTATTTCGCAGCCTTCGAAATGATCTGAAAATTCTACTGAAGGCCTGTCGGCCCCAGTGTTTGTTGACAACACGAACTAATTCCCTTTCTAATGCCGTTGCGTTCGATTTGCCTTCTGTGCGGCGGCTCTAGCGGCGTGCTCGGGTGATGTCGCTGGTATTCCAAGGGTGTGGTCGGCGCGGAGGGTCAACTATGTTTCCAATCACTACAAACTCTTTGCGGCCAACTCTAATCGCCGTAATGTGTACGGCCGTAGCTGCGTCGCTCGCCTTCCCTGATGCGGCGCGGGCGGAGATCAAGATCGATGGCTCGGTGACGGTGGTGGAGGGTGCGCAGATGTCGGGGCCGGTCGAGCTGGCGACGAAGGATCTGCTCAGCGACTTCAATAAGGTCTTCGGTACGACGCCGCGGCTGGTGACGACGCTTGCGGAGGCTGGTCCGGTTTCGATTGTGATTGGACAGGGGCCGGAGCTGCCGTTTGGCCTGAAGTGCTCGATGGCGACGGACACTGAGGCGTTTGCCTTCTCGATTGTGAAGCTGCCGGGAAAGAAGCAGGCTGTGTGCCTGACGGGCGCTGATATGCGGGGGACGATTTTTGCGATCTATGAGTTTTCGCAGGCGTATCTAGGGATTGACCCCATGTATTTGTGGACTGATAAGCAGCCAGAGAAGCGCGGCTCGATCACTCTGCCCGCCGATTTTGCGCGCGTGTATCCCAAGCCCGTGTTTCGCTATCGCGGGTTCTTTCCGAATGACGAGGACTTGCTGACGGGATGGGTTCCGGCGGGGAAAGGTGAGCAGACGGGGATCTCTCCCAAGACGTGGGACAAGGTGTACGAGACGATTCTGCGGCTGAAGGGAAATATGGTGGTGCCGGGGACGTGGATTTTTCCCGATGATGCGCAGGTTCACCTGGCGACAGAGCGCGGGCTGATTGTGAATCAGCATCATGCGATTCCGCTGGGCGTGAATGTGGCGCGGTGGCCGAAAGATGTTCCGTACAACTATTCGACGCATCCGGAGATTCTGGAGCGGGCGTGGACGAATGCGGTGGCGACGTATAAGCCGGATGAGGACATTCTGTGGAGCGTGGGGCTGCGGGGGTTATCGGATTCGAGCTATGCGACGCTCGATCCGAGTGTGCGGGATAACGATCCGCTGCTGGGCGAGCGGGTGAGCGCGGCGATCGCAGACCAGATGAAGATTGTGCGGGCGAAGTATCCCAAGGCGCAGTTTGTGACCGACTTGTGGCAGGAGGGAGCCCGGCTGATGGACAAGGGCTATCTGAAGATTCCTCCCGAGGTGACACTGGTGTGGGCGGACACCGGCTATGGAGACATGCAGGACAGCGGCAAGGTCGCGGCGGGGCAGGGCGCGTACTTTCATGTGGCGATGATGAATGGGGAGGCGAATCAGCTGTCGGAGATGGTGCCGGTCGCGCGGATTCAGTCGGAGCTGGGGCGATATATCAAGGCGGGTGCGACGTCGTACCTGTTGGTGAATACGAGCGACATTCGTCCCGTGGCGATGACGACGCGCGCTTTGATGGAAGTAGCGTGGGGCGGAGTTCCGGCGCGCGGCGACGCGGATTTATACCGGCGGTGGACGACGGAGGAGTTCGGCGCGAAGTCGGCGGATGCGCTGACGCCGCTATACAGGGAATATTTCGCGGCGCCTGCTCTACGGCCGCAACGCAACTCTGTGGGTGTCACGCCGACGCAGAGCGAGGTGACGCGGGAGTATGGCGACCAGCATTATCACTCGGAGATTCGGCGGATCATTCTGGATACGCTGAGCGAGCACCAGGTTGCGGCGATGCCAAGCCAGTCGCCTAAATGGACGCCGCCGAGGGTGATACCGGCGCCCGATGCGGAGATGCGGAAGGCGGTACTGGCTCGGGATATTCAGGAATGCGAGGCTGCGCAGCCGCGATGGGATGCGGTGTGGGAGCACGCGGTGAAAGCCGAGGGTATTGTTGATCCCGACCGGCGCGACTACTACCAGGCGAGCGTGCTGACGATGATCACGATCAACCGCGAGAGCAACCGGGCACTGATGCTGGTGGCCAAGGCGGTGGAAGACGACGACGCAGGACGAACGGATCAGGCGCGGTCAGAGGCGGCGGATGCGTTGCGGGCTCTCGATGCGGTACAGGAGTCCATGGCGAAGGCGGAGTATGGACGGTGGAAGAACTGGTATCGAGGGGACTGGCTGACGGGTGTGTATCGCACGCGGGAGCAGGTGCAAAATTACGCCGATCACCTGCAGGATCGGATGGCGAAGCTCCCGGCCCCGATGCTGTGGAGTGGGTGGGAGGCGTACTTCCACATCATGGAGTATGAGGGCGACCGGACTGTAGATGTGAAGTAGGAGTGCGCGGCTAACTACCTTTATTTCCACAATAACCGGGGCTATTTCCACATCGGAAAATTTGTAACAGCTACTTGATTTCTTCGGGATCGCGGTTAGTATTCAAACCAACGGAAGAGAGATCTTCCAGAAGGAGAGAGTAGACAAGGGCTATCGAGAGGCCCGGAAACGGGACTCGCCGGAGTGTTCGGGCAACCGGATGCTCCGCGGATGGATCCGAGGAAGCTCGCGCAGCGGAAGTGATCGCGGAAGAATGAGGGAAACACGAGCGCAAGCCCGCAGGTCTCTCAAGAAGCTTAGATCAACGAGGTTGTGGTCTGGAAGCCGAACCAGATCTTCGAAAAACCGGAAGAGAGGGCGACGACTCGCGAGAGAAGTCGCCCTTTCGCTTTTGTACGCGCTCCTGACTACTCTTTGCTCACGTTGATGTAGAAGTGGTCGGTGTCGACGGCGAAGGTAGTTGGCGTGAGAGGCGTCTTCATCGTTTGCCACTGGGTGGTGGGGTGGATGGTCTGCCAGTGGGCTGGGTCGCCAACGCGCACCGGCATCGCGAAGTCGACCTCGTCGGCTTTCCAGCGATAGTTCACGGAACTGTATCCGTTGTTCGGGGCAGCGGGATCGAACTTGAGCTCGAGGAGCGGGATGGCAGTGTGGCGCAGGTACTGGTTGAAGATGGGCGTGAGGTTGAGACCGGTCTGTTGGTTGAACCAGGCGACGACGTCCTCGGTCATGATGTTCTGATATTTGAAGTGCTGGTAGAAGTCGTGGATTAGCGCGAACCAGCGCGGGTCGTTGTCGATGACGCTGCGCAGGGTGTTGAGCATGAGCGCGCCCTTGAAGTACTGGTCTTCGGGAGGGGTGGCGTTGATGCCGCGCTCGGTGATGATGGGATGCTTGTTCTCGATTTTTGATTTGTAACCGCTGAGGTAGCGAATGGCGGCGTCCTTACCGTACCAGTACTCGACGTACAGTGATTCCAGATAAGTGCCCCAGCCTTCGTGAATCCACATATCGGAGCGGTCCTGGGCGGTAATGCTGTTGCCGAACCACTCGTGCGCGCTCTCGTGGACGATGATGAAGTCGAATTTGAGGCTGATGCCGACGCCGGTCCAGTCGTGCTCGAGGTATCCGTTCTTGAAGTGGTTGCCGTAGGTGACGGCGGTCTGGTGCTCCATGCCGGAGTAGGGGACCTCGATGAGCTTGAATCCGTCGCGCTCGAAGGGGTAGGAGCCGAAGTAGTGGGTAAAGGCTTCGAGCATGCCTTTGACTTGCGTGAATTGGGCCTTCGCCTTGTCGAGGTCGGCAGGGAGGACGTAGTAGTCGAGGGGCAGCGTGCCGTAGTGATCTGAGAAGTGCACGTAGTCGCCAATGTTGAGTGAAACGTCGTAGGCGTTGATGGGGTAGCTGACGTGCCAGTCCCAGCGGGTGTAACCGTCGCCGAGATCGGTTGAGCCTTTGAATTTTCCATTGGAGACGTCGGTGAGGCCGCTTGGGACGGCAACGCTGATGTCCATGGATTCGACTTCGTCGCGCCACTGATCCTTGTTGGGCCACCAGATGCTGGCTCCGTCGTCTTCGCAGGAGGTGTAGATCCAAGGACGGCCTGCCGGGTCTTTGGTGAAGACCATGCCGCCGAAGCGTCCGATGGTAAGGGGGTGGCCGGAGTAGTAGAAGTCGATGGAGTAGGTCTGCCCGGCGCGGAGGGTGTGGGGGAAGTCGATGAAGACGGCGCCGGAGTCGCGCTCGTATTTCAGCTCGGTTGTGCCGAGGAGGATCTTATCGACGTGCAGGGCCTCGCTGAGGTCGATCTGGATGCGGCTACCGTCCTGGAGCATCCGAAAGCGGATGGTGTTTTTGCCGGTGATGGTCTGCGCGGCCGGATCGACGCGAATGTCGAGGTGGTAGTAGAGCAGGTCATTGTTGGCGCGGTAGGGGCCGTAGGCTCCGCGGAGGATGTCGGCGTGAGTGGGCGGGGGCGGAGCGGATGCAGGTGGAGCGGGCGCAGGTTTGGTCTGGGCCGTGGCGGCTACGGTGAGGGACAGGAGAAGGGCGGTCAGGAGGCGCGGGCGAAGAGCGTGCCGGGACATGTATCAAGGTTATCGCGGGGAAATATGACCGGGCCGGGCACAATAGAAGTACCCCCGCCTTTCGTGGTTGCGCGAAGGGCAGGAGGTACTCAAGGGTTCCGACTTATCTAGTCCGCCTTATGGCCGAATTCTCGAGAAGCCACGCCTATGCAGCC
Organism: uncultured Acidobacteriaceae bacterium; assembly: GCA_963781245.1. Classification (GTDB taxonomy): domain Bacteria; phylum Acidobacteriota; class Terriglobia; order Terriglobales; family Acidobacteriaceae; genus Silvibacterium. The sequence goes on from CAWAFB010000010.1 coordinate 451,712, forward strand.
GGACTCGGCAGTAAGCGTGGCCCTCGTACCGGGTTTTGTCACTTAGTAACTGCATTCAGAAAAGCAAGTCCGTTCGGGGTGCCGTAGCCGGTCACATTGTCCCAGCCTTTCGTAACGGTCAGCGAGCTATCCAGACCGAAGCTGATTGCCTCGTTCAGACCCAGGGCGAAGTTACTCACAGCACTGGTGAATGTGCTGCCATTGAGCAGGCCTGCAAAAAGATTGGTTTGAGAATAGTACGTGGCCCCTGAAGAATCGAAGATAGTTCCCGCTACATTGGTGGGGCTGGAGAGGGGCAGCACGTCAATCAGGCCGGACTTGAGGCCGGCAATGGTTGGCGCTGCCTGGCCCAGCGAATGCCCGGCCTTCTGGTTGGCGATGGCCCAGAAGGCGGTAAAGATCGGACTGCCTAGCTAGACTGGTGCCCCCAAATCCAGCGTAAATGAATTGCTGTCCCTGAGACGTCACCACGATGGGTACTCCTGTGTAAGGATCACTCAACGCTGAAACGTCGGGAACCTGCCGCCCGGTCCCGGGAAGGCCCTTTTGCCAGGAGGGCTTAGGAAAATAAACGCTCTCTCCGCCGCCGGACCCACCCGCAAAAGGTTCCGGTTCCGGAGGGTCCTGCACGCCACCGTTATTGAGGAGGACGAAGCTGGTACCCCAGCCGAGCGTTTCATAGCCTGATCCATTGATGTTGTTGAGGATGGATGTACCGCCAACAGCAGTGGCATGGGGTGAGTTGGAGGGTACCTCCGGCGCGCCAATAGGTTCGCCAAGGCCGCCGTCCCCGCTGTCGCCGGTTGAGAACTGGAAGGAAATGCCCTTCGCGGCTGCGAGGGTGAGCACCCGGTCATAGGACTCTTCGACGAGAGGGCTGGTGACTAAGTCCTGATCTTCTTCCCAACTGTCACTCACGACGTTGCCGAGATGGTGATTGACGATGTAAGTCATGGCGGCCAGGAAGTCAGGGGTCTCTTGTCCAGGCGTTACAACAATCAGGATTTTGGCTCCGGGCGCGATGGAGTGAGACCACTGGACATCGAGTGCAATTTCAAAGTTCCAACCTGTGAGCTCGCCGGCAATCGGGCTCACGGGCTGGCCCTGAGGATAGATGATGCTGAAATTGGAGGAGGTTAACTGCGGCAGACCAGTCAACTGGAAGAACGTATTCGCGTCGTCTTCGATGGTGGGGTAACCGTAAGCTTCCAGCAGCACGATGGTCTGGCCGGCTCCGTTCCAGCCCTTTTTGTAGGCGGCGGGCAGACCATACAAAGATTGGAGCTGGGCCGGGGTGTAGTCAGGAATCAGATTGGGAATGTCCTTTCCATACACGTTTCCGAAATACACTCCAACCGGAAGGTCGGCACCTGGTGTCGTAAAGGTAAAAGTCGCCGGTTTGGAGAGAATCTGATCGGTGAGAAACGAACTTAGTCCACCACTTGAGTCCTGTACCTTGCGCAGAGCTACAGGAGCCATTGGGTGGCCAGTCATCGGATTGAGAGCACGCTTGTAGAGCGGGTGCACCTCGTGGCTCTCAATACCGGCGACTGAAGAGACGTACTCCCCGGCGGCTCCTGCCAGGCGCGCATTTGTAATGTTCGACCTGAAGACCTTTCCGTTTTGCCGAAATTCGTGGATTTCCGTGTTAAATGCGCTCTCCACATTTGCCATGGCGCCGCGCGCACGAATGGAGAAACTGTTTTCGTCGACGGAAGTAACGGCGAGTGCGTGATTTTCAAGCTCCTTGCGCACTGCATCGTATTGCTCTTTCGCGGGAGCGTATTGCCGCAGGTCCTCATCGGTCAACCACTTGTGAAGGTGGGAGACGAGGGATCGTATAGCGCATCGACTACCTTATTGAAGGCGGCCTCATCCCGCAGCTTCAATTGGACTGTGATGTTGATCTCCTTTGTGGGGTCCATGCGGCCTAAGTCGCTGGCTCGATGAATTCCCTCCCCCACATTGTTTGTGATTCGTTGCCCGGTAGCCACCGAATTAGTCAGGACTGCGATGGCTAAAAGCGACAACGCCGCTGCACAGGTCGAGTGCCTGGTAAACATGATGGTTTCTCCTCAAGAGATGGCTGGACAGAGTTAGACATGGCCAAGAAGCCCGTCGGGGGAACAGGACAATTCAGGGCGTTGATTTAAGCCAAGATTCTGGTCGGCCGTTGGACGATTTCCCGGGGACCTTACGAACAGACCGCAAGTAGTTGCGGCAGGGAATCGTATCTCCGGTTCGCACAATTGTGCAACCGGAATTATGCACGGCCGGAGGCGGATGGATGCCGGTTGGCATTCGCGCGAGGGAAACGGCTATCTACGGTTTTAGAGTAGGGGGTTGAGAGGACGGGTTGAGAGGACGGGTTGAGAGGACGCATCTCTCCGTAGATCGCCACGAAGAGCACCGACAGAGCGGGAAGCGCGCCGACTCCAGCAGGGACATAGCGAAAGAGGCAGCCGGTAAGCACCGCGGACAGGAGATAGACGGCGAGGATGGCGCCCTGCATCAGGAGACGACCTTCGAATTCGTTCTTCTCAGGGGCTGGCGTGCTTTTCACTCGTACCAAGCCGCTCATCAGAGTTGTCCAGGTACCTGAGATGTAGGTGGTGACGATTCCGGGGATTTTCAACCGCAGCATGGCGGCGCTCTGCAGCCCGATGGCGAATGCGACGGTTCCGAGCAGTAGGGTGAGCGGTACCGTGCCATTCGATGAAGGTGTGAGATGGATGCGAGTCGTGATCCACGCAGCTTCGGCCAGCACTAACAGCAGCGCCTCGAGGAGAAGGGTGCGGGAGAGGGCGTGAGGCCAGAGATCTGAGTTACTTTCTGCCTGAATGTTTCGGGTCAGGAGGGAGCCGGTGATGACTCCGGCGGCATAGCAGGCCAGGGATATGAGGAAATGCAAGGGGTCGCCGTGCTTCTGGAAGATAGACATGCCGAGAAACACGGTGTTGCCGGTCATGTTGGCGACAAAGGCGTGACCAAGGCCGAAGAAGCTCCAGCCGTCGGCTGATCCGGCAGAGACAGCAAGAACACCCAGGAGCACATCACGTTCAACCATGCGCACAGAGGCACCTCACATTGTTGAGTGTAGACGCGGGCCGGGATTGGGTGATGCGGAAGGACGCTGCTTCCTGCTAAGCGGTATTCGCGGTGTTTCGAGGGCCCGGCGAGTAAATGTACTTGTCGCGGTTACGTTTCGGTAGAAGTATTGAATGACAAGATATTGACCGCCTACTTTTCCCACAAAAATCGCGCTATTTCCACAGCGGAAAATTTGTAACAGCCACTTGATTTATCGAAGATCGCGATTAGTATTCAAACCAACGGAAGAGAAATCTTCCAGAGGGAGAGAGAAGATGCGTTGATGTCGCGAGGCCCGGCGACGGGACTCACGAAAGCGTCTGGGAGACTGGGCGCGGACGGACAGAAGCGAGGAAGCTCTCGCAACAGATGTGATTCAGGAAGAATGAGGGAAACACGGGTGCGAGCCCGCAGGTCCCTCAGGACGCCAGGATTAACGGGTTGTGGTCTGGACGCCGAACCAGACCTTCGAAAAATCGGAAGAGAGGGCGACGACTCGCGAGAGAAGTCGCCCTTTCGCTTTTGTGCGGAGTGAGCTTATACGTCAAGATTACCGTTTCCGAATCCTACGATAGCCGTTTCCGAATCTACCCGGATGAACGCGATCCGCGTTTCGGCCGGTGTGTCCTGAGAATTTACGAACGTCAAAAGATTTGTTCGTCTTGCCCTTTGAGCTATGCGCCGACTGCGGTTTGCTCTCTTCTGGTTGCTTGAGGCAGGGAAGCCCGTAGCGCCAGCAGGTTCTCGTCGTCGTAACTGAGGAGATAACCGCTGGCTTTCAGCATCTCGAACAGCGGTTTGCGGTCCGCGGTGCTTAGATGGACGTGCTCAAAATTGATGCAGTCGGGCCGCACCGCCAACTTCAAAGCCATGCGCACGACGGCCGCGTCAAAGCCTTCGGCATCGATTTGGAGGAGATCGATTTTTGACAGGCCGAGCTCAGCCGCCAACGAGGAGAGCGACCGGCAAGGCACGCTGATTCGTTCGATCTCGTCAGCCTTCAGGCCGTGCTGCTCGAGGTGCTCCCGGTAAAACGAGGCGATCTCAACCACCCAATCCAGTTCCGAACTTTTCTCATCGGTTCTCTTCGTTCGGTAAAGGTTTGCCTCTCCATCCTGTTCCCCAATCGCGGTTTGGATCAGCATAGTTCAGCTGCAGGCGAGCGAATGCGAAGGGATTTGGTTCAAGTAGAATGGCTCGCGAGCGACCCCTGGCCACAAACTGATGGATGGGATCGTGTTTTACGCCGTCGCACGCGCCGACCTGGACGATGGTGACCTTTTCTCCGCGGGCATCGTATCCCGCCAATACGAGATCAAGCGGCTTCAGGGTAACAGCCGGCAAGCAGCGACGTATCTCGAAGGGCGTCCGCGCCAACAGTTGCCAAAAGAGAAGTTTGGCCTGACGAGGTAGTTTGAGCCGACGAATCATTGAGTTCACCCGGCGTTCTTCTTTTTACCACGTAAACGCCAAAAATTCTGCAGATCAATCTGCGGGGGCTCCTGCAAGCTGCGCAAGAGCGGGGGAACCCGGTTGGACCGCACCCCATGAACCAAGCCCAGGAGTGCGGCGCGACGATTGATTCTTGCATCCTGCAAGGATGCGAAGGCGCTATGGCTTAGGGCCATCTTCCTGCGGTACCTCCTGGCCCTCGCCTGGGAAGGGCCACTTGCGTTCGAGAGGCTGCATCTCTTCACGCGTGGCCTTGGGCACGTTGTTGATCTTCAGGTTCTCGAGGACATGGACGCCGAGCTTGCCGGCGCTGGCTATGTCGATGTCTCCGTCTTTATCCAGGTCGGCGGCGATGAACTGCGTACCCGCGCTGGCTGTTCCGTTGACGGACAGCGCGTAGCGGGTGAAGACGGGGTCAGCGGCGGGGTTAGCGATGCGCATGGTTTGGACGGCGCCGGGAGTGGTTTCAGAGGATGAGGATTTTGCGGCAGTGAGCTGAGGCGGCCCCGGCAGCTCGTACGCATAGACGACGACGGGGTCGTAGGAGCCGGGGTCGTTGCCGGAGTGGCCGCGGTAGCGTTTGCCGGTGATGAGCTCAGGCTTGCCGTCATTGTCGAGATCGGCGAGCAGCAGGGCGTGCGACTGCGAGAAGGATTCGTCGATGGTGTGGCGGATCCAGAGAGGCTTGTCAGGGGTGCCGGCCTGCTCGAGCCAGTAGAGTCCGTAGCCGTGGCCCTGGCCGTAGATCAGATCCATCTTGCCGTCGTGGTTGACGTCGTAGCCGATGATCGGAAAGCCGGTGTCGCCGAGATCCCAGTCGCCGTGCCACTTCCACTGATCGTTGTCGGCGTCGATCTGCTCGAACCATCCGTGGGGGGTGAGAACGTCGGCTTTGCCGTCGCCGTTGATGTCGGCGACGCCGATGCCGTGGCCGTCCTGCTCCTTGCCTCCGAGGTGGTGGACGCGCGGCTTGTCCTTGCTGAAGTCGATCCAGATGATACCGGAGCGGTTGTAGTGGGCGAGGGCGAGGTCGGGCTTGCCGTCTCCATTGATATCGAAGAATGCTCCGCCCTCGGTATCGTAACTGTCGGTGATCTTTTCCGCCTTCCACATGGTGCCCGCGGCTGTCGCCTGCGGTCCGGGGTTGTGATACACCCAGACGCCATTGGCTATCCAGCCGGTAGTGACGAGGTCGGGCAGGCCGTCGTGGTCAACGTCGACGATCCACTCGCCGCAGTCAGAGACGAATTCGCCGTGGGTGCCGACGGTGCGGAACTGGTGCTGTTTCCATATGCCGCCGTTGGGGCCGGGGTTCTCGTACCAGTAGGCTCCGCTGAGCAGATCGGGGTAGCCGTCGCCATTCATGTCGAGCAGCGAGATGCCCTCGGCGTGGTCGTTGCCGAGACGATGAGAGAGAAAGGCTATGCGTGGCTCTCCGCCGGGTCCGTTGCCGGGATGCTGCATGCGGAATTCGGTGGCGTGGGCGGGGTCCTGGGCGTAGGCGAGAGGAGCGAGGAGGAGTAGCAGGGGCAGGAGGCGCTTGATCATTTTGGGTGCTCCGGTGAGTTGGGGTGTCGCCCACGTCCGAGAGGATGGATGTGGGGCACCCGATTTAATACTTGAAAAGCGGGTCCTTCGACTTCGCTCCCTTCGGGAGCTTCGCTCAGGATGACATCGTAAGGAAATTAAAGGCCTCCTGACTGCGCGTGTGGCGATGAAGCTGCCACACGCTTCGGTCAGGATGACAGTTACAAATAAATGTTTACGTTACGACTTCTCTATTTTCATGGTTTCGGGGTTCCAGTGGACAACGTTGCCCTTTTCGACGCTGAGGTTGCTGAGCAGGGCAGCGCCGGCCGCGCGGAATCCGAAGGTTGCATCTTCGACGACGGGCTGGCGGCTCCGGACTGAGTTGAAGAAGTTGTGGAAATGGTCGTAACTGTCGGAGTATCCAGCGGGCGGAGCGAATTTCTCGATGGCTTCGGGCACCGGGCCGGAGAAATGCTGCTCAGGATATTTCTTACGGTACTCGGCGATGTACTCCTTCTGCATGGCTTCGGTGAACGTGGAGACGGTGTAGCCGGGCTCCTTTTCGGGCGGGACGCGGTTCACAGTGACGGACTGGCCGGCGATGACCATCTGGCCTTCGGAGCCGGTGAAGATGAAGCCCTCACTCTCTTCGCCGCCGTCGACAAAATTGACGCGCAGGCTGAGGTTGAAGCCCTCGGGATAGTCGAAGAGGGCGAGCAGGACATCGTCGGCGTCGCGGCCGTCTTTCCAGTAGCGGATGGCGCCGGTGGCCATGGCGCGCGTGGGGCCGTGAGCTCCGGTGATGAAGTGGGTGCCGCTGAAGAGGTGTACGAAGAGATCGCCCGCGACGCCCGATCCGTAGGCTTTCCACTTGCGCCACTGGAAGAAGTGCTCGGCGTTCCAGGGAATTTTGGGCGCGGAACCGAGGAACTGCGGCCAATCGCAGGTTTCGGTCGAGGCGTCGAGGGGGATGGAGTAATCCCAGGCGCCGATGGCGGAGTTGCGGTCCCACCAGGCGCTGACCATGTTGAGCTTGCCGATGACGCCGGAGGCAAGCAGCTCCTTGGCCTTGGCGTAGACGACGGAGCTAACGCGCTGGCTGCCGACCTGGAGGATGCGGTTGGTGGAGCGGACGGTTTCGATGATCTCCGGGCCGTCGGGATAGATGTGGATCATCGGCTTCTCGAGATAGACGTCTTTGCCGGCCTTCAGGGCGTCGATGGCGGCTGTCTTGTGCCAGTGGTCGGGCGTGGCGATGAGGACCGCGTCGACGTCTTTGCGGGCGAGGATCTCGCGGTAATCGCGGGTGGTGAAGATGTCCGCGCCCCAGAGTTCTTTCGAGTGGGCGAGGCGGCCATCGTAGCAGTCGGCGACGGCGACGAGCTTGACGCCTGGGACCTGAATGGCTGTCTTGGTGTCGCCCTGTCCTTGAATGCCGGCGCCGATGAGGGCGAGCTGGATGTTGTCGTTGGGCGAGGTGGGCGCTGAGGCGGCTTGCGCGAAGAGAGGTTCGAGACGTGTGGTAACGGCGGCTGCGGCAGCTGTCTTTGTAGCGGCTTGAAGAAAGGTTCTGCGATCGAGCATCGGCGAGGGGGTCTCCGTTGTGATGGTGATTTTTTGCAGCCTGAGCGTGCGCGGCTGTAGCCGCTATCAACGATACACCTGTGATGGGTGGCATCAGTAGGTCAGATCTTCCTAGTGGGAACACTCTGATGGAGAGCGAGCTGTCAGGTCAGGAGTTATGGCAGTGTTTCTGCGACTGCGGCGACGGCATGCGCGGTGATGGCTGGGTCGTCTCCGAAGCCGCGGAGCCAGAGGACATCCGGCTCGCGGCGGAACCAGGTGAGCTGGCGCTTGGCGTAGTTACGGTGTCCCTGCTGGGCGGAAGCGATGGCTTCGGGGAGGGTCATCTCGCCACGCAGGACGGCGCGGGCTTGCTTGTATCCGAGGGAGTCGAAGGGGCCACGCGTTTGATTACCGGGGGTGTCTCCGTATTTGGAGATGAGATGGCGGGTTTCGTCCAGTAGGCCGCCGTTTCCCGTTTCGGGGGCGAACATCTCTTTCGCGCGGGCGTTGATGCGGGCGTAGAGGGCTTTGCGGTCGGGGTCGAGACCGATACGCAGGAGGCGGAAGCCAGTAAGTCGGTCGCGGCCGGACTTCCATGCTTCGGAAAGGGGCTGGCGGACGGCGAGTGAGACCTCGATGGCGCGGATAAGCTTGGGTGTGTCGTTCGAGTGGATGCGGGCGGCGGATGCGGGATCGAGGCGGTTGAGGATTCGGTTCAGCCAGCCTGATCCATGTTTGCGGTCGCTCGTTTCGAGGCGGAGTCGTAGATCGGGCGAGCGCTGCGGGCCGGCGAAGAGGCCGTCCGTTAGGGCGCGCAAGTAGAGGCCGGTGCCTCCGGTGATGATGGGGAGATGGTTGCGCGCGGAGATGTCGCGCAGGGCGGCGCGGGCGAGGCGGGAGTAGTCGCCAGCGGTGGAGTGCTGGTCAGGCGAGTAGACGTCGATGAGGTGATGGGGGACGCGGGCACGCTCGGCGAGCGACGGCTTGGCGGTGCCGATTTCCATCTCGCGGTAGACGGCGACGGAGTCGCAGCTGACCATTTCGCCGGAGAATTTTTCGGCGAGGGTGAGGGAGAGCGCGGTTTTGCCGCTGGCCGTGGGGCCGAGGAGGATTACCGCGAGCGGGTCGGGTTTGGGAGGATGGGACATCGCGGAGATTATCGCTTGAGAGCCTAGCTGCCGAGCAGTTCTACCAGGCCTGCCTCGTCGACGACCTTGACGCCGAGCTCGCGAGCCTTGTCGAGCTTGGAACCAGCGTCTTCGCCGGCGACGACGTAGTGGGTCTTCTTGCTGACCGAGCCGGAGACGCGGCCGCCGGCGGCCTCGATCCTGGCCTTGGCGTCTTCGCGGGTAAGGTTAGGAAGGGTTCCGGTGAGGACGAAGGTGAGACCTTCGAGCTGCGAGGATTTTTTGCGCTTCTCGGCGGTGAAATTCAGGCCGGCGGCGCGGAGCTTCTCGATGAGGACGCGGTTCTTTTCCTCGTCGAAGAATTCGCGGATGGCCTGGGCTACGCGAGGGCCGACTTCGTTAACCCGCTCGAGTTCTTCCATGGAAGCGGCCATGAGTGCATCCATCGAGCCGAATTCTTCTCCGAGTAACTGCGCGGTGCGCTCGCCGACGAAGCGGATCCCGAGGCCGAAGAGGGCTCGGTTCAACGGCGAGGTCTTCGACTTCTCTATTTCTGAGAGGAGGGAGTCGGCGGTCTTTTTGCCGATGCGTTCGAGGGAGAGAAGCTGCTCCTCGGTGAGTGAATAGAGGTCGGCGATGCTCTTCACGAGGCCGCGGTCGAGGAGCTGTTCCACTACTGCCTCGCCCAGGCCCTCAATGTTCATCACCTTGCGGGCGGAGAAGTGGAGCAGGCTCTCGATGAGGCGCGCAGGGCAGTCGGCGTTAACGCAGCGGTAGTCGACTTCGCCTTCGGTCTTGACGATTTCGCTGCCGCAGACGGGGCAGTGCGTGGGGAAGTGGAATTTCCGGTCACCGCGAGGACGATCTTTATCTTCGACGACTTCGACGACCTTGGGGATGACGTCTCCACCGCGCTCGACTTTGACGTAGTCGCCGATAAGCAGGCCGAGGCGCTCGATTTCGTCGGCGTTGTGCAGGGTGGCGCGGCTGACGGTGGTTCCACCGATGAAGACCGGGGTGAGCACGGCAACGGGGGTGAGCTTGCCGGTGCGTCCGACCTGGATCCTGATGTCTTCGACTTTGGTGATGCCGGCGCGGGCGGTGAATTTGTAGGCGACGGCCCAGCGGGGGGCTTTGCCGGTGTATCCGAGACGGCGCTGAACTTCTGCGGAATCGATCTTGATGACGACGCCGTCGATTTCGTAACCGAGATCGGCACGTTTTTCTTCGGCGCGATTGACGAAAGCCATCACCTTGTCGATGTCCTTGATGGCCTCGCGGTGTGGATTAACGCGGAAGCCGGCGGCGGCGAGTGCGTCGAGGGCTTCGGATTGTTCTTCGAAGAGATTGTCGCCGGTTTCGGTGAGCGCGAAGTAGGCGTAGAAGTCGAGACGGCGGCGGGCAACGATGTTGGGCTCGAGGGTGCGGATGGTTCCGGCGGCGGCATTGCGAGGATTGACGGCGGGCGACAGTCCGTCGGCTTCGCGCTCCTCATTCATCTTGAGAAAAGCAGCGAGAGGCATTACGACTTCGCCGCGCACTTCGAACGTTGGAGGCAGTTTTGCGTGGTGCAGCTTGGCGTGCGTGATGGAGAGCGGGACTGAACGGATGGTGCGGACGTTTCCGGTGACATCTTCGCCGATGGTGCCGTCGCCGCGCGTGATGCCGCGTGCGAGGTGTGACGCGCCATTGCTCTCACTTCCGTAGCGGAGCGCCATGGACATGCCGTCGAGCTTGTATTCGCAGACGTAGGCGATCTCGGCGTTCTCGCCGGCGAGGGAACGGGCGCGGCGGTCCCAGTCACGCAGCTCCTCTTCACTGGTGACGTTGTCGAGCGAGAGCATGGGGCGGGAGTGCGGAACCTTGGGAAATCCCTCTTTGGGCTTGCCTCCTACGCGCTGCGTGGGCGAGTCGGGAGTGACCAGCTCAGGGTTCTCGGCTTCGAGCTTCTTGAGCTCGCGCATGAGGGCGTCGAATTCGGCGTCGGAGACCTCGGGGGCATCGAGGCCGTAATAGAGGTATTCGTGGTGGCGGATGGTCTCGCGGAGTTTCTCGATCTTGTTCTCGACGGACTTTGGACCCATGGTTCGGATTAAATCATTTTCGGCTGCCCTGTATCCTGTGTGCGAAGGGCTATGGATCCACTCACTCACTTCCTTACCGGGGCGAACTTGGGGCGCTCCGGCTTCAATCGCAAAACTGCCTATGCCACGCTGGCCATGACGCTTGCGGCCGAGGCGCCTGACCTCGACGTCTTCTGGGGATTTCGCGGACCGCTCGACGGCTTCGAGCATCATCGCGGGATTACGCACACGCTTGTCGCTGCACCGGTCATCGCGCTGGTGACGCTGGCGGTGATCTGGCTGATACATAAGGCGCGGCGCAAACCGCTGAAGGCCGGACTGCCCCCGCCGCGCTGGGGGCTCATCTTTCTCTTTGCTCTGATTGCCGACCTGAGTCACCTGCTGCTCGACTACACGAACAACTACGGCCTGCGTCCTTTCTTTCCGTTTAGTCCGCGGTGGTATGAGCGCAGCATCGTTTTCATCGTGGATCCGTACATCATGCTGGCTCTGGCCGGCGCGCTGGTGCTGTCATGGATCTTCGGGCTGGCGGACCGCGAGATCGGCGCAAGGCGGCCGCTGTTCCGGGGACGGGGATGGTCGATTGCGGCGCTGGTTTTCGTGGTCCTGTACTGGTCGCTGCGAAACGCGGAAAAAGGCCACGCCGTGGAGCTGGTCGAAAACAGCGGGGTGGTCGCCGATTCGATTACGAAGATCGATGCCGAGCCTTATCCCTTTAATCCCTTCGCCTGGCATGTTGTCGCCGAGACCAAGGACTACTACCAGACGGCGGAAGTTCATACGCGGCGCGACGATGTGCAGACGGGGGATATCACTTATAAGCCGGCGGTGACGCCACAGGTTGCGGCGGCCAAGCAATCGTGGCTGGGGAGGGTGTATCTGGACTGGGCGGAGTTTCCGCTGGTGACGGATGTGGGGAATGATCCGGTGGCGGGGGAGCCGCCGCCTGAGCCGAACTGGCACGCGGTGGAGTTCGACGATATGCGCTTTGGATATTCGGCGTTTGGGGAAGGCTCGAGCCACAATCCAGGGCGAAATCCGCTGGGAGGTTCGGTCTATATCGGGCCGGGGAATGAAGTGGAACAGATGTTCATAGGCGGCAGGGAGCAGAAATAGCGTGAGGGAGTTGGCGGGTCAACGAAGTCGCATTTATCAAGAACCCGAAAAGCAGATCCTTCGACTCCGGCCGCTGCGCCGGCCTGCGCTCAGGATGACAGCATCCTTCCTGCGGACTTTAGAGATGGGAAACTCACTTGCTGACTCGCAGATCCGGCTTGCTGCGACTCGCCTCATCAAAATGTATTTTGACTCCATTGCACGCTTTTTCTTGACCCTGCTTCCGGCAGTCCGCAGAATAAAAGAGCCAAGTTCTTATCTTTCCGAACCTTTCCGAGGTTTCCCATGTCTGCGTATCTGCTGATTCTTCTGGCTGTTCTGAGCAGGATCGCCGTGCTTCCGCACCTGCCCTGGCTCAACTTCACCGCTGTCGGCGGCTCGCTGATCTTCTTTGGAGCCCGGCGACCACTTCGTCAGGCGATTCTGCCGGTGGCGCTGCTGGCCGCAACGGACTACTACCTCACGGTCTACGCCTACAACTATCCCTTCCACGTCTCGGCGTACCTGATTACATGGGCGTGGTATGCGGCCGTCATCGTTCTGGGGCGGGTCCTGCTGGCGAAGCAGGTTTCGGTCGGACGCGTGGGAGCCGCGGTGCTGATTGCGCCGACATCGTTCTTCCTGATTACGAATTTCGCAGCGTGGGTAGGCTCGCCGATGTATCCGCAGACCTTTGCGGGACTGGGCGTGTCGTATGTTGCCGGGCTGCCGTTTTACCGGAACGACCTGATTTCGACAGCGCTTGTGGCCGGCCTGGCGTTCGGTCTGCCCGTCCTGGCGCGGCAGTTGACCACGCATCGGCAAGTTACTGGCGTCTAGGCGTCGAGATCATAGAGAGAAGGCGGCTCATGCGAGCCGTCTTTTTGCTGCTTATCGGATCGCTCATCTCGGCTGAGGATTTCCCGGCTGGTAAGGTCCCTTGGCGTTTCCGGGACCGCCGACAAACTGAACCGTGGGGATGCGATCGCTCATTTCCGGCAGCGGCGGAAAGGGCATGTGCGGTTCGGCCTGATACCAGTAGGCGACGGAATAGAAGTTGTCGGAGCGCGCGTTGGCGTGGCCATGCTCGATGCCAGCCTTCATGTACTTCGTGAATGGAATTGGCGAATCGAGGTGGAAGCGGTACACGCTCCAACGCTCGCCGGCGAGCTCTTTGCCGATCATGGGTGATCCGTGGAGTGGATAGGCCTGCGGGGCGCCGCCGAAGTCCCATGAGCCGAGGAAGTAGTCTTCGCTGCCGGTGCCGACGGCGGCGATCTTGTCTGGGTCGTCGACCCAGAAGGTGTCGTTGCCTTCTCCCCACCAGCCATCCTGGTTCTGGAGGATGGACATGGTCACGCCGACGAACTGGCCGTGTCCTTTGGCCTCGAACCAGACGTAGTCGTCTTTACCGTCGAGGTCACGACGGTAATTGATGAGCGGGTCGCCGTTCTCATACCACTCCTTGGCCCAGCCTTGGGCAGGCTGCGCCTGGCGGTACTCGGCGTGGAAATAGAGGGTGCCGGGCGGCAGAGGTTTGGCGTCGGTGCGGTAGTCGATGTTCCAGTAGAGATTGTTCAGAGTCTGCTTGCCTTCATTGGTGATGGTCATGCGGGCATGCTTTGCGTAGGGCATGGGGAACCAGCAGTTCATGGACTTGTCGGGACCGACCGAGAGTACCGCCGATTGCCACGGATAGTAGATGCCGTTACCCAGACCGAAGAAGTCGCCGATGGGTGTTTCCACGCTGGGCGAGTCTTCGCCGTCCCAGTACAAGCGCAGCACGATGCGCTTGAGGCTGTACGGTTCCCAGTCATTGAGCGTGAACCAGATGTGGGAGATCATTCCGGGCCCGTCCACGTCGAGGATGGTGAGTGTCTGGCCCGGTGTCACGGTGCGGTAGTCGGCGTTCGCTCCGGTGGCTTCACGGCTGGATGAGCGATGCAGCGTGTAGGTCTGCTGCTGGGTAGGGTCGGGCATCCACGCCGGTATCTGGCCGAAGGCCGGCGCTGCAAGGCATAGCCCTGCGAAGATCGCAAAAAGACGTTGCATGCAAAAACTCCCGTGCCGCAAACGGCAATGCATCATACCGCCAGAGGCGCCGCGAGAAAAAGATACATCCGAACCGCCGCTGGCTTCGGCGGCCGGATCGCGAATGTAACCGGGGAAACTCCCGGCGGCCGGGCCGCGTCTACCGTGACAGTGCCTTGATCTGTTCGCCGCAGCGAGACCTCATCGGCTTTCGCGAAGACAAAGGAAGTTCATGCACATCCAAGCTCGTCTCGCCGCTCTTTTTCTTCTGTTATCTTTCTCGACGGCCGCATTCACTCAACAGCCTCCTCAACCGGCTCCGGCGCAGGATGGCCAAATCCATCTGGACGTGGTGGTCACGCCGAAGTCCGGACCGCCGGTCACCGGGCTCGACCAGAAAGACTTCACGATCACCGACAACAAGGTTCCGGCGACGATTACCTCGTTCCGGGCGTTTTCCGGCTCCGAGGCTCCGGTCGAAGTGATCCTGCTTATCGATGCCGTTAACACCGACTATCAGATCATCGCCTACGAGCGCAATCAGATCGATGGCTTCCTTCGCGCCAATGGAGGCAAGCTCGCTCACCCTGTGAAACTCGCCATCTTCGGCGATACCGGGACCCAGATTCAGCAAAGCTTTTCGACCGACGGCAATGCGATTGCCGCCTCGCTCGATCAGCAGACCGTCGCTCTTCGGACTCTCCGTCGTTCCGCCGGCTTCTACGGTGCAGTTGACCGCTTTGACCTGTCGTTGAAGGCACTGGCGCAACTTGCGTCAAGCGAAGCCGACAAGCCGGGGCGCAAGTTCATCCTGTGGGTTTCTCCCGGCTGGCCGCTTCTCTCCGGTCCCAGTGTTCAGATCGACTCAAAGCAGCAACAGAGTCTCTTTGGGGCGATCGTGGAAGCGTCCACCGAGCTTCGTCAGGCGCGCATCACCTTGTACAACGTCAATCCGATTGGCGCGGGGGAAAACACGCTGCGCACCTTCTACTACCAGCAATTTCTGAAGGGGGTCAGCAAGCCTAATCAAGTGTCGGCCGGCAACCTTGCGCTGCAGGTGATCGCCGCGCAGAGCGGGGGCCTGGTTCTGAACTCGAGCAACGATGTGTCGGCTCTTCTGCAGCAGGCGTTCGCGGATGCCGACGCGTGGTACGAGCTTTCTTTCGAGCCGGCAAAAGGCGAGCGGCCGAACGAGTATCACCAGATCGAAGTCCGCGTCGACAAGCCGGGGCTGCTTGCGCGCACGCGGCAGGGCTACTATGCGCAGCCGTAGTGTCTCGGTAGCGGATTTGGTCCGGGGCAAACAGCGTTGGAATATCAGGCCATAAGCGGGGAATTTGTGGCCACCGGCGAAAGCGGTCTGTACACTCTACGGTGATCTGAGTTCACTCTGAATAGAGAGACGCCGATGAAATCTGCCTCGCATCTTCTACTCGCAGTTGCGCTGTTGTTTGGTTCCTCGGCCGTTGTTTTCGGCGGCAATGTGAGGATGGATTACGACCATAGCGTGAACTTCTCGCAGTACCATACCTATTCCTGGGGGCAGGTTAAGACCAGCGATCCGTTTTACGTCGACCGCATCAAGCAGGCGGTAAATCAGCATCTGCAGGCCAAGGGATGGCGACTGGTACCCTCCGGCGGCGCGGTGACCATATTCGCCACTGATAACGTGCACAACCAGAAAGAAACGCAGACGATGTATGACGGATTAGGCGGCGGCTGGGGCGGCGGCTGGGGCTGGGGTGGCTGGGGCTGGGGTGGCGGATGGGGGCCCGGTATCGGCGACGCCACGACCACGACGACGAATCAGCCGGTCGCGAACCTGGTGATCGATATGTTCGACAGCACTTCGAAGAAGCTGCTGTGGAGATGCCTGGCCACGGAAGATCTCTCGACAAATGCGAACAAGAATACGAAACAGCTGGATGGGGATATCGGCAAGATGTTCAAGGATTTTCCGCCGAAGCCGAGCAGCTAACCGTTGGCCGCGAAGCTTATACTGCAGCGTGGCGGATGGTTGAGCCGTACATAACATATGGGACGCTGGGCATCACTACTGATCGCAGCGCTGTTCCTGTTCTCCGGCGCGGTCCATGCTCAAGCTCCGCCCGAAGCGCTCAAACCTCTTCCGCTGGAACAAACCACCCCGACCAACCCGGCCCAACCGGTGACTCCGGAAGGTCTTCTTAAACAGAATCAGCAGCAGCAAACGGCTGGCTCGAGTCCCACCCTCTATCACGAGCTTGATTTGCTCCGTCGCGACGGCTTTGCCGCGGCGAATTCCGCGACGGTCTCGCTGCGGGTGCTGGATCGTGAGGGCTTCACTCCGCCCAACCTGCAGCCTGCTGAGTTCGCGCTGGTCGTCAATGGCAAGCCGCGAGACTTTCGCCTGCATGCGCCCGGGACGCAGACGAGTGTTGTGCCGCCGCTGGTGCTGCTGGTATTTCCGCCGAATGATCCGGTGGTGCACAACATTGGAGTGCGCGAGGCGGTGAGTTATTTCTCGAAGCAGCCTGCGGAAGTGCTGCCGTGGCGGGTGGGCATCTTCGACTCCAACGGCAAGATGACGCCCTTCACAAACGGACGCTCCCAGCTTCTTGCTTTCCTCGACGAAGTCGCAAACACCAAAGAGCCATTTCAGTATGCAAGCGATGTAACACTGCCTGGTAGCTTGCGTTGGGACGGTCCCTGGCTGAACAAGGCCGAAGCGGCCATCAGCGTTATGCAGCGCTACGAAGGCCCGAAAGTCATCCTGGCCATGAATCCTATTGCCGGCTCCTTCTACGGCCTGAACGACCAGATGCTCGCCCACGATGGCCCGGAAGCCCTCACCGGAGTCGCCCAGCACATCGGCGCTCACATCTACATCGGCAACGTCGGGGGCCCTGATCCGATAATCCCCGGCGGCGACGCTACGACGGATCTGTCTGGCGCCAGGCCTTCCCAACACATGCATGTCGAGCAATCGTTCAACGACGCGATCAGCAACTCTGCCTATCGCGCCTCGCAGATGATGCAGACGGCTGACGCGACGTACGGCGGATTCGCCAATTCACTCAATGACCTGGCCCGCCAGATCCATCGCGACCTGGACGGAGGTTATGCGCTCGATTTCGAAATGACGCCGGAGGACCAGGACCACGGCATCCCGGACGTGGAGGTTCGGCTCGCGCGGAAGGATCTGCGCGCAGCAATCCTTGATGTGATTCCGGTGGGGGTTTCGAGCGATGTCGAGCGTGGGATGGACCAGAGGCATATCTCGGCGCTCCTCGCGAAGGCCGCGTCCACTCCTATTGCCTCGCCCGAGTTTCGGATCACGCAACGGACTGATTACTTCCCGCTGCGTGATGGCCTGGAGCCGGTGCTTCCTATGAGCGCGGTGATCGAGTGGACCGGGCACGGCCGCGGGCCGGTGGTGCTCTCGGTGTCGGAACGGGTGAAAGACGCGAACCTGGAGACCGTGATCCTGGAGCGCGAGCTGCGCGTGCACTGGGATGGCCGCAGCCTCTCATGGGAGCGCGATGGCCAGCTACGCCCTGGACACTATCTGTGGAACATCGCGGTCCACGACGGGCAAGGCAATATCTATGCGTACAGCGAACGAAAGGTTGATGTTGCGTTTCCGCGTCCGGGCGTTGCGGTGAGCAGCCTTGTGCTGGGCAAGTCGTGCCGCGATGACGGAGGGCCAGCGACTGGACTGCAACATCGCGCGCCGGCTGGTGTGAAGGAGCAACCGCATCTCGCAATTGATCCGATGCGTGCCGGCGATTGCCGGATCAAGCCCGACACGCTGGGCAGCTTTGAAGCGAGCGATACTGTTCATGCCTTCGTGCGGATTTATCCGCCGGAAAAGATCGACAAGGGCAAGCCCGAGAGCTGGACGGCGAAATTTGTCCTGCGGTCCGAGTCGGGCGCGGTCGAAACGGCGCGAGAGACTACCTTCACTCTGGATTCCGGCTCGGGTTATCTCGCGTCGGTGGAGATGCCGCTGAGCGCGGCAGGTGTCACGCCGGGTCCGCACACGCTGGACGTGGAGATGCGGGGCCCGGGGATACACAAGGAGCTGAAGGAGTCCCGTCCCATCTCCATTCTGAGCAGACCATAACAAACAGGCCCCGGAGACAATTTGTCTCCGGGGCCTGGTGGAACCAAGGCAGTGTTACTACTTCAGCGCAACGAAAACCTGGCTGGCGTTCTGCAGGCTGGCTTGCTGATCATGGGCCCGCTTTTCCGCCTTCGAGGCGGGGACCGCCATGTTCATATCAGCCGACGCGCAGAGAATTTCGCTCAGGAAGTACTGGTCGCCGTACTTGGTGAAGACCAGCTTGCCGCCTCTCGACTGCTTCTCGTCGGGATTAGTCCTGCTCAGCATCGCGACGTGGGCATCCCTGTTCTGAATTTCGATCACGTTGTCCGAAACGGCGGAAATCGTGTAGGTTCCGGCGGGAACAAGCTTGTTGCCCACGGTGAAGTCGAAGGGAACATCGGCTTTCACGGCGCGTTGCTGCGCAGATGCGAAGCCTACGGTGACGATGCTGACGAGGGCGAAGAGTGCGATGGAAGCGATCCGTTTCATGACCTTTCTCCTTTTGAAGACGCCCTCTTCTGAGCGCGTCGCAGGACTCCTCACAGTGGAGCCCGAACTGAATTTACTTTTGCCAGCTCCAGAAGTTTCCTGCTTCAGGTGCTTGCTGTTACGCCTACGCATAGTGCATGCGGTGGGCCAAAGGCAGGCGGCGGCGTGAAGATTCCCGCTTCCTGATCTCGCTCCAGTGTTTGCAAGGGGATACGAATGATGGAGTGATGCGCGGCTCACGCTTTCCCGCGCCGCGCTGAGCGCGGTGGTATCCGAACGGATACCGGGAGGAACCGTTCGGGTCCGACAGAGGTCGCCGGACAATCGCCTGATCCAGCCCTTTTATCGAAGCAGATCGACCACGTTCACGATGAAGCCGGTGCGCGGATCGTACACCACCACATATCCCTGGTAATACGCGACCTGGTAACCCGGCGGCGGAGGCGGCAGGTATCCGTAGAGATTTGGCGGCAGAGGAGTCAGATATCCGAAGTCGGTCCACGGGATGAATCCCCCGACGATCCATACCGGACGCCTGGACCGGTTGATATATCCGAGATTGCGGTAGTAATAGCGGTGCAGATAATCCCAGTCGCCCGGACGCCATTGGTAAGGCGGACGAGTCTGCGGTGGTCTGCCCCAGGTCGGCGGACGCGGCGGTCTCGGGCTCGGTTTTGGCGGATACGGATATGGCTGAATGGTGACGTCACCGGTCGGTCTGGATGGAGGGCGCGATGGCGGCCTCCATCCGGGATTAGATCCTGGGTTCGATCCGGGATTCGACCCTGGCGGGCGCTGTCCAGGGTTCTGTCCTGGCGGTTTCGGGGTTGGCCCGGGCTTTGGAGGATTCGGATACGGCTGGATGCTGACGTCCCCGCCGGGTTTGGATGGACGCGGCGCGGGAGCAGGGCGAGTGCTCGGCTGTTGCTGAGTGCTTTGCGCGATGGCTGGCATGGTTGCCGCCAGGCAGCCGATCAGAGCTGTTCGACACACCGTCATCATCCGGATTCTCATCAGCTTTTTCGCACTCAGGTGTGGGAAGCCAGATTACTTTGATCGCGGCTGCGAAGGCAATATTGACAAGATGGCATTGGTGCCGCTATTTTCCCCTAAGGCAATTATGGAACGGACTTCCGACACAGGCGAATTAATTCAGGGAACGCTGGAGATGCTGATTCTCAAAGCTCTGGCGCGCGGGCCATTGCACGGATACGGTGTCGCGGAGTGGATTCATCAGACATCGCAGCAAATGCTGAAGGTGGAGGAGGGCGCGCTCTATCCGGCTTTGCACCGGATGGAGCTGCGCGGCATGCTGAAGGCCAGGTGGGGCGCTTCGGACAATAACCGCCGGGCCAAATTTTATGAACTGACGGCCGAGGGACAGAAGCGTCTGCACGCCGAGGCACAACGATGGGCACGTCTCTCGTCGGCGGTCGCCTTTGTCATGCAGGCTTCGTAAGGCGCAGTTGAGGTCAATCATGGCTCCGAATCTGCACGAGTTTCTCCTCCGATTGAAGGCGCTCTTTCTCAAGCGGCGCATGGATCGAGACATGGCCGATGAACTGGCCTTTCACCGGGTGATGCTCCGCGACAAGCTGCTGCGGGAGGGAGTTCCGCAGACAGATGTGAATGCTGCGACCCGCCGCACCTTCGGCGATCCGAGCCGCTGGCACGAACGGCTGCGTGAGTTGTGGCAGTTTCGGTCGCTCGAGAATCTCGCCCGCGACGCATCCTTCTCGGCGCGAATGCTGCGCAAATCGCCCGGCTTCAGCGTTGTCGCCATTCTGACCCTGGCACTCGGCGTCGGCGCAAATACCACCGTTTTCTCGATAATCGATGGACTGCTCTTGCGCCCCCTGCCCGTTCCGGCCAGCGACCGACTCGCGGTGCTTGGCATCCATCAGGGCAATCCACTCCCGAACTACAGCTTTTCCGAGCCGTTATTCCGCTCCCTTGAGCATCGCCACGAATCCTTCTCCGAGGTCTTCGCTTTCAGTCACACGACGCTTCAGGTGAAGGGAAACGCCGGATCCGAAAACATCTCCGGGCAATTTGTAAGTGGCGATTTCTTCCCTGCGCTCGAAACTGCGCCGCTGCTCGGCCGCACACTCGGCTCGCGGGATGACCACAAGGGTGGTAATCCGGCGGGCTTCGGCGTGGTCGTGAGCGAATCGTTCTGGCAGCGCTGGTTCAATCGTGCGCCCGATGTTATCGGCAAGAAGCTGGAAATCGACAATACCGTCGTGACGGTGGTTGGCGTGATGCCTAAGCGATTTATAGGAGCCGACCCGCTCGAGCGTCCGGAGCTTTACATCCCGCTGGCGGCCGAGCCGGTTCTGAATGGCGAGCGCAGCATGACTGCGGCCGGCATTCATGGCTGGTGGATGACTGTCATGGGACGTCTGCAACTACAGGCGACGCTCGAACAGGCGAACGCGGAAATGACGGCCATCAGCAGCGCGGTCCTTCATGAATCAACATCCGACACGGGATGGATCGCCGACCGCGAGAAGCGCCATTTTCACTTCGCCGCAGAGTCAGGATCGGCCGGATTCACCTATGTCCGCCTGCTCTTCCGCAAGCCGCTGGCGGCGGTTTTCGCCATGTGCGGAGGCATTCTCTTATTGGCTTGCCTTAACCTTGCCAGCCTGTTGCTTGCCCGCGGAGCTGCCCGGCAACGGGAACTCGCCACGCGCCTTTCCATGGGCGCGACCCGGCGCAGGCTCGTGCAACAGCTTCTCGTAGAAAGCCTGCTGATCGCCGTCACAGGAACTGCCGCGGGCCTGGCGATCGCTCCCCTGGTTGGCAAGTCGCTCGCGGCCATCCTGCTGGGGGGGCAGTTTGAGACGCACATAGATACTTCGCTCGATATCCGCCTATTCGGCTTCGCGGCTCTGGCTGCAATCGTGGCAGCGCTCGTCGTTGGCCTGATTCCCGCACTGCAGGCCACGGCTGGAAATCTCAGCGAGCAGATCAAGCAGGGACAGCACAGCACGCAGGCGCACGAACGTCAGCGCATCCTGCCGCGGTTTATGATGGCAACCGAAGTCGCATTGGCGCTGATGCTGATGGTGGGCGCCGGGCTGCTTGCTTCAAGCCTCGTTCGCCTCTTTAGGTCCGGTGCCGGTTTCGACCCGAACGGCATCCAGAACATCGCCTTGAGCATGGACCAGCAGCCACTTAAGGGCGACGCGCTGATGCAGTTCTACCACCAGCTGGGCGAAGGTCTCAGACAGCAGCCGGGAGTCACAAATGTCAGCTTTGCCGGCATCATCCCGTTTACGCATTATGTGTGGGACGAGAACTTCTCTGCGCCCGCCGGCAAAGAGTACGACATCCACCAGAACGGCGTAAGCCCCTGCTACTTTGAAACCATGCGCATCCCGCTGTTTCGGGGCCGCGATTTTCGCTGGACCGACGCCACAGCCACGGGACTCAAGATTATTCTCAACCAGTCAGCGGCGAAGTTGCTCTTCGCCGGCCGCGACCCTGTTGGCCATATCGTCATCAAGTATGCGGGCGATCCTCCCACCCGCACTCAGTACGAAGTCATCGGCGTCGTCGGCGACGCCAAGTACGAGGATCTTCGCTCCGCACCGCCGCCCACCGCGTATCTCCCTATGACACAGGACGACGGCCAGCATGCCCGTTCGTATCACGCAGTGGTACGAATCGATGGACCTGCAGCTCCGTTGGCCGCCGCGGTGCGAATGCTGATAAACCAGATGGACCCCGGCATTCCCATCCCGGTCATGACGTCGATGTCCAGTATCGTCGACGACTCTCTCAGCGCCGAGCGCATGATGGCTCTGCTCTCCATCTTTTTCGCTGCCTGCGCATTGGTGGTCACCGCTGTCGGACTCTACGGCACACTTGCATACGCAACCGCCCGTCGCACCAGCGAGATTGGTATTCGCATGGCGCTCGGCGCACAGCGCACACAGGTCGCCGGCCTGATCTTCCGTCAGAATGCGGCCGTGGCCGTCGGAGGCACGGCGGCCGGCCTGATTGCGGCGTTGCTGGCTTCGCGGGCACTCGCGAGCTTCCTCTACGGAACATCGGTGCGCGATCCGTGGATCTTCGTCGGCTCCATCGCGCTGCTGGCTGTGATCGCAAGCGCAGCTTCCCTGCTGCCGGCGTTGCGCGCGGCCAGGATCGAGCCCATGGCTGCTATTCGTTGCGAATAACTCCCCCTTACACTGCCGGGGCCCGTTTGCTCATGCCTTTGCGCAGCGCCAGCACGGCCAGCACGATCAGGATGACGCCGAGTGCCACCAGCATGCCCAGCATGTGCTGTTGCATCAATATGGTCAGATCGTGGACGATTTGCGGGCCGTAGCGGATGGTCAGCAGGCTGACCACGGTAAAGCGCACGATGCGGCCGGCGAGCACCGCCAGCATGAAGCTCGCCACCTTCATTTCGAAGACGCCGGCGGCGAAGACGAAGACCTTCCACGGAGTGGGCGGCGGCATCATGGACGGGATCATCAGCGCCAGGAACTCCTGCCGCTCGAAGCGGTCGCGCATCTTCTCGTAACGCGCGCGGTCGATGCGCTTCATGAGGAAAATCTCGCCGCCGGCGCGCCCGAGCCAATAAGGAACGAGGCCGCCAATGGCCGATCCGATGCCTGCCATCAGAACGTAGAGATAAAACCGATGAGGATCGCTCCAGGCGTATCCGGCGACGATCAGGTCCATTGGGACGGGGATGGAACTCGAATCGAGGACGGCCACCGCGCCCACGCCCCAAAAGCCCAGCGGCTTGAGGAAACCGAGGAGCAGGACCCGGTATTTTGTGGAGAGCTCTACCAGCCGCTTCAAGACGGATCTCCCAGATGTTGCGCTTCGTGTTCGGTCTTGCCGGCCAGCAGATCGAGAGCGTGGCCTACCAGCGGCAGCACGGCGCGCAGCGAAGTGACTGCACCGCGGGGGCTTCCGGGCAGATTCAGGACCAGCGAGGTTCCGATGGTGCCGCACAGGCCACGCCCCAGAGCGGCGAGCGGAGTCTCCCTGCGGCCCTCGGCGCGCATAACCTCGGCAACGCCTTCGAGGAGGCGGTCGCAAACCGCCCGCGTGGCCTCGGGAGTGACGTCGCGGGGGCTGATGCCGGTGCCTCCGGTGGTAACCACCAGGCGGGCGGCGGCGGCCGCCGAGCGGAGTGCGTCTTCGATGGCCTTAATTTCGTCTGGTACTGAAATGCGCGCGTGTACGTCGAATCCATGTGATTCGAGTACTTTAGCCACGGCCGGTCCGGAGAGGTCTTCGCGCTCTCCCCGGCCGAATGAGTCACTTACGGTAATCACGACTGCCTGAGTCATCCTCAACGATTGTAGGGGATCAGGGTGAAATCCCGGCCGGTTGGACTTGTGAAACTGCCCGCCTCCGTGGCAAAACATCGCTGCGGAAAAGCGTCAAAGGATGAGAGAATAAGATGATCCTCAACAGTGTGCCGGCCGCCGGAGTGCGAGTCCCTGCCGGGCACAAAGTGTCCACACAGCCTTAGAATGCCGATCACCGAAGTCCCGCCCAGTCCTCCGAGCACTCCGCCCGAAGCGCCCAGTTTTCGTCGTCCCACTCGATACGAGGATTACGAACTCCATGACCTGCTGAACGTCATCGAGGAGCTTGAGGGCAGCCGCAACTGGGCCAGTTTGCGCGAGAAGTTCTGGATCGCGCTGATTATTCACCTGGTGATCTTCTGGTACCTGGCGTACGGCCCGAAATATCTGTTCAATGTAAAGGTTGTCGATCCTTCTGTTGTTCTCAAACAGCGAGAGAAGGAGATGACTTACCTGGATCTGCCTCCTGACGCTCTGAAGCAGGTGAAGCCGAAGCCGGCGCCGCTCTCGGACAAGAATCGCATCGCCGAATCCAAGAAGCCGACGCTGGACAAGAAGACGCTCGAGCAGCTCCAAGCCATGCGCCGTGCGGGGCCGCCTACGCCGCAGCCTGAGACTCCAGCACCGCAGCTTCCTGCGCCACCGGCTCCACAGGTGGCCCAGGCGCCGCCGCAACCGCAGCCACCCGCACAACCGCTTCCGCAGAATCAGCAGAGCCAGATTGAAGCGCCGAGGCCCGCCCCCAAGCCCAGCTTCGACACCGGACACGGCACCATTGGTCAGGATCTCCAGCAGATGGCCCGCCAGGCCCGGGGAGCCGGCCAGTACGGGGGTGACATGGGAGCGAATGCGCCTGCGCAGCATCCCGGGCTGCAGGGCGGGGCAGAGATTCTTTCGGACACCATGGGCGTCGATTTTGGCCCCTACATGCAGCGGGTCATCTTCGACACCAAGCGCGCATGGTATCCGATTATTCCCGAGGCGGCGCAGCCTCCGCTGCTCAA
Source organism: uncultured Acidobacteriaceae bacterium (assembly GCA_963781245.1). Lineage (GTDB taxonomy): Bacteria > Acidobacteriota > Terriglobia > Terriglobales > Acidobacteriaceae > Silvibacterium. Next base: position 476,606 of record CAWAFB010000010.1, read on the forward strand.
GCAGGGCAGGGTGGGCATACGGTTCAAGATTTTGCCTGATGGGAGCGTGAAGGAGATGATTCTCGAGCTACCCTCGGGCGACGTATCGCTCGACCGCGCGGCGTGGGGAGGCATCACCGGAGCGTCGCCTTACCCGCCACTTCCCAAGGAATTCAAAGGCAAGTTTTTAGAGCTGCGGTTCTTCTTCCTGTACAACATTCCCATCGGGCAGCAATAAGTCTAAAGATGGCTACCAGGGAACGGCTGTTCCGGAAGCAGATCTCGGGGCTGCTGATCATCGCGGCCGTCATCCTGCTGATCGCGCTTCTACGCGCGGATCGGCATGCCCTTTTCCCGCCGGGGTGGTGGCGGTTCTGAAAGCGGCACAGCAACGGCGGCGCCCTGCACAGCAAAGACGGCCTTCCCTGCAAAGACGCCTAAGAGAGGGCGCTTATCCCTTGGGGGCGAAGTAGCCCTTGCTGGCGCGCACCACGTAACGGCGGTCGAGGCAGAAGAGATAGATGGGGCGGAAGGCTCCATCATTCTTGAAGTCCGCAGGCTTGTAGACGATTGCGTACTGGCTACGGAGCTCGTCCTGAATGTCCTGGAAGCTGACCGGCATTTCTTCGAGGCGTTTGGGAAAGAAGGCGCGCCCACCGGTGGCGTCAGCGATCTTCTGCAGAATGTCGTCGCCACGGTCGCGGCTGGGACTGGTATTGGTACTGATCGCGTAGACGATGGTCGAAGCGCGCTGGCATTCCTTGATGGCGTCATCGAGATAGGCGTGGCTCTGGTTGTCGTCTCCATCCGAGATGAGGACCATGGCCTTGCGGACGGGCTCCTGCCCGCGCGAGGCGTCGAGCAGCTTGTCACGACAGGCGCTGTAGACGGCGTCGAAGAGCGCAGTTCCACCGCCGGGGCGAAGCGCGTTAATGCCGGTGGTGAGCGAGTCGAGGTTATTGGTCCAGTCCTGCTTGTAGTCGGGCGTGACGTCGAAACCCATGACGAAGCCCTTGTCGGTCTTAGGCTTCAGGATCTGCAGAAGGAATTCGATGGACGCTTGCTGCTCGAACTGGAAGCGCGTGCGAATGGATGTGCTGGTGTCAATGACGATACCGACACGCAGGGGCAGATTGGTCTGCTGGGTGAAGCTGTAGACGCGATCGGGGGCCTTCTGGTCGTCGAGAAGGGCGAAATCGCTCTGCTTGAGGTCGGAGATGAAATGGCCGTGCTTATCGGTCACGGTGAAGACGAGATCGACTTCGTTGACCTGCCGGGTGATGGTGTATTGCTGATCGTTCTGATGCTGGCCGGCTGACGGCTGCTGAGCGGGCGCGGGCTGCTGTGCAGCCGGAGGCACGTCGGCAGGCTGGGCAGTGGTCGATGGCTTGGCCGGCGGGGCTTGGGCGAGAGCAGATGCGGCGAGAAGCGCGAGTGGCAGGAGGGCAGGAGTGCGAAAGATCGTCGAAAAGCCTTTGAACATAATGCTTCGGGTTACTCCGGTCATTTTACATGGCGGGACGGACTATTCGGTACGCAGAGCCTCCACAGGATCGAGGCGGGAGGCGCGCCACGCGGGGACGAGGCAGGCGACGGCGGCGACAGCCAGCAGCGCGATGCTCACGATCCCGAAGACGATGGGGTCGAGCGGCTGGGTTCCATAAAGCAAGGAGCGGATGAGGCGGGTGACAGCGGCGCTGGCGCCGAGGCCGAGGACCAGACCAATAATTGCGGGGCGGAGGCCGTCGGCGAGCATTAGACGGAGGACGTGTTCGCGCTGGGCGCCGAGGGCGATGCGGATACCGATCTCGCCGGTCCGCTGGAAGACGATGTAAGAGAGGACGCCGAAGAGGCCGACGGCGGCGAGTATGAGCGAGAGCATGGCAAAGACGAGCAGCAGGAGAGCATCGAAACTAGCCGCGGCAGTGTCCTTGCCGATGATCTGGTCAAGAGAGAGGACGTCGGCTACGGGCAGGGCGGGATCGAGCTGGGCCACGACCCGCTGCACGGGCAGAGCCATGCTCAGAGGGTCAGAAGCTGTGCGCACGGCCAACTCCAGATCACCGCGCAAACCTCCGTAGAGAGGATAGTAGACGGTGGGGCGAGGGTCGCGGTTTACATACTCGCGAACATCGCTCACCACCCCGATGATCTCGCTACTGGGCGTAGGCTTTTCGTTCAACTCGCCATTGTTGGGATCGACCACGTGCTTGCCGATTGGATCTGTGTTGGGCAGAAACTGGCGCACAAACGACTCGCTCACGATGGCGTATTGCCGGCGCGTGAGGCGCTCCTCAGGAGAGAAATAACGGCCGCGCAGCAGAGGCATTTGTATTGCCTTGAAATAGCCGGGATCGGCGAAGCGAACTGAGGCGTCCCAAAACTGACCCTTCGGCGGAGGCGGGATTTCGGGGATGGTGAAGGCATCGTCCGAGCAGTGGCCCTGACCGGGCAGGCAGGTGCTGATGCCCGCGCCGCGGACGCCTGGCAGAGCGCGCACGCGCTCGAGCAGCTGCTCGATAAAGGCGAGCTTCTTGGTCTCTTCCTTGTAGGCTGCATCCGGCAGGTTGACGCTCACGTGCAGAACGTTCGCGGTCGGCACTCCAATATCGACCGCGCGGAGGTGTTGAAAGCTGCGGAGAAACAACCCCGCGCCGACCAGCAAGACGACAGTAAGCGCGACCTCGATGGAGAGCAAGGCGCGACGCAGGGCGACGCTGCCGCGGCTGCCGCTCACCGAGCGGGAAGACTCCTGCAAAGTGCGCAGAACCTGCTCTTCGTCTTCAACGAGGGCCGGTGCGAGGCCGGAGGCTACGCCGCAAAGCGCGGCGAGACCGATGGAAAACAGGACCACCGTGAAATCGAGATGAATGGACTCGAAGCGGGGCAGATCGGTCCGCTGATGGAGGAGCCATTGCAGGGCCAACTGGGCGAAGAGCAAACCGAGCAGGCCTCCGGCGAGCGACAGCAATATGCTCTCGCTGACACGCTCCTGGAGCAATCGAACCCTTGAGCCGCCGAGGGCGGTGCGGATTGCCGCTTCCTTGCGGCGCGAGGCAGAGCGCGCCACCAGAAGATTGGCAATATTCAGACACGCGATCAGGAGAAGGCATCCGGTGGCGGCAAAGAGCGCGTAGAGCAGCGTCTTGACCTTATACGTTTCGGCATCGAGAAGCGGGCGAATGTTGGCTGCGTCGAAGACGGGACCCTCGGGCAATTGTTTGCGCACCTGCGCGGAGATGTTGCTCAGCTCGGCCTGGGCAGCCGCGACGGAAACGCCGGGCTTCAGCTTGCCGATGATCGTGAAATTATGCGAGTCGTGCGACGCCATGACCTGCGGGGGCACTTCCGGATACACAGGCACCCAAAGCTGCACCCGCGGATTGGGGTAGGCGAACCAGGCGGGCAGAATGCCGACAACGGTGTACGGTTTGGAATCGAGCAGGATGGTGCGGCCGACAATAGCAGGATTGCCTCCGAAGCGGCGTTTCCAGAAACCCCAGGTGAGGACAGTGGTTTCATTGGCGCCGTATTTGTCGTCGTCGGGCGTGAAGAGCCGGCCGTATGCAGGCTGGACGCCGAGCAGTGGAAGTGCGGCCCAGGAAGCGGCCACGGCGTGGATTCGTTCGGGAAGCTGGCCGTCGCTCGAGGAGAAATTGCCGTCGGTTTCGGTGCTGATAGCGATGTGCTGGAAGGTGCGATTCTCCTGCTCCCAGCTTTGGAACGTGCCCCCAGCCACCACATTGTTGTTGAATTTGAGCTTTGTGTCTGCCTCATAAACCGCCACCAGGCGATCCACGTCGGGGAGCGGCAATGGCTTGAGCAGAACGGAATGCACGACGGTGAAAAGGGCCGCCGAGGCGCCGATTCCGAGAGCCATCACGACGATGGCAACAAGAGAAAAGCCGGGTGTGCGGGCGAGAGTGCGGATGCCGTAACGGAAGTCGCGCAGGAACGAGTCGAAGAGCCCGGAAGCGGATGCGGCCATGGAGGGATTATCCATGTGGCGAAGGGATGGTCAAGGGTGAAGGTCAAGGGATGTGTGACAGGGCGGATCGCGAAGGCGTAATCCGGCGGGGTTGGACTCCTATCCTGTATAAGGTTTCCGGAGGATACGCGCGAATGGATCGACGAGACTTTATCCTGACGGGGAACGCCACTCTGGTCAGCTTGCTTGCCTTGCCCCATTCGCGGGCTTTTTCGCAGGCGGCAAAAGAAAAGGTCCCCCCGGGGTATTCGTCCCCGCGTCTCCCACTGCTGTTCGGCACCGATTACTATCCCGACCAGACTCCAGAGAGCCTTTGGGAACAGGACGCTGCGGCCATGGCTGCCGCGGGCATCACCAATGTGCGCATCGCGGAGTTCGCCTGGGGGCTTATGGAGCCACGGGAAGGAAGCTTCGACTTCAAATGGCTGGAGCGCGTGGTTGGCATTCTCCATGGTCAGGGGATATCCGTCATCCTCGGTACGCCATCGGCCGCGCCGCCTCCGTGGCTGACGCAGAAGTATCCCGAAGTGCTGATGGTCAACGAGCACGACGTCACGCTGAGTCCGGGCACGCGCCGTTTTACCTGCCCCACGAACGCGACCTATCGCCGTCTGTCACTCGCGATCGCTACCGAGATGGCGCGCGCTTTCAATTCGACTCCGGGCGTCATCGGCTGGCAGATCGATAACGAACTGACGCTTGGCGAATCCGGGCGCTGCTACTGCCGTTTCTGCCGTGAGGGATTCCAGCAGTGGCTGCGCGGCAGGTACACATCACTTGACGCGATCAACCAGGCGTGGGGAACGGTCTTCTGGAGCAACACTTACACTGACTTTTCGCAGATTCCGGTACCGCTCCCTTCGGGCGCTCCGCCCAATCCCGGATTTGCGCTCGATTATGACCGTTACCAGAGCTATGCCAATGTCTCTTTTCTTGAAGAGCAGTTGGCCATGCTGCGCAAGCTCTGCCCCACTCACTTTGTTACCACCAACAACGTCGGGCTTGTCGACACCATTGACATGCGCGACCTGTACCGCAATCTCGACTTCGCCTCCGCGGATAACTATCCAGGGTTCTTCGCGATTCTTCTGAGCGGCGCTGACTCGGGAGCGAGCGGGCTGCCAGACGCGATAGCGACTACGAGTGCTTTCGGGCACGACATCATGCGCTGTGTAAAGGACGGCGAGCCTTTTCTCATCATGGAAGAGCAGACCGGCAAGGCGGGGCAGCCCTTCTTCTCGCCTCAACCCGAGCCGGGGCAGCTGCGACTGTGGTCTTACCAAGCAGTCGCGCATGGAGCCATGGGGATTAACTACTTCCGTTGGGACACGGCCGATTTCGGCGCGGAGGAATACTGGCATGGGCTGCTCAAGCATGACCGGTCGCACAGCGTCGGCTTTGATGAAATTCAGCAGACTATCGGCGAGCTCAAGTCTTTAGGTCGCGACGCGCTCAACGCCCGATACGAGGCCGATCTTGCCCTCTGCTACGATCCCACCTCGAGCTGGGCGCTGACCATTCAACCGGGCCAGCCGAAGGTCAAGTACCTTTCGGAGCTGCTGCCGTGGTATGGCTCGATGGGGGCGTCCCACGCGGGCGTGGATATCGTCAACGCTACTCAGGAGCTTTCCCGGTACAAGGTTCTCTGCGCGCCGGTGATGTATGTCGTTTCGCAGGAGCAGGCGGAGCGTATCCGCGGCTTTGTCGAGAACGGCGGGACGTTCATCGCGGGCTTTCGCCTGGGGGTAAAGGACGAGCACAGCCGCATTGTCGATACGCCGCTACCCGGCCTGCTGCGCGACGTGATGGGAGTCGAACTGTTCGATTATCAGCCGATTTATTCGGAGAAGCAGAGCGTTCAGTTCTCCGGGCCGCTCGCCGGACCGAACGCCGAGTGCCGTATATGGGCCGACATCCTGAGTCCGCAGAAGGCGGAGGTGTTTGCGTCATATACCGGCGGCGCTTATGCGGGCAAGGCGGCCATTACCTCATACAGCCACGGCAAGGGAAAGGCGATCTACATCGGCGCTCACCTTGAATCTAAGGATCTTGCCCGGGTGCTTCTTGCGCTGATGGCAATGAGCGGCGTCTCGCGACCGATTCAGGCACCACCGGGCGTTGAGGTGACCACGCGCCGGACGGATCGGCAGGCATGGACTTATGTGTTGAACCACAATGCCAAGGCACAATCTGTAACTATCGCCGGCACCTATCGGGATTTGCTCAGCAAGTCGACGGTTTCGGGACGGATGAGCATGGAGCGTTATGGGGTGAGGGTCCTGGTGCGGGCCTAGCACGTTCATCTGTAATGCAGCGGCCCTGCGATTACTGTCCGGCTTTGAGGTGGGACAGGAAAGCTATGAGTTCTTCGGGCAGCGGAGCTTTCAGATCGAGGGGCTTGGCGGTGCGGGGGTGGGCGAAGCGGAGCTCGGCGGCGTGGAGGAAGTTGCGGTCGAGCGAGATGGTCTCGGGATCGGGGTCGGATTTCTTTCGGCGCGTGATGGCGGGGACGGCGATGCGAGCGGGTGCTCCGTAGAGGGTGTCGCCGAGGACGGGATGGCCAATAGACGAGAGATGCACGCGGATCTGGTGCGTGCGACCGGTTTCGATGCGGACGGAGACAAGAGTGAAGGCCCCGAAGCGCGAGGTGATGCGCTCGATGACGGCGTAGTGCGAGATGGCGGTGCGGGCTCCAGCCTCCAGGGATTCGCGGCGGGTGGTCATGCGAGTGCGGCGAATGGCATCGCGGGCGATGGCTGCGGAGATGGTTCCGCGGTCCGCTTTGACGTGGCCGTGAACGAGGGCGAGGTAAGTCTTGTGGACCTGGCGGCGGGAGAACATTTCGCCGAGTTTGAGATGGGCGGCGTCGTTGCGGGCGACGATGATGAGTCCGCTGGTCTGCTTGTCGAGGCGGTGGACGATGCCGGGGCGGAGCGGGCCTCCGGTTGTCGAGAGCTGGCGGTAATGATTCAGTAGCGCGTTTACCAGCGTCCCGCGGTTGCGGACGTCGTCGGTGGCTCCCGCACCGGCGTGGACCATCATGCCGGCGGGTTTGTTGATGACGGAGAGATCGGCGTCCTCGTAGACGATGTCGAGCGGGATGTCTTCGGGCGTGGCGCGCAGTGGTGGTGGCGTGGGCTCGCTCAGAATCTCGATGGACTCACCGCCGCGCAGTTTGAGCGAAGGCTTGGGGGCAGCGCCGTTAACGAGGACTTTCGACTCGGAGAGCAGTAGCTGGACACGGGCGCGGCTGACGTTTTCGAGTTGCGTGGCAAGCCAGGCGTCGAGGCGCTGTCCGGCAGCTTCGGGGGGAACAGTGTGCGTGGTCGGGTTCACGGCTTAGACTCGCCGGGGCCGGCGAGTCCCTGCGGCCAGACGGCGGAGTTGGGCTCGGGTGCGGGCATGGGCGGCGCATTGGGAGGCAGATAGCTGTGCTGCAGCAGCCAGTTGCGCAGGAGGGCGGGCCAGGTGGAGAGCGGCAGGATAGAGCCGCAGAGTCCGCAGCCGTGGTCGGCGTAGTCGTAAATGTGCAGCTCGGCGGGGACGTGGGCGCGTTCGAGGGCGCGATAGAAGTCGAGCGAGTTTTCTACGGGCACGGTGGCGTCGTTGGTCGTGGCCCAGATAAATGTGGGCGGCGTTTGCGCGGTCACGGCGAACTGGTTGGAGTATTCGTGGGCGAGCGCCGGATCGGGATCGGGGCCGAGGAGGTTCTTGCGGGAACCGGTGTGCGCGATCGGACCTTCCATGCTGATGACGGGGTATTCAAGGATCATAAAGGCCGGCTTGCAGGACTGCGAGTCGACAGGGTCAGAGGGCGCCGGGGAGTTCGTCGCCGTTGTAGTTACAGATTCACAATGCGTACCGAGCGAGGAAGCGAGATGGCCTCCGGCGGATGATCCCCAGACTCCGAGGCGGTTGGGATCGATGCCGTATTGGACGGCGTGAGCGCGAATGAGGCGCATGGCGCGACGTCCATCGTCGATCTCAACGGGATAGCGATAGGGGGCGACGCGGTAATCGAGGACGAAAGCGGCCATCCCCTGGGCGTTGAGCCAGGTGGCGAGCTGGAAGCCTTCGTGGCCCATGGCGACGTGCTCGTATCCTCCGCCGGGTATGACAAGGACGGCTGCGCTGGTAGAGCGCGTCTTGGGCAGGAAGGCGTACATGCGGGGCTTGTCGGCTTCATTGTCGCCGAGCGCGCCGGGCGCTCCGTGGAGGTAGAGCCCGCCTTCGTAGAGGTAGATGGGTGGTGGAATGGCGGCTCCGGCCTGGGCGTGGAGAAGCTGTGCGAGAGAAAGAGCGAGCAGTGAGCAGAGCTTAGGGAGCAGGTGGCGAGTCATCGGTAGAAGTATATCGATGCGGATAGTTTTTGCGGTCGAGCCAGAGCGCGGCTCCGGCGAGGACAGTGGCGATGGAGAGAGCGAGCGAGATGGCTGGGCGGGTCTGGCCGGCGCGGAAGAGGTCCAGGAATGGGGTCGTGAGGCCGAACAAAAAAAGCGCGGCTCCGGCAATTTCGCCGTCCTGATGGCGGCGCGGGAGATACCAGATCAAAAGCGCAAAGATGATGAGAGCGGCTGCCGCTTCATAGAGTTGGGTGGGGTGCAGAGGGATGCCCAACGGCGTGCGATACCAGATGGCGGCGATGCGGCTGGTGTAGGTGACCGACCAGGGAAGCGCGGCGGGCGTGCCGAAGTCGAGCCCGGCGAGGAAGGCTCCGATGCGATTGATGGTGACTGCGAGGGCGGCGGCGGGGGCGAGGGTGTCCGCGACGCGGAACAGCGGCAGGTCCTCTGAGAGTGAGTATAAGACGGCGGCGGCGATGCCGAGCGCGACGCTGGCCGGGACGATCCACCAATCGCGTCCGCCGGTAAGGCCGAGGATCCAGAACGGGTGCTGGCGGAAGATGCTGAAGTGCGCGGCGACGAGCAGCAGGCGCGCGGCGATGAGCGCGGTGAGGATGGCGGTGAGCGAGAGGGTCCAGACTTTATTGGGGTCGAGCGAGAGGCGGCGGGCGAAGTGGACGGCGGCGGCGAGCGCGGCAATAAGGGCCAGCGCGGTTAGGGCTCCGTAGGTGGGGATGGCGATATGTCCGAACTGGAGAAGGCGGGGATGCACAGATGAGAGTCAGGCCCGGCCGGAGTCGCGATTGGCGTCTCGCCGTACTTTGATCAGGCCACCGAGGAGCAGGACGATGGAGAGGCCAATGCAGAGCCCTTCGATGAACTCCATGGTGTCGCCCTTGAGGTTGGCGACGAAGCGGAGAATGAGGCCAAGGGACAGCGCGGCCAGGCCGGCCGCCAGGAACCACCATTCACCGGAGACTTTTTTCATGGCGCAACTTTTTTGGGGCGACGCGTGTGAAGTAAAGACCGACCCACTGGGCCGTGCAGTAGCGCGCCGGTGAACCCGTCCTAAGACGGTGGGAACTCTCCGCGGCTCTTTAGGCATTCCGGACTGGCGGACACTGCACACCGAGCCGATTGTCGAGTCGAGCTCCCTGTTCAATGAATGTAGGTTCAACCAGCGTTAGCCACCACACCTGCTTTGCAGGCCGGTCTCTGAGTGGATGCTAACGGGGGTGCGGCGGGAATGCAAGTTCTTGACAAAGGCAAATCTTTCATTTCGGGAATCAAGAATTTGTTGTCCAAGCCGCCGCACCGATCCGGGAATCATGGCAAGGGAAATTTACATCGCAGGCAATGGGCTCTTGCTCGGCGCCAGGATTTCGTCGAGGCGGTCCGTCGTGCCGTCGACGCGTTCAAGCGACGGATACCGCATTCCGTCGTAGTAGGGGATCGTCGCGATCCAGTAGCGATTATCCTTGCGGAATTGCAACTGCAGCGGTTGCTTGTCCTTCTCGGCGGCCAGAATGGCATCTTTCAGCACGTTCACCGTGTATGCCGTGCCGTTGACCGAAACCAGCACCATCTCCGGCGTGATGCCAGCCTTAAAAGCCGGGCTGCCCCAGAAGACATTCCCGATGGCCCCGGATTCGCCCGCGCCGCTCCGGCCCCCGAACGAGCCTAGGGAGAAGCCGAGTGAGGTTGAGAAGTCCGCCATGCCGCGTTTTGCCAATTCCTTCTCCCGCCATTCGACGGGTTTATCGGTGTAGACAAGCTTGTAGCCGCCTTGAGTGAAGCCGTTCACGGGTACCTCAGGTTGCAGATCGTAGACGCGCTCCTGGAGGAAGGTTCGCCAATCGTAGGGAGCGACCTCGTTCAGCTCTTTGACTACGTCGTCAAGCGTGTACTGATAGGTAATGAAGCTGCCGTTGTATACACCGAGGAACTTCTTGCAGAAATCGTCGAGCGATTTCTGGTCGTTGGTCAGTTCGCGGATCTTCGTATCCGCGTCGAGCCAGATCAACATGCCTTCGGTGTAGTAGTCTTCCGGGCGCTGGTAGCTGACCCAGCTCACCGCATGCCGCTGCGAGACGATGGGCTGGTTGGTTGTGTCGACCAGAGGCCGCCAGTCGCGTCCGCGGCTGATGGCGAAACCCGCGGCAGTGCCGGCGAGGATGTCGCGCGTCTGTTCCGCGGTGCGCATGCCGGCACGGGCGGTCAGCACGTTGCCCCAGTATTGAGTCATGCCCTCGTATACCCACAGCAGATCATCGCGCATTGGAACGTTGAAGTTCGGCGTCCAAAGGTCGGCAGGGCGGCGGAATTTGCCGTTCCATGAATGGGTGTATTCGTGGCCAAGGAGATCGCGGCCGAGAACGCCCCCCGCCCAATCGGTGAGGTAGTCGGTGCGCAGTCCGTCTTCGCTCGATTGGTGATGTTCGAGGCCGATGCCGCCAACTTTATCGCTCAGCAGCAGCAGGAAATCGTAGTGCTTGTAGTGGTGCGAGCCATAGAGTTTGTCGGCCTCAGCGGCGAGGTTCTTGTGCGCCTGAAGTTCCTCGGGTGTTATCTTCAGGTCTTCCGGCTTGTCGGCCACGATGTTCAGGTGCACGGGATCGGTGGGTGTTGGCGACAGGTCGATTCGGCTGAAATAAATACCGGCGTAGAGCGGCGAATCCACCAGCGTGTTGAGGGTGGTGCGTTCGAAGCGGACGGTATCGCCCTGGTTGGACGCCGTTTCGAGCGCGGTCGCGTATTTCCAGCCGGAGGGAAGCTTGAGAGTGAGGTCGAAGGAAATGTCTCGCGAGAAATATCCCGCCGGATACATCACTACTTCGTTCCATGCCAGGTCGGTAATTGCGTCGGAGACCTCGATGCGGCCTGCGCTGGGCTTGATGGGCGAGAGATAGTCGAAGTCCAGGCCTACGGTCTTCGCGCCCGCGCTCAGCGGCACGTGGAAGGCGTACATGTTCACGCGGTCGCGCACCCACTGCACGCGCTTGCCGTCTACGCTGGCGACGATTCCAGCGAGAGCTGAGATGGGGCCTGACGGCTCATGATCCCCCGGGATCCACTCGGGATAGAGCAGGACCATTTCTTTCGCGCCTGGCCCCTTGGTCTGCGTTTCTACGGGGACATCCTCGTGCACCTTCCAGACGCGGTCGGTAATGTCGGTGATGTCGACGGAGAGCTGGATAGGTCCGGCGTAGGGCTTGTCCACCGGAGCCACGATGGCAGGCGGCATCGGGGTCGGCTCAGGCTGGGGCTGAGGAGCATTTTGGGCGGTGGCGGCGAGTGTGAGAGCAGAGACGGCAAGCAGCACGGGAGCAAAACGCGTCATGTGAAAAGTGTAAACGCGGCCGCGTTCTGCTTGCCGGAAGATGGAATCAAGGGGAGAGCCGGATTGGGGGTTATCCGGCTGGCCCGGTCTTGCAGATTTACTGATGATCAGGGTTCAAAGGGAGCGGTGAGCCAGGGTCTGAAGGTCACTCCGGGCTGAACGATGGTGGCGCAGCCGCTTGTACCGGGGCCGGTTGCACATCCCCACCAATTAAAGTTCGCGTTGACAACGCCGGTGCCGATGTTGTCGACGCCGATGCCGGTGATATCAAAGTTGTTGAAGTGGGCGCTGATTTGATTAGAAGGCGCATTGAAGGCGATGCCGATGGATTCATCATGGATGCTGTTCTGCGAAACCACGGTTCCATTGACAGGCGCCTTGCTGAAGAGGTTGATACCCGTGGGTCCGGAGGTAGCGGCGTCTTCGGTGTCCTTTCCGTTGCCCCAGATGCGGTTGCCGACGATCATGTTGTCGTCCATATTGACGGACGGCGCGGGGGCGGGAGCCGCAGCGTGATTGTGCATGGTGACGCCGGGCAATCCGTTATCGTGCAGGTCGTTGTCGATGACAACGTTGCCTGAATCCCGGGTGCCGGGAAAGGGAGCGAAGATGCCGACTCCCGCGCCGGCGCCGGGAACCTGGAAGCCGTTGCGGGCGACATCGTTGTGGGCGATGGTGTTATTGAATACGCCGTAAGGCGACTTCGCATTGGCCGGGGGATGGGAGGCGAGTGTTATGCCGCAGTCGTATGGGTTGTCGTGGACGGAGTTTCCTGTGATGAGATTGTTATTGCTGGTACCGGTCTCGTCGGTGATGAGGATTCCGCCTGAATTTTTCTCGCTCTCGTTGTGAACCACGGAGGAGTGATTCGTGCCCATGAGGTGAATGCCTTCGCCGCAGTCGTCACCTTCGTTGGTTTCGAAGGGCGGCTGACCGGGACATGTGCCGTTGTCGATATCGAGCGCCTTGTCGTTGTTGAGGACATCGTTGTCGGCGATGGTGACGTTAGAGCCACTCACAACGAGGATGCCCTCAAAATTAGCGTTCTCGACCTTGAAACCGGAAACGAGCACGTTCGATATACCGAGTGGGGGAGCGGTGGTGAAACCGTTAACGAAGATGCCGTTGGGCAGCCCGGTAGCGTCGATCGTGGGATGGCTACCTTCGGCAGCAACCAGGGAGAGCGCTTTGGTAATGACTACCGCTTCTTTGTAAGTGCCTTGCCAGACTTGAATGACGTCTCCGGGGGATGCGGCGGCGACGGCTGCGGAGATGGTGGATTTACAGCCGGAGGTTCCCCCGGGGTTTACGCAGATGGTGGCAGCGGTCAGAGTGGAGGCCGCGAACAGGGACAACAGGCCGATTCCGATGATATGGCGCTTGGAGTGGGCCGGGGTGATTCTCTTGTTCTGAGACATGGGTTCTCCTGATTTGGGGTTTGGAGCTTATTTCCCGAGCAACTTACAGATGGGAATTACAAGGGGAGGGGGACCGGCGACGATAGTAGTCCCAGGTGCCGCTATACACAAGGGGTAATCGATGAATTTTGAGGTCGGCTCGGACTGATGGCGGCGCGGAAGATCTTTCGTCGACAGTTTGAGTTAACGAGGTTCTGATGGGGAACTGGCGAAGTCTCATTGTCGAAATGAAAAACACTCGCTACGCTTTCTTTATTCGCGGCGTGCAAGACTGATCTCAGGCTTCTCGGAGCGAGAGCCCGCATGCCGGCGCCGGAATGAATTTGCATAGCGCAGTTCAATATCTATTGTTTCTGCTGATCGTGACCCTGTGCGTCAGGCCGCTCGGCGGATACATGAAGCGGGTATTCGCGCAGGAACGAACGGCTCTCGATCGATTATGTGTCCCGCTGGAGCGATGGATTTATCGCCTGGCGGGGGTCGACTCCTCGACAGAGATGAACGCGGCGCAATACGCAACTGCGTTCATTGTTTTCAGTCTGGCCGGCACGCTTTTTCTTTACGCCATCCTGCGATTGCAACAATTTCTTCCCTGGCATTTCCCGGCATATCAGACGACGCCGCTCTCTGCTGATCTGGCGTTCAATACCGCCGTCAGCTTCTCTACAACGACAACATGGCAGGCGTATGGCGGCGAAAGCACGATGAGTTATTTCAGCCAGATGGCGGGGCTGTGCGTGCAGAACTTTCTAGCCGGGGCCGCCGGACTAGCCGTTGGGATCGCGTTTATCAGGGGATTGGCGCGAGAGTCATCGAAAACACTTGGGAATTTCTGGGTCGATCTGACGCGCGGCCTGCTCTGGGTTCTTGCGCCCGGCGCTCTGATTGGATCGCTACTGTTGGTGTGGCAGGGGGTTCCAATGAACTTCCATCCCTACGCGGCTGCCAAAACGCTCGAAGGAGGCGTGCAGGTTATTCCGCAGGGTCCGGTCGCGGCACTAGAGCTGATTAAGAATCTGGGCACGAATGGCGGAGGGTTCTTTAACGCCAACGGCGCGCACCCGTATGAGAATCCCACGCCGCTGACAAATCTGCTGGAGCTGCTCTCTATCGTCCTGTTGCCGGCGGCCCTGACGAACACCTTCGGAAGAATGGTGCAGCAGCGACGCCAGGGCTGGATGCTCTATTCGGTGATGCTCTTTCTTTTTTCTTGCGGGCTGATCGCGTTGCACCTGAGTGAACGGCGAGTCAATCCCGCGATTCATGGGGTCGATTCGAGCGCGGGCCAGCTTCAATCCGGCGGCAACACGGAAGGAAAGGAAGTGCGCTTTGGAATCGCGAGCACGGTGCTCGCGGGCGCGGTCACGTCCAACGGGGCGACGGGTTCCGCGAATGCCGCGGATGACAGCTTCACCTCGCTTGGAGGCTTAGTACTGCTGATCAATCTGCTGCTTGGAGAGGTGATCTTCGGCGGGCTGGGCACCGGGTTGTTCGGGATGATCATGACGGCGGTGGTGGCCGTATTCCTGTCGGGGCTGATGATAGGCCGCACACCGGAATACCTGGGCAAGAAGATCGGGCCCAGGGAAAACAAGATGGTCGTGCTCTATGCGCTGACCGGGCCGGTCACGATTCTCACGCTGGCGGCTGCCGCCATCTCGACACGTGCCGGCTTCGCGGGTCTCACCACCAACAACGGAGCCCATGGACTCACCGAGATCGTCTTCGCGTTCACCTCTTCATTTGCGAATAATGGACAGGCTTTCGCGGGTCTCAGCGCCAACACCCCGTTCTACAACATCATGACGGTGATCGCGATGATGGCAGGCAGGTTCGGGCTGGCCGTTCCGGCGCTCTTTTTTGCCGGATACGCGGCGTCGCAGAAGTTCACGCCTCCATCGCGGGGAACGTTGCGGACGGATTCGGTTTCGTTTGCGATCCTGCTCATAGCTTTCCTGATTGTCGTGACCGCATTGAGCTATCTGCCGGTTATCACGCTAGGGCCGGTGCTAGAGCACCTGCAGTTTGGGATCTAACAGCCGATGGCGAGGCATCACTTGCGGGTCGCTGATGATGAGTTGAGTGGCCAGGTGATCTGGCCGTTACCGCGGAAAGCCAGATTGGCGATCTGACCTGCGCGGGCTGCGGCGACTCCGGCTTCAACCGGTGCGTTGGGCTCCTGGCGTGTTCTCACGCATGCGAAGAAATTCTCCATGTGCGTGCTTGTGCCATCGCGGAAGCTGTCCTCCTTGAGGACGGGATTCTGGTTAGCGGGAACACCCTCGCGGTAGACGGTGAATCCGCTGCGATTGATCTTCAGGGTCGCCTCGGTTCCGCGAAATTCAAGGCCGCCGTCGTCGATGGAGGATGCCATCATGCCTTCGTAGACGACGTCGAATCCGGGATAGCGGAAGGTTGCCTGGACGGTGTCAGGGCAGTCCCATTGCTCGAAGATGTATTTGTCGCCGAGCATCTGCGCTACGTGCGGCTGATCGGCCTTCATAGCCCAGTGCGCGACGTCGATCCAATGAGTGAAGAGGTCGGTCATCGCGCCACCGCCAAAATCCCAGAACCAGCGCCAGCGGAAGAATTTTTCTTCACTGAAGGTCTGGTCGGGCGCGGCTCCGAGCCATAGTTTCCAGTCGAGCGCTTGCGTATCAACTGGCTTGTGCGGCCAGTTGCGCAGATAGTTTTGCCACCAGTAAGTGCGTACTTGCGGGACGCGTCCGAGGCTGCCACCCTGGATCAGATCGACGGCGTCACGAAAGTGCGTCCAGCTGCGCTGCTGCATGCCGCATTGCAGAATCTGTTTACTGGAGCGGACCGCTTTGGTGAGCGTGGTGCCTTCTTCGATGGTGTGTGTTACCGGCTTTTCGAGATACACGTCCTTGCCGGCGGCGAGCGCGTCGACTGCCATGCGAACGTGCCAGTGGTCGGGTGACGCGATCAAGACGGCCTCGATATCCTTCTCGAGCACCTCGCGATAGTCAAGATGGGTGGTGGCTGTGCCGCCAGACCGTTCCTTTACCGCATCGCGGCGCGGGGCGTAGACGTCGCTCACCGCGACAATCTGACACGGGCCGACCTTGTCGGCGCAGTCGAGCAGGGCCTGCATCCGGCCGCCGGCTCCGATGACGCCGATGCGAAGGGTGTCGTTTGCACCGAGGACCCTGGTTGAGGCGAGGGCGGTGAGTCCGCTGGCGATGAGAAAGCTGCGACGATCGGGCTTATATGACATGGCGCTGCTGTCCCTTTAGTTCCGCCGACCATTATCTACGAGGAGAGATCGATCTGTGAGAAGAGATTGATGAAGATCGGGGTTTTCAAAGGAGAGCGGTTCGCCAGAGATGATTTAGCCCGGATAACGCGATTCCTGCTCCGAAAGACGGCTAGCTGATCTTGCGCTCGTCGCCCAGCACGGAGTCGAGGAGGCCGGTCAGCGAGTGGGCGCGCGTGCGGATGGAGGCGCGGGATTCGTCGGTCGTGCCGCTAAGGGTGTTGTACCGCTGCTCGAGGGTGACGAGCTCGTCGGCGATGTTGAGGGCGGCGAGGACGGCGACGCGAAGGGAGTCTACCGTTTTTCCGTGGGATGCGACGGCGCGCATCTTGGCGTCGACGATGTCGGCGAGACGGTGGATGTAGTCGGGATCGTCTCCGCGGAGATGGTAGGTCTGGTCGTAGATGTCGACGGAGATGTAGTCGGCGTTTTCAGTGGCGCTGGTCTTAGGGTCGTTCGAGCTGCCCGGCGCGGGCTGGGTCCTGGTGGCTTCGGTCATCCGCGATTGCTCTCCTGGATTCATCCTGTGATTTCGTCGAGGTGCTTGAGGAGGCGCTCGACGCGCGTGCGGACGGTCTCGCGCTCCTGCTCGAGGGTCTCGATCTGGGCGGTATCGCCGGCGTTCTGCTCGGTGAGCTGCTGGACCTTATGTTCGAGCGATGCGATGCGCTGCTCGGCGGCGACGCGGGCGTCACGCTCCACCTTGAGAAGCTCGACTGTGCGCAGCACCCGCTGCTCGAGTGCGCTGAAGTCATCGGCGGCGAGTGGAAGTTCGGGTTCCTGAACGGCGGCTGCGGTCGACATGCAAGTTTCTCCTGAAGCTGGTTTCTACGCGAAGTATATCGCTCGGGAGGCGGAGGAAATCGCGGAAAGTGACCAAGCGGGTGCCGTGTTGGGTACCGATTTCTGAACAGAGCACCTGCGTTATGTACGGAGGCGGCCCCCGATGGATTCCATTGCGGCGACGATGGCCTGCGAGAACTGTTGCAGCTCCTCCTCACGCAGGGTACGCTCCTGTGACTGGAAGACGGCGCCGAGGAGAAGCGAGAAGTGTCCGGTGAGTATGGATTTTGATTCGCGCAGAATTTCTTTTGGGGCGAAGCTGCGCAGCTCGGGGATATCGAGCGAACGGAGCTTGTCTTCGATGGCCGCGTAAGTGGTGGAGTTGGAGAAGAGCAGCGAGAAGTCGCGGCGGACGGGCTGAAAACGCGAGAGTTCGCGGACGAGCGGCTGGCGGAGCTTTTGTCGGTAAAGACGGTCAAGGTAGATTTCGCCGATGAAGACGGTCTGCTTGAGCTTGCGGCGCTCGGCTTCGGCGGGATGGAGCTGGCCGAACCAGGCGACGGTGGCTCCGTCGAGAGCGGCGCGCGCGGAACGGCCGGGGTGCAGCCAGGAGGGTAGCTGCAGGTTGTCGAAGTAGACGGAGCGCGAGGAGAATTTGCCGAGCAGGTCTTCGATGGTGCCCTTGAGATCGTAGAAGGTGACTTCTTTCTGATCCAGAGCAAGGCCGGCTGCGCCGATCGCGAGTGCAGGCTTTTCATCGACGCGTTCAGAACTGCCGCTGAAGACTGTGCCCATCTCGAAGAGCGCCGCGTCTTCAACGTCGCGGTTGAGATTGAGGGCGAGCATGGAGAGCATGCCGGGCAGGAGCGACGGGCGCAGCATGCCGGCTTCCTCGCTGAGCGGGTTGCCCATGGCAACGGCCGAGTTGGGCTGAGGCGCGAAGAGCGCGGCGTCATCGGCGGCGCAAAAGGTGGAAGAGATGGCGTCGGTCCAGCCAAGGGCGAGCAGGGTGCGACGGACGGTGGTTTCGTGCTCGGCGTGGGGCAGTTCGATGATTGATCCTGCGAACGTAGGCAACGTGTTGCGGAAGCGGTTGTATCCGTAGACGCGGGCGATCTCTTCGATCAGGTCGATCTCGCGTTCAAGGTCGAGACGCCAGCTGGGGAGGGTAGCGTTGTAGGAGTGGCTGTCGATGGTTGAGGCCGCGGCAGACTCGATCGAGACCGCACGGGATGGATCGAGGGATGAAGCCGGCCCCGTCGTGTGCGGCGATGCGTGGCCGTTTTTCGCGAGCACGCAGCCGAGGCCGGCGAGGATGGTCTCGGCGGTGGCGGCGGTGATGCCCTGCTTGTCCTCTGTCGGCCCGAGGATGCGGCGGACTTCGCCAAGGCCGAAGACAATGGCAGCGCGCTTCGCGGTGTGGGCTTCGGCTTCAGGGATGACGACGTCGGTGAGCGGGCCTATCTGGTGGCCTCCGGCTTCTAGCAGGATGCGGCTGACCAGGGCCGACGCGATAGGCGGGGCGTTGAAGTCGGCTCCGCGCTCGAAGCGGTGCGATGCGTCGGTGTGAAGCAGGTGGCGCTTCGAGGACCGGCGGACGGTGCCGGGGTCGAACCATGCGGCTTCAACGAGAACGTTCTTTGTCTCTGCGGTGATCATCGAGTCCCAGCCGCCCATGACGCCGGCGATGCCGTGCGCCCTTTTCTCGTCGGCGACGACGAGGTCTTCGGGGTCGAGGGTGCGTTCTATTCCGTCGAGTGTCCGGAGCTTTTCACCCTTGCGGGCGCGGCGCACGACGATGCCGCCTTCGAGCTTGTCGAGGTCGAAGACGTGGGTGGGTTGTCCGATGGCCAGCGTGCAGTAGTTGGTTGCGTCGACGGCATTGGAGATGGGTTTCTGCTCGAGCTGGCGGAAGCGCTCGGCGACGATGCCGGTCGAGGGCAGGATGGTGACGTTGCGGAGGACGCGGGCGGTGAAGCGTCCGCAGTGGGAGGGTTCTTCGATGGAGACGGGGAATGCAGAGCCGGGCTGCGGTTCGGGCAGGGCGACGTCGATGGGCTTCAGTTGCGATCCGTAGATGATGGCCGCTTCGCGGGCGATCCCGTAGTGATTCATGGCATCGACGCGGTTGGTGGTGATGTCCATCTCGAAGAGGGTGCCGTTCGGGCCCAAATCGAATACACCTTCTACCGCGATGCCGCGCAGGGTGAGATCTTCGGCGAGTTGGCGGTCGGCGGCCGTGAGATTAGACGCGTATTCTCGGAGCCAATTGGTAAGAATCTTCATAAAGGTGCTAGTTCAATACTTCTCCGGGCTGAGACCGTGCCTCGGTGGAAGTCCCCAGCGCCTCCGTGGAGTCGGGGGAGTTCTTGAGGCGGCTTGCCCATCCCGCAGGAATGAATGTGGCTGCGGAGTAGCCGATGGCTCCGAGCCATAAATGTGTATAGGAGATCTGGTTCATGCAGGTTTGAACAACAGATAGATCAATCTTCGGAGCAGACAGGTCACATCCTCTTCCAAAGAAGACGGCTACGAAGTCGGAGAGCCTCAGGCCTGAAGAGGTTGCGAGGACGCTCGGATGCGCATTTGTCGCGATCCAAACGAAGATACCAAAGGCAAACCAGCAGGTGCCTAGGGTCCATGTCCACGCTTGAGGGCGCTTCAAGGCAGGCCCCTCTACAGCTCGAATCCTGTTTGGAAACAGCAACATTACTCCGATCGTCAGGAGACTTAAGAGACCGGCAGGGAATCCGTCCACAATCGCGACGAAAAGAAAGTGCTGCAGGAGAAGATTCGGAGGCAGATTAGCGCCAGCTTTGAGCAGCATACGGTAACCGCCTCCAAGCAGCGACCGCATGACATAAGAAGTCACCAGATACAAAGGGATATGCAGCAGGAAGATGCCGACCCATTTCGCTTTGCTGGTAGCGCTCCTCACGCAAATTGCTCCAGGAAGCGCAGGTCTCCCGAGTACATGAGGCTGATGTCGGTGATGCCGTACTTCATCATGGCGATGCGATCGATTCCCATGCCGAAGGCGAAGCCGCTGATCTTCTTGGGATCGTAGGCGGGCTGCCTGAGGCGGGCGAACTCGAAGACGGAGGGATCGACCATGCCGCAGCCGAGCAGTTCGATCCAGCCGGAGTATTTGCACTTGCGGCAACCCGAGCCTCCGCAGAAGGGGCAGCTGATCTGCACGTCGGCGGATGGCTCGGTGAAGGGGAAGAAGGACGGGAAGAAGCGCGTGCGGACGGAGGACCCGTAGAGCTCCTTCATGGCGTGATCGAGCGTGCCCTTGAGATCGGCAAAGGTAATGTTGGTGTCGACGCAGAGGCCTTCGAGTTGGTGGAAGATGGGCGAGTGGGTCGCATCCGCCGCGTCATTGCGGTGCACCTTGCCGGGGATGACGATGCGGAGGGGCGGCGGCTGCTGCTCCATGGTGCGGATCTGCACGGGCGAGGTGTGAGTGCGCATGAGCAGGCGGTCGCGCAGGGGCTTGCGCTCCTGGCCGGCGATGACGAGGGTGTCCTGGGTGTCGCGCGCGGGGTGGCCGGGAGGGAAGTTGAGCGACTCGAAGTTGTAGTAGTCGGTTTCGACCTCAGGGCCGATGCCGACCGAGTATCCCATGCGCGCGAAGATGGCGATGAGCTCGTTCTGGGTGCGGATGAGGGGGTGCTCGGCTCCGAGCTTGCGGCGCGTTCCCGGGAAGGTGATGTCTATATTTTGAGAGGCTAGGATTTCGGCGTCGAGGGCGCTGGTGCCGGTGGATGCTGCCGCGTGTTCGAGGCGCTGCTCGATCTCGGCTTTCAGAGTATTGAAGCGGTGACCGATGAATTTTTTGGCATCAGCGGGGGCGGCCTTGAGCCAGGCATCGCTGATGGCCTTGAGGCGGCCCTGCTTACGGCCCAGCCATTGCAGGCGGAAGGCCTCGACAGCTTCAGGCGTGGCGAGGGCGGCGGAAGAGGCTTCGACTTCGCGGGAGATGGCGGCAAATGCCCGGTCGAGTTCGGCTTCGCTGTAGCCGGACAGGCGGGGGATGTCCCCCACGACCTTCTCAGAAACGTGCTCGGACATGATCTTTTTGAGGATAAATGATGGGAACGGCGGATCGCCCGACTGCGAGCTACACTGTAGGGCATGATTCGGTCATATCAGGGGCATACGCCGGTCATTCCCGAGAGCTGCTATGTCGATGTGTCGGCGCAGGTGATTGGCGATGTGGTGCTCGGTGAGCATGCCAGCGTGTGGATGAGCGCGGTGGTGCGCGGGGACGTGCACTCGATCCGCGTGGGCGCGCACTCAAATGTGCAGGACTGCGCGGTGCTGCACGGGATGCGGCACCTGTATCCAGTGATTGTGGGCGAGTATGTGACCATCGGACACAACGCGACGGTGCACGGGTGCGTGATTGAAGATGCGTGCCTGATCGGCATCGGCGCGGCGATTCTGAACAACGCGAAGATCGGAGAGGGGTCGATTATTGCCGCCGGGGCGGTGGTCCCGGAGGGGATGGTTGTGCCTCCACGGTCGCTGGTGGCGGGGGTTCCGGCGAAGGTGCGACGCGATCTTACGACCGATGATCGGGAGCTGATCCTGAAGTATGCGCGGAATTATCTGGACTACACGAAGATCTATCTCGAAGAGTGCAAGAAGTGGTAGCGGCCAGCGCACTTCTATACTGAATTCATGCCAAGACAATTGACCCGTTCGCGCGCTCTGCAGCAGCGCGCTGAAAAACTTCTGCCCGGCGCGGTGGACTCCCCGGTGCGGGCGTTTCGTGCGGTGGGTGGTCAGGCCCCGTTCGTGGACCGCGGTGAGGGCGCGTATCTGTGGGACGCGGATGGCAACCGCTACATCGACTACTTCGGCTCGTGGGGACCGATGATCCTTGGGCATGCCTTTCCTGCTGCGGTCGAGGCGGTGCAGCAGGCGGCGGCGCGCAGCACAAGTTTCGGCGCGTCGACGGCGGCCGAAGGTGATCTGGCGCAGCTGGTGGTGAAGGCGTTTACGTCGGTGGAGAAGCTGCGCTTCGTCAGCTCGGGAACTGAGGCGACGATGTCGGCGATTCGGCTGGCGCGGGCGTTTACCGGGCGCAAATTCGTGATCAAGTTCGAGGGCTGCTATCACGGGCATTCCGACGGGCTGCTGGTAAAGGCGGGGTCGGGGGTGGCCACGTTCGGGATTCCCGGGTCGGCGGGCGTTCCCGAGGAGATTGCCCACTTGACGCTTGCGTTGCCGTTCAACGATACGGCCGCGCTCGAGGTGGGCTTCGCGTCGCATCCGGGCGAGATTGCCTGCGTGATTGTCGAACCTGTCGTGGGGAATGCGGGGTGTATTCCTCCGGCGGAGGGGTATCTGGAGGCGTTGCGGGAGATCACGGCGCGCGAGGGCGCGGTGCTGATCTTCGACGAAGTGATGACGGGCTTTCGGCTGGCTCTGGGCGGTGCGCAGGAGCTGTACGGCATCACTCCCGATATGACGACGCTGGGCAAGATTGTCGGCGGAGGGCTGCCGTGCGCGGCGTTTGGCGGACGCGCGGAGATTATGAACATGCTGGCTCCGCTGGGTCCGGTGTACCAGGCGGGGACGCTAAGCGGGAATCCGCTGGCGATGGCGGCGGGCATTGCGACGGTGGGACACCTGATCGAGCATCGGGACAGCGTGTATCCGCTGCTGCAGAGGCTGAGCGCGGCGGTGGCCGATGGTGTCGCAGCCGAGGCATCGAAGGCCGGTGTGGCGGTGACGACCAATCGCGTGGGCGCGATGTGGACGTGGTTCTTTACGGCAGGCCCGGTGACGGATTTTGCCACGGCTGCGACGTCGGATACGGCGGCGTTCGGGCGCTTTCATCGGGCGATGCTGGAGCAGGGGGTGTGGCTCCCGGCGTCTCAGTATGAGGCGGTGTTTCTGGGGACGGCGCACACGATGGATGACATCCGGCAGACCGTCGCGGCGGCGCGCGAGGCATTTGCAGCGGTGCTGGCTTCAGCCTGAATCTGGCATCTGAACGCTCGACCCCCTCCCCCGGTCGACGCGCAATTCATAGATTCTAAAGAGTTTCATGGACCGGAGCGGCGTAGTTCATAGAAAACAAATGAGTTGCCGGTACTTCATAGAAAATAAATGAGTTGCGCCGGTCGTTGAAAACAGGCCGTTTGCAGTTTCTTCATTGTTTCGGTGGAACTTGCACACGCTTCAAGCAGCAAAGGCCCGACTGTTTTGGCAGTCGGGCCTTCTTATTTCTCTATTTCTATTTTAGCCGTTGGCGGAAATTGTCCGCCAATAAAGACAGGGCTCAGGGCACAGGGCTCAGGATTCAGGGCTCAGGATTCAGGGCACAGCAATCAGCATAACGGGATACATCACGGGGCGCCGTAGAGCTCGACTTCGGGGCGGTTGGGGTCTTCGGGGCGGCCGCGCGAGTACCAGAGCTCGAGGCTGTGGATGACGCGCTCGCCGCCGGGCAGAACGATCCACTGGCTGTCTCCTCCGGGCGGGATGAAGCGGTTGATGGGTAGGGATTCTGCGGCGCCGTCTCCGTAGTGGATGACCACGCGGTCGAAGAGGATCGGAGCGTTGTGCACCTGCAGCAGCACGGAGTGGAAACGGCCCTCGTAGCGGCCTACCTTGATGTCGTCGTGGTCGTTGCGGCCGTCGACATGAGCTTTACCCAGATAGAAAGCCGAGGGCCGCGAGCGCGGCGGCGGATAATACTGCGCCTGTGCGGTCAGGGCGGGCAGGGTAAGTGCGAGAGCGGCGATGGCGAGGAA
Organism: uncultured Acidobacteriaceae bacterium; assembly: GCA_963781245.1. Taxonomy (GTDB): domain Bacteria; phylum Acidobacteriota; class Terriglobia; order Terriglobales; family Acidobacteriaceae; genus Silvibacterium. The sequence continues at coordinate 500,504 of CAWAFB010000010.1, forward strand.
AAACTTTGAACGTTGCATAGAGTGCGTTCTCCTTCGGCATTTTCGGAATCTTCCATGTCCCCTGGAGGTTCATTGCCGGTCGCCGCTCCCTGATGGTCGCGTCGACTTCAGAGCTGTGCGTCCCGGCTACATCCATTCCGAAAATGCTTTTGCGTTGTACTTATGCAGATGAACGCTGCCGCGCGGGTCAAGTTGCGAGGAGAAAACAGGAAATAAAGTTGCGGTGTGGCGCGATTATTCCTGTTGCGCGGCGTGGTTCCGGCTGGTGCTCCGAGCTTCATTCCACGCGTCGATTGTGACGAAGCGGATTTGTTCGCTTTGAGCGCGGGCGACAAGCGTCGCGGTCGCTTCGATGCTCGCCTTTCGGTCCTGGCCGATGGAGGCCTGGCCACCGTCGTGGAGAAGCAGGTTCGATCCGTGGCCCCGGCTACGGTTGCGGCGGATTCCCTTGTCGAGATTGGCGAGGATGCTTGCGGGATCGAGGGCGGGCTTCCAGTCGTAGCCCATGGCGTTCCAGAGGACGGGCGTGAGGCCGAGATCGCGTGCGGCTCTCAGGACATCAGGACGGCGGGCTCCGTGGGGCGGGCGGAAGTAGCTGACCTTCGCGCCGATGGCGTCTTCGATGGCGGTGTTCGTTGACGCCAGTTCTTCACGCACTCGCGACGGCGACTGAAACAAAAGCACGGGGTGCGTAAGGGTGTGGTTGCCGATGAGGTGTCCAGCGGTGTGGATGCGGCGGGTGAGGTCGCGGCGCTCGCGAACGAAGCGTCCGATGAGGAAGAAGGTGGCGCGAACGTTGTGTCCGGCGAGGAGATCGAGAAGCTGCTCGGTGCAGGCGTCGTTGGGTCCGTCGTCGTAGGTGAGGGCGTATTCGTTCGGGTCGTGTCCGGCGAGGATCGTTCGGCCGAAGACCTGCGAGGTGGGCCACATGGCGGCGTAGAGGTATCCGCCGATGGCGAGGCCAGACGCCGCGGCCGCGGTGGTGATGGTGGCGAGCACTGGGATCTAGTTTACGAGTCGCCTCCCCGGACTACGACGCTAAGTCGCTTTCGATCAGAATCTCAAGTCGTTCGTCCTGGGCTTTGTCCGTGGCTTCCGACGGCTCAAGATCAGAATTCAGTGTCGGTCTGGACTCATCGCTCACGTTGCTGTGGTGTTCACCGCTTTTGTTGGAGTCGCGAGGTTGTTCCGGGGGGTGTGACATTTAGTCTCCTCATCTCCGTCAATCATCACATGAGATGCGAGGTTTGACTGTACAGGATTGGGTGGTGTCGGATTCGTGACAGGAAAGGGCGCACAGGGGCTGAAGCCCAAAAATCTATCATCAATTTGCGGCACGGCTAAGGCCGTGCCCTGATACGAAGCACACCTGCATGGTCAAGCAGCGGTGCCTCGTTTGTTCGGCTGTAGGCATCATCATGAATCGCCGCGCTACTTAAGCTTGAGGGAACGGTCTCATTCTGATGTCCGAGTAAGCCCACCACGAGATTTGCAAACCGGATTGGAGCAGTTTGCGGTCGTCGTCGGTGAGGAGTTCGTCGAAACGCTCGGCGTCGAATTCCTTTTCGCTCCCGCTCGCGGGGCTGCCAACGAGGTGGCGGTAGTCGTATCTTTCGAATTCGGGTGTCATAATCGCCTCCTACCTGTAATTGCGAAAGCAGGGGCGAAAAAGGGCCATCATCAAATTGAAGCCCGTCCCAGGCAGCGAACGGTCGACCGCCGGAGTGAATGCGGGAGATGTGAAACGGTGCTGGCGCATGATCGGCTGCGGTCGTCGATTTTGACGGTTGACACCGTGTCGGCATAAAGCCAGAATTCGGCATGCGACTCGCCGCTCTTTGCCTCGCAGCATCCGCTGCGCTGACGCCTCTTGTCTGCGCCCAGGGACCAGTCTACGTGGTCACGCCGATTCAAAGCTCGATCAAGTTCGGTGTGAAGGCCTCGGTCGCGATCGACGGCACATTCGACAAATGGACCGCCACTCTAACGTTTCCATCCCCGGATGTGACGACGGGCGTTCTGGACATCAAGATTGACGCGGCCAGCGTGAATACCGGAAGCGGCATGAAGGATGGCAAGCTGAAAAGCAAGGACTTCTTCGACGTCGAGCAGGATCCCTACATTACGTTCACGTCAACGAAAACGGTGCAGACCAGCCCAACCACCTTCGACGTGATGGGGAACTTTACGATACGCGGCGTCTCCAAGCCCGAGACCCTGCACGTGGCGATTACCGGCAAGGGCACAGGTTCAGGCACGATCAAGGGAATCATGGCCTTCGACCGTAAGGACTACGGGATGAACAGCGGCATCCCGTTCATCAAAATTGCCGACCGCGTCGAGGTGGATGTAGACCTGAAAGCGAAGCAGGTCGGCGGGCCCAAGCTGGTTTACCAGCAATAGCAAGTTCTACGAGGGAGGCCCATGTCATCGGAGTTCGTCTGGGTGGGTTCGCTAGGGCTGAATTTGTCTGGGCCCTCCTTTTGATATCTTCGTATTTTCTTCGCTCTTGAGGTAAGATTGAGCGGTGATGGCCAACCTGTTTGGACCGCCGCGTTTTATCGCCGTCGAGGGGCCGCTGCGTGTGGGCAAGTCGACGTTGGCGCGGCTGCTTGCCGAGACGCTTCATGCGCGGAGCGTGGCGGAGCCGGAGGACAATCCTTTCCTCGACCGCTTTTACCAGGCTCAGCCAGGGATGGGTTTTGCGACGCAGCTCTGGTTTCTGATGGAGCGCTATGAGCAGATGCGGGGCCTCGCCGGCGGCGACATTCCTGTTGTGTCTGACTATCTTTTTGAGAAGGACAAGCTGTTTGCGTATGTGAACCTGACAGACGCGGAACTGGATCTCTACAACCGGTATTACCAGATGTTTCGCGAGCAGGTGCCGACGCCGGATTTGGTGATTTATCTGCAGGCCTCTCCCGAGGTGCTGAAGCAGCGGCTAAAGCGCAAGGGCGTGGCCGGCGAGCGGGCAATCAGCGACGCGTACATCGAGCAGGTGGTGGAGGCATACGAGCACTTCTTCTTTCACTACACGGGGAGCGATCTGCTGGTGGTGAATACCTCCGAGATTGATTTCGTGCACAACAATCACGATCTGCAGATGCTAATGAAGCGGCTGTCGGAGCCGATCAAGGGGACGCAGTACTTCCTGCCGCTGTGAAGCAGGGATTAGCCATTAGCCACTAGTGTGCTGTCCTGCAAGTTCGCGGAATAAGTGTCGTGGCAGGCAATTCGCCGAAATGCCTTGTCTTCAGGCTGCGGCGACGCCAAAACTGCCACAGACATATGGCATGAACTTGCGGGACGCCACACTAGGGATTAGCAGGACAGTGCAGGCAGTTGGCGCAAGCGCAGAGACCGGGATCAAGGGGCAAGGACAGTTTCTTTCCCACCCTGCACGGCACTTCGGCCTCCTCAGGATTGGGCACGCAGGCAATTTCTTTTCGAGAGTCTGTCAGTTTTATCACTTGACAACTTCAAGCCGAGAAATCGAGAGTTACGGACGCACCACAACAAATTAAGCTCTGCGAGCCGTGTCCCCGACGACGGACAGAACGGGAGATGAACGTAATGCTCGGAGATTTAATCGGCGAAAGCAAAGGCAAGAGAATTGTGCGGCGGATCTTGTCGGTAGACCCACCAACGGCGGAAGTATCGTTTGAGGCAGCCGGCACCATGCTGGGAGTTGCCGCGAAGGAAAGCGTAACGTATACCTCGGAGGTGCGCCCCGATGGATCCATCTTTGGAGATGGATACGGGTTGATCATCACAGCGGACGGCGACCAAATCACCTGGACGGGGTCGGGCCTAGGCAAGTTTGGAGCTGGCGGGTCGGTCAGCTATCGCGGCATGATCTATTACCGGGCCAATTCTCAAAAGCTCGCGCGCTTAAACAATGCTTGTGGAGCGTTCGAATTCGAGACAGATGCGGACGGGAATACCAGCGGTAAGGTCTGGGAGTGGAAGTAGGACTGGCCGTCCATTGAGTGGTTCCCACGTCCCAGAATCGGGACGTGGGGCACCCGGGTCTGCAAATCTATTGAAAACTATTTCTCCGCGAGCTGCTCTGAGGCCACGAAGCTCTTCGCGTGCGCCATCTCCGGCCGCGACGAGTTTGCGCCGTTGCCAGTTGATTTGAGCAGCGCAGCGTAGTATTCAGCAGCGGCCCGTTTGTCTCCAGCAGCTTCGGCCGCGGCTCCGGCGTTGTAGAGGCCGTTAAAGCGATTGGGGCTGAGTTTCAGGGCGACGCGGTATTCTGCGAGTGCCTGCTGCGGCTGGTTGAGTTCGAGCAACATGTCGGCCAGCATCTCGCGCGCCGGGATATCGACCTCGCCCTGGCCGACTTTGTCCTGCAGGTCGGCGGCGGCACGCATCTGCTTCAGCGCATCGTCGTTCTGGCCTGCGGCCAAGGCTGTCCAGCCTGCGATCTCATTGCGCGTGATTCCAGCACCGGTGGAATCGGCGATGAAGGCGTGGTCGCCCTTTTTGACCTCGGCCATGAGGGCGTCATATCTGGCGAGATCGGCCTTCGCCTGCTCGGCATGCCGAAGATGGCCGTCGGCAATGGCCCGCGCCCACCACGTCTGGGTCTCGAATGCAGGCTCGGCGCCGTGCACAGGTTTCAGCGCCGAGGCGGTTTGCCAATCTCGCATTTCGAGCGTGTACATGACCGGGAATTCGCTCTGGTAATAAGGAACCATGTAGGCCATGTCGTGCGCACCCGGCATGGACCTGATCCGTTCCAATACGGAAGGCATCTTCTCGACGACCTCTTTGGCGCTGGCGTCCTGACCGCTCTGCAGGTAGCCGTACATCAGGAAGTCGTAGGAGTGCGGCTCGTCCATGATGCCGCTCTCACCGCGGGCCTCGGCTGCTTCGGAGGCTTTGATGGATGCGAGCTGAGAGTCGATGTCCTGCGGCCACATGCCCAGGCGGGCGTAGATGTGTCCCGACATGTGGACGGCGTGGGGCCCTGAGGCGGCGATGATGCCGTAGCGGTCGGCGGCGGCGAGGCCGTCGGCGGCCATGGCCGGGTTGTCGCAGGAGTGAATGATGTAGTGGACGAGTCCCGGATTGTCGGGATACTTCGCGAAGAGCGGCGTGAGCACGGCCATCGCCTTGCGATTCTGCGTGAGGCTCGTGTCGTTTGGTGGTCCGGAAGCGAGCAGCGAAAGCGCGTAGAAGGCGCCGGCATCGACGTCGTCGGGGTACTGCTTGTAGATTGCGCCCATCGCGCCGGAATAAGCAGTGACGCGGGCCATGAAGTCCTGCTTGCCGGGCTTGTAAAAAGCAGCCAGCGCGGCGATGTAGGCGCGCTCGCGCGGCGTCTTCGCGGCCGGCGACTGGGCTTTCTGCATTTCCTCCCAGCCAGCCTTCATGGTGGCTTCATCGGGACGGTCCCATATCTGGTGGAATTTGCTTATGGCGATTCCCCAGTGGGCCATGGCGCAGTTGGGATCGGCCTTGGCGATGCGCTCGAATTGCGGTCCCGCTTCCTCGTACCAGAAGTCGTGAAGCAGGGCGACTCCGCGATTGAAGGAGGCCTGCACGGAGGATGAGCAGGAAACGGCGAAGGAGACTGTGCCGAGCTTCTCGTCGGGGGCGGGTGCCGAGCTCATCGGCATCGAGTGAGGAGATTGGGCGAACGCAGCGGAGGAAAGGACAAGCAGGCAAAGGGCGGTGACTTTCATGACATCCGAATTATAGGACTGTGGTATAGCGGTTGACTCACGAGGAACAGAAAACGGCGCGACGCTTGCCCCACGCACTCTCCCGGCCTCACTAAGCCAGGCGAGATAGACTGATGGAGAGCAATCCAGTCTGCGAGCCGGCTTTCCAGATCAGAGGACGGAATGGCCGAGCGCTGGAGCGGGAAACGGAGTGTTTCCGTGAGCCTGATGCACAGACGCGTGATCGGTGCGGCTGCTCTGATCGCCGTGCTTAGCCTGGTGCCCACGACCATTGGCCAGCAGAGCCAAAGCCCAGCCCCAACCCCGGCGCCCGGCGAGACTCCCGAGACTGGGCCCATCATCATCGCTCCGCAGAGTTCGAGGGCGGGGCGTGCGCTATTCGATCAAAAACGATACGCAGAAGCTAAGCCTCTGCTCGAGAAGGCGTGCAACCTCGGCAACGCAGACTCGTGCGGGCTGCTCGGCGACTTCTACTTTTATGGCTATGGTGGCGTCGAGCAGGACTACAAGCAGACGCGCCTGCTGGACAAACAGGCCTGCGAATGGGGAAGCATAGAGAGCTGCGGTAATCTTGGCCAGCTCTACGAAAAAGGTCTGGGCGGATCGAGAGACTACATAGCGGCGCGGGCTCTCTACAAGAAGGCCTGCAACGGCGTGTCTACGAAATCGATTACGGGATCCACGGAGGGATCGATGGCGGGATCCGTGGGGGGATCGATGTCGCGATGTTCGGCGCTCGGCATGCTCTACCTGAACGGCCAGGGCGGGGCGCAGGACTACGAACAGGCGCGCACTTTCTTCAGGAAGGCCTGCGATGGCGGGTTCATGCTGGGCTGCGCGGCGCTCGGTTCGCTCTATCAAAACGGCCAGGGCTCACTTCCGGATCCTGCACAGGCGCGCACTCTTTACGCGCAGGCCTGCGACGGCGGAGAAATGGTCGGCTGCAGCTGGCTCGGCAGGCTCTACGAAATGGGTCTTGGCGGCCCCCAAGACTTCGGACGGGCTCGCGCCCTGCTGAAGCAGTCCTGCGACGGCGGATTCAAACCGGCTTGTGGCGAGCTGGTGAAGCTGCCGTGATTATGACGCGGTGATTTTTCGCTTTCGGCCGGGGCGACGGATCTCAGTAGATCCGGAAATTGACTACGACATCGATTTCGACTGCGACGGGATGGCCTTGGTACCAGGCGGGCTTGAACTTGTACTGCTTGACGGCTTCGACGGCCTTCTCGTCGAGGCCCATGCCTAAACTGCGCGCGACGTGGACATGCTGCGGATTGCCTTGGGCGTCGACGATGACCGAGACGACGCATACGCCCTGGTACTTGGCGCGGCGTGCTTCATCGGAGAACTCGGGATCGACGGAGTAGATGAGTTTGGGCTCGGAGACGCCTTTGCCTACTTGCATGACGCCGCCTCCGTAGCCGCCGTCGAAACCGGGGCCATATCCGTTGCCGGAGCCGGGACCGATTCCGCCGTGGTTGCCGCTGCCGAAGCCTGATCCGGAGCCCGGCCCCTGAGAAGCGAGCGCTACCTGAGGCGAGCGGGGCATGCCGATGTCAGGCACTTTCTCGTCGGGCAGCTTGATGGGCGGGACGACGATAGTCGCCTCGACGGGGAGTTTCGGAGCCTGGTTGCGAATGATTTGCGGCGGCGTGATCTGGGTTTGAGAAAGCTTGGGCAGACGGCCGCGGGAGGCTTCGGTCACTTCGTGTGCTCCGCCTCCACCTCCGCCGCCCATGGCGTCTTTTCCAGGATTCATCGGGATGTATGGGCGGACATCGACGGCGGTTAAGGGGGCCCTGGGTGCGGTGACGACGGCTTTGCCTCCGGCGAAGACGACAAAGGCGATCAGCGCAAAGGCAGCGGCGTGGGCTCCGATAGACCAGAAGCTGCTCCAGCCGCTGCGCGCCGGCAATGCGAGAAGGCGGAAGCTGGGGACGGACCTCGCTCGCCGAGTCTCGATCAGCCCGGCTTCGATTCTGTTCATGACGCGGGCGAGCAGCTCGGGGGGCGCGGTTTCGCGGGCGAGGGCAGCGTAGAGTGCCTGTTCGAATTCGGTGTCGGGTTCGTAGATTTCGGTCTTGTACATAATGGCCTCTATTTCAGTACCCGTGCAGCTTTTTCGCGCAGCAGGCGCAGGGTGCGTTGCAGGTGGCTCTTGACGGTGGCGACAGGCATATCGAGCACGCCACCGATTTCTTCCGGGCTCATGTCCTCCTGGTAGCGGAGGATGAGCACCGTTCTTGGCACCTCGGGCAGCGACGCGACGAGCTGGCGGAGCCGACGGCTGAGCAGCGGGTCAGTATCGGGCGACTCGCCTGGCGGGTCGGGTGGCTCGGGCAGATCCTGCCAGTCCATGGCAACTTCAGGGCGGCGTTCGCGGCGGCGCAGCCGGTCGATGGCCCGGTGCACGGTGACGCGGCGCAGCCAGTGGAGGACATGGTCCCCGGAGGCGAGCTCGCCGAGCTTCGCGTGCAGTTCCAGAAACACATCCTGAGCGACTTCTTCGGCTGCGGATCGGTCGCTGAGGATGCGCACCGCGATGCTGAAGACCATCGACTGGTGCTCGAGCATCAGGCTGTGGAAGTACTCGGGGTCGTCAAGTGCGGAACGAGGTATCAAGTGGCCACTTGAGGGGTTTTGGTTCTTGCCCTTCAATGAGAGATACGCCGGGTGAGACGGAGCGGAATGCAGAAAGTTGGCTCGGCGGGAAAGACGCCACTTGCCTCAGAGGGTCGAGGACGTCCCCGGTTCTCGTGTTCGAATCTGCTACTGGTTTGTGATCGTTGCCGCGGTCCCGTCGAGTTTGGTGAGCGTGACGCTAAACGGCTCGGCATAGGTACAGGCCATGTCGCGAAGGACACTGAGAGCGACGGCTTCTCCGAGGAGCATCGAAATGTCGCTGTCGCTGCGCCAGTGAATGCCGGCATGGATGCCATGTCCGAAGGTGATGTTGTGGGCGAGCTTGTGCAGTTCGCCGTTGATGGTCAGCTTGCCTGAATGCTGCCAGGGTTCGAGCACCGTACCGTCGGCGTTTGGTAGCTGCGGGTCCGGGAAAAAAGCATCGCCATCGAAAAAGAACTTCAGGATGGTGATGCAGGCTCCGGCGACAGTTCCGTGTCCGGTGGGATAGGCAGGGTGGGCCGGCGAGCCTTCAGGGAACGCCTGGGAGAGCAGCCATGTGCCGTACTTCTCGTGGCTGCGATGGACGGCCTTCGATTCAAAGACGCTCGTGTCAGGTGAGCCGTCGAAGGCGAAGCCGCTCTTGATGAGGTGGACCAGACCGCCTCCGGATTCAGGGCGGTGACGGAGATGCACAGGCCACTTCTGGTACCACACGGCGTTGAGGGCGATTTTTGCCATGGTGCCCAGTGTCGCGGCGAAATCGGGGCCGCCGAAGGTGCCGAAGCCGTTCTGCGCCTTCGACTGCGCGTAAGGGCTGCCGGGATTGACTGGCGTTCCGATGGTCTGAAGTACGAGGAAGGCGGTGAAGTATGCCTGAAAGAGCACGTCGACGTGTGTCCAGGCACCCAGGCCGCGTCCGTTGCAGAGGTAGCGAAGGACGGGGTCGTTGATATTGCTGAGGCCGGTGGCAATCCCATTTTGAACGTCGCTCCAGGTCTGGAGATCGGTCATGTAGTCCAGCCCGGCCTGGTAGGTGACGTACTTCTGATCGATGGGGAGCGCGCCGAGCGCCGTCGAGCGAAGGAGAAATTGCGATGTGTAGGGGCCTTCGGTTTCTCCGGTAAAGCCTCCGCGAAAGAGCAGCGCGGGCGTGACTTTTCCGCTGTTATTTCTGGGGCCGGCGTAATCTGAAAGGCCCGAGAGCTCATGAGCAGCTTCCTTGGCGAGTTCGTTGCCCTCATAGGCGGTGAAGGCGACATCGCGCAGCAGCGATGCCCAGTAGAGCTCGATCAGCTCTGCAGCGTACGACAGGCTGGCGAGAGCCGGGGCTGGGGGTACGACGGACGCGACTTCCTGATTTGCAGCTGAGGGCGCGTCGCCGAACTGGCTCGAGTCCGACCCGCAGAGAGTGTAGGCATAGGACGCCATCGGACCGTTCATAGTGCGAGTGCCCCCGAGGACGATTGCTTCGAAGTCGGCGAAGCTGCCGCTGTCCAACGCCTTTCTGAAGCTCGCGTAGGCGGCCGGGTCGACCTTGCCCGGGCTGGCCTGCTTGACGCATTTCGTGTAAGTTCCGCACCTGTCGGCGTAACGCGCCTCGTCTCCGTTGGTGGTGTGTGGAGGAAGGCCCGCATGCGCCTGCCAGGTGGCGGTATTGAAGCGAGTGGCGAAGGCGTTCTGGAGACGGGGGTCAGTTGCGGGAGGCTTGCAATGGTCGGGAGGAGGCGCGGCGCAGGGATGCTTCATCGGAGCCCTTTCAGCGGTTCAGCGAGCAGCTAAGGCGAGGTTCAGAACTTCAGTGGCCGATGGTATCACCGAAACAAAACCGGCGGATGAACGGGCGGTGCTCAAAGCGCCTTGCGGTAGTGCACGCAGCGGTCGACGACGGAATAACCAGCGGCCTCGTGGACGCGCTGGGAGAGCTCGTTGTCAATCCAGGTGTCGGAGGCCATCTCGCGGCAGCCCTGATTGCGCGCCCAGTCTTCGGCGGCGGTGAGCAGCTTTCGGCCAATGCCCTGGCCGCGCCAGCCGGGGTCGACGAACCATCCTTCGATGAATCCGGCAGCGTGGAAGGGATCGCAGCCGTCTGCGTGGGAGCGCAGGTCGACCTCGAGGAAACCGACCAGCTGGGTCGAGGTTTCGGCCACGAAGTTCACCAGAGGGAACGGGAAGGACACAGTGCCATCGAGAATCGGTTGCAGTTCCGCTGCGTGTTCGTCGGCTGACGAGGCGGGCCACAGGGCAGCGCGCATCCGCGAGATCTGCGGGCAGTCGGAGGGCCGGGCGGGGCGGATGAGTACGGTGTCCATACTTCTTCGGAAAATTGCTCCGTGCTATTGGACGGGATAGATCAGATTCCGGCACGGCGCAGCAGGCGCTGGTTGTAGCTGTGCGCGGCCCAGGCTCCCCAGATCATGGAGATGGGCCAGATGAGAAAGGCTGCGTGTCCGAAGGTGATGATAAAGGCAGGCACCGAGAGAACGATCATCACCAACGCGCCCCAGATGGTGGTGTAGAGCATGCCGAGCGGTCCGAAGAAGAAGGTGAGGACAAGGGAGAGGAGAACGCTTTTGGTGGAGGCGACGATGACGGTGGGAGGCGGGTACTGGCTCATAGGTCTTCTCAGTCTGGCGTTGTTCGAGGGTTACTCCGGATTTTTGACGATGGCGATCATGAATCCGTCGTGGCCTTTGCTGCCCACCGTCTGGATGGCGGTAGCAGTGAGGCGCGGTTCAGCGGCAATGATCTCGTTCATGCGGCGGACGCCCTGGATGTTCGGATCGGGGTCGTCGGCGTCAATCACCTTGCCATCGCGGATAACATTGTCGCCGATGATGAGGGTTCCGGGGCGGGAGAGTTTGACGGCCCATTCGAGATAGCCGGGATAGTTTCCCTTGTCGGCGTCGATGAAGATCAGATCGAAGGGGGCGACGCCTTCGAGAGCCAGCTCGGGCAGGGTTTCGAGGGCCTTGCCGACGCGAATCTCGACCTTATCGGCGAGGCCGGCGTGAGCGACGTTGGCCCGGGCGACCTCGGCGTGCTTCGGATCGAATTCAAGGGTAATAAGGCGGCCGCCAGCGGGAAGCGCACGCGCCAGCCAGATGGTCGAGTATCCGCCGAGGCTGCCCAGTTCGAGGATGGATCGCGCGCCGATCGCCTGGGCGAGGATCATCAGCCATTTGCCCTGATTTGGAGCGACGGCGATCGAAGGCAATCCGGCTTTGTCGCTGGCGGCGAGGGCGGCTTCGAGAACAGGGTCGGCGGGGATCAGCGCTTTTTCGATGTAACGGTCAACGGCGGTCCATTTTTTCTTCGACATGTCTTCTAAGGATACGGCGCGTTGGCTGGGTTTGTTCAGAGAAGCGGGAAGGAGCGGAGGACCTGGTATTGCGCACCGCCTGGCAGCGTGAGGCTCTGGTAGAGGCGGAACTCAGTGGCGTCGAAACTCCGGTGAAAGGCGGGGTTGTCGACGGCGCTGGGCCGAAGGCGGAGCCGGTCGCGTGTGCGGGCAAGAGTCACGTGTGGCGACCAGGGCCGGTCTTCGCGGGCGAAGCCGCAAGTTTCCATGGCGGAGAAGACTTGGTCGGCGAGAGAGAGCAGCGAGGGCGATGGCTTCACGCCCGCATAGAGGACTCCAACGCGGTCGAAGGTGCCGAAGCCGTCGAGTACCAATTGCGGACGACGGGCATGGATGGTGGCGAGGGACTGTTCGATTGCTTCGCGGCGCGCCTCATGCACCTGTCCAAGGAAGCTAAGAGTGATGTGCATGTTGGCGGGCGGCGTCCAGCGGATCTGCGCATCGGAGGCGGGGATGAGTTGGCGGGCCGATTTCGCCAACTCATCAGCAACAAGAGCAGGCAGGCCGATGCCGATGAAGAGCCGCATGTGTCTAGATTAGTTGAGTCAGGCCTGGGCGGGGCGTTGTGCGGGTCCTGTCCTGATAGTCTGAAACTTAGGCCAAATTGCAGCTATGAGTACATTGAAAGCCGTTCGCGGCACACGCGACCTTCTGCCGCCGGAAACCGAACTCTGGAACCACGTAGAAGCCACTGCCCGGCGCGTGTTTACGCGCTATAACTTCGGCGAGATTCGTACGCCTGTCTTCGAAGACACGTCGTTGTTTGCGCGCGGCGTCGGAGAAGAGACGGATATTGTCTCCAAGGAGATGTACACGTGGGAGGATCGCGCGCGGGCGCAGTCGGAGAAGGCGCAGTCGCTGACGCTGCGGCCGGAGAATACGGCGGGCGTGGTGCGGGCGTACATCGAGCACAAGCTGGGCGAGACGGGGCTGCTGGAGAAGCTGTATTACATCGGGCCGCAGTTCCGGCGCGAGCGTCCGCAGAAGGGGCGATACAGGCAGTTCTGGCAGATTGGCGCTGAGGTGATCGGGCCGCCGAGTGCCGGGTCGGAGTCTCCATTAAGAGATGCGGAAGTGCTGGAGATGCTGGCGGCGTTTCTCGATGAGCTGGGTATCGAGGACTGGCGGCTGGAGATCAACTCGGTCGGCTCGGCGGCGGATCGGGTGCGGTATGTGGCCGCGTTGCGCGAGGCGCTCGCTCCAGTGAAGGACCAGATGTGCGAGGACAACCAGCGGCGGGCGGAGACGAATCCACTGCGCGTGCTGGATTCGAAGGACGAAGGCGATCAGGAGATTATCAACGGGCTGCCGAAGATCGCGGACTATCTCGACGAGGATTCGAAGGCGCACTTTGCGGCGGTGCTGGTGGCGCTGGACAAGTGCGGCGTGACGTATCACGTCAATCCGCGATTGGTGCGGGGGCTCGATTACTACACGCGGACGACGTTCGAGTTTACGCACGGCGGATTGGGAGCGCAGAATGCGCTGCTCGGCGGCGGCCGCTATGACGGGCTGAGCGAGATTCTTGGCGGCCCGAAGGCTCCGGGGATTGGCTTTGCGATCGGCGAGGATCGGCTGATCCTGACTTTGCAGGCGCAGCGGGAGCAGAAGGCGGGGCTGGCGGATGCGTTTATCGCGCCATTGTCCGCGGAACTGAATCCCGCGGCACTGGAACTGGCGCGTGATTTGCGGCGGGCGGGGCTGCGTGTGGAGCTGGGGGATGGCGGCTTCCGATTGAAGAAGTCGTTCGAGATCGGCAACAAGCTGGCGCGGAAGATCGTGCTGCTGGGTGAGGATGAAATGGCGTCCGGTATCCTGACAGTGAAGGATTTCGCGAGCGGCGAGCAGCTAAAGGTGGCGAGGGGTGAGCTCGCGCAAGCGTTGCTCGGAACTTCGAAATAATCAACACATTGGGATTTTGACTTGTTAGATTTTTTAGGCACATTAACGCGCACACATACGTGTGGAGAGCTTCGCGCATCGGACGCGGGCAAATCGGTGGTATTGCTGGGCTGGGTGAACCGGCGCCGCGACCACGGCAATCTCATCTTTCTCGATCTGCGCGACCGCTACGGGATCACGCAGGTGGTGCTGGACAACGAGCTGAGTCCGGCGGGGCATGCCAAGGCCGAACAGGCGCGGCCCGAATACGTCGTGGCGGCGATTGGCAAGGTGCGGCTGCGCCGCAAAGACGTCGTCAATCCCAAGATGGACACCGGCGAGATTGAAGTCGTCGCCGAAGAGCTGCGCATTCTGAACGATGCGAAGGTGCCTCCGTTTTCGCCAGCCGAAGAGGCGATCGGCAACGAAGAGGTGCGGCTGAAGTATCGCTACATCGACCTGCGGCGGCCGGAGATGCAGAAGAACTTCGAGATCCGGCACAAGGTGGCGCTCGTGGTGCGCGAGTATTTATCGAGCCAGGGATTTCTGGAGATCGAGACGCCGTTCATGACGCGGTCAACGCCCGAAGGTGCGCGCGATTACCTGGTGCCGAGCCGCGTGCATCCCGGTGAATTTTATGCCCTGCCGCAGTCGCCGCAGATCTTCAAACAGATCCTGATGATCTCCGGCATGGACCGGTATTTCCAGATCGCGCGTTGCTTCCGTGATGAGGACCTGCGCGCCGACCGCCAACCGGAGTTCACGCAAATAGATTTAGAGATGACGTTTCCGCAACAGGAGACGGTTTTCGGCGTGGTCGAGGGATTTCTCAAAGCGGCCTTTGAGATCACTGGCGAGCAGATCAATGCGCCGTTTCCGCGAATGACCTACGACGAAGCGATTCGCCGCTACGGCATCGACAAGCCGGACCTGCGCCTGTCGGCCATAGTCGACCTGACAGAGGAGCTTACGCCGGCTCTGCGCGCGGCGCTCAAGATTGAACAGGGGCTGCCGGTGCTCGGATTCACGATTCCGCGCGTTGGCGAGCTTTCTGGCACAGCCCGCAAGGCGCTGACTGGCGATATTCGGGCAAGCCTCGGCGATTCGGGTCTGGACATTCTCGACGTCGCGCGACTGCGCACCAGCGAGGCATTTGCCGGTCTCGCCGATAAGATCACCGAGAAGCTTTCCGATGAGCTGAAGGCATTCGATCAGAGCGGCCTTGCTCCGGGAGACCTGAACGTGGTGATTACGCCGAAGCCTGGGATTGCCGCGCCGGCCAAGGATCGGCTGTGGATTTACAAGAAGGTTGGACAGCTCAGGCTCGACCTTGCAAAGCGATTTCAGGACAAGCACGGCGCTTTCGAGAAAAAAGGTAACGACGACGATTACAACTTTCTCTGGGTCACGGATTTCCCGTTTTTTGAGTGGGACGAGCAGGCGCATACCTGGACTTTTGCTCATCATCCCTTCACCTCGCCACACGAAGACGATCTAACTGCGGGGCGCATGGAGTCGGATCCGGAGGCAGTGCGGGCGCTGGCTTACGATATCGTGCTGAATGGAATGGAGCTCGGGTCAGGCTCGATTCGTATTCATCGGCAGGATATTCAGGGGCAGATCTTCCGCGCGCTGGGCATGTCGGACGAGGAAGCGAAGCTGCGGTTTGGATTCTTCCTCGATGCACTGCAGTATGGGACGCCTCCGCACGGTGGAATTGCGCTGGGGCTGGATCGCATCATCATGATCCTGACCGGCGCGACGAGCCTGCGCGAGGTGATTGCGTTTCCGAAGACGGCGAAGGCGATCGACCTGATGGCGAATGCGCCGAGTGCGGTCAGCGAGCAGCAGCTGCATGAACTGCATATCAGGCCGACGAAGGCATAACGATGCCGCAGGCATATCGGGCTGACCTGGTCTTTATCGACGGCGAGTTCCGCGCGGATTGCGGGCTGCTGGTCGGAGATGACGGACGGATCGCGGCTGTGCTTGGTGCGGATGAAGAGAGGGTTCATCCGGTAGCATACCTGCTCGGCAAGGCGATTTTGCCGGGATTCGCGAACGCGCACTCGCACACATTTCAGAGGCTGATTCGCGGACGCACGGAGACGCGCGGCGTAGGCGGCGACGATTTCTGGTCGTGGCGCGAGCCGATGTATCGCGCTGCGCTGAGCGTCGATGCGGACGATGTGTACCGCGTGGCGCGGATGGCGTTCCTCGAGATGGTGATGGCCGGCACGACGACGGTCGGCGAGTTTCATTATCTGCATCGGGCACAGGATGGGCGGGCGTACGACGACCCAAATCTGCTGGCAAAGAAGATTATTGCGGCAGCGGAGTCGGTTGGATTGCGGATTGCGTTGCTGCGCGTGGCGTATGCACGCGCGGGATATGAGTTGCCTCCGCACGAAGGGCAGAGGCGGTTTTACGAGACTCCGGAAGAGTATCTGGCGAACACAGCAGCGCTGGACCTGGACCTGGCGGGATCGGAGCAGGCGTGGCTCGGGGTGGCGCCGCACAGTATCCGCGCAGTGCCCTTGAAACAGCTTGAAGAGATCGTTGCCTGGGCGCGAGAGCGCGATCTGCCCGTGCATATGCACGCCGCAGAGCAGGTGGGAGAGCTGAAGGCGTGCCAGCGCGAGTACGGAGCGACTCCGGTCGGATTGCTGGCTCAGAGGGGACTGCTCTCGGCAAAGACAACGTTGGTGCACGCGATTCATGTCACGGATAAGGAAATGGACGCGCTTGCGGAGGCGGATACAGTGATCTGTTCGTGTCCCACGACGGAGCGCAACTTGGGGGACGGCATCATCGACGCGGCGAAAGCTGCGGCCAAGGGGATTCGCTTTGCGTTCGGGTCGGACAGCGAGACCCAGATCGACCCGCTGGAAGACGCGCGCCAGCTTGAGTATCATTTACGGTTACAAATTCAGAAGCGCGCGGTGCTGGACGAGATCGCTGGCTTGGGTATGTCACAGAGACTGTTTCGATATGCCACCGCAGGTGGAGCGGAGTCGCTGGGTTTTGACAGCGGCGTGCTGGCGGCGGGGCGGCCGGCGGACTTCTTTGCGATTGACCTCGATGATCCGTCGATCGCAGGGAATTCTGCGGCCGATCTTTTGCCGATGGTGGTCTTCGGGCTGGATCGGCCGGCGATCAGAGATGTGGTCGTTGGCGGGAAGCACATCTACAAGGATGGGTTTCACCCATTGGCAGAGGAAATTATTTCGCACTACAAAGAAGTGCATCGGAAGGTGTGGGGCCAATGAGCCGTGCGACGGAGATTCTGCGCGAATTCGTGGCGATTCCGTCGATCTCGGCAATCTCGAATCGTCCGGTGATCGACGCGGCGAAGCGGATTCTTGGAGAGAGCGGATGGGCGCCGGCGCAGTTTCCGTATCGCGATGCAAATGGTGTTGAGAAGGTCAACGTGATTGCTTTTCCGTCGCATCAGACGGCGACGTCAGAGGTGGATCTCGTGTTTGTATGCCACACAGATACGGTTCCCTTTGCGCCAGAGGCGTGGCCGGGCGCGACCGAGCTGGCAGAGCGCGACGGCTTTCTGCACGGGTGCGGCGCGTGTGATGTGAAGGGGTCACTGGCGGGAATCCTGGCGGCGATTACGCAGACGCCGGTGGAGGAGGGCGCAGGCACAGTCGCTCTGGTTCTCACGGCTGATGAGGAGGTGGGATGCGTCGGCGCGACGCATCTGCTGGCGGCTCCGGTACTGCGGGCGAAGAGCGTGATCGTGTGCGAGCCGACGTCGCTGCGGCCGGCCATTGCCGGCAAGGGATACGGGCTCGCGGAGGTCGCGGTGCGGGGCAGGGAGGCGCACAGCGCTCTGCCGAAAGAAGGTGCGTCCGCCATCTATGCGGCGGCGAAGATGATGCTGGCCGTCGGGGCTCGCGGCAAGCGGGGTGCGGTGCGGAACGACTTGTTTGATCCGCCGTGGACTACCTTCAA
Organism: uncultured Acidobacteriaceae bacterium; assembly: GCA_963781245.1. Classification (GTDB taxonomy): domain Bacteria; phylum Acidobacteriota; class Terriglobia; order Terriglobales; family Acidobacteriaceae; genus Silvibacterium. Next base: position 518,024 of record CAWAFB010000010.1, read on the forward strand.
TGTGGGTGTGGTACGGGGCGGGACGGCCAAGAATATCGTGCCCGGCGAGTGTCGTTTTCTGGTGGAGTGGCGGCCGCTGCCGGGCGAGGATCCGACAGCGGTGCTCGGATGGCTGAAGAGGCTCGCGGCAGAGACAGAGGGCGAGTATCCGGGCTGTGCGGTGACGGTGGATGGCCGGCGTGCCGAGGCAGGCTTTGCGTATCCGGTTCATTCGAGCCTCGCGGAGAAATTGACGGCGTTGCTTGGTCAGCGAGCGACAGGGATTTCGTTCGGGTCGGAGGCGACGCGCTTTGCCAAGGTCGCCGATGAGGTGGTTGTGATCGGTCCTGGCGACATGCACACGGCGCACAGCGATCGCGAGTGCATCGCGATTACCGAGCTTGAGGCGTGGACGGAGTGTGTGCGGCAGTTGCTAACTCACTGAGTCGCTATAATTTTTCTATGAAGCAAGCCCCCCTGGTTGGCGTCGTGATGGGCAGCAAGAGCGACTATGAAGTGCTCGCGCCGGCCGTAGATATTCTTAAATTTTTCGCTATTCCGTACGAGGCGCGTGTGGTCTCCGCGCATCGCACGCCGGACTGGCTCTTTGAATATGCCGAGCAGGCAGAGGGCCGTGGACTTCGCGTGATCATTGCCGGCGCGGGTGGGGCGGCGCACCTGCCGGGCATGCTGGCGGCGAAGACTCTGGTGCCGGTGCTGGGCGTGCCGGTTCCGGCGACGATGCTGAACGGGATCGATTCCCTTCTTTCCATTGTGCAGATGCCGAAGGGGGTCCCGGTGGGGACGCTGGCGATCGGCAAGCCGGGTGCGGCGAATGCAGCGTTGTTTGCGGCGGAGATTCTGGCCCTGACGGATGGCGATCTGCGTTCGCGACTGCGGGCGTGGCGCGAGGAGCGGCGGGAGGAAGTGCTGGGGCAGGAGCTTGAGGGGCCGGCGTCGTGACGGCGATTCTTCCCGGGGCAACCATCGGAATTCTGGGGGGCGGGCAGCTTGGCCGCATGACGGCCATGGCTGCGCGGTCGCTCGGATACCGGATTCAGGTGATGGATCCCGATCCATCGTGCCCGGCGCGGTTTGTGGTCGATGCGTGTTTCGAGGGCGGATGGGACGATGCGCGCGTAGCGGCGGATCTGGCGCGCGGCTGCGATGTGGTGACGCTGGAGATCGAACAGGTCTCGATTGCGTGCCTGGAGGCGGCGGCGAAGTATGCGCCGGTGCGTCCCGGAGCGGGGCCGATGCGGATTATCCAGGACCGGATTCTGCAGAAGAAGTGGCTGGCGGAGCATGGAGCTCCTCTGGGCGCGTGGCTGGCGGCTGAGTCAGAGGCGGAGCTGGTTGAGGCGGTTGCAGCGCTGGGCGGCAAGGTCTTTGTGAAGAGCGCGCGCGGTGGGTACGACGGGCGCAGCCAGGTGAAGATCGGGTTTGGTACCCAGGTCCCAAAATCGGGCCCTGGGGCACCCGAAGCCTGGAAGTTGCTCGGCGAACGTCCGTGTGTGGCGGAGAAGGCGCTTGATCTCGATAAGGAAATCTCGGTGATGGTGGCGCGGGCTCCGAATGGGGAGACGAAGAGCTTTCCTTCGGCGCTGAATCATCATGAGAACCAGATTCTCGAGTGGAGCGTGATCCCGTCGTCGGTTTCTGCCGATCTTGAAGCTTATGCGCAGCGGGTGGCGGAGGAGATTGCGGCCGGGCTCGAGATCGAGGGGCTGCTGGCGGTGGAGATGTTCGTGACGAAAACGGGCGAGCTGCTGTTGAACGAGCTGGCGCCGCGCCCGCACAACAGCTATCACGCCAGCGAACTGGCGTGCGTGACGAGCCAGTTCGAGCAGGCGGTGCGCGCGGTGTGCGATCTGCCGCTGGGCGATGTGTCGGTGGTGCAGCCGGCGGCGATTGCAAATCTGCTGGGCGAGGTCTGGCTCGGTGAGGGCAGCGAAATGCGCGAGCCCCGGTTTGACCGGGCGCTGGCGATTCCCGGAGTGAGCCTGCATCTCTACGAGAAGCACAAGCCGCGCAAGGGGCGGAAGATGGGGCATCTTGCGGCGGTGGGGAAGACTCCGGATGAGGCGGTAAAGAGGGTGATGACGGCTAAGGAGTTGCTGTAGGGCTGGAGAGCATCGAGGGTCCATCCAGCTAAAAAGCCACGTTCAGGCTGCCTGATGATTACGGCCAGCGAATGTTCAGGGCGTAGATCTCCTGGTAGCCGGTGTCGCGCGTAAAGATCGGCGAGCCATCTGGCGCGACATTGATCTGGGTCTCCCCATAATTATTCACTATGCGGTGAAGGTCTTTGAGGCTGGTGATGGTCTCTATCTGATGATCGGCCGACCGGTACCGCAGGGCCTTTGGTTCTGCGCCTCCTGTCGTGTAATAGAGATACTTGCCATCCGGCGATAGACCAAAGTTCTCAATGTCCCCTGAGATGCCCGGCATGTCAGTCCATTGCTGAGTTTTCAAATTGAAGATCACGAACTTGGTTCCCATCGCATTACGGACCATCACCGTATTCTGGCTGAGCCAGTAACCGCCACTCTTGCCATCCGAGGAAGGAACCGCGGAGCTCTTCCCAGTGCGCGCGTCGGTGATTTGTAAGCCGTAAGGCGGTAATGCGACGGGATCCAGAAGATAGTTCCCGTCAGGAGACCAACTGGCAAAGAAAGCATTGTCCGCAACCTTCTGCGGCTGGCCGCCTTGCATATCGATCACAAATAATTCATTTTTGTCGGTGTGAAACGCGACTTTCGTTCCGTCAGGAGAAATCGCCGGAAACCGCACATCCACCGGAGGGAAGGTCAGCTGCATTCGTTCCGTGCCATCGCTGCGGCTGCGCCACAGGGTGTGCTCCGGGTAGGAAGCGTAAGCGACCCATTTCCCATCCCTGGAAAATGTCGGGTCTGTCACTGAAATTCCAGACAGGAACGGCACGAACTCGTGCGACTTCATGTCGTAGCGAACCAGCTCGCCGCGCTGCTTCGTGCCGAGGACAAAAATCTGCTTCCCGTCACGGCTCGGGATTGGACGCGAGTATGGCAGTGGCCCATTTGTGAGTCGAATCGGTTCCCCCGGGCGGTGAAAAAGTCCCGTCTGCATGGGAAGCAGCCATATATCCGAGTGCGAATCATTGCCGGATTGGTACACAATGTACTTCTCATCCGAAGTCCATCGGAAGCTATACTCATCCGTCAGCTTCCGGATCTCACGGAGACCTGTCCCATCCGCTTCAATCTCGAACAGCCTGCGATCACCCGGGCGCAGCTGAACGATCAGGATGCGCTGGCCGAAGGCCGAAGCGGCCACCCATCCAACATTGCCGGGAAGAGAAACCAGTTTGTGCGGATTCGAGCCATCCTTGTCGGTAACGAACCATTCCACGCCACTATTTGTTCCCTTTCCTTCTTTTCCCGGAGCGAATTTCGAGAAAACGACGCGCCCATCGGGGAAGCCATCCGCGTTGGCGATCTCGACATCGGGGAGGCGACGCGGCTCTCCTGCTGGGAGCGGCACCAGCCACAGCGGATCCAGAGTGGAGCGGGCCTCGGTGGCGCTACCGACAGCGACCAGCAAACCGGAACCGTCCTGCAAGGCTCCGATCAACCAGCAATTCGCAAACCTGGTTTCCACGGGTGCTGTCGGGCCACCCGCGACGGAGACTTGCGCGAGCTTAAAGCTGCCGGTCGGACCTTCATTGAAATAAATCCGCGATCCATCAGTCGCCATCCTCAACTTCGGCTGGCCATCGTCGGTGAGTTGTGTGACGGACTCCACTACTTGAACTGCGGGCGGAGTCCGCCACCATACGATCAGCGCAGCGATCAGAATCGCTGCGAAGCCCGTTGCCACTATCCATAACCAGCGTGAACGCGAACCCCCGGATAGTGCGACAGCGGGAGCGCTTCCAGAATCCGACAAGGCTTCCAGCGCAAAGGCCAAGTCCGACGCCGAGTGAAAACGCTGCTCGGGATTCTTTTCGAGACACCGATGGATTACTCGCTGCAGTCCCGGAGGAGCGGTCTGCACAATCTGTGAAATGCTGGCCGGATCGTCGTTCAGGATCGCGGTCATGGTCTCCGCTGAGGTGCTCCGGTGAAACGCACGCTTGCCGGCGAGCATCTCGTAGAGAATCGCCCCAAAGGCGAAGATGTCAGTGCGATGGTCGACGGGCTGGCCGCGTACCTGTTCGGGAGACATGTAGCCGGCGGTGCCCATCACTACCCCGGGGTCCGTTCGTGCAGTCAGAGTCTCGTCCCGGTCGGCGGATCCCGGCTCGCGCTGTGTCAGCTTCGCGAGGCCGAAGTCCAGAATCTTGACTCGCCCGTCTTTGCTGACGAAGAGGTTTTCGGGCTTGAGATCGCGATGAACGATGCCCTTGTCGTGCGCCGCTGCCAGGCCATGCGCGATCTGAACGCCGTATTCGATTGCTTTGCGAATCGGTATGGCGCCGTGCCGCAACAGTTCGCGGAGAGTGCTGCCCTCCAGCAACTCCGACACAAGATAAGGGGCGCCTTCAAAGACGCCGAAACGGTGAACGGCAAGGATATTGGGATGGTTCAGAGCGGCAGCCGCCTGCGCCTCCTGTTCAAAGCGATGCAGCCGGTCCGGATCACGCGAAACAAACGACGGGAGGACCTTGATGGCGACTTCCCGCCTCAGCGCCGAGTCGCGGGCGCGGTATACCTCGCCCATCCCGCCGGAGCCCAACAGGCCGACAATTTCGTACCCATCAAGCTTCGAACCTGTGGCTAGCGGCATCGGTGACGCGCATTATAACTCGCGCGCGAGAGCTCTCGGAACAGAGTGCTTATCGTTCGGAGGTGAAGCGGTCTTCCCTTGATCTCCCGCTGCGCAGCCGCGCTCCAGGCTTAACCGCTTACCCGATATCCTCTGACCAGTTTTCGAGGTACTTCTTCATCTCGGCCATGAACTTGCCGGCGTCGGCTCCGTCGATGATGCGGTGATCGAAGCCGAGCGTCAGGTGGATCATGTGGCGGATGGCGATGGAGTCGGTCCCGTCCTCTCCGGTGACGACGGCCGGTTCTTTGAAGAGGCCGCCGACGCCGAGGATTCCGCTCTCAGGCTGGTTAATGATGGGCGTGCCGAACTGCTCTCCGAAGATGCCGGGGTTGGTGATGGTGAAGGTTCCGGAGCCGACTTCGTCGGGCTTGAGCTTCTTAGAGCGGGCGCGCTCGGCCAGATCGGCGATGGCGCGGGCGATGCCCAGGAAGCTCTTCTCCTCGGCCTGCTTGATGACGGGAACGATGAGTCCCCAGTCGAGCGCGACGGCGATGCCAATGTTGATGTTCTTCGGATAGCGGATGGCGTCGCCTTCCATCTGTGCGTTCACGATGGGCATCTTGCGCAGGGTGGCGATGACGGCGCGGGTGATGAACGGCATGTAGGTGAGCTTGACGCCGTTGCGCTGCTCGTACTTGTTCTTTTCCTTCTCGCGGATCTTGACGATGCGCGTGAAGTCGATCTTGAAGACGGTGTGCACGTGCGCGCTGATGCGCTTGGAGTCGACCATGCGCTGGGCGATGATGGTGCGCATCTTCGACATAGGAACGAGCTCGCCGGGCTGCGGGACTGGAGCGGCTGGAGCTGCGGGCCTGGCGGCAGCAGGAGCCGGAGCGGCCGCTGCGGGAGGTGCGGAGACAGGCGCTGGTGCGGCCTTGGCTGCACCCGGCTTCTCCATGTAGGCGAGGACGTCTTCCTTGGTGATGCGTCCACCGGCGCCGGTACCGGCGACCTGAGCGAGGTCGAGGTTGTTGTCTTTGGCGATCTTGCGGACCAGAGGCGAGGAGCGGACATGCTCGGCGGATGCGGGAGCTTCGGCGATCGAAGTGCCGTCCGGCTCGGCTGCCGGCTTTGGGGCAGGTGCCGCGGGGACTGGGGCAGCGGCGGCGGTGGCGGGAGCTCCGGCGGTGCCTCCGATCACGGCGACGACGGAGTTGATCTGGACGGTGGTGCCGGCCTCGGCCTTGATCTCGGTGAGGACGCCAGCGGCGGGCGAGGGAATCTCGGCATCGACCTTGTCGGTGGATATTTCAAAGAGCGGCTCGTCGCGCACGACTTTGTCTCCTACCTGCTTGAGCCACTTGGTGATGGTGCCCTCGAAGATGGACTCGCCCATCTGCGGCATGATGACTTCAGTCGCAGGTCCGGAAGCTGCGGGAGCGGAGGCGGCTGGCGCTGGCTGGGCGGGAGCAGCGGCCGGGGCAGAGTCAGGTGCGGCGGCGGGTTTCGGTGCCTCGGCGGCAGCGGCCGGCGCGGGAGCGGAGCCCGCTTCATCGATGACGGCGACAACGGTGTTGATCTGCACGGTCTGGCCGTCGGCGGCCTTGATCTCCTTGAGGACGCCGGAGGCGGGCGAGGGGATCTCGGCGTCGACCTTATCGGTGGAGATCTCGAAGAGCGGCTCGTCGCGCTCGACCTTGTCGCCTGGCTTCTTGAGCCACTTGGTGATGGTGCCCTCGAAAATCGACTCGCCCATCTGGGGCATGACTACATCGGTCGGCATGTATTCCCTTTCCGCGGTGGTGCAAATAGGTGGTGCTTGAGTAAACCTGTGCGCAGCAAGTGGTTTAAGCGCAAAGATCGATTATAAATGCGCGCCGGGCGTGTATTGGGAGGCGCGCCACCAGGTAACTCTGATGCAAAACGAATCAGTCTAAATCAGCCAGGAGGTGCGTAGCGAGGCAACGCCTGTGCGGCGGGCGGGTCATAATGTTGTCTCACCGATAAGTTGCCTCCGGAGCCGCGCCTGATGGGGTCGAGAATTCACAGTACGGAAGCTACCCTGCTGGCGCTGGTGACGCTGGTTGCACTGCTGGCGGCCTTCGCGCAGCGGCTCAAGATGCCGTACCCGATTGTGCTGGTGCTGGGCGGCCTGGTGCTCAGTTTCTTCCCGCGAATCCCGCATGTGTCGCTGAACCCGGCATTTGTGTTTCTGGTGGTGCTGCCGCCGCTGCTTTTTTCCAGCGCTCTGAATACGCCATGGCGGGAGTTCCGCTCGAACCTGGTGAGCATTTCCATGCTGGGGATCGGGCTGGTGGTGTTCACGGTCGCGGGCGTGGCGGTCGTGTCGCACTTCTTCATCCCGGATTTCGACTGGCGGGTGGGAGCTGTGCTGGGAGCGGTGCTGTCGACGACGGACGCGATTGCGGTCACGGCCATCGCTCGACGGGTGGGGCTTCCGCACAAGATTCTGGAGATTATTGAAGGCGAGAGCCTGGCTAACGACGCGACCGGACTGCTGGCGTTGCAGTTCACCACGGCGATCGTTGTATCGGGCGAGATTCCGTCGGCGTGGGTCGGGGTGACGGAGTTTGCGTGGCTGATCCTGGGAGGGATCGCCGGCGGGTTGCTGATCGCGGTGCTGATCGACTGGTTCGATCGAAGTATTGGAGATACGGCGCTGCAGCTGATGGTGAGCGTGGCGACTCCGTACTTTGCTTACCTGCTGGGCGAGTCGCTGCGCGCGTCGGGTGTGCTGGCGACGGTGGCGTGCGGTTTGTATCTGGGACGCAAGCGATCGGAGAGCTTTACCACTGAGGCGCGGCTGGATTCGCGCGCGGTGTGGAATACGATCGATTTTGCGCTCAACAGTCTGATCTTCATCGTTGTTGGACTGCAACTGCCTGCTGTTCTTGACGGCATGCGGCCGCTGCGTTGGCCGATGCTGATTGGCGGGGCGGGTTTTATCTGCGCGGTAGTCGTTGGGCTGCGGATGCTGTGGATCTTTCCGGGGGCGCGGTTTGGGTTTTTCGTCCGGCGGCGAGTTCTTGGGCAGGATGTCCGGATGCCGACCTCGCGGGCGTTGTTTGCGATGGGGTGGAGCGGGCTGCGCGGCGTGTTGACGCTGGCGGCGGCGCTCTCATTGCCCGTTTTGACCGATACCGGCGAGCCCTTTCCGCATCGGGCGGCGATTATCTTTCTGGCGTATTCCGTGATCCTGGTAACGCTGGTGGGGCAGGGACTTTCGCTGCCCTGGGTGCTGCGGCGGCTGGGGATTTGCGAGATCGACGATGGAGCCGCAGAGGAGCGGGCAGCGCGCAGGCTGCTGCTGGAGGCGGCACTGCGAGAGCTGAAGGCGATGCCGGCTCCTGCGGGTGAGACCGAGGCGCAGGCGGGCCATCTGCTGAAGCGCTACTACCGGCAGCGGCTGCAGGGCCTGGATATGAAGGAAAGCGGCGGGGATGAGGTGACGCTGGATCGCATCTATCAGGATCTTTACGCGCGCCTGCGGAACGTAGAACGGCAGGAACTGATGGCTCTGCGGCAGCAAGGGCGCTTCAGGGAAAGCACCCTGGGGGATCTCGAAAAGGAACTGGATCTGACGGACCTGCGCTGGGAACGGCGGTAATCTGCCGGGCCCTGACGACTGCGCTTGACTTTGCGCTGTATACCTGGTTAGTCTAGGCCTGTTGTGATAAGGCCTTATGACAAATAGTAAGCAGGAATCCCGCGATCTCTTTCCCGGCGCGCTCGAAATGATGATCCTCGAGTCGCTGCGGCGGCAGCCGGCGCACGGCTACGCGCTGGTGCAGCACATTCAACAACGGTCGAATAATCTGCTGCAGGTGGAAGAGGGCTCGCTGTATCCCGCGCTGCAGCGGCTGCTCAAAGAAAAGCTGGTGAAGGCGGAGTGGGGCATATCGGCGACGAACCGCCGGGTGCGGATTTACCAGATCACCGCAACAGGCATGAAGCATTTGGAGCGCGAGCGGTCGAGCTTTGAGCAGATGTTCGCGGGCATCGCGCTCGTCCTCAATCCGGGCAAGGCGATTTCCTGAGGCATGTCATGAACTGGCTTGCCCGCATCTTCTGTCGTGGGAATCTTTACCGGGATCTTGCGGAAGAGATGCGCGAGCACATTGACGAGAAGACAGAACAATTCGTTCGCCAAGGCATGAGCCGCGAAGAGGCGGAGCATGCTGCGCGTCGTGCTTTCGGCAATGCGACGGTGATTGAGGAGCGCGGGCGTGAGGTGTGGCAGTGGCCGAGGCTGGAGTCGATCTGGGCTGACGTGAAATATGGGCTGCGGCAGTTGCGGAAGTCGCCGGGGTTTGCGATCACCGCGATTGTTACGCTGGCTCTCGGAATTGGGGCGAACACGGCAGTCTTCAGCGTGATGAATGTAGTGCTGTTGCGATTCCTGGCTGTGGCCGACCCGCAGCAACTGGTGTACCTGCACTACGACAGTCAGCCGTGGGGCACATCGCAGAGCGGCTATGGCGATACCTCGCTCCCGCTGCCGGTTTATGAACAACTCCGCACCCAGCACCATGTCTTCTCAGAATTGATGGCCTTCGCTCCACTGTCTGCGCAGAAGGTCGCGATTCGTGTTGGCGAAGAGCCGGAGGAAGCGCTGGGTGAGATGGTCAGCGGCAACTTCTTTCCGGGGCTGGGCGTGAAGCTGTTAATGGGGCGCGGCATTACGGAGGCTGACGAGAAAGATCACACGCCGGTTGCGGTGCTGAATTATTCGTGGTGGACGAGCCGCTTTGCCAGCGATCCTTCCATCCTCGGAAAGACGCTGTATGTCAAAGGGGTGCCGCTCACGATCGTCGGGGTTACGGAGGCGGGATTTCAAGGCGCCGATCCGGAACGGGCGATGAATTTCTGGATTCCGCTGCAGAATCGGCCGGAGCTGACGCCGTGGGGGAATTCTCCTGTCGAGCACACGCTGTATGGCTCGCCGGAATGGTATTGCCTGTTACTGCTCGGACGATTGCAGCCCGGGGTGACGTGGCAGCAGGCTCTGACTCAGGTTGAGCCGGTCTATTTGCAGGCGGCTTATGCGGGCGTGAAACATCCCGATCCCAAGGAGAAGCAACCGCATCTCTATTTTTCCTCCGCACGCGGCATTGAAGACTTCCGCGAAGATTACGCGCAACCGCTCCACCTGCTGATGGGGATGGTGGTGCTGGTGCTGGTCATCGCGTGCTCCAACGTTGCCATGCTGCTGCTGGCGCGCAACTCGGCGCGGCAGCGCGAATTCGGCGTGCGCATGGCTCTGGGCGCGGGCCGGGCGACGCTCTTTCGCCAGCTGCTCACGGAGAGCCTTCTGCTGGTCGGGATGGGGGCAATGCTGGGCTGGATCTTTGCGGTGTTAGCCGCACGCGCGCTTGTGCTCTGGTCGGGCATTCTGTTCCCGGTTGCGCTCGATCGCAACGTGTTGCTTTTTACACTCGCGACAGGCGCGTTGGCGGCGCTCATCTTTGGCCTTGCTCCCTTGCGAAGCGCGACCGGTGTTCCGGTGGCAATGACGATGAAGAGCTCCGCAGCAACGGCGAATACAGACCGCAGCCGATTTGCCGGACGCCGATTGCTGCTTACATTTCAGATGTCACTCTGTCTGATCCTGCTGGTTGCAGCGGGCCTGCTGTTCCAGACGCTGCGCAATCTGCGCGCGAGCAACCTGGGCATGCGCGCGGACGGACTGCTGGTTTTCGGCGTTGAACCGCAACGAGATGTCCACACGGACGCTGAAGCGGTTCGCTTTCATGACTCGTTACTCGATCGCTTGCGCGCTCTGCCCGGCGTTGAGGGTGCGACAGCGATGTCGAACCGGCTGGGCAGCGGATGGAGCAGCAATACCGCCGTTACCGTAGACGGAAAGAATCCGTCACCCAATCAGCAATTCGCACCGGTGCGGTGGAACGCGGTTGGCCCGGAGTATCTGCATGTGCTGGGCATTCCACTTTTGCTGGGCCGCGATATTGCCGAGGATGATACTTCTGCATCGCGCAAGGTTGTCGTGGTCAACGAGACATTTGTGGAGCGGTATCTGCCACACAGCAATCCTCTGGGCCATCAGATCGTAATGGACGGAGAAGCCAGTTCCGCGGGGGAGAAGCAATTGACCATTGTGGGAGTTGCGAGGAATAGCAGCTTCCGGAGGATTCGAGAGAATCCGTGGCCGGTGGCTTATGCGCCGTTTACTCAGACCTCGGGAAATCAGCAAATGGAATTCGCTTTGCGCACGCACGGCGATCCAATGGCCTTGTTGCCGGAGGTTCGCCGCGTAATGCGGGATATCGATCCCAACCTGCCGCTGGAAAGACCGGAGACGCAGCGCGCGCAGTTTGAAGAATCGATATCGACCGAGCGTTTGCTGGCCAACCTTTCCATTTTCTTTGGACTGCTGGCGGCTTTGCTGGTCGCTGTCGGACTTTACGGAACACTCTCGTACCGGATCAGCCGGCGTACCGCCGAAATCGGGATTCGGATGGCGCTCGGTGCGAATCGAAAGCAGATTCTCTGGATGGTAGTTCGCGAGAGCATGTTTGTCGGCCTTGCGGGATTGGGGCTGGGATTGCCGTTTGCGTTTCTTCTTGCCCGCGCGCTGCGCAGCCTTCTTTACGGTCTCAGCCCGGCTGATCCACTTACGTTTGTACTGGCGCTGATGTGCATCGGGGTCATTGCGCTCGCCGCGAGCGTGATCCCGGCACATCGCGCAGCAGGGGTTGATCCGCAGAGCGCATTGAGGAGTGAGTGATGCAGTGGCTTAGTCGCATCTTCCGGCGTGGTGGTCTTTATGGAGATCTGGCGGAAGAGATGCGTGAGCACATGGAAGAGAAGACCGAGGAGTTGATGCGTCGCGGAATGAGCCGCGAAGAGGCGGAGCATGGGGCGCGGCGGGCGTTTGGAAACCCGACGGTGATCGAAGAGAGGGGGCGTGAAGTGTGGCAATGGCCGCGGTTAGAGTCGATCTGGGCGGATGTGAAGTTTGCTATGCGTCAGCTGGCGAAGTCTCCGGCGTTCACTGCGACGGCGGTGCTGACGCTGGCGGTGGGCATTGGCGCGAACACAGGCATCTTCACGCTGATGCATGCGTTGCTGTTAAAGAGCCTGCCGATTCCGGAACCGGACAGGCTGGTGCGGATCGCTCTTGATATTGATTCTCCCAACGGCGTGGTGAGCGACCAGCCACTGAATGCTTTTCTTCTTGAGTCGCTCCGGAGGCACGCGAAGTCGCTCTCGGGCGCGTTTGGATGGACTCCCTATGACTTCATTCTGAAGGAAGACACGGGGCTGCGCATTTACTCGGGCGCGGTGATCAGCGGAAATACGTTTCAGGTGCTGGGGTTGACTCCGGCCGCCGGCCGGCTGCTCACTCCGGCGGATGACCAGCGCGGCGGCGGACCCGACGGATGGGCTGCGGTGATCAGCCACCGCTTCTGGCAGCAGCATTATCACTCTGATCCTTCGATCATCGGGCGGCATGTCACGCTTACCGACCACAGCGTCACGATTGTCGGCGTTGCTCCGGAAGGGTTCGAAGGCATTTTCGTGGCGATGCATCCGGATTTTTATCTGCCGCTTGAATACGAGCCGGTGATGCGCGGCGCGGGATCGCAGCTGCGGCAGCCTGGGGGTTTGTGGCTCTCGGTGTGGGCACGCCTGAAGCCCGGGGTCAACCTGAAGACGGCGTCGGCTGAAATGCCGTCACTGTACCGTGTTGCGATCGACGAGACGCTGCCGCCGGCAGTACGCCACCTCCAGGTGATCGAGCGGTCGCGCTTCGCGGCGCGACCCGGCGGCAATGGCTGGAGCTTTCTCCGCCCGCAGTATGAGCGGCCACTCCTTCTGTTGCAGATTCTGGTCGTAGTGGTGCTGCTGGTCTGCTGCGTGAATCTTGCCGGATTGTGCATGGCGCGCACGGCTGCACGAGAGCACGAATTTGCGATTCGCGGCGCGCTGGGTGCGGCGCGGTCGCGGCTGATGCAGCAACTCCTCGTGGAGTCGGTTCTGCTTGCGCTCTGCGGAGGCGCCCTGGCGATTCTGTTCGCGTGGGTGACCGATCGCTACCTGCTGCAATTCCTCGCCAATCGGGAAGCCGCTGCAGCTTTATCGGTACGACCGGATCTTGCGACGCTGGCTATTACCGGCGGTTGTGCGGCGGTGTGTGCGCTGCTGTTCGGACTGGCTCCGGGATGGCTGGCGAGCCATATTTCGATCGAGCCTCCGCTGCGCCGTTCGGCACAGAACGTTGCCGCTGGAAGGAGTGCGGTTGTTCAGCGGATCTTTGTTCCTGTGCAGGTAGCGCTGACCCTGGCACTGGTTGTCGTGGCTGCGATGATGAGCGCGACGGTGAGTCATCTGCGGGCGGAGCATCTGGGTTTCCGCGTGGATAACATTCTGCTGATTCCTGTCGATTTCGAGAGGCGGCCACAGAAGGGTCCTGAACTGGTGCACCTCTACCGGCGCATGGTCGAGCGGATCCGGCAGATGCCCGGCGTCGACAGCGCGAGCGTGGCGCTGAGCACGCCTCTGCACGGGATGGGGCAGACCGCAGTCTTTACCCCCGCGTCATCGTCGAAGCCGGCAATCGATTTCACCAATCGCTACTGGGTGAACGATGTGGGTGCGGGCTATTTCGCGACGCTGGGAACGAGGATGCTGGCGGGGCACGATTTTTCGGGCGAGGACGCGGATGCGACTACGTGCATTCTGAATCGCTCTGCCGCCAATGCGCTCTTTCACGCGTCGCCAGCCATCGGGCAGACGCTGCGCCGAACCAATCGCAATATGAATGTCGGGCAGACCACAACCTGGGACTGCCAGGTGATCGGGGTGGTCGAAGACGCGAAATACACCAGCTTGCGTGAGCCGGCTCCGCCGACGGTGTACCTGCCGTTAGGGGTGAATACTGATCCGCTGGCCTCGATGTACTTTGTCATCCACGGGGCGACGCTGACGCAGGCGAGAGATGCATGGCGGGAGGTACACCATGAGCTTGCGCCGGGTAGTCCGGAGACAGAGCCGATCTCCTTTGCGGTTCAGTTCGACGATTCGATCTCCCGCGAGCGGCTGCTCTCGGTGCTTTCAGGATTCTTTGCGGCGCTGGCGTTGCTGCTGAGCGTGATTGGGATTTATGGGCTGATGGCGTCCTATGTGACGCGCCGGACGACGGAAATCGGCGTGCGCATGGCTCTGGGCGCGACGCGCCCGAGAATTTTTGCACTGGTGATGCGGCAGGTCGTGGTGCTGCTGCTGGTGGGGTCGGTTGCCGGAGGCTGCCTTGCGGCGCTTGCGGCTCATTCGATCAAGGCATTCCTGTTTGACGTGAGTCCGGGAGATCTGGGGATCTTCGCTTTTGCTGTTTTGATGCTGGCTCTGGCGGGCTTTGCGGCTGCAATGCTGCCTGCGCGCCGAGCTGTGTTTATCGAGCCGATGCAGGCACTTCGGTCGGAATAGGAGTTTTCATGAGCTGGTTTACACGCATTTTTCGACGCCGGAATCTTTATGGCGATCTTGCTGAAGAGATGCGCGAGCACATCGCAGAGAAGACTGAGCAATTCATGCGTGAAGGTATGAGCCGCGAGAATGCGACAAGAGCGGCGCGGCGGGCTTTCGGGAATGCAGCGCTGATCGAAGAGCGGGGGCGTGAGGCCTGGCAGTGGCCACGGCTGGAGTCGCTGCTGGCGGATGCGAAGTTCGCGCTGCGACAATTGCGCAGGTCGCCGGGGTTTGCTGTGACGGCGGTTCTGACGCTGGCGCTGGGGATCGGAGCGAACACAGCCATCTTCACGCTGGTGGATTCGATCATGTTGCGGCCGCTGCCGTATCCGCAGCAGGAACGTCTGGTGCGCCTCTCCGGGACTGACGAACAGGGTCGGCCGTCCGCCTCAGACTTCCCGAAGGGATGGATTCGAGCGTGGCAGGAGCACTCGCAGTCGTTCGAATCGATCTCCGGGTATGCCGCAAGCACAGAATCGAATGTCACCGGCAACGACCAGTCAGAGCGCGTGTTTGGGTCAGCGGTAACGGTCAACACCTTCGATACGCTCGGGATTCACCCGGCGATTGGCAGCTTCTTCTCGCCGGAGAATGCCGTCGGCGGCCAAGATCAGGTGGTTGTGCTGAGCTACGGATACTGGCGGCAGCGCTTCGGCGGAAATCCGGGAGTGATCGGCGAGACTGTACGCATCGATGGGATCCCGCGGCGCATTATCGGCGTGATGCCTTCTGGTGTGCGTTTTCCCTATGCCGACACGCAGTTTTTAATCCCGATCGCATTTAAGGGTGGTGACCCGATCGATGCGTGGAAGGATTTCGGTAATCGCGCCTTCGGACGCCTCAAGGACGGCGTATCTCCAGCCGCAGCGCAAGCCGAATTGCGACGCCTGCACGCCCCGCTGCTGAAGCTCTTTCCGTGGACGATGCCCGACAGCTGGGAGGCGAATACTAACGTCGTTCCGCTGCTCGATTCAGTCGTTGGCGATGCGCGACCAAAACTGATGTTGCTCTTCGGCGCAGTCGGACTGATTCTGCTGATTGCCTGTGCCAATGTCGCCAACCTGATGCTTGCCCGCGCCACATCGCGCGAGCGGGAGATGGCGATTCGCGGCGCGCTGGGCGCATCGGCGACGAGAATCGTCCGGCAGCTGCTGGTTGAGAGCGTGATTCTGGGCGCAATGGCGGGAGTCGTCGGGCTGGTACTCGCGGGGGTGAGCTTGCGCGCGCTGACCGGGTTGCTTCCGGCGAACACACCCAGGCTCGCGGACATCGCGCTGCACTGGCCGGTGTTTCTGTTTGCGGCAGGTGCGTCGGTGCTGACGGGGATTTTGTTCGGACTGGTACCGGCGATGCGCATGGCGTCTCCCGATCTGCAGGAGGGTTTGAGGTCGGGGAGCAGGAGTGTCGCGGGGAAGGCTTCGCAGGCACGGATCTCAACGTTGCTGGTGATGGGGCAGATCGGGCTCTCGGTGCTGGTGATTACCGCGGCAGGGCTCATGCTGCACAGCCTCTACAGCCTGTCGCGCGTCAATCCCGGCTTTCGCACCGACCGTATCGTCACGGCAGAGGTGTCGCTCGATGCCGCGGCGTGCAGGCAGCAAGGGCGCTGCCAGGCATTTTTCCGCGCACTGCTCGATAAGGCGCAGGGCGTCGCGGGTGTTGAGAATGTGGCGCTGGTCGATTCACTGCCGATGAGGGGTTTCGATCTGAACTATAACTACGATGCCGAAGGCCATCCGCGCCAGGCGACTCAAGAGGCCGATAAGGCGGCGGGGCGCACGGTGTCGATGGGATATTTCGACACGGTAGGGCTGAGGCTGATTCGCGGCCGGCTCCTCACCGACTCCGACCAGTCCGGCACAAGCCGCGCCGTGGTCATCAACCAGAAAATGGCCCAGTCGCTGTGGCCAAACCAGGATCCGATCGGGAAACACGTAGAGAGTCTGGTGGACGAGCCGACTCCAACACTGCTCGATCCAAATGTAGCTTCCGTAGTGGTGGGCGTGGTCAGTAATACACACCACGATGGGCTGGGCGGCGAGTTCGACGACGAAGTGTATTTGCCGATGATCGAGAAGAACGAGCGTCCGGCGATGACGATCCTGTTGCGTTCGCAGGCGGGAGCGGCAGAGACTGCGGGAGCCCTGCGCAGGGTTGTCGCGGAGATTGATCCGCTGGTTCCCGTCACGCGCGTACGGACCATGGATGAGGTGGTCGCGGCATCGACTTCGGATTCGCGCTCGCTGACGCTGCTGCTGCTGGGATTTGGATTCCTGGCGGTGAGTGTTGGTGCGGTGGGTGTCTACAGCCTGATTGCGTATACGGTGAGCTGGCGCACGCGGGAGATCGGTATCCGGCTGGCGCTAGGCGCGCGGCGGCGCGATGTGGTGATGATGATCGTGCGGCAGAGCTTTCTGCTGGCGCTCGGCGGATCGGTCGCAGGATTGTTTGTGGCGGCGGCTTCGGGACGATTGCTGAAGCAGTTTCTTTTCGAAGTAAGCCCGCTCGATCCAGTCACCTTTCTGACGGTGCCTTTGCTGATGATGCTGCTCGCGCTGCTGGCGGCGTGGGTGCCGGCGCGGCGGGCGGCGTCGATTGATCCGATGAAAGCACTGAGGACGGAATAGGACAGGTTTCAGAACCCACGTCCAAAAATCCGGACGTGGGGCACCCGAGTCTCTTTACTGCGTGACGGTGAAGGTTGCGTGCAACTCGGCGGTTGAGTCGGGACCTACCCAGACATCGAAGTCCGAGGGGTCCTGCACCCAGTCTCGTGTTGCCGTGCTCCAGTAGCGCAGATCGTCGGGAGTAATTGTGAAGTGCACGGTCTCTTTCTGGTGGGCGGGAATGGTGATGCGCGTGAAGCCCTTGAGTTCGCGGACAGGGCGCGACGTGCTGCCGTATTGCTGGTGGATGTAGAGCTGGGCGACTTCGTCGGCGGTGGTGTCTCCCGTGTTTTCGACGTCGGCGGTGACGTCGAGGGATTGGCCGACGCGGATGGACGATTGACTGATCCTGATATTCGAGAAGCGGAAGGTTGAGTAGCTGAGGCCGTATCCGAAGGGATAGAGCGGCGTGCTCTCCTCATCCCAGTAGCGCCTGCCCTGCTCCTCCGGTTGAAAGGTGGTGTTGTGCGCATAATTCATGGGGATCTGTCCTACGTTGCGCGGCCAGCCGAAGGGAAGCTTGCCGCCGGGAATCACTTCTCCGAAGAGTACGTCGGCAATGGCGTTGCCGCCCTGCGTTCCCGGATACCACGCGTCAAGGATTGCGGGAACGTGCGTGGATGCCCAGGTAATGTTGAGCGGGCGGCCGTTCATAAGGACGAGGACGATAGGCTTGCCGGTCGCGGCGACGGCTTCGAGCAGTTCCTCTTCTTTACCCGGCAGGTCGAGCGACTTACGTGAGGCGCGCTCGCCGGCCATGTTCTGGGCTTCTCCGAGGACGAGGATAGTGAGGTCGGAGTTTTTGGCGAGGTCGATGGCTTTCTGCATTTCCTGCGCGGCCTGGCCGGCGCTCCAGAGGACAACGGGTGGCACGTGGAAGGTCTCGTCGAACATGGAGGGAATCTTGCGCTTGATCTGGACGCCCTGTGCGTAGCTCACCTGCGTGCCTGAACCGGCTTTGCTGCGGATGCCGCTGAGCAGGGTGACCGTCTCGTCGAGGTCCTGCTGAAAGGTCCATGGGCCGAGGGTATCGCGGGTGGAGTCAGCGGTGGGACCGATGACGGCGATCGAGTGATATGCGCCGGGCTTAAGGGGAAGCAGACGGCCTTCGTTGCGGAGCAACACGGCGGTGCGCTCGGCAACCTGGCGCGAGGCGATGCGGTGCTCGGGTGTGGCGAGGATTTGCGCGGAGCGGGCCTCATCGACGTATGGATGCTCGAAGAGGCCGAGGCGGATCTTCACGGCAAGTATGCGCGTGACAGACTCGTCGATCTGTTCGACGGTGACCTTACCGCTGGCGACGGCGGCAGCGAGGTTCTGCCGGTAGGTTCCGGGACCGAGCGACATCTCCATGTCGACGCCAGCCTGGAGGCCGCGCACGGCGGCGTCAGGCAGATCTTTCGCGTAACCGTGCGTGCTGAGGTTCTTGACGGCGTCGGCGTCGCTGACGATCAACCCCTTGAAGCCCCAATCCTGGCGGAGGACGTCATGCAGCAGCCAGCGGTTGCCGGTGGCGGGCACGTCGTTGAGGTCCATGTAGGCGGACATGGCAGAGCCCACACCGGCATCGACTGCGGCGTGGAAGGGCGGGAGGTAGACGTTCCACATCTGATCTTCAGAGATGTAGGAGGCGTCATAGTCGCGTCCGCCTTCGGCGGCGCCGTATCCGGCGAAGTGCTTCATGCAGGCGAGAATATGTTCGGGCGCGCCGATGTATGGGCCCTGAAAGCCGCGAACCTGCGCGGCCGCCATCGCGGAGCCGAGGTAGGGGTCTTCGCCTGCGCCCTCGACGATGCGTCCCCAGCGGGGATCGCGGGCGATGTCAAGCATGGGCGCGAAGGCCCAGTTGATGCCGACGGCGCTCGCTTCCCGCGCGGCGATGGTCTGCGCCTTTTCTTCAACTGAAGGGTCCCACGATGCGGCCATGGCGATGGGAACCGGAAAGATAGTGCGGAAGCCGTGGATGACATCGAAGCCGAAGATGAGCGGGATGTGCAGGCGCGTCTTCTCGACCGCGATGTGTTGGAGCTGGTTGATCACAGCGGGATCGGTAACGAAGAGCAGCGAGCCGAGCTGGCCCTTGGCCACGGGGCCTTCGACCTCGTCGGGTTTGCCAAGCACGAATTGCTGGCTGAGCTGGCCGATTTTTTCCTCGAGGGTCATCTGCTGGAGGAGCGCAGCGACGCGGGCGTGGACTTGTTCGTCGGAGATCTGGCCGGAAGTCGGAGTAGTTGCGGCGACAGTCGATGTCCGGACAGCGACAACGGAAAACAGAGTAAAGATGAGAATGCGAACGAGGGAGGGATGGGACGCATTGCGATTGAGCACGGCTACTCCTTAGGGAAGCGCAGCTTTCGGGATGAATTTTCCCAAGTGAAAGACGCTATTCCAAGAAGTCGCAGTTGTGAAGAGGTTTTGTCTACTGGCGGGAGGGATGCTTCAGGCGTGGGTCCGTAGCGTCTTGCTCTGACGGGTTATGCACGCCGCCTTAATCTGTTCGTATTTTGTCTGCAATTCCTCAAGTTCGAGATCGCTGAGATTCTCGATGTCGATCATCTGATCGTGCGCTTTGTCCACGGCCCGGATCAGTTCGTTCAGCTTGAGATTGATGGCGCGCGCGTCGCGGTTCTGCGTGTTCTGAATGAGGAAGACCATGAGAAACGTGACGATGGTTGTGCCGGTATTAATCACGAGCTGCCAGGTGTCCGAAAAGTGAAAAAGCGGCCCGGTTACCGCCCAGATCACGATCACCGCGGCGGCGCCGGAAAATGCCCATCTGGACCCCAGCCATGCAGAGGCCCGCGCGGCAAAGCGTCCGAACCAGTCATTCGTTGACCGCACCTGAACTTCGAGGGGTACCTTTTTCACGTTCGGATCCCTTCCCTCAACGTATCGTTGCGCAGACCGAACAGTGGTGCGCGATCGGCCTCTTGAAGGCGACGCTCTCCTAAGAGAAGAAAAGGCCCGCCCGTGTGGCGCCAGCCGCTCTTGCGCGCGGAGAAACAGTTTCGAATCTACCCGCGGCGTTAAATTACGCGGAGCAACAGAAGAATGATGAGAATAAGCAGGATCAGGCTGATGCCGCCCCCACCGTAGTAACCGATACCGGGGCCCATGCGATAGCCGCCAAAGCCAAAGAGCAAGAGCAGCACAATCAGAATAATGAGAAGCATAGTTGTCTCCTGCGGCAGGACCCTTCGTGCTCAGCTTTTGTCGATTCGAATCTGCACGGAGGACTTACGCGACAGAAGGATAGAGGTTACGGCGCGGGAAATGGTTGTCCCGCGTAACAACCGAAATGCGCTTGTGGATTGAGCTAGGACGCGACCGCTTCGGGCAACTGCAGGCCGGCGCCGTCGACGGTGGCCCTGACCATGGCATCGAAGCCCATGCAGGAGTTGATCATCAAGTGGTAGAGGCGGCGATCAGCCCAGTCGTGGTCGTAATAGCTTCGGATATACTCGGCGCGGCGCTTGTCAGTGGCGGACAGTTCCTGCTCGGCGTCTTTCGCGTGATCGGGGAAGTGCTCCTCGAACCACTTCACCTTCCGCCATTGTGAGGCGTAGACAAAGACGTGGAAGCAATGGGGCGCTTTCGCGAGCACACAGGCTGCGCCGCGGCCGACGACCACGGCATGTCCTTCTTCGGCGACTTTCAACAGATACTCCCGCACAAACTCGACCATGCGCTGGCTGTCAAAAACCTCAGATTCGGGAAGCGCGGGAAGGCGCTCGAGTGAGCCGTGCCAGAATGCCTTGCCGTAGCGGTAGTACCAGGGATCAAGCCGTTCGTCGCAGCGCTGGGCGAGCTTTTTGCTGATGCCGGCTTTCTGGGCGATTTCTTCGATGAGGCACTCGTCGATGAGCTTCCAGCCCAGATTCCTGGCAAGGTGATGAGCGAACTCCGCGCCCC
Source organism: uncultured Acidobacteriaceae bacterium (assembly GCA_963781245.1). GTDB lineage: Bacteria > Acidobacteriota > Terriglobia > Terriglobales > Acidobacteriaceae > Silvibacterium. Next base: position 538,840 of record CAWAFB010000010.1, read on the forward strand.
GGCTGCCGTATTCCCGCTCCACTGTAATCAGGCGAATCATAGCTCGTTCCTCCTTGGCCCATCCCCTATGCCCGTCTCTATGTTAGACGGCTCGTGAACGGGCGCAGGGAGTCGAATGCGTGCCGAATCCTAGCATTGTTTGAAGCTGAAAAGCCAGCGAGAGCGATGCACCCTTTTCAGTGCTGGACAAAGAATTGTGTCGCGGGGCAGAGTGCCAGAAGGTATCATGGCTTCTCCCGATCCGCGAACGACAACTGGTCACGTTTTTTCGTCCTTTCAGCAGGCAGTCAACTGATGCGAGAGTCTGGGCCAGGTGTTCCTCTTTTTTGAGGATCGGGCGGAGTCAGGACGGCTCCCGGAACTGGGAGAAAGGCGAGTGCAACCTATGGCCCAATCTTACGAAACCAGCACGGAGATGAATCAGGTTTTGACGCGGGAGGAGATCTCCAGCCTCACTCAAGAGGGCGGTAAGCCGATCGACACGCTGATGAATGTGGTCGCGCTGATAGCGACGCGCTTCAGGACAGATGTGTGCTCGGCGTATCTGCTCGAGCCCGACCGGTCCAACCTGGTGCTGGCGGCGACGCTGGGGCTGCATCCGAAGTGCATCGGCACGCTGCGCATGCCGCTGAGCGAGGGGCTGGCGGGACTGGTAGCGGAGCAAGTGCTGCCGGTGGCGGTAACGGATGTGAGCAGCCATCCGAGGTTCAAGTACTTCAAGGAATCGGGTGAGGAGGCGTACCACTCCTTCCTTGGTGTGCCGCTGATCGATCGCGGGATTCTGCAAGGCGTGTTGATCGTGCAGACCAAGGAGCCTCGAGTCTTTCGGGAGCCAGAAATTCGCATGCTGGTGGATGCGGCGAATGAAGTTGCGCCGGTGGTCAGCGAGGCGCGTACGCTGGACCGCTTTATTGCTCCGGCGCAGGAGAAGCTGTGGTCGCTGGCGCGGAATCTTTGGTGGAGCTGGGACCACGACTGCGTGAGCCTGTTCCGGGATCTGAATCCCACGCGCTGGCGGCAATTGAATCAAAACCCAGTGGCCATGCTGAGCGAGATTCCGCTCGAAGAGATTGAGCGGCGCTCTGCGGAACTGGCGCTGCACAGCCGCATCAACTATGTCTACCGTCGCCAGAAGGAATATCTGAACGCCGACCGCACGTGGGGAGCGACGAATGCGGGAGTGCTGCGCCCAAGGCCGGTAGCCTACTTCTCAGCGGAATTCGGCCTGCACGAATCGCTGCCGATCTATTCCGGCGGCCTGGGCGTGCTCGCCGGGGACCACATCAAGAGTGCATCGGATCTGGACATTCCGCTGGTGGGCATTGGGCTCTTTTACGGTCAGGGTTATTTTCTGCAGCGGCTTGACCAGAAAGGCTGGCAGCGGGAAGAGTATCTCGCGACCGACATCAACCAGCTTCCCATGCAGCCTGCGATCGGCACGAACGGCGAGCCGGTTGTGGTGGAGATCCAGACACGCAGTGGCTCGATCCGAGCGAAGGTCTGGCGCGTGAAGGTCGGACGTTGCGATCTGCTACTGCTCGATTCGAACGTGGCCGGCAATGCCCCCGAGGATCTGGAGCTCACCTCGCGCCTTTACGGAGGCGACGGACGCACGCGGATCCGTCAGGAACTGCTGCTGGGGGTTGGCGGCTATCGTGCCCTCAGGGCGATGGGCATCACCCCCGGCGTTCTTCACCTGAACGAGGGGCACAGCGCCTTCGCCGTCTTCGAGGCCATCCGCACCGGCATGGAAGAAGAGGGCATGGACTTCAGCACTGCCGCGAGCCAAGTCACGCGCGAAGTCGTTTTCACCACGCACACGCCTGTGCCTGCCGGGCATGACCGCTTCGATGCCGAACTGATTGAGGAGCACCTCGGACCCTTGCGCAAGCACCTGGGCCTTACCGAGGAAAACCTGATGGGCTTCGGCCGGGAATATCCTACCGACCAGACGGAGACGTTCTGCATGACCGTACTGGGTCTCAAGCTCTCTCGCCGCGCAAATGCCGTCTCTTCTTTGCATGGCGAGGTCTCGCGGGCAATGTGGAGGAAGCTGTATCCGCGCACACCAGAAGACGCGATCCCTATCGGCCATGTTACGAATGGCGTTCATGTGCCTTCATGGCTCGCTCCGCAGATGTGCCGTCTCTACGACCGTCATCTTGGAATCGGCTGGCAACATCGCAGCGGAATGGCGCGAACCTGGGAGGAGATCGAAAATGTCGACGATGGCGAGTTGTGGGAGACGCATCTCAGCCTCAAATCGCAATTGCTTGATTTCGTGCGGCGACGTGCCTGCGAGCAGGCTGAACGTCGCGGCGAATCGCCGGAGACGCTGCAGAGATTGAGCAGAGTGCTTTCTTCCGATGCGCTGACGATCGGCTTTGCGCGTCGCTTTGCCACTTACAAGCGGGCGAATCTGATCTTGGCCGACATCGAGAGGCTGGTGTCGCTGGTAAATGATCCCAAGCGGCCGGTGCAGCTCCTGTTTGCCGGCAAGGCGCATCCTCACGATGAGCCGGGCAAGCGGGTATTGCAGGAGATTGCGGAGAAGATGCGCGACTCGAAGCTGGCTGACAAGCTGGTGTTCATCGAGGACTACGACATCAATGTGGGGCGTTACCTGGTCCAGGGCGTGGATGTGTGGCTGAACAATCCGCGGAGGCCGCTGGAGGCTTCGGGCACGAGCGGCCAGAAGGTGGTGTTGAACGGGGGGCTGAATCTGTCGGTGCTCGACGGCTGGTGGGCAGAGGCGTATGACGGGCTGAATGGCTTCGCGATCGGCAAAGGCAGAACGCACTCCAACATGCAGATGCATGACAAGCGCGATGGCGAGGACCTGTATCGTGTGCTGCATGACGAGCTGATTCCGCTTTACTACCAGCGCGATCAGGACGGGCTGCCGCGCGGATGGATCAAGCGGATGAAACGGACGATCCGCACGCTGGGGTGGCGCTTCAACGCCGACCGCATGGTGATGGACTACACGCTGAAATGCTATGTGCCGGCGGCCGGAGGCACTTCGAGCGAGACGAAAGTGTTGTGCTGAAGCGTTGAACGCCGGTTACGGGCGCAGGGTCGAATTAAAGGAACTTTTGCGTAAACGTCGTAGACTGGCGGCATGAAAAACCTGGTCTTTTTCGCCGTCGTGGCTGTCTGCACAGCCGCATTTGCTCAACAGGTTGCCCAGTCCATTGAAGCTCCGCCGGGAGCGCGCCTGCTTCTGGAGGCGCGGGGTGAGGGCGCGCAGGTCTACACCTGCACGAATTCAAAGTGGATCCTCAAGGCTCCGGATGCGAAACTGCTTGACGCCAGCGGCCGGGTGATCGGCACCCATTTTGCGGGTCCGACGTGGCGGCTGGGTGACGGCAGCGAGGTGAAGGGGAAGATGATTGCCAGCCAGCCGGCGCCGGATGGGAAGTCGATTCCGTGGCTGCTGGTGGGGGCGGTGCCGGGAAGTGGAAGTGGCAAGTTTGCGGCAGTTGCGTATATTCGCCGGACGGAGACGAACGGCGGTGCCGCTCCGAAAGAGGCGTGCACCAGCGGTGAGCTTCCGGTCGCGTATGCAGCAAAGTACAGCTTTTATGCGTCGAAATAGTAGTTGAGTGCCAATGTGAAGCCGGAATTCCGCGGCAATCGACGAACGCGGTTCCTGCGGATAGTAGTGCTGGTGCTTTTAGCAGGAACTGGCAGGTGGGCGGCCGCGCAGCAGATCTCTGAATCTGAAGAAGTTGCCGCATTGCCGGATGCGCCCGAGGCACAAGTCTCGCCGAAGGCGACCGACGCACAGCCGGCTGCTCCTCAGAAGAAGTGTCCCCCCGGGAAAGCAAGCGGCCAAGGAATGGGAGGGGCCGCAGGCGCCAGCGAACCATCGAAAAATACGGCGGGTTGTCGACAGAAGTTTGATTTCCTTTATCCCCTGGGCAAGCCGCCCGGACATGGCCAGCGCCTCACCTCAATGGATAAGGCGCGCATCGCGGCAAGCGATGTGGTGGACCCTTTCAACCTGCTCACGATCGCGGCGACGGCGGCAATCACTGTGGGGAGCAATCCCCAAAGTGGATATGGACCGGGGTTGAAGGGCTGGGGAAAGAACTCTTTAACCCTGCTGACTGAAGACATGACCGGATCGTTCTTTGTCACGTATGCCGTCCCGTCGCTGACTCACCAGGATCCGCGCTATTACCGGATGCCGGGTGCCTCGATTCCGCGGCGCATCGAAAATGTGATCGTGCAGCCGGTGTGGGCGCGGAGCGACAAGGGGGGCCATATACCCAACTACGGAATGCTGTTCGGCGTTCCGGCAGCGGTCGCACTGGCGGATATTTATGTGCCGGGGAGGAAGCAGGGATTCTGGCCGATAGTGGAGACCTCGGCGACCGCGATTGCTTCAGCGCCGCTTGACAACCTTATCGACGAATTTCTGCCGGACGTCTCCAAACATGTGAGCGTGCACATTGTGCTGATCCAGCGCATTGTGAATCACATGACGCTCACGGAAGGAACATCCTAGAAGCCGGTCGCGCATCCATTAGAAATGACTGGACTGCCGGAGAATCTCTTTTCGAATCCTGTGTGGCATGCTCTCGAGACGAGGCATCGCCATTTTTCTATTTCCGCCGGGCAGGCGCGGCGGTATCCGGCTGATGTCGCGCCTTTTGTAGCGGTCGGAGAGCCGAAGCTGGATGCGTTGAAGGCGGTGCACTCGCTGCTCGTCCGGGACGAAAAGGTGTGGATTGCGGACGCGAAGTTTCCGGCGTGGCCGGGGCTGGTCTGGGAGACGTCGCTGGAGTGCCTGCAGATGGTGCTGCCGGAGGATGTCGCGGTGCCTGCGGAGGCGAACGGGATACTGAAGCTGTCCTGTGCGGACGCGCCGGCGATGGTGGCGCTGACGGATCTTGCGTTTCCAGGATTCTTTCGCGTGAGGACGTGCGAGATGGGCCGCTACTACGGTGTGAGAGCGGGCGCCGAACTGATTTCGATGAGCGGCGAGCGGATCATTTTGGAGGAGTATCCGGAGGTCAGTGGAGTGTGCACGCACCCTGCGCACCGCGGCAAGGGCTACGCTGCCGCGCTGATGTGGCAGGTGATACGCGATCATCGGCGACACGGGCTGATTTCCTGGCTGCACGTGAGCGCGGGCAATACTCGCGCGATTGAACTTTATCTGAAGATGGGATTTGTGGAAGCGCGCAGGCAGGTGTGGCATCGGATCTCGCGGCGGGATTGAAGTGCCGTTGAAAGCAGGAGCAAACGATCAGTAACTTTTCCGCATCCCGAGTGCTCCAATGAGCGGGGAGAGCTTTCGATGTTCAAGAGAATTGCACGGGTGATCGTGGTGCTGGCTGCAGGGTTGCCCACTATCCTGCCGATGGTGAGCTGCCAGGCGGCGAACAATGCGCCGGTTCCGGCGGCGGCGAGCGATGTCCCGCTGGCCAAGGCTTCGTCGCACGAGACGGCGGTGTTTGCGGGCGGATGCTTCTGGGGTACGCAGGCGGTCTTCGAGCGGGTGAAGGGCGTGGTGGATACGACCGCTGGATATTCGGGCGGCTCGGCTGCGACGGCGCATTATGACGACGTAACGACGGAGACGACGGGGCATGCGGAGAGCGTGAAGGTGGTCCATGATCCGTCGAAGATCACGTATGGACAGTTGTTGCGGATTTTCTTTTCCGTGGCGCACGATCCGACGCAGTTGAACCGGCAGGGCAACGATGTTGGTACGTCGTATCGGTCGGCGATCTTTTATTCAAGCGATGAGCAGAAGAGGATTGCGACGGCGTATATCGCGCAGCTCGATGCGGCACACGTGTTCGCGAAGCCGATTGTGACCCAGGTAGTTCCTCTGAAGGGGTTTTATGCGGCGGAGGATTACCACCAGGATTACGCATTGAAGAATCCCAACAATCCTTATATTTACGTCTGCGACCGCCCGAAGATCGACGCGCTGAAGAAGGAATTTCCGGAGCTGTTTCAGAAATACAAGGGTGAATAGGCAGCTCTATACTAGCTTGCGATGCGTCCTCAACCTCTCATCGCCGTAACTGACGTGGAAGCAAGCAGCCGATGGTATCAGAGCCTGTTGGGCCTGCGCAGCGATCATGGCGGCCGTGAATACGAGCGGCTACTTTCGAACGGCAGGCTTGTCATGCAACTGCACAGCTTTGAGGTGAAACACGATCACGGGCTCATCGGCAATCGTGACGACAAGCCGTATGGCAACGGTGTGTTGTTGTGGTTCGAAGTGGACGATTTCGATGCCGTAATACAGCGCGCCGCTGAAATGAGCGTGGAGATTGTCATGCCCCGGCATCGAAATCCGCCGGAGGGTGACGGCGGCCCGAATCACTGGGAGTGCTGGATACGTGATCCGGATGGCTATGTGGTAGTGGTCGCGAGTCCCGACGGGTCGGCCACCGGAAACTGGCGTCCCGGCCAGTAGTGCTGTTTATTTTTCCCGGATAGAAATCTCACGGGCATCCGGTTCGCGAAACGGCTCTCCGGCGCGCACGGTGAATTGCAGCCGTTTGCCGCGGCGGACGTTGTAAACGAGTGCGGGACGAAAGCAGACAAGGCATTGACCGCCGTCGCGGCGGACACTCGGATAGAGGATGCCATTTGATTGGCGGGCCATCAGTTCCGAGGCGAGGGCTTGTGATTCCGCGTAGCACTCGGGGATGGGTTCGGGGCGGAGATATTTGCGGAACCGCGGCCGGCCTGACGTGAGATTGTGCGCGGGCATGGTGAAGTCAGCTAGATAGTCGTCGAAGACTGCGATTTCGTCTTCGGGCCACGCGACTTCTTCAAGCTGGCGCTGCTTGTGGAAGGCGACTTCGGCGAGCGAGGTCTCGCGCTCGAGGCCGGCGTACCAGGCTCCGCGATCGCTGGAGTTGAAGCGGCCTCCGTCGGGGGCGGCATGCGTGAAGGCGGCGTTGACGATGTGGGCGTAGTCGATTCCGTAGACCAGCTCATGCACCCCGATGCCGGGAAGCAGGCCTTCTTCGCCAAGGAGGCGGTCGTTGGTGGCTCCGTCCAGTTCGAGGAGCTCGTCGAGCATCTGTTCGTCGTCGGTCAGACGCGAGAGGACAGTGCCGCTTCTACTGTACTTCGCGGGGATGAGGCGATGCGTGTTCGCGAGGTCGACCGAGGCGACGGGGATACGGAGTGCGGGGGCCGGGGGAAGAGGCATTGCCGATGCGCTATTGGCCTCCACGGCGGGCGTCGAGAAGGTGGCGGACGCTGATCATGCCGGGCTGGCCGCGCTGGATGATGTAGGCGACGGGTGTGAGTCCACGGAAGATCGGATTGCTGTTGGGCAGCGTCATCCAGGCGTCGGCGAGCTTGGGGCTGTAGAGGATGTTCAGCGCCTTGAAGATGCCGATGATCAGGGAAATGCGCATCAGCGTGTCCTGATCGAGGGTGCGGCCCTTCGGGTCCTTCTTGAGCCCGTAGTAGGAGCCGGTGGACATACCACCGAGAAGCTGGCGTGCTTCGGGATCGCGTAGGTCCCACTTATCCATAATGGCCAGGAAGCCTTTGACGGCCGCGGGGCTGAGGCGGCGGCGTGTTGCGGCATCGGACAGGTCGGCGGAGGATTCAGATCTGTAACCGGGAACGTTGGGAAGCACTAACGAAGCTGCCATGAATCGTTCTCCATTTCTGAATAATTATTGCATCATATTTGATGCGCACAAATCAACGAAATTCGATTGCGGAGAGCTGCTCGGGGCAGATTTTGGAGTCCCTCTTCGAGGCGCCGGGATACACTGGCTTCTCCACTTTAGAAAATCAGTGCTGGAGCCGCCCTTGAACTTCCTACGGTGCATGGTTGTCCTGTCTCTGGTGTTCGTCACGAACCTTTGTGCCCGTGCTGAGAGCATTGCGGAGTTGAGCGAGAGCTTCTGGCAGTGGCGGGCGCAGGAACAACCATTCACGAACGACGATATTCCGCGGATCGCGCGGCCGGAGGGTTTTGTCGTCGACTGGTCGGCGAAAACCGTTGCAGAACGGCTCGATCAGCTTGCGGCTTTCGATCAGAGGTGGAGGGCGATTGCACCTTCGGCCGGGGCACCGGTAGAAGAGCAGGTGGATTACAGGCTGCTTGGATCGGCGCTGGCGCGGGTGCGATGGGAACTGGCGGTTCAGGAGAACTGGAAGCGGGATCCACAGTTTTATGTCGATCAGACGCTGGGATCGGTTTTCATTCTGTTGTTGCCACCTCCGCCGTTTTCGGAGGTGCGGCAGCGGGAGATTGTGGCCCGCATGAAGCAGATTCCGGCGACGATCGAGACCGCGAAGCAGAATCTAACCGACATGCGGCAGCCGTTTGTGCAGTTGGCAATCGATGCGCTGGATCATGTCCAGGAACGCACGCAGCAGATGGTGTCGGCGCTGGGGCCGGAGTTCACGGAAGCAAATCGCAAGGCGCTTGGACAGGCGATGCCAGCGGCGGTGAGTGCGCTGACGCAGTATCGGCAATGGCTGGAGACCAAACTTCCCGGTGCTCGGAAAGACACGGCGATCGGGCGCGAGAACTATATCTACTTTCTGCGCAATGTGGCACTGCTGCCTTATACGCCGGAGCAACTTTTGGAGATGGCACGACAGGAGTGGAGCCGGTCGGTGGCGTTTGAGGCTTACCAGGAGGCGCGGCTTGCAGAGCTGCCGCAGGCGACGCTTTTTCCGAATGCGGATGCGCAGATTGCGGCGGAAAAGGCGGATGAGGATAAGGTGCGGGCGTTCCATGTCGATCAGAAGATTCTGAGTGTGCCGGAGTGGATGAAGCACTACCGGAATCTGCTGCTGCCGGCTTATCTCGAGCCGTTTGAGGATATGGGCGTCACTGACGATCTGACCGGGCCGTCGCGGCTGAACGAGAATGGGACGAGCTATATTCGCAAGCCGAGTCCGGACCTGGGTTACTTTGCGCTATCGACGGCGCACGATCCGCGGCCAATCCTGGTGCATGAGGGAGTGCCGGGGCATTATTTCCAGCTTTGCCTGGGATGGCACAACGATGATCCGATCCGGCGTCACTACTACGACTCGAATGCGAATGAGGGAATCGGATTTTACGCCGAAGAGATGATGCTGCAGGCGGGGTTCTTCGATGACAATCCGCACACGCGGGCGACGATCTATAACTTCATGCGGCTGCGGGCGCTGCGCGTCGAGGTGGATGTGAAGCTGGCGCTGGGGGAGTTCACGCTGGAGCAGGCGGCAAATTATCTAGCGAAGACTGTGCCGATGGATCGCGGGGACGGCGCTTGGGGAAGCTGCGATGTTTTCAAGCACGCCGGGGCAGGCGATTTCATATCAGATCGGCAAGTTGCAGATCATGCAGCTAGTGGCGGACGCCAAGGTTAAGCAGGGCGCGGATTTTTCCATGCTGAAGTTCAACGACTTCATATGGAACAACGGCAACGTGCCGCTCTCTTTGCAGCGATGGGAGATGCTGGGGGATGCGAGTCAGGTTCCGAGATAGATAGCTCCCAGGTCCCAAAATCGGGACCTGGGGCACCCAGAGTTGCGGTTTCAGCAGGAGATGCCGGCCTTCTTCAAAGTGTCCTTGAGGCCCTGCATGCTGATGCGGGTTGACGCTTCGGGTGTGCCGGCGCCGCGCCAGTGTGTTTCGAGACTGACGGCGTAGTGGTAGTTCTGAGCTTTCAGGGCGCGGAACTGGCCGACCCAGTCGATGATGCCTCCACCGACCGGCTCCCACTCGAACTTGCCGTTGGGGTCGCGCTTCACGTCTTTGCAGTGGCAGTGGCCGACGCGGTCTTTGGGCAGAGAGTCGTAGCCGTTGGGATAGGGCGTGTTTCCGGGGAAGGTGCCGGCGTTGCCCGGGTCCCAGTTGAGCATGAAGTTCTTGTTGGGGATGGCGGCGAGGACGGCGGCAGCTTCTTCCCCGGTGCCGGTGTTGCAGGCCATTTCGTTTTCGAGCAACAGGATGATCCCGTGCTTCTCGCAGATTTCCGCAGCCTCGCCGAGTTTCTTGTTCATGGCTTCGCGGTACGGCTTGGGGTCATCGAGACGCCAGAAGTCAAAGCAGCGGATGCGATCGGTGTTGAAGGCCTTCGTCAGCTCGATGCAGTGCTGGAGAAGCACGTCCTGCTGTTTGAAGTCGAATTCAGCGTGGAACTGATCGCGCTTCGGACTGTGTTTCGAGAGTGGCGCGCCGGGCCAGTCGGTCTTGAAGAGAGGGCTGGCAATGTCGGTAACGCGGAGCTTGTATTTGTTGAGGATCTGGCGTGCATCGTCGATCTGTTTTGCGTCGAGCTCGGTGAGGTTCTTGCCCCACATGCCGCGGAGCTCGATCCACTGGAGGCCGAAGTCCTGTGAAGCGATCTGGCAGGCGCGGTCGAAGTCTTCTGTGATCTCGTCGTTGATGACAGCGAGGCGGAATGGGCAGGATGAAGTTTGCGAAGCTGCCTGGGCATGGGTGGCTGGGAATCCGGCGGCTACGCCTGCGGCGGCCAGGCCGATCAGAAAATCGCGACGAGATGCGGACATCATTCCTCCGTGTGAGGGATTACTTACCAAGGATAGATGAGATGGTGGCCTTCGCCGGATGCGTCGGATGAGGACGAACCAGCGAAGGCCGGGAGGAAGCGATCAGTGAATCAAGGCTGCACGGTTCCGAAGAGGGAGGCACTCGGAACCCGCAGGCCGAAAGACTTAGAAGCGGAGTGTTCCCGAGAATTGCAATGCACGGCCGCCTCCGATGCCGTTGATTCCGGTGCCGCTGCCGATCGTGCTGGTTACTTGTCCGAACGTAGTGCTGCCATACGTGCTGTTCGGACTGTTGAATTGAGGGGTGTTGCTGAGCTGGAAGGCATCAGCACGGAACTCGAAGCCGAGGGTCTCCTTGATCGGGAAGGTCTTGAAGAGCGAGACATTGTCCTGAATGTAGCCGGGACCGTAGTACGCGTTGCGCCCGACGTTGCCTATCGTGGTGCCGTATTCGATGGGGCATGCGCCTGTCTTGGGACAGCCGGCAGGTTGAGCAAAGGCGGTGGGATCAAACCACTGGTGTCCCGTCCCAATGTGGTGAAGGACGTGGTAGCCGCCCACGAGATTCGCCATCTGCTGCTCACCCGAAGTGTTGATGTTTGCGCCGCTCGCCTCGACGTTGAACGGCAGCCCGGAGTAGATGGAAATGATAGCCCCGAGCTTCCAACCCCCGATCACATAGGACGCGACACCGGAAGTTGCCCAGCGCTTGCCTTTACCGAAGGGAAGTTCGTAAGTGAGACTTTCTTCGAAATTGAGGCGATGGTCATAGTCGTTAGGCGCGTAGTTATGGCGTTGATCGAGCCAGAACAACAGGGCTCCGTCGTCGCCTGTCTGATAGCCCAGACCCTTGCCCCAGGTGAATGAAGTAATCATGCCCAGACTGTTGGCGAAACGGCGATTCAGCTGAGCCTGCAAGGACTGGTAGTTAGAGGAGTAACCCACAAAATAGACATTGGTCGCAGCGGTCCGTCCGAAGGCGATGTTTTCCGGATAGCCGGCACTACCCAGCCCGAGCGCGGGTGCAAGGTTGATGTTCTGAGACGAACCGATGTGAACGCCGTGGTTCGCGACGTACGAAAGTTGAAAAGAGAACTGTCCAGGCAGAGCCTGCTGGACGGCCACGTTCCATGACTCCACATAGGGGTTGTGATAGCTCTTGGGAATTTCGACATAGGACTGGCTGAGAAGGGACTTGCTTGACGTTACGTCGAGTATCCCATTGCTCGGAACGTCAACCGGCACTGGTGCCGGAAAGCCCGCCTGGAATGTGGCGGCTGTGACGCCGTCGGCCAGAACCGCAGGCTGATAACTGTTCGGCTGCTGATAGCTGTTGTTGGCGCGAACAGGGTAGTTATAGGCGTAGGTGTTGTCTTCGAAAGGCGTATAGCTGATGCCGAAGCCTCCGCGAACGACGGTCTGCTCGGTTACGCGGTAGGCAAATCCAACGCGCGGTGCGAAGTAGGTGTATCTGGTGTCAAGACCAAGGTTGGAAGGGTTCGAGCCCACGCCCGCGATGACCAGAGAATGCGTAGACGGACTGTAGTTGGAGAAGCCTCCGGACTTTGCGGGAGTTGCGGGCGGATAGAACTCCCAGCGAAGTCCGAGGTCCAGGGTCAGCTTGGGCGTCACCTGCCACTTGTCTCCGGCGAAGGCGAAGAACCACCAGGCGCGAAAGGCAGGGAAGTAGGTGTTGATGTCCCGACCGGTCTGCGAAGGCTCATCCAGAAGGAAGCTGGCCATCTGGTTGGCGATATTGGTTGCGACGCCGGTCTGATTTACCGATGTGTTGGTTTCAGAGAAGGTGAAGAGTCCGCGGGGACTGAAGGTCTGGTCCTGGAGCAGGTCATCATGGATGCGGCGGAGATCGACGCCGAATTTGAAGGTGTGATTGCGGACGATCTTCGTCCAGTGGTTGACTACATCGATGTTGGTTTCGGTGCGGATCCAGGGGAGTGAGGCGGAGTACCCGATGAGCGGGTTGGTGCTGAAATCGCTCATCAGTATGCCCACCTGACCGCTGGTGAACTGACTGATATTCACGCCGGGAATGCCGGTCTGCGTCGCGTAGTCGGTTCCGTAGCCGGTGGGTGTGGCGCTGTTGCTGTAATGCGCTACCCCGACGCGGGCTTCGGTGAGGAGGGTGCTCGAGAAGGCGCGGTCATAGTTGATGCCGGTACTGTAAGTGCCCTGCGTGCCGGTGCCGGCAAATGCTCCCTGGGCAGGTCCGCCGCCCGCGGCGCCGAAGGCCGGAGCCTGGAAGGTATTGATGTTCTGGCGATTGTAGCGGCCGCTCAGGTGATCCTTCTGCGTGATCTGATAGTCGATCTTGATGTCGTAGCGCTCAGTTGTTTTCTGGAAGGGAAGATTTACCGAGTAGTCATTCGCTGCCGTGGTTGTGCTGGTTCCCAGATTCGCATTGGGCGCCGGCAAGAGCTTCATGAGATTGATGGACACGGGATTCACGCGGTTGTAGGGAATCTGGTTGTTGGGGAACGGAGTGCGTCCGGTGCCGTTGGGATTGCCGGTTGCCGGATCGTAGATCTGTCCTTTGCCATTGGCCTGTAGCGGGCCGCTGAGGTCGATATTGCCCTCCGCGTTAGGGTTGAACCACTGCGGGGGAGGGATGTTGAGGATGTTCGAGTTGGCCTCATGATCGGGAGAGCGGAAGTAGTCTCCGTAGAAGAAGAGTTTGTCCTTGAGGATGGGGCCGCCGAGGCCGCCGCCGAAGTAGTTGTATGCAAGGTGTCCGACGCTCTTGTTGAAGTAGGCGCGGGCGTCGAATGCGCTGTTCTGAAGATACTCCGTGACCATGCCGTGGAACTGGTTGGTGCCGGAGTTGATGATCACGTTGCTGACGGTGCCGATGGCTCGGCCGAGCTCGGCGTCATAGTTGCTGGTCGAGACGTCGACGGTCTGGATGGCTTGTATGGGCGGAATCAGGACCTGTAGAAGCCCGGTGCGTTCGTCGTCGTCGACGCCTTCGATCTGAAAGCTGTTGCCTTCGCGGGGCTGGCCGTTCACCTCTGCCTGGATGGAGCTGGCCGCGTTGAAAAACTGCGAGTGCTGGAAGACCGGAGGACCAACGCCGGGAACCAGAGTGAGGAGGCTCTGAAAGTTCTGATTGACCGAAACCGGCATGGTCTGGAGAGTGTGAGATTCAAGGTTCGTGCTCACGTCGGCGCGATCGGTCTGCAAGATGGCGGGTGCGGTGGTGACGGTGACGGTCTCGGTAGCGCTACCGGGTTGGAGGGCGAGGTCAACACGGGTGGTGGTGTTGACGACCACGTCGATACTGGGGCGGGTTTCCTTCTTGAAGCCGTTGGCTGCGACAACAACCGAGTAGGTGCCGGGTGTGAGGTCGGGGAAGGTGTAGTTGCCGCTCTCATTCGAGACTGTGTCGCGACTGATTCCAGTACTTAATTCCTGAATGGTGATTTTTGCGCCCGGTACGCTGGCGCCGGTTGAGTCGGTGACCGTCCCGACGAGGGTTGCGGAAACGGCCTGCGCATGGGCTTGTATCGTGGCGAGAGAGGCGATCAGCACCGGCAGCAGCGCCAGAAGGAGGGCGGCTGCCAGGCCTCTGAGCAAGCTAGTGGGTGAGATTGCAGTCCTGTGCACTGCAGCGGTGGGTTTCTTCGTCATCACTTCCTCCGAAAATGGTTCGAACTTCGACTTCTCCGCGCGTGCTTATTTGCGATACAAGAACGGCGCGTCTTTGAATTCAGTGAGGTGCTGGTAAACGTGAAGGCCGGTCGGCAGGAAGGAAATTTCGGCCACGGCGCACGTTAGTTGGGCCGGCATAGACTTGTCAAGCTGTAAGACAGATTTACGCACTTGAGCTTCCGAAGCACGTGCCCGTTCGGTTACGGTGCGCGCGGAAGACGGTGCCAATTCTAGGACTTTTCTCTGAAACTAAAGCGATTAACCGGACGTCCGAAGCATTGAGGACGGAGGTGCGCCAGTTGACGCCGTCACTATATCGGAGTAAACCTGTCAGGCAGCTTGGCGTCCTTCATCGGCCGACCTGCGGATCCCGCTCCTATCTGTCTGGGGATGCGAATTGGAAAAGGCGACGTGACATACGATAGAGACCTACCCTCAGAAATGGATGTGGATGGAATGGCGCTGGATCCGATCATAAGCAGACGCCTGTATCAACAGGTGGCTGAGCGCATCAAGCAGCAAATTCAAGCAGGCAGCATCTCGGCGGGTGACCGACTACCGGCGGAAAAGGACCTGGCACTGCAGCTGGGGGTCAGTCGTCCGGTGGTGCGGGAGGCGCTCATTGCGCTGGAGATTGCAGGGCTGGTAGAGATTCGAACCGGCTCGGGCACGTACATCCGCGATCGCGGCAAGCTGCTCTTCCCGATGATGGACGCCGGGCCGGGGCCATTCGAGCTGCTGCATGCCCGGCTGCTGATCGAGGGAGAAGTCGCGGCGGAGGCGGCGGTTCGCGCTACCGACAGCGATCTGGCTGCGATCGAGGGGACGATCCATGACATGGAAAAGATCGTGGCCTCCGGGGCTCATGCCCGTGAGGCCGACCAGGCGTTTCACGTACTGATTGCGAATGTCGCAGGGAACAGCGTTCTTGCGGACCTGGTAGCCCGGTTATGGCATGGAATGTTCTCACCGATGTTTCACAAACTGAGCCAGCTTACGGGACACATGGCGAACCAGGAGCGGACACTGGCGGAGCACAAGGCAATCTTCACCGCCTTGTCGACGCACGATGCGGTGGGTGCGCGGGCGGCGATGCGGAGACATCTCAAGAGTGTGGAAGTGGTGCTGGCCAAGAGCAACCTCTCGGAGCTTAAGGCGAAGCCGAAGTGACACGCGCCCGCTGGGCGAGTTCGATCAAGTAAGCTGTCCGTGTTGGAGGCTTGCTTGCGACGTCTTTCTGTTCTGATCCTTCTCGCGCTGATTTCGGTTTTTCCGCCCTCTAGTCCGGCCCAGAATGTCACCGATGTGAAGCCCAGTCCCCAGCAGCTTGACTGGCAGGATCTGGAGATGGGCGCGATCATCCACTTCGGGACAAATACTTTTCTTGATCGCGAGTGGGGAGACGGCGCGGCTTCGCCGCAGGTTTTCAGTCCCGAGCGCGTGGATACAGACCAGTGGATGCAAGCAGCGAAGTCGGCGGGCATCCGCTATGTTGTGCTGGTCGCGAAGCACCACGACGGTTTTACGCTATGGCCGAGCGCGCAGACCGAGTATGGAGTCAAGAGCAGTCCCTGGCTGGGAGGCAAGGGCGATCTGGTGCGAATGGCGAGCGAGTCGGCGCGAAAGGCGGGGCTGCGGTTTGGAGTGTACCTCTCGCCCTGGGACCGGCATGAGCCGCGCTATGCCAATCCGGGGGAGTATGACAAATACTACCTGGCCCAGCTTGAAGAGCTTTCGACAGGTTACGGGGCGCTGGAGGAGTTTTGGCTGGATGGCGCGGGAAGTGCGGGGCGGACTTATGACTTTGACACGATTATCGAGCACCTGCGGACGTATCAGCCAAACACCATGGTCTTTGCCGATGTGGCGCTCTACAAGTACGCCGATCTGCGGTGGGTGGGGACGGAGAGCGGCAAAGTTCCCTTTGAAAATTGGAACGTGGTGGATCGCGCAGGATATCTGCGATGGCGTCCGGTGGAGGCAGATGCGCCGCTGCACCGGGAGCAGTGGTTCTGGCATCCGAGTGCGGACGCGACGCTAAAGAGTGTCGATGAGCTGATGGATGAATACAACAACACGGTAGGACGAGGCGCTCAGTTGATGCTTGGGCTGGCGCCGGATCGGACAGGAAGAATTCCCGCGGCGGACGTGGCGCGGCTGGCGGAGTTCGGAGCCCGGGTGAAGGCGGTGTACGGGAACAATCTGGCCTTTCATCACCAACCGGTAAGCAGGGACGAAGAGCGCGCCCTGGATGGGGATGGAGATACATTCTGGTCGCCGGTGACGGACGGGAGTGTGCCGACGCTGACGGTGACGTTCCCTCATCCGGTCACCTTCGATCGGGTGATGACGTTGGAGAGGCTGAACGACGGTCAGCATGTCGAAGAATACTCGGTCGAAGTGATGTTCCAAGGCAAGTGGAAGCAGGTGGTGCATGCCTACGCGATCGGGCACAAGAAGATCGATATTTTTGCTCCGGTGACGGCAACCGGCGTTCGGCTGAAACTGCTCCAAACCTCAAGCCAGGCGGGGATTCGGGAGTTGGGTGTGTTCAACGGAGCAGCAGTTCAATAGGACAAAAAAACGAGGGCCGGAAGAGGAACTGGTGCTCCTCTTCCGGCCTGTTTTAAGAGACTAGTGTGGCGTCCCGCAAGTTCATGCCATATGTCTGTGGCAGTTTTGGCGTCGCCGCAGCCTGAAGACAAGGCATTTCGGCGAATTGCCTGCCACGACACTTATTCCGCGAACTTGCAGGACAGCACACTAGCCTGCATCATTCATGAAGGCACAGCGAGAGGTTGATGGGAGCGCGAGATTGCGACGAAGATGCTCTTTGTCTGGATGAGGTTGGTTGAATTGCCGGAGCGGGGAGGGTGGGCGACCGCGCAGTGGATGCGGTGGCGATTTTCGGGCAGAGCTTTTCCCGATACGCATTCTTCGTGAGGGTGGAACGTGAGGTTTGCTGGTCTGGGCTGGCGATGCTATCCGGGCGAAGCTCCGAGTGCCATCGCCACTTGCCGGAAAGCGGGAAGAAAGGGGAACGATGCGGGCAGGTGCAGCACCATGCGGCGAACCGAGACCACCACGCGGGCGCCCAGCTTCAGCAACCGTTCGCGGAGCGTCCAGACCTGAGCGCGAGCACAGTTGGTGTGTGCGGCTCGCAGGCGCAACTCCTGCATCAGTACGTAAGCGGTGGCGGTCAGCAGCACGCGGAACTGGTTGGCCCAGAACCGGCTGCAACTGGTGCGGTCGATGTGAAGAGCGTGCAGTTCCTTGATTCTGTTTTCGATTTCGCCGCGCTGGCAGTACACCTTTTCGTAGAGCCACTGCGGGCTCTGTGTCATGTTGGTGATGACGAAGCGCGGGTTGTCTTTGGGCTCTTTGCCTTCGCCGTGCACCACCTCGGCCTTGATCAGGATGCGGCGTTCTCGCTCCCAGCTCCTGGCCGCGTAGTTGGCTTCGCCGTAGACATGTTCGGTCTGTCCGGTAACTCCGGCGAGTACGCGGGCATACTGCATGGCCTCTTCCGCTTTGCGCTCCAACACCGCGTTGCTGGCCATTGCCACCACGTATTCGACGCCGAGCTCGGCATCCAGAAACGCCAGCAGCTCAGGATGCGCGAAGCCGCCATCGAGGCGAATGCGGATGCGCACGCCCGGGAAAAAGTGGCGGACCATCATCAGCAGGCGGCGCAGAATCCCCACCGCGCCTACCGGTGCGGTCACGTTGCCGGGACGCAGCACAGCCGCACACAGATACTGTTCGGCTTCGTCGTTGAAGCTGACGAAGCCCATCACCGGCAGGTAGCACCAGCTGTCGTAGTGTCCGTTGAAGAAGGACAACTGCTGTGCGCCATGGGTGGGATCGTCGGTCGGATCCAGGTCGATGGTGACGCGACGGGCGTGTCCGCGCAGCCGCTCCGCATGGCGCTCGATCACGCTGGCCGCCAGGGCCTCCCCCATACGGTAGAGTTCCTTGGCTCCGACCGCGTTCTCAAAGCGCGACAGCGTAGGCTGCGAGGCCAGATCAAGTCCCGTAACCGGATCGCGGTCGAGCAACATCTTGTGCATCGGATCGGCCCTCAGACGGGCCGAGTCGTTGGCGTCGGGATAGCCGCAGGCAATCGAGAACACGCGCTGCGCCAGCAACTCGCGCAACGAATGATCGACCTTGCCTGCTTGCCGCTTGTCTTCGAGACATCCAGCCAAACTGCCGATCAATCCGTAGCGGCGGTCAGCCGCCTTCAGCAGGATGGCTCCACCATCGGAACTGCCCTGCCGTTGATCGAACTGCAACACGGTGGGTTTGGCAAACATCTCCCCGAACAACAAACACTGTGTCGTGCTATCGTCAAACACGCAGAAGCCTCTCCTGTTCCCTCAAACACTGTCTCAGCAACATGTTTGTAACAGAAGAGGCTTCTCGCACCTTAAACTTCGCGAATTATCCGGGCTAGTGATGGGTTGGAGTTGCGCTTAGTTGGAGTAGCTCCAGCTGAGTATCTGCTGGTTGGCTCCAGCCCCGCCGCTGGCTCCTGTGAACCCGACGTAAGCGGTGCTGCTGCCAACAATCGAGGGGATGTTGACAGTGAAGGCGTGGGTGAACGACACATTGGTCACGGTGTCGGTCAGCGTCATCGTAAGCGTGGTGCCGTTGTAGACGAGATGCATCATCATCACGTCACCGCTAGTCAGGTTGATACCGGACGACGCCAGGGGTACCGATCCTGCGGCCGCGAATGGCGCTGAACCATTCGTGAAAAGGCCGGTAGACTCAGTGTCGGTACCGATGTGGTCCAGGTAAATCTTCAGGCCCACGCTGGCCGGGAGATTGGCGTACCCTAGTCCGGCGCCGCCCGCACCCAAGGCGCGAGAACCCCAATCCTGAACGGTGAATGTGAACCCATCGGCGATAGCGTTGGTGAGTTGGAAGGCGATATCAGTCGTGAAGGAGTTCACGCTGACGGTCGTTGCATACCAGGCCGAGCTGTCCTCATAGAGATTTCCATCGGTCAGCTGGAGTTCGGAGCCATCGAGCTTGGCGTTTCCATTCAGATCCAGCTGAGACTGAGAGCCGGCAAAGCTGGTGAGGGTGAAGACATTTCCCGCTGGAACCGTAACGGGACCGGATGGCGCTGAGACCGAAATGAAGTAGGACGCCGCGGCAACGGAGCTGTTGGCGTAGCCCGACGCCACTGCGATTGCCTCAATCATTTCGTTCGTGCTCACCGTCACCGGACCCGTGTACCTGGTAGACGAAGTGCTTGGCGTCGTTCCATTGGTGGTGTAGTAGATGGTTGCGCCGGCCGTCGCATCGGTGATGGGCACCGTCTGTGCGGAGGTGTAGGTTCCGGCGGGGACGCTAAAGGTCGGAGCGGGCAGAGTCCCAGACCCTGATGCGGACCCTGATCCAGACCCGCCTACGCACCCATAGCAACCGGAGGAGCTGATGGTGTAGGTGGCGCTGGCTAACGCGCTCGTGAGGTCGCCCGATGCGAGAGCGAGGGCCTCAACCGTTTCCGTCGCGCTGACCGTGATGGGGCCGGTGTATTTTGCAGACGAAGACGTGGGTCTCGACCCATTGGTTGTGTAGTAGATGACGGCCCCTGAAGTTGCGTCAGCGATCGTCAGAGTCTGCGCAGAGCTGTAGGTCCCGGAGGCAAGACTCAGCACAGGTGTCGCGGTCGTGGGATATGTGGCGATGGTGTAGGTCGCCGTGGATGCCGCACTGTTGGCGTAACCGGTGGCCACGGCAATCGCCTCGATTGTTTCCGTTGCGTTGACCGTGATGGTTCCGGTGTATTTCGTTGATGAAGTGCTGGGAGTGGTTCCGTTGGTTGTGTAGTAGATCGTCGCGCCTGAGGTGGCATCGCTAAGGGATACCGACTGCCCCGCGGAGTACGTTCCAGACGCAAGAGTGAACGTCGGCGCTGCGGCGACGGGATCGTTGATAGTGTAAGTTGCCGAGCCCACCGCGCTGTTGCTGTCGCCCGAGACTTCGGCGATGGCGTGTATCGTCTCGGTCGCGTTTACGGCGATCGGGCCGGTGTACTTCGTTGATGAACTCGAGGGAGTGGTTCCGTTGGTTGTGTAGTAGATCGTCGCGCCTGAGGTAGAGGAATAGAGCGTGACCGTTTGTGCCGAGCTGAAGGTACCTCCTGCTGGAGAGAAGGTGGGAGTGCCCGCCGTTGCTGCGCTGCCGGTGCCGTTCGTCTCCCACATGAAGGCAGTGACGCTGTGGGCAGGCAACGAATAGCCGGAGGCAACGCTAACCCCGGGGGTAGTAGTGTTGCCCATCGGAGTTTCCAGGGAGGAAGTGGTCGTGAGGGCGCTGGCCTCGTTCACCGTGTTCAGTGCGCCGGGAGCGAACTGATAGGTAGTGACGCCGCTGGCAGGCGCATTTGTGCCAGCGAATGTTACGTTATGGGTGCTGTATACGTCCGCATTCACGATGACCATGCAGCGCTCATTGCCCCGCGCGAAGGCGTAGCTGCGCAGGACCGGAACCCCGTTGATTGCGTTGACGCTGTTGTTGTTGGCGGGAAGGTTGTAGGTCGGATTCGAGGTCCACGAGGTCTGAACCATCGGTCCGATCTTGCACCAGTTGTAGACCTGCGCTCCCAGCATCTGCGGGCGCGGGCAGTAGCTGCCACCGAAGCTCGAGGAATTGTAGTTGGAGCAGTCTCCACCGGTGTCGAGCATCGTGCCCCACATGTGGACGTTGACGCCTCCCTCACCGAAGTAATACTGGAGGGCCTGATATTCGTTCTGATTGATGACTCCGGCAGCGTCGTTTTCGCCCATCTGGTCGGCGGCTACGATTCCTTGGAATCCGGCTTGAATAAACGAGTCGGAAACCGCCTGAGTGAAAGGTCCGGCGGTGCTGGCATTGAAGGTGCCGGTGTTTTGCTCGTAGACCATCACCTGGCAATTCGCGTTGCCATTCGGTCCGCAGCCGGTTTCGCTCTGGATCCTGGAGACCGCTTGAGCAAAACCGCTCGTCGAATTGGGATCATGCGTGTTGGAGTAGGGTTCGGTCAGGGTGGGACCGTAGAGCGGGCAGGTGGCGTTGGTTGATCCGCTGCTCATGCAGCCCGATGTGCTTGTGTTGTTGATGTTGTAGGCGGTATATCCGTTGATTTCGACAACGTCGGCTCGCGCCACGGACGCCGCACCGCCGTCACCACCCCCCGCCGTCTGAGCGTTGAAGACCCATTTTGTCCCGGACTGGCTGTAACCCTCGGCGGACTGACGGGCGCGTGCTGCAGCGAATACCGTCTTCGCGCGCAGCGAGTAGTCCTCGTAGAAGTTGCTAGAGGAAATGTCGTAGCCCAGCGTGTGCCCGAGGAATCCGGCATTCCAATTCTCGTTGCCGAACTCCAGATAGATGGTCGAAAAAGGAGAGCCCGAAGCTCCGACCCATGGAGTTACCTGGCCGAGATTGGCGCGAATCTCGCCGTACGGCGTGGACGTGGACCCTTCCAGGAAGTCAACCAGGTTCGCGGCGTCAGTGGTCGTCATCGTGATGGGGAAGATGAGCACGGGGGTTGCGCCGACGTAGGCGCAGAGATTCAGGAAGTCGTAGATGCCGGTCTTGTCGGTGCCGTAGGCATTAGAGATGGCTGAGAACTGTTCGATCGACGGGCGGTGCTCAAACTGAGGCTTGACCCAGTTCGACATGACTTCTGAATCGGGCGAGGGACCGTAACGCAGCGTGCAGGCGGGTCCGGTAGTGTTGCTTGAGCTTTGGCACCAGGCCTGGAGCGCATTCACGTAGGCGTCAGAGTAGACGGTGGGGTTGGTGTCCTCATTGCGGGTGAAGGACCAGTTATCGAATTCGAGGCTGGTTGCCGCCCAGGTTGCCGGAGTGACGGTGAAGGTGATGAAGAACGGATAGGGTCCACCGCTGCTTGCGCTCTCGGTGAAGTTGCAGGTGAAGCTGTATTCCGTCCAAGCGGAATTGATAGCCGGACTGGTTGTGCTGCTGTACGTCTGCGAGCATGCCGACCCGACGCGGGGGACTGCGGAGATGCTGAGTTTCGGTGCAACAGCGGCGTTCGACTTGGCCCAGAACGAGACGGTATACGCCCCGTTGAGTACTACAGTTTTTTCGCTGGCAGTGTTGAGCAGGCTGCCCGTGCTGAGTGATGCGCTGGCCCCGGCGGGAACAGTGAAGAGAAGCGACTGCGTTCCGCAGGTTGCGCAAAGATCGGTTGTCTCGGAGGACACAGTTGCACCGCCGCTCAATGAGGGAGCTGCGAGGAGCCCGTTGGCGCCTGCCTGCCAAACGCTGGTCGGCGTCGGGTAAACGTTGGGCATGCTGTTGTTGGTAGAGACGACGATGACCTGGCCGGGAGCACCAAGGTTACCTGCGCAACCGCTGGATCCCTGATTGGTTGCGGGGTTGATGACAAAGATGGGGCCTGCGCCACTTTGATTCGCGCTCGACTTGACTGTGCCTGTGCAGCCGAGGGCCGGATCAGAGCTCCCGCTTGCATACGAGCCCTGAACGACGGTGAAGGTGGCTCCGGCCCACTGGTTGGCGTCGTAGCTCGAGTATTGAGTGTTGTTCACGTTCCACTGAAAACTTGTGGGCGAGGAAACCGCCTGCGGGGCCTGAAACTGGTAGATCTGCTGATCGATCATCGGCTCAAAGCCGGCATTGCCGAAGGCCAGATAATTTTTGAAAAAGGGATACGAGCCGGACGGCTGTCCGAGGTTGAGGCCAGGCCGGGCATTGCTGCCAATCACTGCCGAGTCAGTCATGGTGACAGTTTGGGCGCCAGCGCGCATCTCAGATGTCAGACTGGCGAGTAGCAGGAGGAAAAGGAAAATGACATACTGCGACTGTATGTTTGGGGACCACGAGCGCATGAATTACCTCCGTTATGTGACAACCGTGCAAATGAACGGGGAAAGAACTTTTAGTTTTAGGTGTTTTTAGTTACTGCTTTGCGGGACTTGTGTGGGTGAGTATACATACATCACCCGATTCCACAGATGGACCCTTTATCTCGTGCCGTTTTTTCTCCGCTCAGATTAGCAATCTGTAATTTTGGTAATCGGCAGACAACGGCTCAGGGATGAGCTGAAAGTAACTAATTTTTGTGCTTTTTTATTACTCTAAACCATTACCAGAGAAAAATGACCTTGCAATCTGAAAAAAAACGCATGGCCTACTTTCTGAGCCAATATCCAGCTATCTCTCACACATTCTTTCTAAAAGAGATTCTGGGTCTACGACAGCTTGGTTTTGAGATTGAGGTTGCGTCCGTCAACCCACCCGATCGGACGGTGTCTGAACTACCTCCTGTTGAAGCACAGGAAGCTGCGAGTACCTATTGCCTAAAACGAACAACTATCTGGGAAGCTATTTGCGTAGTAGTAACTATGATCTTCGTGTACCCAGCTGCGTTTATTCGCGGCGCCAGAGTTGCGCTCACGATGGGTGGCTGGGACCTAGTTCGTAAAATTTACGCGTTCTTTTACACGGTTGAGGCATTTCTTCTCGGTCGCTGGATGAAGAAGCGTAGCTTGCGTCATCTTCATGTTCACTTTGGTGGTTCAGTGGCTACGGTGGCGATGGTGGCTGCTGAGATCTGGAAGTTCGACTACTCACTTATGATTCATGGGCCCGAAGAATTCTACGAAGTTGACTACTGTTATCTTCCCCGCAAGATTGAACGGGCGAAGTTTATCTTTTGCATCAGCGACTTTTGCCAAAGCCAGCTGATGAAGTACTGTGACCCAGCCCATTGGGACAAGATGCACGTAGTTCGGCTAGGCGTTGACGTTGAAGAGTTCAAGCCCGCTTCACACGAGTCGAACCTCCCCCCGCAGATCGTCTGCGTTGGACGCCTGGTCCCGGCAAAGGGACAACATATTTTGCTGCGAGCATTCTCGCTTCTGCACGCCAAGGGCCACGCGGGGCGACTGATCTTTGTGGGCAGCGGCCCGGACATGGGTAGTCTCAAACGTGAAGCTGCCGAGAATGGGCTTGCGGAGCACGTGATCTTTCGCGGCGCGCTCAACCATGAACAGACCAGACAGCAACTGCGCCAGGCCGATATTTTCGCCCTGGCGAGCTTCGCCGAGGGCATTCCGGTAGCTCTTATGGAAGCTATGGCGATGGCGATCCCATGCGTGACCACGAATGTGGCCGGCATCCCGGAGCTGATTCGCGACGATGTAGACGGCTTTCTGGTTCCTGCTTCGTCGGTCGAGTCTATGGCCAGCGCAATCGAGTCGCTCCTGGTCAATGGAGATCTGCGGGCGCGGCTGGGCGCGTCGGCAAGGGCTCGGGTAACGGAGCGCTACAACCTGGCTGATAATCTGAAGGTGCTGGCATCCACTTTCGAAACCTGCTTCCGCTCATAGAAGCCGCGGGGTCCATGACCATCCTCGACTCTAGTCACAATACTTCTGCCGATACCTTTGACGTCTCGATTGTGATCGTCTCGTTCAACACGCGCGATGTGCTGCGCGAATGCCTTGAGTCGGTGGAGCGGGAATCGGCGGGGCTGCGCGTAGAGGTATTGGTTGTCGATAACCACTCTTCCGATGGCTCCCCGGAGATGATCGAACGCGAATTTCCGCAGGTACGGCTTTTTCGCAGCGAGGTAAACCTGGGCTTCGCTTCAGCGAACAATGTGGCGCTGGAGGTGGTCCGGGGGCGGTACCCGGTGCTTTTGAACTCAGACGCCTTCCTTCGCGCCGGGGCGCTAGCCCTAGCGGTACAGCATATGGATGAGAATCCTTCGGTGGGGTTGGCGGGGGCCCGGCTGGTGGGACGCGATGATGCGTGGCAGCCGTCGGCACGGATGTTTCCTTCTCTACTCACCGATCTCTTCGTCATGACGGGGCTGGCGGGCAAGTTTCCCAAGTCGCGGCTGTTCGGCAGGTTTGATCGGACGTGGGCGGATCCGATGGTGGCGTGCGAGTGCGACTGGGTGCCGGGGGCCTTCTCGATCATCCGGGCGGAGGCGCTCCGGAAGGCGGGGATGTTCGATCCGGAGTTCTTCCTCTACTCGGAGGAGGTGGATCTGTGCCGGCGTATCAAGGATGCCGGGTACAAGATCGTGTACTGGCCGGACATCGTTGTGACGCACATCGGCGGCGAGTCGTCGCGGCAGGTGAAGTCGCTGGAGATGTCGAAGGCCGGCGCGCAACTGGTGCTGTGGCGCATGCGCAGCACGCTGCTCTACTACCGCAAGCATCACGGATGGGGCGCGTGGTGGGAGAAGATGCTGGAGATCGGGCTTTACCGGTTGGTGGTGCTGCGCAACAGCTTCAGCAAAGACGAGCGACGGCAGGCGCGGGCGCGCGAGCATCGCAAGCTGATTGCGATTATGGAGCAGGCGTGGAGCGATACGCGGGGCGGACGGGTTTCGCCGCCGAGGCCGTGGTGATGAGCCGGGGGCTGAAGGGACCGCTGAGCGGGGCGCTTGCCTCGGTGCTGCGGGCGACGCGCGGGGTGCGAAAAAACCTCACGCGGCTCTATGCCTATGCTGGGCTGGCGGCGGATGTGGTTGGGGGGGCGCCGGCGTCGCTGGTGATCGAGGGGCGAGCGTTCGTCGATGGCACGCGCAACATCCGATTCGGCGAGAACGTGCTGCTCTACGCGGGGCTGCACCTGGAAACGCAGCATGATGCGCGGATCGACATTGGGGACGATGTGGTGATTTCGCGCGGCGTTCACATCGTGGCCATGGCCGGGGTCACCATCGGCGCGGGCACCATGATTGGCGAATACTCGAGCATCCGCGATGCGAACCACCAGCGCAGCGGGGAAGCGACCATCCGGCAGTCGGGGCACACCGCCAGGCCGATCGTGATCGGCCGCGAAGTGTGGATCGGGCGCGGGGTCACGGTGCTCGGCGGGGTAACAATTGGCGATGGGGCGACGGTGGGCGCCAATGCTGTGGTTACCAAGGATGTGCCGCCAAGGGCTACGGTGGCTGGGGTTCCGGCGATGCCAATCCGGTCGCAGAGCGACCCTAAATAGGGTCCCCCCAGGTTTTGGCAAAGATCTGATTCTATTGGCGTTAGGTGGCGACCTCTCCGTAAAGTTATGATTCCAGAATCTTTGCACGTTTCTCCTTTGTTTTGAACAAAATAGAGCCGGGGAAGAGCGAAGAGCCTGCCGGGACTGGGCAGGCTCTTGTACTTCTATTTTAATTCTAGTGGTTGGCGATAAATCGTCAGCCAAGTATTTTCGCCGGTCAGACTATTTGTCAGCTAATGAGTCATGAGTGACCGTACCGGGTCGCCCAACGGGCTGACCAGTCCCGCTAGATCCGTTTGATTGTCGCGAACCAGGCCGGTGCGCCGTCGTGGTGGAATCGCGTCTGAATCCGGTCAGGTTCGATGGCGACGACGTTCCATCCATTGACGGGACTGAACGCAGCTTTCAGCGTTTCCTGACTGACGGGGTGCGGGCCAGTATCGGGACCCTGGTCACTGAAACACAAAATATACAGGGTTCCGTCGCGCTCGGTTACCGACGTCAGACTGGCCACGTATCGTGGCCGCTCGTCGCCGTCGAAGGTGTGGAACAGTCCGCAGTCCAGCACGGTCTCAAACCTGCGGCCCAGACGCTCCAGATGGAGCGCGTCAGCCGCAGCGAACTCGACCTCGATCCCACCGTCGTTGGTCTTCTTTTGGGCGGCCTTCATTCGGGCGGCTTTCTCGCGGGCGGTCGCCAGTGCCGTCTCAGCCACGTCTACTCCGAGAACTGGGGCCAGAACCGTCAATCCCAGCGAGGCGATGAGAAGAGAGTGCTCGCCAGTCCCGCAGCCCGCATCGAGCACTCTTCCGGCGAATCCGCCTTTGGAGGCCAGACGCACAATTGCCGGCTGCGGCCGGCCAATGTCCCAGGGCGCAGGGCCGTCGCTGTACGACGTGTCCCAGGGCTTGCCCGTCATCCGTTCGTGACTGGTTGGGTTCCGGCCCCTGAAGGGATCGTTGAACGGATCGTTAGCGACGGTTGCTGATCGCTCCGACATCCTCGTTTCTCCTGCGACTGCCGGGCTTACTTCTTTTTGGCTGCCCGTTGAGCGAGCGCTGCGGAGTTGGCCGCCACCGCGGCGCGGATGAGTTGCCTGAAAGCTGCCTCGTCGATCTTCTCCCCTTCTCGGAGGTCGATCGCACGCCGTACGTTCCCTTCGAGGCTGGAATTGAAGAGCTTCTTCGGGTCTGCGATGGAGGCTCCGCGAGCAAAGGTGAGCTTCACGACCTGCTTGTACGTCTCTCCCGTGCAGATGATGCCGTCATGGGACCAGACGGGCGTGCCGGGCGACGCGGGCTTCGCCCATTTCCACTCCTCCTGGATGCCGGGGTCGGCATCGTGGATGAGCTGACGGACATGAGCGAGGGTCTTCCCGCGCCAGTCCCCAAGTTGCTTGATCTTCTCGTCGATGGATGCAGAGGCTGATTCCACGGAGACGGTTCCTTTCATCGACAGGTGAAATTCTCGGGCCTATATTTTGCTCCAACTCTGTCGCACATATTTTTAGCTGCGCTCTGCGTAACCTGCAACCTCAGCTTGCGATCCTGCGCACGATGGCGGAGAGGCTGGCCGCAGTCGGGTTGTTCGAATTTCCGGAGCCTGGCCGACTTTTGGTTACCTGTCGGATCTCGGTGAGTGCCTTGGCGATCATGCACTCACCGAGATCCGCCGATTCAGATGGCCGACAAGCCGCCGTCGACGGACAACTCCACCCCATTCACGAAGTTCGAGTCGTCTGAAGCAAGAAACAGCGCGACCGTCGCGATTTCCTCAGGTTAACCCATCTTTCCCCGCGGGATCAGGGATTCGAACATCTCCTTCGCCTCCTTGGTGAGAACTTCTTCCTGCATCGGTGTGGCGATCGGCCCCGGGCCCAGCACGTTCACCCGGATCTTCCTGCCCTTCAGTTCGTTGAGCCACGTGCGTGCGAAGGAGCGCAATGCTGCCTTGCTCGCCGCATACACGCCGAAACCAGGAAAACCCTTCACCGAAGCAACTGATCCGGTCATGATGATCGATCCGCCATCGTTGAACAGCGGCAACGCCTTCTGAACCGTAAACAGCGTTCCGCGCGTATTCAGGCCGAAGGCCGCATCGAAGTGCTGCTCGGTAATCTCGCCCAGTGGTACGGCCTCGCCCTTGCCAGCGCTCGCGAACAAGAGTTGATCTTGCCCTTCTCTCGCTTGACCGTATCGAACAGACGGTCGAGGTCGTCGAGATTTGCCGCGTCACCGCGCACGCCGGTCACGTTCCGGCCAATCAGCTTGACGGCCTCATCGAGCTGCTCCTGCCTCCTACCCGTGATGAAAACGTAGGCGCCCTCTTCAACGAAGCGCTTGGCGCTCGCCAGCGCCAGGCCGCTCGATCCACCCGTGATGACTGCAACTTTCCCTTCAAGCTTTCCCATAATTACTCCATTCGGTAGATGTGTAACATTCAGTACAGTCAAGTAGATCTCTTTGGCAGTGGACGAGAACTGCTCAGGAGTCCTAGTTTTTTGTCTATTCGTCTAAAAGAGAGGTGCTACATTGGACCCAATAACAGACATCTTCAGAACGATGCACGTGACCGCTTTCGGTCTGCACAGGCTCGAAGCCACAGCGCCGTGGGGCGTGAAACAGGAAAATCAGACCGAAGAAAAAGTCACGCCTTCCGGCAAAAAGGTGTCACCCACAGATTGGGCGCACTTCGCCATGCTTTCGCGCGGCAACTGCTGGCTGAGTGTGGAAGGGATTCCGGAGCCGATTCCGCTCACCGGTGGTGATTGCTTTTTGGTGGCTAAGGGGACTTCGATTGTTCTGCGCGACAGCCCGCGCACACGTCCGCGGTGGAGTTTCCGCGAGATTGGGGCCAAGGCCAACGGCAATGTCGCTCATTATGGAGGCGGTGGCGCACCGACGACAATCGTCTGTGGGTCCTTGAGTTTCGATCGCGCCGATCACTCAGTTATTGCCGAGCTTCATTCTGATGAAGGCCGATCAGGCGCGCACGCTTGCTCTTCACAACACAGTGCAGGCGCTGGCGTCAGAAATGGCAGAACAGGCGCCGGGATCTGAAGTCGTCGCGACTCGGCTGGCCGAGGTTCTGTTCATCCAAGTGCTCCGGGCGCATATCGCGTCAGGACCAGAACGTAACAAAGGATGGCTTCGTGCGGTTTTTGATCCTCAAATGGGCACTGCCCTGAGTGCCATTCACGACAGAGTGAATACACCCTGGACGGTCGAATCCCTGGCCGAAGCGGCGGGCATGTCTCGCTCCGCATTCGCAGCACGATTTAAAGAGCTACTCGGACAAACACCATTGGAATATGTAACCGAGTGGCGGATGCAGAAGGCGATGCAGTTACTACAACAGCGTGACAAAAAGCTCATAGACGTCGCTCGGTCGGTTACGAGTCCGACGCTGCGTTCAGTAAGGCGTTCAAGCGAGTTGTCGGGGCCAACCCTGGTGAATACCTCAAACGTGGTTTTGAAGACCGGGGTAATGTCGGAATGGCGGAAGCTTTTTGAAGCGAAGGATTCTGACTTTGGCGGCGGGGCCTAGGTGCCATGGAAGTGTGTTCTTCCACTGAAATGGGTGCCCCAGGTGCCTCGCATTTCGGAATGGGAGATCACGGACCCAAAACCGACCGAAGCACACCACGATCAGTCCCGGTACGCGCTTCTCGTTACCGCGCGTCTTTAGACAGCCGTTGCTGGCGGATGCGCTCAATGAACCTCATTGAAGGGGCTGAGTCAAAGTGGTGGCAGAGCTCTCAGGCCGGTTTCGGCCGCCACGCAAGCCACACCAGTGTTGCGGCTAACAGGGTCATCACCAGCGGGAAGATCGGATTAAAAAGCCCCTTGGTGAAGCACAGGAAAGTTCCCAGGCCCACAGTGCAGCTAATGATGAGAGCCCCAAGAGAGGTCCATCGCGGCACAAAGATGAGCAGTGCGCCCGCCGTATCGAGGGCGCCGGAAAAGTAGCGGAACCATTGTCCCCAGCCAATCGCGTCGAAGAACGGAATGGTCCCCATGGTTCCGGTGAGCTTTTCGATTCCGATCCCAAGAAAGGTTACGCCCAACAGGACCCTGAGAATCCAGGTGATGATAAGGCGTGCTTTGCCGGTTGTCTGCGACGTCATCATCTTCCTTCGACGCTGATGCGCCTGGACCGCATATTTTGAGACATCGGTGCATCAAGGCTATCGGGAATCCAGGGTATCGGGAAACGCGCTCTCGTCAGCCAGTCAACTTGGGTTAACGTGGAGTCTCGCCAGACGGCGAGGGCGTGTCCGGGCTTACATTTTTTCTGGAGTCGTGGAACGGCAAAAATCTCTAGCTGTCCAACCTTTTGGGTGCGGCGTCGTTGAGATATTTTGTCACCGCGGTCTCCAGATTGAAGTGCATGCCTTCGCGCCCGAGGGCTTCCCTTAGTGAAGACTTCTGGATCATCGAGAGCACCTCTGGATTCATTCCCACCAGCCATAAGCGAATGCCACGATCACGGTGTTTCTTTTCGGCGTCAGCCAACATCTTGAGTGCTGTGTACTCGAGATCGAATACAGCGCTCAAATCGATGGCTATGATCCTCGGCTGCGCTATTTCAATCTGCATCCAGATCTTGTGCCCAAGCTGCTCGGCGTTCACGAAGAAGATTCGTCCTTCGGGCTTCAGTATCAACAAGCCCGGGAAGGTTTCGTCTTCGGGATGTTCTTCGGAGCAGGGCCGAAACACGTTTGTGCCGGGCTTGCGTCCGAGCACGTGCAACGGAGGATTCGCAACCTGGTAGGCGAGCGCCACGATTGACGTGATGATCGCCACGATGATTCCCTTCAACGTTCCCACGAACATAACACCGGCAAAGGCAATCACTGCCCATATAAACTCCGTCCGGCGGACGCGGAGAATTTCTCGGAACTCCTCGGGCTTGATCATGCCCACTGAATAGACAATGACGACGGCTGCGAGTGTAGCTTGCGGCATCAGGGCGATCAGCGGCGCAAGCAAAAGCATGGTGATGAGGGCCATAGCGGCGGTTACAAGTTCCGCCATCTGAGTGCGCGCTCCAGCGAGACGATTCACTGCAGTTTGCGTAGTACCACCTCCCCCGGGCATCGCTCCGAGCAGGCCGCCTCCGACATGTGCCATTCCGGTAGCGAACAACTCCCGGTTCGCCCGCGGCTGTGGCTCGTCATTCCTGGCGAAGGCGCGTCCCGCAGCAATGGTCTCGGTGAAGCTCATCAGGGCGATGCCTAGAGCGCCGGGCCAGAGTTGAGTTGCCAACGCGAGAGTGGGGGGAGTAAATGAGGGCAGTCCCCGAGGAATGTAGCCGACAAGATCAACACCGCGTGAGCCGAGCTGCAGAAAATAGGCGCCGCCGATTCCTGCTGCCACCGCGATGAGCGGAGCGGGTGCCTTCGGCACGAAGTGTTCCACCCCGATCAAGATCAGAATCATGCAAACGCCGACGGCCAATGTGATCAGTTTTGTTTCCGGAACGCTTCGGATTGTCGAAAGCAAATGCTGGAGGAACGTTCCCTTGGCTAGATGAATGCCTAGCAGCTTGGGGACCTGGTCGAGGATGATTACGACGCCAATGCCCGCCTTAAAACCGATCAGGACAGGCTGAGAAATGAAGTTGGCAACGAAACCGAGCCGCAGGAAGCAAGCGAGCACGAGCATCGCTCCAACCAGTACGGTCAGCGAGGCTGCGGCCCTTGCGAGGGACTCCGCATTTCCGCTCGCGACTACTGCCTCAAGCTGGGTCGCGGTCAGGATGGCAATGGTCGTAGTCGTACTTACACTCAGAACCCTTGAGGTGCCAAGGAATGCGTAGATGATCATCGGCAGAAAGGCCGTGTACAGGCCGACCTGAAGCGGCAGGCCTGCAATGCTGGTATAGGCCATCGATTTCGGGATGACCACCGCAGCGGCCGTCAGCCCAGCTATGATGTCGGGCCGCAACCAGTCTTTGCGGTATGAGAGCAGCCACCCAGGGATGCCGAAATACGCGCGCTGTCCTGTAGCTGGTGGCATGGGTTTCTCGTGTCAGGCCCTGCCGGAGCACCTGAGTCTAGCTTTTGGAAAGAGTCGCTTCCGCCAGCCAAACCAGTCAACTGGGAAAACTGCCAGTCCGGGCGGACTTCTTATTGGTGTGGAGCAGCGTTTCGCCGGCTGGTCCTCTGCCGGCCGATTAGTACTGGGAAACGGTGCGTCCAGCGAAGGCTGGCATGATCAGTGGGTGCAAGTCCCACCGGGGAAAGAGTCCAAGCCCCGTAGCTTGAATAGCAGGAAGGAAGGATGAGCAGCCGACAAGGCTGAGAATCTAGCAGGGTGAAAGTCCTTGTGCCGTCAATTACCTGTATTCGGACGGTTAGCATATCCGGTGCGTGCAGAGGTAACGAAGCACGTTCTGCCCGGAAGTAAAAGTCTCGGCTGCCCTGCGGCAGTACAGCAGCGGTAGGAACGATCTGGGAGACGAGCAAACTTGGAGGCCTGAACATAAAGAAATATCTGCAGCCCCGAAATCCTGCCTCGCGGAAAGTCGTGTTCGCGAGAAACTGCGGAAGCCGACCCGTTTCCTTCCTGGGGGAAGGCCGATGCCACAGAGGAAGAAACAGGTAAAAGCACTTTGTGGAACCGCCGGGGTATGGGATCAAGCATCCAAGGAAAGATTCACAGAGATAACGTCGGGAAGAACCCGTTGGCAGCAGGGGCTGGGAGCGACCTGCAAAGACTCCTCGAACGAGGCTAAAAACCGAAGGAGGGGAGAGCCAGGCGGGTTTGGCGCATGAGTCCGTAGGAGCGATGAGGGAGGGGCAACGCCCTCCTAAGAGGAGGGACACGCCTCTCCAGTGGAGGTAACGCAAAGCTGGGCAAAGGGACTCAGGACACGTGGTGGTTTCATCGCCAGTGAGGTGGCCGGCTTGATAAAACCGGCGCAACGCCGGTGCTGGTCTGGAAACGAGGTTGTGGGCAAACCGCAGACGTAGGGGTGTACGCGAACCAGCGCTTAAACCTCGCGGAAGAGGGGAAGGCTCACAACGGACATGCCAAGGGTTCAAACCGGACCCGGGAAATCTGGCCGTCCGGGATTATAGGGGGGGGCGGGAAACGCGGCCATGGTGGAACTGTGCACCCACCTCGCAATCGAAAGAGCGAGACTGGTAACCTCCCACCTAAAGTTGGCGCGCCCGATCTCTATCCCAACAAACTGCCCTCTCTGAAGCCTATTGACGAAGCCATCTACAAGGATGGTGAGCGAGTCACCGGGCCGTAATGCAGTAAACCCATATGGCCCCGAAATTACTGAAACCCGAAGGCCGAGCCTCCCGTTTTCGGGCGAAGGCAGCATGGAGCGTCGCAAGGACTGACGCGGCGCAACACTTCGGCGGGGTTGGTAGGGACAGCACGGTGGCAAGGTCATGCTAAGCAACTGGAGAAGCCCTCCTCGCCCCGTCGAGAAATCGGCGGAGCAGGGAAGCCGTATAACCGGTGACACCGGGAAATCGGTGGAAGGCGAGAGGGAATCGGCTGGGCCTGTAGTAGTGAGGAAGCGGAGTAATGTCCGTGGAGCGAAGAGGCCCTGCTGTTTGTAATGACTCTAACAAAACGGGAGGCAAGGGTGAGATGACAAAAGCGCCCATCAGTTTGCAGGACCTGAGAAGGAGTCTATATGTCAAGGCGAAGGCAGAACCGCTTTGGCGTTTCTGGGGACTATACGTCCACGTCTGCAAGATGGAAACTTTGCAGGAAGCCTACCAGATGGCGAGAAAGAATGACGGGGCGCCTGGTATTGATGGGGTCACGTTCGAAGCCATCGAAGAAGGCGGAGCGGAGAGTTTTCTCGCACAGATTCGGGATGAATTAGTTACCAACACGTATCGGCCCATGCAGACACGGAAGAAGGAGATTCCCAAGGACGGGGGCAAGAACGTACGCGTCCTTTCGATTCCCGCAATCCGTGATCGAGTGGTCCAGGGGGCGTTAAAGCTCATCCTGGAGCCGATCTTCGAAGCTGATTTCCAAGCAGGGTCGTATGGATATCGACCAAAACGGACGGCGCATGAAGCCGTAGCCCGGGTAGCCCGAGCGATCGTCGAAGAGAAGACGCGCGTCATTGATTTGGATCTATCCTCCTATTTCGATAACGTGCAGCACTCTCTGCTGTTAGAGAAAGTGGCTCGGCGGGTCCATGATGATGCGGTCATGCATTTGCTTAAGATGATTCTGAAGGCGACCGAGAAGAAAGGCGTTCCCCAAGGCGGTGTGATTTCACCGTTGCTCAGTAACCTCTATCTGAATGAGGTAGACCGGATGCTGGAGAAGGCGGTGGATACTACGCGAAGGAGCAAGTCAACTAACGTCCAGTATGCACGTTTTGCGGATGACAGTGCGCCACGAAGGCGCGAAGGAGGGTACATGAACTGAGAAAGCTTCTTCGAGCCGTGCTGCACGAGAGATGAGAGACGGCCTCTCGAACCCGCATTACAGGATGGGGGTTCAAACCACCGGAAGCTGCTTCGGCACAATGGCCGAGGTGGTGAGCGTTTCGGCAAAAGGCAGGACTTGATCCTGTCAGGTGAGGGCCGAGGAGACGAGCGCAAGCGAACCGCTGATGACCTGTCGAAAGCGTAGGGACGACGTCAGAACCAGAGGGGAGTCGTTAATCTGGGATAAGTCTGGGGGGTACCTGTTTACTGCCCAGTCGGCGTCCGGCACGAAGGCGGCGTGAACTCGGTTCAGGCTCTTGTGTGGAACGTGGGAACCTGCACACCGATGCCAAGGGAGAGACTCAAGCGGCCGACCCGTAAGAGTCAGAGTACCGAAGCGGGATGCAGGGGCGGAGTCGCGTGTAGTAGTGAGGAAGGTCCTGTAACGGGATTGGAGCGAAGGCGCGACATCGTTCAGCTTTAACGAATGGTCAACCGGCAACGGGAGGAGCCCTTTGGATAAAGCGAAGTCGTGGAGCATTCCAAAGCTTTATGTATGGGATGCCTATAAGCGGGTAAAGGCGAACCGGGGTGCAGCCGGAGTTGACGATCAGACGATCGAAGAGTTTGAAAGGGACTTGGCAAACAATCTCTACAAGCTCTGGAATCGGATGTCGTCTGGCAGTTACTTCCCGCCGCCGGTGAAGCGGGTGAACATCGAGAAGCGAGCAGGCGGAATCAGACCATTAGGAATTCCGACGGTCAACGCAGACTGCACTGGACCGCAGTTCGGATTTGGGATGGGCGGAGATCTGTCATCCGTTTCACCCACTTCGAGGCCAGCGCTTTGAAGTGCTCAAGAAACGCCGTATAGCCGGCGTCGATACGTTGATTCTTCGCGAGCGCAAGTGCGGTAGTTTCAGCATTGCACGCGAGTGGACGGACTGGGCTGATCCTCTCTTCGACGTCATACCAGGGCGGTTCGATGCGGAGGCTCTCTTCGAACTGGTAACTCTTCTGGAACATATTGTGTGGAGGGAGGAAAAATGTTGACAAGCATCTCTTTTGCTAGTCTACGATCAGACCAGTTGTTCACGTGGTCCGATGAATATACAGAAAGAATCCGCTGCCGTGCTGCGAAAACGCCGCGGCGCTCTTGTGCGTCAACTTCCCCCGCTCAAATCGATTCTGCGAGGCTCGCTCATCGAGCGATACAAGCGATGTGGCAAGCCGGGGTGCAAATGCGTCGATGGGCCGGGACACGGCCCCAAGTATTATCTGTCGGTAAGCTATCCGGGCCAGCGGCCGCAAATGGATTATGTGCCGCAGGATGCTTATGGCGAAACGGTCGAGTTTCTGGCCAACTATCACCGAAGCCGCGAGATTCTGGAGACAATCTGCGAGATCAACCGCGAATTGTTGCGCCGTCGCGAGGCGCTTTAAAGAGGTGCTATGAGCGAGCCGCCGGCTGCCGGCCGCGCCCTTATCGATGTGGAATCGGGCGGCGTGCTTCTCGCCAATATGCTGGCAGGCTGGCTCGACGCCAACGGGGAGAGTTCGTTTTCTGTGGAGGTGGCCAATGAATACCACGATCAACGAACAGCACCTGAGCAAGACTGCGTATGTGTATGTGCGTCAGTCGACGTTGGCGCAGGTCCGTCACCATCAGGAGAGCACAGAGCGTCAGTATGCTCTGCGGGCGAAAGCACTGGACATGGGCTGGAGCGAGCCGTCGGTTCAGATTCTGGACGGGGATCTAGGCAAGTCAGGAGCACAGATAACGGGTCGGGAGGATTTCAAGACTCTGGTAGCGGAAGTCTCGATGGGCCAGGTGGGCGCAGTTTTTGCGCTGGAGGTTTCGCGACTCGCGCGCTCGAATTTGGACTGGCATCGATTGCTGGAACTGTGTGCACTGACCGATACGCTGGTGATCGACGAAGATGGTTGCTACAACCCGGCCGATTTCAACGATGGCCTTCTGTTGGGGCTAAAGGGGACTATGGCGCAGGCCGAACTTCATTTGTTGCGCGGGCGCCTCCTTGGTGGCAAGCTCAATAAAGCAAGGAAAGGCGAGCTGCGTTTCCCGCTTCCGGTCGGGCTCTGCTACGACGAAGAGGGCCGGATTGTTCTGGACCCTGATGAGGAAGTGCAAGGGGCCGTGGCCATGGTATTTCGTCTCTTTCGCGAGACAGGCACTGCCTTCGCGGTGGTGCAGCATTTTGCGAAAGCCGCGTTACGCTTTCCCAAGCGATCCTACGGTGGGGCATGGAATGGCAAGTTGATATGGGGTTACCTGACACACAGCCGCGTGCTGAACATACTCAAGAATCCATCCTATGCAGGAATGTATGTCTTTGGCCGTTATCAGTATCGCCGTCAGATCAACTCCTCGGGTGAAGTGCGTAAACAGGTGCACCTGGTCTCTATGGCGGACTGGCGCGTCAGTCTGCAAGAACACCATGAAGGGTACATCAACTGGGACGAGTACTTGAAGAACCAGGAGCGCCTGGAGAAGAACCGCACCAATGGCGGCGAGATGATACTGAGCGGTCCAGCACGTGAAGGACTGGCCTTACTCCAGGGACTACTGGTGTGCGGCCAGTGTGGACGAGCGCTCACTGTACGCTATACCGGCAACAGCGGTATCTATCCCTGCTACCTGTGCAACTCGCTGCACCGTGACGGCCTGGCCAGCAAAGGCTGCATGAGCTTCCGTTGCGACCTGCTTGATGCCGCTATCGCCAAGGAGGCTCTCAGGGCTCTGCAGCCGGCAGAACTCGAACTGGCTCTGGCAGCTCTCGAGGAGTTGGAAGCACGCGACCATACCATCGGACGCCAGTGGCAAATGCGGCTCGAACGCGCCGAGTATGAGGCCGTGCTTGCCGAAAGACGCTATCAGGAAGTCGACCCTTCGCAACGACTGGTCGCCGCCACATTGGAACGGCGCTGGAATGCGGCGTTGC
Organism: uncultured Acidobacteriaceae bacterium; assembly: GCA_963781245.1. Taxonomy (GTDB): domain Bacteria; phylum Acidobacteriota; class Terriglobia; order Terriglobales; family Acidobacteriaceae; genus Silvibacterium. The sequence goes on from CAWAFB010000010.1 coordinate 576,400, forward strand.
TTCACTGCGAGGAACTCAAACAGCAGGCCGCAGAGTTTCAGCGCCAGCATGCGCGAGTTGCAACCCCTGAGCAAAAAGCAAAAGTCCTCGCCCTGGCCAAAGATCTTCCGCAGTTATGGCACGCTCCTACTACACAAGCTAAAGACCGCAAGAGGATGTTGCGGCTGCTCATCAAGGACATTACCGTCGAAAAGTCTGCTCCCAAACAGCTTCTAGTCCACATCCGCTGGCAGGGGAATGCCTGTACCGATCTCATCCTCACGCTTCCGCCCAACATAGCGGACCGCCTGCGGTATCCTGCCGCTGTCGTCGACCGCGTCCGAGATATGGCTCACCACTTGCTGGATGCTGAAATCGCAAACCAACTCCGCCAGGAGGGCCATTCCAGCGTCACAGGTAAACCGTACACCGCGTCCATTATCAAATGGATCCGCTTCCGCTATCGGATCCCACCTCCCGCACTGAAACATCCCGAAGAGCTAACCGTCAGCCAGGTGGCTCAGCATTTTGGAGTTAGCGAGAACGTGGTCTACTACTGGATCCAGCATGCGCTTGTGCAGGCACGTAAGCTGGACGGAGGCTCACCATACTGGATCACGCTCAACGAAATAGACGAACAAAAGCTTCGAGATCGGGTGCTCAATTCAAGCCGGATCCACACTCCATCCTCAACGCAATTAGAGGAAGGTGCATTATGAAACCATCGTCCCCACTGTTTCCGACAGAATCGCCCAAGCGGTGGTCAAGGGGTATCTTGAGCCGGAACTGGAGAAGCACTTCCATCCCGACTCATACGGGTACAGACCTGGGAAATCGGCATTGGATGCGGTTGGAGTCGCACGAGAGCGCTGCTGGCGTTATGCCTGGGTGCTCGACCTCGACATAAAATCCTATTTTGATACGATTTCTCACGAACTGCTTCTACGTGCGGTGCGAAAGCATACCGACTGTCCTTGGGTGTTGCTCTATATTGAGCGGTGGCTCAAAGCTCCTGTTCAGTTGGAAGATGGCACCTTTGAACCCCGAGAAAGAGGAACGCCGCAGGGCTCAGTGATTTCACCCCTGTTGAGCAACCTATTTCTTCATTACACGTTCGATCGGTGGATGGCCCGGAACCATCCGGACATTCCCTTTGAACGGTTCGCTGACGACGCTCTCTGCCATTGCGTAAGTGAGGCGCGGGCGAAGACCCTCAAAGAGGCGCTTGCGAAGCGCTTTGCTGAATGCGGACTGCAGCTTCATCCTGAAAAGACGAAGATTGTCTATTGCAAGGATGATGATCGGCGGGGAAACTCCAAGCATGAATCATTCGATTTCCTCGGCTATAGCTTTCGAGCCAGAAGATCGAAGAATCGTTTTGGAAAGTTCTTCGTCAATTTCAGCCCGGGTGTTAGCAACGTTGCGACGAAAGCAATTCGAGAGGGAATTCGCAAGTGGCAGTTGCGTTGTCGTATGGATCGGTGGATAGACGATCTGGCACGTATGTTCAACCCCGTCATTCGCGGTTGGATTACCTACTACGGTCGCTACTACAAATCAGCACTCTATCCGACATTGCGCTATCTGGACCAATGCTTGGCGTATTGGGCGATGGCGAAATACAAACGCTTGAAACGACATAGGCAAAGAGCAGAGCATTGGGTCAGCAAGACAGCTTCAAGAGACCCACGGCTATTTGCTCATTGGCCATTGTTGCGTCGGGCGGCGACTGGACGATAAGAGCCGGATGAGCGGAGACGTTCAAGTCCGGAATCTGTGAGCGCCTGGGGGTGCAACTCCCCCGGGCGACTCGACGGGTGATTCTGGTCGACGCCGAACGGCAAAGTGACTGGCTTGTAAGGGCGATTAACAAACGTCTGCGCGAGGAGTTCGCGAAGCTCCACGTTGAGATCAACGAAGACAAGAGTCGAATGGTGGATCTGGAGAAGGGAGAGAGCTTCACCTTCTTGGGTTTTGAATATCGGCGTGTACTGAGCCTTCAACGGAAGTGGCGACCGTACTATGCGCCCAAGTTGAAGAAGAGGACGGCGCTGTTTGAAAGGCTTAGGGAGGTCTTCCGACAGCATGTCAGCTGGCCCGTTGAGACTGTGATTGCGAGAATCAATCCGATTCTGCGTGGCTGGGTGAACTACTTTCGGGTCGGTCATTCGAGTTCCTGTTTCTCCATGGTTAAACGGTGGGTAGAAATGAAGGTCCGGAAACATCTGATACGTGCCCGGGGGCGTAACGGCTTTCCCTGGAAGCGGCGGAGTAGCGAATGGCTGTATGAGCGGCTGGGTTTGTTTAACGACTACCAGCTTCGTCGATGGTCAAGCGCGAAAGTTGCCCCAGCAAGATAGGCCCCATAAACCTTGGCACGAAGCAAACAGGTGCGCCCAGTGCGGGAAATCCGCACGCTGGGTGCGATGTGGCGGGGGCTGGAAACGGATTCACGGTTTGGCTATTGAGGCACTCCCAGAGGAAACGGGGAGCAATGGCTAGGCCAGACCTACGGAACACTGCGCCAGTCCTCGACCCGACCGAGAGCCTTCCGCGATACAGCACTTCCGAACGGGAGCTGGCCGACATCCTATTCCTGATTCCGAGTCGGGAACATTCCACAAGCGCAATCCTATTAATTGGATGGAACGGCTCAGCTATAGCTCTTAAAACCTGCATTCGCCATTCCACGTTGTGCCTCGGGGTTCTTCATGAAGGTCTCCCATACGAAGGCGGTACGAGCATTTTCTGCCATGAGCATCGTGATCCCGGCGTCAATGCCCACGATGTCGGTGTCATACCATTTTTTCAATGGATTGAAGGCATCGATGAAACCGTAGTTGCTCCAGGTCTGCGGGTAACGACTTCTGATGTTTTTCAGGACGCGCATAGTTGCGTCGGGCAGAAACGGCAATGAGCCTCCAGTGGCTGCGGGGACTACGGTTCCATCAATCGGGCCCATGGCCGGGGGGCCACCCCAGATCACGTAGCCTTTGTCGGAGTCGGAGGCAGTGATACCCCAGAGATCATCGGTATAGTCGGGAAAAATCCTGCCCAGCTCCACACAGAAGCGGCGGTGTACTTCGGTGGCAATGGCTGAGTTCTGAAAATAATCTGCGTACTTGTCGCGCTTGTGACGGAAGTCGAACCAGGCCTGAGAGTACTGATGCACAAAAAGCGGCGCGAACGAGCCGATGTAGCGCAGTCCGTCGTACTCGAAGGCTGTCCGTTTCCATGCCAGCCACGCTTCAGGCCGAAGGGGATGAGTGGCAGAACCCATTCCGAGTAGATAGATCATCATCAATTCGCTGTAGTAGTCCCACTTGGAGGACAGGAATCCGAACTCCGGCGTCCATCCCATAGGCAGCACCGTGATGTCTTCTGAGAGCCAGGTCCAGTCCACGCGGTCAAAAATCGCATGAGCAAGCTGGATGATGTCGCGATCCTGAAAGTGCTGACGGCAGGTGAGAATGCCGCAGAGCAAGATTGCGGTATCGATGGAGGAGACTTCGGAATCCCATACTCTTTCGCCGGTATTGATATTGGCAAAATGAAAGAAGAACCCGCGATGCGTCGGCAGCTTCTTCCAAAGAAAATCGAGTGTCGTAAGAACGCGCAGACGTGCGTCCTGATGGGAGATGAAGCCGCGCTTTTCTGCGATGCAGATTGCAGTCAGTCCAAAACCAGTGGAGGCAACGCTGGCCACGATACTGGCGTCTTGTATGCGTACGTTGCAGCGATCTTTGATCAGTCCTGTCTGCGGATTGGCCTGCTCCCAGAAGAAGAGGAAGGTTTTGTGTTCAAGATCGTCCAGGAATTGCTCATCCTCTTGCGAAAAGGCGATCTGCGTGGGAGCAGGTGCTGGCTCTGCATGCCTTCGGTCAGCCTGCTGCTGCGCGGCCACCTGCGCCAACACAGGAAGGGATTTCCATTGCGCCAGCGGTAGACCTAGGGAAACGCCGGCCATCTGGCGCAGCAGCTGGCGCCGGGAAGTGCGATTCTCGCTCTGATCGGTTACTTTGCGAACGTGTGCCTCGTTGCTTCCGTCTGCCCTTTCATCCATGCTCATTCAGGCCATCCGTAATTGCGCAACTGATTTCGAGCAACACCTTGTATTGAATAATAGATGCAGGGATGCTTTGATGGGAGCGGCCCCAGGCCAAGGGGCAGCATGTAGTCCAAGTTGGGGCGTCCAACTGTTTGTTTGCCGGTGTTGAATGACGGGAAAGAAAATTGTCTGGGCGATGATCGCAGTTGTGGCAGCCGTGGTCATTGCGCTGTTGCTGCGCGCGCACTGGCTGAGGTCTATCTCCGTACATCGATCGATCACAATCGAAGGCGCGGTGATCCAGCGCGATGCTGACACTAATAAGGAACTGCCTGTAGCAGGTGTTGCGATCACAGCAACGGATGGCGTAAAGAGTGCGACGACGCAGTCCGAAGCCTCGGGATATTACAAGCTTGTTCTGCAAAAAGGGGTGTTGTCCGGGAAGCCTGTCATGGTCAGTTTCCGGCATGCGTCCTACGAGCCGCTCGACTTGACTGTGCAAACTGGAAGATTGGAGACGCAGAACGAGCTATACATCGCGGCAATGGTCCCGCTCCCTGCGAAGACCGGAACTGGACCTAAACGCCCGGAAAAGGTGGTTTCCAATATCCGGGTGAGATACACGACCAACTCCAGGACCGAGACGAATGTGGGCAGCGCAGTCAAGACCTTTCAGGTCGTCAATAAGGGAAATGTACCCTGCGATCATCAGTCTCCCTGTTCCCCGGATGGGAAGTGGAAGGCTTCAGTCGAGTCAGCTTCACTGGATGCCGGAGCGGACAACACTTTCGAAAATGTGAGAGCTTCCTGCATTGCGGGGCCGTGCCCATTTACGCGGATTGACTCGAGTGGATTCATTCGTGGCGGCCGTGACATCCGTGTTTCAGCTTTGAACTGGTCGGACACGGCCACCTTCGTGATGGAGGCTGAGGTCTATCACGCGGCAATCAGCTCCAACGTCCGCGAATTGTATCCAGTCATCTTTGGCCGGACGCTCAACTTTACTCTGCCACCTACTCAGGAAGGCGTGAGCCTTGAGGCCGACATCGATGGCTCTCCCATGGTATTTCCTCTAGGTCCGGACCTCAATTTAAGCTGGGCCACCTGTACTGTTCGCACTGGCACGGATAAAGAGAAGACCACAGTCTACCGCTGTGAACTTAAGCCCGATTACCGGTTCTGATTATCCAAAAGACATGGATTACGTGGGGCTGGAAGGTGCGGACGATTAGTAACGCAAAGCGCGCTTCTCGTCAGCCGGCCAAATTTGGTTAGCGTGGAGACTCGCCAGACGGCGAAGGCGTGTCTGAGGGCGCGTTTGGGCTTTCATTTTTCCTGGAGTGGTGGAACGGCTTTGCGATCAGTTTTCCCGTACCTTTGCCGATCTTGCCGGTGCCCTTGACCGCGCCCACGCCCACACCCTTGCCGCCCTCTCCGGCGCCCTTGCCGACGTTTTCGGCCGCGCCAACAGGATGCAGCGTCACGAGGTCGCCGGCCCCTTTCCCGACGCCCTCGGCGGCCTTGCCTGCGCCGTCGGCTGCGCCTTTTCCGATATCACCGCTGCCCCTGCCGATATCACTGCCTGCGCCTGGTGCCCGGGGTTGGCTTGCGGGCCTGGATTGGGTGGACTGGGGCTGCGTGGCGGGCGCTTGAGTCTGGTTAGAATTCTGGCCGTGAGCGGCCAGGCCGAGAGCCAGCGGGGCCAGAAGCAGCAGTGCAACAGGAATTCTCATAACTACCTCTACAGGATTAGATGTCAGCCTGTATCGGCCTGGCTGCATTTTCGACTGGCTTATGAGGGCCAATCCAGCGGCTGGAAAGCCGAGTGCTGAGTCCTGAACCCGTGGCCATTCGTAGAACGAAGATGGGGTTTAACTTCTTGCTCAACGCACCCCACTTCCGGGGAGACTTCGATGCGTATTGCTCTGCAGCATTTCCAGCGTAGGCGCTCCTTGTCTGCAACGTTCGTCGTCGGGCTAGTTCTGATCGCCGGCGCCCTCCAGCTCTCCTGCGATGTTCTCGCGCAGACATCCAGTTCGGACGATTCCGCGCACTTCGCCTACGACGCGGGCGTCCCCCTCCATGTGAGGGAGATATCAGCCAAGACCCAGGATGGAGTGACGATCCAGGACATTACGTATACAGGCTCAAACGCGGATACCGTTCCCGCATACCTTGTCATTCCCAAAGGGGCAGGAAAGTTCGCAGCAGTGATTTGGGGTCACTGGCTGATGCCTGGCGCTGCAAATTCTAACCGCGAGGAGTTCCTGGAGGAAGCGGTCGCGCTCGCATCCGCTGGCGTCATCTCTCTCTTGATTGACGCCCCGCAAGCTCGTCCCAATTTCAAGCCGACACCCAATTCAGTCCTGGTTGCGCAACAAGTCGTCGATCTGCGTCGCGGTCTGAATCTTCTCCTGTCACGTCCTGATGTCGATGGCAGCAGAGTCGCCTATGTCGGGCACAGTTGGAATGCAGGGACAGGAGCTATCCTCGACGCGATAGACAAAAGGTTCGCGGCCTTCGTTTTCATGAGCGGGCCACAATCGACAATGGAATACGTCCTGTCTTCCGACTCACCCCGCATGGTTCCCATGCGGAAGACGACAGACATGGCGAAGGTGGAACAAAATCTGAAGTCGAATGCGTGGGCTGATCCCGGATCATACGCAGATAAACTCGGTCCCGCGCCGGCTCTGTTTCAATACGGCCTGCACGACGAAGAGTGGGTGCCGTTAGCGGATGCGAAAGATTATGTCGCAATGAGCTCAGGACCGAAAAGGGTAGAGTTCTACGATGCGGATCACGCGTTAAATGCCAAGGCCCGCATGGACCGTGACAGTTTTTTGAGAGAGACTCTAAGTTTGACTCTCAAGAACTAAACACGGTCCTGGTTGTTCTGCCAGCCTACACTGTCGGTCATCGCGAAAGCGCAGTGCTGGCCGGTTTCCTCGAAAAAACTCGCCAAAGGAGATGGCCTTTCCACATCAACAATCCGGTAAGGACCATGAGAGGAAAGAAGACGAACCGGGTAGGCGGTGCGTACTGTGGAAGCTTTTCAAACGGACTGTAGAGATATCCGTAGATCGGAATGGTGACGATGATGTGGATCCAGCGAAAAATCGAACGCGGCGGGATATTTGCTCTCATGGTCAAGTCTCCTTTTTGACGGCGGCGTTATTCGAGCCCGGCGACAACGTGTTCCAGGTTGCCCATGAACTTCTTCCAGCCGTACTGAGCACCCTTGTAGTTGGCCTCTTGATCGGGACGAAAGCCAGCCTGCTCCACGCGCACATGGGTACCGGTATCGGTCGGTGTCAGCGAAAACGTGACGACGCTCTCCGAGCCTAAAGTGCCCCAGGTGTAAGAAAGATTCCTGAAGGGCTCTACAGCGAGAACCTGGCAGTCAATGACACCGTTCCAGTTCGCCACAGGGTCCATGCGCAGGCTGAACGAGTGTCCAGCAACGGGCTGAAAGTCATTCTTCATGAGCCATTGCTCAATCAAAGAGCTTTCGGTGAGGGCTCGCCACACTTTTTCTGGCGGGTGAGGAAATTCTTTTTCCACGATCACGGAACGGGTAGAAGTATCAGGCGTCGTCATTTGTCCATCCTTTCCAGAACCTCTGCGAGGCGATCAAATCTGTTTTGCCAGAAAGCGCCGTAGTCTCCGATCCAGTCCACGAGCGGCGCGAGAGCTTCGGGCCTGGCCTGGTAATGGGTCTCGCGCCCCTGGCGGCGATTGTGGACCAGCCGGGCACGCTTGAGCGCGGACAGGTGCTTGGAAACCATCGGCTGAGACACACCGGCGCGCTCCGTCAAGGCGTGAACGGTCTGCTCGCCGTCTCGGGTGAGCCGCTCGTAGATGGCTCGGCGAGTGGGATCGGCCAAGGCCTTGAAGACGCTGTCGGGAGAGCTTCGCATGCCCAAATCATAACCAAACGGTTATGGTTTGTCAACCCCCTCCGGACCTCGCTTTTGTCTCAGTGGCCGGGCTGTGCGCCGGGCTGCTCGCCGGGCACGGGGGCGACGTTCTGCAGATAGTCTTTGCCCTTGTCGGTGATGTCAAAGTGCTGGCCTAACTGGAAGCTCGGCGGTAGATCGGCAATGGGCTTTTTATTCTTGATCAGTCCGATGTCGCGCAGGTGGCGCAATTCCTTTTGCAGACTGCTGTCACGCCGGTAATTGAGATCGGGGTGGTCGCGCAGGTTGCGGAGATGAGTGAGCTCGATGGGCGGGAGGTCGACATAAGATGGCTGGCGCGACTGCGACCAGGTTTCGAGGCGCTGCAGGATGGTCTCGAGAAGCTCGCGATCGGAGCGGGCAGGAGGTTGAGCGGGATTGGAACCCTGCACGGTCTTGAGGGTCTGCTCGAGGTCGGGCCACCACTTGGCGAAGGAGCGCTCGAGGCGGTCGTTAGGCTTGGGGTTGTCGCGGATGCTGTTGATGCTTTCGACGAGGCGGTAGGTGCCTTCGCGATCAGCGCGGACGTGCTGAAACTGAGCGAGCGGGGAGCGGTCGGAGGCGGGCGGCAGCTCGTCGATGAGGTAGGGGACGACGCGCGATGAGGCGAATTTCTTGGCGATGGCTCCGGCTTCGAAGAGCAGCCAGAGTGACTGCCAGTTGTCGCGAGTGAGGCAGAGGATGCCGAATTCGGACTGCTCGAGCTCGGTGCCGAGTCGCTGCGCCCAGGCTTCGCCGGGAGTGATGTGCTCGGAGACGAAGACCTGCACGGCCTCCTCGAAGAGATCCTGCAGAAGCGACTTGAGGCCGAGAGCGGCGGCTTTACTGCGGTCTCCTGACCAGCTGGTGAAGATGCGCATGGGCGGCGTGCTCCGCGATTCGTCTGGAATGGTCTCACGAATCGGGCAGGAAGTGCACTGGCGGGTCGCGGCATTGAGGCTGCGACGCCGTCCTGAGTGGTAGAGTCTATTCGGGTTGGAGGACGGACGATGCCCGAACACGAAAAGAACGATGTCCATCACAAGGCGCTTTCCATCAACCTTGATCCCACGACCTTTGGCTCGTTTGCCGAGATCGGCGCGGGACAGGAGGTGGCGCGCTCCTTTCTGCAAGTGGGTGGCGCTTCCGGTACGGTGGCGAAAACGATCTCGGCTTATGACAAGGAGGTCAGCGACCACCTTTACGGCGCCGGGACACGATATGTTTCCAAGCCACGCCTGCTGGCCATGCTCGAAAGGGAATGGACGCAGCTGCTGGAACAGTTACAGGCCGCCCGCGGAGCCAGCACAAAATTTTTCTCGTTCGTCGACACGATCTCCGCACGCAACTTTGGGGGAACCAACGACTCCCATGGCTGGGTGGGACTGCGTTTTCTCCAGCAGCCGGGCGGAAGGCCAAATGACGTAATCCTGCATATCAACCTGAGGGATCCAAGTAACCTGCAGCAACAGGAAGCGGTTGGGATTCTGGGTGTGAATCTGATCTATGCCGCCTTTTATGCGATGGCCTCGGAAGAGGAATTTCTGCGAAGCGTATTCGAGGAATTGGGGCGCCACAGGATAGAGATCGACTGCGTGGAATTGGCGGGACCGGTGTTTGACGGCTGGAACAGGGACGAGGTGCATGCCTTTCTTGTCGCAGGCGGGTTCGCTGAGGCTGTGGTATTCACGGCGGACAACCAATTGGAGCCGGCGAATGAAATGCTCTACAAGCGGGCTCTGGTGCTGGCACCGGGAAGATTCGACAACGTGTACAGCCTTCACGCGGACCTTATCGAGGACACACTGGCGCAATTGCCAGAAGAGGAATTGAAGGAGAGTAAAGGCGGACTGGGATTATTCTGCCTATCCGTCGCCGGCCTCAGCACCCCGGACAGGGAAGCGTCGATCAAGGAAATTCTGGAACATGTGGTGAGGTTGCAACGGCTGGGCTACGGAGTGATGGTGTTTCGCGAGCGGGAACTCTACACGATGAGCGCGTTTGCGAATCGCTATACCAAATTACGGATTCACTTCGCGGTTGGACTCTCGGTGCTGGTGCGTGTTTTAGAGGACGGCTACACAGGCCTGGCAGGCGCGCTGCTGGAGGCGCTCGCGCGGATCTTCACGCAAAATGTCCGAGTGAGTGTGTATCCGATGACAGTCGAAGAGGCGCGGAGTCGAGCGGCCAACGATCGGCTTACCGAATGGACGTGGAAAGAGACGGACGGAATCGTCACGGCGGACAATCTGCGTCCTCCAGAGCCGGTCAATTCCCTGTATCAATATCTGCTTAAGAGCGAGTTTATTCTCGTGGGGAAGCCTCGCAAAGGGGCGCCGGCGTGACCTGGGCTTAGCGTGCTCCGTGCGGTGGTGGATGAGTGGTCGAGGCCTGATTTCGGCTACACCTGACCGCAGAGAGTCAGTTCGTTACTTGGGCTGGTTGCGTGTGAGCACGGGCGCCATTGTCTCGAATATGCCGTCGTTCCTGATCAGCTTGTGAAAGAGAATGGCTCCGACATGCATCAGGATGGTTGCGAAGAAGGCAAAGGCCAGGTAGTGATGTGCACGCCACAACCACGTATGCAGGGTGGGACTCAACGGCAGGATGGGTGGCAGATGCACACCGCCGAAAAGCACCACTGGATAGGACGCAGCGGACAACATACCCCAGCCGATGAGCGGCATACCGATCATCAGCGCGTAGAGGACATATTGCGACAGTTCTGCGCCCAGCTTGATTGGCTCCGGCAGGTCGGGCGGCAGAGCAGGTGCTTTGTAAACAAAGCGCAGCGTTAGTCGGATGAGTGCCAACACCAGGATGGCGACACCCAGCGGCTTATGAATCTGGACCAATGTCAGGTACTTCGAGGTAACGGTTGAGACCATGCCTACCCCGATGAACAACATGGACAGAATGCAGATTGCCATGAGCCAGTGAAGCAGTCGCTGCGGCGCGGTGAAGCGTTTTCGGCTGGTTGTCATTGCCTGGCTCCTGTCTCGGGCCCCGGATAGTGGGAGGCTTCGGCTGTGCGGCTGTTGTACGACCGGGAATAGGCGGCCGAACGAGCGGCGGGGAATGGGTCATCGGACGTCGTGATGCCGGAAGGTAACACGGTTGGGTCGAAATTGATATTGAGACACGGACCGTCACGCTCCGGCTCGATCTGCTGTACGGTGAGCGTGCCAACCTCGACGGTGCGGCGATCCGCAGGCCATGCCTTGTTGGGGTCCGCCGTGGGATCTCCCGGGTTGGCTTCGGTCACCACCAGGCTCCAGCGTTGAGGGCCGGCAGCGACACGCTGAGTGATCTCCTGCTCCAGGAAATCAGGGCCACGTTTGGCCAGCTCATCCGGCGGAACCGATACAGGTTGCGCCGCCGGAATCAACGACCAGCGTATTGGATGCGTGGCGCCGGAACCGTCGACAAATAGAAAAGAGTCGAGACTGTTGTAGCGCTCCTCGGCATAGCTCCCGGTCCAGGGACCACCCTTGGCCCAACCGAGAAACGTGATGAATTCCGGATGCGCGGCAATGAACTTCTTCATCGCATCGGGATCCTTGCTTCCGGAGGCTGTCAGCAGTTCGTAGAAGCCCTGCGGAGTCGAAACGGGAAAGATCGGCGCATTGATCATGGCGCTGCGCCATTCCTGCCCGTCCGGCGTCTTGATGCTTATGCCGAGGCCACGCACGCGCACCGTGGCATCTGGGGCATCTGGATCCGGAGTGCCCAGGTTAAAGCGTCCCAACACCGGATATTGACCTTGGGCGAAAACCGGCGCTCGGGAAAGCGCGGAACCATCCCCGTTAGCCTCGAACGTGCCAGTGAAACAGATGCCTTTGGCGTGGTTGCGACGATGGCCCAACGCCGGGCCGCCGGGAGGTGCCAACGCCGCTACCAGTTTTTTGGGAGTCAGCCTTTGCGGCGACAACCATCCAGCCGTGTAGGCAAAAGCGACCGCGGCTATGCCGACCACTGCAGCAATGATCAACACCGGCCCAAGCCGAAATGAATTTGGTGATGCAGGTGACTGGATCATTCAAACCTCATTCCTTGTAATCATGGGATCTCAGGCCGATACCGTCACTGTCCCGCCGGAAACTCTGCGCGCACCAGCGGAAGGCGATTCACGTCATTGCCCGGTTTCAGGCTATCTGGACGTAATGATGCGCTCAGCATAGCGGCGTGTGCTGCTTTTTTTGCAGCAGCGCGCACCCCGCCGTGGCTGACTATTGCAACTTCGCGTACTCCGCCTTTGCCTGCCTGTAGACGGGAATTTCCGAGTCGGCGTCTTTCCATAGCGTGAGGAAGTCCTTGTACGCTGCCAGCTCCCGGACGCGAGCGGCGTCGGAGTCTGCGCCGGTCGAGTTCTTCGCCTGCAAGGCGTTCGCGCGGGCTACGCCGAGGTGGGCCAGCGCTCCCGTCCAGCAGTTCCACACCATGCCACTGTGATCGAGAATCTTCTGAAACTCGGCGGCCGCTTCCTTGCCCTGGCCCGCCGACAGGTATGCCTGTCCGCGAATGTAGGTCGGATACAAGCAGGAAATCTGAGAGATGAATTGGATCGCTCCATACTCGATAGGCGGCGATGCAAGTTGAAGGTCTTCGATTGCCTCAGCGGGAGCTTTACGGGTGAGCGCCACTTGTCCCTCGATGGCAGGCAACCAGATCGACTGCATCTGGGAGTCGAGGGGATAACGCTTGTTCAAGTCTTGTGCTGTGGATCGCGCATGCGCGGTGTCACCTGCCATGGCGTAAGCCAGCGCAGCTTCTACCTCTACCCCAAGGCTGGTGGGATACAGCTTTAACCCCTCAGCCGCTGCCTGCTTCGCTTCGCCGAAATTCCCAAATGCCGCTTCGCGCAATGCCGCATTTTCCCACCAGATTGCACCCGTTTCCCGGCTGTCGGCCCGTATCGCAGAATCCACAGCCTGCTTGGTTCGCTCGCGTGCTTTGCCCAGATGGCCCGCATAGGCGTTGGTATCGGAGTCCAGAGAAAGGCTGTAATTTTCTACTGCGGAGTGGTCCGCAAACCAGTGCTGCTGCTGCGCCATTGCCGAAGCATCTGCTGCCAGAAAGGCCAAGCCATAGAGCGCATTATGGAGCACGAAATCGTCGAGCTTCCGATCCTGCGCTTCACGGATTATTACTCGCGCCTCGTCGAGGCGTTGCAAAGCCAGCAGGGAGTTAGCGAGGTCTCCATAGGCGCCGACGCGCTCCGGCGCGAGTTGCCGTGCCTGGCGAATCACCTCGACCGCTTTCTCATATTTTCCCTGGAAGCTGTAGACACTACCCAAAGCGGAGTATGCGCGGTCCGATCGCGGATAATTGTCGATCAGTTGCTGATAAGCCTGGGCTGCTTTGTCCAACTCTCCGGTGACGAACTGGAAATAATCAGAGGTGATGATGAGCCTCTCCCGTTCGCTAGCGTGCTCCCGCAACTCGAACGCTTTGGTGTAGTACTCACTTGCGCGTCCTACCTCGCCCAGGCTGGCGTAGTCTCCGGCCACCGCGTGATATCCAGTGGCAAAATTCGGATCGAGCTGAATGGCGCGTTGATCGTAAACCAGTGCTGCGTCGGTTCCCTTCTCCTGATTGATCTTGACTCCCATGCTGTATGCCTGCAACGCTTCCAGCGAAGAGGTGGTGGCTTCTGGCAGCGGAACGTCGAACTTCTGCACCGTGGCCAGCGACTCGCCCAACTGAACACGCAGCTTCGCCGCGGCGTCACCCATTGCGTTCAGCACCTTTTCCTTGCCATTGGCTGTCACTTGCACCTGCCCCAGCATTTCGTCGCTCTGGCAGTTGACTGCCTTCAACGCGAGCACGTATTCGTTTCCCAGGTTCGCGATAGATCCGGCGATATAGGCCTTGCTGCCCACACGCATGCAAAGTTCCTGGGCGAGCTCGGGCGTCAGCTTCGTATTGACGGGGAGGGTCATCAGCTTCAGTGTGGACGCAACCTTGCTGTCGGAAAGCACATTCAGGAACGGAGATTGGTTCAGTGCCACTGTGAGCGCTGTCTTCAGCGTGTCGTCAAACACCGCATCGCCAGTCTTGTTATCGAAATCGGCGGCCACGACTGTGTCTTTGTCCGTAAGGAGCCTGTTCTCGTGGAAGCGGTAGTACAAACCTGCCGCAACGAGTGCCGCAATCAAAACAACTGCCGATCCGGCGAGCAGAGGCCAGCGGTTCTTCTTCTGAATCGCCGCTGCCGGCGGGTTCAGAGTCGCTTCGGATGGATGCATGCCGGTCCCGCTGTCTACGGCCACTGAACCAGACCGCGCTGCAGCTGACTCAGGGGCGGCTACAGCACCTGGACCTAGCGCCGGTACCGCTCTTGAACTCGCCGATTCCGTGGGGCTCGATCTTAGCCCTGAGCCCCGGCCGCTTTCGCTGTCGCGCTTCAGACGTTGCAGTTCCGCCCGCATGTCGGAAGCACTCTGATAACGCAGGTCGCGGTCCTTTTCCAGCGCGCGGAGAATCACCGCTTCCAGCCCCGGCGGAACATGCGGGTTCAACTGCGATGGCGGCACCGGCTCGTCGCGCAAAATGGCACTGCAAATATCGCCCGAACTTTCGCCCTCGAACGGCAGCCTCCCCGTCGCCATCCCGTATAAGACCGCGCCAAACGAGAACAGATCTGTGCGTGCATCCAGTTCCCTGGCCCTCACCTGCTCCGGCGACATGTAGGCCACGGTGCCTATCATCACTCCCGGACTGGTCAGGTGCTGCGGCTCCGGGTCGGGAAGTTCGGTGAGACAATCCCCGCCGCTCTTAGCCCTGGCCTTGAATGTCACCATGGCCAGTCCGAAGTCAAGAATCTTGGCGTGACTGCGCCTGGTGACAAAGATGTTCGCAGGCTTGATGTCGCGGTGCACGATGCCTTCGCTGTGGGCGGCGTCGAGCGCGTCCGCGATCTCGATGGCGATGGGAAGAAGCTCGTCCATTGGCATGAGCCGGCCCTGCATGCGGTGTTTCAGCGTCGTCCCGTCGAGGAACTCCATCACGATGAAGGTCCGGCCGTCTTCCTCGCCAATGTCGTGGACGGTGCAGATGTTGGGAAGATTGAGAGCCGAGGCCGCTCGGGCCTCACGACGGAAACGCTCAAGAGACAGCGGGTCGTGGGCCAGATCATCGGGCAGGAACTTCAGCGCCGCAAAGCGCCCCAGGCGCGTGTCTTCTGCCTTATAGACGATGCCCATACCGCCGCCGCCGAGCCTTTCCAGGATGCGGTAGTGCGAGATCGTAGTGTCGATCATCTCGGCGCAGTCACGGGGAAATGAACGTGATGATACGGATGAGGCGCAAGGCCGTCAACGAGGGCAAGTCTCTTGCCGGCATTGCGCGAGCCGTCTCACTCGGTGCGGAGGGCGGCTCGTCAGTCAGGTTAAGTGAGCGGACAGTACGACGTTATGATGTGTTCATGTCGCTCCCAGCAGATGCTCCTCTCTATTCACGCGTGGAAGCGGTCCTCGCCAGCGAGATCGCTGATGGAGCTCTGAAGGTCGGCGATCAGTTGCCGACCGAAGACAGCCTCATCGCACGATTCGAAGTAAGCCGCATTACTGTTCGCCGCGCTATTCAGAATCTTGTGAGTCGCGGTCTGGTTGAGATTCGTCGCGGCAAAGGGACGTTTGTGGCCGCGCCCAAGATTACGCAGGAACTTACAGAGCTAAGCGGATTTGTAGAGGATATGCGTGCACTCGGCCGCAGACCCACGGCCCGGGTGATCGGCAAAGAGATTGTGACTGCCGATACAACCGTGGCGCGTCACCTGGCGCTGACGAAGGGAGAGCACGTCGTCAGAATCCGCCGGGTGCGCCTGGCCGATGGCGTTCCGGTCTCCTTCGATGAGACCTATCTGCCGGTGGAGATCGGTAAGAGGATCATGACCAACAACCTGAAGGTAGAGCCCATCTTTACTCTTCTTGAACGCAAATACGATGTTCCGCTGGTAGAGGCGGAGTACAAGCTGGAAGCGGTGGCAGCCGAGGCTGAGGTTGCTGCGGCATTACGGGTAAAGCAAGGCAGCCCGATCTTCCGAATTGAGCGAACCTCATACTCAACCGGCAATCGACCGGTCGATTATGAAAGGCTGTATTACCGGGGCGATCTCATTCGCTTCGTGACACGATTGGCACGCAAGGTTTCGCGGTGAACTTCGACGATGCGTCCGGCGATCCCGCAGGGTGACGCTTCCAGCTTTTCCTCGTGAGATAGCGGTCGATCGCCAATGGGCCCGAACCGCCGAGCACAAGCGCGGCGAGGCAACCAAGGTAAAGCAGGTCGCACTCGTAGCCGGGAGGCCCGAACTGAGCGCGACCGGAGACTACGCTCACGATCTTGATTGAGCTGAATCCGTAAGGCAGGTGAACGGAAAACATCGCGACGAGGAGAACGCCTGCCATAGGCAGACTGGCAAGGGGAATGTAGGCTCCAAGCAAGACGACGAGCCCTCCGAAGAGTTCGATCAGGATGGTGAGCCATGCCATGAAATCAGGCGCAGGCACGCCGATGGCATGCAGAATGACGGCGAATGCTTCCGGGCTCTTCGCCACCTTGGCGTAGCCGTGCTGCATGAAGCCATACCCAACAATCAGCCGAAGCGGGATGGGAGCCCAGCGAGTTAGCGAAGCTCGATTCAGGAATGCAAAACGACCGTTGAGTCCAGGATCTGATGTTTTAGAAGTGTCATTCATATTCAGTTGCTCCATTTGAAGTCACCGAGTCAGGGACCACGAGAGAGGTGGCGATCCTGGACGGGTTGGGTGGTTTACATTATGATGTTATAACGTTATAATGGTTACAGCCTCACCGCATATTTTTTGTGCCTACGCAGCCGTCCCGTTCTCAGGAGCAGGCCATGCCGCCAAATGACATATCTGCAGCGGTGCAGCGGCCCAGTTTCAGGGAAGCACTGCGGTTCTGGTTCAAGCTGGGGTGGATCAGCTTTGGCGGTACCGCAGCTCACATCGCCATCATGCATGAAGAATTAGTCGAGCAGAAGCGGTGGATCAGCAATGGAAAATTCCTCCATGCGCTGGGCCATTGCATGATTCTGCCGGGGCCGGAGGCGCAACAGCTCGCGATCTACATTGGCTGGAAGCTACATGGCAAGCGCGGCGGAGTTGTTGCCGGCACGCTCTTCGTTCTGCCTTCGATGTTCGTGCTGCTGGGCCTAAGCCTGATCTATGTGAAATGCGGCAATGTGCCGTGGGTCGTGGCGATGTTCAACGGCCTCAAGCCCGCCGTCATTGCTTTAGTTGCAACAGCTCTCTATAGAGTTGGAAGAAGAGCTTTGCGCGGACCTGTGGAGAGTATCGTCGCAGCAACCGCATTTGCTGCGATGTTCTTCTTTGATGCTTCGTTGTTGCTGGTGATGCTGGGCGCGATTGTTCCTGGAGTCGTCCTGGGGATTTTGTGGCCCGATCTTCTTCACAGGCCGATTGAGACAGGTGCCCAAGACGACGAGAGTAGTTACTATATCGGCTTGGCGCCGGTGACGACAGCGCCTGCCATTCGCCTCGGGCCGACGGCGAAGCTGACTGCGGTGGTCCTGATGTTGTGGATTCTGCCGTTGACTGCCTTCCGGTTCTTTGTTGAGGATTTCCACTTCTGGCGGAGCCTGGTGCTGTTTTTTACGAAGACGGCATTTGTAACTGTCGGAGGATCGTACACGGTCATCCCGTATGTGGCGCAAGTTACAGTGTCAAAGCTGCACTGGTTAACCGGACCGCAGATGACAGACGGCTTTGCGCTCGCCGAGACAACGCCCGGTCCTCTGATTATTGTCGTGGCCTTCGTTGGATTCATGGCCGGATACAACCACTTCCACGGATCGCTGTGGATGGGGACGCTGGGTCTTCTGATGACGACCTTTTACACCTTTCTACCCTGCTTTTTCTTCGTCTTTGCCGGTGCGCCGCTCGTGGAGCAGACACAGAGCAAGCCGACGATTCGGGGCATCCTGGCATTGGTGGCGGCGGTCGTGGTCGCGGCGATCCTCAACCTGACGCTCTTTCTGGGGAAGGCTGTCATTTTTCCCTCAGGGATATTGACGCTCGGAGGCCTCGATGCAATCTCTTTGGGATGGGTGATTCTTTCGCTCGTGCTGCTCGGAAGATTCAAGCAAAATGTGATTCACCTGATCCTGCTGAGCATTGGATTTGGCCTGATTCGCCATGTGGCGCGGTTGTGAACCAGGCCTCCTATTCTGTGCGCAGAGCGGTGACGGGGTTGATGGATGCGGCGCGCTGCGCGGGGATGATGCTGGCGAGGAAAGCGCAGAGACCGAGGGCGAGGATAGAGAGGGAGAGGACGAGCGGGTCCCATCCCTTGACCTGGTAGAGCTGATTGGCAATCAGGCGGGAGCAGCCGATGGAGATGGGGATGCCGATGGCGAGTCCGATGAGGATCTGCAGGAAGGCTCCGCGGAGGACAAGGCGGATGACGTTGCTGCGATTTGCGCCGAGAGCCATGCGGACGCCGATCTCGCTGGTGCGGCGCTCGACGGCGTAGGCGGTGACTCCATAGAGGCCGACGGCGGCGAGGACGAGGGCAAGGAGGCCGAAGAGGCCGGTCATCTGGGCGATGGCGCGCTGCTGATCGAGGTTGGAGTCGACCTGCTCCTGCAAGGTCTGGATGTTGAGCAGAACGAAATTAGGATCGATGTCGGCGAGGATGCTGCGAAGCTGCGGCTCGAGGCCTTCCATGCTGTTGCTGTGCAGTTGAATCACCGCGCCCTCGATGAAGTGCGTTTGGTCGTCGATGCTCTGCATCATCCGACTGTCATAGCTACTGTGCTGGGCCAGCGGCACGAAGAACAGGGGACGGGGTGGTTCGCGGTTGGCGAAGTCCCAGCCATATCTCGCGTTGCCGACGACGCCGATGATTTCGAAGGTCGAGCCGTAACGGGGCAGGTCGAGGCCAAAATGTGCGCCGATCGGGTCCTCGCCCGGCTTGAAAAACGTATGCACGAAAGCTTCGTTGACGACGGCGACGTTGCGGGTCGAGGCCGTGTCTTCCGGAGTAATTGAGCGGCCGCGGATGACCTTCTGGCCCAAGGTTTCGAGATAGCCGGCGCTGACGTGATCCCAGGACGAGCCGATGTGCTGATCGGTCATGCTGGGCATTGGGTGGCCTTCGCGGATGACGATTTCGCCCCAGTTGTCCTGAAGAGGCGTGTACTGTGCGAGGGCGGCGCGCTCGACGCCGGGCATATGGGAGAGCCGATCCTGCAGTTCGCGGTACATGGCGTCGAGTTTGGGCTGCGAGTAGGCGCTGTAGGGTGCGGTGAGGCTGATGGTGACGCGGCGGTCGGTGTCGTAGCCGAAGTCCTGGTGCTGCATGTTCATGAGGCTGCGCGTAAGCAGGCCGGCGCCGGCAAGCAGGACGACGGAGAGTGTCGCCTGGAAGACGACGAGGATCTTTTGCGGAAGGCTGGAGCGATCGTGGGTGCTGCGATTGGCGCCGCGAAGGGCCTCGGCGGGATCGGAGCGCGAGGCGAACCATGCGGGGGCGGTTCCGAAGAGCGCGCCGGTGACGAGAGACAGAGCGAAGGCAAAGGCGAGCACGGCCAGGGACGGAGTTGCGTCGATGGGGACGAACTTTGCGCCGTGGAAGTTGAGGGCGACGATGAGCTTCACGCCGAGGTATGCGACGATGAGGCCGGCGAAGCCTCCAAGGACAGAGAGAACGATGCTTTCGGTCAGAGCCTGCCGGATGAGGCGGCGGCGCGATGCGCCGAGGGCGAGGCGAACGGAGGTCTGCTGGCGGCGCGAGGCTGCCCGGGCCAGCAGGAGATTGGCAATGTTGGCGCAGGCGATGAGCAGGACGAGGCAGCAAACTCCGAGCAGGATGCGGAGGTTGTCACCATAGTCCGCTTTCATAGTGCCGACGCCGGTTCCGGCGGGGACGACCTTGATGACCTGCTTGGACAGGCCAGCTTTGATCCCGGCCATCCAATCGGCGGGCATGCTGCTGTCATTGACGAGCCATTGACGGATGAGGGCGGTCATGCGGTCGGGTACGGCATTCGGTGTAGCGCCGGGCTTGAGTCTGCCGATGACGCGCAGCCATGCCTGGAAATGGTGGAGGAAGGAGTTGGCTCCGCTGAACATGGGCTCCTGGTTGATGGGGATCCAGAGGTCGGGAGGGTCGCTGCGCAGCGTTTCTCCGAAGAAGCCGGGCGGAGTGATTCCGATGATGGTGAAGGGATGTCCGTTGAGGATGAAGTTCGAGCCTACGACTTTGGGGTCGGAGCCGTATTGCTGCTGCCAGGCGCGATAGCTGAGCATGGCGACCGGAGCTGCGGAGGGCTGATCGTCGGAGGGCTGGATGGTGCGTCCGGCAAAGGCGCCTAGGCCGAAGGTGTGGAAGTAATTACCGCTGACGAACTCGTTGCGCAGGGGCCGGGCGATGTGGTCGCTCTCACTGCGACGGGTGCTGACCTGCCAGCCTCCGGCCTGGAAAGCAGCAAGCTCTTCGAACTCAGGCGTGTTCTTCTTCATGAGCTCGTAGAAGGGATAGGAGAACATCCCCCATTTATCCTGCGGGCTGCCCTCGACGCAGCAGTCCTGCCCCTCGCCGATGCGGTAGAGCCTGGAAGGATCGACCACCGGCAGGGACTTGAGCATGACGGTATGAATGAGGGAGAAAATGGCGGTCGTGGCACCGATGCCGAGCGCCAGGGTGAGCATGGCGGTCAGGGTAAATACGGGGGACTGACGCATCTGGCGGAATGCGTAGGCGATATCCTGGCGCAGAGTCTGCATGTGGGCCTCTGATTGGGAGGTACGGCTGGCGGACGAAGGATGTTCCCGCAGATGTTAGAGCGCCGGGACGCAGGCGGGGGCCTGTTCTTATTGCCGCGGAGGAAATCCGCGAACCCGGACCAACGGACTAAGGGTTGGGAGCGCATCTACTGAAGGCAGTGACGGAGGTGTGCCGACTGCTCACGGCGCATCACCACCGTCGGTGTGAGAGGTGCAAAAAGGGATCAGTCAGCGGGGGCGTGGGGTTTTCGCGATTTCTCCTGCTCGCCGCCGGTGAAGGAGAATCGCCGACAGCCGGCGGACTCCGCTGACAGGTTCCTTCTTTCTTGATCCGGTTCAGGCGAGACGCACGAGGTAGGCTTCGCCCTCTTTGGGGGAGATGCTCTTCGCGATCTCGACGGCGCGCTGTCGGTCGTCGGCCAGCGGACGGATGCGCACCCAGTGGCCGGTGGGTCCGGTGAACTCGATCACGTTAGCGGTTTCGTATTTGCGCGAGAGATGTTCCTCGAGCTCTACGGCTTCGCGTTCGCTGGAGAAGGCTCCGATCTGTACGCGCCAGCGGCCGCTGCCCTGACTGTGTTATTTTTCCGGGTAGCCCCCCATTTGATTCCAAAATTTGCAGGTGAACTTGAAGACGTCGGCCGTAATGTGTGCTGGAAGGAAAGTTCTGCGTTACGGGAGGATCGGCAGCTCAATATCCGCCAGCCTTCTTCTTTCATGGTTGATTTGCGGGCTGTCGTCGATTTACCCGACTACGGCCTCCGCGCAGCGGACGATCCATGTGCCTGCCGATCAGCCGACGATTTAGTCCGGAGTTGATGCCGCGAACGCCGGAGATACGGTGCTGGTGTCTCCAGGGACGTACTACGAGAACATCGATTTCAAGGGCAAGGCCATTACCGTTATCAGTTCGGCGGGACCGGTCGCGACCATTATCGATGGCGGCGCAAAAGCGTCGACCGTCACTTTCAAGACCGGCGAGACGCGGGCCAGCGTACTAAGCGGGTTCACCATTCGGAACGGCGGCCAGCCTGTGTATTTCCTGTCCGCCGCTGGCATTTACATCTCGGCTGCTGCTCCGTCCATCATCGGCAATGTGATTACGCGCAACTATTGCTACGATCTCTATGCTTCCGTATCTGCCCCGCTCATTCAGAACAACGAGATCAGTTTCACGCTTGACGCGGGAGACAAGTGCTCTTTCGCGGGCGGAGCCGGCATGTGGCTCCAAGGCAACCTGTCGTCCTATGGTCTTCCTCCTGGAACACCCGTCTATCCCACAATTATTGGAAACACCATCGAGCAGAACACGGATTCGGGCACGGAAGACGCGGGCGGAAACGGCGGCGCGGGCATTGCCGACTGGAACGCTTATCCCATCATCGAGAACAACATCATCCGCAACAACACGACCGCGGACGGGACGGGGGGCGGCATCAACATCGTCTCGGGTGGAGCACTGGTCATTCAGAATCTGATTTACGGCAACCAGGCGGGCTGTGGCGGCGGCGGGCTGGCATTCGACTTCGGCACGGACGAGGGTCCCGGATCGATCGAGACGCGAACGGCATCGCCACGTTTTCGACCAGCTCGCTCGCGGCGGGCACCCACTACATCAGCGCCAGCTATCGAGGAAGCACCACCTATCTCGCGGCGACAGCCTCCGTAACTCAGCAAGTGGTGAACGGATACACAACCGATACCTCGATAACCTCATCGCTCAATCCCGCGAACTCGGGACAAACGGTTACGTTTACCGCGACCGTAAAGTCTACCCGGGGGGTTCCCACGGGCTCGGTTACGTTCAGCGATGGTTCAACAACGCTCGCCGCACAGACACTCAATAACGGGGTCGCCATCTACAGCACGAGTTCGTTATCCGCGGGCAGCCACACCATTACTGCGGCGTACGGAGCAGGTGGGACGTTCGCGGGCAGTACTGGCAGTCTCACCGAGGTGATCAACGGTCTGGCCAGCACGACAGCGCTGGCCGCCTCTCCCAATCCGGCGAATGCCCTGCAGCAGGTGACATTGACAGCTACGGTCAAAGCTACGACGGGCGCGCCTACCGGAACGGTAAGGTTCTTCGATGGAGGGGTCAGCCTGGGGAGCGCCGCGCTTGCGGCCAATGGAACATCAACTCTGTCGACGAGCTTTTTCTCCTCCGGCGCGCACTCGTTGACTGCTACCTATGCCGGAGACTCGATCTTCAACGCGAGCACATCGAGTCCTTATTCCCTGATCATCAATGGAGAAGCGGTCCACATCGATGTTTCCGGCAGCCCAAATCCGGCGGAGACAGGAAGCAATGTGACCTTCACCGCGAACGTTTCTGCTGTGCAAGGCTTCCCCGGTGGCTCTGTCAGCTTCATGGATGGCAACTCACCGCTTGGGCCGCCTCTACCGCTTACCGGCCAGGGAGTTGCCACCCTCAGCACAAGTTCGCTGGCCGTCGGAACTCACTCGATCAGCGCCTCGTTTGCGGGAACGGCAAACTTTCTGCCAGGTGTCTCCGCTCCCATGCAGGAGACGATCGTGCCGTTCACTGGAGACTTTTCCGTTCTCGCTTCTCCGGCGGCGAAAAGTGTGTATCCGGGGGAATCGGCCAGCTTCGATGTGAACGTCGCAGCCAAAGACGGCTTTCACCAAGCTCTCACTTTGTCCTGCACAGGGCTTCCGGAGTTAACTACCTGCGCCTTCAGCCCAGCTTCTCTTTCCAATGGCAGCGGTGCTTCCAAAGTTGTTATCCAGAGCACACCAGCGCACAAGCTGGCCTCCGGGAGCGAAGCGTCACGCCGCCCCTGGGAGACGGGGTTGGGAACTGGATTGGTAACTTCGCTGGCGCTGCTCGTTCTGCCTTGCCGGTTACGCCGTCATGTGTCATGGCTGGCCCTGCTGATCGTCTTTTTCGCATTGAGTGTGTCGGGGTGCGGCGGCCCCGGAGAACTTGCCGGGGGCACTCCGCCGGGAACTTATCACGTCGGCATTGCGGCGGCGGTTTCACAGGACGGTCAGACGCTCAGCCATTCCACAACTGTCACACTCACGGTGAAGTCGCTGTTCTAATCCAGACGGCGATGTTCAGTCGAGACGCACGAGGTAGGCTTCGCCTTCTTTGGGGTTGAGGCTATTTGCGATTTCGACGGCGCGCTGGCGATCGTCGGCCAGCGGACGGATGCGCACCCAGTGGCCGGTTGGTCCGGTGAACTCGATCACGTTGGCGGTTTCATATTTGCGCGAGAGGTGCTCTTCGAGCTTGATGGCGTCGTGTTCGCTGGAGAAGGCGCCGATCTGGACGCACCAGCGGCCGCCGGAGGCAATGGGGTGGGGCGTGTCGTAGACGTCGACGCGGACGCGGGCGGTGCCGGGACGCCAGACGCCGACCTCTTTGGCCGCGCCGATGGAAAGATCGATGATGCGGTCGGGAACGAAGGGTCCGCGGTCGGTGACGCGCATGATGGCGGTCTGTCCGGTCTGAAGATTCGTTACGCGGATGAGCGAGCCCATGGGTAGCGTGCGATGAGCGGCGGAAATGCCGTTCTGGTCGTAGATCTGTCCGTTGGCGCCGCGGTGAGCGTGGTAGTTGGGGCCGTACCAACTGGCCATTCCTTCTTCGCTGTAGATGGGCTGGCGGGAGGCGACGATGGCTTCGTCGGAGTTGGGTGCGGGTTCAGCGGGCGCGGACGGCGGTGTTTCGGACGACGGTGCAGCGACTGGAGGCGCGGGCCGCGGAGCAGCAGGAACGACGGGCGGCGGAGGTGGCGTGTAGGCGACCTGGGAGCGGTGGCTGCATCCCGCGAGACAGAGCACAGCAGCAAAGCAGGCAAGCGTTAAAACCTCGGACCGGGACGTGTTTCGAATTAAGTTGACGGGCCGGGTCATGGTCATTTGTTCTGACCCGGATCCTGGGGATTTTGTCGCGCGGCGGCGGTTCGGTCGAGATGTTCGGCGAGCTTGGTCAGCTGGTCGGCAGCGACGCGCAGTCCTTTTGAGGAGTTATCGCGGACCCGGGGCACGACTTCGTCGTTGAGGAAGGCGATAACTTTCTTAAGCTCGTCTTCGACGCGCGGGACGGCCTTGTTTACGGTCTCGTCGATTTTGCGGCCGAAGTCTTCGAATCCACTGCCGGGCTGATAGCTCATGTGTCCTCACGCAGTCGTTCACAGTTAAGTATCGGCGGCTAACTGAGTGAAATCAATGATGGATAACAGATAGTGCCGCGCGAGTAACTGCTCGCGAATCGCATATGGCTGGCTTAGATGCGGCTTAATGCATCCCGGAGAGCGGAAGTGCATTCTTATGTAAGATCATCCACCGACTAAAGGAGGGGAGAGAGCTCACCGCTGTCTCCTGAAACCCGTATCCAGCAAGAAGGAAGAGTGCTTACTGATGGGAAAGACTGGATCTCCATGGAAGTTTTGTTTTCTGCTTTTGATTTTTCTTCCAAAAGTCGCTGCATTTTGCCAGCAACCAGGGCCGCAAGTGAAAGCCAATGCGCTTCCCGACGCGCCGCCTGTACATCCGTCTGAGACTGGACCTGTCGCCGCCTCCAAGTGGTTCGGCATAGTGGATCCGGAAGAAAAGGTGCCTCCGCTCTATGCCCGCGACAAAATGATGTTCTGGCTGCACGAGGAGTTCCAGCCGCTAAGCCTGTTTCCTGCATTTGTAACGTCTGGATGGGAACAGATGCTGAACACAGATCCTAAGTACGGTACGGATTCGGGGGCGTACGGCGAACGACTGGGTGCTGGAGTATTGCGCGAGGCCAGTATGAGGTTTTTTTCCGACAGCCTGCTCCCGACGATTACACACGAAGACCCGCGCTATTTTCGCATGGGCCGGGGAAGTGTGACGTCGCGGGGAGTCTATGCGGCGGAGCGCGTATTTGTGGCCCAGCGCGACGACGGATCGCGCGGCTTCAACTATTCGGATACCCTGGGCCGAGCTGCGGCCTCTGCACTGGCCATGACCTATTATCCGGCCAAGAGTACGAATGCGGCGGTTGCCGCGAGGACGTGGGGCGTCTCGCTGGCAGGACTGGCGGGGAACAATCTGTTCTTCGAGTTCTGGCCGGATGTGCGGGATAAGGTCTCTCATCGGCACAGGGACCGGGACATTCAGTAACCAAGCGCAGTCCACGGTCGCGCGCAGGGGTCAATCAGAGACGGGTCAGAAACGCAGATACACGCCGACCATCGGCTCTGTAGTAAGTCGATGGCTGTCGGTGTTGAGAAACGCTTCTCCAAAATCGGGTGCCTTGTAATAGAGGCCACGGTACTGGACGCGTATTCCGAAATGACTGGTGAACAGGGCCTGATTTACACCGACGCTGAAGTTCAGAGCCGGGCGCCCTTGCCAGGAGACATTTTGTCCGCCGTTCAGTGACGGGGAAAAGATGAGGGCACTCACGCCGACCTCGGCGAAGGGATGAAAGCCGAGGGCACCGGGCGCGGTGAACAAATAGGCCCCGCTGAAGTCGTGCAGGTTGTGCTGATAGGGATAAGGCTGACCTGTGTAGTACTCGTTAAAGCGGGTGTAGGCGTAACTCCCTTCGTATCCCAGCCACCAGTGATAGCTGTGACGGAAGGCCGCCTGGCCTCCGACGGAATCGCTGGTACTCTGCGTGATTCCATTGCCGGATACGGTGGTTGTGAACTGGCCAAAAACACTTACTGAGACATCGCTGTTGTGGAGCGGGTGCTGCGCGCGAGCAGAAAGCGTGGAAACTCCGAGAGTGATGAGAAAGGCGGCGACAACAAGCGGGCGTAGACGGTGCATGCGAACCGGGGAGACCTCTGCCTTCAATAATAATGAAGCGATTGGGGTAATGGGACTCATGGAGCCGCGCTGACCGCCGATGTACCCGCCGAGTCACCGGAGCCCGCGCTAAGGGCGTCCCGTTCGCAGGCGGCATTTCCCGTCCGGGTGCTTATTTTCGCCGTTCGGCCACTAATGATTTAACTCCGTCCGGCTGGCGCCTATCCTTGTAACTGGTAAAGTCTTCTGGGCGAAGCAGTTCGCCCTTGTAGATGTGCCGGCAGTCTGGCAGACCCCCAGCCGCTGGCTTGACCGAGGATTCAAAGAGCCGCCCGCTGAGCGGGCGATAAGCCAGTCAAATAGGAGACTGATACATGTCAAGAGCCGTCAAGTATGCGGAGAGGACACTCACGTATGCGGCGCAGGGCGCATGGGCCGTTTTCGAGAAGCTGAACAGCATCCGACCCAACCCTTCTTTCACTCCCAGGTGGTCGGATAAGCCACTGCTCAAGTCGTACCAGAAGGAGAAGCCTCCTCTGGGCTGGCCGCGTACGACGGACTCGCTTTGTCCGAAGTGCGTGCCCGAGATCCGGCAGCAGATTATCGATGGCAAGCTGCCCCACGAAATCCTTCTCAACGAGAAGGTTGGCGAGATCAAGGCGCAGATCATCGAGCGCGACGGCAAGATCCTGATGGTGAAGGATTGCCCCAAGCACGGGCACTTCGAAGACGTGATGTCGATCGACACGGCGTTCTTCAAGCACCTCGAAGAAGTTTTCCCAGGGCGCGACATCAAGGCGCACAACGACGAGAAACTGCACAACCACGGGACTTCGACTGTCACCCACGGGCGTGGGTCGGTGCTGACGATCGATCTGACGAACCGCTGCAACATGATGTGCGATCCGTGCTTCATGGATGCGAACCAGGTTGGGTTTGTCCACGAGCTTACGTGGGAAGAGATCAAGACGATGCTGGACAACGCCATCACCATCAAACCGCGTCGCCAGATGTCGGTGCAGTTCTCTGGTGGCGAGCCGACGCTTTCACCGTACTTCCTTGACGCCGTGGCTTACGCGCGCAAGGTGGGGTACAACTCGGTGCAGGCGGCTACCAATGGCATTGAGTTTGCGAAGTCGAAGGAACTTTGCCGCGCGGCTGCTGAGGCTGGCCTGCGCTATGCGTATCTGCAGTTCGACGGCATCGGCAACGCAGCCAATTCGCATCGCAAGGTCGGCAATCTGTTCGATGTGAAGCTGCAGGCGATCCATAACCTGCACGAAGCAGGCGTGGACATTGTTCCAGTGACCACGATCATCAACGGCATCAATAATGAGCAGGTAGGACGCATCGTTCAGTTCGCGCTGGACAATCCCAAGAAGATCAACTTCATCAGTTTCCAGCCGGTTTCGTTCACGGGCCGCGACGAGGCGGTGAGCGATGAGCGCCGCGAAGCTCAGCGCTACACACTGAGCCACATGGCGCACGACATCAAGGATCAGATGGGCCTGGGCGAGCCGGTTCGCGACTGGTTCCCGATCAGCTTCATGAGCACCTTCTCCGACTGGGCCGACCTGGTGCACGGACCGAACCACGACTGGGGACAGCTCTCCTGCGGATGCCATCCGAACTGCGGCATCGGCATGGCGCTGATGATCGACAAGGAAACGAAGGAAGCGGTTCCGGTGACCGCGTTCCTGAACGCTGATCGCCTTGCGAAAGATATCGCCAAGATCAACGATGCCGCGCGGGGCAAGTTCCTCTCGATCTTCGGAGTCACGCTGGCGCTGCTCCGCAACTACGATCCGACCAAGTCGCCGACACACTTCAAGATTCTCGACCTGCTGGCGAAGTTCGATAAATGCTTCGGCGCGACCGGCCGCAATTACGGCAAGGTCACCGGCGACCGCACTATGGAAGACATCGAGAAGCGCCGCGCCGACCGCTGGAATTTCCTCTTCATCGCCGGCATGTGGTTCCAGGACCTGTTCAACTACGACTTCCGCCGCACCGAGCAGTGCATCATTCCCTACGCGACGCAGGAGGGCGAGATCAGCTTCTGCGCATACAACACAGGCGTGGGCTGGCGAAATATCATCGAGAAGATGCACATGACGTCGACGCTTACCAAGTGGTACGACGAGCATGGACGGCATGAGATCTTCGCGGGCGGCAAGAAGGTGGGCATGGGCGACGCGCAGCATACTCTGGTCCTGCACCAGGAGCATGTGGACGCCGCAGCCAACGACACCTTTGAGAAGTCGGGCATCGCAAAGAACTCGCGCGAAGAGAAGATTCGCGCGCGCGACGCCAAGCTCAAGCAGGATGCCGAGAATGCGCAAATGGCGAGGCTTTATCGCGAGCATGTGCTTGGCGAGAAGCCGGTCGAGGGGATCGTGTCGATCAACTCGATCGCTCCCGCTCCGAAGCCTGCTCCCGCACCCCAGGCCGAAGAGCCTGTGATGGGGGACTGACCGTCCAGGTACACGCGGCTTCGCCGCAAAAACAGAAAGCCCGGCTTCGTGCCGGGCTTTTTCTTTGGTCTGCTATCATCCGCTCCGAATTCTCAAGAAAATTGCACGGCATGTCGATTTCGGTGTGAGCCGTTCGACGTCGTAATAGAGACGGGACTGGAACCCGGCTGACAAATCGAAAAGGAGATAGGGAAATGAAATTTCTATGCATTTACAAGCCTGCGAAGCCGGAGGGTGGACTTCCGACCCCGGAAGAGATGGCCAGGATGGGAGCCCATATCGAAGAGAGCATGAAGTCGGGCCTGCTGATCGCTACCGAAGGCTGCATGCCGAGTGCGTTGGGAGCCCGGGTGCGCCGGACGGATGGGAAGTTTACGGTGGTCGATGGTCCATTCACCGAGGCGAAGGAAGTGATTGGCGGGTTTGCACTGATCCGGGCGAATTCAAAGGAAGAGGCGGTGCAGAGCGCTCAGGACTTTATGAATATTGCCGGCGATGGCGAGGTCGAGGTTCGGCAGATTTACGAGGTGTCGGAGTGCTTCGCGCCGCGCGTTGCGGCAGGTGCCGAAACCGTTGGGGCGCACTAGGACTCTTCGACGAAGCGGGTGGGTCGCCATCCGCTTGTCATCCTGAATGGAGAAGATAGATGCGATTCATGATGCTGATGATTCCGGGCGGCTATGAGAAGGCCGCGCCGGGTACAATGCCGGACCCGAAGGCGGTGTCGGCGATGATGGAGTACAACGAGGAGCTGCAGAAGGCCGGGGTGCTGCTGGCTCTCGACGGGCTGTATCCTCCCTCGACTGGCGCCCGGGTTTCGTTTGCTAGCGGCAAGCCGGTGGTTACCGACGGACCTTTTTCGGAGGCGAAAGAGGTGATCGGCGGCTACTGGATGATCCATGTGAAGTCGAAGGAAGAGGCCATTGAGTGGGCCAAGCGGTGCCCGGGATCTCCGAACGAGGTTGTCGAGGTGCGGCAGGTGATGGAGATGGATGACTTTGCCGGAGACGCGAAGAAGGCAGCGGCCGGGTATACGGAACTCAAAGAACAGGCCGCGCAGCATGCAGGCGCCTGAGGCGCATTTTCCCAGGTCCCAAAGTCGGGACCTGGGGCACCCGCATCTCTGGCAAAGCTTGCGCCGGGAAGACGAAGATGGTGTGATCGGTAGCTGTGACGGCTACCGATACGCACCGAGCCATCGACGCGGTCTGGAGGATCGAGTCGGCGAAACTGATTGCCGGGCTTGCTCGCATGGTGCGCGATGTGGGCTGGGCCGAGGATCTTGCTCAAGAGGCGCTGCTCGCGGCGCTTGAGCAGTGGCCGGAAGCGGGGATTCCGGAGAAGCCGGGCGCGTGGCTGATGGCGACGGCCAAACGGCGGGCAATCGATCACTTTCGCCGTGGGCAGATGCTCGATCGCAAACATGAGGAACTGGGGCGTGAATATGAGATTCGCGAGCAGTCGGTTCCGGATTTCGACACAGCTTTGGACGACGAGATTGGCGACGACCTGCTGCGGCTGATCTTTACAGCGTGCCATCCGGTGCTATCGACCGAGGCGCGGGTAGCGCTCACCCTCCGGCTGCTGGGCGGCCTGACGACAGAAGAGATTGCGCGGGCGTTCCTGGTGCCCGAGGCGACGGTGGCGCAAAGGATCGTGCGGGCGAAGCGGACGCTGTCCGAGGCACATGTGCCCTATGAGGTCCCCCGCGGGGCGGAGCTGGCGGCGCGGTTGGCCGCTGTGCTGCAGGTGATCTATCTCATTTTCAATGAGGGATATTCGGCGACGTCGGGCGAGGACTGGATGCGTCCGGGCCTGTGCGAAGACGCGCTGCGGCTGGGGCGGATCGTCGCCGGGCTGATGCCGCTGGAGCCGGAGGTGCACGGGCTGGCGGCGCTGATGGAGATTCAGGCGTCGCGGTCGAGGGCTCGGACCGGGCCGGCGGGAGAACCGGTGCTGCTTCTTCAGCAGGACCGGAGGCGGTGGGATCAGTTGCTGATCCGCCGGGGGCTGGCGGCTCTGGAGCGAGCGGAGAAGCTGGGCGGAGCGCGCGGTCCGTATGTGCTGCAGGCGTCGATTGCGGCTTGTCATGCCAGAGCGGTGAGGGCAGAGGAGACGGACTGGTCGAGGATCGCGGCGCTCTACGCGGAGCTGGCGTCAGTGGCGCCTTCTCCGGTGGTTGAACTGAATCGCGCGGTTGCCGTGGGGATGGCGTTTGGCCCGGCTGCCGGTCTTGAGGTTGTGGACGGCCTGATCAGGGAACCGGCGCTGGCGGGATATCATCTGCTGCCCAGCGTGCGGGGGGATCTGCTGGTGAAGTTGGGGCGCCTGGATGAGGCGCGGGGGGAGCTGGAGCGGGCGGCATCGCTTACGCGGAATGCGCGGGAACGCGAACTGTTGCGGGAGCGGGTCCGGCAGTGCGAACCAAGGCCAAATTAGGCGGATTTCGGGTTTGTGGGTCAGACCCACCCAACAATTTGATGTTGCGGGTCGGCCAGATGTGGAAAATCGATTCTGCTGGCCGGCAAACAACTTAGCCAGGGGCTCAGGCGTCCTATTCACAGGATATTAACAATCGTCACAGTTACAGTTGCAAGGCGGACGTGAGCAAGAAGCGGCACACCCTGAAGACTCGCAAATCGGCCAGCGGCCGGAACACCACCATCGAACAAGCCACTGCGGGGATCGAACAAGCCACGGCGAGCTACGAAAAATGGATGCGGAGTTGCGCTCCCCTGGTGGCGTCGGATCTGCGGCTGAAGCATGAGCAGATGAGAGAGGCTCTCTTTCTCTTCCTGAGAGGGACCTTTTACCGCTGGGCGCAGGTGTGGCCGGAGGTGTGCAGCGACTTGGCTGGCGCTCCGAAGGTTCTCGCGGTGGGAGACCTGCATGTGAACAGTTTTGGGACGTGGCGAGATGCGGAAGGGCGTCTGTGCTGGGGCGTGGACGATTTTGACGAGGCGTATTCGCTGGCGTACACGAACGATCTTGTGCGACTGGCGACGAGCATGAAGATCGTCATCGATGCCGAAGGGCTGGCGATCAAGTTCAAGGACGGATGTGAGGCGATTGTCGAGGGATATACCCAGACTCTCGCGGTTGGCGGTTGCCCAATCGTCATGGAGGAAAACGAGCAAAAACTGGGCAAGCTGGGAGTGGAGAATTTCAAGCCGCCGAAGGACTTGTGGGGAAAGCTGAACCGGCTGCCGGCGATTCGGACTTCGGTGAGTCACGAGGTGAAACGCGCCTTCGAGAAGACACTGCCTGAGCCACGCATGGAGTACAAAGTTGTCCGGCGGCGAGCAGGACTGGGGAGCCTGGGACAGGAACGATTCGTGGCCATTGCGAACTGGCAGGGCGGGTTTATTGCGCGCGAGGCGAAGGCAATGGTGCCTTCGTCCTGTACATGGGTTGAGGGCAAGACGGGGCGCGGTCAGTCCTACTATCAGCAGGCGATTAGATCGGCCATACGGTCGCGCGACCCGTTTCAGGTGACCGAGGGACCCTGGCTGATTCGGAGGCTTTCGCCGGATTCGAATCCCATCGATATTCAGGATTTGCCCAAGCATCGGGATGAAGAGATGCTGCTGTATGCGATGGGGCGGGAAGCTGCGAATGTGCATCTCGGGACCAAGAGGCAGACGGCAAATATCGTGAAGGATCTGCGAAAAAAGGATGCGAACTGGCTGCGCGAGGGGGCGGTGCGTATGGCGCGGGTGGCGGAGAAGGATTGGGATCGCTACAGGAAGTCCTGAGAGCAGGCTGATGAAGGAGTTGATTTTTCGGTTCCTGACCGGTGGCGTGATGGTGTCGGCTTTTGCGTTCCTGGGGGATATTTTCCGGCCGAAGAGCTTTGCCGGATTGTTTGGGGCAGCGCCGTCGATTGCGCTGGCTACGCTCGCATTGACCATCCTGACCGACGGCAAGGAATATGCGGCTGTCGAGGCCCGATCGATGGTCGGCGGGGCGATTGCGTTTCTGATCTATGCATCCGTCACCAGCAGGCTACTAATGCGCTACAAGCCGCGAGCTTTGACGGCGACTATGGCCCTGATGCCCGTATGGCTGGGCGCGGCATTTGCGTTGTGGTTTGTCTGGCTGCGATAGGAGGCTGAGCATGATGGTCGGGCTGGAAACCTCCTCGCTACAGGGCGCGCGCTGGCGGGACTACGCGATACGGTTTGTTTTCGGCGGGATCGTCACGGCAGGGACGGGGCTGATTGCCAAACGATGGGGTCCGGGAGTAGCCGGACTTTTTCTTGCGTTCCCGGCGATATTTCCGGCGGGTGCGACCCTGATTGAGAAGCACGAGCGGGAGAAGAAGCAGAAGGCCGGCATGGATGGAACCGCGCGGGGTAGAGCGGCGGCCAGCGTGGACGCGGCAGGCGCCGCGATGGGGACTCTTGGCCTGATGGCGTTTGCGGTTGTCGTATGGCGGCTGCTTCCTGGCCACTCAAGCTGGATGGTTCTGACGGGCGCCGGCGTGGCCTGGTTTGGCGTCGCCGTGCTGGTGTGGTGGCTTCGGAAGGTCGCCTGACAAAGGGTTCCCAGCATTGGAAAGATGACAGTTCGCGTCACGCTCGGCGACGCAGCCATCAGGCAGCATCACTAAACCAGGGGCGCAGGCGTCGAAATGGGTCTACATCGCACGCCGTGGGACCCTATTTACCCACCACGCTCAGCGTCACGCTCGACGGAAACTCCGCCGAATGATGCACCTCGTTGTGCGCTATCACCCCGGTCGTCTCGTCGTAATTGTTGCCGCCGGTATTCAGGTTGCGATCGAAGCGCGGAAAGTCGCTGCTGCTCACTTCGATCCGCACTCTGTGTCCAGGCGCGAAGTAGTTGCTCGTCTGCATTGGCTGCAGTGTGACTTTGTACACTTTGCCCTTCTCCATCCATACCGGAGGCTTGTCGTAGTCTTCGCGATACCGCACCCGCTGGATGTTCTCATCCAAGTTGTACGCCGTCCCATCCGGCAGCACGTCGATCAGCTTAACGGTGAAATCTGTGTCCTTCGCGTCGCTCGAGACATAGAGCGTCACGTCGATGGGGCCGCTGACTTCCATGCCTTCCTTGAGCGGCTCCGTGCTGTAGACCATGATGTCCCCGCGCGCCTCCATGCTCCGCTGGTCAAGCGCGCCCGGCTTCATTCCCGCTCCCATACAGCAGAAGCCGCCGCCATACGTTGGCACGGGATTCATCGGATCGTAGACAAATTTGTCCGGCGTGTCCTTGGCCGGCCTGGCATCGGTCAGCACTCCGTCGCCGTAAAGTGTGTTTGCCCTGCCGCCGCTCGAAAGATAATACGTAACCGGCTTTGCGCCCGCCGGAGGCCATGTCTCCGAGGTCTGCCATTTGTTGCTGCCCATCGTGTAGTAGCGGACCTTCGGCGTCTTCTCCAGAATCCCATTCTGCTCGCCTTTCAGGAAGTAGTCGAACCAGCCGTAGGTCAGAGCATCGTAATCCAGGCGTGCATCGCCCATGTCGCGCTCGCCGACAATCGTGTGCTCCGACGCCCGCTTATAGCTGCAGTGGAGCACGGGCGCAATCACCGCATACTGCTGGTTGGCAATCTCAGGGCTGGCGGTTTTGCGCACATAGTTGTACGCGGCCAGATTCGGCCCGACGCTTATGTCGTACCAGGTCATCATCCAAAGGCCGGGAATATTGATGTGCATGCTGTCATTCCACAGGCCGCCCTTGTACCAGGCTGGATCGTTCGGTGTGCGCGCAATCATGTTGCCGCCCGTCGGTCCCTTGGTCACACTGGCATAAATCCCCGGTCCCGCGCCCACCGCCGCAAGCATGTCTTTTTCCGGCAGATGCCAGAATGCCTTCGACCAGTCCACTGTCGGGGGATGCGGATCCAGATCGAAGGACTTCGCTTCCTGCACCAGTTCTTCCTGCGTGGCATCCTCTGGGAACATCGGCTTGGGATCATTCTGGAATCCGTAGTCGTATAGCCAGGAACCAAACAGCATCTGCACGGCGCCGCCGCGAAACCAGTTTCCCTGCTCGTAATAAGGAGCCACGCGGCCCACGCCCGCCCCGAAGCTCTCGGGAATGAAGGTCGTCAGCGCTTTGTCGCCGCGCGATGCAACTGCAAGCTGCCACTCTGCTGTTGACGAGCAGCCGATCAGCCCTACCTTGTCCGTCGACCACGGCAGATTGCCCAGCAAATCCAGCGCGTCATCGGCATCGGTTAGAGGGGCACCCAGAATCTCGTAGTCACCCTCTGAAAAATACCGCCCGCGCTCGTTCATCTCCACATAGGCGTAGCCGCGCTTCACCGCCTCCAGCGCAGTCGTCATGTCCCGCGGAGCGCCCAGCGCTACGTCCCAGTAGTTGAAGTCGTAAGGAGTCCGCACAAAGATAATCGGATACTTCTTCGACTCATCCTTCGGCCGGTAGATGTCCGCCTGCATCCGCTTCCCGTCGCGCATCGGAACCATCACCTTGCGGTCGATGATCGCGACGGACTCGAGCTCTTTCTCGGTTGCTTCCCGCCGCGCAATCAAAGCCGGATCCTGTGGTCTGGACCCCTGTGCCCATAAAGCCGGCATCGCTCCCAGCGCGCAAAGCGCCCCCAATATGCACATTCCAGTTCGCTGCCCAGCTATTGTTCTCCGCATCGAATCCTCGCTCACAAAGTGCCAGCTCTAGAAATGTAACGGATACAGACGATTCCAAGCGGGTGTCAAGGCTTGACGTACCGGCGCCCGACCATGCGATATTTCCCCGACAGCACCCACGCAATCGCTTCGCTGTAGGCGATATGCTCCTGCTCGAGGATGCGCGCGGACAGCGCATGGGCATCGTCGTCAGGACGGACCGGGACGGTCTTCTGCAGAACGATCACGCCGTGATCAAGCTGCTCGTCGACAAAGTGCACTGTGCATCCCGCGACCTGGACGCCATAGGCAAGGGCCTGCTCCTGCGCGTCGAGGCCGGGGAAGGCGGGCAGCAGTGAGGGGTGGATGTTCAGGATGCGGTTGGGGAAGGACTGGACGAACTCTGCCGAGAGCAGGCGCATGTAGCCCGCGAGGCAGATGAGGTCGACGTGGTGATCGCGCAGGCAGGCGACGATCTCTGCATCGTGCTCGGCGCGCTTGCGTCCACGGGCTTCGATGGCGACGGCGTTGAGGCCGCGGGTGCGGGCTGCTTCGAGGCCCGGGGCGTCCGCCCTATTCGAGATAACGACAGCGATCTCGCAGCCGGTGAGTTTCCCCTGGGCGATGTTTTCGGCGATCGCGAGAAAGTTGGAGCCGCGTCCGGAGAGAAGGATGCCGAGGCGTTGGTTCGAGCCGGACATCAGGCGTAGATCACCTTGCGGTCGCCCTTCACGATCTTGCCGATCAGGTGGCACTTTTCGTTGGCGCGCTCGAGGATGGCCTTTGCCCGGTTGAATTTTTCGGCCGGGATGACGGCGATGAGGCCGATGCCCATGTTGAAGATGCGCAGCATCTCGTCCTGCTCGACGTTGCCGAGTTCGCGGAGGTGCTCGAAGACGGGCAGCACGGGCCAGGAGCCGAGATTAATGAAGGCGGCGAGCCCTTTGGGCAGGATGCGCGGCAGGTTCTCGGTAATGCCGCCTCCGGTGATGTGGGCCATGCCGTTGACCAGGTCGGCAGCGTTCAGCTTCTGGATGGCGTGCAGGTAGCTGCGGTGGGTCTTCATCAAGGCTGCGCCGGCCTTCTCCTTGAGGGCGTTGACGTATTGCTCGGCGCGGTAACCGGCGGTTTCGAAGAAGAGTTTGCGGGCGAGGGAGTATCCGTTGGTGTGCAGGCCGGTGGAGGGCAGACCGATGAGGACGTCTCCGGCTTTGATTTTTGCGCCGGTAATGAGCTTGTCGCGGTCGACGACGCCGACGATGAAGCCGGCAAGGTCGTACTCACCCTCGGCGTAGAAGCCGGGCATCTGGGCGGTTTCGCCGCCGATGAGAGCGCAGCCGTTGGCCCGGCAGGCTTCGGCGAGGCCGGTGACGATTTTTTCGGCCACTTCGCCGTCGAGGGATCCGGTGGCGAGGTAATCGAGGAAGAAGAGCGGAACAGCGCCTTGCACGGCGATGTCGTTGACGCAGTGGTTGACGAGGTCGGCGCCGACGGTGTGGTGAATTCCGAGTTCGAAGGCGATCTTGAGCTTGGTGCCAACACCGTCTGCACTGGAGACGAGGACAGGCTGCTTGTACTTGAGGGTATCGAGCTTGAAGAGGCCGCCAAAGCCGCCGATTTCGCTCAGGACGTTGCGGTTGAAGGTGCGCTGGGCGAGGTACTTGATACGCTGCTTGGCACGGTCGCCGCTGGAAATATCGACCCCGGCATCGGCGTAGGTGACTGGCTTTTTCTGAGCTTCGGGCTTCTTCTGAGCTTCGGACAAGGGAAATTCTCTACGTGAGGTATTCGGGAGGCAAGATGCGGCCGGAATCCTAAGTTTACGGCATTTTCGAAATTTTCTGGGGGCCTTTTCGCATAAGGCAGGGCTGTCGCCGACGCATTCCGGATTGTGAATGAGCCAAGAGGAGATTATCGGTTCAAGGGGCTCGAATCTGCGGTAAAGTGAAGCTCTTCGGGTAATCCGGGCAACTGACGATGGATCAGCAGGTCACAACACGGGAGTCGACCACCAAACACCATCGCGGCCCGATCGGAACAGGAAGCAGGCCTCCCGAAGAGCTCATCGACGTCACGGTTGCTTTCTGTGGGTCCGGGCCTCTGTCCGCGCAAACGCGACGCATCATTCAGATCTTTTCGCTGCTTTGGAATGGATCTTCGGACCGTAAGTTCACCGAGGGTCTGGCGAACTGGGTGAGTTTCATCGAAGAGAATGCCGAGCTGCAGACGCGTTTTCGCGCAGCGTGGCAGAAGATGCTTGCGGAGCTCAATTCGGTCTCGTTCTTTGTGGAGCCTGGGGTGCCGACACAGAATGCGCTGCTTCCGGAGGCGACGCGCAGGCTTTTTCAACGGCTTCTGCCTTCTGCGCGGGAGCAGACTGACGCAGCGCGGATCTTTACGGCGGTCTTTGCGTCGCCCCGGGCGGTGCACCGGTTTCTTGAACTCGACCCAGAGATTTTCGCCCGGCTGATCGCGATTTTCTGGGATCCGCGCGGCTTTGAGGTTTTCCCGACTGTGCGCGAAGGGATCCAGGAGGCGCTTCGGTTACTGGCATCGCGCGTGGCGGGACGAGGAAGCTTTCCGGGCGTTAGACAGCGCAGCACGACGAGAGGCGTGGAGGAATCGCCGTTCTATCGTCTGATCTTTGCGACGGAAAAATTCATCGAGCCACCTACCACCGAGGCGCTGGGCGCGCACAAGGAGCGCTGGCTGGAGGCCGTCTATGCCTGCCGCGGCGAACTGGCTCTTGTGCGCATTCACATGGAAGACGCGGGGGTCAGCACCGGTCTTGTCTTCGATCTGAGCGTGATGGATGCGGCGCTTGATCGCATGGAACTGCTGGCGGCGCTGCTGGCGAGATCGACGGACAAGGTCAAGGCAGCGCGGCAGTTGCTGGACACCCTGTTCTCCGGGCTACTTGCCGACACTCGCGTGTCAGCGCTGATGCGGCAGAACCTGAACATGCTCGCGCGTAAGACAGTCGAGCGCACAGGACACAGCGGCGAGCACTACATCGCACAGAGCCGGCGAGAATACTGGCACATGTGGGGCGCGGCTATTGGCGGCGGGCTGGTCACCGTATTTACGGCGGCGATCAAGCTGCATATTGTCGGGCAGACGTGGCCGCCGTTTGTCGAAGGTTTCCTGGTGGGCACGAACTACGCCATCAGTTTCCTGATCCTGCAGATCTTCGGGTTGGCTCTGGCGACCAAGCAGCCGTCCATGACGGCGGCGACGCTGGCGGATATTATCCGCAGGAACCGGGGCGAGGAACGACGGGACAAGATCGCCGAATTCGCCGCGTCCATCAGCCGCACGCAACTGGCGGCGGCAATGGGAAATGTTCTGGCTGTATCGGCGGGCGCGGTGGTTTTCAACCTGATTTGGCAGGCGACATACGGAACTGCATATCTTCCGACGCAGCAGGCCGAACATGTGTACCTCTCGCTGCGGCCGATCGCCTCGGGAACGATCTTCTTCGCGGCGATTACGGGTGTTCTGCTCTGGCTGGCGGCGCTGATCGGAGGATGGTGCGAGAACTTTGCCATCTACAACCGGATACCTGAGGCTATCGCCCAGCATCCACTCGGGCACCGCATCGGCACGGAGCGGATGAAGCGCCTGGGTGACTGGGTAGATCGCGTGGTAGCTCCCTGGAGTAACAGCATTGCACTCGGATATCTGATGGGGTTTACGCCTGAGCTTGCACACTTCTTCGGTATACCGCTGGATGTGCGGCACGTAACGCTGAACACCGGCATGTTCGCGTTCTCAGCGGCCAGCTTTGGGTTGATGGCGTTTCGGCAGTGGTGGCTGTACTCGGCGATCGGGGGCATCGCGATCATGTTCGTGCTGAACCTGGGCGTGAGTTTCTCGATTGCGTCGATTGTGGCGCTGCGCGCCTATGATGTCGGCCGCAGCGAACAGCTCTCCATTCTCAGGTCGGCATTCCGGCAGATCCTGCAGTCTCCGCTGCAGTTTCTTGTGCCTGTAGAGAAGAGAGCGCCGCTCGTGCCCCCGCCTTCGGAGAATCCGGAGATCACGAGTGGAGCTGCGGTGCAGGAGAGCGGTGAAGGTCCGGGCGTCAGTAGTGCCCCGTGACGATATTCAGGAGCGGTTCGCCTTTGAGATAGCGGGCGATCTGTCCGGCGGCAAAATCGATGGCTCGGGGCAGGAACATATTGCTCGATGCCGCGACATGCGGCGTGATGAAGAGATTGGGGGCCGTCCAGAGCGGGTGTCCCTGGGGTAATGGCTCGGGATCGGTGACATCCACGACGGCGCGAATGCGCCGGCTTTCCAGAGCAGCGAGCAAGGCATCCGTCTTCACAACCGGACCGCGTGCGGCGTTTACCAGCAGAGCGCCTTGCTTCATCGCAGCGAATTCCGGTTCGCCGATCATTCCTGTCGTTTCCGGCGTGAGGGGCACGATGAGCACCACGATGTCGGCTGCCGGCAAAAGTTCGAGCAGGCGGGGGATTCCTTCTACACCGTCGCGGGGAGTGCGAGCGAGGCGAACGATTTCTACGCCGAAGGGCGCAAGGCGTTCTTCGATCGACCGGCCGATCGACCCGTAGCCGACGATCATCACGCGCTTGCCGTGCAGCTCTTCCTGCAAAACCGGCGGCAGGGATTTCGGCGCATCGGGATACATCGCGCGGTAGTGAAGGTCGGCTTCACGGCGGCGCTTCCAGTCGCCGGAGCGCTGCGACTCGAAGTAGAAGGGAAAATGCTTGAGGGCTGCGAGAATGGCGGAGACGGTCCACTCTGCCGTCGGGATGTTGTGCAGCTCTTGTGCATCGCAGAGGATGAGATCGGGGGGCAATATCTTCAACAGCCAGTCAACCCCTGCGTACAGCGACTGCACAACCTTCAAGCCCTCAAGATGAGGCAGGGCCTGCGCGCCATCCCTAGGTGAGACGGGTGCGATCCAGAACTCGACGGGTATGGTGCATTGCGGGGCTGTCTCAATGCGTTCGATTTCGATGCCTGCGGGAAAACGGCTGAACCATTCGGGATCAATCCACCAGGGCACACCGACTTTCAGCATTCGCACTACGCTCCTGAGGTAGTTTCGAAAACTGCATCGATACTATCGCGAACGGATTGCGCTTATGGAGTGCTTGACTCAGGCTTCTGGTGGAAGATGTGACTGTTGACATCAGGCCAGAATTCCTTGAAGAGAAAGGTTG
Organism: uncultured Acidobacteriaceae bacterium; assembly: GCA_963781245.1. Lineage (GTDB taxonomy): Bacteria > Acidobacteriota > Terriglobia > Terriglobales > Acidobacteriaceae > Silvibacterium. The sequence continues at coordinate 617,178 of CAWAFB010000010.1, forward strand.
CGCCGTCCAGCCCTATGCTGACCAGCCAACGCTGCCCGGTCTTGGTCCAGGTACGGTAGGGGGAAGGATAGTAGAGGTTCGAGATGCCCGCAGCTGCGCCTGCGCCTATCACTTCAGACACATTGAAGGTGTTGTTCCCCGCATCTGTCCGGGTGATCAGCGCACGTGAAATGGAATAGCCGGTGCGTTTGAAAATGCCGCCGCGGCCGAGCGTGTAGTAGCGCGGGTCCTGGTGAAGGGCGACGGGCAGGATGAACTCCACCCAGTAGTTTTCATCCGCATTGTCGACAAATGTGTGCCAGTAGTAGCGCCCATAACCGGCCGCGCCCTGATGAAACTCCGGAATCGAATTCTCTGCCTGCGATACGCCCGCCAACATGCCCACCCAAACAAATGCGGAGTAATCGAAGCTGTCCTGGGTCGCGCCGAGGAACTTCTCCTTGACTGTTTCCGGAGGCAGTTTCGCATCGACTGACACCGCCCGGAAATTTGGAATAATCCAAAGGATGCGCTGGGTCTGCTTGCCTTCGAGGCTGTTGTTATTGGTGTTTGGTGAGTTGGTCGGCGATTGAGGTGTTGAAGAGCTCGTTTGCGCCTGAAGCACATCGGGCGAGTCCGGCAAGCTGGTTGAATCAACTGGAGCTATGATCTGCTGCGCGCGCGCCGACGGCGCGAGTATGCAACTCAGAGACAACAAAACAAGGGTAGTGCAGCTTCTCAAAAGAGCGCTCCTGTAAGATGACACGGTTAAGATTTCGTCAGGTCTAGAGATTGGTGCAAGGAAAACAAGCGTTGCTGACAGTTTGACGTAGAAAACGGGAAGGATGGCGCTTTTCTACCTTCAGAGTGACGATCTGTTCATGCAAGCGGCATTTTTCTATTTGGTGGTGCGCGGAGGATTCTTGAAATAGCTCTTCAAGGCGGCCAGCCCCGCGTTGATGGCTTCCGTGGAGATCGAGTATCCAAAGCGCACATGCCCTTCGCCCTGTGCGCCAAAGACGACGCCGGGAACCGTCGCGACATGCGCTTTTTCGAGTAGCATGGCTGCCACCTTGCGGCTGTCCTTGTGAATACTGCTCACGTCAGGAAAGGCGTAGAAGGCCCCTTCAGGCGTGTTGCACTGCAGCCCGCATTCGCAAAGACCGGCAACGAGCAGATCACGTTTGGCGCGATACTCGTCGCGCCTTGCGGCGATCACGCTTTGCGGAGTGGAGAGCGCCTCGAGCGCGGCCCATTGCGTAGGTGTTGAGACTCCGTTGATGGAGTAGAGCACAAGTTTGCGCAGGCCCGACATGAATGGCTCGCGAGCCACCGCATAACCCACGCGCCAACCGGTCATCGCATATGACTTTGAAAAAGTGAAGGTGGTGATAGTGCGCTCGGCCATGCCGGGCAGCGATGCGATCGAGAAATGATCGCCTTCGTAGACGAGGTCCTCGTAGGCTTCGTCTGCAATGACGATAAGATCGTGCTTCTTCGCGAAGGCGGCCACTTCTTCCGCTTCCCCCCGCGTGAAGACAGTCCCCGCGGGGTTCTGCGGCGTGTTGTAGTAGATGGCGCGAGTGTGCGGAGTGGAAAACTGCTCCAGCGTTTTGGTGAGGCCGGTGCGGCGGGCGGTGGTGGTGGGCACCAGAAGAGGGCGGGCCTCGGCGCCGGTAACCATGTCGCGGATCGGCGTCCAGAACGGCGAGAACAGCAGCATATCGTCGCCCGGATTGAGCACTGCCTGAAAAGCGACGTGCAGGGCATGGGCGCCGCCGGCGGTGACGATCACATCTTCGGCGTTCGCCTCGATGGCATTCCTGGTCTGCAGCTTCTTTGCCAGCGCCGTGCGCAAAGGTTCAATGCCGGAGGAGGGCGCATAGCGTGTCTTGTTCTCGACCAGCGCCTTCATCATCGCGTACTTGATGGGTTCCGGTGTATCGAAGAAGGGCTCGCCGCCGTGAAAAGTGTGCACGGTTTGCCCGGAGGCGCGCAGTTCGAGCACCTTGTTGCGAATCTGCACAATATCGGAGAAGCCCACCTCGTCGAGGCGCTTGGCCAGTCTTAATCCGGATTTCTTGGTCATCTTCCTTGTCTCGATCCATCAGGCGCTGGGGAAGTGTTGCCGTGGGGCGCCGGACTCAATAGCTTAAGGCATTTTTGGAAATTATGTGTTCGATCAATAAGTCACACAAGGCCGCCGCTCCTTCCATACCGCGAACGAAGAGCTGTTCGTGGGGACCGCGGCCTGTCGGTCACCCCCTCTTAAGGTCCGTGCTATCGCTTACATCGTTTCCGATAATGCTTTCGATCATCTTTCGGTGCTATGCTTCCCAAAAGAAATGCGGCGTTCGTCCATCTGGTTCATACTTGCTTTTCTGTGGCTGATCGACACTGTGCTTCGCCTTGCGCGAGGAAGACCCGATCAGGCGTGGCTGCCGGGGGTGGTTACGTTGATCTTTGCTGCGGTCGGAATCGGACACCGGCAATGGGAGAACCGGCGGTGGCGAGAGAGCCGGCTGCGCCGTCATGCTTCAAGCAAACCGGAATAAATGGCCATGCCGGCAACGGCGTCAACGCCGATTGCGTCGAGGGCATCAATCTCAGCCCGCTTGCGGATGCCCCCGGCCACGATGAGCCGGCGAGATGTTAATCGACGTAAGGTCTGGGCGCGCTCAAAAGGAAATCCCCGCAAGGTGCCTTCGGTATCTACGTGCGTGTATAGGAAGGCCGAACAATACAGCTCCAGCGCTTTGATGGCCTGTTCCGGTGTCAGCGCTACGTTTTCCTTCCACCCGCGCACGGCGACGCTGCCGGACTTTGTATCAATGCTTGCGACAAATTGATCGCGGCCAATGGCTGAAGACAGGGAAGCCGCGGTCTCACTGTCAACGCCAGTTGGGTTGAAGAGTATCGAGCCAAGGATCACGCGGCGCGCGCCGGCGTTCAGCAGGCGATGAGCGTGGTCGGCGGTGCGGATGCCTCCGCCAACCTGGCAGGGAAGGCGCCGGGCGAACTGCTCGATGAGAGTGGCGTTGTTTCCCCGGCGCATGGCGGCATCGAGATCGATGAGCTGAACGATGGGATAGGACGAAAAACGGCTGATCCAATATTCGAAATCATCAAAGGCAAGTTTGATGGTCGCTCCCTGGACGAGCTGTACGATGCGGCCGCCCATCAGATCGATAGAAGGAATCAGCATGGCAGCCTCACGGGGACACCATCGCGGGCGATTTCCTGCTTCAGCGCGCGAGCGTCGGAAATGCCGAAGTGGAAGATGCTGGCCGCAAGTGCGGCGTCGGCTTTTCCGCGGAGAAATACTTCGGAGAAATGCCTGGCATTGCCAGCGCCGCCGGAGGCGATGACAGGAATCTCGACAGCTTCGCTCACAGAGGCTGTCAGGTCGCAATCAAAGCCGTCGCGGGTTCCGTCGGCGTCCATGGATGTGAGGAGAATTTCGCCGGCACCGCGCAGCTCGGCCTCTCGCGCCCATTCGAGGGCCTTGCGGCCTGCAGGCTTGCGGCCGCCCTCGATGAAGACTTCTGCGCCGTCCGGCGTGCGGCGTGCGTCAATAGCCACAATGACCGCCTGGGCTCCGAAGCGTGCGCCGATCTCGTCGATCAGCTCGGGGCGGTGAAGAGCGGCGGAATTGACGCTGACTTTGTCGGCCCCCGCATCGAAGACAGCAGCAGCTTCGTCGAGGGTACGTATGCCTCCGCCGACGGTGAAGGGGATGAACAGGTGCTGCGCGGTGCGGCGGACTGTCTCGAGCAGGGTGCCACGGCCCTCGTGGGTGGCTGAGATGTCGAGCAGGACGATCTCGTCAGCGCCTGATTCGGCGTGGCCCGCGGCGAGCTCGGCGGGATCGCCGGCGTCGACCAGATTAAGGAACCGCACGCCTTTTACGACGCGGCCAGCAGTCACGTCGAGACAGGCAATGATTCTGCGGGTCAACATGGCAACTCCACGAAGTTGCGGAGGATTTGCAATCCTGCCGGGCCCGACTTTTCCGGATGGAACTGCACACCCATGATATTGGCATGCTCGACGGCAGCGGTGAAGGGTGAACCGTATTCTGTAACTGCAGCAGTGCCGTGAATGACCGGCGCGCGGTAGGAGTGCGTGAAATAGACAAAGCTCCCGGAGGGCACGCCGCGCAGGAGGCGTGATTCGTCGCGCGTGGTGAGTGAATTCCAGCCCACGTGCGGAACTTTCCGGCCTGGTGGAAAGCGATCGCAGGTAGCGTCGAAGGCTCCGAGGCCGGAAGTGCCGGGCGCTTCCGTGCTGCCGTGAAAAAGCCACTGGAGGCCGACGCAGATGCCGAGGAAGGGAACGCCCTGGGCGATTCGTTCCTCGATGGTGTGGCGGAGTCCGTGTTGTTCAAGGAAGATGGTCGCCTGGAAGTGTCCTACGCCGGGAAGAATGATTTTGTCCGCTTCTCGCACGATTTCGGGGTCGTCGGTTGAGACAGCGTCTGCGCCTACGGCCGCGAGGGCCTTCATGACGGATGTGAGGTTGCCGGCTTTGTAATCGACGACGGCGATCATAGCAGGCCTTTCGTGCTGGGCAGCATATCGCCGAGTTGTTTGTCGCGCGAGCAGGCCACGCGCAGGGCGCGTGCGAAGGCCTTGAAGAGAGCCTCGATCTTGTGGTGATTGGAGCGGCCGTACATGGTTTTAAGGTGAACGTTGGCGCGGGCGGCCCGGGAGAAGCCTTCGAAGAAGTCGTAGACAAGCTCGGACTGGAGATCGCCGACGAGTCGGGTGCGGACTTTAGTGTCGACGACGCAGGCTGCGCGCCCGCTGAGGTCGATAGCGGCGAGGCCTAGCGTTTCGTCCATGGTCATGAGGAAATAGCCGGCGCGGAGGATGCCGCGCTTGTCGCCGAGCGCTTTGTCAACGGCTTCGCCGAGGGCAATGCCGACATCTTCGACGGTGTGGTGCTGGTCGACGTCGAGGTCGCCGGTGCAGATGAGATCGAGATCGAAGGCTCCGTGGCGTGTAAAGAGCTCGAGCATGTGATCGAAGAAGCGGATGCCGGTTGAGACCTTGTATCGACCTGCGCCTTCGAGGGTGAGGCGCAGGTGAATTTCGGTTTCAGCTGTTTTGCGGTCTATGACCGAACTACGGGTGACCGAGCTACGGGCGACTGAGCTACGGGCGACTGAGGTGCGGGGGGCTGCGGTGCGCTTTTGCGGCTTCATTCGGGTCATTGCGCGTCTCCCGTCCATTCGATTTCGCGCAGGCTTTCCGTCATGGCGTGAACTGCGCGCTGCATCTGGACGCGGTCGCCGATGGTGATGCGCACGCAGCCGTCGCATCCAGGATCGGCGGAACGGTCGCGCACCAGCACGCCGCGGCTCTTCATCGCTTTCGAAAACTCGCCGTGGAGAGAGCCGATGTAGACGAGGACGAAGTTTGCGTCAGAGGGCCAGTAGCGAACGCCCGTCTCCTCAAGTGCCGCTGTGAATTCGGCACGAGCGAGCAGGACTTCCTTCACATAGGCTTCGATGTAGGCTTTGTCGGCGAGGGCCGCGGGCAGGCAGGCGAGCGCGATGGAATTGACGCTGTAGGGAGAGATGACCCGGCGTAGCCAGTACATCGCGTCTGCGCCGGTGGCGAGCAGGCCGAGGCGGAGCCCGGCGAGACCGTATGCTTTCGAAAATGTGCGCGCGACGATTACATTAGGCGCGCGATCGATAAGATCGAGCACGGTGTGACCGTAGAAATGGAAGTAGGCTTCGTCGATCAGGATCATGGTGTTTGGAGCGGCGTCGACTATTTTCAGAAGTGCATCGCGGCTGACGGCTTGTCCGGTGGGACTGTTGGGATTGGCGATGGCGATCACTCTTGTTGCCGGCGTGATGCTGGCAAGGAGGCGGTCGAGAGGGAAGCGAAAATCGGCGTCAGCCTGCACTTCGACAAGCCGGCCTTCTGTTGCCGAGGCGTAGACGGCATACATGGAATACGTCGGCACCGGGAGAAGCATCTCGTCGCCGGAGCCGAGGTAGGTCTGGCACAGAACGTGAATTGCTTCGTCGACGCCGTTGGTGAGCAGGACCTGCTCGGGTTTGAGGCTGAGGTGTTCGGCGACGTAATGTTCTACGTGATCGCGCTCGGGATACATGGTCAGCTCGGAGCGCGAGATTTGCGCGAGGGCCTCGAGGACGCGCGGAGAGCAAGCAACGGTGTTCTCGTTGAAGTCGAGGCGCAGGCCGGAGCGGTCGCCGAGCGGGGGGTGATATTCCTTCATCCGGCGGATGAGATCACGAGGCTGGGGGGCGCGGGTCTTCACGGGATTCATCGGCCACCTCGACTTTCCGCGAGGCGCGCACGGATCGCTTCGGCATGACCATGCAGACCTTCAGCTTCTGCGATAGAGACAGCTGCGGGACCGAGTCGCCGCAGGCCGTCAGGCTGATATTCCTGCACGGTGATGACCTTGAGGAAGTCAGCGACACTGAGTCCTCCGCGCACGCGAGCGAGGGCGCTGGTGGGGAGTGTGTGGTTGGGGCCGGAGATGTAGTCGCCGAGGGGCTGCGCAGAATATGGACCGATGAAGATAGAGCCGGCGTTGCGGACCCATGCGAGGTCGCTATCGCTGTCAACGGTCAGGTGTTCGGGGGCGAGGCGGTTAGTGATCTGGTGGGCTTCGTCGGCGGTACGGGCCACGATTGCGACGCCATTGCGGCGGATAGACTCGCGCGCGGTAGGACTCGAGCGCGACTGGCGCTTTACCTCGCCGACAACAATGCGGGCTAACGTATCTGTCGTTGTGACGAATATGGCCAGAGCGTCCGGATCGTGTTCGGCCTGGGCTACCAGATCGGCGGCGATCCATTCCGGCTTACCATCTTCGCTGGTGACGACGATCTCCGTTGGTCCGGCGAGCATGTCGATAGCGCAGTCGAAGGCAACGAGCTTCTTGGCGGCAGTGACGTAGGCATTGCCGGGACCGACAATCTTGTCAACGGCCAAGATCGTCTCAGTGCCGTAGGCAAACGCGGCAATTGCTTGCGCTCCGCCCACGCGATAGAACTCGGTGATGCCGAGCATGGCGGCTGCGGCGAGGATTTCGGGTGCGGGGTTCGGAGACGCTACGACGATTCGCTGAACTCCCGCGACCTGAGCGGGAATAACCGTCATGAGCAAAGTTGAGGGTAGTGGGTAGCGTCCGCCGGGAACATAGCAGCCGACGGCGTCGAGGGGACGCACCCGCTGGCCGACGGTGAGGCCGCGTGCGGGGGTGAAGTCCCATTCCTTTGGCCGCTGGCGCTCGGCGAAGGCGCGGATATTGCGAGCGGCGGCTTCGAGAGCGAGTTTGAACTCTGACGGGACGGAATCGCATACGGCGGCCATGGCGTCGCTGGCAATTCGTAACGGTGAATGTGGCGAAATGCGGTCGAGGCGAGTAGCGTAGCGCCGCAAGGCAGCATCTCCACCGCCGCGGACCGCATTCACAATGCGGCGTGCAGCGGGAAGAGCCCGTTCATAGGTGACGCTGCGCCGCGCGAAGAGCGCTGCCAGTTGCCCCTGCGCGTTGCGGCTTGATGTGGAGATGAGCTTCATCGCTTAAAGAACCACCTTGTTCAGTGGATATTCGACAATGCCGGTTGCTTTTGCGGCCTTGAGGCGGGGTACAACGTCACGGACTACGCCTTCTTCAAGGATGGTGTTTAAAGCAACCCAGGCGGGATCGGAAAGATCGGATACAGTCGGCGAATTCAGTGCGGGGAGAACGGAGAGAACAGCGGGAAGGTTCTTCTTTTCGACGTTGAGCATGAGGCCGACGCGGCCCTGCGCGGAGATGGCGGCATTGAGCATCAGCGCGAGGGTGTCGATCTTGGTCTTCTTCCATGCGTCCTGGTAGGCGCGGCAATTTGCGATGAGGTGGGTCTCGCTTTCCATGACAGTGTCGATAATGCGGAGGCGGTTGGCACGGAGAGAGCTGCCCGTTTCGGTGACTTCGACAATGGCGTCGGCCAGCATGGGAGGTTTTACCTCGGTTGCGCCCCAACTAAACTCGACCTTCACGGGAACGCCTTTGGCAGCGAAGTAGCGCTTAGTCACCTCGACAAGCTCGGTGGCGATGATCCTTCCGCTCAGGTCTTCGGCTTTCTCAAAGGTGGAGTCTTCGGGGACCGCGAGCACCCAGCGTACTTTTGTACGGCTCTGCTTGGCATAGGTGAGGCTGGTGACGCTCTTGACTTCGAGGCCGCTCTCAACGACCCAATCGATGCCGGTGAGACCGGCGTCGAGAACGCCGTGGTCGACGTAGCGCGCCATCTCCTGCGCGCGGATGAGCATGCATTCAACCTCGGAGTCGTCGATAGAGGGGAAGTATGAGCGGCCATTAGCGTAGATACGCCAGCCGGCACGCTCGAAGAGCGCGATGGTTGCGTCCTGCAGACTGCCTTTGGGGATGCCGAGCCGAAGCTTATTTGCCATCACGCAACCCCTTCTTCGGTTTTGGCTGCAAGGATGATGGGGCGGGTGAAGCAGCTCACCGTGCCTTCGTGGCAGACTAGGCCGTCGCCTTCAACGTGCACGCGAAAGAGCAGCGTGTCCTGGTCGCAGTCGGTGGCCGCGTCGATGATGCGCAGCCGATTACCGCTGGTCTCGCCCTTTGTCCAGAGCTTCTGGCGGGTGCGGCTCCAGAAGGTGACGAAGCCTGTCTCCAGTGTTTTGCGATAGCTTTCATCATTGAGAAAGCCGACCATGAGGACTTCTCCGGTTCGGGCGTCCTGCACAATGCCGGGAACGAGCCCGTCCATTTTTGCGAAGTCAATTTGTGCGAAATCAATCTTTGCTTCGGTCATCATCTCTTCCTGTGTTGGTCTTGCGCCAGAAATGCGAAAAGCCCGCCAGTGCTTTCGCCGGCGGGCTCTTTCAGGATCCTTTTTTCTATGGCTCTCAGCTCAAGCCACGCAGATCCGCCGGCACGCTCGTCACGCGATGATGGTGATGATGACGATGGTGGACACGAATCTGCATCTAGACAAAAACCTAACCTGTAGCTGAGATGCTGTCAACCTTTCCGGAGATGGCAGTTCCCAGGGTTTCCATTACCGCAGCGGCGAGCTGGTTGAGGCTGAAGGGTTTTTCGAGGCAGACCGGAGGCGCAACGCCTGGCGGAGGCGGCAGAATTAAGTCCGCCGCTCCCTGCTGACCTGACATGAAGATGACTTTTGTTTCGTGGCGCTGCTCGCGGATCTGTTCCACCAGCATGTCTCCGGGAAGATCAGGCAGGATAAGGTCGCAGATCACCAGGTCGAGACCGCGGGTAAGGGTTCGCGCCCATTTGAGGGCGACTTCAGCGCTTCCGCAGGCGATGACTTCATATCCACGTGCCGAGAGGAAGTCCTGGATCATCTTGCGTAATTCGTCGGAGTCTTCAACGAGAAGAACGAGCCAGTGTTGCGGGGCAACGTCGGCCCCTTCGGGGAGGGCCGGGATAAAAATGTCGAAACGCGTGCCCTCGCCGGGGGCGCTTGTGAGGCGTACGCCACCACCGCTCTGCTGTACCACGGAAAGGACAGAGGCCAAGCCAAGTCCGGTATTCCTGGTTCTCGATTTGGTTGTGAAGTATGGTTTGAAGGCCTGCAGGCGGGTTTCTTCGCTCATGCCATGTCCGGTGTCCTGGACTACGAGGTGCACATAGGAACCACGAGCGAGTCCGAGCTCAGAGTCGTCGGATTTCAGCCACTCGTTGTGAGTAGAGATGATGAGCTTTCCGCCCTCGGGCATGGCGTCATGCGCATTCACGGCAAGGTTGAGCACCAGTTCCCGCCATTGCGCGGCGTCGGCAAAGACGGGGCAAAGGTCAGTGTTGAAATCCATCCTGAGGTCGACATGTTTGCCAAGCAAAACCCTGAGGGTATCGGCCTGCTCGTTGAGTACGTCGTTCAAATCGAGCCTCTCGCGCCGGGCCACGAGGCTGCCGCCTAGACTTAACCGCTGACGCGCGAGCTCCTGCGCGCTGCGCACTGTCTTTGCGATGAGGCTTATCTTCTGTTCGGGATCGCCCTCGCCCTCCTGGAGCTGTTCCGCGACGGCTAGAATAACGGTGAGCAGATTGTTGAAATCATGAGCGACCGATCCCGAGACCTGCCCGGTGAGATCGAGGCGCGGGTCGCGCGTGCCGGTTGCGCGGGGCAGAAGATCGCGGATCATGAAAAATCGGGAGGGGCGATCATTCCAGAGAAGCGGAAAGGAACGGACCTCAACGGGAAGGAGCGTTCGGTCGGGAAGAATGTGTTCGGAATAAGTGTCGACGGGCGGCCCGTCGAGCTTGGCGTCGAGTAACTTGCCCACTTCGATTCGCCGCTCTGGCGGCAAAACCTTGTCACCAACCCCCTGGCTGCGAAGTTCTTCGAGGGTCAACTGGTATTTTGCGAGCGCGGCGGGATTGGCCTCGGTAACGCGCCTGGTCTCACAATCCACCACAAACATGGGCCAGGGCGCGGATTCGATCAGCTGCCGACACATCTCCGCCGGCCAGGGTGCAAAGTGCTGTTCTTCATCCGAACGATCGTTTGGGTCTTGCAATGAGGGGGTATCGTTCATGCCCTAAGATTCTCCGCGATGCACAAACCAGAGAAAAAAACTGCAAATACCACACGGCAAAAATTGCCCTTCAGCGGAGTTCCTGAACTTTCGGGCACCTTCACGCCCATGAGAATCTCTTCTGATGGCGGCTTGCTCAACTTCGGCAATTAAGATTCCGGCATGCCGGACAAGGATTCCTTTACAGGATCCAAATTACGCATTATCGAATCCCCGAGCATTGGCACAGGTGAAACTCAACACAAGGCGGAAGTCCGCGCTAAGCGGAAGCATTCAAAGTTACTTCTTTCCGTGTACCGCAGCTTTTTTTGTTGTCTTTCTGGCTGCGGATTTTACGGCTTTCTTTACCGCGGTGCCTTTTGTACTGGCACCTTTTGTGGAAACTTTTGTGGCTGCTGCGGCCTTCACAGAAGCTTTTTTCCTGGCGGCCAGGGTTTTCTCAGTAAGAGCGGCTTTCAATTCGTTAACATCCAGGCTTCGCGCCGACTTTCTCAGCCGCTCGATGTCGTAATACTCGCGTCTGTCCTTAAGGAAAATGTGGACTACGAAGTCCACGTAATCCATCAATATCCACTCGCCCAGCTTGCGACCTTCGACTGAATTGGGATAGGTAGCGAACTTTCGTTTCAGTTCAAGTTCGATGCCTTCGGCGATGGCCTGGGTCTGCTTTTCGTTAATCCCGCTGGTGATCAGGAAGAAATCGGTAAATCCGGAGTCCATCGGGTCGAGCTCCAGGATTTTTGTGTCCTCCCCTTTTTTGTCTTCGCAGACTGTGGCCGCGTCGAGCACCATATTGCGAGTTTCAGTCGAGGCCATCGGGAAAGGTTCTTTTCTCCTGGAATGCTTATGTTAGCGTGCCGGACCCTGTAGCGCCAACCAATTATCCGATCCAATCGGAGTAACCCGTTTGTTCAGGTTTCAACGCCGTAAAGCCGGCGGGCACGGATATAGTTCGCCACCCCGGGGGAGAGAACGGCGTTGGGATCGGTGTGTGTTTCCATGTGATCGCTGAGAGCTGCGCGCACTTCGGTCGCCGAGACATCCTCGGCCAGGTCGGGCAGCAAATATAGGTGCGATCGGCGTCCGGTGGAGTCCGTGAGTTGTGAAAGCAGACGTCCGAGGGAGTCTGACTGTTCATTTACAGCATGAATGCCATCCGGCAATGCCCTGGGGATCTGGTCGAGATCGAATCCCGGCCGCGCGCCCACGATAAAGTCGCAGGCCATCAGCAATTCCGGTGCGCGATACCACTTGCCGATGGTCAGCCATGAATCAACTCCCATGAGGCAGAAAAGGGAGGCATGGTCGTCGAGGGTACGCTTCAGCGCCAGTACGGCGTCCACGGTGTAATTAGGGCGTCCATCCGGGCGGGGAGCGTCCGCACGAGAGGTTTCGGTGAGCGGCTCGCCGGCAAAGGCCAACTCTGCCATGGCAATTCGATCTTCGAAGCTGGCGCTGGTCGCGTCCTGCTTTAGCGGTTGTCGTCCGACGGGTGCTACCAGGATGCGGTCGAGGTGCAGACGATTTCCGGCAACGCGGGCGAGGGCGACGTGTCCGCGGTGCGGGGGGTCGAAGCTGCCGCCGAAGAGCGCGATTCTCATGCTTGTTTGATCCTAATGCGAATTTGAATTTGGGCGGGAAGCGAGGCGTCTATGCTGAATAGGCATGTTTCAGGTCGCATATATCGGACTGGGCTCGAACCTCGGCTCGCCTGCGGGCGATCCGGCCGAGATCGTGAGCGCGGCAGTCGAATCGCTGGCAACGCTGGGGGTTATAGTGGCGCGATCGTCGCTGTACAGGACTGAGCCGGTCGGTTATGCGGGGCAGCCAGGGTTTGTGAATGCTGTGGTTGCGCTGCGCACGGATCTGGACCCCGAGCGGCTGCTGCATTGCCTGCTGGTGATCGAGCGCTCTTTTGGGCGGGACCGGGCGACGAATGTTCCGAAAGGTCCGCGCACACTTGATCTGGATCTGCTGCTGATGGGTGATGTAATTCTTGAGTCGCCGTCGCTGGTCGTGCCTCATCCCGAGCTTCCGCACAGACGCTTTGTGTTGGCTCCGCTGGCGGAGATTGCTCCGGATGTGGTGCATCCGGTTTTTCTGCGGACGGTGCGCGAGATGCTGACCGAATTGCCGGACGAAGGGGCAAACAGCCGGAGTGCCGTGCAGGTGCTGCGCCCGGCGAATCCGCGACAGTACCAAGCCTGAACAAGCAGGTCTGAAAGAACGCCCGTTTAAGATGAGGGTACGCCCCATGCCTGTTCATTTACTGCGTTCCCTGCTGGTGTCTCTGCTTGCAGCGCTGCTGCTAGCGACTTCGGGTCGCGCGCAGAGCACGGCTGAGCCGGGCGCTATTCGGGGCAAGGTGGTGGATGCGCGCGGCGCTCCGTTGGCGGAATCGACGATTGTCGATACTTCGGGGAAGAAGCTGGCAACGACGGGTGCTGACGGTTCCTTTGAGATTCCGGCAGGAACGTCCGATATTGAGGTCAGCAATCCACATTTCGCGCCTTTGAAAGTGGCGATTTCGGGGAAGGCTCCGGTAACGGTGGTGCTGGAGCGGCCGCTGGAGACGGTGATGGTGTCGGCCTACCGCTCGCCGCTGGCTTCGGCGGACAGCCCGGTGAGCACTCGGATGCTCTCCCCGGAGGAGCTGCGCGAGTCGGCGTCTCCGGCGCTCGATGGGAAGCTGCGGCAGGTGCCGGGGTTTGAGCTCTTCCGCAGATCAAGCTCGCTGGTGGCCAATCCGACCACGGAGGGAGTGTCGCTGCGTGGGCTAGGGTCGACGGCGGCCAGCCGGTCGCTGGTGGTGCTGGATGATGTGCCGTTGAACGATCCCTACGGTGGCTGGATTCACTGGGAGGAGCTGCCGTCGCTGTCGATTCACTCCGTCGAGGTGGTGCGCGGCGGCGCGTCGGATTTATATGGGTCGAGCGCGATTGGCGGCGTCATCGATGTGGTTCCGGCGCGCGCCAATGCGACGGGCCTGCAGCTGACGACGAATTACGGGGGCGAGGCGTCGACGGATACTGCGGGGCTGGGCACGCTGAAGCGGGGTCCGTGGTCGGGGCTTGCCAGCGGAGGCGTTGTCGCGACGGATGGGTACATTCTTGTTGCGCCTGAGTTTCGCGGGCCGATCGACCAGCCGAACAATGTGCATGCGCAGACGGGACTCGCGGAAGTCGATCGTCAGCTAGGGCAGTCCGGTGCCAGCCGTGTGTTTCTGCGCGGCAACGTGCTGAACGAAGACAGGCACAACGGCACACCCTTTCAGGTGAATAGCACGCGTCTGTGGAGGTACATCTCGGGCGCGGATGTTTCCGACTTCGCTTTTCGCTTTTTCGGCGATAACGAGCACTATCGCCAAACGTTCTCGACGATTGCACCCGGCCGTGCTTCCGAGACCCCGACGCGCTACGCATTCGACCCTGCGACCGAGCTTGGAGCGGCACTGCGCTGGCACCATGCTTTTGGCGATCACTTGCTGGCGCTCGCCGGCGCGGACACTCATGACGTGCGAGCATCGGATGACGAGACACTTCTTACCGCGGCTGCCGGGATCCTTAATACATCGGCTCGGCAGCGGCAGACAGGGGTCTATGGCGAGATCCTCTATACGCCAAACCAGTGGACGCTTAGCGGTTCGGCGCGCGTGGATCACTTTTCGAATTTCGATGCCGTGCAGTACACGAAGACGAGCAGCACGGAGCTGCCTTCGTTCAGCGAGACGCCATTTGATCCGAGGATCGGGATCACGCGGCGCATCAATTCGAACTTTGCGTTGAATGCGTCGGCCTTTCGCGCCTATCGGGCGCCCACTCAAAACGAGCTTTACCGCACGGGGCAAGTGGGACAGCAAACGACGCTGCCCAACAACAATCTGCGCTCGGAGCGGGCGACGGGATGGGAGACGGGCTTCCAGACGGATATGCCGAAGATTGGGTCGACGCTGCGCATGAGCTACTTCTGGACGCAGGTGAACCATCCCATTACTGCGCTCACTCTGCTCACGACGCCAACCCAGACTTTGCTGAAGCGCGAGAACCTGGGGCAGATCGAGAGCCGGGGTATTTCTCTGGACTTTGCGACTCAGCCGGCGCGATGGATCGGCCTGGTGGGTGGCTATCAATATGCCAACGCCACGGTTACGAAATACGCGCTGCAGCCGCAGCTGGTCGGCAACTGGATTCCGCAGGTCGCACGCAACATGGGGACGGCGCAGCTTCGGCTCAGTTATCCGAAGCTCGGGCTGCTGAGTCTTCAGGCGCGTGCCAGCGGACGGCAGTACGACGACGACGCGAACAAGTATGTGCTGGGTAGCTACTTCCGCCTCGATGCGTATGGTTCGCGGAATATCGGGCGGCACGTCGATGTCTACGCTTCGGGCGAGAATCTTTTCGATCGCGCGATCCAGGTGGGCAAGACGCCCGTCCTGACGCTGGGGACGCCGCGCATCGCCCGGATTGGCCTGCACTTGACCTGGGGCGAATAAGGTAAAACAACTAGGCCTTTTGGGCGATAGCTCTCGACTCAGCGGAGGTGCGATACTCCCGCCGACATTAGTCGACGCCGCGAAAAGCGCGACCAAATTGCGGCGCGGCGCGGAAACCAGTGTCCTGGAGGTGTCGCATGACCCGCATTCTGCGTCAGGGCTATCTCATATTTATTCTTTCCGGACTCCTCGCAGGAACTGCTGCCGCTCAAGTCATAACTGCCATTTCACCGTCCACCACGGCTGCGGGTTCCGCAGGCTTCGTTCTGGCGGTAGGCGGCTCGGGGTTTGACGCGGGCGCAGTCGTAGAGTTTGGCGGCCAGGAGCTTGAAACTGTTCCTTCGTCGACTTCGCAACTGAGGGCGCTGGTCCTTGCCTCCGATATTGCGACTGGCGGGACCGCTTCGGTTACAGTTGTCAACGGCGATGGGTCCGTCTCCAACACGGTCTCCTTCAGCGTAACGGGAAAATCCGGACCTCCGCCTCCACCTCCTCCGATCCCCGGAGTGATTACGGTTAAGATCAGTGCTCCGTCTCAGCACCTGACTTTGTGTTCTCCCCTAATGTTGTCGGCGTCCGGCCAGACAACCAGTAAGGGCGCGAGCATAACCCGCTGGGTGGTGTTGGATCAGAACGGCAACCAACTCTATAGCCTCAATGGCGTGGGCGTGGATTCGATTACTCCCGCGCTCACTCTTGCCGCGGGCGCCTACAATCTCGCAGTCGAGGCCCATGACTCTGCCGGTGTCACCGGTAGCGCCAAGATCAGCTTCACTATCACTGCCTCTACGGCGGTATGCGGCCCGAAGTCGGCTCCACCTCCGACCGGCCCGGTTGTTTCGATCCGCGGCTGCGGGTACAAGCAGGTGGGGTATACCTATGAGGCGGTTAGTTTTACCATCCCCAAAGCCATTACGCTGCCCTTCGATGCCAAGCTTTTCTATGGCCCGGGATGCATTTCTACCGAGCAGGCCGACGAATTCGGCTTCGAACAAAAGCTTTCCTTCGATGCCGACTCATACATATTCTGGTTCGGCGATTTCCCCGATAATCCGGACACATCCGCCGTCTGGACGATAGGGGGCAAAAGCTCCGGTTGCATTAATTACACTTCGGTTCCGCCCTGTTAAAGGTGTCCCGTTGGGACGAACGGTTGGATCAGACAGCGCGAAGAGCTACAAAGCATTGAGAGTTTGCGGTCCCCTGCGAAGGTCATCGCAACCACGCGCTTTCCCACTCTCTCCCTGCAGTATTGCGTCCATCGATAAAGGTTCAGCTTCAACCATATCGCCTCGCAAGGGTGACACCCAACTGGCGAAAACCTCACCGCCCGGCTGCCTTTTGCCACATATTGCGTGGGAGGAGTAACTTGGTTTCCGCCTAAAAATATCCCAGCCAAGGAGTACCCAATGGCCACTATCGCTCTCGATTCCCGTCTCGATAAAAACACCTCGAACTTTATTGCCTCCGAACACCGCATGCTTATCGACGGCAAGTTCGTCAAAGCTGCCTCGGGCAAGACTCTTCCCGTCTACAACCCGGCAACCGGCGAAGTGATGGCCCATGTGCCGGAGGCTGAATCCGCCGACGTGGATCGCGCGGTTCGGGCCGCGCGGAAGGCGTTCGATGAGGGTCCGTGGCAGAGGAAGATTACGGCGTCGCAGCGCGGACGGCTCCTGTGGAAGCTGGCCGATCTGCTCGAATCGCATCTTGAGGAATTTGCCGAGCTCGAGTCGATGGATAACGGCAAGCCACTGTCGGTAGCGCGCGCGGCGGATGTGCCGCTGGCGGTCGATCTCTTCCGCTACATGGCGGGGTGGTCGACGAAGATCATGGGCCAGACTTTTCCCATCTCCTTTCCTGGCGAATATCTGACTTACACTCTTCGCGAGCCGCTTGGGGTGGTCGGGCAGATCATTCCGTGGAATTTCCCATTGCTGATGGCGGCGTGGAAGCTGGGTCCGGCGCTTGCGGCTGGCAACACCGTAGTCCTGAAGCTTGCTGAGCAGACGCCGTTGTCGGGATTGCGGCTGGCTGAACTCATCCAGGAGGCCGGCTTCCCGGATGGTGTGGTCAATGTGTTGACGGGGTATGGTGAAGGGGCTGGCGCTCCGCTGGCGGCGCACGATCTGGTCGACAAGATTGCGTTCACCGGGTCGACGGAGGTGGGCAAGCTGATCGTGGGCGCGGCGAGGGGCAATCTGAAGAAGGTGACGCTGGAACTGGGCGGCAAGTCGCCGGCGATTGTCTTTCCCGACGCTGATCTCGATAAGGCGATTGCGGGAACGGCGTCGGCGATCTTTTTCAACCATGGGCAGTGCTGCTGCGCGGGTTCGCGGCTTTTTGCGCATCAGGACATTTACGACCGCCTGGTCGAAGGCGTTTCGGATATCGCGTCGAAGATCCGCGTGGGGTCAGGACTCGATCCGGAGACACAGATGGGTCCGCTTGTTTCCGAAGAGCAGTACCAGCGCGTGTCGAGCTTTATCGATTCGGGTCTGAACGAGGGTGCGAAGGCGACGGTAGGCGGCCGGCCGGATGCGAAGAAGGGATATTTTGTTCGTCCCACGGTGCTGACGCATACCAAGCCGGAGATGAAGGTGATCCGCGAAGAGATCTTTGGCCCGGTGGTGTGCGCGATGCCGTTCAACGACGACGATATCGATCGTATCGCCCGCGAGGCTAACGATTCGATTTATGGACTCGCGGCTAGCATCTGGACCCAGAATATTTCGGTTGCCAACAAGATGGCGAAGCGGATCAAGTCGGGGACGGTTTGGATCAATTGCCACAACGTGTTCGACGCGGCACTGCCCTTCGGCGGATATAAGCAGTCGGGATGGGGCCGCGAAATGGGCGGCGATGTTTTCAATAGCTATACGGAAGTGAAGGCAGTGACGACGGCCTTGTAAACCGCGCGGACGGGGCTAATTGCCCCGTCATCCAACCCCGGAAGGAGTCGTAGCATCGGACCGACTGGCCCGTCAGCACAGGGTCAGACGAAATACGAGCCCACTCCCCACGGAGAGACCAACCGCGTGAAACGTTTAGCAGCAGTTCTCGTACTGATATTTGCTGTATCCGCGATTGCGCAAAACTACCCGCCGCCCCCACCGCGTCCCGGGCCACCCCCAAACGATCCCTGGGCATACGAGTCGGGGCCGCAGACATGGAACCCGTCGTGGAATAACCGCCCGAATCCGGGCCGCGGGGCCTGTGTTTACACCAGCCGCAACTTCACCGGAAACCACTTCTGCGTCCGCGCGGGTGACAGCCTGCCTCGTCTGCCCGGCAACTTCGGGGACAACGTCTCCGCGATACAGGTTTTTGGCGGAGCCCGGGTTCAGATCTTCAATGACCGGAATTTCTCGAATGGAAACACCTGGATCAACCGGAGTGTCGCCGATCTGCGCGCGGTTCCGTTCCGCAACGGACACACATGGAACAATCGCGTCTCATCGATGATCGTGAGATAGGCGGCCTTCAGCTGGCGACAGTGGGCAGTTCCAGCTGCTCCGAGCCCTGCTCATCAATATAAGGACGGAAGCAGACGCGGCAACGCGCCTCATATAATCCCGCTGCGCCGACCAGGACGAGTGACTGGTTTGAGCCGAGCCTCTGAGTGTGGACGGCGGGGGCGCCGCATTGCATGCAGACGGCGGAGAGCTTGACGACTTCGTCGGAGATGGCAAGCAGGTCGGGGATTGGCGGGAAGGGCTCGCCGGCGAAGGTGGTGTCGAGGCCGGCGAGGACGACGCGCTTGCCGAGGTGCATCAGCTCGAGCGAGAGCGGGACCAGGGATGGGTCGAAGAACTGCGCCTCGTCGACGCCGACAACTTCGATCTGATCGATCTGCGGGAAAAGAGCCGCCTTGAGCGCTTCGACGTTGGCCACGGTGATGGCGTCGAGGGTTTGCGAGCTGTGTGAAGAGATGGCGGTGCGGTGGTAGCGCACGTCGAGGTCGGGCTTGAAGCACAGTACGCGGCGCTTTGCGATTTGCGCTCGCTTCAGGCGGCGAATGAGCTCTTCTGATTTGCCGGAGAACATGGGACCGGTAATAATTTCAATGCGGCCGGGATGAGTTTGGGGCTGGCTGAGTGGATTCATTGATGGCTTGTTGCGAGTGTAAGACGTTGGGCTGAGGAATTTCGACGAGCGCGTCCGTTTAGGTGACTCCCGCTACAATCGCGAAAGTGTCTCTTGGATTCAAGATCCTGAAAACGAGTGGCTCTGCTCGACGGGCTACGATGACGCTGCCGCATGCCGAGGTAGAAACGCCGGTCTTTATGCCGGTGGGAACGGCGGGGTCGGTGAAGGCGGTGCCGCAGCATCTGCTTGAAGAGCTGGATGCGCGGATCATTCTCGGCAATACCTATCATTTATATCTGCGGCCCGGGCACGAGTTGATCCGGCGGATGGGCGGGCTGCATCGTTTCATGAGCTGGCCGCGGGCGATCCTGACCGATTCGGGCGGGTTTCAGGTCTTCAGCCTGAACGAACTGCGCAAGGTTACCGAAGATGGGGTGGAGTTCCGGTCGCATCTCGACGGATCGTCGCACTTCTTTTCTCCCGAGCATTCGATGGATGTGCAGATTGCACTCGGGTCGGATATCGCGATGGTCTTCGACGAATGCACGGAGTATCCGGCGGACTATGCGCGGGCGCGGCGGTCGCTCGATCTGACGCTGCGCTGGGCGGCGCGTAGTAAAGAGCATTTCGAGCGGCATAAGCAGGAGCGGCCGTGGGATGAGGGTTTCGAGGATAAAACGCCGAGTCTGTTCGGAATTGTGCAGGGCGGTATGTATGAGGACCTGCGGCGGGAGTCGGCGGAGCGGCTGGTGGGGATGGATTTCCCTGGCTACGCTATCGGCGGGTTGAGCGTGGGTGAACCGCGCGAGCTAACGCGGCAGGTGATTGCGGAGACGCTGCCCCTGCTGCCCGGCGATAAGCCGCGCTATGTGATGGGAGTGGGGTATCCAGATGAGATTGCCGAGTACGCGGCGATGGGCGTGGACATGATGGATTGTGTCCTCCCGACACGTGCCGCGCGGCACGGTCTGCTTTTTACCTCGGAGGGGCGGCTTAACATCAAGAACAAGAGGTTTGCCGAGGACCAGGGTCCAGCCGATCCGGAGTGCGGCTGCCTCGTGTGCCGGCGGTACAGCCGGGCGTATCTGCGGCATCTGATAGCGGCGCAGGAGCCTCTGTCGGCGGTGCTGAACACATTGCACAATCTCGCCTTCTATCTAGATACGATGCGAAAGGTACGGGCGGGCATCGAGTCGAGCACAAGAGCTCTGTAATCCGAGCTCTAGGCGGAATCTTTCTTATAGCTCGCATTTCTTCGCAGCGGAGATAGACTGCCGCGTCGAAGATCCGGATGGTCTGGCCGCTGCGGTCCTTGCCGGTGTTTCTACCATTTTGCAGGGTTATCCAGGAGTTGATCGACGAGGAACGAGTAGTTCCCTTCCTGCGCTGTTGTATTTCAATCGCTTGAAATCCCTTTAATCTGGCCCGATTTCACTGGCGCCGGAAGTAGCCGAGAGGTAGACTTCCGGCGCCCCGGGTTAGAAGGGAGAATCTCCATGAAAAATTTAGTGTTGAAGGGCCTGTTCCCCATGGTCGTCGTGTGCCTGTCGCCGTTGGTCTGGGCGCAGAGTGCGGTGTCTCCGAGCACCGCGGAAACACCAAGCGTGGTGCCCACGCTGGTGAACTATAGCGGAGTGTTGACAGATTCTGCCGGCAATCCTTTGAGTGAAATTATCGGGGTGACGTTCCTGCTCTATAAGGATCATCAGGGCGGCGCACCGCTGTGGTTGGAGACGCAGAACATCCGGCCTGATTCCAGCGGCCACTATACGGTAACGCTCGGTGCGGACCATGAGGGCCTGCCGGCGGACTTGTTCGCAAACGGGGAAGCCCGCTGGCTTGCGGTGCAGGTATCAGGACAAACGGAACAGGAGCGTGTGCTGCTGGTCGCCGTTCCCTATGCGATGAAGGCAAAGGATGCGGAAACGGTTGGCGGGCTGCCGCCGTCGGCGTTCATGCTGGCGAATTCAGCTCAAAAGAGCAACTTCATTGCGGGGAGCCAGGCTGCTGGAACCGATGGGGTATCCGGCGGCCCTGCAGCCACTGCGAACGTTACTACGACCGGAGGATCAGCAAACGCGATCCCTTTGTTTACGACGGCGACGAACATTCAGAGTTCAGCGTTGACGCAGACGGGCACCGGAGCGGGCGGGATGATCGGCATCGGAATGACGACGCCGACGGCGAAGCTCGATGTGAATGGTGGCGTGACTGTGCGGGGCCAACTGGGCTTACCGAAGATTAGCAATGCCACCGTGAGTGCCGGCGCGATCTCCCAGCCGCTAGTCTTCGTTGCGTCTTCGCTCGACAGCTCGACCAACATCGAAACGAACCAGATATTCCAATGGCAGGCTGAGCCCGCAGAGAACAACACGGCGAGCCCGTCAGGAACTTTGAACCTTCTTTACGGACTGGGCACCGCGGCTCGGAGCGAAACCGGTCTGAAGATCAACGCCAAGGGGATTCTTACCTTCGCGTCCGGACAGACATTCCCGGGTGGCGCGAGCGGTACGGTAACCAGCGTGGGCAGCGGAGCGGGGCTGACTGGCGGCCCCATCACCACGAGCGGTGTTCTTAGCGTCGCCCCTGCAGGCGTGACCAATGCCATGTTGGCACATCCCTCGCTGACCGTGGCGCCGGGCGCAGGCCTGACCGGCGGCGGCTCTGTGGCCTTAGGCGGAACGACCACCCTGAACCTGGATACTTCAAAGGTGCCGCAGCTCGGCGCGAATAACACCTTTACCGGCAATCAGAGCATCACCGGAAATCTAAATGTGACCGGAAATGTTGGGGTTGGAACATCTGCTCCAACTCAGAAGCTTGAGGTGGACTCAGGAAACGCAATGGTAAAGGGACTGGATAATTTCAGAAAGAATGGAGATACGGCTTTCCTCTATGTTGGGGATACAAATCATCCGGTTGAGGCTCTCTACAACTCCGGGCTGGCAATCGGTGCCTACCGGGTTCCCAATGCCTTTTTCATTCAGGACACCACGGGCAACGTAGGTATCGGAACAACTGCACCGACCGCTGCCCTTAGTGCCATTACAGCGAACGCTTCGCTTCCCGCGGCCGCATTTGACAATGCTGCGAGCGGACAAATTTTAAGTCTGCGTAATGCAGGCGTAGAGAAATTTGCAGTGCAGAATAATGGCATCGTTCAAGTTGGAACAGCGTCCTCAGGCGGCATGCTGAATATTGTTTCCCCCTCTCTGTCGCTTGTCGGGCTCGCCGTGACCGGTTGGAGCGCGCCTTCCTTCACATACATGAGTGGCAGCACCGCGGTTGTCGCGTCCGGCGGATCTGCGGATTACCAGGGGGGTCCCACCACGGGAGGAGCGGGCGTTATCGCAGCGGGAGGAGGAGGAGGTACCGATGGTCAGGGCGGAGCGGGAATCAGCGCGTCCGGAGGCGCTCCATCTAACGTAGGAGGTGTCGGCGGGTCTTTTGCAGGAGCCAATGGAAGGAATGGCGATGGAGATGGAATCGATGCCTCAGGCGGGAACCTCAATGGAAACGCCTACGCCGGTAATTTCAGCGGAGACATCAATGTCTCCGGGACGATCTTCGCCGGAACCAAGGATTTCAGAATCGACCATCCCCTCGATCCGGCCAATAAGTACCTGGTTCACGCTTCGGTCGAGTCATCGGAAATGAAAAACATCTACGACGGAATGATCACACTCGATGGAGGCGGAGAGGCAGAAGTCAATCTTCCGGAGTGGTTCGAGGCGCTGAATGGAGATTTCCGGTATCAGCTGACCGCCATCGGCCATTCCAGTCCGGGTCTTTACATTTCTCAAGAAATCTCCGGCAATCACTTCCACATCGCAGGAGGAATTCCGGGCACAAAGGTCTCGTGGCAAGTGACCGGTGTTCGCAAGGACGCCTATGCCAAAGCCACCCCGCTTGTAGTTGAGCAAGTAAAGAGCGGGCGTGAGCAAGGTTTCTACATCCACCCGGAGTTGTTCGGAGCACCCCAAGAGAGAGGAATCGAGTGGGCGAGAAATCCTGCATGGATGCAGCATGTGAAAGAGCTTAGAGCCAAGGAGTCGGCAGCGTTCTTGAAAAGGTAGAGTTTTGGTCTTTACAGGCGTTTCAGGTAGTCCTACCCGATTTACACGCACCCGCGAGGGGCGGCTGAATATCAAGCACAAGAAGAAGGTGAGAGAGGGGATTGAAGCGTCGGCGGAGGTGGAATAATCCGCTGATTGCGGTGCGCGCAGCTCGTTCCTGTCTTGACACCGCTTTATCCGGTACGCGATGCTTGTTATCAGTCACTCCTCGGGCATCCGGCAACGTGTGCGCACCCGTCGGGAACGGGGTGTGGCGCAAGCTGGTCCGGCCGGTAGCCGGAGAGATTGTTAGCAGCAAGGAAGCAGCAGGCGCTGTTCGAAGCCTTTTCGGCAAAAGGTTTTCCTCTTAGCCGGGGGCCTTTCCTGAAATTGTGAATGTAAGTCGCGCTGAGCAGGCATCTTGCTGCTTCGCCGAAAAAGGATTGTGTGTTGACGTTAATGACTTTTCTGGCCGCAGCGATTCCTCCCAGCGTGGTCTCGTTTCTTCCCTTCATCCTTATCATTGTTGTCTTCTATTTGCTGCTGATCCGGCCCAATCAGAAGAAACAGCAGCATTGGCAGCAGATGCTGACGAATCTGAAGACCGGGGACAAGGTGACGACGACCGGCGGTATCCGCGGGACGATCATCTCGGTCAAGGACGATGCATTTCAGCTGCGGATTCCCCCTGACAACATCAAGCTCGAAGTGGTCAAAAGCGCGATCGCTTCCGTTACCACTGAAGAGGAAGCAAAGTAGCTCCCACCGTAGACGAACCTCATGCGTAAGAATCTCACCACGAAAACCATTGCGATCTTCGCCATCCTGATCTTCTTTGTTATTGGGATCATTGGCATTCCTCACGGATTCAGCGGTACTGCCGTCAAGGACTCGATCCTGGACCGCATTCACCTGGGGCTGGACCTCAAGGGCGGGACCCACCTCATCCTGCAGGTGATGGTGGATGAGGCAGTCGGCATCGCCACCGACAGCGACGCTGCGCATATCCAGCAGGATCTGCAGCAGAACGGCGTCACGGTGGGATCGGTGACGAAGCCCGATCCGAACCATCCGGAGACGATCCAGATTACGGGCGCGCCGGCCGATCGCGGCAGCGATGTTCGCAGCGTGCTCGAGTCCAAGTACGGAACGCAGTACGACATCAGCTCGGGCGCAAACAATACCTGGACGCTGACGATGAAGCCGACAGCGGTCGCAGAGATCAAGAAGCGTGCCCTGGAGCAGGCGATTGAGGTCATCCGGACGCGCGTCGATTCGCTGGGCGTGAGCGAGCCGGTGATCCAGGAGTACAACCTGGGCAGCGACCAGATTCTCGTCGAGCTGCCGGGTGTGGATGATCCCGCTCGGGTGAAGGATGTGATTCAGTCGACGGCGCGGCTGGAGATTCACGCCGTCCTGGGTGGTCCTTATACGAGCGAGCAGGATGCACTGCAGCAGCTTGGTGGCGCGGTGCCGCTTGACGCCGTAATCCTGCCCACCAAGCCAGGCGTGTCGCGCTCCGGTGGCATCCAGTATTACGAAATCAAGCGGACGGCGGAGATCGGCGGAACGGACCTGCGCAGCGCTCGCGTCGGACAGAATACGAATACGAATGAGCCTGAGGTCGACTTCTTCCTGACCACAGCGGCCGGCGACCGCTTTGCCGAATTTACCGGCGCGAACAAGGGCAAGGACCTGGCGGTGGTGCTGGACAACAAGATTCACGAAGTGGCGGTGATCCGCGACCAGATTCGCGACCAGGGCAACATCGGCGGCGGAATGACAGCGCAGCAGGCGAATGACCTGTCAATGTTGTTGAATACCGGTTCGCTGCCGGCTTCGCTGCATTACCTGCAGGAGAGCACGGTGGGTCCGTCGCTGGGTGCAGATTCCATCCACCAGGGCGTGATGGCGTCGATCGTGGGCATGCTGGCGGTGATGGCGTTCATGCTCATCTACTACCGCGGAGCGGGCATCAATGCTGACCTGGCGCTCTTCCTGAACCTGGTCATTCTGCTGGGATTCATGGGATATACGGGATCGACTCTGACTCTGCCGGGTATCGCGGGCGTGATCCTGACCATTGGTATGGGCGTCGACTCGAACGTGCTGATCTTCGAGCGCATCCGTGAAGAGCTGCGTGCGGGACGGACTCCGGCGGTGGCTGTCGATCAGGGTTTTGCGCACGCATGGACAACGATCATCGATACTCACGTGACGACGATCGTTTCGGCGGCGATCCTGTTTATCTTCGGTACGGGGCCGGTGCGTGGATTTGCCGTGACGCTGACGTTTGGACTTCTGGCCAATCTGTTTACCGCGGTTTTTGTTTCGCGCGTGATCTTTGACGCGAACCTGAATCGCAAGCAGCGCGGCGAGGCGCTTTCTATTTAGGACTGGCGCAGTGAACTGCAGGCCCCTTAGCAGCGTGCGCCAATGAGGTAAACGCTGGTCGGGGATGACAAGCAATTAAGGACTGATTTTCGTGGAACTGTTTCGTCAAGCAAATATCGACTGGCTGGGGAAGAAGTGGTACTTCCTCGGATTTTCGCTCATCTTCAGCGTCTCCGGTGTGCTGTCGATGTTGTTCTGGCACCATATCCCGCTGGACGTGGATTTTCGCGGCGGCACGGTGGTGCGGGTCAAGTTTGACCAGCAGCCTAACATTGACCGTATCCGTTCGGCGGCCGACAAGGCGGGGCTGAAGGATGCGCGTATCCAGCAATACGGAGTGGCGGCGAATAACGAAGTTATCGTCACGCTGGCGCAGAGCGAAACCAGCGAGGCGGCTCTCGATCAGGGGCGCGCGGCCATTGTCGGGACGCTGACGGCGAACTACTCGGCCACGGGCGGAGCCAGCCAGGGAAAGCTCGATCTGGACAACACAGGGCGCTCGTCTCTGGCGGCGTGGCTAGCGGAGAAGGACCCCGAGCATCTCGGTCAGAGCGACGCGGCAACCCAGCACTATACCCAGCAGGCGAACTCCATCCTGGACTACCGTGATAGCCACAGCGGCCTGATCAGCTCGATCGACAGCCTTTCGGGAGTGGCGACCCCGGCCGTCGTCAACCAGCTGAAGCAGGATGCTTATCTCTCGGGCTTTGCTGTGCGCAATGTGGAGATTGTGGGGCCGCAGGTGGGCGCGCAACTGCGTAAGCAGGCGCTACTGGCCACCCTTTATTCGCTAGCGGGCATGCTGGTTTATCTCTGGTTCCGCTTTGAGCTGATCTACGGTGTGGCGGCGGTGGTGGCGGTTTTCCATGACACGATCATTACGGTCGGCGCATTTTCACTCTTCAATAAAGAGATCTCGCTGACCGTGATCGCCGCGATTCTCACGCTGGTCGGCTACTCGATGAACGACACGATCGTGGTCTTCGACCGCATTCGCGAAAACCTGCGCCTCTCACGCCGAGAGCCGCTGTCGGTGGTAGTCAATCGCAGCATCAACCAGACGCTGAGCCGGACGGTTCTTACGTCGGGGCTTACGTTCCTCACGGTGCTGTCGTTGTATGTCTTTGGCGGTGAGGTCCTGCGCAGCTTCTCCTTCGCGCTGGTGATCGGCATTTTGATCGGCACCTACTCGTCGATCGCGGTAGCGGCGCCGATGCTTGTGGCTTATCAGGACTGGCGGGCGAAGCGTGGCAAGGCAGCAGTTTTGCCGGCAGCAAAGCGGGCTCGCGCCTAAAACCGCCATACTCTTCCCCCATCCACGAACTTTGTGATAGAACGAAACACTCACCTTTTCTCCCGGCCGGGATGCATCAAAGAAAAATGAAGACGAAGAGGCCCAAGTCGGGAACAAAGTACTACCGTTCCGGTGTCTAAAGGTGATGACGACGTTTCGTACATCCGAGGTTGGCCATGTTTGAAGATGCTCTTATGGAGTCCGGCGGTCAGATCAAGACCAAGAGCAAGTACTTTACCTGGGTGGGAATCGTGATCAACGGGTCGATCATTGCGGCCCTGGTTTTGATTCCGCTGATCTACCCCGAAGCCCTGCCGAAGGCGGCCATGACCACGCTGCTGGTTGCGCCACCTCCGCCCCCACCTCCACCACCCCCGCCACCACCGGCCCCGGTTCATATTCAGAAAGTAGTTTCGGAGGTGCTGAATAATCAGCTCACTGCTCCGACGAAGATTCCCAAAGACATCAAAATTGTGAAGGATGACGCGCCTCCGCAGCCGGCGATGGCCGGCGTTGCGGGCATGGAGGGCACCGGCGGCACGGGCAGCGCCATGGCGGGCATTCTGGGTGGTATGGGTACAGGGCCGGCGCCTGTTGTTAAGGCTGCGGCTCCCAAGAAGATTGCCGTTTCAGCAGGCGTGATCGCGGGCAACAAACTCGGCGGCATGACCCCGCAATATCCGGCGATTGCCAAAGCAGCCCGAATTCAGGGAACGGTTGTGTTGCAGGCAACC
Organism: uncultured Acidobacteriaceae bacterium; assembly: GCA_963781245.1. Taxonomy (GTDB): domain Bacteria; phylum Acidobacteriota; class Terriglobia; order Terriglobales; family Acidobacteriaceae; genus Silvibacterium. Next base: position 644,783 of record CAWAFB010000010.1, read on the forward strand.
ATTTCCAAGGGCGGGACAATCGAAAATCTCCACGTCCTTAGTGGTCCGCCGATGCTCCAGCAGGCCGCGATGGAAGCAGTGAAGACTTGGCGTTACAGACCCTACCTGCTCAATGGCGAGCCGGTTGAGGTAGAAACGCAGGTCAATGTCATCTTCACCCTCGGCGGTGGTTGATACCCGGGTCCAGGCTTCTCCCGGCAGCGTCGGGAGGGCCCGCCTGCAGCCACTCATGTTTTAATCAATTCCCAGCATTTACTCCTTAGGAGGAAAGATTCAGTGATTCTCGCTCATCTCAATCAAGTTGTATTTCACCCAGTAGCCCTGGGTATGTTTCAGCAGGATCAGTCGGTTGGATTCAGCCCTGTCGATCTCTGGAACAACATGGGCTGGTTGGCTCGCGGCGTTGTGTTCGTACTCTTCATCATGTCGATCTGGTCGCTGGCCGTGATTATTGACCGCTACTTGTATTTCAATGCAGCCCGCAAGCAGTCGCGCGAGTTTGCTCCCCGCGTCGCCGGCGCTCTTAAGGAGGGCAAGCTGGACGAGGCGATCAAGGTTGCCGATCGCAACAAGAAGTCGCATCTGGCTGAGGTGGTGACGGCCGGCCTGCAGGAGTTTCGCAACTTCGGCAGCGGCGGAGCGATCACGGCCGAGCAGATCGAGTCTTCCAAGCGCGCACTCGAGCGCTCTGAAGCGATCGTTCATGCCAAGCTGAAGCGCGGCCTCGGTGGTCTGGCAACAATCGGCTCGACAGCTCCGTTCGTCGGATTGTTCGGAACGGTTGCCGGTATCCTCAAGGCCTTCCAGGAAATCGCTACGCAGAAGACGCCCGGTATCGGTGCGGTTGCCAGCGGTATTTCTGAAGCTCTGGTGACCACGGCATTCGGACTGCTCGTGGCTATCCCGGCGGTTATGACCTTCAACTACTTCACGAATAAAGTTGAGGCCTTCGACGTCGAGATGGATAACTCCTCGAGCGAGCTGATCGATTACTTCATCAAGCAGAGCAAGCGGTAATTTGCCTGAATAGCGAGAAATCACGCAACGGGAGCGGGACGGGCTGGCCCGGCTTCGCTCCCATTGCAGAATCTTCGCCATGCAGTTGAAGAAAGCTCGATCCACGGAGTAGCGAATGGCAATCGTAAAAAGAGACGAAGGCAAAAAAGTAAACTCGAACATTAACGTCACGCCTATGGTGGACGTCATGCTGGTGCTGCTGATCATCTTCATGGTCATCACGCCCATGCTCGAAAACAAGGTGAACGTGACGCTGGCGCAGACCGAAAACGCCGTCGCCATGGAAGACGCGAGCAAGGAAGACGCCGTCACCATCGCCATCACGCGCGACAGCAGGGTATATCTGGGGCAGGACCAGGTGACCATTGCGGATCTGGGGCCAAAGGTGGCCGACCTGCTGCAGAACAAGACCAGCAAGATGGTTTTCTTCCGGTCCGACGCGCGCGCGCATTACGGCACGGTCATGGACGCTATCGATGCGGTGCGCACGACCGGCGTGGACGAAGTCGGCCTGCTGACCGAGAACCGGCAGCCCAACAAGCCACCGACGGGCGGCGAGTAAGCTAGAGATCCAGAAACGAGGAACTGACGTATGGGAATGGCAACTGGCGGTCCGGGCGGGCTTAACTCGGACATCAATGTAACTCCCCTCATCGACGTGCTGCTGGTGCTGTTGATCATCTTCATGGTCATCGTGCCAATTACGCCGAAGGGCCTGGACGCGCTGGTGCCCCAGCCGCCGAAGAATCCCAATCAGCAGCAGCCCAACGACCGCACCATTGTTGTGCAGGTCGAGGGTCAGGCCAACGGCATCCCGACTTACAAGATCAACCAGGACGACATCGCGAAGAACCAGCTTCGGCAGCGCCTTGATGAAATCTTTGCGCCGCGCGCCGAAAAAGTGATGTTCATCAAGGGCGATGCCAATCTCAACTTCTCCAGTGTGGCGGAGGTCATCGACATTGGCCATGCCGTGGGCGTTGACCACATTGGGTTGATCACTCCGAAGATTGAAGCGGGTCAATAGAGACCCGCTTTGCCGTCTTCTGCCAGCCCGGCCTGCAGCCTTCCCGCTCAAAGGGCTCCCACCCGCCCTCTGGATTTTCCTTGAAACTCTTGCCTAATGGCGTAAAGGAATTACAATCACTGCGCGAGGGTTTTTGCCCTGCCGCGCTCTTGAAGCATCCCAGTCACCAGGCAGTTATGGTGATTCGAAGGAGACGAGATACAGAATGAACCGAAATGTACGTTTTCCGGTGATGGCCGTCGCAACGCTCTCGTTGCTTGTCCTTGTGACCGGATGCCAGCGCCTCAGAGCCCGCGATCAGTTGAACAAGGGCGTGCAGGCATACAAGAGCGCGAAGTATGAGGAAGCAATCAATCATTTCCAGCAGGCGGTGAATTACGACCCCTCGCTTCCCATGGCGCACCTGTATCTAGCGACGGCATACGCGCAGCAAGTTGTTCCCGATCTGACGACCCCAGAGAATCTCAAGAACGCCAACCTCGCGATGCAGGGTTTTGAGGCAGTTCTGGCCAAGGATCCGAAGGACATCAACAGCCTAAAGAACATGGCGAGCCTCTATTTCAACATCGACAAGTACGATGAGGCCAAGCAGTGGCAAATGAAAGTGCTGGCTGTCGATCCGCAAGATGCCGAGGCGGCTTACACCATCGGCAGCATCGACTGGCGTCTGGCGTACCGAAATGCCGTTGAGGTACTCAAGGGCGTGGGGATGCAGGATGACGGTGCGGGCAATGTAAAGATGCCGAAGAAGGTCTGCCAGGATCTGCAGGAGAAGAATACGCCGCTGGTAAATGAAGGCCTTGAGTACCTTCACAAGGCGGTTGATATTCGTCCCTCGTATGACGACGCTATGGCATATCTGCAGCTGATGTATCGCCGCAAGGCCGACCTTGAATGCGGCAATGAAGAAGGGCGCAAGGTGGATATGGCGCAAGTGGATCAGTGGCGCGAGAAGGCCATGGCCACCCGCAAGGCAAACGAGGAAAAGAAGAACGAAAAGGCAAACGGCGTCGTCATGTAGTGGCGGCAGCCTTCGTCCTGAAAGCCCCCGGCATGCCGGGGGCTTTCGCGTATCTGCGATCGGTCTCAGCCTATAGAATGACTTCTTGCAACCGAGTCCCTCATTGATGTCCTTCAGCAAGATCCTTATCGCCAATCGTGGCGAGATAGCTCTGCGTATCGAGCGGGCCTGCCGCGAACTTGGCATTGCAACGGTCGCTGTTTACTCCGAGGCGGACCGGGCAGCGATGCACGTTCTGGAGGCGGGTGAGGCCTTTCTGCTCGGACCGCCACCCGCGACGGAGTCGTATCTGCGCGGCGATCTGATCCTTGACATCGCACGCCGCACGGGTGCCGATGCGATTCATCCTGGTTACGGATTCCTCTCCGAGAATGCAGATTTTGCCGAAGCGTGCGAGGGTGCCGGCGTAAAGTTCATTGGGCCGACTGCCTCGGCTATGCGCGCACTGGGTTCGAAGACCAAGGCAAGGCAGGCCGCGGATGCAGCGGGGATGCCGCGTACGCCTGGATCGACGCGGGCATTGGATTCTCCTGCCGAGGCGTACTCTGTTGCGGATGAGATCCGGTATCCGGTGATGCTGAAGGCAGCGGCCGGCGGAGGAGGCAAAGGTATGCGCGCTGTCGGGCGCCCCGAGGATCTGAAGGCGGCCTTCGAGGCGGCGCAAAGCGAGGCGCTCCGCTCCTTCGGGTCCGACGAGGTTTACCTGGAGAAGCTGATTGATCGTCCGCGGCACATCGAGATCCAGGTGCTCGCCGATGAACACGGCAACTGCGTCTACCTTGGCGAACGCGAATGCTCGGTGCAGCGGAGGCATCAGAAGGTGATCGAGGAAGCCCCATCGCCGGTGGTCGGTCCGGATCTGCGCCGCAGGATGGGCGAGGCTGCAGTGCGGCTGGCGCAATCGCAGGGGTATACCAACGCCGGAACGGTCGAGTTCCTGGTCGATGACGAGCAAAATTTTTACTTCCTCGAGATGAATACGCGACTGCAGGTAGAGCACCCGGTCACCGAACTGGTGACCGGGCTCGATCTTGTGCATCTCCAGATCCGGATAGCACAGGGCGAGCCGCTGCCGGTATCGCAGCAGGACATCGAGCTTCGCGGCCACGCCATCGAGTGCCGCGTCTATGCCGAGGATCCGGACAACGGATTCTTTCCCTCGCCGGGGCGGATTACGCGGCTGCTGCAGCCGGGAGGGCCGGGCATTCGCGAGGACTCCGGCATCTACGAAGGCTGGGTCGTGCCCATGGACTACGATCCCATGCTCTCGAAGCTGATCGCTTACGCGCCGACGCGTGAGCTGGCGATTGCGCGGTTGCTGCGCGCGCTCGACGAGTACGTGATCGGCGGCATCCGCACGAACCTTGGCTTCTTCCGGCGCATCCTCAGCGACGAGGGCTTCCGCTCGGGGTGTATCGACACTGGCTATCTCGATCGCCTTCTGGCCGAGCCTGTCCGGCCGGAAGGAGAAGCCGAGGCGACTGACGAAACGGTGGCCGCTATCGCGGCGGCCCTCTTCGAGGCAATGAGGCCGGCGCAAGCCGCGGCGGTTCAGCAGGAGGCGAGTGCCTGGAAGTCGGCGGCGCGCAGAGAGGGGCTGCGCGGATGAAGCTCGAGTTGGAGATTCAGGGGCGGTTGCGAGCGATCGAACTTGAAGCGGCGACATCTCCGGGACAGTACCGAGTGATCCTCGATGGCGAGGCATTCGAAGTTGAAGCGCGCCTGCTTCGGCCGGGGGTGCTTTCGCTGGTGGTCGCCGGCCGATCGTACCGGGCGGTGCGCGAGGACGACGCACCGGCGGGCAATGGCAGCGAAGTAGCGGTTCTTGTTGCAGGCGGCCGCTTTCCTTATCGCGTCGAGGATTCGCGCTCCCTCAAAGTGCGCCGAGCGCACTCAGGAGGCCATGACGGTCCGAAGGTGATCAAGGCATCGATGCCGGGCCGGGTGGTGCGTATCCTTGCCAGCCGGGGCGATGAGGTTGAGGCTCACCAGGGTGTCGTGGTCATCGAAGCGATGAAGATGCAGAACGAGCTGAAGTCTCCGAAGGCGGGCACGGTCGTCGAGATTCGGGTCGCTCCCGGCGATACTGTTTTGGTGGGAGATGTGCTGGCGGTGATTGATTAAGGAGGGGTGACCCCTCCCCCCTGGTGTTTTCTATGGTTTTGAACTGATTCATTCTGCTCGGTTTGCGGATTGTGGTTTGTAAGTCATTCATTTCATGAATGAAACTTGTAACTGATTGTTCCGAAGAGGCTTATCGGAGATCTTTCGGGCTACGAGAACTCCTGGTCGAGTTGGCCGGTCAACACATCGAGGCGGGCGAGCAAAGCGTCGAGAACAGCTTCGGCGTGGAGCGGCGTGATGAGTTTAAGACGCAGTCGCATGCGATCTTCCCGAGACCGTTAGCCAACCCACTCAGATCCTGATCCGCAACCCAGGCGATGAACTGGCGGGTGTCGCCGTTTCTTTCGCGGAGACGGGGATCTGCGTGGGCGCGGCACCAGGGCTGTCCCTTGCGGGCAAATTGCGTGCATTGCGAGCCGGTTGCGATTATTTCAGCGCAGAAACGGGCCATCGGGTTTCCTCCAGAAATAGAAAAGGCCCGCGCGGGGCGGGCCTTTTCGGAATCTCTATTTCTATTTCTATTGTATCGACTGAGAGAAAATGATCGGCCAATTTTTGCGGGACTATTTCCGTCTGGAATGAAGTGGTACGCGAGATCTGGAGTTTGCGGGATTGACGGCTGAAGGCGGCGTAGGTGATTTGGTAGCTCGCCTAGAGGTTGAGGGCTACTCCGGATTGCCGGTTATCCGACCGGAACTACGGATTGATTGACAGCAGGGAGTTTTGCCCTTCTCCATTCTGCCAAGGTCACGATTCGCTTTCCGCCGATTCTCCGCTCACTGCACCGTGATACTCACCGTCGCCATGTTATTGGCCATGTTGGGATCAGCCGTATCCGCCATGGTGGCCGCGCTCTCGGTGATCACCGTCCCTGCGGGCGCCGTCACCTTCACCGTCAAGCGCACCGTCCACGTGGTGTTCGGAGCCATGGCGCTGTTTTCGTGGCAGACGATCTGCCCTGTTCCCTGATATGGCGGATGCGTACACGTGCCCAGCCCCGGCGTGCCGGAGATGCGGATATAGTCAAAGACTGTCCCCTCTGGCACCTGCGTGTTCAGCACTTCGTGAACCGCGTCCTGGGGACCCAGATTCCATACCGGGAAGGCATAGGTGAGCAAATCGCCCTGATGAACCGTCGTCAAAGTGGGCCTTATCCGCAGGAAAAGATCGGCACCGCCAGTCAAATTGTGCGCGGCGGAACCGACGTATAGCGTGCCGTTTACCACTACAGGCGAAACATCTCCAGCGGGATAGGTCCATAGCTGGGCGCCGGTGCTGGCGTTCAGCGCAAACATGTTGCCGTTCTCTGAGGCGACATAAACCACCCCATTCGCCACCGCTGGCGAGGAGGTGTATATGTCGTCTCCGGCGTTGTATTCGGGGTTAAAGCCCCACAGTACTGCGCCGGTGCTGGCGTTCAGCGCAGTGGATCCGATATAGACCACCCCATTCGCCACGGCGGGCGAGGAATAGCTTACCGCGGGATTGCTCCAAAGCTTGGCGCCGGTGCTGGCGTTCAGCGCATACAGGTTGCCGTCAGTGGAGCTGACATACACCACCCCATTCGCCACGGCGGGCGAGGAGAATATATAGCACGGTGCATTAAGAAAACCAGGCGGTTGAGGGATAGAAAAAACACATTCGCTTCCCCCCGGTCGCAAAGCTCCACAGCTTGGCGTCGGTGCTGGCGTTCAGCGCATACAGGTTGTCGTCGTAGGAGCCGATGTAAACTACGCCATTCGCCACGGCGGGCGAGGATACCACTGGATATGCGGTTGGAAAGCTCCACAGCTTGGCGCCGGTGCTGGCGTTTAGCGCATACACGTTACCGTCGGAGCCGTAATAAGGGTCGCCGGAGCCGATATAAACTACCCCATTCGCCACAGCGGGCGAGGAAATATAGGGTTTCCTGTGGAATAGCTCCACAGCTTGGCGCCGGTGCCGGCGTTCAGCGCATACACGTTGCTGTCGACGGAGCCGACATAAACCACTCCATTCGCCACGGCGGGCGAGCCAAACACTAGGCCCCCGGTGGTATAGCTCCACAGCGTGGCGCCGGTGCTGGCGTTCAGCGCATACACGGCGGCAGGCGAGAAATCCCCGTTGCTGCTGCCGGATCCGACATAGACCACCCCATTCGCCACCGCTGGCGGGGCAAGTCCAAAGCCGGTTCCGCCGCAGCAGACGCCGCTTTGCCACGCCAACTGCAGGCTGCCAACGTTACCGACCCCAAGCACCGTCTCATACGGGTTCCAGCGCTGCATGTTGTCGCGGTGGAACTCGGTCCAGTCTGCGGATGAGGACGTAGTGGTGCTTGTGGCGGCAGCCGTATCGGACGTCTGTGCATACGCGGAAGTGTTGGCCGCGGCCAGCATCAGCCACAGCGGCGCAAGCATCAAGCCAGCAATCCTGAAAGAAGCAGTCTGCTTCCTCTGAGTGAGAGTGAATTTCATAGCGCCTCCAGAGATGTTCAGCCCGGCAGTGATCAGAGGCTCATGTGACGGTTATACGGTCGACTGCTTCGTACCTTCGCGCCAGCTTTGATAAGCGGCGTCGAGGACGCGCTGGTTGTGGAGTGCGTCAGAGGCGGGAGCGAGGTAGGTTCCGCGGCCTTCGACCCAGGCGGAGAATCCGTCGAGCATGAGGCCATAGGCGTCGGCGTTGGAGACGTGCTCAGTGGCGATAACTTCCGCTCCGCGGCGCAGGACGACATCGACCGGATGGTCGACGGTGAGGCCATTCTCGCAGAGGATAACGCCGGTCTCTCCGGTGACTTCAACCACGCTGCGGTATGAGGCGCGGGTAGTGACCGTCACGCCCGCCATGGCGCCGGAGGCGAGATCGAGAGCGATGACAGCGTGCGATTCCACCGCGCCCGAACCGGAGTCGCGATGGGCGACCGTGCTCAACGCGGCCACGTCGGTGCCGAGGACAAAGCGCAGGGCGTCGATGCAGTGGATGCCGACGTCGCCGATGGGTCCGCCGGTCGCGAGCGTGGGATCGTAGATCCAGGTGCGCGGGCTGCCTTCGGCCGAATAGGAAAACTGGGAATGCGCGAGCTGAGGCTGGCCGATGCGGCCTTCGGCGATCCACTTTCGGATGACGTCGAGGCTGCGGTTGTAACGCATGTTCTGGGCGACGCCGAACGGAACCCCGGCAGCTTTGGCTGCAGCGAGCATCTGCTCGACCTCGCCGGCGTTCAGGGCCAGTGGCTTTTCACACAAGATGGCTTTGCCGTGTTTTGCGGCGAGCAGGACATGGGGCAGGTGCAGCGCGTCGGGGGAGACGATGAAGACGGCGTCGATTTCAGGCGAGGCGCAGAGGGCTTCGGGCGTGTCGAAGACCAGCGGGATGGAGAATTGGCTGGCGCTGGCCTGAGCTTTGGCGGCGTCGCGACGCCAGAGGCCGACGAGCTTCGAGTTCTGAGACTCGAGAAAGCCCTTCGTGAGCCGCTTGGCGGCGTGATGTCCAAAGCCGAGGATGCCGTATCGGGTCATACTTGTTGGGCGACGGCTACTGAGCGCCGCTCTTGAAGACCTGTTCGGCGAAGTAGTTTTCGACGCGGGCCTGATCGCGGAGCATTTCGAGGTAGGCGTTCTGCAGCAGCTGGGAGCGGGCATTGCGCAACTGCTCGCGAATTTTCTGCTGCACGCGGGGATCGTTCAGCTCGCGCTGGCCGGCGGCCTCCTTGTCGAGCAGGCGGTAGATGGCATAGCCGACAGGCCGCTTGCCGGCGGGGGAGTTTTCGTAAAGCGGCAGAACCTCGGTGACCTGTCCGGGCTTGAGCTTGTTGATGGCGGTGTAGACTTCCGGCTCGGAGCGCAACTGCGATTCGGTGATAAACCCCATGTCGCCGCCACTCTGCGAGTTGTCCGGGCGTTCGGAGAAATTCGCCGCGAGCATTCCAAAATCCTGGCCGCTTTCGATCTGGTTGTGCAGCGTTTCGATCTTTTTCTTTGCATCGGCGTCGTTGGTCGCCTTGCTGTTCTGCAGATTGCCCACCTGCTGGGCGGGAGCGGGAACGGAGGTGACGACGATCTGCGCGAGGTGATATTGCGGCTCGATGAGATTGAACTCGGACTTGTGCGCGTTGTAGTAGTTGGCGATGTCGGCGTCGGTGATGTTGATCTTGGAGTTGATTTCTTTATTGAAGAGCTTTTCTTCGGTCTTGGCGATGCGGATCTGGCGCTTCATCTCGTCGAGGGTCATGTGCTTGTCGGCGAGGACCTTGTTGAACTCTTCCTGGGTGTAGGGCGCCTTGAGCTCGTTGACGCGGCTGTCGACCTCTTCGTCACTGGCGGAGAGGTTGAGCGTGGCGGCGCGTTGCATGACGATCTCCTGATCGATCAAATCGCGGACGATGTTGAGCCGGACGATGTCGGCCTGCTCCTTCGAAGGCTGCTGGTGCGATTCACCCAGAGTGTCCTGATAGTGGGTTTCAACGTCGGAGCGATGGATAGGCTTACCGTTCACGGTGGCTACGGCGTCGGGATTGTGGCCGCGCTGGCAGCCGGAGGCGCCCGCGATGCACACAGCAGCCAGGGCGAGGATTGCCGGGGACCTCTGGAAACTCATTTTGCGCGCAGGTTGTGAGGGAAGGGCAGCAGGGACTGCGTTCAGTCGGAATGGCAACAGTGATCTCCTTGAGCACCGCGCGCGAAGGCGCGGAGACGTGCTCGCCAGGCCTGTGGCTGACGCAGGCCAGCTAAACGCTCTGTTCCAGCATAATTTGCCAGGCCATTACTGCAAAGCAAGGCAACGGTTAACACGCGGTCAATTGCTTCCCCCGGTGGGCTTGGCAGCGGGCTCAGCCGGCTTGGTTGGGGGTTGCGATCCGGGCTGGACGGGCTTCGCTGGTTGATTGAATTCGCTGGGCGGGGGCGTGATGCCCTCGGCGACCAGGGCGCGGTCGATGATGGACCACAGTGCGCTGGTGGGCAGGGCTCCGGCGAGCATTTCGCCATTGACGTAGACGGTCGGCGTCTGCTGAATGCCGAGGCCGTCGGCCTGCTTCATCTCGGCGCGCACGGTGGACTCATCCTGCTTTGCGACGCAGGCGTCAAGCTTTGCCGTATCGAGCTTGCTGGTATCGCTCTGCAGGTGGGCGAGCTTGTCGAGGGTGGCATTGGCCTTGGTAAGGTCGCGGTCGGGCCCGGTCACGTCCTGGCCATGGGCATGCAGGTAATCGACGTATGCCCAGTAGGCGGGCGCGCTCTGTGCGGCGAGACAGTTGGCATTTACGGCCGCGTGCACGGCCCAGGGGTGCAGCTCTTCGAGAGGCAGATCGCGGTAGACGATCTTCACCAGACCGTTGTAGTGGTCGAGCGTCTCGGGAAATAGCTCGGCGTGCATCTTTGCGCAGTAGGGGCACTCGAGATCGTCATAGTTCACGATAACGACCTTGGCATTGGGATTTCCGCGCACGGGGCGGCCGGAGGCGGGCGCAATGTCGGCGGGGTCCTTGCTGATATCCCAGCGCACGACACGGGCCAGGGTGTTGCCGTCCCTGGAGAGCAGAAAGGGGATGGTCTGGCGATGGTCGGGATGGGCGGGCAGAGAGAATGTAATCTGCACGGTGTCGAATCCGGGCACGTCGCTGGGCGTGCGCGGACCGACGGAAACCTGATAATCGGACGGAACGTTGAGTTTGCTGCGCACCTCGACGTCGATCTTGCGGAGGGTTTTCTGATCGACAGTATTGCTGGCGGTGTTATTGGGTGTGTTCTGTGCCTTGCATCCCGCAGCGGCGACAAGCGCCACCATGCAGGCAAGGGTGAGTCGAATTCGGGACAAGCCAACCACCTTTCGGTAGTTTCGATTATCTCATTTTGGGCCCGGCATTTGGGGTTGGGACGGTCAGAAGACCCGCTCCGCCCACGACAGGGTACCCGCTGAGCCTACGTTGGCCAGAGTGAAGTTGTACAGGAATGTGGTGTGCGCAGGCACGGTTCCCAGCTGATAGCGGCGCACTTCGAAGCTGAGGCCGCAGCAGTTCCAGTTGTAGGTCGCCTGTCCGCTGGCATATTGCAGGTTGTTGAGGGTGAAATCGTAGCCGAGATTCATGCCGACGCTCAGTCCAGTCTTGATCGGGCTGCCGTATATGGCTGACACGCGCAGCTGGTTGAAGTTGATCTCGGTGGTCGAGACGGAGGTGGGACTGGTTCCGGTGGCGGCCGAGCTTCCCGGGGTGGGGCTTGAAGGCGTGGCTCCGGGCAAGGTATGCAGGTGAGCGTCGCTGATGGTGAAGTCGAAGTCTCCGTGCTTATAGTTGGCGAAGAGGTTGCTGGAGTCCAGTCGCCCGGTTTTGGTGTCGTAGTCGACGTCCCATTCGAGATTCGTGGCGGCTGTGGTCTGCCATCGCAGCCGGGAAATGATAGGCGAGTAGTTTCGCGGGCGCTCGAGGAAGGCGACGCCGCTCAGGTCGAGGGTTGTGTCGAGCACATTGCGGGTTCCCGGCGTCACTGCGTGGCCAAAATCCGGATCGAAGAAGTACTTGTCGCCGATGGTCCAGCTCAGCCAGTCTGAGGTACCACCGCCGCAAGTCTCGTCCGGACCAAGGGCATCGTCTCCAGTACAGGGATGCGTATGGAGATGGCGCACGAAGAGGCGCTGAGTGAGGAAGTAGTCGAGTTCCCGGGTGTCGCTGGCTACGTCAACCCCGTCGAACTTGAGAACTGAGTCGAAGTTGTTGATGCCGCCGACGAATCGGTACTGGACCTGGGGCTCGATTGCGTGACGTACGTCGCCTCCGAGCAGGCGCTCAAGCCAGGGAGCGGAGAAGTCGCGCATCAGCGCTGGAGGGCGGATGTCGACGCTGGCCTCGAAGTCCTTGCGGTTCACGGTGGCGTCGCGTTCTGTGGGTAGCTCGCCGAGCGGTGCCGGGTTCTGGCTCTTGCCGTAGAAGGTGTCGCGCACGGCGACGAGGGGACGCAGCGTCCAGCCGTCGAAGTGGAGGGGCAGCGCAAGGTGTGGGTAGAAGTCGAAGCGCGGTACCACCTTGGATGTTTCGAATCCTGGCTCGGAGCGGGAGAGAGATGTCGCGGCGGCGTTGATGCCCCACATCAGGGGAGTGTCCGGCAGGTACTGGTCGACACCTTCGAATTGCAGCGTGGGGAGATGAAGGATCCTGATCTCCTGTTCGCCGCTGGGAGAGCCGGCGCTGCTCTGGAAGCTCTGATAACGGTTAAAGCTGGCGCCCTCGAAGAGGCCGTTATGAGCGTGGCTCAGGAATGCCTGCGACTTCACCTCGGAGTTAATGGCGACCACGTAATTGCTCTCAAAGGCCTGCCGGTAGGTGTAGGAGCTCAGATACTCCACGTCGGCGACGGCGCGGGTCTCTGAATCAAAATCGTGCCGTCCGTCGAAGAGCAGGTCCACGCCGCCCTGGTTCTCGGTTCCAGGCAGCCGGTCGAGCAGGCTGTTGAAGCGAAATGTCGCAAAGTCATACCCGCGTCCCTTGTAGCGAAACAAGCCATTTGGCGCGAAGCCGCGCTTGGAGTAATACTGCGATCCGATCAGCAGGTCGGCACTGCGCCCCAGTGTGAAATAGACATCCTCACCGAAAATCCAGCCCTTCTGAGTGTCTTTGCCGAACATGGGAATCAATATGCCCGACTCACGAGAGTCGGCGTTTACCGGATGGGTCACGTACGGCATGTAGAAGACCGGCACTTTGTGCACCACGGGCAACGCCTGTAGCTCGAACCAACTGCTTTTGGCACGCGCGACGCCGTTCTCAAGGAAGAAATTGTGGGCGACAAGCTGCCAGTCGGGAGTGGGCAGACGGCAGGAGGTCATGGTGCCCTGGACGATGTGATAGCGATTCTCGCCGGTCTGAATCAGCTCCCGCGCAGTGAGAGCAAAGGGGCTCGATGAGGTGAACACTGGTTTGGCTTGCTGTAGCGTTCCCACCCCCGGCAGAACCGTCGTAACCGTCTTAACCTGGGATGTCCTTCCCTCGCCCAGCGTGCCGGTCGCGTCGTAAAGGTGGGCAGTGTGGGCGTCGAGGTTCATCGTCCCATGGCTGGCGACGAAGTGCGCTTCGTCGGGTCCGCCGTCAACGTGCAGGTTGCCCTCGGCGACGATCTCGCTGGTGTCCTGATTGTAGGTGGCGTGGTCGGCGGAGACGACGTAGTCCTTGTAGTGGATGACGATGTGGCCGGTCAGGGTGTAGAGTCCGCCGGCGCTGGTCTTGACGTAGCTCTGCGTGTCCGCCTCGATCTTTACGGGCACGCCCTGCGGGGGCGCGGGCACGACATGCGCTTCTGGCATGGTGCTCTGCAGACTGGGTTCGTCGGGATAGGTGCTGTCCTTGTCCTGCCCGGCTGGAGGCTGCGCCGGGGTTGAATTTTGCGTCGGAGCGGCCGCCTGGCCCTGTTGCTCGGCCGGGGGGAACTGCTTTGATAACTGCTGCGGCCAAAGCTGCGGATGACAGAGCAGTAGCAGCGTGGTAAACAAAAAAGTGCGGGCTCTCATCGCAAAGGGCAACCTAAGGATAGCAAAGCTGTCTGTGGCTCCCGGCCAATGGAAGCGCCGCTGCTCTGGCTCGAAAACCCGTTCTCTCGCCAACATTGGAGTGATCCCGATGATCGCACCACATGTACCCGGCCCGTTCGTAGCAGGCGGATGGCGGAAGAGACGCGCGCACAGAACATTGAACCCGCTACCTCTCATCCTCTCCAACACTGACGCTGAATATAACGACAGACGCGATTTGTCCGGACTGTGTCTCGCAACTCGACTTCGGAACGCGCGTTTGCAAGAAAAAGAGGATCACCGTTGAGTACTTCGCCGCAGAGCGCCGTCTACGATGACGATTCGTCCGAAATGAGTGCAAGACTGCCCGCCTGGAAGCAGGAGATAAATGAGCGCCTGGTCGCGCATCGCAACCGGCGCACACGCAATCCCGAGGCGCAGCCGGTCCTTCCCGGTATGGAGAGCGCTGCATCCCGGCCGGAGGCCGCGCGGAGCGTGGCGGCGCGGGTCGCGGAGCGCTATTCTCGGGTGCCGTCTTACCGCGAGGCACTGGCCATCGAGGCCGCCAATGCCGCGCGCGCGGCCGAAGCTGCTGCCAAGGCAGCGCAGAAGGCCCACGAGGCGGCACAGGCGATGAACGAGGTTCTGTGGGCGGATCTCGAAGAGCCGGTTGAGGAGCCAACGCCCGAACCTGTTCCGGAGCCAGCTCCGCCGATCCGGTACCACGTCGATCCGGGATCGCTGCCGGAGCCGCGCAGGAGTGAGATACCGCAGGCTGCCGCGCCGGTGAGCCGGCGTGGAGGGGAGATTTTCGATCCCTTCGAAGATGCCGTAATCGCTCCGGCGCAGCCCTTGCCGGTGCGCATCCTGGAGTTTCCGCGGGAGCTGATAGCGGCGCGCAAGGCGCGTCCACGCCATGCGGAGGGCCCGCTGCGCGAGGAGCCACACGCACCGGAGAAGTCGCAGCTGCGCATCTTTGAAGTGGAGGCGGACGCGATCAGTCATGAGGCCGTCGCATCAAAACCTGTGGAGGAACAGGTCCTGCCCGAGTGGCATTCAATTCGACTGGACGCACGGCCCCAGGACGCACGGCCCCACGATGTACGGCCTTTGAGCGCTTCGGCGGTTGCTGGCCCCGCCTCAGCCACGGCGCCTGCAGCCGCCCGCGCCGGCCGCTGCAATGCGGACGGTTCGCTGAGTAACGGCAAGACAGGGACCAGCCAGACAGCGCGGGGAACTGGAGAGCCGCGCGGGAACGGCAATGCCGGTGAGGCAGCTCCTCGTCATTCGCCGCTGCTGGACCTGGGCCCGCTGCATGTCGCCTCGATGGAAGACCGGCTGATGGCGGGAATTGTCGACCTGGCCCTCGTACTGATTGCATTCCTGCTCTTCGTGCTGGTGATCGCGGCGTGCACAGCTCATCCGCCGGCGGGCAAGCCGGCGCTAGCTTATGCAACCATTGCGCTGGTAGGTTTCTTCGCGCTCTACCAATGGATCTTCTTTACCTATGCCGATGGGACGCCGGGCATGCGCTACGCGAAGATCGCGCTGTGCACCTTCGACGACGAGAACCCTTCGCGTACGGCGATGCAGTGGCGGATTGCCGCGCTGTTTCTGTCGGCGGTGCCGGTCGGCCTGGGATTTCTGTGGGCGCTCTTTGACGAGGACGGGCTGGGGTGGCACGATCGCATCACACGGACATACCAGCGAAGCTATCGATAGCGCGCCAGTCCTGGGGTTTGTCGACAGTGTCTAGGCCGCTCTTGTGGCAAACTTGATGACTCCGCGGCCGCCATCTGCTTCACCGTCAAAGATCGTGAAATAGCCATTCATGAGCGGGAGGCCGAGCGTCGTGAAACCCGCACTGCCCTCTGTAATGGCCGCTGCTGCCGAACCGGCCTTATCCGTGTTGACCTGCCAGTAGTTGTTCGGAGCAACCAGAAGCGAAACGTCTCCGTCCTCGCCCTGGAGTACGAAAGTCAAAGTTGGCCAATTCGGTAAATCGAGAGCTGAATTGGCGACTGGTTTGTTGTCGAGAACCGATTTGGTGAGCAGCTCCTGCTGGGCTGGAGTGAGTTTCGACAGCAGCGCTCTGAACATCTGCTTGCTTACTTCGAGGCTGGCGGTGCCGCTGTCGACGATGGAGTTCGAGGAGGATCCTTTTGGGCCTTCCATGCGACCAGCGATCGGATCCCCATTGCCGACGATAATGGCTTTCAGGTTGGTGTTGTACCACTTGTCCGAGAGCACTTTCACGGTCTTGAAGCCGCCGGTGTAGAGGTCGGTGCACTCTTCACCGCCGCCGACGATCATCCAACCTTGATTCAGGGGATCGTTCGCACCACCGCCGACGTGAATGAGGGAACGCCGGGTCAGGAATGCCATCTTATCCGAGGTCACTCCCTCATCCGCAAGTTGCGTCAAATATGGCTTGAGCTGGCCGTGCCTGCCGGTACGAACCTGGGTCTCCAGATATTTATGGGCCCAGGTATCTTCAGGCATCGTGAAGGCGTCGTCGAGGTACGCATAGGCAAGACCCAGGATGCCGTCGCACGAATCGAACATATCTTTCGACAAGTAAGCGATGGCAGCATTGGCGTCGTTGAGGAGAACGGAAGCCTTGCCGTCTCCGATGGATATGCCAGTCTTGATGACGGCGCCGGTCCAGCTGCTTCCGTCGTCGTAAGCACTGGTCTGAGCCAGTTTTGTGGACTGATCGCCGCTGGACAGGCTTGGATGATACTTCTTGCCGTCGAGCGCTAACGCGCTGCTGCCCGTGTCCAGGATCACATTCATCGGCTGCTCTTCGGGGCCAACAAGGATGCGACCGGTATAGTCACCGTTCGCGTAGACATTGGTGATCGGGATACGAGCAATCTTTGCCACTGGAGATAGCCTCCGCCCATGATTTGCGAACCCAGCTTGCCACGAGTTCTATCGCGCGATAGCAATACCGGGAACGGGCCAACATGATAGTGCGATATCCGCTATTTTGTGACAAAAAGTGTTCACAGGTAAGGAACGGGTCGGATTTCTGACGCGTAGCATCGAGCGTGATGATATATCGCCCGCTGCTGGCTGTTCTCTTGTCCTGTGCTGCCGTTGCCCAAAGCCCCGCTCCCAAAAACATCCAGCGCCTTGATGGATCGACGATCTCGATCGGTGAGGCGGATGCGTTTGCCAAAAAGACGCTCGACGCGGAGCATGTCACGGGAGCGCAGATTGCCGTGCTTAACGATGGCAAGCTGGTGTGGAGCGCGGCGTTCGGGCTGAGGCGCAAAAATCCCGACCTGCCGATGGATGCCGAGACGACGACCTGGGCGGCGTCGATCACGAAGTCGGTCTTCTCCACCTATGTGATGTCGTTGGTGGAACGCGGCGAGTTCGATCTCGACAAGCCGGTCGCGAGCCAGCTAGCGAAGCCGCTCAATGAATACGAGGCGTATCGCGAGACTGCCTCAGAGCTGGTGCGCGATCCGCAATGGCAGACGGTCACGCCGCGCATGCTGCTCTCGCACACGTCAGGTCTGGCGAACTTTGCATTTATAGAGCCGGATAAGAAGATGCACCTGCACTTCAAGCCCGGAACGCAGTTTCTCTACTCGGGCGAAGGAATCAACGTGGTGCAGTTCGTCATTGAGCAGAAGAAGGGTAAGCCGCTCGACGAACTGATGCAGGAAGCCATCTTCGGACCGCTGGGGATGACGCGCACGGGAATCATTTATCGCAAGGAGTTCGAGGGCGACGTTGCCGACCGGTTCGATCTGGATGGGAAGTTCCGGGCGCAGACACGGCGATTTCCGGCGCGGGCAGCGGGATCGATGACCACGTCGGCTGAGGATCTGGCCCGCTTTGCAACGGCGTTGCTGGACGACCGGATCATCCGCAATACGACGCGAGCACAGATGCTGAGCCCGGTTTTCTACATCCACACAAAGCATGAATTCGGTTTGCCGGGGTGGATGGGCTCGGACAAGGACAGCAAGGAGGCGGATGGTGTGGGGCTGGCTTATGGTATCGGCTGGGGAGTGCTGACGAAGACACGCTTCGGTCCGGCATTCTTCAAGGAAGGTCACGGCGACGGGGCGCAGAATTATATGATCTGCTTCGAGCGGCAGAAGTCGTGCATGATCCTGCTGACGAACAGCGACAACGGCGAGCTGGCCTTCCGGCCCTTGCTGGAAACGATCCTCGGCGACACAGTTACTCCGTGGGAGTGGGAGGGATACACGCCGGAGTATATCGAGCAGAGCCGGAAGCAGCCGTGACGGTTCAGCAGCGGCTGGACTGTTCGGCTGCGGCGCCGGCTCCGATGAGGGCGATGGTCGGGTCTTCGGGGATGACCTCGACGGTGTAGTTCAGCAGCGGGCTCATCTTGACCATCTGGTAGAGATGTTCCCGGAGGCGCGCGATTTCCAGCCGGTCGATGTCGCGGCCGGTGAAGTAAAAGCGCCCCGGGCCTTCGAGGTGGATCTGGGTAGCGGTAGCCGCGGCGAACGCCAGATGCCACAGCTCGACGAAATCGGCGCAGCGTTTGTCGCCTTTGCGTGCGGCGGCAAAAACTTCGTCAGGCTCCAGGTCAAGAAAGCGCAGGCGCATGGCACGGTGGCCGGTGATGCCCTCGAGATGGCCACGGCCGCCGCAGGCGCAGTATTTCTCTTTGGGATCGAGGGTGACGATGGTGTGACCGCCTTCCCAGGGCCCTTCCGCATAGGGATAACGCCCGAAGCCGATGCCGTTGCCGATGGTCCAGACGCGCACCAGGCGGTCGAGCTGGCCGCGGGTTGCAGCCACGCCCGCGGCGACCGCGTCGGCGTCGTTCAGGGCGCTCACCTTGTAATCGATACCGCGCGCGGCGAGGCCGTTTTTTACGGCTTCGGCAATGTTTGCGCCTTTGAGCTGGGGTAGGTTAGGTGAGTCCTCGATGACGCCGTTACGCACGATGCCAGGTACGGCGATGCCCGCTACTTCGACTCCGGTCCCGGCCGGGGCGAGGGCGGCGATCTGTTCGCAGAGAACCTCGGCGAGCGCATCAGCGGGTAGCTCGATCAGTCCGCCGTTTTCGTCGGGGTCGTGCTCTTCGCCTGAATGCTTCGGATAGCGCTTCAGCTCGCCTACTACCTTGTGATCCTCAAGCAGGCCAGCCACAACCTTCTCGGTCATGACTACGCCAACGGTCTTTGCCATATCGCCCTTCCTGTTGCCACTCCTGTATCAGTTTTCGAACCGGGCGAGGCGATTTACGCCGTTAAACGCGGCTGCCTTGTAGCACTCGGCCAGAGTGGGATAGTTGAACACGGTATTGATGAAATAGTCCACGGTGCCATTGAGAACCATCACCGCCTGCCCGATGTGCACCAGTTCGGCTGCGCCTTCGCCGATGATGTGGACGCCGAGAATCTGCTTCGTCTCGCGATGAAAGATGAGCTTCAGACGGCCAGTGGTATCGCCGCGTATCTGCCCGCGGGCAATCTCGCGGTAATAGGCAACGCCCACTTCGTAGGGCACGTCTTCTTCCGTGAGCTGTTCTTCGGTTTTGCCGATGAAGGATATTTCCGGGATGGTGTAGATGCCGTAGGGATAGAAGCTGGGATTCGACTGCACTGCTGTCTCGCCGAAAGCCCGCTCTGCGGCGATGCGCCCCTGCTCCATTGAGACAGAGGCCAGGCTGGGAAAGCCGATCACGTCGCCAACCGCATAGATGTGCGGCACCTTTGTACGAAAGTCTTTGTCCACCGGTATGCGCCCGCGCGAGTCAGCCTCGATGCCGGCCGCGTGCAGGTTCAGCTCGTCGATGTTGCCCTGACGCCCGACGGCATAGAGCAGTGCGTCGCCGGAGAGGCGCTTTTTGCTCTCCAGATTCGCGACCACCGTGCCATCGGCCAGTTCTTCCACGCTCTCCACTTCCTCGTGCAGGCGCATGGTCACGCGGCTGTCGCGGAGATGATAACTGAGCGCCTCGACAATCTCCTGATCGGCAAACTCTAACAGCTTGGGCCGCTTTTCGATCAGCGTCACTCTAACGCCCAGGGCCGAAAACATGCAGGTGTATTCGACGCCGATCACTCCGCCACCGACCACGATGAGCGTCTTTGGCAAGTTCTGAAGGTTGAGGATCTGGTCGCTGTTGATGATAGTGCGGCCGTTGATGGGTACCTTGGAGGTGTCGGCGGGCTTGGTTCCGACAGCGATTACGATGTTGTTTGCCTCAAGGACGTTCGATCCCTGGCTGCTGACCACGCGGATGTGGTGCGGGTCTTCAAAGCTGGCCGCGCCGGTAATTACATCGACCCCGTTGCGGGAAAGCTGCGCGTCGGTTACGTCGATCTCGGTCTTGATGACGTGCTGCACGCGGAAGGCGAGATCGGACATGGTGATCTTTTCCTTCACGCGGTAATTCATGCCGTAAATGGAGCGGTAGTTGTAGCCGGAGAGGTGCAGCACCGCTTCGCGCATGGTTTTGCTGGGAATGGTGCCGGTGTTGATGCACACGCCACCGACCACATCGCGCATCTCGACCAGGGCCACACGCTTGCCCTTCTTCACCGCGGAGACTGCCGCGCGCTGACCCGAAGGACCTGATCCGATTACGAGCAAATCGTAAGTAGCCATTTTTAGGTTTACTCACTTGAACCGTATCACGCGCCCATCTTAACCCCGTAAGTGTAAGCCCTGCGTGAATCTCCGTGGGGTTATTTCAAAGCCCGATTCGGGAGAGCCTTCCGCTTTCGCGTCTATAGTCGAAAAATGCTCCTCTACGCTATCACTGGGCGGCGAATGTTGGCAGGCGGCGACCTGGAACAGCAGACTGCGCTTGTAGTTTTGGCCGGTAATTGGGCGCGAGGTGGTGTGGACTACATCCAGGTGCGGGAGAAGGACCTGGCGGAAGGCGATCTGCTAGTCCTGACGCAGCGGATTGTGACGGCGGTGCGGGTGGAGGGCCGGGAAACAAAGGTGCTGGTGAATGGCCAGGCCGCTGTGGCTCTCGAGGCCGGCGCCGATGGAGTGCATCTGCCCGGGTCTGCGCCGGGCTCGGCTGCGGATGAGGCTCGCGGGATCTATCGTTGTGCCGGACGGGAGCCGATCGTGAGCCGGGCGTGCCATTCGGTCGAGGAAGTGCGGACTGCGGATGCTTCGCTGATTGTCTTTGCGCCCGTGTTTGAGAAGGTGGATACGCCGGCGGGAGATGCTGCGGCAGGGCGAGGACTGGGAGCGTTGTCTGAGGCCTGCCGGACTGCGGGGCCGGTTCCCGTCATGGCGCTGGGCGGTGTCACGCGCGGGAACGCGGCAGAGTGCGTGGCTGCGGGGGCTGCAGGAGTGGCGGGCATCCGGCTGTTTCTGGGAGATGAGTGGCGGAGCCTGCGCTGAGCGCTTCGCTTGTAAACGGGGCCTGTAAACTCAGATCGAGATCTGCGTCTCTGATTCCAGCGCCCCATGTCCCACTACAACAGCTTTGTCCGCATTCCCGCGCTTGCTGTCCGGCAAAGAATCCGTCCGCTGCCGCGTATCGGTGTCTTCGACGAGGATGTTCTGCGGCTGCGGGTGTGGCCGCAGGATATCGACTTCAATCTGCACCTGAACAACGCCCGCTATCTCAGCTTCATGGACTATGGGCGCATTCACCTTTCGGCGGCCACGGGAATTCTGACGCCTGTTCTCAGGGAGCGCTGGATACCCCTTGTTGGCTCGCTCTCCATCACCTACCGCCGCTCGCTCGGCCTGTTCGCGCCGTTCACGCTGACCACCCGCACCCTCTGCTGGGACGAGAAGTGGGTCTACATGGAGCAGGTCTTCCGTTCGCAGGAGGGGCTGGCGGCGATTGCCTGGGTCAAGGGGCTGTTCCGGGGGAGGGACGGCAATGTGCCTCCGCAGCGCATTGTCAACATGATCGCGCCGGGGACGGTGTCTCCGCCGGTGCCTGAGGCGTTGCAACAATGGAACGATCTGACGAAGTGGAAGCTGCAGAGCCAGGACCTCGAATAGTCTCGCGCAGAATTCAGCGGCAGGAGTACGATCCCCACATCCGGTTTGCGTGCTGATGCGTATGTTTGCTGAGGCCAGCCCTGCTCCGTCGCTCATGGCCAGGAGGTTCGATCCTGGCGATTCCTGGAGGGGCGATTCCTGGAGGGACGCTGGGAGCGGCAACTCTCGGAGCTTTCTGCTTTCCGGGTACGGGTCACCTGAATCCCTTCACCGCGCTTGCCCGGCGACTGCAGCAACGCGGACACCGGGTGATCATCTTCGGTATCGCAGACACCGAGGCGCGAGTTCGCGCGTCCGGCATCGAGTTCCGGCAGGTCGGCGTTGAGGATTATCCGCTCGGGACGCTCAAGCAGCTCGATGACAAACTCAGCAGGCTGAGAGGGCTCGAGACCTTTCGATTCACGGTCGAGCGGGTGCGCAACCATGCGCGGATGGTACTGCGCGATGGTCCATTCGCGGTGAAGGCAGCGGGTGTCGACGCGATGCTGGTCGATGAGGCGGATGTGGCGGGCAGCGTCGCGGAGCATCTGCGGCTGCCCTTTGTCTCGATTGCCTGCTTTCTGCCGCTGATGTGGAATGCTGCGATGCCGCCCTTCTGCTTCGGATGGGGCTTCGGCGCGGGACCGCTTGCACGGCTGCGCAACGTACTCGACTTCAGGCTGCTCTCGCATTTTGCCGCGCCGATATTCGAGGTGGTGAGTGCGCAACGGCAGATGTGGGGACTGAAGCCGTACGCGCGCAGCACCGATGCCCTGTCTCCGCTGGCGCAGATTGCACAGATCCCGGAGGCGCTGGAGTTTCCCATTCCGAACCGGCCGGCGTGCCTGCATTATGCGGGCCCCCCGGTGGACGGCGCAGTGCGCCAGCCGGTGCCGTTTCCGTGGGAGAAGCTGGATGGGCGGCCGCTGGTGTACGGATCGATGGGCACCCTGCAGAACGGATCGGAGCATATCTTCAAGGCGATTGCCGAGGCATGCTCACTCTCGGTTACCAACTGGCGCTCTCGATGGGAGGGAACCGCGAGCCATCAGAGCTTGGTCCGCTGGCGGGCGATCCCATCGTTGTGCGATATGCGCCTCAGCTTGAGGTGGTGAAACGGGCAGCGGTGGTGGTCACGCATGCCGGCCTGAACACGACGCTCGAATCGCTGGCCGAGGGCGTGCCGCTGGTGGCGATTCCTCAGGGCAACGACCAGCCGGGAGTGGCGGCGCGCATTGCGCATCACAACGCGGGAGTCGTCATTTCGCTGCGCAAGCTTTCGGCGAAACGGCTGCGCAGTGCGATCGAGGCTGTACTGACGCGATAGGAATGGCGGCGGACGTGATCGAGGATTCGCTGAGACTGCGGGTAGGGTCGCGTGGGGCGCGCGAAATTACTCAGCCAGCTTGAAGATGCGGATCTGGACGAGCTTGGCGATGGTCAGGTTATCGAAGCCCTTGGCCTTCATGCGCTCGATGAAGTCCGGCGTGATCTTGAAGACGCGCATCTGGATGAGCTCGTCGATGGTGGGGTGGTAGCCGAGGGCCTGCACCTGCTTGATCTCGGCGGGGTCCACGCCCTGAACGCGGAGGGCGATGAGCTTTTCGGCCGAGGGCGGCGGGTAACCGAGGGATTGCAGACTGCGGACGTAGTCGGCGTCGACTCTGAAGATGCGCAGCGCGATCAGGTTATCGGCGTCGATGTCTGTTACGCCAGCTTTTTGGAGCGAGACAACCCAGTCGCGGGTCACGCGGAAGAGCGCGTAGGCTTCGAGTTTGTCGGGGTCGATCCCGGTGATTCCCACATCGCGCATGCGGTCGATGAAGGCCTTGTCGGGCTGGAAGGTGAAGGAGCCGACCAAATCGGAGGAGCGGACAGAGCCTGAGCAGCGGAGCGTGCCCGCCTCGGCCGTCAGAACGGCGTCAAGGTGCGCGCCGTCGCGGCTGAGATCGGCGAGCGTGATGCCGGTGAAAGCATTCAGAGGCTCGTTCGTCTCGGTGTTATGGCAGTTGCCGCCGCCATCACAGTTGCCACGTTCCAGTTTGAGCTCGAGGTCGCCCGCACCGCGTCCTGCGCGGATCCGGCAGGTGCCGTTGAGGTCGTCGAGCTTCTGGCCGGGAGGCATTGCATCGGCGCGCAGCGATGCGGCCATGAGGACAAGCAGAGCCGCGGTCAGGAATGGGCGGTTCATTTGCTCTTCTCCGCGTCGGGAGATTCGTCATCGAGCAGGCCGGAGATGCGCAGGCGGACCAGCTTATCGATGGTGAGAGGCTCAAGGCCGTGCCGCTTGGCCGAGGCGATGAAGGCCCCGTTGATATTGAAGATGCGGAGCTGGACCATCTGATCGACGGTTGCATCGGGCCATTGCTGCCTGGTCGATCTGGCGAACTCCGGAGTGACGTTCTGGATGCGCAGCTCTACCAGCTTTTTCGCCGAGATGTTGCTGAACCCGGCGGACTTCATGCCAGCAACGAACTCCGGCGTGACCCTAAAGATGCGGTAGGTGATCAGGTCCTGGTAGTTGCCAGGATCGATGCCAGCAGACTTGAGCTCGGCGACTTCGCTCGGGCTGACGCCGTGAATCTTCATGGCAATCAGCTCATCGGCGGTCGGCTTGCCGAAGCCGGTCGCGGCCATGCTGCGAGCGAATTCCGGTGTGACGCCCTGGATCTTCATCGCCATGTACTTGTCGAGGTCGACGCTGTACCCGGCGGCGCGCATCTGGTCGATGTAGTCGCCCCTGGCGCTCTTCTCCGCGTCGGCTGACTGCAGCAGGACATGGGGCGCGAGTGGAGCGATCACCAGAGTCATTTCACGGGCGTAGTTCATGGCGTTCGGAGCTATCGCCAGCACCGCGGGTGCGACGGTGACGTGCGCAACGGGAGCGGGGGCGACAAAAGGAGCGGGGGCCGGAGCTGCAACAGGCGAGACGGGAGGAACTGGCGCGGTCTGAGCGACGATTCCGCTCGTCGGAGACGCCACCGGGGCAGAAGAATTGCGCTCTGCGGTGTTGGTGACAGGGCTCTTGCTGGCGCACTCGCCGGAAGAGCTTTCCTGGCGCGTGCATGACGCTCTGCCCGCACCGGTGCTGTTACCGGAGCCGCTGCCGTTTCCGTTATCGGATGGGTCGCCGGCAGCTTTCGAGGCGTGGGGCGTGGCCACTACAGTCGCGGCCAGCATGGGGCTCGTAGAGGTCTGGTCCCTGGTGGTGGCGTCGATGGGGTACAGATCGGCGAAAAGCCGCGGCGCGGAGAGCAGAACCAGGCCCAGCATCGCGCATATGCCCAACAGCGAGAAGGGTGCCACGTCGCGACGACCCTGCGGAGTTTCGTCAAGGATGCGGGCGATGCGGGCGCGAAGGCCGCCGCTCTGATGTCCATCGAGCGCCATCGCGAGGCGAAGGCGGGAGCTGCGTTCCTCTTCGAGGCGCAAGAGCGCGGTGGCGTAGGTGAGCGGGTCGGAACAGCACTCGAGAGCGGCATCATCGCAGCAGAGCTCGCGCTGCTCGCGGAGGTTGCGGCTCACCCACCAGACGGCGGGATGGAAGAAGAAGAGCGTCTCGATCATAGTCTGCAGCATGTTCCACAGGTAGTCGGCGCGGCGGATGTGGGCCAGCTCATGGGCGAGGACGACCTCGAGCTGCTCGGGAGTGAGTGACGTGAGCGCAGAGACGGGCAACAGGACGACAGAGTGCCAGATGCCCATAGCGAGCGGGCCTGAGATGCGGGCGCTGATGCAGAGGTCAATGGGCCGCCGGATACCGAAGCGCAGGGAGAGGCGTGAAAAGCTCTCCTGCGCGTAAGCGGGGACACGCGCCAGACTGGTGGTGCGCAGGCGCTGGATCAGCCACCATCCGCCGACCGTTCTTGCTGAGAGGCAGAGGACGCCAAGCAGCCACATGGCGTCGAGCCAGGGAATGGCGCCGCGCATGTCCTGCCGCAACTCGGCCAGCGCGGCGTTGCGAGCGGCGATAAGTATTGGTGTGCCCGGGTCGTAAGACGTTTCGGCCGCTTCGCCGGCTGAGGTCACGGGGGCGGAGCTTCTGAGTGCTGCCACATCCTGTGTGTCCGGCCACGCTGTGCGGGAGACGCGCTCGCCGGCGCTCCGGGTCGACTCCCAGGCCAGGGTAACGCCCGCCGCAGCCAGCATGCTGAGCAATGCGACCAGAGCGGCCACATAGCGGACATGGCTGTGCGCCTTCCTTAAGGCGGCATCGGCCAGGCGATAGAGCAGGGCGATGGCCGTCGCCTGCCAGCAAAAATGTATGAGGGTCCACCCAAGGGCTATGGTTGCGTAGCTCATTGCTTCTCCCTTTTTTGCCGGATGATCTTTCGGATTTCTTCGAGCTCTTCCTCGCTGGCCGGCTGCATGGACAGCGCGTGCATTGCCAGTTGTGCCGCCGAACCCGAGAAGAGCCGCTCGCTCAGGTCGCGGAGGAGCTGGTTCTGGGTCTCTTCCTGAGTGGCTGCGGCGTGATAGATGTGCGCCTTGCCTGCTTCTGTGCGATCGACCAGACCCTTCTCGGTCATGATCTGCAGGGTCTTGAGCACCGAGGTGTAGCCCAGGGGACGCTGGCCGCTGACGACTTCGTGCAGCTCGCGGACGGAAGCGGAGCCTTTGCTCCATAGCACGCGCAGCAACTCCAGCTCGACTTCGGTGGGTTTCGGCAGATGGCCACTCTTTTCTTTCATGACCGCGACTTTATACGAAGGTGTTCGTAGATGTCAACGAAGATTTTCGTAGGTTCGTGACTTTTCATTGAGTACTTAACAAATCTGCGCCGGGGACGAGGGAACGGCAGCCGGAAACACGGAGGGATAGTGCAAGTCGCCGTCCAAAAAGTCAGAGGCGTGAGCTTCTGATTCTAAAGAGGAAGGAATGGATCGAAGCGAAGTTAAGCTGTTCGGCCTCGGAGCGCGGCGTCCGGAAGCGGACACGGGCTCCGAGGTTTAGTTGGTCTTAGTAATGCCCTGCGAGGGGATCGCTAGGGCTTCCACACGTAAAGATAGTCGTCATCGCTGGAGGTCGCGATCTCGATGCCCTGCTGTCTGGTTGCGCGGCTCAGAGCGGAACGGATGTTTTCCTTGGAATCGGGCAGCTCGGAAAGAGGAATCTTCAGGGCGGATCGCGGTTCGAGTTGGCTGATATCGCTGATCAGCTGCCGAACTATCTTCTTGTGCTTGCCGTCGCGGCCTTTAGGCACATCAGCCTGAAGCATGGATTCAAATCTCATGTGGGCTGCTGGGATTTCGTCGGTTGCCATGACGCTATTCCTTTCTGACGTAAACGATACGCTATCGAGATGCAAACGCATCGCTAATATAACGCGTCGTAGAAGTGCCAGGCAAGCTAAATAAAAGGGAAAGTGAATTGGCGCTTAAGTACCAGATTTTAAATATTTAATCCGTACCCCAAAGAGATAACCCATATTCGGAGGATCCTGCTAGGGTGTGAACAGTGAGGTGGTCACAGTGTTAAGAAAGATGCACTTCGAGACGATTCCTCTGGCGGAAGTTCCGTTAGTGAAAGCCAATTCAGTGGACGAGCACCCTGTCGTCGTGATGGTGGTGGACGATGAAAAGGTGATCGCAGACACTCTGGTTGCGATTCTGGCGCGCAGCGGTTACGTCGCGATTGCCGCCTATGACGGCGAGAGCGCCCTCGAGCGGGCACGCAGTGTTACTCCGCAGATGATGATCACCGATGTCTGCATGCCGGGCATGAGTGGCATCGACCTGGCGGTTGCGATGCGCCGGTCCTGCCCTGACTGCAAAATCCTCCTGTTTTCTGGACAGATGGCGACAATGGACCTGCTCATTGCCTCAAGGAATGCCGGACACGATTTTGCGGCGATATCGAAGCCGATCCATCCTACGGAATTGTTAGCGAAGGTCTCAGCGTTTCTCGATCCTGCGACGGGTGATCATCCTGAACCGAAGTCCTTTAGCAGTCGCCTGTCGCTCGAGGAGCGTTTGGCCTGAGCGGTAGTGCGGCTTTATCGTGCTATAATTTGTTTACGCTCAGTTGTTTGGTTGTGAGCCGTTCTCGCCTTCATCCAGCAAGATCGCCCTCCTCTTGATTCCCAAGCCCTCAGCGTGACGGCCTGTTTTGTACAGGCCGGGCCGGCACGGTTTGTTCCCAGGCCGAAGACGCAGCGTGTGGCAGGCAAGTAAGTCTTCCCTACGTAATAACTCAAATTTCCCGCGCGGCCTTTCAGGTCCGCTTGCAGGGAACCAGCAAGACCGGCAGGCGTGGTGTGTCCGTTTAAGAAAAGACACGTGGATGGAATCACTCTCGCCCGTTGAAGGACTCATTTTGAACCAGTTTTCCGATTTCAATCTTTCGGCCTCGCTCAAGCAGCAGTTGGCCAATGCAAAATTCATTACCCCCACCCCGGTGCAGGCAGCAGCGATTCCTCCGGCCCTCGAAGGCCGCGACATTCTGGCGACCGCCCAGACCGGCACAGGCAAAACTCTAAGCTTTCTCGTTCCGCTGATCGAGAAGATGCAGGCAGGGGGAAAAATCAAGGGGGCCTTCGGGCTGATCCTGCTTCCCACGCGCGAGCTGGCCATGCAGGTGCTCGATCACTATCGCAAACTTAACGGCAGTCGCGGATCGGCTGCGCTGGTCGTCGGCGGAATGGCGGAGGGTCCACAGCTCGAACAGATTCGCCGCGGCGCACAGCTCATCGTCGCCACGCCCGGACGCCTCGAAGACTTCCTCGGTCGCAGGCTCGTAAACCTGAGTGGCGTAAAAATGCTGGTGCTCGACGAAGTCGATCGCATGCTCGACATGGGCTTCAAGCCCGCCATCAAGCGCATAGTAGCCGCGCTGCCTGCAGAGCGGCAGACGCTCTGCTACTCCGCGACGCTCAGCCCGCAAATCAAGGAAGTGGTACGTGATTACGTCAAAAACCCGGCGCGCATCGAGATAGGCTCGGTTCTCAAGCCAAGCGAGAACGTTGAGCTGCAGACCTTTGAGGTGGACAAGGAAAAGAAGCAGGAGCTCCTCGAGCATCTGCTTGATTCGCATCGCGGCAGCTTCCTGGTGTTTGTTCGCACCAAGCACGGAGCCGACCGCGTCGCCCGGCGCCTAGCACGTGCCGGCCATGCCGCGACGCAAATCCACGGAGACCGTTCGCAGTCGCAGCGAAACGCCGCGTTGCGCAGCTTTTCTCAGGGGCACCACCGTGTTCTCGTCGCCACCGACGTTGCCGCTCGCGGCATCGATGTGGCCGACGTGGCTCACGTCGTTAACTACGACATGCCGCGCGAGGCCGAAGACTTCGTGCATCGCATCGGCCGCACTGGCCGGGCGTCGAGTCGCGGAGTGGCTTCTACCTTTGCTCAGCCCGATGAGAAGGGCGATCTGCGCAAGATGGAGCGCACACTCTCGATCAACATGAAGCGCTTTCGCGTGCGGGCCAACCCTAACGGCGCCACGCAAAGCGTCCAATCCGTTTAAGGCCCGACTCAAGGCTTATTTAAGCTGAAATGCGCGGTGAGCGATCGCGGCGCATTTTCTTTTCCCGACGAAGTTCCGGTCGATAGAATGCCAGCACGACATTTCTTCCGGGACGGTTCATGCGCAAGCTTCCCCTCTGGCTTTTCACTCCCATCCTGTTTGCGGTTGTTATTTCGGTGCTCGCTCAGTCGGGATCATCTCCGGACACCGCGGCCATCAAGTCGTTCTACGAAGCGGGGCTGCGGCGCAACGGCATTCTCGGCAGCAGCCTGGTTCTGATTCGCAACGGCGAAGTCGTTCTGCACGACAACTTTGGTGTCCAGAACCAAGGGGGCGTGCAGCAGGAAACACCGTCGGTGCCGGTTGACGATAACACCACGTATCACTGGGCGTCGTGCACGAAGACCTTTACCGGTATCGCGATCATGCAGCTTCGCGACCGGGGGCTGCTATCGCTCGACGATCCGCTGGTGAAGTACATTCCCGAGCTGAGCTCCGTGCATGACCGTTACGGATCGATCGCGAAGATCACTATTCGCCATATGATGACGCACTCGGGAGGCTTTCGCGATCCCACATGGCCGTGGCACGACGCCGAATGGCAGCCCTTCGAGCCAACGCAGTGGTCGCAGATCGTGGCCATGCTGCCTTACACCGACGTGCTCTTCGAGCCGGGCTCGCGCTTCAGCTACTCGAACCTCGGAGTGGTGTTTCTGGGAGAGATCATTGAGCGACTCTCGGGCGATCCCTATGAGGTCTACATCGACAAGAACATCCTGAAGCCGCTGGGGATGAACCGGACGTACTTCGATCGCAGCCCCTATCATCTGCTGAGCTATCGCTCGCACAGCTGGGACCTGAAAGACGGCAAGCTGGCCGAGGACGAGTTCGACTTCAACACGGGTATCACGCGGTCGAATGGCGGACTCAATGCCCCGCTGACAGACATGATCAGGTATGTGGACTTTTTGCTCGGGGACCGGCCGCGGCAAACCGAGTATGACGCGATCCTGAAGCGGGCGTCGCTGGACGAGATGTGGAAGCCGTACCTGCCGGTGGTTCCCGACGAAGACTTCGTCTCACGCGCCGGGGCGCACGATGAAGTGGCCAGTAGCTTCTTCGTTCACACAGACGGGAAGCTGCGGCTGGTAGGGCATGCGGGATGGCAGAACGGATTTCGCAGCCACTTCTATATCGATCCGACAACGCGCAGCGCGTATATCGTTGCTTACAACACGGACGCGATGGACAAGACGCAGAACACGCGCAGCTTCGATTTCGAGCTGCGGGATGAGCTGATCGATCATTTTTTCCGGATGACGGACTGAGGACATCGCGTGCGCGTCATCTTCAGTTGCGAAAACACGGCATACATGCGCTGGCAGGCGGAACTGCTTCACTACACGTATGCGCGCGCCGGGATGCAGTCGCAGCTGACGGCATTGGTCAGTGCCACCAACGAACCTCTGGGTGGATTTACGTGCGAGACGTGCAGCGTGTCCAACTACAAAGGACGCCTGGGGCGTGAGACCTATGAGCCGCTCAACAAGCCCGGCGGCATCTGCGAGTGGGTGAAAAAGCCGGGCCCGGCAGATGAGGCGGTGCTGATTGTCGATCCGGATTCGGCATTCATCCGGGCGGTGCCGGATCCACGGCCTTTGCGCAGGGGAGAAGCCTATGCTGATGCGCATGACTACATGCGGCCGGAGCTCGAATATAACCGGCTGGTTCTCGAGCGGCACTGCCGGCGGGAGTTCCGCGGAGGGGTGCAGCCGGTGGGCATTTATGTTCTGATACGGCGGGACGATCTGGCGGCGCTGGCTCCGCGATGGTTGCAGAAGGCGATGGAGATTCGCCTGGACAAGGTCTGCCGGGCGAAGATGCCTCACGGCGGGTGGATCAGCGAGATGCTGGGGTACACGATCGCGGCGGCGGAGTGCGGCGTGCGGCACCACATCAGCGGCTTTGCGCAGACGACCGGCTCGGGCTCGCTGCATTGCCCGATTATTCACTACTGCTTCCCCGTCAATGCGAGCGGCCGGCACTGGCAGAAAGAGCAGAGGGAGCCGGTTTTATGGAGTAAATGGCAATACCAGCCGTGGGAGCATCCCCCGGTGGGGAAGGCGTCAACGGCGGAAGGGCGCGAGCTGCTGCGCGGGCTGGCGGAGCTGGCGGCGGCGAAGCGTGCGGCGCAGAACGGACATTCCCGAGCATTTGCCTGAACGCAAGGGGGAAGTGGCCTGCACCGCGCTGTTTTCCTGTTTTGAACCGTCCCGTGACAGCGCTCCCAGTTCGGTCGAGCGCAGTCCGGTTTCATTGTCTTTGCTCTCGCGTCCGAGCTGGATGCGTGGCGGAATAGATTCCGTGTCTGCCGTGGCAAGCGGTTCCGGCGGAACGCGGAGCATTGATGAGGCACGTCCGTCCCAAATGGAAGCACATCCTGTTCGCCCTGTTGCTGGCGATGATCTGCCTGATTGCGGGAAGCCCGGTCTACGCGGGTGGTCCACGCTGGATTGCGGGCTCGAGCTACTTCAATGCCTCCGTCAAAGGCCAGCCGGTGGTGTGGGCGGGAGGGCAAATCACGTATTACTTCGACCCAACCAACCTGAGCCCGACAGAAAGCAGGTATCCCGCAGAAGACCTGGTGGATGCCGCGTTGAATTCATGGAGTGTCGTTCCGACAGCAGCAGTGAAATTCGTTTACGGCGGCGCGCTTGCCGAGGTCGTGAGCGGAGCAAACGTGACCGCCGGCCCGAATGGGATCACAATGCCGGCCGACATCCAGCCTACGGCGACCAACCGGCCGCTGGGGATTATCTTCGACGCCGACGGCTCAGTCATCAACGCGTTCTTTGGCGCAGGAGCGGGTTCGGCGGCGCTGTGCCAGCAGAATGGCGTGATGACCCAGGTGGACAACATCTCTCCTTCCGGCAACATTCTTCACGCACTGATCTTCGTCAATGGCCTGTGCACGACGACCACCGCGCAGACTACCGTTCTGAAGTATCAACTGGTGCGCGGCGTCGGACGCATACTGGGGCTCGACTGGTCGCAAGCCAACGAAGAGATGTTTGCCATCAACCAGGTCAGCAGCAATGGGCTGGCAGGGTGGCCAATCCTGCATCCGATCGAGCGGCTGTGCAATGCGACCGGTCAGTCGTGCATACCGAACGGTACGACGCTTCGCCTGGATGACATTGCCGCGCTGAACCGGACGTATCCGGTCACTGCTGCGAATATCGGCTCGTTCAGCGGCAAGAAACTGACTGCGGCGAACACCATCTCAGTGCAGGGGAGAATCCAGTTCAAGGGTGGCCAGGGGATGCAGGGTGTGAACGTGGTGTTGCGGCCGATGATCGCCGGAACCGACCTGCCCGACGTGCGCTACACGGTAACCGCAGTCAGCGGGGCGTACTTTCAGGGAAACGCCGGGAATCTGATCACCGGGACGATCGACGCGAGTGGCAATGCGTTGAATCGCTATGGGTCGGACGATCAGACGCTGGAGGGTTTCTTCGATCTGAGCGGAGTTCCGCTGCCGGCGGGAGCCACTTCTGCTAATTACCAGCTGACGTTTGAGGCGGTGAATTCGCTGGATATCGGCGGAGCTTCCGTCGGAGCTTATACCACGGGCCAGGTGATGCCTTCGGGCACGATGCCCACGCTGTATCTTCCACGTCTGGCGGCGGGGTCGAGCGTCTATCAGACCGTTGATATCAGCGATTCGGCGGACGAGTCGCTGAGCGGCGATGACGGCACGGAATCTGCTCCGGCGCAGTTGCCGGCGGCGGGCGAGTGGACGGCGCGGATCTCCGGCTACGGACATACGGGATGGCTGGAGTGGAGGGCGCGGGCGAACCGCGAGTTCACGGTCGAGGCGACGGCGCTCGATGAGCACGGCAGTCCGACGGTAGACAAGGCGCAGCCGGTGCTCGGCATGTGGAACGGCACCGACCGGGGAAACGTGCGGCCGGTGACGGGAAGTCCGCAGCCCTTCAACGGTGTTGAAGTGGGGCTGACCGAACTGCCGGTTATTACTACCGCCGACAGCGAAGTGCGGCTGGGCGTGGCAGACATGCGGGGCGATGGGCGTCCTGACTATCTATATCGGGGCCGAGTGATTTATGCCGACACAGTAGAGCCTTTGCGGCTGTCGGCGAGTGGAGGGCCGATCGTCATTAACGGCGTTGGCTTTCGGCAGAATTCTGTGGTCACAGTGAATAATGTGCCGGCGACGGTGACTAGTGTTTCGCCGACACAGATTACGGCAGTGGCTCCGGCATCGGGCCGTGTGACGGGTAACGTGCTGCTGGAGGTCGAGGATCCGCAGACGCTGGGCGTAACCATTATTGCCGACGGGCTGAGCTATAACGCCCAGAATGGCGACGAACTGGCGATTGTGACGGCGCCCGCTAATGGAGTGGCGATGGGAGTCCCTGTTCCGTTCACGGTGAAAGCGATGAACTGGGACAATCAGTCGCCCGCGGCCGGGGTGTCAGTCAGCTACTCGGTGACACTGGGGAGCGCTGCGCTGGGCTGCGGGGCAGAGTGTGTGCAGTGCGACGACTGCCGGAGACGGCACGGCTACCGTAATGGTGAGTGCGACCTCGACAGGTCTGGCGCAGATCACAGCCTCACTCACCAATGGCGCAAGAATAGCCGCGGAGTTTACTGGCCAGTCATCGCCTTCGATCAGCGCGATTACACCTAATTTGTATCTGGCGATTGGAGGGACCTCGCAGTGGAATCCACAGGGACTGGTCTTAAACAACGGAATTCCAGCCGGAGGCCAAGCCGTGAACTGGGTGCCGATGGCCAACGGGGCGACCCCGGCCGCTACAGCGAGTGTGAGCGCCACAGATGGAATCGTTACGCAGGCAGTCCTGGCCGGACCGCTGAATGAAGGTGATGTGGTCCCGGTGAATGCCTGCCTGGTGGGAGGTTCTGCCTGTGCGCAGTTCAACGTTGTTGCCGTTCACACGCAGACGGCACAACTTGTGGCTGAGAGTGGAACCATTCAGACGGTTGCCGCTACGGCGAGCTTTTCTCCGGTCATTCTCGAAGTGACCGACGCGATCGGTCATCCCATGGCGGGGGCGGCGGTCACCTTCTACGAAACCCTGGATGCGTGGACGCCACGCTGTCCCGCTCAGGGAGCGTGTCCACCTGCGCCGGTTCTCGAACAGGCGAGCCCGCAGGTGATCTCGGGTGCCGATGGCACGGTTACACTGATGCCGCTGTCGATTGCCGGCGAGCCTGCGCGGCTTCTTGTGACTGCGGTCGCCGGAGGTTCGGCAACCCTGAATTTCGAACTGGACACGCATCCCTAGCCTGGCCTATGCCATTGAACTGGCCAGGAAAGAGCAAAGTCCGCGCAACTCGCGGTCGCATTTGCGTGTCAGAGTCTAGGAGAGCACGGGCCAGGGTCGGCACCAATGCGATAGTGGCGAGGGTACGATGCTGCAAAGTATGCTCGGTGTGATGCGTGAAAGGTTAGGCTCGAAAATGATCAATAAATCTATAACTTCAAATTTTGCCGCTGTTGCGCGGTGGCGTGGCGCGCCTGGCGCTCAAGAGATCGCGGCGACATCTTTCAGAATTGGCCGCCGGGTACTGGCCGGGGGCTTGATCTACCTGATGATTCCGCTGGGCGTGGCAGATATGTTTGCCCAGGAAGCGCCTCCCCCTCCACCTCCGGACCAGGCCG
The DNA here is from genome assembly GCA_963781245.1 of uncultured Acidobacteriaceae bacterium. Taxonomy (GTDB): domain Bacteria; phylum Acidobacteriota; class Terriglobia; order Terriglobales; family Acidobacteriaceae; genus Silvibacterium. The sequence continues at coordinate 679,580 of CAWAFB010000010.1, forward strand.
ACGCCCAGGGAGCGCCGCAGCAAGCTCCGCCGCAGGCGTACAACCCGCTGACACCGGACCAGATCGACCAACTGGTTGCGCCAATCGCCCTCTATCCGGATTCGCTGGTAGCGCAGATTCTGGCTGCATCGACCTTCCCGAATGAGGTGGCTGACGCCGACCAGTTTGTGCAGTCGCATCAGGGAGTTCCTCCTGACCAGATGGGACAGATGATCGATAGCTTGAATTGGGATCCGAGCGTCAAGGCGCTGGTGGCCTTTCCGACCGTGCTTGCGAACCTGGACAAGAACATCAACTGGACCAGCCAGCTCGGCAATGCTTACTACAACCAGCCGCAGGATGTGATGGCGGCCGTGCAGGTGATGCGGCAGCGCGCCTATGAAGCGGGCAACCTGAAGAGCAACCAGCAGCTGGCGGTTACGTATCAGCCGAACAATATTGTGATTGCGCCGGCAAATCCAACTGTCGTCTACGTGCCTTATTACAACCCATGGGTTGTATATGGAACGCCAGTAGTGGCGTGGGGCGGCTACTATGCACCGCCGCCACCTCCGGGATACGCCTTCGGTGTGGGCCTGGCGATCGGCTTTGGTGTAGGCATCGCGATCGCTTCGTGGAACCACTGGGGCTGGGGATGGCATAACTGGGGATGCGGATGGGGCAACCGCACGGTTGTGTACAACCGCAATGTGTATGTATCACGCAGCGTAACCGTTGTTAATCACGGCTATTACGGTGGTTACGATCGCAATGTAGCGGCGCGCAACTACAACCGTAATATCGCCGTGCACGCGCCGAATTATCGCCCCGGGTATAACGGCACGTATGCCCGGTCGGCAACTTACAATAACAGCTATAACAGGACTGTAACCAACAACTATAATCGGACGGTAAGTAACAACAATTACAATCGAACGGTTAACAATAACAATGTCAACCGGACGGTAAACAATAACAACGTCAATCGGAATGTGAACAATAACAACTACAACCGGCCGACAACGAACAATAACTATCATCCGGCGCCGAATAACGCCAGCCGTCCGGCGACCAACAACAGCTACCATCCGCCGACAACGAACAATAACTATCATCCGGCGCCGAATAACGCCAGCCGTCCGGCGACCAACAACAGTTACCATCCGCCGACAACGAACAATAACTATCATCCGGCGCCGAATAACGCCAGCCGTCCGGCGACCAACAACAGTTACCATCCGCCGAGCAACAACAGCCGTCCGGCTCCGCAGAGTCGCCCTGCGCCGCAGTCTAAGCCGAGCGGCGGAGGGGAGAAGCCGCACGGGGATGGGGGTCATCCGCACGGGAGATAGAATCGGCATCTTTCCCGATCCGGCGAGGGGGTGGAGCATAACGGCTCCGCCCCCTTTGTTTTGCGCGTTTAACAGACGATAGACGGCGGCCGGTTGATGCAAGTGTGACGTTTCGCCTGCGTGGTGCATCTTTTCAGTAGCCAGGAGAGAGCAATGACCACGACTGCAAACCGGGTTCAGATTCCGGCAATTACCGAGAAGCGCCGGCCGCGCGTGATTATTCTGGGAGGTGGTTTTGCCGGCACCCACGCCGCCACAAGGTTGGCCAGGCTGCCAGTGGACGTGACGATCATCGATCGGCGCAATCACTTTACCTTTCAGCCGCTGCTGTACCAGGTGGCGCTGGCTGTTCTTTCGCCTGCCAACATCGCTTCCCCTATCCGCGCCATTGTGCGCGGCAAGGACAATGTTGAGGTCGTGATGGACGAGGCGCTGGACTTCGATCTCGCCGCAAAGCGGGTCCACCTGAAGAGCGGCGGAGAGATGGGGTATGACTACCTGGTGGTTTCAACGGGCGCGACGCATTCGTATTTCGGGCACGACGAATGGGGTGCTTTGGCCCCGGGCTTGAAGACGATAGAAGATGCAATCGAGATCCGGCGGCGCGTGCTGCTTTCCTTCGAGCTGGCGGAGAGGGCAATGCTGGAGACAGGGACCCACCCGCCGTTGAACTTTGTCGTGATCGGCGGAGGGCCGACGGGGGTGGAGCTGGCGGGGGCAATCTCCGATATTGCCAAGCTGTATATGAAGCGCGACTTTCGGCATATCGACCCGACAAAGGCCAGGGTTCTGTTGATCGAGGGTGGGCCGCGCATACTGGCTGCTTATCCTGAGGATTTGTCAAAGAAGGCAGTGGAGCAACTGAATGCCCTGGGGGTGGAGGTGCTCGCTGGGGTGCAGGTGACGGATGTTCAACCGGGATATGTAATCGCCGGCGGCCGGCAGGTAGAGTCGGTGGTGACGCTGTGGGCGGCAGGAGTGCAGGCTTCGCCGCTGGGCAAGCTGTTGGGGTTTGAGACCGACAAGCGGGGATGCGTCTTCGTGGATCAGACACTGAATCCACCCGGGCATCCGGAGATTTTTGTGTGCGGCGACCTGGCGCACATCGAGCAGGACGGCAGGCAGATTCCCGGCGTGGCGCAGCCGGCGATGCAGATGGGCGACCACGTGGCCCGCATGATCGAGCAGGATTTGAAGGGCAAGCCAAGGACGGCGTTCCATTACTTCGACAAGGGGGACATGGCGACGATCGGCCGCGCAGCGGCGGTGGCCAAGATTGAATGGCCGTTCAGGGCACACTGGAGCGGCCTTCCGGCGTGGGTAACGTGGCTGACCATCCACATCTTTTTCCTTATCGGGTTCAGGAACCGACTTGCGGTTCTCTTCGACTGGGTGTGGAACTACTTCACGTTTACCCACGGTGCGCGTCTGATCACAGGCAGCGACGTCTTGCCGGGTTGGGATAAACAGGAAGGTATTGCGGCAGAAGCGGTGGGCGCACCGCTCGACACGGCTTCACCGGGTGCAAGGATGCGGCGTTAGGCTGCAAAAGCAACGCCCGAGCGATTCGCGACAATCGCGGGCTGGAGCTGCATTCCTTCGTTATTTTCACCGTGTGAAAGGCGGTCGTCTCTGCCTGTGGGCCTCCACGTTGGCTTTCGTTGGAGAATGCGGAAGCAGGTGGAGTCGTGAAGCCAATATCAATCGTGTTTGCTGCTGTACTAGGGCTACTTGCGTTCGGCCGGGCGAATCTATTGCTTTTGCCGGTTATTGCAAGTCAGACATCGCAGGGCAGTGACTCGGCAGTCCTGAATGCGAGGGCATTTCCGGGGAGCGACATCGGAGCGCAGGTGAACGCAGCTGCAGCTACGTGTGCACGGGGCAGCATCTGCCACGTTGTCATTCCGCCCGGAGGCAAGGTTCTACTGACAACGCCGATCGTGATGCTGGATGCGGAAGAGGTTGAGTGTTCCCGCTCTGGCTACGTTGGTTCGGGCGTCGACGCGCCGGCTGCGCAGCTCGATTACGCGGGATCAGGGGTTGCGGTGACGATGAATGGACGCGGCGATTCGCTTCTCGGTTGCAGTCTGCTGCTCGGAGCGTCGTCGGCGATCGGTATATGGATGGGCGGCCACAGTGACCGCGCGGACCAGGTCACGGTGAGCGGCGGTGGGACGGGAACGACGCTGGTGCGCGTCTCGGGGCGGGACACGGAAGACGCGCATCTCCAAGACTCACGGCTGGTGAATTTTGTGGGAATCGGCGTAGAGATCGATCACGCCAACGACACGTTCCTGACGCAGATCACCGCTTATGGCGTTCCCCACAACCACACGGGGAGGACGCTGGTGATCGACTCCGGGGCGGGTGGGACGAACATCACCGACTTTGTCGGTGGGGCTTCCGGACTGCACGGGCTGGTGGTTCAGAATACGCTGGGCGGTGGGGCACCGACGTGGATATTCGCGCAGAATTTCCAGGCCGACTGTTCGAGCGGGTCGGGCTGGCTCTTCGACTCGACGCTGGGGTCGTCGATGGTCGGGGCGACGTTTCTCAATTCATGGGCGAGCGGCGCCGGAGGGTGCGGTACGGTGACGCCGGGAGTGGCGGGGATTGAGATTGCCGGCGGGGTGAATATTGATATCGGTGGCGGGTCGAAGATCCGGGCGAACTCAGGTGATGGAGTGCTGGTTGACGGAAAGGGCGTAAACAATCTGCAGATCGAGGGCGATTTAATCACGGGCAACGGGTTCTGCACGCAGTGCGGGGCGGCGACCTACAGCGGGATTCACATTAGGGCACCGGCGCACACGGTGCAGATCGTGGGAAACACGGTGGGCAATACATTCAACGCTAATGAAAATCAGCTCTACGGCGTGAATGTCGAGGCGGGTGTGGCGGGACTGATCGTTGCGAATAATCTTTGCGATGACAATCGCGCCGGGTGCTTGAATCCAACCATCGGGAAGGTGGAGGCGTCGCTGCACTTTGCGGAGTCGGGAAATGTATCCACCACTGATAAGTAATCTCGGCTCGCTCATTCTTCGCCGATGTCTTCGTTCCAAATGTCGGGATGGGCCTGGATGTAACCAGTAAGAAGGTCGATGCATTCGCGTGAGGCGAGGTCGTGGACCTCGAAGCCGTTGTCCCGCAGCCAGTGGATGCCTCCGTCGAAGGTCCGGCTTTCGCCGATGATGACGGTCTTGAATCCGAACTGGCGGATCAAGCCGGTGCAGTACCAGCAGGGCGCGAGCGTGGTGACCATAATGAGGTCGCGGTAGGAGCGCTGACGTCCGGCGTTGCGGAAGGCGTCAGTCTCTCCGTGGGCGGATGGGTCGTTGTGCTGGACGCGGCGGTTGTGTCCCGAGCCCAGGAGCGTGCCATAGGGGCGGAAGATCGCGGCTCCGATGGGGATGCCTCCTTCGGCGAGACCCTTGCGTGCTTCGGCGATAGCGACAGCGAGCATGGCTTCGGGGGTGAGCGGGATCGGCATGCCCTTCAGGTTAATTGAATCCGTGCATTCGCTGAGGACGGGGCTGCTTTTGCGGGCGACGCATTCCCATGGCGCTCCAGCCTGCGAATTTGATTGCACGCAAAGGCAAAACACTCGCCGCCGCCGATTTTCAGTGCCAGAATTGGCGCGATGCGGGTAAGCTATCCGCAATCCCGGCGAGGACCGTTCGGACGAATGTTCCTCTAACGGGCCCTTCCTCAGATCGAGATCACAGGATCGAAGGTCCCTGCCAGGAGTGAAGGAGGCCGAGATGAGCGCTATTTCCAGAACGGCCGCGGCGGCTCTATCCATGTTTGCGCTGACAGCAGCTGTACTTACGGCGCAGCAGGCCAATGAGCCCGCGCAGGTTCCAGTGAATGACAATGCCACGGCAGCCGCGGAATCTGCCCAGAGCCCGTCCACGCCAGGCAATGGGGAGCACGCTTACTCCAAGGTGCGGATCGTGCGCATCAGTGAGGCGAAGGGTGAGATCCAGATGGATCGCAACACCGGGCATGGCTTTGAAGACGCCATGACGAACCTGCCGATTGTCGAGGGCTGTCGGCTGCGTACAGAGGCGGGCGCCGCAGAGATCGAGTTCGAGGACAACAGCACGTTGCGGCTGGCTCCGGGATCCTCGGTGGAGTTTTCGCAGCTTGAGCTTCTTCCGTCGGGCGCCAAGATTTCCACGGTGAATGTATTGAGGGGCATGGTTTATGCCAGCCTCACGGAGACCAAGGGCAACCAGTACACTCTGACCTTCGGGCAGCAGAAGCTCCAGCTTCAACCCTCCAGCCACGTGCGGCTGACAGTAGATCCGGGCGCGGCTGAGGCGCGGCTGGCGGTCTTCGATGGCACGGCGCAGGTGGAATCACCGGCGGGCTCGACTGAGGTGAGCAAGAAGAAGACGCTTACAGTTTCGCTGGAGAACCAGGGACAGCCGGTGGTGGCGAAGAATGTGCAACCGGAGACGTACGACTCGTGGGATCACGATTCGGTTCAGTATCACAAACAGTTTGCGGCCTCCAGCGCGCTCGCCAGCTCGCCTAACAGTTACGGTGTGAGCGACCTGATGTACTACGGCAGCTTTATCAATGCCGGCGGATGCGGCCAGATGTGGCAGCCATACTTCGCGAGCGCGGGATGGAGTCCGTTCGCGAATGGGGCCTGGGCGTATTACCCCGGCGCGGGATATTCGTGGGTGTCTCCGTACCCGTGGGGCTGGATGCCCTATCACTATGGCAGCTGGTCGTATTGTCAGGGCGCGGGCTGGGGTTGGCAGCCGGGCGGTACATGGAACGGTCTGGCCAATTCACCGGTAGTCAATGGGGGGCCCATTGCCATCAATCCTCCCCGGGCACCGCTGAATCCGCCCCGTCTCGGCGCGCCCACCATAGTGGCAGTCAATGCCAAGCCGCTCAATGTTTCGACGCTGGCACCTGACAAGTTCGTTTTCCGCAACGACTCGGCGGGCATGGGGGTTCCTCGCGGCAGCCTGGGACGCCTGGACAAGTTTTCTGAGGGAGCGGCACGGCATGGCACAGCCAGCACTCCGATCTACTTCGAGGGCGCCTCGGCTGCTCCGCAGAGCGCCCGAATGGAAAACGGGCGAGCCGGTAATGCGGCAAATATGACGATGGCTCCGATCACCTCGTCGATGCGGCGTGGCTATGCTCCTTCCGTTAATTCGACGTGGTCGTCCATGTCCGCAGCCCAGCCGGGCGCTGGTGTGAGCCCGACGACTTCCAGTTCCCCGACGAGCGCAACGTCGGCGGCCCGGCCATCGATGGGTTCAAGCGTCGGCGGCTCAAGCCATCCGCGGTAGGAGCCTTGGCAGGCGGGGAGAAGCGCAGCTCCGGCCGCAACACGCTTAGTGAAGCGGTGTAGCTGTGACCTCCACCTGCATCCGGCCCTTGTTCTCGAGATTGTCTGAAGAGAAGACGACGGTCGGCTTGCCGATCGGGACCAGGGTCATAGATTGCCACTTATTCTGCCGAACGACGGGAGTCGAGGCTTCATTGCTGCCAGATGGGTTCGCTAAGCTGCTGATTTCGACAGTGATCTGAAGAGAGAGCTCCTGTGCTGTTTCGCGCGCATTGTTGCAGTCAATGTTGACCCCGACGTCAAGGTACTGAATGTTGTCTTTGTCGTTGACGCGGATGGGGATTTTGGTGCCGGCGCGCACGGAGGAGTTTCTTCCGTCAGATGAGACGCTGGTGTGATAGGTGCGGCTGTTGACAACGCGGCCAGCATCATCGAGCTCTTTAAGGACAAATTCGAGGCGGTAGTAGTGGACGTCGGCGGTTTGCGTTCTGGCTTCGGGAGTCTTTGCGTCGGAAGTTTTGGGCTCCTGCGGCATCCCGGCTGCGGTGAATAGTGCGAAACCCATCAGGATCAAGGCGGACTTGCGCATAGTGGCTCCTTAGTTGTCGCCGTTGTCCGGCGGGTTGAGGGGTGGAATGTGGATGGCTGCGATATGCAGCGGTTCGATGGGCTGCGGTTGGCTCGTCTCCCCGGTCTGCGCGACCCTTTCCGGATTGCGATTCACCAGCGCGGCGAGCGCCTGCACTTCCGGACTGAGCGGCGTTGGTGTGGGGAAGACGTCCTGCCTGGGCAGCAACGGCTGAATCGGAGCGGTTGTGCGAACCGATCTTGCCGCTCGTGGCGGGGTTGAACCGAGGTGCGGTGTTGCCTCGGTGGCAATGCTCTTAGCGGGTGTATCGGATATCCGTTCGGCGGATGCAGGGACGCGAGGGGCGGAAAGATCGGCAGTCGGCTGTGGTGTTTCGCGGCGTGCAGCGGGGCGATGCGTGAGAAAGATTGTCATCAGCAGCGCAGCGGCGAGCGCGGGAACGGCCCAGGAAAGCCAGCCTACGGAAGGCCGGCGGTCCACGTCCCTGGCTGCAGCGAGTATGCGCGGCGTGAGGCTGGGCGAGGGTTCAGAGTCGACGTAGGTGGCGAGCGCGGCGTCGAGCAGGATGTCCAGTTCGTCGCGATTTTGCGTGGAGTCATCGCGCATGGGGTCTCTCCATTGTTGCTGCGAGCTTCTGTTTCAGCATCTGGCGGGCGCGCATGAGGCGGGTGCGTACGGTTCCCTCCGGCAAGCCAAGGATGACTGCGACTTCGCGTGAGTTCAACTCGTCGATAGCGGACAGTACGAGCGGCTGACGCAGTTCTTCGGGGAGGGTGTCGATCATGCGGTGGAGAGCGGTGTGCTGGCCGGCGGCGATGGCGTGCTGCTCGGGGTTGGGCGCGGACGAGGATGGTTCGTAGTCCGGCTGGACGTCTGTTGGCGCTTGTTTCGGCAGGCGGTCGGACTTAGAGATGCAATCGAGGGCGACGCGCCAGGCGGTGCGCGCGAGGAATGCGCGTTCATCTTCGATAGCCTTCCAGGTGTGGTTGCGGTAGAGCTTCAAGAAGGTCTCCTGTACGGCGTCCTCGGCATCGTGGCGGTTGCGCAGGATCGCGTAGACAACGCGAAAGACGAAGTGCGACTGGCGCGCAACGACCGCTTCGAATTCCGCGACATCCTCGCTGACCAACCTTGCGGCTCCCGTTATGGCTACGGCTCCATCCATGCCAAGGACATTCACACGCAAAGACGGTCCGCGAGGGCGAGGTGTTCGGTTTTTTGTGGATTGACGGCGGGCGGCGCTTTAGCGGGACGTGATCGCCAGCCCGTTGGTGTCTGGAATGCCGGAAATTGGAGTTGTAGTGAAGGTGGTGAGATCGAGCAGCACGACACCGCCCACGCGAGCCTTTGTGTCCGGGCCAAAGAGGCCCGCCGGAACAAGGACATCGGAGACCCAGGCATGTTTTCCGTCCGGGTCGAGCGCGATCATGAGCGGGCTGCCGGTCTCGATGCGATAGGCGACGGCTCCGCTGGATGCATTTATCACGAGCGCCACGCCATCAAGGACGGCGGGGGCCAGCAGCCAGCGTCCATCGGCGGTTGCGGCCGGGTAGAAGATTTGGCCGATGCCGAGATTTGTTATTCGCCGAACTACGGAAAGATGGGCGGGCTCGAGGATGAGCAACTCATCTTTTCCGGAGACGACGAGGTAGCGCGCATCCGCTGTCCATGCGAGACCGCGTGGCGAGCCGGTTTCAACGCATGCGGCTACTTTTCCGGATTGGGGATCGATGCGGCAGACGTTTCCGGTGAGGGTGAAGGCGAAAAGAGCCGAGCCATCAGCGTTGAAGAGAAAATTGTGCACGCCGGGCGGCAGAGGGAAGGTGCGGAGGAGAGTGCCCGACGCGGCGTCGAAGACCACCATGCCACCGCTGCCCTCTTCGGCGTTCGTAAACAGCTCGCGATATTTCGGAGGCCTCAGCTTCAGGCCGTGCGGAGCGGTGAATCCCGTGGGAAGCCTGAACCGGGCGCGCTCGGCGGGATGCTGCAAGTCCACGACGGATATCGTGGTTCCCGGCGTTCCCACTTTGTGATTGGCTTCGAGCAGGCCGAAGTTCGAGACGTACGCGGTGAGTCCGTCGGGAGCCACTTCGATTTCGTGCGGCCGAGCGCTCACCGAAACCGCAGTCTGGTGCGAAGGATCGTGGGCCGGAAAGACGACGACTTTGCCGGGGCCCTCCTGAACGACAGCCACCGTTTGTGCGTGGAGCGCAAGCGACAGCAGCCATGCGATCGAGAGACACGGCATCCGCATGGCTGCGTTATATCACGCTGGTTGCGGCAAAATCCTTGACTTGAGTTAGATGGCCACGCAGACTGGAGATTCCACCGATAACTCACGAATCCACTTGCGGGAGCCTTGGATTTGCCGCCAGAGACCGTACCCCTATTCGTAGATCCCGCCGCCGAGGCAGTGGTTCGGCCACAGCAGGGCTACGGGCTGCGCAAGCAGGTGCTGGGACCATGGGAGACGCTCGCACAGTCGGTGTCGGCGATCGCGCCGACGGCCACTCCGGCGATGACCATTCCGCTGGTGTTCGCGCTGGCGGGAAACGGCACATGGCTGGTGTATATCTTTGCCACGCTGGCGGTGACGCTCGTGGGGCTGGTGATCGGGTGCTTCGGGCGCAGGTCGGCCTCGCCGGGGTCGCTGTTTATGTATGCGACGCACTCGCTGCCGGGATGGGCGGCAAGCCTGGCGGGCTGGGCTCTCCTGCTGGCGTATGTGGCGACGGCGGCGTCAGTCGCGGCGGGATTCTTCAACTATGCGAATGTGCTGCTGCATGCGTTTCTCGGGACGGGGTTTTCGCCGTCGCTGCTGATCGCGCTGGCGGTGATGGCTTCGGGGGCGATGGCCTATCGCGATATCAAGGTCTCGGCGGAGGCCATGCTGTGGATGGAGGCGGCGTCAGTGACCTGCATTGTGGTCATCGTGGCGCTCACGCTGTGGAAGCATGGGCTGCACCTCGACCGGGCGCAGTTTCGGCTGAAGGGCGTAACGGGCTCGGGAGTGCGTCTGGGACTGGTGCTGGCGCTGTTCAGCTTTGTGGGCTTCGAGTCGGCGACGACGCTGGGCGAAGAGGCGCGCGAGCCGCTGAAGACAATTCCGCGGGCGGTGCTGCAGTGCGCGCTGGGATGTGGGGCGTTCTTTACGGTGTGCGCGTACACCGAAGTGCTGGGGTTTCGCGGCGCGGCCGAGGGGCTAGATCAGGCGGCGGCTCCACTGCACACCATGGCCACGCGGGCGGGCGCGAGCCTGCTGGGCACAGTCGTCGATATCGGGGCGATGATCAGCATGTTCGCGTGCACACTGGCGTGTATCACGGCGTCAGCACGGGTGCTGATGCTGATGTCGCATCGCGGGCTGGCACATCGCAAGCTGAGCTCAACGCACGCGAAGAATGAGACGCCGCACTACGCAGTGATGGCGACGTCGATTGCGTCTGTGGTTCCCACTGTCGCTCTGGCGGCAAAGGGCGTCAGCAGCACGGATATCTACGGCTGGATGGGCGCGCTGGCGACCTACGGATTTATCACCGTATATGCGCTGGTGTGCGTCGCCCTGCCACTGCATCTGCGGCGGACGGAAAAGCTCACCGCAGGCGTGATGGTTCTGGCCGCAGCCGGGACGATCGCGATGGTGCTGGCGCTGGCGGGAAGCGTGTATCCGGTGCCGACGGGGGCCTATGCGTGGCTGCCGTACATCTATCTGCTTTACCTGCTGGCCGGGTTCGGGTGGTATGTGGTCGGGAGACGCGAAGCGGCTTGAGTCTTTGCGTCGCGTCTGGATAAAGCAGGTCCGACAAAGCAGATCCTTCGACCACGCGTCCCGCGATGTACCGCCAGACGCTTCGCTCAGAATGACATCTCTTGTTTATCGTGCCTGCTGCCGCTCCAGATCGCGCCTCTGGAAGGCGTAGTCGACGAGCAGACCAATGCCGACGGCCAGCGGAATGATACCCGAAGCGGAGACAGCAAGGACGTCGTGGTCTCCGACGATCCAGGTAAGCGCGAAACCGAAGAGCGCGAGGCCGACCCCGACAGCGGTACAGACGATGCCTCCGGTGCGCAGGCCACGAGCGCGGCGGTGCTGGTCGACGACCGGGATGGGCTCGGGCGTTGGTTCGGGGATGGGAATGCCCTTGGCGATGGCCGCCATACGCTCCTCACTTTGCAGGCGGCGGGTGTTGTAGCCGGCGATAGTGTTGACAATGACGATGCCAAGAACCATCGCAAACGCTGCGACGGGAATGAGGAAGGGGCTGTTTGCCCAGTGTTCCATGTGAGTCCTCCTGATTTACGGCAGCCTTAGACCGGAGCGCCGGGGAAAAGTTTCAGGCGACAGCGGTGAAACTTTTGGCGCAGACTACAGTCTGAATCAGCTTGCATGGAGACACGCAATTCGAAGAGGTGATCCGCGAGCACCAGGATTTTGTCTTTCGCACGCTGGTCCGGCTCACCGGCAGTCGCGAGCACCTAGATGATCTCGCGCAGGAGGTTTTTCTGCGCCTCTACCGGGGCCTGGAGAGTTTTCGCGGCGAAGCGAAGATGACGACCTACCTTTACCGCATCACTCTGAATGTGGCGCAGGATGAATGGAAGCGGCGCAAGAAGGAGCAGGCATGCACCTCATTCGACGATCCCGCTGAAGGCTGGGAGGAGCGCCTGCCCAATGCCGGCGGCGATGCGGAACGGATTCTGAGCGGGAAGCAGATGATGGCTGGTCTGGAGCGCGCGCTGGGTGAACTTAGCGAGGTGGAGCGGCAGGTGATCGTAATGTTCCACCAGGAAGAATTAACCTACGAGAAGATCGCGGAGGTATTGAGCCTGCCGCTGAATACGGTGAGAACCCATCTGCACAGAGGACGGAAGAGCCTGAAGGAACGGCTTCAGGAAGGACGGAGCACATGCGCGACGACTGCATGAACTGCGAGGCTCTGGAGAGAGCGCTGCACGAGGGGCGCAAGTTGACGAAAGAACAGCTTGCGCATGTCGAGAATTGCGACGAGTGCATGGATGTCTGGCTGACTCTGGCTCTCGAAGCGAAACCCGAGGTGGCCGTTCCGGCGGATTTCGCGGCTCGTGTGGCGGCGAGCGTGCCGCCGCGCCGGGAGAAGCGCGCGACGCTCCGTGTCCCTCGTCACTGGGGATTGATCACAGCGATGGCGGTTGTGACCGTGGTGCTGGTGGTGGGCTTCCCGAGTCCCAAGCCGGCGAATTCCTGGGTCGGGCTGGGCTTTGTGATGGTGGTAGCGTCGGAGATTGCCGGGCTTGCCTTGTGGCTAGGTCCGAAATGGATGGGGCGCTGAGCCAGCCCGGGTTTCAACCCGCGCCTTTCGCCTCAGCAGCAGGCCGGCGACGACGCCCGGCGGAAAGTTTTCGGTGAGGATCTCGATGGTGTGGATGACTCGCTGCGCGCCGCCCAACAACACATTTGGCACGATCAGCAGTGCAAGGCCGCCTGCGATCCAAAGCAGCAGCCCCACGCAGATTGCGGTATCCCACCGGGGCAACCGCAGCGTGTAAATGGCGGGAACGATGGCAAGAGTGATGAGTAATCCGCGACCGATCTGGATGAGCCAGAACCAGATGCCCAGGGATTCGGCTACGGCCGCCCCTCCCGGATAGTACTTCTTTGTGAAGAACTGGTACGTGATCGAACCAAAAACGAGATAGCAGGCGACGTAAACGAGTGCGCAGAGCGCAATGAGACCGACCGCCTTCATCAGCGGCGGGCGAAGGATGGTTGTGGCGGAGGGCTGCGTCAGCCTCAGTATTTTCCAGAGAACAGCTAATACGACTGCGGCGATGAGATGACCAAAGGTGTCGTATATCAGGTTGGCAACCGCGTGCTCCTGGATCAGTGGCGACTTAATGAAGATCAGGGCTTCGGACCAGGTTGTAAGCACCGAGACGAGGACGAGCACAGGGGCGATGACTCCGAACTGGCCGAGTGCGGTCTTCGGTCCGAAGAGCGCGACGGGGACAAATGCGGCGGTCACCAGAACTCCTGAAAGCCACCACCACGGTGCGTGGCCAGCGCCCAGGGCAGGCAGCATGAATGCTACCCCTCCCAACAGACAGTAGAGAATCACCCGGACAATCATTGTGAGGTCCTTTCTTAGCCTTTTTCGTAGCTTTTGATCGCGTTGCGCGCCCAGTGCAGCAGGCACTCGTAACTGTTGATTCCGCTTTCGAGAGCGAGACGGCCTGAGGGCACCATGCCCTTGCCGTGTTCTTCGAGAAAGCCGCGGAGGATTGGTATATAGGCCGTGAGTTCAGCCTTGAACGCTATAAGGAAGCGCAGAGACTCAACCGGGCCAAGGGACTCGTCCATAAAGCTGAATCGGAGCATCAGCTCGCCCGTGCCCCGGATGATGTCGTCGCGGACAATGGGCTGTTTCTGCCACCGCTTCAGTTCTGAAATTCCGGCGGGCGTGAGATGAAAGAGGCGGCGGCGGCGCAGGCCGGACCGCTCCTGGATGCGGCTTCGCACGAGTCCGCGCTGCTCGAGGCGGCGAAGAGCAGGATAGATCGAGCCCGGACTGTCACTGAAGGACGTCATCGGAGTGGTGGAGAAGATCTTGCGCAGGTCGTACCCGGAGCGGTCCTGCTGCTGGAGGAGCCCGAGGAGGGCGTATCCAAGGACGGAAGCTTCGGACTGTTCCATACGCAGCATATTAGTACGCCACGTACTATAGATCAAGCTGAATCGTTGTTAGCCGGATAGAAGGCCGGAACGTGCTGATTTTTATACACAGCTTTTGCGCACGCGTAGTTTAATGGGCCATGCACGTTCCGGCACGTCGATTCTCCCTCTGCACTTGCGCAGTCTTCTCGCTGCTGCTTCTTGGACCATTGGGTTCGGGCTGTAAATCGCAGACGACCTCTCAGGGCACAGGTCAGGCGCAATCGAAAACTGCGGCACAGATCAATGCACAGGCTCCGGCGCCGCCACCGGCACCGGTGCCGCAGGCCGTCTCTGATCGTCTGCGCGAGATCGCGTCGGCGGGAAAGCTCGACTCGCTTACGCGGCCGGATTTCTCCGACTACCGGCTGCATTTTCAGCATGCATACAACACATCGAGCTATGCACCGCTGTGGCTGAACGGCAACCAGCCGACTCCGCAGGCAACGGCGATCATTGCGCTGCTGCAGAACAGCGTGCACAAGGGGCTGAATCCGGATGACTATGATGCAAGCCATTGGCAGGGCCGGCTCGATGGCTTAAAGACAGCGAATGATGTTGCCTTGGCCGAGTTCGACGCGGCTCTGACAGTCGGGCTGATGCGCTACATCTCCGATCTGCATATCGGGCGAGTGAACCCGGCGAGCTTCAAATTTGGAATCGACATCGAAACGAAGAAATATGATCTGCCGCAATTCGTAACCCAGGACGTGCAGCATGCGGTGGATGTGGGGGCTGTTCTCGATCAGGTAGAGCCGCCGTATGACGGCTACAAGCGGACCGGGATTGCGCTGCAGCACTACCTGGAGCTGGCGGCCAAGGGAGACGGGCCACTGGTGCCGGATGTGACTAAGACGGTCGGCGTGGGCGATACGTATGCGGGGACGGCGCAGCTTGCGGCACGGCTGAAGCTGCTGGGGGATCTGCCGGCCGATGCGACGGTCAACACCGACGTGCATGTTTACGACGCAACGCTCTCCGGAGGAGTGAAGAGCTTTGAGGAGCGGCACGGGCTGACTCCGGACGGCAAGCTGGGCAAGGATACGGTGCAGCAGCTCAACGTGCTGCTGGCGACGCGCGTGGTGCAGCTGGACGACGCGCTGGAGCGCTGGCGTTGGTTGCCTCCGCAGTTTCCGCAGCCTCCGGTAGTGGCGAATATTCCGGAGTTCGTGGTGCGCGCTTTTGACGCCGAACACAAGGTCGCCTTCAGCTCGAATGTGGTCGTAGGCAAGGCGATGCGCACGCAGACGCCTGTCTTCGCCAAGGACATGAGGTACATCGTCTTCCGGCCGTACTGGAACATTACACCGAGCATCACGCGGGGCGAGATCGTTCCCCATCTTACGAAGGACAGAAGTTATCTGGCGCGCAAGAACATGGAAATTTATGACTCGAGTGGGCGCGTGATCACCGACGGCGCCGTGAGCGATGAGGTGCTGGCACAACTGCGCGCCGGGAGACTGATGGTGCGGCAGAAGCCCGGCAAGGATAATTCACTCGGGCTGGTGAAGTTTATCTTTCCTAACGAGAACAATGTGTACCTGCACAGCACGCCGGCGCAGGAGCTGTTTTCGCGGTCGCGGCGGGATTTCAGCCACGGGTGCGTGAGAGTGGAGAAGCCGGCGGAGCTGGCTGCGTGGCTGCTACGCGATCAGCCACCGTGGACGCTCGAAAAGGTGCAGCAGGCGATGCAGTCGGGTCCTGACAACCAACAGGTGAACCTGAAGACTCCGGTACCGGTGGTGATCTTCTACCTTACGGCTCTGGTCGAGGAGGATGGGTCAATACACTTCTTCGACGACATCTACGGATTCGATAAAAGCCTGAACGCTGTGCTGGCCAAAGGGCCGCCGTATCCGGGGTAGCTAGCCGCTACGGGCACACGCGCCTTCGGCGCCATCATGGGATCGGCATTTTTGGCCGCTCCCGTTGGTTCGCGGAATTTGGATCAGGCAGAACTGCGGTAGATTTCTCCTACGATCTGTCTTTGGGCAAAGGCATTGTTCCAGTCCACCTGCACGTGCAGATCGATGTCGGCCAAGGCCAGGAGGGCATCATGTCAGGCGAAGAAAATGCAACGGGATCAACAGTAACCCTGCACGTGGTTTCAAGCCTTGATGGGTTCATCGCGAGGAAGGACAACAGTGTCTCGTGGCTGGACGTGAGTGGAAGTGTTTACGAAGCCGGGGTTTCCATTTCGGAGGAAGAAGCCGCAGCCTTCGTCAAAGCTATTGACTGTTATGTACTCGGCTCTCGCACCTATGAACAGGCACTTGAACTGGGCTGGCCATATGGCGATACTCCGACGGTAGTGGTGACGGGAAGGAAATTACAGTCGGCAAGGAAGAGCGTCGAGTTCTATTCGGGTGATCTCAAGATCCTGCTTGATGAGAAACTCGCGCCGCGATTTCGAAACATCTGGCTCGTGGGCGGGGCCATGTTATGTCAGCGTTTTCTTGAACTCGGCCTGGTGGACGAAATCAGGTTGACCATAGCCCCTGTCCTGTTGGGTGACGGGCTCCGGCTATTCGGAGGTCTCGCGACGGAGCAGAGGTGGGATTTGAAAAACGTGGTCGCTTACAAGAATGGTTTTGTCGGGCTATTGTACGCCGCCTGCGCAGCGGAGAATGGCGCGAAGCGCGATGGCCCGTGACGGGCCAGTCACCAGCGGCGAACGCGGCCCACGTCGACGTGGACGAAGTCGGACTGGGCGTAGTAACCGACGCCTCCGCGCTGCATGGCGAGAGCGGCATCACGTACCTGCGCGGTGGACACGCCGGGAATGCGGATGTCGATGGCCTTAGCTTCCATGTGCTGGCTGTGCTCGGCTACTCCGTGGCCGTGTTGACGGAGGTAGTTATTGCTCCATGGCGTGCGGTAGCCGCAGACAATGTCAATCACGCCGTCAGGATGGCCGAGCCGGGCCATCAGGTCGTGGAGTAGATCGAACTCCTTGACATCGTAATCCTTGGCGTCGCCGGTACGGTGGTCGCGCAGGAAGTGGTCGAGTTGGGCGACAGCTTCGGGGATGTAACGGTCTCCGACGCGGTAGACGACGTCGATGCTCTCGCCGGTGTGCAGGTGATAGAGATGTAGGCGATAGGCAGACGCTGAGGACGGCGTATCCGCGGCGGTGGCATTCAGGCTTGCGACGCCGAGGAGAGCGAGAATCGCGGCGGTGAGGATAGACTTCCGGAACGGCATGGTGCAGGCACAACCTTTGAGACGGATTCAGCGAGAACAGCTTTTAACAGTATAGCGATTTGCGCCTGATGGTTGGGATAATCGGGCAAGGAAAAGGCCCAGCCGGGGCTGGGTCTTATGTGATGATTGAGTGCAAGTTAGACCGTGACGGCTTGCTCCACGTTGACGTTGACCGGCGTCAGCCAGCCGTAGCGGTCAGGGCGGAGTCCGTTGGCGATGCCCAAAAACTCGTCTGAGAGCTGACGGGTGATCGGGCCGGCGTTGCCGTCGGCGATGGTGATGCGGTCGACTGAACGGATGGGCGTGACTTCGGCGGCGGTTCCGGTGAAGAAGACTTCGTCGGCGATGTAGAGAAGCTCACGCGGCAGCGCCTGCTCGACGACCGGGATACCGAAATGGCGCGCAAGCGTGAGCACCGAGTCGCGGGTGATGCCGGAGAGGACGGAGTTGGCGAGCGGCGTGGTGTAGAGGACGCCGTTGCGGACGACAAAGAGGTTTTCGCCCGAGCCTTCAGAGAGATATCCGTTGACGTCGAGGGCGATGCCTTCGGCGTAGCCGTTGACGTCGGCTTCCATGCGGATGAGCTGCGAGTTGAGGTAATTTCCGCCAGCCTTGGCGAGCGAAGGCATGGTGTTGGGCGCGGAGCGCTGCCACGAAGAAATGCACACGTCGGCGGCGTCGCCGGCAACGTACTTACCCCAGGCGTAGTTGGCGATGTAGACCTCGACTGGCGAGTGCTTGGGGTTGACGCCGATCTCGCCATATCCGCGAAACGCGATGGGGCGGATGTAGCAAGGAGCGATGCCATTGGCTTCGATGAGTTCAACGACGGCGCTCGAGAGCTGATCGAGCGAGTAGGGCATGGGCATGCGGTAGATCTTGGCTGAGTCCAGCATGCGCTGCATGTGCTCGGGCAGACGGAAGACGGCAGCGCCCTGCGGCTGTCCGTAGCAGCGGAGGCCTTCGAAGACCGACGAGCCGTAGTGGATGACGTGGCTCATGACGTGGATCTGAGCCTTGTCCCATGGGATGAGGTTGCCGTTATGCCAGATGCGTGCGGTTGGCTGAATGGGCATGCTTTTGCCTGCTCCTTGTTCGTCCAGGGGTGAACACTCGATTATAAAACGACCACGCATCGCGATTCAGCAGGAGATGTGACGAGCGGGCTTGATCCTGCGTTCGATTCGGAAACTTCTGTAACGCAGCATCAGTAAGGTGGCTCCTGCGGTCGGCGGCCCGCTCACTTTCCGTTCTTGAAGTGATCGTGCAGCGCGATTGTAAGGTAATGCGTGCTGCGGGGGAAGATTCCATCGCCTGCGAGGCCGCTGGTATGAAGGATCGGATCGGCGAGATATCCAACAAAACGGCTGGCGTTGCGCCGCTTGAGGCGCAAGGCAAGGTTCACGGCGGCTTCGACGGATTGCTGATGGGAAACTTCGATCAGCACGATTGCGCTCAGGTGCGACTGCGAGAGCGGTTCGAGCTCTCCATATCCCGGCGCGAGCCGGACGGACAGACCCTCCTGCTCAAGCGTGCGATGAATATAGGACGCCACGTGCGGGTTATCGCTGGCGAGGAGAATCAGGGGGATAAGTGATGAAAAATCATCAGATGTGGACTTCTTGATGTCCATGGGATGGCTTACTCCCTTTCTCGCCTCCTGAGCCACTGCCCAGGGGGTATTTGCTAAGAGGCAAGCCGTGAGCCAAACAGAAGGGATTTGGACGATTGAAAATAGGGACCTTACCTCGGGCCGGTAAGGGCAACCTTTTCGGCCGTGCATGTTCGTACAAGGCAGCCGGAAATTTTGACACGGATGAGGCGGCGCGGGAATCTCTTAATTGAAGCAGCATCTGCTCTGCAGTCTGTTAAATTGTTTATCTTCAGGAAAATAGAGGTATTCCAGCCGTGCTACCGCAGGCGGGCGTTCGTCTGGCGGAATCGGCGATGGGATAAGGTCTAAAGGTTAATGCTGGGCGTAATCAACAACATGGCGGGATGGGCAGCCATCTTTGGACCGGCAAGCGCGATGGAGCACGGGCTGCACTCGACCTACGTGCGGTTTTCGGTGCTGGCGCTGAGCTCTATCTTTTTCCTGGTGGATCCGTTCGCCGCGATTCCTTCGTTCATCGCTATCACCTCGGGCGTAGATATGAAGCGGCGCAGACGGATGGCGGCGAAGGCGTCACTGACCTGCCTTATCGTGTTGACGTCGTTTGCCGTGGCGGGGCGGCTGATCTTTCGGATGTTTGGCATTACGCTGCCTGCGTTTGAGATTGCGGGCGGGTTGATTCTGCTGCTCATCGGCATCGACATGCTTGAGGCGAAACGCTCGCCAACTCAGGATTCGTCTGAGGAGATGCAGGAGGGCGCGACGAAGGAAGACGCGGGTATAGTGCCGCTGGGCATCCCTATGTTAGCCGGGCCGGGCGCGATTTCGAGCGTAATGGTGCTGGTGGGATCTTCACCGACCGGATGGCAGATGTTCGCCATCATCATGGCAATCGCAGTCACGGCGGTTGCCAGCTATGGCGTGTTGAATGGCGCCGACCGCCTGCGGCGCCTTCTGGGAGAGACCGGCATCCGCATCCTGGTGCGGATTATGGGCTTGCTGCTGATGGCTCTGGCAGTGCAGTTCTTCGTGAACGGGCTGACGGACCTGGGCGTGATCACACGGCAGGAATAGCGCCGGCCGGCCTCGCATTTGGCTCGAGATCGCCTAATCGTCGTCGTCGCCTCTACTGATCGGCCTGGTCTTCTTCGACGGAGTTGCGACGGCAGGCGCAAGTGACGGCGCGCCGATCGTCTGATGGGGATGCGCTGCCTGGAAGCGTTCAATGCCAAGAGCGATCTGAAGAGAATAGCCGAGCGACTGCTGTCCGGTATCGAAAGCTTCAGTCGCTTTGATATTGCGGAACCAGCGCATCACATCGTCGGCATCGGGCAGGGTATTCGACTTTGCTTGCCACTCTGCCGTGGAGTGACACGACAAGCAAGATGACTTCGGATTGTCGACGGGGCCGTTCAGCCTGCCGGCGCGCCCAAGATGTTGGGCGGGGCCGACGGCCGGGTTGATGAATGTTTGCGTCAGGTGCGTAGTGGCGGTCTTGGTTGCGTCTGTCACCGAAGGGTCGTTCCCCCACATCAGACCAACTGGTTCCAGACGATCCCAGGGAGTCGCTCCGGTGGCGTTGCCGTCATAGACAAATGTGCCGAAGACCCATCCGGTAGTGGTGTTCGCGCGCGAATCCCGTACGGCTACGTCGACCTGCAGCAGGCGCACTGTCTGGATCGAGCGCGGGCCGCCGCTGCTGGTGGATACGTTCGCCTGCCATTCAAAGTCGTTTTTCAGGTACTGAACCTGATCGACCGTCGCGGTGGTGAAGAGCAGCTTGCACGCCACCGTGCCGTCGGGGATATTGACAGCGGCTGGATTCGGCGCGTTGGCGTCCTTCCAGACTTGCCCGATCACGTAGCCACCGGGCGCGTTGTAGAAACCCACGGCCCAGTTTGCGAAGGACGCGGTCTGGCTGGGAGCCAGTTCATGCGGGCGGGAAGATCTTTCCCCTGTCAGTCCATGTACAAACTCGCGGCCGTTTGGAGTGGTGTGCAGCCAGGGCGCGTGATACCAGTTTCGCACCGTGTTTTTTTCGAGTTGCCAATCCACGTCAACGTTGCCTTGCTCGCAATAGGACAAAACGCTCTGCAGATATTGCACAGACTGAGTCTTGAAATTGAATTTCTTCCATGGCTTCGGGCCCACCGCGGGTTTAGTCGTGGGATAGTCCTGGCGGAGCTTGAAGACCGGGCCAGTCCACCCCGCCGGGATCGGATCATTGGATGAAGGAAAGGTCTGGCTCTGCGCGGAAGGAAGCATTGCCGAGAGAAATAGCAGGGCAATCGTAGAGGAAAGCAGGACGCGCTTTCGGCTGAGCATGAAAGGCCCCCCTTTCTGGCGAATAGTGGCCACAAATGCCGATTCGTTTCAAAGAAAGGCACATTTGCCGTCAGTGGCGAAATCGATCCTGGCTGGTCGTCGGCCTGTGATTCAGGCGGACAGAGCCTGCTTGGCGAGCGTGAGTGCTTTGCTCCCTGCTGCCGCGAAGGCGGCGACGGTGGCAGGATCGGTCTCCGCCTTGGCGGTCCAGTTGATGGTCAGGCAGAAGTAAACCCAGCGGTTGTCGAAGAACATGCCTCCCGGCGCGCAGACGGCGTGAAAGCCGGAGACGTCAATGCTTCCAGCCTTGCAGAAGGCGCTGACGCCGATGGGCATTGGCAGCAGCCAGATGGCGTCGCCGAGCGAGAGGATGCGGCGAAACTCGTTCAGGGTCTCTTTGTGCTTGAAGAATTCCCCATGCAAGGCGCGTGAGTAGTAGGAGACGAAGTCGTCGGCGGATGAGGCGAGCGTCTCGACCTTGTTCAGCGGCGAATTGACGATAGGGAGACTGGCGGCGGCGCCGATGTCCGACCAGGAGAAGGTCTGATAGTTCTTCGCGGCGAGAAGATAGCCGAAGAAGACGCGGGTGCTTTCCGGGACCATGGTGTCCTTGAGGCCGGCGGAGGCGATGAAGGCGCGAACCTTGTCGGGGCCGGCGTGCTTGATGCACATGTCGGTGCCGGTGTTGTCGCTGTGCATGATCATGGCTTCGAGAGCGGTGCGCTGCGAGACCTTGCCGATGAGGTTGGGAGGGTTGAAGGTGGCGCTATCGAGGCTCCATACGCTGGCGTCGAGCGCGAGCTGCTGGGCGGAGATGGATTTGACGACCGTGGGTGAGTCGACCTGGCGGAGCGACTCGCAGAGGATGAAGGTCTTGATGGCGCTCCCGACGAACATTTGCTTCGCTGAGTTCGATTCGACGAGAAACCCCGGCTTGCCGTCCGCGGCAGGTGCGTAGATTTTGACGGCGGTTTCTCCGGGGAGAGATTTGAACAGTCCAAGAATTGCGTCAGGCGACGTGTCGTCTTTGCCGGCCGATTCGGAAGCGAAGGCAGAAAGCGGAGCCGTGCCCAGGGCGGCTGCGCCTGTGGCGAGAAAGCTCCTGCGGGAGTGGAGCATGGATTTTCCTTTCGTGCTGCTCAGAGTAAGGACGACGAAAGTGATTTGTCGCCAATTCAGTTGCAAATAGCTAATTCTGATCCAGCAGATATTTCTGGATGAACATGACTTCGGCGTCGAAGAGGAAGTCCTGGTTCTTCTTCTTTGCGTAGCCGTGGCCTTCGTCATTGGCCATCAGGAACCACGTCGATGTGGCTTGCGCGTTGAGCTTGTCGAGGATCTGGCGCGATTCGCCCCACGGCACGCGCGGATCGTTCTTGCCCACCACAGCGAAGATGGGCTTGTGCATGGAGTCGAGGTGGTTCATGGGAGCGATCTTTTCGAGGTAGGCGCGCATCGCCGGGTCGCGCTCGTCTCCATACTCGACGCGGCGCAGGTCGCGGCGGTAGGCCTCGGTGTGTTCGAGGAAAGTCACGAGATTGGACATGCCGACGATGGGCATGGCGCAGCGGATCTTGTCGTTGTAGAAGGCGGCGGTGGCCCAGGTCATGTGTCCGCCGTAACTGCCGCCGAAGGCCATGATGCGGCTGGCATCGAGGCCGGGCTGGGTGGCGATCCAGTCGAGAAGGGCGCCGATGTCTTTGTAAGTGTCGTCGCGGTGGAAGCCGTTGTCGAGCAGGGTGAAGGCCTTGCCATAGCCCGTTGAGCCGCGCACATTGGGGAAGATGATGGCGACGCCGAGCTCGTTAATCAGGTAGTTGTTGCGGCCGAGGAAGATCGGACGCGACTGGCCTTCGGGTCCTCCGTGGATGTTGACGATGACCGGGTGCTTGCCGGGGAACTTTGCCGGGTCGGGCTGATAGAGGAAGCCGGTGATGGTGCGGCCGTCAAAGGATTTCCAGCTGATGAGTTTTGGCTCGCGGAAGTTGGCGGTGTTCAGACCGCCGGTTTCACTGTCGGTCCAGCGGTCGATCTTGCCGGACTTGATGTTAAGCGAATAGACGTCGAGCGGCGACTGAGCGGAGGTGAGGGAAAAGCCGACATCTTCCGAATTGGGATGAAAGCTGAGGCCGCCGATGACGCCGGCGGGGCTGTTGCCGACAGGGCGATATTTGTTGTTGCCGGTTTCAAGAATGTAGAGCTTGCTCAGCCCGTTCTCATTGGTGATGAAGGCGATATGCTTACCGTCTTCGCTGAGAGCGAATTCCTCGACATCCCAGTTGATGCTGCTGGTGAGGTAGTGCGGCGTCATGGTGGCGAGGTCGAAGTAGGCCAGGCGCTGGAAATCGGAGTCGCGGTCAGTGGTGAGGTAAATGCCCTTGCCATCCTTGCTGAAGACAGCGGGACCGTAGTAGACCTGCGCGCCAGGTTGCTGCGCAGGGGTGATCTGCTTCTTCTCTCCGCTGGCGGTGTCGACCAGGTAGAGATTGCTCTGGTTAATGGAAAGCTCCTCAAGAAGCAGAAGATGGCTGCCGTCAGGCGACCAGTCGGTAGGCCCCCATCCGCCGCCCTTGAGTTCGGTGAGCATGCGATCGGTCTTCGGCTGGTGAATATCCATGGTGTAGAGGTCGGTGTCCTGTCCGGTGCGACGCGTGGAGGTGTAGGCGATGCGGGAGCCGCCCCCCGGATGTGGGTGCTCGAACAAGGACTGGCTATTGCGCGACTTGCCGTCGGTCAGCAGTGTGATATCGCCGCTGGCCATGTCGTAGCGATAGAGCTGGTACCACTCACCGCCGCCGATGTCCTTGGAGAAGACGAAAGATGCGCCGGTGACGGGTTCGAATTCGGCGGAGAGGACGCGGTCAGGAAAGAAAGTGAGCTGCTGTCGCTCGCCGCCGGGTATTTTGACGAGGTGAACCTGGTTGGTGTCGGCGAAGCGGGTGCCGATGAGCAACTCGCGTTTGACCGGATTCCAACTGAAGAGGGAGGCGGAGCGGGAGTCTCCGTAGCGCGCGGTCTGATCGGCGATCGAGACGGGAATGGGCGGGATGTTCTCGATCACGAGATTGTCGCCAGGCTTGACGAAAGTGCTTTGCGCTGTGGAGGCCTGGGCGGCGGCAGAGAGTGCGGAAAGGCAGAGGAGAAGTATCGGAACGAGGCGCTTGTGCACGGTGGCTCCTGGTGCCAGCTGGCGGGGCGAAGCGGCGGTGGAGGAATCATAGGAGAGAAAGCGCGGCTGCTCAAGAAGATCCGTGAGGCAATCTGGAGGCTCAATTGGGGAGAGACTCGCGGGGAGCCACGGAAGCGGGAGGCATTCTTCGGCGAAATGGTTCGCTGCAGGTCATTGAACCTAGGGTATTTATTGGATTTTCAACAAAATCTGCGAGTTTTCAACACTTGCAGTAGAGGGCTTGTACCGTTAGGATTCGAACTGTTGCCGCTGACGATTTGGCAGTAAGGGCAGCGGGTAGAAAGATAAGTTCTGCGGGGTTGCAAGGCTAATCCCAACGTGCTATCTTCAAAAGACTGAGTTGTTGTTGCAAGGTGGTTCGCGAGCGGGCTCTTGAGCCTGCCGGATGTGAAGGCGAACCGGGTGTTCGACAGGCGCTGAGCGCTTTTTTGTAGCGAACAATCCAATTGCAGAAGAGGGGCTGGGCTCCTCACGTTTTTATGCGGGCATAAGGCCCGGCTTCGACAGCAGAGGCTGCGAAGTGTGATCTTTCAAAGTTTGGCGTTGCAAAGCGAGCTTTTGCGGCGTGTGGATCTTAGGATCCTCGAGGCCGCGGAGAATAGCGTGGCCGTGAATTATCCGGCGCGTATTTGAGCCGAATTCAACAAGGCGGGTTGAAAGCAAATTATTTAGAATTTTTGCTTGACCGAGTCGCTGAATTTCGATAGTCTTAGAAAGTTCGCGCAAAAATGCAGCGCAACAAGTTCGAGGGCCGCAGCGAGGCTGCGATTCCCCGATCCAAGCGGTCCGCTTAGGCGGTTTCCGGCGTGGATCTTTGACAATCAGGTTGAACATGCCAGTCGTGAGAACGAAGAGGATCTCGGTCTGAATCGTTTCTCACAATGTTAGTCCTTCGCAGCCTTTCGAGCGCTGCGGAGGCGGCTACTCCAGCGACCTCCGTCGTCTGGTTGTAGCCATCAGGTTTCAAACGAGAGTTTGATCCTGGCTCAGAATCAACGCTGGCGGCGTGCCTAACACATGCAAGTCGAACGAGAAAGTGGAGCAATCCATGAGTAAAGTGGCGCACGGGTGAGTAACACGTGACTAACCTACCCTTGAGTGGGGAATAACCTGGAGAAATCCGGGCTAATACCGCATAACACCTACGGGTCAAAGGAGCAATTCGCTTAAGGAGGGGGTCGCGGCAGATTAGCTAGTTGGCGGGGTAATGGCCCACCAAGGCGGTGATCTGTATCCGGCCTGAGAGGGCGCACGGACACACTGGAACTGAAACACGGTCCAGACTCCTACGGGAGGCAGCAGTGGGGAATTTTGCGCAATGGGGGAAACCCTGACGCAGCAACGCCGCGTGGAGGATGAAGTCCCTTGGGACGTAAACTCCTTTCGATCGGGACGATTATGACGGTACCGGAAGAAGAAGCCCCGGCTAACTTCGTGCCAGCAGCCGCGGTAATACGAGGGGGGCAAGCGTTGTTCGGAATTATTGGGCGTAAAGGGTGCGTAGGCGGTTCGGTAAGTCTTATGTGAAATCTTCGGGCTCAACTCGAAGTCTGCATGAGAAACTGCCGGGCTTGAGTGTGGGAGAGGTGAGTGGAATTTCCGGTGTAGCGGTGAAATGCGTAGATATCGGAAGGAACACCTGTGGCGAAAGCGGCTCACTGGACCATAACTGACGCTGATGCACGAAAGCTAGGGGAGCAAACAGGATTAGATACCCTGGTAGTCCTAGCCCTAAACGATGATCGCTTGGTGTGACGGGTACCCAATCCCGCCGTGCCGAAGCTAACGCGTTAAGCGATCCGCCTGGGGAGTACGGTCGCAAGGCTGAAACTCAAAGGAATTGACGGGGGCCCGCACAAGCGGTGGAGCATGTGGTTTAATTCGACGCAACGCGAAGAACCTTACCTGGGCTCGAAATGTACAGGAATCCGGTGGAAACATCGGCGCCCCGCAAGGGGCCTGTATATAGGTGCTGCATGGCTGTCGTCAGCTCGTGTCGTGAGATGTTGGGTTAAGTCCCGCAACGAGCGCAACCCTTATTACCAGTTGCTACCATTTAGTTGAGCACTCTGGTGAGACTGCCTCGGATAACGGGGAGGAAGGCGGGGATGACGTCAAGTCCTCATGGCCTTTATGTCCAGGGCTACACACGTGCTACAATGGCCGGTACAAACCGTCGCAAACCCGTGAGGGGGAGCTAATCGGAAAAAGCCGGCCTCAGTTCGGATTGGAGTCTGCAACTCGACTCCATGAAGCTGGAATCGCTAGTAATCGCAGATCAGAACGCTGCGGTGAATACGTTCCCGGGCCTTGTACACACCGCCCGTCACATCACGAAAGTGGGTTGTACTAGAAGCAGGTGCGCCAACCGCAAGGGGGCAGCCTTCCAAGGTGTAATTCATGATTGGGGTGAAGTCGTAACAAGGTAGCCGTAGGAGAACCTGCGGCTGGATCACCTCCTTTCTAAGAGAGAACGTCATGGCACTCTCATGCTTCCGCGATCGCGGACTGCCTGAAGTAATTCAGAGCAGCGTATGAGGGATGTTGCCATGTACCTCCTTCCACGAGTCCCTGACTCGATGGCGGGAGAATTCTGATACAGACCTTCTCTGGGTCTTCAAGTTCCACGATGGTCCGAAGCGGCGTAGCTGCTTTGCATGTTCAACCTGGTCCTCGAAACTTCTCGAACGAATAAGAACACGAGCAGTCGGGCTCAGCGTGCGCGCCTTCAGGCGGCAAGGTGTCTGGGCAGCAGTTTTGGGCGATGCCGGGCCTGTAGCTCAGTTGGTTAGAGCGCACCCCTGATAAGGGTGAGGTCGGTAGTTCGAATCTACCCAGGCCCACCATATAGCTTCGAAACTATTCTGCGTTACAGGGAATGGGGCTGTAGCTCAGCTGGGAGAGCACCTGCTTTGCAAGCAGGGGGTCAGGAGTTCGATCCTCCTCAGCTCCACCAAGTCTTATTTGCCGGGTTGGTATTCGTAGAAGCTGCCCGAAGTTGGGTGTCCAGACATCTGGATATCGAACTTTGGGCAGGGTGAGAATCGCAAGTTGATTCCCACCTGGTTCCATTCGCCCTAGGGCGAGCGTTGGCGTGAGCCAATGTCTGAGATGTTTGACAACGAAATCGAATTGGGTAATACATTACAAGGCTGAGCAACACCTCGGTCCTGCAGTCGTAACGCAGAGGCCGGGAGGTTGGTTAGTTGAGTGTCTTTAGAATAATCTTTGCGATCTTCTGCAAGTAAGAAGGTCGCTACAGGCGAATTACATATAGTTAACTCCTGCGTGGGGTTAATTCTATGGTCAAGCTACTAAGGGCGCACGGTGGATGCCTTGGCAGAAACAGGCGATGAAGGACGTGGCAAGCTGCGATAAGCTTCGGGGAGCCGCACACAGGCGTTATATCCGAAGATTTCCGAATGGGGAAACCCACTTGAGCAAACCTCAAGTATGACCCGCTGAATACATAGGCGGGATCAAGCGAACTCAGGGAAGTGAACCATCTCAGTACCTGAAGGAAAAGAAAGAAACCTCGATTCCGAAAGTAGTGGCGAGCGAAATCGGAACAGCCCAAACCCGTGGCATTTCGGTGTCTCGGGGGTTGTAGGACCTGCAACAGTAGAGTTACCAATCCGGTAGTTAGTCGAATCCTCTGGAAAGGGGATCCATAGAGCGTGACAGGCGCGTAGACGAAAGCTATCCGGACTCGAAGCAGGCACCTGAGTAAGGCGGGGCACGTGAAACCCTGCTTGAATCCGCGGAGACCATTCCGCAAGGCTAAATACTCGTTTCTGACCGATAGTGAACCAGTACCGTGAGGGAAAGGCGAAAAGAACCCCTGTTAGGGGAGTGCAAAGTACCTGAAACCGTGTGCCTACAAGCAGTGGGAGGGCTATGTCCGCAAGGAAATGCCTGACCGCGTGCCTATTGCATAATGAGCCGGCTAGTTATTCTTGTCAGCAAGGTTAAGCGTAAGCGAGCCGAAGCGAAAGCGAGTCTGAACAGGGCGTTCAGTTGGCAGGAATAGACGCGAAGCGGGATGATCTACCCTTGGCCAGGTTGAAGGTGGGGTAACACCCACTGGAGGACCGAACCGGTGTTTGTTGAAAAAAGCTCGGATGAGCTGAGGGTAGGGGTGAAAGGCTAATCAAATTCCGTGATAGCTCGTTCTCTCCGAAATAGCTTTAGGGCTAGCCTCGGGTGATTTGCATTGGTGGTAGAGATCTGGATGGACTAGGGGGCTTTCCGGCTTACTGAATCCAACCAAACTACGAATGCCAATGACAACCAGCCCGGGAGTCAGACTGTGGGGGCTAAGCTTCACAGTCGAGAGGGAAACAGCCCAGACCGCCTGCTAAGGTCCCCAAGTTACAGTTAAGTGGGAAAGGAAGTCGGAACGCCCAGACAGCCAGGAGGTTGGCTTAGAAGCAGCCATCCTTTAAAGAAAGCGTAATAGCTCACTGGTCAAGCGGTCCGGTGCCGACAATACAACGGGGCTAAAACTGTACACCGAAGCAGCGGATGCGCACCTTACGGGTGCGCGTGGTAGGAGAGCATTCTCAACAGCAGTGAAGCCAGACTGAGAAGACTGGTGGAGCGTTGCGAAGAGACCCTGCCGGCATAAGTAGCGATAATGAATGTGAGAACCATTCACGCCGAAAGTCTAAGGTTTCCTGAGGAAGGTTAATCCGCTCAGGGTTAGGCGGTCCCTAAGGTGAGGCCGAAAGGCGTAGCTGATGGACATCCGGTTAATATTCCGGACCTCCCAACCTTCGTTTGACGATGGGGAGACGCAGTAGGATAAGCAGGGCCTCCTATGGCTATGGGGCTTGATGCGCGTAAGCTGGTTCGTTCAGGCAAATCCGGACGAGCATTAACAGTGAGGCGCAAAACAGTAAGTCGTATGACTGAAAGCTGCTGATTCCACACTGCCGAGAAAATCCTCTAAGGAGAGGCGTTGGGAACCGTACCACAAACCGACACAGGTAGACGAGGAGAATATCCAAAGGCGCTCGAGTGAAAGCTTGTTAAGGAACTCGGCAAATTAGACCCGTAACTTCGGGAGAAGGGTCGCCCACCTCTGGTGGGCCGCAGTGAAGCGCGTACGGCGACTGTTTAACAAAAACACAGGTCTCTGCTAAGTCGAAAACGACGTATAGGGGCTGACGCCTGCCCGGTGCTGGAAGGTTAAAGGGAGAGGTTAGCCGCAAGGCGAAGCTTTGAACTGAAGCCCCAGTGAACGGCGGCCGTAACTATAACGGTCCTAAGGTAGCGAAATTCCTTGTCGGGTAAGTTCCGACCTGCACGAATGGCGTAACGATCGTACGACTGTCTTAACGAGTTGCTCGGCGAACTTGTAGTACCGGTGAAGATGCCGGTTACCCGCAGCTAGACGGAAAGACCCCGTGCACCTTTACTACACCTTTACTATGATTTATGGCTCTTGCTGCGCAGGATAGGTGGGAGGCTTTGATACCAGATTCTCGGATTTGGTGGAGCCACCGGTGAGATACCACCCTGCGAGTGCTGTGAATCTAACCTCCTCCCGTGATCCGGGAGAGGGACATAGTAAGGCGGGTAGTTTGACTGGGGCGGTCGCCTCCTAAATTGTAACGGAGGCGCGCGAAGCTACTCTCAGACTGTTTGGAAATCAGTCGTCGAGTGCAAAGGCATAAGAGTGGTTAACTGTGAGACCTACAAGTCGAGCAGATGCGAAAGCAGGCCTTAGTGATCCGGTGGTTCTGTATGGAAGGGCCATCGCTCAACGGATAAAAGGTACGCCGGGGATAACAGGCTGATCGGAGCCAAGAGTTCATATCGACGCTCCGGTTTGGCACCTCGATGTCGGCTCATCGCATCCTGGAGCTGTAGAAGGTTCCAAGGGTTAGGCTGTTCGCCTATTAAAGCGGTACGTGAGCTGGGTTCAGAACGTCGCGAGACAGTTCGGTCCCTATCTGCTGTGGGCGTAGGAGATTTGCGGGGGGCTGTCCTTAGTACGAGAGGACCGGGATGGACGAACCTCTTGTGTTCCAGTTGTCATGCCAATGGCACGGCTGGGTAGCGAAGTTCGGTTGTGATAACCGCTGAATGCATATAAGCGGGAAGCACGCCCCAAGATGAGATCTCCCTGAAGGGCCCAGGAAGACCACCTGGTTGATAGGCTGGAGGTGGAAGCGCAGTAATGCGTGTAGCTTACCAGTACTAATCGCCCGTTCGGCTTGTCCATAGAATTAATTCTGCGCAGTTATTCTGCAGACACATTCAACAAGCCCTGTAATGTACCCAATCGATTTCGTTGTGAAATATTAAGCTGGATGGCGCCAGTTTGCCGCTTTCTGTCCGGGATAAACCATCCGTTGACGGGATTTGGTTGCGGGAGAAACAGCCCGCCAAGCGCCCCCCAAAGTTTTTGGCGCATTCGAATTTGTAGCGCCTCAAGTTTGCCGGTGACCATACCGCGAGGGTCCCACCCGTTCCCATCCCGAACACGGAAGTTAAGACTCGCTGGGCCGATGGTACTGCACGCGTAAGTGTGTGGGAGATTAGGTGATCGCCGGCAATATATTTCTAAAGAAAGCCCACTCTTCGGAGTGGGCTTTTTGCGTTTGGTCCTTCATATACTGCTATAAATGCCTGGAATGCTGCTGCGCGATGCGAACCGGGATGATGTGCCCCTTATCTGCTCCCTGGAGCGTCGCCCGGAGTATTACGAAATGGTCGGTAGCTGGCCTGAGAACGAACACCTCCGCCTCCTCTCTGACCCTGACGCCTGCTATGTCATAGCTGAAGATCAACCGGGAGAAATCGCCGGCTTCGCCATTCTGTTCGGACTTATCTCAGAGTACCGATCTATTGAATTGAAGCGGATTGTCGTTGCGACGCCTGGCATGGGGCGCGGAAAAGAGATGTTGCGCCAGATCATCCGCAAGGCTTTCGAGGAATACGGCGCGCACCGGCTATGGCTGGACGTCTTCGAGCACAATCTTCGCGCGCAGCGCGCCTATGCCGGTGTGGGTTTCCGGTGCGAAGGAGTGCTTCGCGAAGCGGTTTATCGCGATGGCGAATACCGCTCGTTGATGCTGATGTCGATCCTCGACCGTGAATATCGGGAGATAACGCCTCAGCGTGAGGACTTGAACAACGCGAAGGCTGCTCCCTGAGGATCACTCAGAACTGAAAAGCGGCCGGCTCCTTCGATGTCACTAGGTGGAACCCACACGCTGGCGCCCAGCGACTTCGCCTTCTCTGTCGATGCGTCGCAATCCGATACCAGGAAATAGGCCAGCCAGTGAGCTGGAGCTCCTGGCGGCAAGAACTTTGAAGGTGTCGCTCCGCCAATAAACTCCTCGCCGTTCTTGATATGCAGATAGCCGTTTGTATCTCCGTCCTTGCCGGGAAGGAACTGCCAGCCGAACAGGGCGCTGTAGAAGGGAATGGCTTTGTCCCGGTCAGGCGAGTTGAGATCGGCCCAGCAGAGAGTGCCATCGACCCCAGCAACTTTTATGCCAGTGTGCTGCTTCGGTTGCCAGATCGAGAAGGATGCTCCGGTGGGGTCCTGAACGATGGCCATGCGTCCTTGTTCGGCAACGTCGAAGGGCGGCGCCACAACGGTTCCACCCAGACCGGCCACGCGTTCGGCGGTTTCGTCCGCACTGGTGACTGCGATGTAGATATTCCAATGCGTCGGCACGCCTCGTGTCTTTTGCGCGGCATCGAGCTGGTAGCCGGCGGCGGTGTCCCGGCCTCCAAGCTGAAATAGCGTGTAGACCTGATCCGGTCCCATCGGCACGTCGAAAATTTCCCAGCCGAAGAGGGACGCATAGAAAGACTTTGCCGCTGCCTGATCGCTGGTGGCGAGCTCAATCCAGGAAAAGCTGCCCGGCGCGTGTTGATCGATGTTTGCCATGGCCGGAAGTATACGTTCGGGCTGCGAACGCTGCGTATCAAAATGTCTTGAAAACGGCGGGATTTGGGTTAAAGAGCCGATCGATTTGGTATCATCGGCGGCTATGCCAGGGAAGAAGCAGCCGGAGGAGATACGACCCGCCTCCGCAAAACCTGCGAAGCCAAAGAAGGTTGAGCCCGCGGAGGCGCAGCTCGATGGCTTTCTGGCGAAGTTTATGCCCGAGGTAGAGGACACGGCGCGGCAGGCACTCCGCAAAATGCGGCAGCGGCTGCCGGGAGCTATCGAGCTTGTCTATGACAACTACAACGCCCTGGCGATCGGATTTGCTCCCACCGAGCGCGCGTCGGATGCGATCTTCTCGATCGCGCTCTACCCGCGATGGGTGAGCCTGTTCTTCCTGATGAACGGCGCGAAGCTGCGCGATCCGGAATGCTATCTCAAGGGCAGTGGCAAAGTGGTGCGCCACATCGTGCTCGAGAATGCTGCGCTTCTCGATGATCCGGTGGTGCAGGAGCTGATGGCGCAGGCGCTGGAGCTCTCACCGAAGCAGATCGATGCCGGGCAGCCGCGGCGGCTGATCATCAAGTCTGTCTCGGCGAAACAGAGGCCGCGCGGGTCCAAATAGTTTTGGACATTTTGCGCTAGTCTGAAGACAGAGCACACATGCCTCCACTCTTCACGGCCAGAATTCTGCGATCAACGCTGTGTTTTCTGCTTCCCTTCTGCTTGATATCGATGGGCCTCACGGCGTCGCCTCACCAGCCTGGCCCTACCGTGCCGCTATGTTCGCGGCAGATCGAATTCACGGCCAGCTATCTGGTGGAGACCGAACGGGGCGCGGGACCGGGATTTCTCTTCCGCATCGACAACGGAACGGCGAAGTCGATCACGCTGATCGAGCCGGTTCCCTCAAGTGCGCACTGGTACGCGCGGGTGGGAAACCGCTGGCTGTGGCGCGCTTCGAGCGGGGCCGGCGGCAGCTATGTGGACGCGATCAACGAGAAGGGCGCAGTCTTCGCCTATCAGCCGAGCAAGGCCCCGGCGGATCCGAAGTACATCACGGTTCCTGAACACGGACACTATGAGTGGACGGCGGGCGAGCGCCAAATTCCCGCTCTTGCCTATAAGCCGGGCTGTGCGCGCTGTAACTATCCGGGCGAGCACGAATACAAGGCGGTCTTCGCCTACGCCTATTTGCCACCGCCACAGGAACACAAGGATGGGCTGCTGGCGTGCGGGCTGCGGTCAAATCTGGTCGATATGCCCCCTAAGGACGTTCCCGGGCAATAATTCACAAAGAAAAAGCGTGCAGGCTGCCGTCCCGCGGGCAGGCTTTCGCGTCTAGTTGCATGAAACACCCACAACCGGACTGTTCCGGTGGG
Organism: uncultured Acidobacteriaceae bacterium; assembly: GCA_963781245.1. GTDB lineage: Bacteria > Acidobacteriota > Terriglobia > Terriglobales > Acidobacteriaceae > Silvibacterium. The sequence goes on from CAWAFB010000010.1 coordinate 713,127, forward strand.
GTTTCTATGAGTGTTGGAGGAACAACACATTATGCGAAACACACTTTGTACTCTCGCGCTTGCCGGCCTGTTTTCAGTGGCTGGGGGTGCCGCTCTTGCTCAAGATAATGCCGCACCGCAGCAGGGGCAGGGCTACGGGCATCACGGGATGAATCCCGATGCGCAACTGCAGCACCTTACCAAGCAACTGGATCTGACTGCCGACCAGCAGGCGCAGATCAAGCCAATTCTTGAAAACCGCGATCAGCAGATGAAGCAGCTCTGGCAGGATCAGTCGCTCGCCCCTGCCGACCGCCATGCCAAGATGAAGACAATTCAGGAGGACTCGAAAGGCAAGATCGAGGCAGCTCTGAACGATACCCAGAAGCAGAAGTTCGAGGCCATGCAGGCACGCATGCATGAGCGTCAGCAGGGTGGAGAGGCACCTCAGGCGCCGCCTCAATAAATGCCGGACGATATCCCGTCTATAAAGGCCGCACCGGTTGTTTCGCGGAGCGGCCTCTGCATTGTCTAGAGAAACATCTCCATGAAGACGTTGGCGCGCGCGTACTTCGATGCGTGTTCCGGCGCAGCCATGTGGCGGAAGCCAAGCTCTTCATAGAGGTGGATGGCGCTGGCGGCCTTTGTGTTCGACTCGAGGTAAAGTCTGCGGGCATGCAGGACATGGGCGAGCGCGATGGCGAATACGAGCAGTCTGCGACCGACGCCCTGGCCGCGCGCACTTTCCGAGACAGTCATCTTGGCCAGCTCGAACTCGCCCGGCTTCATCGGGACAAGCGCGCAACAGCCGACCACTTCACCATCAAGCTCCGCCACGCAGATCTGTCCGCCTTTAGACAGAATCGTGCCCTGCGGATCGTCGAGGACTTCGTGATCGCCGGGCTCAAGGGTAAAGTCGCGGCTGATCCAGGCCTCGTTGAGTTCCTTGAATGGCTTCTCATCGCCGGGCTGAAACCTGCGCAGCACCGGCCGGCTGGTTAGGGGAATCGCTTCAGTATCGACTGCCATAAAGCAAATGTAATCCGCCCCCGTTCATACGTCCAATATCTTGTTTGTTCGAATTGATATTATTCTGATATGAACGAGATCGAGGTGCGGCATCTCCGTTATTTCATCGCGGTAGCCGAAGAACTGCATTTCGGCCGCGCCGCCCTTCGACTGCATATCGCACAACCTCCGCTGTCACAGCAGATTCGCAGGCTCGAAGAAATGCTGGGCCACGCGCTCTTTCTGCGCACGTCGCGCGAGGTCCGGCTGACCGCCGCGGGAGAAGAATTACTGGAGCGGGCGCGGCACACGTTGCGCAAGATGGAGGCCGATGTTTCAGCAGTGAAGAAGATCGGACGCGGCGAGGCGGGCACTCTCACGGTGGGATTTATAGGATCGGGGATGCTCACGGCGCTGCCCAGGATGCTGGGACGCTATCGCAGGTACTATCCGCAGGTGGATCTGCAGCTACGCGAGCTGTACACGGCCGGCCTGATAGACACATTGCTCAACGGTACACTCGACGTGGGCTTCATGCGCGATGCCGGAGCTGTTGAAGGCCTGAAAGTGGAGACCTTGCTGTCGGAGCCCTTCGTGGTGGTGCTTCCGCGGAAGCATCCGTTGGCCGAACAGAAGACTGTTGCGGTGAAGAGCCTGCAGCATGAGCCCTTCGTCATGTTTGCGCGTTCCTACGGGAGTGGGGCGTGGAAGAAGACGATGGACGTGTGCGAAGCACATGGGTTTACGCCGCGCGTGGTGCAGGAGGCTCCACAGTGGCTGACCATCATGAGCCTGGTGGGGGCCGGGCTGGGCGTGACAATTGCGCCGGCGTGCGTGAAGCAGTTGAGCGTGCCCGACACAGTGTGCCGCACACTGCGCCCGCAGGCGGAGCTTACGCAGTTAGAGTTGGCGTGCAGGGCGAACGAGGTGCGGCCAATTGCTAGAGAGTTCAGCGAGATGGCGCGGCGGACGTTTGGTCAGGGCTGAGATGCGGTGGGCTTGGCGCCGGGCTGCTGCTGGGCTTCGGCATGAAACACCTCGTACTGATCGTCGGTCACGCTGATGTCGGCACGAAAACCGATGATTCCAATGGCATGTGCGACGATGTGAGCCTGGCCGCTGGTCGGCAGCCACAGCTCGTTGTTCACCAGCTTCTGATCGAATGTGAAGTTGCTGCCTTTGCCGACAGAGAACAGACCAAAGCCCAGATGGAAGTTGTCGTCGAAGCGAGCGATCATGCGGCGGACTTCGCGATCCTGCTCATCGACCCAGAGTGTTCCTGCCAGCTTCTTGGAGGCGTCTTCGGCCATGCCGTGGGTCTGTGCATGGGGATCGCCGACAAAGTCGAAGGCTAAGGTGCTGCGGCCATCGAGCATCTCGCGGCGCGGGTTGGAAACTTTCATGATGGCGAGAAGCTGGCTGACGCTCACGTCGTTTTTATCCATCGTTTTTCCGGGCGGCGTCTTCTGTGCCTTATCGACATCTTTCATCACCCGCTCCTGCTCCTTTTTCTGCTCGTCAGGAGAAAGATCCTTGCCGTTCTTCTTCACCCTGCGATCGATCTCGTGGGAGTTTACGAAGAAGATCTCACTCTCTTCGCTCTCCGTCTTTTTCACGCCCCCGTTCTTGTCGAGTTCGTGGGTCACCACGAGCTCGCGATAGGTATAGTTCTCGCGCGTCTGGTCGAGCTTACGCTGGTGGTCCTGAACCTGCTTCATCAATGTAGGGACGTCGGGGATGGGGGTTTGATGCGCAGAGGCATTTTGTCCCGAGCAGGCGAGTGTCGCGGTGCCAAGAATTACGGAGACGGCGAGAAGTCGCATACGCAGAAATATCCCCGGTGAGTGATACGCTGGTACGACTGCGGCGGTTCCTGCGTTCGCGAGAGATGCGCGGACACAGGCCGGCTTCAAACAAACGAGGTTGTCAGATGCTTCGACTTTTGCTGCGGTGGTTCCTGCAGGCAGGCGCATTGCTGTTGGTTGCGTATTTTGTTCCCGGTTTTCATGTGCGCAATTTTCCCGCTGCCCTGATCGCGGTGCTGGTAATTGGACTGCTGAACGCGACGCTGGGATTGCTGCTCAAGCTTATTACCCTGCCGCTCGGAATTCTCACCCTTGGCTTGTTTTTCCTGGTGATCAACGCGATCATGCTCGAGGTGGCGAGCGCCATTGTTCCTGGCTTTAATGTAGCGAGCTTTGGAGCAGCTTTTATTGGCGCGGTGGTGCTGGCAGTCCTGCACATGATCGTAGAAGCAATCGCCGCCGACTAGGGCCCCGACCAGGCCGCAGTTCACTGCGCCGGCGAAGGGCTCTTGGGGACGGCCACTCCGGCCGGCTTTTGCGATTGCGGTGAGATGACGGCGCGGCCCGCCGGGAGGCGACGGACAGAGCGCGGGCGTCCTGCCGGGGACGGCTCGATGGGATGATTCGCGGGACGCGCTGCGCCGGCGGACCCCACGGCCCCGGACGACGGCTGGCCGACGAGGCCGGGCAGCACAGGCTGAATTCGGTGCGAGTGGCTGACGCTACCGGCAACGATGGCTGTGCATGCGATCGCGGCGGTTGCCGCTCCGAAAGCGAAGCGGGGAATTTCGAAGAAGCGGCGGCCAGGCGCCGGTGCGGACTGAGCGCTCTCCGCCTGCGCGAGACGGGTCTTAATGCGATCTTCGATGCCCGGGGGCGGTGTTGCAGAGCCGAGTCGCCGAAGGGCTTCGTTGATGCGGCGGTCGTGATTCTGGCTGGTGTGCGCGACGTGTAAGTTCATCGCGAAACTCCTTCCTTCTCCATCAATGCGGAGAGTTCTCGGCGCGCGCGAAAGATGCGCGAGCGGATAGAGGATTCCGTTGTGCCGAGTACCGCTGCAATCTGGACCGTGGACAGCTCTTCGACGGCGGAGAGCAGCAGGGCCTGGCGTTCTTTGCTGGGCAGCCGGTCGACGAGGTCGAGGATCCGGTTGTGCTCCTGCGAGGAGATCAGCGACTCGTCGGCGCGACGATCGTTTGAGGGCAACACGCGGGCGAAGTCGGCGATGTCATCGTTTTCCGGACGGGTTTTGCCGCGCCGTTTCCTGTCGAGCACCACGTTCCAGGTGATGCGAATGAGCCATACCCGGTGATCGCGGATGTCTTCGAGCTTGTCGCGGTGCTTCAGCACGCGCAGAAATGCCTCCTGCACGGCATCCTCCGCCTCGGCGGCGTTGCGCATCACAGAATAGGCAACCCGATAGAGGGTCGCCGAGTACTCCGTGACGAGGGCGGTGATCGTTTCGCTCGAATCCAAAGTCTTCGCCGGCGCCACCCTTGCATTCGTTGCCGGCGCCATCTCAGATTTCAGAGCCGGAGCCATCCAGCCGGTGAGCTGCCCGGGAAATGTGCTCATCCTAACTCCCTGCTCTAAGGACGGAGGATACCGCGTTTGCGCTCATGAAAAACAGTCTGGCCAAGGAGATATCACAGAGATGCAACTCGAGTAGAATCCGGTGAGCCGCGGCTCGGTGACCGTCTGATGCAGAGAAAAGCGTGGTTTGAGATTCACGACCATCCATTGTTCCCGCGATTCCTGCGCGATCTGGTGACGGAAGCGCTTGAGGCCATGTGGAACGCTCAGGACTTTTATGGGCCGGTTGCGGCGCGCCTCAGGCGTGCGTTGGACGAATCGGGGGCAACGCGGGTGGTGGATCTCTGCTCAGGAGGAGGGGGTCCGTGGCTGCGTTTTTCGCGCGATCTGGCAGGAAAAGATGGCAGCGCACCGGCGGTCCTTTTAACGGATAAGTACCCGAATCAACGCGCTTTTCAGCAGATTCAGGACGCGACGGGAAGCGCGATCAATTTTTATCCCGAGCCGGTGGACGCGATGCGCATTCCGCCGGAGCTTGCCGGCTTCCGCACCATGTTTTCGACGTTCCATCACTTCGGGCCGGGGGAGGCGAGGGCGATCCTGAAAGATGCGTTCGATCAGCGTCAGGGCATTGCGGTCTTTGAGGCGGCGAAATGCGATTTCCGGACCCTGGCTGCCGTGTTCGCCGTGCCCCTGCTGGGCTTGCGGCTTGCGCCACGCATCCGGCCCTTCCGGTGGGGGCGGATCTTCTGGACCTACTGCCTCCCGGCGATCCCGTTTACGCTGTGGCTGGACGGGCTGCTCTCGTGCCTGCGGTCGTACTCGCGGGCGGATATGCGGGAGCTGGTCGAAGGGATGACCCATGAGAACTACAGTTGGGAGATAGGCGAAGAGCGCCGGAGCCTGATTTCAGTCCGTTACCTAGTGGGCTGTCCTGTCGGCCGCGCGGGAACCGTAGATGTGCGATTGGAGCAAATGGAAATGCCCGCCCAGCAGACACCGAGCGGGCCGGTAAGTAGTGACTACGCTACTGCAGAGGTTGCTTTCCGCCGTTGAGCTTCTGGGTGGCGATCTGGCCGGCAGCGGTCGTCTTGTCCTGATCCTTGATCTCTGCGTAAAGCTTCTTGGCCTCGGCAGGATTCGTCGGCTCATACAGCGCAGCGAGCTGAAGCTTGGCAGCGGAGGCGGGAACGGTGTTGGTCGGGTTCTTGATGAGCTGCTGGTAGAGATCGACGGCCTGGCTGGCGCGACCCGTCTGGCGATAGAGCCCGGCGAGAGCCATCTTGGCCAAAGCCGCGAGAGCGCTGTCGTGAGACCCGGCAGCCTTCTGGAGGGCGGCCTCAGCAGGCCCGGTCTGACCCATGTCGAGATAGGTAAGGCCGGCGAAGTACTGAGCATTGGCGCCGACCTTGAACCAGCCATAGCGGTTGGCGACGTCGACGAAATGCGGGTTCGCAGCCTTGGCGCGTTCTGCGGCGGTCTTGTAGGTCGGCTCGCCGGGCGCCACTGGCTGGCCGGGCTGAAACAGCGGCGTATTGTAAATATCCATGCCCTGGCCGAAGGCGATTTCCGCGCGGGCCGAACGCGAGTTGTAAACGAGGATGCCGGCGACGATCAGCGCCAATACAACAACTGTCGAAATGGCGATCCTTACAACATTGGTGCGATGGAGCTGCATCCAGCCGAGGCCGGAGGCCGTGGCTTCAACAAAGCGGTCCTGCTTTAACGCGCGACGTGTCTGTGTATCCAATTTGGAGGTCCTTCAGATCCTTCTGGAGGGGAACTGGCCTGATCAACAGGCTCAGGCAGGCAGGCACGGGTAGATGAGCTGTCTGCTCTTGAGATCACTTAAGTTTACCAGTGGGCGGAGGGCGGGGTCAAAGCCAGTGCGCGGTAGGCGGCAAGGCAGGGTGCCTCTGGCCGCCAGCGCGAAGCATCAACAGCAACCCGAACAGCCGCCTCAAGCGGCGCGAACCGGATCCTCAATCTCGCCGTTTTCGATCTTTTCCTGGCAGTCGATGCAATACGGCGTCCAGGGCAGGGCTTCGAGACGCTTGGCGCCGATTTCCGTGCCGCAATGGACACACTCGCCGAACCCGTCTTCCTTGATCCTGCTCAGGGCCTGCTGCACCATGCGGAGCTGCTGGTGGCCGGTCGTGCCCTGGCTGAAAAGAAACTCCTTCTGATACGAAAGAACCGCCTGGTCCGCGACATCCTGCGTGTCGTCGCTTACAGTTTCGCGGCCTTGCTCGACGGCGGTCGACATTGCCTGCTCCAGGAACTGCTTGTGCGCAAGCAGCTTTTCCTGATAGCGCCGGGTGGATTGAGGTGTGAGGGCCACGATGTTTACTCCTTTGCAATAAGTTCAAACAGCTTTGACGGCAGATGTGCGGCGAAGGTTTCGTCGGAAAACGCGATTTCTTGCGGGATGTGTGTGACACTTGCCTGCCGCCGCCCGCAGTTCTTTACTTGATGCCGGGACGGCGGACGATTAGGCTTGAGATTGCCATGTACGAAGACTTTCAAGTGAAGGATCGCTGGACCGGCGCGGATCTGCACTGCCGCTGGATCGGGAACATCGTCGCCATTGCGACTCGCCACGCCGACGCTGTCGATATCCGGTTTGACGTCAGCGGCCGTCCGGTGTGGATCGCCATGCCCTGCCATGCATGGGTAGAGCAGAAAAAGCGCACTGGCTACGTAATCACCGATGCGCTTGCCGCTCAGGTTGCGGGACGTTACATCAAGCAGATCATAGAGTCCGGCTATGACAACGGCCGCGAGATGTACACAATGAGCGTCGAAGAGGTACTGGATCATCTCGATCACGTGCTGCGCGAGGCGGGCCACACCAGCAATCTGCCGGCGCTGATACCTCTGGACGACGCACAGCCGTTGCCCTGAGCCCCTCGAGACCGCACTGAAGTCTTTGCCATCCCCTGATCTCGAATGGCACAATAGACGGTTTGCCTGAACGAGAAGGAGCATTTGATGGGAGCAGCAACCGTCACCCGCGATCTGAAAAAGCTGACGGAGGGCCCGCACGTCCACCGCAATCTTTCGACAGCGCAGCTGATTGAGGCCGCGATTGCACGCGGCGAGGCCAGCCTGGCGGCGAATGGCGCGCTGGTGGCGCTGACCGGGTCTCGCACAGGGCGTTCGCCGCGGGACAAGTTCACCGTCGAGGATGCGGAGACCAAGGATCGTATCGATTGGGGCAAGGTCAACCAGCCGTTTCCACCGGATAAATTTCAGACGCTGCTCGATCGCGTGGTCCAGCACATGGCAGAGCGCGATCTCTATGTCATGGATCTCTACGCCGGCGCGGAGCGCGATTACAGCCTGCCCATCCAGATCATCTGCGAATATGCCTGGCATGCCCTGTTTGTGAAGCAACTCTTCGTGCGGCCGGAACTGGCCGAGCTTGCCCATCACGTGGCGGAATTCACCGTCATCGCGGCGCCGGAGTTCGAGGCTGTCCCTGAGCGGGATGGAACACGGTCGGGGACGTTTATCCTCGGGGATTTCACGCGCAAGGTGATCCTGATCGGCGGCACGAAATACGCGGGCGAGATGAAGAAGTCGATCTTCGGCGTGATGAATTATCTGCTGCCGGGGCGCGACGTCTTTCCGATGCATTGCTCGGCAAACATCGGGGAGAAAGGCGCGACGGCGTTATTTTTCGGGCTTTCGGGTACCGGCAAAACGACACTCTCCGCCGACCCGCTGCGGCGTCTGATTGGCGACGATGAGCATGGATGGAGCCCGAAAGGAGTTTTCAACTTCGAGGGCGGATGCTACGCGAAGTGCGTCGATCTCTCAGAAGAAAAGGAACCGCAGATTTATCACGCCATCCGCTTCGGCTCGGTGCTCGAAAACGTGGTGATCGACCCGCGCACCGGCGAGCCCGATTACAGCGACATCCGGTACACGGAGAACACCCGGGCGGCCTATCCGATCGATTTCATCGCGAACGCTGTGATTCCAGGCGTGGGCGGCCACCCAAAGAATGTGCTGTTCCTCGCGGCGGACGCATTCGGCGTGTTGCCTCCTATCGCGAAGCTGTCGCCGGAGCAGGCGATGTATCACTTCCTCTCTGGATACACGGCGAAGCTGGCCGGGACGGAAGCTGGGCTGGGCAGCGAGCCGGTGCCCGAGTTTTCGGCGTGCTTCGGGTCGCCGTTCCTGCCGCTGGCTCCCAAGGTATATGCGGAGATGCTGGGCCGCCGGCTGCGCCAGCATGACGCGCAATGCTGGCTGGTGAACACGGGATGGACAGGCGGCGCGTTCGGCGTGGGGCAGCGCATGAGCCTGAGGCACACACGCGCGATGGTTCACGCGGCGCTCGATGGACGGCTGGCGAAGGCCGAATACGTAACTGAGGATGCCTTTGGGCTGAGCATCCCGACGAGCTGTCCGGACGTGCCCAGCGAGCTTCTGCATCCACGCAACGCGTGGGCGGACGAAGAGGCGTACGACAAACAGGCGCGCTTGCTGGCGATGAAGTTCGAAGAAAACTTCCGCAAGTTCGATGCGCCGGAAAATGTGCGCGCGGCTGGTCCGAAGCCGCGCAAGTAGCTGACCACAGCGGCAATGTTCCTACGCAAACTTCGAGTGGAGCGCGTGGATCGACAACTTCGCCATGCGCAGCTTCACCAACCACGCTGTTTTTGATGACACCCTGCCGGCAAGCGATGGGCTGCTGGAGGCGGGCTTCCGTGTGGCACTGCCGCAGTTACAAATTGCGATGGAAGACTGGTTTCGGCGAAAGGGCTATCTGAAGCCATAAGAAGAGCTGCGGATTGAAGAGGAGCTGCCGGTTTCGGAATGAAAATCTGACGCGGGCAACCTACGACCGGGCAGCGGTATCAAAGCGGCTCTTGTGTGTCGCGCATTTCTCCACGCCTCTCGCGCCGAAATCCCGATTCCGCTTGCGCGGAATCATCCGTGTGCATCCCACTAGTGTTCGACTTACTTTTGAAAAACGAGGGAGCACTCTAATGAAGATGGAAACACTGCGCGCGTTATACATCGAAGAACTCAAGGATCTGTACTCGGCGGAGACGCAGATTACCAAGGCTCTTCCCAAGCTGGTCGAGGCTGCCACTAATTCCGCCTTGCAGCAGGCCTTCGAAAGCCATCTGGACGAAACCCGAAACCACGTGACACGTCTGGAACAGATATTTGAGGGATTGGACGAAAGCCCCAAAGGCAAGACTTGCGAAGGAATGAAGGGTCTGCTCAAGGAAGGCGATGAGCGGGCCGGCGAGAAAGGCGATGCGGATGTGCTGGATGCGGGCATCATTTCGGCTGCGCAAAGGGTGGAGCACTACGAAATCGCAGGTTATGGATCGGCGCGGACGTACGCCGAGCTGCTCGGTGAAAAAGAGGCGGTACGCCTGTTGAGCGAGACGCTGGAAGAAGAGAAAGCGGCGGATACCAAGCTCACCCAGGTTGCCAGAAGGATCAACGTGGAAGCGAAGGCGGCATAGCGGCCGCAACCATGTGCGGGCGCGAAGTTCTTTCGTTCCCGCACAAAATCTTTAGGCGGCGAGCAAACCCTGACCGGGCGTCGTCATCCCAGATGCAGCCAGATGGAGAACTCATCCGGCGAAGAAAGAGGTTCCCATGTTTCTCATCATTGCACTGGTGCTGGTACTTCTCTGGATCGGCGGCTTTGTTATGTTTCACACCGCGGGCTTTCTCATTCACCTGTTGCTGCTGTTAGCGGTGATCTCGATCATCTTCCACTTTCTTCGCGGAAGATCGTCAACGGCTTAGACATTGGCAGAGCGCGGCAAGAAAAGCGGCCTGAGGCGCCGCAATTCCTGAGCGGCGCCAATTCCGGAGGTTTCACTCGTGATAATGGAGAAGGCTGAAGACATCGTAGTCTGCAAATTTTTCGCGGCCCTTGAGAAAGTCAAGCTCAACTGCAAAGGCAAGGCCCGCAATGTGTCCCCCCAGCTGTTGCACAAGCTTTACGGTCGCCTCCATCGTCCCGCCCGTCGCCAGCAGGTCGTCTACCAGGACAACGTTCTGACCCGGCTCGATGGCGTCCAGGTGAATTTCGAGCGAGTCCGACCCGTACTCCAGGTCATAGGTAACGCGGGCCGTCGGAGCCGGCAATTTGCGCGGCTTGCGGACGGGAACGAAGCCGGCATTTAGACGATAGGCGAGCGCCGGGCCAAAGATGAATCCGCGTGCCTCGATCCCCAGCACCAGGTCCACATCCCTTCCGATATAGTGCGCTGCGAGCGCATCAATAAGCTCGGCGAATCCTTTCTTATCCTTGAGCAGCGTGGTGATGTCGTAGAAGAGAATCCCCGGCTTGGGAAAGTCGGGAACGGTGCGGACGAGTTCCTTCAACGGGTCACAATTGATGGGTGTGTGCGGGATGAGTTTCGCGGACAATGTGGAACTCCTTCTGACTTGGCTTTGGCGACGGAAGCCTTACCAGGCTCCTTCTATCTCAAATGATCCGAGCGATGCGGCCTCGCTGTCGGCGAGTTCGTGCTCAACGACGGCGTCTACCCGGCTGCCGCGCGATCCCCTGTGCAAGACGCTCTGCAGCTCGGCCAGTACTTCAGGATCGCCCGCGGCGACAACTTCAACATGGCCGTCGTCGGTATTGCGCACCCAGCCCCTGAGGCCAAGCGTGGCCGCCTCGCGGTGAACATACCAGCGGAAGCCAACGCCCTGTACACGTCCTTTGATGAGGTAGTGGCGGACCATGATTGGCAGACTACGATGCGGAGTTAGTTTTGCAGAAGAGCCAGGATGACGGCAAGCGGCACAGGGTGCTGTGCCACTTGGGAAGGTTATGCGCGCGAGAGGTATGCACCTTCAGCGGTATCCACGCGGATCTTTTCGCCCTCGTTGATGAAGGGCGGAACCTGCACGATCAGGCCGGTTTCGAGCTTGGCCGGCTTGGTAACCGAGGAGGCAGTCGCCGATTTCAGTCCGGGCTCGGTTTCGACCACGGTAAGCTCGACAGTCTGCGGCAGTTCGATGCCGACAGGCACTCCATCGAAGAATGACACCGTAATCTGTAGGTTGGGGGTGAGGTACTCGACGGCGTCCCCCAGGGTGTCGTGCTTGAGGTGGGTCTGCTCATAGTTCTCGGTGTTCATGAAGTAGTAGTCGTCGCCGTCGTTATAGAGAAACTCCATCGGGATTTCGTCGACGACCACGCGCTCGATGGGATCGGGCGAGCGAAAGCGGTGCTCGAACATGGCTCCGGTGCGGAGATTGCGCAGCTTGGCCTGGATGAAGGCGCGCAGGTTGCCGGGTGTGCGGTGCTCGACCGAGAAGACGGCGTGCAGCTCGTTGTTGTGCTTGATGATCATGCCCGGACGCATTTGTGTGGCGGGAATCGCCATAAAAACTAGCTCCTTAAATCGGTTGACTGGGAATTTTGCAACGGATCTCGTCGTTCGACATCTGCGCAGTGCAGGGGCTGCGCAAAATACCTCAACCTCTTGAATTTTAGCAGGGAGAGGGGATTATCCGGGTCGGCCAGCGCTCAGCGACCGCCGAAGATACGGGAGAAGAACCGGCCGATGCTGTGAAAGAATCCTCCCCCACCGTTTTCGGTTTTTGGCTTGGCAGCGGTTTGCGCTGGCGCGGGAGCTTGTACCGGCGCTGGCTGCGGTGGGGGAGGCTGTACCGATGCCGCCGCTGAGGGAGTAGCGTCGGTCGCATCGGCTTCCGGCGGAGGCGGACCGGCGGCGCCAGGCTGCGCTGGATTCGGTGTTGTCTTCGCGTCGTAGGTGATCGGAACATCAACCTGGACGTGCGGTGTTCCCGGAGCCACGGCTGGCTGAGTTGGAGGAGCTGGCGGTGGCTTCAGGCCTTCGCTCACGGCCAGCGGGAAGGTAGTGTCGGCGGGAGTGGAGGATGGGCCGCCCAGGGGTATGGTTGCTGCCGATTCCGCAGGTTTCGTCTCGAGCTGCGCTGGCTTCGCCACGGGTAACGACGGTTTCGCCACAGGCGCTGCAGGCTTCGGCTCAGGCGCGCGGCTGCCGTTTAGCAGAATCCCGGGCGCGGTGCTAGCGACCGCAACAGGGGGCGGCAGAGGTGCCGGGCATCCGCAGGGCTCGCTTTCGTTGTCGACAACCTGCTGCAGACTGCCGTGCTCGAACATCACCCGCTGATTGGGCTGCACGCGGTAGAGGCCGCCTTCGAACTGACTGGTCACGGTCACATACGGAGCGTTGGCTCCGTGGTTGTCAACACAGGTGTCGCCTTTCTGGTTGGTGCGAATCTTCAGATCGGCCTGGCCGGGTCCGGAAATGAGAATCCGCAGGTCGGGCGTGAGAAGCACGTCAGAATACTTGCCGGGAGTGTAGGTGGCCTCGACGGCTCCGCGGTCGAGGGCGATCATCAGCGCGGAGTCGGCAGCCGGGTCGGTTGGGGTGCTGGCTGACGTCTCCCTCGACAGGTGGACTTTCGTTGAGGCGCAGAGACTCAGCTCGCCGCCGCGGACCAGCGAGACATAAGCTGTCGAGTCCCCGGCGGTGATGGTTCCGTCATTGCCGATACTGGCCTTGCCGTTCTCGACGGCCAGCGATCCGGAGAGGGAAACGCCTTCGGTAGGCACGTAGGCGATGGGTTGCTGCTGGGCAAAGGCAGGGACCGCGAGGATCGATGCTGCAAGTGCGAGAGAACTGCAGAAATACACCCGGTTACAACTCCAGAAAATTCCGAATGAGGCGTTTGCCATCATCAGTGAGCACGCTCTCGGGATGAAACTGTACACCTTCGACAGGGTAATTGCGATGGCGCAGGCCCATGATGGTGCCGTCGGGAGTACGGGCTGATACTTCCAGCTCGGCGGGAAGGTTCTTCTCCGAGACGATGAGCGAGTGGTAACGCGTGCAGGTCATGGGACTGGCGATACCTGTAAAGACGGTCTTGCCGTCGTGCTCGACTTCGCTGGTCTTGCCGTGCATAAGCTTGGACGCACGGACGACCTCTCCACCAAACGCCGCGCCGATGGCCTGGTGGCCGAGGCATACTCCCAGGATGGGCACCTTACCTGCGAAGCGCTGGACGAGCTCGATGCTGATTCCGGCTTCCTGTGGTGTGCAGGGGCCGGGCGAAAGCAGGATGCGCTCCGGGGCCAAAGCTTCGACTTCATCGACGCTCAGCTCGTCGTTGCGGCGGATGGTCATCTGCGCGCCCATCTCGCCCATGTACTGGACGAGGTTGTAGGTAAACGAGTCGTAGTTGTCGAGTACGAAGATCATGGAACGAAGACGATCGAGCCTCACTCCAGTGTAACGCCTGTATAGGCGGTGCTATGCTGGTTCGCAGATCGGGAGGTTCAAGGTATGAAGCTCTCTGTTCTTCTACTGGCTGTCGCTTCGACTTGCCTTGCGCAGATCAAGCCGGCCACTCCGCCGGCAGCGCCTTCGCTCAGTCAAACTCAGAGTATTGCCGTTGTAGATGATCAAGCCATTGCGCACGCGGCGGCTGCCGTGGCCACAGCGGCCAACGTGGACCAACTTCAGAAAATGCTGGATCAGGTGAACCGGGCAAGCTGCCCGGTGGTTTTGACCAGCACCTGGCTGGCCCCGCACCTGATGCTGGTTGACACCCCACGAGATTCGGCCGCCAACGGCCTTGATCTTGAGTTCCGCAATACGAGCGGCAAGGAAATCCGCTTAATGCAGTTCTCGGCGAAGATCCTCGTAAAGAAGAGCAAGTACGACCTCGATTATCTGCCTCCCATCCGTGTTTACCTGACCGCCGAGGGCACCCGGACGGTTGACGAGACCTTCGCCCAGTTCCGACATCTGTCGCTGCCGGAAGATATCCATCCCACGCTGGTTCAGGGGATTACGCTCGAAGAGGTGACCTTCGAAGACGGCTCCGCCTGGGCGCCGGCCGGTAATCAGTACTGCGGTCTTAAGCCGGATCCCGTGCTCAGCATCGCCCGCTGAACGCCTCCAAAGCTCGGGAGTTCCGGTTCGGTGATGCCCTACCCTCTCCATCTAGATCTATTGATCATTGATTCTAAATAAGTTACAGAATCGTCCGCCTGTATCTCATTGATATTGAATTACTTATATCTACCTCATAGATTGCAAACGATTTAGGAAGCTCAAAAACAGAAAAAGCCCGACTGGATGGTCGCCGGGCTTCTTGTTGTCTCTAATTCCCTTATAGTTGGCGGCGAGAAATAATCAGCCAATAATCATGGTCTCGTCCTAATCTGCTCTAGTCGCTGCTAGGGCTTGGCAGGGAGATGGCCTTTACGTTCATGGAAATGCTTATGCAGTAAATATCGTTGGCTGACAGCCCAGTCTATTTTAGTTCTAGTCAGCGTATTTGATGTGAAGGCAACAGGAAGCTCGATCTTGACGCTCCAGCCGCATTCGAGTCCTCGATAGCAGCATAAGTGCTGGTTTCCGTGCGAATCTTTCTTGACGTGAAAGAGCGTGGAATCGCAATCGGGACAACGCATGTTCATTGGGATACCCCTCTGGGGAAAAACTCTGTTCATCTCTCAGACGCGCCATAGAGGATCATCAAGAGACAGTTTTCTGGACATGCGCCGGTGTAGCTGCGCTTCCAGAAACGAAAAGCCCGGATGCCAGTCCGGGCCTTTGATCTTTGAGACGGGACTGAGCTGGCGCGCTCAGTGCTCTCTATGTTCATTTTAGCGCGCAGGAGCCTTTTTGTGCCTATTCCAAGTGGCCAATATTTCATAACCCTCCCTGCTCATCTTGCACCCCCGGTCTCCGCAACCCTGATTTTGCGTTCTTGAGATAAGGACAGTACCTAATTGTGGGCTGAAAATGAGCAGGCCTGATGCCGTGGTATGCTTCGTCATCCCCTGGCCACTTAACGAGTAGAAAGAAGGCCTATGTCGGCCATTGAGCCCGCTGTTGGCGAAGGTGTATCTACGCTAGACGCGCAGAGCATAGGCCGCGCAGCGATGCGCAAGGCGACATGGCGGTTGATCCCGCTGATCGCTCTGGGATATGGCACGGCGTTCATGGATCGCGTAAACATCAGCTTCGCATCGCTGCAGATGAACCGCGACCTGCACTTCACGGCTTCCATTTACGGGCTGGGCGCGGGGCTGTTTTTTCTGAGCTATGCAGCATGCGAGGTGCCTTCGAACCTGCTGTTGTGCCGCTTCGGAGCACGCCGCTGGCTCTCGCGCATCATGATCACCTGGGGCGTGCTGGCCATCGCCATGATGTTCGTGAAGACGCCGATGCAGTTCTATGTACTTCGCTTTCTGCTGGGCATGGCGGAGGCGGGCTTCTTTCCCGGTGTGGTCTTCTACCTCATGCAGTGGTTTCCGCCGGAGATGCGGGCGCGCGCCGTCAGCCGTTTCTACGTGTCTCTTCCGCTGAGCTCGGTGGTAATGGGCGCGATCGCCGGTGCGTTGCTAAACCTGCAGGGGCGGCTCGGGCTGGCGGGGTGGCAGTGGCTGTTTCTGGTCGAGGGATTGCCTGCGATCCTGCTCGGTGTGATGTTTCTGGTGGGGCTGCCGGATGGTCCGGCGGACGCGAAGTGGCTGACGGGCGACGAGCGGGCGTGGGTTCTGGAGCAGATCCGCGTGGATGCGTGTGCAGGCGGGCACACCCACAACGTCGGCCGCGCTCTGCTTGATCCGCGTGTGCTGCAGATCGGAATAATCTTCCTGTTCATGCTGGGGACGAACTATGCCTATACGTTTTCCGCGCCGGCAATCCTGATCGGACTCACCGGCTGGAGCGCGACGAAGGTGGGATTTCTGATTGCGGTCATGGGCCTGCTGGGCGCACTGGGCATGATCCTCAACGCCCTGCACTCGGACAGCAGCCGCGAGCGGCACTGGCACGTGGCGATACCGTTCCTCATCATTGCAGCGGGTTATCTCCTTGGCGGCATGTCGATGAACGCCTGGCTGGTGGTCCCGGCGCTGGCCGCTGCGGTGATCGCCCATATGTCGCTCCAGGGGCCGCTGCTGTCGATCCCTCCACTTTTTCTGAAGGGCAAGTCGATGGCCGCAGGGATCGCAGCTATGAACACGCTCGGCATGCTTGGCGGTTTCGTCGGGCCATATTGGATGGGTATCGCGAGAGATCTGACCGGTAACTACCAGCACGGCTTGCTGACGTTGACCGTGCCCAGCCTTGCGGCTGCGGGAATCGTGCTATGGATGCGGAGGGGAGCTCTAGCTGCTAGCTGACGGTGACGATGGCGGTTAAGCAAACTTCCGGTTTGCCGACAACAACCATGCACCTTGGATGTGATAAACAAAGAATTACAATCACCCTGCGATGGCGGCGATAGGCAATGGATGAGGAATAGGACTGCGAAACAGACGTGGCGCTCATTTCTTTTCATCATCGGCGGGATCGCAGCAGTGATTTCCGCTGCTGCTGGTGTTTGCTCTTGGGTCGATCCTTTTCCGCTACTCTCAGACGGTCGAGGTGGCTGGCGACTGAATCCGCTCGAAGGCTGGGTGCTCATCGCTGGGCTATCGACAGGCGTCGCCACTCTGAGTTCTGGGCGCTTTCGGTACGCGCGTAAGCCGTGTGTTACTCATTGTGATTGGAGCGCTACTGATCGTATTCAACATCTTGGGTTGGTTGGGCAGCCACAGTGAGCTACTGCTGTGGAAGCATCGCGGTCGAGTGACCGGCAACAAGGAAGTTACATCACGGTGTTATTTCATCCCCTCGCCCTCTCGATCGCTCTCACCACAGCCCTGGCCTTGTTCACGCTCTCTTCGTATTCGCTCTCAGGAACAGAATCGGCGACGATGCCCGCTCCGGCCTGGATGTGTCCCTGCTTGCCCTGCATGAGCAGCGTGCGGATGGCGATGCAGGAGGTGAGATTGCCGGAGAAGTCGGCGTAGAGCACGCTGCCGCCGTAGATGCCGCGGCGGGTGGGCTCCATCTCTTCGATGATTTCCATGGCGCGGATCTTGGGCGCGCCGCTGAGGGTTCCGGCGGGAAAGCATGCGCGGAAGGCGTCGACTGCACTGAGGTCGGGGTTCAGCCGGCCCTCGATCGAGCTGACCAGGTGCATCACGTGCGAGTAGCGCTCGACGAACATCAGGTCCTTGACCTTGACGCTGCCATACTCACTGACACGGCCCACGTCATTGCGGCCGAGGTCGACGAGCATGACGTGCTCGGCGCGTTCCTTCTCGTCGTGGAGAAGTTCGGCCTCGATGCGCAGGTCTTGCTCTTCGCTCGCCGCACGCGGGCGCGTTCCTGCGATGGGGCGGTACTCGACACGCCGGCCCTGGACGCGAACCAGCAATTCAGGAGATGAGCCGACGATGTGCGTGGCCTGTGATTTGCCGAGTCCGAAGCGCAGAAAGTACATGTAGGGCGAGGGATTCACGATGCGCAGCGCGCGGTAGATGGCGAAGGGATCGACTCCGGGTTCGACGTCAAAACGCTGCGAAAGCACAACCTGAAAGACGTCTCCCGCCGCGATGTACTCCTTGGCTCGCTCGACGGCTTTGAGGAAGTCTTTCTTCTTTGTCTTCGATTCGATCTTGAGCTTGCCGTGAGCGCGCTTTGGCTTGGTTGATGGCAGAGGGCGAGACAGCTTCTTTGCGAGGCGATTGAGCCGGCGGACTGCGTCTTCGTAGGCGTCTTGAGGTTTCTGCGCGCGAACATCGGCGGTAACGATGAGCAGGATCTCTTTCTTGACGTGGTCGAAGGCAAGAACCTCGTTGAAGAACATGAGGCAGGCGTCGGGCATGCCGAGATCGTCCTCGGTCTGCTCGGGCAGGCGCTCGATCTGGCGGACAACGTCGTAGGTAAAGAAGCCGACGGCTCCGGCGGTAAAGGGCGGCAAGCCCGCGACGCGCGCTGGGGTGTGGCCTTCGAGCGCTTCTTTCCAGAGGGCGAAGATATCCCCTTCCAGCTTGCGCGTCTTGTTCTTCTCGGTAATTTCAATGTCCCGGCCGCGCGACACCAGTTTGCGATAGGGCTGAATGCCGATAAAGGTATAGCGGCCCACATTTTCGCCGCCTTCAACCGACTCGAGCATGAAGCATTCCGGCTCATCGGCAGCCAGGCGGAGAAATGCGGTTACCGGCGTTTCGATGTCCGCAGTCAGGGTTCGGTAAAGCGGTACAAGCGTGTGGGTGCGCGCAAGGCGCAGAAATTCGGCGCGTCCGGGAAGGTGCTGGACTTCGGTTCGCATGTAATCTCGATGGTAAACCGGGGACTACGGCGGAGGCCTCGAGCCGCCGTTTGGCCGTTTTCGCCGGGCTTAAACCGAAATGGAACTCCGCTTGAGCATGACCAATTTGGACCACACGAAGTAACCCCTTCGTGCTTTGTCAAGCCTTGCCGTGCGTCAAATCAGAAGCCTATACTCGGTGAGTTTGGGCAGAAGTGGATTTTGGCCAAACGGTGGGCTGGCGTCGTTCGGCGCACAGCGGTATTTAAAGGACTTGCGAAACAGACGCATCCGAATGATCAGGGACCGGCGGATGCGTATCTGAAACGTCAATCATCCGGCAGCCACGATTCAAGTGGCATTCATGCCGAAGGCTGAAGATTCGGTCCTGAGGAGTAAAGGAACGTTATGGCAACCATCTCTCTCGAGCAGGAAATCAACCCATGGGAAGCGCAAGCTGCTCGATTCGACTACGCTGCACACAAACTTAACCTGGACGAAGGCCTTTGGAGGGTATTGCGCTACCCTTCGCGCGAAATCATTGTGCATTTTCCGGTTTCGATGGACGATGGCCGGATTGAAGTGTTTACCGGCTTCCGCGTCCAACACTCGCAGGCGCGCGGTCCGGGCAAGGGCGGCATTCGCTACACGCCTGACGTCTCGCTCGACGAAGTGCGCGCTCTGGCCAGCTGGATGACCTGGAAGTGCGCCGTGGTCAACATCCCTTTCGGCGGCGCCAAGGGCGGGGTCATCTGCGATCCCAAGAAGATGTCGATGGGCGAGCTGGAGCGCATGACGCGCCGCTATACCGCCGAGATCATCGAATTCATCGGCCCGGAGAAGGATGTTCCTGCGCCCGATGTGAACACCAACGAGCAGGTGATGGCCTGGATCATGGACACCTACTCGATGCACATGCGCCAGACGGTGACCAGCGTGGTGACCGGCAAGCCGATCAACATCGGCGGGTCGCGGGGACGACGCGAAGCGACCGGCCGTGGCGTGAGTGTGGTTTGCGACGAGGCTCTCAAGCATCTGAACATGCGGCGCGACGGCTGCCGGGTGATCGTGCAGGGATTCGGGAACGTCGGCTCCAACGCGGCCAAGCTGATGCAGGACAAGGGATACAAGATCATCGGCGTGGCCGAGTACGAGGGCGGCCTGTTCAATCCTCATGGCATCGACGTCTGCGCCCTCATCGAGTACCGCCAGCGTAACGGCTCAATCCTCGGATTCAAGGGAGCCGAGTTTTTCGATCCTATCGAGTTGCTGACCACCGAGTGCGAGATTCTCATTCCTGCCGCGACGGAAAACGTCATCACCAGCCGCAACGCCGAGCGCATCAAGGCGCGCATTGTCTGTGAAGGCGCCAACGGTCCCACCACCGCCGTCGCCGATGAGATGCTGGCCGAAAAGCGCGTCTTTGTCATTCCCGATATCCTGGCCAACGCCGGCGGGGTCACGGCTTCCTACTTCGAGTGGGTGCAGGATCGGCAGGGCTACTTCTGGAAGGAATCCATCGTCAACGAGCAACTGGACAGCATTCTTTCCGAGAGCTTTGACGATGTGGTCCGGTATTCCGAAGCGCACAACGTGAACAACCGTATAGCCGCCTATATGCTGGCCATCGACCGGGTGGCGTTCACGATCAAGCAGCGCGGAATCTACGCCTGAGTGTGGCGATGATTGCCGTGGGGGAGCGCGCGAAAGCCGTTCCCTCGCGGGCGCGCTTCGCATGCTGAGTCCAAGCGATGCCGCCCTCTGCTGGTGCATAATGACGGTATAGCCCCGAATCTCGCCCGAACGTTCGGAGCCGTCGAGCCCGCCGAGCAAAAATCGTGAACCTGCCGAACTCCATCACGATGATCCGCATCTTTGCGGTGCCTGTGTTCATCTGGATGCTTTCGCCGCATTTTCCTCACGGCGGCTGGCACGGCGAGCAGGAGGTCGTCGCGTCCCTGTTCTTCATCCTGGTTTCAATTTCGGACGGAGTGGACGGCTATCTGGCACGGAAACGCGGGCAGATCACGACCATGGGCGTGCTTCTCGATCCTCTGGCCGACAAGCTTCTTATTACCGCCGCTTACATCGCTCTGGTGCAGTACAACCCGCACATTGTTAAGCCGTGGATCGCGGTGTTGGTCATCGGGCGTGAGTTCTTAGTCAGCGGGCTGCGTTCGATCGCCTCGGCCGAGGGCTTCACGATTGAGGCGAGCGATCTCGGCAAGCTGAAGACGGTGATTCAGATTGTCTCCGTCGTCGCCGCGATCCTTGCGCACGGCTGGTATGAGTGGCATTTCGGCTGGTTCATCATGCCCGTCGATCTGATTGCCGAGGTCGGCATCTACTGGATGGCGGCGGTGTCAACCATCTCGGCCATCGACTACTTCGTCGGCTTCTGGCGGAAGATCGAACATGCGTCGAGCGGCAGACGGACGCGCGAGAACAGCTTCGTGCTCAGCCGCCGTAAGAAAGACCTGCCGGCGGCGAACAAGGTCTGACGCGGCGCGAACTTGAGGTACGGCGCCTTACTACTTCTCTGACAACTGAATGGTTCCGGCCTCGAGGGTTTTTCCAACCGCCGCGGGGTGAAACTCCGTGTTTGCGGGAATCTCCGCGACCAGCGGCTTCTCAAGCAGAATGAGTGCGGGCGCATGGCCAACGAAGTCTCCCAGCGGCTGGGGATTCGCATAGCGGCGTGCCTGGCTAAGCGTGTCGGGATAGTGCACTAAATAGACCTGCTGCAGGGGCCGCCGCACGGCGAAGAGTAGCGAAGGAAGCTGCGCTACCGTGCCCTCCTGCCAGAGGAGAATTGGGCCGGAGACACCGACTGCCTGCGGTGAGCGCAGTGCGGCGAGCAGGAGGATCTCGGGTTCGCGGTCTGCGTGCAGGACAGTTCCAGCAGTGCTGTGCGTCGTGGTCAGATTTTGACGCAGGGACTTGGTTGCGGCCGACGCGACACCGTAGGCGGCAAGAGCAGCCACGGCCGAAGCCCATAAGAACCGGCGGCTGCGGTGTTCGAGGTGTGCGGCCAGCCAGTCTGCTGCGAGCAGCGCAAGCGCGGGATAGGCGGGGAAAATGTACTTCGGGCTCCGCGTCGCCATCGCCGAAAAGAAGACCAGCACCACCACGGCAAAGACCAGCCACGCGCGCAGACTCTTCTGTATTTGTGGGTGACGGCGCGCCTGCCACCAGAGCGCTAAAGGAAAAAGTAACAGCCAGGGTGACGTATACTCAGCCAGCACCTTCGCGTAGTACCACCACGGAGTCTGATGCCCCTCCATCTGGCTGGTGGCGCGAGTTATCACATGCAGGCCGAGATATTCGTCCAGGAAGGCGCGGCCGAAAGCGTGCAGCATGTAAAGATGCCAGGGCAACACGATCGCGGCGAAGACTAACAACCCGGCGAGAAACGGCGATCCTAGATCACGCCAGCGCCAGCGGTTCCAAACCAGCACGACCAGTAAGGTGAGTAGCAGCGTCACACTGGCTGCACCCTTGGTCATGGCGGCGACAGCAAAGCCGCCCCAGAACCAGTACCACCCGATGAGATTTCCGTCCGCGACTTTCGCCAGGCCCCAGAGTGCGATAACGCAGCCCAGGGTCAGCAGGGCATCCAGCTCGCCCATGCGGGCGACGCGCAGAAAGCCGAAGCAGCTGAGAAGCACAATCGTGGAGATCCACGCTGCCATTACGCCGCGGAGACGCAGGGCTAAGCCGTGGATCAGCGCGACGATGCCGACGCTGGCGAAGGCGGAACCGGCGCGTGCCCAGAATTCGGACACCCCGAAGGTCCGGAAAAAGATGGCCGTCAGCCAGAGGCCCAGGGGAGGCTTTTCGAACCAGGGCTGGAAATGCCAGTGGGGCACGATCCAGGAGCCTCGCAGAAACTCGCGCGAGACCTCGGCGTAGATGCCTTCGTCCCAGTCGGCGAGCGCCTTATGGCCAAGCAACGGCAGCACCACTGCGCATCCAGTCAACGTGGCCAGCAAAAGCGAGATGCGTGCCTGGGTTCGACTAGCAGAGTTCTGATTCCTGCCGAAGGATGGTCCAGCCGCCGAAGGTTTGCTGGCCGGATGAGAGAATGCGCTCACACTTTAGCTCTGAATTAGACGAAGAAAAAGCTAATGAATCATAAAGAAAAAATAAGGACGACGTCATTTCGCGCCTCAGAGAAGCGATGAGCAGAATTCCACTGAATGCGGGCATTTTTCGGAGGAAAGATCTGCGTCTTTTCCTACCCCTGTTTGCGTCTCTTCTTTTGAGAGGTTCGCGCGGGTCGCTCTTCGATGAGATTCCCCCGGTTCGATCCTCCAAATAGGAAGCCCCGGTGGTTCGTGGGTCCACCGGGGCTCTCCTGTTTCTGCGTCCTGTTATGCGGAAGCTACGTGCCCATGCGGATGCGCAGCGCGCGTCAGCTGGTGGACAAAGTGATATGGCGGCCAGGGACCGGAGAGTTGCATCTGGCAGTCCTTCATTAACTGGCTCGCGCTGGAATACTTGTTCTGGTACCGCTCCACACATTTGTGATCGATCAGATGTGCGATGTCGAGCAGCATCTTGCCGGCATCGGTGCGCTTGCAGGAGATTTCCTCGGCAAGGGGGGCAAACATCCGATGCATCTGCACGGAAACTGCTCGCGCCTTGGTTTGACGTTCACGCTGCAGGGTCGCACTTTCGCGCAGGTTGGTCAGGTACTCGCGGCCAACTTTGCTCACTTCTGTCGTAACCACCCGGCGGATCTGGTCTCGGCAGCAGTCGTCGAGCGTCACCTTCAGGTGCATCTCGGCCTTGCCGCGCAACCGTTCGATGTTGGTGATGAACTGGCGCTGGTTGGAGCGGATGGAGCGCCGCAGAGCGTCGTCATCTGCGAAGACGGTGCCAAAGCGGAAGGGAAGGACAGTTGAGGACTTGAAGCAGTCGGCGATCACGCGGGCGTGATCCATGGCTGCTCGCTGGTTGAAATTGTCTGCGGGGGAATGTTCACTGACGATTACAGCAAGTTCACTGGCGGGGTAAAGGAAAACCTGGTTGCCCTGAATACCGGAAACTGCTTCCATCGGAATTGGTTTACGGTGACGAATCAGTTCAGGGAAGGCTTGCTTTTCTGTGATGCAGTAGGCATACCATGCCATAAAGAGTCGCTCCACGCGGGCTTTTAAGAGAATTGAGACATCTGCACTTCGAGGATGGACTGCTAAGTGTCTTGATATCCGTCGCATTCGCTAGAGGGCAGACTGCGACGAATCTTTAACCGAACTGCCACGTATGCTAGTCCCGCATATTAAGAACTGGCAACAGGCGATAGCTTTTCCACATTGAAGTTAGCAGTGGAAATCGAACTGGATTTCGTATTACAGAAAATATCTTTGACGAAATCCACAAAAGGCAGTTTATGGCGTTAATCGACCGTGCTCTGGCTGGCGCTCGGTGAATGAGGCAACCCCATCCCGGACCGCGCTGCGGGTAGCCCTGCGCAGGGCGGCTCACCAGTTCTACGACGCCCCGCTGGTATTTAAGGGACCCGCTTGCGGTGCCCATCCTGGGAGACAAGTACGCGGATGAATTGCGCCGGATTCCGATGCAGTCGGAACGGGGCTTTGCTGTCGGGCTGCGGTCGTTTCTCGTGGCGCGCAGCCGCTACGCAGAAGAGAACCTGGCCCGGGCTGTAGACATGGGCATGCGGCAGTATGTCCGCTGGGAGCGGGACTGGATACCTTCGGTTGCCGCAATCCATACGCCGGGTTGGGGCGTCTTTGAAGTCGACCACCCGGCCACCCAGGCGTGGAAGCGCGACCTGCTGGGACGCAGCGGCATCCCGGTTCCCGAGAGCCTGACTTTTGCGCCAGTGGACTTCGAGAACCAGATGTTGTCAGCACAGTTGGCGGCAGCCGGGTTCGACTTCGACGCGCCGGCGTTCTTCGGCTGGCTGGGCGTGGTCCCTTATCTGACGCTCGAGGCCTTTCGGGCGACGCTGGCGTTTATCGCTGGTCGCCCGGCGGGAAGCGGTGTGACCCTCGACTACGGGCAGCCGCGAGAGGCACTCCCTCTGCTGGAGAGAATGGCCCACGACGCCCTGGCAAAGCGAGTGCAACTTGCCGGCGAGCCGTTTCGGCTTTTCTTCACGCCTGCGCAGATGGCCGTGGAGATGGCCGGCTTCCAGAAAATTGAGGATCTGGGCGGGGCAGAAATCAATGCGCGCTACTTTCAGGGACGCAGCGACCGGTTGGGGCTGAAGGGTTCGGCCGGACGACTACTTTGTGCGTGGCGTTAAATCAGCGGGCAGCAGCCTGCATCAGCAGAATGGCGCTCATCGCGATCAGGGCTACCAGCCCGATTGCCCCGCCAATCATCGCAAAGCGAAAGAGGCGTCCCAGCGATCGGAGATCCTCTACGAGCAGGGCCTGTGCCCGGGCCTGGATTTCGGCGGTCTCGCGCAGGCGCGTTACTTCTTCTTCCAGGCGCTTCAGTTGGACGGCCTGTACTTCGACGGCTGAGGTGACAGCCGCGCTCAGGTCGCGCTGAATGGATTGAATCTTCGCCGTGGACTGGGCAATGCTCTCCCTCACCTCGTGCGACAAGCCCGCATGTTGCAGGGGGCCGAGAGCGACATCAAGCACCGGCACCATGCGCGCAATGTAGGGCAGGAACGGTCGCAGCTGCAGCAGAATCTTCCACATTGACTTGTCTTTCGGCTGTTCAGCCGCGTCTGGATCGGTACGCGAAAGCTCCGCCCTCTTTTTATCCGACGCGAGATCGATCAGCCGGTCCACATTGGCGTGGGACGACTGGCGAGCAGTTGAGGACCCGGACTTCAGCGGTTTTGCGTCGTCGTTCATGAAGGTGCGGCAAAGGCCTGCGGCGCCAGTTTATAGGGATGCACGGAACAGGAAAGCCGTTCAGCCTATTTTGCAGCCCCCGCCTTGGCCGGGGCTGCCTGCTTTGCGGCTTCCGCCTGCTGGCGGAGAGAGTGAACGACCACCCGCAGCATGTCGTCCTCGGGAGCAGGTTTGCCGGTCCAGATTTCGAACTGCCGCGCCCCCTGGTGGACGAACATCTCCACCCCGGTGACGACAGGAATGTTCTTCTCGCGGGCCATGCGGATCAGCGGCGTGTCGATGGGGTTGTAGACCAGGTCAAAGACCAGCCGCGCGTTGATCTCCTTCGGCTCCAGCAGGCTGGCCGGCTTGACGCCATGCATGCCGGAGGGCGTGGCATTGATGATCACATCGAAGCTGGTCTTCGCGAGCTGATCGCGTTTAAAAGTCTTGGCCTTGGCCTGGCGGGCGAGCTTCTGGGCGGTTTCGGTGGTGCGGTTGAGAATGAAAACCTCGGCTCCCTTGTCCTTGAGACCGAAGACAGCGGCCCGGGCCGCACCTCCCGCACCCATCACCAGAACCTTCGCGCCCTTCAACTGCAGGCGCCGTTCGAGCGGCCGCACGATAGCAGCCACATCGGTATTAAAGCCGTAAAGCTTTCCGTCCTGAGAGCGGACGACGGTATTGCAGGCGCCGACCTTCTCGGAAAGCGGATCGGTCTTCTCCAGGTGCTTGAGGATCTCCTCTTTCAGCGGCATGGTCACGGCCAGTCCGCTGATGGGCACTTCGCGGACCAGTGTAAGCAGATCGCTGAGTTTGGCCGTCTGCAGGGCCAGGAAGACGGCGTTGACGGTCTCGCGGCGGAACGCGGTATTCATCATCAGCGGCGAGAGCGAGTGCTTGATCGGGTTGCCGGCCACGCCATAGACCTTGGTCGCGGCGTCGAGCTGATCGATGCGGTAGGTCTCTTCGAGCGTCCGGACGGAGATCTGGCCCGGCCCGGTCTCTTCGCCGGCGTGCGCGGCGGCGAAGGTGAAGACGCTGCCGGCGCGCAGGCCGAGGATGCGGCTGATGATTCCCTGATCGCCCATGCAGATGCCAATGACGTTCGCCTGGTCGCGCGTGCGCTCGAGGAAACGCATCATGGTGACGTTGTCGGCAAGGGTCTTGGCGGTGGAGACGATCTTGATGAATTCGGGCTCGTACGGGCGGATACGCTCGAAGATGCCGTCGAGGTCCTTCGTGGTCGCGAAGTCGTGGTAACTGATGATCAGTGCGGCGCCGCGGGCCCGCAGCTTGTCCAGCTGGCCGTGCTTAAGTGCCTCGGCGGTCTGGAGTTCCAGGTCGACGAGGTGGAAGCCGGAGGATGCGGCTTTCTCGAGGATTTCGAGCTCGGCGGCGATTGTGCCCTTGAATTTACCTCCGGTCGCTGCCCGGCGGCAGGTGGCGATGGCGGTGACCTCACTGCGTTCGTTGAGGAACTGCTTGATTTTCGGCATGGCCGCAAGCGGGTTGGGCAGATAATCCAGCCGAAATTCGATAAACGTGTTCTCGCGCACGGCTTCGAGCGCCTTCTCGATCATTTCCGCGGGAGTCGACCCGATGATCGCGACGCAAAGTTTTCCGATGCGAGAACGAATGAAATGAGGGGAATGTGCGTTCATCAGGCGCTCCCGACCCGGGGGGGCCTCGTGCACATCATTGTGCGTTGCTTTCATGGCGGCAATTGCGGCATCTTACCGGGTGTGCGGTCAGGATGCAACACCCCGGCCGTGAATACTCTTCCGTGGCGTCATTTCGCTTCGCAGTGAACCTTCCTGATTTACCCTGCTATATGCGTAAGAGGTGATCTCCATGAGCGATCCGGCAGCGGAAACGTACACAGGCACGTTGCCAGGGGGCAGTTCTCCTGAGGCTGCTTTCCCTCATCCCTGGAATCCGGATGGATCAGGTTCCGTTTCCAGTGCTACGTTGGAGAGCTGGGTGCAGGCGCGACTTGCGCGCCATCAGCAGGCCATAGACCGGCTGCTTGCGGTCAAAGGTCCGCGGACGCTGGAAAATACCCTTCGGCCATATGACGAGGCGGTTGCGGAGCTCTCGGCGACCGGTTCGCAGACAGCGCTGCTGGACAGCGTGTATCCCGACAAGGCGGTGCGTGACACCGCGCAGGCCTTGACTCAGTCGGTGGCGCAGGCAGGCGTGGCCCTGGGCCTGAACCAGAAGGTCTACCAGGCGCTGAACGAGATCGATCCTGAGAGTGCGGACCCCGCCACCCGGCACTACCTCGAACGGACGCTGCTGCAGTACCGTTTGGCAGGCGTCGACAAAGACGACGCGACCAGGGCGCGAATCAAGGAGCTGCAGGATAAAGCCACGCATCTGTCCCTGACTTTTAGTCGCAATGTGCAGGAGAACGTCAACACCGTCAGTGTGGACGATGTGGCCGAGCTGGAGGGCCTCCCTGAGGATTACCTGCAGGCCCACAAGCCCGACGAGCACGGCAAGATCATCCTGACGACGGAGTTTCCCGATTATCAGCCAGCGATGACCTTTGCGCAGTCGGGCGCGCTGCGGCGGCGCATGTTCCTGGCCTACAACACGCGGGCCTATCCCCAGAACAAGCAGATCCTGCTCGATCTGCTGGCCATCCGCAAGGAGCTGGCCACAATCCTCGGATTCTCTACCTGGGCCGACCTGGCGACGGCGGACCAGATGATGGAGTCCGCGGCAAATATGCAGGCATTTCTCGACGAGCTCGACGTGGCCTCGCGCGGCGGAGCCGAGAAGGAATATGCCATGGTGCTCGAGTTCGCAAAGAGCATGCAGCCCGGACTGGAGATTATCGACGCCGCCAGCCGCGGCTACTGGCTGGAGCAGTACCGCCGCTCGGCGTTCGAATTCAACTCGCAGTCGGTGCGCCCGTATTTTCCCTACGAGCGCGTGGAGCAGGGAGTGCTGGCAACGGCGGCGCGGCTCTTCCAGGTGGAGTTCCGCAAGGCGGAGGACGCGCAACCCTGGCACAAAGACGTGGTCGCCTACGACGTGTACGAGGAGGGCGGATGCCATCGTGAAGACCGGGCCAGCCTCATCGGACGGTTCTATCTCGACATGCACCCTCGCGAGGGCAAGGACAAGTGGTTCTCGGCGCATCCCTTGATTCCTGGCGTGCTGGAGCAGGCGGATGACGATCAGCCCGGCAGGCGCCAGATTCCGCAGGCCGCGTTGATCTGCAATTTCCCCGGCGGCAAGCCCGGTGATCCGGGACTGCTGCAGCATTCGGACGTGGTGACCTACTTCCACGAGTTTGGCCACCTGATGCACGCGCTGCTGGGTGGGCAGCAACGATGGGCAGGGATAAGCGGGATCGCCACCGAGGGAGATTTCGTCGAGGTCCCATCGCAGATGCTCGAGGAGTTCTTCCGCGACCCGCATCTGCTGGCAATCTTCGCCCACCATTACGAAACCGATGAGCCGATTCCCGCCGAGCTGGTGCAGAAAATGAACCAGGCCGGGGCATTCGGGCGCGCGGACTGGGTGCGGACGCAGCTCTTCTATACGACATATTCACTGATGACGCACACAGCTGACCCTGCGACGCTGGATCTTGATGCGCTCTTCCAGCAGCTGTACGCGCGTTTCCTGCCCTACCAGTGGATCGATGGAAACCACATGTACGCGAGCTTCACGCACCTGGTCGGGTATTCGTCGAACTACTACACCTATCTGTATGACAAGGTCATCGCTCTCGACTTCTACAGCCAGTTCTCTCGCGCCCATCCTCTCGATGACCCGACCTCAATGAAGTACAGGCGGACGGTGCTCGACCCCGGCGGCTCCATGCCAGGCAAGGAGATCGTGATGCGCTTCCTTGGGCGATACCAGTCGACCGATGCGTTTACTGACTGGGTCGGGGAGGAGTTCCAGGCGGCAGCGTCTGTATACGACTAGGCCAAGTTGAACTCTTTTGGCCAAGTTGGCGCTAAATGGCCAAATGGTAGAATCAGGCCATGAAGACGGTTCAGATTGGCGACTTGAAAAACCACCTGAGCGCTGCACCTGCGCGCGGTACGCGAGGGCGAGGAAATTGTTGTCCGCGACAGAAACCTGCCGGTCGCCCGCATTATTCCCTACGTCCCGGAGAGCATTGAAGAGCAGGAGCGAATTCTAGTCGCGGAGGGAAAGTTGCGCCTGCCGAAAAATCCGCCGAAAGACCGGGAGAAATGGCTGAAGGAGTTCTTTACGATGCCCGGTCCTGACCTTGACGATGAGGCCGCAGAAACGCGCGGTTCTTGAAGAGCGCGAGGAAGGCTGGTGACAGAGCTGGCGTTTTGGGATACAAGCGCCATCGTACCTTTGTGCCTTCAGCAGCGAACCAGTTCTTTTGCGCGTCAGCTCATACGGCGGTACAAAGTCGCTGCTTGGTGGGCGGCGCCGGTCGAAGCGCGCAGCGCTCTAGCTCGCGAACTGCGGAACGGAGCTGTATCCGGAAGTGATCACCGGGAGGCAATTCTAAAAACTAAATAAGTTACGCCAGGATTGGGTCGAGGTATTTCCGGACGAACTCGCTCCGCTTACTGGCTGAGGAACTCCCCGGTCGCTTCGCACTCCGCGCTGCCGACGCTCTCCAGCTCGCAGCTGCCTGCACCTGGACAATGCAAATGCCAGACCGGGCGTCCGTTCATCGCCGGAGATAAGCGTCTGCTTGATGCTGCGGTGCAGTTGGGTTTCCGGACAATTGCCGTCTGAGACTCAGCGATGACTCAGCCGCAATGATTCCCAGCTTCCGTCCGCTGCCCAGCCGCCGTCGACCGAAAGCGCGTGTCCATTCACGAAGGCGCTCTCCCGTTCATCGGCGAGAAACGCAATTGCCCGGGCAACATCGTCCGGAGAGGCAAAGCGCCCCATAGGAACGCGCCCGGTGATGTCCGCATCAACGTAGGTGCCGCGCGCCTGGTCGGCGGCGTCCATCTCCGTTTTCACCCAGCCGGGACAAACGGCGTTCACGCGCACGCCGCGTCCACCCCATTCCGCGGCCAGCGTTCGTGTCAGTCCGATCAATCCATGTTTTGAGGCATTGTAGGCAGCGCGATCGGCGATACCCAATAAACCTGCCACTGACGCTACATTCACAATCGAGCCGCGGCCCGCCTCGAGCATCTTTGCTCCGAATGCCTTGGCCAGCAGAAATGGTGCCACAAGATTCACTTCAAGCACACGTCGATAATCCTGCACCGAGGTCTTCTCCGCCGGTGAGATCAGGCTGATGCCGGCATTGTTCACCAGCACATCGGCGCGCTCCGAAGCGGGCGAAGAGCGCCTCAGCAAACTTCTCAACTATGTCCTCGTCAGTGATGTTCCCGGCGAATCCCATGGCCTCGCCGCCGAGCTTTTCGACGCTGCGGATCGTCTCGTCCGGCATGCGCAGATCGATCAGCGCCAGACTGTATCCGCGCTCCGCCAGAGTTCCGCCGTCCGGCGGCCAATGCCTTGCGCGCCTCCGGTGATTACTGCTACACGTCTTCTCCTCACTCATGCTCCCATCGTCGCACAGCCACAATCATTCGATTCACCGTGGTCAGTCGCGGGGCGGTTGGCGTTATCGCCCCGCGTCTTGACCAGCGTCAGCGTGCGAAGCTCGCATAGCCAAGCTGGAAGGGATTGCCGCCCAGCGCACCGATCAAATACCAGCCCGTCGCACCGATGTGTTTTGACGGACCATAGGTGTAGTCAAAGCCAGTGTCCATCAGGCTCGTCGATGCGACAAGTCCCTCGCCCAGCGGAATCGTCACTCCGTTGACGGTCTGGCCGGAGCCCAACTCGCTCTGCGCCGTCTGAATCTGGTTCAGGAAGCCGATCGCTGTGGTCAGGTCCTTGAACAGCGTGGGCAGGTTGTCGCGCCCCGCAACGGCCCGCGCCACCAGCGCGGCGACCGTATGCGAAGTCCCCTCGAGCCACACCGCATTCGGATCGCAACCGGGAATGTCGGCGCAAAGCTCGCGGTATCGAAGTTGAGGCCGGTGATCTTCTGGTTGCCGGTAAGGCTGCTGTTGGGAGCCGAAGCCGTATCCGTCGTCTGCAGATTGGCAAGCGCCCAGTCGATCGTGTGCTTGTACTGGTTGTCGAGCAGCGCCAGGTATGACCACGTCTGGCAATCCTCGGGAATGGGATAAGTATTGATCGTGATCTGGTCGCCCAGCGTTCCGGTGTAGAAGTAGCCGGCCGCCGTGTTGTACATCGCGATCACGAACGCCAGCGCATGCTCCGCCAGGCTAGTCCACGACGCACCATTGTCCGCCTTGCCGCCGTGCGTCAGCGCCGCCAGCATGGTGAAAAACGCATACGTGTCGATATTGTGCTCGGTCGACTTGCCATTCGTAGACGGCACAGACTCGTTGTACTGGTTAATGCTGGTCCGAACGAATATCCACCCGGGCCAAGCGTGTTGTAGGTGTTCGTCACGATCCAGTTCGCTACGCTCAGCGCCGCCGTCAGATACTTGCTCTGTCCGGTGCGGCGATAAAGCTGCGCCAGCGCCATGCCGGCCCAGGCCTGGTCTCCCACCGCACTCGTGTAGAAGTAGAAGGGAAATGCCGCGGGAGTGATATAGGCTCCGTCCGATGTCGGCGTATTTACAAAATATGCCTGTCCGAATCGTCCATCAGCGATCGGAAAATTGTTCGCCTGCGCATAGATCAGCCCGTTGCCCAGACTTCCGCGCGCTTCAAGCCATCCGCAGTCCCGCGCAGCAGGTAGGCGTGGATTGAAACTGCGTTGTCATAGGTAAATGACGTTGACTCCAGCCCGCCGTCGGAATAGCTCTGCGTCAACCGGATCGTATTGCCGGTCGCATACGCATCCATCATCATTTCCTGAAAGGCGAAGGCCTTGGTAATCGAACTCAAATAGCCTTCCGTCTCTGTGATCGGCGACCCGCCGCCCCCTCCGCTCGCGTAAGCCGGCTGTGTCCATGCCAGGGGAGCCAGCCCCGCCGTTGCCACCGCTCCAACACCCATGCCGAAAAGATCTCGCCGCGAAATTGCTCCTCTGCTCATCCTCATCAGCCTCCCTCGAATATTGGGCTCATCGGCCCGGCAGGGAGTCTACTCGCGCTATGATGAGTCCGGCAATCTCCAACCGGATTTCATGGGAATTGCTCTCCAATTGCTGGAGGATTCAACATGGCTGCAGCAGCTATTCACGGAATCGCCTTCTCTCCTTATGTGGGCCCATGGGTCGGTGGCGCTCCAGTCCTTTTCAACGCATACACATTGGAGCAGGTGACCCAGCTTCTCACTCCCGTCGCGAAGAACTTTTCTCTGGTTGCCAGCTACGGACAGGGCACGTTTGTGTGGCAGGGCGTTCCCAACATTCAGGATTCCAACCGCTACATCACGCAGGCGGCAAAAAATGTCGGACTGAAAGTTTCGCGGGTGCTACCAGCAGGGAGCCAACGCTGGTAGTGACTCCATCAATGTCGAGTGGACCAAGACCGAGATCGATTACGCAATCGACCAGGCAAAAACATATGGCAATGTAGTGGAGCTCGTCATCGGCAATG
The DNA here is from genome assembly GCA_963781245.1 of uncultured Acidobacteriaceae bacterium. Classification (GTDB taxonomy): domain Bacteria; phylum Acidobacteriota; class Terriglobia; order Terriglobales; family Acidobacteriaceae; genus Silvibacterium. The sequence continues at coordinate 745,976 of CAWAFB010000010.1, forward strand.
AATGTCTGTGGGGGCCGAACTCGACTCAGGCCATCATTGATCTCATCAACTACGCAAAGTCGAAGCGTGCGCCGAATTTCAATGCATCCACTCTGCCCATTAACAACGCGTCAAAGATGGGATGTGCTGGCAGGAGTCAGTAACACGACGCCAGGGTACGCCCCGACGCGACAAGCGCTGCTCAAACTGCTGTCCGCATGTGAAGGTTGTTGATGCAACATGTATGCCTACTTCGATTCCAAAATTGCCCGCCAGATCGGGAAGAATCCAACCCAGGCTTCATTCACCCAGGCGTGACCGGCAGCATGAACGGTACGCTGGCGGCACTCAAGAGCGCCTTCTCGAGCCAAGGCGTGTCGACAGATATTCGCATCGGGGAAACCGGCTGGCCGACCCATGGCTCTCAACCAGAACAGCCGAATGATTTTCTGGCTACAACTCAGCAGGCCCAGTGGTACTACGAAGCGATGAAAAGCTGGTCCGTGGCGAATGCGATCAAGACCATAGTCTTTGAGGCCTGTGACGAACCCTGGAAAGCGCAGGGTGGGTCGAATAGCGAGACCTTTTTCGGAATCTGGCAGGCAAATGGGACCTCAACAGCACCTAACGAGTACACGCTGAACGCCGTGACGCAGAAATACACGATCTGAAGGAGCAAAAAAAAAAAAAAAAAAAAAAAAAAAAGGAAAGGACGCCCGTCGGGAACCATTCAATCGAGCCCTGCGTAAACCCAGAAAGCGCGAGGAATACAAGCAGCGAGGTGACAGATGCACGATCCCTTATGGATACGAATCTTCCTGGGTGTCCACATCATGCCGGCAGCGGAGCCTCCGTGCTGTTTCTTCTTGCCCTTGTCACCGCCAAGGGCGGCAAGGCGCATCGGCTGTGGGGCAAGATCTATTTCTGGTGCATGGCGGTCGTCGCGTCGACTGCGCTGGTCATGTCCATCTATTGCCCCATCCTCTTTCTTGCGCTGGTAGCCATCTTCAGCTTTTATTCGGCCTTCGTTGCGTACCGCGTACTGGGGCAGAAAGCCGCGTGGAAGGGTCAGCCCGTCGTCCACGGACTTGATTGGGCAGCCGCCGTCTTCTGCTTCGTCGCCAGCGCTGTCCTGGCTCTCCTGGGAGCGTTCCGTCCCGAACTGGTCTCGCACCTGCGCATTCCGGCGATTGTCTTCGGCGCGATCGGCATGCGCATTGCTGCCGGGGCCATGTGGCGCTTCACCCATCCGCCAAAAGAGAAGATGTTCTGGTGGTACGCGCACCTGCAGGGCATGATCGGCAGCTACATCGCGGCCTGGACCGCCTTCTGCGTCGTCACCATCGGACCTCTGCTGCATGGAGCCTGGTGGATATGGATTACGCCGGTCTCGATCGGCGTGCCCGCAATCATCGCTACCACGGCCTACTACAAGCGGAAGTTTGCTCCGAGGTCTAAAGCTGTGCCTGCATAGGAAATAAAACGCGTCCCGGTTGGGGATGAGTTCTGCTCGGGCTTCGTTCACTCAACATGCAGACGCCGTCAGCGGCATCTCGACTCGCTACTTGGGTCCGGGGTTCTCGCGCGTGCTGGCCTTTTGAGGGCAATGCTTCACTTGGTCGGCTCGGGTTTCTTCAAGAGCATCCGCTGCCGAATAGCAGGACTCCCCACACTGCCAGCTCAAGTCCCTGAACTGGTGCAACGGAATGCCGAAAGTTTCCAGTTGACTCTGCACAACGTCCAGGAAACTCTTCCGGCAATCGGGCGTGGACATAATCTGCTCCGGTGCTATGGCCAGGTCGCTAATATCCTTAAGCTCCCACCCGACGTCGTCGGAAAAAGGTTTAAGATCGGCCGCCTTGAACAAAGCTTTTCGTAGGCGGAATTCACGAACGTCTGTCGCGATAAAGATTTCGTCCTCTGACTCGGCCATGAGGTCTACCGGCAAGCTGACGTTCATGCTGCGCCGCATCGGAAATCCAATCCGCACCAGGTCAGGTGTTGTCGACGCGTCCACAACCAGGCGAGCCCTCACCGGCTTTCCGCCACCGTACGCCGGATCGATTACCCGGTAAGTCGTTGCCGAGAAAATGCTCAGGAAGAGAAGAAGGTTCAGTGCCACGACTGCTACCCAAATCAGCATTCCAGCATCAAAGGCAGTCCTATCTGGTTGTTCCTGGACACCGACGATGTCTGCCGGACCGTCTTTGCCGGAAACGGTCGTCATCGCGATTGGTAACATCCGAAACGTTACACAGCAAAAAGCACAGCAAATGAGGATTGCCACTGCGCCGCCAAATGGGGGCCATTGCCATTTGTCAGAGGTAGTTCGAAAGAACAGATACCAGCAGGCAGGCGCAACTAAGAGCAGAACGCCCACGCCAAGAAGCAGGCGGGCGATTGGTAGAAAGTGAATTCGCAGGGCGCCCAGCGATTGGCAAGCAGCTCGAAATGACCGGCGGTCTTGAAACAGCAGATAGGCTGCCAGAGCGGCGGGCAGCATCGTCAAGACAAACAGGAGCACCGCCCATGCGCCGGTGAATATGTATTGCGGCCGCGCATACGAAAATGCAGCAAATCCGAAGTTCGCCAGATAGAGATTGACCGCGATCAAGCCCAGCACATAGAAGGTCGCAAGGGCTCCAGCAGTTAATTTCGTTGCGTGTTCTGCGACCTCCGCGAGGCGCTTTGCCGACACTTTGGTCTCAGTCATTCTGAACGAGCGCGCTCCAGCTTGGACATCCACTATAAGGCAAGCTGCGGCGCTCCTGTCTTACAGGCGGTTAGGTCGGCTCCGTGAAATCCTCTCATTCCGGCAACATTCCTTCCTCATGATCGTTAACCTCCGATCGTGCTCCAAAACAAAACGGCACCCTCCTTCGAGGATGCCGTCTTCTGAATCGTAAGAGTATCGATTACTTAATGTGAAAAGCCACCTGTCAGCGGCGTCTCCACCGATGACGGCCCGACGAGGACCTTGTAATCGCCCGGCAGCAACTGCCACCCGTCCTTCTGCTCGTCGAAGACCGAGACATACTTCGGATCGATCTTCAGCGTTACCGTATTCGACTCGCCCGGAGCGAGCTCCACTCGATCGAAGGCTACGAGCCGCTTGTACGATTCGCCCGCAGCCGCCGGAAGCGCCGCGTAAACCTCGGCGATCTCCGTCCCCGCGCGGTTGCCCGTGTTCTTCACATCGAAGCTGACCTCGTGTCCGCTCTCGTCGACCTTCAGCCCCGAATACTCGTAGCTGGTGTACGACAGCCCGAAGCCGAAGGGAAACAGCGGCTGAATATTCTTCGATTCGAACCACTTGTAGCCCACGCGCGCGCCCTGTACGTTGTAGTCCACGTCGAAAGGCGGCAGCCGCTTCTCATTGTGCATGATCCGTTGTCCGCGCATTACCGTGGGTACCTGGACATCCACCGGCTTCAGATCGATCCCCGGAACCTCCGGAAATGCCAGCTGCGAATCGCTCTTGGCGAACGTCACCGGCAGCTTCGCCGAAGGATTCACCTCGCCGAAGAGCAGATGCGCAATCGCCTGCCCGCCGCCGATCCCCGGATACCAGGCCGCCAGGATCCCCTCCACCTGGTCGGCCCACGGCATCGTCACCGGTCCGCCCGTCTCGAGTACCACAATCGTGTGGGGATTCGCCGCAGCCACCGCGCTCACCAGAGCATCCTGATTGTCAGGAAGCGAGAGCGTCCGCGCGTCATGGCTCTCGTACATTGGCTGGTTCACGAAGACAATCGCGACGTCCGAAGTTTTCGCCAGTGCCGCCGCCGAAGCGTTGTCCGTGCCCGGATTGAACTCCACCTTCGCATTCGGCGCATGCTTCTGGATGTACTTCATCGGCGACGACGGGAAGTAGACCGTCTCGCCCCAGTTCGCCCCACCTGGATGCGGATCGGACACATTGCCTCCCGGCGGATCGACCTGCGCTGAACCTCCGCCCGAGAGCACGCCCACATCGGCATGCGATCCGATGATCGCAATCGACGACGGAGACTTCAGCGGCAGCAGGTTGCCCGAGTTCTTCAGCAGCACGATGCTTTCTTCGGCGATGTGCTGCGCGTCATCCCGCCCCTTGAAGGGATCGACCACCGACCTTGGCATCGGCGGATTGTCGACCACCCCGGCGGCAAACATGCTGCGCAGGATGCGGTGATCCATGTCCTCGATCCGCGACAGCGGTACTTGCCCCTTCTGCACCGCCTCTTTCAGCGCCGGCCCAAAGTAAATGTCTTCCGGCATCTCCTGATCGAGCCCGGCCAGCGCGGCCTTCACCGTGCTGTGCGTGCCGCCCCAGTCGGAGAGCACCCATCCCTTGAAGCCGAAGTCTTTCTTCAGAACCTGGTTCAGCAGCCAGTCGTTCTCGCACGAGAAGTCGCTGTTCACGCGGTTGTACGCGCACATCACACCCGAGGGCTCGGCAATCCCGATCGCAATCTCAAACGCCAGCAGATCGCTCTCCCGCGCGGCCTTGTGGTTGATGTTGGCGTTGACAATATCGCGGCCCGTCTCCTGATCGTTGAAGGCGTAGTGCTTGATGTCGCCCATCACCTGCTGAGCCTGCAGGCCCTTCATCAGATTGCCGGTCATCGTCCCGGCCAGCACCGGATCCTCGCCCGCGTACTCGAAGTTCCGTCCGTTGCGCGGCTCGCGCGTAATGTCCACGCCGCCGCCAATCGACATGTTGTAGCCCTGCGCCCGCAGTTCCCGGCCAATCACCGAACCGAACAGTTGCGCGCCCCTGGGATCCCAGCTCGATGCCGCGCCCAGCGTCGAGGGCAGCAGTGTTGCGTAGCGGCTTTCCCTCGCCGCCAGCCGCACGCCCACCGCCGAATCGGCCATGTTGATGTCGGGAATGCCGAGCCGGTCGATCCCCAGCACATAGCTCGCGCCGAGATTGGAACGCGGCGGGATCGGATCGCCTTCACGCAGCGCGCCCCAGCCGGTGCCATGCACCAGCTGGATCTTCTCGTCGAGCGTCATCTCCTTAATAACCATGTCCGCGCGCTGGTCCGGAGACAGAGACTTGTCATCCCACGGATGCTGCGCCTTCGGCGGATGCTGCTCTTGTGCTATGAGAGCGGGAATCGACGCGGACGAAACCGCGGCTAACGCTATGACGCAGAGCAATTCTCTACGCAACTTCATGAACCTCCTCAATGAACGACAAGAAAATTTTGAACGGCAGAATTTTGTACACAACTAATCCAACAAGCGCGTCGCCATCCTAATTGCCGGAAGACACGATCGTCAAAAATCAAACGTTTTAGTAGAGGCTTACTGCGAGCAAGCTGCTGGGTTTGAGGCAAGCACGATAAGATGGGCGGCATTATGCGAAGCGTCTCCTTTTGCTGGCTGTTAGTTACCGGAGCGCTGGCTTGGATACCAGCTTCCGCCGAGGCCCTCAGGTCTCCGTGGGACGCGGTGCAAGTCGCGGCGACTGACGAGCCCTACAACTGTCCCGCACCGCCTGCTTTTGCCCGGAGCATCAACATCGAGGGCTATTACACCGATAAGCAATACTCCGTCATCGATCCCGCGAAGCTCGCCGCTTTCAACGCCGCCTCTGAAGGCCCTACTCATCTCGGCCAGTACGCTACCCGCGCGGCCGACGCGTGGCTGAGCAAGGGCAGCCGGGCCGCCGCCGCCTGCGTCTATTCGCTGCTCGACGCCGCAGCAAAGGCCGACGCCTGGGACGGCAAGATGCCTCAGCTTAACGGCGTCTACCTGCAAAACTGGATGCTCAGCGGCACCGCTATCGCCTACCTGAAGGTTCGCAACAGCCACACGGGAACGCCCGATCAGGACGCCGATATCCAGAAGTGGTTTCGACTGCTCGCCGCACGCGTGCGCGAATACTTCGACATGCAACGCACCAAGCCCGGCAGCGATGCCTACAACAACCACATGTACTGGGCCGGTCTCGCCGTCGCCGCGCAGGGCATCGCCGGCAACGACGTCAACGCGTTTCTGTGGGGCATCGAAACCTACCGCATGGGTGTCGACGCCATTCAGCCCGACGGCTCGCTCACCGCTGAGATGAACCGCGCGGGAATGGCTCTGCACTATCAGCTTTACGCCCTCGGCCCGCTCGTCATGCTGGCCGAGATGGCTGCGGCGAATGGGCTCGATCTGTACGCGGTGGACAACGGCGCCATTCATAGGCTCGTCAACTTCGACATCGCCGCCATGAAAGACCGGTCCATCATCGTTCGCCGTACAGGGATCGCGCGGAATATCTCCGAGACCTATTCAGGATTTGAGATCGGTTGGGCAATCCTTTATGTCCAGCGCTTCCCCGACCCGCAGCTTTTCGCCTGGATCGCGAAAGCTCCATGGGTGAACTTCTGGCAATGGGGCGGCGCGCCGCCGGATGCAGTCATTCCCATCCCGCCCCGCTCAGGCGCTCTGCCGATTTCTCAGGGCAGGTCTTTCGTCGGCACCTGGTGCGGCCAGGGAGATCCTGCAAATCCCGCGACCATCACCGACAACGTGGCCTTTCTCACACTGAGAGTAAGCGAGGTCGATGCCTCAATCGGGCTCGGTCAGGACCAAAGAACGATCTTTGCGCCCGGTTGGGGGTTCATCACCGGAACGCTCAGTCCGGATAGCAAGCGGATCGACTGGTCAAACGACACCTACTGGACGCGCTGCAACATCCCCAAAGTCCACGCGCATTCGCGCCTGAAGCTGGCAGGAACCTGGTATGCGGACGGTCTCCGTTCGGAGGTCTGCTCTATCCGCGAGCACGGCAGCGCCCTCCAGCTCGACAATGGACACGGCGCCAGCGCCAGCGGCAGCGTTGACGCGCAGGGGCGCCTGACTACCGACTGGAAGGGAAACAGCATCACGGGGGTGGTCAGCGCGGACGGCAACCGCATCGACTGGGACAACGGAACCTGGTGGGTTCGTTGAATCCAGCGCCTCGACCTGCCAACGTTCTTTTGGGTTTTGGGGGGAACGGATTCTAGCGATCTTTACGAGCGCGGACGCGGCCAATGGGGGTGACCGTCGCGTGCAGCGGATGTTCCGGCTGCGGCACAAGATGAGGCTCGACAGCGGCCGCCGGAACACTTGCCATGCGTTGCAGAACGATTGCGGGTGCGATTTCGTGCTCTACGATGACTCGCCGCAACTTCCGGTAATCCATCTTATCAACGCGGGTAACTTCGTGCATAGGTACTTCCTCTCCTCGAGGATGTTACTATGCGCAGACCCCGCCCGCAATAATTTGTTGGAATGTCTTGCCGGAGTGTCGGCCGCCTATTTCTTCAGCGCCGCCTTCACGCTCTCCGGACGAAACATCTTTTCCGCTGCGCCGGTCACCGTACGCCGCGGCACAAAGCGCTGCATGAAGACCGATGCGGCGTTTACGAAGCTCGGCAGTACCCAGTGTTTGCCGGCCACCAGCCCTTCCAGACCGCGCCGCGCCACTTCGTCGGCCTTCTGAAATCCGCGCCCGCGATCCGCCGCCGCCGGAGCGCCCGCCACCTTGCCGAACTCCGACTCGGTCGGACCCGGGCACAATGCGCTCACCCTGATTCCAAACCGGGCCGTCTCTTCCGCCAGCGCTTCGGCGAGCATGCGGTCGAAGGCCTTGGTTGCGGCGTAGGTCGCCATGTACGCCACCGGCTGGTACGCCGCCGTTGAGGCCACGATCATGATGTCACCCCTTCGGCGGGCGATCATTCGCGGCAGAAAAAGCCGCGTAAGATCGACGACCCGTGTGCAGTTCACATCGACCATCGTCCGCTGCCACTCCGGATCGCCGTTCACGAATTCGCCGTAGTAGCCGAAGCCGGCATTGTTGATGAGCACATCGACAGCCGTTTCGCGGCCTTCGGTCGCGTCGAAGAGCTGCTGCGGAGCGCCAGGATCGGCCAGGTCGGCCGGGATCACCTGCGTCTGAATCTGGTGCTCGCTGCCCAGTCGGCGCGCCAGCGTCTCCAGCCGGTCAGCCCGCCTCGCGGTCAGGATCAGATTCGCCCCGGCCGCTGCCAATTCGATCGCCAGCGCTTCTCCGATGCCGGCACTCGCGCCGGTCACCAGCGCCCATCTGCCCTCAAACGCCTTCCTGAGAATTGTGGAACCCGGCATCGTGCTTCTCCTCCCGCGATGATTCGCGCTTCTTCTCCAATATTACGAGTTGCCTCGCTTGAGGCTCGCCGATGCGCAGTTCCGCAGTACAAGAAAAAGAGAGTGCCCAACGGGCACTCTCAGGTTTGGCGTGTCGCCCGACCAGCATTCGGCGGCGAAGCCGCGTATCGCTCGGCGCGCAGCCGCTACCAGACGCGGCAACTGTTGACTGGCATCATCGGCTGGCCGGCCTTGCAGCCGAAGGCCTCGCCCATCTCCGGCATATTCTGAATAACGCCGTTGACGCGGAACTCCCGCGGCGAGTGCGGATCGGTCTGCACCTGCAGCCGCACCTGCTCGGGACGGATGCTGCCGCACCAGTTCTGCCCGTATGCGATGAAGAATTCCTGCACCGGTGTATAGCCGTTTGCGTCCTTTGCTTCCAGGTCGATGTTCTTGCGCTTCGCGTCCGCCAGGAAGGCCATGTAGGCCAGCCGCAGCCCTCCGTTGTCGGCGGTGTTTTCGCCCAGGGTGAGCTTGCCGTTGACCTTCACGTCGTCCACAGCGGTGAAGTTGCCGTACTCCTTCACTTCGCAGCCGGCCTTGTCGTCGAACTTCTTGCCGTCCTCGGCCGTCCACCAGTCAGCCAGGTTTCCGTTGCCGTCAAACTGGCGCCCTTCATCGTCAAATCCGTGCGTCAGTTCGTGCCCGACGATCGCACCAACATGCCCATAGTTCTCGGCGTCAGTCGCCTTGGGATCGAATAACGGCGACTGCAGAATGCCGGCCGGGAAGTTGATGTCGTTCATGCTGGGGTTGTAATATGCATCGACGGTGGGCGGTGTCATACCCCACTCGCCGCGGTCCACCGACTTGCCGATCTTGTCCAGTTGCCGCTTGCTTTCAAACTCGGTCGCGCGCACCGCATTGCCGTAAGCATCGCCCCGCACAACCTTGAGCGCCGAATAATCGCGGAAATGGTCCGGGTAGCCGATCTTGTCGGCGACGAGATGGAGCTTTTCCTTAGCCTTCACCTTTGTCTCCGGACTCATCCACGCAAGGGTGTCGATGTCCTTGTCCATCGCCGTCTCGATATCGTGGACCATTTGCACGGTGGCTGCCTTGCTGGCCGGCGGGAAGTAGTCCTTCACGTAGACCTCGCCCAGCGCCTCACCCAGAGCGCCGTCGGTGGCCTGTACGCAGCGCTTCCAGCGGGCGCGCTGCTCAGGTTGGCCGCGCAGCTTGCGCGCGTTGAAGTCGAACTGCTCCTTGTCCATCGCTTCAGGCAGTGTGTAGCTGGGCGTGCCGTTGATTAGTTGCCAGCGTAGATAGGTCTTGATCGTGTCGAGGTCGGTTGAGGCGAGAAGCGTGTTCAGGCCTTTGAAGAAGTCGGGGTTGGCGACGTTGAGGCTGGTAACGGAAGGTACGCCGGAGCGTTCGAGGAAGTCTGTCCAGTTGATCTCTGGCGTAAGTCCGGCGAGCTGCGAGACCGGCATGAGGTGGTAGACGTTCTTCGGATCGCGCTGCGAAGTGATGTCCATCGAAATCTTGGCCAGCGCGGTTTCCAGATCCATGATCTTCTTCGCGTCAGTGGCAGCCTTGGCGTCGGGCTCTCCCATCAGCTTCAGCATGCTCGCCACGTGATCGACATATTCCTGGCGAACCTTCGCGTCATGAGCGCCGGTGCGGAGATAGTAGTCACGCTCGGGCAGCCCGAGACCGCCCTGGTCGACAACGGCAATCTGCAGGCTGGCGTCTTTGAAGTCCTGTTGTTCGCCGAAGATCATAAAGGCGTTCACGCCGATGAGCTGGTAGTGGGCCAGCAGATCCGTCAACTGCTTCTTGTCGGTCAACGCCGCGATGCGGTCCAGCTCTGGCTGCAGCGGCTTCAGGCCAAGCGCATAAATGGCAGGGGTGTCCATGCAGGAAGCGTAGTAGTCGCCGATCTTCTGCTCGCTCGGCGTCCGCGAAGGATTGTCGGCAGCGACCTTTTCGAGCAGCGAGTGCAGCGTGTACTCGGTGTAGTTGAAAACCATCGTCCCGGTCCCGTAGCCCGACTGATCGGCAGGGATGGGATACAGCTTCGAAAAGTTCCCGCAGGCGTACTGGAAGAAATTCGCGCAGGGATCGGCGCCAGTGTCGATAAGCTGCTTGTCCAGCCCCGGCAGCAGGGTCGGCTTTGACTCGGGGTCGGCGATGTGGCCGGAACGGGTTTGCGCGAGGGCGGTGAGCGGGGCGGCGATCGCAATCAGAAATGCCAGAGTGGATATTTGTTTTTTCATGTTTCTCCGGATTGCCAGCCAGACTCTGCGAGCGGATGTGGCCGGTTACAAATGCACAGGAAAGCATAACTTACTCGTGTTTTCCAAGGGGCTTGTGACGAACGGTGCAGCGAATGGGCTGGACCTCGTGCCCGCCGCTTAAGGCAACGGCCTCCGCATGAAAACCACACCTTCGAACGTGCTGTCGTTATAGGGATCGCATGGGGTAAACCCGAGCCGCCGATACATGTCGAAGGCGGACTTCATGGTGGCGGGGAATGTATCGAGGTACATTGCGTTGAACCTTGCCGCCGCACGTTCGATGGCCGCGACGACCAGCCGTTCACCGAGGCCGGTTCCGCGAAATGCCGGGCGCACCCAAAGCCGCTTCATCTCACACCCACGGGAGATGTTGGCGATGCCACGGTACATCACGCATCCGGCCGCCTCGCCGTCACTGTTTGCCACCAGCATGTCGCCGTCCTGCTTGCGGTAGGTGTCAGGCAGGCCGTCGACTTCGTCCTGCAGTTTTCCAAAGCAGAAGTGTGCGGCCCCTTCGGCTTCGGTCACAAAGCGGCCGTATTCCAGTAACAAGGCGCGAGCGTTTTCGATGTCTTGCGGACTTGCCCCCGGACCGAGCGCCTCGATCGTGATTGCCAAACCTTATGCCTCAACGGGCTCGACGTAGAACATCTCGTTGGTCTGGCGGAATCCGTTGCTCTCGTACAGCCGACGGGCCTCTTCGGTCGAATGCAGCGCGACGACACGGATCTTGCGGCGGCGCGCTTCGGCGAGTGCCATGTCAATCAGGTGGCTGGCGAGCTTTCTGCGGCGGTACTCGGGTTCAACGTAGACGTTGAGCAGATAACCACGCTGCGTCGATCGCGGATCAAGAGGATGCGGTGGCCAGTCGAGCAGAAGCAGTCCCGCCCCGGCGACGACACGGTCCCCATCGCAGGTGAGCCAGCCGATGTATTTTTGCTCGTCGATCATCTTCGCCACCCAGGGCTCGAAGTGGTGCGACATCACGCCGAGAACCTGGTTGTCGGCGCGTCCCGCATCGACAAACATGCGCCGCCGGTGATGGGTGATCAGGCTCGCGTCCGCGGCTGTGGCCGTCCTAGTTACCAGCATGAAAAGAAGTATAGCTACGATAGGTACAGATGTCAGACGTTCCCCCCATTCATCGTCAGCTTCTGCGGCCCGGCATGCGCGTCGCCGTTGCCGTCTCCGGCGGAGCGGATTCTGTCGCGCTGCTGCGCCGGCTGATCGAGGCTGCTCCCGAGATCGGCCTCGTGCTTTCGGTCGCGCATGTGCATCACGGAATTCGTGGGGCTGAAGCAGATATGGACGCCGATTTCGTGCGCGACCTAGCTGCAGCGCGTGGGCTGCTGTTTTACCGGCGCGACGTGAATACGCGGGAGGCAGCGCAGCAAAATCGCGAGACCCTCGAGGAGGCAGCGCGGAATCTTCGTTATGCCTGGTTTCGCGAGCTGCTGGATCAGGGCCACGCCGATGCGATCGCCACAGCGCATACCCTCGACGATCAGGCCGAGACGGTTCTGCACAAGCTGTTGCGTGGCGCGTGGACCGAAGGGCTGAGCGGGATTTCTCCCGTAATTCCGCACACGCGGGGAGCGATCCTGCGGCCGTTTCTCGGCGCGCGGCGAATTGAAATCGAGGCGTGGCTGCGGTCCATCGCCCAGCCGTGGCGCGAAGACGCGTCAAACGCCGACACCGCTTTTACACGTAACCGTATCAGGCACGAATTGTTGCCCATGCTTTCGACCTACAATCCGCAGATCCACTCCCAGCTTGCCAATCTGGCGACTCTGGCGCGCGATGAAGACGCCTACTGGCACGTCGAGGTAGGTCGCATTCTCCCGTCATTGGTCCTACCCGGCAAGCCCGTGCGCGGAGGCGGCAGAGCGACGTCCACGCACCCTGAAGATGCGAGCCTGGCGTTTGAGAATCACAAACTGCCCCAGCCCCCGGCGGTGCGGCGGCGGCTTTTGCGTGCCGCTGCGCGTCAGTTAGGAACAGCGCTCAATTTCGATCAGACCGAGAAGCTGATGGCGATGCTCGGCGTCGGCGGCGCGCGGCGGCAGCAGCTTACGGCGGACCTTCATGCGGAGCGCAGCCCGCGCGAGCTTAGGCTGGTAAAACGGAAGCCGTGATTGCCGGGCAAATATCAGAAATCTAATCGCAAGGAGAAGTGATGGCGGAAGAGGTATCGAGGCGGAGATTTATCGGTGTGGGATCGGCAGCACTGGCGGCAGTCGCCGGAAGCAAGATCGCGGAGGGCCAGGAGAAAACGGTGCCGCGCTCGCCCGATCATCACCTCCCGAATGAATCGGAGCCGGGACCGAACAACACCGTGCTCGACAAGCAGAATCCTAGCTCGGTCTGGCCTCCTGAGACAGACTCGGGCGGTCAGCCTCCATTCAAATATTCCTTTTCGCTGGCCCACAAGCGCATCGAGGAGGGCGGCTGGACGCGCCAGGTGACAGTGCGCGATCTGCCCATCTCGAAAAAGATGGCGGGCGTTGAGATGCGCCTTATCTCTGGTGGCATCCGCGAACTGCACTGGCACGTAGGCGCGGAGTGGGCTCTGATGCTCTACGGCAACGCCCGCATCACTGCTGTCGATCAAGATGGTCGCAGTCACGTGAGCGACGTGAGCGAGGGCGATCTGTGGATTTTCCCCGGCGGCATCCCCATTCGATACAGGGGCTCGGTCCTGACGGCTGCCGCTTCCTGCTTGTCTTTGACGATGGCAATTTCAACGAGTTCGAAACTTTCCTGCTGAGCGACTGGATCGCGCACACTCCCCCGGAGGTGCTGGCGAAGAACTTCGACGCCGCCCAGAATCCATTCGCGAATTCGCCCAAGAGAGAGCTCTTCATCTTCAAGCGCGACTTGCCGCGTCCACTCGAGGAAGAGCAGAAGGCCGCCGAAGCCGGCACGGGGCGCGTCCCGCAGAGCTTCGACTTCCGGCCCGGGCAGATGCAGCCCAACAAAAAAGCCAAAGGCGGCGAGGTCAAAATCATTGACCGCAAGGTATGGCCGGCAACCAATATCGCCGCGGCCATCGTCACGCTCAAGCCGGGTGGTCTGCGCGAGATGCACTGGCATCCCAACGAGGACGAGTGGCAATACTATGTTTCCGGCAAAGCACGCATGACAGTCTTCGCCGCCGGAGCACGCGCACGCACCATGGACTTCGAGGAAGGCGACGTCGGCTACATCGACAAATCCGCGCCGCACTACATCGAGAACACCGGCGATACCGACCTGGGCTTCATCCAGGTATTTCCAACGCCGTTCTATGAAGACATCTCGCTGGCTGAGTGGCTGGCGCACACGCCGGCGCGACTGATCGACGAGCATCTCGGCAGCGGCGAGGCTATGCTCAACGCAATCCCGAAACAGGAGGCGGTGATCAAGCCATAATCATTGCCAACAGGCCAGGCCCGCTGCCTGCGGACCTGATGCCGTTCAGTTACCGCGCAAGGCGACCATGGGATTGATCCGCGCGGCGCGCCGGGCCGGGATGTACCCGGCAACCAGCGCCACGGCAATGATGACCGCGATCATCGCCGCGAACGTAGCCGGATCGGTCGGAGTGGTTCCGAAGAGCAGAGCGGCAACCCATCGGCCGACAACCACCGACGCGACCGTCCCCAGCACGATGCCGGTGATCGCCAGGATCATCGTCTTCTGCATTACTCCGCGAAGCACGTGCGCCTGCGTTGCGCCCAGTGCCATGCGAATGCCGATCTCCTGAGTCTGCTGCGCAACTGAATAGGAGATGACGCCGTAGATTCCGAGCATTGCGAGCAGCAGGCCGAACTCGGCGAAGATGCTCACCAGCAGCACAAAGAACCGGCGGGGCGATACCGCTCGATCCACTATCGTGCGGATTGGCCGGAACTCGGCCGCCGGCTGCCTGGGATTCAGTTCGCGCAACGCATGCAACACACTCCCGGCGAGAGACGCAGGAGGCAGACTGGTGCGGATCACCAGCTGCGCGCCAGAGGGCCCTGCCTGCGTCGCAGGGTAATAGATCTGCCAACCGGGCGGCTCCCACGCTATCGGCGTGAATGTCGTCGACAACTCCCACGACGCGCAGTTCCGTTTTCCCGCTGACGAGAATCCTGCCCAGGGGATCCTCACCCGGCCAATAGATGCGGGCGGCGGAAGAGTTGATAAGGACGACGGGCTCGTTCATCGGACCATCGCTCCAGGCGAAGTCCCGCCCGTAGAGACGCATGCCCATGGCTCGCACGAATCCCGGCGTGATCACGTAGACCAGCGGTCCCGGCAGTGAGCCGGGAGCGAAGGTCTTGCCTTTCGGCGTCGGCGTTCCCCACTCGCGGTTCTGTCCCAGCGGTAGATAATCGGCCATCCCAGCCGCTTCCACCCCCGGCAGCGTGCTCACGCGCTCCAGAATCTGCTCGAAGATCACACCGCGTTTCGCCGCGCTCGCCTCGCCGGTTGGGGCATCGTCGTCATATTCCACCTTGATCGACGCCGAATGATCGGGCTGGAACCCCAGATCAATATCCAGCACCTTCAGAAAGCTGCGCAGCAGCAGTCCCGCGCCAATAAGCAACACGCACGCCAGCGCAACTTCGGAGATCACCAGCGCGCCGCGCATCCGCTCGTGCTCCTGCCTTCGCCGGTGCCCGGCCCGCTGTCCTTGAGCGCTTCCTGCAGATTGCCGCTGGACATTTTGAGACCCGGAGCGAGGCCGAAGAAAGCCGCGGCGACGATCGCGATCAAAACCGTCCAGGCCAGCGCAGCGGCATCGATCCGGATACTGCCCAACAGAGGCAGCGCGATCGAGCCCTGATGCGCGAGCCATACGATGACGGCAAGGGCGAGCCCCAGGCCGCGAAGAATAGCGCCGGCGTCTTTCAGAGTACCAGGCTCTCGGTAAGCAACTGGCTTAAAAGCCGTCCGCGGCTGGCCCCAAGAGCGGTTCGCATGGCGAACTCCTTGGTTCGCGATGCGGCACGAGCGAGCAGCAGATTCGACAGGTTCACGCAGACAATCAGCAGGATGACTCCGACCGCGCACCACAGCACGATAAGCGAACGGCGCAACTTGCCGCTGACGTAATCCTTTAGCGTTCGCAACTGCATCGAGCTGTCCTTGCCGACGTACTGTCCGCACGACTCCGGATATTTCACGCTCCAGCAAAGATGAGGCTCGACCAGCCTGCCCTCGGCCTGAGCCTGACCCAGGCTGACTCCGGGCTTCAGGCGGCCGATCATGGTGACAATGTTGCCCCAGGTCCGCTCATCATCCAGAATGAGTGGCGTCAGGAGATCGACCTTCGCGCCCGGCGAAAACACAGCGCCAAAATCGAAGCTGGCCGGCAGCACGCCAACCACCGTTACCGGCCTTCCGTTCAGATCGATCTCCTTGCCCACAATGTCCGGGTCGGCATTGAATTGCCGGCGCCACCACGGATATGTCAGCAGGGCCACGGGATGCGCGCCGTGAAGAGCTTCCTGAGCCGTGAACAGGCGTCCCATCGCCGGCTGCACGCCGAGAACTTCAAAGAAGTTGCGGATCACTTCAATACCCGTGGCCGGCTGTGGCTCGCCCTTACCGGTGAGGCGCAGATTGTCGGCGCCGCTGAACGCCATATATCCGGTTACGCCCTGGTAGGACTTACTCAGCGTGCGGAACTCGTCATAGGCGTCCGCCGAGTAGGTCGCGCAGGACATCCCGCACTTCTGCGGAGGCGGAGCAATCCACACCAGTTGCTGCGGATCGCGGAGGGGAAGCGGCCGCAGCAGGATAGTGTTGACCACGCTGAAAACGACAATGTTTGCGCCGATGCCCAGACCCAGAATGAGCACGGCGACCACGGTGAAGGCGCGGTCGCGGCGCAGTGTGCGCAGGGTATAGCGCAGGTCCTGCAGGAAAACATCGAGCACCGGCAGGCCGCGGGTTTCGCGATGTGGTCTCCAGCCCGCACAACGCCGCCAAAGCGAATCAGGGCCTGCCGCCGCGCTTCTTCCGGAGACATCCCTTGCCGAAGGTTCTCAATCTCTTGCGAATTCGAGATGCGACGCCATCTCGGCATTGAGTTCCTGGTCGAGCGGCTCCTTGCGGAAGAAAGAGCGGAGACGATTCACGGCACGGCGAAGGTTATCGATCACGAGTTGCCGCCTTCCTGGTCCATCGCCAGCACGCGCCCCATCACTCCGGCCAGCCGCTTCCAGTACGCGGCGTCTTCGGCGAGCCGTTTACGTCCCTGGGCTGTGATCGCATAGAACTTGGCCTTGCGGTTGTTTGTCCACGTGCCCCACTCGGCTGAGATCCAACCCCTCTGTTGCAGCCGGACGACGAAGGAAGACGCTCGCCTGGTTGAGCAGCGGACGGCCAGTCGCTTCTTACCTGCTCAATGCGGCGGGCGATCCCGTATCCATGTTGCGAGCCCATGGCAGCCAGCGTCTGGAGGACCATCAGGTCCAGGGTTCCCTGAAGTAGATCGAGCTTCGATTCTCCCAAAGCAAGCACTCCTGTGTTACGGCCACATCAGCATGCCATAATGCTATGTGGGGTTACCACAGGAAAGTGACGAGCGGAAACGGGGTCAGCGCCGTCAGGCAGAAGTTTTTGCCCCCTCGGTCTCACGACACTCCCCCGGAATGACTAGTCAATTTGCGAGGACTTTTGTGGGCTTCTGCTTGACCAGGGAGTAGAATTAATGCAAGTTGCCTGATGTCCAAAGGCACAAGCTTTTCGGCAGGGTTTGATGGTACTTCACCCCTGCCCGCGGCGTCTAATGCATGCAGTAAGGGGACGGAAGGGAAAGCCTTTCCAGCGGATCTGCAACAATTTGCAGCCCGGTCTTCCTTTTTGCCGGTGAGGGAAAAGAGGTTTCTTTTGTGAATTCAACGGTCAAGACGATCATTTTCTGGGTCTTTATCTTCGCCTGCCTTGTCGTTTTATGGCAGCTCTTCCAGAAGAGCGCCGGCCCGGGCAAAGAGCAGGAGATCGCGTGGTCCGAATTTTTGCAGGACGCGCAACAGGGCCAGATCAACGATGTAACGGTAGTGGGCAGTGAGGTCCACGGACATCTGAAGGGCGACAAAGCCTTCCACGTCACCGTGCCGGGCAACTATCCCCACCTGTATGACGTGCTCGACCAGAACCATGTGAAGGTAACGGTCAAGAACAACGAGGGCAACGGCTGGTGGAACATTCTGATCCAGTCTCTCTCCCGTGATCGTCATCGGTGCGCTGTGGTTCTTCATGATCCGCCAGATGCAGAGCGGCGGCAACAAGGCCATGTCGTTCGGCAAGAGCCGCGCGCGGCTGCTCTCGATGCAGCAGAAAAAGATCACCTTCAAAGACGTGGCCGGGGTTGACGAGGCCAAGGAAGAGCTGAAGGAGATCATCGAGTTCCTGCGCGAGGCGCAGAAGTTTCAGAAGCTGGGCGGACGGATTCCCAAGGGCGTGCTGCTCGTCGGACCTCCGGGAACCGGCAAGACCCTGCTCGCCCGCGCTGTAGCCGGCGAGGCCAACGTTCCTTTCTTCTCGATCTCCGGTTCTGATTTTGTCGAGATGTTCGTCGGTGTGGGCGCCAGCCGCGTGCGCGACCTCTTCGAGCAGGGAAAGCAACAACTGCCCCCTGCATAATCTTCATCGATGAGATCGACGCCGTCGGCCGCCATCGCGGAGCCGGCCTGGGCGGCGGACACGACGAGCGCGAGCAGACGCTGAACCAGCTGCTCGTCGAAATGGACGGCTTCGAGTCGAACGACGGAGTCATCCTGGTCGCTGCAACCAATCGACCCGACGTGCTCGATCCCGCGCTTCTGCGGCCCGGCCGCTTTGACCGCCGCGTCGTCGTGGGACGTCCCGATGTCCGCGGGCGCGAGGAAGTCCTCCGCGTGCATGCCAAGAAAGTTCCGTTGTCCGAGGATGTCGATCTTCGCGTGATGGCTCGCGGCACACCGGGATTCTCTGGCGCCGACCTGGCCAACATGGTGAACGAGGCTGCGCTGAATGCCGCGCGCTTCAACCGCAAGGCCGTCTCCATGACCGATTTCGGAAACCGCGAAGGACAAGGTCCTGATGGGTGCCGAGCGCAAGTCGATGCTGCTGACCGACGAAGAGAAGAAGTCACCGCCTATCACGAAGCCGGGCACGCTCTCGTCGCGGCCTTGCGCCAGCACGCCGATCCGCTCCACAAGGTCACGATCATTCTCCGCGGCATGGCGCTGGGCGTAACCATGCAGCTGCCCGAGGACGACAAACATACGGTCACGAAGTCGGATCCTCGAGACGCAGCTTGCCATCCTGATGGGCGGCCGCATCGCCGAAGAAATCTTCCTTAAGCAGATGACCACCGGTGCCGGCAACGACATCGAACGGGCGTCGGATCTGGCTCGCAAGATGGTCTGCGAATACGGTATGAGCGGAATGGGTCCCCTGACCTTCGGCAAGAAGGAAGAGCAAATCTTCCTCGGGCGCGAAATCTCGAGCACCGCGACTTCTCCGAGGAGACGGCGCGGCAGATCGACGCTGAAGTCCGCAGCTTTGTCGATGAGGCTTACCGGGCGGCTTACGGCATTCTGGACAACAACCAGGAGACCATGCATCGCATGGCTGCGGCCCTGCTCGAGCG
Organism: uncultured Acidobacteriaceae bacterium; assembly: GCA_963781245.1. GTDB lineage: Bacteria > Acidobacteriota > Terriglobia > Terriglobales > Acidobacteriaceae > Silvibacterium. The sequence continues at coordinate 764,960 of CAWAFB010000010.1, forward strand.
CGAAACGATCGACGCGAACGAGATTCGCATGATCGTCGAAGGCAAGGAACTGCCTCCGCCGAAGCCCTCGGGCGGCGGGGGAACGGCGACCGGCGACGTACAGCAGGTTCTCAAGCCCGAACCGGGCCGCGGAGCCAGCTTCCCGGAGGGCAGCCCGTCACCGGCATAGTTAGATTGGTAGTCAAGACATCAGCCTGACCCAAACGGTCAGGCTGTTTTGTTTGTGCGGGAATGTTCAGATCATCGTCGGTTGAAACCAACATCATGGCCGGGTTCTTGAATGGAGACGGCATGAGTGATACGTTTTTGATGTTAGCCATTTGGTTGCCGCTCCGGCGGCCGGTTCCTGGTTAACGGTTTTGTAAACGCTGAGGACGAAATGATGGAGTATACGTTGGCCGCCGATCCGTTTTCGATCCTTACCGTCGTGGTGGCGCCGGCCGTGCTCACCAATGCATCGTCCGTTTTGGCGCTGGGCACGAAGGATCGACTCGCGCGCGTGGCGGATCGCACTCACGCCATTACCGCGCAATTAGCAAAGCTTGAGCCGGGTGCCAAAGGTTATGAGGTCGCGGAGGCCCAGCTCCCCGATCTGCAAACGCGCGCTCAACTGCTGTTACGAGCGCTTCGCTGCTTTTACCTGGGCCTCGGACTGTTTGCCAGTTCGGCTCTCATCTCAATCGCCGGTTCTATCGCGGTATATTACGGCGGAAGATCGGCCTTCCAGACGGCAGCCGGAATTGGCGTTGTCTGCCTGAGCCTCAGCGGTCGTGGCGCTGGTCTGCGGTTGTGTCCTGATGATTCGGGAAACGCAGCTCGCAGTCAAAGGCTTAGCCTACGAAGCGAAATCTCACATCGGTTAAGAGCGTGGCCCAATCGTTCGAACAAAACCGGAAATGACGCTGACTGAAAAATCGAAGCGGTACCCGCCTGATGACCCATTCTCGTGGCGGCGACGCACAGCAGGTTCTCAAGCCGAACCGGCCGCGGAGTCAGCTTCCCCGAGGGTAGCCCGTCACCGGCGTAATTTGTTCTAGCGAAAGCTACATTCAGCGTGGCCTACAAGCGTCCCGTTTTGTTTTGTGGGAGTGACGCGTCCCTGCTGGTCTTATCGTGACATTGTGCGGCCGCTCCGTTCGGCCCTTCCACTCGATGTCGCGAGGAAGTCCGACGTTTACCGATAGTCGAGCCATACCGCTCGAAAGCTCCCTGTGTTGATCTTGTTATCAGCGTTCGCGTGCCTCGGCAACGGTGAGTTCCCGATCGGGACCGTGCGGAATTACTGTCTGACCCGGCTCAAGTCGCAGCTGCGTGCCGTCGATCTGTACCGACACTATGTCCGGCTCGAAAGACACCAGGTCGGAGATGCGGTCGACCTCTGAAGAAGGCTCGCGATACGACCACGCCCCCAGACGTGCATCACCGATATTGTAGTAGCTGCACACCCCTTTATACGGGCAAAAGGTCTGATGTTCCACGAAGGCCAGCGCGGACTCATCGATGTCGGCACGCAGAACGTACCAGCGCGGCGCGAAGCCGGACTCGTACAGGACCAGCGGCCGTTTGGTATCGGCGACGACGCGGTCATGATGGCGAACCACGAGGTTGCGGGAAGCTTGGCGGATGTCGATGCGATGGTAGCTGTCGGCGGCATGGCCCATGATCCGTTCGTCCTCTTCGTAGAAAGCGTCCATGGCCGGCCAGGCGAACGCGACCCGCGCCTGCAACTCGCTCGCGTAGTCGGGCAGTCGGCGTGTTGCCACGCCGCTCGGGATGCGCTTTTCTCACCAGTCCGGACGGTGTACCAGGACGTAGGCCCGAGGTCGCGGTGCCGGGTGGTATGCTCGGTGAGCTGTAGAGTACCTGGAACGATGTCGGTCTCCGGGAAGTAGGCCACCGGATAGCGGTCGGGCTCGAAGAGCACAAGGACGTGCTCGCTATCGGCGATCCAGGTTCCGCCGAAGCGTACGCGCATCCGTCGCCGCAGCGGTTCGGCATACAGGAGCCTTTTAGGCAGGGGTTCGGGAACGAGGAACCGGCCGATTGCTCCGGGCGATAACGGACCTTGTTGCCAAGAAAGTCCCATTTCTTACCTCCGATACAGTCACCAGTCGCGATCGCGGATCGTTCGCAACTCGGAAGTTTACCTTCTAAGCCCACTCCTCTGCGAAAATGAATTCAGCATGTCTCGAGTTCGTCTGGCAGCCCTGGCCGCTTGTCTTCTTCTTATCACCGGCTGCGGATACCACACCGCAGGCTCGGCGGCGCACCTGCCGAATACGGTCCACACGCTGGCCGTGCCTGTCTTCCAGAACGAAACGCAGTCCTACCACACCGAGGTCGCCTTCACCCAGGAGGTCATCAAGGAGTTCTCCAGCCGGACTTCCTACCACACCGTTCCCGGCAACGATCCGGACGCGGACGCGACTCTGAATGGGACGATCACGAACTTTCAGGTGATTCCCCTCACCTACAATTCGCAGACCGGCCAGTCGTCGAGCTTTCTGGTGACCATCCGCGCGCGCGTGGTCATGACCGATCGGAACCACAAGGTCCTGTTTCAGAACTCGTCTTACCTTTTTCGCCAGCAGTACGAAACCACCGAAGACCTGGTGACCTTTATTCAGGAGGATCCGTCGGCCGTCGACCGGCTCTCTCGTGACTTTGCGCACGCGGTGGTGTCAGATATTCTGGAGTCGTTCTGATGCTCGACTTCTTCCTTCTCGCCGTTCATTCTTCGCCTTGCAGGTTCGTTGATCGTTCTTTGCCCTGGAGGCTTCGCTAGATGGGCGCTGGTTTTGCTGCCGCGGACCGTTTTGTTGCGGAGGTCCACGAGAATCGTCTCCGTGCCGGTTACGTTTTGCTTGGCGACGAGATATTCCTCTACGAGCGCTGCCGGCGCGCGGTCATCGACACGCTGGTTCCGCCGGAGCTGAGGGACTTCTGCCTCTCTGACCTCGATCTCGCCGAGACCAATATCTTCGAAGTGCTGGACCGGGCGCGCACGCCATCGCTCATGGCCCCCTTCCAGGTATTCTTCGTGCGCGGACTCAAGGGGCTGTATACCCGCGGCGCCAAGAAGGAAGAGTTCTCCGCTATCGAAGAGTATTTCCGCTCGCCGAATCCGCATTGCCTGATCCTGTTCATCGCCGATCACATCCGCATCCCCTCCGATCCGCGCCGCATGGATATGGAGGACAAGAACCGCTACGAGCGAATCCGCGAGACGCTGGGCGATTGGTGCGGCATGGTGGAACTGGCGCGCGTCGACGAAGCCGATGCGCTGCGCTGGATCACCGCCGAGAGCGAACGGCACGGAGTGCGTTTCGACAATGACGCCGCGCGCGAGCTGGCCGACGCCCTGGGCGCGGACATGATGCTGATCGCCAGCGAGTGGAACAAGCTCGTCCTCTACGCGGGCGACAAGCGGCAAGTCACGCTGGGCGACGTCGAAACCATGGTCCTCGCCGCCAAGCAGCGTTCGCTCTACGAGCTGACGGACGCAATTTCCGCGAAGGACACGCCGCGTGCCCTGGAACTGCTGCAGGGCCTCCTGAATGCTTCCGACGGCGGAGAGGATTCAGCGATCGGCCACTTGTATATGCTGGCCCGGACCTTCCGGCAGATGCTGGTCATACTCGAGAAAAATGTGCGCGATTCGCGCGCCATCTGGCAAGCGCTGTGGCAGGGCTTTCGCATGCCGCCTTTCGCAGCCGACGACCTGATCCGGCAGGCGCGCCGTTACAAATCGAGCCGCGAAATCACGCGGGCTCTGCGCCTGATCGCGCGCGCCGATCTGGAGCTGCGCTCCCAGCCTCCAGACAAGCGTCTGGTGCTGGAGCGGCTGGTATTCGATCTGACGAAGGAAGTGAAACCTGCCGGACTGGACGCGCCGGCGCAGTACGCGATGGATCTTTGAGAGTAGATCTCTGAGAGCTGGACGCGGTGACCGGTGGCTCGGTCTTAGACGACTGCCGCAGTCAGCAGCAGCAAAAGCGCGGCAGCGATGGTGGCGGCCTGGTAGATATAATCCGACGCCTCCCTCTCGGGATTGCCGCTTCTGCCGGAGCGCTCGATGGCGCGGTGCGGGATGTGAACCATGGCCGACCCTTTCTTTTAAAAACTACAGCCATCAGTGAATGCGTATTCCGTAGCGAAAAAGTGTCATGAGCGTGTTTGCGTCTTACCTCTTATAGAGACATTTTCGGCTTAGAAGTTTCTCACTTTAGCAAAAAATTAGCATTAGTTAATTCTTGAGTTAACATGCGGTCACTTCCCCGGGTCACAGCAAGGGCTACGCCGACCGATGTAGAATCGCGCTGATGGCCACCGGCGGACCAACTCCAGAGTTCCTAAACCCCGAGAAAAATGCCACAAAAGAGCCTCGCTCCCTTGCGCCGTGGATTATCGCGGGCATCGTGGTGCTGCTGGTTCTGGGCGTCATCCTGGTACGCAGCCATCACGGGCCGCCGCCCAATCCGGGAGGAGCGGGACTGGCGCCGCCCGCTCCCTACGCCGCGAACCTGCCCATCTCCAATCTCAAGATGAGTGAAGCCTCAAGCGTGGCCGGCGGCAAGGCGATCTATATCGACGGGACAATCGCCAACCAGGGCACGCAGACCGTTAGCGCGATAACCGTCCAGATAGCTTTCAACGACTTCACCAAGCAGCTTGTTCAGAAGGAAACCATGCCCCTGAACCTGATCCGCACCCACCAGCCGTACATCGATACACAGCCGGTCTCCGCCGCTCCGATCGCCCCCGGTGAGACCCGCGAGTTCCGGCTGATCTTCGACCACGTCGCCGAGGGCTGGAACCAGTACTATCCGGAGATCCGCGTGATCGAGGTGAAATTCAGGTAACGGCGGTTGTGTGGATGGATATCGAGCGTGTGGTGCGTAGTTACCGATATGTATGGTCCGCCGTCGGACTGCAAGGGAAAAGTGTTTAGAGGAAGAAAGCCTGCGTCAATGTATCCGGCCTTTTCGTGGAGAGTTGTTTCTCCTGGCCATGATGAGATACGCCGCGTGCCTTTCCTTAGAAACCCCTCGGCCATGTACGGGCCCATTCGGTAAACAGGTTTCAGGCACGCCGTTCTGACTGTTCTTTCATCTTCACTCGCCCGATGCAGACTTTGGTGAGAGAGCGGGGGGCAATCTTTTGTTACGTCTGTTTATGCCGGTATAGCGCCCGGAATCGCTTTGTAATCCTGACCACTTGAGAGCACTGCCCATGCGATCCGCGCCAGCTTGTTCGCCATCGCGACGATCAACACGTTCCGTGGTGCTCTCATCTCGAGTGATGTCAACCATGGGCCCATCGCGATCCGATCTCTCTTCGATCGCAACACGACAGCACGAGCCCCATGGACCAATCTTGCGGAGGTAGCGGTTGCCGCGCTTGCTGATCCCGCACAGCTTCGCCTTGCCTCCGGTTGAGTGCTGCTTCGGTACCAGACCCATCCACGCAGCAAACTCTCGCCCCTTGCGGAAGGCCGCACCGTTGCCAATCGATGCGACGATCGCCGTTGCCACCAACGGTCCGATGCCTGGGATCTGCCGCAGTCTGCAACAGGCAGCATCGCTTGAAGCGATCCGTTCTATTTCCTCGTTCATCTCCTGAATCTGGAGCTCCATATGCTTCCACCCGTTCCACAGCATCGCAATCAGGTTCCGTATCCTGGGAGTGAGGTTCTCGTTGGCGTTCTCCAGTACATCAGGTATGGCTTCCCTCAGCCGAACAGGGCTCTTGGCAAAGACCAGCCCGCGCTCCAACAGAAAAGCACGAAGCTGATTGATCACAGACGTTCTTCGCACCATCAGTCGGTCCCGCACCCGGTGCAGCGCTTGCAGGTCCAGTTGGTCGTCCGTCTTGATCGGAACGAACCGCATGTTCCGGCGGTCGACAGCTTCGGCGATCGCTTCAGCATCAATGAAGTCGTTTTTGTTCGACTTCACGAAAGGCTTCACGAATTGTGCCGGAAGCAGCTTCACGTCGTGTCCCTGTGCTCGCAGTGCACGGCCCAGGAAGTGAGCACCAGAACATGCTTCCATCCCGATCAGAGACGTCTGCAGGTTCGCCGTGAAATCAATCAACTGCTTCTGCGTGAACTTCTTCTTCAGCAGCACCTTGCTCTTATCGCCAAGCGCCACCAAGTGAAACGTCGTCTTGCCAAGATCGATACCAACCGAATGAATCTGCATGTCGATGATCCCTCCTTGAACCTGCCTACAAGATCCCTCCACGCTAACGTGAAGTTCAAGCGGCGGACCATCTCAGTAACCCCGTTTTTCATCCACTCTTCAGGCTGCGTGCGCGGGCACAGTGGCGCGAGCCGGTCGCTTACCAGAGGCGTTGCGTGACGGCGTGGAGCCGGTGCGCGGCGGGCACCCGCCCGCAGAGATTCGCTCACAGCAGGGGAAGGCAATGAGGAATACAGAGCATGACGTAAATGCGCAGGTCCTTTCGCGAGTTCCGAAACCGAGGAGACAGCACGTGAGCGGCGGGCCGGTTGCATCGCGTGTAAACCTGTTTCAGTTTGTCCACGTCATTGTCCAGCCCAGCAGGTCGCGACTTTCCGGGCACTGGCACTTTAGACAGTTACCTCAGGTGTGCCAAAAGCGTAGGGTGAGTTTCCCACGACTTTAGGCCCGAAAAAGGATTGATCGGTGAATATGAAAACGAAGCTTGTAGCGTATGCCATGCTTGCGTGCCTTACGTCCGCCATTGGTTGCAAGAAGGCGGCGTCTCCGGAGCAGTCCGCCGCGCCAGAGGCCGTAGTCAAGGATGCTGCGGCTGCCTATATCTACCTGTATCCCCTCGTAACCTTCGGAGTTTCGTACGAAGTGTTAACGAATGTGGAGAAGCCAACGTGGGAGACTTTATCGGCACCGATCAATCAGTTCATGAGCGTACGTCGTAGCCGTCCAGACAATCACGGCGTCATCCTGCCGAGCACGGACACTCTGTACACGCTGGCGTGGACCGATGTCTCGAAGGAACCTGTCGTCTTCACAACGCCAGCGATTCCGAACGTTCCGGGAACCAACAAAAAGCGCTTCATGATGTATGAGTTCATGGATGCTTGGACGCACGTGTACTACAGCAACGGGCTGCAAAAGGGCTTGGTCACCAAAACCAGCTTCATCATGGTTGGTCCTGACTTCAATGGGGATTTGCCCAAGATTCCGAATAGCATCGTCGTCCATTGCACCACCAATCAATCGTGGTTGATTGTACGTACGCAGGTCGAGGGTCTCAACGATTTAGACAACGTGCATGCGGTTCAAGATCAATATGATCTGAGGCCGCTGAGTGCGTACGGGAAGCCCTTCACTCAACCTAACGGTACGGTCGATCCCAATATCGCCTTGACTCCCGGACCGTCACCACAGGCGAATGCGCTGGATGGGGAAAAGTTCCTCATCAAAGCTGCGGAATCGTTTAACAAGGTACCTTTTCCAGACGAAGACAAAGCTGCGGGTGTGGACAAACTTCTTGCCCAGTTCGGCATTGTTCATGGTCAGCCCTTCGACTATGCATCTTTGTCTTTGGAGAAGAAGGCGGCGATGGGTATCGCGGCAAAGGCCGTACAAAGGGATTTTGAGAAGATCGCAGCGGACCCAGCCAGCATTGGTGTTTTGAAGGATGGGTGGCTGATCCCGAACCCGCACCTTGGAAACTACGGCACTGACTACAAGCTTAGGGCGGGCATCTCGTTCGTAGGGTTCGGAGCGAATCTACCTGAGGACGGCTATTACCCATTTCTGGTTCAGGACAGCACAGGAAAGGTTCTGGATGGCGGAAAGAAGTACACGATCACCTTTGCCAAGGGTCAACTTCCCCCAGCCGGAGCATTCTGGTCTGTGACCAATTATCAGAACCACTTTTTGATCCCCGGCACCACGAAATTCTCCGTAAGCAGCTGGATGAATCCAAAGGCCAACAGTGATGGATCGGTAACGATTTATTTGCAGCCGACCAGCCTGGGTGCGGATAAGGAACTCAATTGGATTCCCACCTCCGGGAGCATCCCGATGATGACCCCACTGATGCGCCTCTATTGGCCGTTGCCGCCCGCTCTGGACGGCAGATGGAATCCACCACCCGCAGTGGAAGTACAGTAAGCCTGCGGAATTACGATAGCTCGCAAGCGATCACATCCATGAGAAGTGAGTCTTGTGTACGTCCAGTCCAATGAAGTACATAATCTCTGAGGAGCCTCCGAGGTTCTCTGAATCAGCTTGGCCGCTGAGTTCAGCTTCTTGTAACACCTCGTGCTCCTCTTCGACTTAGCATTCAAACAATCCAGTCAGCTCAAGAGCTCAAGCACCTTCTCGACCATCGCCTCAACAACAATATCCCGATCGAGACCGAGGGCCTGAAGTTCGCCCTGTCCAATCGCGTCATAGGTTCGCTCTGTAGTGAATAGATGGATTGCGTCATCCTCACGTCGACCTGACGGAATTCCGAGCCGGTTGCGGAGTTGAGCGATTACATCCAATTGCCTGCGTCGCTGGCTCCGATAGAACCGCCGCACCTGTTCATCCGTGAAGACCAGTTCTATCAATGACGCACGCAGGCCGCGCCATTTGGTATGGAAATCGATAGACAGCTTGACGAGTCTTCGTGCCGTCTCTTCCGGGTTTCTGCCGGCCGACAGTTCCGCATCGATCGCGCTCCATTCGGATGTAACCCAAGCCTCGTAAACAGCGAGAAATGATTCACGCTTATCTTTGAAATGCTTATAGAAAGTGCCGGTCGCGTATCCGGCCTCCTTCGCAATCCGATTCGAATCGGTTCCGTGATAGCCGACGCGATTGAAGATCTCCCCCGCTGTGGCCACAAGGCGTGCGCGCGTTTGCTCCGGTGTACCCCGTCTGGGACGATCAGCCATCGATGTTTTCTTCCTGCGGTTGCTCATAGGGAATATTGACAGCGCCCAATTTCTAATGATAGTAGTATCACTTGTAGTGATACAAGCGTCACTAACGAATAGAGGCGGACTTAATGCGCATGCTTTTCCCTATCGCGAGAATCATGTTTTCCTTGATTTTCATCACCGGCGCCACACGTCATTTCTCAAGCGAGGGAATAGGACACGCCGTAAACCTGGGCGTTCCTTTTGCCCACCTGCTCGTTCCCTTGTCCGGAATCATGGCGATAGTCGGCGGATTGAGCGTCGCTTTAGGTTACAAAGCGCGTTGGGGAGCCTGGGTCTTAGTAGCGTTCCTCGTGCCGGTCACCTGGATGATGCACGCTTATTGGAAACAGAGTGATCCGGTGGCGTTTCACGTACAGCAGGCAATGTTTGCCAAAAATCTGTCCATGCTCGGCGCAGCACTTCTTATCACTCAGTTCGGAGCTGGCCGAATCAGCATCGACGATCTGAAGAAAGGCCAGAATCTGCCGCGTGAGGCCCATTGAAAATGGGACTTAGACCGCTGCAGAAACGCTTTGTGGTATGGGCCGCTGCAAGCGTATTGGTTATTCCCGCGGGATTATTTGCAATGGGATTCGCCGCCGGAAGCAATCCTGTGTAGCGCCTGAAAAGTCTAGGATTTCGGAAACTTCCCAAAATTCGCCACTACCGTGCTTTAGAACAAAAAGAGAGGAGCGGTTACCCGCTCCTCTCTTGTCTAACAGCTGCTGCGCTTACTCGATTCCCGGACCAGCGCCTCCCGGAGGTGTGGGCGGTGCTCCCCCATCAGGTCCGTTCTGTCCGCCGCTGGGGCCACCCCGGCCTTCACCGCGGGGACCCCATTTGCGCATGCCGTCGCCGCGATCCATGCGTGTCTTCGCCATCGTCCGCAGCTTCTTCCATTGATCAGGAGTCAGCACCGTGCGAATGCCGAACAGCATGCGGGCATTCGCCTTTTCAAGCTCGGCCCGCGCCTGCGCGATAGCGTCGATCTGGCTGAGAATCTTCGTTTCGTCCGGCTGGTCAGCCTGAATCAGCGGATCCATGATGGTTTCCTGCTTCTCCACTGCGGCCTTCAGGTCGATGAGCTGCAGCTTGTGCTGCTGGTAGATGTCATCCATCTTCTTTTTCTGGTCGTCGGTGATGCCAACCTGCTGGGCGACGTTGGGGTTGTCCCACCAGCGTCCGGGTCCCCCGGCGTGAAAGGACCGTTCCATCGGCGGAGGTCCGGGGTTGACCCCGTCCCGCCCCTGCGCGAGGGCAGTCGCGGCGGGAGCGAGTAGAGAAACCAGGGACAAGAGTATTGCAGAGTGCTTGAAGTTATTGAGCGACATTCTTTTTCTCCGGTGCGTTCGGCGAGGATTCAGTATTCGTTGATGTCGTAGAGCTCAGGTCGTCGAGCGTGGCAAGAGGCGCAAGCGACGTAGGCACGGATTCCGACACGGCCGTGTCCACCTGCTCGAGCAGCGCGGTGTCGTCGATCACGACGGGTTGAACAGGGACGACCTGATGCGCCGTTACTGGGGGTGCCGGGTGATGCAGGAAGGGTAAGGCCCCGATGCAGAGCAACGCGGCACAGACCGTTGCGAGACTCCACGCCAGCACCACGCGGCGCTGTGCAGAGCGGTGGCGGCGCTTCGCCGCATTCAGCCAGCCGAACTGAACTGGTTCCGCGGTCTGACGATCGGCTGCGTGGTGCACGGCCGAGCGCAGATTGCGCAGGTCGGCGGCAAACTGCCCGGCGGGCTCGAGCATGACTTCATCGGGCGGCAAAGCGTCACGAGATTGGTTTGGATGTGTGTTCATTGTTCACCTTCGGACTTTCCTGAAGCGCGGTCCCGTACGATGCGCAGGGCGCGATAGAGATGCGACTTCACGGTGCTGGTGTTCATGCCGGTAGTTTCGGCGATCTCGGCTAACTCCATCTCCTCTACAAAGCGGAGGAGAAAGACGGTGCGCTGCTGGCGCGAGAGCTGTTCGACCGACTTCCATATCTCCCGCACCCGCTCCTGCTGCAGGCAGACCTGTTCCGGTGAGCTGGCGCCGTCCGGAATCCACTCGCCGACGTCGACTATATCCAGAGCCGTGTCGCGCGTTCGCTGCCAGAAGCGCATCCGCCGGCTGCGCAGATGATCCCGCACCAGGTTCAGCGCAATGCGCGTCAGCCAGGTGCTCAAGCTCGATTCTCCGCGGAACTGGTGCCTAGCGTTATACGCCTTGAGGAAGCAGTCCTGGGTCAGCGATTCCGCGACGTCGCGATCGGAGAGCGAAGCCATCAGAAAGCGGAAGATCCGGGGCCGGTACAGCCGGACGACTTCGTCGAAGTCGGCCAGCTCAAGAACCGATTCAGCCCGGGCCAGCGGCGGAAGCTCCGTGGATACCATGTGTCCCATGCCTAGGAATAGACGGGATGCAGTGCCACGAGTTTACAGTGGCGCTCAGATTGCTTGCCGCCTTATTTCTTTACCTTGGCCGCGGCGTCGTCGATATTGAACGCATCCGGCGGCAGCGGCACGTTATATGCCGCCTTGTAGAGGAACCGCTGGCTGGTCATGTCCCCGTTCTTGAAGCGCGTGATGGAGAATGCCGTCGGGATGCCGTCGAAGGTGTGGTAATCGTCGTACTCCTCGCGCTCCTCGTTCTTGTCTTTGTAGAGTGGGTCGCGCCACTGGAAAGTGCGGCTGCGCGGCAGGTGGGTCTCTGAGTCCATCTGGATGGTAACGGACTCATTTGCCGCCGAGATCATCGTCACCTGGTCGGTGAGATGGCGCTCGGAAAGCGTCTGCCCGTCGGAGACGATGATCGTATTGGGATCCTTGAGCCACACCCGGACCGCCACATCGATCGAGTGGTTGCGCCGCCGCTGGTAATCTTCGCAGATATCTTTCGGCAGCGCCTTCTTCCCCTTGTATGTTGCCTCCCAGCACTGGTCGTCCGCATAGATAACGACGTCATCGTGCTTCTTGCCGAATTCTGCGCGTTCCTTGCCGTCCGGTGTACGCCACTGGAAGAAGTCCTGAATAGCCCCGGTCGGCTTGCCCTGGTAGAAACCCGAGACGCGGCCATAAAAGTAGGAGTTCTGCAGCGCGAGCCAGCGGTCTCCGCCCATGGCCTGCACCATGGCGTTGAGCAGGGCGCGCGCCTTCTGCTGGTTGGCGTCCGGCGAGGTGCCGGCCTGCGCGTGAGCCGAGACAAAGCCGAGAAGCAGGGTGAGGACGACGAGAGACTTTTTCATCCGACCAGCACCGCCCCTCCATTCACGTTGACGATTTCGCCGCTCATGAAGCCGGCATATGGCGTGCAAAGAAACAGAATCGGACCAGCCACTTCCGTTGGACGCGCCACCCGCCCCAGCGGAATCGTAGCGAAGATCTTCGGGGCAGTCGCGGGATCTTTGAGCGCGGGAAGGGACATGTCGGTCTCCACCCATCCCGGTGCGACACAGTTGACGTAGATGCCCTGCGGGGCCAGTTCCGTCGACAGCCCCTTCGTCAGGCTGATCAGCGCGCCCTTGCTGGCCGCGTAATCGGCGTGAAAGGCCTCGCCGCGCTGCCCGGCCGTCGAACTCACAAAGACAATGTGCCCCGCCGCAGATCCGTCGGCGGCCTTGCCTTGCCGCTGCATCTCGGCGACCGCGGCCTGCGTCAGCCCGAAGACGCTGTCGAGATTCACCGCCAGCGTCTGCCTCCACTGTGAGTCCGGCATTGTCGCGATCGACGCGTCTTCCGGCGGCCAGACGCCGTGATTCGCGACTAATGCATCGATTCTTCCGAAGGCGCGGACCGTCTTCTCCACCAGCGCCCGTCCCTGCTCCGGCGAAGCCAGCTCCTGCTCGATGGCCAGGCAGTTTTCAGGTCCACCGAATTCACGGGACAGGGCATCGGCAGCGGCTTTGGCGCTGCGATAGTTGAAGGCGACACGCGCGCCGGCCTGGCGGAAGAGGCGTACCGTTGCGGCGCCGATGCCTCGTGAGCCTCCGGTAATGAGAGCGACCTTTCCAATGAGCGAGAGCGTAACTCCGGACATGATTCGACGTTACGTGAGGAGCGGGGATCGCGGCAAACTTCGTTGTAATTTCGCGTCGAGCGACGATAATCGGTCAGCGTCAATCCACGGACTCTTTGATAAGCCGGCTATTCAGCGACATGACCTGTAGTGGATCGTCGCTAAACCCGCTCTCAAATCACCTCTTTGCCGTGAAAAGAACGGGCACATGCGATTCAACGCTGCTGTCGGTCAGCATTGAAAATCGGATCGTATCCCCTTCAACCGTGCCTTTGTAATAGTGCTGGTCTTGGTAAGTTTTATCATCCAGCGTTGTCAGGGACTTGGTCATAAAGCTGATCTGGTTTCCCTCGATTTTGCCATCGAATATTCCGTGATCTCCTCCAAGAAGGGAGGCGGTGCCGGACAGTTCTGAACCTGTAACTTCAAAGTTGAACCTCTCGTCGTAAACAGCTCCCGGCCAGTCGTACTTAACTGTTGCTTTCCACTTTCCGCTAACATCCGCGTGTCCCGTGGCAGGGCTCTGTGACTTATCCGTCGCGACTGGGTGGACGGCTCGGGTAGACGGAACGGCTCCATCAGCGGGCGCAGAGGGTTGATGGGCAGCCGAATCGGGGTTTGGGTGGGCGGCCGCCTTCATATGCCGAAACACCAGAATGCCACCCACAATTACGGCAACAGCCAGGATCGAGAATAACGCCAGAGCCAATCTACTTGATTGCGGCTTTAGCAATCGACTCGTGATGCCGGGAACAGTCTTGGTCAGCTCATCCATCAACTGTTCCGCGTCCGCGTGGAAATGTGCGTCTCGGAGATCCATCGCCTGGTGGACAGACAAAGGGCGCAAATCGTTGGGCAAATCGTCCGGGCGCGGCATGGTTGCCCCGCCTACGAGAACCGGAATCACTCGCACGCCGCGTTCGAGTGCCTTGGCAATTTCCAGCCGCACGAAATCGTCCGCCATATCAAGTCGGCGACTTCCATTTGCTCCTGTGCATGTTAGCCACTTTTCGCCGATTACAGCAAGAAGTACATCGCATTGACTGGTCTTCTCCTCGATCACGTTCTCAAAATTGTCGCCACCCTTAATCATGTCGAGGTCCATGTATATGGACTCTCTGCCGAAGTGAGTGCTGAGGATATCGAACAGCCGTCCCGCATACCCGCTGCTGTCTTCGCGACGATAGCTGATGAATACTCCAGACATATCTGATCCCCAGCGCCGAGCATTGAAATATGTACACAGCCTTATGCTTGCTACGGCTCCGCCGCTTCTGCAGCACTTTCACTATCGTAGGCACTTGGGAAAGAGTCAACAATTGGTTGCGAACAAGGCCTTAGTGCTCATTGATCTATTCCGATCGATCTGTGGCTTCAGCAAGTTGCCGATAAATGGGCTCATGACAAGCTGACGCTGCTATGGGTGGGTTTATCCGCTTGTAAGAAACTGGTTTGTTGCCTTGCGGCTCATTCGGTCTGCGAATCCAAACCGACCCGACCATCGGACGGCGGCATCACTTGTCTTCTCGCTCACCAGGCGTAATAATGACGCACCCAAGTCATACGGTGGCCCGCGCCGCGACTCTTGTCTTCACCGCTCATGCAACGCCGCTGGCAGTTCCTCCAGGCGACCGCGTGACTCCATTTCCCAAGGAGAAGATTCATGGCTACCCAGACCGCAAACCGTCCGCTTGATATGGACAAGCTCCACGCCCTGCTCGGTCAGGCCGTCGGAGACATGGGCGCTGCCCTGCATGCCGCGCTCATCGTCATCGGCGACAAGCTTAACCTTTATCGCACCATGGGCGCGGGAGAGAAATTCACCCCCGCCGAACTCGCCCGCCGCACCGGGACCGCCGAACGCTACGTGCGTGAATGGCTGAATGCCAGCGCGGCGTCGAATTATGTCGAGTACGACGCAACCACCGGAACCTACTACATGACCCCCGAGCAGTCCTTCGCCCTGGCCCAGGACGACAGCGCCGTGCACCTGCCCGGCTTCTATCACATGGTTGCCTCGTGCATGAAGGACGAGGAGAAGCTGACCGAGACCTTTCGCACGGGCAAGGGATTCGGCTGGCACGAGCACGAGCCGGGGTTGTTTCATGGGTGCGAGCGTTTCTTCCGGCCCGGCTACCTGGCAAACCTCACCACCAGTTGGATTCCCGCCCTCGAAGGCGTCGAAGCCAAACTCAAATCCGGAGCGCGCGTGGCCGACGTCGGCTGCGGACACGGTGCGTCGACGCTCCTGATGGCCCAGACCTACCCCGAGTCCGAGTTCTTCGGCTTCGACTACCACGACGCCTCCATCGCAACGGCGCGCGAGAAGGCGAAGAAGGCGGGCCTCGTAGACCGCGTGCACTTTGACGTCGCCCCGGCGAAGTCATTCCCGGGGAAGGACTACGATTTCGTCGCCTGCTTTGACTGCCTGCACGACATGGGCGATCCGGCGGGCGCAGCCGGGCACGTGCATGAGGCTCTCGCCTCCGACGGCACATGGATGATCGTCGAGCCGATCGCCGGCGACGACGTCGCAGCCAACCTGAACCCCGTTGGCCGGATTTACTACTCGGCCTCAACGGTGATTTGCGTGCCCGCGTCTCTTTCACAAGAGGTCGGCGCCGGTCTGGGCGCTCAGGCCGGCCAGAAGAAGATCGGAGAAGCCGTCACCGCTGGCGGGTTCAAACACTTCCGCCGCGCGACCGAGACGCCTTTCAACATGGTCTTTGAGGCGAGACCGTAACGCTCAAGGAGTTGGCCGACCATTTCGCTCAAGCCGCTATACTGGAAATAGGACATACAAACCCCGAGACTTCATCGCCTCGGGGTTTGTATTTTGCTCTGCTCTTGCTGCTAACTACCCTGAAATCAATGACGCGTCCGTAAGTCTTGTTATTTCAATGAGAGCAAGGCAACTCCTTTGTTTTCTATGAAGTGCGCTTAAGTCATTTATTTTCTACGACTTTTGAGACAGTGCCGCATGAAAGCCGAAAAGAATCAATGACTTAGACATGAAGGCTCAGGAACGCGGGGGGGAGGGGTACCCTCTACTTCTTTGATTTTGCCTGCTTCTTCCTTGCCGTGATGAGCTTCCTGCGCTCCACCACCGGCAAGGCGAGAACATCCTTCGTCCGCTTTGCAAGCCTGGCAAAGACAACCGCATGTGCATTCCGGAGATGCTCTTTCAGCTCGGCCGACGGGAAGACGCCGTACCGCTCGATGGCGACCCAATGCGCGCGGGCCAGATACGGGGCCGGAAAGACACCCTCAATCTCGATCAGCTCGGCGTAGCGCTCCGGTCCCGCGGCAAAGGAGAGCACGCCGTGGCTGTCCTTGCTCAGGTTGGCAAGCGCGAACATCCTGCCGCCGATAGCCCTGTCTCCTACCCAGAAGACCAGGTTGTCGCCCCACTGAATCGTCTCCGCGACATGAGGAAGGCTTAGCAGCCAGGCGCGAAGCGGTTCGATGTCCATGACGCTAAGAACGCGGGGAGAACTCGCTACGATGGCGGCTGTAGAAGAAGTAGATGACCAGTCCAATCGCGAGCCACATGAAGAAGCGGAGCCACGTAATGATGGGCAGCCCGGCCATCAGCAGCACGCAGAAGCAGATGCTCAACACCGGAAAGAGCGGGCCGCCGGGGCAGCGGAAGCCGCGATGCCTGCCCGGATCCTTAATGCGCAGGATGAGTACGCCTGCGGAGACGAGCACGAAGGCGAAGAGCGTGCCTATGTTGGACAGATCGGAGAAGGTGCCGATATCGAGCAGCCCGGCAGGAACACCCACCACAAACCCCGCCACCCAAGTCGCGACCGCCGGCGTCCGGAACCGGGGGTGTACCTTCGCGAAAGTTGAGGGCAACAAGCGATCGCGCGACATGGCAAACCAGACGCGCGCCTGCCCGATCTGGAAGACGAGGATGGAGGAGATCATGCCCAGCATGGCCCCGATGATGATGGCGAGGCGCGTCCAGTTGAGCGCGCCGCTGGGGTTGGCGAGGTAGACCTTCTTGAGGGTGTTGACGATGGGGGCGGCATCGTCAACCAGAGCGCTCCACTTGATGAGGCCGGTGAGTACGATCGCGACGCCGATGTAGAGGATGGTGCAGACGATGAGCGTGGCGATGATGCCAATGGGCACATCGCGCTGCGGATTCTTACATTCCTCAGCCGCAGTAGAGACGGAGTCGAACCCGATGTAGGTGAAGAAGATGATGGAGCCGCCGGTGAGGAAGCCAGACCAGCCATTGGGATAGAAGGGGTGCCAGTTGGTCGGGTGAATGTAGTGCGCGCCGACGCCGATGAAGAGCAGAATTGCGGCAATCTTGAGCAGCACCATGACGTTGTTGGTCTCCGCGGACTCGCGAATGCCGCGGACCAGGATCGCGGTGAGGATCATGACGATGAGAAAAGCCGGGATGTTGAAACCGAAGTGCCAGCCCGGCGGATAAAGCATGTTGCCCTGCAGATCCGCGAGTCCCGAGGGAAGGTAGGCGGGCGAGATCCATCGCAGGTTGGGATGGATACCAAACCAGTCCATCAGCGCTACAGCGTGACCGGCGAATCCGACCGAGACGGCCATGTTGGAGAAGGCGTATTCGAGGATGAGGTCCCAGCCGATGATCCACGCGATCAGCTCACCAAGCGTGGCGTAGGTGTAGGTGTACGCTGACCCCGCAATCGGGATCATCGACGCCAGTTCGGCATAGCACAGGCCAGTGAATCCGCAGACGATGGCGACGAGCACCAGCGACAGGGCGAGTGCTGGTCCGGCGCCGGGCCGCCCGGCGAGCGCCGTGTGATGCACAAGGTAGTCAAGAACCGGAGTGTTGAGGATGGAGGAGGTGTCGAACTTCTCGCCGGAGATCGCGGTGCCGACGACGGTAAAAATGCCCGAGCCAATGACGGCTCCAATGCCGAGCGAGGTAAGCGAGACGGGCCCGAGTGTCTTTTTCAGGCGCGTTTCGGGATTCTCAGACTCAGCAATGAGCTTGTCGATGGATTTACAACAAAGAACCTGAGGCGGCAGAGTCCGACTCCTCTAATGGTGGATTGAGGGGAGTGTATCCGGAACGAGGCCCGCTCCGCGAGAGAAATTCTCCGGAGCGGGCTTCGCTAATCCCTTCGACTACCGCTTTACTTACGCTTGCTCTGACCGCGGGTGAGCGTCTTGACCTTCTTCTTGTTTGAGCCGCGCGGGTTGGTGCGGGGAGCCTTCGGCGCTGCCTTCTTGCGGGCAGTACGCTTCAGCTTCTTACGTTCTGCAGTGTCGGTAATTGCTTTTGTATTTGCCATTCGAATCCTTATCTCTGCGGGAGCGGGGCGGCGTCAGAGCCGCTCCAACTGGGCGAATTTCTCCACCAGTTTTTTCACTCCGAACTTTGAAAATTGTACCGTAACCTTCGCGTCTTCTCCGTCTCCCTCGCGGCGAAAGACCACGCCTTCTCCATATTTGGGATGGCGCACGCGCTGGCCGCTCTTGAGGCCGGTCTTGCCGGTGGGAGCGGGAAGGTCGAGCTTTGGCCGCGATTGCGGAACCGATGCGCCTCGCTGCGAGAAGAACTGCGCAATATTGTCGAGCGAGTTGCCGGGTTTCGAATTGGTAGAACCAGACGGTCGCTGCGGGTATCGCCGCGACGACGAGCCGCGCGAGACCGCGCTCTGGTCTTCATCCTCGTAGCTGTAGTGCCGCACAGAAGAGTCGTCGTAGCCACCGCGGTCCGAACGCGATCCGGCATACCCACCGTACCCTCCCCATGTGCTCGCGGGACGGCCTGCGCCGGACAGGTCCTCTATCAGGTGGGTCGGAATTTCCTCGAGGAAACGCGACGGCAGACTGGTGTCGGGCATGTCGTTTCCGTAGCGCCGGCGGTACCGCGCGCGGGTGAGGACCAGCGTATCCATGGCGCGGGTCAAACCCACGTAGCAGAGGCGTCGCTCTTCCTCCATCTGGTCGGGCTCATTGAGCGTGCGTGACAAGGGGAAGAGGCCTTCTTCAAGTCCCGCCAAAACGACGAGCGGGAATTCCAGACCCTTGGCTGCGTGCAGCGTCATCAGGGTCACGCGCGAGTCGGCCATGTACTGGTCGGTGTCGCTGACCAGCGCAGCGTGGTCGAGAAATTCAGCGAGCGTTTCGCCGCGCTCCTCCGCATCCTGAGCAGCGTTGGCGAGTTCCTTCAGGTTTTCGATACGCGAGAAGGCTTCGGGCGTGCCTTCTTCTTCGAGCGAGCGGATGTACCCGGTACGATCGATGAGGAATTTGATCAGCTCGGGCAGAGTCGCGGCATCTCCGGGTTTGCGGAATGCCGGCTTGCCTTCAGATTCGGATGCCGGTGCAGGCGCGGCATGCTGAATGGCCGGTTCGTCCTCGAAGGGATTGAAGGCTGTGGCATCGAGCGGCACGTCGTCGAGTTGGTCTTCTTCGGGTATGTCGGTGAAGGCGAGCAGGTGCTGCGCCTGATCGCCGAAGTCGAAGGCGGTGTCGGCGTCGTCCGCCGCTTCAGAGGTAGCCATGTCGAAGCCATTATCCGGTTCAGGCGCGACATCGGCGGCGAGTTTCTCGGCAAAGCCGGGAGCGAGCATTGCGCGTGCATCTTCGATTGTGCGGCGAAAGGCATCGAGTGCGATAAGAGCACGCGAAGGCAGCAGCCTTTCACGCAACGCGCGGTCAATGGCGCTCCATGTACTGATACCGGTTTCGATGGCGATGCGTTCGAGAGTTTCGAGCGTCGTTTTGCCAATGCCACGTGCGGGCGTGTTGATTACGCGCTGCAGTGCGATCGAGTCGTTGGGATTCTGCACCAGCTTGAGGTAGCTGAGCATGTCTTTGATTTCGGCTCGTTCGTAGAACGAAAAGCCGCCGACCATGGTGTAGCTGATGCCATAGCGGCGCATGGCTTCTTCAATCAGCCGCGATTGCGAGTTGGTCCGATAAAGCACCGCAGCGCGAGGCTCTTCGTCTCCTGACTTCCGGAGGTACTTCTGAATCGTGTCGGCGATGTAAAGCGCTTCATTTTCGCCATCGGGAGCCTCATAGTAGCCGATCAGCGAGCCGCCCTGCCGGGAGGTCCACAGCGTCTTACCCTTGCGCTGCGCGTTGCGCGCGACGACAGCGGAGGCGGCTTCGAGAATAACCTGTGTTGAGCGGTAGTTCTGTTCGAGGCGGATGGTTTTCGCACCGGGAAAGTCGCGCTCGAACTCGAGAATGTTGCGAATATCGGCGCCGCGCCAGGAATAAATACTCTGGTCTTCATCGCCGACGACGCAGATATTTTTCTCTTCTCCCGCAAGCAGCTTCATCAGCTCGTACTGCGGGCGATTCGTGTCCTGGTACTCGTCGATGAGCAGATAGCGATAGCGACGGTTGTAGCGTTCGCGCACCTCGCTCGATGACTTCAGCAGGCGCACCGCCTCGAGCAGCAGATCGTCGAAGTCAAGCGCGTTCGCCTTGCGCAGTTCCTTCCTGTATGTGTCGTAGATGTGTGCGATGCGCTCGCTGATGGGATCCGAGGAGTTGAGATAGTACTCCTGCGGATCGATCATGTGGTTCTTGGCCCATGAGATCTTCGAGAGCACCACGCGCGGCGTGAGCTGCTTGTCATCGAGGCTCATACGGCGCATTGCGGCCTTCACCACTGCCTGCTGATCCGCTTCGTCATAAATTGCGAAACTCTTTGTTAGCCCTTCGCCGCCGATCCGGAGTGCCTCGATATCGCGGCGCAGCATGCGCACGCAGAATGAGTGAAAGGTCGCGACGACCGGTTTTGCGAGTGAAGAATGGCCGATGAGCTTTTCAACGCGCTCAGCCATCTCGGCGGAAGCCTTGTTGGTGAAGGTGACGGCGAGTATGGCGTCCGGCGCGACTCCGCGCTGGTCGATGAGATTGGCGATACGGTGCGTGATGACGCGCGTTTTGCCCGAGCCCGCTCCGGCAAGGATGAGCACCGGACCATCGACGGCCAGGACTGCCTCACGCTGCTGGGGATTAAGTTTGTCGAGTAGGTGCTGCAATGGGAGGTCTCATCTCTATCTTAAATCCCAATTAGACTGGACTCACGATGACCCATGAAGGGAAGAAGTGGATCGCAGTCTTCTGCGCTTCTGCGGTTGGCTCCAGGCCGGGGTATCTGGCTGCGGCGCGCGACCTGGGCCGCATGATCGCCGAGCGGAATTACGGACTTGTCTATGGTGGCGCAACCGTCGGTGCGATGCGAGCGCTCGCCGATGCCGCGCTCGCCGAGGGCGGCAAGGTGATGGGCGTGATTCCGGATGTGATCATGGATCTCGAGATTGGCCACCGCGGATTGACTGAACTGCATGTCGTGCGCACCATGCACGAGCGCAAGGCGCTCATGGCTTCGCGCGCGGATGCCTTTGTGGCCCTGCCAGGCGGCTACGGCACGTTGGACGAGTTTATCGAAATCGTTACCTGGGCGCAGCTTCGCATTCATACCAAGCCATGTGTGCTGGTGAACGTGGGCGGCTACTACGATGCGTTGCTGACCTTCTTCGACACAGCGGTCGAGGAAGGTCTCATCAAGCCGGAGAATCGAGGATTGGTACAGGTTGCCCGGGATGCGTCCGAGGCGCTCGGGATCGTCGAGCGCGAGTGGAAAGCGCAGGAAGAGATTCCGGCGCATGATGCAAGGCTGGATGAGTTGGTGAAGTGAGGTTCAGGGCATTTGGAGCGCAGGTCATTCAGCCTTGGCCACGCACTCCTCGCAGATGCAATGTCGTCTCAGATAATCCCATGAATAAATGCCGCTCTTGTGGCCATCGTTCCATTCGAAGCTGAGAGCGTAGCGTCCGACGGGAGTGACGACGTTAGGCCGTGGAGGATCCTGATACATAGGCAGCAGCGTTGTTGGCCGCGCTTTGGGCTGACCGGGCTTGCGGGCGGATTTCTCGCGCTCATCGTGGCATGTGGCGCATGGACAGGCATGGCGCAGCCAGGCGAAGCTCCACGAACTCTTGTGGCCGTCCTTCCAGTCGATCTCGAGGCCAGTGCCTTCGGATTTGTGGACGCGAACTTTCACCGGCTCTTTTGCGTCGCGGGGCAGCTCGCGATTCTCCTGCTCTTCGCGGCGAGCCTGTTCGGCGCTAACGAGTCGAATGCCTTCGTGGCTCATACTGCTTCTATTTTCTCAGACTGGACCCTGGCATCACAGCGCACTCCGGTGCAGAAAGAAGTAGATGGCGATGGTGAAGCCAAGAGTAATGATGACCGGGCGCAGGATGCGGTCGCTGATGCGACGAGCGTTGCGCGCGCCGGTGTAGCCCCCGATGGCACAGGCGATCATCATGTACCAGCAAAAGCGCCACTCAACGGCTCCGTGAATGATGAAGGTGACGACCGCGATGCCATTCGCCACGGTGGTGATCACGACCTTGAGTGCGTTTATTTCAGCCAGGCGCTCGACTCCGCAGAAGGCCAGCGCCGTCATGGTGAGGAGGCCGGCTCCGGCTCCGAAATAGCCGATGTAGTAGCAAATGCAAAGAAGCAATGCCAACAGCGGGATGAGCGCGACATGCTCATGGCCCCGCCCATGTTTTTCGATACGCCGTTTAACCGCGCGCGAGACTGGCCCGCTGACCGCGAAGCTGGTTGCTCCGAGAAGAAACAGATACGGCACCAGACGCAGAAACGAACTCTGGCTGTTGTGCAACAGGGTGTACGCGCCAGCAAAGCCGCCGATCAGCGCGACGAGCGCGACCGGAACCACAAGCCGGATATTCTTGCGAACTTCTTCGCGGTATCCCGCGATGGAGGTGAACTGTCCCGGCCAGAGAGCAACCGTTCCCGTGGCGTTGGCTTCAATCGGCAGCAGACCGGCCTTGAGCAACGCCGGAAAGGCAATAAATCCGCCGCCCCCGGCAACGGAGTTCACCAGGCCACCCAGAAATGCCGCAAAGCTCAGAAGCAGATCGCGAACAATGAGATGATGTGGAAAAAAAGCGGCGTACACCTTCTCATTGTAGATGGATACCAGTCAATGCTTTCAGACGCGGATCTCAGGCGTCGCCGCTAAGAGCGATCGCGTGTAACCTTCCCGCGGCGCACTGCAGATTTCGAGGCTCGGGCCGCTTTCGACGACGCGACCGCGGCAAAGAACGGTGATGTTGGTGGCGAGGTAGCGCACCAGCGGCATGGAGTGCGAAATGAAGAGGTAGGTCAGCGAGAACTCACGTTGCAGATCGCGCAACAGGTTGATGATCTGCGCTCCCACGCTGACGTCGAGCGCCGAAACAGGCTCGTCGAGCACGATCAGCTCAGGCCGCAGCGCAAGTGCGCGGGCAATGTTGATGCGCTGCCGCTGCCCACCCGAGAACTCGTGAGGAAACCGTAGACGAGCGGAGTCATCAAGTCCGACGGATCGCAGCAATTCGGCCACTCGGGCGGGCAGATCGGAATGCGGGCAGACGCGGTGGATGACAAGTGGCTCGGCGATGATATCGCGCACGCGCATACGAGGATTCAAGGCAGCAAAGGGGTCCTGGAAGACAACCTGCATGCGCCGTCGCATTGGCCGCAGACCTCGATCCGAGATGCCGGTGACGCGCTGCCCATCAAAGATAACGCTGCCGCTCGTGGGTTCGATCAGACCGAGCACAATGCGGGCGATCGTGGATTTTCCCGAGCCCGACTCACCGACCAGACCAAGAGTCTCGCCACGCGCGATGGAGAACGACACGTTGTCGACGGCCAAAGCGCCAGCGTCGTAGCTCTTTGAAAGACCGCGGGCTTCAAGCAGGGGCATAAGAGCACGTTAGCGACTCGGGCCCTCGCGAGCAAGTCAGCCTAACTTGGGATGCTGTTTGTGAAAGCCTGTCGCCTCCTGGTAAGCGCGTGCGAAGGAGCACAACTTTGCATCCTCATAGTGTCCGCCCAGAAACGTAATGCTCACCGGTGTACCCGGCCCTCCGATCTGATCATCGTCTCCGGTGTCGACCTTAGGCGGCGTCGGGGCGTCGGCCCCGCGGAGGCCATTAGGGACAATGACCGCGGGATGTCCCGTGAGGTTGGTCGCTACGAGTTGCTCGCTGTTCGTCGAGGCGACGATGACGTCGACTTGCTTGAAGAGCTCGGATATCTGCCGAATGGCGAGAGAACGGGCGCGATTGGCCTGTACGTATTCAACTGCCGGGTAGAAGCGGGAGATGCGGAAGTCGTTCGGCCAATCCTCGACGCCCTGCTCGGTGAGAAGCTGGTCGCGCCCGGTGGTTGTGAGCTCGTCGAACGCGGCGGCGGCTTCGGCTGTGAGCAGTGCAGTCATCGCACCGTAAGGCAGTTCAGGCAGCTTGACCGGGAGGAGATTCACGCCCATCGAGCGGAGCTGGTCGAGCGCAGCCAGATCGTATTTGCGGTCGTAGGCGCGGCGCGCGCGAAAGGCGGCCATCTCGCGCTCGTGGGCTTCGCGTTTCTTCTTTTCCTCAGCCGTGGCCGGTTCGGCCTGCTTTTCGGTTGGAGCGGGTGGCTTGTCGGGCTCGAACTCACTGGCAATGTAGCCAACCCGCAGGGATTTCCAGTCGAGTTCAGCATTCCAGTTGAAGGCGGCGTTGCGCGTGGCCAGGTCCTGGCCGTCGGGGCCGTAGATTGCCGTGAGCACGATAGCGCAATCTTCGACGGCGCGGCAGATGGGGCCGAGCTTGTCCATCGTCCAGCTCAGCGCCATCGCGCCTGTCCGCGGCACGAATCCGAAGGTAGGACGAAGACCGGTCACGCCGCAGCGTGTCGAAGGAGAAGAGATGGAGCCCAGCGTTTCGGAGCCGATAGCAAAGGCCACGCATCCGGCGGATGTGGCCGCGGCCGAGCCCGCCGAAGAGCCGCTCGATCCTTGACTTGGATTCCAGGGATTGCGAGTGCGCCCACCGAACCACTTGTCTCCCATGGCAAGCGCGCCCAGCGTGGTCTTGGCGATCAGCACAGCGCCGGCCGCGTCGAGGCGTTGCACGACAGTGGCATCGGTGTCGATGGTCTGCTTTTCAAATCCGCCCGCGCCCCACGTGGTGGGATAGCCCTTCACCGAGAGCAGATCCTTTGCGCCCCACGGCAAGCCGTGCAGCGGGCCTCGGTATTTGCCGGCGGCGATCTCGGCGTCGGCCTCGCGAGACTGTGCGAGCGCGCGGTCTTCGGTAATGGTGATAGCGAAATGCAGTACAGGATCGTATTTGCGCAGCCGCGCGATATACATCTGCGTGAGATCCAGCGACGAGACTTTTTTGCGTCGGACCAGATCGGCGAGTTGGGGGATGGTCGCGAAGGCCAGGTCTTCCAGATTCGTCGGCATCGTTGCGACCGCGGCGCTGTATACGGCGTCGCGTCTCCCGGTGTTCACCGTGGCTCCCGCCGGCAGCGGATCGAAGATGTAGGCCGGCGGCACGCTGTTGGGAAGCTGCAGCTTGCGAATGGCGGCGTATCCTGCGCGCTGCTCGTTGAGGCCATCGAGCATCATGGCTTTCTGATCGGCAGCTATGGTGATGCCGGCGAGGGCTGCGGCCTGGTCGATCATCTCCGGCGTAATCTTGGGCAGATTCTTATCTGGTGCTGCACTTGCCGACTGCGCCTGGGCGGCCAGCGTGTATAGCGCTCCCGGAAACAGAGTCGAAGAAAGGCCGACGCGGGCAGAGATTGCAAGGAAGGCTCGACGATCGAAAGACATTCGAGTGGCTTGTCCTCAAAGAGTGGAATGAAAGGCAGTATACCTGCGCGGTTGAGTCTCCCGGACGCTCCGATCTGCGTACTTAGCTTCGTATGCTCAAAAGATGAGCGCATGTTTGCGCTCGCGCATCTCTTAACTTAGGAATCTGGCATTCCGACTGAGAGGTGAGACCGATGAGCCATATCGATCGCCGACGCTTCAACTCCATTCTTGCCGGACTTGGGCTGGCCTCAGGCAGCTCCGCACTTGGAGTCAGCGGGTCAGGCGCCGCGCCAGAAGTATTGCGACTCTCGCGGAACGGCTGGATGCCGAACAACGAGCACTTGCCCGTGCTGCTCTACAGGAGTGTTATTGGGACCTCGGGCTCAGAACCGGCGGCCCACTTTGAAGCAATTTTCCTTCAGAACGGCTGGCCGCCGCAGTGGCGCAACGGCGTATATGACTTTCACCACTACCACTCGACCGCGCATGAGGTGCTCGGCTTCGTTGCCGGACGGGCGCGGCTGATGCTCGGCGGTGAGCACGGTCACGAGGTGACGGTGCACGCCGGAGACGTCGCGGTCCTGCCGACGGGAACAGGGCATTGCAGGCTGGACGCGAGCGCAGATTTCCTGGTCGTGGGCGCCTATCCTCCGAATCAGGAATGGGACATCTGCCGGAGTGCACCCTCTGAGGAGGCTGTGCGTCGAATGGGATCGCTGCCCTTTCCTGAGTCGGATCCGGTCAGCGGCCGCGACGGAGCGTTAATCAGCACGTGGAAGCGCAGCTAGCCTGGCCGCCACCCGTCACTACGGGGGAGGTGTGGAGCGCACCGGAAAGACAACGACATTCGACGTGCCGCCGTCCGGATTCACGATGCTGACCAGAGCACTTCCGGGATTTGCAATGTCCTCAGGCGGAATACTCGCCGTGATATTCGCGTCGTCGTCGAAGCTTGTCGGCCGTGCCGACCCGTTCCAACGTACTACTGCGCCGGGTGCAAAGCCGAAGCCCCGCACATTGAGCTTGAATCCGTTCACCCCCGCCTTAACCCAGTCGGGGTCCATTCGCGCGCTAATTTGCGGGGTCTGAGCCTTATCGGGAACGGCGAGGAATCCATGATCTACGCTGTCGACGTCGACACTTTGGCCAACCACCCGTCCGGAATCGTCCAGCGCAAAAGCAAATGTAGAGAGCGCTCCGGGAATGTTCAGCTTCACGCCGTCCGGGATGTTGACGAATCCGTGATTCTTGCTGCGGTCGATGTAGGTACCCGAGAGCTGCCCGGATTTGTTGATCCCGTACAGATTCGTGCGCAGTGCTCCGGGATAATCGACGGTCGTAAGAACGCCGGCCTTATCCAGGAAGCCGTGGATGACGGATTTGGAGTCTGCATAGTAGCCGACGATCCAGCCCGCGTCGTTGATCCCGTAGGCTTCAGTGCGCGTTGCTCCCGGGTAGTCAAGAGGCGTGAATTTGCCTGCCTTGTCGATAAATCCGTGCGTCACCCCGGTCTCGTCGACAAAGCCGCCCACGATTTCGCCGGACCCGTTGATTCCATTCGCACGCGTGGTTTTGGCCTTGGGATAATCGACGGTACTAAAGCTCTTTCCGTCATAAAGGAATCCGTGCGTCAGGTTATCGTGATCGATGTAATAGCCGACGATCGACGCGGCATCATTGATCCCGAAACCAAAGGTGCGATCGGCCTTCGGGAACGAGATTGCGTTGAATATTCCGTCGCTGTAAATAAAGGCGTGCGCCACGCCGTCGCTTCCGAAGAAGGTTCCCGACATCTGCCCGGCGCGGTTGATGCCAAAGACCCCGGTGTTGAAGGCTCCGGGATAGTCGATGATTGTGTAACTGTAGTGGGACGGTGTCTGGGATACGACAGTGCCAACGGCCAAAAGCAGCACGAATAAGCTAAGAGTGTTCCGGATCCGCATCATCCCCCTCGTATTCAGGCTATAGTTGCTGCCCGAAGCCTGAAACCTGGTTCGAGTTGCAATCGTACGCGCATGCGTGGTGAACCGGGGGTAGTTCATGAGCCGGGAATTTTCATACCCGGCCCAAGATCATAAATTCTGCACACTTCTGCCGTGATAGACAAGCCGCCTCTACAGCTTAGCCGGAAGTGGCTAAGCCAAACGGGGAGTATGGCAAACACGACGGCAAGTGCGAGCGAGTGGTGTCACTCAGCCGCCATGCGGCTTTGGCAACTATTCTGAAAAGTGCCTAGATGTCCAGATTCTTAACATCGAGCGCATTTTCCTCGATGAACCGGCGGCGCGCCTCGACATCCTCACCCATGAGTGTCGTGAAGATGGTTTCGGTTTCGGCAATGTCCTCCAGCTTGACCGAGAGCAACGTGCGGCGCTCGGGATCCATGGTCGTCTCCCAGAGCTGCGACGAGGTCATCTCGCCCAGTCCCTTGTAGCGCTGTACCTGGTATTCCCGCCTGCCTTGCTCAATAACGTGTTCAAAGAGCTCGCGCGCGGTCTGCTTTTCGACCGGCTCAAGCGATGCGCGGCCAGCGCGCTTGGGCGCGGGCTTGCCTGCTTCCACTTCGCCGGCAGTCAGATCTTCGGTCTCTTCCGTGTCGGCCGTCGGCGCAGCCTTGGAAGCGTACTCGATGAGATAGGGCGGCTCGAGCTCTGCCTTGATCTGCGAATACTTCGACATCATCTGCCGATACTCGGGTGTTGAGGCAAGCGTCCAGTCGACGCGGCGCTCGGCTCCCTGCGCGTCAATGAAATTAAGCGACCAGGTTTGATGCTCTTCGTCGAAGAGTGGCTGGGAGACCGCCTTGAACTGATATTTCTTCCGGATATCTTCGAGATCCGCGTGCAGCTTCGTGAGCTTTGCAGGAGGAGTGCCATTAGGACCTTCGAAGTCGCTCCGGCGAACGAGCTCCTGCCGGGCAACCAGGCTCGTGACCTCTTCGTTACGAAGCCGCTTGTCGACCTTATCGAAGAAGCCAAGGTACTCGTTGAGCTGACCCATGAATTTCGTGAGCGCCGCGCCCTCCAGCTTGCTGGCGTTTTCGCCGTAGCGGACAATCATGCCGTCAGAAGCGCGCTTGACCATGACCTTGACGAACTCGCGATCGTCCTTGATGTACTGCTCGAACTTTCCTTTCTTGATCTTGTAAAGCGGAGGCTGCGCAATGTAAACATGGCCACGCTTGATGAGCTCAGTCATGTGGCGGAAGAAGAACGTCAGCAGCAGGGTGCGGATGTGCGAGCCGTCGACATCGGCGTCGGTCATCAGGATGATCTTGCCGTAGCGCAGTTTGGCGGTATCGAAGTCATCCTTGCCGATGCCGGTGCCGAGCGCGGTGATCATCGCCCGGATTTCCTCGTGGCCGAGCATCTTGTCGTAGCGCGCCTTCTCCACGTTGAGAATCTTGCCCTTGAGGGGCAGAATTGCCTGGAAGCGGCGATCGCGGCCCTGCTTGGCGGTACCGCCTGCAGATTCACCCTCGACGAGGTATAGCTCGCAGCGATCAGGCGAGCGCTCGCTGCAGTCGGCGAGCTTGCCCGGCAGACCTCCGCCATCGAGCGCTCCCTTGCGGCGCGTGAGATCGCGCGCTTTGCGCGCTGCCTCGCGGGCTCGGGACGCCTCAATGGCTTTATTGATGATGCGCTTGGCGATGGGCGGGTTCTGCTCGAGGAACATGCCGAGCTTTTCATTCACCAGTGCCTGCACCGTGCCGGCGATGTCGGAGTTCAGCTTGCCTTTGGTCTGGCCTTCGAACTGGGGCTGCGAAAGTTTTACGCTGATCACGGCCACAAGGCCTTCGCGAACGTCGTCTCCGGAGAGATTTTCCTTCACATCCTTGAACAGCCCCAGCTGCTGGCCCGCCCAGTTGATAGTGCGGGTGAGCGCGGTCTTGAATCCGGAGAGATGTGTACCACCGTCGACCGTGTTGATATTGTTCGCGAACGAGAAGACCGTTTCCGAGTAGCTGTCGTTGTACTGGAGCGCAATCTCCATATCGACGTTATCGCGCAGACCTTCCATCATGATCGGCTTATCGTGGAGCACCTGCTTGCCACGATTGATGTGCTTGATGAATTCAGCGATGCCGCCAGCGTACTTGAATACCGTGGTCTTGGCTTGCCCTGTTTTAGGATCCGTGGTGCGCTCGTCGGTGAGGGTGATCTCGAGACCCTTGTTCAGGAAGGCGAGCTCGCGCAGGCGTTGCGCCAGCGTGTCGTAGTTGTACTCGGTAACGGTGAAGATGGACCTGTCGGGCAGAAAGTGAACCTTGGTTCCGCGCCGCTTTGTGTTGCCGGTCTGGCGCAGCTTTGAAACGGGAATGCCGCGCGCATAATCCTGCTCGAACGTGTGATCACGCCAGATCTCGACGTTAAAGCTCTCGCTGAGTGCATTCACGCAGGAGACGCCGACACCGTGAAGACCTCCGGAAACCTTGTAGGTAGAGGAATCGAATTTACCGCCGGCATGCAGCTTTGTGAGCACGACCTGGACGGCTGGCATTTTTTCGCCATTGTCCAGCGTCATGTCGTCGACAGGAATGCCGCGGCCATCATCGGAGACGGTGATCGAATTGTCGTCGTGAATGGTAACTTCGATTTTGCTTGCATAGCCGGCAAGAGCCTCGTCGACGGAATTATCCACGACCTCATAAACGAGGTGGTGAAGGCCCATCTCACCCGTCGAACCGATATACATGGCGGGACGCAGGCGCACAGCTTCGAGTCCTTCGAGGACTTTAATGTTGTCGCCCGTGTAACTACCATTCGATTTACCGTTGGAGGAAGGGGTGGCCTCGTCGAGGGCCAGTGTTGCCGCAGATTCGAGCTCTTTTAGTGGCATGGAACTCCGGTGAGCGGAAACCCTGAAAACGCTCTGGACCGGGACGGTCCCTGAGGGAATAAAGCCTTGAAAGCGAACGGGTTTCAGCTCTTTTAACTTATCTCGATTATAGCACGCGGAGGGGGCGGCAGCCGATGGCAAAATCGTGTTGCCGGGGCGCAAGTTCTGAGGCCGTCAAGATTACCACTGTGTTATACGAATGACCTCAGTAACTGGACTGTTTAATATTCTCTATAGTAGTTGAAAATATTAGACTTATCACTATTTTGGACTATACTTAAAAGGGTCAGGAATTGCCAGACAATATTCGAAATGTTTTGTCGGAGTTACTAACTATGAAACTCGCTGTTCGCGCCTCCATTTTGTGCCTCGCTATCACCGGTGCCGCCGCTGGCGTTGCCTCCACCCACGCCGCCAAAGTGCAGACGGAGACCGTAAGTCGCCTGGCCGTAGCATCGGCCATGCCGGCGCCTGTATGCGAGCCCGGCGCACCCTGCAAGATGCACGGCAGGTAGGCGTCAAATGACACTAAGGTTGTAGAAGGCCGAAGCAACGGTTGCATTGAGATGTTCGTCCAATGGGGCTATTCTTATGCCTGGACTGGGTGAACGTTTATGCAAGTTGCAGCGGTGTGGATGAACATCCTTGAGTTCGCCGAACCGATCTTGATCGCGCTGTGTTTGATTTTCCTGGTGAAGTCGGGCAAATCGAAGCGTTTTCCGGCGATGATGGCGTATCTAAGCCTGCGAACAGCTTCGTCCGTGGCTCTTGAGATCATCCTCAACCTTCATCGCTTCACCCATATCAGCGAAACGCTGCAGTATTCGATTTATTTCTACACCTACTGGCCGTTCTATACGCTGAGCGCAATCGCGATCTTCTTCGTCATCCGCGAGATCTTCTGCCATGTCACGGAACCAGTGCCCGGCATCCGGCGCTTCGGATTGCTGGCTTTCAATTGGGTAGCAGTGATTTCCGGGATCATTTCGATCAGCTCTTCACTTCCGCTGAAGGGCCTGGGCGCAGGCTTGATGTCCATCGGCTTTCAAGTGATGCGTTGCGTGAGCATTCTCGAGCTGTGTCTGCTGGCATTTCTCGCGCTGTTCATTCATAGCCTGGGAAGGTCGTTTCGCAGCCTGGCATTCGGTGTTGCCCTCGGATTTGGCGTACAGGCCGCTATCGAACTGATTGTCTCGATCGTGGCTTCGCGCAGCACCGCTCTGGACGTGAATCTGAATATCGTTCTCGAGGTCGTGATCACGGTGGTCTTATCCGGATGGTTATCCTACTTCGCGCTGCCCGAGCCCGCTGCGGAGCGCGAGGCTATCACCCTGCCCGTTTCCTCTCCGCTGATCCGCTGGAACGAGATCGCGAACGCACTCGGTCACAGCACTCCGCACGTTGCAGTCGGTCAGTCTGGAGCCTCATTCCTGAAGGATGTCGAGCAGGTTGTGGATAAAGTTCTCACCAAGAATTCCATCAGCGTTAACAGCTAAGACGAGAATCGGTAAAAGCAAAAGCCCCGAGGAATCGGGGCTTTACTGTTTCTGCTGCAAATCAGGTTGTGATGGCTAGCGCGGATGCACGGCTGCGCCTGCTGTCGAATCGCGCCTTACTCAGCAGCGACTGGTTCGACGGCCACAAAACGGCCTGAGCGTCCGCGATCAACGAACTTCACGCGACCGTCAACCTTCGCAAAGAGGGTATCGTCGCTGCCGCGTCCGACGTTCAGTCCGGGCTTGAGCGGTGTGCCGCGCTGCCGCACGATGATGGAGCCGCCAGTGACCAACTGGCCGCCGAATGCCTTAACTCCGAGCCGCTGAGCATTTGAATCGCGGCCGTTCTTCGAACTTCCAAGACCTTTTTTATGTGCCATTTCTTCAATCCTTCGTGGTGCCCCTCAGGGCGGCCGTGATTCTACTTCTGGGCGGTATAGGTGTTGCCGTCGACCTCAATGGAGTCGATCCGAACCTGCGTATAGTCCTGGCGATGACCCTGCAGCTTCTTGTACTGCTTCTTCCGCTTGTAGTGGAAGACCAGGATCTTGTCGCCGCGACCCTCGCCAAGCACGGTTCCGACAACCTTGGCGGAAGACGGTTTGGCGATCGATTTGTTCTCGCCATTAGCATCGCCGGAAACAGCCAGCACTTCGCTGAACTCAATGGCGCCATTCTCGCCAGCTGCGGCCTTCTCAACCTTTACAACGTCGCCCGGGGCGACACGATATTGCTTTCCACCGGTACGAATGACCGCGTACATAATTCCTCCGGCGCTCGTCTCAGCGAACGCGAATCTTGAGTCCAGGCTGGGCGTATGCATACTCGCTCCGAATGCGGCGCGCTCTAACTCAGATCATCCATTAGTGAGCTAGCGCTTTCCGCCTGCCTGCTATTCCGAATTCATAAACGGGTGCAGGAGAGAGCGACGGGCAGAATCGCCAAACTAGATAAGTTTACCGGGAATGGTGCGTTCTGGTCAACGATTTGGACGCGGATTTCCGCCGCAAATGCTGCGTCTGGTTGGTGTGGGGCATATGAATAAGCTATACTGAAAATTCGGCGACAGGGTGGACTTCGAAGTGTCTATCCGCCCGCTTTTCTTCTGCGACAATGCCGTTTGTGTGGAGGAAAATCGAACGGGCTTGGTACGCACGAACAATTCAGGGTTTGGAGTTAGTCATGGCTCAGGTTTGTCAAATCTGCGGCAAAGGTCCGCAGTTCGGAAACAACATCTCGCATGCGCATAATGTCACTCGTCGGCGTTGGAGCGTCAACCTTCGCCCGGTGAAAGCCAAGGTCGATGGTGGCGCGAAGAAGCTCCGCGTCTGCACCAGCTGCATCAAGGCCGGCAAGGTCGTTAAGGCCTAGTCGACGATCACTGATCTACAATCACTGATCTACAATCACTGATCTACAAGTTCTACCGGCATGGGGATTCGTCTCCGGGCTTTTTCGCGGCCTCGACTGGTGAGGATGGATGGCGGGTGATTGTCATCCGGACACCGGCAAGTGGGGCGCTGTCGTTGAAGCGAACCCCGTCCCCGCTCGGTTCGATTCCTAATTGCTTCCACAATGCATCGAGATCGACGGGTTTCGGCGCGTTGCCCATCTGACCGTAGAGTTCGGTCAAAACGTGCGTGCCGGTCGCTTGATCGCCGATGGCGAACGCCTTTTCGATCGGCCAGTCTTGATCGATCGTTCCCCCTGCTGCAACAATCGCACGCAGAGCGTCCTGAAGGCCCTTCTTGTTGTGGGTCTGCTTGCGGATGGTGACATCGGCGAGCAGGCAGAACTGAGCGCCTCCCCAGTAGGTTCGTCCCCATGTGTGTGTGCGGTCGAGGCCGCCGTCTGAGGGCCCCGGGTCACCCTGCGGCATGTCGCGCACCATGTCGGCCCATATTTTCTCAGGACGCAAAAGTCCGTTCTGCACGCGCGCAATCGGCTCGACATAAACTGAAATGCCTTCTTCAATCCAGTGATGTTCATCGGCCATCGAAGGAAAGGCCGTGTGGATGAGTTCGTGGGTCATCATCCAGTCGCTGTCAAGATCCTGCTGAGTCGTGTGTTCGCCGACGCGAACGCGTGTAAACGCGGGAAATCCCCCCACCCCGCCCCAGGTTGTTCCGTGACCCACCCCGTGGCCGCCTGACTCGAACTGGACGAGGATGCGGTCCCGGGGAACGGGAAATCTGCCGTAGTAGGTTGTGACGGAGTTGGCAGCGTTCTCGATCCACGCAAGGGTGCGATCCGGAGGAAGATCGGTCGTGCCCGGGCCAAAGTCTACCTGAATAGACGATCCGCCGACGTGGAGAGTGCGAGAGCTGGCGACGGGGCCCGACCATGGAGCCGGGTAGGCTGCATCGACGCGAGTGAAAGAGGTGAGAGACGCTATCGTAGCAAACAAAGCGAAGCGGTGGAGCAGTCTCTTCACCGCTCCGCTTCTCATTTTCTTCAGGACTTCGCCTTTTCGAAGTTCAACGCGCCTGAGTTGATACAGTAGCGCAGTCCGGTGGGTTCAGGTCCGTCAGGAAAGACGTGGCCCAGATGCGCCCCGCAGCGCGCGCAGTTTACTTCAACACGCCGCATACCGTAGCTGTTGTCCTCGTGCTTTTCCACGGCGTTGGGGCTCACCGGCTGCCAGAAGCTCGGCCATCCTGAGCCGGACTCGAATTTTTCATCAGACTTGAAGAGCTCTGCATCGCAGGCGATGCAGCGATAGATGCCGTCGTCATGATTGCGGTAGAGCGCGCCGGAAAACGCCGGCTCTGTCCCCTTCTGCCGTGTGATGTAGTACTGCTCTGGAGTGAGCTCTGCTCGCCATTCATCGTCGGTCTTGTGGATTTTCTCCACTTTAGTCTCGGTCATTCCTTTTCTCCCTCTGTTGGATGAAGTCAGACCCGGTTTTGTTACAGTTGCGCGATAACCTCGATCTCCACCAGCACGTCTTTCGGCAGCCGTGCAGCCTCGACCGTCGAGCGAGCGGGCGGGACCGTGCCTTCGGGCGCCAGGTATTTTCCATAGACGGCATTCATGGCGGAGAAGTCGTTCATATCCTTGAGAAAAACTAGAGTTTTCACGACGCGGGAAAGCTCTGTGCCGGCGGCTTCCAGAATCGCCTTCAGGTTCTCCAGCACCTGAGTGGTCTGCTCGGTGATGCTGCCGGGGACGACCTGACTAGTAACCGGGTCGAGCGCGATCTGTCCGGAGGTGTAGAGAAAGTCGCCTGCGCGGACGGCCTGGGAGTAGGGTCCTATGGCAGCAGGAGCATGCGGCGTGGAGATGGCGGCCTTGGTCGAGCTCATGAAGAGATTGTGCTGGGAGGAAGCAGGTGAAGGCAAATGGAGGCTACAGCTTTTGTGACCGCTGCACGTCGCGGACGCCGGGAACGCGCCGCATGCCCTGCACCAGACGCGTCAACTGGCGGACGTCCTCGATCTCGACTACGAACTCGACGATTGCGTCAGCATTGGAACCGGGACGCGAATCGACGTTGCGGATATTTGTGCCTTCATCGCTGATTATGGCCGTTAACTCGCGCAGCATACCGGGCCGGTCATCGCAGAAAACAGTCAGCCTGACCGGATAAGTGGCAGGGCGCCCCGCGGCTTCCTCTGCCGGCCGAGCCCACTCGACAGATACCCGACGGTCGGATTCGTACAGCAGGTTCTGGACGTTGGGACAGCTCCGCGCATGTACAGCAACGCCTTTGCCCCGCGTGACGTAGCCGATAATCTCTTCGCCGCGGATCGGGTTGCAACATCGCGCTCGGTACACAAGCAACTCGTTCTGCCCCTCGACCTGAAGGGAGTCGTTGCCGCTCGACAACGAGACCCGCTTGACGGCATCGGAAACCGCATCTCCGGAGTGCTCGTGCTCCGAGCCGGGCTGGCTGACGATACCCGGACTCAGGCGATTCAGCACCTGGCGCGCGGAATACTTGCCGAATCCAATCGCGGCCATCAAATCGTTAGGAGTGGCGACGCTGTATTCTGCGGCGATGCGCGCGTAATCGGCTTCCTCAAACCTCGAAAGCGCGATCTTGTATTTGCGTGCTTCGCGATCGAGGAGCTTCCGGCCGATCTCGATGGCGCGCTCACGCTGATGCTCGTTGAGCCAGTGCTTGATCTTATTGCGGGCGCGGGCGCTCTTAACGAAGCTGAGCCAGTCGCGGCTGGGCGTGTGGCCATTTTGCGTCACTACCTCGACAATGTCGCCATTCCGCAGCTTGGAGCGCAGCGGCACGATGCGCCCGTTGACCTTGGCGCCCACGCATGTATTGCCCACCTCCGTGTGTATGGAGTAGGCGAAGTCGAGCGGACTTGCGTCCTTGGGCAGGACGACCACTTTGCCCTTCGGCGTGAAGGTGTAAACCTCTTCGGGATAGAGATCGATCTTCAACGTTGAGAGAAACTCGTTGGGATCGGTCATCTCGCGCTGCCACTCGACCAGCTGGCGCACCCAGGCCAGCCGCTGCTCGTCGCGCGCGCTGATGGGAGAGCCGTTGGCCTTGTACTTCCAGTGCGCCGCAATGCCTTCTTCCGCGATGCGGTGCATCTCCTCAGTGCGGATCTGAACCTCGAATTGGTGACCGCCCTCGCCCATCACAGTTGTGTGCAGTGACTGATACAAATTGGGGCGCGGCATGGCAATGAAATCCTTGATGCGCCCGGGAACCGGTCTCCATATGCTGTGGATGAGACCGAAGACAGCGTAGCAATCGGGCACGCTGGAGGTAATGACGCGCAGGGCCAGCAGGTCGTAGACCTGGTCCACGGAAATCTTCGACTTCTGCAGCTTCTGGTTGATGCTGTAAAGGCGTTTGATGCGCCACTCGACGCGGGCCTTGACATTGTTCTCGCGAAGCTTCTCCATCAACAGCCCCTCGACTCCATTGAGGAACTGCTCACCCTCTTTGCGGCGCGCCTCAACCGCCTCGTGCACTTGCTCGTAGGTGAATGGATCGACGTAGCGGAAGGAGAGGTCTTCGAGCTCGCCACGCACCTTGCCCATGCCCAGGCGATGGGCGAGCGGAGCGTAGATGTCGAGGGTTTCGCGAGCAATACTTTGCTGCTTCTCCGGCGAGAGATGCTCAAGCGTGCGCATGTTGTGCAGGCGGTCCGCCAGCTTGATCAGCACCACGCGCACATCGCTAACCATGGCCAGCAGCATCTTGCGAACGTTCTCCGCCTGGCGATCTTCGCGATTAGCGAACTGAATCTTGTCGATCTTGGTCACGCCCTCAACGATGTGCTCAACCTGCTCGCCAAATTTTGCGCGGATCTCCTCGGCCTCGGCCTTCGTGTCTTCGATTGCGTCGTGCAGCAGACCAGCAGCGATGGCGGTCGAATCGAGCTTCATCTCCGCCAGAACGAGCGCGACTTCAAGCGGGTGCAAAACAAAAGGCTCGCCCGAGGCCCGCATCTGGCCCTTGTGATGTTCGAGACAGAAATCCCAGGCTTTGCGGATGATATCGAGATCGTCGCCGGGACGGTTGGCGCGCACCAAATTCAACAGTTTGCTGAACTTGTCAGCAAACAGATCAGGACTCTCCTCAGCGGTCAGCGAGGTGGTCTGGGCGGTTGCCATGTCTCATTATATGCGCTCTAGCTTATGCGAAGATTGCTGGGTGAACGTCAATGGCCGGTAAAGAGATAAAGAAACGTCGTCATGACGGGCCCGGAGCGAGATCTAAAGCGCCCGGAGGGCAAGCGTCTCCCGCCGTACGTGCTTCGAAGACGGAGGGAGCTGTAGCGATCATTTCGCGGCGCGCCGCGGACCGCCTCCGCGCCGGGCATGTGTGGGTATATCGCTCTGATGTACTTGAGCTTCCAGACGATGCTCCTCATCTCCTCCCGGTCGCGGATCAGCGCGAAATTCTGCTTGGCACAGCGCTCTATAGTTCTGCCTCGGAGATTGCGCTGCGACTGGTTTCGACGGATCTGATTGCGAGTGAGTCGGAATGGCTTCAACTGCTGAACATCCGCCTGCAAAAAGCGATTGCTCAGCGCAGTGCGATTCTATCGAGTGCCGATACCAATGCCTGCCGGTTGGTTTTCTGCGAGGCTGATGCCCTGCCTGGGATCATCGTCGATAAGTACGGCGAGCTCGTCATCGTGCAGTTGCTCACCCGCGCTCTGGATAACGAGGCTGTGCGGATCGTAGTCACCAAGGTCCTGCGCGAGGCGCTCGACCCGGCGACGATCCTTGAACGGCCCGACGCTCGCATCCGCGAGTTGGAGCAGCTCAATGTGCCGCTCGATGGCGCGCCGCTTTACGCGAAGGGAGAGCCGCTCACGCGCACACTTTTCCATCTCAATGGGCTGAGCTTCCACTACGATGCCGGAGCCGGGCAGAAAACGGGCGCGTTTCTCGACCAGCGGGAGAACTACTCTGCCGCGGCAAAATATGCGCACGGAGAAGCCCTCGATGTATGCACATATCAGGGCGGATTTGCGTTGCACCTGGCGAAGTCGTGTCCGCGTGTGACCGGAGTCGATGTGTCGCGGGCCGCGCTCGAAGTGGCTGAACAGAACCTTGAAGCGAATCGCGGCGCCCTTGGCGGCTCCGAGGTGGACTGGGTTGATGCCAACGCCTTCGATCTGCTGCGTGACTGGAGCGACTCCGGAGCGGCGTACGACACCGTCGTTCTCGACCCGCCCGCATTTGCCAAATCGAAGCGTGCTGTCGAGGGCGCGTTACGTGGCTACAAGGAACTTAACCTGCGTGCACTCCGGATGCTGCGTCCCGGCGGAGTTCTTGTGACCTGCTCCTGCTCGCATCATGTCTCCCTCGCCGACTTCACGGCGGTTGTGGCAGCGGCAGCCGGAGATGCGCGACGCAGGGTCCGTCTGCTTGAGCGGCGCGGCGCCGCCGCGGATCATCCGGTCGTGCTGACCATTCCCGAGACGGAATATCTCAAATGCCTCATCTGCCTCGTCGAGTAAGGCACGAAATGGCGGGGTCCTAGTCAAACGCAAGCGCGGTCAAGCAAAATGGTGTCAGGTGGCAAAGGTGAAACAGGATGCAGGCGAGGACAGAACCAGCAGAAATCCATTCAGAACTTGGTTTGTCTGGATATGGTTTGTAGGGGCCGCTGCCTGGTTCTTCGACGCCGCGCTGAGCCTGCATCACCATCAGCTCG
Source organism: uncultured Acidobacteriaceae bacterium (assembly GCA_963781245.1). Taxonomy (GTDB): domain Bacteria; phylum Acidobacteriota; class Terriglobia; order Terriglobales; family Acidobacteriaceae; genus Silvibacterium. The sequence goes on from CAWAFB010000010.1 coordinate 804,004, forward strand.
GCGGCGGGTTGATGGCCACGGCGATCTCGGCGCTGTTCCTTGCGGCGGGGATGTTCTTTCGCAAGCAGGCCCGAAGGAGCGACAAGCTCTAATCACAGAGTCGGGACCGATACCGTTTCAATCTTCCTGCCGACAGCAAGCTGCCGGAACGAATCGGTCAGGTCTGACGCTCCTCTAGTCAGGCCGTTCCAGACGATCGCGGCGATCACGCGCTGGTCTGCCGCTGACTTCTCTGCCTCATCGAGGATCTTCACATTCGTCGCCGCGTAGGCCTCGTCTTCCTTTCCGTCGAGACTTAGCTCGATCACGTCGTCCTTACCCAGTCCCGCCACGATTGCGTCGAAGCGCTTTCCCCACTCCTCGCCGCGGTCCGCAACCGAGGTCGAGCGGAAGCGATCGGCTGAGAAAGGCAGCACGATGCGCCGGTTCAATCCAAGCTCTCCTGCGGCTTCCAGTGCAAGAATATCTGCGCCGCAAGCTGCCGACGAAACCACCCCCGTACTCGCCGTTGCCACCAGCATGTTACGGACACGCTGCGACACGAGCGCCTCATTCTGGGGTGGGAAGCGGCGATCTTTCGCGCCAGCGGCATCGACCCGCCTCCCCGCCAGAGCAGTGACGGTTCCGTTCGGATCCAGCAGCCGCTGGAAGTCGCCAAGAATTGACGCCAGCTCCGTCGACGTCTCCGGGTACGCCAGCAGAGATAGCGCCCTGCGCAAATCCGGAATCGTCGATTCAAGCTGAAACGGAGCCGTTGCCGCCTGGTTGAATTCGTCGAGCAGCTTTCTGGCTTTTGGAACATCCCCGGCATCAAAGGCCGCCCCAAGCAGCGTTGGACGAATCCACGGATCGTTTGGATTTCGCTGCATCGCGCGCTCGCACGCCACCACCGTTAGCCGCGCGGCAGACATGGCTTTCGTCTCGTCGTCGCTCAGGTTGCGCTCGCGGTACAGGCGAGGCAGATTGCTTGCAGGATAGTAGTCGTTCAGATCGAGCATCATTCCGCGTTGATAGCTGGTGATAGCGCCGTTCAGATAACGACTCCGCGTCGGCGCGTCAGCAGCCGCTTCATAAAGTGCCTTATATCGCCCCCCGATGAGGCCGCTGCGTTCCGAGCGGTCCCCGGCAACGCGGATGAGCGCCTCGAGCTCGGCGATCGCCTCCGAAGGCTGCCCGTTCTTGCTCAGAGCCAGTGCGCGCTGCTCGCGAATGGTCGGCATCTCTCGCACCTGCGGCGGTAATCCATCCATGAAGCTCAATGCCGCAGCCCATTGCCGGGTGTCGCGAAGCAGCATCACCAGTTCCAGTGCGACGCTTGGCACGGCAACAGCGTCGGCTCCATAGTTGTCCGCGAGCTTTTTGACCACGTCCTTTGCCTGGCCGGGCGGGAGGTTTCGGGCGACGCTCACGTCAGACTGAATACGCGCCAACCTTTCAGCCACGTCGCGGAAAGATTGCACGGTGCTGATGTCAACGTGGTCAGGAAATCCCGGAATAGTCTGGAAAACCGGCGAGTCAAAATTCATGACCTGCCGGATCCCATCTTTCAGGGAGCCGCGAATCGACGCCGCGCTCTCATCCGTGATCGCGCCCTCGGCCAATGGATAGGTCAGTCGCCGCATCTGGGCCGCGTCAAACAGAGGCTTCGACCAATCCCCGGCAATAAGCACGCAGCCAAACCGCTTGGCGGCGTGGCGCACTCCCACCTCGTAATACACGTTCGCATTAGGAATGGTCATGTCGGCGATGACCAGGTCGGAGATGGCCAGACGCTCGATCATGGCCTGAATGATCAGTGAACCGGCATCCTGGTCTGCTCTGATAGGCAAGTAGCCCAGATCGTTCTCAATCATCGGGCGCAGCGCCTTGTCCCACAGTGCGTTGAAATCAATCTGAGCTGGGCCCTTGCCCGGCTCAGCACCAGTCGGCTTCGTCCCGAATGGCATGACCATGAAACACACGCGAATTGGCATGAGGTCGGATCCCTCTCTGTTGCAGCCCACTGATTCTCTCGCGCTGACGGCGGCAAGGCAATCGGAGTCTTCCGCCCGCTGCGGAGATGCATTCCCGGCGAAGCCTCTAACGGAGTACATTGGGGAGCGCTCGACGGCTGTCAATAATCCGCGGGAGGAACAGGATGAAACCAGAACTCTGGGGCACGTTGCGTGCGAAGTATGAGACCGAGCGCCCGCGGCGCATGCTTTCACTCGACGGAGGAGGTATTCGCGGCCTCATCACCCTCGGCATCCTCGAAAATATCGAAGCCATCCTGAGGTACGCAACCGGTGAGGGCGATAGCTTTCGCCTCGGCGAGTGGTTCGACTACATCGGAGGCACGAGCACCGGTGCGATCCTCGCAGCTGCTTTAGCGCGCGGGATGACCGTCGCCGAGCTGATCGACTTTTACGTCTCCACCGGGCCGGAGATGTTTGAGAAAAATCGCCTGCTGCAGCGGTTCTGGAGCCTCTACAAGTCCGATCCGCTGAAGGACAAGCTGCGGCAGGTGATGAATCAACCGCGGAAGGGCGATCTGCCCGGTGTAGGCGATAAGGACCTCGATCTCTCTCCTGACTATCTCCGTTGCCTGCTGCTCGTCGTCACTCGCAACGCAACGACCGATTCGCCGTGGCCGGTCAGCAGCCATCCAGAAGCGAAATACAATGCGCCCGATCGGAAAGACTGCAACCTTCGCATTCCGCTGTGGCGCCTGGTGCGGGCGAGCACGGCAGCGCCGGTGTATTTTCCACCGGAGGTACTCAACTGGGACCCGAGCGATCCAGAGAAATCGTTCGTTTTCGTGGACGGCGGAATGACCCCGTACAACAACCCCTCATTTCTGCTTTATCGCATGGCAACGCAGGAGCCATATCGACTCCGTTGGAAGACAGGCGAGAAAAATCTGCTGCTGATTTCTGTTGGTACCGGCGAGGCTGAGCGTCTGGGCCCGTCTACCCTCGACCCGCAAACAAATCTTGTCGGCAATGTCGCCACGATCCCCGGCAACCTGATGAACGCAATGTCCATCGACCAGGACCTCAATTGCCGGACGGTCGGCCGCTGTACACACGGCTCGGTCATTGACCGGGAACTGCTCGACCTCATCTGCCGCGAGTCGCAGGACGACCTGACGCTTGAACGGATCACGAAAGCCCCCTCCATACCGCTGGAGCGGGATCTGAATCCTGATGAAGTGCAAAAGCTCGATGCGATCAACCAGATCGATAACCTGCTGGCCATCGGACGGGCAGTCGGGCAGGACGTCAAGGCCGAGCATTTTGGAGGATTTCTAAAGCCGGTGTAAGCTGTCGCGAACGCGCCGGTCAGTTCGGCGCGTTTCTCTGCGAGAGCAGGAACTTTGCCAGGTCATACTCCGTGAAATAGACGACCTTGGTATCGAGAACCTTTTGCAGATCTGCGTTCCGGGTCTTCATGTCTTTTTTCAGTTCGGCCAGCAGGGCAGAGTAGAAGTTCGCCTCGCAGAGCATGTCAAAGCGGGACATGGGCAGGAAGCGAAAATCGGAATTTGCAAACGACCGCTCGTCTTTCAGCGGATCGAAAATCTCACGAGGTGAGACTTCGCCGACGTACATCCCGAGCAGCATTTCGCGCCATGCAGTCTCGTCTCCGCCCCGCAGGCGATCTTTCCAGTGGGCTCGATCCGCCTGCTTCCAGCGCTCATCGAGTAAACCACGAGCATCCTGCTGCGTCTGCGGAGACGCCATGCTGTACAGCATCATGGCGATATAAGGAACGTATGGATGATCCATAAGCAGAAAGCGGCTGCCGGTGTCGTCCATGGATGGCGAACGCGTGACGATTGCGCCTAGAGCGGCGGTAAACATCAGGCTCGAGATTGTATCGGCGTTGGTGCTGGCGCTCGCTGCCATTTCAGCGGCGTTCGCGGTTGCAATGGCTGCCTTTTCGTCTCCGGTGATCAACTCCGATAACAACATCAGCAGGTAAGGAACCGTGTCGTTAGTCGCCTGCTGTGGATAGAACGAGAAGATTGTTTGTCCGATCTTTATCGCGTTGGCGTAGTCTCCCTGCTCGACGAGGAACTCCATTTGCAGCGACAAGGCCGGCTCCTCCCACCCCTTTTGCTTCGCCAGTGCTGTCAGAATTGCCGCCGCCTCGACGCGACGATCCTTCAAGTTCAGAGAGGGGTTGATGACGCCGAGTTCTGACAGGCGCTGAAGCGCATTCGCCCGATAGTACAGAAGCTCATTGAGATCCTCCTGGCGTTTTTGGGGATTGTGTTCCCGCTGCAGGCTCTGCTCCGGATGATCCGTGATCTGAATAATTTGCTGGAGATCTTCGGGATGATCGCTCTGATTAAGCTGCACAGCCAGGTAGATTAGGTAGTCCGGCTCCGGCCGCGCACTGGCGAGGTCTTGCAGCAGTTTTATTCGCCACGTCTTGGGACCGGGCGCGTTCATGTTCTCAAGCGTGGATTTGTCGTAGCTCCCGGTCACAAAGTGGACGGCCATATCGCTGTCGGCCTCAGGCAGGCGCATCACGGCGCTTTTCAGCAAGCGGGACGCAGCGTCTCTCAGTTCCGGAGTGTCGGAGTAAGGGTCGTAGTCGCTGAGCACCTTTTCTGCCAGCCAGCGAGCCTCATCCGGAGTCCAGCCGGCTGGGTCGGCATGCATAAGCAGGCTGCTCTCGAGCGCCAGCCGCTTGGCGTGAGTCCTGTATGCGGAGGCCTGCAGAGAACAGAGTCCGAGCCTGCGTGCTGTCCCCGCCGGCAGGCTGCTTCCCCACTGCGTCAGAGCTTCTTCGAGCGCAATCCGCTGCTTGTTATCGCGGTAGGCGGCATAGCTCAGATATGGCGGCGTTTTGCCGTCGCACAGCTTTGCGGCATTGCTGAGCTCAATCGATTTCAAGGTCGACGGATAGGCAGAGAGAAAGCTTTGAACAGCGATCGACCTGTTGGCCGCGACGGCTCGCGAAAAGGACTCTTCCGCTGCCGCAATCTGATCGGCCTGGAGAGCGCGAATGCCCGCACTGACCAGACTCGTAGCGGGCTGTGTTGAGTCCGGCGCTTGAACCTGGCCCAGTCGGGCGCGCTGCGTCTCTCTGAGATGGCCGGCCATCTTAGCGGTATCGAGCGGATCGTCCACATGAGACCAGAAGAGAAGCGAGCGAAGCAGCCAGTCGTTATGCCAAAGCGTGTCTTCCGCCGCGGGCGCTCCACTGGACAAGCCGCCACCCACCACCGCTCGCATCAACTGTTTCTGGCTGGTCAACGAGTATCTGTCCGCAAGCCACTTCTGCATCCCGGCAGTGGTCCCCTGTCGTTGCAGATTCGCATCATCGGCCAGAACCCATTCCGTTCTCGAGGCCACCACGCACCTCTGCAACGTATCCACGAACTGATCTAACTTCGCATCAGCTACTGCCGGAACGTCGCATTCGCGGATGTCCTGGTTGATGGCTGCAATGCGGTAGGACTGCGGCCCCAGGGGATTCTCCACGCTGGTGGAGAACACCAGCGGCCCGCGCAGTTCGACCCCGTATTGCACGATCACCCGGTCGTGAAGGTCGTTAAGGCGCGGGCTGAGAATTGCTTGCTTTCCGGTGAACCAGTTTTGCTCGAGATCCCTCCCTAGATAGACCTTGACCGGGCGCTCGAGGCTCGGAAGCCACGCCTCCACCGGTTCGTAGGCCCGGCCCACCGACGGCTTGTTTGTTGGCAGGCCACCTGTATCTTTCCAGGGACCGCCCAGGTGGGCCGGTATCCTGGATTTTCCGGTGCGAAGATCGGTGTATATATGTTCGGCCACTGCTGGGGAGGTATTTGCCGGATCAGCCGCAGGGTAGGCAGCGAGGGCGTCGAGAATGGCAGGAAGATCCGTAAGTGACTGGCCCCGCGCTACCAGCTCCGCAAAATCGGAAGGCAGTCGAACATACCCGCGCGCGGCGACGGCTTCTTTTACCGTATCCGGACTAATCTGCATTGCGTTGTTCAGCAAAAGCGTCATCGCGTCGGGTCCGAAGAGTGGCGCAGGATTCTTCATCAGGTATGCGGCCAGGTAAACGGCGGCCATTGCCCGTCCATCGGTCGCCGGCGTTCCAGCGACCTTCCACACAGGACGCGACCACGGCGGCACCACCGTAAGAGGCCCGAATGGGGCAGGTACCTCGGATGTTGGAACCTCCACCCAGTCGGGATCGTGACGATAGCGGTCAAGGAAATCTTTCGCGGGGCCGCGAATGTTGTCGGGCGCAATGAAGACCGCGTCTTCATGGGCCGGGACCGCAATGGTCGCCAGTGTCTTCAGGCTGTTATCGCTTTGACTGCCGCTGATTACGTCGATGCGCTTGACGGGAAAAGCCGGCACTTTAACGAGGGTAAGCTCCAGGGGGACAGGAATGCCGCGCTTCGCGAAGTACGAGGTCGCGAGATATCTCCACTCCTGATTGAAGTAGCTCTCATCCAGTTGCCGCCGGCTGGAGTAGTACACGCACACCGGCGAACAGACCACGTTCTGAGGAGGCTGATTAATTCCGGTCGTCTGGGTCTTGTCGACGCTGGCTGTCTGCTCCGATCCCTGCGGAGGTGCGTTGGCGACGCCATAGCCATCCGGAATATAGTCCTTGTTCCTCTCCAGCAGGATCTTGAGCAACGTGAGGCGCTTCCACCGAAACAGCAGGTCGGTTGTTGCCGAGTCGAACCGCGATTCAGCGACTTTGTGCCGTTCTTCGGCCGGCTGTTCTTTCAGCGTGCTGACCAGCCGGGTCGCCTTCCTGAGTTCGAGATAATCCGTCAGCAGGTAGTACCCCACGAGCGCGAGGATGACGGCTGCCGCTATACCTACTGCTCCAAAACGCCGCCTGATTCTTTCGCGACGCAGTATTTCATCGCGCCATGGGCTGATAAAACGAACGAATGCATCGTGCTGGAGCTCGTAAAGCTTCTGCCCGTGGTATTCACGGGCGCGGAGAATGCGCTGCGTGCTCAGTCGTTCCAGCTCTGCGCAGACACGACGCTGATCGAGGTCGTCGTTTTCGGCCAGCTCCTTGCCGCTGTAGGGCCTTTTGAGTCCGCTGGCTGGCGCCAATAGCCGCATGACCTTCGCCGTGAGCAGCTGTTCAGACCACCGCTTCGGCATTACCTCGCGTACATAGGTTTCGAGAATCTTGTCCGCGCCGCCAAGCTCCTTGTAAAGCGCCAGCGTAAGCGTGGTCTGTCTGCGATTGAGCGTTTCCTGCCACAGGCGTCCGCAGACGATCTGCATCATCGGCAGATCCACCGGCGCTCTGCTGGTTGCGACCGCTTCTCTGTCCTCTGTGGCGCGCAGATCGGCCACCAGCTGATCCGTCAAATCCGGTTCGTATTCCCCGCCGAAGATTTCGACAGGTTTCTCGATGGCATCGCGCAGGCCCTGATCATCCAGGCTGTCCAGCAGGTAGGTGGACTGAAAGAGGTTGAGTATCTCGTTGCGGAACGGCTCGAGGGCGGCCAGAAACTCCTGTCGTAGCGAAAGAACCACCCGCACGTCGAGCCCCGACGTACGGACCAGCGCGGCCAGCTCCTTTCTTAAGGGATCGAGCTGTTTTCCATGCGTCACCAGAAACTCCTCGAACTGGTCGAGGATCAGGATGGCAGTACGATCATCGGCCTTGGCGATTCTGGAAACGACTTCGGTCAGCGTCGGTGAATCTTTGCCGGCATCCGGGATACCCAGCTCCGAAGCGAATTTGACCAGGCGAGTCTTGAGGGCCGCGCACGGATCGTCGGCGGTCCAGTTGTCGACGTACTTGACCCAGGCATGCTGCTCCTCAAGGGCCGGAGTGACCAGTGTCCGCAGGATCGAGGATTTCCCCACGCCCGATGGCGCATAGAGCAGCGTCAGCCGGGCGGAGAAGATCTTGTCCTTGAGAAAACCGGCATCCAGCGCACGTCCGAAGAAGATCGCCTGTTCGGTGCGTTCGAAGGGGCGCAGCCCCACATAAGGCCCTTCCAGGTGCGCGATTGCCTGGTCGATTTGCACATCGCTAGCCAGCATTGGATGCGCCATCCTTTCCGGGGGAGAGGGCTGCGAGCACCCTATGCGCAAACTCATCCGGCGTCACACGTAGAACATCCGCTCCCAGTCGCCGCCAGGCCATCTCTTCCATCGGCGAAGCCGGCTGACGAACCACCAAAGGGGTGGGCCGCGATCCCTGCGCCTGCACAAGCTGAAAGACCTGCATGACCAGCCGATAGTGCCAGACATCAAGGCCATAGCCGGTAAACAGCAGTGGACGCCGCTGCAGTAAGCGGCAGAACGCCGTGGGAATCTGCGTCAGTTCGTGTTCCAGCCGCCCCAGCAGCAGAAGGTGATCGCTCTCCGTAATAACCACTGTGTCGATCTCGAGGTCGGGATCGAGCCTCTCGTGCAGCATCGGCGAGCCCAGCGGCTTGTAGATGATGTACTTGTCGGCCTCCAGCGGAATCTTATCGGCCACGCAGAACTCGTGCTTGTCGCCATGAAACACAAGAATCTTGCCGTCGTTCTCGTTATCGCGCGAGCGGACCACGTGGCACACGAGGATGTAGTCCTTGCCCTGCTTCTCCAGGTATCGCTCCAGCACCATGTCGCATGTCGACGACACGATCAAGGGCGGGCGCTTTGCACTGACCAGCATCTCGTACATCGCCGGAGGCGACGGCAGTTGCGACATCCGCTCTTCGAGAATCCGGTGCAGCTCCTCAAGAAAGTCCAGGCGCGATCCCAGGTAGCGCTCGCGATACTCCGCGGCGGTCGCAAGGCATGACTCATCGGCCCCTGCGTCTATCCCCAAAGCCTTTGACAACGCAGGCGCGCTCAGGCCGCCGTCGCCATACACTCCTGATCCCAGAAAGGGAATGCTCGTTCCGTCGATGATGCCTTTGCATGCGCGCCCGAAATAGTCGGGGCCCTCCGGGGAGGCCGCGGCCTTTTCTTCTTTCGCAATCAGCTCCTGCTGGTAGTTGAGCAATACGCCGCCCACCTTCGCGCGAAACTGCGGTAGCTGATCGGTCTCCTTGGCTGCGGGATTCGGCTGCTCGGGATCAAAAAACTCCACCGGCAGATTGAGCTCGCCGCGAAACTTCTTCACCCAGTCGCGCGCCACCTGCTCATCCTCGAACAAGCCGCCGGGCCAGGTGTTTGGGTTGGCCAGCAGGCCCAACACGGGGATCTCGTTCTTGCGCGCGTAGTCCACCTCGAGCGCGGTAATGGAGTCGACTCCATTGCCTTCCTGCTCAACCGTGGGAACGAAGCCCTGCCGAAACGCCATGATGAGCAGCACCATGTCAGCAGTCTTGATTTTTTCGCAGCATGAACTAACCACTGGGTTCGCCATCGCCCCCCAGTACTCGTTCATGATGGGATACCATCCGCGCGCAAGGATGACCTGTTGCGCCACCTGGCGGTAGGCATGAAGATCCTCGGATGTGGACGAGACGAAAACCGAAAGTCTTCGATTCAGAGCCATACCATCCCTTGGAAAACGGCAAAGCCGCGGACACGATCGCTATGCCGACGGCTTGCAAAATCCCGGCGAACACCGCGCCTGCCTGAATAGTGCGTTACCTGCGCACAACGTTATCACCGCCGTTATGCGGTTTCCAGAAGAACGGCTTAGGCGAAAAGCAGGTGTGCCCCGTTTACCAACGGCAAACGGCGGGAATGCAGTCATGGCCGTGAGCGGCGTCCCAATCTGCTTTCAAAGGTTGGCAGCGATCAGTGGCCGGTCGCCTGCCAGGCGTCATAGCCGCCTGCGAGGTCGGCAACGTCGCGGAATCCGGCTCGGCGCAGGATGCTGGTGGCAATGGCGCTCCGGTATCCGCCCTTGCAGTGCACGACGATGAGCTTCGACGAGTCGAGCTCTCCGGTGCGGCTGACAAGCTGGCCGAGTGGGATGCGAATCGAATCTTTGATAGCGCCGCCCTCCACTTCACCCGGCTCGCGGACATCGAGGACCGCAATGTGGCCTTTTTCGCTCTCCAGCAACTCGGCAAATTCCTGCGGTGAGATCTGCGGGATGTACTCGAGCTCGTACCTTTCGTCGATCCAACCGACGATTCCGCCTTCGAGATAGGCGTCAACATGCTCGATGCCTACGCGGGCAAGGCGTAGCTGCGACTCGCGGATATAATCGGCGTCCTCGCCGACGAGAATGATGTGCTTGTCCAGGCCAAGGATGCGCGCAGCCCAGGAGGCGTACTGCCCGGAAAGGCCGATGTGTATCGACCCAGGAACATGCGCGACAGCGAACTGCATCGCCGGGCGTGTGTCGAGCACGATAGCTCCCTCGGACTGGAGACGCAGGACTTCGGCGGCCGGGATCGGTGCGGGCGGGGCAAGCTTGTCCAGTCCGGCGGCGCCCTGGCGATTCAACTCCACATCTCGGCCGAAGTATTCGGGGCGGGGTGGCAGGCTGTCGGTGAGCAGACGGATGAATTCCTCGGGCGAGCGCGCCTGCAGCGCGTAATTGAAGCGGCATTCTTTTCCAATGGTCGATGAGCGTTCGCTGCTCATCTGCCGTCCGCAGAGAGAACCCGCTCCATGGGCCGGAAATATCTCGGTGCCTTCAGGAAGTTTCAGAAGCTTTTCATGCAGGCTTTTGTAAAGCAGCGCGGCGAGTTCTTGCGGTGTGTGTTCACCAGAGAGATCGGGCCGGCCCACATCGCCGACAAAGAGCGTGTCTCCGGTGAAGACAGCGCGCGGCTTGGAAGAGTCAGCCAGATCGGTGAGCACCGCGCAGACGCTTTCGAGGGTGTGCCCCGGGGTCTCGAGGAAATCGAAGCGGCAGTTTCCGAACTCCAGAGAGTCCCCGTCTTTTATGGGGGTGTGCGGAAAGGTCGCGCCCGACCCAGCTCCGATATAGATGCGCGCGCCCGTACGTTCGGCAAGTTCGTGGTGCCCGGAGACGAAGTCGGCGTGCAGGTGAGTTTCGATGATGTGCTCGATCTTCAGGGCCTTTTCGGCGGCGAGATCGATGTAAAAGTCGACGTCGCGCTGGGGGTCTATGACAGCCGCGATTCCTCCGGAACTGACCAGGTAGGAGGCGTGGGCCAGGCAGCCGAGGAAGAATTGTTCGATAGATACTGGGGATACGGCTTCTGTCTGCATGAGGGTGTCCGCTGCTTATATTATCTGCCAGCCTGAGCGCTGGCCAATGACTCGTCGCGGTGGTGATCAGGAGCCGGCGTACAGTTGGAACGCCGCCCAGTAAAGAGGCTTCCGGTAGACGCCTCGGGAATGAATCAATGAGAGCTTGGCTGCGCGCAAGGCCGTCTCGGGATCATCTCCGGCGTTGAGGCCGGTGTACAGCTTGTCCATCAGCAGCGGCGTTGAAGCATCGTTGGCCTCCCATAGTGCGGCGATGACATTGTGTGATCCGGCCCGGAGAAAAGCCCACGAGAGTCCGACCAGTCCTTCACCGGCGTAGGCGCGCTGTCCGGATCCATAACAAGTCGAGATGGTCACCAGCTTTGCATGCAACGGGTGCCGGACGATGTCGCGTGCGTACAGCTTGAAATTGTCCGGATGCTGCGGCTCGGCTGAGAGCACAACGGCTGAATCAAGAGGGCTCAGCCGGCTGGCCGTGCCGTGGGCGACAAAGTGAATATAGTCGAACTGATCCGGCTTGCTGACCATGTACGCGGCGGGCACAGCCTTGCCCTGCGTGAATACCGTTCGGCGATTCGGGGGGAAATGCCCAACGATGTCGCTGATTTCGGCCCGCGCGTTGGGAAGGCGCTCATATTCCGGAGCTGGAGAAATAGGATCCCCGATAAGTAGAAGGTTCTTGGTTTTGGGTCCAGTTGACCTGCCGTCGATGTGGGATAGCAGACGGATAGAATTTGCATTCGTAACAGTTACGTTTTCGATCCAATAGTGGGGGCCAGCGGATCCCGGCGCAAGCAGTGTTTCAAAGTTCAACCCGTTCAGGCTGCCATCGGCAATGACGAAGACTCGGGAATCTGGTGGAATCATGCCGGCGGCGGGCGCCACCAGAAGGTCGTAGAGGGATCGTCCATCGTCGTTTGCTTCGCGCACCGGATCGCCTGATCGGAGAATCGCCTTCTGATAACGCGCGACCCGCTCGTCAATCCCTGACTGTTTCGGAAGCGGAAAGAGGCGCGTGCTCTTGGCGTTGACCGCCCACAGCGAGGATTTGTCTGGCCCAAGCGAATAAAAAAGGATTACTGCATGAAGCCGGCCCGCGACCGCCTGCGGGTCGACGAAGGGTGAATCAACAGAGCTGCCTGGTGTTTGTGCTGGAGACCGCGCCGTTCCCAGGCCCTCGGCAAGTGTTCGTGCGCGCCCCAGATCCAGCAGCTGCAAGGCCTGCGTGGGCTTCTGCGAAGCGACGAGGAAATCCGCATAGTCACGGTAGAGTGAATCGCCGTTAGCGAAGAACGGCAGCTTCAGCTCCTCATCCTTCACTGAGGAGCGCTGGGTTTCGAAGGTCCGGATGGATTTCCGGTACCACATCTCCGCCTTTTGCGGCCGATGCTGGCGCGTATAGAAATCGCCAATTGAATTTTCGATCCCCCATTGCAGTGATGGCGCATCGGCCGCCTCCTGGTGGACCTGCATCAGCATCCGCTCCGCATCGGGAGCATTGGTCTGCGCGGCGAGAAGTGCCTGCAGGAACAGGGGGTCGAGCTCGACGGATTTGTCCTGCAGGAATTGTGCCGCCTTGAGGGCTTCGTCGGTTTGCAGGCGGGCCGAAGGGATCTGACCTTGTTGCAGGAATAGAAGCGCAATCGAGGTGCGGGTGTTCGCAATCAGCTCCTTGCTGTCGATGGCCTGCGCGGCTGCCAGCGCTTTGCGGTAATATTCATCGGCTCCCTTGAGATCTCCAAGCTGGTACAGTGACAAACCAGCATTGTTGAGCCAGTTGATCTGGGGGACGGGAGCGCCAAGATTTCTGGCCCGCTCTTCCGCCTGCTGAAAATTGGCAAGCGCCCTCTCGTAGTCCCCGAGCTTGTAGTATGCCCAGCCGATGTTGCCGAGGTCTGACTCAAGAAGGACACGTGCCTGGATAGAGCGAGCGATGTCGGAGGATGCGCGAAACCAGTCCAGGGCTTCGTCGTTGTGTTCAGCCTGCAAGGCCAGCCAGCCAAGATTCAAGAGATCACTCGCCTGGAGGAACTGGTCGTTTTGCCGCCGGGCAATCTCCAGGCTCGCCCGGAAAGAATTGCCGGCGTCGGCGAAACGGTTACGGTGTGTTTCAAGGATGCCTTGTGTTTGGAGCACCTCTCCCGCTAGCTGGGAGTGGCTGGATTCGGAAAGGCGCCGCGCTTCCTGCAATTCCTTGTCGGCCTGCGGCAGTTGGCCCAGATGAGCGTGGGCCAGGCTGCAGAGCAAGTTCTTTTTAATGGCAATATCCCCGGCCGCCGGATAAGCGGAGGTGCTGTCACTCAGCAGCGTGACGACATCCTGGCTGCGGCCGCCAAACGTCAGTATCTCGGCCTCCAGCATGCGAAACTGCATCGCCCTGCTCGCGTCACGGCCAGAGTAGTACTTGAACTCCTGCTCCGCCTTGGTCTGGGCAGTAGTCAGGTCACTGCGTTGCATGTCAGCGCGAATGTTGCTGATCGCCGCATCCGGATCAGTATGCGGAGAAGAGCTGGGAACAGAATGGCATCCCGACAGACCGAACGCGAGGACAGACGCGATTATGGCGGAAAGGAGACGCCGTTCGAACGGGCGGTGGCTGCGCTCGCCTGACCCGTCGTCTTGCATCCCAGCTCGGCGCGAACCATGGTGAGCTGGATGGACTGAGGCAGGATCATTGCCTCGCCAAGAAAGAACCTGCCGATATCCGGGACCTCCAGGAAATGACCGTACGACTGGGCTGGGGCGGCGGTCTCCACCCTGTCGACCAGCGAGCAGATCGCGTAGCCATCGTTTCCGGGGGTTTGTTTCGCGGCCAGCCATCCGTATCTGTCAATCGCCCACGCGGGCACGCCAGAAGCATCGCGGAGCGCGACGGACTGGGTCTTGGCGACACCCCAGAGCGCCTGCCATTCGATTTCGGGCGTAAATGATTCGTCCTCATTGTAAGCATCCCCACCCCGGTGATGGGTCGGTAGCAGGGTCGAATTCAGGGTGGGCTCGACATCTTTGCCCAGAAAGCGCAGTTTGTGGAACTGAGAGCCAGCGAAAGAAACCTTCGGTGGACCCCCGTCCGCCGGATGTTCGACGAAAAGGCGCGCCACCGCCCGCTCCAGCGAAAGCACCCCGAGAATCTCCAGACCTTCGACGACAGCCGTAACGCGGGCCGTCCACGGGCCGTTCGTCTTGGTGGGACGGCCGGTTACATGGGTATACGTGGACCGGCACCTGACGATTTCTTCAAATTTGAAATCGTGCGCGCGTGTGGAGGCATAACCCCCGACCGACGGCAGGGAAACAGAAGCCTGCGATGGAACAAACCGAAAAGGGTTTTCAAGATAACCGCCGAGAGCATTGGCATCGGCGTGAAAGTAAAAGACCTTCTTCACATCTGTCTGCATGGCTGCCTTCCTGATGCGGGTATCTTACTTCTGGCTGTTCAACGTGAAGTGGTAATGCGCGAGGTCGACTCCGTTCTCAGCCGGAGCGGAACCCGTGTTTCCCTGCACAACCAGCGTGTAGCTGCCCGCGACTCTCTGGCCGGCTGGGACGCGGATGGATACAGTGTCTTTCGCTGCGTCGGCAGAAACCGCCACACGCCATACAAGTGATCCGGAAGGAGCATACAGCAGGCACACGTAGCTCGAAAAGCGATCCTCGCCCGGAATATCGACGAGCACCAGGAATGGTTGGCTATTCTGCGCGGCGATCGATGGCCCCGCAGCCCCGCCGCGGCTGTTGCCGCCCACCAGCGACACGGTCGGTAGAATCTGGGGCGCGCGCATCTCGGCCAGCGCATTCCGGAAATGCGGAAAGATGACGAAGTTCTGGTAAGCGATGACCAGCAGGCAGGCCGCGAGCGCCGGAACCACAAACGCCGGGCCCCAGACCCACGAAAACCACGGCTTCTTTATCGGAGCTGCAGCGGGTCTTTCGGCGGGAAAGTTCTTCAGTTCGTCCTTTGCCGTATCGAGAAACACAGCTGTAGCGCAGAGGTCGGCTGCACACTCCTGGCAATCGAAATAATGCTCTTCAAACTGGTCACGTAAATCGGGGGGAAGCTCTTCCAGCAGGTATTTCTCCACCAGAGAGAGCCGGGCAGCTTCTTCATGGTTCATATTTTTGGCCTCTCATCTCTAATAGTGCTGGCGTGCGCAAAACGTGACATCATTCTGGTTAACTCACTCGCTTCTCGCCTAAACGGCTCAGATAGAAAGCTTTAAATGACTGCTTCGCGCGGTGGACCAGGACCCGCAGGTAGGCTCGGCTCACCCCGAACTCCGCGCAGACTTCATCCTTATCGCGCTCGTCCAGCAGTACCGACCGCAGAAGGCCTCGGTCGCGCGGCGACAGTTCGCGCAGAATCTGCTGGACAACACGCGCGTTCTCCCGGGCTTCAACCTGCGAAAGAGCATCGAGCTCGCGGCTCACAAAGACGGTCTCCGATTCCTCGTCGATCGTCGATTCAGTTCTGTTCCGGGAGCGGTAATGTTCGAGGAGCACGTGGTTGCAGACCGAATTGACGTAGGCGCCAAGCCGGTCGGGCTGCCTGATACCCTTGCCGCCGCGCAGCTGGGAAAATACCCGCACGAAGGTCTCCTGCCGCACATCTTCAATTGCTTCCCTGGAGTTCAGCCGCGAGCGAAGTTTCAACTGGATGAGTTCGCTGAAGTAGCTGACAAAGTGCTCCTCGGTTCCCGCGTCCGCCGCTATGAGCCTCTCAAGGTACGACGCATCGAACGCAATGAATTGCAAGCCCCGTCCCTCCGAAGCGAGTGAGCATGCGCCCAAGTTTACACCGCTCGGCGGAAGTTGCTTTAAAGGGGATGCAGAGAGAGAACGCCTGGCCGACCGCGGCCGCTGCTCCGGTTGGATCACCGTTACCCGGCAGCGGGCGGAAGGCATTCTCTTTGGCTTGTCCAAAGCCAAATTCGAAACGCCGTTGGAAGTCATAGAAAGCACTAGTTGTACCTTTCCAGGAATTCCACGACCCGTTCGGTCAGCGTTGTTCGCCAGATGTAACCCAAGGCATAACTCGCGCAGTCAGGACGCCCGCAGTTGAGGCTGTTGAACTTCACACCGTGTGGGCGGCTCACATCGGATATTGTGTCTTCCTTCGCATCGCAACTCGTTCCACTTGTCTGCATTTGCACCCTCAGAATTGGGGATAGGTTGTACCTGATAAGGTCCGGCCATACTGAATTAGCCTCCGCGAGGTCGTCGTCGTAACTCGCGGAGGCGATGCCGTGGATTTCCCCGGAAAATCCCCGGCAACGCTGGGATAGTGGTGGCGATGGGAAGACTGTTACAAAGAAATTGTGAGGGCAGGCGATGCTTGTTCGGCCTGATCACAGCCCGCAGCTGACGCAGAGCGCCGGATGGTGGAGCTGGCGCTCCACCGATTTCCGGTCAGGTTGTGATCCTTGTTTGGGCCCACTGCGCGGAGCTAACGCATTTCCAGGTATGGCGTATCCCGAAGCGGTGAACCCAAAGTCGACGCGACCATCAGGAAGCGGCGACCCTGAAGGAACCGTTCAGGGCACAGCAATCCTGGAAATGCTTTAGACGGCTGATCCGGCCAGCGCATTCCGCTGGTTTTGGCTCTGTGCCTGCTCTTCCTCGACCTGGGCAATCGCTTCTTCCAGGATATCGAGCGCTATGCTCGCCTCATGTTCGTTGACGACCAGCGGTGGAGCAAGGCGGATCGCGGTTTCGCCGCAGCCGAGGATGAGCAGCCCGCGCACGAAGGCAAGATCGACGATGCGGTCGCGCCAGGCGCCGGCCGGCTCGCGGGATTGCTGATCCTTGACGATCTCAATGCCGATCATCAGGCCGCGGCCGCGTACCTCGCCAACGATACCGAAGCGCTGCGTCCAGTCCCGCAGGCGTTCGAACATCAAACCGCCCATCTTCGCCGCGTTTGCGATACCTTCACGCTGCAGGACGTCCATGGTGGCCAGCGCCGCGGCAATACAAACTGGATTCCCGCCAAAGGTGGACGCGTGCGACCCCGGCTTCCAGTCCATGATCTCGGCCCGCGTCATGCAGATGCCCAGTGGCATGCCTGAAGCGATGCCTTTGGCAATGCAGACGATGTCCGGCTCGACGCCGGTGTGCTCGATCGCCCACCACTTGCCGGTCCGGCCCGCGCCCGACTGCACTTCATCGGCGACCAGTAGGATGCCGTACTTGTCGCAGATCCGCCGCAGTTCCTGCATGAAGATCGCCGGAGCGACGACGTATCCGCCTTCACCCTGGATCGGCTCGACAAAGATGGCGGCGACCTCTTCGGGAGGCAGTGTCGTCTTGAAGAGCTTCTCTTCGATGTAGCGCGCGCAGCCCAGGGCAAAGGCTTCTTCTTCCTGCGGTCCGCCGCTACAGCCGCGATAGGCATAGGGATAGCGGACGTGGGTCACTCCCGGCATGAGGGGCGCAAAGCGGCGGCGTTGCTGCGGCTTTGAGGCAGTCAGCGAGAGCGCACCCATGGTGCGTCCGTGGAAGGCTCCGAAGAACGCGATAACGTTCTGGCGTCCGGTGTGATAGCGGGCGATCTTGAGAGCACACTCGACGGCCTCGGCCCCGGAGTTGCCGTAGTAAAAACGATGTGGTCCGGGCATTGGAGCGACGGCCGAAAGCCGTTCAGCCATGGTCACCAGCGATTCGTAATAAAAGTCGGTGCCCGAAATGTGGATCAGCTCGGCGGCCTGATCCTGGATCGCCTTCACCACTTCGGGATGGCAATGTCCGGTCGAGGTGACGGCGATCCCCGCTGCAAAATCAAGGAATTCATTGCCGTCCACGTCTTCCACGCGCAGGCCGCGTCCGCGCTTCGCCACCATGGGATACGACCGCGTGTAACTGGGCGAAATCAGGCGGTCGTCATCGGCGACCACTCGTTGCGCATTCGGACCCGGCAGCGTGGTCACCAGTTTCGGTCCATGCTGGGTGTACAGTTCAGATTTCGTCGTCATCGTTCTCTCCTTGAGGGCCGGCGGTTGACCGGCGGCTGGTGGCCTGAGTCTTCGTCGTGGTTAGGACGGGGGCTTCGTGTGAGAGAGGATCTTCTTTTTTCGTCGGCGCGAAGCGCGTATCTCTGGACGAGCAGTCCTCGCTGGACGCGTCGGCCCTTAATCGCTGCCGAAGAGACTAGGTCGCGTGTTGGTAGGAAGCACGCGGAGATGCTGACGAGGGGCGATGGCACGTGCGAATGCCCGGTTCCAGCGCTTGCGGCTGGAATCGTGATGCGTATTGGTCGCACTGGCTCGCATGGATGCTCGTTGGGCTGAGCATACCACGCGGCACACACGTCCGGCGACGCTTCTGCGGCATGCATTGGGTCAATTTGAACCGGCTAGGTCACAGTTACCGAGATCCCCAGTTTCACTGGAACTTCGGTCAGGTGGCTGGCTTTTCAGCGAATCGCTCCGTTTTTCGACCGGAATTCCAGCTTTACCTTGCCATACGGCTGAAGAGCCTATAATTCGAGCGAATCAGGAGGAGATTCCAGATGAAACGGGAAATCATTCGCGTCGAGCCGCTGGATACCTACCTGGAAAAATACAAGGCCCC
Source organism: uncultured Acidobacteriaceae bacterium (assembly GCA_963781245.1). GTDB lineage: Bacteria > Acidobacteriota > Terriglobia > Terriglobales > Acidobacteriaceae > Silvibacterium. The sequence continues at coordinate 822,672 of CAWAFB010000010.1, forward strand.
AGCTTCAACCGTGACGAAGCACGGCGACACAATCTACGTCTCAGGTGCTCCGCCTTTCGACCCCAAAACAGGAGAAATCTTCAAGGGAGCGATTGAGCGTCAGACGGAGATCGTATTGGATCAACTCAAGCTCTGTGTCGAAACGGCAGGCTCTTCTCTGGAAAACATTCTGAAGCTGAATGTCTACGTCACCTCAGTAGACATGTTCCCTGCGGTGAATACCGTCTACAGGCGTTATTTCCCGGAAAATCCGCCCGCGCGCATCTTTATTAGTGTTCCTGCTTGGTACGGCGGGTTTGATATTGAAGTGGATTGTATCGCCGCCGTTTTATAAGATTGTTCTTTAGTTCGGCATCTATCTCCGTTCGTTGGCGAGCGGCCACGAAGGCGCCCTGTGCGACGGCACGGCGCGCCTTTTCGTATTGCGCTTAATCTGCCTTTGAACGAATGGTTGATAGTCAAGCGTTGCATCCACCACTCACCAGTCAAAACTGAACGCCAGGACGTAGCTGCCGTCGGGGAATCGGAGTTGCGGCTCAAAGACTCTTGCATTCCTGGTTGCTCCGTATCACCGGCTACCGGGAAGTTGCTCCTAACTCCCGAAAAGTCGTTATGGGTAACTTCGCACTGTTTGATCAAACTGACCCACTACCCTGAGGCAGACGGGAGTGCAACAGTGCAGCAACTGATCATTCCGCGCCCGCCGAAGCAACATATCGGAGACCGGTCATGCTGGGCAGAAAACAGTAGGCGCTTCCACGAGTGATGACAAATCGCTCGAAACCACTAACCTTGACGGAACTGGTTGGGGAAGTCGGGATGGTGAAGACGCTGGATGAGGCACTGTTGGCGCCGATCAAAGGGTCAACGCCGAAGATCATGCCGCCGGTGAAGTTATTCAGGTTCATCCATTGCGACATGAGGAACTGAAACTGATTGGCGAAGTCGGCGTTGATAAAGTAGCCGATGAGTCCCCGCTCGATGCCATCATCGGGCTGCTTAGGATTGAATGGCGGACCATAAGGGAGGTTGCGCCGCATGATGCGCGCCTGCTGGGTAAAGAAGCCAGCCACGATTTCGTCCCGGGGATTGCCGCGGCGAATGTGAGCACCGATAGGGCAATTGACGCCCTTGGGATCTGGCGCAGATTGGCCCGGCGCGGTGCCGTTGTAAAGGAACATGTTCAGGCGATCGGACGGAACAGGGCATGGGGCCGTGGGGCAAAGGGCGAGTGGCTCACCGCTCCGCCAGCGTCCCAGAAACTTGGCCGCAAGCTGGGCGGGCGTGAGGTTGATTGCGGGTGAGGCCTTCTCAAGGAAATTGTCAAACCCGGCAACCTCCTGCCTGAGGATGCGAAAGGCTCCGAAGCTGCCGTTGCGTCCCAGTGGGGTGTCGGCAACGCCCGGAGAGTATTTGTTGGCGAAACTATTCTCATAGCCGAGAAGAAAATCGCCTGCGGGCGAGCTCCCATTCTTGTTCACGCCCAGATCAGGATAGGGTCGCGCGGGTTTGGGACCGCCTTCAATCCACGGCTGAGAGATACCGTCTCGATAACCGAAATGGACGTATCCGTCGGGAAGAGCCTGGCCATCGTGGCGATGGGTGAGACGGAATGAATCAGAAATTGCGACGAGCAATTCGGAGCTGCGTGATTCCAGCTCATGAGCGGTGTGCGCGAAGAGAGAAAAGATCGCGTGCACCTCGGACGCGGTGCTCATGTGCCCCTCCCAGTTTGGTGGGGCGCTCGCATCCACATCGTAGATCGCGCCGGCGTTGCCGATGGCTCCGCTGGCAAATTCAGGCGCGAAGCCGGCGAGAAGAGTCGAGGACACGCCCAGAGCCGAAAGTCCTTCGTAAGTGAAGGCCAGGTTTAGAGTGTAATCCGGCTTGACATGCCAGGGAGAGGCTGTGGTGACAGCCAGTCTCTCTGGATTGATTGCAGCGGGAATCGGCGCGGCCAGGCGGCCAATCAAAGCTCTGGCGCGAACCGGGTCGGCAACGGCGACAATGAAATGCCGAACGCGGGTGAACGAACCGTAGCCGCGCAGAATGATTCCCTGAATATCGTCCAACTGGAGCGTACTCACATCCGCCTCGGGGTTATTGGGGCGGCGCGCATCCGTTGCCCCATATCTGCACGACGGTGCAGTTGGGGTAGGCCGAATAGAGACCCGTCGGCAAGTTGTACTTGCTCACGAAGGCCTCGAAGGCAGCGACGTTTTGTTGCACGGGGAGTGGAGGAGCCGGGTCGACACAGGAGAGGAGCAGATTGAATACGTCTCCCAGGATATTTGTGAATGCCTGGATGTACGCGCTAAAGTCGCCGTCGTAAGCGGTAATCACAAACAGGTACTGGGTGCCGGGAATCATCAAAAACCGGGCGAAGTGAACGGTGCCCACCTTGGTCAGGGCAGCATTAATGGCAGCCTGATTCTGGGTGAGATATTCGACTATGGTCCCATTTTTGCCGGGCTGGATAGTCATCATCAGATTGAGCGGACTCTGAACGGCGGTGGCTACAGGAGTGGGGGCGGCTGACATGATGGTTCTCCTTCGGCCTTCAAATTTTGTGGCTTTTATTATGCGGCGCCGAGGATACCATGCGCGCTGCATCTCCGGCGATACTCAGCTTTGCACCGGCAGTGGTCCAGTTTAATCGCCTACAAATATCCAGTGCATCATCTTGCCGATTGAGCGACGCTTAAACTGTATCGTCCCCATGCCGGGAATCTCGGGCTTGGTAATGTCGCAACATATCGCGCCATATGTGATTGGCAGCGAGAAGATGTCATCTATCTGGTGCAGAGACCCAGCTTCCGGGAAGCGAGCTACGCCGTCGGACCCAGTCCGGCGCTGAATAAACTTGCAGTGGGCCTTTACATTCAGTCCAGTGCCTGTATACGTGCAGTCATAGCGCAGCGTGATTGGGATTTCTGTAAGAGCCTTTCCAGTATCAGCATCCACCGCCCGCACTGAATATTCTTGTCCAATAGCGTAGAGGGACGAGAGCAAGAGAGCGAGGAGGGGCGCGAAACGTCGCATCGCCTCGATTTTAAGGCTGAATTCAAACTGAACCACTACCGCTTGGAAATTATGGCCGCCCATGAGCGGCTGTGCCTGAGGATCCGTCTCCCGCGTGATCGTATCGGACGAGCTAATCTCCGCCACCCGAAGAATTCCTTGGCGTATATTTTCTCCAGCCCAGCTAAAATAGAAATAGAGGATAGGTAAAAGCCCAGCCGCGATTGCAGCTGGGCTTTTCAATTTCCAAGAGGTAGAGCGTCGACAGAATTCACTCAGCCATTGCTGTGTAAGCCACTTATTACTAATAAGTTCTTTATTGTGAAACGGTTACATCTAAAGTATTTGGAATGAATGACTTCAAAACCACAATGCGTAAACCCTGCCGGATGAATGAGTTCAAAACTACAGAAAAACTGAGGGGGGAGGGGTACCCCAAGTCATGATGAAATCAGCGCAAAGCGATCCACATCCACCAGCCCAAAGTCCGTGATCTTCAGGTGGGGAATCACGGGTAGAGGCAGGAACGCGAGATGCAGGAAGGGTTCGGAAAGAGTGCACCCCATTGACTGGACCGCCGAGCGCAGAGAATAGAGATCGTGCCGCACTGTCTCGAACGGTTCCCGGCTCATGAGTCCCGCGAATGGCAGAGCCAACTCGGCGAGAACGCGGCCACCCTGCACGGCAACGAACCCTCCCCCGAGTACCCTCAGGCGGTTGACGGCCACGGCCATGTCATCGTCATTCGCGCCGACCACACAGATGTTGTGGCTGTCGTGACCGACCGAGGAGGCAAGCGCGCCTCGGCGGAAGCCGAACCCCTTGACGAATCCCCGGCCGACATTGCCGTTGCGCCCGTGACGCTCGAGCACGCAGACCTGGAGGAGATCACGCTCCGGGTCCGCGTGACGCTGCCCGTTTCGGTACAGAACGCTGGCCTGCAGATGCTCGGTGAGAATCTTGCCGGGGATGATCCCGATCACCGGCGTCGCCGGGCCCGAAGCCGGCACGGCAAACGTCTCCGCCGTGACCGGCCGCAGGCGAATCGTGTTCCCACCCGGCGGCTCCGGGAATGCGCGCTCTGCGAAGCTCTCCGGCGCGACCCTTCGACCGAGGCGGAAGACGGAGTAAATGGCGCAGGTCTCGAGGTCGTCGAGCAGGAGGAAGTCCGCCAGAAAGCCGGGAGCAATCAGTCCCCGGTCGGTAAGCCCAAAGCCGCGCGCAGCCGACCAGCTTGCCGCCCGGTAGACGGCGGCAACGGGCGCACCCAGGGCAATCGCACGACGAACCAGAAAATCGAGATGCCCCTCTTCGTGTATGTCCAAAGGATTGCGATCGTCCGTGCAGAGGCCCAGAAAGGGAGACGAGAACTCGCTAATCAGCGGGGCGAGTGCGGCAAGATCTTTCGAAACCGACCCCTCACGGATAAGAACCTGCATCCCCTTGGCAAGCTTCTCGCGCCCCTCTGCCAGATTCGTTGTCTCGTGGCAGTTGCGAATGCCACACGAGAGATAGGCATTCAGGGAGCGGCCCGAGAGCAGCGGCGCATGCCCGTCAATATGCTGGCCGTGAAAGGCAGCCAGTTTCTCCATGCATTCGGGATCCTTGTTCAGCACGCCGGGCACGTTCATGAACTCGGCGAGCCCAATCACCTTGCGGTGGTGACGGTGAGGAACCAGGTCCGCTGCAGTAAGGCGCGCTCCGGAGGTCTCAAGCGCGGTGGCAGGAACGCAGGAGGAAAGCTGTACCCGCAGATCCATAACCGTGGCTTCGGCACTGTCAAGAAAGTACTGCAATCCCACGAGGCCAAGCACGTTGCATATCTCGTGGGGATCGCAAACCGCCGTCGTAACACCGTGAGGAAGTACGCAGCGGTCGAACTCACCTGGAGTCACCAGTGTGCTCTCGCAGTGCACATGGCTATCGATGAATCCAGGAACTGCGACACGTCCCTGTGCGTCGATCTCCTCTCGACCCTGATAGCTGTCCAAAGTACCAACGACGGTGCTTCCGCATACGGCGATGTCGCCCGACTGGAGCTCTCCGTTCACGAGGTTCAGGATGCGGGCGTTGCGGACGACCAGATCTGCGGGATGGCGCCCCAGGGCCTGATCGATCTGTCGCTCCAGAACCTCTCTCATGAATCAATTGACCTGGCAGTTCGTCGGATTCCGTATTATATGGCGGAAAACGGCATCGATCGGAGCATCTGCCGGATGTCCTCCGGCCGTTTGCCCTGTTCCCGGAGCGTGCGGATTGCCAGAGCATCGTGGCGCTTGGCGAGACGCTGTCCGTTGGCGTCAGTGATCAGAGGACAGTGATACCACTCGGGCGGCTTGGCTCCCAGTGCGCGATAGAGAAGGATCTGGCGAGCGGTCGACCGAAGCAGATCAGCTCCGCGGACTACTTCGGTGATGCGCATCGCGATATCGTCGACTACACAGGCGAGTTGGTAGGAGGGCAGGTCGTCGCGACGCCAGACCAGGAAGTCCCCGAAATCCGTGCCAGCTGTGAAACGCTGGCGCCCGAAATGGCGATCGTCGAATTCGATGACTTCGCCATCAGGAACGCGGAAGCGCCAGTTGGTTTGCGCGGGATCGGTGTATTCCTGGTGAGCTTCTCCGGCCTTTGGCCGGCACGTTCCTGGATAGGTCGGGCCTTCGTCGTCGTTGCCCTGCGGCGCGCTGACGGCCTGTGCCAGGTCTTTACGGGAGCAGCGACAGGTATAGATGAATCCGCCGTCAAGCAGAGCGCGCCAGGCATCGAGATAGTGTTGGTGGCGCTCGCTTTGGGAATATGAGCCGAAAGGGCCGCCGACGTCCGGCCCCTCCTGCCAGCGAATGTCGAGCCAGGCAAGGTCTTCGAGGATCGCATGGTAGAACTTGTGCCGGGAGCGTTGCACGTCGAGATCTTCGTTGCGAAGCACGAGCGTGCCGCCAGATGCGCGCACTCGCTCATCGGCCATCAAGAACGTGGTGGCGTGGCCCAGGTGAAGCAGCCCCGTAGGCGACGGCGCAAGGCGTCCGCGATAGATGGCAGATATTACGGAGAGGGTGTCCACTGTTCTTATTATCGCGAGCGATGACGATGTTAGGTGCCGGAGATCGTCAGAAGAGATCCGGAATGCTGGTAAACGCAATGCGCGTCGGCGCTGCAGCCTTTGCCAGGAGCCGGCATCAGGGCATCAAGGCCATATTTGCGGTTCAGAGCGTCCATCGCGATCGAGAGGCGGGTGCGGCGCGATTCGCTTTCCAGTCCGGAGAAAAGGCTGAGCGTGTGGAGATGATCGGGCACGAGATTTCCGAGCCACACTCCGACGTAGAAAGGCTTCTGATGCAGGGCGTCCTGGGGCCGCATGGACCAGAGTTTCACCAGGGCGTCGACCAATGTTTGACTATCCTGACATTCGATTACAGATATGCCGAGCGACCAGCCGGCCTGCGGAATGCCCGAGTTATGCCGCTTTCGGGCATCAGTCCTTGGAACTGCAAATTTGATCGATAACGAGACATGGGCGGTCCATAGCCGGGCCGTCCGTAATCGCATTGCAGCCTTGTGCAGCAGCTTGTGGGCAACTGCATAGCAGCCCTCCGGCGTGCGCAGCTCAGGTGGCAGGACATGGCTCTGGCTGATCGACTTCTGATGTTCGAGTTCCGGGTGGTTGAAGTCCTCGCCGCGAAGCCAATGCCAGAGCTTGTCGCCGCCAATGCCGCCCCAGTTTTCATTCATCTGCTCGCGCGACAGGGCCAGCAATTGTGGCATGGTTCGGATTCCATGTTCGTTCAGGTGCTGCTCCATGCGTGCGCCTACTCCAGGCAGATCTCGCAGCCTCAGGTTGCTCAAGGCCAGCCCGAGAATATCGGGAGTCAAAGCTACTAGGCCATCGGGCTTTTCCATATCGGAGGCGATCTTCGCCAGGTATCGGTTCGGGGCCAGACCCACAGAGCAGCGCAAGGTCAATCCGACGTGTTCGCGGATTGATGCCTTGACGCGCCGGCCTAGATCGAGTGCTGCTATCAGCGGCTGCTCGCGGCCAATCAGGCTGGCCGCCATCTCGTCGATTGACATAACAACCGAAACGGGAACACAGCGCTCGACGGCCTCGACGATGCGGTGGTGATAGTCGACATAGAGCTCGTGTCGGGCCTCGACGAGCTCTATGCGGGGGCAGAGCTTCTTAGCCTCGCCCACCTGGGTGCCCGTCCGCACGCCGAATGCTTTCGCCTCATAACTGGCGGCAATGGCACAGGTAGTGTCCGCCATGAGAGGAACGACGGCCACGGGGCGTCCACGGAGTTCGGGTCGAAGTTCCTGCTCGACGGAGGCGAAATACGAGTTCAGGTCGAGGAATAGCCAGCCGATTCGTAGCTCGGGGCGTGACTCGATGGGCGGACCGTGCACAACCAAGTTTCGCCTTTCGTTCCCTCACTTTCAAGTGCTCTACTGGCGTTAATTCTCTGAGGGGGCGATTCGGACCGAAAAGGAACTTCCGCTTTCGTGTGAGTAAAACCTTCTTCCCCCGGAGTGGGGGAAGTGAGATGATGTCGTTAAACCTGAGTGCCCCGATGCGGGAAACCTTATTAAGGTTTCAGCATTCTTAGGAACCGGAGCTGTTTATGTGGTTCACGAAGATGCACGATGTGCTGTACCACTTGTCCCGTCTGAGCGACTACCTGCCGGCTATTTTGGTGACTATAGGCGTAGGTGTGCTCATTGGATGTGCGGTCAGCTGCGTTTGTACTCCGTGCGAGGAGAAGGACGACCTGTTTCATCGGGAAGTTTACTGAGTCCTGGCGCGAAGCATCACGACGAGGGGATGAAGTTCTTGTCATCTTCTAATCAAGAAGAATGGCTCTTCTTGCATCTGTGACCAACTCCTGCCGCACTTTGCTTCCAACGATCACAACTTTAGATCCATCTATAATCCGACACGATGGAAAATCGCGGGTTGGATGAACTGGCGCGTCGCGAGCGGCTAGCGGTGGAGGGCGGCGGCCCAGAACGGCGGGCACGGCAACATGAGCAGGGGAAACTCTCGGCGCGCGAGCGCATTGATCTTCTGCTCGACGAAGGTACCTTCGAGGAAACCGACAAGTTTGTAACCCATCGATGTGCTGACTTTGGGATGGCGGAAAAACGCTTTCCGGGGGACGGCTTCGTGACGGGTTACGGCAAAGTAGAGGGGCGGACCGTCTGTGTCTTTGCTCAGGATTTCACTGTTTTCGGTGGATCGTTGTCCGAGTCAAACGCCGCGAAGATCGTCAAGTTGATGGACATGGCGATGCGCGTGGGCGCTCCCATGGTCGGCCTTAACGATTCCGGCGGAGCGCGCATCCAGGAGGGAGTTGTTTCTCTCGCCGGCTATGCGGACATCTTCCTGCGCAATACGTTAGCCAGCGGCGTTATTCCCCAAATCTCCGCGATTTTGGGACCGTGCGCCGGGGGGGCCGTCTATTCACCTGCGATCACCGATTTCACGCTCATGGTCGACAAGACCTCATACATGTTTGTCACCGGGCCAGACGTGATAAAAACGGTGACCCATGAGGAGGTGACCAAGGAAAAGCTGGGCGGGGCGACAACGCACAACGAGGTTTCTGGTGTGGCGCATTTCATGGCGCACAACGACCGCGAGTGCATCGCGATGATACGAGAGTTGTTGAGCTTCATGCCGTCGAACAATCTCGATGATCCGCCGCGGCGGAACTGCTCCGATCCTTCTGATCGTGCTGATCGCGAGCTTGACACGATTGTTCCAGCAGAATCGAGCCAGCCATACGACATGAAGATGGTCATCGAGCGGCTGGTTGATAACGGTTATTTCTTCGAGGTGCACGAGCACTTTGCCCGTAATATCGTTATCGGCTTTGCACGCATGAACGGACGGCCAGTGGGCATCGTTGCGAATCAGCCAGCCTTTCTGGCCGGCGTGCTGGACATCGACGCAAGCGTCAAGGGAGCGCGCTTCGTACGCTTCTGCGATGCTTTTAATATTCCGCTCATTACCCTGGAGGACGTCCCGGGATTTCTGCCCGGTGTGCAGCAGGAGTACGGCGGCATCATACGGCATGGCGCGAAACTGCTCTTTGCTTTTGCCGAAGCGACTGTGCCGAAACTAACCGTGATTACGCGGAAGGCGTACGGGGGAGCCTACTGCGTCATGAGTTCCAAGCACATCCGCACCGATGTGAATCTCGCGTGGCCAACCGCGGAGATCGCAGTGATGGGGCCAGAGGGCGCTGTGAATATTGTCTATGGGCGCGAACTGGAGCAGGCACTAAAGGAAGCCGAGGGCAGAGAGGGGCCTCTGAGCGACGAGCGGAGAACGGAACTGCTGGCTGCGATCCGCTCCGAAAAAGTGCACGAGTTTCGCGAGCAGTTCGCCAACCCCTACGTTGCCGCTGAGCGTGGCTATGTCGACGCCGTAATCTTGCCGCACGAGACGCGGCGGCTGTTGATTGCCGCACTTGAAATGCTCGATGGTAAACGCGACAAGAATCCGCCAAAGAAACACGGAAATATTCCTCTGTGAGCGATCCCGTAAGCATCGCGAATGCTGAGCACTATATATGGCGCGGCATCTGCGATGGCTGGCATCTTGTGCGTAGCGAGAAGCTCAGCGTCATCGAGGAACGCATGCCGCCGGGCACAGAGGAGCAGCGCCATTTTCACGTCCGGGCGCGCCAGTTCTTTTATGTGCTGGAAGGTGAGCTCACGATTGAGGTCGGCGACCGTGTAGAACTGATAAAGCCAAGCCAGGGACTGGAAATACTTCCCGGTCAGCCGCATCAGGCAATCAATCGTTCTGTTCGTGACAAGTGAAATGTCCGGTTTTTCTTAGCACGTGATATGTCCGGTTTTGGTTTATAAGCCCCCCGCCGCAGCTGTTGGAAAGTGGGAATCCCGCGCCGTTTGCGGGATTTCCAAGCGAGGGGGAAAAGTCGGCTTTTTGACTTTTCCACGGAGCGTCTTTTCAACAGCTGCCAACGCCGCGGAAGTTTTCGTGATGGGTTCTCCCTGGCGGGTGTAACGACCCAGCCGTTGCGGTCCGTAAGTAATGCTCAGCGTTCCGTCGAGGTGTTGATGGACCGTGACCGTGCATCCAGCCAGCGTGCCGCGCCAGTTCACTTTCTCGATCTGCAGGGTCAGGTTCTGGAAGCTGACCGTGTTGTCCCGGTTCACCGTACGCTCGAACTGGAGCGAGAAGATCAGATCCAGATCACGACGCCGGCAGGCGACAAAAGCGCTGCCTGCCTGGGCTGCCGGAACTTGAAAGCGTCGATTGAACTCGGCCATATACTCCTCGCGCAGAAAACGGTTCGCTTCCTCCACGCTGCCCATGCCGCGTAGCCTGAGCTCCTGGGGCAGGCGTCCTTGCCATGTGCCGAAGTTGCGCTCCCCGCGGCCCCTTGCCTGCGGGGAGTAGGCCGGGATCATCTGTATGCCCAGATCACGCAACGCCCGCCCCACCTGCGTGACACGCTGCCGATCCACCTTGCCGCCCGCCCTAGGCGTGAGCCAGAAATGACTCCCCCGGTCCGAGTACAAGGCGCAGAACAGGCCCTTGCGCTCCATGACTTCCCAGAGCCCGGCCATCACCGTGGTGGTGGATTCCTCGTCCACCAACTGCGCGTAGTAGATCTCGCTGGTGGCGTCGTCCAGGATCACGATCAGGTCGTACCAGCGATCGTCCTGGAACCACGGATGTCGGCTGCCATCGATATGCAGCAGCATGCCAGGCAGCGGGCGGCGCACCCGCCGCTTGCGGTGCACGCCCCGCTTGCGCGCCTTGGCTACCAGTCCAGCCCCCTGTAGCGCCAGCTTGACCCAGGTATAGCTCAGCGTGATGCCGTGCTGCTCCCCCAGCTTCTCGTGAAAATGGCGCACGTTCAGGTCGTAATACTTTTCCCGATAGAGTCCCAGCACCTGTTCGGCCAGCGCCAGCGGCACTCGCCTCTCGCTCGGTCGTCCGCGCCGTCGATCCAGCAGCCCGTCGTAGCCATAGTTCTCATATCGCCACCGCAACCGCCGCATCTGACGATCGCTCATGCCTACGATCTCGGCTGCTTGCCACCAGGTGATCTTTTTCGCCATCGCCCGCAGAATCACTTCCTGCACCTTCATCGCTCGCTCCACGGCGGCCCTCGGATACGTCTCCACACTTACCTGCATGGAGATATCCTCGCCGCCCGCTAAGCGGACATTTCATGTGCTAATCCCACCGGACATATCATGTGTCAACGACACAGGCAATCAATCGTTCTAGCGGTGACGTTCGTTTTCTTGTAATATCACAACCTTCAAGTCACGGCGATCGTCAGACTGTGTAATACCCAGTGCGAATGCGGGATTGTCCAGCAATGGGTAGTGCTTGTAACGGGTGAGTCACCGGCGACACTAGTCATAGAATGAAAACCTAGTTCGCATAGAATGCTTCAGGCATCAGGTCAAATCGCGAGGTCCTCCGTCAGCCAGTGTATTTTGGTCATTGGCACGACAATCGTTCCCAATCTTGTGATGTTAGGCATGCTGACGGAAATCGGGCGCGATCCAGCGATAAATTGCGCGGCGAGCGGACCGCATCTGAAAATCGAAGAGGTAAAGAGCGATGACTAATCCATCTGGTAAACACGTGCCGCTGCCCGGTACTGAACACAAAGCGCCCGCCAACGCAACTGACCTCGGGCGCACATCGCCGCAGCAGGTCATCAGCGTGTCAGTAATCGTCCGGCGAAAGAACCCACTTCATCTGAAGGACCTCGGGGGACGGCATCTTTCGCGCGCGGAGTTTGACCAGAACTACGCGGCGAATCCCACGGACTTCAACCGGCTGCGCAAATTCGCCCACGACCATGGGCTGTCCGTCGATGAAAGCGCCTCCAGCCTGCCGCGCCGGACCATGGTTATGCGGGGAACGACGAAAGCGATTGAAGCGGCCTTCGGGGTCGAGTTGCACGACTACGAACGCGACGGGCATAGATTCCACGGCTTCACCGGTGCAATTTCTGTACCCGCGGAGCACGCAGATGCCGTTGAGACGGTCATGGGCCTGGATTGCCGTCCTATTGCGAAACCGCATCATCGTGTCCGGGATAAGAAAAAGAAGCCGAAGCCGGATCCCAGCTACAGCCCGCTGCAGATCGCGGGATTTTATAACTTTCCCACCGGCGTCAACGGAAGCGGGCAGACCATCGGCATCATCGAACTGGGTGGTGGCTACAACGTCAGCGATATTCAGACGTATTTCTCCGGTCTCGGTTTGACGCCGCCGAATGTAGCTTCGGTGTCAGTCGATGGAGCTGTGAATGCGCCCAGCAATCCCAACAGCGCGGACGGTGAGGTTGCGCTCGATATCGAGGTGGCGGGAGCAGTTGCGCCGGGCGCTAATATCGCCGTTTACTTCGCGCCCAACACCGCGCAGGGATTTCTTGACGCGATTACAAGCGCCGCGCACGACATCGGAAACGCGCCAACGTTGATCTCGATCAGTTGGGGTGGGCCCGAATCGGGGTGGACAAGCTCACAGTTGACCGCCATCGACAACGCCTGCCAATCGGCTGCCGCGATGGGCATCACCATAACCGTTGCTGCCGGCGACGACGGATCGAGCGATGGTGCGAGCGGCAACAATGTCGATTTCCCGGCTTCCAGTCCTCACGTGCTGGCCTGCGGAGGGACGAAAATCACGGTGAGCGGATCGAAAATCACGAACGAGGTCGTGTGGAACGACGGCTCCCAGGGCGGCGCTACAGGAGGCGGGGTAAGCACCTTCTTCTCGCTGCCCACCTGGCAGGCCAATGCCAATGTTCCGGTTGCGAGCGGCAGCGCAGGCGGGCGCGGCGTGCCCGATGTGGCGGGCGATGCGTCGCCAACAAGTGGTTACAATGTCCTCGTGGACGGCTCACAGGAGGTTGTTGGCGGGACCAGCGCCGTGGCGCCGCTTTGGGCAGGACTTATCGCCCTCATCAATCAACAAACCGGGAAAACGCCAGGCCTGGTGAATCCTGCACTCTACGCCGCGCCGAGCGCGTTTCACGACATCACCTCGGGCAACAATGGCACTTATTCGGCGGGACCGGGGTGGGATCCGTGCACCGGGCTGGGATCGCCGATCGGGACCGCCGTCGCCCAGGCTTTGTCGGCCGCCGAAGCTGGCGCGAGTTCCTCGACCGGCAAGAAACCGGGCAGCGGTGGCTACGGGACGACCAGCGCCTCGCATCATCCCCACAGAACTATCTAGGCCGGTGCGAGTCAAGGGGATTGAACCGCGAGCTTTCGGGCTTCATCACAGGCTTGTTCCTCTCGTTGAGTGTCACGTAACCCATAGGTGTATGGTGATCGTGAGTGAAGAGCACCAGCCACTCCTCAGGAATTGCGCGCGTATAAAAACGCTTACGTTGCTCGATGCAGCCGAGCGGATCGAGATCGTACCCCATCACCCAGGTGATATCGAGGTGCGCGCTGGTGGGAATGAGGTCAGAGATGTAGCAGGCGTGTTTGCCTCCTGAATCGATGTGTATTGCGAGTAGCTGCGCTGTGTGCCCTGGGTAGCACTCGACCGAGATGCCCGGAACGATTTCTTCTGTTTGGCCTGCGCTTGTGTCGAGAAGCGTCATCTGGCCGCTCTCGATGAGAGGGTCGTAGTTGGCGCTTATGTAGCTGATCGCGTCGCGTTCCAGTTGAAGGTGTCCATGTTCGACCTCCCCGCGATGTGCGAAGTATCGCGCGTTGGGGAACGTTGGCACGATCTGCCCCCCTGTAGTGCGCACGGTGTTCCATCCGCAGTGGTCAAAGTGCAGGTGGGAATTAATAACGATGTCAATTTCTTCAGGCCGTATTCCCGCGGCTTCAAAAGCACGCGGCAACTGTTCCTTCGATTCATACACGGTGCGCAATTTGTCGCTGAGTTTGTTACCAATCCCCGTTTCGATTGCAACGGTGTGTTTTCCGGTGCGGATGACAACAGTATTCAAACCAAGCAGAATGCGGTTCAACTGATCAGCGGGCGCTCGCCGCTCCCAGAGAGGCTTGGGTACCACACCGAACATGGCTCCCCCGTCGAGATAGTAAGTGCCGTCGCTGAGGATCGTCAGCTCAAAGTCACCGAACAATCTCCGCCCGCGCACTGGGTTGGCGGTGTCCGCCCGCTCGGCTGGATGCATATTCCGGCTCCTTCTGTGCAGGTTATGTGCCCTGAATTTGATCCTGAATGATTGATTCCTGATGGTTTGATGTTGCGCCCCGCTATAAGGCAGCGTACGATTTTTTCACAGTTCCCCACTCGCTCGTACCGTTCTACACGGATCATCGAGCACGCCCTCCCATCAGGGGAATCGCTGTGAAGACAATAGAAAAAAGGAGACGGTCTTGGATAAGAATTCAACATCAAGCACACCGGCCACGCCGCACAGCCCGAAGAACGAGGAGACAGGCACCCCTACTTCAGGCGAACCAGCGGAAGTATCCGCCAACGCGGGCGAAGAAAAGGGTGAGAGTTTGGCGCCGCGGATTGCCATCCGTCCCGGATCGGGAGCCAGCACGCACCCGACCGGGTAGCTCAGAGTCTAATCCTGTTTGTTCTTCACGTAAGTCTCGAAGTGCCATAGGAGCCTGCTGAACAGCTCGGTCTGCGTTATCGGGCCGGCGACAGAATGTGTTTTGCGCGGGAACACGTTGTAGTCATATGGAATCCCGTGGTCGAGGAGCTTCTGTATGAACTGTATGGTGTTGGCGAAATGCACGTTATCGTCGCCGGTGCCATGCAGGATCAGGATGTGGCCCTTCAGGTTCTGTGCGGTGTTTTGCACTGAATCCTGGTCGTAGTTCTTTGCCTCATCCGACGGCAGGCCCATGTACCGTTCCGTATAGATCGAATCGTAGTTGCGCCAATCGGTCACCGGCGCGCCTGATGCCTCCGCGAGGAATCGATCCGAGTGGGTAGCCGCATAGAGGGTGAAGGTCCCACCCCAGCTCCAACCCCACCATCCCATGCGGTGGGGGTCGAGCTGCGGATATTTCGCCAGCACCTGATCGATACACGTCATTTGATCGGCGAACTGGGGCGGCCCAAAATTGTGATACGCGACCTGCTCGAAGTCCCGCCCACGTCCCGCCATACCGCGGTTGTCGACATTCAGCACCGCGAATCCGTGTTCTGCCATCAGTTGATCGAAGATGAACCTCTTCCCGCGCCATGCGTCTTTGGCCGCGTCTATGCCGGGGCCTCCGTAGGGATTCACGATCAATGGAACGCTGCCTGGCGGCTTCATGTTCACCGGCAACTGCAGAGTGCCGTAAAGTGTGGTCACTCCGTCGGCGGCTTTCAGTTCAAGCTCTTCAGGTGCCACGATCGTGTGTCCTTCGATCGGGTGCGACTGCCAGAAGACATTACACTCTCCCTGCGATGTGCAGTAGCTGACGGAGTCCGGAATCAGCAGGCTCGATGCTGTGTCAATGAACGACCCGCCCTTAGCGGGGAATACAGGATCGTGGACGCCGCGAGTCTTCGTCACCTGGCGCTTGGCCGACCCGTCGAGTTGGACTGCCCACACCTGTTCCTGGCGCGAATCGCCTTCATTGGAAAGGTAATAAACGGTGTTTTTCGCCTCATCGACTGTCTTAATGGAATCGACTTCATAGTCTCCGCTCTCGAGTTGCGTCGCAAACTTCGCGTCGCAGGCCAAAGGGTTCTTCGGGTCAAAGGTATAGCGATAAATATGCGTGAACCCGTCCCGCCAGCTTTGAATGAGGAACTCGTCATTACCTACAAACTTTATGTCGTAGGTCATGGTGAAGTATTTCGGTTCCGTTTGCGCGAGCACGAGCCGAACATCGCCGGAGCGTACATCGGCGAAATAGAGGTTCAGGTGCTTCTGATCGCGTGCCAGCATTTCCACCCAGACAACGTGAGAATTGACCCAACCGAAGCGAGGGATGTAGTCATTACCTCCGTCCGCCGGAATCTTGAGCCAGTGCGTGCTGCCGCCCGTGACACTTACCACTCCCACGCGCACCGCGGGATTCGGATCACCAGGCTGAGGATATCGCTGCTGATCAACTGTGGCGTGGAGTGGTATCCAGTCGACGATCGGGTAAACCGGCACCTGCGTTTCGTCCATCTGTAGGTACGCAAGTTGCCTCGAGTCCGGAGACCAGAAGTAGTTGCTGCGCACGTTGAGTTCCTCGAGATACACCCAGTCGATCTCGCCGTTCAAGATGGTTGCATCGTGGGAATCGGTAAGAGCCCGCGCCGAGTTCTTTCCGGCCATCTTCTGTACGAACAGATTGTGGTTGCGAACAAAGGAGATGAATTCGCCACTGGGCGAGAACTTGGGGTCGTCACCGCTCTGCATGCCGGTGTCTCCCACGTGGACGCCAACTCCGTTTGCGAGGTTGTAGAGCCAGAGCTCGCCATTTGTATCAAAAAGTAGTTGTTTCGAATCCGGTGACCAGATGTAATTCGGTTCATCGTACCGTGCACGATGGTCCCGATCCTTCTCGCTGATGTTGGCGTTGAGCAGGACGCTGATTTTTGTGTGATCGAGCAACTTCGTTAGCTTGCCGTCCGCCACCTCAATCTGCATGACGTCGCCCTCATCGCTGATGTAAGTAGCGCGGGCGCCATCCGGTGACCAGCTAATCCCGTCGGGAGGATAGCCAGTGAGACTCGGGCCTCCGAAGATCTCTTTTACCGTCCACGGTTTTGTAGATGGGTTCGATTGAGGGTAAGCAATGGAAATCGAGGCGGCTAGAAGCAGCAGGACAAGGACAGCGCGAATCGGGCGCAAGCAGACTCCGTGTAGCGAAGAATTCTCGCCTTGTCGGGTACTTGGCCCGAGGGATGGCTAAGCAGGGCGAAAGAGCATTTTACAGCGAGGCAGGCGATACTGCGGATTTTGCTGACGAAGAAGGAAACATGCCAACGCTTGGAGGCGATTAACGACTTCGAAAAGATGTTGACGCGCAGTGTCATCCTCAACTTTTCCTTCACATCTCGCACAATGAGCAGACTCGCCCGCTTACCGGCGCTTTCGGGACCTGAACAAGCACTGGAAGCAAAGCGAAGGCGATTTATGTGAGCGCCAAATTTTGGGATCAGTACGCCAGCGCTTACGAAGAATCCCCGAACTGTCCGACTTTATGTGGTACCGCAATCTGGCAAATTTCGCACTTCTTGTCGAACCGATGAAAACTTTGAGGATGAATTATCCCAAGCGCGGTTTCGATCCGGCAGAGGAGGTTCTCGATTAGGTGAGTACCGAACCCTTCGGAATCAATGCATTCCCATCCCAGCGGCGCCCGGTTTGTGTTTTTTCATGAAAAAGACCAGAGGAATCATGCAGACGCTCCCCGCGGCTAGAACCGAAATCACGTCGAGATACGCAAGGATGGTGCTCTGTGTCACCAACTGTCCGTAGAGGCTCCCTTGGGCCATTAGCCGTGCCTGCGCCATCGATGGAGCTCTGCCGCCAACATGAGTAAGCATATTTGCCATCGCTTCGACGCGCTGTCGAAACATCATGTCGAGATTGGTCAGGTGCTGCGCCAGACGTTCTTGATGGAACTGCGCACGCCGTGCCAGCTCGGTAACGAAAAACGAAGTGCCCGCGCTGCCCCCGATATTTCGGGCCAGGTTGGTAAGACCAGAGACATCGTTGTTCTTCTCGATCGGAACGTCGGTGTAAGACAGCATGTTGATGGGCACAAACAGGAAAGCCAGCCCGGAAGCCTGAAATACACGCAGCCACGCGAGATAGCTGTAGCTGGCCAGGGCATCCAAATTGTGCATATGCACGAGGGCGGTGGAGAGCAGCGCAAATCCAAAAGCCACCAACCATCGCGGGTCGACTCTTCCGGCGAGGAAGCCCACCAGCGGCATCAGCGCCATGACCGCGACGCCACCGGGTGAGATTACTTGTCCCGCGCGTTCAGCCGTATAACCCATGATGGTTTGCGCGAACTGCGGAATGAGCACGGTCGTACCAAACAGCACAAAGCCAAGCACAAACATCAGAACAAAAGAAATCGCAAAAGTACGGTTGCGGAACATCGTCAGGTCGAGGATTGGTTTGTGGTTGCGGCGTATCTGACGGACCTCCCAGATGACGAGTGTCACCAGGGCCGCCAGGCACAACCCGAAGAAAGTCGTGATAATGTGCGATCCAAACCAGTCGTCTTCTTGTCCTTTATCGAGAATGAACTGAAGCGAACCGAAGCCGATGGCAAGCAGACCAAAGCCGATGTAATCCAAATTCAGGCCGCGCTTACGCATTTCCGCGACCTCCTTCTCGATATGTGGCGGGTCTTCTACAACACGCGCTGTAAGGAAAATCGAGAGGATGGCGACCGGTACATTGATAAAAAATATCCATCGCCAGTCGAAGTTGTCAGTGATCCATCCACCGAGAGTGGGACCGATGGCCGGGGCAAACACCACCGCCATTCCATACACAGCGAAAGCCTGACCGCGCTGCTTGGGAGGGAAGGTATCGGCCAGAATCGCCTGCTCGCTCGGTGCCAGTCCGCCGCCGCCAACTCCCTGCATCACGCGGAACAAAATGAGCAGCGGCAGGGACGGAGCGAGCCCGCACAATGCGGAGCTCAATCCGAAAAGTACGACGCAGATCATGTAAAAGCGTTTGCGGCCCACGAACGAGGTGAGGTAAGCGCTGGCCGGAAGAATAATAGCGTTCGAAACCAGATAAGAAGTAAGGACCCAGGTAGCCTCATCCTGCGAGGCTCCCAGGCCACCAGCGATGTGCGGCAACGCCACGTTTGCGATGGAAGTGTCCAGCACCTCCATGAACGTTGCCAGAGTAACTGTGAGCGCGATTGCCCAGCGATTATGTTTGGGCGTCCATGAGCCCCCTGCAGTCTGATCGGGCATTAGCAATATGAATTAGAGTTATTGCAGCAATATTATGATGCAGAGTTCCGGTGTTTCGCCGGACTTCTGTTCAGCAACCGGAAACTGCTAGACTTACCTTTCTCCTGCTTCAATTTCTCGAAAATGATTAACCAGCAATTGGAAACTCTGATGTTTGTCCAGGAAGCCGACCTGGACATTGCTCGCCTGCGGCGAGAAATTGAGGCGCTGCCCAGGCGTCTTTCGGAACTCGAGAACAAGCTGGCCTCGCAAAAGCTAGTTCTCGAATTAGCCGAGAAGGCGATCAAAGAGGAGGAGACCAAGCGGCGCCGCTTCGAAAGCGATATCAAAGATCAGCAGCAAAAAATTCTCAAGTTTCGTGAACAGTCCAGCGGCGTCAAGACTAACGAACAGTACACAGCACTGCAGCACGAGATTGCTTTTGCAGAAGCTGAGATTCGCAAAATCGAAGATCGTGAGTTGGAAAGCATGGAGCGCTCCGAAAGCCTGGAAGCGCAGCGCAACAGTGCCCGGCAAGGGCTTTCCGACCAAAGCAGAGTTGTTGAACTGGAGAAAGAGGCGGCACGAACCACTTCGGCTCAGCAGCAGAGCAAGCTTGCCGCTCTCATGGACGAGCGTACCCGGCTGCGCGCCACCGTCGACCCAGGCATCCTGGCTACTTACGATCGGGTTGCCGCCGCACGAGGCACTGGTCTGGCGCGGGTCCAGGGACAACGCTGTCTGTCATGCCAGATGGCCCTGCGCCCGCAGGTGTGGAACCAGGTTCGCATGGGAGAATTGCTGCCGTGCGAAAGCTGTGCCCGGCTGCTGTACTACGATCCGGCCCTCGAGCCTCAAGCGCCGGCCGCCAAGACAACAAAAAGGCGAGGGACGGAACAGGCCGAGGAAGAGGCCGGAGCCTAGACCAAATGAAGCGGATCTGCGTCGACATGGACGAAGTGTTGGCCGATACCCCCGCCGAACACATCTTTCGCTATAACCGCGATCACAGCGAGGCCATCACTAAAGCAAACCTTGAAGGGAAGTGGTTGTGGGAAATTGTTTCCACCGATCGGCACGAGCGACTGGAAGGCTATCTTCGGTCGGAAGACTTCTTCGAAAACCTGCCCGTAATGGAAGATAGCCAACGCGTATTGCGCGAGCTGACGAGAGAATTCGAGGTTTACATCGCGACGGCAGCTATGGAGTTTCCCAACTCCTTCGGGCCCAAATATCGCTGGTTACGTCGGCACTTTCCTTACCTTCACCCTACACACTTCGTCTTCTGCGGCGACAAAGGAATTCTCAATGCCGATTACTTGATCGATGACCAGCCGCTGCACTTTCGCAGGTTTGGCGGTGAAGGTATTCTTTTCACTGCTCCGCACAATCTGGGGGTGTCTGCCTTCCGCCGTGTCGACAACTGGCGGCAGGTAGCGAAAATCTTTCTGCCGAGTTTCAAGTTCGACTAGGAGTGCGGCCGAGCGGATAAGCGCTGATGATAGTGCAGATAGCCCAATCCCACTCGCATGTGGTGATGAAAGCGATCGGGTACCGTGATCGCAAAACAAATGCCGAGGATTCCGTGCGCGATGCCAATTGTGTAGACATTCCTGTAGCGCAGAAATAGAAGACAGCAACAAAAACCCCATATGAACGTCGCAACCGTAAGAACGGGATTCGGGATGTGGGCGATGGCGAACAGCAACGCTACGGATAACACGGCCAGCCATCGGTTCGGCGTGAGGCGAAGGCAGCGCGCGAGAAAGTAGCTCTGTAGCAGAAACTGCTGCATGACCGCCCAGATGAAGTATCCCCAGACGTGCCCGAAGAGAGGCGCCTGGCCAAACAACGAATGCAGTGTATGCCTTCGGAAGGCTGCCCACACAGTAAAGGCCGCAACCGCGAGCGCAAGGGCGACGATCCACAGAGACGGCGCAAATCCTCGGCGTCCGAGACCGAGCGTGTTGAGGTCCTCTCGACGCAACAGTGTAATGACGAGAATGGTCGCAAAGGCAGTCCAGTAGAGAAGACGCTGCAGTGGATTCGGCGTCCAGATGACAGCGATGATCAGGCCGTATGCAAGTACGATCTCGAAGAAATCGCGGTCGCGCGACGAATTGGTTACTTGTGCGGTCGTCAATCTCTTTAGACGAGGCCCCTTTCAAATTTCGCGGACTTCGGCAAAGACGCTATCCTATCACTGGTCACCGACCCATCAGTAAGAAGAAATGGCGCCGGGCTGGAGATCTTCGAATCTAGCTGCTTCTTGCGGTTAATTTCGATGAGATCCCTGCATCGCATTGGGGCTAAAGCAGATACTCTGACTCCCTATGCTTCGGCGACGGCGACGGTGGGCATCTGGCATGGAGCATACCTAGTCGAGCCCCACTACTCAGAGAGTATCTACGTGAATATGCCGCGCTGGGTTTGGCTTGGACGGGAATCATCTGCAGAATGCCGGCTTGCGCGATAGTGCGCGGTACGCATTGCCGTGGACTGACGCTGCCCGCACCTGGCGGTACAGCTCCTAGACGACTGCCGCTCCTGCCTCTGCCACCGCATGGTCCTGTTCGCCCGAACCGCCACTGACCCCGATCGCGCCAATTACCTTACCACCCTTCTTCAGTGGGATGCCACCGGCAAAAATCATCACTCGTCCGCGGTTGGAGACATGTATGCCGAAGAACTGATCGCCGGACTGCGCATTCTCCGCGAGATCCTTAGTGGTGATGTCGAACGCTCGTGCCGTGAAGGCCTTGTTGATCGAGATGTCGATTGAACCCATCCAAGCGTTATCCATGCGGACATGGGCGACAAGATTTCCCCCCGCATCGGCAACAGCAATATTCATAGGCTGGCCGATCTCTTCGGCTTTCTTCTCCGCGGCAGCGATGATACGGCGCGCATCGGCGAGGGTCACGGTTTCAACAGAAATGGGCATGCAGTTCTCCTTGAAAAATGGAATGCGGAAGACATTGGCAGACTACAGCATCACAGCAGTGAGATGCTGCAGTCGAGATGAATAGTTTGTGAAGCAATATAGTCGTGAAGCTCAAATGCGGAGTCTGGGCATTCGTTAAATTCCATCCTTCCGCTGGGATCACTAAAGGGAGAAAACCTGACGCGGTCTAAAAATAGAGGGCGCTGTCATCAGCGCCCTTTTCTTGATTTGGAACTAAGTTACTGCAGCAATGTGCCATTCTCCGGCTCCGCCTTTGCTTCCTCCGGCGGGATTACAACAGCGGCGGCCACCTTGTCTTCCCCTTCAAGGTAAAGCAGCTTGACCCCTTGAGTGGAGCGGCCTGCAGCCCGTACGGTCTTGGTATCGATGCGAATGATCTTGCCGTATTGGCTAATGACCACTAGCTCTGATGTATCGTCGACAAGCTGAATGGAACTTACCTTGCCGTTGCGAGCCGTCGTCTTGACGTTGATCACACCCTTGCCGCCGCGCGACTGCAGCCGGTATTCATCAACATCGGTCCGCTTGCCGAATCCATTTTCAGTTACGGAAAGGATCAGGCACGCGCAATCGGCACCTGCACCATTCTTCTTGCGCTCCTTTGGTGTGACGGCGATGCCGACGACGTAGTCCTTCTTCGCGAGATCGATGCCGCGCACGCCGTAGGCCGGGCGTCCCATCGAGCGAACATCCTCTTCATCGAAGCGAATCGCCATGCCTTCATGCGTCGCCAGGAAGACGACCTGGTTGCCGTCGGTGATCCGCACGCCGATCAGCTCGTCCTCAGCGTCGATACCGATGGCGATGATGCCGCGGGACATTACATTCGAGAAGTCTTTAAGGGGCGTTTTCTTCACTGTTCCATTACGCGTGGCGAAGAAGATGTATTTGCCCTCTTCTTCGAGGTTGCGCACGGGCAGGATGTTGCGGACTGTTTCGCCAGGTTGCAGGTTGAGCAGGCTGGCCATGGACTTTCCTTTGCCCGCTGCTCCGACATCGGGAACCTCATAAACCTTAAGCCAATAGACGCGCCCGGTGTTCGTGAAGCACAGCAAATACGCGTGAGTCGAGTCGATGATAAGCTGCGAGACGAAGTCTTCCTCGCGTGTTTTCATGCCAAGGCGCCCCGTGCCTCCGCGGCGTTGCTGGCGGTAGGTGGAGATGGGCGTGCGCTTGAGGTAGCCGGAGTGCGACACCGTGACGGCGACCTGCTCATCAGCGATGAGGTCTTCGAGCTGCAGCTCGGCGGTCTCGTCGAGAATCTGCGTGCGGCGCTCGTCGCCGTAGTCCTTGCGGACGGCCTCGAGCTCCTTGACGATGACCGAGCGCAGCTTTTTCTCCGAGGCGAGGATGGATTCGTACTCGGTGATGCTCTCGCGGACCTGGGCCAGCTCCTTGAGCAGCTCGTCAATGGAAAGCTGGGTGAGGCGATAGAGCTGCAGCTCGAGGATGGCGTCGATCTGGCGATAGCTGAGCGTCAGCGTCGCTGAAATGATGGTTGCCGGATCGATGTTGTACTTCGCTGGATTGAGCGTAACGCTAGGTGCTGAGAATCCGCGTACATTGACGAAATTACCGGGCGAGAAATACTTGTAGAGATTCTCTCTCGCATCGGCGCGCGAAGACGATCCACGAATGATCTTGATGACATTGTCAAGATGGTCGAGCGCGATCTGATAGCCGAGCAGAATGTGCTCGCGCTCGCGGGCCTTGCGCAGCAGGAAGGCGGTACGGCGGCGCACCACGTCAACCCGGTGGTCGATGAAGTGGCGGATGGCGTCGGGCAAAGGCAGCTCACGCGGCTGGCCGTTGACCACGGCCAGGAAGATCATCGAGAAGCTCTCCTGCATCTGCGAGTGCTTGTAGAGCTGGTTGAGGATGATCTGCGCTTCAGCTCCGCGCTTGAGCTCGATGACGATGCGCATGCCGTCGCGGTCGCTCTCGTCGCGCACGTCGGAGATGTCGTCGATGACCTTGTCATTCACCAGCTCGGCGATGCGCTTGATGAGCGTGTTCTTGTTGACCTGGTAGGGAATCTCGCTGACGATGATCGCCTGCCGACCGCCGGAGATGTTCTCGGTCCCACATTTGGCGCGGATGAGGAAGCGGCCGCGGCCTGTTTTGTAGGCATTCTCTATACCGCTGGTGCCATAGAGGATTCCGCCGGTGGGGAAGTCCGGACCCTTCACGTGCCTGAGGACCTCGGCCAGGCCGGCATGCGGGTTGTTCACCATCTCAATGGCTGCATTGACCACTTCCGTCAGGTTGTGTGGCGGGATGTTCGTAGCCATACCCACCGCGATGCCGCTTGACCCATTGACGATGAGGTTGGGAACGCGGGTCGGCAGACAAAGAGGCTCGAGCGTGGATTCGTCATAGTTCGGCGTAAAATCGACCGTCTCCTGGTCGATGTCGGCGAGCATTTCACCGGCCACGCGCGTCATGCGCGCTTCCGTGTAGCGCATAGCCGCCGGCGGGTCGCCGTCGACCGACCCGAAATTGCCCTGACCGTCAACCATCGGGTAACGCAGACTGAAAGGTTGCGCCATGCGCACCAGGGTGTCGTAAATCGGCGCGTCACCGTGGGGATGGAAGACACCCATCGCCTGTCCTACGATCTTGGCACTCTTGGTGTACTTCTTGTTGTGCTGCAGGCCCATCTCGTGCATCGTGTAGAGCACGCGACGGTGCACGGGCTTGAAGCCGTCGCGCACATCGGGCAGTGCACGCCCGATGATGACCGACATCGAGTACTCGAGATACGACCGTTTCATCTCGTCTTCGATATTGATCGGGACTATGCTGGCGGCACCCGTCGGGTCGCCTTTGCCGTCACTGCCATTGCTGCCGAGGGGAAGTTGAGGATTCTGATCTTCTGCCATAAGGTGTACGGCCATCGCAGCAGGTGTTAGCCAATCCCAGTTGGGATCAGACGGATATGTTTCTTTCAACCTGCGGTTGGACCTAACTCTATGATACTGCTTTATTTATTGCCTCGCAATGCGGGTTTGGCCAATGGATTCAGAGGTTTGCACCTCGGGCAGATGATGCGTCGCCACCGCGGAGCCGCGGTCAAGGTTGGCTGCGTCACGAAAGCCCAGAGGTTTGCATATTTCCCCCTGTCCGCCCGTGTGATGGCACGTCAAACTGAGACGGACCGCAGCGTTTACACTGACCATTGACCACCAGATAAATCCCGCCTGAACGATGCCCCCGACGAAACACCGCCTGCGCAAATTTCGCTTTGACCGGCCGCAGCAGATAGCCGCGCTGCTGCTCCTTGCATTGCTGGCGGAATGTCTCTGGGTAATCGAGCGCAGTACGCTCTCCGAGAGCGACTACCAGTACGCGCGCTGTGGGCGCGAGATGTGGGAAAGGCCCTCACCTCTCGCGGGATACTTTACCACCTGCGGGAATATCCATGATGGAACACTGGCCTATCGCGCGGCTGGACTGCCGTTGACGCTGGATCGCATCCTCGCCGGCCAGGCGTCCACCACTTCAACGTGGGAGATGCGGCACGAGTTGAGCCACATTAATCTGCTGCTGCGGATGCCTTTCGTTTTTGCGGCGTTGATGCTCGGAGGGTGTCTATGGTGGGTAACGCGGCGGCTCTACGGCAACACCGGCGGCTACATCGCGCTGACTCTCTACTGCTTCTCGCCTCCGGTAATCACAGCGGCGGTCTACCCGAACAACGAGATATGGGCGGCGTTTGGCCTCTTCGCGGCGGTCTACACGGCGATTGGGGTTTCTCATGCAATGCAAGGTCCACGTAAGAAATGGCGTCCACGCATAATCCTGCTCACCGTAATTCTAGGATTTACGGCGGCGGCGCATGTGTCGGCTTTTGTGCTTGCGCTGGTGTTGGCCACATGTTTCATGGCGTACCTGGCGGAGGGCAAGCGGGCATATCTTCCGACACTCCTGATTGTGTGGGTACTGGGCGCAATGCTGATCCTCTTTGCGTCATATGCCTTCCGGCCTGACGCCTTCAGCTATGTCTTTCGCAGTGAGGCGGCAAAGATCGGGTTCTCATTCGAGCAGTTGCGAGGTTTCTTTTCTACTCTGCTGAATGCTGGCCTGACGATTGCCGCTGCCGGCGCACTCGGTCTGTATCTGGCGATGCGGCGATCACGCTACTTCGGCAACACGGCGCCGTTGATTGTGACAGTCTTGCTCATACTGCTGGTGACCCCCGGAGTACCGAGCAAGCCACCCTTGTGGGCGGTTCCGTTTCTCCTCGCCTTTGTGGGCGGAGTCTTTGCCGACGCGCTCGAAACAGGCTATCGTCGGTGGTTCCTGTGGATCACCGGCGCGTTGCTATTAGTGCAGGGGGCGTTGTGCGTGGCTGGATTGCCGTTGCTTGCGCAATAGCGCGAACGATCGGAAGTTCAGCAGCGTCCCTACTGGGGTAGGTTCGGTTCTCATTGCTGCCAAGAAAGCAAACAATACCGCCCCGCACGGGTTGGTCGATATCGTCGGCGAGAATTATCGCACCGCTCCGCGGTGCATGCTCGGTTTTCTCGGGGGAGTTGCGCCCACTGCCCCTCGCTATCTCTAACGGGAGAGGTTCGGGTGGGAGAGGTTCGTGAAATTCCGTTGCATCGGATGCGCCTCAGTATTGAATACAACCGAGTCGAAGTCGAGAGTGTCCGGTGGGGCGAAAAGTAGGTACAGATATTTCAAAGTTTCAGCAAAGAAGAAGCTTTCCATGGCGTCGTCCTTCTGCTTGGTTCGGACGTCTTTGAGGGCTGCAAAGCCGTCCTCCGTGCGGCAATATTTCACAAGAGAGTCCAGGAACGTCTCCCCCATTGCGAGGTACCTAGCGTCGTGCGTTGAGTGGTAGAGATAGTAGGCAGACTCGATGATTTCCGGCCGTAGCGGATATTCCGGGTTCACAATCTGCGACTTGACGTAATTAAATTCGTCCGGTTCGACTCCTGCAAAGTTCCACATCTTGTAACCTGACTGCTGCAATTGAGCCGCGCGTTCCACATCGTGCGACAGAACAAGTACCGCCGGAAAGAAGGCATCGAGCGCCCCATAATAAGTCGTTGTTCGCTTCCCGGTGTTCATGTCGGACTGCCCGTACCATAGGCCGTCCGGCCGTTCGTCGGCGAGATAGCCGTTGATTGCTGTGATGCTCTCCTTCCACATGCGTTCGCAATCTCCGTCGCCGAAGAGGATCGATGCCTTCAGGAGATATTCGTAATAGGAATCGATGCCTCCCATAATGCCTGCGGTCGAATCAGTCCACTGACCCGTCTCGACGTTGATACCCGAACCGACCAAACCAATCTTCGATTGCCGATTGTACAGCTCCACCACCGCACGTTTTGCCTTGTCGTAATACTCCTTTTTCCCGGTAAGCTTTGTCAGTGTTCCATATTCGATGAGGAGGCCGCCGATTTCGGCGGGATTACTATTGGCGCCTCGTACATCACCGGTCCGCAGGTTGACATACTCATAGGGCATGCCCGTCGGTGAGTTGAACATGGGCAGCATGCGGCGGCCCAGGTCATCGGCAAGTTCGAGCAGGCGTTTGTCGCCGGTGAGTTCGTAGCTTGAGAGAAGGCTGCCCAGCAGACGGATGGTGATCTCGAAATCCTTGACGTAGATGTCCTGATTGAAATCGAGCTTCGTATCGATCAACCGGCGTGCCTCATCAGCCTGCGGTTTAAGTCCCATCAGGATCATGGTGTCGAGTCCGTCTACCGGTGTCATAAGCAGCGAATGAGCGTACCAGTCGTGCGGCTTACGGCTGAGAGGCATCAGTGCGTCGTGTCCCCACGCGTATTTGCGATAGCCATTCCAGGCATGAAGAAGCTCCTGCCGTGCCCGGCGAGCGATTTCCGCTTTCTGCGAATCTGAAATTGCAGTGCCAGCCCCCTGCTGGCCGAAGGAGTGGGGCAGGAAGAAAGCGAAGGACAGGAAGACGATCGATCGAAGCATCGTCATCAATGTAGCCGAAATTCGGCTACGTTGCTTCCCGCCCCTTCACCCGGTAGACTCCGAATGAAATGGCGTCACGCAAAGATGATCCGGAACGGCTGGTGAGCGCGGCTCGCGCCGAGGATGATAGTTCGTTTGAGCTGAAGCTGCGCCCGCGCTACCTGCACGAATTTATTGGTCAGCAGAAGGCAAAGGAGCAACTGGCGATCGCTCTGGAGGCTGCTCGGTCGCGGGGTGAGGCCCTCGACCACGTGCTGCTCTTCGGACCCCCGGGGCTGGGAAAGACGACACTGGCGACGATCATAGCTAACGAGCTGAACGTAGGATTTCAACAAACATCCGGGCCCGCACTTCAGATCCAGGGCGACCTGACAGCGATCCTAACCAATGTGCGAGAGCGGCAGGTGCTTTTCCTTGACGAGATTCACCGGTTACAGCCAGTGCTCGAAGAGAAACTCTACACGGCGCTGGAGGATTACAAGCTCGACATCATCATCGGGCAGGGACCGGCGGCACGTACGCATGTGATGGACATCAAGCCATTCACGTTTGTTGCCGCAACTACGCGGCCAGGATTGCTTTCGTCTCCGTTGCGGTCGCGTTTTGGCATTCTTTTACGTTTGGAGTTTTATTCCGATGAAGACCTGCGCTTTGTGGTGGAACGCTCTGCGGAGGTGCTTGGAGTCCCCATTGATCCAGAGGGCGCGGCCGAGATCGCCATGCGCTCGCGCGGCACTCCGCGTATCGCGAACCGGCTGCTGCGGCGGGTTCGCGACTTCGCCCAGGTGCGTGGTTCGGGCCTGATCGATCTAGCAACTGCAGAAGGAGCATTGAAGATGCTGGAAGTGGACGCTCACGGCTTTGACGAACTCGACCGGCGGCTACTGATAACGATCATCGAAAAGTACGATGGCGGCCCAGTGGGGTTAAACACGCTGGCGGCCTCGCTGGCCGAGGAGGAAGACGCGCTAGAAGAAGTGTACGAGCCATTCCTCATTCAGCGCGGCTTTTTGGATCGCACCCCGCGGGGGCGTGTTGCGACGCGACTCGCGTACGAACACCTCGGCGTGACTCTGCCCCGCAAGGGTATGCTTTTCTAAACTGAAATTAGCCAGAAAGTTCGCCAGGAGGTCACCATGGCTCGTACAGAATCGGCGATGTTGGCGCTGGGAACCTCGGCGCCGGATTTTGTATTGACGGACGTCGTTACTGGTCATCAGGTAAGTACACAGGCGGTTAGCGGTCCTAAGGGCACGTTGATCATGTTCATCTGTCGGCATTGCCCATTTGTGAAGCATCTGGAAAGAGCGCTGGCGCAGCTTGGCCGCAATTACGAGACGAGCGGGGTGGGTGTGGTTGCTATCAGCAGCAACGACGCAGCGAATTATCCCGACGATGCACCCAGAAGTCTGGCGGAGCAGGCCAGGGAATTGGGATTCATCTTTCCCTACCTCTATGACGAGACGCAAGAAGTAGCTCGGGCTTACGATGCAGCGTGCACGCCGGATTTCTTTCTCTTCGACGACGGATTGAAGCTGGTTTATCGCGGGCAATTCGACGATAGCAGGCCTGCGAGTAATATTCCGGTCACCGGCAGAGATTTGCGCGCTGCACTGGACGCGCTGATCGTGGGAAAGCCTATCAGCCCGAAACAGCGGCCCAGCCTGGGCTGCAATATCAAGTGGAAGTAGCGTGCGAGGCTTAAGATTTCGGGAACATAGGGCGCATCCGGTCACAACGAAAGCGATTTCAAAAACTCACGGAACGGCAGCCCGAGGTCCTCTCGTTTGAGAGCGAAATCAACCGTTGCTTTCAGCATTCCTAATTTGTCACCAGCATCGTGACGAATTCCATCGAACGTGTAACCATAGACTTTTTCGGTTTTGAGCAGGCCCTTGATGCCATCAGTGAGTTGCAGTTCGCCTCCCGCTCCGGGAGTTAGGTTCTCGAGCAACTCGAAGATTGCCGGCGTGAGGATATAGCGGCCGATAATTGCGTTCTTTGACGGTGCATCTTCTAATTTCGGTTTTTCCACCATGCCTCGGGCCTCAATGATGCTAGGGTTACCCCGCAGAGGAGAGCCGTCGAGCACGCCGTAAGCAGAGATGGCAGGTCCTTCTACGATCATCGTTGCCAGAACGGAACCCTGCACCTGTTCAAACACATCGATCATCTGCTTCAGGCAGGGGACGGGCGCGTCGATCACATCGTCGGGCAGGATGACGGCGAACGGCTCGTCCCCGACGAGCTCCTTGGCCATGAGAACCGCGTGACCCAGGCCTTTAGCCTCCTTCTGCCGGACATAGGAGAGATCGGCCATATTTGAAACCTTGCGGCTGACCTCGAGCAGCTCCTTCTTGCCGCGCTTTTCGAGAGAAGATTCGAGCTCGTAACTAATGTCGAAGTGGTCCTCGATGGCTGACTTGCCGCGCGCGGTAATGATGATGATCTGCTCGCACCCGGCGGCAATTGCTTCTTCGACTCCGTACTGAATGATCGGCTTGTCCACTACGGCGAGCATTTCCTTGGGGATAGCTTTGGTGGCGGGAAGAAAGCGGGTTCCAAATCCCGCCGCGGGGAAGACTGCCTTGCGTACCTTAGGTTTCATTGGGGGTCCTTAAACTTAAGATCTTTTGTGTGGTAGCAGCAACCGATTGAAGTCCTTCAAGTCTGACAGAGGATTGCGTGGGTACGTAGTGTAAATTCTTTATTCCGGTGCGTTGGATGCGCTCAGAGCGCCGGTGAGTCGTCTCCTAGCAGCGCCTGCCGCACGATTTTGATGGGCGCGCCGCCCTGACGCATGAAATCGTCATGGAAGCGCTGTAATGAGAAGTTCAGTCCCTGCTTCTTTTCGAGATCGGACCGCAGTTTCATGATCTGCAGCTTGCCCAGCGTGTAGTAGAGGTAGGTCGGGTCGGCGGTTCCTCGCTTGGTTTCGACCAGGCCAACCGAATGCGACTGGTAGCCGTCGGTGACGAAGAAGTCGACAGCCTGGTCGAAGGTCATCTGATCGGTGTGCATCTTGATGCCTGCGATGAAGCGCGCATCACGCAATAGGGCATCCTGCACCTGCCCAAGGCGGATCAATTTCGCCTCGCGTGCATCTTTCGCTCCCGCGCCTGGCTGGCCATAGCCTTCGTCAAGCATCATCTGCTCGCAGTAATGTGCCCAACCCTCGACGTTAGTGTTAGCCGTTATGATCTTGCGTACCTGGCTCAGGTCCGCGTGATTCACCCACAGAAACTGTACGTAATGGCCTGGGTACGCCTCGTGCACCGATGTGCTGATAATGGTGCCGACGTTGAAAGCTGCCATGTGTTCGGCGATGTGCGCTGCGGACCATCCCTTTTCAGGCAAGGTGACATTGAAATATGCCGTAGTCGAATTTGTCTCAAACGGGCCGGGCGAATCCATCGAGGCTTGCGTCGTTGCCCGCATGAAGGGGGGCGTCTCTTCGAGCACCGGCTGCACGTCCGACGGGATACTGATGATGTGTTTATCGCGGATGAAGCCGATGAGTCCGCCGAAAGTGCTGCGGAATGTGGGCAAGAGCCCGTCGGGAGAGGGATGAATGGAAGCGAGCTCGGCGAGCACTTCCTTTGGAGTTTTGGAAGGATCGACTTCTTTCGCGACGCGCTCAAATTCCTCCTGATTGCGGTGCAGATCAGCGTAGGCCACGGTGAGCAGCTTGTCGAGTGACGTGTCGACCATCTCGTCATAGAGCAGCTTTTTCGAGAAGGTGTCGCTGCCAATTCGAAAGTCTCCATTCGAGCGAGGCAGCAGGTCGGTCTTGACCCACTGCTCGTAGTCGCGAAGGGAGGAGATGACTGCTGTGTTCGTTCCATGGAACTCGGCGATCAACCTGGGATCCTTCGCATCAGCGAACGCCTCGGGAACATCCTTTTCGAAGAAGCTGATGATGTCCGGCAACTGCTCGAGCGCGATCTCGGTATAAACACGCGGAGAATTTTTGAGGTTCTGACGCGCAGCGATGAATACGGCAGGCATCTGTTTCTCGCGAGCGATGAGGGAACGGAGCCGTTCATCCGCCGGCGCAAACTTCCGCTCCATGAGAACAAAGGCGCTGTTCGCGATACCGCTGGAGTAGATGTCCGGATTCTTCTCCCACGGCCTTATCGTTTCGAACTCGAGGAGGTTGCCACGAATGTTATTGCGCACCATAGCGAGGTCGCCCCGAGTGCCTTCGTCCAGAGCGGCCGGCGAAATAGCATCGAATCTAGTCGCGAACATTCTGAGATTTGCGATCTCACGCTCAATCTCGGCACGGCTATAGTCCTCAAGTTTCGCGTCGTATTGGTGCAGACCGGCCTGTGTGCCTTCAGTCGGCGAATACTTGAAATAGACCTGTTCAAAGTAGTCGGCCGCGAGACTCCGGAACTTCAAAGTCGAGTTCTCACTTACCGAAGTCTGGGCGTACACGATTGCTGTCATTGTCCCGCCTCCCGATATAAATGCAATGGAAGTAAGCAGAGCAGTCGGAAATCGGCGAATCATTTGGCCTCGCTTCTATTTGCAGCTAAAACAGATACTTACTGTACAGTCATTTCCGTCACGGCGAGCTGATCGAGCAGAGCACGTATTTCTGCCAGAACATCATCAGGCTTCGGCGAGGTAAGAGGATAGCGCAGGACACCCTGCGGCGTGAACTGCGCGCCGCGCTTGGCATTCTTTGCGACCAGCTTCATCAGACGGCCGGGATCAATGCCGGCGTTTTCGGTGAAGCGGATATGCAACTGGTCGCGTTTGCGATCGATCTGGGCCACGCCGATGCGCTCGCATTCAAGGCGCAACCGTGCAGCGTCGAGCAGGTGGCGCAAACTCTCGGGCACAGGTCCGTAGCGGTCTTCAAGCTCTGCACGCACATCGTCAAGCGCCGTCTCGCTCTGGATGCCCGCAATTAGCTTGTACATGCGCAAGCGCTGGTTTTCTTCGGCAATGTAGCTTTCGTCGATGCGGAGCCCGATCCCCAGGCTGAGCTGAGTCGCTGGAACCTCGACATGCTCCTCGCCCTTGAGCTTCGCGACCGCTTCTTCGAGCATGCTTGTGTAGAGCTCGAAACCGACCGCCTCGATGTGTCCGCTCTGCTCTCCGCCGAGCATATTGCCTGCCCCGCGCAATTCGAGATCAAGCGCGGCAATCTTGAAGCCGGCCCCGAGATCGGAAAATTCTTTCAGTGCTGCCAGACGACGGCGCGCGACCTCCGTCAACTCCTGCTCGGGCGGAATGAGCAAATAGGCATAGGCGCGGCGATTCGATCGTCCCACTCGCCCACGCAACTGGTAGAGCTCGGAGAGGCCGTGGCGATCGGCGCGGTTGATGATGATGGTGTTGGCCAGCGGAATGTCTAGGCCGTTCTCGATGATGGTGGTCGCCACCAGAACATCATGCTCGTGGCGCACGAAGCCGAGCATTACTTTTTCAAGCTCGCCCTCGCTCATCTGCCCGTGGCCGACGGTTATGCGTGCAGCTGGAACGAGCTCCTGGATCTTCGCGGCCAGTTCGTAGATTGTCTCCACGCGGTTGTGGACGAAGTAAATCTGGCCGCCGCGTTCCAGCTCGACTTCCACAGCGGACCGGATCAGCTTCTCGTCGAATTTTGCCACGACTGTCTGTATGGCCATGCGGTCCTTCGGGGGCGTCTCGATAACACTCATATCCCGCAGGCCGACGAGCGACATGTGCAGCGTACGCGGGATGGGGGTCGCCGACATGGCCAGCACATCAACCTCGCGGCGCATCTGCTTCAGGCGCTCCTTGTGGCGCACACCAAAGCGCTGCTCTTCATCGACGACAAGCAGGCCGAGGTCGTGGAACTTGATGTCTTTCGAAAGTAAGCGGTGCGTACCGATGAGGATGTCGACTCTACCGGCTTCCACGCGCTCAAGAATGTCCTTCTGTTCTTTGGCTGTGCGAAAGCGCGAGATCATGTCGATGCTGATTGGAAACTGCTTGAATCGCTCCTTGAAAGTTTCGAAGTGCTGGAAG
This sequence comes from uncultured Acidobacteriaceae bacterium, assembly GCA_963781245.1. Lineage (GTDB taxonomy): Bacteria > Acidobacteriota > Terriglobia > Terriglobales > Acidobacteriaceae > Silvibacterium. The sequence goes on from CAWAFB010000010.1 coordinate 856,484, forward strand.
CTCAATATGGTTGTGGGGGTGAGCACGGCCACCTGTTTGCCTTCCTGCACAGCTTTGAAGGCAGCACGCATCGCGACTTCGGTTTTGCCGTATCCGACGTCGCCACAGAGCAGGCGGTCCATGGGCATGGTTGATTCCATGTCGCGCTTGATGTCGTTGATGGCTGAAATCTGGTCGTCAGTCTCGTTATAGTCGAAGGCGTCTTCGAACTCGCGCTGAAATTCGTTGTCCGGTGGAAACGCGTGGCCCTGCGCGGCCTTGCGTTGCGCGTAGAGCTTGAGCAATTCGTCGGCCATGTCCTGCATGGCCTTGCGCACGCGCGCTTTGGTCTTCGCCCACTGTTGTGAGCCGAGCCGGTTAAGTACCGGCGCAGGTCCCGCATCGGTCGAACGGTATTTTTGGATCAGGTCGAGACGCGTGAGGGGCACGTACAGGCGCGCCTGCTCGGCGAACTCGAGGATCATAAACTCGATGGACACGCCGTCCTGCTCAATCTCTTTAAGGCCCATGTAGCGGGCGATGCCGTGCTCGACATGCACAACGTAATCGCCGATGGTGAGATCCCGGAAGTCAGAAACAAAGGCGCCGGTCTTCGATTTCCTGGGAGCAGGACGAGCCGTCACATCTGCTTCATCGGAGAAATCGTTCGCGCCAAAAAGAATCAGGTTCGCTTCCGGCAGGCTTACGCCAGCCGACAAGGTACTCCGTACTAGGATTGGCGTACGGTAATTGCCTGCAAGGTAACTCGATTCATCGTAAATGTTTTCGCTGCCGGCGTGCTGTACGCGACTTCCGAGGCGGTATGGCAGTTCGTACTCGCGCAGCAGGCCTGCCAGCCGTTCGACTTCTCCCTGGTTGGGAGCGACGAGCAGCATACGTGTTTCCTGTTGCATCAGCGAGCGGAGCTGCTCGAGAAATGCGGGAATTGATCCGTGAAAGCGCAGCGTCGGCCGCGACTGAAAGATGATTTCTCCTAACGTCGTGTCTTCTTCCAACACATCGACCGCGCCGAGTTGATCGATATCGATGCCCGGATGCGAGGACAACTGGGCCGCTAACACTTCGGGCCGGAAATAGATGTCTTCCGGACGGATGAGCGAGCCGATGCTCGCGCGCTCGTGGCGCTGTTCAACTTTGCTCCACCAGCGATCGATCTGATTCTGGATCATCGCCGGCTCCTCGACGAAAAGTAGGGAGCGTGGCATCAAGTCGAGTAACGTGGCATTTGCCTCGGCCACCCCGGCAAAGAATTCCCAACCCGGAAACACGCTCACTCCACCCGCGGAAACGGCCTCCGCTACGAGATCTGGATCGTCACCCGCTTCAATACGAGTACCGCTCAATCGCGTGTGCACTGTGGCCAACAGACGCTCGGTAACGGGAGTCTCCGTGAGTGGAAGCAGAAGGGCTTCATCGAGCGGCGAAGACGACCGTTGCGTCTCGGGATCGAACTTGCGGATGGTCTCGATCTCGTCGCCGAAGAATTCGAATCGGACGGGCCGGTCGGCCTCGGGCGAATAGATATCGACGATACCGCCGCGTCGCGTGTACTGGCCCGGCATCTCGACGATATCCATCGGTGTGTAACCGACACCGGCCAGATGCGCGAGGAGCGTGTCCACGTCAACCTCATCTCCTCGGCGCAGAACCTGGGCGAGGCCGCCATAGAAATGCCTCGGAAACAGCTTCATGGCCGCGGCCTCCACGGGCGCGATCACAACTGACGCACTTCCTGTGGCCATCTTCCACAGTGTGGCAGCACGCTGCTCCTGGATTTCCGGGTGCGGTGACAGGTTCTCGAACGGCAGCACGTCATGGGCCGGCAGCTTCAACACCCGATTCGGCGGGATAGCTCCGGTCAGGTCGCACCCGGCGCGAAGCGCAACCTGCAGCGCATCGGCGGCCTTGTTGTCGGGCACGACGACCACCACCGGTGCATTGGCAGCTCGCGCAAACAGGGGGATATACAGGGCGCGCGCAGAAGAAGTGAGTCCGGAGACACGACGGCGCCCACGGGCAAAGGAGAGGTGCCTCCGTGCCTGTTCAAATGAAGGTGAATTCTCCAGATCCGCGAGCAGATCGCGGACAAACGGGAGGATCATGCAGCTTCCAGTTTAACAAGCATTAGGGTTCATTACATGACGGAAGGGTGAACGTGCGAGGTAGACACCGGCGAGACTGGTCTCCCCCCGGTGCAACGTGTACATTGTTGCCGTATAGTGAATCCCCGTCTTCCAATGAACAAGTCAATCGTTTTACTTAGCCTCGCCGCCGCGCTGCTGTTGTGCGCCCTACCGTCTTCACAGGCCCAGGTGTCCATCCCCTATACCATCGTCACCAACGATCCGCCCGTCTATGGGCCCTATAACGGCATCTTTCTGGCTGATGGCGAAGGCTTGTACAAGAAGCTCACCGAGAACGACACGGTACTGGTTGCCGATTCCCCTTGGACGCTCTACGCCTTGGTGAATTCCGATGAGGCGGTCGCCAAGCCGACCTTGATTGCGGGTCTCGGCAAGCCGGAAGACGAGTACGCGCGCTACCTCGCCATCGCGCCGGGAAAGCTGATTCTCTTCGGCGGTAAAGACAACAGCCTGGAAGGATCTGTGACGTTTGGGCCGGGCGGGTGGCACCTGATTGCCGCCACGTTCGACGGAGAGCGGTTTAACCTTTACTACGATGGCACTCAGGTGGCGAGCGGCAACCTGGTGCGGGGCAGCGTCGTCGGGGTGCTGGGCATGGCGCCGTCAGCGTTGCCTGCACCCGAGTGGGGTCATTTCGGGGGCAGAATAGCCGGTTTAACCCTGCTGCGTGAATCGCTTGCCAGTAACGTGATCGCGGAGATCGCCGCGAAAGGCTACAACGAGGCGCAGCCGGTGTATGAAGAAGGCTCCAAGCCGTGGCCGGTACAGACGCGCGGACAGGCCGGGTATCGCGCGCCGCAGGATGCGTCGCAGATGCCGCGCAGCAAAGCGCCATTTTCAGCGCCGGTAGCGAAGCCTCTCCCGGCACGGCACGAGGCTCTGCAGCCCGACGGAGAGAATCAGTGGTCGGTCGGGGGCTGGATGCTGGCCGAGGCTCCGAAGGTCGAAGCGGATGGTGCGGCGATCTCGGGGAGGAGCTTCAGCGCGAAGAACTGGTACGTCGCGACAGTACCCGGCACGGTGCTCACGACGTTGATCGATCGCGGCGTTTATCCCGATCCCGACTACGGCCTCAACAATATGGCCATCCCGGAGACGCTGAACAAACACGACTACTGGTACCGCACTGAGTTCAAGACGCCGTCGAGCCTCGGCGGGAAGCGTCTCACGCTCACCTTCCATGGCATCAACTATCAAGCCGCGGTTTGGTTCAACGGGCAGTCGCTGGGCACAATCACCGGGGCCTTTATTCGCGGCAACTTCGACGTAAGCGGCATTCTTAAGCCAGGGCAGACTAATGTGCTTGCCGTGCGCGTCTCTCCACCTCCGCATCCGGGTATTCCGCAGGAGCAGTCGATAAAGGGCGGCCCCGGCGAGAATGGCGGCCTTATGTGCCTCGACGGGCCAACCTTTGTCGCCACGGAGGGATGGGACTGGATTCCGGCGATCCGAGACCGCGACACTGGTATCTGGCAACCTGTAACCATCACGGCTACGAGTTCGGTCAAGATCGGCGATCCGCAAGTCATTACCACCTTGCCGTTGCCCGACACCTCCAAAGCCAACGTCGACATCAACGTACCGCTTACCAACGCGTCGGACACTCCGGCGAAAGCGACCCTCACCGCGGCCTTTGAGGGCGTGACGGTCGCCAAGGATGTGACACTTGCGCCAGGCGACAACATCGTCAAACTGGCGCCGGCGGAGTTTGCCCAGCTCACCGTGCAGAATCCCCGACTATGGTGGCCCAACGGCTACGGCAAGCCGGAGCTTTATCACCTCAAGCTCTCGGTCACCACAGGCCGCGACGTTTCCGACACGAAGCAACTGCGCTTCGGCATCCGGGAAATTACCTACGAGCTGAGCCTGCTCGACAGTACCGGCCACCTCCGGCGTGTGGAGTATGCACCAGCCGTCCTTCCGGCTGGTGCGAGCCTCCCCGTCGACGTGACCCACGACGGCATGCGGGAGATTCCGCCGGCCGATCCGCCGCCACCATATTTGCCGGAGGCATGGCGGGAGAACTGGCACTCGTGGGTCGCTTCGCTTGCGCCGGGGGGAGAGAAGTCTCCGGCGATCCGCATGCTCGACGACACCAAAGCCGCGCCATATCTGGTCGTCAGGGCCAATGGGGTGCGCATTGTCTGTCGCGGCGGTAACTGGGGTATGGACGACGCACGCAAGCGTGTGTCGCGGGAGCGGCTGGAGCCCTATTTCCGCCTTGATAGAGACGCGCATCTCGACATCATCCGCAACTGGGTGGGACAGAGTACCGAGGATGTGTTCTACGACCTCGCCGACGAATACGGCATGCTGGTCTGGAACGACTTCTGGGAGTCGACGCAGAACTACAACATCGAAGCACAGAATTCGGATCTCCTTCTCAAAAATGCGGCGGACGTGATCTCGCGCTACCGGAGCCACCCCTCCATTCTGGTGTGGTGTGGACGCAACGAGGGCGTGCCGCAACCCATCGTCAACGAGGGGTTGATACATCTGGTCGCTACGCTGGACGGCACCCGGTATTACTTCCCGAGCTCCAACCAGATCAACCTGCAGGGCAGCGGCCCCTATAGCTACCAGGATCCGAAGCTCTACTACACCGTGCTTAACCACGGCTTCTCGGTCGAGACGGGCACGCCGTCCATGTCCACGCTGGAGTCGTTCCAGGCGTGGATTCCGAAGGCTGACCAGTGGCCGATTGACGATGTCTGGGCGTACCACGACTGGCATGCCAGCGGGAACGGCAAGACGGGACCGTTCATGGACGAGATCCAGACGGAGTTTGGCGCGCCGACCGGGCTCGAGGACTTCGAGCGCAAGGCGCAGATGCTGAACTACGTCGACCACCGTGCCATCTTCGAGGGCATGAATGCGCACCTGTGGGCTCCGAACAGCGGCCGCATGCTGTGGATGACGCAGCCGGCGTGGCCCAGCAACATGTGGGAGATCCTAAGTTCGGACTACGACACGCAGGCTTCGTTCTACGGGACGATGAAGGCCTGCGAGCCGCAACACATCCAGTTCGATCTGGCGACGCATGACGTGGAACTGGTGAATACCACGAACACGCCGCTGGCCAACGCGACCATTACAGCGGACGTCTTCTCGCTCGATAACAAATCGCTTCTTCATCAGCAGGCGCCGCAAAATGCCGCCGCCGATGCGACGACTACCGCATTCCATCTGGATCTGGCACCCCTGCTCCAGAACAGCGTGGTGCTCGTCAGTCTGCAGCTGAAGTCGGCCAGCGGAGAGACGCTGTCCCGCAACTTCTATTGGCTTGCCGCCAAGAGCGAGGATTACCGCGCCCTGGACGAGCTTCCGGCGGCTAACGTGATGGCTACCGCTTCGCTTTCCGGAAGGGACAACGGCGAAGACCGCATTATGGTCGCGCTCAGGAACAACGGGACGACCGTGGCGCTGACCAACAAGCTGACGCTTGTGAAGGCAGGCGACGGAACGCGGATTCTCCCTGCCTACTACGCGGACAACTATGTCTCGCTGCTTCCGGGCGAGACACGCGAGATCGAAATCCGTTATCCGGAAGCTGCGGCTGGCGGAAACAAACCGGAGCTTACGCTGCGGGGCTGGAGTGTTGCCTCGGAGACGATTCCCGTTTCGGGAGGGAACTAGCCGGCGAAGAGGCCCCCCCGGGTGTCCATCCGGATGTCTTGTAAAGATCTGATTCCGGGATGTTTACGGTAATCCGGCGACGTAAAGATTTGAAAGCAGAGTCTTTATCGGTAAAGATCTGAATGTAAATCACTTACACGCCGAGTTGTCATGCCACTTTCTTTCCAAAACGGGAAAGCCCGGCTGCAAATCGCCGGGCTTTCTTTAGTCTCTAGTGCTATTTTAGCGGCTGGAGAAAAATAGTCGGCCAGAAAAAAAGGGGAAGGAAACTGGGTATACCGAAGACAAGCACGGCGCGTCGGTCCTGATCGGAGCTAGACGCTTCGCGGCATCGTAGCCTTTCTAAGTTTCTGGAAATTAGAGGCTTATATCCACCTCTTTGTATCGCGCGGACCCACGGTTCCACCTCGTCTGGATTACGACCACTGCATCCCGGCCCGTAGGCGGATGGCGCTCGGATCATGCGAGGGTTCATCAGGCCAAAAGCGAACTTCTCGGCCTCTTCCTGGGTCGGCCTGTGGGTGGACAGAACCTCTTCACCAGAAATCGCATCGACGACGATGACCTCGAACACGTCTCCGCTCTTGCGAACGTTGGCGGTCAGGCCGAAGCTCTCATTGCTGAAGGTGGATAACAGGGAATCGCTTGCTTGAGCGGTGCTCGTTTCGATCAATTCGGCCCACATCCTTTCAATCACTAAAACGTTTGATTAGCCGAAGGCGCAAAACGATTCATGTCGCATTACGATGGGTTCGCCACTCGGCAATGCGTGTTCGTTTCGGGTAATCTTCAAAGCTATTTGCGTTACGGCGGCCCGAATACGGAGAAGCTGACCCGATTACCCAGCGTTGATACCAAAGGATTTACGTCATCAAACCACCATTCATGAAGGGTTGGTTCGTTCTGATCGATGGGAAAAATGAACATGACGGACCGATGGAAGACGTGCCGGTAGGTTTGTGGCTGCGGACCGGTATCTGAAAGCGCAGGATTTCGTGCGGATGAACCGAACCCATTTCTACCAGCGAACCGGGAGTCTACCAGCGAACCAGGAGGCTCAGTGCCGAGATCACTGAACGTTGAAGTTCACGGTCTGGCCAACGGCTAACTGATGGGCTTTGATCGAGCCAACGGGTAGCTCCAGCACATAAATCGAAGTCTCGTGGCCGCCATAGTTCGGGCAGGTATCGGATTTGCCTTTGCACGGTGGGGTGTCGGGCGACATCTCGACGATACGGTGAGCCTGGTCCAGCCAGAGGATGTCCAGGCCGATCTTGCAGTCGTACATCCAGTAGTGATACTGGCCGGGCTGGTCGTGGATGAAGAGCATGCCGCGACCCTGGGGCAGCGAAGTTCGCTCCATCAGGCCGAAGTCGCGCTCGGCTTCGGTCTTCGCCAACTCGACATGCACGGTCGATCCGTCGGGCAGCATGACGAGAGTATTCGCCGGGCGCGGCGCGACCTTCGGAACTTTCTGGTCCTGTGCGCAGGCGGAAAGCCCCATCCCAAACGGACCGGCGAGGGTGATGCTCAGCAGCCATGCCAGCGCTTTCCGTTTCATCACAACCATCATCCCTCCAGCTTTAATACCAGCATCGTCATGTCGTCGTGCTGCGGAGCCCCGGCGGTGAAGGCGTCTGCATCATCAAAAATAGCGCGAAGAATTTCTTCCGCCGGCTCGTCTTTCACCTTCTGCGCGGACGCGATCATCCGTTCTTCTCCCCACTCCTCGTCGTCGTGGGTCATGGCTTCGCTGATGCCGTCGGTGTAGAGCAGCAGCACGTCGCCGGGCATCAGCGTCATGGATTGTTCGGTGTATGGAGCCAAGGGCAGCAGACCCACGACCGGCCCATCGGCTTCGAGGCGCAGGGTCTGGGTCTGGCCGCCGGGTCCGGTACGGAGAAGGATGGGCGGATTGTGTCCGGCGTTCACGCAGTCCAGCTTGCGAGCGGCGGGATCAAAGGCCGCGAAGAAGAAGGTGGCATAGCGGTTCGAGGCAGAAGCCTCGAAGACCAGCCGGTTGACCTTATCCATCAGGTTGGCAAAGTCGCGTGGGTTGTCCAGCGTGACGCCGCGCAGCGAAGCGCGAAGGCTGGCCATGAGCAATGCCGCGGAGATGCCCTTGCCGCTCACGTCGCCGACCGCCAGTCCGGTGCGGCCTTCGCCAAGGTCGAAGACGTCGTAGTAGTCGCCGCCCACGCCCAATGCCGGGCGACAATGTCCGGCCAGGGTGGCTCCGGGCAAGACGGGCATCTGCTGCGGAAAGAGCCGCTCCTGCACCTCACGGGCAATCTCCATCTCGCGATTGACGCGCTCTCGCTGTGCTGCCTCGGTGGCCAGAGAGTGCGCCAGTTCAGCGACTTCGATGGCCAGCCCGGTCTGGGTGGCAACCGTATGCAGGAGATGCAGATCGGCCGGAGTGTATGCGGCCTCGGAGCGTTTGGGCCCAAGAGCCATCATGCCCATGAGGCGGTTGCGCCCGGGCAGGGGCAGCAGCAGCTCGGCGTTGACCAGGTCGAGAACGTGCCGTTCCGTGGTTCCCGCCATCAGGTACCAGGCGTCGGGGTCTTCGCGGTAAAGGCGGGCCGGCTCGTTGGTGGCCGCGAGGTAGCGCGCGGCAGAGGCCTGCGCGGGCAGGGTAACAGCACCGTCAACGGTTACGCCGATGGCCTGTTGCAACTGAAAGTTTTCGCCGCGACGGAGGAGCATTGCCACCTGATTGATGTGCAGCGTCTCGGCCACGCGGCGGGCGACGGTTTCAAGAAGCGGAGCGGTCTCGGTGAAGCGGCGGACCTCGTCGGAGAGCTCGTTGAGTACGACCTCGGTGTCGTATGCCTCGCGGAAGAACTTGCGATCGAGCCACAGCTGCAACTTCTTTTGCACGCCGAAGCGGAGTATGAGCACCAGGGCAAGAACCGCCAGCGCGCCGAGCATGTCTGAGGGCTCGGGCTGCTTTTTGCGAAATGCGGGAAGAAGAAGACGCCAGATGGCGATGGTGATCAACACGACCTGAAGGACGAAAAGGAATGCCTTGGCCAGCACGTAGCGGGTGCCCATGCGCAGGATGACGCGGACGTCCATGGCGCGCTGCACCAGCACGACGTAGGCGAGGGTCAGCGGGGCGATCATGAAGACCACTCCGCCGAGGTACTGCAGCCAGTAATGTCCGCGTGCGCGGAAGTCAACCCCGAAATGAGGGAGAAGAATGAAGACGATCAGCAACGCGCCTACGCCTACGCCGGTTCCAGTGGTCAGGACGCGCAGACGACGACGGGCGTCTTCTGTGGAGGCGGACCGCAGCTTGTCCAGGGTAACGACCAGGTAAAGGATGATGCAGAGCAGATTGAGAAAATTGAGGACATTGTCGGCATCATTGCTCAGCGTGGCCAGCAGCGGGCCATCGCCGCCGCTGTAATAGTCGGCATAAACTGCCGGAAGAAGGATGCAGATGCACGCGGCCAGGGGCAGCAGGATGATCCACTTGATCCATGGCGCGCGGGCGTCGACGCGGGAGCGTTCAGGAAAATAGATTCCGAAGAGCAAGAGGGCGGGTGACGCGGCGAGTTGGATTACGTGGTACCAGAGGCCGCGTAGAAAAAGAGAGAATCCGGTCGCCAAACCGCTGTTGAAAAAGAGCACACTGGGAAATGTCAGCAGGACAAGCAACAGCCAGGCATTCGAGTCGAGAGGGCGAGCGAGAACCACCCAGAAACCGAGGCCGAGGCAGACCAGCGGCAGGAGACCTCCGACCAGGAACGCCTGCCAGTAGGACATTACGGGCGACAGGGTGCCGTAGAAATACGGCGCGTGGTCCAAGGTGATTGTCCCCACCTTGCGAGAGCCATCCGGCCGGGTGAATTCGACGTCGAGGGTGTCGCCGGGTTGCCCGTCGGAGAGGATCTCGCTCCACTGTGCCAGTCCGGTATAGGGGCCACCGTTCAGACCTTCGAGGCGGTCGCCTTTGTCTAATGCTGCTGCTTTGGCCTCGGCCTCGACGGCCTCGACAATATGGCTGTCATCGTTGAAGCGAAACGGCGCTTCGACTCTCCGGTCCCAATGGACCTGCATCTGCCACAAATCCATGGATCCGGCGAGCCAATATCCCAAGCTAGCCAGCGCGTAGAGCAACAGGAGGGTGCGCAGGGGATTTGGGGATCGTTCTCTTCGGGGCCGTCTTCGTTTCTTCATCGGTATGGCCACCATAGTATCTTGGCCATCGGAATTAGTATCTTGGCCACAGGATTTCTACGCATGCGGTCTGGCGGCGGTTCTCACACGCTGGAGATGCGGTTGCAGAGGCAGGCTGTCTTCGCATCGGGTAAATCGGTTATCTTGGTAAACGCTTTCAAAAGGACTCTAAAGATGCGCTGTTTTCTCTCTTTGCTTTTCCTGCTGCCGGTGGCTGCCGCCGCGCAGGCGCGTCCTGCGATCACCGGGATCTCGCACATCGCGGTTTACACGACTAATCCGCAGGCGGCAGAGAAGTATTACGTGCACGATATCGGGCTGTTCAAGGGACCAGATCCGGAGAATCCGAACGGAGTCCGGTACTACGTGAATTCGACGCAGTTCGTCGAGGTACTGCCGCAGCCGGCGGGGAACTCTCCGGACCGGCTGGATCACCTGGCTTACATCACCACCGATGCTGAGGGTCTGCGCAAGTACCTCGCGGCGCATAAGGTCGATGTGCCGGCGAGCGTGGAGCACGGGTCCGATGGCAGCCTCTGGTTTCATGTGAAGGACCCGGAGGGCAATGTAGTGGGATTTGTTCAGCCGCCTGCGCAACCAGCGGCCATCTCGGGAGCGAGCCCTGTTGGTCATCGGGTGATTCACGTGGGCATGAAGGTTCAAAGCAAGGATGCGGAGGACGCGTTCTACCGCGATATTCTCGGTTTTCGGCCCTACTGGTTTGGCGGTATGAAGCCGGGCCTGGTGGACTGGGTTTCGCAGCAGGTTCCGGATGGCCACGACTGGCTGGAGTACATGCTGAGTCCGGTGCCGTCTGGTACGCCGGAGGCGACGCAGAAGGCGCTTGGGGTGCTGAATCACCTTTCGATCGGGGTGGTGAATATGGAAAAGGCGGTGACCACGCTCAGCGCTGAGGGACGGCTGGATAACCAGCACACACCGATGCAGATCGGGAAGGACGGCAAGTGGCAGTACAATCTGTTCGATCCTGATCTCACTCGTCTCGAGTTGATGGAGTACAGCCCGGTGGAGAAGCCCTGCTGCTCGCCGTTCACTGCAGAAAATCCTGTTCCCGCGGAGTAGACATGCATTCTTTTTCACGGCGAAGTTTTTTCGAGGCCGGGCTCAAGTCCGGTTTGGGAGTGTCCCTGGCAATGGCTACTGATTCCTCGCTCGCACAGACCGCCCCATCAGGACAGACCGCGCCTCCGGCGGCCAGCGGACGCATTCACCAGTCGGTCTGCCGCTGGTGCTACAAGGAGATGACGGTCGATCAACTCGCCGAGGCGGGTGCCGGTATGGGTCTGAAGGGGGTCGACCTGCTCGAAGTCTCCGAGTTCGAGATTCCCCGCAAATACGGGCTTATCTGCACCATGGGCTACGTGGGAGGCGGGACGATTCCGGAGGCGATGAACCGGGTGGAGAATCACGCGGCGATCGAGGAGGCATTTCGGAAGAATATCCCGCTGGCGGCCAAGGCCGGCGTGCCCAATGTCATCACCTTCTCGGGAAACCGCAAGGGGATGTCGGACGAGGAAGGCGCGCGTAATACGGTTATCGGATTGAACCGGGTAAAGAAGATTGCCGAGGACAACGGCGTGAACATCTGCCTGGAGCTGCTGAACAGCAAGGTCAACCATCACGACTACATGGCCGATCACACCGCGTGGGGCGCGGCCGTGATGCACGAAGTCAACTCGCCGCACGTGAAACTTCTGTACGACATCTACCACATGCAGATCATGGAGGGTGATCTGATCGCGACGATCACTGCCAATATCGACGTGATCGGACACTTCCACACCGGCGGGGTGCCCGGCCGCCATCAGCTCGACCACAACCAGGAGGTCCAGTGGGACGGAGTGATGCGGGCGATTGCCGACAGCGGATACAAAGGGTACGTGGCACACGAGTTCCTGCCCACGATCGATCCCATGACCGCGCTGCGCCAGGCTGTGGAGCTGTGTAACGTCTAGCTGCCGGTGGTTTGTTTCTTCCGCAAGGTATCCATGCTGGCTTGCGCTTCGTGAAGCGCCTCTTCGATGCGTTTGCGGTCGTCGATGTCTTCGACTACGCCGTACCAGCGGATGATTTCGCCGTTCTCGCCGCGCCGGGGCGCGGCCCGGGAACGCATCCAGCGCCAGGCGCCGTTGCTGTGGCCGATGCGAAATTCTATGTCAACGGGATCGCCGCTGCGCAGGGCTGCGGCCCATTTCTCGTCGGTGGGCTCCAGGTCGTCCGGGTGCAGGGCATTGCGCCAGCCATAGCCCAGGCTGTCGCTTACCTTTAGTCCGGTCAGGGCTTCCCATCGGGGGCTGGCGCCGAGAACTTCGCCATCTGGTGCGGCTGTCCAGGTCACGTGCGGGCTGAGCTCGACGGTATTGCGATAGTGCTCCTCGCTCTCGCGCAACGCCTGTTCGGTGTTCTTGCGCTCAGTAATGTCCATGGTCGCAATCGATATTCCTACGACTTCGCCTGCCTCGTCGCGCGCCGGCTGTAGCGAAAGCAGAAGCGTATTAAACTCCGACGGGGAATCAGGGCGTTCCGTCAGGATTTCGAGGTTCGGAATCGCTTCGCCCGCGAGGGCGCGCTTCAGGTAGGGCTCCATTTGCAGGTACACCATCGGCATCACCTCGCCGACCTTTTTGCCCAGGCGAGGTCCCAGAGGAGCTGCGCTCATCTCAGACAAGCGGCGGTTCTGGCTGACGTAGCGAAGATCGCGATCAATGAAGCACAGGCCGACGGGCGAGCCATCGTAAATAGCCTGAAGCTGCGCGAGCCGCTGCGCGGGCGAAGCCTCGAGAGTAGACGCCATGTCCGCGGCCAGAAGCGGCGCCCCGGCGGCTGACGCGAGAGACTCCCGGGCAACGATGGCGGGAAGCTCGGTTGCCGAAACGGGCGGTCCGTAAAGCCAGCCCTGACCGAGATCACAGCCCAGGTAGAAGAGCATGTCGGCGTGCGCCTTGTCCTCCACGCCTTCGGCGACCGTGGTCAGGCCGAGACTTTGACCCAGCCCAACGATCGCAGCAGCGATTTTGCGGCTCTCTCGCCGGTAGCTCATGGAGTGGACAAAGCTGCGATCGATCTTGATTTCGTCCAGGGGCAGGGAGTGGAGATGGCGAAGGCTCGAATACCCGGTGCCGAAGTCATCGAGCGCCAGCTGGATGCCGAGCGCCTTCAGGTCCTCGGCAATGGCGAGCGCGAGTTCCATGTTGCCTACCAGCCCGCTCTCGGTGATCTCGATCATCAGCTGGCGCGCCGGGAAGCCCGCCTTCTCCATCAGGGAGCGGATCTTTCCGGAGACGGAGCGGTCCCGCAGTTGAACCGGGGAGATGTTGACCGACAGGGTGAGGTGCCGGGGAAACCCCGGCGCGGGGCCACGCAGCGCTTCGACGGAAACCATTGCCTGGTCCAGAATCGTCTCAAAGAGAGGCCCGATCAGTCCGGTGCTTTCGGCCAGGGGGATAAATCGCTCAGGGGAGATGATGCCGAGCTGGGGGTGGTGCCAGCGCGACAGTACCTCAAACCCCCAAAGCCGTCCGCTACGCAGTGCAACGATGGGCTGAAAAGACGGTACGAGCTCGTGGTGTTCGATGGCGTTGCGAAGGTCGATGAGGGGGAAAGCCTTGGCAGCCATGTTGGCTCAATATCTTACGCGCGAAATCGTCCCATATATACAGGTCTTTCGACCTAGCCCCGGTAGTTCTTCTTGAATGTCTTACTGATGTGGCATTCTGTAAGTCAGATTCGAGGATTTTTTCATGCCAAGTGTTGTCAGACGAGTCGCTTTTGCCGTTGTACTCGCCCTCGCGGGGATTTCAGCCGTGGCGCAGAGCCGCATCATCTACTCGGCAACCGCCGATGCTCATACCGATATCGCCCAGGCGATCAAAACGGCGACGACCGCGCACAAACACATCATTCTCGACTTCGGCGGAAACTGGTGCGGAGACTGCCAGGTACTGGATATCTACATTCACCAGCAACCCAATCTGTCGCTGCTCGACGATAACTACGTGCTGGTTCATGTGGATGTTGGCCACTACGACAAGAATCTCGATCTTGCCGCCAAATATGACATTCCGCTGAAGCGTGGAGTGCCTGCCCTCGCTGTTCTGGATCAGCACGGGCGGATACTCTACAGCCAGAAGAACGGTGAATTCGAGTCGATGCGCCGTATGGATCCAGCCTCCGTTACCGAGTTTCTGAATCAATGGAAACCGAAGCACTGACCCGGCCCCTGTTCGCCAGCCTATAGAGATGATTCTCCTCCGCACCTTCGACCATCTTCGGCGAGCCGTATGGAGAGCTCTCGGGCATGGAGCCTTCAATAGCGCGAAGGCGGCGGCATTTTCCGCGATCCTCAGCATTTTTCCCGCGCTGCTGGTTATTACCACGCTGCTGGCGCTTACTCCTGAAACCGACACGGTGCGCTCCGATATCCGCAACGCCTTCAGCGAATTTCTGCCCACCGACACCATGTCGCTGGTGCAGACCTACTTCTTCACCAACCATGCCCGGTCGGTCCGCCTGGTGTGGACGGCGGTGTTTATCACCATCGGCGCTGCGATGGGGGTGATGCTTTCACTGATGGACGGCTTCCGCCGCGCCTACCTGCTGCCGCGCGGCGAGTGGAGCTTCTGGCGCGAACACGGCATTGCCCTGGTGCTGGTGCCGGCTACCCTCGTGCCGCTCATCTTCGCCACTGCGCTGGTGGCCTTTGGCCACGCGATTGAGCACTGGATGGTCGATAACTCCGACCACGAGATCCGTTTCTACGTGCTGCTGATCTGGCGTGTTATCCGATGGGCGATCGCCACTCTTACCAGCGTGGCGGTGCTTGGAGTTGTCTACCACTTTGGGACACCCCGTGCGCGCCCGTGGAAGCAAGTTGTACCGGGAAGCCTGCTGGCCACTGTTGCCTGGTTTCTCGCGACGCTTGGCTTCGGCTGGTACCTCACTCGCTACGCTGATTACTCCGTTGTCTACGGATCGTTCGGTGCAGGCGTGGCTACACTCGTGTGGCTCTATCTGGTTTGCTTCACGATTCTGGTGGGCGCGGAGTTCAACGCTCTCGTCTATCCTGCAGTCGTGGAGCCTGCCGTGCCATTGCCCGTTACAGCGCCCGCTGTTTACCGCGATGATGAAGACCCGGTTGAGGTTCGTCCGCATCAGACCGCGTGAACGGCGGAACAGGCCTCTCGCGAGTTAAAATGAAAATGCTTTCATCGACACTAAAGCAGAAACATAGCAGTTGGGGGATGGATGAACGTCACGTATACCGGCTCGACCTCTGGGCCGGGAAAGAATCCGCGCCGAGCCAAGATTGTTGGCACTCTTGGGCCTGCTTCGAACAATGAAACCACTTTTCGCGAGCTGGTTCGCGCAGGCCTGGATGTCGCGCGCCTGAACTTCTCGCACGGCACCCATCCTCAAAAGCTGGAACTCATCGAAATGGTCCGCAAGGTGGCCCGCGAGGAGGGCAAGAACATCTGTATCCTGGGCGATTTGCAGGGACCGAAGATTCGCACCGGCCGGCTGCAGGACCGCAAACCTATCCAACTCGAGGCGGGGCAGCGCCTGACCATCACGCCGCGGGATATTGCCGGCACCCCCAGCGTGATTTCGACGACATTTCCGACGCTGGCCGAAAATCTCGAAGCCGGAGCGCGCATCCTGCTTTCCGATGGCCTCATCGAGCTGCTTGTACTTGCGGTGAAGGGCGACGACGTCGAATGCGAGGTGATCAACGGCGGTGTTCTCGGCGAGAACAAGGGCATCAACCTGCCGGGCATTGCGGTTCGCGTGCCATCGCTGACCGAAAAGGACGAAGCTGATCTGGAGTTCGGCATCAAGAATGGCGTGGATGCCATTGCCGTCTCCTTTGTGCGCACGGCCGAGGATGTGAAGCTGGTGAAACAGCGCATTGCCGAGCTTGGTGCCGACACCTGGGTGATCGCGAAGCTGGAGAAGCCGCAGGCGATCGCACATCTTGAAGAGATTCTCAACGTGGCCGACGGCGTGATGGTCGCGCGCGGAGATCTGGGCGTAGAGATGCCGCCGGAACAGGTACCGGCCATTCAGAAGCTGGTCATCCGGCGCGCGTCTGAATACCGCAAACCGGTGATCACCGCTACGCAGATGCTGGAATCGATGATCGAAAATCCCCGTCCTACACGGGCGGAAGCCAGCGACGTAGCCAATGCGATCTATGACGGAACCGATGCCGTCATGCTGTCGGCGGAAAGCGCCGCGGGCAAGTATCCGGTTGAAGCCGTCAAGATGATGGCGAAGATCGTCATCGAGACGGAGTCGCAGATTCACGGGACAATTTCGCCGCATGACGGGCGCCCGAGCAACCAGTATCTCTCCGTTGCTGAGACGATCTGCGAATCGATGGCGCATGCAGCAGAGGACTTGGAGCTGAAGGCGATCGCTGTCTTCACCGAAACGGGCACGACGGCCCGCCAGCTTTCGAAGTATCGTCCGAAGCCGCCGATATACGCGCTCTCCAGCATCGACGTGGTCATCAACCGGATGGCTCTGCTTTGGGGAGTGCAGCCGGTGAAGTGCGCCAAGGCGCACACCGCCGAAGAGATGGTAGACATGGCGGAAGAGCTGCTGGAGACGGCCGGTTTTGTGTTTCCGCAGGACATCCTGGGTATCGTCGCCGGTACCCGGACCAAGTCCGGATCGACGAATTTCCTGCGCCTGCACGTGCTCGGCGACCGCCTGCACGAGCACGAAATGGCCCAGTGAGCTTCTGTATCATCGAAATTCTTCAAATGGTTGCGCGGCTGAAGAGAGAATCAGCCGCGTAAGCACGCCGCCAACATGGGTCGCATACATATACTCACCGACCAGGTCGCGAACCAGATCGCCGCGGGCGAGGTCGTTGACCGCCCCGCGTCCGTGGTTAAAGAGCTGCTGGAAAACGCGCTCGACGCCCAGGCCACTCGCATCAACGTTGAGATAGAGGGCGGCGGGCGCAAGCTGATCCGGATTGTGGACAACGGCATCGGCATGGTGCGGGATGATGCGCTGCTGGCCTTCGAGCGCCATGCGACGTCGAAGATCCAATCGAGCGACGACCTGTTGTCGATTGCGACGCTGGGTTTTCGCGGAGAGGCGCTGCCGTCGATCGCGTCGATCTCGCGGCTTGAGCTGGAAACGCGCGCGGCGAGCGAAGCCAGCGGAACGCACGTAGAAATTGTCGGAGGCAAGATCTTTCGCGTCGACGATGCCGGGTTGCCCGTGGGAACGACGATCACGGTTCGCGATCTCTTTTTCAATACTCCGGCGCGGCGCAAGTTTCTAAAGGCGGAATCGACGGAGCTTTCGCACGTAACCGCGTTGGTTACACATTATGCGCTGGCGCATCCGGACAAGCATTTCGAGCTGCATTCGGCCACGAATGCTCTGCTGATCGCGCCCCCGGTGCAGAAGGCCGCTGAGCGGATCTTTCAGATCTTCGGCAAAGATACGCTTGACCAGTTGCTGCCGTTCGCCGCGGAGCGCCGGTTCGATCGCGCAGGTTTGCCTGAGCCTCCGCCATGGAGGCGCGACGAGGATTATCAGCCGCCGGATCCGGGATTTCTGAGGGTGAGCGGCTTTGTCTCCCGGCCGGAGTTGCAGAAGCTCAACCGCAACTCGATTTATATCTTCGTGAATCAGCGGCTCATTCGCGATCGGCTCATCCTGCACGCGGTCAGCGAGGCGTATCGCAATGTGATTCCACCGACGTCGTTTCCCGTGGTCCTCATGTTTCTCGAGATGCCGCCTCATGAGGTCGATGTCAATGTGCATCCGTCGAAGACCGAGGTGCGCTTCCGCCAGCCAAGCTACATCCACGACTTTGTGCGCGACAGCATCCGAACCACGCTGATCAAGGCACGTCCTGCGGCTGAATTTCTTGCCGCGCTGAGCGCGAATCCCCACGCGACGGCGGCGCTGCAGCCAACGACCTCTCCCATCCCGGCGCAAGGCGATGCTGAGGCCTTTCAGGATTCGGAGCCGGGTGTCAGCGCGGCAGACGCTGTGCCGTTCACGCTGACGGAGCGCGCTCCGGCGCCGACCGCGGAAAGTCTTCCTTTTGCGGCCGTACCGCAGCAAAGGCCTGCGATGCCGAAGGCCGGTCACAATTGCGAGCCGGAGTGGAATACGCAAAGCTTTCCCGATGGGGGAGAGCCGGCGAACCTGAACTCGCTCGCATCGCTGAAACCGCTGGGGCAATTGCGCGAGTCGTTCATTCTTGCGGTCAACGACGAAGGTCTGTGGATCGTGGACCAGCATGTTGCCCACGAGCGGGTGCTCTTCGAAAAGATTCTGCGCGAGCGCGAAGTGGAGAGCGTGGAGCGGCAACGGCTGCTGATGCCTCTATTGGTCGATCTGCAGCCGCACCAGATGGTCCTCTTCGGGGCAATCGCGGAGGAACTGGAGCGCAACGGCTTCGAGGTCGAGCCCTTTGGTCCGCACACGCTGGCGGTGAAAGCGGCCCCTGTTGGACTCGAAGGGCGGCACCTCGAACGGATGCTGATGGAGGTGCTGGAGCAGGCTGGGAATCCGACTCAGTCGGAGAACATGGGCACGATGCGTACACGGATCGCGGCGTCCATCGCATGCCACGCGGCCATCAAGGTCAACATGCCCCTCGACCCTCGGCGCATGGAGTGGCTGCTGGCCGAACTGGCCCGAACCGAGCATCCGACGAGTTGCCCGCACGGCCGGCCCATCGCTTTACGGTATTCTTGGAGAGACATCCAGCGGGCCTTTCAGCGGATCTAGATTCGCTTTTCCGCAGGACGAAGAAGGTCTCCTTGACAGCCGAACAGTTACAAGCCGTGCGCTCCGAGCGCTGGCGGCAGAAATCCGATCCCGTGCTCACGCGCGAAGACGCGTCAGCGTGGATCAATACCAGCGGCCTTTGCCTTTATTTGCCGCGCCGTCATCAGTTTCTGGCACCGGCGCCCTCCTTCGTCGAAGCCACCATCGGCGCACCGAGCGAGACGCCCGCGCCGGCGGCGATCGAGAACGCGCGCGGACTGATGATCCGGATTGTGGAAAGCGGGGAGGCCCTGCCGCTCAATCTTTTCGGAACGCTTTCGGAGCAGCCGGATTTCCTGGCGTCGCGCGAAGCCTTTCCCTATATCTTCACCCTGCGCGGCGGCCGGAACTGGAAGACGCCACCACCCAAGGCATCGCCACTGGTGACCGCGATATGGAAGCTGCTTGAAGACGGCGCGTCACTTGAGGCAACGGAGATTCAGGCTGGCCTTGGGCACGAGATCACCGAGTCCGCCGTGCTGCGCGGGCTTATGGATCTCTGGGGCGGCCTTAAGGTCATGCCGCTATACGCAGAGGGTGGCCCGACGCGCTGGGAGCTCACGCAGAAACGCTTCGGAGATGCGCTGACGGCAGCCAACAAGATTGCGCAGATGACGGGACTGTCTGCGCTGGTTTCGCTCTATCTCGAATCGGTCATAGCTGCCACGCCGGAGGAGGTTGAGACCTTTCTCTCGCCGCTCACCGCTCGGTCGAAGGTGCGTGAAGTCGTGAACGGGCTTGCAGCCACGCGCCAGATCGCGATTGTTCCGGTGGGAACGCAGACGATGTACCACGTTGCCGGATCGTTGCCGGAGTTCGCCGAGCCGGAGCCGGTCGAGCCATCCGAGCCTGTGGCCCGTCCTACATTCAACCGCGAGCGGCCATCCCGGGAACCGCGGGACTCTGAGCGGCGTCCGACCTTCGGGCGCGACCGCGTCGGTCAGCGGCCTCGCACTGGACCACCGCGAGATCGTTTTGCAGCAGCCGGAAGCGATCGTCCACGTCCTCGCTCGGCAGGCGGCGCAAGGCCTGGTGCAGGCGGCAGCGGACGCCCGCTGCGTAGCGGTACTGACTCGCGCGGGAACTATCCGCCGCGCCGGAAGCAATTCGGTGCGAGTGCCGGCCGTCCGCCACGACCCAGGGACGAAGGGGACCGTCCTTCGTTTCGAAAGTTTGAAGAGGGCAAGCCGCGAACGAACTATCCGCGCAGGGAAGAAGGCGCCGGCGGTGATCGCAAACCCTTCGCAAAGCGGCCATTCGGACAGCGCCCTGACAGCAGGCCCTCCGGCGACGAGGGCCGTGCGGACTTTCGCCCTGGCAGCGGCAAGTTTCCGCCGAAGAAGTTCGGAACAGGTGGCGGCAAATTTCCCGCGAAGAAGTTTGGAGCAGGTGGCGGAAAATTCGCGCCGAAGTTTGGCAAACCGAAATTCGATACCGGGAAGCCGCGTCCGTGGAAGGGTGAGGGGACTCGGCCCCAGCGTTCCGAAGGCTCGGAAGGCCGTCCGTTCAGTCCACGCGCTCAACGATCTGGACCAGGATCTGGTCCGCGACCTGGTCAACGATCTGGGCCACGATCTTACGGCGGCGGCGGCAAGCCGCGGGACGGGCAAAAACGCCCATTCTTCCGCGATAAGCCGGGCAAGCCGGGGGACAAGGTCGGCGACCGGCCGGGCTCTGCCGAACGATCCGCTTCATCTCAGCGCGAGTGGAAACCGAAGCCGTCCGGTTTTGGGAAATCAACAAAGCCCGAATTCGACAAGTCCAAATTCGGCGGGAAAAAATTCGGGGCGGCTCGTCCTGGCGGATCGAAATTTGGCGGTTCGAAATCTGGAGGGTCGGGCTTCGGCGGGAAGAAGTTTGGGTCCGGCGGAAAGAAGTTTGGCGGACCACCGTCCCGAGGGAAATCGGGCGGAGTGAGGCCGGGCTTCAAGTCACGATCAAAACCGCCCTTCAGGAAGCGGAAGGATCAAGGGGATAGCGGTAAGAGTTCCGAATGAATCGACGTCTGATTATTGCCATCGACGGGCCGGCGGGAGCCGGCAAGAGCACCGTAGCCAAACACCTCGCCGCTCATTTCGGCCTGCTGAATCTGGAGACGGGGGCAATGTATCGCGCCTTCGCGCTCAAGGCGCTGCGCGGCGGCATCGATCCCGAGGACTCGGCGGCGCTGGCGCGTCTCGCGGTGTCGACCTCGATTGTTCTTGAGGCAACGCCGGCGGGGAATCGAGTGCTTCTGGATGGAACAGATGTGACGGGGAGCATTCGCGACCCGGAGGTGACGCAGGCAGCGTCGAAGGTGAGCGTGCATCCCGCGATCCGGGCGTGGATGGTCGACCTGCAGCGCGAAATGGGAAGGGCGGGCGGAGTTGTGATGGAGGGCCGCGATATCGGAACCGTGGTCTTTCCCGATGCCGATATCAAATTCTTCCTCGATGCCTCACCCGAGGCGCGGAGCCAGCGCCGCTACGAACAGGCCAGCGGCCCGGTTGCTGTTGAAAGCGCTCCGGCGTCGGAGGACGTTTCGCAGGAAGCGGTCACGCGTGAGCTGCGCGAGCGCGACGATCGGGACCGCAATCGCGCCCAGTCACCGCTGCGTCCTGCGCCCGATGCGGTGATCGTCGACTCGACCTTTCTCACACTCGACCAGGTGCTGGAGCGGATCGAGTCGATCGTGCGGGAACGGCTGGCAGAGCAACACCTTGGCGACGAGCGCCTGGCTACCGAACGGGCCGAAGCTACTGAACGGCCTGCGGCTACTGAACGGTTGGTTCAGGGGTAGGCGTCTTCGGCGCTGCCAGGTGCCGCGGTGGAACTGGCGGTCTCTCAGGTTTTTCGGGCTTCTCAGGCCTCTCTGGAGCCTCGGGCCGTTCAGGCGCCTCCATGTGAGCCGAACCCTGCTTCAGGCGCAGGTTGCCGTGCGTGGTGCTCAGATCGAGCCTAACTCCGGCGTGGCCCACGGCGCCCTCCGCCGAGCGCCGGTCACCGCTGGTGGATTGCTGCAAGGGAAAGTCTGTCTCGAGTTCATCGTCTTCCGTCGTGCTGGCCGTGACGGTGAAGTTCGAATTCTCCGGCACAGTCAACGACAGGCCGCCGGAGCGATTCGAGATCTGTACGTTGCCCAACGGGACCGCAGCCACGACGTTCACGTCACCATCGCTGTTCTCGATGTGAAGATCGCCGGCAACCTGGGACAGGTCGATATTCTTCGAGCGCGTGATGATACGGACTGGTCCGGAGGCCTGGTTCGCTGTCAGATCGCCTGAATCCATGGTCAGATCGCCAGCGAGCTTGGGAATATCGAGGTCGGTACGGGTGGTGTGGAAGTGAACCGTCGATCCCAACTGCTCGAGATGAGTGTCTCCGAAGAATTCGCCTTCAAGCACGACGGGACCCTTGATCTCCGAGAGCGTCACGTCGTCAACATGGCCGTCCATGAAGGCGTGTCCGCCGACCTGGTGCGCGGAGAAGTCTCCGTGATCCATGCGGGCGTGCACATCGCCGGTGATGCTGTCGAACTTGACATCGCCATGGCTTGAGGTCACGTCGGCATTGTTCTTCAGCCCCTCGATGGTTACATCGCCGTGATTCGTATTTACGGTGGCGGAGGACTTTTCGGGTACCTGTATGGTCAGATCGACGCGCGCCCCGTTGCGGCCGGGAACAGTGATGACCGCGCTGGAACTGGACGCCACGACTTTGGGCTTGATCTCGTCAAAGATTTTCGCCGCGTCCTTGTCCGATGAATGCACAACCTGGTGAGCGCGGATGTGCATCTGGCCGTCGGTTGACACTGTTACCGTCACGTCGCCGCGCGGATTTTGAATATTCACGCTCGCGTTGTCACCGATTGCCTCGTCCATCTGAACGTCGTTGTCGTGCTCCTCGCCCATCATGGAGAAGAAGTCATTGCTGTTATCGAACTGGTCGCTGAACGGCCGCCACCAGCGCCCGTTGGCCCCCCATCCGACCATGGCGAGAAGGATGATGAGAAAGACCACGCCGCCGACCGACCGCCGTCCCGCGTATGGGTCATTGCGGTCCCAGAAATATTCGGCGAGCGATACCAGACCCACCGCGATCAGGAGAAGCGGCCACCAGCGCTCGTACCACATCCAGAAGCCGCTGACGCTGATGTGCCCAGTCTCAAGCAGCAGGGCGAGGATACCGATGCTGAGCAGCAGGACGGGGCCGACGACCGACGGCCGGCGGTTTCCATACCAGTGCCGCCAGTAACGGCGCTGCGCGCGCATCTGCTCGCGCTGGGCGCGTGCCCAGTCACGTGCCTGCCGGCGTGCGTCCTGCGGAGAATAAGGGGGCGGATACGGTGGAGGATTGGCTGCCATCGCGCTACCTCCCCTCGCCCGAATCGAAGCGACGGTCGGGGTCGGTCGGCAGTGCGGGAGGCGATACCACCAGCGAAGACGAGGCGGGCGGCACATTGGCGGGCGGTGTCACACCACCGGCTCCCGGAACGGCTCCCTGGGCGGCGTATTGACCCTGCGCATACTGTTGTTGTTGCCACTGTGACCATGCCGCGCGCTCGGCCAGCTGAAGGACCCCGAGCACGATCAGGTACAACGGCCAGCTGCGGCCGAAGGAGATGATGTCCCACTCGTTGAGCAGCGCCGTGATGCCGAAGACCAGGAGTATCGCTGGTCCCTTGATGCGATGGATAAACAGATATGGATTCATTGCCCACCTCCCGCTGGCGGCGCCGGAGGGGGAGGCGGCGGAGGAACTCCGCGTGTTCGGCGGAACAGCAGCCAGGCGCCGAGCACGATGATCAGAATCGGCCACGTGTGTCCGAACCAGTCAAAACGGAAGACGCCCAGAGTGTTGAACAGGAACAGCAGTCCCAGCCCGATGAGCACGATCGCGCCGACCGGCTCACGTCGGCGTACGGGGGCATAGGGGTCGGGCTCGAGCGGAGGGACTGGCCCGCCTGCCGGCGGCACAGCCGTATAGGGCGGATATGTCGTGTAGTCGGCCGTAGGTGTGTAGCCCGCTGCCGGGGGAGTAAAGCCTGCTGCGGGAGGAGGATAGCCAGTGGACGGCGGAGGAACGGGAGGTACCGTGTATGTCTGGGTCGCCTGCGGCGTCGCGGGCGAGTTGGGAATGCCGATCCTTGACCCCAGCTCGTTCAGGCCGAAGGGATCGGGGAGAGGCAGCCCGTCGCGCCGCGCTTTGGCCGTCTGGTGTGCGTCGAATACCTGGTAAAAGATCCACGCCGCGATAAAGAGCCCGAAGATCGGATGGTTGTTGGTGATGCCGATCAGGATGACGAAGACCAGTACGTGCACCAGGGCCTTCACGAACTGCCCGTTGTACATCGCTCCCACGCCGGGGATGAATCCGAGAACGGTGGCTGTGCCGGGATTGGGGCCGCCGGACGTAATTACGCCGGGCACAGCATAGCCGACGCCGCCAGGTACTGCTCCGGGGACTGTGTAACCTGCGCCGCCCGGCGCAGCGTAACCGCCGCCGATTCCCAGTTTGGCCGCGAGGCACTGCTCGCAATAAATAACACCGGAGACCGATCGCACGCACTGCGAGCAAAGAGCCTTTCCGCAATTCTGGCAATATGCAGCTACCGGGATGTCGGGGTGGTTAACGCAATTCATGCCAAGCCTCTTTCTGCCTGGTCACGTAGGAAAGCGACCAATGTGTCTACCTCTTCTTCGTGCTCTTTGTTCTTTGTATTCTTGACCTCACCAGCCAGCGTCGAGAGCGATTGTGTTTCACCGGACAGCGAACCGTGAACGCTGGCCAGCATCTTCCTTCCGAAAATTACATCGGGTTGGGGCAGCACCGGTGCGGGTTCGAGCTTGCCGCCATTCTTGTGCGGATTCGTGGGGGAGTTGCCGGCGGGCTGAGTAGTTTGCGGCGCAGGCGCCTTCTGTTCAGGCTGAGGAGCGGGCCGCTGGGTATCTTCATCGCGGCGCAGCTCGCGCATCTTCGACTCCACCTCGTAGACGAAGCGCAGATTGTCGTAGTAGCGCACTGCCTGGGTCTTCGCGCTATAAAATCCACGCGTCAGGTTGTTTTCAAGGCTCGCCGGAGTCAGATCCGAGAGCCGCAGGTCGGTCAGCCGCACGCCAGCCAGGTTCAACGTGAGGGCGATCGAGAAGAAGGCCATCGCCGCCGTCATCATCAAGCGGGTATCCCAGACAAAGCGCCGCCGCGGCAGGGCCATCACATTCGGGCCGGCGGCAATGGGTGCTCCGTATACAGCCAGCGGCCGCTCCGCAACTGCGCCGCTAGTGCGGCCCAGGATGCGCTCGATCAGGTCGGACGGCATGTCGGGCTCGGCGTGCAGGAACTGCAACCACTCCTGCCCCTGCCGCGACTCGGCCAGCAGCCCGGCGCAGGTTGCGCAATCGTGGCTGTGTGCCTCGAAGCTTGCGCTGTCGCCGGCCGGCATTACGCCGTCCAGCGCATCGGCCAGAAGGGCTTCCCACTCCTCGCAGCGCAGCTCCCGGCCGGCCCCGTGTGCTCTCTCGGGACCCTTGGGATGCTGTTCAAATGGATTACGCTCCGACATCTAAACCACCTGTCCTTTATTACGTTCTAATAACCGCGCCAGTTCCGCCCGGCCCCGGCTGATACGGGACTTCACCGTACCCTCGGGGATGCGCAGAACCTGTGCGATTTCTTTGTAGTCCATGTCTTGCAAGTCACGAAGAATAATGGCTTCTCTCAACTCAGGTGAGATCTTTGTCAGAGCCTCCTGCACCATGCGCGCGATTTCTTTCTGCGCGGCGCGATCATGCTGGGTTGGGCCCGTCGCGGCGAGACGGTCGGCCATGGGAAGCTCCTCCGATTCGTCCCAGCCGGCGTCCATAGAGTCTGTCACGCGCTGCTGCTTAGTTCTACGAAAATGATCGACCAGAAGATTCCGAGCAAGCGTGGTGAGCCAGGTCTGAAAACTGCCCCGGGCCAAATCAAATGAGGTCAGATTTCCGTAAACCTTGATGAAGACGTCCTGGGTCAGGTCCTCGGCATCATGCGCAGAGCCGGTAAAACGGTAGCAGAGAGAGTAAATGCGGCGATGATGGGACTTCACCAACTCGGCCCAGGCCACCGAGTCGCCGTCGAGGCACCGTTGTACAACGACCTGCCAGTCGGCTTCCAATACTCTCCCTGCTCCCCGTACCTCTGCCTGGTTCCCCGTTATACCGGGAGCGCCGGCCTGTGAATGCCCGGCTCTGCTTCCCGGCCACTGTCCCGACCCCGAGCGCATCTGTTCGACCGGGGCGATGGCCGGCTTCGTCTTCGAACCCGCTGCCTGGCGCAGTTCCGGATGCTCTTGAGACACCGGACGCGGCTCCGGAGCGATCCCTCCAGCTCTCGGCCGGGTCCGGATTACCCGGAAACCGTCCATCTCCCACGTCATTGCCCCGGCAAAACTCATGGCAATTCATACGCATTAAACACAGGGCCGGTTCCGTGGGAGGGGTCCGGCAGCCTTTCAGCGCGGTGAAGTCGCCAGAATACAGGAAAATGGGGAGGAATTCAGTCCTATGAAAAAGCAGGGAGCTGGCAGGAAAGGCTGACGGATGGTTGCCGATCGCATCTACAGGTTGCGTGCGGGCACTTCCTGATTTCAGGCAATATAGGGGAACCGGTAAACGGCAGATCTGGCCAATCCGCAATATGGCTAACCCGTGGACACATTGGTGGACCGATTCTGTGCCGCTGTTGCATCAGGCGACGTTTCCGCGCCTGCTGCTGGCCCTGATCCTTGGCGCGTGTGTGGGTGCAGAACGGCAATGGCGTCAACGGGCGGCGGGCCTGCGCACCAACACACTGGTATGTTTCGGGGCCGCAGCATTCGTCGATCTGGGATCGACGATCGCTCCGGGAACGACCCAGGTGATCGCGTATGTGGTTTCCGGAGTCGGCTTTCTGGGTGCGGGCGCCATCATGAAGGACGGCGGCAGCGTTCGCGGACTGAATACTGCGGCCACGCTCTGGTGTTCGGCGGCGGTAGGCGCATGCGCCGGGGCGGGCGAGCTGCTCGATGCGGTCTTTGTCTCGGCGCTCCTGATTGCGATCAACCTGCTGCTGCGCCCGATCTCGCGCTATATTGACCGGCGCTCGCTGGCGATTGTAGACACGCATGTGATTTACCGCCTGAGACTCTTTTGTGAAACGGAACACCAGGCGGAGGCTGAATACCAGGTGACACGCGCCGTGGCGGCTCGCTCTCTCGTGCTGCGCGACATTCGCGCCGAGTAAGTTGAAGAAACCGACCGCTCTCTGATTCAGGCCATCCTGGAATCTGCGACTCGCGACACACATGTTCTGGATGCGATGGCAGAGGAACTGCGGGCATTTCCCTGGGCGCAAGCTGTGGAGTGGACCGAAACCGGCGCCGAAGCAGAGTGAGTGGGAAACATGACGATTCACAGGAGCTTCCTGGCCCGGGAATAGAAGAGCTTCGAGCCGAAGCGTTCACCGAGGGATTCGACTTTATTGAGAGGCTGATCAAGGAATGGTCGAGCGGGGATAATCGATTCGACGCGCCGGGAGAGATTCTTTGTGGCTATCTGGATCAGGGACGAGTCGTCGCGGTGGGAGGCCTCAATCGCGACCCGTTTGTAGCGCTCCCGGACATAGGCCGTATCAGGAGGGTCTACGTAATGCCTGGTTGGCGACATCAAGGCGTCGGAAGGAGTCTTGTCACTGTTCTCATCGAGCACGCCCGGCAGAATTTTTGCTGTTTGCGTCTTCGCGCCGACAATCCCAACGCAGCGCGGCTATACGAGAGCATTGGCTTCCTACCCTGCTCGAACGCAAATGCGACCCATACTCTAACGCTAACGGCCGAACGTTAGCGGCTCCAAAAACTGAACCGGCGAACTGAATTGGCCGGACTTCGCCGACCTACGACTTCGCGGCTACCGAAGTTACCGTGATGGTGTCGCCTTCGACCGTACCCTTGATGGTGACGTTCTGGCCGGCCAGGCCCTTCACGGCGGCATCTTCGCCCTTGAGCTTGTAAACCTTGCCCTCGCTCACCAGCACCGGAGCTGCTCCGCGCGCAATACAGCCCTTCACGCACTTGGTAGCCGAGGCGCTGGGCGCTGCATGCGATGCGCCGCACTGATCCTCGCTGATGAAGCCATTGATGGTTTGCGCCGACTGGGCGGAGAGGACAGAAGCTGAAATGGCCAGTAAAGATGCTGCAGCGAGACTCTTGATTGACATCCAAAGACCTCCGAAACAGATACGAATTGACAGTACCATCGGCATACAGCCGGACCCAACCCTCAGCCCAAAACAGCTTTGCCGGGATGGAAAATTCCGGCGGGGATCACGTCTCCAGCATGAAGTCCGGAGCTACGGGGTTCTCGTAAAGCGAATAATCCCGGGTGACCACGGTCAGCCCGCTGGGGGTGACGAAGTACTTGCGCTTGTCCTCGGCTTGATCGTATCCGATGACAGTGCCTTCCGGCAGCTGGACATCGCGATCGATGATGGCCCGCCGGATACGGCAGTGACGGCCGATGTTCACGTGCGAAAACACGATGCTCGAATCGAGCTCGGAGTACGAATTGACGCGCACATCCTGCGACAGCACGCTGTTTCGAACCACGGCGCCGGAAACGATGCATCCGGCGGAAACGATTGAATTAATCGCCATGCCCGTACGTCCCGGCTCGCCGAAGACGAATTTCGCCGGGGGATACTGCCGCACGCGGGTGCGGATAGGCCAGTTGCTGTCGTAGAGATTGAAGACCGGTGATACCGATGCGACGTCCATGTTGGCGTCGTAGTAGGCGTCAAGAGTGCCCACGTCCCGCCAGTACAAGGCCTGCGACTTGCGGTTTTCATCGACGAAGTTGTAGGCGCGCATCTTGTACTTGCCCAGGATGGAGGGCAGGATGTTGTGCCCGAAGTCGTGCTTTGACGACGGATCTTCGGCGTCCTGCATCAGCGCGGGGAGCAGTACATCGGTGTTGAACAGGTAGATGCCCATCGAACAATCAACCATGTTCGGGTTGAAGGGGGAGCGGAGATCGGTCGTCTTCGGCTTTTCCTGGAAGCCGATTACCTCACCATTCTGGGCAACCTCGACCACGCCGAAACTGGCCACCTCCGAAGGGTCGACCGGCAGAGTGGCCAGCGTGACGTCCGCACCCGACTCCACGTGCTCACCGAACATTTTGCCGTAATGCATCTTGTAGATGTGGTCACCGGAGAGAATCAGCACGTGCTTGGGCTGCTCGGAGCCGATCGAGTAGATGTTCTGGTAGACCGCGTCGGCGGTGCCCATGTACCAGTTCGAGCTCACGCGCTGCATGGGGGGCAGGATTTCGATGAATTCGCCAAGTTCCTGCGCAACGGCGCTCGTCCAGCCCTCGCGGATATGGCGATTCAGGGACAAGGCCTTGTATTGCGTAAGGATATAGACGTGGCGCAGATCGGAGTTGATGCAGTTGGAAAGGGTTATATCAATAATTCGATAATTGCCGCCGAATGGCACCGCCGGTTTGGCCCGGTCGCGCGTCAGGGGAAAGAGCCGCTCCCCAGCGCCGCCTGCCAGTAACACCCCGAGTGTGTCTCTCATGGTCAGTTAGCACCCTCACGTCTCTTCGCTTCAAAGTCAAAGCAGCAGAGGCCTTGCGCTGCACACTCGCAGAGACGAGCGGATACTAACACAATCCGTGAGATGAGAGCATCAAGACACAACGAGGAGTCCGCTAAGGGTGGTCTTCCGGCTCTTCGATCGCAATGCGGAGCGATTTCAGGAAGTTAAGATC
The DNA here is from genome assembly GCA_963781245.1 of uncultured Acidobacteriaceae bacterium. GTDB lineage: Bacteria > Acidobacteriota > Terriglobia > Terriglobales > Acidobacteriaceae > Silvibacterium. The sequence continues at coordinate 886,041 of CAWAFB010000010.1, forward strand.
CTGCGCGGTGAAAGTATCGCCCCCTGCCGGACTGTCATCGCCCGGCAACTCGAGCCCGGTCGTGGGCTGCTGTTCCAACTCATTCAGACCTATGGTCGCCTCCAGCATCAGCAGAACGTCGAATCCTTGCTTGCGAATATCTTTCACCACGCCAGCGATGTGCTCAGACTCAGAAACGCTCTCATGTATGGCTTCGCCCAATTGCTGGACAAGGTTCCGCAGTTTTTGGTTCAAGGATTCACTCCGTTTCCACGCCGGGTTGTGCGAGGGCGTTTTCTTCGAGGTTTTTCTTACATTACTTCCGATGCTTCGCGGTGGCAATCCGAATCAATATCCGCTGCTACACTTTTGTATATGGAGCCGAAGCATGTTGGCCGAAAACTGGGCATCGGCGTCCGTGTTGCCTCCGGAATGGTCCGCGACCGCGCTGCGCAAGCCGCTCATTCCATGCAGCAAGAAGCTCCAGCGGTGCAGCAGCAGACCGCGGTTTATGCTCAGCGGGGAGCCGAGCGTAGACGCGCCGTCGCGACCGGGGCCAAAAAATTTGGCCAATCTGTCTGGGGACCCTTCGTTCACGCCGGCGGCGTCCTCTGGCTCGAAGTGACGGGCCTTTTCTTCGCCCTCTTCGGCTTGTTCTTTGCACAGAATGCATACAAGCTGCGCCACGCCTGGTATTCGGGAGCGAATCATTCGCGCTTCCTGATTTATGCGGTCGTGACTCTGGTCTTCTTCTACTTCACGTTCAGCTCGTTCTACCGCGCGCGCAAGAAGGAAAAGCTGAAGCGCCAGCGAAGTTAGGGTGATGTTCTTCGCTGCCAGGAACGATTCGTCGACGAGCGATACACAGGCCATCCGCGAATTGATGGAGACCTGGCTGCGTGCCACTGCCGCAGGCGATCTGGACACCGTGCTCACGCTGATGTCGGACGATGCTGTGTTTCTGGTCCCAGGCCAGCCGTCCATGCATGGCAAGCGCGCATTCGCCGAGGCGTTCCAGGCCATGGTTCCGGTGGTTCGCATCGAGGCCGTCAACGAGACGAGGGAGGTTCAGGTCCACGGCGACGTGGCCTGGTGCTGGAGCTACCTGTCCGTCACTATTACGCCGCGCCGTGGCGGCCAGCCCTCGCGCCGCGTCGGCCACACGCTGTCGATCCTGCGCCGCGAGCCGGGCGGTAACTGGGTTGTGATTCGCGACGCGAATATGCTAGCGCCGGCATAGGCGAGTTCACGTCAGTGGCGGGCGGGCTACAATACCCAGTTCCCATGCCCGAACCGAAAAGCCCACACGCCAAGCCCGTCTACACCGCCACCGATCTTGAAGCCATCGGCTTTGATCCCGAGCGCGATCTCGGCTATCCCGGTGAATATCCTTTCACGCGCGGCATCCAGCCCACGATGTATCGCGGACGCCTCTGGACGATGCGCCAGTACGCCGGCATGGGCGACGCCGAAGAGTCGAATCGCCGTTACAAATTCCTAATAGCCAACGGAACGGCGGGGCTGTCGGTCGCGTTCGATCTTCCCACGCAGGTCGGATACGACTCCGACGACCCGATGGCTCTCGGCGAAGTGGGCAAGGTGGGGGTGGCTATCGACTCCATCGAGGACATGACGAGGCTCTTCGACGGCATTTTCCTCGACAAGATCTCTACCTCGATGACGATCAATGCGACAGCGAGCATATTGCTTGCGCTCTACGTCGCCGTTGCACGCCGTACCGGAGCCGAGGTCAAGAAGCTGTCCGGTACGGTCCAGAACGACATATTGAAGGAGTACATTGCGCGCGGGACTTACATCTATCCCATTCCGTACGCGATGCGCATCGTTACGGATATGTTCGCGTGGGCCAATGACGAGGTGCCTGAGTGGAATACGATCTCCATCTCCGGCTATCACATGCGCGAAGCCGGCTCGACCGCCGCACAGGAGGTCGCCTTCACGCTCGCCAACGGTATGGCGTATGTGCAGGCCGCGGTCGACGCCGAACTCGACATTGACCGCTTTGCACCCAGACTGTCTTTCTTTTTTAACGCCCACAACAAATTCTTCGAGGAGGTTGCCAAGTTCCGTTGCGCACGCCGTCTCTGGGCGTCGATCATGCGCGACCGTTTCGGCGCGAAAAATCCCCGTTCGTGGATGCTGCGCTTCCACACCCAGACCGCCGGCTCCACGCTCACCGCGCAGCAACCGGAGAACAACATCGTCCGGACGGCCATCCAGGCACTATCGGCCGTGCTCGGCGGCACGCAGTCGCTGCACACCAATGGGTACGACGAAGCGCTCGCCCTGCCCACCGAAGAGGCCGCGCGTATCGCGTTGCGTACGCAGCAGATTATCGCCAGCGAATCGGGAGTCGCGCAGACCATCGACCCCTTCGCCGGTTCTTACTATGTGGAGGGCCTGACCAGCGAGGTCGAGCAGCAGGCCCACGCCTATCTGGACCGCATCGACGCCCTCGGAGGCATGCTGCGGGCCATCGAGCGCGGCTGGGTGCAGCAGGAGATCCAGAACGCTGCCTACGACTACCAGCGCGCTGTTGATACGGGAGAAGCGACGGTCGTCGGCGTGAACCGCTTCACCCGCGAGGAAGAGCCGGAGATCCCCATCCAGCGCATCGACGAATCGCTAGAGCGCAAACAGGTCGAGCGCCTCCGCGCGCTGCGAGCGCGCCGCGATGTTCAGAGTTGGCAGTCATCGCTCGACCGGGTCCGCGACCACGCACGCAGCGGAGCGAACCTGATGCCGGCAATTCTTGAGGCGGTCGAAAGCTACGCCACGGTGGGAGAGATCGCAGCGGCGATGCGCGACGTCTTCGGGGAGTACCAGGAGTCGGTGACCATCTGAAGTGTCAACCCGGAATCACCCGTGCCGCCTTCAGCTGCGCAAACAGCTCGAAGAATGAAGCCGGGGTCTGCTGGTATTCCATGAAGCCGAGCCTGCGGCTCTTCGTCATATCGTTCACGCACTCGATCTGCCGGCCCAGATCTGCATCCGTGTGCCGCCACGAGGCCAGCTTGTCTACGCGGCTCTCGATCAGCCGATACTTCGCCGCGATCCGTTCCCAGACGGCCGCGATCTCGCGCATCTGCTCCTCGAGCGTAGCCGCCGTCTCCGGTGGAGGAACGGCTTCCACCCCGAAGTGGGCCGCAATCTGAGGCCACAGCCAGCGCCAGCGAAAGATATCGCCATTCACAGTGTTGAACGCCTGGTTGTGAGCGTGAGGAGTGACCGCCGCCCACTCCAGCTGCTTTGCCAGCAGCCGCGCATCGCACACGTCGGTCAGGAAATTCCACTGCTCGCGCGATCCGGGAAAGACGAACGGGCGTCCCGTCTCGCGACAGATCGTGGCATAAACAGCGAGCGTTACACCCATGTTCATCGCGTTGCCCAGCGCGTAGCCGATCACGGTGTGCGCCCGGTGCACGCTCCACGTAAAGCCCATCCGCTTCGCCGCGGCGAACAGAATATCTTCCTGCGTGTAGTAAAAGTTCTCTCCAGGCAGCCGCGGCTGATCCTCGCGGAATGGAGTCTCCGCCATGGTCTTCCCGTAAGATTCAAAGGGCCCGAGATAATGTTTGGTACCGGTCACCAGCGCCGCATGCGATAAATTCCTCGCGCCGAGCGCTCCGAACAGGTGCTCGACCATCGCGCCATTCACGAGTACGTTCTCGTGCTCCGTCGGCTGGCGCAGCCACGCGCAAATGAAGACGTCGGTGATGTCGCGTCCCGCCAGCGCCCGCTCCACTGAGCTCTTGTCCAGCAGATCGGCGGCCAGGGGCTGAATCTTTGCTCCTGCCTGCGGATTCCGCGCCAGCCCGAAAACTTCCCATCCCTTGTTCACCAGATGATGCGCAAGGTTACTGCCGGCAATCCCCGTAGCGCCAACGACCAACGCTCTTTCACTCATCGGATTCACCTGTCTCCTAAACCTTCCTTTGGATGAAGCAACGAGACCCAAAGTCTCAAAGTGGACCGGCGCGCCTGGCTCACTCCATTGCCTGAATGAAAGATCGGTTCGACTCCATTCGCGCAGACCATCACCATCTGCTGTTGACGCGCCTCCTGCTCCTCCACAAATTTCTCCGATACAATCCAAAGTCGTCAGGAGATTCCCTTTGCACAGACGCCGCTTTCTCGCTTCCGCCCTCGCCACGTCGGCCTTCGCCATCACCGGAAAATCCGAAGCGCAGCCTTCGGCAGGCAAGTCGCGTGAGTACTACGAGCTGCGCAAGTACTTCATGCAGAGCGGTCCGCAGACCAAGCTGACTGAGAGCTACCTCTCGGGCGCATTGATTCCCGCGCTGAATCGCCTGGGCATGTCTCCCGTGGGTGCGTTCAATCTTACGATCGGGCCGGAGACGCCGACGCTTTACCTGCTCATCCCGTCCACTTCAGTTGAAGCCCTGGTCACCGCCGATCTGAGCCTGGCCAAGGACCAGCAGTTCATGCAGGCCGCCGAGCCCTTCTGGGCGGCGGCGGCGAAAGAGCCGCCCTACAATCGCATTGAGAGCACGCTGTTGATCGCTTTCGAGGGCTGGCCGAAAATTACGCCTCCGGCCTCGACTGCCCAGCATGCCAAGCGCATCTTCCAGCTGCGCTCCTACGAGAGCCCAACCAACCAGGATCATGTGCGCAAGGTGGAGATGTTCCACAGCGGTGAATTCGAGATTTTCCAGAAGGCAGGCTTCGCGCAGGTCTTCTATGGCGATGCGCTCATCGGCCCGCGGCTGCCTCACCTGACCTACATGCTCAGCTTCGCCGACCTCAACGAGATGGACGCCAAGTGGGAAATCTTCCGCAACGATCCCAACTGGAAGAAGCTGTCGGCTGATCAGAGATTCGCCTTCGAGCCGATTGTCAGCGATATCACGAACCTGATCCTGACGCCGACTGCTTTTAGCCAGATCTGACTAGACGTCGTTGCCTAAATGAAAAATCGGCTCAACGCCGGTTGTCCGCGCCATCAGTGTCTGCTGCTCGTGCGATTCGAGGGGCTTATAGTTCTGGGCCACATCCATCGCCAGGCGGAAATACTTTTCGTCTCCGGGCGGTAACGCGGCGGTGATCGGATGGCCCAACGTCCAGCGCAATCCCAGTGAAGCTTCATCAGGATAAGCCGCCGGCTGGTACCAGCACTTGGGCTCGGGATGATTCTGCTTCTGATCGGCCGGCCACACCGTTTTCGCCATCGCCTTCAGAGCCAGTATGCCCATTCTTTTCTCCTGTGCGCGCTTCAAAATCTGCGGGCCGAAGTTCGCCTGGGAGAAGAGCACGAAGTTTACCGGAAAGAGAACGGTGTCGAAGTTGTAGCGATCCATCGCAGCGAGGGCGGTTTCCGCCGAATGCACTGAAAAGCCGATATAGCGAATCTTGCCTTCCTTTTTCGCGGCCTCCATCGTCTCGATTGCACCGCCCGGCCCGAGCACCTTGTCGAGGTCGGTCATTTTCGTCAGCGCGTGGAATTGGTAGAGATCGACATGATCGGTCTTGAGCAGGCGCAGCGACTCTTCCAGCTGCTTGCGCGAGTCGTCTTTCATCCGCCCTTCGGTCTTGCAGGCGAGAAAGCAATTCTTGCGATAAGGAGCGAGCGCCGGACCCAGCCGCTCCTGCGCGTTGCCGTAACTGGGAGCGACGTCGAAGTAGTTGATTCCGCGGTCGACGGCCTCAGCGACGATGTTGCTGGCCGCTCCGGTCTCTTCGTTCATCACGACGATGCCGCCGAAACCGATGATGGAGAGGTGCTCTCCTGTCTTACCCAGCGGGCGGCGAGCGATTGGTTGGGTTGGTGTATTGGCAGCGGAAGCGAGTCTGGTAGTGGCGGAGGCAGCGGCGGCGAGCGCGCTTTGCTTCAGGAAGTCGCGGCGTTCCATTGGGGAGACCTCGTTTGATGGGATCGCGTGGGCCGGCTTGCTGAAACTATTTTCTCAAAGATCGGCGTGCTGTCGGGAATTTCGGGGTGCGGCTGGTCATTTAGTGGCCAGCGCCGAGTTCACCATCTTGACCAGCGTCTCCTTTATCTCGGCCTTCATGCTGATCGAGTAGTGGTTGCCGCCCTCGGTCCAATAGACCGCGGAGTCGTCGCAGTTCGCACCGCAGCCCGCGTCGATGAAATATCCCTGAATGCCGCCGCTTAAGGTGACCGGAATCTTCGGTCTCTTGTTTTCCTCGAGTGGCGAGTTGCTGCCGCTGATGTATCCCAGGTGGCATGCCCCGCCGCCCCCGCAATCGGGAGCCCAGGCGAGTTCTACCTGGTACCCATTGGCGGTCGCCGACGCGACACTCGCGAAGACTGGGTTGTCCTTGTCGTCGTCGTACGGCACCCACGAGGGCAGACGCACCGGGACCTTGGTTGTTGCCTTGAGCTTCGCTGCTGCGTCCCGATATCCGCTGACGAGGTCAAGCGCGGAGGGCGGTGTGGCGGAGGCTGCCGGCTGCTGTACTGCGTAGCTCAGGACCCGCTGATAGGCAGGGCTTACCCTTTGCGCGCTGCCTCCTGCCGTCGCAGAAAGAAGCAGGACGAGCGAGATGGCCGGGTATTTCATAGGGAAGAAATGTACACCCAATTCGTGGAGAAGTCTGCGCTATCGGGTGCTGAAGCCGAGGGCTTACCGAGCGACCCGTGTCTCTTCAGCCCTTCGCCCTGCCTTGTTTCGCAGCCCGTAGAAACAGAATCCAACCAAGTTGCTCAGAACAGTCGTACCCGCGATCTTCACCGCGTAGGCCCGCGCGTCCACGACATCCACAAACGGAAAGACTGAGATCAGCAGGCTGAAGAGCGTCGCGAGGAAGCCGACGATGGAGGTCCACTTCAGCCACGCGGGCAGCGATCTTCGCAGGCTGGCGATTCCCGCAAGCGGAATGGCAAACATAGCCAGATACGACAGTTCGTAGTGTGTGAGGCTGGCGTTCGAGAGGACCTGAAATGCCTCCTGCGCATGCACCCCGATATTTGCCAGCACGACAAGCAGGAAGACCAGAAGGGAAGTGAAGATGATTGAATTCGTGGGTGTGCGACGGGTGGGATGGAGGCGGGTGAACCATGCGGGGAGAAGCGCGTCCCAGCCTACGGTCATGGGCAGGCGGGTCACGCCGGTGAATATGTAACTCGAGGCTCCGATGAGCCTGAGCTGAAGCAGGAAGATAGCCGCGATCGCAAACACGTTCCCGGCTCCGGTGTTCCCCAGCGCTGCTCGCAGTGTCTGCGGGATGGGCGCGATGAAATCGAGATGCCCCACCGGGATGAAGGCTGCCACCGAACTTGTCCCGAGGATGAACATCGCGCAGATGATCGGCGAAGAGATCCACACCGAGCGGCCGATAGCGCGGGATGGCTGGCGGCTCTCTCCGGCGAGAATGGCGATGTACTCGAGGCCGCAGAGCGCGCCGAAGAGCATTTGTCCGAAGAGGGCGAAAGAGCGCAGGCTGCGGGGCGGAAGCTGCATGACGAAAGGCGCCCAGTGGATAGGTAAGTGCCGCGACAGCGCCCAGAGAGGAAGGAAGATGAGCACGACAAAGACGGTCAGCATGGCGCCGCCGCCGATGTTGTGAATCCACTTGCTCAGCTCGAGACCGCGCAGGGCGGCGATCGTGACTGCGGCGATCATCGTGGAGACAATGGCGACGGACGCGATGCGGCTCTCCGGAAGCCACGCTGCCGAAGGCCCGATGAGGTAGGAAAGCTCAGTGGGAATCGCGTAGAGGATGGTCGCGGTAACGGCGATGCCGTAAAACCAGATGTTCCATGCGGTGAGGAATCCGCCCAGGTCGCCAAAGGCGCGATGGGCCCAGATGTAGAGCCCTCCTTCGAGGGGCATGATCCGGTTCAGTCCGATTACCGATGCGGCCATGGGGACGTAGAAGAGCAGCATGGCGGCGATCCACATGGCTGTCTGGGCGCGGCCGAGGCCGGCGGCGACTCCTACCCATGAGCTGCCAACGACGCAGAGAATCTGCGTGAGCACGAGGTCGCGCAGACCGAGCTGACGGTGAAGGTGATCATCTTTGTCTGAAGAGGGCAGGCGGCTGGACACTTTGTGCAATGGTCGCACATCGCAAACGAAAGGAGTTGCGCCGGTTTGCGTGCATCGCGGCAGGCGTGGCAGCTACTCGCAGAAGACTCGCACCTTGACCTTCTGCTTGCGGTGATCGAGATCGTCGAGATCGACATCGACGGTGAGATCTTCGAGATGGTTGACGATCTCCTCGAGGTTTCCCGCGTTGATGCCGCTCATGTCGAAGGGAATCCCTTGATCGTGCAGAGCTTTGTCGACATGGTAACGAGCCTGCGGAGGAATCAGGTTTGCCAGTTTTACCCCGGCTCGTAACAGCTGCATCGGAACACGCGTATTCACGCGGACCGGACCGTGGGAATCCGCGGGGTCGTCCGACTCCACGATCACACGCAGGTATTTCGACTTGAGTGTAGGACGCGATTCGGCGATCGGGGTGGTATCGCGCTCGAGCGCCGTAATCAGCCGTTCAGCTTCCTCGGCGGTGATCTTGCCGGCGGCCAGCATTTCCAGAACCTGCCGTCGTGTTTCGCTCATATAGTTCTCCTTCAAAAAAGGTTCACCAGCATGGAAATGTTGTCGTTAATTACTTCAACCTGCGTTCCGCGGAGCGCTGCCAGTACCCGCAAGACCGCGCCCACCGCGGTAAAGGGATTGAGGCCGACGCAAAAGGCGGCAATGAACAGGACCGGAATGACAAGCACCAGCAGCGGCAGCATCAGCACCCACAGCAGCAGGAAGGGAATCGATAGCCGGAATCCGTGAACGCGGTAATCGCCGACGCGCACGGCGCCTGTAACGGGAATCATGGCAGCGCCTCCAATTCGCGGATGGCATCGGCGGCGCTGATCTCGCCGGCCTTCAGCCGATCCATGATGGTATTGCGGATTGTGTCGCGGATTTCAGCCCGGGACGGGGCAACATTGGTCTCGACGAACTCAAGACTCTGAGCAATACGGTTGAGGCGGGACTTAATGGTCGGATAGCTCACGCCGAAGATCTGCTCCATTTCCTTGATCGAACCGTGGCAGCGGACGAAGGCGGTCACGAAGACCTGGTCGTCGGAGCTGAGCCGGGCTAACTGCGGCAGTTCAAACCGCCCCTCGACGGCAATGTCTTTACCGACAAGCCGCACCCGCTCGACGACAAACGGGGAACCCTGCGTCAGCCGGGTCAGTTCCTGCCAATCTGTGTCACGGTGAGCTGGCATGTTGCCCCTTTCCCACTGTTATTTCAAGTTAATAGTTAATTTTCATGATAATTGTCAACCAATAAATTGAAAATCTTAGCAATTATGGCGATCCGGCTTAGGGATTTTCAGGCAAGTGGCACCCGCGGCGCGCCTGTGTGGGGACGGGGAAGGAGTCTTCCATGCGGGGTAGATCGTAGAAGAGTGGAGTGTTACGGTAGTGCAATTGAGCTCACGGGAAGGTGAGCGCAGAGGTGAGCGATGTTCTCTCAAGACCTGAAGTCGGCCCTGCGGCAACTTCGCAACGCCTGGGGATTCACCACGCTCGCCGTGATCACGCTGGCGCTGGGCATCGGGGCGAATACGGCGATGTTCACGGTGGTGGAAAGTGTGCTGCTGCGGCCTCTGCCTTATCCGCATGCCGATCGGCTGGTATACATCGGGCCGAAGGATTCGCCCGGATTTGGGACCACGTCGTATCTGAACTATCGCGACATTCGTGACCAGACGCAGCGAATGTCGGCAGTGGGCGGCTACTCCGAGGACGTCGGTGTGGTGGAAGGCAAGGACGGATCGGTCAGCGTAGTGGCGCCGCGCATGACGCAGAATCTTTTCTCCATGCTAGGCGCGCAGCCGATTGTCGGCCGGACATTTACGCAAGCGGAAGGCGAATCGGGTGGTCCGCAGGTGGTGCTGCTCTCTGAGGGTCTGTGGAGGCAGAGCTTCAGTGCCGACCCGGGGATTGTCGGGCGCACGGTGCGGATTGGCGGAATTGAGCGCACTGTGGTCGGAGTGCTGCCGGCGAGTTTTCACTTTCCGGATTCGATCGGCCCGGATATAGAGAAGGGCGTATGGCTGCCGCTGCAGCCCACCGCGGAAATGCTGACGGGCCGCGGCTATCACTTCTTCAATGCACTAGGGCTGATGCGGTCGGGCGTTACGCTCGCGCAAGAGCAGCAGGAAATCGACGCCATTGTCCAGCGTATCCGGCAAGCAGATCCGAAGGGATCGGAGGGTTTATCACTTCAAGCGGCCTCATATCAGGAACTACTCACCGGGCCGGTGCGGCCGGTGTTCCTGGCGCTACTGGCTGCGCTGTTGCTCGTTCTGCTCATCGCATGCGCGAATGTTGCGAATTTGCTGATCGCGCGCTGTCTGGGACGAAAACAGGAGTTCGCGGTTCGGGCCGCATTGGGGGCGAGCCGCGGGCGATTGATCGGTCAGCTGCTCGCAGAAGGCGCCGTGCTCTGCGTGCTCGGCTGTGCGCTGGGGATAATTCTGGCGCGACTGGCTCTGATGGCGCTCGCCAAGCTTCCCGACGGCACGATTCCGCGTGCGGATCTTATCGGCATGCACTGGACGGTGCTTCTGACGCTGGCAGTAGTTGCGACAGTCACGACACTACTGTCATCGCTGCTGCCTGCGCTGCTGGTGGCACGCACTGATCCGCAGCCGGCGCTGCAGGCTGCCTCGCGCGGCATCGGCGCGCGATCTGTGAGTGGGCGATTGAGCGGCTCGCTTGTCGCGGGAGAAGTCGCGCTTTCTACGCTGCTGCTGGTGGGCACGGGCCTGCTGTTTCATACTCTCTGGAACCTGGAGCACGCGCGGCTGGGCTTTGACGTCGACCGCGTAACCACTTTTACAGCTATGCCGGCAGATGCAGCAGGCTTTTCCAACATGGCCGTTTCGACGGATACGGAACATGCACCCGTCTCGATCGCGTCGACCATTTATGGGCCGACGCTGGAGCGCATAAAACAAGCGCCCGGTGTGCGGTATGCCGCGATCGCAACCGCGCCCCCGCTCTCCGGAGTGAACGTTGGAACGAGCTTTGATATTGTCGGGCACCCCACTAATCCGGGTCATCACGCGGGCGCCGGTGTGACCGCCGCGAGCGAAGACTATGCGCTCGCCATGGGTACCCCGGTACTACACGGCCGGATGATCGGTGCGGACGACACGGCGGCGACGACGCCTGTAGTGGTCATAAACGAGGCGCTGGCGAAGAAGTATTTCGCGGGCAAGGATTCGCTTCAGCAGCAGATCGACCTCGGCGGGAAAGATACCGGGATGGTGAAGCCGCTGACGATTGTCGGAGTGATCGCCGACCAGGCCGATCGCAGCGTGGGCGGCGACGTGCAGCCTCTGCTGCTGATTCCCTATCAGCAGGTGCCGACCACGTCTCTCTTCTACCAGGCTCTGCTGAAGACGGTAGTCACCTTTGTGGTAAAGACACGCGGGGTAACTCCGATTGCGCCTGAGATGCGATCGGTTTTCAAGCAGACAGCACCGGATTACGCGCTTGACAATTTCCAGACCATGCAGGAGTCGGTGGACGCGAACACGTTCAGCCAGCGGCTGGGACTATATCTTGTTGGCTCCTTTGCGGGGCTGGCGACGGTGATGGTGATTGCAGGGTTGTACGGAGTGCTGGCGCAACTGGTCAGCTATCGCAGGCGTGAAATTGGTGTGCGTATGGCTTTGGGCGCGACCCGCGAGGGTATCGCGAGGATGGTTGTGCGACAGGGCGGTGTGTTGATTGTTGCCGGGCTGGTTGCGGGACTTGTGCTCGCAGGTTTTGCGGGGCAACTGGTGAAGAGTTTTCTCTATAATGTGAAGCCCATCGACATTGGAACTTACCTTGGGGTAGCGTTCGTGTTGCTGGTTGTTGGATCGATCGCCTCTTTCATACCTGCATATACGGCGTCGACCATCGAGCCGATGGAGGCGCTGAGAGAGGACTGACGAAACTTAAGGTCGCCGTGTGAACCGGGATGAGCTGCGCCAGTTCGTTCAGGACTTTATCGCCGCGCGGAAATATGGAGTGATCTCCAGTGTCGGTCCGCGCGGAGAGCCGCAATCTGCCCTTGTTGGCATTGCCGTTTCGGACGAGCTGGAGATCGTCTTCGATACCGTCACGACTTCGCGGAAATATCCGAACCTGAAGGCTGATCCGCGGATTGCCGTTGTCACTGGCTGGGAAGGCGAGCAGACCGTCCAATACGAAGGGATCGCCATCGAGCCGGAGGGGCGGGATCTCGTGCACGCGAAGCAGACATATTTCGCTCGGTGGCCGGACGGCGTCGAGCGCCAGAAGTGGCCGGCGATTGCTTATTTCCTCGTTCGTCCGACCTGGATTCGCTACAGCGATTTCGACACGGGGCGGGTTGAGGAGATGCGGTTCTGACCGGATTCCACTCAGCGCTCTACTGAATCACCGCGATCTTGGCCCGCTTGCCAACCCGAATCGTGAGCCGCTTTGTACCGTTCAGGGAGAGGTGGGATTGCTTCACGACCTCGCCGTCAACGCGCACTGCGCCTTCCTTCACTTTGCGGTCGGCTTCGGTTGAGGACGCGGCGAGCCCAACCAGCGTCAGAAGTTTCGACAGGCGAACGCGTCCGTCGATATCGCGCGACAGATCGGCCTCGCGCACCGGTACTTCCTCCAGCCCCTCGATGTCGTCGCTCTTCTGCTGGAACTGCCGTGCCCAGTTCTCGTCTGCAGAGTGTGCGGCGTCTTCTGAATGGAAGCCGGCGACGATGGTCCGGGCCAGGAGCTTCTTGGCTTCCATGGGGTGGAGTTTGCCGGACGCGACATCAGCCTGAATCTGGTCGATCTCGCTCTGGCGCAAATCTGTAAGCAGCGTCCAGTAGCGCCACATCAGGTCGTCGCTGATGGACATGAGCTTGCCGTACATCTCCTGGGGCGGCTCGTGAATGCCGATGGCGTTATTCAGCGACTTCGACATTTTCTGCACGCCGTCCAGACCTTCAAGAATCGGCGTCATCAGAACGATCTGCGGCGGCTGACCGTAATCCCGCTGCAATTCGCGGCCGGTGAGCAGATTGAACTTCTGGTCTGTGCCGCCGAGTTCCACATCGGCCTTCAGAGCGACCGAGTCGTAGGCCATCGCCAGGGGATAGAGGATTTCGTGGAGGGCGATCGGCTGCTCACTCTGGAAACGGGTGTGGAATTCATCCCGTTCGAGCATCTGAGAAACCGTGAACTTCTGTGCTAGCCGGATCATGCCTTCGAATCCCAGCGTGCCGAGCCACTCGGAGTTGAATCGCACCTCGGTCTTGTTCCGGTCGAGAATGCGGAACACCTGATCGGTGTAGGTCTTGGCGTTTTCGTTGATCTCTTCGCGCGTCAGCACTTTGCGCGTCGTGGACCGGCCGCTGGGATCGCCGATCAGCGAGGTGAAGTCGCCGACCAGAAAGATGACCTGATGACCGAGATCCTGAAAGTGCTTGAGCTTACGCATGAGCACCGTATGGCCCAGGTGGAGATCGGGGGCGGTCGGGTCGAATCCGGCCTTTACGCGCAGGGGCACGCCGGTCTGCCGTGCATTTTCGAGGCGCTCGCGCAGTTCCGAGACGCGAATGATCTCCGCCGCGCCTTTCTGGAGCAGATCCATCTGCTCGTCTACGGGCAGAAAATTGGTTACAGAAAGAGAATTTGCCATTGCTCTCCCTAGTATAAGGACGCGAAGGGACGGTTGGTGCCCTGAGGCGCAGATACGAAATCGATCGCCGGCTGGAAAGGCAGACGGTCAGGCAGCAGGGTTGACCATTCCGCGGGAAGGTCGCGTCAATCTATTTGAGGCTTATCCGAACCCTGTGCTAGCATCCATAGCTCTTGAAGGCTCGGGGTGATTGCTGTGTTGAAAACCCGGCCTCCGGCTCGCGCCTCGCATGAAGGATGAGGACGTAAGATTCGGCTGCACCGCGACTGAGACGCTCTTCGAGACGCCCGCGCCAGCTTTTCGTCCGATGATTGGCGAGGTCGTATTTGCTCAAAATGTCCTGGTCGATTCACGGTTTTGTATCCGCCCCGGGCGCCTCCGGGGCGAACTCATTTTTAGGAGTAACTTATGAAGTCTTATCAGGGAAGTGAGATCCGCAACGTAGCTGTAGTGGGGCATGCGCACAGCGGGAAGACAACGCTGGTGTCCGCTCTGCTGCATGCCGCAAAGATGACTCCGCAGCTTGGCCGTGTGGAAGATGGCTCGGCGGTGACGGCCTACGACGAAGAGGAAGTGTCGCGCCGGACAACGATGCAGAATGCGGTTGCTTTCGCGGAATGGAATGGCGTCAAGGTGAACCTGGTCGATACGCCGGGCTTCCACATGTTCGTGCACGAGGCCAAGTCGGCGATGCTTCCGGTGGAAGCGGCGATGGTGGTGTTGAATACCCCATGCGGGGTCGAGGCGATGACCGACCGTGTCTGGAAGTACGCTGACGAGTTCAACCTGCCGCGCGTGATTGTGCTCAATCAGATGGATCATCCGCGCGCCGCGGCCAGCGTGGAGCCGGCGCTCGAGGCCCTGCGCGCCCGCTACGGCCGCGCAGTAGTTCCCGTCCAGCTGCCGATTGCTAACAGCAAGGGCTTTGAGGGTGTAGTCGATCTGGTCACGATGGAGGCGTTCTATTACTCGCCGGGTGGCGATGGCCAGGGCAAGATCGGGGAGATTCCCGCGGAAATGCAGGCGCCGGCAAAGGCAGCACACGAGGCGCTGGTGGAACTGGTAGCTGAAGGCAAGGACGAACTGATGGAGGAATTCTTTGCCGAGGGAACGATCGCGGAGCAGCATCTGATCACCGCCCTCCATGAGGCTATCCGCGAAGACCGCGTTTTTCCGGTGCTCTTCTCGAGCGGCCTCGCCAATGTTGCCACCGATCACCTGCTCGACTTTTTTAAGGTCTACGCTCCCGCACCGATCGAGCGTGAGCCAGTCGCAGCGCGTGCTGCGTTGACGGCGGTTTCAGCGAATGGGCACGCGGCCAACGGACCGGCGGCCAGCGAGCCGGTTGTCACCGGCGATGGCTCGCATGAGATCGTTATGCGCAAGGTGGACGATAAGGAGCCGGTCGCCATTTATGCCTACAAGACGATGACGGATCCCTTCGCCGGGCGCATCACTTTTTTCAAAGTGTTTTCCGGAGTCGTAAAGAATGATGCCACCGTCAACAATTTTGGACGTCGCAGCAGCGAGAGGCTTGCTCATCTTTCCATCATGCAAGGCCACACCGCGGTTCCGGTCACAGAGCTGCATGCAGGCGATCTGGGTGCGGTGGCCAAACTTCGGGATACGCTTACCGGGGACACGCTGGGCGATAAGGGCCACGAGATCTTCTTCGAGCCGGTTGCCCTGCCGGAAGCTGCCATGACCTACGCGATCGAGCCGAAGACCCGGGCGGACGAGGACAAGCTAGCCCCTGCGGTTCATAAGCTGATGGAAGAAGATCTGCTGGTCCGATTTTTCCGCGATCCGCAGACCAATGAGTTCCTGATCGCGGGGGCAGGTCAGCCGCATATCGAGGCGATCGTGTCCAAGCTTCGACGCCGTTATCACACCGAGGTTACGTTGAAGGCTCCCAAGGTTCCATATCGCGAGACGATTCGCGGGCGGGCCGAAGCTCACGGACGCCACAAGAAGCAGACGGGAGGCCACGGTCAGTTCGGCGATTGCAAGATTCGCATTGAGCCGCTTACGCGTGGTTCGGGCTTTGAGTTTATCAATGATATTTTCGGCGGAGCGATTCCGCGTAACTTTATTCCCGCGGTTGAAAAGGGCATTCAGGAATCAGCTGCGCGCGGCTATCTGGCCGGCTACCCGGTTGTCGATTTTCGCGTCACGCTCTACGACGGCAGCTATCACGATGTCGACTCGAACGAACTGTCTTTCAAGATGGCCGGGCGTCTGGCTTTCCGGAAATGCATGGAGCAGGCCAAACCCGCACTCCTGGAGCCGATCATGAGGGTGGAAATCGAGGGTCCCGAGGAGTTTGCCGGAGCTCTCATGGGGGATCTGAATCAGCGCCGGGGGCGAGTGCAGGGAATGGAAAGCCGCGGATCAACCACGGTTGTTCGTGCCGAGGTTCCGATGGCGGAGATGCTGAGTTACGGTTCAAGCCTGACGGCGATGACCCAGGGCCGGGGAAGTTTTCATATGGAGATGGATCACTACGATGTGGTGCCGCAGCCCATCGCCGAGAAAATCCTCGCTAATGCCAAGCGGCCTGCCAGCGAAGAAGACGAGGAGTGACCCCTAGCCTTCTCTCGCCCACAAGCGGTCTTCACCGGCGCGGGCGGGTTCTGGCGCGCGCGTGTGACCGCTGGAGGCCGACTGTACGCGACTCAGCGGCGCGCCTTGCGGGTGCTGGCTTGCTGCGACTACCAAAGGCCTCATGTTTGTCGGCAGGAAAATACTGAATACCGTGCCGTGTCCATTTTCAGAGGTAGAGGAGCGGAGCTGAAGGTTGCCGCCATAACGGCTGAGAATCGAACGTGTAACCCATAATCCCAATCCGGTCCCCGCCTGCCCCTTGGTGGTAAAGAATGGCTCGCCGAGTCGCCTGCGGACGTCGGGCGAGATTCCGGGACCAGTATCGGCGAGTGAAAAACGCAACCCACGTACTCCTACGTCAGACCACTTGCGGGTGTCGCGAATCCTGAGAATCAGCGTACCGCCCCTTGTCGACGCCTCAATAGCATTGGTGATCAGATTCGACAGCACCTGCCGCATCTCGCCGGGGAATGCCGTGATGGCCTGGGACGACTCATACTCCCGCACTATGCGCAGGTCTTTGTCTGCGACCTTTCTGCCGTAAAGTACGAGCACCTCTTCGATGAGCTCGGCTAAATGCAGGCGTACCGGAGTGCTGGTCTCCCGGGAAAATGTCAGGGTTTGTTTGCTGATGTCGACGACCCGATTCAATTCTCGCTGAGCGAGTTTGAGGTATTCGGCCGACTTTTGCGGGGAGCTGTGGTCGATCTCCATCAGGTAAAGCAGGTTCGTGATTGATTCGAGCGGATTATTGATCTCGTGCGCGATGGATGCCGCGAGCCGACCGAGTGTGAGCAGCTTTTGATTTTCACGCAGCACATTCGCGGCATGCTCCAGTTCAACCCGCCCGCGCTCCTGCTTATTGCTTTCGCGTCTCTCGCGAAGCGCCCGCTCGATGATTGCAGGAAGCCGACCCAGCTGTGTGAGGCGCACGAAGTCCGACACGCCGTCACGAATAGCCTGCGCCGCCTCAGATTCTTCACCCTCCATGCCGATAACCACCAAGGGGATGCGAGGTTCCGCATTTCCGGCGTATTCGAGGACTTCTGCAATGGGCAGCCCACGTAATCCTGTGGTTGCAGCCAGGATCAGGTCGACCGGGCCTCCCCGCAAACGGGAGAGGAATTCAGCGCGGATTCCAACCGTCTCCAAAATGACTGTCAGTCCGGCGCGTCGAATCCCGTCCCGGACCGCATGTGCGGATGCAAGATCATTGGCCAGCAGCAATACCACAGGAAGCGAGCCCGGGGCAAGAGAGCCTGGTTGAGTTGCCCGGTGGTGCTGTTGGCTTATCACTGACACAATTCCTTCCTAGCCACGCAGGCCTTTTTAGTCTTAAAGGTACGATGATCGTCGTCCCCGGCTTGTTGCTTGCAAATGCTTATCCCGGTTGGCGTCCGATGGTAAGCCTCGAATCAACAGATGCTTGGCGGCGATTGTCCTTTCCGGACTTTTGCGTTGGCAGGAAATCTTTTGGCATCCAGTTCGGCTCATGAAACTCTAATAAAGAGTTCAAGATTGACGAGTGTTTCGCAACGAATGAGAAGCGCCAAGTATTGCACCCCGGTAATTCTGTTAACTGGGCTCCTGTCCGGTCTGCCTTGCGCGTGGGCGCAGGCCAACCCGAACAATTCGGCCGAGAATCCCTATGCGGGAAGCGTCCAGGCTGTGGCCGCGACCCCGGACGTAAAGCCGCTGTCGCTGGACGATGCGATCCGTCTGGGTATCGAGAACAATCTCGCCCTGACCCTTGCTCACCTGAATGAGAAATCAGCCGAGGCGCAGAAGCTGCAGCTGCAGAATGCGTTGATGCCGAATCTTTCGGTGCATGGAGAGACGGGGCTGCACCAGCTCAATTTGAGGGCGGGCGGCTTCAGCCCGGGAGTCCTGACCGAGTTCGGCGTGCCTGCGGATCAGGCTGCCACCTATCCCTATATGGTCAAGGTCGACTCGACGATCGGGCAGGTGAACATGTCGCAGGCACTCTTTACCTGGGCGGGGTGGGACGTCTGGAAGGCAGCCAAGGCGAACCAGCGGGCTGCGTACTACGCGTCCCAGTCTTCGCGCGGACTGGTGGTGCTGAACGTCGGGACCGCGTATCTGCAGGCGCTGGCGGCTTCCTCGCAGGTGGATTATGCCGAGGCACTGCTCAAGACGGACGAGACGCTGCTGTACCAGGCGCAGGAAGAGCACAAGGCCGGGACCGCGGCCAATCTCGACGAACTACGGGCGCGAGTACAGTACCAGACGCAGCAGCTGACGCTGATTCAGGCGCAGAACGACTTCCAAAAGTCGAAGATCGCGCTGAATCGGCAGATCGGGTTGGCGCCGGAGCAGGAGATTCAGCTGACGGATGCCACCCCATACGCCGATCTGGCGGCCGTGACCATCGCGGAGGCCAAGCGCGACGCCTACGCCAGCCGCCAGGATTATCAGGAACTCAAGCAGCAAATAGTTGCTGCGCGCCTGGAGCGGCAGGCGGCGAAACATGAACGTTTCCCAAGCATCACCTTTAACGGCAACTACGGCGTGACCGGCGTCTCGGGCCTGATCTACCACGGGACCTTCGCGGCGACGGGTACCCTGGAAGTGCCCATCTTCCAAGAAGCGAAGTTCCGCGGCGACCGCGATGTTGCCGTGGCGCAGGTGGACGAGCTGAACTCGCAGTTCAACGACCTGACGAACAAGATCGATCAGCAGCTGCGCGACAGCCTGCTCGATCTGCAGGCGGCGGCGGAGCTGGTGCGCGTATCGCGCAGCAATGTGGAGTTGGCGACGAAGACCCTGGAGCAGACCACCGACCGCTTCCAGGCTGGGGTGGACGATAACCTGCCAGTGGTACAGGCGCAGTCGACCCTGGCGCAGGCCCAGACCCAGTATGTCCGCAGTGTCTACCAGTTCAACCAGGCCAAGCTCGGCCTTGCCCGGAATCTGGGGATCGTCGACACGCAGTACAAGAACTACATTCCGAGCGGAGGCGGCACCGGGAGTTCGCAGCCCCAAGGCGGGAAATAGCTCGAAGCGGAGGGTACCCCTCCCCCCTGTAGTTTGCAACTCATTCATTCGAAATCACTTGCTTGCCATGTCCTGTAACTGATTGATTTCAAACAAATTACCTGAACGCAAATGCCCGGCCGCTCGGACCGGGCATTTGCGTCTCTATTTCCAGTTTAGCGGGTTTGCGTAAATAGTCGGCCAGATCTTTGCGGTCCGACGACGGTCTCAGCGACCTTTGCTGCTATAGTTCTGCGCGTAGGTGTCACGGGGAAGTCCCTGGTTGCGTGCCTTCTGAGCCAGGGTGAAGGCGTCGTCCCGGCTCATCGCTCCGCCGAGGGCGACCAGGAAGGGGGCGTGTCCGGTGGGGGTGAAGACTTCGGGGTGGAGGTCGGGGTGAGCCTGACCGACCACATCGGCCTTGTGCTGTGCCTGATCCTGATGGTTGTAGGTGTAGGCGATGACCCTCCACTGCTTGCGGGCGTCGGGGGCGGCGAGAGGCTTCTGACTCGCGGGGGCGCTGGCGGCCGCGGGTGGGGCGGCGGACGGGGACGGCTTTGCCGAGGCGCTGTTTGCGGCCGTGTTCCCGGGGGCGACGGGTGCCGAGGCTTCCGGTTGAGGGCTGACCGGGTTCGCCGGGCGGGCGGAGAGGAAATGCCATCCGATCCACAGAAGCAGCACGACCGCCAGCCCGATCGCGATCCATCTCGGGCTCAGGAAAGGGCTGCCCGGTTGATCTTCCAGGACCTCGGGAATGTGACGCGGAGAGGCGACTTCTTCCGCCTTCACCGCAGCCGTCGAAACGGTTGCCGGTGGCTGTTCGATTTTGGGAGTTGTAACAGGCGAAATGTTCGGCGTGGGAGCGGCGGCGGGGGCATCGGTTGCTCCGAGGGCGGCGGAGATTTCGCTCACGCCCCATTCGCCGCTCATCGTCCGCGGCACAATGCGGTCAAACGGGGCGGGTAGGGTGCGGCCACCCGCTTCGAGGGTGGTTCGCTGGGTGAGAGCCTGGAGCAGGACGACCGCGAAATCATGCAGGTCGCGCTTCTTTAGTTCCTGGCCTTCCTGATCTTCGGGAGCTTCGCGGATGCAGTCGCTGCGCAGCTTGACGGTCTCGCCGACGGCGAAGACGTGCGCCGGCTCAATGTGCTCGTGCACGAACCCGTGGGAGTGAAGGGACCCGATAGCGGAGATGAGGCTCTGGGCAAGCTGCCGGGCCTCGGGCAGGGTAAGGCGCTGCTGGACGACCACCTCGCCGAGGTTGGCGTCGACCGGTTCCATTACAGCGTAGAGAAACGATCCGTCCTCGAACTCGACCTGGCCGAACTTTTCCAGCTTCAAAATGTTGGGGTGATTCAGAGCAGCGACTCCGCGCCAGCGGGCGAGGATCTCGTCTTCGTCGAAGTGCGGTTCGATGAGGCGGATGACGCGGGCGACGCCGTTGCCGTTCGAGGTGAGAAAGAAGGCACTGCGGCCTTCGGGCCGCAGGAGTTTCGTCAGCGGGAAGAGACCATCGATCGTTCTTCCTTCATATTCGGTCCATAGCTCCATAAGTTACGTCCAGTCCGGGGAAGTTCATCAAGGAAGAAACGCCGCAGGGCAAGTGAAACAGGAGAGATGTCTGAAGAGATGCGGGCAGAGCGAAAAGCGCCGTCATCTCCTGGCAGACCACGAGTCATTATCGTTCATTGTGCGGGTGGCCTCAATGGGAGGGTTGAGAGGGCAGTATTCAGGTGGGTTCTGGAGGGAGTCCGTGGCTTGGCTGAGTGATCAGTTCGGGGAGGAAGGATGGGGCAATGCGATGCGTGGATGGGATAGAAAGGACAAAGCTCGGCTGGGCCACCCGCTGGGGAGTGGGGTACTGGGCCGTACCCCACCATCGCGGCTGGCTACGACTTGTTGAACATCACTGACATCGTTGATGGCGAAGGCGCCGGCGTGACGTCCGTCTCCTTGAGAGTCTTGGCGTCCGGGCTCATGACGAAGGTATTTTCCCGCTGCACTTCCCCGACGTTGCTGTACGTCACCTTCAGCGTATGCGGTCCATCCAGCTTCGCCGACATGGTGCGTGTTCCAGAAAGGTTGGTCGGGGTGCCATCCAACTTGCAGGTGATCGGCTTGTCATTGTCCGTCTCCTTGATGTCGACGGTGTCGCCGTTCACAAGGAACGTCAGTACTCCCGTGTCCTGCGACTCGTTAAAGCTGGTTTCCTTCCATACGACGGGTGCGCCATCTCCGCCGGAGACCCGTTTCGATGCGAAGGTCATCGTGTAAGGGCTTCCGTCCGGCGGGGCGATGTCGGCTGTCCTGGTCATCGTATTGCCATCTGGTGATATCTCCACCTTCACTTTGCTCACTTGCCTGCCGTCGCGGGTGTTGACCAGTGCATAGCCGGCGCCGACTTTGGTGCACGTGGTCGTCGCGCCGTTAATCGGTGCGTTTGGCTTCCCGTCGCAAACCACCCTGGGACTCGCCTTGCCGCCGCGCGTTACTGTGTATCCGCCAGCCTCCGTAGCTATTGAGACAGTGGGTCCGTCGTACTGGAGCGTGGATCGGTCCATCTTCCACGAGCCGTTCCACGGGTTATCCTGCGCCATGCAGGGAAGAGTTAGGACCATAAAAGACGCGAGAGTGCAAACGCTTATGCCATACCGTTTCATTATTGATTTGCCTTGAAGAGCAGATTTTCGGCCCAACCATGTTGGTTTTTGCCTGGGGTGCTTAATGCTGCTCGCAAAGCATGTGGTTGTCAACGACAGCCGCGGCCGGAGTTACTGTGGCGGCCGGATCATCGCCCATAAGTGACTGGTGCAGGTGAGTGCGATCCCACCCTTGACGCAAAAAGCAAAGACGCGTCAAAGATGGGGCACTCCAATGCGTGGTTGTGACAGAGAAGGACAAAAGCACGGGTGATGCACCCGCTCATTTTCCTTATGCTCAAAGAGCGAATCGAGGTACAGCGCCCGCTATTGCCGGAGAATGAAGTTCTCGTCGCTTACTTCTTCGCCAGTGAATAAACTACGTTGATCGTCGTCTTGACCTCGACGGGATCGCCATTGAGAAGAAACGGCTTGTAGATCCATTGCCGCACCGCGTCCAGGGACGATTGCTGAAGCTCTTTCGGGCCTGACGCGACTTTCAGTTCCTCAACCGTTCCATCCTTGCCGATCACCGCGTCCAGCACGACAGTGCCCTGTATCCCTTCTTTTTTGGCTTCTACGGGATACTTGGGAACAGGGCCAGAGATCTTGTTTCCGGCCATGTCTGACGCCGAAACGTTAAGAGGACTATGGGGCGGAGCTTTGTCGCCGACGGCTGCGGAGCCGGCATCGACGTGCATGCTCAGCGCTATTGCCGACGTGCAGGTTCCGATTCCAAAGACTGCGCAGGCGAGCACGATGGCGAATCGCCGCACGCCGCGGATTTCGTTCTGCTTCTTTGACAGCTTCATAACTCTCCTTTCAAAGGTGTTGGCATCGAGGATTCCGATAGCATGAGGGGTTCTACGCGGCAGTCCGTGCACGAGCAGGGAGGCAAGGCGCAAGAGCGATCGCGCATATTCGTTTCGTCCGGAAATGTCGGCAGCCATCTGGTCACAAACCATCTCACGGCTTTCCGTAATTCGTTCGCGAGTGAGCCAGAGCACCGGATGGTAGCTCACAGGGAGCGAAAGCAGTTCGTAAACGAGGTTCTTCAGGAAGTCGTTGCGATGCAGGTGCGCAAACTCATGCGCCATTGCCGCGTGAAATTCGGGTTCCTGCAAGCTGGTCGCCGTGCCGGCGGGAAACAGCACGAGTTTTCGGAAGAACCCGATGGTGACCGGGCCGAAGATCCGGGAGGAAGTCGCAATCGACACATCGGCGATGCCGAACCGGGCGGAGCATTGCGCCCACCGGAGGATCGCTTCAGGACTGAGCGGCATCATCTCAACTTCCCGGCGTAAGCCCGCGAGTTTTTTCCATCTCCAGCCAAACCGGGCAGCGAAATAAGCGATAGTCGCGGCATACGCGATTGCGATAGCCGCAAGCAGCTCTCCCGAGAGATGCCATGCACCCAGCGGCGTTCCTGCGCCCATGACTACGGATACATGCGCTTCGCCAGCGTGGCGGGCATCGCCACCCCAAGAGAAGAGCGTTTGCAGCCAGTTCTGCGGCAAGGCGGAACAAGCCGGAAGCAGACATTGCAGCAGCAGGACACTTACCCACATCCGGTGCTCCGCCGCGGCACCGGCCGGCCTGAGCGCCCGCGCAGCGAGCCAACCGGCGGCAAAGAGCAGCGGGATCTGCCAAAGGGAGTTCAGAAGATAGGTCAGAAGCCAGGATTCGAAGTCTTTCATGATTCGCTCGCCTCCCTGTTAAAGCGTTCGGTCAATTCGGCTAACGTCCGGGCATCGATATGCCGGTTCTTGAGCAGGCTCATTACCAGCTCTTCGCTTGAACCGCCGAACATGCGGTCAATCAGGTCGCGCAGGCCTTGTCCGAGCACCTTTCTTTCGCTAACCCTGGCGCTGTAAACGTAGGCGCGGCCCTGCAGCCGGCGTTTCAGCTTTCCTTTGCGCTCGAGGATATTCAGCATGGTCTGCACGGTGGTGTATGCCAGTGGAGGATCGAGTTCTGCCTGCACGGCGCTTACGGTGCCCCCGCCGTGTCTCCAGATCACCTGCATGATCTTCAATTCAAGCTTCGTAAGTCGGGCCCTGTTCGACTCTTTCGTCACCCGTGGTCTCCTAAACAATTAGGAGATTAGGCCCGGGGAAGGTGAATTGTCAACTAAGAATTTAGGAGTGGGAATGTGGTGTGTACCGCGGGGAGGATTTCGGGTTGCTCAAGCTGTGGTTAGTTCTGACCGGTCGATTCGCGCAGTACGGCAGCACTGGCGGCCGGCAAAGTAATCAGGTCAGACTCCAACCGTTCCGCTGTTTTCGGCAGCCAGCGGCCCTGCGCATCGACCTGTGCACCGGCAAATTGCACTCCGTCTTTGCTGGTAAGGCTGGGTGCTGTCAGTCGCAGCACGTGCGCGGAGCGCAGTCCTAGTTCGGCTATCGATACTGACGTCTGATTCTCCAGGCTCCAGTTGAGAATTACGACCGACCGCACCCGGCCTCGCTTCCTGACCGCATAGGCTGTCAGCCCGGAGCCTGGTGCCGTAATCTCAACGGGAAGCATCTCGGCACCGTCCGCACCCGCCGCCGCGAAGGCCAGCATTCCATAGTAGGGAGCGCCTGTTGCAACCTGCCCATCAGCGTCGGTCCGGATGGGCGAGTAAGAACTGAGAAACCCGAGCTGGTTCACCCCCGTTTCGAGATTCACGCCGGCGCATCCATACTGTGCCAGCAGCAGCAGGTAATCCAGTGTCCAGAGGGCGCCTGCGAACGTATCGCTGAGACCCGGATGGCCGCCTCCGAAGAACGAATTTGTCTCGCACATTCTCCAAGGAATTCCGCTGTCGCGCGAAATCTGCCGCAGTTTCTCAAGCTTGCTTCTCAGCACAGGATCCGGCTGCATCAATTGCCCCAGCGTGGCTTTGCGCTGGTCGCCCAGATAGAAGTGCGTTGTCAGCAGCTGAACGTCTCCGTGCGCCTGGCCGGCCATTTCCTGCACCCACTGAACGGATGCGGCGGTATCGGGTGCGGCAAACCGCAGCCCAGGAATCGCCGCCAGAATCGCGTGATGCCACTGCCGGTACTCAGTCAGATATTGAGGGAAATCCCAGGGAGCCTTGCGGAGGGGGTGATCGCCGCGGCCGTAATTTTCGACCTCGTTGCCCAGCTCGATCGCCTCCAGCCGTGGCCCGAGGATGCTGTGAACTTCTGTAGCCTCGGCGATCGCCTCTTCCAGAGTGCCCTGGCCGAAGTTAAGACTCCAGATCGCCGTCCATCCGGTCGCATCCAAAAAGCCGCGAAGCTGTTCCAGGCTGGCCCGGCTGACGACGGTATCCTTGGGCTCGGTACGGATTGGCCCAGCGGGCGCGTAATCCGTAAAATCCGCCACAATTCCGCCGAAGCGAAAGACGCCCCGGCTGCCGAGATTGCGCACGAGCTGGACGTACTTCGTATCCTGCGCGCTGAGCAATCCGAGCTGCGCCGCAGACGACATTTCGTAACCGAGGCCGACGAAATTCTCCGGTACCGGCGTGGCTGGTGCTGCGGACGATAGACGCAGTGAGGCCTGCTTTCCCTCTTGCGGAAGGCCGCGCAGTCCAAAGGTGGAGGCTGCGGCTCCCGCCGAGAGCACGAGCGTGGAGCGCAGAACAGAGCGCCGCGTCAGCATGGTCGAAGCGTCCCTCGTTAACCTGCCCGAGTATAAATGGGCGGACAAAGAAGGTGCCGGCGAGCCCAGTTACGAGGCGGCGCGGGGTGAGGCTGGTGGCGTCTTCCAGCCCACGAGGGCGATTAAGAGGGTAACGAGAAGGATGGACGCGATCAGGGCGACGCAAGCGGGCCACTTTCCCAGTTCCCACGTGTAGCTGGGGATGACGCCGCCGGCGGTTCCGCCCATGTAATAGCAGCAGATGTAGAGGCCGGCCGCCGAGGCGCGGGTTCCGGGCGCGGCGGCGTGGCGCAGGAAGCTGTTGGCGGTCGCCTGGGCGATGAAGACTCCGGTGCAGACGAGTCCGAGGCCGGCGAGCACCACGATCCACAGGGAGTGGCTCAGGGTGAGGAGTACGCCGGCCAGTGAGGCGCAGATGGCGACGGCGATGCCTGCACGCATGCCGATGCGGGTGACGAGATATCCGCCGCCAGGAGTGACGATGAGGCCAATGAGATAGATGGCGAAGAGGTAGCTGAGGGCGGCTGTCGAGAGATTAAAGGGCGGGTCCGCCAGGTAGAAGGTGATGAAGGTGAAAGAGCCGACCAGGGTGAAGAGCATTCCGAAGCCGACGGCGAAGGTGGCGAGCAGCCTCGGATTGCGGAAGTGGGCCAGCATGGATCCCAACTGGGCGAAAAGGGCTGGACGCGGCCCGGAGGGCATGGGGTGGGTTTCGGCTGGAAGCCAGCGGCCTACCAACGCAGCTCCGAGCAACGTGTAGGCGGTCAGAGTCACAAAGGACCAGCGCCAGTTGAAATGCTCGGCGACAAGGCCGGCGGTGATGCGGCCGAGGAATCCGCCCAGAGCGGTGCCGCTGACGTAGATGCTCATGACGATGGGGACGGCATGGTGGTCCCATTCTTCGCCGATGTAGGTGATGGCGATGGCGAAGATTCCGGGCAGGATGAGTCCCTGGAGAAAACGCCGGGCATCGAGGGCGCGCAGGCTGGGTGAGGTGGCTGCGAGGAGCGTGGGGATGGAGAGGGCGATGATCGAAGTGACAATGACGCGCTTTCGGCTGAGCCGCTCGGCGAGGGCTCCCAGGATGGGCGCGGAGATGGCGACGCCGAGGGTGGCGGTGCTCACGGTGAGGCTGGCGACCGATTTTGAGGCGTGAAAGACGCGCGTGAAGAGAGGGAGCAGCGGCTGCGTGACATAGAGGTCGAGGAAGGCGAAGACTCCGCAGAGGCAGACGGCGGCGACGGCGGCCGGGGAACCGAGACCGGGGGTGTCGGGCGGAGGGAGCTGCTCCTCAATGATCTCGACGGGACTTTCGAGGGCGAGAGCGCCCGGCGGGGCCCAGCTCATCCGGATGTGACTCGATCTGCATTGGGGAAAGGCTCTCGTCGGAAATGTTCTCGCCGGGGAGGTCCATGCTCCAGATTACGGGAAAGCGGAGATTGGTAAAAGGCAACGGTTAACCTGACAAGCAGCGACGGGGAACGGTATAAACAAAGGAGGCATGCCTGATCGTCCCCCAAGCAAGGCCGCAGCCGCATTTCTTTCCAGCGATTTCCGTCGTTACCAGTTGGCACGGATCATGGCCATCATAGGGGCGGAGGCGCAATCGCTTGCTGTGGCGTGGCAGGTGTACCAAATGACCCACAAGCCCATTGACCTGGGCTACACGGGCCTAGCCCTATTTCTGCCCGGGCTTCTGTTCATCCTGCCCTCAGGTCATGTGGCGGACCGCTTCGACCGGCGGCAAGTGATCATGGTGTGCTACTCGCTGCAGTGCGTGTGCACGCTTACGCTATTTCTCTTTGCCTGGCACGGTTTACGGACGGTTTGGCCGATCTACGCAGTGCTGTTCTTTATCGGCACAGGGCGGTCGTTCAGCGGGCCGGCGAGCTCGGCGCTCATTCCCCATCTTGTGCCCACGGAACACTTTGTAAACGCGGTCACGTGGGGAGCGACGATCTTCCAGATCGCAAACATTAGCGGGCCGGCGCTGGGCGGCGTGCTGTTCACGCTGCCGATACACCATCGTGTCGCCGGAGCAGCGGCGGTGTATCTCTTTACCTTGGTATCGCTCCTATGGTTTCTGGTGCTGGTGGCTTCGCTGTCGGTGCGGCCGGGGCGCATGGAGCACCGGGCGACTTCGATGGGAGTCATTCTGGCGGGGTTTCACTATGTGGCGCGGACGCCGATCCTGCTGGGGTCGATTTCTCTTGATCTGTTTGCCGTGCTGCTGGGCGGGGCGGTGTCGCTGATGCCGATTTTTGCGCAGGACATTCTGCACGCCGGACCGCGAGGGCTGGGGCTTTTACGGGCGGCGCCGGCGATCGGGGCGCTGCTGGTCTCGTTTTCAATGACATGGTGGCCGATCCAGCGCAGAGCCGGCACGGTGATGTTTACCTGCGTGGGGATATTCGGCGCATTTACGATCGTCTTCGGGTTGTCGCGCAGCCTGCCGCTTTCTCTACTGGCGTTGTTCATCATCGGCGCGGTGGACATGGTGAGCGTGGTGATACGGTCATCGGTGCTGCAGCTGGGCACTCCGCCGGAGATGCGCGGCCGGGTGAGCGCGGTTAACTCGCTGTTTGTAGGCGCGTCGAACGAACTGGGCGAGTTTGAGAGCGGACTGACGGCGCAATGGTGGGGCGCGGTGCGGGCCGTGGTCATCGGCGGTATCGGCTCGCTGGCGGTGACCGGCATCTGGAGCCTCCTCTTCCCGGCGCTAAGGAATGCTGACCAGCTCACTCCCGAGGCGCTGCTGAATGTCGAGGTGGAGCAGCTGGGCCAGGAGGTGCGGCAGCTGTGAGCCGCATCGAAAGAAACAGGGAGATACGGCAATGAAAACCTGGCAGGCGATGGGGCTTCTCACACTGGTTGTGCTGCTGGCGGCGGGTGGGTACCTCGCGTACGTCTTTCATGAGCGTAATGAGCCGGGAATCCAGCAGGCGCAGGCCCCGGAGCGTCCGGTGACCGACGATGAGGTGGTTCAGCCGCGCAAGATGTATATCGCGACACTGAAAGACGCGAAGGATCTTGTCGGCAAGACGGTGTGGGTGCAGTCCGGTTATGCGCTGGATTATTATCCCTTCGCGGCGGGGCGGGTGGGGTTTTCGCATCCGGCGGGCGTGCTGCCGAGCGTTCAGCAACTGACGATCGGGCAGGTCATGACCGAGAAGGCGCCGGCGAATTTAGCAATGCGGGTTCCGATCGGGGACAAGCAGGTGTTTGCGGTGTTCAAGATGCCGGGCGACGCAAAGGAATACGCGACGGCGATCGGCACGATCAAGGGCACGGACGAAACGTATTACGCCGACCAGATGTTCTACTACGACGATCCGCACCAGCTGTACAAGCATTGGCCGCCGGACGTATGGCAGGCGGTGGACCAGCACAAGCCGAAGCCGGGCATGAACGAACTGCAGGTGGCCATGGCGCTGGGGACTATCCAACAATCGCAGTCGTCGGATATCGGGAATCGCACGGTGACCTACGACGCGGGCGGCAAGAAGTGGTCGGTGAGCTTCCAGAAGGACAAGGCAACGACGGTGACTCCGGAGTAAGGTATGGCACTGGTATTTACGACATCGTATGTGGAGGATGCAAAGGCGATCTTTCACCAGTACAAGCGAATGGCGGAAGGCGCGATGGCCCAGCTGGCGGACGAGCAGCTAACAACAGCGCTCGATCCGGAGATGAACTGCATTGCCCAGATCGTGAAACACATGACCGGCAATATGCGCTCGCGCTGGACGGATTTTCTGACGAGTGACGGCGAGAAGCCGACACGGAATCGCGACAGTGAGTTCGAACAGCCTCCCGCGACGCGGGCGGAGCTGATGGCAATGTGGGATCAGGGCTGGGGATGCCTGTTCGGGGCGCTCGACGGGCTGACCGATGTCGATCTGGGGCGGACAATCACGATTCGCGGCGAGGCCCACTCGGTGATGCAGGCGATTAACCGGCAGGTGGCGCATTACGCGTACCACTGTGGTCAGGTTGTCTTTCTGGCCAAGCATCTGCAGTCGGCGGACTGGAAATGCCTGACCGTGCCGCGAAAGATGTCCGATGATTTCAACCGGCGAGTGCTGGCCGGGGAAGCTAGTCAGCGATGAGAGCGCATTTGGGGAGAGCAATCGCTTCAGGCGCGAAGGGTGAGCCGGCCGGGGCTGCCGAATAGAAGCTGGCCGACCCGGGCGAAGAATCCTCCAGGGGGCGGCGTCGGTGGTCCGGCAATGAGGCTGCGGGCGGGACTCAGCTCCGACCTTTGTTCCGACTTCTGTTCGAGGAGGGCGAGGGTGTGATGCACCTGGGCGTGCAGTTTTTCTACTTCCAGGGCGCACTGGCGCAGATAGGCTGAGACGGAGAGACCGGCTTCGGCGCCGCGGGCCTTGATGAGAGCCTGCTCAGAGGCGGCAACTCGCAAAGACATCGATACCTGGCGCTCGTTTTTCGGTGGGGCCGGCCAGACGAGGGCCAGCGGGCCAAGATCCGGGTTGGGGTCGGGTTCGGCGGGGAGGGCTCTGGCGAGCACGGTGCCAAATGCTGGTGCGACGGATTTCTCCGGGGGAGCCGTTGTGTGAACTGGCGGTCCGGCGCTGGTG
This sequence comes from uncultured Acidobacteriaceae bacterium, assembly GCA_963781245.1. GTDB lineage: Bacteria > Acidobacteriota > Terriglobia > Terriglobales > Acidobacteriaceae > Silvibacterium. The sequence continues at coordinate 916,170 of CAWAFB010000010.1, forward strand.
AGGCTGAGTTTGTCGGGCTGAATGGCTTCGGCGTTAAACGCCGCCGCGGGGAACGCCTGCGGTTCGGACTTGCACTGGGTGACTGCCGGAACTGATTTCCCGTCCGCACTGGTTGGGGTTTCTCCTGTCGAGTCACAAATTACGGACGGTTTGGTGCGGGCCTGCCAGCGAGAGCGGCTGGATTCAAGGGCCTCTTCGTAGGAGAGCTCGCGTACGCCGTTGGGGAGAACGTCGGACTTCTTTGGGGCGGCCTTCTGGAGGGTCTTGCCTGTCGTCTTGCGGGAGGCCGACCAGGCCTGGAAGCGGCCAAGCACGGCGTCAATATCGTCGGGTGGTTTCGCGCCGGTCGCGGTCAAAGGCTGCATCGGGATTGCCTCTCTGCGTGAGCATACGACGGTTTATGCGCGGGCAATCAGCGGCATGGATGGGCCTAAGTAAGGCGAGTTCCCGATTCGGGTGTGCCGCGCTCCAACTGTCGCATTCCTGAACGGCGCGGGTAAGATTTGCGTCATCCGGTGTTGCGCAAACCGGCAGAAATGCCGTTAATGGTGCCGGCGATGGCGCGGTTGACGGCGTCGGTGTCTTCGCCGGCGCGCTTGCGGCGGAGCAGGTCGACCTGGATGAGGCTCATGGGGTCGACGTAGGGATTGCGCAGGCGGATGGAGCGGGCGAGGACCTGGTTTTTCTCGAGCAGCTCGCGCTGGCCGGTGACGGCGAGAACGGCGGAGAGGGTTTGCTCGAATTCTGCCTTGAGCTTCGAAAAAACGCGATCGCGAAGGCCGGCATCGGGGACGAGCGAGGCGTAGAGCGAGGCGATGCCGAGGTCGGCTTTGGCCAGCGCCATTTCGACGTTGCGGACAAGGTCGATGAAGAGCGGGAACTCGGCCATCATCTGCCGGAGCAGCGCCATGCCACCGGGCTGCTTTGCATACTCCTCGATCGCATGGCCGACGCCGAACCAGGCGGGGATGAGCAGGCGGGACTGCGTCCACCCGAAGACCCAGGGGATGGCGCGCAGGCTGGCGAAGCTGGCTTTGCCGCCGCGGCGCGAGGGGCGGGAGCCGATCTTGGCGTGTTCGAGCTCGGCGACGGGGGTGGCGAGCTCGAAGTAGGGAAGAACTTCGGGGTCGTCGATGATGTTGGCGCGATAGAAGTCGAAGGCGGTTGCGGAGAGTGCGTCGAAGGCCGCTTCCCACTCGGGCAGGAGGACGCCGGACTGATGGCCCTTGGGATCGCGGGCGTTGGGGCGGGCGAGTGCGTCGAGCGAGGCGGCGATCATCAGTTCTAAATTTCGCTCGGCGAGGACGACGTCGGAGTACTTCCAGTTGAGGACTTCGCCCTGTTCGGTGATGCGGATCTGGCCGTCGAAGGCACCGACGGGCTGCGCATAGATGGAGCGGTGAGTGGGGCCGCCGCCGCGTCCCACGGTGCCTCCGCGGCCGTGGAAGAGGCGCAGCTTGATACCACATTCGCGGGCCACTTCGTGCAGGGCGCGGTGGGCGCGGAAGATTTCCCAGGTGCTAGTGAGCATGCCTCCGTCTTTGTTGGAGTCGGAGTAGCCGAGCATGACCTCCTGGGTGTTGTCCCAACCTTCGAGCAGCTTACGGTAATCGGGTGCGCTCCACAAGCGCCGGCAGACGGCGGGGGCGTTCTGCAGGTCCTCGATGGATTCGAAGAGCGGGACGGGCATCAGGCCGGGGTCGTTGCCGCTGGCGGCGACTTCTACGCCTCCCAGGCGCGCGAGCCAGACGACAGCGAGGACGTCTTCGGCACTGGCGGCTCCGCTGATGACGTACTGGCGGATGGTCTCGGGGCTGCAGCCGGCTTTTACCTCGGCGACGGCGCGGAAGGTCTCGATGACGTCGCGGGTCTCGGCGCTGAGCGAGCCGGGGACGTTGCCGGCGTTTTCTCCGCACCAGGCCGAAGCTTCTTCGAGGGCTTTCTGGTGGATGCGGGCGTGCTGGCGGACGTCAAGCGTGTGCAGGTGGAGTCCGAAGGTGCGCACGAGCAGGATGAGCGGGTCTACGATTGCCTGGGCGAGGCGCAAGCCGTTATTTTCGGCGAGGCTTCGGCGCAGGATTTCGAGGTCGTGCTGGAACTCGGCGGCCGAGCAGTAGGAGGAAAGCGAAGTGAGCGATGCTTCAAGGCTTTCGGTGTCGGCGATAGGCTGGCCGGCGGTGCGCAACATGCGGGCGTGTACGCAGACGAGGAAGCGCCGGTAGAGCTCAAACTGAAAATGATTGCCAAAGACCTGTGACGCGCTGATTTGTAACGTGTTCAGATACGAATCGAGCTGGGAGCGGAGCTCGGCGCTCACCGGCAATTGCTGGGCGGAGGTGGTGAGCAGGTCGATGGCGAGTTGCAGGCGATGGTCGTAGTAGGCGAGCAGACGGGATTTGGCGTCGCGGATGGCTTCTCTTGTAACGTCGGGAGTTACAAATGGATTGCCGTCGCGGTCGCCGCCGATCCAGGAGCCGAAGCCGAGCAGCAGCGGCAGCTCGGAGATGTCGATGTCGAGGTTGTATTCGCTTTTGAGGGCGGCGGAGACTTCCTGATAGAGGCCGGGAAGGGTTTCGAAGATGGAGACTTCGTAGTAATCGAGTCCCATCTTGATTTCGTCGGCGACTTTGGGGCGGCTGCTGCGTACTTCGTCGGTCTGCCAAAGGGCGGTGATCTCGGCGACGAGAGATTCTTCGAGAGCGGCGAGCTGTTCGTCGGGGATGGGGATGCGGTCGAGGTGCTCGAGGAATTCACCGATGCGGCGGCGCTTGGTGAGCACGGAGCGACGGGCGATTTCCGTTGGGTGCGCGGTGAAGACGGGCACGATGAAAATTTGCTGCAGCCAGTGGAGGGCCTCTTCCGCCGGTATGCCGACGCGACGCATGGCGCGCAGGGTTCCGCGAAGCGAGCCACGCTGGGCGACGGTTTCTCCGCTCAGTTGGAGGGACAGACGGCGGCGTTTGCGGTGGTTGGTCTCGGCGAGATTGATGAGCTCGAAGTAAAAGCCGAAAGCGCGGCTCAGCTGGTAGGCCTGGTCGACCGGCATGGTGTTTGCGCCGAGAACGGCGAGCTGCAACAGGTCTTCGGCCTCTTTGATGGAGTCTTCAGCCAGCGCCTCGCGGCGGCGGATGGCGGAGAGGCGGAGCTCTTCGACCTTTTGGAAGAGCGCGTCACCGGCCTGCTCGCGGAGCACTTCGCCTAGCAGCATGCCCAGCGAGCGCACGTCGCGGCGCAGAGGCGCTTCTTTCAGATCTCCGGTGCGCGCTTCGAGTTCGGCAAGGCGCTCGGACCAGCTATCGGGCTTCCAGAGGGGTGGCATCACCTTGATTATGCACGAGCCTCCGGCGGCGCCTGCGCGGGGACTTGCCGTCCAGGCACACGCGCTTCGCGCCAAGAGTGCGGACTACACCGCTGGCTGTTCCTGAAGCTGTTCCATCAGCGTTTCCCACTCGCCGGTGAGCGAGGCATGTTTCTCATGCAGGTCATCCAGTTCGCGGGAGACGCGGGCGGTCTCTTCGGCGCTGACGTAGATGCCCAGCGATTGTTCGGCGTTGCCGATAGAGGCTTCGAGGCGGGGGATTTCTTCTTCGACGAACTTGAGGCGGTCCTGCATCTGCTTCAGCTTGATGGGATTCACGCGGCGGGCCGGCTCTTTCGCAGCGGGCTCGGGAGTGTGGCCGTTCGGAGTAGACAGAACGGGCGCAGCGGGAGCTTCTGCCGCGGCTGTTGCGGCGGCGAGTTCGGCTGCGCCGCCCTCTTTGCGCCAGAGATAGTCTTCGTAGTTGCCGGGGTAGACGTTGACTTTGCCGTCGGCGACTTCGAAGACGCGCGTGGCGAGGCGGTCGATGAAATAGCGGTCGTGAGAGACGAAGATGACGGTTCCGGTGAAGGAGGTGATGGCTTCCAACAAAACATCTTTGGCCCGCAGATCGAGATGGTTGGTCGGTTCGTCAAGAAGCAGGAAGTTCGCGGGACTGACGAGGATCTTGGCCAGGGCGTAGCGGTTGCGCTCGCCGCCGGAGAGGACGCCGAGGGTCTTGAAGACGTCGTCGCCGGAGAAGAGGAAGCATCCGAGGAGGCTGCGCAGTTCGGTCTGCGGCACTTTTGGTGCGATGCTGCCGATGTCGGAGAGCATGTGAGCACTGGGGTCGAGGACCTTGTACTGATCCTGCGCGAAGTATTCGGCGAGAACGTTGTGGCCAAGCTTGAGGGTTCCGGTGGTGGGAGCGTCCTGTCCGGAGAGAAGACGGATAAGGGTGGACTTTCCGGCGCCGTTGACGCCGACCAAGGCGATGCGGTCGCCGCGATCGATGGTGAAGCTGACGTCGTTGAGGACCTGCTTGGGGCCGTAGCTCTTTGAAAGGCCGGAGACATCGACGACGGTGCGTCCGGAGGGCGGTGGCTGCGGGAAGGTGAAGTGAATGATCGGCTCTTCGTTGGGGATCTCGATGCGCTCGATCTTGTCGAGCTCCTTGATGCGGCTTTGTACCTGCTTGGCCTTCGTGGCCTGATAGCGGAAGCGGTTGATGAAGGCCTCGAGTTGCTCGATCCGCTCCCGCTGGTTGCGGTAGGCAGCTTCGATCTGGGCGCGGCGCTCGGCTTTCTGCTGGAGGTATTTCTCGTAGTTGCCGTGGTAGACGTGCAGGCCTTTGTTCCAGATCTCGATGATCTTGTCCACGGTGACGTCGAGGAAGTAGCGGTCGTGGGAGATGAGGATGTATCCGTTGGGATAGGTGCGCAGGTAGTCTTCGAGCCAGTTGCGGGTTTCGAGGTCGAGGTGGTTGGTCGGTTCGTCGAGCAGCAACAGGCTGGGCTTTTGCAGCAGGAGTTTGGCGAGGGCGATGCGCATCTGCCAGCCGCCGGAGAATTCTTCGGTGCGGCGACGCCAGTCGTCTTTCGAGAAGCCGAGGCCGGTGAGGACGGTGCCGACCTGCGCGTCCAATGCGTAACCGTCGTGGGCACGAAATCGGGAGTCTATCTCGGAGAAACGGTCGGCGGCTGCGGCGTAGGCGTCGCTTTCCGGGTCGAGCTCGGCGAGCGAGGCCGCGACCGTCTCCATCTCTTTTTCGAGGCCGAGTAACTCACCAAAAACAGACAGGCACTCGTCGAAGACGGTGCGGCCCGAGAGCGCAAGGCCGTCTTGCGGGAGGTATCCGATGCTCATGCCGCGGGTTCGCTGGGCCTGGCCGTAGTCGAGGCCGTCCAGGCCGGCGAGGACCTTCATGAGCGTGGATTTGCCGGTGCCGTTGGCGCCGACCAGAGCGGTCTTCTCGTTAGGAGTGATCAGCCAGTTGGCGTTCTGGAAAAGGAGTTTCGGGCCAAATCGCTTGCCCGCATCGGCGAGTTGCAGCATGAGTCTATTTTAGCGGGTGGGGAGGATCGCGAAGTCAACGGGTGGGAGCGGGAGTGGTGGCTTTTGCAGCGCGCGTGGTTTTCCTCGCCCGCTTTTTGGCGGGCTTTCTAGTCTTGGCGGGCAGAGACTTCTTCGCCGGCGATTTACGGGCGACCTTCAGCTCTTCCCAATCCTTTTCAGTCTGGTCGGCGTAGGCGTCGGCGAAGCGCATGATGGCCTCGCCGAATCGCTTGCCGTTGCCGATGTAGCCGGCGAGGACGCAGGGATCCCCGGAGCGGGAGTGGCCGCGGGCCAGCAACTCGCCGCACATCTGGGCATATTCGACGAGACCTTCACCGGCGAGGTCCTCGATCTCGATACTGCCTTTGTGGTCGTTCAACTGCCGGACCTCGTAGTGACGGTTGGCGATGGTTGTCCAGCCGAGGAATGGGTCGGACTGGAACTGCATGGCGCGCTGTCCGTTGACGACCCGGTGTCCCTCGTGTGAAGCCAGATCGGGAGCGACGTAGGGCGCATAGGCGGAGCCGGGCTGTTCCTTGATCTGCAGGAAGAGCGGATCGCCGAGGCCGTTGCCCTCGAAATAGACGACGTAATCGCGCAGGCCGACCGAACCGGTGCCGACGACTTTGAAGGCGACGTCGATGGGGTAATACTGCGCGAGAAAGTGGCGACGCTCGGGCTGGAGGGTCTGGTTATATTCGACCAGTGAGGCCAGGATGGCGCGACGCTGGGTAGAATTGACGCGCGTGAGCAGCGGCTCTTGCTCTTTGAACCTTCGCTTTTCGGCGGGGGCGTTCGCCGGTGTTGTCAACTGGTCGAGATTGTGGACCGGGGTGCTGCGTTCGGCCTTCAGGAGCGCCCTGGATACGGGGCTGATACGCTGCAGGCGATGGACCTGATAACGCGCCATTTCCGTTACGGGCATACGCGAGAAGGTGTCGATGAATTTCCGGTAGCGCTCGGTGAAGGCGAGGACTGCCACTTCGCAGGCCGACTTCTTTGCGAGCAGGGCGCGTCCGGCGAGCGCGAGGCTGGTGGCAAGCCGCTTCAGGTCCCACTCGAAGGGACCGCGGACGGTCTCATCGAAGTCGTTGATGTCGAAGACGAGACGGCCGTCGGGCGCGGCGAATGCACCGAGGTTGCGGACGTGCGCGTCTCCGCAGATCTGGTTAATGATGCCGGTGTTGGGCAGGGCGGAGAGATCGGCGGCCATGACGGGCACGGCTCCGCGAAAGTAGCCGAAGGGAGACGCGAGCATGCGATCGTACTTGAGGGCGATCAGTTGCGGGATGCGGCCGCGCATCGATTCCTGCATGAGCTCGAGGGGTCCGCGGCGTCGGCTCTCGGGTTTCCACTGCGAGTGTTTCTGGCGGGCAAGCTGTTTACGGCGGGCGCGCCCCAGCGCGCGACGTTCCTGCGGAGTGGGGAAATGAGTCATCGGCGTGCTATAACCACACTATCTAGCAGATTCAATGATGGTTTACAGTCTGATACAGTGGTCGAAATAGTGTAGGACGCTGTATTAAGACGTAACGCCATCACAGACTTACGGCTACGAGTCTACACGCTCCATTACCTGCCCTGTTGCCCTACATGGTGACGGGGCTTTTTCGTGTTTTACGATCTCACCTCTCTCGCGCCAATTGCATCCCTAGTTTAGCGGCAGCGTTGATCCTCGCACGGTGGAGAACGGCGAATCCACCCTGACTAGTACTGCAATCCGAGCCCGGTTTTGCCCCGCAATAAGAACAAACGAGAGACATCGGACTCACGGGCAGAATGTCCGGAATAGGCTCGGGCTCGTTTGTAGGCACCAAGTCTGAAGTGTACGCTTCGGGTGCGCGCCCGCTTGCCACAAATCCGACGCCACCAGTCTTCGATCACGTAAGGCCAAGGGATATCAGGAGGACGCTATTAATTTGCTTCCCAGAATGCGATCGCGTTACCGCGCGGAACAACCCCCCTTTATGAAGGGTGCATCTTCTGTAGGCACGGGTGATAAAGTACACCGTAAAAAATAGCCGCCCGCAAGGCATCCTTGGAACTTTGTCGAGTCCCGCAGCGGCGTCAACAAGGGGTTCCGCGCGGTGATGAATCGGGAACAGCTTCAATTGCAGATTGCGGCACAATCGTTGGCGATTGCCTTAATACAACAACGCTTGCGGTCCACATCGATGTCCGTAAGTACAAGACAAGAACTCGAAAACGAACTCATTGATCGAGTGCATTTGCGGTTCGTCGCACTGAACGCTATCAGGTTAATGACAACAACGGGATGAGATGTATTAGATGCTGACGTGCCCAAGATGTGGTCAACCCTTGGAACGTCGACACCGTCACGGGTTCCTAGATCGGTACGTTGTCAATCTGCTCGGTTTCTACCCGTGGCATTGCAGCGATTGCCAAAGAACCTACTACAGGCGAGCACGAACTACGGGTCAGTCGACAAGCCCTAAGGAATAACCATGCCGCCCCCGCACGGTTTACGAAGGCGTGGGCGCGTGGGATGCGCCCCAAACCACAATCTTCGAAGTTACCTTTGCTTCTAACCTTGATGCCTGAAGACCACTCCAAGATGTTCGGTCACTTTGTGGAGAGAGCGCCCGAATCCTGATTCTGTGTTTCGATTCTGCCTCATCCCGTCCGCATAGAGTAGTTCACGCTCCATCTTGGCAGCGAGGATAGGGCGACCCAGTTCGCGCGACCAAAAGATCGCTGTCAAGACGCCAAGTTGTCGTGTCCGTTGTGGTTGTCTTCATGCTGATAAGTGTCGCTTGAGGCCGAGACATTACTCGGTTCATTGTGCCGAAGGCGATGCATCCTGGGTCCCCAATTGGGATTCGATTCCCGAAACCGGACGGTTGCCTCTTCTGAGTCGATCTCGTGCGCGTTCTCACGTAGCTTGTTTCCGAGAATGAGCAGCCGCAGTGCGCGCTTGATCGCTGTCTACCGGTTTCGGCGGCCATCTCCAGAACGCCAGTAGCGATTGCGTGATGTGGTTTGTTTAGCTCGTTGGGAGACAGGGGCAGTGATCGATTCAGGGGTATTCATGAGATTTCCTCTCTTCGGTTACGGGCCGTCGATTCCGGAGTCAATCGCGCTTTGAACTCTTGGCTGAGAGGATATTGCACCGAACCCTGCGAGGTGTTAAGACATATCATATTTGTTTTCATATAGTTATGTCTCATAAGCGGCTTGTGTCGTTTGAGAAGACAGCATTTCAATACGAATAGAATCGTTAATTTTCGCCAACAATATCGCTGGTGAGTTGCTCGCCTTTTGGCGAAGATATACCACCAATTTGACTTAGGAGTCGAAGCCATGCCATTGCCCCACGAGGGATTCGGGATTCGCGAAAACTCAGATGGCAGCTTCGATGTGATCTGTCTGCACTGCTTTGCGACCGCTGGAACCACAAAGAACGAATCAGAACTGCTTGCACTCGAGCAGGCTCATCAGTGCGATCTGCTGCTGCGTTCGAGATTCGCCCCCGCGTCGCAACGTCCTGAATAACCGTCACGCAAAATCCAAGCGTTCTGCGCGAGACCGTTACGGCTGCGGTGCAGGCACCCGGCCACAGAACGATCACTCCCGAAGAGATGCCGATTGACCCAAGCACTAACAACAGTGTCATTTATTTTTATTTTGGCGACGATCCATTCTTCGCGGCGTCATGACAAGGTGGGGTGGCTTCCCGCGGACTGAATCTGGGCGTTGATGGCGGCGAGAGTTGCGCCATCGAGAGGAGGCATGGCGCCGCGTTGCGAGGCGACCCATCCGCCCCAGCGATTGCCGGCCTCGTTCATTTCGGCGAGCGAAGCGTCGCGCAGGTAAGCGTGGACGAGTGCGGCAGTGAAGGCATCCCCAGCGCCGACGGTGTCGGCAACGGTTGTGGCGATTCCGGCATGGCGATGGAAGCTTTCGCGTGCGACGAGGAGGCTGCCTTTGCTGCCCATGGTGATGGCGACGAGCTGGATGGGGTATTTCTGCAGAAGGCTACGCGCTGCGGCGAGGAGGCCGGCCTCGCCCTTGTCTTTGGGCCGGGGGAAGCCAAGCATCGCCAGGACTTCCGGCACTTCAACTTCGTTCAGCTTGAAGATGGTGGCGGAGGTCAGCGAGGAGTCGACGACACCCACGCTGAAGAAGGGCGGGCGGAGGTTTACGTCGAAGACGCGGACGCAATCGGGGCGCGTTGCTGACAGGAATTCGCGGATGGTGGCGCGGGATGCGGGGTTGCGCTGGGCGAGCGAACCAAAGCAGACGGCATCGGCGGACTGCGCGAGCGAGCGCCATTCCGATGTCCACTCCATGAAATCCCATGCAGCGGGCTCGTGAATAATGTAGTGCGGTTCGTTGGCGCGGATTTCAACGCCGACTGTGCCGGTGGCGTGGGTAGGATCGGTTTGTAGCAGGGAGATGTCGGCAGGGAAGGCTTTCAGAACTCCACATGCTTCGGCTGCGAGAGGGTCGTTGCCGAGGCGGCTGGCAATGACGCCGCGATTTCCGAGGCGGGAACTCATCACAGTGAAGTTTGCTGGTGCGCCACCGAGGCGTTTGCCGGAAGGCAGCAGGTCCCAGAGCAGTTCACCGAGGCCGACGATCACTTTCTGCATCTGCTTCTGCATCCGGGCCGCCCTTCAAAATCCGCGACCTGAGCATGGTAAACCAACGCCGGACGGTACAATCGCGTCTAATTCCAGATAAACCTAGTAGACAACTGGGGAAGGGGAAGAGTAGTGGCTGAAACATCTGACGCAGCGGTCCGGCCACGCCGATCGCGCGGGGTCCGGATCATGGTGTGGATTGCCTTCGTTTTGTTTCTGGTTGCGGCGGGATTATTTACCGTTGCTGCAATTTATTTCCGGCGTGCGGCGCCCATCCTGCGCGCGCGGGTAGTTGAGACGCTTTCGACGCGCTTCGACAGCCGCGTGGAGCTGGCGACCTTCGATGTGTCCGTGTTTCACGGCTTCGAAGTCAGCGGGGGGGGCCTAAAGCTGTATCCCAAGCACCTGGATATGCAGCAGCCGCTCTTCTCGGTCGATAAGTTTTCCTTCCGGACGGGCTGGCGCGATCTTCTGCGAACGCCGATGCACATCGGACAGGTGCAGATATCGGGGCTGGGCATCAATATGCCGCCCAAGGAGCAGCGGCACGATATGCCGAAGCTCAACCAGGGAGGATCGGGGGGTGGGAAGATTCAGATCCTTGTGGACGAATTGCTGATCGATAATGCGACATTGATTCTTGAAACAAGCAAGCCGGGGAAGGTCCCGCTGGATTTTGAGATCAGCAAGCTGCGGATGACGTCGGTGGGCGCCGGCCAGCCGATGCAGTTCCATGCGATTCTGACGAATCCGAAGCCGGTGGGGAATATCGACTCTACGGGCTACTTCGGCCCGTATAACGCGCATAGCCCGGGCGACTCGCCGGTGCGCGGCAAATACAGCTTCAGCCACGCCGATCTAGGTACATTTAAGGGGATCGGCGGGATTTTGTCTTCGACGGGCGTTTATCAGGGCACTCTGAACAACATTGTGGTGGATGGGGAGACGGACACCCCCGATTTCCGGCTGAGCACGGCGAATCATCCGATGCCGCTGCACACCAAGTTTCACGCGATCGTCGACGGCACAAATGGCGACACGCATCTGCTGCCGGTCGATGCGATGCTGGCGCACTCGCACATCATAGCTTCAGGGGATGTGGTCCGCGCGCAGGGCATGCCCGGCCATGACATTACGCTCGATGTTACGGTTGCCCCGGCGCGCATCGACGACATGCTGAAGCTGGGTGTGAAGACGGAGCCTCCGGTGATGACGGGCGACCTTGCAATGCATACGAAGTTCCACCTGCCGCCGGGGCCGGGAACGGTGCTCGACCGGCTTCATCTCAAAGGAAATTTCGAGATCACGAGTGTGCATTTTACGAGCGACAAGATTCAGGGGAGGGTCGACGAACTGAGCCTGCGCGGCCAGGGAAAGCCGAAGGAGGCGAAGGAAGCCAAGGAGGCCAAGGAAGAAAATCCCGACATTGCTTCGGAGATGCGCGGCAATTTTGAGCTGGGGGAGCAAAAGATCACGATTACGGATCTCGATTACCGGGTGCCGGGCGCGGAGGTTGCCATGAGCGGCGTTTACACGCTGGATGGCGACACCTTCAACTTCCATGGAGTGGTGCGGATGCAGGCGAAGGTGTCAGAGATGGTGACGGGATGGAAGTCATGGGCGCTGAAGCTGGCCGACCCGCTGTTCATGAAGCATGGAGCAGGAACTGAAGTTCCGATTGAGGTGACGGGAACGCGCTCGGAGCCGCACTTTGGTGTGGAGATGGATAAGGTATTCGGTCACAAGGACAAAGACAAGGAGAACGGAACTCAGAATCAGGGGCAGACGCCGTCGCAGACCGATCCGAAGTAGACCACGCTGCGGTTGGGTGGGGTTTATACTTGTTTAAAGAATGTCGAAATACAGAAGTTCCTCGGCCGCCGAGTCTGGCGGCAATTTCGTCTCCGCTCAAGCTGATCAGGCCCGCTCGCCGCGCATCCGCTCTACTACTGTGGTTTGTGTGCGCCGTAATGGCAGCGTCGTAATGGCCGCTGACGGGCAGGTCACGCTGGGCGAATCGGTGATCAAACACTCGGCACGCAAGATCCGCCGGCTCTACCAGGACAAGATTCTTGCCGGCTTTGCCGGGTCCACGGCCGACGCGTTCTCGCTCTTCAGCCGCTTTGAAGGCAAGCTGGAGCAGTATGCGGGCAACCTGGGCCGCTCCGCGGTCGAGCTGGCCAAGGACTGGCGCACGGACAAGATGTTGCGCAACCTGGAAGCGTTACTGATCGTTTCCGACCCGATACAGACCTTCCTGATCAGCGGCTCGGGGGATGTGATTGAGCCGGATGAGGGAATTGCGGCGATCGGCAGCGGCGGATCCTATGCGTTAGCGTCGGCGCGCGCCCTGATGGAGAATACGGATTTGCCGGCGCGCGATATTGCCGAGAAGTCGCTACGCATCGCGGGTCAAATCTGCATTTACACCAACGACCAGATCACGATTGAAGAGCTGCACGCCTGAGGGCGGCAGCCAACAAACGCCCGCCCGAAGGGAGCAGGCAGCATGGCTATTTATTTACCCGGAACCGCTGAAGACCAGGAACTCGCGCTTGAGGATCTGACGCCTCGCGAAATCGTTGCCGAGCTCGACAAGTATGTTGTTGGACAGAATGCCGCCAAGCGCGCCGTTGCTATCGCGCTGCGTAATCGCATGCGCCGGCAGAAGCTTCCGCCCGATCTCGCCGACGAGATCATGCCGAAGAACATCATCATGATCGGGCCCACCGGCGTGGGCAAGACGGAGATTGCGCGGCGGCTGGCGAAGCTGACCAATTCACCGTTCCTCAAGGTCGAAGCGTCGAAGTTTACCGAGGTTGGGTATGTAGGGCGGGATGTCGAGTCTATGGTCCGCGACCTGGTAGAGATTGCGATCGACATGGTGCGCGAAGAGAAGCTCGAAGAGGTGGAGGACAAGGCCGAATTGAATGCAGAGGAGCGGCTGCTGGACCTGCTGCTGCCGCCTCCAACGCCGGCTCCGGCGTCGTCATCGACGGCCAGCTCGGTATCGCATCCGGGCCCCCATGTAATCGAGGGCAATACGCTCAGCTTCCCGGCTGCGAGCGGCGATGCACAACAGAATTCGCATGGGCGCACGCGGGAAAAGCTACGCCAGCAGTTTCGCGAGGGCAAGCTGGACGACCGGACGGTAGAGATCGATGTCCGCGAACGGAATACGCCGTCGTTCGAAATTATTTCGAATCAGGGCGTCGAGGAGATGGACATCAACCTGAAGGATGTCCTGCCTAATCTTTTTGGCCAGCGCACCAAGAAACGCAAGATGAAGGTTGCCGAGGCCTTCGAGTACCTGGTGCAGGAAGAAGAGGGACGCCTGATCGACATGGACCAGGTGACGCGCCTGGCGGTCGATCGCGTGGAGAACTCAGGCATTGTCTTTCTCGACGAGATCGACAAGATCGCCGGCCGGGAAGGCGGGCATGGGCCGGATGTGTCCCGCGAAGGCGTACAGCGGGATATTCTCCCGATCGTCGAAGGGACCACGGTCAATACACGCTACGGCATGGTGCGGACGGACTTCATCCTGTTCATTGCCGCTGGAGCCTTCCACGTCTCGAAGCCGAGCGACCTTATTCCCGAGCTGCAGGGGCGCTTTCCGATTCGCGTAGAGCTGCACTCGCTTACGGTGGAAGACTTTATCCGCATCCTCACCGAGCCGAAGTCGTCGCTGACGAAACAGTCGACGGCGCTGCTGGAGACCGAAGGGCTGAAGCTGGAGTTCACGCGCGAGGCACTGGAAGAGATGGCGCAGTTTGCGTTCCGGGTGAACGAGACAACAGAGAATATCGGCGCGCGCCGCCTGCACACCATCATGGAGCGAGTGCTGGACGAGATCAGCTTCCTCGCGCCCGACCTGACCAAGGCGCAGCCGCAGAGCGAGGGCAATGTGCTGCAACTGGCAGCGGCTACCGATTTCGGAGCGACCGTGCCTTTGCCGATCAGCGAGCGGCCGACGGCGGATGGCGGTACGGAAAAAGTGGTGGTGATCGATCCGGAGTACGTGCGCCAGATGGTAGCGTCGATTGTGAAGGATCAGGACCTGTCGCGGTACATTTTGTAGCCGCAAAGATCAAAAATGGGAGTGCGGTTATGAAGAGACGCGTAGCTTCCGCGGCGTTTCTGGGAACCGGCATTGCGGTTGGGGCGCTGGTTCTGGTGCTTCACGCCCACTCAATCGGCAGAAGTGTTCCGCCTTCCAACGCTCCGCCGGTCCTGGTCAATACCTGTCTGATTACTACGGATGTCGACCGGCTCGCCGCCTTTTACGTGCAGGTTCTGGGCATCGAACCACACAAAGACGGCGCCGATTACGTCGAATTTCGCACCAGCAGAGGAGTACTGGCATTGTTTTCTGCCGATGCGCAGGAGAAGTACATTCCCGGTTCGGCGCGACCAGGGGAAAATCATAGCCTGATTCTCGAGTTCGAGGTGGACGATGTGGATCGCGAATACGCGCGGCTGCACGAACTTGTAAAGACGTGGGTCAAGGAGCCGAGTACTCAGCCGTGGGGTACCCGCTCCACCTATTTTCGGGATCCCGACGGCAATCTTGTCGATTTGTTTACGGTCGTGAAGATGCCGCAGGCGCCGCGTTAAGGTCTAACCGCCTACATCACGTGCAGCGGCGCGCCCATCCGATCCAGTTCTCCTCTTACTTTGGTAAGGCCGTACATATAGCTTTCGAAGTCTTCGGCGAGGCGTCCGAAGAAGGGAGCTTCGTTCTGGTACTCGAAGAGATTGAACTGGGAGACGATGTAATAGCTCTCCTTGCCGGTGCGAACCATTTCGAGGAAGCTGGTATCGCCGGCGAATTTTGAGCGCTGCACAGCTTCTGGGTACATTCCAGTGGAGAACAAAGCGTAATCGCCGATGTGCTTGCGCACCTTGCGCTCGGCGTCGAAAGAGGGCGCAGTTCCATTGATCGGGTCGGAGGCAGCCAGCATCTGGGAAACATCTTTGACCGGACGGCCGTCTGGATCGCGGATGCAGTAGAGATTTTCAACGACACAGAATTCCGTAAGCAGATCGGCGACGTACGAAGTGACTTCCCGATCGTGAACACCAAGGTGTTCGGCGTAGCACTCTGAGACCGTGCGATGAAAGAGCTGACGAAGCGCGTGTTCTTCGGGAATCATTCTGCCCTCCCCGGTGCGTTCTGAATCGTTGGTTTTTGGGGCCCCTCTGCACTTGCTAGATGCTTAAGACGTCGGCAACGTGAACCGCCATCTTTAACATCTTTGTGACAAATGTACGGAATTTGTTACGGCTGACAAGTCACCAATCGTGTTACACGCTGAAATTTCCTGGCACTCAGGGGCGGCAAGTGCGAATGGCTCCGGCGGGAAATGATTGAAATTGCCGCAGATGAACAGGAATTCATGTCACGCCGGCACTTGCGGGGATATCTTGATCCGTTAGCAACTTCTTGCCAGCCGGCGAAATCTGAGAGGGTCAATGGCCAAATCTTCCCCTTCCCGCAACGAGTCCAGCAAAAAGCATCACCCCAAACCAGGCAGCGGCAAATCCGGAGGCGGCAAGGCTGTTGGTGGCAAGTCGGGCAGCGGCAAGTCTGGGAGCGGCGATGCGGCAACGCCCCAGCCGGTGTTTGCGCAGCCCACGCCATCTCCAGACCCGACCGGCTTCAAACAGCCGGTGACCGACCAGAGTGAGAAGGAGATTGACAATCTCGAGCCGGTGCCGCAGCCCGTGGGCGGAGCTGTCGAGCCGGTTCTGACGCTCGCGCAGATTTATGGAAGCGGGGGCGCGGCGAAATCTGCGGCAATCCAGAAGAGCGGACAAATTGTTTTTCACGCGGTCGGTGACTCCGGCAGTGTCGAAGGTCCTACGACACAGTCGCTGGTAGCGGACAAGATGGTAGCGGATTTCACCGAGGCGAAGCCGGCCGATGTGCCATCGTTCTTCTATCACCTGGGCGACGTCGTCTACTACTTTGGCGAGGCGTCCTATTACTACGACCAGTTCTACGAGCCTTATCGCTCCTATCCGGCACCGATTCTCGGCATCCCCGGCAATCACGACGGTGTGGTCTATGCGAGCGATCCGGCTCCTACACTCGCCGCCTACCTGGCCAACTTTTGCGCCGCGCAGCCAGTGGTAACTCCCGATGCCGGCGGGCTGGTACGCACGGCCATGATTCAGCCCGGTGTCTATTACACCTTTGATGCGCCGTTTGTGCGCATCCTCGGCCTCTACAGCAACGTGCTTGAAGACCCGGGTGTGATTTCAGACGAAGGCGGCATGAACGCTGTCCTCGACAGCCGCCAGATCGACTTTCTTACCGCTGCGCTCAAGCGGGTCAAGAGCGAGAAGTACGCAGGGGCAGTGATTATTGCCGTGCACCACCCTCCTTTCAGCGGTGACACGACACACGGGGGCAGCCCGTCGATGCTTGAAGATATCGACAACGCGTGCACGGCCGCCGGAGTGTGGCCGCACGCGGTCATCTCCGGCCACGTGCATAACTACGAGCGCTTCACACGCACGGTGAACAATATCGAAATTCCCTACGTCATCGCCGGCTGCGGAGGCCACACGCCGCTCTCGACCATGCGGGATACCTTCCGCACGCCTTATAAGATCGACAGCACGCTTACGCTGGAGAGCTACGATGATACGGACTTCGGCTATCTGCGCTTGGTGGTTACCGCAACCACGCTGACCATCGAGTTCCATCCGGAGGCTGACGGCGGCGTGACCAAGACACCGGATGACACGGTGACCGTGAACCTGGCGACTCGTGCTCTGAGCTAGAAAACCAGGCGTTTCAATGCTCACTCCGGGGCGCGAAGTACCTTCGCCCGTGCGACCGGCACCTATTGCGTTCCCATAGGAATTGTGCGATAGTCCTATGGCATAGCAATAGGAGGGATTTGTGGGCAACAAGGCGGACGTCTGGCAGGGCACTCTGGCCCTGATGGTTCTGAAGACGCTGGAGACGATGGGGCCGCTGCACGGCTATGGCATTGCGCGCCGTATTGAACAGACCAGCGGCGATCTGCTCTCGCTCAACTACGGGACGCTCTATCCGGCGCTGCTCAAGCTGGAGCAGGAAGGCTACATCAAATCCAGCTGGGGCGCTTCGGAGAACAATCGCCGGGCGAAGTATTACGAGCTGACCAAAGCCGGACGGACGCAGGTCAAGAAGGAAGCGGCGGACTGGGAGCAGACGACTGCCATCCTGGCGCGGTTTCTTTCGCCCGCAGAGGAGGCGTGATGCCGAACCTGCCGAGGGCGTTGCGGGCGTTGTGGCTGCGGGTGCGCGGGATGTTTCGCTCAGGCCGCGTCGGAGGCGACTTTGCGACCGAGGTGGAGAGTCATCTGGCAATGGATATCGAGGACGGCGTGCGCACCGGGTTGAGCCGCGAAGAGGCAAGGCGGCAGGCCCTGATCCGCCTGGGAGGGCTGGAGCAGGCGAAGATCGCGCAGCGCGAGCGGCGCGGCCTGCCTGTAGTGGAGGCGCTGGGCCGTGACGTCGCGTATGGCGTGCGCACGCTCAGGAAGAATCCCGGATTTGCCATTGTTTCGATTCTGGTTATCGCCATCGGGATCGGCGCGAATGCCGCGCTTTTTACCGTGGTGCGTTCGGTGCTGTTGAGGCCCCTGCCGTTTGCTGATCCGGACCGGCTTGTCATGATGTATGGGCATAATCCGGATGATCCTGACTCGCGCAACGTGGTGGCGGCGGGCGATTTTTACGAGTGGCAGAAGGCGTCGCAGGGATTTGAGAAGATGGCCATCTGGCGATGGTCGGGCTATAACCTTTCGGGCGAAAAGAACGAGCTACCCGAGATGGTGAGCGCTGCGTACGGTTCGTGGAATATCTTTGCGACGCTCGGCGTGCAGCCGGTTCTCGGGAGGTCGTTTACTGCGGAGGATGACCGCTCGGGGGCCAACCGGACGGTCATTCTGAACTGGGACTTGTTCAAGCGGCGATTCAACTCTGATCCGGCGATTGTGGGGAGCGCCATCAAGCTTAATAGTGAACCCTACACGGTGATCGGCGTTCTGCCGAAATGGTTTACTTATCCGGATCCGGTTGTTCAGTTGTGGGTTCCGTACCGGCTGGAAGAAAATCCGCAGAACATTGAGAGCCACTTCAACCACATGGGGCATGTGGTTGCGCGCCTCAGGCCGGGAGTGAGCATTGAGCAGGCCACGGAGGAGGCGAGCGGGGTACAGCATCAGCTCTTTCTCCGCTACAACAATGCGGGGCCGGTGGCGAAGGCGGTGTCGTCGCAACCGCTGGTGAATGAGGTAGTCGGTGAGGTGAAGAAGCCGCTCTACGTGCTGATGGGAGCGGTGGGATGCCTGCTGCTGATTGCCTGCCTAAATCTCTCAAATCTGCTGGTAGCGCGGGCGGCGGCGCGACGCAAGGAGATTGCCATTCGCACGGCGCTCGGAAGCAGCCGGGCGCGTCTGTGCCGTGAGCAACTGACGGAAAGTCTGCTGATCTGCGTTGCGGGTGGGGCGGTGGGGCTGGTGCTGGCGGTGTGGGCCACGCGCTGGCTGACGACGCGATGGGTGGATATGCCGCGTGCGGAGGCTGTGCATCCTGATGGAGTGGTGGTGGCGTTTGCTGTGGGCATCACGCTGGTCACTGGCATTTTTTCCGGGCTGCTGCCGGCGATTTCCGCTACGAGCAGCAGCGTGCTATCGGCTCTGCAGGATGCTTCGCGGGCTATCGGCGGCAGCCTTGCGCGCGCGACGCTGCGCAAGACGCTGCTGACAGCCGAGATTGCGCTGACGGTGGTTCTGCTGGTGTGCGCCGGGCTGCTCTTCAAGAGCTTTCTGCGGCTGCGGTCGGTTGAGCTGGGATGTAGAACCGACAACGTGCTGACGATGAAGTTTTTCCTTCGCCGGCCCAAGTATGAGAAGACGGAGAAGATCGCCACCTTTCACACAGAGTTTCTCGAGAAGGTGCGCGGACTGCCGGGGGTCGAGGCGGCCGGGCTGACCAACGTTGTTCCAGGCGACGGCTACTACGGAGACACTCCAATCGAGTTCCCGGAACATCCTCCACTACCGCCCGGCGTGCACCAGTTTGCGATCTACCGGACGGCCGATCCGGGATACTTCGCTGGGATGGGGATTCCGCTCATCAAAGGACGGGTCTTCACGGAGGATATGCGGCTCACGAACGGCAAATACATCGTCATCAACCAGCAATTCGCGCGTGAATTCTTTTCGAACGAAGAGTCGATTGGAAAGCACGTGAAGGTCAGGTGGGAGAGCGACCCGGGTGATTCGTATGAGGTAATCGGCGTGGTCGGCAACACCCTGTATGAGCTGAATCGGCCGGTCAAGTCGATGGTGTGGTTTCCGATTCTGTCCGGGAATCCGTTGGGGTCGGTCGATGTGATGCTGATTGTGCACGCTCATGCTGATCCGGCTGGGCTTGCTCTTCCAATTCAAAAGCTGATTGCGCAGATGGATCCTGATCTGCCGGTGTCGAGGGTTCGCACCATGGAGCAGATTGTGGGTGAGTCGACGGCGAATTCGAGCTTCAGCGCGACGCTGGTGCTGGCATTTGCAGGCCTCTCACTGCTGCTGGCGGCGGTTGGACTTTACGGAGTGCTGTCTTACCTGGTGACACAGCGTACGACGGAGATCGGCATTCGTATCGCGCTTGGTGCGCGCCGCGGACAACTGCTGCAACTGGTGATGCTCGACGGGTTGAGGCCTGCTCTCCTCGGGCTGGTGCTGGGGATTGCGGGCAGCGTTGCCGCCACGCAGCTGATTCGATCGGTGCTGTATGCGACGCGACCACTTGATGCGGTGGTATTTGTATCCGTCATTGCGACTTTACTGCTGGTCGCAACGATAGCTTGCCTGGTGCCTGCGTGGCGTGCGGCACGAGTGGATCCGATTCAGGCGCTGCGGGCGGAGTGATTCCATGAGGAGATTGAAAGCGCTGTGGCGAAGGCTGAGAGGGGTGCTCTCCTCCGACAGGTCCGAGCAGGATTTTGCCGATGAGCTCGACGGCCATGTGGCGATGCACATCGAAGACGGTGTGCGTGCCGGGTTGAGCCGCGAAGAAGCGCGGCGGCAGGCGCTGATCCGGCTGGGCGGGCTGGAGCAGGTGAAGATCGCGCACCGCGAGCGCCGCGGGCTGCCGCTGCTGGAAACGCTGGCGCAGGATGTGAGGTATGGCTTGCGGCTGCTCGGGAAGTCTCCGGGGTTTGCGTGCGTGAGCGTGGTGACGCTGGCGCTGGGAATCGGCGCGACGACGGCGATCTTTTCGGTAGTGAAGGCGGTTTTGCTGAACCAGCTGCCGTACAAGGATCCGGGAAGCATTGTTGCGGTGTGGACGGCGAATCAGGCAAGTGGAGGGCAGCCATTGCCCTCCTCACCCGGCGATTTCGCGACCTGGAAACAGAAGAGCGGGGTCTTCGAGGACATGGCTCCCTCATACGACGATGAGAAGACGCTGACCGGCGAAGGCGCGCCGCAGTTCCTGATTGGCTACGGCGTGTCGGCGAACTATCTCCGCATTCTCGGCGCTCAGCCGCAACTGGGGCGGCTCTACACGGATGACGAGGACAAGGCTAAGGCCCCGAATGTTGCGCTGCTGAGTGATCATCTCTGGCGGACGACGTTCCATTCCGATCCCGGCGTGGTTGGCCGGGCGATCACCCTGGAGGGAAAGCCGTACACGGTTGTTGGCGTGATGCCGCGCGGCTTCGACTATCCCCAGACGGTGGAGATATGGACGCCGGCGGCGATGGCTCCGTCGGACTTCGACGACTTCAAGCATACGTATGTACGCATCCTTGCGCGGCTGAAGCCGGGCGTGACGCTGGCGGCCGCGCAGAAGGCGATGAATGAACTCGAGGTACAGGTGGACGCTGCGCATCCGGATACGGATGGCGGAAACCGAGTGGTGCTGGTTCCGCTGCGGGAGCAACTGGCGGGCGATATTCGCAGGCCGCTGCTGATTCTGCTGGGTGCAGTGGCACTGGTGCTGCTGATAGCGTGCGCAAATACGGCGGGGCTGGCGCTGGCGCGGGATGCGGAGCGCCAGAAAGAAATCGCTGTGCGGCTAGCTCTGGGCGCAACGCGCATGCGACTGCTGCGGCAGTTCCTGACGGAGAGCCTGCTGCTGGCGGTGACGGGCGGGATCGGCGGATTGCTGCTGGCGTTGGCAGGAACGCGGCTCCTGGTGAGGCTGTTTCCCAACGACGTTGCGAATCTGCAGATTCCGAAGGTGACGGAGATTCCGGTCGATCAGGGAGTGCTTCTTTTTGCGGCGGCGGTTACGCTGCTGACGGCGCTCCTGTTCGGAATTGCGCCGGTACTGAAGGCCACGCAGGTTGACGCCGGCGATTCCATGAAAGACGCGACGCGTGGAAGCACGGCGAGCAGGCACTCGAACCGCTCGCGGAGCACGATTGTCGTCTTCGAAGTGGCGCTGTCATTGATCCTGCTGGCCTCGGCGGGCCTGGTGGTTGCGAGCTTTCAGCGGGTCATCAATGCAGACCTAGGGTTCGCGGCCGATCACGTTCTCTCCCTGCAGATATTTTTGCCGCTAAACCGGTATCCCCGAGAGGATGCCGCGAAGAGGAGCACGCTGGTCGATGAAGTCGTGAGGAGAATGAATGCGCTGCCTGGAGTGAAGAGCGCCGCGGCGACGAATTTTCTGCCGCTCACCGGCTTCTGGGGGGTGAGCAACTTTCTGCTGCGCGGACAAGCTCCGCCGAAGGATGGGCAGGGTCCGGAGGCCGACAATCGGGTGATGACGCCGGGATATCTGCAGGCGATGGGTATTCCGCTGTTGCGTGGACGCGCTTTTACGGATGCAGATCGCGCGGGCTCCGCACAGGTGGCGATGATCAACCAGACGTTCGCGAAGGAGTACTTGAAGGGAAAAGATCCGGTGGGGGAAGAGCTGAATCTGGGCAGAGCGGATAAGCCGGACTGGTGGCGGATTGTGGGGGTAGCCGGCGACGTGAAGTCCTTCGGCCAGGATCAGCCGACACATGCCGACATCTATCGGCCCTTGGATCAAAAGCCGTTTCCGATCGTCGCGTTCGTACTGCGGACGGAGACTGATCCCGCGGCGATGGTAAAGGCTGCCGAGCAGGCGCTCTGGAGTGTGGATCCGGAGCTGCCGGTATTTCGAGCGATTCCCATGGACATGCTGGCGAGCCAGACATTGGCGCTGCGGCGGGCAAGTTCTTTGCTCATATCGGGATTTGCAGCGCTGGCGCTGTTGCTGGCCTGCATCGGGATTTACGGGATGATGGCTTACGCGGTAACGCAACGCATTCCGGAGATTGGCGTGCGTATGGCGCTCGGCGCACAGCGGGAACAGGTGCTTAGGATGATGATGTTTCGCGGCTTGCGTCTGGCTGCGGCGGGTGCGGCGATCGGCCTGGCGGGAGCGCTCGTGTCAACGCGGCTGCTGGCGAGCCTGCTGTTCGAAGTAAGTGCAATGAATCCCCTGGTCTTTGCACTGGCTACCGGACTGTTGCTGGCAGTAGCGGTTTTTGCGTCGTATCTGCCGGCGCGGCGTGCGGCGGCAATCGATCCCATGCGGGCTTTGCGAACTGAGTAGGAGGGAAGATGAAGAAGGTTCGGGCACTCTTACTCCGGCTGCGTGGGATGTTCCGAGATCAAGGCGCGGATGGAGATTTTGCGGCGGAGCTGGACGGCCATATCGCGATGGACATCGAGGACGGCGTTCTCGCCGGCCTGAGCCACGACGAGGCGAGGCGGCAGGCGCTGATCCGGCTCGGAGGAGTGGAGCAGGCGAAAATGGCGCATCGCGAGCGGCGAGGGCTGCCGTTCCTTGAGACGCTGGGGCAGGATGTGGTCTTCGGCCTGCGGGTGCTGCGGAAGAATCCGGGATTCACGGTCATTGCGATTTTGACGCTGACGCTGGGCATCGGCGCGAATACGGCATTGTTTTCGATCGTGAATGGAGTGCTGCTGAATCCGCTGCCTTATCCGCGGCCGGATGAGTTAGTGACGGTGCATGCGAGCAAGCCGAATTTTGATACCGGCTCAGTTTCGTATCCCAACTTTCGCGATTGGCAAAGAGACAATCAGTCGCTCTCCGCGCTCGCGATCTCTCGCATCTACAGCTTCGTTCTGACCGGAGCGGGTGAGGCGGAGAGCATGCCGTCACAGTTCGTCTCCTCGGATTTCTTCCCGATTCTTGGGGTGAAGCCGGCATTGGGGCGACTGTTCGCTCCGGGTGAGGACGAGATTGGCCGCAGTCCGGTGGCGTTGATCAGCGCCGGATTCTGGGAGCGCAAATTCGGGTCGAAGCCCGATGTTTTGGGGAAGACGCTAACGCTCGATGGCCGTGATTTCACCATCATTGGCGTGCTCCCCGGCGACTTCAACCTGACGGTGGGAAATTTCCGCGCCAGTGAGATTTATGCGCCGATCGGGCAATGGGGAAACACGGCGCTGAAGGATCGGGCGGCGGGACTGGGGATCCACGGCCTCGCGAGGCTCAAGCCGGGCGTCACGCTGGAGCAGGCCCAGGCGGACATGAATAATGTGTCTGATCGTCTGGCGGCGGCTTTTCCTGAGGAAGATCACGGCATTCGCGCCAAACTGGTCCCCTTCCGTCAGTCCATGGTCGGCGAGGTGCAGCCAATTCTTCTTGCTCTGCTTGCGGCGGTGGGTTTTGTGCTGCTCATTGCCTGCGTCAATGTTGCGAACCTGCTACTGGCGCGATCAAACGCGCGGGCGCAGGAATTCGCGGTGCGCATCGCACTCGGTGCAGGGCGCATGCGTGTGATCCGCCAGCTACTGACGGAGAGCACGATGCTCGCGCTAGCCGGCGGAGCGCTCGGGTTGGCGCTGGCGAACTGGGGCACTCACGCCGCGCTCAAGCTGGCTCCCAGCAGATTGCCACGTGCATCGGAGATCCATTTGAGCTTGCCGGTGCTCGCGTTTACCCTGCTGCTTTCGCTGGCTGCCGGCATTCTATTCGGCCTGCTGCCGGCGCTGAGGATTTCCCGCGAGAATCTGCAGGACACGCTCAAGGAAGGCGGACGCGGGCCGACTGGAGCGCGCCAAGGGACGCAGCGTGCGCTGGTCGTTTTCGAAATGGCGACTGCGCTGGTGCTGCTGAGCGGCGCCGGGCTGATGATTCGCAGCATGGTGGCGTTGTCGAAGGTTGACCCCGGCTTTGAGCCGCATGGTGTTCTCACGGTGAGCCTGGCGGCACCACCGTCGCTTAAGGGGGCGCCCGCAGATGCAGTGCGCGCGTATACGCGGGAGGTGGACCGCAGGATCGAGCAGACTCCGGGTGTCCGCGGCGTGTCGCTGCTGTGGGGCGCGTTCCCGATGAACTACGACGACGAGGATCTTTTCTGGCTGGAGAGAGAACCAAAGCCGGCGAGCCAGAATGACATGCATTGGGCGATCCGGTACATCGTCGAGCCGGGCTATCTGAAGGCAATGGGCATTTCGCTGATTCGGGGACGGTTTTTCAATGAAAATGACGATCAGCACTCGCCGCGCGTCGTGGTGGTTGATGACTTATTCGCGCGGAAGTTCTTCGGAACCGGGGATCCGATCGGAAAACGGATTCATCTCGAGAATTTCGATGATGCGGCTACTGTTGTGGGAGTGGTCGGACACGTGAACCAGTGGGGATTGGACAGTGACGCCACCTATCCGCTGCGCGCAGAGCTTTATGAAGCTTTTGCGCAACTCCCGCCGATGCAGATTGCACGCATTCCCGACGGGGTCGGTGTTCTTATCGGTTCTTCGGGTGATGCCTGGGCACCGCTGAAGAGCATTCAGGAATCGATGCGGCAGATGAACCGCGACGAGCTCGTCTACGATATGCGTTCGATGGGCGAGATCATCGCAACGACGCTGGCGTCGCGGCGCTTCTCGATGATTCTGCTGGCGGTGTTTGCAGCACTTGCATTGATCCTGGCGATGATGGGTATGTATGGCGTGATTTCTTACCTGGTTGGGCAGCGCACGCAGGAGATCGGTATCCGAATGGCGCTGGGTGCCGACCGGAGGAATATTCTGCGCTGGGTGATCGGCGAGGGCGGGAGGATGGCGATTCTCGGGGCGGGCGTCGGCTTGCTTGTGGCACTGGCCTTGGCGCAGATGCTGGCGCACTGGTCGCTGATCTACCGAGTGCACGCATATGATCCGTGGACGATGGGGGCGGTGACAATCTTGCTGATGGCAGTGGCGCTGGTGGCCTCGTATATTCCGGCGATGCGCGCAACTCGGATCGACCCCATACGCGCGCTGCGCAATGAGTAAAAAGGACGGGTGCCCCACCCTCGCCAACTCCGGGGGCACCCGCTCAAGCAAAGCGGAGGAAACCTCCGAAAACTCTTACTGGTCGTCGCTGGTTAATTCGGCGGTGACCGGCGTCAGCGTGCCGAACAGGCCGTCCGCGTAGCCGTTGACCCCGGCCGCGAAGAACAGAGCGGGACCGGGAGAAGGATTTGCCTGGTTACTGCCGCGGTTATCGAATTCGAGAGCCCACAGTCCTGGAATGGAGACGGGACTGCCGCTTTCATCGAGCAGATTGCCGAGGAAGCGCCCATCGGCCAGATTGAATGCGGCGATCGTTCCGCCGAAGCGATTGCCGATCAACAGATCATGGCTAAAGAATCCAAAATCCTGAGGGGCAAGCGCGACGCCCCACGGAGCGGTCAGTGTTCCGGGCACCTGTTGAAGGCGCTGCACGAGCCGGCCGTGAATGTTGAATACGTCGACGAAGCCGCACTCCTCGCCGCAATTGTCGTCATCCGCACCAGTTTTTTGCGGGTTCTGTTGGGCGTAGGTCACCACTACGTTGTCTCCAACTACTTGAACGTTGTAGGGCGCAAATCCATGCGGGAGTCTATCGTCGTCGAATCGCTCTTCTGACAAGTGAACGCGGTTGAAGTAAGTGTCAAATTCCTCGATTCGATTCTTGGAGAAATTGGCGGCCAGCAGGAAATGGCTTCCGTCCTCCTCGATTAAAGTGAGTCCAGTGAAAACCGCTCCTTTTTCGATGACCTGGTTCACCGCTAATTGAAGAGGAGTGACGGCGGGATTCCATGCTGAGATCGTGCCGTTCTCGGTGGCGAAAATGAAGGCAGCCGGCGCGGGTGTTTTTCCGGCTACATTAGCGATCATGAAATCGGTCGTGCCGTTGAAGACGATCCCGGTTGGAGATGAATTGCCTTTTGCGCCGGGCGCGTTCGGGACTACAACGGGCGAAGGTGGCGAAACGACTTTGCCGGCACCCGTGTAGAGGGCGGAGGTGCCGGTTC
Source organism: uncultured Acidobacteriaceae bacterium (assembly GCA_963781245.1). Lineage (GTDB taxonomy): Bacteria > Acidobacteriota > Terriglobia > Terriglobales > Acidobacteriaceae > Silvibacterium. Next base: position 942,419 of record CAWAFB010000010.1, read on the forward strand.
CTGCGTTATTGATCCACCATGGGCTGGAGGCGCTGCGCGCCAACCCCCAGGAATTTTTGAAGGTTGGGTCCTGGACCGCAACAGGCTGTCCGTTGAAGTTACTGAGATCGGAAACCAGATTGGTTTGCGTATAGTGCTGGGCGAATGTGGCCATTGGAGCCAGCGCCAGAGCGCATCCGGCAGCTGTCACCATAAATAATGCTTTTGAGCGGCTTCTCACCTGCGAATACCTCCTGAATTTGGGCCTCAGGTTCAACCGGAACCGTTCCCGACGGGCGCGAGTGCCGAAGAGTTGGGAAAAAACGATTACGTTCCGGGCAGTCTCAAGATATGGAACCGCGCAAGGCATGTTGTCAGGCAAATGTAAGGATTTTGTCGCTGGTGACGGCCGGCCCGATAGAGATTCACCTCTTATAATTGGTTTCTTCGCGTAAGACCTTTATGGCAGATAACAACTCACACGGCGATCTCTGGCCGGCTCTTCCCTGGCAGGAGTGGGAAGCGACGGCGTCGACGGTGCACATGTGGACGCAGATTGTGGGCAAGACACGCCTGGCGCTCAGTCCCTTGCAGGCGCAGTGGTGGAATGTGCCTCTCTATGTGACGGCGCGCGGGCTGAGCACGGCAGCTATGCCGGTGCCCGATGGCGTGCTGGAGATCGAATTTGACTTTGCCGATGATCAGCTGCTGTTCCGGATGAGCTCAGGGGCGCGGGTGGAGATGCCGCTGCGGGCACAATCGGTGGCGGAGTTCTATCACGAATATCTCGGCTGTCTTGCGGAGCTTGGCGTGTCGGTGACCATCAACCCGGTTCCGGTCGAGGTCAAGGATCCGATTCCGTTCGCTGAGGATACGGTGCACGCCGCATACGAGGCAGAATATGTCCGGCGGTTCTGGCACATCCTGATGCGTGCGACGGCGATCTTCCAGCGCTTTTCGTCGGGATTTATTGGCAAGGTCAGCCCGGTGCATTTCTTCTGGGGGAGTTTTGATCTTGCGGTTACGCGCTTCTCGGGAAGGCGTGCTCCGGAGCGGCCGGGGGCGGATGCGATCACGCGGGAAGCTTATTCACACGAGGTGATCAGCGCCGGCTTCTGGCCGGGAAACGGCGGCTATGGCGAAGCAGCGTTCTACTGCTATGCGGCGCCCGTTCCGGCAGGCCTGGCGCAGAGGAAGGCGAAGCCTCATGCGGCTCAGTGGGATACGGCGCTGGGGGAATTCATTCTGAAGTATGAAGAGCTTCGGCGCCAGCCGTCGCCGGATGACGCGCTGATGGAGTTTCTGGAGAGCACGTACGATGCGGCCGCGGACGCTGCAAAGTGGGATAGGGCGGCGCTGGAACGGTGATCGGGTTCCGTTTTGCAACGATCTTGATTCGTCCGGTCGAAATCCACCGGGTGTGCAGTGCGTGGCCGGCGCGAGGTGGGATATGCTTCAAGTAATACCGTCCGATGGAGGGGCCGATGAGCGATTTCTCACTGCGCGATCCCGAAGCACTGGGGACCATCGCAGCGATCGCTCTGTGCATCGGTGGTATCGTCGCATACCGCGCGCTTCGCAAGCGGCCCAGTGAAGAGGAACTCGAACTGCTTCGCCGCCAGCAGCTTGTGCAATCGGGTCGCATACTCGACGGAACGATACTGGATATTTCCGATGTTGGTCCGCATGAGTGCGGACGACCCAGCGGAATGCAGTTGATCATCTACAAGTACGATGTTGCAGGTGTGAGCTATGAATGCTCGCAGGATGTGACGAACCTGCGAGATCACGTGAATATCTATGACTGTCGCCTGGGATTTCCGTGTTCGGTACGTTACGATCCGCATCGGCCGATCAACAGCATTGTGGTGGCGGAGAACTGGAGTGGTTTGCGTGACACGGCCAACTCCGTTCCGGTACGGGCAGCCACACGCAAGTCACGCGCGGCGTTGCCCTACGTCGGCAATTGAAGCCCCGGCACGAGGCCGATAGACTTAACTCATGCACGTCCATGCCACTCCGACGGGGAAGATGCAGCGCGTATTGCGCCTTTCCCTGATCGCCACGCTGGCCTACGTGGTGCTTACCCTGGTTGCCGGCCTGCGCGCACACTCATTGGCTCTGGTCTCAGAAGCGGGCCACAACGCGTCTGACGCGCTGGCGCTGCTGCTTTCTTTTGTAGCCGTTCATTTTCAGGGGCGCCCGGCGACCGATCGGAAGACATTCGGTTATCAGCGGGCCGGTGTGCTGGCGGCGTTTCTTAATGCAATGACGCTGATCGTCATCGGCGTTTGGATCGGCGTAGAGGCCATTCATCGCCTGTCCGAGCCGGTGCATCCCCAACCCAGCCTGATGATGCTGGTTGCGGCGGCAGGCGTGGTGATGAACGGAGTGATCGCCGCCATGCTCTGGCGGTGCAGCCGCGATGTAAATCTGCGCAGCGTCTTCATCCATATGCTGGGCGACACGCTCTCGACTGCGGCGGTGATTGTAGGCGGCGCGGCAATTCTGTTCACCGGCATGACGTGGATCGATCCGGTACTTTCGCTGGGGATTGCGGCGCTGATTCTGTGGTCATCGGTGGCGATTGTGCGGGAGACACTGAATATCCTGCTTGAAGGCACGCCGCGCGGATTGTCGCTCATGCAGATACGCTCGACGCTCGAAGAGATTGAAGGCGTGGAAGACGTGCACGATCTGCATGTCTGGAGCCTGGGATCGCAGACCCATGCGCTGGCCAGCCATGTGACCATTGCCGATATTCCGCCCTCAGAGAGCGCGCGTATTCTGGAGCAGATCAACGGCCGGCTGCGTGAGAATTTCCATATTCACCACACCACGATTCAGTTCGAGCACGTGGAGTGCGAGGTCGCTCACGGCTGCGTGATGGTGGTTGAAGAGGTCAGCGCGCATGGCCATCACAGCCACAGCCACGATCACGGACACAGCCACACTCACTGATCACTCGACGGGCTTGTCAGGCTGGGCGTTGTAGATCTCTTCGACGCGCGCCAGGGTGTCGATTTCGCTGACCGGCTTGTCGTCGCGAATCCTTAAAATGCGGGGGAAGCGCAGGGCGAAGCCGCTGTCGTGGCGAGTGGAGCGCATGACGTTGTTGAAGGCGACTTCGAGAACCTTGCGCGGCTCGACGGTTCGAAAGCCGCCGAAGTCTTCGATGGTGTGTTCGTGGAAGAAGCGGGTAAGCTCGTCGATTTCGGCGTCGGTGAGTCCGGAGTAGGCTTTGCCGACGTTCTTCAGGTCTTCTCCGTCGCGGACGGCGAAGGTGTAATCGCTGAGGACGCCGGCACGCTTGCCGTGGCCGAACTCCGCTCCGGTGACCACAACGTCGAGGGTGGCCAGCTCGCGCTTCAGCTTCAGCCATGCGAGTCCGCGCTTGCCGGGCTGATAGATGCTGTCGAGAGCTTTCAACATCACGCCCTCGTTTCCACGCGCGCGGGCGTCGCTGTAGGCGCGGTCGAGTTGAGCAGCGGTGCGCAGATACGTGGTGCCGGCCAGCATGAGTCGCGGGAAAGCGGTATGCGCATCGGCGGCAGGCGCGAAGAGCAAGGATTGGCCCGGCTGCTCGAAGCTCTGAGTAGTTGCGGCGTGCTTGACGGCGAAAGATTCGAGATGCCGCCGGCGCTGCGCAAGGGGCAGCTCGATTAACAGGTCTGCGTTGAGGGAGAGCAGATCGAAGGCCATGAAGATGACGGGGACGTCCTCCTGCATCTCCTGCGTGACCCGCTTTCGTCCCAGGCGTTGCTGCAGCGCGGTGAAGGGCAGCGCTCGCGCTTCTCGCGGGTTCCAGGCAAGCACTTCGCCGTCGAGGACGGCGGGTTCGCGGATTGCGGCGAAAGCGTGGATGAGTTCAGGAAAAGACTCTCCCAGGTCTTCGCGGCTGCGGGAGAACAGCTCGACGCGTCCCGCTTGGCCGGGGTCGCCGCAGTGGAGCTGCGCGCGGATGCCGTCGTACTTGTCTTCGATGGACACGCGGCCGGGGATCAGGGCCCTCGCGGTCTGCTCATCGGTATCGTTCTCGACGGCGATCTCTTCCGAGAAGCGCTTCATGGCTTCTTCTACGGTCGAGACCGGGCTGGCGAGCATGACGCCGAGCGGGTGGAAGAGCTTCATGCGGGCGGCGGCGAGAGTCTGAGTTGCGGCCATGGTGACGACTTCCGGCAGGCTGCCGGTCAGCATGGCTGCATGACGCACGGCAACGGGCTGGGCGTCATAGGCTGCGGCAATGGCCTCTTCGACGAGGCTCTGTTTTACGCCGATGCGCATGTCGCCGGAGATGAGCTTGAGGATGTACTTGGCTTCGATGGGCGTCGCGCGACGGAGCAACTGCAGAACTATGGGGAGTTTGGCTGCTGGACCGCGTGCCGCGGCGATGGCAGCAAACGCTTCTCCGAGCTGTTGTATTGTCAGGGCCGCGGGCGGCCTTTCGTGGGCTTCGAGCAGATCTTGAGCCGCGGCGCCCAGGTCCCCGCGACGGCGATAGGCGGTGTGGATGGCGTCGCGATTGGCTTCTGCGACTTCTGCCAGCGCGCGGCTGAGGAGCGATCCGCCGGCATTGAGGGCGCGCCGATCGGTCTCGGGGAATGGCGTGCCCGCGATGTAGAGCGCGGCGCGGGCGGCGTCATCGACGCTGAGGCCGCGCAAATAGTTGGAGATGATGGCGCGCTTCTCGAGCTTTTTCGTGGTGGCGGCCAGCGCGTCGCAGACCTCGGCGAATTGGAGCAGGGAGCCTGACATTAGAGAAGGAGCCCAAAGTGACACTCCCAAAACACACTATAGACGCGGGCTTGCGCCTTTTCTGCGCATTGCGGCATCCAAACAGCGGTACACTAATCTAGATGCGGCTCTCGCTCACCAACGGCGCACTTCTCTAGCGGCTCCCGCCGCATACAGCCGTTTTCCGCCCAACTTCCCTTTTGAATCCAAAAAGCGCTATCGCGCCGTGAGAGAAGACCATGTTTGAACGTCTGGAACAAATCGAAGCCCGTTATGAATCGCTGGGTGAGCAGATGGCCGACCCGGAGCTTATCTCCGACCAGCAGAAGTATCAGAAGATCGCAAAGCAGCACCGCGACCTGGAAGCCGTTGTCGACAAGTATCGCGAATATAAGCAGGTGACGCGGGGCATTGCCGATGCGAAGGCGATGATGCAGGAGGGCGATCCCGATCTGCGCGCCATGGCAGAGGAAGAGCTGATCCAGCTTGAAGAGCGGTTGCCAGCAATTGAAGAGGCGCTCAAGCTGCTGCTGCTGCCCAAGGACCCCAACGATGAGAAGAACATCATCATCGAGATCCGCGCGGGCACGGGCGGAGATGAGGCGTCGCTGTTTGTCGCCGAAGTCTTCCGCATGTACTCGCGCTTTGCGGAACAGCACCGCTGGAAAGTGGAGGTGCTGTCGAGTTCGGAGTCGTCGGTGGGCGGTATGAAGGAAATCATCGCCATCATCGAAGGGAACAAGGTTTACTCGCAGATGAAGTACGAAAGCGGCGTGCATCGCGTGCAGCGCGTGCCGGCAACAGAGACGCAGGGGAGGGTGCACACTTCTGCGATCACCGTCGCCGTGCTGCCGGAGGCCGAAGAGGTCGACGTGAAGATCGAGGCCAAGGACTTGCGCATCGATACATTTTGCTCGTCGGGTCCGGGCGGGCAGTCGGTGAACACGACGTACTCGGCAATCCGAATCACGCACCTGCCGACGAATACCGTGGTGAGCTGCCAGGACGAGAAGTCGCAGATTAAAAACCGCGAGAAGGCGATGCGCGTGCTGCGTGCGCGCCTGTATGAAGTGGAAATGGAAAAGCAGCACGAGGCGCAGGCCAAGGAGCGCAAGCAGCAGGTGGGGTCGGGAGACCGCAGCGAAAAGATTCGGACGTATAACTTTCCGCAAAATCGCCTTACCGATCATCGCATCGGGCTTACGATTCATCAGCTTGCCGAGGTGATGGAGGGCAGGCTGCAGCCGGTGATTGACGCGCTCACCGCGCACTACAACGCCGAACGCATGAAGGCTGAGGCCGAGACGGCGGCGGCCTGAACGGCCCCATGGCCAAGCCGGATACGATCGGATCTGCGCTCGTGTATGGTGCGGCGCAGCTTGGGGCATTGCCGACGGCTGGTCGCGATGCCGAATTGCTGCTGATGCACGTGCTCGCTTGCGATCGCACTTATCTGCTGACCCATCCGGAAACGCAACTGACCGCCGAACAATACGCGGTATATGACGCCTGGCTTACGCGCCGCGCGCGGCACGAGCCGGTTCAGTACATCGTCGGAGAGCAGGAATTCTTCGGGCTGAAGTTTCGCGTGACGCCTGATGTGCTGATCCCGCGTCCGGAAACGGAGCATCTCGTCGAAGCCGCGCTGGCACGAACTGACCGCGATGCTTCGTTGCATATTGCCGATGTCGGGACGGGATCAGGTGCGATCGCCGTGGCGCTGGCGCATGCGTTTCCGCGGGCGCGGGTCACGGCGCTGGACATCTCGGCGGCTGCGCTGGCTGTTGCGCAAGAGAATGCCGAGAGCCATGGTGTAGGCGATCGCATACGTTTTTTGGAGTCGGACGTGCTCGAGGCGGTCGCGGGCGAGCAATTCGACATGATCGTGTCGAATCCGCCGTACGTCGCCGAGGGCGAGGAACTCGAACCGCAGGTGCGTGATTACGAGCCGGGTTCGGCGCTCTTCGCAGGTCCGGAGGGGCTCGACGTATATCGGCGGCTGATTCCGCAGGCGCAGGCGGCGCTTAAGCCGGACGGATGGCTCCTGCTGGAGATCGGCCATGGGCAGCGGGGTGCGGTCGCCCAACTGCTCGCGGGTTGGGGCAACGTGAGCAATATCGCCGATCTACAGGGGATCCCGCGAGTGGCCTGTGCCCAACGGACAGAGTAATGAGATTCGTTACCGGCGCCCCCGTTCACGCTGCAACTCACGATAGGCCTCGCTCTTGGAGACACCGCGCTCGCGAGCGATGCGCTTGAGGGCGTCCATCTCGTCGAGTCCTTCGGTTTCTTTCAATTCAGCAATGCGGGCCTGGACGCTGACTGCCGCTGCACCGGTTGCAGCCGCGGGCTGCGCGTCGACGAGCAGAACAATTTCTCCGCGGATGCGGTCGCGTCCGGCGAGCTGCTCGCGGACCTCAGCGACAGTCCCGCGAAGGAACTCTTCGTGCAGTTTGGTCAACTCGCGTCCGACGACGACCTTGCAAGCCGCTCCCCACACCCGTTCCACGTCTTCCAGAGCTTCGAGAATGCGGTGTGGGGCTTCATAGAAAACGAGTATTGCCGGCTGGTTGATTCCCGCTTTCAGCTTCTCCAGATCGCTGCGGCGCGCGCTGGTCTTCGGCGGCAGGAAGCCAAGAAAGAGGAAACGCTCGGTATCGAGTCCCGAGGCTACCAGGGCGCTCAATGCGGCGTTCGCTCCGGGAACAGGAAAGACGGGGATCTCGGCTTTGATCGCCGCGCGCGTGAGGAACATGCCGGGATCGGAGATGCCGGGTGTGCCGGCGTCGGAAACAACGGCGATGCGCTCGCCGCCGAGCAGGTCGGCGATCAGCTCGGAGGTGCGTCCGGACTCATTGTGCTCGTGCAGGCTGATGGTCGGTGTGGTGATGCCGTAGTAGTTCAGCAGCTTTTGCGTCTGGCGGGTGTCTTCGCAGGCGATGCGGTCGGCGGATTTGAGCACCCGCAGGGCGCGCAGAGTGATGTCTTCAAGATTGCCGATGGGCGTGGCTACGAGATAGAGCCCGGGAGCGAGCGGTTGCTGCCCAGCGGGTTTATCGTCGTTCGCCATCGCGGGAAGTTTAGCTTTCGCGCTCGAAGCGGCGGTGTTCGGCGAGCAGGCCCATGCTGTTGCTGAGGTTTTGCCAGGTGACGATGCCCACGATGCGCCCTTCTACGGCCACCGGCACCAGCGCCATGCGGCCGCCGGCAATGCGGCGGATCATGAGGCCGAGCGAATCTTCCGGTTTGGCCACCTGGAAGTTGCGCGCCATCACCGACTGCACATAGCCATTGCCGTCGCTGCGCAGTGCGGCGAGAATGCTTTGCTTCGAGACCACCCCGACCAGGTTGGCGCCGCGCACGACAGGGAATTCATCCTGCAGGCTGTGGATGGCCTTGTAGAGCGCATCGGCGAGGGTGTCGGACGGCGACAGCGTCGAGAATTCGGTCAGCATGACGTCGCGCATGAGCACGGTTTCGACGACCGACTGGAACATCACGCCCTGATCCTCAAGCTGCGCGCCGACAAAGATGAAGAAGCCTCCCATGACCAGCCATGGGCTGATGGCCGCAGCGATTCCAGAGTTGGGAAGCGCCAGCAGACCAAGACCAACGACCATGGCGAGAAGTCCGAAACCCTGGCTGAGGCCGGAGACGGCTCGCGTGGCCTGCGCCGTCCCGCGTGTCCGCGACATCGCGCCGCGCAGTATGCGCCCTGCGTCGAGCGGGTATACGGGCAGGAGATTGAGCAGGCCGAGCATCGCGCTCAACCACACGGTTGAGCGGATGAGGTGTCTGGGGGTAATCCAGGGCTTCACGGCGACAGGCACCCCGGTGGTTGCGCCAAGGATGAGTCCGGCAAGCAGGGCGGCGAAGAGCAGATTCGCAATGGGCCCGCTGAGCGCCAGGATAGTCTGCACGCGGCCTTCGCTGGCGCGCTCGGCGCTCTCCGGCGTGGAGTAGGAAAAGAGCCCGCCGATAGGCAGAAGGAGAATGCTGCGGATATGAAGATCGTGATATGCCGCAGTGATGAGGCGGGCAACTTCGCGCACAAAGACGGCCAGCAGCAGCAACAGCCACATCATGATTCCGCGCCAGGCGGCGACGCCGGCTACTCCGGTGGAGAGCAGGCAGAAACCCAGCACGAGCAGAAAGAACATGTGAATGCGAAGGTCTACGCCAAACCAGCGTCCCAGCGGAAATGACCATCCTCGCATCTTGCGTCCTCACCGTCCTCTTGCTGCTGTTTCTATTGTAGAGGGTGGGCTGCTCCGGCCTTGTTAGGATGGGGTGCCATGCGGGTGATTTCCGGCCAATATCGTTCGCGCGCGCTTATCGCGCCCAGGGGCCGCGATACCCGTCCTACCAGCGACCGCCTCCGCGAGACGCTTTTCAACGTGCTCGCGCCGCGCATCGAGGGCGCTGTCTTCGTCGATCTCTATGCCGGTTCGGCAGCCGTCGGAATTGAAGCCTTGAGCCGGGGCGCGCGGGAGACGGTCTTTGTGGAGCACGCAGAACCCGCGCTAAAGGCCGTTCGGGCGAATCTGGCCACGTTGGGCATCCGCGGAGGGTATGCGCTGGAACCGCGCGGCGTTCCGGCAGCACTGAAACGGCTGGCTTCTTCGGGGCGTGTGGCGGATATTGTTTTTCTGGATCCTCCGTATGAGCGCGCCGACGAATATGAAGCGGCGCTCGGGCTGCTGGGCGGCGAATGTGCAGGCCTGCTCGCGCCGAGTGCGGTAGTGGTTGCGGAGCATGCGAAGAAAAGCGATCTGGAGGAGCGCTATGGGAAGCTGCTTCGGTATCGCACCTTGAAGCAGGGGGATGCCGCGCTGAGCTTTTACCGGATCGATGGGGACTGAGCGGGCGCGGCGACGTTAAGGCCTGTGTGTAGATCGATGGTGAAGGGAACATCGCGGTCGGCGAGCATATCCCAGCCCGTTCCTTCGAGACGATCGCCTTCGACACGTGTGATCTCGACACCTTCCCACGAAAGGCGCGATGTCTGCCAGGCCTTTCCCTTCGATCCCCAGGCGAGCAGCGAATGATGCCCCGCGAAGATAATGAGCTGTTGCGCCGGGAGAGCCAGCACTCGGAGCACGGGGCGGTATTCGATCTGCTCGAACTGTTCGGGGTGGGTGGTATCGATCACATATGCGTAGCCGCCAGCGACGGCACAGAGCTGGTTGGGATCGGGGCAGCTCCATAGACCGGATGGGGCAGCGGCGTCGGCGAATCCGAGGGCGAAGGTGGCGAGGAATGGCTGCGCGTCGGCGGCGTGAACGAGAAGCTCCAGCGCGCCGCGCTCGACTTCCTCTGCCTGTCGCGGATAGACGAATTGCCGGGAGGGAAGGATCAGCGGACGCCGGGGCAGGATTTCGGCGGTCCAGGAATGGGGGAAAGTGAAGTCGACGACGGGGGTGTTCATCGTTCCGGCTCTCCGTGTTGGGTGTCCCTCATCAATCCGCCAGAAATTGCTGGATTCGTTCACGCACGCTCGGGATGCGCACCGGGAGCTCGAGCTGGCTGCCCTCCTCGATCACGGGAATGAGCTTGTCGAACTCAGGGCCTGAGTGCGCGCCGGTGAGCGCGATACGCACGGGATGGAAGAGGTCTTTGCCCTTCGCTCCGGTCTCGGCCTTGATCTCGTTCATCCATGATTTGAACTGATCTGGGGTTACCGGGCCGGAAGCGTTCTGAACTCGAGCGGCGAAGGCGGCTAATACCTTCTGCGCGGATTCCGTCGCAAGAAGAGCTGCGTTCTCTTCGTCGGCGTGGGCGGCGTCCGGATCGAACTGGAAAACAAATGCAGACTTCGCGGGCAACTGATCGAGTTGATCGAGCGCGGGCAGAAAGAGGGCGACAAGTTTCTCGAACCATGTGAGTGTCGCGGCGTCTGCCCGTTTGGGCAGGAGGTCGGCATTCTCAAAGTACGGGGCGACGAGGGCGACCAGGCGAAGTGGCTCGCACTGCTTCAGATAATGTCGGTTCAGCCAGTGGAGCTTGGCCCAGTCGAATACCGCCGGTGCTGCGGTTACGCGCTCGACCTTGAACTCGCGTGTCAGTTCTTCGAGCGTAAAGGTCTCGCGTGTGCCGCCTTCCGCTCCCCATCCGAGGAGTGCCAGGTAATTTACCAGCGCCTCGGGGAGAATCCCCATCTCGCGGAAGCTGGCGATGGAGGTGGCGCCGTGGCGCTTGGATAGCCGCTCGCGGTCGCTGCCGAGAATGGTCGAGAGGTGCGCGAACTCTGGCACCGGCCATCCGAAGGCCTCGTAAATGGCGACCTGCTTGGGGGTGTTGGAGATATGGTCGTCGCCGCGAATCACGTGCGTGATCTCCATGAGGGCGTCGTCGACGGTGACGACATAGTTGTAGACGGGCACGCCGGAAGACCGCACCAGGATCGGATCGCTCACCGTTTCGCTGGCAAACTCGACATCGCCGCGGACGATATCGTGGAAGCGCAGGGGACGGTCGGGGATTCGTAGTCTCACAGCGAAGGGTTCGTTAACGGCGCGGGCTTCGGAGTCAGCGGTCGAGATGCTGCGGCATCGGCCCGAATATACCTGCGGGCGATGCTCGGAGATGGCTTTCACCCGCTCGGCTTCGAGCTCTTCGGGGGTGCAGAAGCAGCGATAGGCTTTGCCTTCGCAGAGCAGCTGAGCGGTGTGTTCGCGGTAAATTGCCAGCCGCTCAGACTGGCGGTAGGGTGCGTGCGGGCCTTCAACGCCTTCACCTGCAAGACGGGGACCTTCGTCCCAGTTCAGGCCGAGCCACTTCAGATCTTCGATCAGTTGTGCTTCGTGGCGCGCTTCGCTGCGGTCAAGGTCGGTGTCTTCAATGCGGAGCAGGAAATCTCCGCCGGTGTGCCGGGCAAAGAGCCAGTTGTAGAGGGCGGTGCGGGCATTGCCCACGTGTAGCAGTCCGGTGGGCGAGGGCGCGAAGCGAACGCGCGTTTTCGTTGCGTGCATGACTCTTCTGAGATTACCAAGACTGCCTCAGGCGACGCCTGCGCTGCGCAGTCTATCTGAAATGCTCCCAGCCGCCCGCTTCGAGTGCCGTCCATCCGCCATCCTGCTCGTAGAGCACGATGCGGGCGTGCCGAGGACGACGGGCTTGCATCTGGCCGACGGAGTGAATGTTGACTCCAGCAATCTTTCGCGGAACGGGCGACCACTTTGGAGCGGTGAAGAGGAGCTCGTAGTCCTCGCCGCCGTGCAGGGCCAGGGCCAAAGCTGAGGGAACCCAACCGTCATGCTCGGCCTGTGCGGCAAGAGGATGGATCGGGATGGCGGCGGCGTCCAGTTCTGCTGAGAGGCCTGACTCTTCGCATATATGGAGAAGGTCGGTAGATAGCCCGTCGCTGAGATCGATAGCGGCGTGGGCCTTTCTTCCGGAAACGAGCTTCAGTCCGACCTCGACCCGCGGTTCGGGAAATAAATGCGGATGATTCTTCGCGGCGCGGTAGAGCGCAGCGAAGTGCTCAGGATTCCGGCCCGCTGCCAGCAGTTCGGCGGCTGCACCGCCTAACTCGCCAGTTACGTAGATCACGTCTCCCGCGCGGGCTCGGGAACGCAGCAGGGCATGGCCGCGCTTGACGCAGCCGAGCAGGACGATATCCGCGGCTACGAGTGCGGAGCGCTTTTGGCCGTGCCTGTCGAATTCAGGAGACTGGGCGGTGTCACCGCCGGCCAGTCGTACCTGGTAGCGGTCGGCAAGTGCCAGAAATCCGTCGAAGAAGCGGGTAAGCCAACTCCCGCCTTGGCCGGAGGTGTCGATTTCGGCAGGAATGGCGAGGGACAGAAAGGCCGCTAGGGGGCGCGCGCCCATAGCTGCCACGTCGCTCAGGCCGCGAGCCAGGCAACGGTGGCCGATCACCTCTGGAATATGCCAGTCGCGCCGGAAGTGAACCTGCTCGAGAGAAAAATCGGTAGTGACGATCAGTTCGTCTCCGGCGGGGACACGCAGGACAGCAGCGTCATCGCCGATACCGACGCGAAGATTGCCCTTTGGCCGGAGCGCCCGGTCACGGATTGCGGCGATCAGGGCGCGCTCTCCGATGGGCATCTCCCGGGTTGGATTCGGCCTTCGGGGCCGCGATTGGCGGGCTTTCATCGCGAGGCCCCAAGAATAACGCAAAAGGTCGAATCACACACCTGGAGTGTTGACTGGGGTAAAACGCACTGAAATCAGTGCATTACCAGAGATGGATCGCCTTCAGGAAGACAAATTTGTGACGAATAAACTGCATCTTACAGGTTGATTCCTCAGGGCCAAGCTGTTAGCTTCTTCGAAAGATCAAGAGATTTTAGTTATTTGCAGACACGGACCTCTGTTCCTGCGTCTTGATCTACTAGCGCCGAGAAATTTCTGCTCATTGGATCGTTCGCAGGTGAAGTGGATTTTTTGTGAGATTTTGCGAGATGCGTAAACGTTACTACATTATTTTTGTCGCTCGCGAAGAGGATGGTCGACTCCGAAAGATCCCGGTCCCTCTGCACTATGCGTACGTCTTTGTGGCTGCCGCGGTGGTCGGCGCCTTCACGATCGCGGGTATGGCTGGTTCTTACAGCCGCATGTTGCTGAAGACAGCCAGCTTCAATCAGGTTCGCTCGCAGCGTGAGGCTCTCCAGAAGGACTACAAGCAGCTTGAACAGGTCGCGCAACAGAAAGAAGTACAGGCCGCCTCTCTAGGCTCGCTTGCCAGCGAAGTGACCGCTCTCTACGGCCTGAAGCACAACAAGCTCAAGGGCGCGGCAACTGTGAACGCAGTTCCGGTTCCGACTGACACAAACGATACGAACGACAACTTCACAGACGCCGCCTATACCGAATCCTTCGATCAGCTTTCCACCCTTCGGAGTACGGCCCTGTCCGGCCGGCTTACGCACGCCTTTCAGACGGGCCTGAGTCCCTTGAGCGGCGACAACTGGCTGAATATGGCGGATGCGCCGTCGCTGTGGCCGGTGGTGGGACCAATTACCAGCTCCTTCGGTGAGCGCCAGGATCCCTTCAACGGTGAAGGTGCTTTCCATGCGGGAATCGACATCTCGACGAGCTTCGGCCAACCGGTGCATGCCACCGCGGACGGAGTTGTTCTGACCGCAGGGCTGGCCAGCGGATACGGCCGGGAGATCTTGGTCGATCATGGCCACGGGATCGAGACACTCTACGGACACCTTTCGGGTTTTGCAGTGAGTTCAGGGCAAGAGGTGAAGCGCGGCCAGATTATCGGCTACGTGGGAACCAGCGGGCGCACCACTGGGCCGCACCTTCATTACGAAGTCCGGATTCGCAATACGCCGGTCAATCCGCACAAGTACCTGCGGGAGACGATGGATCAGCTGGCAACTACGGACACGCAATCAGCCAAGGCCGGCAACTAAGCCTCCCGACTCGCTCAAACAAAAGAGGCCGGCAGAAGCCGGCCTCTCGTCTTTGCGGGCAAGCTGGTTTACTGTCCGCCATACGTGACGTGCCAGATCGATCCCGAGCCGTCGTCGGTTACAAAGAGGGACCCGTCGTTTGCGACCGTGACTCCGACTGGCCGTCCCCACACATGGCCGTCGGCAGTGGTGAAGCCGGTGAGGAAGTCTTCGTATTCGCCGGTCGCGTGGCCGTCGTGCATGGGGGCGACGACTACTTCGTACCCGGCACGTGCTGCCTTGTTCCACGATCCGTGCTCGGCTGCGATGACGTCACCCTTATATTGAGCGGGGAACTGCGAGCCTTCGTAGAAGGTCATCTCCAGTGAGGCGAAGTGGGGCTGCAGGAGAACATCCGGGGTGATCACCTTGGACTTCAGCTCAGGATGGCTGCCCATATGGCGGGGATCCTGCGTGCCGCCCATGTAATACCAGGGCCAGCCATAGAAGCCGCCTTCCTTTACGTGCGTAATGTAGTCCGGGACCAGGTTGTCGCCGAGCATGTCGCGCTCGTTGGTGGAGCACCACAGCTCTCCGGTGATGGGATTGATGGCTTCGCCAACGCAGTTGCGAATGCCGTAGGCGTAAACCTTGACGAACTTGCCCTCGGGCGTGAATTCAAGCACGTCGGCGCGATGGTATTCCTCGGGATGTGTGTCGGGGTCGTCGACGTTGGAATGAGAACCCACCGAAACGAACATACTTTTTCCGTCCTTCGAGAAGGCGATGTCGCGTGTCCAGTGTCCGCCGCCCCGCAGCTTGCCGCCTCCAGGCAGGTCAGCAAGCTTTTCCGCCGGACCGGTCGCCTTCAGATCACCGTTCTTGTAGGGAAAGCGCACCACGGAGTCGGTGTTGCCGATGTAGACCCACTTGGGATCCGGGCCGAGCGGATAGAAGGCGATACCGAAGGGCTGGCTCAGGTTGTCGGCGAAGGTCGAGACTTCCTTGGGTTTGCCGTTGGCATCCACGCCGCGGAAGACCATGATCTTGTTTGAGTAGCTGACGGCCACAAACAGGTCTCCGTTAGGAGCGGTGCGGATCAGCCGTGGTTGGTCGAGCCCGGTGGTGTACAGATCGACCTTGAATCCCGCCGGAGCCTTTGGCCATGCGCCGTCTGGACGTTTGACCATCTGCGCACCGTTATCCACGCCCTTGGTGGCGTAAGGAGCCGGCAGATCGGCGACGGTCAGTTTGCGGCGAACGCCGGGACTTTCTTTGCTGTAGTCGGTGAACGCGGATTGCCCGGTGAGCACGGTTCCGGAAGAGCTTTGCGCGGGCAGCGAAAGGGCGGGGCCGAAAAGGGATGCAAGCGCCAGAAGCACGAGAGGCTGGTGTTGTGAATACTTCAGCATGGGTTCCTCCAGCTACGGTTGGAAGTGACAGATAAATAATGGATTTGTAAGCGTTTTCTGGAACGGAGCTGTTAAACGGGTTACTTTTGGACGCGCCACCGGCACGTGGGGACTCTTCTAATTCTTATTTCCGCCTGAACTTACCGGCTGAGGGTTACTCCCGGAAGCGCCTTGGAAGTTTACAGGCGCATTTACCAGCTTCCGGAGGAGACCGGTTGGAATTGTTGCCGTGAGGACGGCTCGATTCTTGTGGTGCTCGATTTCGGCTGAATCGAGGAGTGCCTTGGTATCGGCGTCGGCCATGCCTGGGGCGGCTCCGTCTTCGGCGGCGCGCGCAAAATTCAGAATGTTTCCGATCGAGTCAGCTGAAGTCTTGGCGGCGACGTCCGTGGGGGTGATTTCTTCAACACGGAGGCGCGTCTTGCCCGCCCAACTGATCGATGCAATGAATGTTGCGTCGAAGGTAAGCGGGAGTGACATGCCCATGATCTGCATGCTGCCGGCTGAGTCGCCCAACGGCAGGCCAATCTGGCCGACTCCCCAGGCCACGGAGAGAAGCGGGACATCGCTGTAATGCGCCGCAAGCAAGGAAGAACCGGAAAACGGGAGAGCCGCCGTGCGGTAGCGGTCCAGGATGGAGTGAATCTGCTCTTCCGTCGGAGTATTGCTGGCAGCGATCATGTCGTAGCCAAGCAGAGTTACGCGTACAGTGCGGCCATCGCTGGGGATGTTGTAAATGTCGTGTCCGGCGTAGGTCTCAGTCGACTTTGCTGCGCTCGCCAGGTAGGTCGAAAGGCGCCGGCCATCGAAGTGGCCCACAAAGACCTCAGAGAAAGCCACCGGCCCATTGGGGCCATTGGGGTCGGGCATGCGATGCAGAGCGAATGCCACTTCGTCGAGATCGCGCTCGACCTGGATGCCGGTCTGATCGATGAACTGCTGATATGCAGGATCGTGGCTTACCGGGTGCTGATCAAAATGGGTGGCAGAGCGCAGCGGGCGGAGATTGAAATAAACAATGCCGTCCGACTCAGGCAGCAGGCGTGCCGCTTCAGGGGGCGCCTTCTTGCGCAGGTAGATGGCTCCGGCCAGCAGCAGCAGAACCACGACGACAATCGCGATAGTGACCCTGGTGCGTCGGTGCATTTCGTAGGGGGCAGGCTTCGTACGCTATCTATCATCTCATTTCCCCGAATAAACGTGCACGTTGGGTTGGTCGCTGGGGCTGGCGCCTCACGGGGAACCGGCCACAGGTGCTGGACCCGGGCAAACTTGAGGGTCGATAATCGCGACCGGAGGAATGGGTTGAGATTAAAGCTGGCAGCCCTTGCACTCGCCTGTCTGGGTTCTGCGGTCGGCGGTGAATCCGGCCATGGGCCGTCGTTTCGCGAATATTCCATCCACACGGGGCAAGGTCCGAGATTCGTCGCCGTGGCAGATATAAATCACGACGGAAAGGCAGACATCATCGTGGCCAACGACGATGAGAGTGTCTCCGTGCTGCTGGGCGACGGCAAGGGGCAATTTCGCGATGCGCCCGGTTCACTGATGCCCGTGGGTCATCTTCCGACCGATGTTGGGGTCGCAGATATGAATCACGACGGGAATCCCGACTTGGTGATCGCGAATCATCAATCGCCCTACCTGACGATACTTCTCGGTGACGGACGCGGCGGTTTTCGAGCAGCGCCCGGTTCACCGTTCGATGTTCACTCCAATCCGCATCCTCATGGGGTAGTTGCCGCCGCCTTCAGTGGCAAGGGGTCCATGGATGTAGCGACGGACAGCTGGGGCAACAATCAGATTGAGTTACTACAGGGCGATGGTAAGGGAGGGTTGCTCATGCCGGGTCGCTTCTTTCATGTCGGACGGCGTCCCTATGAGCGGCTACGCTCGGCGGATTTCAATAAGGATGGTCATCCCGATCTGGTCACGACCAATCTGGACGACGATACAGTGACCATCCTGCTGGGAGATGGAGCGGGTGGCTTTCGCGAGGCAGGTGGCTCGCCGTTCGCCGCAGGACCAAAGCCTTGGGAGGCGGCCATCGACGATTTCAATCACGACGGCAATCCGGACCTGGCGATCATTCCCTATGAGCGCGATGTACCGGACAAGAACCAGGTGGCGGCGACCCTCTTGCTGGGAGATGGCAAAGGCGGGTTCAAGCCTGCATCTCCGCTTTCGCTCCGGGGCTGCCATGGGCCGAACAGCATCGCTACGGGCGACATCAGTGGCGATGGATATCGCGACATTGTCCTGTCGTGCGCCGAAAGCGCGAATCTCATGCTCTTCATGGGCTCCCGTAACGGGGATTTTGTCCGATTCGAGCACACGACTGCCGGCGGCTGGGGTTCAGTTGCCGTTGCTGATCTGAATGGGGATGGCAAGGAGATGTGATTCTCGCCAATGACGACAAAGGCAGCGTGACGATCTTTTTCAGCAAATAGGCACGTGGCCGCAAAGTTTGCTGACCGGTCCGCTCTTCAAGCACAATGAGTGCAGAAACGATGGCATTTGAAGCAGGACAACGGGTCGGCGATTATGAAGTCGTGCGCGTGCTGGGCACGGGTGGTCTGGGCGAGGTTTATGAGGTAAGACATGCCATCTCGCAGCGCGCCGAAGCCATGAAGGTTCTGCTCCCGGACCAGCGCGCAGCGGATCAAATGGGCGAGCGCTTCCGGCGCGAAATCCAGATGCTCGGCGCCCTGAGTCATCCGAACATCGCATCTCTGCACAATGCGTTCTACTTCGATGGCCAGCTCATCATGATCATGGAGCTGGTATCGGGCGAGACGCTGCGCTCGAAAAGCATCCGCACGCTGCTATCGATTCCCCAGGTTCTGCGCTACGCGCGGCAGATTCTCTCGGCGCTGGAGTACGCGCATCAACGCAACGTGGTGCACCGCGATATCAAACCGTCGAACATCATGATCACCGAGGAAGACGAGGTCAAGCTGCTCGACTTCGGCATCGCCATCACCGATCGGTCGGCGGAACTCACCGCTCCGGGTTTTCTTGTAGGCTCAATCAGCTACATGTCGCCGGAGCAGATCTCAGGCGACAAGGCGACCACCCGGTCGGACATCTATGCGGTCGGCGTGACGCTGTATGAAGTGCTCACTGGCCGGCTTCCCGTAGTCGGTACAAGCAACTTCGCCATCATGCGATCGCACCTGACGGAGCAGCCGGTTGCTCCTGTCGAGCTGAACCCACGCCTCCCGGCTGTGCTTTCCAATGCAGTACTCAAGGCGCTTGAAAAGAAGCCGGAGGACAGGTTCGCCAGCGCCAAGGAATTTCTCATAGCTCTGAACGCCCTGTCAGCATCGGAGACGGAGGAAATCTACTCGATGCCGACGACGATGCTGCCGGTCCAGGCCAGCGCTACCCCGCGCCCGCAGCCGAGCGGAGCCAACCAGGCGTCCAAATCGGTGTCCGCATCGGCGCCGCAGAATTTCCCCCTCGGTGACATCACCAAGAAGCTGGCGGTTTACATCGGGCCAATCGCCAGTGTTCTGGTTCGCAAGCTGGCTGCGAACTGCACGGATATCGACCAGCTCTACAAAGAAGCCGCGACGCACATCGCGTCGGAGGCTGATCGCCAGCGTTTTCTCCAGTCGAGGCGCAGCTAGCCGTTCAGCAGCTCCATAGCCTTCTTCAGGCTGGTATGCATGCGGTTAAACGATGTGGTCACTTCGGCGATCTCGTCCTTACCTTTTACGGGCAGCGGCGGCAGATCGATTTCTCCGGTCGAAATGCGGTCGGCGGACTGGCTAACTTTGCGCAGCGGACGAATCACGATGAAGTACATGCCGATATCGATGAGCGCGATGGTGGCGAAAAAGATGGTTCCCAGCGTGATGAGCAGGTTGCGAAGGCCGTCATTGGCGAGCTTGATCGGCAGCGACATGGGAACCGTTATGATCTGTGCCGCGACAATCTCGTTCTCATGCCAGCCAAATCCGTTCTGGCTTCCATAACGCTTGATCTGCGCCTTGGAAGCTACGCTCGGACTGCTGTGGCAGGTGAGACATCCCTGCTCAACGGCGATGGGCCGGGCGAGATATAGGGTCGGCCCTACGGCGCTGTCGCGCTCTCCCACTACCTCTCTGTCGCCCGGATTGTTGCGGAAGTGATTCACGATGTCGGCTTCCCAATCCGTGGCACGATCCGTCAGGTTGGTGGGGTTCAGGGTTGCTTCCTTGTAGGTGTAATCGGGGAAGGACTTGCGCAGGCGGTTGAACGTGACGGTTGCGGCGTAGAAGGGAATCGTCTGGGGAAGAAAGTCGTTCTTGTGTTGAGGCGTATTTTCAAGAATAGGGCTGATTTCCTCGTCGGTGTAGTCGCGTGTCGCCTTGGAACTGGCGGCCATCAGTTCGGCCTGGCTGAGCACCGTTGTCTTGGCGTCCTGGAGCAGAAAACTGCGCGCATTTATGGCGATGAGTGCCAGTCCCAGGCCAAACACTACGATGAGAAGGAGATTAAACTTCGCGAGCAGCTTCATGACTCAGAATTCCTCGTGCGCATTAAAGCACACACTGCGAAATGGCGAACAATTTCTTTCCGGAAGATGTGGTTGCGAGCCTTTTCGACGTCAGCCCTGATCCGGTTCTATGCCGATGGCGATTACGAAGTAGTTCGCCGGAGCGCTGCCGACATTCTTCAGCCCATGCATGGTGTTCGAGGCGGCATAGCACACACCACCGGGGCCGACTTGTTCGGACTTATCACCCATAATGAACTCGAGGGTGCCTTCACGAATGAGCATCAGCTCAGTGTGGAGGTGCTTGTGCGGTGGATGGGGCATCTGGCCGGGCATCAACGTGGTTTCGTGCAACTCGATGGACTCGCCGGTGGGCGTTACGCCGTGGAATATGGGACGTGTAGCAGCTCCGTTCGCGGAGCGGTTCACAGGAAGCTTGTCGAAGGAATAGAGCCTCGATTCGGTCGGGAGGGTCGAGGTTGCGGGGGCTGTCTGGGCGCTCGCGAAGGTGTCTTCGGGAAGAACAGCGCCCAGCAGCGCAAGCGCCGGCAGAGCGGAACAGAGATCGCGACGGCTAAGATTTTTCATCGGTCCATCACACTCAGAACCGAGCCCCTCCAAGCCCGCTTCTCGTTGCGCTTTTCCCGTTGACAGAGTTCCGCGCAAATCCCACTATTCCTAATGCCCCGAAAGTTGGCGGCACTCCTCCTGACGCTCCTGTCGGCGTTCGATTCGAGTTCAGTGCTCGCGCAGCCGATCACCGGACGCCGCTCTCGCCGGCCACTTCCGCCACATTTCCTGCACAACTTGCAAGCGTTTCTGGACAATCATTGCTACCAGACCTGGAAGCATGATCTTAAGATCCGCACCACGCACGGAGTTCACCCGAATGTTCAGGTCTACTATTCGCCCACGCTGTGGAACTGGCTGGTCGCGGGCAATCGTCAGGTCGATGTTCCCGAGGGCGCGGTTCTGGTCAAAGCGCAATTCAGCAATTCGTCGAATCCGACCAAGCTCACCGACTGGTCGGTCATGGTCAAGGATCGCGATGGCGCGTGGGATGGCTGGTACTGGGCGGACCTCGTGCCGTCGAACACTCCTCCGCCAACGTTGCCTGCGCCCGTCCCGCCGGAGCCCGGAGGGCCGAGGTGCCAGGCTGCCGAATATCCCGCCAGCGGCTTCGGGCAGTATTGCCTGAACTGTCACGCTTCAGCTGCCGACGGCCAGCAGACCTTTGCGACAACTCGCTTCGTCAACGTTCTGACGAATGCGCTGGCGATGGAGAGAGCCGCTCCGCTCTCCACCTTCGCCCTTAACGACAATATCCACTATCGTCTGGCGCGCTTCTGGGTCAATTGAGCCGGATCCTGAGTGCTCGGCCGGAGGATACGGCCTGCATGGTTCCGGAGCAAAAGGATCATGTGGTTGTCCCCGGAAAGCCGGTTGGCCCCCACAAATTCGCTACCTCCGATCAGTGCGCCGCCTGCCACGATGCCTCGGCGACCCTCACCACCTGCGCGGCCCGATTTGCCCAGCATGCTTTACTACCTCCAGCCGTCGCCGTCGCCCAGGACGGTCAATCTTTCCATCAGTGGCGAGTGGCGTTACTCGATGATGGGCCTGGCGGGTCGGGATCCCGTTTTCTTCTCTCAGCTCAATTCCGAAGTCACGCTCCACGGCAACTTGAAAAACCATCCCGGACAGGGCAAGGAATTCGTGCAGGATCTGTGCCTGCACTGTCATGGTGTAATGGGGCAGCGGCAGTATCACGACGACACGGGTCGGTTCTTCACCCGGGACATTCTGCAGGATTCCAATTCCATGTACGGAGCACTGGCGCGCGACGGCATTTCATGTGCCGTCTGCCATCGGATTTCCGCGCAGGGATTGGGCACTCCCGCGAGCTTTACCGGAAATTTCAATCTGGGCCCGCCTGACCAGGTGAATGGCCCGTAAGCCGCAGGGTTGGAGTTCCACCGGTCCATTTGCAGAGGAGACTGGTCCGGTGGGGACTTGCGTTACATCCACAGTTTGCGATCCCGGATATCAAAATGGGAGTGGATCGAACCTGGTGCGCTATCAAATTCCCTTGACCGCCTGCCGCAACGCGGCCTGCGTGAACGCAGCCACGAACGTCAGCGCAACGTTGTACTACCAGACGATCCCCCACTATTACCTTGAGCAGCGGGCCACGGACGCAACCGGCATCGATACGGACCGCCTTATCCGCTTCACCCGCGACCTGGCGGTCGCGAAAACCCCGGTGGATAACTGGGTGTTGTCGATTGCTTCGGCTGAGTCCCCGGTCCAGTAGGAAAAACACTGCGCCCACCCCGATGGCGCTCCGTGTTCGTGACAAGTGAAATGTCCGGTTTTTCTTAGCACGTGATATGTCCGGTTTTGGTTTATAAGCCCCCCGCCGCAGCTGTTGGTCTTTTCAACAGCTGCCAACGCCGCGGAAGTTTTCGTGATGGGTTCTCCCTGGCGGGTGTAACGACCCAGCCGTTGCGGTCCGTAAGTAATGCTGAGCGTTCCGTCGAGATGTTGATGGACCGTGACCGTGCATCCAGCCAGCGTGCCGCGCCAGTTCACTTTCTCGATCTGCAGGGCCAGGTTCTGGAAGCTGACCGTGTTGTCCCGGCTCACCGTACGCTCGAACTGGAGCGAGAAGATCAAATCGAGATCACGACGCCGGCAGGCGACAAAAGCGGTGCCTGCCTGGGCTGCCGGAACTTGGAAGCGGCGATTGAACTCGGCCATGTAGTGCTCGCGCAGAAAGCGGTTGGCTTCCGCAAGGGTGCTGATCCCGTGCAACCGGAGCTCCTGCGGCAGCCGTCCTTGCCAGGTCCCGAAGTTGCGTTCCGAGCGGCCCCGCGCCTGCGGGCGAGTAAGCCGGAATCATCTGCACGCCCAGATCGCGCAACGCACGGCCCACCTGGGTCAAACGATGCGGGTCCACCTTGCCGCCAGCCTTCGGTGTCAGCCAGAAATGACTCCCTCGATCCGAGTACAAGGCGCAGAACAGCCCCTTGCGCTCGATGACTTCTCGCAGCGCGGCCATCACCGTGGTACCGTCGATTCTTCTTCCACCAACTGGGCGTAATAGATTTCGCTGGTGGCGTCGTCCAGAATCACGATCAGGTCATACCAGCGCTCATCCTGAAACCACTGGTGGCGGCTGCCGTCGATGTGCAGCAACATGCCCGGCAGCGGGCGCCGTTCGCGCCGCTTGCGGTGTATGCCGCGCTTGCGCGGCCTTGGCCACCAGTCCCGCTCCCTGCAAGGCCAACTTTACCCAGGTATAGCTCAGATGGATCCCGTGCTCGGCGCCGAGCTTCTCGTGAAAATGGCGCACGTTCAGGTCAAAGTACTTCTCCCGGTAAAGCCCCAGCACCTGCTCGGCCTGCGCCAGTGGCACACGCTTTTGGCTTGGCCGGCCGCGCCGCCGGTCGATCAGTCCGTCGTAGCCGTGTTCTTCATAGCGCTCTCGCCAACGCCGCATCTGTCGCTCGCTGATGCCGATGATCTCCGCCGCCTGCCACCAGGTGATCTTCTTCCCCATCGCTCGCAAGATTACTTCCTGCACCTTCATCGCCCGCTCCACTGCGGCCCTCGGATAGCTCTCCATGCTCCTCTGCATGGACATATCCTCGCCGCCCGCTAAGCGGACATTTCATGTGCTAACTTCACCGGACATATCATGTGCTTCTATGAGAAGGTCATAAAAGTCAAGGCCGACGTGGCGGCCGTCCATAATCCTTTGCGATCTGCATAAACTTCCCGCAGTGACTTGGGGAGCCGTCAAGGGCGCTCCAAATGGGGCGTTCATCTTGACCCTTGACGGATCCCCAAGTCACTGCACAATCGAGCTCGGGACGAAGCGAAACGTAGTTCAGTGCAGCTTCGTCCCTTAGTAGAGTGAATCTGCTTTTGACAAGTCCTATTGGAAACTCTGGCCGACGCCACCCACCGTTGCCGTGCTTCTATCCGCACTCTGAATGGGCGCTACGCGGCCCGGTGCAAGTTGGGGTCCGATTGCAAGCCCAGGTCAATCACGATCGTGACGAACCTGGGCATGTTTGGGTGCTGCCATCTAACGAGCGATCTTATAGACCAGCACATGATACGCAGTCACCCGAACAAGTCGGTGGATCTCGTTGTCTGCCAAACCTTCCAGACAGTCTCTGGTCGTCGCGTTCTTAACTCCTGTCTGTTCTCTGATCCCGCCTTAGAAAGAAATCGCTTCGAATCGTCCTTCGTTTCAGTGTGCCTCGTCTCCAAGCCGG
This sequence comes from uncultured Acidobacteriaceae bacterium, assembly GCA_963781245.1. GTDB lineage: Bacteria > Acidobacteriota > Terriglobia > Terriglobales > Acidobacteriaceae > Silvibacterium. The sequence continues at coordinate 966,678 of CAWAFB010000010.1, forward strand.
CTACGCCGCCGTCGCCGTTATCATCGTGGACATGCTCTGGCGTAAAGGTTCATACACTTCTCCACTGACCCAGAGCCGGTGCAGCAACACCGCCAGCTTCCTCGCCACCGCAACTGCTGCTCTCTTCTTCGCATTCTTCCCGCCACGTTCGCAGAGTCGCAGCCCATACCGTCGTAAATCCGTGTCCGGCCCGAATGGCCCCATAATGTAGTGCGCGCTCCCCACCAGCAGCTTGCGCACCATCGTGTCCCCGGCTTTGCTGATCCCTAATTGCGGCTGGCTGTCGCCGGAATCTTCTTGCTTCGGGACTAACCCCAGATAGGGCCCCACATCTCGACTCTTCACGAAGCGGTCCGGACGTTCCAAGGTCAATACGTAGGCCAACGCTGTAATCGGCCCCACTCCCTTCACCTGTCGCAGTAATGCCGTATGCCCATACTTCTCGCTGCCCAGCTTTTCAATCTTCTCGTCATACTCTTGAATGGAATTACTCAGTGCCGCCGTCAAACGCACTAACGGCATAAGTGCTTCCCGGATTTCGAGAGGAACTGCCTCCTCTGCCTTTTGTGCGAAACTCGGACTCGAGCACTTGGGCAGCCGTGCGCCCATACTCTTCACCAGTCCCCGCATGGCGTTGATAAGTTCCGTTCGCGCCGACACAAGTGCATCCCGGGCCCGTAACATCACCAGGTCCTGCCGCACTTCCTTACTCCGGTGCCGCATCGGGTGCAATGACTGCGGATCCACACGCCCCAATCGTGCCAACTTGTTCGCATCGATCCGATCATTCTTCCGTTTGCGACGCTTCGATCCGTCCATCAACCGTGGGTTTGCTACCAGGACTTCGTGCCCGCAACTGCAGATGACTTCCTGCACCCAGGCAGAGTGGGTCCCCACCTCGAGAACCACGCGCGCTGCATTCAGTGCCTGAAAAAATTCAGCAACGTCCTGCGGCGTCGTCCGCAACTGTCCTTCCGCCAGCGTTTCCCCCTCCAGGTCCAAAATGCAGTAGTGGCTCCATTGGTCTCCCAGATCCACGCCCACGGTCAGACGGTCCAGAGTGGGGCGGAGTCCTCCTCGCGAATGCTCTCGTCCGGCGATTGTCTGTACCGCATTCGGCCCCAGCCTTTCTTTCAGTTTTTCCACCAACTCAGCCAGCACTTCCTTCGTCTCCCGCTGCACCGGGCCCTTTGCCTTTGCCCGCCTTCCTGCTGGTTCACTCTTCTTTGCAGAATTGTTATGCTCCTTCAAGGTCGATCTCCTTATCCGCTGTGATTGCACCTTAGAGTGCGTCGATCACCGGTAGCTTAACGCCATCCGTGATCGGGGATGATCGACCTTCTCATCCCATCTAACGACACCCCGATGGCGCTCCGCTGTTCGTGACAAGTGAAATGTCCGGTTTTTCTTAGCACGTGATATGTCCGGTTTTGGTTTATAAGCCCCCCGCCGCAGCTGTTGGAAAGTGGGAATCCCGCGCCGTTTGCGGGATTTCCAAGCGAGGGGGAAAAGTCGGCTTTTTGACTTTTCCACGGAGCGTCTTTTCAACAGCTGCCAACGCCGCGGAAGTTTTCGTGATGGGTTCTCCCTGGCGGGTGTAACGACCCAGCCGTTGCGGTCCGTAAGTAATGCTCAGCGTTCCGTCGAGGTGTTGATGGACCGTGACCGTGCATCCAGCCAGCGTGCCGCGCCAGTTCACTTTCTCGATCTGCAGGGTCAGGTTCTGGAAGCTGACCGTGTTGTCCCGGTTCACCGTACGCTCGAACTGGAGCGAGAAGATCAGATCCAGATCACGACGCCGGCAGGCGACAAAAGCGCTGCCTGCCTGGGCTGCCGGAACTTGAAAGCGTCGATTGAACTCGGCCATATACTCCTCGCGCAGAAAACGGTTCGCTTCCTCCACGCTGCCCATGCCGCGTAGCCTGAGCTCCTGGGGCAGGCGTCCTTGCCATGTGCCGAAGTTGCGCTCCCCGCGGCCCCTTGCCTGCGGGGAGTAGGCCGGGATCATCTGTATGCCCAGATCACGCAACGCCCGCCCCACCTGCGTGACACGCTGCCGATCCACCTTGCCGCCCGCCCTAGGCGTGAGCCAGAAATGACTCCCCCGGTCCGAGTACAAGGCGCAGAACAGGCCCTTGCGCTCCATGACTTCCCAGAGCCCGGCCATCACCGTGGTGGTGGATTCCTCGTCCACCAACTGCGCGTAGTAGATCTCGCTGGTGGCGTCGTCCAGGATCACGATCAGGTCGTACCAGCGATCGTCCTGGAACCACGGATGTCGGCTGCCATCGATATGCAGCAGCATGCCAGGCAGCGGGCGGCGCACCCGCCGCTTGCGGTGCACGCCCCGCTTGCGCGCCTTGGCTACCAGTCCAGCCCCCTGTAGCGCCAGCTTGACCCAGGTATAGCTCAGCGTGATGCCGTGCTGCTCCCCCAGCTTCTCGTGAAAATGGCGCACGTTCAGGTCGTAATACTTTTCCCGATAGAGTCCCAGCACCTGTTCGGCCAGCGCCAGCGGCACTCGCCTCTCGCTCGGTCGTCCGCGCCGTCGATCCAGCAGCCCGTCGTAGCCATAGTTCTCATATCGCCACCGCAACCGCCGCATCTGACGATCGCTCATGCCTACGATCTCGGCTGCTTGCCACCAGGTGATCTTTTTCGCCATCGCCCGCAGAATCACTTCCTGCACCTTCATCGCTCGCTCCACGGCGGCCCTCGGATACGTCTCCACACTTACCTGCATGGAGATATCCTCGCCGCCCGCTAAGCGGACATTTCATGTGCTAATCCCACCGGACATATCATGTGTCAACGACACCCCGATGGCGCTCCGTTGCGGGGCTCGGCGCGGCGTGCTAAAATCCTGTTCTGTACCCCTCTCACGGCAGACGCCTCCGTGTGTCCGGAGTGAGAATGGTACGGGCTGTTTTGGGCTGGCGTAGCTCAGCTGGTAGAGCTCCTGATTTGTAATCAGGCGGTCGGGGGTTCAAGTCCCTTCGCCAGCTCCAGATTCTCCAGGGCAAAGACAGGCGTGAGCAGGTGGCCGGCCGACCCTCCGCAGAGAAATCCCTCAGGCAGCGAATCGTGGTTTTGACGGGACCTTTGGTTCCGAAATGCTGATGGGTGTCCGAAGCGGGTGAGGGTTGGATGCTCGAAGGCAAGGATGTAGGTAGGGTGAATCGCGGAGCGACCGCTGGGAAGGCGCGAGCAAAGCGAGAGGGCAGAGCGGCTTGCCGAGAAGCCCTCAAAGGTAGGGTGAATCGCGGAGCGACCGCTGGGAAGGCGCGAGCAAAGCGAGAGGGCAGAGCGGCTTGCCGAGAAGCCCTCAGAGATAGGGTGAATCGCGGGGCGAGCGCTGGAAAGGCGCGAGCAAAGCGAAGGTAGTGCACAGGTGGCCGAGTGGTTAATGGCAGCAGACTGTAAATCTGCCGCTCCTTGGAGCTACGGAGGTTCGAATCCTCCCCTGTGCACCAGAAGCTTGGATTTATTTGAGGTAGGGCTTGGAAGGCCCAGCATGCGGTTTGAAGGCGGGAAGCGCAAATTCGTGGCGCTCGCCGGACTGGCGGTCCTGGCGGTACTGGCCTGGCAAACGATAGACGCCGGCAGAGTTCGGATACTGGTGTTTGTGCTGCTGGGTGGGTTTGCTCTTCGCGTCGCGCTTACCGGTGGTCGTTCGCGGTACGATGAGACGGAGCACCCTAAGTAGGTGTGTAGCGTAAGGCGGGGTGAATGTTGTAGGGCTGATGTAGCTCAGTTGGTAGAGCACTCCCTTGGTAAGGGAGAGGTCACCGGTTCAATCCCGGTCATCAGCTCCAGAATTTAAGTAGTTTCAGGCCGACGGCTTTGGCTGTCGGCCATGTAGCGTCCGGCGGGAGTAACTCAGTGGTAGAGTCACAGCCTTCCAAGCTGTTGGTCGCGGGTTCGATTCCCGTCTCCCGCTCCAAAGATTGAGGGAAGGGTCGTCGCAGGAGCCGGTAGGCCTTGGCGATGCCTCGAAAGATAAGGGTTAAGTAGGATGTTCGAGCAGGCGGTGCTCCCGGTACAGGACGAGAAGACCTTCGCTGAAGTGCATGGCGCTCTGGAGAAGGCATTTGCGCCGGCGCAGGTGACAGGCTTTCTTCGCAGCGTGCAGCGGGCAAAGTTGCGGGCGCGGCAATTCGAGGCGGTCCTGGCGGATGGCTTGCTCGGCGCAGAGACTTCGGCGAAGTACGCGGCTCTGAGCGATTCCGATCGCGGCCAGATTCGCGAGCGGTATTTGAGCATGGTGGAGCGCGTTGATCCGGCGATCCGGGCGAAGTTTCTGAAGGTTTATGCGTATTACTGAGCGCTGCATGGTTCTCAGGCGTCAGTGAATCGCAACAGGTTTGGATTTTTAGGAGAAGGAAATGGCGAAGGAGAAATTTGACCGTTCGAAGCCGCACGTGAATGTGGGAACGATCGGGCACATTGATCACGGCAAGACGACGTTGACGGCGGCGATCACCAAGGTGTTGTCGAAGCACAACCCGAAGAACTCGTTTCGCTCGTTTGATTCGATTGACAACGCGCCCGAGGAGCGGGAGCGCGGCATCACGATTGCTACGGCGCACGTCGAGTACGAGACCGCGAAGCGTCACTACGCGCACGTGGACTGCCCGGGTCACGCTGACTACATCAAGAACATGATCACCGGTGCGGCGCAGATGGACGGCGCGATTCTGGTGGTGGCAGCGACTGATGGACCGATGCCGCAGACCAAGGAGCACGTGCTTCTGGCCCGCCAGGTAGGTGTGCCTTACATCGTGGTCTTCCTGAACAAGTGCGACGCGGTTGAGGATCCGGAGCTGACCGACCTGGTGGAGATGGAAGTTCGCGAGCTGCTCTCGAAGTACAACTTCCCGGGCGACGATGTGCCGGTGATCCGCGGGTCTGCATTGGGCGGGTTGAACGGTGAGGCGCAGTGGGAAGCGAAGATCGACGAGCTGATGGACGCGGTGGACGCGAATGTTCCTCTGCCGGCGCGTGCGATTGATCAGCCCTTCCTGATGCCGATCGAAGACATCTTCTCGATCTCGGGCCGCGGCACTGTTGTGACGGGGCGTATCGAGCGCGGCAAGGTGAAGGTGGGCGAGGAAGTAGAGATCGTCGGCTTCCGCGAGACGCGCAAGACGGTGGTTACCGGCGTCGAGATGTTCAAGAAGCAGTTGGATGAAGGTCTGGCGGGCGACAACGCCGGACTTCTGCTGCGCGGCATTCCCAAGGAAGACGTGGAGCGCGGGATGGTTCTGGCCAAGACAGCTTCGATCACGCCGCACACCAAGTTCAAGGGCGAGATTTATGTGTTGTCGAAGGACGAGGGTGGCCGTCATACGCCGTTCTTCAACGGCTACCGTCCGCAGTTCTATTTCCGCACGACGGACGTGACCGGCTCGGCGAAGCTGCCTGAGGGCACGGAGATGGTGATGCCGGGCGACAACATTTCGCTCGAGATCGAGCTGCATACTCCGGTGGCCATGGAAAAGGGCCTCAGGTTCGCAATCCGCGAAGGCGGACGCACTGTGGGCGCAGGTACCATCAGCGAGATACTGCAGTAGACGCTGGCCGCGTCGGGCAAACGCGCCTGACGGCGCATGAAGTGAGAGTAGGTTTCGAGAAGAGAAGATCGAAGCGCGGTTTCTGAGCGGTAGAAGAGGGGCCGGGTTTCAGTTAGGATAAAAAGATGCGCGAAATTGTGACATTGCAGTGTCCGGTGTGCAAAGAGCGGAATTATTCGACGACGAAGAACAAGAAGACGACCACTGGCCGTCTGGAGTTCTCGAAGTTCTGCAGTCGTTGCCGCAAGCACACGGACCACAAAGAAACGAAATAAGGGCTGGCCGTCCAGGCGATTGCGTCTTTGGCGCGATGTTGAGGGCGGGTGGGGTGAATCGCGGAGCGAGCGCTGGGAAGGCGCGAGCAAAGCGAGAGGGCGAAAGCGGCACTGCCGCGAAGCCCTTTAATGCAGGGGCGTAAGCTCAACGGTTAAACTGTCGGTCTCCAAAACCGAACTTGGGGGTTCGAATCCCTCCGCCCCTGCCAGAGATTGAAGCAGTGTTGGGCCAGGCAGCAACCGTAGAGCAGGGGTAAGGAATGGCTTTGAGCCGTTCCGGGCAGAGAAGGATCATATGGCGAAGGCAATCGCAGTACCTGAAAAGGATCGTCCGCAACAGGGCATCAGCAAGGTGACCGGGTTTTTCGAACGCACCCGCGATTTCCTGAAGGACGTTCGTGGTGAGATGCGCAAGGTGGTCACCCCCACGCGCGCCGAAGTGCGCGCCACGACCACGGTGGTGATTGTTACAGTCTTTGCCTTTGCTGCGTTTTTCTACGTGGTGGATTCGGTGCTCGACCAGGTGTTGCGCGCACTGTTGCACGCATTGGGTGGCACGCAGTAAGCGGGTGCTAAGAGGATGTTAATGGCGGAAGATATTCAGGACGGCAACACCGGCGAAGTGCCCGAGGGAACTCCAGGGCAGCTCGGACCGGCAGCCAACGAGCGCTTCAAGTGGTACATCATTCACGCTTATTCAGGCTTTGAGCGCAAGGTGCGCGAGTCGCTCGAGAGTCGCGTGCAGGCCTTTGGTCTGCAGAACAAGATCGGCCGCGTGATGATTCCGACCGAGCCTGTCACGGAAATCGTGAACGGGAAGAAGCGCACGGTGGAGCGGGTATTTCTGCCCGGCTATGTCCTGGTGGAAATGGATCTCGATAACGACCTGTGGCACGTGATCAAGAACACGCCGCGGGTTACGGGCTTCCTGGGTACTGGCGACAAGCCGGTGGCGCTGAGTGAACAGGAAGTCAGCTCGATTATCTTCCGCAGCGAAACCTCGAAGGATAAGCCGCGAGTAAAGATCAAGTTCGAGAAGAACGAATCGGTTCGTATCACCGAAGGTCCTTTCGCGAATTTCAACGGTATTGTCGACGAAGTGAACGAGGACCGAGAGACCGTGAAGGTTATGGTCACGATATTTGGACGTTCGACGCCAGTCGAGCTCGAGTTCGGCAAGGTGGAGAAGGTCGAGCAGTAAACATGTTTAAGCAGTAAAGAATTTGGCGAGAAGCTAGACACCCGCCCCAGAGGAAAGGTTTAAAAGCAATGGCACCACCAAAGAAGGTTCAGACTCAGGTAAAGCTCCAGATTGAAGCCGGCAAGGCCACGCCTGCGCCGCCGGTTGGTCCGGCCCTCGGCCAGGCCCAGGTCAACATCATGGAGTTCTGCAAGCAGTTCAACGCGCGCACGCAGAACAAGGAGATGGTCGGGCTGATTATTCCCGTGGTCATCACTGTTTACGTCGATCGCAGCTTCACGTTCGTCACCAAGACGCCCCCCGCGGCCATCCTGCTTAAGAAGGCAGCGAACCTGGCCAAGGGTTCGGGTACGCCGAACAAGGACAAGGTCGGCAAGGTGACCGAAGCGCAGGTGCTCGATATCGCCAAGCAGAAGATGCCCGATCTAAACGCCGCTTCGGTCGAAGCTGCCGTCAAGAGCATCAAGGGTACGGCGCGCTCGATGGGGATCGAAGTCGTCGCGTAACGCCCGACAAGCATGTTTCCCGGTGGAAATCGCACGAGAAACATGGCATACTTATGAATGCGCCTCTTCGTGAGGCGCCGCAACACATACCACGGCCGGCAAGCGGCATCGACCGAGCGGTGGGAGACGAGGAAGCATGTCGAGAAAAGTCAGCAAGAATGTCGCGAAGGCGCGTGCGGCTGTCGAAAATCGCCCTTACGCACTCCAGGAAGCGGTTCCGCTCCTGCAAAAAGTAAAGTTTGCCAAGTTCGATGAGACCGTAGATCTGACGCTGCGTCTGGGTGTCGATCCCAAGCATGCGGACCAGATGGTTCGTGGCACGGTCGTTCTACCCCATGGGCTCGGTAAGACCAAGCGTGTTGCCGTGATCAGCTCCGGCGATCGCCTGAGGGAAGCCGAGGCAGCCGGTGCCGAGTTTGTCGGCGGCGAGGACTTGGTCGAGAAGATTCAAAAGGAAGGCTGGACGGACTTTGACGCCCTGATCGCGACTCCGGACATGATGAAAACTGTCGGACGCCTGGGCAAGGTGCTCGGTCCGCGCGGCTTGATGCCCAACCCGAAAACGGGCACAGTCACGAACGATGTGGCGGCCGCTGTTCGCGAGATAAAGGCCGGTAAAGTAGAGTTCCGCACCGACAAGACGGCGCTGGTGCATGTTCCGGTGGGCAAGCTTTCTTTTACGCCTGACAAACTGGTTGAGAACGCGCAGACGGTGATCTCGAGCGTGGTTCGCGCCAAGCCTTCGGCGGCCAAGGGCAAGTACATCAAGGGCATCACGCTTAGCTCTACGATGGGCCCCGGGATTTCGCTCGACAGCGCCATTGCGGACGCCGCTGCGAAGGCCTAGCGCAGATTTCGGCCGCTGGCTCCTAGCCGCCAGCAGGCAGATCAGGATTGAACTACGGATTTTCAGCTAACGGCTAGTAGCTAGAAGCTAGAGGCTTATTTTTATGGCATTGACCAAAGCAAAGAAGGCGGAGAAGGTTGAGCAGCTCGCGAAAGAGCTCGAAGGCTCGACCAGCGCCATCGTGGGCACCTTCGCGAAGCTGACTGTTGCTCAGGATTTTGAGCTGCGCAAGACGGTGCGTAAGGCGGGTGGCCGCTACCGCGTGCTCAAGAACAAGCTTGCCGCGCGCGCATCGAAGGGTTCGCAGATTGAAGCGGCTCTGCAGGGGCTGAAGGGCGTTTCGTCGGTGGCCTACACCAAAGGCGATCCGGTCGCACTGGCCAAGGCGCTCTCGACCTGGGTTGAGGAGAACGCGCAATTCACCTTCAAGCTGGGCATCGTTGACGGCAAGGTCATCAATATCGACGAGGTGAAGGCTCTGGCTACGATGCCGGGCAAGGAAGAGATCTTCGCCAAGCTGCTCTTCCTCATCAACTCTCCCGCGCAGCGTCTGGCGACAGTCATCAACGCCACGGGGCGCGACCTGGCAGTTGTCCTTGGCCAGGGCGTCGAGAAGCAGAAGTTTGCAGGAGCGCAGGCTTCGGCCGCGCCAACGCCGACAGCCGCAGAGCCGGTTCCTGCAGTCGATGCTGCTGCCGCGATCGAAGAACCGGCCGTGCCGGAAGTTTCAGGCGGAGAAGCAGCCGCCGGCGAATAGCAGAAGGCTATTGGCTAAGGGTTGGGAAGTTTCAGCCGTAAGCAGGCTTGAGGGGTGCTGGGTTTGGGCACATCGGAAACCTCGGGACCGGCGAGTGGCAACCGGAAGGCGATAGATGGGCGTCCGGGGCAACAAAAATTAGTAGCATTGAAATTAGCTTTACTGGAGAGAATCATGGCGGATTTACAGCAATTGGAAGATCAGATCGTTGGGCTCAGCCTGCTGGATGCGGCAGCCCTTGTGAAGAAGCTCGAGGAGCGCCTTGGCGTTTCCGCGGCAGCGGCGGCTCCGGTCGTTGTGGCTGGCGGCGGTGCGGCTGCGGCGGCCCCTGCGGCTGCGGAGCAGACTGAGTTCAGCGTCATCCTGAAGGATGCCGGCGCGAACAAGATTGCCACCATCAAGGCGGTTCGTGAAGTCACCGCCCTGGGTCTGAAGGAAGCCAAGGACTTGGTCGATGGCGCTCCGAAGCCTTTGAAGGAAGGCGTGAGCAAGGAAGACGCCGAGAACATCAAGAAGAAGTTCGAAGGCGTCGCGACCGTCGAAATCAAGTAACTCTAAGATTCGAAAGGCTTCTGAGCGGGACAGTCGCGCTCGGAAGCCTTAGGTTTCTGGACGAACCTGCGACTTCTGCCCGGGCGTTTTATTTGCAAGTTGCGTGCCAAACCGAAACGCGCTATTCTTGTAGAGGTGCGTGCGGTCTGGCTTTTCTCTTGTGAAGATTGCCGTAAGGGCTTATTCGCAGGTGTGATTCGGACTCGGTCTTTTACGTTTCAAATCCGAAAATTCGTGGACGGACAGCACATGCGGGCCGGCTGCAAGCATGCAGGAGAGCTCGACAGTCTGCGCGAGTTTCTAGAGTGGCAGTTTTCAAGTTCATCCGGTGACTTTCCATACCGGCGTATCGACAGGATAATCGGCGGGCCTGTGGATATGATTTGCAATCGGCTGTAGGGCGGCGAACACGCAGTATAGTAAGCGGCGGGAATCAAACATTCTGTCTATATTCAGTGCACAATCCGGTTGTGGCGCTCGCGAGACGTCTTGTCTCTGCGGGCTTTTATCCGTTTTGTCGGCAGAATCCTTCCTTCGCTTGAGTGTGTGTCCCTCCCTTCCTCCCGATCCCGCCACAGACATGCCGGTGTCTTAACCGGCGGCAACTACGCTGGGACGCACGCTGATCCTGGCGGGTTGTCTTAAGCAACACGGAAGCCTACGCCTCCCATGGTCTTCCGTGCAAGTGATATCCGGCGCCATATACGGCCGGCAAAGAAAGAAACGCGAAGTTTTCTCCGAACGAGGCGGGGCAGACACGAAACGCGTGCAAGGCGCAGTAACAGGGAACGTCGCGAGACTCGGGCGATGTTTCCTTCCTTCGGCGAAGTTGGCCGAGGGCCTCGTGTCGACGAGTCTTGAGGAGTCAAGCATGCCGAACGAGAACCGCGCCCTTCGAAGCCGTCTCGATTTTTCAAAGATACCTACATCGATCCAGATTCCTAACCTGATTGAAGTCCAGCGCCGCTCGTATGAGCGCTTTCTCCAGATGGACAAACTGCCTTCAGAGCGTGAAGACAACGGTCTGCAGTCGGTCTTCACATCCGTCTTTCCCATTACCGACTTCCGCAATATTTCGCAGCTCGACTTCGTTGATTACTCCATCGGCAACTGGGAGTGCAAGTGCGGCCACCTGAAGGGACTGCATCACCTGCGTACCTCCTGCGTGAATTGCGGGAACATGGTCATCACCGACCCGTTTCATCCGGGCGATGTGCTCTGCTCCAAGTGCGGCACCTACAACAAGAACACCCCTGACTTCTGCAACAAGTGCGGCGACCCTGTCGGCCTGCAGCTCAAGTACGATCAGGCAGAGTGTGAAGAGCGCGGCATGACCTATTCGGCTCCGCTCAAGGTCACGGTGCGCCTGACGATCTACGACAAGGACGCTGAGACCGGCGCGAAGACCATTCGCGACATCAAGGAGCAGGAAGTCTTCTTCGGCGACATTCCGCTGATGACGCAGAATGGCACCTTCATCGTGAACGGCACCGAGCGCGTTATCGTTTCGCAGTTGCACCGGTCGCCCGGCGTCTTTTTTGAGACGGCAAACAACCGCACCTACTTCCTCGGGAAGATCATTCCCTATCGCGGATCGTGGGTGGAGTTCGAGTTCGATCAGAAGAACACGCTGTATGTGCGCATCGACCGCAAGCGCAAGTTTCTGGGCACCATCTTCCTGCGCGCTCTCGGCCTCCGCGCCGACGACGAGATCCTCAAAACCTTCTACACCGTCGACAAGATCGCAGTGAAGGATGGCAAGCTCTTCTGGACCATCGATGAGAACAGCGACAAGGCGACGCACCTCCTGGGCGCAAAGCCCGCGCACGCCATCGTCCACAAGGGCGAGGAGATCGCGCACTCCGGCCGCAAGGTTACGCCATCGATCATGAAGGCCCTGCGCCACGCGAAGATCTCTCAAGTCGAAGTGGAAGCTGCTGAACTCGACGGCGCCGTGACTGCGTCCGACGTGGTCGACGCCACAACCGGCGAGGTCTTTGTCGAAGCGAATGTTGAGCTGACTTCCGACAAGCTGCACAAGATCATCGAGAGCGGCGTAACTCAAATCGAAGTCTTCTTCCCGGAGCGAGATGATGTGGGCAACATTATTACCAACACGCTTCGCCGCGACTCGGTGCGCAAGCCGGAAGAGGCGCTGATCGAGATCTACCGCAAGCTGCGTCCGGGCGATCCGCCGACCCTCGACACCGCGACCGCGCTCTTTGAAGGCATGTTCTTCGATCCGCGCAAGTACGACTTCTCGCGTGTGGGCCGTCTGAAGTTCAATATCAAGCTCTATGAGAACGCGGAAAACTCACCCCTCGACCGCCGCACGCTGACGCCCGAGGACTTCTACGCGACCATCCGCTATCTGCTCAAGCTGCGCAAGAACATCGGCACGGTGGACGACATCGATCACCTCGGCAACCGCCGCGTTCGCGCGGTCGGCGAGCTGATGGAAAACCAGTTCCGCATCGGCCTCGTCCGCATGGAGCGCGCCATCAAGGAAAAGATGAGCGTGTACCAGGAGATGTCGACGGCGATGCCGCACGACCTCATCAATGCGAAGCCGGTCATGGCCGCGATCCGCGAGTTCTTCGGATCGTCGCAGCTCTCGCAGTTCATGGATCAGACCAATCCGCTCTCGGAGATCACGCACAAGCGGCGCCTCTCCGCGCTCGGGCCGGGCGGTTTGTCGCGTGAGCGCGCCGGATTCGAAGTGCGCGACGTTCACCCCACGCACTACGGGCGTATCTGCCCGATCGAGACGCCGGAAGGCCCCAACATCGGCCTGATCAGCTCTCTCTCGTGCTTTGCACGCATCAACGAGTATGGCTTCATCGAGTCGCCTTACCGCCGCGTAGCCGGAGCCCGTGTGCTTGACTTCGTTCAGGTCACCAACGCCGGCGAAAGCGGCCTGCGTGTCGGCGAGCACATCGAGAAATCCGAAGCGCTCAAGCTGAACAACCAGCTCAAGAAGGACAAGAAGCGGGCCATCGAGTTCGAGCCCTTCTCGTTCTATCTGTCGGCGTGGGAGGAAGACCGCCACACGATCGCGCAGGCGAACATCGACCTCGACGAAAAGGGACATATCACCGAAGAGCTGGTGAATGCCCGCCGTCAGGGCAACTTCGTTCTCGTGAACCGCGATGAAGTGGACTACGTCGACGTGAGCCCGAAGCAGCTCGTCTCGGTTGCCGCTTCGCTCGTGCCCTTCCTTGAGCACGACGACGCGAACCGCGCGCTGATGGGCGCGAACATGCAGCGGCAGTCTGTTCCGCTGCTTGTTTCCGAGGCGCCGTTTGTAGGCACCGGCATGGAAGGCGTGACCGCTCGCGACTCGGGCGCCGTCATCCTCGCGCGCCGCAACGGCATCGTGGACTCGGTCGACTCGGAGCGCATCATCATTCGCGTTGAAGGTGAACACCATCCCACGCAGCTTTCGCGTGAGGTTGGTTCGGACATCTATCAGCTCATCAAGTTCAAGCGGTCGAACCAGAACACCTGCATCAACCAGAAGCCGATCGTGCGTCAGGGCGACCGCGTGCTGAAGGGACAGGTGATCGCCGACGGACCTTGCACGGAGCAGGGCGAGCTCGGCCTCGGACGCAACGTGCTTGTCGGCTTCATGCCGTGGCGTGGTTACAACTTCGAGGACGCGATCCTGATCTCGGAAAAGCTGGTGCGTGAGGACTACTACACGTCCGTGCACATCGAGGAGTTCGAGATCGAGGCGCGCGACACCAAGCTGGGACCGGAAGAGATCACCCGCGACATCCCCAACGTCAGCGAGCATGCGCTGCGCGACCTTGACGAGAGCGGTGTGATCCGCATCGGCGCCAAGATCAAGCACAACGACATTCTCGTTGGTAAGGTGACTCCGAAGGGCGAGACGCAGTTGACCCCTGAAGAGAAGCTGCTTCGCGCCATCTTTGGCGAGAAGGCCGGCGACGTTCGCGATGCTTCGCTCACCTGCCCTCCGGGAATCGAAGGCACGGTGGTTGATGTCCGCATCTTCTCCCGCAAGGGACAGGAGAAGGACGAGCGCGCCAAGCAGATCGAGTCCGATCAGGTTGCGCAGCTGGAGAAGAACCTCGCCGATGAGATCCGTATTCTCACCGACGAGCGCCTGAAGCGTCTGGAAGCGATTCTTGGCAACAAGACGGTGCTGGCTGACCTGCACGACGAGCGCACCAACAAGCGCCTGCTCGTGAAGGACGCGGTTCTCGATCGCGATGCCATCGAGCGCATCTCGACCAAGAACCTCAAGCGCATCCGTTATGCCGACAAGGACCCGCGCGTGAACGAGCAGATCGACGAGATCGAAGAGATGACCTCGCGCCAGATCGACGTTCTACGCAAGATCACCAACGAGAAGATCGCCAAGCTGCAGAAGGGCGATGAGCTCGCACCGGGCGTCATCAAGCTGGTCAAGGTGTACGTCGCCATGAAGCGCAAGCTGTCGGTCGGCGACAAGATGGCCGGACGCCACGGTAACAAGGGCGTCATTGCGCGCATCCTTCCCGAGGAAGACATGCCGTACCTGCCCGATGGAACTCCGGTGGAGATTGTTCTCAATCCGCTGGGCGTGCCTTCGCGTATGAACGTCGGTCAGATCCTCGAGACGCACCTCGGCTGGGCAGCTCACGAACTCGGCAAGCAAGTCGCCGAGCTGGTGAAGCAGAACCAGGAAGCGAATGCCATCCGCGAAATCTTCAAGGAGAAGTTCGCGAACACGGCCACGCTCCGCCAGCTGCTCGAGCTCGATGACGAGCAGACGGTTCGCGTCGGCCTGGGTATGGCGCGCGGCATCTGGTTCGGCACCGCGGTCTTCGACGGCGCCAAGGAAACCGAGATCAAGGCGCTTCTTGCCGCAGCCGGTCTTCCGTCTTCGGGCAAGACACCGCTCTTCGACGGTATGACAGGCGAGCAGTTCGAGCAGCCGGTAACGGTTGGTTACATCTACATGCTCAAGCTGTCGCACCTGGTCGACGACAAGATCCACGCTCGCTCTATCGGGCCGTACTCGTTGATCACTCAGCAGCCGCTGGGTGGCAAGGCGCAGTTCGGTGGACAGCGCTTCGGAGAAATGGAAGTGTGGGCGCTCGAAGCTTACGGCGCGGCATACATTCTCCAGGAGCTGCTCACTGCCAAGTCCGACGACGTATACGGCCGCACCAAGATCTACGAGGCCATCGTCAAGGGTGAAGCGGCAATCGAGCCTGGCGTGCCGGAGTCGTTCAACGTGCTCATTCGCGAGTTGCAGTCACTGTGCCTCGACGTGGAGCTGATGAAGATGACTCCCGACGGCGAAGCGAAGAAGCAACCGCTGCCCACACTGGCAGCCGCCGACTAACAGCGATCCGCCATCAGCCGTCGGGGTCAAACCCGGGCTGATGGCCTCGCAAAGAATTAAGCGGCGTCCCTAACCAACGCCGCAGGTAGAGAACAGAAGCAACCGCAGCTGAGAGCTGACGGCAATATGCCAGAAGCCAGCTGCAAGGAGGAACACCTTGTACCGTTCCAGCCCGTTTGAACTGACAAGCCCGATCACCGACTTTGACGCGATTCGCATCCAGCTCGCATCACCGGAGAAAATCCGCAGCTGGTCGCATGGCGAGGTCACCAAGCCGGAAACCATCAACTACCGCACCTTCAAGCCGGAGCGCGACGGACTCTTCTGCGCCCGCATCTTTGGCCCGGTCACCGACTGGGAGTGCCTCTGCGGCAAGTACAAGCGCATGAAGCACCGCGGCGTGATCTGCGACAAATGCGGCGTCGAAGTCACCGTCTCCAAGGTCCGCCGTGAGCGCCTGGGCCACATCGAGCTGGCTTCGCCCTGCTCGCACGTGTGGTTCTTCAAGGGCCTGCCTTCGCGTATCGGCCACCTGCTCGACATCTCGCTGCGCGACCTCGAGAGTGTGCTCTATTTCGAGAGCTATGTTGTCGTCGATCCCGGCGACTCGCCCACCCGCGAGCGCGAGATCATCAAGGACGAGACCCGCTTCCGTGAGCTCGACACCCAGTATCGTCCCACCGGCTTCAAGGGCATGATGGGCGCCGAGGCGATCAAGGAACTGCTCAAGCGCGTCAATATTGACGAGCTGGGAATCGAGCTGCGCGAGCGGATGAAGGCTGAGACCTCGCTGCAGAAGCGCCTGAAGTACGCCAAGCGCCTCAAGGTCGTTGAGGCCTTCCGCAAGTCGGGCAACAAGCCGCAGTGGATGATTCTCGATGTGATCCCGGTTATTCCGCCGGAGCTGCGCCCGCTGGTGCCACTTGATGGCGGCCGCTTCGCGACTTCGGATCTCAATGATCTGTATCGCCGCGTGATCAACCGCAACAACCGCCTCAAGAAGCTCATGGACCTCCATGCGCCTGAGGTGATCGTGCGCAACGAAAAGCGCATGCTGCAGGAAGCCGTCGACGCTCTGTTCGACAATGGCCGCCGCGGCCGTGTGCTGCGTGGCGCGAACAACCGTCCCCTGAAGTCGCTCTCCGACACCCTCAAGGGCAAGCAGGGCCGATTCCGCCAGAACCTGCTCGGCAAGCGCGTCGACTACTCGGGCCGTTCGGTCATCGTTGTCGGTCCGGAGCTGAAGCTGCACCAGTGCGGTCTTCCCAAGAAGATGGCGCTCGAGCTCTTCAAGCCGTTCATCTATCACCGGCTCGAACAGACAGGCCACTGCACGACCATCAAGCAGGCCAAGGAAATGGTCGAGCTGCAGGAGCCGATCGTGTGGGACATCCTTGAGGAAGTGATCAAGGACCATCCGGTGTTGCTGAACCGCGCTCCAACCCTGCACCGCCTCGGCATCCAGGCGTTTGAGCCTGTGCTTGTTGAGGGCAAGGCGATCAAGATTCACCCGCTCGTCTGCACCGCCTTCAACGCGGACTTTGACGGCGACCAGATGGCAGTGCACATTCCGCTGTCTCCGGAAGCGCAGGTAGAAGCCAGCGTGCTCATGCTCGCTTCGCACAACATCCTGTCGCCGGCGTCGGGCCAGCCGATCACCGTGCCTACGCAGGACATGGTCCTCGGTCTCTATTACCTGACTAAGGCGCGCAAGGGAGCCAAGGGTGAGGGTCGCGTCTTCGCGAACATCGAAGAAGTGTTGATGGCTCTCGAAGCGAAGGAAGTCGAAACGCTGTCGCCGATTCGCCTGCGCTATAGCGGTCCTGTCCTCGACATGACCACGGCGTACGACGATCAGGACCTGACGCACACCGAGCCGGTCGAGTACGACAAGCAATTCATCTCGACCACTGTGGGTCGCGCCATCCTGAACGACGCTCTTCCCGAAGGCATGCCTTATGTCAATGGCCTGCTCAAGAAGAAGGGCATCGGGCAGCTGGTTAACTACTGCTATCTGAACCTCGGCCTTGAAGTCACGGTCAAGATGCTCGACCGCATCAAGGAACTGGGCTTCCAGTTCGCGACTCGTTCGGGTCTCTCCGTCGGCCTCGATGACATGGTCATCCCGGAGACGAAGTACCCCGTGGTGCGCGAGGCCGAGAAGCAGCGTTTCGCGGTGCAGCAGCAGTACCTTGACGGCGCGATCACCAACGGCGAGCGCAATAACAAGGTCATTCAGCTGTGGTCGACGGTGACGGAAAAGGTCGCCGACGAAATGTTCAACAACATGAAGGAAGCCGACAAGGCCGGCACCATGAATCCGATCTACATCATGGCCGACTCCGGCGCCCGCGGCTCGAAGCAGCAGATCCGTCAGCTCTCCGGTATGCGCGGACTGATGGCCAAGCCTTCGGGCGAAATCATCGAGACTCCGATCACGGCTAACTTCCGTGAAGGTCTCACCGTGCTCGAGTACTTCATCTCCACGCACGGCGCGCGTAAGGGTCTTGCCGATACCGCTCTCAAGACCGCCGACTCCGGCTACCTGACCCGTCGCTTGGTCGACGTGGCGCAGGACGTCATTGTCAGCGAGAAGGATTGCGGCACTGTCGAAGGCATCTACGTGATGCCGATCGTCGAGTCGGGCGAGATCATCGAGCCGTTGCGCGACCGCATCATCGGCCGCGTGTCGCTCGAGAAGTTGAAGGACTTCGAAGGCAACGTCATCGTTGACGTCAACCAGGAGATCAACGAAGACATCGCCTCAGCGATCCAGGCAGCGGGCATCGAGCGCGTCAAGATTCGCTCCGTGCTTACCTGCGAGTCCAAGCGTGGCGTCTGCATCCTCTGCTACGGCCGCAACCTCGGCTCGGGCCGCATGGTTGAGCTCGGCGAAGCAGTCGGTGTCATCGGCGCGCAGTCGATCGGTGAGCCCGGAACCCAGCTCACGATGCGTACCTTCCACATCGGCGGTACGGCATCGCGCGTCTCCGAACAGTCCCGCCTCGACGCCAAGAACCACGGTTCTGTCCGCTTCATCAACCTGGTCACTGTGCGCTCGAAGCAGGGCGGCCTGGTTGCGATGAACCGCTCGGGAGCCATTGCCGTGCTCGACGATAGGGGTCGTGAGAAGGAGCGCTACCAGATCGTCTACGGCGCGCGCCTCAAGGTGGAAGAAGGTCAGCAGGTCGAGCTCGGACAGGTTCTTGCTGAGTGGGATCCGTACACCTTCGCCATCCTCACCGAGATCGGCGGCACCGTGCAGTTCAAGGACCTGCAGGAAGGCATCACGCTGAACGAAGAAGTGGACGAGGTCACCGGTCTTTCGCGGCTCGTGGTCTCCGAAGCCTCGGATGAGAAGCGCCAGCCTGCGATCATCATCAAGGGAGCCAAGGGCAACAAGCGGTACCTGATGCCCTCACGTGCTCACCTCATGATCCAGGACGGAGACGAGGTCTTCCCCGGCGACATCCTTGCCAAGATCCCGCGCGAAACCACGCGCACCAAGGACATCACCGGTGGTCTGCCCCGCGTCGTCGAGCTCTTCGAAGCCCGCAAGCCGCGTGAAACCGCCATCATCAGCGAAATCGATGGTGTAGTGAAGTTCGGCGAAGTGAGCAAGGGTCAGCGCAAGATCTACGTCACCGCCGACAACGGAGAAGAGAAGGAATACTCCGTGCCGCGCGGTATCCACGTCAACGTGCAGGAAGGCGAGCGCCTAAAGGCCGGCGAACCGCTGATGGATGGACCGCTCAACCCGCACGACATTCTTGCCGTGCTTGGCGAGAAGGAACTGCAGGGCTACCTGGTGAACGAAATCCAGGAAGTCTACCGGCTCCAGGGTGTGGCCATCTCCGACAAGCACATCGAAACCATCGTCCGGCAGATGCTTCGCTGGGTGAAGATCGAGGAAGTCGGCGACACCAACTTCCTGCTCGAACAGCAGGTCGATAAGTTCCGCTTCCGCAACGAGAACGAGCGCGCGATCGCCGACGGAGGACGCCCGGCTATTGGCCGTCCGCTCCTGCTCGGCATCACCAAGGCATCGCTCTCAACCGACAGCTTCATCTCCGCGGCATCCTTCCAGGAGACCACGCGCGTGCTGACCGAGGCGTCCATCAATGGCGCCGTCGACAACCTGCGCGGCCTCAAGGAGAACGTGATCGTCGGCCGTCTCATCCCCGCCGGTACGGGCATGGAGTACTACCGCAACATCCAGCTCTCACCCGAGCTCGAAGAAGCGGCCCAGCGCGTCCAGCAGGAAGTGCAGACTGCCTATGAGGAGGCCGAGCGCGAGCTCGAAATGATGCGCCAGGAAGGCGAAGCCGAAGAGATGGCTGCGTCCGAGTGACCCGCGCGGTCGGCAAACGGCGGTTTCGCCGCATTTGCTGATTAACGATCCTAATTAAAAAGCCCGGCTTTGTGCCGGGCTTTTCTTTTGCCCATCGCCATCCTTCATTGTTCTGTAACAGTATGCGGAACATAATTCGGGCCGGTGAGCAGAGAATGAGCAGCTGTCATCTACTTGTATCCAAAGATGATGGCCTCACACTAACGCTGTGCCAAATGCACTAGCCTAAACGAGCTACGCCCTTTGGATAGTAGAAACAGTGATTGCCCCAGTTCACTTGGGTGGTACTATTTACGAACTATCAAACAAGGCACAGTAGTTGCCTCCACCTACACAATGCCAGGTATCAGCGGCAACGTGCATTTGAAAGACTGCCTTAAATCGACATGTCTTGGATCAGGAGATAATACATGTTCGAAAAGGCAAGCCTTCCTCGTGCTGCGTCCATTCACGGTTTCTGGCTGGTTCTTTCACTGGCTGGAATGCTTGGTGTTTCTGCCCTACATGCGCAAACAGTCTCGGCTGATTTTGGCAATCGAAGCGGTTCGACGCCAGTCGTGCCGACAGGCATTTTCTCCGCAGGGGGAACTGGCACAGCACCTGTAAACAGCCAATCCACGATCGGTCTGTTCACGGCTGCGGGGATCGATCGAACACGCATTTGGATCGCTCTTGACCAGGTCTACGCCACCTCGACTGCAAATTTTAGTTATCTCGATTATTCGTTACAGACCATAAGCAATGCGGGACTCCATCCGCTCGGGGTGATCTATAACACGCCACCGTCTCTTGGATGGAGTTCCTGTGGCGCGCCGTCCGATTATTGGCAGTGGGGACAAATGGCGGCATCGGTGGTGGCCCATGTGGACCAGAAATTTCCCGGGCTGATGCGGGACTACGAAATATGGAACGAGCCGGAGCTCCAAGGATCGCTGTGCACGGGCAGCATAACCTCGAACCTCAGTGCCTACGTGTCAATGTTTGCCGCTGCCGGCCAGGCTATGCATACCCAGGCGACAGCGGATGGCCAGGTCATCCACGTCGGTGGCCCGGTGATCTCGCAACTATCGCAGGCGCCTACGTGGATTCCCGCATTGCTCAACAACGGGTCTACCGAGCCGTATGTCGATTTTGTCAGCTTTCACCTCTATATTACCGGCCAAAACAACATCGACTCTGGGATGGATTGGTCCCAGCTTTATTCGATCACGCAAGGCAGCAGAGGTGTGGCTTACTTCTATCAGATGATCGAACCCTATGTGAGGGCTGGCTATCAGAGGAATGCTGCTACGACCCCGATCTACATCACCGAATACAATACCAACTGGGCGTATTCAACTGATTGCTGCCGTAACAATCCAACCTATGGTCCTTTGTGGAATAGTCTGGCTATAGCTGATTTTCTGAATGTGGTGTATAGCGGAGCTACAGCCGTTCCAAGCCAGCTGAGCTATTTTGCCGCAGCCGGAAGCTATTTCTGCCTTGTGGGCGAGTGGGACTGGGACATGGACTGCAATTCAGCCCAGCTGACTCCCTACCCTCAGTTTTATGCCTTTGACTTATTCGCTTCACCGCAGTTTCTGAATCTCCAAGCCGGTGGGCACATGGCGGCCTCCGTATCGCCCGGGACAACCACATCGGGATTAGACGCGACTGCCTTTTACACCAATTCAGCAGACAGCGTAGTCATAGTTAACCCCACCGCGAACTACTACGGCACCGTGAATGTGTCGCTAGCGAATTTGGGATTCAGTGCGACAGGCGGGACCCAGTATCTTCTGAATAGTTCTAACGCTCAGATCACAAGCCAGTCCGTTGCTCTCACGCCAGTATCAGGAGGCTACTCGGCCCAGGTTGCGGTCCCGGCTTATTCGACAGTTGCTATAGCCGTAGCGTCCGGCCAGAGTGGGAGCAGCGGAGGAAGCAGTGGAAGTAGCGGAGGCAGCGGCAGCAGTAGCGGCGGGGGGAGCGGTGCGCCGACGGCGGTTATATCAGTAACGCCGCAAGCAGCAGCTTTGGAGATTCTCGCAAACTCATCGCAGAGCACAGGTGGCGGGAGCGCCATTGTGGGCAGGACGATCTTTTTCGGAGATGGAACATGGGCGAGTTGGCAGCCGACGGCCTATCACACCTACGCGGCTCCAGGCCAGTACACCGTCGTCGTAACCATCAAGAATCAGTCGGGGCAGACATCTTCGGCGACCACCACTGTAACTGTTTCCAGCTCATCAGGCGGAGGCTGCTATCTCTGCGGTTAACAGCATTCTGAGGAGCGGAGTCCTCGAGGATTTTCGGGAAACCAGGCGAGTATTCGCGTAGCTAGTTAGTTGCTATTGAAAATAGCGACCGAAGGACTCGCACGTTACGCGGTGGACCGCTCCGCGAAATTGTGCCATCCTCGAAAATTGCGGATAGCCGTCGGCGGCCCGACCGATCGGATCGCCTGCCTCAACGGCAATTCCGCCCGCAGCCCTTCCAAGGCATTTCACCCCACTCGGCATGAAACGAAAGGGCGTTGGCGGCCACTATTTCATCGAGCGCGTATCACGATGCTGCGGCAGCGTCCCCCGCGGGTTGTCCTGTCTCGCGCGATAAGGAGAATCGCAATGAGCAACTCTGATCAACGTAGACAAATCGTGAAGCAGCTTCTGGAATCCAAAGCTGTCGACTTCAACGCCCTCGGCAAGGTGATTGCAGAAGTTGGCCCTTCGCTCTCGCTCGCAGATGAACCGGGAGACTGGTTCTGCGGAACAAATCGCATCTTCATTCACATCTACCGGGTCTTCGGCCCGACGAATCCGGTCGAAAACCTTGGTGAGCTGGCGGCGAATGCGGAAGAGCTTCGCTAAGGGCTCTCAATCTGAACTTCAGCGCAGCAGTTGAGGACATGGCGGAGTGCGATGACAACGGATTTCCCCCAGAGTGAATGCGACAAGTGGAATGAGAAGGATCTGATTCGACGACTCTGCCATGCCCTCGATATTGCGCGGCTCGCAGTCGAGCATCTAGCGGCAGACGGATATAAGGACGGCGATCCGACAAAGAATGTCCGTCCGGAAAAGATTGTCTCCGAAACCGCGGTTCTGCTCGTGGCCGCGTCCCCGGCTATGGTTCATGACGAGGTCGACGAACGTGTCCGCAATGTGGCGGAGTTGTTGAAGCCTCATGCTCGGAGCGAACGGGCGAGATTGGGCCTTTGTCTTGAGCCCGCCGTTGCCTGGGATTACGCGCTGCCTCATGTCTGCCTGAATCGTCTTGATTATCCGGATTACGAATTCGATAAATTGCTCCGCGAAAGCCTGGAGTCGCAGGCGCGATGCGGGCGTGAGCGGGTTCCGCACCGCTTACTCGAACAAGAGTGGGTAGCCGCGGGATGGTACCAGCCGAAGCCCGGCCGCAAGTTGACCAGCCCTCCTACTGCGCGACGCTCGATCCTTGCGCAGTCTATGGATCTGCTCAACTGCACACGGGACGACATTTACGCATTCACGCATGCGCTGATGTACGTGACGGATTTCAACCTGATCCCGGCGCTGTTGCCTCGCCGCAGGGCATTGATTCTTGCCGAAGCGGAAGCGCTGCTGGCGCGATGCCTGGATGAACAGGACTACGACCTTGCTGGAGAGGTTCTGCTCAGCTGGCCGCTGACGGGGAAATCCTGGAGCGCGGCCGCGGCGTTCGCGTTCCGCGTACTCGCGCGCGTTGAGGATAAGGCCGGCTTCCTGCCGACCGCGGGAACCCGCATCAGTGAGATCCGGGCACGGGAAGGCGTTGCTCGCACTCGTTATCTGCTTGCTACGGCTTATCACACCGCGTATGTGATGGGATTGCTCTGCGCGGCGTGCCTCCGGCCCGGGCACGCTCCCCCTATCGCGATTTCCGTTGCCAGCTGGAAGCCGGGCAGCGCCGCGCAGATCGTCAGGCTGCTGGATGCAGACGGCGAATGCCCGCACTGGCGCGACGAGTTTCGCCGGTTGAATGAGCCAGAACGTGACGCACTCGCCGGATTTCTTCTCAGCATTGCGCTGCGTCGACGCGTAAAGAAGCACGACTTCGGTGGTCTCCGCGATCACCTGCAACTCGCTGCCGGACTGGAGCTGGCGGATACTCCAGTTGCAATGCAGTCGGCGGAGCTTCTCGAGCGGCTTGCTGTCTATGCCAAATTGGCCAGCGAATCAGAGTCTGAGGCCGTTACAGGTGCATTTGAAGACGGCGTTTCGCTCAGTACTTCCGTCTGAACCTCGACCAGTTTCAGTGTCCTATCTGGTTCAACGTTTCGCGAATCGGAGCCGAGGATATTTTCAGGACTCCACTGAACGGCGTGTACATCTCCATGATGATGAAGATTGCGGCAGAAACCGACAATGCGCAGATCGCCAACGTCACAATTACCGTGGAGTTTGCCGGAGCGAACAGGCCAAAGCCAATAAAGATTGCGACCAGCCATGCGACCAGGACCGCCAGAAGGGGAATTGACATGGAGGTCTGCTCGGCCTCGACGAAGATGCGCCAGCGAGTTAGCCGCAAGTTGGCGGCCATGGAAATGGCCTCGGCCTTGGTGGCACCCTGCGAGTCGTTCTTTGGTGCCAGGGCCTGCAACTGGCTGTAAAAGTCTCGAGTGTCCTCCTTGGGCCTGAGATCGACCTGCCCGGTTGCCTCGCCTGGCCAGATGCGGTTGAGACCAACCACCACAACCTCGCGCAACTCTGCGCGGACTCCTTTGCTCTCAGGGCCATAATTCGCCAATAATTGATCGATGGCGACAATCCTCGAAGACATCTCTGCCACTTCATTCTTTCGCGTATCGTAGGAGGACTTCGCCGTAGAGACGAGCATGCCGAGGACCAGCGCGGCCATCGTGGCGATGAGCCCCATCGCTAGCTTTACAACGTCCTTTGCATCCGAACTCAGATGATCCTCGGGCAGAACCCGGCGGAGAGCCATGCCAACAAGCGCTCCCCCGAAGACGATCATAAAAACCATGGAGCTGACGACGATTGAACTCATGATCCCTCGGAGCCACGGCGACCTTTACAGACTTTGCAAATAATTTCGGCTATAGCCTCGCGTCTCGACTAACGACGCCAAAAGGTCGAATTGCCCGTGAATAACGCGCGATGTGCACGCAGGTGTACGCGCCTGAACTTGATCACGGCTGCGAGTAAGCTCAGTCTCGAGGTACGGGCACTGTCCGGCAACTGTAAAAAGTACTAGTTATTTCACCGGAATAGTACCGGAAATCGATCCAGCCTGGCGGCTTGGGTCACTATACGGCAGTTTCGGGCAGCCGCGAGGACTTGCCTAGCTTGACCACAATTCGCTAATCTTTCCGCCATGGAAGTCACCATTCATCACGTCGAGACCCACCTCTCCAAGCTCATTGAACTGGCCGAGCATGGAGAGGAGATCGTCATTGCGCGCGCAGGCCAGGCGGTAGTGAAGATGGTGGCGGTGCCAGCCAAGCCTACGCGTAAACTGATCGGCTCGGCCGAGGGAGAAATCCGCGTATTTGACGACTCCAATCCTCCTGAAACGAACAAACAGGCCGACGAATTCCTGAACAACGGCTCGTTCTCCGTCGACGAACACTGAGGACGCTCTCGATTTCCGGGCTGCCGCGCGTTGGCCACTTGCAGGGTCCGGCACGCTCATTCTTGACAATCCCTGCGACACGAGCGGACCATTTCGACCGTTCTCGAAACGTCAAAAACGGAGAAACCATCGAAATGAGGCGAAGAATATCACTGGGGATTTTGCTGCTTGCGATTGCGTTGATGAGCGGCACGGGCCTGCCCAGATTTTCTGGAGCCGTGGCGCAGTCAACGGCCAGACAGGTCAAGCCACCTGCGTCAGACCTGATCGACATCGACGGCGCCAGCCTTGATCAGTTGAAATCGCTTCCCGGTATCGGGGACGTATACGCGCAGAAGATCGTCGACGGGCGACCCTACACGCGCAAAGATCAACTGGTACAGAAAAAGATCATCCTCCATGCAACCTACAACAAGATCGCGCCGATGATCATCGCCAAACAGCCCAAATAACGGGAATCCCCGTCCGGGCTTCGGACAGGCCGGGGCTTTACTGCTTTGTGTCCAACGGATGCTCGGCATCCTTGTAGAACTGGTTCTGCAACTCGAGACTCACATTGTCGGCCTTGACTGCGCGGATCACGCCCGCGATGCCGTCCTCCCAGGCCTTCATATCAAACTCGCCCAGCTCTTTCGTCGCCAGGCTTCCGTCACCCGAGTAATGATTCGGAAACCGCGCATACCACCAGATGCCCGTGTACACTCCCTCCGGCAAGTGCTGCCGCGCCTGGTCTGCGCCGGATTCCTGATTGGCGCGATCTGTATGCACTAGGTCTGGGCGCGACGCCATCGTGTGCGCCGTCTCCGACTCACCCGCGTGCATATCGGTCTTTGAATGCAGCGGCGGACGACCAGGCAGATTCGACGGCGACCACCGGTAGACGTAGACGACGTAATCGTGCGGAACCTGTAACTGTGACTGCGCAAAATAGGGAAGCAGATGTTCGTTCCCGCCGTGCCCGTTGACGATCACAATTTTCTTGCATCCATTCCGCGCCATCTCATCGGTAGTTTCCTGCAGCAAGTCAAGCTGCATGTGCATGCTGTAGGAGACGGTGCCCGGCTGCTGCCGCGCTTCGGCGATCTGTCCGAAGTAGTAAGAAGGAAAGATCACCGCGTACTCCTGCTGTGTGGCGTGCTCGACGGCGTAACGCACATTGATCAGGTCTGTCCCCAGGGGTAGATGCGGGCCGTGTTTTTCGATGATCCCAAAGGGCAGCAAGCATACGCCCTGCGACTGTTGAATGGCTTTGATGAAATCCGGGCCGGTCAGTTCTTCCCACTTTGTTGATAATCCTGCCTGGCCCCACGCCGAACCCGCAACGGCCAACATCAGCAATCCAATCCACCTGCGCACGAAAGCCTCCTCGCAATTCCATGCCATGATAATCCGTCTGCGCCCCGCACTGTATCCTATCCATATCGTCTGAGGTGCAAATCGTGGCGACCCTTACCGCCGCACGACCTGCTGCAGTTACGACCGAAGGGATTCCGTGGTATCTCTGGTGCGCCGCTCTCGCCGTCACTTCTGTGACGATCGGAGCGCACTGGGATGTCTCTTGGCACCGCTCCATTGGGCGCGACAGCTTCTGGACCCCGGCGCACATGGCCATCTATCTATGCGGAGTCCTGGCAGGAATCTGCTGCGGCTACCTGATCCTCGCAACCACTATCCTGCGTCCGCCCCAGCTGGTGGCATCGTCGGTACGCATCTTCGGACTGCGCGGGCCGCTCGGCGCATTTCTCGCCGCCTGGGGCGGCGTCGCCATGCTGACGTCCGCTCCCTTCGACAACTGGTGGCACAATGCCTATGGACTCGACGTCAAGATTGTCTCGCCGCCGCACACGGTGCTCATGCTCGGCATCTGGGCAGTCTGTCTCGGCTCGCTCTTCCTCATTGTCGCCGCCATGAACCGCGGCGAGGCAACCGCCGGCCAGGAAAGCGCACAGTTCCGGCATCTGCAATGGCTGATGCTGTACGTCTCGGGATTGATGCTTGTGCTCTCCATGTTCTTCCGCATGGAGTACACCTGGGATGTCTACCTGCACAGCTCTCGCGCCTACATCGCATGCACGCTGGGCACGCCCCTTTATTTCGCGGCCATTCACATCGCGTCGAGAAACCGCTGGGCGGCAACGTGGATCAGCGCAATCTATACAGTCTTTGTCTGCGGATTGATTCTTGTGCTTCCGTTTTTCCCGGCGGAGCCGAAGCTTGGGCCTGTTTACCAGCACGTGACCCAGTTCATTCCGCCGAAGTTTCCCGTCCTGCTGATCGTGCCGGCGATCGCCATCGATCTGCTCCTCACCTATGCGAAGAATTGGAAGCCGTGGCTGATTTCACTGTTGGCTGGGCCGCTATTTGTGCTGCCTCTGCTTGCGGTGCAGTGGCCATTCGCGAATTTCCTGATGAGCAAGGGCGCTGAGAATCGTTTCTTCGGCACCGCGTTCCACGACTTCAACATGCCCTCGACCTCCGTCGATGTAATGCGGCAGTTCTTTCACCCGGAGAGCGGACTTGTCTTGTGGACGGGCCTGGCTGAGGCGATGCTTTATGCGGGTATCGTTACGTGGCTGGGGCTGGCGCTGGGCAGGTGGATGAAGAAGATCCAGCGATGACGAGAACCTCTCGCCTGCTTCGTTACTTACTACCAGTCGTCGTCCTGGGGCTGCTTGCCGCCTTCGCCGCGCCCGCCGGCGCGCATGTCGGCAGCCCGGATGTTTACGTCGTGGGCAACGCCGGTCCGTACAAGCTGTCGGTAGTGGTGAGACCGCCGCTGGTGATCCCCGGAGTTGCCGAGATCGAAGTACGGGCGCAGACGCCGGGTATCGACCGCATCGAGATCGCGCCAATGCTGCTTACGGGCGAAGCGTCGAAGCATCCGCCTGTGCCAGACGCGATGGAGCGTCCGACAGCCGATACTCAATATTTCACCGGACACCTGTGGATCATGGCCACAGGATCGTGGCAGATCCGGTTCTATGTGAGCGGAAACCAGGGACAGGGAGTCTTCTCGGTTCCGCTGCCCGCCACGGCCATGGGCACGCGCCGAATGCAGCCCGGACTGGGCATCATGCTGGCGATTCTCGGAGTGGTCCTGGTCATCGGACTGGTGGGCATCGTGGGGGCCGCGACGCGCGAGGCACAGCTTGCACCAGGTGCGGAAGTGCCCCCATCGCGAAGACGCCGCGCATTTGTCGCCATGACGGTTGCATTTGTGATTCTGATTGGAGCGGTCGTCTTCGGCAACCAGTGGTGGGGATCGGAAGCCGCCGACTACCGCCACTACGTCTACAAGCCTCTCGAAATGAAGGCGCAGCTCCAGCCCGGCAACGTGCTCGATCTGCAGATGTCCGACCCCGGGTGGGTGAAGCAGCGCAAGCTCGACGACTTCATTCCCGATCACGACCACCTGATGCACCTCTACATGCTGCGATGGCCGGCGATGGATGTCGTCTTCCACCTGCATCCGGATCAGGCGGGGACGGGGGAGTTCCGGCTGGTGCTGCCGAGAGTTCCGAAAGGCGACTATCGCCTTTACGCAGATGTGGTGCATGAAAACGGATTTCCGGAGACTCTGGTCTCCTCGATCACTCTGCCCTACATAGCGGGCCGCGATCTTGCCGGCGACGACGCCGAAGGAACTTCGGTCGCGCTCAAGTATGCGGGCGAGGCGTCCCAGACCGCCACGAGTTACAAGCTTCCCGACGGCTACACCATGGTGTGGACGAGGCCGGCGGCGCTGGTCGCGAAGTCTCCATACGACTTTACCTTCGAGCTGCTCGATGCGGACGGCCAGCCGGCGCCGGACATGGCGCTCTACATGGGCATGCCCGGACACGCAGCCTTTGTGAAGACCGACGGCAGCGTCTTCGCGCACATTCATCCTTCGGGCACGGCGTCGATGGCGGCTCTGATGATCGCGCAGGCGCAGAATGGAGAGGCTCCCGGCGCGGCCTTGGCCACCAAGACCGATATGGCCTCGATGCCGGGCATGGACATGAGCAAGAGTGCCCCGCCGAGCACGGTCAGCTTCCCTTATGGATTTCCCAGCGCGGGCACTTACCGGATCGTCGTGCAGATGAAGCACGGAAATGTGGTGGAGACAGGGATGTTCGACGCGGAGGTCACCGCGCCCGTCGAAAAGAAATCTTAGCCGTCAGAATGACAAAGCCCAGCACGAGCACTTGCCAGGCGATTAGCAGTAAAACCATCGCATGCGGGGAAACCATGGCGCTGCGATTTGCGGCAATGTGTGCTGCGTCAGTGAGGTTAGGCAGTGGTGCAGGGAGCGAAGGGAGGAATATAAGGGATGCTACGTGCGCCAAGACAGGAAAGTGCATGAAGACAGCTCCCTGGGGGAATTCGAAGACCTGCGTCATTCATACGTGTCACCTCAGAGATTGGCCAGCGAATTCCCGCGTCATCAGAGGGTATCGTCCCATTTTGGAACAGCTTTAGTTTTTAGCATGGCTACTTACTGATGCTGACACGTATCGATCTCTTTCGCAGAGGTTCCGGCCTCTTCGCAACAAAAAGCCCGGCACGTAGTCGGGCTTTTGTTGCTGTTGTTGTTGTTACGAAGATTCCAGCAGCGGTTAGCTGCACCCGCTCGTGCTCCCGCAGCTCATGCAGCGGTAGCAGCTCCCGTTGCGAACCATGATGGCTCCGCAGGTGTGGCAGCTTGGTGCATCGCCCATGTCGTAGAGACCCTTCATCGCGTCGGCAGCGTGGTAGACGCCGCGGTCTTCGATGTGGGGGACTCCCGACGATTCGTACCCAGTAGCCTGAATCTCCGGCAGAATCCCACCCTGCGGAGCGTGGGTCGAGCCCATACCCCGTGTGGACGAATGCTGGTCGGCGGAGAAGCGTGTTGGCTCATCGCCGCCGGCGAGTTCCGGCAAAGCCGCCGGAGCAGCCAATCCGGCGAACAAGGACAGCTGCTGCCCCGACAGAAAGCGCAACTGCAGCCAGCGGAAGATGTAGTCCATGATCGACTTTGCGAAGCCGATCTGTTCGTTGCCGGTCCAGCCCGACGGCTCGAAGCGGCTGTGCGCAAACTTCTCGCACAACACCTTGAGCGGAACGCCGTGCTGCAACGACAGCGACACCGCCGTGGCGAAGCTGTCCATCAGACCGGAGACGGTCGAACCTTCCTTGGCCATCTTGATGAAGATTTCGCCCGGCTGGCCGTTGGGATAGAGGCCGACGGTGATGTAGCCTTCGTGTCCCGCGATGCCGAACTTGTGGGTGAGCGAGGCACGCTCCTCGGGCAAGCGGTGACGCACAGCCTTGGGAGGCGCGTTCTGGTCCTGGCCTTGAGCAGACGGCGACACCCCTCGCGTGATTGAACCAAGCGCCGCGGTGAAGGCGTTGGTCGCGTCGAGCACCTGCCGGGCGGAGACTTCGATCTTCTCGGAGAGCTTAGCTTCGAGGGTCTTAACGTCGGCATCGGTCGCCGGCTTTCCGGATCCAAGGGCCGCCAGGACCCGGTCGACAGCCGCAACCAGAGTTTCGTCGGCAGCAGCGCCCTTGATGGCCTTTGCGCCCTTGCCGTCCGAAACGTTGAGCGGCTGCGCGCCCTTCGATCCGTCGCGGTAAATGGCGACCGCCTTCAGGCCCTGACGCCAGGACTCGAGGTAGGCCTCGGCGATGTCGTCGATGGTGCAGTCATGCGGCAGGTTTACGGTTTTCGAGATGGCTCCCGAGAGGAAGGGCTGTGTGGCCGCCATCATCTTGACGTGGCCCATGTAGTGAATGGAGCGCGTGCCCTTCGACGGTTTGAACGAGCAGTCGAAAACAGCCAGGTGCTCGGCCTTGATGCCTGGCGCGCCTTCGATGGTGCCAGTTGCGTCGATGTAGCTGACGATGGCGTCGACTTCGTCGTTGTTATATCCAAGTTTGAATAACGCCGCCGGCACGGTGTTGTTGACGATCTTGATCATGCCGCCGCCAACCAGCTTCTTATACTTGACCAGCGCAAGATCGGGCTCGATGCCAGTTGTATCGCAGTCCATCATGAAACCGATGGTGCCTGTGGGTGCCAGCACGGTGACCTGTGAGTTGCGATAACCGTACTTCTCGCCGTGCGCCAGCGCTTTGTCCCAGCAATCGCGGCTGGCATCGATCAACGCATCGAGCTGCGGAACGACGAACGGTTCGCTGCTGTTCTTCGACTTGCCGATGTTGTTTACCTCGGCGCGGTGCATGCGGATGACGTCGAGGAAAGGCTCGCGGTTGACGTAGAAACCGGGGCAGGCTCCGCCTTCGTGCCCGCCTTCGTGACTGACCGAAGCCGTCAGCGGCGTGGCCGACGCCAGCGCTGGGCACTTCTCTGCGATGCGTGAAGACTGCAGATAAGCCTCGCCGCACATGATGGCGGTCAGCGTTGCGGCGAAGTCGCGTCCAGCGTCGGAGTCATATGGTAATCCAAACGACATGAGAAGCGCGCCGAGGTTGGCGTAACCCAGGCCCAGCGGCCGGTAGTCGTGCGAGTTGCGGGCGATTGACTCAGTCGGATATCCG
Organism: uncultured Acidobacteriaceae bacterium; assembly: GCA_963781245.1. Lineage (GTDB taxonomy): Bacteria > Acidobacteriota > Terriglobia > Terriglobales > Acidobacteriaceae > Silvibacterium. The sequence continues at coordinate 998,213 of CAWAFB010000010.1, forward strand.
GAGTTGTCGACCAGGATATCCATCGCCGTGATCATGATGTCGATGGCGTTGCGATAAGCAGCGATATCAAATGTGCCCGCCGGTGTTACGAATTTCAGCAGGTTGAAGCTGGCCAGGTTGCAGGCGGAGTTGTCGAGGAACATGTACTCCGAGCAGGGATTCGACGCGTTGATCCGCGCCGTGTTCTTCGAAGTGTGCCACTTGTTGATAGTGGTGTCGTACTGCATGCCCGGGTCGCCGCACTGCCATGTTGCTTCGGCGATCTTGTGCATGATCTCGCGCGCCTTGCGCGTCTCGACCGGCTTATGCTCCTTCACGGTGTACGTGGTGAAGTCGCCATCGCGCTCAAACGCGCGCATGAACTCATCAGTGACACGAACTGAGTTATTCGCGTTCTGGAAGAAGATGGAGCTGTAGGCTTCGCTGTCTGGACCCGAAGAGCCGTCATAGCCCTCGCGCATCAGCGCCCAGGCTTTTGCCTCTTCCTTCATCTTGCACTCGACAAAGTCGAGGATGTCCGGATGGTCGACGTTGAGGATGACCATCTTGGCGGCACGGCGCGTCTTGCCGCCGGACTTGATAACTCCCGCGAAGGCATCGAAGCCACGCATGAAGCTGAGCGGGCCGGAGGCTGTACCGCCGCCGGAGAGCTGTTCCATTGATCCGCGCAGGCTGGAAAGGTTAGTACCCGTGCCCGACCCCCACTTGAAGAGCATGCCCTCGGTCTTGGCCAGGGTCAGAATTGAGTCGAGCGAGTCGTCGACGGCGTTGATGAAGCAGGCCGAGCACTGCGGCGTGCGGTATCCGGTGACGGAGAACTCGACGGCGCAGGTGTGCGGGTTCCAGTGCCAGTTCTGCGCGTCAGAATTAGGCTCCAGGCGGTCGCAGCCCACGTTGAACCAGACCGGGGAGTTGAAGGCGACCTTCTGTCCCACGAGCAGGTGCACCAGCTCATCGTGGAAGATAGCGGCGTCTTCGGGGGTGGCGAAGTATCCGCCGGCCAGGCCCCAGTCGCGAACCGTTTCCGCCACGCGCCCGATAAGCTGGCGGACTCCCGTCTCGCGCTCCGGGGTGCCGAGCGATCCGTGGAGGTACTTGCTGGCCACAATGTTGGTCGCCGTCATCGACCAGTCAATCGGGACTTCAACGTCCTTCTGCTCAAAGATGGTCTTGCCGCTGGCGTCGCTGATCAGAGCGGTGCGGTGCTCCCACTGCGCGTCGTCATAGGGCGAGATGCCGGCTTTCGAGAAGAAACGCTCGAAGCGCAGCGCTGCCTGCGCCGCAGTCTTGGAAGCGGTCGGAGAGTCGTCGCGAGCGGTGGTGGTGGTAACGGATTTCTTTGTGGCCTCGGCCATGGTGCTCCTTCTAGGTGCGTCGAATTGGGATGTCCGCCCGCGGCGGGTTTTAAGTCTCGATCTGACGTGGGGAAGGGCCGTTCGCCGCCCTGCTCCGCCTGAAAATCTCCTGAACTCGTGGCCGCGGGAGGCTATCTTCCACTCAACATGGAACTTGCAGATTGAGCTGGGAGATCCTTGCTTTCATCCCGTGAACCTGCGGTAAATTTCAGGGCCGCAAGTGGGAAAGTACCGCTCTTGGTAGTGGGTGTCAAGCCACAACCACAATATCTAGTATTTTAGATTCAATTTTGGTAACCCCGGCTTCAATTCCGGGAATTTGCCTGTGGAGAATTCGCTGAAGCCGCTATAGTCGCGACCGGAAGCAATTCGCGGGCGCGCCAAAATTGCTCAAGCGGCCGGCGCCCCCTTTGCCACCGGTCCCTGATCGCAGGCTACGCGCGCCTCAGTGTGGGCGGCAAGGCGCAAACCGGTGCAACACTGTGGATGGGTGTGGGAGATGTGGAGAACGGGTCGCAAATCGCTGCGTCCGTCCCCGGCAGCTGGAATCTAAGAGGGCAAAGGGAGTCTTCCCGAGGAGTTCTATCTTGTCTAGCAAAGCCGAAGACGTTGAAAAGGTGAAGCATGCGCCTGCTACGCCGGGCGTGATTGAAGAGATTCTGGCGCGCTGGAGTCCGCGAGCTTTCTCGCATCGCCCGGTTGCCGGGGAGGATCTGAAGAAGATCTTCGAGGCAGCGCGGTGGGCGGCATCTTCCTACAACGAGCAGCCCTGGCGTTTCCTGGTGGGCCATCGTGGGGATCCCACGTATCAAAAGATCTTCGAAAGCCTGGTCGAGTTCAACCAGGGATGGGCGAAGAGTGCTCCAGTGCTGATTTTGTCCGCAGCCAGCAAGCACTTCGCCCATAACAAGTCTCCGAATCAATATGCGATTCACGACACCGGTGCAGCGACCGCCTACCTGGTTTTACAGGCCACGGCGCTTGGACTGCATGCGCACTCGATGGCAGGCTTCGATCATGACAAGGCGCGCGCCGCATTCGGCATACCCGACAGCTTCCACATCGGTGCGGTTACAGCTCTCGGGCACCCCGGCGATGCGGACACCTTGCCGGAAGGGCTGCGCGAGCAGGAGCTAGCGCCCCGGCAACGGAAGCCGCTCGGCGAGATCGTCTTCGCGGAGTGGGAAAAGCCGGCCAAGCTATAGTGCTGGATTTTCGCTTCCTCGAAAGCGGTCAGCGAACGACACGAGGCGCTCTGAGAGTATTCACCCCGGAGTATCCATTACCGGAGTATTCACTTCGGGGATTCTCCAGCGCGCTTCTTATCTTTTATTCATCAAGCAGTAATCGCTCCGGCACTTACTCTCTTGTTTGGGCATGCGCCGTGTTCTCCTTTTCCTCAATCCGCTGTTGATGGAGCGCCGCAATCGGCGCGCGACGGTCGACCGCGTTGCCGCGTTTCTGCAGAATGAAGGCTGCGTGGTCGAAATGCAGGACACGCTTTCTGCTCACTCGGCCGGCGAGCAGGCTCAGGAGGCAGTGGCGAGCGGCTTCGACACGATCTTCGTCTGCGGCGGCGATGGGACGATATTCCAGGTGATTCAGGGAGTCGCTGGTTCCGAGGTTGCGCTCGGTGTCATTCCTTTCGGCACTGGCAATGTGCTGGCCCAGAATCTGCGGCTGCCGCGCGATGGCATGTCCGCAGCGCGTGCCCAACTGCACGCGCCAGCAGTATCGATCCCGCTGGGCAAGATCATGTGTAAGACTCCGGGGCACGCGAAAGACAAAAACTGGTACTTCACCATTGCGGCCGGCATGGGTGTGCATGCCGCTTTGATGAATCTGGCTCCGACCGGAACCGGCAAGCGTGTCGGCGGGAAACTCGCGTACTACACCGGCGGGTTTCGCCTCTTGATTCAGCATCCGGTCGAACCATTCGATCTGGAAGTGACTACCGTTGGCGGTCGTGTCCGCAACGCAAGGGTGAACGAGGCAATTGCGATACGGGTGCCGGAGATCAATGTGTGGCGGCCCGGCGGGGATCTGCTTGAACCGACGCTGCGCCTGGCAAGCCTGCGGCAGACGGGACGGGCTGGTCTGGCGCACGCCAGCTTTCATGCTTTAGTGACGCGAAAAACCAGCGGGAACTCAAGACTTCCCTATCCGCAATACGACGATGCCTGCACGATTGTGTGCACGCCCGTACCGGATTTCGACTATCGAACTCCGTTGCTGGTGGAAGCTGACGGCGAGGTGATCGGAATGGAACGGGCGACCATTACGATCGCCCAACGACGTTTGCGGCTTCTTTGGCCACAGAGCCCGAACTCGTAACCGTTATATATACGATTAGTCGTTCGTCTCGACGGAAAACATGTTGGATCAAGCCCGGCTGACCGAGCCCGGCTTAGTTCAGGGCAAGCAACGTTGTGTTCGGACCAAGCCACGCCCTCTGTTCGCGAACCTGTTTCTCCAGCTTTGATGGAGGAAGCTCCACGTTCATTGCAATGGAGGGGCAACGGATTTCACGTAGGAAATAATGATCGCCATACCTGTCGAATACGAGGTGGCTGGCATAACTCCTCTCGCTGCTGGTTTCCTCTGTCCTGCTCAGGACGGTGGCCTTGTAGTCGGTACTCCGGATAACGACGGTATCGTTCGGCTCGGTAAAGAAAGTGTAGCGTCCTGCGGGGAGCACTTTGCTACCCACGGCAAAATCGAACGGAACATTTGCGCGAACTTCATGGCTCTGCGCCTGCAGGGTGCCAGCGGTGCACGCTCCTGCCAGGACGACCAATGCGATGGCTGCGAATCGTTTCATGAGGGAGTCTCCTTTCAAAACAGAGACTAGCTGCCCATGAACCATTCCGTCGTTAAACTGGCGTCCAATAATCGCCCAATTTGCGTGGACGCGCTTTAGACGCATTCCACGCAAGCACATTTGTAGCTACAGCAGTGACTATTGCGTCGCCGCGCTTGTGTTCGCTGCGGAAGGCTGCACGCCGCTGACTTGCCAGCCTTTGTCGCTCTTCACCAAAGTAGCCGTCGCCGTTTGTTGTCCGGAAGTGTCGGCGGCGAGACTCGGAAACGCCGTTTTCATTTCCGCGCTGTTCACCCAGTCCGGTACGCTCGTCACGCTGTAGTGATAGTTCACCGCATATTGTGTGGCGTTCGTGTCAGGAGGAGTAAATCCATCGATCGAAGTTACCGCGCGCTGGCCGAAGCAGAAGTTGCCATAACCGGGCTGCGAGGCATCTGCAGTCCAGACCGAGCGGCCTTTGTCGGATAGATCGTAATTGTTCACCTGCTTCGATCCGATCAGGAAGCGTTTCTTTTCAGCCGATGTCCGTGCCAGCATCTCGGCGTCGGTCAGTGCGTCAAAGCCCTTTGTCTGTTCGTCGTTGGAGGTGTCGGCTTGGGCCGGAAACTTGATGGGACTTGACCAGAGGCATTCGGGCTTGCCGCGATAATAATCATTGATCGCTGACTTGAACGCACTCTGGTCGACTGTATTGCTCCTGCAACCTCCTACCATCAGCATCGTGCCACACACAACAAGACCAAGCAGGTTTCTTTTACTCATCTCGAGGGAATCTCCTTCCCCATAAGATGCGTAAAATCTTCACTGAATGAACCGATAATCAGCCTTTTCCAATCAATGCGCGTTGCCCTGCGCCAGGCGGTCGACTTCCGAGCCGGCCAGCAGAAACGCTCCGACGCCATACACGTAGCTCGACGAGGGCTTGAAAACACCAGGTGCGCCACCGATGGGCTGAATGCATCCTAGCCGCCCGTCCACATAGATATGCGACAGCAGCCCGGCCCAGCCTTTCTGAACGATAGGCAGGTATTTGGAGCGGTTCAGCAATCCATGATTGATGCCCCACGCCAGCGAGTAGATGAAGAACGCCGATCCGGAGACTTCGGGCAAAGGATACGCGCCGGCATCGAGCAGTCCCGAGCGCCACAAGCCGTCTGCTCCCTGCAGAGCAGCGACGCGCTCAGCCATCTGCTGGTACTGCTCGATATACTTCTGCCGCGTGGGATAGTCCTCGGGCATCGCCTCCAGCACTCTCGCGAGCCCCGCCATCACCCAACCGTTCCCGCGCGACCAGAAAAGCTTCTTTCCATTCGCCTCCGTCTTGTGCAGATAGGTCGCATCGCGGAAATACAGATGCTCCTGCGGATCGTAGAGAAGGTTAGAGGTGATCCACCATTCACGGTCCATGTAGTCGAGATACGATTTATTCCCGGTGGCCTGATAGAGACGCGCCCACACCGGAGGCGCCATGAACAGGGCGTCGCACCACCACCAGACCGGTTTCGCGGGGTCATCGGGCGTTTTCATCGGCGCATCGAACTGCTCGCGAGTGGGACCGATCATTTTCGGATCGTGGTGATCGCCATAGAGTTCGAGATAGGTCTGCCCGATCGCCTGATCGTCCGCATGCGAGAGGCGTGGGCCCAGCTTCCACTCGAAGTTGTTGCCAACCTGCATCATTGCTTCTTCGTATCGCGGCTCAGGCAACGTCTTCGCCGCCGCCATGAAGCCCGCATAGAGCGCAGCGAAAGTCCAGTCCTGGCTGAAGTAAGGACGCGAGCGGTCTAACTCCCAATCGCCGACTTTGCGCATTGCTGCTTCAATCGCCCTGTGCTTGAAAGCGAGAGAAAGCTTGGCCAGCGGCGGCGGGTTATCCAGCGTGTCTCCGACGCCATTCTGGCTCGGCTTGGCCGGTGGTACGGTTTGGCCGTTAAGGTTGCTGAACTGAAGAAACAAAAGACAAGCCGCCGCGACCGAAACCAGAAGGCCTTTACGCATCAAACATCCCCGATCAATTGAATCTTGAAGAGCCATAGTAAAGTGCAAACGCAATTCGAGAAAACGCGCCATCCCGTATAGCGGGACATGATTGCACGAATTTCGAGACACGGGTATGTCGGTTCTGGTAAACAGAATTCGCGGGCGTGAGTACTAAATTCGTTCGGCCGCAGCAGGCTCTACCATGCCTCGAATCAATTTCTTCGTGACACCAATGCGCCGTAGTTGCAGTCACTGCCTCCTGGCTCTGTTTCTCTGCGTGGTCGCGGGCAGCATGATCCACGCACAGCCGATTCCAGCCGAAAACGTGGCGTACGTCGCAAGCAGCGGCCTGAATCTGCTCTCAACCACGGAAGACGCTCACGGCCAGACCGTAATTGTTGACGCATGGTTCAATAGCCAGCAGAGAAAGAACGCTGCCGGCCAGATGGAGTATTTTCACTACAAGTGGAACGACGAGAAGGACAGCGGATTTTCACTCCTGGGACAGATCTTCGAGAGGCACGGTATCACTCTCGATACACTCTATACCGCTCCGACCGTAGACAAGTTGAAGCACGCGCAGTACTACATCATCGTCTCGCCCGATATTCCGGTAAAGAATCCCACTCCTCATTACGTGCAGCCCGCTGATGCGGAGCAGGTAGCCGAATGGGTGAAACAGGGCGGAGTTCTTGTCCTTATGGACAACGACCCGGCCAACGCCGACATTGAACATCTCGATCTGATCGCCGACCGCTTCGGTATCCACTTCAACAATGTGCTCAGCCACCACGTTGTTGGCGACGATTATCCGGCGGGTCAGATCCTAGTCACCGCCGGAGGTCCGCTCTTCCACGATTCGCATACCTTGTACATGAAGGACACCTGCACGATTTCGCTGAAGCCTCCCGCCGTGCCGCTACTCGAAGACAAGGGCGACATCATGATCGCGACGGCGAAGTATGGCAAGGGAACTGTCGTGGCGGTCGTGGACCCCTGGCTCTACAACGAGTACACCGATCCGCATAAAGCCCGGCCTGTACAGGACAATTATGCCGCAGGAGAAGAATTTGTTCGCTGGCTCGTTCAGCAGTCGCCGGCAACCCGCTCCGCAGGCGCGAAATAGATCACGGCTCAATTTTGTGACGAATGATGTTGATTGAAGGAAATCATGAAGACCCATCTGATCGCCGATTCCGTTCGCTACCCCACCATGACAACTGCCCAGATTCGCGATGCGTTTCTGATCGACGCCCTTTATGAGCCGGGTGCGCTGAACCTGGCCTATGTCGATCTGGACCGCGCCGTGGTGGGAATGGCCGCGCCCTCGGGCGCGCCCATCACGCTGCCCGCTGACTCGACGCTGCGCGCGAATTACTTCACAGAACGTCGTGAGCTGGGGGCGTTGAATATCGGTGGCCTCGGCCTCATCCATGTGGATGGTACGGCGTATACGCTGGAAAACCTCGACTGCCTCTACATCGGACGGGGCGCGCAGGATATTCGCTTCGAATCAACCGATCCCGCTGCCGCGGCGGTCTTTTATCTCCTCAGTTATCCGGCGCATATCAGCCATCCCACGACGCTGATTCGTAAGGACGACGCCAATCCTGCCGAGTTAGGCAGCGCCGAGACGTGCAACCGCCGTACTGTCTGCAAATACATCCATCTCGACGGCGCGCAGAGTTGCCAACTGGTCATGGGCGTCACCCATCTCCATCCAGGCAGCGCCTGGAATACTATGCCGGCCCATACGCACATGCGCCGCTCGGAGATCTACATGTACTTCAATCTGGGCGAAGGCGCACGAGTCTTTCACCTCGTGGGGCCGCCCGACGAGACGCGCCACATTGTTATGAAAGATCGCGAGGTCGTCGTATCTCCCGGCTGGTCAATTCACGCTGGCGCGGGCACGCAGGCCTATAGCTTTTGCTGGGGCATGGGCGGAGAGAATCAGGATTACGCAGACATGGATCCTGCTCCGCTGTACAGCCTGCGCTGAATGGCATCCTGCAATTATCCCGGAGGATAGATGAAACTGATTCCGATTCTCGCCGTCGCTCTCTTCACCGTTCCCGTCTTCGCGCAGACAGGAAACAGTGCCGAGGTCTTCCCAGGTAAAGATGTGGCGACGCAGCTGACCGCCCTTGTAGAAAAGGCCAGGCCCTCGGGAAGCAGCGGAGCCGCGCTCGGCGACTACAAGTCGCATGCCATCAAACTCTCTGTCCGAACAGCCAGCGGAGGAGCTGAGATCCACGCGCACTACGATGACATTTTCGTTGTTACCGATGGGAGCGCCACGCTCATCACGGGTGGAACCGTCGTTGACACGAAAACCGGTGCTGATGGTGAAAGCAAGGGCACACGCATTCAGGACGGGAAGTCGCATACCATCACGAAGAGCGACATCGTTCATATTCCTGCGGGCACGCCGCACCAGCTAATCATCGCGCCCGGCGACACATTCAGCACGATCGTCGTCAAGGTGAGGGAATAGCTGATCAGTTGCCGTAGTGCCGCAGGAACGGCGACAGCACGTGCGACTTCTTCTTGGTGTGCAGCCCCAGCGACGCGGAGATCTCCCGGCAGCAGTGCAGCAGGTGCTCGGCAATAGCCGGTACGCTCTGCACGGTAATCCGCGACGCCGGTCCCGACACGCTTACGGCGGCAATTGCGCGATGGTTCTCGTTGAAAATGGGAGCTCCGATGCAGCGAACGCCAAGCTCGATCTCCTCATCGTCGATCGCGTAGCCTCGCCGCCGGACTCTTTCGAGGCCCTTCAGCAGCGCCTCACGGGTGGCTATCGTCTTCGGCGTATAACGTACAAAGCGGATCTTCGCGATGATCTGCTCGATGGTCTCGACAGGCTGAAAGGCAAGCATCGCCTTGCCCATTGACGTGCAATAAACCGGATTCGACGTGCCAATCTTTGAACTCATGCACACCCGCCGATTTGGCTCGACTTTATCCAGATAGACCACCGACGTCTTCTGCAGCACGCTCAGGTGCACAGTCTCGCCCACCTGCATCGACAGGCGGCGGAAGTACGGGTGCACCCGCGCGCGCAGATCGATCTGCTCCACCGCGCGATTGCCCAACTCGTACAGCTTCAGGCCCAGCCGGAAGCGGTTTTCCTGGGTGCGCTCGATCAACGCGCTGCGCTCCAGCACCATCAGCGAGCGATGCGCCGTGCTCTTGTGCAGACCCATGCGCTGGCAAATCTCGGCCAGACTAAGAGGCGTGTCGCTCTCGCCCAATACTTCCAGGACTGAGACGGCGCGGTCCAGGCTATGCAGTTGATACGGCCCGTCAGTTCGGGCCACCGTCTCTGAAAGTGGTGCTGCAAACGATGTGCTGAGTGATGCTGCCATGCGAGTACCCTCAATCGTTGATTCTTGCCGCCAACGTTATCCCGGAGGAAGTCCACCGAGGTACATGTAGCTCAGCGACGGCGCCTTTGCGAGCAACTGCGAGATCTCAGGATCAGGAAATCGTGAAACATAGAGCCGCGCCCAGCTGATCTCCTCCGCCGTGGGAGGGCCGCTGGGCGTATCCTGCGCGATCCCTGCATTCCTGGTGAAGAAGCTGTTGTCTTCCAGCCCCTGCGTTGAGAGCGCAGCCAGTTTCTTCAGTGCGTAATTGTGTTCGGCGTAGAGATTCAGTCCGTTGTCCTCGCCGAACTCCGCTAGATAAACCAACGGCGCCACCGCGTACAAGTGATAATGCAGGGCGCGCTGTCCGCGTCTCATTTCGAGCGGCAGCGATCCGTCAGGATCAATCTGCGCAACGCCGATCTTGTACGCGTCCATGCCCCAGTCGAACAGCTTGCGATCATTGACGGCGATGCCCGCGGCAGAGATTTCGACTCCCGCCCAGTAGAGATGATTGTTCTCCGCGTCACCCGTGCCTTTCTGCCGTCTCGTGTCGTAATAGTCCACAGTCTGGTGAGTCACATTCACGATCCACGGTAGTATCTCGTGTGCCTGCTCAGCAGTAATCAATCCGCTGCCGCGCACCTTGAGATAAGCGATGGCGATGGCGCCAATCACCCAGCCCTGCACGTAATATGCTTGGTTCGACGACATCTTCCCCGTAAACACGCCATCTTTCGCAGCGGCATCCATGTGCTGTAAGGCGCATTCCGCGGCCTCGCGGCTTCCCGTCGTGCGGTAGGCATCTGCGGCATCGACAATCCGCTGTCCCAGCGCCTTATATGGTCCGGAAGTCGCGACGTACGCCTTCCATTTCTCCGGATCGATGATCGATGACTTGGCGTCCGAATAGAACCGATCGGTAGTCAGATCCGGCGAGAGATGGACGATCGCAGGGCAGGCGTAGGAAGAATCCGTCAGCTTCACATCCTTGCCACCCCATGGAGAACGCAGCGGATCTGCCGCATTTGCAGCCACTGGAACCATCAGAAGCGTGCTAAGCGCAAGCAGTTTGGCCATCATGTCAGCGCTTCTCCGCATACTCTTCACGAAAGGGAGTGAACACATCCAGAACCTCTGACTCTTCGAGCGCGCTGGCCTGGTGTTCCATTCCGCCGGGAACCACGAAGCTGTCGCCGCTGCGCGCTTCGAAGGTGCTGTCTCCTGCGCTGAATCGCAGGTGTCCGCGAATGATGTATACCAGCTGCTCGTGCGGATGACTGTGCCTCGCACCCACCCACCCCTTTTGCATCAGGTGCCGAACAAGCATCAACTGGTCGTTATACGCCAGCACCTGTCGCGACAACCCCGTCTCCGGTGAAAAGAGATTCGCCGCTTTTTGTTCCACGAGAGTTACATGTTCGGTCGCCATAGATTTATTCGCAGTCAGCGTGACATCCAGCCGCCATCCACAACGAGCACCTCACCGGTGACGTAGTCGCTTGCGCGCGAGGCCAGAAACACGGCAGCTCCCGCAATATCCTCCGGTTCGCCCCAACGGCCTGCGGGAATCCGTTCGAGGATCTGTCGGTTTCGGGCTTCGTCTTTTTGCAGCGCGGATGTGTTCTCGGTGCGGAAGTAGCCCGGCGCGATAGCATTCACCTGTACATTGCGGTCTGCCCACTCATTCGCCAGGGCCTTCGTCAGTTGCGCCACGCCGCCCTTGGATGCCGAATAGGCCGGAACACGAATGCCGCCCTGAAACGACAGCAGCGACGCGATGTTGATGATCTTGCCCTGCTGGCGCGCAAGCATCGCCCGCCCGACGAACTGGCAAAGACGAAAGACGCTGTTGAGATTCACCTGGAGGACGGTCATCCAGGCCTGCATGTCGAAATTCTCAGCCGTGTCCCGATGAATCGTTCCCGCATTGTTGACCAGAATGTCCGGCTCGCCCATTGCCGCTTCGACAGCGTCATACAGAGAATCAGCGCCATCGGGCTTGCTCAGATCGGCAGCAAAGCTCTGTGACTCGCGCCCGAGGGATCGGATCTGTTCGCTTGTCTCATGGGCGGGCCGCCGATTCCCGTGGCATGCCACCGAGGCTCCGGCCTCGGCCAGCGCAATGGCGATCGCCGCCCCCAGGCCACTCGCTGCCCCTGTAACCAGCGCGGTCTTTCCGTCCAATCGAAACCGGTCGAGGATTCCCATTTTCCTGTTTGCGGTACGGCGTACTGCTATGCGAACCACACGCAGAGCCATTCTTTTAGTTTGGGGGAAGTGTTGTCAACGCTGCATGACTTAAATCCGGAGAGATCGTACCGCGATGCGGGACGGTCACGAGCTGCGGGCGGTCCGAATGATCTCCAGATAGCCTCGAGCGGTATTCGTGATGAGCTCCGGCTTCCCTTCCGCAATAGCCTTGGCATTTACCAGGTCGGCGCCCACACCGAGCGCTCGCGCCCCAGCCTTCAGAAAATCCGCCGCGGTTTGCAACGTCACGCCGCCCGTCGGGATCAGCTTCAGGTCAGGGAAAGGCGCAAGAAGTGATTTCAGATAACTGGCTCCTCCCATCGCGGAGCAGGGGAAGATCTTCACGAAATCGGCTCCTGCGCGCCACGCGGTAATCACCTCGGTCGGCGTGAGCGCGCCGGGGATCGACACCTTCCCCAGTTCCTTGGTTCTGGCAATCACATCGAAATGCAAGCTGGGGCTCACGACAAATTCCGCTCCCGCTTCAATCGTCGCCTCCGCTTGCGCCGCGTCGGTTACCGTGCCTGAACCCAGCAGAAGACTGCTTCCGTACTTCTGCTTCAAGTCACGGAGCAACGCCACAGCATTAGGGACCGTCATCGTGACTTCAACCACCGTCACTCCGCCGGCCATCATTGCATCGACCAGCGCATGTCCCATCTCCACTGAAGTTGCCCGGAGCACGGGGATGAGGCCCACACGCTCAAGGGTTGCCTTGATCTGCTCTGACATTCCTTCTCCTGAATCAGCTTTCTGGATCAGCCTGGGGGATCAGCGTTCGATTCTCGCCGAACTGCCCTTCATTACGCGTTCTACTTCCGACTTCGTTGCCGTGCTGGTATCGCCCGGCGTAGTCATGGCGAGCGCGCCGTGCGCCACGCCGCAACGGACAGCCCATTCGATCGGCTTACCCGCCAGCATTCCGTAGATAAGTCCCGAAGCGAAGGAGTCTCCGCCGCCCACGCGATCGAGTATGTCGATGTCGCGTTGCGGCACATGCACAATTTCATCCTGATAAAGAGCAATCGCTCCCCAGGCGTTCCGGCTGGCGGTATGCGCGGTGCGCAGAGTGGTCGCGATCAGCTTCAGGTTCGGATAGGCCGCGGCCACCTCGCGCAGCATCTTCTCGTAGCTGGCAACGGGGAGCTCGCCGAAGTCTTCCGTTACGCCCTCCAACGCTATTCCGAGCATCGCCGAGAAATCTTCTTCGTTGCCGAGCAGCAGATCCACCTTGCGCACCAGATCGCGATTCACTTCCTGTGCCTTGGCTTTTCCGCCGATGCTCTTCCAGAGCGAATCGCGATAGTTCAGGTCATAGGAGACGGGCGTGCCATGCTTCCGCGCCGCATCCATTGCGTCCGACGCGACGAGTACCGTCGACTCCGAAAGAGCCGCGAAGATTCCTCCAGTGTGGAACCAGCGCGAACCGTGCGCCCGGCCGAAGATTTCTTCCCAGTCAAAGTCGCCTCTCCTGGTCTGCGAGACCGCCGTGTGTCCACGATCGGAACAGCCTGCAGCGGCGCGGAGGCCAAAGCCCCGCTCGGTAAAATTCAGGCCGTTGCGAACCGTGCGCCCGACGCCATCGTAGGGAACCCAGCGGATCAGCGACGTGTCCACGCCGCCCTGCAGGATGAAGTCTTCCACCAGCCGGCCGACCGGGTTGTCGGCGAGCGCGCTGATAATCCCGGTGCGCAATCCAAAACCGCGTCGCAGCCCCCGTGCGACGTTGTATTCGCCTCCGCCCTCCCATGCAGTAAAGTGGCGCGCAGTGTGAACGCGGCTTTCGCCGGGATCGAGGCGCAGCATCACTTCACCAAGACTCAGGCTATCCCAGCGGTACCCCTCAGATTTCATGATGATCGGTTGCATGCAGTTGTCCTTGTCGCCGTCAGTTCAGCGGCTTTGTTGGGCTTTCCTGTTTGGGAAGGAGCGTACCGCATAGCGGTATGACAGTTCTTGATGGCGAGACACAGACAGTCATTTTCCACATCGGCTCTGACCTCTGTCAAGAACACAGTCGGGCGTCTTGTCGCATTTCTCTTCGTGAAGAGAGAACCCTCCCTCAGGAGTGTGACTGGCGTCACCGACGGGAAGTCGCGATTTCGCTATGGTAAGCTTCGCATGATGAAGCGCGCAGCCAAACGTCCTAAGAAACCACCCTACAAGGTGCAGGTGCTGGATCGCGCCATCAACATACTGGAATTCATCGGCCGCCAAAGCAGCGGGGAAGCTGCTCTTCCTGAATTATCCGCGGCGATGAAGCTTCATAAGACGACCACCCATCGCATCGCCCATGTGCTCGAGTCGAGAGGCCTGCTCCGCCGCGGCCTCGATTCAAACCGGTATCGCCTTGGTTTGCATCTCTATGACCTCGGTTGCCAGGCGCTCGACCACGTGAATATTCGCGACGAGGCGCGTCCACTGATGATGCGCGTGGCCTACGAAGTTGGGGAAACCGTCCACCTGGCCTTACTCGACCGCGCGGAGGTGCTGTATATCGAGCGGGTCGAAGCGCAGCGTTCCCTCACCATGGGCTCCAAACTCGGAGCGCGCAATCCCGCTTATTGCACGGCGCTTGGCAAAGCGATTCTGGCTTACTCCGCTGAGACCGAAGTTGATCGCATTCTTGCCGGCCTTCGCATGGAGGCCAGGACCCGAAAGACAATCACCAACGTGCTCACATTGAAGCGCGAGTTGGAGCGGGTCCGGGATCGCGGGTATGCCATTGATGACGAGGAAATCGAAGAAGGCATACGATGCATCGCTGCACCAATTCTCAGTGCGAGCGACCGGGCTGTTGCTGCAGTCAGCGTTTCAGGTCCCTCTTCGCGGATTACGCCGGAGCGTTATCAGCTCATTGGAAAGACCATGATGAAAGCGGCGCAGGAGCTCTCCACGCGCATGGGACATCAGGTGATCGACTCCGAACCGCCGCGCCGCAAACGCTGACCTTCCATTTCTTCAGATCAGTCTCTATCCACTCCCCACCAATCTCTTCGCGACAAATCTTCGGCTGGACGTAAATGTGGTGCCTTTCATCTACTTGTTCGACGTCCCACATAGCGGAACAGCAGTAGCACAATCTGCTTGACACTTGTCCGCGCTGATTTGAAGAATACGGGACTGTATGTTGAGGGATTACACAGTGAAAACGACAAACGCGGGATCGATCCACCCTGGAGGCACGGCCAAAAGTTTTCAGCACACCCTTCCCGCAATTCTCACGATGTTCGCGCTCTTGGCGATCTCTGCGCTGAGTTCTCTCGCCCAGGAGATCACCGGGTCCATCAGGGGAACGGTAAAGGACGAGCAAGGCGCGGTGGTCACGACAGCTACTGTCAGAGCGACAAACGTTGAGACGGGATTGTCCCGGTCGGCTGCGGCGGAAAGTGACGGCGCGTACCAAATCGAGCATCTTCCGGTCGGCAGGTACACCGTAGAAGTCGATGCGCCCGGTTTCAAGAAGTTTGTACAGCAGAATCTGGTCCTCACCGTGGATCAGACACAGGCCCTGAACGTCACCCTGGCAGTCGGCGCAGAAAGCCAGACGGTGACTGTCACCGAGGCTCCGGCGCTGGTCGATACCAACTCCGCGACGTTGGGCAGAACCGTGCAGCCGACCGAGATCATTGGGCTGCCTCTGGTAAACCGCAACGCGTATGCGGAGTTGTCGCTGACGCCCGGTGTGCAATACAACAGCTCCAGCCCGCTCACCAATCCCAGCGGTACTCCCAACTATGTGATCGGCGTGCCGTCCACGCAGGTCGTAGTCAATGGTGGCATTGACGGCGGCGTTCCCATGGTCAGCTATTTTCTCGATGGCGGAAACAACATGACCGGGATCCGCAACTACGGCAACCCGCTGCCCAATCCCGACGCGCTGCAGGAGTTCCGCGTCGAAACCAGCAATTTCTCGGCTCAGTACGGACGCATGTCGAGCGCCGTGGTCACAGCCGTTACGCGCTCCGGTACCAATCAGTTTCACGGTTCTCTGTTTGAGTTCGTGCGCAACACTGCTCTGAATGCAACCCCTTGGAATGCCACGCTGAACCCGCCCTATCACCGCAACCAGTTCGGCGGCACGATCGGCGGCCCAATAAAGCGCGACAAGGCGTTCTTCTTCTTCAGCTATGGCGGACTTCGCCAGACCGTGGGTCAGTTCCTGAGCGGTGGCGTGGTTCCGACTTCTCTCGAGAGGCAGGGCGACTTCACGCAATCCAAGGTGGTTCCGGATTACCCCGGCACCAAGACGAAGGTGATAGGAACGAATAGCTCACCCAACTGCCAGGTTCCCACCGTGGGATGTGTTCCAACCTCCCTGCTCGATCAGACGGCCGCGAATATCATCAACAAGTTCATTCCTCTCCCCAACAGCGCCAATAATGCCTGGACGGGTTTCTTCACTGGCCCGACCAATCAGGATGAGTACCTGGGCAAGTACGACCAGATTCTGGGTGCCAGGGATCATCTGTCTGCGACTTACTTTTATCTCAAGTCCACTCAGAATGCTTACGGAAATGGCAATCTGATCTGGGATATCAATCAGTCTTACTCGACACAGCAGAACGCGAATGTCAGCGACGTTCATACCTTCGGGCTGACAACCGTCAATGAAGTCTGGCTCGGCTTCACACGCGTTGCTGGCGGACGCGTCAACCTGCCGGCAATCTCTCTTGGAGACCTGGGGTCAAACTTCACGATCCAGGGCCCGAAGGCCCTGCCCGAGCTGACGGTATCTGGATATTTCAGTGTCGGCGGTGCGCTCGCCGGCCCAGTGACCACCACGGACTTCTATTCGTTACGCGACCTGGTCAGCATGACCAAGGGCAAGCACACACTCAATTTCGGCGGCGAGCTGGCGCTCGACAAGAACATGATCGTTGGAAACCTCTACAATTTCGGGGTTTTCACCTTTCAGACCTCTGCTCCCACCACCACGGGGAACGCGCTTGCCGATTTCGTCACCGGCCAGGTCAACACCATGGAGCAGGACACTCCCTACCACGGGCTGCTAAGCGACTGGCACACGGCCTTCTTCATCGAGGACGACTACCGGATTACTCCCAAGCTCATCGCGAACCTGGGACTGCGGTGGGATATCGATGTGCCTCCTGTTGAATCCAATAACCTCACCGGCTCCTTCGTCCCCAATGTTCAATCCACGGTGGTTCCCAGCGCGCCGCTGGGCCTGCTCTATCCCGGAGACAAGGGCGTACCGCGCGGTATCGTCGACCTGCGCTGGCACCACATCTCGCCGCGGGTCGGCATAGCATGGAATCCTTTTGGCGATGGAAGGACCGCTGTCCGCGCCGCTGGCGGCCTCTTCTACGGCAGCGTGAGCGGCAACGAATGGAACCAGCCCGCCAATGCGCAGCCCTTCGCCATTCGCCAGACCTTCAACTCCATTTCGTCCTTCACCAACGTGTACGGGAATCCAGCTTCCTTCCCGAATGGAGATCCCTTCCCCTACACGTACTCTCCGTCGAATCCGCGTTTCCTTCCCGCGGCCAGCGTCGAGACGATTTCAAAGAATGTGCAATGGCCACTGGTCTACCAGATCAACACCTCCGTTCAGCAGCAGCTCTCTGGCCAGTTCACCAGCACGATTGCCTATGTCGGAACGCTGTCACACGATCTGCCGATCATGATCGACGACAACTATGCGCCCTACGCGCCGGGAGCAAGCACCTCGCAGACCAGCATCAACGCTCGGCGCCCCTATGATCCCGGCGTTCTCGGCCAGAACATCTTTCTCATATCGAACCAGACCGCTTCGTATCATTCTCTTCAAGTCTCCATGCAGCGGCGGATGACGCGCAGCTTCATGCTCAACGGCTTCTATGTCTGGAGCCATTCGTTCCAGAGCTCGAATGAGTCGGCTATCGGTCTGGCGGTTGCCCAGGATTACGCCAACCTGTGGGAGGAAAGAGGCCCGACCGACAATGATCGCCACAACATGGCGAGCATCTCAGGCATCTGGAATCTCGACTACTACAAAGGATCGAGCTCCTTTATGCGGCAACTGGCCAATGGCTGGACGATATCGTCCATCGCCACTCTCTACAGTGGTCCGCCGCTTAACATCGTAACCGGCTCTAACAAGAACTTTGACAGCGCCAACAACAACCGCCCCAACGTGGTTCCCGGCCAGAATCCTTTCCTGCCCACCCATCGAAACCGCTTCGTTGCGGCCAACGAGTGGTTCAATACAGCGGCGTTTGTGAACAACGGTCCCGGGCTGGGCATTGGACCGTACGGCGCGGACGGAAACGCGCCGCGCGACTACTTGCGTTCTCCAGGTTATCGGGACATCGATCTGGGGATCTTCCGCAACATCAACTTTGCTGAGCGCTTCACGTTGCAGTTACGCGGCGAGGCCACCAATGCCTTCAATATGGTGAGCCTCAATGCGCCAACCGCGAATCTGGCCTCAGCGCTCAACGGCAAGATCACCGCTGCCGCTAGCCCTCGCCTGATCCAGATAGGCGCACGCTTGACGTTCTAGCATTACGGCTCACTTTCTGGAACTCGCATCACTTGACTCCCGGCGGGACTTCGGTCCCGCCTTCTTTTCCAATCGTCCTTCTTTACCAGTCAAAGAGCGTTCCATCGAGCTTGCGATTGATCGGCAGGTAAGCGCGCTGGTAGGGATACTTCGCCGCCAGCGTCTCGTCGATCTCCACACCCAAACCCGGTCCATCTCCCGGATACATATATCCAGCATCGAACGAATAACCGTGAGGAAAGACGGCATCTGTCTCTTCGTTGTGCGGCATATGTTCCTGAATGCCGAAGTTATGCACCGCCAGCCCGAAGTGCAGCGCAGCCGCCATGCACACCGGAGATAGATCCGTTGCGCCATGACAGCCGGTGCGCACATGAAAGAGCGCGGCAAAATCCGCGACTTTCTTGAGGTGCGTCAGACCGCCGCCATGCACCACCGTCATACGGATGTAGTCGATCCACTGTTTTTCGATTAGGTCCTTCGCGTCCCAGACTGTATTGAAAACCTCACCCGTAGCAATAGGAGTCGTCGTATGTTGCCGGATAATTCCGAAGCCTTCCTGCAACTCCGCCGGGACGGGATCCTCCATCCAGAAGAGGTGAAACGGCTCGAGCTCTTTGCCCAGACGCGCCGCCTCGATCGGCGTAAGCCGGTGATGGCAGTCGTGCAGCAGATGCACATCTTCACCGAAGTGCTGGCGCGCTCGCTCGAATAGTTGGGGCGCATGCCGCAGATATTTCGCCGTCGACCACAGGCTTTCCGAGGGCAGCCCGCGCTCTGCTGGCTCATAAGGTGTGTTCCCTTTGGCGACTCCGTAGGTCGATGCCACGCCGGGGATGCCGCTCTGTGCTCTTACTGCGAGATATCCGCGCTCGATCTCCCAACCGACCGCGTCAATTGTCTGTTCGATATCCGCGCCGTTGGCGTGCGCGTAGACCATCACGCCATTACGGCTCTTGCCACCCAGCAGGTTGTACACCGGGGTATTCAGCGCTTTCCCTTTGATGTCCCAGAGCGCCACATCAACCGCGGCGATGGCGCACATCGTAACCGGACCCCGCCGCCAGTACGCACCGCGATACAGATATTGCCAGATATCTTCTATCTGAAAAGGATCCCGCCCGATGAGGCAGGGAATAACGTGCTCAGTAAGGTAGCTGACGACAGCAAGCTCGCGCCCGTTCAGTGTCCCATCTCCGAGGCCATAGATGCCTCCGTCGGTTTCTATCTTCAGAGTTACGAAGTTCCGCCCCGGGGAACAAACGATTACGGAGGCATTGGTGATCTTCATTCAGACGGTCCTTATTTGAAAGCCGTTCAATGAGCCCCGCTCGCTGGCGAAATCTCCAGATAATCCAGCAGCGCAGGCTCGCCATCGTCCGGATGGCCTTCAATCTTTAGCGTATCTCCCGGCTTTAGCGCGACCCCGCTCAGGGTAATGCGCGTAGACGTGTCGCCATTCATCTTGTCTGCCGGTAGCGAATTATCTGCGGGCCACTCCTTGAGCAACTTACCGTTGAGATACAGGTCGTAAGTCGACATGCCGTGCCGAAAGTCGAAGTACTGCACAGCTATGTCATAGGTGCCTGCGGGGCGATTGAGTGTCGTCTTGGCCGTGCAAACACTATGGCCCTGGCACGCGACTCCTTTACCACCCGACGCCGTCTCCCACGGATTCGCATCGGCTATTGTGTAACCGTCGAGCCGCATATCTTCTGCTTCAATGCGGTCGGGATCATGACCGACGCGGCCCTTCGTATCCGCGATGCCCGACATCTTATAGAACCACTGGTTCACAGCATCGCGCCATACATCCGCGTGGCCGGCCTGGTACTGCTGCAGCGCGAGCACCTTTTCGTAGCGCTCATCGTCCACCAGGCCTTTCAACCCCTGCCAGTCACTCACAAACTTTGCCGCACTTGCCGCGCCGTCATAATGGGCGTCGTAGATGTGCTGAATCACCGCCTTGCCCGAGTGCAGCTTGTACGTGTACGGCACATGATGCATGAAGAGCAGCAGCTGATCGGGACAGGTCGCCAGCGACTCATACATGTTCGCCACTTCCGGCGGATACTGCCCGATGTAGCCCGTTCCCGTCGCCACCGTGCGGTCCATTCCCACGCCCTCGTGATCGGCGCGAATCCACTGCCCCCAGCCGTTTCTCTCCGCCGACTCAATCCCCGGTCCATAGTGCGAGTGCAGAATATCCGTCAGCGTGCCCAGGCCGAGCGGCCCGGTGTAATCCTCGTAAGTACTCCACGAAGACAGCAGCATCCCGTCAATCGTGTTTACCACCTTTGAATTGTTCCCGAATGTCAGGCGCGTCCAGTCGTCGGCGATAGTCTGAGCCGACGCGTCGGGGTTCCATGCCAGCCGCCCAAAGCCGTAGAGATTTGCCATGGACATCGGATGCCCGAGCCAGTTCGCATCGAGTCCGACATTCGCCACGCTCGCAAAACCGCCCAGTGGCCGATGAAACGCTTTCCCCTCGACAATCTCCTTCACCGGAGTGTGCCGGTTATCGGCGCGCAGATCGAAATCGAGCGCCTCTTTCCACATCGGGACAAGAAACACCAGGTGCCGCCCCTGGCCGGTGTATTCCTGCGTGATCTGAAGCTCGATGGCCTCATTCGTTTTCTGCAGGCCCGCGAAGAGCGGCGACACCGGTTCTCTCACCTGAAAGTCGATCGGACCATGCTTGATCTGCACGATCACGTTGTCGTCGAACTTCCCGTCCAGCGGATGAAAGATGTCGTAGGCCGCGCGCGCGCGGTCAGCCTTCGGATCATTCCAGTCGAGATGATGGTTGTAGACGAATGCCCGGTAGAGCAGCACGCCCCCGTGTGGCTTCAATGCACGTGCCAGTACGTTGGCTGCATCCACCGGAGTACGACCATATTGTGACGGTCCTGCACGCCCTTCCGAGTCCGCTTTCACAACAAAACCAGCGAAGTCCGGAATCTGCGCGTAAAGCTGGTCCACCGCCTTCTGCCACCAGGCGATCACCCGCGAATCGAGCGGATCGAAAGTATCCAGCCCGCCCACTACTTTCGGACTGCTCAGGTCAACGGACATGGCCAGCCGCACGCCCCAGGGCCGAAAAGCATCGGCGATACGGGCGATCTGCGCGATCATCTCCGGCGTCAGCATCTTCAGATCGGCATTGACATTATTGATGGCGCAGCCATTGATGCCCACCGAAGCCAGCAGGCGTGCATACTCACCTGGCCGCGTCATGTCCTCTCGCACTGCTCCGTTGTCAAAGAAGATCGACCGGCCCGCATAGCCGCGCTCGATCGTGCCATTCAGGTTGTCCCACTCGTCAACCCATCTCACCGGCGCCGCTGGTGACTCGCTGATCGCGAGCGAACGCAGATCGTGCTGCTCCGCGATCTCCTGCAGCAACCGGAAAGCCCCGTACAACACACCGTGCGGATCGGCTCCGGCAATCAGCCAGTAGGTGTGATCATGTGCACGCAGAGTCGCCAGGGCATAGCCTTCCGGACGGATCTGCGCAGCCGGCTTCCAGTAGGGAAACTTCGCCTGTAATTCTGTAACTGTACCAAGTACGAATGCTCCGTCGGTTGGAACGGTTTGCTCCACACGCAGCTTTCGATCGAGCATCCCGTCGATTCCGCGAACAATCTCACTCTGTGCGCTGCGCGTCAGAGCGGAATCGTCGAGAGACACAACACCGCCCGGCAGTTTGCTGTATTGGGCTTGTACGCGCGCGTCCTCGATTGGCGCATAGCGAAGCCAACCCGCTTCGCCCGTTTCAGCCACCGACCACGTGCTTCCCAGCAGCAAGGTCCCAACCAGCGCCAATCCAAAAGGACGCACAGATATGCTCCTCAGCGCGGAAGGGGCGCGCTTCCCTCAATCGCAAACTCGCTGCTCTGCCCCATGCCTGGCGCGGGCTGCGCACCGCCGACAAAGATTCCGTATGTTCCCGGTTGAACGCTGCGCTTACCCGCTGCATCCACTTCGCTCAACTGCCGCGAATCAAGCTCAAAGAGAACATGGAGCATCGCACCGGGCTCGAGATGCACCCGCTGAAAGGACTTCAGTTCGCGAATCGGCGAAACGTCGGTGGCCGGCGGAGTCAGGTAAAGCTCGACGACCTCATCCCCCGCACGCTTACCGGTGTTGCGAACTTCAGCCTCGACCGTGAGTGGCTCACCGGCCTTCACAGTCTTCGTCGAGAGCTTTAACTTCGAGTAACTGAACTTGGTGTAGCTCAGTCCGTAACCAAAGCCATACAACGGAGTACCGTGAAAATACCGGTACGTCCGTTCCTTCATCGAGTAGTCGTCGAACTTGGGTAGCTGATCGACAGAGCTGTAGAACGTCACAGGCAACCGGCCGCCTGGATTGTTCTTCCCGTCCAGCGTCTGCGCTATCGCCTCGCCGCCTGCTTCGCCCGGATACCACGCTTCAAGCACCGCCTGCGCATTCTGCTGCGCCCAATCAACCGCGAGGGCGCTGCCATTCATCAGCACCACCACCAGCGGCTTGCCGGTAGCGCCCACTTCCTGCAGCATATCCTCCTGCGCCTTGGGCAGCTTGATATCCGTGCGGTCGCCGCCGGAAAATCCCTCGACGTGCACCGGCATCTCTTCACCCTCAAGCTCGGGTGACAGTCCCACAAATGCCAGCACCACATCGGCCTGTTTCGCCGCCGCCACAGCCTCGTCGCGCAGCGGCTCAACCGGAGGAACCCAGTTCAACGTGATCCCTGCACCAAACAGCGGTGCATTGTGTTCGTACTCCACGCGGAGCGCATGCGACAGCGTGTCGGCAAACTTCAAATGAAACTCCGGCGTCGTGCTTGCACGGGAGTCCGATTTCTCGCTGCTTCCGAAGCTCGCAACCTCCTTGTCGTCGAGATAGACCTTGTAGCCTTCATGATCCTGGCAGGGATAGCAGTGGGCTAGTGTGATGCTGAAAGGGTAATCTCCCGCAGCCGGTGCCGTGATCGTTCCTGTCCACCGCACGCCGAAGTTTTTCGCGACCAGGCCTGGCGCGGGACTTGCCGCATTCCAGTCGAAGTCAATCTGCGGATCGACCCGTGTCATTACCGGCTTGCCGCTCAGGTCTGACGACGCAAAATACTCCGCCTTCAGGCCCTCCTGCGAAGATCCCGCCGACGGATGCAGCGCTGTTCGCGGAACCGGCACCGGCAGGCCTTCTACATAAGGAGAGCCCTGCGCATACAACACCTTCGCGCCGCGAAACTCCTCGCGGATCCCATCCAGCGGCAACACCGAATGCGATGGCACCGCGTTGTAGTTCCCTTCGAGCGCTGCTAACGCTGTCGCATTCGGACCCACCACGGCGATCGTCTTCACTCCCGGCTTCAGCGGCAGAAAATCGTTTTCGTTCTTGAGCAGCACCATCGATTCGTATGCTGTTTTGAGCGCTAGAGCACGGTGAGCAGCCGAATCGTCTTCGCTAAAGGGAATCTGCGCATAGGCCACCTTGTCCGCGGGATCGAACATGCCCAGCCGGAACCGCGCTGTGAACAATCTTTTCACCGCGGTATCGAGTGCACTCTCAGGCAGCAACCCGTCCTTCACCGCCTTCACCAGAGCCGTGTAGGTGTTGCCGCAGTTCGTATCCGTTCCCGCAAGCACGCCCGCTGCTGCCGCATGCTCCGCATCCGGGGAATAGGGGTGCCCGTTCTCGTGAAAGAAATCGTCGATCGCGCCGCAATCCGACGTGACGTAGCCGTTGAATCCCCAGTCTTTGCGCAGCGTTTGCTCCAGCAGCATCTTGCTCGCGCAAGCAGGAATGCCATCGACCGCGTTGTAGGCGCACATCACGGAGTCGGCATGGCCCTCCGTCACCGTCGCGCGAAAAGCAGGGAAGTAGGAGTCCTCGAGATCGTGCGGCGAAGGATCGACATTGAACCGATGCCGCTCTGACTCCGGTCCGCTGTGAACGGCAAAATGCTTCGACGTGGCCACCGTCTTCAAATAGGTTGGATCGTCTCCCTGCAGCCCATTCACAAATGCAACTCCCAGGCGGCTGGTCAGAAACGGATCTTCGCCGTAAGTCTCCTGGCCGCGACCCCACCGTGGATCGCGAAAGATGTTGATATTCGGAGACCAGATGGTCAACCCGAAATAGATGCTGTGCACGTTATCGCGCATCGCCTGGTTGTACTTGGCGCGAGCCTCGGTCGAAATCGTCGTTGAAATCTGCCCAACCAGGTCCGTATCCCACGTCGCCGCCATCCCGATCGCCTGTGGAAACACCGTTGCGTATCCGGAGCGCGCGATTCCATGGAGGCCCTCACTCCACCAGTCGTATTTCGGGACATCCAGCCTGGGGATGGCGTCCGAGCCATTCATCATCTGCGAAACCTTTTCCTCGAGCGTCATGCGCGAGACAAGGTCATCCACCCGCTGATCGACGGGCAAGGCCGCGTTCATGTAAGGAGCTGTCGCCTGGCAAACCGCACTTCTACCAACCAGAGCAAACAATGCGGCGAAAGCCAGCGCCGCCGCCTTCATGAGCCGCCTGAAATCTGCGCTATTCTGCACAACCCCTCCTGCTGCTATTTGCTTTTCGATAGCCGGCTCCCAACAGAATCCACTTTGGCGCGCCGCCGGTACTCCACAATTTAGTATGAGTCCCAAACTATAGTTGTCACTGATCAGAAGTGTCAATGGTCGGTCAGGTCGAGTCGGCTCATTTCCGCGCAGCCTGGCGCGTTCCCGCCGCTTTGCGCGCAGGGGGACGCCTGGCAGTGACCCCGCGCGCTGCCTCGTGGTTCGCCTCCTGGCTTGAGCGCCGCTGCAGCACCAGCGCCGCGGCTCCGCGCAGTCGCGCCACCTCGCCCTCGTGGGTGGGCATCAGCCGGGGAGGAGACCCGGCCAGCGTTAACCTGGCAATGTGCTCCTCGATGATCGGTCCGAAGCGATGCCACGCCGACGTAACGTCGCCGGCAACCAGGATGACCTCTGGCGAGAGGCCGGCTAGAATCAGCCGCATTCCTCGTCCGATGGCGGATGCCTGACGCCTCAGCGCCTCCACCGCGTTCGGGTCACCGCCTTCAGCCGCGCTTAGCAATTGCTGGAATGTCAGCGCCTTCGACGTGTGGGCGAGGTCACCGTAATAGTGCAGGGCAGCGCGGCATGACCCGAGAGTCTCCCAGCAGCCTTTCATGCCGCAGGCGCACAAAGGTCCATCGGGTTCCAGGGTGGCATGCCCGAACTCGCCGGCCATCCCGTGCTGGCCGGTGACAAGATGTCCATTGGCAAAGATTCCCGTGCCGATGCCTTCAGAGACGGTGATAAGCACGGCATTGCGCACGCCCTCCATCCTGCCGAACCACAACTCAGCCAGCAGGCACGCATTAGCGGCATTCTCAAGCACGACCGGCATCCCCGTCCGCCGCTCGATTGCCTTCTTGATGTCGAACGGTGGCCAATGCAGATTCGGCGCGAAGATCAGTCGATCGCTTTCCGGATCGACGCGCCCGGGCAGGCTGATCCCGATACCCTCTACCGATTTGCGCGGGAAATTTGCCTTGAGCCGAAGAATGCAGTCGATCAGCAATTCGATCGCCGCCGCGGGATCCGTACCGAGTGGGATGAGAGACCGCGTAAGCAGGCGCCCATTCAGGTCAACCACCGCAACCGAAGACTGTGCAGGGTGAACATCAGCGGCGATGACCACCAGGTCTTCATTCAGGCCGAGCAGCGTGGGCCTGCGTCCGCGCGGCCTGCGTGCGACCGCGCCCTCCTGCACCCATTTCTCTTCGATCAGTTGTTCGATGATCAGAGAAACCGTGCTGCGCTGTAATCCTGAAAGACGCGCCAGCTCGGCGCGTGAGATTGGTTGCCGCGAGCGGATCATCTCGAGCACAATGTCGCGGTTGATATTGCGGGCGGTTTCGCTTGAGGCGAGTTCAATCGAGCTGAGGTCAACGCGCCGCATGCCCCTGGCGGTGCGTCCCTGCGGTTTCCGTTCCTTACCCATCAGCACACAAGCATAAACGCTAACGCTGGTAAGGCAATCACGATTTTCAAGGTCGAGACACGAACTTGATAGGAATCGTAAGATCTATGACCGGTCCCGGGACTTCAAAGCATCAGTTTCGTCGCATCCCACTCGGGGTGCCCGTCGGCTTCGGCTTCACCACTCCCGCTGCCTGATCCACAGGTCGCACAGCCGCAGTCGTACTCACCGGGGTGCCGGGGGGAACACGGGAGCCGAGCGCCGTTCCCAGCGGGCGCAGATTCATCGCCGGCTGAGGCAGGTGTTGCTGATGCATGGTCACGATCAGCGCCACTGCTGAAGTCTTGCCCGCGCAGCGGTAGGAGTGGGGCGTGCTTGCGTCGAAGTAAACTCCGTCCCCCGCCTCCACTGTATGGATCTTATCTCCATGCCGGATGTCGAGTTCTCCGTCCAGCATGTAGAGGAATTCATAGCCGGGATGCACGTGCGGTCGCACATCTGTCGCCGCTTTGAGGGGAATGAACTCGGCATAGTAAGGATCGAGATGCCGGTCGGGCACCATGTAGCCCAGGCTCTCGAAATAGTAGGTAGGGTCGTCGGTCCCCGTCTGCGGCAGTCGCACGCGCTCATGCTTCTTGTGAACGCGGAACAGGGTGTGCGGCTCAGGCTCGAAGAAATGCGACAGATCCTTGCTGAAGACCATGGCGATACGCGCCAGATTGCGTAACGTCGGCACCACGCGGCCGGTTTCGAGTTGCGACAGAAAGCTCGCTGACAAACCCGTGTGCTTTCCCAACTCCACAAGCCCCATCGACTTCTTCAGCCGCAGCTTCTTGATCCGTTCACCGATCCGACGTTCTGCAATGAACGCCTCCGCAGTTGCCGGATCGATCTGAATATTGGATAGATCCATCCTCGACAACGCCGGATCGGCCTTTGCAGCCCCAGGATCAGCCTTTGGTGACTCCGGTTCTGCCCCGCCGTTTACCGCTTGCTCTTGCTTTTTCCCCTGCTTGGTGGCCATGCCAACCCCCGTTGGTGCACTGCCGTTTAGACGCACGCCTTTAGGTAAATGTTACCACATCACAATAATTTTTTACCGCGTGAAATTACATTAAGATTTCCGCAACCGCTGCCTCCCCTTCATCCGCGCGCCATCGAATGACCATAATCTGCGATCTGCACTAGAATCAGTGATCCATATCACCAGATCCCTTGAG
The DNA here is from genome assembly GCA_963781245.1 of uncultured Acidobacteriaceae bacterium. GTDB lineage: Bacteria > Acidobacteriota > Terriglobia > Terriglobales > Acidobacteriaceae > Silvibacterium. The sequence goes on from CAWAFB010000010.1 coordinate 1,025,683, forward strand.
AGATATCCATGACCACTACCCCTGGAAAAATCCTGTTCAGCGGGGCCACCGGCACAATCGGCTCAGCATTGGTACGAGCCGCAGAGGCTGAACGGATTCAGGCGGTGCAGCTCGTTCGCCACCAGCCCGCCAGCTCCTCGGAGATCCGGTGGAACCCTGATGCCGCCGTGCCTGTCTCCGACCCTGCGCCGCTCGAGGGCATCGGCGCCGCAATTCACCTTTCTGGCGCGAATCTGTCGAGCCATCGGTGGACGGCCGACTACAAGCGCCAGATTCTCGAAAGCCGTGTGAACAGCACTCGGGCCTTAGTAAATACGTTGAGGTCTCTAAAGCAGCGGCCGCCGGTTTTCCTGTGCGCATCCGCCACCGGTATTTACGGCAACCGAGGCGACGAGATCCTTACCGAAGAATCGAATCCCGGCCGGGGGTTTATCGCCGATACCTGCATCGCCTGGGAGGCAGAAGCTGCGCAGGCCCGTGCACTGGGGATCCGCGTCGTGCATCTTCGCTTCGGAGTGGTCCTGTCTCGCGAAGGAGGTGCGCTCAAGCATATGCTGCCGCTCTTTCGGCTCGGGCTCGGAGGCAATCTGGCCAACGGACGCCAGTGGATGAATTGGATCGCGCTGAGTGATGCGGTCCGCGCCATTTTCCATCTGGTCGACTCCTCAATCGACGGCCCGGCCAATCTTGTTGCGCCCAATCCGGTGACGAACGCCGAATTCACCCGCGTCCTGAGCCACGCCCTACATCGGCCTGCCATTATGCCTGCTCCCGCCTTCGCCCTTCGTCTCGCCTTTGGCGAGATAGCCGCCGAAGTCCTGCTGGCCTCTACCCGCGCCGTTCCCGATCGCCTCCTGGGCAGCGCCTTCACCTTCGAACTGCCCCGGCTTGACGACGCGTTTGCGCGAGTTCTCGGCTCCTCGAATGGGCGGAGAGATTAGGTTCCTCGATTGACTCTCGCTTGAAGCGTTGCTCTTAATTCCGAAGCCGGCTGCTCACAAAATCAGCCCATTCGGGCGGAACGATCAGGATCTCCCCGGCGGTTGCATAGTGAAGAGGGCGTAGAGAGTAGTCGTGCCCTTCTCTGCCATGCACCTCAGCAAAGATGGCTCCATCCCAAAACAGCTCTTTCATGCCAGCTTCGGAGCCGATCCTTCCCGTGAGCGGTCGGTCATCTCCGTCAGGACCGGCGGCCTGTCTTTGTGGATTCTTTCCTTCAGTCCCTGAAATACGAATGGTTCGAATCCCTCAACGTCAACCTTCATCAGGTCGACCCTCGGCAGGTTGGATTCCCGGCAAAGTCCATCTCCATTTCGGACCTGAATTTCGATCGGGTCTTGATAGGTGCCTATGTCGATCGGCATGAATGTGCCGGTTCCCGAGTTCACCGCTCCACCGGGGTAATACTGCAACTTCTCATCCTTTGCTCCGAGTGCATAGGGCAAAACCTGAACGTTGCTCAGGTGATTCATCGCAATCTTCTGCTCGATCAGCTTTCGATTGTCTGCGAAAGGCTCGAACGCGATTACGCGGTCTGCATTGGGAGCCATGAACAGTGTGTGGTGCCCTACGTTTGCCCCGATATCGAGAAACACCACGTCCCCGCGTCCGCTGCGAACCTGATTGGCCAAAGCCTTGAGAAGCGAGAGCTCGCAATAAGTGCTGCAGCCATACGCAAACACCTTCCAGTCGATATAAAGTGCCATGTCGCCCTGGTAACGCATGCCAAAGAAATCTACGTCAAAATGAAGTTTTTCTTGCTGTCCGGATCCCAGATTTTCGTCAGTATCCAGTGCTGCCCCTTGGGGATCTAGGTTTGCTTGCCAACCGTCCGCATTAGGCGGAGGCGAAATGGAACTTCCGCCGGATACCTTTTTCCGCTACCGTCGGGCGCGATCTTCCATGCAGCGTCTTGAATTCTCATGAGCACTCCTCGGCGAACCAGCTTCCCCAAAAACCAGGTGCGTTCTTCTACTAATCAGGGTGCGTTCTACTTAAGGTAAGCGGATCTAAGGGAAGAAAAAAGGCCGACCAACAAGGCTTCCAATGAGTGTGCAATATCCGGCAGTTGGAGGGTTCCAGCATAGCACCCGGCTTCGCCTGATCAAAGATTACTTCGATCAGACAGGTACCTGCCCTCTGCTACGCTATTTCTGGCATGATCGTTGCTCTGCGCGTGGCGGTAGCCGCACTCATTCTGCCGCCTCTCCTGATGATGGCCGGTTGTGGCCTGCCCTCGGCGCCACAGCCGCCGAGCCTGAAATTACCCGAGCCCGTGACCGATCTCACTGCCGCGCGCTACGGAGATCAGGTCCGCCTTAACTGGACGATGCCTAAGCGAACCACCGACAAGGTCCTCCTCAAGGAAGCGCAGAAGGCACACATCTGCCGTCGCGTCGAAACCGGTCCCTGCGAAACCGTCGCCGATCAGACCTTCACGCCGGACGCGCCCGCGGAGTTCGTCGACCATCTCCCGCCCGCCATTACCACCGGACCCGCGAAGCTCCTGGCCTACACGGTCGATCTCGTCAATCATGCCGGGCACAGCGCCGGCCCGTCGAATACCGCAGTCACCGCTGCCGGCGCGCCTCCCGCACCTGTCGACGGCCTGACAGCAATCGCCCAGCCTGACGGCGTCGTTCTGCGGTGGCACTCTACCGGCGCAGACCAGCTGCTCCGCATCCACCGTGTGCTTGTATCCACGCCGGACGCGCCGAAATCCTCGCAGGCTACCGGTTCTCCTGCGCCGCCCCAACAGACCCTCGAAGTAACCGGCGCCGACCAGGGACAGGCTCTGGACCGCGATGCCGCCCTCGACCACACCTACCGTTATTCAGCTGAGCGCGTGCTGCGGCTCACACTCGATGGCAAGAGTTTCGAGGTGCTGAGCAAGCCCAGCGAAACCATCACCATCAACGCACGCGACATCTTCCCGCCCACCGCGCCGCGCGATCTTCAGGCTGTTGCCGACCCCGAAGCTCGCGCCATTGATCTTTCGTGGGCTCCCAATACTGAGCCGGACATCGCCGGCTATGTCGTCTATCGACGCGATATAGCATCGGCCGCGCCAGTCATCCGAATCTCGCCTCCCAACGAAGTCGCGCCCTCCTCCCGCGACCCCAACCCGCTCCCCGGACACCGCTACGCCTATTCCGTCAGCGCCATCGACCTCGACGGCAACGAAAGTCCGCGCTCCGCTGAAGCCGAAGAGAGCCTGCCGCAGCAGTAAGGAGGATTCCCATGAAGTATTGTCGTTTTGAAACCGACGCTGGACCGCAATACGGAGAAGTTGTCGACCGCGCCGGCACCCTCTGGATCGAGCGCCTGCTGCCCGCGTTCGAAGAAGATCCCTGGACCAAGTCGATAGCCGACCCCATCGATCCGATTCCGCTGGAGACCGCGAAACTTCTCGCGCCCGTCGTGCCGCGCAAGATCGTCTGCATCGGCCGCAACTACCGCGACCACGCCGCGGAACTCGGCAACGAAGTCCCCAAAGAGCCGCTGCTTTTTCTCAAGGCGCCGTCCGCGGTCATCGCACCCGAGGAGACCATCCGCATCCCTGAGCAGTCACAGCGCGTCGACTTCGAAGGCGAATTAGCTGTCGTCATCGGTCGCCCCGCCTCAAAGATCGGTCCCGATGAGCCCGTCGCGCCCTATATCCGCGGCTACACCATCGTCAATGACGTCACCGCCCGTGACCTGCAGAAGTCCGACGGCCAGTGGTCGCGCGCCAAGGGCTTTGACACCTTCTGCCCCGTTGGCCCGCTCGTCACCGACGAGATCGACCTCGGCGCGGGCGTCACAGTCGAAACACGTCTCAACGGTGAGCTGAAGCAGCAAGGACACACCGGCGACCTCATCTTCTCGATTGATTACCTGCTGCGCTACATCACCGCCGCAATGACCCTCTATCCCGGCGACCTGATTCCCACCGGAACTCCCGCCGGCGTCGGACCCATGCAGCCTGGCGACCGCGTCGAGGTTTCCATCTCAGGCATCGGAACCCTGACAAATGCAGTGATTTAGCTGTTCAATTCGTAGCCCCGGTCACGGTCACAGGCCTTCGCGCAAAATCAATATGTCACGATCAGCAGGCCGTCTCGCATCTAATGGAAGTAAAGACCCGAGCAATCAACGCCTGATGTTCTCATCAAACTGTAAACAAACCACACCGTCTCTCCATTCCATTCCGCCCGCCATTGGCGGATAATGGGAGCGAATAGTGGCAAGGAGGAATGATGCCGAAGACTCTGCTGCAGCAGTTGCGCACCATGACCACGGTGGTTGCCGATACCGGTGACATCGAAGCGATCGAGCAGGTAAAGCCGCAAGACGCCACCACCAACCCGTCCCTTATTACCGCCGCCGCGCAGATGCCGCAGTATCAATCCATCGTCGACGGCGTATTGCAGGATGCCAAGAAGAAGCTGGGCGAAAGCGCCAGTGACCAGGCTGTCGCCAAGGAGGCCTTCAAGCACCTGGCCATCGCTTTTGGTAAACAGATCCTCGCCATCGTGCCCGGCCGCGTCTCCACCGAAGTCGACGCCCGCCTCTCCTTCGACACCGAAGGCACCATGAAGATGGCGCGCGACATCATCAAGCTCTACGCCGATCAGGGCATCTCCAAGGAGCGCATCCTCATCAAGATCGCCTCCACCTGGGAAGGCATCAAGGCTGCCGAACAGTTGGAGAAGGAAGGCATCCACTGCAACCTGACTCTGCTCTTCGGAATCCACCAGGCCGTCGCCTGCGCCGAAGCCAAGGTCACGCTGGTCTCGCCTTTCGTTGGACGCATCCTCGACTGGTACAAGAAGGACACCGGCAAGGACTACCAGGGCGCAGACGATCCGGGGGTGCAGTCCGTCACCAAGATTTACAGCTACTTCAAGCACTTCGGATACAAGACCGTAGTTATGGGCGCGAGCTTCCGCAACATCGGCGAAATCCGCGAACTGGCCGGATGCGACCTGCTCACCATCTCCCCGCATCTGCTCCACGAGCTCGACTCCGTGCAGGAAGACCTGCCGCGCAAGCTCGATCCAGAAAAGGCGAAGTCGGAGCAGATCGAGAAGCTCACCATCGACAAGGCGACATTCGACAAGATGCACGCCGCCGACCGCATGGCGCACGACAAGCTGAAGGAAGGCATCGAAGGCTTCACCAAGGCCCTCGAAACCCTGGAGCTCCTGTTGGCCAAGCGCGTCGCCGAACTCAGTGAGAAGGAACCCAAGCCCGTCGGCGCCGACTGAGTCAGGGTTTTTTCTAATAGATAAGGGCGAGCATGCGTGCTCGCCCTTTCTGCATTCTTCACACGATACGTGGCAGCGGAGCTCTTATCGCCACATGCTTCGGGCCGTTCGGGAAAATTTCGCGGTAGACCAATGGACGCGAGACACATGCTTCTACCGAAATCTTCTTCCTGTGCAGGATGCGGCTGCGATCCACTGAGCGGTAAGTGATCGTCGCATTTTCCTGCAGGTAAAATGTCCAATCTCCCTGGGCATCCCTTCGGCCGAGCACGCAACCCCAGGGAGCGACGTCCTCGATGATCAGTTTGTCCTTCTTTTCAGCCCCTCGCAGCCGGTCAGCATATTTCTTCGAGCGGGCTGTAGTCGACATCGTTGTTTCCCTGCCGCCGATGAGGGAGACAGACGTGACTCCGGTCTGCGTCACATAATCCCGCTTATCTACCGATGCCTGCACCCGTCCGCGGTCCTGGCGCGCGTTTGCCGCATCGTCTGCGATGAATTCGTCCACCACAGCTTCCCAGAACGCGGCCCCATTATCGAGATCGCCTGGATATCCCGAGTTGCCTCCGCAGTGATAGATTGTCGGATTGTCTGGAGTCCCCTGGAAGATGACGGAACAGCCGCTGATCGCCGCAGTGAAGAAAATTCCCGGATCGGACCGGCTCTTTCCCGTGCGTTGGCCTATCGGCGGTATTGTCAGCCGGATCGCAAAGTCGTCGGCCCACGGCAGGAAATAGGCCGGTACATAACCTTGCGTGGGAGCAGACGTGGCCTGGAATTCGATGCGGTCGCCCGGATGCGTGACGCCTTGCTGGCGGCCCGACAGGCTCAGGTTGATATAACCAACTTTGTGACCTGAATCGATCTTTGCCGTAGTGATGTTGTTCGCATGCGCCTCGACGAGAACTTGTTTCGTCGCCCGGGATCTGACGCCAACACTTCCGATTGTCTCTGGTTTGTACCCCGGAATGCCGTCCCCCGGATAGATGGCATACTTCGTCAAGAGTTCGTGAAAATCATTGTCGTTACCCGTGAGAAGGCCGTTATAGTAATTAGCCCCGCGCTGGATCGTGTAGTGATCTACGGCTCCTCTGGTTGCCAAGGCTCTCTCCTCTGCGAGGTAAACTCGCCGCTGACTTTTCACGCCAATTCTACTGAATCGTCAGCTCTGATTGTCCCCGGGCCTGACCCGGTGAGCGACACTGGAGAGAGAGGCGCTCGTTATTTTTTGTGACCAAATTTATGAGTAACGGGAGATCCACACGAGAGTCTTTGTCGCAGGAGCCAGCGGAGCCATCGGCCGTCCGCTTGTCGCCGAGCTCATCCGTCAGGGTCATCAGGTCACCGGAATTACGCGCCGCGCTTCAAGCCTCGAGCATCTCACCAGGCTCGGTGCCACCATCCTTGAGGTCGACGTCTTTGACGCTGCCGCCGTCGAGCGTGCTTTGCGCCAATCGCAGGCCGAAGCCGTGATCGACGAGATCACGTCGCTGCCCGCCACTCCCGCGGAACTCGGGAATGCTCTGCCCGGCGACCGCAAGGTCCGTATCGAAGGTGGAGGCAATCTCCATCGTGCCGCCCAGGCCGCCGGAGTCCTCCGCTACCTCCAGCAGTCGAGCGGCTTCTTCCTGAAGCCCTCCGCTGGTCGCGTCTCGGGCCTCGCCACCGAATCTGATCCGCTCGCCATCGATGCCGTAAGCGACGTCGCCGTCAGCACCATCATGTACAAGGAAATCGAAGAGCGCCTTTTCTCGACGTCTCAGCCCGCAGGCATCGCGCTGCGCTATGGATTCTTCTACGGCCCCGGCACCTGGTATCACCGCGAAGGAGCGGCCGCCGACCAGGTGCGCAATCGCGAGTTCCCTATTATCGGAGAAGGCAATGGCGTCTGGTCTTTCGTTCACGTCGAAGACGCAGCAGCCGCCACCGTCGCCGCCCTCACCGCCGAGCCGGGCATCTACAACGTGACCGACAGCGACCCTATGCCTGTGAGCCGCTGGCTGCCCGAATTCTGCCGCTGGGTCGGCGCGCCTCCTCCGCCACGCGTCTCGATAGAAGACGCCCTCGCTGCCGCCGGCCCTGTCGCCGTCTACTACGGCACGGAAATTCGCGGTGCCTCAAACGAGAAAGCGCGCAAGGTGCTGAACTTCCGCCCGCGCCGTCTGGAATGGCTGGCCTGAATTTCTAAACCCGGGTAATCGTGATCCCCAGCCGCTCGAATTCCGCCGTCGCTTCTTCCGGCACTCGGCGGACAACAACGATCTCGCTCGCTTCTGTAACTGGTGCGATTACAAAAGGAGAAGCCGCGTTCAGCTTCTCTGCCGACGCCAGAAGAATTGTCTCCGCGGCGCTCGCGCTCAGTGCTCGCTTAACGTGAGCCTCTTCAAGGTCACCCGTGCTCAGTCCAACGACCGGGTGAATGCCGGTCACGCCCATAAAGTAGAAATCGGCGCGTATCCGGCTGATGGCTTCGATTGTCGCCGCACCCACCGCCACCACCGAATGCTTGAAAAGGTGGCCTCCCAGCATCACCACCTCAACGAGCGGATGCTCGACGAGCTCAACCGCGATCGTCGGGCTGTGAGTTACAACCGTCGCCCGCAGGTCCGCAGGCAGGTGTCGGGCGACCTGAAGCGCGGTCGTCCCGCCGTCCAGAATCACCACCTGTCCCGGCCGGATCATCCGGGCGCCCGCCTGGCCCAATGCAACCTTCTCGTCTGTGGCGAGATTCTGGCGTCCGGCGAAGTTCACCACCGCCGGCGAGGCTGGCAGAGCTCCTCCGTGAACACGCTGCAGAAGCCCTTCCTGTGCCAGTTCTCTCAGGTCTCGCCGGATCGTGTCCTCCGACAGACCAAGGCTCTGGCTCAACGTCTTGGCAACGATCTGGCCCTCCTTGGCCAGCTTGTCGAGGATCAGGCGGCGTCTCTGGCTGGTCAGCCTCCTTGAGCGCTGCGATGCCGTGCTTCGTGTCCCCGGCGAATCGACAGGCGCCGATCAGGACGTGCGGATCGCCCGGGAGCGCGGCCTTCCGGTCTACCACCGCATCGAAGACCTTCCCGCGATCCCGGCTCTAATTGAGGCCTGGTGAAATTCAGCGGATGCGCCCGTGGCTCCGCTCGCCAGTCCGTTCAGTCGAAAAGTTGGCCGGGAATTTCTGCGAAACCGTCACAATAGATTTAGGGGCGCCTCTCGAGACCTACTCAGCGTTGTCGATAAGCCCTTTGTTTTGTATGAAGAACCCGTAATCGTTTGACAACATGGGAGATAGAACGGACTGTCCCTTAACTCTTTTGAAATGAATGAGCGATATGGCCAGGGTAGGGGGTACCCCCCTCAGCAGACGCCACAAACAGGAAACGGCTACAATCGGCAGGGAACTTTAGCTGAATACCGCGCCCGCCGCACGAATGACCATTCGACTCTTCAACACCCTCTCCGGCCGCGTCGAAGAACTCACACCCGTCGACGGCCAGACACTCCGCATGTACGCCTGCGGGCCCACCGTCTACGACTACGGCCACATCGGCAACTTCAGGACGTTCCTCCAGGTCGACGTCCTCCGCCGCTTCCTCAAGTTGCAGGGAATCACCCCCCGCCACGTCATGAACATCACCGACGTGGACGACAAGATCATCCGCAACGCCGCCGCTGCCGGGGTACCCATCGGCGACTACACCCCCCGCTTCGAAAAGGCCTTCTTCGAAGACCTCGATGCCCTCCAGGTCGAGAAGCCCGAGATCATTGCCCGCGCCACTGAACACATCCCCTCGATGGTTGCCCTCATCGAGAAGCTGGCCGCGCAGGACTCCGCCTACCACACCGACGATGGCTCCTGGTATTTCCGCATCGCCTCTTTCCCGGAGTACGGCAAGCTCTCCAAGAAGGACTTCACCGGCATCACCGACGGCGCCCGTGTCGACGTCGACGAATACGACAAGGACTCGGCCCGCGACTTCGCCCTCTGGAAGTCCCCCAAGGATGGCGAATACCACTGGCAGACCGACCTCGGCCCCGGCCGCCCCGGCTGGCACATCGAATGCTCCGCCATGGCCACCGAGTACCTGGGAGAAGACTTCGACCTCCATGCCGGGGGGGAGGACCTCATGTTCCCCCACCACGAAAACGAAATCGCGCAATCCGAATCGGCCTCGCACAACACCTTCGCCCGGCACTGGTTCCACGTGCGCTTCCTGCTCGTCGAAGGCCGCAAGATGTCGAAGTCCGAGGGCAACTTCTACACCCTCCGCGACCTGCTGCTCAAGGGCTACAAGGCCTCGGCCATCCGGATGCTGCTGATCTCCGTCCCCTACCGCCAGCAGCTCAACTTCACCTTCGAGGGACTCGCCGCCGAAACCGGCGCCATCGACCGCCTCCGCACCTTCCACCAGCGCATCCGCACCGCCCCTACGGTTGCCGCGCTGAACCCCGAACTTGCCGCCGCAACCGCCGCCTCCGGTCGCGCCTTCTGCGAAGCTCTCGCCAACGACCTCAACACCGCCGAAGCCCGAGCGGCAATCTTCGACCTGGTCCGGGCCGGCAACGCCGCCATCGATGCCGGAACCCTCGGTGCCGAGAATGTCCCGCAGATTCTCGACGTTCATAGCCGCTTCGATCAGGTCTTCGCGGTCCTCGAAGACCACGACGCCGAGTGGACTCGCTTCGCCCTCGACTGGGCCGAACGCGAAGGCCGCCTGCACGAAGCCGCACCCGAGCTGCTCGCCCAGCGAGACTTCAGCGACGAAAAGATACAGGCTCTGGTCGACAAACGCACCCAGGCCAAGCGCGCCCGCAACTTCGCCCTCGCCGACCAGATCCGCAACGAACTGGCCGAAAAGGGAATTTTGATCGAGGATTCAAAAGATGGCGTTCGCTGGAAGCGCAAATGACCTCCGCCCTGGAGTCCGGCTATTAATCTCGTCCTTCTCCCCGGAATGCATGGGAGCGGCGAACTCTTCGCGGACTTTGCCTCGTGGCTGCCATCATCTTTTGAAACCCAGGTTCTGAGCTATCCGAACGATATCCTCCTCTCAAACTGCGAACTTCTCGACCTTATTCGATCCTTCGTTCCACCGTCCGAACCATTCGTCCTTCTCGCCGAGTCATTCTCTACGCCGCTTTCCATCCAGTTCGCAGCAACCAATCGCCCTAACCTAAAGGGACTCATCCTCTGCGCCGGCTTCGCCACCTCACCCGTGCGCGGAGTCACGCGCGCCCTCGGGCGTTTGCTGGCTCCTGTGCTCCCCTTCATACCCGCCGGGGTCGCGGGAGCCGTCATGGTATCCGGATCGCCCGCTTCCAACTCAATCCTTGGCCGCCTCCGCAGTGCCATCAATTCTGTGTGTCCCGCAGTTTTAGTCGATCGCGTCCGTTCTGTTCTTGTTTGCGACGCCCTCGACGGTCTCCGCTGCGTCAACGTGCCAGTCCTCTACATGCAGGCCGCTCACGATCGCCTTGTAAATCCGGTATGTTTGGAAGAAATGCGCCGTGTGAAGCCAGAAATGGAAGTCGTGCTTCTCAACGGCGCGCACATTTTGCTTCAACTCATGCCGCGGCAGTCGGCAGAGGTTGTTGCAAGTTTTGCTCGCCGATTGCGCATGATGGAGTAACTTTCGGGTTCGTCTGACCAATGGCCGACAACTTCGCCCAAACCGTAAAGCAGCAGGCGGACATCCTCAAGATCATCGGCGATTACGTGCGCCTTAAGAAGGCCGGCGCGCAGAACTACAGCGGGCTCTGCCCGTTCCACTCCGAGAAGACGCCGTCTTTCTCGGTCAACGCGACACGCCAGTTCTACTACTGCTTCGGCTGTCACGAGACCGGAGATGTCTTCACCTTCATCCAGAAGATCGAGAACGTCAGCTTTCCCGAGGCGGTAAAGACTGTCGCCGTCAAATGCGGCATCCCGCTGCCCAAGCGTGAATTCTCTTCGCCGCAGGAAGCCGCCGAGAGCCGCCAGCGCACCAAGCTGATCGAGCTGCACGAGCTTGCCACCGCCTGGTTCGAGGAGCAGCTTCGTTCTCCCGAAGGCGCCCTTGCCCGTGAATACCTCACCGGTCGCGGGCTCGCCGACGAGGGCATCTCGAAGTTCCGCATCGGCTATGCGCCCGAATCGTTTCACGCCCTGCGCGATCGCCTGCAATCCGTCGCCGACACTGACACTCTGCGCGCTTCCGGACTCTTTTCATTCAAACCGCAGGAGGGCGGCACGCCCGGCCCGCTTTACTCCCGTTTCCGCAAGCGCATCACATTTCCGATCGCCAACGAGTCAGGCCGGATCATCGCCTTCACGGCCCGTGCACTCGAGAGCGGCGACAAAGCCGGCCCCAAATACCTCAACTCTCCTGAAACATCGCTCTATACGAAGGGCAATGTCCTGTTCAATCTCGACAAGGCGCGCCAGCCCATCCGCGAGGCCAATTTCGCGGTGCTGGTCGAAGGCCAGATGGACTGCATCTCGGCCTATCTCGCCGGAATCACCAACGTCCTCGCCACCAGCGGAACGGCCTTCACCGAAGCGCAGGTGCGTCTGCTCACCCGCTACACCACCCGCGTCATCGCCAACTTCGACCCCGACACCGCCGGTGCCAACGCTGCCGAAAAGTCCATTGCTCTACTCACCGAAGAAGGCTTTGAGGTCAAAGTTGTCGCGCTCGAGGGCGGCCTCGATCCCGATCGCTATATTCGCGAGCGCGGAGCCAAGGAGTACGCCGCCGCACTCCGTGCTGCCCGCCGTCATCAGGACTACCTGATCGACCGCGCGTGCCAGCTCTTTCCACCGCGCACTTCTGAAGCCAAGCTCAAGGCTATGAATTTTCTGTTGCCACACGTTCGGCGTATACCCCAGTTGTTACTTAGAGATGAATTTGTCCGTAGCATCGCCGAAAGATTGGCTATCGACTCGGCAATACTGAGAGAAGAACTTAAGCGAGCGGCGAGCCAGCGAACTGTGGAAGTTGCAAATGACGAAGCTCACTTACAGGCTCATATCAAAGAGAGAAGGCTCGAGTTTTCAGTGGAGGAAGCTACCCTTCTGAAACTCACGGGCTTGGAGAGAGACCTGTTCCAAATATTGAGTGACCCAAATAACGATCAGCGGAAGCATTTCATTGCAATCATCGAGCGAAATCCGGGACTTCTAAACGGATTCCGAACCGAGGCTATCTTGCGCATCGCAGTAGAACATGACATCGATGTCGCCGATCCGGCTATCAGCGAAGAGGACAAAGCGATCATTGCTGCAATTTGGAATAAACACCGCCGAAAGGCTCATTCGTTATTGCCGACATCCGAACTGGAACGTTTGTTGCTCGAACGCAGACGCAAAGAGCTACGAACGGAGATAATCAACGCTGAGCGGAGTGGCGATTTTGCGGGTTCGCTACGCTTAATGGCTGAAGCAGACGCCATAGAAAAGAACCTACGAGGACTCTCATAAAACACCATGAAATCGCGCGGAGACTCCGCGAACTCGACTGAGGACAACTCATCATGTCCATCCTGAAGTCTGCGCTTGCCGTTCTGTTGGTTTTTTCCGCACATTCTGCCACCCTCGCCCAACAGTCCAAACTCGACTTGCCCATTCAGCAGGGAGACTACATCGCCCACGACTTCAAGTTCGGCTCGGGAGAAACGCTTCACGAGCTGCGTCTGCACTACCGCACGCTCGGCCAGCCAAAGCGCGATGCTAGCGGCCACGTCTCGAATGCGGTCCTCATTCTGCACGGCACCGGAGGTACTGGTGCGCAATTTCTGGGGTCGCAGTTTGCCGGAGTTCTCTTCGAACCCGGCCAGTTGCTCGATGCCGCGAAGTACTACATCATCCTTCCCGACGGCATCGGCCACGGAGGGTCCTCCAAGCCGAGCGACGGCATGCACGCGCATTTTCCCAGCTATGACTACGACGACATGGTTGCTGCGCAGCACCTTCTCCTGACCGAAGGGCTCCACGTCGCCACCTGCGTCTGATCATGGGCACGTCGATGGGCTGCATGCACAGCTGGGTCTGGGGTGAGACTTACCCCGGTTTCAGCGATGCGTTTATGCCTTTGGCTTGCCTGCCCGTTCAGATCGCCGGGCGCAACCGCATCATGCGCAAGATGGCCATGGATGCCATCCGCAACGACCCGGCATGGAACAACGGCGAGTACACTGCACAGCCCCCGCGCCTGAAGACGTCGCTCGACATGCTTCTCATCATGGGCTCAAGCCCGCTGCAGATGCAGGAGCATTTCCCTACACGCGATCAGGCCGACGCCTACCTTGAGAAATTCATCAGCACCCGCTTTGCCGACACAGATGCCAACGATTTCCTCTATCAGTTCAACTCATCGCGAAACTACGACCCATCGGCCAAACTGGCGACTATCTCCGTGCCCGTCATGGCTATAAATTCCGCCGACGATTTCATCAATCCGCCCGAACTGAACATCATGCCGGAGGCGATTAAAAAAGTTCCTCGCGGAAAATTCATCCTGCTGCCGATTACTGACCAGACACGCGGACACGGCACGCATACCCTGCCCGTTATCTGGCAGGGTTACCTGGCCGAACTACTTAAGGAGTCGGAACCTTAAGGAGTCGGAACCGGCGACTCACTAGGGGCTGGGACTGATTTATTATCTAAGCTACAGAATAAAAGGGGCTTAATACGGGACAGACGCCCGCAAGCTTTTCTGAAGCCCAGGAGTAACGGTAAACCCATGAAACTCCTTGCCTGGCTGACCGAGACCTTCATTGCCACATTCGGCATCACCCACCCCCGCCCCGAACAGGAACGAATGGCCAACATCATCATCGGTGGCCTGTTGCTTGCCTTCCTCATCGTTGTCTTCGGAGTCATCGGATTCCTGGTGTTTATGATTTCGACTAGATAGCGGAAAACCCCTATCAACTGCATTCAGCCAGATAGCTGAAACAAAAACGCCCCGTGCCACATCTAACAACCTGAGGATCTGCCCAGAAATCGACCGAAATTCGGCTCGCGGCGCGCATTTTCTGCCCCGGTTCTGTGCCTCGGCATGATATTCTGTAAGTCTTTGGTGGACGTGCGCCTACCGCCCGGCGACATAGCTTCGCTTCGGGGATAATGCCTCAATGGCCTTGACCGCATTTCGTCCGACCCAAGCAGACAGATCCGAACACTTTTGACGCGGGAGACGTGACGCGCTTGGCGATTGAAGACAAGTACGAAGATGACATTCAGAAACTGATCGATACGGGCAAGGAGAAGGGCTATCTCACTTACGGTGAGGTGAATGACCTGCTTCCCGGTGACATGCAGTCGCCCGACGATCTTGACGATCTTATCACCACCATCGGTACTCAGGGAATCGACCTGCTCGAGGGCGGTCCGAAGATCGGCGGGGACGCCTTTGAGAGTGAAGGCGAAGAGGGCGAGGATGTAGAGCTCGACCTGACCCCGGGCACACTCGAAAAAACCAACGACCCCGTCCGCATGTACCTGCGCGAGATGGGTACCGTGCCGCTGCTTACGCGCGAGGGCGAAGTCGAAATCGCCAAGCGCATCGAGCGCGGTCAGATGCGCGTGATGAAGGCGATCTCGCGCTCGTCCATCGTGATTCGCGAAATCGTCGGCCTCGGCGAGGATCTCAAGCGCGGGGTGCGCAATATCAAGGAAGTGGTCATCTTCGACGAGGAAGAGATCACTGAAGAGGTGTTGCAGGCCCGCGTTCGCCAGACCGTCGGCCGCATCGACGCGCTCGTGAAGCACCAGAAGAAGGGTGCAGCGCTCGAGGAAAAGCTTGCCACCATCAATCCCAAGGCCAAGGCCCGCGAATACCGCAAGACGCGCTGGGCCATCGCTCGCGAGAAGGTGCTGGTATCGCGCATCGTTCGCGAGCTCAAGTACACCAACCAGGAGCGCAAGCGCCTTCTCGACAAGGTCAACAAGACCGTCGATGTGATGCGCACGCTCGAGCGGCAGATCCGCACTCTCGACCAGAAGTTCGACCAGTCGAAGAGCGAGGAACTCAAGAAGGAATACCGTCGCCAGCAAAAAAACTGCAGGATCGATCTTGAAAAGCTGGAGCAGGATGCCGGCGTATCCATCGCCGACCTCAAGCGTACCCAGCGCGAGATGATCCAGGGCGACATGGACGCCGAGCACGCGAAGCGGGAGCTCATCGAAGCCAATCTTCGCCTCGTCGTCTCCATCGCCAAGAAGTACACCAACCGCGGCCTCCAGTTCCTCGACCTCATTCAGGAGGGCAACATCGGCCTGATGAAGGCGGTCGACAAGTTCGAGTACCGCCGCGGCTACAAGTTCTCGACTTATGCCACCTGGTGGATCCGTCAGGCGATTACTCGCGCTATTGCTGACCAGGCAAGGACAATCCGTATCCCGGTGCACATGATCGAGACCATCAACAAGCTCATCCGTACGTCACGTCAGCTTGTGCAGGAGCTTGGCCGCGAGCCTACCTCGGAAGAGATCGCCCGGCGCATGGATATCCCGGTTGCAAAGGTCCGCAAGGTCCTCAAGATCGCCCAGGAGCCTATCTCGCTCGAAACTCCGATCGGCGAAGAGGAGGATTCGCACCTCGGCGACTTCATCGAAGACCGTCAGGCCGTCTCGCCCTCCGATGCCGTGATCAGCGTGAACCTGAAGGAGTACACCTCGCAGGTTCTGCGCACGCTCACGCCGCGCGAAGAGCGGGTGATCAAGATGCGCTTCGGCCTTGAAGACGGCTCCGAGCACACGCTCGAAGAGGTCGGCCAGAGCTTCCAGGTCACCCGCGAGCGCATCCGGCAGATCGAGGCCAAGGCGCTCCGCAAGCTGCGCCATCCCTCGCGCTCACGCAAGCTGAAGGCGTTCGTTGACGCGGTCACAGAATAATCTGTTCAAACTCGGGCGAAGAGGCTGCCATTCCGGCAGCCTCTTTTGTTTTTGATCCAGCGCAACACCTTCGTGTGTTGCCCAATCATCTTTCTTTGCCTATCCTTACCACGGCTGCACATCACTGGTTTGTGCGTTGACGGAGGATGAATCCCCGGTGAAGCATTCGATCTTTATCAGTTACCGTCGCGACGACGCGGAGGGTGAGGCGGGCAGACTCTTCGACGATCTTGTGCGGGCCTATGGCAATGATGCGGTCTTCATGGATGTCGCGGGAATCGCTCCGGGCCTCGACTTCCGCAAAGCCATCGATGACAACGTCGCCGGTTGCGGCGTTTTTCTGGCCATCATCGGATCGCAATGGGCTACGATCGCCGGCACCGATGGGCGTCGCCGGCTCGATGACGACAACGACTTCGTGCGGCTCGAAATCGCTTCGGCTCTCGCCCGCAATATCGCCGTCATCCCGGTTCTGGTGCACGATGCGCACATGCCTCATCCCGAGCAGCTGCCCGACAACATCAAGGACCTCGCTTACCGCAATAGCGTCGAGATCTCCCATGCCCGCTGGAACTCCGACGTGCAGCTGCTGATCGAGGCGCTGAAGCAATACGTCACCACCTCAAGCAGCACCGAGACGCAGCCGGTACACGCGACCGTTCCCGTGCAGCTTCCGCCGCCCGTTTCCAATGATTCCCATCCATCGACACCAGCGCCAGCTTCGCGCACGTGGTGGATCGTTGGCGGCGCTGTTGCCGTCCTGCTTCTTGCGGTACTTGGCTACTTCGTCGCCAATCGAAGACCGGATCACGACACGAGGAAGGACACCCCGCCTGCACCCGCTCCGGCGCCGGCCAATGTCTTGACTGGAATCTGGCACAATGTTGAAACAAACAAGGGCTCTGACGCGCTGATGAGTCTGCGAATCAGCGGCTCAGGCCCGGGCTACAACGTCGAACCCATCGGAAAATGTCCTACGGGAGAGTGCAGTTGGGGTTTGCACACAATCATGCTCCAGGGTGGTCAGGCAACCGGTGTCTGGACCCCGCAAAATACCCCCGTCGAAATCAGCCAGAAACGAACGGTCACTCTCACCATTCAGCCTGTTGGCGGGAGACTGAACGTCCGCGTGAATAACACGTGGTGGCCCGACGCAAGCTCCAAGCCGCGCAGCAGCAGCAATATTCAGTACATCTTCGAGCGCCAGCAGCAGCCTTAACCCTAACGTTTCTCGCTCTGCGATTTGCTGCTCTGCTCCTGCACCGAGACCCACTTCGTGTTCTCCTGCGACATGATCGTCTCAATGCGCTCGGCGAGCAGCACGGGAGGGTTAGCCCCAGCCGCGGCGTAAGGACCCGCTGACGCGAGAAAGAGATACTTCTCGTGCGTGAGCGCTTCCGAGGTCGCGCGGTACATCGTCCAGACCTGCTGATACTGGTTCAGTTGCAGGATGCCCTCAAGAATCGTGATCAGCACCCCCAACACTCCCACCACGAATGCGAAATGCGGAAACTTCAGACCGGAAAAGAAGGGGATCAACGCAGCCGCAACAATTTCTATCCCCTTGATCCACTTATAGAGGCGCTGCGCCCGCCTGCTCTTGGCGCTGTACCACTTGCGCTGGTCCTCAAGGCGGCCGAGCGTGACATCCTGAGATGGTGTAGCTGTGATTGCGTCTGGCATAGGCGAGCCGAGGATAGCACGGCGAAGGTCTGGGGTGAGGCACGTTTTTCGCGCCGGCCATGTGGCGTCAGCTTTGGGGTTCAGGCTGGCCAATCCCCGCCCGATCCCGTATACTTGAAGATGCTGTAAACAAGCAGATTCCAAGCAGGAAAACCATGCCCAAATTAAAGACACACAAGGGCGCAGCCAAGCGCTTCAAGAAGACCGGCACGGGCAAAATATTGCGCGGCCAGTCGAAGATGCGCCACATCCTCACGTCGAAGGAGACGAAGACCAAGCGCAAGCTGGCTCACAGCACGCTGGTTTCCGACGCCGACTACAAGAAGGTTGCGCGCATGATTCCCTACGCCTGATCTGCACGTGAGTGCAAGGGCCGTAAGGCCCCCGGCTTAAAAGCCGAGCGATCAGGAAGCAAGCGAGTGAAGAGGTCGGCGCAACCCGAAGGGGAGCGCATCCTGCCTCCAGCCGCATGACGAAAGACTAAAAGGAGAACCAACCATGCCCCGTGTAAAACGCGGAACAAAACGTAATGACCGCCGCAAAAAGATTCTCAAGCGCGCGAGTGGATATTTCCTCACCAAATCCAAGCTCTACCAGGCAGCCCAGGAAGCCGTTGAGCGCGGACTCAAGTTCGCCTACAGCGGCCGCAAACAGAAGAAGCGACAGTACCGCTCTCTCTGGATCGTGCGCATCAACGCCGCCGCCAAGATCAATGGCATCAGCTATTCGCAGCTCATCCACGGCCTCAAGGCCGCGGGCGTCGAACTGGACCGCAAGATTCTCGCTGATATCGCGGTGAACGATGCAGCCGGATTTACCGCTCTGGTAGGGCAGGCTAAGGCCGCGCTGAGCAACTCCGCTGCAGCCTGATTCTTCCTCTGAGTTCCGGGAAAGGCGCGAGCAGTCGCGCCTTTTTCCGTTTCAATAAAGCACCACGGCTACTCGATAAGTCGTAAATGTTCCGTGCGACTCGCAGGCACCGACCGCGGCTTTTGTGAATTGTCCGCCGCTCAGCTGCTGCGCCACCTGATCGGGTAGTTTATTCAGATCGGGAGTCTGAA
Organism: uncultured Acidobacteriaceae bacterium; assembly: GCA_963781245.1. GTDB lineage: Bacteria > Acidobacteriota > Terriglobia > Terriglobales > Acidobacteriaceae > Silvibacterium. The sequence continues at coordinate 1,044,531 of CAWAFB010000010.1, forward strand.
AACGCATCACCGCCTTCACCTGGCCTGCCTGTGAGGCGTCCTGAGGCGTTCCGTCCTGCATCGCGCACGCCTCTTCGCCGATGTTGCGCGGAGCGGACGGGTCAACCTTCTGCTGGCGAAGCAGGTCACCGACCTTTTGCTCAACCTGTTCTTTGGTGAGGCTTTCAGACGCATTCGCAAAGTCCTCGACGGCGTACAGGTATCCATTTTTCTCGATTACCGCGATCCCGATAGCATTCATCTGCGGATCGAGGATGTTCTGCCGGTGCGGGACCGAGTTCATCCACTGCTTCTCAATCGCCTCCGCACTCGGCCCCATGGCGATATTCTCGGCAATCGCCTGGAAGTGCGCTCCCGCCTGTGCCGCGCGCGCCTGCAAATCCTGCTCTCCCGGATACTGATGCGACAGCGTCTTCTCGTCCTTCATCTTGTCGACGTGTACAGCGGCGGCGGCAGCGAGCGATTTGTCCCACCGCAAGGGCTGCAGACCCTGCGCCGTTCGATCCTGATTGGTTAATTCGAATATGCGCTGTTCCTTTGCATCCCCTGGCTCGTCACCTTGTTGCGCTGCCGCGGTGGCATAAGTGCCGAGAAGGCAACTCGCCGCCAGAAAAATATTGATCGCGTTATACTTTCGCCTCATCATCGTTCTCGTCCGTAGCAGATTCATCGTCGAAAGCTAAGATGCAGCAAGAGCCACTGCGAAATGCTCCGGGTGGATTACATTTTCTGGGGGAAGCGGCCTGCGATGGCAAAGAACGACAACCAACGACGCTTCGGACCGGGAGGACCATCCCCGCGCGTAAGCTCCTGGGTCGTCGCCGCCATGTTTGGGATGATCGCGGTGCCAGCCTATTTCACCCTTCACACGGCGCGCGTTTCGAGCCCCGGTATCCCGATCTTGCCCAGTCCCTCCCCCTTTGGCTACACCGTCAGTCTTCTTCTCTTCACTATTCCGATTATCGTCATTGCCTTCTGGTTCATCCCGCGCGAGGAAATAAAGATCTCGCGAAAAGCTTTCTGGTGGACCATCGGAATTCTCTTCCCGCTCGGTGCCCTGCTCGATTTCCTCTTCGCCGCGCGCTTCTTTCTATTTCCCAACGCCGGCGCGACTCTGGGAATCAAAGCGCCCGCGCTCGGAAACTGGGTGCCGGTCGAGGAATATATCTTTTACTTCACAGGTTTCATCGCCATCCTGCTGCTCTACATCTGGCTCGATGAATATTGGCTCTCTGCTTATACCGTGCCGGGATCGGCTGACGACCGTACCGACTTTGACCGGCTATTACGCTTCCATCCCGAGTCTCTGTTGTTGGCCGTAGCGCTTATTGCGGTGGCCTTCATTTACCGCAGACTCTTTGCGCCGGCGCTGCCCGGCTTCCCGGAGTATTTTCTCTTCCTTGTCCTCGGCGCGCTTGTCCCGTCCAGCATCCTCTTTCCCAGCGCGCGGCCGGTTATCAACTGGCGCGCCCTCAGCCTTACCATGTTCATGATCCTGCTCATCAGCCTTCTTTGGGAAGTAACGCTGGCTCTCCCTTACGGCTGGTGGAATTTCCAGGACGATGCCATGCTCGGCTTGCGCATCACCGCGTGGGCGCGGCTTCCCATTGAAGAGGTTTTCGTCTGGGTGGCAGTGACCTACGCCACGGTGATTGTCTACGAGATCGTGAAGCGCTGGAAGGCGTCAGGAAGGCATGCAAAGAGCGCGTTTCTCGGAACGGCAAGCCAGTCGGGCACCAAAGGCTGAGCCTACTTCCGCGAGCCCTTCGCAGCAACTGGCGACGCACTCCCGTTTACAAACTCCGCCACGCTCTTGTTCCACAGATTCGGCTGATCGACGAACGCCATGTGTCCGCTGTTGGGCAGAATCACCAGCTTCGATCCCTTGATCTTTGCGTTCATCTCCTTCGCCAACGAAGGATCGCACTCGTCGTGATCCCCCGCCAGAATCAGCGTCGGCACCTTGATCGTCAGCAACTTATCCAGATACTCCACGCTCGTCAGGTTGCCGTCGATCACAAATTCGCCATGCGATCCCCACATCTCGCGATACAAATCCCATGCCGTCGATGTGTTCTGTGCCTGTGGATCGTAATTCGGATCGGGCCGCGCACCATAAAGCCGCGGAAAATACCCGTCACCCCAGGCCAGAGTCGCGTATTGCGACGGATAGCGTCCGTGCTCCCACGCCGCTCCCTTGCCGAACAGGCCCGCCTTCTCGAAGGCAGCCGTCAGCGCCAGTTTGTCCTTCGGCATCTGGTTCTTGATGCGTTGCAGCACCTGGTTCATCTCCTTCGTGCTCGCGAACGTGCTCGCCAGCACCAGGTGCGACAGATGCTCGGGATACTTCAGCGCATAGGCCTCGGCGAGCACTCCGCCATAAGAGTGCCCCAGCAGACTGATCTTCCCCAGATTCAACGCCACGCGCACCGCTTCGACATCGGCGGCCATGTTCTCGACCGTGTACTGCTTCACATCCTCGAGCTTCTCCGACCGTCCTGACCCGCGCTCGTCGATAAATACCAGCTTGTTCGTCCGCGCCAACGGCAACAGATATGGTAGAAAATAATCGTGCGATGCGCCCGGGCCGCCGTGCACAATCACCAGCGGCTCGCCCCGTCCGAATGTCGTGTAATAGATCAGAACGCCGTTCGCATCCACGTAGCCTTCCTGAATCGGATAAACCCCGCTGCGAGCGGTGGCGACAGGCTTTCTTGTTTGTGCGGAAAGCAGGGACTGCTCCGGGCCGAGCGGAAAGATGGCAAAGACAAGGCAGGAAGACAAGGCGATCGCACACTTTCTCATAGTGCCGACATCATACGGCACTCAAGATCGCATCCGCGATGAGCGCCGCTTCCGCAGCCGGACGAACCTCATGCACTCGCACAATGTGTGCTCCGGCCAGAATCGCCGCGACGGTCGCCGCGATGGTCGCGTTTCCGCGCGCGGTCACCGGAGCGTCTTCCCCACCGTAAAACTCCGCAAGCCTTCTGCCCAGGAACGACTTTCTTGATACACCCGCAAGAATTGGCTGGCCTAGACTCTCGAGTTCATCCTGATGCGCCAGCAGCGGATAGTTCTCGTCGAACGATTTGCCGAAACCGTAGCCCGGATCAAGCACAATCCGGTCGCGATCGACGCCCGCTTCCAACGCCGTGCGCATGCTCAGGGCAAGCTCGTACTTTACCAGCGGTACCACTTCGTGCTGAGCCAGCTGAGGCAGATTCCGCCACTCCGCCGACTTGCCGCGTGTATGCATCATCACCACGCCACACGCCAGTTCTGCACAGGTCGCTCCCATCTCAGGATCCCAGCTCAGCCCGCTGATGTCGTTGACGATCTCCGCGCCTGCGCCAGCAGCCAGTCGCGCCATCGACGCCTTGTAGGTATCGATCGACAGCAACGCCTCCGGCCTTGCCTGCAGTACAGCTTCGATCACCGGCAGCACGCGTCGCTGTTCTTCTTCTGCGCTCGCCGGCTCGTGCTTTCCCGGTCGCGTCGATTCGCCACCGACGTCCACGATGTCGGCGCCTTCATCAATCATGCGCAGTGCCTGGGCTGCTGCCTCCTCTGGCGCCAGAAAGAGATTGCCATCCGAGAACGAATCCGGAGTCACATTCAGTACGCCCATGATCAGCGTGCGCCGGCCCAGCTTGAGGCTGCGCGTGCGCAGGCGCCAGGTAAACTCGTCGCGTCGGGCAAAGGCCATCGATGTTCAATGCTACACTCCGCCCAAGGATGAAAACCCGCCAACTCCTCCCGCTCATCATCGTCCTGCTAGGGTCGGCACCGCTTCTCGCACAGCAATACCATCAGCCGCTAAAGCACAAATCGAAGCCGGGCGCGCTCGCCGCCGCCATCAACACCATCGTCTCCGATCCCGCGGTTTCGCACGCGCACTGGGGAGTATCCGTCGTCGATCTTGATGGATCGCCGATCTACTCCCTCAACGACGCTCAATTCTTCCAGCCCGCATCGAATGCCAAGCTGCTCACCACTTCCACCGCAGTCGCACTACTGCCGCCGAACACTACCTGGACCACCAACGCCGTTACTGACGGGGTCCTGGACTCTGCCGGACACCTCCACGGCAATGTCATCCTGCTCGGCGCCGGCGATCCGACCATGTCGGGGCGCAGCTATCCCTTCCAGCAGAAGACAGAACGCCCCAATCCGCCGCTCATGGCTCTGCAAAGCATCGCCGACCAGGTCGCTGCCGCTGGCGTGAAATCGATCGACGGAAATATCCTTGGCGATGACACCTGGTTTGCCTGGGAGCGCTACGGATCAGGCTGGGGATGGGATGACCTCGAGTGGAGCTACGGAGCGCCGGTCTCCGCTCTTACAGTCAATGACAACGTCGTCTATCTGAACATCCCTTCGAATGGCCAGCCTTCCGAGTGGAACCCTGATACGCCGTATTACTCGCTCGAAGGTTCGCTTACTCCGCTTGCGGGTACCCAACCCGCCACCCCGGGCATAGATCGTCAGCCGGGCTCAAAGATCGTTCGCGTCTACGGCACCACCAACCAGAACGGCCTCCATGTTGCTCTCGCTCTCGAAGACCCCGCCGAATACGCCGCCGTCGCACTCCGCCAGATGCTGCTCGCAAAGGGTATCGATGTGAAAGGAAACGCCCATGCGCAGCACCGCCTCTCCGTCGACACGCAGGACTTCCACGCTGAGGTTGACCAGCCGCTCGCTCTCCACCCGCTTACCGTCAGCACCATCCAGCGGCCCACCACCGGCCTGCGCATTCTAGCTACGCACGTCTCGCCGCCCTTCGAGCAGGACATCACCGTCACCAATAAGGTCAGCCAGAATCTCCACGCCGAGTTGTACCTGCGTATCCTCGGCCGCCTTGAAGGTGGCGATGGATCGATCGCTCAGGGAGTAAGGGTGGTCCGCCAGTTCCTCATCGGCGCGGGGGTTGACCCCGGGGACGTCGTCCTTTACGACGGCTCGGGACTTTCCGCCCAGGACATGGTCACGCCCCGTGCGATGACCCGCCTGCTCACCTATTCCAGCTGTCAGCCCTGGGGAGCAACGTGGCGTGCCAGCCTTCCTGTCGGCGGCATCGACGGCACCCTCTCCGCCCGCTTCGCTGAACCCGCGCACAAGGGAAAGGTCTTTGCCAAGACCGGAACACTGGGCGAGGTCAACGCCTTGAGCGGATATCTCGTTGCCGCCAGCGGCCGTACCGTCGCCTTCTCCATCCTGTGCAATAACCACAATCCCGCCGGCGATGCCGCAAGAGTTGCTCTGGACAAGATCGTTGCCGCAATCGCTGCGGCAAATTAGAAGCCCTGACGATTCATCACCAACGCGCCGCTCTCACCGATGCGTGCTGCGCAGCATTCAGAGAACTTGGGCAGCCGATAATTGTTCCTCAACCGGCACTGATCGCTCGGGACGGCCCGTCCTTACTGACGCCAGCCGGTGACCGATGCGCAGCATCGGCTTCTCGACGAAATAGTAGCTAAGAGCTGCTATCAGCAAGATAAAGAGGAGTGCCTGCGGAAAGCCTTGCAGCCATCCCAGCCGCCGCACATTGGGAACCAGGAACAGCATTTGCCAGATGTAGATACTGTAAGAAAGCCTGCCTATCCACCGCAGCGGCGCATATTCGAGCCAGCGGGTCCACCACCGCTCAGGGTGAATGACGGTGTGAGCTATTAGCAGAGGCAGAGCAATCGAGATGATTGTCCGTCGTGCCGGCGGAGCATTCAGTATCAGTACACCCGCGGCCGTCACCAGCAAAAGAAGGAGCATCGTTAAGAGCGAGAGCCGTCGCTTCATCCATTTCCGCACCTCTTCCTTTTGCAGCAACAGTGCAAGAATTACGCCGCACATCAGGGCATCGATGCGGTTCTCAGTGCGGAACTGCATCGTGTCCACGAAGAACATGTGCCGGCCATATTCGATTGCCCGGACGATAGCGCTTAGTATTGCGATCGTGGCGGCGACTGTCAGGGCAACACGCCAACGCAGCATCGACAAAAGGCAGGGAATCACCAGGTAGAACTGTTCTTCGATGGCCAGCGACCAGAAATGCCCGGTATACCACCCGCCCACTGCGTAATTTCTGACGAAGGCGAGGACGGCGATGATTTCCGACGTAGAGAGGATCGGCAGAACATTGAACCGATGCAGCGTATGGATCGTGGCCAGATACACCAGGATGGGTGGCAGAATGCGGAAAACGCGCCGCGTATAGAACCTGCCAAGACTGATCGTTCCGTTGGCGCTCTTTTCCTTCAGCAACAAAGTGCCTATCAGGTACCCGCTGATGGCAAAGAAGACATCCACGCCATAGCCGGCATGTATAAAAAGGGCCGCTAGACCCTTTCCCACCGCGGTCCCGGTACGCAGCAGAGCCGGACAGCAATGCGCTCCGATTACCAGAAGGATGGCGATCGCGCGCCACCCATCGAGGGTAGGGATATAGCCGGGCTTGCGAGACGCTCCCATAAAATGCAACGCATCCGTCGCGATCAGTGGGGGTGCCAAGCGTCTGAAGGCTTAATTGGAAGAGTATCGGTTATCCCGGTTCTGCGCGGAGTCTAACTTTAGTCACCACCGGGATTCAGTATCATCAAATCAGCCTTGTGCACTCCTCGGAACCAGTTGCCGACACGTTTTCAGTGGCTGATCCTACTTGCCGGAGCGGCAGCGCTTTTCCTTGCTGGCTGCGGGCCACCGCTGCCACCCTCGAAGCCTTTAAGCGAACTCACTTCGCAGGAAGCCGCCGGACACCAGGTCTACGCGTCGCACTGTGCGCGCTGCCACTATGCCAACACCGACCGCTCGCTGCACGGTCCCGGCCTGCAGGCGCTCTACAAGCAGAAATACCTGCCCAGCGGAGCGCCCGCGAATGACGACCGCGTCACGGCCGTCATCCTGCACGGGCACAACCTGATGCCCGCCTTCAGCGGTTCCCTGGACGAGCAGCAGCTCAACGACCTGCTCACCTACCTGCACACGCTATAGCCTTGAACAATATGACCGACCCGCAAAGCCCCAACCCACCACCGGCAAGACAGCTCAAACTGCTGCCCGGTATGGCCTTTGTCTGCATCTGGATGCTGCTCCTGTGCGCCATCGGCCTCATCGGAGTCATCACCCATAATCTGCCCCCGGCAGTCATCATCATCTGCGTCGTCTACGCCGTCGCCGCCAACGGTCTGCTCAAGCTGCGCCGCTGGGGATGGGCGCTCACGCTTGGCGCCGCCTTTCTGTCGATGTGCTACGGAGTCTATGTGCTGTTCCACTTCCACCAGTTGCCAATGGTGGTGATGGTCGCAGTGAACCTGGTGATCTTCCTTTACCTTGTTCGGCCCGAGGTTCTGGAAAGAGTGAAGTAACGAGCCTGTTGCGAAAGTCGGGAGCCGTCGAGAAAGTTTCGTAGATCCATTCAGCAACTGAATCCCTGTTCTCTGAATTCTCTTGACATTGAACAAGCGCCATTCATAGTATTTCGCGACCCTCGTAAGAGGGTGACAGCCTCACCTTTCCTCTCCCAACCGAGAAGTAACTCCCGCGATCTGCGGGACGTAGGTGCGGTATTGCGGGAGTCCGCCCCCAAGGCCCGTCAAGAACTTCATAAGGAGAAAAGACTCATGCGAATTTGCAGTTTCCGAGATCTGACACTGTTGCTGCTCGCCAGTGGATTGGTGTTGAGCGCCGGAGCCCAGGCGGTAGGCAAGAGCACTCTGGGCAAAACAACTTTGAAGGGCACGTCCCTCCTCAATGGAGGAGGGCAACCCGTTTACACCACAATTTCCCTTAATCCGGGCCCGCCCGAGCACGACCTGGGCCAGGCGCGTGCAGGTTCCGTAGGGAGAGCACCGGCAGCGAAAAAGCAGGCTGGAAATGGTCTCTCCATCCCCGCCCCTCCCGTGGACTCCATCACGAACAAAGGTGGCGTGAGCGTAGCATTCGCAGGCCTGACCACCGTTGATACAGCAAACACCAATGGCTACGTCACTTCGCCGCCTGACCAGGGGCTCTGCGCGGGCAACGGCTACGTAATGGAAGCCATAAACAGTGTCCTCGCCGTTTACGACACTGCAGGTAACCCTGTCACAGTTCCGGAGTCGGTCTATCCCTTCTTTCAGACAGCGCCAGCCCCAAACTTCCTCGCCGATCCGAGATGTTATTACGACAGCGCCACGCAGCGCTGGTTCGTTTCGATGACCAACGTTTTGAATAGCATCACGGGCCGCAGCAATCTTGCTCTCGCCGTGAGCAAGACAAGCAATCCCGCGGGCGAGTACTAGGTGTACTCCATCGACACCACCGAGGACGGCCTCGACGGCACGCCCAGTAACCCAGGTTGTTCCACCGCGTTACCCTGCTTCGGTGATCAGCCGCTGTTAGGCGCCGATGCATACGGTATCTTTCTCACCACCAACGAATTCGGCGTCTTTTCCAACACCTTCAATGGCGCTCAGATCTACGCCATGTCCAAGACGGCCCTTGAAGCGGGATTAGGCGGTCCGCTCGTGCATATCGGAGGCATTCCGCTCGCGGAAGGCATCGCTTACTCCGTGCAGCCTGCCAGTTCTCCCGATCTCAGTGGAGAAGCAGCTCCCGGAGTTGAATATTTCCTCAGCGCGCTCGACTTCCAAAACACGCTTGACAACAGAATTGCCGTGTGGGCGCTGACGAACACGCAATCACTCGACTCAACGCCAAACGTCGCTCTCTTGAACACTGTGATTGGCAGCGAGGTATACGGCTTCCCTCCGCTCGCGACGCAAAAGGCGGGACCATATCCACTGGGTCAATCGCTGGGCGAACCCGAAGAGACGCTGGATACGGATGACGACCGGATGCAGAACGCAGTGTATGCCAGCAATCACTTGTGGGCCGGGCTTACCACAGTCATCTCCGACGGAGCCAACATCAACGCCGGCATTGCGTATTTTGATGTGATGCCGAGCGTCAAAGGCGGTGTGCTCTCGGCCAAGCTTCAGGGCCAGAGTTATATCTCGGCCAAAGGAAACTCGGTAATCTATCCCGGAATCGGCGTCAGCGCAGATGGCACTGTTGCCGCAGCCTTCACGCTCTCCGGTCCCTCGTACTATCCGAGCGCTGCGTGGGCGCATCTAACTCCGGCCCACATAACGGGGATCAACATCGCCCAGCTCGGACAGGCTCCGCAGGACGATTTCTCCGGCTATCCGGAGTTCGGCGGATTCGGAGCCGCGCGATGGGGCGACTATTCCTGGGGCGTAGCAGATGGGGGATCGTTGTGGCTCGCAACAGAGTACATCCCGGGCGACATCGACTCCCTTTACTACGTCACCAACTTCGGAACCTACATTCAGAAAGTGGATCTGCAGTAAGAAGTAACGCGGGTTTCGAAGCTGGCAGTTCTGGCGGCAATCGTGCGACCGATTCACGGATGCCGCCAGAGCCTCATTCATGTTGCCCTCTCTTCTCTCTTAGCGCACTCTGGGCGAGCGACCGCCTGCTCGGAAGTTGCCGAGATCGGCGCCGGGCTGCGGCAGCCGTCACAGCTCATTCACGAGAAATTCATCGATTCTTCTTGCGATTGGGAATTAGTCTTGACGGCGTTCAATTAGAGGAGATTCCATCAATGGCTCCAGAGTTGGGAATTCACTTTGATGTTGAGGAATCGGCGGGCGATTTTGCTGATTTGCCGATGGTAACCATTAAATGTCACGGTCGGCTCGTGAGCGGCAACACAGAAGAGATCAAGAAACTCGTCAAACCTCTGATCGAGGCCGGAGGCAAAAAGATCGTCATTGACTGTGCCGATATGCAGCACATCGACAGCTCAGGTCTGGGCGCATTGGTTGGCCTCAAGGTATCGGCCGTCAGCAAAGGTTTGGTCAAGCTCGAGCTCGTGAACCTGTCGCCTCGCGTGGCCGAGCTGCTGAAGCTCACCAACCTCACTGACCTGTTCGCGAGGTAGTCATTCAGTCTGATCCTCACTGATTCCGCGACCAGCGGCATTGGCCGCGCGAAGCGGTGTGCGTGCGACGGCCAGTCGCCATTTACAATAGAAATTTCATGGCCACCGCTCCAAACCTCGCCGAGACAGACCTCATCCAGATCGACCTCTCCCCGAAGCGGCCGGTCTCGAAGCCCGACTGGCTCAAGGCCCGCGCGCCTGTGGGTGAGAATTACCACAACCTCAAGAAGCTCGCCCGCGATCTGAATCTGCACACGGTCTGCGAGTCCGCACATTGCCCCAATATCGGAGAATGCTGGAACCACCGCACCGCCACCTTCATGATGCTGGGGAACACCTGCACGCGCCGCTGCGGATTCTGCGCGGTGCCAAAAGGCCGTCCCGACGCGATTGACTTCGACGAGCCGCGCCGCGTGGCTGAAGCCGTCGGCTCGCTCGGCCTCAAGTTCGCCGTTATCACCAGCGTCAACCGCGACGATGATATTCTCGGCGGAGCCCGCGCATTTGCGATGGTCATCGACGAAATCCGCAAGCAGGCGCCTGGCTGCCAGGTGGAAGTCCTTATCCCCGACTTTCAGGGCAACGAAGAGGCCATTCGCATTGTCGTGGACGCCCACCCGGAGATCCTCAATCACAACACCGAATCCGTTCCACGTCTCTATCGCGCCGTCCGTTCCGGAGCCCGCTATGAGCGCACCCTTCGCCTCCTCGAATTTTCCAAGCAGCTCGACTCAACGGTGATCACGAAGTCTGGAGTCATGGTCGGTCTCGGCGAAGAGATGCATGAACTCCTCGATGTCTACCGCGACCTCGCCCGCGTCGGTGTGGATGTCCTCACCATCGGCCAATACCTGCGTCCCTCGCGTGACCATTTGCCCATGGCGCGCTACTACACTCCCGCGGAGTTCGAGTTCATGAAGCATGAAACGCTGAAGATGGGTTTCCGCCACGTTGAGTCCGGCCCGCTGGTCCGCTCGTCGTATCACGCGCACGAACAAGCGGATTCGGCCCAGGCTGGCGCAGCCGGAGCCATACGCATGTTGGTCTAGACCCGGCGCTCCCGATTACAATACAAAGCTTGAACACCAGAAGGACGATAAAGCCATGGCAGTCTCAGTAATGGCGGGCATCCCCGCGCTCAAAGAAAACTTCCAGCAGCTCAAATCACGCATGGACAAGGCTGTGCATGACTTTCAAGCAAATCTCGCCTCCACGCGCACTGGCCGCGCATCGATCCAGATGCTCGACCAGGTCAAGGTTGATTACTATGGCACTCCGACGCCCCTGAACCAGGTCGGCCAGCTCACAACGCCCGACGCCAACCTTATCCTCATCCAGCCCTGGGACACAAGCATCATCAGCGAGATCGAAAAGGCGCTCCGCACTTCTGACCTGGGCTTCAATCCTCAGAATGACGGGAAGGTGGTCCGCGTCCCCGTGCCTCCGATGACCGAGGAGCGCCGTCGTGATGTGGTCAAGCACCTGAATAAAGTTCTCGAAGAGCATCGCACCGCGATACGCAACATCCGCCGCGATGGCAATGACGCCATCAAGAAGGCGTCGAAAGAAAAGAAAATCTCGGAAGATGAAGAGAAGCGCGCTCTCGAAGAGATGCAGAAGCTTACTGACGACGAGATCCGTCGCATGGAAGAGATGAGCAAGCGCAAGGAAGCCGAGGTCATGCACATTTAATCGGCTCGTGTGGCGATCTGGGGAACGCCAGATCCGGGTCAGGCGCGCAGTGGCGCCCCGCCGAGCAGTGCTGCCGCCGACCACTCTGGAGGACCCGACCACTCAGGTACATTGAAGGGTCTCTGCGGGTGTGCGGAGGGTGCGTCATCGGTCAAATGATGATCCGCGAGCGTCTGCATCACTATCGCGATCGCATGCTCGCGATCATCCTGTGATTGCCGCTCAAAGTACACCTTGTAACTCTGGCCGCAGACGCTGCAGATGATTTCTCCACCTTCTTCAGTGGCCATACACAGAACTTGCAATTCGTTTCCCCCCACGATCGATTTGCGACAGTTGATTTTCTAAGACAAAGGCAAAGTATCTGCGCAATTGCGCAACTGACCATGCTACTTCTGCTTGTCTTGGATGCCACCCAGGGTCAATTCCGTCACCCGAACGGGTGATGAATTAATCGGCGCGCGTAACGCCGCTCTCCGCCTTCAACCGCTCTTGCTCCAACTGTTTTCTGGCGTGCGGAAGCCATCTTCTGTACAGGTCCGATTTCTGCTCGCGCAATGAGTCAGCCACCGCCCGCCTGTATCCGCCCGAATAGATCGCGTACATCAGGGCCAGCGCGCAGCCTGCTCCCAGGAAGAAGCCGAAGAAGAAGCCAACGATGCCGCTCCAGTAGAGATCCATCCATCCACTTTAGCGCTCGATGCCCATCAGTCGGTGGCCGCTTCGACCGCGGTTGGCGTCCAGCGTACGGCCGCCGCCTGCGCCTGCTCGCATTCCTTGATCTGAGCAAGAGCCTCGCGCAAGGTCGCCACCACATAATCGGGACGCGCCTGGCCGAAGCGCTCGCGCAGCACATCCTTGTCTCCGGTTGTGTTCCACAGGCCGATCAGAATACGGTTGCCCGGCACGCTCTGCCGCAGCCGCAATGCCAGCGTACGCGCGTGAGCGAAGGCAAAGGGAGGCACGGCGGATATGCATAGAATCGTCCCCGCCTCCTCTGCCAGTCGCGTCAGGATCTCAGGAGACAATGCACTTCCGGGCAGCAGAAGAGTCTTGTGGCCGCACTGCTCCAGCAACTGAGCCAGCATGGTGGCGGCGATCTCGTCGGCCAGGTCGTTTGCCGGCACACACACAATGGGATTGGCTCGCGCCAACGCGCCCCGCGGATCGCACGCCGGCTCAAGTGCCAGGGGAGATTTATAGTCGGTGAGCTCGGCAATTAATTCCGTCGCGCTCTGGAAGAGGTACGAGCTGCGCACATCATCCAGAACACCCTTGTGCCTGTCCTGCTCGGTCATGATCAGCGCCGGCATCACTACCTCGTCGTAGAGGTCCACAATCCCGCGGCTTTCGAGGAATCGATCGGCGATATTGTGTGCCTCAGTCTGGTCCGTGGCCAGAAGGCGCTCGTAGAAGTGCGCCTCCGGAGCCAGTTCTGCCTCTTCGCCCAGCAAAATGTGCAGGAATGACATTTGCGGCACGTAGCGGCCAAACACGATCAGGCAGACGGTGAGCGGCGTCGAGACCACCAGTCCTGCCCACCCCCAGAGCAGCGTCCACACAATCGCCATGGTTACCAGCGCCAGCGCGGAAATCCCGGTGTGGCTCCCATATAGGTGCGGCTCCACGAAGTTGCTGATCGCAATTTCAAGCGCCGCAAACAGCAGGAACACAAACAGTGGGTGCCACCAGGTCGGGAACACCGCCAGTGTGTAGCCAAGGGTCGCGACTCCGGCAATCATCGTGCCTGCATAGGGCACCATGCGCAGCAAGGCCAGCAGCGCACCCCACAGAGTGGCGTTGGGCACATGCAGCAGGTACAGCCCGATCGCAAAGATAACGCCGTAGCCGGCGTTCACCAAGGCATTCATCACCAGATAACGGCTGATGCGCTCTGCTGCGTCGTTCAGCGCCTGGGTCATCAGGTTCAGCCGACTGACACCGGCAAGCAGCAGCAGCCGGTTTCGCAGATCCTCACGCTTGAGCAGCATGTAAATGGTGAAGATCAGCACCATGCCGAAGGTCGCAAGCGGCTTCATTACCGGCCTCAGAAGCTCGCTCAGATATCGGCCTGTTGGCTCCGGAGGAGTCACCACGGTTACCGGCGTCGGCTTGATGAACTCCTCTGCTCTCTGTCGCGCCCGCTCATGCGCCCGCAGTCCGGTCGGCGGCTGGCCCGTCTCCGCCTGCTCCACGTTCTCTTCTTTGCTGATTGTCTTCTCAATCTCCTGGATACTGGTGACCGTCTGACCCAGGCGTCCGGTCGTCGGCACGTGTAAAGCGGAGAGTTTGCCACTGATGTTGTCCCGATAGTTCGGCAGGTCGTTCACCACATCGATCAGCTGCCGGGCCACGATGAAGCCCACGCCCCCCACAACCGCTGAGGCCATGAATACCACCAGCACAACCGATGAAACCCGCTTGAGCCGCAGCCTCTCGAGGAAGATCACCGCCGGTGTCAGCAGAAAGTTCAGCGTCACCGCCATGGCCAGCGGGATCAGCACCTCACGGGCGAAATAGAGCCCCAGCAGCACCAGCACAAGCACGATCACCGGCTCGCTGGTGAGCAGCCCGCGCCGTGGTCGCGTGATGGCAGTTGAGGTCATGGAGTCAACAAATTCATTCCTGTAGATGCGACTTCTGAATGAACCACCATAGCGCGACTCAAAACCAATTGGCTATCGCAAAACCAGAGATGCTGTACCTCGGAGCCACAGCATTTAAGTCGACGCGACCATCAGATCGGTGTCCCCACGGACAGGTCTTGGTCCGTGGGGGGAAGAGCGGCGACCTTGAGCAAAACAAAACAGGGCGATCTTCTCTGGTTTTGCCGCAGAAAGATGAACAGAGCCGGGTTAATTTGCGTATTCTCTTTGGTGAACGTTTTCCGGCCAGCCAGCTTCTGGCCCCCGGATGCCGTCGAGAAGGAGTGTCGATGATCGCCGCAACTCCGGGAATCGCATCGGATTGGACCGACGAGCAGCGTGCCATTTTTCAGGCGCAGATGTCGGCGTGGCAGAAGGACGAAGTAGTCGGAGTTCTTCTCGCCCTGTTCCTTGGAACTTTCGGAGCCCACCAGTTTTATCTTCGGCGTCCCGGCCTCGGCATCCTCTACATCCTCTTCTGCTGGACGGGGATTCCGACCATCATCAGCTTCGTCGAATGCTTCTTTATGCCTGGCCGCGTCCGCCAGTTCAATCTGGCGCTGGCCACCTACTTTACGTCCCAGCTTGCAGCCACGGCTCCAGCCACGAATCCCACGGCGGTAGCCGCTACGCAGCCCTGCCCAAACTGCGGCGCACCCATTCCCGCGGGGGCCAACTTCTGCGGCCGATGCGGAACAAAAACCCAGGGATTAGTGATTAGCCATTAGGGGTTAGACGGTTTTCTAATGGCTAATCCCTAATGACTAATAGCTGCCTTTACATATTCGTGTGTCCGTGACGCATCTCTTCGTTGAATTCCGGCTTGATAGCCGCGAGAGCCTCGTTCAACCGGGCATGATACTGCTCTGCCCTTCCCAGCAGCATAGGAGTCGCAGCCGCCGTATCTCCGTTCAGGCTCACCAGTCCCTGCCGTGAAAGATCTGCAGCCACGCGCGCCAGTTCTTCGGGAGTACTGTTCAGATACTGGGCGTCCTGCGGATCGCTGATCCACACAGGTTGATTTCCGCCCAGCACGCCCGACAGCCAGTAGACCTTCAGCGCCAGGAAATCCGCCCGGCTCTCATCCTTCGTGTCAGCAAAGAAGAACTTCTTCTGCCAGCGCGAATAGTAACGCGTCGTCACGGGAACCGGCTGGCGATTGCCGCTCTTGAGCAACTCGAGCTGGCCCTGGTCAAGGGTCTTGCGAATTGCATTGTAGATAAAGCTTTCCGCATATGGTTGCTCCGGCGCGGGCACGATCTCGGCAAAGGTCACCGTCATGCTCGCCGAAACCTTCGCATGCAGCGGTGACGCCTGCCCGTCTTCAAGATGCGCCTGGCCGTGCACGATGTACGTATCAGACCCCGACGTCGAGCGGTGGAACGGCCAGCCAAAGCCGCCAAAGCTCAGCGGCAGTCCGGCAAGGGTAACGTATGCGTCCGGCCGCGGATTCCTCAGCCGTTTCGCCGCGTCGCGGAGGTACGCAGTCATCTCCGGAAGCAGTTCCGACCTGCGAAAATCGAAGGCCTCGCTCAGTTCCAGTTGTAGGGTCTTCTCCGCAGGGGCGTCGGTAGCTAACCCCAGGCGAAACTTGACCGTAGGGTGCTGGTTGAAGTCTGTACCAGCCTCAGCCGAGATCACCACCAGCCCCGCCTCGCGGGCTGCCGTCTCAAGCATGGCAGTTAAAGCATTTTCAAATTGCGTTGGCATCAAGTCTGTCCAGGATTGGTTATCTTTTTTATTTTACTGGACGGACGCCTTGATGACCCAACTTGACGCCTCGTTCTTTACGCTGGCCTCGATCTTGGATCGCAACCATGAAAGACCTCGAGGTTGACCGAAACGTCCCCCTCGCAATACTCAAGAAGATGTTGATCGCAACAGTTGGACCGCAGATATAGCTCGCCTTCACCCGTGAGTATGTTCTTTAGCGCATCGAGAGGCAGAATTTCCTCTCCGATCTTTGCAATCAGGCTCCCGAGAGCCACAATCTTACCCTTTACCGGCAGACAATCGAAGCTTTCCTCGATCTCGGGCTCCAGATTGGCGGGATTGATTCGTTCACCGGTCTGGGGGTCGCGCCATGTGCCTTGTTGGTACGCAATCTTGGCCGCATCGTGCCGATCAAGACGGACGCCTGTCGCCTGCCACCCTAAAGTCCCATCCACGACAAAGGTTGTTTGCAAGGGTTTGGACGAGCCTCCAGAAGGACGCTCTGCCGTCCGTGATTGCGAATCGCTGGCGACGACAATCAGCTCAGCAGCGCGCAAGGCTTTCTCCAGGTCAGCGAGTCCTTGAGAATAATCCTCGGAGCAATCAATGTATTGAATGCGTCGTAACCGAAGTGGTATATCGCAACTTTGTGAAAGAACCGGCAGGACCGGCTTATCTTGTTCAAGGGCGAAACCAACCTCATCCAGAACATTCCGCGATTTGACCGAAGCAGGTGAGAGTACAACCAGAAGCGCCACACATGATCTAAGGGCGTTCTCTAAAGCCTCGTCCCAATGAACGCCGGCTGAGAGATCAGAACGATCCATCCACACAGCTACGCCAAGCGATCTCAGATCTCCTGAAAGCTTCAGCGCGAATTCTGAATCACGCCTTGCGTAGCTGAAAAATATACTGGACATAGCGAGTCAAGCGCGGCGGACATGCCATCCGAGGACGTTGAATGGCGGGGAGCGTGCTCCCCGCCATTCTCAGCCATTACGCCAGATCGAACAACAGAACTTCGCTCGCCTCTTCAGCCTTTACCGTAATCGAAGGCTCATCGCTTACCGCCACGGCATCCCCGGTTGAAAGCTGCTTCCCATTCACCGTTACGCCGCCGCGAATCACCTGCAGCCAGCCATACCGCTTGGGAGCGAACTCTTGGCCTATCTCCTCGCCAGTCGCTAGCTCCGAGACATACACCTTCGCGTCCTGGTTGATAACCGAGACCCCCGGAGCCTTGACCGGCCCGGCCAGCTGCTTCCACTGTCCGCGCTTTTCTTCCGGAGCAAAGGCCAACTGCTCATAGGTCGCCGGTACGCCGTCCTTGGCCGGCTCGATCCAGATCTGCAGGAAATGCACCGGCTCGGTCTTCGATCCGTTGTATTCGCTGTGTACCACGCCCGTGCCCGCCGACATCCGCTGGATCTCGTTCGGCCCCAGTACCTCTTCATGTCCCATGCTGTCTTTGTGCGCCAGCTTGCCTTCGAGCACGTAGCTCAGGATCTCCATGTCCCGGTGCGGATGGGCTCCAAAGCCCCGTCCTGGCGCCACTCGGTCTTCATTGATCACGCGCAGGCTGCGAAAGCCCATGTTCTTTGGGTCGTAATATCCCGCGAATGAAAACGTGTGGTGCGAATCCAGCCATCCATGGTCTGCGTGTCCCCGTTCTTCACTTCTCCGTATCTGTAGCATTGTGTTTCTTCCTTCCCTTCGTCGATAAAACTCGTTCATCCTTGGCCGCTGCCGCAGCCAACCCCACCTTCTTAAGCAGTCCGTACAACTCGGCGCGCTCTTCCGAGTCCAGAACCGCCATAACCTCCTCAAGATCCCGCGAGTGCGCTTCGAAAATCTTCTCCACCTGCCGTTTTCCTTCCGGCGTGAGGTGGATCACTCGCGCCCTGCGATCTTTCTCGGTGAACTCGCGGCGCACCAGCCCAATCTTTTCCAGCCGGTCAACGGCCGCAGTCATCGATCCGCTGGCCAGCAGAACCCGCGCGCCGATCTCTCCTACAGTTAGCGGACCCTTATGCAGCAGCGCCTCAAGAGCCATGAAGTCGCTCAGACACAACCCGTGCCGTGCGACGCTCTCCTCGACATGCGCGCTCAGGGCGCGGTGCGCTTTGGCGAAGACCAACCAGAGTCTCGCGGCTGTTATCGGCTGTTTCTGGCTCATCACACACCATAAGATGAATATCTCGACAAAAAGATTCTCGATATCGAGATATATACAATCGAGACTAAGCGGCGTGGCGGCGATCAGTGTGTCTGAATGTGGACTGCCGCGGACGCAGGCTGCGGCGCCTGTTTTTTGGCCGAGAATTTCCTGCCTGTCGTTATACTTAAACTAGAGAGTCAAAAAGCCCGGCTATTGTCAGCCGGGCTTTTTTGTTGCCTTGACTAAGGCAAGCACCTTGAAATGAATCGGTTACAGCTTTCTGCTTTAGAATGAAATGGTTACGGCCGATGCAAGAGTCTTGCCAGTAAGTAATTTCGAATCAGACGGTTACAGGGCCTGCGCTTTAGAATGAAACGGTTACAAGTTATCTTTTTATAATCAATCAGTTACAAACTACAGGGGGAGGGGGTGGGGCAGACCGCTCTCTCAGTCACCCTTCGCCGGCACTGGAGCCGCGGGTGCGGGAGCCTTCCCCAGAACCCACTTGTCGTACCAGTCGAAGTAGCGCTGGTAACGGTCGCGGATGAAGCTGGGACGGGTGAAGCCGTGGAACTGGCCTGGATAGACCACCAGCTCGGTCGGGACGTTCAGGCTGCGCAGAGCCTGGTACATCTGCTCGCCTCCCACCAGCGGAACGTTGAAATCCTTGTCGCCACCCATGAAAAGCGTTGGCGTCTTGATGCGATCCGCGTGGTAGAGCGGATACGCGAGCTTGATGTAGGTTTCCTGCGCTTTCCACGGCGGCTGGAGTTCGTTGTCGTACTGATGGATGTACTGGTCGACTCCATAGAGCATGATGGGGTTGCCCACACCGGCGCCGCTGGTCGCCGCCTTGAAGCGCGTGGTGCTGGCGATGGTGTAGTCGGTGAGAATGCCTCCATAGCTCCAGCCGCCAACACCAAGACGATCCGGATCGGCATAGCCTTCTTTGACGGCTTCATCGACCGAGGCGAGCAGGTCTTCGACTTCGTGGTGTCCCCAATCGGCGAAGATGGCCTCCGAATATGCTTTGCCGCGCCCGGAGCCGCCGCGGTAGTTGACGTTGAGCACCGCGAAGCCGCGCGCGGCAAAGAGCTGACGCTCGATGACGAAGCTGTGGGCGTCCTGGCCATTGGGTCCGCCGTGAATCCGTAGCAGCATCGGATACTTCTGCCCGGCTACGGCGTCGGGCGGCAGAGTGATCAGGGCGTGGACCTCGGTTCCGTCTTTGCCCTTGGCAGTCAGGTCGTGCGTCGAGCCCAGCTTCAACTGCGCCATCAGGGCGTCGTTATGGGTGGTGAGCTTGCGCAGCTTGCCATCTTCAAAGGCAAAGATATTGGCGGGTGTGGAATCGGTGGTCCAGATCAATACCTGGTGGCCGTTCGCGTCATTCTGAGTGAAGGCAACGCCGGGATCGTCGATCAGGCGCTTGGTTGTGCCGTCAGCAACATCTACCGACAGGGGATACTCGGAGCGGTCATCCTCGACGAGGACGGTGATGGTCTTGCCGTCAGGTGAGAAGCGGGGTGTGGAGACGCTGCGGTCGAGTTTCGCCGTCAGAATCCGCGGGGCGGTTCCGTCCGCGCCAACGATGGCCAGCTCGTTGAGGTTGTACTCCTCGTATTTGGGATCGCTGCCCTGGGTGTAGGCGATCCATTTGCTGTCCGGACTCCAGGCGATGCGGCCGCCGTCTTCACCCTTAAAATCGGTGAGCTTTTTCGGCGTGGAGTTTGGCGCGGCATCGACGACAAAGACGTCGGTGTTAATGGTCCGGTCCCAGTCGGGGTCGTGGTTGCTGACGAAGGCGATTTTGGTGCCGTCTGGCGACCAGACTGCATTGGACTCCTCATGGGCGGTATCGTTGGTGAGCTTGTCGAGCTTCTGTGTGGCGACGTCGTAGATGTAGAGCAGGTTGCGGTTAGTGCCGGAGAGATATCCCTGGACGTCCTGCTTGAAATGGTAGCGGTCAATGACGATGGGCTTGGGTTTGTCTTCCTTCTTCTCGCCCTTCTTGTCGTTGCTCTCGGGTTCGTCGTCTGCCTTGATCGTCAGAAGCAGCTTCTTGCCATCGGGCGACCATGCGTAAGCGCCGAGAAGTCCCTTCACCTCGGCGAACTGTCGGGCCTCACCGCCGCGGCGATCCAACACCCATACCTGGGTGCCCTTTGCCTTACCCGGGCGGTCGGCCTCGAATGACAGGTACTTTCCATCGGGGCTCCAGCGAGGGCTGCTCGCGGACGACTCGGTATTGTAGGTCAGCTGGATATCCTGGGAGCCGTCCCAGTTCACCATCCAAAGGTCGGTGACGCGTTTATCAGCGCTCGCGTCGACGTGGCTTAGGGTGTAGGCGACCCATTGGCCGTCGGGAGAAACCTGAGGATCGCCAACGTCCTGAAAGCGAAAGATGTCGTCCAAGGTCATCGCGTGGGGCGATGCCGGAGCGGGAACAGTCTGCGCTAGTGCAGATGCAGCGGCGAGAGCCGCCCCAAAAAGGACAATAACGGGAAGAGCAGTGAGAGCGGGCGTGCGAGACATGGAGACGAGTATAAGGGTGGCCGTAGATTCTGCCAGATAGGATTTTGCCGGGACGGTTTGCCGGCAAGACTTCACAAACGCGTCTTTGTGAATTATTCTGCTAACTAATCGATTAGTTGTTCGTCGAAGGAGTTAGAGCGCCTGCCCCGTGGGGCGAGACGCTTCGTGTGATCATGCCGCCCAAAAAGTCCATTACGCTGACCGAAGCCGAGTTACGGCTGATGAAAATTCTCTGGCGTCGGGGGGAATCGGCGGTAGGGGATCTGGTGGCCGCGATGCCCGACGGGGCGACTCTGGCCTACAACTCTGTCTTGACAACCATCCGCATCCTGGAACAAAAGGGATACGTAGAGCACAGGCAGGAGGGCCGCGCGTTTATCTACAGCGCGTGTGTCGGCGAGCATGAGGCGAGCAAGACGGAGATTCGCCATATTATGCAGCGCTTCTTCGGCGACTCGCGGGAGCGCCTGCTGCTTTCACTGCTGCGGGATGATGAGGTGACTCCTGAGGAGCTGGAGCGCCTGAAGGAAGCGATTGCCGGCGCAGAACAACAGAAGACGGAGAGTGTCCAGTGACGATAGGACTGAATATTCTTCAATCGATCGAAGGGCTTTCGCAGTCTGCGGCTGCGGCGTTTGTATCGAGCTTGTGGCAGGGTGTTCTGCTGGCGGTTGCCGTTGCGCTCGGACTGCGGTTCGTGCCGAAGATGACGGCTGCGGTTCGGTTTGCAGTGTGGAGCGCGGTTTTCGTGGTCATCCTGCTGCTGCCGTTTATTCAAACCTGGGTGAGCCGGTCGCACCCGGGGATTGCCTCGTCGGGCGCACGAATTCAACTGGACGTGCGCTGGAGCTATGTGATCGCCGCGGTCTGGGTGTTTTTTTCGCTGGTGCGCGCGGCAAAGCTAGCGATCAGCGGTCTGCGGCTGCGCGGGTTGTGGAAGAGAGCAACTCCGGTGCCGGCGGATCTGGGCTCTGTCCTTTCCGGCTCGCGAGGCGTGCAGCTTTGCACCTCGACAGAGATCGATCGGCCGAGCGTGATCGGATTTTTTTCACCGCGAATTCTTATTCCAGCATGGCTGTTCGACAAGCTGACGCGGGCAGAGCTTGAACAGATCGTAATCCATGAAACGGGACACATCAGCCGGGCAGACGACTGGATCAACCTCTTTCAGAAGATCGGCCTGGTGCTGTTTCCGCTGAATCCGGTGCTGATGTGGATCGATCGGCGGCTATGCTTCGAACGCGAGCTGGCATGCGACGACGGCGTACTCGAGTCGACTCACGCTCCGGGCGCATATGCGAGCTGCCTGGTGAGCCTGGCGGAGCGCTCCCAAGATCGCCGCGCCGTCTCCCTATCGCTTGGTGCGTGGGAGCGACAGTCAGAGCTGACCCGGCGGGTACACAGCATTTTGCGGCGCAGAGAGAGCATGAGCCCTCTGCAGATGCGGCTGGCTTCGGGCGGGATGGTGATTGCCCTGCTGGGGGCGGGGATTGGATTGTCCCAGTGCCCGCATCTTGTGTCGTTCACTTATGCCGCGTCGTTAGCTGAACTGTCGGCGCCAATTTCTGCTGGAGCGGCGGCCCGGATTGTGCCGGTGTCGGCGAAGGCCTTGACGGCAGCTGGTTATCAGCCGGCCGTCTTTCATCCGTCAGCAGCACCGCGTCAGACGCTGCTCACGACTTCGCTGCCCTCGAATCGGGCGATGAAGCCGGCGCACAAAGCAGCCCGCAAGGCGCCCCCGGCTGTCCACGCGGTCTCGCCGGTTCCCGCGATGTCGAGAGTCAAACACGCTTCAAACGGAATGCAGCGTTTGTTCGTACTTACGTCGTGGCAAGCGCCCGCTGATTCTTCCGGTCGTCCTGGGGTAGTGCTCGCCGTAGGTCCTGAGCACGCCTATGCCGCTCTGCCAACCGACGACGGTTGGCTCGTCATTCAACTCTAACCATTTCAAACACGTATGAGGACTTGCAATGCCTGGAACAACTAATAAATTAATTGGCAAGACGGCGCGGGTCGCTGTTCCTGTCGGTACGGCGGCCGCCCTGGTTCTGGGAGCCGCATTTTTCATTCATCACAATGGAGTGCACGCCGCGGACGGCTATGCAACTCCGATCGACGACAGCAGCGTGTCGGCGCTCACATCTCTGGATAGCGCAGTCGAAACAGTGGCAGCGCGGGTCACGCCGGCTGTCGTCAATGTGGCAGTGACCTCGCGCGGATCGTCGGAGAGAAATGCTTCGGATGATCAGGATCAGGGAAAGGACCAGGGTCAGATGCAGCAAATACCGCCGCAATTTCGGCAGTTCTTTGGGCCAGGGGGACCGTTCGGTGGCCAGCAGACGCCGCAGCAGCCGCAGATCGAGCACGGAATCGGCAGCGGCGTGATCATCTCGCCTGACGGGTATATCGTGACGAACAATCACGTGGTTGATGGGGCGACCCAGATCCGCGTCACGATGAACGACCGCCGCACCTTCAATGCGAAGGTCGTCGGCACCGACAAGCTGACCGATCTTGCAGTGATCAAGATCGACGGCCATGGCCTGCCGAATATTCCGTGGGGCGATTCGGCGAAGCTGCACCCGGGGCAGACGGTTCTTGCCTTCGGCAGCCCGTTTGGTTACTTCCAGTTCTCAGTTACGCGCGGCATTGTGAGCGCACTCGACCGGCCAAATCCATATGCAGATGATCCGCGCAAGCCCGGTGGGTT
This sequence comes from uncultured Acidobacteriaceae bacterium, assembly GCA_963781245.1. Lineage (GTDB taxonomy): Bacteria > Acidobacteriota > Terriglobia > Terriglobales > Acidobacteriaceae > Silvibacterium. Next base: position 1,067,927 of record CAWAFB010000010.1, read on the forward strand.
CATCCAGACCGATGCGGCGATCAACCCGGGCAACTCGGGCGGAGCGCTGGTGGATGCGCACGGCGAGCTGGTCGGCATCAACACTTTCATCATCTCGAACAGCGGATCGTTTGCCGGCGCAGGGTTTGCGATTCCATCTCAGATTGCGCGCAACGTCACCGAGTCGCTGATGAAGTCGGGCACGGTGCATCACGGCTATCTCGGCATCAGCATGAACGATGTCACGCCGGACAACTACAACTTCTTCAAGCTGCAGGACACGACGGGCGCGATCGTCTCGCAAGTAACGCCTGATTCTCCGGCGGGCCGAGCAGGTCTGAAGTCGGGCGACGTGATCGACTCACTCAACGGCAAGAAGATTCCGAACGGCAGCGCGCTGCAGGTGGCTGTGAGCACGATGGCTCCGGGCGAAACGATTTCGCTTGGAATTATCCGCGACGGCAAGCCGCAGACGGTAGACGTGAAGGTCGGCGAATTCCACGGCAACTCGCAGGTGGCGAGCAACGATGAGGGCAACGCGCAGCCGGGCAAGACCGGAAAACTGGGACTCGCAGTTCAGGATCTGAACGCGGACGCGCGTCAGCAGATGCAGATTCCATCGCAGGTAAACGGCGCAGTGATCGCGAACGTGCGGCCCGGCAGCCCGGCGGACGATGCGGGACTCGCACCGGGAGACGTAATTGTCGAGGTCGACCGGAAGCCTGTCTCGAACGCTGAGCAGTTCGTCGGCGATGTGCATGCGAACTCGGGCAAGGATGTCCTGCTGCTGGTGTGGTCGCGCGGCAATGCCACGTATCGCGTGCTTCACACTGATGAGAGCGACAATAGCCAGAACGGAATGTAAGTTATCATCCACCAACCTGAGTAACACAGAACCCGCCTTACCGGCGGGTTTTGTGTTCTGCGGCTGGTCTGCTGTGGGTGCAGCGGGTATCGCTTGGATATAATCCATTTCGTTCTACGAAGAGGTAGCTTAACGATGGCGCAGAGTTTTCCAATACTCTCCAACGCGGTTGTCGATCCGGCGATTATCAATCCGGCGATCGAGTGCGCTAGCACATTGCCGTCGAATTATTACGTCAATCCTGAACTTCTCACAGTTGAGAAGCACAAGATTTTCTGGCGAACGTGGCAAATCGCGGGTCGATCGGAGCAGGTACGTAACCCAGGCGATTACATTACCGTGGATTTGCTCGGCGAGCCACTCGTGGTAGTGCGCGGCTCCGACGGGGTGCTGCGCGGCTTCTACAATGTATGCCGGCATCGGGCTGGGCCGGCTGCGGAGGGATGCGGATCCCGCAAGGTTTTTCGGTGCGGCTATCACGGATGGACCTACTCGCTCGATGGACGGCTGGTGAATGCTCCAGAGATGGAAGGCGTCGAGACCTTCCGTGCAGAGGAGCTTAGGCTGCGGCCAATTCAGGTGGGTGAGTGGGAGGGTCAGGTCTTTGTGAATCTTGATCCTGACGCTCTGCCGCTGCTCGACGCGCTGCGTGAATTGCCGGAGCAGGCGGGAAAGTACCGTTTCGGACAGATGCAACTGCGTGGACGCCGCGAATATCACATGCAATGCAACTGGAAGGTTTACATCGACAACTATCTTGAGGGATACCACCTGCCGAGCGTGCATCCGTCGCTGAACCGGGAACTCGATTACGGGAGCTACACGACAACGCTCTTTGCGAATCATTCGCTCCAGTTCAGTCCGATTCGCGGCCCGGAGAACGAGTCAACCACCGATCGGCGTTACAAGCAGGCCGAAGGCGATCTTAGCGCCGAGTATTTCTGGATTTTTCCGAACTGGATGCTGAACTGTTATCCGGATAATGTTTCTCTCAATATCGTTCTACCTACGGGGCCCGAAACGTGCGTAGCCATCTTCGAGTGGTATTTCCCGGCCGATCAGGAGACTGCAATTGACGAAACGATGCGATTCAGTGACGAGATTCAACTTGAGGACGGGCACATCTGCGAAGTAGTTCACCGTAACCTGAAATCACAGTCCTACGACATGGGACGCTATAGCGTGAAACAGGAGAAGGGTGTACATCATTTTCATCTGCTCTACTCTAAAGCCATTCAGGCAGGTGACTAGCTCATTGCGTCCAGAGCTACAACTAAAACGTTTGACTAAAGTGTTTATTGAGTGATACCTTCGCGTTTTGCGCGAAGCGATCGGAAGACTGACGCCAACTCTCTACCACGAAGAGGACTGTATTCCCCCAAGAATTGCATCGGGCCCGCGGTCGGTTAGCTGGATGTTTCAATCGCTCCGGCTTCTCCTACTTTGCGCGATTTTCTCGTTTGTAGTGGGGCCGCAGGCGCAGGAAACCCCTGTTGTCCTTCAGGGATCGCTGCAGAACGCAGCAGGATCGCCGGTGGCTGGCGCTATCGTGCATCTGAAGGGTTCCGCAGCTGAAGTTCGGGCCACGACCGATAGCCTGGGCAAGTTCCAATTCAGCGGATTAGCGCCCGGCCAATATCGGTTGAGAGTGAACGTCAGCGGGCATACGATGAGGTTGGAGCACCCGATCGATGTGATCGTCGGCGCGCAGCCGATCTTGTTGACGATGACCGACCAGGGACTCGTGCTGAGCACCGTGCCGCAGGAGCAGTCCAACACCGAAGGCGAAGAAAAGCTGACCAGCCAGAAGGTAAATGAGCTTCCGCTGAACAAGCGGGATTTCAGCGCACTGCTGCTGATGGCAGCGGGTACGATGACGGACGCGAATGGCGCGACGAACTTCACGGCGCAGTTCGCCATCAACGGGCAGCGCGGTGTGGAGGCGGTGTTTGCGATGAATGGCGCGGACATCAGCGATCCGGAAATGGGAGGCTCCACCTTCTCGAATTTCAACGTGGATGCAGTGCAGGAGATTCAGTCGTCGTCGGGCTGGATGCCCGCGAAGATCGGACAAGGCGCATCGGGATTTACGAACATCATCACGCGATCGGGAAGCAGCGGGTTCCATGGCTCGTTCTTCGAGTTTCTGCGCAATTCGGCGCTGGATGCGCGGAACTACTTCGATCACGCGACGCCGGAGACTCCAGGGCGTATTCCGCCGTTCCGGCGAAATGAGTTTGGATTCACCAATGGCGGCCCGGTTGTGCTTCCGCACATTTACGACGGGCGAGGAAAGACATTTTATTTCGGGGAGTATCAGGGCTTCCGCCAGGTACTAGGAACGACGCAGGTGCTTCCCGTGCCGACTGCAGAGGAGAGAAATGGTGTCGATGCGACGGCCTATCCGGGCGACGTGCTGTACGTGCCGGTCGATCCCTCAATTGCCGGGATCTTGGCGCGATATCCGTTGCCAAACCTGCCCACAGGATCGTACGGGGTGCACACGTACGCGACGTATTCGAAGGTGAATACAGATGCCGATCAGTTCTCTATCCGGCTGGACCATAAGCTTTCGGACAAGAACGAGTTCTTCGGGCAGTTCAATTTCAACAACATTACCGGACCGACGACAAACCCTGACCAGACGACGATTGATCCGCTTTTCGGCGTAACCTACATCGACCGCCAGCGCAATGTGGCCTTCACGTTTACGCGCACGGTTTCGCCGAACCTCTCGATGCAGACTGAGTTCGGCATAACCAGGAGCACTCCTTCGTTTCCTACGCAGGACTACACCGATCCTGCGGTGAAATTCAATGACGCCTTGTTTGAGGGTTTCAACACGGCAGGGGGCTCGGTGATGAGCGCCTACGGAAATCTCTTCCAGCTGCAACAGAGCTTTGCCATCAACAAGGGAAGCCACACGATTGCGGCCGGAGGAGAAGTGAGGCTCAACCGCGACTCGACATTTTTCGGGACCAGTCCGAACGGCGAATACGATTTCGGCGGCGGGACGGCGTACGCAATTGCCAATATTCCTTCGCAGAGCGGTATGCACAACGTTAATGCCGGCGATCCTTTGCCGGATACGCTTTCGAGTTTCCTATCGGGGAGCCCATTCGTTTACACGCGGGCGATTGCTCCCCCGTATTTCTCGAATGGCCCGCATATCGGGCCGGCGGCCATCAATCGAAACATGGGCGCCGTGTACGCGCAGGATACGTGGAAGATTTCCGACCGGTGGGTGCTCGATTACGGGCTGCGGTGGGAGATCTACACGCCGATTTCAGAGCGGGCGAAGCGGACTTCGAGCTTTCTGAACTACGGGCCGGATCAGGAGTTTGCGATCAATCCGCAGCCGGGATACAAGACGAATCTCGATGGCTTTATGCCGCGTGTGCAGCTTACATGGAAGGTGACGGACACACTGCAAGCGCATGCGGGCGGAGGCCTCATGGTGATCCCGCCGAACATCTGGCAGGACAACTTTCTTACCGGCTCGACGCCATTTGTGGTGTACCCACGGTTGACGGCGGCGAAGGGCGCGCCGATTCAGTATGGGTTCCAGATCACTCCCGCGCAGCTGCCGGGTGTGTATACGCCAGGCGGGGAGAATATCTTTCCGAGCCACACGACGAAGGAAGTTCCGGCAGACACGGTGATGGATGTGGACCGGTATCAGAAAGACGTGGCGGCCCTGACGCCGAGCGGAGCGTTAAGCCCGCTAAACCTGAGCGCGATCGACCCGTCATTCGGCAACGCGTGGCTATATACGTGGACCCTGGGAGTGGAACGCGAGTTCGGCAAGCTGACGGCGGACATCAGCTATGTGGGCACTACCGCTTCCCATCTGCCGCGCACGAGCTTTCCGAATGCTTATCCGGGAGCGAGCGCGGAGTTCGCGCCTCATTCGCAGTTCGACAGCTCGGGCAACGTGATCGGCGGATTCGGCGTAGAGAACGTGATTACGGGCACGGCGCATTCGACGTATAACGCGCTGCAGACATCTCTGACAGGTACATTTCCGCACGGTGGTCCGGGGGTGCAGGCTAGCTACACGTGGAGCAAATCGCTCGACGATACGAGCCTGGTGAGCGGGGGCACGGGAAGTACAGGGGCCACGGTTGTGCCGTTTCCGCAGGACCCGTACAACACGCATCTGGAGAAGGGACCGTCGAACTTCGACGTGACGAATGCGTTCACCTTGAGCGCGGCGCAGGACCTGCATGTGGACGGCGTCGGATTTCTCCAGGGCGTGAGCCGGAAGATTACTGCGGGGTGGGAGATGCTGGTGATTTCGACGCTAACCAGCGGATCGCCGTTCACAGTGTATTCGGGTGTGCAGCAGACGGGCGCGGGATCGAATGGCGTGGACAGGCCAGACCAGATTGCCACACCGGATCTTTCGACGGCGCGGAAAAAGCGCGAGGACTACTTTGGCCGCGGTGCGGATAATGCATCGTTCTTTTCGATTCCAATCAACCTGCCGGGAGGCACAGGTCCGAACAGCGGCTACTTCGGCTCGGTTGGCCGGAACACCTTTCGCGGGCCGGCCTTCTACGACTACGACTTTGCGTTCATCAAGGACACGCCGGTCGGGCAACGCAAGAGCGGGATCGAACTGTTCGATCTGCAGTTTCGCGCGGAGTTCTTCAACCTGTTCAACATCGTGGACATGGGGTTGCCGGCAAATACCATCAAAGGCACGGGGTTTGGTCAGATCAGCAAGACGGCAGGGAACTCGCGCCAGATCCAGTTTTCGCTCAAACTAATCTATTGATGCTGTCCGTTTCATCTCGTGAGCTAACTCAATCCGATTATATGATTCTGACTATGCGCAAATTCGCGTTGTTCGCGGTGTGTGCTTTTTGTCTGTCGACTGCGATGTCTGCGCAGCAGCCTGCATGGCCACCTACTGCCGATCACATCACACTTCCGTTGTGGCCCGGCCCTGCGCCTGGCGCGCAGCCGAATCCCAAGCCGGAAGGGGATACTACGACGGCGACGGATCATATCGTAGGGGGCAAGCGCGTGATCCGCATCGGAAACGTCTCGACGCCGACTCTTACGGTGTACTCGCCGAAGACCGGGAACACGGGTGTCGGAGTTGTTGTGTTTCCGGGTGGCAGCTACAAAATCCTTGCCATAGATCTCGAAGGCACAGAGGTGTGCGATTGGTTGAATAGCGAGGGCATCGCCTGTGTACTGGCGAAATATCGCGTGCCGGATACCGGGCCGTATCCGAAGTCAGCGGCTGCTCTGCAAGATGCGCAACGCGCGCTCGGCATGGTGCGGCAGCACGCTGCGGAATGGCACATCGATCCGAACCGGATCGGAGTTCTGGGCTTTTCGGCGGGAGCTCACCTCGCCGCTGCGCTCAGCACGCATTTCGATCAGCGCCTCTATGATCCGGTGGATGGGGCTGACAAGCTGAGCTGTCGCCCTGATTTTGCTGTGATCGTGTATCCGGGCTATCTCGCGCTAGCGGAGCAAGACTTTGCACCAAATCCGGATATTCGTGTCACGGCACAGACGCCTCCCAGCTTTATTGTTCAGGCGGAGGACGATCCGGTACATGTGCAGAATGCGACGGTTTATTTCATGCAGCTCAAGAATGCCGAGGTTCCCGCAGAGTTGCACATCTACGCACGGGGTGGACATGGCTATGGTCTGCGGCGGACAGAACTTCCCGTTACGACCTGGCCCGATAGTGTGACCAAGTGGCTGCATACGATTCATATGCTGCCAGAAGGTGGTCAGAAATAGGTCTGCACTATATCGATGACCTGATAATCCGCGTTGAGGATCGACAGGATCTGCCACTTGTCGAAGGTCAAGCAGGGGTGGGAGATATCAAAGCCAATCATATCGCCCACACGGATGTCGTCGTCCTCGTGGATCTGAAGGAAGGCATGCTGGTCCATCATCCGTGTGAGACTCCAATGCGCTGGTGCGGTGACCGGCCCAGAGCTGCCTGGACGGTAGTGCAAAGCGGGGCTTGGAAGGCCGGCATCGAAGGCGGCGTCCCGCTTGCCTAACGAGACGATGGCCCTTTCCTTTTCAGGAACGGACTGCACGTAAGCCCATACCTGAAGGGTGGGAACAAGGCCGGAATGCATGCGCTGCGCGATCGGGTTGTGAGCAAGGATTCTCTCCTGCGCGCGCCGATAGCTGCCGACGTCATGGGTGAGATAGCAGCCGGGGCGGAGCACAATTTCGACCTGATTTCCGAGGCCGGCGCCGGAGAAGACTTCGGCCACCAGGTCGTACCAGGCCGAGCCTGCGCCGGTAAGCAGAGCGGGTTGGCGATCGAAGCGCCCTTGCGTCAGTAATTCTCCGGTCACATGGACAGCGCGTCCCGCTAAGCTGCGGATCAGAGCCTCGTCGTCGAATACACCCTCGAAAAACTCAACGCCGCTCAGCGAAATTGTGTCGCGCCATTGGTCGAGAGCAGCGAGAAGTGACTTGAGCTGTGCGTCGTCGCGGACGCCGGTTCGGCCCCCGTCCGCTCCCAGTTCGATCAGGACCTGCAGTCGTTGCCCTGCGGCGCGGAAGAACGTTCCTAGCTGCTCGACGTTTTCGGGCGAGTCTACAAGGCAGAAATATTCGACCGAATGGTCGCGGAGTAAGTCCGAGATGATGGCCATGTTTTGCCGGCCTACAAGCTGGTTTCCCATGAGGACACGCCGAACGCCGTGTTCGTAGGCAATCCGGGTCTGGTGCGCGGTCGCCAGCGTGATGCCCCAGGCGCCGCCCTGCAGCTGCATTTCGAAGAGGCGGGGAGCCATCGTGGTCTTGCCGTGGGGCGCGAGCTTCATGCCGTATTCGTTGATGAACTGCTGCATCCAGCGTAGGTTGTGCTGGAGCTTATCCTGATAGAGCACGGCGACAGGCAGACTGAGGTCTTCGCGCAGCAGGTTCCATTCGAGTCCGGCAATGTCGGCCGCCTCGATTGGCTGCGTCAGTGAGCCCAGTCCTTTGTGATGGAGGGCAATTCGTGTATCGCGCTTCTCAGTCGTCACTGTGACCTTCGGTGCAATAAATAGCTAAAGCCAGAATATCTTGTGGCGGTGTCTTCCGGTCCGTGTCTTCGGGGCTTGGATGCTGGAGCGACGTAGCGTATATCTTTGAGGCAGTTCCTATGCCGACCTGCGACACTCTAATCCGAAATGCGCTTGTGGTTGACGGCAGCGGTGGCGAGCCTCTGACTGTTCATGTCGCCCTTGCCGGCGATCGCATCCGTGCGGTGGGATCGCGGCTCGACTACGCTGCCGACGAAGTAATCGATGGCGCAGGCTATGTGCTTGCTCCGGGCTTCATTGACGTACATACCCACGACGACACGAATGTGATCCGCACTCCGGAGATGCTGCCGAAGCTCTCGCAGGGAGTGACGACCGTGATTGTGGGCAATTGCGGCATCAGCGCTGCGCCTGTTCAGCTGAGGGACGAGCTTCCCGACCCAATGAACCTGCTCGGGGACGCAAGCGTATTCCGATATCCCACCTTCGCGACCTACATTGCAGCCGTCGATGCTGCGCGGCCCACGGTGAACGTGGCAGCGCTGGTTGGCCACACGGCGCTGCGCAATAACCACATGGATCGGCTTGATCGAGCCGCGACCAGGGGCGAAGTCGAAGCCATGCGCAGCCAGTTGATCGAAGCTCTCGATGGTGGTGCGCTGGGATTGAGTACTGGGCTCGCGTATCTGTCAGCCAACGCCGCCACCATCGATGAGGTTCTGGCTCTTGGCGAGCCGCTCGCGCGCGCCGGTGGCCTGTATACGACGCACCTGCGCAGCGAGACCGAGGCCATCATCGACGCATTGCACGAGGCCTTTACCGTGGGCCGTGAATGCCGTGTGCCGGTGGTGATCTCTCACCTTAAATGCGCGGGAGTGGATAACTGGGGACGAAGCGGCGAGGTATTGCAGGAACTGGACGGGGTGCGGGCCTCGCAGCCTGTGGGTTGGGACTGCTATCCGTATGCTGCCGGTTCGAGCACGCTCGATCTGCGGCAGGTGGATGAGCGCGTGAATATTCGGATCACGTGGTCGAAACCGCATCCGGAGATGGGAGGGCGGACGCTGGCGCAGATTGCGCAGGATTGGGGGATGGGCCAGAAAGAAGCGGCGCGGCTTCTGCAGCCCGCCGGGGCTATTTACCATAGCATTTCCGAGGACGATATGCGGCGCATCTTGCGCCATCCTGCGACGATGATCGGCTCGGACGGGCTGCCCAACGATCCCCGGCCGCATCCGCGATTGTGGGGAACTTTTCCGCGCGTGCTGGGCAAATATTCTCGCGATGAGAAGCTATTGTCGCTGGCCCAGGCTGTTCATAAAATGACGGGCCTGCCTGCTGCGCGGTTCGGGTTTGCAGACCGCGGACTGATACACCATGGCTATTTTGCAGACCTGGTGCTATTCGACCCCAGGACGATTCGCGACACTGCTACCTTCGATAATCCGGTGTGTCCTGCGGAGGGCATCGAACGTGTGTGGGTCAACGGTGTGCCTTCGTACCGTAACAGCATTCTCACCGGGCATCGCGGCGGAAGATTCATAAAAAGATCAGCAGCAATTACAAATAAAGCTTTTGATTCACTGCAACTCGAGGAGCATAAATGAGCATCAAGCGATACGGAGTGGAAGGGGGAGCGGGCACGGGCGGGCAGCATCTGCCTTTTGCGCGCGCCGTGCAGGCTGACGGCTGGCTCTATGTGTCGGGTCAGGTGCCGATGGTTAACGGCGAGGTTGTCGAAGGAAACATCGTCCCGCAGTCCCACCAGGCGATTCGCAATCTGCTGGCGATTCTCGAAGAGGCGAGTTATGGCCCGGAGCATGTGGTCCGGTGCGGCGTATGGCTCGACGATCCGCGCGATTTCCAGTCGTTCAATGCTGTATTCCGGCACTACTTCGGCGAGCATCCTCCGGCGCGGGCGTGCGTTGTGTCGAGCATGGTGGTTGACTGCAGGGTAGAGATTGACTGCGTCGCCTACAAGCCTCCCGCATCCTGAGCGCTGAGGATCTGTATCTGAAGTCAAGCCGTTTTCGTCGGAAAGGGGATCGCTGCTTCGCTCCTATGATCGACCACCATGGTGTCTTTCTGCTGCTCGCGGCTCTAAGTGCTGTTATCGTCCTTATCCTGCTGATCGCAGTCGTCAAGCTCAACCCTTTCATCGTGCTGTTTCTCACCTCGCTGGCGCTGGCCGTAGTTGCGGGCATGCCACCGGCAGCGATTGTCAAATCATTCGAGATCGGCCTGGGCAACACCCTGGGACACATTGCAATTGTTGTGGGGCTGGGCACGATGCTGGGCAAGATGATGGCGGAGTCGGGCGGCGCGACCCGAATCGCTTACACGCTGATCAATCTTTTTGGCGAGAAGAACGTTCACTGGGCCATGGCGGTGATTGGCTTCGTCATCGGGCTGCCGGTTTTCTTTGAGGTCGGCTTCGTTCTCCTTATTCCGATCGCGTTTTCTGTGGCGCGGCGCACCCAGACATCGCTCGTTCTTGTAGGACTGCCGATGGTGGCAGGGCTCTCGGTGGTTCACGGGCTGATGCCGCCGCATCCGGCGGCGATGCTGGCAGTGACGATCTTCAATGCCGACGTAGGGCGCACGATTCTTTACGCCTTGATTATCGGTATTCCCACTGCGGCAATTGCCGGGCCTCTGTATGCAAAGTTCATTGCGCCGCGCATTACCCTGGATGCGCAGAATCCGATGGCAGCGCAACTAGTCGATCACTCTGAGGAAAGCAGCCTGCCGGGCTTCTGGATCACGCTGGGGACGATCCTGCTGCCGGTCGCGTTAATGCTGGTGGGAAGCTGTGCGAATTTTCTCGCGCGGCCGGGCGGCCGGGTTAACGACGGCCTGCGGCTGCTTGGGAATCCCGATATAGCCCTACTGATCGGCGCCGTCTTCAGCTTCATTACGCTAGGGCGCATGCGCGGCTTCACGCGGGAGACGATTCTCAGATTCAGCAACGAAAGCCTGGCGCCTACGGCCACCATCACGCTGCTGGTGGGTGCGGGAGGAGGTTTCGGCCGCATTTTGCAGGACAGCGGAGTTTCCCAGGCTATTGTGAACGTCGCGCTGCGCACCCATTTCCCGCTTCTGGTCATGGCTTGGGTGGTGGCCGCGCTGATTCGCCTGGCAACGGGTTCCTCTACCGTCGCTATGAGCACTGCCGCCAGCATAGTCGCTCCCATCGCCGCGCACGCCGCCGGAGCTCGCCCGGAGCTGCTGGCGATTGCGACCGGGGCGGGATCGCTCATCTTCTCGCACGTGAATGACGGCGGTTTCTGGCTGGTCAAGGAGTACTTCAACATGAGTGTCCCCCAGACGATGAAGACCTGGTCGATCTGTGAAACCATTATTTCGGTGTGCGGACTGGCGCTTACGCTGCTGCTTTCGCTCGTCACCTGAGGGTGTTCACAATCCGCACGATGGCGTCGGCCCGATAATGCTCACACGCGGGCAGCGGCGCAGATAATATTGCAATCGAACCATGGTATAGCCTTCGAGAAGCAGAACTTCAGAACAATCGAGCGGGCTTCAGAACAGGGGGTAACATGCGCGACGAGGAAAATCCGGGCAAGCAGGAGTCGCTGGTGGGCAATGTAAGCCGGCGATCCTTTCTCTCGCAGCTCGGCGTTGCAGGGGTGGTGGCGACCACACGGCCGCTGGCAGCAGCGGCGCAGCAGTCGCCGGCAGAAACGGTCCCCGGCACGCCAGGTCCGCCGATTGCCGGAGCGGTTCTAGTCAGTCTGAAGGTGAACGGCAAGCAGGTGAGCGTGAATATCGATCCTCGGACCACGCTGCTTGACTGCCTGCGCGAAAGCCTACAACTGACGGGCACAAAGAAGGGCTGCGACCACGGGCAGTGCGGAGCCTGTACGGTGCACGTGAATGGACGCCGCGTGAACTCCTGCCTGAGCTTCGCGACGATGCACGACGGCGACGATATCAAGACGATTGAGGGCATCGGGCAGCCGGGGAATCTTCATTCGATGCAGGCGGCGTTTGTCGAGCACGATGGGTATCAGTGCGGCTACTGCACGTCTGGACAAATCATGTCGGCTGTCGCGCTTCTGAAAGAGCCGTGCGGGCCGGCGGATGCGGACGTGAAGGAGCTGATGAGCGGCAATATCTGCCGCTGCGGAGCATATCCCAACATCGTTGCGGCGATTCAACAGGTAAGACAAAGGGCTTAAGACAGCAGGAGCTCCGTTTATGGATACATTCAAATACTCCCGCGCGCAGGATATGTCGCAGGCGATTCAGGCCGGCGCACAGTCGCCGACTGCCCAGCAGGGCGCCCAGGTGCGATTCGTCGCGGGCGGGACGACGCTGCTCGACCTGATGAAGCTGAATGTCGAGCGGCCGACGCAGGTGGTCGATATTAATCGTCTGCCGCTGGATAAAGTTGAGAAGCTGCCCAATGGCGGTCTCAAGATCGGGGCGCTTGTTCGCAATTCGGACCTAGCGCACGATCCAACCGTTCAGAGCGACTACGCTGTGCTCTCGCAGGCTCTCCTTTCGGGCGCGTCGGCTCAGCTGCGCAACATGGCGACCACGGGCGGGAATCTGCTGCAACGGACGCGATGCGTCTACTTTCGCGATACAGCGATGGCCTGCAATAAACGGGAGCCCGGCTCGGGGTGTTCGGCGCTTGAGGGAGAGAACCGCACGCTTGCAATTCTTGGCACGAGCCCACACTGCATTGCCACGAATCCGTCAGACATGAATGTTGCTCTCACTGCGCTTGAGGCAACGATTCATATTCAGGGGGCGAAGGGCGAACGCGAGGTCGCGATTCACGACTTCTTCCTTTTGCCCGGCAACACGCCGCAACGCGAGAATGTGATGGAGCCTGGCGATCTCATCACATTTGTTACGCTGCCGGAACTGCGGCCAGGAACGAAGTCGGTATATCTGAAGCTGCGTGATCGCGCCTCTTATGAGTTCGCACTGTCTTCGGCGGCGGTGGTGGCGGAGGTCGCGGACGGCAGGTTCAAGCGAGTGCGGATCGCGTTGGGTGGAGTCGGCACCAAACCGTGGCGTTCGCTCGAGGCTGAAAAGGTTCTCGAAGGGAAGAAGGTGGATCCTGCCGTCTTCCGGGAAGCTTCCAACGCGGCGTTGCGCAATGCGCACCCGCAGAGCGAGAACGGATTCAAAGTCGAGCTGGCTAAACGCTGTCTGACGCACGCGCTTACGCTCGCAACCCAAACCACTTAATGCGAACCGGAGAGATTATGGCCAGTCAGATCAGGGTTCCTTCTACTATCGGCGGCTCGTTGCCGCGCATTGATGGCCCGCTCAAGGTGAGCGGAGCCGCGAAGTATTCCTCCGATCATCACTTTCCCGGGATGCTGTACGCGGTGCCGGTGTGCAGCACCATCGCGAACGGGAAGTTAGTCAATCTGGATCCTGCTTCGGCGGAGAAGATGCCGGGCGTTCGCGCGATTTATCATCGGACGAATGCGGGACCTCTCTACCGGGTTGCTCCTGGGTCGGATTTCTCGGCCTATCTGGATGAGAAGCGTCCGCCTTTCGAAGATGACGTCATTCGCTACTACGGACAATATGTCGCAGTAGTGGTTGCGCAAACATTTGAGCAGGCGCAGGCAGCGGCTTCGGCTGTCAAAGTGAAGTACAGCGAAGAAAAGCCGGTGATTGCAACGCATCTGGAAACGGAGGACGAGCCTAAGGTCGAGAGTTCGCGCGGCAAGCCGGAGGACGCCTTCAATACAGCTGCCGTAAAGGTGGATGAGACGTACTCGACTCCGACCGAGACGCACAATCCGATTGAACTGCATGCGACTGTGGCGCTGTGGGATGGCCAGGCATTTACCTTCTATGCGACGACACAGGCCATTGCCAACTACCGGGACGTGATGGCGCAGATGCTGGGCGTGCAACCGGAGAATGTACGGGTGATCTCGCGTTTTCTAGGATCAGGCTTTGGAGGCAAGCTGTGGGTCTGGCCGCCGTATCTTCTCGCCGCCGCGGCGGCGCGTAACCTGAACGCTCCGGTGAAGCTGGTGATCAGCCGGAAGATGATGTTTCAGGGTGTCGGGCATCGGCCGCGGACGCAGCAGCGCATGCGACTGGGTGCCACGGCTGACGGCAAGCTGGTATCGCTGCAGCAGGACTACCTGAATCACACGTCGATTCTGGATGAGTACGGAGAGGGTTGCGGCGAGGCTACGCCCTACCTCTACAGCACTCCAAACCTCAAGGTCACGTCGGGGATGGTGCCGCTGAATGTCGGCACGCCGACGGCGATGCGCGGTCCAGGGGCGGTGCCCGGGCTGTTTGCGCTTGAGTCCGCGATAGACGAGTTGGCGATCAAGCTGAAGGTGGATCCTCTCGAACTGCGCCTTCGCAACGAGCCTGCAAAGGACGAGAGCAACGGGCTGCCCTTCTCCTCGCGGCATCTGGTGGAGTGCTTCAAGCTGGGCGCGGAGAAGTTCGGCTGGTCGCAGCGGACGCCGGAGATCGGCTCGATGAAAAAAGATGGGCTGATTCTGGGGTGGGGAGTAGCCGCCTGTTCATGGGGTGCGGGACGCTTCGCCGCCGAGGCGACGGTCGACCTGAAGAACGACGGGACGGCACGTGTGTCGTGCGGTACGCAGGACATCGGCACCGGCACCTACACCATCCTTGCACAAGTGCTCAGCGAAAAGACGGGCATCCCGATCGACAAAATTGAAGTGGTACTTGGCGACTCCGCGCTGCCTGAGGGGCCGATTTCGGGAGGATCACTGGTGACGTCTTCGGTGATACCGGCGATATCGCAAGCGGCGCAGCGGGCGATGCAGTCGGCTGTGACGATGGCGACCAGCGGGGATTCCGCTCCCTTCGCAGGAAAGAAGCCGGAAGAGCTCGCGTTTACGCACGGGCGGGTTCACCTCAAGGACAAGGCCCCCGAGACGGGTGTCGATTTCGCGGAAGTGCTGAAGCGGGCGAATGTGAATGCTGCTTCCGGCAGCGGCAAGTCGGGAGAGTACTTCGGCGGACCGGAATCAGAGCAAAAATATTCAGTGCATTCCTTCGGTGCGCAGTTTACAGAAATCACATGGCAACCGGAGATTGCACGGCTCCGTGTCAGCCGGGTGGTTACGGTGATCGATTCCGGGCGGATCCTGAACCTGCGTCCCGCTCGCAACCAGGTCGAGGGTGCGGTGGTGATGGGTGTGGGTATGGCCCTTCTCGAAGAGACGAAGTACGACCCGCGTAACGGTGCTCCGATTAACAGCAATCTCGCGGACTATATGGTCGCGACCAATGCCGATGCTCCCTCGATCGATGTGACTTTCGTCGACTATCCAGACAAGATCGTGAACGAATTCGGTGCCCGAGGTGTAGGTGAGATCGGTCTTGCCGGGGTTGCCCCGGCGATTACTGCGGCGGTATACCACGCCACTGGGGTGCGAGTGCGCGAATTGCCTGTGCGGATTGAACATCTGCTCTCGCAACAGGAGAGCGCCTGAGCGGCTGGAGGAATTCACTGCGAGGCGCGGCTGCGGTGATCAGGCCTCGGCGGGTTGTTGCGATTGAGCCGGGCCATCGAGGGGTTCCCGAGCGCTCACGAGGGTGGAGTGTATGTCCTCGTGAAGCGATGAAAGGATGGATGTAAGGCTCCCCACGAGACGAATCACGTCGGCACCCTGGATCGAAACAGGAAGATCCTTGTTCTCGTAGTACTGCCGGATTTGTTGCTGAAGACTTTCGGCCGAGGCGTGAATATCCGGCACAGTTTCCGGAACTTTTCCTGCGACTTCGCTAGCCAGAGCACGCATGGCGTCCGCAACGCTCTTGTCAAACTCAGTGTGCGCTTCAGCTATGACCGGGGGGAGGTCCTTAAGCGGGCGCTGCCAGCGGTACTGTGCGTACGTGGTCTCGACGAGCAACAATGTACGGAGCGAGGGCTGCCAGCGGCGGACATCCTCGCGGATTCTGAGCTTGTACTGACGCGTAGGGCCAAATTCGAAAAGAACAGCGTCTGCCTGGGCTACTACCGCCTGAAAGCCGGCAGTGATCTGATCTCTCAGCTGGCGAAATTTCTTGATCGCCTGATTACGGTCTTCGACAAGCAGTTGATCGACGAGTTGAGCAAACATCTCGAGATTGCGGGCGAAGAGATGCTGCATTTCCTCGAGGGCATCGCGTGACCACAGGCGGTCGAAGACGACCCACATGCACAGGAGACCGAGCAGGACTCCGAAGACGCGGTCTCGAGCGATGGAGAGCGATGTCTGGACGGCGAATTCCTGCAGATTGATGAGATAAAAGGCGAGAGCCAGTTGCACCCCAAGATACGAGATTCGGGGGGATGCAGTAGCGATCCAGGCGGAAAGCGCGGTCACCAGAGCAAACAGAATCGTGAAGCCGGTGAGATCGAGGTACGGCAGGATGAACATCTGCGCGCCGAATCCGATGATGATTCCGCCGATGACCGCTCCACCGAGGCGGAGAAACTGCTTCTGGCGTGATGAACCGATGGTGGAGAGCGCGGTAATAATGCAGGTGGGGATGCAGGTACTGAGGCCGCGCCAATCGACGAGCGTATACACGGAGTAGCTGATCACAGCCGCCGCCATTCCGCGCAACGCGAACTGAAGGTAAGCCGGATTTGAAAAGGCATCGTTAACAAACAGCGATGCTTTCGGAATCTCTTCACTCATGGGATCCGGCACAAATTCGTCGATGGTCTCACCGCCGGTGAATGCCTGAGGTATGAGGGCTACAGTTCGCTCCATTGTCGCGAGGAACGGGAGGCGGGATGGTGCGGGTGACAGAAGATGATCGATAGGGCGCGGGAGTTTACGGACGACAAGATCGCGGCGTAACGCGGCGATTTCGCGGGCGAGGTCGAGGCAGCGATTGCGATCGGACTCGTCCAGGGGCGTCGGCTGCGTGGAGCGAAAATAACGCAGGCTGGCGGCGAGATCGACCAGGCGGCCGAGCAACGCGATGCCGGCATTCATCTGTGCGATGAAATGAGAACTGTATCCGGAACGTACGAGGAGTCTGCGCACACGGGAGTTTCCGGCGTTTGTGTAGAGGGAGATTTCTTTCTCCACCGCGCCGTCAAGTGGAAGGTTCTCGGCAACATGAGTCAGCACGTCTTCGACCGCCTTGAGGCGGCTTACGAGTCCCTCGGTGAGATCCGTGGCTGGATGAAAGCGCCGGAAAACATATTCGACGGCGATTGTGACGACTGTGCCCATGCATGTTGAAAACCCCGCCCAGAGGCTACCGGTGACGCGGTCGTTGACGCTGATCGCGGCATTATCCCAGAGTGGAATCACACCTGCGATCAGGAAGCCGAATCCCACGGCCGTGCCGTAATCCGGCATGATCCGAATAAGATAAAAAGCGATGAAGAGACTGCCGACGATCCACAGGTAATGCGTGAGCGGATCGTCGACCAGCCCCCTGATGCCGGCGAGCGCGTAAGCGGTGGCGATAGAAAACACGATGATTGTACGAACGCCGGAAAGCAACGTCGCGGTGGGGTTTTCACGACTCAGAAAGAGCGTGAAAATGGCGCCGAGGAATCCAAAAGGGATGCGGAAGGTCATCACCAGGAGCATGACGATGGTCGCCGCAATAGTAATGCGGCCGACTACCCACGCTCGCCCGGGATAAGGGGAAAGCTCCGTCTTCAAGAAAGCCCAGAACCAATCACCGAAATGATCGATTGCGTTCTGCGATCCGGCTGTCGGCACTGGTTCGCTGCGCGCCGCCATATTTACATGGCCTTTCCTGTGTGCCGAGGCTGCTGGGCGCGCGCCTTCCCCGAAAGGCGGTGGCGAGTGATCAGTTGAAGGCTATGGCTAGGAGGTCTCACAACAGCCGCAGGATAGCATGCGTCGACCTTCCAGCTTCAAATGAAGCGTGCAACGAGCAGGGCTGGCGGAGCGGGAGTCATCACAGCTGCAGGCGTATGCGCCTGCGGGTCAGGAGTCCTGAAACGGCGAGGATGAGCAAGGTGAAGATGACGGAGCGGACAACGCCGGGCATACCCGTGCGGAAGTGACGGTCGAAGTAGTGGAAGCCGACCAGAGTGATCAAGAAGTAATAGAGGTCAGGCAGCAGGTAGGTGAGCAGAGTGTTTTCGCCGGCGGGCTTGACGATCGCAGCCCAGAGCGTCCAACCCTTCATGTCGCAGATCCAATAGAGCAGCAGGAATGAGAGCACAGCCGTTCCGGAACTGACGAGAAGCCAGGTGGGTGTCGCCCGGATTTTCGAAATGCCGAGGGGCGTCAGCAACCAGGCGGCGGCGAACATCACGAATGCGAAAGCAAGCGCGAACAGAATTCGACCGCGCAGTGTCTGCTTGTGCTCGGGTCCGAGGAGAATGGCGGAAGTCGCGATCCCCGCCATGGTGATAGCCGGATGAGCTCCGTTGCTGAAGGGCCATATAAAGAGCGGCAGGTGCGAAGGCCAGTGAATCAGACGCGCAACCACCAGGGCGCAAAAGGCGGTCAGCGCAGCGAACCAGGCGAGCGGAGCCCATTGCCAGCGTCGAGCGGGAACATAAAGCAGCGCGACGGAGAAGTAGGTGTAGCCAATCAGGCCGAGGATCTCCGGGTAAGAGCCATCGATCCACCCTACGCTGCCATCACTGGGGGTTCGGCGGAACATTGCGAAGACGGCGATCAGCAGTATAAGACCTGCGATGCGGAGCGCGAGATATATCCGCCGATGGCGCGTATCGCGGCTTGGAACAAGCCAGAAGAGGATGCCTCCGGTGAGCCCGAGAAGCGCCCATACCGAGCCGGACATGTGCGTCCGCGCCGGGTCGACCTTCTCGGCATTGGCGAGGATGAGCCCGAGAACGATGAGGCCGCAGGAACGCATCGCGATGTGCAGCCAGAGTGCGGCCTGTGATGGGTTCTGTTTGAGCCGGCGTTCGATGGCGAGTGGCATGGACATGCCGACGATGAAAAGGAAAAACGGAAAGACCATGTCGACGTAGGTCATCAGGTCCTGCTGTGCGTGGGCATGGTAAGTCCACCAGGGAAGGCCGTGCACGTCGGCGAGATCGTTGACGAAGATCATGACCAGCATCGTCAGACCGCGGAAGATGTCGATGGAGACGACACGTTGCACTGAGGCCGCGGCTGTCGAAGGAGCAGCGAGGGTGTCCGCGGAACTGGATGCGGTGCTCATCGCTTGCTTTCGCCCGCCGGTCGCAGCGTGGCATTGATTGTATTCAGCAGAGCGCCGGATGGATCGCCGGCGTAGTCCCAGAACATCATCCCCGCAAGGTGATGGTCGAGCACGTACTTGCACTTTAGGGCTAGCGATTGCGGATCCTCATAGGAGACGAAGATCTGCTTGTCGGCATTGTAAAGATACGGCACGGAAGAAGCGTCGTCCCAGTAACGTGTATATCCCTGTCCGAGCATGCTGGAGTTGATGTTGCCGTAGTTGGAGTAAATGTTGGGTGCGGGCTGTCCGGGCTGGAAGAGTCCGTGATTCGTCGCCGGGACCTTTGCCCAGACGTGCCCGTAGAAGGGCACACCTAGGACGAGCTTGGCGGCTGGTACGCCCGCCTTCTCGTACTCGGTGATCGAGCGGTCCGCTGAAATCGCCTTCGGGTCAGCAGGATCGGTGAACAGGGGCGCGTGATTGCCGGTTCCCCGGTTGTCTCCGGGTTCGTAGTAGTCGTAGGCCATCAAATTGACGGTGTCGACATACTTCTGGACCTCGCCCATCTCGGTGTTGTCAAGGAAGTCAGTTGTTGCACCCACGGCGACGGTGAGATACAGGTGCCGGTGGGTCTTCTTCTCGATGGAGTCAAAGCGGGCGCGCAGTTCCTTCACGAGCGAGGTGTAATTCTGCTTGTCTTCGGGGCGAAAGGTGTTGCCAGCGCCCACTTGGCCGGGAAACTCCCAGTCAATGTCGAGACCGTCTAGGTCGTAGCGCGACAGGAACGCGGCTACGCTGTCGATGAACGTCGCGCGCGAGGCCGGCGTCAGTGCCATGTCCGAGAAGCGGCCCGACCACAGCCAGCCCCCGACGGAGATCAGGACGGTGAGGTGCGGGTTGTCGCGCCGCATCGCGGTAAGAACGGCGAGGTTTCCGGCGGTTGCCGGAGCGCCTTCGACAATGCGGCCCTGCTCGATATTCGCGAATGCGTAGTTGATGCGCGTGAGCTTGCTTCCGTCCACCTGGCCCGGTGCGAGCGGGGTTTCCCGGGTGAAGACATACGCGCAGATAACCGGCTTGCTTGCGGCGCAAAAGGCGTTAGGGGTGAAGGGCGACAACGCCACGAGAGCAAGTATCAGAGCACGTGTATTCAATAACCCTCCGGCGCCCATTTGCATCAGATCGCGACCGAGATCAGGCTATATGCGATGATTCATATTCGCAAATCATTCGACAACGAGGTCGTCTGGAATCCGATCCATGCTCATCAGACTGGTTGCCTTCTCGTCCATCGTGCTGGCCGCGTCAGCGTGTGTTGCTCAGGTGCGGGTTCTTGTGGATCACGTCGGTTATGAGGCGAGCGCACACAAGCGCGCGCTCATTGTGGTGGAGGGTGACGACTCGTCGGTGCCCAAGAGCTTTTCGCTTCTCGACGCGGCCACGGGAAAGTCCGTCTTGACCGGACCGCTGGAGACGGCTGGCGCGGTCGACCGCTGGGGAGATCGTCAATTCTGGTTCGTCGACTTCTCGATGTGGAAGCAGCGCGGCCATTACGTGCTTGCCGTTCAGACGAACAAGGGCCACGCCGAATCCAGCGAATTCGAGGTCAACAACGACCTGCTCGAGAGAGACACGCTTTCGAACGTGATCTTTTATTTCAAGAGCCAGCGATCGAGCGGCGACATCGATCGAGTGGATCACCACCTGGCGCTTCCCGGCGGCAGTGGCTTCGTCGATGTGCACGGCGGGTGGTACGACGCGACGGGTGACTATGGGATTCACTTGTCACATCAGAACCCGACATCGTATTTCAATCCGCAGCAGGTGCCGCTGGTGGTTTGGACGCTGCTGAAGAGCTATCGCGTGCTCGAAGCGCGGGCGGATGACAACTTCAGCGAGTACAAACGTCGCATGCTGGATGAAGGGCTTTTCGGCGCGGATTTTCTCGTTCGCATGAAGCGGCCGGGCGGCTCGTTCTTCGAGTCAATCACCGCGCCGGGCAAGGCGAAGCTTGCGAAAGATCGCGTGATTGGCAATCCGAATTGGAAAACGCAGACCAAGAAGAGCGCGTCGGATTCGACGGAGAGGATTGGCGTAGCTGAAGGTCCGCACGCTTATGAAGCGAGTTACCGGGCGGGCGGGGGCGTCGCGATTGCGGCTCTCGCTCTGGCGAGCACCATGCCGGAGGAAGGCGAGTTCCCGCTTGCGACATATCGCAAGACTGCCGAGGACGCATTCGCTTTTCTTGAGACTCATAACCGTGAGCTGCTGAACGATGGCAAAGAAAATATTCTCGACGACTACTGCGCGTTGTTGGCGGCGACGGAGCTCTATCGCGCGACGCAAAACGCCGCGTACCGCGAGGCGGCGGATCGGCGTGCGGATCATTTGATGGCGCGTCTGACTACTGCGGGCAATTATCGAGACTTCTGGCATGCGGACGACGGAACCCGGCCCTACTTCCATCCTTCGGACGCGGGTCTTCCCGTCATAAGTCTGATCGAATATACGGGCATCGCCACGCCGGCGCAGCAGGCGAGGGTGCGGGATGTGGTAGCGCGGTCACTCCGCTTCGAACTGAATACGACCGCTGAGGTAAATAATCCTTTCGGCTATGCGCGGCAGCTGGTCCGGATGGGCAACGGGTCAATACGCACGGCGTTTTTCTTCCCGCATGACACGGAGGCGGCTCCATGGTGGCAGGGCGAGGATGCGCGGATTGCGTCCTTGGCGGCGGCTGCGCGCATGGCTGCCCCTTTATTTGCGGATGATCCAAAGTTTCAGACGCAGCTCGAGGACTATGCGTGGAACCAGCTTCACTGGATTCTCGGGCGCAATCCCTATGACGCCAGCCTGCTCATGGGCGGTGGGCATGGAACCGAGCCGTACATGTTCTTTGAGTCTTACAAATACGCCAGCGCCCCGGGGGGCATCGTGAACGGGATCACCGCGGCGATCAACGACAAGGACGGCATCGCGTGGAACCAGGGCTATGCGGCCACGGGTGCAGATGACGACTGGCGCTGGACCGAGGAATGGTTGCCGCACGCTGCGTGGTATCTCTACGCAGTGAGCCTGCCGCATCAGTGAGGTTCCGTTAAAGTCGCTGTTGCTGCGGCATCTGCGCTGTCGGTTGCCGGCATTATCCATGCCTATCGCCTGTCGCCGAATGGAGTGGAAGGACGCATCGGATGGTGGATTGCGCCGGAATTTGCCATTTTGTATGCCACTGGGGCGGCCTTCCTCTTGTTGTGCGAGTGGTATGAGCGCAGCAGGAGTTCGGCGAGTTAAGAATCGGCGTGACTGGAGCGGTCAGCCCTGGACGGAAATGCCGGAGAAGGATACGACAGCCACGCCGCGAACGGGTTCTCCGAAGATATGCGCTGGCTCGAACATGCTGAACAGCAGCAGGTTTTCAACCTGCGCGCGGGAGACGGCATCGTTCGGCCCGGAGATGATCCTGTAGTCGTAGACCCGGCCCTGGTCGTTGACATAGGCTTCGACAACGACAGAGTTTGCGCTGCTGTCGGTTGTCCGGACGGTGCTTACCTCGCGCCTTCCCGGGCGCTGAGCCTCGATGTCCCCCATGCCCGATTGCGGGGCGTTGGACTCGATCATGGAATAGAGGAAGCGTGGGCTTGTTGCCGCGCTCAACGGCTCGTCACGCGCCTCTACCGGCTCGGGGGAGGCAAAAGCTCCGATTAACAGGGCTGCGGAACCGATCAGCAGCACCGCGCTGGCGAAGCCGGCGGAGGCTCGCAACAGGAACGGCGCAAACGTGTTTTCCCACCGCACCTGCAAGCGCGCAAGGCTGTTCTTCGCAGTCCGGTTACGCTCCTGAGACAATGCGACGCGCAGTTTCAGACCAAGATCGGCAGGCGGTTTGACGGGACCCAGGTCGCCCAGAACCTGCTGCATCTGCCGCCACGCCGCGAATTCTCCGGAGCACTCGGAGCAGCGATCAAGATGGTTGGCCACTTGCTGCATGGCTACCCCTGACATTACTCCATCGAGGTATGCAGAGAATTGGGTGCGGATGGATTTGCAGCTCTTCATCGCGCCTCCTCGACCTGCTGCAAAGGTTCAAGGATGGAGTGAGCCGCGCGCGGACTCTTGCGAGCTGCCTCGGCAAATGGAGCCAGACGCGCCTTGAGGTTGGCACGTCCACGCATCAGGCGTGATTTCACCGTGCCCAGATTTACATTCAGAATCTCCGCGATCTCCTCGTAGGCCATGCCTTCGATGTCGCGCAGAATGACCACGGTGCGGAACGGTTCCGGCACTTCGCGCAGCTCCGCCTCGACACGTGAGCGAAGCTCGGACTGGGCCGCCATTTCAAAAGGCGACTCTTGCTCGTCGATCAGCGTGTCGCGAATGCAGAGTGGCTGGCCCTCGCTCGATTCGCCGGTCTCCATCTCGATGGTCACTTCCTGCCGGCAATGGCGCGACCACCATCGCCGCTGGTTGGATGCCTCGTGCAGGGCTATGCGGTAAATCCATGTACGAAGGCTGGCATTTCCGTGAAAGCCGGAAATGCCGCGATAGACCTTTACGAAGACTTCCTGGGTGATATCAGCGGCATCCGCCGAGGTGGGTAGCGTGCGGGCGACCAGGCTATAGACCGGTTGATGATAGGTGGCGATGAGCCAGGCGAAGGCTTCCTCTGAACCGGCCTTTAACTGTGTAATGAGGTCGGTTTCTTCCTGGCGAATTCCAATTGCGCTTACCAGATTACCCAAGGCAGTTCCCGCGTGCATGGAAAAACTCCTATTACAGTAACAGGCAAAACGCATAACCTGCGAGTGGGCGAGGACAAGATTGCCGCCGGCGGCCGAGTGTCTCGCTCACTCTATCTTTCTTTGACACCGGTTGCCGAAGGATTGTTTCCCGGAAAACGACATATTTCAGGAGGTTTAGCCGGTCGGACCGGCGGGAGGATTGGCGGCCGGGGGCTTGGCAGCGGGCTTTTTCTTTTTCTTGGCTGGTGAAGGTGGGGCGGTTCCATCGTCGACCACCGTGGTCTTTGGCGGAGGCGCCTGAGCCTGTGCAGCCGCTGCGGCGCGCACCGAGGCCTCAAGTTTGACGATCTGGTCTTCGCGTTGCTGGGAGGCGTTGAGAATCGCGTCACCAAGCTGCGATCTGGCGGCCTCCAGCTTGTTGAGCGATGAGAAGAGCGCGTCGGACTCACCCTGGGGCGCCGCCAGGGAAGCAGTTTCGGAGACGCGCAGCAGAACATCGTAGAGAGCGTCGATATTTCGATAAACAACAAACGCGGGAGGCACGGTTGTGGGGGCGGCGTCCGCTTTGCTCAGCAATCCCGGCAACGTGTCGGATAGGTCGCGCTGAATCGATCCAGTATCCTGTTGCGCTGCGCTTTTCACCTGTCCGGGAGCTTTCCATCGCGAGATATTTAATGCGGAGATCGATCGTTCGACTTCAGTCATCGCCGGCTGCACGATGGACGAAGAGGGAATCGTTGGCTGAGGCGCTGCAGCTGGCGTCGGTTGCTGAGCGTAAGAGATTCTGCAGGCGGCCAGCAGGACTGCAATGCAGGCCACAGGTAGCGTCGTGCGAGGGGAGCCAGGCATATCTTTAAACCGGATGCCACGCGGCCTTTCTTAGTTGCAAAGATACAGGACTGGCGGCGGCGTTTGACGAAATTTGTACGGTAAAAGACAATAAGAAGAACCCTCCAATGTGGGCCTGTGGCGCAGCTGGGAGCGCGCTTCCATGGCATGGAAGAGGTCGTCGGTTCGATCCCGACCAGGTCCACCAAAATCAACAACTTATACGGCTGCCGCCTCCGGCGAGGGTGCTGAAGGGTGCCAAAATTTCTGCACTTCCTTCGGGAGCATCATCTCAACAACTTTCGAATTCGCATCCCGCTTCTGCTGGGAGACTGCACGAGTGTAAGTGTCGAGCGTCGTCCTACTGCTCGCGTGTCGCAACAATTCCTGAGCTACTTTGATGTCGACGCCCAGTGCTCGCAAATTCGTCGCCAGCGAATGACGGAAGCTGTGCCAACCGATTTGCTTGCCGACGATGCCTGCCCGTACTAATGCAGGCCGAATACTCTTCTCAAGTAGGCTATCCGGGCTGAGGGGTTTGTTGCCTTTGAGCCGAATAGAAGGGAAAAGGAAATCCCCATCCGTCGCGTAAGACGACTCCGCCCGCCAATCCAGGAGGGCGTTGAGGACGATTGGATGGAGAGGCACCGGGCGGCGAGAAGACTCTGTCTTAGTATTTCCGAATCGGTTGCGCACACAGGAGCGCAGGACGGTGACCTCCATCGTTCGGACGTCCAGATCCGCCCAGGTCAGAGCGATCATTTCCGATCGCCGTAGACCAGTGCTGCCGGCAAGCAATACCATTGCCCGGTCGCGTATAGAAAGCTGTTCGGCAAGACGCTGGAACTCTTCGGGGGTGAGGATGTCCTTATCACGTAGACGCTTCGACGAGGTCCTTACCATACTGATTGGATTGAAAGTGAGCCACTCATATCGGATGGCGTGGTTGTACAGCGCCGATAGAATGCTTTTCAGCTTTGCTTTCGAACTTGGCGCTAACGCAAGAGAATGCAACCATTCCTCGACCTGCATCGTTCGAACTGCGCTGAGCTGAAAATGTCCCCACCGAGGTTCGATGTGGCGTCTGAATAGGACTCGATGACTTTCGATTGTTGAAAACGCCTTTCGCTCTGCGGTGAGTTCGTGCTTTCGGTAATGGGCAGCGAGATCGCATACACTTTTCGGCGTTCCGATCTCAGTATTGATTGAACTACGAAGAGCGACGATGGCCTTTTCGGCTTCCCCGCGATTTCGCAGTTCAATTACGGTCCAGATAATCTGCTTCTTGTATTGTCGCTTTCCAGAAGTATTTTCATACCACCTGAAAACCCAAACGTCTGGACGGCTTCGACGCTCCAACTTAAAGAGACTTCCTTGTTGAAATCTGCTCATACGATCTCCTTCGCGCTTCAATCAGTGGCAGTCACGATCGAATTCGTTCGGATTGACTAACCAGACGTATTGTTCGACGAAAGATCATTGTTCATGGATCTGGATTCATAGAGGCGGATTAGATCAGAGCCGTGAAGCGGGGCGGGAAAACACAACACGATTTGCGACAGGTTGGTGCTCGCCGGGGTGTTGGGTCTGGCAAGAAAAGAGGCCATCCGCCCACTTGGACTCCACGTGGTCAGCGCTTCTGTCTCTGCTCAAGACAGCACCCTTCGGCGGCAGATCTAGGGCAGTTCACTGATTGGGATTTTCAAAGGTGCAAAGGCGGCGGTGGCCAGAGACGGGATCGAACCGCCGACGCCGGCCTTTTCAGGGCCGCCTAGCAAGCTAACTAAGTGGTCTGGAATCAGCGGATATCATTGAGACGATTAGCGTTGTTACCTCATCGATTTAGGATGGTTTAGGACCATTTGGGATCGTTTCGACCGTACGATGGTCGTGTATTGGTCGCACCGGGCAAAACACCACGCTCCGATCCCCTACGCGAATCTCACCTTGTGACACACGCCTAGTACTGCCACAGAATCTGATCGGCAACGAGGGCTCATGATGTGGGCCACACCGGCGGTTAGATGCTCGCCCACTGATAATGCGTGACTTGGCGATCTGAGATCGTTCTAACTAGATTCTCCGAACACTTGCCTATTTCCCTTTGCAGTACCTGAAAATCTCCCGTTTGGTGTCGCGGGCTTATCGAGACTTTCTGTTCTCTAGAATTGAATCGAATTCGGCGCGAGGCATCTTTAATTTCTCAGGATGAGCGTCGATCCACTTTCCCAGCGCGTCGTATTTCTGCGGCGTCCATCCTCCTTCAAACTCGCCGCCATTCTTGCCAGAGCGATTTAATTCGAAATTGAATTCGTCTTGCAGGCTGGTAAATTCCGCCGAGCTGATTGCATCTTCTGCCAGAATTGCCGGAATGAAAATTACACCGTCGGTTTTGGCGAGTACGAGATCTCCGGGAAGTACAACCGCGCGCCCGATCCGTACCGGAGCATTGATTGCTGTTAGTGACATGTCTGCCCACGCGGATGGATCATAGCCGCGATAAAACCCATTCAGGTTCGGAATCTCTCGATTCTCCTCCTGATCACGAATGCCGGCATCAAATACAAACCCTGCATGAGTGTGCGCCGCGATGCCGCTGCCCAAATTCGAACCAATCAGCGTACCTTCGACTATCTTCCCAAAGCCGTCCGCGACGTAAACGTCGCCTTCCCGCAGTTCGTTAATCGGCCAGCTATTGGTCCAACTCACTCGTCCTTCAGCTTTACCTTCGGCCGCAATCGCCTTGGCCATGTCGGGGCGCAAGGGCATGTATTGCGCAGTCAGGGCGCGTCCTGCAAAAGGCTTATCGATATGCAATGCCTGCCAGCCTCCATCGTATTGGCATCTGTAACCTTTTTCGCCCAAATAATCCCACACATCTTCGATTGAAACGTCGAGTGCGCGCTTCAGCAGATCATCCGGAACCTTGGGACGTCCATCGGGAAACCTCTCGCCCTTCCAATCTGATGTGTAGAACAACATCTGTTCCTTCGTCATCTTTACTTGTGAGAAAGCCGACAGGGCTGTGATGACGCAGACCAGCAGAAGAGTCGATAGAACTCGCTTCATGATTCTCCTTCAGCTACAAAACGTTCTTGCCGTTAAAGACTCGCTGGTATCAGCTGAACGTCGCGTCATCCCAAGATTGCTTTTCATCCCACATTGGCGTCGGCTCAAAGTAACCGGTGCCTGGTTGAGATGGCGCGTCATTTCATCGTCGTTCAGCGTAATGCCAAGAGCAGGCCCGTCCGGAGCCTTGATGAAACCCTTGTTGATGATCGGTTTGTCGATACCTGTGGCCAGATCCTGCCAGAACGGAACATCGAGCGAATGGTTTTCAAGCGCGAGTAAGTTGCGAGTTGCTGCGGCGCAATGGACATTCGCCATGAAGCCTACTGGAGTGCCGGCAAAATGCATCGCCATGGGAACGCCGTAGCGAAACGCCATGTCGCCGACTTTGTGGGTGCGGAGAATTCCCCCCGGCCCTGCAATGTCACGCACCTCGCCCGAGCCGTATACATCCTGGTTTGTATCGATTCGAATAATAGCGCAGGGACTGGGGCCCGGCTTAACGACAATGGCGTATCGCATGTCGGTGATTTTGAGAGTCGACGGACTGGGTTGAGGTTGACGTTCTTGATCGCACCCGCGGCTTTAGCTTTCTTGAACGCCTGTGGCAGGAGGCCGCCGGCCAATAGCATCGCAGAAGATTTGAGCATGTTACGGCGACTGAACTTCACTCGATCGCGATTAAACACTTTCCCGTCTCCCTTTCAGACAATATTTCTCCTTCGTGCCAATAATTGCTGCTGGTTGGTTGCCCATGAAGCCACATTGCCGCCACGCCGAAGAAGCCTGCGGAGACACACTGCGGTTTTTCGAACGGATTTTTATTCATCAAGAACTTACGCGCACCGCAAGTCCGTTTCAATGACTTTATTGAGCAGAGGATGGTCTCGATCACCGACTTATGAGCGGTCCAAAACTGACATTGGGCTACTGCTTAGAGAACCGTTAAATGATGGCCGAGCCTTGGGAGCGCATGCCTATTCCCTTGGGGTGAGTGCGCTACTCAGGTTTACTGCTCCCGTTGCTGACAGACCAGTACTTATTGAAACCGACATATTCTGAAGGCATGGCAGAAAGGATTTTCCGGCGCATTTCGAGCAGGTCGACGGAGCCTAGCGTTTTGTAGATGACCTTGCCGTCCGGCGCGACATTGCGGGAGGAGCGCCTGGTCCTGACCGGTAACCGTGATTGCCATGTCGCTCCAGGGATCATCGCTGGTTCGTCGATATTAGCTCCTTACCGCTGTCCAGGTAGCATCTCCATATTCGCCCATGTGAACAGTACCGCTGGCGTTGTCACCGGAAACGACTCCGCGGAATGTCCAGAAAATCGAGTTGCCGGGCACTGCCATGTCGCTCGTCAGTTCAATATGGTCGGCCTGAACTCGCCCCTTCAAGTCGGCTTTATAGATTTCGCCTTGCTGGGTTCCGGTCACGCTGTCTCCGTCCTGTTGCAGAGTGAATTTCTGTTCCCCGATGCCGCGAATGTATTTGATTTCAACCGCCCAGTTACCGGCAATCTGCACAGGAGCGCCCTGCGGAATGACCGGGTTTTCGTAGTGTCCCGGATGCGTGAGCCCATCGTAAATGGCGTCCGCCACGATCTTTTCCTCACCGGCGGCCATCATGTACGGCATGATCGTGAGAGAACTCTGCATCTTGTCGGGACGCCTGCCGGTGCCACCATCGACGAGGATGCGCGGCGTGCCTTTGTCGAGACGCTCGACAAGCTCTGTTCCCGTGATCTTGAGCTGGTTGGCATCCCAATTGATACGGAGGCGAGGCGCGCGGTTGGAAAGATCTTCGGGCTGAAGATATCCGGTCGTGACCGAGGGCAGGCCTTTCACGCGGCCTTCGATGTGCTGAAGCCACGATAGCCATTCGCGCTGCTCGGCTGCGTGGTCACGCTTGTACCATTCGCGCACAGCGGCCAGCATGCCCATGATCTCTTCTTTACCAACTTTGAGGGCACGTCCCCAATTGTGATGCGGCGCGGCATTGAACCATGCAGCCTGCAGAATGTCTTTTTGACCGAGAAGAACTCCAGCCGCCTGCGGCCCGCGCATACACTTGCCGCCGGAATAACCTACAAGCGTGGCGCCATGGCCGATATGGATGTTTGGAACGAGGGGTTCTTCGGCGGCTGCGTCGACGAAGACTGGAACGTTCTTTTCTTTTGCGATGGAGCAGATGTTCGGGATGGAAAGCGGGCCTTTTTCCGCTGCTGGGCTGGAGAGGATGTAGACCATCGCTGTGCGTTCGCAGAGCTTGGAGCGCAGTTCTTCTTCCGAATCAACTTCGATAATTTCAACGCCGCACATGCGCACGCCAAAGTCATAAGGATTGCGGGAGTGCGTGGGAATGATGACCTGATCACGTTTTTTTGCGTAAGGCATTGCCTGGGTTCGCTCAGGGTCTGTGCCCGCGATGCAGGCCACGGTTGCGACAGCAATTGCCGCTTCGCAACCAGTGGTAATGATCGCTGCATCGGCACCCATGAGCTTAGCGACCTCGCTGCCAACTGCGGGCATCAACTCGTCAAGATGAACATAGTAGTTCGACGCCTCGAGCATTGCCTGCTTAACCTGCGGCAGAGAACGGGAACCGGTGATGATGGTGTATGTGCCGCGCGCGTTGATCAGCGGTCTAACACCGATGCGGGTAAAAAGGTTGTCGCCGTCTATTCCCTCAACGGCAGTATGAATCGTCCGCTGAGTCTTAGCGAGCGTTTCAGCACTTGCAACTAAGGGAGAAACAGCCGTGGCTGCAGATATGGCTGTGAGCATTCCCGACTGCTTCAGAACTTCTCGCCGAGAAGGACGTGCGTTACGGAAGAGAGACATGGACAGACCTTATTCTTTTTGAATTGTTTACTAAGCAAAACAACCAGTTCAGATGTAAGCGATTAAATCAATTTCGACCAGTGAATTGCCGGGGATTCCGCCTGCCGGCGCAATTGTGGTACGTACCGGAGGAACGCTTCCCCACCGCCCTTTGTACGCGGTGTTCATCCTTTCCCAATCCTTAATATCGTTGAGATAGACGTTAACTTTCAGAACCTTGTCCATGGATGAACCTGCCGATTGAAGCTTCTGCTCCAGCTCATCGAGCACATGCTTGGTGTGTTCTTCAATCGTTCCTTCGAAGTGCGCTCCCACGCCTGAAAGGAAAAGAAGGTTTCCATACGATACAGCCCCACTGAAGAGTGGCGTCTCTCCGGGCTTTGGCGGCGGATAGCTTTTCTTTTCAAGCTTCGGAGTTTTCGCTGAAGCCGTTTCGTTGAGTGCTGCCGCGCTGCCCACAGCCGCGGCTGCAATGGCTGCATTCTTGAGAAGACCTCTTCTCGACTGCTCTTTCATGCTCATTCTCTCCTTTGGGTTTGGAAACAAATGTTCTCTGCTATGCGTGATCGTTCATCAGGGTTGTTCTCAGGCTCCGCCCGACGATCTCCGCCTCGCCTGGCTGCAACATCCAAGTAGAAATCACGATCGTATTCTCGTCCGATGAAATCCCACCTCGTGAGCTTGTGCCCGTTGCCGGATTCAATTCAATCGAGGGGGTCTGAGCACGCAGCTTTTCCTGTACCTGACGCGGCGTAAGGCCCACAACTGAGGGGTTATACGAGAGCAACAGATGCGGAACATGGTTTGCGATGGGCGGCATGAAGACACGTGTCTTCATTGTGGGAACATCCTTCACGGCGTCTACGATGATGTCAGTCAGCCGCATGTACTCCGCCTGGTTCTTTTGCTCAGATTGCTCCAAAAGCCAATCCACGGCTGCAACCATGCCGACGATCTGCTCCTTGGTAACTTTCATTCCGCGCCCGACAGCGTCGGAGTTGGGATTGTTGTTCGCTACCGCAAGATCTATGAGGTGTTTCTTGCCAAGAAGCAATCCGGCGTTCTGCGGGCCGCGAATTCCCTTGCCGCCAGAGAAGCAAACCAGATCGAAGCCCATGCCGGTGCACTTCCAGAGATTTTCGATCGGCGGCATGTCGGCAGCAGCGTCATTGTGGCAGGGGACATTACGGTCATGCGGAACCTTCAGCCAGGTTTCGCGGTCAATCTGAGCACCATCCGGTCCAGACTCTGCGGCATTGAAGAAGTTCGTCATTACCGTATTTGGACTCAATGTCCGCTTGTAGTCTTCCAACGTAATGACTTCCTTGATGCGCACGCCGCATAGCAACATGGCGTAGTCGTATTCATAGCGGTGCGCCTTCTGCACCACAACTTCGTTCTTCATTTTGTCCACATTTTCCGGAATCTCCTGGGGACTCGCCCCATTGGCCGATGCGACGCAGGCGGCAGTCGCAAACGTCAAGGCGGCCGATGCTCCTGAAGTAACAACAGCGGCCTCGCAGCGTAACTTTTTCGCCAGATACTCGCCTGCAGCGAGTTGCAGCTCTTTCAGCCGAACAGGATGGAGCGCCGCCTGGGCCACGGCTCGCTGCACTTGCGGAGGCATACACGCAGCGGTGAGAAATGTGTAGGTTCCAGCCGCGTTAATGATCTTTGCCACGCCAAGCTTTGTATAGTAGTCGTCGGGCGACGTGTTGTCTTCGGCAAAAGAGTCCGAAGGTTTTCCAGCGAGAGGAGCTATGCCGAGTGCGGCAGCCGCGGTAGAAGACAGACTGAGAAATTTCCTGCGGGAAAGGCGACTTTCCGCACCCTGCTTAGGCATTCCTTGATCCACCTCAAACAAGCGATGCTAGAGCCTGCCGAATTGCTTTACAGCCTCTTCGATCGAGTGAAACTTTTCGATGAAAGCATACATCGAGTGTTCGCTCCCATCCAGATGCTGTGCCAGCACCAGAATTTCGGGAGCCTTTTCACGCGGTACGACAACCACGCCATCCTGATCGGCCACAATGATGTCCTGCGGCGCCACCTTCACTCCATCGCAGACAACAGGAACATTCATTCCGCCAAAACGGTAGTGGCTTACGGATGTGGATGGTACCGGCCCCGTGGAGTACACGGGAAACCCGATCTTCTTGAGTTGTGGGAGGTCGCGGACTCCACCATCAATCACAGCCCCGGTAAATCCTCGTGAGAACATCGCGGTTCCCATGAGACCGCCCATGCCGGCGATGTCTGCACCGTCTTCAACAGTCATCACATAGACCGATCCCGGGCCGCCTGTGTCGATTGCCTTCAACATGCCCGCCAAGGCATTCGGATCGTGATTCTCCTCTTTCACCAGCTTGACCGTGAGAGCAGTGCCTGCGAATTTAGCGGGGAAAATGGATTGCATGCGATGCGACATATAGCGCTTTTCATGAAGCAGCTGCTCAATTGCATCTGACACGGACGCAGCCTCGACGTGGCGATATGCGTCGATCATCAGGGCGGGGTCGGCGGCATAATCGGCTGCGGTCTTTGGAGTATCGGCAAGAACAATGTGCGTAACGGTAAGAGCGGCGGCCAAGACAATAACAGCACAAGCTGCCACGATGCTGCATCGACGCAAGAAAAACACAGATTCCTTCAACTCAACCTCCGGTGTGTATCGGAATTTTCAGCCCAGATTTTAGTGTCCGTATTGATTATCGCTTCACTCAGAGCCCATCAATTACTTTCCAGAGGACGCTCAGGATGAACGACCAACCAACACAACGCGCTAATCAAAGCCAACGCCGACGCCGCTGCGAAGGAGCTGCCCCAGCCAAAATGTTGAGCGATCCAGGGAGTGAGCGAAGCGGTCACCGCGCCGCCTATCTGCCCACCCATGTTCACGATACTGGAAAAAACACCGGAGCTGCGTCCGGCAATATCGACGGAGACAGAGAAGAACGAACTCTGGGAGAGGTATAGCATTCCGGCGCCCCCTGCCAGTATCAGTCCAGCTAGGCTGCGACTATGTACCTGTGAACCCAGCATCAGGAAAATGGCGCTTGAAAAAAGTACGGCGGAAGCGAGATAGCAACGGCCAGTTCGTAGACCGTATTTGCGCGTCAGCCGATCGTTTAAAGCACCGCCAGCGAGGCAGAAAAGCGTCATCGAAAGAAACGGCAGCATGGAGATCCGCGCACTTGATTTCAAATCAAAGCCGCGGACCTGCGCCATATAAAGAAAAAACCAGCTGAAGAAAATCCAGGCGATGTAGCCGAAACCGAAATATCCGACCATCAACGCGGCGAGGTCGGTACGGTGAAAGATTGCGCGCCAGGGGATCCCAGAGGGATGTGGTCGTTCTGTTATTTTCGCCTTTGCTGCGGAATGCTCCTGATATGCTTCCAGGCCGTCCTGAATCTTTTTCAGTTCAGCCGCGGAAACTGCGGGATGCTCCTCGGGCGTATCACGAGCAGCAAACCACCAGATCATGCCGGCAACTACTCCGATAAGGGCGCTAAACCAGAAGGCGGCGCGCCAACCGTAATTTGTAATGAGCCACGTTAACAACGGGGGCGTCAGGCCGCTTCCTGCTCCGACACCTGCGAAGATGAGGCCGTTGACGAAGCCCCGCTCCTGCTGCGGAATCCATCGTGCGACAAACTGGTTTGCTGCTGGATACACAACGGACTCACCCGCACCAAGAGCAAATCGGATCGCGATCAAAACAGCAACTGCATGCGACATATCCGGCGGCAGTAGCGCGGTAAGCCCAGTGACAACACCCCACCACAGAACTCCAAAAGCAAGCACTCGACGTGGGCCAAAGCGCGCAGCCATCCAGCCTGCAGGAATTTGAAAGCCGGCGTATCCAACAAGAAAGGCCGAAAAGATCCAACCCAGACGCTGATTGCCAAGCCCATATTCAAGGCTGATCTGCAGCCCGGCGATCGAGATGTTGGTGCGATCGAGAAATGCGACGGCGCTGAGAATGAAGAGAAGAAATGAAAGATAAAAACGTACTTGCATGCGGCGTTCGGGTGGCATCTACACTCCGCTGAAAAATATCATTCCGCGTCAATGCGCATCGAGCCCATCGATCAATCCGTTTCGATATGCGCGAATGGCAGGCACACAACCGAGCAGCGCGCCCGCCAGTACAACTACACAAGCATATAGGGTCACTCGCGACGGGCACCGACCATCGCCAGAGGCCGAAGTGCGCCACCATGGGAGCACGTGCAAACCACAGCAACCCATGAGGTGCCAGCTACGATAACCTGTTTTCTTGCTTGCCCACTGAAGTTCGTATACATTCGCTGGAAATCGTACAGGGGATTCCTGCACTGTGACGATGGGAGAATTGTGGCGAGGTGACATGGGTGAAGGCTACGAACGACAACGTGAGTGCTATCGCTCAGAAAGCTCACTCCTCATGAAATCTGGCTGTCATTTTTTGCTCGACCATTTGGGACAGCAGGCCACATGGGCCTTGCTGCTTTTGTTTTGTGGGTGTTCGTTTGCACAGACCGCTCCGGCGAAGCGCCCTTTCAAACTCGTCGCGAAAACGGCTGCGTTCTGGAGCTTGATCGACCGTGACGCAAAGATGGAGACCATGGCTACGGGTTTTGGCTTCACCGAGGGGCCGGTGTGGGACAAGTCTGGCTATCTGTGGGTCAGTGATGAAGTGCTGAATAAGATATTCCGGGTCTATCCTGATGGACACCGTGAAGAGATGATTTCGCTCGGTGATCCGGATGGAAGCACCTACGATCTGGACCACCGGCTCGTCAGTACGGCCAGCGTCTTGCGCGCCGTCATTCGACTCTCAAAAGATGGCAAAAGTTATGTCGTTCTGGCAGACCATTATGAGGGGAAGTGTTTAAACAGTCCGAATGATGTGGTGCTGGGTCCGGATGGGGCGCTGTATTTCACAGACCCCACGCTCGACCTAGTCAAAGGCGAGAGGCAGGAAACGCCGTTCCAAGGTGTTTATCGCCTGGACAAGGGCGGGAAGCTGCAATTGCTGACGAAAGACCTTTCGCAACCGAATGGATTAGCTTTTTCTCCCGACGGCAAGTACCTCTACATCGATGACGACGAAAAGAAAGATATCCGCGTCTATGAATTCCATGCGGATGGAAGCATCTCCAACGGGCGTCTTTTCGGCAGCGAAGATGACGGCACAGATGATGGTGTTCCGGACGGCATACGCGTAGACAAGAAGGGCAATCTATACGTCGTCGGGCCTCGCGGCATCTGGGTCTGGAGTCCTGCCGGAGTCCACCTGGGTACGATTGAAGTGCCGGAACAGCCTGCGAATCTTTCATGGGGAGGTACGGACGACTCAATTCTCTATATCACTGCCACGACTTCCATATACAAAATCCAGACCAAGGCACACGGGTTCGTGCCCTATCACTAGCTTTTGCGATAGCCAACAGGTCATTTGCCCATAGGCTTGTCGTCATCCGGATTGAAGCTCTTGATCTTTTCGACCGTTGCGGCGTCAAGTTTTTGCAGAACAGCAACAAGTAAGTCAACCGCCTGATCAAAATCCTTCCGATCGATGATGCCGTTGTGCGTATGGGTATACATGGTGGGCACGAGCAGTGTTGTCACCGGAACGCCCGTACCATTGAGTTTGATGGCTCCCGCATCGTCGCCGAATCCCTGCACAAAGTTGTATTGCAGCGGAATGTGGAGCTCGGTGGCGGTGGCCTTTACGAAGGCCAGAAGCTTTCTGTTGGGAAATTCGCTGAAGTCATACAGCATGATCGCGGGTCCTTTGCCAAGGGCCGTCTGCGAGGCCTCGGGATCATTTCCGGGGAGATCGTTGGGCGTGTCCACTTCGAGAGCAATGCCAATATCGGGATTGATGATCCGGGCGGAAGTCTGAGCGCCGCGCATTTCCTCGCTGCCTTCTTCCTGAATGGTCGCCGCATAAAATAGCTGGTTCGGATGCGCAGCTTTTGCGAGACGGCGCATTGCCTCCAAAATCATGGCGCAGCCGACGCGGTCATCCCAGGCCTTGGCCATATAACGGCCATAGGGCAGCTCAACAAAATTCGAGACTGGAGCGACCGGATCGCCCGGCTCGATTCCAAGAGCCAACGCTTCACCGGCGCTGCGTGCGCCGACGTCGAGATAAAGCTGCTGGCGTTGAGGCTGGCGGTCCTCCGCCGTATGGGGAGCGATATGGGCATCATAGAGTGCCGTGAGAGCGGCGACCGGGCTTTTCGAGGTGTAAATCATCCAGCGCTGATCAGGGAGCGCCTGAGGCAGCCACCAGCCTAGCATCTGCAGGTGATAAAGCCGTCGGGCCGGACGTGGCGGATCATGCCTCCCAGCTCGTCCATGTGTGCGTCTATCATGATGCGCGGCCCTGTATTGCCCTGACGCGCAATCACCGAGCCCAGGCCGTCATACTGAATCGAGTCGGCATAGGGCCGCATCTTCTCGGTCATGAATTTCCGCATGGGCTCTTCATATCCCGGAGGGCTGGGTACCTCAGTGATCTGTTTCAGAAGTTGCGGGAGGGAGTCCTGCGCAAGGAGAGTTGTCGGGAGCGCCGCCAGAAATACAAGAAGGATTTTCTTCACTATATCGTCCAGCATTTTTGAAGTTGGGTCGATGATAACCAATCGCGGTGGAACAGCCTAGGGCAACGCGAAAGTGAATAAGTCATTGCCCGATGCGATCGAAACGTACTGTTTGCCGTTGACGGCATAGCTCATGGGCGATGCATGCAGTGTTTGTCCAGTGTTGAAATGCCACAAAGACTTTCCAGTTTTGCCATCTACTGCCTCGAAGAAATCCGCATCGTCAGCAAAGAAAACCAGGCCTGTCGCAGTAGACATCACTCCTCCCCAGGAGTGGCCTTCTCCTATCTGGGGATACTGCCATGCGATCGTTTGTGTGGCGGGGTCGAAGGCCAGAAGCACTTTCTGGCCTGGCCCATCGGGGCTGCGCTTTGTTCCACCCGAGTAATAGGTGTTGCCTTCCGCAAAGGGGGACGGCTTGCGAAAATACACGGAGCAAGCCTCCAAGGCCATAACGTAGAAGAGGTGTGTCACTTCGCTATAGGACGGCGAGAACCAGTTCGTTCCCCCGACAACACCGGGGCAGATGAGCGTGCCGTCTGCGGTTGGCTCGGAGATCGGCGCAATCGGACGGCCATGCGCGTCGATCCCTTTTGCCCAGGTGAGCTTCTTCACGAATGGAGTCGCGGAAAGGAATTCTCCGTTCGTCCGGTCAAGGATATAGAGAAAACCATTGCGATTCGCTTCTATGAGAAGCTTTCTTGGCTTCCCTTGATATTGCACATCTACGAGAACCGGGGTTTGAGCGCCGTCGTAGTCGTAGAGGTCGTGAGGAGTGAACTGGAAATACCATTTCAATTTCCCGGTATCAGGATCAATCGCGAGCACACTCGAAGTGTAGAGATCGTCTCCGGGACGGACGTTGCCATCGTAGTCCGGCGCGGCGTTGCTGGTGCCCCAATAGATTGTGTTCAGCTCCGGGTCGTAGGTTCCAGGCATCCATGTGGTGCCGCCGCCGTGCAGGTACGTCTCGCCGGGCCAGCTTGAAGAGCCAAACTCTCCTGGCGCTGGGATCGTCCATAACCGCCACGCCAGCTTTCCAGTTTCGGCATTGTATGCTGCGAGGAATCCACGCACGCCGTCGTCTCCCCCCGACGTTCCGACCAGCACGTTGTCTTTGACAATCAACGGAGCACTGGTCGCACCGTAATTCTTGTTCCAGTCCGCATACGCGACATCCCAGATCAGGTGACCCGATCGCGCATCAAGGCAGAGCAGATGGGCGTTGTCGGTCTCTATATAGAGACGCGTGCCTAGTAGTGCCACGCCTCGACTGATATGACCCGAAGCGTCGTCGATCAGACCGCTCGAGATCGGCCGCGAGTAGTGCCACAGTATCTGCCCGGTTTGCGCGTTAAGGGCATAGGCATCGTTCGATGCGGTAACGTACATCACGCCGTTTACAACTACGGGCGTGACCTCGAGAATCCCGGCGTTTCTACTGTGAAAGACCCATTGGGCTTGAAGACGCTCGACATTTTGCGGAGTAATTTGTGTGAGACTGCTGAAGCGCCGTCCAGTGTAGTCGCCGTTATACGACGGCCAGTTATCAACGATGCTCCGAGAAACCAGTCGGGCCGGCTTCACATCGACCACAGCTCCGGTGCTCGGATTCGGGCTTTGGGCTGACGCTGCAAAGACGAATGCGCACCCAGTGAGGAGGAACTCGAACAGCTTGCGTGGCCTCATTCATTCACCGCTGGGGTGATCAATGCCTCGCCTAAAGCCCCGCGGTCCAGACCGCTGGTGTCGATCACATGGAGGGAAATTCGCGCGATATCGGGCGGGGCTGCAATCGTTTGATGCACGTCAATCGGATCTTGTGGACGGACGGCCTGAAGCAGCATCTCGTTTTTCTCTGTGCCTTCCGCATCGTACATAAAGACTCTGAGTTCTCCCGGGAAGAAGACACCGAAGCTGCCTGAGATCTCAATCTTTCCTTCGGTCCTGGCTGCAGTCAGCGGCCTTACGATCAAGCCAGCGTCGGTGACGGTGTCTATCGGGGCGTGACTGGCGCGCGTCGGGAACCATTGCGAATCCATTGTGTATGTCTGCCCGGGAGTCAAGACCGCCATCGGACTATTCAGCTCTGCCTCCATGTAATAGGGAGTCTCCTCGAGGCTGCTCGATGTCAAATGGGGCATTCCATCAGCATTCAAGCGCACGGAGGGACCGTTTTTGTAGAAGATAACAGTTGCCTTTCCGGGATAGTTTGCACCGGCGAAATACTTTGTCTTTTCCACCATGGCGTAGTGAGTTGCGCCATCGACCACGGCAACCCAGCCTGCAGTGGAATCAAGCCATACTTCATTTTCCAGATACTTCCAGTTCAGTCGAAAGAGGCGGCCAGTTGGCTTGAAAGAAGGATCCGTCGCGAAACCATCGTAGACATGGTATCCGTTCAGATAGGCGGAGTTGGGATTAAGGGGGGCGAATGCCCAGAAGTCGTGATTGTAGCGTTTTGGATCGTTGGCGTCTGAAAGATCGTATTGCGAGACAGACTGTACGGACCATGCGATTGAATGACCTGAGATGTTCTTCGTGATGGAGTGGAAAAGAATCTCAGGGGAATCGCTGCCGATGCTGATTTCGCGCGTGTACTGCAGACCGGTCGGCTTGTCCGGAGGACCATCGAGACGCACGACACAGCGGGGACTTTGCGAAAGGATGGTGAAGTTATATATGCCGTCATCGAGCGCGGTGGAAGCTCCATTCCAGTGCTGCTCGTCATCATTGCCTTCCGGCAAAGGCCAGATTTTATCTCCGCCGTAGTTGATCCAGCGGCCCTTCGCTTCATCCGGCGAAATGTACTTGCCCTTGTAAACTGGATTCACAAACAGGTAGCTATGCCCGTCGAATGTGACCTGCATGAGCCGGCCGCCCAACTGAGGAACGAACGTCAAGCGGACCCAGTCATTTGCAACCTCTTCACCGTGCCACCCGTCGAATTCCACGGACCGAATTGTGCAAGGAGACGGAGGATGGGGAGGGCTTTGCTGAGCGAACAAAGAAGAGCTCATCATGCCCGTAGCCATAAGCCACTTTGCAGTGGATTGCTTCATTTGGAAGGTTTTCCTGTGCACCATGAGATTTAAGTCAAGACATTCATCGGGCCGGCCACTGCCCTTCATCGACCTCCGGTTTCGACTTTGCCTTTCCCGCTCGCCGCAGACAGTAGCTGCCGAAGTCGCCTGCCCACAATGATCTCTTCGCCAGGCTTCAGCGTCATGGAAACAATCTCAAGCTTGTTTGGCTGCGAGCCCTTAGAGATTTTGCTGGGCGTGTTTTTTCGAGACAGCACATCGCTGGGGTTGTCATCCGTAAGCACTGCAATGCTTGGAGATCCGTCCAAAAGGTCCTTTGCGCAGTCGGCGGTGGTATAGCCCCACGCGGATTCATTCCAGGACACGACGAGGGTCGGATATTGATTTGTTTCCGGCGTATAGATTTTCGTTTCAACCCCCGGGACGGTTCCGACCAGGGACGCGATGCGCTCCACTCGCGTGGACCATTCTTTGTTGAGAGCGTTCACATCCATGTGAAACCAGGTTTCCACTGCGGCAAGACATCCGATGATTTCTTCCTTGCCAACTTTCATCGGGCGGCACACAGCGCCCTCCCAGGGGCTGGTGTTTGCGAGGGCCGCATCGATCAGGTCTTTGCCGCCAAGAAGAACTCCGCTGCACTGGGGACCGCAAAGGCCCTTCCCGCCGCTCACGGTGTAGAGATCGCAACCCATCCTGGCAAAGAGCTGCAGCTTGTCTATAGGGGGAACGCCGTCGGCGGCAT
This sequence comes from uncultured Acidobacteriaceae bacterium, assembly GCA_963781245.1. Lineage (GTDB taxonomy): Bacteria > Acidobacteriota > Terriglobia > Terriglobales > Acidobacteriaceae > Silvibacterium. The sequence goes on from CAWAFB010000010.1 coordinate 1,108,807, forward strand.
CCATGAGGATGGGTATGTTGCGGCTCTTTGCAATCGCGATCTCTTTGGCGAGTTGCTCCGGAGACGAGGTGGTATAGATCATTGCGGTATTCGCGCTGATCGCATTCGCAAGCTGCTCGGCAGAATCGGCGAGGACGAGCTTGCCGCCGGCCAGACGAATGGCGCTGTCGAACGGGCTTCGTCCGCCCACCATGACTACTTCGTGTTTGAGGCCGGTCGTGTCGGGAAGTTGCCAGATTCTATCCGGATCTGTTCCAGCGATACATCCCGCCGTTGCTGAAGCCATGGCACCTGCCGCGCCTGAGGTGATCATTCCGGATTCGGCGCCAGTCAGTGCTGCGAGGCGACGCCCGACCCCAACCTGAAGCTCAAAGATGTTGACGTAGTGCTGCGAAGCTGCTTCCTGAGCGGCTTTGACCTCGGGCAACTCGAGAGTCGCGCTCAGGTAGGTCCAGGTGCCGCGGCCATTGATGATTGGCTTGACACCGAGCCGGGTGTAGACATTGTCGGTGGAGTTTTTCGCTACCTCAGCCCAACCCGATCCCATTGCCTGCTGAATACTGACGCGCGCGAGCAGGGGAAATGCTGCCGCCCATTTCACAAACGTTCGACGCTTCAGTTGGAAGTCGGCCATGATTTGCGTTCTCTTGTTTTAGTGTTTCTGCTGTCTGACGGCTATGAATGAAATTTGTTCGGCGGCCTCGTCGTCGGTCTCGATATTTTGCTGCAGCACTGTCCAGGCGGGATATTTCCCTTTGAAGAATTCTCCGTACAGCGCGTTCATCCGATCTTCGTCCTGCATTTGACGAAGGTAGACGGTGCTGAAAACAACGTCGGAAAAATCCATGTCGGCTTCCTCGAGACCATCGAGAAGATTGCGCATGGACTGACGAAGCTGCAAGTTGAAGTCAGGCGTAACGATGCCTTGGCCCGGGATGAAGCCGTCTTTCGCGGAAAGGTATAGCGTGTCGCCGTACAACACGCCGGGGCTGGCGGTCGGACTCGGCGGCATATTTCTCGGGCGCACTGCTTTTCGCTTGCTCAGTTCTGCTCCGGCTATACAGCTGAAGACAATGTGGTTTCCTTTAGGAAGACCCATGACCTGGATAGTTCCGCGCCCGGGCGTGTTGCCGAATTCAAAGTAGGTTGCATAGATTTTGCCCATCGCATCGTACTGGCCACCGACGCTCATGTACGGGTTTACCCACACCACATTCTTTGTGCTCATGTCGGCTGCCTGCAGTACCGTGCTCACGTTGTCGAGTGCTTGTTTCACTTCACCAGCGAAGTCAGAGGCCAGCTTCCCGGTGCGAGGATCCGCCCCGCCTTGTGCCGACAGATACAGAACGTCTCCGGCCTCGATCCCCGGCGGGTCTGAGTGCGGATCGTTCGGCCATCCCTCCGGCCAGATTGCCCGGCGGTGGACTTTGTCCTGAACCGCAATGCAGTTAATTTCAACCCGGTCTCCATCCGGAAGAGCGGCCACAGTTAGCACAGTACGCGCCGGAGGGCTGCTTCCAATCTCGCGCCAATACACGTCTTCCATGCCAGCGATGTCCGCTGTCGACGTGAGGTAAACATTCATCCACGCAACGTTGTCGAAATCCATTCCCGTGCCGTTCAGGATTGCTCGCAAATTATGCAAAGCCTGATCCACCTGTGCCGGGAATTCCTGGGGACGGCTTCCATCCGGCTTGCGGCTTCCCTGGCCCGATACGTAGAGAGTTCCGTTCACGAGAACGCTGCGACTGGCTGATGCGGGATGCGGCGTTTGCGGGGCTTGAGCCGAGGCGCGGACGAAAAATACTGAGAAGAGCAAGACGCAGAAGAGCAGGACGGAAGTCTGCCCGCACAGATCGATCATTTCGATACGAACTCCTGGGCGTGGGCGTACGGGACCTGCCATCAAGTTGAGTAGGTGCCGCATCGATGTGTCTCTATTCCTCGTCATCGCCTGCGGAAGCATCTTGAGGTTTCGGAGATTGCGAGCCAATGCGGATCAGATAGCTGACCAAATCGTTTACCTCGGCATTGTTCAGCCTTGACCCGTAATCGGGCGGCATCAGAGAAAGGACGCCGATGTCGAGAGATGTAAGCTGCGATTTTGGAAAGTAATAAAAAGCACCATCCATGGTTTGTATCGAGATTGAGAAATTGTCCTGGGCTCGAAGTGCACCGGAATATCTCTGCCCATCAATTGTGGTGATCGTAACAGCCTTCTTTTGGGCGGGCAGGGAGTTCGCAGGATCGAGAATGACCTGACGCAGCCGGTCCGCACTCGTATTTGAATCTGAAATTGATAGATCTGAGGCAATGAAACCGCCCTTGCCTTGGGCCATATGACACTCCGCGCACTGTCCTTTTCCAAAGAACAGCTTTTCTCCCTCTTCAGCGTTGCCAGGCGGCGCAACGGCGGTATTCTTACCCTGCAAAGTCCGAAGGTAGGCATTGATCGCGAGTATCTTGTCTTGACCGAGCCAGTCGAATCCGGGCATACCGGTCCCTGTGATTCCATTTTTAATGATGTCGATGAGCCTTTTGTCCGTCAGGCGACGCACGTCAGAAGCGGTTGCAATGTCCGGAGCATGCTCACCGCCGCGGCCATCTGCTCCATGGCAAGTGGCGCAGCTTGAAGCGAAGAGAGCGGCGCCATGCGATCCCGTGTCCGGATTGGCGCTCGACCTGTCCTGGGCCATGAAGGCCCCCGGCATGCCCAGCATCAGCAAAATACAGAGGCGGGCAGTCACTCCACACCTATGCCACGTTGAAACGAATCTCTTCACAGGACATGCCCACCCTAAGGTTCCCAGCACCTCAGAAGATGAACTTCAGCGCAATTTGCATGATACGCGGATCGCGGGCACCAGTTACAAAACCGAAACCACCCTGGCCGGTGTTGTTGACGAGCCCATTCGGATTCATAAATTGCGCATGGTTGAAGACATTGAATGCTTCTGCCCGAAACTGCAGCTTAGTGCTCTCGGTAATGTCAGTACTCTTTAGGAGAGCCATATCAAAATTGTTGATGCCTGGACCGGAGAAGTATCGCCGCATTGCGTTGCCCACTTGCCCGATTGTTTCCGGGACGAAGTAGTTCGGATTGAAATATGGCAGCCCCTTTCGCGGGTTCCGATTTATATAAAGAGGGCTGCCGTTGTTCGCGTAATTTGGCACATCTACGTTGGCATTAAAGGCACCAAGCAGTGAATTATCGTCATTCTCATTGAGAGTGACCGGCTCTCCCTTGGCAAACGTAGTCACGCCGGAAAGTTCCCAGCCCGCGGTGAACCGCTTCGCGATATCCCCTCCGCCGATAAAGTGATCGAAGGGCAATTGTACGGTGTAGCTGGCGACAAGGTTATGAGGAACGTTAAAGCTCGATAATGCATATGTTTGGGCCGGATTCAACGGATTGGTCGCATCAAAGGAGTCTGAACCGTTATCCAGCGATTTCTCAAAGGTGTATCCAATGAGGAAGTTCAGGTATTTTTCGTTGTGCTCCAGACTCACCTGCAGCGAGTTGAAGCTTGAGCCGACCGCCGTCTTCATGTAGGGATTGCTGTTGAAGTTAATCCCGAAGGTCGGTCTCGTTCCCTCCACTGTCTGGCCGCTCGCCGTGGTGTAAACCGTGTCTTCGCCGAACGGGCCGCAAGTTGTCGTACCGGGCGCCACATTGGCAGGGTTACTCAATTGGAGGCAGAGCGCCTGGTCCCCGGGATTCGATTCCTCGAACGTCAGCAGCTGCCTTCCCACCGAGCCGACGTAACTGACGCTGAGCACGGTTGCGGTTCCCAATTGACGCTGGATAGACAGTTCCCATTCCTGAACATAGGGCATCTTGTTTTTATAGTAGTAATAGTCGGATCCGCCGATGGGTGTGGCTGATGCCCAGTTGAACGTGGTATCGGGATTTTTAGGAGATACGTTGGTTGGGGGAAAGACGAAGGGGAACTTCTGTCCCGCCGGAGTTCCCGACGGCCGATCGACAAATGGGGTGGCCAGCTCAGTCGATGACACCGAGTAGTAGTTGCCGTAAGGAGCGTCCCCTACCTCGACAAAACCAGTGGCGTCCTCGATAGAGCTATAGAAAATGCCATACCCGGCGCGAATGCTGCTCTTGCCAGAACTGCCGAATATCTTTTTCAGAAAGCCTTCATCGAAATCCGGAGCGAAGGCAAACCCGATTCTCGGACCAAAGTTGGTGTACTTGGTGGGCCCGAGCGTGCGAGGTATTCTTGGATCCAGCGGAACAACCAGACCGAGGGGAGCACCGGGAAATGATAACGATTGCTCCCCGGGAACGACCGTTTCAAGTTTGTTCTGGGTGTCGTACCACGGAGTAGCGACTTCCCAGCGCAGGCCATAGTTGAGGGTGAGATTGCGGTTCACACGCCAGCTATCCTGACCATAAAATCCGTAGTATTTGCTCCGCGAATCGAGAAGCTGCTGGCTAGCCTGCACAAAGCTGTTCGGCGCTCCGATCAGGAAATCGGCGAAGTCCAAGCCAGTCTCTGAACCATTAAAACCAAAACACCCGTTATAGCAGTCGTAGTTTCGCTCGTTGATCTGGTTGTAGTGGAGGTTGGTGCCAAACTGCAGCGTGTGTGTTCCAACGGTCTTGGTGACGTTATCGATGATCTGAAAGGTGTTGTTGTATTGCCTCAATGCGTCAGGCGGGACACCAAGGCTGAAGTTGTTGAACATAAGGTTTGCAACACCCTCGTACGCAGGGTTGATGGGAGAGATACCGCCCGCAGGGCCCCACGGAGTAACAAAACCCTGCGAGGCAAGGGTGACACCCAAACCTTGGCCTGCGGTGGGTTGGCCGGTCAGGTTTACGTCTCGGAGATACACCAGACGAACATTGTTAACTGTCGATGAGTTAAATGTGGTCGTCAACCCTAAATTGATCATTTGTGCTTGACCGTGATTGGTTGCGGCAAAGCCCGGGACGGTTACCTGACTATACGGATTCACGGTCTCGTATCGGTCAATGAAGTAATAGCCAAACACAGCGCCTATTCGTGTAGAAATGTCGATCCGGCCACTCCCCTTATCGTCGTTCAACGTCCCGTTGTAGGCAGAGGTGGAAAAGTTAGGTGAATTGTTGACAACTCCATTGGCCGTAGGGAGGAACTTCAGCGAGTTCACCGCAACCGGCGACCATGCGGATTGGGGAATGACAGCATTGGGAAAGACGCAGGTTCCCGTATCCGCGCAGCCCGGAGTGTAATAGTTTTCACCCTGCGTTACGGGATATCCCAACGTCTGGGAGAGAGTGTTAGCCCAACCGGCACCGACGACTGTGCCAGTGAGCGAGCTCGCCTGGTCCGTGAGGTCACCTGTGCGGTCGGCATCTGAAGGCACGGGATAGCTCTGGGTCTGTCCCAAAATCTGCCGTGTTCCCTGGTAGTCGGCAAACCAGAAAATCTTGTTCTTGCGGATCGGCCCCCCGACCGTTCCGCCGAATTGATTCTGGATGAAAACGCCGCGCGTCGGAGAGTAGTAATTTCTCGCGTCCAGATCTGTGTTGCGCAGGAAGTCGAAGACCGTGCCGTGATACTGATTGGTTCCCGACTTGGTGACTACATTGATCTGGCCACCGCTGTAGTTTCCATACTCGGCATCGAAGTTGTTAGTGATGATACGGAACTGCGCGATGGAGTCGAGATTGGGGATCATGGCGGCCCCGTTGTGGACGCCTTCTTCCGCATTTGCCCCATTCACCATGAACGCGTTGGACGCGGTGCGGCCTCCGTTGACGGATTGTTGGCCGTTGTCCAGGTCACCCGAGACCTGCGTCGCTCCGACTCCCGATGTGCTGCTGTCCTGGCTATGGGAATAAGGTGACACGCCTGGTTGCAACTTCAACAGGTCGATGTAGGAACGTCCGTTCAACGGCACAGACGTAATCTTTTGGCCGTCGATCACTACGCCCATCTGAGTGCTCTGTGTCTCAACCTGCAACGTGTCACTCTTGACATTTACGGTGCTGGTGACAGCTCCTATTTCCATCTGAAAATCGATGCGAATGGCGGAGTTGGCGTCGACCTTCACACCAGTCTGCAAGTAATCACGAAATCCGGGCTTTTTAACGTTTAAGTCATAGATGCCGACATTCAGGGTCGGAAAGTTGTAAAACCCTTTGGAGTCGGTCACGGCGGTGGTGGCAATATTTGTCGACTCGTTGGTGGCGACGATGGTGAGTCCTGGCATTACGGCCCCGCTCTGATCGGAGACAACTCCGGAAATTGAACCTGTAATGGCGGCCCAGGCCGCGGTAATTCCGAAAAGGACGATGACGGCTACACCGAGTGGGAATCGAAGCTTTGTACACGAGGTCACGGTACCGGCTCCTTCGCGCTGATTAGTTCGGTATTGCTAACATCTTGCCTTCGATAGTTGCCGGAGTATGAATCACGGCCTGCGTCAAAGTCAAGACAATATTGGTTTTAGGCAGTTATGCAATCAAAAGGAGAACGAAGATAAGTTCGCCCTTTTCCTCGTCGCCATCGTTGACAATGTGCCCTATCGGCGGGCCTGCCGGAATGGCTTTGGGGCCTGTTCTGAGCAGAACTTTCTTTGGCTCATTTGTCGATTTGGAGGCGGGATGCGGCTTTTTGTCGAGGAGTGGGAGAAGGTTGCAGCCAGCCTTCTTAAAAGACTTCGACGGGAAGCTGTTGGGCAGGTGGCGGATACGGAGCTACAGAGTTGAAAGTGCGGCAACGTATTCAGGCGTCGCTGGATTGAAGCCGCGGGCGGCGCCTCAGAGCTCTGGGTCGCCCAATCACATCGTGAGCGCTATCCCATCAACGTCCGCCGCCAGCGAGACTTCTGTGACGATGTGGAGCAGATGCGAGGCGTGCTGAGCGGGAACACCATCGGGAGCACAGATTCATGATCCTTGATGAAATTCTTACGTGAGTCAGCTGCTTTACGGCAATGCCTCATACGTGACATAGGCAAAGCGCATCGAATCGGGCGCCCAGGAGTTTACATTCATGCTTCCCTGGCCACCTGTGGCCTGTACCAGCGCCTTTGGGCTCTTTGCAACCTTGTCGTTCTCGATGGCAACCAGCTTCAGTTCGATGTGAACATCACGCGGGTCGTGCGTCGGGGTGCCTGCGGGATAGGCGATGTAGACCAGCTTTTTGCCATCGGGCGAAATGTGAGGAAACCAGTCTTCCATGCTGTCGCTCACTACCATCTCAGCCTTGGCATCGTTCATGCCAGCGCCCGTCGATGGGAAACGCCACACGGCTTCTTTGCCCGAACGATCGGAGTTAATGTATATCCACTTTCCATCCGGCGAAAAGTCCGGACCATCATCGTGATGGGGGTTCGAAGTCAGCCGCGTCTCTTCGCCACCGGCTGCCGGCTGGCTATATATGTCATACTGGTCGCCGCCAGCGTTCCGCTGAGCTACATAGGCAAGGGTTTTATTATCGGGCGACCAGCCATGAAAATAGCTGGGAGATACGTTGGTTATCTGCCTGATGTTGCTGCCGTCGGGATTGGCGAGAAATACTTCGGATCCATCATCGTCTCCGTGCGAAGCCGAGAAAGCGAGCTTCGTTCCATCAGGCGAGATAGCTTTGTCGTTGTTGCAATGATAATCATGGGGAATATTCAGCTTTTCCGGCGTCTGAACCGTTCCGTCGGCTTTGAAGACCAGCTTATATATAAGTCCACCTGAGTTTGAGATGAGATACTTGCCGTCAGGCGACCAGTTGGGAGCCTCCCAGATCTTATCTGCTGTAAAAACCAGCTTCGATGAATGCGTGCGAAGGTCATAGATATAAATGCGACTACGCAGCGGGCTCTCCGCGGCCCCGGCTGCAGTGGAAAAGACAGCGAGAGAAAATGCGACTGCCACGAGTTTGAAGCAGAATCGCGAAGATGACGCAGAAATCTTCATAATGGAACACATTCCTTCTCCCAGGCTGAAGCAATCAAACTGTTGCTATTCGGCTTTGCCCGCCGCATTCTTAAGCACCACGTTTGAGAAAACTGCCGTATCGGTCGTAATTGGGAGATGGGAACAAAAGCCGATGCCGACATAGAACGGCGCATCGAAATGCAGCGTGATCGGTGGTCCGAACTGATGCAGAGGTTCATCCTTCAGGCTGACGAAAATTGCGATCTCATCCCCATGCTTCTCAATGCCAATGCGCTTGGCCATCACTCCGTCCAGGGTCCCGCCAAACCGGAACTGCATATCAGTCATCTGCGCTCCCTGTTCCGAGCGCTGCGCCAGATGAATCATGCCCGAGCCGTGCTCTCCCAGCATCGCCTCTTTCGAGTCATCGCCCAGGCTCTGTCTAATAATCAGGACTACCTTGCGGTCGTCGTAGCCCTTGGGATCGGGAAAACTGGCGTCAGCGGCGAGGGAAACGTCGCCGGACATCTTTTTCCAGAGGAAGCGAAATTCATCGCGCTGATACCAGATGTTGTATCCGGCCGAAGTAACCGTATACTGTTTCGTCGCTGGATCATAGCTGGCGCTTCCCGGCACGAGAGCGCCGCCGACATCCGCCTGTCCGTCAAAGACGCCGATTGGGGTGGGAAGAACCCTGCTCGGTCGATGGAAATCTGCGGGAGGTGGAACCTGCTTATGTGTTGCCGAACCAGGCAAAGCCCAATCAGGAACAGTCGGGGTTGCCTGTCCATACAACATAACAGGGGTGGTGAACACTAAAGTTGCGACCGGCAAAAACCGTCGAAGACTTTTGAACCAGCACATACGCAGTAGTTTTTCATAACCGAGGACTTTAGGAGGATGTCAACATGCGTGTCTGCCGAATGGAGAACTTCAGAACCTCAACGCATGGAGTGACACCTACTACAACAACGTCGATACGACCAAGGATGACGCGCACGACCGGCCGGGCCCTCGGCACCGGCGAATCAGAATCGAGCTATCATGATGGTCGCCCTGAGTTTCAGCGACCACAGTCTTGAAAAATTTGTCTCCTGAAATGCTGTTGTCATCCAGGCCGAAACCAAGTGCGAAGGACCTGCTGTTTGTTCGAAGTGCCGTGACTTTCCTGAAAGTCGCCAACTCTTTTCTTACGGGATCAGAATGCTACATTACCGGAGTCTATTTAAATCTGCAGGTATAGTTAGTCTCCTGGTTTTCACCACGTCGTTGATCGCGCAAACTGTACGCATCGACACAGCCAGTCCCGTCAACACCATCAACCCGCGCGATTCCGTTGGCGCCGGAGTCGACCGCATCCCCGTCGATGCCATCGATCACGATCTGACGAAACAGGCGCTGCCGCCCGTCCTCGAGTCTGGTTGGCAGCCCGTCACCTATCGCCAGAACACTGACCTCGCTGTCGAAGCCTGGCACTGGAACCCCGAAGGCACCTGGAGCGATCCTTCCGGTCGCCAGGGTTACTTTACCGGCTCCGCTACATCGATCGGCTTTATTCGCCACTCGTTCGGTTACGCATTGCCACATCGCGGCGTCACCCGCAACGATGGCACCGGAAACATCGGCTTCTCGCGCATCACCGACGGCGACGAGAACACATACTGGAAGAGCAATCCTTACCTTAGCAGCCGCTTCACGGGTGAAGACGACTCGCTTCATCCGCAATGGGTCATCCTCGATCTCTCGCGCGAAGAGCTTGTCGATGCACTCAAGATCTCCTGGGCCGACTCCTACGCCACCGACTACGTCCTCCAATACTGGACCGGCCTCGATCCCTTCCACATCCCCACCCGCGGCTCCTGGGTTACCTTCCCTCACGGGGTCGTCACCGCAGCCCATGGCGGCATGGCAACCCACATGCTCTCCGATCTCCCCGTCCGCCTCCGCTTCGTCCGCATCTGGATGACGAAACCCTCGAACACCTGCGACACTCACGGCTCCGCCGATCCGAGAAACTGCGTCGGTTACGCCATCAAAGAGCTCTACCTCGGCACCATGTCCAAAGACGGCGCGTTTCACGATCTCCTTCGCCACACGCCCGACCAGGAGCAGACCGCAACCTTCTCCTCCTCCATTGATCCCTGGCACACCGCCGACAGCCCGGTGAACACCAAAGAAGCTCAAGTCGGCTTCGATGTCTTTTATCAAAGCGGCGTCACCCGCGGTCTTCCGGCCATGATGCCGGTCGCTCTGCTCTACGAAACACCAGACAATGCCGCCGCCGAAATTCGCTACCTCGAAAATCACAAGTATCCCATCTCCTACATCGAGATAGGCGAAGAAGCCGATGGCCAGTACATGCTGCCTGAGGACTATGGCGCGCTCTACCTCCAGTTCGCGACCGCGCTGCGTCAGGTCGATCCCAACCTCAAGCTTGGCGGCCCGTCATTCCAGGGCGTCAACGACGACATCGAAGTCTGGCCCGACGCCGACGGCCGCACCTCCTGGCTCGGCCGCTTCCTGCTCTACCTGCGCCAGCACAACCGCATGCAGGATCTCCAGTTCTTCTCCTTCGAGCACTATCCCTATGAGCCCTGCCACATTACCTGGGCCAGCCTCTATGATGAGGCGGAACTCATCCATCACATCGTCGACGTATGGCATAATGACGGCCTACCCGCTTCCGTCCCGTTCTTCATCACCGAGTCAAATCTGTCCTCGTCCACCAGTGAGACTTACGAAGACATCTTCAGCGGCCTCTGGCTCGCTGATTACATCGGCTCCTTCCTGAGCAACGGCGGCAGCGGCGTCTATTACTTCCACTACCTTCCATTGCAGCTCGAGCACGGCTGCAACGACTCGGCTGGCACTTTCGGCATGTTCACTGTCCACCCCGACTTCTCCATCAACCAGCCGCTCGCGCAGTTTTTCGTAGCGCAGTTGATCAATCACGAGTGGTTACAGTCCGAAGGCGCAAACCAGATCTTTCCAGCCAGCTCTGACATCACCGATGACGCCGGTCACACGCTCGTCACGGCCTATGCGGATCATCGCCCAGATGGTCAATGGTCCATCATGCTCATCAATAAAGATCAAGACAACAAGCATCGCGTCAGGCTGGAATTCGGCGGCGCGCACGGCCACTTTAAAGGAACTGTCGAGGAATCTGTCTTCGGGCGCATGCAAGATCACTGGGCGCCGTCACAGCGCGACTTCAACGCTCACTTGCCCGAGGACGCAATAACGTCCAGGAGCTTTATCAGGGAGGTAAGGCTGATCCCGATGGACCGATCGTGCGCAAACAATCTCCGGTGAGGAGGAAATCGAGCTCCCCGCCGCTTCGGTGTCGTGGCGGCAACTTTTAGAGTAGAGTCAAAATGCGGAGGCCGCGTTGACTGTCTAAGCCAAAGGCCCCGGTATCGGTGGCGGAAAGAGTACGGCGGACTAAAAGGTAGATCAGGCTAGGCGCTGAAGGAACTGGAGCAGGAGAACGCAAGCTGAAGCGGTTGGTGGCGAATCTGAGCCTAGATAATCTGGTGCTGAAGGATATCGCTGCGGAAAACCTCTAGGCCCTGAGCGGCGGCGTTGTGTGATCGCGGATGGGCCGCAGGCTTGTCATCTCGGCAGGGCGCGGGAGGTGGCTGTTTTACAGCCGAATGAACTTACATAATCTTTTTTCTTCCACAGAGATTGGGGACTGTGTTACCCCGTATTCAATCGATTCAATGTTGGATGACATTCGATGCTCGCATTGACGCTGGTAATGGTGTACGAGTTCATTACCGCTAGTTTTCATGTTCGACGGTTAGGCGGTGTCACAATTGTTGGAACTTCTTTAGAGCAATGAAAGGCATCTACGAGACGAACGCCCCCGCGGTACTAGCTATTGTCATTCAAGAGAATTCGTATGGCACGAAACCATGCACCGCAGTTACAAAGCGTCGCGGTTACGACTCTTCTGATTTCGTTATGTATTTCAATGACAGCAGCTCGAGCCAAGGCGCAGACAATTACCGTCGACGCTACCCCCAGCCACATCGCAAACACATTCAGTCCGCTTCGCGCGCTGGGCACAACTGTAGATCGTATCCCCAGCAACACCACGGATATCTTTTTCAGGCCTGACCAGATAAAGCAGATTCTTGAAGCAGGCTGGGGCCCAGTCACATATCGACAGAACACCGAACTGTTTGTCCAGGCATGGCATTGGAATCCTAAAGGAACCTGGAGCGATCCATCAGGCCAAGGCTATTTTGTCGGAAATGCGAATCCTTCAAGTGAGCTGATTCGCCACTCTTACGGTTACAATCTGCCGCACCGCGGAGTTACCCGCAATAACGGTTCGGAGTTCGATGGCTATTCCCGACTTGATGATGGCGATCTCAACACCTACTGGAAGAGCAATCCCTATCTCACAAAGGCGTTCACAGGCGAAGATGACAGCCTCCATCCGCAGTGGATAGTGGTTCAGCTGCAAGCGGAAGAGATCGTCACGGACATACGCATTGCCTGGGCAGAACCATACGCGCGCAGCTACAAAGTGCAATATTGGCTGGGTAGGGGCGAAGCCATGGATGAACCGGACGGTGGCGAGTGGAAAGACTTTCCCTCTGGAGTCATCTCGGATGGAAAAGGGGGGACGGTCACACTTCAGGTTTCTTCGACACCGTTAGCAACTCGATACGTGCGCGTGTTGATGACACAGTCTTCCAACACCTGCGATACTCAGGGACCATCTGACCCGAGAAACTGCGTTGGATACGCGATCAAAGAAATTTACCTGGGAACCCGGCAGAATGGCCACTTCCGTGACATACTTCATCACTTTCCGGGCCAGGACCAGACCTTTACCTACAGTTCATCGATCGATCCCTGGCACCAGTCCTCCGACCTATATGTAATCCCCGATCGCATGGAATCCGGAGATCAGGTAGGATTCGATCTCTTCTTCACCAGCGGAATTACGCGCGGGCTGCCTGCCATGATTCCGGTCGCGCTGCTTTATGGCACTCCGGAGGACGCTGCAGCACAAATTGGGTATCTGGAGAAGCGTGGCTATCCAATTTCCTATATAGAAATGGGAGAGGAGCCGGACGGCCAGTACATGGCGCCAGAGGATTATGCGACCTTGTATCTGCAGTGGGCTACGGCTCTGCACAAGGTGGATCCGGCGCTCAAACTTGGCGGACCCGTTTTTGAAGGCGTAAGCGAAGACATCAAATTTTGGCCTGATGCGCAGGGCAAAACTTCATGGTTCACGCGATTTCTCGATTACCTCAGGACCCACGGCCGTCTTTCAGACCTGTCGTTCATGTCTTACGAGCATTACCCTTACTACGATGGAACATGCCAGGGGCCGTGGAGTAATCTCTTTAAGGAGCCCGATGTCCTCACGCACATAGTTCAGGTTTGGCGTGATGACGGACTACCCGCAAACGTTCCCATGTTTAATACAGAGACAAATGCTCCGGGCGGTGATGCCGCGGTCGACGTATTTGGAGCACTGTGGCTGGGCGAAACCTTTCCTGCCTTTCTCACCGCGGGTGGAAAAGCCTCTTACTACCATCATGCCTTGCCGTATTCCACGCCTCATCCGGCCTGTTGGAATAGCTGGGGCACGTACCACATGTTCACCACTGACCATAATTACCTGATCAAGCAGCGCACCTCGCAGTTCTTTGCGGCACAAATGCTGACGCAGGAGTGGGCAGAACCGGGGGATGGCGAGCATCGCCTTTTTCGGGCCGCAAGCGATATCAAGGACTCCAAGGGACGGACTCTGGTAACAGCGTATGCCGTGCTGCGTCCGGATGGTCAATGGTCCCTCATGGTCATCAACAAGGACTATGACAATCCTCATTCAGTAGCCATCACCTTTCACGATGCAGATGCAGGAACGGACGGTTCCTTCACTGGGCCGGTTGCGAGGATCACGTTTGGAAAGGAGCAATACCGCTGGCACTCCGCGATGAGAGACGGTTACGCGGATCCGGGTGGACCCGCAGATAAGTCTACTCTCGCGGACGGTACGCACCGCTTTATATTGCCGCCCGCATCCATGACGGTTCTACGCGGCCGGATAAGCCGCTCGACGCCAGCAAAATAATCTAACGAAGATGATCTCTGAATGTTCGCATTTACTAGCAAGGATATAGACAAGTGAATTTCAGGATTTTCCATGACCGCCGTTCTATGGGCAAGGCTGCCGCAGACCAGGCTGCTGTTGCAATTCGGGTCGCAATTCTTGACCATGGCTCCGCCCGCATTGTGGCCGCGACCGCGGCATCGCAGAGGGAGTTCTTAGAAGAGCTAACCAGTGCTTCAGACATCGACTGGCAACTGGTGGAAGTCTTCCATCTGGATGAATACATTGGGCTGGACATGACTCACCCCGGAAGCTTTCGCAAAATGCTTCTGGAACAGCTCATCCAGAAAACCGGGATCGTCAACTATCACCTGCTTCATGGCGATGGCGACGTCAGATCGGTTGTGCGCAGTACAAGTCAGGCTATAGCTTCAGCGCCTGTCGACATCGCTTTTCTTGGAATCGGCGAGAATGGCCATCTGGCTTTCAACGATCCCCCTGCTGATTTCGAAACGGAAGAACCCTATCTGATTGTCACGCTCGATGAGGCTTGCCGTCGCCAGCAGGTGGGCGAGGCATGGTTCTCCGATATTACCAACGTGCCGCAGCAGGCGATATCGATGTCAGTCAAGCAGATTCTCAAAGCGAAAGAACTGATTGCAGTCGTACCCGGTCCGCAAAAGGCGCAGGCCGTTAAGGCCTGTTTCAATGGAGAGATCAGTCCCACGGCGCCAGCGTCCATTCTAAGAACGCATGCCAACGTGACCGTATATCTTGATGAAGGCTCGGCAGCAATGCTGAACCGCGCGCTATATTCGGGGTCAATCGATACAACGTCTTTGAAATGACCCTTGAGAACAGAGCACGACCGATACCGTCGTTGCGCTGGTGGATCGGCTGTGTTCTTTTTGCCTCCACAATTATCAACTACATCGATCGTCAGACCCTGTCGCTGCTTGCCCCATATCTGAAGGTTCAGTATCGCTGGACGAATAGTGATTATGCGAACATCGTGATCGCGTTTCGTGTCGCCTACTCCCTGGGCCAGGCTGTATTCGGTCGCTTGCTCGACCGAGTTGGGACTCGACGAGGCATGACGATCACAGTGGTCTGGTATTCGCTTGCCTCAATGCTGACATCGTTGTCTCAAGGCCTCTTCAGCTTCACGACCTTTCGCTTTCTTCTTGGTACAGGCGAATCCGCGAATTGGCCGGCTGCAACGAAGGCAGTCTCGGAGTGGTTTCCGAAAAAAGAGCGCGCGCTGGCTACGGCGCTGTTCGATAGCGGCTCCTCTGTCGGAGGGGCCATTGCGCCCTTCCTGATTCTTCCAATCTACTTTCGCTGGGGCTGGCGTCCTGCATTTATGATCCCCGGCCTCCTTGGCTTTCTGTGGTTGATTGTCTGGCGCCGGCTTTATCAGCGACCGGAAATGCACGCCCGCATCAGCAAATCCGAGTTGCAATACATCGTCGCAGATAAGAGTGAAGACACCATCCCGAAGAAGACGGTGACTCTCCGATGGTTCGATCTTTTGAGGTTTCCTCAAACCTGGGGAATCATAGTCTCCAGGTTATTTACCGATCCTGTCTGGTTTTTCGTCACGGATTGGTTTCCAATTTATCTGGTCGCGAAAGGGATTGAACTCAAAAGTGGCTTGATTGCCATTTGGATACCGTTTATTAGCGCTGACCTGGGCAACTTCTTAGGCGGCATACTCTCCGGCCACTTAATTGAGCGCGGATGGCCGGTCGGCGCCGCGCGCAAAGCATTGGTTGTCTTCGGCGGCGTTGGTGTAACGACGCTGATTCCGACCATTTTCACGAATAATTTGTATCTCATTGCCGGGCTGTTTGGTTTGGCCTCCCTGGCCTATTCTGCTTTCTCCACGATGGCAAATGTGCTGCCCTCGGACGTATTCTGGGATGATTCAGTAGCTTCGATAAGCGGACTGAGCGGAAGCGCCGCCGGCGTCGGAACGATCCTCGCATTCTATCTCGTGGGCCACCTCAGCGATGTACGTCAGTCTATGGGCAGCCACTCCTTCGATCCCATCATTGTTGTAGCGGGGACAGTCCCGTTTGTAGGAATGCTTTTGGTATTGATGCTTGTGCGCAATACCAAAGCAACGGATGACGGATTAATTAAGCGGATTTAGTCTCGCGTTGCAGATAGGCCGGCCACCCTGCTGCGGCCATCGTCCATTTCGACGAATTCCGCGATGGCAGCAACAGATGACAAGCCTCTTCCCGTTGCAACAGGTGAGACCCGTCAGTGACAAATCTGTTCCACGCGTCCTGCAGCGCGACGATCCGATCGACTGACGACACAGCAGAGGTTCTGGGGGCGCTATTTGAATCAAGGAGGCCTATGGCGAGACGCAACGGAGCGTTGACAACTGTGGCGGTACGGAATAGTTCTGATGTCGCGGCTGACAAATCGCAAGCACCACCAATTGATAGCATTTATGCAGGCTGGCGTCGCTCATTGAGCGCTCGTATCTGCGACATCGGATTGGATTTACAACAGCCCCGGGAGCTTCGCGATTTGGCACGACCAATGCGCGACCATCGTGCTAAGAAGTCAAGTTGCTGAAAACACAGGCATTCCCCAAAAGCGTAAAAGCCTCCGAAATCCGGAGGCTTTTCGTTGACATCTTCTAAGTTATTGGTTGTATATGGTGGCCAGAGACGGGATCGAACCGCCGCCGCCGGCCTTTTCAGAACTTAAACGATATGTAGTTACAACAACTTAGACGACACGGATGGCACCGTAAGTCATTGGAATGCAGCATAAGAGGCCGCGAACGTGGGTACGGATTTGGTTGCGTTTATCGAGTTATCAAGGCCCAGATTGCCGCCCTGTTGGCACGAGAAGAGCGGCTCACCGTCTCGGTTAATTTTCCCGAGTATCTTACATACTTTCCTTTGGAGGAAACTGGAGTCGGGAGCGGCCCCGGAGCCGCAGTCGATTGCAGTGAGTACTGGTTTTGCAGATCGTTTATATCATTTATTTTCAATGACATGATTGAACTACACCATACTCAGAAGCACCGAAAAGGACCCTGAGGAATTCTCTCAATGGTGTGAAAATGGTGTGACCGTCGCATTTTCTCACCCGAGATTGATTGCCTCGATCATCGAGTGCTTCACAGGCGATAAACGGCTGTCGACCCCGCTATCCTGCCTCGCCTCGCTCGCTACCAAAGCAAACTACTGTCCCTCTCTAGCGTTTTTTTTCGCCTGTATTAGGTGAACTGCGGATCGAGACTCCGCGGTGCATTCGGATAAAGGCAGCGGCGGGAGGACACGTGAATAAGAACCAGGGTGCTACGATCGGAGCAATTCTACTAGCCGGCCTGCTCTTCAGGCCGGCTGGATCTAGCTCCCCCCAGCAATCACAATCGATCCCAAGCGATTCGAACCTTCCGGCCGCTTCTCAGCAATTTGAAACACACGGTGAAGGTCCCTGGATTGCTTCCTGCAGATATTGGGCGCCGGCCCGGGAGAGCGAGCCTCAAACAAATGCAACGACCGCGAAACCAAAGGACCTCGCGCAATCTCTTCACGGGACAAGCTACGAGATCGACTGGCATGTCTGGGGCGCCGTCAGTGGAGACGAATTGGGCTGTAAGTCCGACCCTCGAGGCCACTGGGGGCTGCCTAAGGAAAAGCTCCCCGGATTGAAGGTAAAGACCATCATTGCGACCGTGCCGGATCCGGTCCATAGCCACCTCGCGCTGACGTTCGATCGCACGATCGACGCGCTGCTTGAGGCCGCTGCCGACAACGGATACGTCAGCACGTATTATTGGCTGCCGTGGCGGAGTCGGTCGGGTCAGGCAAAGCAGACCGAGGCTTCCGCGAATGGTGAGATCGATCACAATCCTGAACGCGAACGTCAGCCCGGTTTGATTGTGTTGAAGTACGTGCCGTCCGAAACCGAGGAAACAAAGTCCCCGGAGAGCGGCAATCAAGTTATCTATCTTTTTCTCGTTGCTGAAACACCCACCCAGGGTGTGGACGGCTTTCAGCTCGAAAACGCGTTTCTCTACGAGGATGACTTGGCCAAGGGCATTGATGGCCAATTCTCGCGGGGGGCCACCGACGACGAGACAGCGATCGTCGGTCCCCAGTATTCGGGGTCTGCCGCATCGCTGCGTACGGCGATTAACAAGGAAGGTCGGCGGCGCAAAACGTCGTTTGAGGTCGCTGGTGTCACCGGAACTTATCTCGCCGTTGAGCAATTGACCAGAACAACAGCCAACAAGAGCGCTCAAGTCAACTACTTGTCCTTCGACGACAGTGCTGATTTCGACATCCGCAAGCTTGTAATGCGCCTCGCTGAATCTGGATACGATACTCGCAGGTTTGCCTTGCTGACGGAGGATAATACCGCCCTTGGAAATGCGGTCTCCTCGGGATTTAAAAGGGATTCAAGAAGCAGTGACAATAAAGACAAATCCGACGATGTACTTAGCGAAATCCTCCAGATTCGATTCCCGAGAGAAATTTCGCTGCTGCGCAACGCACAGGTCGTCACGGAGACAAACAGCGAGGGAGGCGGATCGGTTCCGACTCCCTATCTCCATCTCTCCCTCAAAGACTCCAGCGCCGAAGACAGTGTTCCCCACTTCTCCATCGAGAACACGCCGCTTTCACAGGAAGCGCAGCTGATGGCGATTGCGCGCCAGCTTCATCGTTATCGGTCGCAATATATTGGGATCGTCGCGTCCAATCCTCTCGATCAGATCTTTCTTGCTCAATTCCTGCATCGCGCATGCCCCGATGCGCGTCTTGTTTTCTTCGGCGGCGACCTGTTGATGGAACGGGAAATTGACGACGTGCCGTTCATCGGCTCCATGACGGTGACGCCATATAACCTGATCGGGCTGGGGAAATCATCGGCTGCGCCTGTGCCGGGAGTTCCGATCAGGTCAGGCGCCAATCGCGCCTACGCGGATTCGCCCAGCGAGAGTTTTTATAACGCGGCAAGTTACACGTTCGGTAGAGCGACAGGAAAGAGCTCTCTCCGGTTGAGGGGCTATAACCCTAGCTTCGACGATCGCATTGACACTTGGCACCCCTACCTATGGGTGACCGCGATCGGCGCCGATGGCTACTATCCCCTTGGCTTATTGAGCCCATGCGCCAGCGATCAGCCTAGAATCCTGCCGTCGTTCGACAACGAGATGAATGCCGAAGCCTGCCAGGAGCAGAAGCTGCACCTATCCTCGAATCCCCCGCTGCTGCGTTATGTGAAGATCTATCCGTCGCTTGTGTGGATTGTTCTCTGCACACTGATATCCCTGCTTTGCATTGTGCACGTGGTGATGCTGCTTGTGGCGGACTACTGGTCTCCGTTCACACGCGACCTTGCGATTAAGGACAACGATCAGCCGCACCGCCGGTCGATGTATGTCTTTCTTGGCGCAACAATGCTGTTTTCGATGGTATTCGTCATCGTGTTTCCAGTGCTGTCGCTTTCCCGGTTGGTGGACATGAGTCACGGGAGCATGATTCTATGCGTCTGGACTTTGCTTTGGGCGCTCCTCGCCGTATTTGTTACCGTCCTGAGGGCGGGCAAGGGTCTCTGGTGGGAGACATGTCCGTTTCATGCTCCTGCCGGAACTAAATTACTTCGTCATTTCTATGACTGGACGGTGGCCAATGCCTGCTTTCTGATTGGCTTGACGGCTTGGGCGGGCCTGGTTGGAATCCCCGTTCTCTGGGCGGGGCTGTGCTGCCGTCAATCGGTGGGGGGCACTTACTCTTACACGGGCCTGTCGTTCAGCTACCGCTGCATCAATGCGGGCAGCGGCGTTTGTCCCATGTTGCCGGTGCTTCTGCTGCTGTCCGGTTGGTACCTGTGGGCTTTCTTCCAGGCATGGCGGCTCCGGTTCTCCTCTGGCAATAGGCCATGGCTTCCAGGAAGAATCAACGATGTGGAGGGTGGAAAGCTCTTCGTATCCGATGATGAGTTAAGTCAATGTGAGACGCCCCGCAGGGCATGCCTGTACAGCAACATTACGACGCTATTTATAACCAGGGAGGTGCTCCGCCGGTTTCGATCGGCTCCTGGGTTTGTACAGGATGTCCTCACCGATGGCGGCCTGGCATTTGTCTACTTTGCATTGCTTATTGGCTTCTGTTTCTTCAGCCCCATTCGCAGCCTGGACCATTTTCTCTATGACTTGGGCGGTCGCTCCTATCTTTCGAGTCCGTATGAGGCTTTGATGGGGGTTCTCTTCTTCCCACTCATCGCCGTGGCACTCACCGGCTGGCTGCGAATGATTTTCGTCTGGGGCGCGCTGAAGCGAGGATTGTTGGAGCGCCTGGAGAGCCTGCCGATCCGCTTTGCTTTCAACCGCCTGAAAGGCATGGGCTGGATGGCCATGCTGCGCCAGGGCGGCCTGAACGAGCATTGGCGCGACATGGCCCGCTCTGCCGAAGCGATTCGTCAGATCCTTCACGACGGCGATCTGAGGCGAAGTCTTGCGTCATTACATCGACAAGAGCTGGAAATGGCCGAGGCCGGGCTCCAGTCAACGATTACACAACTCCGCCAATGTATCGAGCACCCGGAGCAGTTAACTGCTCTCGGGAAAAGATACTTTGACCTCATGAAGGAGATAGAGCTTCACTTCGCGGAATTCGCTCGCCTGCTGCTGCGATATGTCCTGATTCCGTACTGGAAGGACATCCGCACTGGGCTGGTGGAAGGAGGCTACGAAGAAGCCGAGGGGCTTTCCAACCATTCGCAAGCGCAGAGCGATCGCGCCAACCGTATGACGGCCGTTCACGCGGCGATTCCCGACGATCCGCCGCGCATTACGCTGGCCGAGGAATTCGTTGCGATTCGATATGTATCGCTCATCCGTGCCGTTCTTACCAATATGCGCTACCTTATGTCTTTTGCATCCGCCTGCTTTGTGCTGGCTATTGTTGCCTGGAATTCTTATCCATTTCAACCCCGTCAATGGGTGGACTGGATGTTTACGGCTCTCCTGCTCTTTCTCGGTTCGGGTATCGTTTGGGTTTTCGCGCAGATGTATCGCAATCCAATTCTGAGTCGGATCACAGAAACAAAGGCCAACGAACTTGGCCTCGAGTTTTATCTCCGCATTCTTTCATTTGGAGCAATTCCGGTGCTTACGTGGCTCGCGTATCAATTCCCGGATATTGCCAGCTTTGTTTCGAAGATTGTGCAACCAAGCGTTGACATTATGAAATGAGGGACCGCACGTCGTTGCCACCTTCCAGTGAATTACATTGCGATTACATTACGAAGTGCGCTAATCGACGGCATAAAGAAGTACCCTCCGCCAGTCGGAATTACCCACTGCTGATTGGCGGTGAGTTGGTGGCTCGCTCCTCCGGATCCGAAAAGCGTGCATTGGCGCGGGCCGTTTGCGGCGGAGTTCTGGCCGATTAGCATGTCGTGGCCCCCAGGCATCTTGGGCCGCGCGGCGTTGTTGGCCCATCGCGACATGAGAAATTCGAACTGCTGCTCAATCGACGCCTGAATGGAGAGGAAGAGCAGCCCGCGATCATTTCTTCGACAAGAACACTCAGCGCCCGCACTATCAACGGCGCTTCTCAATACTGAGTCGGCGAGGCCGGCACAGTTCGTGCTGATATTTGATCTGTCATCCGGGTCGTCCACTGCACTGCCAAAAGGAATGCCCACTCGTAAGAGACGACGGGCGTATGTACTTTCACAGCCACCCATATCCGAGGCTGAGTCGCGAGTATTCAATTTTCGAATATGCGCGGCCCAAGGACAGGTTATTCCGACCGGGTCAGCTTTGGCCTGCAAGTCCGGATAATTGTCCTGGCGGCTACCAGTGAGGCGCAGCAACACTGTATCGGAATCGAAGAGGAAGTTGTTGTTAGCAACGGGATCGCTACCTAGACCAGAGGGCGGCTCCACGACTGGAGATCGACTGACCGGAGCCCCGCTGGGCCAGCGCCCGACCAGAAGCGACGCTAGGCGAACGTGATCCATATCTTCAAATCCGGGCCGCATCGCCAGCGCTACGGCCTCCTCCCGCATTGTGTGCCAGAAGAGTTCCACATCCTGGCGCAAGCGCCGGAAAACAAGAAAAGAGCCATTTCGTATCCAGGCGGGAAATGGGGCATCAGGAGGAGCCGGAACAAGCGGATCGGGACCTGTCTTGGAATAGCCAAATACAAACTCACCCGGCCAGATGAGGTCCTGGCCGGGATAGCCGTACAACCACGCCTCGGGAATCTCCGACGGATCGATGTGGCGGTCAGCTATGAAGTCATCGTGAGCGCTGGAGGCCCTTCCCCGTATGCCAGGCTGAGAAATACCATCGTTGAAGCCGAAGTGCTCGTGGCCGCGCTTTTTCCCTTTCAGGACATTTCCATCTTCCCGGTAGGAGACGGCGACACCAGCCTCGTCAAGTTGCGAAACGATCGCGTCGGCATGTTTTTTCACAGCTTCCCGATGATCGCCGGCGATCACCACGAGCGCATCCAACTCGGCGCCTTGGCAGCCTACAACCCAGTTCGCGGGATTGCCGTCGGCGCCTGGGTCTGTCGGGTCACCGAGCAGTGGAGACCGCGTGACGAGCCCTGCCTGAAAAGCCTCACTCTGAATCAGCGCTGCGCCGGGCGCAAGGCGAACAAGACAAGGAAACGAAAATCCGATTCCCACCAATACCTTTCGCTGCTCAACTTCCGGATGCTCAACTTCCGGATACTCAACTTCCGGATGCTCGCTCTCAGTTTGCCGGCGACGGATGCGAAAGGCGCGCCGGTCGTCGAGGGTGTGGGCGGCGGTTGATACGTCTTCGGCGAAAGACTTCATTAAGGTCTTGAACTGATGGGCAGCCTTGTGGGTGTCAAGGATGCGCAATCCCAGCAGAGTCTGGTGAGGTTTGAGAAATCCCGGGATAACAGCTCCCTGAATATCATTCATCTCCAGTTCGGGTTCAAACGGTGGCGTGAGACGGCAATTCGTCATATTCAGATGCCCCGCGAGTCGGGCCAGCGGATTTGCCGCGAAGGATTGGCCTCCCGTGAATAATTCGAAAGCGGTCCGGCGATCGGCCAAGCGCCGTGAGAAGCAAATGCCCGGATGGTTCCGGGCGGCGTCGGGTCATGATGGGGGACGCCGCGATTGAGCTGGACGGCGTTGTGCGGATCAATGCAGCATCGTCCCGCACAAACAATCGGTGTATTTTTCACGCTTCCCAGATTTGTCGCGGCTCCGACAATTTTCACGGTGATGCATTCGGCCACGTGACCGCCGTACTCAATGTTCACGCCGCCGATTTTTATGTCGCCGACCGTGAAGCCACGATAGGCCGGAACTTCAATCTTGAGCCGGGCGATCATCCCTTTCTCCGCGGTGCCTCTTACTACTGAAACACAATCGTCGGTACCGCGGTTATCCGGCGCAACCCATCCAGCTGTGTCGATGTGGTCCATGTAGAGACCAACGGGATCGGCGAGCGTGATCATAGCGCCGGTTCTGGCCAGGGCATTCACCGACCCACCGATGGTGGGATCGCTGTTGCGGTCCGGTCCTCCGTATAGAGCACAACAGACCAAGGGCCCGGCAAGAACTACGGGCTTTCCGGCTGCGTCCGCTCGCAAAACGGTGGCGTCAGCACCGAGCTGGATTTCGGCCTGTAGCGCATTCGGAGGGGAACACAGGTGCATGATTCCGTGGGTTGTGTTCCATTTGTTGAACATGTTATAGCCGCCTTTTTTGGCGAGCGGCGGCTGGCCCCGACCTCCAGGTATCTCTGTATGACAGATCAGATCCTCCATTTGCACTTCCGGGCTGACGAGTGCTCGATATAACGCAAGAACCTTGTGCGGGTTTCCCCTAAACGGAATCTTCGTCTTATTGTCGATCGGCAGTTCGTCGCCAAATAGTGCACGCCAATATTCGGGAGGCTCAGACGAAAACGTAATCCGGATGATTTGGTGAGTGTTGGGATCGCGAACTACGTGCCATTCGCAATACTCGTTCTGCGGGCGGTACAAGGTTTGCGTATGGACATCCCGGTTATACGTCTTCGAGTAATGACTAAGCGGTTGCAGCTTGTCGGCTTCAATTAGGGCGCGAGCCCGTCCATACTGCTTCAACAGTTCCTTCGGGAAAGCATTCCAGATAATGGGCTGTTCCATCGACGGACCTGGATTCAACCTCGCCGGATTGTAAAATTGCGGGGTTGCCGGAGTATTACCGTACGTCGTCTTGACCGAGTCCACAGATGACTCGAACCACGCATCAACGGCACAATGCCAGTCATCGGCAAGACCTGGAACTCCGTCGAAGTCTTTAAGAAATGCCGGCGGCGAAAATTTGATCAGGGCATCCATTCTTTCCAGCTCGAAACCTCTCCCACTGCAAATAGCGCAGAATCCGCACAAAAAGTGACAAGGTGTCGCCTGAGTCGCCGGCTATTTAGCCACTGGCCCCGACGGCGTTTTATATTTCAGCTCGTGGTATAGCCAGGCCTTCGCTACCCGCCAGTCTCGTTTGACAGTGCGCGCGGAGATGCCAAGCACAAGACCGCTTTCCTCTTCGCTCATTCCCGCAAAGAAGCGCAGTTCAACGATCTTCGACTGACGCGCGTCAAGGCGGGACAATTTATCCAGAGCCTCATTGAGAGCCAGGACCTCCGGGGCACGCTCCGGCGTGGGCAAAATTGCAGGATCGAGGGTTACCGGGTTCCATCCGTCTCCGCGTTTTTGGGCCTGGTGGGCACGGGCGTGATCGACCAGAATGCGTCGCATAAGGGTCGCCGACACGGCAAAGAAATGAGACCGGCCCTGCCAGTCGACCCGCTGCAGCTTCGTTAAACGCAGGTAGGCCTCGTGCACGAGGGCGGTAGGCTGCAGGGAGTGATTCCAGTTTTCGCGGCGCAGATACTGAGCGGCGATACGGCGCAGCTCGCTGTACACCAGAGGGATCAGGCGATCCTCGGCGTTCCTGTTACCCTGCCTTAGCTCACAGAGGAGATGTGTGACTTCTCCCGGAAGGTCTTTCTCTGGTTCCATTTCAGAGCTGAGCCAGGAGGACGATAAGTCTTGTAGCATGCACCCATTGTGCGATTCGAGTCATTTCCATAGCTAACACCTCGCGTTCTCAAATTCGATCAGCGAATGTTGGTTGAGCAACGCCAAACCCTGAAGGCACACCGACTCGGCCTGCTCCCTCTGTACGAATCCGGCCTTCTGCGCAAACCGTTGGATGATGCCTCGGACGTCATGCTGGCCGTCGCAAAGATGAAGAATCATTGCTGACAGGGATGGCAGTTTATAGAGTTCGATCTCGCCAGTCGCGGAATCGTGAGCAGCCATCATCGTGGGGGACACCACATCGTCGGTAATCGGCACTTTGGCGCGGAGACTATCAATGATGCTCTTTACGTCCATGCTGAGGCGCAGAACGCAGGTTCCGTCTGCCAGCTTCGGAATCGTGTTCTGGGTTAATTCGACCCCGGGCTGGCGAGTGGCGCTTTCCGTAGCGGAGTCTCCTGCCCGGCCTAGGGCCGCATCGAGCCCCTCGTAATATTCCAGAAGCCCCTCGATTCCAAGCAAGCCCGGATTTTTCCGTTCAGGATATGCTTCACGAACGAATTGCTTGAAATCACGGCTGAAAGCAACCGTACAGCAGTATTTCGAAGGATTTTCAATGGCGCCCCGCCACACCAGCCAGTTATCGAAGACACTCAACAGGTTTCCGCTTTGCTGATGCAAGGCGATCAAGAGCCAGCGAAAACGCAAGAGACCATTCGCCAGGAATCGGTTGAACTCGTCTACATATGGGCGACCCAATGGACACGGTATTCCGTAGAAGTTACAAAAAATATCTGAATAGGCGGAGATAAGCTCAAGGTCAGAGGGATCCTGACGCCACCCCTGATGCGACATGTCGGAATGGACCTGGTCAAGTACTAGCCGGTCACGATAAAGAGTCTGCAGAGGGGTCTTGGCCAGAGGCGCAAGAATGTTGATCTGCGGCGAGACGTGGTCAAATCGGGCGGCGTTCATAATGAAGTCAACGGAGGCTGCAAGGTCGTCCTTTTGTTCATCAGGAAAGCCATCGATAAAAGCGACCGTAATTCCGATTCCAACTCTGCCGGTAGATTCGATGATTCTCTCGGCTTCGGGCATGTCCAGGTTCTTATGAATAATCTTCTGCATCCGGGAGGAGCCCGTCTCGATTCCAAAAAACATACCGCGGCAACCCGCGGCAGACATAAGTGACAATAGCTCCTCGTCAACTGAATCCGTTCTGGCGCTGCAACTCCACGTGAACTTTCTCCCGGATGTCAACATGGCTTCGCAGAACGCGATCACCCTCCGCCGGTCGACGGTAAACATGTCATGGACTAATTCGAACCTGCTTACGTTGTACCTCTCATGGAGAGTGCACATCTGCTCAATCACCCGGGAGGGTGACTTCAGGCGAAAACTGCGACGAAAGAAATCGTTCGTAGAACAGAACGTACATCCGAATGGACAGCCGCGCCCGATCTCTATCGGAATGTAGCTGCAGTCTTTCATCCGGGAAAACAGATCGAACGCCGGCAGCGGCAGGGAGTCGAGGTCCTGGATGACTGGTGCGCTGGGATTTCGCACGACTCGCCTGCCATCGCGAAAAGTTATACCGCGGGTATTGGCCGGATCGTTATCATTCTGCAGCGCACTCAGCAGTTGAGGAAAAGTTTCCTCGGCTTCGCCGCGCACGATAAAATCGACAAAGGAAAATGCCTCGAGTGTGCACTCGTCCACAACCGTAGCCTGTGGGCCGCCCAGAATGACTATGGTCCGGGGATGAAGTAGTTTTATTTCCCGGGCAATGCGCAACGATAACGGATAAGTGCTGCACATAGTGCTCAGCCCAATCACGTCAAAGGTCAAGTTGGAGATTTCAGACAACGCCAGAGAGCAAAAGTCAACCTGCCGATAGTGGTACGGATCCGGCCACGAGCGCTGGAAGTGGATCTGATTTAGATCGACTACCTGGGTATCGACCGCATGCTGCTTCAGGATGGCGGCAAGGCTTAGAACACCCAAAGGCGTATGCTCAGCCACCTCCTTTGATACGCGGGACCGAGCAATGGATCCCTCCTCGAACAATTCGATGGTGGGCGGCGCGACAAGGCAGAGTCTCATACATTTCCGAAAGGCAGTGGGTAGCTCTTAGAAAAAACGTTCACACAATCAAGTGCTAGCTTCGCTTAACTCTCGAATCGTCAATTGAGCTTTATCTCTTAATTACGTGAGGGCTCGCCGCTGTGATATTCATACTGTTGGCTTTCGCTATTTTGCCAATTAACTGAGGCATCAACTCGTTAGCCGTTTGCTGAAGTTGTTCGGCCGTAGCATCATCGGGGGGGTCACCCGAAATCTCAACGTGAATTCCCCAGTTCTTTTGTTCCTGCTTTGGAACCTCATTCTTGCTAACCATAATAAATCTCCTACTTTCTCGATTCATTGAGCTAGATTAAAAACCAGCGCATCATTGTCGCTTAGGCATATTCTCAAAGCAAGGAAATAATATCCTTCGTGACTTCTCATTTAAGGTCCCCAGTGAATACGTTGCCTGTCACTTCTCCCAAGTTCAGGAAAAGGGAGCCACCCCCTAAGCCGAGCCCCATCGAGTCAATGGAAAGATATCCTGGCGACAATCGCGCATAATGAAAATGCTGTATCGGTTCAGGAGTGCCATGCGGATACCGAGTTATTGGGTCTATCTGGATTTGCCAAATACAGTGGAAGCCGTCGCGGTTCGACAGGAAAAATAATGAATTACCATCCGCTGACCAGGTAGGTCTCAAATCACGAGTATCTCCACCAGTGATCGGAATCCAGTGATCCTGCGGCGAGGAACTCTCGCCTTCAACAGGTGCGATACGCAGCTGCGAGTGCCCCTCGTCGATAGTTGAAATAAAGGCAATCCACTTTCCATCGGGAGAAAAACGGCTCTGCTCCAGGATCGCTCCATCGCTAGTTAAGGCTTCGGACTTTTGTTCAGTGGACGTATCCAACATTCCTATCCCCCCCTTCTCGAGGCCGTATAGGAGGCGTCGACCATCCGGAGACAGAGCCATAAGTGTCCCGCAGTCGTCGCACAACTGTTTCGATATTTGGGAAGCTATATAAAATGCGATAATCGGATGCTTATTGCCATGTGTGACTGAGTACGCTATTCTCCCGCCGTCATCGCTTATTACTGGAACTGCATCTTCGGGGATGGGTATGATCGTCTCCTGTCCCGTTTCCATGTCCTTCAATAGGGTCTGCTTTACTTGGCCAGTTCTCCGGCGAAACGCCAACTTTCTTCCATCGTTCGAAACTGACAACAAATAATCCACCGCGGCGGATGCGGTTACTCGCTTGGGTGCTCCAAATCTTGCGCGGATGCCAGCCGAAATGGGGATCTTCCAGATATCACTTGAAGCGATCGTACTCGATAGCACCAACTTTCCCTGGGCCGACGCCCATGGCTGAATATCGTCGTCTGTTCCCGAAGTAATACGTCTCACTGGAAGTGTCGCTTGTAAGTTGTCCGATAGGTGAATCACCCACAAATTGGTTCCGAAGGATTTTCTCGCTGCAAATATAATGCTGTCACCCACCCAGTAAAACGAACAACCATACAGGATTAGGCCCTCGCGATGAAGGATCGAGAACGCGCCTGTCGGGATGGCCTTGTGACTGTTCTCGGATTCAACCCACCAATCGGATGCTTCAGCAAAAGTCGACTTATGCTCGGGAGCACCCTGAAATATTATGTGACTTCCATCGGAGCTCCACGCGGGGTAGCGGGCATCTGCAAAAGATGGCTCAATGGGTGTTGGGCTGCCTCCTTGCACGGGAATAGTGAATGCTTTGCCGCCAGCTTTGAAGCGGTCGTCCTGATTGTGTTCTTGTCCGATCCAAAATGCGATCCTGGTTCCGTCCGGTGAGAATCTCGGATCTCTCCCAAGTCGCGCCAGCAGCCTTGCGTCCCCACCTTTTACAGATGAAACGTAGATTCCCCCGCCGTCGCGTTCAGAGCGGTAGACAACCGTAGTGCCATCCGGAGCGAGTGCCGGAGTGCTCGCATCGGATCTATCGTGAGTGACTTGTTTTTTCGAATTATCAGTGAGATTTTGAGTCCAGATGTTAAGATTTCCCGGCCCATCGCGATCCGAGGAGTAGGCCAGGGTGTTTCCGTCGGCGGATAAGGTAGGGCCCCAGGTGAGCCCGGGGTCGGCAGTCATCGGCGTTAGCTCGACTGTGCCTGCAGATTCGTGCGGTCTGCGAATGAGATATTCGGTGGTTGCAATAGATATTGCTAGTACAAC
The DNA here is from genome assembly GCA_963781245.1 of uncultured Acidobacteriaceae bacterium. Classification (GTDB taxonomy): domain Bacteria; phylum Acidobacteriota; class Terriglobia; order Terriglobales; family Acidobacteriaceae; genus Silvibacterium. The sequence goes on from CAWAFB010000010.1 coordinate 1,138,111, forward strand.
AATCGTCAGGACCAGCACTGGTCTTAATCTGGAAAATCGCCACCAGGCAGCAGGCGGCGGATTTGGAGGCAGAGTTTCTATCGCGCCGTTTGACGACCGAACCAATGCATGCGAGGTGTCGACTCCTGCGCCCAGAGCCTTGAGGAGCTGCTTTGCGCTCTGGAAGCGCATTTCAGGATCGACCTCGAGACACCTCATAATGCCTTGCTCCCAAGTTGCCTCAAGGTCGGGAGAGTAAACCTGCGGAGACAGATAGGGCTCCGCAGCGCGGCTCGTTAGAATTGGTAACTCAGATCTGGTGTCGTGTGGAAGCCTACCCGTAACCATCTTGTAAATGACCAGACCGAAAGCATAAATATCGGTAGCCGGGGATATTTCTCCGCCGGTCAACTGTTCAGGCGCCATGTAAGCCGGCGTGCCAGCTAGTCCAGTCATTACTTTTGAGCTGGCGGCGAATTCACTCACCACAGCAAGGGCCTTGGCACGCGCCAGGCCGAAGTCGGTAATTACCACCCGAATCTTGATTCCCGATACTACCAGCAGCACATTTGACGGCTTAAAGTCGCGATGGATGACAGCCATGTCGTGAATCGCATTGAGCCCGTCTGCCATCTGCTCGATCAGCGGCAGCGCGTGCTCTGCCCTCATAGCGCCATCGCGCTGGAGGCGACTTTCTAGGGTCTCTCCTTCTAGCAATTCCATGGTCAAGAACGTCACCTGGGACGCGCCGGTCTTATGCCGCTCAAGATCGAATATGCGACAGACGTTGGGATGAGTTACCTGCCGCGCCAACTGAATTTCATGTTTGAAGAGCTCAATCGTGCGTGGATCAGAGGATATCTCCGGGCGTATCGTCTTCAGGGCAAGACGAACACCCAGGTCGAGATCTCGAGCTTCGTAGACTCTGCCCATGCCACCCTCACCTAGCAGTCGGACAATCTCGAACCGCTCGCAAAGCATCTCGCCCGATTGGAGACAGTTGCGGTTCTCGAAGCTGGCGGGAATCGGAAATTTCGTGACGGGATCCTTCATGAAGCTGCCCATTGCTTGGTTGGCTGCAAGAAGGGTCAGGATTTCAGCGTGCATCTCCGTGTCGATGCCACACGCCTGCGCGACGAATGCCGGACGATCCGCTTCCGGCAATTCCAGCGCGGCCCCAAAGATGCTTTTCACCTGCTCCCAGCGACTCGTGATCATGGCTGAAACATCGCAACTTCTAATCGCAACCGCGAATGAACCAAAATCGGCGGCGCAATACTCGGGGGGGCGAGCGTAAGGGGCAATGTGAGCTAGAGTATAGCTCACATTTACTGCATTGCCACTTCCTGCACGGATGCCTGTCGTTAGCACATGATATGTCCGGTGAAGTTAGCACATGAAATGTCCGCTTAGCGGGCGGCGAGGATATGTCCATGCAGAGGAGCATGGAGAGCTATCCGAGGGCCGCAGTGGAGCGGGCGATGAAGGTGCAGGAAGTAATCTTGCGAGCGATGGGGAAGAAGATCACCTGGTGGCAGGCGGCGGAGATCATCGGCATCAGCGACCGACAGATGCGGCGTTGGCGAGAGCGCTATGAAGAACACGGCTACGACGGGTTGATCGACCGGCGGCGCGGCCGGCCAAGCCAAAAGCGTGTGCCACTGGCGCAGGCCGAGCAGGTGCTGGGGCTTTACCGGGAGAAGTACTTTGACCTGAACGTGCGCCATTTTCACGAGAAGCTCGGCGCCGAGCACGGGATCCATCTGAGCTATACCTGGGTAAAGTTGGCCTTGCAGGGAGCGGGACTGGTGGCCAAGGCCGGCAAGCGCGGTATACACCGCAAGCGGCGCGAACGGCGCCCGCTGCCGGGCATGTTGCTGCACATCGACGGCAGCCGCCACCAGTGGTTTCAGGATGAGCGCTGGTATGACCTGATCGTGATTCTGGACGACGCCACCAGCGAAATCTATTACGCCCAGTTGGTGGAAGAAGAATCGACGGTTCCAGTGATGGCCGCGCTGCGAGAAGTCATCGAGCGCAAGGGGCTGTTCTGCGCCTTGTACTCGGATCGAGGCAGTCATTTCTGGCTGACACCGAAGGCTGGCGGCAAGGTGGACCCGCATCGTTTGACCCAGGTGGGCCGTGCGTTGCGCGATCTGGGCGTGCAGATGATTCCGGCTTACTCGCCCCAGGCGCGGGGCCGCTCGGAACGCAACTTCGGGACCTGGCAGGGACGGCTGCCGCAGGAGCTCCGGTTGCACGGGATCAGCACCCTTGCGGAAGCCAACCGCTTTCTGCGCGAGCACTACGTGGCCGAGTTCAACCGCCGCTTCCAGGTGCCTGCGGCGCAGCGCGGCACCGCCTTCACCGCCTGCCCGCGCCGCGACCTCGACTTGATCTTCTCGCTCCAGTTCGAGCGTACGGTCAGCCGCGACAACACCGTCAGCTTCCAGAACCTGGCCTTGCAGATCGACAGGGTAAGCTGGCGCGGCACCCTCGCCGGTTGCAACGTCATCGTGCACCAGCATCTGGACGGCACTCTCAGCATGACCCACGGGCCACGCCCCCTAGAACACTACACCAGCCAGGGCACACCGATCACGCAGGCGGCAACAAAGCAAGCTGTTGAAAAGCCGCTCCGTGGAAAAGTCCAAATGCCGACTTTTCCACCTCGCTTGGAAATCCCGCAAACAGCGCGGGATTCCCACTTTCCAACAGCTACGACGGCGGCTAGATGAGAAAACAAAACCGGACATTTCACGTGCTACGAAAACCGGACATTTGCACTTGCTACGAACATTCCTGCACGGATGCCCACCCACCGAGCAAGTTGACTGCATCCGTATTGTCGGACTGCCGCCAGGGTCACTCACCAGGCAAGCAGAGGCCGAAACTGCCATTCTTTGGTGCCGCAGCTCCAGAATGGAACTTCCATGCAATGTCAGCTAGGAAGTGGCTGTGTCATTCGACTACTGATTGGACCTTAGGAGAATCCCGCACCGGAGGAATCGGAGGCCTGTTTCTAGCGTGTCCTCTTTCCTCGCAATCTCTCGCTTATATCGTCGAACGCATTCCTTCCTGATCGCGTGGCGGTCGATTTTTTCAAGCGATGGAGTCTAGTGCCGGAGAGAGGAATCGGATGACCAATCAAAAGCTATTTGCGTTGATATGCATTGCGGTGTCGTTGGCTGCCACGGCTCGTGCTGCGGCCGCGCAGGCGGCAGACACTACCAAAGACCAGGCTGGAGCCGCGACTCAGAGAGCGGGCTACCCCTCCAATGCAACCTCGCCAGCGCCCGCGATGGCCAGCGTCTGCACGGTGACGCCCGACACATCAGCGACAGCGTCGGACAAGTCCGGTAAGGGAGCCAAACCCGGCGGTGGAACAGATAGCGCCGCAAACGGATCAGGCGGTGGATCAGGCATCGGCCCGAGTCAGGCTCCCTCTGTTCAGGTGACTGTGAACACGGCAGCGGCAGCATCCAATGGGAGGCAAATGCCAGACGGGGTGACGAAGTCCACCTCGTTCGCAACGATGGTCCTCCCGTTACCTGAAGGGGGCACGAATGCGGCGCAACTAGCCTCCAGGCTTTCGGGCTTTTCCAAGAGCGTGGTGAGCGCTACGGCGCTGAGCCCATCCACAATCGTCGTGGCGATAGATGCCTCAACCAAAGAGGTAAACGTCGAAGACATCAAGGACCAGCTTCAGGGCTACGTAAACGAAGCCGCGCAGTCCGACCCGAACGTCTTCGCAGTCGTCCTGCCCGCCGGAACGGGCAAAGCCTGCGACGTCGCGCATGCGCTTATCAACGCTATCCCGGGCATTCTCAGCATAACGGCGGTCGACGACACCCGGCTGCTGGTGACGGCCGACGCATCAACGGCGCTGCCCTCGCCTGAACTGGTCGCGCTTGTGGGTAGCGCCGTCGATGCGTGGAACATCCACTTGCAATTGGACACACTGAGGCACCAGCCCGGTCCCGATACACAGAAGGATGTCGGCCCGCTGGCGGCTGCCCTTCACATCGGGTTAATCCCAAATACGAGACTTGGGGTCCAACTTCGCGAGATTTTGCTGCGATTGCCGGCCGCTCCAGCGAACCCAGGCTACAAAGACCGGCAGCAACTGATAGAGATTCTGAGGGACGCTGACGAGTCCCTGGAGTCCAGGGTAAAAGGCCTCGCTGCGGAGCTGGCCACGCCGACCGTCCCCACGACGCCGAAGGTAGAAACGCTCGTGCAGAGGCTCTATTACTTCCACGATCCCGTGGCCGTCGCTAAGCTGATCAGCGATGCATATCCTAATGTGCAGGCACAGGCCATTCAGCCCGATACGGTCGTCCTGTCCGATCCTGCCGACTTGGACGACGACGCCCGGCACAATGCCCTCAAATCCGCACAGAGAACCATCGCCCGTCTCGACCAGCCGCGTCCTCAGGTCCAGGTGGACGCATGGAACCTGCAACTGTCAACGACGGACGACAACAAGCTCGGAATCGTCATTCCGAAGCTTGAGGATCTGGCGGGAAACTACAACGCTGCCATCAACAGGTCGGTCCAGCTTGGCTGGACTTATCTCTCTCAGCGGATCAGCAGCCCCGGCTCCCTTGACCCGATGTTACTTGACTACCTGACCTTGACCACCAGCGTGAATCAGAATGGAATCGTAGAGCGAGTCGACTCCTCGGGCATGGTCCATGGGGGCGTGCCGGAAGCCGGCTACGGCCTGGGCTTCACCTCCCTCTACTACCCGCTGACGCCAAATCTATTGGACATGTTGGTGACCCTGGCTTCTTTGAATACTCCGCACTCCGCGACGGAAGAGATGCTGAACCGGATGGAGGGACCGGGGCCGCACTTCCACGGTCAAAGCACGCCTTGCCGGCAGCGCGACATCGACAACTACCGAATAAGCGAGACCGAAGATCGCGCGAGCAGGGCGAGAATTCGGCCCGAGATGTACTTGCAACTCGAATGCACATACGATGCGTTGCAATACGGATTGTTTTCACAACCGCCGGCTTGGCCGCCGATAGCAGCTGCGGAGCAGGCACACGCCACCAGCGCCCTCGGACAGCTGCGGGCGGCGCTAGCCGACTTTCTCTTCCACTACAAACGGATGGTGGAATATCCCGACGATTTCCACTCCTATTTGGAGCCGATCGCCGCCGATACGCTCGACTCAGCGTTCCAACCCAGCGTCGAAGCCTTCAACGAGGACCTTTCAGTCTTCCAGTCGCGGCTGCAAATTCAGATCGCCGCGACTCTCGAAGATCCAATGCTCAGATCGGGGCTTAAATACGGATATGGCGGACTAGTAAGCGTCAAGGTGCTCGGCAACCAGCTTGGCTCGGTAACCACGGCGACGCAGAACTATTTTGACGCAACTCCAGCCCCCACTTTGAACGATCTTTTCGCCAACCTGCAGACCGAAGGCGCCAGCGTGCAAAAGTCGCCTCTCTCTTCGCTGGTGACCAGTCTTGCTCCGGCAAAGGCGGTCGAGCTGCTCACGGTTTTGGGTCAGACATTGACCCCGAAAGCCACCACTGCCCACTTGGGCCGTGGGTTGGATTTGGCCGTGACCGCGCATACCCTCTCGGGCGCCTATGGTGCCGACCTCGATCTTTCCGTGCAATCGACCGAAAACGGCGCTGGACTCGTCCAGGCAGGCAGTTCCACCACTTCGGATGACCTGAACTCGCGCGTCTCTCAGCACACAGTCGATACGCACGTCCGGGTTGATTCCCTAAAACTCTTCAAAGTCTCCACGCTCAGTGCGGTTCTGGCGCGAGGGCAGGCTCCGTGGAAACCGATCGATCCGTTGTTCGAGGTTCCCGCTCTGGGCCTGTTGATCAAGCGGCCGCTAAAACCCAAGGAAGTGTATACCCAGAGCCTGGTCTTCGTGGACGCGATGATTGTGCCTACTGCTGCTGACCTCGGCTTCGGGGTACCAATGGTCGACGATCAGATCCAACTCGAAAACGGTCGCTATAGGGAGTTGAAAAGCCTCGAGGCATTCCCGGACTATCTTGGCTATCGAATCCTCCAATATCACCAGAGAGTCGTTGATTGCCTCAGCCGTGAATACATCGACCAGACTGGCGAGGTAAGAGTGTGGGTGAACGGTGCACCTGGCCAGCCCGGCCACGCGCAGCCTGGCTGCTTTATGAATGTCGCCCATAACTTGGCAGACTACCCCGCTGTAAGGAACTAAGACGTGCGCGTAACTTTCGAAGCTCTTCCAGAAAGAGTCGAATCATGACCGAACAAGGTGCTTCCGCAAATACCGTTGGGGATGTGGGACGGGAATACATCGAGAAGCTTGCGGGGAAGATATACGACTATTTCACCCAGCCTGGAAAACCGACTCTCTCGCCCGAGTTGGGGACGCGCTTTCCCGGCTTTGCTTCTATCGTTGGCGAACTCCGATCCAATCCCGCCCCACCGCCCAGGGAAGATGCAGTCGAACGAATTATTACCCAGCTGCGGAGCAGCCCCGAGCGCGGAAAGCTCCAGCAGGCGCTTTCCTATCTGGTGAACTACGTTCCAAGCCGGTGGCTCCTGGAAAAAGAGTACTCAACCATCAAAGCGATCCGCGAAATTCATTCCAGGAGCTTCGAGCCATGGGACGAAAGCGGGCGATCCATCTATGAGTGGGCAAGCCGCAATTCCTTGACTGGCCTGTGCATGTCGGGTGGAGGAATTCGCAGCGCTACCTTCAACTTAGGAATTCTTCAGGGACTGGCCTCCAAAAGGTGGATCGGAAGCTTCGACTATATCTCCAGCGTTTCCGGTGGAGGATACATTCACACTTGGTTTGCAGCGTGGTTGAAACGCGAATTCGATCGCCGGAAAGCTCAGCGAAGCGGCACCGTTGATGAGTCCAGGCTGATGCGAGAGGCGCTGTCCCAGGTGGAGGCAGACCTGACTCCCCTCACAAAACAGCCGACAAAGTGGACGTGGAGAACGCCTGCGTTCAAGGAAGAGACGTTGGACACATCCCCGGGCGCGGACGTCGCCGACAATCAAAGAAACTTCTTCTCGCCGCGAGAGATCAAGTGGCTGCGCAGCTATAGCAACTACCTCACCCCCAGAACCGGCCTCCTCACCATGGACACGTGGTCGGCATTATCGGTGTGGCTGCGCAACACATTTCTGAATCAGCTGGTATTGATCGCCGCGCTGGTGTTCTGCTTGGCGCTCGTCCATCTGTTCTCCGATCAGTGGAAAAAGCATTTAAGGGAACCCGTTCTTGAACAGAAAAACGAAGTGACGCTGAAGGGCAGCGCCTCCACGACGGGTATGGGACAGGTGGCCTCCTTGTCGTTTTCCCTCATCGGAAAGACCGAAAAGCCAGAGTCAGCCAAGTTTTCCTGGCATCGCTTCACCGGTGATTATGCTGGGATCATTCACAAAGCGATAACAGATCCGCCCTGTCCTGCTCTCAACCCCTTTGAGGTCGCTCAGCGCGGCCAGTGCGGGAAAAATTCTGAGTGTGAATACAAGGTCGTGCCCTACTTGAGCTTCTTAGGGCTTTGTCTGATAGCAGTCTTCGGTTTCGCCTGGGCATCTTGGCGATTTCACGGCATACTGAGCGCCGAGTGGGATCGTGTTCATAAGTGCGATGTGGAAAAACAGAAGCGAGAGGAAGATCCTGAGGGGCAACCACCGGCGCCCGATCCAAAATCGTCGCAGACTATGGGCGAACTGAGTCTGAAGAAAAAAACCGAATGGAAACTCTTCTTGGCGGTTTTGATGCTGACTGCACCTGGGCTACCTCTGGCCTACTGGATTCTCTACACCCCACTCGGCAGGGCAACGCCCCTAGCTGTCTTCGTCGCGTTGACCTTCCTTGGCCTGTGTGGAGCGTTTGGAGGAAGGCCACTTGCGGATCTCAGCATCTATGGATTCGAAGACGGTAAGGCTGGGTCCGGACAACAACCCAAGGCAAAAATTTTCCAAGATAAGTCACTTTTGGGGGCATGGTTGATCATTTCCGCGATTCTCTCCGGCCTAATGGGCGGCACTATCTACGTGGCCATCGCGGCGCTGATCAGGACCGCCCTGCTGGAGCAATGGGGCTCAGGAGTTATCCAGCACGCGGAGCCCTCGGTTGAGCTCGCCTTCGGAGTTCCCCTCCTCATGTGGCTCCCATTCCTCACCATCATCATTCTCACCGGTCTGGTCGGCCACAACCTTGAAGATTGGGTGCTGGAACTGGTCGCGCGTGCCAGGGCACGCAGCCTTCTGCTCGCCGGCGGAGCCTTGGTCATCTTGTCCGCGGCGCTGCTCTCGCCGGACCTGACCTCCATGGCGCTCGGCGGAATAAAGATCAAAGTCTCGGCAATACTTGCCTGGGTCGCAATGACGCTTGCCGGAGTCCTCAGCGGCAAGAGCGACAAAACCGACGGCAAGCCCTCCTCTTCCGAAGACAAAAGCAAAAAACCGATCACCCCGGAGCTGATCGCCACGGTCGGTCCCTATGCTTACCTCGCCGGATTGCTCATCGGCCTCGCGGCCCTTGCCCAGGCCTGTCTTGGACGATCCGGGAGCTGGGCTGCGTTCTCTACGACCGTTCTGGTATTTGGCGGGATCGCGCTTCTCTTCGGCTGGCAGCTCGATGCGACAAAGTTCTCCATGTATCCTTTTTATCGCGATCGATTGACCCGCTGCTACCTCGGAGCCTCCAACCGTGATCGCATGCCATCTCCCCTTACCGGCTTCGACAATCGTGATACTTTCGGCCTTCAACTGAAGAACTTTACTCCCGCTGGGGGATACGCCGGCCCCTTACCGATCTTCAGCGCGACCCTGAATCTGACGACCGGTGAAGACCTCGCTACCCAGGAGCGCAAAGGAGCCTCCTTCGCGTTCACCCCGCTTTACTCCGGCTATACGGTCGGTTGGACCGAAGGAGCGGACGATACCAACTTCAATGGCTTCGTGCGCACGTCGGAGTACGCACTTCCCGGCGGCGGTCTGAACATCGCGGCAGCGATGGCGATTTCCGGTGCCGCGCTTAGTCCCAACTGGGGCTACCACTCCAAGCCTGCGACTGCTTTTCTGCTGACCATGTTCAACGCCCGACTCGGCCGGTGGTTGCCGAATCCCCGAAAAGCTTCGGTCACCGCCAGGACAGCGTCGGTCTGGCGCGGATTCCCCGGATTTCTCCAGCTTGTGTACGAATTGATGGGACACAGCGACGATTCGCAGGAGTTCGTTTACCTGAGCGATGGCGGCCACTTCGATAACATGGGCCTTTACGAACTGGTGCGCCGTCGTTGCAGCCGCATTGTCATCTGCGACGCCGAAGAGGACTCCGGCTACCTGTTTTCCGGAATCGGCATGGCGATCCGAAAATGCCGTATAGATTTCGGTGCGGAGATAGAGCTTGACCTGTCAAACCTCCGCCTGGTTGCGAAAACAAAGTTCAGTGCCGCGCATACAGCCAAAGGCTTCATCACCTATCCGGACACGCCCAGTGAGCGAGGCGAGATTCTGTATATCAAATCGTCTCTGATTCCTTTCCCTCCGAAACCGGACGCAGCTTCTCCCGGCGCAGATCCTGGCGACCTGCCCGATGTTCCCGGAGATGTGCAGAACTACTGGCTGGAGCATGGAACCTTTCCGCATGACAGCACCGTCGATCAGTGGTTTACAGAAAGCCAATTTGAAAGCTATCGCAGGCTCGGGCAGTCTGTGATTGAGAACATCTCCGGGACACTGCTTTAGTAGAAAGAGAACGGCTACGAACCGGCGAAGCTGGGCAGGGATCCACTTAGTAATTCCTCAATTCGGCTTTTCCTTTGGACATTCCTGTACGAGGTCGGTCGATTTAGGATCTGCGGGCGCGGAAAGTGGTTCCGGAGCCCCAGGCAAACGTAGGGAATAGGGTTTCCCTACCTTGGAGTGCAGATTCTGGTGCGCGAACTTTTCCTCAACGAGGGGTGATTTTCTACTTTTTGTGAGGCGTTCCGGAGTGCGAACAGGGCTTCGTCAGCTGAGAATCGGGGTGGCGATTCGCTAGGAAGATGACCCCTGTTCAACCGAGCCTACCGGTTTCGAAGAGACCCGACGGATAGATCGCTATGTATCAGTGTTAGTTACTTATTGTCGGTGTTTTTCCACAGCCTTAAAATGCTCAATTCGGCGATTTACTTCGAAATTCCTATACTAGGTCGGGCGAATTGGGGAGTTTGGGGTGCGGAAAGGGTACCGGAGACCCCAGTCAAAGGTTGGGAACATGCGTTCCCCCGTATTTTCATGTGAAATTCCTAGCCAGAACTTTCTCTGGTGCCCGGAACGATTTCCACAGGGTAAAAACGGGCTGATTTCCGGCCGAAATCCGGGTGGAATGGGATGCTCGGGAGTCTCTCCGGGAGCGCCTGAACTCGGGCCGGCGTCTGATCGCCGGCGGCGCGGAACAGGTCCTTCATCTCGACCGGCCGGAGAGGATTGGGCGGCCAAGAGGCCAATAGGTCCCGAGAGGGTGGCAGCGCAGACCGAGACTGGTACCCTCCGAGCACATAGAGGGATAAAGCGCTGCTCAACCGGATAGAGAGCCCCTCAGCCGCAGTCGGCGGATAGAGGAGCATTTCCGGGATTTAGCTTTCGCAGCATGACGGTGAGGAAAGCGGCACTGAAGAGGATGCCGACAGCGATCAGGCCAGCATGACCAAGGCGCGCCGGAAAGCAGGATCAGGGGTTACCGATCATCCTCGTCATGCACGCATGATAGTAAGCCGAAGCCAAATCCCACTAGCTCCTGACCCTGATTCCTATATATAGGTCGGGTATATAGGTCGGGGCGATCCTTCGCAGGCTCGTGGAAGCGTGGAAGAGGCTGCGGAGATGGCGAGGGGGTCAGGAAGTCATACTCCCGGATGCCGCCGGATGGAGGGGTCCTCGCCCGCGCGCGTGAGAGTTGTATGTGCGCAGCGGGGAGGGACCTGGTGATAGAGGTTCAGTCCTTCCTTGATGCGAGTGAATTCGTCGTTGGTGACACCGTGGACCAGACCCTTGACCGGGTCGACCTTGGTGCCGGTGCCGAAGCCAACGGTCTCACGGACCTCATACCCAGCTTGCCGTCTCCCATCTCGAAGACGTTCTCGATGTAGTTCTTCTGGCCTCCGGCGGTTATGGGGTTGCCGTTGTAGTAGCCGAGGATGGCCTTCTGATCTGGCTTGAGGCCGAGGGCTTCTTCGACGGGCTGGCCGATCATGCTCTCCCAGTCCTTGATGCGCAGTTCATGGACGTCATAGCGGACGGTGCGCTCGACGTTCATGCCGTACAGGTTGTTACGCATCATGAAGCCGCCTTCACCGAGGTAGCCGGTCTTGCGCATGGCCTGGAGGTTTGCTGGGGTCAGAATCAGCTCATTGACATATCTTAGATATATAAGATACGCTGATCTTCCTCCCCATCACCTATATATATGAAGCGCGCCGCCCTCTACATGCGTGTCTCCACCCTCGATCAGCACCCCGAGACCCAGCTCTACGACCTTCGCCAGATGGCCCAGCAGCGGAGCTACGAGATCGTCGAGGAGTATACCGACACGATCAGCGGCGCCAGGGCCAGACGACCCGGGCTCGATCAGCATGATGCGCGATGCCCGCCGCGGCCGCTTCGACGTTCGTCCTGGTCTGGGCATCGGACCGGATCGCCCGGTCGGTGAAGCACTTCCTCGACGTGCTCGATGAGCTGAACCGGCTCAATATCGAGTTCATCAGCTTCCGCGAGCAGATCGATACCGGCGGTCCGTTAGGCCGCGCGGTCGTCGTCATCATCGGGGCAATCGCTGAACTCGAGCGCAACCTGATCATCGAGCGGGTGCGCGCCGGCATGCGCCGCGCCCGGCTAGAAGGCCGTCACATCGGTCGCAAGCCACTGGATCTCGATCGTAATGCCATCCTGCGGGATCGCCAGCGCGGACAGAGCCTGGGCCAGTTGGCCAAAAGCTACCGGGTCTCCCGTGCCACCATCCACCGCGTGCTCCGCGAGCACGCCCCAACTACTCTGGAGAAATCTGCTGACAGAAGCTACTGCTAACATCCTGCTGTGGATGCTGCTTGCGTTCGGTCTCGGCCTCGCGATCGGCTGGGTCTGCGGTGAACAACTCAGCCGCCGTCGTTGTGCTGAAGAGAAGGTCGAGGATCTGCGCGACCAGTTACAGCACGCCGGAACTCCGGCTCTGGACCGTCGGCTCAGACTGATGCACGGCACCCTGAACGATGCGCACAAGCTCATCCTGGCTGTTTCAAAAGGCCTCCAAAAACAGCCCCGCTAAACCCCACTAAATCAACAGCCGGAACTCCCCTTCCAGGCTGTCTCAAAAGGTGTGGCTTGTAATACAGCAGGCAGCGCTAAATCGACCGAAGACACCTCTCCGCTCCACCCCACTCAACGGTCCAGCGAAATGGCGATTTCCCGGCAACTCGAATGAAGCCGTCGTCAACTTCTGCGATTCCCTTAATACAATTTGCGTGGCAGGCGGTGTTCTAAGACTGATCCGTCGCGGAAATCCGTCGCAGGATGGGGAATCATTGCGCTGTCGTCGCCCGCTAAGATCGACGGGTGGAACAAGGTGCCGCACTCTGCACCAATAGTGACGCGCAAGGCCGATTCAGGCTTCGCTTCCTACCGTGCGGCGATTTGGCTATTGCTCTACGTCCAAACGAAGCTCGAAGAGAGAGATCACTCCTGAGCAGAGGCTCAACTCACTTTTGTTCCGGCCTTGACTTCAAACTTGACGTCGCCGACCTGGGCTTTATATGTGTTGCCGCTCTGATATGTGCTGCCTGCTCCTAATCCCGTCGTCGTTTTTTCAAGAACATTTCCGTCATTGCCCTTTACCGGGTCTCCGTGCTCGTTGAGCATCGGTTCTCTGACGATTGTCTGCGCGGTCATGCGCTTCGCTTCTGCGCGGGCCAGGAGAACCTTTTCGATAGCCCCGGCGATCATGAAGATTGTGAACCCTGTTGCCACAATGAGCAGTACCAGTTCCTTGTCGACTGCGGCGCCGGGTTCACCAGCACGTGTGACCTCCGCCTCACCCTCTTTTTTTAGTTCAGCGGCCAGCAGTCGATCCAGGCTAAAGTCTTCTCTCGCCATCTCAAGACGCACTTCATCCGGAACGTCAACGATTACGTAATACTCCTCTTTAGGCATGGTCCCCCTCCCATTTATCTCGCTGAAATAAATCGTGGCAACAAGATCGGCAGATGGTACCATGTCGGAAGTTTTGAGACGAGCTTTTTTGCTGGATGAAGAAGTTAAAGATCCAATTCATTGGCGCGGATACGGATCCAGGTCGATCAATCGACATCGCCGGCGAATACGAGGAGATTCTGCGAGCAGTAAATCCCGGCTCAGTGGAACGCCATACGCTTCTGGCGTCTCCCGCAGCGCGTCTCGACGATGTGATAAAAGCGCTCGAATCTGGCCGGCCCAACTGCGTTCATTTCAGTGCGCACGGGACGCAGTTTTCCCGCATCATTCTGTTTGACAAGCATGACAAGCCGGAGCCGATCTCCCACCAGACCATTGGTCTGCTCTTTCATGCCCTGCGGGGCAAAATCCGCCTCGTTACACTAAGCTATTGCTACTCCAAGGAAGAAGCAATAAAGATTGCCGAACTTATCGACTGCGTCATCGGCATCGAGAAGACAATCACGCCGGATGCGGCCAATGCCTATGCCACTACTTTTTACGGCATGCTTGCAGATGGTAAGAGTGTGGGCAGAGCGCACGAACTTGCGCTGATAAGCTCGGCGAAATTCGAGCTGGCACCGGAGAATCAGCCGGTCCTCATCACCCGCGATGGAGTGGATGCGCATGCCGTGTTCCCGTCTGCCGAACGATACAATGTGCGCGCCGCGAAGAACAAGCAATTCACCGAAAACAAGCATGCATTCGAGCACAACCTGGAGAAGTATAAGGTTTGGGCCGACGAACTCTCCATTACTAAGACCTGCTCGCGGGACGGTTCCTCGGTCCTAACCTATGAGATCCGAAACCTGCAAAGCTCACAGCAGCTTGTAGAGAAGATTTATTTCGATCTTGAATCGGTCGCGGGGCTCGTGAGCACGCCACGACTGGATGCGCGAGGCAATCGCCTTAACTTGGACTGGAAGTCGAATCCCGCGTCTTCACCACAGACGATCCGTGGCGTGATCGATCAGATCCGGACTATCCGCGGGCACTTCATCGGCAAACTTCACTTCTCGCCAGCGGATCGCAAGGGCATGGGCCAAACCTTTGGCTGGACCATTCCAGTGATCAATTCCGAAGCGGTTACCAATTGGGAATACAGCAATCTCTACCCTTCCAAACTGCAGACACACGTCGACGGAACCAAGCTGCGGACCAGAGTCGAATATTTCGCGACCTTGATCTGGTTTCCAGTGAAACGCCTTTCTGTGCAGTTGAATGTTCCGGAAGCAATCAGCGAAAATCCACGGTTTCAATATTTTCACCTCAAGAAGAAGAAACAGCGCTCCATTCCGGCGACTGAGGTACTCAAAGCACGCACACTTTATCTGCATCCGAACCCACGATCTCGGTGGCGTAAATCCAACGCCCGTTGGGAGATTGCTGCGAACGGCGATCTCCGGGAGACGCACAACTTCCACCACGAGTCGAATGGCGGTAACACGCTGGTGATCGATTATCCGACCTTGGGCTCGTATTACAGCATTGACTGGGAGGTCCCTGAGCGAAACGCTGAACGGCAGTTTCATCCCATGATCCGCGAAGCAGAAGTCGTGCGCGAGCAGTTGATTGCGCATCGGAACTGGCACGAGGCGGAAAAGAAGAACCTTGGGTCAGAAATGGTGGCCAAGCTCTTTCTTGATCTGCATAATGACCTGCGGAAGAAATTCGGGACGAACCACCAAACGGAGCAGTTTGAGACGACGCTCCTCACGTGGGACGAGAGGAAAAAGCGCCTGGTGGTCGTGGAAGGATTCATCAACGGTAGGAGGTTGGGCGAGAAGGGATGGGATTTCTGGCTACCCTTCGGACTGGGGCTTGGGGGGGCCTGTTTCCGCAAGGCTACCGCACAGGTCTACAGGCAACCGCTCGATACAAATAGCCAGGCGTCTCGGGAAAATTACCTCCGGCTTCCGTATTCACCACCTCATGCGTGCCTGCTGACCCTGCATATAGACCATCCGGGTCTCACCCAATCAAACGTGGCGGCTCTTGGACCCTTCCGTTCACGCCAGCTGATCGGAGTCATCACGGTCGGCTCTACTTTTCGTGCCTCCCCTCTGTGCAGCTTGTGTGATCTCCTCGAAATTCCACAGGCTACTGGTAACGTCCCGCTCGTACAAGTTGACATCCAAGAAATTGGCAATCTGCGTAATGATTGTCAGGCAGTTTGCGATAATATCTTCAGAGTTTTAATGAACCGGGCCGAGTCTCACATTATGTAGCAGAGGTCTGCATCCATGATTCAAGAATGGTCTCTTGTCACCTCGGCAACTGCGTCTGTACCCTTGCCGCCCAAACCGTCCACTCCCACTTTTGCGCATCAGCCTGCAATATCCCCTTCGCAAGCTAATCCGGCGGTTCAGTCGACCACTTCGAAACGGTCTTCGCGCTAAGAACATTCTCTGGCCGCGAAGTCGCCGTCGTCGCTCGTCGGCAAACTCGTGCAGATGTGCGCTTAATTCGGCCTCGTCGAAGATGGTTTTTCGTTGAGTTTCAATTTGCAACAGGCCTATGAGCGCCGGAGAGAAAATAGACCACATCGCGGCGCGGTAGCGGCGTGACGTGGCGGAGTAAAAGTAGACCACCGCCACATTCTGGTTCCACGGACAACGGAAGTTTTGGAGGGGTGACGAACGAGGTTCGGCGCCGTTGAGAGGGCTGTGTTTCCGTGGGACACCGGAGGCATGTACACAGTGGAACTGTATGCAAGGGTACGGCGGGCAGTTCATGTGGAGGGGCGGAGTCAGCGGGAAGTGGCGCGGGAGTTCGGGCTGGCACGCAAGACGGTGCGGAAGATGCTGGCGTTTTCGGCGCCGCCCGGGTATCAGCGGCATCAGCCTGTGCGGCGGCCGAAGCTGGGTCCGTGGCAAGGTGCCATCGACACCATTCTGGAAGAAGACAAGAGCCGGCCAAGAAGGCAACGGCACAGCGCGAAGCGGATCTTCGAGCGGTTGCGAGAAGAACACGGGTATACAGGCGGCTACACGATTGTGAAGGATTACGTGCGCCAGGCGAAGATCGGCGCTCGGGAGATGTTTGTGCCGCTGAGCCACGCACCGGGCGAAGCGCAGGCCGACTTCGGTGAAGCTTTGGTTGTTGTGGCCGGAGTGGAGTGTGAGGCGCACTATCTTGCCTTCGACCTGCCACATTCCGATGATTGCTTTGTGACGGCATTTCCTGCTGAGACCACGGAAGCTTTTCTCGAAGGCCACGTACGGGCGTTTGCCTATTTGGGCGGATAACAGGATTCGCGTGAAAGATGAATTTCTGATTACCTTCCTGTAATCGGACTCTTTTTGTCGTATACAATGGTTGTTGCGAATCGGTCGCAACTGGAGAGGGTTTGCTTAGACGCTGCGAGTTGCTGAATCAAGTGGAGTCAAAAGGAGTTCGACTGACGCCACAACGGCGGGCTCTGATCGAGACGATTCAGAGTGCTCAGCAGCATCTCGACGCTGCAAGCCTCCTCGAACTGGCCCGTAGGCGCGACCCTAACATTGACCGGGCTACGGTTTATCGGACTATCGATTTGTTGAAGCGCCTGGGCCTAATCGACGAGTTGGATCTTATGCACCTCGATGGTGAGAAGCACTACTACGAGGTTAAGACGCAGAAGGACCATCTGCACTTGGCCTGCTTCAAATGCGGGGAAATTGAGGAGTATGTCAGTCCCACCTTCGAGCGCCTGAAACGGGATATCGCCGAAACGAACAATTTTGAGATTCAGGTTATGCGCCTGGAGGTTGGAGGACTTTGCAGCGCGTGCGCTTCCAAGAAAAAAACAAACTGCAATAGCAGACTAAGAAACAAATCCTCGCGGCAGACTCTTGGCGGAGAACCGCGAGGACTTGGGAACCACAGCCGGATTGACTGCGGGCTCTCTTCACTATAGGAGTCCCGCCCGCAAAGTTTCAACTGTCGCTTCTTGTTGAGGGCATTTCTGCCCTTCGCAGGAAGACTGAACACGTTCGCTTTGTGAGGCAGAACAAGTGAAGGTTGTAACGGTGGTTCGACTTCAGAGTAGACGCATCATTCCCCTGGTTTTTCTTATTCTTTCTCTCTTCGCAGCGACATTTACTTCTTATGCACAGCGTGCGTATCCGGGACGCGGCGCGGTATCGGCCCAAGACTTGGCAAAGATGTCCGCTGCAAAAACGGCCGCCACGGCGGCAACCGGCTCCAACACCGCCGACCAGATCTGCGCGCGCTACTCGGTGGGTTCAGTCGTGTCCGCGCCATCGGAGCTTGAGAGCCAGAACGGTGTGCTCGAAGTCACGATGAAATTTCTCACGGTGACCGACTCACAGGGGCTTGTCCGCTATTGCTATGTGACAGACAGCGGTCTGGAAGCGCCAACGCTCCGCGTCTCTCCGGGTGACCAGCTCATCATCCATTTCCAGAACATGTTGGCTGCTTCTTCGGCGAACGCCGGCGACAACATGGCGGGCATGAAGATGACGCTCTCCGCCGAAGACGCCACCACCGGCACAAGCCCTGGCTGCAACGGCACGATGGGCACGAATGTCACCAATATCCATTTCCATGGAACCAACGTGGCCCCGGTCTGCGGGCAGGATGAGGTGGTCCATACGCTCGTTCAGCCGGGGCAGAGCTTTGACTATGACGTGCAGATCCCCACCAATGAACCGCCTGGGCTGTATTGGTATCATCCGCATCCGCACGGAATCTCCGAAGGCCAGGTCAGGGGGCTGGGCGCTCGGGCAGAGTTCGTTATAACGACGCCGAAAGTCGGTGACCAGGCGCAACTGGTTACTCAGTACTGGAACACGGGACCGGATGGAGATTACGATCCCGCGCGACCGATTGCCAACATTGTGAGCCAGAACGGCGTTGAAAGCTCGGCCGTGCACAGCGCTTCCGCTGTGAGGCGCCTGCCTGGAAAGGCGGTCCCGATGAAAGTCACGCGCTTCGCCGATCTTGCCGCTGCGACGCCGGTTGCGCAACGCAACCTGTACTTCTCCGAAGTGTTGCTGGACCCCTCGAATCCGCTAAGCCCGACTACCTTCTTCATCACCGAAGAGGGACAGACCCCGGCCGTGTTCACGATGGATCAGCAACCGAACATCGTCGTCCACTCGGGAACAGTCGAAGACTGGACGATTGAAAACCGTGCCCAGGAAGACCATATCTTCCATATTCATCAGATTCATTTCCAGGTGCTGGCTATCGACGGCCAGGCGGTGAACGACCCGGCGATCCGCGATACCGTCGACATTCCGTTCTGGAGCGGCAACGGGCCTTATCCCAGCGTCACCGTGCGTATGGACTTCCGCGATCCCAGCATTGTCGGGACCTTTGTTTATCACTGCCACATCCTGGAACATGAAGATGGCGGCATGATGGGCGAGATTCAGGTGCTGCCGTCTCCGGGCTCGGCATCGACGACAACCGCCACGGCCTCGGCGTTGAGCATCTCCCCAAATCAAAACATCACCCTGACTGCGAGCGTGGTGGACACGGCAACAACTGGAAATCCGACGCCTACCGGCGTGGTGCAGTTTCAGTTGAACGGAGTTAACGTCGGCAATCCTGTCGTGCTCGCGAAAGGACAGGCCACAACGGCCGCGACGGTCAACGGAAATACTGGCGTCAATAATCTGACTGCGTTTTACGAGGGAGATTCGACTTACGCGGAGTCGGTGTCGCCAGCTACCCCGATCACGATTTCCACCTTCGCACTATCGTCGCCGGGCGACTGCCGCCGTAGGCTCGGCGGCGATCGCTAACGTGACAGTCAACGTGGCGAACAATTACACCACGGCCATCAGCCTTACTTGCACGATGCCCTCTAGCATGACCGAATCGGCGTGCTTTGTGGATCCGAACTCGATCACGGGCACAGGGCAGGTAAAACTAACCGTAAACACCACGCCTGCGCACCCGCAATCGAGCAAACAAACGGGGAGTCCCGGATGGCTTGCCGCGGGAGGCGGCGCGAGCCTCGCCTGCGTCGTCTTGCTGGGCCTGCCTCGGCGCAAATGGCCACGGCGAGGATGGCGGAACACGGCGATAAGCGTGCTCGCGTTTCTGGCAATTGCCTTTACGGCAATCGGTTGTGGTGGCTCGGCGAAGATCGATCCCGGCACGGCCAAGGGCACCTACGTCGTCGTGGTTACAGGCACCGCGGGAAGCAGTTCGGGGCGGCCCCAGGCGAGCGTCAACGTTCCGATCACCATCCAGTAAGGCGTCTGCAACATTAGACGAGAAGAGAGAGCAGGAGAAAGAAGATGTTGAGCAGCGCCATTCGTTATACGGCCAGGATCGTGAGAGCTGTCTGCGTATTCGGCAGCCTGTCGGCCATTGTGCTGTGGGCCAGTGTGGGAGGAAGCATCTCGGGCACAGTGAAGGACCCGTCCGGGAGCGTTGTTGCCGGCGCAAGTGTGACGGTCATGGAGATAAATACCGGACTCTCTCACCAGACGCGTACGGACAGCAAAGGATACTACACGTTTCCGGTTCTGCCCGTCGGCCATTATGTGTTAGACGTGCAGGCTTCTGGCTTCGGAGAATACAAGCGCGAAGGAGTTGTGCTCGATACCAATGCTGCGCTTACATTGAATGCTTCGCTCGAAGTCGGCAGCGTCTCTCAGAACGTGACCGTAAACGACAATACGCTGCACGTCGAGACGACCAGCACGCAGATGGGCCAGGTTATCACCGGACGGCAGATGACCGCTGTTCCTCTCGACGGCCGCAGCTATACGGATCTGCTCTCTCTCCAACCGGGCGTTGCGCCGGCGACGGCGATCACATCGAGCACAGTACAGGATGTGGGCGCAACCATTCTCAATCCTTCAGGCACCCTCAATCCCGGCAACCTCTCCGTAAACGGACAGCGCGAGACTGCTAACTATTTCAGCGTGAACGGTAGCGATGTGGAAGAGGACGTCAATGCCGGCACTGCCGTTATACCGAATCTGGACGCGATCTCTGAGTTCCGCATCATTACCAGCAACTTCGATGCGGAGTATGGCGAATACAGCGGCGGCCAGATCAGCGTCATCACGAAATCCGGAGCCAACGCATTTCATGGCAATGCATTCGAGTTTCTGCGCAACACCGATCTCGATGCGCGCAACTACTTCTCGCCCACCCGCGGCGCTTTTCGGCAGAATCAATTTGGCGGCACTATCGGAGGACCGATCCGCCGCGACAAACTTTTCTTCTTCCTCGATTATCAGGGCACGCGGCAGACACAGGGCGTCGATACCGGCAACATCCCGGTGCCCTCGGACGCTGACCGCACAGGCAATCTTCTGGACTTCACGAATGGCGCCGGCGGAAACCAACTGTCAGGAATCGTCGGCGGTCCTTACTTTGCCAATCTGCTCACTCAGAAGCTGGGCTATGGCGTGACCGCGGGCGAGCCCTATTATCTGCCCGGATGCACCGCTTCCTCGACGTGCGTCTTTCCCAATGCAGTGATTCCGCAAAAAGCTTGGTCGGTTCCCGCGCAGAGGATGCTGCAATATATTCCCGCCCCCAATACCCCTCTGGGTACGTTTGCCACATCTTCCTATAACCAGACGGTGCGTGACGACAAGGCTGGTGCTCGCGTTGATGCGAATACGCGGTGGGGGCTCTTGTCCGCCTACTATTTCATCGACGACTTCGATCTCGATGATCCCTATCCGGTCGCACAGAGTGGCGCCAGCGTTCCCGGTTTTAACGCTCTTACCACGGGACGCGCACAGCTTATCGCCCTCAGCGATACCAAAGCCTTCAGCGCCACAGCAGACAATGAGCTTCACTTCAGCTACATGCGGGACAATACCAATCTTGGCCAGCCTATAGGTGGACGCAATGTAAGCCTCGTCTCGCAGGGATTTGCCAATCCGGATGGCTCACCCAGCATCGTGGTTTGACCCCGAGGGGCAGAGCCTAGAGAACCTCAACTTCAACGCCTATTCGACCGGCGCCGCCGCCAATCAACTCATTCAGGTGAACAACACCTATCAGGTCGCGGATAGCTTCTCGAAGGTTCTCGGCAATCACACCATGAAATTCGGCGCGGAGTTCAATGCCGACCAGGCGAACGCCGCTCCCATCGCTCAGTTCAATGGGAATTTTGTCTTTTCCGGCCTTGAAACCGGTGTGGATTTCGCGGATTTTCTGATCGGCGTTCCCAGCCAATACAACCAGAGCCAGCTCAATCCGTTCTATGCCCGCAACAAGTACGCGGGCCTCTTCGCCAGGATAGCTGGCACGTTCTTTCCAACCTGACTCTTAACTACGGTCTCCGCTGGGATCGCATCGCGCCATGGTCGGAAAAATACAACCAGATCTCGACCTTCGTACCGGGCGCGCAGTCCGTTGTCTTCCCCGGCGCGCCTCCGGGCATCCTCTATCCGGGAGATCCTGGCGTGCCCAACACGCTGGCTCCCATCGACAAGCTGGATTTCTCCCCACGCGTAGGGTTGGCGTGGTCTCCACAGGGTGAAGGCAGCGTCCTCGAAAAGATTTTGGGGAAACCGGGCACGACGAGTATCCGCGCCAGCTTTGGGAACTTCTATACCGCCATCGATGCAACCTCAATCGGCGTGCTGGCGGCCAATGCTCCTTACGGAACAACCTATACCAGTCCAGCTCCACCGCTGTTCGCGACGCCATTTATCACGGCTGCGGACGGGACCAACAACGGTCAGCCCTTTCCCTACAAGTTTGCTCCGCTCGACTCGTCGCGCAGCAACCCCGACCCAAACATTGACTGGAGCACCTATGAGCCGATCAGCGGCATTCCAGGATACGACATCCACAATCGCACGCCCTATACGGAAGAATGGGCGCTGTCGATTGAGCGGCAGGCCGGACCGAATACCGTCTTCGGCGCAAGCTATATCGGATCGTCCACGCATCGCCAGCGTGTGCTGATCGAACCCAACCCGGAAAGTCCTGCGCTCTGCCTGAGCCTGAGCCAGCCCAGCGCGGTGGTGCCGGGAACGCTCACCTGCGGAGCCGGCGGCGAGGACACGGTCTACTTTCCAATTACTGGCGGACAGGAAAACGGAACACGCGGGCCGCTGGGGCCGAATTTCGGGAGCAATGCGCTCCAATCAAACATCGGCCATGCTAACTACAACGCGCTCGAACTTAGCGCGCGGCACACCACGGCCGCCTTGAGTTTGCGGCCGCGTATACCTACAGCAAATCGATGGATCAGTCATCGAACATTGGCGAAGAAGTCAATCCTTTCAACCAGGCGTCAGTTACGCGATCTCCGCGTTCGACGTGAAGCATAACTTCGTCATCAGCTACGAGTATCAACTCCCCTTTGATCAGCTATTTCATCCCAATCGTCTGACACGAGGCTGGATACTCTCTGGCATCACACACTTCGCAAGTGGTTTCCCGGTGACCATGATCAACAACTTGTACAAGTCCACTGATCGGAACGAATCCAAACGGCGTGAACAACAGCAATATCGACGAGCCGGACTACGATGGTGGTCCGCTGGATTTGGACAAGAATCCGCGCACGAATGGCAACAATTACTTCGACAGCACGGCCTTCAGCATGAATGCGCTTGGAACTCCCGGTACAGCAAAGCGGCGGTTCTTCTATGGTCCTGGGACTGACAACTATGACATGGCGGTTGCCAAGAATCTGCCTATCACCGAATCGAAATCCCTTCTCTTCGGGTAGAGGCATTCAATGTCTTCAATCACGCGCAGTTCAATGGTCCCACGGCAGTCGATGGCGATATCGGTAGTTCTACCTTCGGGAATGTCAGCGCCGCGGCGCCGCGGATTTTGCAGGGCGCTCTTAAGTTTTCCTTCTAGCGAGAGAGGAGTGGAAGGAGATTCAGGTTGGGCCGACGTTCTTTCCACTTAGAACTGCAGACAGAGCGCGAACTGAAACTCACGCGGAGTGCCCTCTCCTACCGGGCTGACCGGGTGGTCGTGT
>CAWAFB010000011.1:0-634959 GCA_963781245.1 uncultured Acidobacteriaceae bacterium
AGATGAGCAACTCATTCAAGCCTAACTACTGGGGCAGGCTCAGTCAGTTTGAGATTCCCCACTCCATCGTTCAAGGAAATAGGGTCGCTCTGAAGCCATCCGCCTGTCAGTGCTCTTGGTCCTTTTCGAGATTGGGAAGAGTTGAACCGATCCAGAGTGGTGGGATCGTCAGTGGATGTCAAAGCAAGCCAAGAGCTTCTTATGGAGGATATCGGGCTCTTCTAAGAACATGATTACTGGTGCAGTCGAGGAACTGGAGCAGAAAAGGTTTATCAGGCAGGTCTTCGTCACGAAAGAAGTATGGTGAGTTCGGTGCCAATCTGTACACCCTGTGTGATCCCGCGACAGGGGGAGCCCTGGTAACTGCGAAGACACAAAACTTCCTGATTGCGAACGAGGTCCAGTACATCAAGATCCCGAAGTGTGTCGTCAAGGAGCATCAGGCCGATTGGTCACTCGCTAGAATGTCCGGCTCCGAGAAGCGCATGTACGTAGCGATCTGCTGGCTTGCCAATCAAAAGAATTTCCAACGAGTTCCAGTTCGATGTTGCCGACCTTAAGAAACTAGCCGACTTCTCGACACTGGGAACCGCTGAAAAGGCGTTGGAGGGGCTGCTCGATAAGAGCTTGGTGTCTGTTCTTAGCGACGAGATAACCCTACATGATCCGTACACAGGCGAGGCGTTGCACGTGGAAGACGGTAACCCATCCGCTGACCCGGCGAATTACTACCGTATCCGGGAGAAAGGTCGGCGACCAGGATGAACTGGAATACAGGCCCCAGAACAGGTCAAGAACTTCCTTGAGGATTGTGGCCTTGAGCCGGTCGAGAAGGACAATGGCGAACTGGCTATCCTTTGTCCGTTCCATACTGACCAGAATCCTTCCTGCCTAGTCAATCCAAAGAAGCGTGTCTTCTACTGCTTCGGCTGCGAGAAGCGAGGAACGTTGATGCAGTTCATCATGCGGCTTCGCAGTGTAGGCAGAGATACGCGTTAAAGATCATGGCAGAATCAGCGGGGCAGGCGGTTGAATTCCATGAGCCGGACAAGAACGCAGAGGCGATCTATTCCTACTACAACGCTGACGGCGTCTTGAAGAAAGAAGTTTTGAGATATCCGGGAAAGCAATTCTCTCAGCGCCGTCCTGCACCAAGCGGCGGCTGGATCTGGAACACTGACGATGTGAAGCCGTTGCTTTATGACGCTTATTTAGTGAAGTACGCGACGGTAGAATGCATCTGCGAGGGCGAGAAAGATTGTGAATCGCTCAAGAGATTCAAACTGTTCGATTCGACTGGCGTGGAGTTCGCGGTGACAACATCAGGGAAACGCAAATACTGGCGAATCAGCTGGCCGATGACCTAAAGGGGAAGAAGGTCGTGCTGATGCCTGACGACGACGAGCCAGGCAAGCGATACCAACAAGATGTCATCTCTTCTTTGGAGGCGCGTGGGATCGAATATCGCGTAGTCAGCTTTAGGGATGCTGACGCTAAGGACATTTCGAACTTCTTAGCCAAAGGTGGCAGCAAGGAGGAGGTTGTGCGCCGTATTGGGTCAGATTGGGCAAGAGTCGATTCTTCGTCGCCGTTCGATGTGATGGAACAACCGGCTGAGTTCTAACATTTAGATCGATCCCCGCGCCGGGATGACGCTAAGTGTCTATCGGTTGACATGGACTTGTTTGTCACCGCGGGACCTTCGATGCAGCACAAATGTTCCGGGCAATTGCAAACCGAGAGCAAGAGGGCTTTCCGAAGATTTCAAGTGGGGTTTACGTCATCGATCCCAGCGCAAGAATCATTATGCATATGTACGATGGCCGCGGACTTGACGTGCCCGCCACTAAACTCCATGCGCTCGGCCAATGTTCGAACGCTTCAGCGAGTGGGTATTGGAGAATCGTCGCCACAAGCTTTCTGGCGTGCGCGATTTCCGTTTTTTACCTTTTTACCTACAATTCAAGACTCGCCCAACGAACCAGCTGAGATCAATCATTCTGTATATGTCAGATCGTGGCGTCACGAAGGGTAGAGGCTCACACCCAAGCATTTCGACTTTGGTGTGTCTTTGACGATCGAGGTGAGAGGTCCTCATAGCTTCGTCTTAAGGTCACGAATCATCGCTTCCACTTTTTCTGAATCGCCTTCTCGCACCCCGCCTCCTAAGCTAAGGTATTGCTGCAAATCCGAGATGGCAGCCGCTGGCTGATCCTTTTGTTTCCAGGCGTCAGCTCGATAGTAATATGCATCGGCGAGGTCCGGCTTGAGATGGATGCCCTCATTGTAAGCACGAAGCGCACCCTCTAGATCACCTTTATCTTTGAGACAGTTACCGAGATTTACGTAAGCGCCTGCGGAGGTCGGATCGAGCTCAATCGCCTTCCGGTATTTAGCAATAGCTTCGTCGCGCTTCCCATCGTTTCCGAGAGCGATTCCCAATTTGACTAGAAAACGGAGCGGTTAGGATCAAGCTCAATCGCCTTCCGGTATTTGGCGATAGCTTCGTGGCGCTTCCCCTGGTTTTCGAGAACGATTCCCAAATGGAAGTAGGGAAAGGAGTAGGTGGGATCGAGCTCGATCGCCTTCTGGTATTTGCTAATAGCTGCGTCATGCTTCCCCTGGTTTTCGAGAGCTAGTCCCCAATCGTTGTAGGGAATGGAGTAGGTAGGGATCGAGCTCAATCGCCTTCTGAAATTTGGCAATAGCTTCGTCGTGCTTTCCTTCCTTTTCGAGGACGGTACCCCAAAAGTAGTACAAAAGTGCAGAAGTTGGATCGTGTTCGACCGCCTTCTGATATTTGGCAATAGCTTCGTCATACTTCCCCTCGCGTTCGAGGGCGACTCCCCGAATTCGCGTGGGACGGAAGATAGTTAGGATCGGGCTCGATCGCTTTCTGGTATTTGGCAATAGCTTCGTCATACTTCCCCTCGTTTTCGAGGACGGTACCCCAATAGATGTACGGGTCGGGGGATTTCGGCTCGAGCTCAATCGCCTTCTGGTATTTGGTAGCAGCTTCGTCGTGCTTCTCCTCGTGTTCGAGGACGAGTCCCCAATTGATGTACGGTTCGGGGGATTTGGGGTCGAGCTCGATCGCTCTGGTATTTGGCAGCAGCTTCGTCGTGCTTTCCTTCCTTTTCAAGGACGCGTCCCCAATTGATGTAGGATGCGGGGGAATTGGGGTCGAGCTCAGCCGCTTTCTGGTAATTGGCAATAGCTTCGTCGTGCTTCCCTTCGTCTTCGAGGACGACTCCCCAATAGATGTACGGGTCGGGGGATTTCGGCTCGAGCTCAATCGCCTTCTGGTATTTCGCGATGGCCTCACCCGGCCGCCCCTCGTTATAGAGGGCGCTTCCCCAATTGATGTACGCAAGTGAGGAGGTCGATCAAGCGCAATCACTTTCTGGTACTTCGCGATGGCTTCACCCGGCCGCCCCTCGTCTCCTTCGAGAGTGAGTGCCCAGTTGTTATATGGAATCACGAATCTCGGCTCGAGCTCGATTGCCTTCCGATAATTTGCGATCGCCTCGTCTGGTTTCCTCTCATCTCTGAACAAGTTGCCCAAGAAAGTGAACGCGGCTGCTCTGTGGAGGCTATCCGCGGAAGGGTCTTGAATTATTCGTTGAATTATTTCCCGAGCCTTCTGGTATTCGTGGTTATCGTACTGATACGCGGCGAGCACGTACGGATTCACTTGCAGTAAAATCGCTTCTGCTATTCTTTGCACCAGTTTGTTCCACATCATCGCCTGCAATAACGATTTTGATCGCTGGACTGGGGTTTTGTGCCCGCATGATATACACCGTTACGATGACCTGACTCTTATCGCCAGGGATTCGTCGTTTGCGGAGGCGGCCACCGGAAAGACAATTCACCACTGATGTGTCTTGGATAAATTCCGAGGAGGCTTCGGGCTATTTCAATTGCCGTCTTCAAACTTAATTTATAGATACCAGGAATTTCTACATCAAGCGTTGATCGTTCATCCGCCCAGGAAGCGAGATCATCTTTCTTCATCAAGGTTTTCGCGGGCACTTCTATTTGGCGAACGGCCTCTCCAATCCGGTTAGCCATTACCTCCGAAGTAAGCCCTGCCTCTTGATATCGCTTCGGAACAGTAAAAGGATCGATAATCAAGACCTGACGGGTCGCTTCGCGATAAACGTAGAAAAGCACCGGCAGAACGACGACAGCGAATGCAACGTGTCCAAAACCGATCTTCCTGAAGGTGCCCCTTAGCGAATCAATCAGGCGCGAACGCCTCTTCACTTGGTATAGACGTCCGCGGCGAACGGGTCTCTGCATCATGCTGAAATCTCGCAATTCTCGTTTCGGATCGAAGCGGAGTAGCCAGCGTCATATCTTTCCACGTGGCAGGCCGACTCGACCCATATCAGAAGAAAGCTTCGAAGTCTCAAACAATCTCGGAATCCAAAGAATTCAGCTTAGGCTGTGACGAATCAATGAGCCCCTTCAATTTTCGGGTTTAGGATCGAGCGTCTGACAGACGGCGCTGACGTGCGACCTGTCCCACAGTGCTGCTGTGGGCGAAAGCCTGAAGTGGAATTACCAGTCTTGCAGACGGCATCGGGGGAGGCCAAGGGAACGATGGTGGCGGAGCCGCCGACCTAGCAGCATGGGGCGGCGCTTACCAAGGCGACGAGTCAAAATATATATAGGTTATCGTAATCGGCAGGACGAAAATAAAGATCACAAAGATGCCCAAGACCAACAAACCCTCTACCATACTTGGCCTCTGAGTAGCGGATTGTATCAAACAAGGCTCGATCAGTTACCGCGCAGCTTTGGTACCATGCGTCCATTGTGGGTACACCCTGAGTTGACGGTCCACGCTTTACACTTCTGGCCCTTAATACCGTCAATTATAAATGGGTAATTTTTTATTTGACACATGTCGCCTCTCGGTCTAGACTCATAATTGACAGTAGGGAGGCGGGCATGACGGCAGCACGGCGCGGCGGGAAGCGGGTTGGATATATCAGAGTCAGCACGGTCGACCAGAACACGGTTCGCCAGTTGGACGGCGTTCAACTCGACAAGGTATTCACGGATAAGGCGAGCGGTGCGGATACGAACCGGCCACAGCTTAAGGCCGCGATGGAGTATCTGAGGGATGCGGATGTGCTGGTGGTTCACAGCATGGACCGTCTGGCTCGAAATATCACCGATCTGCTCCACACAGTCGAGACGCTGAACGGGCGCGGGGTCGTCGTCGAGTTCGTCAAGGAGTCGCTGACCTTCACTGGTGATGACTCAGCAATGTCGAAGTTGATGCTTACGATCATGGGAGGTGTCGCTGAGTTCGAGCGCGCAATGATTCGCGAACGCCAGCGGGAGGGTATTGCGAAGGCGAAGCAAGCCGGAAAGTATCAGGGCCGGAAGTCCACGATGACAGCTACACAGGTACAGTCGATACGGGACCGCGTGGCCGCCGGTGAGAACAAGTCCGCGCTCGCTCGGGAGTTCAAGGTGACGCGGCAAACAATCTACAACCTTATCGCCGCGTAGTTGACGATTGCCGCTTCAGTCGCAACTTCGACCAACGCGGCAGTCAGGAGGTACGAGCAGTCCTGACGACTAGCGGATAGCGACGGGAGACATGATGACACTCGCACGTGATCGTGTAACAGCCCGTCCTTCGGATGCTGCCTGCTCTGCCATCAGGGTACCTCGACAGGATCTCTCTGCTCCAGTTCTGCCAATTCGGCTTCGATCTGCGCAATGACGGCCGCGTACATGCCGGGCCGTACGGCCAACTCCCTGTAAATATTTAGCGCCTCTTCAAAGTGCTGACGGGCTTCGTCTGTTCGGTTTTGGCTTCGATCCATGAGGTTCAAAATCCCTAAATTGCGCAGGGACATGGCCAGGTTCGGGCGGAACGTTTCTGGCTTCTGATGCGCCAATTCTGCGGTAGATGTCCAAAGCCCTCTCGCAGTGTTCCAGCGCTTTCTCCATCCGGCCTTGATCTTGATCCACCTTCGCAAGGTTGTTCAGCGTCATGGCCAGGTCTGGCAGATACGTTTCCGAACTCTCCTGTACTAGTTGGCTGCTGATTGTTAGCGCTTCCTCGTCGCATCGGCGAGCGTCGTTCATCAGGTCTTCGTCTTTTGGCAGCGACGCCAGTTCCTCGTCGATTGCCCCCAGGTTGCTCAACGTCGCCGCTAAGCTCGACTGGTAGGTGACTGAGTTCTTTTGCGAGGGGTCCTGCTGCGCGAGTTCGCGACGTATCTTCAGCGCCTTCATGAAGTGATCGCGAGCTTCCGCCTTTCGATTTTGGACTTTGTCCAAAATCCCGAGATTATCCTGCATGTCGGCCAAGTTTGGCTCATATTTTGGTTGGTTCTGCTGCGCGAGCTGTCCGAATATTTCGAGCGCATCATTGAAGTGTTGGCGAGCGTCGTCGAAGTGTTGGCGAGCTTGGTCCATCCGATTTTGCTCCCTGTCGAGCCGTCCTTGTTCTTGCTCCCAAAGGCCCAGGTTGCTTAGCGTTTCGGCAAAGTCTGGCTGATACTCTTGCGAATGCTTTATTAGCCGTTGAAGGATTATTAGTGCAGCGTCGAAATTCTGTCGCGCTCGGTCCATCCTGATTTGGTTGAGATCAAAAAGGCCCAAGTTGTTCAGCGCCCTGGCTTCCTCATGTTCGTTAGCGGCGCGACGTGCTAGTTCCAGAACCTTCAGGTTCTCGTTGTATGCCTCGCCAAATCGGTACAGGCTTGCGTCGAAGGCCGCCAGATCCCGATGAGCGTCAAGGCTGTCCGGCACCTCTTTGACGGCCGATTCGTAAACGCGCTGTGCTTCATCGAACCGAAATTGGGTCATCAAAAGTCTCCCCTTAAGCAAGTAGCCTTGAATTGCTTCGTCCTCCGCCCTCGCCGCGTCCTCCTTCCTTAGCCGTGCATCTTCCAGCGACTGCTGGAGCTTTTTCTCGTCCAAAACCAGCAAAGCATCTTGTACTTTGCCGTTCAAAAACAGAGACATGGCGCTCTGATAAATGTCCGTGGTTTCTGCTGGCTTCAGTCGCGCAAACTCCGCGGAGGCTTTGTCGGCTAATGCTATCGCCTGATCTCGCTCTGCTCGCAACTTTGCCATTGCAGCAACGCTCTGTTGATTTGTTTGTTCCAATTCACCGATACGTCTCTTGTAGGTCTCCTCGGCTGCGCGTGTGCCCTTCAACCTAAAAAAGATTTCGGCCCATTCTTCGCGTTCCGCTTCCTTGCAGATGATCAGTGTAAGCGGTTCGGCGTCTGTGTCCTTGGGCAAGGTCACGCGTAGTTGAAACGAATTAACAACCACATAGCCAGGCTTGCTGAGGGTAACTTGGACAATATCCCCGGGCTGTTTGCCAGGAAATTCGAGCACAAAGTGTCCGCTATCCCCAGATTCGGTAGGATTGGCTCCGTCGGCGCTTACCTTGATGTCGCGTACGGCCGAGCCACCTTCTTGGTTGGCCAAGACAACGCCTTTTAGAGTGCTGGCGCTCACGGCGCCGCAGCCTAGGACTAGAAGGCAGAAAGCCGCCGTTACTCGAAGCATGAATTATCGCCTTTTGCGACTGAGAACAACCGTAACCTCATTCGAGTTTGGAACCACGGTATCACTCCACGGAAGGAACCCGGGGGCCGCGGCCCGCAGGGTAAGGCTGGACTGAGCCTGCTCTCCAGGTATCGTGAGTTCGAAATGACCAGTTGCGTCGGTCACCGCCGTGATGCCGGTGATGTCCATGGTGACGCCAGTCAACCGAGTCCCGTTCTCGTCCTCTGCATGTCCAGCAATGCGAGCGGCCTTCCTGCGGATCTCCAAGTAGGCGCTGCTTGCGTCGAGCTTGATCTTCTGGTGGGGATCGGTTAACTCGTAGCCATCAGCATCGAGGCCAACAGGAACCTCCTGCCCGCGAAAATTAGCGGGAATCTCCACAAAGATGGCCTCGCCGTTCTCGCCGATGTCTGCCTTTCTCTGCAATCCCCCAGTATCGATCAACACGTAGCCTCGCCCCTTGAGGATGATGTCTTTGGGTCCAGCTGAGCCGTGAAGGTAAACGGTGAGAAGGAAATTTGAGGCCGGGGGTGTTGATGCGGGTTGTACACTAGCGGGCCAAATCCACCACCCGAATAAGCCAATGAAAATGACTGTTACAACCGCTGCTGCTATTCGATGCTTCCAATTCGGGAAAAAGTGAGTGATCGGATACGCAGCTAACACAACCATCGATGCTATGGAGACCACTGCCCATGGCCAAGTCTTTTCTACCCACCACGAAACGACCGCCAGCACCCCACCTAGACATGCCAAGGCAAGGGCCAGCCGATCGCTCCAAGTCCACTTTGCTTGATTCATGACACTCGTAAGGCTGCCAATAGACGCTTAAAATCATCCGTGCCAGCGACACGCTATCAGAGACCGTGCTCAATACCTTTTGGACTCGGCGTCGAGATGTCGTCGCGTGCCAACCTGCCTATTTCGGAATCCAAGTGAAAGGGTGTTGCTGATCTTTCCCTTCCGATTCACACTTCATACAGTTGAACTTTTCCGGACCGGTCGCCGCCCCCTCGATCCGAGTGCTAGACACAAAGTGAAGCTCCACTTCGCTGTTTCGACTGCACCAGTTTGTAAACGTCTGAGTAAATGCCCCGTGACCGCGTGTGTACTTGCACGGAAACCTAACATGCTCAACGCCTCTCCACGTTCCATCGGAGAGTTTCCTCAATTCTCCCCGTGTGAATCCCCCTCCTGATTTCATCTCTGGTGGTATATCGATCAAATCCAAATACAAGTAATTCCCGTCTTGTCTTAGGTTGTAATCGTGGCCACTCGTCACTGAGGTCCAGAGCTTACCCTCTGAAAGGCCCTCAGCAGTATTACTCCCGACGGAATCCAATGGTTTTGTCGGCTGCCGTGCGGAAATCAACATTGCGGCCACTTCGTTGCTGGGAACCGCGAAGTTGAGATTCTGTCCCAATTCGGGATTGACCCCGAAGGTAATGACCCCAACCACGTTGTTACTCATGTCCAGCAATGGTCCACCACTATTCCCATGAGAAGCCGGTGCGGTGGTCTGAATCAATTTTTTTCCAGAAATATCTCGAATGGCACTGACGACGCCATCGGAAACCGTACCTTCAAGACCTAAGGGGCTACCAATCGCAACAACGTGTTCGCCTACCTGCACCTTTTCGAGTTCTCCCAGCGAAAGGAAAGGGAGATTCTTCCCATTCACCTTTACGATGGCGAGGTCTTTGTCTGCATTCGATGCAAGGACTCCGGTGACGGGGAAAAACGCCCCGTTGGAGAGCTTCACGATGGCCGAGTGCGCGTCTTTGATGACGTGGTAATTCGTGACGATTTCGCCGTCAGCTGAAACGATGAACCCGCTTCCCAGCGCAGTTTCCGTACCGCTTGAATCTGAAATGACAATTAACACAACCGCGTCAGTGCTTCGTTTCACGACGTCCGCAACATTTTCTTGAGAAGGCGCGGAAGAATTGATTGTTATCAAAAGAGAGCAGCCAAGCAGCCAATACGAACGAATCTTCATGGTTGGCCTCGAATCCGACAGGAGTGAAATGTGGAAGTGGCATCCATCCTAA
Source organism: uncultured Acidobacteriaceae bacterium (assembly GCA_963781245.1). Classification (GTDB taxonomy): domain Bacteria; phylum Acidobacteriota; class Terriglobia; order Terriglobales; family Acidobacteriaceae; genus Silvibacterium. The sequence goes on from CAWAFB010000011.1 coordinate 9,606, forward strand.
ATCCAAAAGTGACAGTCTGCCGTTCTGATCCTCGGCGACTCTGGCGCTGGGTTTGCGCGAAAGACGATCTCCAAGATAGACAAACACGGATGAACCGGTACCGGATGGCGAAGCAGATTTTACGGCCACGTAGATCGCACACAATCGGCTTTTAAACGGCCTGCGGCTCACAGTTGACTGTTGGGCCGTTTTCTTTGTGCGGTCGCTGTAATGGGATTGTATAGTTCTGCATAGTGAGCGGACCGACATCTATACAAGATATTCTATTTTAGAATCAATAATATCCATGATTTACGGATGTTGAGTTCCATGCTCACGAGTGTAGAAGGTTGTCACGGCTTACAGGAAGCCGGCCGCAATCCGGCCCTTCCGGCTTCCAGCCAGACAGGTCATTGTTGCACGTTCGATGCTGTGTTTACCGTAGCTTGAGGGTGGTGAGTGCAAAGAGTGCAAACACTAGGGCCAATATCCAGAACCTTGCGATGACTTTGGATTCCGACCACCCCAACAACTCGAAGTGATGGTGAAGGGGAGCCATCTTGAAGATGCGCTTCTTGCGCAGCTTGTAGCTTCCGACCTGCAAGATGACGGAGAGGGCCTCAATCACGAAGATGCCGCCGATGAAGGGCAGCAACAATTCCTGTCGGATAATCACAGCGACGGTTCCGATCGCGCCCCCGAGAGCGAGAGAGCCAACGTCGCCCATAAAGACTTCGGCCGGATGAGCGTTGTACCAGAGAAAGCCAATGCTGGCTCCGACCATGCAGCCGCAGAAGACGGTTATCTCACCCACTAAAGGCATGCGCTGCAACTCGAGATAGTCGGAAAAGACGACGTGCCCGCTGACGTAAGTGAGAACAGTGAGCGCACCGGCAGCAATGATCGTGCAGCCGATCGCTAGGCCGTCGAGACCGTCGGTCAGATTCACGGCATTACTTGAGAAGACGATGACCAGCACGATGAAAGCAACGAAGGGCAGGAATGCAAGCAGGCTGATGTGAGGAATGTGAGTGAGAGGACCGAGCGAGAGATGGGGGTGGAAATTCTTTATGAAAGGCACCGTGAGCTGCGTCGAGTAGAGGCCCTGAGTCTGCATAGCGACGAGGGAAACGGCGATAGCCGCCGAAGCCAGCGCCTGGTAACCAAGTTTGGCGCGGGCTGTGAGCCCAAGATTGCGGCGGTGGACGACCTTGATGTAGTCATCAGCAAATCCGATAGCTCCAAAGGCAACCGTCGAGCCCATCACTAGCCAGACAAAGGGATTGGACAGGTCTGACCACAACAGGGTGGGCAGTAGGATGGCAATGCATATGAGCACCCCACCCATCGTCGGCGTGCCCGCCTTCTTCTGGTGCTCCTTGGGCCCCTCTTCGCGGATGTATTGCCCGATCTGGAACTCTCGTAACTTCTGAATGACGTACGGGCCCACAAAGAGCGCAATGAGCAGAGCAGTAAGCGTAGCGAATGCCGTCCGGAACGTCAGATACCGGAAGATGCGGAACGGTCTGAAGTAGGGGAAAAGCTTTTGATACAGCAGCCAGTAAAGCAAAAATCCTCCGGCAGAGCAGAGCCTTTCACCAATCATAAGGCGAGGGCTGCCATATGCGGCGAGGTATTCACGCTGTTGTAATATTGGTACGTTCAGAAGTACATACACTGTAAAACGGTATGCAACAAGAGCCGCTCGCTATTGAAGTCCTGCCCGGTAAGTCAGATGGAACTCGGATAGTGCACGTCGCCGGCCCGGTCCTCCTGAGCAATTTCTTCGCGCTCAAAGCTGAACTGGATAAGGAACATAAGTCGATCACTATCCTTGACCTCAGCGGGGTTGAATACATGGATTCCGCCGGAATGGGGGCGATCATCAACTACTACGTCTCGTCTCAAAGACGGGGACACAAGTTGATTGCGTCCGGAGCGAATTATCGCGTCGTGGAGCTGTTTAAGCTGACACACGTTGATTCTCTGATTCCGATGACAGCCACCGTTGAAGAGGCGGAAGCTCTCTAGCTCCGCCAATCCGAGCCGAATGATCTCAGATCAGTTCGGTTTCCCAAAGGTCGTGCAGGTGCACGACGCCTTCGATCATGCCCGCCGTGTCCACCGCCACCAGCGAGGTGATCTTCTTCTCCTCCATCATGCTCAACGCGCGGACGGCGAGTTCTTCTGCTGATATCGTTCGGGGGTTCGGATTCATCGCGTCGCCGGCGGTCTTCTTGAGGGCGTCAGGGCCGTCACGCTCCAGCAGGCGACGCAGGTCGCCGTCACTGATGATACCGATGAGACGTCCGCCTTCCTCCACCGTCGTCATGCCCAGCTTCTTGCTGGACATCTCGTAGATCACATCGGTCATCGGAGTGCTGCGCGCAACACACGGAATCGCGTCCCCGGTGTGCATAAGGTGACGCACACGTGCCAGGCGCTTGCCCAGCTTCCCGCCGGGATGCAGGTCGGCGAAGTCCTCTGCGCGAAAGCCCTTCTTCAGCGAGACAGCAATGGCCAGAGCGTCGCCCAAGGCCAGCATCGCGGTCGTCGATGCGGTGGGCGCCAGGCCCATGCCACACGCCTCTTCAGGAACGCTCACATCAAGGCAGATGTCGCTGGCCTGTGCCAGCGTGGAGTGCACGTTACAGCAAAAACTGATGAGCGCGTCCCCAATGCGCTTAATGGTCGCCAGAAGGCGCAGAATTTCCTCGGTTTCGCCGCTTGCAGAGAGAGCGATAACAACGTCTCCCCGGGCAAGCATGCCGAGATCGCCGTGGACGGCCTCTGCAGGATGCAGGAAGAGCGCGGGACTGCCCGTAGAGGATAGAGTCGCGGCAATCTTCTGCGCAATGATGCCGCTCTTGCCCATTCCCGTCACAACCACCCGCCCGCGCGCCTGGCCACACTGAAGGATGCAGTCAACAGCGCGGTCGAAGGCCGTGGACATGGTGCTTTCGAGGCGGTCGGCAAGAGCCAGCAAGGCACGAGCCTCGATGCGCACAAGCTGCGATGGAGTGTGTCCCGTCAAACAGTTGATGCTATCAGAGGCGCAGAGTCTACTAGAATGGAAGCAGCGAAAGGCGGCTATAGGTGAAGCGGAATTATCTGGTGATTTTGGTCGTCCTCGTCGCACTCGGGTTGATCACCTGGGCAGGCGTGGCGAATTACCGCAAACGGAAGCAGGAAGAGGCGAAACTGATGGCGATACAGTCCATGTTAGTGCAGGCTGTGCCATCTCCTGCACCTGCGGGAGCAGATGATGCTCCGTTCAAAAATCCTCTGGCCGACAAGCAGGCGCCCGCCTTTACCTTGAAGGACACCAGCGGCAAGAAGGTTTCCCTCTCTGACTACAAGGGCAAAGCGGTCGTCGTCGATTTCTGGGCAACGTGGTGCGCGCCGTGCAAGATTGAGATTCCGTGGCTGGAAAAGCTGCGCGATCAATACGCAAGCCAGGGGCTGGAAGTGCTAGGCATCTCCGAAGATGACCTCGATCAGGATGACCAGAAAGCGCTGCTCAAGGAAAAGAAGGAAATCACCGATTCGGCAATGAAGCTGGGAATCAACTATCCAGTGCTGTTCGATGAGAAAAAGGTTGCCGAGCCCTACGGGGGCGTCGATGCGCTGCCGACGACCTTCTATGTCGACCGCAATGGCAAAGTCGTGGCCGCGACCATCGGACTGGTGGATCGTGAGGAGATAGAAGCCAACATTAAGAAGGCTCTCGGTAGCGGGGAGCAGGCACAGAAGGGCCAGTCCTAAATGCGCAAAGTGATTGTCGCGTGCTCGATTCTGGCACTGGCAGCGGTATTTTCCGGGGCGCAGAAACTGCCCTGGCAAACGAACTCACAGAGCGATCCAAAGCAATGGGTGAAGTTTCTCTATCCGGAGCAGGTCTCGGTCCCTGCGAACCAGGACAGTGTTGTCGAGCTGCACTTCGCGGTGAATCCGGGACTCCACATCAACTCGCACACGCCTCATGAAAAAAGCTTCATTCCCACCCAGCTGATTGTGGCCGAGCTGCCGGGTTTGACAGTGAAGCAGGTCGATTTCCCCCCAGGCACTGACTTCACTTTGGCAGCAGATCCCAGCGAAAAGTTGAGCGTTTACACGGGAGATTTTGTCCTGCGCGCGCACGTGAAGGCACAGGCTGGCGAGCACCTGATACAGGCGGCGCTGCGCTACCAGGCGTGCGATGCAACCTCCTGTTATCCGCCGCGCAAGGCTCCGGTGGCAGTGGATGTGATTGCGCGGTGATGAAAGAACATTCGCGACCGACCCTAGTCAATCCTGATCGATTCTGCGGCGGCGAGGCGCGTCACAACGCGATCCTTTCCTAACGCAACCATCACCGCGAATAGGCTGGGCGCCACGGCTTGGCCGGTGAGCGCAACGCGTGAGCCGTTAATCAGTGGACCGGCTTTGATCCCGTTCTCGTCGGCAAAGGCGCGTAGGACGGCTTCCGCCGAGACTTCGGTGAACTCCGTTGCAGCAGCGTAGCGCTGTGAGAGCTGAACAAGAAACGCGCGGACTGTGCCGTCACTCAGGAATTTTGTAACCGCAGCCGGATCATATTCGAAATCGTCGCTGAAATAAGCGCGGAAAACGGTCGCAAAGTCCTTAAGGTTACGAGCTCGGGGCTTAAGCAGATCAATAGCCGCGAGTATTTCCTCTCGTGATCGGCTCGGAGTGAATCCGGCCTTTGCCCACTCTTCTTCGATCAGAGGAAGCAGCTTTTCCTCATCGTAGGCGCGAATGTATTCGGTGTTGAACCAGGCGAGCTTGTCGTTGTCGAAGACGGCGTTTGATTTCGAGATACCTTCGAGGGAAAAGAGCTGGATGAGGTCGTCCGAGCTGAATATCTCGCGATCTTTGTGCGCGGGACCTGGGGTCCAGCCAAGGAGAGCGAGGAAGTTACGGAACGCCTCTGGCACAATGCCCATTTCTTTGTACGAAATGACTGATGTAGCTCCGTGTCGCTTCGACAGGCGCGTCTTGTCCGGGCCGAGAATGAGCGGTACGTGTGCAAACGTGGGCAGCGCAGCGCCCAGCGCCTGGTATTGCAGCACCTGCTTGGGCGTGTTCGATATGTGGTCGGCGCCGCGGATAATGTGCGTAAGCTTCAAATCGATGTCATCGGCGACGACGCTCAGGTGATACGTCGGGACACGATCCGAGCGCAAGAGCACGAAATCCTCGATCTCGGCATTGGTGAATTCCACACGCCCGAAAACGGCATCGTCGAAACCGGTCGAGCCTCCGTCGGGCACACCAAAGCGGAGGGCACAGGCTTCTCCACCGGCCTTACGCTGCGCGGCAACCGCTGGATCAATGTTTCGGCAGCGGCGGTCATACATCGGCGGGCGTCCGGCAGCGACGGCTTCCGCGCGACGGTGTTCCAGTTCCGCCTTGGTGCAGAAGCATGGGTAGGCATGGCCGCTCGCGAGGAGTTTCTCCGCGGTCTGGCGGTAGAGATCGAGACGCTGCGACTGGAAGAACGGGCCCTCGTCCCATTTGAGACCGAGCCAGCGCATACCGACAAGAATCCCCTCGACCATTTCTTCCGAAGAGCGCTCGAAATCGGTGTCTTCGATGCGCAGAATGAGGGTTCCGCCGAAGTGGCGGGCGAAGAGCCAGTTGAAGAGTGCAGTGCGTGCTCCGCCAACGTGGAGATAGCCGGTGGGAGAAGGCGCAAAACGGACGCGGGGAGTGCTTGCAGAGGACATATCGATGTGCGGGGTCAACCTTCGATGCTAGGGAGACTCAGGAGATGAGTCAAGCATCCACGACCACTAAGGAATTGAAAGCCGTTAGGGAAGAGGCTCCGAGTTGTCGAAGCCTCTTCGTTGGTCCTTACCGCAGGTCGATATCCAATACCTGGATGGAATAACCGGGTACGGTGTGATGAAAATCACCGGATACGTTCTTAAGCTGCGTTTTTACCGGCACAATTTTCGTCGGTTCGAGGATCGTGTTCGTCGCCTCATTGGTCAGAGCATGCAGGCTAACCAGTGTGCCTGTATTGGCAATCTTTCCAGCGGCTGCGAGCTGGATGTTGACGTCCTGCGGAATGGATGAGGCGTTGACCAGCTTCAGATAGAGCTTGCCTTTCTTCGCGTCGCGCGTAGCGGAGCAAAAGAAGCGCGGACCGGCTCCGTTGAGCGTTGTGGTGACTGTTTCGTCTCCAAGGTAGCTGCCGAACATGACCTGGGCGTAGTAGCTGGGCGAGCCGTAGCTTGATCCTGCGTCGTAGCCGATCAGGTCGCTTGACCACTGCATGCCGCCGGGATTGACGTTAACAAGCAGCGGCGCGTAGCTCGCCATAACAACGATGTCACTGTTGCGCTCCATGCCGGTCATCCACGCCGCGTCGCCAAGGGCAGCCCCAAAGTTGGGAGTCGGCGAGCCCTCGCGCGTGGCCCATTCACCGACGAAGATCTTCGGACCGCTTCGGTCGGTCTTGTCGTAGTGCGCGGTGTCGTCGAAGAACTCTTCCTTGCGGCGGTAGAAGTGGTCGTCGATAACGTCGGGACGGATGCTCTTCACCGGCGTCGTCGCGATCAATTGCAGGTTAGGGTACTTCGCTTTGATGGCCTTATAGAACTGCGCATAACGGTCATCGTAGCTGCCCGATTTGTCGAACCAGTCCTCGTTGCCGATCTCAACATACTTGAGCGCGAAAGGTGCGGGATGCCCGTCCTTCGCACGCTCGGTGCCCCACTTCGTATCTGTTCCGCCGCTCACGTATTCGATCTCATCGAGGGCGTCCTGCACATAGGGCTCGAGGTCGGGGCCAGGATTCACATGCTCTCCCCGCAGCGAATAGCCGGCATAGACGGCAAGAACCGGCTGCATGTGCAGGTCTTCGCACCAATCAAGAAACTCGAGCAGACCCATGCCGTCGGAGGACTGGTAGCCCCACGGACTCGGGTGCGTCGGGCGGTCGACCATTGGACCAATCGTCTTCTTCCATTCGTAGCGCTCGGAAATGTGGTCGCCCTCGAGATAATTGCCGCCGGGCAGCCGGAGAAAATTCGGATGCATCGCCGCCAGTTTTTCCATCAGGTCCGTGCGGAAACCGCCGGGACGGTCATGGTAGGTCGGCGGGAAGAGTGAGACAAGGCTGAACCAGACGTTTCCGGGCTTCTCAATCGTGAGGAAGAGATGGTTACCGATGCCCGCAGTGACATTTCCCGTCTTGAGCGTGAAGTCATATCTCTTCCAGTCGCTGGTGATTGCCGGGACTTCAGCCTGGGCGGCGATCTTGCCGGTGTCGTCATTGATTAGCTGGACGGATACCGCGGCGCTGCCGTCGGACTTCGCGTAGAAGGAGCCCTTGTACTCGTCGTTAGGCTTGACGAGGATACCCCAGTAGCCTTCGTTCTCGATGCCGGCGCGGCTGGATGCATCGGCCTTATCGACCGTCAGCTTGATGCTGTTGGTCAAGGCTGCGCTGGGGCCGATGGCCTTGTCAGCCTCCATCGATGCGTGGGAAGTCCCTTCCTGCACGAGGTACCAGTGCTGAACTCCTCCCCAGTCGGCGCGGAAGGTGCGGTTGCGGATCAGTTCGGCATAGAGGCCACCGTCGTAGGAATAGTTGATCTCCTCGGTCATGAGGCCATAGAGCTCAGGACTGACCTTCGAGACGGCGTTGCCAGTGTCAATCTTGAGAATCGCAGGAGGATTTTGACTATGCGCAGCTGCGCTTGCGACAAGGAGGGCAAGGGTGAGCGAGCGATTGGCGAAGTTCCGCATGGACATCTTCCATTTCTCCAGAGCCGGAATTGCTGTGCTGGAATTCGGGTCAGAATGAGTATACGTTTTCCCATGCTACCGTCAAATTCTTACCGTAAAGCAACTGAACGAGGGACCTCTCACGTTTTGCCTTCCGCTACTTCGCCAGAGGCACTCCGTCCAACTTCGTCAGCCGTCCCACCGGATACTCGCCGACACGGTTCGCCGCGTACCACGGCGAGTGGTCATAGAAGAATTCAAGGCGGGCATAGGGATTGGCGGCGAACTGGGGATCGTTCTGGATCTTGCGCTCGAATTCTTCCTTAAGCTTCGGGTCTTTGTCCATCATTTCGCGTGCCAGCTTTTCGAGCACGTATGGCTCGCCATATTCCTTCTGCTCGAAGATGCTGTCGAAGAATCCCCACGCCATTGCGGAGTCCGGCCCTTCAGGTTCAAGCCACTGCAGCGCGACCTTTGACAGGCGCTGGTTCAACTGAACGACCACCGACCCCGCGGGATATATAACCGTATCAGTTACTAGATCGCAGTGGCCGAACTTGCCAGGCTCGGTGGCTCCCTCGCCGGGAAAGAGCGGGTGGCGCCCTTCGAAGGGCGCGCGGTTCCACTCCATGCCGCTGCAGTGATATGTCTCCACCTGGCCAGTCCAGGGCTCAGACGTACGCTCCATCTCGACCTGATGTGCGGCAAGCACGTCGATCACGTGCGTCCACTGACGCGGAATGATGTAGGCCGCGGGCGGGATCGTCGAAGCCGTCACTTTGAAGCCAGTCGCCAGCGGCAGTGACACGTCCCACGGCTCGTGCGAATACTTGATCCACATAGTGCCCGAAATCTCGCTGAGTTGGCGCGTATAGCGATATCCCCGGAAGAGAAAGGGAGTAGTTTCGCCGCTCCACGAGAGCCGCAAAGGAAACTGCTGGTTGCCGAGCGGATGCGAGCCAAGCCGAGCCGCATCGGCATCAGCATCGGCATTCAGCTTGATGAGCTTGTCGGTGTCGCGGTTGACGACCTGCATCAATGCGCGGAGGATCTCGTAGTTGCCGGTGACCCGCGTCTTGTAGTCCTTGAGCATGTGCAGTTCGACGAGCATGCCGGGTCGGTTTTCGAGGATCATGTAGCCCGTGGAGAAGCGCGGCGGGTCGTCGTTAAAGCCGAGTCCCTTAGCTGGATCGGAGTCATCGTTGAGCGTGATGTAGGTGGGAGAGGCAAGATGGCTGGGCACGCTGTCGACCTGCTTGACCAGGGTTGGCGTCATAACGTCGTCAATCCAGCGCGCTGTCGGTCCATAGACGTTGGGACCGTCGTCGATAGTAAAGGTAACGTCGTACTGGTAATCGGCGCCGTCCGTGACGTGATCGTCTACGAAGAAGTCTGGCAGCCACTGGTGGAACATCTTCATGAAGGCGCGGGTTTCGGGCGTGTCAGCCTTGAGGTAGTCGCGGTTGAGATTCAGATTGGTCCCGTTGCCGCGCCAGCCCATTTCGTCCGGGCCATCTTGGTTAATGCGGTTGTACGGCGAGCGGCGCTCGTGCCCATCTGCGTTGTACATCGGGATGAAAACAAAGACCGCGTTGTCGAGCAGCGCCGCCTGCGTGTTTGTGATGACCATGTCCCGCAGCAGCGCCAGGCAGGAGTCCTTGCCATCCATCTCGCCGGCGTGGATCGAGTTCTGGACCAACACGATGGGACGATGCGAGGCATGAATCGCGACCGGATCGAACACCCCATTCTTCGACGCGATGACAATGTCCAGCTCTCTGCCCTCACCGGTCTGGCCGAACGGCTCGATCTTCACCTTTCCGGGCGCGGCAGCCGCAACACGGTTGAGATATGCCATCGTTTCGGCATAGTCAGGCGTGGCGCGATAGCCTGATTTCTCCGCCGGCGTCTGCCAGTCCGGAACCTGACCAAAAGCAATAGCCGCGCACGCCGCCAGCAGAGACACAGCGATCCGAACTCTCATCGAAGCTCCATCTTTTGATCCGTACTTGTTAGGACCGCTTTTAGGTGATGTCTTCTGTATCAAAAACCGGCTTGATGGCCGGACGAGGTTCGAGTCCGTGTGCCTGGCTTACTAGGTCCTGAACCACGTCTTCCATCTGCTGCTCACTTTCGATGCTAGCCGTCATGGCGCCCAACTCGTCGGCGTCCTCGGCTTTCTCCAGGAGAACGACAGCATGCGCCTGCGCCACGTGATCGGCATTGAGGCCTTCGGGGGTTTTGGCCTTGATGCCCACATCCGCAGGCTTGATGCTCAACAGATCAGCGACGCGCTCCCGCATCTCCGCCGCGAGGGGTCCGATCTTCGGCGCTGCAAGAACCAGGGTCGTGTCCACATTCACAATCCTGTACCCGGCGTTCTGAATCTCTTCGAGCGCCAGGTTAAGAAAGATCGACGAATCGGCATCCTTCCAGCGCTGATCTCCCGGAGGAAAGAAACTGCCGATGTCGCCCGCCGAGACCGCGCCGAGCAGGGCGTCCGTGATGGCATGCAGCAGCACATCGCCGTCGGAGTGCCCGGCCAGTCCTTCCGGATGTTCGATCGCCAAGCCACCGATCTTCAGCGGCACTCCTGGCTTGAATGCGTGTGAATCCCAGCCGTATCCGATTCTGATCTTCATGTCTTACTGTCCGTCTCACCTTATCGTGGTCGCCTCGCCACGTGAATGTGTCGAGCTCACCGGTGCGCCGGCTGGCGCTGCAGGTAGAACTCTGCCAGCTCGAGGTCTCCCGGCTGAGTGATCTTGAAATTCGCAGGCGACCCGAGCACAACGGCCACCTGTCCGCCCGAGCGCTCTACCAGGCTGGCTTCATCTGTTCCGACGAATTCATCGGCTGCGGCCTCAGCGAAGGCGCGCCTCAGAAGATGGCAGCGGAAGCCCTGGGGTGTTTGCGCCTGCACGATATACTCGCGCGGAATCGTAGATGTGATGATCGCCCCGTCGGCGGTCCGCTCGACCTGCTTGATTGTGTCCACCGCCGGCAGCCCTACGATCGCGGCGTCGTGCTTTTCGACGGCGCGAATCGTGCGCTCGATGGTGGCGGCGTCGATCAGGGGACGTACAGCGTCGTGAACAAGAATGATGTCGTTCGGATCGCAGTCGATGGCACCGAGCGCGTTGGCCACGCTCTCCTGCCTTGTGTCGCCGCCCTCCACGACATGGACCTTCCCGGCGAATCCGTATTCACGCACCTGGGCCGCCAGGCGGTCCACTTCAGTCGCACGTACCGCTACGTACATGGCGGCGACCTGTGGCACCTCCGCAAAGGCACGCAGCGTATGGATGAGTATCGGGACGCCCGCCAGCTCAAGGAACTGCTTAGGCGCCGCTGAAGATGTGTGGCCCGCCGTCATCCGGGTGCCCAGACCAGCGGCAGGAAGAATCACAAATACCCGCATAAACACAGGAGTATATCAGCTGTCGAGCAAGGCCGCCCCGTTACGGCTGTATACTGAAAAGTTCGCGATATTCTGACCATTCCAATGAGCACAAAAGCAGAAACCCCAGTGCAGTCCGGTTTTGTCGAAGAGGTCCATGAGTGGATCGAAGCCTTTGATGACGTTGTCGTTGCTGAAGGTCCGGAGCGCAGCGCGGAGCTCCTCGAGGCCTTGCGCCAACGCGCGCGGGAAGCCGGAATCACCACCGCCAGCGAGCTGACCACCCCCTACCTCAACACCATTCCAAAACATGAAGAGGTGCCCTATCCCGGCGACCGCAACCTGGAACGCCGCGTAGAGAGCCTGATCCGGTGGAATGCCATGGCCATGGTACACAGCCAGAACAAGAAGGATCCGGGGATCGGCGGCCATCTTGCTACCTACTCTTCGCTGGCCACGTTGCTTGAAGTGGGATTCAACCACTTCTTTCACGCGACGCATGGCGACCAGCCGGGGGACTTTGTTTATTTCCAGGGGCATGCGTCGCCGGGTATCTATGCGCGGGCTTATCTCCTGGGGCGGTTCGACGATCAGCGGCTGCTGAATTTTCGCCATGAGCTGCGCGGCGAGCCGGGCCTGTCTTCCTACCCGCATCCCTGGCTGATGCCGGATTTCTGGCGTTTCCCGACCGTCTCGATGGGCATCGGACCGCTGAACGCGATCTACCAGGCGCGCTTCATGCGGTACCTGGAAAACCGGAACTTGATCGAGAAAACTCCGCGCAAAATCTGGGCATTTATCGGCGACGGCGAGACGGACGAAGTCGACACTCTCGGTGCAATCGGTGTGGCCTCACGCGAAAAGCTCGATAACTTGATCTTCGTAGTCAACTGCAACCTACAGCGCCTCGACGGCCCCGTCCGTGGCAACAAGCGCATCATCGACGAGCTTGAGGGCGTCTTCCGTGGCGCCGGCTGGAACGTGATCAAGGTCATCTGGGGCTCGGACTGGGACAAGCTCTTCGAGCGCGACCACACCGGCCTGCTCCTTAAGAGAATGGAAGAATGCGTCGACGGCGACTACCAGGCATTCAAGGCCAAGGGCGGCGCTTACATTCGCAAGGAGTTCTTCGGCACATATCCCGAGTTGCTGGAGCTAGTCAGCGACATGACCGACGAGCAGATCTGGACCCTGCACCGCGGCGGCCATGATCGCGCGAAGATCTTCAATGCCTACAAGCGGGCCACGGAGCACAAGGGTGGTCCCACGGTGATCCTCGCCAAGACCGTCAAAGGTTACGGCCTGGGAACCACGCAGTCGCGCAACGCCTCGCACCAGGAAAAGAAGCTCACAGACGATGGCCTTTCGGCTTTCATCAAGCAATTCAACATTCCCATTCCGGAAGATCTGGCCAGAGAGAGCAAGCCTTATCGCCCGTCGCAGGACAGCCCCGAGATCGTGTACATGCAGGAGCGCCGCACCTCGCTCGGCGGTTACATGCCCCGCCGTGAGGTTCCCGAGCTGAACTTCAAGGCACCGGAGCTGGACTACTTCGCGGAGTGGACCGCAGGCTCAAAGGGCCGCGAAGTCTCCACCACCATGGGCTTCGTCAGCATTCTGCGCCACCTCATGAAGGATCCGGAAATCGGCAAGCTGATCGTGCCGATTGTTCCGGATGAAGGCCGCACCTTCGGCCTGGAGTCGGCGATCCGCCAGGTCGGCATCTACGCGCCCGAGGGGCAGAAGTACAAGCCGCACGATGTTGACATGCTGCTCTACTACCGCGAGGAGCAGGACGGTCAGATCCTCGAGGAGGGCATCACCGAGGCTGGCTCGATGGCCTCTTTTACCGCGGCGGGCACGGCGTATTCGAACTACCGCATCCCGACAATTCCCTTCTACATGTACTACTCGATGTTCGGCTTCCAGCGCGTAGGCGACATGATCTGGGCATTCGCTGACTCGCGCGGCAAGGGCTTCCTGATGGGCGGCACTGCCGGCCGCACAACGATGCTCGGTGAAGGACTGCAGCACCAGGACGGCCACAGCCATGTCCTTTCGAGCACTGTGCCCACCTGCCTGAGCTACGATCCCGCGTACGTGTACGAACTGGCCGCCATTCTGCAGGACGGCATTCGCCGGATGTACCAGGAAAATGACCAGATCTTCTACTACATCACCATGTACAACGAAGACTATGCGATGCCGGCGATGCCGGTCGGTGTGAGCGAAGGCATCGTGCGCGGCATTTACAAGCTCAAGCCGGCGCCCAAAGGCAAGGCGACAGCGCAGTTGTTTGGCAGCGGACCCATCCTGAATGAGGTTCTGAGCGCGCAGGAAATTCTTTCCCATAAGTACGGCGTGCAGGCCGACGTCTGGAGCGTAACCAGCTACACCGAGCTGCGCCGCGAGGCTCTCGCAGTCGCACGCTGGAACCGGCTGCATCCGGCGGAGCCTGAGAAGACTCCCTACATCGTCCAGGCTCTCAATGGCAGCAAGGGACCGATCATCGCCGCCAGCGACTATATGAAGTCCATCCCGGATCAGCTTTCGCCCTGGCTCCTCAACCGCCTGGTCACCTTGGGTACCGACGGCTTCGGACGCAGCGACAACCGCGAACATCTCCGCCGCCACTTCGAGGTGGATGCTGAATCGATTGCGGCGGCCGCGCTATCCCGCCTCACGCGTGACGGCAAATACGATGCCGCCAAGACGCAGAGGGCGTTCGCCGAATTGAAAATTGATACGGAAGCGGGCGATCCGGCGAAACGGTGATCGCTGTGAGAAGCGGCGAAAGCGTCTGCGATGTGCGGGCGCTTTTTCTTTGCTGCGAAGTTTCGCCTATCGAGGCTAAGCTACACGTATCGCCAAGCGGGAAAGACGCCATTCGTTTGAACTCCCAACGAAAACCCGTGTATAAGGGTTCCGTGCAGGCTGCTGCTGACCTCAACGCATTGCTAAAAACCACAGAACAATTCCATATGCACATTCACGCGACCGGTTCCACTCCGGCCGCTGCGGTTTCTTGTCAGGCAACGAAGGAGTAATCATGTTTTCTCGACGGACATTTATTAATGGCGTCGCCGTTGGAGCGGCGGGGGCCGCGTTAAGGTCGACGGCGAAGAGCTACGCGCAGATTATCGGTTCGAACGAACGGCTGAACTTCGCCATCTTTGGTCTCAATGGTCGTGGCTATGCGCATCTTTCCGGGCTGAAGAACAACAGCAAATCGGCGCGTGTCTCCTACGTCTGCGATGTAGATCAGAAGATTCTCGATAAGTTTTCCGCCGAAGCGCAGAAGGAACTCGGCTATGCCCCGGCCACCGCTACCGACTTCCGCAAGGTGCTTGCATCGAAGGACGTCGACGTGATCACCATCGCGATGCCGGATCACTGGCACGCTCCAATGGCCATTTACGGCCTCCAGGCCGGCAAACATGTCTATGTCGAGAAACCCTCCAGTCACAATCCGCGCGAGGGCGAACTGCTGGTCGAGGCGCAGAAGAAATACGGCAAACTCGTGCAGGTAGGAGATCAGCAGCGGTCTTCTCCGCACACCATCAAGATTGTGCAGCAGATTCACGATGGTCTGATCGGCCGCGCCTACTTTGCCAAGGCCTGGTATGTGAACACCCGCAAGTCGATGGGCATCGGCAAGGAGACGGCAGTTCCCGAGTGGCTCGACTGGGAGCTGTGGCAGGGTCCGGTGCCGCGGAGCGCCTATAAGGACAACATTCACCCTTATAACTGGCACTGGCTCCGTCGATATGGCACCGGCGAAGCTCTGAACAACGGCACGCACGAAGTGGATATCTGCCGCTGGGCCCTTGATGTCGACTATCCGAACCAGGTGACCGCGAATGGCGGCCGTTACCAGTGGAAGGACGACTGGCAGTTCTACGACACACTGGTGACGAACTTTGTGTATCCCGACAAGATGCTCACGTGGGAGGGCCGCAGCTGCCAGGGAATGAAGATCTACGGGCGCGACCGCGGATCGGTGATTCACGGAACCAAGGGAGCAGTGCTGGTCGATCGCGAGGGGTACGAGGTCTACGACTGGAACGGCAAGAAGATCGATGAGTTCACGACCGGGAAAGAAAATTCATCCAGCGACCTGCTGAGCCGCGACTCGATGACCGACCTGCACTTCGAGAACCTCATCAATGGCATCCGCACCGGCGAGCCGCTTCACTCCCCCATCGTCATCGGCAATGTCAGTGTGACAATCCTCCAGCTTTCCAACATAGCCTGGTTCGTCAACCGCGAGCTGAATCTTGATACAAAGACGGGTCACATCCTGAACGATCCCGAGGCGATGAAGATGTGGTCCCGTGAATACGAGAAGGGTTGGGAAGTAAAAGTCTAGGATTAGCTATGCGCGTCTTTTTCGCTAGGTGAGAAATGAAACGCTGGTTGGCTCTGCTCTGTGTCCTCGCAGGATTTTCCCTGAATGCAAGTTCGCAGCAGCAAAGCGGCTTGCTGGCTCCGACTCCCCCTATGGGCTGGAACAGTTGGGACTCCTACGGTCTCACTGTCACCGAGGCGGAGTTCAAAGCCAACGTCAACTGGCTTCACCAGCACCTGCAGCCCTTTGGATGGCAGTATGTCGTCGTCGACGAAGGATGGTATCTCGCTCATCCTGAGAACGCCGACAAGAAGGACGCTGACGAGGGATACGTTCTCTCCCCGAATGGACTCTACCTCCCCGCGCCCAACCGTTTCCCCTCAAGTGCAAACGATCAAGGCTTAAAGCCGCTCGCCGATTACGTCCATTCCCTGGGACTCAAGTTCGGCATTCACATCATCCGCGGAATCCCCAAACAAGCCGTCGAAAAGGATCTGCCGATCGCCGGCTCGTCGTACCATGCATCCGAAGCTGCCGACCAGACCGATCTCTGCCGCTGGAACCCCGACAACTTCGGAGTCAAAGACAACCCGGCCGGTCAGGCCTATTACGATTCGATGGCGAGGCTGTACGCCCGCTGGGGCGTCGACTTCCTCAAGGTAGACTGCATCTCGCAGCCCTACGATGCGCCGGAAATTCATATGGTCAGTGCTTCCCTTGGAAAGTCCGGCAGACCCATCGTGCTGAGCCTCTCACCCGGACCTACCCCGCTCGACCAGGCGGCAGACGTTCGCCAGTACGCACAGCTCTGGCGCATCTCCGACGACATGTGGGATGTCTGGTCGAAGAAGCCGG
This sequence comes from uncultured Acidobacteriaceae bacterium, assembly GCA_963781245.1. Taxonomy (GTDB): domain Bacteria; phylum Acidobacteriota; class Terriglobia; order Terriglobales; family Acidobacteriaceae; genus Silvibacterium. The sequence continues at coordinate 25,925 of CAWAFB010000011.1, forward strand.
ATGAGGGCGCGTTTCCACAGTCCCTGAGGAATCAATTCGGCCTGCTCCGGCAGTGGGCGCCGCACGTCGAGCCCAGTCACTGGCCCGACGCCGACATGCTGCCAATCGGGTACCTAGGCCCCCGCCCCGGCTGGGGAACTGCTCGCCAAAGCCGCTTCACGCTGGGTGACACGCGGACACTGCTGACCTTATGGTCAGTCGCCCGCTCGCCGCTAATCCTCGGGTCGAACCTGACCATGATGGATCCGCAGATCGAATCCATGGTCACCAATCCCGAAGTCATTGCGGTCGATCAGCGCTCGACGGGCAATCGCCCCGTCATTGACACAGCCGGCACCGCCATCTGGACGGCCCTATTGGACAACGTACACCTGGTGGCCGTCTTCAACCTCGGAGACTCACCAACGACGATCATTCAGTCCTGGAAAGCGCTGGGGCTCGACAAGACTTCCTATCGCGTGCGCGATCTCTGGCAGAGAGAGGAACTGGGCACCCAATCCTCGCTCCGGGTAAGCGTGCCTCCCCATGGGTCCTATCTGCTCGGCCTGAGATAGACCCAATAAAGGGATTGCGGTATCGTTCTCCTCCATTCCGTGGGAAATTGCGGAGCAATTCGTCCATTTTCGGATTACAATCGAGCACAAATATGCCCGAACAGAAACAACTTCGGGCACTGCTGGCCGTGCAGGATGGAAAGGCCCGTAGTGCTCTGCGCGGATATTTGCGCGCCCGCCGCGACATCGCTGAACTGCGGCCGGGGAAGGATATTTTCGAGACAATAAGGACGCATAAGCCCGATCTGATCATCCTCGAGTTCGAGGCGAACAGTCGGTTGATGTGCTCATTGCGCGGCGCCTTCCGCGCGATTCCCATCGTGGTGGTCGCGCCACCCGTCGCAGAAATGGCTTTTGAAGCCGCCAGGCTGGGAGCAGCCGCGCTACTGACCCTGCCAATCGAGGAGCGGGAAGCCGCAGCACGATTGTCCCCCGTACTTCTGTCTCTGGTCGGCAATTGCTCAGAGGCGTCATGGGAAGCGGATAATCTCGCGGTCCAGCCTCCCCCGGCGGATACCCAGGGGCTTCCGGAAGCCTTCACCTCCTCGCCGCGCATGGTGGCAATTCGCGACACCATCGAGAAGGTAGCGACGACCAATGCTACAGTCCTTATCCGGGGAGAGAGCGGAGTAGGCAAGGAAATTGCGGCGCGCATGGTCTTTTCTCTCTCACACCGGCATGACAAGCCCTTCGTCAAGGTGAATTGCGCCGCCATCCCCAACGATCTGCTGGAAAGCGAGCTCTTCGGATACGAAGCTGGGGCTTTCACTGGAGCGCAGCGCACCAAACCAGGTAAATTTGAGCTCGCCGACGGCGGGACGCTGTTTCTTGACGAAATCGGTGAGATGCATCCTTCCCTGCAGGCGAAGCTGCTGCACGTCCTGCAGGACGGGGAGTTCGCTCGTCTGGGCGCCAAAAGTGACACCGCCGTCGATGTGCGGGTTCTTTGCGCGACGAATAAGCTGCTTGAGCAACGCGTCAGCGAAGGATTATTTCGCGAGGACCTCTTTTATCGCATCAACGTGGTGACCGTGCACATTCCACCGCTGCGTGAGCGGCGCAACGAAATATCTGTCTTCATTCGCTACTTTATTGAAAAGTATTCCGGCGTGTATGCACGCAAGGTATCTCCCTTCAGTGACGAAACAATGCAGGCCCTTATCCGTTATCCCTGGCCAGGCAACATTCGTGAATTGGAGAACCTGTGCAAGCGTTACGTAATCGTCGGCGACTCTACTCAGATCGTGCGGGAACTCTCGCTTCACGCGGTGGAACATGTGAACACGGCCGTCGGCGAGGAATCTCCCGTTGCGCCTCCGATCGAATTCCCGCTAAGCACGGAGCCCTCTCTGCTGGAAATTGGCCGTCAAGCCGCGTGGCAGGCGGAGCGGCAGGCTATCCAGGAAATGCTGATCGAAACCCGATGGAACCGGCGCGAGGCCGCACGCCGCCTTCGGGTAAGCTATAAGGCTCTTTTAAACAAGATCAAACAAATTGAAGAGGAAAATCCGGATCAAAATAGGAATCCTACTGCCATATAGTGGTATTTTAATGCCACTTTTCTCGATCTGGAGCTCATCTTGACCTAGCTCAATTCGCGCGGGAATCTCAAAAAAGACCAAATAATCACAGCATTCAGGGCAAATTTGCTGAAAAATGGTAGCCAATTAGCACTGATCATCACTTTGGCCAATCGTTTGCTTGTTCAATGGGCAACACTAGAGGCAACTTCAGGCTTAAGGACCTACCTTTTGTAGTTCATCTCACTGTGTTTTACGTCTGCGCCCGCAGACTCTCTTCAAACGATCCCGAGTAGTTTCCCCTCCCTAATGCCTCTTGAGCGGGCCCGCCGGAAAGCGGGCCCATTTGCTCATCCCGCGCCGCGCCTGACTTCCCCCAAGAACTTTTAGAATGGAGGCGCATGCCAACTCAAAGCCGTGCGATCAGGACCGACGCGATCGACCCGCGACCGGATGGCGTCGGCTCGCGTCATCGGCATCAAAAAACTCACACCGAAGTCGAAATCCTGCACGCTGCTTCTCTGTCGCCGTTTAAGTGGCTTTGCCATGGATTCAGCACGCGTCTGGGTGGCCAAAGCACCGCTTACAGCAAGCTCCAGGCAAGTGGTGAGCTTAACCTCGGGTTCACGGTGTCTGACGACAGGGCAAACGTTGTTGCCAACCGGGAACGTTTCTTGGAAGCGCTCACCGGAGATCCGAAATTCCCCATGGTTATGCTTCGCCAGATTCACTCCGGTATTGCGCTGCGAGTGAATCCTCCGCGAGAAGCCTCGGATTCCGGTTTTGCCAAAGCCGACGGCATGATGACCACCGAGCCGGGGCTCCTGCTGGCGATTCAAACTGCGGACTGCATTCCCGTGCTGGTTGCCGACCGAAAGCGCCGAGTTATAGCCGCATTTCACGCTGGCTGGCGAGGCACCCTGAAGCGAATTGTGGAGCGGGGCGTCGGCCAAATACGCCTCGAATACGGAAGTAGCCCCGAAGATCTCGTTGCTGCGATCGGTCCCGGCATCGGCAGCTGTTGCTATGCGGTAGGAGAAGAGGTGCGGAATGAGTTTGAATCGCAATTCTCGTACGCGGGTGAACTCTTCCGCCAGGTTGTCAACTATGACCCGCTGAAGGAGAAGTATCCGTTGTCGTTTCTCACCGCTCGCCCGCCAGGCCGCACCAATCCCGCCCTGCACCTCGACCTGGTGGAAGCGAACCGGCGTCAGCTGCTCGACGCCGGCCTGAATCCAGGCGCGATTTCCGAGGTGCGGGAATGCACGAGTTGTCACACCGGCCGCTATTTCTCCTATCGCGCAGAACGCGGGTTTACCGGTCGGATGCTTTCAGTTATCGGGATTCGGCCCGAGAAGGCGCGCTGACAATTTTCAGTGCTCAGGTGGTGCGGGAGTCGGCTTCCCGGCCGCTTCGTGAGGATTGACCAGGTCGCGCAGCTCTTTGCTCGGCTTGAAGTAAGGCACACGCTTCGCCGGAACTTCCACTTTTGCGCCGGTCTTGGGATTTCGCCCAATCCGGGGCTTCCGCTGCCGGATCCGGAAACTTCCAAATCCTCGAATTTCGATCTTATCCCCTGACTTAAGGGCGCCGATTACAGCGTCGAAGATTGTATCGACGATCACTTCACCGTCGCGGCGTGTCAGGTCGCCGAGCTGCGTCACTTCCTCAACCAATTCCGCTTTTGTCATGGTGGGCTGCGCTCCAGTCTCTAGGGTAACCCCTTTTAACCATAGTAGATGCGACAAATTTTGTCTCGCATCGAGAGAAATACAGGAGCGAACCTCCGGATCTCTGCCTGGAAATGCGCCGCGAGGGGGTGACCAAGCGGTCGACCGATTGGATTCGCAGATCTCTGTAGGTGACGTGGTCGATTCCTGGAAACGGGATCATTCACCGTCTATCAGGATGCCCGTGCCTGACCCGCATGCAAGAAAGAGTCAGCATGGTCAGGCTTTACACCCAGTCGAATTCCCTGCTGCGTCTTCTCGAGAAACAGTCTTTGTGAACAATCGCCGCACAGCCAGTAATGTTCCAGCCTGTGGGCACGCTTTGGGCCGCTGTCCGGCATCGAGGAGAGAGAGTCAAAAACGAAGATACGCCCTTCCCGCAAGTAGCGGAGCGGTTTCGCGCATTTCGGATTCGCGCAATGATCCAGCATGTGAGGTTTTCTCCGATTCGCCGGCGTCAGTAATAGTGCCAGGTTCAGATTCATTGGAAGCGGCCGGGGTTAGCCTCCGTGAACGCAACGTTCATTTTTCGACTTATCGATTAAGATGCTGGCAACCCCGAATGCAGTTTCCCCACTTGCGTCGACTGGCGCAGCCATCCTCTGCAGTAATCCTCTGACTTCATCGGCGCTCAGGTCGCGCGTCTTGAATGTGCGAAAATGAGAGGTTCGACTCTCTACAAGACTCATGCCTATTCTGCGCTCCGCTTTTATTGCCTTTTCTCGCAACCAGAATCTACGCCGCTTCGCCGAGCGCTCCAACCTGGGCCGCCGCATGTCCTCACGTTTCGTCGCCGGCATGGAGATCGAAGACGCACTGAGAGCGGCGCGATCGCTTCAGGCGCAGGGAATTGCATCCACGCTGGACAGTCTCGGCGAAAACGTGGACACGCCCGAAGAGGCGAAGCAATCCGCCGACATATATCACCGTCTTCTCGATGCGATTGAGAGCCGCAACCTGAACGCTAACGTCAGCGTGAAACTGACCCAGATGGGGATGGATCTCGGGCACGACCTGGCGCGAGAGATTGTCTCCGGACTGGTTGAACACGCGGTCGCTGCGAAGACCTTCGTGCGCGTCGACATGGAGGGCAGCGAGTACACGCAGGCGACGATCGACCTCGTCCGCGGTCTGCACTTAATTCCCGTCAATCGCGGTCATGTGGGAATCGTTATCCAGGCCTACCTGCTGCGCAGCGAGCAGGACATCGCCGACCTGACCGGAGAATTCATCCGCATCCGCCTCTGCAAGGGCGCATACAAAGAGCCACCAAACATCGCCTTTCCCGACAAGGCCGACGTGGACGCCAGCTTCGTGAAGCTGACCCACCAGCTTCTTACCAGCGGCCTGTATCACGGTATCGCTACCCACGACGAAGCGATGGTGTCGGCCACAAAGCAGTTTGTCGAAGAGCACCGGATCGATCCGAAATCCTTCGAATTCCAGATGCTCTACGGCGTGCGTCGCGACCTGCAGCGAGCGCTAGTGGCCGAGGGCTTCAACGTGCGCGTTTACGTTCCCTTCGGCAGGGAGTGGTACCCATACTTCATGCGCCGCCTGGCCGAGCGCCCGGCAAACGTGCTCTTTATCGCCAGAAATATGCTGAAGCAATAAAGCGACCGGATTTCCGCTCCAGCTGCACCGTACCTATCTTCCAAAGTACGGCTGCGGAATCGTCCCCGGACGCTGATAGGGCTCAATCGAGAGCAGATTTCCCAGCACCGTCCGCTCCTGCGGCGAAAATTGCGATGCATATCCGCCCGAGTTGAGCATGCGCTGCCGCTCATCGGGAGGCATCTGCCGGAGCTGGTGAAAAGCGTGGCGCACTGCCTGCTGCCGCTCAGGCGACATCTGCCCCAGCGCCTGTCCGGCGCCGCGGACTTCCTGACGGCGTTCTGGCGACAACCGCTCGAACATCTCGTTCCTTTGCAGAAGCCGCTGGCGCTGTTCCGGAGTCTTCTCGTCAAGCGCATGCAGGCGATTCACCAGGCGCTGCTGTTGGTCTTCGGGCAGGTTGCGAAAACCCGGCTCGCGCCGCAGAGCGTCCTCCCGCTGCTGCGGAGTCATGTTCTGGTGGCTGTTGAGCCAATCCGGCAGGTGCTGCTGTCCAGGATGCGCCTGCTGACTATTAGCGCGGGGAGGCGTGTAGGCCCTGGCCTCCGGAAGCGAATGAGACTGCGGCGCTGGCTGCTGATAATGCTGTTGGGGCGCTGGCGCATGCACCTGCGGCGTGGGCGCCGGAGGAGAATGCTGGCCGCCGCCCCGCTGCCCGAACGCCCAGGTTGAGAACGAGACACACAGCACGAACAGTGCGGGCGCAAATACGTAGGCCACAGGCAGACCCCTGTGGGCCAGCCAGCCCATAGGGCTCACCGTATTTTGCCGTGCGCGCATTTTCATCACTCTCAAACCAAGGGTCTGGCTAATCAGCCAGCGAATCCAGTATTGCCGCCGAACCGCGTCCGAAGCTACAGCGTGCTGTTCGATGAGTCAGAATCGTCGTCCTGCTGATCGAGCGTATTCAATTGCTGAAAAACCTGCGAGTTGTCGTCGAGAGACTGCAGATCGCGAACCGTCGCGGACGGGCTCACCGGCTGGCTCGAACCGCCCATAAAGCCGGCATACGTCCCCCCGCCGATCAGCAGAAGCAGAGCCAGACCTCCCACAGCTACCGGACGCAGATGCATGTTCGTGCCATACAGCAGACGCGCGCGCAGCCTCTCGAATAAGCCGGCCGGGGCCGCCTCGCGCTCACTGCGCAGCCGCGCCGCCATGCGAGTCTCGAAGAACGGTGAGGGCTCAGGGGCCTCCCAGGCATCCAACGCCTGCATCGTCGCTTCGAGAGCGGTCAGTTCCTTTATGCAGTCGGGGCAATCGTTCACATGCTTTCGCACTTCAACGGGAACCGACTCGCGATCCAGGAGCAGGTTCTCGAGGTTCTCTTTTGTAATCCGGCAGATCATAACTTGTTACCTTCTTTGTGCTGCAAGTCCCACTTACTTATACGAATTCCTTCAGGCGCTCCCGCAGGGTCTGATACGCGCGAAACAGCAACGACTTGGTTGCCGACTCGCTCAGCTTGAGGACTTCCCCAATCTGCTTATAGTCCAGTCCCTGGTACTTGTGCATCAGTACCGCGGTTCTCTGCCGCTCGGGGAGTGCCATTACATGTTGGCGGATGGCGCGCATGCGCTCGTCTCGCACCATTTCCTGCTCGACCGAAGCCGTCGCGTCCGCCACATCCGGAGTTGTCCCCGTCTCGGGATCCGGTTGGTCGAGATACACGTTCTGCGCCGCACGCTCGTGCTTCGTGTCCCGGGCGTGATTCACGCCCAGGTTGGTAGCGATGCGGTACAGCCAAGTTGTGAACCGCGCCTCGGCACGATAAGTCTGCCGCGAGCGATACACGCGCAGAAACACCTCCTGCGCCAATTCCTCGGCCACCGCCTGGTTATGCACCATGCGGAACATGAAGTGGACAATCGGCTTGTGATACTTCTGAATTAGAAGATTGAAGCCAGAGTCATCTCCCTCACGCACGCGGAGCATGATCTCCGCGTCGCTCATCGTGCTCCAGTCGACCGCTTCCCGTCCAGTTGTTGCCCGGCTCCGGTCAGGTTCGATCTGGACTCCCTTCAAAAGCGCGGAATCTAAGGCTACGGTCGCCATATCCTTCTCAACCCCGTTCCTGCCCTCAAGTTGCGAGGCGGAATCGACGGGAGGATCGTCTTCGGACGCCGCATCGGGGGCGTTATTCGGCGCCTTCTGCGTAGTTTGACGGGAATCAGGCCCGGAATGTGGCTGGTCGTGGTCTGAAGCTGATTCCGAATGCGTCATGGGTTCCGTTCATCGATTGTAGCTGTTGCCGCCTGCCGTTCGCCCGGCATCCGCTCGCTTGAATTGTTGCCCCTGGCTGGCAGCTCAGACCGGTGGCGCCGGTGGCTCGGACAGTGAATAGATGGCCCGGCGAGCGGTTTGGCAGCCCGCTTGGAGGATGTTAATCTGAGTGTTGTTCTTCCCTTCCCAGGGGCGCATAACTCAGCGGTAGAGTGCCACCTTCACACGGTGGAAGTCGTAGGTTCGAATCCTGCTGCGCCCACCATAGAATCAGTAAGATACAGCGATGGCCAAAACCTCCGAGGGTGCTGAAGGGTGCTGCGGTTTTTTGGCCTCCACAAGAGACGGTAGAAGCATCTCTACCAGCTTGGTGTTTGCCACTCGCTTTTGCGATGAGACTGACTGGGTATAGAGATCGAGGGTCACTCGGAGTTTGCGTGCCGCAGAAGTTCTTGAGCCACCTTTACGTCCACCCCAAGCGTTCTCGGGTTCGTTCCCAGCGAATGCCTGAAGGTGTGCCATCCCACCGTCTTTCCCCGAATACCGGCACGCTCCAGAGCAGGTCGAATGCTCTTTTGCAGGATCATGTCCGGCCAGACTGGATTAGTGCCGTCCCCCGAATCGACGGAAACAGGAAGTCGTTGTCGCCTTTGTAAAGGGTAACTATCCGCCATTCACCGTGATCTCTCTTCCCCTTGCGCAACAATGGGAAACATGTCTTTCTTCCCATGAAGTCCGAGGGAGTAGTTCAGCATGGAGAAGACTCGCCTCGAGCTTTTCCGGGGTACCCTCGATATCCTCATTCTCAAGTCCCTCATCTGGGGCGGCCCGTTACGCAGAAGACACGAGAGATTGGCGTGCGCATGGCTCTTGGGGCCAGCAGGGGGCGCGTCCAACGCGAGGTACTCGCGAAGACCTTTCGTCTCGCGATCACTGGTATCGCCTTGGGAACCATCGGGTCCCTCGGAGCTGCGCGCCTCATCGCTTCGCTGCTCTTCGCCACCTCACCGTGGGATCCCATCGCCTTCACTGCTATGGCCGCCTCGCTAACAGCCATAGCTCTCCTCAGCGGGTATTTTCCCGCCCGCCGTGCCTCCAAGATTCGACCGATGAGTGCTCTGCGTAGCAACTGAGAACGGTCACGTTGTTGAAGCCGGTATTCGCGAGTGGCGTCGCACGATCCGATGCGCGTGCAGGCCCCATCATCAGGAGAGAGCAGAAGTAATTTCTTAGACACTATCGCGTCGGAAGCGGCAGATTAGTACCGAGATGTCGGCAAGTGTCCAGGGATCAGCGAAGAGCTCCAACCTCAACTGTTGACTTCAGGGCAAAGCGCTCATCCAGCCGGACCGGTCACATTTCTGAGTTCCAGTCGGATTGCAGGTGATCCAGACACTCCGTTCCGGAGAGCGCACGATTTTAGTTACGGAAGCTCAACAGCCCAGGCAACAATCTTCCAACCGGCTTCCTCTTTGGTCCACAACAGCAGAAGAGCGGGTGATTGTTCCTCTTCGTAATTGAATCGACTGGCAGTCAAGTAATATGCTCCGTATTTTGCATCGGCGGGCTTCAAGTCCGGATAGCCTTCGGGCAGGTGTCGATGCTGGCACAGAAAGCTATTGGCCATTTGGTCTGGCACGGCCATGATCGCGAAAGCCCTGGAGTTTTCCTGCTGGACTGGGCGCAGCAGATCGTCGACGGGCTGCACACTCGACATCATGTCGGAGAGATTCGCGCTAGATCGTATTCTCGTCAGCGGCTGTTCCAGCGCAGACTGGATTCTGGCGGTGGGCGTCAATTTCTTCTGGTCCTCGGAAGGTGCCGCGAGACACTGGTAGGAGCGCTGTGATGCAAAGCCGGAAGCTTGGGTAACATCCCGTTTCACGATCCAAGTCTGGTAGAACTGCGTGATGTCTTTCACAGAGGCGGGATCGCCGGCGATGTTCTGCGGTTCTTCCTCTGCGGGTAAGACTAGAACTGCTGCCTCGTTTGGGACGAGACCCGCATCGCTGCTATCTTCGATGCGCATGGCAATGATTTTCCAGTAGTCGCCCTCCTGAGCCCAAAGCAGAGACGTAATCCTGTTCCGGTTATCTCCGTTTTTTTCGCGAAGCGCAGTGGCGAAGTATTTCTCCTTCGACCGTTTGCCCGAGTCGTTGGCCGGTATGGCAACGCATTCCTCGTCCTCTCCCATATCCGCCGGCAGGCTCACTAGCCGGAATTCCGATGCATAAGCGTTCTTTGCCGGTTTCGATGCCTGCGACCATTTGTCGGCAGGCTCGAACACGTCAGCAACAGAATTCACTGCGCCAAGGCTATCGCTGAATTTCTGCATTTCCATCATGGTGTGCAGCCGAATCATGCCTTGTGGCACAGGCTGCGATTTCTTCTGCGCCAACTCCTCCAGGCACGGATAGCTGCGGCGCGAAAAATAGGCAACTGACTTGTTCGCTTGTTTGCCCACAACCCAGCTTTGCAGGAAATCGTGCGCGCTCTTATCGACGCCCTCATTGGCTTTCACGCTGGGATTCATGGGAATGTGCCCGTGGCGTTCGGTGGCCGCCTCCTTTGGTGTCGCCCCGCCGCTCCCGAGCTGTCCAAAAACGTCGCGCCACCAGCCATTGAGGCCCAACCAGCGACCGTCATGCAAGGCCAGGTTGTTTCCTGCGCGAACGTCCGAGTTGGCAGCCGTCAGGTGTCCATTGAGCAGCCCCTTGGGAAAGCCGGGAGCGCGATAGTCGACGTCAACATCAGACAATTTGTGGTCGCGCGAAATTGAGAACTGAATCGATGGAGGTCCCTTCTTCAGCCTGTAACAAATGGGAAACCCCTTGTGATAAACAGAGTTGTCTTTATCATGAAAGAACTCCTGGCTCCGGCTCAGGATGTCATCCGCATTGGGCGCCAGGTACACGTACAGGCGGAACTGCTGGTCGCCGCGTGCATCGGATTCCTCTCCCATCACCTCATCCACGGCTGTCACAAGGTCGATCGCGCGCCCCAGACTCTTGCCATGCGAATCGGTCATCTTAACGTTTAGCAGCGCATGGGTCACCGCGTCGAACGTGGTACGGATGGACAGTCGAGCGTTGTCATAGGACTGTTGTGGAACAAGATCGCTTTTGGTGGTGGCGTTATAACTGCGAATAAAGCTATCGATCAGATGCTGTTGCTCAGGTCGCAACGTGGCATAGGATTTCCCAAGCTCCAGTGTTTCGCCTTTTGGCTTTTGGGAAATGGCCGCCTTCGTCTGATTCGGTTGCGTTTGGGCAAAAACCAGCTCCGTCGCAACAAGTGGGAAAAGCACGAGAAGGAACAGTGGGGCCATACGTTTCATCGTGAGCCTCCAGGAAAGAGGGCGAGAATTGAAAAGGACTCACACGCCCGATAGCGAAGTTCAAAAACGCAAGGTGAAACGGGCGCGTCAGGGATTCTCGGTGCCATCGTAGGGTACCTCGACAGGTGCTATTGGGGAAGGGGATTCACCCGGGTCGTCGGCATGCTCTCTGGAGAATCGCCCGGAACTGTGGATACTCCGGTCCGGATTCGATGCGTGACTCGGCGATTTGGACTAAACCCGCTTCGCGGGTAGCTGCAAAGTAGTACGATTTGGCAGGACAAGTTGCATGTTGCACGCCATCAGAATCCGCGTGAGGATCAGAACTTCTGTGCACAGATCAATGTGGAAGTCGGCACGAAATTGCTGCACTGCAATGAATCTCCATAAAGCAATTGTCCTGCCAAATCCCCGCACGGTTTAGTCCAAATCGCCGTATCCACACTGCTCTCGATCGCCAACACGGTAACCGCACATCTCTGCACCCGGAGCACTGTCGATACGGCGCTATAGATTTGGCTTCAACTGAATACGCGAGCGGCGAATTCGCCGGCTGAAATAGGCAACGGATCTGCCCGTGTTACGACTTGCGTGCCTCCTCATTGATTTGGCGCTGCTCCCGAGTATCCGTGCCGCCTAAAGGGTTCTGTGGGCAGCGGGCTACCGTCAACTGCATTCCGTAGCAAGGAGAGGTGTACACTCCCTGCATTGCCCAGGGGCGGCAAGTTCAGGTAGTTAATTGCTCAGATAGGCGGTTCGACGATGCAGGTTTCTGATGAACACCTTCGGGGACGAACAGTAATTGCGGCTGACGGGCAGGCGATCGGCGAAGTGGCTGCTCTGTTTATCGACACCTCCACATGGATTATCGCCGCGCTCCAGATCAAACTGAATAAGTCGGCCGCTGAGCAGATCGGTGCTGCCCGGGGCCTGCTCCGCGCTGCTACCCTCGAGTTACCTGTCCGACTGGTCCAGTCGGTAGGGGATGCTGTCCTCCTATCCATTCCGACGCTGGAACTGCGGCAGACCTTTCCGGACACCGCCGACCGGCACGAGGAGAAGTCTTAACTCCTGAAATGGTCCGCAACCCTTCCTTACGGCGTTAATCGGAGATTGTCTAGAAAAGCGTGGGGCGAATGTGTCCACTCGCGGATCGGGAAAGCCTATGTCGCCGACTAGTAGATTCCCCGCGCACATTGGGCAGATTGGCGAAGGCGAATTCGGCCAGACAATGGAATTCTGGAAAGGCATTGGCCGACGGAACAATCGTTGGTTATGGCAACGATGAGGATCTGGTCCACCAGGCCTACGGCGAAACTCACGACAACTGGTGGTCGGCAATGTCGATGGCCCGGCCTGATCCTCCTGGAGTGATCCTGTGTAGTGCCTGAAAAGTCGGCGTTTGAGCAAGTCGACTTGCCAGAAGCGAACTTACGGAGATCCTCGTTTTCCAGGAACTACGATGTCGAGTTCGGGTCGTTGTCGCCGACCGACAGTTCGCTTGAAAAGTGGCGAGATTCTATTGAATTGCATGGTATTCCGCTTTGGCCGAAATCAAGATCGGTACGTCTGGATCAGTTGATGCCCATCTACTGAAGAAAGCTTCGTAGGCAGATCGGGTTTTGATCCTGTCCCCGATCAAAGCATATGCGCGTCCGATCTGGAGTTGCGCGAGTGAGCCCACTGGATCGTTGAATCGCAATCCTGGATGATCGAGAAGCTTCTGAAACTCCGACAATGCTTCCGATGCATGACCTGCACTGAGAAAGGCTTCACCCCGCACGTAAGCTGAATGCACGTTGCCCAATATTGCAGATCCATCCCCCACCAGCGCCATTTCACCCGGAAGAGCGACTTGCAATAGATCGATAGCTGTTTGTGGGGGCCGATTTTTCATGGCGATCACAGCTCGGAGCACGGGTAGATAAAATCGATTGACCACCGTGTCCTCAGGAAAACGGAATTGCAAATCTCTTGATAGCTCCTCGGCCTGAGAGAGTTCGCCTGCCGTTCCAAGTGCCAGCCCAGCCGCGTACTCAATGTCCCTACCTCTCGAGAGCTTGAGTGCAGCGGATGCGCGGCCTATCGCTTCCCGCGGATAGCCGATGAGAGCCTGATATACAGCGAACGAAGCTTCGTATCCCGCAGCCCGATCAGGTTGTTGGGCTCGAAGCGCAATGTCGACGGCTCTCTGCGAAAGCTTCCGAGCGAGTTGCCATTGTCCGGCGTCGGCGGCGGTCTGCGCCTGCGCCTGAGTGATCCAATCTTCTGCCCACGGTTTGCCCTGCGACAGCTCCACTACACGATTCATATCATCCGAGTTGTTGCTGCGGAACGCGATCGAATAGCGAAGGAAGAGCATTTCCGGTGGGTTAAAGCCGCGCTCCGATGCACGCCGGATTGTCTTTTCTGCTTCGCTGGCGCGGTCGAGCGCAAAATAGCTGTATGCCATGTTGACGTAGGCAAGGCCCAGGTCTGGATCCATGGCGATAGCTGTCTTGGCTTCTTCAATCGAGCCTTCGAAATCGCCGACGCCTTGAAGGATTCCTCCGGAGGACAGCGAATGGGCCTCCGCGTCACGTGGATACATCCGGGCCCAAAGCAGGCAGGTTTGTTGCGCCCGCTCCAGGTTCCCTGTGACGATTCGGTCGAACATTACAGAAATGAAAAACTTTTCCCGGTCACTGACCCGGTCCCGCAATTCGTAAGCCCGCCTGGCGCTTTCGAACGCCCGTTCCGATTGTCCTGAATCCGCATACACGAGGGCTACTTGGGCGTGCGCGAGGGCGAATTCCGGATCAAGCTCGATAGCACGCCTGAGGAAGGTAGCCCCCATGACAAAGCTGCCGCTCAACGTTGCGCGGACTCCCAAACTATACGCTCTCAATGCATCCAGGGAAGAGGTAGTTGCCTCTTCGAGCGGCTTGTCATGCATTTGCCTGGTGGTCGACGATTCCCCGACCCTGTGTCGGAAGCGGCTCGCCATCTGGCTTAGAGCATCCAGAACTTGTTCTTTGCCCTTGGCAGTTGCCTGCTCCGCATCAAGCAAGTCGCCTGTGTCGCAATGGGTCGCTCTCAGTCCAAGCACATATTGCTGGCCCAGACTTGCAATCGAACCTTCGAGCAAAGCCGTCGCGCCGATTCTCTCACACACTTCGCGGGCAGCAGCTGCCCCGAACCGCTCATTCGGTGCTTTACCCATAAGCTGAAGAACGTGGTGGACTCGTTCGTCGGAAACAATCTGCAGAAACGGAGACTGCTCGAGTTGTACGGCCAGGCCTTGTCTCAAGGCCTCATCGAAAATTGGGTCTCCGGTGGAATTGGAAAACTCTGCGATAACGACTGAGTCTTTCTCGGTCAAATGCGGAGTACGCCGAAGGACAAGGTAGATCACTACAAGCGCAATCACCAGGATACTGGTCCCGATGGTCAGCAAATAGATCCATCGCCTCGGTTTGCCTTCCTCTACCTGCAATTCCACAGTCGATCGGGTTGCAGCCAAAATCTCGAGGTCGTGTTGAGGAACCTTTTGCGCCCGTTCGGCGAGCCGGTAACCCCTCCCCGAAACGGTAATGATGTATTGGTTTTCGGGTGACTCCCCCAATGCCTTCCTCAGGCTGAAGATGTTGCGAGTAAGATTGGTCTCTTCAACGAATGTGTCGGGCCAGACGGCCTTCATGATTTGGTCTTTGGTGACCAGTTCGCCGCTGTGGCGCACCAATGCAAGCAGGATCTGAAACGTCTTCGGGGTAAGAGCGACCGGCTGGCCTGCTCGCAACAGGAGTTCTTTCTCGGCATCTACGCGGAACGGTCCGAATTCGTACAGTTCTCTTCCGGACTTATCTGCAACTCCGGACATTGTCCAGTGCGTCCGCCGCGAGAGTGGCTCGTGGCCTCGAATGTATCATCCGATGGTGGCGAAGTCGCGCCGCCGCTGCGTAACCGCTACATCCTATACGACGTTACTCCGCACCAAGAAAATCCAAGAATTTCCCTTAAGGCTGACAAGGACTTCTTTCGGACCTCGATGCATGCTGAGGAACGTTCGTAAAGCAAATCCAGCGGCGAAAACCAGATATATGGCGAAACGAATGACAATCAGGATCACCAGCGAAGCATTCCTTTTACTCCGCAGTTCCAGTACCGGGATCGGCTGGTGTCCTTCTTGCGTGAGAGAGAGCGAGATTCTCACCCTAGAGCAGGCTGGTGCATTTTACAGAGGCGAATCGGTCTCCTTTGTGGAGTGGCTCGAGTTAACCGATGTGCACCGCTCCAAGGCTCTCGACGGCTCATGGCTCATATGCCTGCGATCGTTGCTGGATTGCTTACAGAACAAAAACACCCCTTGACTCCGGTCATGGATCTGAAAAGGAGAATCCCATGAGACTTCGTGCCTCGTTCGTCAGCAACTTGAGCTTCCTTCTCGTATCGCTCTGCGCGGTGTTACAGGCGCAAAGCAAGCCTCCACGGTATGTCGTTAAAGACCTCGGTGCCTTATCGGGCTCCAGTTTCAGCCAGCCCGGCACGTTAAGTAACGACGGCATTATCGCCGGATTCTCGATTGCCCCCGATGGATACCAGCATCCCGTAGTCTGGATAGAGGACCACATCATCGATCTGGATTGGTTGGGGGATGGAGGGCTAAACGCGAGTGCGTTCGGCATCAATTCCCTTGGGAGTGTCTCGCTCCAGAAGGAGAGCGCTTCCTATGATCCTAACGGCGAAGACTTCTGCGCATACGGCACGCATCGCGTGTGTACTGCGGCTATCTGGCAATGGGGCAAATTCACTAACCTACCCGCACTCGGAGGAAATAACAGCACCGTGGGAAATGTGAATGGCTTTGGGCAGATAGCCGGACTTGCGGAGACGGAAATCATGGACGAAGACTGCGGTTCACTTATTCCCGCGCAGAAACTTCGCTTCCAGGGCGTCATCTGGGAACCAGCACATCGTGCAATTCGCCGCCTTCCGCCACTCAGGAACGACACGGTGAGCCTGGCACTGTGGATCAATGACCGCGGGGAAGCTGTAGGTTCTTCCGGCCTGTGTGGCAATACAGCGATACCTCCCCTGGCATTCGGTCCCCGCGCTGTACTGTGGGACAGGGATGGCGTTCCGTATGACCTCGGAAATCTGGGCTCTTTGGTCATGAACGCCAGTCTTGGGATCAACAACCGGGAACAGGTAGTCGGCGCGTCGTCTTTGCAGAACGACAGCACGCCATTTTACAAGACGCACGGCTTCCTCTGGACCAGGGAGCGGGGCATGGCTGATCTTGGAACTCTTCCCGGCGATGTAGCAAGTGGGGCGTTCGGCATCAACGATGAGGGAGAGATTGTCGGTATTTCGATCGACTCCTTCGGAAATCCTCGTCCGGTCTACTGGCACAAGGGAGTTGCAGTTGACCTGAATACCCAGGTTCCATCCGATTCAACGATGTACCTGGTCTGGGCGCAAGCCGTTAACAACCTCGGGGAGATCGCGGGCTGGGGCGTGGACAAAGCCACCGGGGACATTCACACCTACCTGGCCATCCCCTATCGATACTCCGACGGGACCATTCCCCCTGTGAATTTCAGCGCTGGGGTCAGTACACCGGCTCCACTTCCAGAACCTGTTCGCAGATTCCTGCAGCGGGGCTACCGCAAGCCGGGATCTTAAGACGCTCGTACGTGACTTTCCATATGAACTAGGCCTGCTCGTCTGGACGACGCAGCAGGCCTACACTCGCTTTGCGCAAAATCACCAACGCACTCAGCAAACTCTGCGGACGCAGAAAATTCCGGATCGTGCCTGAAATGTCGTGCATTTCGGTAAGTTCCCTGTATGAAGGGTCCGAACCGAAATCGGCTGACCATCTCATCAGTCGGCATGTGGCGAGTAAACCGTTGTCAGCTAAATCGGCGGTTTTCGTTACTAATCTTTCTCAGAAGCCTAAGCCGAGGCTGGATGAGTGACTCGCCCTGTTCTTCTTGCCACTTGACATTCGGTTCGGTGAACCGGAGGTCCTCCTCTGGAGCGGCCAATCGCATCGCGATCTCAACTAATCACCCTTAGGTATGAAGAAATTACGTTCAGAGTTGCCCCTCCGTCTTGCTACGGTTCCTTGACTTCAGCGTCCAGTAGAAGGCTGTAATCATCAGCAGGAACGGTATGAAACTCGGAACGGAGTATTCCAGGCCCTTCACGTAATAAGTGCTGAGGGCGATCGTGACGAGAGCGATCATGGCCGCGATTTGCGAGTAAGGCGAGAACGGCAGGCGAATCGGGAGCTGTGCGGCGCGCGCCTGTCCTATTGAGCGGCGAAAGGACAGATGGGCGAGCAGGATGATGCTCCAGACGAAGAACATACCGGCCACTGCGACGCCGTAAAGCAGCAGGAACCCGCGGCTGGGAGCGAAAATGGCCAGCAGGATGGCCGCGCCCATGCCAACGGTCGACACCATTAGAGCAATGTAGGGTACGCCGTTCCTGCCCAGCTTTCCGGGCCCCTTCGGGACATAGCCGTCATGCGACAGGGAAAAGAGTGTCCGGCTGGTGAGGTAGAGATTGGTGTTCGCGCTCGAAAGAGCGGCGGTGATGACAACCAGATTCATGACCTTCGCAGCGTAGGGAATGCCGACCTTCGCGAAAGCCAGCACAAAGGGACTGCCAGTGATGCCGCTGCCCATCATGTCCCACGGGGTCATCGAGAGCATCACGGTGATAGAGAGCACATAGAAGAGGATGAGCCGAAGAGTGACAGTGCGCATGGCGCGAGGAATGGTCTTTTCGGGTTGCAACGCCTCGCCGGCGGTGACGCCGATGATTTCCACTCCCATGTAGCTTGTGAGGGTGAGACTCACGGCAAGCAAGACACCCTTCAGGCCGTTGGGAAGAAACCCTCCGTGGGAGGTGAGATTCGAGAAGCCGATGGCACGCGCAGGGCCAACGCCGAAGATCAGTCCGAGGCCGACGAGTATGAAGGCCACGATAGTGATCACCTTGATGATGGCGAACCAGTATTCGCATTCACCAAAGTTGCCGACACGCAGCCCATTGACGGCGATCAAACCGACCGAGACTCCAACGACCCAAACCCATTGCGGAACCGCCGGGAACCAGACGGAGAAGTAAATTGCAACGGCCGTGACCTCCGCGCCGATAGCCAAAATTTGAACGAAGGCGTAGGTAACACGAACCGTGAAGCCTGACCACTCATTCAAGTATGCCTGCGCATAGACGCCGAAAGAGCCGGCGACGGGATGCGTGACAGCCATCTCCGCGATGGAGTAAGCGACGATGAGAGCGATGATGGCGCTGAAGAGATAAGAGAGAATGACGCCCGGGCCGGCGAGCCGGATAGTGACGGAGCTGCCTAGAAAAAGCCCGACACCGATCGCACCGCCGATCGTCATCATGGTGAGCTGGCGTTGCGTGAGCGCGCGGTTGAGTTCGGGAGAACTCTCGGGCGTGTCAGCGAGTTTGAAAGGCATCGGCGCCCGGGCGGGAGTAGGTTGCTTATCCACCCCGAACGATGTCACGAAGGACCTTGCCGAACTCGCGAATCTCCTGGACGGTGTTGTAATGGACAAGCGACGCGCGGTTGACACCGGTGTCGAGGCTGGCGCCTAGGCGCTTCATCAGCCGCGGAGCGTACATGTGGCCGTCACGAATACCAATGCCCCGATCCGACATGGTCTCAGTGACGAGCGCCGGCGCGATGTTGGGAAGGGTGAAACAAAAGGTAGGAACGCGTTCGGCCAGGCGGGCGGTGTCGTCAACGCCGTAGATGATGGCGCCGGCCGCCTGCAGGACTTCGAGCATCTCGAAAGAAAGTGTAGCTTCGTATTCTCGGATTGAAGTCATGGCACGAACGAGAGAGGCTCGCCGCGATACGGGTGCTGCGTTTTCCTCTTCGGAGCCGTGGCCCGCGCCGAGCGTTTCCAGATAGGTGATAGCGGCTGCCATGCCCGCAACGTTCTCGTAGATAAAGGTGCCGGCTTCAATCTTGCCGGGAGGAGCGTCGGGGATAAAGTCCTCGCGGAAGGTCGGGAGAACGTTTAGAAGTTCGAGTCGACCCCACATGAAACCCATATGAGGACCGAATATCTTGTAGCCGGAGCAGACTAGGTAATCGCACTCGAATGCCTGCACATCGGCGAGTGCGTGGGGAGCATAGTGAACGCAATCGAGAACGACCTCAGCACCGGCGGCGTGGGCCAATTTGGCAACGACAGCGACATCGACAATGGAACCGAGTGCATGGGAGGAAACCGTACAGGCAACAAGGCGGGTCTTCGAGGTGAGGAGCGGCACCAGGTCCTCAACGTGAAGGTTGTTATCTTCACGCATCTTCCACCAGACAATCCTGGCCCCTTCGCGTTCAAGCTGCAGCCAGGCAGCGATATTGGCTTCGTGGTCAAGGTCCGTGACGACGATCTCGTTGCGGGTCTCGAGGGTGCGACCGATCGCCAGGCTGAGCAGACGAAGGAACGACGTGGCGTTCATGCCGAAAGCGATCTCGTCGCAATCGCGTGCGTTGATCAGAGCGGCGATGCTCTCCCGGGCTCGCGCGATGGTTGCGTCGACCTCCATGCTCCTGGCGTAGCGTCCGCCGCGCTGCACGTTGCGGTGCAAAAGATGACCATTGATCGCGTCGAAAACGCCCTGGGGAATCTGCGCGCCAGCACCGTTATCGAAGAAGACGAAGCCTGGCTCCTCAGTGAGCGCAGGAAAGAGCGAACGGATTCGATCGCAAGGGAAGTTGACGGCTTGGGGTGCGAGTAGCTGCTGTTTGACCACATGGCTCCTGGCGCTTGGTGATCCGACGATGCTGGGCGGGTGTCGCCGATAACTTGACCCTGGCCTCGCGATGGAGGCGTGCCGCTAGTATACAAAGTGAGGAACAAAACTCCCGCCGAATCGCATGCTCACGTCAGGGTATGGCTGGATCGAGGAGCTTCTGCGCGGTCTCGGCTCCAAATACCGGGAGCGATGAGTCCGTGAGCAGGCCGATTTGTTTGAGCACTGATGCCTGGTCCCAGTAGATGCGCTCATGCGCCAGCTTGCCCTCGCGAAAACCGACAACCACGACAAGAGGAATGTCGACGTGGCGATGAGTCGGCGGAACTCCGGGCAGCATCCAGGGCATCTCTTCGGTGTGGGTGAAGGAAAAGATCATCTCGTCAACAAGTTGATCCTGGCCGAGGGTACGGGAGATGAGTTTGATGGAGGTGTCGGCCGGCATCAGCGAGATGAAGTCTTCCGCATAAAACCTGCGCAGGGCCGCATGGCCGTAACCGCCGGTCATCACCGGAACATGGCTCACGTAGGCGTCCTCCACCATCGTTGCAATGGTCGAAGAGACATCGCGTGTCGAAAACTCATATCTGATATGCTCGTCCCATTTGGCGATCATCTCCGCTTGGTTCATGGCTCGAGGTTCCTCTGGACAGAATGTTAATCGATCCCCATAGGAGTCTGGGAGCCTGCGCCGAGTGCAACAGCTGTGTGCGAGACAAGCGCTTCCGCAGCACAACCTCTCCCGGTTGCTTCATCCCCACCAGATGGAATGTAGTCTTCGCCAAATCGATACGAGCGTGAATAGTTCCATGGCACTCCTCCTCCGTACGCTCTTATAATCCCAGCCTTCTCACCGGGCAAAAAGCGGCGGACCATGCCATTAACTTCGATTCTCGGTTGACGATATCAGCCCAATGCATTCACCGAATGCCTGATTGACGACTATCCAGAGTTCTGGGTTCTGTGCAATTACTGGAGAAACGGGAAACGCACCTTGGAGTGGCTTCCGAATTCTCAACTTTGACAGCGGGGCGCCGATCGGGACCAAAAAGTCTGCTTGTGTATACCGCTGGGGTCTTGGGAGCCTGATGGTTAAAATCTCAGTTGGTGTTGAAGTCCTCGCGCTGTTCGTGGTTCGCCATCATAGGCATCCTGCGTGATGTGGCGAGCCCCCCAGGCCACCAGTTCCAATCACCTGCTATACGAAGGAGCGCGGGGCCGATCACAATACGAACTAGTGTCGCGTCAATCAGAACGGCGACCGCCAGTGTAAATCCGATCATCTTGACCACCATAAAGTTTCCGAAGGTAAATGCCGCGAACACCACGATCATGATCGCGGCGGCGCTCGTAATCAGGCCTGCGGTTCTAGCCAATCCCTCCGGGATCGCATCCATTTCACTCAGTCCGCTCCTCCTGGCTTCGAGAACCCGCGCGACCAAGAACACTTCGTAATCCATGCTTAGTCCGAAGACGATAGCAAACGCGACGATAGGAACAAGGGGGAACACGCTGCCCGTTCCTTCGGGAACTCCCAGCAAGCCACTCCCGCGTCCATCCTGGAAGACTAAGACTAAGGCTCCGAAGGAGGCGGCAACCGAGAGCAGGTTCAGTGCGATAGCCTTCACGGCGGCGAAAAGCGATCGGAACCCGGCCAGAAGCGCCAGGAGCGTCGCCCCCACCACCATCGCCATGACCGGCACAAATCGGTCCGTGACAATCGTCTGATAATCGGCATTGAGTGCCGGGATGCCCCCAATTTGTAGCGTTGCTCCGGGCACTCCGGTGAGAGTTGCCGCGCCGGTCTTCCGGAGTTCCCGCACCCAGTCAACTTGATCGCGCAGGGAAACCGAAGTCGCGGGTAGCACCTCAAGCAGCGCCGCCCGTCCGTCACTACTCAGAAACGTGCGCCGCGTCTCTGGCGAGAGGTCAGTGAGGGAGGCACGGTCGCCCTCCGCAATCGTTGTGATAGAAATGACGCGTGCGCAACGAGGGTCGCTCGCGAGGCGCTTGCTGAGGCGATCGAGCGCGTTCCATCCCGCGTCGGTTTGCGCAATGGAATCCGTTGGCAGTTCGACAATGACCCGCATCGAATAAACAACGCCGACCCGATCCATCTTTTCCAAGGTGTGCAGCGCATGGACTGATTCTGCCGACTCCGGAAGCCAATCCCCTTTGGGGACGCTGGTATTCAGCCGTGTGGCTTGCCAGGCGAGCAGAAGCAAGGGGGCGCCGGCCAGAAACAGGGCAAGCCAAGGGTGGGCGACAATCGCCTTTCCCCATTTTCTCCAACGGTTTCCCGTACGTGCGGCCCGCTGCGCATCGAGCTTCGGAGTAAACGGCATCCGGCCGGCATTAATCCGGGGGCCGAGCAACGCCAGCGCCGCGGGAACAAGGGTATTTGTAAGCAACACACTGATTGCCGCCACCAGGAATCCTGCGACGCCGATAGAACGGATTTCGCTGATGGGAACCGTCAAGAGCGCAAGAAATCCGATGGCTACCGTCGACGATGAAATCAGGAGCGTATGACCGGCCTGACGTGCCGCCGTGACCGAGGCTACCGGTCCGTCGAGCCCGGCAGAGATAGCTTCCCGGAAGCGGCTGACCATGAGGAGCGCATAGTCGATTCCCAAGCCTAATCCAAGCATGGTGGCCAAATTCTGAACCAGAATGGATAAGTGCCAGCGCCTGGCCAGGAACCCGGCAATCGCCAGAGTGGTCGCGATGGCGAGCTGACCAACGGCCAAGGGAATTATGGCGGCGACCAAACTTCCGAAAGCCAACAGCAAAAGCGCGAGGGTCGCGGGAATCACCAGAGTTTCGGCGCGTCGCACATCATCGGCGCTCGCTTTGCGAATATCGAAATTCAATGGAAGTTCGCCCGTCAGTTCGAGCTTCAGGGCCGGGTAACGGTCCCGCAATTCATTGGCGAGAGAGTTTGCCCACTCGTGAAGCTTAGGAACGAGCGACTCCACTGGGCCCTCGGTCGACGACAGGCCTACCAGCACAAACGTTCCACTGCCCTCGCCCAGGAAGATTGGATCGTGCAACTCGAGATAAGAAACGACGCCGGAGACGCCGGGTCGCTCTCTCAGTCGCGCGACTATGGTTTCTAACGCTTGCTCGCCCTCCGGCGAATCCGCGGGAGGGAGTCCCTGAATCACCAGAATCACGCGATCCACGAATGGCGAATGAAAACGACTGACCAGCTCGTGCCGGACAGTCTCCGCTTCGCTACCTTCGACGCGGGTTGCCGTCTCCAAATGGCGCTCGGCGTGAAAAGAGAACGGAAGAAGCGCAACGACGGCGGCAAGGACTACTCCGGCAACCCAGAAACGGCGCAGGTTCACGAGTCTCATGATGTCATACAAGATCGTCGCCAGCTAAGGGACATTCCCATTCTCCACCGGTACCGACGGGCTTGAGGTGCGAATGGGCGCCCGGTGTGTAATCGGTTTATGTAGTGGTTCGGAGAACCTTCCTTCCCAGCGCGCACCTACCCGGCCTAACTAAACCGGCCAAATTTTTCCTCTTCAGGGGTTTGAGAGGGCCAATTCGTAAATTCGCGTTGCTCGGACTGGTTGCGGCCATTCAAATTGGTGCTGCGGGCCCCCTCCATTGGCACTTGGGCACTCGTCTCAGGCAGCCCGGGGTTCAATCAAGTGCATCTGGGGAGGATGGATAGAAAACAGGTCGAAGTCACGAAGAAGAAGGATGGAGACGTCGTAGCGACGGTTCGCGACAAGCTTTCGAGCAATGGAACAGGATCGAGGGATGGAAATGACGGAGTCTGTTTTTTGGGGTGAGTACAGCTACACCGCCCGATTTGACGGAAGGCAGTACAACCTGAAAAACCTCCCGCAACGATACTGTGCAGCTTCAACTTGTCGATGCTCACACTGTGGATTCGATATACCGGCAAGACGATCAAGTGACCCAAAAGGACAGGTGGGTAGTTTCTGCTGATGGGCGGCAGATCACGTTAACCACCACAGGCACGTTCAAAACCGGCCAGCACCTGACCGAGAAGCTGGTATTTCAAAAGCAGTAACGGATTATGCATCCGTTAAAACCAGACGGTTGGCCGATAACGCAGCATCGGGCTCACGGGCCGCAACCGAAATGATCCCCTTACGATGCATGAATTTCAAAATGCCGTTGACCGTATCTTCAAGAGACGGATCCGCTTTGCCCCACGCAGCGACATCCCGAGCCGATTGATACGAAGAACTGTCATAGCGTTTGAACTCCATCGCGGAGATGTTGTCCACAGAGCCCACCAGAAAATCCAGCAGCGGAAAGAGAAGGTCTTCCTTCCGGCATCTCCTGATCAGTTCGGGAACGAACTCAGAAATGCTGAATATGTCGAATTGCCGCCCGGTCGACTTGGTAATGAGCCCCGTAATATCCATCATGTTCGCATAATCGTCGCGCACCACGTGGTACGTCTTATTCGCCGTGCCAGGAGTCGTCGAGATCGCAACGATATTATTAGCCACAATATCCGCAGGAACGAAGCTAACCTGGTTCAGAGCATCAACTCCAATGCCATGGTTCACCATGAACGCTACCAGGCGAACGGCGATATCGAAATTGTTGCCCCCGCCTGTAATCGAGGGACTGACGAGAGCAGGCCGGAAGATCCGCGTTGAAAGCCCCCGGCTGCGCGCGTCTGCAACGACTTGTTCCGCGACCCATTTGGACTGGCTGTATCCGAAATCAAGAAGCTCCATATTCTTGTTGAAGTCGGTTTCATACAGGACCGATTTGACAGCCCAGCCAAAGATGAAGGTAGTCGAGACGTAATTGAATTCCTTGGACCTTCCTTCGAACGCAAGTCGTAAGACCTCGTTCGTTCCCAACACATTCGCGTCACGCATGCGGTCGTAGTTGAGCAGGTAGTTCACGGTCGCGCCGTTGTGGAACACTGAGTCCACTTCACTGGCGAGGAAATCCCAGACGTCCTGCGTCAGGCCCAGCATTGGCTGCCCGAGATCGCCGCAGATGGGCATGACGCGAGCCTCAAACATCTGCGTCAGCCGGGCCGGGCAAGGCCCCATCGATTCCATGGCTCCCCGCAGTCGTTGGATGCCCTGGATTTCGTCGGAGGACCTAACGAGAACATAGATCTTCGCCTGGGTCTGTTCCAGCAGACTCCTCATGAGGAACGGTCCGATGAAGCCGGTGCCACCCGTCAGCAGAACGTGATTCATCACCGGTAGCTCCGGCAAAGGCCTAGGTATCGAGGGTGCGAAGATGAGCTTGCTATCGTCGCTCATCATCTGCTTTTCCACTTCGCGCTGCTCTTCACGGAACGCCGCCAGGGAATTACGCAACAAAACTAGGGCTTCTTCGGGAGCACGCTCCAACTGTTCGGCGAGTTGAAACAGTTCGGCTACGCTCACCCGCTGAATGACGCCGATATCTACCTGCCTCGCCAGCATCTCGGCGCCTTTATCCTTTAAAAGCTCCTTGAGCTCATGCATAAAGACGACAAGATCCAGGGAATCCAGCCCGGCTTCGACGAGGTTGTAGGATTCCATGCCTGTCAGGTTGTATCTGGATTTCAATTCGTCGAAGGGTGACTGGATGTCAGATCCGGACGCAAGGGCGCCCGCGTCCTTCTCCCGGGAAAACTCGGAGAGAACCGTAAACTGACCTTCTAGCCACATGTGCTTGGTCTTGTGGCGCATGATCTTGCCAGAACTCGTCCTCGGCATCGCACGAGGCGCGATGAAGGAGATCAAGGCCACTTCCACATTGAGAAAATTCCGGACCGCGGCGGCAATCTTTCGCCCTTCCGGAAGCGCATTTGGGTTTTTCACTTCGGCAACGATCGCCAGCGCAGGCTCGTTGTCTTCGTGAATCTGGAACGCTGCGACGCAATTGGCCCGGATCAGGCCGGACGCTCTCTCCACAACGTTTTCGATATCTTGCGGGTAATAGTTTTGCCCGCGGAGGATAATCATGTCCTTGATGCGGCCGCAAACGAAGAGTTCGCCGTCGTGGAAGAATCCCATGTCGCCCGTCCGAAGGTAGCCGTCGTCATAGGGGCTATCATCCACGAGCCGCGCGCGAAACTGCTTCAGGGTCAGCTCCGAATTGTTCCAGTAACCCAGACACTTACCGCTTCCGGCGACCCAAATTTCGCCGATAAGGCCTGCCTTGAGAGCAACGTGCCGTTCCGGATCCACAATCTTAACGTCGAGACCCGGAAGCGGAGTTCCACAACTGACAATCTGCGTGGCGCCGTCGATTTCGGAAACCTCGGTCGTCATGCGCGCCGTCCCCAGCGCCAGGGCACGCTTGTTGACGGAAACGATATTGCGGCCGCCGAGTGAAACCGCAAGAGTATTCTCAGCCAGCCCGAAGGCAGCATAAAAGCTCTCCGACTTGAGTCCGCAGGGCTGAAACGCCTCGAGAAACCGTGTGTAAGTATTCGGTTTTACGGGTTCCGCTGCGACCATCAACACCTGGAGCGAACTGAGGTCGAAAGCTTCCAGCGTCTCCGCGGAAAGCCTCCCGGCGCGCAGACAATAGTCGTAAGCGAAGTTGGGGGCCGCCGTCGCGGTAGCCCGATAGGTTGTTATCGTGTCGAACCACAGGGCCGGCCGCTGAATGAAGTCCATTGAAGCGAAGCCATATGTCGTGCCGCCTAGCAGCGCGGGATACAGGTAACACCCGATCAGTCCCATATCGTGATACTGCGGGAGCCAGGATACGACGACCGGATCGGGGTGGTCGATCACGAGCGGACAGGTCGACAGGATGTTTTCGTGCGTGACCATCACACCCTTGGGCTCCATAGTCGAACCCGACGTGTATTGGAGAAACAGAATCTTCGAAGTGTTGAGGAAGGAGTTGTCCGAAATCGTATCGACGAACCCTTCCGTGGCAATCCACGGCAGACCGGAGATGTAGTCGACGTCAACGCCGGATGCCGAGACCCCACTTCGGGCGAGATTTGTCTTCAGAGATGCGTGGTAGCCTGCGCTGGTTAAGATGCCGGACGCCTGGCAATCCTTGGCGATGTGGACCATCTTGTAGAGGGCGCTCTGGAAGTCGCGAGATCCGGGAGGATAGGCAGGCACAGGGATCAATCCGGCGCGCACGCAACCAAAAAACGCGGCGATCATCTCGAGCCCTGGCGGGTAGGCGAGCAGAAGCCGGTCCTCCGGCGCGAAACGGCCTTCCTTCCGCAAGTGACCGGCGATCGCCTTCGTCCGCTCGATGAACGATGCGTAGGAGTAGGATTCGACTGGATTGCCGTTCAGGTCAAGGTACGAATAAAGGAGTTTGTGCGGGTGTTTATCTCCCAGCCTATCCAGTTGGTCTAAAATCGACGCCATAATTGCTTGGCCACGCCCTCGAAGGTGAAATAGGAAAACTCAGTACATAAGAAATACGAAACGTCTTGCTGCTCCACGTGACATTTCCAGGTGAGAAACGACTGAGTCTCGAAGTGCGGACTATCGCGCAGGCCAGCGCAGGGCGATTTTGAGAACGAAGGCATGGCCCGTCTGCGCATGCCTGTTGCTCGGTTCGGCTCAGTCCCATGACGGTGAAGCACCTGAGGCGAGGAATTCTTGGAGGGGTTTGCTGAGCGGCGTCAATCGCCCCATTCAAAGTGTCTTCGGTGTACGGGATCAATCGGTTTTATGTTAGCAGAGCCAAAAGCAATGCCAAACATTTTCGCTTCCAGAAGCGAGACCCTACCCCAACTCCGTCTGACTAGACGGAGCCGAATTTCCTTGATTCTCCATAAATTCTGGCGATAGCCTCAGCTCTCGACGGCCGCGGGACAACAGCTTGGCTGCCGCCTTGGGCGATCGGCGCTACCGCACGGGATGCGCCGGACCGGCTAGAATGATTTTGGAGGCGCCGTGACGTCCGAGGCCCAAGCGATAATCGCTCTAGAGCAAGAGACGGGCGATCTTGTACCATCCGAAGCCTCGCCACAGCGGCCCGTGGGCGAACCGGCAGGCGGGTCTTCCTTCCCCAAAGTCTTACGCAGCCGCCTCGACAGGTTCTTTGCCGATCAGAACATTTCCCCCAAAGCCGACCGTTCGATGTGGGTCAAGATTGCCACAGGACTGGCAGTGCTGGTGGGCAGCTGGATTGCCATCTACGCGTTCAAGTCGGATTCATGGAGGTTTATCGCCCTCTACGTTTTTGGCGGCCTCGCCCAGACGTTCCTTTTACTAAACATCGCGCATGACAGCAACCACAACGCCATCTCGTCTGTGCCGTTCGTAAACAAGACTCTGAACTATGTGTTCGATCTTTGCGGAATCAGCTCCTACATGTGGCGTATCCTCCACCATCGAGGCCACCATTCCTGCATTAATGTCCACCCTGAAGACGACGCGCTTACGGGACGCGGCCTCCTTCGATTTACGCCCCGCGAACCGCGCACGCGTGTACAGCGATTCCAACACATCTATGCGTTCTTCTTGTACGCGCTGTTCTCGCTAGACTACGTTTTCGTTAGGGACTTTGAGTGTTTTTTCTTCCCGTCCCATGACTATCTGAAACGTAATCATCCAGCGCGAGAATACGCCATCCTCTTTGCGGGGAAGGGATTCTATCTAACCTACATGCTCATTTTGCCGGTGGTGGTACTGGGGAAATCGCCGCTGCTGGTTGCTGCGGCGTTCTTACTTGTCCATTTGATCATCGGTTTGACCGTAGCCCTGGTATTCCAAACGACACACACTGTCGACAGCACGTACTTTCCCTCAGGCCGCGGCGAGTTTGACGACGGGGTGTATCACATCTTTGCGACCACAGCCGACTATGCGACAGCGAGTCCGATCGTAGGCTGGCTTGCGGGCGGCCTCAACCATCACGTCGTCCATCATCTGTGCCCGTTCGTGTGTCACACCCACTACGGCCACCTGACCCGGATTGTGAAGGAGACCGCCGAAGAGTTTGGCGTTCCCTATCGTGAACACCCCACCATGACGCGCGCAATCTGGCATCATCTGATACTTTTGAGGCAACTTGGCAACGAAAATTGATTCGGCGTTTGGTCCTTTCTTATGGCTACCTTACCGCTTCAGGCAAATCACATGAAACTCCACGCGTTTCTGTGCGAAAACCTGCCCGGCGAGGTGTGACGTTGCCCTCCTCTATACCCGTTGTTTCCCGATTTCGCTCCTTTGCTGATTCGCGCGCTCTGGCCCGCGATCCCGTGCGGGTTTTGTCGAAATACACCGCAGGCCTTGGCGACACATTCCGCTTCTATATCGGTGGTCTCAAAGAGGCCATCGTCACTACCGATCCCTCCGTCATTCAGCATGTATTGAAGTCCAACGCGGAAAATTATCAGAAATCCGAAATTCAGGTAAAACGGATGGGCCACTTCCTGGGTAAAGGTCTCCTCACGACCCATGGGGAAGCATGGCGTACACAGCGGCGTCTTATTCAAAAAGGTTTCGACCGCAAACAACTCGATGCTCTGTCCTCGATCATGCAGGACTCCCTCGCCGACTCACTGCGGTATTTCGACCGGAAAATTGGTAGCGGCCCCGTAGATATCTACCCCCACTTGATGAAAATGACCTTTGCGATGGTCGCCCGCTCGCTGTTTGGCGCGCGGCTGAAGGACGAAGACATCGACCTCGTCAGCCATACCATCTGCGCCGTCCAGGGATTTATCGTTCGGCAAACCCTTCAGCCTTACCTGAATCCCTATTTTGCAGTTTCGGGAGAACTGCGCAGACACGAAGACATGCGAGCTCGCGCCGACAGCATTCTGATGGCTTACATCAAACAACGCCGCAACCAGGAGCCCGGCCACGATCTCCTGCAGACTTTGATGGATGCCCGTTACAGCGATGGCGAAGGCATGAGCGATGAGCTGGTGTTGAGCGAGAGCATGCAACTTCTGGTTGCCGGCCATGAAACGTCATCAAACGGCCTATCGTGGCTTCTCTATCTATTGAGCTCGCGTCCGGATTGCCTCGAAAGGGTCCGGCAGGAGTTCGATTCCGTGCTGGGCGAAGCGCCTCTGAGTTACGCGGACATTCCCAGGCTCGAATTCACAACACAGGTCATTCAGGAGGGACTGCGCCTCTACCCGCCGTTTTGGATGATCGATCGCATGGCCGTCGCGGACGACCGCGTTGGAGAAGTCGACATACCCGGGGGTTCGACGGTCATTATCTATGTTTATGGGGCGCACCATGCGCCGCGTTACTGGGAGAGTCCAGAAAGCTTCGAGCCTGAACGTTTCAACAAAGCGAACGAAAAGTTGCGCAAACCCTTCACTCATCTCCCTTTTGGAGGTGGGCCTCGAGGCTGCATCGGCGGTAACTATGCGATGCTGCAGATGCTCATGATTCTGAGCCATCTGCTCCGAAGATACGACTTTCAGCTGGTTCCGGGCCAGACGATCGAAGCACGCCCGATGGTCATCCTGCAACCGAAGCACGGAATCCGCATGACCTTCACCAAGGCGATTGCACACGACCAGTGGTTCGCTACAACGCCATCCGGTCGGGGATAGCCTGAATCGTGACGTCATGAATGTTAAGACGGCCTGTTTGAAGGCCGGCTCACTGAAGCAATATTGACGCCCCCTGCACGCATTGAGTAGCAAATGACAACGGGAAGTCGGCAATGCGAAAATAATGTGGGGCGAGTGACCGGCAAAGCTGACGTTTCGCTCACAGATGACCCGAGAGACGGCCAGAAAGATCCGGTTGGCCGATAACCCGGACATTACTCAAGGCAAGCCCTTGAAGAGTCGGCAGCTTACCGCCACGAAGAATGCTCTGTGAGGGTTTGCTCGCCTTCGGCATTGTCCGGTTAGAAGCCGGTAATACGACCGTTAGGCGGGGATTGCGCAGCCCCTCGAATCTTTCGGGGAACAGGATCTTGGCTCAGAGTAAACGCCGGGAGTTATCCAAAAGAAGCGATTGCGTCTCGGTCCTGATCGTAGACATCGAACAAAGGCAGTAGGCAGCACATGCTCAGGGTTTGTGCAACCACCTTTGGCAGGTTCGTCAGCTTTACGTTTCCTCCGGCACCTTTGCAGGACTGAAGAACTTTGACGAGGAGGCCGATGCCGCTGGAATCGAGGCGATCGATGCCGGCGAGATTGAGGACGAGTGATGTCTCTCCGTGATCGATGAGATTGTTCAGGGTCTTTCGCAGAGAGTCGACAGGTGGTCCGAGTACAAGCCCTCCCTGCACTGTCACTAATCCGACCTGACCATACTTCAAATAGCTGACTTCGAACGGCCTCAACAGATCTCCTTTCGAAACGGCTTGGACCAACCGGCCGTCGGCATCGGCAATTCACCCTGGCCGGCCGCTGCAACCTGTGGAATCGGTCTGCAGGTTCCGGAGAATCTCCGCGTGCAAGCTGCAGGATCAGAAATTGCTAACCCCTTCGAGCAGCGGCAGGATACCATACTACGCATTCCCCCCAAGCCTTGATCGATGGAGGTCCTGCGGTTGTCAGATCCCGCGGTAGCGGTTCCTGTAGCGGAGATTGCGGCGGCGCTTCTTGCGGAGCTTGAGATTGGCCCTCGCGCGCGCATTGTGGCGCAGAGCATCGTCGATGCGCTGGGGGACGTGGCCGTTGCCGTCTTCGTCGTTGAAGGTGCTGAAGCCTCGCTTTGGACCGTGAAGGCGACTGCCGGCGATATAGCGGTCGACGGTGCTCCGATTCCTGTTGACTCGGGAGCTCTGGGCGCCGCAGCTCGGGAGCGGGCGATTCTGCAATTTCTTGCGGACGATCTTTCGCGGGAAGAGTATTCGCATCTCGACGTGCGGCAGAGCGTGACAGGGCTTACGTGTATTCCGCTGCTGCTGGACGAGCGGCTGCTGGGCTGCATTGAGATTGTGAGCTTTGGGGAATTGCCGGGCTCGTCCGCTCTGGAGGGCATCGCAGAGATTGCACGGATTGCCGCACTCGCAGTGGCTGGAGGCGCAGTCTATGCAGCCGAACGCAATGCGCAGCTGGCTTCCGTCATGCGGCTGACGCAGCTCTATGACATCGAGAAGGTCTTCAGCGCGAGTCTCGAGATGGAAACGCTGCTGCCCGTTATCTGCGAGAAGGTCTTAGATCTGATTCGAGCACAGGCGGTGAACCTGTGGATGGTAGATCAGCACGACTTGCTGCTGATGCAGCAGGCCGGGGCCGATCCGATTGCGCAGCCCGGGGACCGACAGTCGGCCGGTGGCGGCATCGCGGGCAACGCAGGCGAGAGCGGTGAGGCAGTGCTGCTGCAGATGGGCGATACGGCGCTGGCGATACGAAATGAACCATCGCAGGAAGTGGTCGTGGGCTCCCTGATGGCCACGCCGGTGCTCGACGGGGAAAACCTGGTCGGGGTGATCGAGGCGATCCGTTTCGAAGAGGATCCGCCATTCACCGATGATGACTTGTTCGTTCTGACTCAGGTAGGGTCCTCCGCAGCGCAGGCACTGCATAATGCCTCGCTGCTGCAGGCCGAGCGCAAGATCGAAATTCTGCAAACGCTGGTCAGCGTAGGTCAGGAAATCAGCTCGACGCTGAATCAGGAGCGGGTCCTCCAGGCCGTCGTCAATCAACCGCAGCTTGTGATTGCTTACGATCGGGCGGCGATTGCGCTGGAAGAGCGGAATCGGCTGACGATCAAGGCGATCTCCGGCGTGACCAAACTGGATACGTCGGAACCCTCGGCGCAACGACTGCGGGAGGTGTTGCGCTGGGCTGCCGGTCTCGATACAGAAATCCACGTCTCGATGCACGAGGACGAGATCAGCGACCCGCGGCCGGAGACCAGCGAAAAGTTCCGACGATATTTCGAAGAGACCGGCTATCGCGGATTCTACGCAATTCCGCTGGCGGACGATCAGGGCCGGCTGGGCATGCTGTCGTTTGACAGCGCCGATCCGGACTTCCTGACGGAACTGCATATCGAAGTCATCAAGCTGCTGTCGAGCCAGGCGACGTTGGCGCTGCGCAACGCCTCGCTGTACAAAGAGGTGCCCTTCATCGGGATTCTGGAGCCGCTGATGGAAAAGAAGCGTCGCTTCCTGGCCATCGACCGGCGGCGCAGGGCGTCGATTATTGCCGGGGCGACGGCGGTGCTGCTGGCGCTGGTTACGGTGCCTGTTCCCATGCGCGTTTCAGGAACGGCCCAAGTGGCCGCGGGGCAGACGCAATCGGTGCGCGCTGAAGAAGACGGGGTCGTTCAAAAGGTTCTGGTGCAGGAAGGTGAGAAGGTTGCGCCGGGCACGCCGTTGCTACAAATGGCCGATTGGGAACAGCGCGCGGCAGCCGCCAGCGTGGCGGCCCGGTACAACACGGCAATGGCACAGACAGCACAGGCGCTGGTGAACAACGACGCGCCGCTGGCCGGCCAACGGCAACTGGAAGGCGAATACCTGCGCGGCGAGATGAGCCGCCTGGCGGAGCAAGTGGGACGCACGACGATTCGGGCCGCCATGAGCGGCGTCGTGACTACGCCGCACGTCGAGAACATGATGGGGCGCAAAGTCACTGCCGGAGATCCGATGATCGATATTGTGAGGACGGATCAGTCAGTCGTCGACGTCGCAGTGCCGGAGCGGGACGTGACCCTGTTGCGCGCCGGCGATCGCGCGAGCATCAAGCTCGAGTCCTTTCCGACGCGCACGTACCGCGGCACAGTCAGTGTAGTGAGCCCTGCGGCTGGGGTGGTTGGCGATGATCGCGTGTTTTATGCGAGGATCGCGGTTCCGAATTCAGACGGGAGCCTGCGGCCGGGCATGCAGGGGTTCGGAAAGGTTCGGGCTGGGTTGCGCCCGCTCGGGTATGTGATCTTCCGCGATATAGCAGTGTGGGCGTGGGCGAAATTGTGGGCCTGGCTGGGATGGTGAAAAAGCGATGAACCGGCTGTTTGCAGTAATTTCGGTTTGCTTCTTTGCGGCTGCTGTCGGCGGTTGTGCTTCCAGCAGGCAGCCGGGCGAAAGCGCCACGGTGGTTGCAGCCTCCGCGGCTGCACGGCCGGTCGCTGAGACAGTCAATCATCCCGCGCAAGCAACCGCGCCAGATGACCTGGTGGCGACCGGACCGGTGACGACGGAGCAGCAACTGGATGTGGTTACGCAGCGGTCGGGCGTAATCGCCTCGCTCGATGCCGATGTGGATATGGGTGTTCGAAGCGGTCAGCTGCTCGCGCGACTTGACGATCGCGAGCTTGCCGACGACCGCAGCGCAGCGGACTACAAGGCTAAGAGTCTTGAGGCTGACCTGAAGAACTGGGAAGCGGAAGTGGAGGTGCGCAAGGCGGACCTGCGCCGAGCAGAGGAACTGCGCAAAGATGGCATCAACACGCAGGAAGCGCTCGATCATGTGAAATACGATCTGACCGCTACGGAATACGAAGTGGAGCGGCAGCGCGGGGAAATGGAGAGCGCGCAGGCTGCCCTCCGATCTCTCGATATGGAGATGGAGAAGACCCGGATCGTCGCGCCCTTCGACGGCGAGGTGTCGCAGAGATATGTGCGAAAGGGGCAATATCTTCATATCGGTGATCGGCTTTTCCAGGTGACCGGCAATTCGCCGCTTGAAGTCCGCTTCACTCTGCCCGCGCGGGAGGGCGCTGCGCTGCGGAGAGGATCTCTGGTAACGGTATCCGCCACGCCCGATTTTCAGGTGACGGTCCCGGCGGCGATAACGCACCTGAGCCCGGTTGTCGATCCCGGCAGTGGAACGATGGAAGTCACCGCTGTGCTGAGTCGTAAGATTCCGGGCCTGCTGCCGGGAATGGTGGCAACGGTTCGAGTACCCCGCAGACCATGAACCTTGCCGAAGCGCTCAATGCGGCACTGCCGGATCTGCCGGATCGGAAAGCGCGTGTCAGTTATCCAAAGGTCGACCCCGGGCTGATCTGGCAGGAGAACACCGATGATGGAGAGCCCGTGATCGTGGCGATGATTCGCGGCCGCGACAGCTTTTTCCGCTTCCCGCCGGAACAGTGGAACATCATCGAGCTATTTGACGGCACGCGATCGTGGGAGGACGTGGCAGCGCTCCATGCGGAACTTTACGGGACGCGCTTCGATCCCGACGACCTGCGCGAATTTACCAGCAGTCTGGACGCGGTCAACTTCTGGTACAGAACGCCCCTCGAAAAAAACATCGCGCTGCAACAGAAACTGGAGGAAGGCCGTCACCAGCACGCGCACAAGAAATCGAAGTGGGGCGATGTGGCGCACATGCAGTTTTCAGCATGGGATCCGGATCGATATTTCAATCGGATTTATCCCCGGCTGAAGTGGCTTTATTCGCGATGGTTTGGCATTGTGTGCCTCGTTCTGTTCGGATTCATGATCTATGTGTTTGCCGCAAACTGGGGGCAGATAGCGCAGGACTCGCTGTTGTTCTATAACTTTACACAAAAGACTGCGGGCGATCTGGCTGAGTTTTGGTTGCTGTTTCTAATCCTCGCGTTCTTTCACGAGTCGGCACACGGGCTGACCTGCAAACACTATGGCGGACAGGTCCACGCGATGGGCTTCCACCTCATCTACCTGACTCCGGCCTTCTTTGTGGATGTGAGCGAGGCGTTTGTCTATGCCGGACGCTGGCAGCGATTCCTGATCATCCTCGCCGGCATCGGAGTGGAGATGATCTTTTGCGCGGTGGCAACCGTAGTCTGGTGGGGCACGCCCCCAGGAAGCGGCGCGCACGATCTGGCGTACAAAATCATGCTGATTACCGGAGTCGCCGTTGTGGTGGTCAACATGAACCCGCTCATCAAGCTGGATGGGTACTACGCGTTCTCCGAGATCATCGGCTTCTCCGACATCAAGGAGAGATCGACAGCATATCTCTCGGGGCTGGTTCGGAGGCATATCTTCCGTCTTCCCGTCGAGATGGAATTCGTACCGAGGCGGCGGCGATCGGGCTATTTAGCGTATGCGATTCTCTCCGGGCTTTACAGCTACATGCTTTTGTTCACGGTCCTGCGATTCAGTAACAACGTCCTTTCTCGATTTACCCCGGAATGGGCGTTCATTCCGGTGCTGGCGCTGGCGGTCCTTATTTTTCGCTCTCGGATCAAAATACTCATGACGTTTGTAAGGACTGTGTATCTCGACAAACGTGACCGTGTGCGTGCCTGGCTGTCCTTGCCCCGGATCGTGGGGGGCGTGGCTATTTTCCTGATGCTTGCGTTTCTTCCGATCTGGCGTGACACCATCACGGTGCGGTTCCTGCTGGAACCCGCGCGCCAGGCGGTGGTGCGCGCTCTGGTACCGGGGCGCGTTACCGCGGTGCTGGCTGAGGAAGGCCAGCATGTTCAGGCCGGCGATCCGTTACTGACGATGACGAATGCGACTGTTGATTCGGCTCGCGCGGTCTCAGGCGAAGAAGTGGCTCTGACTGCCGGAGCGCGGACCCAGGCGTTGCTCGCGCATGGCGACGTCGGCGCCCCCGAGCAGCAGCACGCCAAGGCGGAAAAGAACTCCGCAATTGCCGGCGAGGAGACTCAACAACTGGTGGCACGTGCGCCGATCGACGGTGTGATCACCGCGACCCGGCTGAAGGACCTGACGGGCAGCTATCTGGATGCCGGGGTGACCATAACCGATGTGGTCGACACGCAGATCGTGCGAGCGCTGCTCTATGTTCCGGAATTTGCGGTCGGGCATGTGCAGCCGCGGGCGCGAGTGAGTCTGCTGGTGGATGGAACTTTCGCGCCGCGACACTCATCGGTTGAGCGCATCGAGGTGGCCTCGGGCAATGTGCCGGCGGCGGTAGAGACCATTAAAGAGATTCAGGCAGGGATGAGCACCGAGGACTATATCGCCGATGTCCTGCTTGAAAATGACGGCTCTTTGCGGGCCGGAATGACTGGAACAGCGAGAATCGTGGTCCGTCGCACCAGTCTCGCGGGAATTGCCGCACGCGAGATCCGCGATTTCGTGGACCGCAAGCTCTGGTAGCGCGGCAAAACAGAAAGGAAGAGCCGTAGCTCTTCCTTTTACTGATTGATGGGCATGGATGAGGCCGCTCGTTGCCAGCGGCCTCAGGCGTTACACCATCTTTTTCGAGAGAACCGGCGTCTTGGAGAGAACTGGAGTCTTAGAGAGAACCGGAGTCTTGGAGAGAACCGGAGTCTTGGAGAGAACCGGAGTCTTGGAAAGAACTGGAGTCTTGGACAGAACTGGAGTCTTGGACAGAACTGGCGCCTTGGAAAGACCTGGCATCCTCACAGACAAGACTGGGGTCTTGGACAGAGCTACGTTGGAAAGGGCTGAGTTCGAGAGCCGCGTGGCGCCGTCGACGGGCTTCGTGGTCTTAACTTTGCTGGACTTCAGGTTGCTGATCAGCGATTTCTTCTGGATTGCCACTGAGTGTTCTCCTTAAGGTCGTTTGATAGCTTCCTGGATTGTTCCAGTCCGCTCACGCGTATCCCTATAGCGATTTGAATGCCAAACTCGAGAAGCCGCGAAAATGAGCAAATCTGTGCTCAAAACCGGTTTTTCGAGCCACCGTTGGCCTGAATCGGAGGGGGACGAGACCCTCAGGGATTAAAAATTAACCCCCTTCAGGGGTTAAAATTTAACCCTCGGTGAGGCAGGCCAGGCGTGCCTTCAAATGCCGTGCTTGCGGCAGAGATACTTCACTTTCTCGATGGGAATGCCAAGCACGCCGGCCGCTCCTCGCTTACTGCCGGCTCGGCGAATGGCTGCCTGCAGATAAGCTAGCTCGATGCGCCTCATCTCTTCGTCGAGATCAACGCCCTCCGGAGGGATGAGGATCTTATCCTGGCTGGCTGCGCTTTCGATGACCAGCCTTTGGGGCAGGTGCTCCACATCAATCACTTCGCCGTCAACCATAAGAGCTAGTCGCTGGGTCAGGTTCTCAAGTTCGCGAACATTGCCGGGCCAGCTGCTGCTCTCGAGCGTCTGCATGGCGTCTGGAGAAAAGCGCTTCACCGGCACATCGCCGGCGATGCAGTACATACGCATGTAGTGATCAAGCAGCAGCGGCACATCCCCGTCGCGCTCACGCAGAGGCGGCAGAGAAATTGGAATGACGCAGATTCGGTAGTAGAGGTCCTCGCGAAACCGGCCGGCTTCGACCATCTGCTCGAGATTGTCGTTGGTTGCGGTAATTAGGCGGAAGTCGACGGTGCGCGGGCTCTTGGCGCCGATGCGATGCACGGAACGGTCCTGCAGGACGCGCAGCAGCTTGCTCTGGAGCGCGAGGCCGAGGGAGCCGATCTCGTCGAGGAAGAGCGTTCCGGTATCGGCCAGCTCGACCTGGCCGGGACGGCTGGCATGCGCACCCGTAAAGGAACCCTTCTCGTGGCCGAAGAGCTCGGACTCCATGAGCGCTTCGGGCAGGGCGGCGCAGTTGACACTGATGAACGGCCGTTCGCGGCGCGGGCTCAGCGAGACGACCGCGCGAGCGGCCAGCTCTTTGCCGGTGCCGCTTTCGCCGCGCAGCATCACAGTGGTATTGCTGGGCGCCACGCGGCGAAGCGCTTCGTAGACGCGCTGCATGGGTTCACTGCCGCCGATCAGTCCGCAAAAGGAGTTTCTGCGCGTAACCTCGTCGCGGAATGCCCGCGCTTCCATATCGCGCTGGCGCCGCTCTCCGGCTTCGAGCAGATACTCGCGCAGCTCGCTGAAATCGATGGGGGCGAGCAGAAACTCATCGCCGCCTGCTTTCCTGGTGCGCTGGCGCGCGTTGCGCAGAGGGGTGCGGGAGATGACGACCAGCAGGTTGTCGGCGGCAGCTTCTCGCACCGATGCGACGCGGACAAAGACATCTGCTTCTCCGGGGAAGATTGTGTCGAGATCGATGACGATGATCTCTGGTGCGTGCTCCTGCAGGCTTTGCAAAAGGGCGGCCGAGTCTCTGGCCAGGCTGACGAAGAAGGCCGGCGCCAGCTCCTGCCCGATGTCGATGAGCGCTGCTTCGTCGCTGGTGGCAAAGACCAGCCTGAGCCGCTCCTGATGGCCTGAGGCCGCTGCGACTGCCTCCATGCAAAGGTCCTCAACGGTGTGCTGCTTCGCGATTATACGGAAGCACGGAATGGTGTCCAGGCCAACGTTGAAAGCTGCCTTTGTCGGCAGGCCACGCTCAAATTGTCCGGCGACCCGGATCCTGAGCACGCGACGATGAAACTGTCGCGCCTGAAGCGCTCAGAATACCGGAGATGATCTCAAACGCCTCTGACGGCAATCGATTGCATGTGGTGGGACGCCAGAGTTGGTTCCGATCCAACTCCGTAGTCAATACCCCGTTCAGGTTACGGACGCGGCCGAAAGTTGCAATCACTTTTATTACTATCGTTTAGATTTTTGTTACCTATGGTCTTAGAATGGGAGGCATTACAGTACCGTTGCAACTGTTACTTTCTGCCGAGGACCGATCAACCGATGATTGAAGGCGCATTTCCTTCCGCGCGTGATCTGAATTCATTGCTATCTGAGATCACCGTAACTCCGCCCGATTCACGCCCCGGTACCTGTCAGTCCGGCTTCTTTAAAGGACTGATTTTGGGACTGCTGATCGAAGCTGGAGGGGTGGCCGTGGCGTATGGTGCGATCCACATGCTCCGCATGGCATTCCGATAAATCCAATCCCGGCCCAAATATTCTGTGCAGGCGAAGCGACCCGTCTCACGAAGACTTCTGCGACGGTGACAACACAACGGATGCTTCGCTGGTAAGAACGCGAAAGACGAACGTCTCCTGGAGATACAACCGCACAGCAGAATCACTATGGCTGAGGTAGCCAATCGAAACATCCTGCCCGATATTCAACTCAAAATCGCCGCCTCGTGTCGTCAGGACGACGGCACCTTCAATCGCTGGCGCCCAGACAATGTTACCGTCAACAATCCGCTTGACGTGTTCGAGCACGGGATATCCATGATCGCGAGTCTCGGCGAGTGCCGTATACTCATCGGCTCCAAGCAAGACCGAGTAGGGCCCATTGACACCTACCAGCCGCAGTTGGCTCAGTGCGTGTGCCACTGCATCGGGATAATCTCGCACATCCGCGGGTAGCGCGTCGATCGGATTGCTGGTACCTTCCCGAATGCCTTGGATATCGGCTTCAGCGTATCCGTTGAAGATGGCGCGGTCTTCGGCAAAGGCCAGTTTTTTCGCCGCGTCTTTCGCGGGCTGCCAATCGGAGTCGTCCGATCCGCGCTCCACGTCATCGATCGTCTGGCGCGATAGTTCAAATGGCACCCTCAACTCCACCAGAGGCTTGACCTCGCGCTGGTTTGCGACGATACCCTCTGCAGGAGCGGAGATCGACCGCAGGTGGCCGGTTGCTACGCCGGGCAGAGCGATTCCTCCCGGAGAAGGAAAGTCCACAACCCGCCGTCCTGCCAGATACCGCTTCAGCGTCCTCGTCGTCTCTTCCTCAATTTGCGACCATGCAGCGTCGGAAATGGGTGCCAGCTCCCGATGGAGGTTATTCATCTTTCTCTCCCTTAAGTGATCCTATTCTGAGTGACGTATCGAGCATGGATGGGGCCGAGGGCGGGCCCGGTGCCGTCGATGCCACGATCTCCGCGGACTCCTGCGCGTCTTCGCCGACGTTGTCGAGAAACGTCGCTGACGGCGCGAAAAACAGGCCGCCGGTGACAGGACGGCTGAAATCGAGCAGCCGGTCATAATTGCCCGGCGGACGCCCCACGAACATATTCTGCAGCATTGTCTCCGTGATCCGCGGCGTGCGGCTATAACCGATGAAGTATGTCCCGAACTCGCCGTGGCCGGGCCGCCCAAAGGGCATGTTGTCTCTGAGAATTTTTAGCTCTTTTCCGTTTTCCTCGATGACTGTCAGCGCGCTGTGCGCTGACTCCGGCTTCTCGGCATCGGATAATTCGATGTCGGAGAGTTTCTTGCGCCCAATGATGCGCTCTTGCGCTTCGACGGGAAGAGCATTCCATGCCTTCATGTTATGAAGGTACTTCTGGACAATCACATAGCTGCCGCCTTCAAAGGCCGGGTCTTCGTCGCCAACAACTGCAGCCTCGCGAGCGGCGTCTCCTCGCGGATTTTCCGTGCCATCGACGAACCCGATGACGTCACGGTCTTCGAAATACCGGAAGCCCTGGACCTCGTCAGCAACTGAAACCGCGTCGCCGATGCTTTCCATAATCTGAGTCGCCAGTTCAAAGCAGAGGTCAATTCGCTTGGCTCGAATGTGGAACAGGACATCGCCCGGGGTGGAGACGGCGTGGCGGCCACCGGAGCGAATCTCTTGAAAGGGGTGAAGCTCAGCGGGACGCTGCGATCCAAACAACTTGTCCCAGGCGTCAGAGCCGAATCCAATTACGCATGTAAGCTCGCCTTCAATGTCCCGAAACTCAACGGCACGTACAAGCCCGGCCAGATCCGCACAGAAGGATCGCACCAGCGCATACGCATCCTCCTCCGGGCGAATGCACAAAACCAGAAAGATCGCGGCGCGCGTCAGCGGACCGACCACCCCCTGGGGAAGAACGACCTCGTTTAGCTCGTTGGCGACACTCATATCGTCAATATCGATCCACGATTATTCACACCTGTGTGAGAATCACATTTTACCCGAGGTCAGAATTTCCATTTGTGGCGATCACTAGACCACTCGAAAAGGTCGAAGAGAAGCACCTGTAGAAGAGAGGCAGCTCTATAGGAAGCCCTATCTCTCGATCAAGCCACCCGGTTGCTCCCATCGACGTCAGACCTATGATGTCTGGGCCATCGGACCCAGGGGACCCGAACGAACGGCAGCAGGATCGGGGTATCATGCTGCATAAGCGGCGTTCGGATTTATCTCCAAACACCGCGCCCGAGGGCGGCACATTTCTCCTGCTCCGTCGGATTTCTGATCTTCCGGAGTGGCTATGAACGGATTCTGGGAACGAGTAGTTTTTGCCTTTCGGTGTTTCCTTTCGATCCTGTCCCACGCCGAAATTCCCAGCGATATCGCGCAGAAGCTGGTCAGGACGTCTGAGCCGGTTCCGCAGGCACCCGTTGCTGCCGGGCCGTCTGTCAGTCGTCTAAGGGAAGCTGAACCCCCAGCCCCGGAAACGTTCGATCGCGCCGTACAGATGCTCGCACTTCTGCAGCGTGATGGGCGCCTGATCGATTTCCTCGCGGAGAACGTATCCGCCTATCCCGACATTCAACTCGGGGCCGCCGTCCGCGCCATCCACGAGACTTGCCGGCAGGTGCTCGATCATTATGTGAAGCTGGAGCCGATTCTCGACTCGGAAGAGGATCAGCCGGTTACGGTGCCGGCGGGTTTTGATCCCGCAGCTATCAAATTGATCGGGAACGTCGCCGGACAGCCGCCGGTTCGCGGTCTGTTACGACACAAGGGCTGGAGAGTGAAGGAAGTGAATCTGCCTCCGTTGGCGCCGGCTCCCGGCCGAATGGTCATTGCTCCGGCCGAGGTCGAACTCTCATAGCGGCTGATCCTCGTCTGATCAACAGATATTAGGTTTCAAAAGGAGATGTTCGTTGGCGGCCAAATACATAGTTGGCATCGACCTGGGGACGACAAATTCTGCGTTGGCACGCTGCGATGCCATTACTGAAGAAGACAGCCACATCGAGGTCTTGAGTATTCCGCAGTTGGTGAATCCGGGCGAAGTGGCGGAACGCACGCTGCTTCCGTCGTTTCTTTATATCCCGGGCGAATTTGATTTTCCCAGGGGCAGCACGGCGTTGCCATGGGATCCTGAGCCGAAGCTCGTGATTGGCGAACTCGCACGCAAACGCGGCGCAGAGAGTCCAAACCGGTTGATTGCCTCAGCCAAATCCTGGCTTTCTTATGCCGGGGTGAACCGCACGGCGCCGATCCTGCCCTGGCAGGCTCCCGATGAAGTGCCCAAGCTATCGCCGGTCGAAGCTTCATCACAGTTCCTGCAGCACCTGCGCACCGTCTGGGACAGCGGCCAGGCTGCGGGCCAACCGGAACCCGCGCTGGCGGAACAGGACGTTCTGCTCACTGTGCCCGCCTCCTTCGACGAAGAAGCACGCGAGTTAACCAGGCGTGCGGCCGAACAGGCCGGTTTGCAGAACGTCACGTTACTCGAAGAACCTCAGGCAGCTTTTTACGCTTGGCTTGAGAGCCAGGGCGACGCATGGCGCAGCCGAATCAAAGTCGGCGATCTCGTTCTCGTCTGCGACGTCGGCGGGGGCACCACAGATTTCAGCCTCATCACCGTCTCCGAAGAAAACGGCGAACTGACGCTGAAGCGCGTCGCTGTAGGCGATCACATCCTGCTGGGCGGCGACAACATGGACCTTGCTCTGGCGCGCCTTTTGCAGCAGCGCCTTGAAGCCTCCGGCCACCGCGTCGATACCTGGCAGTTGCACGGGCTGTGGCATCAATGCCGCATGGCGAAGGAAAAGCTCTTCGCATCGCCCAGAACCCAGAGTGCCCCAATCACGTTGCTGGGCAAAGGGACAAAGCTCATCGGCGGCACCATCAAGACGGAGTTGACTCGCGAAGACCTCGACCAGGTGCTGGTCAAGGGGTTCTTCCCCGAAGTCGCGAGCAGCGAGTTACCCGCGCGGCAGCGCCGTGTCGGCTTTCAGGAACTGGGCCTGCCGTATGCAGCTGATGCGGCCATCACCAAGCACCTCGCGCGGTTTCTGTCGGAGCAAATTCGCAACAGCCCCGAGGAGGCGGCTATCCGGCGCGGCCGCAGCGGGCTGGCGTGTCCCACGCACATCCTCTTCAATGGCGGAGTGATGAAAGCGGCGGTGCTGCGCGACCGGGTGATTCAGGTCCTGAACAGCTGGTTAAAAGAAGAGGGTTTCGACGGCCTCGGGGCACAACAAATGCTCGACGCTCCTGATCTGGAACACGCCGTTGCGCGCGGTGCTGCTTACTACGGTAAGGCGCGACGCGGACGCGGCGTACGCATTCGCAGTGGCGCCTCGCGCACCTATTACATCGGAATTGAAAGCGCGATGCCTGCGGTGCCGGGAATGGAAGCTCCGCTCAAGGCGCTCTGCGTCGTTCCGTTTGGCATGGAGGAGGGTACCGAGGCCACGATTCCCAGCCGGGAGTTTGG
The DNA here is from genome assembly GCA_963781245.1 of uncultured Acidobacteriaceae bacterium. GTDB lineage: Bacteria > Acidobacteriota > Terriglobia > Terriglobales > Acidobacteriaceae > Silvibacterium. The sequence continues at coordinate 69,722 of CAWAFB010000011.1, forward strand.
CCTCGTCGTCGGCGAGCCGGCCGAGTTTCGTTTCCTCACTTCCAGCGTTCGCAAGCAGGACCACGTCGGCAGCCTGCTGGAAGATTGGGGTGACGATCTCGACGAACTCGGCCCACTGGAAGTCACGCTTACATTGGATGGGCAGCAGGGATCCGTCGTACCGGTGCGGCTCGAGACGCGCGTCACTGAAATCGGCACGCTCGAGGTCTGGTGCGTATCCCGTGACGCCAAGCAGCGCTGGAAGCTTGAGCTGAACATCCGCGAAAAGACGGGGAGCTGAGATCATCGGTGCCCTCCCGTTATCTGATCGGCGTCGATTTGGGCACGACAAACTCTGTCGTGGCGTACGTCGACACTGAGAAAGCGCGAGATGCGGACTCCGAGATTCATGTGTTTCCCGTACCGCAGTTAGCAGGGCAGGGCGAAGTCCGCACATTGCCCGCGCTTCCTTCTTTTCTGTACTTCCCAACCGAAGATGAGCTGTCTGCTGGAGCCGTCAGCGCCACGTGGGATGAGGATCCGCCCATGGTCACCGGTCTGCTTGCGCGTGAAATGGGAGCGCTCGTCCCCACCCGCCAGGTGTCCTCGGCCAAGTCGTGGCTTTCCTATCCCGGCGTGAATCGCCGCGCCAGCATCCTTCCGGCGCAGGCTGAACCACCGCAGCCGATGATCTCCCCTGTCGAAGCCTCCGCGCGCTACCTCATGCATCTGCGCGACGCCTGGAATGGCGCAATGGGCACCGACCCAGGGACGCGTTTTGAGCACCAGGAAATTGTCCTCACCGTGCCCGCTTCGTTCGATGAGGATGCGCGTGAGCTGACGGTTGAAGCTGCTCGCCGCGCCCGGCTCGACAAACTCACCCTGCTCGAAGAACCGCTGGCGGCGTTTTATGCATGGATCGCGGCAAATCGAGACGCACAGGCGGGAAAGGGCGAAGAGCTCCGCGATGGGGACCTGATTCTGATCTGCGACATCGGCGGCGGCACAACCGACTTCAGCCTGGTCAGTGTTCGTCTGGTTGATGGCGAGCATCAGTTTGAGCGCACTGCCATAGGCGAGCACCTTCTGCTCGGTGGCGACAATCTCGATTTCGCCCTCGCCCGCCGCGTGGAAGAGAAGCTTAACGACGTCAAGCTCACTCTGCGACAACGTTATGCATTGCGCCGTTCCTGCTGTTCCGCGAAGGAGCGGCTGCTTAGTGATTCATCTCTGGAGCGCGTGCCGGTCACGGTCCTGGGCAGCGGCCGTGCGGTGGTCGGGCAAACGCTGAGCGCTGACCTGACGCACGAGGAAGTTCTCCAGATTCTTACCACCGGATTCCTGCCGATCACTGCGCCTGACGAGATGCCCGCAACTAGCCGGCCAACGGCGCTCCGCGAACTTGGTCTGCCCTACGCCAGCGATCCCGCGATCACCAGGCACCTCGCCGCTTTTCTAACGCAAGCGGCTGTTGCCATGAACGGCCCGTCTGCAACCCACCGAATGGCTCGACCTGATGCCGTGCTCTTCAACGGCGGCTTCTGCACACCGGCAGTGATTCGCGAAAGGATTGTCGAGGCGATTTCTGCCTGGTTCGCTGCAGCTGACAGTGGCTGGCGCCCCAGGCTCGTCATCAACAAGGGTTTTGATAGTGCGGTTGCGCGGGGTGCGGCTTACTACGGACGCGTACGGCACGGCACTGGTTTGCGCGTCAGGGCAGGCAGTGCACACACCTACTACATCGCCCTGCCATCGGAAGGCGCTCTGCGAGCAATCTGCGTCTTGCCTGCCGGAGTCGACGAGGGCACGACGCTTCCACTGCTGAACCACGAATTCTCGGTACTGGCTAACCGTCCCGTGTCGTTCACGCTGTACAGTTCGCGCACGCGGCACGATGCGCACGGTGAAATCGTTGCCCTGGACGAAGAGAACCTGCATCTTCATGCTCCGCTGGTGACGTTATTGCGCTACGGCAAGAAGCTGCGCGAGCTGTACCTGACTGTTCGTCTCAGAGTCAGTTTCACTGAGGTTGGCACGCTCGAGCTCTGGTGTGAATCGCGGGACACCCAGCATCGCTGGCGGCTGCAATTCGAATTGCGCGGCGAAGAGCCGCAAGCCGAACAACTCGATTCTGCTAAGCCACAACCCGTGCCCAGACCTTCATCGGCGGTTACGCCTTCCGATGCAACCATCGAATCCTCTGTGGAACTGATCCAGCGTGTTTTTGAAGGTCCGGCCGATGACGAGTCCGGCAGTCTCGCAAGCCAGATGGAAGCGGCGCTCGGCGCGAAGCGCGACTCGTGGCCAATCCCGGCCATTCGCCGCTTCTGCGATGTGCTCATCGAGGTTGCCCCGGGACGCAAAAAGTCTCCCCGCCATGAGGTACGTTGGCTCAATCTGTACGGCTGGTGCTTGCGGCCGGGGTTCGGTGCGCCTGGTGACGATGCGCGCATGAATCATCTGCGCAGAATTGCGTTCAATAAGCTGGTCTTTGCCGACGACCTGCAATGCCAGGTCGAAATGCTCGCGTTGTTGCGCCGGATCGCAGGAGGCATCAATGCCAGCGAGCAGCAGGTACTCTATCGGGCGTATGCCGGCCGCAAAGAAAAACGCCGCGTGAACCGGCAACTCGAATACGAGCAGTGGCGCCTGGTTGTAAGCCTTGAGCATCTGCTGGGCAGCGCCCGTGCTGCGCTTGGCAATGAGCTGGTGGGGAAGATCAAAGATGAACCTGAAAATGCTATCTGGCTTGGGTCGCTCGGCCGGCTCGGTGCGCGCATTCCGCTGTACGGGCCGCTGCATTCTGTGGCGCCGGCTGAAACTGCCGGCGAGTGGCTGAAGGCTCTGCTCGATCTATCCACCTTTACGGCGGCAACCAGCTCAGCCACCCTGTTGATCGCGAGGCGCACCGACGACCGCTCCCGTGACATCGATGATGCGGTTCGCGAACTCGTAATCTCCCGCCTCACGGCACTGGGGATCGGCGAAGAAACTATCCAGCTGCTGTCAAAATACGTTCCCCCCGAACGGGCAGACGCGGTCCGCAGCTTCGGGGAGTCTTTGCCGCCCGGCTTGCAACTTCTCAGCTCTTCGAACTGCCTGCTATCGTTACCCGCTTTCCATAGCTCCGGCCCAACTTTCTCGGAACCGGCGTGAACAGAAAATGCCAATCTAATCTCCTTTGCATGCGGCCCCGCCGACGGTAGACTCTGTTCTGTACCTCCTCCCCATAACTACTTCGAAGTGCCTACATCGGACCTCACTATTTTGAAGACACGGCCTATGGTCCCTCCCTTTGTCGACCTCCTCAATGCGGCTAAAGACAAGATTCACTCGCCCGCGGTCCCACCAGTCTCCGTCTCTGAACCGGCGGGACCGCTTCCCCTGCTCCGCGAGCTTTGGGAAGGTTTTTCCCGGCGCGACACCTGGACGCGCGCCGCTATGGTTCGACTCGCCTTCGTCTTTCCCGTAGTTGCTCTTGGTTCGTGGCTTGGCATCGTCCTATCTCACCAGTCTGAGGGCGTCGCCACGATATGGCTCTCCAATGGCCTCATCTTCGGCCTGCTGATCACACAGCCCAGACGTGTGTGGTTGGCCTATTTCTTAGCCGGGCTAACGGCCGACACGCTGGCCGACATGGTCTACGGCGATCCATTCCGCCTTGCATTTGGTGTTTCGGTGGCGAACTCCGTTGAAGTCGTCACTTCGACCCTCATCCTTACTCTCTGGTTCGGCTCGCCGCTCGATCTCTCACGTCGCAAGTCACTCATCGGCTTTCTCGTTGTCTCGGTGCTGGGAGCGACCGCCCTCACCAGCGCACTCGGCGCGTGGTGGACCGTCCTCCTCGTTCCCGGCCCGGCCTGGGGGCAAATGTTTCGTACCTGGTATCTCGGCGACATGCTGGGGATGGCGGTTCTGGCCCCGCTCGTCATCATGGTGCAGCGGCCTGCCTTTTTCTCCATGTTCGATCGCCGCCACTTGTCCCACACCCTGCTGGTTCTTTCCGCCCCCGTCGTAGTCACCGCCCTGGTCTTCACCCATAACCAGGACCCTCTCATCTTCTTCCTCTTTCCGGCGTTCCTGCTGGTGGCTTTTCGCCTGGGACTTCCTGGCACCGTAGTCAATATTCTGCTGGTCACCCTCATGGCGATTGGCTTCACCATCAAAGGCCACGGCCCGCTCATGCTCATCCCCGGCGAGCACATGCTGCTGCATCGGATCGTCATCGCTCAGATCTTTGCGGCAGTCGCCATCTTCACTATGTTCCCGGTCGCGGCCATCCTAGAGGAGAAAGAGGCGCTCAAGAACTCCCTCGCCGAAAGTGAGGCGCGATTCCGCAATCTTGCCCTCAGAGACGAGCTCACCGGCCTGCCCAACCGGCGCGCCTTCAATCTTCAGTACGAGCGCGCCTGGGAGGAAGCCTCCGCCGACGGCACCCTTCTGGGTCTCGTCATCCTCGATGCTGATCAGTTCAAGCAGTACAACGATGTCGCCGGTCACCCTGGCGGTGATGCCTGCCTGCGCTCCATCGCCCAGGTCGTCGCCGGCATCGCCGAGGCCGCCAAGGGAACCCCCGCGCGCATCGGCGGAGAAGAGTTCGCCGTCATCCTGCCAGACACCACGCAGGCACGCGCGCGCGAGGTCGCCGAGACGATCCGCCTCTCCGTCTTAAACCTCGCGCTGCCCCACCCCTTTAGCCCCTGCGGCGTTCAAACCGTAAGCCTGGGAGTCGCCGCTCGGGTACCGCTCAGCGACCAGGCTTCGATTGATCTCATGCGGTTCGCGGACCACGCCCTCTATTCGGCCAAGCTCGCCGGACGCAATCAAGTGGTCTGCGCATAACCCCGCCTCCGAACCGATTTCGTCTCGAGACAATCACCAGTTCGCGGACGGATTGGGCTGGGATCCCGTGTACGGCGAGCAGCATGGCTTCTGGACGGGCTCGAACTCCATGAATTCGATCCGAGTGCCATCTGGGTCCGTCAGGTCCAGCTGCATCTTTCCGTCGACGCCGAGTACCTGCGGGTTCTTACCGGGGGCGGGCTTCCAACCCCGCTTCTCCAGTTTTTCCTGGAGCTGCGCGACACTGGTGACGCCGGGCGCGAGATGATTGGCGCTCCCAAGCTGAGCCAGGGAAGGATTGGCAGGCAGGTTGAACATATATTCAATCCAGTCCGTGCCATTCGGCACTTGCATCATCACCCAATCAACGCGATCAGCCGGATTTCCGCCTTGCCAATACAAATGGAAGCCAAGCAAGTCCTTATAGAAATGGTCAAGAGCCGCGCGATTACGAACGACATAGCCAGCATGGATGATGTGGGAGCTCACGCTCTCTGACACCGAAGCCGGCTCAACAGGCGGGTGACTGCCGTCCTGAGTAAACCCGACCTTGTTCCCTTCCGGATCATTGACGAGGAAGCTTCGGCTCCCATCCTCCTCGATGGTAAGAGCCCGCGGGACAGCTACTCCATTGGCGCCCAGGTACTTGCGCAGAGCCTCTGCGTCGCTCGTGGAAAAAGCAACGAGGTCCAAACGATCAGCCAGCCCTGGAGATGGCGGAGATACCAACTCGACATATTGTGAGTGATTGGCGTAGAAGCGAGCACCCGGCTTCGCCGCATTGGAGGGCACCTGTTCCCACCCAAGCAACTTCGCGTAGAACTGTTCGGACTTCGGGATGTCGTCCGCGAAGAGCGTGACGTGCGAAATACCTGTTATGGCGGGCCGCAGCGCAGACGCAGGTTGAGCGATAACCAAACTCGGAAGAATAACAATGATGGCTGCAATGACGTTCCTGAGCATCACGGAGGACTCCATGGGTTCTGAATTCCGCCGGCGCAGAAGAGCACGGCGGGATCAGGCAGTTGTCGATCGCCGATCGAAACTGTCCTGATTCAAGCGCCCTACCAGAATACTTACAAAATTGGAGATTGCCCTGGCTCTCGTTCTCCACCAGTAATCGCGGATTCCTTCTCGGCCTCCCGGATCGCTTCCTCTCTCCCGGCTTCATATCCCCTACTTATTGCCGACACACGCTCAGGGCAGGAATGAGTGCCGGTAGTCGGCATCTGTATAGAAAATGGCCGGAGGTGGTTGCCCATCTCCGGCCATTTCTTCAAGCGTACTGCTCTTATTGATTGTTCGGGAAGTCGAACAGGTCAAACAGATCGCCGATTGCTGGGCTGTTCACCGGAACGTACGGACTTCCAGGCGCCGTTACCGGGTTCGGGAAGTTGTCGCGGCTGCGGTTGGTCACAGTGTCCAAGCCCCAGTTCCGCTCGATGAACTTCAGGATCGAAACGTGATCCGCATAGTCGTGCGAAATGTGGCCAGGCTTCGTGTAAGGAGATACTACGAGGAAAATAATACGCGTGCCGTCGCCGAAGAAATCCAGCGGCTGTACATAACCGGAGTCATAGTAGCCTCCGCCCTCGTCCTCCGTGATGAAGATCGCCGTGTCCTTCCACAGCGACGGATTGGCCTGCACTGCGTCGACAATCTTCTTGGTGAAGCCTTCGAAGAGGTCCAGCTTGGACGACGCCGGGTGACCATCGACAAGTCCGCTGGGCTTCACAAAGGACACCGCCGGCAGCGTCCCATTCTTGATGTCGTTGTACAGGTTCGTTGTGTCCTGGATGTGGGCGTTGCGGATCGTCGGATTGGCCATAATAGACGTGTCGTACTGGAACGGATTGCAGATGTTGCAGTACTCGTCCGTCTTCGCGCCGATTGCCGCAAAGTTCAGCTGGTAAGGATCAGGCACGTAGTTGTTCCACTGGTCGCCGTAGTACTTCCAGGCGACCTTGGCATCCAGCATTACATCGCCAATGCTGCGGACCGATGACGGCGGAATCGTGAATACTGTGTTGTTGGCGTTGGTGTCTGTGTAGGCGTTGTTGCCGTTCCCGAAGTATCCCGGGTTGTAGTTGTTAAGCAGGTAATAATGGCCCGCTTCGCAGCGCGGATCGACCGGATTCGGCAGCGATTGCAGATATTTCACAATCGGGCCCACGCCGGGCTGGTTCGCATTCGAGCACTCCGAGTAGGACCCGCCACCATAAGACGCAGATCCAAACGATCCGCCGCCGTAGCCATCCTCCGTGTACCAGTTGTTGGTGCCCTTCTGCGGGTTTGGATTCTCGACTTCGTCCACTACGCCCGCATTCGCCGTGCCCTTGGCTACCAGTTGGTTATGCGGCGGCACGGCCGGATTGCCCTTGCCGTCACTGAACCAGATCGCATCGCCATGGCCCAGCATGATGTGATTCGCGCCCGTTCCACCGTTTACCGACTGGTGGAAGTTGTCGCTCATCGCGTAAAGATCCGCCAGAGACTTGAAGTAATGAACGTCGCCTAGCTGCACGTTGTAGAAGCCCAGCGCGGTCGAGCCCTCGCCGGTCGTTACATCGCCCGGCAGCCAATCCGTAGTGAAGTCTGCTGGCTGCTTCAGTCCGTTCGTGCCTGCGCCCACCGTCGTTTCCACCCACGCAAACAGTCCCGCATTGCAACCCGAACCGTTTTCGGCGGTAATTTTGGTTGGGTCGCAGTTCAACTGTTGCCACATCTGGTAGAACCGGTGCACTGGGCTCGCCGCGTAAGAGTTATAGGTGAAGGTGTGGTTGTTCGTAAGCTGGAACGGTCCAGCGGGAAGAACCTCCGCGTCCGTGATCCGGGTATCCGGAGTCTGCGAGGGCAGACCCGTTCCGCCGGAGATCAGGTACTTGTAAAAAGTGTGCTGGGGATCATCGGGCAGACCGTTCTCCGACGCCATCGCCAGGCTGAGACTGTCGCCCTTCACAAACGAATCCGTTGGGCCACCGGTCAGGGGAGCCGGAAGGTAACCTCCCGGAAAATTAGTCTTCGCCGGGTTCAGAAGAAATGCGTCAGGCGCTTCGTCATACGCAGCTTGCTGCTCGGCTTTGGCGAAATTCTTGCCGGGCGTCCCATCTGCCTTGATGATGCCCTCGGAGAGAAGGTTTAAGACCGTCTCGCCTTTCTTTGGAACATAGGTTGCAAAGACGTGGTCAAAGCTGCGGTTTTCGCCAATGATGACAATCACATGCTTGATTGGCGAGCTGGTGTCGTTGTCGCGTGAGTTGGATGGGGATTGGGCCTCAAGAATCGAAGTGCCAATGGCGAATTGGAACACGGCGGCGGATATCAGTCCCGCACGGAGTGTTCGCAGGGCCGTGGATGCGACTTGTTTCACCGTCATACTTCCTCCTGTTGAAGCTTTTACCTTCAACCCGAGGAGCATATGGTGGTGAAATTGCATTGACGTGTGGGTTCCGTCAACAGAGCATGAATATTGATTGAATATGTATCGGTTTTATGCACAGTTACACAACAAGTCGATAACGCGGAAATAAATGCAACGCTCAGTGAAGAATCACTTGGACGCAGGCGATGGTGAAAGGGTTGACTGACCCTCGACTTTCCCTGCAGTCATTTTCTGCGCGTCGGAGCGAGCCTCGACCCGGATAGTGCCCATCATGCCCCTGTCTTCATGTTCGAGTAGATGACAGTGATAGGGGAAGGTTCCCACGATGTTGGGGTCGCGGAAGTCAATTCGGATGCGAATACTCGGGTAGCCGAGCAGGCGTCCATCGTAGTAAGGGACGTTTACTGTGTCGCGCACGAAGTTTTCGTTCACCGGGCGTCCCATGTACTCGAGCAGCAGAAAATGCAGCTGGTGGATGTGGAACGCGTGCAATTCGCGCGAACGGTTTTCAATAATCCAATCTTCGACTGTTCCCTGTTCGGCTACCAGATTCGGGACAGTCGCGTTCATGTCGAACATCTTCGGCGTCTGCCCCTCCTCGGTGAGATAAAACTCCACGGCACTGGTCGGATCGTCCGGGTTAAGCAGCTTTTCTGAGAAATAGAGCCTGCGGACCCGCACCGGGGCCACATCGCCCAGCCATTGGCGCGCCGGCGGAGGAAGCGGCTGCGGGGAACTCTGCAGTTTCGAGCGGGGCTCGGGAGCGTCCGGCGACGTAACGATTTTCGCCAGCATGCGATTCGTGTCGTTTTCGCCACCCGGGCCGGTGTCGACCGTTCGAGTAACCAGCAGTCCGGCCTCGCCCTCGGGAGGTCCCTCCACAGTAAACTCCGCACGCGCCCCCGGCGGGATGCCCAGATGCGTCTGCGGGTTCACCGCATCGCCGGCCCGTGCCCCATCCAATCCGTACCCGATCGGTACTCCATCCATGCCCACCAGCCCAAGCGGCTGAGGCGAGTGTCCGAACAAAACTTCCAGATTCAAATAGGTGATCGCCGATGCATTCAACACCCGCCATAGCTGCCGCTCGCCCGGCTTCATTTCAATCACTGCCGGTGGGTAGTCCGGATAGGGCACGGGCACGTAATTGATCGAGAGGTCCTTTGCCGGCTTGCCGAAACCGGTGCCGTTGTTGGCCGCATCCCCATCGCGATCGATCATGAATTTCGGCACAACTGGCTCGGACTTCGAAGGCGGAGCATTCGGATTGACAAGGTCCTGGTCACGGATGATGAACACGCGTTCCGGAAGTCCCGCCACATCCTTTTTCGCGCGCTCGATCCCTTCCACGATCAGTGCTCCCGATGCACCGCCGAGCAGCTGCTGCTTGCTGAATCCGTGAATGTGCGGGTGGTACCAGTAGAGCCCCGGCGGCTCATCGTCCGGAACACGAAAGCGGTACTCAAACGGGGGATCGCCCGGCTGGAGAGAAGTCTTGAGAACGTCGTCCTGGTGACAGGTGGGAGGAATGGTCAGCCCGTGAAAATGCAGGTTGGTAGATACAAGACTCATTCCCCCGGCGGTGCACGAGTTACCGGCCGTTTGCGACGAGTGCTTGTGCGGGGCCTCCGCGCCGGCGTGGTTCAGGTCTGTCATTCCATTCTTCAAATGGATGATCACCAGATCGCCCGGATTCACGCGCAGGTTGGGAGATTCTCGGCCTTCGGCATCGGTGAAGCAGTAGCGCGTGCTGCCGTCGCTTTCCGCGGCATCGACAGCGGTAAGGTTGATTTCGAGAACGCCGTTCTTGCTGCGCAGGTCGGGCGGCTCCTTGACGACGCTTCCGGCTTGAGGCCGTGCACAGGCGTCTCCAGCCCTTTCCTGGGCGCTTAAAGGCGGCTGCCAGAATGCAACACCCACAACACCGGCTGCAATCAGCAGACCACACATCGATCGCACACTCTGCCGAAAGGACCGCTTACCGGTTGATAACTCCATCACAATTCTGTTAACCATCGTTTCAACTGTTGTTACCCACCCACATTAACGCCGGATGAAATGACTCCAACTTTCAATACCTTATTTTGGCGCTGACGGCACGGCCTTCTGTCTCACCAGTGTGAGAAGGTTGGGAGGAATTTCGCTTTTCTCTTTTTGGTGACGGTTGTGCCACCACGGCTGCGGGCAAAACCCTGCTTTTCCAGCTTGCCTTTGCTGGCCGACAATCTCTTTCAAATCGATAAAATAGAAATAGAGAGATAAAAGGCCTCGCTACGATCGCAGCGGCGCCTTTGTCATGTTGGTGTGTAAGCCTTTTCGAATGAATCGATTTCAGTTTTCTATTTTAGAATGAAACAGTTACACGACCGTCCAGGCTTAATAGCAAAATGAAGGCCGTAAATCGTTTCGAATCAATCGGTCTCAGTCCCGTGCTTTAGAATGAAACGGTTACAGACCATCCCTTTAGAATGAATCGGTTACAAATCACAGAGGGGGGTGGGCTCACAAGAAGTACTCGAAGTCCGTCTCCACCTTCAGTCTGCGGTGGATCTTGAGAACATGTCCTGATCGCGACGCCGGATTCAGTTCCACGTAGTTACGTGGTCCATGCCAGAGATAGCGCTCGCCGGTGAGCAGGTCTTCGGCCTCGTATCCGCGGTCCGGCGGAATCTCGAGCTGGTCGAGCGGCAGTGTGACAAAGCCAGCCTGGGTGTGATACGGGTCGAGATTGACAACCACCAGGATGAGGTTTGAGCGATCGTCCGATTCCTTGCTGTAGCAGATCAGCTGGTCGTTGTCCGCGGACTGGAACTTGAGCGACCAGTCGCTCTGGAGAGCCTCATTCTCCTTGCGGATGGTGTTAACGCGCGTCATGAGGGGCCGCAGGCTGTCCGCCCGATCCAGATCCCAATGCCGGATCTGGTACTTCTCGGAGTCAAGATATTCCTCGCTTCCGTGGCGCACCGCACGCTCCTCCAGGAGTTCGAACGCCGGACCATACACACCATAGTTGGCGCCTAAAGTAGCCGCCAGCAGCAGGCGGATGGTAAAGACTGCGCCGCCGCCGATCTGCAGATACTCGGTGAGGATGTCCGGCGTGTTGGGCCATTGGTTGGGCCGGAAGAACTCGCGCACCGGCGTCTGGGTGAGCTCGGTGAGATAGGAGGTCAGCTCAGCCTTGGCGTTGCGCCACGGAAAGTAGGTGTACGACTGGCTGAAGCCAAGCTTCGCGAGCCGGTACATGATCTTGGGCCGCGTGAAGGCTTCGGCCAGGAAGAGCACCTCGGGGTGGTCGCGCTTGATCTCCGCAATAACCCACTCCCAGAAGGGGAAGGCCTTGGTGTGCGGGTTATCTACACGGAAAATCGTGACCCCGTAGTCGGCCCAGTAGAGGAATACGCTCTTCATCTCCTCCCACATTCCCGTCCAGTCCCTGCTCTCGAAGTCGAAGGGGTAAATATCCTGGTACTTCTTGGGGGGGTTCTCAGCGTACTGGATGGTGCCGTCGGGCCGCTTGCGGAACCACTCCTCGTGTTCGCGGACGTAGGGGTGGTCGGGGGAGGCCTGGAAGGCGACATCGAGAGCGATGGAGATATCGAGATCTTTGGCTTTTTGGATAAAGCGCCGAAGGTCCTGCTCGGAGCCGAGCAGCGGATGGATGCTCTTGTGGCCGCCCTCTGGGGAGCCGATAGCCCAGGGACTCCCGACATCTCCCGGTTGGGCTTCGGGTGAGTTGTTGGGTCCCTTGCGGAAGGTGGTGCCGATGGGATGAATGGGGGGCAGGTAGATAACGTTGAAGCCCATCTCCGAAACGTACGGCAAGAGATTTTCGCAGTCGGCGATGGTGCCGTGCTTGCCAGGTTCGGGTGAGGCGGAGCGGGGAAAGAACTCGTACCAGGCGCTGAAGCGGGCACGCACCGGATCGACAACGATGCTGAGTTCGTGATCGGAGTCCGTCGCAAAACGCTTGTCTGGATAGCGGCCGACGAGCTCATGTAGAGTGGGGTCGGTGGCGTGATTCCGTAGAAGCTTGATGTTCGTTTCGGAACGCAGGACCGATGCGCGACTGCTAAGCCAGTCGGCATCAGCACCCGATGAACGGGTTGCTGCCTCGGCAATCAGGTCGGCACCGATCAGGTAGTCGACGGTGGCATCGCTTTCCGCCTTGATGCGCTTGAGGAGATCGCGCCGCCAAGTCTCAAAGTGGTCAACCCACCCCTGAACCTTGAATCCGTAGCGGCCCAACTCGCTGACGCGAAAGGACGCGGTCCAACGGTCGTTCACCAGGGGGCGCATGGGGATTTCGGTCCACTCATTGGATCCTTCGCGGTGGGCAAGCAGCGAGGCGGAAATGGAGTCGTGACCGTCTGTGAAGACATCGGCTTCTACGACCACCTGGTCACCCAGGGTGCGCTTTGCCGGGAAGCGTCCGGCATCGATTTCCGGAGAGATGCCTTCAATGATGACGCGCTTTCGTCCATCGGATTTTTTGGGAGTCATAGTCCTTCTCTGTTTGATGTGCTAAAACCGGCTTCTGGCAATCGCACAGACCGCCAGGCTCCATAAATCTGCATTAATGCTGCACCGCTGTGGCTGTCTTCCGCTGCTCGATTAACTTCTCGTAAAGGCGAATTGTCTGTTGGGCGATCGCTGTCCAGCTGAATATCTCCTCAACCCGCTGCCGGCCTGCATCTCCGAATTGCCGACATTTTTCCGGGTCGGTGAGCAGGCGATTAATAGAAGCGGCCAGATCACGCGCGAACTTCTCTGGATTTGTGGGGAAACTGGTAATTGGATCCTGATCGAAGGGCACCAGGTAGCCTGTTTCTCCGTCCACCACGACCTCCTTGATGCCTCCGGTGGCGCTGGCGACAACGGGAGCGCGGCAGGCCATGGCTTCGAGATTGATGATGCCGAAGGGCTCGTAGACCGATGGACAACAGAACACCCGGGCATTGCTGTAGAGCTGGATCGCCTCCTGTTTGGTGACCATCTTTTCGATCCAGATGATGCGGGGATGATCCTTGCGTGCGTCGCCCACCTTCTGGCGCAGCTCAGCGGCAATTTCTGGCGTGTCGGGCGCTCCGGCGCAGAGCACGACCTGGGTCTCTGGCGGGAGATAGCGGATGGCATCGACGAGATGAGTGACTCCCTTCTGGCGGGTGATGCGACCGACAAACAGGACGTAAGGAAGAGCCGGATCGACTCCGTAGTCAAATAGCGCCCTGGTCTCGGAGGTCTTCCGATATTCATTGAGGTCGATGCCGTTGTAGATGACGTGAATTCGGGCCGCCTGTACGTCGGGATAGGCGCGTAGAATGTCTGCCTTCGTGCCCTGCGAGACAGCAATGATGGCGTCCGCGTCGAGGATGGCGGTGCGCTCCATCCAGGAACTCATGGCGTATCCGCTGCCAAGTTGCTCGGCCTTCCATGCCCGGAGCGGCTCGAGAGAATGAGTCGTTAGAACGAAAGGCACGCCGTAAAGCTTCTTTGCCAGATAGCCGGCCATCGATACGTACCAGGTATGGGTATGGACGATGTCGGTACTGCGAAGATCCTTTACCTGCGTGAGGTTGAGGCTCAAGGCTTCCAGCGCACCTTTGAATTTCCCTTCGGTGCCGCTGGTGATTTCGGACCAGGGTTCGGCGCCGCGGACGTGGAGATTGCCCTCGTCGAAATGCTGCGGGCCCCAGCAATGCACCTCAACTTCGATCTGCCTCGCGAGTTCCCTACTCAAATAATCGACGTGAACTCCCGCGCCACCATAAACCTGAGGAGGGAATTCTCGCGTGAATAAGCCGACTCGCATGTGGTTACCTCTAAATGAATTGATGCAAAATCACTTCTACTTGTGTGGGATATCCCACAGGCCGAGCAACGCAGGTGCAACGAAGGCACTCACGCTCCGCGCAAGTTTATTGGCTTACAAGGCCGAGGTGCAAGCCAGTCCACCGTCAGCAAAGTGATAAACAGGAACCCCCGAAAAATAGAGTTTTGATCTATTCCAACTTCTTTGATCGCGCCAACGTAGCAACCCCGAAGAGTTGCACCCCTTCCAAATCGAATGGTAGTAATCAAGTTCTTGCCCCGCCATTAGATTGAGTCGAGAGACAAGCTAGTGTTGTTTAGGACAAGAGCCAAGAAGTCTCAGCCGAGGAATGCAAGTGAACAATGGGGATAACATCACCGATCCGGTGTTGCAGGTGACAGGCATCGATGATCTTCTGGCGGGTCGCGGATTGACGGTTCTCCAGCAGCAGCTCATAGCCTATCTGCCGCGTCAGCGATGGTTCGGCGCCAAGTCCAAAACGATCAAAGCGATCCGAGTTCTCGATTCGGCTGTGTTTCCCGGCTTGAGTGCTGCTCTCCTCTACCTTCAGGTCAACTACGAGGACGAGAGCACAGACGTTTATCAGATCCCGCTTGCCGTTACATCCGATGACGCTACGGAGAAGACAGACGCCGACCCGAACCGCATCATTGCAATGGTCAGTACCCCTGCAGGGTCGGCTATCATCCACGATGCGGTGGGGCGCGAAGATGTCCGCCAGGCAATACTGAGTCTGGTCGAACGCAACGGACAGCTTAAGACTCGGACCGGCACCCTGCATGGTCACAGAAGCAGTGCCTTTGCTACGGCGCGTGGCGCCGATCCACTACTGTCACGTACCGGATCGGCTGAGCAATCCAACACTTCTATTCTCTACGGCCGCAAGCTCATCATGAAGCTTTTTCGGCGCTTGCAATCCGGCGAAAATCCAGATACGGAGATCGGCAGATTTCTCACCGAGACCGCCCATTTCACTCGTATTGCGCCATTCCTGGGTGACATCACTCTCGATCTTAGAAATGGCGAGTCGATCACCGTCGCCATGTTGCAAGGCCTGGTCGAGAATGACGGAGATGGATGGCAGTGGTCCCTTAGCCAACTCGCTGACTACTATCATCGGGTCGCAAGCTTGTCTCCACCGCCGTCGGTCGGCACTTACGCCAGCTTTTTCTCGGATGAACCGCCTCTCGCTCTGGCTCGCGAATGCGTGGGTCAATATCTGGATGCGGCTGCCCTGCTCGGGAAGCGCACCGCCGAGATGCATCTGGCACTGGCGACGACAACCGACGATCCCGCCTTTGCACCCGAGGCCTTTGCTCATCAAGATCTCTCTGCAGATGCGAGCCGAATCGAAAGCCAGTTGATTCTCTCACTGGGCGCACTGGAGCGGAGTCTGTCGGGGCTTACCGGTATGAATGCCAGCAATGCCGCTCTTGTACTGAGCCGGCGCGATGATCTCGTGGCTCGTACACGGGCGATCACCTCTGCGACTGCCACTAACTTCGGCAAACGCATTCGGATACACGGCGACTACCATCTTGGGCAAATCCTCCACACTCACGGTGACTTCATCATTCTCGATTTCGAAGGCGAGCCCGCAAAATCGCTCGCGGCACGATGTGCCAAGCAGTCTCCACTCAGGGATGTCGCCGGGATGCTTCGTTCCTTTGGATATGCCGCTTATGCTGCATTGCACGCGCTGGACATACAGGCGGCAGACGCGATGAAGAATGTGGAACTCTGGGCCGAGCTTTGGCAGAACGCTGTATCGGTGGAGTTTCTCCGTGCCTACAGGATCATGATCGACGCCACAAAACCACACCTGATTCCTCCGACCCCGGAGGCTCAGATGTTGCTCGATGCCTATCTCCTGGAGAAGGCTCTTTACGAATTACTTTACGAGCTCGACAACAGGCGCACATGGGTGCGCATCCCGTTGGCGGGCATCCTCACTCTACGCACATAGTCACTGGGCGCGTTTCTCAAACTCAGTGTCGCCTGAGATGGGACAGGATCAGTGTGACTTTGATCACGAGCGCCACTCGGGCAGACACGATGCTTTATTGAAGACCCAGGTCCGCGAGCTGCTTGGGATTGGCTTCGTCGACAGCCAGCAGATTATGGCATGTGGAGCAGTCGTTGCCGATGCTCTTGCCCTCCTTGGTGTTGTGGCTGCCGTCATGGCAGCGGAAGCATCCCGGATAGTCGTTGTGCCCGAGGTTGTTGGGATGCGTGCCCCACGTGACCTTCATCAACGGGAAGACGTTCTCGCCGTAGATGTCGCTCAGGGCTTTCGCGGCCTGGTCGATCTGCGATTTCTGCTGGTTCCAGATGTCGGGATGTTGAGAACGATAGAAGTCTTCGAGGCCGGATGTGATCTTCGATTCCGCATCGGCTTGCGATGCGTAATCGGCCTTGATCAGCGCGAGGCCTTCTTTATGCACGAACGGCAGGGAAGGATTGACGCGTCCCTGCTGCATCGCTTTGTTCAGAGCTTTCTCCGGGGTATCGAAGGAGTGGGCGGCGCGGTTGTGGCAGTCGATACAATCCATCGTGCGCTTCTCGCCTGTCACCGGCTGCTTCGCATCGGAGGAAACAAACTCAGTCGTTGATCCGTCGTCATTGAGTTTGGCCACCCAAGGAATCGTCTGATTCGTTGCATCGGTGGCGATGTATTCGATATGCCCCATGTGCGCGCCGTGGATCCCGCTCAGTTGCCCCGCCATGTCCTTGCCGCCGACATGCAGCAGCACCAGCGATTTGGTCACGGGATTGTTCTCATCATCTCCGTAGGCTGTGGTCACGACAAGCTTGTCGCCAACAAATCTCCCGGGATTGTGGCAATGAACGCACGTCGTGCTTGCCGCGGGCACTTTGCCCCCTTGCAAGATCGGCCGCGGATACGTGCCAAGCGCCAGGTGTAGGAGCTGCCTTGTTCCGTTCAGTTTTGCGGCAATAAATCCGGGGGCTCCTGCCGCGATGTGGCAGTCCGTACAGGCCACATGCGAGTGCGGATACACCTGATACGCCGCGAACTCCGGCGCCATCACGTGGCACGCCTGTCCGCAGAAGTTCGGCGTGTCCATGTAGGCCACGCTGCGATAACTGGCGGTACCAACAATCACAAAATTCAAAAGAGTTGCGACTGCCACAAAGATTAGGGCTTCGCGAAAGACCGGATTGCTCAGGTCGACTTTCGGATACTCGGCAGGCAACTGCCCCGCCGCTTTCAGCTTGCGCCTGCGCAGCAGAATGCCGACAGGTATCAGTATCAGCCCGAGGACAAAGAGCGCCGGCAGGCACAGGTCGATGATGATGCCGACGTATGGATTCGACGACCCGCCGCGGCCCACTACATCGATGACCCAGAAGCCGATCAGTATCAGAGCTGAGGCCGTCGTGAGCCCCACTCCGATAAGACTTATAGCGTTGTTCCCAAGGAAAACGCCCGGCTGAATCCAGCGCTCTTTGACTCCCCCAGTTTGAGCCATTGTTTAGATGTCTCTTTCGCTTACTTCTGCAGGGTGTGGATGTAGGCGATCACGTCCTTGATCTGGGCATCTGTCAACTTGCCCTTGTAGGCCGGCATCTTCCCATGCCCGTTGGTTGTGACGTTGATCAGGTCCGCATCCGACATCTTCACTACGTCCGGATCGTTGAAAGGCCGCGCCTTGGTGGACTTCCCTGCGGGAGTATCGGCCATTCCGGTTGCCCCGTGGCACATCTGGCATTTTGATTTGTAAGTAGCCGCTCCGTCCTGGGCAAAGCTGACAGTTCCGGCTGCGAGTAGGCTTACGAAGACGGCACGAACGATTTGTTTGACCATCGTGGGTAGCTCCTCCTGGTGAGCGCGCCAATCATAGCGCAGCATGAGTTATTTCAAAAGGCATAATTTACGGCGAGGGTATAAACATTTCCGCGGAAGCTTCGGGGCAGAGTGGGACCGATCGGTGTTCCTTCACCGTAGCTGTAGTAATTCCAATCGCCCTTCCACGTCCACTTCGGGGCGATCTGGAAGTAAAGGCCACCATAGGGAGACTGCCACTGAGATTGAAGCGAGCCGGGTACCTGGCGGATATTGATCTGCTGGGAGTTTCCGTTCACATCACTCATCCGATAGCCGGCTTTGGCCTGGAGGCGCCTGATCGGGCTGATCGTAAATCCGATGAACCCAAAGTTCGTGGGCGCGTTGTAATAGCCATTGCTCGAGTATGGCGTCCCGGCCTCCACGCAGACCGGGGGAGCCACTCCGGCGGTTGGCGGCGGCGGGGTAGACGGATAGCACTCGAGCGTGGTCGAGTACACGTCGTTGTAGGAGTAGTTCATGTCAATCGACCACTTCTCGTTCGGGATGATCGACACTCCGAAGGAATAATTCCGGTTGTGCTCCTTATGATTGACCGTCGCCACATTGTCCTGGGAGTCGAAGATATTGATCGTTCCCGAAGCCGAAATCCACGTACGAGGCTTGTAGGAAGCGCGCACGATGTACTGATACAGTTGGCGAGGGTCGATGCGGGTGAAGGCGTTGTCCGCATACATGCCGGCAAAGTTGAAGTTGATGCGCAGGTCGGGCAGCGGTCGCAGCGCCGCGCCGAAGAGGCCCCAATTTTCATGAATGGGGATGACGTCGCCTGCAGCGTCCCTTATCTCACGGGCGCGATAGCGATAGCCTGCGGATAAGGTTGCCTTGGGCGATACGTCCCAGGCCAGGACGGTCGTATTGGTGCTGGTTTTCTGATTGAGATACTGCTGGTCGGCCGTGGTCGCCGTGGTTGAGGAAGTCGGCGGAAGCAGCATCGAAGGGCCGGTATAGGTCGTCGTCGTTAACGTATTGATGCCGGGTTCGCGGAAAGACCAGAAGTTGTAAACATCCGAAGCCCTGATTCTCGGCGTGATCTCCCACTCCAGCGCGAAATCGCCGTTGACATTGACGTGTTGCGCCTTTGCCGAACCGGTCTCGAGGTACCCGCGCTGCGACGATCTGGAAATGAAGCCGTTAAAGGACTCGTTGTAGCCATTCAGCGTGCTGTTCGCTCCGGTATACGCTAGACGGCCATTTAGTGTGAGATGAGGAATGTCCGAGCTCTGGAGCCGTACCTGTTCGGTGGGAAAGATGGTCCGAGTAGGTTGAACACGTGAGTAGCCAAGATTAGCATTGCACGTGGGATTGACCGTTCCGTCCGGGTTAAATGGAGCAGAACAGGGCGCGTTCCAGACAGACGACAGGTTGACCCCCAGACTTACCGGCTGTCCGTTGGACAGTGTGTAGTCCAACCCCGCCAGGGTCCAGATCGTGTTTCCTTTGTAGTGAGACACGAACTCGTCGTAGCTGATGGTCGTCTTCGGGTCCGGTTTCCAGTCGAGAGTTCCGTTCCACGTATCCGTGGAGTTCCTCCAGTTCTGATACAGCCATGGATCGGCGCCTAGATGCGTCGAACTGTAGGACGGCCCCTGGTTGATGTTGTGGTTATAGCCAAACCTCACGCTCACGTGCGACAGCGGAAACAGCGTCAGCTGATAATCGGTGATCTGGCGCAGGGTGTTATAGAGGTGCGGACTGTTCTGCCACGGCACATAAGGCGTCGATTGCGGCGGAATCAGTGGATTTGCCAAAAGGTCGTAATCGAAGTATTGACGATACCTGCGATAACTTGCGCGGAAGTCGTAAAGGCGTCCCTTCGACATGTTGAGGTAGGTCACATTGATGGGATCGCCGCCGTAGCCGTAGCTGTACGATGAGAGACGGTCGAAGACAATCGCGCGGCCGGGATCGACGGCGCGCATCGTCAGCGACTGATCGAGCACCCGAGGCCCAGAGTAGATGTTCACTAATGTGGCCCACATCTGGGGACTGCCGGACTGTTCCTGAATATGGCCGCCAACGTCGATCGACTGATGCACCAAGTAACCGCCGACAATCTTATCCGGCGAACTCTTGTCCGGGGAAGCGCCCGTCTGCTGCGCGCTATCCTGCGCCTGAGTTACCGCAAAAGCCGCCAGCGCAAAAGCGCAGAGACCAAGCAGCCGAGCGCCACGCCGATAGCTCATTGCTCGCAATCCGAATGAGTATTTGCTCGTCATACAAGGCCGCCCTTACTTGAAAAACACGGGGTCAGTATTGGAGCCATGAATCTGCGAATGGCAAACCGTGCAGGCCTGGTACTGATTCGCCTGGTTGTGGAATGACGGAACGCCCGGAGCAGTGAAGTTCATGGAAGCCGTGTGGCACTGCAGGCACAATGAGTTGATGTTATTGCGGGTCAGCAGCCGCGGGTTTGGCGATCCGTGTGGGTAATGGCAGCTCGTACATCCCTCGGTCGGGATCACAGGATGCGGATAGACGAACGGGCCGGCGACCTCGGTGTGGCACTTCACGCATACGATGTTGCCGCCGGGACCGCTGTGCAGCATAGTGGCTGGATGTTGCAAGGTCCCCTGGAACGAGCCGTGAGGATCGTGACAATCGCTGCAGTTCATCAGGCCTTCATCCACTTTGTGATGAAAGGGCTGAGCGAACGCCGCTTTGGTGTCCGTGTGGCAGGTGTAGCAGAGCTTCGGCTGCGATATCTTGAGCAGGTAGTCTTCGCTCTGCGACTTATGTATGCTGTGGCAGCCCAGGCAGTCGACAGCCGCCTCGCCGTGCGCGGAGTGCTCGAAATTGGGGTGCGTGCCGACGTGGCAGGTCAGGCATTTCTCGTCTATTTGCTTAGCGCTGCCGTTGCTGAATTGGAAGATCTTTGTCACATCGCCCCCGGCATCGATGTGCGCCTGGCCCGGTCCGTGGCAGTTTTCGCAGGTCACGCCCTTGCCGTCATGCATCAAGGCCATCTTGGTATGCGGATTGGCGGAGAACTTATCGACCTGTTCCTGGTGGCAGGTTGCGCAGGCCTCTGAGCCGGCATAACCGGGAGGGTAGGCGGGGGTGGACGCTTGCGAAGTCACATTCTGCTGCTTGTCCTGTACCCCGGCGTCTACATCCCTGACCGTCCACAGACCCGGCAGCAACATGGTGAGCGCCAAACTGAGGAGCAAACGTCTCATCCACCTCTCCCAGACACGGGATTGACCAGCTAGATCGCCGTTACATCAGCTCCTCGTTGCCCCGAGTAGCCCGTTCCTATGCGACGGCAGGATACAACGGGGTTTTCCTGTTCCTTTGTGACGGCCATCACAAAGCAACAAATATCTCAGCGGGGGCGCTTAGCCTCGGGAAGAGGGTTAAGTCCTGCTGGAATAGACTTATTCGCTCTACTCTCTGACTCGTTAAGCCAAACGGCCATCTCGGAGAAAGCTGCTTCCGCCAGCTGACCAGTTTGGCTTCAATGGCCGACGATAAAGTTGCTCCTCAGTCGGTCAATCCGGGCTGCACGGCGATCAAGACTACTTCCGCCAGAACTTGGCCGACCAACCTTAAGGAATCCAGAAGATCCGCAAGGTCTAGGAGATGCCCACTCTTCTCCAGGGGCAGACGATCTATGTCCCCATTCGCGAACCTCACCAGCGTGCCGGCACCGGTCCCCACATCCACTTATAGCGCCGAGCTCATCTCGCTGCGGCTCAAAGAACGGCGCAGTTTTCGTATTGAAAAGCCGCACTTACAATTGATCCATGTTGCTCGAAGGAATTTTCCCAGCCGTCACAACTCCCTTTTACCCGGATGGTCGCCTTTACACCCGCAAGCTGGAACACAATATTGAGCGTTATTCGCGAACGCCCGTGGCGGGACTGGTTGTGCTTGGCTCTACTGGTGAGGCGGTAATGCTCAGCGACGAGGAGACGCGCACGGTCCTGCGTGTGGCAAGTGAGTCCACCGCAACAGAGAAGGTGCTGGTGGCAGGAGTGGCCAGGGAATCGCTAATCGAGACGCTGGGCCTGGCGGAGTTCGCAGCGGATCAGCAGTATGATGCGGTGCTGGTGCGCACTCCTCATTACTACGGCGCACAAATGGGCCACGCTGAAATGCTGACGTACTACCGAACCCTGGCTGACCGGTCGCCGCTGCCCGTGGTGCTCTACAGTATTCCGAAGTTCACACATTATGAGCTTCCCGTTGCGGTAATTGCCGAGCTCGCTCAGCACCCGAATATCATCGGCCTGAAGGATTCGAGCGGAAGCGTGGAGCGCGTCGCAGAGATCGTGGCTGCCACTCGTAATAAGGCGTGGCGAGAGTTTGCTGTTACCCCGACCTTTACCGCTTTCACTAATCGCATGATGACGGCAATGATTCCCGCCCCGGAGAATTTTGTCTCGGCTGAGGCTCTGGGCGGTGAGGCAGCGGTTGGGGTGGCACCGCCGTCGCCCAAAGTAAAAATGATGCGCAAGAAGGAGGTGGGATTCCAAGTCCTCTGTGGGTCAGCCCATACTCTCTTAGATTCACTTGCGACGGGAGCATTCGGTGGAGTGCTCGCTCTGGCTGCGTGCGCACCGCAAGCCTGCCAGGAAATCTACATAGCGTGGAAAGACAACGACTTAAGGCTTGCCAAAGAGAAGCAGCAGCGGGTTGTCGAGGCTTCGATGGTAGTCGCAGGCAAGCTGGGCATTCCGGGAATCAAGCACGTATGCGATCTGAATGGATACTACGGTGGGCGTCCCCGGATTCCCTTGTTGCCCCTTGACGCGGAACGTCAGACTGAGGTCGCGCGGGTAATGGCCGATCTGCGAAATTAGGTCGGATTCCGTTCAACACCCGATTTGCGCCACCCGAACGCGAATTACTCCGTTGAGTCCCCGGTCACGGCCATAATCCCTTGTGGTGGCTATAATAATGTGTTGGAAAGAATCAATTTCTTTCCATATTCAACCCGAAGGGAATCCCGCCAGATGGCGACAGGAGATGTTGCCCTGGGCAATGCGGGCGTTGAAACCGCTCACCCCGCCCCAGGCGCGAAGGAAGACAAGTCCGGAACTTCTCAGAAACCGGTCATCAACGACTTCAACATTCAGGTAGCAACCGTAAACGGATCAGGTTCGCAATCCGCTAACAGTGTGCTTCTGCGCAGCATCTTCGGGATGGGAATTCCGGTCAGCGGCAAAAACCTTTTCCCTTCGAACATTGCAGGGCTGCCTACCTGGTTTACGATTCGCGCCAACAAATATGGCTACGTCGCGCGCAAAAAGGAGATCGACATCCTGGTCGCGATGAATGCTGAGACGGCGAAGGATGACATCCTGTCGCTCCCGTCGGGTGCGGCTGCGATCTATGAGGATACGCAGGACCTGAAGCAATATCGCGATGACGTCGTCTGCTACCCGGTTCCTTTCGACAAGCTGACAGCGGCGGTGTGTCCGGAAGCGAAGCTGCGCAAGCTGGTCAAGAACATGGTTTATGTCGGCGTGGTGGCAAAGCTGATCTCGCTCGACATGAAGGCAGTGGAGAGCGCGCTACGCCGTCAGTTTGCGAAAAAGCAGAAGGCCGCGGACCTCAACTGGGCAGCGGTTGAGGCTGGTTACAACTACGCGAGCGAGTCGCTGACCAAGCAGGATCCATTTGTTCTTGAGCGCATGCACGCCACCGATGGAAAGATCATCATTGATGGCAATGCAGCTGCGGCGCTGGGCGCAATGTTTGCGGGCGTCACGGTCGTCACGTGGTATCCGATTACGCCTTCATCGTCCGTGGTGGAGCAGCTGATCGATTTTCTGAAGAAATATCGCGTCGAGCCGGACGGCAAGGCAACATTTGCCGTGGTTCAGGCCGAAGATGAGCTGGCTGCAGTGGGCATGGTTTTCGGCGCCGGCTGGGCAGGTGCGCGTTCAATGACGTCTACGTCTGGGCCGGGCATCTCGCTGATGGCGGAGTTTGCCGGGCTTGGATATTTTGCCGAGTTGCCGGGCGTGATCTTCGACATTCAGCGCGTGGGCCCATCGACCGGACTGCCAACGCGTACGGCACAGGCCGATCTGCTTTCGATCGCTTATCTGTCACACGGAGACACGAAGCACGTGATGTTGCTGCCGGGCAGCGTGAAAGAGTGCTTTGAGCTTGCACAGGCCGCGTTCGATCTCAGCGAGCAGCTGCAGACGCCCGTATTCGTTGTGTCGGACCTCGATCTCGGCATGAACAACTGGATGTCTGAGCAGTTTGAGTACCCGGAAAAACCGCTGAATCGCGGCAAGGTATTGAGTGCGGAAGATCTGACACGTCTAGGCGGATTTGCGCGCTATAAGGACGTCGACGGCGACGCAATCCCCTACCGTACGCTGCCTGGTACGGATCACCCGCAGGCTTCTTACTTCACGCGCGGCAGCGGACACAACGAGAAGGCTCTGTACACGGAGCGTCCCGACGATTATCAGAATCTGATGGAGCGGTTGAACCGCAAGTTTGAGACAGCTCGCACGCTGGTTCCGAAGCCAGTCGTGGTGCAGACAGGCAAATCGAAGGTAGGATTGATCGCTTTCGGATCATCGGACTTCGCGGTAATGGAGAGCCGCGATCAGCTGAAGAAGGAATACGGCGTCGAGATGGATTACCTGAGGATTCGCGCCTTCCCGTTCACGCATGAGATACACGACTTTATCGCCTCACACGATCGTGTCTACGTTGTAGAACAGAATCGCGACGCGCAGATGCTCAGCCTCTTGAAGCTGGATCTATCCACGGAGGATGTCGTGAAATTGCGCAGCGTACGTCACTTCAACGGCCTGCCGCTCGATGCACGATTCGTTACAGATGCGCTGGTTCTGCAGGAGGAGATTTAAATGGCAACGACGACGGTTACGAAACCGAATCCAAAGGTCAACCGCCTCGGCCTGCAGGTGATCGATTATCGCGGCGGCAAGACTACGCTGTGCGCCGGATGTGGTCATAATGCGATCTCCGAGCGTATTGTCGACGCGCTCTACGAAATGGGTGTGCAACCGGAACGGCTGATGAAGCTCTCCGGCATCGGTTGCTCATCAAAGAGCCCAGCTTACTTCTTGTCGCGTGCGCACAGTTTCAACAGCGTGCACGGACGTATGCCATCGGTGGCAACAGGCGCGTTGTTGGCGAACAAGACGATGAAGGCACTTGGCGTCTCGGGCGACGGTGATACGGCCTCAATCGGAGTGGGTCAATTCGTTCACCTGATGCGCCGTAATCTGCCGCTGATTTACATCATCGAAGACAACGGTGTATACGGCCTGACCAAGGGGCAGTTCTCGGCAACAGCCGATCTGGGCTCGAAGCTGAAGACCGGGGTCATTAACGATCTGCCGGCCATCGACACGTGTGCCCTGGCTGTTCAGCTGGGCGCGACCTTCGTCGGCCGCTCGTTCTCCGGCGACAAGAAGCAGCTGCTGGCCATGCTCAAGGCGGCAATCGCGCACAAGGGAACGGTGATGCTCGACGTCATCTCGCCGTGTGTAACCTTCAACGATCATGAAGGCTCGACCAAGAGCTACAAGTACATGCAAGAGCACGAGGACGCAATCAGCGAAGTCGGCTTTGTGCCCCACTTCGAGGACATCTCGATCGATTATGACGCTGGATCAACGTACGATGTGACCATGCATGACGGATCGCACCTGCGCCTGCGCAAGTTGCACGAAGACTACAATCCAACGAGCCGGACAACCGCCGTCAAGGCGCTGATGGAAGCACATGAACGCGGTGAGGTATTGACGGGTGTGTTCTACGTGGACACGCAAAAACCCAGCTTCACCGATCTGTTGAACCTGGTCGACGAGCCGCTGGCGACCCTGTCGCAGGACCGGACGCGGCCCTCAAAACAGGTGCTCCAGGAGATCATGACGCGGCTGCAATAAATTTCCGAAGGAAGCTGTTCGACGACATGCCCCGCTTGCGAGCGGGGCTTTTTCTTGCAGAACGACGGCCGCCGTGCTAAAAAAATAGCCATGAAAGCGCCGCTCCCATTCGTCGTTTCCCTCGACCTGCGCGCTTGTTGTTGTCGCTAATTCCCCTCCGACCGATCCCCGAAATCTGGATTTTCGACGCGAATTTCACTCGCATTTAGCCCCTTCTCAGGAGCACAGTCATATGTCCAAATCGCAACGACGCTTTTTTCTTGATAGCTGGGCCGTTATGCTCGCGCTCGCCGCAGCCTTGCTTGTCCGCATCGGCATTCTCAAAACAGTTCCCTGGTAGGAGACGGTTATGGCAAGTTCGGTTGAACTACCTCGCGCAAGCGCGACGTCGTTTTCTAATCGCTTCTTCGGACTGATTCCAGGAATTCTGCTTTTGCTGGCTGTTGGCTACATAGGTAAGTTCATCGAACAGTCCATTGCTCACTATGGCAAAGCCAATCACCTGGTGCTTCCGAACATTGAGTATGTGCTTTGGGCCATCCTGCTGGGGCTTGCTATCTCCAACACCATCGGTGTTCCTCAGATCTTCCGCGCAGGGGTGGCGACTTACGAATTCTGGCTGAAGGCCGGCATCGTACTGCTCGGTGCTCGATTTCTGTTGGGTGATGTGTTGCGGCTCGGCGGATTGAGCCTGGTGCTGGTCTTCATCGAACTTGCGCTGGCCCTCACGTTCATGACTTACCTGGGAAGAGGATTCAAGCTCTCTCCCAAGCTGGTGACCCTGCTTGCTGTAGGCTCGTCTGTTTGCGGGGTGTCAGCGATTATCGCGACACAGGGTGCGATCGACGCGGACGAAGAAGATGCGTCGTACGCAATTGCGGCGATTCTCGCGCTGGGAGCAATTTCCCTTTTCCTGTTTCCGGTAGTGGGTCACGCGCTGAACCTGAGCGACCACGCGTACGGACTGTGGGCTGGCCTTGCGGTTGACAATACAGCGGAAGCGACCGCGGCGGGCGCGCTCTATTCCGACGCCGCCGGCAAAGTTGCGGTGCTTGCGAAGACCTGCCGGAATGCGCTGATCGGCTTCATCGTGTTGGGATATGCGATTTATTGGGCACAGAGGGGCCAGGCTGCGGAGGTCAAGAACAAGGGCGCCTTCCTATGGCAGAAATTTCCCAAATTCGTGCTGGGCTTTCTGCTCATCTCGCTCCTCGCTACCATAGGAGTGTTTACCAAGCCACAATTGACAGCGCTAGGCAACCTGTCACGCTGGGCTTTTCTGCTGACCTTTGCCGGAGTAGGCCTAAGGACCAACCTGCGCGAGCTTGGGAAGCAAGGTGCCAGACCGTTCGTCGTCGGTGCGGTGGGAGAGGTTGCGATCGCGCTGATCACGCTGGGACTGGTGTTCGGCGCGGACAAGTGGTTCCATTTATAACTGCGGGAACATAAGCCACGGGTCATGCAGGGGTCAGACTCTCTCGCGCGGTGAAGAACGCAATCGCAAGGCACGCTGCAATAATCGCCGAGGTGATCGCCGGACCAAGAAAGAAGTAGCGCCCGGCGATAGGTGATTGGGCAGCGAATTCAAGACAAAGAAGCGCCAGAACAGGTCGTAGGCGCGCACCATCCGTCTTTACCATTGAGCCAAGCTGCCAGAACAAAAGGCTGTGGATGAAAAGCACAACCGAAAGAATCAAGCCGTAGCCCATGTTGAAATCCCAAAATGTGCGAATGCCACCCATGAAGTTGAAGGAGTTTGACTTCATCAGTTGCACAACGAACGTCTGTACGCCTGACGCCGGCTTGGACAATACCCCGCCGACGGTGTGCAAGGCACAGAAGATGAGAGCGAGGATGGAGGCGATGCGAAGAAAGAGTGTTGGTTTCAAGGAAACTCTCCCAATTCGTGGGTGCCGAATGATAAGTGACCACTAACGGTAAGTTAATACTAACCAATTTTGATGTCAATAGAAACTTAAGTCGTGAACGCTGAAGCGTGAAGTACTCTACGATTTAGGGCGTTTCAGCCTCTTCAGCTCTTGGCGACTGCACGGTCGACAGACAACGCTCCCCCACCCTTAACCATGATTACAATGCAAATGGTTATCGCCAGCAGATGGTACTCGTACCCCTCGCCCTTCTGATTGCCGTACCAGTTCATGAAGATGCCGTTGCGCAGGTGAACCAAGCCAATGGCGATGAGCATATCGACCGCGATTCCCAGAGCCGCAATCCGAGACAGAGACCCCACAATTAGTCCAATGCCACCCAGAAATTCTGCCGCGATGGCAAGAATCGCGAATGCCGCTGGAATGCCCATGGTTGCAGTAAAGAAATGCATCGTAGCGTGAAATCCAAAGCCGCCGAACCACGCGAGCGTCTTTTGCGCACCGTGCATAAAGAAGATGATTCCGAGCACAATTCGAGCCAAAGCGATGGTGTGGTCATTTGCAGTTGAAAACAAGTTTTTCATCTCTTAACTCTCCGTCGTAACGAGTAGGCAGCAGATCTTTGGGGGAAGCAGGCAGCTTGCAAAGGTTGCACCAATGGATAGCCCAACGAAGCGATGCGTGCAAGATGATTCTTCGTTGCTGCGATGACAAGTTCTGACAGATTCACAAAAAGAGGCGGCAGGGTGGTAAAGTGTTCACGCAGTATATCGATTTAGTTGGGGGTTGCAAGTGCTTCTGGGACTTGATATCGGCACTGGCGGTACCCGGGCTGTTTTGGTTAACGAAGACGGCGCTGTCGTTGGCTCGGGGGCGGTGGAGCACGCGCCGTTTCGCAGCCCCCACCCCGGTTGGGCCGAGCAGGATCCCGAGGATTGGTGGAGGGCCGCCCAGGGAGCGATCCGCGAAGTGCTAAGCGCCGCTGGGTCACCGGCCATCGAGGCGGTCGGGCTCACTGGGCAGATGCATGGGGCGGTTATGCTCGACGCGGCCGGTGAGGTGCTGCGGCCATCACTGATCTGGTGCGATCAGCGGACGGACGAGGAGTGCGACTGGCTGCACGCCGAGATCGGACGGGAGCGACTGATCGAGTTGACGGCGAATCCAGCGCTGCCCAACTTCACGCTGAGCAAGCTGCTGTGGGTGAGGAAGCACGAACCTGAGGTCTTCGCCAGGATTGCGCACGTGCTCTGCCCGAAGGATTATGTCCGCTATCGGCTGACGGGAACCTATGCGATGGATGTGCAGGAGGCGTCCGGAACGCTCCTGCTCGACGTCGCGCATCGCCGCTGGTCATCGGAAGTTGCGCGGATCGCGGGCATTCCTGAGTCCTGGCTGCCCGAACTTTTCGAGTCTCAGGAAATTTGCGCGAAGGTCTCGGAGGGGGGTGCCGGGCATACCGGGCTGGCGGCGGGCACTCCGGTGGTGGCGGGAGCCGGGGACCAGGGGGCCGGTGCGGTCGGGATGGGCATCCTGGCACCGGGGTCCGTGTCGGCAACCATCGGGACCTCGGGAGTTGTATTCGCCGCTACCGCTGCGCCTACCCGCGATCCGCAGGGGCGGCTGCATACGTTCTGCCATGCGGTGCCGGGGCGGTGGCACGTCATGGGGGTGACGCAGGCAGCCGGGCTGTCGCTGCGCTGGCTGCGGGATACCATCGCTCCGGGCGTGGATTACGACACTCTCACGGCAGCCGCGGCACAGGTCCCGGCGGGAAGCGATGGGCTGCTGTGGACGCCGTACCTGCTGGGCGAGCGGACTCCGCATCTGGACTCCACGGCGCGGGCGGCGTTCGTGGGGCTAACGGCAGGGCATACGCGGGCTCACCTGGTGCGAGCGGTGCTGGAGGGCGTGGCGTACTCGCTCAAGGATACCTTTACCCTCTTCGGCGAGCTGGGGATTCCGGTGAAGGGTGTCAGGCTAGGCGGTGGGGGCGCTCGTGGTCCGTTGTGGCGGGAGATCCAGGCGGCGGTCTATGGCCACACGGCCGACGTGCTGGTGGCCGAGGAAGGCGGAGCGTTCGGCGCGGCGCTGCTGGCCGGCGTTGGCGCGGGTGTCTGGCCCGATCTCGAGGCCGCTTGCGGTGCGGCGATCGAGGTTGCACAGCAGATTGAGCCTGACGCGAAGACCGTGGAGCGGTATTCTGTGGGATATCAGGCGTACCGGAAGATTTATCCCGCGCTAAAGGGCATTCAGGGCTAGCTTCCGGGGGTCTTTCCTCGCTGTTGGGGAGGCGATGGTGCTTCTCGAAATCGGCAGGGCGGTTTCGTTCATTACGAGCATTCTCTCGCTGTGTGCCTTGATGGCGAGTGCGTTCTTTGTTCCGGGCAGCCGGTGGGAAGAGCGGCTGGTTGGTTCCCTGCTGTGGATCGCACTGGCCGGGTGCGTATGCTTTGCCAGCGGGCTCGTCTTTCAGTGGGCGGGGCGATCCGTAGAGCATGTCGACGCTCCGGTGATGCGGACTCTTCCAGTCAAGCTCTATTTCTGGGCACTGACGGGAATGGCGGTTCTGTTCGTCCTTTCCTGGTACCTCGAGGAGTATTACGTTCCTCTGCTGTGGCGAAACCAGCTGCACTGATTTGCAGTTTCAGGCTTCCTGTTCCGGAAACTCCTGCCTACCCCTCCCCCGCTTCTTTCAGTTGCTTGTAACCGTTTGATTCGATGGACTTTGCCGGATTAGGCGACGCAAAAAGTTGAAATCATGGGGCTTATTGTAAAGATTTGATTCTACTGCGGTTATCTGACCAAGTGGCAGATGGGTTCGTCAAAGACAAGGCCCGGCTGCACCTTACGGGGAGCGGCTGGGCCTCAAGTCTCTATTTCTATTGTAACGATTCAGCGGAAATTGTCGGCCAACTAACGGGGCCTGCTTGAGTACGCCATTGCTGACGGCTACGGTGCACGGTCGTGGGTCCATCTGAATCCTGGCCGTCGATCAGTTTGGACCTCAGTGGATGGGGGTAAACACTAGCGTTTCCCAGTACTTATCCGTTGAATTGGGCTGAACCGTGCTCAATGTTGTTTTGGTGTGGTTTCATCCATCGAGGCAGTCCGGGCCGGAGGACTCATCCTAATAGGTTGGCGGTACTCCTGTCTTCTGAACGATCGTGCGGTAGCGAGGATCGGAGTGGAGAAAGTCGTAGGCGGGATCTCTCTGGATCCAGAGAGTGTCCGTGGCACGTTGGCGGTAGCCCTCCTCGAGCAGAGCGAGCGTCCGCTCTTTGTCGCCAAGCCGCGCGTAATAACTGGCCAGCTCGACAGGAGAGACGTAGCGACTCTTCGACTGGATGAGACGCCGGTCAAGCTGCCACCGAACGAAACCGCGGGCACCGCCCCGATCGTAGGCATGCCGCAGGTTCGCGGCCGACTGAGGATCTCCGGTCAGAATATGCCATCTGGCCCAGGCGTCAACGGCTGCCTTGTAGTTGCCCATACGTCGCGAGGTATCCATCTCCATCCCAAGGAGATCGGGATTGTTGGGATCTGCTTCCATCCGCAGCCGTATTTCCGCGAGCGCTGCATCGAATTGGCGCGCAGGTACGTAAAGTGAGGCGAGAGCGTAGGGCCGTGAGAACGGATCAATTTCCATCGCCTTCTTTCCCAAATCGATGGCTTCTGCATCCCGGTTGACTGCCTGCAACAGACAGGCGCGCAGGTAATACAGCTCGCCGTCCTGCGGATCGAGGCTGATGGCGCGCAGAATCTCCCGGTCGGCGTCTGCCCAATCCCATCGATCGATGAGGAACATTGCACCCATGGCCTGGTGCGCCTGCGGCAGGTTCGGATCCAGTTCAAGCGCGCGTTCGGCTGCCTGCTCCTCCGGAACGATGCTGGTGCGGGGGTCGAGAATATCGCCGGCAATACCCTCCCCGTAATAGTCGGCAAGTCCCGCCCAAGCCAGCGCATAATCGGGCTGGAGATCGATCGCCTTCCGGAACCAGGCTCCCGACTCCTCCATGTGGTCGCCGAACCACAGATACTGGCCGTGCAGGTAGGCATCATGCGCTGCCGGATTTACATAGCGGATGGCCTTCACGGCCGGGACTGCGCGATGCAGCTGCCTCGCAATGGCTTTGGCCGCCTCGTCCGGCAGTGCAACATCGTTCGCATCGCGTTCGTAGCTGTCGGCCCAGAGATGTGAATCGGTGTCCGCCCGGATCAGCTGCAGAGTCATATGGACCTGATCGGCGGAACGGGACACCGAGCCTTCGAGGATTGCGTCCACGTGGAGCGCTCGTGCGATTTCCGGAAGCGGCCGGCGAGCCCCACGGTACTGCATCACCGAAGTTCTGGAGACAATGCGGAGAGTTGAATCTTTCGCGAGCATCGTGATCAGCTCGTCGGTCATGCCATCTGCAAAGTAGTCCTGAGAGGAATCTCCGGACAGGTTATCGAGGGGAAGCACGGCCAGCGACTGGATCGGTTCGCTCGCTCGCAACCTCCAGTGGATCAGCAAGCCTGCCGCAAGCGCTCCGAGCGCGATACAGGCGGCGATAAGAAGCCAGCGCGGCCGCCGATTTCCAGCGATTCCGACAGAAGGAGCCGAAGCGAGATCCTGCATCTGTGGCGTTTCTGTGTATGACTTAAGTTCCAGGATTCCTCTCGCTCCATTGGCTGGCGCAATGAAGCGGTATCCGATACGCGGAATGGTCTCGATGTAACGGGGAGAGCCTGCCGAATCGCCCAAGGCGTCGCGGAGTTTCTGGATGGACTTATTCAGTCCGTGATCGAAATCAACAAAAACATCGGACGGCCAGAGGCGTCGCCTGAGTTCCTCACGAGTCACGATCTCGCCAGGGCGTTCGAGGAGCAACGACAAGACCTGAATTGGCTGCTGGTGCAGCCGAATCTTTGCTCCGTTCCTGGTGAGCTGGCGAGTCCTGAGATCGAGCTCAAACAGGCCGAAGCGAATCGTGTTTTCGGTGGGTGAAACCGTCACTCCACACCCCGCCAGCCAGTGCGAATCGAGTCTAGCACTCACATGCTACGCGTGCATCCACCTCCCGATCGCCTGCAGCAGCGAGGGACAAGTTCTTGTAACTAGCTGCTGCAGAAGGAATTGCTCGGGGAGAAACAATTCGCCGCGCAGGCATTGCTCCCGGATCGGCAGTGGTGGAGACTCGGACCCACTTTGCTCGCCCATCGCGAGGAAAGAGGAGAAGAAACCATGAACCTAGTTATGAAGAAAGTAAAACGGCTCCAGCGGGAGACGCCGTTCACCAGCCGGATCTTTGGCGGCGCTCTGGCGCTGCTCTCGATTGCGGCACTGCTGTTCGGTGCAACCAGCGCCAACGCTGCCTGTGGGCTGACGGGCACGGGGTCGAAGAGTTCGATCGGACTCCCGATGCTGGCGCAGGCAGGAAACGATCAGGACGACGGCTTCGCCCCCGGTCGCGGCAGCTCCATCGTGGGCCTATGGCACGTCGTCTACACCGCGGGCGGCAGTACATTCAACGAGACGCTCGATCAATGGCACAGTGATGGGACCGAGTTTGAAAATGCCTGGCTGCCACCCGATACAGGCAATATCTGTTTCGGCGTCTGGAAGGAAGTCGCGCCAAGAACGGTGCGCCTCCATCACATCGGATGGCTCTTCACTCCAGGCAGCACTCCCCCTACAGCCAGTGGCACCTTCACGCTGGACGAGACGAACACCGTGTCTCGTGACGGCAAAACCTACACCGGTACTTTCACCTTCAAGACGTTCGATAGCACGGGGGCCCCAACGGGCTTCGAGGAGAAGGGTACGATCGCCGCAACACGAATCACCGTCGATTGAGAAGGGCACCAACTCCCAAAGTCTTTCTTGGGGCTCTGGAACCGGCCTCAGGTCCTTCACTCCAATCAGGGGGATCTAACCGGAGTGAAGGACCACATCGTGATCGTGCTCTGGACGACTGCCTCATCTGCGAGGCGCTCAGCTAGCGCCGATCGGTAATGTCGGCTTGTATTTACAAACCGTCCGGCCCGCGATTTGAATGAGCCGAAACTAGGGCGTGTTCACACTAATGTGATCTATCTCGTGTAAGTAGGAGATAGATGGAAATCACTCCGGAGCAGTACGAAAAGATCAAGGATAGCCTGCCATTACAGCGCGGGAATGTGCGTCTGACGAACCTGCAAATCCTGAACGCGATCCTGTATGTGGCCGAGCAGGGATGCAAATGGCGCGGGCTTCCCAGGCGGTTTGGCAATTGGCATACGATCTACGTACGGATGAATCGCTGGGCGAAGAACGGCGTGCTTGACCGGGTGTTTGAGAGGTTGCAATCGGAGCAGATTGTGCGTATCCAGATTGAAGCCTTCGCCTTGGACTCGACTTCGGTGAAGGTGCATCCGGATGGCACCGGGGCGTTAAAAAAAACGGACCGCAAGCCATCGGAAAGTCTCGCGGCGGATGGACCACCAAGATTCATCTGGTTGCCGCGAATGCTCGAACGGCCATCACCTTCGCTCTCTCGCCGGGCAATGCTCACGACGCTCCGCAGGGACGGGCCTTGCTAAAGGAACTTGGGCCGATGCCGGATGGACTTCCCCTGCTGATGGACAAAGCCTACGAGGATAACTTGACCAGGCAACTGGTTCTCGATCTCGGCATGGTTCCAGTTGTCCCTCCCAAGTCCAACCGCATCGAGCCGTGGGAATATGATCGTGCCCTCTACAAGAAACGCAATGAAATAGAACGGCTCTTCCGTAGACTCAAAGGCTTTCGTCGCATCTTCTCCCGCTTCGAAAAGCTCGACCTCGTCTTCCTCGCCTTCCTGCAGTTTGCCCTCATCGTTGAAGCTCTCCGATTAGTGTGAACACGCCCTAGTTCACTCTCTGCACCTGCGGCGACTTCCACTCGTCATTCAGCAATTCCAGCTTTGGCCAGTAGTAGCGCATCGCCATCATGAACGGCCCAGAAGGCATTTACCGGCGGCAAGATCCAGATTCTTGCGGCTGCCACGATTTCTTATTCACGCGAGGAAGCGAGAACAGCGATGGTGAGGCTGCCGGCTTGAAACTCCGGTTCAAACGGACTGCCTCGCTAAGACGAATAACCTATTGCGCCGTACGCCCGGAGTTGGCGAGCTTTGATCCAACCGCCGATCGCAGATCAACCTGCGACCAGTTCGAGCCGATTGGCGCGGGTGGCTTTCCCCTCCTGATTTGGAGGAGAAGCCGCTTTGCGGCCGCGACTGTATTGCCGGGGCGAACAGCCCATGACCCTCTTGAAGGCGGTGCTGAAGGCGCTTTCGGATTCGTATCCGAGCGACAGGGCAATCGCGGAGACGGGATCGCCGGAATTCGTCAGCCGGTCGCCGGCCAGCAGCATTCGCCAGCGCGTCAGGTATTCCATGGGCGACTCGCCAACCGTCTCTTTGAATTTCAGGGCAAAGGTCGAGCGCGACATACCGGCATGCTCCGCCAGTTCCTGTAAGGTCCAGCGATGCGCCGGATCGCCGTGCATGGAGGTGATCGCCGCACTCATTTGTTTATCTGCCAGGGCGAAGAGCCAGCCGACACCGCCTCTCAGCCCTTCGGCCAGATGCAGCCGCAGGGCCTGAACCAGGATCATCTGGGCGAGCTGTTGCGCGACAAGAAAACCTCCCGGCTGCGGCTCGAGCAGTTCCTGCCTCATTCGCTCTAGAGACCAGCGCAGCGCTGCCTTGTCCGATTCTTTCCGGATATGCACGACGGGCGGCAACAGCGCCAACAGGATACCGGCATGACCGCCGCTAAGGGTGAAATAGCCGCCCACCATACAGCAATTGCCACCGCCATTCAGGGTTACGATGCCGCCGTTCCTGCGTGCTGTCTTAAGAATCGCGAGGGCGTCTACCGGTGTGAGGGTCAAGTCGCTCGCCAGGCGGAAAGGCCACCCGCGCGGCAGCAGGAAGCAGTCCCCCGCCGTTAAACGCACTGCGTCGGGAACTCCATCTACGGACAGCCAGCACTGGCCGGAGACCACCGCGTAGCACTTGATGCCCTCGTACTGCGGAAACTGGATGGACAGCTCTCCACCCACATCAAAGCCGCCCGACAAGTAGTTGCGCAGCTTCAGCAAGGAAAGAACATCAGAGAGCGGATCCATCTGTCATCCCGGACGATTGCAAAGATAATACGGACTCCTGATATAGATCGTATCTCCTTCACGCCCATCTACTCATCACGGGACCGCGGAATGTGGTCACCAATCGAGCACAAAGGAGAGTTTTTCCATGCGAGTTTTCCTCACCGGTGCTACAGGCTTTATCGGTTCTGCCCTTGTTCCGGAATTAATCAACGCGGGTCATCAGGTCATCGGTCTCACTCGTTCCGACGCGGGCGCCAAATCCCTTACCGCCGCTGGCGCACAGCCGCATCGAGGCGATCTTGAAGACCTCGAAAGCCTGCGCAGCGGAGCAGCTCAGTCCGACGCCGTCATTCACACCGCCTTCATCCACGACTTCTCGAAGTTCGTTGAAAACTGCGAGATCGACAGGCGCGCCATCGAGGCTCTCGGCGACGCGCTCGAAGGCTCGAAGCGCCCCTTGCTCGTCACATCCGGGCTCGGGCTTCTGGTGCGCGGCCGCGCAGCGACGGAGGATGACATGCCGCCGCCGCCCAACCCGGCAACCTACCCCCGCGCCTCCGAAGCGGCCCGCGACGCGCTATCGGCCCGCGGTGTGAATGTGTCGGTGGTGCGTCTTCCCCAGGTCCACAATACGGTAAAGCAGGGCCTCGTCACCTATTCAATCGCGGTAGCTCGCCAGAAGGGCGTCTCGGCGTACATAGGCGACGGACTCAACCGCTGGGCCGCGGCCCACGTTCTCGACACTGCCCGCCTCTACAGGCTGGCGCTCGAGAAGGCAGAGCCGGGCGCAAGGTACCACGCCGTAGCAGAAGAGGGAGTCTCGGCCCGGGACATTGCTGAGGCGATTGGCCGCGGCCTCAAAGTCCCGACTGTCTCCATGACCCCCGAAGAAGCAGCCGGACATTTCGGCTGGCTTGCCATGTTCGCGGGCCTCGACATTGTGGCCTCCAGCGCGCAGACGCAGGAGCGCCTCGGATGGCGCCCGACCGGGCCGGGGCTGATTGCCGATCTCGAACAGATGCGCTACTTCTAAGCCTGAACAGATGGTGTACCTGCGGCGCGAGATGCGCTGCAGGTACCTGGCAGGCCGCGCATTTCAGCTCAACAGGCTTCGCTGCTACGATTGCTCTTATGGTTCGAAAGCATGATAAGAATTCCCGGTTGAGGAATTCATGAGGGCATTAGTAAAGAGCCGCGCGGAACGCGGCTTATGGCTGGAAGACATCGCAGAACCCACCATCGGCATCAATGACGTGCTGATCCGCGTGCGCTACACGGGTATCTGCGGAACCGACGTTCACATATACCAGTGGGACGAGTGGGCACAGAAGACGATCCCTGTGCCGATGGCCATCGGGCATGAGTTTGTCGGAGAGATTGTCGAGGTCGGATCGAACGTAAACGACTTCTATCCGGGCGACATCGTGAGTGGCGAGGGGCACGTCACATGCGGACGCTGCCGCAACTGTCTCGCAGGACGACGTCATCTGTGCGCTTACACCTCGGGTGTTGGCGTCAATCGGCCCGGGGCGTTCGCTGAATTCATCGCCCTGCCTATGAGCAATATCTGGCGGCACGATCCTGACATCAATCAGGAAGTCGCAGCCATCTTCGATCCCTTTGGCAACGCCGTGCACACCGCTCTCTCATTCACTGTGCTGGGCGAAGACGTATTGATTACCGGCGCGGGACCGATCGGAATCATGGCAATACCCGTCGTTCGTCACGCCGGCGCGCGCCACGTTGTTGTCACTGACCTCAATCCTTTCCGCCTGGAACTGGCACGCAAAATGGGAGCGACCCTCGCCGTGAACACGCTTGAAACGCCTCTTGCAGAAGTACAGAAGCAACTCCGGATGCGGGAAGGATTCGACGTGGGGCTGGAGATGTCCGGCAATCCCGCAGCCATGCAGGAGATGGTCGCGAATATGAGTCACGGAGCCAAGATCGCCATGCTCGGAATTCCGGCGAAGCCGATGCCGATTGACTGGCGGGCGGTCATCTTCAACATGCTGACGATCAAGGGCATCTACGGACGGGAGATGTACGAGACGTGGTACAAGATGAGCGTCATGATCGAATCCGGTCTCGACATTTCGCCCGTTATTACCCACCGTTTCAGCTACCGGGACTTTCAGCAAGGATTCGATGCGATGATTTCGGGCCAGACCGGAAAGGTAATTCTGGACTGGACCCACGTTGTCTGAGGACTCCAGCGTGAGTCACTGACAGATATTTCCCTCGTCGGGTGTGCAGCACTGCCCCGTCGATTTTTGACACATCTGACCGTAGTTTCCGCCAGCCGACTTGAGGTTGCAATTCTGGACGGAGCGGAAGAAGTTGCCGCCGTTGACGCTCTGGCAGCTCTGCGAGATATTGCCGAGGCAACGGTTCTCGACGCCGGGCGAGACGCAGGGGGTGTTCTCCAGAGCGTCGGCGGGGGCGCCACGATCGTCAACGGGCGCGAGGTAGGTGTAGCTGGGCTTGAGGAATTTTGCGGAGTTGGGGTCGAGTCCCGCGGGGAGATTTTCGAAGTTGGCGACAAAGACATTGATCATGCCACAGATACCCATGTGGTTGGGCGACTTGTAGGGCGGAGCAGGGCTGCTGGCTTGTGCGATATCTGCCTCCGGGCCGGGACGGGGCGCAATCAAAGCTTTTACCTCAAACCATTTATTACCGTGGCCATCGTCAAAGGCCTGCTCGCAATCCATATCCACATCGAGCATCCAGTAATTTGCGCCGAAGGTATTCTCGTCGGCGATTCCGAAACCGGCCGTCGACACATATGGCTGCCCAGTTCCCTGGGCGAGGCTGGTGGTCCAGTCGACGGGCGAGCCTCCCCCGAACCTGCCGGGGGGTGCCGTCTGGCCGAGTTCGACTCCTTCCCAGTCGAGACTGGCGTCGCCGAAGCGATAGGTATTGGTGTGCGGGTTGAGCCAGTTGCGGTGAAGGATGCGGATTGGGCCGTTGCCTTTTGCGCCGCCTCGGACGAACATGTCCTGACCGGGGATAGTCTGTCCGTAGATGAAGACCACGGTCCGGCGGATGTCGCGAGTGGGTGTTGGTGAGGGCTTGCCCAAGCCGTAGACAACCACCTGGTTGTCGTAGGTCGCCTGATAGACCTTGCCATTTGCTACCAGCGGCGGCCCGAATTTGGTGGATTCCCCGAGGCGATCGTTGGGCTCCGCTTCGCTGCTCCAGATGGACTGAAGAGTGCCGGTACTGACAGTTGATACGTCGTAAGCGCGAAGGGTGTTGGGAGTGGAGTGCTGGTTGGCGTCAGGATCATTGGGGAGATTTCCGAAGGCTTCGTTGGCCCAGAGGATCGCGTTGGATGTTCCGTTGGCCGAGAGCGCGAGGATGCCGCCGGGCATGCCTCCAGGAGACGAGGTTCCCCACGACGCTGTGGAGGTTCCGCGGGCGACTGGCTGGGCGGAAAAGTGCCCTCCGGTCTTCGAGAAGACGCGGACCTTGTTGTTTTCGCCCTGAACGAAGAGCAGGTTATTGAAATAGACGCCGGTTCCATGGATGTGGGCTGTGCGGCCGGTGGTGGCGGCGCCGATGGTGAAGGGGTCGGTCGATGTGACCTGGTTGAGATCCTCGAAGAGCGATGTGTGGCCGTTGGTGGGCTGGTAGTCGAAGGATGCAACGAAGGGCGGATCGATGAGCTGGGTGAAGTCGCGCTTTCCCATGTTCGAGCGGTTCACGTGATAGTAGGCTCCGTCCTTGCCTCCTGCGATCAGGCCCGTCTCGTCAGGCAGCGCGATGACCCCTCCGGAGGCCAGGTCCTGATCACGGTGACCATCGTCGCGGCCGGAATCGAGGAATGGGGTGAACCAATCGGCAACGGTGAGAGAGCCCGGGTCTCCCGGGTTCCACGTAAGATGGACGATGCTTTCTCCAAGCTGATCCTGCCTGAACTGAGGATTGTAGGGACCATTGCCGGTGACGACGTAGATATCTCCGTTGTCGTCGATGGCCGGGGCGGCGTTCGCCATCCAGACACCGCCGCCTCCGCCGCCCCCGGCATTGTTGCGCGGAGTGGTGCACCAGAAATTGGCCGGTGCGTTGCCTTGCGCCAGCTTAGCGGTGTCGTATGCCACAACCCAACCCGGAGCTGCTCCTGCTCCCTCACCGCCGCCAAAGGCGATGATGAGCGCTTGGGATCCGCCCGGTTTAGCGGTCAGCGCGAGGCCAGCGCGCTGCAACTGCAGATAACGATTGAACCCGCTGCCGCCAACGTTGAATCCGTCGATGAGCACGGACTGGATCTTGTCGTTGCTCAGGTTGGTCATGTCGAGGCCGAAGAGACGGAAGGTTGGCCCGCTGATATTGTTTTCATAACCCCAGCGCACGACGTACAGCGTTCCCGTCTTGAGGTCGATGACGGGAGTGCCCAGGATTCCCCATTCGCCGTGAATCGTGGTGGGCTTGAGATTGTGCAGGTCGTTTCCCGTGACCGGAATTCCCAGCCATCGCGCGGAGAGGAGCGCCCCGTTGTCCGCGTCAAAAGCAAAGACGGTGTTGTGCATGGTTGCGACGTAAATGACGTTGTGCGTTCCACCGGCGATCTGAACGTTCGAGGCAAAGAGAGGAGCGCCCTCGATTTTGCCATCGACCCGCATGGTGAACTGCTTGTGGAATTGATTCGCGTGGGAGCTGACATTTGCGGGCGTGAGGATTGTTTCAACAGTATTTACGCCGGTTCGATTTTGGTTATAGCCCCTTTGAGTGACGTTGACCTGTGTGAGCGCGGGCAGAGAGCAGGCGAGTACGAAAGCCATCAGCGTCACACGCGGACACCGGGTCCGCGGATACGGCGGGTATGTCTTCATGTGCTTGCCCCTTTGGACCGGTTCGGATGGCTCAACACCCTTACTGATCACAGCACCCGCACTCGGTTAACACTGTGTTGTCTACTGAAGCAGGAAGAACGACTGTACGACGGCTTGCTGTCGCGTTTGTGCCCAGGCCTTGCTGGCCTCTCGGCGGCGTCACACTGTAGAAATGCTCTCGCGTCCCATAGTGAGTCCGCATCCCTGAATATGCAAGAGAATTTCAGCTATCTGGATGGCCGGCCCAACCACCGCCGAGATTGCAGTGCTCACATGCGGCCCTGACGAAACAAGGTCTGCCTTCAAGTAGGATGGGCTGCGACGGCGGAAGAACGAAGATGGGGTGGTGCATGAAAAATTGGATGGGATCAGTCGTGCTGGCAGGGATTTGTTTGACAGAAGCGGGAGGATTCGCGCAGACCGCCGGCATTGATGCGATGCAGGCTTACGCGGGGACATGGAAGACGCAGATGGAGCATTTCGACACCGCGTACAGCAAAGCGGGCAAAGAATCTTCGACGCTGCGGAATGAGTGCTGGAAAAGTGGTGGGTACTACGTCTGCGATCAGTTTGTGAATGGCGAATCGAAGGCGCTGATTGTCTTTACGTATAGCGACAAAGACAAGACCTATACGACGTATCCAATAATGCCCGGCGGCAACCCGGCGGGCAAAGGAAAGCTGGTGATCGAGGGGAACGTCTGGACTTACCCATGGGAGAACACGGAGAACAGCAAGACGACGTATTTCCGGGTGGTGAATACGTTCACGGTTCCGAACAAGATCGAGTTCCGGCAGGAATTCTCGACAGATAAACAGAACTGGACGCTGATGGCCAAGGGGAGTGAAGTGAAGCAGTAGTGCCGGCGGTGCTGCCTTGCCGAAGCCGCGGCAAGGTCGAGTCTATGCGGCTTCGGCTGCGTGCGGCAGGGATACGGTGCGGCTTCGCGTGAGCTTGATTGCCGCGAGCAACATCCAGACGAATCCAACGTAGCGCGTAACGGGAATAAAGAAGTTGGCCGGATACGCAACCAGGCTAAGCCAAGAGAGTTCCCCAGCAATCGCGACCAGCATTCCCAGGACTACGAGCCAGCGCGGAAGGGTGCGCGCAAAGAAGCTGGTGACCGACACTCCGGCTGCGAGCAGGCCGAAACCGACGGCGTAGGCGGCTCCGCCAAAAAGGAAGCTCACGAAGTTGATTGCCTTGGCCACGGGCGCAGACGCGACGACATCGGGCAAAGACAAAATCCAGCCGGAGAGTCCGGAGACGATCAGAGCGATCGTCGCGATCAGGCCGCCGAGAAGCGCGATGTTGGTCCCGGCAGCGCGGATTCCGAGGTATCGCAATCGGCTGACGACAGTGACCGCGAAAATTCCGAAGGGAACGGCGGAACCGAAAAGCGTGAAATTGCCGATGTGAACAGCGGCCGGGTTCTGAAGCAGGAAGGCTTTTATGGCGTCGGCCGGCGCAAAGGGATTGATGTATGGCACACCGTGACGGACCATTGCGACGGCCACGAGGCCGGCTGCGAAGATCAGGATGTGGACAACTGCGAGCAGGATCAGAGAGGGACCACGGAAACGTGGATACTGTTTCATAGTAAAATCATTTATACAGTAAATTAATTGAAATTGCAATGATATTCTCACGATATGGCTCATGAAGGTACGGTTGGAGGGGATCCGGCGTTTTTGCTGTCACAGCTGGGGGCGCATGCCGCGTCCCGGTTCACAGAGCGCTTGAGTGCGCTCGAGCTTTCGCCGGCAGATGCCGGGATTCTGCGGTTGCTGCGCATGTCGTCGGGAATCAGCCAGCAGGAGCTTTCGGCGCGGCTCCGAATTCACCCCAGTCGGCTGGTGGCGATATTGGATAATCTTGAGCGGCGCGGACTTGTCGAGCGGAAGCCCAATCTCGAGGACCGGCGGCTGTACTCACTCCACCTGACGAATGAAGGTGCGGAAATCCTGCGGAGCATTGGGAAGGTGGCGCGGGAGCACCAGGATGCTCTGCTCGCGGTGCTAAGCGCGGAGGAACGTGGCGAGCTTGCCAGGTTGCTGCAGAAAGTAGCCGACGAGCAGGGTCTCACGCGCGGGGTGCATCCCGGTTATCAGCGGTTGGGAAGGGCTAAGGCAGGCGAAGAGAAGTGCTCGTAACCGGTCTCTCAGACAGCCTTGATCAGCACGCAGGTCACATCGTCGTGTTGGGGTGCATGGCCGACAAAGCGATCGAGATCGGTGAGGATGCTGTTGAGGAGCATGCCGGGCGCGAGCATGACTCCCGAATGCAGCATGGTGATGAAGCGTATCTCTCCGTACTCCTGCTGCTGAATGTTCTCTGCCTCGATGACTCCGTCTGTGAAGACTACTAACCAGTCGCCCGGCTCCAGTGTCTGCTGGCCGGATTGATAAGGAGCATCCTCCATGATGCCGAGCGGCATGCCTCCTGCCTCCAGCCTTTCGATCGAGCCGGACTTGCGACGCAGAATGGGATTGTTGTGTCCTGCGTTGACGTAGGTCAGGCGGCGGGACACTGGATCGTACTCGGCAATGAAGGCAGTGGTGAAGCGGCGGCCTTTCTGGCTGTTGCTGCAGGCGTAGCGATTCATGCGCGTTGTCAGTTCCGTCAGGGAACCTGGAGTGTTGCTGAGGGTCTTGAGGCTCGCCTGGAAGGTCGCCATGAGCATGGCCGCGGGGACGCTTTTACCTGCAACATCGGCGACTGCGATGAGGAAGGTCCCTGAGTCAGAGGGACGGGCGAAGACGTCGTAGTAGTCTCCGGCTACGGTGTTGGCTGGGCGGGTGGTAAATGCGATTTCGAGGCCGGGCACATTGGGCGGTTCCGCCGGAAGCAGCCAGGCCTGAATCTCTTTGGCAATCTGCAGATCGCGCTTCATGACGACGCGATCCCCGACTTCGAGGATGAGCAGGGCGAACATGAGCAGTCCGCCGTAGAAGTGGAAGTCAAGGGCGAAGATCTTTACTTCGTGTGACCGGCTGGTCCAGGTCCATTCGCCTCCGGGCACGATGATGAGGATCAGGGCGAGGAGCAGCAGGACGCGGCGAGCCGGCGACAGTTTTTCGATGATGGCCCAGAAATACTGGCTTGCTACGCGAAGGAAGTGCTGGCTGTGAGGGATGCCTTCGACGCGGGTGCGATCAACTTCCTTTGAGTAGAGCTGGTAGCTGGATTGTGCATCCCGGCGGAACTGGGACCAGAGCTGGCTAAGCGCCATGCCGTCGGTGACCCGCTGCCAGAATCGTTCAGCCTGGTCTTTGAAGGTGGGCTTGTACCTTACCTGTCCCTGCTGCCCGATGTGTGGCGCCCCCATGGAGACTAGTCTACTGCCAGTTGGGGATGGGTTTGAAGATTGCGGGAATGCTAAACAAGGTCAGCGCCATCGTGAGCGGGCGCGTAGCGGAGACAGCCAACCAGCGGTAGCTGGAGGTCACGCCACGAAATCTTGTATCGGTCGAAATAGCCAGCCTTCTCCGGATAGAAGAAGGTCGGACACCGATCCAAGGGGACATTGCTCACAACCGGCTGAAGCCGCGCTTTGAGAGCCTGCTGCAACTCCGGCAGGGTGGTATCTTTCACTGCGCCGGTCAGCAAGATGCTTTCCGGGGGCCGGGCGGCGGCAGCGGTCTGCAGCTCCCAGATGACGTTGTCGGAGGGTTCACTGACGTCGATCACGATCACGTCGGCGTAATGCATCGCCATCTCGACTGCGCCGCGCTGCGTATTGGGCGTTTGCTCGGGCGGCTTGTAATGCCATCCCGGATGCCCGCGTGACTTCTCCTGGTCGTAACAGACTCGCGCCGGCAGGGTAAAATCTTCCCGCTTGACGACGTCGAAGTCCTCGTCCGACATTGCTGAGTAGCTGGCAGCCAGCGCGTTGCAGTCAACTTTCACAAGTGGGTTGCAAGGATATAGGCCGTTATCCCACTGAGCAACCTCCAAGACGAACCGCTCTGGGAATGAGCCAGAGGCGCTCCGGCAGTCTGGCTAACCTCTGGCGGACTGCGCAATCGAGAATTCGCGGGCGTATCCGGCAGGGTCGGCGGAGATTTTAACGCGGAGATTGCCGCTGGCGTCGCAGGTGTATTCCTCGCGAACCCTCAGATCATGGCGGCCCAACGGAGCAATGGGCTGCGCGGTCAGATCTGAGTAGTTCTGCAACTGCGGATCGAAGGGGAAACGGACCTGATCCCAGTTGGTGATCTCGCCTACGGGCTGACCGTGGTCATCAAGCTGAGAGCATTCGAGGTAGCGGAAGTGGCCGATGTTGTGAGCCGGCTGGTAGACGCGCTCGCTGCGCAGGGCAGGCTCGCCGGGCGCGGGCAGACGGGATCCGCGGGGGAAG
Organism: uncultured Acidobacteriaceae bacterium; assembly: GCA_963781245.1. GTDB lineage: Bacteria > Acidobacteriota > Terriglobia > Terriglobales > Acidobacteriaceae > Silvibacterium. The sequence continues at coordinate 114,712 of CAWAFB010000011.1, forward strand.
ATCAGGTCGAAGATGATGGTCCCGCCGTGGTCTGTTTCACGCCAGATGCCGAAGTTGCGGTTGAACTGATCGTGCAGGCTGTCGGCGACAACGCTGGCGCGGATGGCCAAGCCGATGGCGCTGGCCGAGCGCATGTAGGAAGAACGGCGCACGCGGCGGCCGAAGGTCTCGCGGAGAATGCGGGCCACGGGTGGAAGCTCGGATCCTCCTCCGGTGACGTACAGGGTGTCGAGGGGGGTCTCGGAGTGCGCAGCCAGCAGCTTTTCAACCATCTCACGAGTTGATTCGATCAGCGGGCGGCAGCGCTCGTAGTAGGTGTCGACGGGGATGGTCACTTCCTGCCATCCGGAGCGCACGCGCTCGAGGTCGATGGTCACCTTGCGGGTGTTGGGGTTGAGCGATTCCTTCTTCTCACGGCACTCGTCGAGCAGTCGGCGCTTTTCGTGAGGGTTGAGCGAATCGCGGTGGCCGGCTGTCTCGAGGACCAGTGCAGCGAGAATCTCATCAAAGTCATCTCCGCCGAGATTCGGGATTCCGTCGGAGGCTTTAACGGCGTGCTCGGTCTCGCCCATGACGACGAGTGAAACGTCAAAGGTGCCTCCGCCGAGGTCGTAGACGAGCAGGCCGCTGCCGGCACGGTTCTTGCGCTCGGCACTGTTACGGTAGGCGAATTCAATGGCGGCGGCGGAAGGCTCGTTGACGACGCCCAAAATAGAAAAGCCGGCCTCGAGTGCGGCTTCCTCGGTGAGGAAGCGCTGGTTGCTGTTGGCATTCGCGGGTACGCCAATCATGGCCTCGAGCGGCTCGGCGGAGTCCGCGCCGAGGTTCGAACGCTCAAGGAGTTGGGTGCGCAGAGAGGCCATCATCTCCGACAGGAGAAGGCGCACGGGCAGAGACTGACCGGCCAACTGCAATTCGGAGTGGGGACCGGCGGTGCGCAGGAGTCGCTTCAGCGAGCGAGCTGTCGTCCAGGTGTCGTCGTCCTGGACGGCTACGGCGTCCCATCCGTAGAGACGGGTGCGGCCCCTGGCTGCGACGACGGACGGAAACCAGTCGTACATCTGACCGTCGGACGCTTCGAAGTTCACGAGAGGATAATTGCCGCGGTCCACGGAGGCCACGACAACGCGGGTAGTTCCGAAATCTATGCCAATTCTCATCTCTTCAAGTTTACCGTGAAGTTACTGCCCGGCAGGCTGCCTTGGGAGATACTCTCTAAGCTTCTGATTTCAGGTTCTCTGCAAGACGTTTTGGTGCAATCAGCACGTAACTGGCGATCAGCAGATCGCGCACTTCATTCCAATCGACCTTGCCAACGTCCAGGCGCAGAGCCACCCAGCCTCGCGATGCGAGGTAAGCCGGCAGATAAAAACGGTGGTGCTGAGCTTTGACGAGTGCCTCGTTTTCGCCGGGGATGACTTTGCAGGTGACACCGACGATGCCGTCTCCGTGATGGTCATCGAGGAAGTAGGCGAAAGTCTTTTTACGGACGAGGAACTGGGCGTGCGAACCGTAGATCTGGCGACTGGTCTCGGGGAGAGTGAGGGCGATCTCCGTCAGTCGCGTGAGGCGCGGGTCTTCAGAGGAATGCCTGGAGGAAGGATGCTTCGACATAGGAAACCAGACCGAAGCTCATCTTAGTCCTTCAAGGCAAGGCTATTCGTCGCGGAGCGCCACCATGGGATGCACTGACGCAGCGCGCCGCGCCGGCAACAGGCTGGCGATGAATGCGACCACGGTCATTCCGAAAATCGCGACGATGAAGGTGAAGGGATCTCTGGGCTTCAATCCATAGAGCAGCGAAGCGGCGGCATTTCCGGCGACGAGGGCCAGGAGGGTGCCAACGGCGAGACCGATGCCGAGCAGGATAGCGGCTTCGCACAGGATCATAGCGAGGATATTGCCGCGGCTTGCGCCGAGCGCCATGCGCACACCGATCTCGTTGCGGCGCTGGACGACCATGTAGGAGATGACTCCATAGAGGCCGACCATGGCAAGGATAATCGCGAGGGCTCCGAAAAAGCCGGAGAGCATGGCCATGAGTTGCTCGCGGAGGAGGCCTTCACGGATTTGCGTCTTGAATACCGTGAAGTTGAGGACCATCGCGGGATTGACTTCATTCGCCGCCTGCTTGATTGAGGAGATGAGGGGCAGCAGCGGCTCAGTAGAGCGAATCATCAGCGTGGACTCCGGCTCGGGTCCATTGGCCTGGCTGAAGGAGACATAGGCCGTGGCAACCGGATCTTCGCGCATCATGTAATACTTCGTGTCTTTGACAAGGCCGACGATCTGGTAGGTGGCCTTTGGATCTCCGGAATCGTGGAAGACCTTGCCGACAGGATTCGAGCCGGCGAAGAACTTGTGCGCGAACGCCTCATTCACGATCACCACTCGGGGTGATTTTGGCGTGTCGGCGGCAGTGAAATCACGCCCGGCCAGGATAGGCGTTTGCATGGTTTGAAAATAGCCGGGGCTGACGCGGTTGAAGGAGACATCCTTACGCTGCGGGCCGTCGGGGACATCGATGTTGTCGTCCCATCCTCTGTGACTCATGGGCACGATCAAAGTTTCGGCGGCAGAGGTTACGCCGGGGATGCCACGCACGCGGTCCAACAGATCGCGTTTGAAGGCCATCTGGCTGTCAGGCGTCAGCTTGAGAGTGGTGTAGTCGATGTCCGCGATGAGGATATGATCCTGCTGAAATCCGGCGTTCATCTCTGCCAGGTTGCGGAAGGTCTGGGCGAAGAGAAATGCTCCGGTCACGAGCACGAGCGAGAGCGCGACCTGCGAGACAACGAGAGCGCGGCGAACCATAAAGCGCTCCCGGCCCGCGGTGGCGCCGCGACCGGCGGCTTTGAGGGCGATGCCCGGTTCAGTGCGCGAAGCCTGAATGGCGGGAATGAGTCCGAAGAGAATGCAGGTGAGAATTGCGAGGCCTGCAGCGAAGCCGAGCACACGCCAGTCAGGAGTCAGCTCAACAAAGATGCGGCTTTGCTGCGTACTGAGAAAGGCCACCAGTACTCGACCGAGTATTTGCGCGAGAAAGGCGCCGACGGCGGTCCCGATCACGGCAAGAAGCAGACTTTCGGCGAGCAACTGACGAATGAGGCGCGAGCGGGATGCTCCGAGGGTGAGCCGGAGGGCCATCTCACGCTGGCGTACGCTGGCGCGGGCCAGCATGAGGTTGGCGAGATTGGCGCAAGCGATGAGAAGGACGAGTCCCGAGAGTGCGAGGAGCAGCCAGAGAGGGTCTTCATAGTCTTCACGCAGCGATGAAACGCCTGTGGCTGCTGGGAGTGCGCCTAGATGAAAGGACAAGTAGTCTTTTTTCGCGATGGCGTCGTATTCAGACGGAAGCGTTGCGGCGAAGATTCCCGGAGCCATGGCATCGAGCTGAGCCGAGGCGCGCTCGATGGTCCAGCCGGGTTTGAGGCGACCGATTACCGCGAGCCAGAAAGAGGTGGGGCGGTCCATGAGGCCGCTCTTCGTGGAGAAGATCGGCTGGCTGCAGACGGCGAGGGCGACGTCGAAGTTTCGGCCTACCTCGAGGCCGTAAAAACTCGGCGGGGCGACACCGATGATCTGGAAGGGATGGCCGTCGAGAGTGAGCTTGCTGCCGATCATTTCGGGGCGACCTCCATACTCGCGCTGCCAGAAGGGATAGCTCAGGACGACTCCCTGCGCTCCGCAACCTTTGTAGTCGTCCGAGGGTGATATCAGGCGACCGATCAGCGGCTGGACACCGAGGACGTTGAAAAAGTCTCCGCTGACGAGGAGCGCATCTGCGTAGTGGGCCTCGCCACCCTGACCGAGGTTATAGCGGAAGACAGACCATGCCGCGATGTTTGCAAATCCCTGCTGTTGAGCGCGAATGCCGTTCCAGAGCGCGCCGGTGACGGGGGCGTTGCTTGAGTAGAAGTCTCCACGGCAGCAATGGGGAGAGTTCACAATTTGCACGCGAGCCAGCTGCTGCGGAGCCTTAACGGGCAGCGTGCGCAGGCGCACGGCGTCGAGCAACTGGAAGATTGTTGTGTTTGCGCCGATGCCCAGTGCGAGAGACAGGATGGCAATGATGGCGAAGCCGGGATTCATGCGCAGCAGGCGCGCGCCGTGACGAAGATCGCTCCAGACGCCGGCGAAGAACGGCTCGCTCGTATCTTCTCCTACTGGCAAGGGCAGGCGAGCGGGATGCATGGTGGCCTTGAGGCCGGAGAGCAAGGCGCCGTCGTGCAGCTCCGAAAGCAGTGTTTGATAGGCGAGGTCGGCGGCAACTCCGCTGACCAGCATCTCGTCGTAGCGGTCACGCAGGTGTTGGCTGAGTTCTTCAACGACTTCTGCTTCGCGAGCGGGATCGAGGTTCAACGACGCAATCGCGGCGCGGATTTCCTTCGGCCAGTCAGGCATTCTCGGCCTCCGTGATGCGATGGATGGCGGTAACGAAGTTCAACCAGGTAGAGCGCTGGGCCTTAAGCATTTCCCTGCCCTGCGCGGTGAGCCGGTAAAAGCGGCGGCGGCGCTGACCGGCCTTTTCGACCCAACGACCGGCGATCAAGCCGCGATCCTCAAGTCGGTAGAGCAGTGGGTAGAACGAGGCGACGTTGAACTTGAGGACGCCGCCCGAACGCTCTTCGATCAGCTTGCTGATCTCGTAGCCGTGGCGGGCACGGTGTTCTATCAGCGAGAGAATCAAGAGCTCAGCGCTCCCCTTCTTCAGTTCGCTGTCAATGGCTCGTGCACCCATATGTTTCATACCAACATATGACAGTCAGACAGATGTCGATGTCAAGGATCACGTTGCAGACGGGGGGCTGGAATGTGACGAACGGAGATCCGTCCGTGAAAATATGACTACCGACTACTCGCTGACGATGAGCAGCGTCACTCCGTGTTTGGGAATTACGTCGGTGAAGAAGCCAGTGTGACGGCCTAGGTCCTGCTGTTTCCAGACATCGCGCAGGTTGGCTCCGTTCTTGAAGCCGATCTCGGACAGATCGACCGAGACCTCGTGGTTATCCCAACTGCGGTTGAAGAGGCCGACGGCGACGCGTCCATTGCTGAGGGGTTTGGTCCAGACGTCGAAGTCGCCGCTCTGGTATAGGCGATCGCCCTGCTTGCCGAGCGGGTCTTGGTCGATGGCAACGGCTTCCTTGTTCATCAGGATGCTCTTGTCGGTGTCGGTCATTTTGCTCAGGTCGTTGCCGGCAAGGAGCGGCGAGGCGAGGATGACCCAGAGACTCATGTGCGTTTTGTACTCGTCGGTGGTCATCTTACCGTTGCCGACCTCGAGCATGTCGGGGTCGTTCCAGCGGCCGGGGCCGGCGTATTTTGAGAGACCTGCCTGGCTGAAGCCGATCATGACCATGCGTCCATAGGAGTCGTCAATGTCGTCGGTGGTGCGCCACATCTGCGCGCCAACGCCGGGGCCCCACTTCCAGGGCTGGTCGACTCCGTACTGGCAGAGGCTATAGAGGATGGGGCGGCCGGTGGCCTGGAGGGCGTCGCCCATCTTCTTATAGGCGGCGATCATGAGATCACGGGCGGCGTGCGGATTGTCAGGATGGGCTGCCTTGGCCTCATTCATGTTCTGCTGAAAGGAGCAAAGATCGTACTTGAGGAAGTCGACGCCCCAGGAGGCGTACATCTTTGCATCCTGCTCTTCATGGCCGAGGCTTCCGGCGTATCCGCCGCAGGTTTTCGCTCCGGGCCCCGAGTAAATGCCGAACTTGAGGCCCTTGGAGTGAACATAGTCGGCGAGAGCCTTCATGTCAGGGAAACGATCGTTCGGATGCAAAATGCCCTGGGCGTCGCGCGTACCTTGCCAGGTATCGTCAAGGTTGACGTAGATGTAGCCGGCATCGCGCATCCCGGTGCTCACGATCATGTCGGCGGCGGAGCGAACGTCAGCGTCGGTCACATGTTCGGCAAAGTGGTTCCAGCTGTTCCAGCCCATCGGGGGCGTGGCGGCGAGTTGCTGGCTGAAGGCGGGGGCGGCGAAGAGCAGGGCGGCACAGGAGAGAGCGGCGAGTGTGCGCATGGGTCTAAACATTGATGTTGGCATGGGTCTGGCACTCCAAAGAAAGCGATTACATTGGCGCGAAACATCATACAGGTTCGCGCTGTTCGTCGCCGCGAAATGACTATGCAAGGATGGGAGACATGTTCACGATTCGTTCAGCCGGATCGGAAGACCGCGATGCCATCTGGTCGATTATCGAGCCCATCATTCGAGCCGCAGATGTGTATACGCTGCCGCGTGAGATGGCGCGCGAGGATGCGCTTGCCTATTGGTTTTCCGCGAGCCACGAGGTCTTTGTGGCAACAGAGGGAGACGAGGTGAGGGGTACGTACTATCTGCGGGCGAACCAGAGAGGCGGGGGCAGCCACGTGGCCAATTGCGGATATGCAACCGCTACGGCAGCCACGGGCCGCGGAGTGGCGCGCGCGATGTGCGCGCATTCGATCGAGCACTCACGAAGTCGCGGCTTCAAGGCGATGCAATTCAATTTCGTCGTGAGCAGCAACGAGCCGGCGGTGAAGCTGTGGCAGGGCTTCGGATTCGAGATTGTGGGGCGCCTTCCAGAGGCGTTTCTGCACCCGCAGTTCGGCTACGTGGATGCGTTCGTGATGTATCGGGATCTGTAAGGCTTCAGAGATCCGCGGATCTACCGGCCTTCTTTGGCGCCGAAGTAAAAGAGGGCTCCGCCGCCGATGATGGCGACGACTCCGAGGAGCGGCGGGAGCGGCACGGAGTGGTGTTCGGTCTTTTCGACCTGGAGCGGGCCGAGGTCGACGGCCTTCTTTTGGGTGGTGTAAGTGAATCCTCCGTAGAGGAGGGCGGCTACACCGGCAATGATGAGAATGATGCCTGTGATCTTCATCTTTCCTCGTGTCCATTGAGGAGATGCGGATGGCGCCGAATGGTTGTAGCTAGGCTGGGCGGGGCGAGGGGCTCACGCGGGTGATAGCCCCTCGCTGGGGCGAGGGAGGGGATCCGCAGAGGATGCGGACGCAGAGCGCCGAGGCGCGCTCGTGGGTTTTGTCCCTCGCGAACTTCTACGGTGATGCCGTCTATAAAGGGTTAGTGATCGGGGGCGCAACAGCGTTTCATCAAGAGCGAAATTTTCTTCGAGAGGACTCAGGCGGCGGATTTGGCTTTCTGAGCTTCTTAGGTGGTGGAGAAATCACGTAAGAGGAAGAGTGAAAGGCATGAGAAAGAAGTGGATGCTGTGGGGTTGCGCGGTGATTCTGGTTCTAGGATGCGCGACCGATACGAAGCCGACGAACGCGAAGCTCGAGAAGGCGCTGAATACATACTTTGAAGGACACAACGAGTGCCTCTTTCCGACGATGATGCGATTTCCGTATGAGGTGAGCCCGGGCAGCGATGCGAAGGCGGAAGCGAAACGGCTGGATGCGATGACGGGCGCAGGCCTGCTGGTGAAACAGAGCGGCGCCGCAATCAAGGTGGAACGGTACACGCTTACTCCGCTGGGGCAGCGCGTGGGTGGACGCTTCTGTTACGGACATCACCAGGTCACGAGCGTGGATGCATTCACGCCGCCGGTGAAACAGGGCGGCTTTCTGCAGAGTACGGTGAATTATCACTCCACAATGATTGATGTGCCGGTGTGGGTGAAGACAGACGATATGAAGGCGGCCTTTCCGGAAATGGCGGCGGCAATCTCGGGTCCGCAACCCGGGCAGATCATGATGGAGAATGCCGGGGCAGGATGGCAGGTGCCGCAGTAGGAAAGCGTTCAGCGTGCGGCATTCGGAAATGGCACATCTCAGAATTCGATCCCTGATCATTCGATCTCTGATCGAGCGATGAAAAATCTCTGCCACGGTGCGTCACTTCCGCATCTAAATGCACCATTCCGGCGCGATTGCTGCCCTGGCGCGGACAGGGCTAGGATGAATGCACCATCGGAACTCGCTGCACGACTGCGGGATTCCACCCTAATTGCGTCGCCTGGGAGGTTACTGTGGCGAAGATTTTTGACCTGGATCGGTTTACGAAACGGAAGAGAGGGAAAAAACCCTCCGGAAATGCAGCCAATCCCCCAGATACTCAGCCGCCTGGAGTTGGTAAGGTACTGCCGATCAATATGGCGAAAGGACGAGGAGGCTCGTGGCCGGCGTCGAGTTCGAATACTTCTCTCCATGTCGGAGCGGCCTTTTTGCTGGTGATCGGCGTCTTGTGTGGACTTTATCTGAGCGGAAGCGACAAGAAGCCGGCGATTCTCAAAGCTGATCAACAGATCTCGCCGGACACGACACCTCAGCAGCCGATGCCTGCCCGATCCCTGGCCAAGCCGTCGCCAATCGTTCCGGCGGATGGGACGCGACCGGAAAGCTCGATCATGGCCAGAGATGCTGCGCCCAAGGCCGCTCCGATGCCGCCCGCGGCGCGTTTTCTGCCTACCCGATTTGAAGCGACACACAAAAAGGTATTCGGCGGCTGCACCGGTCAGCTCGAGCTGACGGCGGCGCGGCTGCATTTCAGCTGTCCGGATCAACCCGATCTGAACTTTCCGGTGGACGTAATCGCGAAGGTTCACAAGGACGGCGTCGTTCTTAAATCGGGCGAGAAGTATCACTTCGTCATTGCCAACCACACGAAAGATCAGGCGGAAGCGATCTTTGAGTCGTGGCTGAGCAGGGTGCAACCGATGCCGCAACCTGGCCGGATGTTTTGAATCGCTGTCCCAAGTCCGAAAATAGTCCCAGGTCCCCAAACGCGGGACCTGGGGCACCCGATCTGCGTCTGGCTCAGCAATGTTACTTGGGCACACCACCGGGAGGGACGTGTTCTTCCAGGTAACGGGCGATCAGACTGTAGATGTGGAAGGACGTGCCCGGGCCCTCTGAGATCGAATGAGTGCGGTTCGGATAGTCCATGAAGTCAAAGGGCTTGCCCAGTTCGACCAGCCGGTTGATAAGCAGCTCCGTTCCCTGAAAATGAACGTTGTCGTCTCCTGAGCCGTGGATGACGAGCAGATGTCCGGTCAGGTTCTGAGCGAAGTTAATGGGCGACCCATCGTGGTAGCCCTTCACGTTGTCCTGTGGCAGGCCCATGTAGCGTTCCTGATAGATGGTGTCGTAGTGCGCTTCGTCGGCGACGGGCGCGATAGCGATGCCGGCTTTATAAAGGCCGGGCGAGCGGAACATCAGGTTGAGGGTGTTCGATCCGCCACCGCTCCATCCCCAGATGGCCATGCGCGAGGTATCGATGTAGCTGTGCTCTTTGGCGAGCGAGCGGATGGCGTCGGCCTGCTGTGCGGCTGAGAGGACGCCCACGCTTCCGTAGACGACCTTACGCCATTCCCTGCCCTTAGGTGCGGGCGTGCCCTGGTTATCGAAACTGACGACGATGTATCCCTCGCGCGCGATGAGCGCGTGAAAGAGACGGCCGTTGCCTCCCCAGCTATCGCGCACAGTGGTGCTGGCGGGCTCGCCGTAGACGTTGACGAGCACTGGGTATTTCTTCGCGGGATCGAAGTCGGGCGGGCGCATCATGTAGCCGTCGAGTGTGACTCCGCCGGAGACAGGGACCTTGAAGAATTCAGTCGGCAGGGAAAGAAGGTCCTTCGTCTTCTTTGCGAGCTCTTCGTTGGTCTGGAGCACGCGGACCACCTTGTGATCGGGGAGGTGAACGAGTTCGGTGACCGGGGGATGCGTGAAGCTTGAGTGGATGTGGAAGGCCCACTCGCCGTTGGGCGAAAGATCGTAGGCATGCGATCCGAACTGTCCGGAAGGCGTGACCCGCTCGGGCGATCCGCTGCCGTCGAGGCGCGAGCGATAGAGATACGACTGCGTGGCGTTGTCGGGTGACGCGTCGAAGTAGAACCAGCCGTCTTTGTCATCGACGGCGACTTCCTGCATGACGTCACCGGCAAAGTTGGTGATTAGTTGCGGCTGCCCCGTCGCGCGCGAGAAGACATAGGCGTGACGCCAGCCGTCGCGCTCGCTGAGCCAGACGAGGGATTTGTTGTTCTGGACCCAGTCGAAGGTGTCGACGACATCGACCCAGGCTTTGTCCTGATCTTCGAAGAAGGGGCGAGCATCGCCGGTCTGAGAATTCGCTATGTAGACGGCGTTGGTGTTCTGCAGGCGGTTCAGGTATTCGAGGATGAGGTCATTGGAGTTGGGAACCCAGTCGAGCCGGGCGATGTAGTGCTGGCGAGGGTCGCCGGGAAGATTGATCCAGCGGACAGGACCACCTTGCGTAGACACAGCGCCGGCACGCACGGCGGAGTTGGTGGTGCCGGGCTGGGGATAGAGATACCTGGTTGTGACGGGGTATTCCTGCGCGGTGTCGTTGATCAGCGTGTACTCGCCGACTCCGGTGGTGTCGAATTGCCAGAAGGCAATGGACTGGCTGTCGGGGCTCCAGCGGAAGCCGTCGCGGATTTTCAGCTCTTCTTCGTTGACCCAGTCAGAGGTTCCGTTGATGAGGGTGGTCGAGCCGTCGGTGGTGAGGGCGCGCACGGCGTACGTGGAGAGATCCTGCACATATATGTTGTTGGCGCGGACAAAGGCTACGCTCTGCGAGTCGGGCGAGAACTTCGCGAACATAAGGCTAGACTCCGGCGCATCGCCGCCGAGCCTGGTCAACTTGCCCGATGCGAGATCGAGTACCCAGTAGTCGCCGCGCGTGTTGAGACGCCAGACCTTCTTCGAGTTGGTGAAGATGAGCAGCAGGCGGTTGTCGGGCGACCAGGTGTAGTCCTCGATGCGGAGTGGCTTCTCCCCCGGTGCGGGAACTAACTTCGTAGCCGAGACCAGGACGTTTCGCTTGCCTGAAGCGGTGTCGTACTGGACTATGTCTTGACTGCCCTTCGGACCCTCAGTCGAGGCCTCGACGGTGGTGTACTTCGCTCCGTCGTGCAGCCAGCGCGCCGGTCCGAAGGGCGCAGAGGCGAACTCATGCTTGTTAAACATGCGATCAAGCGTGGCAGCGAACTGCGGCGAGGGTTGAGCGGGGGCGGCGGCCGAGGCGATAAGCGCAACGAGGACGAGCGTCAGGGTACCAGGCAGGCGAAACGTCTTCACTAGAATGTGGCGATCCTTTCTTGTTACCTCGAACTTAAACCGCGGCGCAAAGTCATCGGCCGCTGGGCCCCTAACGTCCACTAAGAACCGATCCGATGATGCCGCCAACGATTCCTCCCTCGGTGCGCTCCTGCGTGGGCGACGGCAGGTAAGGCGCGAGGGCGTGGGCGAGCCGAGAGAGAGGCAGCGTCTGCAGCCAAACTTTACCGGGGCCGGTGAGCTGGGCGAGGAAGATGCCGTCGCCGCCGAAGATCATGTTGCGGATGCCGGGTACGGTGGTGATCTGGAAGGCGACAGTGGACTCGAAGGCTCCCACATGGCCGGGGTGAACGCGGATGACCTCGCCGGGACGCAGGTCCTTGACGACGACTTCGCCGGAGAGTTCAATCCACGCGATGCCGACGCCGCCAATGTGCTGGAGAACGAAGCCGTCTCCGCCGAAGACGCCCGCGCCGAGCGACTGCTGGAAACCAACGCCGAGGGTGATCTGAGCCGTAGCGCAAAGGAATCCGTGACGGTGAATCGTGAGTTCACGACCGGCGCCAATCTCGACGGGAAGGATATGGCCGGGGACGCGAGTAGCGAAGGCGACTTCTCCGGGACCTCCATAGGGGCGGTACTCGGTCATGAAAAGGCTGCCACCGCCGACGACACGGCGAATAGCTCCGAGGAATCCTCCGCCGCCTCCCATCTGCGTGTGGGTGGTCATCTGGACATTGCCGGACATCCAGGAGAGCTCGCCGGCTTCGGAGATGATGGCGTCGTTCGGTTCGAGCACGAATTCGAGAACCGGCATGGTGGTGCCGACGATGCGACTTTGCATGAGGAGCTCCTGGGAGAGGAATTCTGGCGGGGGCTTACAGGGGAGATTCTATCGCGTGGCGACGCACGTCGCAGGATACAGAGATCGGACACCGGAGTTAAGTGGCCGCAAGAGATGAGGCGTTGCGCAGCCAGGCTTCCATCTGCTCGTGGCCGACGACTCCCGCTTGCTGGGTGACGAGCTTGCCTCCGGCGAAGACGATGAAGTTGGGGATGCCGCGGATGTTGTAGCGGGCGGAGAGCTCGGGATACTTTTCCGTGTCGACCTTGAGGACGATGGCGCGCCCGGCCATTTCGGCGGCGGTGCGGGCGACGGCGGGGGCCGCCATGTGGCAGGGTCCGCACCAGTCGGCCCAGAAATCGACGAGGACGGGGACGCGAGCGTTCTGGATGATGTCGTCGAAGAGGGTGGTGTCGGCCTGAACGGATTCGTCGATGGGTGGCAGGTCGGTCTTGCATGAACCGCAGCGGCCAGTGTCGGCGAGATGCGAGGCGGGTATGCGATTTTTGGTACCGCAGCTTTTGCAGGCTCGGATGAGAGGCATTGAAAACTCCCCTACGGCTAAATTGTAAGCCATCCCGGGACGCGAGACCGGAGTGGGGACTCAACTCCGGTCATGCGTAGCTGCGAACCCACTCGACGATGCTGCGGAGGGCGACGCCGGTGGGGCCTTTGGCGAGCCAGGGCTTCTCGGCGTCCTGCCAGGCGAGGCCGGCGATGTCGAGGTGAAGCCATGGGGTATCGCCGACGAACTCCTTGAGGAACATGGCGGCGTTGGTTGCTCCGCCGTAGCGGGTGAGGCCGGTGTTCTGGATGTCGGCAATGGAGGAGCGGATCTGATCGCGGTACTCGTCTTCGACGGGGAGTCGCCAGAATTTCTCGCCGGAAATAGCGAGGGCATTGGTGAAGTGCTGGTAGGCATCCTCGTCGTTGGCGAAGACGCCGGCGTTGATCTGACCTAGGGCGATGGCGACGGCTCCGGTAAGTGTTGCGGCGTCGATGAGGCGGGTGGCGCCTAGCTCGCGGGCATAGTGGAGGCCGTCAGCGAGCACCATGCGACCTTCAGCGTCAGTGTTAAGGACTTCGATCGACTTTCCGGACATGGCGAAGGTGATGTCTCCGGGCTTGACGGCCTTGCCGGAGGGCATGTTTTCGGCAGCGCAGACAATGGCGATGACTTTGACGGCGGGCTTGAGCTGGGCGATGGCGCGCATGGCTCCGATCATCGCGGCTCCGCCGGCCATGTCGTACTTCATCTTCTCCATGTTGTCGGCGGGCTTGATGGAGATGCCCCCGGTGTCGAAGGTGATGCCCTTGCCGACGAGGCCCATGACGGGGCCGTCGGGGGCTCCTTCTGGCTCGTAAGTGAGAATAATCAGCGCCGGTGGTTCGTCGGAGCCCTGAGCGACGCTGAGGAAGGCTCCCATCTTGAGCTCGCGGAGCTTATCGGTGCTGTGAACTTCGCACCTCAGGCCGGTTTCGGCGGCCATCTCGGCAGCGCGCTGGCCGAGGATGGTGGGGGTCATGCGGTTGCCGGGTTCGTTGATGAGGGTGCGGGCGAAGTTCTGGGCCTCGGCAATGATGACGCCTTCGCGATGACCTGCTTCGGCAGGGGATTCGTCGACGCCTGGAGGAACGAGGATGGAGAGCGATTCGATGCTGCGATCTTTGCGTTCGGTGCGGTAGGTGTCCGAGTCGAAGTCGGCGAGGATGGCGCCTTCGGCGATGGCGCGCGCGGATTGGGCCGAGTCGAAGTTTCCTTCGGGGACGAGAATAGCTAGTGATCGGATCGCGCGCGGCTTGGCGAAGCGGACGGCGGTTCCAGCGGCCCTGCGGATGGCGTGCGGATCGGCCTTGGCGGCTTTACCCAGTCCTACGATGAGCAGACGCGTGGCTGCGAGTCCTTCAGGGGCATGCAGAAGCAGAGTCTCGTTGGCTTCGGCCTTGAATTCTCCGGTGCCGAGGACGAAGTTCGCGGTTTTTCTGACGGCTTCGTCAGAAGTCAGGAGGGTGACTTCGGGCTTCGCATCCTTATCTTTACTTGCAGAGGTATCGGCGGCGAAGACGGCGAGGAGTTCGGACGGAGCGGAAGCGGCGGGGGTGAAGCGGAGTTCAGTTTTCATTCTTGCTTCTAGTATCTCTTGAATTTTGGGCGGTCAGGCTTACTTCGCGTACTTCCCTTTGCTGTGGGCGATGGCGGCTCGGGCTTCGCGATCGGCTTCGCGGCGGCGTTCGGTTTCACGCTTGTCCCAGTCCTGCTTGCCTTTGGCGACGGCCAGTTCGCACTTGACCCGGCCATTACGAAAATAGAGTCGCGTGGGTATGAGCGTATGACCCTTGAGCTGCGTCTGTCCGATTAGTTTGCGGATTTCCTCGTGGTGCAGAAGGAGTTTTCGCGTCCGGAGCGAATCGTGGTTGCTGATATTGCCGTGGGAATATGGCCCAATATGGGCATTCAGCAGGAAGGCCTCGCCATCTTTAATGATTCCGTAGGCATCCTTCAGGTTAGCCTTACCTTCGCGGATGGATTTCACTTCAGTGCCACGCAGGGCAACACCGCATTCGAAGCGGTCGAGGAGGAAGTAATTGTGACTGGCGGCGCGGTTGACGGCGGCATCGCGCTCTCCGGCGGCGAGCGGATCGCGGGGCTTCTTTTTGGCGGGGGCCTGAGCGACAGAATGTGTGGATTGCCGGGGCATGGACGGGAGTCTGAATTTCCATGCTAGCACGCAAGGTGAAGGCTTCCGCGCGGCCAAATGGCGCGGGGCGCGATGCTATACTCGACCAGCGCTCGGCGATGAGAAAACAGAGGTTGGATTTCGCGCCTTTATGGTGGACGCGAGTCGCCAGAGACTGCAACGCAACATCGGAAGCAAGCTGCTGGAGTTTGATGAATCATCGTATTTTCAGGTGGGGGACGCTTGCCGTTCTGGCCGTGTCCATGGGCCTTGCACTGGGCGTCTTCACTTCCCGCGTACACGCCGAATCGGAAGAAAAGCTGGCTAAGGAGTCAGCCTCGAAGCTGTACAAGCAGGGGCAGGCAGCCGAAACCGCAGGCAACATTGAACTGGCTTATCAGCTCTATGCCAGGGCGTTCCAGAAAAACCCCAAGGACCTGCGGTATAAGGCAAGCTATGAGCGCACGCGGTTCTCAGCAGCCAGCATTCATGTCAAGCAGGGCGAGAAACTGCGCGACCAGGGCGACGAGTCCGGAGCGCTCACCGAGTTCATGCGGGCGCTTGAGATCGACCCCAGCAATGAATTGGCGCAGCAGGAAATCAAGGCCATGCGCGACAAGGCCGGCGCCCAGACCAATCAGGAAACCTCGGTCTCGCCTGAGGAAAGCCAGCTGAGTGGGATCGGTTCTCCGATTGAGCTGAAACCGCTCTCAAACGAGCCGCTGACGCTGCACTCGGTCGAAGACAGCAAGGTTATTTACCAGACGGTGGGAAGACTTGCGGGCGTTAACGTCCTCTTTGACCCGGACTACACATCGAAGCGCATTCAGGTGGACCTGACCAACGTCGACCTGCACGACGCGCTGCGAATTATCGGGACCATTTCCGGGACATTCTGGCGGCCAATCACGGCGAATACGATCTTTGTGGCGCAGAACACGCGCGCCAAGCGCACCGAGCTTGAAGAAGAGGCGGTCCAGACCTTTTACCTGACAAACGTGGCGCAGCAGAACGACTTCACCGATCTGCAGACGGCACTGCGTAATATGTTCCAGACGGCAAAGATCTATGGCGTGGCCAGCCAGAACGCGATCATCATGCGCGGCACACCGGATGAATTGCTGCTGGCGCAGAAGCTGATTTCCGACCTCGACAAGGCCAAACCGGAGGTGGTGGTCGACGTTGCGGTTCTCGAAGTGAGCCGCAACTACGAACGCACCATCGGCGTTCAGTTGCCGCAGACAGCTACGGTCAACCTTCAGGCGTCAAACTTCAACAACACAAACACTTCTTCATCGTCATCTTCGTCTTCTTCTACTACAACTGGTACAAGCACTACGACCAACACCAGCAATGGATTGACGCTGAACAGCCTGGCCCATCTGAATGGGACCAACTTCGCGGTCACCATCGGCCAGGCAACGGCGAACCTGCTATTGACGGACAGCTCGACGCGAATTCTGCAAAATCCGCGTATCCGGGCCTCGGACGGTCAGGAGGCGACGCTAAAGATTGGCGAGAAACTGCCCGTAGCCACCGGCTCGTACCAGACGGGAGCGGCGACGGCGATCGTCAGTTCGCTTGTCAATACGCAGTTCCAGTACCTCGACATCGGCGTGAACATAACGGTGAAGCCGACGGTTCACTACGACCGCGACGTGACGCTGAAGCTCAAGATCGAGGTTTCCTCGCAGAATGGCTTCTCGAACCTGGGAGGCATCCAAGAGCCCATCATTACGCAACGTACCGTTGACCAGACGATCCGCCTGAAAGAAGGAGAAGCGAACATTCTGGGCGGCATTCTGCAGCGACAGGTTAGCAATAACCTCAGCGGAACGCCGGGGCTGGCGTCGGTGCCGATCCTGAAGTACATCTTCAGCAGCAACGACAAGACAACATCCGACGACGAGATCGTATTTCTGTTGATTCCGCATGTGGTGCGGGCGGAGATGCTCAACCCGCTAAACCTTCGCGAGCTTGACACCGGCACAGGCAACACGATCGAGCTGCGGCACATCAGCCAGGACACCTCTCGCCCGACGACTCCGAAGCCCGGGACCTTCACCGTACCTCCGCCCATAGGCACCGAGGCGGCACCGCAAAGCGCGGCAGCGGCGGCGGCGACCGCGGTGAATAACATGCAGCAGCAGGCCAGCGGCCAGGTGAAGTTGCAACTGGCTCCGGAGATCAGCCAGCAGAAGGTGGGCTCGACCTTCCAGGTTGCGGTGAATCTCTCCGGCGGGATGGACGTCTTCTCAGTGCCAATGCAGGTGCAGTACGACCAGACGAAGCTGAGCCTGATCAACGTAGACCTGGGGGATACGCCGGGTAAAGGCGTGAACTTCCTCGGGCAGGATGGACAGGCCGTGGCCCTGGTGCATCGCGATGACGGCAGTGGCAATGTGGCGATCTCGGCTTCGCGTCCACCGGGAACACATGGCGTGACCGGAACCGGAACGGTGTGCGTGTTGACCTTCCAGGCGAAGTCACCGGGCGACGCCGCAGTGGTGATTACCCGACCAATGGCGCGCAACAGCAGTCAGCAATCGTTACCGGCGACCGGGTCGCGGGCGATTGTCCAAGTAAAGCCCTGAAGGCAGCAGGCGCAGTAGTGGATGTGAATATGCGGCGGAATCTGAGATCGCCGGGCTTTGAATCCGAGGCAAGGGGACGCGAGGCGGGCCTGACCCTCGTCGAGCTGATTGTAACGGTGGCCATTCTCGCCCTGGTGGCGGGGGCGGCAGTGCCGATTGCCCGGTTCCAGGTAAAGCGCGAGAAGGAGCGCGAGCTGCGTTATGACTTGTGGCAGATGCGCGACTCGATCGACCACTACAAGGACGCAGCCGATAAGAACGCATTTATCACCAAGGTTGATTCCCAGGGTTACCCTCCGGATCTGCAGACGCTGGTAGACGGCGTGGATGTCCAGGGAAAGAAGGTCAGGTTCCTGAGGCGCATTCCCGTAGATCCGATGACCGGCAAGGCGGAGTGGGGAATGCGGTCGATGCAGGACGACCCGACGAGCGATTCCTTTGGCGGGCAGAGCGTCTTCGACGTGTACTCGAAGTCGGATGGCACAGCGCTCGATGGAACGAAGTACAAGGACTGGTAGAAGTGCGACTGCTGAAGCACAACTCGACACCCGAGAGCGGCTTTACCCTGGTGGAGCTGATGGTCGTGATGCTGATCATCGGCGTGCTTGCGGCCATCGCTATTCCCAGCTACGTGGCTTCGGTGAAGAACGCCAAGGAAGCGGTTCTGAAGGAAGACCTGCACGTCATGCGTAATGCCATCGACTCCTACACGATGGATAAGCAGAAGGCCCCCCAGTCCATGGACGACCTAGTGCAGTCGGGCTATCTCCGGGAGCTTCCCAAGGACCCGATGACGCATTCGAGCGAAACGTGGGTGACGGCAACGGACGATACCCTCGAGAGCATCGACCAGACCGAGCCGGGCATCAACGACGTGCACAGCGGATCGCAGGAAGTAGGCACGGACGGGCAGGCGTACTCGACCTGGTAAGCAGGCAGTTGTCTTAGGCCGGATTGGCCACAGTCTGGATGGCGGACCAGAGTTCCTTGAGGCCGGCCCCGGTCCTCGCGGAGCAGAGGAGCAGATTGTCGGTCTCCAGTCCTTTGGTCAGGGCGGAGTGGGCTTTGGCGCGGCCGTTTCCGGAGAGCTTGTCGGCCTTGGTGGCGATCACCAGGAAGTCGCGCTGGATGGTCTTGAGGAAGTGGATGAGCTGGGCGTCGGAGGGTTGCGGCGGGATGTTGCTGTCGACCAGGCAGAGGCAGAGAGCGAGGGTGGGGCGCTCGGCGAGGTAGGGCTCGATGAACTTCGGCCACTCGGCGGAGATGGATTTCGAGATTTTGGCGTAGCCGTACCCGGGCAGGTCGGCGAAGTACATCTGCGGCTGATGGCGCTGGGGCGTGTCGGCGATGGAGAAGAAGTTGATGGCTCGGGTGCGTCCGGGGGTGGAGGAGACCTTGGCCTGCTTCGAGTCGAGGAGCGCGTTCAGGAGGCTCGATTTGCCGACGTTAGAGCGTCCGAGGAAGGCGATCTCCGGGACGGACGGCTCCGGGAACTGAGCGGGCGAGTGAGCCGAGATCAGGAATTTGGGATAGACGCGCATGGATTCATGATACCCACCCCCCTCCCCGTCTTTTGGGGCTGCGTTTTGTAATTCATAGATTACAAAGAACTTTCTGGGCGGATTGTCGGCAGATCATAGAATTCATTGGACTTGCGCGTTAGTCATAGAAAACATGGGAGTTATGACGAGTCATTGAAAACAAGGCTTTTATCTATCTGTCATTGATTCTGTGTGAGTTACAAGGCTGCAAAAGGGGAAGCCGGGCTGCGATGAGCCGGGCCTTCTTGTCCCTATTTCTATTGTCGCGGATTTACGGAAATAGTCGGCCAATTATTTCTGGGCCTCCTGGGCACGTTTGACCCAGTGCCAAAGTCCGTTGGTGACATCGGACGGCAGGCGGTGACCGAGCTGGCGAGCGAGCATGACAATCTGTCCGCGGTGGTGGCCTTCGTGGGCGATGAAATAACCCAGAACGTGGCCAACATCGAGAGGGAGGTTGCGCCAGACGTAGGACTTCGAATCGGGAATGATTCCTCCGTGGTCGCAGCCGAGCTCGAGCAAGCTCAGGATGCCCTCGCCACTCAGCTGCAATGCCGGAATGAGGTCTTTCGGCGTCACGTTGAACCGGTCGACACTACGTGGCAAGGCGATGCCGTGTCCTTTGCCGAGGGTCTTGATCCACATGCAGCGAGCGTTGTGAATGTGGCCGGCAATCATCCGCATGGTGCGGCGCGGGGCTCCGGGCACGGTGGCGTCCCAGAGTTCGGCAGGCAAATGCTCGACGAGAAAAATGGTGACCCGGTCGTTGGTCTTCCACGCGTCGAGGATCGTGTCTCGCAGGTTTGGCGGAGTAGGCATACCGCACCTCTTAGACGGTCCAGCTCACACTCAAGGTCAGAGTTTACCCAAAGAAGGGCAGGTTCAGGAGCAGACCGATGAGGAAGCTCGCGGCGACCAGCACGTCGGCGACGCGATCCTTCAGGGTGATGACGAAGACGATCATGCTGAGGAAAATCGCCCACTTGACGGCTTCCTTGCGGAAGGCTTTTCCCCATCCAATCACTGGTGGCGGATGGGACTGATCTTGTTCGCGGCGGATCAGACGAAAGATGCGGAGCGATTCACCGGCGACGAGGATGACGAATCCGGGGAGTGGCAGAAGCGAGCCGAGACCGACTGCGTACACGAGTTCACCCAGATAGCAGGGGCGAATCCGCAACGGGACCGATACCACGCGAACGGTGCGGGCCCAGGTAGAGAGCGCGGCTCCGGCGGCGATGAGGATGGTCGCGAGGATGAAGAGCGCCCGCTCCCACAGATGGGGCATGGAGGTGTCGCGGACGAAACACCATACGATGTCATCGGGATCGATGAGGTAAGTGAGAAACGCGACGAGGACGACGAGCTGGTGAGTGAGCGTCTGGTGGCGATATTCGAAATTGGTCGCCTTCATTCAGGCGTATCTCGTTTCGAGAGGGAACAGTCTGTCGAAATTTGCTCAAGCTGCCCGCACCGATTCATTTGGTTCCGCGGTTCCAGTGGCTCAAACTGATGACTCCCAATTCAGGCCTGGGATCATCAGGCAGCATTGACAACAGCTCGAGTTGGTTGCCATCCGGATCGCGAAAAAAGAGCGATGCAGCGGGCATCCAGGCCAACACTACAGGTTCGTCGGTTGGTCTGCCTTCAAAGTCGAGAGGAACAATGTTGGCGGCACGAAGGCCCGCGGCCGCGGTTAACAGATGCTCAAGATCAACCCGAAAAGCGAGGTGAAGACTCATCCTCTGAGGACCGGAGCCTACCTCCCATAAACCCAGCATCGAGTTGCCACGGCCACCAATCCAGTAGAAGGCAACACGCCGCTCCCAAAGGACGGTCGCGAGTTCCAACTCCAGAGTCTGGCCAAAGAATTTCATGGAGCGTTCCAGGCTCGTGACAGTCAAGTGACTTTCGAAGAGATCGCGAAGAGGAATCATGCCGGCCTCATCTTGACAAGATACGGGCAAGATACGGATTGCCGCATTGAGATCGCAACCGTCCGGCTGCGCAGACTCAGTCTGTCTTCCGGCCCATCGTTTACCGATTCTGGCTACAGGTCCAAACTGGGCGGCCACCGCTACTTTGTCGGCAGAGGATGGTGGTCGAAGCTGATGACGCGAGTGACCACCCATTTGCCATCTTTCTGATGCCAGAGGGTGATGAACTTGGCTTCTCCTACGTTTCCGGGGTCTCCCGGGTGGTGGAAGGTGTGCACACCGATTTCGACGGCTCCGTAATCAGCGATGGGATAGACCTCGAGGGTTCCGGGAACAAGTTCGCGGGTTACTTTGCCGCAAATGTTGTTCTTAATCGCGTCCAGGAACACCTGACGGCCAATGGCCAGGCCGGTCTTGTCGTGATAGAACTCGAGATCCTCGGAGACAAGCGAGCCCAGAGTCGTCAGATCGCAGTGATTGTAGGCGTCAAAGAGCTGCGTATCGAGCGACTGGATGGTTTTGAAGAGCGGGTCAGGGGCGGGTGCGGTCTGCGCCTGAGCTCTGGCGGAAGACGCTGCAAACGGGACGGCGAAGGCCAGGGCAAGGAAGAGCGTCTTCTTCATGTGTCGAGAACTCCGGAGTAGGGATAGCGTTTCTACGCGTGCGCCGACGGGATTGTTCCGAAATTGCGACGGCTGTGCGTCACCAATCCGCCGAACATTCAATCTGGCTCACCGCGCCATCCCCTCGCCAGCAACCTCGATCCTCATGCGCACTTCTTTGCCGGGCTGAATTGCAACGATCAGCGGAACGGCTTCGAAGCCGGGGACAAGGTTGAAGGTGCGCTCGCTGGGAATCGGCTCGAAGCGGTTGGCGGCATCGATGCTGACGATGAGTGAACCCTTGGGCCTGGAGATGCGCACGCTCTGCGCGCTCACTTGCTCAACCCGCTCGCTCTCCCGGGCAATTACCGGAACGATAAATTGCAGCGAAGCCGACGCGGGCAGTTGGCCGGTGACAGTGGCTGCGAGCTCCACGCCCGATTCGCCTATCGTCCAGTTCACCCCATAAAGCAGGCCGTCACCTTCCATCGGCCTGTGCGTGTTGCTCATCAGGCGGCCATGGGCCTCGAAGACTACCCCTGCGCCGGAGCGTGTCGCCGAGAGCGTAGCCCTGTAGTCGTTGAGGCTGGTGTATGTGTCGCCGGCGGTGCACTCGACGCGCGGGGTAAGGGGCATGTGCGGTCCGGTGCGCTCCTGCTGCTGGTTTGAAATCTCGATCATCCCGTAGCGGGTCATGCTGGCGGCGAGAATGGGGCCAAGCGCCATGTGGTAGAGCGCAGAAAGGGCGCCGCCGGTCACGTGGCCGCCGCCGGATCCGCTGCCGGCCTGCACATGCTCCTGGTACTCCCAGTCGTACTCGGTGACAGTGGCGCGCCAGGGACCGACGGCGGCAAGGTGTGTGCCGATCACAGGAAAGCTTTTGAGGCCATAGGGCTCGTCACGCGGGACCGCGGGCCGCTCGGGATGCGCCGGGAAGCTGCCGCGGTCGAGCGCCGCGGCGAGCGCCTTGGCGTGCGTAAAAGTGTGATGGATGCAGGGCAGGTCGCCGTGCGCCTTGAAGCCGGGGCCGCCGTAGAGCAGGCCGTCGTCGGTGCAGGCGGCCATCAGTTCCGTGTTACGGCGGGCGGCTTCGCGAAAGCGCGGGTCATGCCCGGCCATAAGGAGGAAGCCGGGTTGGCAACCGTCGCTGGTGCGGCTGCCCCACCAGCTCCACTTGTAGTTGCGCGTGCCCCAACTGTTGTCCCACGCGCCATCGGGAAGCTGGCATTCCATGTGCGTTTTGAGAGCGGCGACCACCTGTTGCTCGACAGGCTTGTCGCCGGCGAGCAGGCTGTACAGGGCGAGCGCGGGCAGCGACTCCTCGACGTTGTAGCCGAGATCGACGGGGCGGCAGCCCTTGGGAGAGACTCCGTCGAGCGGGTGGCCTTCGCCGAAGAGGAAGCCGTCGGGAGTGAACTGCTCCATGACGCGCTGGGCGAGCTTGCGGCCGCGGTCGATGTAACGGGGCTCACCGAGCACCTGGCCGCAAAGCACGAAGGCCAGAGTAGCCGTGGCAGGGTAGTTGACGTTGCCGGTTTCGATGCTGATGAAGCCATCGAGGAATTTCACGGCGGCCGCCAGGCGCGCGGTCCAAGCGCTACGTGTGGTCGTGTCGAGCACCTCGCCGTGGTGTGTGAGAGCTTCGGCCAGCGCGATGGAATGGAAGACAGTGATCCCCTGCCACTGGCCGAGCGTGACGTCGTTGACCCAACTGCCGTCCGGCCGGCTCACCTGCACCTGCGACCATTCATGGACGAGTTTTGCCGCGCGGACGTATTTTTCATCGCCGGTGGTGTGCGCCATTTTGAGCAGCGGGTAGACGGCGTCGCCGCAGCGCCCGTGGATGAGAGCGCAGGCGGGGCAGAGCAGGCCGCCGTAGAACGCTGGGTCGCGCATCGCGACGATCTGACGGGCGATGAGGCCGTCGCACCAGGTCTTGAGGAGCGTGGAGTAGAGCTGGCTTTCGCCGGTGGTGGATGAGGATGCGGGGGCGGCGTGCGCAACGGCCGGTGCGAAAAGCGTCTCAGCTTGCGACGTAGCCGCGACGACAGCGGAGAGGCGAAGCATTTCTCTGCGGGTGAGCTTGCCTTGCGGATGCCCTGTGTTCATCGCTGGTCCTGTCTCGGGGTATTTCTTTGCAAAACCCATTGTGCACCAGGGACGTGACATAGAAATTCCCCGTGAGGCACGGGCTAAAGGATGTGCCAGCAATACGCAGGGCACATGGAGACAGGGAGCGTGCTCTTTCCACATATACTGGCGTGCGGGTGGAGGAGGTTCGCTTTGCAGACCAAAAAGCTCATTGCGTTGACGGTCTTTGTAGGGTTGGGTGCGGGGTTGGTTCATGGTAGGCGGCGGCTGCGCCGCAAGGCGACGTCGCGCAGCGGATTGCAGCGGTGGAGGCGTGTCTTCCGCCGCCGGTGATCGTCAAAGGTGAGACGAAGGTCTGCACGACTCTGACAAAACGAATGGAGGAGCTCCATATTGCCGGAGTGAGCGTTGCGGTTGTCCACAACGGCGCGATCGAGTGGGCCAAGGGATATGGGGTGAGGCAAACGGGCGGAGACGCGGTCAAGACGGACACGATGTTTCAGGCGGGCTCGATCAGCAAGCCAGTGGCTGCGATGGGCACGCTGCACCTGGTGCAGGAAGGCAAGCTGTCGCTCGATGCGGATATCAATATAAGTCTCGCGAGCTGGAAGCTTCCGGCGAGTACGGCCGCTCCGGGTGCGGTGGTGACGCTGCGTGAACTGCTCACGCACACGGCGGGGCTGACGGTTCACGGCTTTCCTGGATACGCGGTGAGAGAGCCGGTTCCGACGGTGGTGCAAGTGCTGAATGGAGAGAAGCGGCGAATACAGACGCGATCCGGCTGGACAGGCCGCCCGGCGGGGCGTGGCGATATTCCGGAGGCGGGTACACGGTGATGCAGCAACTGGTGATCGATACGGTAAAGGAGCCGTACCCGCAGTTTCTGCACGACACGGTGCTGGCCCCGATTGGGAT
Source organism: uncultured Acidobacteriaceae bacterium (assembly GCA_963781245.1). Classification (GTDB taxonomy): domain Bacteria; phylum Acidobacteriota; class Terriglobia; order Terriglobales; family Acidobacteriaceae; genus Silvibacterium. The sequence continues at coordinate 138,948 of CAWAFB010000011.1, forward strand.
GAGCCACAGCACGTATCAGCAGCCTCTGCCTGCGGCGCTGCTGACGAATGCCGCGATGCCGCACAACGCGGATGGAACGCCGGTGAAGGGCGGCCCGCACGCCTATCCAGAGATGGCGGCAGCGGGGTTGTGGACGACGGCTTCGGACCTGTGCCGGTACGTGATAGAGGTGCAGAATTCGCTGGCGGGGAAGGCGAATCATGTGCTGTCGCAGTCTATGACGCAACAGATGTTGACACCGGGAAAGGGTGACTGGGGGCTGGGATTGTCACTTGGCGGGTCAACTGCGGACAAATGGTTTTCGCACGGCGGCGTCAATGAAGGCTACGAAGCCCTGTTTGTTGGATACGACAGCAACGGCGACGGCGCAGCGGTGATGACGAATGCTCAGGGTGGGAGCCGTCTCGCGTATGAAGTGATGAGTGCGATCGCGGCCGCGTATAACTGGCCGGACTGGAAGCCTGTGGAGCGCACGGTGGTGAAGGTGGATCCGGCGGTGCTGGCGCGCTATGTGGGGACTTATCAGCTGGCGCCGAACTTCAGCGTGACGTTTACGCTCGAAGGCGATCAGCTGATGACGCAGGCCACAAACCAGCCGAAGTTTCCCGTCTATGGGGAATCGCAGACGAAGTTCTTTCTGAAGGTGGTCGATGCCGAGGTGGAGTTTGTCACCGATGAAAAGGGACAGGTGAACGCCGTGATTCTGCACCAGGGCGGGCAGGATCATAAGGGAGTTCGGAAGTAGGCGCGGGATGGCGGTGCTCTAGACTCGCTGTCGGAGGTGTGCGGTGGTGCGCGGCCGGTGGCTAAGGCGGATGAGCTGGTCGATGGTCCTGGCGGTACCCATCATGGTGTGCGGACAGGGGCCGGGGGCGAATACAACGGAGACCGCAAACGACTGCTATGTGCGCGAGGTGAAAACGCTGCCGGGGAGTCACGCGTACGCGGCGGATTTTGTAGAAGTGATGGCAACGGATCCCAGCCTGAAGGCGAGCGACCGCGCCAGAGATCGCAACGTGGTGTGGGGTCTCAGTGCGGATTTGAGCAAGGAGGTGCCGGCCGAGGAGCAGGCGCTGTACATCTCCAAGTCAACAGACGGCGGCGAGACGTGGACGGTGGTGGCGCGGATGGGGCCTGAATATTTTGACGCGGGGATCGATGAGGGACTGCGGAATGGGTTGACTGTGGCTCCCGGCGGCGGGGAGTTTGTGGTGACGACGCAGAAGGGCGCGTTTCAGGTGATTCCGCGCGGCTCGGATGCGGTCGTGACGTATATCGCGGGGCCGCGAGTTCCGCATGACAGGCCGTGGGTGAGCATCACGAAGAAGGAGGGAGATCCGGTAAGGGCGGCGGCGGCGAAGATGACGGCGGACGGCAAGCGGCTGATCGTGGCGTATGGATATTTCGATATGGATCCGAAGCTGTTCAGTTATCACAGGGGGCGCGGAGACGAGTGGGTGGAGGATGGGCGGCTACCGCAGATTCCCACCGATCTGCAGATTTTTTCGATGGAGTGGGACAAGCCGGAGAGAGTGCGTCCGGGAGCACTGTATGTGGGGACGGGCGACCAGATCTATCGGCTGGACCTGCGGACGATGAAGTGGACCGAGGTACAGGGAGTGGAGCCGGACTCGGCTATCCACGCGATCAACACGGTGGGCGGGCTGCATATTGCGGCGTGCTGGGGAATCTATGAGCCGGTGAGCGCGGATCTGGTGTGGAAGGTGACGGATGAGGTGTTCATTTACCACAGAGACCAGGACGAGACGGGGTCGAATATCCGGGCGTATGGGATTGAGGTGGATCCCGCGATGCCGAGCCGCCAGGTGGTGACGGCGCTGACGGGCGTCTACATCACGACGGATGGCGGGCAGAACTGGAGGCGGATGAACGGGCTTCCGGAGGGGGAGTATCGGACGGCGCACTTCAATGCAGATGGGGCGGTCATTATTTCGGGGCTGCCGGGGACGTTCGTGGCCAATCCGTTTGCGAGTGCGTGCGGGCCGAGGTTGAGGACGCGGGATGATTAGTCGTGAGAGGAGGGCGCGATGTGGCGAGAGCGAGTTCTGAGAATTGTGTTGGTGATGGTGGGATTGTTCTTCACGGCGGCAATTGTTCCGTTGATCTGGGGGTTGCGAGATCCGGCGGGATCGGATACGGGCGACACCATGATGATGAGCCTGTACTTCACCCTCGGGGTGTTTCTGCTGATCGCCGTTCAGCATCCGTCGGCGCATCGCAGCGTGATCGCCTTCGCAACGTGGTCAAGCTTTGCTCACGCCGTGACGATGTCGATACAGGGACTGGAAATGCCGAACATGCGCACAGGATTTCTGATCGGGTCGGGTGTGCTGATGGTGATTGGGGTGGCGCTGATCGCGCTGGCTCCGACGAAGAAGAAGATTCGGGACGCGACTGCGGGGGCGTAAGGGTTCTCGGCCTTATGAGTGGGGAGCCCGCGATGGAGTTATTCAGGGACTCGCTTTCGGGCACAGCTTTGTCTCTTGCGAAAGAAAGGTCGACGATGAACGACTTCTGGTTTACCCGGGCCAATGTCTCCGAACATTTTCAGACCTGGAGTTTTCTGGATGGAGGCAATTACTTCGAGTTGGCACCCCACAGCACAAGGGTTAAAGAAAATCAGTATGACATTGGCGATAAAATTAACATCGTCGTTTCGAATAAGCTTCGGGCCACGCTGGTTCTAACCGGAACGGGTTGGATACTTGAGGCGCCAGCCGATCAGTTCATACTCACCCTTGATCCCTTGAAAAAAACGGTGCAATTGGACTGCACAGCTACATTCTCGAATGAAAACTGATTCGCGGCGCAAAGAAGTAGGATTAAGCTTCACTCCATCCGCGTAATCACGACCGGAGGCCGGGGGCGGTGCGCATCGCGAGCGTGGGTCATGCGGTTTTTGCGGCGACCATGATCGGCCTCGGAATCCTGGGCCTGATCAAAGGCGATTATGCCGTGGTATGGCAGCCGGTACCCAAAGGTGTGCCCGCACTGGTCTATTTCTGCGCCTTTATCTCCCTGGCATCTGGCATAGGCTTGCTCTGGCATCGCACAGCCGCCCTCGCTGCGCGTGTGCTGCTCGCCTGTCTCCTGCTTTGGTTGCTGCTGTTGAGGGTGCCAGGCATCTTCCTCTCCCCCACGGTGGACATTTGGTGGGCCGCATGTAAGACCGCGGTGATGGTGGCGGGCGCGTGGGTACTATATGCCTGGTTCGCCACTGACTGGGACAGGGAGCGCCTCGGTTTCGCCGTTGGAGATAAGGGTCTGCGCGTCGCCAGAGTGCTCTATGGCCTTGCCTTGATCCCCTTCGGCGTGGCCCATTTCGTCTATCTCCAAAATACCGTCTCGCTGGTGCCTGGCTGGCTGCAATGGCATGTGTTCTGGGCGTATTTCACCGGTTGGGCCTTGATTGTGGCGGGCGTTGCCGTGCTCATCGGTGTGTATGCACGGCTGGCAGCCGCGCTCTCGGCGTTTGAGATCGGCATGTTCACGCTGCTGGTGTGGGTACCGATCATGATCGCGCCAGGCTCCCGAAGCGCCTTCCAATGGAGCGAGACCATCGTCTCTGCGTCGCTGACGGCTGGTGCCTGGGTGGTGGCGGACTCCTACCGCGGGGTGCCGTGGCTCGCCGTGAACAAGCGGTAATATCGGCCGGAGGTTAAAAACAGCTCTCCATAATCAACCCAGGCTGGAAGCGTGAAGAGGAAGACTCTCGTTTCCGGTTGAGGAGCGGGAAATCGCAACCCAACACCCCGCAGCAATCTCACAGCAAGGGATCCGGCTGGAGAAGGCTATCAGTTCTCTCTCGCGGCGGCTTCCAGCGCGGGCAGGTCCATCTTGATCATCCCCATCATGGCTTGCATGGCTTTGGGATGACTGATCAACTCGCCGATGTTCCGTGGCACGATCTGCCAGCAAAGGCCGAAGCGGTCTGTGAGCCAGCCACAGGCCATAGGTTTGCCGCCTTCGATCAACTTATCCCAGTAGCTGTCGATCTCTTCCTGGGAGTCGCAACGGACGAAGAACGAGAAGGCGGGGTTCAACTGATGCGCGGGACCGCCGTTGAGAAAGACCATCTCCTGGCCCTCAAGGTCGATCGTGATAGTGGCAATCTTGCCCACGGGCCAGGGACCGACGCCTTTGGAACGCACCTCACCGAGCTTGCTCGCATGCGGGAAAATGCTCAGATAAAACTCGGCGGCTTCTTCGGCATTGTCACTGAACCAGAGGAATGGCGCAACTTTGTTCATGGCTTGCATGGTACCAGCCAGGAGGTCACTTCATCCGTCCCGAAGGTTGGAGCTTCGAGAGATAGGTGCGGCCTGAATCACGGCTAAGCTGGAAGCATGAAGAAGAAGGCTTTGGTTTCCTGGAGCAGCGGCAAGGACAGCGCGTGGACTCTGCATGTGCTTCGGCGGAGCGGCGAGTACGAGATTGCCGGGCTGCTGACGACGATGAATGCGGCGTTCGATCGCGTAGCTATGCATGGCACGCGGAGAGAGCTGGTCGAGGCGCAGGCCGAGGCGGCGGGGTTGTAATCTTTGTTAACCCAACTGAATTGACCCGGAGGAGCGCGTCAATGGCTCGATATCCTGCACTGCCTGACCATATCCGCGAAGCCCTGAGTAGAATCCAGCCGAGCCAAGATGGTGAACTGGCTTACTATCCGTGCAGAGTCACTCTTAATAATGGCGAGGTTATTGACACGGTTTATATCGAACCGGAAAAGCCATATCTCGAGGCGTGGGGAGTGTATCCCGAGGATGACGAGGGCAAAGGATGGATTCGCATTAAAAACGTAGCCAAGGTCCAGGACAGCCCAACCCTCCTGCCGGCCCGAATCGCAAACGAGATATACCGCCATGGTGAATCTGGCATGGGCTTTTTCATATTCACCGTGATCTTTAAGGATGGCCAGCGTCTGGCGTACGGTACGGGAGGCGCTGTCGATTTCATTCGATACCCTCCCGGAAAAGGGCCGGCCGATGTCAATGCGGGGCTTCCTGATGAGGGCAGGAGTGATCCGAACCTCGTTAGCCCACCGAAATGGTACTGGTGCCTCTAATCAGAATGGCCTGAATCGGAATCGGTGCGGAATGGCAAAGAAGAAAGCCCTTATTTCCTGGAGCAGCGGTAAAGATAGCGCGTGGACTCTACATGTGTTGCGGCGGAGCGGCGAGTACGAGATTGCCGGGCTGCTGACGACGATGAATGCGGCGTTCGATCGCGTGGCCATGCATGGCACGCGGAGAGAGCTGGTCGAGGCGCAGGCGGAGGCGGCGGGGCTGCCGCTGATTACGGTCCCGCTGCCGTGGCCGTGCTCGAATGAGCAGTATGAGGCGGCGATGCGCGAGGCGTGCGCGCGGGCGGTCGCGGATGGCGTCGAGGTGATGGCGTTCGGGGATCTGTTTTTGCAGGATGTCCGCAAATACCGGGAAGACAAGCTCGCGGGATCGGGGCTGACTCCGGTGTTTCCGTTGTGGGGATTACCGACGCGGGAATTAGTGCGGGAGATGCTGGCGGCGGGCGTGAAGGCGCGGATAGTGTGCGTCGATCCGAAGAAGCTGCCGAAGGAGTTTGCCGGGCGGGATCTGGATGAGGCGCTGCTGCAGGCGATGCCGGAAGATGTGGATCCGTGCGCGGAGCGGGGCGAGTTTCATACGGTGGCTTATGCAGGACCGATGTTCCGGTGGGAGATTCCGGTGGAGAGCGGCGAAGTGTTAGAGCGAGACGGGTTTGTGTTTGCGGACGTGAAACTACAGCCATTAGCCATTAGTTGGACGACCGAGGTTCCCGAGGCAGCGGCGCGTGGCCAACTGGAAAAAGCAGGTCCTTCGACTTCGTCTGGCGCATGCGCGCCAGACTTCGCTCAGGACGACGAGCCTAAAAAATCAGGGCGACGATCTTAAAGATCGGCGGTGACGGAGGGGTGGGTCAAGCTGATACACTTTCCTCATCTTGGTTGAGCTTCTTCCATCGATCCTCTCGGCCGATTTTGCGCATCTGGCGGACGAGGTTCAGGCTGCCGAGGCGGGCGGCGGCACAGTTATCCATTTTGATGTGATGGACGGGCATTTTGTGCCCAATCTGACGATTGGGACTCCGGTGCTGGCGTCGCTGCGCAAGGTGACTTCCCTGCCGATCGACTGCCACATGATGATCGAGAATCCGAACGACTTTATCGAGGCGTTTGCGGACGCGGGAGCCGACTGGATGAGCGTTCACTATGAGGCCTGCCGGCATCTACACCGCACGCTGGAGCACATTGCACAGCACGGGATGCAGCCGGCGGTGGTGATCAATCCGGCGACCGAGGTGGATCTGCTGATTCCGATCCTGGGCATGGTGCACCATGTGCTGGTGATGAGCGTGAATCCGGGATTTGGCGGGCAGAGCTTTATTCCCTACTCGCTGAAGAAGATCCGGCGGTTGAAGGAGCTTCGGCAGGAGTTGGGCCACAGCTATAGGATTGAAGTGGACGGCGGCGTTGCTCACGACACGATTGCGCAGGTCGTCGAAGCTGGAGCGGATCTATTGGTGGCGGGCAGCGCGGTCTTCGCCGATGGGCGGGCGGAGCAGAATGCGCGGGAGCTGCTGCAGATGGCGCAAATGGCGGCGGCGGAGTGAGTTCAGAACGGGCGGCGAACGGTCAGCGGCCGCAAGCATCGAGAATGGTTGAGGTGTTATGAATCGCGTTATTACCCAAATTGCAGTGATCGGCTTGTGCGTGGCGCTGGTGCCGTCGGCGCATGCGATCGGCAAGAAGAAAAAGAAGCAGAGCGATCTCGGCCAGAATCCGCTGGCAAATGTGAAGTCGAAGCAGCCGGACAAGGAACTGTTCGACAAGGCCATGCTGGCCATGAAGAAGGGCAAGTACGATGTGGCGCGGCTGGACCTGCAGACCCTGCTCAATACCTATCCCGAGACCGAGTACGCGATGCGCGCCAAGCTGGCGATCGGCGACACCTGGTACAAGGAAGGCGGATCGGCGGCGCTGACGCAGGCTGAGGGTGAGTACAAGGATTTCATCACCTTCTTCCCGAATACTCCGGAAGCAGCGGAAGCACAGATGAAGGTGGGGGATATTTACTTCCAGCAGATGGAGAAGCCGGACCGGGATCCGCAAAATGCGGTGCACGCGGAGCAGGAATACCGGACGATGATCCAGGACTTTCCGGATTCGCCGCTGATTCCGCGGGCCAAGCAGCGGCTGCGCGACGTGCAGGAAGTGCTGGCGCAGCGGCAATACGAGATTGGATCCTTCTATGCGCTACGCATGAACTGGCCGGCCAGCATTGCCCGGCTGCAGACGGTGACCGACTCGTATCCGCTCTTCAGCCGCAGCGATATGACGCTGATCACGCTGGGGGATGCTTACGCGAACCAGGCGCAGCTCGCCAGCCGCTTGAATATTCCGCCGGCGGCAAAAGCGCAACTGGTGAGGGTCTTCAACGATCGCGCGGCAGCGGCGTGGTCGCGGGTGGTGACGCGGTATCCGATGGCTCCGCATGTGGAAGATGCTAAGGACCGGCTGATCGCGCTGGGACGCCCGGTGCCGGAACCGACGGCTCAGGAGCTGGCTGAGAGCGAAGCCGAAGAAGGCAGCCGCGTGAATGTGAAGATCAAGGATCGCGCCATGCTGCTGGTAAAGCACGGCCCATCGACCGTGGAGGCAGCGCGTGTGGGTGAGCCGACACTGACAGATCCGGCGCCTACGCTGGCTCCCCAGGTGAGCAAGGATACGACGGCGATCTTCCAGGCGGCGATGAAGGGTACAGCTCTGCCCGGCGTCGCGCCGAACGGCACGGATACAACGGCAACGGCGATCAGCAACGGTACGGCTCCTCCGCGGACAGATCAGCCGGCAACTCCTCTGAAGTTTGAGACGGTGCCGGATTCCTCCGGCTCGCCGGGCAGCACGGTGACGGTGGAAGTCCTGAATGACGGCAGCAAAGCGTCAAACGCGGATACCGGCAACACGAATGCCGGCGGAGGCGCAGGGGACGCAAATGGTGCGGGCAATTCGGCGCCTGCCGGCGGCAACGGCTCTCCAGCCTTGATACCAGGCGATTCCAGACCGAGCAATACCACCACATCGGGTTCTTCGATGACGGGGACCAACGCAGATGTCAACCGGACGGTCCATGTGGCTGACACTCCGGCGGTCAACGCAGTCGCACCGACCAACAATCAGCCGCTGCCGCCGATCGATAAGCCGGCCGAGGCTCCTAATCAGATCAACGATGTGAAGAGCGGTGGAGCGCAGGTGGCCACGGGCACGACGGCCAACGGCAAGAGCAAGAAGGTCCCTTACAACTCGAAGGACGAGTCTTCGAGCAAGCACAAGAAGAAAAAGGGTCTGGCCAAGGTAAATCCGTTCTAGCGCGGGTTCGGAATTCGATGAGGGCCGCCTGCGGGCGGCCCTTGTGCTTGCCGGACGGAAGGGATTTGGCTGCCTTACCGTGCTATCGTAAAGGGTTGTCTTCTCACCGGAAATGCCGCAAGAACTCCAGAAAGCTTATGACCCGACTGCGATTGAAGATCGCTGGGCCGCCTATTGGGTAAGCGAACGCCTGTTCGACGTACCTTCGCCTGAGAACGCCCCTGAGAATGTCGCGGGCGCGCCCGTCTTTACCATGTTGCTGCCTCCGCCCAACGTGACGGGCAACCTGCACATGGGGCACATGTTCGAGCACACCGAATCGGACATCCTGGTCCGCTGGCATCGCATGCTGGGCCACCGGACCCTGTGGGTTCCGGGGACGGACCACGCCGGCATTGCGACCCAGCTGATGGTGTCAAAGCAGCTGGAGAGCGAGGGGACGAACCGGCTGAAAATTGGCCGCGAAGCATTTGAAAAGCGGGTATGGGAGTGGAAGCAGCACTACGGCGGGACGATCCTGGAGCAGATGAAGCGGCTGGGGACGAGCGTTGACTGGTCGCGCGAGTACTTCACGATGGATGACAAGCTTTCGCGCGCGGTGCGCGAAGCCTTCGTGCGCCTGTACGAGCAGGGGCTGATCTATCGTGGCGTCTACATCGTGAACTGGTGCCCCGACTGCCAGACGGCGATCAGCGATCTTGAAGTGGTGCACGAAGAGCAGCAGGGCAAGCTGTGGGAGATTCGTTATCCCGTGTTGAGTGAGGCTCACCCGGACCAGGTTGAGCCAGGGCTGTTTGTCACGGTGGCCACGACGCGTCCGGAGACGATGCTGGGCGATACGGCGGTGGCGGTGAATCCCGACGACGAACGCTATAAGCACCTGCATGGCAGGCGGCTAAGGCTGCCGCTGGTGGACAGGGAGATTCCGGTGGTCACCGATGGCTGGGTGAGCCCGGAGTTCGGCACGGGCGCGGTGAAGGTGACTCCGGCGCACGATCCCAATGATTTTGCGATTGGGCAGCGGCATGGATTGCAGGCGATCTCGGTGATGGACGAGACAGCGCATATGAATGCCGAGGCCGGCGTGTACGCGGGGCTCGATCGCTACGAGGCGCGCAAGCGGGTGCTGGCGGATCTCGAAGCTCGGGGATTACTGGGCGCGGTGAAGGACCACGTCAACTCCGTAGGCAAGTGCGACCGCAGCAAGACGATCGTGGAGCCGCGGCTCTCGACGCAGTGGTTTGTGAAGATTCAGCCGCTGGCCGATAAAGCGATCGCGGCGGTCGAGCAGGGATACATCAAGTTCACGCCCGAGCAGTACGCGAAGACGTATTTCGGGTGGATGCGCAACATCTACGACTGGTGCATCTCGCGGCAGCTGTGGTGGGGGCATCGCATCCCCGCGTGGCACTGCGAGACGTGCAAACAGATCACGGTGGCGCGGGCGGAGCCGAACGTTTGTGCTCATTGCGGAAGTATTCTGGTCTACCAAGAAACGGACGTGCTGGACACGTGGTTTTCATCGGGACTGCTTCCCTGCACCGTTTTCGGATGGCCTGAGCATACGCGCGACCTGGATGTTTTCTATCCCACTCAGCAGTTGGTTACTGGATTCGACATTCTGTTCTTCTGGGTGGCACGCATGATCATGTTCGGCTGCCACTTCATGCTCGATGTGCCGATGGCGGATGGGTCGGAGCGCACCCTGAAGGATGCGGTGCCGTTTCGTGATGTTTATATTCACGGGCTGATTCGCGATGCCGAGCGGCAGAAGATGTCGAAGACCAAAGGCAACGTGATCGATCCCATCGAAGTGGTCGGCAAGTTTGGAACCGATGCGGTGCGGTTCACGCTGGCGGCAATGGCTTCGCCGGGTACCGACATTGCGCTGAGCGAAGACCGCATCGACGGATATCGCGCGTTCGCGAACAAGATCTGGAATGCGGCGCGATTCATCTTTATGAACATCGACCGCGCGAAGCAGGTGGGGATTGAAGTGGACGCTTCGGCGTTAGGAGCGATGCCGGCGGTGTTTGAGGGTGCTCCATTAGAAGCGCGCTGGATCGTGTCGCGGTTGAATGGCGTGGCTGCGGAAGTGAACGCCGCGCTGGGCGAATACCGCTTTGATGAGGCTGCGAATGCGGTGTATCGATTCTTCTGGGGCGACTTCTGCGACTGGTATCTGGAGATCGTAAAGCTGCGGCTGGAGTTCGCTACGCCCACTCAAGCCAAAACGGGGCTTGAATGGGGCACCCCGCAGGCGGCACTCACGACATTGCTGCAGGTCTTTGAAGCCTCGCTGCGACTGCTGTCGCCGTTCATGCCGTTCATTACCGAAGAGCTGTGGCATGCGCTGTATGACGGCAACGCTCCGGCGAAGTCGATTGCGCTGACGCGGTATCCGCAGGCGGATGGGAGCGCGATTGATGCCGCTGTGGAGCGCGGGATGGCGGACCTGCAGGAGCTGATCATCACGCTGCGCGGGTTGCGTAAGGATCTGGATGTGCCGGAGCGCGAGGAGATTGCGGCGGAGATTTTCGGGGCGGAGAGAATCCAATCTCTTGCGGCGACGAATCGGGACATCATCAGCAAGACGGCGCGGGTGTCATCTGTAAGATTCCCTGCGACGTGGGCGCTTCCTTCCACGCATTCAAGGACAACGGTGAGCTTTACAGTTGGCTTCCCGTACGAGAGGAAGATCGATGTTGCCGCCGAGCGTGAGCGGCTGCGCAAGAAACTGGAGCAGTATGAGAAGGTGCTGATCAACGCGGAACGGCAACTCGAGAATGAGGCTTTTCTGGCCAAGGCGCCGGAGAAGGTGATTGCGGGATTGAGGAAGCAGGCGTCGGAGTCGGCCACGCTGCGCCAGGAGACACTGGACGCGATCGAACGACTCGAGCAGCTGGTTTAGGACCGGAGCAAGTATGGAGTGGAGGAGCCGAAAAATCGAAGCCATCCTGGAGCAGGCGCTGCTCGAGGACAAAGCCACCAGCGACGTGACGACAGCGATTACGATTGATCCTGCTCTGCTCGCTTCGGCCACAGTCATCGCCAAGCAGGACTGCGTGATCTCCGGGCTGGGCTGTATCCCGAGGTTCCTGGAGATATTTGCGCGGCTGGATAAACGTAACAGCGGCCGTTACGAGGTAGTCAGCCATCCGGAGATGTTCGACGGCGTGCGGGTGAAGAAGGGGCAGGCGATTGCTGTTATTCGCCACAATGCGCGCGTGATCCTGGCGTGCGAGCGCGTCATTCTGAACCTAATGCAGCGGATGAGCGGCATTGCCACGCTGACTCGGCAGTACGTGGATGCGATCTCGGGTACAAACACGAAAGTTCTGGATACGCGCAAGACGATCCCCGGGCTGCGCGTGCTCGACAAGTACGCGGTGCGCTGCGGCGGCGGCGAGAATCACCGGCTGGATCTTTCCGATGGGATTCTGATCAAGAACAATCACATTTCGCTGGGTGGCGGCATCGAGAAGGTGCTGAAGAAGGCGCACGAATTGCGGGCCGCGGGGCAGACGATTGACATTGAGGTTCGAAGCTTCGACGAGCTAAGGCTGGCGCTCGATAATGGGGCCGAGTCACTGCTGCTGGATAACATGAGCCCTTCCGACGTGAAGAAGGCGGTGAACCTGGTGCACGAGCGCGGCGACAAAATTCCGGTCGAGGCATCGGGCGGCATTCTGCTCGACAATATCCGCAAGTATGCGCTGACGGGCGTGGATTACATTTCGGTCGGCGCTCTGACGCACTCCGCGCCCGCAGTCGACCTGAGCATGCGCATCACAGCGGAGATTTACTAAGGCCACATGGCAACGCGCGCCTTCGAAGCCGGATTTGATGCGGCTGGGCTGGATGCTGCGCTGGCCGGCACGCGATTTGCGGGAAAGATCCGCTTCTTCGAGAGCATTCACTCTACGAACACACACGCCATGGCTGAAGGGGACAGCGGCGCACCGGACGGCATGGTGTACGTGGCCGACGAGCAGACGGCGGGACGCGGACGTGGGGCGCACGGATGGGAATCGCCGCCGGGGTCGGGGCTCTACGTGAGCGTGCTGCTTCGGCCGAGGCTGGTTCCGGCGGATGCGCTTTGGCTCTCGCTGGCGGCAGGACTGGCAGTACACGATGCGGTTGCGCGCGTGGCGTTGCTCGATGCTGATCTGCGCTGGCCGAACGATCTGCTCTTTGGACGACGCAAGTTCTGCGGCATTCTCAGCGAACTGAATGCCGAGGTGACGCGCATCCGCCACATGGTCATCGGCATCGGCATCAATGTGCATCAGCAGCAGTTTCCGCCGGAGCTGCGGGAACTGGCGACGTCACTTTACATCGAGACGGGGCGCGACTGGCCGCGCCAGGAGCTATTGGCGGCTTTGCTACAATCGCTGGACCGCGAGGTGAATGCACTCACTGCGCCGGAAGAACTGGTGCGGGCAACGGCGAGCATTCTCACGCGGCTCGAGCGGTTGTCGTCGTGGATTCGCGGCAAGCAGGTGTACGTGGAAGGGCTCGACGGCTATGCGGGGGTAACGGAAGGCCTGGATTCGCGGGGCTTTCTGCAGATTCGCACGCCTGAGGGCGTGAAGACCGTGTACTCCGGCGGTGTCCGCGAACGGAAGGCAAATTCGAACCGGTGATGGCATGCTGCTGGCGCTGAACGTCAACAACACGAATACGGTCATTGCGCTTTTCCCCCTGGAGGATGGGGTACCCGGCGAGCTGCGCATCACCTGGCGCATCAGCACGCGCCATGCGCAGACGGCTGATGAATACGGCATCCTGATCCGCAACCTGCTGCAGGGCGAGGGGGTTCCGAGCAGCGAGATCACCGGCATCATCATTGCGTCGGTGGTGCCTCCGATGGACTGGATTCTGCGCACCTTCTGCGAGCGCTACTTCAAGCAGAAGCCGGTGTTTATCGAGCCGGGCGTGAAGACCGGGCTGCCGATTCTTACCGATAATCCGAGCGAGGTGGGCGCGGACCGCGTGGCGAACTGCGTGGGAGCATTCGAGCAGTACGGCGGCCCGTGTATCGTTGTGGACTTCGGTACGGCGACGAATTTCGATGTGGTCTCACGCAAGGGAGAGTTCCTGGGCGGCGCGATTTCTCCGGGGCTGAACATTTCCGCCGAGGCGCTATTTGCGCGCGCCGCGCGGCTGCCGCGGGTGGAGATCAAGCGGCCGCCGAAGGTCATCGGCACCAATACGGTCGATAACCTGCAGATCGGGCTGTTTTACGGACATATCGGGCTGGTGGACAGCATTCTCGAGCGGATGATTGCCGAGTTGGGACCAGACACGACCTGCGTCGCGACGGGCGGCCTGGCGCACCTGATCGCGGACGAGTCGAAGTACATCAAGCACGTCAACGACACGCTTACGCTGGAAGGGCTGCGCCTTATCTACGCTCGCAACGTGGCCGCGAAGCACGGGGGCGCGAAGGCTCGTCATCATGCGGGCGATGGCGCACGGGCGAAGGCCTGAAGCAGAACTTGAACGATTACTTTAACTACTTCACGGAAATCGAAGAGCATTTCCAGCGGCGGAGGGGATCGCTGCTGCTGTTGTCGACTCTCGACTGGGCGTTGATTGAGACGTGGCGCGAGGCGGGCGTTCCACTGGAGGCGGTGCTGCGGGGGATTGACGGCGCTTTCGACAAGTACGATGCGCGGAGGGGCCGCGCACGGGTGCGACGCATCAACGGGCTGGCCTACTGCGTGCAGGAGGTAATGACCGCGGTCGAGGATATGAAGGAAGCCTCGGTCGGAGCGGAGCCAGCGGCGCGCGCAAATGTTTCTGCGGGATTCGAGCCGGAGCGGATTGCGGCGCACCTTAGAAGCCGCGCGGAGCAAATCGATGGAGCGAGGCTTACGGGCCTGGTCGGGGAGATAGCGTATCCGATTGCGGGGAGCCTGCGAGCGGTTGCCGAAGAGGTAAAGGCGGGCGCTCCGAATTTGGAAGAACTGGAACGGCGTTTGACGGTGATGGAAGAGAAGCTCTTCAGCGCGATGATGGCGGGTACGGCGGAGGCCGATCTAATGGCGATGCGCGAGGAAAGCTCCCGCGCCCTGGCGGCGTATCGCTCGCGGATGCAGACGGCGCAGATTCGGCAGGTGGAGCAGCAGTTTCTGCACAAGCGGCTTCTGGAGAAGTATGGGCTGCCGCGGCTGAGTTTGTTCTACATGAGCTAGGGCCCCTACAGATGAAACTGCAGATTGAGAAGGCCATCTACGGCGGAGCGGGACTGGCTCGCAATGAGGGCAAGGCCATCTTCGTTCCGTTCACGCTGCCGGGCGAGGTGGTGGAGACACACGTCACTGAGGATCGCGGCAGCTATGCGAATGCCGAACTGGATGCGGTGCTGGAGTCTTCGCCGGAACGGGTGGCACCGCCTTGCGCTTACTTTGGCGAATGCGGCGGATGCCACTATCAACATGCACGCTACGAGGCGCAGGTGGAGATGAAGGTGCAGATCCTGCGCGAATCGCTGGAGCGGGCGCATCTGTCAGATATTCCTCCGATCTTCGCAGTGCAGGGCGAGGCGCTAGGATACCGGAACCGTATTCGCCTGCATGTGGGTCGGGCGTCGTCGATGCTGTGCTACAAAAGGCGCGGATCGCATGCGAATCTTGCGGTGAAGGAGTGCCCGATTGCTGCTCCGGTGTTGCAGGAAGCGCTGGCGGCGGTGCAGGAGCGAGCCAAGGATTGGCGGCTGAGTGAGTGCTTCAGCGAAGTAGAGTTCTTTACCGACGCCGATCAGAGGGCAGTGCTGATTACGCTATTGAGCGGGCGGAGCAAGGGCGAGGCGAGCGGCGATCTCGAGCGGCTGTGGCCGCAGTTCGTTGGGGCGATTCCGCAAATCAAGGGCGCGGCTGTGCTCTCTTCCTCGGGCGGAAAGGCACAAGGGGCGATGCTTGCGCAGGCCGGGCAGCAGGCGCTTACTTACCGGGCCGCCGACGAGGAGTATCGGGTCAGCCTGGGGTCGTTTTTTCAGGTGAACCGACTTTTGATCGATCCGCTTGTCGAGCTGGTGATTATGGATCGAACGGGCGAGGTCGCATGGGATCTTTATGCAGGTGTGGGCCTGTTTGCTCGGGCGCTGGCGGCGCGATTCAAGAGAGTTGTCGCGGTCGAGGCGGCGGCGAGTTCGGTGCGGGATCTGAGTGAGAACCTCGGTGGCGGCGCGCATCGCGTGGCGGCGGCGAGCACGCTTGAGTTTTTGCGGAGGGCGCGGTCGGACGGGCAGCGCAAGCCGGATTTTGTGGTGGTGGATCCTCCGCGGGCGGGGCTGGGTAAGGAGATCACGGCGCTGTTGGCGGAGATTCGTCCCGCGCACATTACTTACGTTTCGTGCGATCCGACAACTTTGTCGCGCGATCTGAAATCGCTGCTAGACTCGGGCTACCAACTCACCAAACTGCATATGGTGGACCTGTTTCCGCAGACTTTCCACCTGGAGAGCGTCGCGATGCTGTCGCTGTAGCGCGTTTTCCGCGCCGGGCGGTGATGGAATGCGATGGCGACGGCGACCATTCCGGATAGATCACCGGCTTACGCAGCCGGACCTGATGCGCCTGCAACGCGGCGAGCAAACTCTTTTCGCTTTCTGGCTGCCCCAGCGCTCTTCGGAGCGTGCGGATTCGCGTCCGGGATTCTCTGCGCGCACTACTTCTGGAGGACGCCCGGAATTCTCATGGTTGCACTGCTGACGTTGTTGGCGGTGACAGCGATCGCTCTGAGAATTGCGCCTCGCCTGGCATGGCCCGCGACGGGACTGCTGTTTGTGTTGCTAGGCACACTGTGCGCGGAGATTGCTCCCGCAGTCAATCAGAAGAAGGAATTGACGCTGCTAGCAGACAACAGTCCTCGCACCGTGGAAGGTGAGGTTGTGCGAGCCGGGCCGGTGCGGACGGTAATGTCCACCACTCCGTTCTCGACAAAGACCCGTGAAGAGCGGAGTCAGCAGATCGATCTGCGGCTGAGCTCTCCGGCGGATTCAACTGTGCGGGTCACGGTTTATACGCCGGCCGAAGAGGCTTTCCCGCAGATCCGCTGCGGAGATCCGGTGCGAGCCACGCTGGCGATGCACCGTGAAGAACGGTTCCTCGATCCGGGCGTGTGGGATGCGGGGGCGTATCTGTTGCGGCAGGGGATCGGGGCGTTGGGGAGCGCGAAGGCGGAGAAGATGGCGGTGGTCGCGACTGCGAAAACGCAGACCTTCGCCTGCCGGCTGCATTCGCTTCAGGTGGCGGCGGGTTCGAGTCTGATCGCCTTCGCGGAGCGGGAGGCTGGGCATCGCCTACCTGCATTTCTACGCCTGGATCACGACGACGCGGCCATGCTGACGGCGATGCTGACTGGCGACCGCAGCTACCTGCAGCGCGGCGTGCGCGTGGGCTTCGAACGCACAGGGTCGTTTCACCTTCTGGTGGTCTCGGGACTGCACCTCGCGATTTTTTCGGGGCTGATCTTCTGGGTGACGAGGCGGCTGGGACTTTCGCGGGTATGGGCATCGCTCATCACGATTGGCTGCTCGCTGGGATATGCGGTGTTTACGGCTTCGGGAATCCGGTGCAGCGGGCGTTCTGGATGGTGACTCTCTATCTGATCGGGCGGCTGCTGTGGCGGGAACGTGTGGCGCTCAACGTGATCGGGGTCGCTGCATTGGTGATGCTGGCGGCGGATCCTTCATCGCTGTTCGATTCCGGATTCCAGATGACGCTTCTGTCGGTGCTGGCGGTTGCCGGCATCGCGGTGCCGGTCGCAGAGGAGACGTTCGGGCCATATCTGAGGGCGGTGCGCAATCTGCGGGTGCTGAGAATCGATCCTTCGTTGCCGCCCCAAGTTGCGCAGTTTCGCGTGAGCCTCCGGATGGTGGCGCAGTATCTGCGTCCGTTGACGGGACGTTTTGCGGCGTGGACAGTTTTGCCGGTTGCGATTCGGCTGGGGCTTCGAGCTGCGGAGTTGCTAGTGGTTTCGTTCTCCATAGAGTTGTTGATGATGTTGCCGATGGCGGCGTATTTTCACCGGGTCACGCTGTTGGCGCTCCCGGTGAATCTGCTGATTGTGCCGTTCCTAGGGGCGCTGCTACCGTTCGCGCTAGTGACATTCGCGGCGGTCCTAACTTTCCCTGCGATTGCGTTTGTGCCTGCGGCGTGCACCGCGGTTGTTTTGCATGCGGTCATCTCGATCGTGACTACATTTGCGGGCAGGCCCGCGGGAGACCTGCGCATACCCGCACCGGGCGCGGGGATGGTCGCAATGTGGATTCTTCTTGCAATCGGCGCAGGCTGCGCGCTGCGGATGCGCCGCTTTGGGCTGGTCCTGGGGGTCGTCGCGCTCGCGTTGAGCGCAGCGGTGGCGGTGCTGCCGCATCGGATTTCGCGCCACGCCGGGCAGCTCGAGGTGACGGCGATTGATGTGGGGCAGGGCGATTCCCTGCTGGTGGTGACGCCCGATGGCAAGACGCTGCTCGTCGATGCCGGGGGACTGGTGGGAGCCTCGCCGGAGTCGAATTTCGACATTGGCGAGGATGTCGTCTCGCCGGTGCTGTGGTCGCGGGGGATTCGCCGGCTGGATGCAGTAGCCATCACGCACGCTCACGCGGACCATATTGGCGGCATGCGGGCGGTCCTCGAAAACTTTCGTCCGCGCGAGCTTTGGGTGGGGAGGAATCCGGATTTTCCGCAGTATGACGCAGTGCTCGATGAGGCTGCGCGGATCGCCTCGCGGATCGTGACGCACACTGCCGGCGATGCATTTGCGTTTGGCGATGCGGCGGTGCGGGTGCTGGCTCCGGATCGTGATTATCGGCCGGGCAGTCCTCCGGCCAATAATGACTCGCTGGTGATGCGGGTGAGCTACGGCGGGACCTCGGCGTTACTTGAGGGAGATGCGGAAGCGCCGAGCGAGGCGCGCATGATCGCGGAAGGCGGGCTCAAGTCGGATCTGCTGAAGGTAGGGCACCATGGCAGCAGGACGTCGACGACTCCGGCTTTTCTGGCGGCTGTTGCGCCCTCGTATTCAGTGATTTCGGTGGGGAGGCGCAATTTCTATGGGCATCCACGGCATGAGGTGCTGAAAGAGCTGCAGGGAGCGCACGTGGCCACCTATCGCACGGACATGCTGGGGTTGACCAGCGTCTATCTTGATGGCCAGCATGTATATGCAGAGCCGTGGGCGGCAATCGCGCATTAAGGGGAGGTGTTGTCACTGGATTGATACCAGCTTTGCACAGGGCGGGGCATCTTTTTCCGCGCACCCGCGTCTAGTCGTTATACGATGCCTCGCATGGGAGGAAATTGAGTACATGGGCTCACACGAACCGGCAAGCTCCGCTGATCTGCCCCATCCATCCTTCGACCCCGTATCTGAAACCAAACAGAGTCCCGAAGAGCTGAAAGAAGAGCAGCGAAAGCTGCGGCGCCTGCAGATGATGATGGACATGGTGATGTCGGTCATCGGGCAGGACACGACGCTCACGATTGACGAAGCGGCCGAGATGGTTGCCGACAGCCGTCGCGCGGCTCTCGCTATGTTTCCGGACAAGGAGTTGGCCTACGACCTCATCTACAAACCGCGCCTGCAGCGGCTGATGCGCGAGCGGTATCGAATCCAATAGTTGCCGCCCCGCGAACAAGGATCGGTTCGTGGGCGGCCCGGAAACGCCCTATTTCGAATCAACTGAAGTGAGACGGAAGGTAATGGTGCCCCAGAAGAAGCGGGCGCGCATCTGCACAGGCATGTGCTTGTCGTCGTCGGTGTACCAAATCCAGATGTTGCCGCGGTTCTTGACGACGCCGGCATCGGCGGTGGGCTCAACGCGCAGGGTCTGAAATTTTCCGGCGGGTGTTTGCACCTCCTCATGCCCTTCCATCTTCATGGTTACGGGGATGGTCTTCATGGCGTCGCCGAGAGGCATCTGGAAGCTCTGGCCGACGGTCATGGGCTGCGATGCGGCGTAAAAAATCGCGGAAAGCGAATCGGTGACGCAGGAGGGGATGGCAGACTCCTGGTGCTTGCTGATTCCGGAGACAAGATTTTTCTCGGTGTAGATTGCCTTGTGCTCGGGGTAGTTCAATTTCAGATCGCCGTTTACCTGGCGGCGGCCTTCGATGATCTGCTTGGAGAAGGATTCGGAGCAGCCGGTGGTGCGATTGAAGGACGACTGAAAGCGGTCGCTGACGCGGAAGAGCAGATTGACGGCGCCGACTGTGTCCGCGGTAACGGTGATGCGCTGCATGTCCCCGTCGGCTTCGAGGTGAAAGGCGACGATTCCCGCGGGAAAGACACGCCAGTCGACGGCATAGTTCAGGGTTTGTTTTGCCGGGAAGGTGAAACCCGCGCGAGGCGCGCGCAGCGGAGCGATGGACGGAGGCGCCTGCGCGCCCAGGGTCGCCGCAAACAACAAGCAGCTAGAAATGAAGAGCAAGCGTTGACGCCAAATCAAATCCAATACTCACAGTGCGCGAAGCTGCCGCGCTCAACCCCAGAAATAAATTCGCAGCGCAAGCGTGGCATAGATAGCCACCGCACCTATCAGTGCATTGTACTCGCGGTGTTTTCGATACAGGCCAGACGAAAATGCTCCGCGTTCGCTTTCGGAACTGCTCGCTGGACTGAGTCTCGGGAGCAATCGTGGGACACGGGCAGCATAGTCGTCGAATTCGTTGAATTTCGATCGCAGAAAGGCCTCTTCCGAGCGGATGACGGGCACGTAAATGACTGCGAAGAGCACGGCCAGAGCAAGCGCGATCCAGATGCTGCGCGAGGCCAGCGCAAAGCCGAAGGCGATGAGCATCGAACCGAGATAGAGGGGGTTGCGGGTGAAGGCGTAGGGTCCGGTCATGGTGAGCTCGGTATTCTTTTTGACGTATCCGGAGGCGTAGGCGCGCAGCCAGATGCCGGGAATTACAAGAATGAGACTCAAGGCCATAAAGGTAGGCGTCGGTCGCGCCAGCCAGAGATAGAGCGCCGCGAAGGCGAAGCCCAGGGGCACGCGGATGCGCCGTGCGATTCTGCTCCAGATCAGGGCCATCTACTTTCGGCCCTCCAGCAGCTGCATCGCGGCGTCGAGGACGGCCTCGGGCGTGATGGTCAGCAGGCCGGCTTCGGGCGCTTCGTGGCGCGCGTGGTCGCGGCGGCTTTCAGGATGACGCAGGACGCGGAAATTGCCGCCAAAGGGTCCGTTGCGGGCGGGATCGGTGGGGCCGAAGATGCCAACGACCGGCTTGCCAAGCGCGCTGGCAAGGTGAAGGGGTCCGGTGTCTCCAGCGATGACAAGCGAGGCGCGACGGGCGATAGCAATGAGTTCTGTGAGTGAGGCTTTCACGGCTGTGGCAGCATCACCGCTGAGTCCAGTCAGATCGTCGGCGATCGATTCTTCGCCGGGCCCGCTGTTGACGACGACGGTGTATCCCACATTGTGAAGCTGACGGGCCACCTCTGCATAGCGTTCGACGGGCCAGCGCTTGGCGCCCCATCCGGCTCCGGGACTGACGAGGACAAAGGGTTGCGCGATTCGGGCAGCTTGGTTGTCGGCGTGCGCAGAAACGGGAAGCGAAGGGAGCATGACGGGCAGTGACTCTCGGGCGACCGCGTTGGATACTTCAATAGACTGTTCGATGACGTGAACTCCCTGCGTCCTCACTCGCTCGCTGAAGAGCCAGCGCGCCGCGGGTTCGCGAGGCTTGTCTTCGCCGATGATGCGGGAGGCGCGCGCCCAGCGGGCAATCACAGCGGAGCGTATGGCGCCCTGCAGGTCGACGCAAACATCGTAGCGGGTCTGGCGCAGCTCACGTCGCACACGGCGGATGTCGCGCAGGGTCGCCGGACTGAACGGCGAACGTGCCCACTGCTTCGCGGGGACGCTGTGAAAGGCGTCGATGATAGGCATCTGCGGGTTGCGCCGCTCGCATGCCCCAGCGCAGAGAAGATCGCGCCATTGCGGCTCCACGGCCCAGCCGATGAACCACTCGGGATGCGCCTGGCGCAAGGCTGTAACAGCGGGCAAGGCATGGAGAATATCCCCCATCGCACCAAGTCGGACGATGAGCACACGCAACTGCTTTTCTGCTGGAAACAATTCTTTATTTTCTCACAATGAGACTGAGCAACTGGGTCGTAAGGGCCGGTTCATTTTCGAACACAACCTCAAGTCGCGCGACGTTGAGCGGAGCGAGTCGTGTCCGCTGTTCCGGAGTCAGGCGCACCCAGTCCTTTTCGGTGGTGATGAATACTTCGGAGGAGTGCTGGTCGCGAAGATCGAGGAGTTGGTCAAGGTCGGCGTCAGAGTAGGTATGGTGGTCTCGGAATGCCGATATTGCAGCGATGTCGCCGCTGTGACTGCGCAGTGCGGAGAAGAACTCATCCGGACGGGCGACGGCGCAGAAGGCGATGGTTCGCTTCAGCGGCGGAATTGCCAGCCGGCGACGCTGAATCCATATCGGCGCAGCGAGGTTGCGGCGTTTCAATTCTATTTCGAGATGTCGGTCTTCCTCGCGGAGGAGGAGCACCGAAGCACGCTTCAGAGCCGAGAGCGGCTCACGCAGGCGTCCGGCGGGTAGCAGGCGCTCTTCAAAGTCGCTGCGGTGAAGGACGACGATGTCGACGTTGCGAGCGAGGCGGCGGTGCTGGAAGCCGTCGTCGAGCAGATGGATGCCTTGGGCGGGTTGCTCGCGCTCGGCTAGTGCTCCGGCCGCGTAGCGATCGGAGCCAACATAGGCCGGCACATGCGTATTGCGGGCGATCAGGATCGGCTCGTCGCCGTAGCGTGCGACAGAGCCCTCCGGGTCCACGCGTTCGACATCTTGCGAGCTGCGGCCGTAGCCACGGGAGAGGACGTCGACGTTGTGGCCCTGTTCTGTAAGCAGCTGTGCGAGGCGGATGACCACCGGCGTCTTGCCTGCTCCGCCGACGGAGAGATTGCCCACGCTGATGACCGGCCACGCGAGGTGCTTTGGCTTGATCCAGCCGCGGTCGTATGCGGTGTTCTTCGCGCTTAGAGCGGCCGCGTAGAGAGGCACGAGGGGCGTAAGCAGCGCCTGTGCGCGGCTCACAAGCGCACTCCGGTGCCCAAGCCAACAATTTCGAGCAGCGCGTCTGCTGCGGCTTCGGTGCCTCCCGCGTCGCTTTCGAAGACCTTGCGGGCACGGGCTCCCATTTCGCGGGCTGCGTTTTCGTTGGTCAGCAGCTGTTGGAATGTGGACGGTATCTCTTTAATTTCGACGACTGTGATGGCGTCGGCAGCCAGCAGCTTCTCGACGATGGCGCGGAAGTTTTCGTAGTGCGGTCCCATCACGACGGGGACGCTGAACTGTGCGGGCTCGAGCGGATTGTGACCTCCGGGTATAAAGAGGCCGCCACCAACGAAGGCCACGTCGGCGACGGAGTACACCGATGCCAGTTCACCGATCGAGTCGAGGAGGAAGACTGTGCCTGCGGGAATCGGGCCAGGAGATTCCATCCATCTGGAACGCAGGAGGTATGGGGCTCGACGCTGCGAGAGCAGCTTTTCGACAGCGCTGAAGCGCTCGGGATGGCGCGGGGCAAGAATGGTGATGACATCCGTCGGCACTGCGTTGAGAAGAAGCTCTTCTTCTCCGGCGAGAGTCGAGCCACAGACGATGACCTTAGCGTCGGCGGGCAAATTCCTGCGAAGCGCCTCCGTTACGGCCGCGGGTTTCGCGACGCGGACGCCGAACTTGAGATTTCCGCCGACGCGCACGTTGCTCGCACCGATGGCTCTTAGGCGCTGGGCATCGAGTTCGCTCTGCGCGAGCACGAGGCAGAAGCTGTTGAGCAGATGCTTCCACAGAAAGCGCAGGCGCAGATAGCGCGGCCATGAGCGGTCGGAGATGCGGGCGTTCACCACGGTTACAGGGATTTTCCCGCGGCGGCATTCGACGAGCATGCGCGGCCAGAACTCTGTTTCGAGAAGTACGACCATGCGCGGCTGCAGCGCCCGCAGCCAGCCGCGGACGGCGAAAGCGAAGTCGAGCGGGAAATAGAAGACGCGATCTTGACCGAAACGCTCGCGTGCGATCTTTTGTCCGGTGCGCGTTGTTGTGGAAACTACTACGCGCCATCCGGGAAGGCGCGATGCCAGTTCGTCGATGAGGCGGCTGGCTGCCAGAACCTCTCCCACGGAGACGGCGTGCACCCAGATTGCCGGCCTGTCATCGGCGAGCATGCGCTCAGGCACTCGACCCAGGCGCTCGGCCAATCCTTCGCGATACTTGCCGCTGGTGGCCATGCGAAAGAGCCACCAGGGCGCGCCAATGAGCAAGGCCAGAAACAACGCGAGACTGTAGAGGGCAAGCATCGGCTTACGAATCTAACTTTACTCAGGTCTTATTCGAAGATGATAATCGTCCCAAAGATGCGTCTGCGTTCTCTCGCTTTTCTCGCCCTTGCTCTCATGTTCACGGCAGCAGCGCTTCCGGCTTCCGACCACGCTTTACCGCCCGCTAAGGACGCCTCAAGTTACCCGGCTTTCGACTCGCATGCGGACGAACATGTGGTGATTGCGGCGGAGCCCTTCGACACAAAAGAAAAGATGGGCATCTTTCGCGTCGATTATCTGAAGAACGGCTTCATGCCGATCCGGATCATCGTGACGAACAATGGCGATCGGCCTATTTCGCTGGTGGACGCACGGATTCACTTCATCACCGCTGCGGGAGACAGGATTCCTGCGGCCGAGCCGGAGGACGTGGAGCGCCGGATGACGCATGTGAGCAACACGGGCAAAAAGATTCCCATGCCGGCACCGCTGCCTCCGATGGGCGGTAAGCCGAAGACGCCGGACTCGAAGATCGAGCAGGATTTTTCGGAGTTCGAGTACTCGGCCATTGCAGTTGAGCCGCACACCACGCGGGCAGGGTTCCTCTTCTACGATATGCAGGGATTGGGCGGCAATCCGTTGCGCGGCGCGAAGCTGCGGCTGAGAGAGCTGCGCGATGCGAGCGGGAAAGAGCTGTTCTCCTTCGATATTCTGTTCGATAAGTATCTGGACGCGCATTGAGGTTGGCCTGCAGGAGGTAAGAAATGATTCCCCGCCGATCATTTTGTCTGGCTCTTGGGCCGGTGTGCGCCAGCGCACTTTTCGGGCAACAAGGAAACCCTGTTCCGGCTGCGCCGTGTACATCTGAGGCGCTTACCAAGTCAATCGAGAGTGTGATGGAGGCGATCGATGCGATCAAGCCAGGAATGACGAGGGCGGACCTGCTTACGGTTTTCACCGTGGAGGGTGGCATTTCTACGCGCGCTCGCCGGACATACGTTTACAAATTGTGTCCGTACATCAAGGTCGAGGTCGATTTCAAAGCCGTCACCAATCCAGATGACCGGCTCACTGAGATGAGCGACGACAAAATTCTCACACTCTCACGGCCCTATCTGCAGTACAGGGTCATGGACTGAGCATGGACGCCCTTCTGACTACACCCCTTTCTTTTGGGGCTCCCAGATGTACTTGTGAATCTGCAGGCTGAGGCGGGCTTTGAGGCCGTCGGCAAGCATCCATTCGACGAGTTCTCGAGGATCGAGCAGGCAGTTTGCCGTGCTGCGCTCGGGTGATGGCGTCTTTGAGAATGCTGGCGACAGCAGCAGCTGCGCGCCGCGCGATTCGAGAGCGTTGGCGCGGATAAAGTCGCGGGAGAATTCGTAGTCCTCGCGGTTGGTGATGACGAACTTCAACTCGTCTAGCTCGGTGAGCGAGGCAAGATTGGTCATGCGGAAGCGGGCTGACTCGCCGGAACCGGGGCATTTCACATCTACGATCTTGTGCACAGCCCTGGGGACGTTGTCGACCGGGCGCTCGCCGCTGGTCTCGATCATCAGCTGGTATCCCTGCGCGAGCAGGCGCTGCATGAGCGGGATCAGCTCACGCTCCTGCAGCAGCGGCTCTCCGCCGGTGAACTCGACGAGCTTGACGGGGGCGAGCTTTTCGATCTCGGCGACGATCTCGTCTTCACTGAGCTTGTAGCCGCCGCTGAAGGTGTATTCGGAGTCGCACCAGGAACAGCGCAGGTTGCAGCCAGCGAGGCGCACGAAGATGCAGGGGCGGCCGGCGAAGCTCGATTCACCTTGTACGGATTTGTAGATTTCGATCAGGTACACTGCGCGGTCACTCGTAGTAGGTGGCCGTGGTGGTGTCGGTCTCGTAGATGGTGCAATCCTTCACGCGGACGCGGCCGCCGGTCATCTCGCTGAGCTGCTTGTTGGTTTCGTCGAAGAAGTAGCGCGCCAGGTTTTCCGCGGAGGGATTGATCTCGGTGAAGGGCTTGAGTTCGTTAAGCATCTGATGGTCGATGCGGTCGATAACGGGACGCATGACGTGCTTCAGGTCCTTGAAGTCGAGCAACAGCCCGGCCGCGTCGAGCTTTTCTCCACGCAGCGTGATGCGCACTTTGTAGTTGTGGCCGTGCGGGTTCTCGCACTTGCCTTTGTAATTGCGCAGATAATGACCGGAGGAAAATCCGCGCTCCACGGTTACTTCGTACATGTTCTGGGTGAGTCTCCCGGGCAAAAAAGGCCCTTTATCCATTGTAACTTTTTATGGCGGGATCAGTGGCCAGGGCGGCGCTTGGCGCGATCACGCAGGCGGCGCTCTTCGGCGCGGCGATCGACCTGCTCGAACATGGCCGTCATCACTCCGAAGAGCGCGACGACCAGACCTCCAAGGGTCAGAAAGAGCGCTGTCGTCTTCCAGAGCGATCCATTGCCGGGAAGACCGGGCTGGAGAGTCGGGCTGAGCAGTGTCATGCCGCAGGAGACGAGCGCGAACAGCAGGAGGGTTGCGGCCAGGATGTAGAGGTTACGAGCCAAGCAATTATGCTAACGGATCCCCATGAGGCCCCGCACCGATTCCACAAGCTTTTGGGGTGAGTAGCCGACGCCGTCCTTGAAAACGATCTCCACCTTTTCGACGTCGTGGATGTCTTTAGAAGGATTGCCGTTCACAACGACGATGTCGGCGGCCTTGCCGGGGGCGATGGTTCCGAGATGTTCCTGCTCGCCGAGCCAGACAGCACCATTCTCTGTGGCGATGTGGATTGCTTCTTCGGGCGTGAATCCCGCTTCGACGAGAAGTTCGAGATTGCGCTGGTCACCGAAACCGGGTAGCACGCCTCCATAGCCAGTGGGATCGCAGCCAGCCATCAGAAGACCTCCCTGCTTTACGAAGTCGCGCTCAAACTGCAGTTCCTGCTTGAAGAGCGTGGGCCAAAGAGATGGCTCTGTTGAATCGCCGATTTCCGATTTCACGGTGACGTAATCGCCCCAGGCCTGCGGCAGCAATGATTCGCGCACACGCATGGCTTCGCTCATGGGCGGGCGGTTGGTCACGAAGCTCTCGAAGATGGCCAGCGTCGAGGTGACGGCGACGTGATGCGCAACGAGGTACATGATGGTTGATTGAATCTCCGGGCCTTCGACGTCGAGCTTTGAGAGAGCGACTTGCGGCGGTCGCTGGCCGGGGCAGACCCCGGGCTTCTTCTCGGGATAGAACTCGGTGTCGACAGCAAGACCGTGCTCCAGGTTGTCTATGCCGAGCGAGGCGGCTTCTTTGAATCCCACAGCGCACACGTGGCCAGTGACTTTGAGCCCTTTGGCGTGCGCGGCGTCGATGGCGGCCTTCAGCTCCTCGGGCGTGATGTGCATATACGCCTTGAAGGAGGTCGCGCCCTCCGCTGCCCAGTAGTTCACGGTGCGCGCGGCATCGTCGGGTCCGGTGAGGGTGTGCAGCTGCGGACCGAGCGAGGGATCGCCTTCGAGATACGGTCCGGTGATGAAGAGCCGTGGACCCGGGATCCTGCCGGCGTCGATGTCCTGCTTCAGGGAAAGATCGGTGTAAGGCTCCAGGCTGCCGGCGGTTCGCGCGGAGGTTACGCCTCCGGCCAGGTAGAGGCGCGGGGCACTGTCAGCCATTTCTCCGTACAGCGGGAGCAGGCCGGGGCGGTGTTCGGGGAGCGGATAGAAGAGATGCTCGTGCATGCCGACGAGGCCGGGGAAGACGGTCTTGCCGGTCATGTCGAGAACCTTGGGCGTTCCGAACGTGAGCTGGTCCTTGGGTTGAAGACCGGAGTAGACGATCTTGCCGTTCGCGATTTCGATC
Source organism: uncultured Acidobacteriaceae bacterium (assembly GCA_963781245.1). Taxonomy (GTDB): domain Bacteria; phylum Acidobacteriota; class Terriglobia; order Terriglobales; family Acidobacteriaceae; genus Silvibacterium. Next base: position 166,478 of record CAWAFB010000011.1, read on the forward strand.
CACTGGTCGTCTTTCGCGGGCGCGCCTGTTCCATCGATGACGCGGGCATGCTCCATCACAATTACGGGAACGTCTTCGATCACAAACGGCTTAAGAGCATCCGGAGCCTGCGCATACGCGATGCCTGCGGTGGCGCACGCAAGAGTGCTTGCCAACAACCTCTGGATAGTTCGCATCCGTTGTCCTTTTATTAAAGAGGTGGAAACCTACTTTCAGGCAAAGGCGGAACGAGGTCAAGAAATATCTGACCTAACTGTGACTGAAGAAGGCTTCGACCACAGTGATGTCTTGCGTGATGCTGTAGGGCGGGAGGCTCTCGATGAAGATACGTCCGTAGCGCTGGCGCTGGATGCGCGGATCGAGCAGCATGAGCACGCCACGGTCGTCGAGGGAGCGGATGAGGCGGCCAAAGCCCTGCTTGAGGGTGATGACCGCTGAGGGCACCTGGTATTCGAAGAAGGGGTTACCGCCGCCCTCTTCAACGGCGCGCATGCGGGCCTGGACGACGGGGTCGGTGGGCACAGCGAAGGGCAAGCGGTCGACGATGACGCAGCTCAGCGCTTCTCCCTGCACGTCGACGCCCTGCCAGAAGCTGGATGTGCCGAAGAGCACGGCGTTCGGCGTCTCGCGGAATTCTTCAAGCAGCGCCTTGCGCGGGGCGGTTCCCTGAAGGAGCAGCGGGTAGCCGACTTCGACCAGAAGGCGCTCGTAGAGGTCGCGCATCTGCTGGTAGCTGGTGAAGAGGCAGAACGCACGTCCCTCGGTGATGTCGAGCATTCGCCGGATGCGGCGCGCGGCTTCTTCCTGAAAATTGCTATCGCGGGGGTCGGGCATGTCGGGTGGCAGGTAGAGCAGCGCCTGCTCGCCGTAACGGAAATGGGAGGGCACGACGAGCTCGCGGGCATCGCGCATGCCCAGGCGTTTGCGGATATGAGAGAAGCCTCCCTGCACGGTGAGCGTGGCCGAGGTGAGCACGACGCTGGGGAAATTCTCGAAGAGCAGTTCGCTGAGCAGTTCGGATACATCGATGGGCGTCGCCTGCAGATAGGTGACCGGGCCAGAGCCTTGTCCGCGGCCGCCGCGGCGCTCGAGCCAGAAGACGGTGTTGCGGTCGTCGGCTTCGAGGAGGAACCGCAACTGCTCCCGGATGTCAGCGGCGCGCTTGCGGAGAGGCGCGGATTCTTCGACTCCGCGCAGGCGCTCGAGCTCTAGCTCGAGGCGATGGAGCGCGTCGGTGAGGGCGAGATAGAGATCTCCGCTGGCTTCGAGGAAGTCTTCGCGGTCAAGGAAGGGCATGCGGCCGTCGCTGGGCTGGCCACGGTCTCCATTGCGCGTGCTCTCAGAGCGGCGGGGGGTCGGCAGAGCGGCGAAGAACAAGCGTGCCCGCTCGCGCGCCGTCTGCGCGGCTCCAATGATGCTGGAGTTCAGCGACTGCTTGGCGCGGAGCATGGTTTCGAGGTCACGGGCGAGTTCTTCGAAGCGGATATTGCTGAGGCTGATGCCGAAGTAGCTGGAGGCGACGTCTTCGAGCTCGTGCGCTTCGTCGAAGATGACGATTCCGGCTTCGGGGAGGATTCCGGCATCAGGCGCGGCCTTGGCCTGCAACTTGACGGCGAGATCGGCGAAGAAGAGATGGTGATTGACGATGATGACATCGCTCTCGGCAGCGCGACGGCGCATCTCGGTGATGAAGCAGCGATCGTAGTCGGGGCAGCTCTGGCCGAGGCAGGCGTCGCTGCGCGCATCGAGTTTGGACCAGAGCTGGCTGGTCTCGGGAAGGTCGTCGAGCTCGACTCGGTCTCCGGTCTCGGTGGTTTTCTCCCATTCGGCGATCTGCTGATACTGCGAGATTTCTTCGAGTCCGTTGAGAATCGGCTGGCTGCGCAAAGCGTAGAGCTTGTGGCGGCAGAGGTAGTTTGCGCGACCCTTCATATAGCAGACGCGCAGCGGGCCAAGGAGCGATTCGAGGAAGGGGATGTCCTTGAAGAACAGCTGTTCCTGGAGGTTTTTGGTGCCGGTCGAGATGATGACTCGGCGGCCCGAGCGCAGGGCGGGGAGCAGATAGGCGAGGGTCTTGCCGGTGCCGGTTCCGGCCTCGACGATCAGGTGACGGTTTTCGTCGAGGGCGCGCTCGACCGCCTGCGCCATCTCCAACTGGCCGCGGCGGAACTCATAGGGCAACTGCGAGCGCGACAGCACGCCGCCCGGCGCGAAAAAGTCATAGAGCGAGGGCAGGGCCGGCACGGTTTGGGTCGTCGAGGACACGTGGATTCTTTGGAAATGGTCCATGTCAGGATAGCTGGCGCGATGTGGAAAAGGCGAGGAGTGACAAGGAGGGGCGCGGCAAACCTATAGAATCTTGAAGGATGTCCCGCGAAGGATATCCAGATCATTACTAAGTTGCGATCCGGCAAACGATCGAGAAAGTCATCTTGAAAGCCTCTACGCAAAAACCAAATCGAGCACGGGCGTCTAGAAAGGCGCAGGGTACCCGATCCGCTGGTGCGGCGATAATGCCCGTCCTTGCCATCGTTGGCCGCCCGAACGTAGGCAAGTCGACGCTTTTCAACCGGCTGACGGAGTCGCGGCGCTCGATCGTCGGAGACGAGCCCGGGATCACGCGTGACCGTATCTACGGCGAGGTTGAATGGGCGGGGCGCACGGCGCGCATCGTCGATACCGGGGGCATCGTCCCCGACGATGAAGCGCTGATTCCAGCGGAGATTTTTCGCCAGGCGAGGACGGCGCTCGACGAGGCCGACGCGATCGTCATGGTCGTCGATGGACGTACCGAGCTTGCGTCTCCGGACATTGACCTGGCACGTCTGTTGCTGCGCTCGGGTAAGCCGCTCTTCCTCGCGGTGAACAAGATCGACGTCGAGGCGCTGGACGCGGCGGCTGAAAATTTTCGCCAGTTGGGAATCAAGAACCTGGTGGCGATTTCGGCTGAGCACGGACACAACATCGGCGAACTGCTGGACGAAGTGTGGGCGGTGCTGCCGTTTCGGGATGAAGCGTCCGAGGAGGCGGTCGAGGAGGCTGCTGAAGAGGCTGAAGATGAGACGGGCGAGAAGCTGCATCGCACGCATGGCGAATACCAGCAGCACGAGACGCGCATCGCCATCATCGGACGGCCGAATGTCGGCAAATCGACACTGTTAAACGCGCTTACCGGCACGTCGCGGGCGATTGTCTCGCCGATTGCGGGAACCACCCGAGACGCAGTGGACGAGGTGATTGATTATCACGGGCAGACACTGCGCATCATCGATACGGCGGGGATTCGCCGCAAGGGCAAGACGGAACTGATGGCGGAGAAGCTGTCGGTGGTGATGGCGCGGCGTCATCTTGAGGCGGCCGATGTTTCGCTGCTGATGATCGACGCGACGGAGGGCGTGACGGCGTCGGACGCAACGATCGGAGGCTATGCCCATGAGAGCGGTCGGTCGGTGGTGATTGTCATCAACAAGTGGGACCTGGTGACGACAGCCCGCACTGACGGGAAGCCTCCCGCAGATCGGGAGATCTTCGAGCAGCAGGTGCGGCGTGCGCTCAAGTATCTCGACTACGCGCCGGTTGTCTTCATCTCGGCGGCCAGTGCGCAGAAGGACGGCCGAAGCCTCAGCCGTCTGCTCGATACTGCAATTCGAGTCGCTCAGGAACGGCGCAAGCGCGTCACCACCGGCCAGATGAACCGCTTTCTCGAGCGCGTCGATTTTCAAAGGGCCGGAGTGCCGATGTCAAAGCGGGTGCGGATTCTGTATATGACGCAGGCTGCAGTGGCTCCGCCGACCTTTGTGCTGTTCACGGATCGCGACGTGAAGCTGCACTTCTCCTTCGAGCGGTTTCTCGGGAACCAGATACGGGAGGCCTTCGGATTTGAAGGCTCGCCGATCTGGTTCAAGGTGAGAGCGAGGAAGAAGAAAGACGCCAGCTAGCGCGCTTCGCGGAAGGCCGCTACTCTGTTCGCAGGGCCTGCATCGGCTCAATGCTCGCTGCGCGCTGCGCGGGGATCACCGAGGCTATCAGTGCTGCGACCGCGAGGATCACGATGGTGATGAGCAGAATCACCGGATCGTAGGCCTTAACCCCAAACAACTGGCTGGCCATGAACCTGCCAACGAGCAGCGTGAAGAGCACGCCGATAGCCAGCCCCACGGCCACAAGCATGAACGCGCCTTTCAATACCAGGCGCAGGACGTTCATGCGATCGGCGCCGAGTGCCATGCGCAGGCCGATCTCGCCGGTTCGGCGCGCTACGGCATACGCAGTTACGCCATAGAGACCGATCGAAGCCAGCACCAAGGCCAGGAATCCGAAGAGCGAGGTCAGGTCGGCGACCATCGACTGCTGGTTGAAGTTCTGTTGTACCTGCTGGGCGAAAGGCTGGAAGTCGATAACTGTCAGGTTCGGGTTGACCTGGGCGAGCGCCCCGCGCACCTGAGATTCCATTCCAGGAATCATCCTGTTTGTCTGCAGCTCGATGGCATTCAAGTGCATATGAGAGAAGTTATCGCCGAGCCTGACGTCCGGATCGTCGATGCGAAGCCACTGCGCGGCGGGCAGGAAATACATGGGGCGAATCTTGCTTGTCGGCTGCCAGTAGTTCGTGTTCTCGGTAACACCTACGATCTCATAGGAGCCGGCATACTTCTGATCGTCGGTTCCGAAGTGCTGACCGATCGGATTCTGAGTCTTGTAGAACTTCTTCACAAATTCCTGATTTACCACGGCCACCTTGCGCGTGGTGGCCGTGTCTTGCTCGGTGATGGGCCGGCCGGCGATGATGCGGGTGCCAATCGTGTCAAAATATCCGGCGCTCGCACGGACCCACGACGCACCCTGCTCGTTGCTGCCGGGCGGCGGTGGCTGCCTGCCCTCAAAGTAAACGCCTGTTCCCCAGTTGTCGCCTTCCATGGGACTGTAGGTTGAAATGGCCACCGACTTTACGCCGGGAATGGCTGCCAGGGTATCGTGCAGCTGGCGATCCAGAGCTTCTATCTGCTCCACCTTATAACCCGCCATTTGCGGGTCGAAATGCAGGATGTATCGATTTTTGGTATCGAAGCCGAAGTCCTGATGATGCAGGTTGCGCAGGCTCTGCGTGAGCAAGGCCGCCGCGGAGAGCAGCATGAGCGAGAACGCTGCCTGAAGAACAACAAGAGCCTTCTGAGTCCACAAACCGCTGTGCTTCGTGGTGCGGTTCGCGTCACGCAATGCGTCTATCGGATCGGCATGCGCGGTCACCCACGCCGGCGCCACGCCAAACAACATTCCCGTGAGCAATGAAACCGCAAAGGCGAATCCCAGAATGGTGAGCGACGGCGTTGGATCGATGGGAACATAGCTCTTGCCCGCCGCGAGGTGCACAATCATTCGCGCTCCTCCGTAGGCAACGATCAGGCTGGCGATGCCGCCGAGCACAGCCAGAACCACGCTCTCGGTCAGCGCCTGCCCGACAAGCCTCGATCTCGGAGCGCCAAGCGCGGCCTGCACTGAGATTTTCTGTCGCTGATTGGTGGCGCGCACCAGCATCAGGTTGGCCAGGTTTGCGCAGGCAATGAGCAGAACGAATCCTGAGATCCACATGAGCAGATGCAGAGCGTCCTTGAATTCCTCCTGCATTCGCTGCACGCCCGCGCCACCGGGGGAGAGATGGAGCGTCTGCTTGGGAATCAGCCCTGAATCCCGGGCGTCGAGTTTGCTCAGCGGGCTTGCCAGGAACTGGCGCAGCTCCACCTGCAACTGCGATTCGACCTGTTTCTTACCAGCGCCAGGCCGAAGCCGGCCGAAGATATTCAGCCAACTGAACTCCGGCGATTCCAGAACGCTATTGGTCCCGAGAACCAGCGGCTCTTTGTTCAGCGGTATCCAGAACGAAGCCGGATCGCTTTCGAGCCTCTCGCCAAAGAATCCGGGCGGAGTAATACCGACGATCGTGAAGGGCTGGCCATTGATCAGAAAGTTTGCGCCGACGATCGACTGATCCTGCCCGAACTTCTGCTGCCAGGTGCGATAGCTCATCACTGCCACCGGGGCCGCGCCCTTCTCGTCATCCGAATGCTTCAACAGCCGTCCGGCATACGCGTTCACGCCGAGAGTGCCGAACGCATTCCCGGAAACAAAGTTGCCGATCAGCGACTCGGCCGGATGATTGCTGCCCTCCCTCCGCACACCAATCTGGTTGTGCCCGGCCTCAAAGGCTGCCAGTTGGGCAAAACCCGGAGTATTGTCTCGGAACTCCTTGTATTGCTCATAGGAAAAGAGCGACCAGTCATCCTGCAGTCCGCCGTTGATGCAGCAATTCTCATTGTTGCCAACGCGGATGAGGGTGCTCGGATCGGCTACGGGCAAAGACTTGAGGAGGATCGCGTAGACCAGGGTGAAGATGGCCGTCGTTGCGCCGATGCCCAGGGCAAGCGTCAGAATCGCGGTCGCCGTGAATCCGGGAGATTTGGCAAACTGCCGCAGTGCGTAGCGAATATCGTCGAAGATCATGCGTCGCGCGTCCCCAAAATCAAAACTATACGGAATGAAGTACTCGTCGTGCGGAATCGGGCCGCTTGCGCAGACCCGGCGTAGCCGACAAGTTCCGATACGCAATCCGGGAGTGATGTGGTTCCGTTGTCTTCGATGATATGGGATGGTTTTCGGTAACCGAAAAGTCAGCTTGAAGGAGTTTCGGAGATGGAGAGATGCTCGGGGTGTGATCCGTGGGCGGTCTGCGCCTGGCGGTAGACCCGCGAGATGGTGCGCATGAGTTGTTTTTTCGATTGCTCGCCCGTCTCTTCGAAGATAGCTTCGCCTGTACGACGGGCCTGAGGGCGGTAGTACCAGCGGGTGAAGAGGCAGAGGTGATCCACTGTCTGCTGGGATCGCGAGGCGGATCGCACCCGGAGAGCATTGAGCGCGTCTTCGAGACGGGATTCGAGTTCGTCCCTTGCGGCCAGCTTGACCACAGGAGCGGCTTCCAGAGGTAGGGCGGCGACTGCGGCTGGATGCGCGAAGAGTGACGACGATCCCGATTCTTCATTCGGATGGCGTATGCCGGCGACAGAGTATAGAGCCGGGCCGGCGAGCGATCCGCGATTGAGCAGGAAGAGTGCCACATGCCCTTCTTCGGCGGACGGCTGCACGATCACGCCGTTCAAGTCTTTGAGTGCGTGAACGGCTGGTGAGACTGTACCGGCGACGGTCTCGACTTTGGAGAGACGGGCATGAATTTCGGCTGCTTTTTCGAAGTCGAGCTCTTCGGAAGCCTGCGTGCGCTGGCGCGTCAGTTCGGCGATGAGGCTCTGGCCACGGGTTGCCAGAAAAGCGTGGACTGCAGAGGCTTCCTCGGCATAGCGCTCGTCGGTGCAGCCCTTGAAGCAGGGCGCAAGGCACTTCTTCATTTCCGAGTAGACACATCCGGGGAAATTCGGATCGGGATTGAGATCTTCGTAACAGCGGCGCAGGTCGAAGAGGTTGAGCATGCCTTCGAGGAAGGTTTCAGCCGCGACGCGCGAAGGGAAGGGGCCGAAGAGATCGGCGGCTGCGGATTTTGTAATTTTATTGGTTACATAAACACGGGGATACGCATTGTCCATCGTCATGCGCAGGAACGATGGCGGCTTGAGGTGCAGGCGCTTCCGTGCGCGCTCGCCGAATGCCGCGAGCGAAGCCTCGTAGAGCAGGAGCCACGATTCGAAGTCTGACCCGGTCAGAGAGTACTCGATGCGGGCGACGCTCTGCGTGAGGCGCAGACGTTTGGACTCGATGGCCTGCTGATTGGGCCGCACGTCGAGCAGGCGTCGCAGGCGGTTGCGCAGATTGGGTGTGCGGCTTATGTAGGGCTCAGCCCGCTCGTCGGCTGCGAAGAGGGCGAAGACTCCGGCGCGTGGCGGAATCTCAGCCCATGGAGGGTTGCCCGGATCAAACGCGACGGCAGACGAGAGCATTTGTGAGGAGGGCACGCGGGTTCACCACTCAGCAGATTACTCTCCTGCGATTGTCATGCCGTCTATGCGGAGAGTTGGAGATGCGACCGAGCCGCGGAACACGAGGTCGCTGCCGATGGCGGTGATGTTCTGAAACATCTTCTGGAGATTGCCGGCAATGGTGATCTCCTGCACCGCAAAGGTAAGCTCGCCGTTCTCGATCCACAGGCCCGATGCACCGCGTGAGTAGTCGCCGGTGACCATGTTCACGCCCTGGCCCATAAGCTCCGTGACGTAGAGGCCGGATTGGACGCCGCCAAGAATCTCCTCTGGCGTCTCGCTGCCCGCGACCAAGAAGAGATTGCCTGCGCCGGTGCCGGGGTTTCCGGCGAGGCCGCGAGAGGCGTTGCCGGTGCTCTTCATTCCCAGCTTGCGGCCGGTGTAGGTGTTGAGCAGATAGTTGGTGAGCACTCCTCGCTCGACGACTACGGTGCGCCGCGATGGCAGTCCTTCGCCGTCAAAGGGCGAAGTGCCGAAGCCACCGACGATGGTGTGGTCGTCGATGACGGTGACCGATGATGCCGCGATTTTTTCGCCGAGCCGACCGGTGAGGAATGACGCCCCGCGATAGATAGCGTCTCCGCTAGAGGCTTCGAAGATGGATCCGATGAGCGAGCGTGCGATCTCCGGCGCGAAGATGATAGGCGCCTGCTGGGTCTTCACGCGGCGGGCGTCGAGGCGGCGGAGGGTACGACGGGCAGCCTCGGCTCCGACGGATTCCGGAGTGTCGAGTTTTTGGAGCGAGCGCGCGTAGGTGTACCAGTAGTCGCGCTGCATCTCACCGTTCTTGCCGAGGGCGATGGGGGTCGCCGAGATGGAGCAGGACGAAGCGCGGTACTCACTGGAGAATCCTCGCGAGTTGGCGAAGGCCTTGCGACCCGTAGTTGCGTCGAAGTTACCGCCGTCGCTGTTGGTGATGCGGGTGTCGGCGGCCAGAGCCGCGGCTTCCGCGCGGCGGGCCAGATCGATGCGGTCGGCGGTTTCGAGTGAGTAGACGTCCTCGTGGTAGAGCTCGAGGTCGCCTTCCAGCTTTCCGAATTCGGCCGTGTCGGCGAGGCCGGCGAAGGGATCTTCAGAGGTCACTCGCGCCAGGGCAAGCGCGCCGCTGACGAGGTGTTCCATGCCTTCGGGCGTAAAGTCGCTGGATGAGGTGCTGGCGACGCGATGGCCGTTGGGCGTGGCGATGAGGACGCGCAGGCCCATTCCGCGCGAGCCGGATTCCTTGAGGGTCTCGACCTCGCCCATACGGACGGTGGTGGAGAATTCGTCGCCTTCGCGAATGGTCACTTCGGCGTCGGATGCGCCCGCCTTCACGGCTTTCGTAACAATATCGGTGGCAAGTTGCTGAAGGTCGTTTGCTGCAAGCTGGGATACGCTACTCACCGACACTTTCCTCTTCTGGTTCGATTGGCTTCGGCGACGGCCGTTTTACCCCATCGAAGCAGTCGCCGAGCGAGCAGCCGTGATTCCTGGCTTTGTGTTCTGCACGATTGGGCATCGCGCCGTCCTCGGATCTCCTGTACAAGCCGATCGCGCCTTTGCATTCGGGACATCGCAGACGAGGCTCAGCAAGCTTGAGTGCGTCACTGGCCGGAATGGTCTTCCACGCATAACGGCGAGATCCATCCGACAGGGAAACAAATTGCTTTACATCGACAACTAACAAGGGAACCTTCTTTCTCGGACTTATCGTCCTGTGCCGCCTACCGTCATGCGGTCGAGTTTTACGGTAGGCATGCCCACGCCGACAGGCACGCTCTGGCCATCTTTGCCGCAGGTGCCTACGCCTTCGTCGAGTTCGAGATCGTTGCCCACCATGGAGACATACTTGAGAGCTTCGGGACCATTGCCGATCAGCGTGGCGTCGCGGACCGGGGCAGTGATTTTGCCGTCTTCGATCAGGTAGGCCTCGGAGGCGGAGAAGACGAACTTGCCGCTGGTGATGTCGACCGATCCTCCGCCGAAGTTGACGGCGTAGAGACCGCGCTTGACGCTGCGCAGAATGTCCTCGGGAGAGTCGTCGCCGGCGAGCATGTAGGTGTTGGTCATGCGGGGCATGGGAATCTGCTGGTAGCTCTCGCGGCGTCCGTTGCCAGTGTGGGGCATGTCCATGAGGCGCGCAGAAAGCTTGTCGCTCAGATAGCCCTTGAGAATACCGTTCTCGATCAGCACCGTCTCCTGTGTGGCCGAACCTTCGTCGTCAACATTGAGAGAGCCCCGCCGGCCGGGCATGGTGCCGTTGTCGACGACCGTAACCTTGGAGCTTGCCACCGAGCGGCCGATCAGGCCGGCGAAGGCTGATGTCTTGCGGCGGTTAAAGTCTGCTTCGAGTCCGTGCCCGACGGCTTCGTGCAGGAGCACGCCAGGCCATCCAGGACCGAGGACGACTTCCATCTCGCCGGCGGGGGCAGCGACCGCTCCGAGCTGAAGGATCGCCTGCCGGGCGGCCTCCTGCGCGAAGTGCTCGGGGGTCTTTTCCGTCTGGAAGAAGTCGATCTCGACGCGTCCGCCCCCGCCGGAGGTTCCACGCGCGGTACGGTCGGCGTTTTTCGCAAGGACAAAGACGTTCAGACGCGCCAACGGCTGCGTGTCGCTAGCAAAGGTGCCGTCAGAGGCGGCGATGAGAATCCGGCGCAGTTCGTCGGAGTAGCTGGCGCGCACCTGCGTGATCCGGGAATCGTAGGCGCGAGCAGCACGGTCGGCGCGCATCACCAGATCGAGCTTGGCCGAGAGGTCGCTGTCGAGATCGACTGCTGGAGCCGGATACAGGCTTGGGGCCTTGGTCTCCGTAAAGCCTTGCACAGGCTGCTTGGCCGGCCCGCTGGCGATCAGAGCCGCAGTACGCGCGGCGCGCAACAGGCGGTCGGCGGAAAGATCGTCGGTGTAGGCGTAGCCGGTACGCTCGCCGCTCACCACGCGAACTCCGCATCCGGCACTGACTCCCTGGCTGGCTGACTTGACCAGTGATTCGTCGACGCCGATCGAGGTCGAGGCAATCGATTCGAAGTAGAGGTCGGCATAGTCGCCTCCGGCAGAGAGGGCTTCGCCCAGACAGCGCTCGAGCAGCCGCTCGGTTATGCCGAATTTGTCGAAGAAATATTTCTTGTGCTGCGTTCCGGCCGCGGCCGGTGATGGCGGGGTTGTCATGGTGTCCTGGATATTTGATGACTTAGCCTGATTTTAGGCTCACTGAGGGCCGCTGGTAAATGGCGGCGTGCCATTTACTCGCTGTGTTCCGCCCGATATTTTCAACCGATTTCCAGCATGTCCGTTGCTACTATCTGCCCATGAAGAAGCTCCTCATGCTCTCTCTCGTACTGGTGTTTTCGGCTTCAGCGTTCGCCCAGCCGCATCACCATCACCACCACTCCCATCACTATCACCACCACGCGTAAGCCCCGGCGGGGGTGCTCGACGACGGTCTGACGCTCCCGCGCACATCGCCATTTAAGCGTGCTATTTTCTATGGCATGTCGACCCAACCTGCTTCCGATCCGCGCTATCCGATCGGAGACTTCGTCCGCCCTGCCGTTGTCGATGCCCAACACCTCGACGGTTCGATTGCCACTCTGGCCGCCTTGCCTGAAAATCTTCGTGCCGCCGTCGACGGCCTGACCGAATCCCAGATCGACACGCCATATCGCGAAGGCGGGTGGACCGTCCGGCAGCTGGTGCATCACGTCGCCGACAGCCACATGAACGCCTACGTGCGGACGCGGCTTGCGCTCACCGAAGACTGGCCAACCATCAAGCCCTACGAAGAGAACCTGTGGGCAGAGCTAGCGGACGCGCGCACGCTGCCCGTAGAAGTGTCGCTCGAACTGCTCGAGCCGCTGCACCGCCGCTGGGTTGCGCTGTTCGAGTCGCTTTCCGAGGAGCAATGGCAGCGCGGATACAAGCATCCCGAGAGCGGTGCGCAAACGCTCGGCCAAGTGGCGGCTCTCTACGACTGGCACTCGCGGCACCATGTCGCACACATCACGGCATTACGAAAGAGTAAGGGCTGGTAGTAATTCGCTTGCTGCAGGGGTTTTGGGCCACGCATGATCGTGGCAATGCCTCCCGTCGCGACTGAAATTCCTGCTGCGGAACTGGCCCGCGCGCTCGAGAGCTTTTTCGCGGAGCACGCCCAGGCGGCGGTGCTTGAAGACGGCCGCGTCATCTTCGACATGCGCACGGCGCGCTATTCCATCGCCGCAGAACAAGGGCGCTGCCTGCTGCATCTGTGGTCCGAGGAACGCAACATCGTCCGGACGATTTGCGGCCTGCAGGCGCGGAAGGCTGCTATGCGGCTGGAGACGCGGCGCTTCGGTCATAGCCGGGCCCAGGTGCTGGAGCTGGTTCCCAGCTGCGACCGGCGCACGCCCTCGTCGCGCGAAACCACGCGGACAAGATATCTGCTCGTGTTGGAACGGGCTTTATTGCGAGCCTTTCCGGAGTGGACGGCCGACGGCCTTCGCACGGCCGCTGATCTGGAACACAGCTTTGGGCCAGCCTATGCGCGCGGCATTCTAACCCGCGGAAGCTCGGCGTGGAGCGTGATTGCAGTCAACCGCGAAGAGACACAGTCGACGGTCGACGGAATTCTCACGCTTGGCATTTTGTGGCTCGCCTACTGCCGCGAACACAGCAGCGGGCGGCGGCTCTTTGAGGGGCTGAAGATTATCGTGCCTCCAGGAACGGGGCGGACAACCTGTGCGCGCGTGGCCTGGCTGAATAGCGCCGCGGCGAAGTGGGAGGTATATGAGTTCGATGAGCGAGACGAGCTGCTTATGCCGCTTGAAATCAGCGATGGCGGCAACCTGCACTCCCAGCTTGTTCACACGTTCAACCCCGAAAGGACGCTGGAGCGCTTCCGGCCGGCGATCGACCGCGTGACGGAGCTGATGCGTCCTGGATTGCGTGCGGCGACGGAGATTCGCCCGCAGGGGCCGGCGGAGGTTGGGTTCATTCTGCATGGACTGGAGTTTGCCCGCATCCGGCACGGACTGACGCCGGGCTCGTTTAAGCGGCAGGACGAGATTACCTTCGGCGCGGGTGCGAATGAGACCCCGCTTACGGCGGAGACCGAGGAGCTTTTCCGGGAACTGACGCAACGGCTCTTCGAAAGCCGGCATGCCACCGGGTCGATGCGCAATCCACTGTTTTGTTTGCAGCCGGAACGCTGGCTTGAGTGTGTGCTTCGGCGCGATATCGACGAGATAGAGCCGGCGCTGCGCAGCGATGTTGTGTACTCACAGGTGCCTGCGTTCGCGGCGGGTGACCGGGCCATGCTCGATCTGCTGACAGTCACGCAGGCAGGGCGTTTGGCCGTGCTTGAGCTGAAGGCCGATGACAGCCTTCATCTGCCTCTGCAGGCGCTCGACTACTGGTCGCGCGTGCGGCAGCTACAGGGCGATCACGCCTTTCAGAAGCACGGCTATTTCCCGGGCATCAAGCTGTCGGAAGCGGCACCGCTGCTGTACCTGGTCGCGCCCGCGCTGCGCATACACCCGTCGACCGATGCCATTTTGCGGCACCTGTCGTCCGACGTGCAATGGGAGCTGATCGGCCTGAACGAGGACTGGCGGAAGCGCAGAAAGGTGATTCTGCGTAAAAGAGGCGGCACGGGACCTGCCACTTGAAGCTTTGCGGCGAAGCCGCGTGTGCCTGGACGGTCAGTCCTACTCAACGTGGTAATTCGGGGCCTCGCGAGTGATGATCACGTCGTGGACGTGGCTCTCGCGCAGGCCGGCGTTGGAGATACGCACGAAGCGGGATTTGGTCTGCAGCTCTTCGATGGAGGCGCAGCCAAGGTAACCCATGCCGGAGCGCAACCCTCCGACCAGCTGATAAACCATCGCTTCGAGCGGCCCGCGATGCGGCACGCGGCCTTCGATGCCCTCGGGAACGAACTTCGCGAGGCGGTTCTGACTGCTCTGCTCACGTTGGACCACTCCTTCGCCCCGAGCCGGCTCGTCGCGAAAATCCTGCGATCCCTGGAAGTAGCGCTCGCCCGAACCCTGAGACATGGCGCTCAGCGATCCCATGCCGCGATATGCCTTGAACGATCGACCCTGGTAGAGGATGGTTTCGCCAGGGCTCTCGTCGACACCGGCGAAGAGAGAGCCGATCATCACTACACTGGCACCAGCGGCGATGGCCTTGGCGACATCGCCGGAATACTTGATGCCTCCGTCGGCAATAATCGGAACACCGAATTCCCTGCCCGCGCGAAAAGCCTCGCTGATGGCGGTGATTTGCGGCATACCGGCGCCGGTGACCATGCGCGTAGTGCAGATCGACCCAGGCCCGATGCCCACCTTAACCGCGTCGGCACCGGCTTCGATCAGTGCCTTCGCCCCATCGTAAGTGGCAATGTTGCCGGCGAGCAGGTCGACTTCGGGGAACTGCTTCTTGACCTGGCGGACTGCATCGAGCACCCGTGACGAGTGTCCATGCGCCGAGTCGATCGCCAGAACGTCCGCACGATAGCGAACGAGTTCGCCGGCCCTCTCCAGGAAATCTCCCGTTGCGCCGATTGCGCCGCCGACGCGCAGGCGTCCCTTCTCATCCTTGGAGGCATTGGGGTACTTCAGCTTCTTCTGGATGTCCTTGACGGTGATCAGGCCCTTCAGCTCGTAGCCGCCGTTGACCACCAGCAGCTTTTCGACGCGGTACTTGTGCAGGATGAGCTCGGCCTCTTCAAGCGTGGTGCCCACGGGCACGGTGATGAGATTTTCCTTGGTCATCACGTCGCTGACGGGAATGTCGGTGCGCGTCTCGAAGCGCAGGTCGCGGTTGGTGAGAATGCCGACGAGCTTCTTGTCCTTAGTGACTGGGACGCCGGAAATCTTGTAGCGCCGCATCACATCGAGTGCATCCGAGATGGGACGGTCTGGCGAGATGGTCACCGGGTCGACGATCATGCCGCTCTCCGACCGCTTCACCTTATCCACTTCGCTGGCCTGCTGATCGGGCGTGAGGTTGCGGTGGATGATGCCCAGGCCTCCCTGCTGTGCCATGGCGATGGCCAGGCGTGACTCGGTCACCGTGTCCATGGCTGCACTGAGCAGAGGCGTGTTCAGCAGAATTCTTTTGGTGAGCCGGGTCTGGGTGCTGACATGCGCCGGAACTACTTCACTGTAGGCGGGGACCAGTAATACGTCATCAAAGGTCAGGGCTTCGGGGAGAGGATGTTCAATCATGATTTAGATAGCAAGAGATGCACGAGCGCCGCCAAAAGACTCAAGTAAGGCCGGCTCGGTAACTTCCCGGTATTGTAGTGCAATTCACGTCCGGGCTTTGTTAGCGGCAGGCGAAAATGGTCTCTCGATCAGCTGGAAGGGACTCGTTTCGCCGCCAGTCTAAGAACTCGCGGAAAGCGCCGACTGCTCCGGAGAGAACCGCTTCACGATAGCCTCAAGCTGCCGCAAATGATTGATGTCATGGCCGCCCATGGTTTCAACGATTGTGCCGAAAGTCATCGAGCCGCGCTCCGGGTGGATGAGGGGCGTATCGAGTGCTTCCGGAGGCTGCGAGCGGATGAGGGCGAGGTTCCAGTTGCGCGCCGTGTGAAAGGTAGAGAGGGCGTCGCGAGTGTCGTAGCAGTCATATTGCGCTGCCCACTTCCCCTGGTCAAAGGGCTGGACGACGTGATTGGGTTCACTCAGGGTCTGCCGTAGACGGAAGCCGAAGACCAGTTCGCAGTCGGCCAAATGGCATACGATCTCACGCGCGCTCCACTTGCCCGGCGCGGGGGCCTGGTCGACGCGTTCCGCGCCCAGTTCCTCAAGAATGGTTTCGATCTTTCGTGCGGTTACGGGGAGGACCTTCAGTGGCTCCTGGGCCCCAAGAAAGTCAGCATAAGGGTTCTCTCTGCTCATGGTGGGCCTCACTGTTTTGGCAAGTATCCCACAGAAACAGCGGCGTTACCGGAAACTATCTTTTGATAGTGTCCACGGAGATCTGGCGGGGGTTGACTGCGGGCAGTTCCCTTGGCCGCGCGCTGCGTGCGGAGAGTATGCTGGCGGCAACTCTGAGAGGGTGAGCTTATGACGCAACTGCTGGTCACAACCTGGAAGTGGTGTTTTGGTGGTGACAATGGCTATTCGGTCAGCGCTTATCTGAGCTTCTCGCCGATCAATGGAGTGGCGCAGACCACTCTGGCCACGAGCTTTGCCGATGGATATGCCGGAGTGGGCTTTCCCGTGTATACCGTCAGGCCACAGCCGAATGGCGGCGACGTGCCGATGACTCATGGATTCAACGAGTACTTCGACTATCCGCCGAATGTCTGGGATGCGCATTTGTCGAGTGTCACCGCCGAACTTGATCTGGGCGGGAACCTGCAGTCTGCATCGTTTGTCGTCAACGTCTTCAGCTCTTAGCGACGAAGGAGAATCATGCCCTCTTTTCACCCGGGTACTTATGCCGTCCGTGAGTCGGTTTGCGTTCTCTATGAGCCGGACACGGGTCAGATTCGCCACATGCACTGCACCCTGGTGCTCGTAGGCGGCTATGATCCGACCGCCTCCGAGGAAGAGGCGATGGCCCACGCCGCGCTTGAGCGTCGTCGCCAACCGCATGCCAATCTCGTCGCCCTGCATGTAACCCAGGATTCGCTCAAGCCTTACAGCCGCTACCGCGTGGATGTGAACGTCAAGCAGCTGGTGGAACTGCACCGACTGTGACAGGCATGAGTTGAACCTGCTCTGATTCAAACGCTGGTGGAGGAGGGAAAAGAATGGAGCAGCGGGTGAGTATCATCACGCTGGGCGTGGGGGATCTGGAGCGCAGCAAGAGCTTCTACGAGCGTCTCGGCTGGCGGCGAGGCATGACGAAGAGCGAGGGAATTGCTTTTTTCCAGGCAGGCGGAATAGCTCTGGCGCTTTTTCCGCGAGAGGAGCTGGCGAGAGACGCAAACATCACCGATGACGGCCAGGGCTTTCGCGGATTTTCGCTGGCGTACAACACGCGCCAGCGCGAAGAGGTCGATGCGGTCATCGCCGAAGCCGAGGCTGCGGGGGCGACGGTTCTGAAGTCAGCAGAGGAAGCATTCTGGGGCGGATATTCGGGATACTTTGCCGACCCCGATGGCTTTGTGTGGGAGATCGCCTGGAATCCATTCTTCGAGATAGCTGAGGATGGGGGGATTCGAATTCCCGAGTAGGCGAGGCCTGTACATCAGCGGCAGCAGTTGTCAGCTCCAGCGGAAGTGAAATCCGTAGGCATAAAGCAAGGCCAGGGCACCGACCACACTGGCCAGTAGAAGGCTGTGCTTCAGAGTGAAGCGAAAGAGCTTTGACTGGTCGGCGACCGACAAACCTGTAGCGGCCGCTGCCACGGCAATTGTCTGCAGGCTGATCATCTTGCCCATGACGCCGCCCGCGGAGTTAGTCGCTGCCAGTAGAACCGGGTCCAGGCCCAGCCGGTTCGCGGTGATGACCTGCAGGCTGCCGAAGAGCGCGTTCGCGGAAGTGTCGGACCCGGTCAGAAAGACGCCCAGCCAACCGAGAAAAGAGCTGAAGAATGGGAAGAGCACACCGGTGGCGGAGAAGGTGAGTCCGAGAGTCGCGGTCGCTCCGCAGTAGTTCATCAGAAAGGCAATCGCCAGCACTGAGGCGACGGTTGCGGTTGGCAGCAGCAGCGTGCGCACGACGGAAAGTAGTACGCGGAGAAATTGCCGCGGGCTCATCCTAAGGCAAATGACCGACAGGAGGGTGGCAATCATGCACGAGGTGCCGGCTGCAGCAAACCAGTTGAGACGGAAGATCGCGGGATAAGGAGTTGGGTGAGCGACGATCGGCGGCATGCGCCGCACCACGTTATGGAGAAACGGCCATGGGATGGAGATGCTTCCGGAATTGAGAAAGGCCTGCACCGGACGATAACCCCACAGCAGAACGCAGACGACCAGAAGCCCGTAGGGCAGCCACGCATAGGCTGCCTGGAGGGCGGTGTGTTCAGGAACGGCGGTTGCTGTGCTCTTGTCCGGAACGTATTCACTCCCCGCACGGATTGCAGGGTGCCAAAGACGCAGCACGACGACCAGGGCCAGCATGGCTGTCATTGAGGCGAGGATGTCGGTGAGCTGCGGACCGATGAGGTGCGACACCGAGAATTGCACCGCTGCGAAGGCAATGCCCGCAACCGCGGCCGGAAACAATATGCCGCTTAAGCCGCTGAAACCCCACATGGAGACGAT
Organism: uncultured Acidobacteriaceae bacterium; assembly: GCA_963781245.1. GTDB lineage: Bacteria > Acidobacteriota > Terriglobia > Terriglobales > Acidobacteriaceae > Silvibacterium. The sequence goes on from CAWAFB010000011.1 coordinate 184,643, forward strand.
CAGGTAGGCAGGAAGGATCAGTGACACGGGAGCGCAGAGGCTTCCTACTGCGGCGCTCAGCTTGTTGAGAGGCAGGCCGGTGGTTCCGGCAAGTGTCACAAGCGGAATGGCGATGGATCCGAAAGCGACGGGCGAGGTATTTGCCAGCAGACAGAGGGCAGACGCGTTAAAGGCCGTGAAACCCAGTCCCGTGAGCATGGTAGCGGCGACGGCGACCGGGGTGCCAAAGCCCGCCGCACCTTCAAGGAATGCTCCAAATGCGAAGGCGATCAGGATGGCCTGCAGGCGACGGTCGGGCGTCAATCGACTGACCGAGTGCTTGATGATCTCGAACTTGCCAGTCACCTCGGTCACGCGAAAGAGCGCGATCGCCCAGAATACGATCCAAGAGATGGGAAATAGCCCGAAGGCTGCTCCGTGACAGGCCGCGCTCACGGCTGTCAGAGCGGGCATGTGATACGCCCAGATGGCAAGGACGAAGGTTACGGCGAGGCCGGAAAGCCCGGCAAGCCAGGCCGGCTTGCGCAGGACGCCGAGCAGGATCAGCAGCGTGAATATCGGGGTTGCCGCGAGGAACGCAGAGAAGGCCAGCCCTTTGCCGAAGAGGAGATAGGTCTGCGACCATGTCATGCCTGAGGTTGTCCGGCGGAGTGGATGTGGTGAATCGCTGGTGGGCCAATGCTATGGTGGGTTCGTCAGGGTGTCAATCGCTTGATTTCGGCCCGATTTCGGAAAGCCGGGCTGGCAAAATGCTGCTGTTTGAACTCCTACCCGAATCGGCGTATTCTGTACGAGCAGACGAGTTTGTCCGCGCCTGGACTGTGAACTTCCGGCAGGCTCGGAGAGATGAGTGGGCTTTCGGCCCACTTTTTATTTGCGCTGAAATTCAGACCCGTTTGCAAACCGGCCATGGCCCTGAGTCTCGACCAAATTCGCACCACTGCGCAGCGTGTCGCCGCCTCACACGGCCTCGACGTAGTCGAGGTGGAATACGTTGGCGCGGCCAAGGACCGGACGTTGCGCATCTTCATCGAGAAGAACGCCGAAGAGCGCGCTCGGCTCGCAGCTCAGGGCAAGGAAGCTGCTACGGAGCAAGAAGGTGGCGTAAATTTCAACATGGAGCAAATCTCCGGCATTACGCACGACGACTGCCGGGCCTTCAGCCGGGACTTCGGGACGGTTCTGGATGTCGAGGAACTGGTTCCGGGCGACAACTATACGCTTGAGGTTTCCTCGCCGGGTCTGGACCGCAAACTGCAAGGAGTTGACGACTACCGGCGGTTCGCAGGCAGCCTTGTGAAGCTCCGAACGATCGAGCCGGTTGCGGGCAACCGTCACTGGCAGGGCAGGCTCACACAGGTGAGCGATCATGCAATCACTATCGATTTGAGCGCCCTCAAGCAGAAGGGCAAGAGCAAGAAGGTAACTCAGGAAACAACGGACATCGAATTCTCGAACATCGAGAAGGCCAACCTGGTTCCTGAAATCTGAAAAATCACTGCACGTCAGAACCCGGCCGCGCTTGACCGCGCCGCCGGAAAGCAACTGAGAGAGAACTATGGCAAGTGCGCTTTACCAGAGCATTGAAGCTTTAAGCCGCGACAAGGGCATCGATCCTGGCATCGTGGTTTCCGCCGTCGAGGACGCGATCGCCCTCGCCACGCGCAAGTATTACAAGACGCAGGAGAACATGCGCGCCGAGTTGGATAAGGACAGCGGCGAGATCCGCGCCTACGTCTACAAGACGGTTGTTGAGACCCCGGAGCAGATCGAAGATCCGGTCAACCAGATCGGCCTCGACGAAGCGCGCGAACTTGCGCCCGAGGTCGAAATAGGCGGTGAGATTCGCTATTACAAGCCCACCGATGTTCTCGGCCGCATTGCCGCACAGATGGCCAAACAGGTCATCTTCCAGAAGGTGCGCGAGGCAGAGCGCGACACGGTCTTCAACGAATACAACCATCGCGCCAACGAAGTGCTGAATGCAACCGTCAAGCGCATCGAGCCGCAGGACGTGATCTTCGACCTGGGCAAGGCCGAGGCGCGCATGCCGCGTCGCGAGCAGTCGCGCCTGGAACAGTTCGCCGTGGGCGAGCGAGTCCGCGTGGTGCTGCTGCGCGTGGACCGCGCTGCGAAGGGTCCGCAGGTCATCGTTTCGCGCGCCGCGCCGGAGCTGGTGCAGAACCTCTTTCAGAGCGAGGTGCCTGAGATTTATGACAGCACCGTGCAAATTCGCGCGATCGCGCGCGAGGCCGGCGAGCGCACCAAGATCGCCGTCATGTCGCGCGATAAGGATGTCGACCCGGTGGGTGCCTGCGTAGGCATGAAGGGGATGCGCGTGCAGTCGATTATCCGTGAGCTGCGCGGCGAGAAGATCGACATCATCGAGTTCAGCGAAGAGATCACGACGTTCGCAGAGAAGGCGCTTCAACCGGCGAAGGTGAGCCGCGTGAGCATCACCGATCTGAGCGAGAAGCAGCTCGAAGTCATCGTTGATGACACACAGCTTTCACTGGCAATCGGCAAGAAGGGGCAGAATGTACGCCTGGCGGCAAAGCTCCTTGGCTGGAAGATCGACATCAAGAGCGAAGAAGAGAAACGCCAAGAAGTCGAGCAGCAGATGGGCGGCATGGGCGGTGGTCCGACGACGGCCATCGAACAGGTCAGCGAACTGGGCGAATCGATTATCCAAAAGCTGGTCGCTGCCGGCATCACAACTGTAGAAGCTCTCGCCGATATGACTCCCGAGCAACTGGAAGAGATTCCCGGGATTGGAGAGAAGACGTTGGAGAAGATCAGCGTTGCGGTACGCCACTACTTTGGAGAATACGAGCCCGGCGAAGAGCGTCCTGTGCCAGTCGCGGCCGCGTCGTCGGCAGACGACGAGGCCGCGGCAGCGAAGGCTGCCTCCGACGCCAGCCTGGCCGAGGAAGAAGAGGCTCTCCGGCTCGACCTGACCCAGGATGACGAGGAGCCAGCGGCGGAAGACGGCACCGGCATGATCGATGACGATGTGGCCGAGGAGCAGCTGGCGGAGATTACCGAAACGGGCGAGGACCTGGACACCGAAGGCGCGAAGGCCGTTGCCCCGGGAAACCACGATACAAGCGAGAAGCTTCGCGAAACGGCAGTTGATGAAGATGTGGCCGAGCCGGGCGAATTTCGCGAGGAAGACGATCAAAAGAACGAGGGCGGCGCGTAATGCGCCGTCCGCAAATACTTCGACCCCAGATGGATAGCGCAAATTGCACCATTTCGGGCCATAATAGAAACAGCGTCACAATCCACTGCCAAGAGGTAGTTATGTATAGCTGAGGCGTGGGAGCAGGTATAAAAGGGGCGGATGAGTAAAGTTCGAATCAACGATTTAGCACGTGAACTGGAAGTTAAGAGCAGGGCTATTCTGGACGTTCTCGATCATGTAGGCGTCACCGAGAAAAAGACGCATTCCAGTTCGCTAGAGCTCGACGAAGCCGAGCGTGTGCGCGCTCACTTCCAGCGCAACAGATCCGGTGCGGCCGGTGGTAGCCGCGTCGAGTCGGCACCTAAGCCAAAGATTGACTGGTCGCGGGTTTCGAAGCCGGGCGACGTCCTCAAGGCGATCCAGCAGAAGAAGGAAGAAGCGGCAGCTCCACCGCCGCGGCCCGTCACAGCTGTCCCTGTTGCCGTAGCCCCGACTCCCGTGGCGCCTGTTGCTGCAAAGCCGGCTGTCCCTGTCGCGGCAGCACCGGCTCCCGCAGCTGAGCGGCCCCCATCGGCTCCCATCGCAGCAGCCCCGGCTCCCCGCAGAATTGTTGTCCCGCAGCCGCGTCAGGCAGCGCCCATTGTGGCTCCGCCGCCGACGCCGGCAATAGCCGCCAAACCACCAGCCGGCCCTGTGGTTGCGAAGCCTCCGGTGGTAGCCGCAGGTTCTCCCGTTGCCGCGCCCCCCGCAGCACCGCGCGAAGTGGCTGCGGCCGCACCGCCGCCAGCTCATGTAGTGGCGAGGCCTCCAGTCACCGTCGCACCGCCGGCAGTGGTGCCCGCTCCTCCGGTTGGGGCCATCGCGCCTCCAATGGCAGCGGCGCCCCCGGCAGCACCAGTCGAGCCCCCCGCTGCTCCTCCGGTCGCAGCGGCTCCAGCGGAGCCCGCTCCGGCTCCCCGCAGGGTAATCATGCCCCAGACTGGGCCGCGCCCGGTTTACAGCGCTCCGGCAGTCAAGCCCCCTCCACCAGCTCCGGCGGCATCGTCGGGACCCGGTGGCATTCAGCGTGGACGCCCCATTTTCGACCGTCGTCCAGCGGGAGGACCAGGACAACGTCCCGGCATGGGTGGACCTGGGGGTCCAGGAGGAGCCGGCGCACGTCGCCCGATGCACCCGACGCGCAGCTCGCCGAGCGGCGCACCCCAGGGACCGCGTCCCGGCTTTGGACAGCGCCCCGGCATGGGTGCACGCCCCGGTTTTGGCCAACGGCCCGGTCCGGGCGGAGCGCCAGGCCTTGTGCCGCCTCCAGGCGAAACACCTCGACCGCAGCGTCCCGGCCCCAATGCCCGGAGAGGCCGCCAGCAGTACCAGAAGACCAAGGAAGGCCCGATGAAGGGCTTCGCTCCGCCATCGCGTTTCGGTGGAGCACAGGTTCCCTCCGAGCCGCTGCCCATCACGCGCACTATCACCGTGACGGAGGGCATCAGCGTTAAGGATCTCGCTGAAAAGCTCGGTGTGCGCGGCAAGGACCTGATCGCGACACTCCTCATGCGTGGCGTCTTCGTCACCGTCAACCAGTCGCTCGACGGTGAGCTGGTCAAGGATGTCGCCCACCAGTTCGGCGCAGACACCTCGGTGATCACCTTCGAGGACCAGATGGCAAACGAGGCCATCGAGAACATGCTCTCGCAGGAGAATCCCGACGAGCTGGAAGTTCCGCGTCCGCCGGTGGTCACGGTCATGGGCCACGTCGATCACGGCAAGACTTCGCTGCTCGACGCCATCCGCGAGACCGACGTCGCCGGCGGCGAAGCTGGAGGTATCACCCAGCATATCGGCGCCTACAAGGTTCGGATCGCCAAAGCGGATTCACCGGCTTTTGGCCGCGAGATCGTCTTTCTGGATACCCCGGGTCACGAAGCCTTCACTCGCATGCGTGCCCGCGGAGCCAAGGTTACGGATATCGTCGTTGTCGTCGTCGCTGCCGATGACGGGGTGATGCCGCAGACACTCGAAGCTATCGATCACGCGAAGGCGGCAAATGTGCCGATCATCGTGGCGGTGAACAAGATCGATAAGCCCGACGCACAGCCGGATCGCGTGAAGCAGCAGCTGGGCGATCGCGGTCTCGTTCCTGAAGCGTGGGGCGGGTCGACAGTCTTCGTCGATGTTTCGGCAAAGAAGAAGCAGAACCTCGACCTGCTGCTGGAAATGATCTGCCTGGTCGCCGATCTCGGGGACCTCAAGGCCACTCCGGGACGCTCCGCCGTCGGCACGGTCATTGAAGCCAAGCTGGACCGCGGACGTGGTGCAGTGGCCTCCGTACTCGTGCAGAACGGCACGCTGCGCAACCAGGACAGCTTTATCGTCGGCAATACCTTCGGCAAGATCCGCGCGATGTTCGACGACCGCGGACGCCCCATCGAAGAAGCCGGGCCGTCAACGCCGGTCGAAATCCTCGGACTCGAGAGCATTCCCGATGCGGGCGATACGTTCCTGGTTGTGGCCGATCGCGACAAGGCCAAGGGCATCGCGCAGTACCGCAAGATGAAAGAGCGCGAAGCGCAGCTCGCCAAGAGCTCGCGCGTATCGCTCGAAGGCCTCGCCGAGCAGATCAAGCAGGCCGGCGTCAAAGACCTGCCGATCATCCTCAAGGGCGACGTGCAGGGCTCTGTGCAGGTGCTGGCGGATTCGCTCCAGAAGATGTCCACCGAAAAGGTGCGCATCAAGGTCATCCACTCCGGAGCGGGCGCAATCACCGAGAGCGACGTTCTGCTGGCCTCGGCATCGAACGCTATCATCATCGGCTTCAATGTCCGGCCGGAGCGCAAGACCGCCGAACTCGCCGAGCAGGAAGGCGTGGAGATTCGCCTGCACTCGATCATCTACGAGCTGCAGGACGAGATTCGCAAGGCCATGCTGGGACTTCTCGAGCCGGTGTTCAAGGAAGCCTATCTCGGCCGTGCAGAAGTGCTCAATGTCTTCAGGATTCCGAAGGTGGGCACGATCGCCGGCTGCAGGGTCACCGATGGCGTGCTGCGGCGAGATGCCGAGGTTCGGCTATCGCGCGATGGCGAGCAGGTCTATAAGGGCAAGCTCACCTCGCTCAAGCGCTTCAAGGACGATGCTCGCGAGGTTACCAGCGGCATGGAGTGCGGTGTCGGTCTGTCGAACTTCAACGACGTCCAAGTTGGCGACAGCATAGAAGCCTTTGTCACCGAGCGAGTCGCGGCCGAGCTTACGGCAAGCTAGGACTGGCCGGCCCGATCATCTACCAAGAGCGTGCGATTGATTCGCACGCTTTTCTTTTGCATGACATTCCTCACTTGTGTCCGCCCGAAGAGTCGCTGACGATGAGTCACAAAGGGAAAACCTCGTGGCTGAAGCGGTGACTGTACCGAAGGACGATCTGCCCACCATCGTCGCCATCAGTGTCATCGCGCTGATGCTCTCAACTATGCTGCATGAAGGCCTGGGCCATGGCGCAGTCGCGCTGCTTACGGGAGCAACTTCGGGGACGCTTTCGACTGTAGCCTGGTCGAGCACCTTTGACTCGCGACTGGTGGCCGCCGGCGGCACCATCGTTAACCTGATTGCGGGAGTCGTTTGCTGGCTGGCGCTGCGTGCCGTGCGCAACGCTTCTGCGGAGACGCGCTTCTTTCTGCTGATTGCCTGCGCCTTCAATTTGTTCGCAGGTACGGGATACTTCTTCTTCTCGGGCGTGACCAACTTCGGCGACTGGCAGCAGGTGATTGCCGGAATGCAGCCCTACTGGCTGTGGCGCGCGATGCTCATCGTTGTTGGCGTAGCGGGCTACTACGGCGCAATGCGGATTGTCGGCGCGAGCCTGGTCCGCTATCTCGGTGTTTCCCCCCGCGAACACGCCCGCTTCCGCAGGCTCACGTGGGCCCCATATTTTGCCGCCATCCTGATTGAGCTGATCGCCGGGCTGCGCAACCCGCTCGGCCTGCCGCTGGTCTTCGAGTCGGCTCTTCCCGCGACTGCCGGAGCCAACTGTGCTCTGCTCTTCCTGGTGCACTACGTGCCGAGATCGACGACACCGGGTCCGAATAGCCAGCTCATCCCGCGAAGTTACCCGTGGATCATCGTTTCTGCCGCGCTCGTCCTCATCTTCATCCTGGTACTCGGACCGGGAATTCAGATTCGCCGATAAGCTTTACGATGGAGCCATGCCCGTCGCCTGCATGACCATCGAGCTGCGCATCGAGCATGCGCACTCGCTCAAAGACCGCCGACAGGTGGTTCGCAGCCTGAAAGAAAAGCTCGGTCACGGTTTCAATATCTCGATCGCAGAGATGGATGAGGCGATTACCTGGCAGTCGGCCACGCTGGGAATCGCCGCTATCTCGAACTCACGAGACTACCTATCCGGGCTAATGCGCCAGCTCGAAGCCTCAGTCAACCGAATCGCTAACGACCTGGGCGCGCAGGCCGTCGATATCTGGTGGGAATATCTGGACACATAACAGGCACTGATCCGGCTACTTTCTGATATCCTCAAACGTTTAACCAAAGGAAGAAAGATGCCGGAGCCAAGGGCACGCCAATATCACCGGGACCGAGTCGCCGAAACCCTGCGGGAAGAGATCGGCGCGATGATCGAGGGAGAGCTATCCGATCCCCGCATCAGCTTTGCTTATATCACTCAAGTCGTTCTGAATCCGGGCGGGAAGTCCGGACTTATCTATGTCGCCGTAGATGGCGGCCCCGATGAGGAAAAGAACACCATCGAGGGTCTGATGGCCGCGCGGGGCTACATCCGGCACGAACTGCACGAACGCATGGGCACGCGCCGCGTTCCCGATCTCACGTTTCACATCGACCGTTCCGACAAGATGAAGGCGCGCATCGATGAACTGCTTGGCCGCAAGCGCAACCGGCAGAAGGGAACTCCGACTGGCAGCCAGGGGAATGAGTAGACCCCGGTCGACAGCTATGCAGCACCTCGACGACATCCACGCGGTTCTCCACGCCATCGAACGGGGTGAGCGCTTTCTTGTTTCCGCGCATGCCCGGCCCGATGGGGACGCGGTCGGCTCCATTCTTGCCTGCGGGATGATCCTCGATCAGCTCGGCAAGCAGATGGACATGGTCTCCTTCGACCCCGTTCCGCTCATCTACCATGGGCTTCCCTGCGCGCATACCATTCGCCAAGTCGCGCGCGTCGAAGGCCACTACGATGCCGTCATCCTGCTCGAGTGCGACAGCATCGATCGCTCGCGACTCATGGGGTTGGACGACCGCTTCATCATCAATATCGATCACCACGCCAGCGGCCGTGCCTTTGCCAGCGTGAACTGGATCGATACCGGCTCCTGTGCGGTCGCCGAAATGGTCTACGATCTGGCAACCCTGGCCGGGGTCGAGATTACGCCGGAGATGGCCACCTGCCTTTACACCGCGGTGCTGACCGATACGGGATCGTTCTGTTACGCGGGCACGGACGCCCACACATTCGAGTTGGCCGGGGACCTGGTACGCTGCGGTGCCGACCCGACACTTATCGCGCAGCACACCTACTTTTCCAATCCGACGTCAAAGATGCTGCTGTTGGGCGCCGCTCTCTCGAACCTGAAGCGCGATGGGCGCCTCGCCTGGATGTGGGTCACGCATGAAGACATGCTGCGCACCCGGGCTGCGGAGGAAGACTGCGAAGGCCTGGTCAACTACGCGATCGGCATCGCCGGGGTCGAGGTCGCCGTATTCCTGCGTGAGCTCCCCACGCGGCGCGTCCGGCTGTCGCTGCGCAGCAAGGGGGAATTCAACGTTGCCCGCCTTGCTGAGCGCTTCGGCGGGGGCGGACACCTGCACGCAAGCGGCTGCACGATCGATGGGCCCCTTTCGGCGGCGACAGGCAACATTCTCGATCACCTGCGCGAATGCCTGCAGGGTCCGGTGCACGAGTTTGCCTGACACCTGCTTTTTGATGTTCAAAAACGAGAGATGCCTGCCCTGCCCAAGGGGCTAAATCGGCATCCGATCTGTTAGCCTTTACCCGGAACTCCCTGATAAACTGTGGATATACCTCCCAGATTGAAAGTATTGTCCTACAGCCCTGCGAGTCTGCTCGCCCGCTTCCCTGTTCTGGAAACGGTGCTCGAAGCATCGACCCTGTTTATCCTGACGGCGTTTTTCCTTTTCTATGGCCTGGTTCCCATCTTCGGAGGGCCGGGCATCGGCCTGGTTGGCGCCGACGAGCCTCGCTACGCGCAGGTCGCGCGCGAAATGCTGGCCCGCCACGACTACGTCACGCCGATTCTCTGGGAAAAGCCGTGGCTGGAAAAGCCGGCTCTTTATTACTGGCGCGCCATGTTCTCCTTCCGGGAGTTCGGAGTTCATGACTGGTCGGCGCGGCTGCCCTCGGCGAGCTTCGCGTTCATCCTGGTCACGCTGATTTACCTGCATATTCGCCGCTTCCGCCGCGGAGGCCAGCTTGACGCCGCCCTCATCACGGCCTCCTGCGCCGGCATCATCGCCTTTGCGCGCGGAGCCTCGACCGACATGCAACTCGCCGCGCCATTCTGCATCGGCATGCTCGGCTGGTATGCCTGGTACGAGACGGACAGCAAGTTCTGGCTCTTTGATCTCTATTTCTTCGTCGGAGCGGCCACGCTGGCCAAGGGGCCGGTTGCGCCATTTCTGGCCATTGTGATCATCGTGGCCTTTGCCGCACTGCGCCGGGAGTGGTCCATTCTCCGCCGCAGCATCTGGTGGCCCGGCGTTATGCTCTATCTGGCGATGGTGCTGCCCTGGTTCATCGCGGTACAGAAAAGGAACCCGAACTTCCTCCGCGTCTTCTTCCTCCAGCACAATCTTGAGCGCTTCGCCACCAACCGCTTCCAGCACGAACAGGCATTCTGGTTCTACCTCCCGATTGTTCTTCTGGCGCTTACGCCCTGGGCGGTGTTGGCGATCGCCGCCTTCAGCGACGCCGTGCGCCAGTCGGTTGCGGAATGGCGGGCGCGGCGGGCTAAATACCACTACATGGGAAACTTCCGGGCGGGCGATGCCTTTCCAGAGTTTCTCGTCCTGTGGGCGCTTGTCCCGATCATCTTCTTCTCCTTCTCCGATTCGAAGCTTCCCGGTTACATCCTCCCCTCCATACCTCCGCTCACCATCCTCACCGGTGATTACCTTAACCGGATGCGAGAGCGCGGATTGAAGCCCTGGCTGCTCATCACTCATGCCCTGCTTACCGGGGTGCTCACTGCCTTCGTGGTGCTGCTGCCGCTGCATTTGCAACAACCCGAGGCTCTGCCACCGGTGAACGCCATCATCGCCGGGGGTATGACTGGATTTGCCGCGGCGGTCTTCATCCTGATCACCGTCTACCGCTTCGGCCTGAAGCGACTGCGCATCGCGACCATGACCCCCATGGTCATCATGCTGCTGTTCCTTTTCGGCATCGGGCCCTTCTTCGGGATTCACGCCCTGGCCAACACCAAGCGCAACATCACCCTCATCGACCTGACCTACTCGGCCCGCCCCCTCGCGAAGATCCTCGCGCAAATTACCCCGCCTGAGGGCACGGTCGCGGTGTTCCGGGTGCGTCGCGACCTCGAATACGGGCTGTCCTTCTACCGCGATCAGAAAGTGGTCAACTACGAGTTGAACGGGGTTCCGCCGCAGCAGCACATCCTGGTGGTACGTGAGTCCTATATAGATCAGTTACGTCCATTACTTACAGGTAGGACATATGAGCCCCTTTTCACGTATCCTGCTCAAAACCTGGTCGTGTACTCGGTCGCTGCGCGCCAGTAGTCTGAAAAACAAAACTTAATAGGAAACGGCAAGAGCCCACGTCCGCCGAGTAGTCCAGTTGTCACGCGGCGGCTGCGTTGCAGGCGTGTATTCTTACCCTTCCGGGAACGAGCATGACACCCGCGCTCCAACTCGAAATTCTCGATCTACGGCACTTCTCGGGAGCCAGCCTGCGCCCCCTGTTGGAGGCCGAGTCGCGCCTATGGAGCGAGCGCCTGGAGTGGGACTACCGCGCCTCCGCCGATCTGCTGCTGCAATATCTTGACTCGCGGGTGCTGCCCGGCTACGTGGCGATCGAGAACGGTCGTGTCGCCGGATACCTCTTCTGCGTCTACGAGGAGCATAAGGCGGTGATCGGCGATGTCTTCGCCGTCGCCCCACAGAGCTCGGACGCAACTGCCACGGACATCGAGCTACGGCTGCTGGAGAGCCTGATCGAGTTGCTCAAACACTCGCCAGGAGTGGATCGCATCGAGTCGCAGCTTCTATTGCATTCGCATGGCGTGCATTCGAGTCTTTTCTGGGCTGCGGGTTTCGAGATTTACCGCCGCCTCTTCATGCGGCTCAACATCGTTGAGCCGTTGACTGCGCCGCCGGCTCCGGCATTGCCTGCCGGCCTTCATATGCGTCAGTGGCATGAAGACGACTTTAATGCCGCGGCACATCTGATCTCCGCCGCCTATCAAGGCCATCTGGATAGCCACATCAACGACCAGTACCGCACCGTCGCCGGTTCGTTGCGCTTTCTGCACAACATCGTCCGCTTTCCCGGCTGCGGATTGTTCGATGCACAGGCCTCCCGCGTGCTGCTGCGCTCGGGCAACCACGAGATGGTGGCCATGCTGCTCTGTTCGCGTGTACGCGAGGAGGTCGCCCACGTCACCCAGCTCTGCGTGGCGAAGGATAGCCGCGGTCAGCACCTGGGCCGCATCCTGATTGACGACTGCGCGGCGCATCTGAAGGCGCGGGGCTTTCGAGCGATCACCCTTACCGTGACTGAATCAAACGAAGGCGCGGTTGCGCTCTACCGACACGCCGGCTTTGAGGTGACTCATACCTTCGATGCGATGTTATGGGAGAAGCCCCGGTCTAACGGGCACGGATAAGAGTCTCGGCTATCGGCGGATCAGCCACATCACCCAGCTCGCCACTATCACCACCCCAACAAAGATCGACCAGCAGTAGAGGCCGTACCGAACCATGGCTTTGGGGGTGGAACGCTGCGTGATTCCGAAGACAACAGAAGCAAACGTGGCGAAGAGCAGGACGGCGGAGAAGTGAGATGGTGCAAACATTAAGCTTTCCTGCCAATGCGCAGGTTGTGCGCGTCAACGGCGGCAATGAAATTCAGCAGGCCCGCCACCACGATGAACTTCGTTCCGTAGTCGGCGGTTGCGATCTCAACCGCGCCGTGGCCAAGGTCAAGGATTCGCCCGAGCGCATAGAAGAGGCCGTTGCCCAGATCGCCGGCAAACCCAAGCATGTCGAGCACGTCCCCCGTGTTTGGCGCGTACAGCTTGCCCTGCATCGCGATACCCAGCCAGAACATCGAAGCAATCGAGACGAAAAGCAGGAGGCCGCGCACCCAGCGCCCGGTCAACACATGACCCGCGCCCGGAACCAGCCAGCCGAGGATTAACGCCGAAAAAAGAAAGCCCTGCGATGTTGTCTGCGTCTTCGCGGGCACTTGAACCTTGGAAGCCATTTCTCTTTTGACTATAGCAGCTTAGAGCTGGAAATCAGGGGGATGGGGTGCAGGTTGTGGGACGATAGGGATAAACGCGGAGGCTTTCGTGATGGAACAGAATCTTGAGCAGACTATGTCACTTCTCAGCCATACTCCAGCCGCTCTCAATGCCCTTTTGCGCGATCTGCCGGACGTCTGGACATCCCGAAACGAAGGTGAAAATACGTGGAGCGTATTCGACGTCATCGGACATCTGATCGACTGCGAACACACGAACTGGATTCCGCGCATCGAGTGGATACTCCAGAACGGCGAGTCGCAACCATTCCGACCCTTTGACCGCGGAGGTCACGTCCGCGAGACTCAGGGCAGGTCGCTCGAACAGTTGCTCGATGAGTTTGCCCGATTGCGGTTGGAAAATCTCGTCATACTAAGCACATTGAATCTGGAGTCGGGGGACTTTGAGCGACGCGGCATGCATCCTGCGCTCGGGGCTGTGACCCTGTCAAACCTGCTGGCCACTTGGGCTGCTCACGATCTGACGCACCTGCACCAGATCTCAAGAATTATGGCGTACCAGTATCGTGAGGCCGTTGGTCCGTGGAGTAAATTCCTTGGCGTCATGCAGTGCGCAGGTCATAGCGCGAAGGCCTGATCGCTAAATCCTGACCAGCTCCTGCTGGACGCGTCCCGTCGCCGCCGCACGCTCGGGAGTTGTGATCATGTTCAGCTCGCTGCGGATCCCGAACTGCTTGAGATAAACGCCGGGCTCGACCGAGAAGCAGGTGTTGGGCAGAATTAGCCGCTCGTCGTGCGTCTCCAGATTGTCGAGGTTCGCGCCGTTGCCATGCAAGGTATTGCTGATGTTGTGTCCGGTCCGGTGGGTAAAGTATTTGCCATACCCCGCGTCGTTGATCGCCGCCCGCGCCGCATCGTCGGCCTGCCAGCCAGCGATCGGCTCTTTGCGATAAAAGGCATCTTTGACGGCCTTCACGGCGGCGTCGCGTGCGTTCCTCACTACGTCGAAGACTTCCTTCTCCTTCTCTGACGGCTCGCGGTCCACGACGCCCGTCCAGGTGATGTCGTAATAGCAGGTGCCCGGCCGGTCCTTGCGTCCCCAGATGTCGATGAGCACGAAATCGCCATCGTGAATCTTCTTGGCGGCGGCCTCCGTCGGCTCGTAGTGCGAGTCCGCGCTGTTCGCGTTTACCGAGACATTCGGCCCGTTCTCCCAGACCAGGCCGGCGCGGCGCATGGCCTCCTGCAGCCACTGCACGATGTCGTATTCGGTGACCTTGCCGGGTGAGCCGCTGGCTGGACGAACCCTTCGCCCGATCTCGCGAAAACCCTCTGCCAGAATCTCGTCGATCGCCTTCTGTGCTTCGTAGTGGCTGGCGATCTGCGCTTCAGTGAGCACGGCTTCGAAGCGGCTTACCAGATCAGCCGAGCTGACGATGGTCTTGCCCATCTCATGCAGGACCTCCATCGTACCGGCGTCGAGCATCGAGACATACATGATCGCGTTGCGAGGCGAATACTGCATGGCGATCTTCTGGTACGGAGCCAGCATCGCATCGAGCCCTCTTTCCAACTCCTGCCATGACGAGTAGACGCCCTTCGAACCGGGAAGCGAGTCTAGCCGGCCCGATTCGATGCGGTGTACCAGCTTGCGCGGCTCACCAGCGGCCGGGACAGCGTAGTACCAGCGCCGCGTTACGTGAGCGGTCGCCGGCAGCCCGAGAATGCTATAAGCGATGGGGTCGCGATGGTGATGGTCGTAGAAAAGCCAGGCATCCAACCCCTGCTCGCGGAGCGCGTCCTGAATCGCCTCGATGTGCATACGGAGTTCCTCCGGAAACCACCAAGTCTATCCGATGCGTGTTGACTCAATGCAATAGCAATATAGGAGCAGTAAATTGCTTTTGTGCTGCCCGTTGATAGACTCAAACCTCCCGCCCGCTCCCGCGGACAGAAGCAGACAAGAGGCTCGTCATGAGGATGGGTACGGCGTTCGTCGCTTTTCTTATTGGCCTGGTTGGAATTTCGACTATGGTTGCCTCGCACCGCCTGCAACATATCGGCTCAGTAGACACAGTACAACTGATTGCTTCAGGAATGTGCTTCGGAATCGCCATCGTCATCGCGGCCCGGAGCCGCAAGTCCGGCGGCTAGCCTTACTTCTTCCCGTGCCCTGTCTCCGCCGTAGCCTCATCGAGCATCGTGTACAGCTTGTTGTAGTCAGTCACCTCGACATAAGGAGCAGCCCCGCCGGTCCTGTCTGTCACGATCCACACGGTCGGTGTCTGATGCACGCCCAGGCGCTCCCCGAGCGCGTAATCGGCTTTTACCTCATCGGTGAGCTTGCCCTGCGGATCCATCACGAATGGCAGCTGTATGACGTGCTGCTGGGCGAACTTCTCCGTGAACGCGCGCAGATCGTCCTTGGTCTCAATGTTCACCTGGCTGGCGAAGACAGCATCGCGGTATTCGTTGCCCAGGCCCTTCCGCTGGGTGTCGAACCAGCGCCCGTTTACCGCCGCCTGAAAGCTCCAGACGTGCATCTGCAGCGGGAAATCGTGCCTCAGCCAGGGAACATGGTATTTGGCGGCGGCGTCCTTGATGGTGGGATTCTGCCGCGCACACATCGGACACTCCAGGTCGGCGAACTCGATCAGCGCCACGTGAGCACCGGGAGGCGGCTTCAGGTACGACATATCATGCTGGGCCAGGCTCACCTGGCTGCCCAGCGCAAAAACAAGACCACTGAGAGAAAGCAGAGCGTTACGTAGCATAGTGAATAATCCAATTTTATCGCTTTGGAAGGGCGATCTGCGAATCGATCCGTCTATAGTACCGTTGGCCATCCAATAGAATTGACCCAATAGAATCGACGTAGCCCGGCCGTCGCCGTGAGCCGGAAAAGCCTGTCCAAGCGAAAGGGATAAAGATCACCTTCATGCGATTTCTGATTGCCTTCTGCGCCCTTGCGGGCATGGTGGTTGCCACGCTGGCGCTTCGCGTGCACTACTCCAATGACGTTCAGCCCTGCGATATCAATGCCCACTGGGACTGCGGCATCGTCAACCATAGCCGTTATGCCGAAATCCGTCACATACCGGTCGCCGCGCTCGGAATCGCCGGATACCTGGTGATCGGCGTGCTTGCCCTGATGTCGAGGCGCGGCCTCACGCTCATCGCCGTATTGGCCGGCCTGGCCTTCTCGCTTTATCTCACCAACATCGAAGCGCACAAACTTGAAGTCTGGTGCCTCTACTGCGTCATATCGCAGGGAACTATCGCCCTGATCACTCTTCTTTCGCTCCTCTGGCTCTTTACAGGCCGCAAGACGGCCAGAGCATAACCCGGCTTGAGCACGCCTGCGAATCTTGAGGCCTCAACAGCTCGCAAGCGTATTCTGGGCGGGTTTCGCTGGTACACGTTTCTCGCCGCCTTTCTGGTTCTGCCGAATCTTC
Source organism: uncultured Acidobacteriaceae bacterium (assembly GCA_963781245.1). Lineage (GTDB taxonomy): Bacteria > Acidobacteriota > Terriglobia > Terriglobales > Acidobacteriaceae > Silvibacterium. The sequence continues at coordinate 200,769 of CAWAFB010000011.1, forward strand.
CTCTGCTGCTCGCCGCGCGTCCGCTCAGCCTGCTGCTGCGCGGGTATATCAATCTCGATTACCTGCTGATCGGCATTCTGTCGCTCTTCGTTCCGCGCGTCCTTACTTTTTGCCTGCTCTTTGCGGCAATCCTGCTCGACTTCATGCACGCTGCCTGCGTCACGTATCTCTTCTCGCCCAGCGAATTCCTTCAGGTGCTCCGCTACGGTGGGTTGTTGTCAACCGCGCGCATCGGCCTGATCGCGGCGGCCTTTATCTTTACCGTGCTCATCTGCGTGGCAACGATGGTCTTCACCTCGCGACAGTCGCCGGGCCGTCAGCGGCGGATGGCAATCGTATCCACGCTGATTCTGATTGTGGCGCTCTCCCTGGTCGACCTTCGCAGCGGGCGGCAAATCCTGCTCGTACATGACGACACGGCGCCCACGCGACTGGCGCGCACACCTGCGCTTGGGCTGCTTTACAGTCAGATCATTTACGAGCGATACGAGCGTGGCCTGCGGCTGGGCGGGCAGCGGCCGATGCCCTCGGCTACAGCACTTGCGCTGAACCGTCTGGAGGATTACAAGGCGCAAAAGCTGCAGCCCAACCTCGTCCTTGTGCTCGTCGAATCCTGGGGATTGGCACATGATCCTGTACTTCGGCATGCAATCGTCGAGCCCTACTCCGACCCCCGCCTGACCGCCAGATACAACGTCCTGTGGGGAACGATGCCGTTCGAGGGAGCGACGACTTCCGGTGAAGGGCGCGAGTTATGCCAGAGTCATCTCGGCACCTACTCCACGCAGGGCACTACGGCGCAACTTGAGCGCTGCGTTCCTATGCGGCTCCGCCGTATGGGATACCACACGCTGGCGGTGCACGGTTTTGACGGCGAGATGTACGACCGCAAGGAGTGGTATCCGAAGATGGGCTTCGACGACACATGGTTCCGCGACCAGCTGGAAACGGCCGGTCTGCCCGATTGCCCTGGGCCGTTTCCGGGAATCTGCGATGCAGCGGTCGCGACGTGGATCGCCGGCCGGCTGCGCCAGCCCAGCGACACCCCGCTCTTCATCCATTGGGTAACGCTGAGTTCGCATCTGCCTATCTGGCAGTCAGTCGAGAGCGCGTCGGTACCCTACTGCGGCGTGAGCGCAGGTACGCGCAATGACATAGCAATCTGTTCCTGGGCCCACCTCATCGAAATGGCTAACCAATCGGTCCGCGACCTCGCCCTCGGGCAACTGGCTCGCCCCACCATATTCGTCATCGTAGGAGACCATGCGCCCCCCTTCGACAAGGACTCAGAGCGCGCGCAATTCTCTTCAAGCGAAGTTCCCTACGTGATTCTGCTACCGAGGCAACTGAAGTCGCGCTAGGCGTCTATTTGTCATCGGGATAAGGTCAGTGGTGGCGATCGGTTCTCGCTACCCCAAGTTTCGCTGGAGCAAGGCAAATCCCGCTGAATCCGTTCTGCGGGATCGGCTCTGGCGAAGCTTCGAAGCACTTCTATCGAAACGGGGCAACGGTCCAGAGGGAGAACCGCCCAGCCAAAGCAATGCTCCATTTCCCGTGCTCTACTCTCGACCACGCCGCATCTGACGCATTCGGCAGCGGCGTTTCGGTGTGGAAGTATCGCTTGTATGCCGCAATCCAGTCCGTTGCGATGTCTCTCTGCGCCGTCGCCAGGTCGATCTGGCCGTCGCAGACCATTGTATGAAGACGGCTCTCTAGCTCATCCTTCACATGCGCGTTCCAGTCGGTCGATCCGTACGGCTCGGGCCAGAGATTGCGCACATCATCTGCACCGCCAAGGTCGGGAGTGATCAGGTAATCGAGCTCATATGACGTGGTTGAAAACGGAAGGCCGTATTCATGGAATACTCTTTGCTCGACCGAAATGTCTTCATCCGGAGGCGCGTTCGATTGGCGCCTGCTGCACAGTTCGCTCAGCTTCACCGGCCGCGTATAGCCCGGCGTGAGCGATCGATTGGGAAGGGCGGTTGCCACCGCGATATTGACGGAGTGCCCGGTGCGAAACGAATCGCGATATATCCTCCAGACTCCAGCCGCGAGGAGCGCCAAAGCGATTCCGGCGCAGGCAGCCTGCTGCCAGAAACCTCCGGGCAGCAAACGAAACCGCGGCGTTTTCCGCGCTGCAGCCAGTTGAGCTTTTAGAGATGATCGAAGGCCATCAGCTCGTGGCGGCAGGGCTTCGAGTCTGCTCCGATGAAGCTGAACGAAGCTGGTAATCGCGCCCTCTAGCTCCAGTGAGCGGGAGCGGCAGGTCCAGCAGGCGGCGAGATGTTGGCGCATGCGGCTCGCCTTGTTCTGCGAAACCTCACCGTCAGCATAGAGAAGGAGCTCCTGATCAGAGAGATGACCATCGTTGTTGCGCATCGCCTTCTACCTCCCCTCTGCTCGCGTCATCCGCGCCAGCGAACGGGCAAGCGACATTGAGACACTGCCCAGCGAGATACCGAGGATCTCCGCGATCTCGCGGTACTTCAAACCCTCTGCGCGGAGAATCAGGCAGCGTTGATCCTGCTCCGGCAGCGCCTCCAGCACGGAAAGGAATCTCCTCTGCCTCTGGCTGAAAGCGAATTGCTCTTCGACGCTGGGGCCCGGATCAGAATGCAAAGCCACGATGCTTTCATACGCCACGCTGGCGTTCGCTGTCTGATTTGCGGCTCGCCGCTTCAGCGCAAGATTGTGGCCGACACGAAAAATCCAGCCGCGAAGATTTCGCCGCGAGCGACCAAGCTGAAGATGCCTGAAGAGCGAGAGAAAAGTCTCCTGTACTACATCTTCCGCATCGTGAGCGGAGAGTCCGAAAGCAAGTACATAGCCCAGCAGCCTGTCCTGCAGCTGGTCGAAAAGAGAAATAACTTCAACCTCAATCTCCGACGGTTGCGTGGCATGCGCAGCGCCGGTCATCGCCGGCAAGTCGATGCTTATCGTCGAGTCGTGATTGTGAGCCGTCATCACTCTTCATACTAAATTCCTCCCGTGAACTGTTTGTTCAACCGTTTTTTGTACATCTGGCACTTTTGAGTGCCTCTCATAGGTGAAAAAGACTGAACAAAATCCGCCCGCGCGGAATATGGAGGGCATGCAGCTATCCCTCGTGAAGAGATGCACGGCCTTTTTTTTCTTATTTTGCACACTGCCTCTGGTCGCCCAGGTGAACAGCGGCGAACTTCGCCTCCAAGTGAATGACCCTGCCGGCGCTGCTTTACAGGCCAGCGGTCGTATAGCCGGCCCTGGAACCGACCGCACATTCGAAACAGATGTTCACGGAACCTTTTCCTTGAGCAGTTTAAAGTTTGGACGTTACCGCGTAGAGATTTCAAGGTCCGGATTTGCCACTAAGATTCTCACAGTCGATGTAAATTCTGCGACCCCTGTTTCACAGCAGGTGACCCTTCTCGTTCAAGGGGTGTCCACTAGCATTACCGTCCTTTCGCCCACGCCGATCGGCGTGGCTAACCAGTCTCTGGACGAAATACCGGTGCCGGTGCAAGGGCTAACCGCGAAAGATCTGGAGGACAGCAATGCGCGCGACCTTACGGAGCTTATGGATAAGCGCCTGACCAGCGTGTACATTAACGAAAACGCGGAAAACCCTTATCAGCCGGACGTCAACTACCGCGGGTATACGGCTTCTCCCTTGTTGGGAACGCCGGAAGGGTTATCCGTTTACCTCGACGGCGTGCGCCAGAACCAGCCTTTCGGCGACATCGTCGCGTGGGACCTGATTCCCAAAGTGGCCATTAAAGACATGGCGCTAATCCCCGGTTCTGATCCGGTATACGGTCTAAACACGCTGGGTGGTGCAATCGCGGTGCAGACGAAGGATGGCCGCAACGCTCCTGGCGGCTCACTGCAACTCACCGGAGGCAAGTGTGGCGTACGCGCTGGCGAAGGAGAATTAGGCGGCGTGCGGCCCAGAGGCTTCAACTATTACCTGGCAGGCAACCTCTATCGTGAAGATGGATGGCGGCAATTTTCTCCTTCCGAGGTCCGGCAGTCTTTCGCGAAGATCGGATGGACGGATGCCAAGACGAGTGTGTTTCTGAGCGGGGCCTATGCCAATAATTGGCTGACCGGCAACGGCACCTCAGACTACCGATTTCTGGCGACTAACTATACAGCCGTCAATTCGATACCCGATGTTACGTGGGACCATTCTCCCTCATTGACCCTCAACGTCACCCGCGCATTGACAGACAGCCTGACGCTCTCCGCAAATGCTTACTATCGTTATGTCCGCACCGATAGCTCCAATGGCGACTTGAACGACGATTCGTTTGGCGAGGATCTTTACGATCTGAGCCCCGACGATGTCGCTGCCCTAACAGCCGCGGGGTACTCCGGCTTCCCAGTCACAGGCGACCCCACTACCGAGCCGTTCCCTTATTGGCTTTGCCTCGCGCAGGTGCTTCAAAACGACACCGGCGGTGTTCCATCCGAGACTTGCAATGGTGTTATCACGCGAACTACGGATAAAGAGAATGCTTATGGTCTCTCAGGTCTAGTCACGTGGCAGACAAAGCATAACAGGCTCTCCGTGGGTGCCAGCTGGGACCGTGGCACGTCGACTTATCATCAGCTCACTCAAATGGGGTACCTGAACACTGACAACGTTTCCTTTACCTTGGTTCCGATCTTCCTGAACGGCACCACGTTTGATGACGACGGGGATCCGGTAGATACCCAGGTGCTTCTGCATGGAACGGTGAACACGCCAAGCATTTATGCCACCGATACATTCATTTCCGGCCCTTGGGCTGTTACACTTTCGGGGCGTTACAATCATAGCTCACTTGACAACCTAGATTACCTTCCCCCTTCTGCGGCGCGCGGTAACCTCACCAGCAACAATCTGTTTCAGCGCTTTAACCCGGCTGCTGGTTTTACTTATAAGCCGTCCCGATTCTTCAACACCTATTTCAATTACAGCGAGGCAAGCCGCTCTCCTACTTCCATTGAGCTTGGTTGCTCCGATCCAACCGAGCCTTGTAATCTGCCCAATGCTCTGGTCAGCGATCCGCCTCTCAAACAGGTGGTCTCCCGGACCGTGGAAGTGGGCATCCGGAGTAACGAAAATCTCTCGTTTCACTGGAGCGCCGATTATTTCTTTGGCCAGAACGATAACGACTTGCTTTTTGTCGCCTCCGAACAGACAGGGTTCGGCTACTTCCTCAATTTCGGTAAAACACGCCGGGATGGCATCGAATTGGAGCTTTCCCAGGACTGGAGACAATGGAGCCTTGGCAGTAACTACACCTTCATGAATGCCACCTATCAAAGCCCGCAGACCATTGATGGCGGCAGCAACAGTACTAACGACAGCGCGCTGGCGGGCGAACCCGGAATCGATGACAATATCCACATTGTGCCCGGCGATTTCATACCGCAGGTCCCGCGTAACATATTCAAGCTCTATGGCCAGTACCATCCTTCTTCCAAGCTGATCGTAGAAACGGACATTCTCGCTGTCGGATCCTCCTTCGCTCGCGGTAACGAAAACAATCTGGATCAGCCGGACGGCATTTACTATTTAGGGCCCGGAAAGTCTCCTGGGTACGGTGTCGGCAGCCTCGGCACACGGTACCAGATAACTGACCACATTCAACTCTTTGCGCAGATCAACAATATTCTCGATAAGCACTACTCGACCGCTGCACAACTAGGTACCACACCTTTCGATAACAACAATCGTTTCGTCGCACAGCCGTTTGGCACACCTTACGGCCCCGATAACGTCCCTATTCGCTCCTCTTCCTTCCAGGCGCCAGGTACCCCGTTCAATATTTATGGAGGGTTGAAATTTACTTTCTGGAAGAAGAAATAGACGTTCTGAATTGGATTGTGGTCCCGCACAGAAAATCAAAAGAAATCAAACGAAGACACCGAATACCGTGTGCCTTACACAGCTCGCCGAGGGTCGATCCAGGCGCTGCCTTTTCCTCAGGCGCCGAGTGTCTTTGCTCGGCCTGCACCGGATTACCATGGAGCTTCGCGTCGACTCGCAGCTCACCATCAGAACATCAGTGGGAGCCGACGTATACAAGAGCGATCGGCTCAACATGCGCTTCCAGGCCGACGGAGACAACCTCAATGACCGCCTCAACGTTATCGACTTTGGCGGACTCTTCTCCGGCAACGCTATCGGCCCGCGCGTAGCTTCAATCTGTGACTTACTTCGATATTTCCTAGGCAACCCGCGCACGCCGGCCCTTAAAGACAAAAACTATGCAACGCCCTTGCGCTCGCATCGCATCCCTTTAAGAAGTGGATAGGCTGCGAGTGGAAAGGGGTAGCGATGGATCCCAGAACTGAAATAGCGATTGTGGTTGTAATCGCGATTATCGCAGTGTTGATGATCGCCTGGCTGGTCGTAAGAAAGCAGCGAACAGCAAAGTTGCGGCAGCGCTTTGGCCCGGAATACGACCGGGCTGTGCACGATGTCGGTCAGGCGCGTGCCGACTCAGTGTTGCTGGAGCGGGAGAAACGCGTCGAGAAGTTCTCTCTCCGAACTCTCGCATCCGACGAGCGCGAACGCTTCATTACGGATTGGCGGCTGGTGCAGTCTCGGTTTGTCGACGACCCGCAGGGAGCGGTGATCGAGGCGGATCTGCTCGTCGACAAAGTGATGCAGGCAGGCGGATATCCGATGAGCGATTTCGAGCAGCGCGCTGCCGATATCTCCGTCGGCCATCCTCATGTGGTGGCGAACTATCGAGCTGCCCACCAGATCGCTCTACGGCACAAGCAAGGACAGGCAAGCACCGAAGACCTTCGCCAGGCGATGATCTACTACCGTTCACTGTTCGACGACCTGCTGGAACCCACGGCGGCAGCACCAGTAACCCACAAACGAGAGGTGGCGTAATGACTGAGCTCAATAGACAGGAACAGCTGACCACGGCGGATCTGGCCGGAAGGCGAGGAAACTTCGCCGATACCGCCGATCTGCAAACGGAAGCCCGAAACGCTGAGTATGGTGAAGAATATGTGGCGGCTAATCCCCTTCGACCGAAGGTTGTTCAATTCGACACGGTCAACCCTGATTTGCGCAACGATGCGATTCCCGAACGAAGCGGCTCCCGCGACTGGGAAACATCGCGGACAACCGTCGATGCTTCGGCGGTCAATTACGCCACACCTGATTCGCCTGCCACGCTGTTCTCCGATTCCGATGTTGGCGATCTGCGGTCGCGCTGGAGCGACGTGCAAGCGGGGTTCGTCGATGAGCCGCGCCACTCTGTCGAGCAGGCCGATCAGCTGGTGGCAACTGTTATGCAGCGTATCGCGGAAGGCTTTGCTAACGAACGCGCTTCACTCGAAAAGCAGTGGGACAGCGGTGACAACGTCTCAACCGAGGACCTGCGCGTAGCCTTGCAGCGCTATCGCGCTTTCTTTGGCAGATTACTTAGCGCTGCTTAGTATTCCGCGGTGATCTAAGGTAGTGTGCACACGGGGCTGCGCCAAGGCAGCCCCGTTCTTTTTGCCCAACCCGCGCGATCCCTTCGCGCGCCAATTAACGCTGGTTCGGGAAATACGCAGACAACTTTGCTTCGTTCGCTGTCATCCGATGTCACGTTGCAGGGGTCCTGGATCATTGAGGACCGTTCTTGCGTCCCCTGCATACAAATAAAAAGGCCGCCCGTGGAGGGCGGCAAAGCCGACTTACAGGAAGTTGTTATGGAATCAACTTACCTTTAACATCTGATGCGGGGGATTGCTTTTCGCGATGCCTGGCCGGAATAAATAGGTGGCGTTTCGTTGAGTGTGGTGTGGGGTAGTGGAAAAGTGGATTGGATAGGAGGGAGGGTGGGGTGTGGTGTGGGGGTGTGGAGGGGGGTGGGTGGGGAGAGGGAGATGGGTGGATGAGTGAGGGAGGGTGGGAGGTGATGAGGAGGTGGAGTGAGGTGTGTGGGGAGTGGAGGAGGAGAAGATAAGTGAGGTGGGGGGGGGGGTGAAGGGGTGGGGGCGGTGGAAGGGGGTTGAACTCGGCCACGGTGTCGCGCGAAGAGAGGTAGAAAGGGTGCTGATCGTGCCAACGGAGCTCTGCGGCAGCGTGAAGGTGAAGATGCGTTCGAGCGGCCGCGCCGGGGGAGTAGCCGGACCGCGAATGCGCACGCGGCCAGGGTCAAACGATGCGGGTCCACCTGCCGCCAGCCCGGTGAGAAGAATGACTGCGACGAGAAAGGCGCAGAAAGAGCGCTCGATGACTTCTCGCGCGCGAATCACTGGAACGTCGATTCTTCTTCCACCAACTGGGCGTATAGATTTCGTGGTGGCGCCGAGAATCACGATCAGGTCATACGAGCGCTCATCCTGAAACCACTGGTGGCGGCGACGTCGATGTGCAGCAACATGCCCGGCAGCGGGCGCCGTTCGCGCCGCGGGTGTATAAGCGCTTGCGGGCCTTGGCCACGAGTGCCGCTCTCTGCAAGGCCAACTAGACCCAGGTATAGCGCAGAAGGATCCCGTGATCGGTGCCGAGCTTCTCGTGAAAATGGCGCACGTTCAGGTCAAAGTACTTCTCCCGGTAAAGCCCCAGCACCTGCTCGGACTGCGCCAGTGGCACACGCTTTTGGCTTGGCCGGCCGCGCCGCCTGTCGATCAGTCCGTCGTAGCCGTGTCTTCATAGCGCTCTCGCCAACGCCGCATCTGTGCGTCGCTGATGCCGATGATCTCCGCCGCCTGCCACCATTGATCTTCTTCCCCATCGCTCGCAAGATTACTTCCTGCACCTTCATCGCCCGCTCTACTGCGGCCTCGGAAGCTCTCCATGCTCCTCTGCATGGACATATCCTCGCCGCCCGCTAAGCGGACATTTCAAGTGCTAACCAGGAAAAGGAAAGGTGGCGTTTCAGACCCTTGGCGGCCGATCAGCAATGTTCCTGAACGATCTTCTGCACGCAGTTAATGGCTAGCTGGGCGATCTCCAGGTCAGGTAATTCATAACCTCAAGCTCGCTGTCCAACACGCGGCACAGTTCCCGCGTCCTTACTTTTCGAGCCCCATCCGTTGATGGGTTGGGTGGCCTTATACGCCACTTGGCGACAAATTGCCATTCCTCCAAAGTTTGACGTAAAGGAATTGATGGCGTTGGTTTTGTGAGCGTATAAACAAAACCGATGGCTAAAAAGGACGTACCGCGTGATGCGAAGGAATTCGCTCATCGCTGCAACGCGGACGGAAGCTTCGATTCGATCTGTCTCTTTTGTTTCCATACGGTTGGCACAACTGCGACCGAGCCGGAGCTTGGACCCTACGAAGCCAAGCACGAGTGCAATCTCAGCACTCCCGCGTCGAACGGTTACAACCAGCGCTAGTCTTCCTCCAACTCCAGCCTGCACAAGAAATCCGTGAAAAGGAGCTGCGCGAAGCCATTGTGAAAACAGGGTTTTGGCGCAATCTGACGTTATATTGGCACAATCCTGCGTGAGGGGGCCGAGGATAACCGGCCCAACCTCAACGGCATCTAGTATCCGCGGGCAGCCGCGCTCTCCAGCGCTCCATCCAGCAGCGCGGCGATGTCTTGGACCTGCGGAACATGGTCTCAAAATCAGGGCGGAGGGCACCCGCGCCGAGTTCGGCTTTAGAATGCCTGATGGGAAATGAAGAGGTGTGCACAATGGCGTCCGACGCGCTGAAGTATCAGAGCTTCGCCGAGATTCCGGTGGAGAAGCTGAACCCATTACTAGACCGGCAGTTTGTCTATGGAGAGCAAGGCATGCTCGCGCGGCTGATCCTGCGCAAGGGCTGCGTTGTGCCCGAGCACAGTCATGCCAACGAGCAGATCACCTACGTGCTGGAAGGCGCACTCCGGTTCGCTCTCGGCGATGGGAGAGTCATCGTGGTTCGCTCGGGCGAAGTCCTGGTGATTCCGCCCCACTTGTCCCACCGCGTCGATGCGCTGGAAGACACGATCGACCTGGACGTCTTCACGCCGCCGCGCGCCGACTGGATTGACGGAACCGACGCTTACCTGCGCAAGTAGCCTTACCGGCCCAGCGAACTTTACCGGCCTGTAGACCCGAAGCCTTTGCCGCCCCGCTCGGACGAGGACAATTCGTCGACGACCGTGATCCGCAGCGCTGTACGGGCCTCGAACGGAGACATCTGGGCGATCTTGTCCCCTTTTCGGATGTGGATGCAGGCATCCGTGGATTCCAGCGTTACGTCCGCGATGGCCCCTACCGCGTCCGTGAGGAGGCGTACCGAATAAGAAGGCTGGTTAAGGTTGATCAGGCAGACGAGGATCTCGCCTCGATAGCCGGCATCGATGCGGCCTCCGGCATAGGTAACGCCGCGGGAAGCCATCGACGAGCGGTCACCCAGAACGAATCCCCAGCCCGGCGGACCTTCCACGGCAATTCCAGTCCGCACTTTGACGGGGACACCTGGTGGCAGAACTACGTCCTCAATGGAATACAGATCGTAGCCAAGGTCGCTGCCCGCATGGGCGACCGTAGGGGGGCGGGCGTCCGCGTGGAGCAGCTTAACCCTGATCATTTATTTCTTGGCATTGGCAGCGGCTTTCTGCTTAGCCCAGCGGCGTTTCTGCGCCGCCGCAATGCGCTGGCGCGCTTCGGGGCTAAGTATGCGTTTTCGGGGAGCCTTGTTTGCTGCGCCGCCCGAAACCAGATTATGACCAGTCGCACTCTTCAATAGCTTACGCACCTGCTCGAGCCGATTGATCTCATCCTCGATGGCGGCAATAATTTGCTCGCGATTCATTTTTTCTTATTACCCTTCTATCTATTTATTTTCGTTATGGAAACAGGAATGGGGAACAGTGAATATCTTATCAATTCATTCATAGCGGCCGCGTGGCGGGAACGAGCTAGGCCGTATCAAACAAAGGTACCGTCAGCGTGGTTACCGGGCTGGCACCCTGTCTCTCTAGGTTTGCTCATTCATGGAGAATTCGCAAGGATTTCGCAAGCAATTAAGAATTATTCCAAACGATCCGGCGCATGATGGGGCCATGTTCACCCCTTATGACCGTTTGAAACCGCGCAAAGTAGCTTTTGCGAGGGCGGGGTCGTTTGAGATAGACACGGCGGGCCGCCCTCATGCGCAGCGGGCGATAGTTCCGCCTCCGGCCCTTCAGCCCTGGATTTTGATCGACGTCGGAAAGTATCAGATTCGACTGGCGCAATCCCTAGCTGAGCGTGAAGCCGCCTGCCGGCTGAGGTTCAGGGTGTTCAATATCGAGCTAGGCGAGGGGCTTATCTCTTCCTATTCGACAGGGATGGATCAAGACCAGTTTGATCTGTTCTGCGATCACCTGATTGTCGAGGACTGCTCACGCTGCGAGATTGTGGGCACCTACCGCATGCAATCGGGCATCACGGCTGCGCGCCACCTCGGATACTACAGCGCGCAAGAGTTTGACTTTCTTCCCTATGAGCCGATCCGGGAAGAGGTGCTGGAATTAGGCCGCGCATCCATCGATCGCGAGCATCGCTCCAGCGAAGTACTGACGCTGCTATGGCGAGGGATTGCACAGTACTCGAAGTTTTACGGTCTACGGTATTTGATTGGCTGCTCATCGCTGACCTCACAAGATCCACAAGCCGGCTGGAAGATGTATTCACAGCTGTCGGACTTTCTTGTCAGTCCGGAATTCCGAACTGCACCTCTCGCCCGGTACGAGCTACCTCCTGCTGCGGAGAGTTCGACGCCCGAGGTGAAGATTCCGAAGCTGATCAAGACCTATATCGCGGTAGGAGCCAAGATCTGCGGAACTCCCGCCTGGGATCGCGAGTTCGGCACCATTGACTTTCTCACTTTGCTGGACCTTGCGCGTCTTACAGCGGCTGCTCGGAATCGCTTCCTGCTCGATTCGAATTCGAAGCAATCGCACTCTGAGCTGTAGTCTGAAGATGAGCCGGATCGGCGGCGCCAGGGCGTTGTCGGCCCTTCCGAGGCTCGTTCCAGATGATATTGTCCTCACTCTCAAAGGCCACAAACGCCACGATACGCGGCGGTCTGCTGGCTATCAGCCTGATTGAAGTCTTGTCGCGCTTCGCAATCCTGCGAATGAAACTCGGAACAGCGCTCACCCTGCGCGATCGAGCGGAGTGGTTGCATCGGGCTTGCGCAATCATCGTGCGACGATTGTCGATGGATGTTTCTGCTTCGGGGCGGCTTCCGCAAGATGGCCTGCTGGTCTCAAATCATCTTAGTCACCTTGACATCCTGCTCTATGCAGCCGTGATGCCATGTGTCTTCGTCTCGAAGTCGGACGTACTGCAATGGCCGATGTTCGGCATTCTGGCTCGCTGTGGGGGGACGATTTTCGTGGAGCGCAGCCGCGTGCACGCCATTCATGATCCCGCGAGCGAAATTGCAGATGCACTGCGAAGTGGTATTCGGGTCATGCTTTTCCCTGAGGGCACAAGCACTGACGGTAGTGCGGTATTACCTTTTCGCAGCGCGTTCTTCGAGCCTGCCGTCGCGACAGGAGCGGTAATTTGTCCCGCTGCCATTGCGTATACCGTGAGCGATGGAGTCGAAGCCGATCTATGCTACTACGGCGACATAACCTTCTTCCCTCACCTACTGACGGTTCTGGCGCGCAGACGTGTTCGGGGAACGATCGTTTTCGGGAATGAAATCCACGTCAACAATCGCAAGAGCGCTGCCCGCGCGGCATGGAAGGAAGTCGTTGCAATCCGCGAACGTATGGCCGGAGCTCCGATCGCGGAGAGCGAATTCGCATAGGCTTAAGTGCTTCATCATCTCCTCCATCATCCGTGGTCAAGCTTGCAACCACGTTGAGTTATGAATGAACGGCTCCAAGAATTTCACTTCCAGTCCGCTGCAGTGGTTCGCGCCGATGAGTCGCCGGGCTCGGCGTACACGCGGACATAGTCAACCAGCATTTCCTGAGGGAAGATGCTGGTTGCGTCAGGAGAGCCCGGCCAATATCCGCCGACGGCAAGATTCAGGATGAAGAAGAACTTTCCTGTGTCGAAGGGCCATACTGCGCCGCGAGGAAGGCCTGACGGGGTGTAGGTCGCATACACGTTCTTTGGGTCGTCTACGTAGTACTTGACTTGCTTCGGCGACCAAAGAATTCCAAAGGTGTGAAAACCGTCGCTGAACTTAGCGTTGTTCGCTAATTTGTAACGGGTGCCGATCGCGGCACCGGTAAATCCGGTGCCGTGGATCGATCCGAAGTTGGTCGACGTTTTTGTGCCGACGGTCTCCATGATGTCCATTTCGCCGCAGGCTGGCCAGTCAACGCTCTTGATGTTGTCGCCGAGCATCCAGAAAGCCGGCCAGAATCCCTTCCCCTCCGGCATTTTGACGCGGGCCTCAAGTCGACCGTAGGCGAAGCTCTGCAAACCCTGGGTCTTAATGCGGGCTGAAGTGTAGGTTCCTGGGCCGGGCTGACGGGCGACGATATGCAGATAGCCGTCATCACCGACGTAGACGTTGGGAGTCTTGGGATCGCACGGCGCGGCGTTTGAGCCATAGCTGCAGTAGACTTCAAGCTCATTATTACCCCAACCGCCGCCGCCAACGTCGAAGGACCAGTTTGCGGGATCAGGGGCGCTCTGAGGAGCGGAAGCGGTGAATTCGTCGCTCCAGACAAGGGTCTCACGGTTGTTGCTGGTTGGGCTGGTGCCGGAATTGCTTCCCGCGAAGGTAATTCCGCTGCCGCAAGCGGCAATCGACACGCAGAGGAATGCACAACAAGACGACTGCAACCGTTTCGTCATCAATTGACTCCGTTTTGTCTCTATCGTTTCCTCTGGCGCAATGTCAATCAACACTTCGTTGCATTCGACGACGGTTGAAGACAATGGCCAAAGAGCTGCCTGCGTGTTAGATATGAATTCAATGCGAACCGCGATTGAAAAATTGCATCTGAGCGAGATATCTCCGCATGTCATCCAGTCGGAGATTCGGTCGATGACGGTAGAGTGCGACCGGGTGGGGGGTGTGAACCTGGCGCAGGGGGTATGCGACACCGAGGTACCACCCCCTGTAGTGCAACGGGCCATCGAGGCGATCCAGGAAGGGTACAACATCTATACCCGGCTGGATGGTGTGGCGCCGCTGAGAGAGGCGATTGCCCGCAAGCTTGAGCGAGACAACCATCTCACGGTGGATCCCAACTCGGAGGTACTGGTGACGTCGGGCGCAACGGGCGGATTCTACGCCGCGGCGCTGGCGCTGCTCGATCCCGGGGATGAGGTGATCCTGTTCGAGCCGTTCTATGGCTATCACGCGAATACGCTGCTGGCGCTGCGGATCAAGCCGGTTGCAGTTGCCCTGCAAGAAGGCGACTGGGCGCTTGATCTCGATCGGCTGCGGGCCGCGATTACTCCCAGGACGCGGGCGCTGGTTATCAATACGCCGTCTAATCCCGCGGGCAAGATCTTCTCGCGCGCGGAACTGGAGGCGGTCGCGGCGGTCGCCGAAGAGCACGACCTCTTCATCTTCACCGACGAGATCTACGAATATTTCGTTTTTGATGGCAAGGAACATGTGAGTCCGGCGACGCTGCCGGGGATGGCGGAGAGGACGATCTCCATCTCCGGGCTGTCAAAGACGTTCAGCATCACCGGGTGGCGTATCGGCTACCTTACTGCCGACAAGCGGTGGCTGGGGCCGATCGGGTACTTCCATGACCTGACCTACGTCTGCGCGCCATCGCCATTCCAGTACGGGGCGGCAGCGGGGCTGATGGAGATGCCGGTCGAGTTCTACACCGACTTGGCCGTTGAGTATCAGGCCAAGCGCGACATGATGTGTTCCGCGCTGACCGATGCCGGTCTGACGCCGTCGGTACCGGCGGGAGCGTACTACGTGTTGGCCGATGCCTCATCGCTTCCCGGCGCAACGGCGAAGGAGAAGGCTCGGACCCTACTGCATGACCGGCGGGTTGCGGCCGTGGCTGGGACGGCGTTCTTTACTGGCGGACGCGGTGAGAATCTGTTGAGGTTCTGCTTTGCCAAACGCGACGACGACCTGAAGCGGGCGTGCGATCTGTTGAGGGGAACACTCAGAGGCTGACCCCCTCCCCCGTCCTCTTCCCCCGGCTTTTGTTACCGATTCATTCCATTGGAGTAAAGGTGCATTCGGACCGTAAAGTTTCCATTCTAAGATCTTTACAGACAAAGATCAGAAAATAAACGACTTAGAAGCGGGCTACGACGCGCTCAATTTTCCCATTCTCGTAAAGGTCCCTGTCAAAATGAAAGCCCAGCTGCGATGGCGGCCGGGCTTCTTTATTCTCGATATCCAGTGTAGCGAATTCAGGGAAACTGTCGGCCAGAAAAGGCAGCGGTCAGGGAGCAGGAAACGCGTCGCGCTGCGTGGCAGTGCAATCGTATATTAGAGACCGAACGGTCTTAGAGGTTAGGTGGGGCGAGCAAGCCTAGGAGTATAGGGGTGGGCGGATGAGTAAGGGCGAACAGACAAGGCGGCGCATTATCGCGGAGGCTGCTCCCCTGTTCAACCAGCGCGGGTATGAGGGCTGCTCGATCCAGGACATCATGGATGCGACCGGGCTGGAGAAGGGCGGGATTTACCGCCACTTCGGAAGCAAGGAAGAGCTGGCGGCGGAGGCATTCGACTTCGCGTGGGCGACGACCAGCGAGAACCGGCTCCGGCATCTGGATTCGATTCCAAACAGTGTGGATCGGCTGAAGCAGCACATTGTGAACTTTGTAACGCGGACAGGGTTTCCGGGCGGGTGTCCGCTGCTGAATACGGCGGTGGATTCGGCGAATGGGAATCCGGTGTTGAGGGAGCGGGTGCGCGAGGCGCTGCACGGCTGGCAGAGGATGCTCGGCGAGATTGTCGAAGACGGGAAGCGGGCGGGGACGATTCGGGAGGATGTGGACGCGTGCAAGCTGGCGAACCTGATTATCGGCAGCGTGGAGGGCGCGATGCTGATCGGACGAATCGAGCGGATGGATCAGCCGCTCAGGGATGCGTTGGATCATCTGAATGAGCAGCTGGAAGAACGGGTGAGAAGGGTCTGACGAAACGCATGTCAACAAATGAGCGTTAGATTTTTTTTCAATGCGTGCAGTGCCCCTGAAGTCGCCAGTTGACTGCGGCGATTGGAGACAGATCACTGGACCCTTGCCGGTCGGGTCGAGGACTGGCGCGGTGTTCCGTAGGTCTGGCCTAGCCGTTTCTCCCCGTTTCCTCTGGGAGTGCCTCAATAGCCAAACCGTGAATCCGTTTCCAGTCCCCGCCACATCGCACCCAGCGTGCAGATTTCCCGCACTGGGCGCACCTGTTTGCTTCGTGCCAAGATTTATGTGACCTATCGTGCTGGAGCGACTTTCGCACCTGACCATCGACAGAGCTTGTAATCGTTAAACAGGCCCAGTCGATCGTAAAACCATGCACTACTCCACCGCTTCCAGCCCAAGCCTCTTTGTCCCCGGGCACGCATCAGATGACGCCTGACTTTTCTTTCTACCCATTCTTTGACCAGCGTGAAACAAGAACTCGAATGCCCAACCCAGAAATAGTTCACCCAGCCGCGCAGTATCAGATTGATCCTCCCAATCACGATTTCTACTGGCCAACTGATGAACTGTCGGAAGATTCCCCTGAGCTTTGCAAACAGCGCTGTACGCTTCTTCAGTCTTGGCGCATAGTGTGGTCGCCATTTCTTCCGAAGGCTAAGTACACGCCGAAATTCAAACCCGAGGAAGCCGAAGCTTTCTCCCTTCGCCAAATCAACCATCCGGCTCTTGTCTTCATTGATCTCAACGCGTAGTTTTGCAAACTCCTCGCGCAGACGTTTGTTAATCGCCCTTACAAGCCAGTCACTTTGCCGTTCGGCGTCGACCAGGATCACCAGTCGAGTCGCAAAACGAGCATATTGGACTTTGGTTGATCTACCCCTTCGCGTGGTCTCCACTGCTTTCTCCAGCATCCGGTCTACCTCATTCAGATAGAGGTTACTGAGCAAGGGTGAAATTACACCGCCTTGGGGAACGCCTTTCTTCCCGGTCGCCATCAGAATCATCTTGAGCAACTTCATGACTTCATCATCCTGAATTCTCTTTGCCACCTTCGCTAGCAGCAGCGCATGCTGCACGCTATCGAAGTACGCCGTCAAATCCAGATCGATGATGTGCGTCTTCTCTTCAACGATTGCTCGTGCTACTCGGGCCACGGCTTCGTGTGCTGTCCGTTTTGGTCGATAACCATACGACCCTGCTTGGAAATCCGCTTCAAAGACTGGCTCCAGGATAAGCTTTAATGCTCCCTAGACCACACGATCACGAATGGAGGGGATCGATAGAATGCGAACTTTCTTGCTCCCATCCTTTGGAATCTCCTTCTTCCCTGGTCGCATGGGCTGATACGTGTGAGTGACTAATTCGCTCCGAATCTGTTCAACAAAACTATCCACTCCACCTTCCTCTATGGCCTCAAACGTCACTCCGTCGATACCCGGAGCGCCGCCATTTCTTTTGGCCATCAGGTAGGCCTCATGCAGCGTTTCCATCTTGCAGATGTGAACGTACAGTCCCCAGAAACGCCAAGACGGTTCAGCCTTCGCCTTGACATATAGACTCCTTCGCAGATCCTGCAAACTGATGGGCGCTTTTGTCATTTCACCCTTGCCTCACTTATGTTGGAGCCACTACAAACAGCAGGGCCTCTTTGCTCCACGGACATTACTCCGCTTCCTCGCTACTACAGACCCAGCCGAATCCCTCTCGCCTTCCACCGACTTCCCGGGGTCACCGGTTATACGGCTTCCCTGCTCCGCCGATTTCTCGACGGGGGGAGGAGGGCTTCTCCAGTTGCTCAGCATGACCTTGTCACCGTGCTGTCCCTACCAACCCCGCCGAAGTGTTGCGCCGCATCAGTCCTTGCGTCGCTCCATGCTGCCTTCGCCCGAAAAGTGAGGGCTCGGGCCTTCGGGTTGCAGTACTTTCGAGGCCATATGGGTTCACTTGCGTTACGGCCCGCTGACTCGCTCACCACCCTTGAAGATGGATTCGTCAATAGGCTTCAGAGAGGGCAGTTTGTTGGGATAGAGATCGGGCGCGCCAACTTTAGGTGGGAGGTTACCAGTCTCGCTCTTTCGATTGCGAGGTGGGTGCACAGTTCCACCATGGCCGCGTTTCCCGCCCCCCCTATAATCCCGGACGGCCAGATTTCCCGGGTCCGGTTTGAAACCTTGGCATGTCCGTTGTGAGCCTTCCCCTCTTCCGCGAGGTTTAAGCGCTGGTTCGCGTACACCCCTACGTCTGCGGTTTGCCCACAACCTCGTTTCCAGACCAGCACCGGCGTTGCGCCGGTTTTATCAAGCCGGCCACCTCACTGGCGATGAAAACCACCAAGTGTCCTGAGTCCCTTTGCCCAGCTTTGCGTTACCTCCACTGGAGAGGCGTGTCCCTCCTCTTAGGAGGGCGTTGCCCCTCCCTCATCGCTCCTACGGACTCATGCGCCAAACCCGCCTGGCTCTCCCCTCCTTCGGTTTTTAGCCTCGTTCGAGGAGTCTTTGCAGGTCGCTCCCAGCCCCTGCTGCCAACGGGTTCTTCCCGACGTTATCTCTGTGAATCTTTCCTTGGATGCTTGATCCCATACCCCGGCGGTTCCACAAAGTGCTTTTACCTGTTTCTTCCTCTGTGGCATCGGCCTTCCCCCAGGAAGGAAACGGGTCGGCTCCGCAGTTTCTCGCGAACACGACTTTCCGCGAGGCAGGATTTCGGGGCTGCAGATATTTCTTTATGTTCAGGCCTCCAAGTTTGCTCGTCTCCCAGATCGTTCCTACCGCTGCTGTACTGCCGCAGGGCAGCCGAGACTTTTACTTCCGGGCAGAACGTGCTTCGTTACCTCTGCACGCACCGGATATGCTAACCGTCCGAATACAGGTAATTGACGGCACAAGGACTTTCACCCTGCTAGATTCTCAGCCTTGTCGGCTGCTCACCTCCCCACCCTGCTATTCAAGCTACGGGGCTTGGACTCTTACCCCGGTGGGACTCTCACCCACTGGTCAAGCCAGCCTTCACTGGACGCACACATATCAGTACTTATCGCCGCGTCGATGAGCGCTTTAGCGATAATGCGCTTAATGACGACCCGAGAAGTGCCAAGGAGTTATTCCGAGTGGAGCGTAGCGATTGGATCGATTCGCATGGCGCGGAGCGCAGGGATGTAGCTGGCGGCGATGGCGACGGCGGTGAGCACGGCGGTTAGGCCGGCGAAGGTGGAAAGATCGTAGGGCGAGACACCGTAGAGAAGACCAGCCATAAGGTGAGACAAAATCAGCGCGCCAGCTAGCCCCGCGCCAGCACCGGCAGCCGCCAGAGTGAGGCCCTGGCGTAAAACCATCCTGAGAATATCTGGCCTTTGCGCGCCCAGCGCGAAGCGAATGGCGATCTCGCGCGATTGCTCATTGACGAGATAGGAGATGGTTCCATAAATTCCCAGGCCCGCGAGCAGCAGGGCTGTGGCGGCAAAGAGCGCCACCATTTCCATGGAGAATCGGCGCACGGAAAGCGAAGACGAGAGAACGTCGTCCAGGGTCTGCGCGTGGAAGACGGGCAGCTCCGCATCGACGGACTGGATTTGCGTGCGTACCTGCGCGGAGATGGCGGCGGGATCGACCTGTCCGCGCAGAAAAAAGGCCAGGTCTTTTGTAAGGCTCTGCTGGTAGATGTCGAGGTAAACCTGGGGAATGCCGGCGTCGGCGAGAGACTCCGTGCGCGCGTCGGCAATCACGCCGACAATGGTGATCCATTTCTTCTTGAAGCCCAACTGGACGCGCTTGCCGACCGGATCCTCGCCGGGCCACCAGGCGCGAGCTGCGGCCTGATTGACAAGCGCGATCAAAGGCGTCCCATCAAGGTCCTGGCCGGCGAAGAGGCGACCGCGCAGCAGCGTCATGCCGAGCAGGTGAAAGTATTCGGGCGAGACGATCGCAGTATCGATGATCGGAGGCTGGCTGCCCTGCATATCCTTGCCTTCGCGGATCAAGCGTTGCAGATTGAGGTCGTTTTCGTGATGGCCCAAAGGAAGAGCCGCCAGATCGCCGACAGCGGTTTCTTGCACGCCCGGAATTGTTCGGTTGCGCCGAAGAACTTCGCGCAGCATCACGGTTTCCTGCGCGGCGGTGCCATACAGGTCTTCTTTGGGATCGTCGGGAAACGGCAGCCAGGCCTGGATGGCCATGACGCGGCTGGGATTGAAGCCGAGCGGAACCTTGAACAGATTCCAGAAGCTGTGCAGCAGAAGACAGGCGGCGATCATCAGCACCAGGGAGAGGGCCAATTCCCCAATCACAAGAGCATGGCGCAAGCGCGAGCGTCCTCGAGAACCGCTCGATCCGCGTCCTTCCTGCCTAAGCGTCGTGTTCAGATCGAGGCGGCTCATGAGCCACGCCGGAGCAAGCCCGAAGATCGTCCCGGCGGCGACGGAGACGACGATGGCAAACGCCAGCACGCCCCAGCTGATGGAAATGTCATTCAGGCGCGGCAGGCTATCAGGAATCAATTGCAGCAGGAATTTCTGCCCAAAGAAGAGCACCGCAAAACCGGTGATGCCGCCAAGCACGAAGAGTAACAAGCTCTCGGTGAGGAGCTGACGAATGAGGCGCGTTCTTGCGGCGCCCAATGCCTGGCGAACCGCCATCTCGCGTCCGCGCGCGCTGGCTCGGGTAAGCAGTAGATTGGCGACATTGACGCAACTGATCAGCAGGACCAGCCCCACCGCGCCAAAGAGCAACATGAGCGACTGGCGAACATTGCCGACCATCGATTCGCTAAGCGAGATCAGGCGCACTGTCCATCCGGCCTGCGCAGGGTAATCCGCCGGATATTGCTTTCTCAGCGAGGCAACCAGCGCGTCGATATGTGCCTGAGCCAACTCGAGCGGCACACCCGGTTTCAAACGCGCGAAGCCCGTCGCATCTCGTGCGGTACGCAGCGGAGGTTGAAACGGCACGGCGGAAAAACCGGCTGCGTTCCACGTCTCCGTATTCCGCTCCTCGCTGGTCTTTCCCTGGTCACGAAAACCAGCCGGCATCACGCCGACGACATGATAGACGTCGTTGTCAAGGCGCAGACTTTTGCCCAAAATGTGCGGGTCTGCGCCAAATGCGCGCTTCCAGAGTCCATCGCTGATCACCACCTCCGGGGTGAAGCCCGGCGTGTTGTCGTTCGGATCGAAAGTGCGCCCCAACTGCGCCCCCACGCCCAGCATCGCAAAATAATTCGGCGTCACCACCTTCGACGCGATCCGCGTGGGCTGTGCGCTGCCGGTTAGATTAGAGGAACCGAAAAAGCTGAGGGCCACGTATTGAAAAACCCCTGAGTTCTCCAGGTCCTTCCACTCAGGAACCGAAACGTTAATATCCTGTGCGCCCACACCCGGAAGATCTTCCTCGATGCGTACCAGTTCGCTGGGGTGCGGATACGGCAACGGGTGCAGCAGCGTGACGTCGATGACGCTGTAGATGGCGGTGGTGGCTCCGATGCCCAGCGCCATCGTGGCGATGACAATGAAAGAGAACCCGGGGAATCTCACCAGCATGCGAACTGCGTACCGCAGGTCTTGCGCCAGGTTCTCGAAGAACGGGAGGCTTTGCTCGGCGTGGTGGCCTTCCCGGATCGCCTGAGCCGCACCGAGGTTGAGCGCAGCCTGCCGCCGCGCCTCGGCGGGCGACATACCAGCACGCATGTTCTCTTCCGTCTGAAACGCGAGGTGTTCGGCAATCTCTTCCTGCAGGCGCTGGTCGGCGCTTTGGCGGGTTGCGAAATTGGAGAGGCGAATCAGGAAGCGTCGCAGGAATCTCACGATAAATCCTCCGCTTTGACTTTGAAAAAGCGCGCGATGATCGCCGCATTTTGTTCCCAATCACGCGCCTCTGCCTGGAGTTGCTTGCGGCCGGCCGGAGTGAGCCGATAAAACCGCGCGCGGCGGTTGTTTTCCGATGCGCCCCACTCCGACGTAATCGAGCCTTCGTGCTCCAGCTTGAGCAGCAAGGGGTAGAGCGAGCCCTGATTTAGAGCCAGAAGGTCGCCGCTGATCTGCTCAATGCGGCGGGCAATTCCCCAGCCGTGCTGCGGTCCCAGGACATCGAGCGTTTTGAGGACCATCAGCGCCAACGTACCTTGCAGGACATCGGATTTTTCCTTCATGGAGGAAACCAACCTTTAGTTTTCCTACAGGAAGGATGGCATGGTTGCTTTAGGAAAGCAACAGGAGATTTTGAGCTTTGTTTCGTCGACAAATCCGAAGGGCTGCCAGGAAACCCTCGGGGACACTGTTCATTGAGGACCGCGCAGTTTGATTTCGAATGAAAAGCCGGTCAGTGTCGACGGATCTGCTAACAGGCTCGACCTCGACTGCTGACATCAGGCCAAAGCTCTCATCGAGCATGAGTTGAACCTCGTTCAAAAGATCGGTCCTGGAAAACGTTAGGTTCCTATCGGGACTGCCCCGGTAGACGAGGCAGGGTTGAGCCCGGTTCAAACGCGGTAGGATCCGGCGAGGCCGACTTGGACGTTCCTTAATTTACGCAAAATCTCTAGTGCCGTATCGACAGTGCTCGGCAGGCAAAGTTTGGCTTGCAGAAGATTTTGGAGCGAGCATTGTGGATACGGCGATTTGTGCTAAACCCAGCGAGGTTTTGGCAGGACAATTGCTTTTTGGGGATTCAATCCCTCGCAGCTATTTTGTGCTGAC
Source organism: uncultured Acidobacteriaceae bacterium (assembly GCA_963781245.1). Taxonomy (GTDB): domain Bacteria; phylum Acidobacteriota; class Terriglobia; order Terriglobales; family Acidobacteriaceae; genus Silvibacterium. The sequence goes on from CAWAFB010000011.1 coordinate 223,464, forward strand.
TTGAGCGGAAACGTTGTGACTGCCGTGGGTAACATGCAATTTGTCCTGCCAAAAATCTACCACGCTTCTCCCTACCCGCGGAGCGGGTTTAGTACAAATCGCCGGGTCACTCGTCGAGTTCAGATCAGTAACGAAATGCGTGCAACTGTCCTTGGTCAGACAGGATGTAGCGGAAATCGCAGTCGGATAGTCGATTCGAAGCCAAAAAGCTACTCTGAAATGCTCGCTCTGTCCGGCAGGATGCGCTGCCGAGACTACACTCCCCGAACCGGCGGCCATCCGGGAAAGTCGTTCAAAAAAGTGTTGCCGACGTAACCGAGGTATTGAATGCCGATTTCGCTGCTGAAGAATCCGTCGGCGGTGAGATCGCGAGATTTACGTGCCTCAGGACTAAACTGACCCACCGCGAAGGTGAGTGCGCCGCTTTTGGACGGCGGCGGCGAGTTCACGAAGAAGAATATGGGTCTCAGTCCAGTCGATGCAGGCGTCGGTGATGCTTTGTCCATAGACAAGCGTCTTGCCGTTTATGAGAGCCTGCGATCCAGCGACAAGATTGCTTTCGATCATGACACCGACGATGCGACGCTCGCCGCTCGTGATCTGCTCGGACACGGCGCGGCACACTGAGCCCTGCCTGCGATGGTCTTTGCCGCTGTTCGCGTGGCTGAAGTCGATCATGATGCGTGGCTTGACGCCTGTCCTTTCCATCTGCTCGATGGTCGAAGCGACGGAGGCGGAATCGTAGTTGGTGATCTGCCGGCCACCGCGCAGGATGATGTGGCATTCCGGATTTCCGGAGGTGAGAAGGATGGCAGATTGTCCCGTTTCCGAGGTTCCCAGGAAGGTGTGCGGATGGCTTGCGGAGAGGATGGCTTCAATCGCGATCTGGACGTTGCCGGAGGTGCCGTTCTTGAAGCCGACCGGACAAGAGAGGCCAGAGGCGAGCTGGCGATGAACCTGGCTCTCGGTCGTGCGCGCGCCAATGGCGCCCCAACTTACCAGGTCGGAGACGTATTGCGGCGAAATCATGTCGAGGAACTCAGTGCCGGCGGGCACGCCCATCTCGGCGAGATCAAGGAGAAGACGACGGGCTATGCGGAGTCCGTCGCTGATGCGGAAGGATTCATCGAAGTAGGGGTCGTTGATCAGACCCTTCCAACCGAGCGTGGTACGCGGTTTCTCGAAATACACGCGCATTACGATCATGAGCTCGCCAGCAAGTTCAGCGATCGCTCCCTTCAGCAATCCGGCATATTCCCTGGCGGCAACGGGATCGTGGATGGAGCAAGGTCCTACGACGACAATCAGGCGATCGCCTGACCCGTTGAGAATATCTACGATCTGACGCCGCGCTTCGAAGACGGTCCGCGAAGCGTTTTCTGTTACAGGGAGTTCCTCCTCGAGAAAAATTGGAGGAAGAACGACTCTACTTGACTTGATCCTGAGATTGTTTGTGGGAAATACCATGACCTATTGATCAGAATACTAGGTGTGTCTCGGCCCACTCCATGGGCTGTCCGAGGTTAGACGCCGGGCACCGGCGGGCATCCAGGGAAGTCTCGCAAATATGTGTTGCCGACGTAACCCAGATACTGAATCCCAATCTCGCTGGTGAAGAAACCATCGGCGGTGAGATCGCGCAGGAACGAGAAAAAGACCATGCCCTGGCTAAGGCCGGGATCCTGCACGGAATTCTTGCGGTGTGCGATCAAGTCGAGGATCTCTTTCTGCTGTTGTGAAGTGCAGTCGAGATAGGCAGTGCCATATCGATCGGCGCAGGTGGAATCGAGCCACATCAAACCGCCGCCCAGCTTCAACTGATATTCCGGATTCTCGCTGGTGAGCAGGTCGATGAATTCGGGGGCTCCAGCCTCGATTGCTCCTCCGCAATCTGCGTCGGCGGGAAGAATGGTCTCGCACAAGCTTTGCAGCGTTTTGTATTGCTGCGAAGGGAAGAACTTCGGCGTGTATGCGCCGGCTTTGTTCCGGGCTTTTTCAGCAGCGACCTGGCTGTGGACGTATGCCGCGGCCTGGAGAGGGATGGAGTGAAGCGCCGAGGCCGCGACAACGCCCATGCTGAACGACTTCAAGACATCACGGCGAGATACTGAGTCTGCGGCCATGGGATGCTAAAGCTCTCCTTTCCTGGCCTGATCGAGCAAGTACTCTGAAGTTCTCCACGATAGGGCCATGATGGTCAACGTCGGATTCTTGTCCGGGTTGGTCACAAAGGGAGCAGCGTCGGCTACAAATAGATTTTTGACGTCGTGAGCCTGGCAGCTCTTGTTCAGGACGGACGTCTTCGGATCATTGCCCATGCGCACGGTGCCTAATTCGTGGATGATCGTACCGCCCTCTGATATGGCGACCTCGCTGACGTGCGTCCTCTCAGGTGCGACGGCCAGAGACGGATTGGTCAAGACGGTTCCGCCGGCGGTTTCGATGATGGCGCGGAAGGTTTCCTGCATATGGGCGGCCATCTTCAACTCGTTCTCTCCCCATTGCCAGTGGAAGCGGAGCACTGGGATTCCCCACTTGTCGACGACGGTGGGATCGATCTCGCAGAAGGACTTCTCATTGGGGATCATCTCGCCGCGCCCGCTGAATCCAATCGCGGCGCCATAAGCAGTGCGGCATTGCTGCTTGAGAGAGACTCCATAGCCCTCGTGCTGAGCGCAGACTCCGTCGAATTGTCCGACGCTGGGCATGTTGCGGCCACCGCCGAACTCAATGTGGTAGCCACGCAGAAAGTCGTTCTTCTGGCCGAACTTCCACCACGGCATATAAAGGTGCATGCCCCCGACGCCGTCATGATTGTGGGGAGGCATCTTTTCCAACTGGGGGAAATAGCCCGCCACGTGAGTGCCGACCGAGTCGGTGAGATAGCGGCCCACGACTCCGGACGAGTTGGCCAATCCTTCGGGAAAACTCGCCGACCGTGAATTCAACAATAGACGGGCGGATTCACAAGCACTTGCCGCCACCACAAAGGCTTTCGCGCGGACCTGTTTTTCAGTGCGAGTGGTCTTATCGATGTAAGAAACCGCTTCGACTGTCCCGCTCTTGCCGACGACGATCTCACGGGCCATTGCATTGGCAATCAAGGTGAATCGGCCGGTCGCCTTTGCCGGAGGAATCATGACCTGGCTGGAGCTGAAGTTGGAGGCAGTGAGACATCCCCGGCCGCATTGTGCGCAGTAATGACAGGCCTGGCGCCCGTTCAGCGGCGTGGTCAGAATGGCCATTCTGGAAGGAATGCAGGTGATGTTGAGCTGGTCACAGGCCTTCTTTACGAGCGTTTCAGTACAGCGCGGACGCGGCGGAGGCAGAAAAACGCCGTCGGGTGCATTGGGAATGTTCTCCTTCGAGCCGAAGACACCGATGTACGACTCGACCTTGTCGTAGTAAGGAGCGATTTCTTCGTAGCTGATCGGCCAATCGTCGCCCATGCCGTCGGTGGAGTGCGCCCTGAAGTCGGCGGGGCCGAAGCGCAGGGCGATGCGTCCCCAGTGGTTGGTCCGGCCACCTTCGATGCGTGAGCGAAACCATCGGAAGCTTGAGCCGGGAGCAGTAGTGTAGGGCTCGCCATCGATCTCCCAAAAGCCATTGGGAGCCATGAATTCGGTGTTGAGCTCGTGACGTGCTCTGCCTCCAATGTCGGCGCCGCGATGGGGCAGTTCGTACGGCCAGACGTGCTCTTCGAAATCCTCTTCAGGATTCAGGACGGGGCCAGCCTCGAGCATGACAACACTCAGTCCACCCTCGGTCAGCACCTTCGCGGCGGTTCCACCTCCCGCGCCGGAGCCGATGATACAGACGTCGTATGGCTTTGATTGCCGGATTACCTGGAACATCAGTAAGCTCCCCGAAGTGCTCTGCGTGTGGGCAAGGCGCTTATCCGATGGGCATGAGAATCAGACTGCTGCTTCAACAAGTCAGGGCTAATCATCCGATAGTCTGCTCGAAGAGCAGTGTATTCATTTGTATCGACGCATGTCATGCCAGAGTGTTCTTTGCGGGCGGGAAATTCGTCCAAATTGTCATTCTGCAGTGAAAGAGCTGGCACTTTTGCCAGTATTTTTCCGTTTCTGCTTCGACTACTCTTTGACGACTTATATGAAGAAATGTTGAAAGTTGGGCCATCCAACTCCAACGTCTTTTCGTCTTCTCGCCGCAATGCCCCGTCTAACACCTGGGTGCAAATTCGTGCCAGTTATCATCTGTAAGAGAACCAAGTTTCGGAACTGAGGGCAGGACCGATCGGAAATGAAGCAAATATGGAGGGCGAGTCGAACGGCGCGCACCGTCGAGTCCTGGAATCAGGCCGGATCCTTGTTTTCCTGGCGCTGATCGGACTTGCGGCCCGTGCGTGGCCGCAGCAGGCCTCGCTCCTCTCGCCGAACGTCGCCCCGCCGACCCTGCCCTCGCCGACTCTGCTAGCGAGCGCCGCTTTACCCGATGCGCCCCAATCCCAGGCCGCACCCGAACAGTCCTCGCCGGGCAGCATTCACGGCATGGTGGCTGATCCGGCGGGAACTGTCTACGAAGGCGTCCGCATCGAACTTGCTCAGACTGACTCCGCGCAGCCCACGAGGTCGACGACATCCGGTAGCGACGGCCACTTCAATTTCGCTGAAGTGCCTCCCGGACCTTTCAAACTCACCATCTCCTCGAATGGATTTGCGACCCAGATGGTTTCAGGTCTCCTGCACGCCGGCGAGAGCTATGAGACGCAGCCGATCGTGTTACTGGTCGGTACCACAACGAGCGAGGTGCGGGTAACGGCAACGCAGCAGGAAATCGCCACCGAGCAATTCAGGCAGGAGGAGAAACAGCGGGTGCTGGGCGTGATTCCAAACTTTTATGTGACCTATGTGCCCAATGCACCCCCGCTCAGCACGAGGCGGAAATTCACTCTGGCCTTAAGGAGTTCAGTGGATCCAGTCACTTTTTTGTTGACCGGAGTCTGGGCCGGAGTTCAGCAGGGCAACGATACCTTCAGTGGGTACGGACAAGGTGCGCAAGGCTACGCCAAGCGTTATGCAGCCAATTATGCCGACGGATTTATCAGTACGATGCTGGGCGGCGCCATATTGCCATCGCTTTGGAAACAGGATCCACGCTATTTCTACAAAGGGACGGGTACGATTCGATCGCGAGTTCTCTATGCCTTCGAAATGTCAGTGATGTGCAAGGGTGACAATGGACACTGGCAAGTAAACTATTCGGGTATTGTTGGCAGCCTTGCGGCGGGCGGAATCTCGAATCTCTACTATCCGGCAAGCGATCGAAACGGGGTGGCGTTGACCTTCGAGAACGCGCTCCTGGGCATCGCCGGTGACGCCGCGCAGAATCTCCTTCAGGAGTTTCTCCTCCGTAAACTGACCCCCAAGGTTCCAAATTACGAGCCGTTAAAGCAGTAGAGGGGAAACCGCGTGCCCTTGACTTGGTTGATGTCCGTTGACTGAATCGATTCCTGCTGCAGCAAGAGGAAAACGTGCTTCTCACGCAGGTTATAAGCTGTGGGGGCCGTGATGAAGCGCTCGACCTTTAAGCTTTCCCTCATTGCTCTGCTTGTTGTGTTTGCGTCTGGCAGCCTGAGCGCGCAAGAGCTGGCGTGGCAGCCATCACCGGGACATATGCAAATACCGATATGGCCGGGGGCGGCGCCTGACCCCCAGCCGGTCGCGGGTCCGGAGATCGTGGAGATCGATCCGAAGTTCCTGATTGCCGGGAAGCCGGTGGTCGGCGTGAGCAATGTCACGCAGCCCACGATGACGGTCTATTCGCCAGAGGGAAAGAATACTGGCGCTTCAGTGGTTGTTTTTCCAGGCGGGGGCTATCAGGGACTGGCCATGGATCTTGAAGGCACGGAGGTCTGTGACTGGCTGACGCCCAAGGGGATTACGTGCGTGCTGTTGAAGTACCGAGTGACGGATGTGGGGCCGTATCCGAAATCGGGACCATACCCGGAATCGCCGATGGCGCTGGAAGATGCGCAAAGGACGATGGGGCTGGTGCGCTTTCGCGCAGCGGAGTGGCACATCGATCCACACAAGATTGGAGTGCTGGGGTTTTCGGCAGGCGGGCACCTGGTGGCGGCGATAAGCACGCACTTTGACCGGCGTTTGTACCCGGCTGTCGATGACGCCGACAAGGAGAGCTGCCGGCCGGATTTTGCGGTAGCTATCTATCCGGGGCATCTGTCCCTGTCCGCCGCGGAATGGGATGCGAAGCAGGGCACGAAAAAGTTTGTGGTCCCTCATCCGACAAATGCGGATAAAGATTTGTGGCTGAATCCCGAGGTCCCGGTGACCCGGCGGACGCCGCCTACGTTTTTGCTGCAAAACGAGGACGACCACGTGGACAGCGTGTACGACTCGCTGGCTTATTACATTGCGCTGGTGAAGGCCGGGGTTCCCGTGGAGATGCACTTGTATGCGCAGGGCGGGCACGCATTCGGGCTGCGGCGCACGAAGCTTCCTGTGACGGCGTGGCCTGAGTTGGTGGAGGCGTGGCTGGGGACGATCGGAATGACTTCGCAGTAGATAGTCCGGGATTTCCTGATCCCGAAACTGCAGACGACGGTAGAAGAGAATCTGCTGAGACCGCTATAGTCATGCCGTGGGGTAATAAGAATGTGCCGGAACATCAAGAATCTTTTTAATTTCGATCCGCCGGTGACGGAGGAAGAGGTTCGGGCGGCGTCGCTGCAGTTTGTGAGAAAGATCAGCGGGTTCAACAAGCCGTCCAAGGCGAACGAGGCGGCGTTCTACGCTGCGCTGGACGAAGTGGCGGGCGCCTCGATGCGGCTGCTGTCGTCGCTCGAGACGACGGCTCCGCCGAAGAATCGCGAAGAAGAGGCAGCCAAGGCACGAGAGCGATCCGCAGCAAGATTCGGGGATTAGTCAACGGTTTCATGTTGGCTGAGCTGCAGCCCGTGAGTTGCGCCAGGCAATCCCATAGTTGCGCTCGAGCAACGACTTACCAAGAGTTATGGGCGAGACTGCTATCAGGCCCTGAATTTAAAAAAACCATTTCACATTCAGTTGCCCAATGGGCAGCAGTGGATCACTCGCTGCCCAATTCTTCATCCCACTCCCCGGCCCCATTTTCATTCATAAAAGCAGGAGTACCTGCGCGGTTTCACTTGCGCGACGATGCTTATTGCGAAGTGATCGAGAACTTCACGACCGTTCCTTCCACGAAGGTGACTTCGGCGCGGCGGTCTCCAGAGACGTATTCGTAGACCTGGGTTTTAAGGCCGTTATCTCCAGTTGAATCGGACAGCAGCTTGCCTTGTCCAAGCAGGTTCGCGACGTCGTTCAAGCTCATGCCGCGCTGAAGCTGGGCGGTCGGCGAGGCAGGTGGCGGCTGGTTGGGGGGCTGCGGTGAGATGGCCGGCCCCATCGGAGGGGCAGCAGGCTGAGGTGCTTCGCCGGCCTGGAGGCCGCTGAAGTCAATGTACTCGCTGAGGCGGGCCATGACGGCGTCAGGTGTGAGCTGCTCGGCGGGAATCGATCCCTGCCAGCGAAGATTGAATCGCGAGCCACCCTGCATGCGCTTGTCCATGACCTGCTGGGCCTTGATCTGACTGGCGACCTGGGCGGCGCTCTGGTTGATGGCGTCCTGACGCTCGCGGCGAGCGCGCTCGCGGTCGAGGTCGCGCTGGAGCTGGCGCTTTTTGTCGGGGTCGTCGGTGTTCGCGATCTGCTGCTCAAGGCTCTTTTCGTAGTCGCTCTTGGGGACTACCTTGGCGACCACGGCAGTGTTGGTGTCGTCGCCGAAGGTGCCGAAGCCTCCTCCGTCGAGCTGAAACTCGATCATGTCCTTCTTGACGACGACGGTGGTGACGCGGGCGATGTCTCCTTTGCGGATAGCGGCGCCGCACTGCTTGAGCCGCGAGGAGTACTCCTTCCAGTCCATGGGCGAGGGCTTGTTGAAGCGGAGGTCAATTCCCTTCTGCGTGCCGGGCATGTCGATTTTTACGAGGACCTGCTTGCCAGAGAAATAGCTCACGATGTCGGAGCCGGTCTGCGCATGGCTTTGGAGGCAGAGGGATACAGGAATGGTAACGGCGAGCAGGGTGGCACGCAGGGCGAGACGATACACGGTGAATCTCCCGTTCATCGGTTTCGAGATTGAGGCCGGGACTTCCTGAGTGGCCAGCATACTTCGGGAAGACGGGCAGCGGCGAGAGATTTCATAGGAGCCCAGGGGGTGCCCTCGTCTTTTTGTTGCTTTTCTACGCAACCTAGGAGCCGACCGCACATCCAAAGGAGACCGCCTGGTCTCTTCACACGACCCCGGAGGCGAAAGAAGTGGCTGCAACTGCTGTTCTTGAAGCATCTAAGGCGATACAGACGAAGCTTCGACGCGAGGTGAATCCGTGGGTGGTGGCGCTCACGGTGACGCTGGCCACTTTCATGGAACTGTTGGACACGTCGATTGCGAACGTGTCGCTGCCCTACATCGCGGGCGGTCTGGGACGGAGCTTCGATGAGGTCACGTGGATCCTGACGACGTATCTTGTCGCAAACGCCGTGGTACTGCCGATGAGCGCCTGGCTGAGCCGCGTCTTTGGCAGGAAGAACTACTACATGGCCTGCGTGGCGCTGTTCACGGTGACGTCGTTCATGTGCGGAGTTGCGCCGACGTTAAACATCATGCTGCTGGCGCGCGTGCTGCAGGGGATCGGCGGGGGCGGGCTGGCTCCGGTGGAGCAGGCAATCCTGGTGGATACCTTCCCGGCGGAGAAGCGGGCGTCGGCGTTTGCGCTGTACACGATTGCGATTGTGACGGCTCCGGCGATTGGGCCGGTGCTGGGCGGGTGGATCACGGATAACTACACTTGGCGCTGGGTGTTCCTCATCAATATTCCGATCGGGATTTTTTCGCTGTTTCTGACCAGCAGGTTCGTGCATGATCCGCCGGAGTTTGCGAAGGAGCGGGAGAAGGCGCGGCCGAATGGGAAGCTGAAGATCGACGGGACGGGCATTGCCCTGATCGGGCTGGGGTCGGCGGCACTGGAGATTTTCCTGGACCGCGGGCAGATCGACGACTGGTTCGGGAGCCACTTCATCTCGTGGATGTTTGCGGTGGCGCTGGCGTGCTGGTCGGTGGCGATCTGGTGGGAACTGCGGCACGACGATCCGATTATTGATTTGAGGATGCTGGGCAACCTGAATTTCGCAATTGCGTCGGTGTTCTACTTTGCCTTTGGGTTCGGGCTGTTTGCCACGACGACGATGATTCCGCAGATATTGCAGTCGCTTTATGGGTATCGTGCGATTGATGCAGGGCTGGTGCTAGGGCCGGGCGCGCTGGTGATCACGGTGCTTGCGCCGGTGGGGGCGCAGCTGGTGCAGCGTGGGATCGTGCATCCGCGGGTACTGCTGGCGATTGCGCTGTCGACGGTGGCAGCTTCGATGTTCTATTACAGCGGCTTCACGCTGCAGACTAATTACGCTCACTACGCTTGGGCGCGAGCGTTTCAGGGATTGGGGTATGCGTTCTTTTTTGTGCCGTTAAGCGTGGTGGCGTATTCGCAGCTCAGGCCGGACCAGAACAACCGCGCGTCGAGTTTGACGAATCTGTTTCGCAACTGGGGCGGGAGCTTCGGGATTGCCTTTGTGACGGCGATGAGCGAGCGGAGGCAGGACTTTCATCAGTCGGTGACCGGCTCGGATCTGCCGGCGTCATCGCTCAATCTCCAGTCGGCGGTGGAACGAACGACGAACTACCTGATGGAACACGGGTACTCGCACGCGGACGCGCTCAAGGCAGCGTATCTGCACTATTACAACCAGCTCGGCGACCAGACAAAACTGCTGGGATTCATGGATTGCTTCCGGCTGGTGGGATGGGTCACGCTAGCAGTGACACCGCTGGTGCTGTTGATACGGTATTTCAAGGTAGGCGGGAAGGCTCCGGCGGGGCACTGAGGCAGAGTCAGCGATCGGCGTTGGGCGTTGGTTCGGGCAAAACACTCAATTCTGGAGAACGGCGACTCCGTATTTGGGCAGATCCACGGATGAGACAGTGCCTGACTGGAGCAGGTCGGTCATGGCGGGGGACAGGGCGATGTGCTGGCTCGAAGTGGTGTGGTTGATCAGGATGATGATGGATTTGCCCGAACCTGTCCGCTGGCAGACTTCGACTCCGTCGGGGACGCCGGGAAGGATGGGCTGGACGCCCGCATCCTTCACGAAGGACGCGGTGAGCGAGTCGAGCAGAGGCTGGTCGAGCCAGGCTCCGATGTAGGTGATGCTTCCCTTCCCTACGGTACGGGTGACGGCAGCGGGCTGGTTGTCGAGCCATCCGTTGCTGGGGCCGTAGGTGAGGAGAACCTGGGTGTCGGACGAACTGAGCGCGATAGTTTCGGCCCAGATGTTAGCGGTGCCCCTACCGAGGTCTCCACTAACAGGGACATTTTCGTCGAGAGCGTAGAACTGCGAGACGTTTGCACCGAGGAGATCGACGAGCGGGCCCGGCTGGCGCTGGGGATTGAGGGCGTTGTATTCGTCCTTCATGCCCGAGCGCGGGCCGAGGACGAGGTGGCCTCCGGCTTTGACGTAGGCGATGAGGCGGTCGGCCACGGACTGCGGCAGGACGTTGAGCGCGGGCGCGACGACGAGCTTATATCCATCGAGAGGTGCGTCGGGCGAGAGGATGTCGACAGCCTGGGTCTGTTCACGGAGCGGGCGGTAGAAGGCAACCAGTTCTTCGACGGGGTCGAATTTGGCGCTGTGACGCTGAAAGTCGATGGCCCAGCGGCTGTCATAGGATTGGATAATGGCGACTGAGGAGCGAGGCGAGGTTCCGGCCAGAACGGCGCCGGCTTTTTCGAATTCGGCACCGACCTGCTTCACTTCGTCGTAAACGGGGACGGGCTTGCCGTCGATACCGGCGAGGACTCCGTGGTATTCCTCCTGTCCGTTGGGAGCCGCGCGCCACTGCCAATACTCGACGGCGTCTGATCCGTGGCCGATCGCCTGCCAGGCCATGTCGCGCACCTGGCCTTTTTCGAGCGGCGTGTTGGTGGGACGCCAGTTCACGAAGGCGGGCTCGGTTTCCATGACCCAGAAATTCTTCTGCCTGAAGCCCCGGGTGAGATCGTGCCGGGCGCCGTTGTCGGCGGCGTCGTAGTGGTCGGTGGAGATGTAGTCGTCCCAGGAGGCGATGTCGAGGACGGAGTGCACGACGTATTCGTCAAAGCCGTCGAACCAGCCCATGGTGTTGGTGGTGATGAACTGGCGTTTGTCGGCGTGCGGACGGATGGCGTCGATCTGGTTAACGGAGTAGCTCTTCCAGGTGTCGCTGACGAAGCGCTTCCATTCGAGGAGTAGGGCGGGATTTTCTTCATGGCCGCGGACGGGGATCTCGTCGAAGTTGTCGTAGGTCTGACTCCAGTAAGCCGTGGCCCAGTGCTGGTTGAGATTGGCGATGGTCCCGTACTTCTTCTGCAGCCATGCGCGGAATTGCGCTTTTACCTCGGGATCGAAAGAGGCGTTGGCGTATTCGTTGTCGAGCTGCCAGCCGACGACGTTGGGGCTATGCCCGAAGTGGATTGCCATCTGCTCGGCGATGTCGTGGGCGAATTTTCTGTAGCGCTGATTGGCAAAAGAAAAGTGCTGGCGGTTTCCGTGTTCGTCAGGGCGGCCATTTTCATCGACGCGGAGAGTTTCGGGATACCTGGTTGTGAGCCAGGCGGGCGGGGCGGCGGTAGGGGTTCCGAGAACGACGCAGATGTGGTGTTTGCCGGCGAGGGCGATGGCGCGCTCGAGCCAGCCGAATTCATAGTGGCCTTCAGAGGGTTCCATGGCGCTCCAGGCAAATTCGCCGACGCGGACGAAGTGGATCTGCGCAGCTTCCATGAGGGCGAGGTCGGGCTCCCATTGCGACTCGGGCCACTGCTCGGGATACCAGGCTGCTCCGAGGAGGATGGGTGGCTGGTCGGAGTAGGCGGTGGCCTGGGCGAGCGCGGAGACCGCGGGCGCGATCGCGAGAGAAGCGGCAAGAAAGAGTGCGTGAAGGCGCATCGTGAGAACTCCGGGAGGACGCGAGAGTCATGGTATCAAACCGTTTACATTGGGATTTCTGAGCCTTTCACAGCGCGAGCCTAATCTCAGGAGCGAGGAGGCTTGATCCATGAAAGCGATGCAGGTTGTGGAGTCCGGCGATGGGCTAACGCTGATTGCCGCAGATGTGCGGAAGCCGAAGCCACGCAACGGCGAGGTGCTTGTCGAGGTGCTTGCAGCGGGAGTGACGACGACGGAGCTGGCATGGTACCCGACGACGCGCCAGAAGAACGGAGAGGCGCGGGCGGGGGCGATTCCGGGGCATGAGTTTTCGGGAGTGGTTGCGGAATTGGGCGAGGGCGTGAGGGGTTTCGAGGTTGGGCAGGAGATTTACGGATTCAATGACTGGTTTGAGGATGGCGCGATGGCGGAGTTTTGCGTGACGGTGCCAGCGAGCATTACGGCGAAGCCCAGAAGCCTGACGTATGTGGAAGCGGCGAGTGTTCCCATTGGTGCGTTAACCGCGTGGCAGGGGTATTTCGAGCGGACGAAGCTGAAGGCGGGAGATCGAGTGCTGGTGCATGGCGGAGCGGGGGCGGTGGGCGTCTTTGCCGTGCAGATTGCGAAGCTGCACGGGGCACATGTGATTGCGACGGCTTCGGGAAAGACCCTCTCGCTCGTGAAAGAGCTCGGGGCGGATGAGGTGATTGATTATCGAGGAGTGCGGTTTGAGGACAGTGTGCGGGATATCGACATTGTTTTCGATACGGTGGGCGGCGAGACGCGCGAGCGCTCGTGGAAGGTGCTCAAGGCCAGCGGGAAGATGATTTCGATCGCGGCAGATGGCGAGGTGACGACGAATCCCAAGGTGAGAGACGCCTATTTCATTGTGAGGCCGGATCAGCAGCAGCTGATCGAGATGGCGAACCTGCTGGATGCGGGAAAGCTGAAGACGTTTGTGAAGGCTGTTGTGCCTTTGCAGGATGCGGCACTGGCGTTTGCGGGGAAGGTGCCGGGTGCGAAGGGATACGGGAAGACGTTGATCGAGGTCGTGAGCGAGTGATTCGGATTCACGTCACGGTGATCGCGGCGACCTCGTAGTCTTCGACGCGGGGAATGGTGAAGCGGAGGGAGTCGCTCTGCTGATGAACTGGTACGGATTGTTCGGCACGCAGGAGTGTGACGGATTTTGCCTGTACGCCTGAGGGCAGCTTCATGCTGACGGTCTGCGGGCCGAGCGGGTATGTGGATTGCATCCAGCTGTGGTGCGCGTTGGGATTGGTGTAGTTGAGCAGGTGGATGGCGTAGCCGGGAGTTGTCTCCCATGCAACCATTTCGACGAAGCCGTCGCCTTCGACGTGAACGATGCGCTCGTCGCGGGTGAGCCAGCGCAGTGTGTTGTGCATGAGGCGGAGCAGGTCGCCGTGGCCAGTGAGCCAGTAGGTGCGCTCGATGTCCCCGGGGAAAAAGGCGATGCGGCTGGAGCCGGTTTCGCGCAGAACGACTGCCGGCTCGTCGGTGTGCGAGACGGGCGGGTAGGCGAGCTCCGGCGGATACTGCACGAATCCGGGAACGACGGTGAGGATGGGATCGGGAACAGGCTTGAGCGGGATGCGGTTCTGGGAGCCGGGGAGCCAGTTGGTATTGGTGAAGCCATCGAGAATGGGGTGCTGGTGGGTCGCGTTTGGATGTTCGATGCGCACGTAGTAGGCGTTACCATTGGTGCCGACGACGTCTCCGGCTTTGCTGATGCCGAGGAGATCGGCGAGACCGAAGTCGGAGCGCGGCTTGAGGTTCTCGTCGTAGAGGCTGGTTTCGAAGCTCGCCATGATTGAGCCGCCGGACTGGACGTACTCGCGAATCTGCTGGCATTGGCGGTCGCTAAGCATGGCGATGTTGGGCAAAAGCAGAACGTGGTACTTGCTGAGGTGTTCGGGGTCGAGGCGGTCTTCGTGCACGTAGTCGAAGGTGTAGCGGTCGCGGAGGAGCGTCTCGTACATGCCGTGTGTGGTTTCGCGCATGTAGGTGCGGGATTGCGCTGCGGCGGGGCCTTTGTAGAGAAGCTGCGTGCTCTGTCCCATGACGACGCCGATGTCAGCGATGGAGCGGCGGGCGCGGAGATGGGCATCGTGTTTCGCAGACCACTGGAAGTAATCTGAGCCGACCTTCTGCCAGCGGCGATCTTCGCCGAATCCGTCTTCCGATCCGATGAAGTGGTAATAGAGCGCCAAGCCGCCGGCGAGCGTTTCGTTCATCCACATCTGCGCTTCGGCGGGATTCTTCGAGGCGTTGCGCCAGCGAACGGCCCCCGTGGAGTAGGCGGCGGTAATGTTGGCGGCGAATTTGCCGTTGAGTACGGCATTGCAGACGCGGGCCTGGAGGGTGGCTCCCCAGACTGCGGGGTCGTCGTTGGTGCGGCCCTGGTTGTCTCCCTGAAACCAGACGGCGGTTTTGCCGAGGCGGTCGAGGTTGGGGCTGGCGTGGACGTTTCCGCCGAGATTTGCGAAGTAGAAGCTGTCGGGCTTCTTTTCTTTGGCGATGGCGTCGTACTTGTTCCAAAGCTCGAAGAGGCGGTCGTTGAAGGCGCGCCAGTAGGCGGGCGTGCCGGGAGGCGGGAGTTTGCTGCAGATGGAGCAGTAGCACTCGGGCAGCATGCCGATGGGCGGCCAACCATTGGTGTAGAAGCAGTCGACATCGTAGAGCGAGTTGACCTCGCGCATGACGGCGGGGATGTAGTCGTCCATGTAGGTGGAGAACATGCAAGTCTTGAAGAGAAGTGGTTCCTCGGTGTTGTGCTGCACGGAGCCGTCCTTGTTGCGCATGGACCATTCGGGATGGGCTTCGAGAGCGTCGGGCCAGTTGAGGTCGGGACTCATCCGAGCGACGACGCGCATGCCCCGCTTCTTCGCGGCGGTGAGACACTCGCCGAAGAAGTCGCGGTTGTTCAGGAATTTTCCGTGGCGGTGGAACTTTACCTGTGAGGGATAAAAGGCGAGGATGCCGGTGACGCTCACGAAGACGACGTCGGTGCCGGCGGAGTGCCAGTAATCAGCCCACTCCTCGATGTTCATGACGGCGGGATCGTGCTCGGTCATGTTGCTCTGGCCGACGCGGCGGACCTTCTGCTGCCAGGAGAGGCCGGCGGGATTTTCGGCGGCGAGGCGCGGCGGCAAAGGGGTCAACGCCGGCATTGATGCAGTAGTGGTTTGTCCTGGTGTGATGGCGAAGGCGGGATCGAGAGTGGCGGCCAGTGGAAGCGCGGCTGCGCCGGTTTTGAGAAACGTTCGGCGGTTGAGCATCGGGTTCCTCGAAATTTGTGGGGCGGTTTTTCTAGCGCTGGAGAACTCCTGCGGACCTGTAGACCTCTCCGTCGATGACGGTCTCGATGACGGGCAGCGTGGGCGTGTCGGTGAGGATTTCGACGGCCTCTTCAGTGACCAGGGCTGTGTCCTCGACCTTGGCTCCGCGGAGGCTGGGGTTATAGGCGAAGGCCTGGGGCAGTGTGATGGTGTCTTGCCCATGGGGCGTGATGAGCCAATCGCGCTCGCCGTATCCGCATGGACCTCCCTGGTGATGGCGCTCGATTTCTTCGGGCGCGCCTACAGACTTGTAGGCTTCGCGTGCAACGGCGAAGAGCTGGGCGGAGGTAGCGTCGGGGCGGGTGGCGTGCAGGAGCTGAGAGTGGATGCGGGCGGCGGCGGTGAAGGCGGCGGCGAGACCTTCCGGAAGAGATCCAAAGTGGACGAAGCGAGTGATGGAGACGACGAGTCCCCATTTGCGCGCGCAGAGGTTGATCATGCCGTAGCGCTCGAGGGCGCCGGAGCGCGGGACAGCGTGCCTGTACTTGCGGATGCGGTCGTCGACGGCCATGAGCAGGACGGTCGGCGTGATGCCGAGTTCGAGCAATGCCGCGGCGGTGCGGGCGGTCATCTCATCTTCGGTTATACCGGGCTGAAGGGATTCAAGGACCGAGGCAGTCACGTCGGCGGTCTGGCGGGAGAGGGTAGTGAGGCGGTCTATCTCCGGTTGCAGGAGGGGCGCGCGAAGGGCGGTGAGATTGACGTGCGTGGCTCCGGGGGCAGGCGTGTCGGATCCGAGGGCGGCGTCTCCGGCGAGTTCGCGAAGGAGCGGGACGGAGCTCTCGTGCCACGGATAAACGACCGGCTCATAGCCAAGACCAGCGAACTCTTCGTCGGCGAGGCGCGGGGCTTCATTGGCCGGAGCGAGGTAGTAGTAGAGTCCGCTGCGGGTGATGAGTAGCGAGGTGACCGCGGTTTCAACGCCGAGGGCGACGCGGGCTTCGACCTGGCCGGCAGTGATCCAGGCGATGTTTTCGTGGCGACTGAGCAGGATCGCGTCGAGTTTGTTGCGATCGAGGAAGGCTCCGAGACGCCCATATTTTTCATTCAGTTCAAAAGAGCGGAGGGAGATGTCTTGCGCCAGCAGCTCCGAGGATGGGTTCACGCGCTTCTTCTCCTTCGATTGGGATTCGGGGATTGGGATTCGGCTGTTCATTCAAGATAAATCGATTTTTGAAAGGTCGCGGGCCCGGCGATGTCGAGCACTGTACTTGAGCGTAGCAAGAACGGGCAAGTAATTGGTTGACATGAACTAGGTGCGCGAGCAGATTCCGCCGGTGCAGCCGATGGCAGGCAGGAAGAGACGCGCGGCAAGCACGACCGAGGCGATCCAGAGCAGGTCGGCTCCGAGGAGGTGGGCCATCTGCATCGAAGTGGGCGCGAGAAGGGCGACGTCGGCTACGCCAAGAACATATTGGAAAAGCAGCAGGCCAGCGACGGTAATGGACAGGCGGCGATGCATGACGGTTCGAGCGCCGTGGTAGACGAGCCAGAGGAGGAAGGCTCCGGCGATGAGGCTCACCGCGGGGTGAATCCATCGCAGGCGAACGAGCCAGGAGGAATTCGAAGAGAAGTCCTGCAGGAACGCGGCGCGCAGGCTGGTGGCCGGGAAGAGGGTGTCGCCGAGGGCGGCGAGTGAGCCGCTGACTCCAACGATGAGGACGGCGGTCAGTCCGATGAGGGCGACGCCGGGGGCCTGGAGCTCAACGCTGCCACGCATGAAGCCTTGTTTCCGGGAGAGGAAGTGCGCGGTCAAAGCGAGAGCGGCGAGGAGGAGCAGCGTGTTGGTGAGATGGAGGGCCAGGTAAACGGCGCGCGATCCGGACTGATCGTGGGCTACTTTGCCGAGCACGACAAGAAGAGCCCCGAGGAGAGCTTCGTTGAGGGTGAGGATGAGCGCGGCGATGGCAGCAGCGCGGGCGAGATGGCGGCGAGGCGTGCCGCGAAAGGTCCAGACGAGCAGGCCGATGACAGCGAAGAGAGCAACTCCGCTCGAGGCACGGTGGGCGAATTCGATCAGAGTGGCGGCGGTTGGATAATGCTGGATAACGGTGCCATTACAAAGAGGCCAGCGATCTCCGCAGCCAGCGCCGGAGCCGGTGGCGCGAACAGCGGCACCCCAGAGTATGACCAGAACGTTATAGGCGAGAACGATCCAGGCATAGCGGTTCAGCGCCTTAGACTCGGAATACGTACGCGCCGGGATTGCGGAGAAGACAGCGCTGGCGGCGTTCGTGCTCGTTCCCATCGTCTTGAGGCTATTCTACCGGGTTTGCACACGCAACCCGTGTCTCCAAAGAGTAATCTGATCGTCAGCGTATGAAAAACTCACGATTTCTTTCCCTACTGCTGGCTTCCACTTTGACGTTCGGAGCCCGTGCGATTGTTTCAGCTCAGGATACGAGTCCGAAGCAGGATGTAAAGGCCGCCGGGACGGACACCAAGAACGCGGCCAAGGATACGGGGCACGCGGTGAGCTCCGGCACCAAGAAGGCCTATCACGGTACGAAGAAGGGCACGACGACCGCGTACGACAAGACCAAGGAAGGCACGACGACGGCGTACGACAAGTCCAAGGAGGGAACGGAAAAGGGGTACGACAAGACCAAGGAAGGCACGCAGAAGGTTTTCGATCCCAACAAGGAGAAGTCGACTAAGGCCCACGACGATGCGCACCAGGCGTCTGTGAAGGCGAAGGACAAGACCAAAGAAACGGACCAGAAGGTCAACGACTCGTCTAAGCCTCAGTAGTCGTTGCGCGCAGTGCAATAAGTGCCGAGAGCCGGGTGATTTGCACCCGGCTATTTTGTTGAGGGCAGGCGGGTCGCCTGCGATTACAAGTTCGCCACAGGCGAGCAGGCTCGTGTGAGACGCGGGAATTGCCTTTTCGGTTGCCTTTCCCGGTTGCGAGACAGATGCTTAGAGAGACTTATGACTCCTGATTCGACGGAGAGCAGGACGTTCCCGATTCAATCGAGCCTGACGCAAGCGCCGCTCATGGCCTTCCTGAGTGATAGCTACCTCTTTCAGTGGGAGAACCAGTCGCTCCGCGAGGATCTGGTTTTTGTGCTGCCGGTCACTCTTTGTCTGTGCATAGGACTGGCGGTGGGTCATCCGGCGGCGGGCATGATTGCGGCCGGCGGCGCGGTCAATATCGGCTTCGGAGCGAAGCAGGATATCGACAACTCGCAGTTGTTACCGATGATCTTTGCGACGCTCGGCACGGCGATCTCGACTTTCGTCGGCATGATGGCCGGCCATCAAAATTTCGTGCTCGTAGGGATGGCGGCGCTGTGGGGTTTTGGCTGCGGCATGCTCACGATGCGCGGAGGAGGCTACGCATGGGTGGGACAGCAGTGCACAACGATGTTGCTGGTAGGGTCGGCATTTCCTGCCTCGGCCGAACCAGCGGCGGAACGCTCCCTGCTGGTGCTCGCCGGTGGCGCGCTCCAGGTATTGAGTTCGAGCCTGATTCTACGGCTGTTCGGGCAATTGCGTGAGCATCTGTCGGCGCTGACGAGATATGTCCAGGCGGAACAACTTGCGCTTCGGGAGGCTATCCGCCACGCGGCGGCTGCGTGGAAGGACGGCCGGCTGGAGAATACGGCGGTTCCATATTCGCTGAGGCTGGCGATCACACTTGCGGTGAGCACGGAGATCTACCGGCAGATGCATTTTGCCAGCGGATATTGGATCCCGATGACGGCGCTGCTGGTGCTTAAGCCGGGGCTGGCCGATACGGTGAGCCGCGCGATTGCGCGCACGCTAGGTACGGTGGCGGGGGCGTGTTTGATCAGCATCTTCGTCGCGCATTTCACGCCGTCACCCATTGCGCTGGTGGCGTTCACAGTGTTGTTCACGTGGCTCTCATATGGACTGCAGAACGTGAATTATGCGCTCTTCGCGGTGTGCGCGACCGGGTATATCGTCTTCCTGCTCGCGTTGGACCAGCTTCCGGAGATCGAGATCGCGCATCGCCGGGCGGTGTGCACAGTGATCGGTGGCGGCCTCGCACTGGCGGTGAGGCTGGTGGTGATCTATCGGTGGAGGAAGCGGCTCACGGAGAGCAGCGGGGCAGCGGCGCTGAGGTAGATTGCGGGGGATTGGCCTCAGGCCCGAAAATCCGGGCCCGGGCTGTATGGCGAAGCGCGTCTACTCGACCTGCTGTTTGGCCTTGTAGCCATCGCGGGCGATGATGTCGTACTTCAGGGGCTTGTGCTTTTCGTCCTGCATGCGAAGCGGATGGCCTTCGGCGTCGACCAGCTCGACGCGGAGCTTGCGGTAGGTTCCGTCCTGCTTGGTATTGGTTGGGGTGTAGGAGAGGACGTACTGGTTGCGAATTGATTCATTGATCGCGGCGAAGTCCTCCGGTAATTCACCCTGGAAACGAGGTTCGAAGTGCATTCCTCCCGTCATACGGGCGAAAGTATTCATCTCGTTGTCAGCCTGGAGATAGCTCATGTCCCGGATCTGAGCGCCCATGCCTCCGCGACCTTCAGTCATTGCCCGGACGAAACCACCGGTACTCATCGTGAAGATCGTCACGTTGGGGGTGGCCTTAATCTTAGCGAGGACCTTATCAAGGTTGATCTTGGAAAAGGTGTCGATGCCGGAACCGATGAGGATAATGTATTTGCGGCCATCCACGCGGGTGAGGCGGTCGAGCGTCTGGTAGAGCGCGTCGAACATATTGGTCTCACGCCAGGTAGGGATGGTGAGCTGATTGAGGGAGTTCATGACGACACGCTTGTCCTGAGTGAAATCAGTCAGGATGTTGGTGTGCATGTCATAGGTCATCACGGCGATGTAGTCGTCGGGGCGCAACTGTTCGGCAAAGTTGTAGGCGGCATTGCGCATGTCATAGACAAAGTAATAGCTGGTGGAGGCAAACTCGACGAGCAGTACGGCCGTGATGGGCGCTTTGATCTGCTGGAAGGTTGCGATGTCCTGCTGCTTGCCATCCTCGAAGATACGGAAGTTTTCCTGCTTCAGATTGGGAACGAACTGGTGGGTCTTCTCGAGAAGGACGCCGACATCAACGGTTACGACAGGGACGTCGACGTGGAGAGAGAAGTTCTGCAGGCCAGGAGGGTTTTTGACGGTGGGCTCTGCCGGGGCCACCGGAGCAGGCTCTTCCTTCTCCTTTTTCTTGGGGAGCGCGATGGAGCCGTTATCGCCGGTAGGGCCTCCGGCTTCGGGAGCAGCATCGTCCTGCCCGGATGGCTGCTGCGCGGCGGGCTGCTGTTGTTGCGAGCCCTGCTGAGGGGTGGTGCTTTGCTGCGCGAGAGCGGAGAGGGGAGCCTGAGCAAGGAGCAAGACCACGGTGACGGCTGCTGCGGAGAAACTCTTCATGACATCCTCAATTGTGAAACTACGAGACACTTTGCGGCAAGTGTGGGGAGCGACTACTCTAAAAGACGTGCAAGAACGTCGAAAGGACATGCGCGGGCGATTTCTTCTTTTGGCAATGGTATCCGCCTTAGGTCTGTCCTGCACACCTGCCGGGGCGCAAAGCGTGCTGGATGTAGCATCTGCCGCAGCGGTCCCGCCTCCTTCGACCAGCTTCTTCCCTCTGAGCGAAGTGCATCGCGGACTCCGCGGCACCGCGTATACGGTTTTTGAGGGTACGCAACCGGAAGCCATGGATGTGGAGATCCTGGGCCTGCTGCACAATGCGCTCGGGCCGCACCAAGACATGATCCTGGCGCGGCTGCACGGGACCAAGCCGGAATATTCGGGCGTAGTGGCGGGCATGAGCGGCAGCCCTGTCTACATTGACGGCAAGCTCCTGGGCGCGCTCGCATACCGGATCGGGGAGTTCAGCAAGGAGCCAATTGCGGGGATCACTCCCATTGGACAAATGCTGGAGGTAAGGGATGGTGCTCAGAATTCGGAGCTGAGGGCCCAGGTTGCCAGCGCTCAGCGTCCGGCAACCGGCAGTCATGACGCGAACTCGGCGGACATTCGGCCAATCGACACGCCGCTGGTCTTCAGCGGATTCAGCACGGAGGCGGTGGCGTTCTGGAAGGAGCACGCTCCGGGACTGGGGCTGACGCCCGTGGCGGCGATTGGCGGGGGCAGCAGCGATCTGGGAGAGATGGCGCCTGTAAAACCAGGGTCTGTCCTGCCGGGATCGGCAGTGAGCGCGGTGCTGGTTCGAGGCGACCTGGAGATTTCGGCGACCTGCACGGTGACCTACGTCGACCCGAAGCAACTGCTGGCCTGCGGGCATCCGATTACGCAGTTCGGGCCAGTATCGATGCCGATGGCGAAGGCTGAGGTAGTGGCAACGGTTCCGTCGCCGCTGAATGCCTTCAAGATCATCAATACGACGCAAACGATTGGGTCGTTTACCGAGGATCGCGAGACGGCGATTCAAGGTGTATTCGGCAAGCCCGCGCGTGTGATTCCTCTGACGATGCACCTGCAACAGGATGGAGCGAGCGAGAAGCCGCGGACGCTGCATCTCGAGGTGATTGACCAGGAGCAGATTACTCCGGTCGCGGTGATGGTTTCGCTGTTTCAGAGCCTGGCGCAAACGAATGGTTATGCGGTCGAGACGACGTACCGGGTGAGGGGCCGGGTGAAGCTGACGGGCTATCCCGAGGTGAGGTTTGAGGACCTGGTTGCGCCGACGGACTTTGCCCCGGCAAACCTGGTGGCGGCGCTGGCTCTGGGCGAGCACTTCAACCGGCTGTATGCGAATGCCGCGCGGAGGACGCCGATTGAAAGCGTGGACGTCGATGTGGACGCGATGCCCGGGCGCCGCACGATACAGATCGAGGGCGCACAGGCGGGCGGGACGGTGGTGCACGCCGGCGACAAGGTTACGATTGAGGCGACACTGCGGCCGTGGCGCGGAGAATTAAAAAATGTGCGCATCCCGGTTACATTGCCCGCGACATTGCCGAATGGACCGGTCCGGTTGCTGGTGAGCGATGGCGGAACACTGGACCGGCTGATGCAGCCTCCGCAACTGGCGGGGGGGAATCTGGATGTTTCGGGAACGATTGCGCAATTGAACAGCCAGCATGCGAACGACCGGCTTTATGTGACGCTGCTGTCTCCTGATCCGCAAGCGGCTATCGACGGCCGCACGCTGACGGCGCTTCCTATTTCGATGGCCAATGTGCTGGAGCCGGTACGTGATAACCGTGGAATGACGCTGAATGGCGAGTCGGCAGTCCCGCTGGGGTCGGTTGCACTGGATGCGGTGCTCAGTGGACAACAGGTTGTCACACTGCGGGTAGAATAGCCGAGGCAGGCAGAAATCCCCCCGAGACTCCTGCCGATTTGACTTTCAGGCGATTCGATTACGGACTCCGGAAAAGAAGAGACAGGTTCGAAAGCACCATGACATTCATCAAGGGTTACGCTGTGCATGCGGCCGGGGCGGAACTGCTCCCGTTCAAATACGATCCGGGCGAGCTGAAGCCGGGCGATGTCGAAGTGAGCGTGACGCACTGTGGCGTTTGCCACTCCGATGCGAGCCTGATCGACAATGACTGGGGGATGAGCCAGTATCCATTTATTCCGGGCCACGAGGTTGTGGGTTCGGTTGCAGCGGTGGGATCGGCGGTTCAGGGCCTGGCCGTGGGGGATCGCGTCGGCATTGGCTGGCAGGCGGACTCCTGCGGACGCTGCGAATGGTGCCGCAAAGGTGAGGAGAACCTGTGCCCACAGGCGCAGCCGACTTGCGTTCACCGGCACGGCGGGTATGCCGAGTCGCTGCGGGTGAACTGGCGCTTCGCGGTGAAGATTCCGGCGGCGCTGGACAGCGAGACGACGGCTCCGCTGCTGTGCGCGGGAATCACGGTTTACTCGCCGATGCGGACTCTGGGGATCAATCCTGCATCACGTGTGGGCGTGATCGGCGTGGGTGGGCTTGGTCACCTGGCGCTGCAGTTTGCGCGCGTCTTCGGAGCCGAGGTCACGGCGTTTTCGAGTTCGGCGAACAAGCAAGAAGAGGCGCTGAAGCTGGGTGCGCATCATTTCGTCAATTCGCGCGAGTCGAAGGCGGTAAATGGGCTGGCAGGAAGCTTCGATTTGATTATCTCCACTATCAATGCCGATCAGGACTGGCCCGGGTATGTGAATACGCTGCGTCCTCATGGAACGCTGTGCTTTGTTGGTGTGGCCCCGAAGCCAATTGCGTTGCCGGTCTTTCCGCTGATCGGGGCCATGCGCTCGATGTGCGGCTCGAATATCGGCAGCCCATCGCGCATTACCGAGATGCTGGACGTGGCGGCGCGCCACGGGGTGAAGGCCAAGGTGGAACGCTTCAAGATGGCCGATGCCAACCAGGCTCTGAAGCGAGTGAGAAAGAGTCAGGTGCGGTACCGGGCGGTGCTGAGTAACTAAGGGCGGCCACTCGTCATCAGAACTTAACGCAGGCCTTAGGGGGTCATGCGATGAGGCGGGTGGCGGTTGAATCGACGAGCATTGCTTCAATTGGGTATGACCGCAAGAGGCGTGAGCTGGAGATCGAGTTCCGCGAGACTGGAGATGTTTACCGCTTTTTCGAAGTCTCCGCGGCGGAGTATGCCGACTTCATAGCGGCTGAATCAAAGGGATCGCATCTCAATCAGGTATTCAAGCCGCGGCATCACCACTATTTCGTTATCAAAGAGGGCAAGCGGCCTGCGTCTAATAGTTAGTGACTGCTTCTAGTAGACTCTTTTTCAGCATGATGCGCCGTTCTGGTCTTCCTTTCCTTAGTCTCTGCGTGATGTTTTTTTCTTGCGCCATAGCCTCGGCGCAGGGCACGCGCCAGTGGTCCCAGTCAAAATTTGACGAGCTGGAGAAGGGCAAGCCGGATGGGGTTGCAATCACCAGCGACGGGCACCTGGTTGCAGGTCCCGAGAGCAAGCTGGTCTTCACCACGCCCTCGACGTACGTGTGGTCGGTGGCGGCGGACCGCAATGGGAATGCGTACCTGGCGACGGGCACTCCGGCGACCGTGCTGCGCGTGACTTCGGACGGGAAGTCGACGAAGCTGTTTTCGAGCAAAGACCTGACGGTGCAAGCGGTGTGCGTGGGGCCGGATGGTTCGGTCTACGCGGCGACGCTGCCGTCGGGGAAGGTCTACAAGCTCGATCCTAATGTGGAGGATCGCACCGAGGAGAATGCGACGGTCGTGTTCGATCCGGCGCAGATGGCGGAGAAGCCGAAATACGTCTGGGATCTGGCCTTCGATGCAGAGGGCCGGCTGTATGTGGCGGCGGGAGGTCCCGCGGGGATATACCGGATCGCTGCGGGCGGCAAGCCGGAACTGTTTTTCAAGAGCGACGAACAGCATATCCGCACCCTGGCGTTCGATGCGGCGGGAAATCTGATTGCCGGGTCGGACGGGACGGGGCTGGTCTATCGGATTGACAAGACGGGCAAAGGCTACGTGATTTTCGACGCGCCGAAGCGAGAGATCACGTCGGTCGCCGTAGGGTCGAACGGGTCGGTGTATGCGGCGTCGGTGGGCGAGAAGGGGCACAGCAACCTGCCTCCGCTACCGGTAACCGGAAACGTGGGTGTGACAGCGACGATTACGATCGTGCAGCCGGGCTCGGTGCAGGCGTTCAACGGAAATACGCTTATTCCGGATGGAACGGAAATCTATGAGATTGCGCCGAATGGCGCGCCGCGCAAGCTGTGGGCGGGGCACGACGATATTGTGTATGCGTTGAGATGGACCCCGGCTGGATTGCTGGCAGCAACGGGCAATCGCGGGCGCGTGTATCGCATTCAGGAGAGCGGTGAATATGCGGATGTGGCGCATCTGGAGGCTTCGCAGGTGACGGGCTTCGCGGATTCAGCGCGCGGCATTTACCTGGGAACGGCAAACGCTGGGAAGCTTTATCTGATGAGCCACGAGGTGGCCGCGTCGGGAACATATGTGAGCGATGTTTACGATGCTGGGGTTTTTTCGCAATGGGGAAGGGCCGAGGTCGATACCGGGGCGGGCGCGAATGCGCGCAATTTCGATCTATTTGCACGGGTGGGTAATGTCGATAATCCGCAGCGGGCGTGGAGCGACTGGAAGAAGGTGACGCCGAACGTCGGGCCGCTGGGAGTAGATTCGGCTCGATTCGTTCAATGGAAAGCGGAACTGCATGCGGGCGCGGATATTTCGTCGGTGGGCATCAATTATCTGCCAGTGAATGTGGCTCCGATGGTTGATGAGATTGTAGTTGTGCCGGGTGCGCGTGTGAATGCAGCCGGGATGCAGCTTCCGCAGCAGCAAGGAACGACGATCAACTTCCCTGCACAACAAAACGTGAATGTAATCAGTTTTACGCAGGAACCCGGCCGCGAGCCGCTACCGGCAACGAAGGATAAGACAGCGGTAACGCTGCGGTGGCTGGCGCACGATGACAACGGCGACGACTTGAGCTTCGCAGTGTATTACCGCGGAGACGGGGAGCAGAACTGGCAGTTGCTGAAGGACAAGATTACCGATCGATATTTGAGCTTTGATGGAGGGCTGTTGCCGGATGGGCCTTACCGGTTGAAAGTGGTGGCCAGCGACGCGCCGTCGCATAACCCGGGCGATGCGCTGACCGGAGAGCGAATGAGCGATCGGGTCCTGATCGACACGACTCCACCGACGGTTACAGACCTGACGGCGAAGCTGGTGAATGGCAAGATCCACGTTTCGCTTACGGCAACGGATGCGGCGACTCCGATTGCACACGCGGAGTATTCGGTGGATGCGGGGCCCTGGCAGTATGTGGAGCCGGTGGGAAAGATTTCCGATTCGCTGACGGAACGGTTTGACTTCGATGCGCCGCTGAATCCGCCCACGCCTGGTGCTATGGGTTCGGGAGCGGCGGCCCCGGTGAATGCGAACGAGCATGTGATCACGGTGAGAGTCTACGACCGCTATGAGAATGCGGTCGCGGTGAAGGCGGTGGTGAAGTAGGCGGAATGCGTTTTGAACTCTTTGTCGCCGCACGGTATCTGAGGGCGAAGCGCCGCCAGGCGGTGGTGGGCGTGATCACCGTCATCTCGATCGCCGGAGTGGCTGTTGGTGTGGCGTCGCTGATTATCGCGCTGGCCATTACCAACGGCATGCGGCGCGATCTACAGGACAGGCTGCTGAGCTCGACAGCACACGTGGAGCTGATGCGTTTGCAGAATGACGGCATCCGCGACTGGCGTGCGCTTACTGACCGGCTGCGGCACGTGCCTCATGTGACGGCGGCGGCTCCGGGGCTTTATGAGCCGGTGCTGCTGTCGCGTGGGTCACTGTCTGGCGGCGCAATGCTGAAGGGGATCATTCCCGGGGAAGAGCGCTCGGTGAGCGATCTGCTATCGCAGATGACTGCGGGAAGTGCCGCCGCGCTGTCGCAGGACGAGAACACGACGGATGTGGCGGGTGAGGCGACGCCTCCGATCGTAGTGGGATCGGACCTGGCGAACACGCTCGATGCGAAGGTGGGGTCGACGGTGATGGCGACCAGCCCGCAGGGCGAACTGACTCCCTATGGGCTGCTGCCCAAGCTGCAGCGATTTCGCATTGTGGGAATCTTTCACTCCGGCTTTTATCAATACGATTCGAGCTTTGGTTTCATCCGGCTGAAAGATGCGCAGGCTTTGTTCAGTGAGCCGGACGTAGTGTCGATTATTTCGTTTAAGGTAGACGACCTCTATCACGCAGACCGCATCGGAAAAGAGATCGAGGCTGCGGCTGGTCCAGGTTTCCTGACGAACAACTGGATGGAGGAGAACCGCGAGCTCTTTCGTGCCCTGAAGCTGGAGCAGGTGGTGACGTTCATCGTCATCGGGCTGATCGTGTGCGTGGCGGCCCTGAATATCCTGATTGCGCTCACAATGATGGTGATGGAGAAGACCAAGGATATCGCCGTGATGATGTCGTTTGGCGTCGAGCCGGGACAGGTGCGGCGGATATTCCTGATGCAGGGGTTTCTTATCAGCGTGATCGGTACTGCCCTCGGGCTGGTTTTGGGCTATTTGCTGGCATGGGTGGGCGGCCATTACCGGTTCATCCAGCTCTCGGCAGAGGTTTATTCGATTGATTATCTGCCGTTTGCGCCCCGGGTTATCGATGGCGTGGTGGTGACGCTGGTATCGCTGGGAGTGTCGCTGCTGGCGACGATTTATCCGTCGAGTTCAGCGGCGCGAGTTCTTCCGGCAGAGGCGCTGCGATACGAATGACCACCCCACGGACGAAGACCTGTCCGCGGGGACCCCGATTCCTGCTGGTTGTGGCAACTTAAGGATCCGTGGCAATCAACAGGTCATCTCTGAAAATGCTTTTCGCGGCATCTCAGCATCCATGGCAAGTGCACGTCGAGTTAGTTCGGTAGTGGTTCTTCTTCTCTTTCTCACCTGCAGTAAACAGTCCTTCAGTTATGCCGTGTTAACGCACGAGCAGATCGTCGACCTGGCATGGAAAGACTCCATCGTTCCAATGCTGCTCAGTCGCTATCCAAATGCCACACCAGTGGAACTGGAACGGGCACGCGCGTATGCATATGGCGGCTCTGCGATCCAGGACTCGGGGTACTATCCCTTCGGCCATCCGCTTTTCAGCGACCTGACGCACTACGTTCGCAGCGGCGATTTTGTGGCCAGCCTGATCCGCAATTCCAAGAACATCTATGAGCTGGCATTTGCCCTGGGAGCGCTGTCGCACTACGTGGGGGACAGCATCGGCCATCACGACGCAGTGAATCCCTCGACGGCAGTGGCATTCCCCCGCCTTGAAGAAAAGTACGGGCCTGTAGTGACGTACGATGAGAGTCCGCATGGGCATATCCGAACCGAATTTGCTTTCGATATCAACCAGCTCAGCAAAAGGCGCCTGGCGCCATCGGCGTATCTGAGTCACGTAGGGTTGGAGGTTTCCCCGCGACTGCTGGAAGTGGCTTTCTTTGAGACGTACGGGCTGCATCTGAGGAGCGTGCATATTGACCGAAGAGCCGCAGTGGACAGCTACCGCGGGGCGGTGCGCCTCTTTATTCCGTCAATTGCGCGCGCCGAGGTTTTACTGCACAGAAAAGACTTTCCCGATGATGTGGAGGGGCCGGAGTTCGACCTGTACGCGCAGAGGGTGAAAGAGGCCGACACGACCAACGGGTGGGAGCAATATCGGAAAGGGAAATTCAGCGTGAAGACCCGCCTGCTGGCTTTTGTGATCGTGATTACTCCGAAGATTGGAGTGCTGTCTGATCTGGCGATTCGCGGACCGAACCGCGAGACCGAAGAGAAGTATGTAGAGAGCGTGAACCGTTCGCTCGATCGATACGAACAGCTGCTGGGATATCTAACCAAGAATTCAAAGGCTGAGCCGGGGATCACGATGAAGCTCGAGAACCGGGATCTGGACACAGGCGCCAAAGTGCGACCGGGCGGGTACCGGCTAACCGACCAGACTTATGCCCAGCTTCTTCAGAAGGTTACGACCCTGGGAGCGCCGGTTCCCGTGACTCTGAAGCAAGACCTTTTGGACTACTACGCAGACCCTGCGGCTCCCATTGCAACCAAAAAGCATCCGGCCGCGTGGAAGCGGGTGCAGGAGCAGCTAGCCGTGCTGAAGGCGATGCCGGTGATCCGGAGAGATTTCGACCCAGAGGAGCCTTCCCAGCCGGGCAATGGAACCGCAAATGGTTCCGAATGAAATCGCGGGGTTGACTCGCAAGCATCGTTTCTTCCTATTTTGTGTCAAAGGATGATAGAGGTAGATATGGAGCTTGTTTCCCCGGAACCGAACGCACCGGCAGGAACTCCGTATCATCACGCGGGTCTGGCCGGGCAAATGAATCCTTCCGGCGGTCCGGCGCGTCCAATCCTGATACGAGCTGTCGACCTGAGGAAGGAATACACGACTGGCCGGGGACGACTGGTGTTGTTCGACGGCTTAGGCTTTGAGGTCGCCGAAGGCGAAATGCTGGCGATCGTTGGCGAGTCGGGCGCAGGAAAAAGCACACTTTTGCACATTCTTGGCGTTCTTGATACCCCTTCGGGGGGTGACGTATACTGCGCCTCAATCCAGTTGAGAACGTTATCGAGCAGGCAGGCCGCGTCATTCCGCAATCGCGAGGTGGGATACGTGTGGCAATTCCACTATCTGCTGCCGGAGTTTACGGCGGTCGAGAACGTGGCGATGCCGCTGCTGGCGCGGGGCGAGTCCAAGGGGGCGGCTCTGAAGACCGCGGGGAAATGGCTGGACGAGGTGGAATTGGGCGACCGGGCACAGCATCGGGCGGGAGAGCTTTCCGGCGGCGAGCAGCAGCGCGTTTCTCTGGCGAGAGCCCTGGTGACTGGTCCAAAGGTGTTGCTGGCCGATGAGCCTACGGGGGATTTAGACAGTCGAACAGCGAGCGTAGTGTTTGATCTTATCGAGCGGCTTCACGATTCCCATGGACTAACGTCGGTCATCGTGACACACAATATGGCATTGGCAAGCCGATGTACGAGGATCCTGCGCCTGGAAAAAGGGCGCATGGAAGAGATTTCTCCGCAGCTGGTTTGATTGCGGGGTGCTAGGCCGGGCGAAGCGTGAGTGGATCCCGGTGGAAGTGGGATGGATGCAGGTGAGAACGCACCCAGCCTCAAAGCCGTATCCAGGGCAAGATACTTACGACCTTCGGTTTTGGGTCTTCTGCTCTGGGAAGCGGCGATACGGACGAAGGCTCCGGTGGCCCAGGATACCCGGCCGGAACGGCAGGGATTTTGGGGCGAGCCGGAACTTTTCCAGGGGGAACATGTTCGAACGCTATACGGAAAAAGCACGTCGCGTCATCTTCTTCGCGCGGTATGAAGCAAGCCAGTTCGGGTCGCCGTACATCGAGACGGAGCACCTGCTGCTGGGTCTGCTGCGCGAAGACAAGGCGCTGACCAATCGCTTCCTTCGCTCTCATGCATCGGTTGAATCCATACGGAAACAAATAGAGGGACATACCACGATTCGTGAGAAGGTTTCGACTTCGGTCGATCTGCCTCTTTCAAATGAATGCAAGCGCGTGCTGGCGTATGCAGCAGAAGAAGCCGAGCGGCTTTCGCACAAACACATTGGAACGGAACACCTGTTGCTCGGGCTGTTACGCGAGGAAAAGTGCTTCGCCGCGGAGATTCTGCACGAGCGCGGCCTGAAGCTGCTGGCGATTCGGGAGGAACTTGCAAGAACGACACAGGAGAAGGCGCCGCAGCAGCAGAGGAATCGCGAGTCGAGCCTGCTGGCGGAATTTTCTCGCGATCTGACCCAAGCGGCAATGGACAACCAGCTGGATCCCTTGGTGGGTCGCGATGCGGAGCTGGAGCGGGTAGTGCAGATCCTGTGCCGCCGCACCAAGAACAACCCGGTACTGATTGGTGAACCGGGCGTGGGCAAGACGGCAATCGTCGAGGGACTTGCGCAGCGCATCTCCGACGGCGAAGTGCCGAGCTTTCTCGCCGAAAAGCGGGTGCTGGCGCTGGATCTGTCGTTGATCGTCGCAGGTACCAAGTATCGCGGGCAGTTTGAAGAGCGGCTGAAGACGATCATGAAGGAGCTGATGGAGAATCAGAACTCCATCGTGTTCATCGATGAGCTTCACACACTGGTAGGCGCGGGATCGGCCGAGGGATCGCTGGACGCGGCGAACATCCTCAAGCCGGCTCTGTCGCGCGGCGAGATTCAGTGCATCGGCGCAACCACGCCGGCTGAGTATCGCAAGTCGATCGAGAAGGATCGCTCGCTCGAGCGGCGATTCCAGGCGGTCAAGGTGCCTCCTCCGAACGAAGAGGACGCGATCAGGATCATCATGGGTATCAAGGACCGCTATGAGAAGTTTCACGCGGTGAGCTACACGGACGACTCGATCAACTTCGCCGTATCGCACTCGAACCGCTATATTCCGGATCGCTTCCTTCCGGACAAGGCGATCGATCTGATCGACGAGGCGGGCGCGCGCGTGAAGCTGCGCCAGACTTCCCTTCCCGAGGAGATCACCGAGGTACAAAAGAGGATCAAATTTATCGTGCATCGCATGGAAAACGCCATCGCGAATCACGAGTTCGAGAAGGCTCGTTTCTACTCGGATGAAGAGCGCAAGGAGCGCGAGAACCTGCGTGCCCTGCGCGACAAATATCATCTCGATGACTCGACGGCCGGTATCGTGAGCCGCGAGGACATCGAGGACGTGGTAAGCCGCTGGACGGGCGTGCCTATCACGTCAATCAAGGAAGAAGAGACGCAGAAGCTTCTGCGAGTGGAAGAAGAGCTGCACAAGCGCGTGATTTCGCAGGATAAGGCGATTTCGGCGCTGGCGCGGGCCATTCGCCGGTCGCGCGCGGGGCTGAAATCTCCACACCGGCCGATCGGGTCGTTCCTGTTCCTGGGCCCGACGGGCGTGGGCAAGACGGAAATGGCGCGCACGCTGGCGCAGTTCCTCTTCGGATCGGAGAAGGCCCTGATCCGGTTCGACATGTCGGAGTTCATGGAGAAGCATTCGGTCTCGAAGCTGATCGGTTCGCCTCCGGGATATGTAGGTTATGAGGAAGGCGGTCAGCTTACGGAACGGGTGAAGAGGTCGCCGTACTCAGTGGTCCTGATGGATGAAATCGAGAAGGCACATCCGGATGTGTTCAACATTCTGCTGCAGGTCTTTGAAGATGGGCAGCTGACGGACGGGCTTGGCAATACGGTCGACTTCAAGAACACGATCGTCATCATGACCTCGAACATCGGGGCACGGCACCTGCAGCGCAAGCAGGGGCTGGGCTTCCAGAGCGATCGCGAAGACCTGGTGATGGAGAAGATCGAAGACCTGGTGAAGAACGAGGTGAAGCGGACCTTTAACCCCGAGTTCCTCAACAGAATCGACGAGATCATCCTCTTCCAGTCGCTGACGGATGCCGACCTGATCCAGATTGTCGAGTTGCTCATGCAGCAGCTGAACAACAACCTGGCGCAGAAGGCGATCACGATCTCGGTGACCGAGGATGCGAAGAAGTGGATCCTCGACAAGACGCTGATCGACCGGAGCTATGGGGCACGTCCGCTGCGCCGCGCGCTGCAGCGCTACGTGGAAGATCCTCTGTCAGAGGCGCTGATCGCGGGCGGTATCACGGAGCGTCCGGCGTTTCTCGAGGTGTATCTCGAGAACAACCAGCTTTATTACCGGCCTATCAGCAAGGAGGGCGCGGAGAAAATGGAGGGTATCCTGCTCTTCAGCTGAGGTTCCCCCTTTTGCTTGAACGAAAGCCCTGTCCATTGTGGACAGGGCTCTTTTCTTAAGGAAAGGGCTTTTATCAGGATCAGGCTTCTTCAGTTGCGCAGGTCCGGTGTTGGGAGATCTCCAACAGAACGGCTAATATCAAGCGCGACGCTGCGAATCTCCGCCCACTCGGCTTCGATTGCGGCCACTTTTTCATCTGGAAAATCCTGAACAAGGTTTCTGACGAGGCCGGAATTTCGCCTGCCCGGAGGTGTGGCGATATGGGCAACGGCCAACTGCCGCCGCTGCTCAAACCAGTCGTCTATCTCTCCCTGCATCGCCTCGATACGCTGCCAGCTCCGACACAGAATAGAGAGATCGTTCTGGAATCCGTTCATGCCGTTGGCCGCATGATTATCGTCTGCGTGGGTGAAGGGTATGCCAGCCGGCGATGACAGTTCGGGCTCGGGAGGCACGATGGAATCAGGCTCACGTTCTGCGGGAATGACAGGAATTGGCGCTACAGGGATCACAGCTACAGGTTCTAGAGTAGCGACAGTGATCGGTTCTGAAGGCTGAATGGTGTTGGGCTCTGCGAGTATCGCAGCAATAGTCGCTTGAGGCATCACCTCAGGCTCCGAAGGAATCGCGACAACGGGCGCTGCTGGTATGACGGCGATTGGCTCTGGGCCCACGATAGCGATGGAGGCCGAGGGTGTCACTTCGACGGGCTTTGGTGGCGCGACAGCAACGGGTGCCGGAAGTTGAGCTGAAATGGGCTCTGCGAGTATCGCAGCAATAGGCGCCAGAGGCGTCATCGCGACGGGTTCTGCGGACTTAGCAGCGACCGGCCCTGCGGCGCCTTCAATGAGCGGCTTGGCGGCCACTCTCGCATGTTCATCCGGGTGAAAGGTCTGATCCTGGGGAAACAGATCGATTGCCCCTATATCGGGCTTCACGTCTGGTGTGGTGTCCAGTCGAGAGAATCTCTGGATCGGCACACTCGACGGATCGTCTCCCAATCCGAGCCTGGCGAGAGATCGGGCGGAGAGATCGCCCGATTCCCGCCGGAACTCCGCCTCAATCTCTTCTTCGTGGAGGCGGCGAATCCGGGACCAGGTAATTACGGGAAGAGCGAGCATGAATCCGACCCCGAATATGTCCGAGACGGGCACGAGCGCGGGAATGCGCAGCGAGACGATGCCCTTTGTCCCCAGCCCATACAGTGCTGCGGCAGCGAAGACCAGCAGACTGATCCCTCCGATCCACAGGGCTTCCTGCCGATTGAAGGTGAGTCTCCAGCCGCGTCTCCCAAAATGCATCCAGAGGAGGCAGGCAAACCAGACGGCAGCAAAAACGCCGACGAAGAGCCATGTGGTATGCATTCGGTCACGAAGGTAAAGCGCCGCGATTTGGATGGTGGCAAATGTTTGGCGAGCGTGCAGCGCTTGTCCGGGGGATGATCCCGTAATGAACCTCTCCGGGCTTGCCCAGTGCGGCGGATGCGCCACGAAGGCAAGGTGCGCGTAGATCAGAAATGAAGCGGCAAGCGACGCGAGAAGCGCATAACAACCTGCCAGGGACGAAAAACCTCTCTCAATCCGTTCCACAGAACTGTACCCGATTCGAAGACAATAAAGAATCGACAACTCGGCTCATGCTAGCAGCCGAACGCAGGAGTCCAAATGTTACTAAAGTGGTACTCATGTAACTAAAAATTGGCGTTACCGCAGTTGAACTAAATCGGAGGCTTGCGAACGGGAGTTTGTTACCTCATGGCTGCGGCACCGCCCACATTTAACGTTCGGTGTCACGCAGATCTAAGATAACTTTCTTCGCAGCACTCAAATCACTGGATGCCGTGTCAATGCATTGCCGATAACGTTCCCGTCATGGACAGGGTTTTTGTTGCCAGCCGACCTGTCTCAGCGGCCGAAGACAACGTGGATGAAGGAACGCACGTAGCCGGCGACGTCCTGAGGGCGCTGTTTCTTCTTTGAGCCGGCGTCGGAATTTGCGGGGCTCGGCGCAGCCATCGGTGGAGTCGCAGCCGGAACTGGGGACGCGGCTCCGGGCGGCTGCGGAATACTGGCGGCGGGTGAGGCTGCTGGCGCCGCCGCAAGCGTTTCGCCGGCAGAGGGCGAGCTCTCGCAGGAGCATCCGGCGGGGTAACTCTCCATCGAGCCGTTTGCGATTCTGACGCTGCCCTGAGCCGGGAAATTGAAGGCAGCGTCACCGGTGAGCTGGCTGATGTGGAAGTATGCGCCGCTCTGAACGGCTCCCGAGAGACAAAGATCGCCGCGCCGGGTGGTGGATAGTTGCAATTCGCCCAGATCTCCCGGGTGCACATGGCCGACCATCTGGATGCGCCAGTCGGGTGCCATGACGATGTCATTCGGGTGCACAGGAAAGGGCGCTTCCGAGCCCCCTTCAGCAAAAGCGAGCATCAGTCCAGTGTTCTGACTCGACGCCAAAGAACAGCCACGTGGTGTGCATCCGCTCGCGGAAAACGGACACGGCGTCGCGCGCAAAATCAAGCCACAGGTGCCAACGCGGAGCATGATCGGAAAGCGGCCTGAAGATCAAGCTCGACAAATCAGGCGCGTCCGACAGGAAAGCCACGCGGATGTAGAGAAGAAACAACACAACAAGCGATGCAAGCAGCGCATAGCAACCTGCCAGGGACGAGTACTCTCTCTCTAACCGATGCAAATGACCTGTATCCAATTCTGACTACGCCGAACTGACTATTACTCAGCTCATGCTAGCAGCGAAGGCAGAGGAATTAACGATCAAATTGGGAGGTGTTACAGCTTTGCTGGAGGAACTTTTCCCTGGTAACGAAGACTGGTCTCCAGCGTAACGAGATAGGAGATTACCTCAGTTTGGTAAGACGATCCGCCAGATTGTTGCAGGCGCGGCCTCGCGGAACACCACAATCAGATCTGGATAACTTTCTTCGCGGCGGTCACGGCGTTTGAGGCTGAGTCGACGACGTCCTCCACAACGTTACGTCCGCGCTTGACGTACTTTTCGGCATGATCGCTGACAGTATCGGCGGCGTCCTTGATGTAGTCGCCTGCGTCTTCAAGGTTACGGCGAAGCTGGCGGCGGGTCTTTTCTCCTGTTTGTGGAGCATAGAGCAGAGCAACGGCGGCGCCTGCGGCGACTCCTACCATGAAAGCTGCCCAGACTTTAACTGCATTCATAATGACGTCCTTTCACGATCGTATTCAGGGTACACCCCCTGTGAGATTGCTGCGCGAGGCAGTGGGTTGCCGGTCTCCTGCCGGATTCCGCGGGAGGCCCAGGAATATCGATTCAGCAGGAGTTGGGCAAGCGGATCAAGGAGAGGTATAGGTTAGCGAAGCAAACGGGTCCTTCGACTTCGTTTGGCGCGCAGCGCTAACTCTCGCTCCGGATGACACCCCCAAAAAGGATCGGCCCTTAAACCTTCGCCGCCAGCTGCTGTGCCTGCAGGACGACCAATTCGCTGAGGTCTTTCTTTTCGAGGCCGTGGACCTGCTTGTTGAACTCGTCCACCTTGCTTGACCAGTTCATGGAGCAGAATTTCGGACCGCACATGGAGCAGAAGGCAGCTTCCTTGTAGTAGTCGTCGGGCAGCGTCTCGTCGTGCATGGAGCGTGCGGTTTCGGGATCGAGGGACAGCGCGAACTGCTTCTCCCAGTCGAAGGTGTAGCGGGCGTAACTGATGGCGTCGTCGCGGTCCTGTGCGCCGGGGCGGTGGCGGGCGATGTCGGCTGCGTGGGCGGCGATCTTATAGGCGATCATGCCGTCCTTCACATCCTTTTCGTTGGGCAGGCCGAGGTGCTCTTTGGGCGTGACGTAGCAGAGCATCGAAGCGCCATGCCAGCCGATCATGGCCGCGCCGATGGCCGAGGTGATGTGGTCGTAGGCGGGAGCGATGTCGGTGACCAGCGGCCCCAGGGTGTAGAAGGGCGCGCCGAAGCAGTATTCGACTTCCTTGTCGACCTGCTCCTTGATTTTGTCGAGCGGGACGTGGCCGGGACCTTCGATCATGACCTGGACGTCGTTCTCCCAGGCTTTCGAAGTGAGTTCGCCGAGGGTCTTGAGCTCGGAGAACTGCGCGTCGTCGCTGGCGTCGGCGATAGAGCCGGGGCGGAGTCCGTCGCCGAGCGAAAAACTGACATCGTATTTCGCCATGATCTTTACGATGCGGTCGAAGTGCTCGTACAGGAAGTTTTGCTTATGTTGGTGGGTCATCCACTGTGCGAGGATTGCGCCGCCGCGGCTGACGATGCCGGTAATGCGTTTTGCGACCATGGGCACGTACTGGATGAGCACGCCGGCGTGAACGGTGAAGTAGTCGACTCCCTGCTGGGCCTGCTCTTCGATGACCTCAAGATAGAGGTCGATGTCGAGGTCTTCGAGGCGTTTGACGCGCTGGAGAGCCTCGTAGATGGGCACGGTGCCGATCGGGACGGGAGAGTGGCGCAGAATCGTTTCGCGGATCTCGGGAATGTTGCCACCGGTAGAGAGATCCATGACGGTATCGGCGCCGTGCTGGATTGCCATGTGCAGCTTGCGCAGTTCCTCGTCGATGTTCGAGGTCACAGCAGAGTTGCCGATGTTGGCGTTCACCTTGCACTTGGTGGCGATGCCAATGCCCATCGGCTCGAGCTCCGGGTGGTTGACGTTTGCGGGGATGATCAGGCGTCCGGCGGCGATCTCGTCACGGACGAGTTCGGGTGAGATGTTTTCGCGGCGGGCGACGTAGTCCATCTCCTCGGTTATCTTGCCGAGGCGCGCGAAATGCATCTGCGACATGTTGGAGTCGCCGGTGCGTGCGGCCTCAGCTTTGCGTTTCACGATCCACTCGGCGCGGGGCTGGAGAATCTCAAGCGTTGCATTGGGTGTAAGGCCGCTGGTTGTCATAGTTCCCCCTGGGAGAAAGATCGGTGATGGTCTGCTCGATGTGTCCGATGTTGCGGAAACTGATTGGGATTATAAATTGATGCGGCTGGGCGCACACGAAGCCTGGTTTAGTTGCCATGCGAGTTTTCACGTCATAGACTTGAATGTGATGCAGCGCAAGAGTCAAAGTATCCGGATTGGCGCGGCCGTGGTGATTATTCTCGGCGTGATTGCTTTTCTCGCGGTCAGCGGGGTGCGGGCCAACAAGAGCTATTACGTGACCATCGAGGAATTAAACGGGATGGGATCGAAGGCGTACACGCGCAACCTGCGGGTTGCAGGCAATGTGCTGCCGGGTTCGATTCGCCATAACGGGACAAATGCCGAGTTTGTGCTGGTCGAGAACGCTAACCAGCTGCGCGTGTCGTACCAGGGCGAAGAGCCTCCACCGGATACGTTCAAGGACAATTCGCAAGCGCTGGCGGTCGGCACTTACGGAAGGGATGGCGTCTTTCACGCGACTCAGCTGCAGGCGAAGTGCGCGTCGAAGTATGCTCCCGCACCGGGCGCGAAGCCCGGTACGACTGCGGCGACGGGCACAGCGGCTGCGATGGCTCCTGCACCGACGGGCCAGCGCTGACCTTAGCTGCTTCTGGGGCTGTCTGCCTCCTTGCGGACGGCTGTTTATACTCCCAACAGCATGACGCCGGTGGTTGAGCTCGAATCCATTTCCAAGCTGTATGGATCGTTTGTCGCGTTGCGCAAGGTTTCTCTGAGCATCAAGCAGGGGCGGTGCTACGTCCTGCTCGGCGAGAACGGCGCGGGCAAGTCGACGCTGCTGCGCTTGATCGCCGGGCTGCTGCGACCCACGTATGGCAGCGTGAAGGTGTTCGGCGAAAAGCCAGCCGACGTGCGGGATCGCATCGGATATATGAGCCACGCGTCGATGCTGTACGACGAATTTTCCGGTGCGGAAAATCTTCGATATTTTGCGGGCCTTTATAAGGAGCGGGAATGTATGGCTCCGGAAGCGGCGCTGCGGTCGGTGGGACTGGACGAATCGCTCGCGCGGCCTGTGGGGCAGTACTCGCAGGGAATGCGGCAGCGGGCATCGCTGGCACGCGTGCTGCTCGCACAACCGGAGCTGCTGCTGCTTGATGAGCCCTTCTCAAATATGGACGCCGTGAGCGCGCAGCAGATGCTGGACCTGCTGGTGCGGCTGCGGGCGCAGGGCAAGACTATCGTGCTGACGACGCATCAGCGTGAGCTGGCAGAGCCGGTCGCGGATTTTCTGTTGACCCTGCAGGCGGGGAGTGTGGCTTCACTCGCAGAGACGGCGGGGGCTCAGCGATGAAGACGAATGCGGCACGGTATCTCGAGTCGCTGGGGATCAGGTACGAGCTGCGTGAGTATGCGGTCGATCCGGAGGAGTTTTCGGCGGTCATGGTGGCCGAGAAGATCGGGATGCCGCCGGAGCAGGTCTTCAAGACCCTGCTGTGTGCGACCAGCGAACGGGAGCACGTGTTTGCGGTCATTCCCGGCAGTGAGGAGCTGGACTTCAAGAAACTGGCGCGAGCGGCAGGTGCGCGGAAGGCGGAGATGGTTTCGTTGAAGGAAGTCGAGCCGCTTACGGGGTATGTTCGCGGCGGCGTGACGGTATTTGGTGCGAAGAAGGGCTTCCCTGCTTTTGTGGACGAGACGATTGAGTTGTTTGATCTGATTTCGGTTTCGGCGGGTACGCGTGGGGCGCAGCTGGTGATGTCGCCGGCCGATTATCTTCGGGCGTCTGGTGCGACGATCGCTGCGCTAACCAAGGACGCACATTCATGAGGCGGTCCTACTTTTGAAAACACCCTACTTTTTAATCCATCTGGCGAAAGATCTGCGCATTGAGTGGCGCTCGCGCGATGCTATCAACTCAATGTTGTTCTTCGCGCTGCTGGTGGTGGTGATCTTCAGCCTGGCGTTCGATCCGACGCGGGCAGTGTCGCGGCAGATTGCGGGACCGATTCTGTGCGTGGCGATATTGTTTGCTGCCATCAGCGCGCTCAACCAGGCATGGGCACGTGAGCTTCGGAATAGCGTTCTAGACGCGCAACGGATGACACCAGCGCCGGCAGCTTCATTGTTTCTGGGCAAGGTGGTCGCGAATTTCATCTTTGTGAGCGCGGTTGAGCTGGTCCTAGCTCCTGTGTTCGCGATCTTCTACAACCTGCACCCGTTGGGGAATGTGTGGCTGCTTCTGCTGGCGGTGCCGCTGGGAACTTGGGCGATCCTGGTGAACGGGACGTTTTTTGCCGCGCTGTCGATCCGGTCGCGCAATCGCGAACTGCTGCTGCCGCTGATCCTGTTTCCGATTTTCATGCCGGCGCTGCTGGGGATGGCGCTGGCGACGTCGGCCATCCTGTCAGGGGAGACAGACTCGACGTGGTGGATCGAACTGCTGCTCGGCTACGACGTGATTTTCACCACGGTGAGCATGCTGCTGTTCGATCTGGTGCTGCACGCGGAGGACTGATCTAGATGCGACCCAGCCCCTCCCCCCTAGATTTCTATGGTTTGCAAGTCATTCATTCCATGTTGATTGCCGATTATGCCTTGTAACTGATTCATTTCATTGGAAATGGCTGTAACTGTCTGTTTCTGCGATATTTATGCGGACTAAACAGGTTCGCGTCTGTAACTGTTTCATTCGACTAGCTTTGGGTGTAACCGTTTGTTGTGTAAGGATTTAATGTGGGCGCAACGGCCTGACGCGACAGGACCGCCCAGTGAGGCTATGAGATCGCGGGCAACCGGGCCGCCGTGAACCTCTACTTTTATTCTATTGGCTCGCTCGAAATAACCAGCCAAATATCTGAGCGATTATCCGACCTGAAATGAATAAGTTGAGCGAGAAACTGCGCTCGAGCGCTTGACACGTTTTCCAAGTTCACCATCGGAAATGGAGGAGGTCTCGCCCGGACGTGACGTGAAGAGGAGAGACGCGCAAAGCGGAAGCGCAGCGGAACTGATTTTCAAGCATGGAGAAGGCGCGAAGCTCGAGGGTCCGGCAAATCTCTACCAGTGACCGGTCGTTTTGAAGTGCAGGAGACGTGCCGC
Source organism: uncultured Acidobacteriaceae bacterium (assembly GCA_963781245.1). Taxonomy (GTDB): domain Bacteria; phylum Acidobacteriota; class Terriglobia; order Terriglobales; family Acidobacteriaceae; genus Silvibacterium. The sequence continues at coordinate 263,997 of CAWAFB010000011.1, forward strand.
AGCAAAGGCGACGACCCAGAGACCGACAACGACCGATCCGATGGTGAAGACCAGCTTCCCGAAGCGCCTGTCTTCGGGATGGGACGACTTGCTCTTCCTGATGCCGAAGATTTGTCCAAGGAGACCGACGATGAGAATAATGCCGCCGAAGATAACGGTAAACCAAGCCATGGTTATCCTTTTTACTCCACGGCGGCAATAATTGGGAAGAGGTGTGCATTACGGGACGAGCGAACGCGTGTGCGCGTGAAGACAGAGGCGAAACGGCCGGGTAGAAGAGGGCAGATAGCGGCTATAGTTTTGCTTTTCCTGCAACATCAAGACGGATCAGACCACCAGGGATTATCAGGATGAGTAGAAATCATCTGGTCCAGTAAACTGAGAAGTACCTAAAGGAAGAATGATGAAGTTGTTTCGCTGGCTCTGGCTCGCATTGACACTCGCGCTGCTGGCAAATGGGTTTCGCGTGGCCATGTTCGTGGTGCCGATCGACCAGGAACAGGGGGAGATTTCGCGGATCCTTTACTACCATGTGCCGTCGTGGTGCGGGATGGCAGTATTCTTTGCCGTCAATCTGATCTGCTCTCTTGTCTATCTAGCGCTTCGGAACAAAAACCGGGAGCGCGCATTGAAGGCCGACGCGCTGGCGCTGGCCTCGGCGGAGATGGGCGTGGTGTACTGCCTGATCGGGATGACGACCGGATCGTTGTGGGGCCGCGCCGCCTGGGGCATCTGGTGGACGTGGGATGCACGGCTGACGACGACGCTGGTTCTGTGGCTGATCTATGTTGCTTACCTGCTCGTACGGCGATTTGTTACGGGGCCGGAGATGCGGACACTGGCGGCGGTGGTGGCCATCTTCGGCTATCTCGACGTGCCCATCGTTTATATGTCGACGCGGTGGTGGCGGACGCAACATCCTGCCCCGGTGTTTTTTGGCGGACCGAACTCAGGCGTAGATCCCAGCATGCTACCAGCATTGTGGTGGAATATGGCGGGATGGCTGGCGTGGGGTATTTTCGTGGTTATGCTGCGATACGCGGCTGAATATCGCCAGCAACAGGCCGACCTGAAGGCCGAGCACTCGGCACTGGAGGCCGCATGAATCCGATGTTTCACCGCCATCTTGTGCTGGCTTATGCCGTGACCTGGGTTATCCACCTGGGATATCTCGCCTATGTAGCGATGAAGTGGAAGGCGGCGTGCAAGACGGAAGATGAGCACTCTTAAATTTCCTCGGGCGAGATGCTGTGACGATCAGGTGGATCGTCAGCCTGGCGACACCTCATCTCCTCCGGCATGTGGCCCAAAGCGAAGATTTTTCGTCTAACCACTGCGCTCTGCCATCGAAGCGCCTGGATATCGAATGACGAATAAGATTTCCCTCCCGCGCATCGGGATGTGCACGTTCCCTGAGATCACGACAACCTTCAAACGTTGCAATTTTCTCTCGATAGGATTTCTTTGCCTGACGGTTGCATCTTCTGCCGGCGCCAGCGGGCAGAACGCTCCGAGCACCACGCCCACCGCTCCACCTACAACGGTGCAGGTAAATGTCAAGGTGGTGACCATGGCAGTGACTGTGCGCGACAAGCGCGGCGCCATCGTGCCGAACCTGACCAAAACGGATTTCACTCTCACAGAAGACGGGCGACCACAGACGATCAAATACTTCAATCCCGACAAGGATGTGCCGCTCAACCTGGGGCTGCTGGTTGATACGAGTATGAGCCAGCGCAAAGTCCTGGACGATGAGCGCACGGGAAGCCAGCACTTTCTGGATGCGATGCTGACCGACCCCAAGGACAAGGCTTTTGTGATTCAGTTCGATCGTGAGGTGGACTTGCTGGAAGACCTGACGCCGGACAAGGGAAAGCTGCGCGCGGCAATCGATCAGATCGGAGCGCCGCAGTTCCAACAAGCAAGCAGTGACGACTCGGGACAGGGTTCGGGTGGTCATCACTACGGTGGCGGCGGAACGATGTTGTACGACTCGATCTATCTGGCCTCCAACGAAGTATTGATGAAACAGCAAGGACGCAAGGCGCTGGTGGTGCTGACCGATGGAGTCGACCGCGGCAGCAAGGAGACACTGAACGGCGCGATCGAAGCCGCGCAACGCGCGGACACCGTGGTTTACGCCATTTACTACAAGGGCGAAGAGTCGCACAGCTCTGGCGGCGGCTTTCCCGGTGGCGGGCATCATGGCGGTATGGGATATCCAGGCGGGGGCTATCCGGGTGGCGGCGGGGGATATCCGGGCGGAGGACGCGGTGGACAGCGGCCGCAATCGCAGGAGCCGCATGTAGACGGGAAGAAGATCCTGGAGCAGATTTGTGGGCAGACGGGCGGAAGAATGTTTGAGGTCACCAAAAAAGAGACAGCCGATCAGATCTACAACACGATTGCCGAAGAGATGCGCGGCCAGTACTTGCTTGGCTACACTCCGGATAAGCAAAGCACTGACAGCGGTTATCACAAGATCGTGCTGACGGCGACGAAGAAGGATTTGACGGTACAGACGCGCGACGGATACTACGCAGACCGTTAATGGCGTGTGGCCGAGGCTGCGAAGCCGGGCTACAATGAGGCAGTGCGGCGCGCGCTAGCCATATCGTTGATGTTGCTGTTCAGTCTGCCTCTTGTGTCTTCCCTGTTGGGGGCAGGAGCTGCGGAAGCGACCGTGCCCGTGTGCTGCCGGAGGGATGGCCGGCACCACTGCGCGATGCCATCCGAAGAGTCCAACCAGGGCTCCGGCGCGCATGCGGTAAGAGAGAAGTGCCCATATACGCCGGCGGCTCCTGCTGTCGTGCTGCTGCCTTCTTTTACACCGGAGACGGCGGCGGCAATCTTTGCCGGTGTCATCCGCCATCCTGCTGTATCCCCCCAGACCGACGCGCAGCTTCGCGTCTCGTTCGACCGCGTCCGCCAGAAGCGCGGACCTCCCGCTCTCCTCGCCTGATTCAGCTCTCCTGAAGCTGGTCCAAGCCGGGTCATCTCTTGATGACGGCGGCTGACCCGCTTATTCGTAACAGTTTTGAATACGATTCGTCGCTGTCCCCAAGTTGCGACGAGGAGGCTTTGAATGCGGAAGTACGCATGGTTTGCACTATTTTTGATTTTGTTGCCGGCAACGTTTGTCCGAGCCACGGTATTCGGAAAAATTGGCGGAGTCGTTCACGATCCCCACCATCGGCCAATCGGCGGCGCCCGAGTGACGCTGCACGCAGCGCATTCAGATTTTGTTGAAATGCAACAGACGAACCAGAATGGTGAATTCCAGTTTCAGACCGTCCCTTTAGGGGAATACACCATCTCGATCGCGCAGCCGGGTTTCGATACTCTCGATCAGCCGATTACGGTCGCGTCAGATTCAGGAGCCAACCTGCATTTTCAACTTTCGCTGGCTATGGTGCACCAGACTGCACAGGTGACGGAAGAGGCTTTGGCTACTAATCCGGATTCGGCCACGCCGACGACCCTGATCAGCCGCGAGGATATCGCGTCGACGCCGGGAGCCGACCGTACAAACAGCCTGGCGATGATCACCGACTTCGTGCCGGGCGCTTATGTGACCCACGACATGTTGCATATGCGGGGCGGCCACCAGGTGAGCTATCTGATTGACGGCGTCGATATACCGAACACAAACATTGCGAGCAACATTGCTCCGCAGATCGATCCCAAGGATATCGACTATCTGCAAGCGGATCGCGGCAGCTATACGGCCGATCTCGGCGACCGCACTTACGGCGTCTTCGACATTGCCCCTCGCACCGGTTTTGAACGCAGCCGTGACGGCGAACTGGTGATGACGCTGGGGAACTTCTACCAGACGAACGACCAGCTCAGCCTGGGCGATCACACGGAGAAGTTTGCCTGGTATACCAGTGTTAACGGCAACCGCAGCAATTACGGATTGCAGCCGGCAATCGAGCAGCCGGTTCACGATGCCTCAAACGGCTACGGAGGCTTCGCGTCGTTGATCTACAACCCCGATCCGGTGAACCAGCTTCGCCTGGTGACGCAGGCGCGCACAGACTACTACCAGATCCCGTACGATCCTGATCCCACCAGCTGGCAGAACCAGTTGTATAATTCGAGCGGCCTGCGCGACGGCGAGCACGAGACCGACGCGTACACGGCGCTCACCTGGGTACACAACTTTAACGCAGCTACGTTGCTGCAGCTCTCGCCTTTCTACCACTACAACAGCGCGAAGTATGAGCCGCACACATACAGTTTCCCGACGGCGACAACATCGGATCAGACGGGCAACTACGGAGGCTTGCAGGGCTCCATTTCGACGGTGATCGCAAAGAACTCGATCTCCGGTGGGGTTTACGGCTACGGCCAGCACGAGAGCGATCTCTTCGGGGTTATCTTCAACGACGGGAGTTATTCGAACTTCTCACAACAGCAGAGCCTTGGCGGAGGCGTGGAAGAGACTTTCGTCGAGGATAATTACCGGCCAAGTTCGTGGCTTGCCCTGATAGGCGGCATGCGGCAGAGTCACTTTCAGGGCGCGGTCACCGATAATGCTGTGTATCCGCGCATTGGCGTTGCCGTACAGATTCCGAAACTGAACTGGGTCTTCCGCGGATTCTATGGGCACTACTATCAGCCGCCGCCGCTTACCAGCGTCTCAGGCCCTGCGCTGCAATATGCCAACGGCAACAACACCAGCTTTGTCGCCTTGCATGGCGAACGCGACGAGGAGCATCAGTTCGGCGTCCAGATTCCCTTTCGCGGATGGCTGCTGGACGCGGATACGTTCCAAACACGCGCGAACAATTTTCTCGACCATAGCAATATCGGCGAGTCGAGCATCTTTATCCCGGTTACTGTCGACGGAGCGCTCATTCAGGCCTGGGAGCTGACACTGCGGTCGCCTCAGTCATGGCGGTATGGGCAATTGCATCTGGCGTATTCGAATCAGATTGCCCAACAGCGGGGGGCTATCACCGGCGGCTTGATCTGCTACCCGCCGGATTCAGAAGCCTGTGCAGTCGCGCCAGGCTATTCACCGCTGGATCACGACCAGCGCAACACGCTGAACGTAGGCTTCAACGGCAAGCTTCCCTATCATGCTTACGGCTCGTTCAATGTGTACTACGGATCCGGCTTTTCGAACGGGTACACCGACCCGCCGTCCCCGTACAGCGGCAATTATCTTCCGGGACACACGACAGCCGACCTTTCGGTTGGCAAATCGTTCGGAGATAAATTCACCGTTTCGGCGACTGCGACAAATGTTGCGAATACGCGCGTACTACTCGACAACAGCCTGACCTTTGGAGGATTTCACTACAACGATCCCCGGGAGATCTACGGAGAGGTGCGCTACCGGTTCCACTTTTAAGGCGGGTCAGGCGGGAGACAGCACGAAGCTGTCTTTCGCCCATTCGTATGTGAGGCGTATGCCCTCTTCGAGGCTGGTGCGAGAGTGCCAGCCGAGGGCGTTGATGCGGGAGCTGTCCATCAGCTTCTGGGGCGTGCCGTCGGGCTTGGTGGTGTCGAATTCGAGTGAGCCTTCGAAACCGACGACGCGGCACACGAGTTCGGCAAGTTCGCGGATGCTGAGGTCGTGTCCGGTGCCGATGTTGATGAGGGGCGGCTGATCGGAGTTCAGCAGCGTGTCGAATTTTGCGTCGGGCAGGCTCATCAGGAAGACACAGGCCTCGGCCAGGTCGTGACTGTAAAGGAGCTCGCGGCGCGGCGTGCCTGTTCCCCATACGACGATCTTCTTTTCGCCTGCGGCCTTCGCTTCAGCGGCCTTGCGGATGAGCGCCGGCATCACATGCGACTTGTTGAGGTCGAAGTTGTCTCCCGGCCCGTAGAGGTTGGTGGGCATCGCCGAGAGAAACTGCGTGCCGTACTGGCGGTTGTAGGACCAGCACATCTCAATTCCCGCGATCTTGGCCAGAGCGTAGGCGCGGTTGGTGGGCTCGAGCGGGCCGGTGAGCAGGTACTCTTCCTTGATCGGCTGCGGGCAGAGCTTGGGGTAGATGCAGCTGGAGCCGAGAAAGAGCAACCGCTTGACGCCGGAGCGATACGCCGCGTCGATCACATTGGTCTGGATCTCAAGGTTGTCGCGGATGAAATCGGCTGGATAGGTATTGTTGGCGAGGATTCCGCCAACCTTAGCGGCGGCGAGGAAAACATATTCGGGCTGTTCTTCGGCGAAGAATTTCTCGACTGCCGGGCCGCTCATGAGATCGAGCTCGGCGCGAGTCTTCAGCAGCAGGTTGGTGTAGCCCTGCCGTTCCAACTCGCGCCGGATGGCGCTGCCGACCAGGCCGCGATGCCCGGCGACAAAAATCCTGCTGCTGTTTTCCATTCCCTGGTCTCCGCCGCTCACAGCTCGTGGTAGTTGTAGGTGGTGAAGCCGTGCTTCTTGACGAGAGCGTCACGCTCGGCAGCGGAGAAGTCTTCAGTGACCATCTCCTTCACCAGCTCTTCGAAGGTGATGCGCGGCGTCCATCCCAGTTCGCGGCGCGCCTTGGAAGGATCGCCCAAAAGCGTTTCGACTTCAGTGGGACGGAAGTAGCGCGGATCTACGCAAACGACAACGTTGCCCTTTGCGTCATAGGCCTTTTCGTCGACGCCAATGCCTTCCCAGCGCAGGGGCATGTCGAGGAATTCCGCGCTCAGCTTTACGAAGTCGCGAACACTGTGCTGCTCGCCGGTGGCGATGACGTAGTCGCGCGGCTCTTCCTGCTGAAGCATGAGCCACTGCATCTCGATGTAGTCGCGGGCGTGACCCCAGTCGCGCAAGGCATCCATGTTGCCGAGGTAGAGGGTGTCCTGCAGCGCCGCCTTGATGCGGGCCAGGGCGCGCGTGATCTTGCGGGTTACGAAGGTCTCGCCGCGCAGGGGCGATTCGTGGTTAAACAGGATTCCGTTGCAGCCGTAGATGCCGTAGGCCTCGCGGTAATTCACGGTGATCCAGTATGCGTAGAGCTTGGCGACGGCGTAAGGCGAACGCGGGTAGAAGGGTGTTGTTTCGGTCTGCGGGATCTGCTGGACGAGACCGTAGAGCTCGGATGTTGAGGCCTGGTAGAAACGGGTCTTTTTCTCAAGCCCGAGAATGCGAATGGCTTCCAGAAGTCGCAGGGTGCCGAGAGCATCGGCATTCGCCGTGTATTCGGGCTCCTCGAATGAGACCTGCACGTGGCTCTGGGCAGCGAGGTTGTAGATTTCGTCGGGCTGGACTTTCTGCACGATGTGAGTGAGAACGCTGGAGTCGGTCAGATCACCGTAATGCAGGATGAAATGGCGGCGGGCGACATGCGGATCCTCGTAAAGATGATCAATGCGATTCGTATTGAATAGCGAAGACCGGCGTTTGACGCCGTGCACTTCGTAGCCTTTTTTCAGCAAGAACTCTGCGAGGTAGGCTCCATCCTGTCCGGTGACGCCGGTGATGAGGGCTTTTTTCAAGTCAATCTGCTCCTGTGAGTAGCTTATGGATTGCTACCGATGACGGCAATTCCGAATGCCGGTGAAACGACACCAGTACATCAATGCGCATACTGAGAACGCGCAGAATCTCAATCCGGGCGGGGCGCGGGGGCTTCCGATCTGGGGGCGGTGCGAACCTCGCGCGTTTCCGATTCGGTCAGCAGGCGCTCCATCTCCAACTCGAAGCGGAGCAGAACCTGTTCCCTGCCAAGATGTTCTTCGGCGTAGAGGCGGGCAGCACGGCCCATCTCCTCGCGCATTGCTTTGTTTGCCGCAAGTGTAAGAACAGCCTTAAGCAGCGTCCGCTCGTCACGGGGCGGAACGTTTATGCCGCGTCCCGCAACGACTTCGGCTACCTGCGTGCCGGCCGCCGCGGTCGAGATGATGGGACGTCCACTGGCCAGCATTCCGGTTAATTTAGACGGCATCACCAGGTCGGCCGCGTCTTCTTTCTGCGGCAGCAGGTGGATGTCGGCGGCATTCAAAAGCTCGTTCAGCTTTTCGATTGGTTGAAGGGGCAGGAGAGAGACATTGCTGAGACCGGCCGTCATCTGTTCCAGTTGAGGGCGGAATGCACCGTCACCGCAGAAGACAAAGTGGAGCCGAGGGTCGTCACGGAGTTGCGAGGCGAGCGGCGGCAAGGTTTCAAGGCCCTGCTTGAGGCCGAGATTGCCGGAGTAGAGCAACACCACATGGTCGTCGCGCAGGCCGAGCTCCTGGCGTATCTGGTTCGGACCGACGAGGGGACGGACCGAATCAACGTCTACCCAATTCGGAAAATGGACTGCCTTGTGGTTGTCAATTCCTTTTTCGGCCAGGCGCCTCACCATGTTGTGCGAGATGCTGGAGACGCGAGTGAAACCGCGCATGACGAAGCGCTCGTAGGCGAGGGCAAAGTTGTGGATCGCTCCCGGCGATGGAAGCAGGTTGAGTTCAAATGCGGCGTCGATTTCGAAGTCCTGAATGTGAAGCCACGAGGACGCGCCCGAAAGCATGGCGGTAAGAATGGCCGATGGCGCGCCGAAGAATGCCGGCTCAACCACCAACACGACGTGCGGACGCCAGAGCACGGAACTGAGCATCACCGGTAGACTGCTGGTGGCGAATGAGCTCAGATGCACCATGCGGCTTATCCCATTCGGCCGCTTGGGAACCCACAACGGACAGCGATAAATGTTTACGCCGGCGGGCGAGGTCTCTTTGCGGTACTGCCACCACCGGTAATCGTCGCGCACATTCCAGGCGGGATAGTAGGGAGGCGTCGTAATGACGCGAACGTCATGGCCGCGCGCGGCGAGCCACTCCATCATCTCTCCAGAATATTTGCCAATGCCGGTCAGCTCGGGTGCATAGTTCAGGCCCAGCAGCAGGATGCGCAAGCTTCGGTGTCCTTTCCGGTTAAGGGTCCCGTTACTTTAGGACCTCATGAGGGATTACTAGAAGGGATGCCTCAGACCCAGCATATTCGATTTCTTCGATTTGTTCCGTCGTGAGAAGCTAAAATCTGTTTTTCAATGCCTCGTCACATCCTGCAACGCGTGAATTCTCAACCTCTTGCGGTCCTCGGCACCGTGCTGCTGGCGGTAATTGTCGTCACCGCGATATTCGCTCCGGTAATCGCTCCGGCTAATCCGGCGGTGATTGACTTAAGTCACCGGCTGGCGCCCCCCAGTGCGACGCACTGGCTGGGCGCCGATGAGTTAGGCCGGGACATCCTGTCGCGCATTCTGTATGGAGCCCGATTGTCATTGATAGTTGCGGTTTCCGTGGTTGGTTGTTCTCTCTTGCTGGGTGTCGTGCTTGGCGGAATCGCCGGTTACTACGGTGGCGTGCTGGATACGATGCTGAATGTCTTCGTTATGAATGCCTTTCTTGCGCTTCCGGGGATACTTTTGGCGATCGCGTTCGTGGCGTTCCTTGGGCCCGGTTTAATCAATCTGATTTTGGCACTGTCGGTCGGGGGGTGGGTGGGGTACGCCCGGCTTGTCCGGGGCCAGGTGCTGGCGGTGAAGGAGAGGGAGTTTGTGGAGGCGGCCCGGGCATTGGGGGCAAGCGACCTGCGGATCTTCGTCCGGCATATCCTGCCCAACATCATCCAGCCGCTGATCGTGCAGTCGGCTATCGGGATGGCCGGTGCGGTTCTGGCGGAGGCCACCCTGAGCTTCCTTGGTCTGGGCGTGCCGCCGCCGGCGGCGAGCTGGGGGTCGATGCTGGATGGCGGGCGGTCGCACCTCTTCGATGCTCCGCACCTGGTGATCTTCCCGGCGTTGGCGGTGATGCTGTGCGTGCTGTCCTTCAACTTCCTGGGGGACGCGCTACGGGACTACCTCGATCCGCGGACGCGGATGACGATCGGACTGTAGCGGTGCGGGTGGGCGTCATCTCGGATACGCATGGGCTGCTTCGGCCGGAGGCAGTGGTGGCGCTCAGGGATGTGGAGCACATTCTCCATGCGGGCGATGTGGGGGAAGCGGAGATCCTGGACCGGTTGGGCCGTCTGGCTCCGGTGACGGCGATTCGGGGGAATGTGGACCGCGGCGGGCGGTGCGGGCGGCTTCCGGAGACGGAGCTGGTGGAGCTGGGTGGGCAGTCTATCTATATGCTGCATGACCGGATGGCGCTGGACCTGGATCCGGTTGCGGCTGGGATCGGGGCGGTCATCTTCGGGCACTCGCATCAGCCGGCGATCGAGTGGGTCAAGAGCGTGCTTTATTTCAATCCGGGGAGCGCGGGGCCGAGGCGGTTCTCACTGCCGGTCTCGCTGGGGTTTTTGGAGATTTCCAAAGTCGGAATCGAGGCGAGGCTGGAGACCATCGGGTAGGGGTACCCCCTTCCCCCTTCAAATCTGTAAGCGATTCATTCGGCGTGGCTTAAAGGTTAGTCCAGCTGTAAGCGTCCGAAAACAAATGACTTATTGCTTTCTCATAGACAGAAAATGACTTAGCAGGCATTCTGTTTCATTTTGGAAATACAAAAGCCCGGCCAGTGCCGGGCTTTTGTATTCCTTATTTCTATTTTAGCCTGCCAGCTCAACCGGTCGATGCAACACTGATCTAATCAGCTGATCCACAAATGCTTACCCTGAAGAATCGATCTGTTTGGCTGATGTGGCCAAAACCTAGCCAGGTAAGGTTCCGGCTGATCTAATCTTAGCCAGCGCTTTTGGCTTTTGTTTTCATTGTATGTGAGTCTGAGCTGAGTGTTGCGTCGACCCATTGAGACCACCCCGGATTGCGGAAATTCTCGGCCAACAAGATTGGGCTCAGCGGTGGCCGCCACCGCCACCTCCGCCGTGGAATCCTCCGCCGGCAACGCCGCCGTGGAAGCCGCCACCAGCCGCGCCATGGAATCCGCCGGCGGGTTGACTGTGACCGATGTAACCGTGGCCGTAGGAGCCGCGACCGTAGTAGTGGCCTCGTCCGTAGTAGCCGCCGTAGCCGATGCCTCCGTAGTAGCCGAAGGGATAGAATCCCCAGCCGAAGGGGCTATAGAAGGGATATGGCCCAACAAAGGTGTAGCCGTAGACCCATGGGTCCCAGTACCAGCCGGGGGGATAGCCAGCGGAGGCATAGTATCCGGACAGGTCGGCATTGGCTTCGGACAGGTATTCGGATCGCAAGCTGCTCCAGTTGTAAAGCTCGTCCTGGCCCGCACCCTGATCGAAGTGCTGCGGCCTGGCAGCCGGGCCTTCGTTGAGGGCGAGTTGATGGCTCTCATTGATTGTTGCCCACTTGCTCGGAGCGACCAAAGCAGCAGCCTTGCCCTTGTAGACCTGAGTGACGTCATCGTTGGCGTTGAATTCGTAGAGACCAGTCTTGAGAAGCTGGGTCGGGATGCCTGCTTCGATGATTTGCACATCATTCTGGGGATGGATCTCATCGACCTCAACTGCTGCCCTTCCCTGTTCGAGTTCAATCTGGGTGTTGGTGAGATTGGGAGAGACCATTTTGACGGCGCTGTTGTCGTCGAGACGCAGGTAGATTCCCGGCGTGAGAAGGATTTCTGCGTGGCCCTGTCCGGTGGAGAGCACCTGGCCGGGTTCGAGAGAGACTGTTCCGACAGAGTTCTGAGTCACGGGCTGTCCAGCGACAAGCGCGGAGCCCTCAATGTAGTTGATTGTTCCTGGACGGGCTGGGTTCGCGCCGAAGGCCGACGCGGACAGAGTCGCCAGGGAGAGGATAAGAAGCGGTTTCACCCTGGACATCATTTCCCTATTAACCTTCCAGTAACTTAGATGTCCCAGGGGAAGAAAAGAAGCGAGGGCGCAGATGTCCGTGTGCAGCCCGTCACCACCCCACTCAAGCCAACACCGGGCTTGAATGGGCCACCCTCGCAGATTTTTCGACTCTAGTAGCCGATGGTGAATTGCTCGTGGATGTGTTTGGGGGTTTCGAGTTCGTCGACGAGGGCGACGGCGTAGTCTTCGGCGGAGATGGTGCTGTTTCCCTTCTCGTCGGCGATGAGCGAGGTGGTGCCGAGGCGGAATTTGCCGGTGCGCTGGCCGGGCTGAATAAATCCGGGGGGCGAGAAGTAGGTCCACAGAAGATCGGACTCGCTGAGGAGTTTGAGGGCGTCGCGGTGGGCGATGGCGATGGCCTTGTATTCCTCGGGCAGGTGTCCGGAGTCGATGAGGTCGACGCCGGGAGCGACGTGGAGACTGCCAGCTCCGCCGACGAAGATGAGGCGGCGGGTGTCGGCTTTGTGGAGTCCGGCGATGAGGGAGCGGGTGGCTTTGACGAGGTCGTTCACGTCGCCGGTTCCGGGCCCGTAGGCGCTGACGACGGCGTCGGCACCGATGGTCTTGGCAGCGATGTCGTCGGCGTCGAAGATGTCTCCTTTGATGGCGGCGACGGCGGGGTGAGCGGGAACCTTGGAGGGGTCACGGACGACGGCGGTGATGCAATGTCCGCGGGAGATGAGCTCGTTGAGGATGCGGCTGCCGATCATTCCGGTGGCGGAGTAGAGGACGACGTTCATGGTGCCTCCTTGCGGTTGGTTCAAGGATAGATGATCGGGCGGGATGGAGGGTTCGGACAATTGAGTAGTGGCGGGTCGCCGGTGGTTGGAATAGGATTGCGAGCCATGACCACCGACATCAACGCGATCAAGAAAAGCATGGCGAAAACAAATGCGCTGTTCAACACCGAGATCTTCGGCAAGCGCAACTTCGCTGCGATCGACCAGATTTACACAAGGGATGCGCGCATTCTGCCGCCGGGGAGGCCGATGTTCTCCGGCCGGCCGGAGATCAAAGGGTTCTGGTTCGACATAATCCGGTCGTTCAACGCAAAATCAGCGGTGCTCACGTCGGTAGATGTGATGCCGGCTGGAGAAGGTCTGGTCGAAATTGGAAAGGCCGTGCTCACGGCAGAGCCCGCGGGACAACCTGAAGTCCAGTGGGACATGAAGTATGTCGTGTTCTGGAAGCAGGAAGACGGCCAATGGAAGTGGCACGTGGATATCTGGAATATGAACGTGTGAAGATGATTCCCGGAGGTGCTGAAGGTCAATCGACTTTTTTCGCTACTACATATGAGAAACGTCTCGATCGAGGATTCGGGTTCGTCGAGGTTCTTACGTCTATTACCTCGAAACCTGCCTGCGGCAAAAAGCCCTCAACAGCACCCTCTTGATAGAGGCGAATTAGATAGACAATGACGGATTCGCCCGCAGCTAAGTAAAGCCGTCCGCTTGAGAATGAGGGATGAGCAGCGCTAAGTGGCTTTTTAAGTTTTGCCGTAACAAGGAAAGTTACAGCCGGAATGCCACGATAGGCGTCTGCTGAATCAGATTTGATGCTTAAATCAATGTCTCTTATATCGTAGCCGAGAGCCCAAAACGGACCACAGTAGAAGTCCTTGTGCTTCTGAATAGTCTTATTATCTTCATCGCTTGTAGGCGGCTCATTCTCAATTAGCTGGACTTCGATGACGAGGATGTCGCCAACATTCATCCCTCGCGATATTTCATGCAGTGTTTGAATTTCCACTGCCTCATTCCCTAGCGTATTGCCAAGGAGCAAGAAAATATTCTTGCTCGGAGGAGAAAATAGGTGTTGATAACGTGACAACTGCGAGAATGGAGCGTTGATTGCGGTAATGCTCCCATTTTGCTGGATAGCTTGTAGCGTGGCCGCAGCGTAATGGTCGGCTTTTGTACGTAGAGCCAGTGCTAACATTTCATAACTGACGTCCAGCGGAAAATAGTTGATCGTCTTTACACTGGGTTGTCTTAAGAGGAAGTCGATTACAATGTGACCTTTTTCAAAGTCTCCGATACCAAGGTCAATAATATTGACACTTGAATCAACTTGAGAATGTAGGAGACTAAGCAACTCTCCCTGTAGTACCGTAGTCATTTCTCGGTTCGCAGCATCTTGACGCGCGCGTTGAAACCAAAATTTAGCCAGATCTGGCCCATAATAGCTCAGCCGCGAATTGAGATATCTAAACGGTGGGCTAATGTTCGCTTCGAGTTCGGCAAACCAATCCAGGCCAGATGCCAGGTCCCGGTAAATCGGTATGATCCCTCCGGATGCTCTCTTGTACACAATATCGATGCTTTTCACAGGTTCCTGTGATTTGTCAGTTGTGGGTTCTTGGCGGCTTTGCCACTTTTTCTTAAGCTGGAGCTTTACCTGAGCTGCGGCTGGAGTAAGATACTCCGTCGGGCTGCCCGTAGACGGATCGTAAGAAAGAACAGCATATCCCGAGTAGTCAGAAGGTATCTTCGGAACGTTTATTGGAGAAACTACTATCACTGCTTCTGGTCCGAGCCGCGCTAAGAAGAATCCGAGTTCAAATATAACGTTATCTCGTGGAGCCGCCTGAGTTACTCCTCGCGAAGAGGTCTGATCATCTCCCGTATAAAGTATGACTGCAAAGTCTATGTCACGCGTGTTGTCATATAACGAGTCAAAAAAGGACTTACCTGCCTCGAATGTGGAGAAGTTCCACGGTCTTACAAGGCACCAGTCGCCCTTAGAGATAAGAACAAACAACTCTGTTAATAGATCGCCAGCTTCTGACGAAGAGGCGAGAAAGATTCTTGGTTTAGCCCTGTCTTGGCGCACCGGCAATCCCTAAATCCTGGCGGAGATATCGCTCCATTCAGCCAGAATAATAGCATTGAAACGGATTGTTCTCTTTTGTGGTCAAGAAAGTCCTACCTCTGATTAGTGTTGAACCAGACGCCCTCGGTTTTGCAGGGAAACGAGTCTTTAGACTCAGCGCTGATGTCCACTGCCTACCTCTGCTTTGCGGAGTTAGACTTTCGGCATGACGTTTACCAAGCGGCTGCGGGAGGGTGTGAAACGCGGGGAGATTACTTGCAGCGTGCGGATCTGGATGAGTCCGCGGGTGACGGTGGGCAAGCGGTATCGCATGGACGAGGGCGAGATCGAGGTGGATTCGATCGAGACGATCGGGTTTCCGGATATTACTCCGGAGCTGGCGCGCGCGTCGGGGTTTCTGGGCGTGCTCGACCTGCTGAAGGTGGCGAAGCACGGTAAGGGCGAGAATATCTATCTGGTGAGGTTTCACTACGTGCCTCCGAAGAGGCAGGGCACAGGGCGCAGGACAGGGAACAGAGCTCAGGGCTCAGGGCGCAGGACAGCCACCAGGGTTAATCCAAGCCCGAGATTCGGAGTTAGTCGCGGGACTCGGGGCGGATCTGTGCACTGGTAACTACACTGCCCCACTCAAACCAACACCGGGCTTGAGTAGGGCCGGGATGCCGGGATTCGATATCGAAAAGCAGATCCTTCGACTTCGCGCTACGCGCTTCGCTCAGGATGACATCGTTGGGGGGAAGGGCCTAATCCAAAGCGGTAGTGGCGCACGGGAGATCTCTTTAGGGGCGTATAGTTTGTGGCGGTCCCCCAGAAAAGAGAGAAAGACATGAAAGCAAGGAACCTGATGTTAACCGCGGCGCTTTGTTTTGCCGGAGCAGCCCTGTCGTTTGCCGATAACCCGAATATGGGCACGTGGAAGCTCAACGAAGCCAAGTCGAAGATTCCGGCAGGCGCTCCGAAGAACACGACGGTTGTCTACGAGGCCGCGGGTGACAGGGTGAAGGTGACCACGGACGGGACCGACAGAGATGGCAAGCCATCGCACACGGAGTGGACAGGCAAGTTCGACGGCAAAGATTATCCGCTGACCGGCGATTCCAATGCAGACTCCAGGTCGTACAAGCAGGTTAACGACCATACGCTGGACCTGACCAACAAGATGGGCGGCAAAGTTGTTACTACAGGCCGCGTTGCCGTGTCGAAGGACGGCAAGATGCGCACGCTGCACCTGACCGGAACGGATTCGGCCGGCAAGAAGATCTCCAGCACGGCGGTGTACGACAAGGAGTAATGAGAAATCTCGGCGAATGAAGAACCCAGGTCTGTTGATCCGGAGCCAGGGGATCCGGACCTGGATCCGGACCTGAGGGGATTCTTCTGTGTGGCGATTCTTCGTGCTTCGCTCCGGCGGCGAATCGATGCCCGTCGGTTTCCGGTTACGATGCCGTGTGACCAACGCATTGAAAAGAGTGACAAACCTGTTTTGAAATGGGACGAATGGCGAAGTGGCATTGAATTTCGCTCGCCACTCGAATGTGGCGGTGGTACTCTACGCTGACTCAAAAGGCTGCCCGTGGCAGTGCACGTCAGGCGGACACCTCCAAGAGATACCCCGCTCACAGGAGAGTTGCATGATTCGCAAGTTGAGAATTGGCAGGTCAGGCAGTTGGCAATCCGGGATTCGAAAGTCAATCCCGGTTTTCGCGGCAATCGCTTTGGTAGCGATGGTGTCGACGGATGCACAGGCGCAGTACACGTCGACACATCACGTGCGGGAGGTGGTCGGCAGCGGGCGGACGCAAGCTGTCGGGCAGCTACCCAAGAGTCAGATGATGACGCTGGATATTGTCCTGCAGTTGCGGGATGAGGCAGGACTGAAGAGCTTTCTGGAGGAGCTGTACGATCCGAACAGCGGGATCTATCACCAGTTTCTAACGCCGGCGCAGTTTACGGAGCGGTTCGGCCCGAGCGAGCAGGAGTATGCCGCCGTGGTGGCGTTCGCGAAGGCAAACGGCCTGGCGGTCATCGGCGGATCGCGGGATGGCATGGAAGTGCAGGTGAAGGGGCCGGTGTCGGCGGTGGAGAATGCTTTCCACGTGACCTTGCGGACGTACCAGCATCCCGCGGAGAACCGCGTGTTTTATTCACCGGACCGGGAGCCTACGACGACACTGCCGTTCCGGTTATGGCATGTGTCGGGGCTGGATAACTATTCGATTCCACATCCGATGTATGTGAAGCGGAGCGAAGCGGCCGCAGCGCGGGGCGTGGATGCGAAAACGCTGGTGACGCATGCGACGACCGGGTCAGGGCCGTCGGCGTCTTTCCTGGGCAGCGACATGCGCGCAGCGTATTACGGCGGGACAGCGCTGACGGGCGCGGGACAGAACCTGGGATTGTTCGAGTACCTGGGGACGGACCTGGCCGATCTGACCACTTACTACAAGAATGCCAAGCAGACGAACAATGTCCCGGTCACGGTGCTTTCGACGGACGGGACAAGCACGTCGTGCGTGTACAGCAGGGCGGGCGGCTACTGCGATGACACGGAGCAGACGCTCGATATGACGCAGGCTCTGGGGATGGCTCCGGGGCTGAAGAGCCTGGTGATGTATGTCGGGTCGACGGATACGGCGATCATCAGCGCGATGACGACGCACAATCCGCTGCCGACGACGATTGGCTGCTCGTGGGGCTGGACGCCGGCTGATCCGAGCACGCTGGATCCGTACTTCGAGAAGATGTCGGCGCAGGGACAGAACTTCTTTGCGGCGTCGGGCGACAGCTCGACGTGGTCGAGGAGGAATGAGGCCTGGCCGGCAGACGATGCGAATGTGGTGTCAGTCGGCGGGACGGACCTGACGACCAAGAGCGCAGGCGGAGCATGGGCGTCGGAGACGGCGTGGGTGGACAGCGGCGGCGGGATTTCTCCGGACAAGATTGCGATTCCGTCGTGGCAGAAGCTGTCGGGCGTGATCAATTCGAGCAACAAGGGATCCACGACGTATCGCAATGGGCCGGATGTTTCGGCAAATGCCAATTTCACCTTCTATACATGCGCCGACCAGACGAGTTGCCTGGCGAACGAGTATGGCGGCACGAGCTTCGCGGCTCCGATGTGGGCGGCGTATATCGCGCTGGTGAATCAGCAGCGGGCGGCCAGCGGCCTGGGAACGATCGGGTTCATCAATCCGACGATCTACTCGATTGGCGTGGGCAGCAGCTACAAGACCGACTTCCACGACATCACCAGCGGCAAGTCGGGCAGCTATTCGGCGGTTACCGGGTATGACCTGGTGACCGGTTGGGGCAGTCCGAACGGGACGGGGCTAATCAACGCATTGCAATAGGCGCTGCAATAACTGAGCGCATGAAGCACGGCAGAAGAGGCCCGGATCCAGATCCGGGCCTTTCTTTGGGGCGGTTACTTCGCTTTCCTGCTGATGTCGCAGAGCGTGTGCGAGTGGGTATTCCCTTTGGTTTTTTGATGGGGGAAAATTAAGTACCGATACAAGTTTTGATGACCGGCGCGGCTCTGATAAACCTTCTTTGATCTCAAAGAGGATCACCCAATGAACTATGCACGGATCGCTCTCGCGGGCCTTGGGGCCTTCGTCGCGTATTTTGCTCTTGGCACTTTCGCCTTCACCCTGCCATGGATGAAGAACGAGTTCATGAAGTACCCGGCGGTGTACCGGTCGCAAGAAGGAATCAAGAGCGTGATGCCAGCGGGTATGGCGGCAATGTTTGTGGCGATGCTGGTGCTGGCGGTAATCTACGCGATGCTTTACCGCGGTGGCTCGGGCTTGGCGGAAGGCACCCGGTTTGGCGCGCTAATCGGAGTGTTTGCGATCTGCTCTTTCGTAATTCACAACTACGTCAACCTGAATATCGGGCTAAAGCTAACCGTGCAACAGTCGGTGGCTTACTTCTTAGAGTGGCTAGCGGTTGGGGTGGTAATCGGGCTGATTTACAGGCCGGTGCAATGAGGACGCAGGTGTAGGGAAAGTAGAGATCCACACCATCTGAGGGGGTTAGACTTGTGTCCGCGAGGGCTTAACGGATGAAGAATTTGGGCGAGTTGAATGAGCGCTTCGGCATTTCGGGTGTTGCGGAGGTAGTCGTCGGACAGGGCGGCCTCGCGATGGCGCGAGTAACGACAGACACGGCGACGGCGGAGATTTATCTGCATGGGGCGCAGGTCACGTCGTGGAAGCCGGCGGGCGCAGACGAGGTGCTGTTTGTGAGCGCACAGTCGCGGTTCGCGGATGGCAAAGCGATTCGCGGCGGGATTCCGATCTGCTTTCCGTGGTTTCGCGGGAAAGCGGACGATGCGAAGGCTCCCGCGCATGGAGTGGTACGGACAAAGGAGTGGGAGCTGACTGGCATCGCGCAGGAGGGCGATGGAGTGACGGTGACGATGGCGACGGAGAGCGATGAGGCGAGCCGGCGGTGGTGGCCGCATGAGTTCAGCACGGAGTATCGGGTGCGGGTGGGCCCCGGGCAAAGCCCGGATCGGATATCAGAGCTGAGGCTGGCGCTGACGGTGGTGAATACGGGTGGGACGGGGATGAGATTCGAAGAGGCTCTCCACACGTATCACCGCGTGGGTGATGCGGAGCAGGTACGCGTGATAGGGCTGGATGGGACGGCGTATCTCGACAACATGGACGGTAACCGCGAAAAGCGGCAGGCGGGCGAGGTAGCGTTCCGAGGGCAGACCGACAATGCATATCTGAACACGACGGAGGCTCTGGAGGTAGTGGATCCGGTGCTGCGAAGAAGGATTCGGACGGAGAAGGGCAACTCGCGGACAACGGTGGTGTGGAATCCGTGGCGGGAGGGCGCGAGGGCGCTGGCCGATCTAGGAGACGACGAGTGGCGGCAGATGGCGTGTGTCGAGGCGAGCAACATCATCGCGTATGCGGTGGAGCTGGGCGCGGGCGAGAAGCACACGATGAGGGCGGTGCTGAGTGTGGGGAGTTAGCTAGGAGATCCATGTCGTGGCGTTCCAGCGGAGTGGCTTCCACCTGCCGTTCTCGAGCGCGAATGCGATCCAGAACCCTTGTCCGCATAATCCTCCGCACCAATGCGTGGCATAGACCAGTGCCACGGTGTGGTGCGCATTGAAGTAGAGCTGGCTGAAGGCATAGAGTGCCGGCGCACCCTTGAACTTCTGGGCAGCTGGCGTGTTCGGGTTGGAATTCATGCGGGTTGATTGAAACTCTTTTTGCTCCTGGGCGTTCAGCAGACGCACCGGAATAGCGACCTTCCAGGAATTGGGATCGAGAATGAGTCGCTCGTGGCAGTGGTGATCGAAGTCTTGCAGGATCTCGGCGAAATCCTGGCGGCGATCGTCGGTCGGATGGACGGCCTGATGCGGATTCATAGTCGCGGAGAGAGGGTCATTGCATTTTTGATCAAGCGGGATGACGGTGATGGTCATGTCCTGCACGAGCAAAACGTCGTGCGGCCAGCCGGGGCCGGCAGTTTCTCCGAGAGGCAGAAGACTGGAATAGATTTTGTAGGAATCAGCGACACGGTCGGCGGGCATGGGAATCGCAGGATCTGATTTGGCTTGGCCAGAAAGCGCTGTGACCAAAACCGTGAGCCCGGCGACGACACTAAAGGCATGAAGCATCGAGAAGCCCCGGTGAGACTTGCTGTCTGTATGGACGCCGAAGCATGCCTTTCAGCTCATCAGGCGGACCTTCTCTGCGAAGATCCGCCCGTGGGTTGACGGTCAGGACTTGATGAAGGCGAGCAGCTCGGCGTTGATCTCGTCGGCGCGGGTGGTGCACATGCCGTGCGGTGCGCCGGAGATGACTTTCAGGGTTGCATTCTTAAGGATTTTTGCGGAGGCGCGGCCAGCGGCGTCGATGGGGACGATCTGGTCGTCGTCTCCGTGGAGGACAAGGACGGGGATGTCGATTTCTTGAGATCTTCGGTGAAGTCGGTTTCGGAGAAGGCGTTGATGGTGTCGTATTGGCTGTTGTGGGAGCCGGTCATGCCCTGGAGCCAGAAGTTGTCGCGGACGCCCTTGGAGATCTTTGCGCCTTCGCGGTTGTAGCCGTAGAAGGGCAGCGTGAGCTCCTGATAGAAATTGGAGCGGTCGGCGACGAGGGCGGTGCGGATGCCATCGAAGACGGA
Organism: uncultured Acidobacteriaceae bacterium; assembly: GCA_963781245.1. Lineage (GTDB taxonomy): Bacteria > Acidobacteriota > Terriglobia > Terriglobales > Acidobacteriaceae > Silvibacterium. Next base: position 284,683 of record CAWAFB010000011.1, read on the forward strand.
AAGCGGCAGACCGCCGGCGTTCTTTTCGGTCTTGAGCATGAGGGGTGGGACGGCTCCGATGAGGACAGCCTTGGCGACGCGCTTGCTGCCGTGGCGGCCGATGTAGCGGGCGACTTCGCCGCCACCGGTGGAGTGACCGACTGCGATGGCGTTCTTCAGATCGAGGGCTTCGTATAGTTCAGCCATATCGTCGGCGTAGGTGTCCATGTCATTGCCGTCCCAGGGTTGGCTGGAGCGGCCGTTGCCGCGGCGGTCGTGAGCGATGACGCGATAGCCCTGCTGACCGAGGAAGAGCATTTGCGCGTCCCAGGCATCGGCGGTCAGCGGCCAGCCGTGGGAGAAGGTGACGGGCTGCCCTTTGCCCCGGTCCTTGTAATAGATCGTTGTTCCGTCTTTCGGGGTGATGGTGCTCATGTACTGTCCTTTCGTTGGGGGCGAAATACGCCGGCTTGCTGTGTGAACGTAATCCGTAGATGAGCGCGGCAGGGCGAGCGTGACGTGAAAAACGGGGATCGAAAGGCAGGGCTCAGGGCACAGGGAACAGGAAGAAGCCATTAGCCATTAGCTGTTAGGTGGACGTTGCCACCTTTATGAGCATTTCCTCCCCCTTCGCTCCGCTCAGGATGGGACGCCTAGAGTTCTGCACCGGTCCAAGAAAGCAGGTCCTTCGACTACGCGCGCCTTGCGCGCTTCGCTCAGGATGACATCCGAATAAAAGGTAAATCCCAGCCTAGTCGCCAGCGAGAACTGCGTTGATGGCACCGACGAGGGCTGGATAGTCGAAGGGGCCGTCGTGACGCTGGCCGTTGATGAAGAAGGTTGGGGTGCCGTTGACTCCGCTGCGGATGCCGCTATTGAAGTCGGCGCGGATTTGGTCGGTGAATTCGCCGCTATCGAGAGATGCGGTGAGGGCGATGGGGTCGAGGCCCTGCTGTTCAGCCAGTTCCTCGTAGAATTCAGAGCCGAGGCGATCCTGATTTTCAAAGAGAGCGTCGTGCATCTCCCAGAATTTGTCCTTAGTGGCGGCAAACTCGGCGGCTTCGGCAGCGGATTCGGCGTGGGGATGGCTCTGTTTCAACGGAAAGTTGCGGAAGACGAAGAGCAGGCGGTCGCCGAAGTGCTTCTGCACGCGCTGGACGATGGGGTAGGCACGCCCGCAGTGGGGGCACTGGTAGTCTCCGTACTCGACAAGGGTGACGGGGGCGTCAGGGTCGCCCTGAGCGTGATCCTGGGGGCCGATGGGGGTGCGGAGTGTGGTCATGGGGCTCCTGTTTGCGGTCTGGCTGGGCCGGTTCTATTTAGGCAGGGCTTCGAGAGCGTCCAGGATGCCGTCGGCTCCGGGATTGACGGCGATGGGTGAGCAGTAGCTCCAGGCAATGACGCCGTTCTTGTCGATGACGAAAAGGGCGCGCTCGGAGATGCCGTCGGCTTCGCGGTAGGCTCCGTAGGCGCGAGCGACTTTGCCCTTCGGCTCGAAGTCGGCGAGCAATGGGAAATGGTAGCCGCGGGCCGAGGCGAAGGCTTCGTGACACCAGGCGCCGTCGACTGAGATGCCCAGGAGCTTGGCTCCGTGCTTCTGGAATTCGGGCAGGATTTCGTTGTAAAGGCCCATCTGGTCGCCGCAAACGGGGCTCCAGTCGGCGGGATAAAAGGCGAGGATGACTGGCTTGCCGCGCAGTTCGCTCAGTGACAACTTCTGATCGGGGGTGACGGGAAGAGTGAAGTCAGGGGCGGGAGTTCCTGCGGGCAGGATGTCGGCCATTTGCGTTCTCCTTCGTTACTTTCTGGGCTCGGGTATGTGATCGCGGATGATGAGACGCCGGTTCAGAATATTCGATTCGCGCAAATGGTTGTATGAAGATGCAGATTTTCCGTCAGCAAGGGTTGTGGGCGCGGAGCTCGGCGATGATTTCGCCGGCGGCTTGGCGGGCTTCGTCGCAGCGGTCGGGGGGGAAAGAGATGGCGCCGACGCGGGCGTGTCCTCCGCCGCCGTAGCGCTCACAGATGGTAGCGAGGTTGAGCATCCTGGCGGGGTCGGCCCTGGTCCAGGGATTGGAGCCAACCGAGACCTTGGTGCGGAAGCTGGATTTCGAGAGGCCGATGGAATAGGTGGCTTCGGGATGAACGTAATAGGGGATGAACTTGTTGTATCCCTCCATGGGCTGGTCGCTGATGTCAAAGTAGATAGTGCCGTCTTTCGATTCGGACCGGTCGCGGATGAGGCAGAGGGATTCTTCGTGCCGCTGGAGGAGCGGCGGAAGCAGCTCGGCGACGAAGGGCTGCTTGAGGACCTCGGCAAGGGACATGGAGGTGAGCAGAGGGATGAGGCGAGGGATGAAGGCCGGGTCCTGGGTTGATTCAATGACCAAGGTGAGCTTCATGGCGGGCTCGGCCATTTCGACGGCGGCGCGGGGGCTTTCGTACAGGGCTCCGTCGACGATGTCAGCCCAACGGACGAGTTCCTTCACGGGCTCGGCATTGAAGCCGAACTTTGTGGACGCGATGTGGGCGAGGAAGCTGGTGCAGGAGGTGTAGGCAGGATCGTAGAAGCGGCGGTCGGCGTAGCGGCCGTCTTCGATTCCGCGGCGGTAGTCCTGCTGGTCCTCGGGCGTGAGGAAGGCGCTGAGATGGTGGTCGAACCACCAGGTGATGCGCGGCGAGGCGGAGTATTTGAAGTCGACGATGGCGTTCTCGTCGCCAATGAAGTCGGCTTCGTTGAAGAGTGCTCCGGCGCGGTGGACGAGGCCGTGGTAGGTGTAGGAGGCGTCCTTAGTAATGCACTCGCGGTGAAAGCGGGCGAAGAGAGATGCGGAGCAGGCTCCGTCGAAACACTTGTCGTGATAGAAGACTCGGACGTTCAAAAAGAGGGTCGCTCCAGCGGAATAATTTTCAGATCGGGAAATGATTAGGATTGCCGGGTCCGAGCCTTCTGTCAAGGGACTGGCCGTCTCGGGCAAGCGACTGTCACTTCTGCCAGTGGAATGAGACGGCTTCCTCCGATAGATCTTGATGCAGGCTGCGAAGGGCGGCGATTGGCTCTATCCACGATTCCGGGGTGGGACTATGATGGCTACCGCATAAGCTGCGGAAGCCGCGCGTGGGGCGATTCTTCTGGTTCTCATGTTGAGGGCGCGGGTGGAGGACGGTATGAAGGCGGTATTCATCGAGTTGAGGAAGAGTCTGGCGTGTCTGCTGAGCCTGATTCTGGTTGTGGCCACGCTTCCGGATGGCGCTCTGTTGCAGGCGCAACAGACCGGCGGATCGGCACAGGCCGCGCCGCTGAGCGCGGATGAGCTGCAGAGCCTGGTTGCACCGATCGCGCTTTATCCGGACGCGCTGGTGGCCCAGATTCTGGGAGCGGCGACTTTTCCGGACCAGGTGTCCGCCGCGAACGAATTCCTCCATCAGAATCCGAGCCTGCAAGGGCAGCAGCTGATGAATGCGGTGGATGTGCAGCCGTGGGACCCGAGCGTGAAGGCGCTGACGCAGTTTCCGTCGGTGCTGGACAACATGGCGAAGAACCTGAGCTGGACCTCTTCGCTGGGCGAAGCTTACGGCACGCAGGCGGGCGATGTGATGACCGCGGTACAGACGCTCCGCGCCAAGGCGTATGCATCGGGCAATCTGAAATCCGGGTCGCAGATCACGGTGGTGCAGCAGTCTCCGCAGACGATTGTTATTCAGCCGACGAACCCGCAGGTGGTGTATGTGCCGGTGTACAACCCAACGGTTGTGTATGGGACTCCGTATGTGACGCCGGGTTACAGCACCGGCGCGGTTGTGGCCACCGGACTGCTGGCATTCGGGGCGGGCATCGCCGTGGGTGCGGCGATGAGCGGCGGCTGCTGCGGATGGGGTTACAGCTACTGGGGCTGCAACTGGCATGGCGGGGCCGTGGTGTACGGGGGCGGCGCCTATTATGGAAATGCCGCATGGCACGGCGGCTATTACGGGTCAAGCGCGAGTGCGTATGGACCCAACGGCAGCGCGCACTACAGCCAGGGCTACAACCCCTCGACCGGGACCTATGCGCGCGGCGGGTCGGTATCGACGCCTTACGGAACTTCGGGCGCCGCACAAGCCTACAACCCGAATACCGGGGCGTATGCTGCGACCCATCAGACCTCGAATGCCAATGGAAACTACGGCAGCTCGGTTGTCTCGAAAAACGGCAATACTGCGTACACACAGCATCAGACGACGGCGAACGGTTCGGCGGGAAGCGTCCAGACTTCGAACGGCGGACAGGCTTACGGGGCGACTGGCAAGAACGACAATAGCGGGGCCTATGGCCAAACGGCCAACGGCAACAAGTACGCGACGGCGAATGGCAACGAGTACAAGAACACGGGCAGCGGCTGGCAGAAGAACGACAACGGAAGCTGGAACAACGTGCAGAAGCCTAGCTCCGGCAGCTATGGGTCCAGTTCAGCTGAATCAAAGGGATGGGGAGATCAGGCCAAAAGCAGCGGTGGGTCATCAGCTTTTGGTGGAGGCGGCGGAGGCGGCTGGCAATCGAGGGCTGACAGCTCCCGCGGATCGTACAGCCGCGGCGGCGGCGGCGGATTTGGCCGCAGATAAGGCATAGCAGGCGGATTTGATTGCCTGAAGAAATGATCTGGAAACTGCACACACCCTGAGTGGTGGAGGATTTTCATGGCGTTCGAACCCGGTAAAACAGCGCTGATAGCTCGACTGCTGCTTATAGCGCTGTTCATCCCAGTTGCCTCTTGTCACAAGTCGGAGAAACCCTCGGTCAGGACGTTTGCAAACCCCGACGACGCAGGTAATGCGGTAATCGAGGCGGTAAAGTCCGGCGACCAAAACGCGCTGCTGGCAATTTTCGGCCCTGACTCGAAAGATCTGATTTCGTCCGGGGATCCGGTACAGGACAAGAACACCGGCGCCGCGTTCGTGCAGTGGTACAACGTGATGCATCGCTGGCGCAAGATGCCGGATGGGTCCCAGGATCTTGTCGTGGGAGCCGACAATTTTCCATTCCCGATTCCGCTGAAGAAAAACAATGATGGCCAGTGGTTCTTCGACACGGCGGCCGGCAAGGAAGAGGTTCTGAACCGGCGCGTTGGACGCAATGAACTGGCTGTCATTCAGGCTTGCGGAGCAGTGGCCGATGCCCAGGCGGAGTATTTCTCAGAGAAACACGGGGGCGTGAAACAGTACGCGCAAAAGTTCATCAGCGATTCCGGGCAGCAGAATGGCCTGTACTGGCCGCAGGTTCAGGGTCAACCGAGGAGTCCGCTGGGACCGCAGGCGGCTAATGCCACGGCGGAGGGATACAAGGCCGATCCCAACCAGCATCAGCCTTTCCACGGCTACTACTTTGTCATGCTCGACAAGCAGGGAGCGGGAGCGAATGGCGGCGCGAAGGACTATGTCGTCGACGGGAAGATGACGGGAGGGTTCGCGGTCGTGGCATATCCGGCGAAGTACGGCGATTCCGGGGTCATGACGTTCATGGTCAATCAGGATGGCGTGATTGTGCAGAAAAACCTGGGACAGTCGACGGATCAGGTTGCTTCCGCAATGACAGAGTTCAATCCCGACAAGACCTGGACGGTTGTGGAGCAGTGATCACCGCGTAACGGCAAGAGAGCGATCGGCGGTGCTTTCGAGCCGGCGTTTTGAAGATTTCTGAATGGTTCAAATTTCCTTCAGCAAGTCGTCGAGGCGGTCAAGGCTCTTGTTCCAGTTCTTCACCAAGTCCTCGAGGCGGTCGAAGCTGCTGTTCCAGCCGGTATTGTGGCCATCGCGCATCTCGGCGGAATCGAAGAAGGCCTGATGGAACTCCATCTTGGTGCGGTTGCCGTCCAGTTCAGTGAAGTGAACTGTGATGACGGTTTCGCGAGTCGGCTGGCCCGCCTGGCCATCCCAGGCAAACGTATAGACGATACGCTCGGGTGGAACGATCTCCTTGAAGACCCCACCCTGCCAGAGGTCGGGAAAATTTTTGCCCTTCCACGCCTCGGTCTGATGGAGGCATGCTCGCCATTTACCTCCCGGCCGGACGTCCTGCTCGAAGTGTGTGGCCACGAAGCCGCGCGGACCCGCCCATTGCCTGGCGTGAACAGGGTTGCTGAACGCCTCATAGACAAGCTCGCGAGGACCGTCGAAGACGCGGACGATAGAGAGCTCATGGAGTTTCGCTCCGGCCCCTGCCGCGGCAATCAGACCGGCGTCAATCATTCCCGGGTGGGGTTGCGGGCGGTCCGCCTTTTGCGCTGAGGCTTTGGCTGCGCTAGTTGCTTCGGGGTCTGGTGCGGGCATGATGATTCTCCTTGGGTTTCGCTTGTTCTTTCGACGATTTGATTTTCCTGAGGTACTCGTCCAGCCGGTCGAAACTCTCCTCCCAATACCTGCGATATTCCTCGAGCCAGTCGGCGGCGGTTTTGAGCTGGCCGGGGTTGAGCTTGCATGGACGCCATTGTGCGTCCCTGCCGCGGGAGATGAGGCCTGCCTTTTCGAGGACCTTGAGGTGTCGGGAGACAGCGGGGAGGCTGATGTCGAAGGGCTGAGCAAGTTCGTTGACAGAGGTTTCGCCGAGGGTGAGCCGCGCGAGGATGGCGCGACGGGTTGGATCAGCAAGCGCTGCAAAGGTGGTGCTGAGATGATCGGATGGCATTGCCGTATTTAACATACCTGGTAAATAACTAATGTGTTAAATACGCTTCCGGATCAGCTTCTGTCAAGCACTGCCTTTTAGATCTAGCCTTGGTTTTTGCGCCGTGTAGAGATTGCGTAGGAGGCGATTTTCTTCTGTCAGCTTTTGGACACACGACAGAAACCGCTGTACGCCATCGAAATTCGCTTCGCCTTCGGCAGCGATAAGAGCTTCGCGACGCTCGTCTCGTGCGTTCCGCCAACGCGTCGCGATGGTGGCCGCCTGATAGGTGGTATCGCGGACGCCACTCAAAAGAAAGCCCGCCTGCCGGATGAGGTTCTCGTTGTGTCCGGGCGGGCTGAAGAGGTAGTAGCCGATGGAGCTGCGTGTGGCGATCTCCTGGTGCGAGACGATGCCGCCGATGACCAGGGCATCGCTGAAGACGAAGCGGCCGAGCGGCTTCAGGATGCGAAAGACTTCGTGCAGCACGGACTGGCGGCCGGGGATGTGGCACATAACGTCATTTGCGAAGACGGCGTCAAATGCAGCGTCGGAGAAGGGCAGCTTCTGAGAGGCGTCGCAATGCTCGAAACCAAGGCGGTCAGACAGATTTGCGGCACGGGCAAGGCTGTTGGCGTTCTCGATGCCAGGGGCGTTGGTGTCGATGCCAATCACGGAGCAACCCATGGTCTGGGCCACCTGCAAGGCATATCGTCCTGAGCCGCAGCCTATCTCGAGGACCCGAGAAGCGGAAGTCAGGTTCAGAATTCGAGGGATTTCGGCTGACTCCTCGTTGGTGACCCAGCTTGTCTGGCCGAGATCTTCCCCGTAGGTTGCCATTCGAACCTGACGATAGACGTCGGCTTCGTAGTGGGAATAGGCGCTGTCGTAGAGGTCCACTTTTTCCGGCATAGGCTTTTCCGCCATAAAGCGCACTCCCCCATGGAAGTTTCGGTGTCGTCTTCTCCTACTTGTATGCCTGTGCCTGATTTTTTTGCGCGGCGCTCGGCGGAAAGACGAATCTGAAGGGGTCCGGGCGGCAAGATTAATGAAGGTATCGATGATCTGTCGATGGCGTAGTATGGGCAGCAATTTGAGGAGAGAGAACTTTGGACGAACTGACACCGCAACCAGAGATCCCGCAAGACAACACGAGCCGACCTATTTATCGCAGGAGCAAAGACCTTACCTACCACCGGAGCCTTTGCCTGAGGCTCCGAAGCGGGACCTTCGGTGGGTGTTTGTGGGGCAGAACGGGATCCGCGCGGGATGGGGCATGCTGCTGTTTGCGCTGATCTTTGTGGCGGCGGCGTTTTTGCTGGGAAGCCTGCTTAAGTTACTTCTGCATCCGAAACCGCAGCCGAGGAATGCGGATCTGCCGCCGAGGATAGGACTGATCTCGGAAGGGCTGCAGGCACTTTGCGTCTTTGTCGCGACGGCGGTGATGGCGCTGATCGAGCGGCGGCCGGTGCTTTCCTATGGCTATCACGGAACGGCGCGGGCAGCACGGTTTGTGTTTGGGCTAGTGTGGGGATTTGTAGCGATTTCGGCGCTGGTGTTCAGTCTATGGAAGGCGGGTTTGCTGGGATTTGACGGGCAACTTCTGCATGGCGAAGTGATGTGGAGATATGCGGCCGAGTGGGGTGTGATGTTTCTCATCGTCGGGATCTTTGAGGAGTCGCTGCTGCGCGGCTATCTGCAGTTCACTCTGACGCGGGGCATCGGCTTCTGGTGGGGAGCGCTGCTGCTGTCGTTCCTGTTCGGATTTGGGCATGGGAGCAATCCGGGTGAGTCGCCGGTGGGATTGTTTGCCGCGGGGGCGATCGGGCTGGTCTTCTGCCTGAGCCTCTGGTACACGGGGTCGCTGTATTGGGCGGTGGGCTTTCACGGGGCGTGGGACTGGGGCGAATCGTATTTCTACGGGACCTCGGACAGTGGGCTGGTGGCGCAGGGTCATTTGCTCGGTGAGCATCCGGTGGGCAAGCTGCTGTGGAGCGGCGGGGCGACCGGGCCGGAGGGAAGCCTGCTGGTGATCCCGCTGATATTGATCATTGCCCTGGCGATGTGGCTGTGGTGGGGGCGCAGGGTGACGTCTCCCTTTGCGGGGACCGGATGGCGGCCGGCTTGGAGCCGGAAGGCGGGGGTCATCGAAGCACACTTGGGCAATCCTTCACTGAGCGAAGCGGCGAGTTCATAGCGCGGAGAGTAAAGGCAGGTCCCCGCGCCTCTGGCGCTTTGCTGTACCAGACCATTTCACAAGGCAAAATTTGTAAAAAGTTGTGAATTGTGACATCAATCGGCGCGGATGGGACGGGTCTTGCCCAAATGAGCGATAGAATTTCTTCACAATCCAGCGCAGGAGGGAAGATCGCATGAATCGCCGGGAATTCCTCACCGCAGCAGCCGCCGGGCTGGGCACTGCTTACATCAAGCCGTCGGCGTTCGGATCGGTCCTCGATGTTCCAGGTCAACAACACAAGGTTCAGGCCACGGATACTGTTGTGCTGGGCAAGACCGGCATCAAGACGAGCCGCCTTGCGATGGGCACGGGGACAGTCGGCTTCGCAGGCGGGTCGAACCAGACGCGGATGGGTCAGCTGGTGAAACTGCTGGTGAGCGGATACGACAGCGGGCTGATCTTCTTCGATACCGCGGATTCGTATGGAAGCCATCCCGAGGTGGCGGCGGCTCTGAAGCAGGTGGGGCGCAGCAAGGCCGTGGTCATGACGAAGTGCGACGATCGCGATCCGAAGGAAGCGAAGGCCGATATTGACCGCTATCTGAAGGAGCTGGGGACGGACTATATCGATATCTGCCTGATCCACTGCGTGACCGAGGCTGACTGGACGACGCGATATCGCGGCGTGATGGATGTCTTCGAGCAGGCCAAGGAGCAGGGGAAGATTCGCGCACACGGTGTGTCGTGCCATTCGATTGAAGCGCTGCGAGCCGCGGCGAAATCTCCCTGGGTGGAAGTGGACCTGGTACGGCTGAATCCGGTGGGCGCGTACATGGATGCCGATCCGCAGACGGTGATCTCGGTGATCAAGGAAATGCGGGCTCAGGACAAGGGCATTATCGGGATGAAGATTCTGGGGCAGGGCGCGATGCGGACGCGTCAGGATGAGGCGATCCGGTTTGCGCTGGGGTCGGGCGTACTGGATGCGTTCACGATTGGCGCGGAGAATCGGAACGAACAGCAGGATCTGATTCGGAGAGTGGCGGCAGCGTAAAGGCAGCCATTAGCCATTAGCCATTAGCCATTAGCCATTAGCCATTAATTGGACGGCTTCACTCTGCGCTGGGCAAGGTGTGAGTAAAAAGCAGGTCCTTCGACTACGCGCCTTCCGCGCTCCGCTCAGGATGACAACCTTATAGTGTTGTGCATCCCACCCTTCGCTCCGCTCCAGGATGGGGCACCTAGAGTTCTGCACCGGGTCCAGGAAAGCAGGTCCTTCGACTACGCGCCTTCGGCGCTCCGCTCAGGATGACAATCTTAGAATGTGGCGCGTCCCACCCTTCACTTCGCTCAGGATGACATCGTGCAGGGGCTAGCCGCGTACGATCCGCGTACGCGATGAGACAATGTCCTCGACATGGTTTTGGGACGGAGTGTCGACATCGAAGAGCGGCGCAGGCGGCCTGTTCTGCGCGTATTTCTGAGCATTGTTGTGGTGCTGGTGCTGATCGCTGTGGCGGCGGCGCTGGGCGGCGCGTGGTGGCTGAAGCACGCGATGCATGTGGCGCTTCCGCAGCTTGATGGGCAGTTGCAACTGCCGGGCCTGAAGGTTCCGGTTACGGTCCGACGCGACCGACATGGGATTCCACACATTGAAGCGGCGAACCTCGATGATCTCTTCGAGGCGCAGGGCTATGTGACGGCGCAGGACCGGCTGTGGCAGATGGACATGGCGCGGCGCATGGCGGCTGGCGAGGCGGCGGAGCTTCTGGGGCCGAAACTTGTGGATCATGACCGGACCGAGCGGGTGCTGGGGATTCGCGCGAATGCCGAGCGGTTGACGACGACGCTGAACGAGCGCGACAAGAAGTATTTCGAGGACTTTGCGCGGGGCGTGAACGCGTTTATAGATCAGGCTGAAATGGGAAAGAATCTTTCGCCGGAGTTTCGACTGCTGCGCTACAGGCCGAAGCCGTGGCAGCCGGTGGACTCGATGCTGGTGGTGATGAGCATGAACCAGTTGCTCGATGAGGACTGGGATACCAAGGTAATGCGCGAGCGGGTGACGGCGCGGCTGGGCCCGACGTTGGCGGCGAATCTCTATCCCACGGGATCGTGGCGGGATCATCCGCCGATGCAGGCTCCTCCGGATTTGACGGCTCCGCAGGAGAATATTCCCGATGTGCCTCTGGATGAGACGCAGACGAGCGTTCGAGATCTGTTGCATCTGCACGAGATGCTGCATGCGCCGAGTGCGGGATGCGAGGAATGTGCGGCGGGGTCGAATGAGTGGGTGGTCTCGGGCGCGCATACGGGATCGGGAAAGCCGATGCTGTCGAACGATATGCACCTGCCGCACGGGATTCCGAATATCTGGTATGAGGCCGATCTCAAGGCCGGGGATTTTCATGTTGCGGGCGTAACAGCGCCGGGGATTCCTTACATCATTGCGGGGCACAACGAACACATCGCGTGGGGATTCACGGCGCTGTACGCCGATATGCAGGATGTCTACGCGGAGCAGGTGAATGCGCAGGACGAGTACAAGGCGGCGGATGGGTGGCATCCGGTGGAGCATGGGCGGGAGACGATCCACGTGCGCTTTGGCAAGGATGTGGTGGTCGAGACGGCACGGACGGCGGATGGGCCGGTGATATCGCAGCTGATTCCCGGTGAGAAGCGGGTACTGGCGCTGCGGTGGGCTGCGTATGATCCGAAGGCGGCCGGGAGTCCGCTGCTGGACCTGGATGCGGCCGCCAACTGGCAGGAATTTCGCGCGGCGATGAGCAAGTGGTGGGGGCCCTCGCAGAACGTCGTCTATTCAGACGACCAGGGGCATATCGGCTACCAGGCGGTAGGGTTTATTCCCTATCGGCCGCAGGGGATCTCGGGTGTGCCGATTGCGGATGAGAATCACGAGTGGCAGGGCTTTGTGCCCTTTGAGCAGCTGCCTTCGACATTCGATCCGGCGAATGGGGTGCTTGCGACGGCGAATTCGCGAATCACTCCGGATGGTTATCCGTTCCAGTTGACGCTGGCGTGGTCTGATCCCTATCGCAATGAGCGGATATGGAAGTGGCTGGCGGCCAAGGACAAGCTGACTCCGCCGGACATGCTGAAGCTGCAGACGGATGTGTATTCGACGGTTGATCAGGAACTGGCGCAGCGGCTGGCTTATGCGATCGATCATGCGAAGGAGCCGGGGGCTCGGCTGCAGCAGGCGGCGGATCTGATGCGTTCGTGGGACGGGGTGGTCAGCGTGGAATCGGCTCCGGCGGCGATTGTGAACGCGGCCAAGGCGGTCTTCTGGCCGATGCTGCTGGCTCCGAAGATCGGCGAGGACTGGAAGCTTTATCGGTGGCCGGAGAGCGGCTTTGCGCGTGAGGAGATCGTGATGCATCCGCCGCCGGGGTGGCTGCCGGCGAAGTATGCGAGCTGGGATGATTTTCTGGCGGATGTGGTGCGGCAGGGGTTGAACGAGGGGCATGCGCCGACTGAGCTGGCGAAGTGGAGATATGGGCTGACGCACACGGTGGTGCTGGAACATCCGCTGTACGGCATGCTGCCGTGGTTCAAGGACTGGACGGGGACGGGAGAGCAGCCGCAGTCGGGCGATACGACGACGGTGAAGCAGGTGGGGCATACCTTCGGACCGTCGCAGCGACTGACGATTGACTGGAGCAACGTGGACCAGGCGACGGAGAACATCGTGATGGGCGAATCGGGAGATCCGCTGAGCGCATACTACGGCGACCAGTGGCCGTACTGGTATGGAGGCACAACCTTCGCGTGGCCATTCGGTGAGGCGGCGGTAGCGGCGCAGACTACACACACGCTGCAGCTTGTGCCGTGAAGATCACTTTGACGGCAAGACAGCGGCGGCTGGCGCTGATCTGCGCGGCGGCAGGAATCGCGGCGCTGCCACTGGCGTGGCGGGGCACATCGTGCGGGCACGATTTCGATTTTCATCTTGAGTCGTGGATGGAAGTGCTGCGGGAGTGGCGGCAGGGAGTGGTGTATCCGCACTGGGCGGCGTCGGCGAATTATGGCGCGGGCGAGCCACGGTTCGTGTTTTATCCGCCGCTCTCGTGGATAATGGGCGCGCTGCTGAGCCTGTTCATGCCGTGGATCAGAGTTCCGCTGGTCTTCACGATGTTTGCGCTGGCGGCTATGGGCTTGGGCTTCTTCAAGATGGCTCGGGAGTGGATGCCGGAGGAGAATGCGGCGCTGGCGGCGTGCCTGTATGTGGTGAATCCTTATGTGCTGTTTGTGGCGTATGAGCGGGCGGCCTATGGAGAGCTGCTGGCGGGAGCGTGGATGCCGCTGGTGGTTTTGTGTGCGCTAAGGGCGAAGCCGGCGATGCTGGAACTGGCGGTGGTGGTGGCGGGATTGTGGGTCACGAATGCTCCCGCGGCGGTGATGGGATGCTACGCCCTGGCGGTGATCGTAGCTATGGCGGTCGTGAGGGAGCGGCGTTGGAGCCTGATCGGCCGCGCGGCCGGCGGGGCGACGCTGGGACTTGGGCTGGCAGGGTTCTACCTGGTGCCGGCGGTGTATGAGCAGCGATGGGTGGAGATTCATCGGGCGATCGGCGAGGGAATGCGGGTTGAGGACAGCTTCCTCTTCGGGCACACGGGCAAGGCCTTTCACGACCAAGTGCTGCGGACAGCGTCATGGATCGCGGTGGTGGTGCTGATCGCGACGGTGGTTGCGGCGGTGTTGTCGTATCGGGCGCGGAAGCGCGGGCCTTTGTGGGGGGCGCTGGTGGCGCTGGCGGCGGTGAGTGCGGGACTGCTGCTTCCCTTCTCGGATGTGGTGTGGCGGGATGCTCCGGAGATGAGGTTTCTGCAGTTTCCGTGGCGATGGCTGCTGGTGTTGAGCATGATGCTGGCGGGGCTGGTGGGGTTGGCTCTGAAAGGTGCGGGGAAACGGCGGGCGAATCTGCTGCGGGTAACGGCGGTGGTTGTGGTGGCGGCGTGCGTGTCGGGTGTGGCGTGGGTATATTTCTGGCAGCCGTGCGATGACGAGGACAATGTCCGGGCGCAGGTGGCGACGTTCCGCGATAGCGGATTCGAGGGGACGGATGAGTACACGGCGGCCGCGGCGGATAACGATGCGATTCAGCAGGATCTGCCGCGGATTCGTTTGCTCAGGGCTGCCGATGGCGATGAGGGGAATAGTGCGGCGGGGGCGAATCCCGAGTGGCAGGGGGGCGGAGCGGATTTGCTACCGTCGGAAGTACAGATTAGGCGCTGGGATGTAGAGCGCATGAGTGCGACGGTGCGCTCGGGCGCGGGGTTTGCGGTGCTGCGGGTGATGGATTATCCGGCGTGGCGGGTGACGGTGAACGGCGCGCCGGTGGATTCGAGGCCGCGGCGGGACGATGGGCTGATGGTGGTTCCGGTGGCGGCGGGAGTCTCGCAGATTGACGTGCGGTACGGGGCGACGCCGGATGTGTGGACGGGGCGGATACTGTCGCTGGCAGCGGCTATCTTATGGCTCGGGCTGGCTGCAAGGCAGCGGCGCAGCAGCTATCATGAAACCAATGCAAGCTGAAGTACAGGTAAGAGAGATTTTGCATGCTGGCGTGGAGCTAACGGACCGCGCCCTGGAACGATTGCTCCCCAGTGAAGATCAGGTTCCGTCGTCGATTCATCGCGCGATGCGGCACAGCACGTTTGCGGGCGGGAAGCGGCTGCGGCCGATCCTGGCGATGGAAGCGGCGCGGACGCTCTACTTCCGGAAGGCGGGGCGGGGCGAGTTGCCTGCGGGCGTGGAGGAACTGGGTGCGGCAATCGAGATGCTGCACACGTACTCGCTGATCCACGACGATCTGCCGGCGCTGGACAACGACGATCTGCGGCGGGGCAAACCGACGTGTCACGTGGTCTTCGGCGAGGCGATTGCGATTCTTGCCGGCGATGCGCTGCAGACGCTGGCGTATCAGACCTTGTCACACCTGCGGTGTCCGGCGAAGGCGACGGTGGAGATTGTGCGACTGATCGCGGAGGCGACGGGCACTGTAGAAGGCATGATTGGCGGTCAGGTGCTTGATCTTGAGGGCGAGCATACGAAGCCGACGGCGGAGAGCGTGGATGCTATTCATCGCGCGAAAACAGGAGCGCTGATTCGCGTGAGCCTGGTGACGGGCGGCGTCTATGCGGGGGGCGACGCCGACGATGTTCGCAGGCTGACGGATTTCGGGCGCAAGGCGGGGCTGGCGTTCCAGATCGTGGACGACGTGCTGGATGTGACGCAGGACTCGGAGCATCTGGGCAAGACGGCGGGCAAGGACCTGACCAGCGACAAGGCGACGTGGCCGGCGGTGTTCGGGATTGAGGCCTCGCGGGCGCATGCGGAGAAGCTGATTGGGGAGGCGTTCGCGGTGCTGGCTCCGTATGGTGACGCTGCGGAGGGATTGAAGGCGGTGGCGCGGTATCTGGTGGAGAGAACGAATTAGTACAGGGCGCAGGGAACAGGGCTCAGAACCCAGGTCTCCCAAAGTGGGGACCTGGGGCACCCGCATTTACAAGGGAATGGCATTGACAGAAGAGGATGTGCTGACGGCGCTCAAGGATGTTTATGATCCGGAGCTGCCGGTGAATATTGTCGATCTGGGGCTGGTGTATCGGGTGGCGATTGCGCCTGATCCGGATGCTCCCGGGATGGTTCCAAGGCAGAAGGTGGAGATCGACATTACCATGACGTCGAAGGGATGCCCGTCGCATGAGCGCATCATCGAGCAGGTGAGGAACAGGCTGGCGGGTGTGCGCGACATCAGCGCGACGGCGGTGAACCTGGTGTGGGAGCCGGCGTGGGGACCGCAGCGCATCAGCATGGCGGCCCGCAAGCAGCTGGGTATTGAGTAACGCTCAGGAGTTGGTGAGCGTCTTGCGCAGCTTGTCGCCCTTGGCGGCGACATCTTCGACGAATTCTTCGACGCGGACCAGCATGTCTTTGGCGGAGTGAAGGTAGCCGGGAATTCCCTTCCATATTTCCTGGATAACCTCCGGCTTTTCGAGAAGGGCGACGGCGGCTCCGCCGGCAGCGATGGCGAGGGCCGACTTGCGGCGGCCGGTAAAGAGCAGAATGGCGCTGGCGATGAGCGATCCGGCGGCGACGGCGCGGGTCCAGGGGACCTCCGCGGCTATCTCGGGGAGCGAGTCGCGAACGGCTTCGATTTGCTTCGGTATTTTCATAAGTGTCATTCGGATACTTCCGTGGTGCTTTCCAGCTGCTTTCTATGTGATGCGAATTTAGTCCAGATCGAAGTCGCGGAGGGGCTTGCCTGTGTCGGGTGATTCTTTAGCCTTGCGCATGGCTTCGGCGAATTTCTTGGCGAGCACGTCTTCCTTGTTCTTTTCGGCGTCGACGGCCTGGCGGAAGATGCTCTCGCGACGGTCGTCCTGGTCACGCATGTGGCGCGCGGCGGTTTCGAAGTCTTCAAAGGTGCGCTTGCGGGGCGCGGGCGTGTGAGCGATGACGGATCGGGTGGCGACGTCGATTTTGAGGGTGGCGCCGCATTCGGGGCAGGCGACTTCGAGGGTTTCGGGTTGTTTTGGGCTCATAATGCCAACCATTGGCCGCCGGTTTGGCGGACAAGTAGACATTCTAATCCGAGATTGAGAACACATCGAGTTTCAACCGCATTGCCGGTTCGGGAAGCATCACGTGGTCGCTTCGCCTAGCGGCTGCGCTCCCGCCTACGGCATAAGGGACGGTCCTGCGGACCGGACTCTTATCCCACGGCTAAAGCGGGGGGCTTCTATCGGGCCTCGCTGCGGAGGCTGAGGTGGGCAGCCAGGAGATTGTGCGACTCCACCTTCGGCGGTCTCTGGTTGATAGACAAGCAGATCCTTCGACTACGCGCCCGCGGCGCTTCGCTCAGGATGACATTCCGGTTGGGGATGCCGGGATGACATCGCGTGGCAGGTGCTTTGATTCCCCTGTCGCTATAGGAAAATCGCTTTGTGGCCGGGACACTCCTGGGCGGCCTGATCGATGAGCTGAGGAATGAAGCCGTCTCCGTAGCGGGCGAGGAAGGCGTCCGCGCCGATGATGCGCTCCTGCGGGTGCTGGTCAGGGAAGAGGTTGAGGTAGAGCGCGTCGATGTGGCGGCGGAGGCTGGCTTCGGTCTGGAGCTGGTGGTTCGCGGCCAAGCGGCGGAGACGGTTCATCTGGTAGCGCATCTTGGATGCCGAGACGTCGGCGGAGCGGCCGAGGCCGGGGTCAAGCTGGTGCATCCACTGGGTAAGGCTGGTGAGCTCTTCGTCGAGCGCGTTGCCGGCGGAGGCGAGTTTGCGCTTGCCTTCGATGGGGATGGCGCGGGCGCCGAGGCGCTGGGCGAGCTGGTCGGGATGCGAGTGGAGGATGTCGTCGAGCTGGACCTCGTGACGGGCGAGAACGGTTGCGACGGCGGGCTCGACGAGCGTGGCGCTGAGACGCGGGATGACAGGGGTGGTGCGACCGAGAATCGCGTCGTAGATGACCTGGGATTGCGCGAAGTAAGAGATCTCGGCGGGGCCTCCTATGTAGGCCGCGGTGGGTAACAGGAAATCCTGAAAGACGGGGCGAAGCAGTGCGTTGGGGCTCAGGCGCTCAGGCGCGGAGTCGAGGATGGCGAGGAGGTCTTCGGTTGAGTACGACTTCTTCCCTGCTATCCAATACTCGTTCCCGCCGTTAAGGGCAAGGTTTCCGTTTTTGCGCCTGAGGGCGAGGCGGGCGCCGGAGTCTTCGTCGATGAGGAAGAGCAGGCTGGATGAGGGTGCGACGAGGACCTGGGCGTGGTAGCCGCGCTCTTCGAGGAGCTTGCTGCGTTCGAGGAGAGCGGATTCGAGTTCTGCCGCGTGCTCAATCGCGTGGCGCAGGACAGGCGCTCCAAGGCCGTGGAAGTCGCGCGAGGCGGCGTCGATGAGGATCAGACCTTGTTCGGCGAAGATCGACGTGAGCAGGCGGGCAAAGGCCTGGGCGAAGGTGGCGTCGGGAGTGTAGGCGGCTTCGATGGCGTCGAGGATAGGACCGGGGCCGAGGAGTTCGGCGGCCTGATCGAGCAGCGGGCGGATGCCGGGGCCGAGCGGGATGGTGCCGACGGGGCGGTTGTTCGCCTCGTGCGTGAGGCGAAGGGTTTGCAACTCGTGGCGCGCGGGAAGAACGACGTGGTCGGCTTCGTCGAGGTCATGGTCTTCGGTTGCGAGCCAGAAGATGGGGACGGCTCCGGTGTCTTTGGCTTTGCGGATGGCGGTCGCGGCCTTGAAGAGCGTGAAGAGGGGTCCGCCGAAGAGAGTGACCTGCTGGCCGGTGACGATTGCCGGGGCTCCCTGACGGAGGCGGGCGATGTTTTCGAGAGTCGGAGCGCCGGCGCCGAAGGCGCGGTTCTGGGCCTCGAGCAGATCGGAGACGCGGGCGCGGATGGCCGGGTCTTGCGTGGGCGGGGTCCATCGGTGGCCGTAGGGGCTCGAGGTGTAGAAGGGCGTGAGCGGCTGGCGGCTCTCGGCGTAATCGAGGAAGAGGCGGCTAAGCCGGGGGAGGATCGAGATGGGATAACACTCAGTGTGCAAGGTCTGGCTCTCTCGTGGATCTAGATCTCATCCCGGCTTAATTCTTATTTGACTGATTCTGCCCGGATTCCGGCTGCTTCAGTTTCTCATGCGGGTAGGACGCTTTGGCGGCCTCCCGGGTGGTACGTGCGATTTCTGCGCGGGTGAATTGCGCAGGGCTTCAAAGAGGACCTGACGGTTCCGCACGGGCAGAGTGGCGAGAGCATGCAAGGCCAGCGAACGGTAAACGTCCGCGAGAATCGGATGCTTCTGAAGGGCCTGAAGATGCAGATGAATTGTGGGGGCGTCTCCGCGGGCGAAGGGACCGCTGAAACTACGCGACGGGCCGCGGGCGAAGAGATTGCGGGCGGTGGCGGTGGCCAGGGCTTCGACCCAATGCGCGGCGGTTCGGGCATCGAGGCCGGCGAGATGGGCGGTTTCGACAGCGGCGGTGAGGTGAGAGACGAGCAGCGGCGAAGCGAGGGTGCCGGCGGCGTGGTAAAGGGCCTTGTTGCTGGAGTTGATGTCGAAATGCCGGCAGTCGAGCTTGCGGATGATTCCATGGAGGGTGCGGCGCGCGGCGGGGCCTGGAGATTCGACTGCGAAGAGCACACCGTCGAGCGCGACGGGGTCGCGAGTGGGGAAGGTCATTACGGGATGGATGGAGGCGATGGCGGCTCCGGCTCGGCGGACTGGGTCGAGCGCGTCGACGGTGAGCGCTCCGCTGGAGTGGATGACGATCTGGCCGCGCAGGTCGGGGCGGTGACGAGCTATCTGTGCGGCGACCTCGGAGATTGCAGAGTCGGGAACGCAGAGCCAGAGAATGCGGGCGTCGAGGGCGGCATTTTTCCACGAGACGGTTGGAAGGGGTGACGAGGGTTTGCGGCGGCGTACGATGACTTCGCTCAGAGGAATGCGGGCACGGTTGAGGGCGGCTGCGAGCGATGTTCCCCAGTTGCCGAGGCCGATCAGAGCGATGTCGGTTTTGCGTGCCGGCTTGCGCGGGGGCTTCATGCTCGGTCCTCATCGGATGGTACCGTAAAGAAAAATCGGATCAGGAGCGTACATGGCGAAGAAGAAGGAGAAGAAAGACAAGAAGAAGGCTGAGGGGCCGATTGTTGTAAAGGGCAAATTCAAGATCGAGCCGGGGAAGCCGGCCAAGGTTGAATCATCGAAGTTGTCATTCGACGGGCCTCTGTTTCGTGTCTACACGGATGAGGTGGTGGAACCGGGCGGAGCGAGGGTGCGGCGGGATGTGATCCGGCACAACGGGTCGGTTGTGATTCTGGCGGTGGATGATTCGAAGAGCAAGAAGGATCCGCTGATCGTGATCGAGCGGCAGTACCGTCATGCGGCCCAGCAATTTCTCTATGAGGTTCCGGCGGGCAAGATTGATGAGGGCGAGGACCGGCTGGCTGCTGCAAAGCGGGAGCTGATTGAGGAAACCGGCTATCGCGCGAAGAAATGGACAAAACTGACGCGGTACTTTGCGAGTCCGGGATTTCTCGGCGAGTGGATGCAGGTGTTTCTGGCCGAGGGGCTGACGGTGGGTGAAGCCGAACCCGAGGATGATGAAAAACTTGAGATCTACCAGGTGCCGCTGTCGGAGGTGTTGCGAGTGATCGACGCGGGGGAGATTCGCGACGGTAAAACGCTCGTGTCTGTAATGCTTTACGACCGATTGAGAAAGAAAAAGAAGAAGAAATAAGCCGGAGGTGATGTGGACTCCGCTGTGAAATGACGTTTCGATATTCCGGAAAACCAAAGCGCGCCGCGATGCGTCTCTATTTGCAGGCAGGTTGGATTCCCCAACCGTAATCTGCTGTGAGAAAGGCTAGAGCACGTGGCTCAATACAAGGGCAAGGTGAAGTGGTTCAACAACGCGAAGGGATATGGGTTTATTGGGCGTGATGATGGGCCGGATGTCTTCGTGCACTACAGCGCGATCCAGATCGATGGGTATAAAAGCCTGAAGGAAGGCGACGAGGTCGAGTTCGACATCGTGGAGGGACAGAAAGGACCCCAGGCGGACCAGGTCACTCGTCTGAAAGAGATCGCTTAATTAACCAAATCTCGATGCGCACGCGCCTTTCAGCAAGACCCTTGGGTTGCGTGTGCATATTTCCCAGGAACGCCGCGGTCGCGCGGCTTTTTTCTCTTGGGTGATTTTCAAACCGTTTGCCGCAACTTGGGTTTTCCTTCCCGAATAGACAATAATCAGATTTCGCAATGGATAACCGCACGTATGCGCAGCTGCTTGGAGAGACGGCAGACCTGCTGGAGATCGATGGCGGCGATGCGTTTCGTATCCGCTCGTACCGGCGCGCAGCAGAAGCGGTGGAGTCGTGCACGACGCAACTGAGCGAGATTGCGAACGATGCGAAGAAGCTGCAGGAGATTCCCGGCATCGGCAAGGGAATGGCGGCGAATATTCGCGATATGGAACTGACGGGCTCGCTGCCGCTGCGCGATGAGCTGCTGAAGAAATATAAGCCGAGCATGCTGCAGCTGATGAAGCTGCCGGGGATGGGTCCGAAGACGGTGGCGTTCCTGTGGGATGCGATCCAGGTGGCCTCGATGGAGGATCTGGAAGCGGCAATTGCGGCGGACCGGCTGAACGACCTACCGCGCTTCGGCAGGAAGCAGATTGAGAAACTGCGCAAGCGCATCGAGGAATACAAGAAGACCAGCGGGCGATTCCCGATCGACGATGCCGAAGAAGCGGCGGAAAAGCTGATTGCCTATTTGCGGGCGTTTCCCGGGCTGGAGGTGATTGAGCCGGCGGGGTCGCTGCGGCGCGGTCGGGAGACGGTCGGCGATCTCGACATTCTTGTAACCGGGCCGGCTTGCGCGGAGGACAAGGTGGATGCGGCGGTTGAGTATACGGCGGCGTATCCTCCGGCTGCCGATCTGCTGGCGAAGGGGCAGAACAAGGTGAGCTTTCGGTTGCGCAGCGGGCTGCAGGTGGATGTGCGGCTGCTGCCCGAGGATTCTTATGGCGCAGCCCTGCAATACTTCACCGGCTCGAAGATGCACAACGTCACGCTGCGGCAGCGGGCCCTGAAGCGCGGATACACGCTGAGCGAGTATTCGCTTTCGCGCATTGATGACGGGTCGGTGGTAGCGAGCCGGACGGAGCAGGACATCTACGCATCGCTGGGGATGGACTGGATTCCGCCGGAGATGCGCGAGAACAACGGCGAGATTGAGGCGGCGGAAGCGCACAAGCTGCCGAAGCTGGTGGAGCTTAAGGATATCCGCGGCGACGTGCACATGCACACGACGACGACCGACGGGAAAAATACGATTCGGGAGATGGCTGAAGCGGCGATTGCGCGCGGGTACGAATATATCGCCATCACCGATCACTCGAAGAACCTGTCGATGATCATGGGCCTGAACGATGAGGAGGCTCTCGCGCATGTCCAGAAGATTCGCGAGGCGGAGGCGGAACTGGGCGGAAGGATTCGTATCTTCCCGGGCATCGAGGTGGATATTCTGAGTGACGGCGCGCTTGACCTGGCGGACGAGACGCTGGCGCAGATCGATGTGGTGATCGCGAGCGTGCATACACTGTTCAATATGCCGGAGCAGGAGATGACGGAGCGCGTGGTGCGGGCGATTGAGAATCCCTATGTACGGATCCTCGGGCATCCCACAGGACGGCTGCTGCTGAGGCGGGAGGGATACAAGATTAACCTGCAACTGGTGTTGAAGCGGGCGGCGGAGCTGGGAGTAGCAGTGGAACACAATGCGTATCCCGACCGGCTGGACCTGTGCGACCGCGATCTGCGCATGGCGAAGGAAATAGGCTGCAGGATCGTGATCAATACAGACTCGCACCACACGAGTCATCTGGAAAAGATGCGGTATGGAGTGGAGCAACTGCGCCGCGGCTGGCTGGAGAAGGAAGACGTTATGAATACGCGGCCGGCGGGAGAGTTTCTGGCGGGGCTAAGGACGAGGCCGTAAAAGGCAGGGATCAGGGAACAGGGATTTAGGAATTAGATGAGCGAAGAGAAGATTACCAGCAAGACATGGTTCCCGGTGATAGTCGCTATTGCAGTCGCGGTTTTGGCCGCGGCTGGCGTCTTTGTGTGGATCTATACCAGGCCCGCGCTGCAAACCGGGAAGGTGCTCAGCGTGAATGTGAAGCCGATTCATCGCGAGCTGGGCACTGGGCCGGTGAATGGGTCTCGCACGGAGGGAGTTGCGGGGCAGCCGGATATCTACGACGAGATGATTGTGCTGGCCGATGTCGAGATCAAGAACCAGACGGACATTCCGCTGTTCCTGCATGACATGTGGGGAGTGGTGCATCTGCCGGATGAGGACCAGCGCAGCCTGGCGGCTTCAGGCAGAGATTTCACGAAGCTCTTCGTCGCGTATCCGGACCTGAAGCCGCTCGAGAAAGGGCCGCTGCCCCGGGACATTACGCTGACGCCGGGGCAGCAGGTGGAAGGCATGGTGATCTACAGCTACCCGATCAGCCAGGCGCAGTGGGATTCGCGAACAGGAATGGACCTGACGTTCACCTTCCTGCACCAGAAGCCGCTGGTGTTGCAGGTCGCGCCAAAGTAACTACTGGCCGGATGTGCTGACGGGGACGGGCGCGTTCTTGGGAGTGGAGACGTAGCCCTTCACCTGATTCTTGTCGAGGCTGTTGATAACGAGCTCATAAAGCAGGTTGTCTTTGCCGGTGTAGAACTGCACGGGCTCATTAAGGCCCTTGTCCTTCTTCTCGATCTTCTTGTCGTCGGCGTAGACATCGAGGGTGTAGCGGCTGTGTTTGACGTCGGCCTTCTTCAGTTCAAGGCTCACGGTGGAGACGGGCTTCTTTTGTCCCTTGGTGAGGGTGAACTCATAGTAGTTGCGATCTCCCTTATGCTTCAGGATTTCGAGCTCGTCGTGGTTGCGGGCGATAAGCGTACTGTGACCGTCGAGATCGCCCTTCATGCTTTGCAATTGCGACTCAGCAGTTTTGAGTTCACCCTTCGTCTGGGTGAGATCGGTCTTGACGCCACCGACGTCGGTCTTAACGCTGGATACATCGCTGGAAACTGAACTCACGTGCTGCTCGGTGGCAGCCTGCGCGGTCTCCAGGCGCTTGGCTTCGGCTTCCTGGGCTTCCTGTCGCCGCAACAACTGCTGAGCCTTGGTTTCGATCTGCTGTTGGGTAAGCCCGAGGGTGTGTCCCAGAGATTCGGTCGTGACCCTCAGGCGGGCGTTGGTTTCGTCGAGCGCGGAGGCGAGCTTTTCGTTGCGCTGCTGCGCCTGGGAGAGCTGGGCTTCGGCGTTGGTGACGCGTCCGGAGAGGTGATAGCTCCACGCCAGGCCGGCGATGGCTGCTATGACGGCAACGGCCAGAAGGCCGAGAAAGAGTCCCGAGTAATTGCGCTGCTCCGGTGGCGGAGCGGGAGGTGGGACAGGTATTTCGCCCATGATCTGCTTCCCTTTCGTTCGTCTGAGCTGATGTGCCAGAGGTTAGAGCATTTTTATAGACGTGTCAGCAGCAAACTGCGACGCATTTCGACCTTCAGGAGATGAAATGGCAGGTTCGGGAAAATGGAGGCCGGCCGAGCCGGCCTGAACTAAGCCATAGAAACCAAGCCATAGAATAGACGTGTGAATAAGACCGAGCTGGCAATCACAGGCGCAGGAATTATCGGGCTCTCGGCTGCGCTGGAGCTGGCGTCGGCGGGCGCGCAGGTGACGGTCTTCGAGCGGGGGCGCGCGATGGCGGAGGCGTCCTCGGCGGCGGCGGGAATGCTGGCGGCGGGGGATCCGGAGAATGCGCCCGGGTTGCGAGGTCTGGCGGAGTCAAGTCGAAGGCTGTATCCGAAATTTCTTGCGGATGTGGAGCGGTTGTCGGGCGAACGTGTGCCGATTCGGACAACGCGGGTGGTTCAGGGCGGACGCGAAGTGCCGAAGGGCTATTCCGAGCTGAGTGCACTGGAGCTGGAGGCGATTGCGCCGGGATTGGTTGCGGACGGACTGAAGTTCTTCTCTCTGGACGAGGAGAGCCTTGACCCGCGCGATCTGGCGCGGGCTTTGCCGAAGGCGGTTCGGGCGGCGGGCGTTGTTCTGCTGGAAGATACCGAGATGACCGCGGCGAGCGAACGCGGGGGCGCAGTTGAGATTGAAACGGGGTCGGGTCGATGGGCGGCGGAACGATTGATTCATGCGAGTGGTGCGTGGGCGGGGAGGCTCACGGGACTGCCGATTGTTCCGCGCAAGGGGCAGATGGTGGTCGTCGAAGATGCGGATCCGGAGCAACTGAAGGTGGTACTGCGGACGCCGGATGTCTACCTGGTCCCGCGCGGCGAGGGGCGCATTGTGATTGGAGCGACGGTCGAGGACGCGGGTTTCGACAAACGGGTGGACGAGGCTGCGGTTGCGCGGCTGCTCGATGAAGCCGCGGAAATATGGCCAGCCGTGCGGCAGGCGCGGATCGTCGAGTCATGGGCCGGATTGCGACCGGGGACGGCGGACGAGCTGCCGGTGATCGACGCCTGCGGTGAGCACTGCTGGGTTGCGACCGGGCATTTTCGCAACGGGATTCTGCTGGCGCCGGGAACGGCGAGGGTGCTGCGGGAGATGATTCTGGGAGAGCGGCTCAGCGTGGATGTTGCGGGATTTCGATGCGGCCGGTTTGCCTCCTCGGCCGTCCATTGTTGAGAAGGGCTTGCGCGAGCGGAATGACAATGGTTGTCGCGCTAAGTTATAAACAATCTTTGACCCGCTTAAGGCATTTTCGGAAATTGTGTGCCCTTGTCGGATTGCGCCAGGTCACCGCTCCCTGTTGGTCGCGTTGACTTTGCGATCGTGGCTTCGCATTAGACTGTTTCCGAAAATGCTTTAAGGCTGATGCGCGCAGGTGGTGCGCTGACCTGCGCGGTGGCATCACAAAAATGTAGGACGCGACACAGGTTGGCAAAGCGGGGACGCCAGTCGTGGCATGGTTTGGAATCAGAGTGGAGGAAGGGACAGACGTATGGCAACCGCGGTAGCAGCGAAAGGGCTTGAGGGAATTGTTGCAGCCAACTCCGGCATCTGCTGGATCGATGGCGACGCAGGCGTGCTGGCCTACCGCGGGATCGACATCCACGAACTGGCGGAGCACTCGAACTTTGAGGAGACGACTTACCTGCTGTGGCATGGGAAGCTGCCCACGCAGGCCGAGCTGATGGAGTTTTCGGCGCAGCTTGCGGCCGCCCGGCGTTTGCCTCCGCAGATCCTGGAGATGCTGCGTTCCTTCCCGAAGAGAGCAACTCCGATGGAGGTGCTGCGCACGGCGGTGTCGGCGCTGAGTTTTTACGACCCCGACGAGAAGGCGGTCGATCATAACTCGAATGTGCGGAAATCGTTCGATCTGACGGCGCAGATTGCCATGCTGGTAGCGGCATTCGATCGGATTCGCAAGGGCAAGGATGTGGTTGAGCCGGATGCGAAACTTTCGCACGCCGGGAATTTTTTGTGGATGCTGACCGGCGAGAAGCCGTCGGAGACGGCGACCAAAGCATTCGACATGGCGCTGATTCTGCATGCCGATCACGAGCTGAACGCTTCGACCTTTGCGGCGCGCGTGATTGCGGCAACGCTGGCGGATGTGCATTCGGCGATTACCGGGGCGATCGGCGCGTTGAAGGGTCCGCTGCACGGCGGCGCGAATGAAGCGGTGATGCGGATGCTCTTCGATATCGACAAGAAGGGCGCGGACCCGGTCGATCATGTGCGGGGGATGCTGGCGCAGAAGAAGAAGGTTTCAGGATTCGGGCATCGGGTGTATCACACCGAGGATCCGCGGGCAACGCATCTGCGGAAGATGTCGGAGGACCTGGGCCGCTCGGCCCACAAAGCGAAGTGGTTTGAAATGTCGCGCGACATTGAGCAGTTTGTAAAGGCTGAGAAGAAGCTCAACGCCAACGTGGATTTCTATTCGGCTTCGACCTACACGACGCTGGGCATCGATCTCGATTTGTTCACGCCGATCTTTGCCGTGAGCAGGATCGCCGGCTGGGCGGCACACGTGATCGAGCAGCTCGACGACAACCGGCTGATCCGGCCGCGCGCGGAGTACATCGGGCCGGAGTATCCGACGAAGTATGTGGCGTTGAACGCGCGATAAAGATTACGACGACAGACAGCGAAGGCGTCCGCGATGGACGCCTTTCCCTTTTATGGCTTGCGACTTGCCGGCGGGATGATGCTGTTCATCCGCAGGTAGACGACCATCTGCCCGTAGTGGTCCATTGAGTGGGCGATGCAGAAGGTTGCCAGGCCGGCTTTGGTGGACTTGCGTTGTCCTGATCCCATCTCCTCGAAGGCGTTGGCTGCAGTGATGGTTGCAATGGCGGCATGCGCGTAGGTGTAGGAGTCGCGCAGCGCCTTCATGATGTCATCCTTGCTGGTCAGCTTCTCGATGTCGGCATCTTTGACGGCGTTGGGGACACCCCAACCTTCGAAGAAGCCGTAGTTGGCCTCGGCAAGATGCTTCACCTGCTCGCCGAAGGTGCGGACACCCTTGAAGTCGCCCTGGGTGGGAGCAAAGTTGAACTTGTCGGCGGGCATGGCGTCAGCGGCGCCCACGATTTGCTTCTCCATTATGGTCAGGAGGTGGTCGTAGACGTCGGCCGGTTTTGCCTGAGCTGGAGCCTGTGCATAGGTGAGCGCAGCGGGGGCGATGAGACAACAAAGTATCCCGAGTAACAGCAAGCGGATTCTTTTCACGTGGATCGATCCTCCTCAAAGTAATCGCGGGAACAGCGTAGCAGAAGCCATAGGCAGTTCGCGTCGATTTGGCGTCTATTTGCCGTCGATTTGTGACGAACCGCGAGATGCACGGGGACTATCGCGGAAGTTCTCCACGGGCTTCCTCTGTTGAGTAAAATGAAGACATGCGCCGAATTTACATGGACGCCAATGCCACTACACCTCTGTTGCCGGAGGTGCTGGACGCGATGCGTCCGTGGCTGCTAGAGAAGTTCGGCAACGCCTCGTCGATTCACCAGCATGGGCAGCAGGCGCGCGCCGCGGTAGAGCATGCGCGAGACAGTATCGCCCGGCTGCTGAATTGCCGCGAATCAGAGATTGTCTTTACCAGCGGCGGAACAGAGAGCGACAACATGGCCCTGTTCGGACTGGTGAAGGCGAGCGATCACGTCATCACCACGTCGATCGAGCACCACGCCGTACTGCATGCAGCGGGACGGCTGTGCGGCCGGGGTATTGAGGTGACATTTCTGCCGGTCACACACGAGGGGCGAGTGGATCCGGACGCGGTACGGAATGCGCTGCGGCCCAATACCGCCCTGATCAGCGTGATGATGGCGAACAACGAGACGGGCGTGATCCAGCCGGTGGAGGAGATTGGCCGCATCGCGCAGGAAGCGGATGTCTGGTTCCACTCGGACGCGGTTCAGGCGGCGGGGAAGATCGATATTGACGTGAATGCGATCGGCTGCGACCTTCTCAGCATCTCGGGGCACAAGATGCACGCACCGCAGGGGACGGGCGTTTTGTACGTGCGGAAGGGGACGCACATCGAGCCGCTGTTCTTTGGCGGATCGCACGAGCGACAGCGCCGCGCGGGGACGGAGAATGTGGCCGGGATCGTAGGACTTGGCCGGGCGTCGGAGTTGGCCTACGACGCGCTGCGGAACGGAACGATGGACGTTGTGGCGGCACTGCGCGACCGGCTGGAACAGAGTGTCCTGGCAGGAGTTGACGATTGCGCGGTGAATGCGGGTAGCGTTCCTCGCGTGCCCAATACGACGAATCTTCAATTTGACTATCTTGAAGGAGAAGCGCTGGTGATCGCTCTTGATCTCAAGGGACTGGCGGTTTCCGGCGGGTCGGCATGCATGTCGGGAGCATCGGAACCTTCGCACGTGCTGACCTCCATGGGACTGGTGACGAATCGCGCCCGCGCGAGCCTGCGCTTCAGCCTGACGAAGCTGAATACCGATGCGGATGTGGATGCCGCGCTCGAGATTGTTCCGGCCGCGGTGAACCGGCTTCGCGAGCTTGCACCGGTGAACGCGGGTACGCTGGGTTGAGGGGTGAAGTGACTCAGAAAATAGCGATCGAGCCGATGCTCTCGGTGAGAAACGGCGCGAAGGCGGTGGACTTCTACATCACGGCCTTCGGGGCTGAGACGCTTTTCCGTCTTGATGGCGAGGACGGGGGAGTCGTCGCACAGCTATCGGTTGGTGGAGCGATTTTCTGGGTGGCGGATGAATCGCCGGAGCATCTGAACTTCAGCCCGGAGACGCTTGGCGGCGGAACGGTGCGGCTGGTGATGATCGCGGATGATCCGGACGCCGCGTTTGACCGAGCAGTTGCCGCTGGAGCCAGTATTGTCTCACCAGTGGCCGATCAGCCCTACCACTGGCGCGTCGGGCGGGTTGCCGATCCGTTCGGGCATCACTGGGAGATTGGGAAGCCGCTGCGCTGACTGATTCCGAGCTGAGGTCCGAGAGCCGCCTGGTTCGCGTCCAGGTGTTGCGGCGCAAACGCCGCAAATACGCACCTATAATGGGATATCAGGACATTTTGAAGTTGGATTACGGTTATAACAATACGGTTGCGGTCGCTATGTCGGGGGGCGTGGACTCCTCGACGGTGGCGGCGATGCTCAAGGACGAGGGCTATGAGCTCGTCGGCCTGACGTTGCAGCTGTGGAATCAGCGGCGGTTGGCGGGGCATGAGGGCATGCCGGAGCAGGTGCAGGGTCGGTGCTGCTCGATCGACGATGTATACGACGCGCGGCGCGTGGCGGAAACTCTGGGGATTCCTTACTACGTGGTGAATGAGCAGGAGCGCTTTGAGCGCGATGTGGTGCGGCCGTTTGTGTCGGAATATCTGGCCGGGCGGACGCCAATTCCCTGCTCGTTGTGCAACAACCATCTGAAGTTCGATCAGCTGCTGGCGCGGGCGCGGCAGATTGGCGCAGACCGGATTGCCACGGGACACTACGCGCGGAATGAATACGATCCGGTGCGGAACCGGTGGATACTGAAGCGGCCTGCGGATTTGACGAAGGATCAGACATACTTCCTCTTCGGGCTGACGCAGGAGCAGCTTTCGCGGACGCTCTTTCCTCTGGGCGGCTATCGCAAGCCCGAGGTGCGCGAGATTGCCGCGCAGCACAAGCTGGCGTTGGCGGCGAAGCCGGATTCGCAGGAGATCTGCTTCATTCCCGGCGGCGATTACAAGGCCTTCATTGACGCCTATCTCGATGAGCAGGGCGAGGAGATTCCGGACACCGCGGGTGAGCTGGTGAGCACATCTGGCGAGGTAATCGGTCGCCATCGAGGGATCCACAACTTCACCATCGGCCAGCGCAAGGGGCTTGGCGTGTCGTCCGCGAATCCGCTGTATGTGCTGCAGATCGACAGTGCGAGCCACCGAGTAACGGTAGGCGGCGGCGACGAGGCGACGGCGAAGACGGTGCGGGCGCGGGAGCTGAACTGGATTTCGATCCCCGAGCTCAAGGGCGAAATGCGGGTGCGGGTAAAGATCCGGCACAGGCATGAGCCGGCCTGGGCAACGCTGCGCATGAGTGGAGCGGATGAGGCAGAAGCTGTGTTCGACGAACCGCAGCGCGCGGTAACGCCCGGTCAGGCTGCGGTCTATTTTGGCGGAGATGAAGTGGTCGGCGGGGGTTGGATCGTCTAGGCGGTTACTCGCCGAATTCGTCCTGTGGGGGTCGCCGCGACTGATTCGTGCCGCGCAGGACATCGAATCCAGCCTTGAGTCCCGCGAAGAGTGCCGACGCCTGGCGGACCGGCACTGAAAACGCATGCTGCACGGCTTGAGTTGCGTGCGCTGCCGAGTCAATACTGGCGGTAACGATTTCGTCGACGCGGTTGGCCTGAGCTGTGGTTTTTTCGAGCAGGTCGTCGATGGTTGCGGTGACGTGGTCAGCCTGCCGGCGCAGTGACTGGCTCGCCTCAACGAGATTCGTCGAGGCGACCTTCAGCTTAGGCGATACGTCTTCCACGAGATTGCGAGCGGCTGCTACGGTGGGCACGATGTGCGGCTGCAGTTCGTCGGTGATAGAGTGCAACCTGTTCGTAAGACGCCTGACGGCAAGATACATAGCAAGCAGAACAGCAGCCTGCATCAGCACGCCGAGCGAAGTAATTGCGGTGAAGATGATGTAGTAAATCGGTGGTAGTTGCGATGCCATGGCAGCTCCGCGATGGCGACAGGGCCATCGTCACCAACGTCTTTAGGATGCGTGCGCCGACTTAAATCGGCGCCTGCTCATTTTCGTTGGTGGCCGAGGTGTGCCGGTAGGCTTCCTTGCCGGCGTCAACAGCTGCGGAGACCTTTTCAGACTGGTCACTGACGAACTGCCGCCCCTGAGCGACGAAGTCGTCCCACTGGGCGCGGCTGCGGTCGATGTATTCCTTGCCGCGGTCGACGTACTCGCTGACCTGCGCCTTGCTGCGATCGACGATCTGATTGATCTGGTCGGCGGCTTCGCGCGAGCGCTGGCGCAGATACTCAGAGCCTTCACGAGCACTGGCGGCGAGATCTTCTCGGGTCTCCTTGCCGGCCTTGGGGGCGTAGAGAACGCCGATCAGCGCGCCGATGCCGAGACCGGCGAGGAACCAACTGAATCCGCTGGATGATTGAGTTTCGTCTGCCATTGTTGTTCTCCTTAGATTGCCGCGAAGGCCGTAGAAATTGCACGAGGTCGCCACTCCCTGTGGGTTGTGTCGACTTTAGAGCTGTGCGTTCCGGATATACCAATTCCGAAAATGCTACAGCCGGAAACCGGATGGTACCAAATGGAGTTCTGCGCAGCAACTCTCAGAACTCTCGTGGTTTGGATGCGAAGGAGGAGGGGGACGCTGCTCGGACACAGCGTGAGCTGCATGCGGCCGGCGTGGGGAAGTCGGATGCGAAGAAAAAGCCGGAGATCTTAACAGAAGAAGCCGGAGATCTAAGCGATCTCCGGCGGGATCTCCGGCATTGGTTTGTTGAGTGCGGTTAGAAGTCGTAACGGAGGCCGAACTGCATGCGGCGCGGTGCATTCTGCATAGCGCTGTACGAACCCAGGTTTCCGCCTGTCAGGCCCTGACCGAGATACACTCCGTTCGTGTTGAAGCGGACGCTGTTGGTGACGTTGAAGACTTGCCACGAGAACTGGAGACCACCGTACTCCTTGATCTTCCAGGTCTTGGCCAATCCCGAGTCGATTCCAAAGATGCCGTCGCCGCGGAAGTTGTTACGCTCCCCGGCGTCCCCTGGGTAGGGCAGGCGGACGGGTCCGCCGGTAGTTGTTCCCGCGTTGATAGCAGCCGGGTCGGCAAAGACCTGCGGAGAGCCATTCAGGACGTGCTTTTGCATCTTGACCGGTCCGTTCACAACACCGTAGCTCCCAATCTGCCAGTCGGTCGTCCAGCCCGGCTCAAGAAGGCTGAAGGGTAGACCGCTGGACCAGCGGTTGATGCCAGACCATTGCCATCCGCCAATCAGGGCATCAGTGAAGGCATTGTCCGATCCCAAATACTTCCTTCCTCGACCGACGGGTATCTGATAAACCCAGTCAGCTGTGATCAGGTGACGTATGTCGAAGTCCGAGTGGCCGCGACTCAATTGTGGTTTCCAGGTATTGGTGATGTTGCTGAAATTGCCACCGTTGTTATTGAACTCGGTTCCGCGTTCGGCGTCCGAACCCATGTCTATCGAGTTCGAAAATGTGTAACTGAAGTCAAGGTTGAGACCATAACTCGTGGGGTGTCGCAGAATCAACTGGCCGGCGTTGTAGTAGCTCATGCCCATGGTGGACAACGTATATAGTGATGCGAACTGATCCTGCCAGAACCGGGAAACGTGGTCGGCAGGACAGGGATAATTAACCCCCAGCGAGCCACTGAAGCAGTAGAAGTCGATGTCGGCCAGGGCTGAAGTCGCGCCAAGATTCGACCGAAAGGGCGCCCATTCATCGGTGTAGATAGCCTGGGTTGCGCTCTCACCCTGGTAATCGAAGTTGGCCATCCAGGGAAAGAGATCTTCGAAATATGGGATCTTGGACACATAGGCGTTGGGGTTGCCGCCGTTCCGATCAACGTCGGCGGAGAGCTGGCTTCCGGCGTGGTAATAGTCGCCGCCGCCGTTGGTGTCGACAAAGTCGACCGGCTCCGCGATATCCAGGCTTTGCAGGAGGTGACGGCCGAGGCGCCCTACGTAATTGGCTTCAATGGTGAACCCGGCAGGAAGCTGGCGCTGGACAGAAAAGTCCAACGACTCGGAATAAGGCGTCTTCAGTTTGTTGTCGATACCCCATTGGATGGAGAAGTTGCCCTGAGGATACAGGTAGGGGAAAGTAGTTGTGGTGGGCGCCGAGGGAACACTGATGGACGGGATTGTGCGACGATCGATGTAGCGAGGAGAGGTCTCGGAATTGTAGACCCCAGCTGGATTCGAAAGAGAGGAACTGAGGCCGAAAGAGCCTTGTTGCGAGAAGGTATTTACGAGCGATTCGCCATAGTGGTCATAGTACATACCAAATCCGACGCGAATCGAGGTTTTAGTGTCGGGCGAATAAGCGACAGATAGACGCGGAGCAAAATTGTTCTTCGACTTTGGCCAGTAGCCCGGGTTGTGGTAGAACGGCCCATTCGGGGCAAAGGACAAATCCTGCTCAAAAATCTGACCCTGCAGAGCGGCAGCTTCACGCTGTTGATACCACGAATGCGTATCAATAGTAGGCGCAACCTGCTGGCCGTGCGTCTCCCAGGGGGTCTGAAGAAGAGATTGACGCAGTCCGAAAGTCAGCGTGAGATTGGGAAGCACACGCCAGGAATCCTGCACATACCACTCGTACTCATTGGCCTTGAAATTCCGATTGATGAAGGCTCCTTCGGGAAGCAGGGTTCCGCTTGTTTGACTGGAGACCGCATAATTTTGGACAGAGGTTATCTGGGGTATTGTGCCCACGAGATTGGCATAGGCAATCACATACGAGTTCTGAAAGCCGTCGTCGACCGGCAGGCCACCAATGGTAGTGGGGTCAGGAGGGCTGCCGCCCAACCAATAAGGGTTTGAGGTCGCGCTGCTGAAAGAATTCTCAGTCGTTCCGCGGTTCTGGTGGATGAGCCGCCAATTCCCACCGAATTGAAGGGTGTGCCTGCCCTTATTCCAGCTCAGGTTGTCGACGATGTTGTTGACCGGCACGCTGTAAACGGTATCGCGGTTTTCGGCGGTCAAAGTGTCCATGAAACGGAAATCGGTATATTCACCGGTGCCGGTTCCGCTGATTCCGTAACCCTGGCGAACGTAGCCATAGTGAAGGTCGTTGACGAGGTTCGAAGTGAACGTGTATGTATAACCGGCGGCAATACCTTTCGTATTGTCGATCTGCTCGTAGGACGGACCCTGGCCGGGAAACTGCTCGACGGCTCCAAAGGTGTCTTTCTGCAAATTGCCGCGCACAAACAAGCGTTGCTTTTGATTGGGCGTGAAATCAAGCCGGGCGATCGAGGTGTTCAGGGTTACCGGATTTGGCGAGGAAAAGGTGAACGAGCCGTAGTTATAGCCGCCGTCGCCGAGTCCCGTGCCGTTCGCAGCCGGGTACATCTGAAGGTATGCGAGCACATTGGGATTGGGGCCGGGTCCACCGGTATATGGGCTACCGTTGCTACCGTTGCACACCTGGCAGCCGGCATCGAGCGCCGTGACCTGGGCGGCCGTGATCGAAGCATTATTTCCGCCACTGGTATAGGAGATAATTCCCTGCTCAAAGCTGGCGGTCGGAGCGGTCCGGCTGACGATCTGATTTTCAGCCTGGCGCTGTCCTTCGTAGTTCGCAAAGAAGAAGAGCTTGTCCTTGAGGATTGGGCCTCCTACTGCGCCTCCGAATGTGTTGCGAATGAGCTTGGGAGGGCGATTGGCTTCCCCGCTGCTCAACTGGGCCTGCTTGTTGAACCAGTCATTGGCGACGGTGAGTGTGGGCCGGTTGTACCAATAAGCAGCGCCGTGATACTTGTTCGTACCCGACTTGGTGACCATGCTGACCTGGGCGCCGGACGAACGACCCTGATCAGCACCGGCGAGCCCGGTGGTCACGCGAAACTCCTCGACTGAATCCTGAGTCTCTCTGAGCACGCCGGTGAAGGCGTAGCCATTCACCTGGTCATTATCGTCAATACCGTCAACGATGATATTGCCCTGGTCGGAGCGGCCGCCGTTGACCGCGCCGCTGCGCGGATCATTCGCAAGACTCATATTGCTTGGCCTGCCGGAATCCGAACCGAGGTACAGCACGCCGGGCTGCAGGGAGAGCAGATCGGGAACGCTGCGGCCTTCGCTGGGCAGCGCCTGGATGAGCGAGTTGTTCATTGAGTTGCCGAGCGACGCGTCAGAGGTGTTCAGCGTCTGGGCTTCGGCGCTCACATTGACGATTTCCTGGCTGGCCTGGACGCTCACGGTGAAGTCGATCGTCGCGGGCTGGTTGACGAGCAATTCGGCGGTCTTGATCTGGTTGCTAAAACCGGGGGCAGCGACTGTGATCTGGTAAGTTGCGGGTGGGAGCTGCTGGAACACATATTCGCCTGCGGCGCCGGAAGTGGCGACGAGGTTTCGGCCAGTGGTGTTGTCGTTGATGGTGACTTTTGCTCCGGGTACGACAGCGCCGCTTGAATCCTTGATAACGCCGCGCAGGGAGGTGGTTGCATTCTGGGAAAAGCCGGCTGCAGCACAGACAACCAGCAAAAACACTACGGCTATCCGTAAACAACTATGTCTCGTCACAAATTCCTCCAAAAGATGCAGGTCGGCTGCCGTCGCTTGTGCGGCAGAGTGTTTTGTCTACTGAAAATAGATCTAAAAGTGGGTCGAAGCCACTGAGTTCCGTGGTGAGTGACTCATTTTCCGGCAGAATTTGCACGATTGCAAGAACAAATTGTTCTAGTTTGGTGGACAGCTGATGGGTCTTTTTGATACTGCATGAAAACACTCTGCGGAGGAGCCCGCAATTGTTGCAGACTCGATCAAACCGAGGGACGGACGTTTGCTACTGGTTGACGCCGCTTGCGAGGAAGCCGCCGTCGACAACGAGGACTTGTCCGGTGACGAAGGAAGCTGAGTCCGAAGCGAGGTAAATGGCTGCTCCGACAACTTCTTCAGTTTTTCCAAAGCGGCCCATGGGGGTGCGCATGAGCAGCTCTTTGCCGCGCGGGGTGTTGTCGAGCAGGTCGGCGTTCAGGGCGGTGCGGAAGAGTCCGGGAGCGATGGCGTTAACAAGCACACCTTTACTAGACCACTCAACGGCTAGCGAGCGGGTGAGCGAAGCAACAGCAGCCTTGCTGGCAGCGTAGGCAGTAACCTGGCTGAGCGCTACGAAGGAGTTCAGCGAGGCGATGTTGATGATGCGGCCGTACTCGCGTGCGAGCATGTATTTGCCAAAGATCTGGCAGGCGCGGAGGGTTCCGGTGAGGTTGGTGTCGAGAATGCTCTGCCACTCATCTTCGGGGAAATCGAGGGTCGGTGCGCGTTTGATCTTTCCCGCGCAATTGACGAGGATGTCGGCCTTGCCAAGGTGAGTGAGGGTCTGGTCGAGGAGATTCTGGAGGGAGGCACGATCGGCGACGTCGGAGGTAATGCGAAGGGCGCCGCGGGGCTTGATTCCGTAAGCGGCCTCGATTTCAGCGGCGGTGCTTTCGACTTGTTCTGCGCGACGGGCGGAGGCGACGACGTCGGCACCGGCTTCGGCCAGCCCTAGTGAGATGGCGCGGCCGATTCCGGAGGTACCTCCGACGACGACTGCGACTTTGCCTTCGAGACTGAGGGGCGAGGGGCTCATAGAATTCCTTTTTATTTTTTTAAGCCGAGAAACACCGGCGCGATGTGGCGGTCGTAGAGGTTTTCGGTGACGTTGCGTGCGATGACCGCTTCGCTGGCTTCGAGAAGGTCGAGGTAACGGCGACCCATCCTGGCTGCGATCTTGAAGCCTACGTGCAGCAATTGACGAAAGCTGGGATTGTACTGCGGAGAACTCGGGTCGTTGCGCAGGGCGGAGGTGTACTGCTCGGAGGACCAGCCGCTCACCCTGGTTGGTGAAGGCAGCCTCTCAGGTTCGATATCGATCACGGTGGCATAAGGCGCGCACAACTCGGCACGGTGGTCGAAGGCTTCGGCGTAGATCTCTTTGGCCAGGGCGAGGCCGTCGCCTCCGGATTCGGCGAGCCCGGTGATCTCTTCGAGCCAGGTGGTTCCGGCGGTCTTGAGGTGCACGCCGGTGGAGAACTTGTTCATTGCAACGTAGATCGCGGGATAGATGGAAAACTTGTCGCTGCCGGAGTGCACGCTAAGTTTTAGGTTCGCGGGTAATCCGTAATGAGCGACAGCGTAACGGATGGCGGCCATGTCGAGGGCCATCTCGCGAGCGAACTGCGCTACATCGCCAACGTAGTCGACTCCCTTGTTGAAGCGGCCGCTGAATTTCGGGGCGACGGTCTGGATAGGTATTCCTTCGTCGGCAATGGCGCTAAGGATGATGAGCAGTTCGGCGGGCGTCTGCGCAGAGTCCGTCTCGTCCATCGAGACTTCGGGGATGAAACTTCCCTTCCCTTTCGCGGCTTCGATTTTGCGGTAGATCTTTCCGGCTTCCTGGACAGCGAAGAGGAATTTCGCGGCGGTGTTGCGGAGCAGGTCGGGTGAGATCTCGATGCCCTGCTCTACACCGTCGAGATTGATGACGCCGACAAGCTCGGAGTGGCGACCTACGAAGGCGTCGATCGAAGCGGGATCGGCGGGCTTGCCGATGTAGTCGGCGACGTCGATGGTGAAGAAGTCGCAGGGCGCGAGGAAGCGGTCGACGGTCGTGAGATTGATATGGTCCGCGTCGCAGAAGTACGGTTTCGTCCAGCCAAGCGACTTCACTGCGGCATCGGCTGCAGCGCGCGTCGCAGATGGCTCGGAACCGATGATGAGGTGCTCGCGGTTGGATTTGTTCCAGACCGGGATTACCTCGATGCCTGCCTTCTGCGCGAGAATGCATGCTTCGAGTTGTGCTTTAGCCTGATGGGCGAAACGATCGCCAACGCCGATGGAAAATTTGCCAAGTGTCATGAGTTATTGGAACCTGCCGCGATAGGCCCAGAGACCGAGGCCGGGATTGGCGATGAAGAAGACTTCTTCGCCGTCGACGGTGTTATAGCCGTACTGAAGCTTTTCGGGATTGTAGCGGGTGAGCATGGAAGCGAGGTCGCCGTACTCGAAGCCCACGCCCTCGATTTCTTCGCGGGTGAGACGGCCGGGGCACCAGGTGATGTTGAAGCGGCCTTCGGACGATGCGTGGATCAGATGCGCAGCAGCGCTGAGGTCGGCGGCGAGGTCGGCGTTGTTCTCGACGGCGGCGAGCGTGGCGGGCGTGCCGCGGTATCCGTACTTGCGGATGAGGCGGTCGATGGTCGGATCTTCGCCGAATTCTCTTACGCCGGGTGCAAGGATGATGAGGTCGGCGTTGTCGGCGAGCGCCATGCGCGTGCGATAAACAGCCTTGTTGCCGAGCCAGGTGCTGTGGAACTCGTGCGGGTCGAGATAGACGATTGCCTTGTGGATAGGCTTTTCGAGCATCTCGAAGTTGACCTTGAGGCTGAGATCGGAGGCCAGGTGGAAGCACTCCGCGTCGTCGCCGATGTAGACGCCGCGCACGGCAAGGCCTCCGTCAGCCGCGAGACCAACAACGGTGAGCACGTAGACGATGGGGATATTGCCCAGAAAGCGGTCGGAGGCGTAGTTGAGGACGGCGCGGACAGGATTTTCAGCGCGTCCCATAATGCGCTCCATGCCGTAGACGGCTCCGAGGTAATGGCTGCGATTGATGCCGTCAGGGCCTCCCGCGCCGACCAGGATGTTCTTGGTGTAGTTGGCCATACCAATCACTTCATGCGGCACGACCTGGCCGATGGAGAGCACAAGATCATGGCCGCCGCGTGAGATGAGGCGATTGGTTTGCGCGGGCCACGGGTAGTGGAGCTTGCCCTCGGAGACTTTCTCGATGAATTCGCAGGGAACCTCGCCGAGGGCTTCGACATCGGTGCGCCAGTTGTGCACGCGGAAGAGTTCGTGCGGGATGGACCCGTACATGCGGGTGAGCTGATGCGCAGACATCGGGGCGTGAGTGCCCAGCGCGGGCAGGATGGCTTCAAGATGCTCGCCGTAGTATTGCCACGCGTAGCGGGTGAGATCGCCGGCGCGCGAGTGGATGCGCGTCTGATCGGGAGGGACGGCGAGCACGCGGCGGCGGGGGCCGAGTTTCTCCAATTTATCCAACGCTTCGAAGAGCAGCGACTTCAGCTCATCGTCTGTAAGCTGGACGTCTGGGCCGCCTTTGGCAACGTATAGGCTCATGCGCTGAACTCTACTTTTCTGAGGCGCGGCGCGAGCACGTGGACAACGGCCAGCGCCAGCAGGTACACGCTCGAGGCGAGGATGAAGAGGATGGCGTAGCTGTGAGTGCGGGCGAGGATGTGTCCGGTGAAGAATGCGAGCAATGCGCCTCCGACGGAGCCTGCCATTCCGCCGATGCCGACGACGGCGCCGACGGCGCTGCGCGGGAACATGTCGGAAACCGTGGTGAACAGATTAGCCGACCAACCCTGGTGAGCCGCGGCGGCCAGGCCGAGCAGGCCTATGGCGGCCCATTCCGATTGCAGGTGCGCGAGCATGAAGATGGGCACCACACAACAAGCGCACACGAGCATAACGGTGAGACGGGCTCCTACAACCGAAAGCCCTAACCTGCGAAAGGGCGCGGGCAGCCAGCCTCCGCCGATGCTGCCGACCGCGGACATGTTGTAGATGAGGATAAGCGGAAGGCCCAGGTGCGACAAGTTGAGATTGAATTTCGCGCTGAAGTACGAAGGCAGCCAGAAGAGATAGAACCACCAGATGGGATCGGTGAGGAATTTGGCGATGGCGAAGGCCCAGGTCTGGCGATATCCGAGCAGTCGCATCCAGGGCACACTCGGGCCCATCTGAACAGCGGCCTCTTTGTAAATATGGCGAAGTTCGGTGCCGGTGAGAGTGGGGTGATCCGTGGGCTTGCGGTAGTTTTTGTACCACCACAAAATCCAGATCATGCTGAATACGCCGGTGGCGAGAAAGGCGGCGCGCCATCCGTAGTGGATGGTAATCCAGGGGACGATGAGGGGCGCGAGAATGGCTCCTACATTAGTGCCGGAGTTGAAGATGCCGGTAGCCAGGGAGCGCTCGCTCTGCGGAAACCACTCGGCGACGGTCTTGATAGCGGCGGGAAAGTTTCCCGATTCGCCGAGGCCGAGGAAGAAGCGCGCGATACCGAATTCGAAGGCGGTACTGGCCAGGGCGTGGACCATCGCGGAGACGCTCCAGATGCCCATGATGATGATGTAGCCGATGCGGGTGCCGATCTTGTCGACGACGCGGCCGGCGACAAGAAGACCGACGGCATAGGCGATCTGGAAGGCGTCAACGATGTATCCGTAATTGATTTCGGTCAGGCCGATGGTGTGGGCGAGGGTCGGCTTAAGCAGCGCGATGACCTGGCGGTCCATGTAGTTGATGGAGGTGGCGAAAAAGAGCATGGCGCAGATGGTCCAGCGGACCCTGCCGATGCGAGTGTCACTCAGTCCCGATTCCTGCTCCGCTGTATCTTCGATCTGACTCATTCGCGTGTCCGGATTCTCTTCCGACCTTCGACTATTTTCGACACTCTCATAATTTGTACGCGCTGCGAACCAAGTTATAAGTCAAATCGTGGGCAAGCTCGAAGGCTTCGTCCTCATCGAGGCGATGCTCTACGACCAGTTTGGCGAGGAAAGCGCAATCCATACGTCGCGCGACATCGTGCCGGGCGGGGATGGAGAGGAAAGCGCGCGTGTCGTCGTTAAAGCCTACGGTGTTGTAGAAGCCGGCCGTTTCAGCCACGTTTTCGCGAAAGCGCTGCATGCCCTCGGGGCTGTCGTGGAACCACCACGGCGGACCGAGGCGCAGGCAGGGATAATGGCCGGCCAGTGGCGCGAGTTCGCGGCTGTAGGTCGATTCGTCGAGCGTGAAGAGGATGAGCGTGAAGTTGGGCTCGTTGCCGTAGCGATCGAGAAGCGGGCGCAGGGCGTGAACGTAGTCAGTCGCGGTGGGGATGTCGGCGCCCATATCGCGGCCGTAGCGCTCGTAGACTTGCCGGTTGTGGTTGCGCCAGCTGCCGGGGTGGATCTGCATGACCAGGCCGTCGCGGACGCTCATACCGGCCATTTCGGTGAGCATCTGGGCGCGGAAGATGTCGTGCTGCTGCGCGTCGGCGCGGCCGGAGAGGACCTGATCGAAAAGCGCGGTGGCTTCCTTAATGGAGAGGTTCGCTGTGCGGGCGGTGGGATGGCCGTGATCGGTCGCGGTGCAGCCAAGCTGTTTGAAGCGGGCGCGGGTGCTTTCAAGGGCACGGAGGTATCCGGCAAAGGTGGCGGTGTCTTCGCCGGTCATTTCTCCGAGGCGGGCGATGTTTTCGCAGAAACCGGCGAATTCGGGATCGACGACGGGATCGGGTCGGAAGGTGGGGATGATGCGCGCGGGCCAGCCCGAATCGCGGACGGCCTGGTGATCGCTCAGCGAATCAAGAGGCGAATCGCTGGTGGCGAGCACTTCAAGTCGGAAACGCTCGTAGAGTGCGCGCGGAAGGAACTCGGGGGTCGCGAGCTTTGCGGCGATGGTGTCGTAGTAGTAGTCGGCCGTCTTCGGGGAGAGGCGATCGGCCAGGCCGAAGAGCTCCTGAAAGGCGTAGTCGAGCCACATACGGGTCGGGGTTCCGCGGAAAACGTAGTAATGCTCGGCGAAGATGCGCCAGACGCGACGCGGATCCTTGAGTTCAGGCACGCCGATCTCGAGGTCTTCCAGCGAGACGCCCTGGCTGTAGAGCATCCGGTAGACGTAGTGGTCGGGCTGGACGAAAAGCTTTGTGGGATCGGGGAATGGCTGGTTGCGGGCAAACCATCCTGCCTGCGTATGGCCGTGCGGGCTGACGATGGGCAGGTCATGGATCTCCGCGTAGAGACGGCGGGCAACGGCGCGAGTTTCCAAATCAGCGGGGAAGAGCCGGTCATTGTGCAGCAACGTCAATGTGTGAGCTCCTTCGTGAACCGGGCATGCCGCCGCTGCTAATGCGTTGCAGGATGACGCAATACAAAGTGGTCTGACCACTATAACACTTCTCCAATCGACGGGTGCCGAGGCGGTGTTCTCTCCATAAATAGCTACCTGGCAAGTAGGCAGTAGCCTGCACGCTTTATTCTCAAAAAGCCGATGCTATGAGTTTGATTGTTCCAGAAGCAAGGTTTGTGAGCGGAGGTATCCCTCTATGCGGTATGAAGGAGCCTATTCCCGGCCGGTGGTAACGCACGCTTGATGAGAAGCTCCTCGGTCAAGGGCACGGTTGTGAGCACCTCGACGATTCTTTCAGAGGCGTGACTGTCCCAGTAAGGATTTTCAAGACCGGCGAGGGACGCGCGGAATGCCGGGCTGCGGGCTTCGCCGATCTTCTCGAGAATGGCGGCCGCGTCGGGCATTGCACTGAGTACGTTGCCGGCCCGCTCTCTTCCGTTCTGGCGCATACCGATGTCGACAGTAGGGAGCGCGAGCGAGGCACTCTCCATAATGCCGCTGCTGGAATTGCCCACAAGCACGTCGACTTGGCGGAGAAGGCTTAGATACGTGATGGCGCCGAGATTGACGAAGACGTGTGCGTTGCCATGCGCCGCGGCGAAGGCGCGGGAGCGTTCGACAAGGGAATGGCTGCCTGCGTCAGCATTGGGATAGCTGAAGAGAATCTGGCCTTGAACTCGGCTCAAGGCCTCGAAGAGTGCGTCGGCTTCGGCGGTAGTGTCTCGGAGCAGGGTTACCGGATGGTAGACGACGAGGGCGGTCGGCTGACTCAGATCGCGGCCGAGCTTCTGCTGCAGTTCATCGCGGGTTAGCAGCGGGCTGCGGCGCAGGTGATCGAGGGAGGGAGCACCGGCGCGATGGACGCGCCAGGGCTCCTCTCCCATTTCGATGACCCGGGCACGAGCGTTGTATGTCGAGGTGAAGTGGATATGGCTCATTTTAGTGAGCGCATTTCGCACGGCGTCGTCAATGGCGCCTTCGCTGATTTCGCCGCCCTCGATGTGGGCGATGGGGAT
Source organism: uncultured Acidobacteriaceae bacterium (assembly GCA_963781245.1). Taxonomy (GTDB): domain Bacteria; phylum Acidobacteriota; class Terriglobia; order Terriglobales; family Acidobacteriaceae; genus Silvibacterium. The sequence goes on from CAWAFB010000011.1 coordinate 327,184, forward strand.
ACGCAGGGCAAGGGCGACGGAGGCGGGCGCGAGCATTTCGTAGCGGTCGGCGATGAGCAGGAGGAGGTCGGGGCGCAGATTGCCGAGCAGATCGGCAAGGCCGAGGACGGCGACGCCAATGGTCTTAGCCATTCCGATATCGGTGTCGGAGCTGAGAAGGCACTCGACGCGCCCGGCAATGGGGAACCCGTTATGTTCGATCTCCTGCACGGTTGAACCGAATGCGGGGGAGAGATGAGGCCCCATGGCGATGAGCTGGAGGTCGACTGCAGGGTGCGCGGCCAGATCATGGAGCGGCCAGTAGAGATGGCTGTAATCGGCGCGTGAGCTGGTGACTACGGCAATCTTGCGCTTCATCACCACGATTCTAGCGTTCTGAATCGGTGGCGGCTGGTCTTCTATAATGATCAGCGAAAATGTCACATATTTCTGCTCGATGCCACGCGCATTTCTCTGCCTCGAAAGCGGCGCCGATTCAAATCCGCAGAGCTTGCAAATACTTCTCCCTCGCTACACTGGTTCGCGGCGCAGTGCTGGTTTTTGCTCTGATCTTCAGCGCGAGTGTTCGTGCATCTGCGATGGGGGCTGCGGATCCTCAGCCAAATCCAGTGGAAGCTGCGCGCCTGAACGACATCGGCGTGGCACTGATGAATCAGCAGCTAACCGAGAAGGCAATCGCCAAGTTCGAAGAGGCTCATACGGCCGATCCGTCGAGCGCGATTCCAGTGATGAACAAGGGGATTGCGCTGGTGTATCTGCGGAAGCTGCCGGAGGCCGAAGAGGCTTTGAAACAGGCGGCGACGATGGATCCGAGCAATCCGCACACATGGTACAGCCTGGGAATTCTGCATCTTGGTGCGGGCGATCCGAAGCTTGCGATCGGGGATATGGAGCACGCGGTAAAGCTCGACCCCAACGATGCCGATGCGCACTATTTTCTGGGGACGTTTTATCTGAACCTGGGTGACTACGAGCACGCGAAGGAGTCGTTCGAGGAAGCGTTGAAGCTGAATCCGGTTCACGCGTCGGCGAATTTTGGAATGGCACGAGCGCTGCAGCGAATGGGTAAGGTGGATGAGGCGCGTGCCTATCTAAAGCGCTTCCAGGAGTTGACCGAGCACAAGATTTCGACGCCACTGAGCGCCGCGTACGGAGAGCAGGGGCGCTATGCGACAGTGCAGGACATGCTGGCGCCGGAAGCTCGCGTGGAGGCGATGATCCCCGTCAGTTTCGTGGCACAAACAATCGCGGGAGCCCCTTTCAATTCTGCGCCAATCGACGACAAACAGGCGGGAGGAGGGGCTTGCGTCATCGATATCGACGGCCCGGGACACAAGGATCTGGTGGTGATGGGCGAAGGCGACCAGGCGATTCGTGCCTACAGGAATCTGGGTAACGGATCGTTTGAGGAGATTCCCGCGTCGCAGACTGGTCTTGTTGCCAGCGGGCACGGGCTTGCGTGCGCGGTTGGCGACTACGACAGCGACGGGCTGCCCGATCTGGCGGTGGCGATGAGTGATCGCGTCATCCTCTTTCACAATCTCGGCAAGGGCAAATTCGCGGACACGACGAAGGCGCTGGGCATTACGCAGTTGAACCATCCTGCGGGGTTGACCTTTGTGGATTTCGACCACGATGGTGATCTCGATCTATTTGTAACCGGCACTGCGATGAATGGCTCGGGGCCGAGCGTGATGTGGCGCAACAACGGGAACTCGACGTTTACGGAATGGACCGGGCCCACGGGACTGGCGGGCGATGCCGCGACAGTCGGAGCAACGCTCTCGGATATCAACAATGATCGTGCCGTCGATCTTGTGGTGACGGGATCTGCAAGCGCGCCGACGGTGTTTGAAAACGCGCGCGAAGGACATTTCAACGTGGTCCCGCTCTATGCGGCCTCGGATCTGGCATCTACGGCCGGTGTTTCGGTCTTCGATTTCAATAAAGATGGATGGATGGATGTTGCGGTGACGCACGCGGGTACTCCCGGGGTGAGCCTGTGGCGCAACGTCGACGGCAAGCGCTTTGAACGTGTACCGCTGCCGGTAAACGACGCCCAGGCCGCGTGGGGAGTGACGCCGATCGATATCGACAACGATGGCTGGATTGATCTAGCTGTGATCGTCGAAACGGAGCGCGGAGCGGAGCTACGCGTGCTGCGGAATCGCGGCGCGGATGGCTTTGAGGATGTGAGTAAGGCGGTGGGAGCAAACAAGCTGAAGCTTACCAATCCGCGTTCGGTGATTGCGGTGGATGTAGATGGCGACGGCGCGGCGGATCTGGTCGTTACGCAACTGAATCAACCTCCGGTGGTGCTGCATAACGTGGGTGGGAATCGCAATCACTCGATGCGGCTCGCGTTTACAGGGCTGGCGGATAACAAGACTGCTATTGGAACGAAGGTTGAGGTATTTTCCAACGGCAAGTGGCAGAAGTTTGAGATTGCGGGCGGCTCGGGATACATGAGCCAGAACGCGCCGGAGATTATCGCTGGCCTAGGGCAGGCGGAGCGTGCCGACGTGGTGCGCATGCTGTGGCCGACGGGCGTTCCGCAGGATGAGATCGATCTGGCGGCAGCAAAGCCCGCTGCCATTACCGAACTCGACCGGCGCGGCAGTTCCTGTCCGGTACTGTTTGCGTGGGACGGCACGAAGTATCAGTTCGTGTCTGACGTGATTGGCGCGGCAGTAGTTGGGCACTGGGTGTCGCCGACGGCGACAAACCAGGCTGATCCGGATGAATGGATCAAGGTGGACGGGTCGCAACTGAAGGCGCGCAACGGGTATCTGAGCCTGCGATTCGGCGAGCCGATGGAAGAGATCAACTACGTCGACCAGGTGCGGCTTGTCGCGGTGGATCACCCGGAAGGCACCGAGGTTTATCCAGACGAGCGCTTTCTGAGCGAGCCGCCGTTTGCTTCGGGCAAGACGGTGGTCGCATCGCCGGCCACGCGAACGCTGGCGGGCGCATGGGATGATAAGGGGCGTGATGTGCTTGCGCTGCTGGCGACGCGCGATCACAAATACGTTCGCGACTTCACGAACCTGAGCTATGCGGGCTATGCCAACATGCACACGCTCACGCTCGACCTGGGCGAATGGTCGCCGCAGAATCCTCTGCGGCTGTTTCTGCATGGCTTTATCGAGTACTTCAGCGCGAGCTCGATGTATGCGGCGTGGCAGGCCGGGCTTCAACCGATTCCGCCGTATGTGGAAGTGCAGATGCCGGATGGAAGCTGGAAGCGAATCATCGACGACATGGGCTTTCCTGCAGGGCTGCCGCGCACGATTGTGGTCGATCTGACAGGCAAGCTGCCGCCGGGCACGCGACGCATTCGCATGACGACGAATCTGCAGATTTATTGGGACCAGGCGCTGGTGGATAATGGGCCTGCGGTTTCCGGGCAGGCGCGAGAGACCGAGCTGCCGCTGGGTATGGCGCATCTTGCGTTCCGCGGATATCCGCAGCAGGCGGATGGGGAGACGCCGGGCGACCTGACCTATCACTACGACAAGATCAGCGCGACGGGTCCGTTCCAATGGCAGCGCGGAAGCTACACGCGCTACGGCGATGTGACTCCGCTGCTGGGCAAACCCGATAATCACTATGTGATCTTCGGCAGCGGCGAGGAGATCGATGCAGAGTTCAGTGCTGCAGCGCTGCCTGCACTGCCCGCGCACTGGAAGCGTGATTATTTCTTCTACGCGAACGGCTTTGTGAAGGACATGGACTTTTATGAAGCAATGCCCTTCACTGTCGCGCAGATGCCGTTTCATGAGATGAGCACTTATCCGTATCCGGCGAGTGAGCATTATCCGGATGGCGCCGCTACGCTGAAATATCGGCTGGATTGGAACGACCGCTTCGAGTCAGGCGAGCGCCTGCAGCGATTCCAGTTTGATTATCAGCCGGTGACATCATTGCCGACTACCGGTAAGCCGTGAGCGTTACGCTGCTCCCTGCAGTACAACAGCTTTCGCTGCTTGAGCAGCGGAAGATTTCTGCGCTGGAACTTGCCGAGGAGCATATACGGCAGATCGAGCGCCTGAATCCGAAGCTGAATGCGCTGATCGAGTTCGACGCTGAACGGGTTCGCGCAGCAGCAATGGAGGCGCACGCCGGTCCGCTGGCGGGGTTGCCGGTGACGGTGAAGTCGTCCATCGAGGTACGGGGCTATCGTTGCGAGATTGGCAGCCTACTCAATCGCGGGCACATGGCGCATGCGGACGCCGAATCGATAGCACGTCTGCGTTCCGCCGGCGCGACGGTGCTGGGCACAACGAATTGCCCTGAGCTGCTGATGGCGTACGAGACAGACAACCTGCTCTATGGCCGCACGTGCAATCCGTGGAACCTGGAGCACACGTCGGGAGGATCGAGCGGCGGTGAAGCAGCTGCGATTGCGGCCGGCTTGTCGGCGGGCGGGCTCGGTAGTGACAGTGGCGGATCGGTGCGCGAGCCTGCTCATTTCTGCGGAATTGCCGCGCTAAAACCTACGCCGGGGCGCGTGCCCGCCCGGGGACATCGGCCACCGTCCGCCGGTCCGTTTTCCTTTCTCGGTGCGGTCGGCCCAATGGCGCGGACGATTCTGGACGTTGCACTGCTCTTTCGGACGCTCTGCGCGCAGGACCGACTCGATTCGGAGAGCGCGCCGGTTGGGTTGCGGGAGGTGTCGATTGAGGACGCGAAGCAGATCACGATCGGGTGGTTCGATGATGACGGACTGACGCCGGTGACGCCAGAGACGCGCCAGGCCGTGCGTGATGCTGTGCGATCACTCGAAAGGCAGGGCTTTCGCGTACAGCGGTTCAAGCCGACGGTGCTCGAAGAAGCACGACGGCTATGGTGGATCTTTTTTGTACAGTGCGGGGAGATGTTTTACCGCGAACTTATCCAGGGACGTGAGGAGCATCTGAGTCCAGTCTTTCGCGGATTTCTGGAGATCGCGCGCTCAGAAAAGCCGCTGACTGCCGAGTCTCTGCTGCGGGCGTGGGCAGAGTCCGACATGGTCCGCCACAAGATGCTGTTGGAGATGCGGGACTTCCCGGTGCTGCTGTGTCCCGCTTGCGCCATTCCCGCCTTCAGGCATGGCGAGCGCGAGTGGACGGTAGAGGGGCGGACAGTTCGTTATCTAGACGCGATGCGATACACGCAGTGGTTCAACTTGTTCGCTGCGCCCGCAGCGGTGGTGCCAGTAGGAAGGTCGGCGGGAGGGCTGCCGATCGGGGTGCAGATTGCGGGGCGTCCCTTTGAAGACGAAACCGTGCTGGCAGTGGCTGAGGCTATCGACCGTGAGTTCGGATATCAGCCGCCGGCGATCTGCCGCTAATTGATCTTTAGGGCGTCGAGGGCTCGCTCCAGCTTTACTCCGCGCGAGGCCTTGAGCAGGACGACGTCTCCGGAGCAAAGATTGTCGCGCAACCATTCTCCTGCCTGCTCGGGCGATTCGAAGTAGAGTGCCTCGGGCGATCCCTGACGGGCGGCGTCGACGATGTTTTGCGCCTGGCCGCGCACACCGGCAACAATGTCGATGCCCGCGTCGGCTGCCGCCTTGCCGCAAGCGGCGTGAAGGGCAGCGGACTCGGGGCCGAGCTCGAGCATTTCTCCAGCGATGAGGATGCGGCGGCCATTGCCGGAGAGCGGCATCGAGGCCAGGGTGGCGATCATCGCCTTCAACGCCTCGGGATTGGAATTGTAACTGTCATTGATGACTGTTGCGCCACGGACGCTCAGGATCTGTCCGCGCTTGTCTTCAGGGAACAATTCAGCGAGGGATGCGCAGCAGGTCTCGAGCGGGATACCGGCTTCCATGCCTACAGCGACGGCTGCCAGCGCGTTCGAAACGTTGTGTTCGCCAAGCAGGTGCAGATGCAGTGCCGCGTGCGATTCGCCGGAGCGAATGCGGATACGCTGGCCTTCGGCACCGAGTCGTTCGATCGATTCAGCCTTGGGATCGGCGCAGGGTCCGCGGCCGAAGTAGATGGCCTTGCCGCGAAAGTCGCGCCCGAACTGGGAGACGTAAGCGTCGTCGCAGTTCAGGAACGCGACGCCGTGGCAGGGGAGCGCTTCGATCAATTCATATTTAGCGCGGGCAATACCGGCAATGCCGTCGGCGAAGAACTCGGCGTGGGCGCTGCCAACATTGGTGACGACTCCCCAGTCGGGAACGGCGATGCGAGCAAGCGCTGCGATCTCTCCGGCGGCCGACATGCCCATCTCGATGACAGCAATTTCGTGCTCGGGCTCAAGTTTGAGCAGTTGCAGAGGCAGGCCATATCCGTTGTTGAGATTGCCCTGCGATTTCAGCACAGAGAATTTTGCATTCAGGACTTTCGCGACGGCTTCCTTGGTGGTGGTTTTGCCCGCCGAGCCGGTGATGGCGATAAGCCTTTTGCCCCAGTGCTTGCGGACTGCTTCTGCGAGTTGCTGGAGAGCGGCCAGCGGGTCATCCACGACGAGCAGCGGCTGTTTGCGCACTTCTTCGGGAAACGTGGCCAGCTTATCGCGCGCGACAATGGCGGCGATCGCTCCGCGTTCAAAGGCTGAGGCGATGAAGTCGTGTCCGTCGAAGCGCTCGCCCTTGACGGCGATGAAGAGGTCGCAGGGCAGAAGTGTGCGCGAGTCGATGGAGTATCCAGTTGCGACGCGCACCAGAGCGCGATCGAGACCGGTGAGATCGGCGCCCGCCCATTGTGCGATCTGGTGGAGATCGAGTTTCATAGGCCTACTCCGGCCTGATTCAGCTCGCGCAGGATGGTTGCGGCGACCTCGGCATCGTCGAAGGGGATGGTTCCGCTCTTCAGGGTCTGCGTCTTCTCATGGCCCTTGCCTGCAATCAGAACGATGTCACCGGGGCGGGCAGCTTCGAGAGCAAGCCGGATGGCAGAGGCACGATCCACTTCTGTTACGTATTTTGTTCCGGCCGCTTCGAGGCCGGGCAGGACGTCACAAAGAATGTTCAGCGGATCCTCGCTGCGCGGATTGTCCGAGGTGAGGACGACGAAATCGCTTCCTTCTCCTGCAGCGCGGCCCATGAGAGGGCGCTTGGCTTTGTCGCGGTCGCCTCCACAGCCAAAAAGGGTGATGACTTTTCCGCCGGTGGCGGTTACAAATTCGCGGGCAAGAGCGGTGAGGTTGCGGAGGGCATCGTCGGTGTGGGCGTAATCGACTACGACGGTGAAGTCCTGGCCGGAGTCGACGGCCTGGAAACGTCCCGGCACGCAGAAGAGCGATGCAATACCGGCGCTGATCTGGTCAGTCGAAAGGCCGCGAGCGAAAGCCGCGGCGGATGCGGCAAGCAGGTTGTAGACATTGACCTTTCCCGTAAGGCGCGTCTGGACTTGCGCTGCGCCGGCTGGAGTCTGAAGGGTGAATCGCATTCCGCTGGCGGCCATATCGATGTTATCGGCCCGGAATTCAGCGGTGCTGAGCCCATAAGAGAAGATTTCCGATCTGGCTTCGCGAGCGGTGAGGGCCAGTTGGGATCCGTAGGGGTCTTCGAAGTTCAGTACGGCAACACGAGGCGGTTTCAAGAGGCTGCCATCGAAGAGCCGGCGTTTCGCAGCGAAATAGTCTTCCATTGTGCCGTGGAAGTCCAGATGATCGCGCGTGAGGTTTGTGAAGATAGCAACGTCGTAGGGGAGGCCGTAGACGCGCCCTTGCGCAAGAGCGTGCGATGACACTTCCATCACGGCTTCGGTGGCCGCGGCATCAACGCCTTCGCGAAAAAGCTCAAGCAAATCGCGTGACTCGGGTGTGGTATGCGGAGATGGGCGAACTGCGCCTGCGACATGATATTCGATGGTGCCGACGAGGACGGTCTTGTGGCACACATGGTTCAGCATTGCATCGAGCAGGAAGGCGGTGGTCGTCTTGCCGTTGGTTCCGGTTACGCCACTGAGGGCAAGTTGACGTTCAGGGTGTCCGAAGAAATTGGCGGCTATGAGAGCCAGGGCGTTTCGTCCGTGTGAGACTTCGGCGACGGCGATTTTTGGGTGGTGGAGTGCGAGGTCGTTGAAGGCTGACGATGAGTCGGTGATGACGGCTGTTGCACCTTGGGCGATTGCTTTGGAAATGTACTGGTTGCCGTCTGTGGTTTCGCCATGCATGGCGACGAAGAGCGATCCCGGGCCTACGCGGCGTGAGTCGTATTCGACGCTGGTGACGACGGCTGCTCCGGAGCGCCGGACGCACCCAACTCCCTGCAAAACCTGGTCGATCTGCATAGTCAACTACTCTATTTTACGGGTGAGGCCGTTGGCTCAGTGCGCGAAGCGCACAACCACTTCGGTGCCGGCGGGTACCATGGTGCCGGCGGCCGGCGCCTGTCCGCGGGCAATACCGCTGCCCAGGACCTGAACCCTCAGGCCGGCTCCGCCAGCCTGCTCAATGACCTTACGTACGGGCTCGCCCACGAAGGAAGGGACAGCGACTCGTTGCGCTGACGCGACAATGACGGAGCCGTTGCCGCCGGGCGGCCGTGTGGGCAGGGCGGGCTGGGCTGCGGGCTCTGGGGGATCCGCGGAACCTTGCGGCCGTTCAGAAGCAGTCGAGGTTGTCTGCAGCGCGGGTGGTACCGGCGGTGAATTCAGGGATGCGCTGAAATCAGGGGCCGGTGGGTGCGCCACTTCTTCCGTTTTTGACTCAGGCAGGCGGGTCGGCGCGGGAGCACTGGTACGCAGAGGGTCGTCCGCGGGCAGATTGTTTAGCTCGGCGAAGAGTGAGTCGAGATTGTCGATGTGCTCTGGCGGGGCATCGTCTGGTACTGCCTGCTCAGCCTTAGCCATTGCCGCAGGAGTCTGCATCGGCTCATCGTGGGGCACGCCCAGGTATTCGAGGATTTGCTGCGCCAGATCCTGGAAGACGGGCGCGCTGGCCTGCGCCCCGAAGTGCATGCTGTGTGAGGGCGAATCCATCACAACGGCAATGGTGATGGCGGGATTGTTGACTGGCGCGAACCCGACGAACGAGGCGACGAAGTTGGTCTTCGAATACGTGTGGGTGCGGGGATCGATTTTCTGCGCCGTTCCGGTCTTGCCCGCCGCGCTATATCCATTCAGATGAACGGCTCCGTGCGCAGTGCCCATGAGCACCACATCCTGCATCATCTTTCGCATCTGGGCCGCAGTCAGTTCCGAGATCACCCGGTTCGCGCCCTCCGGCAACTGTTCGGGCAAACTGGTCTCAGGATGGAAAACCACAGGCTTCAGCTTCGGATCGCCCTTTGTAAGGTCGGTGCTCTCCAGCAGAATGTGGGGAGGCAAATAGATGCCACCATTGGCGATGGTTGAAACCATGGTGACGATCTGCACGGGGGTAACGGCGATTTCCTGGCCCATGGGAATGGCGCCCATGGAGGCCGGACCCCAGTGCTTGAGCGGCTCCAGCAACCCTCTTGTTTCGGCAGGAAGCTCAATGCCGCTGCGCTCACCAAATCCAAACGCACGGATGTATTTGTAGAGGTGCTCGGGGCCCACGCGTTCGCCTACACGGATCGCGCAGACGTTGCTTGAAACCGCAAGGGCCTTCCACGCCGGAAGCAATCCGAAATGCTCGCCGGGAGCATCGTGTACCGTGTGGCCGGCGATGCTAAGCGCGCCGCCACCGCAATCCACCATGGTGTCTGGAGTGATGGCTTTTTCTTCCAGCGCAGCCGCATAGGTCACTGGCTTGAATGTGGAGCCGGGTTCGTAGACATCGCTCACCGCGTGATCTTTCAGCAGACCCGTTGTCGCGTGGCGGAAATCATTTGGATTGAATGTAGGCCGGACAGCAAGCGCAAGGATCTGCCCGGTGTGCGGGTCCTGAACGACGACCGTGCCGTATTCTGCGTGCGTCCGTTCCATGTTGAGGTCCAGGGCTTTCTCAGCCATGAACTGAATGTTCTCGTCGATGGTGAGGAGGAGATTTTCGCCGGGCAACGGCTCGCGCTCGGCGCTGCCAAGGACGTGGCGCCGGGCGTCGAGCGCGGTCAGCATGTGACCCGGGGTGCCGTGCAGATCTTCGTCGTAGTTCTGCTCCAAGCCTCCGAGGCCGTTGTCGTCGATGCCGACGTAGCCGAGAACCTGCGCGGCGATCTGATTGTCCGGGTAGAAGCGCTTGAATTCTTTCTGGATGTAGACGCCCTTCAGGTTGAGGGCTTTCACCTTGTCGATGACTGCGGCGTCTTCCTTGCGGGCGATCCAGGCGAAGTTGCGGGAGGCGTTTAGCCGGGCGAGAATCTGCTGCTCTGATGTGAAGCCGTCAGTCGGATCGGTATGGACGATCTTTGCGAGGGCAGCCGCGGTCTGTGGTCGGGCATCGCCGATTTCCTTTGGGACAGCGTAGACCGAGTCTACTAAAACGGTCATCGCCAGCTCGTGCAGGTTGCGATCGTAAAGAACGCCGCGCCGCGGGGCGACCTCGAAGCCGCGCTCCTGCTGCATGGCCGCACGCTCGACAAATTCCTGGTGGCGGAAGACCTGGAGCCAGACGAGGCGGCCACCGATAATAACCACCCAGAATGCGAAGAAGACCAGGATGTTGAGCACGCGCATGCGGCTCATGGGCGTGACGATGCCGGTCCTGGAAACCGAAGAGGGCGACGGCGAATTGAAAACCGGGGGAGAAATTGAAGGACTCTTCACTGCGCAGCGAGCTCCTCTCCCGAAAGGGTCCGAAACTAACGAATAGGCGGCGCGGGGAGCGCGGCCTCAGCTAACGCGGGCGCGTTTGGGTCAGCGGTTGCGTCGGGACGAACAACCTGTCCGGGACGCGGAGCAGTTAGCCCGAGCTGGCGAGCCATCTGGTCGATGCGTGCCGGATCTCCGAGCTGTGCTTGGGTGAGGCGAAGCTGCCGGTTCTGCTCCTCGAGCTGCTGGACCTGCTGCTTCTCCGACTCGATGCGGTAGCCGTACTCGATGGAACTCAGGTGCTGCCAGCCATACATCATGATGAGCCCGAAGAGCAGGGCCATGGCGCAGGCGAAGATGCGCATTTCCCTAACACGCTGCGGATCGGCGGCCTTCACGAGACGCGAGTTATCGAAGCGCTTGACGAAGAAGACCTCCGGCGTGGGGCCGCGGCGCGCGCGCTGCTGCGCGGCCAGAAGCGACATGTTGCGCTCCATGATCCGGTCATAGCTGCTGCGGCCTGTTTCCAAGCCGGGCTGCGCTGCGATTGCCTGTGTCGCCATGGTGTCTCCTGAAAACGCAGCCATTAGCTTGTGCTGCGGTACTGCTTACGAACTTGCTTCTTTCCAACTTCTTTCGTCTCCCTCTTGCGACCGGGCCTGGGTCGCTATTTTCGGGAGGGAGTCTTACGAGTGTCGTCTTTGGTGCTTTCGCCTTTGTACTGCGGTGGGACGACCCCGGCCCGATCTCTTCAGGGATTAGGGATTAGCCATTAGGGATTGGCAAGAACCATGCCCTTGCTGCTACTCACTACCCTGCCTTTCTTTCCGCTGCCCGCAGCTTCGCACTGCGTGCCCGCGGATTGCGATCCGTTTCCTCGGCTTCGGCCGTTACCGGCTTTCGCGTGAGGACTTCATAAATTCCTTGCTGCGCGCCTTCGCGCAAGGCATCTTTTGCCAGCCGGTCCTCGAGGGAGTGGAAGCTGATCACTACCAGCCTTCCTCCGGGCTTTAACAGCGCGGGCACCACCTTCAGCAGGGCGCTTATCTCGTCGAGCTCGGCATTTACGTAAATTCGGAGAGCCTGAAAGGTCCGCGTCGCCGGGTGAATCCTGTCGGATTTCATCGCCGGGGCCGCGGCCGCTACGATTCTGGCCAGTTGTGCCGTGGTCGTAATCGGCCGGGCCCTGACAATGGCTCTGGCGATTCTCCGCGACCTCCTTTCCTCTCCGAATTCGTAAATCAGGTCGGCGAGCTCTTTTTCGCCGAACTGGTTTACCACTTGTGCGGCGGTGAATCCCCAGCGAGGATTCATCCTCATATCCAAGGGGCCTTCCGCCTGAAAACTGAATCCTCTGTGCGCCTCGTCGAAGTGCATGGAGCTGGCTCCGAAGTCGGCGAGCAGGCCGTCGAGGCTTGCCGACGGTAACCGTTCCGCCATTTCGGAGAACTCCACATCGTGCAGGACGACTTCAGGCATTTCCGGCCCCAGCTCCTCGCGCAACGCGTCGAGCCTGGCCTTTGCCCGCGCCATCGCTTCGGGGTCACGGTCGAAGGCGATCAGTTTGCCTTCCGGACCGAGTTCCCGCGCGATTGCGCTCGAATGTCCTGCGAATCCCAGGGTAGCGTCTACATAGGTGCCGCCCCGGCGCACATTCAGGTATCGGATCGCTGGTTGTAAAAGAACCGGCACATGCCGCTCACGCTCGTCCATGTGCTCCCCCTGAGGGGTGGTTACAGCTTGAAATTCTCGAGCTCGCGCTCGTCGGCTTCGGTCATCGGCTCGAGGCTAGCGACGAATGCCTCGCGGTTGGTGACCTTCAAAAACGTCTGCATGCCAAACACGAGCACATCGCCCAACGTATTGGTCTTCTCGCGCAGGATCTGCGGTAACAGCACCCGCCCCTGTGCATCCATCTCGGTTGTCTGGCCGTAATAGTTCACGTAGTTCAACAACTTCTTCTTGGCAGGATTGAAGTTGGGAATTTCAGCCAGCTTCTCTTCGAATTTTTCCCATTCCTGCATCGGATAAATCTCCGCGTCGTTACCGTCCCGGCTGGTGATATAAAACTGCGTTCCCGCTCCGTACTTCTCCTCAACCACGCGCTTGAAGTCGGCCGGCAGCTTGAGGCGACCCTTCTCGTCAACCCGGGTTGGGTGATTTCCACGGAACATCGATTCCCATTTCGGTCAAAACTGCTCACCGTTTCCCGAAACTTCCGGTGTATCGTTCCTTTAAGATGATGCCGACCCAAAAGCAAGCTCGTTACTCCCTTTTGGACCCTTTTTGACCGCTTTCGTCCACAATCGTAGCGCAGGAATGGGGCGCGTCCAAGTGGAAAAACGGGACATTTTCGGGCTAACTGATAGGAAGAAGAGGGGGTTGGCGAATGGGAGTCGTAAACATCAACCGGTAGGGCTGGTCGCCAGGCGAAAGCACAAGATACAGTGTTATCTAATCTGATTCGGTGCGATCAGAAGACGCTTGCCAGATCGCAGGACTCAAGGTAAAGCGAAAATTTGGCGATAATACATGGCGATTTCCGCTTGGAATGTCAGGATTCCTGCTGAGTTTCTTTTCGCCGAACATTCATCATCTGGACATAAAAGACGAGATAAATGACGACTGCAAGGTTGACCAGCAGAAGGACGACCTTGATCCAGGTGACATGGCGCACAATCTCGATGACCTCCCAAGGCAGGAAGGACGCGGTGAGGATCAGTGTGACGTATTCTGCCCAGACCTTCCGCAGAACCAGTCCGACCCCTTCAAGCATGTGAAGGGCGGCTCCGGCAAAGATGGCGATGCTGATCTGCTTGAGGCGGTGAGGATCGATCAGTGCAACTTTGTCCAGAATCAGGTTGGCGAAGTGGCCTTCCGGGTCGCGGCCCAAATCGATAATGAAGCGAGTAACGACGTCTACCAGATCTTTGTGCAGGAGTTTGAGCGCGCCGACGCCGAGGATGATGAACAGGGCGGCCTCAAGCAGCTTCCATACACCGATTGCTACGATCCATCGCTCACTGGCGGAGACATGTGCGCGATTCTTGACAGGAGCCGGAGTGGACATCACAGGTGTGTTTCTCCACGCGTCCGCCTTAACGTTTCCACTTCGGCAAGCGGTGAGAGCTGTTAACAGGATACCTGTTGGAGCGTTGTTGTGGAGGCATCAACATCCCGTCCGGTTCTTCGTTCCCATAAGGAACCGCTACGTTGTCCCCACGGTACCGATGCCGTATCAGGCGAGGATTCCTTCAAGGCGGGCCCGAATGCGGCCCGCTTCGCAATTTCTTGCAGACGATGTCAGAAAGGCCTTATCGGGCAACCAGGCGTCGCAGGCCTTTGCGCTTTGCGTTTAGATATGGCGCCAGCTTTTCCATCGCCGCTTCCACACTGATACCGTGGCGGGCACGGAGCTGGTCGACCTTGCCATGCTCGATGAAACGATCGGGCCAGCCGATGCGAATGACTGGCGTATTGAGGCCCATTTCGCTCAGCGCCTCAAGCACCACGCTGCCGAAACCACCCATTAGTACGTGATCCTCGAACGTAACGATCGCGGTCACGTGCCTGGCATAGGATGCGAGCAGCTCGCGATCGAAGGGCTTCACGAATCGCGGATTGATTACTGCGGCGGAGTGTCCCTGCTGATCGAGTTTCTCGGCCAATTCGCTCGCCATGGGCAACAGTGCGCCGAGCCCGAAGATGGCGAACTCATCGCCGTCGCGGATGACCTCGGCCTTCCCAATAGGCAGAGCGACGGGGTGTTCCTTCACAGCGGTCCCCGGACCGATGCCGCGAGGGTAACGCACCGCTGCGGGGCCATCGTGAAGCATGGCAGTGTAGAGCATGTCGGCGAGCTCGTCTTCATCCTTGGGATCCATGTGGATGATGTTGGGAATGCCACGCAGGTAGCTGATGTCGAAGAGTCCGTGATGCGTTGCACCGTCGTCGCCGCTCAACCCACCGCGGTCCATGCAGAAAACAACGGGGAGGTTCTGGAGGCAGACGTCGTGCACGATGGGGTCGAAGGCCCGCTGCAGGAATGTGGAGTAGATCGCGCAGAAGGGCTTGTAGCCCTGCGTGGCCATGCCGGCAGCGAAGATGACGGCGTGCTCTTCGGCGATACCCACGTCGAAGTACTTCTTCGGATGGTGCGGCTTGAAAAGATCGAGCGCTGTGCCGTTAGGCATGGCGCCGGTGATGGCCACCAGTTTGTCGTTCTCGTTGGCCAGCTTTACCAGCGTTTCTGCAAAAACTTCGGAGTAAGTGTGCTGGCCGACGGGCTTGGTCTCGCCTGTCTCGGGATCGTAGGGCCCGAGTCCGTGAAACTTCTTCTGCTTGTCGAGGGCGGGCTGGAATCCGCGGCCTTTCTGGGTGATCGCGTGGAGAAGGACTGGCTTGTCCTGCTGCTTGAGGAATTTGAAGGTTTCGACAAGCAGGCCGACATTGTGACCGTCGAGCGGACCGTAGTAGGTGAGGCCGAACTCCTCGAAGAATACTGACGGCCAGAGCAGGCCTTTGGCGGCTTCTTCTGCGCGGCGAACGACGTTGACGGCAGTTTTGCCGCCGAAGCGTTCCAGGAGGCGCGCTGCGCTGTCGTGGAGGTGCGTCACGTGTTCGTTGGTGACGATCTTGTGCAGATACCTAGCGATCGCGCCGACATTGCGGTCAATGGACCACTCGTTGTCGTTGAGCACGACAATCAGGCGCCTGGTCTGGTCGGCGATGTTGTTCAGCGCCTCAAAAGAAATGCCGTTGGTGAAGGCGGCGTCTCCGGCGAGGGCAACGATGTGCTCTTTGCCGCCGGCGAGATCGCGCGCGACGGCCATGCCCAAGGCGGCGGAAAGCGCTGTGCCGGCGTGTCCAGCGCCGTAGGAGTCGTGCTCGCTCTCGGTGCGCAGCATGAAGCCGTTCAGTCCGCCGGGCTGGCGGATGGTCTCGAAGCGCTCGCGGCGTCCGGTAAGCAGCTTGTGAATGTAGGCCTGATGGCTGACATCGAAGACAAACCGGTCGGTGGGAGTGTCGAAGACGTAGTGCATGGCGAGTGTCAGTTCGACGACGCCGAGATTTGGACCAAGGTGACCCCCGGTTTTCGACAGGGTGAGGATCAGCCGTTCGCGAATCTCCTGCGCGAGAGTTTCCAGCTGAGAGATCGAAAGCTTCTTGATGTCTGCCGGAGAGTGGACGGTGTCGAGTAGTTTGCCCATGAATCAAACGAAGTCGTCCGTCAGTTTAAACCCGACCGACGCGATCGAGTTGCCCACTATCAAAAAAGACCCCGCATTCGGGGCCTTGCTGCCGGGAACTGGCTAACTTCGTCATTACAGTATATCAAGCGGCGACAGGGGTTTAGTCGGTCAGCGCCGCAATCGCCTCAGAGGACGCAGCTTCTGCCCGGAACTCACCCTCCCAGCGGGCGACGACAGCCGATGCAAGGCAGTTGCCGACGACATTGATGGTGGTTCGGCCCATATCCATCAGGGCGTCAACGCCAAGCAGGACGAAGATCGGCTCCTCGGGCAACCCGAAGATTGATGCGGTGGCCAGCAGCACGACCAGCACGGCGCGCGGGACTCCGGCCACGCCTTTGCTGGTGAGCATGAGCGTGCCCAGCATAACAATCTGCTGGGTAAGGCTCATGTGAATGCCAGCTGCCTGGGCCACGAATAAGGACGCCAGTGCGAGATAAAGGGCCGATCCGGCAAGGTTGAAGCTGTAGCCGGTGGGAATGACGAAGCCGACGATATTGCGCGGCACGCCGAAGGCCTCCATCGACTCAATGGCGCGCGGCAATGCCGCTTCAGACGTGCTGGTGGCGAAGGCGATGGTCGCCGGTTCGGCAACGGCGCGCAGGAACTCTCTGACTGGGACGCGCGCCAGTAGCGCAGCCGGCAACATACCGAGCAGCGCGAAGGCGATGAGCGCAATGTAGAGAGTCAGGAGCAGCTTGCCGAGATTGAGCATCACTCCGAGCCCGGAATGCGCCACGGTATACGCAAGGGCCGCAGCGACTCCGATGGGCGCAAAGTACATCACGAGATTGGTGAAGGCGAACATGGTTTCGGTGAGCGACTCGGCGAGGCGCACCATGGGGGCGCGTTTGGCTTCGCTGAGTCGGCCGAGTGCGAGTCCAAAGAGGATCGCGAAGACGGCCACCTGCAGAATCTGGTTATCGGCGACTGCCTTGGCGATGTTGTCGGGAAAGATACGGATAAGGAACTGCTGCCAGGAAAGCGCAGGCTGCTCAGGCTGAGGATCGATCAGGAGTTGACTACGGTGCTCAACTGCAACCGAGGGCGCTGCGGGGGCGTTGAGGCCAACGCCGGCCTTTGAGACGTTAATGGCGACGAGGCCGATGAGCAAGGCGATTGTTGTCAGCACTTCGAAATAGATAAGCGATTTGAGGCCAAGACGGCCAACCGTGCGCAGTTCTCCGTGGCTGGCAATGCCGGTGACGAGCGTGCCGAAGATGAGCGGGGCGACGATGACCTTGATCAACCGCAGAAAGATGTCGCTGAGAACCTTGATCGAGATGGCAACGCGAGGGGCGTCGAGGCCGAGTTCGACACCAGCGAGCATGCCGAGGAAGATCCAGCCGGTGAGGGAGCGTTTGCGGAGCGCAGCGACGGTGAAGACAAGGAGAGCAATGATGCGAAGGGCCGTACCGGTATGCAGTTGAGCGAACATGGCAACGGCGACGCCCGCGGCATAGAGGATCCCTCCAGCAGCTATCCACGGCGTCAAATCGCGTTTCCGAGCATTTGTATTCATCGTCAGAAATGAGGATTGAAAACGTATAGCATAGTGCTTCACGAACTCGCTCGGTTAGTTATGGAGGGATGAGTTAGAAAATGGTTCGCGCAGTTTTTCTCTTAGTCGTCGGTGGACTCTTTTTCCTGCAATCGGTCTCCGGCCAGACGCTCGAACCGAGCAAACCAGCTACAAGCGCAGACGCGCTGACCAATCCGACATACTCACCGGGCGTCGCGTTCCTCTTCGATCTGGAGGCAAGGTTCGCCGCAGACACTGCCAAGGGCGGAGGCGCTGCGTTTGCGAAGTGGTTTGCCGATGATGCGGTGACGTTGTCAAACGGGCAGGCTCCGGTCGTAGGCCACGCTGCCATCGCTGCCGACACCAAGTGGTCGGCAGCCGACTATCAGCTGACCTGGAAGCCGGAAGGAGGGCGCATGAGTCCCGTGGGCGACATGGGCTTCACATGGGGACACTACGAAGGGCATTTCAAGCAGAAAGACGGTACGCCCGGGGTGACTTCCGGTCGCTACATGACTGTATGGAAGAAGCAGGCCGACGGATCGTGGAAGGTCGCACTCGACGCGAGCAACAATGAGCCGCCAAAAAAGGAAGACTGCTGCAAGCTGCCCTGATCGCGCCTAGCTCAGGCCGCCGAGACAGAGAAACTTGGTCTGCTGATATTCGTCGATTCCGTAGGATGAGCCTTCCCGTCCGTAGCCGGAATCCTTCACTCCTCCGAAGGGCGCGACTTCAGTCGAGATGGCTGCTTCATTGATACCGATCATTCCGGATTCCAGGGCAGCGGCGACACGCATCACGCGGGCGATGTCGCACGAGTAGAAATAGGAGGCGAGCCCAAAGGGCGTGCTGTTTGCCGCCATGATCGCTTCTTCCTCGGTACTAAAACGGAAGAGCGGCGCAACCGGGCCGAAGGTCTCTTCGCAGGAAAGGCTCATTGTGGAGTCGACATCGGCAAGCACAGTCGGCTCGTAAAAATATCTTCCCAATGCGTGCCTCTTGCCGCCTACGAGCACGCGGGCGCCCCGCTCGATGGCATTCGCGACGTGGCGTTCTACTTTTTCGAGACCCTTGGCATTGATAAGAGGGCCGATCTCCGCGTCACTTTCGCCGGCTGCACCCACCCGCAGCTTTGAAACAGCCTCAACGGCGCGTTCGGCAAAGTCGTCGTAGATGGCGTCGGCAACATAGATACGGTTGGCGCAGATGCAGGTCTGTCCGGCGTTGCGAAACTTGGCGGCGATCATTCCCTTCACTGCCTGATCGAGGTCGGCGTCGTCGAAAACGATAAAGGGAGCATTTCCGCCGAGTTCGAGAGACAGCCGCTTGAGGGTGGGGGCGGAGGCTTGCGCCAGATGCTTGCCTACAGCGGTTGATCCCGTAAAAGACAGCTTCCGCACCCGCTCGTCTTCGAGCCATGCATCGACAACGGATGCGGCCCGGCCACGCGATGCAGGAACGACATTGATGACCCCTGCAGGCACTCCTGCTTCTGACGCGAGCAGCGCCAACGCAAGAGCAGAGAGGGGCGTATCTTCCGCAGGCTTGGCGACGATGGTGCAGCCGGCGGCAAGCGCAGGCGCTATCTTGCGAGCCAGCATGGCGATGGGGAAATTCCACGGGGTGATTGCGGCTGCCACGCCGACAGGCTCCTTCGTGACGATGATCTTTCGGCCCGGGGCGGTCTCGGGAATCACGTTTCCATAGGTGCGCTTCGCTTCTTCGGCGAACCACTCGATGTATGCGGCACCATACGCCACCTCGCCGCGACTCTCGACGAGCGGTTTGCCCTGCTCGAGTGAAATGAGACGGGCCAGGTCTTCCTGATTCTTGCGAACGAGTGCGAGCCATGCCTGCAGATGCGCCGCCCGCTCCCTGGCGAGAAGTTTGCGCCAGCATGCAAAGGCCCGAAAAGCGGCATCTGTTGCGGCACGCGCTTCGGGGGCGCCGCAATCAGCGACTTCTGCGATCAGCGAGCCGTTTGCAGGATTGTCGACTCTGAAGGTGCCAGCGTCGGTTGACGACACACGCCCGTTGTCTATCCATGCGTGAGTAACGATGAGGTCTTTGCGGTCAAGCTGCAGCATTGACTTCTCTCTCAATCTACTTTTTGTCCTGCTGATTTTAGATGCGGGAACCGCAAGCATGTCTCCTAAGGAAGCAGGCGATGAAAAATCCAAAAGTGCTCTTCGCGGACGTATCCAAGCTTGCGGTAGACGCCTTGAGCGGCGACATTGTCGTGGGCGGTGGCCAGCGTCAGGCGCTCAGCGCCAGTGCTACGCGCGAACTGCTCCGCATGCCGGAGAAATGATGTAGCAACTCCCTTTCTACGGGCTGAAGGATCAACATACAGGTCTTCGAGAAACCAGATGGGCCGCATAGCCAGCGTGTTGGTTGAGGGCATCAGGTGCATGAAACCCACCGCACCGCGACCCTGCACAGTCTGCATCCACGCCAGAAAATACTGTGCCACGGAGAATTGGCCTGGCGGCTGCGCGCAAGCGAGCGTAATCCGGTCATGGATAAAGCTGAGGGCACGCGATTCATCCGGAGCCTCGCCGTAGAAGTCGCGGTAGGCGTTGAAGAGGCGAACCACTTCGGATATGTCCCGCGTTGAAGCGGCCTGAATGCTGACGTTGTTTTCGCTCATGCGATATTGCTCCAGCAGGTAGTCTTGATTGTGCACATTCTGCTGCGTCGCTTGTGGAGTTGCGGGCGATGCATCGCAGCCCCGCAACCTGCAGCATGGAACTGGTCAAGTTTCCCTTGACACTCACCAAAATTTCACTAATCTTGCTGAATATATGTAAGGTTTTCACTCTCTGCAATCCTTCAGGTTTTTGCAGATAACGCAATCCGTCGGAATTCGGTTCGCACGCTAAGCTCGTCTTTATTTTCCTCTCATGAGGTGTAGAGAATGCTGTATTCCGCAGGTCGCTGTCGTCGGAGCCCACTTTTCCTCCCCAGTTTGGCGCTTCTCATCTCGCTTGTCCTGCTGTGCCCTTCACCTCTTGTTCGTGCGCAATCGACCGCAGGCCGGGTTCTCGGTCGGGTGCTCGATCCTACCGGGGCTCTCGTACCGGGGGCAAAACTGACCCTGTCCAATACTGATTCGGGCGTAGCGCAGAAAGCCGAGAGCGCAAAGAACGGCGATTACATCTTTCTCACTGTACCGGGTGGAACGTACAGGCTGCAGGCGGAGGCGCCAGGCTTCCAGTCATTCATTGCGGACGGAATCGCCGTGCAACTCAACGCTACGGTTACGTATGACATTCGCCTCACGGTCGGATCGAGCGCACAGTCTGTGGAAGTGACGGCTACGCCGCCGATTGTCGATACCACGTCCACGCAGCTCGGCGCGGTGGTTAACTCACGCGCGGTCGAAAATCTGCCTCTGAACGAGCGCAACACATACCAGCTTCTGCAGTTGCAACCGGGCGTGACCGGCGTGAGCGGCTCGGACCTTTTCTATGGCAGCGATCAGGCGGGTGCGGTTTCCGTCAACGGCGGGCGCGGGCGATCGAATAACTTCAGCGTGAACGGTGGCGACGGTAACGATCTGTTTGTCAACGCGCCGGGTATCGAGCCGTCTCCGGATGCAATCGATGAGTTTCGGGTGATCACGAATACCTTTGACGCCGAGTATGGACGGAATTCGGGCGCAGTGATTAACGTGGTCACCAAATCGGGCACGAACGATATTCACGGCAGCATTTATACCTATGTCCGCAACCAGGCGATGGACTCGAAGGGATACTTCGACCTGTCAACGCCGGACGACTCGCAGCTGCAATTCGGCGCAACGATCGGCGGACCGATTCGCAAAGACAAGACATTCTTCTTTCTCTCCTATGAAGGACGGCAGCTCCGCAAGGGCATCAGTTCGGATCGTGTGCGTGTTCCCACGCAGATGGAGCGCAATGGTGTGTTTGACGACACCGCGCCGTTTTCCGGCAACCTGACTGATGCGACGACCGCGGCAATTTTCCAGAACCGCTCCAGCTGCGCGCAGGACATCACCGCTGCCGGCGGGACACCGCCTGATCCGGTCGCAGTAGCGCAGGGGAATGCAATGCCATGGAGCGAGGTCTTTCCTAACAATGTGATTCCCACGAGCTGCTTCGATCCGGTGGCGGCGAACATCGTTAACAATTATGTTCCTTATCCGAATGTTGCCGGAGACGAGTTTGAGGGTGCGCCGAATCAGCATGCACGCGAAAACCAGGGAACGGTACGCATCGATCACACCTTCAGCGAAAAGAATTCGCTTACCGGCTTCTATTACGTCGACGACGATTTTGAGGCCAATCCGTTTACGCGCTTCCAGGCGGAGATTCCGAATCTGCTGCCGGGATTCGGCAGCAACAATGCCACGCGGAACCAGCAGATCAATATTGCCGATACCTGGACAATCAGCCCGACGACGCAGAACGAAGCGCGCATTACTTACTATCGCGAAGGTCAGCAGACGTTTCTACACCCGCAGCGCACGAATGCGGTGATTAATTCCTGTACCGGCGCTGCGGCTGCCTTCTGTTTCAACGGAAACACCGATACACCGCTCTATTCGTACGACAACCTCGGCAACGCGACACCGATACCGAACAATTCAAAGCTGGGTATCACGCCCGCTCTGGGGGCGGCGCACGAGGGC
This sequence comes from uncultured Acidobacteriaceae bacterium, assembly GCA_963781245.1. GTDB lineage: Bacteria > Acidobacteriota > Terriglobia > Terriglobales > Acidobacteriaceae > Silvibacterium. The sequence continues at coordinate 349,225 of CAWAFB010000011.1, forward strand.
CTTCCTTACATCAGCGTCAGCGGCGGGTTCACGATCGGCAACGACAGCGAGGGCGAACTGCCGCAGACAGGCAATACCTATTCCCTCATGGACAACTTCTCGAAGACGGTCGGACGGCATTCGATGAAGTTTGGCGCGGACATCCGCAACCAACGCTTCGACCAGACGCTCTACTACAACATTAACGGCTTTTACGGATATAGCGGCGGCAGCGAGAACGACCTCGGCGCATCGAATCTTTTCGGCAACTACTTCCTGGGCCTGCCGGACAGCTATTCCGAAGGATCGCCACAAACCGAGAACATCCGCGCCTGGGCTGTCTATCTCTTCGCGCAGGATAGCTTCAAGGTTTCGCCGACGCTGACGATCAACTATGGGCTGCGCTGGGAGCTGAACCAGCCGCTTGCCGATGTTTCGCACCGCGTTCAGACGTTTCGCGCAGGACAAGCGGATACGGTATTTCCATGCCAGCTGTCAGCCGACAGCCAGGCTTCACTCGGCACAGATACTGCCGACTGCGGTCCGGGGAGTGCAAACCAGTCTGTTTTTCCGCTTGGCCTCGTGGTGCCCGGGGACAAGGGCATTCCTGCCGGGCTGACCGCGACCTACTATAAGGCGTTTGCGCCGCGCGTCGGCATAGCGTGGAGTCCGCAGGCCTTTGATGGCAAGCTGGTTGTTCGGTCCGGCTTCGGCATCTTTTACAACCCGATGGAGCAACTCGTGCTCGAGCAGTTCCAGGGCGAGCCGCCTTTCGGCGGCAGCAACAGCCTGTCGGCGCCACTCTTTGAGGCTCCCTTCGTGAGCCAGTCCGGCACTGTATCGCCGAACGCATTCAATGGCTTCCTTGAGCCGAAGCCCGGTCAGCCAGTTGACTGGTCTGCATTCCGGCCAATCCTGATGTTCGGCGAGCTCGAGCCAAATCTAAGGACACAATACACTGAGCAATACAACATTCAGATTCAGCAGCAACTCGCGACGAACGTAGTCATGACGCTGGGATATGTGGGGTCGCAGGGACATCGACTCCTGGCAACCTATGACCTGAACCACGGCAATCCGCAAACCTGTCTTGACCTTGCTGCGACGTCCGCCTACAACAACGACACGAGCTATAACTGCGGTCCTTATGGCGAAGATTCAGAGTATGTGATTCCGGGCGGAGAGACGATCGCTCCGCAGGGGCTGCATCTTCCTTATGGCTCGACGTCGTTCATTCCGGGCGGCACGGTCGTACAGAGCCCGATCACGCTGGTTGGACTGCGGAAGTATTCATCGCCGTACTGCGATCCGATCTCCGGCTCGAACTGCCCACCCGATGGCGTGCCGGTCTTCTCGAGCATCTTCGCGCAGAACGTAGTAGCCAATTCTGCTTATAACTCGCTCCAGGCATCGATCGAGAAGCGTTTTTCAAAGGGCTTGCAGTTTCTCGGGTCGTATACGTGGAGCAAATCGATGGATGACGCTTCGAGCTTTGAGCAGAGCCTCGATCCGCTGGACTTCGCCCGCGATCGCGCGCTCTCGCTGTTCGATGCACGCAATCGCTTCGTCTTCAGCGGGGTGTGGGATCTGCCGGTCCGCAAATATTCGGGCACCCGCGGGGTGCTTCTGGATGGCTGGCAGACATCGGGAATCTTTACGGTGCAGACCGGCTTTCCGATTCGATTCGACTCCAACCTTGACCAAGAACTGCAGGGCAGCGCCGACTTTGAGAATCCGGGCCGGCCGGATATCGTGAAGCCCTTTACGCACCGCAATCCGCGAACACCCCTCAACGGTGTAACCGGCTACTATTTCGATCCGTCAATATTCGCTGTACCAGCGCTGGGGTCGGCGGGCAGTGCTCCGCGCAGCATCTGCTGCGGGCCGCCAATCGACAATACAGATTTGGCGGTGCAGAAGCTGACTCCTGTTGGAGACAGAGGCACGATCCAGTTCGTCTTCCAGGTCTTCAATGTCTTCAACCACACGCAGTTTCTGAATCCGGACGGCCAACTCGGCGATGCGCAACTGGATTACAGCGCGAATCCGAACGGCGCTCCCGTGGCGGGCGGGCTGTTCGGAGAAATCACGCGGGCGCGCGATCCGAGGCAAATTCAGCTGGCGATTCGATTCAGAATGTAGGATTGCGCATCCGGCACGAGCGTCTTCGGCGCAACTACTCACAGGGACGGAGTTCGCCATGCTGCTTCTAAAAGGTGGGCGGCGTGTTAATCCACAGCAGCACAGCCTGTTGTTTGTACGGATTGCTCCAGCGGTGGGTCTGCGAGCTTGAGAAGTAAAGACTGTCTCCGGCGCGTAACCGGTAATGCTCGACCTCGTCCAACCACACGTCGCAGCTGCCGCTGACGATGAAAATGAACTCCTCGCCCTCGTGGTGATAAGAGCCGCCGCTCGATGTTCCGGGCGCGAGGCGGAAGAGATGCGGCTCCATGGCTGTGGAACCGAAGGCGAGCAGCTCGAGGTGGACGCCGGGCTCGCTCGAGAGCTCGATCCGCTGGGCTGGCCTGACGAGCTTGCCGGCCTGCTGTTCGCCTCCAAAGAACGAAAGCACGTTGGTGTTGTAAAAGACCGCCAGCCGTTGCAATGCGGCAACAGAAGCGTGCGCCTGTCCACGCTCAAGGCAGCTCAGGAAGCTTACGGAGAGGTCGGTGCCTTTTGCGGCCTCCGAGAGCGTCATTGATCGCTCGCGGCGCAGCTTGCGGAGACGGTTCCCGATGGGCACCATGCTTGTGCCGTTGGACGGTCGGCTGGCGCCATTCCGGGATCCGACCGTGTTGTTCATCAAATGGCGGATGGCATCTACATTCAGGTTTTTCTCGAATCGTAGATGCTGGATGGATTTCAGCCGCTCAATTTCATCGCGCGTGTAGGTGCGGTAGCCACTCTTGGTCCGCTTGGGGTGCGTAAGCCCAGCATTTTCCCACTGGCGCAGCGTGGAGGAGCTGACGCTGAGCATCTTCGAAACTTCGGAGATGCGGAAGGAAAGATGGCTTCGTGCTGCGGGTTTGCTGTTCTTTGGCTTTTTCAGCATGAGGCAAGGAGTCAACAGGACTTCAAAGGTATCTTTTTAGCAGCCTGCAGCACGGAGAGCAATAAGTTGATTAGCATTACAGGATTTCTGTAGGCTTTGTTTGCATAATTCTTCACGATCAGCCAGGAGCTCACCCATGAGTACAGCCGTCGCAACCTCCGCGCAATTGCCCCATTTCATCAACGGACAGTGGGTAGAGTCCACCGCCAGTGAATGGCTGGATGTTCCCAATCCCGCAACGGGTGAGGTGCTGGCACGCGTGCCGCTGGCGGGCGCAGAGGAAGTGAACAAGGCTGTCGAAGCAGCGGCAGCGGCCTTTCCCGCGTGGCGCAGGACCCCTCCTGAGGATCGTATCCAGCCGCTTTTCAAGCTGAAGCACCTGCTGGAGCAGGAAATTGACGAGTTGAGCCGTACCATCACGCAGGAAAACGGCAAGACCTTCACCGAGGCCAAGGCCGAGATGCGGCGAACGATTGAAAACGTTGAGGTCGCCTGCGGCATTCCGATTATGATGCAAGGGCACAATCTCGAGGACGTGGCTCGCGGCATCGATGAAATGATGATCCGGCAGCCGCTTGGCGTGGTCGCGATCATCACGCCCTCGAATTTCCCCGGCATGACTCCCTTTTGGTTCCTACCCTATGCCATCGCTACGGGAAACACGGTCGTCTTGAAGCCCTCGGAGCGGGTGCCTCTAACGATGCAGCGGGTCATTCCGCTTTTTGAGAAAGCTGGACTACCGAAGGGCGTGCTCAACCTTGTGAACGGCGGACGCATCGCGGCAGAGACGCTGATCGATCATCCCAAAGTCCGGGCGATCAGCTTTGTGGGATCAACGCCTGCTGCACGCGCCGTGTATGCCCGCGCGGGTGCGAACGGCAAGCGCGCACAGTGCCAGGGTGGAGCGAAAAACCACGTCATCGTATTGCCCGATGCGGACATTGACATGGCTACCCAGATCATCAGCGATAGCGCCTTTGGGTGCGCGGGACAGCGCTGTCTTGCAGTGTCTGTGGCGGTGACTGTCGGCGAGGCGCAGAGCCGTTTTCGCGACGCAATCGCCGAGTCGGCTGCGAAATTGCGCGTGGGCAATGGTCTCGATGAAGGCGTGCAGATGGGGCCGGTGATTACGCAACAGAGTAAGGCGCGGGTTGAGTCGCTGATTGGGCGGGGCAAAGACCAGGGCGCGAAGGTGGTGCTTGATGGACGCGGCGCAAAGATATCAGGCTACGAGCAAGGCAGCTTTGTGAAGCCAACCATTCTGGATGCTGTTCCGGCGACGAGCGAACTGACTGACACGGAGATCTTTGGTCCGGTACTGAGCCTGGTGCACGCTAACGATCTTGATGAGGCATTGGCGTTCCTCGAGCGCAGTTCTTATGGAAACCAGGCTTCGCTGTTCACGTCGAGCGGTGCGGCGGCGCGGCGCTTTCGGTATGAGGCTCCGGCGGGCAACATCGGTATCAATATTGGTGTTGCTGCGCCCATGGCTTACTTCCCTTTCAGCGGGTGGAAGGACAGCTTCTTCGGCATCATGCATGCGCAGGGTCGCGACTCGGTCGAGTTCTTTACTGAGAAGAAAGTGGTGGTCGAGCGCTGGGCGAAGGAGCACTCGCGCAAGTTCTAGAGGGTTCGGACGACGAGTTAGAAGAATTCCCGGGTGAACGTCTGTTCCTCCCGCAGCGCCGCCACCGTTACCAATGATGTGTGTGGAAGATCGCAACCGGTTTGCCGCCCACTGCAACGGCTTCTGGCTCGAGCCTGTGCAAGGGGATGGCGACGATGACGCTGAGTGCTGCGGCGGCTGCCGCATAGAATGGGACGCCGTGAAAGGTATGTGAGTAATCAATTACCAGGCCAGCCACCGGCGGCCCCACAAGGCAGGCTAGTCCCAGGGCTGTAAACAGAACCCCCAGCAGTTGCCCCAACCCCTGAACACCGAAGAGCGACGCAGTCACCGCGGGAGCCATACCCGCAACCCCTCCATAGCCGACCCCCATGATCAGACTGAAGATCACGAGCGTCGGATAGACATGACCGGTAATCCAGAGGAAGTAGCTCACAAAGAGAATCGCGAAAGCAAGCTTGTACATGTTGAAAAGACCAAAACGCGGGGCCAGCATGCTGCCTCCCAGGCGGCCCACCACACTGGACGCGCGGATGTATCCGACAAGCGAAGCTGCTGCAACCCGGGTCGCGCCGAGATCCATGGCATAAGCAGGAATAAGACAAGAGCCACGTAGACCGCGATGCCTTTGAGGAAGAAGCAGACATAAAGCCGGATGAAAGTCCGTGTTCGCAGCTTGGGCCCGATAGCGACTTTTGCCTTTTCCTCGGGTACCGGCGGCCGGAAAAGCAGCAGCGCGCTCACGACTATCAAGACGCCGCCAACCCATCCCAGGATCTCGATCGCAGGCCACCATCCATAGCGTTCGATAAGCATCGCGGAAACCGGTGCAGCCAACAGCGTTCCGCATCCAATGCCGCTGACGGCGACCCCTAGTGCGAGGACCCGGCGTACATTGAACCACTCGCCAACCGCGGCAATCGCCGGAATGTAAATGCAGGCGACAGCACCTCCCAGTCCAACGCCGTAGGTTAAGAAGAGCAACAGAAAAGAGGGCACGCGGGCCGTCGCAACAAGCCCCGCGCACATCAACACCGCACCGCAGGCCACCACGCGTCGTGGGCCATGACGGTCAGCAATACGACCGGTAAATGGCGACAGGAAGAAGGAGATGACGGTCATTGTCGAGAAGACCGTCGACAGGGCGGCATGGGTTACATGCAGCTCCTCTTCTATTGGCCTCAGAAAGATACCGAAGGTATAGGAAACTCCAAAGACGACGAAAGCCGCCAGGAACGCTGCGAAGACTACTACCCACCCTTGGACCGAATCTATTCCGGATCTGTTTTCAAAAGCCATATTTCCACATGAGCAGGCACTCTAAATGAGAATCGGCAGGATGAACAACACGAAAATGAATGCGGCATAACGCAAGCATGACTGGGCACGTCTTAAGTCGCGATGACCGCCATTTCGCCGAGTTCGGCCGCTACCGCGTTTAGATTGCGTTCCATTACTCCTAATGCTTCGTGGAACTGCTCGTCAGAGATAACCAGCGGCATCAGGAGCCGGATAACGTTATCGTATGTGCCTGCCGTGAGCACGAGCACTCCGCTGCGGAGGCAGTGCTGGGCCAGCTTTTTCGCCGGAGCAGCCCAGGGCGCGCCATCGCGGTCGACAAACTCGATAGCCTGCATCGCACCCAATCCGCGCACGTCGCCGATAAACGGATGCTGCCTCTGCCATGCATAGGATCGGCGTTGGAACCGCTCACCGAGCGAGCGAGCACGCGCGAGCAGCGATCCGTCGGCAAACTCTTCGATGACTGCCAGAGCTGCCGCGCAAGAAGCCGGATTGCCACCGAAAGTGCCACCGATGCCCCCAGGAATCGGCGCGTCCATAATTTCTGCACGGCCAGTGACGCCGGCAAGAGGCAACCCTCCCCCAAGCGATTTTGCGGTAAGAATGAGGTCGGGCTCGATACCGAAATGGGTGCACGCAAAGAGCTCGCCGGTGCGGCCGAAGCCAGTCTGCACTTCGTCGGCGATGAAGACAATGCCGTGCCTGCGGCAGATATCGACAAGCGCGGGCAGAAATCCAGCAGGCGGAACAACGAAGCCACCTTCGCCGAGCACCGGCTCGATGATAACGGCGGCGACGGACTCAGCGGCAACGACGCGACGGAAGGTGTGGTCGAGAAGCTGCTCCACGTCCTCATGGCTCATTGACAGAGGCTCACCAATGCGCGCAGCAGGGGACCGACCGTAGGGGATGCGATAGACGTCAGAGAGAAACGGCCCGAAGCCGTGCTTGTAGGGATGAGTCTTGCTGGTGAGCGACATGCCCAGCATGGTGCGACCGTGAAATGCGTCCTCAACGCAGAGGATCGCGGGACGGCGAGTGTGAGAGCGCGCAATCTTCACGGCATTCTCGACCGCTTCCGCCCCGCTGTTCACGAGCAGTGTCTTCTTTGCGAAATGGCCGGGCGTCAGCGCATTCAGCTTCTCCGCCAGTTCCACGTACGGTTCGTATCCGGTGACGGAGAAACAGAGGTGGAGAAACGCGTCGAGTTGCCGGTGCACGGCTGCGAGCACGCGGGGATTGCGATGTCCTACGTTGATGGTGCCAATGCCCCCAGCGAGATCGATGAAGCGATTGCCGTCCACATCTTCGAGTGCCGCGCCTTCAGCGTGCCGGATGAAAATAGGCGCCGAGGCGTAAACACCGCGCGGAACCGCGTGAGTCCGGCGCTCGGTTAAGGTGCGCGATGCCGGGCCGGGAATTTCTGTCTTGAGTCTGATCGTGGTCATCACTCTAGTACCAGCCGATGGGTTGTTCGTTGAGATTGATGTGAACCTGCTTGGTTTCGAGATATTCGTCGATACCGTGCACGCCCAGCTCGCGGCCAAAGCCCGACTGCTTGTAGCCGCCCCAGGGAGCTTCGACGTAGGTGGGTTGCATGTGATTCACCCAGACGATGCCGGCGCGAATCGCCTTCACCATGCGGAGCGCCCGGTAGATGTCGCGCGACCAGACGGCTGCGGCCAAACCGAAGGGCGTGTCATTGGCAATCTTCAACGCGTCGGCCTCGTCGTCGAACGGAATGACAGCAGCAACGGGACCAAAAATCTCTTCGCGTGCAATCCGTGCCGAGTTGTCGACGTCGTAGAAAATCGTCGGTTCAACATAGTAGCCGCGACTGAATGCGGAAGGCGTGCCGCCGCCAATGGCGACCTTCGCCTCGTTCTTGCCGAGCGACTGGTACTGGCGGACGCGATCATACTGCTCGCGGCTAACCAGCGGCCCCATCTTGGTGGCGCGATCAAGTGGCGCTCCCAGTTTGATGCTGCGTGCCTTTTCGGTCATGGCTTCGACGAACTTCAGATAGATCGACCGCTCGACCAGCACTCGGCTGCCCGCGGAGCAGACTTCGCCCTGGTTGATGAAGACACCGAAGAGCGCGCCATCGATGGCTGCTTCGAAGTCGGCATCGGCAAAGAAGATGTTGGGCGATTTGCCGCCCAATTCCAGGGTCACTCGTTTCAACGTGTCGGCTGCGGACTTCATGATGACTTTGCCGACTGCAGCTGAACCGGTGAAGGCAATCTTATCGACCTGCGGATGTTGGACGATGCGCGCGCCGGCGGTTTCTCCGAGGCCGGTGACGACGTTGACTACGCCTGGTGGCACGCCGCACTCGCCTAGCCATCCAGCGAGCTTCAGAGCCGTAAGGGGAGTTTGCTCGGCTGGCTTGAGGACGCAGGTACAGCCTGCGGCGAGCGCCGGTGCCAGCTTCCACGCTGCCATCAGCAGCGGGTAGTTCCACGGGATGATCTGTCCGGCAACGCCGACCGGCTCTTTCAGGGACAGGCTGAGGGCATTGTCAGGAACGGGGTTGACGGTGCCCGAAATCTTCGTCGCCAGACCACCGTAATATTCGAAGCAGGTGGCGGCGTCGGCGATGTCGAACTCGGCTTCGACGATCGGTTTGCCTGAGTTGCGCGATTCGAGTTCGGCAAGCGAGGCCGCTTCGGCGCGGAGCTTCTCCGCGATGCGAAACAGAATGCGTCCCCGCTCCTGGGCAGTTGTCTGCGGCCATCCGCCGTCGTCGAAGGCATGGCGCGCAGCAGCGATTGCGGCATCGACATCCGCAGAAGTCGCGTCGGGAATCTCGGCGATGACCTCTTCGGTCGAGGGATCGTAAACCGGAATGCGATTGGTCGAGTTCCCTTCCCGCAATTTACCGTTGATCAGCATTGGTTCCAATTTGCTTTGCGTAACACCCATGTTCGAATCCTTCCGATTCTTTACTCGCCGGAACCTGAGAGCGCCGCAGCTGCATCGGGCATCGGGTCGGCGTTTGGAGCGGTTTTCTGCGCGTTGCGATAGAAGAGATATGCCGATCCGAAGACCAGCAGGCAGCCGATGATCAGCTTAATCTCGTACAGCCAGATCGAGTTCACCGAGCGCGAAGGAATGAACGCGACGATGAGGCCGACTGTGGCGGCAAGCATCCCGGCAAATCCGTTGGCCAGCAGATAAAACTTCGGCGCGTTGAGGGCACTGCGGCCGTCGAGGGTGTGTTTGAGCAGCGCTCCGAAGAGATAACAGGTTGGCAGAAGCTGCAGAATCACCGCGAGGTCAAGTAGCGTAAGGTAGGCTTCGCCAACGGAGACGCCGAGAAAGCTCATGAGCGTGAGCAGCGACGACAGCGCAGCATAGATGATCAGGCTGACATACGGCGTCTGGAAGCGAGGGTGAATTTTGCCGACTACCGGGGGCAGGTAGCGGTCGATTCCGGCGACGAAGGGCAGGCGTGCCGCGCCGCTGAACCAGGCGGAGGCCGTGCCCAGGATCGCGATGCACTCGAGAAATGCCAGCGGTGCAACGACGAAGAGCAGTCCGTTATGCGTGGCCATTACGTTGATCGCCTGCAGAATGCCGGAGAGGATGCCGATCTCCTGGTGAGGCAGAGCGATCAACATCGCCATGGTTGTTCCGACGTAGATGAGGCCGGCGATGAGTCCACCCCAAAAGATCGCTACGGGCAGATTGCGCTTCGGATCGCGGATCTCATCGCCCATGATGGACGCGAGATCGAGGCCGACGAGGCTGTAACAAATGGTTCCGAATGCCGCGAAGAGTCGCCAATCGTGGAACTGCGGGTGGAGATCAGCGCGATGTAGCGCGCTGCCGTGATGATGCAGCGTGAGCGCCGCCAGCAGAATAACTACGGCGGCTCCGCCCACCGTACCGGCGCCACCGAGATTGTTGATCCATTTGCCGAATGAGAGTCCGCGAATGTTGAGCGCCAGCAGGAACAGCAGCAGCCCTATCGCCATGCTGGAAGTGAAGAAGGGATTGTCGGCCAGTTTTTGAATGCGCGGACCGAAAACATACAAGCCGACACCTACGCAGGAGAGGACAACCGTGGGCAGATAGAAGACGTTCGAAAGCCAGTAGCACCATCCGGCGAAGAAACCATGCTGTTCGCCGAAACTGCGCTTGGCCCACAGATAGATGCCGCCTTCGCCTGACCACTTCTGCGAGAGCTCGGTGACGGCTGCACCCTGCGGCCAGAAGTAGCAAACCATGGCGGCGATCCAAAGCCATAGAGTGATGGGTCCGGAGGCAGAGATAGGCGGTACCATGTTGAGGTTCGCGACCGCAACAATGAACAGCAGGATCAGATCTCCGCGGCCCAGCACCCGCTTGAGGCCCGGAATGTGATTACCGCCCGGAACGACCTTTGCCAACGGCTGCCTCCCCCCTGGGATTAACCGACTACCTGGGCCGAGCTCTCCTGTTGTGCTTTTGCGATAGATGGCGCCAGTTCTTCAAATGCCGACAAATGGCGGTCGACGTCGGCCAGCGAGTGTGCGACGGAAATCGTCCACTGCTCGTCCCACCAGTAGGGCTGCGGCATCACGCCGCGGTTCACCATGCCGAACCAGTAGAGCCGCCAGAGGTCGGTGTCTACCGTCAACCATTCGCGATAGTTGCGAATCTTCTTCGCGTAGAAGAGCAGAGCTCCGTTTGCACCAGCACTCTCAATGTAGGCCTCGATACTGTTCTTCTTCACGATCTGCTTATAGCCCTCGACCAATGCATCGCTGATCTTGCCTATATGCGCGTAACTCTCGGAGGTGAGCACATGGTGAAATGTAGCGAGCCCGGCGGCCATTACCAGCGGATTGGTCGCGTAGGTGCCTGCGTGAAAGACCTTGTGCTGGGCGATCATATCCATCACATCTTTACGGGTGGCAAAGGCCGCCAGAGGAAAGCCGCCGCCGATCGACTTGGCCAGCGTGACGATATCCGCCTTGATGTTGAAATACTCGCATGCCCCGCCGCGGCCCAGCTTGGCGCCGGTCTTGACCTCGTCAAAGATCAGCAGCGCGCCTTCTTTCGTGCAGATTTCGCGCAGCCCTTCCAGATATCCCGGCTCCGGCATGCAGATGCCGATGTTCATCATGATCGGCTCGACGATGATGCAGGCGATCTCGCCGGGATTTTCAGCGAACAGCCTCTTCACTGCGTCAAGATCGTTGAACTGGGCAACGAGCGTATTTCTTACGGTGTCGGCCGGGATGCCACCGCCAGCGGGTACCTGCGTTGGTCTATCGGGATCGCCATAGAGTTCGGCCTTGGGCTTCATACTGACCATCACCGAGTCGTGCACGCCGTGGTAGGCGCCTTCCATCTTGATGATCTTGTCGCGACCGGTGAAACCGCGCGCCAGCCGGATGGCATGCATCGTGACTTCAGTGCCGCTGCTGCCAAAGCGCGCCTGTTCGACCGGGAAGCGCTGGCAGATTTCCTCGGCTAGTTCGTACTCGAGGGTGTGAGGCATGCCATACATCGTGCCGATTTCAAGGCGTTCCTTGACTGCGGCCACTACAGCGGGATGACAGTGGCCCGCCATGAGCGCCCCGAAGCAAAGATTGAAGTCGATGTATTCGTTTCCGTCGAGATCGTGGATGTGCGAGCCCTTGGCGTCTTTGATGAAGAGCGGCCAAGGTTCGTAGCTGCGAAAGTTGCTGGCTACACCGAGCGGCAGGCGAGGTTCAGCCTTCTTGAGTGCGGCGCGCGAAGAGGGGGTGCGCGATTCAAAGGTCGAGAGTTCTTTTTCGAGAAGGGGATGCATCAGAGTTCTCCTTTGCCCCGGCAAGTGCGAACGGTTCCGGGGCGCTCAATAGGTCAACTAGGCAGAAGCGACGTCATCCTGAAATTGCCAACCAGATGGCCGATCGCTTGCAGGCTTGAAACTCGATCATGCGGGCACAGGAGCGACTCACTCCGCGCATAGCGCGCGAACCAGCGCTGCCGGCAGAATGTGCCAGCGATGCGAAAGCGTCTGGACAAGATTTGCGGGAAGATGCGCCGCGGGGTCTTCAGATGGCCGGAGATTCTGCGAAAGGCGGTCCGGAATGAATACACAACGGTATCGCACGCAATTCGACAGCCATCTTGCTTTGAATGAGAAGCCATTGCTGGCGCGCCCCTTGTTTCAGCCGTTTTCGCCTGTGCAGGCAATTCGAGTCCGCTGATTTGCGGCCTTCACTTCAGTTTCTCAGGAAAGACATTGCCACGCGCAAAACCTTGTAGTAATTTTGCAAAAATAAGTAAACTTTGCGCTTCGTGTCAAGCGAAACTGTGCGCCAGCATTGTCTTTCCGTGAATCATCCTTACGAGGGACCCGATGAGGTTGCCTCCGCGATATTGAGGAGCGGTACTTGTTCAACCTGCGAACGAATGCCCTGCGAACCAGTCTCGGGAGGGTCTTTCCTTTTTTGGCGCTCAGCACGCTGTGCTTTGTTTCAAGTTGCCGGAAGCCCACGCCGACGCTGAGCCTGCTGGTCTGGGAGGGTTATGCAGACTCTTCCTTCATTCAGGGATTCGAGGCCACCTGCCACTGCAAGGTAGTTGCCGCCTACATGGGATCGAGCGACGAGCTTGTCGCGAAGCTGCGTGGCGGCGCCGCATCGAACTATGATGTGATCTCGCCTTCGAGCGACGTAGCGACGATGCTGTCGCGCTCGGGACTTGCCGCGCCCCTTGATCTGTCTATGATTCCGAATTATTCGCAGGTTTCTCCCAAACTCACCGGCATGCCGCTGGTGAAGAATGATGGCAAGGTGTATGGGGTTCCGCTGACGTGGGGGCCGAATCCGCTTCTATACGACAAGATTGCCTTCCCGCAAAAACCGGCCACGTGGGCCGAGCTATGGGATCAGAAGTACAAGGACAAGTTATCGCTGTGGGACGATCTTTCATCGGTATATATGGCCGCGCAAGTGCTCGGATTCGGGAAGCAAGACCCGACGGCAATCTACAACCTGAGCGACGCACAGCTTGAAGAGGTAAAGGCCAAGCTGATCGCTCTGAAGCCGAATGTCCGCAAGCTGTGGAGCACAGGCGGGGAGCTCACGAACCTTTTTCAGAACCACGAAGTGATCGCGGCAATGGGATGGCCGCTGGTCACGAACCAGCTTCGCAAGGCTGGTCTGCCGATCGAGGAAGAAATTCCGGCAGAAGGCACGACAGGCTGGATCGATCATCTGATGATCACGTCATCGAGCGAGAATAAGAATCTCGCTTACGCGCTGCTGAATTACATGATCTCCGCGCAGACGCAGAAACAACTCAGCGACGTGACGGGGTATATTCCAGCGAATCCTGAAGCTGCGTCTCTGATGACGCCCGAACAGCGCCACGGCCTGCACCTGGACGATATCGACAACTATCAGAAGCAGATTGTCTTCTGGCAGGATGTGCCGCGGCGCGCAAAATACACTGAAATATGGAACGAAGTGAAGGCCAGCCAATGAACTCTCCTCTGCATACCGGGAGGCTCATTGAGTAGTCATCCCGTCACGGTAGAGCGCGACGCTGCAGCGCCGGGAGCTGAACCGGCGTTCCTGCGCATAGAAGATGTCGGCAAAAGCTTCGGTGCCCAGCGAGTGCTGGAGTCGATCTCGCTGAGCATTGATCGCGGCGAATTTCTGACGCTGCTCGGCGAAAGCGGATCCGGGAAGACCACTCTGCTGCGTATCATTGCCGGATTCGAGCAGCCGACGTCGGGACAGATCTTTCTCGAACGGCAGCGCCTCGATAATCTACCTCCGCATCGCCGCCCCGTTCACACCGTCTTCCAAAGCTACGCGCTGTTCCCACACATGAACATCTTCGACAACGTTGCATACGGCCTACGCGTGCGCGGGGTGCCGAAAGCGGAGACGAAATCCCGTGTCGGTACGGCGCTAGCTATAGTTCGGATGGAGACGTTCGCCGCGCATTACCCTCGGCAGATCAGCGGAGGGCAGAAGCAACGCGTGGCGCTGGCGCGCGCGCTGGTCAACCGGCCGAAGGTTCTGCTGCTCGATGAGCCGCTTTCGGCGCTCGACGCCAACCTGCGCGTGGAGATGCAAAGTGAACTCAAGGAACTTCAACGGGAACTTGGCATCACGTTTCTCTTTGTGACCCACGACCAGAGCGAAGCTCTGGCTATTTCCGATCGTGTCGTACTCCTGCATCGCGGACGAATCGAGCAGTGCGGGTCTCCGCGGGAAATTTACGCCAGGCCGCGTAGCGTTTACGTCGCGACCTTCCTGGGCAAGAGCAACCTGCTGCAAGGCACGGTTAGGCGAGGCATGGCCGACTGCGGAATTTTCACGGTGCCCGTACGGTGCTCCGACGGGCCGGCTCTGTTCTCACTGCGCCCGGAGGCCATTGGTCCAGCTTCGGCAGACGAGGACGGCCTCGTGCAGTTTCGAGCGCAGGTCGTCGCCGAGCAATTTCACGGCGCAAATACGCTTTTCAGTCTGCGATGTGCGAATGATGTTCAGCTGACAGCCCGTATTGCCGGGCCGCTGCACAGCGGCGGAATGATGAATTTCGCGTTCCGAGCCGAGGACTGCGTGCCACTCGAGAGTACCGAGAAGGACTAGCAGATGCGATCGTCGCGACGAAGTGCGATGCTTGTCACTCTTCCACCCCTGGCGTGGATCGCGCTCTTTCTCTTTGCGCCTTATTGCCTGCTCTTCTGCTACAGCTTCTGGAGCCTGAGCGAATTTCAGCAGATCCTGCACCACTTCACTCTCGCGAATTATGCCCATCTCTTCACCAATCCCCTCTATCTCAGGGTCATTCTTCGTTCTCTGCGCATAGCATTTTCGGTCGTCCTGCTGTCGCTGCTGCTTGGCTACCCGCTGGCGTTCTTTCTGGCCTTTCACGCTGGCCGCCATCGGGTTTTGCTCTACCAGGCGGTGATTATTCCACTGTGGGTCAGCTATCTTGTGCGCGCGTATGCGTGGAAGGTCATTTTCGGAAATGATGGCGTGCTTAACACCCTGCTGCTCTGGTCGCACGCCGCGTCTCATCCGCTCAGCTTCCTTCTCTACAGCCCGTTCGCGGTGATTGTCACCCTCACACATATCTACGTACCGTTTGTGGTGCTGCCGGTCGTCGCCTCACTCGAAAAGATTCCGCGGGAGTTGTTGGAATCGTCCAGCGACCTGGGCGCGCGGCCCTGGCAGACATTCCTTCGTGTCATTCTTCCGCTCTCGCTGCCGGGAGTGGTCTCGGGTGCAACCTTTGCGCTGCTGCTCAGTTTTGGAGACTTCCTTGCACCGTTGCTACTCGGTGGCCCAAGCAGCGTGATGATCGCCAATATCGTTGCGAACCTCTTCGGCGCTGACTACAACTGGCCATTAGGCGCAGCCGTCGCCGTCGTCATCCTGGTGATCGTGATTGCAATTCTCTCTGTAACGCAACGCATTGAACGCCGCGAAAGGTTCGCATGAAGGTCGCCCGCATGAATTTTGCGCGCAGGCCCGTGCTCATCAGCGCATTCGCCGGTTGCGCTTATGCGTTTCTCTACTTTCCTATCGTGGTTCTTATCGTCTACTCCTTCAATCGTGATGGAGTTGGCGGATTCCCGCCGCGGCATCTCACCTTTGACTGGTACCGCGTCCTTTTCACCGACTCCGCTATGTGGAGCGCGGTTGAAAACAGCCTTATCGTCGCGCTGGCCGCAGTTATCATCTCTATTCTCCTCGGATTCCCCGCAGCCTACGCGCTCGACCGCTACGCCTTTCCCGGCAAGGCGGTGTTCCAACGCCTCATCCTGCTTCCACTGATCGTTCCCGGCGTCATCACCGGGATATCTCTCCTTCTGCTTGTTGTCAGCGGTGGATTCCACCTGAGCCTCACAACGGTCATCCTCGGACATGCCACCGCTCTGACAGCGGTCGCGACGACTGAGATATTTGCCGGCTTCGCCAAGCTCGACCGTTCATTCGAAGAGGTCTCCGCCGACCTGGGCGCGAACGGACTGCAGACACTTTTGCGCATCGTGCTTCCGCTCATGCGGACATCGCTGCTGGGCACGGCACTACTGGTGTTCACACTCTCGATGGACGAGATTGCGGTGACCTTCTTTCTGATTGGCCGCGAGAACACTCTTCCGCTTGAGATTTGGTCGAGGCTGCGGCGCGGAGCGACACCAGAGATGAATGCGATCTCGACTCTCATCTTTGTTTTTTCGGTCGCGGCAATTTTCATCTCGCAGCGGTTGATCACCGGCGGTGCAGCAAGGTCCGGTCAGGCCCTCGATATTGCTGGAGCGACAAGATGAATCCAGCACCGAACGGGCCGCAGACTGGGGCACAAGAAACAATGGCTACTCCGATAACGCGGCGCACATTCATCGCCAACGCAGTGCTGGCCTCCTGCGCCCTGCCACTGTATTCGCAGATCAGAGCGGCGAAGCCGAGTCACTCCTGCATTGTTGTGGGCGCCGGTTTCGCCGGTCTTGCGGCTGCGTATCGCCTCAGCGCCGCCGGGTGGAATGTCACCGTCCTCGAAGCCCGCAACCGCACCGGCGGGCGGGCGTGGTCGTACCGTTTTTCACAGGCTCCGGAACTGGTTTGCGAAATGGGTGGTGAGTGGATCGGCAAGGATCACCCGCGCATCCTCGCGCTCGCGAAAGAACTCAATGTTGCGCTCGAGCCCCATGCTTTCCGTGTCTGGCTGTTGCAACATGAGCAGTTGCACGCGCCGGGGAGTTGGAATTTCTCCAGCGAGTCACAGGTGGCGTGGAAGCGCTTCATGGGCAAGTACAAGAACTCCACTGAGCAGGAGAAGCGCCGGCTGGATGAGTACGACTGGTGGACATGGCTGGGCAAGATCGGGGTGACCGACAACGATCGACGCATCCGCGAGATCATGGACTCGACGGACTACGGAGAATCGATTCGCCAGGTCTCCGCCTATGTCGCCGCAGATGAATATGTCGATACCGACTACATCAATCCGAACAGCACCGATGAGATGGACTTCCACGTTCGCGGTGGCAACAGCGTGCTCATTGACGCTCTTGCTGCGCGGCTCGCTCCCGGCGCGTTACATCTCAACTCGCCAGTCAAGTCGATTACGCAGCGCGACGGACGCGTGACCGTCACCACACCGAACGAATCGTTCACGGCTGACTACAGCGTCTTCGCCGCACCCGCGTCCGTGCTGAACTCGATCCAGTTCGATCCGCCGCTTTCGCCGGCGAAAGCGCTCGCTGCCGATGAGCTGGAGTATGGCCGCATTATCAAATCACAGATGTTGTTTGATCGCCGATTCTGGCCTGCAGAAGACTTCTCATTGATGAGTGATGAAACCTCTCACCAATACTTCCACAGCACGCAGGGGCAACCTGGTCCGCGTGGCATTCTTTGCTCCTATTCTGTTGGAGACAAAGCCGACGTGCTTGCATCGCAGACCCAGGCGGATCGCCAGGCGCAGTTAATGCGCGACCTCAACGCCGTCTCGCCGGATGCCGCGGCCGCACTCGTCGACACCTTCGACCAGCCCTGGCAGGATGACCCCTGGGTGCACGGTGCGTATGCCATGTACCGCCCTGGCCAGTGGTTCCGCGTACGGCCCCTGCTCGAATCACCGCACGGCAAGGTGCTTTTTGCAGGAGAACATCTGGGCGATTGGCAGGGCTTTATGGAAGGTGCGGTGAGCACCGGAGAAATTGCGGCTTATCACCTGCTGCACTGAATCTTTAGGGGAAGACGATTCGAATGGGATTCACCGACAAAGAACTCGGCATGGATCGAATGATTTCTCGCCGCGATTTCATGAACGGCGCGGCGATGGCGATTGGCGGCGCAGCCATCGCCGGACGAACAAATCTCTTCGGGCAGAGCGCTAGTGCTCAGACAGCCGAAGCGCAAAACAAATTGGGCTATGATCCGCCCGCGCTTCATGGCATGCGCGGCAGTCACGATGGATCGTACGAGGTTGCGCATAGCCTGCGCGATGGCAGCTTCTGGAGAAACGCCGGCGAACCTATCGAAACAGGAGAAACCTACGACCTGGTCGTGGTTGGAGGCGGTATCAGTGGGCTTTCGTCGGCCCGCTTCTTCCGCGAGGCCGCGGGCAAACAAACGCGCGTGCTCATTATCGAAAACCACGATGACTTTGGCGGTCACGCCAAGCGCAATGAGTTCAATGTCGACGGAACATTTCTGCTCGGTTATGGCGGCACATACTCGATCGAGAGCCCGGCTCCCTATAGCCCAGTCGCCAAACGCGTGATTCAGGAGTTGGGAATTGAGGTCTCTTCATATGCATTGGATAACAACGACCCGCTCTACCGCTCGCTTGGACTGAAGCAGAAGATTTTCTTTGACCGCGAGACCTTCGGCGCCGACCGTCTCGTTACCAGTCCTTACTCACGCTGGGGTTCTGCGACCGCCGATCCTGACGGAAAGAACTGGCAGGATTTCGCCGCGCAGGCACCGCTGTCGGCAAAAGCGATAGCCGATGTAAAGCGCATCTACACGCTGGATGAGGATCTTTATCCCGGTCTGAGCTCTGACGAGAAGAAGGCGAAGCTTGCGCGTATCAGCTATGCTGACTATCTCGCGAACATCGTCAAGGTCGACTCGCAAGTTGTCGCTTTGCTGCAGGCGCATCCTCAGCCGCTCTATGGACTCGGCATCGACGCAGTATCCGCGCAGGATGCATGGGGGCTTGGCTTGCCTGGTTTCAATGGGCTTAAGCTATCACCCGGACCCGGGCCAGGCATGGGGCGCGATGCCATCCACAACGATGAAGCCGAGGCGTACTTCTTCCACTTTCCCGATGGCAACTCATCGATTGCGCGTCTGCTTGTGCGCTCGTTGGTTCCGAACGCCGCGCCGGGCAGCTCTGCTTCCGACATTGTCACCAGCCAGATCCGGTACGATCAGCTCGATCAGCCTGGCAATCCCACGCGCATTCGCCTCAACAGCACAGTAGTGCGAGTGCGGCATCTGGGTGAAACGGCCACAGCGAAGGAAGTCGAAATCTCCTATGTGCAGGCCGGCCGGCTCTACACCGTGAAAACGGCGCACTGCGTCCTTGCCTGCTGGCATGCGGTCATCCCTTATCTCACCAACGAGCTGCCGCCCGAGCAGAAACAGGCGCTCCGTTCCGCGGAGAAGGTTCCAATCGTCTATACCAATGTTGCGATCAGGAACTGGCAGAGCTTTCAGAGGGTGCAAGCGTCCAGTATTTACTCACCGGGTTGCTACTTCAGCGAAGCCAGCCTCGATCACCGTGTGAGCATTGGTAGATATCAATGCACGACCAAGCCATCAGAGCCGATCGTGCTCACGATGCACCGTTATCCCTGCTCGTCCGGCCTGCCAAGCCGCGAGCAACATCGTGCGGGGCGGCAAGATCTCTACGAAACTTCGTTCGAAACGTTCGAGCGCAACATCCGCGAACAACTGGCGCGAAGCGTTGGAGCAGGCGGCTTCGATCCGGCGCGCGACATTGCGGCAATCACTGTTAATCGCTGGCCGCACGGGTATGCTTATCAGTACAACTCGCTTTGGGATCCATTCTGGCTTGAGGGCGGAACTCTTCCGTGCGTGACTGCGCGCCAGCCTTACGGCCGCGTTGCCATTGCCAATGCAGACGCAGATGCCTACGCTTATACGGACTGCGCCATCAATCAGGCATATCGGGCGGTAAGTGAGCTGAAGGTTGGCAAAGTAACGGAAGCCTAATCTCTTCAAGCTTTCCAAAACGTGATTACCAGTCCGCCGATGACGATAAACGATCCTCCCAAAAGAATCGGCAGTGTAGGTGACTGATTGAATCGCACCTTGCCGAGGATTTGCGCCATCACGAAGAACAGGACCACATACACGCCAAGGAGCCTACCAAAGTCCCAGCGAGGCAAGTTGACAACCAGACCGTAAAGCGCCAGCACACTTACGCCGCCCGCGAAAGACAGGATCCGAGCCGCACCCGAAGCTCGATAGAGCCCGGTCTGGAAGAGTGAATCTCCGAAGGCCTCAAAAAAGGCTGCCGTTGCCAAGACAAGGAACGTGCCACTTCGATGGGCAACCAGTTGATCCAGAATCTTCATGCCAGCCCTTCTGCAAGTCGATACGACTCACTTGAATATCATTAAAGACAGTCGCGACCAAGACTATAATGTTGCAATTCCGGGAATCCAGGCGGGAGGTACTATTTCCCGAGGAGCCAATCATGTTGCGGTTAAGGAACATCGTATGGGCCACCTTGCTCATCGCTGTGTTGGTCGCGACCGGGGCCATGTTCAGAACTTCGGTTGCACAGAAGGCGTCCGTTCCGAAGGTGCAGAATAAACTTGAGCTTGGGGAGGTTCAGGTCAAGCAATTGCTGCTTCTTATGGACACAGACCAGAATGGCAAGATCTCCAAACAGGAGTATATGAGCTTTATGGAAGCCGAGTTCGACAGATTGGACAAGAACAAAAGCGGAGATCTGGACCTTATCGAACTAAAACTATCCAGCTTCAAAACAAGCAACCCTGCCCCCGCATACGTGGGGAAGTAACGCCCGGCTTACGGGTATCCCAGACGGCTTAATCGTTTACCAGCGCTTTGCCGTGATCGCGGCTGCGTCCTTACGAATTACTTATACATCCCTTAGCGCGCGTTTATCGTCGCCCTCCGAGACTAAAGAGTTTGCCAAAACACTCCCTGTGCACCTGTACATAGTGCGCAGTAGCTTGCTGTGTTTTTGGGGCACCATTCAGGAGGCATTGACATGCAGCAAAAACAATTCCGAGCCAAGAAATGTGGGCGCAAGGTTGGACTGCACACGTTAGTGATAGTGACACTTCTTGCGCTTGTCCAGCCTTTCTCTGCCGGCCAGGCTGGCACGAAAGCTGAAGAGACAACTCGAACAGAGCAACCATCCGAAAACACGGCTTCCCCGTCTGGAGCAAATGCAGCTCTTCTCAAGGAGTTGGAGAGTATGCGAGCACGCATTGAAGAGTTGGAACAGCAGCTAAGGAGTCAGGGAGGAATTCCGGTCCCAAGGAACGAGACCATGTCAAGTGCAGAACAAATTGCCACGGCGGAAGCAGCGGCTCTAAACTCGGCCTCATCTCGCTTTATCGAGAAGCCTGCCTCGATCCAAAAAGTTGCCCCTGTCCAACAAGTTATCCCCGAGACGACCCCTCCTCAAACGGGCAAGGCAGAGCCTTTCGCCTTTGGCGACTTTACATGGTTGACCGGAAATCCTCGTATAAAGGAAGTCCCGCTGGACACGAAGTTCTTTACTCCTGAGATCAGGGCGGACGTTGACTACACCTACGATTTCCGCCATCCACAGGACGACACGATCAGTGGATCGAGTGAGATTTTTCGGGCCAACGAAGTACAGCTAACGCAACTTGGCGTAGGCGGCGACTTCCACTATGACAACGTTCGCGCAAGATTCATGACGCAGTACGGGATGTATTCGACAACCACTCCGCGTAACGATTCGAGCTACTCACGCGGCCAGTGGCAACTCGACAATGCTTACCGCTATCTCTCCGAAGCCTACGGCGGCTATCACTTCGACAAAATGCACGGCATCAATGTGGATGCCGGGATCTTCATGTCCTATGTTGGCCTCTTCAGCTACTATAACTTCGATAACTGGGCATACCAGCCGTCCTATGTCTCTTCAAACACCCCGTGGTTCTTCACCGGTGTACGCGCGCAATTCTTCCCGACGGAAAAGCTGAAGATCGAGCCGTGGTTCGTGAATGGTTGGCAGTCCTATGGCCGTTTCAACAACCGACCAGGCATCGGTGGACAAATCTTGTGGCGCCCCAATGAACGGCTCTCCATTCTGGGGAATCAATATGCTCTAGGCGAAGATGCGCTAGGCAACCCCAACCGCATCCGTTACCACACCGACGATAGCGTTCAGTATAAGTATTACGACAATCAGTCAAAGCTTCTCAGCATGGCCGCCTTTACGCTGACCGGAGACATGGGATGCGAACACGGCGGCGGTGTAAGTTGTGCCGGAGACTCGAGCAAGGGACCAAAACAGAGCTTCCTCGGATTTATGGCATACAACCGCCTGTGGTTTGATCGAAACCTGTTCGCAGTAACTCTCGGCGGCGGCAAGATTAACAATCCAGGCCGCTACCTCGTACTGCTTCCTCCCATTAACGGAGCGACCGCAACTTCGGGGACACCATACTTCACCGAAAACCCCGGCGACAAATACAAAGCCTGGGATACTTCGACCACGTTTGACTACATGCCCAGCCAGTACATTACCTGGCGCCTGGAGTACAACCACCGGGCGGCTAATGTGCCGTATTTCACAGGGCCGGGTGGCGTTACTCCTCCAGGCGGCAATACCGGAGCTCCGGGCTCCCTTGTTCCGGGGTGGGCTCCCGACCTTAGGCAAAGCGAGAATCGTGTAACCGGCGCTATCCTTGTCATGTTCTGATCTCGCAGTTCCTCAATTTAGCGGTCAGCCAGCTACCCTTAAGAGGATAGCTGGCACTTTATTTTGCGACAGTCCGCTCAACACAACGGGTTAATCTAGAGACGTCTCACGACTCCACTCCAAGGAATGTCGATGCGGGAGCGTCTTGCTCTTCTGTCTTTACTCCTTTGTCTCTCCGGACGGGTGCTGCGTGCCGCTCCTGCTCCGCCAATCCCAATCAAGGTCGTCATCGTGGCCATGTATGAGGCCGGCGAGGATAGGGGCGACACGCCCGGTGAGTATCAGTACTGGGTGGAGCGAGCGCATCTCGACCGCGTGCTTCCCTTCGATGCAGGCTTCCACCATCTGCGGATGAACGACCAGGATGTGCTGGCTGTGCTCACGGGCGTGGGCACGGCGAAGGCCGCGGCGACGATCATGGCGCTCGGCCTCGACCCACGCTTCGATCTCACGCATGCTTACTGGCTCGTCGCGGGAATCGCGGGAGGCGACCCGGCTGATGTCTCGCTCGGCTCGGCCGTGTGGGTGCACTGGGTTGTCGATGGAGACATCGGTTACGAGATTGATGCACGCGAGATACCTTCAGGGTGGCCGACGGGTTATGTTCCCCTGCGCAAGTCCACGCCCTATGAGCAGCCTGTCACTCCTCCGGATGGACAGGTCTACGAGCTAAACCCCTCGCTTGGGGACTGGGCTTACACGCTTACGAAGAATGTACCGTTGACTGACAGCGAAACAATGCTAGCGAAGCGCTCTCATTTTGAGCAGGCAGCAGCATTGCGGCCCCCGTTTGTGACAGAGGGCGACGATCTTTCCGCGTCAACCTTTTGGCATGGCAAGAAAATGGATGAGTGGGCGAATGCCTGGGTTCGTTATTACACAGGTGGCCAGGGCAACTTTGTCGTTTCGGGGATGGAGGATACCGGCACGCTCCAGTCCCTGACCTTTCTGGCGCACGCCGGCAAGGTCGATCTGAAGCGCGTTCTCGTGTTACGTACGGTGAGCAACTACGATCAGCCTCCGCGTGGCCTCACGGCTGCTGAAAGCCTGGCGGAGCAAAAAGTCGGCAGGTATGGAGCCTACCTGCCTGCGCTCGAGGCGGCATATTCAGTAGGCCGTCCGGTCGTCGACGCCATCGTGAATCACTGGGACCAGTGTCGCGATCACCTGCCGTCGGAGAAATGACGCGCAGCTCTAAACGGCCACTCACCTCGGCGAAAGGCGCGCAGCAGATACAGGCCACTCCCGGTAAGCGCCACAACCGCGGCATAAATCATTTCCCGGGAGGCGTCCGGGCGAGAGAAAAGGATGAACAGAAAGCCTCCCAGGGCCAGCAGCGGCGGCAATGGATAGAGCCACATGCGGAAGGGTCTGGACATCTCGGGCCGGCGCACGCGCAGCACTATCACACCTATTTGCTGCAGCACGTACTGAAGCAGAATGCGGATCGCCACCAGCGCTGCAATCACCTGCGACAGATTGAAGAAGCAGAATAGCGTCGCGACCGCGCCCAGCGCCAGCAACGACACATTCGGAAACCGGTGCTTTGGGTGCAGGCGCGCAAACGCGCGGAAATAGTTCCCGTCTGCTGCGGCCGCGTAGGGCGCTCGTGAGTAGGCTAGAAGCAGCGAAAACACCGAAGCAAAGGCCGTCCACATCACCAACAGCGCCAGCACCCTGGCCATCGCGCCGCCAAAGGTGCGTTCCATGAGAACTGCAACCACTGCAAATTTTGCCGTGGTAGCGCGGGTCATCTCTGCCATCGGAATTACTCCCGCGACACTCACGTTCATGCTCAGGTACAGGATCGCCACAACTACGATCGACCACAGCACAGCGCGCGGGATGGTTCGCTCTGGCTGCTTCACCTCCCCGCCGAGGAAGCAGACAGTGTAATAGCCCCAATAGTCGTAAGTGGCCAGAAGAGTGGCGGTGCCCAGACCATAGAAAAATCCCGCATTCAGCGAGAATGAGCCGTGCGGCGCCGACAGGAGCGCGGGGTGGAAGTGGGACGCGCCAGCGACGATCACCGCGCCTATGGTGAATAGCACGCCTGCGGTCATTACCCAAGCCATGCGCGCAATGGTTCCAACGTTGCGGTAGAGCAGCGCAACGGCTGTCACGCATGTGGCTGCCGCAACAAGACTCACTATGCGGATTCGGCCATCCAACACCGGAGCGTTCAGCACCGGCCACAGATATGCAGCATATTGCGCGAGGCCAATGCAGCCCGAAGCGATGGATAGCGGAGCAGTAAAGCCGAGTTGCCAAATATAGAGGAATGAGATGAGCCGTCCAGCGCCGTCGCGTCCATAGATTTCGCGCAGGAAGGCATAGGAACCACCGGCCTCGGGCATTGCGGCACCTAGTTCCGCCCACACCAGGCCGTCGCACATCGCGATCAGCGCACCGAGCACCCAACCCAGGATCGGTCCCCAACCGCCCAAAACCCCGCCCATAGCCGCCACCACAAGTGGAAGCGTGATGAATGGGCCAACGCCGATCATATTCATCATGTTCAGCGAGATGGCGCTGCTGAGTCCGACTTTGCGTTCGAGCGAGGGCGCGGGCTGGGCGGAGTCAGTCAATCGTGTGGGTGCGGGAATTCGATAAGATGGCTCGAAGACAAGACTATCTCAGGAAGGCTCTTTCTCCGCTTGAAAGGCTTTGCGTGCGCGGATGATCTGGTCGTGATGCTCCTCTGCCCAGATCCATACTCCGCAGAAGGCCGCACCGAGGCTGTGGCCCAGTTCGGTGAGTTCGTACTCAACTCGCGGCGGAATTACCGGATGGATTTTCCGTGTGACCAGGCCGTCGCGCTCCATCTGCCGAACAGTCTTGGTGAGCATCTTCTGGCTGATGCCTCCCACCAGCTCGCCGAGCCGCGTGAAGCGCACGACCCCATGCTCAGCCAGCACCTCAAGTACGAGCATGGTCCACTTGTCGGCGACCCGCTCGATGATCTCACGCACCAGCGCTTCAATCTTGGGATCGCTTTCGGGGAGTGGCGCCGACTTCGCGATCTTCGCCCGGACTTCGCGGACCCTGCTCTTCTCCTTCGCGAGCAGCTTCTTCACACCCTTACTCTCCGTGAGGTAAGTATAGAACAAAATGGTGCCTACTTTCCATAAGAGAGTGACGTGGATATGCTCATCAAAGATGGGGACACTGCATGAACATTTCGGGTAACACTATCCTCATCACTGGCGGTGGATCGGGCATCGGGCGCGGCCTTGCGGAAGCGCTGCACGCGCTCGGAAATCACGTCGTTATCGCCGGCCGCCGGCGGCAGGTGCTTGACGAGACCACGGCAGCGAATCCAGGCATGAAGTCCGCGACACTCAACATAGAAGATGCGGCCAGCATCCGCGACTTCGCTGTACAGATAGAGAAGGACTATCCGTCGCTGAATATCGTGATTCAGAACGCGGGCATCATGCGCCCGGAAAACCTGAAATCGCAAAACCTGGCCGACGCTGAAGCGATTATCACTACGAATCTGCTCGGGCCTATCCGGTTGACCTCGGCGTTGCTGCCTCTGCTCCAGAAACAGCCGCACGCGACTGTGATGACGGTCTCTTCCGGACTGGCGTTTGTGCCACTCGCTCTGACGCCTTCGTATTCTGCGACCAAGGCGGCGATCCACTCCTACACCCAGTCGCTTCGCCACCAGCTCAGAGACACAAAAGTCGAGGTTCTCGAACTGATCCCGCCCTACGTCCAGACGGAGCTTATGGGCGAAGCTCAGGCCGCCGATCCTCGCGCGATGCCGCTGCAAGATTTTGTTGCCGAGACCATAGAAATTCTGAAAATACAGCCCACGCCGCCGGAGATCTGTGTAAAGCGAGTTGATTTTCTTCGCCATGCTGCCGAAAACGGCAATTATGACGATGTCTTCAACACGATCAATTCGATGCACTGATCAGAGCCGGTTCGCTACGGTCAGCGGCGGACCGGACCTTCCCTGTCCACACCTCACGTCAGGCTGACTGTAAACTGACAATACATGCATGACGCCGCCCTGACTCGCCTGCGCCCTGCCGCCCTGCTTGCTCTAACCTGCCTGTTCGCCGCGCCTTTGTTCGCGCAGGTGACGCCGTGGCAAACCGCCGTCACTGCGTCGACCGATGCGCACGCGCTACCTGAAGACCGCGGCGCTGACGGTCTCGCGCAGACGCTCAAGAAGCTCCACACCTGGGCCAGCCTGATGATGATCGTCGCGCATCCCGATGATGAAGACGGCGGTATGCTCACGCTTGAGTCGCGCGGTTTCGGGGCGCGCACTGCGATCCTCACGCTCACGCGCGGCGAGGGCGGGCAAAACGCGATGTCGAGCGAGGAGAACGATGCGCTTGGCCTTATCCGCACCAATGAACTGTTACTCGCCGACCAGTACTCCGGCACCGAGCAGTTCTTTTCGCGCGTTGCCGACTACGGATTCTCGAAGACCATCGACGAAGCCCACCAGCAATGGGGACGCGATCGGGTGTTATACGACGTTGTCAGGGCCGTGCGTATGTACCGCCCGATGGTCATCACTTCCGTCTTCACCGGCAATATCACCGACGGGCATGGACACCACCAGGTCTCGGGCGAAGCCGCCCAGGAGGTCTTCAAGCTGGCCGGGGATCCGACGGTCTTCCCGGACCAGATTCGCAAGGCCTGCGGCCGTGGTCGCCATTCAAGGTCTACGCGCGCATTCCTTTCTTCGCGGCGACCAGTCAAGGCATCTACGACTACGCGACAAACAAGTGGTCTCCGGTCCGGTTCTATGACTACGTGACCGAACAGTGGACCAACACGGTTCCGTCGACCGACATCGAGATCGCCGAGGGCACCTTCGACCCCATCCTGGGCCGGTCGTACATTCAGATGTCCCGTGAGGGCTGGAGCCAGCAGAAGTCGCAGAACGGCGGCGGGAATATTCCTCTCCGCGGGGCATTCAATGTCGGCTATCACCGTTATGGCTCGCACGTTCCGATCAAGGAGCCGGAGACAGGCTTTTTCGACGGTATCGATACTTCGCTGCCCGGCATCGCCGCACTCGCGCACGGAGACACAGCATTTCTTACAGCCGCTCTCAAAGACATCGATCAACATGTCATGACGGCGACCTTCGGATATTTGGCGTCGAATCCCGAAAAGATTGCACCCGAACTGGCGATTGGATACAGCAAGACCAAAGACCTGATCGACGCCGTCAATGCCAGCGCCCTCAGCGCGGACGACAAGGCGAACGTCGTCCATGAGCTGCAGATCAAGCTTGCCCAGTTCAACACGGCGCTGGCCGAGTCCCTGGGACTCCATGTCAGCGCGCTCGTGATCCCTCACACGGCGGATCGGCCGGCATCTTTGCCCATCTTTGCCGAAGAGACGCCGACCACGATTTCTCCGGGCGCCGAGTTCGATGTGCGTCTGCATGTCACCAGCGCGTTACCCTGGACGGCGGGCGGGCAGCTGCGCCTCACGCGGACGTGGCTGGAATCATCGGGGCTCGAGTCTTCGGGCGAAAAGCAGTGGAAGACCACGCGGCTCGGCACACCGGGAATGGACGTCACGTCGAGTAGTGCGGGCGATGCTATCTATCGCGTCGATGTGCCTCATGACGCGGCTTACACGCGACCCTATTTCACGCGGCCAACTCCCGAGCAGCCTTATTACGACATATCCGACCCGAAGCTGCTTAATCGGCCACTCGCGCCGTATCCGCTGGCCGGGTGGGCGGAGTTCAACTACAACGGCGTTCCCATACGCCTCGGACAAGTGGTGCAGACTGTGCATCGCGAACATGGATACGGCGATCTCTACCAGCCGTTGGCGGTTGTGCCGCAGATCTCGGTGAACCTGCCCTCGGCCGCCGGCATCGTGCCGCTCGGCTCCACGGCCTTTCCGCTGACGGTTTCCGTAAAGAACAGCCAGCAGGAGGCCAGTGACGGCACATTGCATCTTGATCTGCCTGTCGGCTGGACGTCGGACCCACCCGCTTTTAAGTTCCACCTGCGCGCCAATGAAGCTGTCCCCGTTTCATTCAAGATTCATCCCACGTCTCTCGCCACACAGAACTACACACTCAAAGCGTCGGCGCAGAGCGGCAACGAAGTTTTCAGTGAAGGCTTTCAAACAGTAGGTTATCCCGGCTTGCGCCCTTACTACTACTACCAGCCGGCCACCTATCGGGCGCGTGGAATCGATATGAAGGTGGCTCCCGGCCTGAACGTCGGATACGTGATGGGCACCGGCGATGAAGTGCCGCAGGCACTCGAGCAGTTGGGCATCCACCCGCACCTGCTCAGCGCGGCCGAGATTGCCTCGGCAGACCTGAGCCACTACAACGTTATTCTCATCGGCATCCGAGCGTATTCGAACCGACCCGAGTTGGCTGCTAACAGCCAGCGGCTGCTTGATTATGTGAAGACGGGCGGAAATCTAATCGTGCAGTACCAGAGCGGAGGCTTTCGCGGGTACGGGCCCTATCCCTACTCACTCGGGCACGCGGAGAGAGTTGTAGACGAAAGCGACCCGGTGGTGCTCACCGATAGTCCGCTGTTTCAGTCGCCGAACAGCATCACTTCCGCCGATTTTGACGGCTGGGTGGAGGAGCGCGGTCACTCCTTCCTTGAATCGTGGGATAGCCGTTACTCCGCTCCAACCGAGACACACGACCCCGGACAGGAGCCACAGCACGGCGGCCTTATCGTAGCTCCCTACGGCAAGGGAACCTACATGTATGTCGCCTACGCACTTTATCGGCAGTTTCCCGAGGCGGTGCCTGGAGCTTACAGGATTCTGGCCAATCTGATCAGCGCGGGGAAAACGCCAGCTCAGGGTTTGGGCAACCGATAGCTCTGTCTCTATCGCTGGCCAACCATCACTTATTCCGCTCGATTCGCTTTTCCAGCAACACAGTCACCATTTCGCCAGGCTGCTTCCCGATCGCTTGCTGGATTTCGGTCTTGACGGGGAGTTTATGCGTGCCGTCGCCCAAAGCCATAAATGAACTTTGAAACGGATGGCCATCAATTCTTCCGCAGACCTTGACCAACCCGCGGGTCCCAAAGAATTCAACGGAGTCGGGCCAAATTACGTAAGTCCAGCCGCCTTTCTTCGGACTCTTTTGCAGCTTCGCCGTGAAGGTCTTATTCAACATAAGAAGCGTCCCTTTTGCGATCGTAAAAATCTACCCTCGAACGACTCGGCCACCGCAGGCCGCGTCGATAACTTTGCTAGGTGTTTGACTCTTCGATAATTGCGGGCAGTTTTTCACAGCCCGTCGCGTACAGTTTTCCCCGGTTATTCATTGAAAATTCGCGGGATTTTTACAAAGCCCTGCGACCATCAAGCTCGGGTAACGTGTGTCGCGGTTCCCAAACCTTCGTCGCATCCCCAAGCGTGAGAAGCATACGTGGCGGGATTTCCGTGCATGTGTTAGTGGATCCCGCAATTCCTTGACGTGGCTGCGTTTGCAGTCTTCGGTCAAGCAACAGTAATTCATAACATGAGAGGCCTAATGAATACCAACTTGAAGGCGCTGGCGAGTCTTGTACTTGCATCGGCTGTGGTGGCTAGCTATGCGCAGACCTCGACCGGCAGCGCGAGCACGACCAAGAAAAGGACCGCGACCCATAAGGCTGCCGCGAAGCCGTCGGTGGAGTCGCAAATCGAAGAGCTCCGCAACGAAATGAGTTCGCAGCGCGGACAGATTTCGACCCTCCAGCAGCAGCTCGCCGATCGCGATGCCCAGCTCCGGCAGGCTCAGGAGGCGGCTTCAGCTGCCCAGGCTGCTGCGCAGCAAGCTCAGCAGGCGGCGCAGGCAAATCAGGCAGCCCTGACTGAAAATCAGCAGTCTGTGAGTAGCCTGCAGGGCGCAGTCACCGATCTGAAGACAAACAATCAATCGATCGTGACCACCATCCAGGACAATCAGGCGCAGGTCAAAAAAGCGATTGACAGTCCCGACGCGATTCACTTCAAGGGGATCACACTCTCTCCGACTGGCAGCTTCGTGGCGGCTGAAACAGTGTGGCGCAGCGGCGCTACCGGCGGGGACATCAACACGCAATTTAATGGTATTCCGCTCAATCACTCCGATGCAGCCCAGTTGTCCGAGTTCTACGGCTCGGGCCGTCAGTCCCGAATCGCCCTCAAAGCTATCGGCAAGGTCGACAACATGACGTTGACCGGCTATTACGAAGCTGACTGGCTGAGCGCCGGGAGTACATCGAACGACAATCAGTCCAACAGCTACACACTGCGGCAGCGTCAGATCTGGGCTCAGGCGGCTTTGAACAGCGGCTGGAAGTTCACAGGTGGCCAGATGTGGTCCCTTGCTACTGAGACAGGACACGGCCTTGACCCTGGCACCGAGGTTCTTCCGTCCACGATCGACTCACAATACGCAGCGGGCTTTGTGTGGGAACGGCAATATGCCTTCCGCGTCACCAAGAACTTCTTCAATAATCAGGTCTTCCTTGGCGCTTCGGCGGAAAATCCTGAAACTCTGAACCCGGCCGGCAGCAATCTGCCGCTGAACGAAGTGATCGGCTCCGCTGGAAATGCTGGCGGTCTCTACAATCCCGGCAACAATTACTCGTTCAACCTCGCTCCGGACATCATCGCCAAGGTGGCCTTCGAGCCGAAGTTTGGCGGTCACTACGAGATCTTCGGTATCTCCCGCTTCTTCCGTGATCGCGTCTATCCGAATGCATCGGCCGCTCCACCGACCGGTTCGACTTCTCTGAGCGGAACCTCCGCCGGCGCTTATAACGACAGCACGGTTGGCGGCTCGATCGGCGCCAGCGGCCGGTATGCCTTCCTCCAGAAGAAGCTGACGGTCGGACTGAAAGGAATGTGGGGCGACGGCACTGGCCGCTACGGCAGCTCGACGATTGCTGATGTGACCCTGCGTCCCACCGGACAGCTCGCTCTTCTGCACAACTTCGACGCGATCGGTACGGTGGAGGTCAACCCTACGCCACGGCTCCAGCTTTACTTCAACTACGGTGGCGATTACGTCTTCCGCAATTACTTTGGCAAGGTCGGCTACGGTTCACCGCTTACCAACATGAGCGGCTGCCGTGTCGAACCGCTACCCGGTGGAGCGGCAAACGCGAACGGCGGAACCGGCTTTTCGCCATCCACTCCCTCCAATTGCGGAAACCAGACCAAGGACGTCCAGGAATTTGTGGCCGGTTACTGGTACGACATTTACCGCGGAGAGCATGGACGTCTGCGCCAAGGCATCCAGTACAGCTATTTTCTGCGTACTCTCTGGTCGGGTGCGGGCGGTGTCGCGAACCCGAGCGGCAGCGCCTACGGCAGCGACAACATGTTCTGGACTTCTTTCCGCTACTATCTGCCGTAAACAACAGCAGAACCTAAACACGAAAAGGGCATCCGCAATGGATGCCCTTTTACTTTTGGTTGCGACTCGCTAGTGCTCTGTCCCATAAATAACTTGCAATAGAAAACTTTGTCAAATACTCTTGGGTATGTCGATCGGACGTCCCAAGCCTGTTCTTGAACTGAAGGCGGAGGAGCGCGAGGAACTGAGTGGATTTGCGGCTTCGCGCAGCCTTCCCCATGCGCTGGTATCGCGGGCCAAACTGGTGCTTTGGTCTGGTGAAGGACTCTCCAACTCGGAGATTGCCGCGCGCCTGGATTGGTCGAAAGCTACGGTAGGCAAGTGGCGGCAGCGGTTCATCAGATATGGCATTCAGGGCCTCTATGATGAACTGCGACCTGGGCGTCCACGCACGATTTCCGACGAGAAGGTGGCCGCGCTGCTGCGGCGTACGCTGAAAGTCAAACCACCTGCCGGAACACACTGGAGCGTTCGACAAGCAGCGGAAGCCAACCGTCTGTCGAAATCGACCGTTCACCGGGTGTTTCAGACCTTTGCCCTATCGCACGAAGACATTCAAGCTGTCCAACGACCCGTTTTTTGTGGAGAAGGTACGCGATATCGTCGCCTTGTATCTGAACCCTCCAGACCACGCTATCGTGCTGGCGGTGGATGAGAAGTCGCAGATCCAGGCCCTCAGTCGCACACAGCCCGTGCTGCCCATGGGATTGGGCTACGTGGAGGGTGTCACGCATGACTATGTCCGCCATGGCACCACCACCCTGTTTGCAGCCCTCGACATCGCTACTGGAACCGTGTTCACCGACTGCAAGCCCCGGCACCGACACCAGCAATTCCTTAGTTTTCTGAAGCGGATCGATGGCGCCGTTCCTCCACATCTGGATGTGCATTTGATCGTGGATAATTACGCCACCCACAAACATGCCAAAGTGCGCGCCTGGTTGGCCGAGCGACCTCGCTTCCAAGTCCACTACACACCGACCTATTCGTCATGGCTTAACCAAGTCGAACGCTGGTTCGGCCTCATCACTCAGCAGGCGATCCGCCGCGGAAGTTTCCGCAGCGTCCGCGAACTGATCCGACGCATCAACGATTTCGTTCAGCACTACAACCGCAACTCCCGCCCCTTTGTCTGGACTGCTACTGCCGATTCCATCTTCCAGAAGCTCACCAGACTTTGTTCATGTATTTCGGGGACACAACACTAGCTATCTCTTGCTTCCAGCCTTCCCGTACGCCGCCAAAAATGCATCTGCCGTGTACACCTCAAGGTTCTCAGGGGATTTCCTGCCAAGCTTTTTATTGAGGAAGAACCGCCCGTAGATGATTGGGCCAAACAGTAGCGCAAGTCCGACTTCGGGATTAATGCCCGGCTTCAGTTCGCCCCGCTTCTCTCCCCGCTTGATCAGGTTAGTTAACGCCACCCGCGCCGGCTCGATCGCACGGTTGCGCCAGGCCACGCCAAAAACCTGGTTTCGCGAGGCATACGCAATCAGGTGCGGCATGATCCTTTCGCGCAGCGGCTTGCATTCGGGCGCCCGCTCGTGGCGGAGTTGCGCAATCAGGTCGGAACGAAAATCTCCTGAATCGAAGACCGTCGGCTCCTCGTCGAGTCCGAACAGATGCGCCATCACTTCGAGAGCGAGGCTGTCCTTGTCAGGCCAATGCTTGTAAATGGTCGCCTTGCTCACACCAGAGGCGTCGGCTATGGCGTCCATGCTGGTGGCGTCAATGCCGGAGTCTGAGAAAAGTTCCGCCGCCGCTTCCAGCACCTTGCTGTGCGCCTCTGCGCTTCTCGGTCTTACCATCTGTTCAGCTTCAATTCGCGAGACTTCAATTTCTACACCTCAATCTTCGAGAACAAGTACGCGCCCAGGCTTAGGAACCCCAATGCGATCAGCCCAAGCAGCGACGCGTTGAATGCCGGGCTGAAGTGCCACTGGTTGATCAACGCGCCGCGCAGCCCATCCACTCCGTACGTCAGCGGATCGAGTCTGGTGATCACCTTCATCACCACCCCAAGATTGGCCAACGGATACAAAGCGCCCGATAGGAAGAACAGCGGCATGACGAGAAAATTCATGACCAGTTGAAAGCCCTGCATGTCCTTGATCGTCGAGCCAATCGCCGTCCCCAGAGCGGCGAAGACCACAGCAATCAGGATCACGAAGAGAAATGCAACGGGAACCGCCATCCAGCTGTGCGGCCTGAACCCTGCAATGAGGCAGATCACGAGGATCAGGGTACCTTGCAGCACCGCTACCGTCGCTCCGCCCAGCGTGCGCCCGATCATGATCTGCATGCGCGACACCGGCGCGACTAGTGTTTCTTTGAGGAAGCCGAACTGGCGATCCCACAGCATAGCAATGCCCGAAAAGACAGAGCTGAAGAGCACCGTCATGCCGATCACGCCGGGCGCCATGAACTGCAGGTAGCTCCCTAACCCTGCCTTCTGAAACACCGGACCAAGCCCGAAGCCCAGCACCAGCAGATACAAGCATGGCTGCCCCAGTGACACTACAATCTGCACGCGGGACCGGACATACCGCTTCAACTCACGCAACCACAAAATGTATATCGCGCCCATTTAGAGCAGTCCTCCCTGTTCGTTGGCACTTCAAGGTTAGTGCCGTGTGGCCTTTCTTGAGGAAAGGCCACTTAAGAGCCGAGCCCTCCCCATGCATCCGGAAGGACTGCTCTATCGCCTCCACATCTGCGCTACCTGCCGCAGGGCAGCCTTCGAATCTGCGCCTTCGTCTCGCAGCGACGATCCGGTCAGAGCGAGAAAAGCTCCCTCCAGCGATTCCGTGTTCGTCTGGTCCTTCAGTTCCGCCGACGTTCCCTGCGCCACAATCTTCCCGTGGTCCATGATCGCGATGCGACGTGCGACCTTGTCGGCCTCGTCCATGTAGTGCGTGGTGAGAAAGACGGTAGTGTTCTCGGTCTCGTTCAGGTGCTTCACGTGCGTCCAGAGCTGGTTGCGGCTCTGCGGATCCAGCCCCAGCGTCGGCTCGTCGAGAAAGAGAATCCGCGGCGTGTGCAGCAACCCGCGCGCAATCTCCAGCCGACGCTTCATGCCGCCGGAGAAAGTCTTCACATAGCTGTCCTTCCTGTCCCACAACTCGAAGAGCTTCAGCAGCCGCTCGGTACGCTCGGCCCGCAGCTTCCGTGGCACGTGATACAGCACACCGTGCAGGTCCATGTTTTCCCACGCGGTCTGTTCCTGATCGAGACTGGGGTCTTGAAAGACGATCCCGAATCTCTGCCGGGCTTCCTTCTGCTTCACGGTTGGATCCAGGCCATCAAGTTCGATCTTTCCGCCCGACGGCCGCAGGAGCGTGGTCAACATCTTAATGGTGGTCGTCTTGCCCGCTCCGTTGGGGCCAAGAAATGCAAAGATCTCGCCCTGCGCCACGTCGAAGGAGATATCCTTGACCGCGGTGAAATCTCCAAACGTCTTCACCAGGTTTTGCACGCGAATCATTTGTGCCTCCCCTCACTTCTCGAGCAATACTGAACGGTTTAGTTTAGTTTGTCAATGATCCCTCCTCCTAAATGCTGGCTTTCTTCTTGAAATCAAGGTATCTATGGGGCTGATTAGCCTTTATTGCGTCTTTAGGCTGGGAGGAGGCGTCCACTAAAATGCCTGCATTTGTCTCGGGAGAGAAGCGACTATTTGCGATTCTGCTCGTTCCCGCTATCGCGCTCGCCCAGCCCGCTCCCGACAGCTCTGCGCCTCCTGCGACCATTCAGATCACCTCTCGCATCGTCTACGTGGATGTTGTCGTTCGAGACGGCTATGGCCGCATTGTGCGCGGACTCACCGAAAAAGACTTTCGCGTTCTCGAAGACGGCAAGCTGCAAAAAATTGATTTCTTCCGCGATCACACCCACGACGTGTCGCCTGCTCCAGCACAAGCGACGAACAAAGACGGCTCCCTCAGCTTCAGCAATCTCGACCCCGGAGGCGAGCAGAGCACTTCGGTCAACATTATCCTGTTCGATTTCTTCAACACGGCGCCGCAGGACCAGCTCTATGCGCGCAAGCAGATGATCCGCTTTCTTGAGAATCTGCCTCCGGGACGGCGGACGGCGCTTTTTGTTCTCGGCACGCGCCTCAGGATGCTGCAAAGCTTTACGGGAAGCACCGATCGCCTGCTCGCCGCCGCACAGGCGATGAAGTTGGAGACTTCGACGGTTGAGACCGTGGGCGGGCAGCAGCAAAACATAGATATGGCTGATAGGTTTGCAGCCGCCATTGGCAGAAGCGCGTCCGGCATAAATCCCGTAACCCTCGGAAACAGCTGGCAGACAGGCGAGAATGTCCAGCGCGCGACGGACGTCACGAAAACCGCACTCGATCAAATCTCCGCTGCGGTGAGCGGTTACCCGGGACGGAAGAACCTGTACTGGCTTGCGGACACCTTTCCGCTCTACGGCGGTCCCACCCTCGAGATCAACGAACTGTCACAGGCTGCCTTAAGCAACACAATGAGCACGGCCGATGAGGCAGACGCGAATCGCGCCGTCGCTACCGCGCAGATCGCCATCTATCCCATAAGCCTGGCGGGGCTGGAGGTGGGGGATATTGGACCAGAATCAAACCTGGACCCGGGGAACGGTAAGGAATATGCGAGGCAGTTCAATAACCGCAATGCCATGCACGAGATGTTGAATAACATGGCGGACGCCACCGGCGGACGCGCTTATTACGGCACGAACGATTTTGCCGGCGCGCTGGCTCGCGGTTTCGAGGATGGATCGAGCTACTACACGCTCGCCTATAGCCCGGAAAATCATAACTGGAACGGTCACTTCCGCAAGATTGCGGTTAAGCTGGATCAGCACGACTCCCTCTCCTACCGCCGAGGGTACTACGGCGTTCCTGACCAGCCCGCGAGCCAGATCAACCCAGCCGGCGTCCTGAACGCAGCTCTCCAGCCGGACACGCCCGAATCCACCATGCTGCTACTCAGATCGAAGGTGCAACTCCCGGATGCGCAGCATGCCGCGGTGCGCGTCGATTCAGTGATAGACCCCGGCAATGTCACTTTCTCGACGGACGCTAAAGGACGCCGGCACGCGCACCTGCTGGTCACGCTGGTCGCCATCCCCACCGAAGGGTCTTACATCGAAGGCAAGAAGCAGGCTGGATACCCGCTGCCTCAAACCGCCGGCGCTTACATCGTTGACCTCGACCCCGAGGCATTCCGGAAGCTTTTCACGTCAGGCATGCCGATGCATCAGGAACTGACGCTCGCTCCCGGCCGATACCGCCTCCGCCTCGGCGTCACCGATCTCACCACCCACCGCGTTGGCACGCTCGACATGCCGATCGAGGCCGCGCAGAATTAATTCGACTGTCGGCTACTCACTTTCGCGTTACTCACCCTGGAAGAGGCTCATGCTCATCCCGCTCCGTTCGCTGCTCGCCGTTCTGCTCTGCCCCGCGCTGGCTATCGCGCAAACCGCTCCTCCGACGTCGGACAACACCATCCGAATCACCAGCCGCATCGTGTATGTCGATGTCGTCGTCCATGATACGTCGGGCCATCTGGTTCGGGGACTCACGCAGAACGACTTCAAGGTTTTCGAAGACGGTAAACCGCAGCAGATCGACTACTTCGTCGCCCATAGTTATGACATCGGTGCGGCGCGTACGGCCGCCGCGCCTGTTGCGAAGAATATCTTCTCGAACGTGCCGGAGCGCGGGCCAATCGGATCGGTCAATATCGTCCTCTTTGACCTCGTGAACACTGCTGCGGCGGACCAGCAATATGCGCGAAAGCAGATGCTCGATTTTCTGAAGGCGCTTCCTCCCGGACAGCAGGTGGCGCTCTTCGTGCTCTCCGATCAGCTGCACATGTTTCAGAGCTTCACCGGCAGCTCCGATTTACTCGTCGCAGCAGCAAAGATGATCAATCCGAAGAATATGCGGCTCTATCAGTCGGACGCCGAACAGCAGCGCGACATCGATAACCTTGGCCGGATGCAGGATGCCCTCGGGGGGCGGGATCCGGGGCAGTCCATTCAGGCACTCGCCAATGAATTGACCTTCGAGAATGAGCAGAGCTCAGAGGTGCGGCAGCGCATTACCCTCATGGCTTTTGCCCAGATTTCGCACGCGGCCGCCGGATATCCCGGCCGCAAAAACCTCTTTTGGCTTTCGGGAAGCTTCCCCTTCAGCCTCACCCAGCAGGCGCAATACAACATCACCGCCCCGCTGCAGTACAGTACGCTGAACCTGCCGAACATGCCCACTGCTGATACCAACGCCGTCTCTGACACGGCAAAGGTGATTGCTGACGCGCAGATCGCCGTCTATCCGATCAGCGCGGTCGGCCTGGAAGTTGGCGGCGTAGGTGTCGAGGTGCAGGGCGGCTCGATGGCAGCATTGAGCGGAAGCTCCGGCACCACTAGCAACGGATATGGCTCGGGCAACGTCAAGCACACCCTGGGAGACACCCAGGCCCAGCAGTTTACCAACCGCTCGGCATTGCGCGCAGCGATGAATGATATCGCCTTCGAGACCGGAGGCGAGGCGGTCTTCGGCTCGAATGATTTGTCCGGCGCGCTCCGCCGCAGCATCGAAGACGGCTCCAACTATTACACCCTTGCTTATCGCCCACAGAATCACGACTGGGATAGCAAATTCCGGCACATTAACGTGGAAATGCCTGGCCGCAGCTACTCCATCAGTTATCGTCGAGGCTACTTCGCCAATCCCGACCAGGTCACCAACGAGGATGCGGCGCAGGCGCTCAATGCGGCGCTTCAGCCGGGCGCGCCGGAGTCCACTTTGCTGCTGCTCAAAGCCAAAGTCGATCCGCCCGGCCCGCAACAGCCGGAAACCTTCGTCGAGACTACCGTCGATGCTAGCGGCGTGAATTTCACCCTGGACGCCAACGGCCATCGTCATGGCAAGTTGCTCGTGCTGCTCGTCGCACTTAACGATTCGCCGACGGGCGTCGCGGCCCAACCCGACAACCCGCCGCAGACCTCGGGCGTTATTCGGCTCGATCTTGATCCGGCAGCCTATGCCTCCATTCTCAAAGACGGAATCCGCTTCCAGCAGAAGCTCGCCCTCAAGCCCGGCCGCTTCCGCATGCGACTCGGGGTGAGTGACATGAACAATAGCCGCCTGGGCACGCTGGACATGCCCATTGTGATTGCTGCGCCCGCGGCGAGCGGGCCTTAAGGCACAGCTACTGGAAGAGGATCTGGGGCTAGCGCAGAATTCCCGGAGCAGTGAGGGGGTAACACCCTGCGTTCTACCAGCGACACTTTCTCCTCGCTCCTGTTGTTGAGGAGAAAATTGTGCCTCCGGCGTCGTCTCACGAACCCTTAGGCCAGCGAGTATCATCCACTCACATGGCTTTTACCCTCGATCAGCTTGACCACCTCGTACTCACCGTAGCCAATATTGACGCCGCCATAGACTTCTACACCGAAGTCCTCGGCATGGACCCAGTCACCCTGGACGGGCGAAAAGCGCTGACCTTCGGCACGCAGACCATCAAGCTTCATCAGCGCGGCCACGAGTTCAAACCCCACGCTGCACATCCAACTCCTGGATCTGCCGATCTCTGTTTCGTCACCAGCACTCCGCTCGATGAGGTCATCCGCTACGTCACAGAACTTCGCGTCCACATTGAGGCCGGTCCGGTCGAGCGCAACGGAGCGATGGGCAAAATTCGGTCCATATATATCCGCGATCCTGACCGCAACCTGATCGAAGTTGCCAATTATCTCTGAAGCAGTTGCGCGCCGGTAAAATCGAGCCATGCTAGAGAACGCCTCGCTCACCGTAACCGACCGCGCGCGCAAGATTCGCCTTTTCCTGATGGATGTCGACGGCACCCTCACCGACGGCGGGGTCTGCCTGATGTCGCTGCCTAATGGAGACATCGCCGAGATGAAGGTCTTCGACGCGCATGACGGCCAGGGCCTCAGCCTCGCGCACACCATGGGAATCAAAACGGGGTTCATCACTGGTCGTAAGTCCCCGGCCGTCGCCCGCCGCGCACAGGAACTTGGGGTCGAGTTCGTCTACCTGGGTCAGGCGAAGAAGATGAAAGCGTATGAGGAGTGCATGGCGAAGGCGGGAGTGACCGAGGACGAGGTCGCGTATCTTGGCGACGACCTTCCCGACATGCCTCTTGCCCGGCGCTCAGGACTGGCGGTTGCCGTTGCCAATGCGGCCTTCGAACTGAAAGCGGTCAGCCATTACATTACTCAGGCCCCCGGTGGAAAAGGCGCAGCCCGCGAAGTCATCGAGCTTATTCTTAAATCACAGGGCCGCTGGGAAGAAGCGGTCCCAAAGGCGCTGGCCTAACGGGTCGCAGCTTCGGCGACGCGGGTCTCTGTTTTTCTTCTCGGAACTGGCCGGCAGGCAGCCGGCACGTTCGTCATCTGTTTCGCGAAGACGCGGAAGCTCACGGTTCCCGGTTGCAAGGTGGACCAGTAACTGTAGTGGGAAAGTAGCGGCCTGTTCAGCGTGAAGAGTTGATTGTCGAGAATCTTTACTCCGCACTCGAGGTTGTTCTTGGGCTGCAGGATGGTTCTCGCCGAATCTTTCAGGGCCAGTCCCTTGTCTTTATCCCAATCGAAATCGCAGCCGTAGCGATCGGCATCCATGTACGCGAGCTGCAGCAATCCCTGCTGGCGCACCGTATGTTTGGTTACGGGGTCAACCTTCGCTACTTCGGGCTCGGTGTGACGTACTGTCGTCGTCGGCTTGAGGCCTGCCTCGGCTCCAGCGAGCGCCTGAAAGAAGTAGGCCCAGAAAGCACGCTTGTCGGCCTCGCTCATCGCGGAAAAGCGCGGGCAATAGCCTCTTACATCCCTTGCCGCTTTTGGCCCCAGCATCTCCGGAGGAAGCGCCTGTTCGACGACAACATCCCATTGGGGATCCCAACCCGGTGCGCCTAGTTCTTCCTTCTTTTCGGCAATTGGTGTCGGGGGCGCCGGCTTGATCGCTGGAGCCGGCTTGGCATCTGCCTGTACAGGCTGAACCGCCTGCGCAGAATTCCCTTTACATCCGCCCAGTGCGATAGCCAGACAAAGGACAAGCGCAGCCGTCTTGGAATTTGTAACCGTCATCGTTCGCCAGATGAGATGCGGATAGTGTGGACGCGGTAGAGTCCTGCCTCAATAAAAACTTGAGACAAATCCCCAATGCTGATTGTTCGGTTACTACCGCGGGAGAGCGGTCGACAACAACTTATTTCAAAGCTGCCGACGCTGCGCCGGATCGCGATGCCGCTGGATGGGCGCGGTTCCGTGAGGAATATCGACAATGGCGGGGGGCTGGAGAGAGAGGTCAACCGACGCAATCGAAAGAATCTAACGCGCATCTGGCCGTGGCCGTCCCTTCGCAACGATGTTGTATCCTTGCCTCGCAGTCCCGCTAACGCTGGCGCTCACCTATGGCTGACCCGCATGTCGTCGACCGGACTCGCGCTCCCTGGCGCGATAAGTGGAATGAGGTAATCTTCGGTCACGAGACGCCTCTCGGCAAACTCTTCGACGTTGTCCTGCTCACGCTGATTCCCCTCAGCGTTCTTACCGTGCTGCTGGAGAGCGTCCGTTCGATAAGTCATGCCTATGGAATCTATCTCGAGATCGCTGAGTGGATCTTTACGGCGCTGTTCACGATGGAATATATTGCCCGGCTCATCGCCACCAGGGACATCAGGCGCTATGCCACGAGTTTCTTCGGCATCGTCGATCTGCTCGCCATAGCTCCGGTTTACTTGAGCCTACTTTTCGGAGTGGCGCACGCCTTTACCGTGGTCCGCTCCCTTCGCCTGCTCCGTGTTTTCCGCATTCTCAAGCTCACCGAATACATGGGCGAGGCGACCGTTCTGCGCATCGCTCTTCAGGAAAGTGCACGTAAGATCGTCGTCTTTCTCTTTGCGGTCCTCACTATCGTCATCATTGTCGGCGCAATGATGTATCAGATCGAGGGAGAGGCAAACGGCTTCACCAGCATTCCCACGGCGATGTATTGGGCCGTCGTCACAGTGACCACGGTGGGCTACGGAGACATCTCTCCCCAGACCACCCTGGGACGCATCCTAGCTT
The DNA here is from genome assembly GCA_963781245.1 of uncultured Acidobacteriaceae bacterium. GTDB lineage: Bacteria > Acidobacteriota > Terriglobia > Terriglobales > Acidobacteriaceae > Silvibacterium. Next base: position 391,048 of record CAWAFB010000011.1, read on the forward strand.
CTCTGCTGATGATCATTGGCTATGGAATTATTGCTGTGCCGACCGGGATCGTGACCTTCGAGTTTGCCCGGGCCTCTGCGGCTGGGCCTGCGCGACTCTGCTCCGCGTGCGGCCTGCAGCCCCACGACCGGGACGCGGCATTTTGCAAGCGCTGCGGTGCTCGACTCTGAAACCGAATCCGAGACCCGGAGTAATCTCCCTGGGTTAGAATTCTCCCGTCTCTACATCCTCTCTCTTCACTCTTTCTATGATCGCTGCTGAATCGCACAACGAGGCCCGGCTTTTCGTCGAAATCGGCGCCTCCGTCGTCGTGCTTTCCGTTCTGGCACGATTCGCAACTCGCTGGGGCTTCTCCGCGATCCCGCTCTATCTTTTAATCGGACTCGCCTTCGGTAACGGCGGCCTTCTTCCGCTTCAGTTAAGCCATACCTTCATCCAGACAGGCGCGGAAATCGGCGTGCTGCTTCTGCTCTTCATGCTTGGCCTGGAATGTAATGGAGACGAACTGATGGCGGACCTGCGCTCCGGGCTGCCCGCAGGTGTAGCGGATTTCCTGCTGAATTTTACCCCCGGCCTGATTACCGGTCTCCTCTTGAAATGGTCGCCTGTAGCCGCAGTTCTTCTGGGTGGTATCACCTATATTTCTTCTTCGGGCATCGTGGCCAAGGTTCTTTCGGAGCTGAAACGCGTCAACAATCCCGAGACGCCGACTGTCCTTGCTGTACTTGTGCTCGAAGATCTCGCGATGGCCGTCTATCTGCCTCTCGTAGGAGTCTCGCTGGTCGGAGGCACGCCGCTCAGGATCGCAACCTCAGTCGGCATCGCGGTTACGGTTGTCATCCTCGTGCTGATTCTCGCGCTTCGCTATGGCAAATGGTTGAGCAAGCTCGTCTCCCATGAGTCAGAAGAAATCATGCTGCTGACAACCTTCGGACTCGTGCTTCTGGTTGCCGGCATCGCCGCCCGCTTTCAAGTTTCTGCAGAGATCGGAGCCTTCTTAGTCGGCATCGCGATCTCCGGGCCCATCGCCGAGCAGTCATATCGCCTTCTCTCACCTCTGCGCGATCTCTTCGCGGCGATCTTTTTCTTCTTCTTCGGGCTCCAGATCGATCCCAAGACGCTGCCCCCGGCGCTGCCTCTTGCTATCGGGCTCGGCCTCATTACAGCCTTGACCAAAATCCTCACCGGATATTGGGGCGCGAAACGCGCGGGGGTCGATCGAAGCGGAAGCATTCGCGCCGGCGCGGCGCTGGTTGCCCGAGGGGAGTTCTCGATCGTGATCGCCGGCCTCGGCGCCGGAATCGAGCCCGCACTGGGACCGCTCGCGGCAGCTTACGTGCTATTTCTGGCGATTCTGGGCCCAATGCTTGCACGTTTCGCCAAATAACGCGGCCCCGGGAATCGCGCGATGGTCATTCTCTGTAGCGGCGTAGCAGGGCATCGATCTCGTCGTAGCCTGTCGGAAGCTCGATTCCCTGCACCGACGCTCCAGCCGCGAGCAGCGCAGCGGTCGATTCAGGCGAACGCCGTCGAGTCCAGTAAGAATCCACGCAAGCCTTGATGGCTAGCTGCAATGGGGTCCGTCCCTTGCCGTCGAGAGCGTCTACAGTCGCGCCGTGTGCGATCAGTTCCTTCACCGCCACGGGCCAGGCGCGCCACGCCGCCACATGCAGCGCCGTGCTGTTCTTGGCAATGTCGAAGTAGGGATCGCCGTCCTTGTAGGGCGCGTCCACAGCGACACCAAGATCAAGGAGGCAGCGGATCCCTTCGACGTTCGCATTCCCGGCAAACTCCGCCATCAGAGTTCCGCCGTCGGCGATTAATTCTGCTCGCAATTGAGGTTCTTGCGTCGCCAGCTTCTGCGCGGTACCGTGATCGCCCAATGCGCACGCCGCAATGAGCCTATCGACGCCTGTGAGATCCGGCCCAAAGCCACGCTCTTCGAAGAGCTGCAGCGCATCGGCGCGCCCCCGGTGTGCCGCCATCACGATGGCGGTTCTGCCGTCGTGCGTGTTCTTCAGCGTCGGATCCGCCCCGAAGTCGATCAATGGCCGAATCAGTTCCATACCGTTGTCGCGCCTGATCGAGTGTTGCAGCGGACTGTATCCCCATACTGGGATGGCGTTGGGGTTGGCACCATGCTCGAGGATCATCTGCAACCCCTTTTCATCGTGCCAGTCGGCCTTGCGCACCAGCATCGTCACCAGCGATGTGGGAGATAACCTGCCGCTTTCGAGCAGTATCTGCATCACCGTATTGTCGTAGCCCTCGGATACGTGGTACGGAGTCTCCTCGTCGTTGGGATCGGCTCCCCGCTCGAGCAGCAACCGCGTCAGTCCCGCATGCTGAGCAATGCCCGCTGCGCCGTAGATCGCGCTTTCAAATGTAGGGCGGGGCGTGGGGTGGTCAATCATCTCCGTCCATCCGGTCTTCGCGCTCGCCCCTGCATCGAGCAGCGCCCGCGCTGCGCACACAAAAGCATCCGAGCGCGCTTTGTCGAGACGCAAGTAGCGCGAGAAACAGAGATGGGTTAACGCATCCCAGCCGTGCGGACCACCCTTCGCGGATGCAATCCTGGGATCTCGATCCAGGAAACCGCGCACCGCTTTCTCGTCGGCCAGGATTGACGCGGCGTGGATGTTGCTTCTTGCCACGTGCGGATATCGCGCCAGGATCAATTCTGCATGGTCGAGGGTTCCTGACCCGTGCCAGGAATGGCGGGGTACGCATGCCACTTCGATAAAGGCCGCGACGGGATCGGCCAGCGACTCGACCGACTCGATCATGAGGATCATCTCGATGTGTTTGGCGAATTTCGGCCAACTCTCAAAACCGTGCTCGCGGGCGATGACCAGTTGGGCGTCGGTTAGGTTCATCGGCCTTACGGCCGGATTGCTTTCTACCTGGTTGTGCAAACGAGGGTGATGTTTTTGGGCGCGCGCGAGGGCGTCCGGGTTGCCAAGCGCACAATGTCGGGTAAGGTCTTTGGCTTGTTTTTTGTATTGTTCGAGGTTGGGACAGGCGGGTAATTCTCTTTCAAACATACGAAGCTCCTTTCGCTGCGTGCCTGGGAGTCCGCATGAGTCAGGCTGAAAGAAGATTCGTTCAGATTGTGGTAATGAAGGTGGGCACTGCCCTTTCCGCGGACTGGATGCGCCCTTCGCGCTCGCATCCACAGTAAGAAAAATTTGAGGTGAAGTCAATCTGCCCGGCAGCGTGTGTCGTTGACACATGATATGTCCGGTGGGATTAGCACATGAAATGTCCGCTTAGCGGGCGGCGAGGATATCTCCATGCAGGTAAGTGTGGAGACGTATCCGAGGGCCGCCGTGGAGCGAGCGATGAAGGTGCAGGAAGTGATTCTGCGGGCGATGGCGAAAAAGATCACCTGGTGGCAAGCAGCCGAGATCGTAGGCATGAGCGATCGTCAGATGCGGCGGTTGCGGTGGCGATATGAGAACTATGGCTACGACGGGCTGCTGGATCGACGGCGCGGACGACCGAGCGAGAGGCGAGTGCCGCTGGCGCTGGCCGAACAGGTGCTGGGACTCTATCGGGAAAAGTATTACGACCTGAACGTGCGCCATTTTCACGAGAAGCTGGGGGAGCAGCACGGCATCACGCTGAGCTATACCTGGGTCAAGCTGGCGCTACAGGGGGCTGGACTGGTAGCCAAGGCGCGCAAGCGGGGCGTGCACCGCAAGCGGCGGGTGCGCCGCCCGCTGCCTGGCATGCTGCTGCATATCGATGGCAGCCGACATCCGTGGTTCCAGGACGATCGCTGGTACGACCTGATCGTGATCCTGGACGACGCCACCAGCGAGATCTACTACGCGCAGTTGGTGGACGAGGAATCCACCACCACGGTGATGGCCGGGCTCTGGGAAGTCATGGAGCGCAAGGGCCTGTTCTGCGCCTTGTACTCGGACCGGGGGAGTCATTTCTGGCTCACGCCTAGGGCGGGCGGCAAGGTGGATCGGCAGCGTGTCACGCAGGTGGGGCGGGCGTTGCGTGATCTGGGCATACAGATGATCCCGGCCTACTCCCCGCAGGCAAGGGGCCGCGGGGAGCGCAACTTCGGCACATGGCAAGGACGCCTGCCCCAGGAGCTCAGGCTACGCGGCATGGGCAGCGTGGAGGAAGCGAACCGTTTTCTGCGCGAGGAGTATATGGCCGAGTTCAATCGACGCTTTCAAGTTCCGGCAGCCCAGGCAGGCAGCGCTTTTGTCGCCTGCCGGCGTCGTGATCTGGATCTGATCTTCTCGCTCCAGTTCGAGCGTACGGTGAACCGGGACAACACGGTCAGCTTCCAGAACCTGACCCTGCAGATCGAGAAAGTGAACTGGCGCGGCACGCTGGCTGGATGCACGGTCACGGTCCATCAACACCTCGACGGAACGCTGAGCATTACTTACGGACCGCAACGGCTGGGTCGTTACACCCGCCAGGGAGAACCCATCACGAAAACTTCCGCGGCGTTGGCAGCTGTTGAAAAGACGCTCCGTGGAAAAGTCAAAAAGCCGACTTTTCCCCCTCGCTTGGAAATCCCGCAAACGGCGCGGGATTCCCACTTTCCAACAGCTGCGGCGGGGGGCTTATAAACCAAAACCGGACATATCACGTGCTAAGAAAAACCGGACATTTCACTTGTCACGAACATCTGCCCGGCAGCGTGGGTTCTGAAATGGGCTGCATTGTGCGGCTTGAGAATCATTACCCGCGCCCCTGGATGGGCATCATACAGATTTTGCCTGTATACATAGCTATGACCTTTCTGCGCCGTGTGGTAATGCTCTCTCGCAGCCGCAAGTTTGGCCGGTATCCAGAGGCCGGATGGGCGGATTGCGCCTTCAGGACGATGCAAGCGTCCATCGCTTTGCTGGTGATGTTGTCGTTGGTGCAATCATCGCGAGCCTTCGCGGCGAGCCCTGATCTCCAGACTGTGCTGACTGGCTCGCGCCAGCGCATTCAGAATCTGGACTACCGCGTGACCGGTCGAATCACACAGGTTGATGGTGCTGGCAAGCGCACGAGCTACAAGTTCATCGGTAAGGCTCACTGGTTTCCCGATGGTTTGCGCCTGCTATCCGTGTTCTCGGGACCAGGCTCAGAGAAAACAAGCATTCTGCTGCACATGAGCGTGAGTGGCCACTTAACCATCGACGCGATGCTTCCCGGCGAGAAAGCCGCTAGCGCGTTGCCATTCGACCGTTGGAACGATCCGCTTGTGGGCACAGACTTCTCCTATGAAGACATGGTAGAGAGCCAATTCTTCTGGAAAGATCAGGAACTCCTGGCACCGGAGAAATACGGCGCACGGGATTGCTTTGTCCTCAAGAGCACCCCCAGCTCTCAGGACCGGAGTCATTACGATTCGGTAACATCGTGGATCGACCGCAGCATTTTATTCCCCGTGCATGTGGTCAAGACGCTCCACGGGACAGGACAGCAGAAGGAATTCGTTTACTATGGCCTGCGGCAGGTCGACGGCGCTTGGTCTGCGTCGCAAGTGGAGGCAAAACTGCAGGGCAAGCCTGGCTCCTCGATGCTGGTGATCGAAGGTGGCACGGGAAAGGCAAAGCTGGGACTCAAGGACTTTGCTATCGGCCCGGCAGGCGCTCAAGGAAAGCAATCGAAATAAATCGAATCGCTAAACGGCTGTTGCGAGGACCCTGTGCATTCGCCTGGACAAGGCGCGGCCGTCATGGAATAAGCTCCTTTTCGGACGTCACCGGGGCTCCATACAGGCCAAAGGGCCACCAATTCCAGTCGCCGGCAAGCTGCAAGAGCGCCGGCCCGACGATCATCCGCACCACTGTGGCATCAATGAAAACCGCTACGGCGAGCGTGAACCCCAGCATTTGGACGACCAGAAAGCTCCCGATGGTGAATGCGATGAAGACGGCAATCATAATGGCCGCGGCGCTGGTGATGAGCCGGGCCGTCCGCGCCAGGCCCTCGATCACAGCTGATCTCTCGGATAGACCGCGCCGCCGCTCTTCCAGGACTCGGGCGACCAAAAAGACCTCATAGTCCATGCTCAATCCGAAGACGATCGCAAACGCGAGAATCGGCACGATCGGGAAAATGCGGCCGGTCGGTCCTTCGAGACCAAGCAGTCTGCAACCGTGGCCTTGCTGAAAAACAAGAACTAAAGCACCAAATGAGGCGCCAACCGAGAGCAGATTGAGCAGAACCGCTTTGACGGCCGCAAATAAAGAACGTAGTCCGATCAGGAGCGCCAGCAAGCTCCCCAATACAACTCCAACGACCACCTTCGGCAAGCGTTCCTTCACCACAGAGTCATAATCTGCATTGAGCGCGGGAATACCGCCAACACGCAGCACAGTGCCGGGGACGCCGGTTATCGCCGCGACATCAGAGGAACGCACCTCTCGCACCCACCGCATCAGTTCGCTGGGTGTAAGACTGGCTTTTGGCAGCAACTCAATCAAGGTAGCTTGCCCATCGCTGCTCAAAAGACCCTTGCGGATCGGCTCAGGTGACTCATTGACAGCATCCGCAGTGTCAGCCATTCCCGTGAGGGTCGGGAGAGATAAAACCTCTTCCGCTCTAGGATCGCTCTGGAAGTGCTCCGTCAGGCGACTGACGGCAGGCCAGCCCTGCGGCGAGAGGGGCGGAGACTTTGGCGGCAACTGCAGGACCACTCGGAGGGACTGCACAATACCCGACCGCCCCATACGTTGAAGGGTACGCAGGGCTTTCACCGACTGGGCTGCGGCCGGGAGCGAGTCATGGTCAGGAAGTCCGACAGAGATTTTCCGTGCCTGAAATGCAAGGACCAGCAGCGGAATCCCGGCGACAAGCAGAGCTATCCAGGGACGGCAGGTTACGATTCCAGCCCACCGCGCCCACCGCTCACTCGCGGCGCACAGACTGTCCTCTGTTTTAAATCTTTTGAACGGAAGAGGCACTCTGGCGGCATTGATGCGGTGCCCCAGCAAACCGAGCAGCCACGGCAGAATGAATGTGCACAGCATGACACTCAAAACAGTGACCAGCAGGCCGGCTATCCCAATGGAGCGCAGTTCACTGATGGGCACAGTCAACAGCGCAGAAAATCCGATTGCAACTGTCGCGGCCGAGACGATCAGCGTCCTACCCGCTTGCTCGGCAGCAATATCGGCCGCGCAGCCGGGATCACATCCCTCGGCCAATGCTTCGCGAAACCGGCTCACCATCAGTAATGCATAGTCGATGCCCAAGCCAAGGCCGAGCATCGTCGCCAGATTCTGCACCAGAATCGACAGATGCAGGTAATGCGCGAGTAGTGCACACGCACCCATCGCCATCGAGATTGAGAGCACTCCAACTCCCAGCGGTAACAGCGCGGCCACAAGACTGCCGAAAGCCAGCAACAGCAGTAAGAGGGTCACCGGCATCGCCCGTTCTTCGGCATGCCTTACGTCGTCCGAACTGACCTTGCGAAGATCGAAGTTGATTGGCGTTTCACCCGTAATCTCCAGTTTGATATTTGGATATTGCGACCTCAGCTGACCTTCCATCGAGTCTGCTTTTGCCCTCAGTTCGGGGACTAACGATTCGACAGTTTCATCCTGCGGGTCCAACCCGACGATGATCAAGGCGCCGCCGGTGTTCCCGGTAAACATGGGATCTGGCCAATCGAGACTAGAGATGGCACCGGCCACTCCCGGCACACTACGCAGTGAGCTGGTTAGAAAGCTCAATGCATCTGCGCCCTCAGCCGAATCCGGATTAGGAATACCGCTGATCACCAGAACAACGCGGCGGGCGTAGGGGGACTGGAAACGCTCGGCCAGTTCCTGGTCAACTTTTTCGGATTCTCCGCCCTTGATGTGAACAGCCGTCTCCAGACGACGTTCGACCCTGAAGGAAAAGGGCAGCAGGGCAAGCGCCATCACAAATCCCGACATCGCCAACCAGAATCGGCGGCGAGCGGCACCACGGCCAGTTTTCGAACTAGGCATTACCATGGAAGATCAACGTCGTTTCCCGATTCGTCTGAGAGCAATGAACGACGTCGGTGATTGGACACATCCATAACTATAAATACTAGGGTGTCAAGCTGGATGAGGTTCCCGCCGAAAGAATTAGATTCGTTGTTGCCTCCACGCAGTTTCATGGCAGGGGTGGAAGGCATAGGAGGCTTGGGAAGGCAGCGATCTGAGTGGAACGGCGCAGGAAAATCACGATCGCCGCAGTGGCATGATTGCCGTCGACCGACGCACAGCCGGATCGACAAAACCATCGGGTTCCGACAAATCCTACGTTTCGATCGGACTGGTGGATGGGGACACGCTGCACTATTCGCGAGAGTACGTCTTAAGAGCAATCGCGCTGTCCCCCAATCAATATCTTGAATTGGAGAAGTTCGAGGCAATTGTGAACACGGATGAGAACGGTAACGTGGTTCTGAAGAAACAATAGAGTCAGCTTATTTCTTCTCCCGGTTCATTGGAACGACTTGCACCGTGGTCTCGCGCATCTCGGCCAGGAAGCGATTGATGATCGAGCCGCGCAGCAGGATGTCAAAGCGTGAACGGGCCGATTGACCGAAGACGACGTGGGAAATATTTTCCTGCTGGGCGAAATCGATGAGAGTTTCGGCTACACTCTTTCCCTTGAGAGTCACAACCCTTGCTCCCAGTTCGCGGGCCATGCGCTCGTACTCTTCCAGTCGGGCGAACGCTTCGGGGTCGCCGTGCCTCTTATCGTCATCGGGAGTTTCGACGTATACGGCGTACCAGTTTGTTGCCAGTCTACCGGCGATGCGGGCGCCGGTACGCAGCAATCTCTCGGTGCCGGGGCGCGAAGAAAGGCATACCATAACTTTCTCGGGAATTGGAGCCTGCTCCAGGCCCTGTGTCCGACGATATTCAGCGGCTGCAGTGCCCACCTGCTCAGCTGTCGTTCGCAGCGCCAGTTCGCGGAGCATATTCAGATTGCCCTTGCGAAAGAAGTTGGCGAGCGCCTGCTCAACTTTTTCCGGCGCATAGATCTTTCCCTCACGAAGTCGCGCGCGTAGTTCGTCTACGGTCAAGTCGACGTTGACGACTTCATCAGCACGCTTGAGAAAGCTGTCGGGAACCGTCTCCCGGATTTGTGTGCTGGCGGAACGAGAGACCGCGTCGTTGAGCGTCTCGAGGTGCTGGATGTTCACCGCCGTCATGACGTTGATTCCGGCATCAAGCAGTTCGAGGACATCCTCATAACGCTTACGGTTGCGCGAGCCTGGCACGTTTGTGTGCGCCAGCTCATCGACGACGCAGGTATCGGGTTTGCGGGCGAGAATTGCATCGAGGTCCATCTCCCGCAGAGTGACTGAGCGATAGACGATTTCCTTCTGAGGAATGATCTCGAGGTCGCCAATCAGAGCAGCGGTTTCCGCGCGGCCATGCGGTTCCACTAGTCCGATGACGACCTCCAGGCCCTGTTTCTTTAACTGGTGCGCCTGCTCGAGCATGCGATAGGTCTTGCCCACCCCAGGCGCTGCGCCGATGTAAACCCGCAGTCGGGCGGGCTCGGCGAGAGGTGGCTCAAGCTCGATCATGGGGCTCATCCCTTAGCCAACCTCCACCGGATGCCGGGTAGTCGTGGCAGTGGCATAGGGTAGCGTGAAACTGAAGGTGGTGCCACTCCCGAGCTTGCTTTCGACATATACCTGCCCACCGAGGGATTCCACGAGTCGGCGCACGAGAGCCAAACCGAGCCCCGTACCCTGGTCCGATCCGCCCGAAAATCGTCCGAAGATGGTGGGCAGGCGCTCGGCTTCGATACCGCGCCCGTTATCCCGGACGAAGAACTGGACTCCGTCCTTGATCTCTCTGGCCTGAAGAACAACGGTTCCACCCTCCGGCGTGTAGCGCAGCGCGTTCACCACGAGGTTATCGAGGATACTGCGCAGCGCTCTTCGGTCCGCATTGACATGGGCCAGATCGGCGAATGCACTGAGCTCAAGCTCGATTTTCCTGGCACGTGCTTCTTCTTCGTGGCGCGAGATCGCCTCACGCAAAATGTCGGCGGGGCGAAGGCGTTCAATCTTCAATTCGCGGCGACCCGTCTCCAGTTCACCCACTTCGATGAGATCCGCCATCAGATCGTTAAGGCGTTCTGCTTCCTCCTCCGCGCTGCCGACCAGTTCTCTTTGCAGGGGCCTCAGCTCGCCGGCGTGACCGCGTGACAGCGCATAGAGAGAGAGGCGCAGTCGCTGCAACGGATCGCGCAATTTTTGCGAAGCGACGGACAGGAATCGCGTCTTAAAGCGATCGACTTCCTGCAGTTCGGTTACATCCTCAAGCACGGTGACAGCTCCGAGCAACTTACCTTCGCCATCGCGCATCGGTGTCGTACGTAAACGGTAACTGCGCTGCGCTTCACCTATGCGCATGGGCAAAAGCGCGGCTTCTCCTTCACTGGCGGAGGCACGCTGCATCGACACAGCCATGCGCACTGCATTGAGTATTTTTTCTCCGCCCGGAGTGTTGGTCAGGACCATCCGGTCTGTCGACTTCTCGCCTAACAATTCCATGGACGCCTGATTGAGCTTCAGAACATGGCCCTTCGCGTCTGTGACGATTACCGGCTCGAAGATTGACTGCACGACCGCATCGCTCAGCTGGTGCTCCATCTGCAGGCGTCCGGACTCGGTCTCACGCAGATCGCGAAGACGAACGGTCATCCTGTTCAACTCGGTGGAGATCGCGCCTAAGTCGTCCTTTTGTCGCCATTCAATGCGTTGCTGTAGATCACCCTGACCAATGCGGCGAACGACGCGCGCTGTGCTCCGGATTGGCGCCACCACAAAGAACGTCATCACTCCGGCAATTGCGATCGCGGCTGCGATGCTTGCGCCACATGCACTGATCAGTCTTGCCCTGAGTTGCGCCTGCTGATGCTCAAGATTGGCTACCACCGAGTCGTGCTGAATCTTCAGGGCGGTGAATCTCCGGGTCAGTTCGTCGCTTATCTGTTCAAGTTGACGCGCCGGCTGGTCGATGGCCTGGCGAGAACGTTCAACAATTTTCGAGTGCTGATTGGTGAGACCGTCGAGCGAAGCGCCCGGTGCGAAGCTGCTCAATGCCTTGCTGGCTGCGTTAAAGAGCTGCTGCGTCTGGACAGCCTGCTGAGCGAACTGTGCAGCCAGCTGCGACGTTGGTGCGATCTGAAGGTTCGCCGCCGTCAGCTCTTCGCCTGCCAGGGAGGCGCGGACCGCAGCCAACGCGGCGAGCGCCTGATCGGCCGTGTGCTGCGAGGCATCCAGAGCCGCAAGCCGGACAAAGGAGGTGCGGACGAGCATGCTGACGCCAGCCACCAGCGCGATGAGGAGAAGACAGCCCAGCAGAAGCCTTTGGTACAAAGTCAGCATCATCTTAACGGAACAACTCTCTAACGCGGCGCACTGGTCCTGAAAGCGGGGCGTGAGAACTTTTCAGTTGCAAACCCACCAAGTCAGGACTGGTATCGCGTCAGTACGTCTTCCAAGGTTATTACACCTTCGAGTTTGTTCTTGTTGGCTCGATTGAGTACGGGCAGCAATGGCCATCTGGAGAAGTAACGCAACGCCGTATCCAGAGGGAGATCGGGAAACAGCAGTGGCGCGCGGTCGGGCTTAAGCGCCCGTTCAATCGGAGTGCTTCCGGTCATTGTCGCGGCAGCTGCCGTCAACTCGTCTTTGCTCATGGCATACCAGGAGCCATCCCAGAGCTGAACCAGGAACGCGGGCGTGTCGTCGAAGGATATCGTCGCTGATAACGCCTCGATCGGTTCTCTTCCACTCACGACAGGCACGTCGAGGGAGCGCAGAGCGTCTTCAATGTGAAGCACGCTTTCCTCTCGCTGCTCCTCCATCGAAGGCAAATCCAGACCGTCCTGATGCGTAAAGATCTCGAAAATTGGCACCGGCTGAAGGCTTCGGGATAGCAGATATGCGATCGTATTCGCCAGAATCACGGGTAGAACGATCGAGTAGTTGCCGCTTACTTCCATCACCATGAAAACTGATGTGAGCGGTGCCCGAAGAAATCCTGCAAAGAGCACACCCATACCGGTCAGAGCGTAGGCTCCGACAGTGCCTGTGAGGTGAGGAAAGTAATGCTTTTCGAATGAGCCGACGGCTGCGCCCAGCATCGCACCGATGAACAGCGTTGGTGCGAACATCCCGCCCGGAGTACCGCTTGAAAACGACAAGGTTGTCGCCAGAAGCTTCAGGAGCGCCAACGCAATTAACAATTTCCATGCGAATTGGCCATGCATCGCCTGGTCGATGACACCGTAGCCTGGACCCATGACCTGGGGAAAACCGAAGAATCCGATGGCTCCGACCATCAGACCGGCTAATCCTGGCTGGAAGAAATGAGTCCAGCGCGCCAGCGACCGGAGTCGCGGGCGCAGGTAGCCGAGGGCCTTAGAAAATATCAGCGCGACAAGGCCGCCAGCCACTCCGAGCACAGCGTAAGCAGTCAGTTCACGGGGATCGCGCAACGTCACCTGTGGGATTCGGAATATGGGCTCAGAACCCCAGAACCACCGTGCAACCACAACGCTGGAGATCGCAGACAGCACTACGGAACCCAGAACGGCCGCGCTCCATCGGCCGATGACCTCCTCGATAACAAACAGGATTGCAGATATGGGAGCGTTGAATGCCGCTGCCAAGCCGGCCGCCGCTCCGATCGGCGCGAATAGTCGCAGACTCTGCCGGGAAAGGCGCAATCTGCGGGCAACCATGGATGCAACACCGGCGCCGATTTGGAGGGATGGGTCTTCGGGGCCAAGCGAGTGCCCGGATCCGATGGCAATCGCTGAGGTAACGAATTTGCCGATGACCGTTCTGAAGGAGATATAGCCGTTGTAGATGTAAAGCGCCGCCTTAGTCTGGTTAACCCCACTCCCGACCGCTCCCGGAAAGAGCCACCGAACTAGCAGCGCCACCCCGAGGCCTGCGAGAGCAGGCGCCAGAAGGAGCCGGTACTGTCCCGGGTGGGGCGCGGAACCGAGAGTCAGGATCCTGATCCATTCAATGGCAACCCGGAATGAAACTACGAGCAATCCCGACAAAACGCCTATAAAAATCGACAACACCAGAAACAGGCGCTCTTCACGCGTCGGGGCAATCTTCTGGAGCTCGAAACCATGTACGGGGTCTATCTGTTCGCTGGACTCGACTAAAGAATCGGCTTTCACTGCATTTCTACCCCCACCGGGGATTGAGCAATCTTAAGCAGCGATTTATCCTCGCCGCCGGGAGATCCACATGCTGTCGCAGTTTGTTTCTCGGTATCGAAGACAAGGTTCATGATCATTTGCTCCATCTGCGGGTCTAGTTCCAGCGCCAGCGGGCTCAATTTGGCCGGAATCTGCTGCCATTTCGTTGCGAGATCGGCGAGCGAGGGCGGAGGCGCAGGTCTACTCAGGGAGCAAGCCTGCAGACGGCCTTTCGCGACTTCCGCCGCATGCAATACGCGCATGGCGCGTTCCCTGGCTGGCAACTCAACTCCAGGGAAGAGATCCAACACTTGGACGGTTGCAGCAAGCAATTCATGGTTGCTCGACTGAACGGACTCTGGCTGGGATATGAAATCAGGACGGCTCACGACTCTTTCGAGATATTCGCGAGCCAGCTTGAAGCGGCCGAGAGCGAATGCTACTCGCCCTGCGCCCTCGAGAGCCTCTATCGGACATGGCTTTCGTTCTGCGATATTCCGGTAGATCTCGAGCGCGTTACCTGGATCTTCCGCCTGCTCCATCAGCCCGGCGATGTCCAGTTTGATCTTCGGGTCATCGGGGGCGTTGCCTGCGGCGACAAGTAACTGCGTGCGTGCCTTTGAGTAGTCCTTCTGGCCTATCAGATAACGGGCTAGCTCCAGTCTGACCATCCGCCGCCGCTCGTATCCATCCCCTTGCCATGTGCCATCCAGCGCCCGTCGATAGTATTCGACTGCGCGGGATTCATTGCGCTGCTTCACGGCAAGTCTCGCCAACTCAAGATTGATAAGTCCGTTGCCCGGCTCGGATTCCAGAAGCGTGTTGAAGTATGAAATCGCCTCCTCGCTGCGGCCGGCGGCTGAAAGAGCCATCGCCAGTTTGATTTCGGTTTCTCGCTGTCCAGGATCATATTCAAGGGCGGACCGAAATGCATCGACGGCTTGCTCAGGATGCCCGTTCGATATCGCCGATTCGCCGCGCTCGAACCAGCGCTCCGCCAGCGCTTGTCTGCGTCGGGAGAAAGAATTGAACAAGAAGTAAGTTGCAACTGCCAGCGCCGCGGTAATCGCGAACAGACCCAGAAGCGCTAACATGTCCCGCAGGATCAGCTTTCGTTTGTGTTGCCGCTCTTCGGCCGTGAGTGGGGATCGCAGCTCAAATACAGCCATCTTTAATACCTTAGCTTCTTATGTAAAACAGAGCCAATGCTGAGGTGATTGGCCTCTGCGGCTCCGGGCGAGTTACGATCATTAAAGAGCGAATCCTTCATGCCGCAAACTGAAACAGCAGAGCTCGAAACGAAACAGCACAGGCTGGAAGACATTCTCCGGCGGCTGGGGAGCGTCGTAGTGGCGTATTCCGGCGGCGTTGATTCGGCTTTCCTCGCGTACACTGCGCATCGTGTTTTGGGCGACCAAGCGCTCGCTATCATTGCCGACTCACCATCGCTCGCTCGCAGTCACTTTCGCGATGCCCTCGAATTTGCCCGCCAGAAGGACATTCCTTTGCGAACGGTGGAGACTGCCGAATTGGAAAGCGAGGCCTACGCAGTGAATGATGCCAACCGCTGTTTCCACTGCAAGGACGAGCTGTTTACCGTACTCGAGCAGAAGCGCCTGCAACTTGGATTCGCCGCAGTTGCCTACGGGTTGAATCTGGATGATGGGAAAGATTTTCGCCCTGGCCAACGAGCGGCCGCGGCGCACCACATTGCCGCTCCACTGGCGGAAGCCGGCTTGGCCAAGGCCGACGTTCGCGCCCTGGCGCAACAAGCGGGGCTTGAGGTGTGGGACAAGCCTGCTTCGGCCTGTCTTTCCTCACGCATCGAGTACGGACGGCGCGTAACGCCGGAGGCGCTTCGTATGGTGGAAGAGGCAGAAGATGCGTTACGCCTGCTCGGCTTGAGGAACTTCCGCGTCCGACACCACGGGAGCGTTGCGCGTATTGAGATAGCTGAGGGAGAGTTGCATTTGGCGCTCGACGCTGCGCGCTTGCGTCGTATGTCAGCGGCGGTGCACGCCGCAGGCTTCAACTATGTCGCGCTGGACTGCGACGGATACCGTTCGGGTTCCATGAATGAGATTTTGCCCGTCGAAGTTATTTCACGGGCTGCCAAATAATAAGCCATGCGTATTGGATATCTGGAATGCTTCGCCGGCATTAGCGGGGATATGCTGCTGGGGGCGTTGGTAGATGCCGGCGTCCCGATGGAACTCCTGCGGCAAACGGCAGAATCGCTTCAAGTCGAGGCGCAAGTGGCCGTCTGTTCGGTCGATCGCAGCGGGATCCGATCAACAAAGATCAATGTGCAGGTCGGTAGCGAACCGGCTGAATCCGCAGAACATCACCGGCCCGAACGTTTTCCCCAAGTTTACGAGCATCATCACGAACACGATCACGGCGATGGGCATTCGCATGAACATCATCACGAGCACGCGCATACGCACGGCCGAAATTGGGGGGAGATTCGGGAGTTGATTGGGGGGGCCCCCCTGCGTGAGGACGCCAAGGCCCTCGCTCTCCGGGCTTTCGGGCTGTTGGCGGAGGCGGAGGGGCGGATTCACGGGGTGCCGGTGGAACAGGTCCACTTCCATGAGGTCGGCGGGGTGGATGCCATCGTGGACATCGTGTGTGGGGCGACCGGGTTATGCTCCCTCAACGTGAATCGGTGGTATGCGTCGCCGGTGAACATGGGGAGCGGGCATGTCCACTGTGCGCACGGGTGGTTTCCCGTGCCGGCGCCGGCGACCGCGGAGCTGCTCAAGGGGATTCCGACCTATTCGGCGGGGCCGAAGCGGGAGCTGACGACTCCGACCGGGGCGGCTCTGCTGAGGGCGCTGGGGTGCGGCTTCGGCGATGCTCCGGCGATGGCAGCGGAGGCGATCGGCTATGGGGCGGGGACGGCGAATCCGGAGGGATTCCCGAACGTCCTCCGGCTGACGGTGGGCGAGAGCGCTGATGTGCCGCGGTCGGATCGGGTCGTGGTGCTGGAGTGCGCGGTAGACGACGCGAGTGCGCAGGTGGTGGCGCATGCGATGGAGCTGGTGCTGGAGAATGGCGCGCTGGATGCCATGGCGTCGGCGGTCACCATGAAGAAGGGGCGTCTGGGAACTCTGCTCACGGTGCTGGCGAAGCCCGAGGATGCCTCGGCGATCGAGGGGCTGCTCTTCCGGGAGACGACCACGCTGGGTATTCGGCGGAGGACGGATGAGCGCGTGATCCTAGACCGGAGCTTCGTCACTGTGGAGACGGCTTATGGGTTGATCCGGATGAAGGTGGGCAGTCTGGGCGGCGAGCGGCGGAATGTGATGCCGGAATATGAGGATTGCCGAAGAGCGGCGCGCGAGCACGGGGTTGCGCTGAAGCTGGTGATGGAAGCTGCGCTCGTCGCCTTCGCGGAGAGTCCAGTTAAGGCATGACCCGCGAAACCATACTGGAAATACTGGAGAGGATTCAGCGGGGCGAGACTACTCCTGCGGAGGCGCTCGCTCGCCTGTCGAAGCTGCCCTTTGAGGATGCGGGCTTCGCCAAGATCGACCATCATCGCAGCCTGCGGCTCGGATTGCCCGAAGTCATCTATTCGGCGGGGAAGACTGCGGCGCAGGTGGCGGAGATTTTTTCCCGGATGGCGGCCGCCGGGGGGGATGTGATCGCTACCCGGGCCGAGGTGGAGGCGTTCCATGCGGTCCGGGAGCTGCAGCCGGAGGCGCGGTACCACGCCGAGGCCCGGATCATTGGGTTGAGACAGGGGGGCCTGCGGCAGACCGGCGAGCCGGCGGGGCTGGGTCCAGTGGCGGTGGTCTGCGCCGGGACCAGTGACCTGCCGGTGGCCGAGGAGGCGGCGGTCACGGCCGAATATCTCGGGCTCGAGGTCGAGCGGATCGTCGACGTGGGTGTGGCCGGGCTCCATCGGATCCTTTCCCAGGGCGACAGGCTGGCTCGGGCGCGGGTGGTGATCGTCTGCGCCGGGATGGAAGGGGCGCTGCCGAGCGTCGTGGGCGGCCTGGTTGCCGCTCCGGTGATTGCGGTGCCTACGAGCGTGGGCTATGGCGCGGCTTTTGGAGGGATCGCCGCGCTGCTGGGCATGCTCAACTCATGTTCGCCGAACGTCTCTGTGGTGAATATCGATAACGGATTTGGCGCGGCCTACGTGGCGGCGATGATTGTCCGGTCGGGGCAGCGGAGTTAGCGCCCCCTCCCCCTGTTTTTTCTGTGGTTTTGAACTCATTCATTCCACAGCGTTTACCCGTTGTGGCTTGCAACCCATTCATTCTGAATGGGAAGACCGGGACTGATTCATTCCAAAAGGTTTACGGCGAAATTATCACCAAGGCTACCCGTAACCGTTTCATTTTAAATGGCATAGACGAATATCATGGATTCTAAAAGAGTTACCGTGATCGGCCAGCGCCGAATCTGACACCGCTTCCCTATTTCTTATTTTATCAATTCGGTCGGAATTCCCGGCCAAGTTCCAAACTGTCTTTGTCCAATGAGATGAAACAGATACGGGCAGCCGAAGCCTGAGGAGCCTTGACAGGTCCAAATCTTGAAAATCGCCGTTGTCTCGCGATAAATATCAATGTACATTGGTACATATGGATGAGAATGCGGAGAAGTTTATCGTCGAGCGGGTGCAGACGGGGGTGCGGATTGAGAAGCGTCTGCTGAAGGTGCTGAAGGCGATGGCGGAGTACTGCGATATGACGCTGGGCGACCTGCTTGAGGGGATCGTGCTCCATGCGCTCGAGGGCAAGTGCGCTTTCGGGCCGGAGACGCTGGCGCAGGTGGCAGCGATGAAAAAGATTTACGGGCTGGATCTGGATGCGACGGCCAGCCACCGGCTGACGGAGAGGAATGCGGAGGAGGCATGAGGCGCGTCTGGGTTCTGGCGTTCGTTGTGGCTCTGGCGGCGATCGCATTCGTCCTGCATCACCGGTTTGGAGGGTTTGGTATGGAACAGGGTCCGCTGGCGCATGTGCGGAGCGAGTTCACGTTCACGGTAAAGGCTCCGATGGCGGAGGCGTTTCCGCTGTTCGGGCCGGACGGTGAGCGTCCGTGGGCGGGTCCACACTGGGATCCGCAGTTCGTTTATCCGATACCGGGAAAAGATGTCGAGGGCGCGGTGTTTCGGGTGCATCACGGGCATTATTCGGCGACCTGGGTGAATACGGCCTTCGATGCTCGGGCGGGACATGCGGCGTATGCCTACGTGATTGACGGAAAGCTGGCGACGCGGATCGATGTGCAGCTGACTCCGGTGGACTCGGCGGCGACCAGCGTTCGGGTGATGTATGAGAGGACGGCGTTGTCTCCCTCGGTGAATCCGGATATTGCGGAGATGGCGCAGACAGATCCGAAGATGGGTGCGGAGTGGGAGAAGGCGATTGGAGAGTATTTGAAGAAGAGGTGATCGCGGCTACGCGCAGAAATTCGGAGGCGCTTCGCACAACGTATCGGCCCGCTCCTGTTCCTCACAAATGTGAGGGACAGGAGCGGGTCTTCTTCTTATGTCGTTTCGCCTTCGGCTGCACTCCAGCATGCGGCAGCAAGGTGCGGTCCTTCGGACCGGATGTTCAATTATTCGCCGGGCTGAAGCCCGGCGCTTCTACCGCTGCCTTGCTTCGCAAGGCTGGTGGTTATCTCGAACTGCGAGCAGCTCACTATCGCTGTGGCTGGAGTCGCGTCTAAGTCACATTGCTGCGCGCCCGGTAGTGAGGAGTCGCCATGAAGAATTTCATCCTTGGGGTTCTTTGCACGCTTCTGGCACTGGGGGTGGGGGGACTTGGCTACCTGCTGCGGGGGTTCGCCGAGGTTCGGGGTGATGTGTCTCCGTCACGACTGGAAAGTGCGTTGATGAAGACCGCGGTGCACGCGTCAGTACGACGCGAAGCGCCAGAGATTGCGAATCCATTTCCGCCGAGCGAGGAGAATCTGATTGCCGGCGGGAAGATCTATCTCAACGAGTGCGCGGGCTGCCATGGCACGCCGGGAAAGCCTGAGAAGTATCCGGGAGTGCTGTTTCCCCCGGCCCCGCATTTGCCGACGACAGGGACCGAATACACGGAAGCCCAGGAGTGCTTGCACCTTTTTGGGGGCCACCAGGTTGACGGCTTGCCTCAATTGGGGTGATACGGCCTAGTTCTGCATATGGGCGCTCCAGCCAATCGGATGGATCGAGAAACGGGTACATGTGCTGTAAGAGGTAGCGAAGCTCTTCATCCATTCCCTCGGGCCTTCCGCGCCGACTGCATTCCTGCCAAAGCGCCTGATGGAAAACGGACTCGGCTAGATGTTGAGCGTTCATGGCCTCAAGCCAGCTCACTGATTTGGACCGGCGTCGAATTCCGTGGGCCGCGGTTGCATCTCGCAATCCTTGCAAGGAATAGATCGCCGTCCCCAGCCTTCTCCGGCGGGTGCCGGGAAATCCTACTAATTCATCAAAATCAAGCCCGTGACTTGCGAGTCTCTGCCTGAATCTAACTTCCTTGCCTGGCTCCCCAACAATTGCTTCTATCACTCTGAACGAACTTAGTACGACGTTTTCAAGGTTTATCCGATCACGTTCATGTTCGACTGGCATATATCGACGGCGAAGTATGTCACTGATTGAATCGCCGGTGAAGGCAAAATCTCTACAAGCTGCTTGGAAGAATGCGCAGGCGGGGTATAGCCACTTTGACTGTAAGAGAGTCGGCAGCTGGAAGAACAGAAAAGCGACCAAGATGTCGGCGACTGAGTGAAAACTCCACAGGTGATTTTCGAATGTCCTTTCCTGATAGAAGTCCCCTCTTTCGCGAGCTCGCGTTTTGACCCACTCTATCAACCCTAGCGCTACGATTGTGCGACTCTTAACGAATTTCGAGGGAAGGAATTGCAATAGGAGATCGTCTATTCTGCCATGAAACAGGGAGATATTGCGTACACGGAGAGCGGATCGGCGATGACCGGGCCGCTGTGGAATACGCAGTTCTACGCGCAGTACGCAGGCTACAAGGACTGCAACGGGCCGCTGCCGGTTTTTGCCATTGCCGGCAACCACGATGGGAATACGGGGACGGCTCCTGATACGGAGATTGCGCATTTCCTCGAGAACATGTGCGGGACGGCGGGCACGGTTTCGCCGGACAATCAGGCTGACCCGGCGCGGACGGAGTCGACACTTCCCTATCCGTACTGGCGGCTGGATACACCGCTGGCGTGGGTCATCGGGCTCTACGCGAATGTGTCGAATGGCGGAGTGCTGGACGATCCGACGGCGTACAGCGATCCGACGAAGGGGCCGCAGTATGCGTGGCTGGTGGATCAGCTGAGCTGGTGCAAGGCGCAGAATGCGGGCGGGGCGGCGAAGGCGATTCTGCTGGCACTGCATTATCCGCCGTACAACGGGACCATTGATTTTAAAGAGCGCGGCAATCCCAGGTATGGCGATAACAAAAGCTATCCCAACGCGGTGCCGATCGGGATGGTTCTGCAAGAGGCATTCGCGCAGGCCGGGCAGATTCCGGACGCGATATTTTCGGCGCATGCGCACCTGTATCAGCGGATCACAGTGGCGTACGCTGACGGCTCGGATAAGACGGTCCAGCAGGTGCCGTGCTTTATCGTCGGGTGCGGCGGGCACACGCAGCTCGAGTTGATGGCGACGAAGTGCGCGGGCGGGACGAGCAAGAAGTTTCCCAAGGCGCCGTTTGATCTGTTCAAGCAGGGGACGCCGCCGAAGGGGTTGTCGGCTCCGGCGAACGGGACGGTGACGATTGAGTTTTATGCCGATGGGACGGATGACAAGAATCAGCCTTACGGGTTTCTCACGGTGACGCTGACGCCCGGCACGAGCACAACGCATCCGACGCTGGTGTGCCGGTTCTACACGACGCCGTGCGATAAGTCAGGCAATCCTGTCGGTCCCGGCTCGGTGGTGCTGACGGATTCCTGCACGCTGGATCTCAACACCCATCTGCTGACGTGAAGCCGAAGCGGACGTGGCGGAGTCAGATCCGACCGTTCTTCACCTTCGGCTAAGAGTTCATTCAAGGAATCTCACGCGGCCAGAGGCGATCTCATAGACGGCACCCGCCAGCTTCGCGCGTTCTTCCTGGACTGCTCGCTTCCCCTCTGGGGTTTCCAGCAACTGGTGCATCGACCATCTCACGTTGGCTTCGACGGCTTGTGCGAGGCGCTCTTGTGCTGCGGCCTGCGGATCGAATTCGGGGAGGCCGGGAAGAATATTGTTCACGAGTATTTGAATGCGTGACTGATGCTCGACGGCATTGAGTTTGCTTTCCACCGCGGCTTTCACCGCGCCGCATCCCTCATGGCCCAGGACCACGAAGAGCGGCGTGTGCAGGTGGGCGCCCGCATATTGCATGCTGCCCATGACCTCAGGCGAAATCACGTTTCCGGCGACTCGAATGATGAACAGCTCGCCGAAATCGGCATCGAAAATCAATTCGGGCGGTACGCGCGAATCGCTGCAGCCAAGAATGGTCGCGTACGGTTGTTGCCCTCTCGCCAGGTCGGCGAGCGTCTCCTTGCAGACGGTGGGGAAACGGGCGCTACCCTCAAGAAATCTGTTGTTACCCTCGGTGAGGCGTTGCAGGGCTTCGTCGGCGGAGATGGTGGGCTGATGAGGATCGGAGGCCACAGTTTCGTTACCTTCTTTCTGGTATTGGCAACCGGTTGATGATAGCGGAGAAGCCCTGTTTTCGACAGGAGGCCCGGGGTGGCAGAAATAACAGATGACTTGATCCCCGGGAATTGCTAGAACACCTGTTGAGTGAAAGGAGCTCCTATGCGCCGCGCTCTCGGACTGATCGCAATACTGAGCCTTGCTTGCTTGTCGGGCTGCCGCTCTTCGAATCCAAACTCGCAAAGTGCGCAACAGCCTGCCGGGCCGGCAGCAGCGCCGTCAAGCAGCAGCCCGAACGCTGCTTCGCCTGCTCCCTCGTCGGCTCCTGGGGCTCCGGCAACAGATGCCGGCGCGCCGGCGCAACCGGGCGCAGCGGCAGCGCCTCCGCCGGCGCCACCCCCGCCCATTGTGGTTCCAGCCGGCACAACCATCACTGTGCGGACTGGTCAGGCGCTGGGCTCGAAGACCAGCCAGACCGGTCAGAGCTTCACAGCAACTCTGGTCAATCCCGTCAGCGTTGGTGGAAGTGTCGCCATTCCCGCGTCTTCTCCGGTCGCGGGGTCGGTGGTGAGTGCGAAAGCCAAGGGGAAAGTGAAAGGCGAAGGCGAACTCGACCTTGCTCTGACAGGAATATCGATCCAGGGTAAGTCATACGCTATCGCGACCAACACCCTCGAGCAAACCATAAAAGGCAAGGGCAAGCGCACGGCCAAGGCTACCGGAGGGGGAGCTGCCGCTGGAGCGATCATCGGCGGAATTGCCGGCGGCGGCAAGGGCGCCGCGATCGGGGCAGGAGTGGGAGCGGGGGCAGGCTTCGTCGCAGGGACCGCTACAGGCAATCAGCAGATCGAGCTGCCGGCCGAGACTGTACTCAGCTTCAAATTGAGTCAGTCCCTCACTGTGAGCCCCCAGTAAGGGAAGATCTGAAATCGAAGCGACTGAAGAGGCCGAGGGCGATCCTGGGTCCGGGTGACTCGTGCTGCACCGGCCGGCTATGCAGCAGGCGAGCGAGCACCGGGCCGTTCGAGGGCTCCGAAACGGAAGTGGCCTTTTCGTTGCGCCTGTTTCCAGCGGGGGCGCATACTTCCGTGTTGGTATGGGGAGGCGCTTATGACGAGCGGACAGGCAGGAGTCCTGCGAGATCCCCATGGCGGCGTGCATTGGGGGACGACGATCGCGTCTCTGCTGGTGGGCGCGGCGTTTCTCGGGTTGTGGTTCTGGCTGCTGCCGGCGTGGCTTGGCTTCAAGGTAGATACAGCAGGAGCGGCGCGATGGCGGTGGCTGGCGGCGGTGCCTTCGGTGCTGGGATTTGCGGTGGCGCTGAGATGTATCTGGGACTTTGGGCGGACAGGGCGCGGGACGCCGGCGCCGATGGCTCCTCCACAGAGGCTGGTGGTGGTGGGGCTGTACCGGTATGTGCGGAACCCGATGTACCTGGGCTTCTTTGTGGGATGGGCGGGTCTGTGGGTGATTTTCGGGCGGGCGAGTGTGACGGCGATTGCGTGGGCTTCCGCGGCGGTGGCGGGCGTACCTCTGTTTGTGCTGCTGTATGAGCAGCCAACGCTGCGGGGGAAGTTCGGCGCGGACTATGAGGAGTACTGCAGGAATGTGCGGGCGTGGATTCCGCGGCTGCACGCGTGGAACAGGTGAGAGGCTGCGAAGGCAAGGAGCTGCGAGATGAAGAGATCCTTAGTGGCAGTGCTGGGGTTAGGCGGAGCGGTGGCGTTTGGGCACGTCTCAGCGGTTGGGCAGCACGGGGTTTCGCAGGACGGGAGTGCGCAGGCGAGTGCAAGCCAGAGTTCCCAGAAGCCGCAGGATGAAGCCAACCAAGATATCGCGCTGCTGCGAAAGGATATCCGTTTTCAGAAGCGGAACATCATCGCGACCAAGGTGCCTCTGACGGACGCGGAAGCGCAGAAGTTCTGGCCAGTATACGACCAATACACGGCCGAGCTGGTGAAGATCAACAACGACAAATATGCGCTGATCAAGGAGTACACGCAGAGCTACGACACGATGACCGACGTCCAGGCCGACGACTGGGCGAAACGGGTGCTGAAGCTGGATGCAGATGTGGCGGCGCTCAGGCAGAAGTACTGGCCGAACTTTCGCAAGGTACTACCGGCGAAGAAGACGGCCCTGTTCGAGCAGGTGGAGCGCAGGACGCAGATGGTGATCGATGTACAGCTGGCGTCGCAGTTCCCGCTTGTGCAGCCGAAGTAGCGGCGTTGGATGCCCTTTAATCGAGATGAAAGTGTCGAAGTCCCGTGCCTTAGCGAGCCAAGGTGAGGGTTGCGAGCGCCGTATAGGCGGCGCCCGCAACCGCGATCGCGGCGGCCGTTCGTCTGTCAGCGGCCTGTAGGTGGGTTTTCATCGCGATCTCCGGGACATCGTCGCTCAGCAGCGGAACGAATGGATGTGACGGAAATCACCCCCTGGCAAAGAATTGTGTTCACCAACCGGGCCCCGCGGCGGCTGACGGCTAGTAATCCGGCCTCTACCCTGGTCGCCGCGCCGCACCTCAACCTCTACGGAGGCACAACCGACGTCGCCACCGCCAGACAGGCCGGCATCAAAATCGCTCTCGCCCCCGACTGGAGCCCCAGCGGCAGCGACGGCATGCTGCAGGAGCTCAAGTACGCCTCCAAATGGAACCACGGCCAGTACCCCAAAGTGTTCACCGACGCCGAGCGCGTCCAGATGGCAAGCAGCATCCCCGCCCAGTTCGCCGGCCTTTTCGACAAAATCGGCAGCATCAAGCCTGGATCCTCCGCCGACCTCCTCCTCGTCCGCCGCACCGAGAAAGATCCGTACCAATCGCTGCTCAACGCCCTCACCCGCCGACATCCGCGTCGTCCTCATCGGAGGCAGCCCCGTCTATGGCGACGACGACCTGATGCACAAACTCTCCCCCGCCAGCGACCTCGAAGGACCCACCGTCTGCGGCGCCGCCAAGGCCCTTGACTTCTCCAGCGAAAGCGCCGCACAAGGCGTCCGCCCATCCACATGGAAACAAATCACGGACCGGCTCAACCACGCCCTCAATGAATGGGGCCTCACTCCCGTCCAGCTCACCCCCTGCCCGAACTAGGAGGGGGCATCGAATATCTTCCGTCCAGCAGCGCCGGCGAAACAAAGGGCGCTTCACCTGATACGAACTCTCCCGCCCGCGCACTAGATAGCTATGCGTGCAGACCCTCGACTGCACCAAGGAGAGAAATCGCATGGCAACACTTGCAAAGCCCAAGCCCGTATCTGCCACTCACGTTGACAGATTCACCCAGAAGCTCCGCGCCGTAAGGCAGGCGGTCGCCAGCCTTCCTGGAGACGACTTCCACAACCAGCTCATCCAGGTCATTCATCGTCCCGGCTGGACCACCATCGCCGAAGGCATGTTCTTCGAGGCGTTGGCCGACTCCATCCTCGCCCAGACGCAGCACCTCGCCCAGCTCCACCAGCAGCTCAAGGCCGCGTCTGAAGCTGTAGGGCAGGAATAGCCCCGATCCTGCACCCGGGACCTGCGCGAACCCGTGGGTTCCGGACCCCGCTTCCCACAAAATGCGATGTCGTCCTGAGCGGAGCGCGTGTGCGCATTCGAAGGACCTGCGGGGCAAACCAGCAGCGGACATTGTTCGCCCGGGTCGGCGTGAAGGCACGATCTGCGATCGCGATATCTGGGGCCGCAAAGCCTCATGGATCAATGATTTTGCAACGAAGGCTTGGTATTAATCCCCATCAGAATGAATGATTTACGCGCGAAGAGAAGCAGCGGCAGAGGGGAGGGGCCTAACCCTTCCATTCTCCATCGCCACACCCAGCAGCGTTGTCGCCACCCGGTCTGAGGCGTGCCGGAGCACGTCACCCTCCGCAGCGAAATCACCCTTAATGCACCGGATGCCCATCGCCTCGATCCGTTCCACGTCCGCTTCGATTAGCTCCGCGCCCTCGGCGGCGTACCGCTCCCGCAGCGCCTCCGACACCGGAGCCGTATTCACTAACGCGTAGTCAAAAATCGGCTGCCGCGCGTGCTCATAGATTCGTTCGATATGCTGTGAAGCCGTCAGGTGCAGGCTCTCATTGGCCTGCGTCATCAGGTTGGCGATGTACACCCGCGTCCCCTTCGTCGCGGCCAGTGCCTCGGGAATGCCTTGGACAAGGAGATTCGTAATCAGGCTGGTATACAGCGAGCCCGGCCCGATCGTGATCAGGTCCGCCTGCGCAATCGCCTCCAGCGTCTCCGGCAGAGGCTCCGCCACCGGAGGATCTAGCCGCAGCTCCGCAATCGACATGCGGCTCGCCGTGATGTTCGTCTCGCCCCGCACCACCGAGCCATCGGTCATCCGCGCCAGCAGCGTCACATCGGAGAATGTCGCGGGATAAATGTGTCCCCGCGTGGCCAGCACCTCGGCTGCAAGCTTGATGGCGTGCCCGAAGTCGCCCGTCATCTCTGCCAGCGCGGCGACAAAGAGATTGCCGAAGTTGTGCCCGACCAGCTCTCCGCCCGTCCTGAACCGGTGGCGGAAAAGCTGGGCGATCAGATACTCGTCTTCCGAAAGGGCGACCATGCAGTTCCGCAGGTCCCCTGGAGGCAGCATGTTGAAGTCCTTGCGCAACCGCCCGCTCGACCCGCCGTCGTCCGTAACCGTAACCACCGCTGCCAGATGGCTGATGACGCAGGGAACATCGTCGTAAGTGCCCGCCTTAGCGCCGGTCACCGAGGGAACATACCGCTTAAGTCCCCGCAGCAGGGTGGAGAGCCCGGTGCCCCCGCCCATCGCCACTACGCGAAAATTGGGTATAGACGTACCCGCGGGTGTGAGATTGCCAGCCGCGTCCGCAGCCGAATTCATAGTCAGGCTCACCCCAGAGTGTACCGCGCCCGCGGCTGTGAATGCCCGAAGGGAGGATTACAGAGCGGCTAGGTTTCGGGATAAAGCAGCTCGGTAAAGCGCGGATCGTCCGCCATATCTGCGAAATCCGTGTCGCTGCGTGCCTGGATGCGATTCTGCGGATTCAGGCTGATCGCTCGCGACAGGTGATCCAGGCACTCTTCCGCCTGACCGGTGATGCTGTTGAGCACCGCCAGTCCGTAATGCGCGTAATCTGCCTCGGGGTTCTTCGCGAGCAGTCCGTCGAACTGGTCGCGTGCGTCCTCGTAGTTGCCGGTGTTCAGCAGCGAAATGGCGTAGTCGTACTGCTCCTCAGGAGTTGCGAACGCCAGGCCCGCTTTCTGAGCGTAGCGGCTGCACACGGCGAGGTATACTCGCGCCCGCTCCAGCACCTCAGGTGCCCCGTCATGACTAAGCTTTTCGAAAAGCGCTCGCGCCTTGTCGAACTTGCCTTCCTGCATGAACTGCACGGCGTTTTGGAACTGCGTGAGCGACTGTTGGTGAGCTGGATTGGAAGCGGGCCGCGTCTTACCGGCAATGAGCCGTGGCTGCTTCGTCTTGGCGCTTTCGTGGCGTGCGTCTGGCATTCAGGCGATTCCTCAAGGGCCCGAAAGAAGGCCCGTGTTTGGGGTTCTTCCGTTTGTCTTTAGTTTGGAAGTCCTTTTACCGACGAAGTTATACGCACTACGCCGCTCGCCGTCAACCGCGCCGCACCGAACCCCTCCCGAGCGAGTGCCGAACTGAAGGGGATTGACACCGAAAGAGCTACTTTTTGCCGCGATCGGAATACACCGCTGGATTGAGTGACGCATCGTTGTACATCTTGAGTTGCCGGTAGACCTTGAACCGTCGCTCCCCGCCGACCACCTTCCGCCACAGCCGGTCCAGGCAGCCGGCCAGATCCTGCCGTTGCATCTCCAGCAGCGCAAGGCGATCCCGGTTGCGCTGCGCGTGACCCTCCGGTGCGTTGGGCCGGTGGATCTCCTCGCGCGTATGGAAGATCTTCAGCGCCAGGATCGACAGCCGGTCCAGCATCAGCCCAGGAGACTCCGAATGCAGTTCCGCATTGGGTGAGGGGAGTCCGGCACCTTCCAGCGCAACGAGCAGCACCGAGTCGCACCGCTCCATCAGGTCATTCCGGCGCTGGTTCGTGCGATCGATCGCTCGCTTCAGGTCAGCGATCTGCCGGTCCGAAGCCCGGGGAGCCCGCGCCTGATCTTCGATATGCCACAGCTCAAAGTTCGCCATGTGCTGATCCCTGACCGAATCCATGAAGACGGAGTCGAATACTGCATCCTCCGAATCCTCCTGAGGATCCAGTTTGATCTCCTGCTGGTGCCAAAGCCCCATCAGGCGATCGTGCATTTCCAGGACTGCATCGGCCGAGAGCAAGCCGGCGAGCGACAAATGGGCGGTATCGGTCATCCTGTTGCTGAGCACCAGCTCAAGCTTATGGTAGAACTAACCTCAAAGAAGCGGGCGGCCTCTAAGAAGCGGGCCTCTAAGAACGTCCGCGTCCGGACCACAGTCATGAGCGAAGAACACGGTGAATGGATTCTATGCCTCACGACCTATGAAAAGGGACAGTCTTTCATGCGGCAGTGTGCCGCCATGGGCTGCCGGGTTCTGCTGCTGACGCTCGAAAAGCATCGTCACGCCGACTGGCCTCACGACATCCTTGCCGAAGTCGTCTATATGCCCGAAGGCCTGAACCTCGAGCAGGTAACCAACACGGTTACATATCTTGCCCGCAACCGCAAATTCGAACGCCTTGCCGCCCTCGATGAGTTCGACATGGAGACCGCCGCCCATCTCCGCGAGCACATGCGCATCCCCGGGATGGGCCTGACCACCACCTCGCACTTCCGCGACAAGCTCGTCATGCGCTTCGAAGCCCAGCGCGCCGGGGCACTTGTGCCTGAGTTCACGCCCGTCCTCAACTACGACGACCTCCGCGCCTGGATGTCCAGCGTGCCCGCCCCGTGGGTGCTCAAGCCCCGTGCCGAAGCCTCCGCCATCGGCATCCGCAAGATCCACGAGCCCGAGCAGCTATGGCGCTCCCTCGACGAACTCGGCGACCGCCAAAGCTATTACCTCCTCGAGCGATTCATCCCCGGCGACATCTTCCACGTCGACTCCATCACCACCGACCGCGAGGTCATCTTCACCGCCGTCAGCAAGTACGGCAAGCCCCCGATGCAGGTGATGCACGAGGGCGGAGTCTTCACCACTCACGTCATCGACCGTGCTTCGACTGACGCCCGTGAGCTGACCGCCATCAATGCGCAGCTCATCCCCGACATGGGCCTGGTGCGCGGTGTCACCCACGCTGAATACATCCGCTCTGTTGACGGCCGCTACTACTTTCTCGAGGTCGCTGCCCGCGTTGGCGGAGCCTTCATCGCCGACGTCGTCGAGCACGCCACCGGACTCAATCTCTGGGCCGAGTGGGCTCGCGTCGAGATCAGCGCCATGCGCGGCATGTCCTACACTGTCCCGCCCACGCGTGAGGAACACGCCGGCAGCGTTCTCTGCCTGGCCAAAACCGCCGAGCCCGATACTTTCATGTTCGACGCTCCCGAAATCGTCTTTCGCATGAAAAAACATCATCATGCCGGTCTCATCGTCCGCTCCCCGGAGCACGAGCGCGTGCGCCTGCTCCTCGAAGACTACGCCGAGCGCTTCGCCCAGCAATACCTTGCAGTAGCGCCGCCGCCGCTGAAGCCCACCGCCTGAAAGGAAACACGTTGGAAGCCGCATCGCAATTTCCGCACCGCCGCTATAACCCGCTGCGCCGCCAGTGGGTGCTTATCTCACCCCACCGCACTCAACGCCCCTGGCAGGGAGAAGTCAATCCATCTTCGGGATTCTCCAGCGTCCACTACGACCCTGAATGCTATCTCTGTCCGGGAAACAAGCGCGCCGGCGGACATCTTACGCCTCGTTATGAAAGCGTATTCATTTTCGACAACGACTACGCCGCCCTCCTGCCCGACTCGCCCGCTCCGCCCGCCGACACCTCGCCTCTTCTCCACGCCGAGCAGGAGCGGGGACGCTGCCGCGTCCTCTGCTTCCATCCCGATCACAGCCTCACCATCCCGCGCATGGAGCTCGCCGCCGTCCGCCTCGTCGTCGACGCCTGGACCGAGCAATACATCGAACTCTGCAGCCAGTCCGGGCTAAATTACGTGCAGATTTTCGAGAACCGCGGAGCCATGATGGGCGCCAGCAGTCCCCATCCCCACGGCCAGATCTGGGCCACCGAGCACATCCCCGACGAGCCCGCGCAGGAGACCGAATCGCTCAAGGCTTACTTCGCCGACAAGAAGACCTGCCTGCTCTGCGACTACCTCCAGGTCGAAGCAAATGCCCAGACTCGCATCGTGTGCGAGAACGATGACTTCCTCGTCCTTGTCCCGTGGTGGGCCGTCTGGCCCTTTGAAACCCTCGTCCTGTCGAAGCGCCACATCGGCTCGCTGGCCGAATTCACTGACCGCGAGAAGACCTCGCTCGCCGACATCCTCCAGCAGACCACCACGCGCTACGACAACCTCTTCGAGACCAGCTTCCCCTACACCATGGGCTTTCACCAGACCCCATGCGACGGCGAGCCGCACAAGGAGTGGCACTTCCACGCGCACTTCTATCCGCCGCTGCTGCGTTCCGCCACCGTGCGCAAATTCATGGTTGGATTCGAAATGCTTGGTATGCCGCAACGCGACATCACCGCCGAGTCCGCCGCCGAGCGCCTGCGCTCGCTACCCGCCACGCACTTTACCCGGCGCTAAACGAGGACTGCTATGAATCCTCTCGTTACTCCCGCCTGGCTCGCCGAACGCCTCAGCAGCTCGAACATCGTCGTCCTCGATGCCACACTTCCGCCCGTCGGCGTCACGCCGGCCGTCGACACCCGTGCCCGCTACCTCGAGCGCCACATCCCCGGCGCCGTCTTCTTCGATATCGATGAGCTCTCGGATCACTTCACCCCGCTACCCCATATGTTGCCTTCGGCTGAGGCCTTTTCTCAAGCGATGTCCTCTCTCGGCGTCGGCGATCAAATGACAATCGTGGTTTACGAGCAGGAGGGCGTCTTCTCTGCTCCTCGAGCCTGGTGGATGCTGTGCACCTTCAGAGCGCGCGACGTCCATATCCTCGACGGAGGCCTCGCCGCCTGGACCACCGCCAGCCTTCCCACCGAGTCTGGCCCGACGAGCAGAGAGCCAGCGACATTCCGTGCCACGTTCAATGCCGATGCCGTTAAGGACTTCGCTCAGATCCAGCGCATGATTGCCGAGCACGCGCAGAATCCCGCTCAGATACTCGATGCACGGTCTTCCGGACGCTTCACCGGTGCCGCACCGGAACCTCGTCCCGGAATAAGCTCGGGTCACATGCCCGGCGCGATCAATACTCCGTTTACGGAACTGGCGGTAGAGGGCATGTTGAAATCCGCCGAGAAGCTTCGCGAATACTTTGCCGGCAAAGGCGTGAACCTGGAACTGCCCGTCACCACCACGTGCGGCTCTGGTGTCACCGCGGCTGTCATTGCCCTGGGCCTCGAAGTCGCCGGAGCAAAGTCCATCAGCCTGTATGACGGATCGTGGGCGGAATACGCGCAACGGCGCGAAGCTGCGATCGAGAAGACAGGCTGACTGGCAGCCGCCACACGGATAAGCCTCAGCAAGACCAGCAGTGGTTATCCATGTCAATCAACAGTGATGGATCGCAGCTGTGACCTTTTTCGATCGACAGCAGTTCGGACTCGCGAAAAGTGGTTCCAGCGGTTAAGAAGCACTTGAGGCATATCGCGTCGAGGCTACCGTCTGGGTTTCGACGGATTGAAAACTCGGCACTGGGCGGCGACGTCACGATGTCCCAACTTTCTGGGGGAGACCGATATTCTCCGCCATCCTGCGTCGGGTCCGGTAGCGCCAAATCGCGCCGCGGAATGAATCTCCCTGGCCAAATTTCCCGCTCGGCGGCGCAATGGTGGGATCGCGGCCGCCTCTTGTGGAACGACTTGATCCAGGGATTCTATCTCCGAAGTAAGTATGCCCACATCGCAGATAGGGACGGGAAAGATAACCTTCGTAAGGTCCGATCGAAACTTATGCCTTAGCGGGCTTGAGCGTGTGAACCTTCTCGCCGCCCGGCTGTCCCGTCAGAATCGACCTGCATTCTGAAAGTAAATCCCCTGTCGAGATATCTCCTGACCCGAGGCATAGTACATGTATACCTGGATGGCTTTCATGCAGACAGTCGACGAAGGCTGCCTGTTCACGCTCCGAAAACGACTGTTCCAGAACAATGAGGTTGGGGCGGCTGTTCACCGCCGCACACACCGCGTCACCCAGACTGCGAGCCTGCGATACTCGATAACCAGCCCGTTCAAAGGAGTTACGGTGAGCCCAGAGTCGACACTCCTTCGCGTCTCTCGAAACGACCAGAATCTTTTGACCTGCGACGGCGACGCGGGGAGTAGCCATATCGGATGAAAATAACTCACGAGTTACATCGAGATATACACCATATTATGCCCAATATCTATATCTCATCCCCATGTCCCACAAATTTCTTCGCACTAAGCCAGGACTTATTCGCGAGAAATCGTATTCCCGGAAAAGTGTGACGTCCTGCGACCTACTTGACACTTACGATTGGGTATCTGTCGGGCAGCCCGACTTCTCTCTGGCGTGACCTGCATATATTGGCCCGCATCGCGGGGTTCGCCCTCACAGCCGAGTGAGCATATAGTCCCCTCGGTCATCGCGTGGGCTTGAGTGCTTGAGGATTGACGAGACGTGGATTCAAAAACCTGACCCCAGTTCACCAACCCCTTGGCCTGACCACGGCTGTGGTGGTTTCTTTTGGACGCATAGGTGTGCGCTCCATTTAGAGTGCGCAGGAACTTGGACGGCACGCCACAATAGGTATCAATCGCAATTACACTTTTGGTGGATTTCTCCCGTTTTGGCTTGGCGCTATAGATGTAAAAGAGAAATCGGCCATGCCCCGCAACACCACACATTCAGGCACGGCGGAATTTGCGCGTCGTATCCATCTGAACGGAACGATAGATTCGATTTGCCTCCGCTGTTTTCATACCGTCGCCACGTCGCAGGATGAGTCCGACCTGTTGGTCTACGAGGCTCGACACGCTTGCGAAAACCCTTTGCACGTCTCCCGTCACCGTAATACCCCTGGCATGACGGGAAGGTGACCTACTCGGACGGCAGGCTTTCTTTGATGGTCTGCGCTACATCGTCGATAGAGGTGTGCCGACTCAACTGCTCGATCTCTTGATCATTGTCCAACTTTTTGAGACCGACTTGATCTGCGATCTGACGATCCATCCCTAAAACTGTTGTGATCTCCTTCTCAGTCAGTATCAGGATTTGGAGCATGAGGTGATCGCGTTCCTCAGCCCGCCTGCTCATGCGAGATTGGCGCATGAGAATGATGCTTGCCAGCAAGATCGCTTCGAGCGCCACCACGGTTCCCAAAAGGGAATACGGCTCAGGATCGAAGTGTCGGAGATGACCGACGGAAAAGGTGTTCACCGCGATCCACCCGGCGAAGATAACCAAGTGAATACAAACGAAGGATAGACTACCAGCGAACCCCGCGATTGAGTCACCAAGGCGTTCCGCTGGCGTGCGTCTAATCAGGAAATCCTGCTCGTGCTTCGCGATGAGATCGATGTGGTCCTGCAAGTGGTTCTGAGACATCGTAATCCGGTAGCCCCTGCGATTTAGGAGGTAGATGACGATTGGCAGTATCCAGGTTTCTTATGGGCCAGCGTTCGATCGCGGTGCGATTCGAGGACTGAGATGAAGAAGTGCGACCACTGCCAGTGAGGATGCGGCATCACAGATGAATGAGTAGGGGGATTGGAGCCATGGAATCTCCGCAAGATGTGCTGACACAATTTTGCGACGACCTGTCCGAGCCTCTTGAAGTGTTGTCCAATCTTGTGTATTTAGCTATCCGCAACGGTCCTCACACCAATGATTCTCGACGTTACCTGCACGCGGCTGACGAAATCCTCACTGACGTTCGAGAAGCGGTGCTGGCGCGTTGCAGACGAAGAGCCGCTTAGGCGCTAATCGCGGGACGCAGACCCCGGCCAGCAGGACATCGCTCAGCCCTGAAAGGAGCGGTATGCCCAATCACGAGGTCACAATCGAACCAATCAGTGAAGGCGCGCTCACCCGGTATAAGATCACTGTTGCTTTGGGAACTCATACCAGAGATGCGTCCTATGAGACCTTGGAGACAGCCCTCGACTCATTCGAACCGCCGCTATCAGCACGCGTTCGAAGTCACGTCGTTGAGGCGATGCGCGGAGGAGAAAAATCTGTGATGTTCTGCCTCGAAGACTCTTTGGAGATCCAATGAGTTCGCAATCAACGCTTATGGCAGTTGGTCTCGTCCAGGGCGCAAATTCGACGCCAGACAACTTGGGTCCATGCAGGCGTCGCTAATTAGACCCAAACTGGACCCACGTCCCGTAAGTTGTTGATTGAATGGTGAGCTCGCTGGGGCTCGAACCCAGGACCCACGCCTTAAAAGGGCGATGCTCTACCAACTGAGCTACGAGCTCTCACCTTTTTCAAGGTACCACAAAATGCCTCGTTTTCTGCCGCCTGTGAACGGCGCCCAGCTCTCTTTTCGGCCGCTTCGCCCACCGTCCATTTCGCAAAGACGGATGCACAGTTTCAACCGCGACAAAAGCAGCGCCCGTTTCACACAACCTTTTTGCCATCTCAACGCAGTCTCATGTGGGGGTCCCGCCTCCGACTAGTTCGGGCAAGGGTGAGCTGAACGGGAGTGAGTCCCCATTCGTTGAGGGCGTGGTCGAGCTGGTCAGTGGTCTGCTTCCATGTGGTGGGGTGTTCGCCGAGAGCGGTTTCGCTGGAGAGGTCGAGGGCCTTGGCGGTGCTGCAGACGGTGAGTGCTTCAAGGTCGCCGGCGGGGGCGAGCTTGCTCATCAGGTCGTCGTCGCCATAGACGGGGCTGCCTCCGATGAGGACTAGGCGGACGTCGGCGGGTGAAGCGTTGAGCAGGGACTGGTACGGATCTTTTTCGGTGCGGCGGACGAGGAGGAGATCGGCGGCGTATCCGGGCTTGATGGCGCCGATTTTGTCGGAGAGGCCGGCAAGCTGGGCGGGGATGCTGGTCGCCATCTGTACGAGTTCGGCGTCGGTGAAGACCTTGGGGTACTGGCCGTCGTTCCAGGTAGAGGCGTACTTTAGCTCTTGCAGCATGCCGTCGCTGCCGCTGGGGCTCCAGGCGGGTGCGAGAGCGATTTTGATGCCGAGGCGTTTGGCGGTGGCCACGTCGGTGGTGCCTCCGTAGAGATCGAGGTTGCTGCGCGGTGACCAAATGAGGCTGACGCCACTTTTGGCGGCTTCCTGCCAGTCCGCGGGGTTGAGTCCTACGCCGTGGATGATGGAAACAGGACGGAGGAATCCGCGGGCTGTGAACATGCGGAATTCGCGCTCGGCATTGGCGTCTCCGGGCCTGCCTTCGGAGAGATGGATGAGTAAGGCGGTCAGGGATTGGTTATTGAGGGCCGCGGTGATCGCGGCGACGGTGGGCTCATCGAGCTCGAGGGGAAAGACTTCGTAACGGAGTTTCTCGGGGGTTCCGGGTGGATAGAGGCCAGAGTAGTAGTCGAGGTTGCGGGCGAGCCCGTCGGAGCATTTGCTGTTGAGACCGCCAACGACGGAAGTGGCTCCGCCGACGATGGCTTTGACTTCGGCGTACTGTTCGGACTGGCAGCCGAGGCCCTCATCCATGATCTTGCTGTGCGGGGTGGAGAGCGCGATTCCGTATTCGGCGATGGCCTGCCATTCGTAGCGGGTGTTGAAGAGGCGGCCGGGATTCCATCGGGGCAGGAAGTTCCAGGTGAGGTGGTTGTGCAGGTCGATCAGGCCGGGATAGATGACGTTGTCGCCTTCGACGACGACGGAGTGTTCGGGAATCGGGATGTTAGCGCCGACGGCCTGAATATTGCCTCCGGAGATAAGGACAGTTCCCCGCTCGATGATCTGATCGGGCGTGACGATGATGCCACGGAGCGCGATGGCGGGAGTCTGAGTGTGGGCTGAAACGACAACAAGCGCAACGAGGAGGCAGGCGAGCAGCCGAAGGGGCTTCATGAGATCTCCTTGCGGATGGGTGAGCCGATGGTAGCGGGTGGTGGGTGTGATGTCGATGGGCAAGCGTACCGGAGAGCGGGACTGGTACTAGCCCATTGAAAGTGCGATGAGCGAGGATTCTTCCGAAGCGAAATCTGGAGGCAGAATGGGTCGGAAGGTAGTGTTGGCTGTCTGTTTGCTGGTGTGCAGCTGGGGTGTGGCCGGTGCGCAGGAAAACTACTTCGGCGACTGGCCTCCGGGAGTGGCTCCCGAGGTGGTGGGGAAAGCGCTGGCGGAGCACTTTGTGACGAGCCCACACCAATACTCGAAGACGATTCATTACTCGGAGGTGTGCTCTTGGTATGGAGCGTTGACGTTTGCGAATCTGACGCATGATGATGCGCTGCGACAGGAGCTGATCAAGCGGTTCGAACCGCTGATGCCGGGCGGCGCGGAGGCGGACCGGAGACCGCTGCGCCGGCATGTGGACGATTCCATCTTTGGCGTAGTTGCGCTCGAGATTGCGCGACAGACGAAGGACCCGGCCTATCTAAAGGAAGGGCTATGGTGGGCGGACAGGCAGTGGGAGAATCCGCAACCTGATGGGCTGTCGGCGGAGACTCGGTACTGGATCGACGACATGTACATGCTGACGATCCTGCAGCTTGAGGCGTATCGCGCAACCGGAGACAAGAAGTATCTGGACCGGGATGCGAAGGAGATGGTGGCCTATCTCGACAAGCTGCAGCAGCCGAATGGTCTTTTCTATCACGCTCCGGACGTGAAGTATTTCTGGGGTCGCGGCGATGGGTGGGTTGCTGCCGGGATGGCGGAGATGCTGACGGATTTGCCGGAGTCGCATCCGGACAGGGCGAGAATCATGGCGGGATACAAGCTGATGATGAGCGCCCTCGTGAAGTATCAGGGCAAGGATGGAATGTGGCGGCAACTAATCGACAGGGATGACGCGTGGCCGGAGAGTTCAAGCTCGGCGATGTTTACGTTCGCAATGATTACCGGCGTGAAGCATGGATGGCTGGATGCGGCGACCTATGGGCCGGCGGCGCGCAAGGCGTGGATTGCCGTGGTCGGATACGTTGACCAGAACAATGACGTAACCCAGGTGTGCGAGGGAACGGGAAAGAAGGATGATCTGGCCTACTACTACCAGCGCAAGCGGCGGACCGGAGATTTTCACGGGCAGGCTCCGGTGATGTGGTCGGCGGATGCGCTGCTGCGGGATACGGCTTCGAGCAAGTAGCGAAGAAGCTGGTTAGGCCAGGCTGGGGTCGTGCTCTCGGCGCTCGAAGAGCAGGGCCCGCATCTCTCTGCGGCCGATCACGCGGGCAATCTCGCGGAATCCGAAGAACGGCAGCAACAAGACAAAACACATGACGCCCACCGACAGGAGGCCTCTTGGATTCCACCCGAGAAATGGCGGAAGGCTTTCGGCGATGGTGTGTCCATGCCACGCGCCCACAGCGACGGACTCGATGACATGGAAACCGATGAGCACCACGCTAAAAACGAAACACTTGTACAGGATGGGGTAGATAAGGGGCTTCTTTGCGAATCGGGCGCCGAGGTTGAAATGCTCGCCGACTAGAAGAACCTTTGCGAAGACGAAAGCATTGATGATCGCGAAAGCGTGCTCCTCGGTGTCAAGATGATGCTGCGAGAGGACGAGGCTCTTGTGGATAGAGAGCAGTCCGAAGACGATCCAGAGGTAGAGGAAGATTGCAAGCAGGCGCTTGAACTCATCGAAGGCCTTTTCTTTAAAAGTGCGCTGCCGCGGAACTGCAAGGATTTGATCCGCCATGGCGGGACTCCTAGATTACCTCAGAGTGTAGTTCACCCTGTCTTATTTAGGCATGAAGGAGAGCACTCCGATTACCGCCCCGCCAAGCACCAATAGCGCCGGGTTGATCTTGTATTGCAGCAGGATGAGCAGGACGCCGACGGCGATCGCGGCGGTTTCCACGCCGGTGACAGCGCCCTTTGCCATGGTGAAGCAGCCGGCCAGCAGGAGACCGATCGACACTGGCGCAAGTCCTTGTTGAATTGAGGTCCGCCAAGGCCATTTTTCCAGCTTCTTCCACCCGCGGGCGACAATAAACGCGAGCACCGCGGTCGGCCCGAAAAAGGCAATCAAAACGATGAGAGCGCCGAGAAATCCACCCGCCCATTGTCCGATGGCTACGATCATCATCATGTTCGGGCCGGGAGCCATCTGTCCCACGCTGTAGAGGTGGATCAACTGCGGGAAGGTGAGCCACTTGTGGACTTCGACGGTCAGGGTCTTCAATTCTGGAAACGCCGCCATTCCGCCGCCAACGGTGAGGATCGAAAGGTACGCGAAAACCCGAATGAGAGCCGGGATCTGGTTCATTGAGCTCCACTCTCTTTCTGCTGCTTGTGCGGCCGATGGAAGAGAATTGCCAGGAGGCCGACCGCTACCAGAGTGCGTGGAACCCCCAGGTGCAGGCGGTTGACGGCAATCACCGTCAGTGCGATGAAAACAAAGTCAAATTTGCCGGAGAGCGACTTCTTGCTCATGCTTACAACCGTCGACAGGATCAGGCCGACTGCTGCGGCAGCCACTCCTTTGAGCGCGGCCGTGATCCAGATGTGGTCTCCGTGGATGCGGTAAAAGATGCCGACGATGTACATAAGCACAGCACCCGGCAGGCAGATGCCGATGATCGCGGCGAGTGAGCCCATCGCGCCGTGGAGTTTTTCGCCAACAAGAATGGCCATGTTCGTGGCGTTGAGGCCGGGAAGGCTCTGGCTGATGGAGAGCATCTCGACAAATTCCTTGTCATTGATCCATCCGCGTTTGGTAACGAGGCTGCCGCGAAGGTAGGGCACGACACCACCGAAGCTGGTGGCTCCGATGATGAGGAATTCGAGGAATATCTGGGCGATTGAGGCTTGAGCGGCAACTGGAGCAGCGGCGGGCAGGGATCCGACAGAGGGATTGAGGGCCGCGTCACTCATGGCTCTGGGGCTCGTTCCCCTTGAGGCGGTAAACCATGCCGGTCTTGGTCACGCCGAGCGCGAGCCAATTTTCTACATCCCGCTGCAGTGTGACGTAGAACTGGGCGACAAGCTTCTTCTGCTTTTCCGCTACGTCTTCCCTGCGATCGAATTTGGCCTGAAACGCGAACTCTCCGACGAGTGACTTGTGCTCGCCACGGGTACGCCACAATCCGATGTCGCATTTGGCAACGATGGCTTTACCGAAGTCGAGTTGACCCAGCGGCAGAAGTACCTCTTCCACGATGCCCTCGTTGACCAGGGTGATTTGTTCCTCATCAGACTTTTTGAGGGCGGCGAGCGCCGGGAATACTTTGATCAGGGTGGCCATAGATCGATTCGTTTCGTGCACCTGGCTCACTCCGAACTGGCAATTGTGCGAGTAGAGGATGCGATATCCGCCGACTTGATCTTTCAGAGGAAGGACCTCGGCTTTGAACTTGATGCGATACTTGCCGGCGATCTTTGGCCGCACGTCAACGGCCGTGGCTTGCTTCTCGTCGGGGTGACGGAACTTGAAGACGACCTCAGGATCGCCCACGGGGAAGCCGTCGACGTAGGAGACGCGCCTGCGCAGAATGAATGCATTGTTGTAGAGGCGGAAGTCGGGGGTGTCGCCAAAAATGATCTCCCGGATCTGCGGCCGCAGGCTGGCCTCGCGGTCTTCTATGAAGCCAACACCCACTTTCTTCGCAGTGCGCTCGACGATCTTGCCAAAGTCGCGGAAGGATTGCACGGATGTGAAGTTGTCCGGTTTCAGGATGAGCTTGGCTTCGACGTACTGCACGCGGTCGAGTGGCGTTCCGTCGGCATAGCCCGCCATGTCGGACCCGGAGGGTGCAGTCGTTTTGACGGAGGCGGTAGTTTTGCTGGCTTTAGCCTTCTTGTCCTTCTTCTCTTTTGGCTTCTCTTTTGACTTGTCTTTTTGCTTCTCTTTGCCTTTCGCCATAATTTCTTTCCGATCTCTCTTCAGCTTGCAGACGCACTGCGGCAATTGTGCGTTTGGTTGTGACATTACGCCGGCATCGCCGGCTGAACCACTGTCATATCTGCCAGTGGGAGATGCCCCAGTCAGCGGTCGAGAAGCCCGGGAGTCCAGATCCTGATTGGCGTACAATCCCGCCAAACGATTTTCAGAGTTCACTCTCCAGCAAACAGATCGGAACGATTGAGGAGGACCCAGCATGTGCAAAGTCAACCGGCGTGACTTTCTGGCAGCCGGCACTGCGTTCCTGAGTTTCGCGGCAGAGGCTGAGCTTCTGCACGGGGCGGTTCCAGCGGCTGCGGCGCGGGATGCCGAAGTCGATAAGGTTGCCCCGGACATTTATTTCCACGAAGGCGATCTGGTTTCGGACAACGCGCCGGCCGTCTGCAACAACGGCTGGGTCATCTTCGAAGACTATGTGCTGGTGATCGATGCCAACTTTCCCGCCGGGGCAAAGATGATGATCAGCAAGATCCGGAGCATGACCGACAAGCCAATTCGCTTCGCCTTCGATACGCATCACCATGGCGATCACGCTTATGGGAACCAGATTTTTGTCGAGAATGGCGCGGTCCCGGTCGCGTACACGGGAGTTGTCGAGGAGATGCGGCGCTATGAGACCGGCTACTACGACAGCAAGCCGGGCAGATGGGAAGAGGAGGCGAAGAATCGTCCGGACGTAAAGGCCAGCAGCCTTAAGCCACCGTCAGTTCTCTTCCCGAAGGAGCTTTACTTTGATGACGGCGTGCATCGCGTCGAGCTCATGCACTTGGGCGTCGCTCACACGCATGGCGACGCTGTGGCATGGCTGCCGAAAGAGAAGATTCTCTTTACTGGCGACGTCTGCGTGAACGGGCCATATAACTTTGTCGGCGATGGAGACGTGGGAAAGTGGATCGCTACGCTCGATGCGGCCAAGAAACTGGGCGCGGAGATTGTCTGCACCGGCCACGGGTCGCGCTCAACTATCACAGTGCTGGACGACCAGCAGGCGTTCTTCAAGGCTTTGCAGGATCAGGTTGGAGCCCGGATGCCGAATGTCCCACCCGACCAGGCGAAGGTCGAGATCGAGGCGATCCGGGCGACACTCAAGGGCAACGCTCAGATTGCGAGGTACGTCTCCGATAGGGGCGCCAAGGATGATGGATTTCCGGCGCAGGTGCAGAAAGTCTTCGAAGAACTGAATGGAAAGAAGCTCATGGCGCTACTGGAAGAGCCGCGTGTGGCGCGGCATCATCACGCCCGATCGCATGGGGTGGCTTGAATCTGAACATGCGCCCAGAACGACGGATTGATGGAAGGATTGTAGGCTTGATCTGAGATCACGAAGGAGAGATTGATGTTGCGGAAGATTTTTGTCGTTGCGTTGCTTGCGTCTTCGCTCTCGGTGCTACAGGCACAGCAGTCGCCGGGGCCGGTCCAGTTTGAACCGCTCATGCAGAGCACCAGCTCATGGGATGGCACTCCGTACAAGGCTTATCCCACGGGCCAGCCGCAGCTCAGCGTTGTGAAAGTGACGCTGGCGCCGCATACGACGATGAAATGGCACACACACGCGGTGCCGAACGCCGGATATGTGTTGTCGGGCGAAGTAACAGTCGAGTCAAAAGACGGGGCGAAGAAGCACTTCACCGCAGGACAGGTGATTCCGGAGACGGTGGACATTGTTCATCGCGGGGTCTCGGGAGATCAGCCGACGGTGCTGATTGTGTTTTATGCGGGAACTCCGGGAGTGCCGCTTTCTCAGCCGGCGGGAGATGCGAAGTAGAGGGTGAACCGCATCTTTCGGTCCGGCTGCGGGGAGATGACACCTTCTCTCGTGTGTAATTCGGTAAGAAGCAGGTCCTTCGACTACGCGACCTTTGGTCGCTTCGCTCAGGATGACATCGGTTAGAGTTTGGGGCGGGGACATCATGCTCCCACCCTTCGCTCCGCTCTGGATGACATCGGTCAGGGCTTGAGGCGGGTGCATCATGCTTCCCA
Organism: uncultured Acidobacteriaceae bacterium; assembly: GCA_963781245.1. Classification (GTDB taxonomy): domain Bacteria; phylum Acidobacteriota; class Terriglobia; order Terriglobales; family Acidobacteriaceae; genus Silvibacterium. Next base: position 432,919 of record CAWAFB010000011.1, read on the forward strand.
TCCTTCGCTTCGCGAAGGATGGGACACCCAACGTTATTCGAACATGTACATCTGCGGCAGATCTTTTCTGATCTGACCGGTGCGCTTGAGCTGGCCGCAGGCGGCGTAGATGTCGCGGCCGCGGGGGCGGCGGATGAAGGCGGGGATTCCGTGAAATTTTAGGCGGGCCTGGAACTCGGCGACATGGTGCGGCTGGGGCATCTGGTACTCCATGAGCGGGCCGGGGTTCCAGACGATGAGGTTGACCTTGAGCGGGCGGCCGACGCGGCGCAGGAGGCGCGAGACTTCATCGGCGTGTTCAGGCTTATCGTTGACGCCGCCGAGCAGGACATATTCGAAGGTGAGCTTTTCCTTGGGTCGGAGCGGGACCTGGCGGACGGCGTTGACCAGATGTTGGATGTCCCATTTGCGGGTGATGGGCATGATCTGCTCGCGCACCTTGTCGTTGGAGGCGTTGAGGGAGATGGCCAGCTTGGGGCGGACCGGCTCTTCGGCGAACCGCAGGATGCCGGGCATGATGCCGGAGGTGGAGACGGTCATGCGCGATTCGGCGATGCCGACTTCGTGGACGAGCAGGCGGACGGCGTCCATGAAGGCGTCGTAGTTGAGGAAGGGCTCACCCATGCCCATGAAGACGAGGTTGATGCGGTCGCGTCCGATCTGGACGTTGTGGCGCTTGAGGACGGCGACGACCTGTCCGGCGATTTCTCCGGCGGTGAGGTTGCGAATGATGCCTAGCTTTGCGGTTAGGCAGAACTGGCAATTGACAGCGCAGCCAATCTGGCTCGATATACAGATGGTCGAGTCATGGTAGCCGGTTTCGGAGCCGTCGCCGCGCTCGCCGTCGTCGCCCTCTGGCATCCAGACGGTTTCGACAGTCTGGCCGTCGCCGGTGGCGATGAGGTAGCGTTCGGTTCCGTCGACGGACCGGTAGGTCTCGACGATGGAGGGCAGGCCGACGTGGTATCCGGCGCTGGTCAGCTGATCGCGCAGGCCGCGGGGCAGAGTGGAGATGGCGTCGATCGAGTCTGTCCAATTAGCGTAAAGGGCCTGGGAAAGCTGCCGGGCGCGGTAGGCGGGCGCTTCAAACTGTTGAAGTAGCTCTTTAAGTTGTTGAAAGCAAAGGCCAAAAAGAGGACGAATCGCGGTGGCTCGGGGAGCGTCTAAAATGGGTAGTAGATTTTCCCTGCCTGGCGTCATCGCAGCATCGATTCTGTTGACAGAATAGCTCATCGGCAACGCAGATCGCAGGCGCGTCTCCCTCGATGGTGATGGACGCGGCAGGTCAACAAGCAACAAGCCTTGGCAACAGGCCCAGACAATTTGGAAAGGGCTCCGACTCATGGACAACGAGAGAAATATCCGCCGCACCATCCTGCCTAACGGACTGACGATTTTGACTGAAAAGATGGACCACATCCGGTCTGTCGCGATGGGAGTGTGGGTGAGAGCAGGGTCGCGCCATGAGATGGCCGAAATGAATGGGATTTCGCATTTTGTGGAGCACATGGTCTTCAAGGGCACGAAGAGCCGGTCGGCCCAGATTATTGCGCGGGAAGTGGATGCGATCGGCGGGAATCTGGACGCGTTCACCGGCAAGGAGACTGTCTGCTTCAACATGAAGGTGCTCGATGAGCATGTGCCGACGGCGCTTGAGGTGCTGTCGGACCTGGTGCTGAATCCGGTGTTTGCCAGCGAGGAGATTCATCGCGAGCGCGGGGTGATTCTGGAAGAAATCAAGATGGATGAGGACAACCCCGATTACCTGGTGCATGAAATCTTCACGCAGAACTTTTGGAAGGATCATCCGCTGGGCAAGCCGATTCTGGGGACTAAAGAGACGGTGCGGCGCTTTGAGCGCGATACGCTAATGGATTTTTATGGCGGGCGGTTCCTGGGCGGGAACATGATCTTTTCTGCAGCCGGGAACATCGACCACGACAGTTTTGTAGATCAGGTATCGCGGAGGTTCGAGTCGCTGCCGGCCGGGCAGAGTCCCCTGGCTGATGGGAAGCCGAAGACGGCGGCGCGGATCAACCTGCGCAACAAGAAGGCCCTGGAACAGGTTCAGCTTTGCCTGGGGGTGCCGGCTCCGCCGGTGGCGCACGATTCGCGCTACACCACGCTGGTGCTGAATACGCTGCTGGGCGGCGGGATGAGCTCGCGGCTGTTCCAGACGGTCCGCGAGGAGCGCGGGTTGGCGTACTCGATTTACAGCGATCTGAATCCTTATAGCGATACCGGGTCACTGTGTGTGTATGCGGGGACGTCGGCAGACCGGGCGGTCCAGGTGATTGACCTGGTGATGGCGGAGTTCAGCCGGCTGAAGACTGAGCTGCTGCCGGCCGATGAATTGCGTCGGGCCAAGGATCAGCTGAAGGGCAATTTGCTGTTGTCGCTGGAGAGCTCGATGTCGCGGATGTCGAACCTGGCGCGCCAGCAGATGTACTTCAATTACTTCTTCGGACAGCAGGAGATCCTGGACAAAGTGGAAGGAGTGACGGCCGAGCAGGTGATGGACATGGCGAAGTCGCTCTTCCAGCCGGACCTGGTGGCGGTGACTCTGCTGGGCAGGCTGGACGGGCTGAAGCTGACCCGGAACCGGCTGATGTGCTGAGGAAGCAGCCGTTGCCATTAGGGATTAGCCGGCGGGTAAAGTCCCTTGCTATACCCTATACCCTACTTGCTACGCCCTACCTTTTCGAGCGTTGTGCTGACATCGCGCGTCTTCATCCTTTAGGATTGCGTTTGGCGGGGGTGTGCGCCCGCGGGCAGGATGGAAGTCAGGCTATGAAGCTTTCGATGGTGCAAAGACAGGTTCTGGAAGGGCAGGTTCGGAGACGGCTTGCCCGCAGGCGGCGTGAGGCTGGATTCACTTTGATGGAACTGCTGATCGTAATCTCGATCATGCTGATCCTCATGCTGATTGCGATTCCGAATTTCGCGGGCATGAAGATGCAGGCGAATGAGACGTCGGCGATCCAGTCGCTGCGCGCGATTTACCAGGCACAGATTCAGTATCAGACGACGTATCCGGCGAACGGCTTTGCGTGCGGACTAACGACGCTGGGGGGCGACGCGAAGTCGGGACAGCCGTCTCCACAGTCGGCGCAACTGCTGCAGGGCGACCTGGCGAGCGGACAGAAGAGCGGATACACGTTCACCGTCGTGAACTGCACAAAGGTGACGGTGAACAATCAGGACATGTACACCGGCTATGAAGCGACCGCGGTTCCCCAGGCGGTGGGCAAGACAGGGCATCGCGGCTTCTGCATCGATCAGCAGGGCGAGGTAAAGGCTGATCCCACGGGCGGGACGAACTGCACGCAGCCGTTGCAGTGAGGTTCTGGTTGCGGGCCCGGGGCCTACAGGCCATTGCGTTGCGGGCCTTTGTTCTGGCGGCGCTGTTGGCGCCGGCCGTGGCGCGGGCGCAGTTCTCTTCGCTGACGGCGGTTGAGTTTGCGCAGCGAATCGATAAACACTACAACTCTCTCCACTCGCTCGAGGTGCAATTTTCCCAGAAATATGAAGGCATGGGCATGAACCGCAAGGAGGCGGGCGTGCTGCTGCTGAAGAAGCCGGGCAAGATGCGCTGGACGTATTCGCAGCCCGAGGGGAAGTTGTTCGTTCTGGACGGCAAGTACGGGTATTTCTATTCGCCGGGGGACACCGAGGTGCAGCGGGTTCCGGTTAAGAAGCTGGACGATATGCGGTCTCCGCTGCGGCTGCTGCTGGGGCACGCGAAGCTCGAACAAGAATTAACGAATCTGGCGATTGCTCCGCAGGCCGATGGGACCTATGTGCTGACGGGGATTCCTCGGGGGTTGGAGAAGCGCGTGGCGGCCTTCAGCGTGACGGCGACGGCGGATGGCGTGATCCGGTCGATGAAGGTGGAGGAGACGGACGGGATTACGAATGCGTTCGTGTTCGCCGATGAGAAGCCGGATGCGGCCGCTCCGGATGCGGAGTTTGTGTTTGCGGCGCCGGCGGGCGTGAAGGTGGTTGAGGGGCTGCCGCCGGTCTAAAGCCCGATATGATTTCGGCATGACGAGTTCGGCCTTTCGCGCTTCCCTTCTCGTATCGCTTCTCTTTGCAGATCTGTTTTTTACGGCCGGGGCTCTTGCGCAGGATGTGACGTCGGGGCCGTGGGTGATGCAGTCGAGCGGAACGAAGGCGAGTCTGCGCGGGATTCATGCTGTCGGCGGCGGAGTGGCCTGGGCGAGCGGGACGAACGGGACGGTTCTGCGGACGGAAGACAGCGGATACATGTGGCAGAGCTGCGCGATGCCTCCGGGGGCGGAGAAGCTGGATTTTCGGGGGATCTGGGCGTGGGATGCGGATACGGCGATTGTGATGTCGAGCGGGCCGGGGGATCAGTCGCGGCTGTACAAGACGACAGATGGGTGCTCGCACTGGACGCTGTTGTTTACGAATCCGGATAGGGATGGGTTCTGGGATGCGGTGGTGTTCTGGGATAAGAACAATGGAGAAGTCATCGGCGATCCTGTCGAGAGAGACGTAATTGGCGACTTCAAGATTACCGGCGATAACGAATCAGTTCTTAAACCAGACCATGGTGAAGGAAATCATGGCCCCCAAAGTAAAGAATCCACCGAGACTCGGTTTGCCTTGTTTGTCACGACAAACGGTGGCAAGACTTGGCTCAGAGATACGGCCGAGTTTTTCAAAAGCGATCCAAAAAGATCGGGCGCATTCGCAGCAAGTAACTCTTCACTCTTACGCTTACCCGGTTTCGGCTGGTTTGGGATTGGCGGGTTAGACGGCAGTTTTATTTATCGAGGGGTTCCAGCTACGGACATGATGTCGCACGACGGATTGTTTTGGCAGAAAACTTCGGTACCGATTGCTGGCGGTACAGCCTCGTCCGGTGTCTTTTCACTTGCTTTTCGTGATTCGCAGCACGGAGCCGCTGTCGGAGGCGACTATAGCAAGCCGAACGAATCTGCCGGCACCGCCGCGTGGACGGCGGATGGCGGCAAGACGTGGACGGCAGCGGAGCCGCCTCCGCATGGGTATCGCTCGGCGGTGGCGTGGGATACGGATGCAAAGGCGTGGATTGCGGTGGGAACGAACGGTTCGGATGTGAGCTATGACGACGGGAAGACGTGGGCTCCGCTGGACGCTGCTCCGGGAGGGGGAAAGTGGAATGCCTTGAGCCTGCCTTGGGTGGTGGGTCCGGAGGGAAGGATTGCGAAGCTGGGGGCGTTGCCGGCGAGAAGATAGCGGCTTCGGATCATCGCTTCCCCACCCTTCGCTATGCTCAGGATGGGGCACCCAGAGCCTTGCCCTGATACAAGGCTTGAAAGCAGGTCCTTCGACTGCGTGCGCCGCGGCGCACTTCGCTCAGGATGACATCCTTTGAGGGGTCGCGCTCTTTTGAGGGTCCGGTCGCTTTGAGGGTCTGCCTGAAAATACCGGTTTCGAATCGGGACAGCGGATGAACGGTATGGCCGGCTGGTGCGTCTATCCGCTGCAGGAAACTGGTACCCTGAAGTAGCGTCCGATGGCGGAATTTGTTATCAAACTGGCCGACGAACGCGGCCGTGTGCAGCAACAGGTGCATTCGGCTGCAACCGCCGAGGAGCTGCGCCAGCGCTTCTCGCAGGCGGGCTATTACGTCTATTCGGTCAAGCCGCGAGGGCTGACGGGCAGCCGCAAGAAGGCCAAGCTCGAGACATTCATCATCTTTAACCAGCAGTTCCTGACGCTGATCCGGGCGGGGCTTCCCATCCTGGGGTCGCTGGAGATGCTGGCCAAAGGCCAGAAGAATCCGACGTTTGCAGCGCAACTGCAGAATGTGGCGGCACGGGTAAGGACAGGCGAGTCGATCTCCTCGGCGTTTGAAGCGCAGGGCGGCTTTCCGGTGATCTACACGACGACGCTGCTGGCCGGCGAGCGAAGCGGCAACCTTGAGGAGGTTCTGAAGCGGTTTCTGGATTTCCAGCGGGTTTCGCTGACCTTTACCAAGAAGCTGAAGGCTTCGCTAATCTATCCGGGGCTGCTGATTACGCTGGTGTTCGGGCTGTTCATTTTCCTCATCACGTTTGTCGTGCCACGCTTTGCAACTCTCTATGACCAGCTGGGAACGAAACTGCCCGGCCTGACGCTGGCGCTGCTGGCTCTGGGGCAGGGGGCGCAGCATTATGTGCTGTATGTGCTGCCGCTGCTGGCGCTGATCGCGTTCCTGATCTATCGCTGGAGCAAGACGGACAAGGGCGCGGACAGAATTGACGGCATCCGCATCAAGCTGCCGATTTTCGGGATGATCTGGCTGAAGTATCAGGTGGCACTGTTTTCACGGACGCTTTCGACGCTGCTTTCGGGCGGGCTGCCGCTGGTGCCGTCGCTGGAGACGGCGGCGCGTTCGATTGCCAGCAAGCGGATTGCGAAGGCGGTGTTTTCGTCGGTGGGCAGCGTGCGCGAGGGCAAGGGGTTATCGCAGAGCCTGGCGGGGACGAAGGTGTTTCCACCGCTGTCGGTGGAGATGATCGAGGTGGGCGAATCGACGGGCGCCCTGCCGGGGATGCTGAACTCGGTCGCGGAGTTTTATGAGGAAGACGTACAGACGGCGCTGACGGCGGCGCTGGCATTGATCGAGCCGGCGATTCTGATTGTGATGGGCGTGGTGGTGGTGATTATTCTGATCGCGCTGTATCTTCCCATCTTTTCGCTGGGGAACGCGAATAATTTTCAGCGTTAAAGATTTTCAAAGGAAAGCTTTATGGCACAGGCACCGATACTGGCACAGCCGATTGAGTTAAACGAGGCGGAGCGGGCGCAGACACTAGCGCAGCGCTATCGCTGCGAGTTCGTCGACCTGAAGCACTTCCGGATTCAGCATGAGCTGATGAAGCGGGTGCCGGTGGACATGATGTTCCGCTACAACTTTGTGCCGCTGGAGCAGGTCGATGACCGGCTGGTGATCGCGGTGAGCGATCCGAGCCGGCTGATGGTGCTGGACGAGATATCGGGGCTGCTCGGGCAACGGATCACGACACGCGTCGCCACCCTGACGCAGATCACCGATCTGCTGAAGAAGACGGAGCAGTCGCAGCGCGTGCTGGACGAAGCGTCGGAGGGAATGACCTTCGATGTGGTCTCGGCGCACGACGATCCCGATGAGACGATCTCGATCGAAAAGCTGACGTCGGAAGAGGATATCAGCCCGATTATTCGCCTGGTGGACACGACGATCTTTACGGCGCTCGAGCGGCGCGCGTCCGATATTCACATCGAGACGAATGACGATTCGCTGGTGGTGAAGTACCGCATTGACGGCGTGCTGCAACTGGCGATGGCGGCGATTGCGCGCGAGCACCACTCGACGATCCTGTCGCGCATCAAGGTCATGAGCGAGCTGGATATCGCCGAGCGGCGCGTGCCGCAGGACGGGCGCTTCCGAGTGCGGTACAAGGGCCGGCTGATCGATTTCCGCGTGTCGATTATGCCCACGGTTCACGGCGAGAATGCCGTGCTGCGCGTGCTCGACAAGGAGTCGATGAGCGAGAAGTTCCGCAAGCTGACGCTGGATGTGGTTGGCTTTCATGAGGACGACCTGCGGCGCTTCCGGCGGTACATTCGCGAACCGTACGGCATGGTGCTGGTGACGGGGCCGACGGGATCCGGTAAAACGACCACGCTCTATGCGGCGCTGAATGAGATCAAGAGCGACGAAGACAAGATCATCACGATTGAAGATCCGGTGGAGTACCAGATTCGCGGGATTACGCAGATTCCGGTCAATGAGAAGAAAGGGCTGACATTTGCGCGCGGATTGAGGTCGATTCTGCGCCATGACCCGGACAAGATTCTGGTCGGTGAGATCCGCGACCAGGAGACGGCGCAGATCGCCATCAATGCCGCGCTGACCGGACACCTTGTGTTCACGACGGTGCACGCGAATAACGTAGTCGACGTGCTGGGGCGCTTTCTGAATATGGGCGTCGAGGCGTACAACTTTGTGTCGGCGCTTAACTGTATCCTTGCGCAACGGCTGGTGAGGACTATCTGCGAGTACTGTGCGCGCCCGGTCCAGCATGATGATGAGACGCTGACGCTGAGCGGGTTCGATCCAGCGGAGTGGCGGGACTTTGAGTTTCGTGAGGGCGCGGGTTGTATCGAGTGCGGCGGCACGGGGTACCGTGGGCGAACGGCGATTCATGAGCTGCTCGATCTGACGGATCCGATTCGCGAAATTATCCTTGAGAAGAAGCCCAGCTCGGAAGTGCGCAAGCTGGCACAGCAGGAAGGTATGCAGTTCCTGCGCGAGTCGGCGATAGACAGGGTGCGGCGCGGCTTGACCACGCTGAAAGAGATCAACAAGGTTACATTTATCGAGGCGTCGCGCTAAAGTGGCAATTCCCTTTCGCATTCTTTCGCGCAACACGAACCAGCGCCCAAAGCTGGCGTGCGAGATTACGCCTGAAGGCGTGATTGCGGCGCGGCAGCAAGGTGATGCGCAGGCGGTGATGAGCTTTGCGCCGCTGGCGGCGGGGGTGGTGAAGCCCGGGCTGAGTGACGCGAATTTCACCGATCCGGCGATGGTTGCGCTGGCTTTGCAGAAGGCCCTTGACGAGGTTTCTTCGCGGGAGAAGCAGCTGACGCTGGTGGTTCCGGATGCAGCGGTGCGAGTGCTGATGCTGGAGTTCGATACCATACCCGCGAAGGCGCAGGAGGCGCTGCCGATTGTGCGCTTCAGGCTGCGCAAGCTGATGCCGTTTGAAGTGGACGACGCGGCGGTGAGCTACCAGGTGATGCGGCTGGGGCAGGGACAGGAACATGGCCAGACGCATGTGCTGGTAACGGTGATGCCGGCGGCAGTGCGCTCTGAATACGAGGGCGCGGTGCGCGCGGCCGGATATGAGCCGGGCGTAGTGATGCCATCGACGCTGGCCTCGCTGGCAGCACTGACGAGCAATGACGCGGCGCTGGTGGTGAATCGCAACGGGTTTACTCTGACGACGGCGATTGCCGCGGGCGACGAGCTGCTGCTTCACCGGACACAGGAGCTGCCAGCGGACGACGGGCAGCGTCAGGAGGAACTGGTGCAGAGCGTTTCGGTGGCGCGGGCTTATTTTGAGGACACGCTGAAGGCGTTGCCGGAAGTTGTCTACTACGTCGGGCCGGGCGGAGCGCAGGAGTTTGCGCAGGTGCTGGAGGACGGAGCCAAGGACGAGGCGGAGGATGGAGTGAGAGTGCGCGACCTGGTGGCCGGCCCCGGAATGGGGTCGAACGGCACGATGCCAAGCGGACTGGCGGCAGGCGTGACAGGAGCGCTGGCAAGCTGATGAAGATTACGATCAATCTCGCCAGCCAGCCGTATATCGATGTGCGGCAGGTATTGAAGCAGCTGAGAATCCTGATGGGGATTCTTGTGCTGCTGGCGGTACCGCTGTGGCTGCTGCTGCGCGGGGAGCAGCATAAAGCGCAGGACGCCACGGCGCGGGTGGATGCAGTCGAGAAGCACGTGACGAAGCTCGAACAACAGCAGCAGAGCTACCAGGTGCTGATGCGGCAGCCGCAGAATGCAGCCGTGCTGACGCAGTCGGACTTCCTCAATTCCCTCTTCCGGCGCAAGGCGTTCTCCTGGACGGCGACGATGACGGACCTCGAGACGGTTTTGCCGGCAGGCGTGCAGGTGTTGAGCATCGACCCGGAGGTCGCGAAGGACGGCGGGGTGACGATCCGGCTGCGAGTGAGCGGCGCTCGCGACAAGGCGGTCGACCTGGTGCGGAACCTCGAGAAGTCGCGGCACTTTGCTTCCCCGCGGCTGGCTGGCGAGGCCCTGGCTTCGGCGACCGCAAATGGGCCGAATGCGGCACTGCAGCCGATCAACGCGGCGATTGACGTGAACTTCGACATACTGGCCGACTACCGGCCGCTGAGCGGGGCGGAAGAACAGGCAAGCAAGGCAGAGTCCGCCGCCGAGAAGAATTCGGATGTGACGGCAGGCGGCGAAAAGAAGCGTGTGAGCCCGAAGGCGTCTACGGCTGCGCCGAAGAAGCGAGGTGCGCAGTGAACAATCTCCGCCGCTTCTTTACGGTACTGAATCTGCACATCGCGTGCGCTATCGCCCTGGCGGGACTGGTGCTTTTTCTCGGGGTAAAGGTGATGCTGGCGTTTCATGCCGCGGGACAGCTCAACTCGGAGGCTTACCAGACGGCGCAAATCAGGTCGGCGCAGTTGCAGTCGCAGATGGCGCATCTCGAGGGACTGCCGCAAAAGGTGGACCAGGCGCGCGATGATGCGGATAAGTTTTTCGGGAAGCGCATCGCGCCGAATTATTCGACGATTGCCGAGGAGCTGGGCACGGACTACGTGAAGAACCAGGTGCGGTTGACGCGCGCGCAATACACGCCGAAGCCGGCGATCGACGGGCTGACAGAGCTTCGCATCGACGCCAACCTGAGCGGCGACTACACGGCGCTGATGCACTTTATCAACGATCTCGAGCGGGACAAGAATCACGTCTTTTTCATCATCGACGGCCTGACCTTTACAGGGCAGCAGGGCGGACTGGTGAATCTGCGGCTGCGGATGACGACGTATCTGCGCACCAATCCGGGCGAGCTGCCTCCGCCGAATGAGGGCACCGAACCGGCCACGGCGGAGAACGTCAGCGAGGAGGGTGCGCGCTGATGGCGTTGAAAATTGGAACCGAAGACAAGAAGAAGGTTGCGATCGCCGCCGGATTGGGCGCGGCGGTGCTCGGGCTGGTGATCTACAACGTCATCCCCATGTTCAGCGGCGGCTCGACGCCGGCTCCGGTGGCAGCACCCACGGTGGCGACGGCTCCGGTTACTGCACCCACGTCTGCTGCGGGAAATCCTGAGGCGCGGCCCAGGCAGCCGGTCGTTTCGGCAAGCGGCGGCCACGAGGCGGCGAAGATTTCGGGATCTATGGCAAATCTTGATCCGACGCTGCATCCGGAGGTGATGGCGCAGGCGGAGTCACTGGAGTATTCGGGCAAGGGGAGAAATATCTTCTCGATGTTCTCAGTGCCGGTGATCGAGGAAGCGAAGGCTCCGATCCGGCCACAGCCGGTTGTGCCGGCTTACAGCGGACCGCCGCCGCCGCCGCCGATTGACCTGAAGTTTTTCGGATATGAATCGCAGGATCAGAAGAAGAAGGTGTTTCTGCTGCATGGAGCCGATGTGTTTATCGCGTCGGAGGGGGATGTGGTCGATCACCACTATAGAGTGGTGAAGATTGCGCCGCTCTCGGTGCAGGTAGAAGATATTCCATATAACAACACGCAGACGCTGCCGCTGATTCAGAATTGAGACGGGCTTCGATGTTTTCTTCACGACAGGACGTAAGGCGCATTCGCGCGGTTGCCGATGCGCGATGCGAAGGTGGATTCATCCTCCTTGCCGTGCTGTTTCTGGTGGCGCTTATCCTAATCACGCTGGCAGTGGCAGCTCCGAAAATTGCCCAGTCCATTCGACGAGACAGGGAGCTGGAGTTGGTGCATCGCGGCGAGCAATACAAGCGCGCGGTCAAGCTCTATTACCGGAAGTTCCAGGCTTATCCTTCGACGATCGACCAGCTGGTGAACACGAACCAGATACGGTTCCTTCGCAAGCGATATACCGATCCCATGACGGGAAAGGATGACTGGAAGATCATCCACCAAGGCGAGCAGCATGTGAAGATTATGGGGCTGTTTGGCCAACCGATCGCCAGTAGTGGAGGCCCGTCAGCTGCGGGAACGAGTATCGCCGGGATCGGCCAGAGCGGATTCGGAAACGGCACGGCAGGGGCGGCATCGGGAACGAGCGCGCCGAGCAGCGGGGTGATGGGCGCATCGGGCTCAACCATTGGATCGACGGGGGGATCTACAAACGGATCGGGAGGGTCGACGGACGGAAGCGCGTTTGGACAAAGCGGCTTCGGAGGCACGTCGGGAACGTCCACGACGGGGACGTCCGGGTTCGGCTCAACTGGGTCAGGGAGCGGGACGGGTGGAAATACCAATCCCACGTTTGGCGGCGGCCCGATTGTCGGGGTCAAGATTCCGGATACGAAGGCTTCGATCAAGGAATACAAGCTGCAGAAGCATTACAACGAGTGGGAGTTCGTCTACGATCCGCTGGAAGAGCAGCTACAGGGCGGCGGGGCGATGTTTGGCGGGGCGGGTGCGAATTTGAACGGGGTTGGGAACGGAACGACGAATCCGACGAGCCCGACAAGCGGCTTCGGCGGGACGGGATTTGGTTCTCCAACTTCAGGAACAGGCACCTCGGGATTCGGCGGCACGAATCCGAGCCCGTCCCCAACGCCAACGCCGCAGCAATAAAAAAGGCCCTGCCGGAGCAGGGCCCGAGTTGCGGAATATGAGTCTGAAGCTTAGACGGTGAAAACCCTTAAACGCTGAACGAAGAGCCGCAGCCGCAGGTGCTTTTTGTGTTCGGGTTCTCAAATTTGAAGCCGGCGGCCTCAAGGGTCTCGACGTAGTCGACGACGCAACCGTTCAGATACATCAGTGAAGTGGCGTCGACAAAAACCTTAAGTCCGTCGAAATTAAAGACCTTGTCCATCATGCCGGCCTGGTTCTCGAACGACATCGAGTACTGGAAGCCGGAGCAGCCTCCGCCGACGACCCCGATGCGAAGACCTGCCGGCAGCGGGTCCTGCGTCGCCATGATTTCACGGACCTTCTCAGCAGCAGTGGCGGAGAGGGTAAGAGGCGCGGTCTTGATCTGTGGGGTCTGGACTGTGTCCGGCGTGGCAACGGTAGTGGCCATGAATGATCTCCTGATCCTGAGGAAACTCGTAATTTGAGTGTATCGCCAGTCAGAGCGGGATACAACACTTCATTGCTTTTGGATGATGCTCGCTGGGGTTCGGACTCAGCAAAGGTTCACCCTAGGGCTAGTCGGCGACGATTTTTCCGGATACACGGGCGTATTCGGCCTCGGAGACAACTCCTTTGGCGACCAGATCATGCGGGGCGCTGTAGGGGCGGTTGTCGACGATGCGCTGGGCGCGGGAGCTGGAGATGCCGGGCAGGGTCTCGAGCTGGGTGGTGCTGGCGGAATTGATGTCGATCACGCCTGCTGACGGCTTCCCGTCGGTGTGCATGCCCTCCTTCACGCCGGAGGCGATGTCATCGACCTTGCGCTCAGCGTTGGCAGCGGCGACTTTGGCATCTGCAGCCGCCTGCTGAGCTCCGGCCTTGACCTGCTCGGTGGTTTTGGCGGCGTTGTCTTTGAGCTGCTGGTCAGATTGTGGGGTGCCGTTGGTATTGCATCCGGCGAGCCATGCCCCGGCAGTGATAGCGAGCGCGGTGAGGCCGTTCACCCACAATTTCCGGCAGGATTGCTTCCAAAGCTCTGTAGTACCAGTCATTTGCGTCTCCGTTCGGCGCGGCCTTGCAACGCGGCCAGTCGCGTTTTCTTTCGTCTGCACTCAGATGGAATGTCTGCGGAGGCGGGGGGTTGCCAAATAAGTTTCGCAATGCGAAAAGTTGCCTGTTCAGCGCACCAAAGACGGGACTATCATGCTCCGCAGCGGCCCCGCCTACCCCCCGAGCCCGGATGACCGGACCCGCTCGGTATCTGGAGCCGGCTCAAATTCGAATCCCGAGGTGCTCAATGAGCCCCATGATTATTTTGTGGATCGTCTGGGCCGGAGTTCTGGCGATCCTTTTGATACTCCTCGCTTATCGCGGTACGCTCACCCGTTACGAAGAAGACCAGCTCTTTCTGGACGATGCAGGCAATCACCAGAAGCAGGAGCAGACCGAGATCGTTTCCAAGTGCAACAAGATTCAACCGTACGTGCGCATTGCAACCGGCGCAACCTGCGTCCTTTCCGCCTGCATTCTTGGCATATATGTATGGGACGCGGTTCGTCACATCATGATGTAGGTTGAAGCTTTCCCCCCAAGCGGACCGGAGTGGCGGAAGCTCTCCGGTTTCTGCGTTTCTACGGCAGCTCAGCGGACGCCGTCAATCGCGCCCTTCGCAACGATTTCGAGGTCGACCGTCTTATCGACGCGAAAGATGAAGTTGCTCGGGTCCTTGATGCCCCAATCGACATAGGGAATCGAAAAATGCGTGGTAGCCGCGATGTCGTGTCCATTGACATCGACCTTTGCCTCCATGCGGAGGGGGTGGTCTTTTCCGTGAATGGTAAATGTACCGTCGATGGCTACATTCTGCGCCGAGCCGGGCTTGACCGCTCCAGTAACTTTCTCGGGATGGAAGATGGCCTGAGGATATTTATCGCTTTCGAGGATCTCTTTCTGCATGCGGCTGTCTCGGGAGTGATTGCCGCTTTCGCCGGTGGCGAGATCGACAGCGATTTCGCCCTGAGCCGCGCCGGTAGCGGGATCGAAGGTGATGAGGCCGCCCTTGAGCCTGAAGGTTCCGTGGACCGCATGCATGTTGCCGTTGAGGATCCAGTGGATTTCGGTACTGAACGGGTCGAGATGCAGAGTGACGCTCTGCGGCGCCTGCTGTGCGCCAAGGAGCGGGAGGAGTGCGAACAGGAGGGCGGCACCAAGAACGAAATGCCTGGGAGCGGGATGCCTGGGCAGGAGAGATTTCACGTGGGTTCTCCGGGTTGTAGGGCTATGCCGGCGAAGGCAGGAGCATGCGGCAGCCGAGCCGGGGCGCATGTTGCAGGAGGAATCGATGCAGAGAGTCTTCTCCCATGTGGACGCGAAGCAGCTTTTCAAAGAGGAGCGGCTCGCGGGCTAAGACGCGCAGGACTTTGCCGCGGAGAGCCGGCCACCGATCCATGAGCAACAAGCTGCGCGCCATGGACTGTGGGATGCGCAGAGTCTTCGCGTGGCCGCCGGCGTAAGCATCGAGGGATCCGCCTTCGATGGAGGCGGCTAGCAGGAGAGCCTGACGGAAGGCCATGGCGAGGCCTTCTCCGGTGATCGCGTCGGCCGAGCCGGAGGCATCGCCGAGGAGCGCAACATTTTCACGGACAACGCGATGCAGGGTGCGGGTGGTGGTGATGGAGCCGCGCTCGCGTGAGGTGATTTCTGCGTCACGCAGCTTTTCCCGCAGCGCGGGGATGCTGTCGATTACCTGCGCGGTGCGGACCGTGCCAGGAAAACGGGTGACGACGGCTACGCAGATTTCGTCTGCGCCGACGGGCGTCACATACGCCTGGCCGAGAGGTCCCCAGTGGACCTCGACATAATCGCTCCACGGCGCGATGCGGTAGTGCATGCGGAAGCCGAAGCGGCGGGTGTGCAGCGTTCCGCAGCTGAGGCCGGCCCAGGCGCGCACGCGAGAGGACTGACCGTCGGCGCCGATGAGATATCGATACGTGACGCGCTCGCCGGCGATTGAGGCTGGCTGACCCGGGTTGAGGACGACGGGAGTCCCCCAGCGCAGACGGACGCCGATGTCGCGGGCCCGGTCGACGAGGAGGCTGTGGAGCACGACGCGGCGAAGGCCGATTCCTTCTCCGGAGAAGAAGTTAGCCGTTACCGTCGAGCGCTCATCGCCAAAACGGATGCCATGGAAGGCGGCTCCGTGGGCACAATTGAGGTCGACGCCCAGTTGCGCGAGCTCGCGGCGCGAATCGGGCATGATCCCCTCGCCGCAGGCTTTGTCGATAGGGGGCACGAGAGCGTCGGCCAGAAGCACATCGACAGAACTCTGCCTGAGTGCGATGGCTGCTGCCAGTCCTGCGGGTCCTCCGCCAATTACCAATACATCACAACGATTCTGCGAAAGACCCATTCCACTCCATTTAGTTTGTCGGAGCGGCTACCACTCGAGCAGCAGCATCTCCGCACAAAAGCCGGGGCCCATGGCGGCAAGGACGCTGCGGGTGCCGGGTTTTGGACGCTGGTGTTTCATGATTTCGTCGAGGACGACAAGCACAGACGCCGAAGAGAGATTGCCTACGCGGCGCAGCGCCTCCCACGAGACAGCGAGTGCATCCTTCTCGACCCCGAGGGCCTCGGCTGAAGCGTCTAGGACCTTGGGACCTCCGGTGTGCATAATCCAAGTGCCGATATCGAGACGGGTAAGGCCATGCCGGGAGAGAAAATCGTCTACGTCGCGGCCCAGATTTTCACGGACCACCTTGGGGACGTCAGGAGAGAGGACGATACCGAAGCCCTTCTCGGAGATGTCCCAGCCCATAACGTATTCGGTGTCGGGATAAAAGACCTGATGACTGGCGACGATGCGAGGGCCAGGGAGGGGCACCTTGTCTCCGGCGACCAGAACGGCGGCAGCGCCATCACCGAAGAGTCCCGAGGAGATCAGGTTGGCGGCAGACATGTCGCCGCGTTGCCAGGTGAGACTGCAGAGCTCTACGGAGAGAAGCACGGCAACCTGGTCGGGGTAGGCGCGTACATAGTCGGCGGCACGGGCAAGGCCGGCGGCTCCGGCGACGCAGCCGAGGCCGAAAATGGGATTGCGCTTGATGTTCGGGGACAGCTTCATGCGATTGACCAGGCGGGCGTCGATCGAAGGGCTACAGACTCCGGTAACGGATACGAAGAACAGTGCTGCGAGCTGCTCGCGCGCGAGGCTGGTTTGCTTGAGCAGGCACTCGATGGCCTGTTGGCCGAGCTGTTCCGCGGTTTCGATCCAGACATTGTTGGTCTTACCCCATGTGTCGAGTGAGTTGTACTCTTCGAGCGGCCGCGAGAAGTAGCGTCCCTCGACGCCGGTGCGCGAGTGGAGCCGGTCAAGGACCGCTCCGTTATCTGGCCCGTTACCCCAATAGGCCTTAAGTGCTTCAACCACCTCCTGCTGGCTGAAGTAGTACGGGGGGAATGCTGTGGTCGTTGCTGCAATGCGCATGCTCTCTCTGGCTCCAATGAGAATAGTAGTTTGAGTATGCCCAACCGTCACGAAGAAGTCACGATTACGTCATTCTTCGGTTCGGAAAGCGGGATCGCGGATGCGCGGTCGGCGAGGGCGGTGGAAGTCGGGGATCCGGGGTCGGAAGGCGGACCGGACGTCGGAAACTCGACGCCGATCTCGACTCCTCCAGGGTCGAGATTACGGACCCAGGCGCGGCCGCCGTGGGCCAGAGCCACAGCCCTGACAAAGGCGAGGCCTAGGCCGTGGCCCTCCGATTGGTCGCCCTTGGCGAAGCGCTGGAAGACGTGATCCAGCAGATCGGGCGGGAATCCGGGACCGTCGTCGCGGACCCGGATCTGCGCGCGGCCATCGGCTTCGGTAAGGATAATAAGGATCTTTGCGCCGTCGCCGGCGTAGCGGAGCTCATTTTCGAGCAGATTGGACAGCAGGCGTATAAGAAACCGCTGATCGACCATTGCCTGAACCGGTTGGTCTGCGATGGTGGTCAGGGTCTGGCGACGCTCGCTGAAGGCTGGGGCGTAGAGTTCGGTAACGCGGTAGATGAGGTCAGCGAGATCGGAGGGCTCGCGGCGAAGGCGGAGCGCGCCGGCCTCGGCCTCGGCGACGTCAAGTGAGGTAGTCACGATTTCGGAGAGGCGATCGAGGCTCTCAACGGCCCTGGCGACGAGCTCGCGGGAAAGGTTGGAGTCGTCGGTTGACAGCGCCGCCTCGAGGCTGCCGCGGACAGAGGTGATGGGGCTCTTCATATCGTGAGCGACGGAATCGGCGAGAGTGCGCAGCTGGTTCACGGACGCGGAGATGCGGTCGAGCATGGTGTTGAAGGTGCGGGTCAGGCGGGCAATCTCGTCATTGGGCTTGTCGGCGGCAGCTACGCGACTGCTGAGATCGCCGGTTCCGATCCCGGCGGCGGCGGTGGTGATGGCGTCGACGCGCTTGAGAGTACCGCGCATGATGAGCACAGAGATGAGAAAGCCGAATCCTACCATGCACATCCATCCGAGGAAGAACCAGAGCAGCAGACGGAAGAGCATGATGCGCGCGGCAGAGTCCTGCAGGCCGAGGTAAATCCGGCCCATGCCGCGGCCGACATCAGCGGCCACTACCCGAAAGGGCATGCGCCGTCCGGGAACCGTCATCGATACGGCGGACCGCTCAGGGATATTCACATTGCGGAGGCTAGCGAGGATGGCGTCCTTGCTTGAAGGGCCAACCCATAGCGGCGGCTGTCCGCCTCCGCCATTTTCGTAAAAGAAGACCGTATTTGCAGCGTCATCGTCGTGGCTGTCGAAGGCGAACTCCTGCGTGGCCAGTTCGGCGACTTCTCCCACGATACGTCCATAGACGGCGTCTTTCGGCGTGGTGAGCGCGACCTGCCTCAGAGTTTCGCTCTCGCCTATGAGCCAGGAGTCGCTGCGCTCGCGGATGGTACGCGCGACCAGAGCGTACATCATGAGAAAGACCAGGGCGCTGCCGGCGGCAAAGACAATCGTACTACGCAATGCCAGACGCCATGCAGCGGTGCGGTAGAGGGAGCCGCTAATTCTGCGCCTAATCTTTGAGAACATAGCCCACACCCCGCATGGTTCGTATCAAAGGACGATCGGCATCGCGGTCGACCTTGTTGCGCAGCCGGTGGATATGCACGTCCACGATGTTGGTGGACGTGTCGAAGCGCATCTTCCAGACGTGGTCGAGGACCATGCTGCGAGTGACGACGCGGCCGGCATTGCGACAGAGGTACTCAAGGAGGGCAAACTCCTGCTGGGTGAGCTGCAGTTCAGCGCCGCCGCGGTGCGCCTCGCGCCGGATGAGATCGAGTTCGAGGTCGGCGACACGAAGGCGGGTGGCTTCCGGCTGGTTAGGCGTGCTGCGGCGGAGAAGGGCGCGCAGGCGGGCAACGACTTCTGCGACAGCGAAGGGCTTGGTGAGGTAGTCATCGCCTCCGCGTTCGAGGCCGAGAACGCGCTCGTCGACGGAACGGCGCGCGGAGAGGATGAGCACGGGGGCGCCGACTCCCTGGGAACGCAGCCGATGAATCAGGTCAAGGCCATCGATGTCCGGCAGGGTGAGGTCGATGACCATGGCGTCGTGCACGCCTTCGACCGCCTGGCGCTCCGCTTCGCCGCCGGACGGGCACGCGTCGACACGGAACCCCGCCTCGGTGAGAGCGCGGGTAAGAAACTCACGAATTGTACGATCGTCCTCGACTACAAGCAGCCGCAAAGCGAACCTGGTTCCCCTTTTCTATACCCTGATGGCGCGGCCAGCAAGTTCCAACGCATCCTGCCAAAAGCGTTTGGATGAGTGTACGACTTCGAGCACAGAGGTGAAGGCGCGCGTGAATGCTTCGAGGCTTTCATCGGACACATTCAGAGGGGGCGCAGCTTTCAGCACCATGAAATTATTTCCGCAAATCTGGGTGAGGATGCCGTGATCGCGATAGAGGCGCATGACGATGATCTGCCCGAACATGGCCGGATGGATGCGGTGAAAGGCCTCGTAAGAGAGGCGCAGCTTCAGCGAATGCGGCGCACGGAAGACGATTCCGGAGAACTGGCCGATTCCGCGGACCTGATCGACCATTTCATACTGCGCGACAGCTTCGGTCAGGCGGCTTCGGAACTCCGCACCCTGGATGAAGGCGCGCTCGGCAAGACCCTCGGAGTCCAGAACCTCAAGGGTGGCAAGGCCGGCGCGCATGGCGAGGCCATTCTCGCTGTAGGTGGAGGTGTGTACGATGGCGCGGCCCAATGAGTGATAGACATTCTCGTAGATCGGATCGGTCATGAGCACGGCGCCGACGGGAACGAGCCCGCCGCTGAGCGCCTTGGCCAAGATGACCATGTCGGGGTCGAGGCCGTAGTGATGGCTGGCAAGAAAGCGTCCAGTGCGGCCGAGGCCGGTCTGGACTTCATCGAGAACGTAGAGGGTGTCGTACTTTCGGCAGAGCTCCTGGGCGCGATGGAGGTACCCGTCGGGCGGCAGCACGATGCCGCCTTCGCCTTGGATGGGCTCGAGGATCAAGGCCGCAAATTTGCGGGTAGCGAGGTGTTTTTCGAGAGCGGCGAGGTCGCCGAAGTCGACGAACTCAACGCCGGGGATAAGCGGGCCGAAACCGGAGGACCAGAAGCCGTCGTCCATGAGTGCGAGCGCTCCGCAAGTAAGGCCGTGAAAGGCGGCGCGGGCGGCGAGTAATCCGGTGCGGTTGGTTGCGGCACGGGCGAACTTGATGGCAGTCTCGACCCCTTCGCTGCCGGAGGTGGAGAAATAGACCTTGGTCAGGCGGCCACCGGCGCGGGCGCAGAGCTTTTCAGCCAGTTCGCCGGCAGTGGCGGCTACGTGGCTCTGCAGCATGGCCGGCCCGTTGCGGTCGAGCTCTGCGTGGAGCGCATCAATGACCAGTGGGTTGTTGTGGCCGAGGTTGTGAACGCAGTATCCGGAGAGGAAGTCGAGGACGGTCCGGCCGTCGGAGGTGCGCAACGTTTCTCCGCTGCACTCAACGTAGTCGGCATTCATTTCAAGCAGGTTAAGCAGGCGCACCCACTGGGGATTGACGTGCTGCGAATAGGCAATCTGGCCGGGCGTGCTGTGCGCGACAGCGCTCTCACTGCTCATTCTTAGGGTGTCCTGACTTCAAGGATATGCTTGAAGGTTTGCCTGTACATTGCTGCACAATTACGAACCCGTCATCGCTTGCCCGCATGCCGATTTCGCGATGAGGACGCGCGATGCGACTGCAATGAGCGAACGCACCCTTGACGGATGGGGCGTGCTGTCTGAAGCTGGAGATACAGGCGGTGGAGTTCGCCTCTCCGGAGCGATCCGGTTCAACCGCTGCGCAATCGGCGTAGCCAATGACTCCTAACGAGTTTCTCTCGTTGGGGAGTCATACCTCTCGATCGAAACTCACAAATTCAGCCTGACCGGCGGGCGCACTCGTGTGTCCTTCGGCGGATGAGGAGCTGGCATGATGAAGTATTTGTGGGTGGGTTTGGGCGGAGCACTGGGATCGATTGCACGCTACGTGGTGGGCCTGGTGATCTATGAGCGGATGGGAACGCGATTTCCTTACGGGACGTTCGTGATCAACGTTTCAGGATGCTTCGTGATCGGTCTGGTGCTCACCGTGCTCGATGAGCGATTGGGACTTTCTCCGGCGTGGCGCGAAGCGATGGCGATTGGTTTCGTCGGTGCATTCACCACCTTTTCGACCTTCGAATACGAGACGCTGCGGGCGGTGCAGCATGGGCACGCGGCAACGGCGTTGACCTATGTCGCGAGCAGCGTGGTGCTCGGCTTCGCTGCGGTCTGGGCTGGAGCGACGGTGGGAAAAGTGCTGGCATAGGCGGCGCAGGCGGACAACCACCGCCGGGTCCCAGGGAGGTACCTCGGAAGCTAAGACCGCCTGCGGATGTGGTTGGTTTTGTGGCAGATCCGCTATGATGGAATTGCGGAGTGAATCTGTCTTGCTCAGATTACCGTCAAATTCTCTGTATCCAGTCTGATGACTGGGGCATCTCTTCGAAGAGCGTTTGACCCGGAGTCATAAAAGGCGCCAAAAGAACAGCAACGTGCGGACGAGGAACACATTCCCGTCCCGGCAAAGATCGGTCGAGTGATGCAATGACTACCCTATGAAGGGTGGAATGCCCGCCGCGGCCTCACAGCCGATCATTGACGGCAGCAAAAGGCCGGCTCAAGGCCCACAAGGAAGCCTGAGCGGCAGGGGCGTTGCCTTCAAGGCGACCGCGAGATTTTCTTTACCGGCAGTGTGCATCGCACTCGAGCGAGCAGAGCCGTTAATCAGCACAAGGCTAGATCTGACGCGTGCAGACGAATCAGAATAGTCGCAGAGGAGCGATCAGAATGCGTCTTCCCAATTTTTGGGAGCACATGCTTCAACGAAAGTTGTCTTTCGCCATTCTTATGGTCTGTATTTTTGCCGCGGCGTTTGCGATGTCCCAGAAGACCTCGGCACCCCAAGCACAGACGGGAAGCATCGTCGGCACAGTCACCGACTTCACAAACTATGTTGTTCCCGACGCCACCGTTGTTCTTCAGGGTCCCAACGGGAGCGATAAGCGGTCTGTCGCAGCAAACGATAACGGGTTCTTCTCATTCGACAACATCAAGCCCGGCGTGCCCTATCACATCAACATCACCGCAAAGGGGTTCGCAGACTGGGCCTCGCCAGCGTTAACCATAACTCCAGGCCAGTATATGGAGCTGACGGGCATCGACATGAAGCTCGCAGTGGCGGTAACGACGGTTACAGCATCCGTTAGCCAAGTGGAGATTGCCACACAGCAGGTAGAGATTGCAGAAAAGCAGCGCGTGCTGGGCTTCATCCCCAACTTTTACGTGGTTTACGACCAGCATCCCGTCCCGCTGACTCCGAAGCTGAAATTCAGGCTCGCTATCAGAACCTCCATCGATCCCGTCACGATCGTGGGTGCGGCCTTCGTCGCTGCGATCGACCAGGCAGGCGATACCCCCGACTACGGCCAGGGCTGGAAGGCCTATGGGCAGCGGTTCGGGGCAAACTACGCGAATGGGTTGACGGATATCTTCATCGGGGGGGCTATCCTGCCCTCGCTGCTGCACCAGGACCCGCGGTACTTCTACAAGGGCACCGGAACAACGAAGTCGCGCCTGCTCTATGCGCTCTCCGACCCGCTGCGAACGAAAGGCGACAACGGGAAGTGGCAGCCGAACTACTCCGGCCTAGGCGGGTACCTGGCTTCGGGGGCTATCTCGAACCTCTACTATCCGGAATCGAATCGCGGCGTGGGGCGCGTGTTCAGCGGGTTTGGAATTGATGTCGCCGCCGACATGGCGAACGGCGTGATCCAGGAGTTCCTCCTACGCAAGCTGACGCCCTCGGCGAAAAAGCAGCAGTAGCTAGAGTGCCGCCGAGACGGCCCCCTCAACTTTGGCGGCCTTCTCGGCGGCTTCGACGGTCTGCGCGATGAGGGTGCCGATAGTCATGGGACCGACTCCGCCGGGTACCGGAGTGAAAGCTGACACACGCTCGATGACGGGGGCCAGTTCGATGTCTCCTACTCCCCCGGGATGGTAGCCGGCATCGACGACGACGGCCCCGTCGCGAATCCAATCGGCCTTGATGAACTCGGGCTTGCCGACCGCGCCAACCAGGATTTCTGCCCGGCGGACCACGTCCGCGAGGTTCTTTGTGCGCGAGTGGCAGATGGTGACGGTCGCATTTTCATTGAGAAGCATCATGGCCATTGGTTTGCCGAGGATGGGGCTGCGGCCAACGACGACGGCTTCCTTTCCGGATGGGTTGATGCCGTAGCGCTTGAGCAGGCGCATGATTCCGGCTGGCGTGGCTGATCCATACGCGGCTTCGCCCATGGCCATGCGGCCGAAGCCGTGGCTGGTGACGCCGTCGACGTCCTTCTCGATGGCAATGCGGTCGAAGCAGGCGCGCTCGTCGATCTGATGCGGAACAGGGTGCTGCAGCAGGATACCGCGGACGCGCGGGTTGGCGTTGAGGTCGTCGATGGCCGAGAGGAGCTGGCGGGTGGTGGTCTCTTCGGGAAGCGAGATGCTGAGCGACTCCATGCCGACGCGGCGGCAGGCATTGCCCTTCATGCGGACGTAGGTTGCGGATGCGGGGTCTGATCCGACCAGAATCGTTGCGAGAATTGGAGTGTCGGAGCTGATTTTTTCTTTCAGGCTTTGAACCCTGGAAAAAAGCTCAGTCTCTAACTCTTTCGCGTATGCCTTACCGTCCAGTACCAATGCGGCCATAGAGTTCCAGTTTAACGGAATTGGAGAGGCAGCAGGTCAGCCAGCCGGCAGGTTAGGAACTCTGCAAAAGGCAACAGTCAAGCATCGAATGGGTCCGACTCGCGGGCCGCTTGCGCTCGCGGAGCGCGCTGCCTCGCTGTCTTATTCAGCTTCAGCGGCGACCAGCTGGTGGCGGACGTCGGCGCCGCGGATCCAGAAAATGACGTCGGTAGCGATGTTGGTGGCGTGGTCGGCGATGCGCTCAAGGTTGCGGCAGACGATGATGCCCTGAAGAGCCTGACGCGCGGCCGATGGGCGGTCCTGAATCACTTTGATAAGCTCCACCTGCGCAACGCGATTCATACGGTCGATCTCATCGTCCATTTCGCGGACGGATTCAGCCACCTGGGCATCGCCTTCAAGCAGCGCCTGTAGCGAGCTGCGAATCATTCTGCCGGCATACTCGCCCATACCGCCGATGTCGACGGGCAGATCGACGAGATCTTCACCGATCAGATCCAGGCATCCGTAAACAATGCTCATCGCCTGATCGCCGATGCGCTCGAGATCGCCATTGATCTTGATGACGGTGAGGATGAAGCGGAGGTCGACGGCCATGGGCTGCTCTTTGGCTAGGAGGTCGAAGGCCATGTCGTCGACGACACGGTGCGCGGCGTTGATGGCCGTCTCGTTCTCACGCACATACTGGCAGAGGCGGTCATCGCGCTGGAGGTACGCATCGACGGCGGAGGCGACTGCCTGCTGCGAAATCGCGGCCATGGCGAGCAGCTTGTCCTTGAGTGCTGCGAGCTGCTGATGGAAGTGAATGCGCGGCAAGTTATCCCCCAAATTGCATTGTGCACTATGCAAGGTGACAAAACTGAGAATTTTTCGCTGCCAGGCTTACCGAAGTGACACGATTTTTCCGAGCTGGTTTCACTCTGGCGCGAGCGTTACGCGAGTCGTTCTTCGGCCTGCTGAGCGGCTTCATAAATCTGATCGAAGGAGTCGACGGCGTAGAGCACCTTCTGCATCTCGGAGACGAGGAACTGCTGATTGAGCACCTGATCGAGATTGAAGTCGCGAATCTCCGGGCCGCGCCCGCTTTTCGCGCCCCCGCTGTTTAGACTTTCGATGACGTAGTTCGACTCGCCGTGCGAGGAGATCAATCCGCTGCCGTAGAGCTTGATCCGGCCGTTCTGACGGATGACGCCGAACTCGACGGTGAACCAGAAGAGGCGACCCATGCGCTCGAGCTTGTCCTTGTCGGTGAGGCGCGCGCACACCTTACCGTACTGCTGTAGGAAATCAGCAAAGACGGGATGGGCGTGCATGGGCACGTGTCCGAAGACGTCGTGGAAGATATCGGGCTCGGGCGTGTATTCGAGCGAGTCGCGGCTGCGCAGCCACGTGGTGGTGGGAAACTGACGCGCGGCGAGCATCTCGAAGAAGGCGTCGGGAGGCAGGAAGCCGCTGACGGGAGTGGCGTTCCAGCCGGTGCGTGGACTCAGGCGCTTGTTGACCTCGGCGAGATTGGGGATAGTGTCTTCGCGCAGGCCGATCTGTTCGAAGCCGTCGAGATACTCCTGGCAGGCGTGCTCGCGGAGCTGAGGCATGCGGCGGCGCACAAGTTCAGCCCAGACGGCGTGCTGCTCGGGTGTGTAAGCCGCCCAGTCCTGCTGGATGAGGTAGGATTCGGCGACGGTGAGCGAAGCGGCCTGACGGTTCATGAAAAATTCGACTCCGGCAAAACATTTTAGAGTTGCACCCGGGGAGCTGGGGTGTCAAATGAAGCCGCCAAGCGGGACTTCAGGTCACGAATGATGACGCACGAGAGCCCGCATCGGGCGATCCGGCATCCTAAGAGTCTATGTCCCCAGAGTTGGCCCACAGGCCATGCTTCCTTGTTGTCGATCGCGAGTATTCCTCGAGTATTTCAACCCGTAAGCTGGTGATTGAACCTGCAAAATTCAATGTGCTTACCGCGTACAGCGCTCATGAGGCGGTCGAGATCCTCCAGCGATTTCCGGGTGTGGACGGAGTTGTCGTCGATTCCGACACACACGAGATGCCGTGTGCGGAATTCATGCGAGCAGTTAAGAAAGTCGCTCCGACCGTGCCAGTGATAGACGTTTGTACACCGCTTGTCGGAATCTGCCCAGGCGCGGATTATCATCTTGAGACTTATGATCCGGCCAAACTGCTGGAACTGCTGGAGAGCCTGCGCCGGAAGCGGCAGCTGCCATCGAAAAGCGCGACGAGCAACTGAAGGCAAACGAGATGCGTTCCCCGGACTAACGTGCGAGCCGTCCAGCGGCTGCATCGATCACGGGGCTGGGTCATCTATTCGGATGAGCAGCCGCTATGATTTCGTCTCGACTTTCCCGGACACCTCTCTCGGTACTTGACCTGGCGCACGTGCGGCAGGGCGGCGATGCCGCTGAGGCTTTTCGCCACACACTCGATGTTGCACAACATGCGGAGCGCTGGGGGTACAAGCGCTTCTGGCTGGCGGAGCATCACAACATTTCCGGCGTGGCGTCGGCAGCGACGTCGGTGCTGATCGGCCATGTTGCTGGGGGAACGAAAACGATCCGCGTGGGATCGGGCGGGATTATGTTGCCGAACCACGCTCCACTGGTGATTGCCGAGCAATTTGGCACGCTGGAGGCGCTGCACCCGGGGCGGATTGACTTAGGGCTCGGGCGCGCGCCGGGCGGGGACTATGCGGCGGCACGGGCGCTGCGCAAGGATTTGAAGGCGCTGGGCGACGACTTCCCTGCCCTGCTCGAGGAGCTGCGGGGATATCTTGCGCCGCGGCGGCCGGGACAGGCAGTCACGGCGTATCCGGGCGAGGGCGCGAGTGTGCCGATCTGGCTGCTGGGGTCGAGCGGGTTCAGCGCGGCTCTTGCGGCGGAGCTGGGCCTGCCCTTCGCGTTTGCGTCGCACTTCCAGCCGGACAACCTGATGGCTGCGCTCGAACTTTACCGGGAGAGATTCCGGCCTTCAGAGATTCTGGACAGGCCGTACACAATGGCGGGAATCCCGGTGATTGCGGCTGAGACGGATGAGGAGGCGCGGTGGCTGGCGACGACTCCGCAGCAGGCGTTTCTGAACCTGATCCGGAATCAACCAGGACCGCTGATGCCTCCGGTGAAGAAGCTGGACTGGAATCCGTTTGAGGAGTCGGCGGTGGCATCGAGATTTCGCGCGGCTGTGGTGGGCACTGCGGAAATCGTACGGAGCGGGCTGGAGCTATTTCTGGCGGAGACAAAGGTAGACGAACTGATAATTGCGACCACGGTCTACGATCACGCGGCGCGTCTGCGCTCGTACGAGATGGTGGCGGAGATTGCAGGGAAAGCGTCGAGCAGAAGGCGTTTGCATCCTTGGGATAGATGACAGCGATGAAACCCATTCATCCGCAAACGCGCATCGGACATGTCCATCTGAAAGTTGCCGACCTGGATCGGGCGCTGCACTTTTATCACGGCGTGCTCGGATTCACGATCACCCAGCGCATGGGCAATTCGGCCGCCTTCCTCGCGGCGGGCG
Organism: uncultured Acidobacteriaceae bacterium; assembly: GCA_963781245.1. Classification (GTDB taxonomy): domain Bacteria; phylum Acidobacteriota; class Terriglobia; order Terriglobales; family Acidobacteriaceae; genus Silvibacterium. The sequence continues at coordinate 460,056 of CAWAFB010000011.1, forward strand.
GGTATCACCACCACATCGGCCTGAATACGTGGGAGAGCCTGCGCGGGCCTGCTCCGGCGGCGAGGACGACGGGGCTTTATCACCTTGCGATTCTCTATCCAACCCGGGCAGAGCTTGCTGACGCCCTGCACCGATTGATTGAGGCGCGAATTCCGCTTGAGGGCGCAGCGGACCACGGCGTTAGCCACGCGCTCTACCTGCGCGATCCGGACGACAACGGAGTTGAACTCTACTGGGACCTTCCGGCTGAGCAATGGCCGCGAACGGCAGAGGGTGAGCTAGCCATGGTCACACGGCCGCTCGATCTTCATGCGCTGCTTCAGGAAAGGGACGCGCCGGAGACGAACGTCGGGCCGCCCGATCTGGCATGAGCAAGGTCGCGGTATCTGATATGAAATCATTTCGGAAACGCAATGATGAGCTGATCCAAAGGCAGGGCGTTTTTCACCGTACGCGGAGGAGACTCAGGCGTGACCGCCAGCGGGGTTCCGTCGGCTTCGGCTTTGTCGAAGGCTCCGGTCCCGGGGGTCTGGCCGGTCACCTGGAAGGCATCGATCTCGTAGGGCAAACCATTCGACGTAAAAGAAGAGGGCCCGTCCATCACCTGAAAATGCAGATGCGGGGCGACGGAGTTGCCGGTGTTGCCGACGAGCCCGACTACCTGGCCACGGGTGAGGCGGTCGCCTTTGTGGACGCGAATGCTGCCCGGCTGCATGTGCGCGTACAGGGCATAGCGGTGCTGGCCGAAATCTTGAATGACGAAGTTTCCGTCAGCTTCGGTGAGTGAGATGCCTGCGGGATATTTGCCCGGGGTCTGCTCGGGTTGGCCGTCCATCGTGTTGACAACTACGCCATCCGAGACGGCGAGCACGGGCTTGCCATAGATTGTGTAACTCTCGGGCTTCTTGCGGGTGCCGGAATAGATGCGGCCCTCACTGTCGAGCCGCTCCCAGTCGACGGCCATGCGCTGGCTGATCCAGACGCGTCCGTTGATGGGGAGCGCGGCGCGGGTGTGGCGGGTGGCGTCACAGCACGAGTCGGCGGAGATGTAACCGGTGCCCTGCAGGGGAGGGCCGATGATGACGACAGGCTGGCGATTAACGGGGGTGGGGCCTCCGGATTCGGTGATCTCCTGATGGCCGGGAGGGGCGGCGCTGGCGCGCGCGATAACGCGATGGGTGAGGCGCTGCGGGATGGGCGATCCGGGAGCGAGCGCGACGTTGAGAAAAAGCGTGGCCTGCGTGCTCTTTGCGAGCGATCCCGTGGATTCGCGCTGGCCGGCAGGCTGGAGTCGCGTGGCGATGGTTACGGTGTCGAGGTTCTGCAGGACGACGCCATCGCCCAGAATTTCGACTTTTTCGACGGCGACCTCGCCACTCGAAAAATTGGTCAGGGTCAGTTCGTAGACGAGGTGCGTGCGGCCGTCGGAGCCGTTAAACGGCACAGGCGCGTTGGGAACGCTGAGTAGAAGGGGTGTCATTTCTTCGGGGGTGTTGTCGGAGATCTCTGATGCGTGAGCTGTGAAGGAGACGGCCAGCACGGCGAGCGCGGTTAAGGCCCGCGCAGGTAGTGAATATCGGCAAGAGCTCGGCATAGTGTGGCCCATCGTATCCCAGGAGGAGTTCTCCAACCAGACTCTCCTCCGGCGCTGGCTAAAGAGTGTGAAAAGATGGGAAATTTGCTGCCGGAAATCCTTAGTTTTCAGGTGTCGGGCCGGGAGGATGAACATCCACAGAGGTACCTACGTCTACAACCTATGGGTATTGGCCAAGTCTTTTGAGAAAGGTATATGGTAGTGAGTCGCTGTGCGTCCGGAAGTCATTTTGGGGCGTCTCGGCGTTGATGCGCATCGAACACATTGGAGTTGTTGAGTATGTCGACCCTGCTTCACCCGGAAGTGACCACCGAAAAAGATTTTCTCCCCCTGAATGGCACGGATTACGTTGAGTTTTACGTTGGCAATGCGCGCCAAGCCTCTTATTATTACCGGCTCGCCTTTGGCATGAGCCTGGTGGCCTACGCCGGTCCGGAGACCGGACTGCGCGACCGGGCCTCGTATGTTCTGCAACAGGGCAAGGTTCGATTTGTGCTGACTACGCCGTTGCGGCCCGACGGCGAGATTGCTCACCATGTCCATCGCCACGGTGACGGCGTGCGCGATGTGGCGCTATGGGTGGATGACGCCCGGCAGGCGTGGAAAGAGACAACAAAGCGCGGGGCAAGGAGCGTCCACGAACCTTATGAGTTAAGGGACGAGCATGGCACGGTCAAGCTGGCGGCGATCGCTACCTATGGCGATACCATTCACACCTTTGTCGACCGCTCGAATTACAACGGGCCATTTTTGCCGGGCTATCGTCACGAGAAACATGACACGCTGGCGCGGCCTGTGGGACTACTCCACGTAGACCACATGGTGGGCAATGTGGGCTGGAACGAGATGAACCGCTGGGTGGATTTCTACTCCGATGTGATGGGCTTCTCGCTCTACCAGCACTTCGACGACAAGGACATTTCGACAGAGTACTCGGCGCTGATGTCGAAGGTGATGGCCAACGGCAACGGGCGGGTGAAGTTTCCGATCAACGAGCCGGCAGAGGGACGGAAGAAGTCGCAGATCGAGGAGTATCTGGAGTATTACCATGGGCCGGGCGTCCAGCATATCGCGCTGGCGACCAACGACATTCTGTCGACGGTCTCGAAGATGCAGGCGCAGGGCGTTGGGTTCCTGAAGGTTCCGCATAGCTACTACAAGGAACTCGAGGGGCGAGTGGGCAAGATTGACGAACCCATTCATGAGCTGGAAAAGCTGGGCATCCTGGTCGATAGAGATGATGAAGGGTACATGCTGCAGATCTTCACGCGCCCCGTGGAGGACCGGCCGACGCTGTTTTACGAGATCATCCAGCGCAAGGGCAGCCGGAGCTTCGGCAAGGGCAACTTTAAGGCGCTGTTTGAGGCGATCGAGCGAGAGCAGGGTGAACGCGGCAATCTGTAAGAAGAGGTGAGTCCGAGCGGGGATCCGGGATAGTCCGGATCCCCGTTTCTCTGTTTAGTCTTCGTCCGGTGATTCCGGGCTGGCGATGATTCTTTCTCTCGCGGCGTGCACACTCTGGTGAGATGTCATGAGCAGCTGCCAGCGTTTGCGCCGCCGATAGATCACAAAGAGTCGCCATGCGGCGACGCCGACGATGATTCCCGCAACGATGAACAGGCAGACTACCAGGCGTGGGTGCATTGGGGGATGCCTCGGTCACGAGTGTAAGAGATTTGCTGATCGTTCAGTCGGCGATCATCAGTTCGCCGGGAAGAATGGGGCGCGTCCGCGGCAGGTGACCGAAGGCGGCGGCCAAACCCATCCCGACGAATACCGCGCAATAGACGGCAAACTTGACGATGTCCGCAGTGTGGGTGCGCGGCAGCGTCTTCCAGAGGATGAGCAGGACGGTCTGCGCGGCGGTGACGGCCCAGACGGTTCCGTAAAAATAACGGCGCTCCCAGCCTTCTCCCTGGGTGGAGCGGCGGACACGCGGGAGGACGCCGAGGGCTCCGAGAGCGAGGATCGCGATTAGGAGCGGGGTGTATCCGCGGGCGTAGATCTGCTTCATGTACCAGGTGCCGGTGGCAACGGCGACGGCGAGACCGGTGAGGTTGAGCAGAGCGAAATTGAGCAGGGCGTTCCAGGCGAAGGTGTAGCAGACCCGGCGGTAAAGCGGGTTGGGGCGGTCTTCGGTGAATCGTAGGATGTAGGGGGCGGGCTCGGCGCCGGGAAGTTGTCCGTAGAGGACGGCGAGGCCGGTGAGCACGAGGACTGCTCCCAGCCAAATGAGATTGCCGACGCTGCCACCCTTCGCGAAGAGATCGAAGGTAAGCGGGCCGGGCGCGAGGAAGAAGACCCAGATCCAGATGGGCCAGTGGGCGATGCGGTACCAAGGCTTGTTGCGGGTGCGCATCCTGCGCGCGTCGGCGTATTCCACTTTCACGGAGTAAGGCATGGCGTACTTGCTATGTTACGGGCTTAATGCGCCGCCGCAGACGTAGCGATGGCTTCCCGGCTGACAGGCTCAAACTCCAGCTCGACCTGATCGGCAACTACGCGGACCTGCACGTCTTCGAGTGAGCGGACGATCCAGTCGGCAATGGCGAGGCTCTCCAGCGAATGCGAGAAGAGCGTGGCGAGCACCTTGCAGCCCGCGGCGTGGCCGGCTTTGGCTCCGGACGCCGAGTCTTCGATGACGAGGCAATCTGCGGGGGCGAGGCCGAGGAGTTCAGTACCGCGGCGATAGGGCTCGGGGTCGGGCTTGCCCTTCGTGACCATGTCGGCGGTGATCATGCGGGCGGGGACGGGGATGCCTCCATAAGCCATGCGGGCGCGGGCGAGGCGGTCGGTGGCGGAGGTCACGACGGTCCAGTGTTTTTGTGGCAGGGATTCGATGATGGGCTTAACGCCGTGGAGGATTTCGAGGCCATCGTTGTCCGCGACCTCCATGTCCTCGAGCCACTGGAGCTCCTGCTCGTCGTTGAGATCGGGACGGAGCAGACGGACGGTCTCGATGGCGCGGCGGCCGTGAGCTGTGCGAATGGCCAGCGCGGGGTCGATCTCGCGGGACTCTGCCCAGGTCTTCCAGCTGCGCTCGACCGAGCCGAGGGAGCTGACGAGGACTCCGTCCATGTCGAAGAGGATGCCGCGGACGCGAAGGATCATAGATGAGAGATGTCTCGACTGGCGGGTTGGCTGCACCCTTAATTCAGGATGCAGCCTTGTGGAGCGCTTTAGAGCTTTGCGAAGAAGGCCTTCATGCGGTCGATGCCTTCTTCGACATCGGCGTGGGTGACGGCGTAGGCGAGCCGCAGATGCTGCTTGGTTCCGAAGGCTTCGCCAGGAACCGTGACGACGTGCGCTTCGTTCAGCAGGCGGGAAGCCAGTTCCATGGTGGTCTGCGCTTCGGACTTGCCGAGATAGGCGCTCACGTTGGGATAGACATAGAAGGCGCCTTCAGGCTTGGTGCACGTAATGCCGGGGATCTCCGCAAGGCGGCCGAGGATGCGGTCGCGCAGAGCAAGGTAATCGGCGCGCATCTCGCAGACGCATTCCTGCGAGCCGTTGAGCGCGGCGACGGCGGCCTTCTGCACGAAGTGCGCTGTCGAGGAGGTCGACTGACTCTGCAGCTTACTCATAGCGGCAATGATGGGCTTCGGACCGAGGGCGAAGCCGGCACGCCAACCGGTCATGGCGTAGGTCTTCGAGAGCGAACCGGCGACGATAAGGTGCTCCTTGGCTTCGGTGAATGATCCGCCGCTCACGAGAGCTCCAGTGAACTGGAGATAGACGTAGCACTCGTCGAGGATGAGATAGATGCCGCGCTCGTGAGCAAGACGGACGATGCGCTCCAGATCGGCGGGGGCTAGGACGGAACCGGCGGGGTTCGAAGGCGAGTTAAGGACGATGGCCTTGGTGCGTGGCGTAATCGCCTTCTCGATGGCGTCGGCAGTGATGCGGAAGTTTTCGGCCTCGTGGGTCTCAAGGTAGACGACCTTGCCGCCGCCATACTGGATGATGTCTTTGTAGGAGACCCAGTAGGGGACGGGCAGGATGACCTCGTCTCCGTGATCGACGAGCACCTGGATGGCATTGAAGAGCGCGAGCTTGCCGCCGGTGGTGAAGACAGCCTCGTCGGGCGCGTAGTCGGAGCCGAAGTCGCAGGCGTGGCGCTCGACGATGGCTTTGCGCACCTCAGGGATTCCGGAGACGACGGTATAGCGCGTGAAGTTCTCGTTGATAGCTTCAATGGCGGCGTCTTTGATATGACGCGGCGTGGCGAAGTGGGGCTCGCCGGCTCCGAAGTCGACCAGTTTAGCGCCCTGGGCGCGCAGTCTGGCGGCTTCCGCGGTGACGGCCATGGTGGCCGAGACTTCGATGCGTCCGATGCGGTCGGCGAAGACTTTGGTGGCAGTGGCTGCTGTCGTCATGATGACTCTATTTTTTCAGATTTTCGTGGCGCGGTGGGGAGAAATGTGGAGATTCGCGATTACTGCTGCTCTTTGCGAACCTTGAGGACGACTTCCGCAAGATGCGATTCCGCCTCTCCGGTTCGAATGCTCCAGATGATGTCGAGCACGCGATATTGGGATTCTCCGCTCTTCTCATCGGTAATGGCGATGCCCTCGCCGATTGCCGGTGGACGCCCGATCCATGGGAGGAACGCAACTTGCCCGGCAGTTTCATCCATAAGCCTGATCTGAAGCGCGCGCGGCAATTGTCGACGCTGAGGGGCTTCGTTCGGTTCACGTCCAGAGGAGTCCTCAGCAATCGACCCGCGGATTTGTTCCAGGGCCATGCCACGCTCTTTGACCCTTTTGGCTGCAAATGTCTCAGGCTCGCGGAGGAGGCCGAGAAAGAGGTGTTCAGTACCGATGTGGCGGTGAGCCAGGCGGTCTGCCTCTTCGCCAGCGTGGGCAAGCACTCTCTTCGCCTCGTTAGTAAGAGGCAGATCAACACTGGTTGGTCGTGGTTTGGACCTTATCGTCTGTGATTCGACAAGACGGTGAAGCTCAGTGGCGTTAAGGGCCAGCCATTGCGTGCTGATTTGCCCATTCTCGCGCACAAGACCGATCAGGAGACAGTTGGAATGAATGTATTCGAGTCCAAACTGGCTGGCCTCATAGCGGGCGAAGAAAATCGCACGACGCGCCTTCTCGGTGTAACGCTCGAACATTGTGCTCATCCTCCGAGGGCGTATCAACTTCTAGAAGCTTTAGCTTTTTGGCACGCGCTGCTTGAGGCGGTCGATAACCAGCTTCGGGACAAGGCCGTCGACCGATCCGCCGAGTATGAAGACTTCTTTCACGAGCCGCGAGCTGACAAAGGAGTATTTGGCGTCGGGCATGAGGAAGATGGTTTCGAGCTCCGGGGCGAGGCGGCGGTTCATCAGGGCCATCTGGAATTCGTATTCGTAGTCGCTGATGGCGCGGATGCCGCGCATAACGGCCTGGGCGTGCTGGTCACGGGCAAAGTCGACGAGCAGGCCGTCAAAGGTGGCGATAGAGACGTTGCCGAAGGGTGCCAAGCCTTCGGTGAGCATTTCGACGCGTTCCTCTACGGTGAAGAGCGGGTTTTTCGCGGAGTTGCGGAGTATGGCGACGACGAGGTGGTCGAAGATCTTGGCTCCGCGCGCAATAAGGTCGAGATGACCGTTGGTCACGGGGTCGAAGCTGCCGGGATAGATGGCCTTTACCGTGTTCACGCCATGGAGATTGTAGTCGGGATAGGCAGGGCGCACAATTTGGGTGGCAGAAACAGACGGCAGACCTGGAGGCCTGCCGTCCCAAGTTCGATTCGCGCTTTACTACTGCCGTCTTGCTGCCGGCCGCACTGCTTCCTGCGCGGCGGCGGATCCGTTGACCGGGACTGCCGGGACCTCGGGAGTGGCACTGGGGGTTACGATGCCGAGCTTCTGGCGGAGCTGTGTGTCGATTTTGGTGAAGACATCCCGGTTGTCCTTGAGAAAGCTGCGGACGTTTTCGCGGCCCTGGCCGATGCGCTCTCCGGCGTAGCTGTACCATGCGCCGGACTTCTCGACGATGTTGTTGACTACGGCGAGATCAAGCACGTCGCCTTCACGCGAGATGCCCTCTCCGTAGAGGATGTCGAACTCGGCTTCGCGGAAGGGTGCGGCAACCTTGTTCTTGACGATCTTGACCTTGGTGCGCGAACCGACCACGACGTCGCCCTCTTTGACAGCGGCGATGCGGCGGATGTCGACGCGGACGGACGAGTAGAACTTGAGGGCGCGACCGCCGGTGGTGGTTTCGGGATTGCCGAACATGACACCGATTTTTTCCCGGATCTGATTAATGAAAATCAGGCAAGTGCGCGATTTCGAGACTGTGCCGGTGAGCTTACGCAGCGCCTGAGACATCAGGCGAGCCTGCAGTCCCATGTGCGAATCGCCCATTTCGCCGTCGAGCTCGGCTTTGGGCACAAGCGCGGCGACTGAGTCCACGACCAGTACGTCGATTGCGCCCGAGCGGACGAGTGCCTCAGTGATTTCAAGCGCTTGCTCGCCGTAATCGGGCTGCGAGACGAGCAGGTTGTCGACATCCACGCCAAGTTTTTTGGCGTAGGCGGGGTCGAGCGCGTGCTCGGCATCGACAAAGGCGGCCATGCCGCCTGCCTTTTGCGCCTCGGCGATGATCTGCAGGGTGATGGTGGTCTTGCCCGAGGATTCCGGCCCGAAGATTTCGATGACCCGGCCGCGGGGCACGCCGCCCACACCGAGCGCAGCGTCGAAGGAAATCGAGCCCGTGGAAATGGTGGCAATCGGCACCACGTCCTTGCTGCCGAGGCGCATGATGGAGCCCTTGCCAAACTGCTTTTCAATCTGCGAAAGCGCCAGATCTACGGCGCGGGAACGGTCATCAGCCACGTGTGTTTCTCCAGTCTTCAGAGGGGTGTTGCGTGTTTCAGATTGGTACATTCCGGGGTTTGGGTTGAATACTAGCACCGAAATCGCCGGGGCGAAGAAAAACCAAAAACCATAGTAACGTTGACAGCCGGGGAAAGTCCAGCTAGCGGCATTCTAGCGGCGGTCGCTGTGCAGAAAGTGGTACGGAATTTTCTTATCTTTTCAGCAAATCCACCGGCTCATTGACATCCGTCACGCGGAAGTATTGCGCGAGTGACGGGTGCTGTCTGCGGACGGCTTCGTACATCTCCCAGGCGATGCGGCGATAGGAGAAGTGTCCCTGGGGTTGGGAACGGATCTCGGAGATGTAGACGGCTTCGGCAAAGTCCATTTTGAAGAGGGCACGGGTGCGGGTACCGAGCGGGAGCAGGTAGTCGGCTGAAGTTTGAAATTCGGAGGCCACGCTTGTGGCCAGCTTTGCGCAGGCCGCGTGGGCATCGAGCATTGCCAGCTCGTATCGCTGCTGCAGGCCCGCTTCAGCGAGACCTTCAGGGATGTCGTATCCATGGGCAGTGGTGTAGCCCTGTAGCACCTGGATGCACCGGCGGTGGCGGTGCATGTCACGGAAGCCGCCGATGTCCATGAGGATGTCGAACTTCAGCGCCTTGCCGGAAGCAAATTCGCGTGGGAGCTCGTCATGTTTGCCCCGATGGCGGGTACCGAGAGCGATGATTTCGCCGACGCGTGCTTCGCTGAGTGCGGCGACATGGCGGCGAATCTGGCGGTAGGAGTAGTGGCACGCTCCGTAGAGCAGGGTGGTGGCGAGTTCGACCTCGATCGATTCCTCACCGCCGATCAAATCAACAGACGGTGCCGGCTCAATGGGCTGACTGTTGAGCAGTTCGACCGCGGCCTGGCGAAGGTCGCGCCGAGTGGCGATTTCGTATCCGTTGGGAGCAGCATATTTCACCAGGGTGGGAGCGGTGCGGACTTCCCGGGTGAGCAGAGACGCGGCGCGCTCACCGAGGGCAGGATCGAGGGCGGCGATCTCCTGCTGCAACCTGACGAGTTCGTCGCCGTTGACGTTCCACGCGGCTCCCGTGGCTGCGGTGCGCAGGCGTTCGCCAAGCTGGCGGATTTCGGCGTAGGGGCTGGAGAGCAGGCGGGAGACCTGGGTTTCAAGGGTGCGGGCATTGACGATCTGGCCGAGCGAGGTGTTGGTGGCGAGCGGAAGCAGGTAGCGGGCGACATCGAAGGCACGGGCGCGGAGGGTGCGCTCGTAGCTCTCTGGCTTCATCTCGGCGGGCCGGGGAACGCTGCTCTTGAGCGATTCGAGCATGCTCTCGGCTACTTCGTGATAGGCGGCGAAGAGGGCCTCGATGCTTTCGCGGAAGAGCGCGGCTGCCTGTTGATCAGGGCCGAGGTCGGGCATGTACCAACCGCTCTTGCGGAAGTTCTGGTAGCGCGTGGAGCGCTCCTGGCCATCCCAGCGCTGCTCGTCGACGAGTACAATCGCGGCAAGCAGCGAGAGCCGCTCAACTGCGAAAGCCAAGTGCGCGAGGTCGGCAATGGAACGATGTCCGTACTGGAAATAGAATGTGTTGAGAAATTGCTCGGCGCGCTGGCTGCTGATCTCTTTCAAAGAGTCCCTCATCGACAGCGCAGAGCGCGAATATTTGGCCATGGCGTAGGCCAGCACTTCGGGATCGGCGCCGTGTACTGCGAAGACTTCGGTCTTGTTTTGGGACTGCTCGGCGGATGTGGCTGAGGGCACAACAGGGGCGGCGGTTTCAATTTCTGCCATGGGCAACAGGATACGGTATCGGACAGAAGCTAATATCGTGCAAGAACGTTTGTTCCTGAGGAAAATATCGTCAGGAACCATGGCTTACAGCAACCCGCTTTTGCTACCGGATTCTGAAAAGGCGTGAACGACTTCCCCAATCTCGATCAGGGTCTGCAGCTTGAATCACTTGAATGCCGTCCCTTGGTCATGCACTCCACTCAACCTCATCAGGAGGACTCGAGAGAGATCCTGTCGGCCACCAGTCACAGGCCATGGCCATTACCGAATGCGCAATGGACCATGACGCAGCGGTGGAACGATTTGCTCTTCGCTCACTGGCCGGTGGCTCCGGCCCAGATTGCGCCCCTGCTTCCGGCCAACCTGGTGGTGGACACCTTTGACGCCGCGGCGTGGGTGGGCGTGGTTCCCTTCTGGATGGATCAGATCCGGATGCACCGATGGCCGGAGATTCCGGGGGTCAACCGCTTCCCGGAGCTGAATCTGCGCACCTACGTGCGTGAGTCGCATTCGAACCTGGGCGGCGTGTATTTTTTCTCGCTGGACGCCGGGAATCCCTTGGCGGTCGCCGCGGCACGACTGTTCTTCAAGTTGCCGTACTACTGGTCCAAGATGCGGATCGATCATTGCGACAACCGGGAGTTCTGCTATTCGAGCCAGCGCCGGTTCGCGAAAAAGCGAGCAAGGTTTCGGGCGCGGTACCGCAGCCTGGGGCAGGCCTCGGACAAGCAGGGCCTGGAGCAGTTTCTGACCGAGCGATACGCGCTCTATACGGCCGATCCGGGTGGCGCGCTGTTCAAGGGGAACATTCATCATCTGCCATGGCCGCTGGAGCGGGCGGAGGCGGAGTTCGAGGTGAACGAACTTCCGGCAGCACATGGGATTCAACTGCCGGATACTCCTCCGCTGCTGCATTACAGCCGGGAGCTGGTGGTGTATATCTGGGCGCTCGAACCGTTGCCCATGCCGAAGCTGAAGACGGCGGCTACTCCGGTGCCGGTCGCAAAACCGTTGTGAGACAGGGAACAGGGTACAGAGATCAGGGAACAGAGCAGCTGAAGGCTATGCCCTATTCCCTGCAGCCTGCCTTTAGTACACTCGCGGCGTGGCGACGCTTTACAACCAGATTGCCAATCAAAATCGCGAGCGGCTGGCGGCGCTGAGTGATGGAGTGTTCGCGGTCGGCATGACGCTGCTGGTGCTCGACCTTCGCGTACCGGCGATGGAGGCGATTCACTCCGAGAGCGATCTTTGGCACGCGCTATTTAAGCTGAGTCCGCGCCTGCTCATGTACTTCATGAGCTTTCTTACGCTGGGAATCTTCTGGAACGGCCAGCAGACGCAGCTCAACTATTTCGAGCGCGTTGATCGCGACCTGAGCTGGATTCATCTTGCCTTCCTGGTCTTTATTACCCTGCTGCCGTTCTCGACGCAGCTTCTTGCGGAGTTCATTTGGTATCGCTCTGCCCTGTTGGTCTACTGGTTCAATATTCTGGTTCCGGGCGTGATCCTGTACATAAGCTGGCGCTATGCAGGCTGGCAGGGACTCATCCGGGAAGACACGCCTCTCGATATCCGCAAAGCTATCTGCACCCGTGTGGTAATCGCGCAATCGCTTTACGCCTTCGGCGCGCTGCTGTGCGTGATCAACACTTACTGGAGCATCGGATTCATTCTGCTGATTCAGTTGAATTATGCGATTGCTCCGCGGCTGCTGCGGAGAGGCACGGGGCATCGCGAGTAGAAGAGATCGCGGAGGTCAGAGATCAGGCTCTATTGACGTTCGCGGCTTCTATAATCGACAACGGAGAAATCATCGTCGATTATGTCGTCTCTCGAAGGAAAAACCGCACTCGTTACCGGAGCGTCGCAGGGTATTGGCCGCGCCTGCGCGATCGAACTGGCAAGGACCGGAGCCAATGTCGCATTGGCTGCCCGCAATGAACAGAAACTTGCCGAGGTTGCAGCGGAGATTGCTGCCGCTGGCGGAACGGCACATGCGTTCGCCATCGACATTGGCAGCGAAGACTCGATCAAGGCCGGAGCCAAGGCTGCGCTGGCGCATTTCGGCAGCGTGGAGATTCTGGTGAACAATGCCGGCATCACTAAAGATGGGCTGATGCTGCGCATGAAGCGGGCGGACTGGGATGCGGTGCTGTCGACAAATCTCACCGGGACGTTTCTGCTGACGCAGGCGCTGGTGAGCTCGATGCTGAAGGCGCGATGGGGACGGATCATCAACATCTCAAGCGTGGTCGGCGAGACAGGACAGGCTGGACAGGCGAACTACGCCGCAAGCAAGGCGGGGCTGATCGGGCTGACGAAGTCGCTGGCCAGGGAGCTTGCGTCGCGCGGCATAACGGCCAATGCGGTCGCTCCTGGATATATCGAGACGGCGATGACGGCAGTGCTCGAGGAGAAACAGCGCGCGCATATGCTCACGCAGATTCCGCTGGCGCGCGCGGGAACCGATCAGGATATCGCGCGTGCAGTGCGCTTTCTTGCCTCGGACGAGGCGGCGTACATCACCGGGCATGTGCTCGACGTGAACGGCGGCATGTACATGGGCTGAGCCGTGTTACTGTGCGGCCGGTAATGGCCCTGCGATCGGTTTTTCGTGATGCGGAGGCAGTTCGCACATCGCGCCGGTTGCGCGTTGCTTGGCGAGCTCGGCATTGAGCTCCGCGCCAATGAGAATGGCAAGCCCCGTGATGTAGAACCAGAGCATGAGCCCGATTATCGCGCCCATCGATCCGTAGGTGACGTTGTAATTCGTAATATGGCCGAGGTAATAGTTGAGGACCGACGAGCCGAGGAGCCAGATGGTGATGGCGAAGAGGGCTCCGGGAAAAGTGGAAAGAAAGCTATGGCGGCAGTTCGGACCGAGGTAGTAGACGAACTCGAGGCCGGTAACAAAGGTCACGAAGATGAAGACCAGACGGATGGCGGGCCAGAGGTGCTCGATGACAGGCGGTACGGGAAATACTTCGGTTAAAAAGTGTCCGAAGTGCGGGCCGCCGATCAGCAGCAGCACGGAGAGCGATACGAGGCCGCCGCTGGTGAAGGCCAGTTGGAGCGCCTTGAGGCGGTCGCGCCACCATGGGCGTGCGATCTCGACATCGTACGCGATATTAAGCGATTCGATCAGTGCAGAGAATCCTCCCGAGGTCGTCCAGATATAGCCGAGGATGCCGAAGGAGAGCAGTTTGCCGCGGTTGGGCGTGAGGATATCGGCGACGATTCTCTCGACAAAGGTCATGGAATCGGGCGGCACGATTCCCGCCATGAGATTGAGCAGCTGCTGGAAGACATCGGGAACGGGAAGAAACTGCAGCAACGACGAGAAGATGACCAGCAGCGGCACCATCGAAAAAAGGAAGTAGAAGGCCAGGGCGGCTGCGATGGTGAAGGCGCGAGTCCGCCATAGCTCGTTGTAAACGGCACAGATAAGGCGCCATGCTCCGCTCCCCCATCGATGCAACCGTCCGGTGGGGCGTGCCGCTTTGAGGTCGATCCCGCTCATGGGTCCTGCAGTTTCCTGTAACTGCATTTTGCGACCTTTCCTCTTCCTAAGAGATGCTGCATACGCCGGGACGACGCCTCCCTTAATGAAATGTTCCGATCCAGTCTGCAATGAGCTGAATAACCCCGGGTGAAACGTGCGCCGACTGAAAATACTCCTGTCCGGTTGAATCTCCAGCGACAGGCATCATGAGGTGGTTGAGGCCTTCGATCTGCTTATTCTCACCGCCTGGGGCGGTATTTGCCCTGGCGAGCGCCTGAAAATCTCCCTCGCTGACCTGTATGTCTTTTGTACCGCGCAATACGAGGGCGGGCAGATGGAGCTTCGCCAGCTCGGCAGACGGATCCTGGCTGATCCACGACCTCCAGTAGATTTCCGGAAGCCTGAGCGGCGGGGTGCCGACCATCTCGTCTGCCGGAGTGGTGGGATCGTTAATGGTCTGAAATATCCCCTGCCACTGCTTCTGGATGGCATCGAGCGCGCTCTGATCCGCACCCTGGCGTTTTGCCTGGGCAAGCAACTGCCTCGGGAGGGTCTCTTCGATTCCGAGTGCGCCTCCGGCGAGGAAGATAATGCCGCGGACCGATCCCGGCACCTGCTGCACCCGGTCGGCAGCGATGACCGGAGCCATGGTTCCACCGAGGCTGTGGCCGAGGAGGAAAACGCGCCCGGGGTCGATCTCACGCTGCGCCGATGCGAAGGCCAGCGCGGCGACGGCGTCGAAGGTCACTTCGTGGTCAAGGTCGGGATGGGGACGGAAGGTCTCGGGCGCGAAGTGGGTCCGCTTTTCATAGCGGAGGGTGGCGATACCGTCGGCGGCGAGTCCCCAGGCGAGGTCGCGGAAGGGCTTGTTCGGGCCGATGGTTTCATCTGCGTCGTGGGGGCCGGAACCCTGTACGAGGACGACGACGGGCACCGGGGCCTTAAGATTTTTGGGAAGAGCAAGGACTGCGGGAATCTTGAGGCCATCGCTGGTGAATGAAATACTGCGCTCTTCGACAGCGTCGGCACCGGGGACAGATTGCGAGGGGACGGCATCGTCTTCTTTCTTCAGTAGGAAGCCCGCACGCCGGTAGGCGAGGGCCTGGATAGGGACGTCGAACTCCATCAGGTTGTTGTCCGTATCAGCCCAGATTTCGCCTTCGGTGCCGGAGATCTTGAGGTGCCAGTGCTTCAGGTGAATGGATGTGCCGTTGAGCGTGCCCTCGCCGAGTTCCCTGGGTGTCAGTTCCATCGGCACCTGAACGCCTTTGCCCTGGGCGAGAAGAGCCCAGTATTGGTTATCGGGCTGCGGGCGGGCGGTTTCCATGTAGATAAGGCCCTGGACGCCGCTGGGGTCGAAGTTGTTGAAGACGACGGTGCCGGGATGCAGGTCGAAGGCTGAGGACACGGGTTTGCCTGCGGCAGTGCCTTCGAAGGTTAGCCTGGAGGCATGTGGATCGGCGGCGACGGAAACGGTCTGATTTTCGCCGTTCACGCTGACATGAAGTGTGTCGGATCTGAGCTCGTAGTCTGGACCGAGATCGGCGTCTCGCTCGCCGATGATCGACTTTGCATCAACGGTGAAGAAGTAATGCGCCTTTGCGCGAAAGCCGTTTTTGGCGGGCGTGAACTGGTAGTCGGCCTTGCCGATTTGTTTGCCGCCTATCTCCAGCTGGAACCGAGCGAGAGCGTTTTGCGCCATTGCGTACGCGCAGGCTCCTGCTAGGAACAACGACCAGACGATGCGGCGAGTCGCCACTTGCGCGCTCCTTAATTCTTAACGCCACAGAGTGTACGTGTCTTTCCTGCCTGAGAGTGTACGTGGATTCCCCACGGATTATTATGAGCGCGATCCTCACACGGAGATAACGATGAATGAGCTACAACGAACGCTGATCAGCAATGGAGTGGGCGCGCCGCCGGCGCACGTTCTCGAGGCCATCGATGATGCGATGGCGCGCCGGAGATATTCGGGTGTGCCTCATTCGATTTACGAGGAGGTATGGCATCTGGCCTTCTGGCAGGACCTTTCGCTCGATTGGATAGCGGGCAAATCGACGCCCTATCCGGAGCATGCGTCGGCCGGCTTTCCTACGGCGGAGACGGAGCAGTGGGCGGCGGTGCGGGAGCGGTTTCTACGAGGGGCGGAACAGGCTGGGGCAATCGCTGGCGACGCGACGCAGCTCGAAGCCTCGGTCGTGTGCCTGTCGCGAGAGCCGGACCCGCCACGCACGATGACGGCGCGCGAGCAGATCGAGGGCGTGGCGGCGCATAACGCCTACCATTTGGGCCGGGTGGTGCTGCTGCGCCAGCTTTTTCGGACATGGCCGCCGCCATCTGGTGGAGATACCTGGTGAGGAATTGCACAGTGTGGCAAAAGGTGACGGATTTGTAGTGAAGATGAACCAAAGGAGTGACGCCGAAGAAATTTCGCGCAAGTTGCTGTTAAATTACGCGCGATCTCGCACATACTGCTAAGAAAGTCCTTGCGCGGGGGAGCATCAGCATGTTAACTATGCAGCCAATACTCCACGAAACCCACCTGAACTCACGAGGGGGAAGTGTAGTTGAAGGCAAGTTTATGAAAATTGGAACGACGATCCGGGGGTTTCGCCTGCAAAAGGGTCTATCTCAAGGCGATATCGAAAAGCGCACCGGACTTTTACGCTGCTATCTGTCTCGGGTTGAGAACGGCCACACCGTTCCATCTCTTGATACCCTGTCCAAGATTGCGCATGCGCTGGACCTTCCGCTGGCACAGTTTTTTGCGGAGGATTCACTTGGCCGGGAACTCAATACGCAGAAGCTTTCAGACGATGAGCTTCGCTTCCTAACCCAGATTCGCCGCTATTCCACGAACCTGAACGACAGCGACCGCAAGTTGCTGCTGGCCATGGTGAAGAAGTTCGCGGCAACGGCTGTCCGGTAGCCCTTCTTTCCCCCACTTTACGGCGTTCCCC
Source organism: uncultured Acidobacteriaceae bacterium (assembly GCA_963781245.1). GTDB lineage: Bacteria > Acidobacteriota > Terriglobia > Terriglobales > Acidobacteriaceae > Silvibacterium. Next base: position 476,730 of record CAWAFB010000011.1, read on the forward strand.
CGCCGACTCATCTCCTGACAAGCGCCCGACATCCGGGGCGCGCGCCCACTCGTCTGCAGTCTCTGCTGGAGAACGGCTACGCGGTCGCGAATGCGTGCGATCATTCGCGAGGCTACCCGTGCCAGAAGGAATTTACGCCGAATGCCAGCAGGGTCAACGCGAATGCCATACCCAGAACCGCCAGCCAGCGACGCCGGATGAAGGTCGTCCGGGGCGCGCCGATGCGCGGGACGAGCGGGACACCTAACGCCAGGCCGCTGAGAAATCCACCGAGGTGGGCCATGTTGTCGATCTGCACCGGACTCGGGCCAAAGGCAGTGTAGAGGCCGATGGCGAAGTTGAGCAGGGCGAACTGAATCACGCTCCAGCGGAGACGCTTGAGCTCGGGCTGCGGGACCGGAAGCAACGGCGACTTGAGCAGCACGATGAGAACGCCGGCGAGCCCGAAGACCGCGCCGGAAGCGCCTGCTCCGACGATCGACGGGTGACCTGCAACCCCGGGATTTTTGGCTATGCTCAGGAGGTTTCCGGCAAAGCCGGTGAGAATGTAGGCGGAGAAGACTCCCATTGGGCCCATGAGAGGCTCGGCGAGCAGGCCGAGGTTCCACAGGCACCACATGTTGGTGGCGATGTGGATGATGCCGACATGGACGAACATGGCGGTAATGAGCCTCCACCACTCTCCGTACTGAAGCACCAGCGTGCCGTTATTCGCGCCCCAGAAAAGCAGCTGCCGGACAGTGGGCGAAATGAATGAGACGCCAGTCAGAACCATGCCGACATAGACCAGGCAGTTGATGGCCAGAAGCGTGTAAGTTGCCGGAGCGCTCGCCCAGGTGACGCGCTTCTGCGGCCGGGAGGCGGGAGGCGGTTGGGTCTGGTATTGATTGGGAGGCGGATACCAACCGCTTTCGGCGCTGTCATCCGGCGGCAGAATTTCGGGGCGGACGCCACCGGAGCGGAAACCGGCTGCTCCGGATCCATCCTCAGGATGTGCGGCGTTTTCCTGCCAGCTTCGGTGCATGTCTCTTCTAACCTATCGTCACTGTGACCTGCTGACAAATAGGGCCGGATGTGACAACGCGGCGCACCGGCCCATACAATTTTCTTTCGACTCCCCTATTTCAGGACCTACATGACTTCCAGCAATGTTTTGAGCGGCACCAAGAGCGGCACCGGGATCGGCATTAGGCAGGTGCGGAGAGCCCTTTTGAGCGTCACCGATAAATCCGGCCTGGTTGCATTTGCAAAGCAGCTTGCAGAGCACGATGTTGAGCTCGTCTCGACGGGAGGCACGGCGAGGGCTCTGCGCGAGGCGGGCCTGACGGTCCTCGATATCTCTGAGCTGACGGGCTTTCCAGAGATGCTCGATGGGCGGGTGAAGACGCTGCATCCTAAGGTACACGGCGGGATTCTTCATATTCGTGACAAAGCCGACCATCGCAAGGCCGTCGAGGAGCATGGGATCGAGCCGATCGACATGGTGGTGGTAAATCTCTACGCCTTTGAGCAGACGGCGGGCAAGCCGGGTGCAACTTTTGCCGAAGTGATCGAGAACATCGATATCGGTGGACCCTCGATGGTCCGGTCAGCGGCGAAGAACTTCGAGGACGTAGCCATTGTGACCTCGGCAGCGGACTACGAAGCATTGGCCGAGGAGCTGGCGGCAAACGGTGGCGCTCTTTCGCGCGAGACGCGCTGGCGGCTGGCGAAGAAGGCTTTTGCCGTAACGGCGGCTTACGATACGGCCATTGCCAATACGCTGGAGCGGATCACAACTGCAAACGAGGCGGAGTCGCCGGCGAAGTTTGCCGATCCGGCGAAGTCTGACCTGCCCTCGACCCTGCGCATTTCGTATCCACTTGCGATGCCGCTGCGCTATGGCGAGAATCCTCACCAGCGGGCGGCGCTTTATTCCGATGGCTCGGGAGCGGGGATTGCGGGCGTGAAGCAGCTACAGGGTAAAGAGCTGAGCTTCAATAATCTGGTCGATCTCGAGGCGTGCTGGGAGCTGGCCCAGGAGTTCGACTCGGGCACACCGGGTGTGGCGATTATCAAGCACACCAACCCCTGTGGCGCGGCGACCGGGACAACTGTGCTTGAGGCTTATCAGAAGGCGCTGGCGGCCGATCCGATTTCGGCCTTTGGAGGGGTAATCGGGGTCAACCGCGAAGTGGACGGAGCGGCGGCGGAAGAGATCGCCAAGCTGTTTGTGGAAGCCATTGCCGCTCCGAGCTTTTCCGAGGAGGCGCGGGCGCGCTTTGCGGCGAAGAAGAACCTTCGGCTGGTGGAGGTGCGCAATGCCGATTCGGCATTCGTACTCAAGCAGGTTTCGGGCGGGCTACTGCTGCAGGATGCCGACCGCGGCCGCATCACGACAAGCGAGTTGGAGACGGTGACCGCGCGCAAGCCCACCGAAGACGAACTGGCGGCGCTGCTGTTCGCGTGGCGGGTGTGCAAGCACGTCAAGTCGAATGCGATTGTCTATGCGCGGAACGGACAGATGCTCAGCGCGGGGGCAGGACAGACGAGCCGCGTGGATGCGGCAAAATTCGGAGCGATGAAGGCAGTGTTGCCGCTCGATGGCTGCGTGGCTGCGTCGGATGCCTTCTTTCCCTTCCCTGACGGCCTGGAGGTGGTTATAGGAGTGGGGGCGACGGCGGTGATCCAGCCGGGCGGGTCGGTCAAAGACCCGGAAGTGATCGCCGCAGCCGACCGGCTGGGAGTGGCGATGGTCTTCACCCGGATGCGCCATTTCCGCCACTAGGCAGCTTTGCGCGGCATCAAACGTTGAGTGGCCTGTAGCCAGAATCGAGTTACAATCGTCTTATTATTTGCACGGACGTGAAGCCATGGAAGAACGTCCGCAGTTCGTCCTATTGAAGTTATCGAGTCAAGTCGAGCCAGGGCATCTGCGAGGTCCGGGCACAGGGGATTCCCACCGATCATGAGCAGCTTGCCTAACAAGAGCACCACTTCCCGCCCTCGAACCTCGTGCCAGGTCAGCGCGAGCACGTTGGCGTTCGCTGTTTTTGCCTGCGCGTTCACAGTTCAGGCGCAGAATACGAAACCGGCGCCATCGGCCGCGACCGCACCGGACACCGCGAGCAGTTCGGCCGATCCGGATCGCGCGGGCGCCTATTACCACTACATGCTGGCGCACGAATACGAGGACATGGCCAACACCTATGGCCGTCCTGAGTATGCAACGCGGGCGATCGAAGAATATAAGCTGGCGCTCAACGCGGATCCGACCTCGAAGTATCTCAATAACGGGCTGGCTGAGCTTTACTTTCGCACCGGGCATGTGCGCGATGCGATTATGGCGGCACAAGAGCAGATCAAGAAGGATCCAAACAACCTGGATGCCCACAAATTGCTCGGCAATATCTATCTACGTTCTCTGGGCGACGGGCAGCAGAACGGCGCGTCGGAGGATGTGCTGAAGCTGGCGATTGGCGAATACACGAAGATTGTCTCACTTGAGCCGAACGACGTTCAGAACCGCCTGCTGCTGGGACAGTTGTACTCGTTCGCGCATGATTCGGTTCACGCGGAGGAGCAGTTCGCGGCGGCGGAAAAGATCGATCCCGGTTCGGAGGAGACAGCTCTTAACCTGGCTCGGTTATATACGGAGCAGGGCGACCCCACGCGGGCGATCAAGGTTCTGAGCAGCCTGCCCGAAGATGACAAGACCGGCAAGACGGAGTTTGTGCTCGGCGCGAGTTACGACCGGCTAAAGGATACCCAGCACGCCATTGAGGCTTACAAGAAGGCGCTGGAGCTCGAGCCGGACAATCTAGACACGGAACGCGCGCTGGCACGGGCTTTACTAAGTGACAACCAGTTGACGGCGGCGCTCGCAGCCTACCAGGACATTGCCGCCGGCGACCCGACGGATCCCGATGCCTATCTGCACATATCGGAGATTCAGCGGCGCCAGGGCAATTACGAAGAAGCGCTGACCACGCTGAAGAAGGCGAAGGCGCTGGTCTCGGATTCCCTGGAAATCAACTTCAACGAAGGGCTGATTGACGACGCCCTCGGCCGCTATGACGACGCGGTGCAGATCTTCGAGAAGATGGTCGCGGATTCAGAGCACAGTTCGGGCCAGTACTCTGAATCGGAAAAGAGCAACCGCGCGCTCTTCCTGGAGCGGCTGGCGATTCTGTATCGCGAGCAGAACAAGATCGACCAGGCGATTGCCACTTATCAGAAGATGGCCGAACTGGGCGGTGAATATGTCAGCCATGCGTACGAGTCGGAGGTAGATACCTACCGCGACATTCACGCTTATGACAAGGCCACGCAAGTAGCTCGCGAGGCTACGGAAAAGCTGCCTAAGGATCGCGGCATCAAGCTGATGTATGCCTTGCAGCTTACCGACAACGGACACGTCGAGGAGGGCATCGCGCTGGCGAAGTCGATGCTGACCAAGACCCCGGCTGATCTTGAGGTTTACCGCCAGCTTGCGAACATCTACACGCGGCTGCGGCGCTGGCAGGATGCGGCGAGCGCGATTGACCAGGCGGATCAGCTCTCGTCAAAGAGCGACGATAAGTTCTTTATCGCCTTCCTGCGCGGAACGCTCTACGAGCGGCAGAAACTCTACGACCAGGCAGAAACGGAGTTTCGCAAGGCGCTGGCTCTTGATCCCAACAACAGCATGACGCTGAATTACCTAGGTTACATGCTGGCGGACCATGGGATAAAGCTCGAAGAAGCTCTGGGCATGATCAAGAAGGCCGTCGAACTCGACCCGCAGAACTATGCTTATCTCGATTCACTGGGGTGGGCCTACTTCAAGCTTGGCCAGTACGGGTTGGCGGAGACTGACCTGCGCAAGGCTGTAGAGCGCAACTCGGCAGACGCCACGGTTCATGACCACCTCGGCGAGGTCTATGAGAAGACAGGCCGCCTGAAGCTGGCGGCGGCGCAGTGGGAAGAGTCTTTGAATGAGTACTCCCACACGATGGCCGCAGACATGGACCCGGGTGATCAGGGCCGGCTGCAGAAGAAGCTCGACAGCGTCAGAGTCCGCATCGCGCGCGAAGGGCCGGTATCTCAGCCTGAGAAGCCCTGATCCAGTCCCTTGACCCGGTCTTTGATCCACGAAGAGCTGATCCGCAAGGCATCGTTGCAACTGCCCGCTGGGTGCGCTGTTCCTGACGACGGAGTGCTTGTCGAACGAGAGCATCCTGAAGCGGCCCATCCTTACCGGCTCCCTTTTGAACGCGACCGCGCGCGGATTATTCACGCGCGGGCCTTTCGCCGCCTCGCCGGCAAGACACAGGTGTTTACACACCGCTACTCCGATCACTTTCGCAGCCGGCTGACGCACACGATGGAGGTAGCGCAGATAGCGCGAACCGCCGCGGCGGCGCTGGGCTTGAATGAGGGGCTGGCCGAATCGCTGGCGCTGGTTCACGATATTGGGCATCCGCCGTTCGGGCATGCGGGCGAGAGGGCTCTGGATGATGCCTTGCGCGAGCATGGCTTGCGATTCGACCACAATTTACATGCGCTGCGTATTGTCGAACACTTCGAGAGCCGGTACGCGGAGTTTCGCGGGCTCAACCTGACGCTGGGAGCGCGCGAGGGCATCATCAAACACTCACGCGACTATTCGGCCGCGGACCATCCGGAGCTGGCGGAGTATTTTCTCGATCAGCGGCCGCCGCTCGAAGCTCAACTGATCGATCTGGTGGATGAAATTGCCTACATTACGGCAGATCTCGATGATGGATTCGAGGCGGAGATCCTGTCACTTGAAGAGACGCGCGGGGGTGTGCGACTGTTGGAGGATTTTTACACTCCGATGCGCGCGAAGTATCCGGACGCGGCGGAAAAGCTGGTCTTTAATGAGGCCCTCAAGCGCGTGCTTAATGCATTGGTAGACGACCTGATTGCCGAGACGCGCCGCCGCGTTGAGCAGGCAGGAGTGACAACTCTGGATGACATTCGGCGGGCTCCCGAACGACTAGCGGGGTTCTCACGGGAAATGGAAGAGCTGCGGCTCGAAGCGAAGCGATATCTCTACGCGCATCTCTATAACGCGCCAGAGATCACAGGGGACCATGAAGAGGCAGCGCAGGTGATAGCGACGCTTTTTCGGACATGGGTGGAGAAGCCGGCGCTGCTTCCGCCCAGCCATGCGGCGCAGATTGAACGAGAGAGCGCGCCGCGCGTAGTGGCGGATTACATCGCAGGTATGACCGACCAGTACATCCTGAGTCACTATCAGGCCCTGAGAATCGTCTGACTCGCAGAAGGCGGGCAGCCGGGTTGTCCTGAACAACTTCCGCAATTTCCACCTCCGGCGGTTTGCTCTTAAAGGCGAAGCTCCGTACCATAGATTTATGTCGTCCATGGCTGCGTTCCACGCGGTTCACGGCATTTTCGGAATTACTGTGTCCCGTGGAAATCGTTCTGGGTACACCCATTTCGAAAGTGCTATTGCGCGTATATCGGACGCACGAAAAACTATTCCGGACGAGCAGATTTGGAAGGCAACACGTTGAGTTCAACAGAGACGATCGAGACTACCCAACAACCCGAAGAGCACACCCACGAAGGCCACGACCATGTGCACGACCACGAAGGCCATCAGCACGGTCCTACGCTGAACCCGGACCTTACCCGCGAGGTGGAGATCGAAGTACCGGCCGATGAGGTGGCGCGTAACTTCCGCTCCGTAGTCAAGCGCTATCAAAAGCAGGCGCGCATTCCGGGCTTTCGCGCCGGCAAGGTGCCGGAATCGCTGATCCGCAGCCGGTTTGCCGATGGCATCCGGCAGGATGTGGTGGAGGCGATTCTGCCGCAGCACTTTCGTACGGCGATTGAGCAGCAGAACGTGAAGCCGATTTCGCAGCCGCAGGTTACCGACCTGAACCTCGAAGACGGGCGACCGCTGAAATTCAAGGCGGTCTTCGAGGTGTTGCCGGAGTTCTCCGTTGAGGGCTATGAGCAGATCAAGGTCGCGAAGCCCGACACGGCGCTGACCGAAGAAGAGTTCAATGCCGAGCTCGACCGGGTGCGCGATTCGCGCGCCACGATGGAGCCTGTAACCGAGGATCGCCCGCTAGCCATTGGAGACTGGGCGCAGATCAGCTTCCGCGGCAACGTGAAGAACGAGGTGGCGGCAGGCGCGGAACAGCCTGCCGCACAGCCGGAGAGTCATCCGATTGAGGGTCAGGACGTGGTGGTCGAGGTCGGCGGGAAGAATACGCTGCCCGCTTTCAATGACGCGCTGGTCGGCTCGAAGCCAGGGCAGGAGCTTAAGTTTGAGGTGAGTTATCCCGAGGACTTCGGCGAGAAGCGTCTTGCGGGAAAAAGCGTCGCCTATGACGTCGAGGTGAAGTCGATCAAGAAGAAGGTCGAGCCCGAGCTGAGCGATGAGTTCGCCAAGGAGCTTGGCGACTACGAGGGCATCGAGGACTTCAAGAACAAACTGCGCGAGCACCTTGCCAGCGACAAGGAGCGGCGGATGCAGGCGGAAACACGCGAGAAGCTCATCGACGCACTGGTCGCGCATTATCAATTCCCTGTTCCCGAGTCGCTGGTTCAGAACCAGATTGATGTGCGTTTGGATCGGGGGCTGCGCGCACTCGCGGCGCAGGGTATGCGCACCGAAGACATGCGCAAGCTCGACTTTGCCCGCTTGCGTGAGGGGCAGCATCCGGCGGCGGCAGCAGAGGTGAAGGCGAGCCTGATTCTCGACAGAATTGCGGCAGCCGAAAACGTGGAAGTAACCGATGAAGATCTGGAACGGGAGTTGCAGATCGTCTCTCTGCAGACGCGGGAGCCGCTTGAGACATTGCGCACGCGTTTGACGAACGAAGGTGCCCTGTCTAGAATTCGTGAACAACTGCGAAGAGAAAAGACGGGAAGTATCCTCTACGAGCGGCTTGCTTGAGAGGGAGTGTCCTGGCCGGTTGAGCTCGATTTTCCGGCTGTAACTTGACCTTGGATGAAGCGATCAGGCTTCGAGGACTGAGAGTTAGAGAAGAATGGCACTCGTACCCATGGTGGTTGAGCAGACGAGTCGTGGCGAACGCGCTTACGACATCTATTCACGTCTGCTTCGCGACAACATCATCTTTCTGGGAACGCCGATTGACGATCAGATCGCGAACCTGGTGATTGCGCAAATGCTCTTTCTTTCCGGCGAGGATCCGGAAAAGGATATCCAGCTCTATATCAACTCCCCGGGCGGTTCGATTACCGCGGGACTTGCGATTTACGACACGATGCAGTTCATCAAGAACGACTGTGTGACCTATTGCATAGGCCAGGCGGCCAGTATGGGAGCGTTTCTGCTCATGTCGGGGACGAAAGGCAAGCGTTTTGCGCTGCCAAACTCGCGGATACTGATCCATCAGCCATCTATGGGTGGTCTTTCGGGGCAGGCGACCGATATTGATATTCACGCGCGCGAGATTCTGCGCATTCGTGAGATCACGAATAATTTGATGTCGAAGCACACGGGACAGTCTCTGGAACGAATTGAACGCGACGTAGAGCGCGACTTTATCATGAACGCCCCACAGTCGAAGGAATATGGCATTATCGATGAAATTATCGACCGTCCCCGCACGTGATCCGCGGTTGATCTATTGAGGCATCGCGAAGGAGCAGCTGCATGAAAACGCGCACGGGATCGGACGACACGCTACGGTGCTCGTTCTGCCACAAGTCGCAGGACGCCGTAGCCAAGCTTATCTCATCTCCCAGCGACTACCCCCGCGCTTACATCTGCGACGAATGCGTCGCGGTCTGCAATTCCATTCTCGAGGATGACCGCGGCGAGACGCCGCCCGGGGCGGCGCCGGCTCACCTGCCCAAGCCGCTCGAGGTAAAGGCTTTCCTCGACGAGTACGTCATCGGCCAGGAGCAGACAAAGAAGAAGTTGGCGGTTGCAGTCTACAACCATTACAAGCGCATCCAGATGAATCGGACGCGCGGCAACGATGTGGAGCTATCGAAGTCGAACATTCTGCTCGTGGGCCCCACGGGCAGTGGCAAGACACTGCTTGCGCATACGCTGGCCAAGATGCTCGACGTTCCCTTCGCGATCGTGGACGCGACAACGCTGACGGAAGCCGGCTATGTAGGCGAGGACGTCGAGAACATTATCCTGAAGCTGCTCCAGGCCGCTGACGGCGACGTGGCGCGCGCGCAGACAGGCATTATCTACATCGACGAGATCGACAAGATCGGACGCAAGGACGAGAATCCTTCGATTACCAGGGATGTTTCCGGCGAAGGCGTGCAGCAGGCGCTGCTGAAGATTCTCGAAGGCACGGTGGCCAATGTTCCACCGCAGGGCGGGCGCAAGCATCCGCACCAGGAGTTCACTCCGGTCGACACGACGAATATCCTGTTCATTTGTGGCGGGGCTTTTGTTGGCCTGGAGCGCGTGATCGGCCGGCGCGTGGGCAAGAAGGCGCTGGGATTCAAGGCGATCGCAGAGAAGGATCAGGGAGAGCCGGGCGCGCCGTATGCAGCACAGCGGGATTCGGAATTGCTGCGCAAGGCTGAGCCGCAGGACCTGATCAAATTTGGGCTTATACCGGAGTTTGTGGGCCGGCTGCCCGTGATGGGCGTGCTCGACGAGCTGGACGAGGCCGCGCTGATCGAGATTCTCACCAAGCCGCGCAACGCAATCCTCAAGCAGTACCAGCGGCTCTTTGAGTATGAAAACGTCAAAGTCGCCTTCACCGAAGAGGCGACGAGCGCTGTCGCGCAGGAGGCTTTGCAGCGCAAGGTGGGAGCACGCGGCTTGCGCATGATCCTCGAAGAGTTGATGCTCGACCTGATGTATCACCTGCCCAGCAACAAGAAGATCAAGGAGCTGGAGATTACCGCGGACATGGTGAGAAATCGCGATCTGTCCGTGATGCTGCTCGACAAGGCAGGCTGAAAGACACGTCTTCGCGGTGCGAACGAAATGCGAAGGCGAGCCAACAGGCTCGCCTTCGTGCTTTGTACACAATACGCATTAATGTATGCAATTAACGTATGCATATGACTGCAACAAATAACCGAAGTTCGCCCGTTATGAGTCTGAATGGGTTAAAGTTCATCTAAAGAGTGACGAAGGGGGTTCTGTGACCCAATCCAGAGAGAGCCGCGATCGAAACGAGCTGCGCAAGCTCCCCATGATGCCCATTCGGGACATGGTGATCTTCCCGCACATGATGACACCCTTCGTGGTGGGACGCGAGTCCAGCGTCCGCGCTCTCGAAGAGGCGCTCAACGGCGATCGCAAAATTTTTCTTGCCACGCAGCACGATGCGCGCGTGGACGAGCCGCAGGCCGAGGACATCTTCCCAGTAGGCACGATCGGCAATATCGTGCAGAGCGTGAAGATGCCGGACGGCAACATCAAAGTCCTGGTTGAGGGCCTGGAGAGGGCGCGCGCCGTCGAGATGAACGATTCCGATGGCTTTTTTGTTGCGACCGTCAGCACGGTAAAGACGGAGTTCGAGATAACTCCACAGACCGAGCAGCTGGTGCAGCGCGTGACTTCCCTCTTTGAGCAGTATGTGAAGCTGCAGCAGTCGCTGAACTACGAAACGATGATCGCCGCGGTTCGGACCGACGAGCCGGCCAAGCTTGCCGATACCATCGCCGCAAATCTGCAGATCGAGATTGCCGAGAAGCAGATGATACTCGACGTCTTCGATCCCACCGAGCGCCTGGGGATGATCGCGGATGTTCTCGATGTGGAGATCGAGAAGCTCAACATGGACCGCAGCGTGCAGTCGCGCGTGAAGCGGCAGATGGAGCGCGCGCAAAAAGAGTATTACCTGAACGAGAAGATCAAGGCGATCCAGAAGGAGCTCGGGCGGGGCGAGAAAAGCGAATTCGACGAGCTGAAGCGCAAGATCGAGGCCGCCGGCATGCCCAAGGACGTCTTCGATAAGGCGATCCAGGAGCTGAAGAAGCTCGAAGCCATGCCGCCGATGTCAGCTGAGTCGACCGTCTCGCGCAACTATCTCGATTGGCTGCTGGCGGTGCCGTGGAAGAAGAAGTCGAAGGAGACGCGCAGCATCGATCACGCAGAGAAAGTTCTCAATGCGGATCATTACGGCCTGGAGAAGATCAAGGAGCGCATTCTCGAGTTCCTGGCCGTGCGCCAGCTAGTGAAGAATCCCAAGGGCTCGATTCTGTGCTTTGTTGGACCTCCGGGCGTGGGGAAAACTTCGCTGGGCATGTCGATCGCGAAGGCTACCGGCCGGAAATTTGTACGCATGTCGCTGGGCGGCGTACGCGATGAGGCAGAGATCCGCGGACATCGCCGGACCTATATCGGCGCACTGCCGGGACAGATCATCCAGTCGATGAAGAAGGCGGGGACGCGCAACCCGGTTTTCATGCTGGATGAGGTCGACAAGATGGCGTCGGATTTCCGCGGGGATCCGGCATCGGCGCTGCTTGAGGTACTCGATCCGGAGCAGAACGCGAGCTTCCAGGATCACTATCTCGATGTCGAATACGACCTCTCGCAGGTGCTGTTCGTGGCTACGGCAAACGTGCTGCACACGATTCCGCCGGCGCTGCAGGACCGCATGGAGATCCTGCGGCTGCATGGTTACACCGAGACCGAGAAGCTTGAGATCGCGAAGCAGTATCTGATCCGGAAACAGCGCGAGAACACAGGGCTCACTGAGAAGAACCTCATTTTCAGCGATGACGCGCTGACTGAGATTATTCGCGGCTACACACGTGAAGCGGGAGTGCGCAATCTTGAGCGCGAGATTGGAAACGTCTGCCGCAAGATAGCGCGGCGTGTGGTTAAGAGCGGGCCGAAGCACAAGGAGGCGATCACTGCGGCGAATCTTCCTGATTTTCTGGGAGTGCCGAAGTTCCGCGATTCGCTGGTGCACGAGAAGAACGAAGTCGGCCTGGTCAACGGGCTGGCGTGGACTGAGGTTGGCGGGAGCATTCTGCAAACCGAGGTCCAGATTCTTGACGGCAAGGGCAAGCTCACCACTACCGGCCAGCTCGGCGATGTGATGCAGGAGTCAGCTCAGGCAGCGCTGTCTTATGTGCGCAGCCGATCGCATCATTTAGGCCTGCCGCGCGATTTCTATCGCAACATCGACATTCACATCCACGTGCCCGAAGGAGCGATTCCCAAAGACGGTCCCTCGGCAGGCATTACGCTGGCGGTTGCGGTTGCGAGCGCGCTGGTGAAGATTCCGGTTCGCCGAGACATCGCCATGACTGGCGAGATTACTCTCCGCGGCAAGGTGCTGGCCATCGGGGGACTCAAGGAGAAGCTGCTCGCGGCGCATCGCGCGGGTATCTTCGAGGCAATTCTGCCGGCCGATAACCAGAAGGATCTGGCGGACTTGCCGGAAAACCTGAAGAGCGCGATGAAGCTGTACTTTGTCGATTCGATGGATGAGGTTCTGAAACTGGCCCTTGAGGCACCACTGCCTGAACTGAAGGAAGAGACACCTGAAGTGCTAGCTGCGGTGGTGCCGCCTGCAATCGGTCCGGAACAGAGGCCGCACCAGTAAAGGTTCAGGATGAAGCCGCGACGTCGATCTGGCGTCGCGGCTTTTCCTTTTTGCAAATTATGTAGAGGGGAGGCGCCGGCCCGGTAGATCGCCTTCCTGCGGCGCGGTCTGGCAGAGCCAGCGGACTTCCTGAGTGATCAGTGAAGCAGGCCGAAGACAGCGACGCCGATGGTAGTTCCTACAAATACCCTGCCGTTGGCGACGACGGGTGTGATGAATTTGTCGTCGGTGAAGCTGTCCCGGCCGCCCGCAGCCTGATTACTGTTATAGAGTTCATTGCCAAGGTTCGTCGCGTCGTAGGCGTGGAGGACACCGTTGCCGGATGAGTTCTCGACTGCCCACACGATTCCGTTCGTCGTGCCGTTGGCGCTTACGCTTGGGATGGTGCCGGGATAGGAAAACACCTCTGCAGACTGACTGGAGGGCGTCGCTTGCAACTGGGCGTTCACTACGCTGAACGCCTTCATAACATCGCCTTGACCGCCGTAGTAAACGGTTCCGTTGAACCATGCGGGCATGCCCCATTCGCCGTTTGCGAGTGCTCCGGACAATTGCTGGTAGATGTTGTTGCTGACCGAGTTGAATTTGCCCATGTTGCTTCGATCAGTAACGTAGATGGAGTGATCCTTGCCGGCTCCGACGGCGAGCTGACGCACGTGACCGCTGGAATCGGTCTGATCGGGCAGGAGAAGCACGCCACCCGATCCGAGGTCGGTGTCATCGTTCGACTCGGTGACCGTGTTCGATGTGTTGAAGTAGTCCGCTACAGCAAGTTTGCCGTTGGAGGTGGAGACCTTCATAAAGGCGTTACCGTAGTCGCCGTGGATGGGAAAACCGTTGGCGTCGAGTGTCGAATCGAAGCCGCCGTTGGCGTCGAGGAAATAGATGTTTCCGCTGGTGTCCGCGGCCAGACCGGCGCCTGCCATCCAGATCGAGCCTTCGCCTTCGCCGAATGGGTTCCCGGTATCTGTGGTATTCGGAGTGAGGTTGAGCACCGCGGTCTGCTGCAATGTCCGCTCGCTATAGGCCATCAGCCAGCCAGTATAGGGAGCCTGGTCGCAGTGTGAGGTCCAACCCATGTAAATGGTGCCGTTCATGAGCAGCAGTCCGACGCGCTCGGCGTACTGACTGGGTAGAAATTCCTGCTGGCCGTTGTTGGAGTAAAGTCCGGTGCCCGGATAAGTGGCCTGGATCTCGGTCGGACCGCCGCTCAACTCGGCACCAGTGGTCAGATCCAGGGCGTGAAGCCGGTGGTGGTAGTTAACACTCGAGTCTATCGTCATGCCCACGACGAAGATTGCGCCGTGGGCTCCATAGCTGCGATCAATGACGGGCGTTGCGGTGATACCGATCTCGGGGGAGATCTGACCGCAGTTGTGATCACCGCTTGTGGTTTCGTTGTTGCCAAGGACTGAGATTTTCCAGAGCTGAGTGCCGCTATCGGCATCGAAGGCGTAGACACTGTCGTGCTCGGACACTACATAGAGCACGTTGCGGGTCTGACCGTTGATGGTCATGCCGGAAAGATAGAGCGGAGCGGCGTCAACCTTGCCGTCGGTCGCGTAGAGCCCGACCTTGCCGAAGCCTGCCGAGTTCACGTTGGCGGGCGTCAATGTTGTCTCGCCAGCATTCAGGCCGTCACGGGCGTTGTCATAGTGGTACGTCGTAACGTCCACCCCCGCGGCAGCGGCGGCGTTTACGGTCAACTTCAGGGTGGTGGTGTGAGTGAGAGGACCCGAAGTGCCCGTTAGCGTGATGGTCGGTGTCCCGGCGGCGGCGTTGGAGGCGGCGGTGAATGTCAGGCTCTGCGCGGTTCCGGGAGTCAGCCTGGGCGCGGATGGGCTCGCGGTTACACCGGATGACAATCCAGACACAGAGAGGTTTACGTTGCCGGTGAAGCCGTTCAGGGCCTTCGCGATTACAGAAGCCGGTTGCCCCCCGCCTCCGGCGGTCAGGGTCAGGCTGGCAGGAGTGACAGACAGTGAGAAATCCGGTGCCGGTGCCGCGGCTGTAATTGTCAGGGCGATGGTCGCGGTGTGCGTCAGGCTGCCGGATGTTCCGGTGAGGGTGATCGTCGCCGTGCCGGCCTTAGCACTCGTCCCGGCGGTCAGCGTCAGGTTCTGGGCGACGCCGGGGCTGAGTGTGAGAGATGACGGACTCGGTGTTACGCCAGTCGGCAGTCCGGATAGAGAGACGCTCACGCTGCCTGTGAATCCGCTCAGGGCGTTGGCTGTTACAGAAGGCGATTTTCCGGTGCTTCCGGCAGTCAGACTGAGGCTTGCCGGGGCGACGGTGAGTGAGAAATCCGGTGCAGGAGCCGCGGCATTGATGGTTATCGTGACCGCGGCCGTATGAGTAAGGCTGCCGGATGTGCCAGTCAGCGTGATCGTCGCCGTTCCAGCCTTGGCATTCGTTCCGGCAGTCAGCGTCAGGTTCTGAGCGATGCCCGGCGTGAGCGTTAGAGTGGATGGGCTGGCGGTTACTCCGGCGGGCAATCCGCTCGCGAACACGCTTACTCTGGAGGTGAATCCATTCAGCGCGTTCGCTGTCACTGCCACTGTGTGACCGGCGGCGCCGACGGTCAGGCCCGGCGTGGCGGGTGCAACGGTCAGGGAGAAGTCCGGTGTCGGCGCTGCCGCCGCAATTGTCATAGCAATGGTTGCGGTGTGGGTCAGGGAGCCGGATGTGCCGGTTACCGTGATCGCCGCCGTGCCAGCCTTGGCTGAGGCGCCTGCAGTTAGAGTCAGATTCTGGGCGGTTCCGGGAGCAAGTGTTAGAACCGATGGGCTCCCGGTCACTCCAGAAGGCAACCCACTTAGAGAAACGCTCACGCTACTTGTGAATCCATTCAGCGCATTCGCTGTTACAGAAACTGACTTCCCAGCGCTTCCAGCAGTCAGGCTGAGACTTGCGGGTGCAACAATCAGAGAGAAGTCCGGTGTCGGCGCTGCCGCCGCAATCGTTAAAGCAATAATTGCGGTGTGGGTCAAGTTGCCGGATGTGTCGGTTACCGTGATCGCCGCCGTGCCAGCCTTGGCACTCGTCCCGGCGGTCAGTGTCAGATTTTTGGCTGTTCCGGGAGTAAGCGTCAGTGTTGAGGGGCTTGCGGTCACGCCGGTTGGCAGTCCGGATAGAGATACGCTGACGCTGCCTGTGAACCCGTTCAGCGCATTAGCTGTTATAGAAACTGACTTTCCGGTGCTGCCTGCGGTTAGGCTGAGACTCGCCGGCACGACTGCGAGTGAAAAATCAGGCTCCGGGGCGGCGGCACTCACCGTCAGCGCGATGGTTGCCGTATGAGTCAGGCTGCCGGATGTTCCGGTCAGTGAGATTGTAAACGTGCCAGCCTTGGCACCGGTCCCCGCAGTCAGTATCAGATTCTGGGCGATTCCGGGAGTCAGCGTGAGCGATGACGGGTTCGGTATTACACCAGCGGGTAGACCGGTCAGTGACACGCTCACGCTGCCTGTGAACCCGTTCAAGGCATTTGCTGTTACAGAAACTGACTTCCCGGCGCTTCCAGCAGTCACGCTGAGGTTTGCCGGGACAATGGTGAGTGAGAAATCAGGTGCAGGAGCGGCGGCGCCGATGGTCAGCGCGATGGATGCCGTATGGGTCAGGCCGCCGGATGTTCCAGTAACTGTAATCGTCGCTGTTTCAGCTTTGGCCGCTGCACCTGCTGTCAGAGTCAGACTCTGGGCTGCTCCGGGAGTTAGTGTGAGCATTGACGGACTCGCCGTCACTCCCGACGGCAATCCGCTCACAGACAGATTCACGTTGCCGGTAAATCCGTTCAGCGCATTGGCTGTTACAGAAACTGACTTCCCAGCGCTTCCAGCCGTCAGGCTGATACTTGCCGGGGCAACGCTCAGCGAGAAATCAGGTGCTGGTGCGGCGGCACTGACGGTCAGCGCAATGGGGGCTGTATGGGTCAGGATGCCGGATGTCCCGGTCACGGTGATCGGCGTCATCTCGCCTGCGGCAGAGGCAGCAGCGGTCAGGATCAGGTTCTGGGGCGCACCAGGGGTGAGTGTGAGGCTCGAAGGATTTGCCGTCACACCCGATGGCAAGCCAGTCAGAGACACGCTCACGTTGCCTGTGAACCCATTCAGCGCGTTCGCTGTTAGCGCAACCGTCTGGCCAGAAGCTCCTGCGGCCAAGTCGAGGCTCGCGGGGGTAACACTCAAAGAGAAATCGGGGACTGAAGCTGCAGTAATGGTTACCGCGACGGTTGTCGTGTGGGTTTTGGAACCGGATGTCCCGGTCAACGTGATCGTGGACGCTCCGGCCACGACCGAGGCACCGGCGGTGAGGGTCAAAGTCTGGGCTGCGCCGGGCGTCAGGGTTAAGGTTGACAGACTCGCGGTCATGCCGGCGGGAAGTCCGCTGAGAGAGACACTCACGCTGCCTGTGAACCCATTGAGCGCGGTCGCTGTTACAGAAATGGTCTGCCCGGTGGCGCCCGCAGTCAGGCTGAGGGTCGATGGCGAGGCAGTGAGGCTGAAGTCCGCATTGCTGGGGGGATTTGAGATCAGGCTGTTGCCCATGTGGGTGCCGCAGCCAACAAGCAATGAAACTCCGGCACCCAGCACCGCACCCAGAAATACTGGAATTATGCGCATGACTGGTCTGACGGGGTCCCGTGAGTTTCGACGTTTCTAAAAATAAACCAGCTCCCATCATAGATGGGACAGGCCCGCTTTGCCTTTCAACCTAGTCGTGAAGATAGGTGAAACAATTTGTATCTTCAGATGTGATTGAGTGCCTGGTCCAAATCACCGAGCAGGTCGTCCACCTCTTCAATACCAACCGAGATGCGGACGAGACCGTCGGTGATGCCCAGCTTCGCCCGGGCTTCTGCGCCGATGGCAGCGTGAGTCATGGTTGCCGGATGTGAGATAAGCGTCTCGACTCCACCGAGGGACTCTCCCAGCGTGCAGACCTTCACCTGGCGGAGCATGGCGTTGGCGTTTTCGAGCGAGCCGGTTTCAAAGGAGATGAGAGCCCCGAAGCCGGACATCTGACGCTTCGCGAGCTCGTGCTGCGGATGAGAGGCAAGGCCGGGATAATGGACCTTCTTTACTTTCGGATGATTGGAGAGATACTCGGCGATCTTGTGGCCGCTCGAGTCGTGCTGGCGCATGCGGACGGCAAGGGTCTTGACGCCGCGCAGAACCAGCCAGCATTCGAAGGGCGAAAGAATGCCGCCGGTGCACTTCTGCACGAAGGCGAAGTTCTCCTTGTGCTTCGGTTTCGTGCCGACCAGAACGCCACCCAGGCCATCGCTGTGGCCATTGAGGAACTTGGTCGTCGAGTGCATCACGATGTCTGCACCGAGCTCGATCGGGCGCTGAAAATACGGCGACATGAAGGTGTTGTCGACGGCCAGCTCCACTCCGCGCTCATGGCAAACGTCGGCGACAGCGCGAATGTCGGTCAGCGTCATGATGGGATTGGTGGGTGTCTCGATATGGACCAGCTTTGTCGATGGCCGAATGGCGCGACGGACATTCTCGGGGGCGGAGGTGTCGACGTAGCTGAACTCTATGCCGTAACGGGTGACGATCTGGTTGAAGAGGCGCGGCGTTCCTCCGTAGACGTTTTCACCACAGATCACGTGGTCGCCGCTGCGAAACATGGTGATCATGGCCATGATGGCGGCCATGCCGCTGGCGAAAACGTGGGCGCTGGCGCCGCCTTCAAGAGAGGCGAGATTCGTCTCGAGCGCGTCGCGAGTAGGGTTCGACACGCGAGAGTATTCGTAACCCTTGTGGCTACCGATCTCTTCCTGTGCATAAGTCGAGGAGAGATAGATGGGCACGTTGACTGCGCCGGTCAGCGGGTCAGGATGCTGTCCATCGTGGATGGCGCGGGTGGCGAAGCCGTGGGGATGGCTGGTTGAGTCCGTCAAACTAGACCTCACTTTTGAAATTGGCACAGGGAGCTGCGCTTAGCCTTCGTTGAAGATGTTCTTAGAAAGATAGCGCTCGGCTGAATCGGGGATGATCGTCGCCACGCGTTTGCCGGGGCCGAGGCGTTCGGCTATGGCCAGGGCAGCGTGGACGATGGCGCCTGAACTTGATCCGGCGAGCAGTCCTTCTTCGGCTGCGAGGCGCTTAACCATGGCGAAGGACGGTTCATCGTCTACCATGACGATTTCGTCGGCCACCGAGCGGTCGAAGGTCCTGGGCACAAACGAGGCCCCGATCCCCTCTACCTTGTGGGGACCTGGCTCGCCGCCCTGAAGGACAGACCCCTGGGTTTCGACCGCGACGGCGAAGATGTCCGGATTCTGTTCCTTCAAGAACTGAGCAATCCCGGAGAAGGTTCCGCCGGTTCCTACGCCGGCCACGAAGGCGTCGATCCGGCCGTCCATCTGTTCCCAGATCTCGACGGCGGTGGTGTCGTGGTGGAAGCGGGGATTGGCCTGATTATCGAACTGGAGGGCGGCAAAGGCGTTGGGATCGTTCCCGGCCAGGGCCTGCGCCTGGCGGATGGCTCCTTTCATACCTTCTGCCTCCGGGGTGCGCACGACGGTGGCTCCGAAACCACGCATCAGGATGCACTTCTCCTCGGCGAAGCCCTCGGGGACAAAGAGCACCACTCGATAACCGCGGTTCACGCCGACAAGGGCCAACCCCACACCTGTATTGCCGGCGGTCGCCTCGACGATCGTGGAGCCAGGCTTGAGTATCCCCCGCTGCTCGGCGTCGAGGATCATTCCCAGGGCGGCACGGTCTTTGACGCTGCCTCCGGGGTTGAGGAACTCAAGCTTGGCGTAGACGGCAGCCCAGCCTGGCCGGGCGACTCTGCGGAGCCGCAGCATGGGGGTCTGACCGATCAATTCGGTAATGTCTTCGGCGACCCGCAGGGCCATGCCAGTCTGCTGAACGGCGCTTGATCCACTCATAACAAAACTCCTTAGTGTAGCAGGCGGCTGGCGCGGTTCGCGGGTTACTTCCGGCATCCCGAGCCCTGTTTTTGCTTGGGTTTCCCATGACGGTCCTGTAATCTTTTGCTAACACGCTCTAACTACGAAGGGATCTCTCGCGGAGATATCCGCTCGAGGAATTACTTTGCCGATAACCCCATCCATATCCGCAGGCAAAAGCCGGGCAGTTTCGATGCTGGTGCTGGCAACAATTGGGGTTTCCATCTGCGTGTGGACAGCCGGATGGCTGCTTTATGGGTCGGCGCGACGACTCAACGAATCGCGCGACTTGCTGGAACACTCGCAGACGATAATCTCCGAGCTTCAGCAGGAGGTGCAGAGGATCGACCGAATCGAGCCCAACCTTCAGCTTTATCTGCTGACGCACGACGAAAGCAACCTTCACAACGCCCAAACTAGCATCGTCGCCTTCTACTCCAGCGCCCTGCATCTACAGCAGCTGGTGAGCGATAACCCCGGGCAGGTGACCCGTGCCCAGGTGCTGGAAAAGCAGGCTGCCGACCTGGTGAAAACCTTCGACGTATTCAGCACGGACTCGAAACTCCCAAGCCAACAGTTGCTCGCTGCCCGAGAAACTCTGAGCCTCATGCAGGCAAGAGAGCGCGAGCTACTCGCACTCCGGACGGAGGCAGCCAAGCTCAATGCTTCGCGCAGTCTCCTGATCAGTGTGAGTTTCACCATGCTTGCGCTGGTCGTGGTGCTGGTTCTGTTCGGGTTACTGCTGCGCGATGCGCTGCATCGCCGCAGATACGAACAACGCCTGTCGGAGACGAATGATAAGCTCGCCGGGACAATTCGGGCGCTGGAGCGCCAGGCGCGGGAATCGGATCTGCTGACCGCGGCCCGGGATGAATTGCAGCTTTGCATGAACGCCGACGAGGCGCAGCATTCGGCCGTGCGCTATCTTGCGCAGCTGCTTCCGGGAACAACCGGCGGCATTTGCTTTATCAACGAATCACGGCAAATGGTTGAGGTGGAAGCCACGTGGAGCGGCTCAACCACACTCATGGATGGCTTTGCTCCCGATGCCTGTTGCGGGCTGCGCTCGGGACGGATGCGCTGGCGCCGGGCGGGCCAGTCTGAAGTTCACTGCACGCATTTCGCCGGCAAGCCACCGGAAAACTACATCTGTCTACCGCTGGCGGCGCACGGAGAGACGCTGGGAATGGTCTACGTGGAATGTGCTTCGTCAGGAATCGCGGCGATGGTCGACGCCAACCTGAGGGCTCTGCAGCAGATGGTTGAGCTGGCTTCGATCCGCATCGCCGGTCTCAACCTGCGTACCATCCTAGAGCACCAGTCTATTCGCGACAGCCTGACCACCCTGTTCAACCGGCGTTTCATGGAGATTGCTCTTGATCGCGAGCTGCGTCGAGCGGTGCGGCACCAGAAACCACTTGCTGTGCTTATGCTCGATATCGATCACTTCAAGCAACTCAACGACACCTACGGACATGAGGCCGGTGATGTGGTACTGAGGGAGGTCGCCGGGGTGATGCGGCAGGCGGTCCGCAGCGAGGACACGGTGTGCCGCTATGGCGGCGAGGAGTTCGTCGCGATACTGCCCGAGCTGGGAACCGAGGATGCCCTGAGCCGAGCCGAATCCATCCGGCACATGGTCAGCGAGCTGCGCATCTATCACCGCGGGCAGGCTCTGCGCGAAGTGACGATCTCTATCGGGGTCGCGGTCTACCCGAACAATGGGGACTCGCTGGATCAGCTGTTAAGTCTTTCAGATCGTGCTCTTTACGAAGCCAAGCATCTGGGCCGCAATCGGGTGGTGCTGGCCGAGCACTCAGCAGCGCTTCCTCCGGCGCAGACGCATCATCCCCAGGTAGTTGCCTTTTAATTACCTTACTGAGCCTGAGCCGATTTCGATTCCGGCGCCACCGGTTTGGGGTAGTAGCCGCTTCGCGTTCTGACAAAGAGCTTGCCGTGGCCTTCCCCGTGGGATTCCACCTTCAGGACGCGATACCCGCCCTGCGAGGGCGGCTTGGTCGAGTGGTAGCCGATGGTGTACTGGTTGCGTATGTCGCGGGCTACCTCGGCGGCGATCGTGTCGACGTCTGCCAGCGACTTGGGAAAGAACGGAATGCCTCCGGTTTCATCCGACAGGAGTTTCAGGGCGCGCTTGGCACGCCGCGATTCACGGCCCCCCTCGTCCCCGAACAGCAGGCCTATCGAGTAGACCACGGGCCCCTGCAGATCCTGCACCCGGCGAATGGTCTGCTCGAGGTTGAAGGTAGAGGCGTTGTCCTCGCCGTCGGTAATGATCAGCAGGGCCTGTTTGGGGCGCTTGGCGTTCTTCGCAAGCTGGTCGGCGGAGGCTACCACGGCGTCATAAAGCGCGGTGCCCCCCTTTGAATCGATGTGAGCGAGGCCCTCGCGAAGCTTGCCGATGTCGGAGGTGAAGTCCTGGTCGATGAAAGCTTCGTCGGAGAAGTTGACGATGAAGGCCTCGTCGTCACGGTTCGAGGCCTTGACCAGGTCCAGTGCGGCTGTATTAACGGCGGCACGCTTGTCCCGCATCGACCCCGAATTATCGATAATGATCCCCATCGACACAGGGATGTCCTGGTGCTGGAACGACGCGATGGTCTGAGGGACGCCGTCTTCAAATATCTTGAAGTCGTCCTTCTTGAGGTCGGTCACCAGATGGCCGCCTTCGTCGAGCACCGTGACGTTGAGGACCACCTCATCCACGTTTCGCTTCAGGGTGAAACCGCCGTGCGCCCCGCGCTCCAAGGTCTGAGCGCCGCGATTGGGTGAACCAGGGTGCTCCGGGCTGACTGGCTCATTGTCCTCGGCGTCGGGGGAGAGGACAGGGTCGCGGTCTACATTCAGAGGAGGCTGGGTTTCGGGCTTCAGGGCGGGGGCTGCCTGCGTCTGCGCAGAGGGGGTGGGCGCTTCGCCGGCAAGAGCCCGGGCGGCGGCAGATTTTGGCGTAGCAACAGGTGGCGCGGACGCATTCTGCGCCGTGAGGGAGAGCGGGGCCGCGAAAAGGAGGCCGAGTGTAAAGACTTCTGCTAAGAAATGACGATTACTGCAAGGGCGCATAGTATCCGGTACGAGCATGGACTGTGAGTTGTGGCAGCCCTGCCGGAGGCACCAGCCTCACCTTCAATTTACGCCACTTCCCGTCATGCTTGTCGTTGTCCGGCTTGTAACCGATCACGTATTCGTTGCGCAGTTCAGCGCTGATTTTAGTTGCAATGTCGCCCATCTCCGCGACATCGTCGACGCGGAAGAGGCGTCCGCCTGTCTCATCACTGATGTCGTTCAGCAGGAGCGGGCCCAACCGCTCCTCGGTGGTGGCCGCGTAGGGATCGAAGATTCCGATGGAATAAATCTGCACGCCCGACTCGCGTACCACTGCCCGCACTTCGCCCTCGGTGTAACGGCTGCGGTTGTCACCGCCGTCAGAAACTACGAGCAGGGCCTTACGCTCGTATTTTGCCTGCTTCATCTTGTTGAGGCCGTAGTAGATTGCGTCGAGCAGGGCGGTGCGGTGTTCGGCCTTCACGATTGCCAATCGGGCCTCGATCTGGTCGACCGATGAGGTGAAGTCCTCTATCAGCTCAGGACGGTCATTGAAGCCGATAACGAAGAACTCGTCCTGGGGATTGGAGGTCTTCATGAACTCCAGGATTGAATCACGGGCACGAATCACCTTGTTGCTCATGCTGCCGCTGAGGTCGAAGATCACACCGATGGATACGGGCGCGTCCTCGGTCGAAAACGACTTGATCGTTTCCAGGTGGTTGTTTTCGTAGATGAAGAAATTCTCCTTTTCCAGTCCTGTCACCAGCCGGTCCATTGGGTCGGTGACGGTCAACGGCACGAGCACCAGGTTCACATTGACGCGGATCTTCTCTCCGGCCCGTGTGGACTTCAACGCCGCCGGGCCCTCGGCGGGCGGAGGCTCCTTGCTTGGCTCAGGTGGAGGCGGCTGCACGTGAACTGTGCTGAGCGGGTCCTCCTGCGCGCGGGCGTTCGCCGGAATCAGGACAGAGGCCAACATAAAGAGGGTAGGCACGGCGACCAGCGTTAAGACAAATCGTTGGCGGCGTCTGCGAGCCAGACAACTGACGCTGGAGGATATGGGGGCCGGGCTCTGAATAGCCATCATTGCTCTTGGTTCCACGTTCCTGCGTCGAGCTATCGCCCAAATCAGAACAATCAACAACTGACAGTGCTGCCATCGTTGCGGCTGCAGGTGACTTGCATCCTAGCACGCTGCGGAGGTCCTTGCGCCCGCTTCTTTCGTGTTGTCACAACGGTTGTATCAACATGGGAATAGGTTCCGCAGCCGGGCCGGTTCCCTCCTCGCTCGCGCAACTCGAATCGCGTTGCTGATTTACAATCGGGCAGGATTCTTTGGCAATCATCACCGGACTCACGTGGAGTCCGGCTTGTACGACCCCTCGCATTGCATGGCCCGTGTCTACCCATTTCGTGCCCTTCGCTACAACCCGTCGCTGGTCCGGCTGGAAGACGTCGTAACACAGCCGTACGACAAGATCACACCAGCGATGCAGGAAGCCTACTATCGACGCAGCCCGTATAACCTGGTGCGGATCATCCTGGGACTGCCCGAACTCTTTGATTCGGCCTCCGATGGTGACATCTATACGCGGGCAGCGCGTGATTTTGCTTCATGGCGCCGAAGCGGCATCCTCACACAGGAGAGCGAGCAGTGTGTCTTCGCCTATTCGCAGCGCTTTACCGTCCCCGGATCGGCTGGTTCAACTATTGAACGCCGCGGATTCATCGCTCTCGGCGAACTGTACGACTATGCCCAGAAAGTCATTTTCCGTCACGAGCAGACTTTATCCAAACCCAAGAACGACCGGCTGAACCTGCTGCGCGCCACCCGCGCTCACTTCGGCCAGATCTTCATGCTGTATTCCGATCCCGGCCTGAGCGCTGAACGCCTGCTCTTCGACTCAGCGGCTGCGCCGGATATCGAAGTGACCGACGAGTACGAAGTCCTGCATCGCGTGTGGCGAGTGAGCGACCCGAACACGATCAAGATGCTCACGGCAGCACTCGAAGACAAGAAGCTCATCATCGCGGACGGCCACCACAGATATGAGACGGCTCTCAACTATTCTCGTGAGCGGGCTCCGGCAGGTGTTTCGTCGACAGCGAGGCGCAATTCCTACATGATGCCCGAGCCGGCGTATCCGGAAGCGGCAGCCATGATGACCTTTGTCAACATGGATTCCGAAGGACTGGTGATCCTGCCAACGCATCGTGTGGTGCACAGCTTAAAAGGCTTTGTTCCCTCGCAGTTCCTGATGCGCGCCCGAGACTATTTTCAGATTGAACCACTGTCTACGGACAATCCTGAAGCGGTCATGGCTCGCCTGGCTTCGATCAAGGACCGGACAGCGTTCGTTGCCGTTACAAGCGGCGGAATTCATCTGATGTTGGCTAAATCCGAGGCTGTTGCCGGCGCACTGAAGGATGTCTCCGAACGGCAGCGCCAGCTCGATGTCGTGCAGCTCCATGAGCTGGTCCTTGAACGGCTTCTCGGAATAACGGCGGAAGCCATCCGCGAGCAGAGCAACGTGCGGTATCTGCGCGATGCGGCTGAGGCCATGGAGCAGGTCGCGGAGGGTGAAGCAAACTCCACATTCCTGATGAATCCGGTCACCCTCGACCAGCTTCGGGAGGTTGCATTTGCGGGCGAGGTAATGCCGCAGAAATCGACTGACTTCTTTCCTAAACTTCTCAGTGGTCTGGCAATCTATGCGTTGGACTGAGGCTGCGCGGCGCAGCTTTCTGAGTCTCGCGATGGTGCCGTTGCTTTTGGCGGCAACCGGCATTGCCCAGCAGACCCAACCGACTGTTCCGGTACCGCCTGCTCCGCCTGTGCCCTCGGTTCCCGCGCCGGCGAATCCCAATGTGGCACCGCGGTTCCTGGTGGTCGTGGATGCCGCTCATGGCGGCAATGACACCGGAGCCCGCATTTCCGACAATCTGCTGGAGAAGGACATCACGCTGAGTCTGGCAATACGACTTCGCTCCATGCTCTCGGCTCATGGGATCGGAGTCGTCACCACCCGCGACTCAGACATCAATCCCTCCCCAACCAATCGTGCCGAAACGGCTAACCACACGCCCGCGGCAGCGTGCATCCTTATTCACGCCACGGCTACCGGAAGTGGGGTGCATCTCTACACCTCGTCGCTCGCGCCAACTCCAATTACGCGCTTCCTGCCGTGGCAGACAGCGCAATCGGCATACGTCACGCAGAGTTTGAAGCTCTCGTCGGAGATCGATTCAGCGCTGGCGCATGCGGAGATCCCGGTGAGCCTTGGCCGCACCTTTCTGCAGCCCATGGATAGCCTGACCTGTCCGGCGGTCGCGGTGGAAGTGGCTCCGCTGGCGGCAGGAGCAACAACGAAGTCCACGCCACTCACGGATACTGCCTACCAGCGGTCGATTCTCGATGCGCTCACTGCAGCCATTGACGAGTGGCGAACCGACTGGAGGCAGCAGCCATGATCTCCAAGGCACAGCGCATCCTCTTCTTTTCGATGCTGCTGGCTGCGGTTGTGATGGCGGCTGTCCTGATCCGGCTGCGCGAGCGCGCTGAAGACCGGCTGCATGGCGTGCAGGGTCCCACTCCGGCTGTCGAACCCGCTGGAGTCCCGGCGACCCCGGTAACACTGCTCATCCCCAACGACGCTGACAACTCGCTTGCCGAGAGCCAGCGGAATCTGCCGCTGCCCCAGGATGACGGTGCGCGTGCACGGGTTCTGCTGGAAACACTACTTGAGGCATTTCACGATCCGAAGTCCACTCACCCGCTTGGGGGGGCGGGAATCGGGGGCAGCAAGGAGAGTGTTCCGGGCGCTGGAAAGACCCATGCTCCTGACATCGACGAGGTCTTTCTGATGCCGGTGTCCCAGGCCGCCGGACAACGAAGCGCTGGAAAGATGGCAGTCGTTAACTTCAGCGCCGCTTTCGCCCAGTCGCATCCCTCCGGGATTGAACCTGAGACGCTGACTTTGCTTGCGGTCATCGGAACACTTCACGCCAACCTCCCAGCGATTACGCAGGTTCGTTTTCTCGTCGACGACCGCCAACAGGAGACCCTTGCCGGGCACGCGGACCTCACGCTCACTTATCTGGCTGGGGAAACAGTCCCTGCGGGGGTCGGTCCTTGAACATCGGCGTCTTCGATTCGGGATTCGGAGGCCTCACTGTCCTGCGGGCGCTACTCGAGCGGCTGCCGGGCGCGGACTATGCCTACCTTGGGGATACTGCCCGCCTGCCCTATGGAGCCAAGTCGCAGGCTACGGTCGCGCGTTACGCGGTCTCCAGCGCTCATTTTCTGGTGGATGAGCAGCAGGCGGATTACCTGGTTATCGCCTGCAACACCGCCTCGGCCTTGGCGCTTGACGCGATCCGAGCCGCGGTTCCAGTGCCGGTGCTGGGCGTGATCGAAACGGGGGCGAATGCCGCCGAGGCTTCCACGCGGACGGGTGATGTGCTGGTGATGGCTACGGCGGCCACCGTCGAAAGCCACGCCTACTCCGCCGCATGTAGGCAGCGCGGCCTGCGCGTCATCGAAAAGGCCGCTCCGCTGCTGGTACCGCTGGTGGAGGAAGGGTGGTTCGAGCACGCGGTCACTGAAGAAGTGCTGCGTATCTACCTCTCTGATCTGCTCGAAGACTCCAACTACGCGGGATTCGAGCCAGATACGCTGGTGCTCGGGTGCACCCATTACCCTCTGCTCCGCGCGAACTTCGAGCGGGCGCTGCCGCCCTCGATCCGTGTGATTGATTCCGCAGAAGCGACGGCCACACAAGTTGCCGCTGCACTGTGCCTGCCGGAGAATCCGTGCCATCCGGATGGCGAACCGCGCCGTCGCCGCTTCTATGCGACAGACTCGGTTGCGAAATTCCGCAATCTGGGCTCGCGGTTTCTGGGGCAGTCAATTGAGCAGGTTGAGTTGATCGACCTCGGCGGTTGACCAGCCTCTCAGACAAGACTTTCCCGTCAGGCACTGTTCGAGTCGTGCGGCTCCAATATCTCGTCACCAGCGACCTCCTGACCGGCACATTCGATCGCATTCCGCCCGGCGTTCTTAGCCCGGTAAAGGGCGTGGTCGGCGGCGTCGATCAAGCCCTCGAGCTTCGAGTCCATTTCCGGGGTTTGAGTTGCGCAGCCGATGCTCACCGTCACTACCCGGTGCGGGTTTCCGTCGTGGGGCATGCCCAGTTCCTGAACAGCGGCGCGTATCCGCTCGGCGACCTGCATTGTGCCGGCCTGCGGGGTAGTGGGCAGCACGACTGCGAACTCCTCCCCGCCATAGCGCGCAACCAGGTCGGAAGGCCGGGCGACCATTTCGAGAATCACCTTCGCCAGGCGGCGGAGACAGTCGTCGCCAGCGAGGTGGCCGTAGATGTCGTTGTATGCCTTGAAGTGATCCACGTCGATCAGCAGCAGGGAGATGTCAGAAACGGTGCGGGTCGCGAGTCGCCACTCGTGTTCCAGTACCTGATCGAGCCGACGCCGGTTGGCGATCTCGGTGAGGCCGTCGAGGCTGGCCAGGCTTTCGACTAACCGAAAGGCCTTTTCAAGATCTTCTTCGGCAGCCTTGCGCCCGGAGATATCGCGCACCACGTTCACGAAGCCAAAGGGCGTACCCGTGGTCGGATCGTGGTAAAGGCGCAGGTTGGATTCCATCCACAGATAGCTGCCGTCTTTCTTGCGGCAGCGATATTGCAGGATTTTTCCTGTTGTTCCAGTGCGGCTGTCGGCCAGCAGGCTTTTCCACTCTCCAAGGTCGTCCGGGTGAACGAGGTCGCGGTAGCTGCCACCCAGCAACTCTTCCGGTGACCAGCCCAGAAGTTCGGCGGCGGCCGGTGAAACGTAACGGCGGCCACCTTCAAGATCGGTAAGCACGATGACGTCACGGGAGGTCTCGGCGAGCAAGCGGAAATACGCCTCGCTGGACTGCAGACTCTTTTGGAGACGCCGGCTCTCGGCCATGACGACTTCAAGAAGATAGACGGACAGCATCGAAACAGCGATGAAGAACTGAAGGGCAATTATGTGGTCTTCCTGTGAACCTGCTCGCATGAGCATGGTTGGCCCATGTCCGCCAGTGGTGAAGTATCCACCAATGACCGAGACCACGAGCAACCCCAGCGACGAGCCCGCCAGGCCCAGGCGCAGGCCCATCAGGATCAGACAGGGGAGGATCATGAACAGGAGCGGGACATCTGTTCTCCAGAAAACATATACCGTCACCGCACAAAGAAGAACAAAAGGACCGACAAGTCTGGACAAGAACTGCTTCGAGAAATGCTTGTTCTCAACCGGGGACAGCAGAAGAGGAGTGACTGTAGAGATGCCCAGCGCGTCAGCGGTAAACCAAAGCCGAAAGGTGTGCGGCATCTGATTGGTGTGGAAGCGCTGCAGGGTGAGTGACGCGAGGAAGGCCGCAATCGCCGGGGCCAGAATGACTCCATATCCAAGAAAGAAGACAAGTTGACGCTTGCGAGTGAGGTCCGGAGCGGGGACAAGCACCGGATAGAGAAGAAAAGCTGCAACCAGAACCTCGACCATGTTGCAGCCGGCCAGATAGATCGAGATGGGCGCGGGATTCGCGAGACTAAGATTGATGCCGACGTCGACCAGAACTCCAACGACGAGGTACGCGGGCCATTGTCTGCGAGAGGTCAGGAGCAAGACTCCGAGAAGGAGCCCGTTCGACGGCCACAATATCGTGATGCCGCCGGAACGCACATTCAGCAGGAGGGCGCAGTAGGAAAACAGGCCAAGCAAGAGACCAATGCCTGCGAGGTGCAATATTGGGGGAAAGCGGCCCGTGCCCCCCAGTTGAGTGTCGCTTGACGTCATTTGCTGCCCAAGTCAAGACTAGCGAGCAAACCACGTACAAACAAGCACATAGTTCACACAAACCTAACTATCGTGATGAGCGAGGCTGCTTAGCGAAGCCAGGTCAGCAGAATGACGCCGACGACCAGAACGACCACCGGTATCCAGAACTGTAGATCGGTCAAAATCGCTTTGAGCAAGAGATTACCTCCGAGATTCTGCCGCAACGGGTCCGGCCGCCAGCCTTGAGTGCAGGCTCCACTCTACCGGAAGGTAGCATGAGAAACGATGGGTAATCGTTGCCATTTTCCGGAGCGAGGTTTAGCTTTTCAAACAGGTGGACCTCACAGCAGTCTCCAGTCCGCGGAGGGTTAATTCATGAACACCACGTTGAATCCGGTTGAAGTTGCGCAGGCAGCGCACATCGAAGAGCAGTGGGACGAATTTGTGAGCGGACGCTACAAGGAAGGCAAGAGCGAGGCTGAGTTTCGCAACTACGACGCAAAGGTTGTGCCGACTGTCGCCGAGTTCTACAAGCTTAACCACGAAAACCAGACCCTCAACTTCGTGCTTGCCAAGGAAGCCGAGTATTTCGCGCTAAACAAGGGCGAAAGGTCGATCTGGGAAGCGGCGGACTTTCTGAATACGCTGGTCGACGATAGCGATCCTGATACCGACCTGACGCAGATCGAGCACCTGCTGCAGACCTCTGAAGCAGTGCGCCGGGACTGCCACCCGCGATGGATGGTGGCGGCCGCGTTCGCGCACGATCTGGGCAAGGTTTTGTGCCTGTATGGAGAGCCACAGTGGGCGGTGGTGGGCGACACCTTCCCGGTGGGATGCGCTTACTCGGACAAGATCGTTTTTCCGGAATATTTCGCCAACAACCCGGATATGAACGTGCCGGAGTATCAGACGCTCTACGGCATCTACGAGCCGAATTGCGGCCTCGATAAGGTCCATATGTCGTGGGGACATGACGCTTACATCGCGCATGTGATGAAACCTTATCTGCCGGAAGAGGCGATCTACATGCTTCGTTACCACTCCTTCTACGCGGCGCATCAGCATTGTGCCTACAGGCACCTGATGACCGCGCGCGATGAGGAAATGTTCCAAAAGTGGGTACTGAGGTTCAATCCCTACGATCTGTATTCGAAGGGATTGGCGCGTCCCGACGTCGCGGCGATCAAGCCCTACTACGACGATCTCTTCGCGGAGTTCTTCCCGGCCAGGATCGCATGGTGACCAGGCGCCTTCGCTAGAAAAATCTCGTCCGCTTCCACAAAGTCCAGCCGCTTGCGAGGAGCAGGACAGCGAGAACCAGGCACAATCCGGCGGCCCAGCTCAGATTCATGGCCAGTGGAGGCATCGTAGCGCCGGTTGCGAGCCACGCGAACAGTGCAATCGCTATGGCAACGATCAGATAGTCCCACCAGCGCTTTCTGGAGTTGGCCCGGTTCTCGTGTTCCACACCGGACTGCGCCATCAGAGCGCGGTGGTAATCCAGGTTGTAGCGATTGCATTCGCGCAGCAGCGCCTGGCTGGTCGAGTGATGCTCCTCGGCGGATGCCGCCGCCGTGCTGATGGCGAGCGCACCAAGGATCATAACGGCGGAGCCTGCAACGATTACAAGCTGATGCGAGCGATCAAGCCCGGCTAGTTCGCCGAATACCAATGCGCCCCAGGCCATTCCCCAAAGCTGGTTCGTATTGGAGAGCGGGATGCCTCGGCCGATACCGATGTACTTGGTGGCGTATTGCTGGAAGAGATCACCGATGACCCAGCAGAATCCTCCAAGGAAGAGCCAGAAGACAAAATGCCGCGCCGCTGAAATCTGAACTGCGACGGAGTGGAGACCGCCGGCGAGGCTCACAGAGAGGGCAAGCATGGTTCCCAGTTCGCCGACGGTGAAGATGGTGACAAACGAGAGGGGATTCATACCGCTCAGATAAGCTTTGCGGTAGGGCACGTACATCGTCCCCCACAGCAAGCCGGCTCCCAGGGCGGCGGCAATTCCGGCTGCGGCGTGCGTCGAGGACGCGTTTACCGAACGGATGGTGCTGAGCCCGAGCATGGTCGCACCGCCCACAATCGCCAGGGAGCCGACGACAACTTTTATCCAGTTCCCTGCCGAGGCGCCCCGCAATTCATTGAACAGCAGGATTGCCCAGAGGAGGCCGACGAGACAATTGGCATTCCACAGAGGAAAGGCAATGGTGAGCCCGACATTGCGGATGGCAAAAACAGTCAGCGTATTGGCTACCGCCCATAGAGCTCCCGCGAGTATTGCCCATACGATCAGATGCGGCTTGGCACGCAGGTCTTCGAAGACGTATGCCGTTCCGCGCAGCAACGTCGGAAATGTCCACCGTGCCACGAAGACTCCCGCAACCATACAGAGAGAGATGGTGTACGGTGAGAGGCCTGCTGTAACCAGCTTGGTTGGAGCCTCCGCCGCGCCCAGCCAGGCTCCCGCGGCAATGCCGCACACCACGCCGAGGCCGTGCATGGACGGCAGATGTATCGCCGATTTTGGCTTGTCGGAAATTTCGGCGGGTCCTGAAAGCACCTGAGGATTCTTCATCGACTCAGGAAGCCACATTAAGCAACATGCGGGCCGGAGTCAACTTAGCGTCTTATGCTGACGCGACTGAAATCAACGGAAATTTGACGAACGCGCAATCAGCGGCTGGTATGATTTTAACTGACTGGTTAATTAATGACGAACAGAACCATACCCATCCGTCAGGATCGCGCCGATCAGACGCGCAAGAACATCCTTCGCGCTGCAATTCGCGAATTCAGCGCGCATGGCCTCGCGGGAGCGCGCACCGACGCCATCGCCGAGTCAGCGAAAGTGAACAAGGCGCTCCTTTACTACTACTTCAAAAGTAAGGGCGGCCTCTACGATGCGGCGTTCGAAGAAATCGCCAGCGTGGTCGTAGGACGCACACTCGCGGCGCTTGATCCCGCTCACAGTGCAGGAGAGCGCCTTCTGCGCGCAGCTTTGAACCACTTCGACCGGATTCTGACCCAGCACGAATTTCAGAGCCTGCTGCAGCAGGAGATGGTGCGCCTGCGGCGCGGCGAGAGCGGAGCAGTCCCCCTGCTGGTAAAGAAGGTCTTCAAGCCGCTGCTGGCGAAGCTCCAGGAGACGGTCGAGGAAGGCATCAGGACGGGAGAGTTGTGTGATCTTGACTGGCTGCAGGTTGTGTATTCCATGCTGGGCGCAAACGTTTTTTATTTTTTGAGCGCGCCGATGATGCAGCTTGCGTTGCCGTTTGATCCTTTCGACAGAGCGATCCTCGAAAAGAGACGTTCGGCAGCCGTCCAGTTTCTGGGGAGTGCTTTGTTTGTTGACCGCGCTCACGGCGCGAAACTGGCAAAACGCGTGCTGATGGAATCGCCCATGCCGCAAATCAAGAAAGATCAAGTTTGGAGAAAGTACGTATGAATGCCCGCAACCGCGTGTTTCTTTTGCTCGGAATACTCGCGCTCATCGGACTGGCGTGGTATCTATTTTCGACGCAGCACTCGGAGGATCTGCAACTCATTGGCACGGTAGATGCCAATGAAGTCGTGGTGAGCTCGCGCATTCCGGGCCGGATACAGACGCTCACTGTCGACGAGGGCGACGACATAGAGACCGGCCAGCTGATCGCCACCATCGAGAGCGAAGACCTGGCGGCTGCGCGCAATGCCGCCCAGGCGGCAAGCGTCAGTCAGCAATACAAGCTGCTGGGGTCGAGCGATACAGAGCGGCAGACGCGCGGCAGCACATCCAGCCAGGTAATCAATGCCGAGGCGCAATTGCGCGCGGCAAAGGCTGCGCTGGTGCAGGCGCAGGCCCAGTATGAGCACCAGGTGGCTGATACATCGAGAACTGTCGCGCTGGCGAAACAGGGAGTGATGAGTGCCCAGGCGCACGATGAAGCAGTGACGTCTCTCAATGCAGCAAAGGCTGCCGTCGATATGGCGCAGGAGAACCTAAGCGCGTCTGAAGCATCGGTCACGCTTGCCAAGGCGAATACCATCCAGGCGCAGGCGGCTGCCAAAACCGTTCAGGCGACGCGTGGCGACATGGAGAATGCGCAAGCGTTGTTGAACCAGGCACAGGTGCAGCTGGATTACGCACATATTCTGTCGCCGATCTCGGGTAAGGTGAACGTCAGGGCGGCGCGGCAAGGCGAAGTGGTCGCAGCAGGAACTCCGATTGTGACCATCACCGATCTGACTGAGACATGGATTTATGCGCCGCTTCCTGAGACGGAAGGCGATGCCGTGCAGGTGGGAGACAGCCTTCGCGTAGTCATGCCGAGCGGCGCGACGATTCAAGGCAAGGTGATTGCGAAATCAGCGGAGGCGGACTTCGCCACGCAGCGCGATGTGAGCCGCCGCAAGCGTGATATCAAGACCATCAAGCTGAAGCTGCTGATTGACAATCCCGGGATGAAGTATGTACCGGGCATGATCGCGGAAGTCTATATTCCGAAAGACAAGCTGGTGAAACCGTGAACCCCGCCGCGCCAGCTTCGGCGATCGCCGTTGAGAACATCGTTAAGCGCTACGGCGACTTCGAGGCCGTGAAGGGCGTCACCTTCGATGTCGCCGATGGAGAAATCTTCGGCCTGCTCGGCCCCAATGGCGCGGGCAAGAGCACACTCATCCGCATGATGACCACGCTGATTCCAGTCAGCAGCGGCAAAGCTATCGTCGCCGGACAGGATGTTATGAAGGATCCCGATGCGGTCAGACGGGTGATCGGCGTTATTCCCCAGGCGCTTACCAGCGATATCGACCTGACAGTTGAGGAGAATCTTTCGATTTATGCCAAGCTTTACGGGATTTCGAAAACCCAGCGCAAGTGCAACATAGACGAACTGCTTGAGGCCGTAGATCTGACCAAGTGGCGAGGCGCGCAAACCAAGACTCTCTCAGGCGGAATGCGCAGGCGGCTGGAGATTGCGCGCGGGCTGGTTCACAATCCGCGGATCTTTTTCCTGGACGAGCCGACGACAGGACTCGATCCAGTCTCGCGCGTGGCAGTGTGGGAGATGCTCGACCGGCTCAAAACCACTCACCACCTCACGATGCTGATCACCACTCACTACATGGAAGAGGCCGACCACCTGTGTGATCGCATTGCCATCGTCGATCACGGAAAGCTGGTGGCGCTCGATAATCCGATGGCTCTCAAGGCGAGCGTGCCGGGAAGTAATGTAGTGGAGGCCCAGTTTACGCATGAATCCGATCAATGGCCCGAGCTGTTGAAGCGTCTGGCCGGTGTGACTGACGTTGAGTCGCATGGCGGCGGCATGTACCGGCTGCTCACTTCGAATGGGTCGCTCACGACAACCCAGCTCGTCGAACTGGCGGCGAGCAGAGATGAAGTTATCAAATCGCTGAGCGTGCAGACGACAACGCTCGACGACGTGTTTGTTCACTACACGGGGCGTCAGCTTCGCGACGAACAGGTCAAGGCGGTGGGCTTCATGATGCCGCCGCGACCGGGGATGCAGCCATGAATCGAATGATGGCGATTGTAGAACGCGAGATGCGGAAGTTCTTCCGCTCGCCGGCGCTGATGATGGTCTCGCTGACGCTTCCGCTGGTGCAACTGCTGGTTCTCGGCAATGCCTTCGGCGGCAAGATTCGCGAGGCGCGGATGGCAGTCGTCGATTACGATGGCGGCTCGCAGGCACTTAAGATCCACGAGGCTTTCGATTCGATTGCGGTGAATATTCGCACCTTTACAACGGTTCCATACAAAGACGAGCAGCAGGCACGCGAGGACGTGCGCACGGGAAGGATCGACGGTGCTGTGATCATTCCGGCGCAATACTCGCGGCGGGTGCTCGCCGGCGACTCGCCAGCGATCGGCTTGGTGGTCGACAACTCCGACCAGACGATGAGCGGGGCTCTGGAGTCCGAAATGCAGTCGCTGGTCGATGCATTGAATGCTCCGGTCATCCAGCCGAAGGTGGTGCAGAACATCGCGCTCGAGATTGTCGAGCTCTACCCTTACGTCGAGTACATGAAGTATTTGCTTGCGGGCTCGATCACGCTGGCGATGTATGTCGCGGTCATGATCGGCGGAGGCATGCTGTATATCGACGACAAGGCGCGCGGCGTACACGAGGGCTACCTGGTAACTCCGATTACGCGGCTTGAGCTGGTGCTGGGATTGAATCTTGCCGGCACGATCAAGGCAGTGCTCTCGGGAGTATGCCTGACGGTGATCGGCTCTCTGATGGCAGGGCTCGGTGTCATCTTCAACCCGGAGTCTGCCCTGCTCCTCATGCTGCTGATCCTGTCGACCTCGATTGCGTTCAACGGGCTGATGTTCCTCATGATGGTGCGCGTCGAAGATCCGCTGGTGCCACGCGCGATGTTCGGAGTGCTGAACACGCTGCTCTTCTTCCCCAGCGGAGCGATCTCTCCGATCACAGGATTTCCGACATGGCTGAAGGCGATCGCGGTTGTCGATCCTTTCACGTATGCAGTCCATGGCTTTAAGGCAGTGCTGCTCAAGGATGGCGGCTTTACGGCGATCCGCACGGATCTGCTGTTTCTGTTCGGATTTGGGATAGCGACGCTGCTGGTTGCAACTCCTCTGTTCAAGCGGACGTTGTAGCGGCGAGCCCCGGTACAGAAGGCCGTGACACTGCTATCCTTTTTGTTTGGAGGAAAGACGTTCATGCTCAACCTTGAAGGTCGCGTCGCCGCCGTCTTCGGCCTGGCCAACAAACGAAGCATCGCATGGGGGATTGCCCAGAAGCTTCAACAGGCCGGATGCCGGCTCGCCATCAGCTATCAGAACGAACGCATGAAGTCGGAGGCTCATGAGCTGATCGCCGACCTTCCGGGCGCGGAAGCTTTTCAGTGCGATGTCTCAAACGATGAAGAGATTCATCACGTATTCGCGCAGATCAAGGAGCGCTACGGCAAGCTCGACGTGCTGGTCCACTCTATCGGCTTCGCTCCGGCTGAGGAGTTGAAGAACGACTTCATCCAGACAACACGCGATGGCTTTCGCGTCGCGCACGATGTGAGCGTGTACTCGTTGATCGCACTCAGCCGCAGCGCCGCTCCGCTCATGACTGACGGCGGCAGCATTATTACGCTGTCCTACTACGGAGCGGAAAAGGTTGTTCCACACTACAACGTGATGGGCGTAGCCAAGGCTGCGCTTGAGGCGACAGTGCGTTATCTCGCGGCGGATCTCGGCAAACAGAATATCCGCGTGAACGCCATCTCGGCAGGACCTATCAAGACGCTGGCTGCCCGCGGCATTGGCGGCTTGAGCGATATGCTCAAGGCCCATGCCGACCGGGCTCCGCTGCACCGCAATACCGAGCAATTGGAAGTTGGCAGCACGGCCGCGTTTCTGGCTTCGGAGCTGTCTTCGGGGGTCACCGGCGAAGTGATTTATGTCGATTCGGGCTACAACATCATGGGCTTCTGAAGGTGCGGTTCGCAGGGGAACTTTCCGAGCGGTCCTCCCGTAATTTCATGGAGTAGGTTTCGCGACGATGATCAAGTTCCTGTTGTGGTGCGTGCTTCTGTTCCTGTGCTGGCCGCTGGCTCTGCTGGCGGTGGTGCTGTATCCGATCGTGTGGCTGCTTCTGCTGCCGTTCCGCCTGGTGGGAATCGCCGTCGGCGGCGCACTGGATCTGGTAGCAGCGCTGATCTTTCTGCCTGGCCGCCTTCTGCGCGCTATCTGAGACAAAAGCGGCCGGTCACAAATCGCTCAATTCCCTTCCCGTCAGCCTCATCCTGATGCACACTAAGAAACAGGAGGGCCAATGCTGGAAGAGCTTCCAACAGGCAGGGGTGTTTCGTCTATTTTCGCCAGCTGGACCTCGATCGTCGCGCACAGCGTTCTCCTTATGTTGCTCATTCTTACCGCACACCATGCCTGGCAGGTGAGGCCCGTAAGCACGCGAGGGGGCCAGCATGCGACAGTTCTCTACTGGGAGGGTTCGGTTGGCACGGGTGTGGCGCGGACGCGTCAGCACGGTGCAGAGAGAGTGACGCCGGCGAAGATGATTCCTCGGAACAGCCCGGTGACCCCGCCGCATGACAGGCAACCTGACCCGGATGCGCAGGAAGCTTCCAATGCGGCTGCCGCGAGTTCCGCGGGCAGCTCAACCTCACAGTCGCAGAGCAACGGAACGGGCAACGGCGATCAGGATGCGACGCCAGCATTTCCGGTCTACTCACCGAGCCCGCATATTGACCGGTCGCTTCTGCCGAAGGCTGACGAAAACGTTGTGGTCGATGTGAACGTGAGCGCGCTGGGAGAGGTGCTCGATGAAAGGCTGATCCACGGACTTGGGACCAGCGTCGACCAGACGATCCTCGACACAGTGAGGAGCTGGAAGTTTCATCCCGCAACAGTGGATGGAAACCCTGTATCGTCGGTCGCGGAGCTGGTTTTCCCCCTCGGCCAGAAGTGGCGCGGATGATACGGGACCCGCGCCGCATGTTTGATCCGAGCTAAGTTCGCCCTCGTGTGAAGAGTCGAATAATCAGGGTGAGGATTACCGCGCCAAGCACCGCGACCAGAATCGTGTAGATCATTCCTCCCGATCCAGCGAAGCCCAGCGCGCGCATAATGAATCCGCCAATCACGGCACCCACAATGCCGACAACAATATCCATGAGCGCGCCATAGCCGCCCCCGCTCATGAGCTTGCCGGTAAGCCAGCCTGCGATCAGGCCGACAATAATCCACCACAGAATTGCCATAGAGCCTCCGGATGGTGCGGCAACACGGTTCCACGCCCGCGCCACGGTCGTCAAGCCTGAAATTTGTTGCACTTGCGGCTTATGCCGGCGACGACGCTGACTAGCTGTAACTTATGCCCCCGGGTGAAAGTCCAACAAAGCGTGTGAGGGATTTGTGAGACTACGCACGAAGAAAAACCGGCTTGTGGAGTCGATGCTACTGGCAGCGTGTGGGGCCGTTGCAATGGCCGTGGGCTTTAGATTCACGACAAGTGCCAGAGCCGCGGGCCCGGATGCGAAAAAGCCGGTGCTGGTCGAGCTATTCACATCGGAGGGGTGTTCGAGCTGCCCTCCGGCGGATGCACTCCTTCAGGAGATCGATCGCGAACAGAATATTTCCGGCGCTCAGGTGATCGTGTTGAGCGAACACGTCGATTACTGGGATCACGATGGCTGGCGCGATCCCTTCTCGTCTGCCGAAATGACCGCGCGGCAGGAGGTCTATGTCGTCCACTTCTCGCAGGAGAGTGCCTACACGCCTGAGGCTGTCATCGATGGTGCTCGGGGTCTTACCGGCAGCGATCGCCGCGGCCTGATCAGCGCCGTTGAAGACGCGCTGCAGCGGCCTAAGGCGGAAATCGGGATTATGAACGCTACAGTAAGCGGCAGCGCGGTTGCGGCCAGGGTTACTGTTGCGGCTCTTCCGCGCGCCGATCTCTACGCTGTGCTGGCCGATGACCACGATGAATCCAGCGTGGCGCGGGGGGAAAATTCAGGGCGGCATCTGACCCACGTGGCGGTTGCGCGGGTGATCGAAAAGGTTGGCTCACTCAACGATGGATTCAGCAGACAGATCCGCGTGACTCTTCCTGATCGCTCGCAGGCGCAGAAGGTGCGGCTGGTAGTCTTCGCCCAGGAGCGGGGGACAGGTCGCATTCTCGGTGTTACCCAAGTCGTCCTGCGACCTGCCGGGGAACGGACTCAGCAGCAGGTGCAGTCTTCCTGACCGCAATAAGAACAGCAGATGCGGCGAAGGGTTTGCGCGAAGCGTGATTCACCCTCCGCGAAGGAGCCTCCTGCGACAGAGGGAATGACGAGAACTTCATCGCCATCCTTGAATGCGTACTTCTCGTTGCCGAGGAAGCGGATGTCTTCCTCGTTGACGTAGAAGTTGATGAAGCGGCGCACCTGTCCCTGCTCGTCGCGAAGATGCGTCTTTAAGGCGGGAAAGCTGGTTTCGATGTCGGTGATCAGCTCGGGCAGATTGCCCGCGTGGGACTCGATCTCCCGCGCCCCATTGGTATGCTTCTGAAACGCGTTGGGCAGTAAAACTCTAACGGACACTGATACCTCCGGACACGAGCTCTCGCTCTTCATTTTGTTCCTCCAGATAAGTTTCGAAATCGGACAGGCGCGGACGAACAGGAGCTTCCTGCTCGTAGGCGCCCGCCAGCACGTCGGTGGTCTTGAGACCGTTGCCGGTAATGCAGGTGACGGTAAGCTCATCGGGACGGATGCGCCCGTGCGCGTAGAGGCGTGCGGTAACAGCGGTGGTGACGCCGCCCGCTGTTTCGGTAAAGATGCCTTCGGTCTCGGCTAGTTCCTGGATCGCGGAGACAATCTCGACGTCCGAGACATCTTCGGCCCAGCCGCCGCTCTCGCGGATGCAACGCGCCGCATAAACGCCGTCCGCCGGGTTGCCAATGGCCAGCGATCGGGCAATCGTAGACGGCCGCTGCGGCTCGATGTGATCGGCGCCCGTCTTCACCGCGGTCGAGATGGGCGAGCAACCTGTGGCCTGTGCGCCAAAGAAGCGAACTTCCTTGTCTTCGACCAGGCCGAGGGTGATGAGTTCCTTGAAGGCCTTGCGGATTTTTGTAATGAGCGAGCCGCCGGCCATGGGAACGACGACGTTGTCCGGGAGCCGCCACCCAAGCTGTTCGGCAATCTCGAAGCCGACCGTCTTCGAGCCCTCAGCATAGTAGGGACGCAGGTTTACGTTGACGAATCCCCAGTGGTAGCGGTCGGCAATCTGCGAGCAGAGGCGGTTGACGTGGTCGTAATTGCCGTCGATGCGGACAAGTTTCGCACCGTAAACCTGGGTGTTGAGAATCTTCGCGGGCTCCAAGTCGGCGGGAACGAGGATGTAGCTCTTGAGCCCCAGCCGCGCGGCCTGAGCGGCGACCGCGTTCGCTAGGTTGCCGGTCGACGAGCAACCTACCGTGTCGAAGCCAAAGATCTGCGCGTTGGCCAACGCGACCGAGACCACGCGATCCTTGAAGCTCAACGTGGGCAGACAGACTGCGTCATTCTTGACGTAGAGATTGCTGGCGCCGATACGCTCGGCCAGCCGCGGGGCGCGAAGCAGAGGCGTCCAGCCTGCGGGAGTGGCCGGAACGTAATCGTCGGGTACGGGCAGCAGGGCCTGATAGCGCCACATGCTGCTGGGGCCCTGTGCAATGGCTTCGCGGGTAAAGGAGTTGCGGGCAGCCTCGAGATCGCATTGGACCTCAAGGGGAGAGAAGCATTCGTCGCAGATGGAAAGCGGTGCGTTGTCATACCGCTTGCCACATTCCCGACATCGCAATTCATAGGCGTGCGCCATGAAACCCCTCGATTCCTGAAAATCAACTTCAGGAGCAGCGTCGGGACCCATCGGGGATTTCCCCTATGGGTACAAATGCACGGGCACGCGTGACGAACTCTGCCAAAACTTCTGGTACTGCAGTACTACTGGGATTCAGCGAAGTGCGATACAGCCTGCACCCCGAATCTCATGTTCCCCTCTGCCGTCCCCAAGTTTGGATACGACTTCAGGAGAGAGTTGACACCGATGTCTCAGATTGCCTGAGCCGGTTGTCGTGGCGTCACAGGGCCCGTCCCTCAGCCACTCTTCATGAAATTCAGGCTCGCTCCTAAGAGCAAACTTGAATACTCATTAGATATCACAAGCCGGGTGGGGTTGCAAGAGGTGTTCGACAACGGTGTCGTTGACACATGATATGTCCGGTGGGATTAGCACATGAAATGTCCGCTTAGCGGGCGGCGAGGATATCTCCATGCAGGTAAGTGTGGAGACGTATCCGAGGGCCGCCGTGGAGCGAGCGATGAAGGTGCAGGAAGTGATTCTGCGGGCGATGGCGAAAAAGATCACCTGGTGGCAAGCAGCCGAGATCGTAGGCATGAGCGATCGTCAGATGCGGCGGTTGCGGTGGCGATATGAGAACTATGGCTACGACGGGCTGCTGGATCGACGGCGCGGACGACCGAG
The DNA here is from genome assembly GCA_963781245.1 of uncultured Acidobacteriaceae bacterium. GTDB lineage: Bacteria > Acidobacteriota > Terriglobia > Terriglobales > Acidobacteriaceae > Silvibacterium. Next base: position 518,077 of record CAWAFB010000011.1, read on the forward strand.
CGAGAGGCGAGTGCCGCTGGCGCTGGCCGAACAGGTGCTGGGACTCTATCGGGAAAAGTATTACGACCTGAACGTGCGCCATTTTCACGAGAAGCTGGGGGAGCAGCACGGCATCACGCTGAGCTATACCTGGGTCAAGCTGGCGCTACAGGGGGCTGGACTGGTAGCCAAGGCGCGCAAGCGGGGCGTGCACCGCAAGCGGCGGGTGCGCCGCCCGCTGCCTGGCATGCTGCTGCATATCGATGGCAGCCGACATCCGTGGTTCCAGGACGATCGCTGGTACGACCTGATCGTGATCCTGGACGACGCCACCAGCGAGATCTACTACGCGCAGTTGGTGGACGAGGAATCCACCACCACGGTGATGGCCGGGCTCTGGGAAGTCATGGAGCGCAAGGGCCTGTTCTGCGCCTTGTACTCGGACCGGGGGAGTCATTTCTGGCTCACGCCTAGGGCGGGCGGCAAGGTGGATCGGCAGCGTGTCACGCAGGTGGGGCGGGCGTTGCGTGATCTGGGCATACAGATGATCCCGGCCTACTCCCCGCAGGCAAGGGGCCGCGGGGAGCGCAACTTCGGCACATGGCAAGGACGCCTGCCCCAGGAGCTCAGGCTACGCGGCATGGGCAGCGTGGAGGAAGCGAACCGTTTTCTGCGCGAGGAGTATATGGCCGAGTTCAATCGACGCTTTCAAGTTCCGGCAGCCCAGGCAGGCAGCGCTTTTGTCGCCTGCCGGCGTCGTGATCTGGATCTGATCTTCTCGCTCCAGTTCGAGCGTACGGTGAACCGGGACAACACGGTCAGCTTCCAGAACCTGACCCTGCAGATCGAGAAAGTGAACTGGCGCGGCACGCTGGCTGGATGCACGGTCACGGTCCATCAACACCTCGACGGAACGCTGAGCATTACTTACGGACCGCAACGGCTGGGTCGTTACACCCGCCAGGGAGAACCCATCACGAAAACTTCCGCGGCGTTGGCAGCTGTTGAAAAGACGCTCCGTGGAAAAGTCAAAAAGCCGACTTTTCCCCCTCGCTTGGAAATCCCGCAAACGGCGCGGGATTCCCACTTTCCAACAGCTGCGGCGGGGGGCTTATAAACCAAAACCGGACATATCACGTGCTAAGAAAAACCGGACATTTCACTTGTCACGAACAGAGGTGTTCGACAACGGGCATCACCGCCGCTTCAGCGCCTCTAATTCATCCAACGTGCGCGGCCAGTCCGCTCCGAGCAGGCGCGACAGGCTGCGATCGGCGAGCACCTTGCCGCCGGTCTGGCATTGGGCACAGTAGTTTGTTTCGTTGTCGGCGTAGCGGATGCGCTGGATCGGTTCTCCGCAGCGCGGGCATGGCTGGCCGTAGCGTCCGTGTACTGCCATGTCTTTGCGGAAGGCCGTGACCTTCTCCGGGAACCCGGCCTTCGCTTCTTCGCGCAGCCGATCGATCCAGAGCTGGAGTGTGTCGCGCGTGGCGATGAAGAGCCTCTCCCATTCGTCCTGCTTCAGTTTGTGGGTGAGGGTGATGGGAGACAGCTGTGCAGCGTGCAGAATCTCGTCGGAATATGCATTGCCGATGCCGCTTACGATGCGCGGGTCGGTGAGGGCACGTTTGAGGGTACGGTTTTCGGCGATGAGGGCAGATCGAAACGCGTCGAGATCGGACGAGAAAATGTCAATGCCGCCCGGATCGACCGAGTTCAAACCCTCCTCGCCGTTGAAGACATGGAGAGACGCGCGGCGTTTGGTACCGGCTTCGGTGAAAACCAGCGAGCCGTTGAGGAAATCGAAGGCCGCAAGATTCTTTCGTCCGGCCAGCTTCGCGCCCGGAGCTTTCCAGTGCAGCCGTCCGGCGATCATGAGGTGCAGCACCAGCCAGAGATCATTGTCGAAACCAATTGCAATGCGCTTGCCGACACGCCGCAGTTCGCGCACCACGTGACCCTCGGCGCCGCCGATCGGAGGCTGCGCAGTGCGCAGCAGAAACGCGCTGGCAATCCGCGCCTGCTGGAGGGGCTGACCGACGATGCGCCGCTCAAGTGCGCTGATGTAGGCCGATATGTCGGGCAGCTCAGGCATCGGGTATCAGCTTACCCGAAGAGACAAGGCTGAGCCGCCGACTCCTCCGGCTCCCGGAAGTTGTGCAGGCCGACCCCCACGAGGCGGAACTTCTGCTGCGAGCCCAGACCCACCCGCGCCAGAAGCGACAGCGCAATGCTGGTCAGCTCTTCGCAGGAAGACGGTGGGCGCGCTGGCGTCTGGCTGCGAGTAAGGATGTCGAACTCCGTGGTCTTGAGTTTCAGGACCACCGTGCGGGCAATGCGCGACTCCTTGCGCGACGCCGTCCATACTCTCTCGGCGAGACGTCGGATCATGGGCTCGGTCTCGCCGAGTGGAACATCCTGCGGAAAGGTGTCTTCGGCGGAAATAGATTTTGTCGGCCTGTCGGGAACGACCGGATTGTGATCGATGCCGCGAGCCAATTCATGCAGCCGGACTCCGTAGCGTCCGAAATTGCCCTCAAGGATGGCCAGTTCCATGCTCCGCAGGTCGCCGACGGTCTTGATTCCTAGCTCTGCCAGCCGCTTCTCCGTCACTTTGCCCACGCCGGGAATGCGTCCGACAGGAAGCGGCGTAAGAAATGTCTCCACCTCATCGGGCTGAATCACGAAGAGCCCATCCGGCTTGCGCCAGTCGGAAGCAATCTTGGCGAGAAATTTGTTCGGAGCCACCCCTGCAGAAGCCGTCAGCTGGAGCTCTTCGCGAATCTGTTCACGAATAATCCGCGCAACGCGCGTAGCTGTAGGCAGATCGGTCTTGTTTGCCGTCACGTCGAGGTAAGCCTCGTCAAGCGACAGCGGCTCAGTCAAGTCGGTATGGCGCTTGAATATCTCGCGTACGCTGCGCGAGGCCGCGCGGTAGCGTACGAAATCAGGGGGAATGAATACAGCTTCGGGACACAGCCGCTCGGCTCGCATGGCGGGCATGGCCGAGCGCACGCCGAAGACTCTCGCCTCGTAGGAAGCAGCGCAGACAACCGATCGGTTGCCGCGCCACGCGACCACCACCGGCTTGCCGCGAAGACTTGGATCGTCGCGCTGCTCCACAGAAGCATAGAATGCGTCCATATCGATATGAATGATCTTGCGGACGCTCATCGGCTTCATCTTATGCTTCCGTCCTCAAGCCAACGAGGGGGCGCTAACGCCGCGGACAGAGAGTGTCCTCGAAACCACGCGATCATTCACATGCACATGGAGGAAGTTCGTTGAGCCCGGGAAATGACCTTCCGAAGAGCGGTGAGCCTGCTCGTAACTTCGCGGATTTGTCTTCTCCGAGCAGCGAAAACCCGTATCTCCGGATATTCAAGTCGAACGTCTTTGTTCGCGATCATGACCGCAGCCTGAAGTTTTACGTCGACCAGCTGGGATTCAGCGTGCTCGCCGACGCGCGTTTTGAGTTTGGCCGCTGGGTGGCGGTCGCTCCACCTGACGGAAGCACTATTCTTGCCCTGACCGCTCCCACGCGCGGCTCGGAAAACTACAAGCTGATCGGACGAAACACTCACATCGGCTTTATCGCTGAAGACATCAACGCCACCTACGAGATGTGGCGTCGCCGCGGCGTGCGCTTTGAGAGTCCTCCCCAGTCGCAGCTGTGGGGCGGCACCTTTGCTCGTTTCATGGACGTGGATGGGAATTCGTTCGAGCTGATTGCCTCCGACGAGATGAGCCGCGAGATCGAGGCTCAGCGCCGGGCGGCTGCTGAAAAGCAGGAGGCCGAACGGCGCGCCGCGCAGGAACTGGAGATCGCAAAACAGGTACAGGCAAGGCTTTTCCCACAGGCGCTTCCGCCATTGAGGACCCTCGACTACGCCGGCGTCTGCATTCAGGCCCGTCACGTAGGCGGCGATTACTACGACTTTCTCGCTCTGGGGCCGGAGCGGCTGGGGCTGTTGATTGGCGACATTTCCGGCAAAGGAATAGCCGCGGCGCTACTGATGGCGAACCTCCAGGCAAACCTGCGCAGCCAGTTTGGCCTCGCCCGCGATGAGCCGCAAATCTTTCTGCAGTCGGTGAACCAATTGTTTTACGAGAACACGGTGGACAGCGCGTATGCCACGGTCTTCTTTGCCGAGTATGACGGGCTTGCGCGGCGGCTCCGCTATACGAATTGCGGACATCTCTCCGGCCTTTTGCTGCGCCGTGACGGCACTCTGGAGCGACTGCACTCGACCGGAACAGTTCTCGGTCTCTTCAAGGAGTGGGAGAGCCCTACCGTGGAATGCGAGCTGGCCTCCGGTGACACGCTCGCGCTTTACACCGACGGCGTGACCGAGTCCTTCAATGCAGGGGGAGAAGAGTTCGGCGAAGAACGGCTGGCCGACGCGCTGAAGCGACATAGAGAACAGCCCGCGCGCTGCATCGTTTCTTCGGTTGTCGCGGACGTTCAGCGTTTCAGCAGCACCGAGGAGCAGCACGACGACATCACGCTGATTGCGGCCCGCTGCAAGGATTGAGCCAGTTGAAATCAGCTTTGCGCTGCCTTAGGTCGGCACGCTTTGGCAGATTGAAACTGTGGAATGGTAGGCACGAGCGGATTCGAATCGCCGACCTCTACCGCGTCAGAGAACCTCCTGCCTGTAACTCATTGATCCCGGTAGCATCAGTGGCACCGAGAGTTACTCCAAGGCACTTAAATCGAGCTCCAGCGCCCTCGACGGCACTCCCTTTCACGGGCCCCGGTCCCCGTCGAATTCGCCCACCATCTCCGGAGTGAAGGAAAGGGCGTCGCGGAAGCCGTAATCGAATCCTGCCGCGTTCGTCTGCGGCCGATTCTAATGACCTCGCTGGCAACCATCATCGGGTTGCCGCCAATGGCCCTGAAGTTCGGCGAGGGTAGTGAATCTTATGCGCCGCTGGCACGGACACTCGTAGGAGGACTGCTTGTCTCCGTTGCATTGACGGTGTTCCTTGTACCCGCAGGATTCTACTGGGTCTACAGAAGGCAGGAACAAGCTGGAATGCGTGAGGCATCGTAACGCGCCGACTTGTCCATACATACGTTTGTGATGAGACTTCTGAAAGAGGTGGCGACCTACTCAAAGAACGAACACCCGAAGCATCCACCAAATAAGAAAGAGAGCTATGATGGCTCCAACAATGTGGCCAATCCACTGGCCCGGGGTTTTTGGCCTACCAAAGCTAAACACGCGGCAATGGTAGCACGTGTCTCAACACGGCCTGCCCATGCGATTGGCATAATAATGACGCTCACCAACAAGATCGATTCAAGCGCCACCGTAGTTCCGAGAAGAATATGGCGCAGGATCAAAGTGCCGGATGTGATCCCAGTAAAACGTGTTTACCACGACCCAGCCGGCGAAACATATGCAAATGGGTACAAACCAAGGAAAGGCTACCGGCGAAGCCCGCGATTGAGTCTGTAACCCGCTCCGCCTGTTAAGAAGGTCCTGCTCGTGCCTTGCGATCAGGTCGATATGTTCGATACATGGCTTTGAGACATCGCCGCGATCTGGTTCTCCCTTTCACTTCGCAGGTAAGGTGATGCCTAACTAATGAGCTCCGTGTTTTTCTCTCGTGGTCCAGAAGTATTCCATCGGATCTCGTCTTTGGTCTGAAATCGAGACAAAAAAACGAAGCCTCTGCACTTGGGCTTTTACCAAAAGATAATTGTCCACCTTATTTGGCGTTGTCGCGCGCAGCCTTTACATAGTCATGTGAAGTTTGAATGTGTGCGTACTCGGTGGATAGAGGTTGGTGCACGGGCAAGGGCAGTTCCCTTTCCAGAGCCTTTTCGTAAGCTTTCTTTGCTGAATCCTCTCCCCGATCGCTTCGTCACTGCTGAGGAGGTCCGCAGAATTTCTCCGGGAATCAATCCCCGTACCCTCGTTCGCCGGGCCAGAGAAGGCCAGGTTCCGGCGCCTGCCCGCCCGCTGGGAGAGGAAGGCGAAGGTTATGGCGCTTCCGCAGCAGGTCATTTATGCGCGTCGCCAAAGGTGAAATCATGTCCGCCGCCGATTGAGCGACGGGTCGAGGTCCCGAGCTCGGTCGTGAACATGCAGTTCGGAAATCGATCTGCGAGGTTAATTTCCTTCCACCAGTAACGGCACTGCTCCCAGCAAAGCGGCTCGCTCGCCAAGCTCCGCGCCACGCACAACCGGCGTACCCCATGCAGCCCAGGCATGCCTGTTAACATGGTCCTGGACAAAAGGCAGAATCACGTCCGCCCGACGCAAGACCCCTCCTCCCATGATCACAACTTCGGGATCGTAGGCATGGATCAATGCAACGGCATTAGCGGCCCATACCTCCAGGCAACGCTGCCGTATCTCGAGAGCCACCACATCGCCATGATCAGCGGCGTCGAAGAGCAGACGGAAATTCAGCTCTTGCTCTCGGGCGAGAGGGCTGGCTGCAAACGCCGGATGCTCCCGAATGATGGCCGGAAGAGCCCAACCGGAGGCTTCGGCTTCAGCACATCCTATATTTCCGCATGTACAACGCCGCCCGCGGAAATCGACGGGCAAGTGGCCGCCAAGACACGCCGCCTGCGCATGAGATCCGCGCAGCAGTTTGCCCTGAATCATCGCGGCTCCCCCAATGCCTGTGCCCAGTGTGATCATTACCACATCGTCTACGTTTCGAGCACTTCCGGCGAACTGCTCCCCAAGAAGCGCGAGGCGTGCGTCATTCTCTATACGGAGCGGTATACCCAAAGTCTCTCTGCTCCATGCGGCAAGATCCAGATCTTTCGCGTCTTCATACTTCTTCAGAGTGGAGAGGATGCGGCTCGTTCGAACATCGATGATGCCCGGAAAACCGACGGCAAGACCGGAGCACGCAGCCAGAGGCTCGCCTGCTTCATCCAGAAGCTGCTGCAAGGTCTGCACGATAAGCGGCAGGATCGAAGCAATACCCTTCGCGCTCTCCGTTTCGAGTGAAGTGCTGGCGAGGATGCGCTGATCACGCACAACCGCGCAGCCAATATGTGTTCCGCCCATGTCAAGCGACAAAGCAAGCATCAGAAGTGTCCTATCTGGTCTATCCACATTAAGAAAAGCGTCGGCTCATACCGGCAAGAATGAAAACAGCAATTACCAGCAAAGCAACTCCGCTCCACTGGATCCCGATCGGCAAACGGCCGCTGTTCTTCCATTCCCCGGTTACCATGCCCAGCAGGCTTGCGGTGATCACGATGAGCGACATGAAGAGCGGCCATCCCAGTACAGGTCCCCACGCGCCCAATTTCGCGGCAGAAACACCATACAAAAGCGTACTGCCCAACCAGAGCACGGCCATCACGAGTGCTAGCCCCCAATGGCCCGTACCGCCACGCGCAAATTTGTGGCTGGTGCGATTTTTTCGTAAGAGCCATAGACAATACATGAGATTTGGAATCGATCCCGCCAGCATAAGCGGCATCCAGACGGCGTTCGCGGCATTTAGCTCTGTCGCCCCGAAGTGTCTCGCCGCTTCTGTAAGCGCACCGCCGAAAGCCAGACCCAGATTTATGAACGATGCCCCGAAGCCGCAGAGAATAGCGAGCGCAATGCCGAGCGCAGAGCTCTTGTGGGCTTGAAAGTGTTGGTTGAGCGCGTTCTCACGCATGCGTCCGGCGATTGCGCAGACGAGCACGCCGGCTATCACCATGGCAACGCCAACGAGCACACCGCGTCCCGCTGAGGTCTGCAGGCGCTCAGGGTGGAGGTGGATCAGCGGTATGAGCGTACCAACCGCGGCCGAGGTTCCCAGTACAAGCGAAAAGGTAAGTGCAATGCCGATCGCGTCGACAGCAAGGCCGAAGAAAACCTGCGCCACACCCCATCCTGCTCCGAAAAGAACAACGACCGGCAGAACGCCAGGAGCTCCCGACGAATAGATCTCTCCGAGATGAGGCACCGTCGCGATGGTAATTGCCGGCGGCAAAATCAGGAGGGCCCAAATGGTCCACGCCAGCCAGGTATTTTCCCACGCCCAACGGGAGGTGTACTTCATCGGGAGAGTGAAGCTGGCGTTCATTATGCTGGCCAGCGCGAGAATCGTTAATCCCACGGCGGCATTGCTCATTCCGTGTTCTGCCTCTCTGTCAGAAATTGCACAATTACATCGGCGGCAATGACGAAGCATTCAGTCTTGTCATGATTAGTCAGAGTCACGCCTTGCTCTGAGATACCAATTGCTTCCACCGCTCGCAGACCGCGCGGAATTCGAGTTGCGCATATGGCATAGCGGGCATATCCCTTAGCTCCCGCGGAAAGGCTGTGAGACAGGGGAATCGAACAACGTGCGCATCGCATGAATTGCTTTGCGGCCAAGCGGCATAGGCGTCGTCCCGAACTCCATCCCCCTGACCCGGGTGTTTCCATTCCAAGGCGCTGAACTGCGCGCGGCATTTTCTTCCCAAATCGCGATCCACGGAAATTCTTCTCTGCGGAAGCAATACACCAGGACCAGACAATCCTGTGCATTCAGCGCGGCAAGATAAGACACAGCCGATGCTTCAGCAACATGAGCCGCCCCTAGGAATCCCTTGCCTTCGTGCTGGAATGGCAGCCGCAGGTCAGTCGTTCCCCCACCGATCGTCGGAGCAATCGGCCATGCGAAGTCCACATTGTCCGGCAAGATTTGCCTGCCTTCATACCCATGTGGCCACGTTCTGCAGCGGTCGACAGAGGCCCTGAGAAAGCTATTCTCCGCCGAGAGCAAGGGAGGTCCCAGGCTGACATGTTGCACCCAGTGCACTTCGCGAGCGTCGGGACCGGTGTTCTTCAGGCACTCCTCGAAGTAGAGAACGCTTTGGCTCTTCCCTATTCGGATCGATCTCGAGAACTCCAATTGTGAAACCGGCAATGTGACGTGCATCTCGCAGCCATCATCCGAAGGCACCAGTTGCCACATCCTCACCGATGCCTCCCCATGCAACGGGATACCGCAGACAGCGTTCTCCGGCGATGGGACGCCAAAGGTATCAAGGCAAAGGGTATGTCCCGTGTATCCGGCAAGAAACGGTCCTATCGGAGCGCCTCCGTAGAGTTCAGCGAGTCGGGGGAATTCTACGGAGTCGGGGTCCGCCGTTGCCCACGGAGATTCCCATAAAAGATTGGGAGATAGTCCATCTGGATCCGTGACGCGAAGGTCCGCAATATGGCCGCCGCCGGCGAGCAGCGTCACCTGGAGGCTGCCGTTATTCAGCGTCAGGGCGTTGCGGTTCTTCCACCGGATAAATTCGGTCCGCATAATCAAAGGGCCTGCTGACACGTGCACCGGCTCCGCCTCATCGCCTGGCCACCGATCCGGTTCCGTCCTCCTGAAAGCCCACTCCACCTGCAGGCACAAGCATGCCGCCATCGACGGTGAGCGCCGCGCCCGTGACGAACGATGACCAGTCGCTGGCCAGGAACGCAATCGCACGCGCGATCTCAATCGGCTCGCCGATTCTTCCCAGCGGATGCGCGCGACGGCAGCCTGCCAGCACAGCTTCAGGATCTGGGGCCAGACTGGCTGACCAGCGCAGCATCGGCGTATCGACCGCACCCGGCAACACACAGTTGGCTCGGATATTGCGGCTGGCAAAATCAAGTGCAACCGACCGAGTGAAACCGAGCAGTGCGTGCTTTGCAGTCACATAGGCCGCAGAATTTGCAATCGCAGCTATGCTCTGGACAGATCCGACAATTACGACGGAGCCTTCCTTTGCATCAATCATGTATGGCAAGGAAGAGCGCACGGTATGAAAGCACCCATCGACATGAATACGCAAGGTTTCATGCCAGGTATCCACGTCGCTCGAAAGAGCATCGCCATAACGCTGGATTCCGGCGCAATGCACCGCTACATGAAGCGCTCCGTGCTGATTTGCTGCCGCGTCAATCGCGCTCTGCACGCTGTCGAGCTTGGCTACATCACACGCGTGGAAGCTCACAGCATGACCCAGGCTATTCAGGCGCTCCATCAAGGCACGGCCACGGACCTCATCCCGATCAAGGATCGCCACACGCGCGCCAAGTTCGGCAAGCAATTCCGCCGTAGCGCCACCAATACCCATTGCGCCGCCCGTCACGACTGCCACTTTTCCCGCAAAACTGATTCCCATGCTCACTCCTTTGTCTCATGCACGGGCTGCGTCTCAAAGCGGAGGGTGACAACCCCATACGCTGGAATTGTGAGATGGACGCCGTCGGCAGCTATGGGCAGTTCCTTCGATTTTTCCTCCAGAACATTGCACAACCACACGTGGTTGAGTTTGAGATAGCTGCTGTCGACCGCAACATTCTCTGCTCGTCCCGCAGTTTCTTCCAGCCGGAGAATGCTTCCGTCTCCGTCCTCTGCGAGTTTCCAGGTTGTCGCCACTACTGAATCAGCGGAAAGATGAAGAAAACTCGCGGACGCACCGTGCAACGCATGCGGAGTTGGACTCGACCCTACTTGATCAGACTCGAGAGGCGTCAACGCCTCCCACCCAAGCCGCGTCAATTGCTGTGCGTCAAATTCTTTTGTGCTCACAATTCTGTAGCGGAAGACATAGTCTCCACCCTGCGACGACGCATAGTTGGTATCCCAGTAGTTCGACATGATCCAGGAGAAAATAGTACCGCTCAGCGGATGGAAATCAGACGGCCACGTTCCGCGAACGATGTCTCCGAAGGTGACGATGGGCGCATCCAGTGGAATCACCGCCGCTGTGGCGCCATCGCTGGTCATTGCCGCCCAGTGATTCACGGCATACCACTCACGACTACCGCCTATGAGCTCATCGCGCGCAGGGTTGATCCAGCCGTTCTGTGATTCGTAGCCGAATTCCGGATGATCTCCCGCAAATGGAAACGCAAAATATGCCGCCTCCTTGCGTAAGGTCGCCGTCTTCTGAAGGCGGTAAGTCAGCTCAATGCCCTTTTCAGCCGCAGGCAAAGTAATTTCGAGTTGAATATCTGACGTATTCGGTGCACTCGAAGTCAGAACGGCCGTCAGCCCTTGTGCGTCTCTGGTGATGCTGACCAGCTTTCCACGCGAAGCCTCTGTCGCATCCAGCTTCGGCAGATGCTGCGCCGCTCCGTAGCGATACAGGCTATTCCAGGGCATGTCATCACCGCCTTGAACGTAAATGTAGGAACCAAAAGCAAACGAGCTGTTGCTGTCTATGAGTTCTCTTTGAAGCTGCTTATCGTAGATGCTGCGAAGGGCCCCGTGTTCAGTGTCCAGTGTGATCCGGTAGTAGGCATTCTCGAGTAGGTCGCCTGTCGACACCGGAAGCGAATCGCGCAGGCCCGCGCTCGAAGTAGTTACCGGAACAATCATGAACGTGCTGTATCCCATCGCCGGAAGATTCTCAACCCAAAATCGCACGCGGTTCGTCGGGACGCCAAAGCCCGGGAGTGGTGTACCAGCCTCACGGTGCAGGATTACCTGCCGCACTGGTTGTCTGGTCGCGGTGTCCGCAATCATCTGCCCATCCGGCAAATCTGTATCGACCCATCCGCTGCGATCCCAGCTCAGCGAATTGAAGACCAGAATTGAGTCGTGGTCCACATTAATCTCAGATTCGAGCTGAGCCCAGCTCTGCTCCACAGTCTTGGCGATGTCGTTGCTTGCGATCACACTTTCCAGGTCCTTCTGCTCTAGCTGGCGCGCGGTTTCATCACCCTCCGGTTGCGTCGTGGCGCCTGCGGCCGTCCAGGTGTGCTCGTTAAACAGCAGCATGTTTTCCCATGCTTCATGCATGCGCGGCGCATCCGGCCGCAGCTCCGAATCAAGCAGAGCGGGGAGCACGCTCATCTTTTCGGCAGTCAGGATGCGTTGCTGGCCTCCGCGAAAAATCGCGACATGCCCTGCGTCAGAGGTCAGTCCATCCTCCCAGTACAGGCCGAAATCTCCCCGGTATACCTTGAGCTGATCCCCAAACTGTTTTTCCAGCGATGCCATAGCATCTTCGAATGTGGTGAAGGCCATCTTTGGGTACGCGTACTCACCCGCCCATTCTTGCGGCAGGTACACTTGCGCGCGGCTGAGCGGGGTATTTTCAAGCTGGCTCCCATAGATGATTAGCGAGCTCGCCGTATAGTCCGGCCGCGTATAGGCCTGCAGAAAAACCGGAGTCGCGTCTTCAACGGCCGGCAAGGTTGGCGGCGTCCCATACATCGAAGACAACTGCAAATAGGCTCGCGAATACCACATCATGACCCGTCCGCCGTCGGGTCCTTCCCAGTAAAACGGCGATTTCTCGTTCCAGCGGCCGAGCAGCATAACCGGAGCGCGCCACGAATTGCTGCCCGCTGCCAGATATTTCACCCCTGCGTCATGCAATACCGATGCGTAGGACCAGCTGTAGGACGGCACGTCCGTGATATTGGCCGCGCCAATCGGCAGACTGTACTTTCCGGCGAGATCGTGGCTCCAGTAAAGCGAATGAATCAAGTCTTCCAGCGAAGCTGTACCAGTAAGCTCATTGGCAAACTGTGCAGGAATTACGATCTGCCCGGCACGAACTGCTGCGAGGAATTGCTCCTTGCGTTCCTTTGAGCGGCCTTCAAGGTATTGCTGAGCGACCCAACTGCCATCCAGATTCCAGCGAAAGTCCGGTTTCTTCTTCAGGAGATCAAGCACCCCATCCACGCTCTGCGATTGCAACTCTGCAACCTTAGGAGCGTAATCGGTAAAGCCTATGTCAAGGTGCTCATGCGGAACGATGTCCAGGGTCCACTTCTTCGCGGCTTCGAGCTTCTGCTGGAACGAATGGCCAGCCACATTGAGCGTGGCTTGTGCTTCTCCCTGCCATTCAGGTACGGCGAAACGCAAATGCCCCTCGCCGAACTCCCCTGCAAAGGCGAGACGCTGAGTAAGCCGTGTGCCATTGACGGTAAGGACCGCATCTCCACGCGGTACTGCTCCCGCATGGAAGTCCGGGTAAGCGTCGACCATCTCCTGCAACCCTGCTGACGATGTCTTGTAAAAGATGGTTGGAACAATCAAGGTGTGAATCGAGCCTGATACATACTGCGCATGTTCATCACAACTAAAGGCGAGCGCGTCGTAGGCTATGCCGCTTTGCCCAGGTGCAATATTCCCCATTGACTCTTGTGGTGTTGCTGGTGTATCGATCGCCGTCAGCACGAGAGTATTCGCTTCTCGCTTCAACCATTGCGTGGGAATATCGATCGTCTTTTCATCGTGCGACGTTTGAGGCACGAATGTGCCTTCCCAGTCTCCGGCGCCAAAATCGAGGTGGGGATGAAAGTAGAAGATCCCCTGGTGCCCGTTCACACTGAGCTGAAGCGCAGACAGGCGCGGCGTCTCGTACAGCATGGCGATGCGAAGCTGATAAAGTCCCTTGGGCTCATCTGGTAGCGCAAAGTTGATCGAAAGCGGATGGAGGCGTCCACCCGCAATTGCATTAGCAGGTCCTGGCTGGAAACGGGGCCAGTCCGAATCGCTGCTTTTGCCAATCGTGTGGATCACATTGGATCGAGGGTCGCCGTAATCAATGCCCTGGCTGCGAAACTCCTGCGAGGAATCATCAAACTTCCCGATTTGCCAAAGGACATGCTGCTGCGAAAACGCGGGCGCAACGAGACCGCACATTATCAGAAGCGTGGCAATGCCGTAACGGCCGATCACCGATTCCACGCACTCAGCCTATTCGTAACTGACACAGTGTTCTGTCCTTTGCCGATCACCGTACCGCCCCGCAACATCACAAGTTCACGAGCCGCTGACCAGCTATTCCCACATGCACACGACCGATATGCCACCGGCCAAGGTTTGCCACATAGAGATCGTTCATTGCCGGTCCGCCGAATGCGGCATTTGTCGGCCGGGCAATCCTCGTCCCTTCCGGATCAAAGGCCAGGATCTGAACGCTGCGACCAGTATTCACGCGATAGATACAGTCACTGGCATAGCACGTGACGTAGAGATTCCCCACGGCGTCGAGGGTAAGCCCGTCTGGAACGCGTTCAAGGCCAGCCGCATATACATCGGGCTCCCCTTCGACACGTCCGGCCGAGACCGGAATGCGCAACACGTGATCGCGCTGACTGACGACAACAAACAAAGAGCGGTCGTCCGCACTGAGCGCAAGTCCATTTGGAAAAGCCAGCGGCCCCGCGATCTCCTCGATAAAGCCAATCGGCCGCAGGCAATATACGAACCCGTTGGCTTGATCCCACTCGCCGGAATCGCTGAAATACAAATTGCCTTCGTGATCAAAGACCGAGAAATTCGGCGTAATGAGCGGTCGGTCCTTGGCTCGGGAAATTGTCTGCAGGACCCGCCCGCTGCGGTCTACCTTCATCAAGACATGCAAGCCGGAGTTGCAAACCCAAAGCTCCTGCCGAGCAGAAAATGTTAATCCCAGGCAAAATCCGCCCAGACGAGCGATCTCCTTACTCAGGCCGGCCGGGTCAACTCGATAGATTTGCCCCAATTCCCCACCGGCCCACAGCGCCTGTTCATCATCGAATGCGAGCCCCTCCGGATGATCGAGGCCGTCGACAAATGTGGTGAACATTTCCTTGGGAAGCAGCGGCTTGTTCGTGGGTTGGGAGATTGTCATTCGCTTGTCCGGCATCGGCTTCACGATGAACTCACTCAAAAAGGCGGCATCTGACGCTTAGCAAAATTGCTTCGCTATGCGCCGCAGCTTCCAACTACATTACGCCCCTGAAATAACAATGTGATCGTAAAATCGCATTATATGATCATAATCCATATTTAGCGTCATATTTTATGATACTAGTCTTCGACATTTTGTATACAGTATGCCAAACTTAGCAGACTTGAAAAAAGGGTGCCTCTTTTTCCTACTAAGGCGGCGAATGCTGGAGGGGGAATGACTGACTGGAGTACAGACGATGAGCTCTTTGCTCTTGCAGAGCGCGAATTGTTCACCTGCGTCGTCGGCGACATCATGGACACGCTCCACCTCTATCACCAGTTTCTTCCGCCAAAAATCCGACCTATCACCAACGAAATCATCATGATAGGACGCGCCATGCCTGTCCTCTGCGGAGACGTTTTTGAGCAGTCATCGCAGGGCTCGGCGAATAAGGTCATGGCGCAGCCTTTCGGCCTGATGCTTGAAGCTCTGGACGACCTGCGGAAAAACGAGATCTATATCTGCACCGGCTCATCTCCGCGAAACGCTAACTGGGGGGAAATGATGGCGACGCGCGCCAACATGCTAGGAGCAAGAGGCGCGGTTCTCGACGGATATTATCGGGATACAAGGGGACTAATGAGGATGAGGTTCCCAACCTTTGGCTACGGTTCCTACGGCCAGGACTCGGCCCCCCGCTATAAAGTGCACGATTTCCGGGTGTCGATTGAGATAGGGGCGGTGCGGATTCATCCCGGCGATATCATCTTTGGCGATATCGATGGTGTATGCGTTGTTCCTCAAGAAGCATCACAGGAGATTTTCAGCAAAGCCCTCGAAAAAGCCCGCAGCGAGAAGCTCGTCAAGAAGGCCCTTGAAGGTGGGGTGACCGCCGTCGCCGCTTATCGCGAACACGGAATCATGTAAAGAGCTTCCAATGGCATTTCAAGATCCGCGTACCGAAATTCTGACTTGCCTTCCCGGCGCCCAAGCTACGTGGCTGGTTTTCATGGTCGAGGAGTGAAACTTATGACCAGTATTGATGTGTCGCAAAAAACCATCCTCATTACAGGTTCGCTTGGCGCGATTGCCGAACATATCGTCCGCAGGCTCAGTGAAGCCGGGGCCTTTCTTGTTCTCACCGACGCAAAGCCGGATTCAGAAGCTCTTTCTATCATCGAAGGCTGGAATATTCCCGTATCCAGGTACCTCTACCGCGAGTTAGACGTAACAAATTCATCTGCTGTAGAGGCAGTCGTCAGCGAGATGCTGAGCCGCTTCGCGAATCTGGACACGGTCCTGGGCCATGCCGGAGGCTGCGGACTCCATCCATTCGTCGAAACCTCGGAAGCCGCCTTCGATCGCATCTTCCGGTTCAATTATTTTTCGCAGACGTATCTGGCGCGCGCTGTAATTACGCACTGGCTGCGTAACAAGGCCGCCGGCCACCTCATATTCACTTCGTCCTATGTGGCCCAGATACCTCACACCCGGATACCAGCCTACGCGACCGCCAAGGCTGCGTTGGAGCATCTTACCCGCTGCCTTGCGCTCGAGCACGCGCCCGCAGGCATACGGGTCAATGCGATTGCCCCCGGAAATGTTGCCGCAGGCAGCTCGCTGAAAGTCTTTGAAGAGGACAAGGAGTATCGGGACTTTGTACTGCGCGTCGCCCCCATGGGCAAACGCAACTCACCCGAAGCGATTGCGGATGCCTTCGCATTCCTCTGCTCAGAAATGGCACAGGAAATCACAGGCCAGATACTCCGAGTGGACTACGGCGTTAGCATTCCCAAAATCGGCTGAGACAAAATATGAAACTTGGACTTGGCTTATATCGCCACATGTTGACCCCCGAGTACTACGCCTTCGCAGCACAGGCGGGATGCACTCACGTGGTAGCTCATCTTGTCGACTATTTCAAAGGCGGTGTTTCTAACCCGTCAAACAACCAACCCACAGGCGGAAGAGACGGCGCGTGGGGAATTGCCGGCGACCCGGAGCATCTTTGGACGTTGAAAGAACTCTCCGACCTGAAAGCTGAAACGCAGGCTTCGGGATTGCATCTCGAAGCCATCGAAAACATCGATCCTGCGCACTGGCACGACATTCTGATCAATGGCCCAAAGCGAGCCGCACACATTGAGAATGTGAAGACGATCATCCGCCGGATGGGAGAAGCGGGGATACCCATTCTTGGCTACAACTTCAGTCTCGCAGGCGTGTGCGGGCGCGTCCGTGGCCCGTTTGCGCGAGGCGGCGCTATTTCTGTCGGTCTCGATGGCCCGGTCGACACGCCTATTCCAAATGGCATGGTCTGGAACATGATCTACGATCAGCACGCGCCGGCAGGCACAATTCCCTCTATTTCTCACGAAGAGCTATGGTCACGATTGGAGCGGTTCCTCGAAGAAGTTCTTCCCGTCGCGGAACAGGCCGGGGTAACGCTGGCCGCTCATCCCGACGATCCTCCTCTGCCGACGATGCGACAGCAGCCTCGGCTCATTTATCAGCACTATATGTATCAGCAGCTGATCGATATCAACCCCAGTTCCAGCAACGGCCTGGAGTTCTGTCTTGGGACACTTGCTGAAATGAGCGACGGCGACCTCTACAGCGCTGTCGATCAATACAGCCGGCAGCACCGCATTGCCTATGTTCATTTCCGCAATGTTCATGGCAAGGTTCCTCATTATCGGGAGACATTTATTGACGATGGCGATATCGATATGCTGCGAATCCTGTCTATCCTCGACCGTAACGGATTCGACGGTGTGCTCATCCCCGATCACACTCCGCAGATGAGCTGCGCTGCTCCGTGGCATGCAGGCATGGCGCACACCGTGGGATTCATGCGCGCGGCCCTTATGAACCTCAAGAGAGAATCTCGCGCCATAAATTCGGATGTGCTCCAGTGAATATTGGCGCGGGAATCGCGATAGCCGCGATCGCCGGAGTCATGAACGGCCTCTTTCCTTTGCCCATGAAAGCCAACAAGGCGTGGGCCTGGGAGAATAACTGGCTGCCGTTCAGCGTCCTGTCCCTCTTGCTCTTCCCCGCAGTCATCACATGGTACAGCGTGCCTCAGCTTTCTGTGGCGTTTCACCATGTGACTCTTGTCGACATCATCGCCACGATGATTTGTGGCGCCCTCGTTTACACCGGGTCGCTTCTCTTTGGTGTCTCCGTCATCTATGCCGGACTTACCCTGAGCTTTGCGCTGCTGGTCGGATCGATGAATATCATCGGCATCCTGGTCCCGCGACTGTTGCTCAACCGTTCCCTGCTTGGTTCAGGATCTGACTGGCTGGTGCTTGCCGGCGTGGCCCTCTCAACGGTTTCTGTTGTCCTGGGATTTCTGGCCAGTAAGTGGAAGGGTGGGGACAAAGAAGATATTGCGCAGGCACCGGCACACCGCATCCTGGGATCTATTCTGGCAATGCTGGGGGGAATCCTCTCGGGATTGCTGCCCGTTGCCGTGGCGTTGTCGTGGTCACAGCGTCTTTTCAGCTCGTCGATCAGCTATGGCCGCGCATCTCCCGTTGGAGCATCCAATGCTGTTCTCTCCCTGATTCTTTTTGGGGGAGCCATCCCAAATTGCAGCTATTGTTTATATCTGCTATGGAAAAAGCGCACCAGCGGCAATTACCTGACACACAATCGCTACTGGTTGACCATCCTCGCGATGGCAATCCTGTACTCGGCAAGCATAGTTCTGTGGGGTGTCGCCATTTCTCCGTCCTTGCTGGGCGCATTAGGCTCTTCCGTAGGCTGGGCGTTATTTGTCGGGATGATTGTCCTGAGCTCAACGGCTGCTGGGCTCTTTTCAGGTGAATGGGAGAACGCTGCTCCCCGTGCGTTCACCGCCCTTGCCGGAGGCATCGTGTGTCTGCTGACGTCAATGGTTTTGATATGTATAGGTAACTATATTGGATAGTCACGCTTAGCTAAGAGAGACTCACTCCTAAGAGTTGCTGTTAGTAATCTCGACTCATACCCTGATTACAAAGCGAAACTTCATATCACTTCCGTACCATTGCGGAAAGGCCGTGCCCCAAAGGTTGTTGTACAGATTGATGTGCACTCCTTCACGCATGTCAGGCTGCTGGTTGTTGAAGTTCAGCAGCGATCGCTGGCCGGGAGCTACCAGCGGTGCATCCAACGTCTCCAGCGTGAAACTTCCCTTTCCGTCGCGATAGCTGACATCTTTCGTCACCGCATGGAGATGCCGGTTGCCGTTCTCGATCACATCCAGGGGCGATATAGGTTGATTCACCTTTTCAAACTGCCATCCATCGCCGTCAGGCGCGTCGGGTGAGAAGGAAAACCACATCGCCTCAGCAAGACGATTCGGCCGCTTGCCGAAGCACTGTAGTGTGACGTGCACGCTACGTTCATTGCCGGGGAAAATGTACTCCACCATCATCTGCTCCGGCCAGCTAACAAAGTCCTTCAGGGGCGGCTCAGGCTGTGGCATCTTCAGGTCCGCAATAATGCGGTGTCCCTTCGCGTCCTCTCCACCAAAACAATGCTGCAAAGCAGGCTGCCAAGTTCGGCTCTCCACGGGGAACTTGTCCATCCCCGGCTTGCCGAAGTCGTTGTAGGCGAAACTTTGCGTGTTGTATTGAGCGTTGAAGCGCGCAAAATCCGCGCTCGTAAAGGTCTGGTAGCTGAATAGCGCGAGCGGATGCTCCGGCGATGCCCACTCCCGGCCTATTTTCCGGTTTCTCAGCTTCACGATCGCTCCATGAGACGGATCAATCGAGACGACAAAGTTTGGCGTCTCTAAATTCGCCACAGACCCAAGCTCGCGCAAGGACAATTTCTCGGGAAGAGTCGCCTCGAGAATCTCCAACCGCGAACGCGCCTCCTGTTGCAATGGAGGTGGAAGTGTCAACACGGCAATGTCCACATTTCGACGCTTGGCCGTCCACTCGTCATCCATCTTTTGAAACTCAGGCTTTTCGAGCCTTGCTGCGCGAACTTGCTCAGGCGTATAGATACCTGGATTTTTCAAGTACTGGCCCGTAGAAAGCCCCCAGTTATGTTCGGGCATCAGGATCAACCGGGACGTAAATGCCATGTCCACAGCATCTCCTGCGTGGAAGCGCCCGTCAGCCAGCCACTCCCCACGCAAACGGCATAGCTCGCGATATCGCGCCACCTTGCCTGGATCGCTCGCCGGGCCGTAGATCCAAGTGTCCCCCATCTCCTGAGTAATCACCGGCAGACTCCCGCGCACGCCTCGCAGGGCCTCAGCAATCGTGCTCAGATTTGCGGCAACAATTCGCGCGCCCGGAAAGCGGTTGCGTAAGGCTGAGTAATACGCTTTCACTTCCTTCTCGGTATGAGGACCGGAGTTGTCGATCGCGACCCTGATCGAAACCGCCACGTCTGTTCCCGGAATAGCTACCGTCCCGCCATAGTCGAGCGGATGGTAGAGCACCATCACCTGTTCTCCAGCCGGATTGCGCCAGTTGAATAAGTGGCAATGCGGTTCAACGGGCTCGGCATTTTCCGCTGTTGCACCAACGGCGCCGCTCGCAGGAAGAAAAGGCACGTCCGGAGCTTGGCATCCGGGATTGTCACCGATATCCAGAAACTCGATGCCCGCTTCGACAAGAGGCGCGATCAACCCGCGAGTATGGCCCGGCACATCGGTGAACTTTCCCGCGATTGTCTTTGTACCGAATCGTTGATCAAGAGCGGCAGAAATCTTCAATGCAGATGCAATCAGAGAGCGGTCAAGCATTTCCGACTGCCATGTAAACGGCATCGCGTGCCAGGCAATATCCCCGGAGAGGATGGCATTTTCCATTCGCTGGCGGTCGCTGGATGAAGCCTGTTCCAGGTACTGATAAATCATCCACGCTGCAATCGTCCAAACGTAGCGCTCTTCTCCCTGCGAGTTACGAAGGGTCTCGGCCAGATCCATGGCGCGCGGAAGATACTGGTCAAAATACGTGAGAAGCACATTTCGTTCTGTGTCCGTAAAACCGACATCGAGATGACACTTCGAGACAACATAAACTGTTCTAATCGTCCGGTCTGGTTGAACGCTCACGGCGCCTGCGTGGGCTGCAAGCGGGCTTATTGAAGCCATGGTCACACCCTTCAGAAACTCGCGCCGATCCATACGCCACCCCCTTTTTTGCATACTGTATACATTCCTACTAAATGTAAACCTACCCAGCGCAAATGCAGGGCTTCTCCGCTCTCTTAACCTGTTTCCCTACGGAAGGAAAGCCTGCGTATGTGCCAGGCTGGAGTAACGCTCCGGATTCGTGTAACGATGGCGCAAGTGCTTCATAATCGCGGCCTCTGGACTCATGTTTGACTTGCCCAGAATCACATCCAGAAGATCCCGGTGATGACGCAACGGCCAATGAAGCGAGCTATGGGCCGTCATATAAGCAAGTGCCTGATGCGAGAAGAGAACCGTCACCAGGGAATTCAGCGTTTTCTCAAGGTACGGATTCCCCGTTGCGGACCAGACCGTTCGATGAAACTCGAGATCCAATTTCGATGCATCGAAATCCGACTCGGTGTTTGTGCTCTCCATCTTCTCCACGAGTGACTCCAGACGTTTCTCAAAGCTGGGAGTTAGATTTGTGCGGCACAGCTTAATGGCCTCGGCCTCAAGCACAATCCGCAGGCTGTTGATTCTCTGAACGTCCTCCTCGCTCAGCATGACAACAAACATGCCGCGGCGGGGATGATTCATCACCAAGCCCTGCTCCTGCAACTGAAGCAAGGCCTCACGCACAGGAATTCTGCTAACTCCGAATTGCTGGGCAAGATGGGTTTCATTAAGTCTCTCGCCGGGCTTGAAAACGGCGGTCAGAATTGCATTGCGGATTCGCTCGACAACATGGGTCTTTAGTGTGGCCGGGGGAAGTTCAGAAAGCTGCGGTGTGGGTGGCATTTCGTAGCAGAATTCTTTCGATCGATCAAAAATAAATGCCTACAGTATACAGTATTCTGGTGCGAATCTTGGTCACGTTAACGATGCGTGATCCCATGACGCCAACCATTTCAAGGCGGTCAAACACCAACGCTTATGGACCTCCGGACAGTACTTCCTTGATCCGCCGGTCGCTGAGTTCTGTCACCGTATCCGTGGTCTGCGTTTGTAGCTGCTGATAGAGCCCCTGAGCTTCCTGCCGCTTGCCCACGGAGAAATAGGCCCGAGCCAGGTTATAAGCGGCGCTCCTCATCGTTGGATCGATCTTGTGGGCTATTTCCAGATCTGCAACTGCTCTCTGCGGATTCCCTTCTGCCAAGAGCAGCTTCCCGCGCAGTGTTCGGGCAGGTACAGAGTTGCCGTCGATCTGGATGGCCTTATCCAATTCGGCGATCGCCGCATCAGTCTTCGTTGGCTCCAGCTTCAGCAGGCATTCGGCCAGCAGATAGTACAAATCCGAACTGGTGACCCCGGCCTGTAGTGCGCTTCTCAGGTCGGCTGCCGCGGCTGCGTAGTTGTCCAACTTGTAGTCGGTCAGCGCCAGAAAGAAGCGGGGATCGGCTTTCTCAGGTGAAATTTTCACGGCGCTTTCAAAGTCGCTGCGCGCGTCGTTCAACTGACCCAGCAACGTCTCCGTTGCGCCGCGAACGATAAATGCCTCCGCATTATGCGGAAAGACAGTCACACACTCTGTTGCGACTTTCTGAGCCTCTGCAAACTGGCCGGCATCGGTCAACAGCGTTATCAGGTTCAGATAAGAGAACAAATCTTGCGGATGCTCCTGAAGCTGCGCACGAAGAATCAGGTAAGCATCCTGATATTGACCAAGCTTCGCATACGATACGGCGAGGAGGTTGGCACAGTCAGGATTCAGCTCATGCTTTTCCTGTGCGGCCTTAAGAGTCTTGATGGCCGACGGATAATCCCCCAGCTCGAAGTCTGCTAGCGCGACTGCATAGGCATGAGTCAACGGGTCCGGTACATCTGCATCGACCCGGGCAAAGATCTTTAGCGCAGTCTTGAAGTCATGCATCTTGCCGTAAGACCAGGCGATATTGAAGGTCTCGATCTGGGTGAGATTCGGGCATTGTCCCACCTTTTGCAGCAAAAGCCCCGCCTCTGACTCCTGATGTTGCTTCAACAGACCGTCGACACGGCGCAGAGTGTCCCGCACATCGCAAGCGTTCCCCATTTCTTGCCCACTTCCCTGCGCTCTCACCCGGGTAACAGAACCAGCCAAGAAGAGCAGCATGAGCGCAACACCGAGCCGGAACATCATCCGACAACGACGCGTCCTCACAGGGCACAGTTTTGTTCTAGGCCGCATGGAATTGAGTCTTAGCGACGATCCCCTTGCCTTCCTGCACCGCGATCAGCTGATCGGCGTCGATCGCTTTCAGGTGCTCAACCTGACCGCTGGGCCAGAAGATATCCAAATCGACCCGCTGCGATGCCCCCAGTCCGAAATGAAGCCGGGGATCATTCGCAGAAAGATAACTCGACTGGCTCGCCAGGCTTTGAGCATTGCTCTTCCCGTCATAGTGGGCAACAACCCGCGCTCCGATGGCGCTTCGATTCGATTTCGTGCCGATCAGCTTCACCTTGATCCAGTGATGCTTGCCCTTTATGTCGTTCCGCAGCAGCGAAGGCGGTTCATTCATATTCACGATAAGGATGTCGAGATCGCCATCATTATCGAAATCTCCAAAGGCACAGCCTCGACTGGAGTGAGGAGTCATCACTCCGGGCTCCGCCTGCTGGCCGATCTCCTCGAATGTGCCGTCGCCCAGGTTTCTGAACAATAGCCTTCGGCTCTTGTTTGGATATTGCGGAAGCTTCTTCTCTATCTCGGGATAGACACTCCCGCTCACGAGAAAAATGTCGGGATATCCATCGTTATCCAAGTCCACAATTCCCGTTCCCCAACTCGTGTAACGCGACTCTACCCCGATGCGGCAAGTCCGCGTCGCATCCTGGAAATTTGCGTGCCCATCATTTCGGTATAGATCGCTGGTATCGTCGGAAAAGTTGGTCTTGAAGAGATCGAGGTGACCATCGAGGTTGAAGTCGCCCACACCTACTCCCATCCCGGCCTGCTCCGCGCCGTCGTCGCTCAGTGCAACTCCGCGAAACAGCCCTTCCTCCCGGAACGTTCCATCGTGATTGTTCATATATAGGAGGCTTGGCGTAGAGTCGCAGGCAACGTAGATGTCCTGCCAACCATCTTCATCGAAATCCGCTGCGACGACTGTCATCCCATAGGCACGGGGTGGCCCGTCGATCTTGGCCTGTTTGGTTACATCGGTGAAGGTTCCGTCGCCGTTGTTCCGATAGAGCACATGGGCTCCCGGAAAGCCTGGAGTCAGGCCCCTCGGACCGCAGTTCACAGGATTGCCTTTCCAGTTGCAGTTCGGATCGTTGGCGGGAATCGGCGCAGTCTTCAGGTCATACTGAATATAGGTGGAGAGGAACAGATCCAGGTTCCCGTCGCGATCATAGTCGACGAATGTACAACCCGCACCCCAGCTCGGAGGAGTCGTCATCGGCGCCAGCCCCGCCCGCTGCGTTATATCGGTGAAGGTTCCATCGCCGTTGTTGCGATAGAGTTTGTTCTGACCGTAGTACGTACAGAACAGGTCCTCAAAGCCATCGTTGTTGTAATCGCCGACACATACTCCCATAGCCCACCCGGTCGAGAGCAGGCCGGCCTTCTCTGTGACATCTGTAAAGGTTCCGTCGCGATTGTTCTTGTAGAGACGGTTGCTGGCATTCGCCGGAGTTCCGTTCAGCCGCATTCCCGACAGCACAAAGACATCCATCCAGCCATCGTTGTGATAGTCGATGAAGGCACAGCCGCAGCCGTCTGCTTCGAGGATGTACTCCTTGTGATCGACGCCCCCATAGATGGTTGGAAATGTAAGGCCCGCACTCGCGGCCACATCCACGAAAGAAGTATCGAAAGGACGCCCTGATGGTGCGGGAAGGTCGCCCTGCTTCAGGCCCCTTGAGGCGACCTGCCCAAATAGCTGCATGCCCCACGCGCTACCGCAGAGATGGAGAAAACTGCGACGAGAAAAACTCATTCGTGAGGGAGAATACCTCCAACGGCTCGCTGGAAATGCTGCATGCAGAACAGAGAATACCTCAGGAGCTAGTTATGCGGCGGAGACGCCGCCTTCTTCACGTATCTTTTATACGCCGTTCGATATTGTTCGCGGCCCGTTCACTGAACCTTGCATGTGTCCGCCCCGATGATTCGAACCGAAGCAATTTCATGAGGATGGATCGTGAAGCTGAATGTGTTGTCTCCAGAAAGCGAAAGCTTCTCCCCGTCCTTCTCCACGGCATTGGTCTGCAATGCCTGCTCCAGATGCAGAAGCGAAACATGAACGGTCACCGTACGCTGCTGACCTCCGAGGTCGAGGAAGCGAAGAATCGTGCCATTACCGTCTTCGGCAGCCTTCCAGGTCTCGAAGAGCAGCTCAGGATCATCCACACTCAGGAAGCTGTCCGCCTTCGGATCCAGAATGCATGCTGCCCCGGACACGCCGATCATCTTATCTGCGATCTCGCTTGCCTGGCCGTTGCTGGTCCCGGACTCCTGCGCCGCCGAGAGTGCCTTATCCTGTGTGGTCACGATATTCGCCTCGAGCGGAGTGATCTCCTCCCAGCCCAGCCGGCTCAATTCTGGAGCGTTGGTCGCGGTCGAGCTCGTAAGAACGTAGTGGAATTTAAAGTGCCCTCCCTGCCCGGCCCGGTAGTTCGTGTCCCAATAGTTGTTCATGATGTAAGAGAAGACGGTACCGTCGCGCTTCTCGAACTTTTCCGGCCACTCGCCACGGTTAATATCGCCAAAGGTTGCGAGTGCCGCATCGAGCGGCAGCAAACCTACGGAGACGCCGCCTTCATTCAGCGCAATCCAGTGCTGCACAGAGAGCCACTCGTGCCCGGCGCCCGGATACATATCTTTTGCCGGGTTGACGACACCGTTTTGCACTTCGTATTGAATCTCCGGCTGCTTCATCGCGAAGGGGAAAGCAAAATACACTCCTTCCTTCGTGTCGACATCCTTCTTCTCAACATCCTCGACCAGCTCTATCGTCTTCGTCTGATCGAAGAGTCGAATTTCGGTGGTGATGGATGGAGTATTGACGTCGCTGCTCCGCATGCGCGCGACTGACCCATAAGGAGTGTGAGAAACCGAAACCAGACTGCCTCTTTCCGAAGGGTGAACATCCAGCGCAGGCTTCGGATACACGTGGCTGTATTGCTGAACCGTGTTCGGCGCCTTGTCCCCTCCGGTCACGTACAAGTACTGGCCGAATCGATATGGACTGTTCTGGTTCACCAGCTCGCGATTCAGCTGCTTGTCATAGATGCTCTTGATCGCACCGCTCGACGGATCGAGCGCCACTCGATAATAGGTGTTCTCCAGCGTTAGGTCCTGCTGAGTCGTGGGAGCCGGTGATGGAGCTGTCGAAGGCCGCATCTCATAGACCTTGTATCCAACCGGCGGGATATCCGTTGCCATGAACTGAGCATGAAAAAAACTCGGGCCCTTATATAGAGTTTCGACGGGAACCGTTTGCCCCGTAGTTAAATCGACGAGGTCAGAATTCTTCGTAATGTCGATCGAGACCAGGCCGCTGCGTTTCCAGTTAAGGCTGTTAAAGACGACAACTTTATTTGCACCTACCGGTATAGCGCCGGTCAGGCTTCCCATACTGTTACGCGTAATGAAATCGGCGATGGCCTGGGCGCTCACGGCATATTGATCCTTGACCTCCAGCTGCTTGATCGCTTCCGTGCTGGTCGGCTCAGAAATGCTGTTGTACGAATCCCAGGTGTGTTCATCCATAAGGATCATGTTTGTCCACATGCGGTCCAGATCAGCCATGTCCGGCCGCAATAGAGGATTTACGATCGAGGTGAGCGTGGCGAACTTCTCCGCCGTCGGCGCGCGTCCTTCATTCCAGCGCTCGATCCCCGCATAATAGGCGTCCGACGCGATTCCGTCTTCCCAATAAGGGCCGCCGTCCCCGCGAATCGTTGGGATGTCGTTGCCGAACTGTTGCTGAATCGATCGAAGGGCATCGTAAAAGCCAGAGTATTCCAAGTGCGGATATGCGTAGGCTTCATTCCACTTCTTAACAAGCTGTGCCTGTTGCGGAAACAAGTCCGTATTTTCTACCTGCGTGCCATACATCATCGTTTGATCGGCATGATATCCAGACCCCTCGTACATCTGTAAAAAGAGCGGCAGGGTATCGCGCCCTGCCGCCATCACGGGAGGCAACCCAAAAAGCATCTGCATCTGCTGATAGATTCGTGAATACCAGAGGAGCACCTTGCTTCCGTCGGGCCCCTCCCACCACATAGGCGAATTCTCATTTAAGCGGCCCTGCAGCAACACCGGAGCACGGTAGTTATTGCTGCCTCCTGCAAGATAGTTGATTCCCGCTGCTGCCAACACAGAGGCATAGGACCAGGAATACGAGGGCACATCCGTGATATTGGCGTAGTTGAAAGGCGTTCCATGCACGCGGCTGAAGTTGGCGCTGGGGTAAAGAGAGCGGATCAGAGTCTCAGCCGTCGGAAATCCGGTCAGCAGATTTGCATACTGCGCGGGAACATACAGCTTCTTGTCCTGAACTGCTTTCACCGCACGAGCCTGCTGCGCGGACGTGTGTGTTTTCAGAAACTGCTCCAGATCCCATTCGCCGTCCAGGCTGTATCGGAAATCCGGGTTCTGATCGATCATCCCCAAAGCTTCATCGATATCCCGGCTCTGAATCGCGGCAATCTTCGCCTGGTAGTCCGAATAACCGACGTCCACGTGAATGTGCGGCACGACGAAGATCGTCCACTTCTTTTGCGGGCTGATTTGTTGCCGGTTTTGTTGCGAATGACCCTCGTTCTTCCAGCTAAGCTGCGCATTCGCATTCTTCGGAAACTCCGAGACCAGAAACGTCAGCTTCTCTTCTCCGAAATCGCGGCTACCCTGAATTACCTGGTGATAGGCTTTGCCATCAAGAGTCAGATCCACTCCGGTGGCCGCCTCAAATGACTTCGCCGATCGAAGGTAGACCTCGACCACCTCCTTGATGTCGCCGCCTTCCTGGTGAAAGAAAACCGTAGGCACGATCAGAGCAGCGAAGGCATCAGGGTCACTTGGACCGGTTACGTGATCGACCTCAATCGCGTCGTATGTCAAGCTCGCCTCGGGTACGGCCTCACTCGCCTCTTCGACGGCCTGAAACGTTATCGCGTTTTCGCCTGCTTTCAGATAGCTTGCAGGAAGCTCAAATGCGCTCTCTGCATATGACGACGCAGGATAGAAAGAATCGCCCTGATCACCGTTGCTGTAATCCAGCTTCGGATGGAGATAAAGCATTCCGTGTCGCCCATTCACATCCACACGCAGAGCGGGCACACTCGCCGTCTCAATCAAGACCGCTACACGTAGCCGATACGTACCCTCCGGGGCGCTGTCGAGCGAAAAGTGAATCGCCCGCGGCTCTGAGGCGACTGCGGTCTTTGCCGGTCCGGCAGAGGACTCGAGCACCACGGGTTGCGACGCATACCAATCCTTTGCCGGGTCGCTCTGGCCAACGATGAAGTCGACTGGCTGCTTCGGGCTGCCCGACGAAAACTCAAACGACGAGCGATCAAAACTTCCCAGCCTGAAGATGACCTGGCCCTGGCTCTGGCTCTCCCGACCGGTATTCCCGTAGGCAGGTCCACCCAGGAGTAAGGACAATCCACACAGAACGATTCCCGCAGCAGATTTTCTGTTCAACACGAGCACGTATCTCCATTACCGGTTTTCATAAAACAGATTCAATGCAGAACGATGGGCCGCCCGCAGGGGAGGGCCCGCCGGTATCTAGAACAACAGTTTCAGCGCAAACTGTATCTGGCGACCGGGAGCTGCGGAGGTCAATATTTTTCCGAAAGTCCCATCTGTGAAGGTGTCGTCAGGGTTGGAGAGATGCGCATGGTTAAAGATATTGAAGAATTCCGACCGGAACTGAAGATTCAAGCGTTCGTAAATCGGGAAGTTCTTTGACAGGTTCACATCGAAATTGTCATAGCGAGGACCGACAAGATCATTTCTATGCTCGTTGCCGAAGGTGTACACCGCCGGTTGAGCAAACGCAGCCTTGTTGACCCAATCCGTCCGCGTCTGCTGAAATCCCTGGCCCGCATAAGGATTCATGTTGTTCTTTCCGCACGCTGCCCAGGAAATCCCGTATTAGCGATATCGCCGCCAGCAAACACATTAAAGGGGGCCCCGGAATTGAACGTAACAATCGAGCCCAACATCCAGCCGCCGGCTACGCCTTGCACGATCCGATTTGGGTCACTCAGGTAGGTTTTGCCCCGACCAAAAGGCAACTGATAAACCTCGGTCAGAACAATCATGTTTGTCTTGTTGTAGTCGGATGGCCCCCAGTCCATGTGCAGGTTATAGAAGTTCGGCTCCGTATTAGTATAAGGATCCGACTGCCAGTCCATAGACTTCGACCACGTGTAAGAAGCCTGAAGAAACAACCCGTTCGTTAAAGACTTCTGGAACTGCGCCTGAAGGGCGTTGTAGGCGGAAGGCATCTCATTCCAGGAGAAAGAAAACGGACCGCCATATTGCGGGAAGGGTTCGCGATCCAGCACG
This sequence comes from uncultured Acidobacteriaceae bacterium, assembly GCA_963781245.1. GTDB lineage: Bacteria > Acidobacteriota > Terriglobia > Terriglobales > Acidobacteriaceae > Silvibacterium. Next base: position 547,321 of record CAWAFB010000011.1, read on the forward strand.
GGTCCAGGCCCTGGATATAGAGCGGTGTTCGCCTCAGGCACGATGTACTGATGCCGACCGAGCGAACCGACATAGTCCAGCTTCAGAGACGTCGACGACGACAACTGCTGTTGGACACCGAGGTTGTACTCCATCACATAAGGAATCTTGTTGTCGGGATTGGCGCCGTAACTTGCATATGGAGCCAGCCCTCCCAATAGTGATGAAGCAGGCGGAAGATTATCCAGGTAAGTAGTCGGAATTCCTAGATCAAGACTGGTGAGATTGGCTGCAACACCGCTTGGCCACGACAGTCGGATGTTTTGATTCTCCTGAATGAGTGTGTTGTTGTGATCGTCCAGGATTGCGAACGCACCGTGTAAGACCGTGCGATCAGTGAGTTGATAAACTGCACCCAGGCGCGGTTCCCACCCGTTGTATTGAGGATTGAAGTATCCGCTCGGACCGGTGGCCTCGAGAAAGCTTGGCGGCACAGCTCCAGTGACAATGAACTTCCCATCCAGAACATTCAGACCGGAAACAACCTTGTGATAGTTCGGCGGACTGACGTAGTCCCAGCGAATTCCTGCAGTCACAACCAACCTCTTCGTGACCTGCCATTGGTCTTGCGCGTACCAGCCCCACCAATTCACGGTCTGGTCTGCGCCGGTATTCCCAACCCAGGGCGTATAACTGTCGAGAGTTCCCAGCAGGAAGCTCGCCGCCCCGTATCCCGTTGGTCCATTCGTGCCACCCTGAGACGTGGCATTCTGCGTGAAGTTTGCTCCGGCCTGCCAGCCATCGTCATAGCTGCGCAGGTGATAGTACATTCCGCCCACGCCCAAGGTGTGGTTGGAAACTACCTTCGACAGGTCGACGTGGTAGTCCATTGCTTCCATCGGGCCAAGCGGAACAGCAAACTGGTTGGTCCCGGTAAAGCCGTTCGCAATGCTGAGCGCCGGAGCCAACTGAATTCCATCATGGACAGGGAACGCATCAGTGGAGTTGATGGATTGAGCAAATGCCGGTCCCGCAGGCTCATCCGAATCATTGTAATTGATGTAGGAATATCCAAAGCGGAAGTTCAGGATCGTCATGGGATTGAAAACGTGCGTGTATCCAACAACCGCCTGCTGCCCGTAGTTCACTAGAAAGTGTGAATAGGTCGGGAGGCTTTCAGGTGTGGTCAGTGTCTGCTTCGATCGATTGAACCGCGCAAAGAGGGTATCGTTCTGCGTGAATTGGTGATCGAGCCGGCCTCCAAATACATCACTGGCTGTATTGTTCGCCCCCGAGAATTGATAGTTGGGAAAAACATTATTGGCGACGTTCAGATTCGGCGTCGGATAATACTTCTGCAGATAGAGCAGGGTTGCCGGATTGATTCTGTCAGTAGGAATTGTGTTATTCGCGAAGGGATTGCGCAGGTATTGGCCCGGATTGCTGGGATCGGGCACGCTCGTCAGCGGATCGTAGATTGCATTCGCGTACTCCGGCCGTCCCAGACTGTCTGTTCCTACCTGGCTGCCAACTACAGAAGAGAAATCTCCGTTGATCATGTCGGGAGTGAGCACACTCGCGAGATAAGTCGTCGATTGGGCGGAACGGAAACCTTCCCAGTACAACGAGAACCAGGTGTTGTTTCTCCCATTAATCAACTTAGGAATCACGACGGGTCCGCCGAAATACACACCATACTGATTCTGCCGGTAGGGCAACCTTGCGGTATCCGGATAACTCTGCGCATCGAGCGCATCGTTGCGGAGAAATTCCCAGAGCGCTCCGTGGAACGTGTTAGTGCCAGCACGCGTGACGACGTTGATGTTCGCGCCGCTGCTGATGGCGAACTGTGCGTCGGTGATATGCGCCTGAACGTTAAATTCCTGGATGGCGTCCGGAGGAGGAGCGATGACCCAGGTATTCGTATAGACCTGGTTGTTTAGAATGCCGTCCATCGTGAAGTTGTTCTGCTCGCCGCGCTGTCCGTTGATTGACGGGCTGATGCCTCCAGCTCCGAGCGCCACAACAAAGCTGGTCTGTTGACCATTCTCCACTGGAGACGCACCCGGCGACAGCAATGCGAGCTGCGTGAACTCTCGTCCGTTCAGCGGCAGATCTACGGTTTCCTCGTGATTAACAACATTGCTGAGCGTCGCAGATGTTGTATTCAGCATCGGAGGCGCGGCTGTCACATTCACAGTCTGTGCAGCGGAAGCCAGTCCCAGCTTGAAGTCGAGCGTAAGGCTTTGGTTAACTTCCAGTCGCACATTGTTCTGATTCTGCTGGCTGAAACCCGCCTTCGTTATGGTGATGTCGTAAACTCCGGGTGCCAGCTGGGGCAAAATATATTGCCCCTCCGATCCGCTCACCGTCGATCTCTTTATTCCGGTCTCCTGGTTTGTGATCACAATTTGAGCGTCGGGAACCACTGCCCCGGATGGATCTGTCACCGCGCCGGTGATGAGTCCATTCGTCGTCTGCGCCGGCGCGCCGAGCACAAACGAGCAGATCATCAAAATCAGTAAAAGAATTCTCTTCATTTCCTGCCTCCAAACTGTGAGTTGCTACGCGCGAGCAGTATCCTCAAGGCAGATTTGCATACTGTATACAACGATGGAAGAGATTCCCACTTTATCGCTCTGCCTCAATCCCCTTCAAACACAGGCATGGACCATCCGCCCAGATCCATACCGAAACGAATACTACTCTTCTTAAAGATTGATTGTCGATATTCCGATCATTTTTTGTGAGTGATAAATCACAATAGTCGGGAACATCTCATTTCCCGCTGCGCAGAGGCCACCTCGAATTGCCCGGCCGTCCCGGTCTCGTGTGTCAATAATTTGATCGCAACATCCTTTGATATGCTCCCTTCATGGCGAACAAGACAGATAATTTGGTCGCAAGGCAGGAATTCATTCTCCGTAATCTTCAGGAGGCCGGAAGCGTCTCCATCGATGATCTCCGTGCCGCATTGGGGGCTTCGATAGCGACCATCCGGCGCGACCTTGAGGACCTCGAGAATCGGTCGCTGCTTAAGCGCGTTCGCGGAGGCGCTGTACCGATAGGTCCGCTCTTCTACGAGCCCTTTCGCCACGACGCCTCATTCCAGGACAAAATCACCAGCTTCGCCGAAGAAAAACGCCGTATCGCACGCGTCGCTGCTGGATTCGTTCAGACCGGACAAACTATTGCGCTGAGCGGCGGCACAACGACCACCGAGGTGGTTCGCAGCCTCAAGGTGCTTAGCGATATTTCCATCATCACCAACACCGTCAACATCGCCATGGAGCTCAGTAACCGCAAAGATATCGAGGTAATCGTCACTGGCGGCATCCTGCGCGGGAACTGGTTCACCCTGATCGGCCCACTTGCGAACGCTGCAACCGAGATGCTCTTTGCCGACATCATGTTTATCGGAGTCGACGGGATCGACGCGCAGCAAGGTTTGACCTGCACCAACCCCGCGGAGGCCGAAGTGCTCCGCAAACTGGCTCGTCACTCAAAGAAGAAGATCGTGGTTGCCGATCGCAGCAAGCTCGGCATGGTTAGCAAATGGCTTCTGTGCGAAACGCGTGAAATCGACGGTCTGATCACCGACCAGGGCGCCACCGCGGAAGCAGTTGCACCCTTCGAGAAACTCGGAATCTCGGTAACGTTGGCCTGAAGCTATCGCTGATCGCCGTGGCGCAGATAGGCTCGAATCGTTGCCGATGGCTCGTTTGACTTACCCAGTGGCCGAATGGTGTACACCCCAACGGAGGCCGGAACAATAAAGCTCTCCGCATAATGAATCTCGATAGGGGAAAATTCGCCGGTGGGACTCTCTACACTGACAGCCGCCCCCTCCACAAGATTCAGCACGTGCAGATTGCCTTCTGTATTGTGCGTCACCGCCTTGGTAAACCACGTGCGGCGCGTCTCCAGAAATTGCGAGCGATGGAGGCCTGTCCGCTCCTCGCGCCACCCATCGCCGGCTGCAACTTCTTCTGTCCGATTCAGCAGTTTCCTTTTCACCCACTCCGTGTCTCGGTTCCACTGGATATTAGCCAAGCCATGCTCAAGATGGATCGGGCGTGGACTGCCATCCAATCCGAGACGGCCCCAATCCCAAAGTTTGAAGGTGAAGATGTAGGGCGTAGCGCTGATCTCAAGTACCAAATTGTCGCTGCCGGAACAGTGAATCGTCCCTGCAGGGACCGAGAAATGATCGTGTTTGCGGGTCGGCCAGAGATTCACATAGCGTTCGGCGGGAAAAGGAGGTCCGCCTGCCTGGGCATTTTCCAGATCTTCACGCATCTGCTCGCGGTTCGCTCCTGTGCGAACACCCAGATAGACCTGAGAATCACCGCTTTGATCGAGAATGTAGTAGCTCTCGTCCTGAGTATACGAAATTCCGAAATGTTCTCGGATATACTCGCGCAGGGGATGCACCTGCAGCGAGAGATTGGAACCGCCGACCGTGTCCAGCAGATCAAAGCGGATGGGAAATTCCGCACCAAAGTGCTTGTAAATCGCCTCTCCCAGTAGAGCGATAGGCCGCTCATGTACCAACACGATGGCAGGAAGCTTAAATCGCCGCGATCCGAACGCGAGCGTGACGCCATTCTCCTCCGGAACGCAGTCGAAGCACCAGGCATAGTTTGGAACATCCTGCGGAAGATCGAATGTCCGCATCATCCAGTAGCCACCCCAAGGTCCTGGATCGAAAAATGGCACCACTCGAAAGGGCTGCCTGACTACCGCTGCGACAGCCTCGCGTAGAACATCGCCGCGCACCATGCGGGGGATTTCCTGGTCGTCAAGGTCGAGAAAGTAGTCAATCCTGTCATAGAGAGAGTGACGAATTTCATCCGCAACCCTCCACTCAAGGAAGTAGGCGTTCTTGTACAGTAGTTGCGCTGAATCCTCATAGTTCTCGAGGCCGAGGTTACAGATGCTTTTGTTGCGTTGCCGCTTTTGCAGTTCCCATCGCGTTACATTTGCGTGGACCCGGAGATCCGGTTTCGCGAGAACGTGCTGGGTGCCGGCCCCAATAACAAACGTGACTGAACTACTCTGCTCAATCGTTGCTCTCAAGACCGCCGCGCGTCGTTCGTCAAAATAGCTCGCAATAGGCCAGTGCTCCATCCTCCCGAACACAGGATCCGTTGTGAGCGCATTCTGAAATTTCTCCCTCAGCACCGCTGCATCAAGATATGCGTCCCCGACATTCACAATCGTGCACTGCGGGAATGCTGCAGCGATCCTTTTCCCCAAGGCGTCCAGCATCACTCCCGGATAGCATTCAATTGCAACCGTATAATTCCCCGCCGGAAGACACTCTTTAACGCCGCCTGCGACCTCGTTCCAGCCTTCTAGGCAGGCCCCTTCCCCATGACTTTCTATTCTGACGACCGGATTCAGATCGTAGTTGTGATATCCCCTCATAGCCGGCCCCTTTCCTCCGAGTCCTCAGCCCCGCATCTAGGGTGCTCCGGAAATCGCACAAACATCTCGCACCACGATCGACTACGCTCGGAATCCGCTACTGGAATATTCATCTCCTAACCCCCGGCACAGACACAACATTAAGTTTCAGCATTCTCTGCAACTTCTTTCGTTTAACTCGTCAGCCTTTTCAAAGCAAAAATCCACCACAGATGATCCTATTATAACTAATAGATCATTAAACATGATCTATTGATCACAATGCCACGTACTCCCATGACATCGCTGCGTCCTTGGCGACAGCTCACCGGTCGGACACGACTGGCTTCTGCCTTGGCTACCTGCCGTCTCTCCGAGGAAAGCCTGCCGGTAATTGGCGACAGGGGTCAGATCGACGTTTGAATCTCCGACGATGCCAACGTTGACCCCTGTCCCGTCCAGTGTCGTGCGGTGATAGTTCGGGTTGAGGGTGGCGTTGGGAGTGTCATAGATAGTCGCGGCGTCGGAAGGGTCCGACCAGCAGGATCGGTTGCCCGTCATCGAACACTGTGAACTGAGGCTTGAAGGAATGATTTTGCGCTGACACCTGGCTGTAGCAGCCTATGCGGACGAACGCTGTCCAGGTTTGACCAGGCCGCGGATGACTGGCGAGAGCGCGCGAGACACCTGCAACCTCGACACCGCAGTAATCTCGGAGCTAGTTTCCCAGAGTCAGGCGGTGATCTGCGTCTGGAAGACCTGCTGCAGCTGCCCGACAGTTCCGGAAAATTCGATGATGTTACGTGCCGGAGATCCTCTATTCTGGGCCTCGGACCGGATCGTCCGCTCCGTCCGACACTTCCTCGATGTGCTGGATGAGCTCAGCCGGCTGAACATCGAGTTCTCTGGCTTCCGCGAGCAGATCGACACCGGCGGCCCACTCGGCCGGGCGGTCGTCGTCATCATCGGAGCCATCGCGGAACTGGAACGCAACCTCATCATAGAGCGGGTCCGCGCCGGCATGCGCCGTGCACGGCTCGAGCCGGCTGCCATCCTGCGGGACCGCCGAGCGTGGCCAAAGCCTCGGCCAGCTGGCCAGAAGCTACCGCGTCTCCCGCACCGCCATCCACCGCGTGCTTCGTGAGCACGCCGCAACTGACATGGAGAAATCAGTATGAACACAGCCATCGTCCTGACCATCCTCATCTGCACACTGATCGTCGCCGGCTTCGGCTTCGTGATCGGTCAGGCCTTCGGTGATGAGAGCAACCGCCGCCGATCCGCAAGCCAGGAGCTCCGCGACCAGGTCTCCCGCTTCAGCTGGGACGCGTTCATGCTGGATCACCAGCTCAAAAAAGTGCTGGACATCCTCAACGACATCCGCACACGTGTTCCCGCTGTTTCAAAAGGCCTCGAAAAACCTGCCCCTTAAACTCCACTGCATCAACAGCCGGATCTCCCTACCGGCTGTTCCATAAGGTGTGGATTAGGAAACACCTCCTCGGCACTCTCCTACCTGACCAGTCGACAAACACACGTTACCTTGGGATCAAACTCCACTTGTCCGAGATGGCGATTATTCGCCTTCCAGCCACTTGTCACTGAGTGCATTGGCCTGTGGGTGTTGAAAAAGTCAGTACAAATTAGCTGATTTCCTTGAGGTTCGTATGGCCATGCGAGATGTTTCGCAGCATAGTTTGACCATGCTGTTGTGGATGGCCATTGTCGAGGACTAAGGCTCATGATGGGTCAGCGCACGCGGTCAGAATCGCTGTTCTACTACTTCCGGTTGGAGGATCAGGTTCCAGAGCATCATCTGTTGCGGTTGGTTGATAAGCACATCGACTTCGGCTTTATTCACGAGCGGTTGAAGGACAGCTACAGCGATACTGGTCGTCCGTCGATCGATCCAGAGCTGTTGTTGCGCATTCTGCTGATTGGCTATTTGTATGGCATCAGCAGCGAGCGCAAACTGGTTGAAGAGTTAGGCATGCACCTGGCGTGGCGTTGGTTCACAGGACTCGGTTTCGATGAAGAGATTCCACATCACTCCACGTTCTCGAAGAATCGCCACGGACGCTTTCGGGAATCGAAGCTGTTCGAGCAACTGTTTGAACAGGTGGTGGCCCAATGCCTGGCGGTTGGACTTGTACGCGGAGACAAACTGTCGGTCGATGGAACTTTTGTTGAGGCAAATGCTTCCAAGGAGAGCCGTCATTCCGCTGAAGACCGTCGGCAACGCTTCTATACTCGTCGGCGACATCGGCCATTATCGCCAGATCATGGTCTACGTCGACCCGCTGAAGCTGGAAGCATCGCAGCTGGGTGGCGAGACGATCGTTTCAGTTTAATGCGCACCCAATCAGGTATCGGCACAGTATTGATATGTCTCGCCTTGCCTAACCAGGTCCACAATAGCCCAACGCTCCCTCCAGATGTTGAACATCCTCGGCGCTCGGTCTGACGACCTCGTGGCGCCTCAAACCACAGGCCAGAAGCAGGATCAAGAGGGCCGGATCCCGCTTTTCCCCTGCGGCCGCTCGGCATAGGGAGTTTGTCAAAGAGGTCGAGCCTGATCTGCCCTCAGCCAGTTTCGCAGGAGAACGCCAATCTTCTTAAGGCCTCTGACTCGCCGAATACCAGCGCGAAGTCGGAACTGAGCCGCGCACCACTAATTGGCGCGTACGCAAGCCTGCCCACGGCGTCCAGAGGTCAAAACTTCTGACACCCTAAGGCCTAGTTTTCGGGGGGCGGGTCAGGGTGCCTTCTACTCCAACCTCTAGCTGCCTTTTGTTTGGGGAGCGATCGCAATCAACGAGTGACTTAGCCTTACTATCACCACCATCCAAAACCTGCTGCCTGCTCATCTGTGAGCATTCGATTGCCTAAGGTACATATTTGGCCTTCGTGGAGTCGCGAGAAGATAGCGCTGACATCCTGGCCGTGCGACAAAGTGGAGTTCACACGCCACCGGAAAGAGCTTTCATCGTCGAACGTCATTGCCACTGAGCGTGCGCCACTCGGGGCCTCGTGTGCAGACGAAATAAAGGTCCTGTATTGATAGCTGCCCCCGTCCCTGTTCCGAGATGCTCTTAATTCAATCGTGTATGAGTTCATATTCTAAGTGGCTCCTGCGTGTTCGGTTGTGGCGTGGTGAGGTCGGAAAAAGAGCCCGGAGTGTTAGCCCGGGCCCCGATTTGTAGCTCGAATTGTTCAACTTTTACTTCTGACCAGGATGAGGCTTCTCCGCGCTTTGTTTGGGCGCGCTCTCATGTTGCGCGGCTGGTTTCTCCGCGGTCTGCGCAGGTCCTTCTTGCGGAGCCGGTCTGCTCTCCGGACGGGGTTGCTGCGTCGGCTTCGCAGCATGCTGGACCGGTGCAGGCTTACTCTCAGGCCGTTCCGCAGCTGTTGGCCGGAGTGCGGGAGCGGGTTTGGTTTCAGTGGCCGGTTTTGGAACTGGGCGAGATTCGGCAGTTGGCCGTGCGGTTGCAGGCTTTGCCTCGGGCCGCGGAGCCGGCTTGTTATCGTTCGCCGGGCGCGCGGTCGCAGCCGGATGTGTGACGGCGGCAGGCCTGGCGGTCGCCGCCGGACGCGTCTCGTTCGCGTTCACCGGCTTTGCGCCGTGCGCCGGAACCGCGTGATTGAAGTCCGCAACCGAGGCCGCGGGCTTCGCCAGGGCTGCATGCGCTGGAGTTCCATGATTCACTGACGCAAAGTTGGCCTTGTCCTGACTCGCCAGGTGTTGCTGCTGCACCTGTGTATTCGCGGGACCGTAGCGCTTCTGATGCTCCGCCTCAATCTGGGCCTGGTTTGGCCGCACATTGATGCCGCCCTGTCCGCCGTTATAGCTCACGCGGTTCACGTTGACGTTATTGATCACCGTGCGATCGATATATGTGTTGCGAATGACGGTCGTGTTCACACGCATGACTGCCGTGTTGTAGTTGAAGTTGCCGCCGTTCCACCGTCCGCCGCCGAAGCCCTGGCCGCCGTAGCCGTAGCCATAATTCACGCCACCGTAGAAGCCCACCTGCGGGGCCCCCAGTAGCCCGTGTTAAATGCATAGCCGCCGTTGTTCCAGCCCCAATAGCCGGGGTCCAAAGCAGGCCAACAGCAGGAGCCATCATCCAGGTCCCCGGAACCCAGTAGTAACCGCCGGGACCACCCCATGCCCAATATCCAGGAGTCCACATGTAATTTGGTTGCGGGCAGAGCGGCTGCTCGTAAACCGGCAGTTCCGGGGGAGCCATGGTGATCGCTACCCCTAGCTGCCCGTGGTGCAACTAGCTGATTTTCTGCAAGACGGTCGGCGGACTCTGGTGCGCGATGGTACGACGTATTTCGCAACCGACGCGGCGACACGTCCACAAGAGTGGTTTCGACCATTTCCCTGCCAGAGCAGCAAAAGAATGCGCACGACCAGCATGGCGAAGCGGTTTCTCAGCTCCCGTGGCGTGCCCGCTCCCAGTAGCTTCCGCATCACCAGACTCAGATTGAACGCTCCCACGTGAATCAGTTGCCGTTTCAGAATGTTCTCCCGTCCCCGCAGATGGCAGCGCCGCATGCCGCCCGTCTCGTAGCAATGCGCGAAGCTGCGTTCCACCATCTCGCCGCGCCGCCGCAGTAAGCTCTTGCCGTAGCTGCCGCGTACCCGCCGCCGATTGGCATACACCGCCCGCTGTTCTTCGGCTTTGCCCTGCCAGTTGCGCCGCCCCTTCTGCTGCTTCTCCGGAATATAACTGCGCACTTCGTAATTCTTGACCCGCTGGACCACTGCGCCGCTGTGGTACCCCTTGTCGGTGACCAGCTCTTCGATCCCGTTGACGTTCACCCTGGGCGTATCCTCAGGCCGCAACTCCGCCTCGCGCCCGGCCAACTCCGCCACCGCTATGCCCGCATCGCACAACGTCTCATCCAGCGTCGCCGTGTCGCCCTGGTCGGCCGCTTGCAACGTCACCGCCACCACCGCACCCGTATCCAGATCGACCGCGTGCTCGGCCTTGTGCGCCAGGTGCGTGCGCCCGTCCTTCATCTTCGCCACCCGCGCATCCTCGTCCGCAGGGCTCTTCCACTCCTTGTTCGACGTGCGCTTTTTGCGCTTGCCGTCCAACCGCGCCAGATCCTCGCGCGTCGGCGTCGCGATGCCGGAAGCCTTCGCCAGCCCGCGCAGAAACTCCTCGTAGCTCTCTCCCGTGTCGCGCCGCACGATCGAACGCATGGCCGCGTTGGCTTCCAGCGTCGTCGCATCGATGGCAACCCGCTGACCTTGCAGCAGTCCGCGATCGGCCAACACGCCCAGCACCCAACCGAACACTTCCCGATGCGTGTCCAGATCGATCAACCGCCGCGTGCGCGAAATCGTCGAGTGATCCGGCGTGTACTCATCCAGCCCGATGCCCACAAAACGCCGCAGTGCCAGCGAGTCCGCCAGCCGCCAGGCAATGCCGCGCTCCGCCCCGATGCCCTCAAAGTATCCGATTAGCAAAGAACGAAAGTAGATCCCCGGCGTCAGCGACGGACGCCCATGCCTGGCCGCATAGAACTTCACGCACCGGCTCTCCACAAACTCATCGAAGCGCTCCGCCTCCAGCAACTGGTTCAGCTTCTCGTAAAACGGATGCCCGGGCGCAGTGGCTAACTCCCTGTGTGCGATCCACAAATCCTCTTGCTGCTCCCGCTGCTTCCGCGTCCCCATCGCCATGCGCCGATTCTACAAACAAACCCTCTGCATTCCTCAGAACCTTCTGCTTACGAATCAGGACTTGCACCACGGCCTGCTAGGGAAATCTGCGAGAAAGATGCGCACGGAAGCGCAGTTAGCAGCGCAATCAGGGTGAGATTGCGGATCGAGCGAATAACTTGCATTTATCTACCTTTTGGCCATCGACTCTTGCCTGCAGAGGAAAGGGGGCAAGCTATGAGGAGCGACAGGCAAACTTTCTACTTTTTGACGGGAGGTCCCCATCGCGTTAGAGGAGCCGCATCCGTCCGGCAAACATTCGTAGTTGTTTGGCGAGATGGTTGCAGCCCAATCTCGATCACCGACTAAACGGTCATCGGCCTACGTGAATGTTATGGAGCAAACCGAAACCACCAAACAGATTCACAATCCACAGCACAACGCAAATCACGACGACGCCATTGAGGATCGACTTGATGCTGGATTGCATCGGAATGAACCGGTTCACGAGCCACAACAGAATTCCTACTACGACCAACGTAATGACTAGTTGCATGAGCGGCATATCGTGTTCTCCCTTCGAATTCTTGAAGCAGATCAGGATCCGGTAAAGAATCCCGATCTGCTGGCCCTGATCCGGGCTGTTTAGCCCGCTTACTTCTGGTCTTGTCTCACTTCGGCAATCGTGCCTGCACGGCCCGCATCGGCAACCGCTTTCATGAAACCGAGGGTCGATTTCGGGGCCTGGACGCTACCTGACAGAATGCTCCGGAAGGAAACCTCACGACCGTAAATCGCAAGCGTCGAGTCGTCGTCCGGCTGTACCACAGCGCCATTCAGCGTGACTCCTGCAAATAGGCCTTGCGCACGCGAATAGGTGAGGACTTCGGTGTTCATTTTCCAGTCAGTACCAGCGGACGCATGACGTCCCACCGGGCCTGCCGCGGCGGATGCATCGCCGCTGAGTTCGAACTTGCTGGAAAGCAGATGCTGAAACCCTTGGTCATTCATCACGAGCATGATGATGTCAACGCCTTCCACACCAATCTGCAATCCCCAATTGCCGCCGCCGACTGAAACAAACGCGGGAGCACTCCAGCCCTCGGGCGTGCGGCATGACGCGATACCCCGACCATGCTCGGCCCCAACGATAAACCCGCCCTTTACTAAGTGCGGAATTACAACGATGCACTTCGCGCCACTCAACACTTCTTCTGGAATGCCCTTGTCCGGTGCGTCCAGGCAGGCATGAATGACCTCGGAGGACATTCTCAGGCGATCGATTGCGTCCTGGTGTCCTGTACCAGCCCACAGACTTCCGTTCGACAGCGCAAAGGCGCTGACTAGGGCGTGTTAACACTATCTGAGAGCTTCGACGATGAGGGCGAAGCAAAGGAAGGCGAGGAAGACGCAATCCAGTTTCTCGAAGCGGGAGAAGATGCGGCGGTAGCCTTTGAGTCTGCGAAAGAGCTGCTCGATTTCGTTCCGCTTTCCGTAGAGCGCCCGGTCATAGCGCCAGGGATCGACGCGATTGGATTTAGGCGGAACCACGGGAACCATGCCCAGTTCGAGCACCAGTTGCCGCGTCTCATTGCCTTCATAGGCGCGATCCATTAGCAGGGGCAGCCGTTCGGGCATCGGCCCCAGATCCCTGAGGAGTTCGCGGCCTTCGGGTGCATCGTGCGCGTTGCCTGGCAAGAGAGCAAAGGTTATGGCCGTTCGAGCATCCGCGGCAACCAGATGAATCTTAGTGGTCCATCCGCCACGGGACTTGCCGATGGCCTGTGGTCCGTTTTTTTTAACGCCCCGGTGCCGTCCGGATGCACCTTCACCAAGGTCGAGTCCAGGCTGAAAGCTTCGATACGGATGCGCACAATCTGCTCCAATTGCAGCTTTTCAAAGATCCGGTCGAGGGCGCCGCTCTTGGACCAGCGATTCATGCGCGTATAAATGGTATGCCAGTTGCCGAACCGTTTCGGCAGCCCACGCCACTTGCATCCGTGCTCGGCCACATACAGCACAGCATTCAAAAACTGCAGGTTCGACAGACTTACATTGCCTCGCTGCACTGGCAGGCTATCCTCGATTCTTGCGTACTGCTCTTCCGTGATCTCCATCTACTTTCACTTTGACGAAGTTAGATGGCTGTAGTGTTAACACGCCCTAATAACATTGAGGTCATTTTCATTAGGTGTTTTCCTTAAAATGCGGAGAGCTAAGAAGGACAAATGTCAGATGGGCTGACTTAGCTCAGAACCATGAGGGAGCCGATAACACGGACTCTTCTCCAGAATCATTCTTTCAGAGATGCTGAGCAATAACTGAGCTAAATAGCTCACCATGGCTGTTGAGAAATTCAACGCTGTAGGATTCCTTCGATAGATGCACACCGGAGCCGATCGACTCCAGTGAAACTCATCTGATCTGAAGAATCACGCTACGGCGATCTTCGGTTTCGGCAAAAACCTCTTCTTGTAGTACGCCGTCCAGACGCCAATCGCCGGTGCGCCTACGATCGTCGGCCACAGCCATACCCACCAGGCCGCGCCAAACCAGTGCGTCAGATTCACTGCGGAAAAAGCAGTCGTTGCTGCGATGTAGCTGGCGATCATCCCCTGCATATGGCCAAACCACCAGAACATCTTTTCTCCCGATGGCTTGATAAATCCATGGATCGATCCCACCCCCATGCGCACTCCGATGATCCCGAACACAATGGAAACAATGCTCACCGTGTGTCCGGCTATCCGGACCACGCCCACTTGCATCAACTCCGGCTGCAGAAAACCCATAAGAAACAGGAGCAGGCTCGACAGCACTGTTACCGCCGCAGCCAGCCAGTCCACTGCCTTGGGTCGCGCACCTTTGTACATGTCCTTCAAGTAAAGAACACGATATGCTGCGAACGCCGAATAGAAGCTGAACACCGCAACCATGGCGAGGAAGTAAACCGCCAGTGCGAACGACAAAATCAGAGCCGTGACCGCAACGCCTGCCATAGCCCAGAAATAGATCTTGCCAAAGCGCCGATGCACTTTACCGCCCTTTGCGGTTGCCAAGGCTACCGGAGCGCACACAAACGCGACGACGCCGCACGAAATATGCAGTGTCAGCAAGACCCGCAGGTAGGCCGCCCACTCAGGATGCATCACGTTCTCTCAAGTATCGCGAGTCTGGCTCACAGTATCGCCAACTATCCCTAATACTCAGCCTGCAAGCCAAACTGCCCATTACCCAGGCCTCAAGGGCTATAGCCCTGGGACAAATGCCTTAAGCCGCAGGCGCGACCTGACTGCTCGGGATGGCAACCGCCTTCGCTGGGAGAACGATCGACGGGGGTACGGTTCGGTCGAACGAAGACAAAACCGCGCCCTGCTGAATCTGATACGGGTACACCTTGACCTTCGCCACCACAAACCACGGATACTTCCTCAATTCAATCGATTCCACTTCCGCCGCGTTGAAGCGCTCGCTTACACGACGAAGAGCCAACTTGAGTGCGCCGGCAATCGCCTCCTGCGATGTCTGCCCTACACCCCCTCTGCGCGATCCTTCACCAATCCACATGAAATGCCAGCCGCGCTGCCGAATCTCCTTATCCAGCCAATGAGTATCTCCCGACTGCACAAAGCTCCAGCCTTCCTGGAACTCTTCAGTCACGAGGTTGAGATTAGCGGGCAGTTCCACCCGGCCGCGCAGGAGCATGGTAAGTTCAGCTATCTTCCGCATCGGAGCAGCTCTTTCTTATTATGTTCGCGAGTTGAGATTGGGCGCTCTCGAAGGCGCGTGGATCCACATGTCTGGCTCCCGCAGAAAAACCTGCGAAGACGCCAGGTGTTTCGGCCGGGCGGTTGCGTAACAAATCGAAGCTGTAGCAATAGACGCAGCCAGCTTCGTGAGCAGGACAGATGGTTTTGTCGAGATCTTTTGAAAACACCTTTAAGCACTCCGGGCAGGTGAGACTAATGTGGGCATATCCGGAAGAGCCGTGCCCGTTGTTCGGGCCGGGAAGTTGGAGAGGCGACAGCCTTTTCGGATGGGCCATGCCTTCCACAATCTTCACCAAATAATCCAGGCGACTGCCTTTTTCATAGAAGGCGGCAGCGCAAACCCCAGGCGGTATGCCGACACCTGAATAGTCACCACTCATGGCGATCGCCTGAATCGCCGGAAACTCGTCACGGACCACTGTTAACAGTTCAAAGCCGGAAACACCTGGCATGTTGAGGTCGGAGAGAAGAATGTCCGGAATTTCCCGCCTAATCGCGACGAGTGCGGTGAAACCATCTTCAGCGGATCGCACGTTATATCCGAACTCAGTGAAGATCTCCGAGAATGCTCTTCGAATGGAGGGTTCATCATCTGCGATAAGCAGGTTTACTTTTTCGCCAGGCATCGTGAACCCTCCTCTGAGCATCGAATAGTGCTCCTGTGAGAAGTGTCCCATTGCCCCGATCGGGATTACTGTTCAATTTTGAACACACATGCTCTGTGCGCATGTCACCCTCATCCCAGGGGAGTGTCCTGAGAACTAAGCAGTATGGTGTTTGCTGAGGCGATCTAATCGTGGAGAATCACGTTGAGCAGGGACTTGTGAACCTGGATTCGACCGTTGTACTCAATAAAGCCGAGCTTGCGAAAGCGATTCATGAAAAAGCTGACGCGGGAGCGCGTAGTGCCGATCATTTCCGCCAGGGTTTCCTGCGTGATGGGCGGAATCAGTGTTTCCGGCTCACCCGGCTTGCCGAATTCCGCCATTAACAGGAGAATTCTCGCCAAACGCTTTTCGCTTGAGTTGAAAAGCTGATCGACCAGATCGGCCTGGATGCGCATACTGCGGGCCAGCAAAAATGACAGGAACAGGTCGGAGAAGGAATGCTCCTCGTGCATGACGCGGATCATCTCATGCCGCTCTATCTTGAGCGCTGTACACGCGGTAATCGCAGTGGCAGTCGCCATGCGCGGCCCAACCGCTCCGGCGAGCGATTCTTCTCCAACAAAGTCGCCAGGGCCCAAAAGGGTAATGGTGGCTTCTTTGCCGGTTTTCGAAACGACGGTGAGTTTTGCGCGCCCTTTCTGAAGATAAAAGATGGAGTCAGCCGGATTCCCCTGCGCAAAGAAAGTTTGCTTAGGCTTCAATCGGACGATCCTTCGTCCTAGTCCCGTGCTTGCCAGAAAGCTGGCCGGATCGAATTGAATGGGCAGCACAGCCATCAGCGCGTCTCTTTCCCGCGGTCGTGCCGGTGGGGGCAGCTCAGCAGGTTTGCGACCGCTTCGGATCGAAGTAACCAGAGGGAATTCTCCTAAAATTCTATCAATTTAGCGACGCTAATCAAGGGCCCTGATTGCGGAAGCGGCTCGCCTGCCTGAACAGCTTCAGTATATTGTCGCGAGCACACTTCTCCGGGCACGCTACAACAGCATCGCAGCAGCGGGAACAACAATCTGTTCGATTTTGCTCACTATTGAAAGAAATTGTGAAGACTGACGTGAATCGTCAACTTCAGCGCTGTCGTGCCCTGTCTGAAAGTGGATCCGTTTTAGCGGAAAAGCCCCAGCATAAAGCAAACAAGAACAATGACTAATACGGTGCCAAGCCCTATGCCTGCGCCTCCGCCATAGCCCCAACGACCGTAGCCATAGTATCCCCCACCCAGGCCGAAAACCAACACCAGAATAATGATGAGTATGAGCATTTCCGATCTCCTTCGCTCCGAGTCGCAATCCTCGGGTTATGCCACAGATTTGATTCCGCCAGCTGGCTGTTCCTGAACGAGTTCATCGAAAAGATTGCGATATTGAATCATCGCGGTTCGCAGGTCTTCCGTGCTTGCCTCGTCTCTGCCAAGCCGCACCGCGACACCGTGCGCCGAGCGGTAGTTTTCCACCAGGCAGGGATGATCGACTGAAATATCGGCAGCGCGCTGATCAAAATCCGCTACAGGATAGCCACGGGCCTGCATGAGCGAGTAGACCAACTCATCGGCCTCCGTCACGGCGCCCTTCGGATGATCGACAAAGCGGGATTGCGCCGACTGCCAATCTGCAGAATAACGCCCACGCTCCGCGACAGTAAGAGCACGGATTTTCAGATTTTCCACCCCGCGACTCACGATCCGCCAGCTTCGCTTCGGCCTTGTGTTCGGACCCATGCTCGAGAACAGCCCGGTCGTACTCCGGCCCAAAACGATTTGCGGAAGCCCGCGGTAGTCTTTCTGCGATTTCGAACGTAAAACGCAACGCCAATAACGATGATCAGAACGATCACAACTGCGCCAGCAATTAGTCTGGGATCTGTCAAATTAAGATGCATTTCGCCCTCCCCACGCCTTGATGTCCGCGAAGGCGAGGGCTTTGGTTTGGGAGCTTTCTCGACTCAGGCGGAGCATTGTACGTAGTCAGTGTTGAACGGACAGGCTTCCGAAAGCTGGTCAGGATAGCTCATCGAACGGAATTATTAGAGCGATCAGCGTGTCTGATACAAGTTGATGAACATGGCATCTGGATGTGCCGACGCTTGATTATTCCCTGACGTCCGGCAAACAGGAGCAATCAAGGCGTGTCATTAGACCGGGTAGCCATCATGTCCCTAGTCGTGAAGAAGGAACGTCAGGAGTGTCCTGTGAACCTGCAGGCTGCCGCTCGGTTGCCCACAGCGCTGGTCAATAACGCTCACGGAGGGCAAATGCAAGAAGGAGAGCTTTTTTCAGGGAGGAACGCCGCTTTCGATGTCCCCATGACCGATCAATATTGCTCACATCCTGAACGGGCCGATCGCAAGTATTACCTAACTCTTACCTGCTCTCTCTAGTTGCGGCGTTAGCCTCGAGACAAGAGACATGCCATGGCAACCGCTATTGCACCACCGCAGAAAACCAGCAGCCCCGAAATAGTCGAGCTCGTACAGGCTAAGTCCACTGAATTCAACTGGGTATTTTTCGTAGTAATTGCTGCGTTTCATCTGGGGGCCGTGGGGGCGCTGTTCACCTTTCATTGGTCTTCAGCCCTAGTGTTTCTCGTGATGTGGCTCTTTGGCCAGAACGTGGGCATTTCCATCAGCTATCATCGCCAGCTCACTCATCGTGGCTTCACCACACCTAAGTGGCTTGAGTATTTCATGGCGATCTGCGGCAGCATGGCGCTGCAGGGCAGCCCTATCTACTGGGTCGCTGTACATCGCATGCATCACCAATACACCGACAAGCCTGGCGATCCGCACTCTCCTCGCGACGGCAAATGGTGGTCGCATATGGGCTGGATCCTGCGGGGCTCTCTTCATAGCGAAACCACCATGCTCTCCCGTTACGCACCCGACCTGCAACGCGATCCCTTTTATCAGTGGCTGGCAGTGTGGCATTGGCTCCCCATCACTCTGACTGGCATTGCCTTGCTCGCTGGCGGCAGCGCTCTTGGCGGATGGAAGCTGGGTCTCTCGTGGTTGTTGTGGGGCGTCTTTCTGCGGATCTCTGTCGGATTCCATGTCACTTGGCTGGTCAACTCGGCTACCCACCTGTGGGGTTCGCGCCGTTTCAAAACCCGAGATGATTCAACGAACAACTGGTGGGTCGCACTATTGACCGGAGGGGAAGGCTGGCACAACAATCACCATGCGCATCCCGTGTCTGCAAACCATGGCATGGCCTGGTGGGAAGTGGATTTCAACTACTGGGGCATCCGACTGTTGGCGCTGTTCGGCTTAGCGAAGAACATCAAGGTAATGCGTCCCCGGTCAACTCCGCGTGACCGTACGAATCCGCTCTGACGTAGCTCGCAGCATAACTTATTCCAAATGTTGAGATCGCAATCGAGGATGCTGGTCCAAGGTTACTAATCATCCGGGGACTCCTCAAAGCCGACCCTTCCGGAGTCGAGACTGGCTCTCTACCTCATGGTGACTACCACATGATTTCCTACGGCTAAGTTCACGCCGAGAGCCGCGGATCGGGGATCGGATAACCAATCGCGAAATGATAAACAACCTGTCCTTGTCCGGGTATCAGTTTGAGATGACGGCGCACCTCATCATCGTAGAAAGCCCCGATCCCCGTCGCACCCAGTCCAAACGCTTCAGCCGCAAGGTACAGTCGGTGGCCAATAGCGCCAGCTTCAAAATGCACATAGCGATAACCGCGGTCGCCATAGGTGCGAGCGGCACGCTCGAGATCGCCGATCATCGAAAAGGTCACGCAGGCGTTACCGGCTAGGTCCTGACCAAGACTCAGGCCAGCGGCCGCGACACGCTGGTCGCCACTCTTGGTCTGTTCCAACTCGGCACGCTCCGGCCAGAACCTGTAGACGCCGGGTCGTAACCCATCAACGCGGTGAGCATACAGATATAGTTGGATGAAACGCCTGCCAGCAAAGTCAGCCGAAAATGTTTGGGCTGTAGTGGCGAGGATGGCGGAGAGTTCCGCCAATGACATTGATCGATTTCCACCCAGGAAGTCGAGCGCCGAACGTCGCATGCGGGCAACCTCGCCAAAGCTGCGAGTCGATGAAGCTGGCGAACGCAGCTTGATCTCGCCGGAGCCAGCTGGGGCCGACTCTACGAAGAGGTTTCCACCCCTGCTGTTGCTTCGTTTCGTGGCGGAGTGGACGTTGTCAATCAGCGGGTGAACGATCACGTCCCTGGAAAGCTGGTTCGCCTCCCCGCCGAACCAGACAGTCTCGCCGCTGTCTGCTTCGTGCACTGGAATGGACTCGCCGTGCAGACTGACGATCAGCATGGGCCACTCGTCACTGTTGAGGTGAAATATCCGCGCCAGGTCATCGTCCACGAAGTCTCCAACCGCGACGTGCTTGCAACCGATAGCTTGCGCGGAGAATGCAAGCGCCTGCCATGCGTGCCCGACGTCGTGCAGGCAGTAGCGATACGCCCGCTCCGCATACTTCCATGCCTCGCGCCACACGATACTGCTCAAAACAAACACAATCGGCGCAGAGCCGATGGCTGGCGTCGTTGCAAAGACTCCGAGTCCACGCTGCTCCGCCATGTGCCTGGATGGATCGTAGTGATACAGCCCGTCTGGCCACCCCTTCAGACCCCGTGTCAGGAAATGAAATTCCGTCGGGTGCAGGTTCCCGGACGATGGATTCACTCTTAGCGCGTACATTTCTCCGGTGGAGCGGACACACTTGGACGCGCTGATCGCTGCGGAATAGAAGAGAAGCTGCGAGAGGAAAGCCGGTCCGTCAGCCACCGGCGTAGTTCCAGCGGCACCCTGAAGCACGGCGAATGCTGGTATTTCAGGAGCGGGCGGATCTGCCGGAAGATCGAGCATCGGCGCGCCCTCGTAATAACGAAACGGAGCAGGCATGTTCGTCCAGTCGAGAACGTGCCGCGCTCGCCTTAGCGATTCAACGCTATGTTTTGTGGCTTCGTGATATTCGCGCCATGTCATTGCCAGTAGATAGGATCCGCTCATCCTGCCGCTGATTTGAAGTTCGACTTAGCGTTGAGAGTCTTCGCGCTACCGAAGGTCCTACTCAGGCCAGTCTCGATTTTGCAGCACTATGATTCCTCTTTTCCCAGCATATAGTTGGCGCTTATGCCGCAACCAGGAGAACTGCTATTCCGCACGAATAAATTCCCCGCGATGGCCTAATGGGGGCACGCTGGCTGTTTGGAGCGTATGCTTGAGGCAGCAGTCAGGATTTCCGCCTCTCGCCTCCAGCCGCAATTGCTTTGCTCCAGACGAGCACCTTTCAAGTAAGCAACAGTCCGACTGGAGCGAGCATGAGCCTTATCAAAAAAGCTGATGTACAAGACTATCTTTCTGCGCGGCGAAGGAAAATTGTGTTTCCTTTCGCGCCATTACGTCAGCCCGATGCGGCCGGCCACTCGGAAGATGGGTTCCGCGAAGCGAGGGTAAACGAATCAAAGTCCCGTCGGGTTGATGGCGAAAAGCATTCATCCATAAGACCATCGGCCGCTGCAAGCGAGTCTCACATTGATCCCGCCCGTTCGACGTACACGTCGGCGGTCAGGAAACCGCAAGCGTGAAGCAGCATTCGATATTCCTGCGCAAAGGCTGCTTGTTGCCCGATGGCCTGGACCTCATGCAAGAGAAGTTTGACGGAACGTGGCTGTCAGCTGGAGATACTATCGCCTCCGCACTGGATCTGAGGATCCGAAATGCTGGGTGGCACTTTATGTGGCTGGTAGGTACGTATTCGCGTCACGGTTGCGGCCGGACGGCCAAAACGGCCATCAGTAAGGCGATAACCGTTGCCTTGAACGAAGTGAAAGCCAGATTCAATGCAGCAGAGCTGGGCTCGGTAAGTGTCTCGAGGTACCCGGGCTTCCAGATTGCGCGGGTGACGATTCATACGCGGCAGATCCAACAGCAATCTTCCCTTGGCCTTGTTGACGAGATGAGTCTCCGGCAGTTCCCGGCACGACAAGTCTTCCCGGTTCTAGGCGAACTGATCTGACTTAGAGACGTGCAAATTGCACTGTCATGAATAGTTCAGCCAACGGTATCGCGATGACGATACGTGTGAAAGCGGAGAACCATGCCTCTCTCTGAGATATTTCATAACGAAGAACGAGTCGGGACTTCTTTCGTAGAAGCTCACCCATTGCCCCTGCCAACACGCATTGCTTTTATCGGTAACTATCTGCCGAGACAGTGCGGCATTGCCACCTTCACAACCGATCTATGCACAGCAGTAGCGGCCGAATACGGCAGCGGCTGCCTCTTCGCCATTCCAGTCAATGACCCAGATTCGAGCTATGAGTATCCCGAGCGGGTACGGCTTGAGCTCTCCCAGGAAGACCGGACCTCTTATGAACGCGCTGCCGAATTCCTTAACTTCAATGGAAACGACCTGGTCTGTTTGCAGCATGAATACGGCATTTTCGGCGGGATTGCCGGCCATCACATACTGGCGCTGCTTCGCAAATTGAAGATGCCGCTGGTGACGACATTGCACACCGTACTGCGTGAACCAGATCAAAATCAGCGGGCCGTGCTTGAAGAGATCGCTCAGCTTTCAGATCGCTTGATTGTGATGAGTGAACACGCGGCTTGTCTTCTGCGCGATGTATATGAGGTGCCAGGCGGAAAGATCGATGTCATTCCCCATGGCGTACCTGATCTTCCGTTCATGGACCCCAATTACTTCAAGGACCTGTTTGGCACCCAAGGGAAATCCGTACTGCTTACGTTCGGCTTGCTCTCTCCAAACAAAGGAATTGAAAACGTGATCCGCGCATTGCCAGCGATACTGGAGAAACATCCAAATCTGGTGTACATCATCTCCGGAGCTACGCACCCTCATATCAAGCGGCGCGAGGGTGAGTGGTATAGGGAACAGTTGAAGGCGTTGGCGGAGCAATGCGGCGTTTCCTCGCACGTGATCTTCAACAACCGCTTTGTGAGCGCTGAGGAACTGGTGGAGCACGTGGGCGCTGCGGATATCTACATCACTCCGTATCGCCAGGAAGCGCAGGTAGTGTCCGGCACGCTGGCCATCGCGGTGGGTGCCGGAAAAGCTATCATCTCTACACCATACTGGCATGCCAGAGAACTGCTTGCCGATGAGCGCGGCGTAATCGTTCCGTTCGACGACCCCGATTCCATCACAGACGCCGCGATCAGGCTATTGGACAACGATGCCGAGAGGCATGCAATGCGGAAACGAGCCTACCTCTACTCTCGGGGTACGACGTGGCAAAGCACGGCGCAGGCTTACATGGCGAGCTTTCAACGTGCGCGGGTTGAACGGATGTTGCGGCCCCGCCCCGCACTACCGGACGTATTCGCAGCGAAGTCGACAGGCGGGATGCCGATGCTCGACACGACTCACCTGTCGAACATGACCGACGATACGGGCATCTTGCAGCACGCCATATTTTCGGTGCCCAACAGTCTTGAAGGTTATACAACCGATGACAATGCGCGCGCGCTGATCGTGGCAACACTGCTCAGTTCTTCGGCTCAATCAGGTAGCTTCGAGCCTGGGAAGATGTCTCAACGGTACCTGTCGTTTCTATTACTCGCCTTCTTCGACAAGACTGGCAGGTTCAGAAACTTTCTCGGCTATGATCGCCGATGGCAGGAGGACATTGGTTCTGAAGACAGCCACGGTCGCGCCCTGTGGGCGCTGGGAACGGTGCTTGGCCGTTCGGAAGACCCAGGGCTGAGAGGCGCGGCAGGCAGACTCTTCGAGACCGCATTTCCGGCCGCTCTGACGTTCACCAGCCCTCGTGCATGGGCATTCTCCGTGTTGGGCATGCAGGCCTACCTGGATTGGTTTCCCGGAGACAGGGTAATCCAGGGCGTTCGAAATGCGCTCGCAAACCGACTGTTGGATATCTATGAGCGCTGTCACTCAGAGACATGGCAATGGTTTGAGAAAAGCCTCTCCTATTCGAACGCGAGGTTGTCACAAGCTCTTCTACTCGCGGGATGCAAAAGCGACAACAAGAGGATGGTCGACGTTGGGTGCGAGTCTCTCAAATGGCTGGTCGCCGAGCAGCACCGCAGCGATGCAGACATCTTCGTTCCCATAGGCTCCAGGGAGTGTTTCGTAGACGGCGGCGTGAAGGCTCGTTTCGATCAACAACCGATCGAGGCCTGCGCGACGATCTCTGCGTGTTTGTTGGCATATCGCTTAACGAATGAGAAGCGGTGGCTTGAGGAAGCATGGTGTGGCTTCCGCTGGTTTCTCGGCGAGAACGATCTGCAGGTTCCGCTTTACGACGCGACTACCGGCGGGTGTAAAGACGGTCTTCATCCGGATCGAGTGAACGAAAATCAAGGAGCCGAATCTACACTTTCGTTCCTGATGGCTCTGCTCGAAATGCAAAGTGTGGAAATGGCCAACCTAGAACAACTGAATCAGGAAATGAGTGTCTCCATTTGAATACAATTCTCCTTTCGGCGGTAACGCCGGAGTCCACTGCGATTGCACAACAGGCTTCGGGAAGGCCCGCTGAAGATTCCCTCTTCACGCGTCATTCCGGCAATCCTATCCTCAGCCGGAAGGACTGGCCATATCCAGTTAACAGTGTCTTCAACGCGGGGGCCGTGGTCCTGGCCGACGGAGATACTCTGCTGCTGTGCCGCGTTGAAGACCGGCGTGGGTTGTCGCACCTTTGCGCTGCCCGCTCCGCGAATGGCATAGATGGATGGCGCATCGATGCCCAACCAACTTTGACGGCAAATCCCATCGAATATCCCGAAGAGATCTGGGGTATTGAAGATCCGCGAATCACGTATGTCCCGGAGCTGAAGCAGTATGCGATTGCTTACACCTCGTACGCGCGCGGCGGTCCGGGAGTGTCGCTGGCACTGACCCAAGACTTCAAGAGCTTTGAGCGATACGGCGTGATCATGCCACCCGAGGACAAGGATGCTGCCCTCCTTCCTCGGAGAATTGGCGGCGTCTGGGCAATGATTCATCGGCCTGTGACAACGCTTGGCGCTCACATGTGGATCTCATACTCGCCCGATCTACGGCATTGGGGCAGCCACAGAATCATGCTCGCGGCGCGACGCGGGGGATGGTGGGACGCGAATAAGATTGGGCTTTGTTCCCCTCCGATCGAAACCGCAAAGGGTTGGCTGACGATCTATCACGGCGTCCGCCAGACGGCATCCGGCAGCATCTATCGCCTCGGTCTCGCTCTCTTCGACCTCAACAAGCCGGATCTCTGTCTGCAGCGGGGAGACTCCTGGGTGTTCGGGCCGGAAGCTCCCTACGAGCGCGGAGGAGACGTCAACGATGTCGTATTCCCCTGTGGGCAAACCATCGGCGCGGATGGAGATACTATTCACCTCTATTACGGAGCGGCTGACTCATACGTGGCGATGGCCACTGGCAGCGTCCGGCGTCTCCTTTCGTGGCTGGATTCAAATTCCAGTTCGGGAGACGAAAACGGCACTCAGTGAACCTGTCATCCGATCGTGAGGAACAGCCTGCATGAATATCATTGGCCTGACGTGGCCTGGTTACATTCCGCGTCTACTTTGGATACGTCGAGTGTGCCCCCGTTGCAGCTCATTTGAATTCAAGGAGGCCGAGTCGCAACCCCTCGATGGCCTGCTGGGCTTCTTTGCGCTCCGCCCGGTTCGCTGCATTAATTGCTGGCGCCGATACTACTGGTTCGCAAAGAGAAACACGAATTAACGATGAGAGCTACGCGATCACACTCGCGATCACACCTCGTGAGGCCATATCTACTTTGCTCGACAAGAGGCAGGACATGATGGACACGCAACATGCGCCCAACAGTACGTCGAATGATCTCTTGTTCAGCCTCCACGGCGAATATATCCCGAAGTCACTAAACTATGAGATCGTCGCTCAAGGCGCGGATGAAGTGCAAGACATACAGAATGCCCCGGCGGTCAGTATGGGACGATACCTGGCCGACTCGGGACAAACGAGGCTTCTAACCGAGATCAGCATCTACAGCAGCCGAGGCGAGAGCCGAGAGCAGATACGCCTTCTCTACATGAATGCTGTTGCAATGCTTATCTGGAAAACAATGGGCAAACGCCCAAACTTGATCGGTGCACAGCATCGTCCACCACGAAGTGCCCTCTTGACATTTGGCATTCCATTCAGTGAATAACTAGTGGTGTATCGCCGCGGTTTCTTTAGCATGGCAGGAACCGCTTGCTCGCGCGCGACGTAAGGATCAAGCGCAGATCGGCCAGCGCCAGGTCGCAGACGCGAGATTCACTCAGCGAGACTGATTTACCCTGGCCGACGACCTTTTTCACCGGCCGCGATGACCTTGTGAAGAGCAGTCACACCGGTTATTTCGGCCCTGCAGCGGCAACAGCGGTCAGGACCCAGGGTGTAGATATTTCTGCAGGAATGCAAGCTCTTGTTGCATCGAGTCCAGCCGATGTTCAGGACTTCGGAATCCATGACCTTCGTTCGGGTAGGTGATGTAGTTGTATGTCTTGCCGGCTTTCTTCAGGGCTGCGACAAATTCTATGGATTCCTGCGGTGGAACCTGAGGATCTTCTTCGCCGTGCATGATCAGCAGAGGCGTCTTGATCCTTTCGACATCCGGCAGCACATTCGCTTTCCGATAAACCGCCGGTTGTTCCTCGGGAGTTCCACCCATCTTGGTCTCCCAGCGAATCTTCGAATTGCGATTGGTGTATTGCAGAAACAATGCGCGATCCACCACTCCAAACATCTCGATGCCCGCGGCAAAGGTATCCGGGAGCTTCGTCACGGCATTCGCAACAACAGTACCTCCATGGCTGCCGCCGCCGATGCCGACACGCGAAGGGTCAGCGAATCCCTGTGTGATCAGGTAATGCACAGCCGCGGCGATATCATCGACTTCCCCGCCCCCGGAGTCCTTGACGTTCAGATTGCGAAACCTTTCTCCGTAGCCTGTGCTGCCACGAAAATTCGGCTCGAATACCACGAACCCTTCCTGAGCAAGAAACAGAGACCAAGGAGAAAGGCTCAACGTCACCTGGCCCTCAGGACCTCCGTGCGCCCAGATCACCGTCGGATAGCGAACTCCCGCCCTGAAGTCTAAGGGACGAAATAGAATTCCCGCGAGCGGCAGA
The DNA here is from genome assembly GCA_963781245.1 of uncultured Acidobacteriaceae bacterium. Classification (GTDB taxonomy): domain Bacteria; phylum Acidobacteriota; class Terriglobia; order Terriglobales; family Acidobacteriaceae; genus Silvibacterium. The sequence continues at coordinate 573,937 of CAWAFB010000011.1, forward strand.
CCATCCTTCCCTTTGAAATGGGCGACCTCCGGAGTGGGAAGGCGGGCCTGCTCAAAAATCGAAGGTTGCAACGGCCGCAAGGGCCGCGGTTCATTTTCGCCGCGGATGGACGCGAAGTAGGTGGCCGGGTTACGCAGTGACGTTCCTCGCCCGAAGTAAATTGTGCTGCTGTCGGGAGACAACTGTGGATCTTCTCTCGACACCGTCGTGATGCGTCAAGCTGCCATGGTGCGGAACCATCCACGGGTACGATCCAGATGTGCCGTTCTTAAGGAAGATTGCGGTTGGAGACGACAGCGATCCATTTTCCATTCGGCGCATACACCGGTGTTTCATCTTCCCACTCGCCGGTGGTGAGTTGTTTCGCCTTACCTCCGGCGGCGGGAATCAGAAAGACCTTTTCCCACCCGGTCTCCTGCAATACAACCGCGAGCGTCTTACTGTCTGGAGACCACGCAGCCGTATTCACGGCCCACGCACCGCCCACATCATTCCTGGCCGTGTAGAGGGTGCGTGGAGATCCTGTCGGCGTTCCTGAATTCTGGTCGAAGGCGACGATGTTCAGCTTGCCGGAGAAAAGCTTACGTGACCGCTCTGTGTAGGAAAGCCTGGTCCCGTCCGACGACCAGGATGGATTGGGGGCGAAGCGATCCGACGAGACTGCGTCGCCCTGGTCCGGAGCGGAGCTGGCAATCCCACCACCGCCGGTGTAAATCTCTGTCGAGGCAATCGGGTGCTCGGCTTTTCCGTCCTCACTGATGACGTAGAGCTGGTTCCATCCTCTGCGGCCGGACTCATAGAGAATCCACTTGCCGTTCGGATTCCATTTTGGCAGATGATCGGTCGCACCGCGTGGATCGCCGGGTCCGGCCGGGTCGTTGGTCAGTTTGACCGGCTACTCCACGGAAACGGGAACCACCCATATCTGGCCCTGACTGACAAAGGCCAGATTCTTGCACCCGCGGACCAGCTCACTTCAGACTTCGCTCCTTGAGTGGCAATCACAGGGCCCGGCGCGCTCCCGTCAACCGGCAGCAGCGCGATCTGTCCCTTTTCAACCACTGCAAAGTGTTTTCCGTCGGGCGCGAGCACTCCTGTCTGGCCGGCAAACGGATTCAGGGATACGAGACGAGAGCGTGGTCGGGCTGCGACTGCTGCCCTGAAACAGGAAAGGAAAAGAGAGCGGCTGCTAGCAGCGCAAAGGAAAATCGCTGGAACGTCTTCATTGAAGTATCTCCACTTATATCTGTCATCGGAGTCTGTACGCTCAAAAAACGAACTTGCCTAGCAACACCAGCACGCGACCGGAGACAATTGCGCCTTGCCCGGTGCCATAGATGCTTGTAGGTGAACTCACCGTGCTGGTGATCAGTCCACTAGAGCCGGAGGTCACATTCCCATTTGGGACAGCGAAGTTGGCGTGATTGAAAAGATTGTAGGCAGTCACGCCCAGCTCAAACGAGGCCCTTTCTTTCACCGGGATCTTCTTGGTAAGTTGGCTGGCAACGCTTGAGAATCCTGGCCCACGGAAGATATTGGGAGGAGTATTGCCGAAATGGACCGGTTCATGCGGGTTCGGCCCGTCTCCACACCGTCAGCGGAGAATTGATGGCTGCAATCCAAGGCGTGGTTACCTCTTTGGCCAGCAGATTTCCCTACGAAGCTCGAGGACAGAGAACAACCCGATCCCGCGTAAGTCGGTAGAGAAGACGGGAATGTGGCTACTGGACGCGGAAAAAGGACGTCCGCTGTACAGATATAGCTTTCCGCCAAAAGTCCACCCGCCAAGCGTGGCCTGGAGCCAACGGTTGTTCTGCTTTGGCGCTACCCACAGAAGGTCCGCAGTGAAATTGTTAGGTGTGTCGAAGTTGGTGGGACCATAGCCGGCGTTCAGGTTATAAGGGTTGTATACAGACAGCGTTGTAGAGGTCCCGGAAGGTGGATTGAGCTGCAGCGCATGGCTCCAGGTGTAGAAGGCCTGCGCCTGGAACCCGTAGCTGAATGCGTGACGTACCTGCGCAGTGAGGCCGTTATAATTCGAATATCCCGAGACGAGGATCTGGCTCACGGCAGAGAAGCGCGGATCAGGAATAGCCGTGGGCAAGCTTCCAAAACCGTTGGGATAACGGCTGGCGGTTCCAATGTAGGCGTTGGCGTCCGCGTTGGTGGCCGATTCGTCATATCCGTTATTCCGGCGCAGCAAATGAACAATCGCGCTTTCAGGCTGTTCTATTTCCACACTCCACTCTATAGCTTTAATGGTGCGGAAATGAGTGGGATTGGAATAGAAGGTCGGAGTCGCAAACTTTACTTTGCCGAGCGCTTGTTGGAGTTGAATGAGGTTGTCGCCGCTTGAAAAGCCATTCTGAAAGGCTTCATTCGAAGCTATCGCGACGGCCTGTGAGCTGTTGGCGTCGTTGCTCAGGGCGACATCCCCATAGTTCACAGTCGGCGTGAACTTGTTCGGCGCATTGCCGAAGACGCTGGCCGTAATGTTTCCTGGAAAGGTATTGGCAAACAGGCCGACACCGCCGCGAATTACAATGCCGGCGTCCTCACGCGGGGAGTAAGCAATGCCCAGGCGCGGTTCGGTCACGATGCCTTCAAGGCTCGCGAAGGTCTTGTTAAGCCTGGTCTGAATGGTCGCGTTATATGGAACGGTCGCGCGTGAGCTGATACCGGGGGCAAGAGAATGACGGTGTTAAAGCGAGAAAAACAGTCTTCTTTGCATGAGGGATTGCCCTGCAGCTCAAACCGGAGCCCGTACGTAATGTTCAGATTGCGGCGTATGCTCCACTCGTCTTGCCCGTAGAAACCCAGCGAATTGAGGCGTGTATGGGCCGTGGCCAGCAAGGGAAAGGACTGCGTGTAGTTCGACCCCGTGTTTGTGCTGTTCACTGTGCCAACAGCAAAGTCGGTGAGGTCATTGAACGTGTGGTGCCGATGATCGATCCGCTGGAAATGGTCGAGTCCGAGATCCGGTTATTGCGGTCATTCACCCCGGCCTGGATGGTGTGATGGCCGTGGCTCCAGGAAAGGTCGTCGATCAGCTGAAACTGTTCTCCGCGTCTTCCTGTTGGCAGCAAAGCATCCACGTTGGCAAAACCAGTCCCCGTGGTGTTGTTGGCGCTTCCATTGGCTCCGCCGTCATCGAAGACAAAGTTGCCTGGAAACGCCTGCTCCGCATCGGGGAAATTAACGACGCCAAAGATGGCGGAGTACCAGTTGCCGCTCGCAATGAAGTTATTTACCAGGTTCGGTGTGATGGAATAGGTGTAGTTCACTTGCGGAATCGTCCAGGGCTGATTGCTCTGCTGGTTGAAGATCGGGCTGATCGGACTGGTCGCGCTGGCCTGGATGCCCCAATCGCGACTCAGGCGGAAATAGATCTTCTGCTTGTCGTTAATGTTGTAATCTACCCGTCCGGAAACATAGCTTTCCGTATTCACGCTCGATGCATTGGTGCCGAAGGCAACCGCGCAGGGAACATTCACTCCGAACTGCGGTCCACTTGATCCATTTACATAAGTTCCTGTGAACTTTTGCGTGCCGCAGCCCAGATGACCCGTGCTGTCCTGCAGAGGGCCCGTGCCTGTAGTGACAGGCACAGCGCGGCTGATGCCCGGGGCGCCACTGTAGAGTTTGAAGAGATCCTGATAGAGAGGAACGGACGCCGCAGGGATGCGAGTCAGTGTGTCCGGTTGGCCGTTATCGAGAAGGGAGTGAACGAATCCCGACGATGGCGCGAGGTCAAACCGGGTTCCCTGCTGCATTTTCACGAAGACGTCAGCTTGTTCCTTAAGATCGGACCACCAATCGATGCCGCGTATTGGTTGGCGACAGCGAGTCCGCGAGGCGTGCCTTCAAGGTTCTTGAAGTAGTCGTTGGCATTCAGGACCGCGTCGTTGTAGTTCTCTGCCAAGTTGCCGTGGAAGTCGTTGGTGCCCGATTTACTGATGTAGTTCACCTGTGCACCGGCCATGCGTCCGTACTGCGCGCTGAAGGCATTTACGATCACCGCAGCTTCCTGAATGTCATTCGCCCCGAGCGTGTTGTTGCTCGCTCCGGATTTATTGTTCAGGTTGTAAGGTTCCGCGATGTCAGCCCGTTCATGGTGAAGAGCGCCGAGCTGAAAGGCAGGCCGTTGACGTTGAAGTTGGTATTGCCGCCTACGTTGAGACGGAGTCCGGGTGTAGTAAAGGCGATGTTGGTGATGTCGCCGCCGTTGATTGGCATGTTCTCAACTTCTTTTTCACCGTGAAGAGGTCGCCTGGTTGGCGTTCTCAGTCTCGAGAAGCGATGCCGAGCTGTTGACATACACAGATTGCTGGACGGATTGCACAGCAAGCACCAGATAGATCTATTGCCCGGCCGCCCAGGAGACTGAGTGCGAGATCTCAGCTGTGAGTCCGCGCTTTTCGCCGGAACGCGTAATCCGCAGGCTTGACAAACGGGAAGCGGTATTGGCCCGATTCATTCGTTTGGGCAGTTCGAACTGCGCCCGTGTCTGCCTGCGCAATGGTCACGATTGCGGATGCAACGGCAGCTCCCGTTGAGTCCGCCACTGAGCCAACAACGGTCCCGCTGGTTAGGGTCTGGGCGAACACGATTACATTGCTCAAAACGAGCAGGACAGTGAAGAGATAGGAATGTGTCTTCGTGAACTGATAACATTGCCTCACGCAGAAGAGATTGCGGCCTCCTGCTCGCAGAAGGAGCCATGGGCCGCCGCCTTCGACGGCGACAACCACGCTCAGAATCGGTTCAGAGTGCGCAGAATTAGAGACAGTGCTGCGGCGGCTACGAAGGAGCGGCCCGAGAGCCGAAACGAAGTCATCTTCTTCGTCTTAGCGGTTAAGCAAGACGTTGAATAATCGGCTCCCGCAAAGCTCAAACACCAATATCTTCAAAGGATGGCGATCCTCAAGCTCAGTTCCGTCTAAAAAATCTGCTGGGCGAGAATCAAAGGCGACATCGAGAGGCGACGCGCGAAAAAACAACTAACAGTGTGTCCGTGTTGCCGTAGTTGAATGCAGCGTATTCCATGCAGGAAAAATATCATATATCTGGCAGGAGTAAAGATTAATTCATGATCAACACAAAGCACGTACTACGCCTCAGCACGTAGGCGATGCTTGATATTGGTAGTTAGCACCTGTACTCTTACGCCATGAAGTTCATGCTCATCGCAGCCGAGCGCTCTGTTCTTCGTTGCCCATGCTTCTGTTGTCTCTGCGCTGACGCTCTTCCCGCCCGATAATCTAGTTCGCAACTCCCGGCAGAAACACTTTACTCGTTAAGCCGCAGTGCACAGTATGTGCTCCCGCGTTGCAGGAACAAGGTCCCCCTTCTCCGGAACAGTTTCTGCTTCGCATTGCTTGCTATGGAGGCACGCATGAACTGTTCTTCCTCGATCCGCAGTGACGTCAAGCCTCTCCTGGTTACTCTGTCCGCATGCCCGTTCTTGTGTTCCGTCGGCTCTGGGCAGACAGTCGGCGCCGCTAGCTATGTCAGCACTTAATCCCAGACTTCGTCTATCACTGTAATCTGTGACGTATTTTGTGTGTCCACTCCAACAAAAACCACTTGCCACCTCCTCGTGGTGATCTTGCTCACCACGATCAGCCTACGCAAGCGTTTTCATCGTCACTACTTGGGTTGGCAAGCTGCAAGAGCTTGGGAACGATTGTCCGAGAAGGCGACTATTTGGCTGTCGTTATGGGGAGATTCGTAGACAGGACAGCTGAGAGCGAATATGCATTTCCAGCATGAGGCCTCGCATACTTCAAAGAAATATCTGCCCGAAACCATGGGGGCGAAGTGACCCTGTTCGATTACGACAGACGGGCAATAGCATGCTTGCAAGCTGCCGGTTTATTGTTGTCCTGAATCGCTCAAAGCGGCAGCGCTGGCGGCGTTCATCTTCCGCCAGTCCTCGACTTCTTTGGCGCTGGCCTGATCGGCGGCCTGTTTGAGCTGTTCGTACTTCACTGCCGCTGCACGCGCGTCTGCCGTTTTTCCCATATGCCGATAGATCTGCGATAGCTGATACCAGGCCCGCCGCTGCATCTCTCCGTTCAGCGTGGTCGCACGCTGAAAAGCCAGCACGGCCTCATCGTTCTTTCCCGCTGCTACAAGCGCCCGGCCCAGGTAATAATCAGCACCGGTGGGATGGTTGTAGATCTTGACGACCTGCTGCAGCAAGGGGAGCGCTGCCTGCTCTTGACCATTGTCCACCTGTGCGCTGCCCAGGTTGTACATGGCGATCGGATTCCCCGGTGTCAGCCTCAGTTGCTCAGCGAAGGACTTCGCGGCCTGGTCGGCCTGACCCAGTTTGCGATACTCCCAACCCATGCCCTCATACAACTCAGGTTCTCTTGGGGCGAGTTTGATGGCCAGTTGGTATTCCTCGATGGCCCCCTTATGGTCCTGCGCCTGCGCGTCAATAGCGGCGTTCAGCCGGTGTAGGCGCCACGACGCCGGGTTCAGCTTGTAGAGCGCTGTATAGCTTTGTTTGGCTTCTGCCATATGCGCCTGGACTTGATAGTCGAGGACGTTCTCGTCCTTTGGTGAGAGTTCGGCGGCGCGGTCAAGCGGCTCACTGGCCAGTTCGGGATGCCCAGCATTCAACTCGACTATTCCGAGCCAGGTCAGTGCCTGAACATTCTTCGGGTCCTGTTTGAGTTCCTGCCGTAAATCGACGAGAGCATTGTCGGTGTCATTGCTTTGATACTCGGCAATTCCGAGAAAAAGGTGAGCCCCCGGCAAAGAGGGATCAAGTTGCAGCGATTTCCTGATCGAGGCACTCGCGTCAGGTAGCTTGCCTTGCTTCAATTCTGCGAGACCAAGATCGAGATGTGCAGGAGCAAAGGATGGATCCAACTCTGTCGCTTTGCGGAATGCAGCTTCCGCCGCCGCCGCGTTGCCCGCATGCATCTGCTCCGCGCCCTCTCGGAAGAGCGACTGCAGCTGGTCCGAAGCCTGCTGGCACGGCGAGGTCCCAGCAAGAATTAATGTCGAAGCAAACAGCCAACAAACCCGATGACTCGCAAGCCGCATAGAACTTAGGCCCAAGCTAGAAGAGCAAACCTGGCATGTCAAATCCAGAGGCTGCATCCCGCGGACAGCGCTGCAAGTCTCGGACCAAAAAAATGGGGAGCGCAGACTGAGCTACGCTCCCTGGGAGGCCAGTTGGCTAGAAGTTGATTCTTCCCGTCACCTGAATCGCGCGCGGAGAGTTCGCCTGAGAGGTCGGGATACCGAACGTGAAGTCCGCCGGATTATCGTCCGGAGATGTGAACAGGTGTCGGTTAAACGCGTTAAGGAACTCGAACTTCAACTCGAAATTCACACTCTCGTGAATCGGCGTGACCTTAATAAAACTGAAGTCTTCGTTCTCCCACGCAGGCATACGTATGTTGGTAACCCTGGGTGTGTTGCCCAGAGTGTAGGGCAAATTAGCCGACGATGCGTTCACCGCCGCGACCTGGTCGATAAACGCCGGCTTTGCGCCATTGTGGTAGGCCGCGGCGGAGCTTGTGTCAGATCCGTTGAAGAAGCTGTTTATATTGGGATCGCTTCCATTGGCCGTATTGAACGGGTTGATGTTCTTCCACCCCCTGCGGTAGACCGCGCTCTTGATTGGAACGTCGGGAACAAGGTCGTACCTGGTGGAGTTCTCCCAGCCGGGTATTCCGACGGTGCAGCAGAACGGCATGGGCTGACCGTCCTGATAACGCAGGATGGCCCCGATCTGCCAACCTCCAAGGAGATAGCTCGCCGGTCCATGATTCAGGAACGGTTTGCCTTTGCCGAAGGGCAGCTCATAGAAGGGACTCGCGACGAAGGTGTTTGTAACGTCCTGAACACTGATTGCTTTCTCTTCGTGCAGATTCTGGGAGTTCTGGACCTGCGGCTGGCCAGGATTGGTATTCGGCAGGGCGCTATCTGTATCGTTGAGGTTCTTGGACCATGTATACGACACTTGCAGGCTCAACCCATCGCGGAACCTCCGCGACAGGGACAGGAGCATGGCGTTGTAACTGGAGTGTCCGGTGGCCTCCAGGCAGCAGCCAGAGTCGATAAAGTCGTACTGCGGGTAGGGACGTAGCGCCTGCTGGATCTGTACTCCATTGCCCCAGAGGTTGAAATATCCAGCGAACGGAACCGGTACACCATAGGGATTACCCATTAACTGCTGACCGAGTTCCTTTCCCAGTTTGAGATTGTCGTACAGGATATTGTTGATGTTCTGGTTGTTCGCCTGCAGGTTCTGGCCCACAGCTCCGACGTAGCCGATACTCGCGATCAGGTCCGTCGCGAGTTGCTGCTGCACCTGCATGGTGTAGTTGTAGATAGCAGCGGGGCGCCCGGCTGACTTCTCGATATACGACCCGGGAAGAAAGGCGCCGTTATATTGGCCCGGATCCAGATTGGGAGGAGCCGGGAAGGCCGGGTATCCAGTATCGATCACAAAAGAAGGATCGAAGTTGTTCTTTGAAGGGAAAACAGGGCTCGACTTGTACCCGGCGTTCATCGATCCGCCGAAGTCGTCATACTGGAGGGGACCATAGAGAATTCCACCGCCGCCGCGTAGCACCGTCTTTCCATTGAGCCATGGCGGGCTGTATGCGAAACCGATACGTGGGGCCCAGTCTTTGAAGTAGGTGTTCGCCCACTTCGTGTTGCAGCCGTTACATGTTGTCCCGAAAACAAGTGCGCCCGGAACCCCATACTCCGGGTCGAGTGCCGTGGGGCTGAAGTTGGAGGTGTAGTTAAGCGCCTCGTGCCGGGGGACGTCAACGCTATAATTCAGGCCCAGGTTCAGCGTCAGGTTCCTGGTGATCTTCCAGTTGTCCTGCACATATCCGGAGTAGTACCAGGAGATCCAGCGGGACTGATGCGAATACACGTTCTGGCCCCCGTTACAGGCCAGGCCAAGCAGTTCGCTGGCCAATCCATTGCCATTGTTGCCCGACCCCTGATATCCGGAGGTCTGCGCCGCACAAAAGTTGATCGATGGAGAGTTATTGTTGATTGGCGAGTACTGCTGATAGCGGATGTCGGTACCGAACGTCAGGCTATGAGCGCCCTTCTGCCAGGAGACGCTGTCTACCAGCCGCAATCCGTTGTCGATGTTGTCACCATTGTTCGGCATGCCCTCCTGCGCGGTCAATCCATTCGTGACCACCGGGAAGTTGTTACTCACCGCGTTGCCGATCCCCAGCATCCCGAACCAGTTCTTGCCTTCCAGGGCGGGCACGGCGAAGTTGATACTGTTGGAGCGGTTTGAGCCGATGATGAAGTGGTTCAAAAGGGTTGGGGTAATGGCGTAGTCCAGTCCCAGACGCCAGAAGTGAGTTTCAAAGTCCTGCTTCCAGGTCTGGTAGTCGATTGGGTAAGGCAGGAATTGACCTGGAGGCGCTCCGGAAATACGGTTGTTGTCACGCGAGCTATAAGAACTCCATAGCTTCAGTTTCTGAGTGATATTAGCGTCGATACGAACCGTTAAAGTCGTATTCTCGATTGGTGCGGTGCTCGAGTAAGAAAAGTTGTTGAAGACTTGACCGTTGGTCGCCGCCGGGAAGTAGCTGAGCAGGTTTTGCGCCACTGGAGAGAATCCACCCGGAATCTTGTTGCCGGGAAAAGCTGTGCGGCACTCTACTCCGTTCACTGTTCTGGTGGTCGAAGGATCAAAGATCTGGCCCTGATAGACGGGGCTTCCGTCGCAGGGATTCGTGCCCACTACGTTCGACGTGTTAAACAGAGCGGGATTTGAGAAGTCGCCCGCGAGTTCGTCCGCGGTTGGAACGGTTGTGATGTTGGTCGCACCCAGGCTGTACTTCAACTGCTCCCAGGCAAAGAAGAAGAAGACCTTGTTACGCCAATCGAGGAGGTGAGGGATCCAAACCGGACCGCTGAAGGTGACTCCGTAGTCATTCTTGTGATCGTCCGGTGTGGCGAAGGTGGATCTGCAGGCTGCAGTATCATTCGCGCCTACGCACTGCAGAGCTTCATTACCGCCGTTGAACCAGAGATTCGCATCCAGAGCCGTGTTGCGAAGGATTTCGTAACCATAACCGTGGAATTGATTGCCACCACTCTTAGTGACAAAGTTTTCGATTCCACCGGTTGTTCGGTTGTAATCGGCTGATGGCAGGGCTTCAGTCACGGTCAACTGCTGCAGTGCGTCCACTGACGGCGCTTCCTCATCGAAGGAGGAGCCGTTCTCGCTGCGTTGCTGGCTGAGGCCGTCGATCAGCACCTCAGCGCCGTAGTCCTGTCCGCCGGCGATCTTACTGAAAAATATTCCGTTCGGACTGTTGGCTGTGCCCGGCCCAGTGTTCCCGGGTAGCAGGAAGATGAACGCCTCCGGTGAGCGAAAAGCGCCCACGCCGCCCAGTGCCAAGGGCAGCTTCTGGTACTCCTGGGCGGTGATTGTGCCGGAGATGTCAGAGCTATCCGTCTGCAACTGCGGAGCATTGGCCTCAATGGTGACACTCTCGGTCGCTGTGCCCACCTTCAATGTGACGTTCACTACCGAAGTCACCTGGAGGTTCACCTGGATTCCAGTGAGCTTTTCCGCCTGGAAACCGGCCGCGTTCACGTTGATGTCGAAGGTTCCAATGGGGACCTCAGGCAGCCGGTATGTTCCGGCCGATGTGGAAATCGCAACCAGCGTGGTCCCGGATTTTTCTTCAACCGCCTGCACCTTAGCGCCTGCGATAACCGCACCGGAGGAGTCGGTGACCGTTCCGGCGATGCTGCCAAACACCGTCTGCGCACTGGACCGGACTGTAAGAGAAAAGCCGGTCAGTAATATTAGCAACGCGAATCCTGTTCCGAGCCTCCAAGATTTCATTTCTACCTCCTGAGAAATGCTGCCTTGACGCTATTCCGAGAAGCCTAGGTTGTTTGTAAACAGTTACATCCTTCTACGCTCTCAGTTACGGCTACTGAAACGAGACCTTTCAAGCAACGATGGAGAGTAAAGGAGCCAAATACACACGCGCATGAGTCAGTGCAACCAATCCCATGGTTCAGATGAACTAGGTGGTTTGGGCCGGGCGCGCCCAAAAGGCTCGGCAGCCGCCTAGGATGGTATTTCGAGGAGCCCCTGCCGGAATGCCACTGCAATAGCTTCGGTTCTGTCGCTGACATCGAGCTTCTCAATGATCTTGTTGACGTGGTTTCGGGCGGTATTTTCGCTGATATCTAGCGCGCAGCCGATCTGCTTGTTGGTAAGCCCCTTTGACAACAGGTCGAGGATTTCAAGTTCACGGACTGTCAAATGAGCCCGAGATCTGCGATGAGTAAGCCGCGCTGCAATGTGTGGAGGAAAGTATTGACGGCCAGAAGCGACGGTCCTGATAGCCTCTATCATCTCCCGCTGAGTGGTGCTCTTAAGCAGGTAACCCTGCGCTCCGGCGGATACTGCGCGATAGACGTCCTCGTCGCTCTCGAAGTTGGTGAGCATCAGAACTCGCGGCGGGTCGGGGAAGGAGCGCAATGCTTGCAGCGTTTGTATGCCATCCATGCCTGGCATGCGCAGGTCGAGCAGCATCACGTGCGGTCGGTGCTGCTCAATGAGCGCAAAAGCTTCCTGACCATTCCATGCAGCTCCGACTACGTCGAGGTTTTGCTGGGTACCCAGCATGCTGGCGAGGCCAGCGCGGACGACGGGATGATCATCAACGATAAGAATGCGGATTTTGTCGCTCGCTTCCTTACTCATCACGGAATCCTCCAAATCGAAAGATTTTGACATAGTAGACCCGCGCCGGCGGCAGACGCGAAGGCATTGGCGCGATTCCCAGAACGTGAGCGCCCCAGCCGGAAGCTCATGAGTAGCCTAGACCGCGATTCTTCGGCGCGTTTGCGCATCCCGCAAAATGAAGCCGCGAACTGGGATGAGCCGCCTGTCCAGCGCACCGCTCCACCGCGTACCAGACTACGTTGGCTGTCACGCCAGCACGTCGTGGGATCGAACGGTTGTGATCTGGGATCTGGATTCTGGCCGGCCAACCCGCGTCAATACCTCGAAAATCCTATCTGGGCGGTTGCTGCCGCGGGCCAGCATGCGATTGCAGGAGATACGGGCAGTCAGGTGTACTTTTTGGATATTGCGGAGCCCGCCTCAGCATGGAACAAAAGTTCTCAGCCGATGTAAGACGCCAAATTGCACGGTGGAACGATGAGCCTAGAAGCCCGCTTCTGCCTAGCTACGGTTTGTGCGCGACCAGCAATTGATAGATGCGAGCATGGCAGCGATGGGGCAAGAGTCCTCATTGGCACCGAATACTACGGCTAACAATCCGGCTTACACGAAACCAGTTTTCAAAAGCTGCCAAGCACGGGGACTAAACTCTCCCTAAGGCTGCGGACACTTCCATCTATCCTAAGCCCGCGATCGTCGGCAACGCCGCAGATCACTTCGAGGTGCACTTCAATGGCGATGCTTTGGGACATGGTGCTGTTCGCCATCTTCGCCCTCTCGATTATTTTAGTCGCCACCGTCGCGGTCTTCTCTACCTATCGCCAGGCTCGTAAGAAAGGTTATCAACCACCAGCTGCTTCGGCATTCGTGGTTGCAGGCTTTGCCGTCGGGATTGCGGGCATCATCGCACTGAATCCGGCCAACACAGGCAGTATGCTCGTATTTCTATCGCGCTTCTTCTGGATTCCGGTGCTGTTCTCCAGTGCGGCGATGTTCTTGCTTGTTCTCATCTTCCCTCATCGCCAGACGCGGAGGTTCGGAGAGCGGCATGTGCGCTTTCCTTTTCGCAGGGTGGGTCAAGCTCTCATGGCGCTTGCAGTGTTGGTCCCGCTGGTTATTGCCTGGATGGTCTATGTTGTTCACCGGGCGGCGCCCCGCAGCTTTCCATCGGCCGTGTCGTTGGGGTGCATGCTTGCGCTTGCGGGACGTTACCTGATCCGCCGGGAGCGAACCGTGCACACGCCGCCAATGGAAGAGGCACTGGAGGAGGGTCAGAGGCTGCCCGTGCTTTACCTTCGCGCTTTCAATCAGGAGTCGCAATTTTTCATTATGGGTACGAAGGAGCGGTACGGCAGGTGGGCCAAAAGCTTTCATGCTGCTATTTCCAAGAGCGACCAGAAAATCGGGTTGACGCTGGAAGAGTACCTTGGCAAAGACCTTAGTCGTTCGATTGGGCCATTTGTCGCGCTCGGCAGTCCAGAAGATTACCTTGCGCCTCCCGGCGCTTTACGAATATATGCAAAGGATGACGAGTGGAAGGAGAAATTCGAGACACTGGCCCAAAAGGCGGCGGCGATCATCGTCGAAGTCAGCAAGTCGGACAATCTGCGATGGGAATTCGAACATCTGCGCGATGAAGGATTGCAGGAAAAACTCTTTATCCTCACACGCCCTTCGATGGAGGGCTCGAGGTTTGCCTGGGCATTCTGGGGAGTGCTGTGGAGGCTGAAGGGCATACGAACTATGACGTGGCGGGAATTTTCCTCTGATCTTGCGAAGCTTGGCTACAAGATTAGTTTCGCCGATCCCGGCCACGGCGTGGTGCTCGGTTTCGATTCGGAGGGCGAGGCATTTGTGCTTACTGCCCAAGCCAACTGGCCCGGCGACTTTGTGGAACCCATTCGCGCGTGGATTACAGAGCGCCAGAAAATCGGACGCTGTGTCGCCTCGTCGTGTACAAACTGCGGCCGCACATTTTATGTGACAAGTGCCGCGGAAAAGTCTCTGTGCGGGGACTGCGTTTTGTCTACCAGCCCAACGAAACGTGTCCTGATACGAACTGGCTTGTGGGCGGCCGTCTTGCTGATTCTAATTCTGCCTGTTCTTGTGATCGTATTGCTTGCGGTGCTGTTGCCGAATTTCTCGGACCGATGGGTCGGGTGGATCGGAACGGCGGCATTTCTGCTATCGATTAGCGCCCTAGTCTACCTGAGAAGTGGCGGATCAGATTAGCACGCGTGCCCAACGGGTTCACGTGCACCAGCATCTGGACGGCACTCTCAGCATGACCCACGGGCCACGCCCCCTAGAACGCTACACCAGCCAGGGCACACCGATCACGCAGGCGGCAACAAAGCAAGCTGTTGAAAGCCGCTCCGTGGAAAAGTCCAAATGCCGACTTTTCCACCTCGCTTGGAAATCCCGCAAACAGCGCGGGATTCCCACTTTCCAACAGCTACGACGGCGGCTAGATGAGAAAACAAAACCGGACATTTCACGTGCTACGAAAACCGGACATTTGCACTTGCTACGAACAGTTCCTCCCATTTCAAAAAGGAGAACTGGGGCTGTTGATGTGAACGTCCTTTATCATCGGCGATTTGTTCTTCCGCGATATCGCCCCTGTGCAACCAAACTGGACATTTACCCATGGTCAACTTGTGGTCATGAGGCGGAGCTATGCAGCCATCGCTTCGCAAGCGACTCGGCTGTAAGCGAGTCGTTGGATGCTGAATGAAAAGCGCTCTGTCCGGTCCGGCTCATCGGTTCTCGTTGGGCGCGGGTCTTACGAATCTGCTCCGCTGAGACGAAGACCGGTGCGGCAGGAACAACTGCGCCCAATGGAGTCTCTAAAGCGGCAACCGGCGGCTTGCTTACAGAAGGCCTTTTCTGCTGCGGGGCTCTCCTTGCTCGTTTTTCGCGCATGACAGCCGGCGCGATTGCGGATCCTTGGACGACGGCGGAAGAATCCTGAACCTTTGCAATTTCAGAAGCGACAGAAAGAACAGAAGGCGGTGATTTTCTCTTTCGCGTCTTTTCGATAGGGGAGAAGGAGGAGGCCAGAAGCTGGCGAGCCTTTTGCAGTCGCTCCACTTCGGCATCGATCAAGGCAAGAATTCGCGCGTATTGCATATCGTTTCTAGTCTATCGCGCTTGAGATATTTTCACTCTCGCACCTAAAAAGCTCGGCTACTTGGAGACTGACTAGTGACGGTCCCGGCTGGTGACTGTCGAGCTTCGACGCTGTGGAGCGTTCTGTCATTTGCCGGAAGATTGTTGCTCTCAGATCGAATTTACCTCCCAGACGCGCCCGGAGAATTCCATAGGTTTTGCATCCTGTGGGAAGAGTCGGATCGTGCTGTTAGTGGACAAGGGATAGATCAAGTTGGTCATGGCAAACGTGCCGTTTTGTGCATATGCCTCGACTGAGGACCCATCCACGACAAGCCGGGCGTCCAGCAGCGAGCGGGGCTCTTGTCCTTGCCGGGAAGTCCGCGCTGACGATTGCTCCCGAACGTGTCCGATCGATGTAGAACTCCCTCTTGTTCGTGTCAAAGCCGATCTCTGTCCAATGCTGTTCATCGGAGTAAAGTCGGACGCCGAAGATTGGCGCTCTCGGATGCCCGAACTGCAATTCCAGCTCGTTTGGGACTATAGCCGACTCTCCGAGCGCTCCGCGGGATGAATTACCCAGCGCAGGCCATGCAACAGGAAAGCTCTTTCCACGCAGAGGTGCTATAAGGGGTTCTTGCTTAAGCGCCAGACCAGCTGCGTCTCGAGCGAACGAGAGCCGCCGAGGCAAACTCATCTGTCCTCGCCAAGGCTGGGTCGGCATCCCCGAGGCGTACTGCCAATTGCTCACCCACCCGATCAGCACTGGCTTTTCGCCTTGGGGCAATCCGTTGTAACTGATGGCGCAGTAATCGTCCTTGCCGTAGTTGGTCCAGCCGTGTGCGCCGGCTTCGGTAGACGCGATGAAGTTCTTGCCGTCGAAGCTGCCGAAGAAATACTTTTCACTTGACCCGCCCTGCGGGGCGGCCGAGATTGAGACCGGCCTTGAGAGCCGACAGGCTTTCTTTGCCAGTCTCAGAAGGGATGCGAAGGAGATTCGGACACTCCCAGACTCCCGCCACATCTCCGGCCGCACGGAATTCGTTGAGTTGCGTCCAGTCCTTCAATCAATGCGGAGGGACTCCTCCGGATATGACCGGTTGCTCATGAAGTGAACGCGATGCAGCGGCAAGCTATCGTGACGTGCCGTTCCCGAAGACATTAAGCCCGTATTGAACCGCAATGAACGAGAATGCTGCCCAAAGAGCGGCGGACCTTGTCTATTACATTGTTTGAATGAACCGGACTTAAGGCTTCGGCCAGCTGATCGGTTCGGTTGATAGCGGTTGGAAGCGTATGGGCCTTCTGGGCCCAGGCGGCGGTTCAGGAACTTTGTCGTAGTAGCAGTCTCCAGCAACACCTTGAGTGGCGGTCACGAAAGTAGTCTTGTCAACCAGAAATTTAGTTGGCTCTGGTGGCAAGCCAATCTGTGGCTCGGCTGCGAAACGACTCGGCAACATGATACGAAAACCGTAACAGCCGCCCACGGGGCAATCAATGTCCTTGGTTGCATAGCTGCATACCGCGGAGTCCTCACAATCAGTGCCCGGTTTGCATCCGCACGTGTTGTTATCTGAATTCCATTGGCAGTATGTAGTCGGCTGGCAGAAGGCTTCGCGGCTTGAGACTTTCATATCAGGCTGATTCGTCAGATCAATCTCGACAGTCAGGAGACCAAGCTCCTTTTTGTAGTCTGTGACTTTTGCCCATGAGCCGGTGCATTCGCTCCCACACACGTTCTTGCACTCTGTAGGATCGTTGCTTCCCGAACAGAAAGGATAGGTTTGAGTAGTGATAAGAAGTCGGCCCGGCTTGATAACAGCTTCCGCCTCCTCCAGGCTCAAGTCTTTGCCGATATAGATCTGATATGTCTGCTGTGTATGTTCCGAGGCGAAAACTACAAATAATTCATAACTGGTGTTCGGCTGAAATACAGTAAACAGCGTAGCGCCGGTCGCCTTCTGCGCGTCTTGCGACCGGGTGGTATCGATGTAGTATTTGCCATGATTGACGGTCATCGTGCTGCGCTGGGCATTGCCCTGCCCCATCATGAAGATCGAAGGTCTCGCATTGGGTTTGTCGCTCGCAGCCCTGAACTGTTGATAAAGTGGTACGCCGTAGCATCCAATAACCGCACACCCGCCCCCCGTCCCGAAAGCCACTGGGCCCGACCAATTTCCGTTGCAGTTTGTGCCGGTCTCCTTCGCGCAGTCAGCCACAATCGCGGTTGTCAGGTGCTCGTAAGGACTGGTATTAACGGTGGCCCCGGACTCGTTGCCGCTGTCGGTTGGGTTCAGGGGCGGCAACTGTCCGCTGGCGCATTCATCCGTAACCACAGGCGCGTTGAAGAACGGATCCTTGTTAACTGAAATCGTAGGAACTTCCGGAGGAGTCTGCGCTGGGTTGTTGGCCGTTAGTCCGGTAAGGCTCCCGTCCCTGTCGGTAAGCTCCGTCTCGCGGTCGATGTCTGTAAAGCCATTGCCGCTGAACATATTATCCGCATAGGCACAATAAGTATTCTTAATGGCGGCTAAGTTGTCTTTGAAGGAGTTGGACTCATATTGCGGCTGTATGACGAAGTGCCGGATATCCACCCTGTGATCCGGATCGGTGTTGAAGACCAGGTTCTCGGAATTAAAGGCCGGAGGATAATAAAAGCCGTTTGGCTGCTTCCAGGCAATCGCCGCATTAGGCAGAATGCATTGATTCGTTGTGAGGCCCGTGGGAGGAAACTGCGGAATGCCAAGAACGAAGGCGGCCATATACCCCGTACTCTTGCATTGGCCCAGACCTGTGCTGCATTCCTGGACTGTCCCAAGTTTGTTTACGTGTATATCCGAGTAGATGTTGTTGTACTCGGTGGAGGGCCCGTCATAGATGTTGAAGAGGCGCTGGTTAATCGCAAAACTTTGGTTTTGAAATGTGATGCCATCCGCAGCGGAAGCGCAGAATGACGCCCCGTGGGGGGCGTACGTGCACTTAAGGCCCACAGGGTTGAACGGTCCGGCGTTCGAGGCCGAAACATTGGCGGGAAATCCGTTGTTGAGGATGGGCTGCGTGTTGCCAACAAGAATACTGTTCTTGAAGACTGACCAATAGCCCTGCGCAACGTCCGACCGCGTAAAGCCGCCGCCAGTGACAATGGTCAGGCCTCCGTTTTGCGAGTCGGTAATGGCGGAGTTCTCCAACAGGTACCACCATCCGCGCAACCAGATAGCGGAAAAATTGGTTTGCGCCCAATTGAACGAAGTGGTGTACCGGTCGAGCACGAAGGGCAGACAGTATTTCAGATCAGGTCCTCCCTTGGGATCGCTATTGACAGTCCCTGCGCAGGCTTTCGTTGTATCGCTGCAGTCACCATTGGGGTCAGAGCAAATCGTGGTCTTCGCCCTCTGACCTGTCATCATCGGAAATTGATTCACAGGCTGAGTCGTTGGTGGGGTGGGATTCGGAACGGAATAAAGTGCATCATCGGTTGATTGCCCGTCCCCGAAGTACAGTCCATTGCACGCATTGGTCGAGCCTACCGTCTGCAGAGAGTTCATGGCGGTGCTGCAGGAATTGCCTGTAAACGTCAGCACCGGCGTCGCGCCCCATAATGGCTGAGATTTCTGCATGCTGGCATAGCCCTTCCACGTCTCGTATTGTGACGGCCCACTGATGCCCTGGGGGGGCATCCAGTAGCATGCGCCGCAGGTTTCGGCGCCGACCGCAGCATTGTATTCAAAGTCGTTCCACGTATTGCTAATCCAGAATACCGTCGGATTATTGACATCCGAATGGTAGGGAAAATCATCTGGAATCGGCGCTCCCTGATTCCCCTTGACATTGAGAATTCCAGGGGCATGACGTGGATTAGTTGATGATGAGGAAGTGTCCGCCAGACCCGCGCGCGCGGTAATTCCAACGTTGGAATAGAGCCGGTTGTTGATCTCCGTCGCGTCCTCCAGGAAAAAGCCATGTCCGATCGACTTATAGCCGACATTGCGCGCCAGCGTGACCCCTTGAGTGGCGTGCACTGTGATGAATCGTGTCATGGAATCGACGATGGACGAATCGGCGACATAGGTTCCCCGGTCTTCCGGGCTAGGGGATCCCGGCTGGGGAACGGTTCTATCCATGTGAAAGTGGACCGGATAGCGCCCTATGGCGCCGCCCTGGCCCAACTGGTAAAACTCGACTCCTTGTACTTGATAGCTGTTAAATCCCTGCCGGACGATCGTGTGTCCACCATAATAATTGCCTGCAGTCGGCGGGAAATGGTCCGAGTCGCGCGGCAACACTGGCGTAGCGCCTTCCGAGGCGATACGAATGCTGCGGCTGAGCAGCGCAACGATGGCGCGAGTTTCGATCTGATTGGCGGGCAGCGTGGATATGCCCTTCGTGGCGGGATCGGGAATCGGTCCGGCCGTGGGATGAGCGGCAGCCACTGAGCTGTAGTCATATCCCTGACCCCAGTGAGGATGTTCGATAGCCGTATGCGCTGGATCATCTGGATCATTCAGCGAGGTTTTTATATCGATCTTTGTGCCCTTGGCGTCGGTCTCAATCTTATCGATGACAAACTCCTCGGTATGACCGGGGAGATAGTCCGTAGACGTGACAACGATGTGATCTCCCTCGCCCCATGTGGGCACAGGACGGTCGACGTAGAAGCCGGGCTCCCCGCCGTTCAGAGTCTCGTTAAGGCGTACCCAGCTGGTGCCGGAATCGGCCGGTTTGGTCTCTACGGACCCGGTGCGAATCCCCTTTGCGCCTGTCAGCGTGAGTGTGCCACCATACGAGACCGCAAGCACCTTGTTACCGAAATAAGCACCCGTCGGGGCGCCCGTATCTGCGACCTCATACTGGTAAAAACATTCTCCCTGCGGGATATATGGAGGGTCTGGGATCGAATTGCAGGACATGCCAGCCATGGTTTTCATGGGGACGTTGGGATTGGATTTCCAGACGTCGTCAGGTACGCCGCATTGATTTTTCGTGTCGCTCAGGCAAGTAATGCTGTTGGTTAGGTCGCTCGAGCCCCAAAGCCAGATAGTGAGCGGTCCCTTAAGCCCTGAAGTTCCACCCGCCTGAAGCGTGCTGGCTTTTTCCACCAGGATGGAGTGAGCATGAAAGTCAATCTCCGCATCGTCAAAAGTCAGCGAACCACCGTTATAGACATTTACATTCCGATAAACGTAAGTGCCTGAGACGGTATTGATCGTTCCAGTTCCGTCGACGACACAGGCGACGCCGTTGATTCTTAGATCCTGCGGTGACGTTAGCGAACCAGCAGGGAGGATGTGATGAGGGTTTTTACTGGGATCTCCGTCCCCGTTGCAGTCCTCCCAATCCTGCTGGGCAGCAGGTTCCGCGTCCAGATTGGATTGTGCAGTCGCTCTTCGAGAGGCTGCCTGATTCAACGCGGGCATCGAAGATCGGAACGGCGTCGAACATCCTATTAATGTCAAGCTCGCCAGGATCATCCAGGCAAGACGCCACTGAGCAATTCGTGGCTGAATGCCGCGCGCCGGGTGAGAGATATCTGCTGAGGACGCACCAAGGCCTGAATATTTCTTCCCAGAAAGACATAACATGACGAGATTCCCCTTGAGACTCGCAATGGCGCAGAACTGTCTCGCGCAGTTGTCTTAAAGATGTGAATGACTGAGGAGAAAGAAAGCGAATGCGCCGAAGTATAGAAGCCGACTCAAAACAGGGTCAAGCACCAAAATGCGGGAGCGAGAGAGGTTTGTCGGTACAGTAACCGCTGGGTCTGGTGAGGTTTCCGAGTGGATCAGCGAACAATCTGAGAGGGTAAGGATTCGCGCAAACATCGGAAGCTCTTCTCGAAGCGTCGTTCCTCTTCTGAGAGTGGAGCAGATTTTCTGCGAGAAAGATCGGCAACGAAGGACGACAGTTCGGTTGAAAGCCGAACGAGGTTCGGAGCAGTACCACTGATAACTTCGTCGACGGCATGACGGCAGGATTCTTGCGAACTGGCGGCGCGCCGAGCATATTCGTCGGCAGCATAGTCTTTCCCAAACCGCCCACGCCGCGAATCTGGTAAGAGGCTGACCGATAATGCCCGAGATGATGACTGACCTCCGAGGTTGCGCTTGCGTCCGAACTGTCGCCATTTCGGAGGTTGACGATTGGGTCTTCGGAAGTCCGCGGATGAAAGGCAGACAACCGTACTCGCCAGACATGATTCTGCAGCGGGGCATTCGTCCTGCTGCAGTCGCGGCCGGCATCACCAAGCACATTGGCTGGCACACCTTCCGGCATACCTTTTCGACCCAGCTCAAAGCAGCCGGTGTCGATATCAAGGTGATGCAGGAGTTGCTACGCCACGCCAACAGCCGCATCACCCTCGACATCTATACGCAGGCAATGAGTTCTGAAAAACGTGGGGCCCAAGCGCGTGTAGTGGAGATGTTTCTATCTGAACCGGGAAGCGGAAGTGTCGGAGCGGGAGCAAAAATGCTTATTGGACCCCAAAGGACCCCAATATTTTTGGAGCCGTCTCGTAAGTGATTGAAAAGATGGTAGGCACGAGGAGACTCGAACTCCTGACCTCTACCGTGTCAAAATCCTAGTATTCGGTAATTCAATAACTTAGAGGCTATCCGAGACTGCCAAAATCCTTTTAGATCCGCCGTAATCCATATCGAAAGCGGAACTGATGCGGAATGGAGCGGGTCGTCAATTGATATGAATGGATATGAGAGACCGCGTGCACTGGACGGGACTCGCCTCTTAGGTCGACGACTTTCACCTCCCATCCAACGCCCTCCCATGCGGAAGCCTGCACATTGGCGACCTGAAGCTTCGTTAGCGGCGCGTACACTCGTCGCAGCAGTTACGAACCGGATCGAAGAGCAAAGCCTGGTTCTCGAAATTGACCTACTCGCCCGAACAAAAATTATTTGGAAATGCAGTCATAGTGGCGACGACTGATTTTTCGTTCTCTATAATCCTGCGAACCTCTTCAAGGCTCATGATCGTCACGGCATTGATATACCCCGTTTGGCTCAATCCGGCTGCAAGAAGAGCGCTGGCGAGACGCTTGTTGATAGGGCATCATTTCTCGCAGGGGCACGCGCTTGCACTCCTTCGGGATATAGTGCCAATTCATCCTCCAGTGAGCGCGATCCAGTCTAGCCTCCCTACCAGAAGAGCCGTCAAGCACTTATTATTGTTGGCCATCCTCTGCTGTGCCCTCTCTTCTGTTGGACCGCGCTGATTCGCGCTCGTCGTCTCTCTTCGCGCCTTCCTTGCGCCACCCCTGTGCGTGGTCCCTGTTTTCCCCTGCCATCTCGCTGCCTCCCGGTGCCCTGTTAAAAGCTGTTACTCGGTGATCGAAGAATGCGGCTTCGAAAGCTTCCGGGTGCAAATACTTCACCCGTCAACTCGGCTGGGGATATCCCTTTGAGCATAGGGTTGTTTTGTATGGCTCTTTCCGCTCCAGCCGTCACGTCATAGAAAAAGTTGATTGTTAACAGCTTGAACAGTCCCTGCGCTGTATCCTCGACGGCTTTAATCTGTCCCAAGTTGAACTCGCTCAATGTCATGTCTGATTTCCTGAAAATCTGTTTATATGAGTGATTACTTTCCCAGCGGCGGGGTGGGGAATCCCCGGTAACCCACTGGTGAGCAGGTATCGTCACGCCGCCTTAACCGTTCAGCGAGGCCAGTTTGTCGATGAACAGCGTCACGATGGGGTGACGGTTGATCCATGCCGTCCCTTCACCACGCTCTCGCGCCTCGGCCCACAGCACATCGATTGCGAGAGCGAAGCTCTTGACGACGTCGGACAGATTGCAGGCATCCTGAACGGTGACTGCATGCAGTCCCACAGTGCCGCGTTTCTGCGCTTCTTTCTTTGCCCACAGCGCAAGGTGAACGAGGGAGCAAAAGCGTACCCGTTGCTTGGGGTCGGTGTTATTGATGGTCAAAAGAATGGGCGTCTCTGTCTCGTAGCAGTTACCCCATTGGCAGATATGTTCAGCCATAGATTTAAAAACTCTCTTCTCTCCTGTAGGTCGGTGTTAGCTCGTGCCGTTCGTCTTGGCCGCATTTGCGCGGGAGCCGAAGGTCTTCGTCCAGTCTTCCCGGATACGGAAGCCGTCGAACAATGTGACGGTGCAGTTACTGAGAATGCCATGATCGCCCAGCACGCCAGCCTTAAGGAATGCATTGTCGGCGTGCTTGCGGTGCGGTCCTGTGTAGTGACTGCCACACGGTTACACCGTCCAGCTTGTAGTTCACGAGGACGCGAAACTCCCTTGCCGTGATTGGCTTGTACGCCATAATTCCTCCCGATTGTGTAAAGCGGTTGTGGTGCAATGGGTTGAGTGTGTAACGCAGCCAGTTACATTACGAATCCCGGCGGCTGCTCCTCGCCGTAGGCGTCCGTAAGCAGCTTCAGGCGTTGGTCCATCGGCATGGCGTCAAACTGGGCCTCGGTCATCGTCGCGAAGGTGTCGAAGTATTCGATCCAGTTGGCATAGCTGCTCGCAATGTCTACGTACTTTTCCATCCTCTTCTGTAAATCGGTTCTCCAGCGCTCGCCTGCCTTCAGCTTGATCGGCCAGCGGTGACCGCAGTTGGCACATGCGGCCTTCTTGCTGTTGTCCACTAGGAAGTCGTAGAGGCGTTGATTGCATCGCGGGCATGTCCGAAGAATTTTATTTGCGAGCATAGCCTTCTACTCCTCGCCGTTGATAAGCCGAATGTCGGACTCGGACAGAGTCGGACTAGGCCTAAATAACCTTGCGCCTTCCCATTGTGTCGTGACGCATGGTGTCGCCCGGATACTCCAGATCAACCGCGTCAAAGCCTTTCTCGATCAGGTCTGATGCGACGGTACCCGACGGGTAGCTCTCGACATACGACCACAGTGATTGTGTCGCCTCGGGAATCGATTGCGGCCCAGCCGAAGACGTTGTCATCATCGCGATAAAGATTGAAGCCGCCTTTGAGCAGTCTCGCGGCGTACCACGTCAGGAAGTCCTTGATGTTGGTCCGGTCCGTGACCTTGTCTCGGGCAACCACCTTCTCCACAACAGAACCGGCTTTAGTGGTCGTCAATACGATTTCAATCTTCATGCCCCGCTGCCCTGTTACAGGGCCACAGAGACGCAGGTGTTCCATGCTAGTTTTAATGTCCTGTTTCAGGTTTACATTGATTGCGTCGCTCAGTCATTGCTCTGGAGCAAGCAGGTATTTGCTCGCGGACAACTAGCGAGCGCATCGCCACGCCCGAGGCGAACTAAGCAAAGCAATGTGAAAGCCCCTGTAGTTCTCATCGACAGCGTAGTAGCGAGGGCTGCGTGCGAACGCATCCCGTATCTGTTCGTGCAGAGAAATTCCGCTTGAGATTATCGCCGTCGTCTCTGCGCTGTCATGGTTGGGGCCTCCAGCGTTCAAGAAAGGCGAGGACGAGTTCGATAAAGCTCATTGCGGGTTTCATCTTGAACCGTCTCACCGCCGTAGCCATTAGCAGCAGATGCCGTTGCGGTGTGGGTTGTGCGTGTCGTAGATAGTGCCGTCGATCACACAGGTGTAGTGCTTGTCGACCGATACGACCAGCCACCCCATGGGCAGTTCGCCAGCCCGTAGGTGGACGTTGCAGCCCTGACCCACCCGCATTGTCGGTGTCCAGCGGAAACCCAGTTGCACAAATAGGACTTAGCGAAGCGAATATGCCCAGCGACCTCTACTGTCCTTGTGTCTTTGAAAACGTTCCGCAAAGACGTCGGCATCCTCATGGCCTTGTGTGTAGTGTTGGCTCATCCACTGCACCATGTTCGAGGTGATCCCCCGTTTACTCAAATGCGGGCAACGCGCGACTGCCAGTTCAACGATTCCAGACGCCTCCGGGTGCCTCATCGACTCATCGACGATTGCATCGTGCTCCGCTTTGCCGAATTGCTTGCATAGCCGCTCCATCACTTCCTGAATGAAAGGAAATACCTTTTCGCACGTGAAGCACTTCGGCTCTTTAGCCATGTCCTTTGATCTAGGTCGTTTTATGTATCTCGCTTTGGGATAAGTAAATCCCGGATGGGGCGGAGTGCCCGATGTAATTTGGAACTCTTTTGTTATTTTCTTTTCCCCCTGAGCGATGAACCGAATCACCAAGGAGGAATCGCAATCCTGGACTATCTGGCCGTGGCCGAAATGAGGATGCTTTACCCAATTTCCAAGTTTGAATGGCATAGGTCTTTCTATTGCTCCTAATCCTTAAAGGCATGCCCCAATTCGGTGCGATTGATTGAGCCTCCGCATTGCAAAGCGAGTCGACTACTTCCATACTGCGAGCCTGCCTTTACGGGGTATATCTCTTAGATCGTTGGCCTTCGCTTTGGCAGCACAACTTTCTCGTTATCGGGCATTGCACGTTCGCTCTGAAGAAATCGCCGAGGGTCGCAAGCGGATCTGGACACTGATCGTGGCACGACCCAGGACGAGGCCGCGACTCTCATATGGAGCCGCGGCGCATTTCGAATTCCACTACTGCCCGGATTTTTGTTCCAGTTCTGCGTCCAGATGCACGTTTCCACTCGTAACATTCATCTTGCGCGTCCAATCGCTAATGCCCATCTTCTTCACGGAAACGTCATGGCGGCCGGGTGTGCTAGTACTACTGTGTTATAAGAAATCTCGCAGGCAGCAGGGGCATCTGGGCAGGGAGCGGGCCAGGTGGGTTGCAATCTGGCGGCGAACGGTGGCGATCGAGCAGGGATTATGCCGTGCGGTTCGCACCGGCAGAGCCGCGGGGCGCGTAGCTGCTTTGCACAGGGGGTAAGCGAAGACGGAGGTTCGCTGCCCGCATTGGCGGCGAACCTGGCGGAGGGGGAAAAAGGCACCGCTCCCGCACCAGGAAGCCGTAGGCTGCGATGGCGAGCGTGGCATGGTGATGAAAGCCGCGCCAGCCGCGTCCTTCGAAATGGCCCAGACCAAGTTCCTGTTTGAGTTCCTGATAATCACGTTCGATGATCCAGCGCTGTTTGCCCAGAGCCACCAGTTGACGCAGAGGGATGGATTCCGGCAGGTTCGACAGCCAGTACTTGGTCGGCTCCTTCTCTGTCTTCGGCCATTCGATCAGCAGCCACTGCTCAGGATGCGGTTCACTGCGCCAGTAGTCGCGATGGGCCACACGCACGCGCAGGCGAGTAAAACGCGAGTGCATGGTGCCACGCGTACCTTCGCGCCAGCTTACGCGCCGCCAGTCGCCGGGACTGAGACAGAGGGCCAGTTCCTTCACCGACAGCGGCTGATGGTGTTTATCTCTGCGCAGAAGACTGGCAGGGCGCCCCGTTGCATTGCGGGCCCGGGGCGGAAGCGGAGCGGCGCCCGGCGGCCAGACAGAAGTGGAAGACTGGATGCCCACGACATATTGCAATCCCACCGTCTCCAGCTCCGCACGGAAGCCGTGATCATTTCCATAGGCCGCATCGGCCAGCACCACGCCACGCGGTACATCCTCATCCAGCAGCGAACGAAACTGTGCCAGTGCTATCTCCGGCTTGGTCTGGAACCGGACATCTTCCGGAACTCCTGCTTTTCGACGCCGCTCCGGGTCATTAGCCCAGACCTCAGGCAGATACAACTGGTAGCCCACAGGAAGACTGGCCTGCTCGGTGGCCAGCGAGATGCTGACTGCAATCCGGCAGTTCTCCTGCTTGCCCACCTGCCCACAATACTGCCGTGTGACTCCAACCGAATGGCTGCCCTTCTTGGGAAAACCCGTGTCATCCACGATCCAGGCGAGCAGACGATGCCGCCGCGTCATCGCGGGCAGTACCTGATTTCGCACTTCCTTCAGCAGCGCGGCATCGCTCCAGGCCGCGTCGGCCACAATGTGATGCAGCGACTGGTGCATCTGGCGCACGTTGCCCGGAGCCAGACGCGCGGCCATGGGCTCGACGCTCTTGCGCTCCAGGGGCAGCAGAAGACCCTTCGTGTAGTTCTCCAGGGGAACAACGCGATCGGCATGCCCGACGGTTCGGGTCAGACTATCCAGATAGCTTTGCAGGCGCTCCGACTGACGAGAAAAATCCGGCTGGCGACGCTTCATCGCCCTCAGCGTACCGCTCTCCCTTCCCCGCCACCAGGAAAATTAAAGCTAAGGTATTCACTTTATAACACAGTAGTACTAGGGGAGACAGTCGAAGGAGTGTTGCCAAAGAAGGATCCGTCTATCTCGATATCAGCGCCTGCCGGGGTGGACTCAATGATCAGGCTCGCCTGAGCGGGGTCCTAGGTACCGCCTGACTGCAGGCGCGGCAGTCTTGGCCTCCAGCATGGAGCCGTCAGCGATTCGCGAAAACTCAGATGGCAGTTTCGATGTGATCTGTCTGCGCTGCTTCATAACCGATAACGTAGGATTTCTTTCGCACATTTGAATTGAGTTGGAGCTGTGGAGGTTGGTACAAGCATGAGGAGCGAGACCTCTGAGGACGGGTGATGGAGCCAACCGAAGCAGGAAGCGAGACGAAGACGCTGGGGTCGGTGGTACAGATCGACGAAGGGTGGTGAGGTGAAGAACGTCTCCGTGCTGGTGGCGATTGGCGTGGCGCAGACCGGCTACCGTCAGATCCTGGCGGTAAGCGAAGGGGCCAAGGAAGACAAGGTCAGCTGGACTACGTTTCTCCGGGAGCTGAAGGAGCGCGGGCTCAAGGCCGTGAAGTTGTTCGTTTCTGATAAGTGCCTGGGGTTGGTGGAGAACCGTATCGTTGTCTGGAATCTGATCGAAGATTGGTGGCTCTCGTTCTACGTAAGGATTTCCGGAAACCGGAAACTTTTATGTGCCATAGCTTTTCACGTACTCCAACCGCTTCTTGATCCCGGTGATGAAGTCGCCGTATACCATTTCCTCCAGCTTCTGGAGTTGAATTCGGATATGAGCGTCCTGATCGCAATTCAGAGCTAGGTCGTACTTGACGCGAACCGCGTTCATGTCGTCGTAAGCCGCAATCTCTTTCTCCAGTTCCTCGATGCGCTGCTTCTCGTCGCCGCCGTATCTACGATGAAATTCCAGTTTGTCTTCGTTCACGATTTCCTCAACTATCTTTTTGCTTGTGTTCTGGGTTTACGTCGTGGGAATGGCGGGGAACACTCCTAACGTTTAAATCCGATCCCGTTTGTGATCGATCTCCATGTTGCTATCCAAGCGTTTTTCGCGCAGTCCATCACACACTTTCGGATTTCCATGCTGTCCCAGTTGGGCGGAATCTTCGAAGCCTTAGCCAGCAAAGCCCTTTTGAAGGCGTTGCAGTTGTCCTGGATGTACTTCAGTTGCTCTTCCCGTGTCATTGTGAATGAGATCACCCTATAGAGTAGTCAGCAGCGAGGGTTTAAGGTGGAGGCGTGAAGACGCTCAACAGCAAACTGACGTTGAGCCAGAAGGACGTGGTGTTCAGTCTGCAACGCGGTTCGATTTTGTATCGCGTTGGTGAGTACACGACACACGGATATCGGTTCATCCTGTCCAATGACAATGTTCACAAGATCGTGAGTGCGCGAACCGTGCACGCTCTGGTTAACCGCGGCTTGCTTGAGTGGACAGCTTCTGGTCGCACGCTTTGTCTGACTGAAGATGGTAAGACATGGAGTGCGGTGGAATCCTAGTGAAGATCGAATCGCCGCGTTAGCTAAATAAGTCTAATGTTTGGCGCAAATTGGCGTATATCGGCTCTGACAATACCCGTAATCTAGCTACCGAACGCGGCGGCCAATTTTATTGGTCACGGTGCCTCAGCACTTAGCTATCCGAACACTACAGCGGATCGACTGAGCGTCGAGATTAGCACCGGCGAGGGCTGAATGCAGACATATCAAGGCAAACGGCACGGGAAAGCAATGATGCTAGAAAACGGCGTCGTAAGCTGGGAGTACTCGACGGTGACTCACGGCATCAGCCAGATGCGGTCAGCGGTAAGAGTTATGACGGAAGAGAGATCGATACGCATTCGTGACTTTGCAGCATTGCTCAACCAAGTAGGCAGCGCGGCCATCACGCTTGATTTAAACGAGACGTTGCTTTAGAGCGTTGGACTAGCAAGTAGCGCATCGCGGATACGCGCAGGCTATGTCGCGATGGGAGACACCCAGCTTCCGCCACGCCGCTGGGCAGAGAGCACTCTCCCGTCAAAGGTCAGCTTGTAAAGGCCGTTTTGCAAGTCTCGCGGAGCACCGGTAATGAACGGACGAACATACTCATAGATATCAGTGCCGCGGAGCGATACCTTTTCAGCGAATACCGTGCAGGCGACATCGCGCCCCATGTCTTGCAAACGTCCTGACATGCTGACTAGTTCATAATTAGATGACATATAGCCCCCGCACACCTAAGCCGAGGATACGCCACTCCAGATCGCCGCTGAACACATCCGAATTGATCGCCGCTATTGACGCCGAGATATCCCGACTGCAACAAGCCCGTAAACTCCTCGCTGGCGGCACAGAGGCACGCGGCGGGAAGCGCGGCGTTATGAGTGCCGAGGGGAGAGCGCGAATCAGCGCTGCTCAGAAGAAGAGAGGGGCGCAACAGAAGAAGGCCGCGAAGCGATAGCCGATGTTTGGCCGCTACCAACGGAGATCGGACAAACAGAAGATCGCTGAAGCCTTCGCACCTGGCAACGTCGATGGACTCATCCTTGAACTCGCGCCGGGCTACATCGATGACAGCAGACCGCTCAAGAAGAATTGATTGCCAATCTGCCCAGCGGGTCCGGACATATAAGATGTTGGCAGTCCGGTAGACAAGGGAGATGAACGCAATGGATCCGATGATCTGGTGGGCCGTTTTACAACCCGGTTTCACTCCGACGTTCGATGACACCAAGAACCAAGCCTACACAGTCACACTACCTATCAAAATCAGTCAGGGTGAGCAACACTTTGAATTTGCCAAGGGGCACCTGCTGCGGGGAGAGCATCCTGGGATTATTAGCGTTACCAAAGGAATGGCGAGTATCGCGAGCACACATATTTCAATGGCTTCGATCACTGCAATTACGTTTACAGGACACTAGTACTACTGTGTTATAAGAAATCTCGCAGGCAGCAGGGGCATCTGGGCAGGGAGCGGGCCAGGTGGGTTGCAATCTGGCGGCGAACGGTGGCGATCGAGCAGGGATTATGCCGTGCGGTTCGCACCGGCAGAGCCGCGGGGCGCGTAGCTGCTTTGCACAGGGGGTAAGCGAAGACGGAGGTTCGCTGCCCGCATTGGCGGCGAACCTGGCGGAGGGGGAAAAAGGCACCGCTCCCGCACCAGGAAGCCGTAGGCTGCGATGGCGAGCGTGGCATGGTGATGAAAGCCGCGCCAGCCGCGTCCTTCGAAATGGCCCAGACCAAGTTCCTGTTTGAGTTCCTGATAATCACGTTCGATGATCCAGCGCTGTTTGCCCAGAGCCACCAGTTGACGCAGAGGGATGGATTCCGGCAGGTTCGACAGCCAGTACTTGGTCGGCTCCTTCTCTGTCTTCGGCCATTCGATCAGCAGCCACTGCTCAGGATGCGGTTCACTGCGCCAGTAGTCGCGATGGGCCACACGCACGCGCAGGCGAGTAAAACGCGAGTGCATGGTGCCACGCGTACCTTCGCGCCAGCTTACGCGCCGCCAGTCGCCGGGACTGAGACAGAGGGCCAGTTCCTTCACCGACAGCGGCTGATGGTGTTTATCTCTGCGCAGAAGACTGGCAGGGCGCCCCGTTGCATTGCGGGCCCGGGGCGGAAGCGGAGCGGCGCCCGGCGGCCAGACAGAAGTGGAAGACTGGATGCCCACGACATATTGCAATCCCAGCGTCTCCAGCTCCGCACGGAAGCCGTGATCATTTCCATAGGCCGCATCGGCCAGCACCACGCCACGCGGTACATCCTCATCCAGCAGCGAACGAAACTGTGCCAGTGCTATCTCCGGCTTGGTCTGGAACCGGACATCTTCCGGAACTCCTGCTTTTCGACGCCGCTCCGGGTCATTAGCCCAGACCTCAGGCAGATACAACTGGTAGCCCACAGGAAGACTGGCCTGCTCGGTGGCCAGCGAGATGCTGACTGCAATCCGGCAGTTCTCCTGCTTGCCCACCTGCCCACAATACTGCCGTGTGACTCCAACCGAATGGCTGCCCTTCTTGGGAAAACCCGTGTCATCCACGATCCAGGCGAGCAGACGATGCCGCCGCGTCATCGCGGGCAGTACCTGATTTCGCACTTCCTTCAGCAGCGCGGCATCGCTCCAGGCCGCGTCGGCCACAATGTGATGCAGCGACTGGTGCATCTGGCGCACGTTGCCCGGAGCCAGACGCGCGGCCATGGGCTCGACGCTCTTGCGCTCCAGGGGCAGCAGAAGACCCTTCGTGTAGTTCTCCAGGGGAACAACGCGATCGGCATGCCCGACGGTTCGGGTCAGACTATCCAGATAGCTTTGCAGGCGCTCCGACTGACGAGAAAAATCCGGCTGGCGACGCTTCATCGCCCTCAGCGTACCGCTCTCCCTTCCCCGCCACCAGGAAAATCAAAGCTAAGGTATTCACTTTATAACACAGTAGTACTAGATCTGATGCGAGAACCCGGCTCAAGCTAATGGATCAACCACGTTTGCTATCGTTCCAGCATGCCGGTCTTCAGACAAATCGGAATTCATTTACTCAGCGGCGCGATCTTCTGTGGTGCAGCTTTTTGCGAGCGGACAGGCAATCTCTGAGAAACCGCCGTGGTGCCAGAAGTTGCCCCGACCTGAGTACTCAAAACTCCATCGCATCCCTGTCGCGGACACCTGGTTCTAGGTCTACAAAGTCGCGCCGGACGTCTTCGCGATCTACGAGCCGCACCAGTTTGAGGAGACGATCAGCTACCTAATCCTTGGACGAGAACGGGCTGTCCTCTTCGATACCGGGATGGGGTATCGGTGACCTGAAGGCAGTGACGACGAAGCTCACCACATTGCCCGTGATCGTGCTCAACAGCCACACGCACAACGACCACGTTGGCGACAACTGGCAATTCGATACGGTGTACGGCATGGACACCGAGTTCACCCGACAGAACGCGAAGGGCTCGAAGGCAGACGCGCAGGCGGAGATTGCTCCGGGAGAGATATGCGGTGCGCTTCCGGCAGGCTTTGATCGTGCGGCGTACGCGACGAGGCCTTGGCACGCGACGAAATGGCTGCATGACGGTGACAGCATCGACCTGGGTGGAAGAACTATCGAAGTGATCGCTACGGCCGGGGCATACGCCCGATTCCATCTGCCTGTTCGATCCCGCCAATGGGCTGCTCTTTTCCGGGGACACATACTACCCTGGGCCTATTTGGCTTTTCCGTCCGGAAACGGATTTGGCGGCTTATGGCAAGTCGGTGCGGAGGCTGGCGGCATTGCAGCCGCAGGTGAAATTGGTTCTCGGCGCTCACAACGTTCCTGTTGCGCCGCCGGAAGTCCTCGGCGAGCTTGCAGCGGCGTTTGAGAAAGTGCAGGCAGGCCAGGCGCAAACATAAATCTGCTGGTGAGGGCAAAGTCATCTACGAGGTCGGGAGCATCACATTCCTGATGAAGTTGCCGACCAGCGCCCCATAACAATGGCAGGATTCAAATCGCGGATGAAGGAGAGTATTACTGCCCGAAGCCGCGCATCTCGGCGTCACGGTTCCGCAGGATTTTTGGTCAAGAATCTTTGGCGTATGGACCAGCCCACCTTAGAAATCAACGGGACCACGCTTGCTCCTAGATTTGATCGTCAGTGTGTGTTCCTGCCGGACGGTCTAGCTGGGGGCGGCTGGTTGAAATTGGACTCGATACGCCGCTTATCCCTTCGTCCTTTGAGTTACTTTCTGCAAATTGACGCCGCCACGACAGCGTGGTTCGATGAGAATTGGTGAGCCACAAACCAGTTCTTCCGATCGATGAACTTCTGTCGGAAATCGTTACATCCCTGGAACGTTCTCGTAGCCTTGTGATCGAGGCATCACCGGGCGCGGGCAAAACGACTCGCGTGCCGCCCGCACTTCTTAAGCTCGTAAGCGGCAAGGTACTTGTACTCGAACCGCGCCGCATTGCCGCACGAATGGCTGCGCGACGGGTCGCCTCGGAAATTGGCGAAAGGATTGGTGAAACTGTCGGATATCAGGTCCGGTTTGACGAAGTGGCTGGGCCGCACACGCGCCTGCGATTCGTCACTGAAGGCGTGTTGACGCGACGCTTGATCTCGGATCCATACCTGCAGGGCGTGGAATGCTGTAGTACTGGACGAGTTCCACGAACGCCATCTCGAAGGCGATCTCGCTCTGGCCTTATTGAAGCGCTTGCAAGGCAGACGGCCTGATCTGCGAATCGTCGTCATGTCCGCAACACTCGATGCCGATTCGGTCGCCCGTTATCTCAATGCGTGCCCCATCATCCGATCCGAGGGAAAACTATTCGAGCTTTCGATAGACCATTTGCCATACTCCCCAGAGCCACTCGAAGTACAAGTGCGAAATGCGGTCCAGTTGCTGATCGCCCAGGAAAACTCAGGAGATATCCTGGCATTTCTGCCCGGGGCTGCTGAGATTCACCGCGCTATACGGGAGTGCAACGAGAATGCAAGACGTGCCGGGTTGTTGATGCTGCCCCTGCATGGCAGTTTGCCCCCCGAAGAACAGGACCGTGCAGTCGCGCCTGCGTCGAGACGAAAACTTATCCTAGCGACCAACGTAGCGGAAAGCTCCATCACCGTTGAAGGCGTGACCGCGGTGATTGATAGTGGTCTGGCACGAATCGCGACCTGGTCTCAATGGACCGGATTGCAGACACTCCAGGTCAGTCGGGTGAGCAAGGCGTCCGCGAAGCAGAGAGCCGGACGAGCGGGGCGCACCGGGCCAGGCCGCGTGCTACGCCTCTACACGATGGACGACTACCAGTTACGGCCAGAACACGATATTCCGGAGATTCTGCGCAGTGATCTCTCCCAGCTTCTCCTCGCACTGCGGGCAATGCAGATCGATACCCGTCAAGATATCGAGTGGCTGGATTCGCCGCCAAAAGCGGCAGTCGAAAGTGCCCAGCTATTGCTGGATCGCCTCGGGGCCAGCGGAAGTATGGCACAGCAGTTGATACGTTTTCCTCTTGCTCCGCGCCTGTCGCGGCTTCTGGTCGAAGCGATAGAGCGCGGTGTGGGTGAGGACGGCTGCGTGGTCGCGGCGCTGCTTGCATCGGGCATAGACTTTGGGACCAATGATCTCCTCACTGGCGTAGACCAGCGTAAGGATCCTCGTCTGTTGGAGACGCTTGAGCAGTTACGCAAAATTGCCCGGCCACCCCGAAGGAAGCACCACGATGAGGATGCTCTCCTCAAGTCCGTGCTGGCGGGCTTCCCTGATCGGGTTGCGCGGCTCCAGGCGGGTAATCGGGTAGTGCTTTCGACAGGCACATCCGCCGAGGTGATTGGCGAACCTCCCCTGTATGAGTTCATGGTCGCTCTCGACGCCGAAGACCGCAAAGATAAACCAGTGCCATTGGTCCGCATAACGGCACGCATCGAGCCGGAGTGGCTGATCGATCTGTTCGCGGATCGCGTGCGCGAGCAATCGACAGTCCTGTGGAATCGTTCGACGGAGCGAGTTGATGCAGTAAGCATGCTGCTCTACGACGACCTCCTCATTCACGAATCGCGCGGTGCTGTGCCTGATCCCGAGGCGGCTGCCGATCTGCTTGCGCGGAAGGCGGTCGAAGCCGGAATTGAACGCTTTGTCGATCGAGACAAACTAGATCAGTTCTTGTCCAGGGTAGAGTTCGCCGGTTTTGAGCCCCCGGATCTTCAGCAGACACTGCGAGAGTTGGGCTTCGGACTGCTGAGCTTCGGAGAACTGAAAGCCGCAGCACGAAATTTCATTCCGATGCTGGCGCAGAAAATCGGTGTCCGGCAGCTGAATCAGATTGCGCCCGAATCGCTCCGATTGCAAAGCGGACGGCAAACGAGGATCCACTATGAACACGGCAAGTCGCCCTGGATTGCGTCCCGACTGCAGGACTTCTTCGGTATTCGCGAAACTCCTCGAATAGGAGCGGCTCAAATGCCTGTCGTCGTTCATCTGCTTGCGCCGAACCACCGTCCAGTACAAACCACGACTGACTTGGCAGGCTTCTGGGAGAGGCTCTATCCACAGGTTCGTCGCGAACTGATGCGGCGCTATCCAAAACACTCCTGGCCTGAGCCGCCTTAGATTACAGGACGCCGAGAATCCTCCCCTCAAGTTCAGCTAACACTGTTCCTCTCGTTCCCAGAGCAGCGTTAGCGAAGTCGGAGAACGTACCGTCTTCAACCGGCGCATCCGTGTAGCGAAGGAATATGCTTCGTGCCGATGGGAGTCACTCCCCTTGCGTAGGAAGCTCATGATCCTCCGCTCTTGAGCCCGTGCCATCTTCGCGGGTGGGGAGAGCAGCGTAAATGGATTTCCTTGCGATCCGCTCAACGCCCGATGGCTCTCACGCCCTCGACAGTTACTGTCACCATCATTTTGACGTTGCTTGTCCGAAATGCAGACAGACATACGGATTCTGGGGTCCGCCGCCAGAGCTTAATGAACAACTTCGGCAAGAGCGGGAAGATTGGCTCACTCAGTTTCTTGCCTATGTCTGCCCCTTTCATAAGGACTCGTTTCCGCCGCCAGGCCTAGAGACCGATTGAGGGTGAGGGGGATTTAAATGTCACAAGTCCAAGACAGAGCCGAAGAAGAGCGGCTTGAGATTCTGGATTCATAGCGACTCGTCCAAGCCGGTTAAAGGATGCGGCCTTGGAAGAAGCTATAAGCAGGCAGAGCAAGTACCCTGTGCCTGCCTCGAACGTGGCATATACCCGTTCTGGTGACCTTTGCTAGCGTCGAGCGTATGAACTTACAAGACATTTCGAATCAAATTGATGCTGAGATCGCCCGATTAAAACAGGTTAAGGCGCTCATGGCTGGCATAGGCATGAGGGGTGGTGGCGGAAAGAAATCCGTCGGTAAGCGCACTATGAGCGCTGGGGGAAGAGCGCGGATCGTAGCAGCTCAACGAAAAAGATGGGCTGCGGTTCATAAGGCCGCTCGCCTAGCGAACCGCAAGAAACTCCCAGGCAAAACCAAGCCACCTACACTAACCACGAAAGCGTGACAAGAATCGATCCCTGCTCCGCCCGTAGTTCTCCAGGCAAAAGACTTCTCTCCGG
Organism: uncultured Acidobacteriaceae bacterium; assembly: GCA_963781245.1. GTDB lineage: Bacteria > Acidobacteriota > Terriglobia > Terriglobales > Acidobacteriaceae > Silvibacterium. The sequence goes on from CAWAFB010000011.1 coordinate 609,938, forward strand.
CAACGTCAAGTTCCCCCTCCAATGATGCGCTCCGACCTGTCCTGGAATCGGTAATCGTTACTCAAAGGAAATATCCGATCACCGACGGGGGATAGTCAGGGTCTTGTGTCTCGACATAATGTCCTCGGTAGAAAAATCCCCCGCCGTGTTTATGCGGGTAGGCCGAATCGCCTGCATACGCAGATCGGATCGGAGTGGACCTCAACGAACCTATTACCCTCGACCAAGAGGCGCGATTCTGCCCCATCGGAAACTCGCTCGCGCTGCTATTCCTTACGGCTTCGCGGGACGCCGTAGGGCTCGCTGGGATCGAGCGCCCGGAAATGCTTTTTCGGCGTGTGAACGATGCGCTCCTGGAGTTGCTGAAGCACCGGTCTGAATGCCAGGCCTGCAACGCGATGTGGGTCGCGGCGACTTCCGAGCGAGTCATCGAAGAGGGAGACGCTCAGTTGGGGATGTTCGGCAAAGGTTGAGGACGAGACGAAGCCCTGACCCCGCTCAATCGCCGATTCGTTCCACAGCATTCTCCGCTCACTGCACCGTGAGGCTCACCGTCGCAGTGTTGTTGGCTGGGTTTGGGTCAAAGGTAACCGTTACGTCGGCGTAGATGATGTGTATGTCGCAGCATCGCCCGACGCGCCGTTGAGATCCCGATGACCAGGGAGGTACGTTCCCGTACGATTGGCAAACATTCAAGCAGGTCAAGTTTCGAGGTCACAGGAACGGGGGCACCCGCTTCGAGATCATGCAGGATGACATCCCTGTCGATTCACAGATCGTGGTCGCCCAGAGTGGGGACACCACGTATGTGCTCACCCTGTCCTATTAGGTCGGCCTGACGTTTTCCACAAAATTGTGGCTCCAATATTCCCGGTCTACACCCTCCCGTCGGTATTAGGGAGTCGATGCGTCCGCCAAACCAACCCGCCAAACTGGCCTGTGAACACCACTACACGCCTTCCGCAGTCTCGAAGGCGGCCCACACCATAGTCCTGCAGTGGCCGGTTAACGCTGGGTCGCTTAACCGGTGCGGAGAAACCGGGCGGAGGATTTCTCGGTGAGGGATGAGGGGCTGGAAATTGATAGTCGAGAAGTCCCAGAACGCTTTGCGCAGCGCTCCTTCCCGTGCGAGCACTTTGTCGACGCCGACCAGGCTGCCGAGTTTCTCATGGTGAACCGCAAGACCATCCTTGACTGGGCGCGTGCGTCGGTGATCCCGGCCCATCCCTTCGGACGGGCAAGCGAGTCGTCTGGCGCTTCCGTATTTCGGAACTGGCTGGCGGTGACCGTACTTCTCAGGGCACAATGAACTCGGCAGTCTCGAGGTAGCCAGGACGGAGAAACGTATGGCCAAAAATCGGGGCAACGGCTGGTTCAGAATCAGACTACAGACCAAAGGTGAGGTCGTATACTTCTGCCGCTACTCGGTCGATCCTGCATCCGGGGATCGCACGGAAAACTCCACAAGCTCGGACCGGTATCACTGTTCCCGGACGCGGCGAGCAGGTGGAAAGAGGTGGGAAGGCTCGGACTCACTGCGATCATTGACAATCCCATATCCGACATGACTTTCGGCGATCTCGTCACGCGGTATATCAATTCTGGTGCGATCGAGTGGAAGACGTTATCGAAGAAGAAGGCCACCGGCACGATCGATGTCCTTCACCACAATCTGGAGGATTACTGCGTTCCACGTTGGGGAAGTAAACCAGTTGCTAAGATTGAGCCGAAGGTGGTGGAGGAGTGGCTCCTTCACCTGCATCGCGAGAAGAATCTTGCATGGCCAACCATCAACAAAGTCAAGCAGGCCATGCAGGGTGTCTTCAAGTACGGGCGGAAAGAAAAGTTCCTTCCCCCGAACTTCGACCCTTTCAAAGATATCGACTGTGAGGCTTCGTCTGACTATGAGGCGATCACATGTACTCCTGAACAGACGCTGGCGATCCTCAATCAACTTGAGGAGCCGGAGTTCGTTCTCACCTTGCTCATCGCAGCGACAGGTTTAAGCATCAGCGAAGCCCTCGGACTGCAGTGGGCGGACGTCGAATACGATCGCAACCGGATCGTGATTCGACGGAGCTGGGTTGAAGAGATTGGGAACTGCAAAAATGCGCACCGCAAGGCACCGGTCGCCATGCACCCAGTGCTGGGCGGCTACCTTCAGCATTGGCACTCTGAGACGATGTACGGGAAACCGATCGATTGGGTCTTCGCGTCATTTAAGCTCAAGGGGACCAAGCCTCGCTGCGGAAGTATCGCCAGTCAGACGTATCTGTACCCGGCGGCAGCCAAGGCAGGCGTGTTCCGTTCCGTTGAAAAGCGGAACGGGAACGGGCAATCTATCGGTATCCGCTACGTCGATCTTGTGGGTAATCCAGTCAAACGTTGGGGCTGGCACAATCTACGCCACAGCCTGGCAAGTTGGCTGGTTTCGAGTGGTGTTGATGTGAAGACGGTGTCCTCGATGCTCCGTCACAGCAACGTAAAGAACGACGCTCGGCGTCTACAGCCACGCCGTAGATTCCAACAAACTGGCTGCACAGGGACAGTTTCTGAAATCGCTGCGGCTGGATGCACCGATCCAATAGCGGAACGAAAAGCGGAATGGAAAACCGACCGGAAGGTGGTTTAAGGGTCTATCTTGTTGAAAGGATGGTAGGCACGAGGAGACTCGAACTCCTGACCTCTACCGTGTCAAGGTAGCGCTCTAACCAACTGAGCTACGCGCCTGCTCGGAATAGTCGACTTACACATCATATCAAGTTTTGCGGCTAATATCCCCACTTGTGGACTAGTCAGAATCGGCACCCGTCTCTTCCCCGTCCGGGGTGTGGCGCATGGTCCTTGGGTCTTGTAATATCAGGCTTTTGTGCGCCGCTGGGAAACAGCGCCGCGTGGCTCAGTCATCCTCACTTTTCGTTTTCAAGCCCATGAACCAGCTTCGCGCAGCCCCGAATCAACTCACGCTTTTGCGTCTGTGCATCGTTCCGTTCCTGGTGCTGGCCGTTCTCGACGGCCACTTTCGCACAGCGTTTGCGCTCTTCGTGCTCGCCGGCGTCACGGACGGCCTCGATGGTCTGCTGGCCCGATGGCTGCAGCAGCGAACCGTCCTTGGGCAATACCTCGATCCCGTAGCGGACAAGCTTCTGCTCAGCACCCTGTTCCTGGTGCTGCATCATGAAGGGCTGATTTCCCGCCGGGTGACCGTCCTGGTCTTCGGTCGCGACCTGGGAATCGTCATGGTCGCGGCCATCCTTTACGCCAGCGTTGGCATGCGCGACTTCAAACCGAGCATCGTCGGCAAGGCGAACACCCTGGCGCAAATTATTGCCCTGCTGGCCGTGCTTCTGAGCCAGTTCTATGCGCCTGCCCCGGTGCTTGCCGTCCGACACTTTGCCTTGCTCGCTACCATTGGCTTCACTGTGATCTCAGGCTTCCACTACGCGTGGCAAATCACGCGCCGCCTCAGCTTCTCCGGCACGCCAGCCAACGGTTGAAGGCGCTCAGAACGCCGGCGCAGAGATCAGGTTTCTCCCTCGAGCTCCTGGGTTTCTTCGATCGCCATATCGCGAAATTCATCTGAGTCGAAGACTTCGCCACATTCCTGGCACTCGACGTACTCGACGTCCTCTTCGCGCGCTACCACGCGCACTTTGGGATGTTTGCAGGGGGCGCTCATTGATGGTTTCTGGCCGCAGTAATCTGATGGTATCGGCAAGATTGTATCCGGGCCGGGCCTCCTGTCAATTTGAATCTGCGAATTCGTGGTTTTGGACTCCCGTTAGTCGTATGCGCTCTGAAAACGGACCCGGACCACCCATTTATTTGAATTCGGACGATTCTGGTCCTATACTGGATACAGCGACCGAGGGAGCCGGTCCCTGGCATGCTCAGACTCACCAAAAAGGCCGATTATGGGCTGATGGCGCTCAAGTTCCTGGCCGAAAGCCCGGATTCCGCGTCAGTCAGCGCCAAGGATATCGCCGAGGCCTACCACATTCCTCAGCAGCTGCTGGCCAAGATTTTGCAGCGCCTGGTCAAGGAAGGCCTGCTGCGTTCGCATGCCGGGATGAATGGCGGCTACACGCTGTCGCGCCGCGCCAGCGAAATATCCGCCTTTGAGGTCATTCGCGCGATCGACGGCCCCTTGTTTATCACCTCATGCGTTACGGTTAGCGGATTGTGCGACTTAACCAACACCTGCACCATCAAAGAACCATTAGCGCGAGTCAATGACAGCATTTCAGACGTGCTCAAGAAGATCCGGATCTCCGATCTGGTCGAGTACGATCACGCAGGGCATCGCGGCGAACGCGATCTGGTACACATCCAGAGCACAAATATTTAAGTAACAGCGGGTATCACAGCAGATACGAAGCAGGAGAGTAGAAAAGCAATGAGCACAACCGCCAATGGAACTGTCATCGTGCCGGCAGGGGTGCATCTGCCAATATATATGGACAATCACGCGACCACGCCGCTCGATCCGCGCGTGCTGGAAGCGATGATGCCATATCTGACTACGGTGTTTGGAAACGCCGCCAGCCGCAACCACTCCTTTGGATGGGAAGCTGAAGCGGCTGTCGAGAAGGCGCGTGAACAGGTCGCCAAGCTGATCGGCGCAACTGCCAAGGAGATCATCTTCACCTCTGGCGCGACCGAGTCGAACAATCTGGCGATCAAGGGCATCGCCGAAATGTACCGCGAGCGCGGGAATCACATCATCACGCAGGTTACCGAGCACAAGGCGACTCTCGACACCTGCAAGCGCCTCGAGAAGTATGGATACCGTGTGACCTACCTCCCGGTGAAGGCAGACGGTCTGATCGACCTTGAAGACCTGAAGCGCGCGATGGACGACAAGACAATCCTGGTCACCATCATGATTGCGAATAACGAAATCGGCGTTGTCCAGCCGGTGGCCGAAATCGGCAAGCTCTGTCATGAACGGGGCGTGATCTTTCACACCGATGGGGTGCAGGCGGCCGGCAAGATCCCGGTAGATGTGAATGCGATGAACATCGACGCGCTGTCGCTCTCCGCGCACAAGATTTACGGCCCCAAGGGCGTCGGCGCGCTGTATGTACGCCGTCGTAACCCGCGCGTGCAGATATCCGAACAGATCAACGGGGGAGGCCACGAGCGCGGCATGAGGTCCGGAACCCTCAATGTTCCCGGCATCGTCGGCCTGGGCAAGGCCTGCGAGATCGCCCGCGAAGAGATGGCGTCCGAAGCCAGGCGCCTGAGCGCTCTGCGTGACAAGCTGAAGGTCAAGCTCGAGAACAGCCTAGACTATATTCACGTGAATGGCTCGATGGAGAACCGCCTTCCCGGCAATCTCAACGTGAGCTTCGTTTACGTCGAGGGCGAGTCGCTGCTCATGGGCATCAACGACGTGGCCGTTTCCAGTGGTTCGGCATGCACCTCGGCGACGCTCGAGCCATCTTATGTACTGAAGGCTCTCGGGCTGGGCGACGATGTGGCGCATAGTTCCATCCGATTTGGACTGGGACGCTTCAACAGCGAGGCGGAAGTGGAATACGTTTCGGATAAAGTGATTGACGTGGTACAGAAGCTGCGCGAGCTTTCACCGCTCTACGAGATGGTGAAAGAGGGCATCGACATTTCGAAGATCGAATGGCAGGCGCACTAAAGAAAGAGCTTCACAGCAGAAATTTGTCTTATAGGTTTTTAGAGATACAGGAGAGAATCACATGGCATACAGCGACAAGGTCATCGACCACTACAACAATCCGCGTAACGTAGGCCAGCTCGACAAGGCCAGCAGCGAAGTTGGCACTGGCCTGGTGGGCGCTCCAGAGTGCGGCGACGTGATGCGTCTGCAGATCCGGGTCAATCCCGAGACGCAGGTGATCGAAGAGGCGAAGTTCAAGACCTTCGGCTGCGGTTCGGCCATTGCGTCGTCTTCGCTCGCCACCGAGTGGGTAAAGGGCAAGACAGTCGACGAAGCGATGGAGATCAAGAACACCGACATCGTAAAGGAGCTCTCCCTGCCGCCGGTCAAGATTCATTGCTCCGTGCTTGCCGAGGACGCCATCCGCGCCGCGATCGGAGACTGGAAGAAGAAGAACGGCGTCGGCGAAGCGCAGGCTGTGCAAGTCGGCGTAGCCAGCTAAATTAGAGGATCGAATCGGCCACCCATGTCCGGTCAGCGGACATGGGCATGCTGGTATTGAACTTATGACCACCGAACAGTTGACCGTCATTAACGCAGAGAACCAGGCCCCCAATCAGAAGGGGATCCAGGTAACAGAGCGCGCGCTCAAGCGCATTCGCGTTGCCATGGAAAAGGAGGGCGTCTCGCCCACCGAGGGTGGGCTGCGTCTCGGCATCACCGGTGGCGGCTGCTCTGGTCTTTCCTACAATATCCGCTTCGATTCTCAACCGCGCGAGCGCGACCGAATCTATCAGTTCGACGACGTGCGCGTCTTCATTGACCCGAAATCGTTTATCTATCTTCACGGCATGATTCTCGATTACGAAGAGACGCTCATGCGGCAGGGCTTTAATTTCATCAACCCGAACTCGACCAAGTCCTGCGGCTGCGGATCGTCCTTTTCCGCATGATGCGCGCCGCCGGTGCGGCGATTTCCAATGCAGACAGCTGAACCCCAATCCGTAAGCGCGGCCTGCTGGTCGTGCAGCAGTTCCCTGCCCGATGGCAAACCCTTCTGCGATAAGTGCGGCAAGGTGCAGGCGCCGTCCGAGGACGCAGACTACTTCGCGGTCTTCGGGCTTCGGCGCAAGCTGCACATCGATCTGTCTGCACTGGAGCGGAACTTCTATCGCCTGAGCCGCAAGCTTCACCCTGACCTGTACGCGCAGGCCAGCCAGCAGGAACAGCAGTGGAGTCTCGACCAGACTTCCCTTCTCAACGATGCCTACCGCACGCTGAAGAATCCCATCGCCCGCACGGAATACCTCCTCGGCCTTGAAGGCGTCGTTCTCGAAGCGGGCAAGAGTGAAGACGGGAAGCCCAAGGATTCGCGTGTACCGCCTGACCTGCTGGAGGAAGTCTTCGAGCTCAACATGCAGCTTGAAGAGATGCGCATGAATCGCAAAATGGGCGAGGACGATCCACAGCTGCGTGCCGATCTCGAGAAAGCACGCGTTCAGTTTGAATCGGAACTTGCCGGACTCGACGCCAGCCTGCAGGCATTATCGACGCGCTGGGACGCATCCATCGACAGCGCTGCGGCCCAACCCGAGAAGACCAAAATCAAAGACGAAATCGTTGCGCTCCTCGATCGCCGGCGCTACATCCGCAACCTCGTGCGCGACGTAAACGAAGCGCTGGAAAGCTAGAAAGCATCGAATATCCATGGCAGAAGCCCGCATCGTCGGAATCGACCTCGGCACCACCAACTCTCTCGTAGCCTTCATGCAGGGCGATCAGCCGGTCGTCATTCCGGGCGAAGACGGTTCGAACCTGGTGCCCTCGGTCGTGGCCATTCCCGACTCCAAGAAGGTCATCGTTGGCTATCCCGCGTACCCTTATCTCGCGTCCACGCCAGACCGCGTCATCTACTCTGCCAAGCGCCTGATGGGTCGCGGCGTCGAAGACGTCCAGCATGAGCTCCAGCTCTTCCCCTTCAGTCTCGCTCCCGACATCCAGCCGGGCGAAGTGCTCCGCCTGCAGATAGGCGCGCAGCAGTACACACCGCCTGAGATCTCCGCGTACGTCCTTCGACAGCTGAAGAAGAACGCGGAACGCTACTTCGGTGCGCCCGTCACCAAGGCCGTCGTTACCGTCCCGGCCTACTTCAATGACGCTCAACGCCAGGCTACAAAGGATGCGGGCCGCATGGCGGGACTCGAAGTCCTGCGCCTGGTCAATGAGCCCACCGCAGCGGCCCTTGCTTATGGACTCGACCGCCAGAGGGAAGGTATCGTCGCCGTCTACGACCTCGGCGGCGGAACTTTCGACATTTCCATCCTCAAGTTGCAGGATGGCATCTTCGAAGTGATCGCCACCAACGGAGACACCCACCTCGGCGGCGACGATATCGACCATCTCCTCATGGCGATCGCTCTCGACGACATCCTCGGCGAACACAGCCTCGATCTCCGAACAAACGCGGAGGCCGTGCAGGCAATTCGCAAGGCGGTCATTGAAGCCAAGATCGCCCTCTCCACGGCTGACAGGGCGTACATCGACCTCGATCTGCCCGACGGCACGCCCTACCGCCGTGAAATCACCCGCGAGCAGTTTGAACAGATCATTCAGCCGGTACTCGACCGCACCGTCGGCCCCTGTCGCCAGGCCCTGAAAGACGCCGGCCTCAAGCCCGAGCAGATCGACGAAGTCGTTCTTGTCGGCGGTTCGACGCGCATTCCGCTCGTCCGTCGTCTGACTGATCAGATCTTCCAGCTCAGCCAGCGCGGCAAAAAGCCGCATACCGAACTCAATCCCGACGAGGTCGTCGCCCTCGGAGCAGCCGTCCAGGCGCACATCCTCGAAGGCGGCTCCAAGGCCACCGAGGACATGCTCCTCCTCGACGTCACCCCGCTTTCGCTCGGCATCGAGGCCCTCGGCGGAGTTGTCGCGAAGATCATCCAGCGCAACTCGACCATCCCCGCATCGGCCACCGAGCACTTCACCACCGGAGTCGACGGTCAGACCAACGTCGCCATTCACGTCGTGCAGGGCGAGCGAGAGATGGCGAACGACTGCCGCTCCCTGGCACGCTTCGACCTAAAAGGCATCCCGCCGATGTCCTCTGGCCTTCCGCGCATTGAGGTCAAGTTCCTCATCGATGCCAATGGCATTCTGCATGTCTCCGCCCGCGAGCAGCGCAGCGGCAAGGAAGCCGAGATCGAGGTCAAGCCGACCTACGGCCTCACCGACGAGCAGGTCGAGACCATGATTCTCGACTCCTTCGACTACGCCGAACAGGATTTCGCTGTGCGTCAGCTAGTGGAAGCTCGGAACGAAGCCACCACGATCCTTGGTGCCGTCGAGAAGGCTCCGACACACCCGGCATGGCAGCATCTCACCGATGACGAGCGCACTCAGATCGGCATGATCTCCGAAGAATTGCGGGTGCTCAAGGAAGGCGACGACCTGAAAGCTCTGCGCGACGCCACCCATGCCCTCGATGAGGCTACGCGCCGCTTCGCCGAACTTATGATGGACTCGGCCGTCGCCAGCGTGATCCAGGGTCAAACGATGGAATCGGCCGGTGAGAAACTGGGCGAGGGGCCAACGGCGCCTCACCCATTCGCCCCAGCAGAAATCAAGTGAGAAGCTCAGAACAATGAACGATTTCAAGCCCCAAGACATCGACCTCAGCAAGCCCCCCGCGCCCAACATGGTGCGCGTCACCTTTCTTCCTGAAGGCCGCACCGTCGAATTCGAATACGGAACGATGCCCTACGACCACCACGGCAAGCCGATGTCGTTTCTCGACGTCGCCGAAAACTTCGGCATCTTCCTAGACCACGCCTGCGGAGGCGCCTGCGCCTGCACCACCTGCCATCTCTGGATCAAGGAAGGCGACCACAAACTCAGCGAAGCGGAAGACGACGAGCTTGACCGCCTCGATATGGCCGCCGATCTGCAGCTGAATTCGCGCCTCGGCTGCCAGGCCGTCATCACCGGCCCGGGCACCTACGTCGTCGAGATTCCCAAGTGGAACCGGAACTATGTTTCCGAAGGCAAGCCCTTGTCGCTCGCCGAAAACAAATAGAGGAGCGCCAGCCGTGCCCGCAGAAATCACCTGGAACGACGCCGAAGAAATCGGCATTCAACTGCAGGAGAAATACCCGGACCTGGACCCTCTCACGGTCCGCTTCACCGACCTGCACCGTTACGTCACCGAACTCCCTGACTTCTCCGACGACCCCGCCAAGTCAAATGAGTCCAAGCTCGAAGCCATCCAGATGGCCTGGTATGAAGAATACAAAGACGCGCAGTAGTCAGCTCCATCCAAACGCCCCGCGGAAATGAGCGAATTCCGCGGACTTCGCTCCCTCGAAATAGATCGACAGGATATCGAACCGCACCGGCAATTCCTGCATGGCTCGCTCGCGATCGGGCAATTGTAGAAGGTAATGCCGCGCCAGCCTCCGCAACGCGCGCCGCTTGTCCTCATCGACTGATGCCTCAGCAGTCGCAACCGCTCGCGTGGTCCGAGTTTTTACTTCGATAAAGCACAGCGTGTCCCCCTCCCAGGCAATCAAATCAAGATCACCGCGAACAATCCCCGAGCGCGATCCGCGTGCAACGACGACGAGTCCCTTGCGCCGCAGATAAAAGAACGCCGACGGCTCTCCTCGACGCCCAGTGACCAGGTGGTCCGCCTCAGGCTTTCGACGAACGACAGCGCGGTCGCAGGCGTTGACCAGCGCTTCGAACAGATCCAATCGCACAGACGTAAGCCGGTTCATATGGGCTCATTCTCAGCCCACTGAGCTGTGCAGCCAAGGCACTTTAGTCACGTGTGTTCATCACATCATTCAGTCAGCCGGGCAATCTCCGTGCGCAGCCGTTCCGTGATTTCCTCCGCGCTCAATTCAGGTGCGAACGACATCGGCGTACCGACCCGCACCCGCAGCTTGCCCGAGCGAAACCACCGCTCTTTGCCCTGCTTCATCTCGCTCAGTCCCACTAGCCCGACCGGCAGCACCTTCACATTCGACTCGGCGACGAGCAGCCCGATACCGGGACGGAATCTGAGCAACTTGCCATCGTCCGACTGGCGACCCTCGGGAAAGACGAGCACATGGTAGCCATGATCCAAAGCCGCCCCGGCATGCTGGAAACTCCGCCGGAATCCCGCACTGCGCGGCAGGGGAAAGACATTGAATAACGCCGTCACCACAAAATATGTCAACGGCCCCAGCGCGTTCAGAAACCACGAACTCTGCTTCCGCCGCATACGCCAGTCGTAAAGCAGATCTGCAGCCATCGCTGCCGCGACATGTCGCCGCATCTTTCCCGGTAACGCGTACAAAACCAGTGGAGGGTCGTAATCAGTTACATGATTTGCAATTAGTAACAGCGGATGCTCTATATTCAGCTGTGTATCGCGCTGCACCTCGGGTGCGGCCAACAGCCACACCAGCGGCCGCAGCACGCATTCGATAAACGCTACCCGCTGTGCCTGCACCGGCCACCACCATGTCCAGTGCGGATAGACATCGCGCCGCTCCTCGGTCTTCGCCGGAAGGGTTGCGGGGGCATCCGTAGTCGCGGATATCCCCTCAGCTGCGGTCTCCAGGCCCAGCTGCCGCCGCAGGTCGCCGAGCGTCACCGCCCGCTCAAGAGCGGCATCGCTCAGCGTGACACCCATTCTCTCCTCGATCTCCGCCTGCAGTTGAACACGTCCCAGGCTGTCAAGTTGCAGATCCTCGGCAAGCCGCGCATCGTCAGACAGGTTCTCCGCCTTGGCGCCGGTAATCAAAAGGATCAATGCCAGCAGCGGATCGGAACTCGTCGTCACCGCCCCGCCCGTCTCGCGTTGCGCATTCGCCCATTCGGTCACCTTACCTCGCCGAATCTTGCCGGTCGAAGTACGAGGAAAGTTCAGTTCGGGCCACACCCTCCACTGTCGCACGCGCTGGAACTCCGCCAGTTTTTGATTCGCCGCCACCACCGCTCTTTGCGCTTCGTCACGCGAACCGCGGAACAGAAGAACGGCGACGGGTTCAGCTCCTGCGGCTTCCATAAGCGGCACTACCGCCGAAGCCTCCACGCCTGCCTGATCATTGAGCGCGGCTTCCACATCTTCGGGGTGAATATTCAGGCCTGAGGAGGTCACAATCACTTGATTCTTACGACCCATGAAACGGAGCTGCCCAGCCTCGTCGCGCTGCGCCAAATCCCCAGTCGCTAGCCACGGCGATTCAGCCTGTTCGATTACTCCGTTGCGCCAGGTCGTAGTCGAAACCATATCGCCACGCACTACGATCTCGCCGTCTTCGCGAATCTCTACGTCGCGCCCCGGCATCACCTTACCGATCGTTCCCTTGCCAACCTTGAAAGGGTGGTTCAACGTGATCAGAGCTGTTGTCTCCGTCATTCCGTAGCCTTGGACGAGAGCGAAGCCCAGCGTAGCCCAAAATGACTCGAGCTCCGATGGAAGCGACGCGCCGCCGCAGACGAATGCCCACAATTTGTAACCGAATGTGCGATGAATCCGCCGGAAACGCCACCAGCGCTTCCACACCTTCTCACCCTGCGCAGCCTCGATGGCTAGCGGCAGCTCGGAATCCGCCATCAGCATGGCCTCGCGCAGCAGCTCAAGCACGCGGGGCACCGCCGCCAGCACAGAGATCCGTTCCCGGCGCGTAATCTCGATGAGCCGCTGCGCCTGCAATCTCGATTCAAAATGTACCTCTGCGCCCAGCAGTGGAGGAATCCACAGCCCCATGAATTGCCCGAACACGTGGCTCAGCGGAAGCGTGTGGAGAAAGCGCAGGGGATGGAAGATGCGCTCATACTTCAGATACTTCTGCATCTCCCGTTCAATCGGCGCCACGCTGGCCAGCACATTGCGATGCGTGTGAACAATACCCTTGGGCTCCGCCGTGGTCCCGGAGGTGAAGAGAATCTGCAGCGCTGTGTCCAGCCCCAGAGTCGGTTCTAGCTGTGCGCGGCTCTCCCGTGGCAGTGCCGTTTCGAACTCGTCGAATGGGATAACCGGCAGTTGCGATCCCAGTTGCCTCAGAAGCTGCGCGTCGCCAACCAGCAGGCGGGGAGTCGTCTCCGCGATCACCCGTTTGGCAAAATCAAGACTGCCGGCCGCGTCGAGAGGCACAGCGATTACGCCGCGCATCATGCAGCCAAAGAATGCCCCCACCCACTCGCCGCAATTCTGTCCCCAGAGAATCACGCGCTCACCCGCAGCGATGTCGCGCCGCATCAGTTCAGCGGCAAAGCGGCCTGCCAGTCCTGCGAGATCAGCGTAAGTCGTAACCGTGCGCCTGTTGCCATGATATGTAACAACGGCGATATCTTGTTCGTGTCTGCGAAAGTCGTCGATCAGCGTCGCCAGGTGGAGCCGCACCGTTTCCTTCATCCCTCGGCTACGCTCGCGCAAAATCGATAAAGCCGTGAACGGGATCGGTCCGCACCAGCTTCACATTCAGCTTGTCGCCCACGTCCACTCCTTGCTGCCCATGCACTAGCATGCCGTCCACGTGCGGAGTCAAGGTGCGCACGAAGGTTCCCCGATCTGTCACACCGGTGACGATTGCGTGGAACATCTGGCCAATCCGATGACGCATAGCGACGGCCGCGATGCGCTTCTGCATTTCACGCTCTACCTTACGTTCGGCCGTGGCCTTGTTTGTACAGTTCGCGGCAATCGCCGTCAGTTCCTCGTCGGAATAAGGCGAGGGGTTTCCCGCAATCATTGCCTTTATCAGCCGTTGCGTTACCAGGTCCGCGTAGCGCCGGTTTGGAGCTGTTGAGTGCGTGTAGTCTTCAACGGCCAGCGCAAAATGGCCTTCAGGCTTATCGTCGGGGCGCTCCAGCACATATTCACCCGGCCCCATCAGCTTAACCACCGCCAGGGACAAATCGGCGAAATGGTCCGGATCCTGCTCCTTTCGCTGGCAGAGAAAATCGTTCAGAGACTTCGAATCGGGCTCCGCGGGAAGCTTCTCACCCAGCTCCGCTGCAAGCTGCACTATTCTGTCCCATCGCTTCGGCGTCTTCACAATCCTACGTATGGATGGAATGCGTTTCTCGCGCAACGTACGCGCCACTACGCCGTTGGCGGCAACCATGAAGTCCTCGATCAGGTCCGTAGCCGGGTTCCGCTCTTCTGAAGCGATGTCGATCGCGCCTCCTTCCAGTACTGCACGAGTCTCGATCGTCTCGAGGGTCAGCGCGCCTCGCTCGAAGCGTTTTGTACGCAGCCGTTGCGCGACTTCGTTCTGCAGACGCAGTTGCGCTTGAAGTTCTCCGGATGCTGCGACTTTTGCGGGAGCTTCGGCTTTGCCATCGAGCCACGCGCCCACGCTGTTATAAGCAAGCTGCGCTTTATTGCGCACCAGCGCAGGATAGATCTGGCTGGTCGGCGCGCGACCCTGCGAGTCAAGAACAAATTCCGTCACGATGCAGGCACGATCTTGGCCCTCGAGCAGAGATGTCAACCCGGCCGAGAGTTCCTCCGGCAGCATAGGGAAGATGGTGACTCCCGAATAAACGGTTGCGGTCTCAAGGGCAGCGTGGCGGTCGATTGCCGAGCCCTTTGGCACATACAGATCGACGTCGGCAATGCCGATCATCACCCGCACATCCCCGTTTGAAAGCTTTTCCACATACTCGATCTGATCAAGATCCCGCGAGGTTTCGTTGTCGATCGATGACCACAACAGATACCTCAGATCCTTGGCCGCCGCGCTCGTCTTCGGTGGATGTGCCACGAGTTCTGTCAATTGGCGTTCGACTTCGGGAGGAAAATCCGGTTCGAAGCCGTGTTCGGCCATCGCCTGGCGCTCGGCCGCGCGCAGGTCAAACGCCCTGACCTGCGAGTCATGATGCGTGCTCATACACCTCCGTGGTCATGTAACGCAGGAGCTATAAAGACCACCTTATTGTATTTCTTCGCCGCACGCACGCCGCAGGCAGGCAAACAAAGCGGGTAAAGGGCATCCAAGTCTCCATGCCTTTGCGCAAGATAGACCTTCCTGCAGAATCGACGGGGCAGGCCCAGCAGTCGATCCAGCAGGAGCTGGACCGGCCGACAGCGATCCAGATCTACGGGCAGGTTTCGCTCAATGCGCGGCGCGAGCTGGCTCGTTCGAACATTTCTCTCGCGATATCGGCGCTGGTCGGCGGTCTCACCATGGGACTCACAGCGCTCGGCGTCTCAATCGCTACAGCCACGCTGGGTCAGGGACCGGGGGCACGATTCGTCGCATTCCTCTTCTATCCCCTGGGATTCATGGCGGTCATCCTCGGCCGAGGCCAACTATTCACGGAGAACACGCTCTATCCCGTGGCACTCATACTCAGCGAGCGCCGCCACGTCCTCAGTACCCTGCGACTCTGGGTGGTCGTCTTTTCGGCCAACGTCGCCGGGGCGCTTCTCTTTGCGATTCTCTGCGCTCGCACCAAAGCCCTTGAGCCCCAGGTTCTCGCCACAATGGCGCAGTTTGGAGCCGACGCCGCCAGCCTGCCCGCAAGGCACATCTTCTGGAGCGGCGTAGTCGGCGGCTGGATCATCGCCACGGTCGCGTGGCTGGTAAGCGGCAGCCACTCCATCACCGGTTCCGTGGCACTTATCTGGAGCCTGACCTTCGTCGTCGGCCTGGGCCACTTTGCGCACTGCATCGCCACCAGCGGAGAAATCCTCGCCGCCGTGCTCACCCATCAGCTTCCGGCGGTAGCTTACCTTCAGTGGCTCCTGCCGGCGACGTGCGGCAACATCGCCGGCGGAGTGCTTATGGTCACCCTCCTCGAATACGGACAGGCCAAGCTGGTCTGAAGACCGTTGCTACGTGGTAGGAGCCTCGAGCTGCTTCACATCTTTCTGCAGATCCTGCTTCAAGCCCTGCAGCAGCGCCTCGATCTGCTCCTCGCGCTCCAGCATCGCAAATCGATCTTCGAGAGAATCGCCGCCCATAAGTTCTCCCGTCGCGGCATTTTCCGCTTCCCTGCCCACGATGCGCGTGCGCATGCGCGCCATGCTGGCCGCGCCGTCTTTTCTTTCAACCGCCTGCCGGGCCTGTTGTGCCCTGCTGACCACGCGAGCCCGCCTGTGTTGCGCAATCATCATTTCGCAACGCGAACGCGTCTCCTCGAGCTTCTGTTCCAGCTTGCGCAGCGCAGTCTTCAGGGTCTCGGCTTCGGTCCTCTGATCTTCGAGCTGCTGCACAAAACCCTTCGCCATCTGCTCATGACTCAGCGAGCGTTCGAGAGCCGCCCGGGCCAGGTCGTCCGCGGACTTCTTGACCGCCAGCTCCGCCTTGCGCTTCCATTCCGCAGCGGCTTCTTCGTGCTCCTTGCGCTTCTTGTCCAGCACATGCTGATCGGCAATCGCAATCGCCACCTGCGTCTTCACCTGCATCAGCTGGTTTTCCATATCCAGAACCAATTGCTTCAGCAGCTTCTCCGGATCCTCGGCCTTCTCGATCAGGTCGTTGATATTCGCGCGTAATAGTGTTCCCACACGTTCGAGCAGTGCCATAACATCCCTCCTTGCTCCTCAGAAAATCAGCGGGCGGAGAGCCGCCGAGCCCTCCGCCCTGGTTGTCATTCCTTGCCGTCGATCGTCGCACTGCCGTTCGGCCGCGCGCGCATGCCTTTTACGTTCGACATTAGCTCGCGGATATCCATGCCTGAGAGCGCCTCGAAGAGAGCCGGCACCTGCGCCGCAATCCTCGTGATGTCGCCCGTCAGCTTATTCGCACCCGCGGCGCCGTCGTTGCCCGTCGAAACAATGGTGATCTTGTCCACCTTCGACAGCGGCTCCGCCATCGCGCGCACTACCTCTGCCATGTTTGAGATCAGCCGATCGACCACCGCAGCCTGGTTCCAGTCCTGATAGGCCTCTGCCTTCACGTTCATCGCCTTGGCCTCAGCCTCGCCCTTCTGGAAGATCACCGCTGCCTCCGCCTCGCCCTGCGAGCGGATCGCCGCGGCCCGGCCTTCAGCTTCCGTCGTCAGCCGCATTCTCTCGGCTGCCGCCAGCGCTTCGATCCTCTGCCGCTCGATCTCCGCACCCTTCAGCACCGTCGCGATCAGTTCCTTCTCATGACGCAGAATCTCAGCCTCCTGCACCTTGATCTGCTGCTCCTTCTCGATCTGCTGCACCTTCACCAACTCGGCCGTCACCTGCTGCTGCATGATGTTGGTCTGAATCTCGTACGCCTTATCGGCCTGCGCCTCCTGCCTGCGGCTCTGCTCGGTGAACTGCGCCTTCTGGATATCCAGATCGCGTTGTGCCTCGGCCTGTTTCGCCAGCGATAACGTCTCTGCCAGTACCCGCTCCTGATCCGCAGCCGCCTTCGCTACGGCCGACTCGCGCAACGCATTCGCCCGCCGAATCGCCGTATCGCGTTCGGCTTCGGCTGCCGCCACGTCGGCGTCGCGTTTGATCCGGGCAATGTCCGGACGCCCCATGTTGGTGATGTACTCGTTCTTGTCGCGCACCTCCTTGATGGTGAACGACACTACCTCGAGCCCCATCTTGCTGATGTCATCCGCGCACGTCGCGCGCATGCGATCGCCTACCATCTCCGGCTCTTTTACGATCTGCTCTACCGTCAGTTGCCCGATGATGCCGCGCAGATGGCCTTCCATAACCAGCCGGATCAGCCCTTCCCTCTGCTGCGGCGCTTTGGTCAGAAACTGCTCCGCCGCGGTAAGAATCGATTCCTGATCGCTGCGAACCTTGATCTGCGCGACGGCTTCGACCGTCACCGCCACGCCCTGCTTGGTGTACAGGTCCTGCTGCGGTGCGACATCGAACGACATCAGCTCCAGCGACAGCTCCCTGCAGCTTTCCACCATCGGGAAAATCACCGTGCCGTGCCCCTTGATCACACGGGGTCCGCGAAATCCGTAAACAATGAGCGCCTCGTTCGGACCCGCTTTGCGAAACATCTTCGCCAGCATGCCCATCAGCAATATGAACGCCAACAGGCTCAAACCCACCACTACAATTACGGTGCTTGTCATAGTTGCCTCCTGATCCTTTCCATCAGGAAAACCTTGTTACTTTCTCTCTACCTCGTCTGAATGCTCCACCTCGCGCATATCCGCGCGAAGCTCTTCCGCTTGGACGGCCAGTCCTTGCCCGGACGGCCAGTCCTCCGAGACCTCGTCCCAGCGGCGAACCCAGGCAATTCCCTGCTCGTAGCGCATCACGACCACCTCCACATCGCGCGGAATCGCTACGCCTGCCTCACTCCGCGCCACGGCAAAACGGCGCGCGCCGTTCTGCGAAAACTGGATCTCACCCGTTCCACCCTCGCGGATCGTGCCGCTTACACGTCCCAGCACGCCGACAACTGCAGTCTCCTCTGCCGTGAGTTCCCGCTCGTGCGGCAACAGCACCTTTGCCAGGAACCAGAAGAGGATCGCCGCGCCTACCAATCCCGTCAGCGTCGCCACCCCAAGCACAATCGGCGTGAGGAAATCGGCATACCGCTCCAGCAGGTACCCACACCCGCCGAACCACCCCAGAAACGCCGCCAGCGTGAATCCATTGAAAGGGCTGATGCCGCCCTTGCCGCCCCCGGCTCCGTGCCCGCCCGCGTGACCGTGCCCTGCGTGTCCGACTCCATGCCCATGTCCGAGGTTCAGATGAAAATGCCCAAACTGCAGATGCGAGAACACTCCCGCAAACGAAAGCAGCGTCAGTGATAGGCCGAGCACAAAACAAATCAGATAAAACGTCTCCCACGTCATTGGCCATTCTCCTTTCTGGCCCCTCTGCGCTCCTCGGAGTGATGCTCGCGCGCATGCCGGCCGTCCTCCGCGTGCCGTTTCTCAGTGGAGTGACCGGGCCGCAGCACCTCAAGCAGCCTCTCCACCAGCCCCGGCGTGTCCATCACCGCCTCCAGCAGCAGCAGGCAGTCGCGCGTATCCTTGTGCCGGGCCAGCGCCAGCAGCGCCTGCCGCAGCTGAGGATCGCGCCGGAACCGCTCCGCCCCGCTCACCAGCCACAAGTCCAGCTTGTCTTCAAGAGTCCGCGCATCGCTCAGCAACTCCGCGTGGTAGCCGTCCGGATCATCCACCAGATATCCCGGATGCACCTTGAAGAATTTGGCCAGCAATTGCCGCGTGGTATTGGTCAGGTGAGGCCGCGCCCCGCTTTCAATCTGCGAAAGGTAGCTCTGGCTCATCGAGGTCTTTAGTTCCGACCGGATCGCCCTGACCAGTTCCTGCTGCGTCATCGCCCGGTCCATGCCGCGAAGATTGCCTTCGACTTCCCGCAGATACCGGAGTTTTTCGCCGAGCTTCATGGCTGTCTTTCCTGGATTGCGTCCAGCCCTTAATTGCAATCCGCGATAATCATATCGCAGATTGCGATATTGGCAAGCAAACCTTGGTAACTAGCGCTATAAGCCACGCAATCAACAATTCATCTGCGTCAGAAGATTACCGCCATTCAGGCACGAGGTGGAGCTAGTCTCGATTGATGTTCTCTGATCCCTGTTCCCTGACCCCCGCTTCCTACCCGCTCCATCAGCCCCTGCGCGTCAAAGGGAGCCCTCACCTTTGCGTCATTGTCGAAGTACACATACACATCGCGCCCTTCGGCTTTCGCAGCCGGCTTGCTGCTCGCGTGTTCGCCCTCGGCCTCGCCGCCGGTAGCCCACGCCACGACCCGCTCCGCCCATTTGTCGAGAGCTTGTGCGTCGTACCCGCTTGCATACAGCACCTCCGACCCGTGCAGCCGGCAATAGACGAAGTCCGCCGTCACGTCCATCAGCAGCGGCCATTCCACAGTGTCCGCGCAGACTAACGCAATCCGATGCCTGCGCAGCAGCGCGATGAATTCTTCGCTCACGAAGCTCTGGTGCCGGATTTCGATCGCGTGTCGAACCGGCCCATCCATTGACGGCTCGACAAATGCTCGCCCCGCCAGCCGCACATCGTGGCCGGTGGCCAGGTCGGCAGCCTGTTGCATCGTCCGCGGCAGCAGCTTGAAGAAGCTCTCCAGCACATCGGCACGGAAACTGAAGCTCGGGGGAAGCTGCCACAGGATCGGCCCCAGCTTCGGCCCGAGCGCCAGCAGGCCGGAAGCGAAGAAGTTCGCCAGCGCAATCTCCACGTTGCGCAGCTTCAGCATGTGCGTAATGAAGCGCGAGCCCTTCACGGCAAAGACGAAATCATCTGCGGTTTCCTCTCGCCAGAGCTGATAGCTCGTCGGCCTTTGCAATGAATAGAAGCTGCCGTTGATCTCGACCGTCGAAAACACTTGCGCGCAGTAATGCAGCTCCTTTTTCTGCGTCAGCTTGGCCGGATAGAAGACGCCGCGCCACGGCGCATATCTCCACCCGGAAACGCCAATGCGGATTTTGCCTGCCTGCCCGCGATTCATAAAGTCATCTCTCGCTGCACCCAACGCTCCTGTCAAGGTCAATCGATGCGCCTCTGGCTGCTAATCCTTTTCGATGCCGTAACTTAATCCCCGATATGAGTTGGCCGAGTTTATTCTCAAAATCACTAAAATAGAACTATAGGGAAATTCAGAGAGGGCACGGCTTCGGCCGTGCCTTTTCATTTGAGGTGTCCACCCCCATGGCGGCCTCGTTCCCTCAAATCTGCTTCAAAGGAAATTTCGAATGAGTAATCTCTTTCAAAAGCTCGGGGTTGGTGTCGCGGACTTTGGCAAATGGCTCGCCACTGCGGTCAAGGACACGGTAAGCATCGCCTCCCGGATCGAAAAGATCCTCAAGGCTGAACAGCCGCTCGCGAAGCCTTTCGTCTCCAGCCTGTCTACCGTCGTTGCCGACGTCGAGGCGCTGATCGGCTCCTCCGAATCCGCCCTCTCCGCAAAGGGTCTCAACTTCTCCGCCGACTCGCAGACCTACCAGCAGTTCGTTACCCTCATCGCCGATTTCAAAAGCTTGCGCCTGTCGTCGAGGAAGCGGTCAGCATCCTCGAGGACAAGACACCTGCGGTTAATTAGCTCGGCTAACACGGCCCGCCCGGAGCCGCAACAATCCGGGCATCTCCTAAAAACGCCCGGAAACGCCACGGAATGAATCGGTTACAAGCTTGTCTTTTCGAATGAATCAGTTGCAAACCATAATTCATAACCGTCACAGCAACAATCAGTTACAAACCACAGTAAAAACGGGGGGAGGGGTACCCTGACGTTGTACTCTGTCAAAGCATGAGCACGCCGGAATTTTCCCTCTGGATATTCCTCAGCTCGATCATCGCCGGTCTGCTTGGCTCGCTCACCGGCCTGGGCGGCGGGGTAGTCATCGTACCGGTCCTCACGCTCCTCTTCCACGTCGATATCCACTACGCCATCGGAGCCTCGCTCGTCTCGGTCATCGCCACCTCCTCGGGAGCGGCCGCCGCTTATGTGCGGGAGGGCTACTCGAACATCCGCATCGGCATGTTCCTGGAGATCGCGACCACGCTCGGTGCCCTCGTCGGAGCCTGGCTCACCACCCGGGTACCCGCCCACGCCATCGGCATCATCTTCGGAGTGGTGCTGCTCTACTCCGCCTACGCCTCGGTGCGAATGAAACATCGCGAACACGGAGCCGACCAGCCCGACCCGCTGGCCACGCGCCTTCGCATGAGCGGAACGATGCCGACGGCCGAGGGCCCTGAACCCTACGTTGCCCAACGGGTTCCCGCAGGCTTCAGCCTCATGTTTCTGGCCGGATCGCTCTCGGGCCTGCTCGGCATCGGCTCGGGCGCAGTGAAGGTGCTGGCCATGGATCAGGCTATGCGGTTGCCCTTCAAGGTATCCACGACGACCAGCAACTTCATGATCGGAGTGACGGCGGCGGCGAGCGCCGGTATCTATCTCAGCCGTGGCTATATATCGCCAGGTCTGGCGATGCCAGTAATGCTGGGCGTCCTCGGGGGCTCACTTATTGGAACGAAAATACTGGTTCACGCGCGGGTGCAACTCCTGCGTATCATCTTCGCGATAGTCATTGTCGCGCTTGGGCTGGAGATGATGATCAACAGCATTGCGGGAAAGCTATAGAGGGCGGGATGCAGGTAACAGATCAGAAGCTCGAAATTGCCATTGGACGGATGTTACAGGCCGGAGTTCTGCTCGCGGCAGCGGTCGTCTTCATCGGAGGCGTGCTCTACCTGCGCCAGGAAACCGGCCCGCGCCCGAACTACAGCCACTTCGCCGGCGTCCCTGAGAGACTGCGCTCCCCTGCCGAGATCGTGACTAATGCGTTCCACGGGAGAGCCCGGAGCATCATTCAGCTCGGATTGCTTCTGCTGATCGCCACACCCATCGCGCGAGTGGTCCTCGCCGCGGTTGGGTTCCTCTTCGAGCGCGATCATCTCTATGTCTGGGTGAGCCTGATCGTGCTTACGGTATTGATCTACAGCCTGCTGCACGCATTCTGACGTGCGTTCAGGCTTCGAGCTTCACGTCGCACTCGAGGAGGTTGTCGAGGAACGGCTGGAAGTCCGGCGCATCGGCGCGCACATCCTTGAACACCCATCCAGCCAGCAGCACACCGGCACCGGACCCGGATCGGTTGACGCTAGGCTGCCCAGGGTGGTCACCGTGATCTGTTGGTCCGGCTGCGCCGCCCGTGAGATGGCGACACAGGGCAGACTGGACGGCAGGCCTGCAGCCGCCCACTCCGCGACTAACGCGGAAAAATCCCGACCGGGCATATAGACAATGCGCGTCGGCTCGGAAATTCCGGGTGCGCCTCCGTCGCGTGGTGGCCCGAACTGAAAACGATACTCGATGAGGCGCGCCGGTCGGTTAGTGAGCACTGGAGCGAAGCCGCCGCAGCAAAAGCTGAGGTAATTCCGGGAACAACCTCATACGGGATTCCAGCCTCGCGCAACGCATCTATTTCTTCGCCAGCGCGGCCGAAAACGAGAGGATCGCCGCTCTTGAGGCGCACTATGGAGACCCCCTGCGAAGCCTTATCGATCATGAGCTGGTTGATTTCCGCCTGTGTGATCTTCTTCGCCCCGCAGCGTTTGCCGACGTTGACGGTGAGTGAACGGGGGTTTGCCAGCGCCAGTACAGCGGGCGGAACGAGATCGTCATGGAGAACGATCTCGGCCGAGGCGAGCAGGCGAGCCGCCTTGAGGGTAAGCAGTTCGGGGTCGCCGGGACCAGCGCCAACGAGATAAACCTTGCCAGGCGACCTCACGCGAGAACCTCCTTGTGCTCAAGAGCCAGTTTGCGGGAAGGGCAATCTCGCGAATCGCAGACCTCGCGGTACGTCAGTTGATGCAACAGAAGCTTGCGCTCATCGCCGGTCGGATGAGTTGCGATCACCTCGCGGCGAAGCTGGCCGAGGTTGCGCAGCCACGGGCCCAGATCGTCCGGCAATTGCTCGTCGATCTCGCGACGAAGCCGCTGCGCCAGTGCGGGGCTTTCTCCGGCGGTCGAAATGGCGATCTGGACATCTCCACGACTGACGATTGATCCGAAGTAGAAGTCGCAGTGCGGGGGATCATCGACGGAGTTGCACAGTACGTTGCGCTCGACAGCTCCGCGATAGACAGCCGAATTTACACCGGGGTCGTCCGTGGCCGCAATCACTAGGAAGGTTTCGTTCAGATCAGAATCGGTAAATTCGCGCTCGATGACTTTAATGCGGCCTTCGTTTGCCAGCGCGACGATCTCTGGCCTGATGCGAGGCGCAATCACGCGAAGGCGAGCCTCGGCAGCTAGCAGAGACGGTATCTTCTGCAGTGCGACCTCACCCGCTCCCACAAGGAGGCATGGACGACCGGCCAGTTTCACGAAGATAGGCAGTAAGCTCATAAATGTCTCTAATCGCCGTCGTAGGCCATTGCGGGCACGTCACGGTCAACAGCGGCGAGCGTCTCGCCTGCCAACCGAGCACGGATCTCTTCCGCTTCGTGGCGGGAGAGGTAGGAGCGGAGGTTCTCGCCTGGTTCGCGCTCCTCGAGGTAACTGGCCAGCAGGCGTTCGAGGGCTGCTGGAACCTCGGTGGCAGGAACACGATAACCAACCGGGCGACCGATGGCGGCATGCTTGCCTACGGCTCCGCCGACACAGAAGTAAAAGGCGTCCACCATTTTTCCTTCGTGCTTGATCTTCTTTCCTTCCAGACCGATGTCGGCGATCCAGTGCTGGCCGCAGCTGTTGGGGCAGCCGGTCACATGCAACTTGAGTTGCTGGTCGAAGCCGGGGAGGCGTCCTTCCAGTTCTTCAACGAGCCACCGCGTGAAGCTCTTTGTTTCGCTGATGGCAAGCTTGCAGAATTCGGTGCCGGTGCAGGCAATTGCCCCGCGCCAGAATGTCGAGCCCTCCACGTGCAATCCAATCTTGTCGAGCTCGCCTGCCAGCTCTCTGGTTCTTTGGTTCGGAATATTGATGAAGAGCAGATTCTGCATGATCGTCGTACGGAGCTGGCCATCGCCGAAGCGTTCAGCAAGTTCCGCGGCAGCAGCCAGTTGGTCTCCAGAAAGACGTCCGCGTAGAACAGCGGCTCCGACGTAGCTCAAGCCCGCCTGCTTCTGCGGGTAATGCCGACGTGGTCGCGCAGAACGTCTTCGGGAACGGTTTCCCGAGGAGCTGGATCGAAACTGTATCCGATTCGGCGCTCGATCTCGCTGAGAAATCCTCTGGAGTCCAGCCCTCACGGGTGAAGAGATGCTTCATGCGTGCCCGATCACGGTTCTCACGAAGCCCCTGCTGGTCTCGAAAGATGCGTGTGACCGTGCGGGCAACGTCGACAACTTCTCCGCGTGGGATAAAGGCATTAAGCCTAACCGCGAGATGAGGATCGCTCGAAAGGCCACCGCCTACCCTTACCGTGTAGCCGACTTCATCGTCCCGACGGATCGCCGTGAAGGCAACGTCGTTGATCTCGGGATAGGAGCACCAAACAGGGCAACCGGTGGCGGACATCTTGAACTTGCGCGGCAGATTGTAGAACTCAGGATTTGCGACAAGAGCGTGGGCCAGTTCCTGTGCCAGCGGCGAGGCGTCGATAATTTCGTCGTGAGCGATACCGGCGAGCGGGCAGCCGGTGACGTTACGGACAACATCGCCACACGCCCCTTTGGGCGAGAGCCCGATGCGGTCCAGAGCGTCGACGACCTCGGGAATTGACTCGATCGTCAGCCAGTGAAGCTGGATATTCTGCCTGGTGGTGATGTCGGCAAGATTGCGCGCTGGGTTCTGTGAGATCGGCGATGACGCGCAGCTGAGACGAGGTCACGATACCGTTGGGCATGCCGATACGCATCATGAAGTAGTCGCTGGCCATGCCCTCGCCGCCTTTGCCACCGACGGCGCCCACGCCATCGCCCTGCGTGTAAATGCCCCACCACTTGAAGTAGGCGCTGGACCACTCGGGAACGACGCTCGACCGTCCTTCGCGTG
>CAWAFB010000012.1:0-58057 GCA_963781245.1 uncultured Acidobacteriaceae bacterium
TTGAGGGGGTGGCGCCGAGAGGCATGGGGGTTCAAGTCCCCCCTTCCGCACCAAAAATGTCCACAGTTTATTGAGGATTCCGCTCAGAAAAGCGACCGCATGATCTATCTGGTAATCGCCATCCACGTAATCGTCTGCGTCTTCATGATCGCAGTCATTCTTCTCCAGCAGGGCAAGAGCGCCGATCTCGCCGGAGCCTTCGGCGGCCAGGGTTCGCAGACCGCCTTCGGACCCCGCTCCGCAGCTAACCTGCTAACCCGCATCACCACCTGGTGCGCCATCATTTTCATGATGACGTCGATCAGTCTCACCGTCATGATGGCCAAGCATTCGAAGCAGCAGCGCTCCGTCCTATCCGGAACCCAGACCACCGAGAGCAAGCCGGTCAAGAAGTAGTTCCTAATCCTGAATCACGGGGGCAGGCCTCAGCGCCTGCCTTTTTGCTTTTTTAGGGCTGCTGCTTCGATCGCGATAGCATCAAGGTCCGGCTTCACCCCTGCGGATTCTTGCTCCATCCTTTTGACTTCAGGATGCTGAGCTGGATTTTTTCATGCTAAAAAGTTGCGACGCGGGGATACACTGAGCCGAACCACAACAAGTGTCCTCACAATGCCGCCTCAGATTAGTGTTAGGAGTCTGTCTCGATGACGAATGTTGAAGGCACACCCAGGACATATTTCGAAGCCGCCTTTGTTGCAGCAACTGAACGTGCTCTGGTTTTCTCAGTACAACTTTTCCTGTTCTTGGCGTTGATTTTGTGTTCCGGGGCATCCGCACAGAATAAGCAGCGATCGGATTACATCCGCAACTCGCAACCACCGCTGTTGAAGTATCAGGAATTAGTGGCGCTCAATGAAGAGGAAACCATTGATCCCCCTCTAGCCCGCAAACTGGACACTTTATTAACCACGCCTTTTATCAATAATCAGGCATATTACGCCGGAACAAAGCCTCTTCGCCCCGATATTAAGGGTATGGGGCCCTCGTTACGCGTCGTTGAATGGAATATTGAGAGGGGAGTTGAGTTCGACGCGATCAAGTCATTGCTGACCGATAAGAAAGGGTTCCTCGCCAAAGTTGACAGCGAGGCTGCGAACAACAGCACGGAAAAAGTAGATGACCAGGTACTGAATGCGCAGATGGACGTACTTCAATCTGCAGACGTGCTCGTGCTGAATGAGCTCGACTGGGGTATGAAGAGAAGCGACTACAGGGCGGTCGTAAAGGATCTTGCCGCTGCACTCAAGATGAATTGGGCCTATGGCGTCGAGTTTGTAGAGGTTGATCCCAAGGTGCTGGGCACGCAATCCTTCGTGAACGTCGAAAATGAAACCGAGCGCAAAGAGTTGGAGGAACTGTTCAGCACCGACAAGGTGCGCCTGCTTGGGCTGCATGGCACGGCAATTCTTTCTCGCTACCCCCTTCGCGACGTGAAGCTCGTGCCTTTTAAATATCAGGCTTACGACTGGTACAACGGCGAGAAGAAGTATGGATCGGTTGAGGCCGGTAAACGTAAGGGCGCAAGCCTGCTATTTGGCGAGAGCATCGTGCGCGAGGTGCGCCGCGGCGGCCGGACCAACCTTGTTGCGACGATCGATGTGCCTGATCTTCCGGAACGGGAGGTGACTATCGTTGCGACTCACCTGGAGAACCGCACGACGCCGAAAGGTCGGGTCAAGCAGTTGGATGAGCTTCTTGACATGATTCGTCCGATTCCCCATCCCGTCATCGTCGCCGGGGATATGAATACGACTGGGGAGGACGGCTCGGTTATCAGCATAAAATCGGCGGTGCTGAAAAAGATAAACGATCCTGCGTTTTGGGCCACGCAAGGAGTCAAGTACGCGACAGGAGCGGGCCTCATCATGGGCCTTAGCACATTCGCCTTCAAAAAGACGAAGTTCCAAGCCGACCCGACTGCGTCGGGGGTTCCTTTACTGGCGGCCAATCCTGAACAGGGATTCTTTAAGGATCTCGATAAGTACCGCTTCGATGATGGGACCCGCATTGATTTTCGTGGGGATGCGGAGCTTTCGGTGAATGCCCGCGAGGGGACGTTGGGCAACTCGAACGAGCGCGCCAGCAAGGGATTTGTGACAACGTTTGCTTTGCCCCGAACCCTCGGAGCAGCAGGGAAATTCAGGCTGGACTGGATATTTGTGAAGGGCTATCTGAAAGAAGATCCTAAGGATGCTGCCTCCTACCGCTTTGCGCCAGCCTTTGCACGCACCATGAACGAGTCGAACGAAGCGCTGAACCCGCATCTATCAGACCATGCTGCCATCAGTGTGGAGTTGCCGATCACACAGCCGGCTTTGGCGGGATCGAAGAAATGACCCTCGCCTCAAGCTCTCCTGATAACACATTACCGATTGGACAACGGACCAACAGGTCACGGACTTATCAATGTACTGAATGCCAATGTGCGGATATAGAAATCCGGCAAATCGGAAATAAAACAGGCCTAAGCAAGCCTGGTCCATTAGCCGAACCAGCTTTGCCGAGAGTTCCATGCAAGCGGAGACGGTTCCACAGGTAGGCGGATGACGATGGGGCGCATAGTCTGCGTCATTGCGCTTTTGTGCAGTTGCTTCCTGGCTATCCCGGCCAGGGCGCAGCAGCAACCGAAGCCCGAGGACCCGGAAGACGAGAAGCAGATAGGCCTCTGGCTGGACCAGGGTATCTCCACTCCCCTTTCTGCGAATAAATCTCTGGAAGTCGAATTCCATGAGCGGTTCGACGAGGGAGCATCCAACCTGTTCGAGTATTTCGTTCAAGGCGGCGTCGCCTTTCGACTGCGGCCCTGGTTCACTCTAATACCGATTTACCGCTACCAGCGCTTTCCCGGCAATCCCAAAATTAATTACGAAAATCGGCTGCAGCTCAACCTCACCTTGAGCACCGCGCGGGGGCAATGGCGATATAACCTGCGCACGCTCATCGAAGGGCGATTTCCCGACGATCGCGCCGCATCAGCGCGTTTTCGATTTCGTCCCGGCGTCGATTACACCCTGCCGCTTCGCACCACCTGGCGGCCCACCATCGTCGTCAGCAACGAGTTCTTCATAGTGCCGTGGTATAACCCCTTCGCCAACGGCGGCAGCAGCTACACGCAGAACCGCTTTCAAGTAGGCGTCCGGCTGCCCGTCACCAATTCATTCTCCGTCCGGCCCTACTACATGTTGCAGTCCGTCAACCTGCCTCCCGGCTGGGACACCAACGAGATCGTCGGCATATCCCTTGCCTATAAAGTCCCACGGAAAACCAAGTGAACTTCGGTAACAGATACAAGGGCAGGCCTCAGCCCCTACCTTTTTCCTTTTCGATGTGGCTCACTCCATCACCACAAGATTCCATCGATTTGTTTCTCCGGCACCGGCAACTCGCTCTCCCCCAGCATCTGCCTCAGATTGATCTCAATCGTCGTCGAGATCGCCGTTATCGGCACATCATGAATCGAGTTGTCGAAAGGATCCTCGAGGTCGCGCCCGGCCTTGTCCAGCGCCAAAAACATGAACCCAACCAGGGTCGACCCCAGCGGTGTAAACCACCCCAGGCTCTCCACCACCCCCACCGGCAACATAAGGCAATAAATCATCACAAAGAGCTGCGGTAAAAATTCGAACTGCTTGGGCATAGGCGTGTTCTTGATTCTTTCTGCGCCACCTTGCGCATCCATCAAGGCGTCCATGCTGCGGTCGATTACCTGCCACTCCCATTGGTCCAGCCAGTTGCGACGGCGAGCCACCATCAGCATCGCACCCATCTTGCGTTGCAGCGCCAGCGACAAGTTCTTCTCGCGACTAAGCGGCGCCGGATCTTCTTCGGGTATCAGGTGAGCCGCCGCCTCGACGGGGTCGAGTCCTCGCAGCTGTTGACGCAGCGCGTGAACGTAGGCAACTTGATACAGCACCAGCCGCCGCTGTAACGCCGCAATCTCCGCCTGCTCATTCGCCGTGACGGCGGCATCCGGCGATATCGTCGTCAGCACCTGCCGCGCCAGCGTCCGGCTCTCATTCACGATTGCGCCCCACAGCGTCCGTGCCTCCCACCAGCGCGCATATGCTGAGCCATTCCTGAACCCAACTATGATTCCGATGGCCGTGCCGTAAAGAGCCAACGGCACGCTGGGCCAGCTCACCCACTGCCAGTGCATAACCTTTTCGCAAAACACGATCAGGATGTCCCATCCCACTAGGAACACCAACGACCAGGTCAAATCCCGGACCATCAGGATCACGTGTGCAGTCTTGGAAACGATCATCCTTCGGCCTCGGCTACAGCCGTCACCGGCACAAACTCCCGCTGTCCCTCCTCCGCAATCCGCACCACGCCTGTCCCGATGTCATAAACCCAGCCGGAAATTGTCAGCTCTCCACGCGCCATGGCACCCGCCACACTCGGATGGGTTTTCAGGTGCGCCAGCTGCATCAGCACATTCTCTTCCGTCAATCGCGGTAGTTCCTCGGTCGGGCGGTGCTTTCTAGCTGCCAGGCTGCCGGCCACCATCAACGCTGCGTGCCCGTGTTGCAGCCAAGTCGTCACTGTCGGCATCTTGCTCGCTAACTCAGGATGCAAAAGGGCCTTCATTGCCCCGCAATCCGAGTGCCCGCACACTACTGCGTGCCTTACCCCGAGCGCCGTTATCGCATACTCGATCACGGCGGTCACGCCCCCTGGCGCCCCACCGTATGGAGGCACCATGTTGCCGACATTCCGAGCAACGAAAAGTTCCCCAGGGCCCGAGCTCGTGATTGTCTCCACATCCACTCGGGAATCGGCGCAGGCGATGATCAGTGTATGCGGCGCCTGTGGTGTCGCTGCGGCCCGCTGGTATTTTTCTGCACTCTCCGCGTGGACCTCAACCTGAAACTTCCGCGCCCCTGCCTTCAGCTTCTCCAGAACACTCCGATCGCTCATAGTTCGCAGTTCGCCCCCTATGCCTGGTTTTTGTGTTTCGACCTGGTATGCGTTGTTGCGACCCAGTCTAAGGCAGATCAAACCGCCACGGAATCTTTTTCGGCCATCACGACAGACTCAGTGCCTCGCAGTTTATGATGGCTTCGCTTCGAATCCAGCAAGGAGGCCTGCAATGAAAGGCTTTACAGAATTGCCCATGTCTCACCTTTCCCGGCGTAAGTTCCTCGGCTCAGCTCTTGCCGGAACAGCTGCAACCATCGCCGGCGCAGCTTCGATGAGCTTTTTCAGCACCGCTCCAGCCTTTGCCCAAAGCAACCTCACACCCGACCAGGCCCTGAAGGAACTACTCGACGGCAACCAGCGTTACATCGCGGGGCGCTTCACGAGCTTCGACGAGGACAAGCAGATCCTGCGGGACCGCACCGTCGAGAAGCAGCAACCGTTCGCTGCCCTCCTTTCTTGTGCCGACTCCCGCGTGCCCATAGAGATTATCTTCGACCAGAGCATTGGAGAGCTGTTTGTCACCCGGGTCGCCGGTAACATCGCTACGCCTGAGATCATCGCCAGCCTCGAATACGGCGCCGCCGTCCTCGGAACTAAGGTCATTATGGTTCTCGGCCACTCGGGTTGCGGAGCCGTCAAAGCCGCCATCGCTGGAATGGAAGTTCCCGGCCAGATCAGTGCCCTCTTCCCTCCCCTGCGCCCCGCCGTTGACCAGGCCGGTCCAGACCTTGCCGCCACCACCAAGAAGAATGCAGCCATCCAGGCCACGCTCCTGACCAAGGCCTCTACCGTCCTCTCTCCTATGGTGAAAGAAGGCAAACTGAAAATCGTCGGCGCCTACTACGACCTCGCCACTGGAAAGGTGACTTTCGTCTGACAGATCCAGGCTTTTCTTTCATCACCCTACCATGTGGGGGCGCCCGACATGCCCACTGCCAGTTATCGCCCGGTTGTGGCCGGGGAGGGCACCTGATCGACCGGAATCGATTTTGAACCACGTCAACGAACATCCAGAGCGGTAATTCCCGCCTGAATTGAAAGATTTACGTTGTAACGTGACCTCATAGACAGCGGCTCTTTGGTTGGGTCTGAGTTCCGTTGCCAGCCATTCCGGGTGCAACCCCTGGCGCCCGACCAGCGATAGAAGCCGACCGCCTGATTTCCACGGACATACACGCGCTACCGCCTCTGACGATCGTTTAATCGTATTCGAGAGGACAGCCTCAAGCGTTTGTACGCGCTGGCCGGGTCGCTGACAGGAGGGCCCGAAACCGTACCCTTTTTGTCGAGATACCCCAGTTGCACTCTGTTGCTGGAGAGCACCGTCTTGAAGGCGTTGAGGTCGGCGGCGGCTTGCGGCTCAGCTTCCTTGGCGTTGGCAAAGGTGGTTGTCGGCTTGACCGCTGCAGATCTGTCATAGTCTTGATCGCATTCATAGTCATATCCCTTCTTTCCCTCGGATTCGATCTTGGGCTTCCGAGGCGGTTAACAGCGTACCCAGTCTTTCTCGCAGTCCTGACAAGCGATTAGAGCCATTCTCGGGAACCTGTCCTTGAAGTGCTCACTTTGACGCACAATGTGAAGCTACAAAGTGTCCCGGCACGCACAGCAACGCGCCAAGGTAAGAAATGGATTACTTCAGGTCGTGAAGTTGTACATACTTCAAGACATTGCCTGTTTTTAGAGCCTGATCGATAGCACTCGAATTGGGGCAGTAGATGAACGGCCGGCGAGGATACAATCTGTCGTTCACCCAGTACTTGTTCCAGCCGGTCGATGTCTTAATAAATTCCTGCGTAAACCCCGCAGCCGAGCGATATAGTGCTTCGATTTCCAGACAGCCATTGATGCAGATATCCACATAAGATTCGACCATAGGGATGCCAGGCGTCGGCTCCTTGGTCTTGGAAATGTCTTCGGGATTGCTCACAAACAGATAGACCTCGTCCGTCGGGTCGAGCGGCCCGCTCCCATCCAGCATTGTGATCTTCCCATCTACTCGGGTGGCCGTATAGCCGGTCTCGCGCTCTTTCGTTTTCTCGATATCCCCGACCTTATACACAACGCCGTTGATGGTTGCACCCGCGTTTTCTATCGCCCCTAAATAAGTGCAGGTACTGCCTACATTGTTAGCGAACTGGTGAAACCAGCCGCGCTGATAGCCAGCGACACGCGCGGGCCATGCGCCGATAGCGTCGGGATTGGTGCGCGTTCGGGACGCCTTTTCTATAAGCGAGCCATATCCGAACACATATGTGTTTCCGGCCATACATATCCCTCCTTACCCGT
Source organism: uncultured Acidobacteriaceae bacterium (assembly GCA_963781245.1). Classification (GTDB taxonomy): domain Bacteria; phylum Acidobacteriota; class Terriglobia; order Terriglobales; family Acidobacteriaceae; genus Silvibacterium. The sequence goes on from CAWAFB010000012.1 coordinate 7,213, forward strand.
GTATTTGAGTCACGGAATTCCGGCACGCCAAGGAACGCGCGTGCAGATGAACGTGAGCTATGCGCCCGGCTCAGAAAGGTCGGGTCAAGCGAGGCCGCGCAGAGCCATGGACGAGGAGAACGACGTCAGCATGTTCAGTAGTAACCGCGGGGTAAGGCTCCCACTGTCGCTCCGCGCAATTGTCTGCGGAGAACATTCAGGAGTCCTGCCTAAGTGTGCTTATACAGTTACGGTGCTTATACCGTTAAGGTGCCAATGCAGTTAAGGTGCACATATCTCACCTCGAAAACACTTAAGATGAGGTGGTCTCACGAAGTAGTCAGACTTGAGAGTATTTTCTGCTCGGTGGAATACTCTTCCTCTTCTGTCATAAGTGTCAAGAACTTGTCTTAATAAATTCCTGTAATTCTCTCTTTGATTGTTGATGTACTCAGAAACTGAGCTTGCACTGTAGTACTGCTGACCGCGATCGGCCAAGCCATTTCGGTCGCATCCGATTCGCCTCGCGGGCATTCCGGAGTGATCCGCGGATCGCCTTCATAGCCTGATTCCGCGTTCGCCCACCACGGTGAAGACCGACAACAGACCGGTTGTTCCAAGAAGCTGCCTAACCTGCTGGCCAAGATTGACCAGTTCCAGAGCGCAGCCCGCCGAGCGGGCGGAGACATACAGCCGGACCAGCGTTCCCAGACCCATGCTGTCCACACGGGCAAGGTCCGTCAGGTCCAGCACGATTCGCTTGGTATCCGGGATCAATTCCTTGACCCTGCTGTAGAGAACATCGCCTGTGCCCGCCACCAGCCTGCCGTGGCATCGCACCACAAAAGCATTGCCGTCGCGCTCAACCTCAAGCGTAAGTGGACAAGTCGCAGCGTTCTCTGTCATCAAGGCATGGCCTTCTTTCGGGATGTATGGATGAACCGCAAACCGACACCGGCAATTCTCGCACGCTGCAACAGTGGACGACACTCGTAATCGGAACCCGCCAGGTGGATGAGAAGCTGCTGAAGGTGGTGAGCCGCTGGAGACTCATCGCTGGGTTCATAAATTAGGATCGAAAAATGTGTGGACGCTACCAGCGACGATCCGATAAGCAGCGCATCGCCGAGGCATTCTCGCTCGGCAATGTAGACGGGCTGGCGCTGGAACTGGCTCCCGACTACAACGTGGCTCCGCAGACAATGCAGCCGGTGGTTCTGTGGGATGAGGAATTCGGGACGCGTACTCTGCAGATGATGTTCTGGCGGTTTCTGCCGCGCTTCGTGAGCGATCCGAAGAAGTTCCGGCTGGACACGATCAACGCAAAGGGTGAGACGCTGCTCGACAGCAAGATCTGGCGCGAGGCGTTTCTACGCAACCGTTGCCTCGTTCCCGTGGATTCGTTTGTTGAGTGGAAGCGTGTGAATGCGAAGACCAGGCTGCCGTGGCTCTTCGGGATGAAAGACGATGCTCCGTTTGCGCTGGGCGGGGTGTGGCGGCACTGGCGCTCTCCGGACAAGAAGCACGCGATGGATACGTTCGCGATTATTACGACGGAGCCGAATGAGCTGGTCGCAGAGAACACGGGGCACGACCGGATGCCGGTAATTGTCCGTCGGCAGGATTATCAGCGATGGCTGGAGCCGGGGGATGAGCAGCGGCCTCCAATCGACCTGGTGCGACCGTTCGATGCGGAGAAGATGAGAGCATGGCGCGTGGATCAGAAGATCAACAATGTTCGTAACACCGGACCGGAGTTGCTGGATGAAGTGAAGGATGAGGGTGAGGAGCAGATGGGGATGTTTTGAAGGGCGGGTTCAGCGTTCGCGGAGACGGATCCGACCCCCAGTTCAGGCTAGTGCCGGCTTAACTTGTCCACCCGCGTTCGGAGTTTGCCGGAACTGCTTCAGCGCCCGACCAGTCTGGGCCTTTTGAATTTCGAAGACGGCGTGAATTTTGATCTTGTCTCCGGTCGGCGCAAGGCCCATCAGATGGCCATCCTGAGTTCCTGTGAGTGTGTAGGCGAAGGCGATGGCCTCGTTGTCGCCGACCATTGACTCAACGGCGATCTCGAGGTCCGAGAAGGCTTTGCGCATTTGCGACAAAAAGGCACGGAGGGCTTCGGGGCCGAATACGTGCCGGAGAGCAGGGTGGTGATCGATAGTTGAAGGAGTAAGGGCCCGATCGAGAAAGCACGATCGCCGGTCTTCGCCGCTTTGATCGTGTTTCCGATACTTGCGAGGTCGATCTCGTTCATGAGCGTTTCCCCTTTCACAACCCTCTGATTGCTCATGAAGCCGCGGCGTAGCACATAAAATCGTGAGTAAATCACTTTTAAAGGCATGTGGCCGAGGGATTGACAACAGATGTTGCCTCGTTCGGTGCTAAACGCGGGTGAGGAGCATGGGGATGTTTTAAATGGGCGACGCCACCCTTAAGCTGCCTTGTTCCCTTTCAATGGTCGCTGTCGTTTAACGCTCGATGCTGTGCGATGATGCGGCACTTAGGGAGAACTGCAGAGGAGACTCATAAGGTGACACAATTGGAAAAGAGAACGAGGGTCGGCCCTACTCAAAGTCATTGCGTTACTGGTCTGGCTGTTGGCCGGTGCTGTTGTCTTTCTTCCATTCGCAGTCAACACATCGCCATGGGATGCGGTAACGCTGAGGGTCCCGGCAAATCATAAGGGAACTGGTGGCACGCGCTGATGGGTGCGCCGTTTTTTCTGGCGTTTCCAATGATCTGGCTTCGCCTCCGCTCGCTCTTTTCGAGTCAACTGTCCACCGTGACAGGGCGACGCATCCTCTGGATCGTCGCGGGCCTTTCGACGTGTGGAACGATCCTGGTGGAGTCGCCATTCCTGTTGCGCCTCGCTGGAACGAGCCGGTGGCAGCGCCTCTTGGTCCTCTGCCTCGGCTTCGGCATTGTCGTTGTCAGCGCGGTACTCTTATTTCTACGCCGACGCGATATGCTCCCTACTCGCGCCTGCATTGCCGGTTTAAGCACCGCTTATCTTGCCAATGCAGCGCTCTGCCTGGTTGTCTATAGCGGGGCAGCGGGGACCGTCCGTACCAAATCTGGCTGGCTGGTCACAATGGTGATCGTGTGGCCCATGGCTCTGGAGCTTGTCTGGATCTTCATCCAAAGTTTCAACACACAACCTCCGTCAGTCGCCACGTCTATCTAGGGTTCCGGATAACTGTTCGCGCCGTTGATATAAGTTTTGAACGTTGACGGAACCCGAAAGCAGGAGCGGACAGAAGAAAGGGGTTTGCCTCGTGTTCCACTCTTTCTGCCTCACTCAGGCCGACAGAAGGCTTGAATGGGTTAGCCTCGGGGGGCTGGGTCGATTTTGTCCGGAAATTGCCCGTCAACCCAAAGCCTTGAGCTGCCCACCCTGCCACTGATGTTGGATTTGTTTCTATGGGATGAGCAAAACGGAACAGATGATTACTTTCGTCGGTGCGATCCTGTTGTAGCTTGCGAGTCCTTATCTGCAAAACCGAAGAGGAATCCCCATGAATGCAACCTCGAAATGCGCACATCCAGCCTGCAGTTGTGTGGCCACTGATGGGAAAAAGTACTGCAGCACGACCTGTGCCGATGCAAAGGGCTTGCTGGAACTAACTTGCCAGTGCCAGCATACGGCGTGCCGGGATCCTCAGTTGAAGACGTAGTCGAGCGGCCACACAGCCCGTTTTCCTAGATGCCCAGCTTTTTGACTTCTTCGTTGTAGTACTTGCGATAAAGAATGTCCCACTCCTGACTACCTTCGGGGATGATGCGGCGCTGGGACTGGATCTTGAGGCGGGCGGCCTGGTCGATGCGCATCTCTTCGAGTAGCAGCTTTTCAAGCGCCTTGCGGGCTTCCTGGCGGATGGTGTTGCGGTCTTCGAGAAATTCAGCCTCGTCAGTCTCCGCAAGCACGTCAGAGACGACGTGGGCGAGTTTGTTGAGCTTGTCGCGGGAGATTCTCACAGCACCGCCTTGTACTTGCGGGCCAGCTCCATCTTCACCTTCTTGAACATTTCGGCGTAGGCGGCGCCGGTGCGGTGCATTTCGTCCTGATAGGCGTCGAGGATGAGCCGCACCTCTTCGTTGATGCGGTCTTCGAGGGACAATTCTTCGAGGAGGCCAGCGTTTACGCGCTCTTCGACAACGGACAGCTTATTTGTGCGGATCATCTTCGCGTCGATCAGGTGTTTGACCGTGTGGCGGGCGAGATATCCGACATAGTCTCGTGAAAAAATCATTTATCTCGTTCGAAATATAGCACAAATGAAAGGGCAAAACCGGGCGTGGAGCGAGCCCGGTCAGCCACGCGTGACGAGGGCCGGACGGTGCGGGCATTCAGCGGCGTTGAGGCAGTCGTCGGCGATGATAAGACGTTGGACGGGCCTGCCGGCGATGAGGTGCTCGCTGACGATTTCCGGCACGTCTTCGACAGTGACGCCACCGTACCAGACGGCTTCAGGGTAGACGACAACGGTCGGACCGTGTTCGCACTGGTCGAGGCATCCGGCTTTGTTGGCGCGGATGGAGCAGGCGAGACCGGCTCCTCTGACCGCGTCCTTCAGGGCGGAGTGGAGTTCGCCTTTGCCGTCGGTGGTGCAGGAGGGGCGGGCGCTGCCGGGTTCGCGGACATTCGTGCAGACGAAGACATGGCGTTCGAATTTCGCCAATCTGGCGGGGCTCCTTTTGTGCAGGTTGCTATTTTTAAATTTTACGCGAGGTTTCGCCCGCTTTCCTGCGCGAGTTTTCCACCAGCCCAGGATGGCGTAGACTGGCAGTTCCGCCTATGCTTCAGGACAGTTTGCTCTCCCTTAAAGACGATATGGTGGCCTTTATCTCAGGCCATGGACTGCGCCGCATCCCCGTGTATGTTGGCGAAGAAGTGCCCACAGTGCTGTGGGAGGATGATTCGAATATCGACAGCTGGAAGGATTTTGTCGAGACGGCGAAGGCCGCGGGCGCGCCGTTTCTGACGATGAGCGAAGTGGTCCTCGAGAAGGACGACCTGGAACTGCTGGTCGAAGAGCTACAGGAGTCGAACTTTCCCGACGAGGAGTCTCCGGCGATCGAGGAGGCGCAGTCGCTGGCGATGCATGTGGGGCGCGTGGGATATATCCAGCTGGGTTTTGCGCACCAGGGGATTGTTTTTCTGCACGAGAACACCACGGCGTGGTACGAGCGCTACCAGCAGCTGCTGGAGTCGCTGGAGGACTACGGCAACATCATCCTGAACGATGAGGATGCCGACGAAGAGTCGTGAGTACGCCTGAGCCGGCACCCGCATTACTCAGCAGGCGCTGGATACTTTCTGAGAGCGATCCTGCTGCGGCCGCAGCCCTGGCACGCGAGGCCGGGCTGCCGCTGCTGATTGCCGAGCTGCTGGTGGCGCGCGGAGTGCGCACGGCGGCCGAGGCGGAGCGATTCCTTCATCCACAATTTGAGCACCTGCACGACCCCTACTCGATGCTGGGCATGGAGCGGGCGGTAACGCGTATTCAGCACGCGATTGCCTCGGGGGAGACGATCCTGATCTACGGCGACTACGACGTGGACGGGACGACGGCAGTGGTGCTGCTGAAGACTGCCATCGAGATGCTGGGCGGGGAGGCGCGCTTTCATGTTCCGCATCGACTGCGCGAGGGCTACGGCATGCAGGGCGAGGTGCTTGAGGCGTTCGCGCGCGATGGCGTGAGGCTGGTGATCAGTGTCGATACGGGGATTCGGGCGTTTGCCGCTGCTGAGGCGGCGGAGACGCTGGGGCTGGACCTGATCGTGACCGATCATCACCTTCCGGAGGCGGCGATGGGGCTGCCGAAGGCGCTGGCGATTCTGAATCCCAACCAGGCGGAGTGCGGGTATGCGTGCAAGCATCTGTGCGGAGCTGGTGTGGTGTTCAAGCTGGCGCAGGCGCTGCTGGAGGGATGGGACCGCGAGCGGGCGCGGGCGAAGATTCTGCCGTCATTTTTGAAGATGGTTGCGATTGCGACGGTGGCGGATGCGGTTCCACTGCTGGGAGAGAACCGCGTGATTGTGGCGATTGGCCTGGAGCAGCTACAACGGCCGGTGCATCCGGGGCTGCGGGCGCTGATGGCGGTAGCGCAACTCGATCCGTCGCGGAGGAAGCTGAATCCGGTCGATGTGGCGTTTCGCATTGCGCCGCGGATCAATGCGGCCGGGCGCATGGATGTGGCGACGGAGGTCATCGAGCTCTTCACGACGAAGGATGCGAAACGCGCGCAGGAAATTGCGGGCAAGCTGGACCGGTTGAACCAGGAGCGTCGCGACGCCGAGGCGGTGATGCTGAAGGAGATCGTCACGCGACTGGAGCAGGAGGAGCAGTTTCGCGAGGCACGGTGCATTGTCATGGACGGCGACGGATGGCACCGGGGCGTGATCGGGATTCTGGCGTCGCGGATTGTGGACAGGACGGGCAAGCCGGCGATTGTGATTGCCCACGAGAACGGGGACGGATCAGCAGGAACCGCGCATGGGTCGGGACGTTCCATCTCCGCGTTTCATCTGCTGGATGCGATTGAAAGCTGCCGGGATCTGTTCACGCGCTTTGGAGGGCACGCGCACGCGGTGGGATTTTCGCTGCCGTCGGCGCGGGTGGAGGAGTTGAGGGAGCGTTTGTGCCGGTACGCAGCGGCGCGGTTGAGCGAGGAGGATTTAGGCTCTCCGCTGGAATGCGATGCGGTGTTGCCGCTGGATCGTGTGACGCCAGCGGTCCTTTCGTGGCTGAGGCGGCTGGAACCTATGGGAATGGGCAACGAGGAGCCGGTATTTCTCGCGCAGAATGTGCGGCTGGCTGCAGCTCCGCGTTACATGAAGGAAAAGCATGTGCGGCTGCAGCTTGCGCAGGGCGCGCATCGGGGAAATCTTCCTGCGCTGGGCTGGAACTGGGCCGAGCGCGTGCAGCAGATGCGGATTGACGAGGGCCGCGTCGTGCATCTGGCTTACAAGCTGCGGGAGAACGAGCATCCCGAGTTTGGAGGGCTGGAGCTGGAGATTGCCGGGCTGTTTTCGGCGGGTTAGCTCTTCCCTTTCGATGCGGGCGGCTGCGTCATTGGCTTCACGATGTCGTCGAGGCGGTCGGGCGTGCCCTCAATTCGTTCGAGATGCGGGAAGCGCAGGCCGTCCTGGTAGTCGATCTTCACAACTTTGTAGTAGCCGGTGTTGACGAGGATCAGTTCGATTGGGGCCTTCGTATCTTTAGCTCCAGTGATGGCGTCGCTGAGCAATGAGGCGGTGTACTGGCGTCCGTTGACGGCGACGATCTGCATGCCGGGACCGAGGCCGGCCTTGTCGGATACCGAACCGACGAGCACGTCGTCGATGTGGCCGTCGCTGGTGATGTCGATGCCGAGCGTCCACCAGGCTTGGGCGTCTCCCGTAGCCGTTTCGCGGGCCTGAATGAATTCGCTGGGCTGGTCCGTGTAGACGATGCGGTAACCGCCGTTCTCGATGCCTCCGAGGGGCGCGCGAGGAGCTTTCGATGTGAGTCGCTCGTGGAAGAAGGTCGACCAATCGTAAGGAACGACAGCGTTGAGGGCGGCAACTACGTCGTCGAAGTTGTATGGAACTACTTTGGGCGGCGTGTTACCGCCTAATCCCTCAAATTGCGCGCAGAAATCGTTGAGACTCTTCTTGTCTTTGGTTAGCTTGCGAATGATGGTGTCGGCTTCGAGCCAGAGCAACTCGCCTTCCTGGTAGTAGTCGACGCTGCGGCGCCAGTTGTCCCACTGCGGGCTGGTGTCGTAGAGAATCTGTGCGGCGACAGCGGTGTCCTGGAGGTCGCGCCAGGTGCGGCCGGGGCGGTAATCGAGGGTGGCGGCACTGGCGGCGAGAGCGGAACGGAATTCATCGGGCGTCTCAAGACCGCTGCGCGCGGCGAGGACATCTCCGAGGTACTGCGTAAGGCCTTCGTAGACCCAGAGCAGATCGCCCTTCATCGGGTCTTCGTAGTTGCCGGTGGCGAGACCGGCGGGGCGGCGGTATTTGCCGTTCCAGGAGTGCGTGAACTCGTGGGGCAGCAGGTCGGCGGTGAGGAGAGTGAGGTTGTCGTCGATGAAGGTCTTCTCCGAAACACGGTCGTCACTCGATTGGTGATGCTCGAGTCCGAAGTGCGCGACCTGATCACTGAGAGTGACGAGAAAGTGATAGCTGTTGTAGTGGCGCGATTGGTAGAGTGCTCTAGCTTCGCGCACCAGGTTGCTGTAAGCATCGAGCGTTTCGGATTTGATGCGGAGATCTTCAGGGCCGTCGGCGGCGAGATCAAGGTAGTTCTTCGGCGTGACTTCAGGTGCGAGGGGGAACTCCTTGAAGTATTTGCCGGCCAGAACGGGCGAATCGACCAGTTGTTCGAGCGAGACGGCTTCGAACTGGATGGCTCCTCCGGATTCACCTGACTTCGTTAAGGCGGTGCCGTACTGCCAGTCGCCGGGCAGTTTGACGGAGGGTTGGATGGAGATTTCAGCCGCAGGATGCCCGGCGGGATACAGCACCAGTTCGTTCCAGCTGATGATGGCGAGGTTGGCGCTGGTTGAGGCTCCAGCGGTAAACCCGGTCGCGGCGGCAGTGGCGAGAAAGTCGAGTTTCACATCAAGCGAAGAGACGCCCTCCGGCACGTTCACACGGAAGGCGAACATGTTTACGTCGTCGCGACGCCACGCAAGATCGCTACCGTTCGCGCGTATGAATACGCCGGCAAGATCGACGATCGGTCCGGTGGGTCCATGTTCGCCGGGGATCCACTCGGGATAAAGGAGCGTGAGCGGGCCGGGCTGGACGGGGATGGTGAGAGTGGCATGGAGGATCTTGCGTGGCGCATCTGTCACGTCGACTGTTACATGAATGGGAGGCGTGTTCTGTGCTGAGGCGGCGGCGACGGCAGCGAAAAGCAGGGCAGGCAGAAAGTGAACCTTCAAAAGAATCCTCCGGGGCTGTTGAACAGTGTAAACAGCGCGAGTTACTTTGTTGGACGCGAATGCGCGGATTCTGACGCGCTGCTCCCGATCGGATCGCCGGATGCTACACTCCGGCCATGTGTCCGGTTATGTCGCGTGGTTTTTTCCTTACATTTGAAGGGCTGGATGGGTCGGGCAAATCGACACAGTTGCGCAAGCTGGCGGAGTGGCTGGAAGCGGAGTGCGGCGAGGAGATCGTCGTTACGCGGCAACCGGGCGGGACACGGATCGGCGACAGGATCCGAAAGCTGCTGCTTGATTCGCGCACGGAGAGTCTCGCGCCGCGTGCAGAACTGGGACTGATGTTCTCTGACCGGGCGCAGTGCATTGCGGAAGTGATTCAGCCCGCTCTTGCGCAGGGCAGGATCGTGCTGTGCGACCGGTACACCGATTCGACCGAGGCATACCAGGGCGGCGGCCGCGAACTGGGTAGCGAGGTTGTGCTTGAACTGCACAGAGCGATGTGTGGAGGGCTGCAGCCGGATCTGACCCTGATGCTGCTGCCGGATTTCGACCGGTCGCTCGAACGTGCGCGGAGGCGCAATACGCGCAGCTCGAATAAAAAGGGCGACGAAAACAGGTTCGAGCGCGAGGATGAACTTTTCTACCGGAGAGTCTTCGATAAGTATTGTGAAATCGCATGCCGGGAGCCTTTGCGTGTGGTGGTAATCGATGGCGATAACGGGATCCAGGAAGTTCACGAACGCATCGTAGGGGTGGTAAGAGAGCGCTTGAAGGGTCGCGCGGTTGATTCTCCCTGATGAATGATGTCTCCAACTGGATCGTTGAAGAGCGCGGCGGCTACCGCTTTCCTCCGGGACTGAAGTTGAACCTGCCGCTGTATCTCTCACGGCGGTTCTTTCGGGTTGGCAATCCGATTTTGCTCTTTGAGCACCTGACCAAGACATATGGCAAGATGGCGCACTATCGCGTGGGGCCGAGCGATATTGTGCTGGTAAACGAGCCGGAATTCATACGCGAGATTCTCATCGTGCAGGCGCAGAGCTTCATTAAAGAGCGCACGCAAAAGCGGATGAAGATCTTGCTCGGTGAAGGACTGATCACCAGCGATGGCGAGAGCCATAAACGGCAGCGGCGCATTGCGGCACCTGCATTTCACCGGCAGCGCATTCAGGCGTACGGGTCGATTATGGTGGAGCGCGCGGCGGCGATGCGCGAGGCGTGGCGCGAAGAGGTAGAGATCGACATATCGGCGGAGATGATGCGGCTGTCGCTCGAGGTGGTAGCGCGCACGCTGTTTGCGCAGGAGGTGACGGATGACATCCTGAGCATCAATCAGGAGGTGAACGCGATCATGAAGCTGTACAACTTTTTGATCGCGCTGCCGCGCGCCGAGGATTATCTCCATCTGCCGATTCCCGGGCTGATGCGGTTTCGGCGGGCGCGGAAGAGATTGGACGAGGTGGTGTATCGCATGATCGCAGAGCACCGCGCAACGGGCGTGGATTGCGGCGATCTGCTCTCGATGCTCCTGCGAGCGCGCGATGAGGAGCAGGACAACTCCGGAATGAGCGACGAGCAGATACGCGATGAAGTGCTGACGATCTTTCTGGCCGGATACGAGACCGTGGCCAATGCGCTGTCGTGGACCTGGATGCTGCTCGGACAGAATCCAGAGGCCGAGGGGAAGCTGCATGAGGAACTGGATCGGGTGCTGGGCGGGCGGGTGCCTGCGCTCGATGACCTTTCAGAATTGAAGTACACGGAGATGGTGCTGGCGGAGTCGATGCGGCTGTATCCGCCGGCGTGGGCGATGGGACGGCAGGCAACACGCGATGTGGCGCTCGGGCCGTATCTGTTGCCAGCGGGAACATATTTCTTCTTCAGCCAGTACATCATTCAACGCAGCGCGGAACATTATCCCGATCCGCTGCGGTTCGATCCGGAGCGGTTTACGCCGGAGAATAAAGCCGGACGGTCGAAGTTTGTCTACTTCCCTTTCGGTGCGGGCAGCCGGCAGTGTATCGGCGAGTCGTTTGCGTGGATGGAGGCGACGCTGGTGCTGGCGACGCTAGCGCAGCGCTGGCGGCTGCGGCTGATTCCGGGACAGAAGCTGGAAGTGCAACCGAAGATCACCCTGCGTCCGAAGTACGGTATTCGCATGCTACCGAAGCCTCGCGTGGGTGCTCCCTGAAGGACGCTTCTGCGGGAAACCCGATATTCTGAGATCGCATCTGCTTCCTGATGCATCTTGCCTTTTATATGAAGCATGGCCACGAATGGATGCTCGCCGTTTTCCTGCTGTCGGGCGCGATCCTGTTCAGTAATGTCGTTCACGGGATTGCGTTTGCGATCATCAAGCGGCGGCGCAAGGACGGCCCCTTCCTGCAGAACACCGCGCGGCCGAGCATTTACAGGCACCTCAACCATCCGGCTCGCTGGGTCTTTCTGACCATCTGCGTGCTGAGCACTTTTCCATGGCTGCCGATTCCAGCGCAGATTGCAAATCCGCTGCGGCTGACGCTGCATATCGTTCTGGTCGTATTGAGCGGATGGTTCGCAGTCGGGTGCGTTTACGTGATGCAGGACGGCCTGACGCGCCGCTACGATATCAAGGCCGAGAACAACATACGCGCGCGCCGCATTCACACGCAGATGCAGGTCCTGCGGCGCCTTCTGATCGGCTTTATCGTCATTATCGATATCGGATGCCTTCTCTGGACGTTTCCGGATCCGCAGCTATGGCACTATGGCAGCGGCCTGCTCGCTTCGGCCGGAGTAGCCACGCTGGTGCTGGCAACTGCTTTGAAACCGACGGTAGGCAACCTGCTTGCCGGGCTGCAGATTGCCTTTGCTGAACCGATCCGCATCGACGATGTGGTAATCGTGCAGGGCGAGTGGGGCAGGATCGAAGAGATCACGACGACTTATGTCGTGGTGTGCATCTGGGACCTGCGACGGCTGATCGTGCCGCTGAGCTACTTCATCGAGAATCCTTTCCAGAACTGGACGCGTGAGCGGTCGGATCTGCTGGGCACGGCGTTTCTCTATACGGATTATTCGGTGCCGGTGGCGGCGATCCGTGAGCAATTTGCGAAGGTGCTGGAGGGATCTCCGCTGTGGGATCGGAAAGTATGCTCGACGCAGGTGACGAATCTGAGCGAGCATACGATGGAGATTCGCTGCCTGTTAAGTGCGCGTAACGCGAGCGAGCAGTTCGACCTGCGGTGCCTGGTGCGCGAAGAAATGGTGCGCTTTATCCAGGAGAACTATCCGGACGCTTTTCCGCGCACACGCTTTTCTTCGCTGCCGAGTTCGGGCGAGGGGGCTTCGGTGCCCGGGCCCGGCCCTGCGAAAGCATTTTCGGAAATGGTCTAATCCGAAACCATTGCTGCGAAGGCAACGCGACCAACAAAGAGCGGTGACCAGGCAGAATCTGATCAAGGCACATGATTTCCGAAAATGCCTTAGTCTGGAGCGTGAGCTTCCGCGAATTTCTCGGCAATGAAGCGACGGTGCGGCACCTGCGGGAGTCGATCGCGGCAGACCGGCTGCCCCATGCTCTAATCCTTTCCGGACCGCGCGGCGCCGGCAAGTACACGCTGGCAATCATGCTGGCGCAGACGGTCAACTGCCTCGATCCCAAACAGACGGACGGGCTGCCGGATTACTGCGGCGTTTGCGCAAACTGCGTGCGGATCGGGCAGGCAGTGGATCTGGATGCGCGCGTCGACGAGGCGATTGCGGCTCGCGAAGAGCTGCGCGAGGTCGATAAGAAGGAGACGCGGATCCTGATCCAGACGCATCCCGATGTGCTGGTCATTCCGCCCGATCCTCCGCAGCTGCTGATCAAGCTGGGGCAGGTGCGCACGCTGGTGCGGGAGATCTACCGCATGCCAGCGGAAGCGAAGCGAGCGTTTTATATCTTTACGAGCGCGGCGTTCATGAAGGAAGCGGCGAATTCGCTGCTGAAGGCGCTGGAAGAGCCTCCGCCACATGCGTGCATCATTCTGCTGGCCGAGAATCTCGGGGATCTGCTGCCAACGATCCGGTCGCGGAGCTGCATTTTCAGACTAGGCGCGATTCCGGTGGATCAGATCGAGGCCCTGCTGGCTGAGCGGCGTGGAGACTGGCGTCCGGCACAGCGCGCGCTAGTGGCACGGCTGGCGCAGGGCGCGGTGGGTCAGGCACTAGGGTTCGATCTGGACGGTTACCTTGCGAGCCGGGCAGATGCGCTGCTGATCCTGCGCAACGCGGTGCGGGAGCCGGATTACTCGGCGCTATTTCGCATGACGGAGACCTATCGGGCGGGCGCGGAGGGTCAGGAAAAGACGGCGAATCTGCTGGGTGCGATGCTGAGCGTGCTTGAAGATCTGCTGCTGATTCAGTCCGGCGCGCCTAAGCTGGTTCGCAATATCGATCTTGAGAAGGAACTGGCGGCGTTGGCGGCACAGGTAGATATTGACTGGATTGAGGCCGCCGAGCGTGGCGTGCAGCGAGTGCGGTCAGGGATGCGGCGCAATTTGCTGCGCTCATTGTCGCTGGACGCCTTCGCGACCGAGCTGGTGCGATAGCGGACTGGTCGGTCAGGCCTCGAGCATTCCGGCACGATGAAGAAATTGCAAATTCGGCTCGATTCCCTGATCGAGGTGTTCGCGCGGAATATCGGGATATTCGGCCTTCAGCGCCTCCAGCAGCGCAGCGCGGTCACGGGAGCCGTCGAGCAGTTGCAGAAAGCTGCGGACGAGCGGGTCGTCGAGGCGCGCGGTCGAGTGCAAAAGTGTGGTTACGTGGGTGCGGGTGCGGGCTTCCTCACGCGCGCATGCGCTGGCCCGGGGATGGGTTGAGATGGCCGGAGCGACGGGAGCTTTCCACGCATGCAACTCGATCATCTTTGCGGCGGCGAGACGCATGAGCAGCGCCGTGCCGTCGTGACCCAGGACAAAACCGGCTGCTGAGAGCTTCGGTTCCATCTCTGCAAAACTCAATGCGCGGGGCCATGCTGCTTCGAGTTGTTCCATCAGCGTGAAGAGAGCGGGATGCGCGGCTTCCATCTTGATTCCCCCGGGCAGCGTGAAGACTCTTGCGCCGGCCTTCTCGCCCGGTAACGACGATGCCTGCGATGCGAAGTTGAGGCACCTCAGTTGTTCCGGAAGATACTCGCGAGTTAACTCACGGCCGGCGTGGCAGAGCAGGGTTTCGCGGTACATACGATTGCGCAGGAAGTCGAGGAACTGTTCCCGGGCGATGATGTCGTCTCCGGCGAGGCTGGCGAGGGTTGGTTCGAGTTCAGGCTTATTCGCTGGGTCGGGTGGCGGTGGCAGCACGGATTCACTGAGGAACTGAAGGCTGTGGCTGCGCGCATGCTCGATAAATTCGCTAAATGACAGGGGCCGATAGATCTCCCCCAGTTCATCGTGAAAAAGGGCGTGGGGAGTGCGTTTCTCGAATGACCCGATCTGTTCTTCGATGAGGGCACGAAACGGGTCACCCGGTTTTCTCGCGTTGCTCACAAAGCGAAGGGAGGCAAGGGCGGCTGCTACCTTCTGTTCGGGGGCTTCGATTCCCTGTGCGCCGTGGAGCATGATCTCGCGCAGCATGTTGCGCAGGTGACCGCCGGGCAGCGCGGCATAGCTGACGAAGGCAACTCCGTGGGGCGTGAGGAGCTCGTGGCAGAGTGCGAGCAGGCGGTTCCGCACCGGCTCAGGCACCCAGGAGTAAATACCGTGCGCAATGATGTAGTCAAACCGGCCGAGCTCGGCGCCTGCTTCGAGCAGATTGCCTTGAAAGAGTCGGATGTTAGCCAGGCCGAGCGCTCGAATACGCTGCTGCCCGCGCTCCACCGGCAGATCGGCCAGGTCGAAGCCGATGAATTCACTTTTTGGGATGGCATAGGCCATGGGGATGAGGTTCGCGCCTTCGTTGCAGGCGACTTCGAGCACGCGGCATCGGTCGACCGGCGCGGGCGCGAGGCCGTGCAGGATGGCCATGGCGGCGAGATGGTCTGGGTGGGTATCGGGATATGAGAAGCCCGGATAAGGTACAACGTCGTAAGGGTCGGCCCTGGTGTACATGTATTTGGTTTGCCTCGCTTCTTTGCAACCGACGCGTCTTCTTTTTTACCTCATGAAATTCATGTAAAGGCCAGATATCACATGATTCACGCAGCACGGTAGATATTCAACAGCAGTCTCGGCTACCATACTGGCAAGAAACCCAGACAGAACAAGTTCTGCGCAGGCGACGGCGGATAGTTGTGCCGCATCTCAAATGCGCAGGATTGCCCTGAAATTTATGCCGAACTTATCTCATATCTCTGCCAGGGACCTGCGTGAAGTGCGTGCGGATGCACCGGCGGCGACTCCCCCCGAGGTTGGCGCACGCGGGACTACGCCGGACACTCCTACCGACGGCGGCAATACCGGCCCGAGAAAGCTGGTGCGTCCGACACTGCCTGCTCGGGCGTTGAGGGATTCCGGTCACGGATTGCGGGCCGAGTCGCCGCTGCTGGCACACCAGTCGACGATGACGGCCGTGCCGGATGAAGCGTCTCACGCCGAGGCTTTCTACTTCCAGAAGCAGGTGCAGATGCAGACGCTGATGACGTTTGTGCTGGAAGATGGCGAGCAGATCGAGGGCTACATCGAGTGGTATGACCGCCACGTGATCAAGGTGCGCAACGGCAGCCGCACGCTCATCTACAAGTCGAGCATTAAGTATCTCTACAAAACCGGCGAAGGCTCCGGCCAGTAGTTCAGGCGGTCGGTCAGGCAGTCCGGGCGGCCTTCTTCAGGCGGTCGCGGATAGCGACGCCGATCCCCTTCGACGCTGGTAAGGGGCAAAGTATGAGTGTGGCGCCTGCGGCATCGAGCCAGCGCAATCCCGCGAACAGACCCTGCGCGAGCTCCTCGTAGTTGTCCCAACGTCCCCAGCGGTAGACCAGAACATCATGCCCGAGAGCCGGACTCTCAAAAGTATCCGGGAGCATCAGGCCAAGCTGATTTCTTGAACTTTGCTCGGCGAGTGCAGTCTTGGCAAAAGCCCTTCTCTGCGAATCGCCTTCTCCATCGATCAGGATGAGCCGGGCGCGTGGCGCGTAGTGGCGAACAGCCACGCCGGGCGACGGGAGCGATTCGGGTTCGGCGCTTTGAGTCTGATCTGGAGGCGTATAGGCGATGGCGCCCGGACAGACTTCGCGTATCTCCTCGATGGTGATCACACCCGGGCGATAGACGATACAGGGGGTTCCGTTTTCGGGATCGCCGCTGGCGTCGACCACGGTGGACTCGAGGCCGTGGGTGGTCTCTCCCGAATCGAGTATGGCGTCGATACTGCCGTCGAGGTCTTCGGCTACGTGCCTGGCCTGCGTGGGGCTGGTGCGTCCGAAGGTGTTGGCGCTGGGCGCGGCGATGGGGAGTCCTGCAGCGGCGATGAGGGCGTGGGCGACCGGATGCTTCGGCATTCGCACGCCAACGAGGGGGCGTCCGGCGGTGACGGCGAGCGGGATGGCGGGATGGCGCGGGAGAAGCAGCGTGAGTGGGCCAGGCCAGAAGGCCTCGATGAGGCGCATGGCAGCGGGAGCGATTTCAGCGACGACACGGCGCAGCATCGCGGAGTCGGAGACGTGGACGATGAGCGGGTCCCATGAGGGCCGCTGCTTCGCGGCGAAGATCTTCGCAACAGCTTCGGGATCGAGGGCATTGGCGCCGAGTCCGTACACGGTCTCCGTGGGAAAGGCCACAGTGCCGCCGCGCTTCAGGACCTCAGCGGCAGTAGCGATGGATGCCTTCGAGGAATCGGAGTTGAGATCTGCATCATCAACTGCGAGCCGCAGGGTTTTCATTGGCATTGCTACGTTCAGCCTTCCCCGTTTTACCCTTCTCCGTCTTAACTTTCCCCGATGCACTCGTTCCAGAGCTCGCGATGCTTGCACTGGAACTCGCCTATCATCTGAATGCACTCCGGCGAAGCGAGATCAACTATATCGAAGCCCTTCTCGCGCAGAAAGGCAAGCCCGCCCTGCGCGTTGACGCTATCTCCGACGATGACTTGCCTGAATCCGAATTGATAGATCAATCCGGTGCAGTACCAGCAGGGGGCAAGCGTAGTCGCCAGGATGAGGTCGCGATAGCGTGGCTGGCGTCCAGCCGCGCGAAAGGCGTCCGTTTCGCCGTGCATCGAGGGGTCACCGTTCTGCACCAGCCGGTTGCGGCCCGCGCCGAGAAGGGTGCCGTCGGTGCGAAAGATGGCTCCGCCAACCGGGATGCCGCATTCCGCGAGTCCGATGCGGGCTTGTTCGATGGCGACGGCGAGCATGGCCTGCGCGACCAGCACGACCTTTGGATGCGGGGCGGAATTCATTGGTGGAGTCTAGCATTGGCCACAGTGCGACTCAACGACGGGCCCAGGCCTATACTGCTTGCATGACCGCCGTCGAGATTGAGGTCAAGTTTCAGGTCGCCAAACCAGCGGCGCTTGAGGAGAAGCTTCGCGTGCTCGGCTTCAGATGCGTGACACCACGCACTTTTGAGCGCAACGTACTCTACGACACCAGGGACAGGGGTCTGCGGGCCCAGCAGTCGATCCTGCGCATTCGCAAATACGGTGAAAAGTGGGTGCTCACGCATAAGTGCCTCACTCCGGAGAACAATCCGGCGGCGCGGCACAAGCACCGCATCGAGACGGAAACCGAAGTCGCAGACGGCGAGGCATTGGGCACGGTTTTTACGCACCTGGGATACGAGCCGGCCTTCACCTACGAGAAATGGCGCACCGAGTACGCCGACGCAAACGGCCACTGCGTATTGGACGAAACACCCATCGGCATCTTTGCCGAGCTCGAAGGCCCCGGTGACTGGATCGACGGGGTGAGCGCACAGCTGGGACTCAAGCCATCGCAGATGATTACGCTCAGCTATGGGCGGCTCTTCGACGAATGGCGGGAACGGACGGGAAGCTCGGCGTCAGACCTGACGTTCTCAGCCATCCAAAAGGACGGCGCACACCGCTCGTAACTCATTCGCCTCGCCACTGCACAATACCTCACGTCTACCTCAAGTTCGCCGCCCTCTCCGCCGATAGGCAAGTTGTCCGGACTCAAATCCGGGCAACGGGTTCCCACGCCTTGAGGTTTGCCTATGAGTTCCGAAAATGACAAGCCACGACGTCAACTACAGAGCAGGGCGCCGTTGCTCGCTCTGCTGGCGCTGGCCTGCGTCAGCCTTGCCAGTCCGGCGGATAACCGCAAGGTCGAGAAGCGAGTGCAGCCGATTTATCCCGAGCTTGCCAAGCGTATGCATGTCGGCGGACTTGTCCGGGTTTCGGTCACAGTCGCCCCGGATGGCATTGTTACGGAAGCAAAAGCCGTCAACGGCAACAAGATGCTAACGCTGGCCGCCGAGGAAGCGGTGAAGAAATGGAAGTTCGTTGCCACCGATGCGCAGTCGACGGTGGATATCGACATTAATTTCGAACCCAGCAACTGAGATTTGGCAAGACAAGGGACAGAGACCGTTCTGGCATTTCGATCGCGACTTTCCAACAAACTGCGCCTGAGCACCCTGGTGCTGCTGGTCTTCGTCCTGCTCGGCTCCCTCGTCGCCTACCTGAAGATGCGGCAGGTGAGCCGGCTATCGGAGGCGGTTGCGACGGCCCGCATTCCCGCCCTTAGCGCGGTGCGCGATTTGCACGTTGCCGAGCTGGGGGAATTGTCGGCCCTGCAGTCTTACGTCCTGTTCGGCGCAGACCCGGCAATGGCCCGGCGTTACGGAACGGAATTGCATGGATATCACCTCGAGGCGCTTGCGGCGCTCGGGGATATCGAGCGGTCGCGCGGGACGTACGACAGCCTGGTGGGCGCAGAGAGAGTGGAGAAGCTACTTGGCCATTACCGGATGTTCGAAGAAATCGAAGGGCAGGTCCAGGATCTCGCGGTGGGGCACGGCAGCGACGGCACAGGCAAGGCTTTCGACCTGCTGCAGGGCGCGGCCGCCAAGGCGAATGCAGATTTTCTGAATAGCGTGACCGACGTGGTGGAGAAGCTGGTGACGGCCACCAGCCAGGATCTCAACTCTGTAGTCGAGATTAACCGGCGGGAGGCGATCCATCTCTGGCTCTTTATCTTTCTGGGAGGGCTGTTCGGCGTTGGCATGTCCGAGGTTACGATGCGACGCGTGGTGCGCTCCATCTCGCGCGTGGCTGACCGTGCACAAACCATCGCCGAAGGCGACCTGACGGGCGAGCCGATGCACATGGACTCCAACGATGAGGTCACCAGCCTGGCCAGCTCGATCAACCGCATGCAGGAGAGTCTGCGCGAGATGATTCGCACCGTGATGGAGATTTCGGACATTGTGAGCGAGGACTCGGCAAAGCTGAGCCGCTCGGCCAATGAGTCGTTCCGCCGAACCAAGGAGCAGAGCCTGCAAACGCAGCAGGCGGCCGCCGCAATGCAGGAGATGTCGATCTCGATTGCCGAAGTCTCGCGCCACGCACAGAGCGCCGCCACCACATCGAAGCAGGCGGCGAGCACGGCGCGCGAAGGCGGCACCATCGTCGAGCAGATGCTGGCGAGCATGCAGTCGATCGCTGAATCGGTGCGCAACACGGCGTCAACCGTGCAGCGCCTCGGCAAAGAGAGCGAGCAGATCATTCGGATCGTGAATGTGATCGAGGAGATTGCGCAGAAGACCAACCTGCTGGCTCTGAACGCCGCCATCGAGGCGGGGCGCGCAGGCGAGCAGGGACGCGGCTTTGCTGTGGTTGCCGGCGAAGTGCGTCGGCTGGCCGAGTCGACACGCAACGCCACCAACGAAATTGGAAAGATGGTCGAGGACTTCCAGCTGCATACACGGGGAGCCGTCGACGCAATGGACGCCGGCACACAGACGGTCAACCTGGGCGTCGAGACTACCAACCGCGCCGGAGAAGCGCTGAAGCGGATAATCCAGATGGCCGACCAGGTGGACTCGATGATTGCCCAGATCGCGGCGGCTTCGATGCAGCAGGCAGCGGCGGCGCGGCAGTCCAGCGAAAGCGTGGACGCGATCAATCAGCTCGGCGAGGAGAGCGCGGCGTCGATCCCGGCGACCAACAGCATCGTTGAGTCGGTCGAGCACGGCTCAAAGCGGCTGCAGGAGCATATCGGGAAGTTTCGCCTGGAAGAGACCAACGCCGGACGGCGGTCAGCGCTCTTGCCTCCCTCCTTTGGCGGCAGGGCTGCCGCGGCATACGGAGACTGAGCGGATCACCGTCTCCGATAGTGGAATCCGGCCACGGATTTGTAAGCGTTGTGAGACGCTCGAGCTTTCTCTTCCTTGACGCTCCCTCTGTCACCACCAATAATGGATAGTGACACTTCCATTAGTCTCAACTGCAATCAGGCACCTGCTCTCACAATTCTGCCTCGTCGATCATCGGGATCGATATGCTGTGCGCGTGTGCCCCCAGAGCAATAAGCAAAGATCAGGAATGTACCCGATTCATCTCCTTAAGGCTGGAAAATCTCGATGAGTACAACCGCAGTCAGCCTGCGCGAAAACCGCGTGGTGAGTTTCTGGCGCTCGACAACCGGCAAGAAGATCGTCATGGCGGTCACGGGAGCAATCCTGTTCATCTTCGTGATCGGGCACATGCTTGGCAACCTCCAGGTCTTCGAGGGTCCAGAAAAGATCAACGCTTACGGGCGTTTCCTGCACAATCTCGGCGAGATCCTCTGGGCGGAGCGCATCGGACTCCTCGCCGCAGTGGTTCTACACATCACTGCCACGGTGCAACTCGCGCTGCGCAACAAGGCGGCACGCCCCGTCGATTACTCGCGCCGCAAAGCCATCAACTCCTCCTATGCCTCGCGGACGATGTACTGGTCAGGACCGATCGTTCTGGCCTTCGTGATCTTCCACCTGCTGCATCTGACGGCCGGCATGATCGCGCCCGGCGCGGCCTTCATCGAGGGCGACGTTTATCACAATGTGGTCGCTGGATTTCAAGTCTGGTGGGTCTCCGCGTGGTACATCTTCTCCATCTGCCTGCTCGGCCTGCATCTGCGGCACGGCATCTGGAGCATGTTCCAATCCGTTGGCTTCAACCATCCGCGCTACACGCCGATTCTGAAGGGCGCGGCCGTCTGGATCGCCGTGATTATTGTCCTCGGATACATTTCCATCCCGATCAGCGTTCTCCTGGGGCTCGTGAAATAGATGACACTCGACTCGAAAACACCTTCCGGTCCGATTGAGAAGGCATGGGAGAAGACGCGCTTCGATCTGAAGCTCGTCAATCCTGCCAACAAACGCAAACACACCATCATTGTCGTGGGCTCGGGACTCGCGGGAGCGTCGGCGGCGGCCACGCTGGGCGAGCTCGGCTACAACGTCAAATGCTTCTGCTTTCAAGATTCCCCGCGCCGGGCTCACTCCATCGCCGCGCAAGGCGGCATCAACGCTGCGAAGAACTATCAGAATGACGGCGACAGCGTATATCGCCTGTTCTATGACACGGTAAAAGGCGGCGATTTTCGCGCGCGCGAAGCCAATGTCTACCGGCTCGCAGAAATCAGCGTCAGCATCATCGACCAGTGCGTCGCGCAGGGCGTGCCTTTCGCGCGCGAATACGGCGGCGCGCTAACCAACCGCTCCTTTGGCGGCGCGCAGGTCTCGCGCACCTTTTATGCCCGTGGACAGACAGGCCAGCAGCTTCTGCTCGGCGCCTATCAGGCGTTCGAGCGGCAGGTTCATGCGGGGACGGTCGCAATGTTTCCACGCACGGAGATGCTCGACCTCATCATCATCGACGGCAAGGCACGTGGCATCGTCTCCCGTCATCTCGTCACTGGCGAGATCGACACCCATTTCGCCGACGCCGTCATTCTCGGCACGGGCGGATACGGGAACGTCTATTACCTTTCGACGAACGCCAAGGGATCGAACGTTACTGCGTCCTGGCGCGCCCACAAGCGCGGAGCACTCTTTGCTAATCCCTGCTTCACGCAGATCCACCCGACGTGCATTCCCGTCTCCGGCGATTATCAGTCCAAGCTCACGCTGATGAGCGAATCGCTGCGCAACGACGGCCGCATCTGGGTGCCGAAAGGGCGACAAGCGGCCGCCCAATCAGATTCCGGAGAACGAACGCGACTATTACCTGGAGCGCCGCTATCCCAGCTTTGGCAACCTCGTGCCCCGTGACGTCGCTTCGAGAAATGCCAAGGCGGTGTGCGACGAGGGCCGCGGAGTTGGCGAGACGGGCCTCGGCGTCTATCTCGATTTCTCGGATGCCATTGCCCGTCTCGGCAGGCATGTGATCGAAGAGCGCTATGGCAATCTGTTCGACATGTACCAGCGCATCACCGATGAGGACCCTTACAAGGTCCCGATGCGTATCTATCCTGCGATCCACTACACCATGGGCGGACTGTGGGTTGACTACAACCTGCAGAGCACCATCCCGGGGTTATTCGTACTCGGCGAGGCCAACTTCTCGGATCACGGCGCTAACCGGCTTGGGGCGAGCGCGCTCATGCAGGGGCTTTCCGACGGATACTTCATCATTCCCTACACTGTCGGAAACTATCTCGCGAGCAACAAATTCCCCAAGGTTGACGCAACCCACGCCGAGGCCCAGGCCGCTGTTTCCAGCGTGCAGCAGATGACTGAGAAGCTGCTCTCCATCAAGGGCAAGCGTACGGTCGATTCCTTCCATCGCGAGCTCGGCAAGATTATGTGGGACTACTGCGGCATGTCGCGCAATGCCCAGGGCCTGGAGGCGGCTATCGCGCAGATTCGCGCACTTCGCGAAGAGTACTGGCAGAATGTGAACGTCCCGGGCAGCGGCGACGACATCAACCAGAGCCTTGAGAAAGCCGGCCGGGTCGCCGACTTCTTCGAGCTTGGCGAACTGATGTGCATCGACGCCCGCGACCGCAATGAGTCCTGCGGCGGCCACTTCCGGGAGGAATACCAGACCCCCGAAGGCGAGGCACAACGCGACGACGAGCACTACTCCTTCGTGGCTGCGTGGGGCTATCGCGGTCCAGGCAATACGCCGGAGCTGGTCAGGGAGCCGCTTGAATTCAACTACGTTCACCCCAGCCAGAGGAGCTACAAGTAGATGAAACTGACGTTGAAAATCTGGCGGCAGAAGAGTCCCCGCGAAGCCGGCGCCTTCGTGACTTACTCCATGGACGATGTGAATCCCGAGATGTCCATGCTGGAGTGTCTCGACGTGCTCAACGAAAAGCTGATCGAGCGCGGCGAAGAGCCGGTAGCCTTTGAACATGACTGCCGGGAGGGCATCTGCGGCTCCTGCGGATTCATGATCAACGGCGTTGCCCATGGCCCGCAGCGCGCTACCACCGTATGCCAGCTCACCATGCGCCACTTCAAGGAGGGCGAAGAGCTGGTCATTGAACCTTGGCGCGCGCGCGCCTTTCCGATGATGAAGGATCTCGTGGTCGACCGCCGCGCGCTCGACCGCATCATTGCGTCCGGCGGCTACATCTCCGTCTCGACCGGCAATGCTCCGGACGGGAACACTATCCTGGTAGGCAAGGAGATTGCCGATCGCGCTATGGATGCCGCGGCCTGCATCGGATGCGGCGCCTGTGTCGCTGCGTGCCCCAACGCTTCGGCGGCGCTGTTCACCGGGGCGAAGATCGCTCACCTGGACGTGCTTCCGCAGGGCAAGATTGAAGCGGACCGGCGCGCACTCGGGATGGTGGCGCAGATGAATGCGGAATCCTTCGGCAACTGCACCAACATCGGCGAATGCACAGGGGTCTGTCCGAAGGAGATTCGCCTCGAAGTCATTGCTGCGATGAACCGAGACTTCCTGCGCGCCAGCTGGAAGCGCCGCGAGCCACTCGTGACCACGATCGCTCCGGTCACTGACTGGAACGTCAAGACGCAGTAGCAGTAGCTTTTCGCAACACCGTGTTTGTCACGCGTGAGGGGACTGTTAAAATCCCACCACGCTCATGAAGACTCTCTCTATTGCCCTGCTGGCCGTTAC
This sequence comes from uncultured Acidobacteriaceae bacterium, assembly GCA_963781245.1. Lineage (GTDB taxonomy): Bacteria > Acidobacteriota > Terriglobia > Terriglobales > Acidobacteriaceae > Silvibacterium. The sequence goes on from CAWAFB010000012.1 coordinate 31,137, forward strand.
TCTACCTCTGGCTGCTCAGAACGCTCCCGTGAATCCGAAGACTGCCGAAGCTGTGCACAATTCCGCGATTGTCATCGACACACATGCCGACACTACGCAGCGTCTGGTCGATGAGAACTACGATCTTGCCGACCCGCTCAACGGCGGCAATCTCAACTTCGAGTCCGCAGAGAAGGGCAATCTCGGGGCGGAGTTTTTTTCGATCTGGGTTGAGCCGGATCTGTACAAGGGGCAGTACGCCCGGCGTACTCTCGATCTGATCGATGCGGTGTATCAGCAGGCGGCGAAGCATCCCGACCGGATGCGGATGGCCTTCTCCCCTGCCGATATCGAGATGGCCCACCGCGACCACAAGCTGGCGGCGCTGATGGGCATCGAGGGCGGCCACTCCATCGATGACTCGCTCGGGCTGCTGCGCGACTACTACCGGCTCGGGGTCCGCTACATGACGCTGACCTGGTCGAACTCGCTCGACTGGGCGAACTCGTCGGGCGATGAGGGTAAGCCGGGCGTGCCGCACAATCCCGACGGACTGACGCCGTTCGGCAAGCAGGTCGTGCTGGAGATGAACCGACTCGGCATGATGGTCGATATCTCGCACGTCGCCGACGACACGTTCTGGGCGGCGATCAAGACGACCAAGGCGCCGGTGATCGCGTCGCACTCGTCGGCGAGGGCCATCAGCAACGCTCCGCGCAACATGACCGACGACATGCTGAAGGCGGTGGCCAAGAACGGCGGCGTGGTGCAGGTGAATTACTACTCGGCGTTCATCAGCCAGGCGTATCGCGATGCCTCGATGGCGCAGCAGCCCGAAGTAGCGAAGGCAACTGAGGAACTGAAGGCAAAGTTCAAGGCCGAGGGCAAACAGGTGACCTACGGCGATCTTGAAAAGCTGCAGCGGCAGTATGCGGACCGCATCCCGCGTCCGCCGCTGAGTGCCCTGATCGACAACATCGATCACATCGCCAAGGTCGCGGGAGTCGATCACGTCGGACTCGGTTCGGACTTCGACGGGGTCAGCGGGCAGCTTCCCGAGGGCATCGACTCGGCGGGTGATCTGCCGAAGATTACCGCAGCGCTGCTGGCGCGCGGCTATTCAGCGGAGGACTGCCGCAAGATTCTCGGCGGCAACCTGCTGCGCGTCTTCGGCGAAGTGGAGCGGGTGAGCCGCGAGATGCAGGCCGGCAAATAGGGGTTACCCCTCCCCCCTCTATTTTCTGTGGTTTGCAACTCATTCATTCAATGCGCATTACAGGTTGTGCATTGTAATTCATTCATTCCATTCGGCTAAGTCGTAACTGACTGGTGCGGCGAGGCTTACGGGGACCAAATGTGGCTTTGGCTGTAACCGTTTCATTCTAAATGACCAGGTTGTAATCGTTTCGTTGCAAATAACTTGTCGCGAGAGATGAAAAAAGCCCGGCTGCGCTGGGCGGCGGGGGCTTCTCTTCGATCCCTAGTTCTATTTTAGCTGGTTTGGGGAAATTGTCGGCCAAGAATGAAGCGCCGGCTGTGGGCAGGCGAAGCCCGGTGTTGCGAACCGAACCTCACGCTGAGCTCCCGGATCTATGGAACGACGGTGTACACCGCAACGCCCTCCGGGCTGGTCGAATCATTCGGCGCTACAGCGAGCGCCTTGATGATCCGTGTCGAGCTCACGCTGATGGGGTTGCTGATGTTGAATACGGCCGAGGATCGGTTGGGCGTGGAGCCGTCGGTGGTGTAGTAGATGGTGGCTCCCGGAGTGGCGTCGGTAATGGTGACCATGAGGGGTCCAACATAGGTTCCGCTGGGATGATTGAAAACTGGCTGGGCTGCAGGCAGGGCAACGTCGTACTTCACCGAGGTCACTGCGGATGGGGAGAGGCGGGGGGCGACGGCGACGGCCTGGAGTGTCACCAGCTTGTCGATAGCGATGATGGTGCCCGAGTAGACGGGCGAGGATGTAGTCGGTGTAGTGCCGTCGATGGTGTAGTAGATCGTGGCTCCTAGGGTCCCATCAGTAATCGTGACGTGCTGCGTGTTCGTGTAGAAGCCGTAGGGCAGGCTGAAGACAGGCGTCATCGCCGCAATGGTGTAATCCAGCCGCTGCGGCAAACGCATCCCGCAGAGTGCAACTCGGTCCTGGCGTAGTGCAGTTGGCAGCCGTCCCCGTGGCATCGTCGAGGTGGGTTGTAACGATGTAATGCGGGATTGCGTTGAAGCTTGCTGTTACCGCAGCGGGTGCGGACATCGTGATTGTGGTGTCCGGATTTGACGCTGAACTTACAGAACCTGTCCAGCCTACAAACGCAAATCCAGGATTCGCCGTTGCCGAAAGATTCACAATTGTGCCCGAGGGATAATATGTGCCCGATGCGGGAGAAACAGTGCCTCCCTGGGACGGGTTTGCCGAGATCGTCAGCTGATAGGCAACATTGAGCGTGGCTGTGTAATCAATCGTTGAGGCGGACGCGGTGACCGTGTGACTGATGGCTCCGCCGTCACTCCACGATGCAAATGTGTATTGTGTTCCCGGAATGTATTGAGGAGAAGTCAGCGACAGGGTGTGCTGCGAGCCGATAAGCCAAGTTAGCGTTACCGGCGAACTATAGGAAACGCTATCGACCAAAAAGGCAGGTCCCAAGGGGGACGCCCCGACGGTCACCTGAACACTATTGGATGGTGTGACATCGAATGCAGTGCTCGTCGCGCTGCGGGTGGCCGCCCGTGTGATCCCGGAAGCCGTCAGCGGCAGCGTCGCCACCAACGTATCGTCGGTACCCGGAGCGCTGACCTGAAGCTGACTGGCTGCGGCGATCCCGGAAGAACTGGTGATGAGACTGCTGACGTTCAGTGTGCCGTCATCCGCTGCGGCCAGAGCAATTGAAATGGCGACGCCACTCATTGGAAACGGACTGCCGCTTTCGCTCAGCTGCAGAGCGGCGGCGAAGTTGGCGTGCGCCGGAATGGTTGACGGAGGGTCCGTGATGAAGCTCACAGAGTAACTTGTTTGAATCGGGCCGGAATCGACGCAGGGCATTCCGCTGTAGGTGGTCGTCCGCGGGAGGCCGCGCTGGTCTGTGGTCACGCCTGAGGAGATGTCTGCGATCAGCCCTGCGCAAATCGCTGGACTGCCGGGCAGCGGAAGCAGCGTCTGGGTGAAGCCGCCGTAGTTGCCGAGGGGAGCGAGCATCGCATTCGCAACCTCTACATTGCCGTTAACTCCATTCGCGCAGCTCCCGCTGCAATCGTCCTCCGAGCCGTTCGTGGTGTTTCCCGCAACGATGCTGTTTGTAATTGTCAACGTGGCGATGTTTCGAATGCCGCGGCCGAAGCTACCCTGAGAGCCAATAATACTGTTACCCACAATGGCGGTGTTGGTCACCGTCATTGTGCCGTCGTTGAAAATACCGCCGCCCGTCACGATCGGGGTGTAGTAATTAAACGGCCCTCCGCCCCCGCTATTCCCGGTCACCGTACTGTTGATCAGGGTCAAAGTGCCATAATTCGCGATGCCGCCACCATTAAAGTCGGTGTAGTTGGGAGAGCTGTTTCCGGATATCGTGGTGCCGAACACCGTCAGAACACCGCTGTTGATGATGCCGCCGCCGCTATTGATGATTTGGTTGCTAATCTCGCCGCTTCCAACGCCGCCCGTGATTGTCAGTCCAGCAGATTGCCGCGTTAGTCATACCCGCATTGACTGTAAAGACTGTGTATTGACCGGCTCCGTTCGCGGTTACCAGGTTGGCGGACTTCGCACCACTAGCGGCTACCGGCTGCCAGAGGAAAGGTCCACGTCGATGGGCACCGTGCATCGCTGGCGTGTATAACTTAGGGGCGGTTGCCGTGGCGGAAAATGCAGGCTCTTGTTGTCCACACAGCTGATTCCATACCCGCCGGAGAAAGGAATTTTTGAATGATCGGACGCGTGGCATCACTTCTCGGAACGCTGGCGCTCGCAGCCCCGTTGGCGCTTGCACAGACCTCCACCTGGGTTCCGGACAAAGCACATAGCGGAGTCGACTTTTCCATATTGCACATGAGCCTCTCGCAAGTTCGCGGTCACTTTGGGAACATCAGCGGTTCGATCGTCTGGAACGAAGGCGATATCACCAAGTCCACTGTGAACGTGACCATCGATGTAACAACGGTGGACACCGGGGTGGCTGCCCGCGATGCGGATCTGAAGAGCGATCATTTCTTCGATGTGGCGAAGTTCCCTAGCGCGACTTTTGTGAGCACGAGCGTGAGCAAGAGCGGGGGCGGCCTGACGATCTCAGGCAACCTGACTCTGCATGGGGTTACCAAGCCGGTGGTGCTGCAGGTAGACGGACCCAGGGGTCCACTCCCGGGAATGGATAAGAAGCCGCACGCCGGCTTCTCAGCAACAACGACGGTCAAGCGAACAGACTTCGGCATTGCGACAAAGTACCCGCCGTCTATGGTGGGCGACGACATTAATCTGACTATCGACCTCGATGTGGCGAAGCAGTAAGCGAGGCTCGGGTGACTGCGAGGCCTGCTGATGATCGGGACGGGACATGATTCGGGAGTCAGCGATGGGACAGAGAGTGGTGAGAGTGTTGCTCGCGGCGCTGGGTGTGCTGCTGATATCGACGGGCAGTTTGATTGGCCAGAATGCAGGCGACGCACCCCTGACGCTGCCATTGCAGTTTGCCGGAACGGCATTCGGACAGGCGGGAGCGGCGGCGGGCAAGAGTTTCGGCTTCACGGTCTTTATCGATCAATGGACGACCGACGAGCAGGCGAAAGCATTTCTGGATACGCTCAGGGAAAACGGCCCGGATGCTCTGGTGAAGGCCTTTGACAAAACAAAAGATGTTGGGCGAGTGTCACCGGCCGGCTTTGTTGGGAATTCTTTTCGCTTTGCCAGGTACACGCTTACGGCGGGCGGCGGAATGCACATCGTGATGGTCACGGACCGTCCGATGCGGTTCTGGGAGGTTTACAACAACGGGCGTTCGACAACGTACCCGTTCGGGATCATCGTGCTGAATGTCGACAGCACCGGCAAAGGCACCGGAACGCTGGCTCCCATCTGCAAAATAAAGTTCAACAAGAAGGGCGAACTGGAGATCGAGAACTACGGGCAGAAGCCGCTTCGCCTGGTGAACGTGCGGATGGAGAAATCGGGCGGGAAAGAGTAGCCAGGGTTCAGCAATCAGCGATCCCGGGGCCGAACATCCGGACCGGGGGCACCCAGAGTGTAAGTTGAGCCACGATTCACAAGGAATTCCATGCAAGCGAACGACCACACCGACCCGTTGCCTTTGGCAGACTTGAATCAACGATTGCCGATCCAGCGCATCCTGTCGCCCTTTGTACGCTTCGCGAAGCTGGAAGCGGCGGGCGGACTGGTGCTGCTAGTGGCCACAGTGGCGGCGCTGGTGTGGGCGAATTCTCCGTGGGCTGCCGGGTATGACCACTTCTGGCATCGGGACCTGTCGATCGGCCTGGGCCGGGCGATGGTGCACGAGACGCTGCTGCACTTTATCAACGACGGTTTGATGGCGCTGTTCTTTTTCTTTGTCGGCCTCGAGATCAAACATGAAATGCTGGCCGGCGAACTCTCGTCATTAAAGCGGGCGATCTTCCCTATGGCCGCTGCTGTGGGAGGTGTGATCTTTCCCGCCGTGATCTTTGTCGCGGCCGCTCGAGGTACGGCAACACAGGACTCCTGGGGCATCCCGATTGCGACCGACATTGCGTTTGTGCTGGGAGCAATGGCACTGCTGGGTAATCGTGTACCGCTGGCGCTGAAGGTGTTCGTGACGGCGCTGGCAATTGTCGATGACATTCTGGCGGTGTCGGTCATCGCGCTCTTCTACACGTCGGAATTTTCCTTGCGCGCTCTGGTAGCAGGGCTGATAGGCATTGGCGTGTCGTACCTGGCGAACCGGCTTGGTGTGCGCGCTTGGCCGGTGTATGCGCTGATCGGGATTTTTGTCTGGTTGGCGATGCTGCGGTCGGGAGTTCACGCAACGGTGGCGGGGATTCTGCTGGCGCTGACGATTCCGGCGACGACGCTGATCGGGCCTACGGAGTTTGTCAGGCAAAGCCGGGAGACGCTGGAGAGGTTGCTGGCGGTTGCGAGGTCGGAGGCTGAGCTGACTCCGCACGAAGCGAACAACCTGATTTACAGCATTGAGCGCCGGTGCGTGCTGGTGCAGTCTCCGCTGTACCGCATTGCCCACGCGTTGCAGCCGTGGGTCACGTTTTTCATCATGCCGGTCTTCGCACTGGCGAACGCGGGCGTGCACCTGCCGGGCGAAGGCGGCGGGAAGCTGCTGCAGCCGATTGCGATCGGAGTATTCCTCGGGTTGTTTATCGGGAAGCCGCTTGGCGTGTTCCTCTTTGCGTGGCTGTCGGTGAGAATGAAGCTTGCGTCGGCGCCGGAGGGCGTGGAGTGGCGGAAGATTTTCGGAGCAAGCTGGCTCTGCGGGATCGGTTTCACGATGTCAATCTTCATCGCGACGCTCTCGGTCGGAGAGGGAGAGATGCTGGAGATCGCAAAGATCGCGACGCTGCTCGCCTCGGTGGCGGCAGGCGTGGCGGGGTCGGTGGTGCTGTCGATGAAGGGTAGCCGTTAACTGATAGAGGCTGGAAAGCTCCGTTACCAGCTGAAGGCTATCTCCTTTTCGACGTAGCCGGAGCCGGCGGGAAATTCTATATGTAACTTCTGCAGTGCCGTTTTGGCGTCGGAGAGCGTGACACCTGTGGCGTGAAGGGATGGCTGCGGGTGATTGATGCGGAGCCAGAGGGTTTGCGTGCTGCCGCCGGGTGCGGAGAGGCGCAGCGTGAGCGAGTTAGGGCTTGTCCGCTGGTCGAGGACCTTCATTTGCTGCGTGGCGGAGCCGGCTTCGGGGAGGTCTTGCGTAATTCCGACTTCGATGGCGGGCAGCGGGATCTGGAGGATTCCGTTGGAGAACCGGTCCGCGGCAATGCGGGATTTGAGGTAAATCTTTGCTGCGTGATACGTGGGGCGGACGATCAGCATGCCGTTCTCACGTTTCATTTCAAGGTCAAGGTGATTCCCGCCCACGGGAATATTGGACAGCTTTGCGTAGTCCCAGTCGGCAGGGAGAGATGGCGTGACGGTGAGCTCGTTCACCGCGGCGTCGTTTGTGGCGGCGTTCCACTCGAGCCCAAATAGGCCGCGGATGATCGGCGAGATAATCATGGCGGCGGACCACAGCTGATGCGCCGTGCTGCGTCCCAGGGGCTGGAAGAACTGTCCGGACAGAAGCTCGGTGGCGCTGCCAAGATCCTGCGCCCAGATGAGGTCGGCGTTCTGGCGAAGGTGGGCATAGCCAGAAAGAGACCGGCCAGCACGGTATTCGGCGAGGGAGACCCATCCGGTATAGAGTGGCCAGACGGTGCCCTGGTGATAGCTGATGGGATCGTAAAAACTGGTGCGGTCGGAGACGATGCGGGTGCCCCAGTCCGTCGAAAATTCTGACGAGGCCCAGCGGCTGAACATGGTCTGCGGATGATCCAGTGCATACGACCCGTCCCACCACGCGACTGAGGGGAAGATGGTTGCGGTGTCGTCGGTGGTGTTGTTCGGGTTCCAACTGAAGGAATAGAAGTCGGAGTGAAAGTACTCTTTTTCGGTCTGCTCGCGGATGTGCGCGGCGCGGGCTTCGGCTGCAGTAGCGAGATTGGCGTGGCCGGTAGCGCGGGCGACATTGGCGAAGGCGAGACTGGCCTGCTCGTCGAGCGCGGCCATGTAGATTTCCTGATGCGGCATACTCGGCACCCATGACTCAACCCAGCCAGTGCCCTGCGAGTTGTCGTAGATGCCGTCTCCGTCGGAGTCGTGGGTGGTCACGAAATTCCAAGCACGGGCGATGGAATCCCAGTGAGCAGCGATGAAGGCCTGATCCCCGCTGATGCGGAGGTAATCGTTGAGGGCCATTGGGTAGAGCAGGGTGGCGTCGGCGGCGGCGTATTCGTAGGGAAGGCTCTTCCAGTCGACGAGGTCGGCGGTCTGCGACCACTCGTGCATGATCTTGCCGTCCTCGCGCTGGCGCTTGATGAGAAATTCGATCTCACGACGGGTGACGTCGTAATCGCCATAGCTATTAACGGCGTAGAGGGTCCAGAGGGCATCGCGGCCGAAGAACCAGCCGAAGCCGGGGCGCGTGGAGTCTCCTGAGCCGACGAAGCCGGCGGTCAGGGCTTCTTCATCGTGCGAAGGCGTGGTCTGGACGCGGAGCTGGTCGATGGATACCTCCGACCAGGTGAAGGCGTCGTTCAACTGCTGGTCAGGCGTGTCGATGCTGAGGCTCGAGGAGAGGAAATTGCCCTCGTATTTCTGCTGGTCTTCGTAAATCGTCCGAGCGGATTCATCGAGCTTCGAGAGCTGTTCGTAGAGCGCGCCGCGGGTTGCGGTTGTGGGTGTGTCTCCCACGGTGAGCAGCAGCGGGAAGAGTGTGTGCGAATCGCGGGCGGGATCGAAGTGCAGCACAAACTGCAGCGGATAGACGCGGGCGAGTTCCTGATAAGGCTGCATGATGCCGGGCTCCGCAGTCGGCATCGCGATGCCGGCGGCGTTATCGGGAAAATTGAGATGCAGGATGTAGAAGCCGCTGCCGCTTCCAGTCTTGATCCATTCGGACGAGGGCGGGCCGGCGGAAGAGGCAGGCCACATGCGCTCCATAATCGGCGTGAAGCTGAAGGTCAGGGTCATGGGACGGACGGCTTCGATCTGGTAGAAGACGAGGACGCCCGCGCCGTCGGGCACATTGCGCGGTGCAGTAATGATTTCGCGGACGGTGAAGTTAGCGTGCGAAAAGGTGATAGTGGTTGAGCCGGGGCGGACATCGATGGCGGCGGCCTGAGTGTTCACGTCGATGGGGACGGGATAGTCCTGCATCTCGGCCGAGATGCGCATGTTGGAGAGGATCTTCCAGGGGAAAAGCCAGGCTTCGAAGGAGCCGTCCTGCGAGCCAAGGACTGCGCCGCGGGGTCCGACGACGGAGAAGGGATGCAGCGGATGGATGTCCTGGGAGATGACGGGCTGAGTCGGAGGGTAAAGCGGAAATTCGGGCAGCGTGGGCAGCGGCGCGAGGGGCGTCTGGGCAAAGGCCGAAGCAGTCGAGAGCGAGAAGAGGAGAAGCAGGCGTTTCGTCACGGGCATGGTCTCTAAGGTTCGACAAAGAATGCTACAGTGAGCGCCAGCCTCACGTCGATTCGTGCTCTCTCACTCTTGGCTTCGTTCAGGATGACAAGACTCAAGGAAGTACAGATGACATCTGTCACGTTCGATTGATGACAGAGTCCACTGCTATCCCGATTCGATCCGGGAGATGCTGTCTTCAGTAAAGGAGACGGTATGTCCGCATCGGCATTCGCATCAGGATTACAGGTTGAGCCTCTGACGGCTCCCTTCCCCGTTCCGTCGCATTTGACGCATGCAGTTGCGCGGCTGCACTCGGCGACCAAGCGCTACGGCAAGACGACAGCGCTGGACCAGTTGACGCTGAACCTTTATCCCGGCGAAGTGGTGGCGTTGCTGGGACCGAACGGCGCCGGCAAGACGACGGCGGTTCGGCTGCTTCTGGGGTTGATCGCGCCAACCTCAGGGAGCGTGCGGGTAATGGGGCGTGATCCACGAGACGCCTCCGCCCGCACGGGAATTGGTGCGATGCTGCAGGTGACGCGGGTTCCCGAGACGCTGAAGGTGAAGGAGCATATCGACTTGTTCCGGAGCTACTATCCGAGTCCGCTGGCTGCGGAAGAGATTGTGCGCATCGCGAAGCTCGAGGGCCTCGAGAACAAATTCTACGGGAAGCTCTCGGGCGGACAGAAGCAACGTGTGCTCTTCGGGCTGGCGCTGGCGGGCAATCCCGACCTGATTTTTCTCGATGAGCCGACGGTTGGGATGGATATCGAGTCGCGGCGAGGGCTGTGGGATCAGATCCGCTGGCTGGCGGGGCAGGGCAAGACGGTGTTGCTGACGACACACTATCTGGAAGAGGCAGACGCGCTGGCGAGCCGCGTTGTTGTCATCGATAAGGGCAAGGTGATTGCGGAAGGGACGCCCGCGCAAATTAAGCAACGCGTCAGCGGGCGGAGGATCCGGTGCGTTACGGAGCTCGAAGAGTCGTTCCTGCTGTCTCTGCCGTCGGTGGTGAGCGTGGAGCGGGATCGCGAGGCGCTGATCATCACGGCTCACGAGGCCGAAGCGGTGGTCAAAGAGATGCTGATCCGCGACGTGACGCTGCGCGGGCTGGAGATTTCGGCTCCGGGGCTGGAGGATGCGTTCCTGGCGCTGACGGCGAAGGATTCCGCTACGAACTGAATATGTAACTGAAGTTGTTACACAGGAGAGATTGTTATGGCTACCGCCGTTTTGACTGCCCGTCCGGAGAAATTAAGTTTTGGCTACTACGCGCACGTAACGCTGCAGGAGATTCGCTACGAGTTCCTGAAGATGCTACGCCTGCGGGCGTTTTCGCTCTCCGTGATCGGGTTTCCGGTGATGTTCTACTTCCTGTTTGGAGTGAGCAACCGGCACACGGAGTGGGCGCGCTACCTGCTTGCCAGTTATAGCTGCTTTGGCATGGTGGGCGCGTCCCTCTTCGGGTTGGGCGCGGGTATCGCGACGGAGCGCGTGCAGGGATGGCTGGAACTGAAGCAGGCCAGTCCCATGCCGCGGCTGGCGTATCTCGCAGCCAAGACGGTTGCATGTTCGGCCTTCGCACTGATCATCGTAGCGCTGCTGGTTACGCTGGGCGTAACCCTGGGCGGCGTGTCGATGACGGCGGGAGAGGCCATCAAGCTGGCCGGCATTACACTCGCGGGTGCACTTCCATTCGCCAGCATGGGATTGCTGCTCGCGTTGGTGATGCCGGCCAACGCAGCACCGGGGATTATCAACCTGGTGTATCTGCCGATGTCGTTCTGCTCGGGGCTCTGGATGCCGTTGAGCATGCTGCCGCACTGGATGCAGAAGATGGCGCCAGCACTGCCGACGTATCATTATGCGCAACTGGCACTGAACATTTTCGGTTACGCGCAGCCGGGTACAACGATGTCCGGACACTGGGAGGCTCTGTTAGGCTTTACTTGCCTGATGCTGGGCGCGGCCTGGCTGATCTTTACCCGCACAGAGGCGAAGGCGTGAATATCTGCGAAGACGGGCGCATGGGTACCGGCGACTTCACTGAAGCCACGAAATCGGGAGCGCGTCCCGGCCATGCCCTGCGCAACCGACTGACGATCAAGCAGTCTAAGCGCAGCGATCTCTGGGATTTCATCTGGATTGTCTACTCGGTTTTCTTCTTTATTGAGCCGATCGCGCGGCACAACCGGGCGTACTGGATCGAGTTTGCCGTTTTCTACACCATCTTCCTTGCCATTTACTCCGGACTGATCTTCAGCCGCAAGCACTGGCAACAGTACACGCTGCTGGCAGCTATGGGCGTGCTCGCCGCCCTGTATTTTCCGAAAAACAACGCCGCCGCCGGAGCCTTTATTTATATTTCGGCTTTTATCCCCTTCATAACCGACTCGCTGGTCATCAGCGTCGGCACGATGGCGGTGGTCTCGATCACGGTTGTAGTCGAGGGCCTGCTGCTGCACATCAGCCCCTGGGGATGGGCCTTTGCGGCGGTGTTTTCGCTCATTGTCGGCGGGACCAATCTTATTGCGGCACAACGGGTACGGGCCAACGCAAAACTGCAGATGGCGCATGAGGAAATCGAGCAGCTGGCGAAGCTGGCCGAACGCGAGCGCATTGCGCGCGATCTGCACGATGTTCTGGGGCACACGCTTTCAGTCATCGTGCTCAAGTCGGAGCTGGCGGGGCGGCTATTCTCGCGCGATCCGCAGAGGGCGGCGGCGGAGATTGCCGATGTGGAGATGATCTCGCGCACGGCGCTGACGGAGGTGCGGGAGGCGATTCGCGGCTACCGGGCAGAAGGCCTGGCGGCGGAGATTAAGCGGGCACACAGCACGCTGGATGCTGCTGGCGTGACTCTGGTGTGCGAGGATAAGCCTCCGGAGCTGACTCCAGCGGTCGAGAGTGTGGTGTCGCTGATAGTGCGCGAAGCGGTGACGAATATTGTTCGGCACGCGCAGGCGAGCCGCTGCTCGATGAGCTTTTCGGCACAGAACGGGCATACCTCACTGGTGGTTGAAGACGACGGGCGCGGGGGCGTCCGCGCTGAAGGCAACGGGCTGCGCGGCATGCGGGAGCGCATCGAGGCGCTGGGCGGGCAGTTTGCCGTCGATGGCAGCCGGGGTACACGGCTGACGATTCTGCTGCCGACTGATGTGCACGCCCCCCTAGATGAAGCCGAGCTGAGGTCATGACCAAGATTCGCGTGATTGTGGCCGAGGATCAGGCCATGGTGCTGGGAGCGCTTGCGGCGCTACTGGAGACGGAACCCGACATCACCGTTTGCGGGCGAGCCGCCAATGGGCGCGAAGCGCTAACGGCGATCGCCAAGCATAAGCCTGATGTGCTGGTGACGGATATCGAGATGCCGGAAATGACCGGCCTAACGCTGGCAGGCGAAGTAAGGGATCGGCATCCCCAAACCCGGGTGGTGATCCTGACGACGTTTGCACGGCCGGGGTATCTGCGGCGCGCACTGGATGCAGGGGCGAAGGGCTATCTGCTGAAGGACCGCCCGGCGGCGGAGCTGGCCGAGGCGGTGCGGAGGGTGCATCGCGGGCTCAGGGTGGTCGATCCGGATCTTGCGGCTGAGGCATGGGACAGCGGGGCCGATCCCTTGACGGAGCGTGAACGGCAGATTCTGTGGCGGGCGGGCGAAGGCAAGTCGAGCCTCGACATTGCGGATGAGCTGCACCTGTCGGAGGGGACGGTGCGGAATTATCTGTCGGAGGCGATCAGCAAGCTGGGAGCGGCGAATCGCGTCGACGCGGCGCGAATTGCGCGTGCCAAGGGGTGGCTGTAAGGGGCTCAGGGCTCAGAAACGCTTAGGCCATTTGCCGGTTGCTTCCTATCCTTGTGAGCGCCTGAGGGAGAGAAATCAGGTCCCTCGACTTCGCTGAGGATGACGGGACAAGTGGATTACTTCCCATCCTCGGCGGCAGTCTGGAAGAGCCTTTCCCCTCTCCCCGTAGCGAGCCCTGTTCCCTGCTCCCTGAGCCCTGCCTTTAGGACATTCCTTCTCCCGTGAGCGGGTTGATCTGGTTTGGCTTCGCCGCGGTGGGATCGGCCGCCCGCGGCGTTGCGGGTTCGAGCAGGTTGCCGGGAGCGGCCCCATTCGACGGGGCGGTGTTGTAGACGCGCAGCGGATCGCCGGGGAGCATGTTGTGGTCGGCAAGGGCGATGCGGATGCGGCGCTGCGTTTCGCGCATGGCCGCCCACTGCTGGTTGGCCTTGGTCTTGAGCTGCACCGGATAGATGATCTGCGATCCCTTAATGGAGTCGACGCCGAGGAGGGTTGGGTCAGCGAGGAAGACGTCCTTATACGCCGGGTCGTTACGCACACTCATCGCGACGTCTTTGAGCAGGGACATCACTTCGTCGGGATTGGCAGAGAAATCAACCGAGACGTTAATCGTCGCGATGGAGAAGTCGCGAGTGACGTTGGCGACGATGGTGATCTGCGAGTTGGGGATGATGTAAAGCGTCCCGTCGCCGTCGCGGACCTGGGTTTTGCGCAGAGACATGGTCTCGACCGTGCCGCCGACACCGCCGAGCTTGACGACGTCGCCCACGTTGTACTGGTCTTCAACGAGGATGAGGATGCCGTTGAGGCAGTCCTTGACGATGGTCTGGGCAGCGAGGCCGAGAGCCACACCGGCGACTCCGGCGGAGGCCAGCAGCGGCTCCAGCTTGAAGCCGAGGAGCGGCAGGATCTCGAGGGCGGCGATGAACCCGATGATGCCGATGCCGGTGGCGCGGGTGACGGAAGCCAGGGTGCGCACCTGGGCGAGGTTCCCGCGGGCCCGGCTCTCGGCGAGGCGGATCATGCGCCCGGTGACGAGCTTGAGGATGCGGGCGAGAATCCACGCGCCAAGGACGATAACGATGATCTTGGGCAGGGCGGCGTGCAGGAACTCCTGCAGATCGGCAAGCCACGTGGCGTCCAGCTGTGAGAAAAACTCACGCGGGCCGTACCAAAGCAGCGCATAAAACTCTTTTTCGCTAGGGGGAAACATCCGTTCCTATAATTGTCCCAGAAAGTCTGATTGGAGACCCATGCGATCCTTTGATGCGATTTTGCCGGCTGCGATCCTGCTCCTCGGCATGGGTTTGTTTTACGGCGCGAACCCGAACGGGGCGCAGCAGACGCCTGCGCCACAGCTTCCCTCGCAGACGCGTCCTCCTGTATTGCCGGGAACCGGGCGTTCCGGGGAGGACGAGGACAATCCCATGGCGCGGCAGATGGCCGACCAGCAGGCGAAACGGCGTAATAACCTGCGCCAGAAGCAGATCGTGGACGACACGGCGAAGTTGCTGCAACTGGCACAGCAACTGAAAGATCAAGTGAACAACGGAAAAGCTGCGGGCGACGCATCGTTTACCAAAAAGGCGGAAGAGATTGAAAGACTGGCCAAGTCAGTCAAAGATAGGATGCGGGAGGGCCAGTAGCCCAATCGCCGAGATTGCGCCTCAAGCGTCCGGTCCTGCGCCTCTTATATCCTGAAGAGGTATGTCCACACAGACCGAACTCGCTCCTCCCATTGCCGCCACCCATCGCAAAGAAACGCCGATCCACGGACACACGCTGGTGGATGACTACGCGTGGCTTCGCGAGCGCGATAATCCTGAGGTTATTTCTTATCTCGAGGCGGAAAATGCCTACACTTCCGCGGTGCTCGAGCCGACGGCCGAGCTGCAGAAGACGCTTTACGCCGAGATGGTGAGCCACATCAAGGAGACTGACGTCTCGGTTTCCTTCCGCGAGGGCCGGTTCTGGTATTACTCGCGCACCGAAGAGGGTGCTCAATACCCGATCTATTGCCGCAAGCCGGGGTCCGCCGAGGGCCCGGACGCGGATGCTCCGGAACAGGTTGTCCTTGATGTAAACGAGCTGGCGAAGGGGCAGCCGTTCATGGCGGTCAGTGCATTGACCGTCTCCGATGACGGTAACTTGCTCGCATATTCGATAGACAACAAGGGGTTCCGCCAGTACACGCTGCAGGTGAAGGATCTGCGCACTGGCGAGCTGCTTCCAGAGCGCGTGGAGCGGGTGGGCTCTATTGTGTGGGCGGCTGATAACCGGACGCTCTTTTACACCGTTGAGGACGAGGAGCAGAAGCGCCAGTTCCAGTTTTACCGGCACAAGCTGGGTGCGCCGCACACGAAAGATGCGCTGGTGTACGAAGAGACTGACGAGCGGTTCAACATCGGCTCAGGACGCACGCGCGACGGACTGTACATCATTCTTGAAAGCTCGAGCCACACCACCAGCGAGGAGCAGTTTCTTTCAGCCAGCGATCCGGAAGGAGAGTGGACGCTGATCAGCCCGCGCGAAGACAACATTGAATATTATGCGGATCACCGCAATGGGCTGTTCTTCATCCGAGCAAACGATACCGGGCGCAATTTCAGGCTCGTGATCGCGCCGGTTGAAGCTCCGGGGAAGAAGAACTGGAAGGAGATGTTGCCGCACAACCTGGAAGTGATGCTTGAAGAAGTTGACGTATTCGCCTCATTCTTAGTGGCATGCGAACGGAAGGTCGGATTACAGCACCTGCGGGTCTTTTCGTTTAGGGATTCGGGGCTGGAAACGAGCGGTGAACGGGAGATTGCCTTCCCTGAGCCGGTTTACAGCGCGCACCCGCACATCAATCGCGTTTTCGATACGAAGAAATACCGCTACAGCTATCAGTCGCTGGTCACGCCGAGTTCGGTCTACGAATACGACGTTTCGACGGGAGACTCGAAGCTCCTCAAGCAACTGGAGGTGCCGGGCGGGTTCAACCGTGAGTTGTACGTTTCCGAGCGGCTGTTTGCAAAGGCACCCGATGGCGTGGAGATTCCCGTGTCAGCGGTGTATCGCAAGGATCGGCGCGAGCCAGGAAAGAATCCGCTCTACGTCTACGGATACGGGTCCTACGGCTATCCGCTGCCGCTGGGTTTCAACAGCAACCGGCTGAGCCTGCTCGATCGCGGGTACGTGCTCGCGTACGCGCACGTACGGGGCGGCGGTGATCTGGGCAAGCCGTGGCATGATGCGGGACGCCTGATGGAAAAGCGCAACACCTTCACCGACTTCATTGCCGTAGTCGAGTATCTGTCGGCGCTTGGATACGGCGATCCGAAACGGGTGGCGATCGAAGGTGGCAGCGCCGGCGGATTGCTGATGGGTGCGGTTTCAAACCTGCGCCCTGATCTGTTCCGCGCGGTTGTGTCTCATGTCCCTTTCGTCGACGTGATGAACACCATGCTGGATTCGTCACTGCCGTTGACGGTTCCGGAGTATGAGGAGTGGGGCGACCCGAACGGCCTGGAAGCGTTCGAATACATGCTGGGCTACTCGCCCTATGACAATCTCGAAGCCAAGGCGTATCCGGCTATGCTGGTGAAGACCTCTCTTTACGACAGCCAGGTGATGTATTGGGAACCGGCAAAATACATAGCGAAGCTGCGCACGCTCAAGAAGGACGGCAATTCCCTGCTGCTGCACACCAATATGACGGCGGGCCACGGTGGAGCGTCGGGACGGTACGACTATCTGAAAGAAGTGGCGCTGGACTACGCCTTCATCATGCGCGAGCTCGGAGTCTGAGGGGTCGCTGCACGAGACGCCAAAGAAACTTTCCGCACTGTGCCGTCGCAGGGGCTTCTGCGGCTAGCTCGTTTTTACGCACGACTCGAGTTCCGTCTAGTAGGTCGAAGACATGGTGCGATGGAGCAGCTCGATGCGTGACTCGCCTGTTCTTGCCACCTGATCAGGCAGGAGGCTTCTTGTCGGCCATCGGTCCAGATAGATCAGCTGTTCGAATTCGACATGACGAGCGAACGCAGAACTGACTCCAGGGTCGTGCGTTCCTTGCGGGAGTTAGCCTCGCCAGATTCAAAGTCGATCCAGCCTTCGTTGAAGCCGTCGATCATCCGAATCCTCGGCGTGGGGTGCTTCATACCCTGCGAGCGAAACAGTGTCTCCCATTGGTCGTGTGGGACTGCCTCCGCCCGAACCGGACGCTCAAGTGCGGCGCCTAAACCAGCAGCAATATCATTCGCGGAGTAGCGCCTGGGGCCTTCGAGTTCAACGATATGAACTCCCGTCCACGCTTGACCAAGGAGTTCCGCCGCCGTTCGCGCGATGTCGCCCGCGGCAACCATCGGAATCCGGTGATCGAGAGGTTGCAGAAAGCTGGGGATTACACCCTTGCGCGCCGCTTCCACATCCCACGCCGCGTTCTCCATGAACCAGGCGGCACGCAATAAAGCCACCGGGACCGAGGTAGTGCGCAGCATCTCTTCCGTAATTTTGGAGTTGTTCAGAAGGTTGGGTTCGGCAACATGGGCTCCAACCGTGGAAAGAAACACGACCTTCCCCGGCCGGCTAGTTTCGATGGCCTTCCGGATGGCGGCAGCTGCCTTGTGCGTATCAGGAAATCCGGGTTCAGGATCGTAGTTTGGGGGCGTCATCAAGAAGACCCCTTCGACGCCATGAAAGGCTTTTGTGAGTCCCGTTGGATCCTCCACACTGGCGATTGCGATATCACAGCCTTGAGCGGACCAGGAGCGTCCTTTCTCGGCATCCCGGACCACGGCTCGCACCTTGTGCCCCTGTGCCAGGAGACTGCGGGCCACCGCTCCCCCTACTTTGCCTGTCACTCCAGTAATTGCAAACATGATCGACTCCCTTCCAGAACTTTGTTCAGCTGCAGATCTGATGTCGAATTCGATTGCAGCGATTTAGGCATGAATAGCATATTAGAAATGACGAAATGCATGAATCGGAATATCGATGATCGGATCCTGAGCGGGATGAGCGCCTTTGCTGCGATTGTCCAGTGCGGCAGTTTTGCCGGCGCAGGCAAAGTGCTGAATGTGTCGCAATCAGGTGTAAGCCGGTCCGTCGCGCGGCTTGAGGCTCGCCTCGGTATGCGATTGTTGGAGCGAACTACGCGCTCCATCTCCATTACGGATGAAGGGCGGCGGTTACACGAGCAAATCGGCCCGCTGCTGACTGGCATCGAAGAGGCTGTGGTATCGGTGATGGAAGGGCGAGCACTGGTGCGGGGCCGACTGCGCGTGCAAATGCATCGCACGTTTGCACATTTCCTGGAAGGAGCACGGCTCAGAGCGTTTCTTGAAAGCCACCCGGAACTCGAACTGATAACTCGTGATCAACTCGGCGATCTGCTAAGCGAGGGCTTCGACGTTGCCATTCATGTCGGAAACCCACCGATCTCGAGCCTGGTTGTGAGAAAGCTCTGGACCACACGCATCGTGACCGTCGCTGCGCCCTCTTACTTCAAACGACGCAAGCACCCAGCTACGACGCAGGACCTGGTGACGGACAGACATATCCTGATTGATTATCGCGACCCGGAGACTGGACGTCCGTTCGAAATGGGAATTCCATCGTGGGCGAAGAATCGTAAAGGTGCCCACAAATGGTCACATCATCGTTAGCGACATCATCACCATGCACAATCTCTGCCTGGCAGGCTATGGAATCGTGCAGGTGATGGAAAATGCGGTGTCGCGGCTGTTGAAGCAGGGGAAACTGATTGACCTGTTCCCGGATTGGCCGGATGAGCGCTTTCCTCTCTATGCTGTCTACCCTTCGCGGAAGCATTTGCCAGCAAAGCCCCGCGCATTTCTGGACTTCGTTGTCTCATTGCCTCCGTCTGGCACTGCCACTTCCCAGG
The DNA here is from genome assembly GCA_963781245.1 of uncultured Acidobacteriaceae bacterium. Classification (GTDB taxonomy): domain Bacteria; phylum Acidobacteriota; class Terriglobia; order Terriglobales; family Acidobacteriaceae; genus Silvibacterium. Next base: position 49,962 of record CAWAFB010000012.1, read on the forward strand.
ATTAACTGACCTTCCGAATACGTAACGAATGACTTCCTACTCGACTCCATCGGGATCGCGAAGGTTGAAGCATGGAGATCGCCAAGTCACTCTCTGAGAATAGAAGCGAGCCACTTGGCCGTATTGTCGCCATCTCATAAGCTTGAGTTAAGCAGGCTGGTTCCCGCGAGATGGAAGACAAAACTACGCGCAGCCGGCTCTACAGCAACTTATGTTCCCTGTGCCCCAATTACCACCAGCCGATGTGTGCGCTCGGCAGGTCTCGGCGTATGATGACCTCGACGTCAGGTGCTACCCGATCTCCCGGTCATATGCCATTGCGAAGAATGTGAAGGTGCAACTGCATCTTGCAATTATCTTCTCCTGCATGGTCCTCAACTGGCGGCGCAGTCAGCTGTCCCACAGACGAGGGACTCCCCAAACCCACCCTTCACGATAGATGTAACCGTAGATCGAGTGCTGGTGCCGGTCGTCGTTCGTGACAAACAGGGCGAAGCCGTAAGCGATTTGAAAAAAGACGACTTTCGCGTCTTTGATGATGGCAAGCCGGTATCAGTATCCGTATTCATCGTTGAGAAATGGGCGGCGACCAGGAGCCATTCGGAACACAACTCAGCCGTCCCTGCGCTTCCTCAGGCTGTTCCAATTGCCGCTCCGCCACCCACTTCAAGACACCGATTCGTTGTCCTGCTGATGGACGACATGCATCTGGATTTTGGAGACCTGGTGCACACACAGAGGGCCGCGGTGAAAGCGTTGGACGAAATATTGGCAGAATCGGACGATGCTGTAGTGATCTCCTTGTCCGGGAAAACCAACAGCGGATTGACACACGACCGCGCGACGCTGCAGAACGCGATCATGAGTGTCAAGGCTCAAAGCTTGTTACGGCCAGAGAACGATTGTCCGAAGATCGACTACTACCAGGCCGACCTGATTGAAAACAAACACAACTCAGCGGCGCTCCAGGACGCGGAACAGCAGGTGGCCGCTTGTAACCCAATGCCGCAAAGCATGCTTGAGAGCGTGGCAGAATTGGCCGCCAGGTCAGCTCTGGCAAATGGCCAGCATGACGTTCAGATGACCTTTGCCTCGATCGGAGCAGTTTTACATGCAATGGCTACTTTACCGGGACAAAGCACGTTGATCCTGGTCTCGCCGGGGTTTCTGACAATTACGCCAGAGGCGCGGAATGCGGAGTCGCACATCATTGACCTGGCAGCAGCGGCCAATATCACGGTGAGTGCCCTCGATGCACGGGGGGTATACGTCACGGAAGCCAATGTAAGTGACGATGCACGTGGCCGATCTCCACTCGAAATTGGTGAGCTTCGTAATAGTTCGATGAAACTGACCGAGGGCGTGATGTCAGAGCTCGCTGATGGCACGGGAGGAACTTACATCAAACCATAGCAACGACCTGGATGCCGGATTCAAGAGACTGACAGAGGCGCCGGAGTGCGTTTATTTGCTCGAGTTGCCACTCGGGAACGTGAAGGCTAACGGTTCCTTTCATCGCTTAAAAGTCACGGTCGATCGGGACGGTTTGCAGTTACAGACTCGACGCGGTTACTTTGCCCCTACAGCGGCAAAAGACAAGAAATAAAGTTCCTTTCTGTGTCGATGCAGCTTCGACAAACGGCGTCGACGGCAAGAACGATTTACTTGGGCGTGAAGTTCGCCCTGGGCACGCTCGCACCAGGATCTGCCTGCGAATATCCTTCGCGGATTTTGTTGGCCGAATATTTCTCGCGGCTGGCTAAAATAGAAAGAGAGCGCGGCCAGCCAAGGTGCGACGTGATAAGCCAGAAGGCCAGGATAGACACCGCGAAAGGCGCAAGCCAGTAAATGCGTCCCCATGTGTAGGCGTTGGGATGACCGCCCCAATAGCGGGCGTAGAGATAAAGGCCTGCGGCGAGAGCTGCGCGGGCGGCGTACACAAACGCGGTGAGCCGGGCGCAGTAAGACATTTCTCCCGCCCCCTGGAAGGCGCGGCTGGCGAGCTGGACGACCTTTCCGAAGAGGGCATCGCCAATGGCGATCCAAGGAATGAGGACGCGGAACTGCGGGCGTAGCGTGAGCGATCCGATGAGCCACGCCGCGGCGAGGACAAGCACAAAGCCGCAGGCGCTGACGGACAGCGCGTTGCCCCACGTGGGGCGAATGACTTGCGGTCGCGGCTGATGTTGCGCAGCAGGATCATCTCCATGCCCGCGCTGCTGAACTGAGTGAGCAGGGCGACGAGGGCAACGACTCCGACGAAGGCTCCGTACTCGCGGCTACCTAAGGTCCGGCCCATCAGGACGAAATAGGCCGCCTGAAATGCCATGGACACGAACTGGCCGGAGACGATCCAGGCGGAGCCGTGCAGCAGCCGATGCTCTTTCATTGCTGGCGGAGGACCTCGTCGTATTTGTCTTCGAGCAGCGCGGTCTGGGCGCGGAGGTCGAAGTACTTTGCGGCGTGCTGCCTTCCCCGACACAGAGCTGTGCGCGAAGTGAGGCGTCGGCAAGCAAGCGGAGGATCATTGCGGCCAGAGCCTCGTGGTCGCCGGAATTGACGAGCATGGCCGTCTGGCCATCGATGACCGCCTCATCCACGCCGGGTCCGCGGAAGCTGGCGATGGGAAGCCCCATAGCCTGCGCCTCGCATAGGACGATAGGGAGGCCCTCGGTGTCGCCGTTTTTCGCAACAACGCTGGGGGCTGCAAGCACTCCAGCGCGACGCATACAGGTTCGAACTACCTGGGACGGCTGAGATCCGAGGAACACGGCGCTGGGCGATTGCGTTCGAGCCTGACTCTCGAGCTCGGAACGGAGCGGGCCCTCGCCGACGACCACCAGGCGAGCCCCGGGCAGCTTCGCGTTGACGAGCGCCATGGCGCGTATCAGGTGAGCGCAGCCTTTCTTTTCGACTAGGCGGCCGACGAAGAGGACGACGGGCTGCGGACCAGGTGATCTGGCCAATTCCGAGCTCTGCAGGTCGATGCCGATGCGATGCACCCAGAGCTTGCCGGCGGGAAATCCGCGCTCAAGAGCGGTCTGGCGGATGTTCTCGGAGACGCAGACGAAGAGGCTTTCGCGCGCCCACGCCAGTGAGAACTGCCAATCGAGTGCCCGGCTCACGCTGGGGCGGGCGTCTTCGACGCGGAAGATGGTCAGAGGTTCAGAAATCACTTGAAAGCGGACGCCGGGATAGGTGGATGCACGAGCAGCCAATCCCAGTCCTGATGGCGTTTGAGCCCGCGGCGAAAGGGCACGGCGACCATCAGGCTGCGCGGCACAAAAAGCGTGGAGGTCTGCATAGCGTAGGGGCCGTCGTCCAGGCGTCGGCGGCAGAAGAGGTGCTCACTGACCTGCTGGTCCTGTTTACATGTGTGGAGTGCCTGGGAGAAATCCATTCGCGGCGTACGAACGATCAGGTGCGAGGAGATGACCGGGAATGCCGCCTCCCTTGCGTAAGCTGCCGCCAGCTGCAGGGAGACTTTCTGCGGGAGCCATTCGTCGTCGTCGTCGAGGAATGCGATCCACTCGCCGGGGGCGGCGCGGACTCCAATGTTTCGAGCTTCGGCGCCACCGACATTGGCAGCGAGCAGGAAGATGCGGATACGAGTGTCGTGAATCTTTGCCAAGGCGCTCTCGGTCTGCGGGTCAGGGCCGTCGATGACGACGATGACTTCGATGCGAGGGTGGGTCTGGTGCAATGCGGACTGCACGGCTTTCACGACTAACTCAGATCGATTGCGCGTAGGAATTACGGCACTCACCAGCTCAGATCCGGTCAAAGGCACGGCGCTTCTCTCCGCGTCAGAAAATAACGGCAAGTGAATCGGCAAACAGCTTGATTGTGAAAACTGCGTACAGCATAGGGCGGGATGGGTTAAGAGTAGAAGGCAGAGAGGACACCGTCCGCACTTAAGTAATGTCTTTTGTTCGGCCGCGTTCCATAAAGGGAAAGCACGGATCAGGAGGTATCAGAGTGACACTATTATCCCGATCTGGCGGAACGCGCTATTCTGCCCTCAGCATGCAGCGCAGCCCGGCAGGCATTCTCCGGTGGCTCTTTGATCCGCGTTTCGGACCGGGAGGGCGGCATATTCCCCGCTGGATCTTTTTGCGGGCCCTGGCAGCGATTTATTTTTCGGCATTCTACTCACTGCTCTTTCAGATTCGTGGACTGATCGGTCCGGATGGGGTTTTGCCTGCGGGCCAATATCTCGGTCTGGTGCGACGGTCGATGCCTGCGGCACGTTACTGGTTCGCGCCCACCCTGCTGTGGCTCTCCTCGAGCAACGCGATGATGATGGCGCTGTGCTGGATCGGGCTGGTGGCGTCGGTAGTAGCGCTGCTCAACGTGTGGCCACGTCTAAGCTTCTTCATCTGCTTTGTGTGCTATCTGTCGTTTGTTGCGGCGGCCGGTGATTTCTCGGGCTATCAATCAGATGGCATGCTGCTGGAAGCCGGGTTTTTAGCACTCTTCTTCAGCCCAGCGGGGCTGAGGCCGGGATGGGATGAGAATCCAGCGTCGCGAGCGAGTCTATTTTTGCTGCAGTGGGAATGGTTCCGCATCTACTTCGAGTCGGGAATGGTGAAGCTGCTGAGCGGCGATCCGGAGTGGCGCCACCTGACGGCGATGGATGAGTACTACCAGAACGGGCCGCTGCCCACATGGGTTGGGTGGTATGTGGAGCATCTTCCCCACTGGTTTCATGTTTCGACAGCGGGCGCTACGCTGGTGATGGAGCTGGGGATTGTGTGCCTGTTCTTCTTTGGGCGGCGGGCGCGTCTGATCTGCTTTTTCATCGTCACGCCGTGGGAGATTGGCGTGACTCTCACGGCCAATTACACGTTTCTGAACTACCTGGTGCTGTCGCTTGGATTTCTTCTGCTCGATGACCGCTTCCTCTTACGATTTGTGCCCGCGCGTTGGGGGCCAAAGGTAGAGTCGATCGAGGATGAGGAGGCACTTCCGGAAGGCGAGGCTCCGGTATCGTTGTTTGCTACTTCCCAGTCGGATGATGGGCTCCCCTTTGAGCACCGTAAGCCCTCAAACTTGGCCGCTATGGGTCTGGCGGTCACCGCAGTGATGCTGACGTGGGTGGCGTACGTGACTACCGCGGAAATGATTCGGATGCCGTTTTCGGGGTCGCCCCTGCCGATGGCGCCGGTGAGGATGCTTGAGCCCTTTCGGATTGCCAATCAATATGGGCTGTTTGCGGTGATGACACGGGGGCGGTATGAAATCGAGTTTCAGGGGTCGAATGATGGGACGACGTGGACGGCGTACCCCTTCCGATATAAGCCGCAGGCCCTGAACGAAGCTCCCGGAATCTATGCACCCTATCAGCCGCGGTTCGACTGGAATTTGTGGTTCGCGTCGCTGGGTGATTGGCAGCAAAACACGCTGGTGCCGTTTGCCGAGGAGCGATTACTGGAGAACGGCCGAGACGTTCTCGCGCTCTTCAAGGGAAATCCATTTGCCGGGGCTGCGCCGAAGTATGTGCGGGCGGTGCTGTGGCAGTACTGGTTCACGTCGATGAAGGAGAAGCGGGAGACGGGCAACTGGTGGCGGAGGCAGTTGCTAGGACTGTATGCCCCGGTGCTTACGCTGCAGCCCGACGGCAAGGTTGGAGTGATTGCGTGGCCGCAGGAGCTGCCGCCGCATAATTAAGGACATGGGTCAGATTCGTTCTGCGGCATTTGTCATCGGGTCAGGACCTAATGGTCTCGCGGCGGCGATCACGCTGGCGCAGGCGGGGCTGCACGTCGAGGTGTTGGAGGCTGAGGCTCAGCCGGGCGGCGCGGCGCGGACATTGGAGCTGACTCTTCCTGGCTTTCTGCACGACTTCGGCGCGGCCGTGCTGCCGATGGCGGCGGGGTCACCCTTCTTCTCGACACTGCCGCTTGCCGAACAAGGGCTGGTATGGGTCCATGGAGCGGCGCCGCTGGCGCATCCGCTGGATGATGGAACAGCGGTTGTGCTGGAGCGCGATCTGGGTGAGGCGGAGGTGGCGTTCGGAGCGGATGGGAAGGCGTGGAGAAGGATATTCGCGCCACTGGCGGAGAACTGGCGGGAGTTCGCAGGTGAGGTGCTTGGACCGGCGGTGCATCTGCCGCGGCATCCTGTGCTGCTGGGGCGGTTCGGGATGAATGCGGTGTTGCCGGCGACTGTGTTGTGCAGGCTGCATTTCAAGAGCGCGCGCACGCGCGCGTCTGTTTGCGGGCTGGCGGCGCATTCTTTTCTCCCGCTGGATGAGCCGCTGAGTGCGGCGGTGGGGCTGGTGTTGGGGGGGGCGGGGCATGCGTTGGGATGGCCGGTGCCCCGGGGTGGAACGCAGGCGGTCACGGATGCGCTGGTGGGGCATCTGCGGGCGCTGGGCGGCGAGGTGCATCTGTCTCGGCGGATAGGGTCGGTGGGTGAGCTTCCGCAGGGGTTGGTGCTGTGCGATGTGAGTCCGCGGCAGCTGATGGCGATTGCAGGGGAGCGGTTGTCGGCGTCGTACCGTCGGTCGCTTGAACGCTTCCGGCCCGGACCGGGAGCGTTCAAGGTGGACTACGCGCTGTCGCAGCCGATTCCCTGGCGGGCGAAAGAGTGTTGCCGCGCGATTACGGTTCACCTCGGCGGGACGATGGAGGAGATTGCGCGATCGGAGTGGGCGATGGCGCATGGGCGATGTGCAGAACGGCCCTTTGTACTGCTGGCGCAGCAGAGCCTGTTCGACCCGACGCGGGCGCCGGAGGGCAAGCATACGGCGTGGGCTTACTGCCATGTTCCGAATGGGTCGACCGTAGATATGACGCAGCGAATCGAGGACCAGATCGAGCGGTTTGCTCCGGGATTTCGCGACTGTGTGCTGGCGCGGCACGTGTCGACTCCGGCGTGGCTGGAGTCGCGGGATGCGAACCTAGTCGGCGGCGATATCAGCGGTGGCGCGATGTCGGTGAGGCAGATGCTGTTTCGGCCGGATCTTCGGCAGTATTCGACTTCGGACCGGAATCTTTATTTGTGCTCTTCGTCCACGCCTCCGGGGGGCGGAGTGCATGGGATGTGCGGTTATTATGCTGCGCGGGTTGCGCTGCGACGGGCTGAGCGGTGATTCCCAAATTGGGACGGGCGGTGGGTCCCCCGTCCCCCTTCGATTTTGTTACTCATTCATTTGATTGAGTTTAAGCGGCATGTGGCTTGTAACTCATAGCCCTAATTATGGTTAGAGGCATTCCATAGAAAAAGAAGGACTTAGGCAGCATAGTTTTCAGTGCTTCGGGTTCTTGCCACGAGACACAGAAGCCCGCCGTGTGTAGCGGGCTTCTTTTGTCTCTATTTCTATTTTAGCGGATTGAGGGAAATTCTCGGCCAGTGATCCGCTCGTCACGGTGTGATGGCATATCGCGTTACGGCTTCCGGGCTGGTGGAGTAACCGGTAGCGACGGCCAAGGCCTTGATCGTCTGCGACGAGGTCACCATGATCGGGCTGGCGCTTGAATAGATTGCTGAAGAACGGCTGGGCGTCATGCCGTTGGTGGTGTAGTGGATGACTGCACCAGGGGTCGTATCGGTGATCATCACCATCTGCGGGCCAGAGTAGGTTCCGGATGGAAGGCTGATGATCGGCTCAGCCGCCGCAGACATCACGTCGAAGTCGGCGCTGGTCAAAGCAGACGGAGCCAGATTGGGCGCTGTGGCAATCGCCCGTACGCGTTCCGGTGAGGTAACGGTAAACGCACCTCCATACACAGGCGAAGTGGGCGTCGGGGTGGTGCCATCAGTGGTGTAGTGGATGACGGCATTCTGAGTTCCATCGGTGATGGTCACCGAGATGGGAGGAAAATAAAAGTCAGTAGGCGGACTGATCACCGGAGCCAGGGCGGCGATGGTGTAGGTTGCGGCTGCTTCGGGGCTGGTGGCGTAACCGGGAACAATCGCGAGCGCTTTGATCGTCTCCGGCGAGGTGACCATGATCGGGCTGGCGGGGTTGAAGACTGGCGAAGACCGGCTGGGCGTCGTGCCGTTGGTGGTGTAGTAGATGACCGCGCCAGGGGTCGCATCGGTGATCATCACCATCTGCGGTCCGGTATAGGTTCCGGATGGAAGGCTAA
>CAWAFB010000013.1:0-37470 GCA_963781245.1 uncultured Acidobacteriaceae bacterium
TTTCACGGCGATAACACGGGTTCAAATCCCGTCGGGGACGCCAAATAAAATCAATAGCTTACGAATGGCTGTTCTCTAAGATTGGCGTCCGTCCGTTAGCGTCCATTACCAGTTTCCTCGGCTTCCTCAGACTTCCCACCGACAACCATTTGGACAATCCCATTATGGGCCTTGCGCTTTCAGTTCACTGACTCCTTGCGCGTAGAAGTCATGTTTACGGCTTAAGCTTTACCCCGTCGAGGGTGTATAGGGGATCGAAGCTCCGTTTGTGAAACGGATAGCGGTGGTTTACTTCCAGATGGGCGGAGATTCGGAAACATGAAGATTTGAGACGAAGCTTTCAGTTAAGGTCTTCCCATGCAGCGAACAGGTTACTTGACGAAAGGCTGTCGAATCCTGGCGTTTGCGATTTTGCATGGCATGCTCCTGTTCGTGCCATGTCACTCACGGGCCGCTCAACCGGCCACCGTACCCTCGCTCAACACGGATCGCTGGCTGGAGATTGACCTCTACTGGTTCAAGCAGCAACATCTGACGGAGTCAATCCACGAGTTCTGGGACAGGTTTCAGCCGCTCTACGCCGGAGTCAGCGGATACCGGGGAGTCATTCTCAACATAGGGTGGACGGTTGGCCCTGTAATGGAGTGGTCCGGAAATCTCGATCAGAGAATCGCTCTTCCTACTGGTTCCGGTCAGAGCCGGTGGGTTGATGAAAACGGACCGTTGACGGGTACCACCGAAGAGAGAAAGAAGGAGTCGGAGGCACGGTTTTCAGGTGCGGCAGTAAGTACGAGACGAGGCTACGATCCGTGGACATATGGTGATGTGAAGCTCCTGATAGCTGACCTCAAGCTGGAAGCAGCGCAGCGCGATATTCCCGGTCTGAAAGTCGGAATGCTGAACTACGCATGGACGAATGCGTACGGAGAAGAGGCGGCCTGGGTTCGCCGGCACCCTGAAGCATTTACGAAGACCTCCCGTAATCCCGACAACTTCGATATCGGCCGATATTTCGATCCTGCCAACCATCTGCACGCGGACGCAGCCACGCTGGGAGGGCTACCGCACGGAATCCCCGAGGGCATGCCGGTAACTGAGGCGTACGCTGCTCAATGGGGAAGCCTATCGAGATCGGTGGGCCTCGACGCAATCATGCTGCGTGATTCCTTCGGCATGCCGGTTCCTTACCAGCGCGCCGGCCCATGGGGCCCTGTCGCCCCCTCTTCAGATGTGATTCATAAGGCTACCGACGCGGTAGCGCTGCTCGTTAAAGAGACGAAACTGGCAAACCCTGATGCGTTGGTCATGATGTATTCGAATGGCGCCAGTGCGATTGGGGATTGGCGGTCAAACGGGATGGACCTCGAGTCGATCGCCAGCCAGGGCTATCTGGATATTTGGGTGGATCAGACGTGGGCGGGAGCGTGGAACGAGGTTGGGATTCGGGAAGGCTCGTTCTGGAACGCCCCGACCAGAGGCTGGACGTATCAACTCGCCTACATGCTCACGCACGCAGCCATCCTTGCCAATACTAAGGTCCGACATTACCCGTTGGTGGAAACGTTCGATGCATGGGAAAGCTGGGACGTCATCCACTCCGCACCAGAAAGACTGCGATGGGGAATCTGGGCCTACTCGCATGCGACGGTAAAGACACCGAATGGCTTGAAGTTCCCCGTAGGAACCTATATTTCATGGGCGAATCAGGGTGAGCGGCTGCTGGGTGAACGGGATGTGCGGTTCCTCGCCGAAAACATCAACGCGGCGCTTGCGGATGCGCAGCAGACAACGGTTGTTTACGGCCCGACATTGGTGTATTCACGCGAATCAATGCAGTGGCAAATCGACCACGCGGCGCCCGATCACGACATTAATGAATGGATAGATGAGCAATTGGGATCGGTGGTCAAATGGCCGGTCTCTATACTATCGGCAACCCGCGTAGAGTGGTTGCCCAAGGTTCAGTCAGACCTGCTCGTCGTCCAGACGCCGTCCCACCTGTCTCAGCAGCACGTGAAGACTCTCCAGCGGATAATAAAGGGTGGGCAACCAGTCGCACTGGTGGGCAATTTCTCTGAAGGCATCGATCCATCGCTTCTTCGATTGGCGGGGGTAGCCGTTAACAGCGCCTCTCCTGAGGGAACGCTGCGCATGTGTGAAGCGAGGAATGAGGTCCCCGAACTGGTGAAGGACGTGCCCATGAACTTCAAGACCTATTGCCGTCCTGTGGACAACTCGCTCTTTGGTGATACGAAGGCGATCTATTTGCAGGAGGCCTTCCCAGCACTCACACTCTCCATGGCCCACAGGCGCCGAGTCGCCGCATGGGACGCCCCGAACCTGACAACTTTAGAGGGAATGCCTCTGTCACAGGTCTGGGGAAACACAGGGGCTCCTTATGCGCTCGCAGCCGGCGCGTTCAACGAACTTCTGAAATCGAACTCCGATTTGCATGCCGACAAGATCGACTTGACTCAGACGGTGAATGTCTGCGGCTGGCGCACGCAGGACGGAGGCTTCCGCCTCCTCGCCGCGAATCTCGAGGAGGGGTTGCGCGACGGCGCTGATATGTCGAGGAGTATTAGTTTGGCAATCCCAAAATCCTGGGCGATCGATGCCCATACGTGGACGGACATTTGGACGGGGCACCCGATCAACACAACAGAGGGCGTGCTCTCCATCACTCTTCCCCAAGCGTCGGCTGAATTGCTGGAACTGTCGCACTGAACGCACCCTAGGGTTCACTCGGAACTTATGTTTTCATTAACAGCTCTGTTCTCCTTATCGGCCGGCCCATTCCGGTCAGCCACTGAGATAGATCGGGCGTGTTACTTTTTTCTTTCGTAGAATTCCTGATATTGTCGCGCGGAGCAGAGCAAAGATGATGAACCGCCGTGAATGGCTATATGGGATGGGGATGATGGCGGGCGCGATAGCTCAGCCAGGCACGAGCTCCGCAGTTAGCCAGAAAGAACCGCCGGAAAGCAAGCAGCACCCTCTGGAGCTTTCCGAGTTCGAGCCGAAAAGCATGCTGGAGGTGAACGAGTCCCACGTCGAGCGAGCTCAATTTCCGGTCATCGATTTTCATACCCACATCACGATGTCGGTGAAGTCAGAAAATGGGGTCGAGCTCTCCGCTGCTCGAAAGTATCTGGGCACACCGGAATTTCTTCTGCCAGTCATGGATCGCAGGAACATTCGGGCCATGGTCAATCTCACTGGAGGTTACGACCAGGGCCTGGCCGAGGTTGTCAGCAAATACGATCAGGCCTTTCCGGGGCGGTTCATCACGTTCACCGAGCCTTGCTACGAACATTGGAAGGAACCCAACTATCCGCAACTTCAGGCAGACGCGATTGAGCGAGCGCATCGCCAAGGTGCGCGGGGCCTGAAGATCCTGAAGACATTAGGCCTTTATCTTCGCGAGGATATTACCTCGGGCAAGCTGGTCAAGGTTGACGATCCACGGTTCGATCCCATGTGGGAGTGCTGCGGTCAGCTCAATATTCCTGTCGCTATTCACGTAGCCGATCCGGTTGCATTTTTTACTCCTACGGATCGATTCAACGAGCGGTATGAGGAGCTGAGCAATCATCCCGACTGGTCGTTCTATGGTCGCGACTTTCCGAGCGTGGCTGAGTTGCTGGAGGCGCGCAACCGCATCATGGCAAGACATCCGAATACGCAGTTCGTGGTCTTGCACGTTGGGAATTATGCGGAGAATCTGGCGAGCGTTTCAGGAAACCTCGACCGCTTCCCGAATATGACCCTCGATATCGCCGCGCGCATTGGAGAGTTGGGACGGCAGCCCCGCACAGCGCGAAAGTTTTTTGACAAGTACCAGGATCGAATCCTGTTCGGCACCGACGCCACTCCGCACGGCGATGAATTTCCTCAGCAGGTGTTCAACGACCAGTTGTACGAGATTTACTACCGCTTTCTCGAGACGGATGACGAGTACTTCGACTATGCTCCGGCGAGAATTCCTCCGCAGGGAAGATGGCGTATTTACGGCATCGACTTGCCGGAGCCGATTCTGCGCAAGGTCTATTTCGAAAATGCTGCGCGCGCGCTCGGCTTAAACGCGTAATCATTCATTGTGGGTGTGCGATGCGTTTTGCGGTGATGGTTTGCGCTCTGGTTTTGGTCCTCTCCAGAATGACCGGAGCTCCGGTCAGCACGGCGGTCTTTGAAAGCGTCAAAGCTTCGGGCGACCTGGCGCCGAGCACGGATCCGAACCTCGCCTTTTGGACGGCCGCTCATCCGGTGTATGCGGACAGGGGGACCTTCGGCCAGCCGCAACCGCACTACCGCACCGAGATCCGTTCGCGTTGGACGGGAAACAACCTGTACTTTCTGTTTGTCTGCCCTTACGAAGAACTAAATCTCAAACCGTCGCCGGCAACTACAACAGAAACATATGGTCTCTGGAACTGGGACGTTGCCGAGGTATTCATTGGTTCGGATTTCCGTAATATCCGGCGATACAAAGAATTCGAAATCTCTCCGCAGGGAGAATGGATCGACCTGGGCATCGATTTGACCAAGCCCCACCACGAAGATGGCTGGAAGTGGAATTCGGGCTTCGCTGTGGCCGCCCGCATCGATGCCGGTGCAAAAATCTGGTATGGAGCGATGCGAATTCCGTTCTCTGCTCTTCAGAGCCGTCCTCCCGCGAGTAACGAAACCTTTCGCGTCAATCTCTTTCGGAGTCAAGGACCGGCTTCAAACCGTATCCAGATTGTGTGGCAACCGACAATGAGCAACACTTTCCATACGCCCGAGAAGTTCGGACTGTTGCATCTGATTGAAACTGGCAAATGACCTCTTTTACCTATTACGGCAAATTTCGACTCTTGTCGCGCCATGGAACAAAGGCTCGACTATCGTGTGCGCCCTCATTGATCTGGCGGAGAAACCCTTCGACACGAGGGAGCTTATCCTCAGCGTTGTCGACGACGGGGTAACCTGAGTACCCCGGAATACCAGGCGTTCATGCCGAGAGCATGAACAGGTAATCATCGTAACCGCACGCGCGTGCCGAGGCACGCTGCGGCATCGGTTGGTAAAACTGCTCATTGAGAGCAAGGCATTGCCTGCCATCCCCGAGGACATTTTGCGCTGACGGAAATCATCCCCAATTGCCGAGGCCGCATGCCAAGCTGGGGCTTGATCTGTGGTCGTTCTTTGGGCAAGCTTCGCCGGCGGAGCGTAGCCCAAGCTCAGTAACTCGGACATACCCAGAGCGCCGCAACAGGCAGTTAAAGCTGCGGCAGATTTTGGTTGTCAAAGGCGAGTGGCAGGCGCAAACTGTCACTTCTGCCAGTATGCTATCCCGTCGTGTGGGCATACCTTAGCTGCGTCAAGCAGCCGCTTGGGGACAATGTCCTGAGTTCTCGAATTTATGGGTGTAAGGCTCTCATTTGTCGCTTTCTCAGGTGTGCGTCAACAAGGAGTGTGTCAATGCGTGCTACGCGTGGATTTGAAATGTATGGACAACGCAGGGCGGAACAGAAGAAAGCTGGCCCGGAAAGCTCGAACTCAAGCGATGCGTTTTTGAGCATGATCACGCTCGGAGCGTTTCTGTTCGTGTCGCTTGTCGGGTGCGCGAAGAAGGAAGAGGCTCCCAAACCCGGCCCTCCCGAAGTCCAGGTTACGGAGGCGGTCCAGCAGGATGTCCCACTCTATCAGGAGTGGGTTGCCCAGCTGAACGGTCCGATTAACGCCGACATCACCCCGAAAGTGCAAGGTTACTTACTGACGCAGAATTACCAGAACGGCTTCTTCGTCAAGAAGGGCCAGCTTATGTTCGAGATAGACCCACGCCCGTTTGTGGCCGCGCTTGATCAGGCCAAGGCGCAGGTCGCCGTAGCCCAGGCGAATCTCGGCGAGGCGGAGAACAACGTCGCCCGCGACACGCCGCTGGTTGCGCAGAACGCGATTCCGAAAAAGCAGCTCGACACGGATCAGTCGACCCTGGCCGCGAACCAGGCGCAGCTGGACGCCGCAAAGGCGCAAATGGTTAATGCCCAGTTGAATCTCGAGTGGTGCAAGGTGTATTCGCCCATCGACGGCATCGCGGGCATAGCGAATTCGCAAGTCGGTGATTTGGTGGGAACATCCACCAAGATGACGACGATTTCCCAAGTCAATCCGATCTGGGCATACTTCAACATCCCCGAGAGCGCATACCTCGCGAACGCTGAAAAAGTTGCCGCGATCATCCGCGGCGGGAGCCGGCAATCGATACCACGTGATATCGAATACATTCAGGCCAACGATATTAGCTATCCCGAGAGGGGATCGATCATTTTCGTGAATCGCCAGATCGGTACTCAGACCGGGACAATTCAGATGGCCGCCGCGTTTCCCAATCCGGAGGCCGCGCTGCGGCCCGGCGGTTTCGGGCGAGTGCGGATTCGGACCGGCACCGCCAAGGACGCCCTGCTCGTTCCGCAGCCCGCCGTGATCGAAGTGCAGTCACAATACATGGTCGTTGTGCTCACACCTGACAACAAGGCTAAATTTCAGCCCGTAAAGATGGGAGACCGCGTGGGTCCGAATTGGATCGTCACCGATGGACTAAAGCCCGGCGAGCGGGTTGTGGTCGAAGGCATCCAGAGGGTGCAGATGTTTGCCGCTGCGGCCCCGGAGATGGCGAAGGAAGGCGTTCCGGTTGTCGCTAAGCCTTACACGCCGCCCCCCGCAGCGCTCGGGGGCAACTGACCATGTCCAAGTTCTTCATCAATCGCCCCATCGTCGCGATGGTCATCGCAATTCTGATGGTGCTGGGCGGCGGGGTCGCAATCCTCGAGTTGCCTACCGCGCAGTTCCCCAACATTGCCGACCCGATGATTCAGGTGAAAGCCACCTACCCCGGCGCGGATGCACAGACGATCGCTGAGTCCGTTGCAACGCCGATTGAGCAGCAGATGTCAGGCGTCAGCGGCATGAACTACATGTACTCGTTGAGCGCCAGCTCCGGTGGAGGGATGTCGCTGTACGTTGACTTTCAGTTGGGAACCGATGTCAACACCGACCAGATTCTGGCGCAGATGCGGCAAGGGCAGGCCAATTCCCAGCTGCCCTCCGAGGTCACCCAGCAAGGCGTAATCGTTCAGCCGGGTACGACGGCGCCTTTTATGCTCCTTGACCTCTACTCGCCCACCGGCGCGTACGACAGCATCTTCCTCGCGAATTACGCCACGATCAATCTTCAGTATGCGCTGACCCGTATCTCCGGCGTCGGCCAGGTTCAGATATTCGGCGGCGGACCATACGCCATGCGCATATGGGTGAATCCTGACCGGCTGGCAAGCCTGGGCGTCACCGTCACCGACATTGCCAACGCGGTCAAGCTCCAGAACAAGGTCAATCCCGCCGGTCAGATTGGCGGCGAACCCGTCCCTCCCGGTCAGCAATTTACCTACAACGTTCGCGCTCCCGGGCGCCTCCCCACTGCCGAGGAGTTTGGCGAGATTGTCATTCGTGCCCAGTCCGACGGCTCGATCCTGCACCTGAAAGACGTGGCGCGTATTGACCTCGGAGCTCAATACTATTCATTCATCGCACGCTTGGGAGTGTCGGACGATCGCAAGCCTTCCCAGGCCGCGGCGCTGATCGCGCTCTATCTCACTCCTGGAAGCAATGCACTTACTACGCGAGCCAATGTTCTCAAAATGATGGATGAGGCGAAAGGGAGGTTCCCCCAGGGCCTGGATTACATCACCGCGCTCGATACGACGCTCGCGGTCAGCGCAGGCATCCACGAAATCTATAAGACCCTGGGAGAAGCGCTGCTTCTGGTCATCATCGTCGTCTACATCTTTCTCCAGGGCTTGAGAGCCACGCTCATTCCGCTGCTTGCAGTTCCTGTCTCTCTGATCGCGACCTTCATCGTCTTTCCAATGCTTGGATTTTCTATCAATACCCTGTCTCTCCTGGGTATGGTGCTGGCGATTGGACTGGTCGTCGATGATGCCATCGTCGTCGTGGAGGCGGTCGAACACAATATCGAAAACGGGCTGAGTCCGCACGATGCCACCATCAAGGCGATGGAGGAAGTTTCGGGTCCGGTCATCGCCATCGCACTCATCCTGGCTGCGGTCTTCGTTCCCACGGCCTTCATTCCCGGCATCACCGGCCAGCTTTACAAGCAATTCGCAGTCACCATCGCGATATCGGTTCTCTTCTCGGCATTCAACGCGCTCACCCTGAGCCCGGCGCTTTCCGCCATGCTGCTGCGGCCCAAGAAGCCTGTCCGAGGACCCCTTGGCGCTTTCTTCCGTTGGTTTAACCGTGTCTTCGGTCGCGCCACCGACGGATACGTGAACATCTGCAGGCACCTGATCCACAAGGTCATCGTCGCGTTTCTCCTCCTCGCCGTGCTGACATTTGGCGCGGGTTACTTCGGAAAACAGCTCCCGGGGAGTTTTCTCCCTGACGAGGATCAGGGCTATCTCTATGCCGGCCTGCAGTTGCCGGACGCTTCTTCGCTGCAACGCTCGTCGGAGGCCGCGCGCGAAGTCGAAAAGATCATTATGGATACCCCCGGCGTTAAATACGTCAGCTCGGTCATGGGATACAGCATGCTGAGCGGCGTCAACGCCACATATAGTTCATTCTTCTTCGTGTCGTTCAAGCCCTGGGACGAACGCAAGACGGCGGAGAACAGCTACGACGGAATCAAGGCTCATCTGCAACGAGAGCTCTCGCGGGTTTCATCAGGGATCTCATTCTCTTTCCCGCCACCCGCCATCCCGGGCGTAGGCACCTCGGGCGGAGCCACGTTCATTCTTGAAGACAGGTCGGGCAGCGGGATCGACTTCCTTGCCAAGAACACCCAGATATTTATGGCGGAGGCGCGAAAACGTCCGGAGCTGGCGGGACTCTTTACAACCGCCCTCTTCGGTGTTCCCCAGGTCGGGGTTAACGTGGACAACGCTAAGGCGATGACCCAGCAGATTCAGCTGAGCGACCTATATCAGACCGTGCAGACGTTTATGGGCGGTTCGCTGATTAATTTCTTCAACCGCTTCGGCCTGCAATGGCAGGTATATGTTCAGGCCGATGGTGACTACCGAACCCAGGCACAAAATCTAGGCAAGTTCTACGTCCGGAACGCCGCTGGCGAAATGGTCCCCCTGAGTACGCTGACCACTACGTTCCCGCGCAGTGGGGCCGAGTTCGTCATGCGCTACAACCTCTTCAACTGCGTACAGATCAATGCAGCCGCCGCGCCCGGCTACAGTTCCGCCCAGGTCATGACTGCGCTGGAAGACGTCTTCCACAAGACCATGCCAGGCCAGATGGGCTTCGACTACTCCGGTATGTCATACCAGGAGCAAAAGGCCGCGCAGGGCGTTTCCCCGGCAATCATTTTTGGCATGGCATTGTTCGTGGTCTTTCTCATTATGGCCGCGCAATATGAGAGTTGGACGCTGCCCTTCAGCGTATTGCTGGGACTTCCCATTGCCATCTTCGGCGCGTTCATGACGCTCTACTTCCGCCGCTTCGACAACGATGTCTATGCCCAGATTGGTCTGGTCATGCTGATCGGACTGTCCTCCAAGAATGCCATTCTCATCGTGGAATTTGCCAAGCTGGAGTATGACAAGGGCAAGCCGCTCATTGAGGCGACCCTGACCGGCGCCAGACTGAGATTGCGGCCCATCCTGATGACCGCCTTCGCCTTCATTCTGGGTTGCGTGCCGTTGTGGCGGGCAGCCGGAGCAGGCGCTGTTTCGCGCCAGGTACTGGGCACGACGGTCATTGGCGGGATGCTCGCATCCACGATCATCGCGATTTTCTTTGTTCCGGTTTCCTTTGACGTTGTGGAGCGCTTCGGCAATCTATTCAGGAAAGAAAAGGAAAAGCCAAAGCTGGAACAGGAGCCGCCGCCCGCACACGCCGCCGCGTCGAAAGGAGAGCACCCATGATCCCGACGAAGACGCGGACAAAAACCTCCATCGGCGTTCTGTTGTTGCTCTCGCTGGGCGGTTGCAAGGTGGGCCCGAATTACAAGCGTCCTCCTCTGGATGTCCCCGGACAATACCGCGGCACCGCGCCCAACCTGCCCCAGCAGCCGGCCGGCGGACCCTTCGGGGAAATGAAGTGGCCGGACGTCTACCAGGACGCAACTCTGCAGGCGCTGCTCAAGGAAGGGCTCACCAACAACTACGACATTCGCATCGCCGCCAGCCGCATTATGCAGGCGCAGGCTTCACTGGGAGTCACCCGCGCAAACCAATTCCCAACAGTGGGTGGCGTCGGCAGTATCCAGAATGAGCAGTCTACGCCGCTTTTCACCGGCTCGCCCTGGATCGATACCCTCGGCCTGCAAATGAACTACATTGTCGATTTCTGGGGGCAATACCGTCGCGCAACAGAAGCGGCGCGCGCCAATCTTTTGGCCACGGAATACGCTAGGAATGTCGTCGAGATAACTCTGATATCGAGCATAGCCAGCACCTATTTCCAGCTACGGCAGTTCGACGCCCAACTGGAGATTTCCAAACAAACGGTAATCGCCGATAACGATATCCTCAGGTTAAACACGATCAACTTCAAGGGCGGCGAATACGCGATCACCGACGTCTATCAGGCTCAGTTGCTTGTGCAACAGGCAGAGGCGGAGGTCATCTCGCTCAACCAATTAATTCCGCAGACCGAGAACGCCCTCAGTATCCTCGTCGGCAGAAATCCCGGGCCCATCACACGTGGCCTCAACCTTGTCGATCAGCCGCATTTGCCCGATGTCCCAGTGGGCCTTCCCTCTGCGCTTCTGGAGCGCCGCCCCGATGTGCGGCAGGCGGAAGAAGCACTGGTCGCAGCCAACGCAAATGTAGGAGTGGCCAAGGCCGCATTCTTTCCGCAGATTTCGTTGACCGGCACCTTCGGTGCATCCAGCACAGCATTAACCAGCTTTCTACAGGGCCCTGCTACATTCTGGTCCGTCGGAGGCCAGTTGGCGCAGCCTATCTTCGAGGGCGGAAGGATTAGGAGTGGATATCGTCTCGCGTGGGCGCAACGGGACCAGGCCGAACTGCAGTATAAGCAAACCGTGCAGCAGGCTTTCGGAGATGTCGCCAACAGTCTCGTCGGCTATAGCCAATCCAGGCAGTTTCGCATGAAGATCGAGGAACAGACGGCCACCTACAAGGAAACCGCGCGTCTCGCCAACGTCAGATTCACTGGCGGGTACGCAAGCTTTCTTGAGGTGCTGTTGACCGAACAGCAGTACTTCACCTCCGAATTAAGCCTGATGCAGGCGTGGCTCGCCGAAATGCAAAACTACGACCAGCTCTACCAGGCCCTCGGCGGCGGTTGGCAGCAGTAGGCCGCGGAAGGCGCGACGGCCGCACACGAATACCCTCGGCAACTCTGCTTGGTATGAGTTAGAGTTTTCCGAATGAAGAAAGGGATCCTCAGCGCCTGCCTTGGCGCAATCATTTGGCTTGCTCCGGCCGGCTTTGTTCCCCCCACAAGCGCCCAGCAGCAATCGACTGTCACGCCAGCCAGTGCTACATCAGCCAACAAGACTCCTCCTAGTGAAGAGGCCGTTGAATCCGGCCAGGTAGTCATCGACAGCAATCCGATTCTGAGAGTCTACGAGCCTATCGCCAACCTGACCCCCGAAGCTCGTGCAGAAGGGATCGAATCCCGCATCATCAAGTTCGCCCGAGACTCCCACGTCGCGCCGGAAGCCGTGCGGCTTCAACCGCGTGAGGCCTGGACCGAGATTCTGGCCGACGACATCGTGATCATGGCCGTCACCGACGCGGATGCGAGAGCCGCCGGCATGAACCGGGAGGCGCTGGCTCTTCAGGACGCAGAGAAGATTCGGACGGCCGTCAGGACGTACCGCGACGAGCACAGCTGGAGAATGCTGCTGCGGGCGATTATCAAGACTTGCCTTGCTACGTTTATCCTGGTCGGTACGCTCTGGCTCGTCCGCCGCATCAGGTTGTTCTTCCGTCGTCGAATCGAGAAGCAAATCAATGTAAGCGCCAGCGTGGAGAGTAAGTCCGCATGGCACGTTGCCGTAGACTATCTTGGCCCCTTTGCGCTGGCGGCGGGAACCTTCCTGCGATGGGTCCTTATTCTTGGCCTGCTGGAAGCCTATCTGACGGTAACTCTCGGCTTCTACTCCTCCACTCGCGAAATCTCCCTCACGGCGACACGGTGGGTCCTTTCCCAGTTGGAAGTGTTGGCCAGCTCGGGATTGGATTACCTGCCGAGTCTGGTCGTCCTGGCCGTCATCATCCTCCTCGCCTACTACGTTACGCGGCTGATCAAGCTGATCTTCGGCCAGATTCGCAAGGGCGACGTCAAAATTCACGGGTTCTATCCGGACTGGGCCGAGCCGACGGAAAAGTTGCTACGCATGCTGGTAGTTGTCCTGGCGCTCATAGTCGCCTTCCCCTATTTGCCGGGAGCCAAAAGCCCGGCATTCCAGGGGATCTCAATATTTGTGGGCGTGTTACTGTCTCTGGGCTCTTCGTCGGCCGTGGCCAATGCTATCGCAGGCGTCATCCTGACCTACATGCGCTCCTTCCTCGTAGGCGACTGGATCCAGATCGGCGAGCACATGGGTGAAGTTGTCGAAAGAAATCTCCTGGTGACGCGAATTCTCACGCCGAAGGCAGAGATCATCACCATACCTAACGCTACTGTGATGAGCGGATCCGTGAAGAACTACAGCACCGAAGCAAGAAAAGCAGGAGTCATCTTTTATACATCCGTCTCGATTGGCTTTGATGCGCCCTGGAGAACCGTACATCAGCTGCTTATCAATGCAGCTCTTGCCACAGAGCATGTGCTGAGCCAGCCTGCGCCATTCGTCTTACAGCGATCGCTTGGTGACTTCTACGTAACATACGAGCTGAATGCCTCTACGGATGCTCCGCGCGAAGTGCTGAATATATACTCCGACCTCCATCGAAATATCCAGGACCAGTTCAATGAAGCTGGAATGGAAATTTGCTCTCCGCATTTCTCAGCGCTGCGTGATGGAAATCCGATCGCTATCCCCGAGCAAAATGTCAAATCTGGTTACAAAGCCCCTGTATTTCGAGTGCACGTTACTGAGGCGGAAGACGACCACTCTTCGCAGACGCCTCGCGTCACCAGGCCCGGTGTCGACCGATGAATCCTGACAGGTCGACGAACCGGGTTCCCATACTGTCTTTTCTAACAGTATTCATAACCGAATCAGCGTCATAACCTGCTCGCTGAATGATTTGAAGGACCATCGCGATGCAGACATCGCGAGAGCGAGTGACAGGGCAAGAGAGGTGATCATCCATGGCGGATAAAGAAAATGGCAAGAATGGAAATAAGCTGAGCAATAAGGAGTATACGAAGGAACTGCGTCGGCTTCAGGGGGAGCTGTGCAGGCTCCAGGACTGGGTGAAATATAAGGGCCTTCGCGTGATCGTCGTCTTCGAGGGCCGGGATGCCGCCGGCAAGGGCGGAACAATCCGCGCAATCACCGAACGAGTGAGCCCACGTGTATTCCGCGTTGTTGCGCTTCCCGCTCCATCTGACCGCGAAAAAACCCAAATGTACATGCAACGCTATATAGAGCAGTTTCCGGGCGGCGGTGAAATCGTGATCTTCGATCGGAGTTGGTACAACCGGGCCGGTGTGGAGCATGTGATGGGCTTCTGCACCAAGGAACAACATCGCCTTTTCCTGGAGCGATGCCCTCTGATGGAAAAATACATTGTGGATGCCGGAATTATCCTCATCAAGTATTGGCTCGAGGTTGGGGCCGATGAACAGGAGCGAAGGTTCAAAGCGCGGATCAACGATCCTCTCCGGCAGTGGAAGCTGAGCCCGATGGACCTCGAGTCGTTTCGACGCTGGAACGACTATTCCGCTGCTCGGGACGTCATGCTCAAGACTACGGACGTAAAGCATTCGCCGTGGCATATAATCCGCTCCGATGATAAAAAAAGAGCCCGGCTCAACTGCATTGCCCATTTCCTGAGCAAGATTCCTTATGGAAAGGTTCCGCACAAAAAGGTGAAACTGCCCACACGTGACAACCGCAAACGGCATAACGACCAAGCCATGCTGAAGGGGAGACACTTCATTCCTGAAGTCTACTGACGGCCTTGGGCACACCCAGATCGAAGCCAGAGTTCCAGCCGGCCTCAGGAGGTCGCAGTGAGTTCTAGTCGTGGCAATCCCCCGTTACTTTTGACAGTAGTCGTGCCATAACCGGATCACATAAGCTCCTTGTGATCTGTCATGGGCACTCCGCGATTGTGGGTTTGATTCCAAGATCGTGTTCTTGCCCGTCCACGAGGACCATGATTTCGTGAATGCGGCAATCGGAGGTGGAGGACTGGCGTACGGGGTCTAATCGCGTCTCAGCACCGTTTTGAGCCTCGCAGTGAAGACCGTCTTGGCCGACAAGTTGTTTGTTTCTGGCACTTTGCCCTATGCGCGGAATGAATTGAATTAAGAACGATCCCTCGCTCTACCAGCGCAGGCCACCCACCCCGCCGTTGCGTCGCAACCAAATTCTCGCCTTTGTGACCTGGAACACATACTTGCACCTTTCGAGAAGAAACAATTGAGTTTTCTTCGGAGGAGCGGGTACAAAATGTCATCAAATCGTCCACGCATTCTAATTGCAGACGACCACACGTTAGTGGCTGACCTATGCAGGCAGCTGCTTGAAACAGAATTCGAAGTCGTTGGCACAGTGAACAATGGGCGTGCCCTGGTTCGCGCGGCCACAGAACTCAAGCCTGACGTAATCGTAGTCGACGTCGCAATGCCCATTCTCAATGGCCTGGACGCCGGTCAGCAAGTGAAGGAAACCTGCCCTGCCGTGAAGCTGGTATTTCTCACCATGAATAGTGACATTGAGCTGGCCGCTGAAGCATTCCGCCGCGGAGCCTCGGGCTATTTGTTAAAGACCTGCGCGGCTTCAGAGATGGTGACAGCCGTCCATGAAGTGCTGCGCGGCCGGTCTTACATGTCCAAGACCCTCCGAAGAGAAGACGTCAATTACCTTCGTCGAACAGAAGCGAAACTTGTGGAAGAGGATGAGCGGCTTACAGAAAGGCAGCGCGAAGTTCTACAGTTGCTTGCCGAAGGCAAAGTAATGAAGGAAATTGCCGATATCTTGAACATGACAACAAGAACGGTTGCCTTTCACAAGTATCGAATGATGGAGGCTCTTGGAGCCAAGAGCAACGCGGAGCTCGTACGCTACGCAGTCAGACACCATATTGTGGCTGCCTAGAACCGGGGCTGGGAGCCGGTTGGATTTTTGTCAGTTTTCGGACTCACGGGCGATGCCCAGGCCTTTGGCGAGATGGGTAGACTGCAGCGTGTGCCAAGGTTCTGCCGTGAATTCATTGAGTAAGTGCGTTCCTGCAATCCCCGGACTGTCGCTCACCTCAGGTTCGGATCCTTACTCGATCTGCGTTGTAGTTGCCGGCTAACGCTTCGCCCACCAGGACTCGCTAGCCCGCTTTCGATAGCTGAAATCTTCAGGTTAGGCAGACTCGATGATGATGTTGGCGTATTGGGTCGTGTCTGCGGTGCGTATCAATCCGATCGCCTTCGGAACGCGCTTCTTGAATTCAACATGCGGCTCGTAGGTTATGTCGATATCGGGTAGTGCGCGGGCAAATATGTTCTGGGTCTCCACCCCATTTGCAGACCGAAACTCTTCCGCCATAATTGCCGCACCGATTACGAAGTTCTGCTGGATCGCGCGAAGCACATCCAACACGCGCGGAATATCATCCACCAGCGAGATGTCGACTGTTTCAATCTCCGGCCAGAACGGGAAGCCTCGATCGGCGATCACCAGTGTATTTGTATGACGGACGCGGCTCAGTAACGAGTTGATCGCAGGATTCAGAATGCCGCTCTTCAGCATGAACGCTCCACCCTAGTTTTGGTTTCGCAGGACCCTTGCTCCCACGAAGGAATAAAGCGTGATGAACAGATAACAACCCAGGGGTACCAGATAAGCGGTCGCAAGGCTTCTGAGAGAAAGCAGCCCCATGAATGGAGTAAGCACCGCCCCTCCGACGATCGCCATAACCAGCAGAGAACCGCCGAGTTTCGTGTCTTCACCCAGCCCGCGAAGTCCCATAGCAAAGATTGTCGGAAACATTAGCGACATGAAGAAGCTGGTGAGGAAAATTGCCCACATGCCGAGCCATCCGGGATGGGTAACACCGATTGTGACAAGTACAACATTAGCCGCACTGTATATGCCCATGAGGCGTCCAGGGCTCACGAACCGCATCAGCCACGCCGATCCGAAGCGGCCTACGGCAAATGCGACCAGCGAGCCGGTCAAAAAGTATCCCGCCGTCTTCTCCGGTTCATGCACATAGTCCTGGACATACTGGATGAAATAGCTCCATGTACCTACCTGCGCGCCTACGTATAGAAACTGCGCTGCAACGGAGAAAACGAAGAATGGCCGACGAAGCAGTTGCGACAGCCTGCTCTTACCGGATCCGGGGCCAGCAGTAGCCGAACTGCTCCGCGTTGACGGAAATGGAACTCGAGAAATAATTGCGGCGAGAGCGAACGCTAGAGCGCCGAGTGCGATGTACGGTTTGACTACGCGAAGCGTCTCGCTCTGGAGGTACGCGGCATATTGGTGTGTAGCTTTAAGCGCGGCGGTCTGCGCCGGAGTAAGTTCTACCCCAGAAAAGATGAATGCCGTGCCAATGGCAACACCGGTGATCGAACCAATCGGGTTAAAGGCCTGGGAAAAATTGAGGCGGCGCTCCGAGCTGTCTGGGTCTCCGAGCTCAGCGATGAAGGGATTCGATGCGGTCTCGAGAAACGCCAGCCCGCTGGCGATAACAAAGAGCGCGAAGAGAAAGAATCCGTATCGGTCGACGATCGCGGCGGGCCAGAACAGAAATGTCCCTGTACCAAACAGAATGAGCCCCGTAACAATTCCCGTCTTGTATCCGGTTCGACGCATCAGCATAGCCGCGGGCATGGCGAGCGCAAAATAGCCGAGATAGAAGGCGGATTGCACGAGGCCAGCCTCAAACCGGGTAATCGCAAAAGACTTCATAAACTGACGGATGAGCACGTCGTTCAGATTGTTCGGCACGCCCCAGAGAAAGAAGAGAGTGGTAACAAGAGAGAAGGGCAACATCTGGCCCCCGGGGAACAGTGATACCGCGGGTTTCGCTGCGCGCCCGCCGTTCGAGGCGGTTGTGGCCGGAGTCAGCATTGCCAATGGGTCTCCATGGTTCGTGGTTAATCCATACGTACGATGATTTTGGGAAATTCGCGCGTATGATCGCTCCACCGGCGCAGCATCTCCGCAGCTGCTTCGAGCGGAACAACTTCAGTTATGTAATCGGCGACTGGAAACCGCTTCTGCTCGAGCATCTGAATCACTTCGCGAAAACTGGCCGCTGCCTCGTGTCCGGAAATGCGAGGGAAGGTGACCAATGGATTCTTACCGAGAAACGAGTTCAGATCGCTGCCACACAAGCCCACCCTTTGTACCTTGAGCACAAGCTCTACCGGACGTCGTACCGGTTCAGGGACGACCTCGATTGCAGCCTCGCCCGGCTGCTTTAGCACGAGCGCTCTCATTGATCGACCGTGTCCTGGCTGTCAAGCCGATAAATCTGGATCGCTGTTCCGCCGCAGAATTGTTCGCGTTCATGCTCGCTCAACTGGGCCGCATACCGGTCGAGCAAGCTGAACCATTGCTGATATTCAACTGCCAGAAGGCAGACCGGCCAATCAGATCCCATCATCAATCGCGCTGCTCCAAAAGCGTCGAACACAGTGTCCAGATAAGGGCGAAGATCGGTTTCCGTCCACTCACGCCAATCCGCTTCGGTAGTCATACCGGAAACTTTACAATAGACATTCTTTCTTCTTGCCAGATCGTATATGTTCTCGCGCCACGGAGATAGGATCCGCGCGCAGATTCTCGGCTTGGCCATGTGGTCGAGTGCAAAAATCTGATTGGGATGAGCATCAACGAACTTTATGGTCTGCGGAAGATACCGCTCGTAAATCAGAATCTCGTAAACGAGGGCCGAAGAAAGCATGGTCCTGATGCCACGATTGAAATCGTCGCTCAGGATAAAGTTATCGTCTACTTCAGATTGGATCACGTGGCGCAACCCCTTCAACTTCGAGTACGCTCTCAACCCATCGAGGCACGCCGGAAAGTCCTTACTAACAATCGGGGCCCATCCCACTACCGCCTCGATGAATGGATGCGCTTCGGCGAGCGAAAGCAGGTCGCGTGTCTCGCCAAGGTCCTGCCGAGCCTGGACCGCAATTGTCCCGTCGATCGCAGCCGACGCCATTACCTCCGACAGATCGCTGGGCGTGTAGTCGCGCCGCAACCTCGACATAGTGTCGTCGATCCAATCGTATTCGTCTGCTGTGTAGCGCCAGAGGTGATGATGTGCGTCGATTCGGCGAAGCATGGCTGTGAGTATTTACCTCCTCAAATGCGGAAGCCTGAATTAGGCATTCGTCCCCATCCTTAGTGAGTCTCAGGCTAGGCGCGCCACACTTTGCCGTCTGGATAACTGAAGTCGTTGAGGGTCTCCGGATAGATCTCAATGCTGTACCCAGGCTTCTCCGGCAGCAAATACCGCCCGTTTCTGATCTGCACCGGATCAACAAAATGCTCGTGGAGGTGATCGACGAACTCAATCACTCGATCTTCCATCGACCCGGAGACGCAAAGGTAATCGAATGCGGAAAGATGCTGAACGTATTCACACAGGCCCACGCCTCCGGCATGTGGGCATACGGGAACATTAAATTTTGCCGCCATGAGAATCACCGCGAGATTCTCATTCACCCCTCCTAAACGGCAGCTGTCTATCTGGCATACGTCTATGGCTTCTGCCTGCATCAGTTGCTTGAATATCACCCGGTTATGGCAGTGCTCTCCCGTCGCGATGCGCACACCCGAAACCTCACGACGGATGCGGGCATGTCCGAGAATGTCGTCTGGACTCGTCGGCTCCTCCATCCACCACGGGTCCACCACCGCCAGTTCACGCGTGCGTACGATAGCTTCTTCGACGTCCCATTTTTGATTCGCGTCCATCATCAGCTTCCGCGATGGCCCGATTTTGTTCCTGACGAGGCGTGCCCGTCGTAAATCCTCCGTTGGAGCGCCACCCACCTTGAGTTTGAAATGCGTCCAGCCCTCTGCCAGAGCCTCGTCGCAAAGCCGTTCGATCTTCTCGTCGCTGAAGCCAAACCACCCGACTGACGTTGTGTACGCGGGATATCCATCAGTTTTCAGGCGTTGCAGGCGTGAGTTTATTCCCGCGCGACGCTCCCTTAGGAGCGCAACGGCTTCCTCGCGAGTCAATGCATCGCTTATATAGCGGAAATCAATTGCCGACGCGATTTGTTCCGGCTCCATGGAGGCAAGGAGTTGCCAGACCGGCTTTTCCTGCGTGCGTGCGTATAGGTCCCACACGGCATTGATCAGTGCCGCCGTAGCAAGATGAATCACGCCCTTTTCCGGACCGAGCCACCGGAATTGGCTGTCGTCCGTGAGGCAGCGGCTGAACGCGGCGAAGTCGTCGGCGATCGATGCTATCGTCCGGCCAATGACGTAGCGCGATAAATAACGGACAGCCTGTACGCAAAGCTCCGTCCCGCGTCCAAGCGTGAACGTGAGGCCGTAGCCGTTGAGTCCCTGATCTGTTTCGAGAATGCAGTACGCAGCAGAGTAGTCAGGATCCTTATTCACCGCGTCTGAGCCGATTTGTTCGCGCGATGTGGGAAATCTCAGGTCGATGACACGCACATTTGTGATCTTCAAATCGCTCAATTATGACTCCTCGATCGTGTAGCAGGTGTAGCGGCCCAGCGTACCGCTTGGCGGGACAGGGGCGACTAGTATCCCAGTCGTTTATTTACCACGTTCTCCAGCGGTTCGTCCTTCGCAAACCGGTCATACTGCCGCAGAAAACAGTCCATCGCTCGATCTTTCCAGTCAGGCGTGTTGTCCGCGCAGTGCGGCGACAGCAGGACATTCTCCAGCCGATACAACGGGTGCCGGGCAGGTAAAGGCTCGTGTTCAAACACATCCAGCCCCGCGCCCTTGATTCTCCCTGAAGTCAGCGCTTTCACCAGAGCCTCTTCATCAATCACCGGGCCGCGACCGACGTTGATCACGACCGTGTTCGGCTTCATCGCCGCAAACTCGGGCTCACCGATCATATGCCGCGTTTCTTTGGTCAGAGGCGCCGTAACGACAACGTAATCGGAGTGCGCCATCATCTTCCCAAGCTGCTCCGGCGAATAGTAACGTTCGATCAGTGGGTCATCCCCCTGGGGAGCATGTCGCTTCGTAGCCAGCACCCGCATGCCCGTCGCATGTGCACGCGTGGCGACAGCACGTCCTATGTCGCCGTAGCCGACGATTCCCACAGTCTTGCCGGCAACGACCTGCACATCGAAGGGCTCCCACCTTTCTGCCGACTGGTTGCGTATCATCCGCCGGAAATCTTTGGCGAAATACAAAATCGCGGCAAGCGCAAATTCGCCGAGCGATGCGCTGAAAACGCCCCGTCCGTTGGTCAATATCACGTCACTTTGCACAAGTTCTGGAAACAGGACGCTGTCCAGCCCCGCCGACCGCGAGTGAACCCACCTCACATTCGGACACATCGCGAAGACTGTTCTGAGCAGTTCCCGGGTCGCCGACCAGTGCAAAATCGCCGTCGCTTTGATTGCCTCCTGTTCGAATGCCGCCGCTTGACTTCCCGTCGTATAGGGCAGGTTCTCGAGCCGGGTGAGCTGCGGGTCGTTCTCCCGTACCAATACAAGTACCGACTTCCCGATATCCATATCACCTATCGTGCCATGACCATGCCGTCAATGGCCGATCGGTTCCCCAATTGACCTGCATCGCTGAGGCCGGAGGTGCCGACACTACTCCAAGGCTACCGTTTTCTACTTAAACGGTCTGCGTCGCAGGGATGCGCAGGGCCATCGCGATGACGGCTGCCAGCAGAAAAGCGCCCGACGTGATGCAGAGAGCATAACTCAGACCGGCGCGTTCTGATATGTGACCGATCAGGTATGGAGCGGCGGCGCTAAGTATGCGGCCCACGTTGTAGACAAAGCCCATGGCTGATCCGCGGAGAGCAGTAGGGAAGAGCTCGCTGGCAATAACGCTGAAGCCGCTGAAATAGCCGGTTCCAAAAAATCCGACCAACGGACCAATGAAGAGTAGCGCATTCGCGCTACGCGCAAATGCAAATAGTGGAACCATCAGGGCGGCTAAGAATAGATAACCGATATAGGTGTATTTCCGGCTGAAACGGTCGGCAAGATAACCGAACACGACATAGCCGAGAAATGTGCCGGTCTGCATGACGATTGTCCATTCCGATGTCTGGACAATGCTGAGGCCATGGCCGCCCTCGGCGACGGGCATTGAAAGAAAGCGCGGCACCCATGTGAAGAGCCCCCACCAGGCGAAGAGCGTGGCGGCGTTCATGGTGGAGCAGATAAGCGTGTCGCGGCCGAATGTGCCGCGGAAGAGTTGGCCCACATTGGGTTGCGATCGTTGCTTCTGTTGCCACGCTTCTGGCTCGCGGATGCTACGCCGCAACCAGAGCGTGATCAGAGCCGGCGCGACGCCCGCAAAGAAGACGGCCCTCCAGCCGAAGCGGGGCATCACCAGCCCAACCACAGCTGCGCCCAGAGCGTAACCAATCGCCCACGAGCTCTGCACTAGCGCCAGAGCCTTGCCGCGATGATCCGCGGGCCAGGTCTCCGCGACTAGCGCGGCGCCCGAGGCCCACTCGCCCCCCATGCCCAGTCCCAGTAGCACCCGAAAGAGCATCAACTGCGTGGCCGTTTGAGCAAATCCGCACAGCGCGGTGGCCAAGGAATAAACCAGCACGCTGACGGTAAGCGCCCGAACCCTTCCGTAGCAATCGGCAAACCAGCCAAAACCCATGCCTCCGACCGCTGCGGCCACGAGCGTGGCCGACATCATCGCTCCGCTTAGCGCGGCGGAGAGATGCAGCGCCCGCTGCACTTCCCCTAGCACGAGCGCATACAGCATCACATCCATGCTGTCGAGCATCCAGCCTAATGAGGCGGCAAGCAGGGTCCGCCTCTGATCGCCCGATGCCTCAGCCAGCCAACCGTAGATTCGGTTCAAATCCTCTCCACTTGTTTTAGAGTTTTAGAGCGGCCTTCGCGAAGATGCCGTGACACCACAATACGAGAGTGGGGCGATTTGCGCGTAGCAATTGATACCGGCGGCACCTTTACCGACTGTGTCTATCTCTCAGCCGGACAAATCAAGGTCGCGAAGATATTCTCCACGCCTGCGGACCCATCAGGCGCGGTGCTTGATGTTCTCGCGCATATTGGTGCGGGTAGAGAGCTGAATGTGCGCCACGGCACTACTGTGGGAACGAACACCATGCTCGAGCGCAATGGAGCTCGGGTCGCATTCGTGACCACAGCGGGCTTCGAGGACACGATCGCGATTGGTCGTCAGGCTCGGAGCCGCCTCTACGATTGGTTTGCGCCTGTACCCATCTGCCTCGTCCCTTTTGACCTGCGTTTTGGCGTGCCGGAGCGTGTCAGTGCCGAGGGTAAAATTCTCCGCTCACCGACGGAAGCAGACCTGGACACGCTGGTAAGCGAGGTCGGCGCCAGCAGAGCAGAAGCCATAGCCATCTCGCTGCTGTTTTCATTCGCGAATCCCGAAACCGAGCGCCGCGTTGAGGCTGCGCTCCAATGCCTGGGGTTGCCTATCTCCACCTCACACCGCATACTGCCTGAGTTCCGGGAGTATGAGCGCGCTTCGACGACAGTCGTAAATGCGTATCTCTCTCCCCGTATGCAGGGCTATCTTCTGCAGTTTGAGCAGCGCGTCGCCACGGAGCACGGCGGCAGTTGCATCAGCGTGATGCAATCCTCTGGCGGCATCATTCCCGCGCGCGCGGCGGCCCGGGAACCAGTGCGGACCATACTGTCAGGACCAGCCGGCGGAGTAATCGGTGCGTGCGAAGTGGCGCGTTGGGCCGGTTTCGATCGCATCATCGGCTTTGACATGGGGGGAACATCCACCGACGTCTTCCTTTCCGATTCGGCAACCGGTGGTGCGCAGCGCACACGAGAGACTCTCGTGGCTGGCGTGCCGGTGAGTATTCCGATGCTCGACATCCACACTGCTGGCGCCGGCGGCGGTTCGATCGCCCGCTTCGACTCAGGCGGCATGTTGCGCGTGGGCCCTGAGTCCGCAGGAGTGGAGCCAGGCCCGATCTGTTTTGGCCGCGGGAATCTGCCCACCGTCACCGACGCCAATCTTCTGCTCGGCCGTCTCGATCCGGAAACATTCCTGAACGGAGGTGTAAGGCTTGACCAGCAACGCACGGAGCACATGATGGATGAACAAAAGGGCACGCTTGCGACCGTCGAGGAATTTGCCGCCGGGGTTCTCAGCGTCGTCGAGACGCAAATGGAGAAAGCCATCCGCGTGATCTCCATCGAGCGTGGACACGATCCGCGGGAATTCACTCTGGTGGCCTTCGGCGGCGGCGGCCCGCCACATGCCTGCTCTCTAGCGCAGGCGTTGCGCATCCCCACCGTTCTAATTCCGGCGATGCCGGGTACGCTGTCCGCTGTGGGTATTCTCCTTGCAGACACGGTCCGAGACTACTCGCGCACAGTGATGTTGCCTGCCACTTCGCTCGATGCACTCGAAGGGATCTTTGCCGACCTCGAATCGAATGCTGCAGAAGAGTTTCGCGCAGAGGGCCTGGAAGGTATCGTGGACCGCACGCTGGACATCCGTTATCGGGGCCAAGCCTACGAACTCAACGTTCCCTTTAGTAAGCAGCAACCCGAATCAGCCCTCGCAGCCTTCCATCAACTCCATCAACAGCGCTATGGCATCTGTGACGTACACAAACCGGTCGAAATCGTAAACCTTCGCTTGTGCATCGTGGCAGCAGCCGAGCCATATTCGCCCCCATATCGAGCCCCCGTACCCGGAGATGGTGCCGCCGCCCTCTACGCAGTGCGGAACATCGTCTTTGCCGGTCGGTTCGTGAAGTCGAACCTCTACCGGCGTGAAGGATTGAGCTCCGGCGACCTGATCCACGGACCGGCCATGATCACCGAATACACGTCAGCCACCATCCTGCCACCCGCCTGCTCTGCCCAGGTAGATGGCTATGGAAACCTGGTAATCTCCGTTGCGGAGGAGCGAGCGTGAACCCGGCCTCAGTGGACGCAGTCGAACTCGCTGTCTTTCACAGCGCCGTTCATTCCATCGCCGAGGAAATGGGCGCTGCCCTGCGCCGCACCGCGCTCTCACCCAATATAAAGGAGCGCCGCGACTACTCCTGCGCAGTCTTCGACGCGGAGGGAAGAGTCATCGCCATGGGAGACCACATGCCCGTGCATCTGGGCTCCATGCCGATGTCAGTGCAGGCGGCCGTTGCTGCCATTGCTCTCGCCCCCGGAGACATCGCCATTCTCAACGACCCCTACGCAGGTGGAACTCACCTCCCCGACATCACCATGGTCCTCCCGGTGTTTCTGCCCGGACGCGATCGGCCGTCCTTCTACGTCTCGAATCGCGCACACCACGCAGACGTTGGTGGCGCGTTTCCAGGATCGATGGGCCCCGCAAGCGAAATCTTCCAGGAGGGAATCCGAATCCCTCCCACGCGAATCGTGCGTGGCGGAAGCGTGGACCGCGAAATCCTCGACCTGATTCTGCTGAACGTGCGCACCCCGAAAGAACGCGAAGGCGATCTGCAATCGCAGATCGGAGCGTGCCGCGTGGGTGAGCAGCGCATTATGCAACTCGTCTCGAAGTACGGCGAACAGAAGCTGCACGCCCTAGTCGAGGAACTGCTTGACTACTCCGAGCGCCTCGTGCGCGCGGAGTTGCGGAAGATGCCAGCAGGCAACTTCATTGCTGAAGACTGGCTCGATGACGACGGCGTAGCCGATGTCCCCCGCAAAATCGCCGTGCAGCTGCAATTCAATCCGCAGGAAGCATCTCTAAGTGTGGACTTTGCCGCCTCCTCCGCTCAAGTTGCGGGCAGTGTTAACGCGGTTCGCGCAATCACGCTCTCGGCCTGCTTCTACATGCTGCGCTGTCTGCTCAGAGAGGAAGCCCCCGCAACCGCCGGAATCCTTCGCCCGCTCATTTTGCATACAATCTCGGGCAGCATCGTCGATGCACTTCCCCCTGCTCCCGTCGCGGGAGGCAATGTCGAAACTTCGCAGCGTATAGTAGACGTCTTGCTGCGTGCGCTCTCAACCGCAGTTCCCACCCGAGTCCCCGCGGCGAGCGCCGGCACCATGAGCAACCTGACTATCGGCGGCGTCGATCCGCGCACCGGCGAGCCATTCACCTACTATGAGACGACGGCCGGGGGCATGGGGGCGCGTCCCAGCGTGGACGGCATTTCCGGTGTCCAGACTCACATGACCAACTCGCTCAATACTCCGATCGAAGCCCTCGAATACGCCTACCCATTGCGGATTCGAAGGTACGGATACCGCTATGGGTCAGGTGGCTCAGGGCAATTCCGAGGCGGCGACGGATTGATCCGCGAAATCGAGGTACTTGCTGACGCGAAGGTAACGCTGCTGGCGGAGCGCAGAAAATTTCGGCCCTACGGATTGCAGGGTGGCGAAGAGGGCGCCCCTGGCCGTGCATGGATCGCAGGAGCCGAGGGATCTGAGCACCTCGATCTACCCGGGAAATGCAGCCGACACCTACGCAGCGGTGACACGCTGCACATCGAAACGCCCGGCGGCGGCGGCTGGGGCAAGCCGTGAGGGCGTTGGTGTTCTGACCGAAGATGGGATTATCCTTCCAGAAATTTCCGGTGACCGTAACCGTGTTCCGGCTGTCGCTCAGGCATGTGATGCTTGGGATCCCGTCAGTCTTTGTCCCCCACAACCAAACAAACCTCTTCGCCGCCAACAAGCGCTCGCTCCTCCACTGGATACGCATGAGGGCGTCCTCCTGCGCAAAGAACACCTGGATTCTCGTTAAATTCCCGTCGCCTCAGCCAGCAGCCCAGACCAAATGGTTTGGCTTAGATATATGCGTGCGGAAAAACTGTGTGAAGTAGATCTGCAAATGCCGGTTCCCCCCGAATGGGATCGAATCGCGGCTCGACCCTCAACCAGAGGAGTTCCGCTTCTTGATCGTTGACGGCCTGGGTCAGAAGCGAAAGCGAGTCTCTCTTGTTGCGAAGCGCAAGTGCTAGCAGTGCCTGGCGAAATCTGCTGATTCTCGTATCCAGAGACAGCAGATTGAACGCATTTACGATCTGGTTCGCCTCATCCATCTCTCCGATGAGTGCTAATATCTCTGCGACACCGGCCATCATCGGCAACTGAGCGCCTGAGTCTGGCCGAACGCTTTCGATCAGCTGCCGAGCCTTTGCCCTGTCTCCCAAATGTGCGGACATTAAAGCCAGTAAAAACCGAGCTTCAACTGGAAACGGTCCGTACATGAACCGTTCTGAAAGCTCGCTCACTCCTTCGCTGTACCTCCGCGTAATATGTTGGAACTTTGCCTGAGCTACCTTCTGCCGGTTGGAAAATGGATCGATGCGTTGCGCCATCTCGAGATGATGCAGTGCTTCATCAAACCGCATCAGAGCGGCAAGAAACATCGCATATCGCCGTGAAGAGGAAACGTGCAGCCCAAGTTGGATGCCGTGTGCGAAGCTCTGCTCAGCCGCCGACCAGTCCCAGTCGAGAGCCTGGGCGCTACCGAGACATGCATAAGAGTCGATCATCTCGGGATCTAATTCAATAGCTTTCAGGGCGGCGACCTTTGCCCGCGTAACCAGTTCTGAAGAAGGGCTGGTGCCGCGTAAGGCAATCTCAGCGCTGCATTGTGAGATTCCGCAATAGGGTCGGGCATATGTGGGAGCCACCTCGCTTGCTTCCTCAAATTTCAGAAGAGCTGATTGCAAATCCGATGCCGATCCCTCATCCAGCAGTGTCTCCGCATGCGTAACGAGCGGATAAGCCGCGAACGTGAGAGCCCCCGGCGTAGCTTGCGTTTGCGTATATAAGATATTTCCGGACGTGAGCGGCTTACGAAAGCCGTCGCAATTTGCTCCTGCACCTGAAGCAGAGACTGAGGCTCGGCTGCCGTTTCAAAACGATGCGAGCTCAATTGGAAGCCATCGGAGCTCAATACCCTGGCTGTGATGCGCACCCGGTTGTGCTCCTCTCTCACCGTGCCTTCAATAATGTTCAACACTCCCAACTTCTGCGACAGTGACGGAATGTCGTAGGGAGCAGCAATCAACTGTGTAACCGAGGCGCTCGAAATTACTCGTATGCCATCTGTCAGCGCAAGGTGATGTGTAATTTCGTCGGTGACACCCTGGGCACACAACGACGAGAGCGGACGGTTTGAGAGATCCGCAAACGGCAAGACAGCAACAGGAACGCCGCTTCCATTAATCAGCAAATCGCCGCTGCTTTGGCTGCTAGGAGCAGCCCCTGCTGCCTCGTTCCTGCGAAAAACCGGGATATAGGTACCAGGACGAAAGTAGATAAAGACAGGATCCTCCCTGCCCTCCGACTCGTAGTATTCCTTGAGCTCGGCCCGAAGACGACGCGCTTCCGTGCGTACGATGGAATCCTGGCTGGGGTGATAGGGAGGCTTGCAATCATACACCTCGGTCCCGATCACATATTCCTTCAGCGAATCCGCTTTGGCGGCAAGCACGCTGTCGATCGTAAAGCGAAGAAAGCGGCCAAGCCGTTCTGACTGCGAAAATAGCGGACTCTGCAGAATCCTGGAGAGCTCCGCGCGAACCTCCTGTTCGCTGCAGTTTTCATATGTAAGCCCATCGACCAAAGTCTGCTAGTCCTCAAGCTTTTGTTGCGCAGGTCAGAATCGCTTTTCGGTCAAGGATTCCGCACCAGCCGCGTTTTGATCATAGCGCGTCGGTCATCCGTTCACGCGGAAATCACTGTGAGATAACCGTTGCTCACTCCCGCGTGTGTAGCGAAGCTGTCATTCTCGGTGTCAAAGGATGCAAAGGACGCATCGTGGAAGAGCGCCGGAATGAAATTCGAGTCCTGGCTGTTGTTTCAGATGAGATGCAGGCAACACTCTCTCGTCAGCTGGCTCCTCTGGATGTCAGAATCGAGCGCGTTGCCAAAGCCGGAGAGATAGCCCATCTCGTCGGTGAGGGAGACATATTTAATGTCGCGATATTCCCGGTGACTCTGCCAAATGCCGATTGGTGGGCGCTCTGGGGAGAACTGTGTCTGCTGAATCCACGCCCGGCAATCCTGATCTATGCCCGCGCCGCCCCATTCGAGTTGTGGACGAGTGTGCTGGACCTGGGAGGGCACGACGTCATCGTCGAGCCCTTTTCTGAGCTTGAGATACAGGAGGCCGTCCTGCGCGCAGCGCAAAGTTTCATAGACCAACTCGCGAACGATTCAGGACACTAGCCACACATCGGTCAACGCGGCGACAGATGAGTGAGGATCAATGTTTCGAAATATTGCGGTAGCGTATGATGAATCGCCAGAGGCTGGCCGCGCCTTGACCGCGGCGATTCAGCTGGCAGCAGCACTCAATACAAGTCTTCAGGCGATTACCTTCGCGGAAGAGCTTCCGGCTTACACGGCTTATGGGGTGGTCAGTGATCCTTCTATTCTTCAAACCCTCGTCGAAGATCGGGTGAATTTCTATGCGGAATTACAAAAGAAGGCCCAGGAAGTGGCGTCTGCCGAAGGCGTTCAGGTTGCTACTCACCTGGTGGATGGGGACAAGGTCGATGCCATCGTTCGCTGCGTTCACGAATACAAGATCGACCTTCTCGTCATTGGCCTTCACCATCGCTCTCTCCGTGTGTCCAGCCTCTGGAGCACGGTTTACGCGCTGGCTCAGGCGGTTCCCTGCAATATCCTCGGAGTCCACTAAAGTGCATTTTCTCAAGCGCGATATGGGCTGGCCCAACGTTCAAGGCAACGCGTGAATGCTCGACACATTTGTTGCCAGACGCCGGCCACAGCAAGCCAAAACAAAACACGTTACCTGTACACAGCCCTAGGAGTCAATAAGAACAGGTCGAAGCGCGCGGTCATAATCCCGATCGTCACCCTGGGTGTCGCCGGGGCCCTCCTGTTTACGATTCAAGGTTGCTGGACCTCGTGGGAGGGTGGAAGGGTGGACCAGCGAACCGACGATGCATACGTGCGAGCTGACATGACCCCGATGAGCACACGCGTCTCGGGGACCGTCCGAAAGATCAACGTGAACGACTTCGAGGCAGTGAAGCCCGGTCAGCTTCTAGTAGAACTCGAGGACGACGACTATCGCGCAGTTCTGCAGGAGGCCCAGGCTGCCCTGGCGAGCGCGAAGGCGGAACTCGAGGACAACCAGGCGGCAAAACGAATTCAGGACGCAAAGATTCAGAGTGCAGAAGCCAGCGTGATTCAGGCGGTCACTGCTGTGAATGCAGCAAAAGCTGGCGTCGATGCTGTCAACGCAGACGCGGAGCGAACGCAATTAGAGTTGAAACGTCAGCAGGCGCTCTTGGCGGCAAAAGCGGCAACACATCAGCAACTGGCAGGCCGTCGCCGATGCCGACCGGTTTTCTGGAATGCTCGCCAGCCGCCAGGCCGACCTTGCGCGCGCACAAGCCGCTCTCACGAGCAGCCAATCTCTCCTCGAAGCGGAAAAGCGTCAGCGCACGGCTCTTGACACGAGGGACAGCCTCTTCGAGGCGCAAATTCAGGCAAAAGAAGCAGCCATCGTCGTCGCCAACGTGAATCTTGGCTATACGCGAATCGTTGCGCCTGTCGAAGGCGCGATTGGTGAACGGCATGTACAGGAAGGTCAACTCGTCGCTTCGCGTCAGCAGGTCGTCGACCTGGTGAAAGGCGATGTTTGGATTCAAGCGAACTACAAGGAGACTCAGCTTACCAATATCCGCAAAGACGACCCGGCCGACATAACGATTGACACCTTTCCGGGCGTCGTTCTTCACGGAAAAGTGGCTGAAATTTCTCCCGCCAGTGGATCGCAGTTTGCCCTCCTGCCTCCCGATAATGCAACCGGTAACTTCACGAAAGTCGTTCAAAGAATTCCGGTGAAGATCGTGCTTGATCCCGGACATCCTCTGCGCGACAATCTCCGCCCGGGCTTCTCCGCGGTAGTGACAATTCACGCTTCGGGCAAGAAAGAAAAGGCGGAGGCTTCCCGGTCGTGAGCGCTTCCCCAGTCAAATCAGGAGCAGTCATTACAACTCACCCTCTGGCTGGAGTCTTCGGTGTGCTGCTCGGCGCCATGATTGCCACTTGCACTGGGCGTCTCATCAGCGTTGGATTGGCAGATCTGAGAGGCGCCTTGCATCTGGGAGTGGACGAAGCGTCCTGGATAGGTACAGCATTCAACGCCGCCATGATGTTCATCGGACCGTTTTCTGTCTACCTCGGTGGCCTGCTTGGTGCGCGGCGTGTTTTGTTGGTGTGCGCGTCTCTATTTACGTTGATCAGTTTGCTGCTTCCTTTTGCTCCCAGCTTTCCGATCATGCTCGTCCTGCTGGTGCTGGCAGGATTGACTGCGGGAACATTTTATCCGCTCACCCTCTCATTCGTTCTATGCAACCTGCCCATGTGTTATGTATTGCTCGGCATAGCGATGTACGCCCTTGACATCCTTGTTGCCACAAACTTTGCCACGTCGCTTGAAGGGTGGTATCTGGATCACTTGTCCTGGCATTGGATTTTCTGGAACGGCGCCGCACTTACGCCAATCATGATGGTCCTCATCTATTTCGGGATTCCATGGCAGCCTCTGCCTCAACCCAAAGAAGGACAGCCGAAGCCGAACTGGAGAGGGTTCCTTTACGCCAGTCTCGGAGTCGCACTCCTGTATATCGCACTCGACCAGGGGCAACGGCTGGATTGGTTGCACTCCGGCACGATTGTCGGATTGATCGCATCCGGAGTCTTTCTGTTGATAATGTCCGCAGTCCGGCATCTTATAGTGCCCAACCCGCTGATCAATTTCAAATTTCTAATGAACGCCCACGTGTCATCGGTCTGGTCTGGTGACAACTTCTGGGCCTCCCAGATAGTGATGGCAATCGGTCTGGCCCTCTCTTTCAACGCGCTGGTGGGGTCCATCATCCTGGAATTGCTCAATACTGGTGCGCTCAGCCGTCCGATCGATGTCCTTACCTTTGCCGGATACTTTCAGACGGTCCGGCTCCTCGGCGGCCAAATCGGCGCTGCTTTCATGCAGCACTTCATTCCCACGCGCGAGCAGTTTCATTCGAATATTCTCGGCCTCGACGTTCAACTCGGTCAGGCGGCCACCAGGCAGCGCCTCTCGGAACTGACAGCTGACGCCGCACTCTGCGGGCCTGGCAGCAGCTGCAGAAAAAGCAGCGACAGTCCTGGCTCTGCAGGTCAGGCAACAAGCTTTCACTCTGGCAATCGCCGACAGTTTCATGCTGGTGGCTTGCTCTGCGGTCTTCTGCCTGATCATCGTCGCCTGCATGGCAAGCGTGCCTACGCAATATCGCCAGGTAGTCACGGCTGCGGCTAAACCCGCGTGAGTGAAAGCTGAGTCCTGAAGGATACTGATATGCAACTCAAGGCAACAAAGCATTCTCCAATTTGCGTTTTATTGCTGCTGTGCAGCATCTGGCTGAGCGGCTCCCTCGACGTGACAGGCGCGCAGGAAGCATCCCCGATGCATCTGAGTTTCCCCAGGCCATCGATCTCGCTCTCAAACAGAACAAGACTCTTGGTCTGGCGCGCCTTGCTGTTTCCGACAGCGAGCACAAAAGGGAAGTAGCTCGATCCGCATATTTTCCCCACATCAGGAACGAATCCACAGTTCTTCACATCACGGAACTTGCCGGCGTAGAAGTTCCCGCGGGGGCGTTCGGCGTTACTCCAGCCACAGGACCGATTCCCGGAGAGAATCTTTTCCTTGGTCAGGGTGCCCTCACCGCCTACACAAGCGGTACAGGCCTGTCGCAACCGCTGACACAGATGTTCAAGATTCACGAATCGAACCGTGCTGCCGAGGCTGATAGCAACACCGCCAAAATTCAGTCGGAACAGGCGGAGAATGAGATCACACTTAGAGTCCGACAGCTTTACTACGCACTGATGATTGCAGAGCTCAAACAACAAGCTGCGACAGAAGAGGTCAGTGCAAGCCAGGTCAACGATCGGGAAGCTCAGGATGCAGTTAAGAATGGTCGCGCTCTCGATGTAGTCGCTCTTGAAAGCTACGCAGGACTGCTGGACGCCAGGCAAACCGCGCTCGTGCAAACACTACAGATTCATTCTTTGTCGTTGACCCTTAACGAGCTGCTTGGACTCCCGCTCAATACGCCGCTTCAGCTCGATACTGACACTTTCGCGACACCTCTTTCCATACCTGGTCGCGAAGAATCCCTACAGATTGCCGAAGAGCATAGTCCCGAGATTCGATCCGCGGAGCAGGCAGTAGAGAAAGCAAGAGCCGGCCTTGCAGCAGCAAAAGATGAATACATCCCCGATGTCACCGGCGTTGCCCGCTACAGCTACCAGAGCGGGGTGCCGTTTCTCGTCCATAACTTTGGAACCTTTGGATTCACCCTCAGTTACGATTTGTTCGACGGTGGACGCAGAATCGCCGAAATCAGGGACTCGCGGACGCTCCTCTCGGAAGCCGAGCTGAATCTCGCCGAGTAAAGGAGGACGTCACCGTGCAGGTAGAGACTGCGTACGACAAAGTCACGCAACTACAAAGCATGGTGGCCGTCGCCGATCAGGCTCTGAAGGTCAGAGTGGAGGCCGCTCGTTTGTCAGATCGACACTTCGAGCAAAATGCGGCGCTGGCCTCTCAGCGGGCTGAAGCCCATGCTAAGGCCCTCTCAGCGAAGGCCTCCTATACTGAGGCGACTCTGGACCTGTCGCTCGCGCAGGCTGACCTCAAACGAACCATTGGAGAGCGCCCACAGTAGCGATTGGTTCGAACTCTATTCGCATGACGGCAGTGACGTCAACCGGGCGGAGTGAGGGGCGCGCGGGATCGTTCGCTTCTCGATCTGAGTCCCGAAATCAGAAGAAGACATCTCATTTCGCTAGGCCAGGAGTGACGTCGACGAATTCCACATCATCGAAGAAAAATTTCGGCAGACCGTCACTTGCGTTACGCATGTAAAAGACGATGTCCGCCGCAATTGCACCCTCCGGAGCAGTGTAGGGAGCCGGCGGTGCAAAATTCTGAGGGTCATAGACCGTGAACCAATCGGAGACGGATCTGTCTACCAGGTTCGTCGTGTACTGATCCCCGACAGGCGTTCGCTTGCCGCGATTGGGGCTGGGAGCCGAGCAGACCCACTCGATACGGCCGGCGAATGCGGTATAGCCGCGAGGATGCCCCGGTACCTTCCGCTCAGGCATGTAGTTCTCACTACGGTACTGATAGCGCATACTGTATCGGTGGCCCGGGATCACCTGGACCCGCTGTCGGACCTGGACTTCGCCGAGACCTTTGCCGCCGTTAGCGGATTTCATGAAAGCCCCGTAATCGGGATTGTTGTAGGCCTCGGCGGGAAATACTACCGGCGCTGATGCTTTGAGCAACAGCGACTGATGACCGCTGTAGGGAGCTTCCGTGCTCGCCTGGGCTTCGTTTCCGTTAACAGCCTGGCTGACGAACCAACCTTTATCCAAGTCTTGCGCCGACGCTGCGAGGGGGTCCTCAAAGCTCCAATTGTGGAGAAGATTCGGACCGAGAGGCATGACGATCTTGCCCCAATTGTTGGGCTGAAGCGTCGCTTCGGTGGCCAGATCATCAACGATCGCTGTGTCGTGGTTGTAATAGTAAAGCCGTAGAGAACGGCTCTCGCCTGTCTCGTCGGCGAAGATCACACCAACATCGCCCCGCAACTCATCGGTTAATTTCGGATCGATATTGAGGTCCTTGAACGCTACCGAGGCTTCCACAGTGTAGAGTTTGTGGGCCGCATCGGTCTTAATCGCCACCTTGGCCGCATCGAGTCTGATGACCTGATCGATCCTCGCTGAAGCGAGGCTGACCGGCGACGCGGTCCCGGGCACTGACGGGCGATAAAGAACCGCGATCGGTTTGCCTTGAAACATACTCACGAGCAATCTTTCATCGCCTGGTACGGCGGTGCGGCGGTGCGTCTCGGCCTTCGGGACAGTCTGAAGCATGAGGTCGACGCAATCGCCACTAATGAAGAGATTGCGCCAGTCCGCGCCTCGGTTGCGCATCGGCGGATTGGGTTCGTTGATCTTGTAGGCGAGGTAAAGATTGATCGCATCCCGGCCGAGTGCGATGCTGGCGCTCTTGCCATTGCCCCCGTCGAGGGAAGCTCCATTATTGAGGTTCCAGTCGGACAGGTCGCCGTCGATCACCGGTGGCGTGTTCAGCCAGGTCACCGCCAGCACCGGCTTAGGCACCACGATAGGTTTGGGAGTTGCGCGAACCATCGCCGCCAGCTTCACTCCGCTGTCAGTAAATCGGAAGGCTCCCTCGAAGCGGCCTTCCTGCTGCAGTCCCTTGATTTGGAAAATGTGCTCGGCCTGATTGGCGCCGTTGATGACATAAGGGGTGCCATCGGGCGACTGGTAGTAATAGGTCGCCGATTCACCGCGGAGCGAGGTGGGGCCCAGCAGGGTGTCGTCGAGCATCGTTCCAACGTAGAGTCCGTCGGTCGTGATGAGGAACGGTCTTTTGCTTCCGTGGTAGAGCCAGGTACCGAAGACATCGCCGAGCCTCGGAAAGTTGAAGTCATACTGCACACCATTGGCATAGACTTCGTTGCCTGAAAGTTGCTTTGGCTGCGTGATC
This sequence comes from uncultured Acidobacteriaceae bacterium, assembly GCA_963781245.1. GTDB lineage: Bacteria > Acidobacteriota > Terriglobia > Terriglobales > Acidobacteriaceae > Silvibacterium. Next base: position 34,877 of record CAWAFB010000013.1, read on the forward strand.
GCCCAGAGCTTCTTTCCGTTGATGTCGTAGGCGGCTATTGCGTCGGTGCTGCCGTTATATTGCCCCATTCCCTCGTAGTTGAAGGTAACGATGAGCTTCTTGTCGTCCGTGACATGCAAATTGTTGATCACATGTTTTGGAGGCAGAGAGATGATCGGCTTGGCGTCGGCCATGTCGTAAATCGGTGCCCCATCCTTAGTCCAACTCTTCACGTCGAGGCGGAAGATCGCCGCATGGTCGTGAAAGGTGCCTGCGGCAAAATAGCTCCAGTCAGGCGAAACGTCCGAACCCCAGTATGTTCCCAGGGAAGGCTGTGATCCCTGGCTTGGCTTGACCCAGTGCATTTCATCCGGCTGGACCAGATTGTCACCGTTCATGTCCGTCCAGCTGAAGTTGTCACCCGCATGACCGAGGAAACAATGGGGAAAGAAGCCCTCGTAAGGGTGATAGAGGAGGGCATCCCAGACAACCACTGCGGTTCCATCATTCCCGAATCCGGCAAATACATTGCCGAAGGCAGCCACGGGGCGATACACATCGTCTTTGCGTTGCAAAATGACCGTTGTTTTTTCGCGGCTTATGACATATGCCTGCCCGTCATGGTAAAGTGTGCGGCCTTGACGTATCGCCAGACTATGGCCGGCTGGCGTGAATGGATCGTCACCATTCTGCCGCCGGTATTCGATGGCTAACGGCGTATAAGACTTCCTCCCGAAGTCGACCTTGAAAGTAGCTCCTTCGGCGTGCACGAGCGTCGGATCCTTTGGATCCATCCAGAAAAGAGTTCCACCGCCGTAAGGCGTCGGCCCGATGTAGTCCTTCAGGAAGGACCCGCTTCGTGCGTCCCACACGCTGATTCGCTTCGGCGATCCATCATCTTCGGCAACCCAGAGCTTACCTGCGTCCGTCACGGCAATGCCGCGGGGCACCAGCATGCCATCGGGATCCCATTTGCCAACCCAGGGACGCCCGCCCTCCTTCCCAATGGCGCGAAGGAATCTTCCGTTGGGACTGAAGACCTTTACTTGAAACGAAGTGGCCCAATCGCTGACATAAATATTTCCGGCTTTGTCCGTTGCAACGCTGTCTGGTGCGACGAGATCGGATGTAATAACCGGGGTCACAGTCCTGCTTCGAACATCCACCTTCACAACCTGCTTGCCGCTGACGGCGAGGATTGTGTGGTCATCCATCGGCGTCAGTCCAACTGGGCTTTCAACGTGAATCTCCTCCCCATTTGGCTTGCCCGTAACCGGATCAACTACCAACAACTTATTGTCGTAATTCAACGAGACGTAGACTTTGCCGCCAACCGCGGCGAGACCTAAAGCATTGGTCGACTCACCGACGTCAGTGTAGAAGTAACGTGGCTGGCCGCCGTAAACCGCCGGGGCAAATGATCGTTTATTCCGGAGCACGTCCAGCCAGGTGTAGTCGTTCCTGTAAGGCCAGGTTGTCACGATCTGGTTGGGCTGCTTTAACGTGAATTGCGCCGGTTTGCCGGTACGCTTGTCGAAACACATCAGGACGGCTCTGCCGATGGCGTTCTTGCCCGTGTATACGCGCGTGTTATCGGTGAGTGATGCGCCAGAATAGACTGCGTAAAGGTAGTCGCCGCTCAGGGCCAGACTTATCGCACGCCCATCTGTATTGACCCGAATTCCCCACTGCCTCTGCCCGGTTTCATCGACCGCGATGATGGAATACCCCAGTTCGTTACCCGGCGCAGCCAAAAAGACCCATTTGCCGTCAGTCAGCGCAGCCTGGGGATCATACTCGTCGCTGAGCCAGTCGCCCTTGTCATCCGGCGTCGGCCAGGGCGGGTTTCCAGGATTGACAACGCTCACCTTGTAATCCGTCGTTATGGGTGCGTGATAGACGCCCTTTAGCGTGTAGTTGCCCGGCGCGGCCGGATTGCCATACTGGTCAAGGCCGTCCCAGTCTTCCTTGTTTTGCCCCGCATACCGAAAGTCACCCTGCGTCAACCATCTGACCAACTGTCCGTCCTCGTCATAAAGACCCAGCGTCAGTTCTCCATCTGCTGGCATTTTGTAAGGGACGGAAAGAACAGGGCGTTTCTCCGGTGTGGTTTTGGCTTGCGATGGCAGCGGGTTCGAAGCCAGACCCGAGTCCTGAAGGCCGGGCTCAATCGGCATCGCCACGACATGGCTGGTGGTGAGCGCAATGAGTGAAGAAAAGACAATGAGTCGAATGTTCAAGCGGACCTTCCACGTTACATTCCACATTTGAGAGGTTGCCTTCTCTTGTTTTTCGGTTCGACGATAAACGAATCTTATCGAGATGCCAGCGATGGAGGAGTTACTAGGATTATCTGTAATTCTTTGAGCAATGGTAGCTGTCTGCGTCTTCTCCACCGGATCAGCATTACGGATGAGCGGCTATTACGGATGAGCGGCTCGATGCTCACCTTCAGGGGTACGGAATCAGTCCGAGCTCCTGCTCGAAAAGCAAATCGCAGAATTTCGCTTTAATGACCGATGATGCGGTCGTCGCTGGCGCCGGGGCCAATAATTGACTGCGATTGGTCGGGGCGGAGGGATTCGAACCCCCGACCCTCTGCTCCCAAAGCAGAT
>CAWAFB010000014.1:0-913815 GCA_963781245.1 uncultured Acidobacteriaceae bacterium
CCCGTGATCGATATGGCGTCACTCAAAAAATAGCTCTCTGTATCCTCCGGTTGGTCGCCGACCAAATGGTTGGCGGCCAAATTTTCTCCGTCATTGCAGCTTCGCGTAATCAGCTCTCGCCTGCTTCAGGACAGGAATGCCGGAATCGGCATCTCTCCACACGCTCAAAAAGTCCTGATAGGCCGATCTCGCCTTGGCTTTGTCGCCGGAGATTGCGTAGGCGCGTCCTAGTTGAAGATGCGCGAGCGCGGCGATGGGATCGCTGACGACGATTCCCGGGTGATCGACAATCTCCTGGAACTCGATCGCGGCTTTGTCTGGCTGGCGGGCGGCAAAGTAAACTTCGCCGCGTAGATAAACGGGATACATGGCTCCGTAGAAGCCGTTAATGCAGATGCGTGGTGTTCCGAGTTCGTAATGTCTCGCGCTTTCGAGTTCTTCCAGGGCTTTTCCGGGCCGGCCACGGTTCAGCGCGAGCTGCGCGCGCAGAACCGGCACATAGCTTAAGCGGACAGAAGTATCTTCGGGGAAATTCTTGCTCAGATCGTCGCCGAGGGCACCGGCTCGCGAAGAATCTCCGCTCATGGCCAGGGCAAGCCCGGCGCCGTACTGCACCTCACGCGCGTTTGAAAGCTGCAGCGCTCTTTCCGCGCTGGCGCGGGCGGCCTGTGGGTTCCCGAAAAATGCCTCCCGCAGCGCGGCACGCGTTTCGAACAAAGCCACCGGTTGCTTGTGGGAAGCCTGCTGAGCCAGGGCGACCGCACGTTGCGACATGACTCTTGCTTGTTGAAGTTCACCAGCATATGCCAGGGCAGCAGCCTCATGATCTGCCATCCAGTCTTCAGCTCCGGAGTTTCCCTTCGCCACGGCCACTTCCCGATCCATCCCCGCTTTGTCGCCTTGCACAAACGCGATGTCATACCGGAGCAGCATGAGGTTCGGTCTGTCCAGTTTGCGTTCGGACGCTCTCCGGACCGCGTCTTCCGCGTCCGCGAGACGATTTAGAGTAAAAAGGCTGGCGCCCAGATTGACATAGCCGGTCGCATTGTCCGGACTTAGCTCAATCGCCCTTTCGCCCGCTACCGCCGCCTTGTCATACTCACCCATGACCGTATAGACAAACCCCGACAGCATTGAAGGAGCCAGGGAATCTCTTGGATACGCTCTCGCCCACTCCTCGCAGGTCTGCAGCGCTCCTTCCTGATTCCCTGTTACCCGGCCGTCGTAGTAGGCCGTGATGAAGAACCTTTCATTGTCATTGGCGTGATCGCGCAGTTCATAGGCCTCTGTCGTGTAGTCCGCAGCCAGGTCAGGTTCGCCTGAGGAGCCGTACATCACTCCAAGCACCGCATACGCAATCGCGAACTCGGGGTCAATCTCAACGGCGCGCTTGAAAAATGGCACTGAGGCGGCTTCACCCTCCGTGAATACCACTTTCCATCCCTCGCTATGTGCCTTCAGCGCGTCGAGGGAGGACGTTGTAGCCTCGGCGAGCGGGGTGTTGTGTTTTTCTACCGTCGCGATACCGGCCCGGTCACTCGCGCAAGCTCAGACAGGAAAGTCACTCGACGAATCGCCAAATCGCCACTACGCTGTCACCGATCTCGGCATCGTCGGCGGACCTCCCGGCCAGCCATTCCACCTCACTAGCAACGGACTGATATCCGGCTCCTCGGCCGCAGCCGACGGTACCGAGCAGGCATGGCTCTGGTTCCGGGGATTCAAGCTGAATATCGGCAAGCCCGGACTCGGCGGCAAAAACAGTGTCCCCTTTGGTGTCAATCGATGGGGTCAGGTCGCGGGCGAGGCGGACACGTCGACGCCAGACCCAGCCGGCGAAGATTACTGCGGCTTTGCCTACATGGGCTATCCATCTGGAGCCACTTGCCTGCCCATGGTCTGGCAGGACGGAGTAATGAAGTCACTCCCGACACTAAAGGACAAGAACGGCCAACGCGGAAACAACGGCACCGCAAATGGAATCAACGCCTGGGGTGAAACTACCGGGGTCTCGGAGAACACTACCGCCGACACAACCTGTCCTCCTTACGAGCCGTCACTCGGCCAGGGCCAGCATTTCCAGCAGAAGCCGGTCGTCTGGCAAGATGGACACATTCAGGAGCTTCCCACCGTGGGCGGCGACCCGGACGGAACAGCGCCGCCATCAATGACCTGGGGCACAGCGTCGGCACGTCTGGCGTTTGTTCGGCGTTCAACAACGTGACCTTCCTCAACATCCAACCCGTATACGCGGTCCTCTGGGAAAACGGCAGAGCCATCGATCTCGGATCTCTCGGTGCAGTGACAAATAACCTCGCTCTGGCTGTCGACAATAACGATGACGTGGTTGGGTTCTCGGATGTGAGCGGGGATGCGACATTCCATGGTTTCCGGTGGACAAAAGAAGCCGGCAAAATGTATGACCTTGCTCCGATTAGCGGCGATGTGTTCAGTGTCGGGCTTGCTGTTAGCAATGGAGGTGAGATAACCGGCGTCTCCCTTGACGCAGACTTTAACCCGCGCGCGGTTCTCTGGCACCAGGGCGTTTCCACAGACCTCAACGCGCTTATTCCGAGCAGCTCGAGTTTGTATCTGATGACCGGATGCAGCGTGAATGACAGCGGACAGATCATCGGCTTGGCATTCGACAGTTATCTCGCCGCACAAGGCCAGCTTGTCTTTCACGGCTATCTTTTAACACCGGGATCGGACGCCCACCATGGCGATGATCTGTCACCGACAAAGGCTTCGGGACCGCTGCAGCTCCCCGAATCCGTCCGCGAGCAGCTTCGCAGCCAGTCGGGCTTCGGCCGTTTCATGCCACATCACTCGCTCGAGTAAGGGCCTCGCGGAAAAAGGGCTGGCCGGGAATTACTGCAAACCAGCTACAATGGAAATAGAGGGAAAAGAAACGCCCGGCCATTCGCGCCGGGCTTTCCTATTTTGGATCCAATGCAAGTCCAAAACGGAACAAAGTCGACATAACTCCTTTATTACTTATGAGATACACGTAAGCCCCATTCTATGTATGAGGTACAGCCGCGCTGTCCGCTAAGTCTTTGCGAATGTATGAAGTACGAATTCAGGGGGGAGGGGTACCCACCGGATTTAACGAGCCGAAACCCCTTCCACCAGTCCCGAGCCGTTAAAATCACTGCGGCGGAACGGGATAAACAGAAATCTGTTCCGCAGAAAAAACAGCCAGCTCGCCTGCGCCGGGAGCCAGTGCGTAAGCTTCACGCGTAGGGGCAGGCGAATCGACGTGAGTCGTGAAGATGCGTTTCCCATCCGTCGCGCGATACACGGCAAGATGTTCTTTCCTGAGATTGGACGGATAAAAGTAACCGCCCGGTGGGACAGCGCAATCCGCCTGAGCGATCCCGACGACAAAGGCCTTTCCTCGCCGGGTTCCGTGGACACCCTCCCCCAGCTCTTCCGAAGACGAACTGCCCTGGAGCAGCAGGCTGCCGTCTCTGCGTAGCACCCGGTACTTCGCACCCGCATTCCGCCCGCAGGTCACTACGAAGAGCAGATCCGGCGCGATACTTGAAATCTGCGGCATGCACGCCGACTTAACATAAGCGATTGAATGCGCCTGGTGATCCCAGGTGTACTCCACCAGATGCCACCGCTCCTTATCCCGATCCTGCAGATCAACTTCAACTTCGCCCTCATCCGTCAGGACCGGAGGCATGAATCGCGAAGAGCGGACCGCCGTCGCCGTCGTCTGAAACTCGACATCCAGCACGCGAATCTCCATGTCCTCCTCCGGTTCTGAAGTCGACGCCGCCGCCAGCTGCGCATGCAGCTCCTTCGAGTGACGCTCGAGGATCACGCCGATCGCGAAGTTCTTCTGGGAGGGTGAGACCCGAACCCATGCCAGCGGGCCCTGCAGTTCGATGCGCCGTTCAATCTTGAGACCCGGGCCGTACACCCGCAGCTCGTTGCCGACATGCGCCAGCACGCGATCCTCTCCCGCCGGCCAGAGATACTGTTTGTGGTCGGCGATAGGCCAGTCCACTATCCGGATTGCCCGCATCGTGGACGTATCCAACACGGCGGCACGCACCATGCGCGCCACATCTTTGCCATCTCTCCGGTCAATGAGCGTGTGCGGATTGAACGTAACCAGAAGCTGATGTTCACCCAGATAAGCCAGAGCAGCTTCGTGATTGAAGTCGTCCAGCTCGATGCCGTAGCGTGGAGCATATCCAAGCTCGCGCAACGGAAAGCTCTTCTCCGCATGCACCTCCGCAGTCGTCGCCGCGTCCGGCAGCGCGACGTGGCATGACGGCGGGGCGCACACCTCCACATCCGGTTCAGGGTCCGCCGCAGGCAACCGCGGCTGTGTATCAGTCCGCGCGGCTTCCGCGCTGCTCGCCGCTGGTGTAGCTGGTCGCTCAGCCAACCTCGCCGCGACCGCCGTGGGAGCGGGGCCAGCCGGTGCTGCGGCCGTTTCGTGCGCAATTAGCGCTGCCGGAACAAGAACAAATTGCGTATAGCGCTGAAGGCTGACATTGTGTCCCTTAGTGGAAAGAACCGTGCTCTGCTCCGGCCCCGTTCCCACACTCAACTTCAGTCCGGAGAGGCCGACCACGTCCCCCAGGGAGGCTTGCTTTGGAGAATCAACCCGTGTTGCGGAATTTTCCGCGACCACTGCGGCAGAAGACAAAGATAGTGAACCCGTCCCGCTCGCGCCGCGGATCGCGACCGGCAACGCATTCAGCGGCGCATATTCCTGCGTGTTTCCGAACTCCGCCGGATCACGAGCCATTATCGCAGCCACTGCCAGCGGCAGCGGAACGAGCGCCGGACCGTTGCACTGGGCCTCATCCAAAACCAGCGCAACTTTAGAGATCCTGTCTTCTTTCGACGAAACATTCGCATCCACCACGTGCCCCTTGAGAATGGAGCCTTCGCGAAGTTTGCAATCGCCATTCTGCCAGGCGTCTTTGACCCTGAGCAGAAGCGGCGAACCCGGCTTCAGAAAGCGCGCGTCGAGCAGCGCCACCAGCTCGGCATGGATCGGAGCGAACGCCGGCGTCTCACTCGCATGCTTGCGCGCCGCGGGAGCACTTGTGACCACTGAGATCAGGATCAGAGGTGCCAGCAGATGACGGTGACGAAGACGCAGTGAAGGAAACATCGCGAAACAACCTTTGGTCATGATGTCGCGGGCGTGGGGTCGGCAGACAGAATTATGGCACTCGCTGCCAGCGTTGGCGAGAGGCCGCCGCCGCCTCCTTCGGCTGGGTGCGTCCTCGACGCGTCTCCTTCTGGCCATAGATCCCGACCTTCTTGGTCTTTGAATAACGAAGAGAGATCCCGGATGGCATCCCATCCCATAAGACCGGGCATCCCATTGCTGAATCCGGGCCGACATACTCGTATTTTCGAGAGGGTAGCTATGCAGAAAAACGAAGTGACACTGGAGAATTGGGCGGCCGTTCGAAGTGTACTTTCGCCAAGTTTTGAGGAGTTGCAGCCCGGCGTTCACCTGATGGGCACCGCTATGGGACACGAGGGTCTCCCGGGCCTGAGTTTCATCTACACGTCCAGAGTTCTGAGCGTCGATGACCCGAATGGACTGGTTGAGACATCGAACACTCTGTATCGACTCGGCCAACCCCACGAGACCTACCGAGCCTGGCAGCTCGCGGCAGCCGATTCGACACCTGACGAGCAGCGGCTTCAGAAGAATGCAGCCTGAAAATTAGCGGGCGGTGGCCGGGTGCCCCAGGTCCCGATTCCAGGACCTGGGTTCAGTGGTTGAATCAAGGGTGATCGGGCTCGGCGGCATAGCGAATAGTTGCCTCCACGCACGTATGTGCGATGAGTCTTACAACGGATGAGCTCGTGGATGGCCATGCTTCTTGAGCAGCAAACCAGATCTATGCTGCCAAAGCCACTGGAACGCCAATGCTCCTGGGCCACAATATCGCCCGGCCGAGGTGCGATGCGCTGCGGATCCCGCCACCCACGTGCCGTTTTCGACAGTCTTTCGCGACCAGGCGCCTTCTAAATCGGCGCGATGGACTTCTCGAAGACGTTCAATGCCGCAACTCCTGTAGCCAGGGTTTGAGAGTGACGTTTCGCTTCCGCCACCGCGTAGCGCAGGTCTTTGGCCATGAGCTTCACCGCAAAGTGCGGCTCGTATTCGCGTTCCATCATGCGGCCACTCAGGGTCTTGAAAAGCGGGCTTGCCGGAGCGCCTTCGGTCAGAACACGCAAGGTCTGCTCGAGCCATTCAATCTGAGGTGGCTAGGAAGAGCCTGTGATTCCCGACGATGCGGCCTGCACGCCGCAGACAAATTATTAATGAGCTTGAGGCGCGCGCCGCTCCCTGTTGGGCCCAGATGCACAATGCCCCGGCTCATCGTCTTGAGTACCGGTGTGACTCTTTCGAGCACGTCGGTGGGGCCGCCGACAGGAAAGAGCAGTTGCCCGGTTGCCGACTGCACCCTGCTGCCCGTCACCGGTGCATCGATCAGGTTCAGATGGCGCCCTCGCGCCGCTCTATCAAGCTCCTCGATCCATTCCGGCGTAACCGTGCTGCTCTCGACCAGCACCGCGCCCGGCGCAGCGGCGGTGAGCGCCCCATCCTTTCCCAGCCAAACCTGCCGGCAAACACCGTCATCGGCAAGCATGCTCAGGACGATCTCCGCATCGGAGACCGCCTCAGCTGGGGTCCGACCCAGAGCTGCGCCCTGTTCTATTAACGGTTGCGCCTTCTCCGGCGTCCGGTTGTAAACCGTAAGCGAATAGCCCGCGGCAAGCAGGCGGTCCGCCATGCCCGAGCCCATCAGGCCAATGCCTAGAAGCGGAATCTTCGTCTGTCTCATTCTTTCATCCAATAACTTGACCTCCACCATGCCATGCTGATCGCGAACTCTCGACTTATCTTTGCTTCTCCTGTTTACAAGCCCTTAAGTGAGAGCGATAATCTCCACCGGCGCAGCCTTACCGCCGGTCACCAGGACAGGATTTCGCAAAGGCCGTCCGAATCCTTCGAACTGGATGGACATAATATCTCCACTTTTCAATTCAATGCCTTGACCGAAGCTCAGCGAATGCGCACCAAGAAAATGGATGTGTACGTCGCCGGGCTGACGATGCAATTCGAACTTGAAATGGTGGTGCTCTAGGTTGCGCAGGCTGTGCGACATCTCCTCTTCTCCACTGGCGATGGGTTGCGACCAGTACGCCACGCCGGTGGGTGCGGGGGTGACCTTACCCGGAACTGAGTGAAACTCGGGGACCGAGACGCAGTTCCGGACCTAGGGAGCAGGTGCGCAGCTTAGATCCGGCCAGATTGAGATAATTCTTCTTCTCAAAGCAATGGTCGGAGAATTCATTGCCCTGCGCCATCCCTACCCGATATGGCAGCCCTGGTACCAATCACATAAACGAGGAACTTACCCTCCGCCGCACCCAGCATAGCGGGAGAGCAGGCAGCATACGCGGCCAGAAACGACGCCTGCAGTACCGCAAAGCGGGCATCGGAAATCGAGGGGGGATGGTGCGCTCGATTGCAGATATGGCGACCGGGAGCGCCTGCCGGTCGAAGTAGCTGATGGCGATGGCCAGCGTAACCAGTGAAACGAAGAACCATGGCTGAGAGAATCGTCGCAAGTGCTTCCTTTCTCTGAGCGGCGTTGGCATGATCCCCGTGGATAGCACTTCATTCGTCCACGAAGCTGAGGGAGGGGTGAGCGGCCATACCTGAATAGTCGTTTCTGCCGAAGCGGAGACTCGTGACGATCCCCCGAATCTCCTGCAATCAGCGTAGCTCGATCCGAGCCTAACGCGCTGCCCAGGTTACCCGCAAAAGCGACAGGCCTTGCCGAGGCAATTGCATATTCACTTTGATCTCTCCATCTGTGGGCGTAATCCATTGCGGAGAGTCGAGTAACTCGAGTTGTCCTGCGGCTTGCAACTTGGCGTACTGCTCGGCTGTCGGATCCTGGGGCGATCCCATCTCCTTCCACACGGTGTAGGCGTTGCTGTGGTCGTCGTCGATTCGGTAGTGCTGCAATAACACGCGGTGCACAGATGCCGGAATTCCTCTCATGGAGACGGCAACGGCCGAGCCCGGGGACGGCGCATCCTCGTCCTGATAATTCCAGAGAAGAACAGCGGCTTTTCCCGGCGCGATGGTGGCGAGCGCATCGATATCCGGGTCCTGACGTACGCTGTTGGCCAGAATAGTATCCAGCGTGATGGCTCCGCTGCTTTTCGCCTCTACGCGATCTCCGCTCATCAATCCCGCCATGCGAAAGAAGTTGAGCTCCGGTTTATCTATGCCGTTGGTTGCAAGGGTGCGGTAGCCGTCGAAATAGGGCTTATCTTCGAACTCGAAGGCCCAGGTCAACATTGCGAGCAGGTTCACATGATCGCGATCCGCAAGCTCGAAGAGGCCTTTCATCGCCGCTGCAGTATAGCTGGGATAGAGCGTACCGTTGCGATACGCATTAGGCGGGTAAAGCCGTGCCGAACAAGCGGCGCAACCTTCGGGATCGGCTTCACTCAGGATGATAGGAAGCTTCACGAATCGTGGAAACTTGTTCACAATGGCGAAGCCGGCCGCCGCATTATCTAATTCGCGGTCGAGGCCCATCTGGACATGGCCGTTGATCACATTGGGGCTGCCCTTCACGTGGAACGAGATAAAGTCCAGCGGAATTGGCCCTCCGGTCGCATCGCTCTTGTTCTTTGCGCAATGCTCGAGGAATGCCTGCAGGTATGCGGAGGCATTGCTGTGGGGTCCTGGGCCGGTGGTTGCCGGCCCTCCCACCAGCGCACCGGGGATGGCTTTGCGTACACCCTCGACCGCATAGTCATAGAGCTTGTTGTACTGATCTTGCGTTCCCTTCCAGTAGTACTCGCCGTTTGGTTCGTTCCATACTTCCCAGTACCACGTGGAAACGGTTTCTAAGCCATAACGCTTCACCAGATGCTCGGCCACCTGATGAGTCAGTTCCTCCCAGCGTTTGTAATCCCTGGGTGGGTACGACCATCCCTCCACCTCGCCTTTCTTCAGGGGCCATCCTATGTGGTAAGGGTCGGGATGGCTGGAGAGCGCCTTCGGCATGAAGCCGAGCTCCACCATGGGGCGCACGTGAGCCGCCGCATAAGCATCGAAGATCTGATCGAGGATGGTCCAGCTGTAGACCGGGTTGCCGTTCGCATCCTCGGTGTAAACATTGGACGAACTCCATTTGAGTTCCGGCTTTCCGTCTCCAGTAGCGAGCAGGAAATGAGCGCGAATGTATACCGGAACAGGGCTCAAGTCATGCAGCTGGTGAAGGAGCGCTTGCCCATTCTTTGTTGTCGAGTAATTCGACTCATCGTAGCCAAACCAGCTATAGATCGGTGAGTAAGCCCCCACCTTGTGATTGAGGTCCACTTTTACATTGACTGCAGTCTGGGCCAGATCGCTGGAAACGGCAAATAGCAGGCAGAAACGAACGATACTCTTCAGCATCAATCACAGCTCCGTGGCTCATAAATAGAATTTGAGGGCAAATTGAATCTGCCGTGGATTGGTCGAGGTGCTCGACCTATTTGATCGGTTCCTTGACTGGGAGGATCTGATCCGCATTCACGTTAGTTATTATCTGCCGAATTCCGCTTGGCCATAAGAGCTCAATCCTTTGGACGACCTTACTATCGCCGAGCCCGAAGTATACCCGTTTATCGCTTGACGAGTTATAGCCGATTGCCGTGGTCGCGTGATTGTACTGGCTTCCGCGCGTCGTTGTGATCTTGATTCTCGTGCCGAGCCCGTCGCGATTCGATTTGGTTCCGGTTAGCTTCAGGATTATCCAATGGTTATGAGTAGGCGAACGATTCACAAGAATCTTCGGCGCGCCATTCAACGCAGTCACGACGATGTCAACCTTTCCGTCGTTGTTAAAATCCCCAAAAGCCGCGCCGCGATGTGCGGCGGGGACTAAAAAGTCTGCACCGGCTTTGCCACTCAGGTCTTCGAAGAGGAGGGAGCCTTTGTTGTGAAACAAACTGTTTGATAAAGCAAATGGCCTATGTTCGACCTCCATGGAGTTATCAAGAATTGCAGAATTGGCAGTGAACAGATCCTTGTATCCGTCGTTGTCGAAGTCAAACGCCCCAGTTCCCCAGGCAGTCAGAAGGCTGGTAAAACCATTAAGCCTCGACGCAGATGTGGCATCTTCAAATTGGCCGCCTCCAATATTTCTGTACAGGGGAAATGTGTCGCCAAACATTGCTGTATGGAAGATATCCGGCTTGCCGTCGTTATCCAGATCGCGAAACTCAGCGCCCATTCCAGCTACCACTTTGCCGTTTTCGGTGTACGCGACACCGGCCACCATAGCCACATCAGTGAAGGTACCGTCCCCGTTATTGTGTAGAAGGAAATTAGGAAACGTATCATTCGATATGAAAACATCCGTGAAACCATCGTTGTCGTAGTCCGCGAACGCGATGCCCATACCTTTACCGATATATCGAGAGATATGAGAGGACTCCGACACATCAGTAAAAGTGCCGTCGCCATTGTTGCGATATAAGATGTTGGGTGTTCCCTGGAAATCATTGGGTGAACAATAGATGGGCAATGCCTCGGAGTAGCACTGCTTTGCAGTCTTGATGTTGTAGTCAAGATAATTTACAACGAACAGATCGAGGAGGCCATCGTTGTTGTAATCAAACCAGCCTGCCGTAACAGCCCATGGTTTACCAAGAGTCGGCACCACACCGCTGACGTGTGCCTTAGCTGTCACGTCAGTAAAGGTACCGTCGCCATTATTGTGCAACAATTGGTTGCGGTTCACACCAGCGACATATAAGTCCACGAAACCGTCGTTGTCATAATCTCCCGCGGCAACCCCCATGGAATAGCCTATGCCCTGCAAGCCGGCCTGCTGAGTGACATCCGTAAACGTACCGTCCCCATTATTCCGATAAAGGCGGTTGTAGAAGTCTGAGCTGGTTTTCTCCAGCGACGGGATGCTTGCGCCATTCGTGAAGAAGATATCGAGTAGGCCATCGTTGTTGTAATCAAACACAGCAACGCCGCCGGCCATCGTCTCGATCGAATATCGGTGCTGACTGGCAGAATTTCTGAGTACAAAGGTGATCTTTGAACCCTTTATGGTGTTTTCGAACTCAATTGCGGGGGCAACGGCCGGAGGTTGCCGTGCGTTGTGAACGCGGGTGGCGCGTTGTGCGGAGGGCGAAGGTTGAGATTTAGGTTGCTGACCCTTACATACAGATTCAGGCACCAACGTTAAGCACAGGATGCAGCAGAGTGCGGAGGAGAAAAGGTGTTGCGATAAGGTCAAGCCGGCAGATTCACTGATCATTGGGAGTCGCAGTGTGTAGTCTCTGAAACTCATTTAGTTCGTCACGAAACCTTGCTTCATCGCCGGCTTTCCGGTAAGCGAAAGCGAGGCGGTAGTGATATTCCTCTTTGTTTGGATCCAGTGAGATGGCCCTTTTTAGGAGCCGGATCGCTTCGTCGTTATTTCCTTGTTGAGCGGAGATCAGGCTTAACTGGAAATAGGCCTGAGGTAATTCCGGGTTCAAACGAAGCGCAGCTTTCAAGGAATCGTCGAAATGTGGAGGCACGGGGCCTTTGTCGTTCGACCACCTTCCGGATTGGACCATGGTGTAATCAAAAAGGATCAAGCCGTCATTCGGATATTTGCGGTGAAGTGCTGCAAACAGCATTGTAATTTTGGGCTCGAGCGCCCGAGGGACTATTTGCGTATCGGCGAGGATTTCCATGGGGTGCGGGTCCGAGGGGTCTAACTCTTCCGCGTCACAGAGTAGTTGAGCACCTTCAAGAGACTTCCCGTCTGCGTAGAGAACTGTTCCGAGACCGACGTGAAGCTTAACTGAAGAAGGGTATTTGTCGACCCCGTAGCGGAGGATGGTGATTGCTGAATTGTGGTCGAGATGGAATAAAGACATCCCGAAGTCGAAAATGTTAGCTTCAGTAGGTTCCAGCTGAGCTGCAGTTTGGTACTCCTCGGCGGCGGCCTTGTAGTTCTTTTCAGCGGCCTCCGCCTTGCCCAGCAAACTATGTAACGCAGCGCGGTTTTGCTGCTCCAGAAGCGTCTTCAGGAGTATTTGTGCACTCGCATATTGGGCCGCCGCGATCTCGGCATCGGCAAGATCGAGGCCATTTTCATAGGCGGGGCACCTGGCATAGACATCGGCCAAAAGAGCAGCAGCGCCAGATGTATTCCCGGTCTCGGTGAGGTCACGAGCCTTGGCCTGCGCTTGCTTGCAACCGGGGTCGCTGGCCGAAGAGAGAGAGGTAGTAGGCGCGGCTGAGGCGCGTTGCTGATATGAGAACGCGCAAATTGTTCTTCCGATGAGCATCGAAAGAACAATCACCTTGGTTGCCGGGAAACTTCTCACTGCAAACCTTAATCTTTGACGCGAGAGATCCTTTATTCACTTCTGTTCGCGCCGTCCGCAACGATTGTATACAGCTTTCTGCGCTAGCCGAAGCGATTTTGTGAATGCTACAGGGCGGCGGAAAGGCCACTGGCATGTGCGTGAGCCCTCAGCCCGTCGTGTTCTCTGGTGACGAACGGGAAGGACCCTTTGCAGAGGTGATTGTGCGGACAGTTTTTTGACTTCCCGAATACAGTCGAGCGTGAGCCCTTGCCTTCTATACGGCTGCCGAGTTTGAAGGGAGCCTAAGAAATCTGCGATATCGCAGGGCGCTCCTCACCATCACCATTTCTGCAAACCGGCGAACCAGTTCGCTTCGTTCGAGGCATCCATCGTGAGGCTGGGATCCGCCGACTCAGGTGCAAAATCTGAAGTCCATTGACATCGGAGTAACGCTGTGACCGCCCACGGGAGTCAACTGAGTGCACAAAGATGTCAATCCCGATGAAGACAGTAGGCTTTGCCCGCGCCTAGGATTCTTCCACTTCCGGTCCCACAAGGAAGACCGATTAGATTTTGTTTGATTGCAGGGGGCGTGCGATGGCAAGACACACCGTCTTGAAGAGGTCGGCAAACTTGGGCGTCCTACGAATGGCGAAGCGCGTTTTGGAGGGGGCGGTAAGGAAGCTACCCAGACATTGTGCGGTGGTCGCTCTGGCCGTTTGTACCCTGGCATTGATTACTCCGCTTACACGCATTTCTGCTCAAATTGCGACTGGGCGTGTCGTGGGCAGGGTAACGGACGCAAGCGGCGCAGCGATTGCCGGTGCTACCGTGACGATCAGAAACGATGCGACCGGTATTGTTCAGACGGTGCGGTCCGGTGCGGGTGGCGAGTATGTGTTTGAAGCCGTTAATCCGGGCTCGTACACGTTGAGGGTCAACGCTCCCGGCTTTGGAGAGTTTACTCGTTCGGGCATCCAGGCGCATATTCAGGATTACCTGACAATCGACGTAAGTCTTGCTCTCGGTACAGTGAGTCAGCAAATCGCGGTGACCGCCGCAACCCCTCTGTTGCAACAAGAAGATGCATCCGTTGGCCAAACGATCAGCCAGGAACAAGTTAACAACATGCCCCTACAAAGCCGCGACTGGACAACACTTGGATTGTTGGCCGCCGGCACCGTCACCGTCGGAGGCGCCAGCAACGCAGAGTTCAATGTGATGGGCCTTGATTGGACGCAGAACGACTTTCGCCTGGATGGGATTGATGACAACGTCGAGATTTATGGAGGCGGCAACATTCAAGGTGCCGGCGGCAACAACGGATATACCGCGTTCGTGCCGCCGCCCGATGCCATTCAGGAATTTAAGCTGCAGACTGGCAACTTCGACGCTGAGTACGGCCACTCCACGGGCGGGATCGTTAATGCCGTGCTCAAGTCGGGAACTAACAGCCTGCATGGGGACCTTTGGGAATACGTTCGAAATACAGTCTTTAACGCCAACGACTACTTCGCAAATCAGACTAATACGCCACGCCCCCCTTATCACCAAAACCAGTTCGGCGGAACGATCGGAGGGCCCGTTTACATTCCCAAGCTCTATGACGGCAGGAACCGGACCTTCTTCTTTTTCGACTATCAGGGCACCAGAATCAGTACGCCAACAGCCAGTAGTTCGAGCGTTCCAACTCCCTTGATGCACAGCAGCAACTTCACCAATTTCCAGGATTACTTCAGTCTGGTGAGCGGCACAAAAACCGATGGGCTGGGCCGGACTTACCCTCTGGCAACCATTCTGGATCCCGCGACCACCCGTATGGTTGCGGGTGGGGCGGTTGATCCTGTTTCTGGTCTGCATAACCCCTCGGGCAGCGCAGTTTATGTCCGGGATCCGTTCTACACTAACGGGAGTATCGCCGGGATCAGTGACTTTGTGAGTCAGGCGCAATACCTGAATATACTTCCTCCGTCACGCCTTGATCCCAACGCGGTTAAACTTCTTGCCTTGTATCCCAATCCCACACCCGGCAGGACAAGCTTTCCTAACTATTTCCAGTTTCCTTCTGGGACTAACGACATCAATTCGTTTGACGTCCGCATTGACGAGAACATCAGCAGCAAGGACATCATCTTCGGCGTATACAACTACAGCAACGAAACCATATTTTCGCCGCCCGCGCTGCCGGGGTATGCAGAGGGCCAGGTTTATGGGGACGGGCCCGAACAGGGTCCTCGCTACGCGATTGTCCTGGGCTACACGCATGTGTTTGCGCCCACTTTGACCAACGAATTCCACATCGGGTATATCCACAACATCGAGAGATTAAACGCGGTTTTCGGCAATACGACTGGCATCCCAGAGCAATTTGGAATTCCGGGAGTGCCACAGTATCCGGGAAATGGGGGCCTGCCGCCCATCAACATCGCTTCCCTTACTGGCATGGGTGTTGCCGGCTGGATGCCAACTCTTAATACGATCCGCACTCTGGAGATTATGGACAATGTGACCAAAATCTACGGGGAGCACACCTTCAAGACCGGCTTCCAGGTGGATAACTTCCACGCCCCGATTATCCAGCCTACTTTTGGAAAAGGGAACTTCGGCTTCACTGGCCAATTTTCTGATATTCCCAATCAGAGTTCAGGCTATGAGGGTGTTGGAGACATGCTCTTGGTGCCTGCCGCTTCAACAGTCCCCGGCGGCATCAATAACGTGGGCGGCTTGCAAACCTATGGACTTTCCAACTATGCCCAAGTGAGCGATCAGCGGTACTACATAGGAGCTTATTTTCAGGATGATTGGAAGATTACTCCTAAACTAACACTTAACCTTGGCCTCCGATGGGACCACTACACGCCCTATCAGGAAATCCATGGAAGACAGGCTAACTTCATTCAGGCTGGTGGAGGATCGGGAAATTCTGGAACGTACTACATGCCCAAACGAGGCTGCGCCGTTCCGACGTCATCAACTTTCCAGGCGCTGCTCGCTTCCTACAATATTGGTATTGACTGCACCTCAAACAACGCTACGGGAGATGCTCAGAACCTTAACTTTGCTCCCCGACTTGGTTTTGCATACCGTGCCACTCCAAAGGTGGTGGCCCGAGGCGGCTATGGCATCACGTACGGATCGCTGAACAACACCGGTTTCGGGTATAACATCGGAGGAAACTATCCATTCTCCTATACGGTGAACTATTACGCGGTCAACTCCCAAACTCCTCTCACCGTACCGGGAGGAGCGACGGCCGTTCTTGGAAATGCCCTGGTCGCGCAGAATCTCGAAGATCCTACAGTGGTAAACGGAGCCGGTCTCACACTGTATGGGCGGCAATATAAGTTTCAGACACCCTATCAGCAGACATTTAACCTGACCGTCCAGGACCAGTTCACTCAACATGATTCAGTATCTGTTGCATATGTAGCTACCCTGGGAAGGCATCTTGACAGTCAAAGTACTCAGAATGCTCCGTCTGCCATCATGCCGCCCGGAACAAACATGTATGATCCCACAGTGCCGGGTCATATCCCGTTTCCGGCCTTCGCTCCGAACTCCACATATCAGGCCACCGGAAGTATCAGCAACTATAATTCCTTTCAGGCGGTGTATCAGCACCAATTGAGCGCCGGGCTCACCTTACTGGCAAACTACACTTATTCCAAGTGTCTGAGCGATCAACGCTCATTGATACCTGCTTCATCACTCGGGAGTATACCGGCCTACAGAGCGCCCTGGCTCCCCGGCTTTGGCCAGTCAGGCGATTACGGGCTCTGCTTCTCTGATACTTCGCAGGTCGTTCATGCTTCAGGAACCTATAACTTACCTTTTGGCAGGAATCAGGCCTATCTGAATAACGTCAACTCGGTTGGCGACGCCTTCATAGGCGGATGGATAACGAACTTCATCTTTTCACACCAGACTGGACAACCCTTCACAATTAATTGTCCGATTGCAACGACAGCAGATTTTGGATGCTTTGCTGATAAAGTGCCGGGAGAGAATATCTACGGAGGGCCTCACAACGTTCACCAGTGGCTCAACCCAAACGCATTTGCAAATCCGCCGGTGGCAACCCAGATTGGCCAGTTGGATATCGCACCACTCGGTGGTGGCCCCACCCCTGTAAGAGGTCCTGGTTTCCAGAATCTCGATATGTCGCTGTTCAAGCAGTTCCCGATTCACGAGAGCGTCAAGTTGGAATTCCGGGCGGAGGCGTTCAACCTTCCCAATTGGCATTCCTTCGCAAACCCGTCCGCAAACCTGAACTTTCTGAACACCGCAGGGTTCAGCCAGATCACTGCTTCGCGCAGCAATGCGCGGATTTTACAGCTCGCTCTAAAACTCTATTACTAGCGGGAGTGACGGGGAAGTGTGTCTGAGAGCTTCGGATACCTGCCCGCTCTTTGCGTGCTGAATCGCGGTTTGCCTTGAGGACCGCGGCTTGCCGTAGAGCTTGAAAGTTAATTTCCGCGTTCGGGGGCGGTCTGGGCGGGCGATGCCGGGACGCACCGGAGTCGCGCGATGTGGAGGAGTTGGGCGCGGCATATGACAGCGGAGATTCGCATACCCGGAATCATAAAGACTGGAGCGGGTGCGTTTAATGAGACGGCAAGTGTTCTTGCCTCTCTCAAGTGCAGCGAGCCACTGATCGTGACGGATTCGTTTCTTATGAGTCGCGGTCTAGCTGGCAAATTGCGGGACCAGATACTAACAGCCGGAATGCGGTGTGAAGTTTTCTCCGGGGTGGTCGCGGACCCAACGACGGCTGCGGTCGAGGAAGGGTTGAATGCCTTTCTGCAGGGCAGGCACGACAGCCTTGTCAGTCTGGGAGGCGGGAGTTCGATCGACACGGCCAAGGCCATTGGGCTGCTTGTGGGTAATGGAGGCTGCGTTAGCGATTACAAAGTTCCCAAACCCATCCCTGCAGCAGGTCCTCCGCATGTTGCCATACCGACCACGGCTGGCACTGGTTCGGAGGTGAGTCGCTTTGCGGTTATCTCCGATTCCAAGAGCGAAGAAAAGATGCTGATTGCCGGCAGTGTGCTATTGCCCTCTGCAGCCGTCGTCGACTACGAATTGACGATGTCCATGCCGAAGCGCCTGACTGCGGATACGGGCACGGACTCTCTTACCCATGCGATTGAGGCGTATGTAAGCAGCAAGGCCAATCGCTTTACCGATGCCTTCGCGTTATCGGCAATGAAGACAATATGGACAGAGCTGCCGATCGCATTTCGACAGCCTGAGAATCGCGTCGCTCGCCAGGGGATGATGGCGGCAGCTACGCTGGCGGGCATCGCCTTTTCCAATGCAAGTGTTGCCCTGGTTCACGGTATGAGCCGCCCTATTGGATTCTTCTTTCATGTTCCGCATGGCCTCTCAAATGCGATGTTACTGCCGACGGTCACCGAGTTCTCGGCGATAGCCGCTCCTGCCCGTTATGCCGATTGCGCCCGAGCCATGGGGGTCGCGACCCAGAAAGATGCGGACTTGGATGCTGTGAGCAAGTTGGTGCGAGAACTGTTTCGAAGGAATGAAGAGTTGGAAGTTCCGTCTCCCAGGAGTTTCGGCATCCCTGAGAGGCGATACTTTGAGCTCATTCCGACTATGGCATTGCAGGCGTTGGCTTCTGGTTCGCCGCAAAATAACCCGCGGATTCCGTCAGCTTCCGAAATCGAGCAATTGTATCGGGATATTTGGAGGTAGCAAGCGTAAAAGGCGCTCGTTGTTAGTAGACCAGAACGCTTAGTGCAAAGAGTCCCCTCATCTGCGGAGTTACGAAATGACTTGATTCTGACTCCAAAAGTCCTCAATCTGTTCGAGCGTCTTTCCTTTTGTCTCTGGTAAAAACCGCCAGGTAAATAACGCCTGCAAAACAGCCATGGAGGCTAGAAAGGCGAATGTAGGCAGTTTACCCACGCGATTGAATGCTAGCGGGAACAGAAGAACTACAAAGGCATTTGCTACCCACTGAGTGACGACCGGAACTACCATTGCTCGGCCGCGTATCCTGTTGGGAAAGATCTCCGGAACCAGCGTCCAAAAGACCGGACCGATGCAAGACGCAAAAAACGCAATGAACAACGCCATCAGAACGAGCAATAGTAGGGCATTAAACCGACCTGCTGACAGCATTGCTATCACCAGAAACAAGGCGACAGCCATGCCCAGGGATCCAACGATATAGAGGGGCTTGCGTCCATAGCGATCGATGGTCCAGAAGGAGATCAGAGTAAACGCAAAATTGATTCCGCCAATAACGAAGGTTGAAAAAAGCGCCGCGTCGATTCTCCATCCGGCTGATCGCAAAACCAGCGGGGCATAATCGATAATTGTATTGATCCCGGAGACCTGAACCAGAATTGCAAGAACAAAGCTGATGATGAGGACGCGGCTGATCGGCTTGATCTCCAGATGCTCTGAAGCAGCCGAGGGACCAGCCAGACTAGCTTCGATCTCAGCTGCTTCTATTGCTGCCTCATCGGGGTCCATGAGGCGGGCCAGTAGCGCAAGCCCTTCAGCCTTCTTTCCAATTTTGAAGAGAAATCGAGGGGTTTCCGGGGCTCGAAGAAGCGTCACGAAGAACAGGACACTCGGCAACGCACCGGTAATGAACATCCATCGCCAATTCCAAGCTCCCTCATTCCGAAGCCAGTAGTTGATGCAGTAAGAAGATAAGATCCCTGCCGTAATGGACAGCTGATAAGTTGCCCCCATCCTCCCGCGTATGCCGGGCGGAGACACCTCTGCTATGTACATCGGTGAAAGTACGGAGACGCCGCCGACTGCAACCCCGCCTGCGAATCTTGCCGCAATAAAAAGAGCGAAGGTTGGAGCGATACCAGTTGCAACCGAAGTTATAAGGAACAGGAGAGCCACGAAGAGCAACATCTTTTGACGCCCATAATAGTCGGTCAATCGACCAGCAGCCACTGAGCCCAGCACACAGCCAAACAAAAGCGAGCTATATGCCCAACCCAAACCCAGATCGTCCAAGCCGAAGTGTTGAACGAGGAATGGCCCGGCACCAACGATGATTGCCAGGTCAAATCCGAACATCATTCCTCCCAATGCCGCTGCCGCGCCCAAAAAGATTATGTAGGGCATATTGGGATACTTGGCCGCGTGTTGCGTGGTTGAGATCATTCTCAGCTCGTCATTAAGAAATGTGGATTTCGATCCACTCCAGGGGTCGCCCAGATGAGTCTCGGTAGGAGGATTTGATCGTCAACTGGTTGTCCTGGATGGGTACGCTACCTTGAATGGTCGAGCCGCCGAGATAGTGACTTATCGTCTTGGCGACCTTGCCCGAATCCCGGCGAATCGTGATCTCTCCGCCTCCGTAAGGCGCAACCGCCAACTCTCCGTCTCGAGTTATGCTCTTGCTTCCACGTGAGGAAACTACCACGGGCACCTGGCAACGAACGAGGTCCTTGACCAGCGAATCATTGGCCTCCGAAAAGAGAGGATTCTCCTCTCCGGGTATAGGCGGCCGAAAAGCCAGGAGAACGAGCTCCCCATCTTCGATTCTGGCCCAGGAGCGCGCATGCGCTCCGAAGGTCGGCGCTTCGGAGATCGTGCCAAGTGGCACAACTTTAAAGATGTTTGTGGGCCGCAACACCTTCGCAATTCCGTTGTATTTTGCGATCAGTTCTGGCGTGCTACCTTCTGCTTGCTCGTCCGCCTTGAAATCGTTGAGTGACCCGATCGTCCCTACGGCGGCAGAATCAAACCAGATGTGCGGCGCGCTGGCCCAGTCGTATCCGGATGAACCGTATGTGGGAATCCCCAAGGGACCGAGCAGGCTACTGAAGTAGATACGCCGGTTTGCCTCCAGATCGTATTCTCCCGCCGCCAGGAAAAGGTCGTCGGTGCTGTGGAGGTCGAAATAGTCGAGAAAGAGCGGAGATAACTGGTAGTACATTACGACCAGGTCGGGATTCTCTTCCCTCATCGCCCTGATTACGACATCCAGGCCCTTCCACATCAGCCGTTCGCCAGTCCACTGTTTATCCTGCGGAGCTGCTATGCCAGCGACAGGCAGTTCATAGCCAAAATCGAACTTGAACAGGTCCGGCTTGTATCGGCGGATGAACTTTCGCACAAGGTCGCTTAAGACCTTCGCTACCGCGGGCTGGGTGAAGTCGAGTATGTAGTAGTGGGAGGTGGCGGAATTCTTGGCCAGATAAGGAGTACCGTCTGGCCCCTTTAACATATTGTCTTCGGTCAAACCAATATCGGCCGGTCGTTCGCATCGCATGAGGGCAGCCCACATTCCAACGCGGTAGCCGTCCGCACGCAACTGGTCGAGAAATTGTTCGAAATGTGGAAGCCTCTCCGTCGAGTGCTCCAGATTTCCATAGGAACCTTCCCATTTATCGTCGATGGAGAATAGCCCTGCCTTCAGGCCAGAAGCCTTCAGGGCCAGGTATGTCTGGTTCAAAAAAGCCTCATCCAGATGATCTTGAAATTTATTCTCATCAACCTGTGAGCCCCAAGTGCAGAATTCGGGCGTAAGAGCGATCGCTGTCTTTCTCGGCGAATTCTGATGAACGTGAATAACGCCGGCCTGGAGCAAGCTGCGATAATAGCCGGCAATCGAGTCGAGATAATCGGTGGCGACCGACCACGACCACGTAGCACCCAGCGATAATTTGCCGGGACCTCGAAGATGCTTCCACAAATCGCTCCGGTAATCGATCCAGGGACTGCAGTTTCCTTCATATAACTCCAGGAACAGGTCGCCGCAGGGCAGATCGGCCAAGCCACACGTAAATGCTTCCGACCTTCCTTCGGTGAACATATTTCTCAGCCCGTTCGATGAATTGACGCTAAATCCGGAAAAGTAGTGGACGGGAAGCCCCCATTGTTGGTTCAGGCCTGGAATAAAGCTCCCGCGGCCCAGCCATACATTTTGGTTGAGGTGGACATCATCCCGCACGATCGGACTGACCGACGATCCTTCGCTGATTCCTGGAACGACCAGATAACTGGAATGGAGCGACGGCCTGCTGGTCGTTCCGCTCATGTCGTTGAAATAGTACAGGCTTACCACGTCCTCGAGTGCTGGAGTGTCGTAGATGATGGGAATGAGCCAGATAGCGTTTTCATCGAAGCGCCACGTAACGGTGACATGGGCTCCGCCGTTAACCTTCTCGTATTCTATGGTCACACGGTCTTGTTCTATGCGATGACCGGTTACCTTCCCGGGAACGGAGTGCCTTTGCGAGGGGTCCTGCACAGGAGCCACAACCACTGCTGGCTGAAGTCTCCCGCTTACCACGAGCCTCTTCCGGGAATCGCGCAGGCGAAAGGTGTCGTCAGCTTGTGAATATTCCCACGTATAGTTTGGACCCTGGACCCGCACCTCTCCGTTTTGGCTGGAAATCGATGGAGCTTCGAGGCCGAAGACCTTGCGTGATGCAGCCGCGACCATCGCTCCGCTGGAAAGATGAATGAATGTGCGCCGATTCAAGGTTGTCAACGATTCTCCTTGCTGAGGCAAATGTTGAGCGTCTCGATGCATGAAGACTGTAGAGCAGAAGGAGCGTCCAGGCACAAAGAGGCCGAGATAGTTGGAAGACTACATGCCGACATGGCGAGATGTGTTGCTTGCAGAGCCGAAATGTCGCACCGCATCTTATGTGTTCTCACAGGCGAAGCTATCCAATAGGAAAGGTGACTCGACGCAAAATAGCAGCATTTCCTAAGGGAACCAGGGTAGTCCTCACCTGTGTCCCGTCTGATTGCCTCGTCATCGTTCCTTGCAAGGTGATGACCGCAGTATCAAATGGGCGCAACGGATTCACACCGTCAGTGGCTGAAATCGCCTTAAACCCGTATGACTGCCGTCGTAAGGACGAGGGGAGAGCCATGGCTTCATACTTGGGTGACGTCGGCTTGTAGTAAGAGTCTTCGAAACCGGGGAGAGCATAAGTCTTCAGAGTGATTTTCTGTGCATCGATTGGCTCAGCAAATACGAGAGGGCCGTATTGAAGAGCGATCTCTCCATTTACAGCAGGAAGCTCCCGAATGGCCGGTGCAAAGGTGATCTGGACCTTATCTCCTTGCTGCCATTTTTTCTTGACTATCCAGTAGGAACTTGCGCGGGTAATCGTGGCACCATTGCATTTTACGGATGTTCCGCGGGACCAGCCTGGATCGCGCAGATAAAGTGGAAACTCGGGAGCGCCCTCTGTCTGAATCTCGAGCTCAACGATGTTATCAAAGGGATAGTGAGTCCTCTCCTCAATGCGAACCGGAACGTTGTCGAGGGTGGTGGATACGACACAAGGTCCGTAGAGCAAGGCAGCCAGGCCACCGCCTGAGTGCCGCATCCACATGCCGCGAACGAAGAGCGGCGCCACATTAGTCGCGTTTGGGTTGCAGCACACCGCTACATCGGTGTGGGTAGGAGAGAACTTGTTTCTGATTTGAGGCTTTGTGCCATCTGACGACAAGCCATCGCAATGGAGACGGTTGTCAGACGTGAGATAGGTGACTGCACGCCCGTCCGGCAATCGAGAGCCTTGAGCCGCGTTGAACCATATCAGCTCGATTTTGTCTCCGAGATATGCTGTGCCGGTCTTTTGCAACGCGGACTCCAGAGTAAATTGCAATTCCTTCGTCCCGCAGTATTCGTACTCCGTAGATGTCGGATCAGGCTTCAGGTTCGAGATATCTTCTTCGCTCACGTCCGAACCGCTGGCTTCTGCGTAGCGACTTAATTTGTCCAGCGCATTGCGGGAAGCGCGTCCGAAGTCTTCTCGTCCGGTCGCCATCCAGAGCCAGAGAGGAACTCTGATGGCCTCAAAAGTGTTGGCGCCGTGGTTCGTGAAGCCGGAATTCAGATCGAGCAGAGAAGCAAGGCTTGTATCTGCGGTGCTGCTGTTGCGGCTCATACTCTGATAAAGGCTCACCGTGAAGTCGTGGTATTTAGGATCACCGGTCAGATCAAACAGCCTCTCCATCACATCTGAAATCATCAGGTCGTGACTCAGGCCCTGCCCGGAGATGGTGTAATCGAAGGGCACTGGCGTCGTACGCTGGCTGTATTTGGAAATCGTCAAATCCGTGGCGCGTACCACCGCCTTTCTCACCTCCGTGTTGCCGGTTAACTCGGAGTAATCCAGCAGCCCGCGCATTAGACACGCTTGAGTCCACAGGTCCCCTGGCTTGGAAAACCTGAGGTCTGGCGCGAAAACTCCGAGATAGCCGTCGGCATCCTGTGAAGAGAGAATATGACGCACGAAGTCATCGGCTTCTTGCATGGCCCCCTTATGTTCGGTTAGGTAGGCCATCATGATGAAGCCGGCTCTCCAGTTGCCCTCGGTCTCGCCGTTCCACCAGTTATTTTTGTAGACGTTCGCGTTATTGGCGGAAGCAGCGCTGTTGCGGTGACTGACAAAGATATCGGATGAGGCTTCGGGACACAGAGCTCCTAGATGTCCTGCAAATCCTTCGTTAAGATCGCGGAGCATTTGCTCCTTGATCCAACCCGTAGGCTTCACCTCGCCCAGAGTTAGCCACCTGAACACCGGCGCGGCGGTGTTCTTTGCAGCATCGTCTTCGTTATGGCCGGTAGCGCTCTCGACTTGCGGGTCGGAGGCGGATGAAGCCGCGTGTTGAAGGCCTGAGGTGAAGGGTGACGGGAGGACTGCGGTGCCTGAGGCCGCCAACAGCAGCTTGAGTGTGTCTCTGCGATTCATTCCTTATCCAGTGGAATAGAACGCTAGCATCGCTGATAGACAGCTGTCTTTTTTACAGTTGACCACATTGTGTACACCATTTGCAGTGGTCCCGGCGATCCCTGACAGGAGTTTGCCTATGCACGGCAATTATGCGCCCGGCGTTTCGGCGGCGAATCGAGAAGACGTCTGTCGCAAGTTTTAGGAGGTGGTCGACATTTTCAGCTGCATCTCTTCGAGAGACACATTCTTCGTTTCCGGATAAACGAACAGTACGACAAAAAACTGAACGACCATCATGACCGCAAAAAAGAGGAACGGATATGCGCTCGATCGCGCCGCAAGCACGGGGAATGCGATGGCAATAATCGCGTTCATCATCCAATGTGTAAGGCTCCCCAAAGTCTGGCCTTTCGCGCGAACGCCGTTCGGAAATACCTCGCTCATGTAAACCCAGATTACAGCGCCCAACGAGAAAGAAAATGAAGCGCAATAGCCGATCAACAACCAAACCAAGAGCTCTCGATGCATTTGCGTCTTGAAAATGAGGGCGATGGCCAGCAGGGTTGTAGCCATTCCCACGGAGCCAATCAGGAGCAGGATTCTGCGGCCTACCTTGTCGATCACCAGCATGGCTAAAGTGGTGAAGACCAGATTTGTTGCTCCAACCGCTATTGTTTGGATTCCTCCGGAATTCGCGCTCGCACCAGCCGCTGAGAAGATGTCATTGAGGTAATAGAGAACAGCGTTGATACCGGAAAATTGACAGAAGATCGCAATCGTCACGGCGAGAAAAATTGGAAGCCTGTGGCTTTTGGTGAACAGCCTCTCTCCGGAAAGCCGCTCCTCCAACTCGACTGAGTCGATTATCTGGGCGAGTTCGCCCTGCGGATTGATTTCACCCACCTTTGCGAGCACATCGCGGGCCTCGCCGAAGCGCTTCTTCTCGACAAGCCAACGAGGGCTACGCGGAATAGCAAAAAGCAAGAATAAGAATATGAGGGACGGAAGTGCCGGAGCTGCCAGCTGCCATCGCCACTCGTTGATCCCGCTCTTTGTGAGGGATATGAGGTAGTTGGAGAAATAGGCGAACAAAATTCCAACGACAACATTGAACTGAAAGAAGCCCACCATTCGACCCCGCAACCGGGCAGGAGAAATCTCAGCAATATACATGGGGCCGAGCACGGAAGAACCGCCGATTCCTAGACCGCCGATGATTCGAGAGACGAGAAGGAAATACCAATTACCGGCCAGCGCGCAGCCAATGGCAGAGATCAGGTACAGAACCGCCATTATCCGAAGACTGTCGCGGCGCCCGAGTCTCTCGCCAGCATAGCCACCGAGCAGTGCGCCAACGACTGTCCCCCAAAGAGCGCTGGACACAGTGACCCCGAGCGTTGCAGCAGTCAGCGAGAAGACTCTGGTAAGTGAATGCGTGGCTCCCGCGATAACGGCGGTGTCGAAACCGAACAGCAGTCCACCTAGTGCCGCAACCAGCCCGCTTATAACCAGTGTGCGGGTAACTGGAAGAGGTTGTGGTGAGTGTGGTTTGGAGTCGAGTGGAACCGGCAGTGCTGTTTGCATAGGACCTTTGCGCCACTCGCCGCAGGCATCAAACTGGCCTACAGGTTAATCGCCTCTTCGCACTAGTGTCCTCGTACGAATTGATCGATTTCTATATGTCATTTGCACGAACCGCGGGCTGCGATGTTTCAGATATGCTTCAATCGGGATTCGACGCCTCTCGCAGAATTTCTTCGAAGAAGAGGAAGCTTGATTCGACGTGCGTATGCCAATAAGACCATTCATGGCCGCCCTCGAATTCCATGTATCGATGAGGGATCTGCCTTTTCTTCAATTCCCCCAAAAAACGCCGATTTCCCTCGATCAATAAATCGCGCGTTCCACAATCAAACCTGAGCGGCGGCAGGATATCGCGATTCTTCTCGGCCCAGGAAAGGAGGTCGGTCTCGCCGGTGTGGACACTCTCAAGCGGAAATTGGCCGGACGTGAACTGGTACATCTCCTCTATCTGTGTGATTGCCGAATGCGCTGAAATACCGCGGAAGATGTCGGGACGTTTCATCCCGAGACGCAGCGCGCCGTAGCCACCCATTGAGAGTCCAGCAATAAAGACTACAGAGTCAGCATCTACGCACGCGAATGCTTTGATGAGACCTTCAATCAAGTCATCAGTGATCCATCTCTCGTAGTTTCGGCCCGAGTGGCAAAAATAAGCGCTCCCATCCCCGTAAAGACCGTCAGACGGTGCGACCAGCAACATCGGCCTCATCTCGGACTTTGCGATGAGCTTCGAGGCGACCTCGTGAGCGCCACCCTTGAAGAACCATGCCCAGTGGCTGTCATAGACTCCGTGCAACAGGATCACCATGGGGATGGATGTGTGCGATTCAATTCCAGCGGGTACAAAGACGCTTACGTCGCCCCGTCCTCCGAGAGACGGGCTGTAAAGAGTCAGGAACCGAATGCCGCGGCATTCAAATTGTGGGTCTGAAGCAGCGATGCTTCGAATACCACCGGCTGGCCTACGAGGAGCCATCTGGAATCAAGACCCCCTTGGCATTTATGCCTTTCTTCATATGTTCAAACGCCTCTGCCAGACCCGATAGCGGATATGTGCGAGTCACCATCTCGTCGAGTTTCAGTCGACCTCGATGGTACAGAGAAAGCAGGACAGGAAAATCAGTGAATGGTCGGCATTGTCCATACAGTGGGTTGATATAGCGCTTGTCCCATTCGAAAAGCCCCATGTCGACTGCCACCATCTGTTCCACTCCGCTCACCGCAACAGCAGTGCCACCGTTGCGAACCATCAATAGAGGAGCCGTCCCGAGTTCCGGAACTGCCGTGCACTCGAAGGCATAGTCCGCACCGCGGCTGGTTAGCTTTTTCACCTCGAGCGCAGCCTGGTAGAGGCGGGCGTCATCCCGGCTGGCCTGGATCGTGTGGGTTGCCCCAAACATCTGCGCCAATGCCAGACGATTCGGGTTCACGTCGATCGCGATAATCATGCGAGCACACGCGTGTACGGCCCCTTGAATGACGCTCAGACCCACTCCGCCCGTTCCCAACACGACAACTGAACTGCCTTTTTCAACGCGGGCTGCGTTCACCACCGATCCAAAGCCGGTCATGACACCGCAACCGAGAATCGCTGCCGAAGGGAAGGGAATCTCCACATCGATTCGAACCGCTGCCTGCCAGGGCACAACGGTATGGGTCGTCATTGTCCCGAGATTGAATGAAGTATTCAGAGGCTCTTCGCCACACTGGAACCGTTCATCGGGCACAGTGGGCTTTTGTTCGCAGATACTCTCAGCGCCGTTCCGGCACTGAAAGCAATTACCGCAAGGGATCGCCCAGTTCAACAACACGCGATCACCCGGCCTTACATTGGTCACGCCTTCACCGCAGGCAATCGCCACCCCGGCACCCTCGTGGCCCAAGATCATCCTTCGCTTCCAGGAAAGCGAGTCGAAATCAGTGTGGCAAACACCGCTCGCCTTGAGTTCGACAAGCACCTCGCCAGGGTGAGGATCTCCGAGTTGTACTTCCATCAACTCAAAATGCCCGTGGCCGTCAGTAACGATGGCTCTTGCTGCGGTGCTCATCTTAACTTTCCTTCCAAATTCGTTCTTCGCAGCCTGTTGACCTCTCACGCATCCAGCACAATTGACGTCTCAGGGCGGCAACTGCATGGCAAACAATACCCCGGATCGATGCGCGCACCGGTAGGATGGCGATAAGCCACTTTGCCCTCAAGAAGCCGAACCATGCAGGTTCCGCAGTCGCCATACTGGCAGCCTGAGCTGATGTCGACGCGGTTTATCTCCGCCAATTGAAGGAGTGACGGCACCTCACCGGTCCAGGGAGCACTAATTTCGGAACGGGCGAACGTCACCGTGATTTCAGATGAGGCTTCCGTTTCCTCTTTGCCAGACGATGCAAGCGCCAGCAGGGCTGCGCTTGAGGGGCCAAAGGACTCGGTACGGATTGTGTCGGACGAGATTCCCGCCCCGGTCAACCCTTCAGTGAGGGCGTTCATCATGCCTGGCGGTCCGCAGACGTAATACTCCATGTCTAGCGAAGGCAGATGTTCGCGCAAGGTCGCGACCTCGATCCGGCCGATGTGCTGATAGTCGCGCCTGACGACGTCTCGGTCCCGAAGTTGTTCGTAAAACACGCGCATGCGGAGGTTCGTGCGCCGTTCCGCGATCGCCCCCAACTGCGAATGGAACACGTGATCGCCACCGTGGCGAAGAGCAAAGAAGAAGTACACAATGCGATTGGAGCCGGCGCGATCTAACGCCTCAAGCATGCTCATCATAGGAGTGACACCAATGCCGCCAGCCAGCATGACGACAGGGTGATTCCGGCTCATGTCGAGCCAGAAGTTTCCGGAGGGAGGCTTGGCTTCCAGGATGTCACCCGGGCGTACCGTGTCGTGGAAGTAAGAGGAGCTAAGTCCGGAGGCCGCTTCAGGCTTGTCGGCTGGAGCTAACTCCTTCTTGATGGTCAGACGGTAGAAGCTCTCTCCGTAGTTTGAGATGGTGTAACAACGAAATACCGGCCTCTCAAGATGAGGAATGGTCAGCCTGAGGGGAAGATGTTGACCGGGGAAGTAGTGATCGAGAGGTCCACCGTCTGCAGGTGCAAGATAGAACGATTTCGCTGTTTCGCCCTCCGGAACAACAGATTTGACCACAAGCTTCCGGTAGGAAAGCTCTATCATGCGCTCTTCTCTCCAGTTGTTCCGCTAAGAAGAACTACGGATCAGGAGACAACTTCCTTCAGATCGGCCCGTGCCTTCTCGTAGGTGATGTTGTAGGCAAGTAACTCCGGATCAGGATGGACGCCGTGGCTCTGGCAGGCGGCGCGATAGATGTCAGGCCACCAGTTGCGATGCTCCGTGAGTCCATCCTCTTTCCATTTCTTCCAATCCACCAGAATTTTGGACCACGCCTGATCGCCGTAGGCTGTTGCCTCGGCCTGTGATCCTATTTCCGAAACTATCCAATCGCGACCGATCTTAGCGTGTAGAATTTCGTCGGCCCAGTCATAGTCCTGGATCATAGCGGCCAATGGATCGGCAGACGCTACTGCTACTTCCCACTCATATTGCTTGCCGGTCTTTTTCGGCATAAGTCCCTGTTCGATGGTGAAAAGTACTGCGTGCCGCTCCTTCGCAGTTAACATGGTGTTCAGGCCAAGAGACCAGGTGAAATTGAAGGGAATTGTCGACCAATCGATTCCCATCGAGACGAATCCGAGCTCCCCCATCATCGCGTGTCGTGCTTCATCCCATAACTGACGGGTCATATCACGGTAGTACTCCCAGGGTTTTCCGCTCATCTCTGCAAGTATGCTGGCCATCATCTCGGGCACGTCGATTTCACGCATGCGCTTGAAGTACAGCATGATGGTCTTCGGGAAAGGGGGAATGCTGTCATCGAAAAGTAGTGCTTCGGCATTCACACCCATGTTGTAGGGATCCGTGAACCGATCATCGCGTTTTGGCACAGGATCGTATTTATATGGGACCGCGGAGAATTGGCGGGGAACAACGTCTTCAGTTGGATCCTGCTTGCCATCCAGGCCGCCGGCCGCGGCGAGCATGCGTTCGAGTGTGGTGCCCCAATCCCGCAGCTCGAGGTGTGCATCTTGGCTAACAAGGCAACGCACGGCGTTTGTACCGTACTGCCGCAAGTCCTGCATCTCCACGAGCGTTAAACGACAGATCCGATATGTCGGATGATCGAAGAGCTTGTTCGTATCGGCGATCAGATTCTCGAGAGCGCGGATGAGCTCAGGTACAGCGTATTCGTACAATCCGACGAGCAGGGCTGGAGTGTTAGGCGCAGCCATTATCTCATCGAAAAACAAATCGAGAGCCGCATGCGGCGACACCTCGAGTCCGTACGGGGGCTGCCTCATTTCGCGAACGCGGGAGGCAAACTCTCCAACATGCTCAGAGCAGTAATAAGCGTGCAGGCTGAAGGCCATCTTAAGTTCGTAGATCGGCTCACTCGTGATGCGCGATACGAAGATCTGGTGCAGCCGCTTCAGCGACCAGTGCACACGCTTCAGCCGGGCCACCGAGCCGCTGACGGTCAAACCGGTTGTCGCCGCCTCGGCCATGGTGTGCAAACCAACCAAGGGTGGCAGGCCCGCCAATCCTGCGTAGGAGTCTAGCGAAATCCGCGGCGAACGCGCGGAGTCCTGGGCTTCGTCAAAGATGCCGGCTGCGGAACGAATGCTCATTGCTACCACCTAAGACATATCTGCGATCATCACCGATAACACTAGCTTTCCACGACAGATATGTCCTCTCATTGATTGACTACTATAGGTACAGAATTGACATCATTTCTCCGGAATGCGCGCAAAATTAGCTAATTCAGTTACACTGTGGCGCATGAAGCCGTATTTCGAGAAGGTTGCCTCCGGGCCGTCCTCATTCGTCGCGTTTGAGAGAAACGATCCTGAGTTCCCCTTCTACTGGCACTATCACCCGGAGTTCGAGTTGACGCTGATCATCAACAGCAGTGGTCAGCGGTTGGTCGGCGATGGGATTGCCGATTATGGTCCCGGCGATCTGGTTCTGCTCGGTCCGAACGTGCCACACAGTTGGCGCTCCGGTCCCGTAAAGGCCAACAGTGCGGAGTTGCATCGCGCCGTGGTAGTGCAATTCCGCCAAGACTTTTTGGGGGAACGATTTTTCGACCTTGAGGAGATGTCTACTGTCGCGCATCTCCTGCGACGCTCCTCGAGTGGACTTGCCTTCGGCCATACCGAGACAGGCCGCAAAGTCACTAGAGCCCTCGCAAGACTTCCGCTTCAATCACCCGCGAAGAGATTGGCTACATTGTTGTCGGTCCTTATAGATCTTGCGGACGAAAGTGGCGCGCGAGTGCTTTCTACACTGAAAGTAAAACCAATGTGTCGAGTCGCGGATCAGCATCGGATCGATGAAATCTGTCTCTACCTAAATGAGAATTTTGACGAGGAGGTCGAGTTCGCCAAACTGTCGAAGCGCTTTCATATGGATCAGGCCTCATTGTGCCGGTTCTTTAAGCGCGCGACCGGTCGCACGATGACGGCATATTTGAATGAACTTCGGGTGGGAGCTGCCGCGCAGCTTTTAATCAATACTGACGAAAGCATTTTGGACATCGGCTTCAGAGTCGGTTTTGGCAACTACTCGAATTTCAACCGTCAGTTCAAACGGATCAAGGGCTTCGGCCCGAGAACTCTTCGCCGCCAATTCACGCCTGGCTCATCTCAAGAGGTCGGTCCCTAGAGGCTCCTCCTGATTTGGCCGGCAACTTACTTCGTCGAGAAAAGGGCAACCCGCAGGCTTGATTGACGCGGCCGAAAGCCACATGTCCTATTCGACCTGAATCATGTGCTGACCAGCTGCTACAGTTTTACCGATACCATTGATGCGGACAGTTAGTGTTTCCCCACTGGAGGGCGGCAGGTGCAGTTGAACCTGGCGGCAGGGTTGCTGATGAGATCCGCGAACAAGCCGATAGTCCAGTGTGAGCGTGTCGGCAGATCTGCGAAATGCGAAATCGACGGTGCCAAATTTAGTGAGAGCGCGACGAACCTCGATTCCGTTGTTCAGCCACGCTTCTCTCGCGCCCCAACACAAGTGAAGGATGTCTTCATCTTCGTAGACCAGAGAGTTGCGATGCAGGTGCACGTACTGTGCCGCAGCCCAGCCGTGTGGCATATCGCCTGTACCGAGCCGCGTATCTACAAATATTTCCTCAGTCCAACCGTTGGTTGGAGAAGCATGTGCCACATAACCGTCAAACAGTCTGAAGAACATCTCGAGATCATCACGAAGTAGACAGCACATCGCCCAATCGACCGTTATGTACGTCCAGATTTTATTCTTATTGAAATACATGTACTCATCTTCCCGGCAATTCTGACGCATCAGGTGCAGCGTCTGCGAAATCATAGGATCGTTTGATTTAAGAAATTGCGTCGGATAGAGGGCCGCTATAGAACCCCAGATATCAAGTTGAGAAACCGAGTGAAATGGAGTGGCGGGGATATATTGATTGTTGCCGATTCGCTTGAACGCGAGTTTTACTGAAGCAGATAGATTTGCGGCAAATGTTTCGTAAGTATCGTTTATCCAAGCGACGTCGTGGTCTTCATTCAGGGCTTTCGCGGCTTCCATTGCCATCCGAAGTCCAGCTATGGCCCAGAAATCGTGATAGTAAATGTAGCCTTTACCTATCGCTTCGCCTTCGGCAGCGGGCAGCAGCCCATAATAGATTGGTCTATCGCCGTTCTCCGTAAGAAACCGTGTTTCCCCGGTTACGGTTCGAATCCACGCTGCTCCCTTCCTGATGCTCGGATAAACCGTCCTTAGCCACTCTATATTTCCTGAGAATTGAAAATGGTGAACGAGCGCCCATAGGGCCTGTCCTTGACCATCTGACTGACCGATTGGAGCTTGCCAGGCGCCGCATTCCTGCTGTTCGTAGGATCCGAAATTGCCAGGTAGACCAGACTGCCAAAAGAGACGCAGCGATTTCTCTGCTTCCTCGGAGTGTCCTGCGACGTCGAGGGCAGCCGTAATGTAGGCGCCGTCCCGATACCAGAATGCGTCATAAATTGCCGCACCCGGTTTGACTACATATAGATCTTCACCATGGTTTGCTGCACCCGGATACTTCGTGCGAAGCAGAAAAATATTGAGGAGAGAGGTTCGGTAAAGATTATCAAGTCGGCTGTCTCCGGTTGTGAATTGGGCTCCATTCTGGAGAAGAAGGTCCCACTGTTGTTTTGCAGCGCTCTTTGACGAGCTGGCATGCAAAGTAGTCGCGATCATGCTGTGACTGCCTTGATTAAGGTCGTACGGAAGATAGATTGTGGAATTAACCGCGGCGCCTTGTAAAACATCGAAGGTGACGGCGCACGCCCGATCCTTCATCGGTTCCTCTCCGCAGCGAACATAGAAGAGGGCTTTGTCGCTCAAGGTTCCCGCCTCAACTTGAGTCAGGTCGACCATGTGGTCGAAAATCCAGATCGCGTTCAAGAGCGTATAGCGATAGGGAGAGGTGGAGGAGGGATCGGTCTCCGACGAGACATGAAGTTCCGTACTCGACGCCTTAACTACAAAGTCGCGAAGAAACGGTTTGCCCGGAACCAGGCTTGCCATATCGACGGTGTCAGACATGCCATCGGCGGAGAGCTTCACAAGCTGTTGCGAAACGCTAAAGCCATATTCGCTGCTCTTCGATGCCACCCAACCAAGGATGACGTGGTACGTTTTGCCAGGTTGGACTGGAAATCGGTATCGCAACGGACGGAAAAGATAGGATGATCTCCCGCTTGCAAATGCGGGGTCAATGCCGGGAATCGGAACCGGATGAGAGCCCGCGGGCGACATCTGCGACCAGGGTGGCCGGCTGAGCGACCAGGTTTCCCTCTCCGGAGTCAGGAGGTTATATTTTCCCTTGGATAGAGCTATGTGGGCTGCTTGAGCCGGAAGTACCGCGAGAATGCGATCGCCGCCCGTTACAATTCCGTCCTTCGCTTCAATCTCAGTTGTGAAGGGGAACCAGAGCGTGAATGCCAATGGAACGTCTGCTTGCGTGACCTCGAGACAGTCTGCCTCAATGTTCGCTCCGTTCGTCGCCCAGGAAGTCCAGCTTACGAATCCCTGACGTGATCGAGCCTCTGTATGAACTATCGGAAAATAGCCATCTTCCAGAGACTGAGACCACTTAAGATCCGGCGAAGGTCGCGAAGAGTTCCCAATGGTGATGCAGGCCTTTACATTTCGCGAGTCGAGTTGACCATACTGGTCAATGATTCCAGGCGCCCTGTCGCCTAGACCAATCGCAGTCCGTACGTTGAAGTTGGAGAGCGATCGCGACGCTTCTGTTGGTGAAGTCTCATTCACCACTAGTGGCTGAATGTCGTGACTATGGGAGAGCCTGCCTGCCATCGCAGACCCATCCATTTGTGACCTCAGCGCTATGCTGCCGAGGACGAACCCCGATCCTTGAAGAAACTTCCTTCGGTCACCCTTCCACATGTCTTCCTTTTACTTGAACTTTGTATTGAATTGTTTGTGAAATGAAGATTCGAGGCTCACAAGCATTCCGGCCAATCTGGTGCGTTCATCTGCAGGCAATAGTACTCACATTAACCACTGGCGATCCGCAGCATTCGCGTCGAACGCCGCCGCAGAGACAAGAAACGACAACTTTTGTGCGCGTTTCGAAAAGACATCTTTTTCAAGCGGGAGGTAAGATTGCCGGGCGCTCGACGAATGCTGCGAAGGTGTGACGTATTTATGCTCTTCACTATCGCTACAGGCGCCACATGTAGCCTTCAGACAATGCCGGGCGGGAAGGTAGAGATCGTCCCATGGCAGAGAATTCCGGAGTAGTGTTTCTTGGACCGAACAAGGTCGAAGTTCAATCCATCGATTTCCCTAAGATGCACAATCCATCCGGGAAAAAGATTAATCACGGCGTAATTCTCAAAGTTGTCGCCACCAACATCTGCGGCTCCGATCAGCATATGGTCCGCGGTCGAACAACGGCTCCAGCCGGATTGGTGCTTGGACACGAGATCACAGGCGAAATCATCGAGGCCGGTTCTGATGTCGAATATCTGAACGTTGGGGATCTCGTCACGGTGCCCTTTAACGTGGCTTGCGGGCGTTGCCGCACATGCCGGGAGCAGCAGAGCGGCGTGTGTCTCAATGTCAACCGAGGCCGGGCCGGCGGAGCCTATGGCTATGTCGATATGGGCGGATGGGTGGGCGGTCAGGCCGAATACGTCATGGTTCCTTACGCGGACTTTAACCTGATCAAGTTCCCGGATAAAGCCCAGGCAATGTCCAAAATTAAGGACCTGACCATGCTTTCCGACATTCTGCCTACTGGCTTTCATGGTGCTGTAAGTGCCGGCGTATGCGTCGGATCCATCGTCTACATAGCTGGCGCTGGACCAGTCGGTCTTGCCGCAGCAGCGTCGGCCCAGATACTAGGCGCGGCTGTCGTGATGATCGGCGATATGAATGCTGATCGTCTTAAACATGCGGCGGCTGTCGGCTTTACGCCGATAGATCTCACCAAGAGCGACAATCTGGGCGAGCTGATCGCCGCGGTTGTCGGTGAGCCTGAAGTAGATTCCGCTGTGGATGCTGTCGGATTTGAAGCCAGGGCTCACGGAAAGAACGGCGAAGAG
Source organism: uncultured Acidobacteriaceae bacterium (assembly GCA_963781245.1). Lineage (GTDB taxonomy): Bacteria > Acidobacteriota > Terriglobia > Terriglobales > Acidobacteriaceae > Silvibacterium. Next base: position 35,334 of record CAWAFB010000014.1, read on the forward strand.
GCACCGGCGACGGTTTTAAATTCATTGATGTCTATAGTTCGTGCTGCGGGTGGCATCGGCATTCCTGGTCTTTACGTGACTGATGATCCCGGTTCCAAGGATGAAGGCGCGAAACACGGGAATCTCAAGATGCGTTTTGGTCTTGGCTGGGCGAAGTCGCATCGTTTCTACACCGGCCAAACACCGGTATTGAAATATAATCGCCAGCTGATGCAGGCAATTCTGCACGATCGCCTGCCGATCGCGAAGATCGTGAATGCAACGGTGATCCCGCTCAAGAACGCGCCAACCGGATACAAAGATTTTGACTCCGGCGTTGCCAAGAAGTTCGTGCTCGATCCGCATTCGCTTCTGGCACGGGCAGCTTAATTGACTACCGACGAGGAGGACCCGTCCGACACAGCGGGTTCATCCTGTCGCTCGGTCAGCGATAATCCCGCAGCTACGATGCAGCGGTGAATCGACTCTGTGCCTCGGCAAAGCAGGCGCGGGCGAGGTCTTTATACACTAGGGCCTGAGCATAACGGTCTGATTCCTCGACGAGGCTTCCTGAGGCATCGGGAATGAGACGGGCATAGTAATGCGTACTGGCTAATAATTCGGGTGCGAAGATCAACACGTCGCCGGGGAGAGCGCCGCGAAGAAAGCCAACCATGGCGCGGGTCCAGAGTTCTTTAAAGTGATCCAGATAGCTGGGATGGCCCTTGGGGCGCGCAGCCTTTAAACTGAAACCGGCGTCGATTGAGACTTGGATGCACCCGGGGCTCGCGATGCGGCCATGCATGAAGCCGACTCGCGCGAAGATCGGCTCCATGAAGTCAAGCTTCTCGGTCCAATCGCCATACACGAGTTCAAGGCCACAATAGTAGTGGCTGAAGTCGCCATTGAAACGAACCTCGGGAAATCTTCTTGTGATTTGCACAGTCCGCCAAATGTCCTGAGTGATTGTCGCGCGATGCGTTTCAATAAAGATAGGCAAGCGATACTTTTCAGAAGAGGTGAGAATGGCGTCGACTAGCTGAAACACCTCGTCGTTGTCTTCAAGTCCCCAACCGGCGTGCACCGTCAGACACCCATCACCGCGTTCAGCGTGCCTGGCGGCGATTGCGTCTGCCTCGGTCGGAGCATTGATGCGGTCGAGGCCACAGTGTGGGATAGGTGCATTCGCGGGAGGAGCATTGTTGGTCGTGAGCTGCACTCCCTCAAAACCATCCTCCAACAGATGCGTGTATCGGGCCAGGCCTTCAAGGCCAGGCCACCTCGTATCGGCGCGCAGATCAACGAGGTTGTCAAGATTGAGATAAATGCTAAGTTTCGGAGGGTTACTAGAGCCGTCATTAAAGAAGTGCGATCTGGATTCCATCAGAATTCATCGTAGGAAATTTGGTGTTCAGGCACGCCCAACTCGCCGAGCATTCGGGTACATGCCTTGATCATCATTGGCGGACCGCAGAGATAATATTCCACTGCCGCCGGATTTGCGTGGCGAAGCAAATAGCTATCCCGTACGACCTCATGGATGAAGCCAACATGGCCGGTCCAGGCATCCTCCGGCAGGGGTGACGAGAGCGCGAGACGGAAAGTAAAGTTGCCATGCCTATCGGCTAGACCCTGGAAATAGTCTTCATAAAAGATCTCCTGCCTTGAGCGCGCACCATACCAGAAGCTGATCTTCCGTTGAGTCTGTTCTGTCTCGAGAAGGTGCGAGAGATGTGCCCGCAACGGAGCCATGCCAGCGCCACCCCCGATGTATACCATCTCTCGCCGAGTAGGCTTGATATGGAAATCACCGAAGGGTCCAATGGCCGAAACGACATCGCCCGGCTTGAGACTGAAAAAATAGCTCGACCCCACGCCTGGGTCGCAGTCCTGTCCTGGTGGCGGCGTCGCGATGCGAACGTTAAAGCGCAGCGTGCTCTCAGTTTTCAGGTTGCTCGCGACCGAGTAATTATTCCGGCGGGCACCTCCAAGAGGGTTGCGCGCGACAAGATCGAAGACATGCTGGTTATCCCAGACCGTAGCGAAGGGCTCGGTGACCTCGAATGAACGGAACGGGATCGCATCGTATGCAGGAATTTCAAACTGCAGATAGTCACCCGGTATGAAGCCGATTTGTTCCGCGGCATCCGCCGGTTCGAGCACAAGCTCTTTGATGAAAGTCGCCACATTGTGATTGCTTACCACGCGAAATCTGTAAGACTGCTGCGCGCGTGCGCCCACACCTCCGGCGCGGGCCACGTTTACCAGAACCTGACCGTTGCGTTCCGCGACGGGATAGGTAGCAAGACCACGGCACACAGGCGCACGCGCCGGGGATCCGTCGATCAAGTTGAAGCGGCCGTTGTGCTTGGAGCATTCGATCTGTTTGTCCTTCACCAGCCCGTTAGAGAGATGCACATTGCCGTGCGTGCACAGCCCATCCGTGGCATAGAGGTTGCCGTCCTCGTCCCGGTAGATCGCGTAAGTCTTCTTTCCGTGGTCGAACCGTTTGACATCGGCTGTGCCAATGTCGGAGGGGGCGCAAACTCCAACCCAACCCTCCTCGTCAGGATCGGCGACGGAGGAGTAACAGCGTTCGCTGGTGTAGGCTTTCGACTCCGGGAGCTTTCGTTTTACATGATAAGCGGGATCTTTCACCTGCTTGAGAATGGCAGGCAATATTTCACGCCAGGCTGCAAAGAGGCTCGGATACGGTGTAGGGCAGTCGTCTTTCACAGCCGCATGCAACTCCCGCTGCCTGTGGTAGGGCACGAGTGGAAACATGTGGTGCTCTACGTGGTAGTTCATATTCCAGTAGAGATACCTGTGGATCGGATTCATATACACCGTCCGGCAATTGAGACGGTGATCGAGAACATTCTCAGCCAGGCCAGCATGCTGGGTGAGACCGTAAACCACCAGCAGCCAGGTCCCCAGGAGGTTCGTGAAGCCCACCATGAACAGTGGAAAGAAGCTGTGTGTATAGATTGCGAGCCCAATGACGACGAGGTAGATGGCGACGTAGATGCGCGCGTTCCGATATACCTTGCGAAACTCCATCTCCGGGATGAAAGTCTTTTCCTCCGCTGACATGCGTCCGAAGGAGTGCAGGACGATCTGCCGGAAATACTTCGGATAATTGCGGAGATTAAAGAAAGACATGATGATGGCTTTCACATCGGGCGGGCGGGGAACTGCGATCTCGGGATCGCGGCCAACGATAATGGTGTCGCTATGATGGCGAGTGTGACTCCAGCGCCAGACCGTAGACTCGCGCATGACCATGAACGACGCGATCTCATAAAGGGCGTTGTTCATCCAGTCGGTTTTAAATGCGGTACCGTGGCCGCACTCATGCCAGCGGGAGTCGGAAGTCGATGCATACAGCACGCTGTAAATCAAGTAAGGGAAAATCACCCACCAGGTGCCCCAGAGAACATACGTAGCGAAACCACTACTCAGAATGAGAGCAAACCAAAGAACAGTGTCGCGAATCGCCGGTCCATCCCGCCGCTCGAGAAGCTTGCGCATTGTTTCGCGCGGCACTGGACATTGATACCACTCTGCCTCAGCGAGGCCTTTCTCAATTGCCTGCGCCGCACTCAGGCCGGTGAGACTGTAGTCGAGCTTGGCGGGCAGTGGAGACAGGATGGCACCGTTGTGGCTCATAGTTGCGATCCAAAGTGTGTCCGGGAGCTTGCGAAATTTGCCACAGCGTTCACCCTCGAATACTCCTCTGTGCCGTGCAGGTTCTCCAACCGGTGGTCGAAGTGCGGTCAATGTCCACCATAGAAAATGCGTACTTCGTGATGTGCCGACGCGGGAGCCCAGGGCGCAGTATGTTGTCACAGAAGCTTGTCGCATTCGCCCCGTCCGGATAACCGTGGCACTCAAGGCAGACTGCGGCGTGCTTTACGTATGGAACACCTGATTTCCCAACCAGGGATCCATCGAGAGCGGCGCTCGTGTATAGCTGCAAGTGCGATTCGGTAGTAGATATGTTGAGCGCGCGTCCAGTGTCGGGATTGACAAGGCGGGCTGCGGGCACTAGCTCGTGACAAGGATGATCGGCACTCGGTCTACGGATGCGGTAGAGGTCGCCATGATTTCGAAACAATTGCGGAATTGCCGCGCCGAGGCGTTGTCCTTCGCGAAAATCGTTGCTCTGGCCAACCACAGACGCATATCGTCCGAGGAGTGTCATATGCTCGTCGGTGACGACATATTGATCCGAATCGATCTGGAGTTCGTGACCCGTAATCGAGCCTGACGCCTCGCCAGCCAGATTGAAATAGGAATGATGCGTGAGATTAAAGGGCGTCGGCGTGTCTGTGACGGCCTCGGTCTCAATTACAAAGGTATTGTCGCTGGTGAGCGTGTAGGTGACAGAAACGTCCACGGTGCCCGGATACCCTTCCTCGCCGTCGAGACTGCGATAGTCGAGACGTAGAGAGCATTCTCCGTCACGGGCTGCCATCGGGGTTGCAGTCCAAATCTTCTTATCGAAGCCGCTCAAGCCTCCATGAAGATGATTGGGAGGATCGTTTCGAGCCAACTGGTAAGTCTTTCCTTCGAGATCGAATTGCGCCCCTGTGATACGCCCAGCCACGCGCCCTGTGATGGCGCCGAAATAGGGATGGCCCGCCAAGTACGAAGCAAGCCCGTTGAATCCCAGAACCACATCGGCCAGATGGCCCTCTCGATCAGGTACGAGCAGTCGCGTAACGATGCCGCCGTACGTGATGGCCTCCAACTCGAGACCGCCTGGGCTCGTCAGGGTCCACGCCTCGACGGTTTCTCCGCCAGGCAGCTGTCCCCAAAAACGCGAATTTAAGGAAAACGCCATTGGCTATTCAACAGCTTTCCTCACGCTACAGTCGGCAGCCTACGACTGTCTTCTCGACAGCTGCCCAAAAGTTGTCGTATTTTGTCCGTGTGCTGGAAGACCTCAAACTGCGCAAGGGCTACGATGGATTTCTATACCTTGTGGAATCCACCAGGCACCCGCCCAAACTCAAAAGCCACCATCATATTGAGCTTGAGTTGAACCTCGTCGTGCGAGGAACCGTCACTTATGTTGTGAGGGGGCGCAGATTCACCTTTCAGCCGCGCACGCTCCTGTGGCTTTATCCTGAGCAGGAGCATCAGCTGGTGGATCTCTCGAACGATGCCCAGAATTACGTCGCAGTGTTCAAGCCCTCGCTTATTGCAAGATCCTGCCGCACTGATGCCTATGTGGGTCTAAAGCGCAGAACAAGCAAGCACGATGGCGTATTGAACACCTTGCTCGAGCCGGACAGTTTCGATCTGATCAGAAAAACGATGGATTCGCTGATGCGGGGGGCGCTCGACCCGGATATTCTGAATCGCGAAGCCGGCTTTGGAGTTGGATCAGAGTTTTCCTACGAGCACGGTGATCCCGATGGGTTAAATGCCGGACTTCACCACCTCTTGCTCCTGTGTTGGCGGAGCCAGCGCACTGGCAGGGTTTTGGGCGATCCCGTTGCCCTGCACCCGGCGGTGCGTCGCGCCCTCAGAGTTTTGAGTGAAGACGGCTGGAGTCGGGACTTGGGTGAACTTGCGGAAGCCTGTGGAGTGAGCGAGTCCTACCTGAGCCGAACATTTCGCCGACAAATTGGTGTGCCGTTGAGTCGATATCGCAATTCACTGCGACTGTCGCGTTTTTGGGAAGAGTATCGGCAACCGGAGCAGAAGACCTTGGCGGAGGCTGTCTATGCTGCGGGATTCGGCAGCTACGCGCAATTCTACAAAGTCTTCACGCAGGCCTATGGACGCGGGCCGAGAGCGTGCCTGCCTTCAGGCTGACAGGCCCCGATCGTCATTGCGATCTTCGCAAACTCGTTCAGCGCAAATTGCTATAAACTCGGAAATCACACCACGCGCGGTCTCACAGTTTCGTGACGATGATGAAGGGAGCTTACGCCCACAAATGAATTCGCCTTTTTTCCCGCGGTCAACCCTGGTTTTAATATTTCTCTTAGCAAACGTCATAAGCTTTTCCTCCTGCCTCTTTGCCGCTTCGGCTAAGCTTCTGGTAAAGAATGCCCGCATTTTCACCATGGCTCCCCAGCAGCGAGATCCATTCATGGGCTATGTTGTCATTGCTAAGGATGGAACTATTCTCGCGGTGAGTGCAGGTGATCCCCCGGCTGGCTTAAGTGCTGACGAGGTGTTTGATGCGCATGGAGAATGGATCATTCCCGGTTTCATCTCCGCCCACAGCCATCTTTGGCAGGCAGCCTATCGCGGCATTGCCGCGGACAAGACGCTGATTAGCTGGATCGACGATCTTTATTACAAGCGGTCAGCGAAAGCCAGTCCGGAGGACCTCTATTGGTTCTGTTTACTCGGCGCACTCGATCATCTGCAAAACGGAATTACTACAGCCTATAACTTCAACTATGCTCGAATTTACTGGGGGAGCGACAACGACAACGCTTTCGACGAGGCTCAGTTCCGAGCGGAAGAGAACTCGGGCATCCGCTTTGTTCACGGCTATGAGCCAGGCATGATGAGGCCTGGAATTACAGTCGATCAGGCACGCAAGCGGTTAAAAGCCTTTCTCGATTGGACTGCCTCGCAACAACCCTCTTCTGGCTTTCTGAGCGTGATGATTAACGGAGGAACTGCCTTTAACAACACCTACCAGCAGTCCGTCATGGAAAAGGCGCTCATGGATGAATTCTCGCTGGCGAACCAGAGTCACTACCTTGAGCCCCCTGAGCCAGTAACTCAAGGCGAAGAGCGCGCCGAGTTCCGGTGGTTTATGGACAGCGGCCTGCTGTCAAACAAACTCATCTTCGGCCACTTCATCCATTCCGACGATTACATCCTTCAGCAGACGGCGAAGAATGATGTCGCGATGACTTGGAATCCACTTTCGAACGGCCGCATGGCATCCGGAGTGGCTGACATCCCAAAGTATCTCAAAGCAGGAATGCGTATAGGTATGGGAATAGACGGAGAAGCTAGCGGCGACCTCGCTGACCCTTTCGAGAATATGCGCGCTGGTCTGTACGCTGTCCGCGATAAGTATGAAGACGCGACCGTAATCAGCCCTTACCAGGTATTGTGGCTACACACTATGGGTAGCGCCGACGTCCTAGCTGTCAAGAACAAACTTGGCAGTCTGGAGCCTGGCAAGTTTGCCGACTTTTTGGTGATTGACCCCACGCAGCTGGGCGCTGTATTGGAAGACCCCTACGCGAACCTGGTTCTCGTCACCACGGAGCGCGACGTCGAACGCGTCTATGTTGGCGGTGATCTTAAGGTTGACCACGGCCAGCTATTACATCAGGACATGGTCAGGATTCAGAAGGAAGTAAACCAGCGCGTGACCGTTACAGGGCGATGACCGAAGAGATTCGGCATGATTCGGGCGACTACTTCCTTGCCTGTTGCAGGCCCCTGCCTCTCGAGGCTCTCAACTTGCCGCATTCGCGATAAGGGGATCCGCGATCACCACTCTGTTTCGACCTGTCCCCTTAGCGTGATAAAGAGCTGTATCGGTGAGATTCAATATCGCTTCGACTGGCATCGCAACATTGTCTCCGCCCAGCGCGATCGCTCCAATACTCACACTGACGGCTGTGACTCCATCCATAATAGAGCCGCCTTCCGATACTGCCCTGCGTATTTGTTCAGCGCGCTCAGGCAAACGTCTCGTATCGCACCCGTTCAATACAATCAGGAATTCCTCACCTCCGTAACGGCCGATGGCGTCATCGGCTCGCACTGCGCCGCGCAGACGTGCCGCCACTTCACGAAGCACCGCATCACCCGCCAAATGACCGTGGACGTCATTGATCCGCTTGAAGTGATCGATATCGCATAACAGTATCGCTGTGGATTGCGAAGATTGAAGCGCGCTGTGAAGAAATTCCAGAATTCTTCCCCTGTTCCAGAGAGAAGTTAGGGCATCATGGGTCGCTCGGAAACGCATGTCCTCGCGCGCTGCTACCAGAGTGTCTTCCAGCCGCAGGATTCGCTGGCCAGTCCGCAATCTGGCCTTCAGTTCTGCCGGATTGCATGGCTTTATCAGATAATCGTCGGCACCGGCATCGAGTCCGGCCACCAGGTCTTCTCTCGAGTCCTTGGATGTCAGCAAAATCAGATAAATATATCGATGCCCATGCATCGTGCGCAGTTGATGGCAAACCTGTGGCCCATCCAACTCCGGCATCATCCAGTCCAGCAATGCCAGTCTCGGACCATCGTTATCCAGCAGCTTTTCTATCGCGTCGCGGCCGTTTTCCGCCGCCGTCACTTCGTAGCCAATCTGCCGGAGCATCCTTTCCATGATCGTGCGAGAAACCGCATCATCGTCTGCAACGAGGATCTTCACGGCACCGTCTCCTGACAGAGCGCATTCAAGGCATCCACTACGCGGGCAAGCTCCGGCTTCAAATCCTGCAACCCCAACGCGGCGCCTGGAAGATCTCCCGATTTGCCTGCGCTTTCGACTCCTGCCGCTAACCCGGCTGCTCTCGGTGCGGCGAGATTCGAAAGAGCCCCCTTGAGAGAGTGAGCTGCGAGCGCCAACTGTGTAGCGTTGCCGTCGTTCAACGCGATCGTCATAGCCTCCAATTGCTTTGGGAAGTCGTCGCGAAATGTATTTACCAACTCAGCAAGAAATTCTCTTTCATCGCCGATCCTCTCCAGCAGTTCGCGAGCGTCTACTGCTTCCTGGATAGCCGCAGGCGGCGAGGTCTGCTCTGCTGGGCCGCTGCCGCGGATCTTCTGTGTCACGTATTTGTCCAACACTTCATCGAGTTCCTGAGAACGAATTGGCTTTGGCAGGTAGCCATCCATACCAGCTCCCAGGCAGCGTTCGCGATCGCCCTTCATAACCAGGGCGGTCATGGCGATTACGGGAAGATGCCGCCCCGTCTCCCGTTCAATGGCTCGTAGCGCTGCCGTTGCCGCAATGCCGTCCATCTCAGGCATCTGTACGTCCATCAGAACCAGGTCATACTCTGCATTCCGGATTGCTTCCAGCGCCTCCCGCCCGTTCTTCACGACAATCACGCTGTGGCCGCGCTTTTCCAACAATCGCGTGGCCAGTTTCTGGTTTACTTCGTTGTCCTCTGCCAACAACACCCGCAGCGTTGCGCTGGCGTCCCGGCAATGCTCCAGTACTGTGCTGGTAATCATCTGGGTCTCGCGATTTTCGGTCATAGCGCCTAACACCCGTGCAATTGCCTCCCGCAGCTCCGCCTGCCGAATTGGCTTCATAAGATACGCGGCTACGCCCAATTGCTCGCAACGCGCTGCGTCACCGTGCTGCTTCCCGGAGGTCAGCATCATAATAGTGGGCATCTGCGAGCGATCTTCACCCTGGAGACGCTCGACCAGTTCAAATCCGTCCATTTTTGGCATATGCATATCGGTGAGAATCAGTTGATAGGGCCGGTCAGTGGCGCGCGCGGCTTGCAGGATGGCGAGAGCCGACTGCCCGTCCGGCACCAGCTCCGGCTGCATGCCCCAGCCGACGAGCAGGCGCTCCAGAATTCGTCGGTTCGTACGGTTATCATCTACCACCAGAACGCGGGTTCCCGCCAGTACACCCGGATGCGAAGCTCCCGCCTTTGCGATTGCGGACTCCAGGCCGCACTCGAGTTCGATCGTGAAATGGAAGGCCGATCCTTTGCCCATTTGGCTTTCGACACGAATGTGTCCACCCATCATCTCTACCAGGCAGCGCGAAATGGTAAGTCCGAGTCCGGTCCCACCATACTCACGGGTTGTAGAGGTATCGGCCTGACTGAAAGAGTGGAAGATGCTCTCCAGCTTCTCGGGTGCAATGCCAATGCCGGTATCAGAGACAACGAAGTGGAGCGGATACCTAGTGCCGTTCGGGGAGGAAGTCCCGACTTTTAAGGCAACTTCCCCCTCGAGCGTGAACTTGATCGCGTTTCCAACCAGATTCACGATGATTTGGCGCAGCCGATTCGGATCTCCGCGGAACACATTCGGCACGGCGGAATCTACGTCGCATAGCAATTCCAGACCCTTCTCATCCGCCCGCAATGCCAATGTGCGAAGGGTAGTCTCGAGGCACTCGCGAAGATCAAAATCAATCTCCTCCAGCTCCACCTTGCCGGCTTCGATCTTTGAGAAGTCCAGAACGTCATTGATTACCGACAGCAGCGATTCCGCGGAAAAACGAACCGTGTCCAGATAATCCCGCTGCTCCCGCGTCAGCTCTGTCTGGAGGACCAGTTCCGTCATGCCAATCACGCCGTTCAAGGGCGTGCGGATCTCGTGGCTCATATTCGCGAGGAAATCCCCCTTGGCTCGGCTCGCCGCTTCGGCGGCTTCCTTGGCAGCCTCGCGCTCCCGCTCCGCCTGCTTCCGCTCCGTGACATCGTGCACAAATGCCGCGAACATCTGCATCGCGCCCGATCGCACGGAAGAGATTGCCATCTCGGCGGGGAATTCGTGACCATCTTTGTGGCGCGCAACGATTTCCATTCGTCGCTGCATTTCGGTCGAACCGCCTTCTTCGAGCAGTTCGCGCAGGCTCTTGCCCATTTCGTCAGTTTTTCGATCCAGGAGAACGAATTGGCCGAGCGGCCGACTCTTGGCTTCACTCTTGGACCAGCCAAACGTTCGCTCGGCCTGCGGATTCCAGTGCTCGACAAGAAGGGAAGCGCTGAAGCCGACAAACGCATCGAAGGCCGTCTCCACGATCTGGCGATAGCGCTTTTCCCCGCTTCTGAGTTCCATGGCCTGAAGCGTGAAACGCCGGTCAACAATCGACAAGACGAAGACCAATCCCAGCAGCACGAGCGTCACTAATGTTATTGCCGCAATCCCCAGAGCCGAAACACCCACGGCGTGCCGGAGGTCGGCCGCTGCAAGCGGCATGGGGACAAAAGTTGCCGCGGCCATGCTGACATAGTGCATGACCGGAATCGCCGCCCCCATTGTCAAAGCGCTGATGCCTTTCCACCAGCCCCAGTTTGTCGTCTCGCCGCGTAACCTGAATGTAAGGAAAAGAGCAACGCCGGAAATTGCGACGGCCAGCACTATGGACAGGCCGACAAGGCGGAGCGAGTAGTGGCACATCGCCGGAAGCCGCATCGCTTCCATACCGATGTAATGCATGGCGGCGATACCGCTCCCCATCGTCAGGCTTCCAATAACAACTGCCGTGACTCCCAGCGTTTTGCGGCTCACCACAAACAGAGCGATACCCGAGGCGATAATCGCGGCCAACATGGAAATCAGCACTGTCGGCCAGTCATACAACACCGGTACCGGCAACCGCAGGGCTTCCATCCCGATGTAGTGCATCGACCATATGCCGGTGCCCATGGCAACCGCTCCGCCGCTCAACCAGAAGAAGCGTGCCCTGCCGCGTGCAGATGTCACACGTCCCGCCAGGTCGAGAGCGGCGTAGGCGGCAAGAATTGAAATGAAGATGGAGAGCGCGACGAGGCGATAGTCGTAGTAGCCCTGCAGAGGAATCTGACCTTCAGCCATCGCATGCCTCCTATTGTGGTTTGGTGGTTACCAAATAATTACCTTAGTTCGCACTGAAAGGAGAAGGAAATAACGCGTCGCCATCGTCAGGTCTATGAGCTAGGTACTTCAGTAACCTAGACGGCGAGCCCGCACCGCCGAGATCAAAAGCGGCAAGGTTGTGCACAGGATTTCTGGTCGTGCTGTTGCTCTGGCGGACCAATCTGGACCGTTCGGCTGGGCGGTTCGATCAAAACCTATGTTGTCAAGGTCAGAGCAGGCGAAACACATAGCGTGTCCCTCAGTCCCGGATAATTCGCTGAGCAGCAGTCCTATATAACGTTGCTATATGAAGAGGGAAGCGGAGGCAGTGGTCTTGATGAGGGCGGCGGCCCAAGCCAGCCGGTACGGACAAGGAACGAGGCTCTATCTGTTGGGCGTGATACTGCTGCCGCTGTTGCATAGCGTATGCGGCGCGCAGGTGAACGTGCTGACCCAGCACAACAACACAGAGCGTACTGGAGCAAACCTGAACGAAACCGTGCTCATGCCCTCGAACGTAAACGCCAGGCAGTTTGGAGTGATCTTCAAGAGAGTCGTCGACGATCAGGTGTACAGCCAGCCGCTGATCGTCACGAATGTGAACATCGGTGGCGGCACCCACGCTGTCGTCTACATCACCACCGTCAACAACAGCGTCTACGCTTTCGATGCCAACGATCCCAGCGCATCGCAGCCATTGTGGCATGTCAACTTTGGAACACCTGCAAATGTGAACGATTGGGATTTTGGTTGCACAGATCTCAACGGAAACATGGGAATCATTGGAACGCCGGTGATCGACGACCACAGCGGTACGCTCTATGTAGTGGCTCTTACCCGGATCAGGGACAATTTCGTTCAACGTCTGCACGCGCTCGATATAACCACCGGTGTCGATCTTCCCGGTAGTCCGGTTACGATCGAAGCTCCCGATTTCAACGCGCTCCTGCAGAATCAGAGACCGGCACTTGCTCTCGGAAACGGCAGCGTCTATGTGGGTTATGCCTCACACTGTGACAAAGAGCCCTACCACGGATTTCTGCTCAAGTACGACGCAAAGTCGCTGCGCCAGACAGCGGTCTTCAACACATCACCCACCGGTCAAGAGGCAAGTATCTGGCAATCAGGACAGGCGCCTGCGATCGACGCCGCCGGAAACGTCTATGTTGTGACCGCGAATGGGAGCTGGGATGGTAAGTCGAATTTCGGCGAGAGCTTCCTCAAGCTCAGTCCGGACCTCCAGGTGCTTGACTGGTTTACTCCAACTAACCATGCGTATCTTGATTCGACGGATGCCGATCTCGACGCATCCGGTGCAACGCTGGTGCCGGGAACCCACACAGTTATGGACGGCGGCAAGCAGGGAGTCCTCTACCTTGTAAATGCAGATAACATGGGGCACTTGGGAGATGAGCACGCGGTTCAGAACTTTCAGGCGACGAGCTCTCACCTGCACAGCATTGTTTTCTGGGACAGCGCGAAGAGCGGCCGGATGATCTATATGTGGGGACAGCGGGATCACCTGCGCGCCTACCGGTTCGAGGGCGAAAAGCTGACGGAAGCCCCAGCCGCAATGAGACCTGAGGCAAACCAGGGACATCCCGGCGCAATGCTTTCGCTCTCTGCTAATGGCGAGAACGATGGAATTCTCTGGGCCGCAATTCACGCTACTGGCGACTCGTGGCACGAGTCGCAGCCGGGAGTTCTGCATGCGTACGACGCCGACGACATTGTGCACGAGCTCTGGACTTCACTCGATAATGTGGGGCGCGACGATTGCGGCAACTATGCAAAAATGGCGCCACCGACGATCGCGAACGGCAAGGTGTATCTCGCCAGCTTCGGCACAAAGAATACGGAGAGTGGCCAGTTGTGCGTGTATGGTCTGTTACCGGACGGCCCTGCTCCACTGGCGCCGGCAGAAGTACGAGGAAGGGTAGAGAACGGGCGTATCGCTCTGTCCTGGACAAAATCCCCCGCAGCAATTACCTACACCGTGAAGCGGTGCCTTGAAGGGACGAATTCGTTCCAGGCGATCACCAGCGGTCTCACGTCGAGCGCCTTTCTCGACAACTCTGCGACGCCGGGAAAGACGTATTTGTATAGAGTGATTGCTGTGAATTCAAACGGGGAAAGCGGCGATTCTGATATGGCGAGCGTTTTGCTGCCGAAGGCTTCGTCCCCGCTTCATGTTGTGCACTAGTGATTAGCCTCGGAGGAAATTGATCTATGAAGCATCGGGCGGCATTTCGCAGTTGCCGGAATTCCATGATTGCCGGCATTGCCGTGGCGGCGTATTTTGCGGCTCTTTGTCCGTGCCGGGCAGCTGCTCAAACCCTCGCGGCCACTCCGCCCATGGGCTGGAACAGCTGGAACCATTTTCACCGCACGATTGACGACAAGACGGTGCGCGCGCAGGCCGACGCGATGGTTTCGACCGGCATGCGAGATGCCGGGTACATCTACGTGAACATCGACGACACATGGCAGGGCGAGCGCGACGCGCAGGGAAACATGCAGGCAAACAGCAAGTTCCCCGACATGAAGGCCCTGGCGGATTATGTTCACAGTAAAGGGTTGAAGATTGGCATCTACTCCTCTCCCGGCGCGAAGACCTGTGCGGGCTACGAGGGCAGCCTTGGGCATGAGGAGCAGGATGCCGCAACGTACGCGACGTGGGGTTTCGATTACCTGAAATATGATCTGTGCGGGCTGCGCACGGAGCTGAAAGCAGCGCCCACGCCCGAAGCTGCGCACAAGATGATGGTGGATGCCTACATCAAGATGCGCGACGCGCTCCATAAAACAGGACGGCCGATTGTCTACAGCCTGTGCCAGTACGGGAATGACGCTGTGTGGAGATGGGGAACTGACGTAGGCGGCAATCTGTGGCGCACCACCGGAGACATTAACGACCACTACGCCCGCATGGTCGACATTGGGTTTAGCCAGGCCGGCCTGGCGCGCTTTGCAGGACACGGGCACTGGAATGATCCCGACATGCTGGAAGTGGGCAACGGCGGTATGACCGAAGATGAATATCGCCAGCACATGAGCCTGTGGGTAATTCTGGCCGCGCCGCTGCTGGCCGGCAACGATCTCACCGCGATGACGCCGGAGACGGTTGCCATGCTTACGAATCGCGAAGTGATCGCCATCGATCAGGACCGGCTCGGCCAGCAGGGAGACCGCGTGAGCGCTGAAGGACCGCTTGAGATCTGGTCGAAGCAACTCGCCGACGGATCGAAAGCTGTTGGCGTCTTCAACCGGCACGCGACCGCACTTTCAATTCCCGTGGATTTCAAGCAACTTGGATTTCGTAAGCCGGTACGGGTTCGTGATATCTGGCAGGCTAAGGATCTCGGCAGCATGAAGGATTCCTATACCGTTACCGTGCCATCGCATGGGGTGGTATTGCTGCGGGTTAAATGATCCAGTCGCTGTGGACCCAACGTTTATTTCATGGAGATCGGAGACGAAGTGGAGATTACTGCGCGCAGGAAGTTTCTAAAGCTGGCAGGTGCAGGCGCATTCGCAGTACCGGCGGTTATGGGCGGAACGGGAGCTTACGGTCAACAGGGTTCGACCGAAATTTCTGTTCATGGTTCGGGCATGTTCGATGTCAAGGCCTTTGGCGCGAAGGGCGACGGGACAACGATCGATACACCTGCCATCAACCGTGCGATTGAAGCTGCGTCAGCCTCCGGCGGCACCGTTCGTTTCGCCGCCGGACAATACCTGTGCTATTCGATCCACCTGAAGAGCAACGTCGCGCTATACCTCGAGCAGGGGGCGGTGATCATCGCTGCCGACGCGCTGCCGGAAGGACAATCCGGGGGATACGACGAGCCGGAGCCGGAGCAGGCCTGGGAGGCTTACCAGGACTACGGGCACAATCACTGGCACAACAGCCTGATCTGGGGCGAAGGCCTTCACGATGTCTCAATCTATGGTCCAGGGCGCATTTGGGGCCGGGGATTGACGCGCAGCAATGATCCAAAGAGTCAGAACCCTGCTAACCGGCGAACCAGCGGTGTCGGAAACAAGGCGATCAGCCTGAAGAACTGCCGCAATGTGCAGCTGAGGAATTTTCAGATTCTGCAGGGAGGCTGGTTTGGAATCCTCGCCACAGGAGTCGACAATCTGCTGATCGATGGGCTCACAATCGACACCAACCGCGACGGCATGGACATCGATTGCTGCCGCAATGTGCAGGTCGCGAACTGCGCGATCAATTCGCCGTGGGACGACGCAATTGTCCCCAAGAGCAGCTACGCGCTGGGTTACGCCAGGGCTACCGAGAATCTGACCATCACCAACTGCTTTGTGACCGGGGCGTACGAACTGGGAACAATGCTCGACGGCACATGGAAGAAATTCGATCCGTCAGCGAAAGTTCCTCACACGGGGCGCATTAAATTCGGCACGGAGTCTAATGGAGGATTCAAGAACATCACCGTCTCCAATTGCGTTTTCGAGGGCTGCCAGGGACTGGCGCTGGAAACAGTGGACGGTGCGTTGCTCGAAGATATGGCGATCACCAATATCACGATGCGCGACCTCGTCTCAGCGCCAATCTTTCTGCGCCTCGGCAGCCGGCTGCGCGGACCGGCGGAATCGACTAAGACGGGAACGCTGCAACGCGTCATCCTCAGCAACATTGTTTGCTCGAATGCAGCCTCGCAGTTTGGATGCATCATCAGCGGCGTTCCGGGGCACGAGATTCAGGATCTCCAGCTCCACCACATCTACATCCAGCATCGGGGCGGCGGCACAAAAGACCAAGCTGCTGTTATGCCTGCCGAGAACGAACAGAAATATCCAGAACCGAATATGTTTGGGAACATGCCATCGCAAGGCTTCTATCTTCGACACGTGAAGAACGTGACGATGAGTGATATCGAGATCGTTGCGATGAGTGAGGATGCGCGCCCGGCGTTCATAATGCAGAACGTGGAAGGAGCGGACCTCTTTCATATCAAGACGCCGGCCGGCGCTCCGGTTCTCGATCTCCACGACTGCAAGGACGTAACGGCATTGTGGGTGCGCGGACTCAAGGATGGTGCGCAGGGCTGACTTTCGAAGCTGACAGATGGCCTGGGGGGCAAATAGATAGATTTGTCTTGTGATTACACGCCGTCGCGGGGCTTGTTCTTCCGAACGTAATCCGTATCCTGGGTAGGCTCGGATTCGCACTCGAGGGCGATCGTGGTTATTGGGGAATCTGGCGCCTTTTCCGGAAGGCCGACAAGCTTGGTCTGAAAATCATCCTGCGTGAACTTTACTTCAGTTCCGCCTTTCACCAGATGCGCTGACTTTACTTTCGTGCGCAGACCGCTGATAGCGACGTATTCGCCGGGCCAGAAGTGTACATGCATGTAGAGGGTGTTCCCGGTTCGCGTGAAGCTCGCATAATTCGACCTCCGCACCTGGCACAGATCAGATTGATAGATGGTCTGGCCATTGGTGTTCATCCATTCACCCACCTCAGTGAGAATGCGTGTGGATTCTTCCGGAGCTGATCCATCGGGCTTCGGGCCTATGTTCAACAGGTAGTTTCCGCCGTCACGCACGCACTGAATCAGGTTGCGAATAACCGTCCGAGCCGATTTCCAATTATCGTCGGCGCGCTGGTAACCCCAGCTGTCGTTGAGCGTCATGCACGATTCCCACGCTCTCCCGTTCGTCTCTGCCACGATCTTCTGTTCGGGAGTCGAGAAGTCGCCAGGCAGTTTGTTGCGGTTGTTGACAATGATCTCCGGCTGCAGCCTGAAGACCATGTCGTTCATCTTCACTGATTCCCACCCGTTCACATCGAGCGGCCAGGAGACGTCATACCACAGCACGTCGACCTTGCCGTAATTGGTCATCAAGTCCTCGATGAGCCCGTGCGTGTAATCAACGAAGCGCCGGCGCGCGGCCTCGTCAGTGGCACACCGCGCACCATCAGGATGATGCCAGTCCATCAGCGAGTAGTAGAAGCCCACGTGCATCCCTTCGGCTCTCGCGGCCTCCACATACTCTCGCACCAGGTCGCGGCCGGGGCCTCGCTTGGGCGCGCAGTAATTCGTCAATTTCGTATCGAAGTTGCAAAAGCCCTCATGGTGTTTCGTGGTCATTACCATGTATTTCATGCCGGCTGCCTTGGCTAGTTTCGCCCAGGCTCGGGGGCAGTTTCCCGCCGGCCGAAAAGCCGTTACGTGAGCCGTGTACTCGCCGATAGGGATGGCTTCATTCTCCATGACCCACTCGTGGCGCCCAATGGTGCTATAGACGCCAAAGTGAATGAACATCCCGAAACGCGCCGCGTGCCACCATTGCATCCGCTGAGCGCGAGTCTGATCTTGAGTGCTGCTTGCCGACGGAGCGTTGGCGGCCTGTGCTCCGCTGGCCTGCGCCAATACTCCGGGCGCTCCCAGCAGCGCCACCGAGGCACCGGCACCTTTCAACACTTCACGGCGAGAGAACTGCGGGCTCATCTATCGCATCCTCGAATTTTCAAATTTGTTACTGACGCGATGTTGCATTGCTCGGCTGCTCGATGCGCATAGAGCGTTCAGATACCGGAATTATCAAATCGCGCTTCCTCCTTAAGGTAAACCGATGCACAGCCCCGGAGTCCCGCATTGTGAGACGAGTTGTCGATTTGCGATTGCATTGGCGGCCGAGAGGAAGATCAACCTCGTCTGGTTCCTCTCACTGCAACCGAAGAATGATCGGAGTGTGGTCGGAAGGTCTGGGCTGCGCTCGCGGAACCTTGTCGATCTCGCAACTCTGCAATCGGGAGGAGAGCTGCGGCGAGAGCAGAAAGTGATCGATGCGGATTCCACGGTTGTGCTCAAACGCCTTGCGGAAGTAGTCCCAGAATGTGAATTGGCCGCCCTGCCCCGGATGCAGCGTACGGAAGGTATCAATGTAGCCCAGGCTGAGATAAGTCCGATACCACTCCCGCGGTTCCGGTTGGAAAAGCGCATCGTGCATCCAGGATGACGGTTTGTGACAATCGATGTCTTCCGGAATCACATTGAAGTCGCCGCCCACAACAGTAGGTGTATCGCTCTTGGTCCAGAGGGCCAGTTGCCGTCCCAGCCGGTCCATCCATGCCAGCTTGTACGCGAAATTCTCGCTCCCAACTGGATTGCCGTTGGGCAGGTAAATATTGGCGATGCGGATCTCGTTTATCACCACTTCAAGAAACCGCGCGTGGCTGTCCGTCTCGTCTCCAAGCAGCGTGGTGCAGTTCGTTTGGATCGGGTGTCGCGACAGCACAGCCACGCCGTTATAGGCCTTCTGCGTGACGGCTGCGCTTTCGTAACCGAGTTCCTTGAAAATCTCCCCGGAAAATTCGGCGGTCTTGAGCTCCTGGAGCAGCAAAACATCTGGACGATGCTCGTTCAGCCACGTAGTGACCGGTTCGATGCGAGCACGAATGGAATTCACATTCCAACTGGCAATAATCACGACTCTCCGTCTTGTTCCGCGTATATCTGTCTTTTGACTTTTTTACCTGCGCCGGATTGAAATGTCATCCCCGGTGGGGCGGGGTGGTGGTTCTCAATTTCGATCTACTGGGCCACGAGATAGTTTCCGTACCCGACCACCACCGTCGAGGCGATCAAAAGAAACAGCCCGCACGTGACGAGCAGCTTCGTTCGCCGGCTGGTATCGTGCCACTCCTTCAACGCAATCCCCCACAGCGTGGCAAAGATGATGATGCTGGCCATGTGAAGTGTCCAACTGGAAAAATCATATTTGCCCATGAGCGTCTGGCCCATTGAATAAAAGAAGAACTGGAAGTACCAGATGACGCCAGCCGCAGAAGCCAGCAGGTAATTGACGACAAGGACACGCGGCCGCAGGCGAGCATCGCCGGCAAGTTCGCGCGGGTCGGCTTCCATCAGAGTCTCGCCGGTTGTCGTTGAATCTCCCATCGGGTTTGTGCCTGGCGCACCCAGAAATTGCGCCCCGGAACGGTTGCGAAGAATGAGAAATGCCGACCAGACAAAGTTGGTGAAAAATCCTCCCCAGAGCACCACAACCAGGACGGGAAGGTTCTGCCAAAGGTCTGCACGGCCATGCGATCGAAGGTCAACGAGTGTTATCCGTGCGATGTCTTTGCCTGCCGCTAGTCCATAGGCGAAACAGGAACTCATTATGCCGGCAAAGATGGCTACTGCAAGACCCTTGCCGAATGAGTAGTCGCGCTCGCCTAGAGCGGCCTTCTCTTCAGCGGGAACTTCTTTCTCCTTTGAATAGCCCGCCAGACCGTTCACAGCAATGGCAGCCATGCACACCGCAACCCCGGCCAGAATGATCTGCCCCCCCGTTTGGTGAGAGATAGCAATGATCTGGCCGCTGAAGATAGGAGGCATGAGAGTACCGAATGCCGTGCAGAAGCCCAGGGCAATGGCGTATCCAAGGGCGATTCCGAGGTAGCGGATGGAAAGGCCGAAGGTAAGGCCACCGATGCCCCAAAGAACTCCCCAGATGACGGCGTGCCATAGCGATGTGCTTGGGGCTGTGCGCAGGACCGCCCACAGGTTTGGCACGAGGAAAGATGCGAGCACCAGCGGAGCGACGATCCACGCAGCGAAGCCTTGAATGATCCAGTAAATTTCCCACGACCAGCGTTTGATCGGCCGAAAAGGAATGAAGTTGCTGGCGGAGGCGAGGCCGCCAATCCAGTGATAAATTACGCCGAGAAGCGGATTGGGTCCCAACAATCACCTCGCTACTCTCGAAATCGGCGCGCTTTGGGAACCGCCGCACGAGGCCAATCGCATGCTAACGCACTCGCACCGCGAATGTGAAATAGAATTTCTATTGAAAAACTTCGCCATAAGCGATTAAACTGCGCTTGTCGCTGAAGCTCCGGAGGGGGTCGATATGGGAGCGAGGAATGAAGGTTTCGATGGGGTGAGCATCAGCGCGATGAGCGCGCTGGAGAACCTGAGCATCGAGGTGCCTTCATGGGGATTTGCGAACACCGGCACCCGTTTTGGCAAGTACCTGCAGCCGAGTGCGGCAACGACGTTAGAAGAGAAATTTGCGGATGCAGCGCAGGTAAATGCGCTCACCGGCATCACTCCGCAGCTTGCCCTCCACGTACAGTGGGACTTTCCCGCAGGGATTGAGGACGCTGGAAGGACGAAGCAACTGGGCGCGAAGTATGGAGTTCGGCCGGGCTCCATCAATCCCAACCTGTTTCAGGACCAGGAATACAAGTTTGGATCGATCTGTAATCCCGATCCGGGTATCCGTCGCAAAGCGGTCGATCACCTGTTGGAGTCGGTGGAAATAGCCAAGGCGCTCGGGTCGAGAGACGTCTCGCTCTGGATTGCCGACGGCTCAAACTATCCCGGAGCGCAAAGCATCCGCAAGAGGATCGTCTGGCTTCAGGATGCGCTAAAAGCAACTCACGACAGCCTCGACCCGGGCCAGCGGATGCTGGTGGAATATAAGCCCTTCGAGCCCGCCTTTTATCACACCGATGTGGCGGATTGGGGTATGGCTGCGCAATTTGCGCAGGCTGCGGGCCCGCAAGCTTGTGTACTTGTCGATACCGGGCACCACTATCAGGCGCAGAACATCGAGCAGATTGTGGCCTGGCTGCTGCATTTACGCCTGCTGGGCGGGTTCCATTTCAACGATCGTCGTTATGCGGATGATGACCTGACTATCGGATCGATCGATCCTTACCAGGTTTTTCGAATATTCCACGAAATCTTCAGCGAACGGGACCCGGCAGTTTCCGGCGAGATCGCATACATGATCGACCAAAGCCACAACATAAAGGGCAAAATGGAAGCCATGGTTCAGACCGTGGTCACTGCGCAGGAGTTGTATCTCAAGGCGGCGATTGTCGATCGCGACCGGCTGGCAGAGTTACAGGCAGAGGCTAAGACCGTGGAAGCAGAGGAGTGCCTTCGTTCGGCTTTCTGGACCGATGTGCGTCCCGCACTGCGCGATTGGCGGCGCAAACGAGGCCTGCCTGAAGATCCGCTGCTCGCCCTGCGCGAGAGCGGGTACGTCGAGCGCATTGAAAGAGAGCGCCGGGCAAAGAATGCGACAATGTCCGTAAGTTACGCGTAGCCCGTGTTGCAATAGGGATATTGGTTTTCCACCGGTATTTTGAATTACCGCTGTCTACACTTACCGGTTGCCGGCAAGCGGCGCTTTCTGCGTGCGATCCGCAATAGAATCTTTGACCGGAAAAGGCGGTCAACAGCACCAACCAGGAAATGAGGATGTATGGCAGTCATTACGGAGACTAAGGGTCGAGTCAAGCTTCAGCATCTGAAAGACCTGTGGGATGAGAGTGTAGCCGCCGGGATGGATGAGCCGGAGCTGCTTCGTTACCGCTCCAACTTGCTCGGAGCGGACCTGCGGATCACGAATTTCGCGGGCGGCAATACCAGCTCGAAGGTGCGCATGGCCGACCCCCTCACCGGACAACAGACGGATGTCCTCTGGGTAAAAGGCAGCGGCGGCGACCTTGGCAGCATTCGTCGAGCGGGTTTCGCCACCTTATATATGGATAAGCTGCTGGCCCTCGAAAAGCTCTATCGCGGAGCTGACCGGGAGGACGAGATGGTGGAGTTCTATCCGCTCTGTACCTTCGGCCTCAATCCCGTCGCGGCTTCCATCGACACCCCGCTGCACGGCTTTCTTCCGTACCGTCACGTGGATCACCTTCATCCGGATTGCGCCATTGCCGTGGCGGCGGCCGCAAACGGGATCGACAAGATGGAGGAGTTTAACCGCAGCCACGGCCACAAATTGATCTGGGTTCCGTGGCAGCGGCCGGGATTCGAACTGGCGATGATGCTCAAAAGAGCGGTCGAAGAGCAGCCGGACTGCGACGGCATCATTCTCGGCGGGCATGGATTGTTCACTTGGGGCGATACGCCCCGGGAATCCTACGTGAATACCATCTCGATCATCGATGAGCTCACCGGCTTTGTTGAAAAGCACCAGCAGAAGAAGGGAAGCGGAATCTTTGGAGGTCAGCACCATATCCCGCTGACCGATAAGAAAAATGTCGCGGTCGAGATTCTTCCGTTCCTGCGCGGGCGCGTCTCCTCACAGAGGCGCCTGATCGGGAACTACTCGGACTTGCCCGAGGTGTTGGAGTTCGCAAATTCGCACGATGCTGAGCGCCTGGCATACCTCGGAACCAGCTGCCCGGATCATTTCATCCGCACGAAGATCCGTCCGATGTATGTCCTCTGGAATCCGTCTAGCGGCATTGACGAATTGAAAAAAGCGATTGATGAGCGCATCGCCGTCTACCGTACCGAATACGCCGAGTACTACCAGAAGCACGCCGAGCCCACGTCGCCGGCCATGCGCGATCCGAATCCCACAGTAGTTTTGATTCCGGGCATCGGGATGTTTAGCTTCGGCAAGAGCAAGCCGGAGGCGCGGATTACGGGCGAGCTATACGTGAATGCGATTCACGTGATGAAGGGCGCGGCCGCACTCGAGGAAGGCCCACAGCCGGCCACGGTGCCGCAATGTGGATCGGAGGCGCTCGCCCAAGCCTTCCAGGTCTGCAGCAACTATGTCGCCCTGCCCTCATCGGAGGCTTATCGCATCGAGTACTGGCTGCTTGAAGAGGCGAAGATTCGCAGGCAGCCGCCGGAAAAGGAACTAAGCCGCCAGATCGCGTTGGTTGTCGGAGGAGGGAGCGGCATCGGACGCGAAGTAGCCCTGCTTGCGGCGGAGCGCGGTGCGCACGTCGCAGTGGCTGACCGCGATCACGAGAGCGCAGCGCGAGTGGCCGAAGAGGTCCGTGCCGTCAGTGGTAAGGAATCTGTAGTCTCGTCTTCGGTCGATATCCGCAGCCGGGATTCGATAGGCGAAGCCCTGCGCCAGACCGTCGCCGCGTTTGGCGGCGTGGACATTCTCGTCAACACCGCTGCGCTTTTCCCGTCGTCGCCGACCGGGGTGATCTCGGAAGCGCAATGGGCCCTCACCCTCGAGGTGAACGTGACAGCGAATTTCCTTCTCGTCGAAGAAATCGGCAAGGTGCTGCGCGATCAGGGGCTGACGGCCAGTGTTGTGCTCACGAGCTCGGCAAATGCGGTTGTGCCCAAGCGGGGAAGTGAGGCCTACGACGTGAGCAAGGCGGCGCTGAGTCATCTCATCCGCGAGTTGGCCGTGTCGCAAGCCCCGAACGTGCGCGTGAACGGGATCAGCCCTGCCACCGTGGTAAAGGGATCAACGATGTTTCCGCGCGACCGGGTTGCCGCTTCTCTGAAGAAGTACAACATCCCGTTTGACGAAAGCATGACAGACGACGAGATGCGCGACCGGCTTGCCGCCTTCTATGCAGAGCGTACGCTGACGCACCGGCCAATCGATCCGCGCATCTGTGCCGAGGCGATTCTATTTCTGGCCGGCCCTAAGACCCCCTGCACGACGGGGCATCTTATTCCGGTGGATGGCGGCTTGGCGGCTGCTTTTCTGCGATAACCGGGCCTCTGAATGACGAGCAGCGATCTTCCCAGTCTTGTCGCCATCGATCTAGGTGCGGAAAGCTGCCGCGTCTCGCTGCTGGAGCGGAGAGGCGCAACGCCTCACATCGAGTTGATTCATCGCTTCAGCAATTCTCCGCTGACGATCGGCGACGGCCTGCACTGGGACCTGAACCGGATCCTTTCCGGAATCGAAGACGGCCTGCTGCGCTGCGCGGAAAAGACATCTGCTCCCATCGCGGCAATCGGAGTCGATGGTTGGGCAGTCGACTATGTCCGGTTGACGGAGAACGATCTTCCCATCGCGCAGCCGTTCTGCTATCGCGATCTGCGCACCGAGGCGACAGAAGCAGAACTGGAGCGCAGATGTTCGCGCGAGCAGCTCTTCACGCTCTGCGGAGTGCAGCCGTTGCGCATCAACACGCTTCATCAGCTCATGGCGGATGAGCGCGCCGGAGTTTCTTCAACAGCACGCTGGGTAAATCTGCCGGAGTATGTGCTGGCTCGCTTGGGGGGAAGAATCGTTGCCGAATTCAGCAATGCCACCCACACCGGCCTGGTGGACATTGCGACACGGGCATGGTGCCCAGAGGTTTTCGATCTGTGCGGTTTGAATCTCGAGGCTGCGCCAGAGCTGGTAGCCACGGGAACGCAAATAGGCACAGTGCAGGGGTCTCTGCGTAATCTGCCTGCTTTCAAAGAAACGCGACTGATCGCGCCGGCCTGTCACGACACCGCGTCGGCTGTGGCCGGCATACCCATGGCCGGAGACGATTGGGCGTACATCAGCTCCGGTACATGGTCGCTCGTTGGAGCTTTGATTGAGAAGCCAATCAAAAGCGCATCAGCCTGCTCAGCAGGGTTCACAAATCTTGGCGCTGCGGGCGATCGCATCTGCTTCCACAAGAATGTGAACGGCATGTGGATGCTCAAGCAAACGCTGAGTCAGCTTTGTCCGGAAGAGAATCCGTGGCCGATGGCCGAGCTGGTCGCCGCCGCCGAACTGGTGGATAGACCGGAGGGCTTGCTGGAGGTCGACGATCCGGAGCTATGGGCTGCTGGCAATATGGCATCGCGCATCAACGACCAGTTGCGACGCAATGGGCTTCAGACGATCGAGGAGCACTCAGCCTCAATGCCCGTGTTCGCCAGCCTTATCTTTCACAGTCTGGCGCAACGATATACTATCGTGCTTTCGAATGTAGAAGAGCTCACAGGCAAGCGGCTCAAAAGGCTTGCCGTCGTGGGCGGAGGCAGCTTGAATCAATTCCTGAACCGATTGACCGCTGAAACCACAGGCCTGCAGGTTTGCCGGGGCGTTGCGGAGAGCTCCACCGTAGGAAACTTCGCGGTGCAGCTTGCCAGCCTGGAAGACGTGCCAAACTCGTCGGAAAGAATCGTTCACTGGGCCGCCGCTCTCGGCACTTCGAGCTATTGCTGACATGCGAATATCCCTCTTCATCACCTGCTACAACGACACCCTCTTTCCGCGGACCGGGAAGGCTGTAGTCTTTCTGCTGGAGCGGCTTGGGCACACTATCGATTTCCCTCTGGAGCAGACCTGCTGCGGACAGATGCATTTCAACACGGGATATCGGCGAGAAGCATATCCGCTTGCGAAGCGATTCGTTTCGATTTTTCAGGACGCGGATGCGATCTGCATACCCTCATCATCGTGCGTAGCAATGATTCGTGACTACTACCCGGAAATTGCCCGCGAGAACGGTGACGAGAAATTCGCCGCGGATGTGAACAGCCTGCTGCCGCGCGTCTTCGAACTTACGGAGCTATTGACGGATCGCCTGCTGCTCGATGACGTGGGCGCCTATTTCCCTCACCGCGTGACCTACCACGCGAGCTGTCATGGACTGCGCAGTCTTCACCTCGGAGATAAGCCGCTCCGCCTGCTGCGGAAGGTCCGCGGAATCGACCTCGTCGAACTGCAGAACTCCGACCGATGCTGTGGATTCGGCGGAACCTTCGCGGTGAAGAATGCCGGAGTCTCCGTCGCAATGCTCGACGAGAAACTGGGCGAGGTTTTGAGCACGAACGCCGAAGTCTGTACCGCATGCGATAACTCATGCCTGATGCACATACAGGGCAGGCTTCATCGCGAGAAGTCGCCGGTCCGCACCATGCACATCGCGGAAATACTTGCCTCCGAGGCCGTGCGATGAGCCTGGTTACGCTGGATCCGCGAAAGGCCGAACCGTTCCCCAAAGCAGCGGCTCAGTTGTTGCAGGATACCCAGTTACGCAGAAACGTGGCCCACGCTACCGATGTGATTCAACGCAAGCGTGCAGCGCTGGTTGCGGAAAAGGCGGACTGGCAGGCCCTTCGCAGTGCCGGTGCCGCTATTCGGCAGGAAGCACTGCTGCATCTCGATTCTTACCTCGAGCAGTTCGAGAAGCAGTTCACCGCGGCTGGCGGCCATGTGCACTGGGCATCCGACGCGGACGAGGCGCGGCGCATCGTGATCGGTCTGCTTCGTGATGCGCAGGCGAAAGACGTCATCAAGATCAAGTCGATGACCACGGCGGAGATCGATTTGAATCCCAGTCTCGAAGCTGACGGAGTTCGCGTCTTCGAGACGGATCTCGCCGAACTCATCCTCCAGCTTGGCGCGGATCAGCCTTCGCACATCATTGCGCCGGCCCTGCACAAGAATCGGCACCAGGTGCGGGAACTTTTTGCGCGCGAGATGCATCTGCCCGAGCTGACCGATGATCCTCCGGCGCTAACGGAAGCAGCACGGCTCTACCTGCGGGCGAAGTTTCTCAGCGTTCCGGCAGCAATCAGCGGCGCAAACTTCCTCGTGGCGGAAACCGGTTCAATCTGCATTGTGGAGTCCGAAGGCAACGGGCGCATGTGCCTGACGCTGCCCGACACGCTCATCTCGATCGCCGGTATCGAAAAGGTAATTCCGCGATTCTCGGATCTGGAAGTGCTGCTTCAGACGTTGCCCAGGGCGGCGACCGGCGAGCGCATGAATCCCTACAACTCCGTCTGGACGGGTGTCACTCCCGGCGACGGCCCGCAGAATCTTCACGTGGTGCTGCTCGACAACGGACGCAGCGACTTGCTCGCCGAGAACATGACCCGCCAGACCCTGCAGTGCATTCGTTGCGCCGCTTGCCTGAATGCCTGCCCGGTTTACCGCCAGACAGGTGGGCATGCGTACGGGTCTGTCTACAGCGGCCCTATTGGCGCAATTCTCACCCCTCAGCTTCACCGAATGGAGTATGCGCAGTCCCTTCCCTACGCATCTTCACTGTGCGGCGCGTGTTACGAAGTGTGTCCGGTAAAAATAAATATTCCTGAAGTTCTCGTCTATCTGCGTTCGCGCGTCGTCGATAAGAATAAGGGGAAGCTGAGTTCGATTCTGAGCCAGGAGCGAATCGGCATGAAAATGATGGCGCGAATCTTTCTCAGTCATGATCGGTTCGAGAGTGCGCAACGTATGGCGCGAGCGCTCGAAAAGCCGTTTGTCGGCAAAGATGGCTGGGTACACAAGCTTCCCGGGCTCGCCGGGCAATGGACCGCGGGACGCGATTTGGAAGCTTTCCCCGAACAGACGTTTCGCGATTGGTGGCGAACCCGCAACGGGCGGGAGGGAGAACGATAGTGAGTAAGGAAGAGGTTTTGGCCCGCGTCCGGGCAGCGCTGCGTGGCAAAAAAAAGGTCAGCGAGCCGTCGGCGCCGGAGACCTACGCGCGTAACGGCGCACTAGGCGCGGAGGAGAAGCTGCTGCTTCTTGAAGAACGGCTGAGCGAATATGACGCAAGAGTATTCCGCTGTTCTGAAGCTGATTTAGGTCGACAGATCGCGGACGTACTTCTGAGCGGCGGCAAATCGAGAATGGTTCATCCACTGGGAGTTCCAGCGCAGTGGCTGGACGCGCGCATTTCATGGACTCCGGATTCGGATGACAAAACCGGACGGTTGTCCTCCGCGCAGATCGAATCACTTGATGGAGTTCTGACGGCAGCAACCGTGGTCGTCGCCGAGTCCGGCAGCGTCGTGCTGCAGCACGGACCTAAAGAAGGACGCCGTGCACTCACGCTGCTGCCCGACTATCACCTCTGCGTACTCTTTGCAGAGCAGGTCGTCGAAACGCTGCCTGAGTGCTTCGACCGCTTGAGGCCAAGCGCGACCCGGCCGACCACTTTCATCTCCGGTCCCTCGGCAACCGCGGATATTGAAATGACGCGCATCAAAGGCGTGCATGGGCCGCGATTTCTTGATGTCATTCTCGTGAGCTAACCGCCAAGTCTCGCTTAAATGAACCCGGATTCTGTCGATTGACATCGGTTTCCAATAGGGAAACTGATATAATCCGCGCAACCGGAGGCGCGGGTTGTCACCACAAAAGATCAAACGGCTGTATCTTATCCCCATCCTTTCCAAGGCTCTCGATATTCTTGAGTTGCTTGAGGCCGAGAAAAAGCCCCTTACGCTCGAGCTCATATACCAGCGCTCGGCGATATCGAAGACCAGCGTTTACCGGATCCTCAAAACCTTCGTTCATCGTGGCTACGTTGCGCAGACCCAGGACGGCGCATACCGGCTGGTATCACGGCCTAAGAAGATGCGATTCGGGTTCGCCGGACAGAGCGCGGAAATGCCATTCTCGGAGGCGGTGACGCGCAGCCTTAAGGAGGCAGCGTCTTCCTCCGGCATTGAACTCGTCATACGAGACAATCGTTACGACGCGGACACCGCGATCAAGAATGCAAACGAATTTGTCACCGAAGGCGTAGACCTCATCGTCGAGTTTCAGATCGAGGAACAAGTGGCGCCGGCGATCGCCCACATCATCGCGCGAGCGGGCATTCCGTTGATAGCAATTGACATTCCTCATCCACACGCAACCTATTTCGGTGTGGACAACTATCAGGTCGGCTTTGAGGCCGGGGAAATGCTTGCCCAGCACGGGATTTCAAAGTGGAAATCGAAGGCCGACTGGGTCGTCGGCCTCGATGTTGCCGAAGCGGGTGCGTTCGTACAGAGCCGCATTAATGGAGCATTCGTGGGCGTGCGGTCGCTCCTGCCCCACATCCCGGCCGATTCTTACATCCGGCTGGACGGCCGCGGTCTGCGCGAGACAAGCGCGCGTGTTCTTGGCGATTTCTTCAAGAGGCATCCGCGCACCGAGCGCATTCTTGTTGCGGCAGCGACCGACACCAGCGCGCTGGGCGCGCTGCAAATCACCATGCAGAGCCAGCGCGAAAAAAACGTGGCCATCGTCGGCCAGGATTGCATTCCCGAAGTGATGGAAGAGATGAAGAACCCTTCCAGTCCGATCATCGGGTCGATCTCTCACCAGGTGCAGACCTACGGCCCACGGCTGATTCAGCTTGGGGTCGCGATCCTCCGCGGCCACGCCGTTCCTCCCTATAACTACGTGCAGCACCGGGCGATTACCGCGGGCATGGTGCGCGAGGGTGAGGCGCTCTAGCAGCCCCGGCGCACGAGTCCTGCTCGATTTCCGGCTATACGCAGCCTTGAGGCGCTTCAAAGCGCTTCTGCATTGTTCTGTCGAATTGGAAATAGTTTCAAAACAGAACAGTGTCAGCGCGTGTAGCGGCGATCCGGCGAAGCCGCCTGGCGCCGCAGCAGGAAGGAAGGCTGCAAATGAGATTCATGCGCGCATGGATAGCAGCGTTGTCGCTGGCGGCGGAGGCCCGAGGAGGCCCAGGGAGCAACTGACGCCGCGGCCGGCGAATACCGCGAAGTGCTGAAGATCGATCCCAATCACCCGAATATTCATTTCCGCATCGGCCGTACCCTGCTGGCCCGCGCGCAGGCAAAGGGAGACGGCGCCGATGTTACCGAGGCAGCCACCGAGTTCGAGCAGGAATTGCAACTTGATCCGAGCAATGCAAACGCAGCATACGAATTGGCTGAGGTTCACCGCAAAGCCGGCCAACTTGAAGATGCGCAGAAATACTTCGAGATTGCGGTTGCAAACTATCCCAATTTCGAAGAGGCACACGTCGGTCTTGCTGCTACTTTGATGGCCCTTCAGAAACCTGAAGTGGTTCTGCCACACCTTGAAAAAGCCGTCGAGATTAATCCGGATGACTCTGTCGCGTGGTATAGGCTGGCGCAGGTAGACCGCTCGCTGAGCAGGGAAGCTGAGCAGCTCAAGGCGTTGACTGGGTTCCAACGCATCCGAAGTCAGTCAGCGGATCGCCTGCGCAACCCTTCAAACGCGGAGGTGACACAGCAGCAACTCGATCCGTCGGCAAATCCGTGAGGGGATCTCAGCAGACCTGATAGAACGGAATCCGCAACAGCTTCGCAAGTTTCTCGATGCGCGTTGCTGCGTGACCGACTCCAACTGCGCAATGATGCGCTGGGCCACGTTCATTCCATCCTTCGACGAATGCCCGCGCGCCGATGGGAAATCTGTAGCGGCTGTTAGTGTTACCAATCTCAAGGATCGGACCTTGCTCGCACTCACCCTGCGCTGCAAGCAAAGCGAAGCCGTGTTGTTTGTCCTCGATGACTGACAGAAGAGTAACTGGGCCGTTCCTCACGGACATTTCCACGGAGAGGCCCTTGCCGACTTTGCCGTGGTAGACCTCGAGAGGTCGGACCCTCATTTTCCCCTGCGCAATTGCTATGTGCCCTGGCCCATCGTGTCCCATTAGAACAATGTCGTCGGCGAAGTCAATCGCGTAGTACTCGGTGAAAGAGCCGCCCGCTCCGAATGCATCCATGATCTTCATGGCAATAGCGTTTTTCACTTCGTATTCGCCGGCAACGGGAATATGGTGTGCCGTAAGCAGAGATGCGCCCAGAATGATCGAGCTCATCGTGTCTTCGTTGGCCTCATCGCCAGAACCTTTGTAGTAGTAGGCGAGCGAGGTGAGTTGATGCTGTTCAACGAAGGCGTCGAGCGCCAAAGAAGTGCGCGCTGCACGCTGCAGTTCTTCCCTAGAGCAGTCAGCCTGGACATCGAAATGTTCGCGAACAGCCGCGACACGCCGTTCGATGTCGGCGTCAGCGACTTGAGAGCGCAGGGAGCTCAGCTCATCAACTTCAAGCATCTCGATGTGGCTGCCGAATGTGATTGAGATTTGCGTGGTATCCGTAGCTACATCGAGCATCCCGCTGTAATAGTGGCCCAGCAGACCGAGGCGATTGTCATTGAGTGCCTGCCTGACTTGTGCCGCGGCCAGCCAGTCCTCGATCTCCAGCCACGTCCGCTCGTCTTCGAGAAATCCGGTGACCTGATGGAAAGGTATGCCGGCACGCTTGAGAACATTCGCAATCTCGGGCACCGGACAGGCGGAGCAATAGGACAGCCAGTGACCGGTCATCGAAGTGCGATCCGCGAGTCGATTGAAGGCCGCGTAATCGATTGCCGCCGCAGGTTGCAGATTGAGAACGATCACCGGAACTCCGGCCCGCTGCACCAGTGGCAGTACAGTGTTCGACAGCGCATAGGTGGTCACATAGAGAAACAGAATGTCTGTGTCGGCACGGCGACATCCGTGACCTGCTTCGCGGGCGCGCTGCGGAGTGTCAACCAATCCAAACTGAATAAGCTCTACTCCGGGTCGAGTTAGCCTGGTTGCGACCGCCTCCAGATAACCTTCGAGCTGGGACTTAAGCGAGGGAAACTGTTCCCAATATGCTTCGAGGCCAATTCCGCAAAGACCTGCCCGAAGTTGCGAGCTGTGGGTCACTGAAGAAATCCTTTCGCCTGCGTGGCCACCTTCGCCAAATTATTTCCAACTGATCACAGCCACGGAGAATGGACTCAATTTCACAGTACCGCTGTTCTCCTGCGAAACACGCGGTTCGTTGTCTCCAGTTTCGCCGTCGACTACGGAAAGTGTGTAAGGTCGCGAGTCTTTAGGCAGTGTAATTTCCGTTGCGCGATCGCGCTTGTTCAGGAGCAGAAGCTTCTGTCCGGCCGGCGTGGCGAAGGCCTGTCCGTCGACATCACTGTAGTGAGAAAATTTCGTCTCGACGAGCGTGTCGCCGGGATGGAAGTTGTCTTTGATCAGCTTGAGCACCCAGTAGCGTGCGTTCGGTTTGCCATTCTTCCAGTCGATCATTGAGACGCTGGGAAACTGAGATGGATAGCCGACAAGCTGCGATTCTCCGATGACATCGAGGCCAAGCTTAGACAGATTGATAAAGAGATAGGCATACAAGGAGCCTGCCGCGTTCCAATAAAGGGATGGAATGCGGTCAGGATGTGCGGCGGAGTCACGAATCTCGAGATCGTCAGCCGGAAGAATGACACCAAGCTCGTCCGTGTCTGTCTTCGTCGCAGGGGAGAGTCGCTTGCGGATGGCTTCTATGTAGCGGACGTTGGTGATAAATCGGTCGGCCTGATCGAAGAAGGTGTACTGCCAGTCATCGAGGTTCTGGTCGATCGTGGGGCTGGCGTAGAAATGATAGGAGACGTAGTCGATAGGCACGCCCGGCTTGTGATGCGAGTGATCGAGAAAATACTCGAACCACTTAGGATCGTTCTGCGGCATGGCGAGCGCCAACCCCATAAATTTTGTATCTGGGCTCACCTTTTGGATTGCGCTGACGATCGCATCATAGCGCTCGTTGTACTGCTCGGGCGTTGTCTGATGTTCAAAGTCAATTTCGTTCAATACTTCCCAGATGGGGAAGTGATAATGGTACCCCGACAAATGTTGCTTGCCGTTCTCGTCCGTAAATCCGCCGTTCGTGTACCAGCTGACCAGACGAGCAAAGTAGTCTCCTAGTTGCTTGCCAGACGGATCGACAAGTTCCGTACCCTGCGTATACGTCCAGGAGACTTGGTTCGGATCGTCAGGGTATTTCACCGGCTGATCAGTCTTGAACATCCACGCCGGGATCGTGCTGAAGTTCATCACCGTGCTGTGCCCGGCGGTGGCATCGAGGAAGTCCCTGGTCATCGGATCGATAAGCGAAAAGTTCCACGAGGTCCCGTCCTTCGTGGGAGGATCGAGTTCGGCAACCGCGAGCTTCGGGTAAGGTTCCCACGGGACATATCGCACATAATCTGCACCAAGCTGCTTCAGCGCCGCGAATGATCCGTCGTGAATCGACGAGCCTTGCCGCAGCATCGGATTCACCACCACCTGCAGCGTCGGAGTGGATTTCGAGACGAGCACAGACTTGTTCCAATCCACCACGACGGTATTGGGTTTTTCCTGTGCGGCCTGAGCTCCTGCATAGGATGTCGCGATGAGTGCGGTGATGAATCCGGCCAGCCTGTATCCTTTTGTCATTGCTTCCTCTCTCAGGGTGTCGCTTGGCATGCGCAGGCGAAATTAAAAGGGTCACACATGGCCGCGGTACGTTCGAATCATACACAAATTTCCTATTGACACTCATTCTTTCTTTCGCAGATAGTGTCTACGCATGGAAATTAGCCCCGCCGTGGCACTTCTGCGCCTGAGACAAGCTTTCAGGCACCTCCATTCCGTCACAGCGGTCGCCATATTCCTTGCTGCGCCGGTCGCGGTCAATGCGGCAGTAGCCGCGCAAAAGCCGATCAACTTAAAGTGCGACTCGATGGTCGCGCCGATCGGATTGGATACGCCGCAGCCTCAACTCTCGTGGCAATTGCAGGATGACCGCTTTGCAGCCCGACAGACAGCCTATCAGCTGCTGGTAGCAACCAAATCAGAGCTATTGCTGGGCGGCAAGGTGGACGTATGGGACAGCGGCCGCGTCTCATCCGACAAGTCGGTCGGGGTGGTGTATGCCGGGCCGGCACTCAAGCCCGAGCAGCGCTACTACTGGCGAGTAAAGGTGTGGGACAAGGACGGAAATCCGTATCCCGCCAGCGATGTGACCTGGTGGGAAACCGGCTTGATGCAACCGGCCGAATGGCACGGTCAGTGGATCAGTTTCGAGCAGCCCGAAGAGAAGGCTATTCGCGAATCGGGCGCACTATGGATCACCAACGACGGTGGCACTGACGCGAAGGGCTCCGATACGCAGCACGATTTCCGCTATGAGTTCACGCTGCCCTTCGCGGTGCGCAGCGCCCATCTCTATGTCACTGGCAAAGACACCGCGTCGGCTTGGATGAACGGAAAACAGGTGCTGGCAGCCGAGCCTCTGCCGCCTTGGAAGCAGACGCCGTGGAAAAGCTACAGGGAAGTAGACGTCACGTCGCAGTTGCAGCAGGGAAGCAATCTGCTCGCCGTCGAGGTGACTCTTTATGCCACGAGCACTGGCAGTAGCTTCACTGCCGCCACCGTGAGCACCACTCCTATGAGCGCCTGCCTTTACATCGAAATGGCTGACGGCTCGGTCAAGCTGATTCGCAGCGACGAGAGCTGGAAGGCCATGCTGAACGCGCCGCAGGGATGGAATGCGCCAACTTTCGGCGAGTCATCGTGGAAAAACGCCGTCCGCTATATGTCGAATGATCCCTCGCAGGCGGCCGATGTAGGCAGGCCGTGGCCGAATGGTCCAGTAAAGATGTTGAGGAAGGGGTTTGAGCTCGCGAAGCCGATCCGCTCTGCCCGGCTGTACGCGACTGCGATGGGAGCCTACAAATTCTGGATCAACGGGAAGGTTGTCGGAGATCAAATCCTGTCGCCCGGCTGGACTGACTACCGCACCCGGGTTGTCTATCAGGCCTACGATGTCACGGCCGATGTAAAGTCCGGCGGCAACGCGATCGGCGCCTACCTTGCGCCCGGATGGTACAGCACTCCGCTGCAATGGCTGCAGGAGCCTTTCAATTACGGAAGCACTCCGCCCGCGTTGAAGGCGCAGCTACGAATCGAGCACACCGACAGATCTGTCGACTGGGTCGCGACCGACGAAACCTGGAAGGCCGAGATATCGCCGATCCTGAAAGCCGAAATCTATGATGGCGAAACATACGACGCGCGACTCGAGAAGCCGGGATGGAGCACCGCTGCATTCTCTGACGCTAAGTGGAATCCGGTTGAGGTAATCCAGCCGCACGAGCCCGCGATCATCGCGCAGGATTTCCAGCCCATTCGTGTCGATCGCGTCTTGAAAGCGAAATCCGTAGCAACCCCAAAGCCCGGCGTATACGTCTTTGACTTCGGACAGAACATGGCCGGAGTTGCGCGCCTGCACGTGCAGGGCGCGGCGGGCACCGAAGTACAGTTGCGCTTTGCGGAAGTGCTTAACTCAGACGGCACCATCTACACCGAAAATCTCCGCACCGCTAAGGCCACCGACCGGTATGTGCTCTCGGGAAAGGGCACAGAGGACTATCAGCCGCTTTTTACTTTCCACGGATTCCGTTACGTCGAGTTGACCGGGTTGAAGACAAAGCCAGCGATCGGGTCGCTTACGGCTGTAGCATTCCATAGCGACGCGCGGCTCACCGTGGACCTCCGCACCGGCAGCGCCATGATCAACCAACTCTGGAGCAACATTCTCTGGGGACAGCGATCCAACTTTGTCGGCGTGCCCACCGACTGCCCGCAGCGTGACGAGCGGCTCGGCTGGACGGCGGACGCGCAGGTATTCTGGCGTGCTGCCTCGTACGATATGGACCTGTCGCAGTTCTCGAAGAAGTTCGCGGGAGATATTCGCGGAACCCAGGTTGGAACGCCGATGTACGGAATCTTCGCTCCGGGCACTTCCACTCCCAACCCCGGTTTCGGAGCGGGCTGGAGCGACGCCGGCGTCATCATTCCCTGGACCTCGTGGCTGCAATCTGGAGACACGCGAACCATCGAGCAGAACTGGGACGCGATGGAGAAATACCTCGCCGCGATCCAGGCGGAGAGCCCCGATTACATCTGGAGGAAGTCCGGCATCCCCTTCGGTGACTGGCTCTCGCCTGAAGGACCCACCAAGCAGCCCTTGGTCGCGACCGCGTACTGGGCCTACGACGTCACGTTGATGAAGCAGATGGCGCACGCGCTGGGTCGCGCCGACGACGAGAAGAAGTACGCCGATCTGCTCGAGAAGATCAAGGCAGCTTTTCAGACCACCTTCATACATGCCGACGGATTCATTGACGGCGCAGACAACGGGCCCTCGCCCTTCGGGGCGATCAACAATCCAAATGCGAAGAGCAAGGGCGGCGATACGCAAACCGGATACGTTCTCGCCGTACACATGCGGCTCGTTCCGGATTCTCTGCGCGACGCCGTCGGCAACAGACTTGTCGCCAAAATTGAAGGGAATGGATGGAAGCTGGGCACAGGCTTCCTCGGAACGCCTTATCTGCTGGCAGTACTCGTCGATACCGGTCATGCTGACGTCGCATACCGGCTGCTGCTGAACACGGAATATCCTTCCTGGGGTTATCTCGTTGGCCACGGAGCCACCACGATGTGGGAGCGCTGGAACGGCGACCAGATGCGTGGCGATCCCAGCATGAACTCCTACAACCATTACGCCTATGGCGCGGTAGCCGACTGGATCTACAGCTATGCAGCAGGTATCGACGCCTCAGATGCAGACGCCGGCTTCCACACTATCTATCTGCATCCGAACTTCGACTCTCGCCTTGGTGGCTTGCAGTTCCGCTATGCATCCCACTATGGCGACATCCGCTCCTCGTGGTCGACGAAAGGATCAACCGTGCAGTGGAATGTCACCATCCCTCCGAACACAACGGCGCAGCTGCCTCTGAACGCCCGCCAGCAGAGCGAGTATTCGCTCGACGGAACCGCGATCACTAAGAGCAGCAAAATTCATGCTGTCGGCGAGACCAGCGGTCAAACGATCTATCTGCTGCCGGCGGGCTCGTATTCATTCACCATTGCGGGTGGTCAGTAATTCGCGCTTTAGGGAAGATAGAAGACTTCTTCCATCATGGGAAAGCGCTCGCCCGGTCGAAGGCCTTTAAGCGGCGCAAAGAATGCTGACATCGCCTCCTGCCAGCGCAGATTCACCGGATCGTTGTCGATCTTTGACCACGTCGCGTCGAAGTCCTCAACCCGCATGGTCAGGACGAGCAACTCATCCCGGCGAAAGATCGAATAATCTGAGATGCCCGCACGTTTCAGCAGGTCCAGCATCTCCGGCCACACCGCTTTGTGCGCCTCGTCGTAAGCCGGTCCGGCGCCTTCTTTCAGTCGTAAGAGAAACGCAACTCTTTGCATCTGTCCCATCCTTCAGTAAGGTCTTCAGCGCGGCTCCTGCCCCGGCAGTGTTTCAATCAAAGTCACTGGGCCTGTAATGCCCGAGGGCAGCGGCTGCAGGTTGTCCATGCCCTGCGGGATGAAGCGCACGCCATAGCGATCTCTTAGCAAGCGGTAATCGGGTAGTGCTGTGCCGGCCAATTCATTAATCGCGGTGCTTCCTACTATTACGCGAATGACGTCTTGCCCCGGCCTAATATGCGGAGTCAGATCCACCCGGTACGGTGGCTTCCAGACTGCGCCGGCGAACTGGCCGTTGATGTACACTTGGGCGGCCTCGCGCACCGGGCTCTCGAGATAGGCGCGCATGTTGGTGTCGCCAAGTGGAGATGGTTTCTCTACTGTTTTGCCCGGACCGAAGTCGAGAATCACGCTCGCACCCGGAGCCGAATAGGCCGGCGGCAGATCGAATGTCTTTTGATAAGTAGCGAGTCCCGAATAATAGCGGTATTGCGGATCCGCGGTCCAGGAGAGAAGTTCCGGCATTTCTCTTGCTTCCTGCCCGCCGGCGAACTTCAACTGCCAACCATGTGAGAAGTCAATTTCCTTTTCTTGTCCTCGCGGTTTCTCCCGCTGTGCCGCCATAGCATTGTCTGAAAAGAAGATCAGCCGCGACCCATAAGGCTCCAGAGAAAGCTGCACATTGGCGGGATCAGCAACGCCGACAACAGTCCCTGATAACGGATCCCAGAATTCCGCGTGCTTCGCGGTATTGCGAAACTTCGCCGTCACGGTCTTCACGTGGTTGTCGGTATTCGCGACAAAGTAGAGATCCCCATTTTGAAGCTTTCGATGGATGAACCCGATCTCGGGTGTCGCGTGCGACAGCACCATATCGGGCTGCAATGCCTTCGCCAGCGCTCTGCCGACTTGATCGTCCTGCTCGACAAAGCGTGCCGAACTGATCTCCCCGTGAAAGAGCGATTGCGAGATTTCCTGGATCCGAGCCCCATCGCGTTCGGCGTTCGCGAGCCCGGGTGCGGTGGATGGCACGTGGCGCGAGGCAATCACCATGCCTCCACGTTTCGCATAGTCCAGGATCTTCGCGTAGGTGGCCGGTGGAATGCGATCGACTCCGGGCAGAACAAGAGCTTTGTATGGGATGCCGACCTGATCAATCGCATCCGCATCGATGAAGTCCAGATTGAACCCGGCATCGAGAATCTTCCCGATGATTTCCTTGCCTAGAAATTTGCCCATCGATTCGTCGATAGTGACGTTGGAGCCTGTCTCGTCAAATCCGCCGGTGGAGACAGCCGCCTTACCCTTGTTCACCCGCGCTCTGAACGACGCCCACACGTCATCATTCGGCAGCAGTAAAGCCACATCATTGTCTGGTTTTCCCTGGCGCAGTGCGAAGCTCACCCGCTGCAGATATCCGGTGAGCTCCGGCATCACCGGGAACCACGGATTGTGAGCGTTCAGCGCTGCCGCTGCATACATTCGCCACCCCGGCTCGCCTGCGGAATCTGGCGAGTAAGGCCAACCATGGCCTACCAGCTGATTGATTCCCTGTAAGAAGTGGAGATCCGCTTCGGCCTTCATATCCAGTGGCGTGGCCCGGAAAGCCGGCGAGTGCAGCCACGTCCACGTCTCCGACGAAATCACCGCGCGATCGAACAGATGACCGGCAGATGCCGCCCAGCGTGTATCGGAGAACTCGCGCCACATCAGCAGTGTCGCTTTGCCCTCACCTTCCGGCAGGTCCTCGAATCGATTGCTCGACAACGTAACCGGCGGAAATCCGTACGTCTGCGACCGCAGCAGCGTGTGGTGCTGTAGCGCCCAGGCGTGCAGCGGTTCAAGAAAATTCTCATTCGCGAGCTCCGTAAGCGTGCGTCCCCAGTCGTGACGAATCGCCGCTGTCTTCGGTCCGATGTCCCCGATCAGGGCCGGCAGGTAAGGTTCGAGGTCATAACCGCGCCTGCGCCGGAATTGCTCGAGTAGATCAGGAGTCCAATCCGAGCCGTAGTCCTCCAGGCTATCGCTGAAGACGGCGTAGGGAGGATGGTCTCCGAAGGCCTGCAGCAAGCGACCTCCAACGACCTGCAGGTGTGTGGCTATTGCCCGCGAGTCGTAATGATCCAGGACAAATCCTTCCGCCCCCACCGCCGGCCGCTTCACCGTCATGCCAGTCCGGCTGGCGATAAAGAAGAGTGCGGTTTGTGGTTCCGATTTCTGAGTCACAAACAGCCGGCGATTCTGAATCTCCGACACGCGAACCGCTTTTCCCAGATCCTGATTCGACATCGCGCCGGGGACCACAAACGCGGCGAGGAAGCGTTCGCCAGCGGCGATATACGGAACGGCAACCGACTCAGAGCGGGCTGATATCGGCACGATTTCGCTCCGCAGATCCCCCGCCGCCTCAGTCACTGGTATATGAGGCCCCCCGAACGGCCATCCGCTGCCGAGCGTGATGTCGACACGCAGGCCAAGCCGGCGCGCCTGCTCTGCAGCAAAGCGCAGCGCGTCGATGTGCTCGTCGGAGAGAAACGGCAGGTTACAGAATCCCGTCGACGGATCGTCGAGAGCGAGCGGGTAGAGCGTCGTAATCTCGACACCGCCGATGCCGGCGGCTTTCATCTGTTCGAGCTCTCTCTGCAACTCGGGCTTGGTCACGGCGGGCCCGAACCACCACCAGCGCATCATGATCCGGCTGTCGTCCGGAGGGTGGGCAAAGGACTCATGCAATGCAGCCAGCGGATCGGCGTTCTGGCCGACAGCACCAAGCGCCAACAACAACAAGGCTAGACACGACAGGGATCGTGCGATCCCGCGGTCGATACGTCTCGGCTTTGGCCTGGCGGACGGGGGTAGCGACAGCAAAGTTTGATTCACGCGCCGAATGCTCCGCTGGGACAGCATATGGGCCGACAAGCCAAAATTCAATAGGCGTCTTCATTCATAACAGAATCGACAGCCTTCAGACCTTGTGCAATCGCTTCCATGCTGCAATGCTTTCATTGTGGAATCTGGATCCCCGGGTCATTCGCGTCTGTTTTGCTCTCACTACTGTGAACATTCGAAAGCCTATGCTCTTTTCCCGTTTTCCTTCCAGATCTAGCAAGCGCCGGGCGAATATCCTTCTCGCGGGTGGCATCCTTCTGCTTGCAGGTTGCCACTCGCCGAGCGCGTCACCCAAATCATCGCTCCAGATCACCCAGGTGCCCGCGGCCAATGCGGGAGGCCCGGCGCAAATGGGGTATATCGAGGGACGGGTAACCGGCTTCATGCCCGGGCAACAGGTCGTTCTTTACGCGCACAGTGGCATCTGGTGGATTCAGCCCTTTGCGAACCATCCGTTCACCAACATCCAGCCCGATTCGACGTGGAGGAATTCGACGCATCTTGGCACCGACTATGCGGCCCTCCTGGTCGCACCCGGCTACCGGCCCACCTCAAAGGTCGCTAAGTTGCCAGTGATAGGCGATGGCGTCCTGGCGGTCGTCACCGTCCAGGGCAAACCGGTCGCTCCCGTCGTTTCGAAGGTAATTCACTTCAGTGGATACGACTGGAACGTCCGAACTGCAAGCAACGACCGGGGAGGTGAGCCCAACGCATATGACCCTGATAACGCATGGGTCGACGCAAATGGCTATCTCCATTTGCGCATGCAGCAGAGTGACGGCGAATGGACATGCGCGGAGGTAAGCATGACCCGCAGTCTCGGTTATGGCTCTTACATCTTCGTCGTGCAGGACACCGGTCATCTGAGCCCGACCGGTGTTTTGGGCTTATATACAATAGATGACCTGCGGACAGATGACGTCCGTGCCGAACTGGACATTGAATTAAGCCGATGGGGTAATCCGGCCAGCAAGAACGCGCAATTTGTCGTCCAGCCATTCTATGTTCCTGAAAACGTCGCCCGATTCATGGCGCCAAACGGAGTCCTTACCCATATGTTTCGATGGGAGTCCGGCCGCGCTTCTTTCAAGACCGTGCGTGGTTCAGGCTTGAGCGCCGGCGCACCCACGGTGAGCGAGCATGTGTTCACCTCAGGCATCCCGATTCCTGCAAACGAGGCAGCTCACATCGACCTCTACGACTTCCGTCACTCCAGAAACTCATCTCAGCAACCTGTCGAGGTTGTCATTGAGAAATTCGAATTCCTGCCGTGAACGAATGGCTCCAGGTCACAGGTTGCGCGGGTGGCTGCTGGCAGGATTTGTAGTCATCTGCCTGGTGAAGTCAGCCTTCGCACTCGATCCCAACAGGACAATCTCACAATATGTCCTCGACAAATGGGGGCCTGACCGGGGTTTTGTTGGCGGAGCGATCTACGCCATCAGCCAGTCGAGTGACGGTTATCTGTGGATTGGAACCGAAAGAGGCCTGGTCCGTTTTGATGGCTATAACTTCAAGATGATTCAACAGCCGCTGCCAGACGGGACTCCCACTGGTCCTGTCCGCGGGCTGCTTTCCGACGCTGAAGGAAACCTGTGGATTCGTCTCGAGGGTCCGCGCCTCCTTCTGTATCGCAACGGAAAATTTGAGGATGTCGCCGCCCGCCTCGACCTGCAGGACATCACCATGACCGCCATGACGCTCGATAACGAAGGTGCGGTGCTTCTTTCTGGGCTGGGCGACCGTACGCTCCGCTATCGTAATGGACGGCTGGAAACCGTCGTGAGAACCGAAGACCAACCGGGTATTGTCATCTCGCTTGCGGTGACTCGCGACGGCCGAATCTGGCTGGGCACACAGGACAATGGACTCTCGCGCATAAGCCAGGGGCACATCTCCAAACTTGCCGAGGAATCCGACGATTCGAAGATCAAAACCCTGCTTCCCGCCGTCAATGGCGCCTTATGGATCGGAACCGACCACGGACTCCAGCATTGGGATGGCAAGAGCCTCACGGTGGAGGAACTGGCAACACCGGTCGGACAACTTCAGATTCTGGCCATGGCCAGGGATCACAACGGAAACGTCTGGATCGGAGCGGATCATGGCATCGTCCGCATTGCTCTCTCTGGCGCGATTTCCGTCGATCAACTGAAACCTGGACCCGGAAGCGAAGTTACTGCAATCTATGAAGACCGGGACGGGAGCCTTTGGCTTGGCGGCCCGCAAGGCATCGAACGGTTGCGAGATGGGATGTTCTCCACATTTTCAGCCGCCCAGGGCCTGCCCGCAGACAGCAACGGACCTATCTATGTCGACTCAGACGGCTGGACGTGGTCTGCGCCGCTCTCTGGCGGACTCTATCGGATGAGAGATGGGCGAGTCAGTCAAATAACAATTGACGGTCTGGACCACGATGTTGTCTATTCCATCAGCGGCGGCAA
The DNA here is from genome assembly GCA_963781245.1 of uncultured Acidobacteriaceae bacterium. Classification (GTDB taxonomy): domain Bacteria; phylum Acidobacteriota; class Terriglobia; order Terriglobales; family Acidobacteriaceae; genus Silvibacterium. The sequence continues at coordinate 77,730 of CAWAFB010000014.1, forward strand.
AGACGAGGTCTGGGTAGGAAGGCAGAGTGGCGGTCTTACCGTGCTGACCGCAAACGGCGATTCGTTCACCGCCCGCACATACACGCGGGCGGACGGTCTGGCCCAGGATAGCGTGTATTCTATCCATCGCAACAGCGACGGAACCGTGTGGGCTGGAACCGTGAGCGCCGGCCTGAGCCGGTTGGCCGATGGCAAATTCACCAATTTCTCTGAAGCCCAGGGACTCCCGACGAACACCATCAGTTCCATCGTCGAAGGCTTCGACGGCACGATGTGGTTGGCAACGCCAGCCGGTCTTACTTCGTTTGCGAACGGCCGCTGGGCAAATCGCTCTGCTGCAGACGGCCTGCCGGCTTCGAGCGTGAGAGCCATCTTCGAGGACTCAAAGCATGTCCTCTGGATCGCAACCTCCGGTGGTCTGGCATTCTTATCCATCGGCCATATCCACGTGCCGCAGAAGCTGCCTGAGGCGTTGCGAGAGCAGATTTACGGTATTGCCGAGGATGGGATGGGCTCGCTCTGGTTTTCAACCTCGGATCACGTGCTCCAGGTAAATCGTGATCGGCTCTTGAACGAATCCCTCGAGGAGACCGATGTCCAAAGCTACGGAATGAGCGACGGTCTTCTTGGAGCCGAAGGGGTCGGTCGCGATCGCACCATTGTCTCGGATCCACACGGCCGCATCTGGGTCTCGCTGAATCGTGGATTGTCTGTCGCCGACCCTAAGGCCGCAATCGACAACTCCGTCTCCGCCACCGTTCGGATCGAGTCGGTGTCGGCTGGCGGAGATCAGCTGAACCTGCAGAATCCGCTCAGGCTTCCAGCTGGAGTTGAAAGCATCGTCTTTAATTACTCAGGGGGCAATCTTGCTGTGCCCGAACGGATTCGCTTCCGCTACAAGCTCGATGGTACCGATCACGGATGGAGCGAGATCGTCGCCTCCCGGCAGGTCTCTTACAACAACCTAGGGCCGGGCTCTTATCGTTTTCACGTCGTTGCTTCGAATAGCAATGGCCTTTGGAATGGACCGGAGACGGCTGTATCTTTCATCATCGAGCCCGCGTTCTGGCAAACCTGGTGGTTTCGACTCCTGTGCGTAGCCGTGGCTGTTCTGGCGATCATTGCCATCTATCGTTTGCGCATGTATCAGATGACCAGGCGACTGAATATGCGTTTTCAGGAGCGGCTTGCGGAACGAACGCGAATTGCGCAGGAACTACACGACACCCTGCTTCAGGGCGTCCTGAGCGCTTCCCTTCAACTGGATGTGGCCGAGGACCAGCTACCCAAGGACTCTCCGGTCAAGCCGCTTTTGAGACGAGTCCTGGAGTTGATGGGAAAAGTTACTGAAGAAGGCAGAAACGCCTTGCGCGGACTGCGTACTACCGAGGCGGAGAACCGCAGTCTAGAGATGGCATTCTCACGAGTGCGGCAGGAGTTCACACTCGACGACAACATTGGATATCGCGTGATCACAAATAACACTGCGCGTCCTGTCCGTCCCATCATCCGGGACGAGGTATACCGCATCGGGCGCGAGGCACTGGTGAATGCGTTTGTACATGCCCAGGCAAACAGCATCGAGGTCGAAGTAGAATATGCGAGCGGGCACCTGAGAGTTCTGGTGCGCGACGATGGCCGTGGGATCGATTCTCAGGTGCTTCATTCGGGTCGGGATGGCCATTGGGGGCTCTCGGGCATGAGGGAGCGCTCCGAAGGCATCGGGGCCAGTCTCAAGCTCCGAAGCCGAATTGGCGCCGGGACCGAGGTTGAATTGACGGTGCCCAGTGCGATCGCCTTCGAGAGCGGGTCCCGTGGTCCAATATCGCAATGGCTGCCCTGGCTCAGCAGGGAAAAATTTGAAAGTTCCGCTACCTCCAAAAGGAAGCAGGCAGATAAGTGAGCGCCCCTTCTCGGATTCGAATCTTCTCCGTTGACGACCATCCGCTAATGCGCGAGGGAATCGCGGCTGTCATCAAAAATGAGCCCGATATGCTTCTGATCGCAGAGGCGGCAAGCGGGCGCGACGCTATCGCCGGCTTCCGGGAACATCGCCCGGACGTAACGTTGATGGACCTCCGGCTGCCTGATATTGGCGGTATTGACGCGATGATCGCGATCCGCACCGAGTTCCCAAATGCCCGCGTCATCATGCTGACGACTTTTGAAGGAGATGCCGAGATCCAGCGTGCTCTCGAGGCCGGAGCACAGGGATACATGCTCAAGAGCATGCCCCGGAAACAGCTCGTGGAGATGATCCGCAGGGTCCATGCCGGGAAGAAACAAATTCCGCCCGAGGTTGCAGCGCATCTTGCGGAACACTTCGGCTCTGACGCTTTGAGCAAGCGCGAAATCGAGGTCCTTGAGAAGATTTCCGGAGGGAATCGCAACAGCGACATCGCGGCGCTGCTCTTCATCTCCGAGGAGACGGTCAAGGGACACATCAAGCACATCATGGAGAAATTAGGGGCGGGCGACCGCACCGAGGCCGTCGCGATCGCCATCAGGCGCGGAATCATACAACTCTAGTCCACTCACCTACTTAAGTAGTAGGCCATTTAAGTGGCGAGAAAAAAGCACTCGATCTGGGGATTCAATTCCGGATCATCGAGACTAGCCTCATCGGGAGCGCGTTCTTCCCGCCGAGGAGGCATAGGCTGCAGAAGCTATTTTCCAGTTTCCCGGACGGATGGCCTGGAATCGGCCTCATTCTACTTCGGCTTGCAGTTGCCTTCAGCGCAATTGGCCAGGGATTGTTCGGCCTTACTGCAATCAGCGAGAGTGCGTTGAGTGTCTGGGGGACGGCGCTACTTGCGGTCGTCGTAGGGCTCATGGTTCTTATCGGCTTCCTGACTCCTGTTGCCGGCTTTGCGGCAACAATCGGCTACGCTGTGACGGGCATTTCGATGCTCCTGGCCGGCGAAGCGGACAGACACGTGCAAGGCCTTACTGCCGTCGATCTCGCTGTCATGTCGTGCGCCCTCGTATTACTGGGCCCAGGCGCCTTCTCACTCGACGCTCGTCTCTTCGGGCGCCGCGAAATCATTATCCCTGAGAGCCGTCGCCCTCGTATGTAATGTTTTAGGTCTGCGTAATTGGTGTTTGCGGAAGTCGACGTTGCCTCGCCACTAAAACCTATATGAGGTTACCCCTCGCTAGGGGTACCCGATGACGCCCAGTCACAAGCATGGAAATTGCATTCCTTCGTGGGATGCAAAGCTTCGAAATCTGCTTCATAGTTTCTTCAAATGTGCATAACGCTCCTGACGTCTTCGGTCCGGCACCAATGCGGAGCGGCTGGAAAGACCACCTGAAGACCAGTACTGCCTCAAGCGCAAATTTTCACCGGAGGTCAACATGAACATCCAGCTAAGTGGAGAAACACTCCTGCAAGCCGATCCTCTCCTTTCGATTCCGGGGCCGGTGATTACCCGTTATCGATCGGAGATATCAATTGAAGTCCTGCATCAGGAGTGGGAGTGCCGGCTGCGAAGCTTGCAGGAATGGATTTGTCAGCTGCTCATCAAAAACCAGCAGCTGAGGATGGCACTGATGGAAGCACAGGCGAAAAAGACGAGGGAAGCCGATGAAGGCACAGCGTGAGGGAGAAGCGGACAAAGCAGGGATCAGCGCGGCGACCGTACGATCCGAACAAGGCTGTCGAAAGATGGCCGGCAAGTTGGCATTTATAACTTCCTCAGCCCCTTCATCGCGTGCTCGAAGATCTCATCGATATATGCGTCGGTCAACGGCCCGATTCCCATCTGCAGGCGGTAGTAGATCGGAGCATAAAGGACGTCGATCATGGCGTCGGGGTCCACGTCCGGTCGCAGAAATCCTTTTCGCATACCTTCCTCAAAATAGGCGATCGCCATTCTTCGCCGGGGCATCGTCCATCTTTCGCGAAGGGCGGTTGCGAGTTCGGGGTCGAATTGTGCCTCCGCCAGCAGGGCTCGGATGAGCGTTCCATCCTTGCCGCGGAATACCTTCGCCATCGTGCGCATCTGCAGCCGGATGCTCTCGAGATAAGTCCTGGAAGGCAGAAGAAGCGTATTCGGATCCACTCGTGCTACGAATGCGTCCATGATGATCGCCGCCTTGCTCGGCCAGCGACGGTAGATCGTCATGCGTCCAACTCCGGCTCTGCCGGCAATCGCATCCATGCTGAGCGCCTTAAAGCCGTTCTCGAGCACCAGATCCACTGCTGCCTGCAGGATCGCCTGTCGAATCCGGGGATTTCGCGGCCGTCCTCCTCGGACAGAATGCACTTCTTGTTGACCTTCTCCGGATCGCATGACGCTCCTTGGCGAAAAAGCGATATCTCCTGAATCCGAAATGGTACACAGTGTATCAAATAAAGCGCGATGGATACGGTATGTATCGTATCTGTAAGAAGAAGCCAACAGAATTGAGGTGCGATATGAGCAAGGCAACAGAGAAGAAGCTGTTCACTCCCCTTCAACTTGGGGCCATGCAATTGAAGCACCGGGTGGTAATGGCTCCACTCACGCGTTCGAGGTCTGTTCAGCCCAACTCCATTCCCGGCGATCTGATGGCCGAGTATTACACGCAACGAGCTTCTGACGGCGGCCTCATTATCGGGGAGGCCACCAACATCGCCGTCACCAGCCGCGGATGGTTGGGTGCGCCGGGTCTTTACACAGATCAGCAGGTCGAAGGCTGGAAAAAGATCGTCAACGCCGTTCACGCCAGGGGCGGACACATGTTCGCGCAGCTATGGCATACCGGCCGTTCCTCGCATGTCGAGATGACCGGAGGTGAAACGCCCGTCTCGGCCTCTGTCAATCCAGCCTATTGGAACGATGCCTCGAAGCTGGTGTCCGCACCGAGCGGCTGGGTTCAGCCATCGCCGCATCGCGCGCTTGCCGCCTCGGAAATTCCCGGAATCGTCGAAGACTACCGCAAGGCGGCTCTTCGCGCCAAAGCTGCGGGTTTCAACGGCGTGGAATTGCACGCAGCGAATGGCTATCTCATAGATCAGTTCCTTCAGGATGGCAGCAACAAGCGCACCGATGAATACGGAGGATCGATCGAGAACCGCTCGCGCCTTTTGTTTGAGGTTTTGAGCGCAATGATTTCCGTGTGGGGAGGTGACAAGGTTGCGGTCCGCATCGGCCCCGGCGGCACCTGGAATGGTATGTCGGACAGCAATCCACAGGCCCTGTTTTCCTACGTTGCCGAGCATCTGAACGAGTTCGGCCTTGCCTACTTACATGTCATCGAGCCCCGTGTGAAGGGCAATGTCGTGATCCAGGAAGGGCAGGCTCCGGTCGCGTCCCAACAGTTGAGGAAGATCTTCAAGGGCAAGATCCTGGCCGCCGGCGGCTTTGAGCCCGATACAGCAGAAGCGATCGTTGAAAAAGGAGACGCCGATGCGGTCACCTTCGGCCGTCACTATGTGTCGAATCCTGATCTGCCCCGGCGAATTCGCGAAGACCTCCCCCTCACGCCATATGATCGCAACACCTTTTACACATTCGATGCGCGCGGCTACACCGACTATCCGTTCTATGCTGAATCAACCGCCGGTGCGGAACTTCTCGTCAATAGTGGCGCCAGGTAATCGTAGGTTACTCAACGCTCACAAACTGAAACGGAGATCGTTATGAGTGCATACATGGTTTTTACGCGCGACAAGACGCTTGATCAGAACGAGCTCAACCTCTACTCGAAAGAGGTGCCCGCGACGCTCGCCGGCCACGAGGTCAAGATTCTTGCCCTTTACGGACGGCGTGAAGATCTGGAAGGAGATTCGACGGAAGGCACTGTGATCCTCGAGTTCCCAAGCATCGAGGCAGCGAAGGCCTGGTACGACGGCCCGGAATACCGCAAGGTGCGCGAGCATCGCTTCAAAGGCTCAACGTATCGAGTCGTCTTAATCCAGGGAGTCTGAGAAATGATCAGTCTTGCGAATAAAACCGCGCTTGTTACCGGTGCATCCCGCGGCATCGGCCGCGCCACCGCCCTGGCTCTTGCCAATGCTGGAGCGCGCGTCATCGTTCACTACGGCCGTGCCGCTGCCGAAGCCGACGCGCTTGTTTCCGAGATCCGCGCCGCAGGCGGGCATGCTGACGCGGCGCAGGCAGACTTGTCAGCTCCGGAGGGCGCGGCCGTGCTTGCAAAGCAGGTCCGCGCCATCGTAGGCGAGCATCTCGATATCTTCGTATCCAACGCCGGCATCTCGAAAGCCGCGGCCATCGAAGATCACACCATGGAAGATTTCGACAACCTCTTCGCCACTAACGTGCGCAGCCCATTCTTTCTTGTGAAGGAGCTATTGCCGCTCTTCAGCGAGGGATCGAACATTATCCTCGTCTCGTCTCTTGCCTCGCATGCTGTGCCTGGCAATCCCGGACAGCCGGGAGCCCCATCGATCCCCGCCTATGCAGCCACCAAGGGAGCGCTCGACACGCTGGTCAAACACTGGGCCGCGACGCTTGGCCCGCGTGGGATCCGTGTAAATGCCGTTGCTCCCGGAGTCATCGAAACCGATATGTCCAACTTCACCAAGACTGAGGGGGGCCGCGGCTTGACACTCTCCATGCAGGCGCTCAAGCGCATCGGCCAGCCGTCAGACGTAGCCGACGTAATTGCTTTTGTCGCATCGGACGGCGCGCGGTGGATTACAGGGGCAAGCATTCCCGTGGACGGCGGGTCAAAACTCTGAGCAAGTGAAGTAACCGCAAAAGTAGCGATGAATGACACACTGCAGGAGCGGAACAAGAAGCTGGTGCTCGAGGCATTCCTATGTTCGGCAGCACTTTTCCTACCTATAAGTGAGCTACCCGTCTACTTAGTAAGGGGTAACGTGAAACCGGTGGCCTGACTCACGTGCTCCCTGTGTAGCTCGCTCGTAGTTTGCTTCTGCGGCGCGGTGGTGTTCCGATAGCTGCTCACCAGGAATTGTCCTCCGAGAATCAGCAACCAGACCCACAACGCAAGACGCAGTGGTCGGCGTGGAATGCGCGTGCTGAGCATCGTTCCTCCGACAGCGCCAGCAATGCCTCCCGCAATCAATTGGAGCAGTAGCAGATTGTTGGCGCTCCCTGTAAACCAATGCGCGCCGCTCCCGATAAGCGAAACGATAAAGCCGAACGCAATGTCCGTTCCCACAACCTGAGCCGGGATAAGTGGTGTCAGGCTCAGAAGTGCTGCGCTACCCAGAGCTCCCGCACCGGCCGATGAAAATCCCACCTCGGCGCCTACCGGAAACATCAGCCACGGCAGCAGACGGCTGCGGTCGTGGTTATCCGCGTTTTGCTTCATCGGACGAAAGGAGTAGGCAATCTGCCAGCTTGCAGTCCCTACCAGGATCGCGCCAAGTAGCGCATTGAGGACATTCTGCGATCCCACAGTTACCAGATGCTTCAGGAACAGTGACCCAATTAGAACTCCGGGTGCGCCCCCCAGCAGCATGAAGCCCAGTGTCCGCCATGCCACGTTGCCGCGAACAACCTGCGCCGGAACAAGAATAAGTTTCACTGCCGCTGAGAACATCAGGCCTATGCTGACCGCCACCGGTGCCGGCACACCAAGGAAAAGAATCAGAACCGGGACAGTGATCGTCCCGGCTCCCACGCCGGTCAGCGCGATGAACAATGCAATTACAAATCCAATGATGTACTGCATCGGGTTGCCCTCTTAGGCTGTCGCATCACTTCGCCGCAGCTTCAATGTGGATGCCGCACTCAATTTTGCGGCCGGCCCAGCGGCCCGAACGAGGATCGCCAGGATCGAGCGGAAGCGAGGTACAAGGCTCACAGCCGATCGAGGTGTAACCGCGCGCATAGAGTGGCAGCAGGGGAATGCCGAGTTCCTCGCAGGCGTACCAGACATCGCGCGTCGTCCATCCAGCCAGCGGAGCAAGCTTCAACACCTGCTTGCCGTCCGGAAGCGTGAACAAGGCCGACTCCTCCAGCGCAGCCCGGCTTTTCGCCTGTTCGCGGCGCAGGCCGGTAAGCCACACGCGATATCCGGCGACAGCCTTGAACAATGGCTCAACCTTGCGCAGCTTGCAGCACTGGTCCGGTGCCGACTGATATAGCAGCCCGTGCTCCGCTTCCTGCTCGACGACTGTCTTGTCGGGCAGTAGGTTGATGAGATTCAGTCGCCATTCGCGCGCCATCTCATCGCGATAGGTATAGGTTTCCGCGAAGTGGTAGCCGGTGTCGAGAAACAGGATCGGCAGACTTGCATCCAGTTCGATGGCCAGCCTGGTCAGCAACACGTCTTCCGCCTGGAAACTGCAGGTCAGGCACACGTCAGAATTGCCGGTGACTACGTCCGCCAGCGCCGCGCGAACGTTGTCCATCTTGGCCCTTACTTCGCTCTGAATTGCGGCGATTGTCATCGCGAACCTGCCTTTCCTGAGGACACAACAACACCGGATCGAATGAGCAGTTGGTGCACGGCGGATATCAGCCCGTGGAGATCGCCCGCGTCCGCCGAGATGTGGTGTTCTCCTGAGCGTGCTTCGAGAGTGCTCTCCTCTGTGGGCTTAACGCTGAGAACGATCAATCCAGCTTCGATCATGAATTGAATGGCGGCTCCGCGTTCGCCAGCCGCATCAGCGGCCTCCACTCGCACAGTAATGGCTCCAAGATCGAACAAAGATCGCTCGACCAGATCGATGGCATTACTCGAGCCAATCAATTCGAGCACTCCGCCACGATGACTCCGCCGCGCGGCTCTTTCTTCCGCCGTGACCGGCCCCAGACCATCCGTAGCCTGGCGTTCATCCGGAGCCTCTGCGATCATGCCCGCGGCAATCGTGCCGTTGGTCGCAGGATCGATGAGAATGAACGCTCCCGTGGAGCGATTCTCGCGATACAGGTCGAAAGCGATAGCCTGCAGCAGGCTGAGATTCACAACCCCAATGCTGTTCAACTCCAGCGTCTCGGCCGGTTCATGCGTAAGCGTGCTGATGTTCGCGCGATGTTCGATCGAAGTGACAAACGCCGGCACTGTACGACTAGCGTGCTTAAGAAGATATCTGCGGCTCAGATCGAGCGGACGCTGATCCATCCACACCAGGGACGCCGTTACACTCTTCGCGACGATTGCCGGTTCGTCAGCCGCAACAATCAGATCGCCCCGGCTGATATCAAGCTCGCGATTCAGCACCAGGGTGACGGAGAGAGGCGCGTGCGCTTCGGCCAAATCTCCATCCCACGTGACAATGCGCTCAATCTCGGCGGTTCTCGCGGAAGGGAGCACAGTCACAACATCTCCCACTCGCATAGTCCCTGCCGCAATCTGCCCCGCAAAGCCGCGAAAAGTGTGGTCAGGCCGAAGCACGCGCTGCACTGGGAATCGGAAACGAGCCGCGCGAGTTTCCTCCGAGGCCGGAAGCGATTCCAGCAGCTCAAGGAGCGATGGTCCGTCATACCAGGGCATCGCCTTCGAGCGATGAACGATGTTGTCTCCGATAAGCGCACTGACCGGAACAAAAGTAGCCTCAACGGGCGCGCGAGTATCAGAGGCAATACGATCCAGGACATCAGCAAATTCGCGCTTGATCGCTTGAAAGACAGCTTCATCGTAGCCGACGAGGTCCATCTTGTTCACCGCAACCAGTACATGCCGCACGCGCAGCAGCGATGCAATATAGGCATGACGGCGGGACTGCACCAGCACCCCCTTGCTTGCGTCAATCAGCACCACGGCGGCATCCGCTGTTGATGCACCGGTCGCCATGTTGCGCGTGTACTGCTCATGCCCGGGCGTATCGGCGATGATGAATTTGCGCCTCGCCGTCGAAAAGTAGCGATATGCCACGTCGATCGTGATACCTTGCTCACGCTCCGCCCGCAGGCCGTCGGTCAGCAGTGCGAAGTCGATTTGCCCCGGAGCCGTCGTTCCTTTCCCTTCAATCGACCGCACCTGGTCTTCGTAAACTGATTGCGTGTCGTACAGTAGGCGTCCAATCAGCGTGGACTTCCCATCATCGACGCTGCCCGCCGTCGAAAAGCGGAACAGATCCTTCTCGCGTTCCTCGCGAAGAAAGTCGTGAATTGAGAAGCTCGGAAGAGTCGTGGCTGACATCTAGAAGTATCCCTCCCTCTTCTTGATCTCCATCGAACCTTCCTGATCGTGATCGATCGCGCGGTTGGCACGCTCGGAAGAACGGAACGAGAGCAATTCCCCAATGATGTCGGGAATTGTCTCAGCCTCGGAGCGGATCGCGCCGGTGCACGGACTGCATCCCAGCGAACGCAGTCGTGATTTGACCATTTGCGGTTTCTCGCCAGGGCGCGCCACGAAGTCCTGCTCAATGGGCAGCAGCGCATCGCCGCGCACGTACATCGGGCGTTCCTTGGCGAAGTACAGATCCACCACCGGGATTTCTTCTTCGTGGATGTATTGCCACACATCCATCTCCGTCCAGTTGGAGAGCGGAAAGACGCGGATGCTCTCACCCGGATGAACACGGGCGTTGTAAACGTTCCAGAGTTCGGGGCGCTGGTTCTTTGGATCCCATTGACCGGCCTCATCGCGAAAGGAATAGATGCGCTCCTTGGCACGGGATTTTTCTTCATCACGCCGCGCGCCGCCAAAGGCTGCGTCAAATTTGTAATGGCGCAGCGCGTCAAGCAGAGCCTGCGTCTTAAGCAGCCCGCAACAGCGCTTGGTATCCAGAACGATGGGATTGGTGCCCGCGGCAATCGCCGGTTCATTGCGCCACACCAGCAAATCCGCGCCCACCGACCTCGCCATCTCATCGCGGAAGGTAAGCATCTCGCGGAATTTGAATCCCGTATCGATGTGCAGCAGGGGGAAGGGAATTGGGCCCGGATAAAACGCCTTCTGTGCCAGGCGCAGCATCACCGATGAGTCTTTGCCGATGGAGTACAGCATCACCGGCCTCTCGAATTCCGAAGCCACCTCACGCAAAATGTGAATACTCTCCGCTTCAAGCAGGCGCAGATGGCTGAGTCTCTGCGCAGCGGCGCCGCGCTTCGGCGAGGAATATGGCTGGGACTCGACTTCGACAACCGGCATACAGACCTCTCTGTGGATAAGGGCTGAAAGCCGGAATCAGAAGCAGACACGAACCCGGCGAATCAGCTACGGGTGTGTGTCTTCTGGATCGATGGTGCTGGGAATCAGAGACTAGCGGCTACACCCGTCGAAAATGTTCGACAGGCAACAACAGAAGCGGCTTTGGACAGGGCAGACCATCTCTCCCGACATAATAACACTGTCGGCTGCCAAAGCGCTCGAAACCAAGCCTCATCGCCAAGCCCCCTCAGAAAAGAAATTTCAGAGCAAACTGCAGCTGCCGCGATGTGGTGGCGGTTGCTGTGATTGCGCCGGCGGTAGGAGAAATCGCCGGTGCTGCCGTTGGCTTCGATGGCGTAGGGCCATTGCTGAAAACTACGGGGTTTGGAGTAGTGAAATTGGTGTGATTCAGAATATTGAAGTACTCTACGCGAAACTGCGCCCGCAGACGCTCGTGAATCGTAGTTATTTTCGCCACAGAAACGTCCAGATCCGCCAGATTTGGTCCGCTCAGAGAATCGCGGCCGGCATTCCCGAACGTCCCCGGATAAGGCGCCGTGAATGCATTGGGATTGAACCACTGCCCTGCCGTCCTCGGATACAGCGAACTATGGTAGTCGGGATTGATCTGCGGACGTACCGGGTTCCGCGAGTCACCGTTACCCGTCGGGTTGTAGCCCAGTTGCGGGGAGAACGGAAAGCCGCTTTGCAGCGTCGCAATTCCACCGAGGCTCCATCCTGCGATCATGTGTTGCCCGGCGGACGACACATCGCTGAACAGGGCGTGGCCTTGCCCCAGCGGCAGTTCCCAGGTCCCATTGATCGCCGCTGCCTGGCTGATATTGGTCGCAGCAACTCCATAATCAACCTTTGGATTGCCGGGATAGGAGACAAAAGCTGGCGTGTTCGCAGAGACGCTCGTGTTCCAGGCGGAGCCGTCGTCAAGATTCTTCGACCATGTGTACACTCCGCGCAGTTGCAGCCCGTGCACGTACCGGCGGCGTACATCTACTTCCAGCGCGTTGTAATTGCTGATGCCCTGTGAGACCCACGAAGTAGAGTTGGCGAGGTTCGGATTCTCAAGTTTGGTCGTCGTGTAGTACACCGTCCCAGCCGGCAGTGATGCCGGGCAGGAAGCAGCGGGGCACACCACCGAAGGTGGCGTATTTTGATCTTCAGACAGTATCTGATGATATCCATGCGATCCGACATAGCCCACGCTCAGCGACGTGCTCGGAGCGATCTCCTGTTCGACCCTCAGCGTCCAGGCAAATACCGTCGGAGTTTCAATATTCCGCTGCACATTGCTCGGAGAGACGAGTCCGCCTGTCGCCGCGCTTGTCGAAAGCTCCGGCAGCTTGCTAACCGTCGTGTTGCTGTAGGAGAGCGTGGTGTTGAACGGCGCCGTCTGGTCGAGCCGGTAGTCGAGCGTGTCGAGAAGGGCACGATGCAGACCGAAACTGCCTTTGACCGCCGTCTTGCCATTGCCTCGGACATCCCAGGCGAAGGCGACGCGCGGCTCAGGCATAAATTTGGCGCGGTTATTCGAGAGCGCCGAATTTCCGACGGTTGGAGTTGTGTTGATTACACCATCCGTAAAGTCGTAGTTTGCAGCCCGCCCTTGCGCCTCGTTCCAGCCTGTCGAGGACTCCACCCGCAAACCGGCACGCAGTTCGAGGCGGGGACTCACTTTCCAGGCGTCTTCGATAAAGCCGGCGCTGAAGACCGAGCGCCAGCCAAGCTCGGTAGGCGTCGGAACGATGGTGTACTTCGCAACCTGTCCCTGTTCGAAAGTGGTTATGGTCGAGAAAGAGGCCTGTCCATACTGATTCTGCGCGAGGTAGTCGTTTGATTGCAGTCTCTGCAGCCAAACACCGGCTTCGATCTGGTGGTGCCCGCGCGTCCAGTACACGTGATCGTCCACCGTGTAGAGATTGCGCGTCGTGGCGTTGTTGCTGCCTGTGTTGGCACCCGCCAGCGTGATCTGTGACGCCCCATTCGAAGCGGTGCTGCCGGAGATGACCACTGCGCCAACCGGCGCTCCCGAAACCCAGCCCGGCACCGAACCATCGAGGATGCTGTTAAAGAAAAAGTTCGCCCGCGAATAGCCGAACCGGAATGTGTTGAGCAGTTGCGGCGAAAAGACATGCTGCTCCTGCACGCTGGCCACTTGTTCGCGCAGGCTTTCGTAGATACCCGAGTAGGGATTTGCCGAGGGCGTTGTCGCGTCGCTGTCGTCGATGGTGTAAACGCCGAAGAGCAGATCGTTCTTCGACAGATTTGCATCCATGCGGGTGGTTCCAAAGTCCTCACGCACATGTTGTGGCGGACTGGAATACGCCACTGCGATTCCCTGGCCGAGGTCGACAGTGCCCTGCGGCCACAGCGCCAGCAATGGTTGCACACTCGGCACCGCGGCGGCGCGAACCGCATCATCCGGAACAAACGTCACATCGCTCAGGCCAAGATGCTGACGGTATCCCTCGTAGTTGCCGAAAACGAAGAGCTTATCGCGTCGCAGCGGACCGCCCAGCGCGGCGCCAAAGTCGTTCCGCTGGAACGGCGGAATCTGCGCCTGATCGAAGTAGTTGCGGGCGTCAAGGGCGCTGTTACGGAAGAACTCGTACACCGATCCATGAATCTCGTTATTGCCCGATGCTGTGATAATCGAGACCTGAGCCCCAGTCCGTTTCCCGTAGTTGGCTCCGTAAGTGTCGCTCACCGCGTTGAACTCACGCACCGCTTCCACCCCGAGCAGTTGCCCACTTGTGCCTCCCGGAGTGACATTGATAAGCGATGCGCCCGTGTACTCAATTCCATTCAGCAGGAACAAATTGTCCTGCGGCCGCCGCCCGGAGATCGTGTACATATTTCCGACCGAAGAGTTCGATGTTCCGACCCCTCCCGACCTCTGCGTCGTATAGCTGACCGACGCCGGATTGAGTTCCAGCAGCTGGTCAAAGCTCCGGCCATTGAGGGGAAGCTCCTTGACCTGGCGTTCGCCGACAAACCCCTGCGTCGGGAGAGTCGACGTATCGACCGCCGCGGGCGTATCGACCACCGTCACCACCTGCTGGATCTTGCCCACCGTCAGAACGAGACGCACCTGCACAGTCTGGCCAACAACAACGGCGATGCCAGTGCGTTTCAGAGGAGCGAACCCGTCCTTCTGGGCCGAAACCGAGTACACTCCGACCGGAATCGACGGTGCCGAGAACGCGCCATCCCCGCTCGTCGTCAAATTGCGCTCGGTGCCCGTTTCCTCGTTGCGAATCACGACCTTTACCTGGTCGAGAGTGCCGTTCGATGGATCGACCACTGTACCGGCGATCGTACCGCCAACCATCTGCGCCGAAAGAGGAGAAAGCGAGAGGGCGACAATCGCAGAAAGAGTTACAAAATGCAAAGTTCGTAAGATGCGAAACCGGGACATGACGTCCTCCTGGATCTTTTGGCCTATGGGTCTTTGGTCTGGCTTAGTGAATGAATGGGGAGATCGGAAGCGCGCATTGATCAGCGGCAACAACAGCCTTTGCCACGCTCGAGCCGCCTGGCGCGGGAGGAAGAAATTTGGATGGAGGATGAGACGCCCAACTCCATTACTCCGATAGTGTTGTGGTTTGCTGGAAATCGTTCTACCGACGAAGAGGCCGGTAGCAGGTCATCGCGAGTTCAGCGGCAACAACAAGCCGCGAGCGCCACTAGAGCACTCAAGCTGCCTGCGAACTGGCTGAAGCGAAAGACCATGTCGAGAAAATAGCACACCTGCGAACCAATTGCCAAAAACAACATCGCCAAAAGGGCATCTTAGTTTCGAGGAAGAAATTCGGACGCCCGACAAGGCTACGATCTACCCGCAACACGCTTCACTGAATAAATCCACAGAGTTTGGGCGGCTATTTCAATTACAACCTTGAATAGGGACTGTTTAGTGATCTCAATTTCAGCAGACCGGCCTCTAACGCCGCGCGCACATTGCGACCTCGGCACTCAGCTTGAGCCCAGCCAGAACGTCAGGCAGGGCTGATGACGCACATCCTGATCTGGAGCATTTCGGCCGTAAGCATTGCGCTGATGCTCTTTCGCCCATTTGGCGTTCCAGAAGTCGTCTGGACCGCTGCAGGAGCGTTATTGCTTTGCTTGCTGCGATTGATCCCGCTGCGGCTCGCCGGCCATGCGGTTGCCGAGGGCCTTGATGTCTATCTGTTTCTTGCCGGCATGATGCTGTTGTCCGAACTGGCTAAAATCCACGGTGTCTTTGACTGGCTGGCCGCCATCGCGGTTAAACAGGGAGACGGCTCCCCAGCGCGCCTTTTCACCCTGATCTACGGAGTGGGCACGGTAGTTACCATCTTCATGTCGAACGACGCAACGGCTGTTGTTCTCACTCCCGCGGTCCTCACCGCGGTCAAGCGGGCGCAGGTGAAGCCGCTTCCATACCTGCTGATCTGCGCTTTGATTGCCAACGCGGCCAGTTTTGTCTTGCCCATATCGAACCCCGCCAACCTTGTTGTCTTTCATTCAGCAATGCCGCCGTTGTTTCGATGGTTGAAAATGTTCGCGCTGCCATCGATCGCATCAATTGCAGTTACCTATCTCCTGTTGCGATGGTATTGCCGCAACCAGATGGCCACACCATCCGAAGAGGGTGAGGCCGTCCCGCAGCTCTCAGCGCCCGGAAAGATCAGCCTGTTTGGCATTCTCTCCGTCGCTGTAGTTCTGCTCGTCGCCTCCTCGCTCAAAATGGATCTCGGGTTTCCCACATGCCTGGCGTCATTAGTCATTGCCGCCATCGTGCTCATCCGCGAACGGTCGAATCCCATGCACATCGTTCGCGATGTGAGCTGGAGCGTGCTGCCTCTCGTGGCCGCTCTCTTCGTGATTGTGGAGGCGGTCAAGACAGCGGGCGCCCTCCAACTGCTGAACAGCGCGCTGCTGCACGCGACGCAATGGCCTGTCGCGCTCTCCGCGTTAGCTGTAGGCGGCATCGTTGGCTTCGGCACAAATCTGGTGAATAATCTGCCACTTGGCCTGATCGCCGGAGCGACGCTACAGACCGCGCCGTTTCATCCAATCCTGGCAAAAGCTGTTTTGATAGGCGTCGATCTCGGACCGAACCTCTCAATCACAGGCTCCCTCGCCACCATACTCTGGCTCATCGCCATCCGGCGCGAAGGAATGCACTTCAGCGGATGGCAGTTTCTGAAGGCAGGAATAATCGTCATGCCGATATCCCTGCTGTTCACCCTTGGAGTCGCGCTGGTCGGAGCGCACTGATAGTCGGGTTCCCCGTACTCAAGGCCACTCGTACGTCGATCGCCTTCAGTTCAGATCGTTGGCAACAAGCACGTTGACCGGGGGAGTGTTGAGTAGCTGCTGGTCAAGGACCAGCATGGTCCTCACCTGTCCCGAACCGTATGTAGTCGCCGCGCTGGTGTAAGGATTCTTGATCGTGCCGGCGGGCACCACAATCAGATCGTATGTGCCGACGGGAATATTTGTGTAAGCCGTGATTGCTCCCGGAGCCAGATCCGACAGCACGGGCTTTGCGTCGTCGATCATCGTCCCGTCCGGCACGAAGTAAATATCGACAGCGCCTGTCGAGACTGCATCCTGCAGGAACCGGACCGAGAAGGACCCCGCGGGTGCCGCCGTGTTTTGGTCGGTGAGCAGGCTGGCCTGGACATTCGCGCCCTGGCCTGTGACGTACACCGTATGCTGCTGGCTCACCAGGAATGTCCCGCTCAGCTCTGCCAATATGGGCGTGCTCTTACCCGTGGGAACGATCTTGATCGTGTTCGCACCCGGCGGCAGAAAGGCGTAGTTGCCGATGCTGGGACCGCCGAAGTTCACAGCGATTGGGGTCGACGACGCATAGGCATCAAGAGCCGGGGAGTTATAAGCGCCGTCGATCACGCGCAGCTGCGTGGTGGGCCCGGAGCCTGCGAGCGTCGTGCATCCGCACAGGGTTAGCGCCGCAAGAGACAACACACCAATTGAAAGACAACCCCCGAACCGCTTTCCTGAAAACCCGTTCAGATTCATTCACCCTTCCTCAAGGAACCTGAAAGGGTCGCAGCCCCTGCACAGGAAAGAGCCCCGTTGGCCCCGTTTCTTCGAGCATCGGTTGAGGCCGGAACAGGTATCGCACGAAGAAGCCGGCCTTCGAGCTGGCGTAGTCCCTCGAGTTATTGAAGCTCGCATATCCTCCGACATACCAGTGTTCGGCTATCGCGTAGGAGGCTTCCGACTCGAAGTTATAGTTCCCGCCCACGCTGGTCATCGCGGGGTAATAGGGATTGCCCTGCGCGCCCTGGATTGCTACATCAAGCGGGAAGTATGGTGTCGTTTCTTCGTTGAAGCCTTGAACCCCAACGCTGCCAACCACACGATAGTGAAACTTCGGTCCGTAGTGACCGTTGAAGCTGACCGGCACGGCCGCAACTATATAAGCATCGGGACTGAAGTATCCGCCCTGGCCATAGGTGAAGTAGCGCAAGTTGTGAGCGTAGTGCATTCCGAAGAAGTTCATGCCTATCGTGAGATTCCCATATTCGGGACTTCCCCAGACTCCCCAGTAAGCGCCAGCCGTGCCATCGAAGCGTGAGTTATTCGGCACGTGCACGCCGGTGATGTACTGACCGCCTCCTTGCAGGTACCATCCCCAGCGGCTGTCTCCCGAGGCAATTTGTAACTCGCCGGCGTTGGCAATAACCCCACCCCAGATATTGCCCGGATTGGAAGGACCGGCACTCCCTTGATCGCGAAGACCGGCGTACGAGAGCTGCGTGTCGGTAATGGGGTCGCGTGCGAAGGTCAGCGTGAAGTGCCCCGCCGGAGGATGGATGTAGAGTCCGCCGGTGACATTACTGACGAGAAAGCCGTACGGGGTGTAGCCAGCACTCGCGGCGAAGAGGGAAGTCCGCAACTGCAGGTCTCCGCCGATGCCGGATGCGCCTTGCGCGGTAGGAATAGCACCCCTGGGTAGCGTCCCCTGCTGCAGCGTTTCGGTCCCGGTCGCCGTTCCCGAATCGAGCAGCACCGGCTGAGTAATCACGGTTATTCGCGCCGTTGAGCCGATCACACCGGATCCTTCGGTCGGGGCCGAGAAAGCTGACAGTCGATCATAGCCAGGCTGACCGCTCCGGAAAGCGCCGGAGGCAGTCGAACCCAGCCATCCACTCGACGCCCCTTCGATCGCTGCGAGCTGGTCCTGCATTTGCTCAGCCTGCGATTTTTGCCGCTGTACTCGCACGGCGGGTCCGGTCAGTGGAGGAAGAACGTGCGTCTCGGGTTGGGTCGCTGCGTTATCAGTGGTCAAGAAAGCATCACTGCCCGATGGAGTGCTCCCCGGATTGATACTTCTGCCTGACGGCGCGCTGGAGTCCTGAGTCTCCTGAGGTCCCGTCTGCTGATAGGGTGCGCCGAGATCATGCACTGCAGACTGTAGCCGCCCAGCGGGATCGATTGCACCGGGGTTTTGCGCGCGGTTGAAGGATTCCCCGGTCTGACTCTCCTGGGCTGCAAACATTCGCCGGGTCGGGAGCTTCATCGAAGTCGGCTCGACGAATTCCAGAGTCGATGTAGCTTGCGCTTCCGACGTTGCGGCTGCATATGTAAGCGGAACCCTTGGTTTCAGATCCTCGTCACGCTGTTGATAGGCCTGCTCGCGCTGATACGAATTTTCCTGCGGAGGCCGATACGAATTTTCGCGGTCTACCGGCTGAGAGGCAAAATCATTCAGGGTAGCCTGCGTCCGCTGCCTGGGAAATCCTGAGCCGCTATTGTCACTACTGAAGGAATCTGCCCGATTATCCTGCCGCACTCCGGCGAAATCGCCCAGTGTCGGAGTCGCCGCGACCGGCGCATCCTGCCAGGAAATCTCTCGGTCTCTGACGCCGTTCGAGAGAGGATCAACCGGCTCGCTCATGCGCGCGGTGCGCCCGGTGGGTGCCAGCAGGTCCATGAGCTGCTGCATCGGAGGCACCCCGTTCAGCGGAGTGCCTTGATTCCCCGTGGAGCCGGGTCGCGAGAATAGGTCGGCCGGCGATTGCGGCCCCAGCGCAGCCAGAGCGGCACGATAGTATGCAGCGGCCTTGCCGTTGTCGCCGCGAGCCTGCTCAAATTGCGCCGCCATTCTCAGGATCGAAGGATCATCCTTGTATCGGTCCAGCGCGGCCTCGAGCCACGCTTCCGCTTGCTTCATATCCTTGGCGGCAAGCGCTGCGCCGATGGCGCCCTGGTACTGCGTGAGACTCGCCTGGCTCATGTCGAGCGACGCGTAGATCGCCACCGCGCGCTTGGCCTGCCCGGCCTTGAGATACGCACCCGCCAAGGCGGTATAGATGTTGGTGTTCCCCGGGAAGGCCCTGGCTGCGGTTTCGAGAATAGCCAATGCGCGTCGCTGATCGCCTGAGGCAGCAGCGCTGTTTGCCCGGCGTATACTCCACGCTACCCACAGCTGATTCAGGTTGGTCTGCTGCTCGTCTGTCATCTCCGCCGAAGTCGACAGGCTCGAGACCAGGGAATAGAGCTTGCGGTCATCTCCTGCGTTCAGCAGCACCCATCCATATTGAATCTGCACATCGGTGGGTACTTCCGTGTTCTGGCCCGCATACAGCTGCACCAGGTCAGCGAAGGTGCGCAGAGCGGCCTGCTCCTGCCCGCTGGCTGCCTGGATCGACGCCAGCGTCTGCAGATAGGCGGGATCCTGCGCGAGCCGCAGGCGAACCGGCTCCGGCATCCTGGCAATCTCGCGCAGGGCATCGCGATCGTGGTTCGACTGATGCAGCGTATTCAGGACTCCGCGCCATGCCTGCAGGCTGTCCGGATGGACATCAAGCTCGCGCTTGTAAATCGTGTAAGCCTTCTGCGCGTTGCCCTGTGCGGCGTAGATATCGGCAAGTTGCAATTCGATAGACGAGTTCGAAACATTGCCGAGCGAGAGCGCCCGCTCCAGATATTTCTGCGCGCGGTCCCACTCACGGCGCGTCTGGTAAATCGACCCGATCAGCACCAGAAATCCTGCATCGTTCTGAACGTGATCGTAGACGCCCTGCGGCATCTTGCCGAACTCCGCAATCGCCTCCTCGTCGCGATGGAGCTGGTGCTGCGCGGCGATCAGCGACCGCCACGCATCGATATTTTGGGGATCCCCCTCCACCACCTGCCGGTAGAGTTGCAGAGCGGGCTCATACCGTTGCGCTGTCATCAGCAACGCCGCATACTGCATCTGCTGATCCGCGGGCAGATCGCGTCCCTGGTTCGGGAAGGGCAGAGCCAGCGCGCGTTCGACCACCCGGTCGGCTTCCGCCTTCCGGCCGAGCGCAAGATTGTCCTGCGCAAGCGATCGCAGGTAGTAGGGATCGCGATTCAACTGCGTGCGAACGTTGGCCGGCATGCGGTTGCTGGTGTCCAGGGCTGCCTGCGAATCGCCTGACTCCGACTGTGCAAGAAAGAGGCCGCGCCACGCCGTTGTCCGGTTTGGCGCAACCCGTACGACCCGCTCGAAGATCTCGATCGCTTCAGCCGAATTGCCCTGCTGCATCAGAGCTCCGCCTAGCGCCTCCAGCGCATCCGGATTCGACGGCTTCATCGACACTGCCGCCCGGTAATCCTCCACTGCCTCGCTGCTGTTGCCGGCCTTCAATGCTTCATTGCCGCTGGACATCCGGTCCCAAAATTGTGAAGTGCCGACGGAGGCATTGAGACCCTTGCCGCCCGCAGCCTGCGCACGCTGCAGGTAGTCAGCGGCTTCGCCAAACTCCTGCCGTTTCATCAAGACGTAACCCATCCCGCTGAGCGCGCGCGGATTATTCGGCTCCTTTTCAAGCACTTGCTGAAACAGCCGTTCGGCCTCATCCAGCCGCCCCGCATTGAGCGCCCGATAGGCTGACGCTTCCAGAGGATTGCCCACCGGACCGGTGGGCTTCTTTGGTGCCTCTGCTGGAGCGCTCGGCGTTGCTGCCGCCTGAGCATTCCACGACGCCGCCTGCTTCAGTGCATTTTGGGCGGCGGGAACCCCGCTGTATCGCTGTAACAGCGCGATACCTTCGGAGCGGGTCTTCGGATCATAAGTCAGGATGCGCCCCAGCGTGACTGCGTAGCGAGAGTCGGCAGGGAATTGCTGCGAGAGTTTTCGCAAGCCCTCGACCGCGTGAGCGCGATCTTCGGGAATGGCCGCCTCCGTATCGTAGTACGCGAGAGCATAGTTGCCCGCTGGAGGCTCATTGCCGAAGACATCGCGGTAGATCTTCATCGCCTGCGCGTATTGTCCGTTTTGCGCCAGACGGCTGGCTTCATTCAGCCGGTCAGACTGCGGAGCCACCTGAGGCATGGCTTGGATCTGCGATATGGCCGCAGGATTTCCACCCGCCGCCCGCAAGCGGTCAAGGTACTGCCGGGCCTCGTCCTGTTTGCCCAGCTGCATGTCGGCCTTGGCGATCCCGGCAAGCGCCTCTGTATTTTTCGGGTTGGAAAGAAGCACCTGTTGCCAGGTCTGCACCGCCATGTCGAGGCGTCCATGAGCAGCGAGCGATTGTGCCTTGGCCAACAGCATCTTTTCGGCCGCTGATTGCGCTGGAAGACTGCATGGAACGCCAATGGCCAACATACCGATGACCATCAGAAGAATCCGTCGATGAAACTTCCGGTTTAGTTTTTCCATCGGACCCTCAATGTTCCGTCGGGATTGAACCGAAACCGTTGCTCCTGCCAGCCCAGCGCGAAGAGCGCCAGGTTCTGGTCGTAATAACGGGGCGGTATTCCCAGCAGACCCGTCTGTCTGTCGAACTCAGCCGTCACGAGATGAAGCTGCGCGGCAGCCGCCATCTTTTCGCCCGAGCTTGTAAGAAAGGGCACCATTGCTGCGGAGAAGCCGGGAGGAGCAGCGTTGCTCAGGACGCGTCCGTCCGGACTGATCGTCTCCGGCGGTGAAGGATCGCTCTGCATCAGCCGGGACATCGGAGCGAAGATCTCGAGCAACATGGCGGCGCCGGGAGTTTCTTTGGCCGTCATGCCGGCCCACAGGTACACCCTGATAGCGTCGTAGCTGCCCCGCGCCGTGCGAGTAGGATCGCCCGGATCGGCGGCGGCAGAAAAACTCGACTTTGTCTCGTCCTCATACGCCACCCAGTCCATTGCAAACCCGCTGGGACTGGCGCGGCGCAGCCAGGCGGGGAGCGCCGTAGCCATCTGCCTCCAGGGGCCGTCCGGCGCCGCGTGACCGGCAGCGCAAAGAAGCGGCAGCGGCATGTAGCTGGGGTTCAGCACCCAGCGATCCCCTTTGGCGAACAGCTCTACCCGACCGGGCAAAAGCACCGGTCCCACATTGGGAAGTTGAGCGACTTCTTCTTTCGCTATGTTCTCCAGCAGGGACTTTCCAGCTTGTCTGTACTCAGGCTTCTGCCAGACGGTTCCCGCCTGCAGCAGATCGTAGGCGATCCATAGATCGGAATCCGACGCTGAGTTCTCATCAAGCACACGCCACGCTCCGTCGTCGCCCTTGCCCCAGCTCCACGACGGCAGATGCTTGCTGAGATCGCCCTGGGCGAGATTGTTCTCGGTCCATGAACGGAGTCGCTCGAACGACGCGGCATCGCCGGCCACCAGCGCGAAGAACATCGCGTAGCTCTGGCCCTCGGACGTCGTCATCGAATTCCGATCCGGATCAATCACTCGCCCCTCCGCCGAAATAAAGCGTGCGGCATAACGATTCCACAAAGGCCAGCCACTCTCCGCCCCGGCAACCGGTCCGCTCAGGAGTGAAACCATCACGACAACCAGCAGCGCGAGTCGAAAACCTTGCTTCATGCTTCGCGTGCCTCCAGACGTGCGCGAGCTCGACGATCGAGCCTGGCGCGAGTCCACGGCACGACAAAGAGGCCTAAAACAAACGTAAGCACAACAACCAGCCAGGGGAATTCTCGGAGCCAGTAACGGACATGCGACCACCACGGTAAGTGGCCTACGAAATAGAACCTGTCTCCCAGGCGATAGGATGAAAACTCGTTTCCATGCAGGACACTTACCGATTCGCTGATATTTCCCGACGAATACGATTTGAGGAACGCGGAGACGAATCCCGGCACGGCATCATCATTTCTAAACGTAACCGTGACGATCGACCGGTCCGCAGCCCACGGCGACTCGATGCCCTGAATCACCGCCTCGGGATACTCACCCAGGCTGGTGATAAGGCCGTTTCTCTCCTTCGACTGGTTGATCTTCCACCACCAGTGCGGACGCATCTCCGCCACCTGCCACCACGCGTGTTGAACCGCCGCAAATATCCCGCCGGTATCGCTCACAGTAACCGCATCGGATTTAGCTGAAACCGGCAGTTGTCCGCTGAGACGGTCAAACGCCGGTTGGTCCGCCGCTGTTCCGATCACCAGATAATCCAAATCTTTACCTAGCGCCGCCGAGTTTCCCACGTTCACGCGAAGTGCGGGATATCCTGTCTGTCCGCCGAAGTAGCCAAGGAGCATCAGGTAGACGCCAATCTCCTTTTCCGAGGGCACCGGAGGCATCACCACCGTCGTCTGCGAGAGGTCGGCGAACCGGGTGAAAGGGAATCCCGCATTCGAAAACAGCTCGAGGTTGGGCATCGCCGCCCAATGTTCCAGCCCACTGAGATCAAGGTGCGAACTGCGCAGAATTGCGCCCTGGAGATTGATCGGCGGCGTGTCCTGGCAGTGCCCCGTCTTGGCTATCTGAAAGTAGAAATTGAACAACAAGGTATTCGTAAACGGCCGCATTCCTGTCAGCGGAACAGCCGCCGTATATGACAACACCTTCTTCGGATTATCCGCGTGCGGAAGTGGCAGCTCATTCACCAGTATTCCGTTCGCCGTCACGCGCAGCGTCGATCCGTTCGCCAGCGGAATCGCGTTATATCGATAGTCGACAACCAGAGGTATCGTGCTTCGATCTCCGTAATACAAATCGGGGGGAACACGCAGGTAAACCGCAAGCGGTCCCGAACCATCGCTGCGCAATTCCGCGTTGTCGGTGTAATTCCAGAACGGCGAAACGCGATCTGTCCTCAGCCACAGGGGCGCATCGTCAGCCTCTCGGGGTGCCGGCAACTCAAAATCCGAGACGTGAGTGGTTCGGCCTTGCAGCATGGCATTCTGCAGCGCGATCGCTCGCGCCGCGGTCACAAGCTGATCCGACTCGTTGCCGGTGATCACCAGCACCTTGCTATAGGGATCGCTGGGATTGGTACGCACCGCAATCGTCGGTCCGTTCACGTCGAGGTCAAGACCCGCCGGCAAATCCGACGGCTTCTCCGCAAATAGAATCACGTTGCCCTTGGGCACCGTGCTGCCGATCGTTACTGGCATGGTCAGCGTATGCGACTTCGCCAGAACTCCCAGCCACGAGGCAAGAATGCCCGCCGCCTGCAGGGTCGCATCCGTCGGGTCCTCTGCAAACACAAAGGGGACAGTCGGAGACGCGCCACTCAACTCGTCGTCATAAAACGGCAGCGGCAGAATCTTCAGATCGTCGGAAAGAGGAAGCAGTGAGCCCGACAGCTCGATATTCGTGTTATTTTCCACTCGCGCCCACAGCACTGAATTTGCCGGATCTTCGCAGTCCCTCGTGTAGTGCCCGATGAACTGCAGTCCCAGCGTGTTGTCGCGCACAAGCAACTCCGCCGGCAGCGCCACGCTGGCACTCAGCGCATCCTGAACATTGGCCGTCTTCGATGGCGCAGGCAGCGAAGCGATCAGCGTTCCGTTCAGCAGCACATTGAGATGGCTCATTTCCGCAATGAGAGCCGGCGAAAAAGAGTAATGCAGGTTCAGTTTCGCCTGTTGAACTACCTCAGTGTGCGGCAGCGAAAACGGAATGGTGCGCGAGGCATCCACACCGCGAAACTCGATCACCTGAGGAATTCCGATGTCCTTCAGTGACATCGAGGAATGAAAAGTTCCTTCCCCGGTTGCAGAAGCGGCAGTGGGTACGCCCGACCCCATCGCTCTCTTCTGGGCATGGAGAGATAACGCGCCTCCCGCCAGCAGCAGCGCAATAATAATGCCCGCGGTCTGTGCACGTGCGGCCGCCGCGACCTTGTCCGATTTCTTCCGCTTGGGAACCAGCGCCAGCAGCGCGTAACCCACGCCTCTGACTGACAACTGCACCAGCCGCGCGAAGCTGTGCAGCGGCCGGTCTTTCTGGCGGCGCTCGCTCCTGCTCAACCACGTATCGGCACGCGAGTAAAGCACCAGGGTCAGCAATTCTTCTTCTTCAATGCTGAGCGGTTCGTATTTTAACCGCAGGTTCTTGCCATCCAGACTGACAAGCGTAGCCGGGAACGCAGCCTGCTGCTTTCGCAGCGGATAGATCACACGTATCGCGGTGCCTGCCTTCAATTCCAGAGGCTCTTCAAGCACCAGCGCAGCGCCTCCCAGCGAGACATCCGTGGATTCGCCAAAAACGCTCCGTCCATCCGGCAGCCGAATCTCTACCGGCAGATGAACACCGATCCGAACGTCCTCGCGAACCTGGCGCGACTCGATCGCCACTGCATTCGCCGTGCCGAGGATCACCATGTTGAAGAGGATCCACGCGCAATTCATCGCAATCGTGCCCGGATGCCCCGCATTCCAGTAAAAAATCCGTATCGGCGCGACAAGTAGAGCAAGGACATTCAGCCAGATAAGTACTAGGTACGGCCGCGCAATCCGTGCGTCAAAGTACTTCTTCTCAACGATGCCGCCTTTCGCCGTCACATTGAATTTCCCGAGCTTCGGATTCACCAGAGCCAGCAGTGTCGGCCCTAGAATGTACGGCGCCAACACTGTTTCGTAGACTTCGTTCCAGAACGAGTACCGGTACTTGCCCTGCACGCGCAGGTTGGTCACATTTGAGAGGAAGAGGTGAGGCATCGCGTACGCAAGAATTGCTGCCCAGTAACCCGGAATGTTGATCCGCCCCAGCAACATATATATGAGGGGCGCGGTCAGAAAGATCAGCCGCGGTCCCGCATACAGGAAGTGGATCATCGCGTTCACGTAGCACAGGCGCTGCGGCCACTTCAGCCCCTTTGCCAGCACAGGATTATCCGTCCGCAGGATCTGGCACATGCCGCGCGCCCAGCGGATACGCTGGCCCACATGGCTCGACAGGCTCTCGGTCGCCAGTCCCGCCGCCTGCGGAATGTTGATATACGCTGTGTTCCATCCCCTCATCTGCATGCGCAGTGAGGTATGCGCGTCTTCTGTAACTGTTTCGGTAGCGATTCCGCCAATCTCGTTGATCGCGGTGCGCCGCAGCACTGCACACGATCCGCAGAAGAAGGTCGCGTTCCACAGATCGTTCCCGTCCTGGATAATTCCGTAAAACAGCTCGCCCTCATTCGGAATCACCATGAACTGCTCGAGATTCCGTTCGAATGGATCAGGCGAGTAGAAGAAGTGCGGAGTCTGCAGCATCCCCAGCTTCTTGTCTTTGAGAAACCATCCCAGCGTCACCTGCATGAAGCTGCGGGTCGGCACGTGATCGCAGTCGAATATCGCGACATACGGCGAGGTCAGTACCCGCAGCGCGTGATTGATATTCCCGGCCTTCGCATGCTTGTTGTCCGGGCGGATCATGTAGCCGATCTCCGCCTCTTCACAGAACTTGCGGAACTCCTCGCGGCGGCCGTCATCGAGTATGTAGACGTGTAGCTTTTCCGCCGGATAGTCGATGTTCATTGCCGCAAAGGCCGTTGAGCGGACCACCGACAAAGGCTCGTTGTAGGTCGGAATCAGTACATCGACATCCGGCCATTCCTCCAGCGTGGCGGGCAGCGGAACAGGCGGCCGCCGCAGTGGGCGAATCGTCTGAACGTATCCGAGATAAAGGATGACGAACGCGTACACCTCCGCGGACAACAGAAGCAGCATGAAGAACACATCGATCCACGGGATCGGATGATTTCTATCCAGGAGTGCCTGGAATACCGTCGAAAACCGCCAGTACGCATACCGCGTCGTCGCCAGCATCGAGGCGAACATCAGGGCCAGCGTCACCAGCTCCGATTCGGAAATGGCATGAATCGCGAAGGTGATAGCGATCGTCAGAACGCCGAGCACCGCCTGCTCCGGCCACTTGAAATCGACCGTTACACATTCAAAGGCGAGGAAGAGAAGCAGTGAATAAGTGATCAGGCGCGCAACGGCCGCTGTAAAACTGGTGGCCGTTCCGAGCGAATTCCACTTCCCCAGGAGTCGCTTCATTGCTCGGTCCAGCGCACCGAAGATTTCGCCGCTCGCCGGACCGGTGCAACACTTTGCAGCCAGCCCGCAAGCTGAACGTAATCGTGCGTTACCTCTGATTCCGGCGCGTGATCCACGACCGTAATCCGTGAGGCGATCGCCTGGCCCACCTCGGCGCCGTGACGGATCGTCAGCGGTAGAAGCCGTTCGCCACACTGCCCCGCGACCAGCTCGCGTGCTCTCTGGTCGATCGAACTTTCACTATCGAATTCGCTGAATACGTAAAACGGAGGGGGTACCTTCAGCCCGCTCGATCGCATCTTCTCGAGCGATGCCTCGATTCGCGGAATGGTAAGGATCGAATTCAGATCCGGCAGCAGGGGTACGAGGATGGTATTAGCCAGACCGAATATATTCGGCAGCAGCCCGAATGACGCAGGTCCAAGGTCGAAAATAACCCGGTCTGACGCCGCCATCGCCGCCCGCACGTCGCCGTCCAGCCACCCGGCCGTGATCTCCTCCGCGCCGATCACGCGCAGCGGAGAATAGGTCATGCCCGGCGCCACAAATTTCCTCAGGCCCGAGCGCAGATCGTTGGCTCCGAAATGGAACGGCAGCAGCCCGCTGCCCGATGCGTCCACCATCAATATTTGCTCGCCAAGCGAACACAGCACTCTGGCGACATTCGCGCATAGCGTGGACTTGCCCACGCCTCCGGCCAGTGAATGCACCGCCAGGATTGGCCGCTCGTCACTCTGGACGGGAGACGTGAGCTGGTCGATGAACCGAGACCTGCTGCGCACGCGCGAAGGTGTGTATGGCGACTCCGGCTCTAAGGGGCGGGGCGCCGGTGCGGCGTCAGACACGACCGGCATGCTGTTCACTGGCTCATCGAACACCACCGGCAAGCCGTTTGTGGGCGCCGCCGCATGCTGCATCGGCTGAATCGTCGTTTCAATCGCGGGTGGCTGCTCCGGAATCGGCGCTCTAGTAACTGCAGACGCAGTTACTTCGGATTCCACCACGACGTGCGTCGAAATTGTCTCGACCGTCTGTTCCTCCACGACTGAGGTTACCGGCTTTTGCTGTATCTTCCTTTGCCGGGAGAAATCCCGATACGGTACTCCCTCCACATTTGCCCATGCATACAGGCGAGCGACATCCTTTGCAAGCTGGTCATCGCTGCTCGTTGTATTTGCCGCCTTGTTTTCACCGCCACCCATTCAGACCCTCGCCCCACTGAAAGTCCCTGCCGGCCTTTCCGTAACCCAAAGGGTAACGCTATAGTACCCATCAAGGGTAATAAATAATATAGGTACTGTTGTTGGGGTTTCCGAGAGCCTGAATAGGCACTGATTTCCGAGCCCAGATCTCTCCGATCCGAGCGCCAGTCCATTCTGACTACTAGACTTAGGTTGACTGAGCCGGCCAACTTACTTCCAAGTAATAAGAGAGCCGTTTCAATCAGTCGGCTTGCAGGCCTCGGCCTGGATCCGGGCCTGTAACTCCTGCAACAGGTGCCGGGTATAGAGGCCGCTCGCCACGAATCGGGCGTGCTGATGGATCATCTGCAGCAGAACCTCCTCGCCGCACTTGTCGATCTGGGTGACCTCGTCCAAGTCCACCAGTCGTAACCGGTCCGCACACAAATCGAGCGACGTCCGCCAGTTTGTGCTAAGTTCCGAGGCAAACTCTCCAGTTAGCTGGCCCTGGAGAATCCACTTCTCCTCGGATGGAGTCTCAACCACGGTGATTCTGAACATGGGATCTCCGACGACGGGGCATCTCCAACGATCCGCAAAGTGAAACAGCCCGTTAAGACGCAATCTGCCTGCCAGAAATCAATCGGCGACGTGGGCTGTATTTCTATGTTTTAGATCGGTTTACACCGATGGCTTGAAGAGCCGGGATGCAATGCAGCCAATAGACCTATGCTGGCCAACTGGCACTCCGTCGGTATGTTGGCACCGTCACGGGCGAGTCGGACGCGAGATCCCCAGCTTCCGCATGCGAAACTGCAATGTCGAGCGCTTCATTCCCAGTCGCGCCGCGGCGCCGTTAGGCCCGGAGAATACCCAATTGCTCTGCTCGACGACGGACAGGATATGCCGCCGCTCCATCTCTTCCAGGGTGAGGATGCCGTTGTTGCCGTTGTCTCCCCCCCGTATCTTCAGGTCCGCAATCGGCACTTTCAGCTCGCTGCCCGACGACAGGATCACCGTGCGTTCTATGACATTCTGCAGCTCACGAATGTTCCCCGGCCATGGATACCGGACAATGGCGTTCATCGTTTCAGTTGAAATCGTGTCGATGCGCTTCTTCATCAGCCGCGCGAAGTGCTGGGCGAAGTGCCGTACAAGAAAAGGTATGTCTTCCGGTCTGTCGCGCAGCGGCGGCACATAGATGGGAAAGACATTCAGCCTGTAGAAAAGATCCGATCGGAAGCGCTGACTTTCCACCATCGCATTCAGGTCCCGATTCGTC
The DNA here is from genome assembly GCA_963781245.1 of uncultured Acidobacteriaceae bacterium. Lineage (GTDB taxonomy): Bacteria > Acidobacteriota > Terriglobia > Terriglobales > Acidobacteriaceae > Silvibacterium. Next base: position 107,444 of record CAWAFB010000014.1, read on the forward strand.
GCCGCAATCAGCCGGGCATTTGTATGCAGGGTGCGTGAGCTACCCAGCCGCTCAAACTCCCGCTCTTGCAGAACACGCAACAACTTCGGCTGCAACTCAAGGGGTATTTCCCCGATCTCATCGAGAAAGATCGTCCCCTCCGAAGCCAGCTCGAAACGCCCCACGCGCTGCGCGATGGCTCCGGTAAAAGCGCCTTTCTCGTGGCCGAAGAGCTCGCTCTCGAGCAGCCCTGTAGGAATCGCCGCGCAGTTGAGCTTCACGAAGGCGCGAGTGCTCCGCCGGCTCAATTTATGTACCGCCCGGGCGATCAGCTCCTTCCCGCTCCCCGTTTCGCCATGAATAAGGACCGTGGAATCCGTCGGAGCCACCGCTTCCACCTGGCGAAGCACCCGCCGCAGAACCGCGCTGTTCCCGATAATCTCCTCAAAGTTCAGCTCATTCCGAATCTCGTCTTCCAGATAGAGCTTCTCTTGAGCCAGATTGTCCGAGAGCTCCGAGATCTTCCGGTAGGCCAGGGCGTTGTCGATGGCGATCGCAACTTGACCCGCGATCTGAACCAGAAAATCCACCTCCTGCTCCGTGAATGAGTCCTTGCGCAGCCTCGCCACCGCCAGAACTCCGAGCACCCGGTCACATCGCACCAGCGGCAGGAGGCAAACGGCTTTGAGCCCTTCCTGCACGGCTAGCTGGCGTCCAAAATATTGGGGATGCTGATCGGTGATGTCACCAACCCATGGTTTCCCCGACCGGAAGACCCTTCCCGGCAGCCTGTCCGGAGAAATCACCTCTCCCGGTCGAATCAACCCTTTGCTGTCCGGAAAGTCGAGAGCATAAACCTCCAGTCCTTCGCTGTCTGTCGCGGGCAGCATCAGGGCAACGGCATCGAGCTGCATCGCGTTGCGGATGCCCGGCGACATTGCCCGGATAAGCTGCTTCAGTTCAAGATTCGACGCCACGCTGTTGTTCAGATCGAGGATCAGCTTGAGCCTTGTCTGTTCGCTCTCGAGCTGCAGGCGCACATTCTCTGACGCCGCGAAGCTCAGCCTGTCGTCTATCGCCAGTGCGGCATATCGCGTCGCCAGTGTAAGCAGGCCTATCTCATCCTCCGAGAAACCATTCCCCAGGCGGCGCGCGACGCACACCACACCCAGCCGCCGAAAGGCGGTCAATGGAAGCATGCAAACAGCCCCATCCCCCACTCCGGTCTGCGCGATATGCAGCCACTGGGCCAAATCAGGAAAGCGAGTCTCCTCCCTGAGCGAGGCAATCAGCAGAGGTGCCTGTGTTTCATGCACCCAGCGGCAAGCTGCAGGCGTCCAAGAAATATCTGAAACATGTGCACCCGGATTTTCGTCAGTGAAGCACTTGAATATCGTCTGTGAGCCGTCAAATGACGCTTGTGAACCTTCAACGGTCCAGACTATAAAGGTGGTGGCAGAAGTAAGGTCGCGCAGTTTGGACGGAAGCACCTGCAGGAGGCGTTGCACGCTTCGGTGTTCATTCAGTTCACGCGTGAAACGCAGGAGGCCCTGCTCATTACCCCGCGGGTACTGAGCAGGAACAGAACTGGGTAAGAGAATGTTGTGCTGCCCTTCCATGGGTGTCAGTTTTGGAAGCAACTTGGTAACAACTCAAGTCAATAGATGATCGTCGAGTCCGTAAAGTAGCAGGGCAAATTAGGATGCCAGTAAATTGGCAGCCTGGTGATTAGCTGGCACTGCTTCAGTTGGAACTCCACAGCATCTCTCGTTGAACTCGAGATGATGTTCTTTCTTTTCAGTGGATTCCCCTTGACCGCTTTTAGCAGAGAATTGGCGAACCATGTGCACGAGCTTAAAAGACATTCTCGAAGATCGAGCGATCAAATATTCGGATAGAAAAGTTTGTGACCACGGAGGGTCGCGATGCCTGTCGAGCAATACACCGAGCAGACTTCGAATTTCCGTCTCGATGTACCGTTGCATAACCTTCTAACTCATCCCCAGGCGGCTCCTATGGGGCTCGTCCCGGTGGGCGAACCGCAGACCTTTCCCGCTCCTGTCTTTCCGCAATATCCCGATCTGCTGGGCCCAATCGATGAGAGTCCGGAATGGAGTCCGCCGCAAAAGCGGAAATACACACCCGGTCAGATCTACCACGCGATGCAGGGCTGGCTCTTCCCCTATATCCGCTCGCGTGTGACGGCAGGGGATTTTCACCCTCTGATCGCTTATCTCTTCACTGAGTTCAAGTGCAACCTCGACTGCCACTACTGCTGGGCTTTCGACAACAAAGTGAAGGGAATGACCGAAGACGCGGCGAAGCGCTCGGTCGATTGGCTGCACGGTACCGGCTGCCGGGTTCTCGCCTACATGGGAGGGGAGCCTCTGCTCCGCCCGGACTTTATCCACAAGATCACGTACTACGCCGCGAAGAAGAACTTCTGGACCTACCTGCCCACAAACGCGCGGCTGCTGCGCATCGATGTTATTGACAAGCTTGCCGATGCGGGCATGTCCACCTTCAACATCGCGGTCGATGCCGTCGATATCAAACAGGGCCTGCCCAAGGCGCTGGTGCCGATCCGCAAGCAGTTCGATTACCTGGTCCGCAAGCAATACGGCTACGGTTACTCCGTCTTCCTCAATATCAATATCTGCCGCAACAATCTCGACGACGTGCGGCAGCTGACCGAGATCGCCCACGACTCCGGCATCGCCACCGACTACCACATCAATGAATCTCCGCTGCTTGAGCAGGATGAGCATTTCAAGCACGCAGATAACAATGTCACCTACATCACCAAAGATGACTGGCCGGCTGTGGAAGAAACCATCCAGTGGCTGACCGAAAAGCAGGATTCCGGCTATAAGATGGTGAACTCGAATGCCCGGCTATGGCAGATGGTTGATTTCATGAAAGGGAATCACTTCCCATGGAACTGCCGCGCCGGACAGAACTCCATGATCATCCGCGTCGACGGAACCCTCGCGCCTTGTTTTCCGATGTACACGGCGAGCTACGACTGGGGCGTGGTAGGCGACCATAAATTTGACACCAAGCAGCTTGACCACCAGAAAGAGACCTGCCAGACTCATTGCTTCTCCACGCTGAACCACATTCTTGGCTGGTGCTACAACGATCAGCGTGTGATCAAGTACTTCTTCAAGAACCTAGCCAACGGATTCCAGGGAGTAAAGGGCCAGATGTAACCAGCAGACGGTTCGATCACGGCGTAATTCTGAGTAATGCCAAACCGCAAACTACGACCCCACAGGAGAGGTATATGCCAGTTGAAGAAATCGTTCAGACCGACTTTGAAGTAGAAATCCAGGCGCGCATCGACGCCGAGCGCGCTCGGTTACGTGCAGAAGCGGGCCTGGCCCGCATGCGCGAGTTCAAGAAGCCGGTGGAGCGGACCTTCACCGGGCCGGAGCGCGACTACGTGACCATTCTCTTCGGGGGCCTCACCTGGAAGCACGAGGAGATGATCAAGGCCGTCTTCCACGGCAGCGGCTATCGCTGCGAGAACATCCCCACTCCTGTGGTCGCCGACTTCCAGGCCGGAAAGGAATTCGGCAACAACGGCCAGTGCAACCCGACCTATTTCACCGTCGGCAACCTTGTGCGCTACCTGCAGAGTCTCGAATCGCAGGGAATGACCAAGCAGCACATCATCGACAACTACGTGTTCTTCACCGCCGGCTCCTGCGGCCCGTGCCGATTCGGCATGTACGAAGCTGAATACCGCTTCGCTCTGCAGAACTCCGGCTTCGAAGGCTTCCGCGTCCTGCTCTTCCAGCAGACCGACGGCATCAAGGCTGCCAGCGGCGAGCCGGGCCTGAAGTTTTCTGTCGACTTCGGCATGGGCATGCTCAACGCGCTCAACCTCGGCGACGTCTTGAACGAGCTCGTCTATCAGGTTCGCCCCTTCGAAGTGAACAAGGGCGAAACCGACAAGGTCATTCACGACGCCGCCAAGACTCTGACCGACACGCTCCGCGACCGCAAGCGCTGGCACATCATGGACGCCGCCCCAACCTGGGCGAAGCCCTTCCTTGAGAAGCACGGCAAACTGACCGGCATCAGCTGCACTCTCGGCAAGGTTGCGCACAACCTCTACGGCAAGGAGTACGTCGACGCCCTCCACACCTGTCGCGACAGCATCGACGCCATTGAGGTCGATCGTCTGCGCGTGAAGCCGGTCATCAAGATCACCGGCGAATTCTGGGCGCAGACCACCGAAGGCGACGGCAACTTCAACATGTTCGCCTTCCTCGAGCGCGAAGGCGCACAGGTGCTGGTCGAACCGATCGCTACCTGGATCGCATACATGATGTACGTGGCAAAGGAAGGCGCGAAAGCGCGCGCCGATGCCGAAGCCCCGTACCGCGATCCCAAGTGGTACGAAGTCAAGAAGCGTCTCGCCAACGAGTTCAAGCTGTTCAAGAAGACCGGAGGCCTGAGCGCCGGCAGCGCAATGTGGAACTTCTTCTATCACCGCACCATCAAGCACTTCGGTGACACCGCCCATCACCTCATCCCGCAGAAGGAACTATCGCGGCTGGCCCATCCCTTCTATCACCAGCTTGCCCGCGGTGGTGAGGGCTACATGGAAGTCGGCAAGAACGTCTACTACACCGTGAATCACCTCTGCCACATGGTGCTGGCGCTCAAGCCGTTCGGGTGCATGCCTTCGACGCAATCCGACGGCGTGCAGTCACGGGTCGTCAACAAGTTCAAAGACATGATCTTCCTGCCCATCGAAACCTCGGGCGAGGGTGAAGTCAACGCGCACAGCCGCGTGCAGATGGCCCTGGCCGAAGCCAAAGCCAAGGCGCGTGCGGAGTTCGACAGCGTGCTGACGCAGACCGGCAAGCCGCTCAACGAACTGCGCGAGTATGTCGACGCTCACCCAAAACTGAAGCACGCTCTCTACAAGGTCCCGCATCGCGAGGGCATCGCCGGAACCGCGGCGCAATTCGCATGGCATGTCAGCGATCTCATTGATCGCGACCGTGCATGGCGCCGGACGCGTGTTTCGGCACCGGCAGTGCAGGTGGCGTGATGCGTCCAGTGCTTCGAGTTGTGCTCGAGGGTTCTGCCATCTTGGCGGTCGCATTATTGACTGCGGCACTTCACTGTGCGCTGCGCTCCCTGCGGGCGCGGCGTACAGCCGTTGCCGACAATGCGCCTGGCATGGGCACTCCAGCAAAAATCCCCGCGCGGCGTCCGATGTTTCTTTCGCGTGGCAACCTTCTCTCCAGCTAAGGAAAAGGTGATGGAAAAATTTCTGGTGGGTTTGGATGTCGGCTCAACCACAGTTAAGGCGATCGTTGTCGATGCCGCAACCGACACAACGATCTGGCAGGACTATCAGCGCCACGAGACCCGGCAGCCGGAAAAGGTGCTGGAATTCCTGCGCCGCATGGAAGCCGACACCGGCATGTCAACCGACAACACGCGCATCTTCATCACCGGATCAGGCGGCGGCACTATCGCGGAGATGGTCGGCGCGAAGTTCGTCCAGGAAGTCCACGCCGTCTCTCTCGCCGTCGAGAAACTGCACCCCGAGGTCTATTCCGTCATCGAACTCGGCGGGCAGGATGCGAAGATCATCGTCTTTAAAGACGACGAAGAGACCGGCCGCAAGAAGAAGATCCCTTCGATGAACGACAAGTGCGCAGGCGGCACCGGTGCAGTTATCGACAAGATCAACGCCAAGCTGAAGATCCCCGCCTCCGAGCTCTCCAACCAGGGCTATCACGGAGTCAAGCTGCACAAAGTCGCCGGCAAATGCGGCGTCTTCGCCGAAACCGACATCAACGGCCTCCAGAAAACCGGCACGCCATCCGACGAGCTGATGGCATCGCTCTTTGAAGCCATCGTCTTGCAGAACCTCAGCGTCCTCACCCGCGGCCACACACTGCGCCCGCACGTCTTGCTGCTCGGCGGTCCCAATGGATTCATCCGGGGCATGCGCGAGGCATGGCAGGCCAACATTCCGCGCATGTGGAAAGAGCGCAAGGTCGAGATTCCCGAAGGCAGCAAGCCGGAAGACCTGATCAAAGTCCCCGACAACGCCCAATACTTCGCCGCCCTCGGCGCGGTCGAATTCGGCAAGGATGAAGAGCAGGCAGTGGGCCGCTATCTCGGAATCGATCAGCTCCTTTACTACATCGACTACGGCCGCGCCGAAGAAAAGGCTGCTGCGGGAGGCAAGGGGCTGGTCGCCGAAGACGCCGAACTCGTCGCCTTCAGAGACACGTACAAGAAGAAGAAGTTCAAGCCGGCTGACTTCTATCCCGGCCAGGTGGTGCAGGGCTTCGTCGGAATCGATGGCGGCTCAACCTCCACCAAAGCAGCCGTGCTCGGAACCGACGGTGAGATCCTCTGCAAGACCTACCAGCTCTCCAACGGCAATCCTATTCAGGACACCATCGAGATGTTCGAGAAGCTGCGCGAACAGATCGAAAGCAAGGGAGCCACCCTCGACGTCCTCGGCGTCGGCACCACCGGCTACGCCAAAGACATCCTTAAGGACGTCCTCAACGCCGACGTGGCCCTGGTCGAAACCGTCGCGCATACTGAGTCAGCTCTCAAGTTCTACGACGATCCGCACGTCATCATCGACGTGGGCGGCCAGGACATCAAGCTCATCGTCCTCAAAGACGGCCGCGTCAAAGACTTCAAACTGAATACGCAGTGCTCGGCCGGCAACGGGTATTTTCTGCAGTCCACTGCGGAGGGCTTCGGTCTGAAAGTCGAAGACTTCGCCGACATCGCCTTCTCCGCCAAGTCCATGCCGTCGTTTGGATACGGCTGCGCCGTCTTCATGCAGTCCGATATCGTCAACTTCCAGCGCCAGGGCTGGCGCTCAGAAGAAATCCTTGCCGGCCTCGCGGATGTGCTCCCGAAGAACGTCTTCCTCTACGTCGCCAGCATTCCCAATCTCGCCGCGCTTGGCTCGCGTTTCGTCCTCCAGGGCGGCACGCAGAACAACATGGCCGTGGTGAAAGCCGAAGTCGATTTCATCAAATCCAGCTTCCGCGCCAACGGCAAAGTGCCCGAGATCATCGTCCACGAGCACTGCGGTGAATCCGGTGCAATCGGCGCCGCGCAGGAAGCACTGCGCCTCTGGACCAATGGCAAAAAAACGACCTTCATCGGCATCGAAGCCGTCGCCAACATCCGCTATCGCACAACACGCAACGAAGAGACGCGCTGCTATTTCTGCAAGAACAATTGCCTGCGTACCTTCATCGATGTGGACGTGAGCGGCGCAGAGCAGACAGCGGCCGTCGCGACCGATCGCGCCGCGACACCGGAAGAAATCGCCGTAGCCGCTACGCAACTCCCCAGCCTCGAAGCCATCCAGGCCAACCTGCCTCCCGTCGAAGCGGCCCACGGCTCGTCTTGCAGCACCGGTGGGGGCAGTATCGGTGGCGGATGCGGCTCGCACGCGCCCTCGCCCTTCAAGGCCAAGGCCGAGCCGCTCATCCAGATTCAGATCTCTCCCGGCTCCAGCAAGGTTATCGAACTGCCGAAGCCCGTCGAATTCCAGCCGCGCAAGACCAAGGTGCCGCTGCGCATGGGCGAGCAACGCCTCATCATCGCGACCTGCGAAAAGGGAACCGTCGAAGACCTCGCCGACATGAAGGACATCAAGTCCGACATCGACAAGATCAAGGAAGCCAATCCCAACTTCGTCGATATCGCCGCGCATGACGTCTTCCGGCCGCGCGATGTCGAAGTGGTCGCCGACCCCGTCCCCAGCACCAAGGGCTTCTTCATCGCCAAGGCCATCAAGGAGCGCGTTCCTCTGATGGAGCGCCGCAAGGACTTCCGCATCGGCATCCCGCGCCTGCTCAATACCTACACCTACGCGCCGCTCTTCAACGCCTACTTCGCGGCCCTCGGCCTGAAGTCGGAGAACATCCTCTACTCCGACTACACCACGCCCGAGCTCTACCGCGCAGGTGCCAGCCGCGGCGCCATCGACCCCTGCTATCCGTCGAAGATCGGCATCGCCCACGTCTACAATCTGCTCGCCACCAAGCACACCAAGAAGCCGCTCAACGCCATCTGGTTCCCGATGTACGACGTGCTCCACAGCCACCTCGTAAACCTGACCGGCTCAAACGCCTGCCCGACGGTGACCGCGACACCTGAAGTCGTTAAAGCCGCCTTCACCAAAGAGAGCGAAATCTTCGCCGAGAACAACATCCTCTACATGGACCCGATCCTCAATCTCCAGGATCAGAAGATTTGCGCCGACCAGATGTTCAAAGCCTGGGGTCCAGTCCTCGGCCTCAGCCGCGAAGAAAACGAACGCGCCCTCGAAATTGGTTTCAAGGCGCTGGCTGAATGCGAGGACAACATCCGCCGCCAGGCCCGCGAGACTCTCGACCAGCTCGAGCGTGAAGACCGCATCGGCATCGTCATGCTGGGTCGCGTCTACCACCACGATCCCGGCCTGAATCACGAGATCATGGAAGAGTTCCAGAAGCTCGGCTACCCCGTCTTCTCGCAGAGCACACTGCCCACCGACGAAGACATGCTTGACCGGCTGTTCGGCGATGAAGTGCGCGCCGGGCTCATCACCCACCCGCTCGATATCTCCGACGTCTGGAAGAACCGCTACTCCACCAGCACCAATCACAAAGTCTGGGCCGCAAAGTTTACCGCCCGCCATCCGAATCTCGTCGCTCTCGAAGTCTCCAGCTTCAAGTGCGGACACGACGCCCCGATCTACGGTGTCATCGAAGGCATCATCGAGCAGTCAGGCACTCCGTACTTCTCATTTAAGGATCTCGACGAGAACAAGCCCTCCGGCTCCATCCGCATCCGCGTCGAGACCATCGATTACTTCCTGCGCCGCTACCGCGAGGACATCATCAAGCGTCGGCAGCTCGAAGGCGACATCGAAGCCCAGCTTGCAGCCTTCGAGCGTTCGCTTCGCAGCCAACCCGAAGATCGCAATCAAGTAGAAAGCGACACGGTGGCGCTGGCCGGGGACTGACGCCTCAAATCTGCATGCCGATACGCTTCGGGTCCATCAACAGGTATGTGCTCTCCAATCTGGGGCACCGCCCTGTCCGTGCCCTGCTGAGCATTCTCGCCATTGCGGTCGAGGTCACGATGATCCTCACCCTTGTCGGCGTGAGCTATGGAACCCTCGATGCCACCGCCCGCCGCGCGCGAGGCGCCGGTGCGGACATCATGATTCGGCCGCCCGGCTCATCCGCCATTGGGCTCAGCTCAGCCCCGATGACCGACAAGCTGGTCCCTATGCTGGCGAAAGAGCCCCATGTCACCGTAGCGACGGGCACAGTCGTCCAACCCCTCGCAGGTCTGGACACCATCACCGGTCTCGACCTCGCTCAATTCAGCAGGATGAGTGGCGGCTTCCACTTCCTCCACGGCGGCCCGTTCCAGAAAGACGACGACATGCTCGTCGACGAGTACTACGCGAAGGAAAAGCATCTCCACGTCGGTGACACCATCCACCTAAGCGACCATGACTGGCATCTGGCTGGAATCTTCGAGTCAGGCAAGCTCACGCGCATCGCGGTGCAGTTGCCTGTGCTTCAGCAGCTGACCGGAAATCCCAATCACCTCAGCCAGATCTACCTCAAGCTCGACGATTCCAGCCGCGCGCAGGAAGTAGTTAACGAGTTGCGCAAGAAGATGCCGCACTATCCCATCTACACCATGGAAGAATTTACTTCGATGCTCTCGATCAGCAGCGTGGGATTGCTGCGCAACTTCATCGGAGTCGTCATCGGCGTAGCGGTGATCGTCGGCTTCATCGTCGTCTACATGGCCATGTACACCGCGGTGCTCGAGCGAACCCGCGAGATCGGCATTCTGAAAGCGATGGGAGCCTCCGCGGGCACCATTCTCGGGCTGCTGCTTAAGGAGACGCTCTTCCTTGCACTTTCCGGCATCGTCGCCGGTATCGCCCTGACCTATGGCTCGCAATGGTGCATGCACCATCTGGTGCCATCCAGCCTGGTGCAGGAGACCGTGTACGGATGGTGGCCGATCGCGGGGGCAATTGCCATCGCGGGCGCTCTCCTCGGCGCCGTCGTCCCGGCGACGAAAGCCGCAAAGCAGGATGTCACGCAGGCTCTTGCTTACGAATAAATATCCAGATGACCGCGAGGCACCGCTATCCGCGACCCGGAAATGTTTTCCGTGCTGCGACAGGTTTTGGTTCTGAAGAAGGATGCTTCATGACTGGTTTCGGCCGTTGCTGAAGCTGCTCCCCTGGCGACCGCCACGGCTCAACTGAAAACAACTGCTTGCAGGAATCGCAGAGCCAGATGATCCGCCGCTTCACGGCGCGGCTCTCATCTTCTACGCAATCGATGGAATGCAGGGTACCGCTCCGCAAATACAATACTTCGGTCCGGCAGTGCGGATTAGCGCATTTCATGTGGGGAGCCTCCTCCGGGGTCGACCGAGGCAACATCTGAACGCGGGCGATAGAAATCCAGCCTACTCCAGGTAACGGACTCCAGCATGGTAACTCTGTGACGAAAATCACACCAGCCACTCTCGTGTTAGACCTCCTCCCACTATCGCGTGATGAAGATCACAGCCGTTTTTTCCGCTTCTACATAGGGTTAGACCAGCATCAATGGAGCCTGCGCACTCGATTTCCCCTAAGTACTGAGATGTGCCCGGGAGCCAACAGGACTAGTAAGGGCTATGAATTCCCCGGTGAAGGGGTTAATCTGTGAGCAACCAACGGGGTGTCAGATGAGCCCGGAAACCGAAAAAGCCGATTCAACCGTCCTGACATGCTGGAAAGACATCGCCAACTACCTTGGCAAGGGCGTCCGTACAGTTCAGCGATGGGAGCAGGAGTTCGGTCTTCCTGTTCGAAGGCCCAAGGGCATCGCTCACAAGAGCGCTGTCATTGCCTACGCCCGTGATTTGGACGCCTGGCTGGAATCAAGGTGGACGCAGAAAAACGGCCACCACGGCGCTCATGCCGCTTCCAACTTGGATGAGCTCATTCGCACCGCCCAGGAATTGCGGACCACTCACGACAGCCTCATGCGCGAGACCCGGGCAGCCTTGACTGCTCTTGTGGCCAATTGTTATGAGCTGACGTCGCCGAAATATCCTAGACGGGCGAAAGTCGATTGACCGCACGTTTGCCGTCTCTGCAGTCTTGACTGACCCCTCCTGAGAAGCGCTTTCAGCGGCTTCTTGGTGTGTTCGGACGCTGGAGAATTACCTCTGAACGGGCGTCACGCCGGGCCTCACTCCACCGGAGCGCTATAATTCTGCTTTCCAGTCGTCCTTCCACGAGGCACACAGGGAACGCCACGCCCCTGCTCAGGTTCGTGATCGTCCAGGGAACGGCAGAAATGGCGGATGCGAATGACTGCCTCGAAAGGAAGCCGCCGCGGGAACGAAAAGAAAGTTTCGGCTAGCACCGCCAACTACCAGCCCCGGTATAGTGGCGACAGCCGGAACAGCGGGCTCCCCGTGGTCGGAATAGGTGCTTCGGCCGGTGGCCTCGAAGCATTTACATCATTGCTGAAGGCCTTGCCGTCCGATCTGGACATGGCTTTCGTCTTCGTGCCCCACCTCGATCCCTCTCGCGAAAGCGCTTTTACGCAGATTCTGCCCCGCTCGACATCCATGCCGGTGGTCCAGGTGACCGACGGCATGGCGGTGGAACCGAAACACCTCTACGTGATCCCGCCGAATCGAGACCTTACCATTCGCGATTCCCGGCTCCGGCTTGACCAGCGCGATGAGCCCCGGTCCGTCAACACCGCCATCGATATCTTTTTCCGCTCTCTGGCCGCCGATCAGGGAAGCAACGCCATCGGAGTAATCCTCTCCGGAACCGGTTCTGACGGCACCCAGGGATTGACGGCCATCAAGGGAGAGGGCGGCATCACCTTTGCCCAGGACACTGCCTCTGCCAAGTACGACGGCATGCCTGCCAGCGCCATGGCAGCCGATTGCGTCGACTTTGTGCTGCCGCCTGACGCAATTTCCGCGGAACTTGCCCGCATAAGCCGACACGCCTATATAGCCGGCCCGCACCTGCTGCCAGCCGAAGAGGACGGCAAAGGAATCGACTTACACATGGCCGAAGTTTTCCGTCTGCTGCGGCGGGCCTTTAATGTGGATTTCTCCGAGTACAAGCCTCCAACCATCAGTCGTCGCATCCAGCGCCGGATGGCTCTGCACAAAATCGACAAGCTGGCCGACTACGTAAATCTTCTGACCCGCGACCGCAACGAGCTGCGCTCGCTCTATCAGGACCTGCTCATCAACGTCACCAGTTTTTTCCGCAACCCTGAGACATTTGATGCGCTCAAGCGGATCGTATACCCCGCCATGCTGAAAGCTCGCGGCTCTTCGCCAGGCCCCATCCGCATCTGGGTTCCCGGCTGCTCGACCGGTGAAGAGACTTATTCGCTCGCCATCTCGCTTGTCGAGTATCTCGGTGACGAGCGTGCAGAGGTGCCCGTCCAGATCTTCGGCACCGACTTGAGTGAAACTGCGATACAGCGCGCTCGCTCCGGCATCTACAAGGAAAGCATTGAGGCGGACGTAACCCCGGCTCGTCTGCGGCGCTTCTTTCATAAGTCAGACAACGGGTACCAGATCAGCAAGACCATCCGCGATCTTTGTATCTTTTCCACTCAGAACGTCTTCAGCGACGCCCCTTTTTCCCGTATGGATCTGGTGAGTTGCCGGAACGTCATGATCTATCTGAGCCAGTCGCTGCAGAAGAGAGTCATACCGATCTTTCACTACGCTCTCAACCCAATGGGTTTCCTCCTGATCGGCAACACGGAAGGCTTGCTGGGTACCGGCTCGGAGTTATTCGAAATGGCTGACAAAAAGCACAAAATCTATCGCAAGAAAATGGTTGCAACGCCTGTCAACTTCCGCATGTCCGTGGGGGGCGTCGAGCCTCAAACCGAGGGGCTCGAAACTCCCGCGCCTCCGGTCAAGACGCCCGAGATCTTCAAGGCTCCTGCCGAACTGCAGCGCGAAGCAGACCGCCTGCTTCTGGCGCGCTATACGCCTCCGTCCGTGGTGATCAACGACCACCTTGAGATTCTTCAAAGCCGCAGCCATACCGGAACGTTTCTGGAGCTGCCGACCGGCAAGGCCAGTCTCAATCTGCTGAAAATGGCGAGGTCTGGCCTGCAGTTCGAGCTGCAGGGGGCAATCGACGAGGTGCGCAAGACCGGCATCGAAGCCGAGCGTCACAACATCCAGTTCGACGGGGATGGGCTTATAAGGCAAGCTACCATCCGCGTCATTCCTTTTATGGCGCCCGTACAGAATCAACAAAACTTCCTGATTGTTTTCGAACTTCAGGTTCCGGAATCAGCGCAGCCTCAGCAGGCAGCCCGGGCGCTGGCGCAAGTCGAGCAGTCGGAACTGGAGAAACAGGTGTCGCTGCTGAAGCAGGAGCTCGGAGCGACCAAGGAGTATCTGCAATCCATCATTGAAACGCAGGAAGCGACCAACGAGGAGCTGCAGTCGGCAAACGAAGAAATTCAGTCCGGCAACGAGGAGCTGCAGAGCACGAATGAAGAGCTGCAGACTTCCAAGGAAGAACTCGAATCAGCCAACGAAGAGCTGCACACCGTCAACGAAGAAATGCAGCACCGCAACGAGCTGCTGGCGCAATTGAATAATGACCTCACCAATCTGCTCAACAGCGTAAACATCGCCATCGTAATGGTGGGACTCGACCTGAGCGTGCGCCGCTTCACATCGCAGGCGACAACAATGTTCGGGCTGGTGCCCGGTGATGTAGGCAGGCCGATACCCCGATTGAAACTGAAGATTGATTCCTCAATTCTGGAAGAGATGATGCTCGATGTGATCCGTGATGTCCAGGCCAAGCAGTTCAGAGTGCAGGACCGTGAGGGGAAGTGGTGCAATCTCCGCATCACCCCCTATCGCACTCTGGATAATCGCATCGACGGGGCCGTTCTGAGCGTGCTCGACAGGACTGCGTTTGACGAAGCTTCCAGAATCGAGGACGCTACGGACGGTCAGAAACCGCCAGTGGGAAGCGCCCGTCTGCAGCAAAAGCGCGATCGAAAGTGAAGTGATCGCCCCATCGGCGGGCAACGCGCCCTAGACAACGTGGAGCAGCCAGAGAATCACCACGACCACCACAATCAGCCCTAAGCCGCCGCTCGGATACGGCCCCCAATTCCGGCTGTAAGGCCACGCCGGTACTGCGCCGATCAACAGCAGAACGAGAATGATCAAAAGGATGGTCATAAATTGATTCTCCTTGCTCATCGAGCCCGCTCCCCCTGCCATCTCAATCGCGGGCGTTAACTTAAGTAAGCGTTATGTAACTACACCTGATCCGATTTCCCGATCCGATTCGAGGAGCGAGCCAACCGGTTGCTGGCGCCCGCTCCTCATCCCGCCGTCGTCACCTATTGCGCGGTCCGGAAATACTTGCTGACGGTCTCGAGGAACTGCTGAGCCGCAGGCGGCGGCGGAACATTCCCGTGTAGGATGCTTTCGAAGCTATGCGATCCGCCGTAAAAGGTATCGGTGTCGTCTTTGTTCTGGCTTACCGAAACGCCGTTCAGATCAATACCTGCGAACAGCCCCCTGGCGCGCGACCAGGTAAGCAACTCCGCTCTCATTGAAATATCTGTCGAGGCCTGCGTATCCCGTCCCACCGGGCCTGCGGCCGCCGAAGCATCGCCGCCAATCTTGAACTTGCTCGCCAGCAGATCCTGAAAGCCCTTCTGATTGATCGCGACAAGCACAAGATCGGTGCCCTGTCCGCCTATCTGAAATCCAAAAGAACCGCCAGCCATCCGGATAAAGACCGGTCCGCTCCAGCCATGTCCGGTGCGGCAGGTTACGACACCCTGTCCATATTCCGCTCCGAAAATGAATGCGCCCTTCACCACGCCGGGGATTACACCGATGCAGACCGCCTGCTTCGCGATACCGTCCGGAATGGACTTATCGGGAGTCGACATGATTTCGTCGATCACAGCACGCGCCGAGCTGATCCGATCATCGAGCTTTGCGGTGTCGGAGGCGCAAAAAGCAGGAGCGGACATTCCGGCGAGACACACGAGAACAAGTAGCTTTTTCATGATATTTCCTTTTCTGTCACGGGCAGATATGAAGTGGTTTCTCCACCCCGTTTTGGTAGGATGCAAATTCCGCGTTTAGGGACAATCGCAAACTTCGTAAGAATTCCTCTATCTCTCATCGACTTATCTACCGCCCCCGTAGGGAAGGCCCCAGGCGTCGCGTATCATTCTGGTTTCAATAGAATCAGAAGCGATGAGTGGGCTGGATCAACTTCGCTCCCATCGCATTGGATTGGCTCTGAGTGGTGGCTCGGTTCGCGGCATCGCGCATATCGGCGTAGCCAAGGCTCTCGCCGACTACGGTATCCGGCCCTCTATCATCACCGGCACAAGTGCCGGCAGTCTGGTCGGCGCCGCGCTTGCCGCGGGCATGTCCTGGCGTCAGATCGAGCAGATGGCGCAAAGCATATTCTGGCCCCGGCTGCTCCACGGCAGGACGCTTGAGCGCTTCTGTTCGAAGTATCTGCCCGGTACCTTCGCCGAGCTTGAAATACCTTTCATCGCCATCGCCACAGAGTTGCCCGCGAGAAGGGTTTTGGCCATCGCAGAAGGAAATCTTGCATCGGCCATCAGCGCCAGTTGTGCCATGCCGGGCGTGCGAAGGGCGGTGAACAGGGCAGGGAAGCAGCTCAAAGATGGCGGTATTACCTGCGTCCTTCCGTCCGCCCCCTGCAGGTCTCTGGGAGCGGAGTTCATCATCGCCGCCGATGTCTGGGAAGTGAGCTCACTGCTGAATGAGATGGGCATCGGACCCGATCATCGATGGGCCACGCGCGCCTACCCGCCGCATTACCACATGGCCTTGCGGCACACCGATCTCCTCATCCGGCCGCGCATCCCCTGGTCTGGCTACCTCTCCGGTCCGCAGGCAATCCAGCGCATGATCGCGGCAGGCGAGCAGGCTGCAAAGCAAGCTCTGGATCACATCCAGCAACCGTGAAGGAAATATCCTGTGTGGCAAGACTACTTTGCTCGCAGTGCGATGATTTCCGCGATGCTCAGGAAGAGGGCGTAGGCCGCGAAGAGAAATGCGCCGTACCTCCCGGCCGACGCTGCCTGCATCTTCGGCATGAAGACTCGAAAGCTGGAGAGGATCAAGGCTTCCCCGAACATGCCCGGCAGCGCAATCAGGAGAGCGGCGGACGTCCACTCCGGAGCCGGAATGCGTCGCCATCGGAGAATGAGAATGCAGACAATGGCCGAAACGATCGGCGTAAGGGCAAAGTTCACCCAGTAGCGCAAATCCGTAGTTTCAAAGACTGCGGCGCCCCGCGCCCGATACCATAAAGTTCCAACGGTCCAGAATGCGAGGCCGAAGAGAAGCAGGAGGGCTTTGTCGAGCGCTTTCATTTAGACTCTCCAGATCAGGATAGTGATGTACCATGTGGTACATTGACTCTTGTACCATTTGGTACATGAAGGAGGCAAATTGCCGCGTAAGAAGAAGCCCGTGGGCCGGGATGAACTGCTCGAAAGCTGCCTGGCAGAGTTCATTCAGGCGGGCTCTCTGGATATGAGCCTGGATCAGCTGGCGAAAAAGGTGACCAGCAGCAAGCGCATGCTGATCCACTACTTCGGCAGCCGGGAAAATCTTGAGGAGATGGTGATGGCACGGCTTGAGGAAAGGCTGAGAGCCAGATTCAGTGCCGCCTCATTCCCCGCAGGCACACCACTTCATAAAGTTGTTCTGGCCTTGTGGGAACAATCGACGCAGCCACAGTCCCGCGGCGTCCTGCAACTGATCATGGACGTCAACCGCCGCGGCTGGAGTGGGTCGGAGCGAGGAAGGACTTTCTACCGCGAGCAGCAGAAGCTGTGGGTAGATCTGCTGCGTAAATTTTTGGCCGACCCCGCGGACGTCGAGGCCCTCCTGCAGCTCTTTCAGGGAGCGATACTGGTATACCTGATGACCGGAGACCGCGAGCAGGGCCGGCGCGCTCTCGAACGCATGTCGAAGAAAGATGGCTCAAGCCGCAAGCGCAGTCTGGCGGTATCCCGTAGATCGCAACCTAAGCCGAGACATAAGAAAGCCACCAAAATATAACCATCAGGCGGCGCTAAGGTCCCTTCGCCGCAGCTTTTTCCGCATCTGCGATGGCCTTCCTGAACCTGTCCACGGCGGGGACGGAAGGGGACTGGAGAGCATCGCTGGCGACGTAATGCCATGCCAGGGCGGAGTTGCGGGGATCATCGGGATTGTCCGGATCTCCCCGGTAGACGGCGAAGGAATCGTCAGAACCGCCACCTTCAATCTGGGGATGGGGCGAGCCGGCGCCTGACACGGGAGCAGTCTGACCAGGCGGCTGGCCATGCTGGGCACCGACGCCCAGTCCGCCATCGATCGGGGTGATTGACCCAACGGGATTATTTTGTCGGGGGTCGCTGATCGTCGGCTCTACCATCCGTCCGTGACCCTTGCGGACCATAATAATCAAATCCGCACCCACGGCGCTCATGCGGAGCTCGAAGCGGCCCCAGGTCAGAAGAGCGGCCTCGACATCCTTCCGCGCAATCTCGTTGGCTCGCGGATCCTCGATCGACACACCAGCGTCGGGATCGATCATCACGGTAACTGTGCGCGCCGTCAGGACATACGGCGGGAGTATGGTCTTCTTCTTGTCCTTTGCAAATCCGGTTGCGGACATGAGAATACTCACGGCGAATACGGCTATCGCTCGCATCTGCATCTCAATCCTCCACACGCCAGTTTGAGGCGACGCTCTTGAGACGAACTTGCGCGGCCAAAAGTATGCACCGAGTAAGCTTACTCCGCGAATTTTGCCGAGACCATCGGCGGTCTCCCGCTTCTTCCGAGTAGCGGTTGTGGCGGCCTGAGGCCATAATGGCTGAGCACTCATTCGGAGCTATTCGATGCGCAGCCGCCTGGCCCACCGTGTCCTTCTGATCGCCGGGCTCCTGTTCATCATCGTCAGTGTAGGCACCGTCGGCTTCGTCGAGATCGAAGGCTATTCGTGGTTCGACGCCTTCTACATGACCATCACCACCATCACCACGGTCGGCTACCAGGAAGTGCGTCCGCTCAGCCACGCCGGCCGGGTCTTTAATTCTTTTCTGATTCTGTTTGGAGTGAGCGCCATGTTTCTTGCCGTCGGCGCGATGACCCAAACCATCATCGAACTTGAACTGCAGGACCGCTACGGCAAGCGCAGGATGAAACGTATGATCCATCACCTGAACGACCACTTCATCGTGTGCGGCTTCGGCCGCGTAGGCCGCAACGCCTCGTATGAATTCCAGCGTGCAGGCGTGCCTTTCCTTGTCATCGACCGCAATGAACAACGGGTTGAAAAGGCCATGCTCGCCGGGATGCTCGCCGTCGTCGCCGACGCGACTCGCGATGATTGCCTTCGCGAAGCCGGCGTGCTCCGCGCAAAGGGACTGATTGCGGCACTTCCCTCCGATGCCGAGAATCTCTTCATCATTCTTTCGGCGAAAACGCTCAATCCCAACATCATCGTGGCAACGCGCGTTTCCGAAGAGGAGGCTGGCGAAAAGCTCCGTCGCGCCGGCGCCGACACCGTCTTCACTCCCTATGCGATGGCTGGCCGCCAGCTGGCCGACGCCTTATTGAGACCGCTCGTCGTCGAGTTCCTCGACTTCGCAAAGAGCAGCATCGGCCCGAAGGTCACGATGGAGCAGGTGTGCGTCTCACCCAGAACCGGATTCACCCGCAAGACCGTCGGCGAGTTGCTGGAGCCGCTGAAGTCGGAAGTGATCGTGCTCGCCGTACGCAAGCAGGCCGGTGGGACTGTCTTCAATCCTCCCGCCGGATTCGACATCGCACCCGGCGATTTTCTTATCGTCATGGGCGAGCGTCCCGGCCTGCAGAAGCTCGAGAAGATCCTCACCACCTGACGATATCCAGACCCAAAATCCAGACCCAAAATCCAGACCCAAAATCTTGACACAACCCGCTGTGATGGCATCACAGTTCGCCCAGCTTGCGTGACGCGCATCACTGAATTATGTGCGAGCCCGCGGATAAAGTTGCCTGACGAAGGTCGAAAAGCGCCCAATATCAGAATAGGCGGCCCGGTGGAGCGGCAAAATGTCTTTCAGAGATCGGCAGGATGCAGGGCGGCAGTTGGCAAAGGTATTGATGAAATATGCCAACCTGGAAGACGTCACTGTGCTGGGAGTTCCTCGGGGCGGCGTTCCCGTCGGTTTCGAGATCGCCGTCGCCCTGCGCGTCCCTCTCGACATCTTTCTGTCCCACAAACTTGGAGTGCCGGGGCAGGAGGAGCTCGCCTTCGGCGCCGTAGCCGCAGGCGATGGACGTTTCCTCGATTACGAGATCATCCACGCCGCCGGCATCTCTCCCGCACAGATCGAGCAGATTAGTCAGGAGACCAGGGCCACGCTGGAAGAGCGCGCCCGCCTGTATCGCGGTGACCGTCCGCCCATCTCCGTTCAAGGACGAACCGTCATCCTCGTCGATGACGGAATTGCGACCGGAGCCAGTGTCTACGCAGCGATTCACGCTCTGCGCCAGATGACGCCGAAGAAGCTGATCGTTGCAGTGCCGGTCGCGCCCATCTCCACCATCAACTGGCTCCGCTCGAGCCTCCGCCCGGACATAGACGAATTGGTCGTCGCAAACTCGCCGGAGTACTTCTATGCCGTCGGTCAGTTCTACGACCACTTCTCCCAAACCAGCGATGAAGAGGTCGTCACTCTGCTGCGCCGGGCGGCCCAGTCTCCCGCCCTGGGTCGCGGCTGACCGCACGCAGGCAACACGCACCCGAATCGGTTTTTGCGCCTTGCATGTGCTGGAAGATCTCCGCCATCGCTGACCACCCTCAATCCCCGTGACCCAATCAGTGGAAATCCTCTCAGCGAAGGCGAGCAACAGGCGCAGCATGGGCCGAAACAGTGGACGTTTCGTCCATAGTTTCTTGCTCCCGACAACTCGCTGGTTTCTGGCGAGTTGCCCTGCTCCTTGCTCTGGGGCAGGCACATAATTGCCTTCGAGCAACGACTGAGTCCGTACCTTGCCGATAAACTCGGCGAGAAATGAGACAAGAACGAACTAAGGATTTGCCGCAGGTGCCGACGCGGCTTCTGATCACATGCATCCTCATCATCGCCGCCTTCTTCATTAGCGTGATCTGCGCCGCTGTCTCCGTCGGGCTGTAGAAGGAATCATCGCTTCCGCTCGCGCTTCGCTCTCAAGGCGAGCGTCGAAATCAATGGAGAGATTCCCAAGGAACGAGTTGACCTACTAACATGCCAAGAACAACAGGCATAGGAAGTGCGCCTAAGCCGAAAAAGAAGGCACCATCCAACCCACCTGACAACCGCACCTGATAACTCTGTGTTCTGAGCCCTGTGCTCTGAGCTCTGGAAAACTGGCCGACAATTTCCAGAATTCCGCCATAATAGAAATAGGGAACTAGAAAAGCCCGGGTCATCGTAGCCGGGCTTTTTCTTTGCTGAGACCGAGCGTCAATGTTTTCAAATAGTTACGGATAATGAACCTTCTAAGTCCAACAATATCTAGGAACTGCATGGAACTCATAGAAAACAAATGAGAAGCTCATAAAATCTCTCGAATCTATGAGTTACCCCGTAACGTTACCGCGTAAGTCCTTTGGAATCTATGAGGAGTCAAAACAGGGGGAGGGGGTTTACCCTGATACAGCCCGCCGGGAAGCTCTCGCAGTTAAGCTTGTTCCTGATCCCTGTTCCCTAATCGCTGCCTTCCTGTTCTCTCCCTTGATTCCCCCTCCCAAATCGCCCGCCGGTCCACAGCCCCCTGCAGGCTATAGTCGGAGACGGCGACTCTCTCACGACCTGCTCGGCCGTGGCGAAAACTGAAGTAAATACAAGCCGTGGGGCCACGCTCATAGACGACCGCGATGAAGCATTTCTGCGTCCTGCCGCGGCCCGCCAGTCGGCCCGCGGAGACAAGGACAGGGACAGCGCTTCCGACCGGATCGCCGCCAAGGCCGTCGACAGCGTCGGCGACGACGCCTTCCTGCGCACCCGCCGCCGTATCCCCGTCCGCAAAGGCATCCTGCCAGACTGGACAAAAACCCGGTGGGGCCGCGTCGTCCTCCTTCTCTCCACGCTCACCGTCGCTGCGGGAGCCGTCTGGGCTGTCATCGCCATCCGCGACTTCCTCGATCGCGACCCCCGCTTCCGCATCGACACGGCCGCCTCCATCCAGACCGTCGGCAACAGCCAGCTCACGCGGGAAGACCTGCTCTCCGTCTTCGGCTCGGACATCGGCCGCAACGTCTTTTTCATCCCTCTGGCCACCCGCCGTTCCGAACTGGAACGGATTCCCTGGGTCGAGCACGCCACCGTCATGCGCATTCTCCCTAACCAGCTCCGCGTCGCCGTGCGTGAGCGCACCCCTATCTCCTTTGTCCGCGTCGGCGATCAGGTCAAGCTGGTCGACGCTGCCGGAGTCATCCTGAGCATGCCGCCCGCAATGATGGCGGCTCGCCACTTCTCCTTCCCGGTCGTCACCGGAATCAATCCCCGCGATCCGCTCTCCATCCGCACCCCGCGTATGCGCCTTTATCAGCGTTTCATCGCCGATCTCGACTCCGGCAGCGAGAAGATCTCTTCCAACCTGAGCGAAATCGACCTCTCCGATACCGAAGACGTCCGTGCCACCATCCCCGCCGGCTCGACCGACATGGTCCTCCACTTCGGAGACGAAAAGTTTCTCACCCGCTACCGTACTTACACGTCGCACCTCGCCGAGTGGCAGCAGCAGTATCCGCACCTGGCCTCGGTCGACCTGCGCTACGACACCCAGGTCGTTTTGAAGATGGCCGACGGCCGCGCAGCGGACTCCGCTCCCGACGCCGCCTCTGCCGATCAACCCGTCGCCGATCCAGCTGTCCAGAAGCAGGCTCCGCCCGCAACCGCCATAAAGAAACACCCCGCGCCCGCTCCTTCGCACCGGCACGGAGCAAAGGTGGCCGGATGAGCCAGAAGCCCGACAATCTCATCGCCGTCCTCGACACCGGCTCGTCGAAGACTCGTGTCCTCATCGCCGAGCTCAATGATGGAGCCCTCCGCTATCGCGGCCACGGCATCGTCGACTCCAAGGGGGCCCGCAAAGGAGTCATCGCCGAGATCCGCCCCGCAGTCGAATCCATCAACCAGGCCGCCACCCTCGCCGAAGACGTTGCTGAGGCCACCATCGAGCGCTGCGTCATCTCCATTGGCGGACCGCACATCCGCGGCCTGAACAGCCGTGGCGGCATCAGCCTCGGCTCGCGCATGCGCGAAATCACGCGCGAAGAAGTACGTGCCGCCGTCGACCGCGCCCGTTCCATCTCGCTCCCGCCCGATCGCGAAATCGTCCATCTCTTACCGCAGCAGTTCATCCTCGACGAGCAGCCCGGCATCCACGACCCCATCGGCATGGTCGGCAACCGCCTCGAAGTCAATCTCCACATCGCCACCTGCTCGGCCAGCGCCCAGCAGAGCATCGTCACCTGCGCCAACAAGGCCGGCCTTGAAGTTTCCGAGACCGTCTTCGAGTCCATCGCCGCCGCCGAAGCCACCCTCTCCGCCGACGAGCGCGAGCTCGGCGTCTGCCTCGTCGACATCGGAGCCGGCACTTCCGAGATCATCGTCTATTTCGAAGGCTCGGTCGCCCACACCTCCGTCATCCCCATTGGCGGAGACCACTTTACCAACGACCTCGCTGTCGGCCTGCACATCACGGCGCCCGAAGCTGAGTGGATCAAGTGCAACTACGGTAACGCCGTCGTCACCTCCGTCTCACAGATCGCCGAGATCGAGCTCACCGGCATGCCCGGTTTCGAGCCCCGCGTCGTCCGCCAGCGCCTGCTCTGCGAAATCCTCGAGCCCCGCGCCCGCGAGCTCTTTCACATGCTGCGCGACAACCTTCGCCACGGCGGCGTCCTCGAAGCCCTTGGCGCCGGCTGCGTCATCACCGGAGGCGGCGCTCGCCTCGCCGGCCTGCTCGACGTCGCGGAGAGCCAGCTCCGCGTCCCGGCCCGCATCGGATCGCCCGTCCCCCTTTCCCGCATGCCCTCGGGACTCGCCCAGCCCGAGTGCGCCACCCTGATCGGAACCCTGCTCTATACCCACCGCACCAGCGTCATGCGTGCGGCGGAAGACCATAGCCTGCGCGCCAAACTGCGTGCCATCTTTGCCGGAAGCCTATAGGAGCCGAACCCATGAACCGTCCAGACGAAATCCGCATTCAATATCACGACGAAATCCCGCGCGGAGCGCGGATCAAGGTCATCGGCGTCGGCGGCGGAGGCGGCAACGCCGTCAATCGCATGATCAGCGCCCGTGTCGAAGGCGTCGAGTTCATCGTCGCGAACACCGACCGCCAGGCTCTCCAGCTCTCGCAGGCGCCGGTCAAGCTCCAGCTTGGAACCAAGCTCACCAGCGGCCTCGGCGCCGGAGCCAACCCCGACGTCGGCCGCAAGGCCGCCCTCGAAGATTCCGAAAAGATCATCGAGGCCCTCGAAGGCGCCGACATGGTCTTCGTCACCGCCGGCCTCGGCGGAGGCACTGGCACCGGAGCCGCACCCGTCATCGCGTCATTGGCGAGTGAGATGGGAGCCCTCACCGTCGGCGTCGTCACCCGGCCCTTCGCCTTCGAAGGCAAGCGCCGCATGGCCCAGGCCGAGCGTGGAATGCAGGAGCTGCTCGACAGCGTCGACACCATGATCGTCATCCCCAACGAAAAGCTGCTCGCCGTCGCCAAGGACGCCGGCTTCTTCGAGTCCTTCCGCATCGCCGACGACGTGCTCCGTCAGGGCGTGCAGGGCATCTCCGACATCATCACCATCCCCGGCATCATCAACCGCGACTTCGCCGACGTAAAGACCACCATGGCCGGCATGGGATACGCCGTCATGGGCACCGCCGTCCGCGGCGGAGCCAACCGCGCCGTCGAGGCCGCCCAGGCCGCCATGGCCTCCCCGCTCCTCGAAGACGGAGCCATCGATGGAGCCCGCGGCATCCTCATCAACATCAGCGGCTCCAGCTCTCTCAAGCTCAATGAAGTCAACGAGGCCTCCACCCTCATCCAGAACGCCGCCCACGAAGAAGCCAACATCATCTTCGGAGCCGTCCTTGACGAAAACATGGGCGACGAGGTCAAGATCACTGTCATCGCCACCGGCTTCCGCAGGGAAATGCCCGAACGTCGCGAGCGGATGTTGACCGCGGCCCTTCGCGAGCCGGTGATTCCCCGCGTTGACATCACACCTCAGCCCATCCGCCCCCGGTTCGCCAGCGAAGAGTTCGAGGAGCCGACTCCCGCCCGCCGCGTCTTCGTCGAGGTGCCTGCTTTTGCCGAGGCCGAGGCCGAGCCGGTAGCAGAAGAGCCCATTTATCAGCCGGCCCACTCCGCCAGCAACGCCACCACGGCCGCCGACTCCTTCGACGCCCCGTCTCATGACGAGGTCGCCGTAGCCGTGGCCGAGCCTCCGGCTCACCCCGAGACGATCGTTGCCGATAATCATGATCAGAACGGGGACAACCTCGATATCCCGGCTTTCCTGCGACGGGGAGGTCTGTAAGGTCATCAAAGAATCACCACGGTCCGGCCCAAACCGGACCGTGAAATGCCGTAAAATCGGGATACAGCTCGATCGCAAAACTAAGCTTGTTCTCCCGTGTTTTTGAGGGTGCAGTTATTCCTGGGAAACGGTTCCGGATCTGGCCACGTGCCCAGCCGGGAACCCTTTCACCGAACCGCCAACAAATTAATGGCCTGCCGGCGCAGTTCTGTGTGTAAGATTCGAGCAGAGTTTTCGCTTCATGGTCGTGAACCAGGTTCGAGAGAAGTAGAGGAGCAGTAGGGGACTTTTTTAATGAGACGCCTTGTTCATCTTTCATGTTCAGCCGTTTTGCTCGCGCTGCCGCTTACCGTAGCCGCCCACGCCTCCGGCACTGCATCCACCACGACCACGACAACTCATCACTCCACGCATCACAAAGCGCATGTGCAGGAGTCGAGCAGCACGCAGAAGCACATCACGCATCTGCAGCACAGTCATCGCGTGGCCACCACCTCGACGGCCCATCACTCCTCCGGCGCTCATGTGCGTCGCGCTTCGCTGACCGTCCATCGCCACAGCTACGAGCGCTTCTACGCCAGCTCTTTCACCGACTCTGATTTGACCCAGGGTGACGTAACCGCTGGAGAAGACCCGGTCGTCCGCCAGGCCGCCATCGCCGCGCTCGGCAACATGTACGGAACGGTGGTCGCTATTGACCCCAGCAACGGCCGGATCCTGGCCATGGTCAACCAGAAGCTGGCGCTCTCCAGTGGCGCCGAGCCCTGCTCCACCATCAAGGTCTCGGTGGCCCTTGCCGCGCTCTCAGAAGGCATCATCACCAAGGACACCCCGGTCAACCTCGGCGGCTCGTATCACCTGAATCTGACCGAGGCCCTTGCGCACTCGAACAACCTATACTTCGAGACCCTCGGCCGCAACCTCGGCTTTGAGCGCGTCCGCCACTACGCTAACCAGTTCGGACTCGGCGAGCTCGCCGGCTATAACATTCCCGGCGAGCAGCTCGGTGTCTATCCTGACCAGCCTCTTCCTGCCGACCGCGGCGGTGTAGGCCGCATGTGCTCCTTCGGGGAAAGCGTCTCGATGACCCCACTCCAGCTCGGCGCGCTGGTCTCCTCCATCGCTAATGGCGGAACCCTCTACTACCTGCAGCACCCGACCACGACCGATGAGGCTGTCAACTTCCAGCCGCGCATCAAGCGCACCCTCGACATCCACAACCTCATCCCCGAAATCCAGGACGGCATGCAGGCTGCCGTCGACTACGGAACCGCCCGCTCCCTCAAGGCCAACTTCAATCAGTTCCCGGTGATGGGTAAGACCGGCACCTGCTCCAACAACGGTACCCGCTTCGGCTGGTTCGCCTCCTACGCCGACACGCAGTACGGCCGCATCGTTACCGTCATCTTCCTCGAGGGCGGACGCCCCACCTTCGGACCGAAGGCCGCCGAGCTGACCGGCTACTTCTACCGCAATCTCTGGGATCACAGCTACTTCGCCCAGAAGCAGCCCGCTGAACAGCCGCCCGCAGTCCAGGCTGGCGAGACGGCGCCTTCAACTGCGACCGGCGTCAACCAGTAGAGGATCTGATCTGCAACTCAAAGGCCTCCAAATCCGGAGGCCTTTTTTGTCCCGTCTTGCACAACCTTGGCCATGAGCAATCAAGTACGATGACTTGCGTGGACCTCATTCCCGCCGTCCCAATTCTTACGGGTGACGAGATGCGCGCCGCCGACCGCGTCACCGGCGAGCAGTTCGGCGTCCCCTCCATTGTCCTCATGCGTCATGCGGGACAGGCCGTGGCTCGCTTTGTCGAGCGTCAATACCCGCAGTGCCGCCGCATAGCCGTCCTCTGCGGGAAGGGCAACAACGGAGGTGACGGCTTCGTAGCCGCCCGCGCCCTCGCCGCCGCAGGCAGGGAAGTGGGCGGCAAGGAAGTAACCGTGCTGTTCCTCGGCGATCCCGACGAACTGAAGGGAGACGCTCGAACCGCTTTCAGCGAGATGCATCTCACGCCGGTCTTCGTTCCCGACGAACGATCGCTCGACACGCCCCAGGTTCGCGCCCTCCTCTCGCATGCCGATCTGCTCCTTGATGCCGTCGTAGGCACCGGCTTCCAGCCGCCTCTACGCGGAGTCGCCGCCGCGCTGCGTGATCGCGTCAACCCGCTCGCCACCCCGGTCGTCGCAGTCGACCTGCCCTCCGGGTGGGACGCCGACTCCCATGAGTTCTCCGCCGACGGCGCATTCCGCGCCAATGCTGTCGTCACCTTCACCGCTCCCAAGCTTGCGCATGTCTGCGGAAATATGGCGGGAAGCGTCTACGGTCCCATCGTCGTTGCCCCCATCGGCTCGCCCCCCGAGGCCGTCCGCTCCACCCTGAACCTCACCTGGTCCGGAGCCTCCCACGCTCTCGTCGAACCGGCACGCCCCGCCGACAGCAACAAAGGCATGTACGGCCATGTGCTTGTCATCGGAGGAGCCCGCGGCAAGTCCGGAGCTCCCGCCATGGCCTCGCTCGCTGCGCTCCGCACCGGCGCGGGACTCGTGACCGCGGCCGTCGTCCCCTCCATCCTGCCCGGCGTTGCCGCCATCACTCCCGAGCTCATGACCGCTGTGGTCCCCGAGGGCCCGGGAGGCGAGGTCACCGGTGAAAATCTGGATTACGACCAGCTCCTCGAGAAGAAAACCGTCCTCGCCATCGGCCCCGGTCTAGGTCAACACCTATCCACCGAAAAATTCCTCCTCGATCTGCTCGAGAGGACCAGTCTTCCCGCCGTGCTCGACGCTGACGCGCTTAACATTCTTGCCAATCATCCGGAAAAGATCGACGGCCACGCCCGCACCATGGTCCTCACCCCGCATCCCGGCGAAATGGCCCGCCTCGCCGGAATTTCCACCAAAGAAGTCCAGGCAAATCGCGAATCGCTCGCTCGCGACTTCGCCACTCGGCATCATGTAACACTCGTGTTAAAAGGCTGGCGTACTCTGATTGCGCATCCAAACGGGGCAATGGCGATAAACACCACCGGCAATCCCGGCATGGCCAAAGGCGGCAGCGGAGACATCCTCACCGGCATCGTAGCCGCCGTGATCGCGCAGTATCCCGATCAGGTGGCCGAGGCCGTCAATGCCGCCGTATATCTGCACGGCCTGGCCGCCGACATTGCCGTACGCGAGCAGGACGAGCACACCCTGCTCGCCACCGACACAATCTCGCACCTCTGGAAAGCCTTTCGCTTCCGTCCCCAGGATCCGGCGGGATATACCTGGCTTCAGGGCCTGCCCAAACGTCTATCGACACAGCACACGGAGGCATGATGACCGCTACCGAAACTGCCGGGCGTAAGGTTCACGAGTATGAGACCAGCAGCGCGGCCGAAACCATCAAGGCGGGCCATGAGATCGCTCGGCTGCTCACCCCGCCGAAACTCCTTATCCTTCACGGCGATCTCGGCGCAGGCAAGACCACGCTCGTCAAGGGTATCGCCGAGGCCCTCGATGCTGCCGATCCCGATGAGGTCACCAGCCCCACCTTCACCCTCATCCACGAGTACGAGGGAAAGCTCAGCGGCAAATCGGTCATGCTCTATCACCTTGATCTCTACCGCATCGATTCCGAGCGTCAGCTCGATACCCTCGGCCTCGACGAGCTGGTCACTCCCGACAGCATCATCCTGGTGGAATGGGGCGAAAAATTTCCCTCCATCGTCAAGCGCAGCCAGGGAGAGATCATCATGCATACCTCCGGAGGCGACAAACGCAAGATCACCCTTACCTTTAAGGATTGATCACGTTTCACTTTTTACTTGAAATATACGAAGTATCTGACACATTACATTAAACATAATGAGTTGATTTGATACTGGAGGGAGGCCACGTATGAAACTCCCTATACCCATCGCCATCTGGCTGTTGTTCGCCTGGATGGGGCCGGCGGTGGCCGCACAGACGGGCCCGCCCACGGGCCGCGCCCTGCTGATCTCCGACATTCACCTCGATCCGCTGTCCGACCCAGCCATCGTCAAGCACCTTATCGCATCGCCGGTTGAGCAGTGGGAGTCGATCTTCCAAAGCTCGCAACAGAAGTCGTTCTCGCCTTACGGCGCGGACACGAACTATCCACTCTTTGCCTCCACTTTGACCGCAGCCGCCGCGCAAGCGCCCTTCGACTACGTGATATTCACCGGTGATGCCCTTCGCCATAACTTCTCGCAGGCATTTGTCGCAGCCGGAGGAACATCAGACCAGTTCCCCGCATTTGCCGTCAAAACAGAGGCGTTCGTAGTTCAGGAATTGCAAAACAGATTCAAGGTTCCAGTCCTTGCCGCCCTGGGAAATAACGACTCAAGTTGCGGAGATTACCAGATCCCACCCGACAGCCCGTTTCTTGCAGCGACGGCGGATCAACTGGCCGTCCTCGCTGCCTCTCCCGAAGCGAAGAGCGCATTTCAATGGGGGGATTCTTTTCGGTCCCGCATCCGACCGTCGCTAATCAGGACATCATCGTTCTGAACACCATATTCTGGTCCACCTCATACAAGAGCTGCACCCCAAAAAGTGGCGATCCCGGCCAGGGCGAAATCGACTGGCTCGGCTGGAAGCTCTATACCGCCAGGCTGCTCCATCGCGGTGTGACGCTCGTGATGCACATTCCGCCGGGCGTGGACGCCTATAACTCGTCGCACGCTCAATGCCAGAAACCCGTGCCTTTCTGGCAGGCGAAGTACTCGACTGAATTCAGCACTCTGATGAGCACTTATTCCGATGTAGTGCGGCTCGCCTTCGCTGGCCACATTCACATGGATGACTTTCGCGTCTCAGCCGCCAACCCACCTACGCTACCGCTGCGCCTCACGCCAGCCGTGAGCCCTATCTTCAAGAACAATCCAGCCTTCTCCGTGATGACATACAACGTGACGACCGCCTCGCTCTCCGACATCACGACATTCTTCCTCCCACTTTCATCGCCAACGCTCGCATGGTCAAAGGAATATCAGTTTGACAGCGCATATGACGTCAGCTCATTCAGCGCCGCCAATCTATCCGCCATTGCCGCGGGCATCCTTAGCGGTGGCTCCGCCCGAAGTACGTTTGAGAAGAACTACGCCGTATCCACGCCGTCGCCGATTCATCCGTCGAACCTTTCCTATTATTCTTGCGCGCAGACTTCCTTCACTGCGGCAAGCTACAGCGATTGCGTCTGCGGTGCCGCCCCGCCAGCATCACGAAAACATGCGCCCTGATCCACCCCTAAGATGTCTGCATCGGGCAGTTCCTGCGAGCCGAATCTTCTCGATGCGCTCGGCGATTCGTACGGTGTCTCGTAACAGCTGGACTACACTTGGTCAATGATCCGTCAGATCGCGCCTGTGTTCTTCACCATGAACATTCCTCGCACGCTTGCTTATTACAAGGACAAGCTTGGCTTTGAGTGTCTAGGAGCCTGGCAGGATCCCCCGGTCTATGCCATCGTGGCTCGCGACCAGCACGCGCTTCACTTTCGATGTGCCGAGCCACCCAAACCAAATCCAGATAAATATGCGGACGAACTGCTCGACGCATACTTCCAAGTCGAGGATGCTGACACTCTTTATGCCGAGTATGTCGCCAACGGTGTGGAATTTACTCGGGAACCGGACGACATGCCTTGGCACTCGCGAGAGTTTGTCGTCAAGGACTGCGATGGCCGCCTGTTAGCATTCGGCTCGAACTTATAGCCCTCGACCGTCCCGCCTTCAATCAACGCCAAAGACGCTCACTAGCGCGCGACCATGCTGGCCGAAACAACGAAACTTCTTGATAAGACAGTAGCCCAGGTCGGTCGGCGTACAGTTGCAAATCTTCCGTCGGCACAGGGGAATGGCAGAAACGCCGAGTCACCTTGAAATAAAACGAAGATTAATGTGAATGCGCGTCTGCATTAACCCACTGTTGAATTGGCGTGAGTATATTGGCGCCCAGCCTCGCAAAGCGTCTGCAATTGGGCTATTCCAAACCAGGTAGGCATTGAAGGAGGACCCATGAGAAAGCTTCTCGTCGGGCTCGTGTGTACGGCAGCCACCGGCTGGATTTTGTGTCAACCAGCCCTCAGTCAAACGGATCTCAATGATGATTCGCATCCGTCTCAGGCAGACTCGGATCGGAATCATGACCGCCACTCACATGTCGTCCCCATCGGGGCGATACGTGTTCCTGGAACTTCGGACGCAAACCCCTTTGTCAATTTCGACCAGGCTCGCGTCGATACCAAATTACAATTGCTGTTCGTCTCAAGCCGCTCGTCAAAAGCTGTCGCCATCATTGACGCATTCACAGACAGGAAAGTGGGCCAGACGCCGGCCATTTTCGCCGGCGTAGGTATTGACAGTCCCCACTCGAGTCCGGACGGAAACGTAGTCGCCGGTCATTACCTTTTTGCCGGAGACTACCCAAGTACGGTAAGGGTATTTGACCTTAGCGCGAGTCTTTCTTCGCCGCCCGAAGTTGCCGAGGTCCAAACAGGTGGCGAGTTTCGAGCCGACGAGATGGACTACGATCCGGTTGATCATGTCGTTATCGTCTCTAACGGCGATTCAACTCCCGCCTTCGTCACTCTGATCGATAGCAAGACATTTAAGATCCTCAAGAAAGTGGTCTTCGATGGGACGAACGGCACGCCCGACACCTCGCAGGGCGGCATCGCCAGTGTTCTGTATAACTCCCGCACCAACAAGTTTTTCATCAGCATTCCGGAGGTTGGATCGGACTTGACCGCGGGCGCAGTCGCCGTGATGGATCCCGTAACCGGGAAGGTGACGCAGGTGTTTTCTGGACTGGACAACTGCATGCCGTCCGGAATGGCGCAGGGGCCTGGCGAGAATGTTCTGGTCACCTGCGACCCGGGATTCCCGGCGCCTGATCCGGTTCAGTTCGCGCCGCGCACTTATGTCATCAACGGAAGGACGGGGGCAATTCTGGCCAACCTCACACAAGTCGGCGGTGTAGACTACGGCGCATATAACCCCGTCGATCATCACTATTACCTGGGAGCGCGCGACTATTTCACGAGTCCAACCGCAACCACAGCATCTCCGGTGCTGGGCGTCATCGACGCCGATACGAATCAATGGATCGAAAACTATCCTACGGGAACCGACGCTCATTCGGTGACGGTCAATCCCGTCAACAACCAGGTCTTTGTGCCAATCGAAAATCCGAATCCGCTCTGCGGAACTCTACCCGGATGTGTTTCGATCTTCACGAATGCCCACCGAGGAGACCGATGGTAAGAAATCCAGAAGCAACCCTCGAAGTGAATTAGCAACGTAGCACGCCTCTGAAACTTGGCCAACTACCGCATGAACTCCGGACGGCTCAGGTGGGTGACTCCTCAGGACCGGGCATCATATCCACCGACACTGCGGATCCTACCACCTGAGGTTCCACTGCAGCGACAGCAACAACGGCTCGGCGGCGACTGGAGTCCGCCGGAAACCGCAAATCCTAAACCGGCTAATTGATAGTTGTCGGCGGGGCGGGTATCCCGCCCCCACACTTCTGTTTCAGATTCTCAGCGCAGACATCTTTGTCGTCAAAGCAGAACCGCTTGGTGTTCCCACCCCAAGGTGGCCATCCTGCGTTTGCAAAAATGAAGTGTGACTGAATTGGTGGAAGTGGGCTCGAGCTAGTGGCGCCTGCCACCGCTTATCCATCATTTCGCGCTCTCGCGCACGGCAGAGCCGTCTGGGTTCTCTGGATTCATAGTGCGCGTCATATCAGGCAACTTTGACGAGCGGGCAGGGTCGGCAGCCTGCACCAACGGGAGCCGGATGGACGTACCATCAGGCCGTAGCACACATGGTATTGCAATCGTGTTAGGATCGATTCAATTTTATGTTTGTCAAGTCCGCAAACCCGCACTATTGTTGTTCCTATCAATGTCGGCTCGCATGAGCCCCTGCCGCCAGTTCTTTCGGTGGCCACTTTTTACTTCAAATGTTTCGCGTCTCACCTGACCATCGATGAGAAATAAAAAAAATGTAGTAAAGCAGTGCTCGTAAGCGCTGTGTTCGGTTAACTTCCGGGCTATGTATCTGCAAACTACAACCTCCGACGGCTGCTGCAGCTGAATGCACGCAGGCGCCGGGCGCTGATTTTATTCGTGACGAGGCTTCAAATGAAATTGAATAGACGACTGCTGCCGGTATTGCCGGCTATGCTCGCCCTCCTGTTTTTGATGTCCATTCCGACGCTGGCGCAGACCTTCCGCGGCAGTATCAACGGCACAATCACCGACCCCTCGGGTGCAGTCGTTGCCGGCGCAAAAGTGACGGCTATCGACGTGGCGACCGCGGTCGCCCGCGAGACCGTTTCGTCCGGCGCCGGCGAATTCTCGTTTAGCGACCTTCCCCTTGATACCTACACGGTCAAGTTTCAAGCCCTTGGTTTCCAGAGCACCGAAGTCACTGGCGTGCAGGTGCTCGCTGGCAAGATTTATACGCTGCCCGTCAAGCTGACGGTTGCGCAACAAGCCGCCACCGTCGAAGTTTCTGCCGAAGCTGTTTCGCTCGACACCACCACCGTCACGCAGACCACTACCCTCGATTCGAAGGCTTTGCAGGATGTGCCGCTCAACGGCCGCGACTTCACACAGCTTCTCGGAACCTCGGCGTCCTTCGCTGGCTACAACAATTCTGGATCGGTCAACGGTACACGTGGCAACCAGCTTAACTACACCATCGATGGCACGGACAACAACGATCTCTACCTGAACACGGACGCCGTCAATCAGGGCGGCATCAGCGGCATCGCCGGCGTCATCTATCCAATTGACGCGCTCGACGAGTATTCGCTACAGACGACGGGCAACAGCGAAACCGGCCGCAGTCCGGGCGGTAACCTCAACATCACCACCAAGTCCGGCACCAATCAATTCCACGGCTCCGCTTATTACTTCAATCGGAATGAGGCGCTGGCCGTAACTTCGCCCTTTGTGGCTCCTGGCACTCCGGGGCAGCCGCTGCGCAACCAGAACTGGGGCGGTTCGCTCGGCGGCCCCATCTGGCGTGACCATACATTCTTCTTTCTCACCTACGAAGAGCAGAAGTTTCTTATCGGCGGAGCCAATACCGTCACCGAACCCTCGCCGGCATATGAAGCGCTGGCGCTCAATGAACTGAGCAAATACGGCGTTCAGGCCAGCCAGGTCTCTCAGAACATCCTGAGCACGTTGTGGGATCCGAGCCAGATTGCTAACCTTCCCGCTCAACCGGGCAACTACTCCAGCACCGCACCGCAAAGCGGTTACAGCCATAACATCGTCGCCAAGATCGACCACAACTTCAGCGAAAAGAGCCACCTGTCGGCACGCTGGTATTTCGGCCAGGGCTATGCCGCGGCTCCTTCCTGCGTATTTGTTTGCTCCTACCTGCCGGAGTATTTCCAGACCGTTCCCTCGCACATCCAGAACTACGATGCGGTCTGGAATTACAGCCTCCGCCCGAACATGGTGAATCAGGTTGCTGCCGGCGTCAGCTACTTCACGCAATCCTTCGCCGACGCTAACCATGGCCAGAATCCCCTGACACTAGCCGGTCTCAACACGGGTGCTAGCCTGTCCGGTTCTCCGCAGCTCGCCATCAACGGCTTCGACTCGATCGGGGTCACGCCGACTTCGGGCCGCAACGACATCACCGGCCATATCTCGGACACACTCTCTTGGACCTTCGGCAGGCACCAGATTCGCCTCGGTCTTGAGTATCGCCGCGCTTACATCGACCTCTATTACAACTGGGGCGGCCGCGGCGCCTTCAACTTCGGCACCGGCGGAGTACTCGGGCCCTGGGCAAACGACACCTCGGTCACAGACTCCAACGTGCTGAACCTGGCCGACTTCATGGCCGGCTACTCGTTCCAGTCAACCATTACCCTCGGCAACCAGGAGCGCTTTATTTACGCTCACACCGGAACCGCGTTTGCAGAGGACTCCTGGCAGATCACGCCCAAACTGAACATCAACCTTGGCCTGCGTTATGACTACCAGCAGCCCTTCTACACCAACCCCACGAACCTCTCCGTCTTTGACCCCAACAACGGCGGTCTTGTGGTAGCCGACTCGGGCTCAGGGACGCCGAAGTACATCTACAACAGCAACGGCCTCAACTTCTCGCCCCGCGTCGGACTTGCTTACCAGCTGCGCAGCGGCACGGTCATCCGCGCCAACTATGGCATCTACTTCGACCAGCCCGCCGGCCAGGCCTTCTTTGGCAATATCGGCATCCCCAACGGCGGCGCCGGCGGCGTCAACAATAACCCGGTCGGCAGCGAACCGAACGAGTCCATTGTTCTCAATGCGACCAACCCTCCGCAACCAATCTGGACGGATAACCAGCCAACACCGATCTTCACCCCCAGCGAGGGTCTGCCCACAGGCGGCAATGTGGTCTCCGTCTACTCGGTCAGCCGCAACTTCAAGACGCCCTATGCCCAGCTCTTCGGTCTGAATGTCGAACAGAGCCTGGGCAAGGCGTGGCAGTTGAACGTCGGATACGTAGGTACGGTCAGCCGCCACAACCTCGTCCTGCAGGACATCAATCAGGCAGGCTTGGGCAGCCAGTATGCAGCTGTGCCCTATAACTCAACGACCTGCGCGCCGGCGTTCAGTGGGGCGACAGCGAGTGGTCCCGGAAACAACCTGCAGTGCTCACGCCCCTACTTCAGCCAGTTTCCCAACTTCGGCATCATCAACCAGATCAACTCTGCCGCTTCGTCCAGCTATAACGCATTGCAGATAACGCTGCGCAGCAGTTCGTGGCATGGGCTTACCAGCCAGATCGCCTATGCCTGGAGCCACAATCTGGACGACTCCAGCGTCTTTAACACTATTCCGCAGAACTCGATGAATCTGGCCGGGGACTGGGGCAACGCGAACGCTGACATCCGCAACCACTTCGCCGCATATCTCAACTACGCGATTCCTGCCCTCGACCGCGGACCGCAGGTTCTGACGCATGGCTGGGAGGTTAACAGCATTCTCAAGTTCCAGAACGGCGAGCCGGTCAACGTCCTCACCGGGCAGAATAACAGCGGAACGGGGGAGAACGAAGACCGTGCCAGCATCACCGGCCCGGCGCTGAACAGCAACCGCTCCGTACAGCAGCACTCCTTTGCGCAGTACCTCAACCAAAACAGCTTCACCGTGCCGGCGAATGGCAACTACGGCACTCTGGGCCGCAATCAGGTCATTGGACCCGGCTTCGGAGACGTGGATTTGTCGCTGATTAAGAACATACCGATCTACAAGGAACGCGTTCGCGCGCAGTTCCGCGTAGAGATGTTCAACGTCTTCAACCGCACCAACCTCGCGCAGCCGCTGAATAACCTTGGCTACGGCTCCTTGTTCGGCGCGAGCACCTCGACCATCGGCATCGAGTATGGCGCGCCCGGCATCGGCTCCGGCGAACCGTACAACACTCAACTCGCCCTGAAGATTATTTTCTAAGCAGCCTTCAGGCAAACCCAGCGAGCCGGTCCACTGCGACTGGCTCGCTTTTTTACCGGAACAATGAGAGAGGGGAACAAGCTCTTGTCGCCATCATCGGACTCCCTCTCATCTACAACGCGACGTAATCGGGTCGGACATCTCATCCTGAGGTTATCTTCCGGATTAGATAAGAATCTCATCCTCTTTGCTGGCAGGGATGCTGGCTGGGCCTCGGAAATGCACACGTAAATAATCACTCACCATGTGTCGGCTTGTGAACAATCTCTCGCATCACTAGGTAGGCATTTTCGAGGACTGACCCAGCTCTCGCTGTCTAGAGGCTGCTCGATGAGCGCGTTAGCCTGAAGTCACCATTTGAGAATCCATAGTCTTTGACACTCCTTGACAGGCGATGGTCGAGCGTCTACCATCCCCACAAGATTGAGGGTAGATTGTCTTCTATGGCGAAGCAGATACAACAACAGCGCACGGGCCTTCTCCAAGGCACTCTCGACATGCTCATCTTGAGAACGCTGCTTTATGGAGCCGCTCACGGCCATCAGATCGGCAAGCACATTCAGCGGACCACGAACGATTTTCTGCAAATGCAGCACGGTTCGCTCTATCCGGCGCTGCACCGCTTAGAGGAAAGAGGCTGGGTCACCTCGAAATGGGAGACAGCCCCGGATCGCAATCGTGAATTCAAGTATTACCGACTTACAGCAACAGGCAGAAAACAGCTTGTAGTCGAAGAATCACAGTGGAAGCAGATGGCCGAAGCCGTGGCACGTGTAATGTGGCCCACCGCTGAGGAGAGCTGATATGCGATGGTGGCAGATCAGGAAACGAGATGCGGACCTGGTGCGGGAACTAGAGTCTGACCTCGAACTGGAAGAGGAAGAGCAACGGGAGCGTGGACTATCTGCGGAAGAAGCTCGCTATGCGGCCCGACGTGCCTTCGGCAACACGACGCTCATTCATGAGCAGACTCGCGCCACCTGGTCCTGGGCATGGATCGAATCGCTCATACAGGATCTGCGCTACGGATTTCGCGGAATGCGTCGCAATGCGGGCTCCACAATATTTGCGATTCTCATCGTCGGTCTCGGTATTGGCGGCGCTTCGACAATATTCAGCGTGGTCAATGCGCTGCTGTTACGTCCGCTTCCCTTCCGCGATCCGGGACAGTTGGTCTGGATTTCCAACGGGGAAAACTGGAGTACCCAGGCCGAACACTATATAGACCTCCGGGAACAGAATCACTCATTCTCCGATCTGGCGGGCTGGTCCGGGACCTACAGCTCGGCCAACCAGGAATTGACAGGCGCCAGCGAGCCAGAGCGCCTTACGAGCGTTCCGGTGACTGAGAACTTCCTTGCCTTGCTGGGAGTGGAACCGGCAATTGGAAGATCGTTTACGAAAGAGGAGTGCCAGGGGAAGTATTATGCTCCGGCCGCCGTGCTATTGAGTAACAGCTTTTGGCGCAGGCGGTTCGCTTCGGACCCGAACGTTGTGGGCCGGAAGCTGACGTTAAATAATCGGCCGGTGACCGTCGTCGGAGTCCTGCCCGCGTCGTTCGACTTCGCGAGCGTCTTTGCTCCGGGCACTCCGATCGATATCTTTATTCCCTGGCCGCTGACGGACAAGGCGAAACCCCAGGGAAACACGATGGCGGTCGTCGGAAGGCTGAAGCCAGCCGCTACCGTCCGGAGCGCGCAGGCTGAGCTCACCGCCCTGGCGAAACAACTCGAGAGCCAACATCCGGAGCGGAATGGGATCAAGCCGAGGCTGGTTCCTCTGGAACAGCACGTGAGCGGGCAAGTCCGTCCAGCTCTCGTGGTGCTGATGTGCGCGGTTGGTATGGTGATGTTGATTGTCTGCGCTAATCTTTCGCATCTGCAACTGGCGCGGATGGGGACGCGACAAAAGGAAATGGCGATGCGAGCGGCGTTAGGAGCCGGGCGTCTTCGGCTGCTGCGACAGGTGATAACCGAGAGCGTAGCCCTCTCGTTTTGTGGCGCCGCGCTGGGCCTCCTTCTCGCCGTGGTTGGCACGCGCGAGCTGGCGCATCTCCATGCATTCAACCTTCCTCTTCTGCAAAGTGTCCGAGTCGATGGGAAAACGCTTGTCTTCACCCTGTTGGCGACGGTGGCAACGGGCGTCCTTTTTGGTCTGGCACCCGCGCTGCAAGTCTCAGGGTACAAGCTTCGTGAAGGGCTGCAAGACTCGGGCCGCGAATCGAGTGGCAGTCGCCGGCATGGCTGGTTCCGCGACGGCCTGGTGGTCTCCGAGTTCGCCCTTGCCTGCCTGTTGCTCGTCGGCGCGGCACTGCTCATTCAGAGTTTTCTGCGCGTCCTGGACGTGAATCTAGGATTTCGACCGGAGCGAGCAGCCGCGTTGAGGATCGACCCGAGTTTTCAGATCTCGAGTCTCGCGCAACAGGACTCATTTATCGATGATGTATTACAACGCGCCCGGGCAGTCCCGGGCATCGTAGCAGCCGGGCTAACCGATGTCCTGCCGCTCGACGGAGACAGAGGTTGGCAGGTCTCGGGGAAAGGACAGGTTTGGGATAAAGACAATCACCCGGGGGCATTTATTCGCGTTGTGAGCGATGGATACTTCGAGGCCCTGGGAATCCCGTTGAAGGCGGGGAGAGACTTCACAGAGAGCGATCGAGCGTCGAGCGAGCCCGTGGTAATTGTGAATGAGACTTTGGCTCGCACTCTGTGGCCCGGGCAGGACGCGGTAGGACAGATGGTGACGCAGGACGGGGGACGGCGAGTCGTCGGCGTGGTTGGCGATGTCCATCACGGAGGGCCCGAGAGATCGGGCGGGTCAGAAATGTATCTGCCGATGCGTCAAACCGGAGATTACGCGGCTACGGAGCTTGTAGTACGAACTGGACTTCCGCCGGACAATCTGGCGGCGGGTATGCGCTTGGCGCTACGGCCGCTCGATCCGAATCTCCCGGTCACCGAGTTTCAAACGTTTCAGGAGTTGGTCGACAAAGTGATGTCGCCTCGGCGATTTCTGGTCATACTGCTGGCGGGATTTGCAGGGTTCGCGCTGTTGCTTGCATCGCTCGGGATTTATGCGCTGATTTCTTATTCGGTGAATCAGCGCACCAAAGAGATTGGCATACGAATGGCGATGGGAGCGAGTTCCTGGCTCGTGCAACGCAACGTTCTCACCAGGACGCTGCGACTTGCTCTCGCCGGGGTGGCACTCGGGACGCTCTGTTCTTTCGCGCTAAGTAAGTGGATCGAGTCCCTGCTTTTTGGTACGACAACGACGGACCCTGCGGTTTTCTCGGGCGTGATTCTGCTTCTATGCTCAGTGGCTCTGATTGCGGGCTACGTACCAGCGCGACGAGCCTCGCGTATCGATCCGATGCAGGCGTTGCGAACAGAATAAGGCTGACGTCCCGAGAATTTGGCAAAAGCTTCAATTGGAGCATAATCGTCAATGCTCATCGAGAAGCAGATAGGTCCTCATAGTCGGCTTGTGTTTACCTGAATACTCGCCTTTATTTTCGACTCGCCTGCCCAACCCCAGAGCCTGTCAACTCCGCTGCGCGCACCTTCTCCGCAACTCCTTCACTTGAGACCGAAGCTTGCCCGGAAAACTTGGCCGACTATTTCTGACCGCCCGATAAAATAGAAATAGTCGATCAACAAGGCTCGCTCCGGTGGGCCTGCTTTATCCACGGAGAAGCACCAACGATCTCTTTCAGCGCCGAATTTTCATAGCAATCCGCCTCGCCTGCTAACAAGAGCCCAAGCGGCATCGAGCAATACCTCTATCTAAACTGAGCTGGGACAATCGGTTACAAATTGATCCAATGAAATCAAACGATTACAAGCCAGACACGTTTTTGCGCTCATAAATCTTGACAGCTGAAACAGTTACAGCTATCGCTAAGGAAATGAGTGAGTTACAATCCACAATCGATAACTCATGCCGAATCAATGAGTTCAAAACCATAGGAAAACAGGGGGGAGGGGGTGGGGTTAACCTGTCCGCCGGCCGCCTTCGACCAGCCAAAATCCCAGCCCGGTCAGCAGCACTGCGCCGACCGCAAACTTCACCCCCACGGGCGCACCCGAAGGCGAAAAGAACGCCTCCAGAATCCCCGCCACCACCAGCAGCGGCACCACACCCGCCAGCAGCCGGATGGCCTCCTTCGCCCCCATCGCCAGCGAGTCCCGCCGCGTCAGTATCCCAGGGAAGAGCAGCCCTGCGCCCAGCCGCAGCCCGGCCCCCCCGGCGATAAAAATGCTCGGAAGCTCCAGCGCCCCATGCGCCGAGACGAAGCTGAAGAGATCGAGCGCCATGTGTGCCCGCGCACACGCCGTGCTGATCACGCCCATCTGCAGACCGTTGTTGAACAGCAGGAAGATCGTCCCGAACGCCCCGACGATACCGCCGGCGAAGGTCACGAAGCACACGCCGATATTGTTGGTCAGGATCGCCGATGAAGCCTGCGGCTTCATGCTCAGCAGCGAATGGGTCCACATCTGGTGCCGGTCGATGGTCTGCAGCATCGCCGGGCCCAGCAAGAGTCGCATGAACTCCGGCCGGCTCAGCGTAAGTAGCGTCCCCAGCGCCGCCCCGGCCAGGAAGATCAGAAGGGAAGTAAGCACGTACGGGAACAGCCGCCGGAACACCCGGGGGTACTCCTCGGCCATGAACCGCACCACCGCCCCCACCCCCGATTTACGCCCGGAATAGATGCGATTATGCGCGCGGCTCAGCAGCTGGTTAAGGTATTCTTCGAGCGTGCGGGAGGCCTGGTCCGAACGAACAGCCGAAAGATCGGCCGCCACCTGGCGGTACAGCAGCCCGAACTCCCGCAGCTCGCCGCCGGATAGGGTGCCGATCCCCGAACTTTCCACTTGGTTCGTCAGAGCGTCCAGCCGGCTCCACGCACCTTTGCGTTGCTCAATCCAGCGGTTGGAAATCATAAGACGACGGAAACCAGAATCATAAATGAACGATCTTCCCGACCAGCTCATAATCGACACCCCCGAGCAGGTCTCCATCCGCTTCCCGCTCGCCGGCATCGGCAGCCGCTTCTTGGCAATCCTCATCGACACCTTGCTGCAGGCAGCCGGCTACGTCGCACTCGTCCTCATCTTCATCCTGATCATCTCCGCGTCTCCCAAGAGCGGCGCCACAGGCGAGCTCTCGCACACCGGCGAAAAATGGCTCATCGCCGGGCTCATCCTCTTCCACTTCCTGATGTATTGGGGATACTTCACGCTCTTCGAGGCCTTCTGGAATGGTCAGACGCCGGGCAAGAAGCTCTTCAAGATCCGCGTCATCCAGGATTCAGGCCGCCAGATTACCTTCTTCGAGTCGCTGATTCGCAACCTCATCCGCATCGTCGACCTGCTGCCGTCGTTCTACCTCGTCGGCATCATCGCCATGGCCTGCAACCGTCAGCACAAGCGACTGGGAGACCTCGCCGCCGGAACCCTCGTCGTCCATGAGCGGCCGACCGAAGAGCCCATCTGGGGTGGCACCGGTCCGCGAACCATCACCGCCGCGGCCTTCCAGCCGGCTGAAATAGAACCGGACTTTCTCTCGCAATACAATCTCGCGGTCGCGCTGCCCGCAGACTCTATTGCCCGACTCTCCGCCGAAGACCTCAATGTGATCGACCGATTCTTCTCGCGC
Organism: uncultured Acidobacteriaceae bacterium; assembly: GCA_963781245.1. Lineage (GTDB taxonomy): Bacteria > Acidobacteriota > Terriglobia > Terriglobales > Acidobacteriaceae > Silvibacterium. The sequence goes on from CAWAFB010000014.1 coordinate 149,253, forward strand.
GCCCTGGACATGGATCTCAACACCCGCGCTCAGATCGCCGCGCGCCTCGCCGCGCAAATGTGCGCCAAGATGAATATCGAAGTGCCGAAGGACATCAATCCTGAAAGAGTGCTCGAAGCTATAGCGCACCAGTTACGCGCTCACGGCATCAGCCGCTGACCGTTGCTACAGCCGCGCCCGGACTTCGCGGGCAATCTGTATCTCTTCCTGCGCAGGAACGATCCGTACCTCGATTAGACTTGCGCCGCTCGACAGCACCGGTTCCGAAGCATCATTTCGCCCCGCATCGAGATTGACACCCAGCAGCCCGAGCCTCCCACACACGTTGGCCCGCACCTGCGCGCTGCGTTCGCCGATTCCGCCAGCAAAGACCAGCATCTCCATGCCACCAAGCGAAACCGCATACTCCGCGATTGTCTTCGCCACCGCCGTGCAGAAGACCTCGATTGCCAGCTTTGCCGCCTGATCTCCCTCGGTCGCGGCCTTCTGAAGGTTTCGCATGTCGCTGGTCCCACCCAGCGCCGCCAGACCTGATTTGTGATTCAGCATTGCCTCAAGAGCATTTGTGTCGGGCTTCTCCGTCCTCAGGATGTACAGCAGCACACCCGGATCGAGATCTCCCGGTCGCGTCCCCATCGGAATCCCGCCGGTCGGCGTCATCCCCATGCTCGTATCGACCGACTTGCCATCGAGGAGTGCAGCCAAGCTGGCGCCGTTGCCAAGGTGGGCCACCACCGTTCGCGCCTTCAGCTCTGGCCCAAGCTGATGCACGATCGACGAATATGACAGCCCGTGAAATCCATATCGCCGCACGCCCTGCTGCAGATATTTCTCCGGCAGCGGGTAGTGGTATGCCTTCTCGGGCATGGTCTGGTGAAAGGCTGTATCGAAGCAAGCAAACTGAGGCAGCTCCGGATAAATCTTCTGAGTGCCACGAATCAGCTCAAGCGACGTAGGAATATGCAGCGGAGCAAAATGAATCGCCGATTCCAATGTCTGCATTACGTCCGACGTGATGCGCACGTGGTCACGCAGCTTCGGGCCACCGTGCACCATGCGGTGGCCAACCGCTACTGGTTGCGCAAGGCCCAGCGAGGCGAGAGCGCTAGAAACTTCGCTCAGTGCGTCATTCTGAGAGCCGTACTTCTTGTTTTCCAAGCGAAGAGTCTTGCCTTCGCCGTCCAAAATTTCCAGCGTGCCTGTATCTTTCCCGATACCGTCGGCACTTCCTCTGGCCAGCGCATGCTCCTCGCCCCCCTCTTCAGTGAATAACCCGAACTTGAGCGTCGAGGAGCCGCTGTTGATCGCCAGAATCGGACTTCGCCCCAGACTCATGCGTTGTCCGCACCCGTATCCTGGCCGGAAGAGCGCGCCGCGCTTTTCGCGTTTCCCCAGCGCCAGTTCCGGACCTCGGGCAGGTCCTCGCCGTACTGCGAGACGTATAGCGTATGCTTCTGCCGCAGTTCACTGAACTTCTGCGCCGCTTCATCGTGTCTGTTGGCGAGCTTCGGCACCCGCAGGATCGCATCGAGCATCAGGTGATAGCGGTCCATGTCATTCCTCACACACATGTCGAAGGGGGTCGTCGTCGTTCCTTCTTCCTTGTATCCCCGAACGTGGATGTTATTGTGATTCTTCCGTCGGTACGTAAGGCGGTGAATGATCCACGGATAGCCGTGGAAAGCGAAAATTACCGGTTTATCGCAAGTGAACATCCGATCGAAATCCTCATCCGGAATCCCATGCGGATGCTCCGATACCGGCTGCAGCGCCATCAGGTCAACCACGTTGACCACGCGGATCTTCAGCTCTGGAACGTGCTCGCGCAGCAGAGACACCGCCGCCATCGTCTCCAGCGTGGGTACGTCGCCGCAACAGGCCATCACCACGTCGGGCTCGCCTCCGTCGTCGTTCGAAGCCCACTCCCAGATGCCCAGTCCCACCGTGCAATGCCTGATCGCAGCGTCCATGTTGAGCCACACCGGCGCGGGCTGCTTGCCCGAAATGATCAGATTCACGTAGTTCCGGCTGCGGAGGCAGTGATCGGCCACCGAAAGCAGCGTATTCGCATCCGGAGGCAGATAGATACGCACAACATCCGATTTCTTATTCGCGACGTGGTCGATGAATCCCGGATCCTGGTGCGAAAAGCCGTTGTGGTCCTGCCGCCAGACATGCGACGACAGCAAATAATTCAGCGAGGCGATCGGCTTGCGCCACGGCAGGTCATGCACCACTTTCAGCCACTTGGCATGCTGGTTAAACATCGAATCGATGATGTGAATGAACGCCTCATAGCACGAGAAAAAGCCATGGCGTCCGGTCAGCAGATAGCCTTCCAGCCATCCTTCGCACATGTGCTCACTGAGAACCTCCATCACGCGTCCGTCCGGATCGAGATTCTCATCGACCTCTTCTACTTCCGCCTCCCATCGCTTCTTCGAAACCTGATAGATCGCCTCCAGCCGGTTTGAGGCCGTCTCATCCGGCCCGAAGACGCGGAAGTTTCGCGACGCCAGATTCGACTTCATCACATCGCGAAGAAAATACCCCAAGACCCGCGTGGCCTCTGCGTCTACCGCGCCTGGCTCGGGTGTCTTCACCTCGTAGTTGGCAAAGTCAGGCAGGCGCAGCGGCTCAAGTAGCAGGCCGCCATTCGCGTGGGGATTCATCCCCATGCGCAGCCTTCCTTTCGGCGCCATGTCGGCGAACTCGTCGCGAAACGTCCCCTTCTCGTCGAACAGCTCTTCCGGCTTGTAGCTGCGCATCCACTCTTCAAGCAGCTTCAGATGCTCCGGCTTCCCGCGGACTTCGGAAAACGGAACCTGGTGCGCGCGCCACGTCCCCTCCACCGGCTTACCATCCACTACTTTCGGACCGGTCCAGCCCTTCGGAGTCCGCATCACGATCATCGGCCAGATTGGCCGCGTCAGATCGCCGGTCTCCCGTGCCTTCTTCTGGATCGCGTGTATCTCGTCATAAGCCGTATCCAGCACCACCGCCATCTCCTGGTGCATCGTCACCGGATCATCGCCGGTGATGAAGAATGGCTTATATCCGTAGCCGCGCATCAGCGCTTCGAGTTCCGGCTGCGGGATACGAGCCAGCACCGTCGGATTCGCGATCTTGAAGCCGTTCAGGTGCAGTATCGGAAGCACTGCTCCATCCGTCACAGCATTCAGAAACTTGTTCGAGTGCCAGCTTGTCGCTAGCGCGCCCGTCTCTGCTTCGCCATCGCCGACAATGCACGCTACCAGCAGATCCGGATTATCAAACGCCGCCCCGTAAGCGTGCAGCAGCGAGTAGCCCAGCTCTCCGCCTTCGTGGATCGATCCCGGCGTCTCCGGCGCAACGTGGCTCGGGATCCCGTAGGGCCACGAGAACTGCCGGAAGAGCCGCTTGATGCCGTCGCGGTCGCGCTCGATGTTCGGATAGATTTCTGTATACGAGCCCTCGAGATACGTATGCGCGACGATACCCGGGCCGCCGTGCCCCGGCCCGATCACGTACATCATGTTTATGTTGTGCTCGCAGATCAGCCGGTTCAGATGGACATACAGAAAGTTCAATCCTGGCGTTGTTCCCCAGTGTCCAAGCAGGCGCGGCTTCACATCATCCAGCGTCAGCGGCCGCTCCAGGAGCGGATTGTCCTTCAGATAAATCTGCCCGACAGAGAGATAATTCGCTGCCCGCCAATAGGCATGCATCTTGCGTAATTGCTCGTCGGAGAGGGGCGGCTGTACTGGCGCTTTCACCTGCTTTGCCTTTGCCACGGGAGACGCTCCTTGGTGAGAGGTGAATGGAAAGGTTCAGAAACAGTTGCGAGTCCAAACTACAACATTGCCACGAACGGCGGAATGGAGGGTGAACAAATGGCAAAAAAAGCTGAAAACGGCGACGGGCAGAATTCAGACCATTCTGCCCCACAGATGCGTGCCGCGCGTGGACCGGTGCGCCGTATTCGATGGCCTTACACCGGAACATAGACGGCGAAGCCCCGCGGCGGAGCCGGAAACTCGGAATTCCCCTCATCGTCTGTCGTCCGTTCGTCCGGATGTGCAAGATCGTGCCCGTCCCACGCCACCGGCACGAACTTCTGGTTCTTCCATTGCGTCTTCACCGACGTGCCGCTCCACTGGTTGCCCAGATTGTTCAGCACAAATATCAGGCCCGGTTGCCGCTCGAATCCAGTCCGCTGCATCACGTAGAGATCAGGATCGGCGTGCAGTATTTGTGTCTCGCCACCCGCGAACTTGTGGTGTACGTTGATCAGCGCATCGATCCCGTTCATCGCTCCCGGCCGCGCCAACTCAAAGTTGAAATAGTCCAGCCAGAAGATTGAAGGATATCCCTCATGCATCAGGATGTACGAATAGGCCATCATCTTGTCGTTCGCGATCGCCACCCCATCGTTCTGCATGTCGTGGTTGTCAATGAACGTGACGGCATGCGCCGGACGCTTGGATACAATCACGCCGTCTTCTGTCAGCTTGCGCAGGTCATAATTCAGCGTGTCACACATATCCTTCAGCCGGTAGCGCAAGGGAAAATCGAAGGCGGCAATCTGGTTATCGGAAAAGCCGTTCACCACTTCCAGCCACTGATCGATACTCTCGTTATCCTCCCAATATTCGCCGACGGTGAACGGAGTAATGTCCTTCCCATCGCGCTGGTAGCAATACTTCGCGATCGTGCCCACCATCCACGGACCATATCCCTTTACAAAATCGAAGCGGAATCCGTCGAACCCGATCTCCTCGATCAGCATCTGCGCATACTCCATCAGGCACGTGTAGACCAGCGGGTTCCTGTGGCACAGGTGCGGAAAGCCTGCGAAGACCTCGCCCTCCAGCGTCACCTCGTACCTGCTGGGATGAAAACAGTTCCAGTCGCGCGGGAAACGCTCGCTCTTCGGCTTGAACTTCGTCCACCGTGTCTCCCCGTCCAGAGGATTCTTTTCCTCCTCGTCCGCGCCTGAGTTGTGATTGATCACCATGTCGGCATACACCTGCATGTCGAATTCATGGGCCTTAGCAATCAACTTCTCAAGCTCCACCTTGTTTCCGAAGTAAGTCTTCACTCCGCCTTTCTGATCGAAATCGCCAAAGTCGAAATAATCATATGGATCGTAGCCCATCGACGTGATGCTTGCGGCCTTTGACACCGGCGGAAGCCACAGAGCATTAAAGCCCGCCGCCTTCAGTGATTCAAGCTTCTCCGCAACGACATTCCACCACTCTCCCACTTTGTTTTCCTTGGCAGGACTATCCCAGTAAAAGGCCTGCAACATGACACTCATCTTTCTTTCTCCGATCTGTTCTTGCGATCCATTATTTGGGCAGTCTTGCGCCGTAGAAGCGCAGCCCAGCGTCGATACGATGCAGACATTCGCCTGCGCGTCGCCTGACCGCCGCGCATGCTCTAGTGCAGGTAGCTCGTTGTAAACTCAAATGCAGTGGCCCTGTAGCTCAGATGGATAGAGCGACGGTTTCCTAAACCGCAGGTCGGAAGTTCGAATCTTCCCAGGGTCACCATAAATCCGTCTGCAGTATCGAAATTTCCGCGTCGGATCTTTGACATTGCTGCACGTTGCCCATATAAAAAGTTCATCTGTAACTGTTTCTTACCCTCTGCGGAATCACGAAAATTGCGTGTTGCGCAGTCAACCTTCACCCATATCGCAATGGGATGCTCGGGAAGGCGGTGAAAATCCGCCACTGCCCCGCAACTGTAAGCGCACTTGTGCGTCGTTCTTTAGGGAACGACCGCCAAAGGCTGGATCGCAACCCACTGGAGAACCGTTCCGGGAAGGGAATCCAGCCTGAGCGCAAGTCAGGAGACCGGTCCCTTGTGCTTCACACCGCGTTCCGAGGGGAACGGAGGAAACTAATGCCGCTTTTTTCATCGCGCACTTCGCGCGCCCTGCTATCTGCTTTCATTCTGCTTTCTGCTCCCATTCTCCGCGCCGTCAGCGTGCATGGCACCGTCACTGACTCGCTTGGGGCGCCCATCCCCAACGCCACCGTCGCGCTCGTGCAGAACGGAAAAGTTGTCATCTCGGTCAATACTCACGCCGACGGAACCTTCCAGCTCTCAAACGCGGCTGCCGGCCAGTTCTACGTTCTGGCTGGCGGCACATCCTTCCGGGAGCTCACCACCGGCAGCTTCTACGGCGGCGAGTTTGACTCCATCGAGCAGAACATCGTCCTCGAGCCCGAATGGGTGCACCAGTCAATCGTCGTCACCGCCACCGGATTGCCGGAGCCGCAGGCCCAGGTAAGTGCCTCCGTCTCCGTCATCAACAAGACCGAATTCCTGAACAATGCCATCATGGTCGACCCGCTCCGCCAGGTGCCCGGATTTGACGTCGTGCAGACCGGGCAGCGCGGTGGCCTCACCTCCGTCTTCATTCGCGGAGGCAACTCCGACGCCAACAAGGTGCTGCTCGACGGTGTCTCCGTCGAAGACATCGGCGGCCGCTTCGACTTGTCCACCGTCTCCAGCACCGGCATCGCACACGTCGAAGCCTACCGCGGGCCCAACAGCGTTCTCTGGGGCTCCGATGCCGCCGCCGGCCTGATGGGCTTCTACACTCCTCACGGCACCACGCCCTTCCCGTCGTTGCTCTACGAAGGTGATGCTGGCTCCTTTGGAACCTACCGCAATGAAGTCCAGCTCGGCGGGACGTACCACAAGCTCGACTACTACGGATCCTTCGGCGACTTCCAGACTCAGAACTCCATCCCTGACGACGAGTACCACAACATCACATCGGCCGCGAACCTCGGCTATTCGTTCAACGGCAACACCGGCCTCCGCGTCACGGCGCGCAACGCCGATATCGCCACGGATCTTCCCGGCGCCTACGCGTTCTACGGGATGTCCAACACCGGCAAGCAATCCGATCAGGACATCTTCCTTTCCGCAACTCTCGACCACACATTCACCGACACCTGGCACGGTCTCGTCCGTTATGGGCTCGCGCGCAAGAGGGAAGAGTCGGGCCAGACGTTCGCGGCCGGCATTCCCATCGGGGGTAACTACTACGGCGATTTTGTAACCATCACCGGTGCAAATGGATACTCCACTGCCGGCCAGGCGCTTATGAACTACGGCGGCGTTTATCCCTACACTATCGACCTCGTCTCCAACCGCGACAATCTATACGCGCAGACCGACTACAGTATCACCCCGCACCTTGGCATCGTTGCCGGATTCCGGTTTGAAAATGAGCGGGGGGCCGAGAACGAGTGGGTCTACGACTTCAGCGAAACTCTTGAGCGAACAAACTACGATTACATGCTCGCAATCAACGGCGACTTCAAGCAGCGCCTCTTCTACTCGCTCGGTGGAGGGATCCAGAAAAACCAGCTCTACGGCACCGAAGGCACGCCACGTATCGGAGTCTCCTACTACGCAGTGCGGCCCGGCAAAGGTAAATTCCACGGAACCAGGATCAACTTCAACTTCGCTAAGGGAGTCAAAGAGCCCACCATCGACGACCAGTTCGGCTCGCTCTACACCTTCCTCCTCGAAAACGGAGGCCAGTCTACCGTCAACCAATACGGCATCCGTCCAATCGGTGCCGAACTCTCCCGCTCGTACGACGGCGGCGTCGAGCAGAGCCTCTTCAGCGAGAAGATCGTCCTTCGTGCCACATACTTTCACAACGAATTCGGCGATCAGATCGAGTACGTCGGGCCTAACCTTATTCCGACGTTGTTGCCCAATCTCACTCCGGAGCAGCAGCAGTCGCTACAGGCATTTCTTGAACAGGAAGGCGCTTTCTCGCTCACCGTCAATTCCGGGGCGTTCCGCGCTCAGGGGCTCGAAAGCGAAGTGGAATACGGCATTGGCCGCGACATCTTCATCCGCGGCGGCTACACCTATCTAGACGCTGTCGTGCAGCGGTCGTTCACTTCCGACGCCGTCGGGCCCAGCTATAACCCGGCTTTCCCGACAATCCCAATCGGCAACGACGCGCCGCTCGTCGGAGCGCGCCCTTTCCGCCGCCCCCCGCACATAGGCTTTGCGGGTGTCACCTATACCAGCAAGCACATGACGATCGTGGCCACCGGCGCATTCTCTAGCCGCAGCGACGATTCAACTTACCTCGGCTACTCCGACGTGAACGGAGGCAATACGCTGCTTCTCCCCAACCGCAACCTCGACCACGCCTACGCTAAGCTCGATATTGGGGCTGTGTTCCCGATCACCTCCTGGCTGAGCTATTACGCGCAACTGGACAATTACCTCAGCCAGCAGCACATCAGCCCTATCGGGTACACTTCACTGCCTACGAGCATACGCACGGGCCTGCGCTTCACGCTCGGCCGCAATATAAAGTAGCCGCAATGTCCGGTTTTTCGACCAATCTCGAGTGTCCATCCTTCGCGCAACCAAGGGTGGGCACTCGGCAACCCCGAGCGCCAATCCCCAATCCTGCTTCTAATCGATTCCCAGTTTCCTCTGCATCTGCTCCAGGCTGATCCCCTTCGTTTCCGGGTAGATAAACAACACCACGAAGAACTGCAGCGCCATCATCGCGGAAAAGAAGATAAAGGGTGCTCCGGCCGACACCGCCGCGATCGACGGAAACGCCTTGGTAATAATCGCGTTCATGATCCAGTGCGAGGAGCTTCCCAGGCTCTGCCCCTTCGACCTGACCCGCGTCGGAAATACCTCGCTGATGTACACCCAGATCACGGCGCCCTGCGAAATCGCGAAGAAGAAGATGAACCCCACCAGCAGCCACACCAGGTCGCTCTGATGGCTGTGAGTAAGAAACACCGCCGCCACTCCAGCGAGACACAGCGACGTCCCCACCGACCCGATCAGAAGCAGTGTCTTGCGCCCCAGCTTGTCGATAACCGACATCGCCAGCAGCGTCGCAACGAGGTTCATCCCGCCGATGATCACTGCCTGCTTGTCCGCCGAAAGGCTGCTGAATCCGCCCGCTGCGAAAATGTCGTTCACGTAGTAAAGAATCGCGTTGATGCCCGAAAGCTGGTTAAACAGCCCGATCGATACGGCCAGAAAAATCGGCAGCCGGTACTTCCACCGGAACAGGGGTTCTTCCTTCGACGACCGCTCCAGGTGTATCGACTCGATGATCTCCTTCAGCTCCGCCTCGTAATCCGGAGATCCCATCATCTTCAGCACTTCCCGCGCCTCATCGATGCTGCCCTGCGTCACCAGCCAGCGTGAGCTGCGCGGGATTGCATACAGGAGAACCAAAAAGAATGCTGCGGGAACCGACGCCACGCCGAGCTGCCACCGCCACTGAGTCGCGCCAAAGTTCATCCCGGCAATCACGTAATTTGACGCATACGCCAGCAGGATGCCGATAACGATATTGATCTGAAAGAGGCCTACCATCCGCCCGCGCCACTTCGCCGGAGCAAGCTCGGCGATATAGACCGGCCCCAGCACCGACGAACCGCCAATCCCAAGCCCGCCCAACAGGCGAAAACACAGGAGTGATCCCCAGTTCCACGCCAGCGCCGACCCAACGGCGGAGATCACGTAAAGCACCGCCATGATGCGCAGCGCCTCGCGTCCTCCTAACTTCTGCCCCAACTCGCCCGCTGAGATCGCACCGATCACCGTGCCCAGCAGCGCGATAGAAACCGTTGTCCCAAGCTCGCTTGGCGTCAGATGAAAGACCTGTGTGAGCTGGTGCGTCGTACCCGAAATGACCGCGGTATCAAAGCCGAAGAGGAGGCCGCCAAGCGCACCTACGAGGGAGCCTTTTGCCAGATAGTAGTTCAGCCGCATGTATCTCTTTCCCCACGGTTTGGACTTGCCAAAGCTTGATCAGCTTCGTCCATTTGCCGTGAAGGGAAGAATACACGCTCCGAGCAGTCCCGCGTCCGGCCCAAGATCAGCCGGAAGGACGTGGGTTGCCCCCTTAGGATTGTGAGTCGCAACCGGGCTGCCCGGTTCCGTCAGCCTATAGACGTAGCTGCGGTGATGCAGCTCTTCGAAGATTGCGGGTTTCAGCAACTCCCACGCTTGCACCAGGCCGCCGCCCACAACATACAGTGGGAGCTGCAAAGTGTTCACCAGTGCCGCCAGCCCGATGCCCAGAGCATGCCCCGCATCCGTATAGACCTGTCGGGCGTCAGCATTACCTTCGAACGCCGCCTCTGCGAGTGTCCGCGCCGACCACTTTTGCCCCACGAGCATTGGGGCGGTCCCCGCTTCAATCCTCTGGTTTGCCGCCCTCACCACCGCCGTTGCCGAAGCGTACATCTCCAGGCAGCCGTCGTTTCCGCAAGGACATTTCAGGCCGTCGGGGTAGATCGTCGCGTGTCCCGCTTCACCCGCCATTCCCGCCGCGCCGTCGAAGATTTTTCCGCCCAGAATGATACCGTTACCTACGCCGGTTCCAAGCGTGAGCATGCACAACGAATCGACGCCCATCGAGAGCCCGCGGCCGAGGAAACATTCCGCCAGCGCCGCCAGGTTTGCGTCCGACTCGACCACAACACCTCGTTGCAATTTCTTCTCGAGTTCGCACCGCAGGTCGAAGCCGTCCCATCCCGGAAGGTTGGGCGGATTGTGCAATCGCCCCGCCGGGAGCTCCAGCGGTCCAGGTGTACCAACTCCGATTCCGTACAGGTCGAACTGTGTAGAAAAACGTTTTTGCAGGTCGCATACCGCACCGCACAAATCATCCACAACGGCATCGCGGCCCGCGGCCAGGCGCGTCGGAAGAAGAATTGTTTCTAGTAATCCGGCATCGCGGGTATAGGCCGCGATCCGCAAATTGGTCCCGCCAAGATCTACGCCAATCGTATAACTCTGCGCCTGCTCATTTGCCATAAATCACTGCGTCCAAACTAAGCGGATAGATCTTGGGCAAAGAGCAGAACTTCCCCGTCGCGCGGTAACGAAGCGCCTTTGCTCTGTTATCGTTATCCACGGAGAAATATACAGCAAAGCACGGCGGGCGAAAACGATTCCGTAGGCAGCTTCGCGAACCGCATCAATGAAAGATCTTCGTTTCACCTTCACCCAGGTCTACCACCCGGTCGCGCACCCCAGCCCTTCTCGCCGCCTCTTTCAGTCGCGGCAGAGGTTCATCCATTGGCTCCTCTGAGAGCCTGAATGTTCCGTAGTGCATAGGGACCATCCTCTCGGCGCCCAGATCGGCGAACGCCCGTACTGCATCATCCGGGCTCGTGTGCACGCGGCGAAACCCATCCGGTTTATATGCCCCTATCGGCAGCAACGCAACCTCAGGCGCCAGCCGCTCGCCGATCTCTCTGAATCCCGCAAAGTAGCCGCTGTCGCCCGAGTGATACACCGACTGTGTTCCATGCCGCAGCACGTACCCGCCGAAGCCGCGATGCGTGTCCCGCATCATCCGCGCGCCCCAGTGCTGCGCGGGAGTCATCGTAATCTTCACCTCGCCGACCTTCACCTGCTCCCACCATCGCATGCTCATTACGGCGCTGAAGCCCAGCTTGTCCACCAGGTCCTCCACGCCCTCAGGAACCACAACAATCGGCGCTTCACCGCGCAGTCGGCGCGTCCGCCGGATGATCTTTCTCAGAGACGGCAGGTTCAGATGGTCCATATGCGCATGTGTCAACAGCACGGCATCGATCGCCGGAAGGTCGTCAATCCTCACACCCGGCCGGCGCAGCCGGTGAATCAGCACTAGCCAGTTCGCAAAGACCGGGTCGATCAGAACGTTCAGCCCGCCAACCTGCAGCAGAAACGAGGCGTGGCCGATAAACGTCACCGCCAGCTCGCCCGGAGCCACCAGCATCGGCTTCTGCTGCGCACCCTGGATGGATTGAAACGCCGATCCCGCAATCAGGTTCAGAACGAATTTCAGCCCTGGCGACTTTCGCCGGCTCTCCGCGGTGGAAGGCGGTTGTATGGGCTGATCAGAAAGTCCTGGAGGAGGTTCAAGCGATGATGAATGCGGCAAAGAGATCTCCCGGGCTGCATAGGCCCAACTAGATGGATGCCGCGCCCCTCCGCAAAGATTCCTAAAGGCCTAGGTCTGCGATCGCCGCAAACCAGAAGGGCGAAGCCTTGCGCCTCGCCCTTTGGGTTGAATTGCGCTGTTCAGCCCTGCGGATTCTCCGCTCGCGGAGGTGCGGTTACAACTGACTCAAAGCCGATCTTCCCATGCGTCCCGTCGCAGAACGGTTTGTTCGCCGACGCGCCGCACCGGCACAGCGAAATCCCCGGCTTGCCCGTCAGATCCCACTCGCCGCCATTTGGATCTAGCAGCCTCACCGGCCCTTCCACGCGCAGCGGTCCATTCGGGCGCACGGTAATCTTTACTTCCGTTGACTGCACTTCGTTCTCTGCCACAACACTCTCCTGAGAAAATGAATTCTCTGCCGAGTCTAACAGCCGGGCTACGTCCTCTTGACATATCCCGTGCGTAAGTTCACACTAACGTTAGTAATGGCTTACCTTGAAAAATCATTCGAAGCCCTCGGCGACCCTACCCGCCTCGCGATCTTTCAGCGCCTCGCCGGCCGGCCGCACTCCGTCGGCGAGATTGCCGAGCACCTGCCCGTCAGCCGTCCCGCCGTCTCCCAGCATCTGCGCGTCCTCAAGCAGGCGGGGCTCGTATCGGACGTCAAGCAGGGAACGCGCCGTGTCTACCAGGTGAAGCCGGAAGGCATCGAGGCTCTGCGCAAGTACTTCGAGCAGTTGTGGGATCGCAATCTGAAAGCATTTCAGGCGGCAGCAGAAAAATCCTCGCGAGAGAAGGGAAGCAGCAATGACCGAAACACTGGCAATCGAGCCCGTACGAAAATTAATTGAAGTGGAACTGCCTCCACTCGAGGCATTCCAGCTCTTCACGTCGGACATGGCGGCCTGGTGGCCCGCCACCCACCACATCGCCTCCTCGCCCTTCGTCGACATTGTCATCGAGCCCCGCGCCGGCGGCGGATGGTTCGAGGTCGGTCAGGATGGCAGCACCTGTCAGTGGGGCAGCGTCCTCGAATGGGACCCGCCGCACAAGGTCGTCTTTGCCTGGGGACTGCAGGCCGACTGGAAATTCTCGCCCGACCTCAGCAGGTCCAGCGAGGTCGAGGTGAAGTTCGTCCCCATGGGAGACTCGGCCACGCTGATCGAGTTCGAGCATCGCCACTTCGAACGCCACGATGTGGGCGCCTCGATCATCGCCGCCGGCGTCAGCGAGGGTTGGGACCAAGTTCTGGGAGGTTTCAAGACCCTTGCCGCGCAGCGCACCACAAACTGAACGGCAACGGTACGAATTCAACAACGAAGGGCGCGCCATTTTATAACCAGGCGGTCTCCACTTCTGGGAGGCCGCTGGATCATTTTGACTTCGTGCGCATGATTGCGATCTTCGTCCCGCCATCGCTTCCGTTGTCAGTGCCGATCGTGATGACAACTCCTTGCTTGTTCTGCTCGCCCGCCGATATCACCGCACCAGTCCCGCTCTGAATCACCGATGTATTGTCCCCCAGCTTCGTCCTGTAGAAGTCAACCACCTTGCTTACGGGGTCGGGAGTCGAGCAGACCACCGTCACCATCGACCCGGTCATGGAGGTGATCTGCATGCCGCCCTCGCGGCGACTGGCTCCCGGATAGATCGGCACCCCCAGGTCGGCCTCACTTACGGTCAAAGCGCTGCCGGTCGAGACAGTTCCGTTCGGGGTGGACACTACAACGTCGCCGCTTCGGCCCATGTGTACGGTGCGCGACAGCCGCCACACACCAAACATGAAGGCCATGCCGGAGAGCAGTCCAAGGCCTATGATCACTCCCACCACGATCAGGATGATCTTCACGGCGCTGCTGCCGGAGGGTGCCGACTGGACCGGGGTTACGACCGCTTGTCCGTAGACTGGCTGGGACACAGAGGCGCCGGCAACAGTCGCGCCGCAGGCGGTGCAGAACTGTACGTTGGGCGCGATAGCCGCGCCGCACCTGGTGCAAAAGGCTGCCACAACATTCTCCTTGTCTCGGCGGAACGAGGTCGAAGCCCGCTATACCGAGGTGCTTCCCGCGATGTTCTTCGCGAGGGGAGCGGCGATCGGCACTTCGAACATCTTGCCCTGATAGGCCATGATCATCAGCACGATCCAGGCAACCAGCGTGATCAGGCTCACCAGCATCGAGATCATGGACCACAGGCCGAAGCCGTAAAGTCCCGTGCCCAGGATTCCGAAGCTCAGGATCATACGGATAATAAAGAGCGCACCGAAGACTACGATCGACTGTGCGGCGTGAAAGCGCACGAAGGGCCGCTTATCGATGAGCAGAAAGATGATCCCGGTCAGCCAGCCGAGCAGGTAGCAGAGCAGTCCGGCGACGTTCTCCTGCAGGCCGCTGGTGCCTGCGGGGGCCATCGCCATAGGTGGGGGTGCTGCCGCTGCCGCCACCGGGGCGCCGCACTGCGGGCAGAAGGGCGCTCCATCCGAAACCGACGATCCACACTTGCCACAAAAAGCCATGTTCACCTCATGTTTGCTTGTTTGATCTAGCTCGTGAGGTTCCCAACTTCCTGGGGGCTCGTCCCGGAACCTTTTGAAGTCGCAGGAAGCGTAATCCATGGTCAGATTCAAGTCAATGTGAACAAGAGATGACACTGACTAGCCTCTCTGGATAGGTGCCGGAGGCTCAGACCATTCCCGTCTGGAGTTAGACGGAGCAATCTACGCCCCCTCCCCCTGGTTTTCTGTGGCTTGTAACTCATTCAAAGCATTATGCTTACGAATTCTATCTTGTAACCGTTTCATTCCATAAGGATTAGCCGAGACTCATTGATTCTGCGAGGGTTATCCGGACGAAATGCGGCTCCGCCTGTAACCGTTTCATTCTAAAGGTAGAAGTCGTAACCGTTTCATTGCAAACGAGTTGCTGTTGAGCAACGAAAAAGCCCGGCTGCATCGGCAACCGGGCTTCTTTTTCGATCCCTAGTTCTATTTTAGCGGTTTGGGGGAAATAGTCGGCCAGTTGAATTACACCTTCTAGTCGAGGTGAAGAACGGCAGGCATGAGCAAGAAGTCTTCGATGACTTTTGGCGGGATGGAGTACTCGAGGGGGGTTCCAGGTTGGGCGCAAATGCTTCGGGATTTCGTCTCCGGGATGAGGACAGGCCCAAGGAATGAATGTCAGCCATACTGGACCCGGGTCTCACATGCGAGACCCGGATGCCGGGGTTATTAATCAGTCGACCTTTACGCCGTTGGCTACAACCGCATTCGCGTCGACGACCTGTTTGATTTGTCTGCCATGGTCGACGATCACGAAATGTATGTTGAGCGGCGGTGGAGGGCCGGAAGAGCCGGGAGGGGCGCTGGAGGGACTGATGATGACAGCAGATCCAGTGCAGTCCGGATTTACGGTGTAGGTCCCGGTGCCCGGAGTCCACTCCTGCGGCGGCGGGTATCCGCCGTCGACGACGTGATCCACTTGCGTAATGTGACCCCGGCCATCATAGTGCTGTAGAGCCAGGCCACGGATCGGCAAATTCGCGTCGAGGATGGTGCCTTCGATCGTGAATCCGTAATCGCCGGACAGCGTCTTGTTCGAGCATCCTCGCTCTTGGAAGTTTCCCGACTGCGCCAAGGCGGGTGCGCCGGACATCAGCAGGCAGCAAACGATCGTAGAGGGCATCGCGATCATCGAGACTTTTGAGAACATTCTGTGGTTCATGGAGACCTCCTTCAGGTCTGAGGTGAAGTGCATGGTTCTGCGCCGGACTGCTTCCAGTAACCCGAGGCGTAAAAGACCGGAGTCCCGGGGGTTCGGTCCGGAAGCGTGCAATCCGAGATTTGGCGGGCCGTGAGGTCCGCCGGACGGCGATCCTTATCCCGTGTGGACGCACCATCGCACCGCTTTCTGGGGCGATCAATGCACCGCGGGTGAATTGATGGTGAACCGAGCAAACATCATCCGAATGTGTGATTTAGCGGCAGAGGTGAACTGTGTTCTCGGCCGCTAGTAATGCAATGGGCGTAGAATCCGAGACCACGAAGCGAGGCTTCTCTTGGTCACTGACCGTTCGTATCCGATTTGTGGGCGCTTTGACCGATACGAGGTCGATCTGAACCGTGGTGAGTTGCGAAAAGACGGCGTAAGCGTAGCCATCCAGGAGCAGCCTTTCCAGATACTTCGCATGCTTTTGCAGGCGGAAGGGGAAGTGGTTACACGAGAGCAACTGTGCGCCGCTCTCTGGCCGAAAGATACGTTTGTCGATTTTGAACACGGAATCAATACCGCAGTGAAGAAGCTGCGGCAGGCGCTGGAGGATTCAGCCGAGCGGCCGAGGTACGTCGAAACACTGCCGCGGGTCGGCTACCGCTTCATGACTCCGGTGGAGTGGACAAACAGCAGGCATGGCATCAGCCTGCTGACGAACGTTGTCGCGATTGCTCCGCCGGAGACACCGCCGCCGGCTCCTCCATCAGAGACACCGCCGGCTCCTCAATCGGATACGCCCAAGCGCAGGTGGCAGCTGAAGGTGTCGCTGGCAGTAGCAGCCCTGGGAGTGATCGGATGCGCATTCCTGGTTCGCAAAGCCATCATTGGCCGTTCCGAGGAGTCTCGACCCAGCTTCAGCCAGCGGCGTTTGACGGCGAATCCCCACGACGCACCGCTGACCAGTGGGGTGATCTCGCCGGATGGCAAGTACCTGGCTTATTCGGATCCAACCGGACTCTATCTGCGAAATGTTGACAGCGGCGAGACTATTTCTGTGCCCTTGCCGAAGGACCTTGATGCAATGCCGGAAAGCTGGTTTCCGGACAGCGTTCACCTAGCGGTCTCCCATTTCGAGGATCTGGAAGGGAAGCCACCCAGCCTCTGGGAAATATCGGTCGTGGGGGGAACGCCGCGAAAGCTTGCAGATGCGGGCCTATCTGCGAGGGTGTCACCCGATGGCTCAAAAATTGTGTTTCTCAGGGGCCGGTGGGATGACGAAGAGATATGGCTGATCGATACGGACAAAAACACCACCAGCCAGATCGTAGACGGCGGCGGAGATCATTTCGGCCCGGTTGCCTGGGCGCCTGACGGGAAGAAATTCGCCAGTGTTAGAATGCCCGACCGTTTCAATACGGTCGGACTTGGACAGCGAATTGAGGTATTCGATGCGGCGACGGGGCGAGGCGAGACGATCTTGTCGGATTTTCGGCTGGACCCCGCGATTGCGTGGCCAGAGAAGAATCGCCTGATCTATGCATTGCAGGAGGCTCCTCCTAACGACAGCAACTTTAACCTCTGGTGGGTGCACCTGGATCCACGCACAGGACGGCCTTCCGGCGCCGGCGCCCGCATTACTAATGATCAAACCCCGATCGCCGGCATCAGCGTAACGAGTGATGGAAAACGCATCGCTTTACTCCGCCGCGAGTTCCAAATGGACGTTTACCTGGCGGAGTTGCAGGCACAAGGCAAGCAATTAAGCCCGCTTCGCCGCTTCACCCTGGATGACAGGAACGATTGGCCATCTGCCTGGACACCGGATAGCAAAGCTGTCCTGTTCGTGTCGAATCGCGATGGGCCCTACCATATCTTCAGGCAATCTCTCGATGCGACCCATCCGGATCTATTGGTCGGCGGGAAAGAGGATCTGGGTCATCCTCAGCTGACTCCCGACGGGTTGAGCGCGCTGTACCTTGTCTATCCTTCCTCGGGCAAGCCGTCGGACAACTCGCGTCTCATGCGTATCCCACTCGCCGGTGGTTCCTCACAACTGGTTTTCGAGGAGCCGGGGATCGGAAGCTATGAGTGCGCGCGCCTACCCTCTACGGTGTGCATTTACAGCAGGATCGATAACGGACAGCAGAGATTTTTCGCGTTTGATCCTGCGGGGGGGAAAGGGAAGGAGCTTTTGGCCGCGAAGAGAGAGTCCGATGATGGACCGGGCAGCAGCTGGAGTCTTTCTGCTGATGGCCGATACCTGGCGAGCCCCAAGTCTGCAGGGCCTTACCAACCGTCCGGGGTCCGCATCCTTGATCTGACCGGCGGCGCAGAACGGGACATTTCGCTATCGGGATTGCTACTCGTCATGGGTATGGAGTGGGCTTCGGACAGCCGAAGCCTGTGGCTGGGCGGCTACATGGGAAGGAGGGGTGGGGGGACTCGCTCGGGACTTGTGAGCGTCGATCTTACGGGGCGCGTCAGGACGGTACTCGAAGGATCGAGCATGGCGATATGGTTTGCTATTCCCTCTCCGGACGGCCGCCGGGTTGCCGTCCTGGCGCATACGGACAATTCCAACGTGTCGTTGCTGGAGAATTTCTGAGTTCGCTTTTCGTGCTGATCGGCCCGCCAATTTTCAGGGGCCGGCCGTGATTGGTTGAGTGAGCCGCAGACCCAGGTCCCATAACCGGGACCTGGGCATCCGGTTTGATCTTGCTTACTTCTGGTTCCAGAACGAGGGATCGGCCTGGGCCCATGTTGGCTCGTAGCTCATCTTGGGGTTGAAGGAGACGAGGTTCGATTCGGAGGACTCGATGGCCGCCGCGGAAAGCTCGCTCATCTTCTTCATATCCTCCGGACTCGTCGACTTGTCCAAACTACTGTAGTCGAGCATTTCCTGATCCACCTCGGCAAGCGATTTCATGGGTGTGACGGCGATGTAGCGGCTTCCGCTGGTCTGGGTACCGTATATCTTCTGGAAGGCCGCCCAATGGGCATGGGGAACTTTCTGCATGTTGGCGATGTACACCTTGACCAGGTCGTTCCAGTCCTTGTCGTGACCGGGACGAACGTTGAAGATGGTGATCTCCATGTAGCGCATGTTGGGAATGTCGACGGGGGCGCTCAGACTGAGGTCTTCGCGATAAGCGTAGAGGCTGGTCTCTAGGGACTCGAGCAGCGCGCCATCGGCGATGCTCGCGCTATCGAGCGCAGCGGCGAGTGTGGGGTTCTTCATCGTAGCGTCGGTGTCCTTCTGCCAGGCGTCAAAGGAGTCGTAGCCGACGAAGAATACGGCCCGCTGCCTGCCGGAGAGGGCATCCATCCCGAGATAGTGCTGCGACCACTTAGCATCACGAAAGGCCTGGGGAAACGCGGCCTCGGTCTTGAGGTGCGGGGAGCCGGACTGTCCGGGTTTGAGTGTCTCGACAATGATTTCGAGTACCTTCGGCGGTGGAGTTTTGCCTGCCGCCTGATCCTGTGCCGCTGCCGTAATTGCTCCTGTAAGACCCACTCCTGTGCATAGAAGACACAGGCCCGCTAACGATACGAAATATTTCCTCATGGATGCACGCCTCCTCGGCGCAAATTGAAATTGTGTCCAGGAATGTCAGGCGATAGGGGGATCGACAGATACTGCGGGCGGGATCGGGCTACTGGGAATTACCGTCGATCGTTCTTGGGCAGGAGAAACGCTACGCCGCAAGAGTGGGAACTCGCAACCTAATTCTGCTCAACCGAGGTTACAAAATCTGGTGACCGTCAGTTGGCCGCGGGCGGTATGGGCGCTGGATTCGACTGGAAGTAGTCGATGGCGTCCTGGCGGGTCTTGATGGTGTCCAGCACGGCGGCGGGGTCCTTCCCTTGCTGAGCCGCATAAGCCGAGACCAGGCTTTGCTGAATAGGGTTCGGCTGCTTGAAGGTGGCGGTGGCTTTAATCTCTCCGACCGGCTGTGGGATGTTGGGGATATCGGTTCGCGCCTGCAGCAGGGTGAGCACCTGCTCAAGTGTGGGCGCAGCCGCAATGCGGGTGCTGGTGAGCATCTTGTCGGATGGGATGGAAAGCCAGTCGCGCAGTGTGGCCAGCATGGAGGTGTGGTCGTAGGGCGTAGCGGTGGGTGAGCGAAAGACGGTTCCAGCCTGAATCCACGGGGAAACGAGGATGGTGGGAACACGGACACCGAAGCGATTGAAGGTGAATCCTTCCTTGCCAGGGTTGCTTGCGGCGTCCGGAGTGGCTGATCCGTATGGTGGATGCACGTGGTCGTAGATGCCTCCATGCTCGTCGTAGGTGATCATGAGCAGAGTTTCAGGCCAGGCGGGAGACTGGCTGACCGCCTGCCAGATCTCATAAAGAAATTGCTCGCCGGCGACGACATCATGCGGAGGGTGCTCGTCGTTAGGATTATCCAGGAAGCTGGGCTCGACAAAAGAGTATTGCGGGAGGGTTCCGGCGGCGCAGTCGCTCTTAAAGCGGTCGAATCCCCTGAAGTGGTCAAGATGAAGCCACAGGTTGGGGAACATGAGCCAGGTGAGGGACGGAACGAAGACGGTGTCGTGGTAGACTCGCCAGCTTGCGCTGATGTCATCGAGAACATTGAAGATATTGCGGACGTCCCAATCGAAGGGGTTGGGGACGGCACCATTCACGACGTTGCCGTTGGATGTGCCGGCATGGAAGAAGGCGCGATTGGGCCAGGTGTTTGAAGGAACCGAGGCGAACCACGCGTCGCAGATGCCGTAGTTGGTCGCCAGCGCTGAGATAACGGGGAGCTGGGCTGGACTGAAGGGCTCCATGATCTGGACGGGGATGTCGGTGCCGGTGACCTTGGCATAGTTGATGACGAAACCGAGGTTGGGCCACTGGGGAGTGGGATTTGGCGGCTCAGGCCCGAAGAGCTGGTAGTTAACGTCGTCAAAGTCCTCTTCGGGGTCGGGGTCAGGCATGTTGGTGGCATTGGCCTGATCGAAGACGGGGTAGGTTTCGGTGGATTGCCCCGTGAAGTAGAGTTCGCTGACCGGGTTAACGTAAGTCGACTTGAGTCCGTTGTACACCGGAAGGCTTCCGGCGGGAAGGAATTGGCTGGGCTGCGGCGTTGTTCCCGGCTTGTAGAGCCACCCACAGATGTTGTCAAAGGAGCGGTTTTCAAGCATGACGACGACAATATGCTTAATTTGCGGGAGGATCGGGGGCATGATGCGTGTCTCCTGTGAGTCCGGATGCAACGAGGAGGATTGTAGGAGGAATCGGCCCCGCTGTCCTTAAATATCCGGAGATTTTCGGGCGGCTGCACAGCGGGAAGCCTGTCGACCGCTCAAGACTCAAAAATAAAATGGCAGAAGAGGAATTGCTGCGTGGTTCCGAACTGCGTACGGTGCAATTCCGTCAAGCTCTCGATAAGCCGAAAGCGCGGACCGAACTCAGCGTGAAGGGAGTCGGAGTCATATCGCATCACATCGAGGCCGCTGCATCTGGTCGGACCCTCAGGACCAAACGTGCTCACGATGTCGTGTCCGGCCGCCTCTACGGCTGATGTCACCGTGCTTACGTAATCCCGCCTCTGTTCTGCCTGGGTCAGGAAGTGAAAGACGGCGCGGTCGTGCCAAACGTTGTAGGCCCGTATCGGCAGCGACGCCTTCATCACGTCGACGCGCACCCACTTCGCCAGCCTCGACCTTTCGCCGAGACGCTTCTGCGCAACTTGGAGAGCTGATTGCGAAATATCGAGAACCGTTACGCGTTCCGGTATCCGTGGTCAAGTAAGTCATCTACCAGCGTGGATGCGCCACCACCTACATCGAGGATGGCGGCATCGCGTTCACCCGCCGCGCGCTCGATGAGCGCAATCGAAGTCTCCAGGTGAGGACGAAACCAGCTCAGCTCCCGCCGCGATTTGCTGCCGTAGACTGCGTCCCAATGGTCCCGCGTTCCCAAACTGTCCTACTTGCCTGCGGAAAGACTCTGGTCCCAACTTACGTTCGCCGAGGGATCGATCGAGATGCGCAGTGTGCCCTGCTGGCCTTCCTTGAGGACCGGACCCGCTGCGGTGTGCGCTTTGCCAGCTGCATCGGTCCACGTAATGATGATTGGCCCTGAGCCCTGAACCTTGAACCGGTAATGGAAAGTGCCATGGGCATCGAGGCTCTGCATGCCGAAGCTGGCGCTGGGGTAATCGACTTCAATGAGCCGCAGAGCGGTAGGGCCATTGTTCTCGAGAGTGGTGTCGACGTAGGCCGAGCGGCACGCAGAGATGCAGAAGACCGCGAGCAGCGCGAGAAAGATCGCCGCTCTTCCCAGCATCAGAATGGTTCGGTTGTCTTGCGGCCGTTCGTTCACAGTACAGTCTTGCGTTCGAGGATGCGCGCGGAGAGCACGACTCCGGTGGCACGCGTGTGCATGGTGATAGGAAAAGCCAGCACGTTCCAGACCCACTCCTCGCCCTTGCGCGGCAGGTTGAGCAGGCCGCGGTAAGTGCGGTCGAGATAGGTTTCGCGGTTTACGGCAACGGTCCGCAGGATTTCCCGCCAGTCAGCGGCCAGCTCCGGCATTTCTTCAAACATATTGCGGCCGGGGAACCAGTCGCGAGGCCGCTCCAGCAGCTTGGCGCAGGCCTCATTCACATACTGCCAGTTGCCCTCGGCGTCGAGGATCTCCACGACCACATCGTCTCCCATGGCCATGTTTATCCGCGAGTAGAAGAAGTCGCGGGCGTCGACGACCACCGGCTTGCCGCGCAGCTTAGCCTCAAACGAGCGCAGCGCATTGACCAGATCGTCAACCGAACTGTAGCCCTTGAGCAGGTGCATATCTTCCACTCCGCCAAAGCGGTGCTCAAGTGTGGCCGAAAGAATGATGATAGGCACCTCGGGGCGCCGCTCTCGGAGTTTGGCAGCCACTTCGGTTCCGAACTGGCCTGCTCCCAGGTGGTAATCGAGGACAGCGATGTCGATCTCGTCGAGCAGAGTCAGCGCCTCCTCAATCGATGATGCTGTCTCGGAGAGATATCCGTGCTTGCGCAGGATCGTAGAGCGCAGGAGAAGATTGTCGACCTGATCATCGAGTAACAACACGCGAATGGGTTCAGCGACTCCGGTTTGCGATCCGTTGCGGGCTTCGTTCTCTGTCTCGTTCATAAAATTTCTTGGATGCAGAAAAGTTGACGGTGATTTGTTTACGCGGCAAAGATGATTTAAGTTTCGGATTTTGGTTTGCGCTGCAGTTGGCGCATTAAGTCAGGCAATCGGCTGAAGATAGCGGTGGACCTGAGCCACTGCCGGTTATCGAAGGCGGGCGATCCGCTGATCACCTTGCCCGCGGGAACATCGTGAGAAACGCCGGATTGCGCTGTCATGATCACGCCGTCCCCTAGTTTGCAGTGTCCCGCAACCCCGACCTGCCCGGCAAGGATGGAATTCTTGCCTATCTCGGACGACCCTGCCAGCCCCACCTGGGCGCAAAGCAGAGTATTGGCCCCGACCTTCGAGCCGTGCCCTACCTGGACCAGGTTGTCGATTTTCACACCCGGGCCAATGCGTGTCTCTCCCACGCTGGCGCGGTCAATTGTCGAGTTGGCCTGGATTTCCACATTGTCTTCGATGATGGTCGGTCCCGATTGCACAATCTTGTGCCAGATGCCCGCATCATCCTTGGCGAATCCAAAACCGTCGCAACCGACGATAACGCCGTTTTGCAAAACCACGTTGTCGCCGACCCGGCAGTACTCGCGCACAACGGAGTGCGCATGGGCGTAGAAATTGTCCCCGATGCTGGCGTAGGGATAAATGACCACATGGGGCAGCAGTGTGGCGTGGTCGCCGATGGTCGCGCCTTCGCTGACCACGGTGAAGGCTCCGATATGAGCTTCGCGGCCGATGCGCGCCGTGGGATGAATCACAGCGGTGGTGTGAACGCCCGGGGCATAGACTGGTTCGCGATAGAAGATCTGAACGGCTTTGGCGAAGGCGAGATAGGGGTTCGCGGTCCGCAGAGTAGGTGTCTGGATTTCGGGGAAGTCTAGCGTAACCAGGACCGCGCCGGCGTTCGTGGTGCGGGCGAGCGCCGAGTACCGGGGATTGGCGACGAAGGTGACGTCTTCCGGGCCGGCCTCTTCAAGGCCCGCCACCCCGGTGATCTCTGCGTCTCCGTCGCCGTGGAGATCGGCGCCCAGCGCAAGCGCAAGTTCGGCTAACTTCATGGGGGAGATTGTACTAGGGCCGTGGTCCAGCGTTCAGTGACCAATGGAAGAACGACCCGAAAGATAGGCTTCAGGGCCAGGATTGTCGGTCATCGCGACAGCTTCTGTACTTTCTTCCAGAAAATCACCGCTATAAACGGCATGACAAAAAGGCCAACGCGTCACCATGATGAGTAGTCTCTGTCCGCACGCGGACAGTTGCGTCCGATTGCGGATGATTCCCCGGCAATCCTGCTCCACCGGCAGCCCACGATGCGTCCATGGAACAGCAATTTGGGTCGTTCCGAAGTTTAGAGAGGGTTTGGAAAGGTAAATGCTATTCATCGGGGTAGCACTTCCACTTAGGAGCACTCAATGTCTCTTTTTCGTGATCTGAAGATTGGGGTTCGTTATTTGTTGAAGTCGCCCGGTTTTGCGGCGACTGCCGTCTTCATGCTGGCGCTGGGAATCGGCGCAACGACGGCAATCTTTTCGATTGTCGAGGGAGTGCTGTTGCGGCCGTTGCCATTCCCGCATTCGGAACGGGTCATGATGCTGGCCGACATTATCCAGGGAGCCGACATCGGCGGCAGCGGCGAGGCGGGAGTCACGGTTCCCGACATCAGGAACTACACGCGCGATACCCACAGCTTCACCAGCCTCGGCGGATATCAGCAAGCGGGATATGAGCTCTCCGGCATCGGCGATCCCGCCCAGGTGAACGCTGCGCGGATGACAGCCGGAGTCTTTCCCGCGTTGGGTGTGGTTCCGTTGCTGGGCCGAGTCTTTACCGAGCAGGAAGACGAACAGAAGCAGCAGGTTGCAGTCCTGAGCTATGCCGCCTGGCAGAGCCGCTTTCATGGCGATCGCAACATCGTGGGGCAAAAGATCCTGCTCGATCGCAAGCCGTATGTGGTTGTCGGCGTAATGCCGCGCAATTTCGAGTTCCCACTGGTGCCCGGGCACCTGAATCAGAGCGAGCTGTGGGTTCCCATGAGCTTTACCGAGCAGGAACTGGCGCCCAGCAGCTCGGCCAACTGGAGCTATCAAATCGTGGGGCGGCTCAAGCCCGATGTGACCCGAGCGCAGGCCGTGAGCGACGCGGCGCGGGTCGCGGCGGAAACCGTGCATAACTATCCGGCGTTCATGGCCGGGTTCAGCATGCGACCCGTGGTCCGCCCGCTGCAGGAGGAGGCGATTGAGGATGCTCGGCCGCTGGTGCGCACACTCTTCCTGGCGGTGATCGTGGTGCTGCTGATTGCGTGCGCCAATCTGGCGGGACTCTTACTCGTGCGGGCAATCCGGCGCCGCAGGGAGGTCGCGGTTCGTCTCGCACTGGGAGCGCGCGCCACAACATTGCTGCGGCAGGCGATCCTCGAGAGCCTAGCAATAAGCGTCACTGGCGGTTTAGCCGGACTCATCCTTGCGGCTATCGCGCTACGGGTGGGCATTAGCCTGCTACCGGAAACGCTGCCGCGCGTCAGCGAAATCGGCATCGACTGGGTGGTGGTGGTCTTTGCCCTCGGGCTGGCCGTGCTCACAGGCACGATCTGCGGCCTGGCGCCGGCATTTGCCGCAATCCGGACAAATGTGAACGACGCTCTGAAGGAGGGTGGCCGCACCGGCACTTCAGGCGGTGGACATGCGCGCCTGCGCTCAGCGCTGGTGGTCACCGAGATCGCCATTGCGCTGGTATTGCTGGCTGCATCGGGCCTCCTGCTCCGCAGCTTTGAGAAGATGCGCCAGGTAGACCTGGGTTTCCAGCCCGATCACACGTTGGTAGCCGCCTACAATCTTCCCCTGAAGCAGTACTCGACCCAGCCTGCGGTCGACGCCTTCAACCACGAACTCCTCAGCCGCCTTGAGGAACTGCCCGGCGTGAAGACTGTAGGCCTGACTTCATTTCTGCCCGCCTCGGGAAATCAGACCAACAGCGCGTTTCTCGCCGAGGGATACGTCGCTCCCAAGGCCAGCCAGCTTGACCTGGCGACCACCATCACTGTGCAGGGAGATTATTTTCAGGCGATGGGAATACCGCTGCTGCGCGGGCGCTTTTTCACACCGGCCGATAAAGAAGGGTCGCAGCTCGTAGTCGTCGTAAATCACAAGCTCGCGCAGCAATCCTGGCCGGGACAGAATCCCGTCGGCAAACGGCTGCGCATCGGCACGGAGAAGATGGACACGCCGTGGGCGATCGTGGTTGGTGAAGTCGCCGATGTCAAGGAAAGCTCGCCCGATATTCCCGCGAAGCAGCAATTCTACTTTCCCATCGAACAGACGAAGACGCTGGCAGGATCGCTGGCCACTCCGGATAGCCTGAACGGCAACGGAGGATACATCGCCATCCGCACGGCTATGCCTCCTGAGCAGACGGAGAATTCCCTGCGGGCGACGGTGCGCGCTCTCGATCCGCAGCTGCCCCTGACCCAGATGCAGACAATGGAACACGCCATCTCCGACAGCGAGGCTCCGCGCCGCTTCAACACGGCGTTGATCTCCTCCTTTGCGGCCGCGGCCGTGCTACTGGCTGTCCTTGGCATCTACAGCGTCATCGCGTTCTCGGTTGCCCTGCGCGTGCAGGAGATGGCCATCCGCATGGCCCTGGGCTCACAGCGATCCGGGATCATCGGGCTGATCATGGCCTCGGGAGCCAAACTGGCCCTGGCTGGCTGCGTGATCGGGCTGGCTATCGCCGCGGCCAGTTCTCACCTTCTGCGGTCATTCTTGTTCGGCGTGAGCGCCTTCGATCCGTTGGTGCTCACGCTGGCAGCAGTGCTCGTTATGTTGCTTGCACTCACCGCCTCACTGCTGCCGGCACGGCGGGCGGCCGGGATCGATCCGATGCAGGCGCTGCGGGGTGAGTAGGATCCGTTCGCGCGGTTACGGACAACTAGAAGAGGCTCTCCTGACGGTCTTCCGTCCTGGAGGGCTTTTTCTTTGCCGCGCCGCCGATTACCGCAACCACTTCAAGCTCCGATAGGGAGGCGGCGGGAATCCACACCCTCTGGGTGTTCGAGCGGACGTCAGGTGGGGTAAGCAGGATTCCATTGGCTGTGATGAGGCTCAGGTCGTTGGAGGCAATGCCTTCGATCTGATCGCCGTCCGTGAGGGTAGCGCGCAAATAAAGCCCCTCGGTGCGGGGACGCCC
Source organism: uncultured Acidobacteriaceae bacterium (assembly GCA_963781245.1). Lineage (GTDB taxonomy): Bacteria > Acidobacteriota > Terriglobia > Terriglobales > Acidobacteriaceae > Silvibacterium. The sequence goes on from CAWAFB010000014.1 coordinate 176,229, forward strand.
GGCAAAAGTCTTGCGCAGCAGGCGCTCAGGATTCTCTGCTTCTCCCGAGTTGAAGTCACGGATGAAGCAAAGCCATTTGATCGTCTTGAGGTTCAGGGAGAGAACCTTGCCATCCAAGGCGAGCAGCTCCAGGGAGCCTTCCTTCAAGAAACCATCCGGCGAAGAGCCATCGAATACTACGTATCCCGCAACCCAGTCGCGGGTGAATCTGCGGGCAATGGCTTTTTTTCGGCTGGAAGGCATGAGGGACAGGGATCAGGGATTAGGCGTCAGGGAACAGGGGATAAGGGTAGGGTATAGAGCATCTGCGGTTTACCTTGACGGCTCGGTTTCGAATTTGAATTCTGACTCGTGTCTCAGACGGGTCAGGCGCGACGCCGGCACATCCCGAAGTAAGGATTGTTGCACGTCAGGCACTCACACGCATCGAAAATAGTGCAAGCGGTAGCCAAGCCATTAACCATGTGTTACATTGGAGTTTTGTGAAGGCCCCGGCATGTCTGTAAGCTATTGTTGAATCGAGCTTTAGCGAAATATGCGGGCCGGGCTGTCCATACCACCTCCCAGATTGTCAAGGCATGCCCGATTACGTTTATCTGTTAGAAAATCGCCTCTCTCCTGTTCAGCAGAACGCGCTCACGCAGGTTCGCAACGCTGCCCGCGACCACGGTATGACAGTGTTTCTCACGGGCGGAGCGGTCCGCGATCTGACGACTGGTTTTCCTGTCAGAGACCTTGATTTTTCAGTTCATGGAAACGCCTTTAAACTTAAGAAAACACTGGAGAAGTCTGGTGGAACACTGTGGGGCGAGCACGAGCCGTCGCGGACCCTGTACTTCTGGTTCAATGGCGTGCGGGTAGAGATTTCGAGTGCCCGCCGCGAGGAATATCCAAAGCCGGGCAAGCCTGTTTACCATTGGGCGACGATCCTCGAAGATCTTCGGCGTCGGGACTTTACGGCTAACGCTATGGCCGTCTCTCTGAATGAGGGCTCTTACGGGCTCCTCCTCGATCCGCTGAACGGCATCGCCGATCTCGAGGCGCGAACTCTGCGCCTGGTGAGCAACTACGGGTTCATCGAAGATCCCTCACGCTTACTTCGTGCCGTGCGTTTTCAAGCACGTACGGGATGGGAGCTCGAGGAGCGAACGAAGGTTCGTTATCAGAACGCCAAGGAATCGGAGGCGATCGAAGCCATTTCCTCTTATCTGGCAGGTTACGAGCTCGAGGAGATCGGCCACGAAGAAGACGCGCTCAAGGTTCTGCGGGGGCTTGAGGCTGAAGGCTGGATGAAGCACCTCTTCCCGGTGTGGACCGCGGCAAAGGCGGACATTGCCGGGCTCGAGGCTTTGCACCAGACGTTGATTCAGCTGCTGATCCAGGGCATCCATCCTGACTTGTCAGCCGCGCAAATGGAGCTGCTGACCGCAAAAATGCAGCCCAAGGACCTTGCGGCCCTCAAGAAGAGATTCCCCCGTCACGGCTTCGTTGAATATTGGGAGAGGCTGGAGGAATCGGCCAAGGAGTTCCAGAAAGAGCTCCTCGACAAGAAGAATGCTTCCCCATCGGCCACCTGGAAGCTGCTGACCAGGTACCCGCCTGAGCCGGTTCTGTGGCTGGCCTATACCAGCAAAAATAGTCAGGTGCAGACCAAGTTCAGGAACTTCTTCACCGTCTGGCCCGAGGCGCGTCAGAAGATTCCCACTGCACTCATGCTGGAGATGCGCATTGTGCCCGAGCTGCCGGGCTACCAAGACCTGGTGCAGGAAATCTTTTATCAGCTGATGGACGGGAAGCTGACCACCGACGAGGAGATGCGCGCTTTTCTTGAACCGCATTCACCGCCGGCTCCTCCGCCGCCGGTCAAGATCGGGCGTTCGCGAGGGAAGCGGGGCGAAGCGAAGCTCAGGCTCCGCGAAGAGGAAGAAGAAGAGGAAGAAGAAGATCTGCCGGTTCCGGGTCTCGACGAAGAGCCAGGCGAGTTGGGAGAGGTCGAGGCCGAGTCGGAATCTGAAGAGGAAGAAGAGGCTGAGGTTGTGCCCGTTCCGAAGGTAAAGGCAAAGCCCGCCAAGGCCGCTCCGGCAAAGCCGGAAGCCGCCGTCAAGGTAGAGACCAAACCGGCCAAGGCTGCTCCTGAGCCGAAGGGGCCGGTGGTCGGAAAGAAGCCGGCGGCGAAGGTCGAAGCTCCTGTGGCGGCGAAGAAGGCAGCGGCACATGTGGCGAAGACTCCAGCTGTGAAGAAGGCGAGCGCCAAGTCTTCAGCGCGAACGCCGAAGGCTACGGTCAAGGCAGCGAAAACCGCTCCCAAACCCAAGCCCGTGAAGAAGCCGATCAAGAAGGCGGCTCCTAAACCCAAAGCGGTAAAAAAGCCTGCGGCCAAGCCGGTCAAGAAGAAGCGCTAGGCGGGTCAGCAATCGCTGATCCCGCTTCGGCACGCTGCAATCCCTCCTCAATGTTCGCGAGGCGTCTGTAGTATTGTCTCTACATTCCATCGGAGACGATTCTGCATGCCCGCAAGCTTCCGTGCTGGTTCTTTCCTCGCCCTGATCATTGTTGCCGCTGTTGCGTCCGCGGGCGCGTCTCCCAAATCCCAGGACTCCCGCCTCGAAGGCGCCTACCGCTTTGAGCGCGGTGGCTGGACCTATGTGCACCTGCAGGGTTCCCCGGAACAGATCGGCTATCAGCATGGGTATCTGCTCTCTGCTGAAATTGAAGACACCTACCACGTGCTCAAGACTGAGACCGAGCACGTCTCGAAGCGCGACTGGGCCTTCTTCCGCGACGCGGGGCGGACGATCCTGTGGCCGCACATCGATCCTGAATATCAGAAGGAATTGCAGGGCATCGCAGACGGCGCAGCCGCGAAGGGCGTGAATCTCGACGTGTGGGACATCGTCGCCATGAACGGCAAGATCGAGCTCGAAGACTACTACGTTCCCTGGCTCAACAAGCACGAGCACGCCCAGGGATTGCGCCCGGATGACGGCCCAGCGATCAAGTCTCCCGGCAACTGCAGCGCATTTATCGCAACCGGTAGCTATACGAAGGACGGCAAAATCGTGATCGCGCACAACAATTGGTCGTCCTACGCTGAGGGCTCGCGGTGGGTCATTATCTTCGACATACAGCCGGAGCACGGCCACCGCGTGATCATGGATGGTCTGCCCGCCGTGATCACCAGCCAGGACGACTTTGGCATCAACGACGCCGGCATCATGATCACCGAGACCACCATCACACAGTTCGTCGGCTGGGACTCAAAGGGCAAACCGGAATTCGTGCGCTCGCGTAAGGCGCTCCAGTATGCCGACTCGATTGACGACTACATCGCCGCAATGATCAAGGACGACAACGGCGGCTACGCCAACGACTGGCTCATCGGCGACCGCAAGACAGGTGAAATCGCCTATCTGGAGCTGGGCCTGAAGCACACTCCGGTGTGGCGTAAGAAGGATGGCTACTTCGTCAGTTCGAACTGGGCGCGCGATCCGAAGCTCATCCAGGACGAGACCGACGGCTTCGACATCAAGGACCTCAGCTCGTCGCCCAATGCACGCCGAGTACGCTGGGAAGATCTGATGGCCGCCAACAAAGGCAAGATCGATGTCCCGATGGCGGAGCAGTTCCTCGCCGACCACGAGGATTCGTTCCTGAAGGAAAAGCGCGCCGATCAGCGGTCGCTATGCGGGCACGCGGACGTAGCAAAGGAAGGCATTCCGGTGTGGGAGTGGCCCGCGTATTATCCCGGCGGCGCGGTGCAAGGCAAGGCGGCGGACAGCGATATGGCGGCGAAGATGAGCCTGGTCGCGCACGCCGGCCATCCATGCGGCGAGGACTTTCTGGCCAAGCCCTTCCTGGCGGCACATCCTGAGTACGCTTGGCAGGCTCCGATCCTGAAGGACATGAAGTCCGGGCCGTGGACTACGTTCACGGCGGGTGAGAAAGGCTCGCAGTAAGTGGCTGTCAAATCTGATCCTGCCGCCCTGATTGCGTTGTTCGGCGAGACGCGAACGGAATCAGGCCGCACCCTGCTCGAGTTGGTCGATGAGCGTCCAGTCTTGCTCGTTTTTCTGAGGCATTTCGGATGCACGTTCTGCCGACAGGCAATCGACGATGTGTCGCAGGTTCGTGGGAAGCTGGCGGAGCGTGGAGTCCAGGTGGCCTTTGTACATCTGGGCTCGCCCGAGCGCGCAAAACCGTACTTCGATTACTACAAGCTGGCGGATGTGGAGCGCGTGAGCGATCCTGATGGCTCGCTTTACCGCGATCCGGTGTTTGCTCTGGCGAGAGTGAATTTGCTTCACATGATCCGGCCGGCAGTCTGGATCGGCTGGCTGCGTGGCGCGGTCTTCAAATACCGGATCGGACTGCTCAAAGAAGACATCCAGCAGATGCCCGGAGTCTTCTTCCTCAAGAATCGTGCCATCGCGAATGTCTTTCGTCACCGCACGATCGCAGATCGGCCGGACTATCTCGGTCTGGCGAGATGAGAGGTCGATCAACTCACGTATGCGCAGGCGTACCCTGGGCGAACCACAGGCGGATGCGGCGGCGAAGCGGCATTTCCACCAGGCGGTAGCATAGAATCGCGACGACAACAGGCAACAGGACATTGAGCGGGAAGGGAATGAAGGAGAGGCCGCTCCACTGCGTAAAAGGCTGCTGCCAGATGTACAAGGAATAGGAGAGCAATCCCAGCTGGACAGCGGGCCAGGATTCAAGGACGTTGCGAACGATACCGCCCGCACCACTCAGCAGCCAGAAAATGAAGCTAACGATGGTCACACCCTGAACTGTGGGAACGAGCCACACTTGCATACCGGAAGCCTGATTCGATCCGAGCGCGGGGCACAGAACAAAGATCACCAACAAGGAGCCGATCAGCCATGCCGTACGGTAGCGAAAGTTGCGCAGGCGTTCGAGAGCTCCTCCTTGAACGAGGAGGGCAGCCAGCACTCCCCACACAATCTCATCCTGTGCAGTGCGATAAAGTACCGAGTTGCGGATCTTGGTGCTGTGGATGAAGAAGAAAACTATCAGCCGTGTCAAAGGAAGCGGTATCGCTACTGCCACGGCCAGACGTCGGCTCCACCGGCGACCGAACAAGACCAGACAGCTGGCCAGACGAGATAAAACTGTTCTTCAATCGAAAGGGTCCAGATATGGCCGAACACCTTGGAATTGTCCACAACACCGCCGCCCAAGCGCCAGAAATACGCCACATTCCAGGTGAAGGTTCCCGCCGCCAGAAATGATGCCAATGGCACCTGGATCAGACGGAACGCGGTTAATGCCGCAATGACACCAATGTAGAGATAGAAGGCGGGGAAGATGCGCGCGATGCGCCTCTCATAAAAGCCGCGAATAGAGATGCGGCTCTTCTTCTCCTCTTCGTGGAAAAGCAGTGTCGTGATGAGAAACCCGCTGAGTACGAAAAACACACGCACGCCCAGAGTCGCGTCCGCGATGAGAATGCAAAGATAAGGGTGCCGGCTCAGCCAGTGATCGGTTGTTAATGTGTGATCCAGCAAAACTGCCAGGATGGAGTAACCCCGAAGTCCGTCGAGGTAGGGTATGCGTTCTTCCTTGCCAGCGGCGAACCCATTATCTTCGATGCTAAAGCACTACCGGGAAACTTTCAAAACAAGGAAAGCAGGACACACGTTGGTCTAAGGCTTGTATGACTGCTCCGCTATTTACTCGAGGCCTCAAAGACCAGATGCCACCCGAAGAACGGCTGAACTTCTGTGTAGACACGGCCTTCGTTTCCGCAGTTATGCTCGCCCGATGGACCTTCGTACTCCTCGGCTTCGTGCGGGATGCCGCAGAACATATGCCGAAAGATTCTCGTAATATCTTTCGCTGAGAATAGAACCATGATCTTTGACGTTGTCATTGCGGGCGGCGGCCCGGTCGGACTGTTCCTTGCCTGCGAGCTTAGTCTCGCCGGCGTTTCGGTTTTGCTGCTCGAGAAAAATGAGACCCCGACCACTCCGCTCAAGAGCGGATGGATGGGAGCACGCGGACTCAACTTCCCGTCGACGGAAGCTTTCTATCGACGCGGACTCCTTAAAGATTTGAAAGCCTCTTCGTTAGGCTGGATGGGCGGCGAGCCTTGCGGCATGGAGTTTATCGGCGATGGCAAAGTATCTGCACCATCGCCGTCAGCGCCGCGTTTTGCCGGCCACTTCGGCGGCATCATGCTCGACGGTAGCAAGCTGGATTTCTCCAATCAGAAATGGATTATCCCCGGTCCGTCAGTGGGGGGTGGCATGGTGAGTCTCGAGGCAATCGAGGATCCGCCGATCAGGCAAGGGAACTAGGCGCCGATCTTTCGGCTGGGCCATGAAGTCACCGGCCTGACCGAAACAACGGATGGTATTTCCGTCCATACAGCTGGTGGAGATTTCGAGACGAAGTGGCTCATTGGCTGCGATGGGGGACGAAGCACAGTTCGCAGACAGGCTGTTTTTTCCTTCGAAGGCACCGAACCCGAACTGACAGGCTACATGGCGATCGTTGAATTCGAGGACCTCGACGGGCTTGCTCCAGGGTTCAACCTGACGCCGCGCGGTATGTATACGCATGGCCCCGCGCTCGGACGCGTTGGCGTGGTTGACTTTGACGCAGGGCGCTTCGACCGGGCCTCCGAGATCACGCTCGAAAATCTGCAGGCCATGCTGCGGCGCGTCTCCGGCAGAAACGTCAAGCTCAGGTCGGTACAGGTTGCCACAAGCTACACCGATCGAGCGCGCCAGGCAACGACGTACCGCAAAGGGCGTGTCCTGCTTGCAGGCGATGCGGCGCATGTGCACTCGCCTTTCGGCGGACAAGGCATGAACACCGGCCTTGGCGATGCCATGAATCTGGGGTGGAAGCTGGCGGCGACCATCAAGGGATGGGCTCCGGATGATCTGCTCGATACCTACACGGCAGAACGGCATCCGATTGGCCAGTGGGTTTTGAACTGGACTCGCGCGCAGGTTGCGATCGTCCGGCCTGATCCGCACGCGCGAGCCATCGCTTCGGTGGTGCGCGACCTGATTGCTACAAAAGACGGTACGAATTATTTCGTCGAAAAGATCTCCGGCGTGTCCATGCAATACGATCTTGGCGGAGATCATCCGCTTGTTGGCCGCAGCGCTCCGGACTTTGAGCTCGAAGGTGAAACTCGTCTTGGCGATCTGCTGCGCGATGGCCACGGCCTGCTGCTCGATTTCACGGCCAGCGAATCGCTGGGAGCATTGTGCGAGGGACGGCAAGACAGGCTGCGATATGTCGCTTCACGTGCCAAGGATGAGAAAGGCGTGGCTGCACTCCTCGTTCGTCCCGACGGATTCGTAGCGTGGGCGACGGACGGTGAGCTTGATGTGGCCACGGCAGAGCAATCCGTCCTATGCTAGTTCGGAACGGCCTAGAAGATACTTTCCTGAGCCGCCGCGAATCTGTCGCTAATTTTTTCAGACAGCGGTCGACTGATACTCGATGCTGCTCTTCAGCCACTCGGCGTTGTTCTTCACATCGTCCATCAGTTTGGCGGTGAGCTCGTCGCGGCGTTCATAGAGCCGGTATCCGGTGCGGGGCCGCAGATAGCCACGCGCTCGCGGTTCCTCTTTGAAGAGCTGCTCTTCGCCCACTTCGGACAGTCTCTTCTCGAAGCGCTTGCGGTTGTCGAGCAGGGCCTTGGCGATGAAGGGCATGACCTGCGAGTAGTCTCCGAACATGCTCTCGGTTGTCTGCAGGTAGGTATCCTTGTCCACCTTACCCCACGTGACAGCTTCGGCTGGCGGGCACGACGAGAGCGATCCATCCATCACCGGCGCGGTCGTGATCTGGACGTCGAATTGATAACCGCGAATATCGGGCAGCCCGAGCACCTGTCCCAGCGCGGGCTCCGGTTGCAGGTTGTAGTTCTTCGGCACGCCGCCGCCGAGAATGAAGGTGGCCAGGCCCTTGGCGGAGCTCTCGAAGAGTCCCCAGCGATGATAGGCGCACGCTTCGAAGACCTCGGCGTGAAGGTCGAGCTCAAATTTGTAATCCTCAACCATGCCCGCCTTCTGCATCGCCCACAGCTTCATCGAGTTGAGAAAGACGCTTCCGTCCGCCGGCGCTCCAACAAAGATAGGCACGGCGAGACGGTAACAGGTTGCCAGCAAACCATGCGGAGCTCGCGCCCGGCGCTCCTGCGCGGCGTAAAGCGCGCCGAGCCGATAGCGCATTTCTGTGCCGGTCATTTTCTTCTGAAATTCCGGCAGCCTCAGACACGCAGACAGAAATCGGTCCTGGTCGAGCAGAACTTCTTCCGGGAATCCCACATCGGTTACGCGAATGATCTGATCGTCACGCAGCTTTGCGTCATCGCCGAAGATCGGCACCTCGTGAAAGGGATTATGCCCGTGAGCATCGAGGCTGCGATGCCCATCGTGATAGCAGACGGCGTCGGTCGTGCTCAGATAGGCGATCCAGCCGGTCTCGAGCAGGGGAATCAGCCAGGTGATGTGCTGTCCTGAGACCGTGACCGGCCCCGAGATCGACATCGTCAGGGGATACCCTTCGCCGATCGCGCGATCGAGGATCGTATAAACGCGGCGCAGGAAAGCACCGCCAAACGCCGGCAGGCAGTCGCGAAAAATCTCATCGAGAGTGTCGCATTCATCCACGCGGCGCGTGCGCAGCGGACGATGGGCCGCCTGCTCGATCATGTGTTTCGGTATTCCGGTCATGTGCTTCGGGATCTCGGTCATTTCAGATCACTCCATCTTCAAATCGAAGGATAAAGGTGCGAAATGACCGGAGCAACCTTCGGAAGGCAGCAGAAAAGTGTCTTTTGTGACAGCTCCATTAATTTTTCGGCTTGCCCCACACGCTGTCGAGGAAGAGATAACGATCGCGCTGCGTGTCCGGCTTTGCTTCCAGAGTCGTATCGAGATGCATGACCGTCCACCCGGAAGCCGCGTTATACGTGGGCCATTTGGGCAGATCGGATGGCGCGCCTGCTCCCCCACTGGGATCGCCCGTGCGCGCGAAATTCGTCCAGTAGGTCTGAATTTCATCCGAGAGCTTGCGGTCTTCAGGACGCACGGTGATGTCCTGCCGCGAATCGAGAGTTCCGAAGACATACTCGATGTCGTCCGAGTGGAAAGCGCCGATCGCCGCTGGATGGAACTTGTCTCCCGGCGATCCGAGATCGAAACGGTAGCGATAGACCGGAGCCTCTCCCGTCCCAACCTGTGCTTCAAGCCAGCGCCAGGTGGAGAAAGCGATGAAGCGATCGCTGACGAAGTCACCCGCAGACGCCAGAGTCTCTTCGTCGTTCGCCGCCGGATAAACTGCGAGGAACTTGTCCGCGTTCTCGCCGAACTCGCCCTTGGCCTGCGCTTTGAATATCTCGGCAGTCACCTTGGGATCAGCGTGAAGCACCTCCGCGCGTACCTCGTCCTTGTTCCAGCCGGCGATCAGCGGAATGTGCGCCTGCTTACCCGCCGCATAGATGTTGGGCACGCTGTCAGGCAGAAACCATCCGTCAACGTCCGGTCCAAAGCGCGGCGGGGGCGGTGTTGTTTTTGCGCTGGCCGCCTTGATCAGGTCCTCGGCGGGAATCTTTCGAAGCTCGGCCAGCGTCGTCGCGTGCAGAGCGCTCTCTGCGAATTTGGCGTCCCTCTGCTCCCGCTCCTCGCGTGGCTCAAAGCTAAGGCTGGAGCTGTAAAAGGCCGCGCCGCTTTCCCCAATAGCTTTCTCAATAAGATCTTTCGACAGCGGCGATGCCATCTGCGCGCTCACCGAAGACGATCCCGCAGACTCCCCGAAAATGGTGATGTTCTTCGGATCGCCGCCGAAGCCCTTTATGTTGTTTTTGACCCACTTGATCGCCGTAGCCTGGTCAAGCAGTCCATAGTTGCCTGAGGCGTGATGTGGCGACTCGGCGGTCAGCTCAGGATGAGTGAAGAATCCGATAATGCCGAGGCGGTAATTCATCGACACCACGACCACGTCCCGGTGCGCAAGGAACTGCCCATCCTGGCGAGCCTCAGAGGTCCCTCCGCTCGCGAAGCCGCCGCCGAAGATCCAGACCATCACCGGCAGGCTGCCGGCTTTCGCTCCGGCCGGCGTCCACACATTCAGCGTGAGGCAGTCTTCGCTTTCGCCCGGATCGTGGAAGATCATGTCCGGATAAGCGTTCGTCTGAAAGCAATGATTGCCGAACTCCTTTGCCTGCCGTACGCCCTTCCACTTCGCCGCAGGCTGCGGAGCCTGCCAGCGCAGATTGCCCGCCGGAGGAGCAGCGTAGGGAATGCCCTTGAACGCGCGAACTTTTCCGTCCGTGGTCAGCGAGCCTTCGACTTTGCCTTTGTCCGTCTTGATCTGGAGCTGGTTGGATGCGCGCAGGGCGGGAGCGAGCGAAAGAAATGCGACTACAGTCAGGGATAGAAAACGTTTCATGGCGCGGATGTATCCGATCCTGCGAAAATTCACACGGTAGCCAAACTATCACATGGTTTCAGCCGCCAGCATATCGGATGAAGTTTCACGGCGTCGGATCAGGCGTACGTGCTTGCCGTGTACGAGAACCTCGGCGGGGCGAGCCCGCGAGTTGTAGTTCGACGCAAGCGACATCCCGTAGGCTCCAGCGTCGAGAATTGCAAGCAGGTCGCCGGGCTGGACTGCAGGGATCTGGCGGTCGCGGGCGAAGAAGTCTCCGGTTTCGCAGACCGGGCCTACGATGTCGGCGGTGATCTTGCGTGCGCCTTTGCGTGGTGTGACGGGCACAGTTTCGTGGTGAGCCTGGTAAAGCGCGGGGCGAATGAGGTCATTCATTCCGGCGTCGGTGATGATGAAGGTCTTCTCGCCGTTCTTCTTCACATAGAGCACCCGCGTCAGGAGCGCCCCGGCCTGTGCGATGAGGAAGCGGCCGGGCTCGAGCAGCAGGGTGATGCTGTCGACGCTGGCGATGGCTTTGGCGAGCGCATCAGCGTAATGGCAGACCTTTTCCTCAGGGTTGAAAGGCTGCGCAGTATGGTATTCGATGCCGAGGCCGCCGCCGGCATCCAGGAATCTGATGCCCAGGCCGTCTTTGCGTAATTCAAGTACCAGAGCCGCAACGCGGGCGACGGCAGAACCGAACGGCTCGGTGCTGCGAATCTGCGAGCCGATGTGGACACTAACTCCGGCAGGCTCGATCCATTTGTAACGAGCGGCGTTACGATATACGGCGCGCGCTCGGCGGATGTCGATGCCGAACTTGTGCTCGCGCAGTCCGGTAGATATATAGGGATGGGTCTCCGCGAAGACATCCGGGTTCACCCGCAATGCGATGCGAGCACGCTTTTTCAGCTTGGCAGCGCGTTCGGCGACGAGTTCCAGCTCGCCCTCGCTCTCGATGTTGAAGAGCAGGATTCCGGACCGCAGGGCGAGGTCGATTTCAGGAGCGGTCTTGCCCACTCCGGAGAAGACGACGCGGTGGGTGGGCGCCTTGTCGATGGAGAGAATGCGCTCGAGTTCGCCTCCGGAGACGATGTCGAAACCCGCGCCCTCGCGGTGCAGAAACTTCAGGATGGCCAGCGATGGATTCGCCTTGACGGCATAGCAGACAAGGTGGGGGATAGGTGTCGGCTCGCTCAGGAAGGCTTCCGTAAAAAGCTGAAGGCGGTAGCGGAGGTTGTCGGCGGAGTACACGTAGAGCGGTGTTCCGTACTTTTTCGCGAGCGCGTCGAGCGGGACTTCTCCACATGCGAGCGGTGCGTTCTTACTGGGATGAATGAAGGGGCGAACTGGGGGCACGGGGCCTCGGTCAGCGAGAATTTTCTTTTTGAGAGTATCGGGGATGCGGGCCGTGAGTCCACTCACCCGCGCATCGCCTCCAGGGGATCCACCTTCGTCGCACGCCGCGCGGGCAGATAGCTTGCGAGCAGCGCAATCCCGAGGAACACCAGCGGAGCGAGTGCAAAGGTCGTCAGATCGTGGGCGCTGGTCTTGTACAGCGCGCTCGACATCAGCTGCGTCGCGAACAGTCCGGCCGCCAGCCCGATCGCGATTCCAGCGGCGACCAGCCCCAGCCCCTGCCGTACTACTGCCCACAAAACGGTCCGCCTCTCCGCTCCCAGCGCCAGCCGAATCCCGATCTCCTGCCGTCGCTGTGCCACCGACCACGCAAGCACCGCGTACAGGCCGATCGCCGCCAGTCCCAGTGCCGTAACAGAGAACACCGCGAGCAGCATCATGATCAAGCGCGGCTGCGCGCGCGAGACATCCATCAACTCGTCCACCGTCTGCACAGCAGTCACCGGCTGATCGGGATCAACTGCCGCAATCTGCGCTCGCACTGGCTGGGCCATGCTCAGCGGAGGCACCGCGGTCCGCACGAGCAGGTTCATATCGCCCCACGGCAATTGTGGAAACGGCAGATAAAGCTGCGCCTGCGTTTCCTCCGCCAACCCCTTGTTCCGGATATTCGCGGCGATTCCGATCACCTCCGACGGCTCAGGTCCGCGCCCCACCAGCACGTGCTTGCCCACCGGATTCTCACCCGGCCAAAAGCGCCGGGCGAACGCCTCATTCGCGATCACTACCTTGGGAGCGTGCGCATCGTCGGCAGCGGTAAATCCACGCCCTCCCAGCATCGGTACGCGCATCGTCCGAAACCACTGCGGGCTGATCGCTTCTATGTCGATGAATGGCCGCTGCGCCAGCGGTACGTTCGGCTGCCCGTCTGGAAGCAACGGCGTTACCCGCTTCCAGCTCAGCGGCAGCGCGGCTGAGATCGCCGCATCGCGCACCCCCGGCAATGCGGACACACGCCGCAGCACCTCATCGAAGAACGCCGTCTGCTGTTCCGGCTTCGTATACTTCGCAGTCGGCAGCGAGACATTCATCGTCAGCACATGGTCCGGCTCAAACCCCGGATCGACACGCAGCAGCTGCTCGAAGCTACGCAGCAGCAATCCCGCGCTAATCAGCAGCAGCAGCGAAAGCGCAACCTGCCCAATCACCAGCAGATTCTTCAGCCTACCTCGCGCGCGCCCACCGGAGATCCCTCGTCCCTCATCCCGCAGCGTCGAGTTCAGATCTGTTCGCGCCAGCTGCACGGCCGGAAAAATCCCCGTCACAATTCCGGTGAGCAGGGAAATGAGCACGGTAAACAGCAGCACGCGCAGATCCATCCCGACCGGAATTCCGCCCGGCAGTTCGGTCGCTCCCCACGTGCTCAAAGCGCGGTCAGCAGCCCAGCCCAGCGCTGCGCCGAGGCCGCCCGCGACCAGTGCCAGCAACATGCTCTCCGCCAGCAGTTGCCGCACCACCGCGCCCCGGCTTGCTCCCAGCGCCGCGCACACCGCCAGTTCCCGCTTGCGGGCCAGTGCGCGCGAAAGCAACAGGCTGGCAACATTCGCGCAGCCAATCATCAACAGCAGCGCGACCGCGCCGGAGAGCATCCACAGCTTGCCGCGCACATCGCCTACTACCAAGTCCCGCAGCGGGACAGCGGTCGTCTGAATCGAGGCCGCAGCATCCGGAGCCGTCGGGTTCTGCTCGCGATATTGCTGGTTAAGCACGGCTAGCTCGGCGTTGCCCTGCGCCATCGTTTGGCCCGCACCCAGCCGCCCCAGGAAACCGAGATACCCCACTCCCATCCGCAGTCGTTGCGGACTGAACAGCGTGTGTTCGAAATACCGCGGCGTCCAGATGTCAGCCGGTCCTACGAAAGGGAACTGCACTCCCGCGGGCAGCACGCCGATCACCGTGTGCGGTTTGCCGTCGAGCGTCACCGTAAGGCCAACGATATTTCGATCGCTGTTGAACCGGCTGCGCCAGATCGACTCGCTCAGCACCACCACCGGCTTGCCCTCAGCGCGTCCCTCGTCCTCGTTGAAGGTGCGGCCGATCTGCGCCCGTACTCCAAGTGTCGAGAAAAAGTTTGGAGACACACGCGCCACCGGCACCTGCACCGGCTCGCCCACTCCGGTCAGGTTGAAGTCGTCATTCGCCCACGCCGCCACCGACTCGAACACCCGCGCTTTGTCGCGGAGCAACTCGTAGCGCAGCAGCGTGCCGCCGTGATCGGTCGTCTCATCCTTCACCTGGATGCTCACCAGTTGCTCTGGCTGCCGATAGGGAAATGGCCGCAGCAGCAACGCGCTCATCACCGAGAAGATGGCAACGTTTGTCCCAATCGCAACAGCCAGCGTCAGGATCGCCACAATAGTCAGTCCGGGACTTGCCGCGAGCCGGCGCGCCCCGAAACGAAGGTCTCTCAAAAGTGCCTGCATTACGCACAATTATAGATTTTGCGAATACCGCCGCGAGCGGCACTCACGCGGCTTGCGGGTTCGCTCTTGATATACTTCGCAACAAAAGAAATCGAAGCGCTGAGACCATCCAGCACGCTGCCCACTCTTGCTCAATCCCATAAGGAAGTCCGCGATGACCCTCTTCTGCCGTTCCGCCGCAGTCGCCTCCGTCCTCGTCTTCTCCGCGCTCGCGTCGCACGCCCAGTCAGCGCCGGCTATCAGCCCCATGACTCCGGACATCCCGCCGAAGTTCACGGCGCCGAGGACCGACTACGACTACGTCAAGCGCGTTGAGATGGTGCCCATGCGCGACGGCGTGAAGCTCTATACCGTCATCGTGATCCCCAAGGGCGCCTCGCACGCGCCCATCTTGCTCACGCGCACGCCCTATAACGCAGCCGGCCGCACCTCGCGATCCGAGTCGCCGCACATGCTCGACGAGTTGCCGCAGGGCGACGACGTATTCGTCAAAGCCGGATACATCCGCGTCTTTCAGGACGTGCGCGGCAAGTACGGTTCCGAAGGCGAGTACGTCATGACGCCTCCGCCCACCGGCCCGCTCAACCCCAGCGGCCCCAATGACACGACAGACGCTTACGACACCATCGACTGGCTGGTTAAGAACGTCTCGGAGTCCAACGGCAAGGTAGGTATGCTCGGCTCATCCTACGAGGGATTCACCGTTGTCATGGCGCTCATCAATCCGCATCCCGCGCTGAAAGTCGCCGCTCCCGAGAGCCCCATGATCGATGGCTGGATGGGCGACGACTGGTTCCACTACGGAGCCTTCCGCCAGCCCAACCTCGACTACTTCACCGAACAGACCTCAGCCCGTGGTCGTGGCGCCGCCATCCCACGCGAAGGCTACGACGACTACACCAACTTTCTGAGCAAGGGTTCGGCCGGCGATTACGCACGCTACGGGGGCCTCGAGCAGCTTCCGTTCTGGCTCAAGGTGGACCAGCATCCCGCATACGACGCCTTCTGGCAAGGCCAGGCGCTCGACAAGATCATGGCGCAAGTCCCGCTGAAGGTTCCCGTCGTGTGGCTGCAGGGCCTCTGGGACCAGGAAGATATGTGGGGAGCAATTCATAGCTACGAAGCCGTCGAGCCCAAAGACACCAACAACGACAAGAACTTCCTCGTCATGGGACCCTGGCGTCACAGCCAGGTCAACTACACCGGCTTTTCGCTCGGGCCGCTGCTCTGGGATGGCGACACCACTCTGCAGTTCCGCCGCGACGTGCTGCTCCCGTTCTTCAATCAGTATCTGCTCGACAACGCGCCCAAAGCGGACACACCCCCGGTATTCATCTACAACACCGGCGAGAATCATTGGGACCGTTTCAAATCCTGGCCGCTGAGCTGCGACGCAAATTGCCCGGACAAATCGCAGCCCCTTTATCTCACCGCCAACGGCGGCCTGTCCTTCGATTCCCCGCAGGCATCTTCGCCAAAGTATGACGAGTATGTCTCCGATCCGTCGAAGCCCGTGCCGTATCGTCCGCGCCCCGTCTTCAGCGGCGATGGAGAAGCGTGGCGGACCTGGCTGGTCATGGACCAGCGCTTCGTCGACGGCCGGCACGACGTGCTCATCTACGTCACCGAGCCCCTCACCAAGCCGCTGCGCCTGAGCGGCGCGCCACAGGTGAACCTCTACGCCTCCACCAGCGGCAGCGACAGCGATTGGGTCGTCAAGCTGATCGATGTGTATCCCGGCACCGTGCCCTCACAGCCCGCCATGGGAGGTTACGAACTGCCCATCTCCCTCGACATCTTCCGTGGCCGCTACCGCACCAGCTTCGAACATCCCGAGGCCATCACGCCCGACAAGCCGCTTCTCTATCGCTTCGGCCTGCCGACGGTAAACCATGTATTCGAGCCCGGACACCGCATCATGGTGCAGGTGCAGTCCAGCCTCTTTCCGCTTTACGACCGCAACCCGCAGACTTTCGTGCCCAACATATTCGACGCGAAGCCCGCGGACTACAAGGAGGCAACCCAGCGCATATGGCACACCCAGGGAAACGCCAGCTTTATCAGCCTGCCGGTTGTGCCTGAGTGTGCGGTAGACGCGCTCAGACTTCAACGCTGTTGATGTCTTTCATCTCCAGCACTCGTTTCGGATATCCGTGCTTCGCGACGGCGATCATTGCGCGTCCTAACCGCTCTGTTGTAGTTACATATTGGGGAAAGACCGCCTTCAGCACCGGCAGCAGTGGCTTGCCTACGGCATAGAAGAACTGATAGACGCGTGTCTTCGACTTGATCCCGTGCAGCGGCTGGATAAATCCCGGCCGCAGCATGTACGCCGCCTTGAACGGCAGCGCCAGCAGCGCATTTTCCGTCTTGCCCTTTACTCGGGCCCACATCGAGCGCCCGCGTTCCGAGCTATCCGTGCCCTGGCCGGAAATATACTCAAACGTCATCCCCGAACTCACCCTCACCAGAGTCCGCGCTGCCGCCATCGTGATGCCGTAAGTCAAGCGCTCGTACTCTTCCTCAGTCATCCCAGCCGACGAAACACCGAGACAGAAGAAGCACGCATCATACCCGGACAACTCATCCTCAATTCCCGAGAAGTTCATGAAGTCGCCGTGGACCATCTCGCGCAACTTCGCATGCCGCTGCCCACTTGCGCTTCTGGCCACTGACATCACTTTCTCCACCTCAGAATCAAGCAGGCACTCCCGCAGCACGCCCTGCCCTACCATCCCCGATGCGCCAAATATCACGACTTTCATTGCGGTCTATCATTTCAGATCAATGGAACTATACAGCGTATAGCTACGTAGTATACGCTGTATAGCAAATGGCCGATCCCTCCACCGCCGACCGCATCTCTCAGGCCGCTCTCGCCATCCTTGAGGCCGAAGGCCCCGGCGCAGTCAGCATGCGCCGCGTCGCCGACTCCGCCGGCATCACGCCGATGGCCATATATCACCACTTTCCCAATCGCGAATCGCTGCTCAACACCATCACCAACCAGCAATTCGCCACGTTCCTGTGCTACATCGAGAAGCGCCCCATGCGTGGCTCGGCTGAAGCGCAGCTCATCTCCGCCATGGAGGCCTACATCGACTATGCTTTCGATCGGCCGCGCATCTTCGACTATGTTTTCTCCCAGCCCCGCCCCGGAGCACGCCGTTATCCCGACGACTTCCGCGTCCGTCGTTCGCCCACCCTCAACCCCATCGCCGACGCGGTCAACGGCGCCATGCGCGCCGGCCTGCTCCGCAAAGACGATGTCTGGGAAGTTGCCCTCGAACTCTGGGCCGTCACCCACGGATACGTCACCCTCCACCGTGCCGGCCGCTTCAACCTGTCCGAAAAGGAATTCCGCGCCCTTGTCCGCCGCGCCCTAAGGAGACTCATCCATGGCCTCAAAGCTTAGCGAGATCCCCGCCCCAATCCTGAAGCCCGGAACGACGCCTCACCATCGCGCTCTCGTCGCCCTTGCGCTCGCGGGCTCAGCGGTTGCCTGGTTTTTCGGCACCGGCCTCCATCCCCTCTGGTGGCTCACCTGGGTCGCCCCGCTGCCCGTGCTCCTCATCGCGCCGCGAGTTTCACGCCGGACTGCATTCGGCGTTGCCTTCGGTGCCTTTACGCTCGGCGCCCTCAATATTTGGAGCTACGACCGCATCGTTACTCCGCTCTGGCTCAGCATCTTCATCGTGATCGTGCCCTCGCTGGCCTTCGCCTTCATCGTCTCCGCGTACCGCGGCTTCGTCCTTTGCGGCCAGATCTTCCGCGCCGTCTTCGCGCTGCCCGTCCTCTGGTCCGCCGTCGAATACCTCGCTGAGTTCCGCTCCGTTCACAGCACATGGGGAAATCTCGCCTATACCCAGCTCGATTGTCTGCCCCTGGTCCAGATCGCTTCCATCACCGGCATCTGGTCCGTCAGCTTCATCGTCTTTCTCTTCTCATCCACCATTGCCGTACTTTTCGCGCCCGCCACCCTCTCCAAGTCAAGGCGAAACCTAGCGTTCGCCGCCGCTGCAATCTTCATCCTCGCCTTCGGATACGGCTTCTACCGCCTCGCCACCGCCCCAACCTTACCGCGCCTCAGCGTCGCCCTCATCTCCACCGACAAGAGGCTTTCACCGCAAGGGCCAGCCGCTGTTAATCTCGTCCGCGCCTACGTCGCTCAAATACCTACGCTCGCTGCTCAGGGCGCAAAAGTAATCGTCCTTCCGGAAAAGATCGCCCGCATTCAGGGCGACGACCTGGCCCAGGCCGACGTCATCCTCGAACAGGCGGCGCGGGACAACCACGTCACCATTTTGGTCTCCTTCGAGCACCAACCCAATCTGCACGAGGCCCGTCTCTATTCGCCCGATGGCAGTCTCGAAGGCACCTACGAGAAACACCACATGCTGCCCGCCTTCGAGTCGCACCTGCTCCGCGGCACCGCCCGCCTCACCTTCGAGCGGCCATCCGACGACGGAACGGCAGGGAAGTGGGGCGTCGAAATCTGCAAGGACATGGACTTCCCGCTGCTCGCCCGCCAATACTCGAACGACGGAGCCCGCCTGATGCTCGTTCCGGCCTGGGATTTCGTCGCCGACGGGTGGCTGCACGGCCGCATGGCCATTCTGCGCGGCGTTGAGAGCGGATTCAGCATTGCCCGCTCCGTCAAGCAGGGAATCCTCACCCTTTCTGACAGTCGCGGCCGCGTCCTCGCCGCGCGCCGCACTGGTTCTCCCGGCTTCGACATCCTCATCGGCACCCTCCCGCTCGGATCCGGACCCACCTTCTACGACCGCACGGGAGACTGGTTCGCCTGGATGAACCTCGCCTTTGCCGTTCTCCTTTTTCTGCCCTCGCGGCGCAAAGCGGGGGCCTGACGGCACCACCCAGCCCCGCATCCAAAATCGACAAGCGCGAAAAGTTTGTTTGGCATCGAAACGGACTTGCGTGTCCAAAGTACTCAAACCCTTGCCAAGTGCGCCGAATCGCGCCATGCTTATCACACATATACTGGAGGCCCCATGAGCGGCTTCACGTGTACTAAAGGGTTTTGGCATCGGATCCCCGGGCCCGCGTTACTTTTCCCCCTGACATTCGCGTTGTCTGCGTTTCCTGTAGCCGCGCAGGTTTTCACTGTCGCTCCCGAAGGGATCGACGGCAAGTATCTCGACTTCCAGCCCACAAACATCGCCATTTCCACCGTTCCGCTCACCAATCACAATCGCGAGGACCTGCTGCGTTTCCTCACTTCCGAGCAGGGCTTCGCCATGCGCCCGCTTCCCATTGCCACTATTACCCTCCACGCCAACGGACCGATGTCGCCCAGCGGCTCCGACTATGTGAGCACCATCCGCGACAAGGGCCTTGCCGTCAAAGCCGGCGAGCGCGTCGTGCTGACCGACATCAAGATTGAAAAGGACCGGATCCTCCTCGACTTCAACGGAGGCCCGGAGCACAAGCACAAGTGGCTGCGCCATATCGAGATCGGCATGGACCCCAACATGACCACTCCCGTCGTCAATGACAACGGCCAGGCCCCGACGGGATCCCGCATCACGCTCATCTTTCCCCATGTCGTGCCCGACATGACCGGTATGCAGGTTGAGGCGCTGATCAAGCCCATCGTTGACTTCAACCTGAAGACCCCTGTCCAGGCCTACGCTGATACGCTACCGCCCTGGCTCAAAAAGTCCATACTCGACCACCACGCGCTAGTTGGCATGAACACCGACATGGTTATCGCCGCGCTCGGTCAGCCCCGCACCAAGGTGCGCGAGCGTGAAGGTCAGATGCCCTTCGAAGAGTGGATTTACGGTGAACCGCCTGATCCCGTCCAGTTCGTCCGCATCAACGGGAACCGCGTCATCCGCATCGAGACCGCCAAGGTAGGCGAGACTCCCGAGATCCGGGCCGAAAACGAGATGGGCGACTACTGGGATACCAAGCCGGCTCAGAACACGCGCATCGTCAAGCTCGGAGACAACGCACCCGCTACGCCCGGCGCCGAAACTGCACCGCGCAAGCCGCCCACCCTGAAAAACCCTGGCGAGACCCTGCCCGCCGACAAGGACGCGAGCACTCCGCAGATGGCACCCGTGCAGTTCCCGAAAGACCAGACGAAAGATCAGACCAACGGTCAGACCAGCGGCCAGAACAAGACGCAGACGCCCGCGCAGGGCACCACCTCGCCAGCGTCAGGCCAGTCCGGAACCCAGCCCGGTACTAGCCAGCCTCAGCCCAATCCGCCTCAGTCGAGCCCGGCTCCAGACCCCAGCAACCAACTCATCGCGTGGAAGGCTCCGGCACCATAACCGCGCCGCCAGATTCCGCGTTCCTCTGATGGGTACCGGGTCAGTTTGTCTCGGAGATCCACACGTCCGAGAAGCCCGTTATACGTCAACTTGCTGGGACATAGATCAATCTGAATAGTTGGACGAGTGACTCGGCCTGAAGGCGCAAGTGAAGGCAACTTCCGTTAGCGGTGATTCAGGCATGCGACGTGTACGCCTTCGTGATCGAGGCTTTCCCGATTCACTCGTACCGTAACGCTTCCAACGGATCGACCTTCCCCGCCCGTCGCACCGGCACCCAGCACGCCAAAAGCCCCACTCCCACGAACAACGCTCCCACAATGATCAATGTCGCGGGATCGCTGGGCTGCACTTCGAACAGGAAAGACCGCAGCACTCTCGACAAAACAATCGCCAGCGCTACGCCGACAAGCACGCCACCTGCGATCAAGCGAAATCCTTCGCCGAAGATCAACTTGCGAATGTCTTTTTGCTGCGCGCCCACCGCACTACGAATAGCCAACTCTCGGCGTCGCGAGGCCACTGACAGCGAAAGCACGCCGTAAATTCCCACCAGCGTCAACACGCTTCCCACCACTGAAAACCCCGTCAGCAGGTTCATGGCGAATGTGCGCGATGCCAGTGATTCATCGCGAATCTGCTCCAGCGTTTTGATGTTTTCGATCGCCGCCGTTGGATCCACGGAGCGGAGTGCGCGCTGCACAGCAACCACCACCGCGCGCGGGTCCGCTGTTGTCCGTACTACAAGATGTTTTGAAAACGCGGTTGCCTGCCACAACGGTAGATAAATCTCCGGCGACGCCGTCCTGCGTCAAGTCATCTGTCCGCCCATTGGCGATCTCGCCGACAATTTCCGTGCCCGGTTTATCTCGCCCGTTCATCCAGAATTTTCGCCCAATCGCGTCGCCCTGCGGAAAGTAGCGGTCCGCAAACGTCCGATTCACGATGGCCACATTCGGCGCCTTATTATCATCGGTCGATCGAAATTCCCGGCCTCCCATCAGCGCCATTCCCATCAACTTGAAATAATCAGGCGTCACCGCGCGCAGGGGAAGCGCTGTCTTGTCGCTCTCTTTCACCGCCGGGGCTGGCCCTCAATTTCCAAAGTCGTCGGCCAATTGTTTCCCGTCAGCGGCACACCCCAGGCAAACGCCGCGTACTGCACGCCGGGAAGCGCGGCAACGCGCTCCAACGCTAGACGGTGAAAGCTGCCCCAACTCGACCAGCTTTGCACGTCCGTCACGCTCATCGTCAATATTCGCCCCGTGTTGTACCCCGTTGGCACCTTCGCGATGTTCACCATCGTGCGAATCAGCAACCCCGCGCCAACGAGCAGCGCCAATGTCAGCGCCGTTTGCAGCATCGTGACTCCCTGCAGCAGACGCCTCTCGCCTATTCCCGCTGTCCCTTTCGGCCCGGCGTTTTTCAGCACCTCCATCGGGTCCAAGCGAAACGCTCGCAGCGCCGGAAAAACTCCTGCGATAAATGCTGCGAGCACTGCCACCCCAAGTCCCCAGCCCAAAACCGCCCAGCCTGCCGTCACTCCATCGAGCCGTGGAATGGCATGTCCCGCAATCACCTTGAACAGTTTTACGGCGCCAAAGGCGAGGCCGACTCCAACTGCCCCGCCGAGTATCGCCAGCAGCAAGCTCTCCGTCAGGACTTGCCTTAGAAGGGCCACGCGACCCATGCCCATCGCGCTTCGCACTGCGTATTCCTGTTGCCTTTGCAATCCTCGCACCAGCAGCAGCGCTGCCGCATTCCCGCAAGCTATCAACAGTACCAGCGCCGCGGCGCCCAGCAGCGGCAGCAGAATCCGTCTCCCGTCGCGGTTCATTTCATCCGTTAGCGGCTCCAGTTGTGGCGCAAACCCTTCAAACTGCCTCTCCGCCTGCGCCTCTCTTGCTGTCAGCACGGCCAGTTCCTGTTGGGCCTGCTGCGGAATCGCTCCATCGCGCAATCGCGCAACTACGTTCCAACCAGGTTCCTTCAGATACTTCGGGTCCGGATCCATCGGCACCCAAAAGTCCACCGTCGCATTAACATCGTAGTTTGGCTCCTTTGCCGCTCTCGGCGAGGGCAGGAACCGCACTCCGGGTTCCATCACACCTATCACCGTGGGGCGGCACATCCCACCGGCTGATGCGCACTGTCTTCCCAATAATCTGCCTGTCGCCGCCAAACGTCCGCTGCCAAAACTCATATCCCAGCAGAATCGCCTTCACGGGTCCTTGCCCGAAATCGGAATCCTGGAAACCGCGCCCTGCGGCAGTCTTCAGCCCCATGACTCGAAAATAGTCGTTGCTCACCTCCATCCCCTGCATCGACTGGCTGCCGTCATTACGAATCAAAAAATTGAAGGTCCAGTCATACCCGGCGATGCCATCGAACGATTTCGCTTCTTTCTGCCACTCCATCCACTGCTGCGCCGCCCAGCCGCGGGGGCTGTCCATCTTCTGTCCATCTGTGCGCGCGGTTGGCACGAGCATGAGTTGCTCCGGCTTCTGGTACGGCGGCGGTGTAAGCAGCACACCCTGAACCAGACTGAAAACCGCAGACGTCGCGCCAATCCCCACCGCCAGCGTCAGCGCCGCAATCAGGCTAAACCCCGGCTGCTTCAGCAGCATCCGAATCGCAAACCGCAACTCTGGCAACATGCACCCCCTATCCGTTTTGAGGTTCCCCGAACCCTTGTTCAGGCATTGTCAGAAGAGAGGACGTTGGTTGCCCCGCCCAGGTTCCTTCATTCATCGATTGGACGATAGAATCCCAGCCCCGTTTGGCTGGAACGATGCAATTGTATTTTGCGCGACTCGCCTTGTGCTGCGTTCGACACAGTCTCCCACGCCTCCCATGGCTGGGTGGTCAGCATAAACTGACCACTACCCCGAGGCCTCCGCTCCGATGATGTAAACTGCTAACAGTGCGTCCGCTGTTCTTCGCGGTCAATCCCACTCCTTCCAGTCACTCGTTTGGCGACCCATCCCAGGTCAATTCAGGAAGAAGCCAGGGTAGAACCGCGCCGCGGCTGGGCGCAATTGCGCCTCGCCGTGTGGGTGAGAGCCCATAGAGAAATCAGGAGAAGCCTTCCATGGCCAAGATTGCGAAGACCGCCGACCGTCAGAAAGTAATGGACACCACCAAGAGCACCGACTGCCCGAAGTGCGCCAAGCCCACGCGTATCGTCAAGCGCGTCAAGGATCGCGAGCGCAGCATCCCCGGAGGAGTCTACATCTCCTGCTCTGCCTGTGATTTCTACGAAAAACTCTAAACCGGCACTTGAATCAGAAGCCCGGCCTTCACCGTCGGGCTTCTTGCATCCTTGGTCAGAGTCCGTTCTGCCCCCAACGCATTTACACTGGCTCAGGCATGCAGAACTCTCAGCACTCCCCGGCGCCATCCTCGGTGATAACCCGACGGCTCCTCGCGATTCGGGCAGACCGCCTCGGTGTCTGGACTTCCGCCCTCTGCGTCATCCACTGCATCGTGACGCCGATCCTCATTTCTCTCTCCGCCGTATCGGCGCACTTCCTTCCCTCAGAAGAGCGGACCCACCGGTCGCTTGCGGTCATCATTGCAACCCTCGGCGCGCTGGCTCTGGTAAAGGGCTATCGCAGCCATCGTTCCCTGCGGGTTCTGTTTCTCATGATCTCCGGACTCGCCTGTATCCTCGCCGGTGCCTACTGGGGAGACCGCCTGCCCTCGCACCGGTATGAAGTCCTGGTGAC
Source organism: uncultured Acidobacteriaceae bacterium (assembly GCA_963781245.1). Classification (GTDB taxonomy): domain Bacteria; phylum Acidobacteriota; class Terriglobia; order Terriglobales; family Acidobacteriaceae; genus Silvibacterium. Next base: position 200,520 of record CAWAFB010000014.1, read on the forward strand.
GCTATGCGGCAGCAGCCTTATGATCGCTGCGCACCGGCTCAATCACACCTTCTGCCGTAATTGCCGCTCCTGTGTCCACTGAGCGGCGACACAGGCCTTGCCGACCGGGCTTATCGTTCCGCGCCGCGGCCGCCGGTGGAAACGCCGGAACCGCCAATTGCGCCTGCAAAATCGTGATCGGCGAAGTTTCGAATGGGTTCTGTCGTAATTCTGTGCCGCTTTGTCTGACTCCCGCTATGCTTTCACCCGAGGGATAAAGTTATGACACCAACGAGGTCTCTGCTGAGCCTTGTGTGCCTTCTCTTTTTCGTCCATTGCGGCGCTGCGCAGGAGACCATCGTGGCGATCCGGCATGCGGAGAAGCCACCAGCAAGCCTCGGGCAGCTTACCTGCAAGGGTCTGAACCGGGCACTGGCGCTACCGAAGGTTCTGATTCCGCGCTACGGGAAGCCGGACCGGATTTACGCGCCCGATCCGGGTACAAGGATCGGGCAACTGGGCAATCTGAGCTACTCCTACGTGCGCCCGCTCATGACGATTGAGCCGATCGCGATCCAGTTGGAGATGCCGGTGAACGCGCTGATCGGCTTCAAAAACGTCGGCCAGTTGAGAAAACAACTGCTGGCTCCGGAAAACGCGAATTCCGTAATCTATCTAGCCTGGGAGCACAACTATCTGAACGAATTTGCGAAGCGGATGCTGAAGGCCTATGGAAAGGATCCGTCAGCGGTTCCCGACTGGCCGAACGAGGAGTATGACCGGATCTATGTTTTCCGGATCAAGGACGTAAATGGAAAGAAGGAGCTGACGTTCAGCGTGTACCAGCAGGGGCTGAATGACTCTCTTAGCGACAAGTGCCCGGGGCAGTAAGAGTCGCCAGAGTGCCAATCTATGGACCCGTATCAATTGACGCCATCCTCAAATTCACGTATTCTAAACTGGTTGCGCAGTCTGCGTGTGCCCGTCTGTCTGACCGGGTTGTGTACGCGGAAACCCAACAGGTTTGAGCCTGCGCCAGCCTCACGCGAACAGACGTTGTCGATCCGCGGAGAAATTTTCAACCGCGGAGACGCTTTGCGTGAGCATTTGCGTGTTTACGCGAGCAATGCTCAGGAGAACAGGAAAGCGATGTCTACATACATTCCGAGCGCGCACGAGATTGACCGCAAGTGGTTCGTGGTGGATGCCAGCGGCAAAACGCTGGGCCGCCTGGCCACCGAAGTCGCCAGTGTGTTGGCCGGCAAGAGAAATCCCAAGTACGTGCCCTTTATGGATATGGGCGATCACGTTGTTGTCGTCAATGCCGAGAAGGTACGCCTGACCGGGCTGAAGAGCCAGCAGAAGGTGTATCGCCGTTATACCGGCTTTCCGGGCGGTCTGCGTGAGGAGTCGTTTGTGCGGCTGCTCGAGCGGAAGCCGGAAAAAATCGTGGAAGAGGCGGTCAAGGGCATGCTGCCCAAGACCAAGCTGGGCCGCAAGATGGCGTCCAAGCTGAATGTCTACCGCGGCGACAAGCATCCTCACCAGGCGCAGCAGCCGCAGCCGCTCGAGATCAACTAGCTGGTTTCTGATGAACCCGGCTTAACAGCGTAAAAGAGAGACCAGGACAGAGAATGGCAGATTTGGTTCAGTATTACGGAACGGGACGGCGCAAGTCGGCGATTGCCCGCGTGTTTCTGCGCCCCGGCAGCGGCAACTTCAAGGTCAACGACAAGGGCCTTGAGACCTACTTCGTGACCGAGCAGCAGCGGGTATCGGCGGTTCGTCCGCTGGTGCTTACCGAGCTAAGCTCGACCTTCGACGTGGTTACCACCGTCAAAGGCGGCGGCGTGAGCGCGCAGGCCGATGCGGTCAAGATGGGCATTGCCCGTGCACTGATTGAGTTCAATGCGGAGCTGCGCAAGACGCTCAAGGGCGAAGGCCTGCTATCGCGTGATGCTCGCGCCAAGGAGCGCAAGAAGTACGGACAGAAGGGCGCCCGCAAGCGGTTCCAGTTCAGCAAGCGCTAGTTTGGTTCGTGGCGTCGTGCTCCTTGCTGTGCAAAGGGCAGGACGCCAGCGTTCAGGTAGTTAAATTTCCCAAGAGGGAATCAATCCCGGCACCTGAAGCCGCCGGGATGCAATCCACAGAGGAGGCTGTTTGGCCACTATCACTATGAAGGAGCTGCTCGAAGCGGGTGTTCACTTCGGGCATCAAACGAAGCGCTGGGATCCGCGGATGAAGGAGTACATCTTCGGCGAGCGCAACGGCATTTACATCATCGACCTGCAGAAGACCCTGAAGATGTTCAAGGAAGCCAGCAAGTACGTGACTGACCTTGTGGCTTCGGGCAAGGTAATTCTGTTTGTCGGCACCAAGCGCCAGGCACAGGATGCGATCGCCGAGGAGGCGACCCGGTGCGGCATGTTCTACATCAACCAGCGCTGGCTGGGTGGACTGCTGACCAACTGGGTGACGGTGCAGAAGTCGGTGAAGCGCCTTCAGGAACTCGATGAGATGGCGACAGACGGCCGCTACGAGCTGCTGACCAAGAAGGAAGTCATTAAGCTGGAGCGGGAGCGCAAGCACCTGCAGGCGAATCTGGCCGGCATCAAGAACATGCGCCGGCTGCCGGATGCGCTGTTCATCGTGGACTCGAACAACGAGGCCATCGCGGTGAAGGAAGCCCGCAAGCTGGGCATTCCGGTGGTTGCCGTGGTCGATACGAACTGCGATCCGACTGTGGTTGACATGGTAATTCCGGGCAACGATGACGCACTGCGCGCGATCCGGCTGTTCACGTCGAAGATCTCCGACTCGGTGATCGAGGGCGTGCACATGGCGGGCGACAAGCAGAACATCGAGATTGCCGGAGTTACGGCCGACAGCCAGGTTGATCTGCAGGCTGCCGGCGCTGAAGGTGAAGCAGGCGCGGCAGCGGCTCCGGATGAAGCAGCAACCGAGAGCGAAGTGGTCGATCTCGAAGCGGTGCTGGGCGGCGGAATCCGCAAGGCTCCCGCAGTGGTTGCGGCGCTCGAAGAGGCCGAGGCGGCTGAAAGCAGCTATTAAGACTTTATGCGGTGGCAGGGCCGCCGCTGGAAGTTACGGGAAAGCGTGGCTGCGTTTTGGAAACGGCCACGCTTTCTTTGTGTTTGGGCACTAGCCGCCGTAATTGAAGTCATGGGCATACGCACTTCGCGCCGATTGTCTGCAGTGTGACTTCATTCACAGCCTATTCACAGGCCGGGCGGCGGCGTTTGTGGGATTCTAAAGAGAAGGACAGGTAGAGGAAATGTCAACGGTGACTGAGAAGATCGATGCGAAGCAGGTGAAGGAATTGCGGGACAGCTCAGGCGCGCCTATGGGCGATTGTCTGAAGGCTCTTCAGGAGTCGAAGGGCAACATGGAAGAGGCCTTTGTCATCCTGCGCAAGCGCGGCATGGCGTCGGCGGCGAAGAAGGCATCGCGCACTACCAATGAGGGCGCGGTGGGAACGTACATCCACGCCGGGGGCAAGATCGGCGTGTTGGTCGAAGTGAACTGCGAGAGCGATTTCGTGGCCCGCACGGCTGATTTCCAGGAGCTCCTGAAGGACATTGCCATGCACATCGCGGCGACCGATCCCCGCTACATTCGCAAGGAAGATGTGACAGCCGAGGACCTGGAGCGCGAGAAGGATGTTTACCGCGCACAGGCGGCGTCGACCGGCAAGCCGGCTCCGGTGATCGAGAAGATCGTCGAGGGTAAGATGAGCAAGTTCTACGAGGAGGTCTGCCTGCTCGAGCAGCCGTTCATCAAGGAGCAGAGTCTGGCCATCAAGGACCTGATCGCAACCAAGGTCGGCAAGCTGGGCGAGAACATCACTGTTCGCCGCTTCGCCCGCTTCAAGGTCGGCGATCCCAACTGGACCGTCGCGCAGGTGAAGGCGACGGAAGAAGCACAGTCGTAACGCTCACACATTGAGCCAGAAAGAGCCCGGGATTCGTTCCCGGGCTTTTCTTTTGCGCTTGAGGCTGAGGTGTGGCCGCTCTGTCTAGCTCGTCGGCTTGGTGGCGTTGGAAATCCATTCCTCGCGCTTGCGGCCGGGCTCGACCTTGGGTTTCGGCTTGGGCTTCTTCTTTTCTTCCTTGCGACCTTTGTCTTTGCTTGCCATGCGGATTAGTTTATAGCAGGCGACGGTTTTGTGAGGAGTCGGCAGGAGGAGCCATGGATATTTCAGCGCGCCGCGCAGCCTTTCGCAGTCTGCATGAAAGCGGCTGCTTTGTGATTCCGAACCCGTGGGATGCGGGCTCGGCGCGGTATCTACAGGGGCTGGGATTCAAGGCTCTGGCGACGACCAGCTCAGGATTCGCTTTCTCGCGCGGGCTCCCGGATGGGGAAGACGGCGTGTCGCGCGATGCCGCCCTGGAGCATATCGCGGAGATTGTGGCTGCTGTGTATCTGCCGGTAAATGCAGATTTTCAGTCCGGGTATGGAGACAAGCCCGAGGGCGTTGCTGAGAGTGTCCGGCTGTGTGTCGAAACGGGCGTGGCGGGATTGTCGATCGAAGATGCCACGGGCGACCGCGACAAGCCGCTGTACGATCTCCCGCTGGCCGTGGAACGAATCAGGGCCGCGCGTGAAGCGATCAATGCGTCCGGAGCAGAGGTGCTGCTCACGGCGCGGGCCGAGTGTTTTCTGGTGAGCCATCCTGACCCGCTGAACGAGGCAATCAGGAGATTGCAGGCATACTCCGAGGCGGGCGCCGATGTTTTGTATACGCCGGGGCCGACGGAGGTCGGGCAGATTGAGGCGATCGTCAAGGCGGTGAGTCCGAAGCCAGTGAATGTGCTGATGAGCGCGAACACCGGGCTGCATGTTCCCGATCTGGCGGAGATGGGTGTACGGCGCATCAGCACGGGGTCATCTATGTCGCGCGCGGCGTGGACAGGGTTCATTCGTGCGGCGAAACTCATTGCTGCGGAAGGAAGTTTTGCGGGCTTCGACGGACTGGCTCCGTATGCGGAGCTGAACCAGTTCTTCAGGACGCGGACGTAGCTCTTTCCAAGAACGAGGATGACTGCTCGGGCGTTGATTAATACGCCATCGATTACATCTTGCTTACATCGATCATGTTGTCGTCTGGGTTGCGGTCGATGAGCTTGTTGTAAGGATCGATGCCGGCGCGCGTCGGTTTCTGATCGACGGTGAATTCGATGGTCTGGTCGTTCTTTGTGATCCACTGCTTCTCCACGTGGATGGGCTGCTCGTGATCTTTCTTTCCCGAAAAGACACCGACTTCGATAAGGTCGTGGATCGGAACTTCGGTTTCGACGCCGTCTCCGTTGGCTTTCAGCTTGCGTGACTTCACATTGAGGACGACTTTGTATTTGTGATCCGGCGTTTCCTGCCAGGTCGCGGATACCGCATGGTTGTCATAGAGCGTGATGCTCTCGAACATGTCGGTCACGAGATACTGCAGGTCGGGCGGAGTGGCGGAACGGAGGGCTTCGACAAAGCCGCGCGTGTCGGGGTAGGGAGGCTGGCTGTAGCGGTTGGCACGTAGGTAGTTGCCGAGAGCGGCGTTCAGCTTGTCTTCGCCGATGTAGTCACTGAGAGCGTAGAGGACAAGCGAGCCCTTTTGATACCAGACGTAGGGTTCGTTCTGCACCAGCACCAGCGGCGGCTCGTGGCGGACTTCTCCGGCGCGTCCGCGCAGATAGCCGTCGAGCTCGTATTTGAGGAAGCGGCGCATCTGCGGATCTCCGTACTGGTGCTGCATGACGCGCAGCGCGGAATATTCGGCGAGGCTCTCAGACATCATGTTCGAGCCCTGAACGAGAGCGCCGATAAGCTGGTGTCCCCACCATTGATGCGCGAGCTCGTGGGCAGTGACGAAGTAGGTGAAGTCAATGTCGTCAGGCTTTTTGAGGCGGCCGATGAAGCCCATGTCCTCGGAGTAGGGCACGGTGTTGGGGAAGGACTGGGCGAACTGGCGGTAGCGCGGGAATTCGAGGATGCGGTACTGCTGGAACTGGTATGGGCTGTAGTAGTTCGTGTAATAGCCAAGTCCGCGCTTGGAGGATGAAATCATTTTGTCGAGCACGTAGGTGTGCTGCGGCTCGTAATAGATCTCAAGATTTACATTCTGCCATTTATCGCGCTTGATCGCGTATCGTCCCGAGATGTACGAGAAGAAGTCGTTAATCTCGGTGGAAGCCATGCTGTACTCGTAGTAATTGCGCCCGTCTTGCGTCCAGTGGCGTTGCAGATAGCCGGGAGCGATGGCGATCTGGTCGCTGCTGGTGCTGACTACGGTGTGATAGCTGATCCAGTCGGAGTCGGGACGGAAGAGGTTGAGCTGCGAATAGTAAGGATCGCCGCGTGGCGCCAACTCGGCGTAGGGGCCGAGCTTCTCCTCGCGACGGCGAACAGGGTTGTCGAGCTCGACGTTCCGGTTGTATCCGAGATACGGGAAGTAATCCGAGTCAAAGAATGTACCGTTGTAGGCGAACTCCGCGCGCTCGCCTCCGTCTTTGAAGCCGTGCGAGGTGTAGGAGCAGCGGAAGTCCATGCGCATTTTGTCGCCGGGCGCGAGAGGCTGTGCGAGGTGATAAATCGAGTACCAGTGATTCTTGTCGTCGAGGACTACCTGCGCCGAACGGTCGAAGTGGATCTCGTCGATCGAGTCACGCTGGCCGGTGACGTGAATGTCGGAGATGGGCTGATCGGTATTGTTTTTTAGGATGTACCAGCCGGTCGCGGAGAATGAGCGGCGCTGAGGATAGATGTTGACCGTGGTATCGACGGCAATGATCTTGGGCAGCGGCTGTTTCTCGTATTTCTTGTAGAGCTTTTCGTAGTCGGCCTGCAGCTGGCGGCGCTGCTTTGCGGTCTGGAAAGCGTTGAGGCGGTGCGCGTTGTAGTAGAACCAGCCTCCGCTGCCGATGACAAGGAGAAGCAGCACGATGGTGGCGGGCATAACTCCCGACAGGCGCCCGGAGGCGCTCTGGAAGCGGGCTTTCCATGACATTTCGCTGCCGCGGCGGGCCATGATGATGCCAACAATTCCCAGCAATCCGCCCCAGGCGAGCCAGTAGAGGATCGACCAGAAGAGCGCGGGAGCAAAGTGTCCGTAGCCGTTCATATCGGAGTAGGTGTAAGGCGTGACCTCTCCGTAGAGGAAGAGACGATTCTCGATGCCGAAGCGGTAGAGCACCGGGATGAGAATGAAGAATCCGATCACCAGGCCGTGGCCGAGAAACTTGTTCGGGACAAGGGTCTGTATGCAGAGCGCGAGCAGCGCGTAGATGAGGACCTCAGCGAAGGTGATGAGGTAGAGTTCCTTGAAATATTGCAGGAACTCGTAGTGGTAGTAGCCCTGGATGGTCTGCGAGAAGATCCCGCACAGCATGACGACGGTGAGCAGAATCAGTTCAACGACTGCGAGGGCGCAGAACTTGCTGAGCCAGTCGATCCATTCGCGCATGGGCAGCGAGTCGTGGATCTGCTCGAAATGCGTGTCGCGTTCGCGCCATATCAATTCGCCAGCGTAGAGAGTGGCGACGATGACGAAGAAGATCATCGCCACGCCTTCGACCGCCTGCAGCATGAGGTAGGTCACGGGCCAGACATCACGATCCTGGATGCGGCCGGCGAAGTGTCCGTTGATGAGGACATAAACAACCATGACCAACGCGATGGCCCAGAAGACCGTCTCGCGGGTGATATTGCGGATGCGCATCCGGACCAGGGTGGTGAACTGCAACCATGCGGTGCGTGCGCCGAAATATTGATGCACTTGCGGCAGCAGCACGCCGAAGAGCGGCCGCGGTGGGCGGGCTTGCTCCTGCTCGACTTTCTTCTTTTTGCGCGAGGCGCGGGCGGTGAGCGCTTCGGCGGACATGGGGAAGAAGATCCAGGTGATGCCCAGGGCTAGAAGGCCAATGCTCAGCCAGACGATGCGGTTCCAGAGGAACATGCCGGTCCAGGTCGGAGTGAGGGTGTTCTGCTCGACCACGGTCCAGTAGCGCGTGATGCTGTCAACGAGCAGGATGCCAAGCGGATCGAACACGGAGGGCCAGAAGCGGTCGAGGGTGCGAGCCTGAATTACCGAGACGAAGAGGATGAGATAAATGACGAAGAGAACGACGCCCTGCAGGTAGACGGTGACGACTTTTCGCGTGAGCGCGGCCACGGAGAAGAAGAGGCTGCCGAGGAAGAAGACCTGCACGGCAATGATGGAGAAATACAGCTTCGCGAACATGGCCAGGTGAATCGGGCCGATGCGGGTGTGGTCCGCCCAGGGCGCAAGGCAGCCGACAATTTCTCCTAGCAGCAGGCCGGTGAAGATGAACAGCGTGATGACGATCGAGCCTGCCCAGCGGCCTCCGAGGTAGGCGAACTTCGAGATGGGCTTGGTGAAGACCATCTGATAGGTGTCACGCTGGAAGTCGCGGAGAATCGACGGCCCGAAGATGGCGGCCATGACGATCATGCCGAAGGCCGTGCCGTTCAGGATGATGATCATCGTGGCGTAGGGGCCATTCAACAGGACTTTGCCTGCCCCGATGGGGCCGAAATCCTGTGCCGCCACGCTGAAGAAGGCAAACAGAAACCAGATCGCAAAGTACACGTACGTCGAGATGCTTTTGATTCGCAGCTTCAACTCGAACAGAAAGAAATCGAGAAACATCGCGATGCGCTCCTCGGCAGTCAGTTGACCGGTTGGGTTGCCGTGTGGCGTTCCATGTTGAGGAAATAGACGTCCTCGAGGTTGGGGTCGACGGGGCGGAATCCGCTGCCGGGGTCAGCCTCGGAGTAGACCCGGACCTCGTGCGCGCCTCCGAACAACTGCACGGAGACGACCTGCAACTGCGCCTCGATGGTCGCGAGCTCGCCTTCGTCGGTGACCAGCTTGCTCCAGATGCGGTTGGCGAGGGTCGCCAGGGCGTCGTTGGGAGCTCCTTCGAGAAGTAGCTCTCCGTTGCTGATGATCGCCATGCTGTTGCACAGCTCGCGGACGTCTTCGACGATGTGGGTCGAGAGAATGACGATCACGTCGCGCCCGATGGAACTGAGCAGGTTCAGGAAGCGGTGGCGTTCAGCGGGGTCGAGGCCTGCAGTGGGCTCGTCGACGATGATGAGTTTGGGGTTGGCGAGGAGCGCCTGGGCGATGCCAAAGCGTTGCTTCATGCCTCCGGAGTAGGTACTGAGAGCCTTCTTGCGTGCGTCCCACAGGTTGGTCTGGTTAAGCAGGGCCTCGACCATGCCCTTGCGTTCTCCTGAATTTGTAACTCCTTTCATCACAGCCAGATGATCGAGCATATCTAAAGCTGAGATTTTAGGATAAACGCCGAACTCCTGAGGCAGATAACCGAGCAGGCGCCGGACGGTGTCTTTCTGCTTGATCACGTTGATGCCGTCCAGCCAGATTTCCCCGGAGTCGGGCTCCTGCAGGGTAGCGATGGTGCGCATGAGGGTGCTTTTGCCCGCGCCATTGGGTCCCAGGAGGCCGAACATGTTGTTGCCAATGGTGAGGTTAAGGCCCTTCAGGGCCTGCACCCCGTTGGAATAGGTCTTCGACAAGCCCGTGATCGTAAGCGCCACAGCAGGTCTCCTGGTCAGGTGCAGAGATGGTCAAAATGGCAAAGCTGGGGGAGGGAACTTGCAGTAGTAGGAAAGTATACGTGCCAGACTAAAGATGGTTCAGCAGAAATCGAAAGATAGTCTTTGCATCACTCCGATTCTTCCGCGCCCGAGCGGCAGGCGAGGCTCGGTCCTGACTGCGTTCCCTGAAGCTGGGGCGCGCGTAGCTCGAGCTGCAGGCGGGCGTTGTCGGAACGAATGCCCATCGGGCCGTTGAAACCGAGTGCCACGGGCGGGATCGGTCCCTCCCAGACGAGCGAGTTGTCGACGAAGACGGTCAGCTCTGATCCGTTCATCTGGGCGCGAAACCAGTGTGTCTCGCCCGGATGCAAGACGGGGACCGGCCTGCTTTGCGCCGGTTTGATGTTCTGATATCCGTGATTGGCGCATTGGGCGCTGGTGTGCTGACCGGGATTGCTCTTGATAGAAACGACCAGTTGCGACTCGGGCTCGATGCGCCACATCGCGTAGACGAGATTGCAGGCGTCCTGCGCATGCAGCTTAAAACCGAACTGCGTGCGAATTGCGCCGGAGCCGAGGCGGGATGGATTGGCAGTCTGACCGAGGTAGGTGAAGTGCGCCTGAATGGCTTGCGGAGTGGTCTCGTTCAGATAGGCACGCATCTTGGGAACGTCGATGGAAAGACGCGGCCCGGGAAGGGCGTCGATCTCCCCCTCCGTGACGCAGAGCTTGGCGCGTGGTACCGGAACGAAGTTTGTCCCGAGGGATTCTGAGGAAGCGCCGAGGTTAAGGACGCTCAGAAGGATCAAAAGATGTGCTGCCGGATCGCGTCGCATACGCTCTCCTTGAGCGAAGGATCGTTCGCGTGCGATCTAACTTACTCCAGAGAGCTAATCGAGAAAAGGAAAAGCGCGCCAGGTTAGGCGCGCTCCTTTTGCGCGATGAGGCTCGCGGCGGGTTTAACCGCCTCGAAGACCGACCCGCGCACAACATCGTTCGTGGGGGAGGTCTCCCCTCATCAGGATGCTGCCCTCAGCTGCTGCTTATTATCGGCAAGCATCTCGATAATCTTCTGGCTGAATGCCGGAATATCGTCAGGCTTGCGGCTGGTGATGAAGTTTCCGTCGACGACGGCCTGCTCGTCGACCCAGTTCGCGCCGGCGTTCTTGAGGTCCGTTTTGAGAGAGGGCCACGAGGTCATCTTCCTGCCCTTGACCACGCCGGCTTCCACCAGCGTCCAGGGGCCGTGGCAGATTGCGGCTACGGGTTTGCCGGACTGCGCGAATTCCTTTACGAATGCGACTGCTTTCGGCTCCATACGCAGATGATCGGGATTGATGACGCCGCCGGGCAGAACCAGCGCGTCGTAGTCGGAGGGTCGAGCCTGGTCGAGGGTCTTGTTGACCTTGACTTTGTCGCCCCAGTCTTTGAAGTTCCAGCCTTTGATTTCGCCACTCTTGGGCGAGATTATTTCAGTGGTTGCGCCTGCTTCTTCGAGAACCATTTTCGGATTGGTCAGTTCTACCTGCTCAAAGCCATCAGTCGCGAGAATCGCGATTTTCTTTCCCTTCAGTTTGTCAGCCATCGCTCCTACTCCATAGTGGGCAGATTTTCTTAGCTTGCTTGTCTATGGAGTAAGAGGCGGCTTCGCAGCAGCGCGTTGCCATTCTCGGACCGGTATCCAGCCCCGGGCATTAATCGACAGGTTTCGCCTTTCCGGACTGGAAAGCCTGGTCGATCATTGATTTCATCTGGCGGGAAGCGCGTCTGGCTATTCTGCCTTGCTCGGCGCCCAGTTTGCCCTGTTGCGCGCCGAGCGCTCCCTGCTTGGCGCCGAGCTCGCCCTGCTGGCGGCCGAGTTCACCTTCCTGGGAGCCAATGCGACCCTGCATTTCGCCCATACGGCCTTCGATCGATCCGATACGCCCCTGAACCGACGCTAGATCGCCCTGGGTCACGGTCTTGTTCTTCTCGAGATCCTGGAGCTGCTTTACCGCCTCCTGCAGCTCGGCGATTTCCTTCGACATGTCCGGAGTATCAATATGGGCCTGCTCCTGCAGTTTGCCCAGGCGGGCCTGCTCCTCGCCGAGCTTCTCCTGCTGTGCTCCGAGGGCTTCCTGCTGGCGGCCAAGTTCTTCCATCGGCGCGAAGAGCTGGCGAGTCTGTTCCATCAGGGCGGGATCGTCAATCACGTAATTCTTGCCACTGCGTTCGGCCAGAATGTAGTTGCCATGAAGCTTCTTGCGGAGGGCTTCCATGACCGCGTAATCGCCATGGAAGTTGAACATCTGGCTCTTGTCGCCGTTGACGATCATGAATGAATCTTGATCGGAATCGGAGTAATAGGTGTCCGGATCGTGCTCGACTCTGACGGCCGGTGGGTTGGCTTGAGCAACCAGGGGCGCTGGCAGAGCCTTGATGGCTGGTTGCTCCGGCACCGCGGTTTCGAGTTTCACATTGGGAAGCTTCGCAACGGGCAACTTGGGCGCAGGCGCAGGTGTGTCAGGCACCGCAACCGCCACGTTCGAATCCTGAGCCACGACATGGATAAACGGCGTCGTGGGCGCGGTCATCTTTTCAGCGGCGCGCACCGCAACCAGAGATGTGGACGCAGTTAAGACCAGAGGGACGATCGCCGCCACAGCAAGGGCACGGCCCTTGCCTTCGACGAATGACCTGCGGAACAGGCGGTCGACGAGCAGGCGGTCGATGCGGTGCTCAATTCTGCTAGATCGCGCCATGGCGACAGCAAAGAGCGGCTGGCGGGGCAACGCAGCCACTTCAAGCAAAAGCTCGGCGTAGGAGGGCGCGTCCTTGGCCTCGGTGATACCGGCGAAATCGCTGATCGCCTCGCCGAGATCGGAGAGATGTTTCTGTATCCACCAGCCTGCGGGGCTGAACCAAAAGACGGCGGTGTGCAGATGCGCGAGAATCTGCAGGTAGAAATCGCGTTGGCGAACGTGCGCAAGTTCGTGCGCCAGAACAATGCGCAGCCGGGGGCGGCTCCAGTCCAGGAACGACGCGGGAAGGACGATGCCGAGGCCGATGGTCACCGGGGTCCTGATGTCGGAGCTGAACCGAACGTCGGCGTGCGGCTCAACCAGAACAGAAGCTGGTTCGGCGCGGCTCCAGATGCGCCACGCGAGGGCCAGGCCAAAGAGGAGACGCAGCAGGAGAAATCCTGAAACGACGAGATAAATGCGGACGACGAGCGTCTTGAGAGCGGGGAGTGTCCAGCGGCGAGTGGGCAGAGTGTTTGCCGCGACGGCGGGTGCTATCTCGAAGGTCGCAGGCGCAAGGGATACGGTGCTGCTGACAGGCTCCTTTGCTTCTTCGGGCGCGGGAATGGCAGACGCCGCCGAGGCGGCATGGACGTCACCATGAACAGGATTGGTCCATGAACTAAGAATCGCGGGACTGGGTACCGCGCTCACCTGAATGAGACGCAAGCGCATCAGGAAGGGCATGGCGATTGCCGCGGCGAGAACCAGCGCCCAGGCAATCTTCTGCGCGATCACATTGCCGACGCGGAGCAACCGGAGGGCGGTCCAGACGGCGGCGGTGAGCAGCAGCGTGCGGGCAGCGGATTCGAGGATCAGGGAGATCATGCTTTTTTTCCTTTCCGTGCGGCAGCGATCCGCTCGGCGAGCCGCTGCAATTCCGTCTGGTCAAGGACCTCGGAGTCGACCATGCCTACGAGCAGCGCCTCGACCGACCCGTCGCAGAAGCGGTCGATGATGCGCTTGACGGCGCGTCCGGCGACGAGCTGCCGGGTCTCGGCGGGGCGATAGCGGAAGGTGCGATTCTCGACCGTGTGCGTGACGTAGCCCTTTTCTTCGAGCCGGCGAAGCACCGTACGAACCGTGGAGTCTTTGAGCGGCCGGTCGAGCTCGTCCAGCTCTTCGCGTACCCGCTCGGCGGTGAGGTCGCCGTGCTGCCAGATGAGCCGCATGACGGCTCGCTCTAGTTCTCCAAGTTCCGCGGGATCGTGGGGTGGTGTCGTGTTACTTGTCATAACGCTACAAAGCGTAACATTGAGATTGGATATTGCACAAGCTGTTTTGTGACGACCTGCGATCTTTATCAATACGTCGACGGGGAACGGGCGGTTCAGCGGCGCCGGATGGGTGATTCGCGAAGAGGGGCCCACATGCGATACTCAAAAGTGAATGTATAAAAGGGTCGTCTTAAAGCTCTCAGGGGAAGCACTGGCTGCAGGCCGGGGTTTTGGCGTTGATGTCGACAAAGTCTACGAAATAGCCGGGGAAGTTGCCGAAGTTCACGAACTGGGCGTTGAAGTGGCGATCGTAGTGGGCGGCGGCAATTTCTTTCGCGGAGTTGCCGAGCAGGCCCAGGCGATGGACCGCGTGTCCGCCGATAACATGGGCATGCTGGCCACAGTGATCAACGCGATCGCGCTGCAGGATGCAGTCGAGAAGCAGGGGCTGCATTGCCGGGTGATGTCGGCCATCGAAATGAATCAGGTGGCCGAGCCGTATATTCGGCGCCGGGCAATCCGGCACTTGGAGAAGGGCCGGGTGGTGATTTTTGCCGCCGGCACAGGCAATCCGTACTTCTCGACGGACACGGCCGCATCGCTGCGCGCGATGGAGATCAAGGCGGACGTGCTGCTGAAGGCGACCAAGGTGGAAGGCATCTACGACGCCGATCCAGTCATCACAAAAGACGCCGTTAAATTTGACCAAATTACCTACATGGAAATTCTGCGGCTGGGGTTAAAGGTGATGGACACCACCGCGGTGAGTCTCTGCAAGGACAACAACCTTCCGATGATCATCTTTAATATGAACGAGCCGGGAAATATCAGACGAGTGATTTCCGGCGAGAAGGTTGGGTCGCTGGTTACGGCGTGATGTCTGCGTCTAACTACCCGGCTATCTGCGTCCAATCAATCTAGAAGGTATTGTCTGAGTGCGCCTGCTCAATCCGTGCCAGTTTCGCCGCTGCCTGCATTCGTAGAGGCCGAGGGGCACCCAGCTTCCGGCAGACCGGCGGTTGTTGCGCGACCGGCGGTGCCTCGGGTCAAGAAGCCAAACTTACCTGCGCTGACCGGGCTACGCTGCTTCGCGGCGTTGAACATCGTCTTTTTTCATTTCTCGAATCCCAAGTGGTTCGGGCCGTTTGCGCCAATTGTGGATAACGGCTACACGTCGGTCAGCTTCTTCCTGCTGATGTCCGGCTACATCCTCGCGTACAACTATTCCGACCGTGCAGCCGCGGGGCAGCTGAGTACCCGGAATTTCTGGATTGCGAGGCTCTCGCGGTTGTACCCGGTGTATCTTTTCGCGCTAATCCTATCGGCGGGCATGCTCATGGACGAGTGGTACTCCCGTAGCCATGCGCAGTTTGCGGTGGGAACCATCCTGACGCCTCTGCTCGTGCAGGGATGGGTGCCGACGCTGGCCACCTTCTGGAATACGCCGGCGTGGACGATGTGCACCGAGGCCTTCTTTTACCTGATCTTCCCGGCAGTGATCCTCTGGAAGCGCCCCAGGACGCTCTGGCCGCTGCTGGGAGTGATGGCGGGGCTCTGGATTCTCGGGATGGTGCTGCCCGGGCTCTATCTGTGGCTGCACCCTGACGGGGATTTGCACCCCGGCCGTTATACCGACGGATTCTGGATACGGGCGCTGAAATTTTCGCCACCGCCGCATGTTCCGTCATTCCTGTTCGGAATTGCACTGGCTGACTTGGACGGCATGATCTCCCGGGATAACTGGAAGCGGCTGGTGCTCGGAATTCTCGGCATGGGCGGCCTCTATGCGATTCTTTATTACGGCGACCACATGCCGTATCCGCTGATGCACGATGGGTTGTTAATGCCCCTTTTCGGCCTTGCGATTCTGGGCCTGGCCGGTCAGAACCTGATCGCCCGCTTCTTCGGATTCCTTCCCTTCGCCGCAATCGGACGCGCGAGCTACTGCCTGTATCTTCTGCACTTCAATCTGTGGCTCCTTATCCACAACTCGCATGTGCTCGATAAGCTGCACCTGGCGCAGTTCGATCCCTGGCTCAGCTACGGACTGCTCATTGGCGGGGCGATCTTGGTGATGCTTTTCGTCGAACGGCCTTGCCAGCGATGGATCCGCCGGTGGATGCGGACCGACGGCCACCGAGCCGCCGCCTAGGGCCATTTTCGAAAACCCGTAAACCTTCCGCTCCCTTACGCCGATACATTCAGAAAACGCCTGGCCACGGGGCTATCTGCGAATCGGCATGAGCGATCTCTTGAACATAACGACTTCTCTCCCGCCGCGGTGCAGAATGCGGACGGAGCAGACCTGGGGCGGAAAAGCGCGAGCATCCGCGGTATGGGTGTGAAGGCTACGCGGAAGTATTTTTACCCCAGGGCGGGCTGCTGTTTCGCGGGCGGATCCTGAACCTGAGCCTCACCGGATGTTACATCGAAACGGCTCTGCAGGACCTGGAACGGGGAACTCAGGTGGAGGTGTATTTCGTCACCAATCAGCTGCAGTTCCGGGTATTGGGAAACATTGCGGCGCTCCGGCGGAAGCGCGGCGCGGGGATTGTGTTTGTGAACTTAAGCCCGCGCAGGGCGCTTCAGATCGCGACACTGGTGAGTGAGCTTGCGGAAAAAGGGGCCGGGGCCTAACTCGGAAGAAAAGGCCCGCCGAAAGCGGGCCTTTGTTATGTTTCAGAGCGGCACCGGTTTAGGAGGCGCCATTGCCCGAGGTGGCCTGTACGTGCTCGCCGGCATGGTTGCCGTGCGCGATGGCCGCTACGCATGTTGGCTGGCCGACGGTGGGGTAGGGGTTGTTCTCGGTCCCGGTCAGATTTCCGGTGTTTGGGTCCGATTTGTACCCTGTGATGGAGTTATCGAGGAAGTTGGAGGTGTACAGGAAGCGGCCGAAGGCGGGCTCGATCAGCACGCAGGTCGGACCGGTCTTTGTGGCGAAGGTTGCAGTTGCCAGGCTGGATGGCGCGCCCGTCCCCTGATCGATGGCATAGGCGCTGATGTCGTTGGAATTGTAATTCGCGACATAGATGAACATGTCGTTCGCCGATACCGTCACCGCGTCGGGAAAGACATCGGTCTTGAAGGGACCGTTCTGCACGGGAATGAGCGCACCACTCGCCTGGATCCCGTAGGCGATCAGCTGATTCGTTGCGCCATCGGTTACGTAGTAGAAGCGGCCCGTCGGGTCGCTCGCGCTGGCATTGGGCGCAACGCCGGATTGGAATGGACTGCCGGGGATGGCGGTGAGTGCACCGCCGCCGCTGGAAGTGGAGTAGGAGAAACCCGAAACCGTTCCAGCCTGCGCGGCAGTGTTGGTATTGACGACGTATACAAAATCGGTGGTCGAGTCGACGTGGAGAAGAGCGGTGACATTCACGCTCGAGGGATTGTTCTGCACCGGCCAGTAGGGAAGGTTTCCGTTGGCGATGTTGGTGCCGAGGCTGCCGTCAGAGTTTACCGGGTAGACTACCAGCGCGCCCGGTCCGGGATTCGCGTCGGTATAGCCCGCCTGATAGAAATCGACTACGAACAGCAGCGTACCGGCGGAGTTCATGGCGAGCGAAACCGGCTCGGTTCCGGGGGTATTGTAGGTGTGCTGGGGATAGAGCTTGCCGTCGGTGCCGATGGCGAAATCCACGATGGTGTTGTCGTCGTGATTCAGCACATAAAGATTCTTGCCGTTGGGAGAGGTCGTCTCGGCAACCGGGTTGCGTCCGCCGGAGCTGTAGGGAGAATCCTGAATCTGGGTCAGCGCACCGGATAACTGATCGACCCTGTAGGCACTGACCTGGCCGGGATTATTTTTGGATCCCGTGACGTACATATAGTCGATGGTGTTGCTTTCGCCACAAGAGGTAATTCCGAGTCCTATGCCAATGGAGACTGCTACGGCCAGCAGTGCCTGGCCCGATTTGCTGAACTTCATGCGCTTCCTTCGTCCTGGCCAAGAGCACAGGCTGCGGTTTTGGGATAGCTCCCGGTTGAATTGTAAAAGCTTGCGCGGCTTTCGGCCAGCGGCCTTATGCCGTTTGTATTGTGTGAAAGCAGGCGGCCCGCCTACGCGAACCGCCTTGAGCCTGGAAGTCGCAGCGCAAGCTAGTTGACATGTCCGCTGGCCACGCACCAGGTGGGAGTCCCGACCGTGGCGTAGCTTGTGGCGTTACGGAGATCGGTGAGATTACCCGAGTTGGGGTCGAGCACGTGACCGGTCACCGTATTACTGTTGGCGTCGGCAGTGTAGATGTACTGGTTGGACGGATCTTCAAGGATGCATTGCGGTCCCGATCCGGTATTGAATGTGCTCGGGGCGACCGGGGCCAGAACTCCGTTAGCCGCGATGGTGAAAGCGCTGATCACACTATTGGGGTTCGTCGTGCCCGAAGCGGGTCCGGCATTGGCGACGTAAAGAAACTTCGACTTGCTGTCGGAGGTGAGAGCCACAGGATTGACAGCAGAAGCGACGTTGGCTGTGGGACTGCCGGTTACTGCCTGCAGTAGTCCGTTCGTGCCGATGGTGTAGTAGAAGATCTGGTTCCCGCCGGTATCGAGAATGTAAATATATTTCGACGCCTGGTCGCTGCCAATGGCACTGATCTGCGTCGCTCCGGTAGGCAGCTCGGAGTTCTGCGTGAGAGTGAGCTGGCCATTCGTCGCGTTCAGCGAATATTCGAAGACTGTCTGCGTCAGTCCAGTCGTCGGCTCAGGACCGTTGTCGGTCACGAAAATAAATCCGGCCGAGACCTTGACATCGATGGGGTTGCAGCCCACCGGGAAGGTGGTGAGCTGCGTGCCGCTGGAGTCCTGCTGCTGGTTGTTGGTGATCAGCGAGAGGCGGCCGGTGTTGGTGTCGACGCTGAAGGCGGTGAGGTCGCCGACCGGACGCCAGAGCCCCGGAGTGGTGGGATCAGGGCAAGGGAAGGTAGTGCTCTGAGTGGTCGAGGCGTTGACGAAGCCACCAGAGGCGTTCTGCACAGGCATGTACTTGTCGAGCACATAAAGAAACGTCCCTGTGGAGCTGAATCCAAAGCGGAGGGAGCCCGTTCCCTGGCTGGTGTAGGACTGCTGGAACGCCAGATTGCCGCTGCCGCCGACAGAGAAGATGGCGATGTTGCTTCCGCTGTAGGTGACGTTGCCCGAGGAATCGGAGCTGGGAGTGCCTTGATTAAGCACATAGATGTAACGTCCCGTAGACGAGACGAGAGAGCGAACCGGGTTGGTGCCGCCGGAGCCGTAGGGGGAGCCCTGGACTGAAACAAGGTTGCCGGTGTTGTTCATGATTCTGAAGGCGCCGAGCTGGTTGTACTGACTACCGGTCACATAAAGAAACGCGACGGTGAAATCGACGCTGCACGAGGTAATACCAAAACATAGACCGAGGGATACAGCCAGGGCCAGACCAGTCCGGCCGAATTTCCTGAACTTCATGCGCTTCCTTCATCCTGGCGTGGAGAGATGCGACCAGGCAACTGGATCGGGATCGCTCCCGTATGCATTGTAAAAGCTATAAACGCTTTCCGCTATAGCGACGGTGATCAGCGATCAACGTTCAGCGTTCAAAAATGCAGCCCGTGCGCACTTTCCTGAACGCTGAACGTTGGATTTACTACCACACCACGCAGGGATGGTCCGGCATCATCGGCTGGCCTTTGTGGCAGCCAAAGGCTTTACCGAACTCGTCGAAGTTCTGCACCGCTCCATTGGTGCGGAACATGCCCGGCGAGTGAGGATCAGTGCGGGCGGAGACGCGCGAGTACTGTTCGGTGCGGTTCTCGCACCAGATCTGCCCAAAGGAAATGAAGAATCGTTGGGCGGGAGTGTAGCCATCGATCTTCTGCGTTTCAGCTTTGCCGCCCTCGCTGGCTAATACGCTCATCAGAGCCTGATAAGCGATGCGCAGGCCGCCGTTGTCGGCGGTGTTCTCGCCAAGAGTGAGCTTGCCGTTCAGCTTCTGGCCGGAAACGGGTTCGAAGTTGCCGTACTCGTTCACTTCACAACCGGTACGTTCGTCAAAGGCGGAGCGGTCAGCAGGGGTCCACCAGTTTTTGACGTTGCCCTGAGGATCGAACTTGCTGCCCTGATCGTCGAAGCCATGCGTCATCTCGTGCCCGATGACGACTCCGATGCCGCCGAAATTGACGGCCGGGTCCTTGGACGCATCGAAGAAAGGCGGCTGGAGGATGCCGGCAGGGAAATTGATGTCGTTATTGCTGGGCTGGTAGTAGGCGTTCACGGTCGGAGGAGTCATCGTCCATAGTTTTTCGTCGACCGGCTTGCTTATCTTGCTAAGGTCATAGTCAGTTTCAAAGGCATTGGCGCTACGGATGTTGCCCATCAGGTCGTCACGCTTGACCTCCAGCTTGGAGTAGTCGCGCCACTTCTCCGGATAGCCGATCTTCTGGCGGAAGGCCGCCAGCTTGGCTTCCGCCTGTCTCTTTGTTTCCGGAGTCATCCAGGCGAGGGACTGGATGTCCTGCTGGAGGGATTTCTCCAGGGCGGCGACGAGCTTTTCCATGGTGGCCTTGTCCTCAGGAGGGAAGTTCTCCTTGACCCAGTCCTGGCCGACGGCTTCGCCCATGGAGCGATCGGTGAGGGTGGTGCAGCGCTTCCAGCGGGCGCTCTGTTCGTCCTGGCCCTGCAGGGTTTTCTGGAAGAAGTTGAAATTGAGGTCTACGTAGGCCCGGGAAAGCCAGGGCGCCGCGCTGTTCAGTGCATGAAAGCGGAGATAGCTCTTGATGCCGTCAAGGCTCTGGCCCTCGAGGGCTGCATTCATCGCCTTGAAAAAGTCGGGTGTGCCGATATTGAGTTCGTGCAGCGAAGGTGCCGGGGTGCCGGACAGATAAGCGGTCCAGTCGAAATCAGGAGCCAGGGTGTTGAGATCGGAAACCGGTAGCAGGTGATAGCGTTTGTCGGGGTCGCGCAGGTCCACGCGCGGGATGGAACCTTTCGCCAGGGCGGTTTCGATGGCCAGCACGCTGTCGGCTTCCTCCGCGGCCTTGTCGTCGTTGTCTCCGGCGAGCTTGAAAAGAGCGGACGCGTACTGCTTGTACTGCTGGCGAATCTTGGTCATGCGCTCATCGTCGAGGATGTAGTAGTCGCGGTCGGGAAGGCTGAGGCCGCCCTGGTAAATACCGGCGATCTCGCGCTCGGAATTTTTCTGGTCCTGCTCGGAGCCAAAGCGGAAGAATGTTCCGGTGGCCTCATCGACTTCCAGCCGCGCGACCAGGGCAGCGAGGCCCTTCTTGTCGGAAAGCTGATCGATCATGGCGAGCACGGGCTGGACGGGCTTCTCTCCCAGTTGATCGGCCAGGTCGGAGTTCATGCAGGCGGCGTAGAAGTCTCCATACTTGTGCTGGAGAGCCGTGTTCGGTTCGTTGGCCGCACGGTTCAGGTCCACCCAGAGCAGATAGCGGTCACGCTCCCCAAGCTCGTTGAAGCGCCCCCACCGGGACTGGTCTCCCGGGATGGGGTTGTTCTTGCGCCAGTTGCCGCAGGCGTAAGCGTAGAAGTCGACGCAGGGGTCCGCGGACTTGTCGATCGCGCTGAGGTCGAAGCTGTGGATCGGCTTGGGCGCCATCGGAGCGGCGTCAGAGGAATTGCCGGCCGGCGATACGGCGCTTTGAGCGGATGCCAGACTGCAACAGAACAGGAACACACTGGCGAAACGGGAGATTCTCATCGATTTCCTCGGAGCAAAATTTCTGGGTGAGCAGGGATGTCTTTCATGGACTGCTGCGTAAATCAGGCGCAAATTCGGCAAACGTGCCCGCAGAGAAAAAATATCATGGAGTTTACAGAGATGTAACGCGGGCCTGGGCTGAGGGGGAACGCCGTGCCGGGTCTAAAAGATCTTGAGCTAAAAGATCTTGAGTTGGATGGTCAGATACTTCTTCGGGTTCTGGCGGAAGGCGTCGATCAGCTTGCTGCTGTTGACCATCAAGTCGTCGGTGTGGTGATAAAGCGCGGGATTCCTCGCCAACTGACCTATTGTGCCCTCGCCCTTGTTGATGTTATCGAGCAGGGTATCGAGATTGGTGACGGTATTGTTCAGCTTCGCCGCGAATTTAGGATCTTTGGCGAGCAGTCCGAGAGCGCCTTTACCGGCGTTTACATCAGCGAGGATCTTGTTCAGATTGTCGGTGGACTGCTTCAGGTTGTTGTAAAGGGTATCGTCCTTGAGCATCTTTCCGATGCTGCCGTGCCCGGCGTCCACCTCTTTGGTGATGTTGTCAACATGGCCGACGGTGTCGTTGACGCGGTTGTAGAGCGTGTCATCGGCGATCAGCTTGCCGATGGTGCCCTTCCCGCTGCTTATCTGATCGGCCATGGTCTTGATCTCGTTCACTGCCGACACGGCCTTGTTATAAAGCGTAGGATCGTTGATGAGCTGGCCGATGGTTCCTTTGCCAGCGTTCATCGAGTCGACCAGATTGTCCACCTTGGCCAGGATCACGTTGAGCTGCTCGATGGTCCCCTGACTCGACTTGATGACGTCGCTGAGATTAGGGGTCTCGTTGGTCTTCAGCTCGCCCCCGCTCTGAAACTGGGGGCCAGTGGCGAACTTACTGTCGATGTCAACGACGGTGTCGCCGAGCACGCCGATGGTGTCCAGGCTGCTTTTCGAATCGGTGTGGATCGCAGGAGCGAAGTGCTTTCCGACCGTCATGGTCACCTGGACGGGAGTAAGCTTGCGCTCCGGGATGATTTTGATGCTTTTTACGTTACCGATGGTGACGCCTTCCAGGTTCACCGGCGCGCCAAGCTTGAGTCCCGCTGAGTTTTCAAAATAAGAGACGATGGTGATCTTGCCGGTCCAAAAGCCGCCCGTGCTTCCCGACATCAGGAAGATAAGTGCCGTGAGTGCGCACAAGGCCACGATGACCAGCACGCCGACCTTAAGTTGAGACCACTGGACCTGCTGCTGGCTCGGCAAGGAATCCCTCGGGAAAAGTATCTCTTAGAATCAAAAAGCGCTCTGGCTGTGAGCATACCAAACCACGCATTCCAACTCTTAGCAACTTGCACTTTCGATGCCGGATTAGGGTGCCATGTTGCAGAAAAGTGGCAGTCAGTGGTTCAGGGTTCCGGGTTCAGTCGTGGTTCCATTTTGGGATGCGCGGCTAATTTTCAAGGTGCACGGCAGCCATGGCTGTCGTGGTGCTGTGGGTGAGCGAGAGCGAAATGTGGCGGACCCCTAATTGCGTGGCAATCTCGTGGGCGCGCCCGCTGAAGTAAAGATTCGGGCGATGGCCGGGAAGGCGGCGCACTTCGAGCTCCTTCCAGGTGACCCCGTGCTGAATTCCGGTGCCAAGGGCCTTGGCGCCCGCCTCCTTGGCGGCAAAGCGCGCCGCGAAGCTCTCTGCGCTGTTCTTCTTGCGCTGGCAATAGGCGATCTCGCCCGGAGTAAATATGCGCGTGAGAAAGCGATCGCCGTAGCGCGCGATGGATTGCGCGATGCGGTCAATTTCGATCATGTCGATGCCGGTTCCGACAAGCATGAGGGCAAATTACATCATTTTTGCAGGCGAATGTACGCAAAGGGAGATGGACGCTGGGACGAAGTCCCAGCACGAGACAGTTAACGAAACCGCCCGGCAAACCGATCAAGAATGTGCGGAGGGATGTGTGCGTGACGGTTACGAATCCGCAGAGTCCCCCGGGTGGATGCTCCGGCTGACGGCTCTCAGCACCGAAGACCCGGCGAGGACGGTGCGCGTCCTGACCGGAGCGCTGCTGGCCTGCGGGGGATGGGTGCTGACGCGCACGCAGGAGAAGGGCGTTGCCGCGCTGGACTTCGAGTTTGCCCGCGCCGCCTGTGTGGAGGTGTATGCGGTACTGATCGGATGCGGGCTGGAGCTGAGCCGCGACTCCCATCTGAAGATGGCGGAGCTGTGCCACTGCACCAAGAACCTCATCGAGACCAGAGCGTTCGACATCGCGCGCATCGATCTCGTCCTCTACAACAACCGCTCGCAGAATACGGGCGACGACCCTTCGATGACGCTGCCCGGCTAATGGCCTAAGCCGGACTCAGCCCGCCTCGACCAGGCCGTAGCGCCGCTGCCAGGCTTCGCGCAGGCGGGCCCAGACGCGCTTCTTCTCCTCCTCGGTGGCTTCACCGCTGGCGTGTTCGACAAAGCGGGACGATTCCTGCTTGGCCAGCTCCAGCATCGCGCGGTCGCGCAGGAGATTGGCGACGCGGAAATCGGGCAGTCCGGCCTGGCGAGTGCCGAAGAATTCTCCCGGGCCGCGGAGTTGCAGGTCGAGCTCGGCGAGCTCGAAGCCATCCTGCGTGCGGACCATGGCGGCGAGGCGCTCCTCAGCATGAGGAGAGATTTTCCCGCCGGTCATGAGGATGCAGTAGGACTTGGCGGCTCCGCGGCCAACCCGTCCGCGAAGTTGATGAAGCTGCGCGAGGCCAAAGCGCTCGGCGTGCTCGATCACCATGACGCTGGCGTTGGGGACGTCGACTCCGACTTCGATCACCGTGGTTGAGATGAGAACATCGATCTCGCCGCGTTGAAAGCGGCGCATGATGATCTCCTTCTCATCGGCGTCAAGGCGGCCGTGCAGCAGGCCGAGCCCCAGGCCGCTCAAGTGGGTGCTCCGCAGGTTCTCGTACATTTCTGTCGCCGACTTCAGAGACGGCTTCTCGAAGAGCGATGTTGCTTTCTTCTGCGTAGCCTTCTTGCCTGCAGATTTCTTTGCCGGCTTTGTCTCCTCTTCGGGCTCTGGCTCGGCGAAGTCAAGTTCCGGCTGGTCATCCTTCGGTCCTTCGATGACCGGATAGACAACGTAGGCCTGATGGCCGCGGCGCACCTGCTCGCGAACCACCTTCCACACATCCTCGGCGCGCTCGTCGGAGACCTGCTTCGTGATAATTGGGGTGCGGCCGGGCGGCAACTCGTCGAGCACGCTGAGATCGAGGTCTCCGTACAGCGAGAGTGCGAGTGTGCGCGGGATAGGCGTCGCCGTCATCACCAGCACGTCCGGCTCGGCCGCATTGGGCTTCTTCATCAGCCGAAAGCGCTGGAGCACGCCGAAGCGGTGCTGCTCGTCGACGACGACGATGCCCAGGTTGGCGAAATCGACTTTGTCTTCGATCAGAGCATGTGTCCCTATGACCAGATCGGCCTCGCCGTGAAAGATTCGTCTTCGTGCCAGCTTTTTCTTGTCATCGTCGAGGGAGCCGGTGAGCAGGACCACGCGGTATTTCCGCGACGATTTCTCGAGCAACTTGCGCGCAGCGAGATAGTGCTGAGTCGCAAGAATCTCCGTGGGCGCCATCAGTGCGGCTTGGTAGCCGTTTTCGATGGCGACGAGCATGGCCTGCAGCGCAACGATAGTCTTACCCGACCCCACGTCTCCCTGAAGCAGGCGGCGCATCGGTGAGGCCCGGCGCATGTCGGCGACGATTTCTGCGAGAGAACGCTTTTGCGCTGTCGTCGGATGGAAGGGAAGTATCTGGCGGATGGCTTCTCGGACTTTGTCGTTGGTCTCGAAGGCGAAGCCGGCGCGTTCTTTCAGCTTGCGGCGCTTCAGCTCCAGTCCGCATTCGAGATAGAAGAGCTCCTCAAAGATGAGCCGCTTGTGTGCCGCCGTTCCGGAGGCCTGAAGCTGCGACATCGGCGTCCCGGCGGGAGGAAAGTGCACCGCGCACAATGCGGCTTCACGACTGGGCATATCCAGGCGCGTGAGCAGCACTGCTGGGAGGGTCTCCGGCATATGACCCCGCAGCTCCTGCAACAAGTTGTAGACAATGCGGCGAATCCATCTCGACGCAAGTCGGCTGCCGCCCAGCGATTCGTAGACGGGCGTGATGCGGCCCACTTCGAGCAGCCGGGTTTCGTCGTCCGCGTCCTCAGGCAGGACCTCGAACTGCGGCTGGATCATCTTGAAGTTGCGCGACGACCGCGAGGGTTCGACCTTGCCGTAGAGCGCGACCATCTGTCCTGGCTTGAACTTTCCCTCCAGATACGTCCCGTGAAACCACATACACTTGAGGGTCGAGAGATTCTGCCCGACGGTCATTTCAAAGATGGGCATGGAACGCGTGCGCAGCAGCACCGTACCCCGGACCTCGGCGATAACGCTTGCCATCTCGCCCGGCACCAACTCGTTCAGCGCGCGCGGATGCAGGCGGTCTTCGTAGCGAAAGGGAAGATGATAGAGGAGGTCTTCGACGGTGGTGATGCGCTTTTCAGCGAGCGTCGCTGCGATTTGCGGGCCGATGCCTTTGACAAACTGAACAGAGGTGTCGAGCTGAACCACACTGCGATCCTATCAGCGACTAGCCGTCGAGGCGGCGCGCTTCGCGGGACGATTCAACGGATTCAGCGTGATCCGCAAATTGTTGACAGAGCGTGTGAAGCGCGTTTGGCAGGCCGGCGAGTCCCGCCTGATAGACTTTGGATGAATTTGGGGGAGAGGCGCGGCATGTCCACGGTGGTGAGCCTGGACCGGATCTCGAAATCATACGAACAAAAGATTGCGGTCAGGGAGTTGAGCCTTCAGATTGAAGAGGGCACGATGTTTGGTCTGCTTGGTCCGAACGGGTCGGGGAAGACTTCGAGCATACGCATGATGATCGGCATTACCATGCCGGATTCAGGCACGGTAAACCTCTTCGGCAAGCCGTTTTCGCGAGAGAGCCTGAAGCGGGTGGGATATTTGCCCGAAGAGCGCGGCCTGTACAAGAAGATGAAGGTGATGGATCAGCTGGTCTTCATGGGGGAGTTGCGCGGGCTCGATCCCGCGGTCGCCGGAAAACGCGCGCACGACTGGTGCGAGCGGATGCAGATTCTTGAAGCGGTTAACAAGAAGACTGAAGAGCTTTCCAAGGGCATGCAACAGAAGATCCAGTTCATCGCGACCCTGCTGCACGATCCTGATCTTGTCATCATGGAT
The DNA here is from genome assembly GCA_963781245.1 of uncultured Acidobacteriaceae bacterium. GTDB lineage: Bacteria > Acidobacteriota > Terriglobia > Terriglobales > Acidobacteriaceae > Silvibacterium. The sequence goes on from CAWAFB010000014.1 coordinate 226,990, forward strand.
GAGCCGTTTTCGGGGCTCGATCCGGTCAATGCGACGTTGCTGCAGGACACGCTGATCGACCTGAAAAACGCCGGCAAGGCGATCCTGTTTTCAACCCATCGGATGGACCAGGTGGAGAAGCTGTGCGATGCGATATGCCTGATCGACCGCGGGCGTCCCGTGCTGCAGGGGGGCATGCGCGAAGTGAAGTCAAGGTATGAGCGCAATCGCGTGGCGATGAATTTCGAAGGAGACGCGTCGTTCCTGCAGCACCCGGCGATCGCGGCCTACAAGAATTATTCCGGGCAGGCGGAGATTGAATTGAAGCCCGGAGCGGATGCGCAGGATCTGCTGCGTGAAGCAGTCGGGAAGGTGACGATCACGAAGTTTGAGCTTATGGAGCCGTCACTCGAGGAGATCTTTATCCGCACGGTAGGAGAAAAAGTTGATGCGTGACATCTGGCTGATTGCGAAACGCGAGTACCTTGAGCAGGTAAAGGGCAAGGCGTTCAAGGTAACGACCATTCTGATCCCGGTGGTATTCGCAGCGATCTTTGGCGTGATTGCCATTGCAGGTAAGAACTCCGGGGTAGGCAAGCATGTCGTGATCGCAACGGCTGACCCCACGCTTGCCGAGCGGGTGCGCAGTCCGCTGATTGCGGACAAAGACGCGAAGATGATCGTTGACGTTGTGGCTCCGGCGACAGAGGCCGATCATCAGAGACTGCTGGCCGAGGTTGACCAGAAGCAGATTGATGGATTCCTCTGGTTGACGATTGACGGCGGGACGGCGAATGCGACATTCGAATCGCGTTCGTCGGGAGACTTCGCCACCGAAGGGCGCCTGCAGAGCGCGGTCAATCGCGCGCTGGTGGAGCAGCGGCTCGCAGCACGGGGAATTCCCGCGAGCGATGTGCAGGAGCTGACCAAGGACATCGACATCAAGACGGTACAGGTGAAGAACGGCAAGGAGACGGCGACAAACGCGCTGAGCACCTTCTGGGCAGCATACGTGATGGCGTTCCTGCTCTCGTTCACCGTAGTGATGTACGGGATGAATGTAGGGCGATCGGTGATCCAGGAGAAGACCTCGCGCATCTTCGAGGTGATGCTGGCGACAGTGACGCCCGGCGACATGCTGGCCGGCAAGCTGATCGGCATCGGCGCCGTGGGGCTGACGCAGATTGCGATCTGGGTGACGGCGGCGGCGTTGTTTGCGGGATCGGCCATGGGCGTGAGGCTGATGTCCGGCGATATGAAGATCCATGTGTCGGTGCCGGAGGTCGTGCTGTTCATTCTGTACTTCGTGCTTGGATACGCGCTCTACAGCACGCTGTTTGCCGGCCTGGCGGCCACCTGCGATACAGAGCAGGAATTGCAGCAGTATTCGCCGCTGGCGGCGGTGCCCATCTGGCTGAGCTTCGGAATGATTGCGTTCATTGTGAGCAATCCAAACTCGGTGTGGTCAGTGGCGATATCGATGTTTCCGCCGTGCGCGCCGATCACCATGTTTCTCCGGCTGGCGTCGCAATTTCCTCCCTACTGGCAGATCGCATTGTCGCTGGGGCTGATGGTGCTGTCGGTTTACATCGTGCTGTGGCTGTCGTCGCGGATTTATCGCGTCGGAATCCTGATGTACGGCAAGCGCGCGACTCTCCCGGAGATGCTGCGCTGGCTGCGTTACAGCTAGGGACTCGCCGTCCGGGTGGTTGCGCCTTCGGCGCCGGCTGCAGAGCACACAGCTGCAATGTGCGTATCGTTAGAATCGGGGAGTGGGATCGGACAAGGAGTTCTCCTTCGGGCAGCGCGTCGCTTTGTGGGTCGTTCCGAAGCTGACGGCGCTTCTGCTGGCGATCATCGGCACGACGCTTCGATTTGAAGTGATCGCCGAAGAAGGCGCGGTTCCGGAGAAGCCGCCAACCACGGGCATCTTCTGCTTTTGGCACCGCTGCACGCTGCTAGCCGGATGGTACTTCCGTAAATTTCGCTGCTCCATTCTGATAAGCCGCAGCTTCGATGGCGAGCTGATTGCGCGGACGCTCGGCCTGCTCGGATACGGCACCGTGCGGGGTTCAAGCTCACGTGGAGGCGCTGCAGGTCTGCTCGGTCTGCAGGGAGTGATCGAGCGGGGACTGCCGGTGGTGTTCACGGCGGATGGTCCGCGCGGGCCGATCTATCAGACAAAAATCGGACCGGTGAAGCTGGCGCAGATGACTGGCCACGCCATGGGTAGCTTTTATCTACTTCCGGAGAGCGCGTGGGTGATGCGGTCGTGGGATCGATTCCTGATTCCGAAGCCGTTTTCGCGCGTGGCGGTGAGCTGGGCGCGCAAGGTGCCTGCTCCGGCGGAAGATGCCGACGCCGAAGCGCTTGAGTCGAAGCGGCAGGAATTAAACGATGCGCTCGAGCGGGCGCGGCTGCAGGCTGAACGGCATTTCGCAAAGTAGAATCAGGCGAGTGCTTGTCTCCGATTTCGACTACGAACTTCCCGAACAATTAATAGCGCAGGAGCCTCCTGCGGAGCGAGGCGGAGCGCGCATGTTGACCCTCGACCGGACGACGGGTAAGTACGAAGACCGAGTCTTCCGTGATTTTCCCGAGCTTCTGCGCGATGGCGATCTGCTCGTCCTGAACGACAGCCGCGTGATTCCTGCGAGACTTTTCGCGCATCGCGCCGGCCTGCACACGCAGCCCGGACACCACTCCACCGGCCGTGTCCAGGTGCTGCTGACCGAGCAGATTTCCGAATGGGAGTGGAGGGTTCTGGCGCGGCCCGGGCGCAAAGCGCTCACAGGAGAAGTGCTGACGTTTGGAGACGGAGCGCTGCGGGCAGAGATCATCGCGCAAGGCGAATTCGGTGAACGCACTGTGAAGTTTGAGCCGGTCGCGGATTTCTTCGGCGAGATCGAGAAGCTGGGGCACATCCCGCTGCCGCCGTACATTCACCGAGCAGATGTGGACCGGGATCGCGAGCGCTATCAGACTGTCTACGCGCACGAACGGGGATCGGTCGCCGCGCCGACGGCAGGACTGCATTTCACGCCGGAGATTCTCGACCAGATCCGCGCGTGCGGGGTGCGCATCGCATATGTCACGCTGCATGTGGGGCTGGGCACATTTCAGCCGGTGCGCGTAGAGCGGTTGGAAGACATTCATCTGCACACAGAACGCTACACGCTGCCAGAGAGCACTGCTAGCGAGCTGAATGCTGCGAGGCGCGAAGGCCGTCGTGTGGTTGCCGCGGGAACCACGACGGTGCGGACACTGGAGCATTGCGCATTGGCGGGCGGCGAATTCGCAGCACATTCCGGCAGCACCAGCATCTTCATCTCGCCCGGATTTGAGTTTCGCGTGGTACAGGCGCTGTTGACGAATTTTCATCTGCCGCAATCGACGCTGCTGATGCTGGTGAGCGCCTTCGGCGGCCGCGAGCACGTTATGAACGCATATCGGCATGCAGTCGCCGAGCGTTATCGCTTCTTCTCCTACGGCGACTGCATGTTCCTGAGTTGAGATAAAAGTGCGTCCAGCTCGATGCAGTCCGCTCTTTTACGCAGAAGCTACCACACCTTGCAGACCGGCTCCTTGACCATCGCCTGGCCGGCTTTGCATCCGAATGCGGCGGCGAACTCCGGCATGTTGGTCACGATGCCGTTGACGCGCGCCTTGCCGGGAGAATGCGGATTGGTGACGGCGGAGACGCGAAGGTTCTCCGGCCGCTGGTTTTCGCAGGCCCACTGCGCGTATCCGATGAAGAAGCGCTGGTCGGGGGTAAAGCCGTCCTTCGACGGCAGGATCTGCCCGGCGGTCTCTTTCTTCCATGCGATATAAGCGAGAAGCGTGCCGCCCAGGTCCGCGACGTCTTCGCCGCTGGTCAGCTTTGAGTTGATGTGAATGTCGTCGACGATGATGTAGCCGGCGTACTGTTCACGCTGGCAGTTGATGCGTTCCTCGAAGGCCTTGGCGTCGGCGGGTGTCCACCAGTCCTTGAGATTGCCCTGCGCGTCGAACTGTCGCCCTTCGTCGTCGAAGCCGTGGGTAAGCTCGTGGCCGATGGTGCCGCCGGTATTGCCGTAGTTGGGCGCGTCGTCTTCCTTAGGGTCATAGAGCGGCGGCTGCAGCACCCCGGCAGGGAAGTTGATGTCGTTCATCTGCGGGTCGTAGTAGGCATTGACAGTGGGCGGCGTCATGCCCCACTCGTTGCGGTCGACGGGCTTTCCGACTTTGGACCAGTCGCGGTTGTAGTCGAAGATACGCGCCCGCTGCACGTTGCCGAAGTAGTCGTCGGAGCTGATGGTCAGCGCGGAGTAATCCCGCCACCTGTCGGGATAGCCGATCTTGTTGCGGATGGCGTGCAGCTTGAGCAGGGCCTGCTCCTTGGTCGCATCGCTCATCCAGTCGAGATGCTCAATCTCGTCCTGCATAGCCTGCTCGATCTGCTCGGTCATCTCCAGCGTCTTTTGTTTCGTCGCGGCAGGAAATGTGCGCGCAACGAATTCCTGCCCGAGTGCCTCGCCGAGATAACGGTCGACCTGGCCTTCGCAGCGCTTCCAGCGTGGCTGTATCTGCGGGACGCCGCGCAGGAATTTGCTGTAAAAGTCGAACTGCGCGTCGTCGAAGTTGCTGGAGAGGCTGGTGGCAGCGGCATTGAGCGCATGGGTGCGGAGATAGGCCTTGAGATTGTCGAGGGATTCGTCAGCAAGCTCGCTCTGCAGGGCCTGAAGGAACTTGGGCTGCGCGACGTTGATGTTGTCGAGCGAGGAGGGCGAAATCTTCTGCGACTGGAAGTACGCGTTCAGCTCAAGCGCGGGTGCGAGCGTGTCGACCTCTCCGATCTTCATCGGGTGGTAGATGTTGTAGGGATTGCGGCGCTCGACTCGTGTAAGAGAGGCGTTGGCCAGGGCGGTTTCAATCTTCATGGTGGCGGCAGCCTGCCCGTCGGCCTGCGTCTGCGGCACACCGGAGAGCACCAGCAGCTGTGCGAGATAAGCTACGTAGCGCTTGCGGACCTCCTCGCTCCTGGCGTCAGTCTTGGTGTAATAGTCGCGGTCGGGAAGCCCGAGTCCGCCAGCGCGAATGCCAATGATCATGATCTCGGCATTTTTCGGATCCTGCTCCGCGCCGATATTAAGAAAGTATAGGCCCCGGCTGTTCGCGCCCTCGCGCAGAAACGCGGCTAATTGCCTGCGGTCGCCGATTGCGGCAATCCGGTCAAGCTCGGGTTTGAGAGGCTGCAATCCACGCGCATTGATCGCATCGGTGTTCATGCAGGCGGCAAAGTAGTCGCCAACCTTCTGCTGCGCGGGTGTGCGGTTTTTGGCCTTCGCGTCTTCTTCGAGGATTCCCCAAAGGAACTGGCTGTTTTCATCGGCGAGCTTCGCGTAGACGCTCCAAGCGGCCTGGTCCGCGGGGATGGAATTGTCCTTCATCCACCCGCCGCAGGTGAACTGGTAGAAGTCGACGCAGGGATCGGCAGTGCGGTCGAGGTTCGTCAGGTCAAGGCTCGGCGAATAGGGTAGAGATTTAAGGGGTTGTTTCGGAGGGGCCGCGGGCTGCGGGCTCTGTGCGGCGGCGACGGAAATACACGCGGCGGCCAGAGCGGATGCGAACAGGCGAGTGATCATTATTGAATCTCCGTGTGCGTGCATTGTACCGAGAGCAGGCCTGACGAGCGCTCCGGACCTGAGGCTGCGCGAGGCGATAGACTCAAACGTGATGTCTCCCAAGCAATCCACTACTGTCCAATCCACGCTTCCACCGGTATTTCTTCTCGACTCGATGTCGTTCATCTTTCGCGCCTATCACGCGATGCAGCGGTCGCGGCCGATGTCGACGCGCACCGGCGTGCCCACTGCGGCGACATATGTCTTCGTCAACATGATCAACAAGCTGCGCAAGGACTTCGCGCCCGAATACTTCGCCGCTGTCTTCGATATCAGCGGGCCGGTATTTCGCGATGAGCGCGCGCGTGAGATGAAGCTGCGCAAGTTCAACGCAGAAACCCAGACATTCGACGAGGTTGACTACCGCGGATACAAGGCGAATCGTACGGCAATGCCTCCGGACCTGGCGCAGCAGCTTCCGTATATCCGGCGCGCGCTGGAAGCCTTTCGCATCCCCATTCTGCAGGCGGAGGGATTCGAAGCGGACGACGTGATTGGCACACTGGCGGCGCAGGCTGCGAAGGCGGGGCATCCGGTGTATGTGGTTTCAAACGACAAGGACATGCTGCAGCTGGTGACCGACCAGGTCAAGGTCATGAACCCCATGAAGGACAACCTGGTGCTCGATCGGGAGAAGGTCATCGAGACGCTCGGCGTGCCTCCAGAGAGAGTGATCGATGTGATGGCGCTGCGCGGCGACTCGGTTGACAACATTCCCGGCGCGCCGGGCATAGGCGACAAGGGGTCGGTTGAGCTGATACAGCAATTCGGCAGCGTGGAGGCGGCGCTGGATCGTGCCGGCGAGGTGAAACGTAAGACGTACCGCGAGTCGCTCGAGAACAATCGCGACGCGGTCTTGCTGAGCAAGGAGCTGGTGACGATTCACTGTTCCGTCCCGCTCGAACTAAACCTGGACGAGATGCGCACCCAGCCTCCCGATGTGACCGCGTGCCGCGCGCTGTTTACCGAACTCGAGTTCACCACGCTGCTGAAGGAGCTTGCGCCGGCAGAATTGTCACGCCCGGTTGAGTATGTGACCGAACCGACGGTCGACGATATTGCGGAATTTGTTCGCGAGGTAAAGGCGAATGGATTTGCATTGGCGACCGCGTCGTCACAGCTCGAAGAGATAGCCGAGCAGGTGAGCGAGCAGGAGTCCGAAGCGATCGAAGAGGCCGAGCCAGAACTGAAGACCATATCTTTGTTCGATCTGATGGAGACGGCTGAGGACAAGGCTGCCCCAGTCGATGTGAAGGCGTTTCGGGTGGCTGTTGCTGCGAGCGCGGACAAGGCGCTCCTGGTCCCACTCGAGAGCGTGCGCCCGCTGCTCGAAGATGAGAGCGTCCCGAAGCGTGTGCACGACCTGAAGGGAACGATGCGCTCGCTGGAGCAGCATGGCGTCACGCTGCGCGGAGCGGACGACGATTTGATGCTGTATTCGTACCTCATCAATCCCACGCATGCGTCGCATCGATTGAGCGATATCGCTGCGCGGTTCAGCGCGCATCCGCTGAAGGAAACGGGTGATCGTGAGCTGACGGAGGCCTCGCACGTTATCGAGACGCTGACGCCGATTCTGCATGATGACGTAAATGCGCTCGATGGGCGCAAAGTTTACGAGACGATCGATTTGCCTTTGGTCACGGTGCTGTTGCGCATGGAGAAGACCGGCGTACGCATCGATTCCGAGGTTCTGAACAAGATGTCGGTCATGCTCGGCTCAGAGATTGACCGTGTCGGCGAAGAGATTTTCGCGAAGTCGGGACATCGCTTCAATATTCAGTCACCAAAGCAGCTCGGCGACGTGCTCTTCAACAAAATGGGCCTGCCCAAGCCGCTCAAGTACGGCAAGGGCAAGGTAGTTTCGACGGCGCAGGACGTGCTGGAGGAATTGGCGGTACACAATGACGTGCCGCGCATGGTGCTCGAGTACCGGCAGCTTGCCAAGCTGAAGTCGAACTACGTGGATTCGCTGCCGCTTCTGGCCGACAGCGAAGGCCGCGTGCATACAACCTTCAACCAGGTGGGCACAGCAACCGGGCGGCTTTCATCCACCAACCCGAATCTGCAGAACATTCCGATCCGCACGGAGCTTGGACGGGAAATCCGCGCAGCGTTTATAGCTGCGCCGGGCTGCCGGCTGTTGTCGGCGGACTATTCGCAGATCGAGCTGCGGCTGATGGCGCATTTCTCCGACGATCCGCTGCTGACGCACGCCTATCGCACCGGGCAGGACATTCACACGCTGACAGCGTCGGAAGTCTTCGGCGTGCCCGCCGAGAAGATGAGCAAGGAGACGCGCAACCGCGCCAAGGCGGTGAATTTCGGGATTGTGTACGGCATCTCGCCCTTCGGTCTGGCAGCGCAACTGGGAATAGACCAGTACGAGGCGCGGCTGTACATCGAGACCTACTTCGAGCGTTACCAGGGCGTCCGCGCGTTTATCGACCGGCTGCTCGAAGAGACGAGGCGCGAGCAGAAGGTGAAGACCATGTTCGGGCGGGTGCGGCCGATTCCGGATATCCAGAGCCGTAATGCGAACCTGCGCGGGTTTGCCGAACGCACGGCAGTGAACACTCCGCTGCAGGGTACTGCGGCCGATCTGATCAAGCTGGCGATGATCCGCATTGACAAGAAGCTCGCGGACCGAACGCTGAAGACGCGCATGACACTGCAGGTCCACGACGAATTGCTCTTCGATGTGCCTCACACTGAGGTAGATGAAGTGCGCGAACTGGTACGAAGTGAGCTGGAGCACGTCATCGAGCTGAAGGTTCCGCTGGTGGCTGACGTCGGTGTCGGCGCGAACTGGCGCGACCTGAAGGGCTAGCCCTCTGTCCAAAGCACCTCGGCACCTAAGCCGCTCCTGCATCAGGCTCCGAGCGCTTCGCGGATAGCTCCGGCGATGGCGTCGGCGTGCCGTTGCATCGTCTCTTCCGACTCCGCTTCGATCATCACGCGTGCCAGCGGCTCGGTGCCCGAGTAGCGCACAACGACGCGGCCATTTCCGTTGAGAGCTTCGTCGGCCTCGCGGATTCTGACTGCGATGCTTTCGATCTCGTCGAGCGGCTTCTTCTCCCTCACGCGAATGTTCACGATGACCTGGGGAAAGACCTTGAGATCGGCGATGAGCTCGTCGAGTGCCTTGCCGGAGCGCTGCAGAATGCCGAGTACCACAAGTGCCGTCAGCAGGCCGTCGCCGGTTGTGGCGAGATGGGGGAAAAGAATGTGTCCCGACTGCTCGCCGCCGAGTGAGGCAGCGTTTGCCTGCATCATTTCGAGCACGTATTTGTCGCCGACGGGCGCGCGCAGCATCTTGATCCGGTCGCGTCTCAGAGCGGTCTCCAGGCCCATGTTCGACATGGAGGTCGCCACGACGATATCGCCCTTGAGCAGATTGTCGGCCTTGAGAGCGCGGGCGGCGAGCAGCAGAACTGCGTCTCCGTTGACGACGTTGCCGTGCCGGTCAGCGAAGAGTGCGCGATCGGCATCGCCATCAAAGGTGACTCCGATGTGAGCGCCCGCTGCTTTGGTCTCAGCCGCGACGACCGACGGGTGCAGCGCGCCGCAGTTCGCGTTGATGTTGCGGCCGTCGGGAGTCGCATGAGTGAGCCGCGTCTCGCAGCAGAGACCGGCGAATAATTCAGGCGCGATGGCCGAAGCGGCTCCGTTGGCGCAATCGACCACGATCTTGAGGCGTTCCAGGCACAAGCCGGGGACGGCGGCGAGCAGAAACTTCTCGTAGTCGGCGCGAAAGGCGTCATTCACGGGAGGTGCCGCAACCTTTGCCGGATCGGGCGCAGTGACCGATTCGAGCTGGCGGAAGATCTCGTCCTCGATGCGCAGCTCGGTCTCGTCGGGCAGCTTGTAGCCGTCTCCCCCGAAGACCTTGATGCCGTTATCGTGCCAGGGATTGTGCGAGGCGGAGATGACGACTCCCGCCGAGAACTTGTGATGCCGCGCCAGATAGGCGATGGCCGGGGTTGTGATAACACCGGCGCTGGTGACCGAAGCTCCGCCCTGCGTAAGGCCCGCCGTTAGCACTGCCGCAATCCATTCGCCCGATTCGCGGGTATCCATGCCGAGAATGATTGAAGGCTGATGGTTATTGGCCTTCAGCTGATGTGCGAGAGCCATGCCGACTGCATATATTGTTCTGGGATCAAGGGGAGCTTCGCCGGCTACAGCGCGAATTCCATCGGTTCCGAAGAGTCTTCTCATATTTTTACTGTTCTGTCGTTGTGTTGATCACGCTGCTTTCGATGCTTCCCTTTGCAACACGCGTGATGAGCTTTTGTTTTGGCCGCAGAGCGGCTGCATCTCTCACCAATGCGCCCGAGTCGTCATATACCAGGGCGTAGCCGCGATTCAGCACGCCGAGCGGCGACAGCGAGTGAAGCTGCTTCTCCAGCGCGTGCAACCGCGAACGAGAGTGGAGCGCGAAGGTAGAATGCGTGCGCAGCAATTGCGCATCGAGGCCTTCCAGACGGTGGCGCACCAGGGCGAGCCGATGGCTCACATCAAGACGTTGCAGGTGAGCCACCAGAGATTGGAGCTGTTGAGCGGCCGCCTGGCAGCGCTTTCGGCAGGCCGCTTCCATGCGGAATGTCAGCTCGTCGACGCGCTGCTGGCGCAGGTTCAGATTGTCGCGCATGCGCGAGAAGGCCGCAGTGGCCGATAGACGCAGGTACCTCTCTCGCGCCTGCATCAGGGCGTAGCGTGTCGCGCGGTCCAGGCGCTGCCGCAGCTCCTGCAGGCGTTCTTCCACCTTGTGCTGAGCAGCCGTGATGAGCTCGCCTGCAGCAGAGGGAGTGGGAGCCCGCAGGTCGGCGACGAAGTCGGCAATCGTGAAGTCAGTTTCGTGGCCGACGGCGGACACGATAGGGATCTCCGAGGCAGCGATGGCGCGCGCCAGGGATTCGCTGTTAAAGGGCGCTAGATCTTCGAGCGATCCGCCTCCGCGGGCCAGCACGATGACATCGACTTCGCGTGTGCTGTTAAACCAGGCGATGCCGGCCTTGATCTCGAATGTCGCTGAGTCGCCCTGGACAAGTGCGGGATAGACGAGAATCTGCAGGGCTGAATGCCGCCGGGTGACGATGTTAACGAAGTCGCGGATTACCGCTCCCGAGGGCGAGGTGATGATGCCAACACACCGCGGAAACGCCGGCAGAGGCTGCTTGCGTTCAGAGTCGAAGAGGCCATCGCGCTGGAGCTGCCGCTTTACCTGTTCGAAGGCGAGCTGGAGCGACCCTGCGCCCATGGGCTCGATGTGCTCGGCGACAATCTGCATCTGGCCACGCTGCTCGTAGACCGACAGCCTGCCGCGCAGCAAGATGTGCAGGCCATCTTCAGGACGGAAGCGAAGCAGCCGAGCGTGGCTGCGAAAAAGCACTACCGAGAGCTGTGCCGCATCGTCCTTTAGTGTGAAGTAGATATGGCCGGATGCTGCGGGCCTCAGGTCGGAGATTTCGCCCTCGATCCAGAGATCGGAGAATGCCCGCTCCACTTCCGACCGCAGCTCGGCGGCAAGCTCGCTTACTTTCCAGATGCGCCGCTGCGCGGGCTTAGCCTCTTCGAAGGTGAAGCCGAGCTGGCCGGGCACGTTGGAGAGGTTACCCACAATTCCTCAGTGTACATGCGCCTCAGCGGCGAAACCGCGACAGCAGCCAGAAGAGTAGCATGAGCAGAACGCTGAGCAGGATGGACGTCCCGATAGGGAAGAAGACGGTGACGTGTTTCCGCCGCCACGTGAGATCGCCGGGCATGCTGCCAAAGGAGATGCCCAGTCTTCCCAGCAGATAGACAAGGCCGCCGGCCACGATCAGGACAACGCCGACTTTGACGAGGAGGCGCGCGACGGCAGTCATTAAAAATAGATTACGCAACGACGCAGTTGACGTGCATGGCCCACTCCTGTTTTGCTGGCGGAGAGTGGGGGGAACGGCCGTGCAGGTCTTCTGGTTTTGCCTGGGTGTTGCGTTTGTCTTCCTGGCGTTGCTGGATGCGTTCCAGACGGTGATTTCGCCGCGCCGCGCTACCGGGCGCTTCCGCATCACCCGGCTATTCTATATCCTCACTTGGTGGCCGTGGTCGCAGATGGCAATGAGAATTTCTCATCCGCGAAAGCGCGAGACTGCCCTCAGCTTTTATGGTCCGCTGTCTCTCTTGTTGTTGATCGTGGTCTGGGCGGCGGCGCTGTTGATTGGGTTCGCATTGCTGTTTCATTCGCAGCGCGCTCCGCTCGCGGATGCTATGTTTTCCGGGAACGACCTTCGCTCGGATCTATACGTCAGTGGAACGACGATCTTCACACTGGGAATAGGCGACTTGACGCCGCATTCTTCCTGGGCCCGGCTGATCATAGTTCTGGAATCTGGTATAGGACTGGGATTTCTGGCCATGGTGATCAGCTATTTCCCAGTGCTCTATCAAGCATTCTCGCGACGCGAGGTAAGCATATCGCTGCTCGATGCGCGGGCTGGCTCGCCGCCCACTGCCGCGGAACTGATGCGGCGGCATTCCTTCAAAGGCGGCAGCGAGGCACTCAACACGCTACTCGTCGAATGGGAACGATGGTCGGCGGAATTGCTGGAAAGCCACATTTCCTATCCGCTGCTCTGCTACTACCGCTCGCAGCACACCAACCAGAGCTGGCTTTCCGCGTTGACCTCGGTTCTGGACGTCTGCGCACTGATGATCGCCGGCGTGCAGGACCACGCGGCACGGCAGGCGCAGCTGACCTTCGCCATTGCCCGCCACGCGATGGTGGACATTGCGCAGAACTTTTCGCAGGCTCCGGTAAAAGACGGCCCTGACCGGCTGCCTCCCGAACGCTTCGAGGAGCTCTACGGACTGTTGTGCGGAGCCGGAATACGTGTCTGCCGCGATGAGGATTCGATGGAACGCCTTAGAAAGATGCGGGGACTCTACGAGGGTTACGCGGAGGCGCTGAGCCGCTTTTTGTGCATGCCTTTGCCACCGTGGATCGCGGATCAGCCTCACAAGGATAACTGGCTCTCAGTGGCAAAGCTGCGAGAGCAGGCGGAATCAGTCGGTCCGGAAAATGTGAACCTCGAAACCGCGCTGCCCATTGCGTTTCATGAAGACGAGCACCACTTTTAACGCGGCGCGCCGGGCTCACTGGCGGGAGGCCTCACTGTCGCGAAGCGATGATCGCTTCGAGCTCCGTTAGCCAGGATTGCAGCTGGGGCGCGAATTCAGAGGTTGAGGTGCTTTCCTTCGCCAGCGATGTTTCGATTTTCGACGCGAGCGCACTGCCCTGCGGAAGACCGAAGGTTCCGAGGATTCCGGCGAGTTTGTGAGCAGCCGATTCGGCATCGCAGCGGGTCTGGTTGTCGAGCGAGCCCGCGGCCAGTCTGTCGTACGCGTCGCGAATGAGCTTCAGCCGTTCCTCCAGCAGTCCATAGTTTTTCGTCCACAGATTCTGAAGCAGCTCTTCCATCTCCTTCGCGCTGGCATCAGGCTGCTCGCTCATGGGAGGCTCTCAGTCCTTCCATCCCAGCGCGTCGGACATCTGCTGAGCGAGCGTGAGGGGGTCGAAGGGTTTGAATAGCACCGCGGAGACGCCCAGATTGGCGAAGCGCTTCTGATCGGCCCCCTGCACCTTGGCGGTGAGCAGGATGACCGGGATGTTAGCGGTTTCCAGGCCCTTGCGGAGCTCGAGAAAGGTCGTCGGGCCGTCCATGCCGGGCATCATCACGTCGAGCAGGATCGCGTCAGGCCGGTCGATCTGGGCGCGGCGAATGCCCTGAGCGCCAGAGCTCGCGGTTACGACGTCCCATCCTGCCACTGTCTCCAGGCTCATGGCCGCTACCTGCCGGATGTCGTCTTCGTCGTCAATGATAAGAATGCGGCGTTGCATGGGGGAAACTTTCATTGGCGAAACATTATCAGTTCAGGAGTAGCATGGCACAAAAACCGGCTCAGGGGATTTCCTACAGAGGTACAACCGGTTCAGATGGACTCCCTGACCGACTCGTCCAGCGATGCATCAGCGGCGCGGTAGCGGCGAAGCATGGTGAATACCAGCGCTTCGACGTCTTCGGGCTGCACCTTGGTCTTGGTGAGGAACTCGGTCGGACCAAGCTGGAAGAGCCCTCGTTCTGAGTTGGAAACCTCGCGCGCGGAGTAAACAACCAGCGGCAGGCTGCGGAGTTCCTTGCGGGTGCGCAGCCAGTCAATCAGCTCCAGTCCGTGGCCGTCCGGTAGGGCCAGGTCGAGGATGATCAGGTCGGGGCGAGCCGATTCACACAGTTCGATCGCATGCTGCAGCCGGGGAGCATGGTGGACAACGATGCCGTCGCGCTCAAAGGCGGTGAGAATGACGCGTGCCAGGTCGAGATCATCCTCGACGAGCAGAACCGTCGGGTGCTCGCGTGATCCTTTGACCAGGCGCGCCAGCTCGGCCAAAAGCAGCGTCTCGTCGACAGGAGTCTGCAGCCAGGAGTCAGCCACCTGGGCTTCCGGGCTTCGGTCATCGGGCGACAGAAGGCTGAGAACGACGATCGGAACCTGTGCGATGGATGGCTCTTCCCTTAGCGCGCGCAGCGTCATCAGGCCATCGCGCCTTTGCTGCGAAACGCCGAGCAAAATGGCTCCCAGCGAGAACTGCTGCGCGAGATGGATCGCCTGTTCCCGGTTCTCGGCCTCGAGAATACGGTAGTTGCGCTTGCGCAGCGTCTCGACGAACTGTTTCCGCGCAGCGGCATCCCTTTCGCAAATGAGGATGGTGTCTTCCTTCGTGAAGGAGTCCGGCATGAAGTTACTGGTTTCCGGCAGTGCCTCCAGCCTGCTCCGCTCCGGCAGGAAGAGGCGGAACGTAGACCCCCGCAGCGGGTTGTGTTCGGCCCAGATCCGGCCGCCGTGCTGCTGAACGATGGTGCGGCATATGGCCAGACCCAGGCCGGTGCCGCCCTTTTGGCGCGAGTCGGATGCGTCCACTTGCTGGAAGCGGTCGAAGATGCTTTCTAGCTTGTCGGTGGGGATACCGCGTCCCTCGTCGACAACGCTGAGCTGCGCTCCGCCGTCGACGGGCGTGACTTCGACGGATACAGTCGAGTCCGGCTGGGAGAACTTGATGGCGTTGCTGAGGAGATTGGTGACCACCTGCACAAGCCGGTCGGGGTCGGCCTCCACCGGCGTGATTTCCCACTTCACCACGAGGCGGATGCTTGCAGCGTCGGCCATCGGCTGCATGGCGTCGACCACCTGTTGGGCGAGTTCATTCAGGAAAGATGCGCGGAAGTTGAGCGGCGCGCGGCCGGACTCCATACGCTCCAGGTCGAGGATGTCGTTGATCAGACGCACGAGCCGGTCGGAGTTGGAGACGGCAATACGCAGCAGGTTGGCAGCCTTGTCCGTGATCTGCCCGAGCAGGCCTGAAGACAGCAGCCCAAGCGCGCCCCGGATCGACGTAAGCGGCGTGCGCAGCTCGTGGCTGACCGTGGAGACGAATTCATCCTTCATGCGGTCGAGCGCATAGCGCTGGCCGATATCCCGGAAGCTGAGCACGCTGCCAATGATCACTCCGTGCTCCAGCATCGGCGTAACTGAGAACTCAACGGGGAACGATGTCCCGTCATGGCGGTAGTAAACATCCTGGCCGTTGGTGCTCCCGTGCATGAGAAAGGCGCGACGGGCACGGCACTGATCGTCGCAGACCTCTTTTGACGCGCCGGAGTGAATGATGGCATGGACCGGCCGGCCGATGAGCTCCGCGGGAGTCGCGCCCAGCATCTCCGCCGCTGCGGGATTGACGAAGTCGACGCGCCCGGCGGGATCGGCTCCGAAGATGCCATCGGCCACCGATCTGAGGATCAGCTCGTTCTGCTGGTTAAGCTCGCGCACCCGGCTTTCCTGGGCCGAACGCGCCATGAACTGCCCGATGGACGCACAGACCGTTTCCACCGTAGCCATGGTCTCGACATCTTCCTCACGGCGCTGCCGGCTGAACAGCTCGACCGCCGCAATAATTCGATTGCCGACCCGCACCGGGACCGCCCATCCGGTGGTAAGACCGTCGTGTCGAGCCGCCTGCCCGCGAAGGAAGCCGGGATCTTCCCGCACGTCGACAATCCACCGCGGCGTGCCCAAAGTCCATACCAGCCCGGGAAGTCCCTGACCGCGAGCGAAGGGGTGCGCGCCGCTTTCGCGTAGGAACTCCTCGTAGGAGCGGCCGGGCACCGACCAGCTGCAGTCGAAACGGATGTGCTGCTGCATCTCGTCGACGACCCACAGGGTGGCCAGATCGTATCCCAGATTAGTGCACAGCACGGCGAGCACGCTGAGCAGCGCCTCCTCCTGGGAGATGGACTGGCCGACGATCTGGCTCACCTGCAGCTGCATGCCGAGACGGCGTTCGCGGCGGTTCTGCTGGGTCACGTCGCGGAAGATGCAGCGGACGGAGACGGCGCGGCCCTCGTCACGCCGGCAGCTCAGGCTTGCTTCGACCTCTACCCGGCCGCCGTCGACGTTGCGGAGATAAAGAGGTTCGCGCTCCACCCTCTCGCCGTTCAGCGCCCGGCGGAACAGGGCGGCGGCCTCGGCCTGCACTTCCGGCGGGAAGGGAGACTCAAAGCTCATCAGTCCCTCAAAGCCGTCGCTGTTGATGCCGAACATCGCCTGCCACGCGGGATTCACATAGAGATAGCGGCCATGAGGGCTGAGCGTGGCGATCATCTCGATGGCGTTCTCGAAGATGTCGCGGTAACGCTCCTCGCTTTCCTTCAAGGCCTGCTCGGCGCGGCGGGTCGCGGTCAGGTCCATGCTGATGGCGACCAGACCCGTGACCGTCCCCTGGGGTGACCGCACCGCCGAGAGGTAGACCATCGCCGGGAAGGTGCTGCCATCCTTGCGCCGGTACTGCATCTCGACGCCGCGAACGCGGCTGGCCGGGAAGCTGGTGATGTACTGGACAAAGTTATGCAGGACAGAGGAACTGGCGGCGGAGGCCGTATGCATGCGGCTGAGGGAAGCGACCAGCTGCCTTCCCACGCGCTCCATCTCCCCCTCCGGGAAGAGCTCTTGGGCCTTCAGTCTGCGGCAGACCTCCTGCGCCGCGTAGCCCAGCATTCGCTCGGCGGCGGGATTGAAGAGCAGCAGGTCGCCTTCGAGATTGGCGGCGATAATCATCGGGCCGGCCGAGTCGAGGATGCTCTGCTGCAACTGGGCGATATGCTGGAGCTGCCGCTCGGCCTGGCTTTGCCGCTGGAACGACCGGAAGCTGGAGATACTGGCGGCGATCAGCAGAACCTGGGCGGCCAGCCAGCAGGAGACGAACCAGAAAAGCCGGTGGATGTCCGGTTCGGGCGCGCGCATGGCACGCGCCAAAAGCAGGACACCACCCAGGGAAAGGCCCAGGGCTGCGATAAAGACGATGGTCTGGGTACGTGCGTTTCGGGGCAAAATCAATTCAGTCGCTCGCGGAAAGAGCTGGCTGCCAGCGGTCCCAAAGTTCATGCCCGGCGCATCTTTCCTTGCCGGTACCGATTGTGACCTGCGAAGCGGGCTACGCTGATTTGCTCGCCATTCGGGCGCGAGCCGATGCTGGCGGATCCCGATCCGCGTGGCAATCTCAACTACAACGCAAGGCCAAAACTAAGAACTGCAAGTATTCGGAATTAAACCAAGTATAAGGTATTGAAGCAGATTCGCTGCAATTTAGTGCAATCTTAGCCGAGACAAACGAACGCTCCGGCAGTATTTCTGCCTCGTCGCCTCGAAATTGGCCCACTGGCGTTAAATGGCAGTGGGGTGCTTGCGCAGGTGCACCTGCAGACCACGCTCGAACGGGATAAGGTTCGACGGGCGCTCTTCCTCGCGGACCTGTGTCAGCTCACGGCGGGCCGACGAATGGCAAAGTTGCCAAAACCAGGCGAAGGAGGCGACATAAAGCGCAGCAAACAACTCAACAGCGAGCCACACGGCAGAACTCCGGGGATGAAATCGGGAAAACAACTTCGTATTAACGAAATTGGATCGAAAAATCGTAACCCAGTTGCCACCTGTAACGCCACAATAAATCTTGCTTATGAGACGCTTTTTTGTGCGCGCCAGTAACCATTCGGTGGTGACTAACGTTGTAAACTCATCGCCTGCTCTGCCGAACGAGACGGACCCCGCCGCGTATTTCAACGCCGTGTCGGTTCCAGCTGATTTCTCGACCCGCCGGGTATACTGCGGGCATGCAAAGAGATATGCCCTCTCACCTGCGCCGCCTCGCGGCTCTCGCGCTCCTTCCCATGCTGGCGGTACCACCGTCGTTTGGCTGGGGAGATGTGGGGCACAGAATGATCAACAGGCTGGGCGCCGAGACCCTCCCGTCAGACGTGCCGGCGTTCCTGCGCACTCCGGAGGCCATCAACGAGATCGAATACCTCGGTCCAGAGCCCGACCGCTGGCGCTCTCTGGCTGAGCCGGAACTGAACGCCGCCCAGGCTCCCGATCACTTCATCGACCTGGAGTACGCGGAAATCATCGGTACTCTGCCGAAGCGCAGATATCAGTACATCGCCGCACTGACCGCGGCGGAAATCACCCATCCCGACATGGCGGCCCTTCTGCAGCCTGAAAAAGTAGGCTTCCAGCCATACATCACCAGCGAGATCTGGGAGCGGCTGAAATCGGCCATGCGCGACTATCGCAACCTGAGCGCCCAGCATGCCGATACCAAACCGGTTGAAGCAGCTATTCTCTTCTACGCAGGATGGCTGGGTCACTACGTCGGCGACGGAGCGCAACCTCTGCACGCCACCATCAACTACAACGGCTGGGTGTTGAAGGACAACCCGAACGGCTACACGACGCAGCACACCATCCACTCCAAGTTTGAAACAACCTTCGTAGCTGCGAACATCAAGCCGGCAGATGTTCAGCCGCTGGTGTCGCCGCTCAAGCCCGTAGGCGATGAGTGGGACTCCTATCTCGACTACCTCCACCACTCCAACTCGCTGGTGGAGCGCCTCTATCAGCTCGATAAGCAGAACGGTTTCGATGGCGCTGGCACTCCGGAAGGGAAGCAGTTCACAGAAGAGCGGCTGGCCGCTGGAGCGAGCATGCTGCGCGACCTGATCTATTCGGCGTGGGTGGAGAGCGCCAAGCCTGTTCCGCAGTGGCATGAGCGTCCGGCGACACCAGGCGCTGCCGGTGCTGCGAAGCCCAGCTCGGGCTATTAGAGTCTCCATCGCCACCATTGGTGGCTGGGAGCGCGATACCGTTGTTGCCGCGATGTGACGCTCATGTTACAAAAAGGTACGTTTTAGCTTTCTCGCATCCAAACGAGCGCTCAACCAGATAGCTTCCAAACGTACGACGCCCTGATTCTCGGGGATGATTAGTAGTTTATCCAGCTAAGGCTGCACGATCGGGTTGCAGTCATCGGGCTCTGCACTCACATTCTGCATCCGAGGATATTTGAGATCCGGATGAGCACAACGCTGTTACGCGGTGAATTCGACAGTCGCCTGCTGCGCGAATATTTCCTCGACGACGCATTCGATGAAATGTTCACGCCCGACGGTGGCATTCGTTCGCACTACGCCGCACTGCTCAAGGTCCTCTCCGATCTGCCGCGCGAGGAGCTGCAGCGCCGCAAGCAATCGGCCGATGTTTCGTTCCTGATGCAGGGCATCACCTTCACCGTGTACGGACGCGAAGAGGGAACAGAACGCATCTTTCCTTATGACCTGATTCCGCGGCTCGTGACCGGCGAAGATTGGGATCGGATCGAGAAGGGCCTGACCCAGCGCATCAGCGCTCTAAATCTGTTTCTGCACGACGTGTATCACGATGGCAAGATTCTTGCGCAAGGAGTCATACCGCGCGAGATCGTCTACAGTTGCCAGCACTTTCGCCGTCAGATGCGCGGATTACAAGTGCCGCGCAATGTCTACGTCGCGGTCGCAGGCACTGATCTGCTGCGGCTGAAAACCGGTGAGTACGTAGTCCTCGAAGACAATCTCCGCGTGCCCAGCGGCGTTTCGTACATGCTCACCAACCGCCGCATCATGAAACGGACCTTGCCGCACCTCTTTCACAGCTACGGAGTGCGGCCCATCGAAAATTACACGCAGGCCCTACTGAGCACGCTGCGCTCTCTCGCTCCTGAAGGGCGGCCTGAGCCGGTGATCGTTCTGCTCACTCCCGGCGTATATAACTCCGCATACTTCGAGCACACGTATCTCGCGCGCCAGATGGGCATCGAGCTTGTCGAAGGGCGCGATCTGGTCACCCATGACAACGTTGTCTATATGCGCACGACGGGCGGCCTCAAGCGCGTGGACGTGATCTACCGGCGCGTCGACGACGACTTCATTGACCCGCTGGCTTTCCGTACGGATTCGATCCTCGGCGCCGCCGGCTTGTTCAACGCTTACCGGTCTGGAAATGTCTCCCTGGCCAATGCCTTCGGAACCGGCGTAGCCGATGACAAGGCGCTCTATGCCTATGTCCCGGCGATCATTCGCTACTATCTCGGTGAAGAGCCCATCATCAACAACGTCGAGACCTACCTGATGACAGACCGCTCGCAGCGCCAGCACACGCTTGAGAATCTTCAGAATCTTGTGGTCAAGGCAGTTGGCGAGTCGGGTGGCTATGGCATGCTCATCGGACCGCATAGCAGCGCGGCAGATCGTGAGGAGTTCCGCAGACGAATCGAGGCGAATCCACGCAACTACATCGCTCAGCCCACGCTCGATTTCTCGCGTTCGCCCTGCCTGCTTGAAGACGGCACCATCGAGCCGCGCCACGTCGACCTGCGGCCCTACATTCTCTTCGGAGACAAGGTCACCATCGTGCCCGGGGGACTCACGCGGGTCGCCCTGCGCAAAGGCTCGCTGGTAGTTAATTCCTCCCAGGGCGGCGGCAGCAAAGACACCTGGGTACTCGGATAGCCTATGCTTTCACGCGTTGCAGACAGCCTTTACTGGACGAGCCGCTACCTGGAGCGGGCCGAGCATACTGCGCGAATCGTCGATATCAACGTCGGCCTGATGCTCGACAAGTCTGCCATCAGCGAGGAACGCAGGTGGCGGCGCGTGCTTGCGGCACTCGGCCATCCCCGCGACATCGAGTGGAATGACGATGTGTATTCGCTCGTATACACGCTGTGTTTCAGCGCGACCCATGTCGGTTCAGTCACCGCCTGCGTCATTTCAGCGCGGGAGAATGCGCGGCAGATTCGCGAGGCGATCAGCACAGAGCAGTGGCAGAGGCTGAACCGGCTCTTCCATGATGTTTCGCGCCTGCGCCCCTCGTCGCCCTCCGACACGCAGCTCTCCGAGTTCATGCCCACTCTCATCGACGGAGTGCACCTGTTCCAGGGAGTCACCGATACCACGTTGAGCCACGGTGAAGGATGGCAGTTTCTCCAGGTAGGACGCTTCCTGGAGCGGGCAACGGCGACGGCCAAGCTGCTGGCTGTCTATCAGGACGATGTCTTCGCGAACTCCACTGACGTCGTCGACGCCTACAGCTATCTCGAGTGGATCGGGCTTTTGCGCACCTGCACGGCCTTCGAGGCATATTGCAAGGTCTACACCGCCGATCTGACTTACGAGCGCATCCTGGAGTTTCTGCTCCTCGACGCGGAGTTCCCGCATTCTATCCGCTATTCGATCGACCGTCTTCACCAGTCTCTCGATGCCATTCAGCAGGAGTCGCACGGACAGCATGCGACCGACCTGATGCGCGTCTCCGGCAAGCTGCAGGCATCTCTCGGCTACGCACAGATATGCGAGATTGTGACGCAGGACCCCGCGCGATATCTGCGTCGGATTCTTGAACAGTGCCGCCTCATTCACGACCTCGTTTACGAGGTCTACATTCAATACTCCGTGCAGACCGCGCTGGCCATGTAGGGCAAGGACATCGATGCTTTTCTATTCCATTCGGCACCTGACGAAGTTCGTTTACTCGAAAGCGGTGAGCGAGAGTGTAATGGAAGTGCGCATGCACCCGCGCAGCGACAGCAACCAGCGGTGCCTGACCTTCTCGCTTTCGGTAAGCCCGCGCTGCCGCGTCTTCTCGTATCGCGACCACCTGAGCAACAATGTGCATCATTTCGATATTCCTGGCCAGCACGGGCAGCTGGTAGTCATCGCCGAATCGCTGGTTGAGCACCAGCCGCTTGCCGAGATCCCCAGCTTTCTAGCGCCCGATGCGTGGCGCGAGCTCGACGCTCTTGTCTGCGAAGGAGACTACTGGGAGATGCTGCTGCCCAGCGAGTTTACTGAACCGACGCCGGCGCTCGACGAGTTGGCACGGGAGCTGAACGTCGTCCGTCGTGACGACCCGATGATGCTGCTGCGCGAGCTGAATCACCGGCTGTACGACTACTTCAGCTATTCGCCGCGAACCACACGGGTGGACTCGCCGATCGATGAGGCGCTTCATTCGCGCCAGGGCGTCTGCCAGGATTTCGCCCACATCATGATCGCCCTGGTGCGGCAACTGGGAATTCCGTGCCGCTACGTAAGCGGCTATCTGTATCACCGCCAGGAAGATCACGACCGGTCGACCTCGGACGCTACGCATGCCTGGGTTGAGGCTTTCCTGCCGCACCTGGGGTGGGTAGGCTTCGATCCGACCAACGCGCTGATCGCGCGCGACCGCCACATCCGCACTGCTCTGGGCCGCGACTACGCCGACGTGCCGCCCACCAAAGGCCTCTTTCTCGGCCGTACAGCGAGCGACCTGTACGTTGCCGTGCAGGTGACAGCTTCAGCAAAAGCCCCCGCTCTCGACCAGGAGCTGCCCATCCCCGAGGACTGGTCAATGCTCGTCGAGAAGGCCCAGGCTCCGCCGCCACCGCCCGCCGAGCCACTCTTACAGCAACTGCAGCAGGCACAACAACAACAACAGTAGAAAGCGAACCGGCGAGTCAACAAGATTCAACGACCAACGGGAGCGGGCTGAAGGTTATGGCAGCAAGCCCGTCAAGAATGGCGCCGCAGGCGCGTATCGCCGGACGCGAAGTCCCGGTACGCTACCCGCCGATGTGGACCATGGTGCGTGAGGGCTTCAGGAAATCCGGCTCGCCGATGTGGTGGCGAGCTTCCTTCTGTGCGACGGTGCGCTGAATGAATGCGTCGAGGTCCGCATCGCTGCCGCCGCGTTTCATTACGCCGTAGAGGTCGTGGTCGACCTGCGAGAAGAGACAGGTGCGAATCTTCCCGTCAGAAGTGAGTCGCAGGCGGCTGCACTGCCCGCAGAAGGCCTGCGAAACCGGCGCGATGATGCCGATCTCACCGATGCCGTCGTCGAAGGTGTAGCGCACCGCCGTTTCGCTCCTGCTGTTCGGAGTCAGCCGCACCACAGGCCGAAAGCTCTCCAGCTTTTCCACCACTTCGCGGATCGGGACGACGGTGTCGGGGGTCCACAGCCTGTCTTCTTCGAGCGGCATGAACTCGATAAAGCGCACGATCACGCCTTCTTCGCGGGCGAATTTTGCGAAGGCGACGATCTGGTCGTCGTTGAAGCCGCGGAGCAGTACGCAGTTCACCTTCACTGGATCGAGTCCGGCACGCTGTGCCGCCCGAATGCCCCGGACGACATGCTCGAAACTGCCCGGAACGCGCGTGATACGCGCGAAGGTCGCGGGATCGACGGCGTCCATGCTGACCGTAATGCGGGTCAGGCCTGCGTTCTTGAGCGGTGCCGCGAGATCCTGGAGAAGATGGCCGTTCGTCGTGAGGGCTATATCCAGCGGCTCTCCGGTTCTGATTGTCCTGAGCTTGGCCAGTTCCCCAACGAAGTCCACCAGGCCCCTGCGCAGCAGCGGCTCGCCTCCGGTGAGTCGCACCTTCTCGATGCCCAGCCCCACGAAGACCCGCACCATCCGCAGATAATCAGCCATCGGCAGCTCGGAGAATTGCGCGCCCTCGTTGCCGGTCCGGCAGTAAACGCACCGGTAATTGCACCGGTCGGTAATGGAGACGCGCAGGTCGGTGATGGCGCGGTTGTAGCGATCGATGAGGGCCGGCAGCGTGGTCAGACGATCCTCTTCACCTGCGCCTGATGTGCCCGATAAGAGCGACGTGCCGGATAAGAGCGACATGATCTGATAACTACTGTAATTGGATGCGCGGATTCGCTGCCAGTTTCAGCCAGTCGCTCTACGGCCTAAGACCGTGGAGGATGCTGCGACGAAGCGCCTGCACGTGGCTCAGCGGCGCGTTGCACCTGGCTGTAGAACCGCCGATTGCAGATCAGGCAGCGGTACGGCCGCCGCCGAAAGAGGAGATTGGGCAGATCGATGGTGCGGAAATGAGACCTGCGAAGCTGCTTCTCTTCATTGCACGTCGGGCAGATAAGATGAGGGTCCGGCATGGGGATAATGTCCCTGAAAGTGTCTAATACGGAATGAAGTAGGGATCGCTGAAGGTAATCTCTCACGGATTACCTTCGGGCGCAAGGGAAGTAACCGTAAGATAGCCCGCGCGAGCTCGAATCGCGTCACATTCCGTCGTAGTTCGGCCCGCCGCCGCCCTCCGGAGGCACCCAGTTGATGATCTGGTACGGATCCATGATGTCGCAGGTCTTGCAGTGAACGCAGTTGGCAAAGTTGATGTGCAGCTCCTTCGCCTGAGCCCCGCCGTCTCCCGCAGCCGCAGCGACCATCTCGTACACCGCCGCGGGGCAGAAATACTGGCAGGGATTGCCGTATTCCTTCACGCACTTCGTGCTGCAGATATTCAGGTCCTCGATCACCAGGTGCACCGGCTGGTCGTCGTCGTGGCGCGTGCCCGAGTGGTAGACGTCAGTGAGCCGGTCGAAAGTTAGCTTGCCGTCGCCCTTCGCATTGCCCAGGAAATGCCGGCGCGGACCGTAAAACGTCAGCGAGTCAACCTCCCGCATGTGCTTGTAGCCGGCCTGGTTTTCGTAATCCGGCCCGAGATTTCCGCCCCGCATCACCTGCTGAATCCCCGCGCGGATAACCCCTTCGTACAGCCCGTGCTCGAAGCCCTGGTGGAAGTTGCGCACCCTGTAGAGCTCATCCGCAATCCAGCTCTTGTCGACCGTCGCCTTGTACTCGCTCAGCGTATCGGCCGAACTGTCCCCGGAGAGCAGCGCGTCGAAGGCCGTCTCCGCCGCCAGCATTCCGCTCTTGATCGCTAGATGAATCCCCTTGAGCCGTTGCGAATTGAGAAAGCTCGCCGAGTCGCCGAGGATCATCCAGCCATTGCCGTAGATGCGCGGCATCGTCAGCCATCCACCATAGGGCAGAGACTTCGCGCCGTAACGGATCATCTTGCCGCCCTCCAGAATCCGCCGCGCAAACGGATGCAGCTTGAAGTCCTGAAAGACATGGTGCGGATCAGTCCTCGGGTCCTCGTAGTCGAGGCCGGTCACGTAGCCGACGGAAATCAGCGTATCTGAAATCCCGTAAATCCACGCCCCGCCATACTCCTTCGTGGTCAGCGGATACCCCAGCGTGTAGATCACCTCACCTTTCGTCACTCGTCCCGCCGGAATCTCCCACAGCTCCTTGATGCCCAGGCCGTAGGTCTGCGCGTGGTTCGGATCCTCGAGGGACAGGTGGTTGATCAGCTGCTTCACGCAGTTGCCCCGCGTTCCCTCGGCGAGAATCGTAATCTTGGCCCGCAGATCGTACCCGGGCTCAAAGTTCGCCTTGGGCTGCCCTTGCTTGTCGACACCCTTGTCGTCCGTGCGCACGCCAGCAACGCGCGCCGTCTCGACATCGCGGCTGTCGTTCGCGCCTGCGGCGGGGTTAATAGATTCGATTAGAAGTTCCGACCCCGCAAATCCCGTAAAGACCGTGATGCCGGCGTCTTCGACCTTCTGGCCGAGCCATTTCACGAACTTGTTGATCGAGATGACGTAGTTCCCGTGATCGCGCAGCGGTGGCGGAACGACAGGGAACTTGCGCGCCTTGTCCTTGTTTAGAAAATAGACCGACTCTTTCGTGACCTCGGCATCAATCGGCGCTTCGCTCTCGAATCCGGGCAGCAGTTCCTTCATCGACCGCGGATCCAGCAGCGCCCCCGAAAGGCAATGCTGCCCAACCTCCCGCGCCTTTTCGAGGACGTAGATGTTGTCCTTCGTCAGTCCCGAATCGGGATGATTCGCGTTGTGCTCGTCAATAAGCTGCGAAAGCCGCAGCGCGCACGCCATTCCCGCCGGACCTCCGCCGACAATAACAACGTCGGCCTCCATCTGCGGGCGGTCGATTCCTTCAATTGGTTTGCGAAAAGTGATCATGGGCGACCGACCATCTTACAGGGAACGCACGAGCGGCTGACAGGTAGCCTCCCCGGAATGGCCGGTTGCCTGAAACTTGGCCAGCCTCTCTAGCGTCGAACTGCTAATGGGACAAGTTACCAGCGTCATTTTGTGTCGTTTGGGGTTGCGGGGCATAATCTCTTATGAAGACAGATAATTCCCCCACCGAAATTAGCCAGCTGCTCTTCTGCGAACAATGTCACGGCAGGGCCATCGATTTCCTGGAGGCGGCAACATCCGCCGTCCGAATGGCGGGCATCGAAGAGCCTGCAGTCATCCAGGCACGCGTGGAAGAATCCCTGAATTCATTTCTGTCGCTGCACGAGACATGCCACAGCTGTAGCCAGGACTGAGTCTCAACACGGTCTTATCGGCCAAGCCAACGAGGACAACCCGGAGACGCGACCCTGCATCGTATCCGTCAACAAGTTGTCCACCCCTGCAGTATCCACTCAGCGGCGACCCTGAATCGCCAGCCTCCGGCAATACCCCGCTCCCAGATCAACCCTCCATCGAGCGCGCCTCCCCCAGCGCGCTCCCGCCTCATCTGCGGCGGCGCACGCATTAGTGGAACAGGGACAAATCAATCGCATCGCCCATTGCCTTGTATCCTGCGTCTCCGGGATGTAGGTGATCGCCGGAATCGTAAGCCGGTAGAAATGTGCTTGGATTCGCCGGGTCCTGCGTAATCTTGTCGAAATCGATCACGCCGTCGAAGACGCCGCTTGTCCTGATCCACTGGTTGTAGGCCTGTCGAACCTGCTCGCCCTGCGGTGATGAATACCCAGTCGGCAGATACGGCGTGAGCGTCGCGCCGAAGACCTTGATGCCGTGCTGGTGAGCGCGCGTGGCCAGTTGCGTGAGCCCGAAGATCAAATCGTCGGCCGTGATGTTGTCACCTGGCTCGTGCGGATCCTTCAGGCGGCCAATGTCGTTGATGCCTTCGAGGATAATCAGGTATTTCACGCCGCTCTGCGCAATCACGTCGCGGTCGAATCGTGCCAGCGCGCTCGGGCCGTATCCATCATGCAGAACGCGGTTCCCGCCGATCCCCTGGTTCAACACGCCCAGGTCCGCGGTCTTCTTGTCTGCCTGCAGCCGCGCGGCCAGTACGTCGGGCCAGCGGCCGTTGGCATCGCGCGTGCCTTGAGCCCCATCGGTGATGGAGTCGCCGAAGGTCACGATGGCCGCGGCTTTCCCATCGGCCTTCACGTCGATGCCTTTCACGAAGCACCAGGCGTAGATCGGATTGGACCTGTCGGCAGTGGGGGCGGCCGTGGCGTCACCCTGGAGAACGTAGTTGGACGAATCGGCGAAGGTGTGGCAGGTGGTGTTGCGAATGTGCTGTTCAGGCACGTAGACGCTCACGGCTAAATCCGACAGCGGAGCCGCCTGCATCGTCACCGGATCGCTGAGCACAAAAGCTCCCGCCGGAATCTCGACCGTCGGCTTCCCGTTGAATGTCAGCGCGTGGTCTGTATTTGTCTGGATTGCCCCGCCGCCGCCCGCGCTGATCGCAACATGCGCCGCACCCACTGTCAGCGGCTGAGTCCCGAACT
This sequence comes from uncultured Acidobacteriaceae bacterium, assembly GCA_963781245.1. Lineage (GTDB taxonomy): Bacteria > Acidobacteriota > Terriglobia > Terriglobales > Acidobacteriaceae > Silvibacterium. Next base: position 254,456 of record CAWAFB010000014.1, read on the forward strand.
CATTCGTGAGCTGCACTCGCACAGCCGATCCGCCCAGACTGATTTGGACGATGTTGCGATACGTTGTGTTGCCGGGCCCGGGCTGACCCTCATTCACCGCAGAGCCCACGGGCGAAGCCGCCCACGTTCCCACCCAGTTTGAAGCCTGACCCTGCGCGAGAGCCGCAAAGCCACCCAAAACAAAAAGACTAAAGACAAGAAATCCCCGTCGCATCTACTCCTCGGGCAGAAATGTATTTTTTGGTTCGGGATGAGTTTATGACGATCCCCACCGCTCGCGCTAATTTTGCATCACCCCTACGGATGTCATCCTGAGCGAGCCCTGAGCGAAGCGAAGGACGAGTCGAAGGATCTGCTTTTTCTCTGATCGGGCACTGTCACATGGCGCCATCTGTAACCTTGCGACGCCTTTGCCTTCGCCTCTTGCGGCGAACGATACAATGAAGCCCCGGCGGAGGTAAGCATGAAAGCCGCCATCTACACAGAACGTAGCTCTCGAAAACTTCTTGAGCTCGTCGATATCGACCCGCCTGTACCGAAGAAGGGCGAAGTTCTCATCAAGGTCCGGGCTGCCTCAGTCAATCCTCTCGACTGGCGGCTCAAATCTCACCGGCCCGGCGTAGACCTCGCGGGCGAGGTGACGTCTGTTGGCAACCAAGTGACCCGCTTCAAGCCCGGCGACGCAGTTTTCGGACTCGGCAAAGGCGCATTCGCCGAGTACGCCGTTGCGCGCGAGTCCGGTTTGACCGCCAAGCAAGACAACCTCACCTTCGAACAGGCAGCCTGCGTTCCCATCGCCGGACTCACTGCACTGCAGGGGCTGCGCGACAAAGGCAAACTGGCGCCCGGTCAAAAAGTGCTTATCAACGGAGCAGCCGGCGGCGTGGGCACATTCGCCGTGCAGATCGCAAAGATATCGGGTGCAGAAGTCACCGGCGTCTGCAGCACCCGGAATGTGGAGTTGGTCCGATCGCTCGGCGCTGATTTTGTCGTGGACTACACGCAGCTGGACTTCGCTCAGGAGACAAAGCGATACGATCTTGTCCTCGACAATGTCGGAAACCGCACGCTGTCCGATCTCCTTCGCGTTCTGACCCCGCAGGGCCGGTGCGTGTTGGTCGGTGCGCCGAAGGAGTGGGGCCCGCTGCTCTCGCGAATGCTCGAGATGATCGTCCGGTCATTCATCCTGCGCCAGAAGCTTGTGTTCTTTGTAGCGCGAGCAAAGCCAGAAGATCTCGAGTCGCTCTGCGCATGGATGCAAACCGGCAGAATGCATCCCGTAATTGATCGTCGATACCCTCTGAGCAATACGGGCCAGGCTATCGCTTACGTCGAGGAAGGTCATGCTCGCGGGAAGGTGCTCATAACGCCGGAATGAGGCCGGACTAACCTACCTTAATAAATCGACAAGCCGGTTCGCGCTCCCTCCATGTAACTTCCGATTAGGCGGTAATCCGTCCGGGACTAGGCGTACGATGGAGCCGTTTTTGAAATCAAAAGAGATTCTAGGTGAAAGACCCCGGCGCCCGACAGCCGCCGCCTTTTGTGGCGCCGCTTCTCTACGGGGGTGCGGCGGTGATCGTCCTTGTCGTGCATCTCGCCACCAACGGCAACCTCGGCTTCCACACCGACGAGCTCTACTACATCGATTCCGGCCGGCACCCCGCGCTCGGATATGTCGACTTTCCACCGATAGTCCCGCTGCTCGCGCGTCCGGAGACCGATCTCCTGGGAGCCACCCCATGGGGCCTCCGCTTGCTTCCGACCCTGCTCGGCGGATTCATGGTTGCTCTCTCAGGGATGTACGTGCGGCGCCTTGGCGGCTCGCTCCGCCTGCAGGCGCTCGCTCTGCTGATCGCCATCACGGCGCCCTATTTCCTCGGCGCGAACTGGGTCTATCAGACCGTGACGTTCGATGAGGCGACCTGGATGGTCGCGTTCTACTGCTTTCTGTCCCTGGTCTTGGAGCACCGGCCCAGGCACTGGATCTACCTCGGCCTCCCGCTCGGCATCGGCCTCGAGGTCAAGTACACGATTGTAGGTCTGGCGGCTGCCATCGGGATTGCCGTCCTGTTTACTCCCGCCCTGCGTTCGGACCTGCGGACGCGGTATCCGTGGATCGCGGCCGGTATCGCGCTGCTCATCTGCGCACCAAACCTTGCATGGCAGGTTGCGGAAGGTTTCCCTTCGCTTATCTATATAGTCAACCATCAGGGCTCCGCCGGCGGTTTTATCGCGAACCTGGTCCTGATCGTGGTCTATCTCTTCTTTCTGATTCCACTCTGGATGACGGGATTGGTGTCGCTGCTTCGCAGTGCCACCCTGCGGCCCATCGGGATCGCGTGCCTGCTTCCTCTCATCCTTTTCCTGTTCGTGGGCAAGTCCTACTACGCGGTGGGCACCGTGCCGATCGCCCTTGCTCAAGGTCTCATGGCGATCGCCCGCGTCAAGCGGCCGAAGCTGCGCATCGGTTTCGAGGTCGCAGTCGCAGTTGCGTGCGCGCTCCAGCTCCTCACGTTTGCTCAGCTGACTCTACCCATCACGCCGCCGGACCGGATTCATTCGCTCGGCCTCGACGCCAAAAACGAGATCTTCGCGGACAGCGTGGGATGGGAGGATGTTGCCCACCAGGTCGAATCGATATACGGCCATCTCCCCAGCTCGGAGCGAAATGGAACGATCATCATCTCCGCGTATTACGGTGTTCCAGGGGCGCTTCAGATCTACGGCGACAGGAGATCGCTCCCCGCCGTCGTCAGCCCCCAGTTGAGCGACTGGTACTGGCTTCCCAACGACCTGGTGGCAACGAATGCGCTGATGATCGACTACCAGCCGTCGGACGTCGCCTGGATGTGCTCATCCGCAACTCTCGTGGGACACTTGACGGTTCCGTATGGCGTGCAAGGGCTGGAGCAAGGCGCACCGGTCACGTTCTGCGTGCTCAAGGCTCCGATCCAGCAGGATTGGCGCCGGCTCCGCAATTTTTCCTGAGGGTGGTTGCATATCGCGGCAATTTTGCCGCTAACATCTCGCCAAGTACTAAAATTTCTACACCTGCGGCCCGCATTTTTGTCGTGTGGTCGGCAATCCGGAGGTAATCCTGCCAAGCTTCGCTTACCGGTGGCATTTGTAAGAGGGGTTCTAGGTTCCTCTGTATTCCAGCAGCGAAACCTAGCCGTTTTTCCTCGCCAAGTAGTAATAATTCTCCCCCGCATCCGTACGTCCCGGCTCAATATCGAATGCCAGCTCGCGCAACAGCGATTCATATTCCTCTGCGCTCAGCGAACGCGACTCCAAACCAGTCAGCGAATCCATCCATGTCACCGCCCGGCGCGGAGCAGTAAAAAGCAACCGGCCGCCCGGCTTGAGGGCCTTCGCTATCTTGGCCAGCACCGTCCGCTGCGTCTCCTCAGGCAGAAGAAACATCAGACCCCACGCAATCACGCCATCGAATGTCCGGCCGAAATAACTCGAATCCTCGGCAGCCGCGCATTCGGTTGGCACGTCAGGGAAGCGCTCGCGAAATGCTCTGAGAAGCGAAGGAGAGGCGTCGATGGCATAAAGCCGCAGTCCCTCATCCACCAGCACCTGCGAAACCACCCCGTGCCCGCACGCCAGTTCCAGCACCTCTGATCCCGGCGGAAACTCATGCGCCCACTCGCGTACCACGTCGGGACCGATGTGCGCCCTGCGCGCTCTCATAAAATCCTGCGCGCACTCTTCGTAGCCGTTGGATTTATCCATTCGAATTCAGATTATCGGCCCGACATTGCATGTCAAGCCTGACCGCTTGAAGTTCGGCTCGGTAACCGATTGAGATATGTGGGCTTAATCCACGAACCAGCATTGGCCGAAGTTCCTGCTGAATGAACTAGAATAGATAGAGGCTCGGCCCAATCGCCGAGCCTTTCTCTTTCGCAACGGGCCACAAAGCCCTGGGCAATCAATGACAGTGGAACCAACCCAATGAAATGAATGACAGGCTGTAAGTCATTCAAAACATGGGACACACGGCTAAACCACCCAGAATCAATGGTCTGTCGACCATCCCGTCCGTATCATAAATGGAATGAATGAGTTACAAAATGCAGGGGGGGTTAGGTAGGGTCGGGGCAGTCCCAAAACGGGAAAAAGCGAGAGCCTACGTCCCCGCCTTCGCCTTCTTGATCTCTTCCGTCACCGCCGGTACCACGTCGAAGAGGTTCCCGACCACGCCTACATCGGCGATCTCGAAGATCGGAGCTTCCGAGTCCTTATTGATCGCAACAATTGTCCGCGATCCCTTCATGCCGACGATGTGCTGGATCGCTCCGCTGATGCCTAGCGCGAAGTAGAGCTTTGGCGCCACTGTCTGTCCCGACGACCCGATCTGCCGCTCCAGCGGCAACCAGCCGTTGTCGCAGATGGGACGCGACGCCGCGACCTCGCCGCCCAGCACCTTGGCCAGATCCTCGGCGAGCGCCAGGTTCTTCTGCTCCTTGATCCCGCGTCCGACGGCGACGATGACCTCTGCCTGGGAGAGATCGACGGCCTGCTTGGCTTCTTGGAAGACCTCGTGCGGAGTCACCCGGGCTGGGGTATCCGCAACCGCAGCAGTTACGTTTTCAACTGGAGCCGATCCAGCCTCAGCTTGATCGCCCCTGAACGCCCCAATCTGGATCGTCGCGAGCCACGGAGCGTCTCCGGCGAACGAAACATCTGCCGCAAACTTGCCCTGGAACATCTGCCGCGTGAAGAGCAGCTTTCCACCCTCGTGCTTGTAGCCGACAGAATCCGAGATTAGCGTCCGGTCGAGGCCGAGAGCCAGCCGCGGAGCGAAGTCGCGCACCTGATATGTATGCGGGAAGAGCACCAGTTTGGGCTGCTTGCCGGGGATGAACTGCTTCAGCGCGTAGACGTAAGCGTCAGATGTGTAGGCTTCGAGCGCAGGGGCTTCCAGCGCGTAGACTTTGGCGACCGCCTTCTGCGCCAGTTCCTGCGCCAGACCGGCGATACCGTTGCCGGCGAGCACAACCTCAACCGGCCAGCCCGTGTCCTTGGATATGGCCTGTGCCGCCGCGATGGTCTCGTACGAAACCCGGTTGAGCTTGCCTTCGCGCTGCTCCGCAACTACCAGAATGCTGTCTGCCATGCTTTGCTATTTATCCCAAATCCGTTGCGCCGAAGGCGCGATTACCTGGACGGTCAGTCCCGCCGGAGGCGCCGTTACCTGGACGGTCAGTCCCGATTAGTCGTGGAACTCCCGCGCGCCGCGCTTCAGCCAGGTTCCGTAGATGCCGAAGATGACCGCGAGGGCGCCGGTCAGCACGTTGTAGTAGGCCATGGGATGCATCCACCCCGGCGAGTAGGTCAGATCCTGCCCGGTCCATAGGGTGAGCAGCACGGCGAAGAAAGCGAACTGCCCCGCGATGACCTGAAAGGTCAGCCCCCACTGGCGGCGCTTGTCCAGCTTTTCGACTTCATCGGGTGTAAGGCCGCGCTCGGCGACGGGGATGGTCAGATTTGCCATGTTGCCTTTTCTTTCTCCTTGATATGGCTTACAGCCATTAAATCACGCGCGCTTCGTTTTTGAGATACTCCACCAGTCTCTTCGCAGCCTCGCCTGCCGGAGCCTCGATCATCCGCGTCTTCTTCTGCTTTTCAGGGATGTAGAGGCGCTCGATCTGTTGCTGGTTTGCGCTCAGCTTCGGCTCTACTTCGGCCCAGGTCACCTTGCGCATCGGCTTGTTCTTCGCCTGCTTGATGCCGATGAGCGAGGCGTAGCGCAGCTTGTTGATCCCGCTCTGGATGGTCAGCACCGCGGGCAGGTGCATGTCGATGAACTGGTAGTGACCGGCCTCCAACTCCCGCTTGAGATGCAGCCCGTCGGCGGTCTTCTCGATGCCGATGATGATGGTGGCATGGGGACGCCCCAGAATCTCCGCAAGCAGTACGCCTGTCTGCGCGCAGCCGTAGTCGTCGGATTGAAGGCCTGTGACAATCAAGTCGAAGTTCTCGTCGGCCACGGCCGCTGCGATCGCGCGCGCGGTATTGGCTGAGTCCAGCCGCACGAACTTGTCGTCTTCAAGGTGGATCGCGCGGTCCGCGCCTTTAGCCAACGCTTCCCGCAGCACCTGGGAGGCCCGGGAAGGACCGGCTGTGATCACGGCCACCTCACCGCCGTGTTTTTCCTTCTGGCGCAGCGCCTCTTCGAGGGCGTAGGCGTCAGGCTCGTTAACTTCGTAGGAGACGTCCTCGCGAATCCACGTACGGTCATCGTTCAGCTTGAGTGGCGCGTCCTTCTGCGGAACCTGCTTGATGCAGACAAGAATCTTCATAGCAAACGGCCCAGTATAGCAAAGCGCGATGATCGGGCCGACTCTGAGATGCCCAGTGCGATGCTGGATTAAACGGATGCTATCCTGCCCATCATGCGAAGCGGATTGGTGTTTTTCTTGGCCACAGTTGTCGCGGCCGGCGCCTCGGCACAGGTCATCTCTCCTGAGCAGAAAGCCATCGTTGCTTATGTCGATGCGAACGAGCAGGCATCAAATGCGCTGCTCGAAAAGCTGGTGAACATCAACAGCGGTACGCATAATCTCGAAGGCGTGCGGGCGGTTGGCAAAGTGATCATGCCTCAGCTGGAGCAGCTTGGTTTCAGGGGTAGATGGGTTCCCATGGATGAAGTGCACCGTGCAGGAACTCTCGTGGCCGAGCATCCGTGTCCCGAGCCGGCCGCGAAAGCGAAAAACGGTTGCGGCAAGCGCATGCTGCTGGTCGGGCACATGGATACCGTGTTCGACAAGGACAGCCCATTCCAGGCTTACACCGTTAACGGGCATATCGGCACAGGGCCCGGCGTGAACGATATGAAAGGCGGCCTGGTGGACATGCTTTATGCGCTCAAGGCGCTGCAGGCTGCCGGCGCGCTGAAACAGATGGAGATCACCATCGTCCTGAGTGGGGATGAAGAGGCGCACGGTGAGCCGGCCGAGATCTCGCGCCGAGACATGCTGGCCGCAGCGAAGCATAGCGATGTGGCCCTCGAATTCGAGGGAACTCCGCGGTTCGATGGCATCTTCTACGGCAGCGTCAGCCGGCGCAGCTCGATTGCGTGGACGATTGAGACGACTGGGGAAACCGGACACTCGTCGGCGATTTTCTCTGACGGCAAAGGTTATGGCGCGATCTATGAGTTGACGCGCATTCTCGACGCTTTTCGCACGCAGTTGCCGGAGCAATACCTGACCTTCAATGCCGGGCTTGTGCTCGGCGGGACGAGCGTTAACGTCGATAAGGACGGAATCGCCGGCAGCGCGACGGGCAAGGACAACATCATTCCACCGACAGCGTGTGCGAAGGGCGATATCCGAACGATCTCAAATGAGCAGAGCGACCGGGTGGAGAAGAAGATGGAAGCGATCGTCGCCAGGCATCTGCCGAAGACAAATGCCACGATCAAGTTTGGAGAGGGCTATCCAGCGATGGCACCCACGGCGGAGAGCAGGGCTTTGCTGGGAATACTGAACCAGGTAAATCAGAGCCTGGGCTATGCGGCGATGCCGGAGCTTGATCCGATGAAGCGGGGCGCCGGCGACATCGCGTTCGTATCTCCTCCGCTTCCCGGACTCGCGGGCATTGGGGCGACCGGAGAAGGAGCCCATGCGCCCGGCGAGACGATCGACCTCTCCGCACAGCCGATCAATACGAAACGGGCGGCGCTGCTTATGTATAGGCTGAGCAAAGCGGACCCAAAGGGCGACCTTGCAACGTTTGCCGCGGAAAGATGACCGCGGATTGAGGCTCAGGCGGATTGCAGGAACGCTACCGACTGCAAGCCCGCCACTTCAAAGCGCTTGCGGCAGCGGATGTTCTTGCATGCCGCCGCGTCGTCTTTGCGCACCATATACGACTGGGCCTTAGCAAAGCGAGCGCGGTCACGCTCGTCAGCGTGGCGGGGCAATCCACTCTTCTTGTGCCGCACCAGCCACGAGATCTGATACTCGTCCGCCTTGCCACAGTGCGGACACGTCAACGTATGTGTTCTTTGTTCGGATCTCTCGTCGAAGAAGTCGCGTTCTTCCATGACCGCCACCTGTTACTGTTACAAATTTATTGTATGGATAGCGGGCCCTGAGGGAAAGTGTTACGTTGATCCTCGATCTCCAGAATGGCGAAGAAACGGACAAAGAAGAAGACGTTCTCCGCGGTGAAGGCCGTCAAGGCCAACGCGCGCGAACGTGTTGGCCAGCCGAAGGCCGAGCGGGTGATCGACGAAACGGTCCGTGAGCGGAAGCGCAAGGGTAAGCATAAAGCCACACTGGGCGATCTGCTCAATCAGGACGAGTGAAGCCCCTGCTTTTACGCCGTGGGTTCACGGAGCCCGATTTCTCTAGGGAAATGGAGCTTAAGGGCATATTCTTACAACAGCAGCATCCCACGGGTGCAGCAGGGCTCGGTCGCCCTCTTCGGCTTCCTCGTTACTGAGTCTGGCCCACCGAAACTTTTCGGCAAGAAACGAGGACAAGAATGCGTTCTGAATTGATCTACTCCGCTGGTGCCCAGATCCCCAACCGCTTCCTACTCTCTACCGTGGCAATCATGGCAGTCCGCAAGCTTCATTTGAACTCCACCCGCGTCGAAGAGACTGCCAATCAGGTATTTACCGCCGTCGCGAACGGAAGCTACGTGGAAGTCAAGTTGCCCGAGCTGAAGCCTCTGCCCCACATCGATCCGGTATTGATCTCAGTCGCCGCGTAGACGAGCTGGCCCCGACCCCCCGCAATTTCCCCGACAGCCATACATTCAAAAACCTGGAGAACGCGCGTCCGTGATGCGGAATCCGCGACGCGCAAGTCCACGGCCAGTCGCACTATACTCGCACCATGAGCCAGCACTTCCTGAACCTGATCCGCAGCGGCGACACAGCAAAAATTGCGGAGGACGTGGAGGCCAATCCCGCCCTGGCAAGTTGCCGCGATGCGCAAGGCGTATCTGCGTTGATGTGGTCGGTATACACGGGCCAGCCCGTGATCCGCGATTTCCTGCGCCAGCATGTAGGGGATCTCGATATTTCAGAGGCTGCGTGCCTGGGCGACCGCGAGTGTCTGAAGAGGCTCATTTCCAGTGATGCCATGAGCGCACGTGCTGTCTCCGGCGATGGTTGGCCGCCTCTGCATCTGTCTGCCGCTTTCGCAAATCCCGAAGCTGTCACTCTGCTGCTGGAGCATGGAGCGCATATTCATCAGGTATCGCATAATCCTCTGCGCAACCAGGCGCTGCATGCCTGCATTGCGCTAGGGAATTCGGTCGAGGTGGCGCGGGTGCTCATTGAAGCGGGGGCCGACGTGAACACGACTGCCGCCGGAGGGTATACGCCCCTGCACTTGGCAGCCTCGAACGGAAATTGCGAGATGGTGTTGTTGCTCCTTGAGGCTGGAGCTAACCGCGCGATCCCCTGCGATCAGGGCAAGCTCCCCGCCGACTACGCCCGCGAACGTGGCCACGCGGACGTGGTGGATCTTCTCCCCTGAAGCAGCGTTCTTTGGCAGGTATTTTTCAGCCGTGTAGGCAACCAAATGACCGATGCCTCTGCAGCGGATTTCATGCCGTGACACAACTCGGCGCGTGTCGTCGCTCCTCTAAACAAGTGTTGTAGAGGAGAGATCGAATGCGTTCATGGAAACTGTTGGTTTTACCCGCTCTGGCTGGGGCACTGTGGGCCGCAACGCCCGCTGCACCGGCCCAGGTATCGGTCAGCATTGGAGCAGCGCCGGTTTGCCCCTACGGCTATTACGATGCCCCGCCGTACGAGTGCGCACCTTACGGCTATTATGGCCCGGAGTGGTTCAGCAGCGGTGTCTTTATCGGAGCCGGACCATGGTTCCACGGCCCGCACAACTTCTACGGCCACGTAGATAACCAGTACGATCCACACCACGGCTACCACGGGCCTTATCCGGCACATGGCGAACACGCCGATCCGGATCGAATGGCTCATCATGCGGAGAATTTCCACGGCTCCGATATGCGCGACGGCCGCGGACACGAGGGACATCCTAAATAAGATAAGACCGACGAGTTCCCATCCCTTTTCACTTTTGTGGAACGGGGATGGGCGCTGTCGGGCGTGAGGTTACTCTGCTTGGTTTACCAAACCAGTGTGAATCTCCAACCCATTTCACGCTCCTACCCACTTCAGAATCAGGCCGGCGATGACCCCGCCAAGGGCCGGGCCTGCGATCGGAATCCCCGCGTAGCCCCAGTCTGAACCGCCTTTGCCGGCGATAGGCAACACGGCATGCGCCAGCCTCGGCCCGAAGTCGCGGGCGGGATTGATCGCGTATCCGGTGGTGCCTCCCAGTGAGAGGCCAATTCCCCAGACCACACAGCTCACGAGATAGGGCGTGACGCCGGCCGCCGCGCCGGTCGAGAGCACGAGCTTCGAGCTGATGGCGCCGATTACGACGATGAGCGTCGAGGTCCCCAGCACCTCGCAAAAGAAGTTAACGGCGAGGCTGCGGATCGCAGGTGCGGTGCAAAAGACGCCGAGCTTCAGGGCCGGATCTTCGGTCAGCTTCCAGTGCGGCAGATAGTGTAGCCAGACCAGGGTAGCCCCGCAGAAGGCTCCGGCGATCTGGGCTGTCACAAAGGGGAGGATATTCTGGAAGTTGCCGGTCTTCAACGCAAAGGCAACGGTTATCGCAGGATTGAGGTGCGCGTCGGGGCTGCCAAAAAGATTGGCGGTAAAGATTCCGCAGAGCACGGCAAAGGCCCACGCCGTCGTGATCGCCAGCCAACCGGCGTTTTCCGCTTTGCTCCGTTTCAGCAGTACTCCGGCCACAACACCATCACCAAGCAGGATCATTACCATCGTGCCGACAAACTCACCCAGGAACGGAGATCGCATCAATCAGGTCTCGCTTTCAAATCTTCACTGGTGCTTCACTGCGGAATTCGGTTGATAGCTCGCGGCCAGGCTCCGGAAAGCGGCCAGTTGTACGTTAATCCAGACGTCGTCTTGCCTCAATTCGCGAGCCATCAATGCTGCCACTGCTGGAGCCATGCCTAGTGCGGCGTCGGAGTTGAGGAAGAGGGCGCGGGTCCGGCGGGCCAGCACGTCGTCAATTGTGCGCGCCATTTCGTTGCGGACCGCCCATACAACTTCGGCTGCAATATAGGGCAGGGCGGGGTGGAGTTGCGTGGCGAGCCCGGGGGCGTCCGCGGCAAGTTTGCTGATCGCGGCCGCGTCCGATCCGTAGACGCCCATGCTACTGAGACCGTCAATTTCGTCGTCGTAACCGTGAATCTTCAGGTGATGAGTGCGGCATTCGCTGTCGGGCAGGCTGCCGAGGGTGATGGCGTGATCGACGCAATCTTCGGCCATGCGGCGGTAGGTTGTCCACTTGCCTCCGACAACGGTCAGAAGTCCGGACTGGTCGACGTGGATAGTGTGGTCGCGCGAGAGGGCTGAAGTCTTGCTGGTTCCAGCGCCGGCCTTTACCAGCGGGCGGATTCCGGTGTAGACGCTGAGGATGTCGCTGCGTTTCGGTGGGCGGCTCAGGTAGAGCGAGGCAGTGTCGAGGATGAATTCGATCTCCTGCTCGAACGGGAGCGGGTCATAAGACGGACCGGAGATAGGAGTGTCGGTGGTGCCGACGACGGTGTGCTCGTGCCACGGGATCGCGAACATGACACGGCCGTCGCTGGTATGCGGCACCATGATTGCCGTTTCGCCGCGCAGGAATGACCGTTCGAAGACGAGGTGGATGCCCTGGCTGGGAGCGAGCATCGCCTCGGACTCAGGCTCGCACAGCCGCCGCACCTCATCGCTGAAGATTCCGGTCGCGTTTACGATGACCTTTGCTGCCGCCGTGAATCGGCCGCCGCTCTCGCGATCGAGGACTTCAACACGATCTACAAAGCCGTCTTCGCCCTTGCCAATCTGCATTGCGTCGGCGTAGTTCAGGACCGTGGCGCCGTACTCCGCCGCGGTCATGATGAGGTGAATCAGCAGCCGCGAGTCGTCGAATTGTCCGTCGTAGTACATCACCCCGCCGCGCAGGCCTTCGGTCTGAATGGTGGGCAGGCGCTCCAGAGTCTCTTCACGAGAAAGAATGCGCGACTTGCCGAACCCATATTTGCCGGCGAGCAGGTCATAAACCTTCATGCCGATGCCGTAGAACGGCGCTTCCCACCACGAGTAATTCGGTACGACGAAGGCGAGATCATGTACCAGGTGGGGTGCGTTCTGCCGCAAGAGGCCACGCTCTTTGAGGGCCTCCATTACGAGAGATACGTTTCCCTGTTCGAGATATCGCACCCCACCATGGACGAGCTTGGTGCTGCGGCTGGAAGTGGCTTTGCCGAAGTCCTCGCGCTCCACGAGCAGGACGTTAAAGCCGCGCGTCGCCGCGTCGACTGCGATTCCAGCGCCGGTAGCTCCGCCGCCGATGATGACGAGGTCCCAGGGCTCGGTGCGGCTCCGCGCCCGTTCGACCATGGATTCACGGTTCATAGCATAAGCACTCATTGTGGGGGCGCACTCCAGTGTCTTGATCGTTCAACGGCATTGCTCCAGCGCTCGCGGAGCCGGGCGGCCTCTTCCCTGGACATCTTCGGCTCGAAGCGCGTACCCGAATCGCGAAGCTTCTTAATTTCCCCGGGACTTTCCCAGAAGCCGGTGGCAAGTCCAGCAAGATACGCCGCTCCGAGAGCGGTCGTCTCGATCACCTGCGGTCGGAGGACGGGAACACCGAGCAGATTGGCCTGGCATTGCATCAGCAGATCGTTTGCCGCCGCGCCTCCGTCGACACGCAGCGTTTGGCAGGGATGCTCTGTATCGCCGTTCATAGCCTCGAGCACGTCGGCTACCTGGAAAGCAATGCTTTCCAGGGCTGCGCGGGCGATGTGTCCGGGTTGCGTGCTGCGGCGCAGTCCAATGAGCAGGCCGCCGGCGTGAGGATCCCAGTAGGGTGCGCCGAGGCCAACGAATGCTGGCACGAAGACAACACCGTCGCTGTTGTCTTCGGTCGCGGCAAGTGCCTCGACATCGGACGAAGTCCGAATGAGGCGAAGGTTGTCGCGCAGCCACTGCACTACCGCGCCACCGATGAACACACTGCCCTCGAAGGCATATTCGAGCTTCTTGCTAAGACTGCATGCCAGCGTGGTGATGAGTTTTTTCTGTGACAGCAAAAATCTGTCGCCAATGTTTTGTAATAAGAAACAACCGGTGCCGTAGGTATTTTTTGCGTCGCCGGGGTTGAGGCAGAGTTGGCCAAACAGAGCTGCCTGTTGATCCCCGGCAATTCCCGCTATTTCGATTGAGCCGAGTCCGAGCGTAGTTGTGACTGCGCCGACCCTTTCGCTTGACCAGACAACTTCCGGCATCATGCTCTCCGGAATGCGAAGCAGTTTCAGCAGATCGGCGTCCCATCGGCCGGCTCCGATGTTGTAGAGCATGGTGCGCGAGGCATTGGTGCGATCTGTCACATGCCTGCCGCCGCTGGTCAAATTCCAGATCAGCCAGGAGTCCACCGTTCCGAAGGCCAGCTTGCCGGCTTCTGCCCGTTCGCGCGCCCCGGAGACATTGTCCAATATCCACGCTACCTTTGTTCCGGAGAAATAGGGGTCGATGACAAGGCCCGTCTTCTCCCGGATTGTCGCTCCCGCGCCGTCCTGGCGAAGTTTTTCGCATGCAGCCGCCGTGCGGCGGTCCTGCCAGACGATGGCGTTATAGACCGGCTTCCCCGTTTCACGATCCCAGACGATGGTGGTCTCGCGCTGGTTGGTGATGCCCACCGCCATGATGTCTCGCGGCCTTACCTGCGCCTTGCCGAGCACTTCAACGGCGGAGCCGAGCTGCGATGTGAGAATCTCGAAGGGATCATGTTCCACCCATCCGGATTGAGGGTAGATTTGCGTAAATTCCTGCTGCGCACGGGCATGAATTTTGCCGTCCCGGGTGAAGAGGATGGCGCGCGAACTCGTGGTTCCCTGATCGAGTGCAAGGATGATCGGCATGGGTTGAACCTGCTTAATTCAGTGCACCTGTGTTTCACATCCTGGGTTGAAAAGGCAAGTCTGGTTCAGAATCCGTTGTGAATTCGTTGTCCGCCGCTCCATCCTTACAACTCATTTTCCCCGAAGGACTTCCAGATTTCACCATTCTTTGGAAGTGATAACCTTAACTGAGCCCACGTTGCAACCATCTGGACCCGTGAATCGTCCATAAGAAGAAATTATTAGACCCCCGGCACCGTAGATCCTGCTTAAAGCTCCTACTGTGTCTTTTTGCCGAATGCAGGCGCGTCTGCAGCGGCAATGCCCGAAACGTTGTCTGCGGTACACCCTGCGCGGATTGACCCTGCAAGAGAAGCTTGACGTAGCCTGATGCGATAACTCTGCGATGCAAGAAGACAAGATGGAACAAAAACCACCTGATTCGCCTATACCTCCCGATCACCAGTTGCCGCCTCCCGATGCTGGCGCACCAAAGCTTCCCAGGAAACGGCGCCAATGGCTTTGGATTCTTCTTCTGCTGCTTTTCGCCGTTATATTTGTGCTCGTCCTGCGACATCAGGACGACTCAAAGAAGACCGCCGCCGGCCCGGGTGGTGGAGGCGGACGCCGGGGCTTTGGTGGGCCGGTCACGTTGAACACGGCGGCCGCAAAGAAGGGCGACATCGGCGTCTACCTCGACGCGATCGGTACCGTCACCCCGGTCTACACAACCACGATTTACAACCAGGTGACCGGAGTGCTTACCGGCGTTTATTACCGTGAAGGGCAGATGGTCGGCAAGGGTGATCCACTGGTGGATATCGACCCGAGGCAATACCAGGCACAGGTAGCGACTGCCGAAGGTAACCTTGAGCGAGATACCAACGTCCTTGCGCAGTCGCGGATGGATCTCGAAAGGTATCGTGCAGCCTGGGCCAAAAACGCCATCGCGAAACAGCAGCTCGATGATCAGGAGAAGCTCGTTCTCCAGGATGAAGGGCTCGTCAAGTCGGACCAGGGCACTCTGGATTTCGATAAGGTGCAGCTCAGCTATTGCCATATCACGTCCCCTATCACTGGGCGGGTCGGATTAAGGCTTGTTGACCCTGGCAACCTGGTTCAATCGAGCGGCAGCACGGCCCTCGTGGTAGTGACACAGATAGAGCCTATTACCGTCATCTTCACGCTGGCTCAGGATCATCTCGATGAGGTGCTGGCGCAGTTGCGCACCGGAGCTAAATTGACTGTCGACGCGTATGACCGGAACCAGCAGACGAAGCTGGCGACTGGCAAACTTACAGCGCTCGATAACCAGATCGACACTACCACCGGCACAGTAAAGCTACGGGCCGCGTTCGACAACAAGAAAGACATCCTTTTTCCGAATCAGTTCGTAAATACCCGCCTGCTGGTGACCACCCAGCACAATATGACGCTGATTCCTGATTATGCGATCCAGCACAACGGCGAAGTGGCCTTTGTATACGTGATCCAGAACGGCACGGCCCATGTCCACAACGTGAAAGCTGGAACGACGGATGCCGGTGTGACTGCCGTGGAAGGCATCAATCCCGGAGATGAGGTTGCGACCAGCAGCTTCGAGAAGTTGCAAGATGGATCGAAAGTAATCCTCTCCAAAAAGCCGCTTCCTCAAGACACGAGCGAGAGCAACGCACCGTGAGTCCTTCACGCCCATTTATATTGCGTCCCGTCGCAACTTCGTTGCTGATGGCCGCGATTCTGCTGGTTGGTTTGGTGGCTTTCACGCAACTGCCGATCTCTGCGCTCCCCGAAGTTGACTACCCGACGATCCAGATCCTGACTTTTTATCCTGGGGCGAGTCCGGATGTGATGGCGACGACGGTGACTGCTCCCCTGGAGCGGCAGTTTGGTGAACTGCAGGGTCTGAGCCAGATGACCTCGACCAGCTCGGGCGGTGTATCCGTCATCGTGCTGCAGTTCAATCTCTCACTGGATATTGACATTGCCGAACAAGAGGTGCAGTCGGCGATCAACGCCGCGCAGAGCCTTCTGCCGTCGGTGTTGCCCACGCCTCCGGTATACAGCAAGACAAACCCGGCCGATGCTCCGGTTCTGACGCTGGCCATCACCTCGAAGTCGCTGCCGCTGTCGCAGGTCGAGGATTTGATCGACACGCGCCTGGCGCCGAAGATTTCACAGCTTAACGGCGTCGGGCTGGTGAGCATCAGTGGGGGCCAAAAACCGGCGGTGCGCATCCAGGTAAACCCGGCCGCGTTGTCGTCGTATGGAATCAACATGGAGGACGTGCGGACGGCTCTGGCACAAACCAGCGTGAACGCCGCCAAAGGCAACTTCGACGGGCCGCGACAGGACTACCAGATCGACGCCAATGATCAGCTCGAGACGAGTGACCAATATCGCAATGTCGTGATTGCTTACCGGGACGGCGCTCCCGTGTTCGTCAAAGACGTGGCTCAGATCATTAACGGCGTCGAGAACAACAAGCAGGCAGCCTGGATGAACCAGACGCCTGCCGTGATTCTCAACGTACAGCGCCAACCGGGCGCGAACACGATCAGCGTCGTCAAGAGCATCAAGAAACTGCTGCCCCAGCTTCAGGCGAATCTGCCTGCCAGCATCGAAATCACCCCGCTTACCGATCTGACAACGGCAATTCAGGCATCGGTCGACGATGTTGAGTTCGAGATGATGCTGACCATCGGCCTGGTGGTGATGGTCATCTTTCTTTTTCTGCGTAACATTTACGCCACAATCATCCCAAGCGTTGCGGTTCCCCTTTCGCTGATCGGCACTTTTGGCGTGATGTACGTGCTCGGTTATAGCCTCGACAACCTGTCGCTAATGGCACTGACCATCTCCACCGGGTTTGTGGTGGACGACGCTATCGTGATGATCGAGAACATCTCCCGATACCTCGAGGAGGGGGACTCGCCGATGGAGGCGGCACTGAAGGGAGCTGGGCAGATCGGCTTCACGATCGTTTCATTGACGGTCTCCCTGATCGCGGTGCTCATTCCGCTGCTGTTCATGGGAGATGTGGTCGGTCGCCTCTTCCGCGAATTCGCGGTGACGCTCGCCACGACCATTGTTATCTCGGCCGTTGTATCGCTGACTCTAACGCCAATGATGTGCTCGCGCATTCTGCGTCACAATCCAGAGGCGGAACAGGGAAGATTCTACCGCGCGTCGGAACGCGTCTTCGACCGGTTGATTGCCTTTTACGGCCGTACGTTGAGCTACGTGCTCCGGTATCAAACCATCACCTTGTTCGTGGCGCTGGGCACCCTGGTACTGACTGTGGTTCTTTACATCATCATCCCCAAGGGCTTCTTTCCTACGCAGGATACGGGCGTGATTCAGGGGATATCGCAAGCGCGCCAGAATATTTCCTTTACCGCGATGGCTGAAAAGCAACAGCAGCTGGGCAAGATCATTCTTCAGGACCCCGCGGTAGCCAGCTTATCGTCGTTCATCGGCGCGGACGGAACCAACACGACGCTGAACAGTGGGCGGTTTTCGATCAATCTCAAGCCGCTCGACCAGCGCGACCTGAGTGCGGCTGATGTGATCCGCAGATTGCAGAAGAGCCTTGGGCAGGTGCAGGGCGTGACGCTCTACATGCAGCCGGTGCAAAACATTACGGTTGACGATCGCGTGAGCCGCACGCAGTACCAGTACACGCTCGAGGATCCTGACATCAACGAGTTGAATGACTGGACGAATCGCTTCGTCGCCAGGTTGAAAGAGCTACCCGACCTCTCCGATGTCGCGACCGACCAGCAGACGGGTGCGAGCGCAATATCGCTGATGATCGACCGTGTTACCGCGTCGCGACTGGGTGTAGCTCCGGGCACAGTGGACAACACCCTCTACGATGCTTTCGGTCAGCGGCAGATCAGCACAATGTACACGCAGCTCAACCAGTATCATGTGATTCTCGAGGCGCTCCCACCCTTCCAGCAGGATCCGAATCAACTTAACAAGCTTTACATCCAGTCGGGCGCGTCAAATGGAGCGAGCGGACCAGGAGCCGCGACCTCGTTTGCAGCATCGGGCTCTTCATCGGCGGGTTCGAACGCCACGACCGGATCGGTGCTCTACACGCCGGCCGCCAACACTCTGGCTCCCCCTTCGCAAGTAATCACCACGTCAAACAACGGTCCTGGCTCGAATACTCGGACTTCAACGACAGCGGCAAGCGCGGTGCCCCTCGGGGCGTTTGCTCACTACGAACAGACCACCGAGCCGCTCTCGATCGTCCATCAGGGGCAATTCCCGGCGGTTACCATCTCCTTTAACCTGGCTCCCAAGGCGTCGTTGGGCAATGCGATTTCGGCGATCGACAAGGTCGCGAAGGATATGAATTTTCCGGCCAGCCTTCAGGCCGACTTTCAGGGTACGGCTGCATCTTTCCGGAATTCGCTTTCGAATGAGGCGCTCCTCATTCTGGCGGCGCTTGTGACTGTGTATATCGTTCTGGGAGTTCTGTACGAGAGCTTCATCCATCCGGTGACCATCTTGTCGACTCTGCCGTCCGCCGGCGTGGGAGCCCTCCTCGCTTTGATGTTGTTCGGCGAGGACCTCAGCGTAGTTGCGATCATCGGCATTATCCTTCTGATCGGCATTGTGAAGAAAAACGGCATCATGATTGTCGACTTTGCGCTCGAGGCCGAACGTGAGCGTGGCAAGAGCTCGACGGAGGCGATCTACGAAGCGAGCCTGCTTCGCTTCCGCCCAATCATGATGACAACCATGGCCGCTCTGCTCGGCGGAATTCCGCTGGCGTTGGGTCGTGGCATCGGGTCTGAGCTGCGCCGCCCGCTCGGTATTTGCATGGTGGGCGGGTTGTTGCTCAGTCAGGTCCTCACGCTATATACGACTCCGGTGATCTATATCTTCTTTGACAACCTCGGTCAGAAGATTTCCGGGAAGTCCAAATCGAAGAAGGACGTCGATACCGGGCATCCGGCCGTGCAGGCTCCGGCGGAGTCATGAATATCTCCGCGCCCTTCATCCGCCGGCCTGTGGCAACCACGCTGCTGACAATTGCCATTGCCATCGCCGGAGGGATCGGCTTCACCGTGCTTCCCGTTTCCCCGCTTCCACAGGTGGATTTCCCGACGATCTCGGTGCAGGCCGGATTGCCGGGAGCGAGTGCGCAGATCATGGCGTCGTCCGTGGCTACGCCGCTCGAACGCCAGTTCGGGCACATCGCCGGTGTGACCGAAATGACCTCGTCCAGCTCGCTTGGCAGCACCCAGGTGACGCTGCAATTTGATTTGAACCGCAATATAGATGCCGCGGCCAGAGACGTCGAAGCGGCAATCAATGCGGCGCGGACCTACCTGCCCGCCAATCTTCCCGGAAATCCGACCTACCGCAAAGTCAACCCGGCTGATGCTCCCATCATGATCATCGGGCTTACGTCCGACAACTACTCTACGGCGTCAATGTATGACTCCGCGTCCACCGTCATTCAGCAGAAGCTCTCTCAGATCCAGGGGGTCGGACAGGTTGTTGTAGGCGGCGGTGCACTTCCTTCCGTGCGCGTTGAGGTCAATCCTACGCAACTCAACAGCTACGGACTCACGCTGTCGAACGTGCAATCTACTCTCAGCATCCAGAACTCGGATTTTGCCCGCGGCCAGATTGCCAACGGGTTGACTACGTCTGACATCCTGACGAACGGACAGATGTCGCACGCTGCTGAATACGCTCCGCTGATTATTGGCTATAAGAACGGAGCTGCGATCCGTCTCTCCGATGTGGCCGAAGTCGTCGATTCCACGTCCAACGTGCGCAGCGCCGGTTATCTTAACGGGAAACGGTCAGTCGTTCTCATTATTTTTAGGCAGCCGGGCGCTAACATCATCCAGACCGTCGATCGCGTCCGCGCTCAGATCCCGTTTCTTAAAGCCTCCATCCCGCAAGGCATGGACATGACTGTCGTGATGGACCGCACCACAACCATCCGGGCCTCGGTCCACGACGTCGAGCGATCGCTCACTCTTTCGGTCATCCTCGTCATCCTGGTCGTCTTTCTTTTCCTTCGCAGCGGGCGGGCCACGCTTATCCCGAGCGTTGCCGTGCCAGTGTCGCTTATCGGCACATTCGCAGTGATGTATCTGTTCGATTACAGCCTCGACAATCTGTCGTTGATGGCGCTCACCATCTCCACCGGATTCGTTGTCGACGATGCGATCGTGGTGATGGAAAATATCACCCGCCACCTTGAGGCTGGAATGAAGCCGTTTGCGGCCGCAATGAAGGGCGCACAGGAGATCGGCTTCACGGTGTTCTCGATCAGCATGTCGCTGGTTGCGGTCTTCATTCCGATCCTGCTGATGGGCGGAATCGTAGGCCGTCTTTTCCGTGAGTTCGCCGTCACGCTGTCGACAGCCATCGTTGTGTCAATGATCATCTCCGTCACCACCACCCCCATGATGTGCGCTCACCTGCTGAAGGCACACGAGGGAGAAAAACACGGGCGGCTTTATCGCTTCAGTGAAAGGTTCTTCGACGGAATGCTTCACGGCTACCGGCGTAGCCTGGAGTGGGTGCTGGAGAATCCCGGCCTGGTGCTGGTGATTCTCATCATGGTCGTGGCCCTCAATGTGGTGCTGGTCATCAAGATTCCCAAAGGCTTCTTCCCGCAGCAGGATACGGGTGCAATCGTCGGTGGCATACAGGGTCCGCAGGATGCATCTTTCCCCGTCATGAATGATTCGATTCAACAGATCGTGGGAGTTGTCAAAGCCGATCCCGCTGTGGCTAATGTTGTGGGCTATGTCGGCACTGGCAACGGCGGTTTTGTCTATACCGCGCTGAAGCCCCTCGATCAACGAAAGATCGGAGCGCCAGACATTATTAACCGTTTGCGCCCGAAGCTTAACCGGCTGGTGGCCGCAGCGGCGTTTATGCAGGCGGCGCAGGATTTGCGCATTGGCGGCAGAGGCAGCAACGCGCTCTATCAATACACCATCCAGGCGGACAACGTGCAGGATCTGTCGCACTGGGGGCCCATCCTTCTTGCGGAGATGAAGAAACTGCCGGGCCTGCAGGACGTCAACTCTGACCAGCAGAACGGAGGCTTGTCCGAATACCTGACCTACGATCGCGTGACCGCCGCTCGATACGGCGTAACGGCGCAGGCCCTCGATTCTTCCCTGTACTCAGCGTTCGGCCAGTCAGAGGTCTCGGTCATCTACACGCAGCTCAACCAGTACTACGTGGTTCTCGAAGTCGCTCCCCAGTATTGGCAGTCGCCGGAAGGACTGAACAATATATATCTTCACACCACGAGCAATGGGCCTATTCCACTGGCGACCATGACCACCGCGACGTCGACAACTACGCCCTTGAGCGTGAACCATACCGGCCTCTTCCCGTCGGTAACGGTGTCGTTCAATCTGGCACCCGGCATGTCGCTCAGTGACGCCACCCGACTCGTGACCCAAATGCAGGACCGGCTAGGGACGCCTTCCACGATCCATGGCTTTTTCTCCGGAACGCTGCAGGCGTATCAAGCTTCGCTAAGTACCGAGCCGGTCCTGATTACGACAGCCCTGCTGGCGGTATTCATCGTGCTTGGCATCTTGTACGAGAG
Organism: uncultured Acidobacteriaceae bacterium; assembly: GCA_963781245.1. Taxonomy (GTDB): domain Bacteria; phylum Acidobacteriota; class Terriglobia; order Terriglobales; family Acidobacteriaceae; genus Silvibacterium. Next base: position 276,048 of record CAWAFB010000014.1, read on the forward strand.
CCTGGTGCATCCCCTGACGATCATTTCCACGCTTCCATCCGCCAGTGTGGGAGCGATCATGGCGTTGATGATCTTCAAGGTGGATCTCAACGTCATTTCTATTATTGGCATCGTGCTGCTCATCGGCATCGTAAAGAAGAACGCCATTATGATGATCGACTTTGCTCTGATGGCTGAACGCGAGCAGGGCATGAGCACATCGGACGCAATCTTCGAAGCCTGCATGCTGCGATTCCGTCCCATTCTTATGACGACCATGGCAGCGCTGTTCGGGGCACTCCCGCTGGCCTTCGGTACTGGGACAGGGTCCGAACTGCGCCGGCCACTGGGTATCACCATCGTTGGCGGCCTTATCGTCAGCCAGATGCTGACCCTCTACACCACGCCGGTGGTCTATCTTTTCCTCGATCGCTGGCGTCTGCGAGTGCTGGGCAAGCATCACGATACATTCAATCCCGAAGCTGAGGTCCTGTCATGAAGTACGCCGCGGTTGGCCTCCTTCGAAACGAGAAACGCTGTATGAAGAGAATGATCCCGAACTCGACCCGATCGGCATTGCTGGCGGTGGCGTTTTGCGTTCTTATCGCCGGCTGCGCGCCAACGTATCACAAGCCGGCGGCCGCGGTGCCTGCCGCGCCGGCATATAAGGAGTCGCCTGCGAATTTTCAGGACGCGCCCGGCTGGAAGGTGGCGCAACCTCAGGACGCCATGTTGCACGGCAAGTGGTGGGAGGTGTTCAACGATGCGGAGCTGAATTCTCTCGAAGACCAGCTTGAGATCAACAATCAGAACATCAAGGTCTTTTTCGAAAACTATATGGCTGCGCGCGCCATGATTCGTGAAGCCCGCGCGCAGTACTGGCCGGTCGTCACAACGGCGCCGTCCTGGAACCGGTCCAGGTCCTCAGGCAATCTCACCAATTCGAGCACTGCGAACACGGGACACGAAAGCACGTCCTGGACTCTTCCTCTCGATGTCTCGTGGACGCCGGATTTCTTCGGCAAGATCCGCAACGAAGTGCGCGAGGCGCAGTTTGCAGCACAGGTCAGCGAGGCTGATTTGGAAAATGAACGCTTGTTGGAACAAGCCAGCCTTGCGGAGTTCTTCTTCGAGATCCGCGGACAGGACGAGCTGCAAAGAGTTCTGAACGAAACGGTCGAGGCCGACAAAAAGGCTCTCGAATTGAACCAGACACTCTATGACACCGGAGTCGGCAACTACATCTCCGTAGTGGAGGCGCGCACAACGCTCAAAACGGCGGAGTCGCAGGCGCTGAATGTTGGAGTCGCGCGCGCCCAATTTGAGCACGCGATTGCCATGCTGCTCGGGAAGCCAGCTACGGATTTCTCCATTCCCGTGAAGCCTCAGCTGATCACACCACCGCCGGTCCCGATAGGTGTTCCTTCGCAACTCCTCGAGCGCCGGCCTGACATTGCCGCTGCTGAGCGCACTATTGCAGATGCGAATGCCACGATCGGCATCGGTTACGGAGCATTCTATCCCACGGTTACGCTTTCGGCTGGTGGAGGCTTTCAGGCATCGCAGTTCTCGCATTGGTTCGACTGGCCAAGTAACTTCTGGTCCATCGGCCCGCAGCTTTCGCAGACCCTCTTCAATGGCGGACTCTATCGCGCCCAGCTCCAGCAATACACGTCGATCTACAACGCCGACGTTGCCACCTACCGCCAGACCGTCCTCACCGCCTTCCAGCAGGTCGAGGACTACCTTGCCGCTACACGGATTCTGTCACAGCAAATCCTGAAGCAGCAGGAGGCGGTGGATGCAGCAAAAGAGCAACTTGATCTCGAGATGGGTCGATACCAAGAGGGAATTGATCCCTATCTGGACGTCACCATCGCGCAGACTACGTTGCTTTCAAATCAGCAAACGCTGACAACGTTGCATGTGCAAGAGTCGACCGCGTCCATCGAACTGATTCAGGCTTTGGGCGGCGGATGGGATACATCGCAGCTGCCCACGCCGAAGCAGGTCTCCGAGAAAGCCAACAAGGCAGACACTGTGCTGCAAAGGTAGGGAGTTGACTAGCCGCCACTAAAGGTGTCGGATGGCTTAGTGTGCGGACAGAGATGAGAGCCGCGAGCGTGACCCAGCTTGAACCAGTTCTCGGAGACATTACACGCCTTGCAGTCGATGCAATTGTCAATGCCGCGAATCAGTCGTTGCTGGGCGGTGGAGGAGTGGATGGAGCGATACACCGTGCAGCAGGACCGGCGCTGCTCGCGGCCTGCGCAAAGTTACGAGGCTGTGCTACTGGCGACGTGAAAGCAACGCCAGGATTCCGTCTACAGGCAAAGTGGATTTTTCATGCCGTGGGTCCGGTGTGGCGTGGTGGCGAACACGGAGAAGACCACCTGCTGGCAGAGTGCTATCGGCGCAGTCTGGAGTTGGCTCGCGAGCACCGCGTGAAATCCATCGCATTTCCCGCGATCAGTACTGGGATATATGGATTCCCCTCGGAGCGAGCTGCGGCAATTGCTGTCGAAACTGTCAGGACCCACGCAGATAGTTGTGAAGTCGAGGTGGTGAAGTTCGTGTGTTTTGACAAAAACACCTATTCCATCTACGAAAGCTTGCTGCATGGAAGTTAGATTATCCGAGGCACCTCGTCTTGCCTGTTGCTTTCAGGACGGTCAACTCTTCAGAACTTATATGAAACGCTGAGCAGTGGCGCGGGCCTCGTCCGCAGGCCCTCATTATTCAACTGAATAAGTACGTTGCCCGAGATAACAAGGTCACGGTAGGGATTCCATTTGAATCCTATGCTCAGATCGCCGATCGTATAGCTCGCGTTTGCCGTCGTCACGGTGGGGAGGAAGATAGTGCTCGGCGTCGGCGGATTCGTGGGCGGTGTTGGAAGGGCCGTGGTGCTGCGAACAACTTTTGCGGCATTGGAGTACTGGCTGGCAAGCAAATCTCCGGCGACGGTTAGATGCTTTGTCCATGCCCAATCCGCGCCGGCATTGAATTGCACACCGCCCGGCAGCCCCTTGTTTCCTCCGGGCGTCAGTGTCGGATTGTTTAATTCAGTGGCCGTATTCCACTGGTAGCCAATTCTGGCGTGAGGCGAGACTTTAGCCAGGTAGGAGTAGACGAGGTAGGGATTGAATCCCCATGCTCCCGAGCCCAGGTAATTCAGGTCGTCGCCAGTGGGCGTGCGGAGATCCAGGCCGCCTGATAAGGTGCTGTGCTCCCCTCGCCAGGCAACATACTTGCCGTTGAAAACGATATCTCCGATGCCGCTGGCGGTTCCAGGAACATAGGTCGAAGGTACGGCATATGGTCCGAGGACGACAACGTTGTTGGCGTTGAGGATATAAGCCTGAGTGTCGACAGTGGCGGAGCCGATTGAGACTCGCTCGATAGGCACTACGATCGACGCGTCAAGCCTGTCCGTCACACCAAAAGTCGCAACTGCGACATATTGGTTCAACTTGAAGTGAACATCCGCGGTCTCCGTGGTGTAAGTGTTGCTGAGCACAGCTCCGGTGGTCTTGTCCGTCGCCGTCGCTTGATAAGTAAATGGCACCCTATTCAGAGAAATCCCGTCGATGTCTGTGAAATAGAACTGGCTGGCGCTGAAGCTCAGAAATAGCCGGTGTCTGCCGATAGTTGTTGCGCGGTCGGTGAGAATCGGACCCAGGTTGTCATAAGTGAGAGGTACTCCCGCCTTATAAAGGACAATAGTGCCGGCAGATGCGCTCGCCAGTGGTAGCTGGCTCACCTGCGTGGCAAAGGCAGAGTTGATGGTCGAAGCAATGCCCTGGGCCGCTGCGAGGGATCCCGGGCTTATGCCGCCATTGGTGTTGAAAACTCCGGTCGAAAACGGTATCTGGCACACGAGCTTGGTCGCGGTGGGGCTTCCGGTGGCGCAATTGACTTGTCCCATTGCGGCCACGCTCGATACAAATCCAAGCAGCAGCAACGGCAGAGTTCGCTTCGTCATCTGTTTTCCCTCGGCAAGACTGGTTTCCCGGCTCTTGAGATTGCTACTTATCCCTGAAACCGCAGGAGTTAGCGGGTTACGTCTACTTGAATCACTGCGTCGTACGTGAGACCATCGCTGCCCGTACCCTGGACCAGGACGAGGTAAGTGCCCGGCGGCGTCAGCCCGGTATTGGTAGTCGCTCTCGTAAAGTGCCCTCCGCATCCGATCGTTTGCATAACAGCCGCAGCGACGGCGAGCACGCCCAGGAATCGGAATAGAGTGCGCGTCGATGGCTTTCCACTGCGAATCAGCCCGAGCAGCGCGAGAACCGGAATTCCAATCAGACTGGCGGCAAAGGCTCCTGTGCTCGTCACAAGCTGCGCAGTGGCGGTGCCGTTCGTGGAGATGGTTACAGCTACGGTGCCGGTTTGGATGGTTGTCGCGGCGGGAACTGAGGATGGATTGAAGGTGCATCCGATGGAAAGACCGGCGGGGTCTACTTGGGACACCAAGGTTGGCCCCCCCACCGACGTGCACTTCAGGTTGGTCAGACCGATGTTCGCGGGAAGGATGAAGTCTGCATTGGTCGTGTTTCCCGTGGTCGCCCCAGAAACGATTGTGATTGGAGCGGTCTTCGCCCGAACATAGGCAATGAACGGCGCAGTGGTGTGGGACAGTCCGGTGGTGGAATCTACACCGGTCACACTCACGCTATAGGCTCCCGGAGTAGTAGAGGAGTTGGTAGCGTCGATAATGACGGTTACGGCTGTCTGGGCGCCGGTGCTGGTGATAGTCACAGTCGGACTCCCCAGCGTGCATGCTGGAGGCATGGCGGTTGTCGCGGTCGTAACAGGAACAACGGAACAGGTCAGAGCGAGATTACCGGTAAACCCGGATATCGGCACGGGAGTGACGACGATACTGCTCAACCCCGCCGCCGTGACCTGAGGGGTAAATACATCGTCCAGGCTGGTGTATCCCAGGGTGACACTCACCGGTGTGGGCGAAGAACTGAGTGCGTAATCTTGAACAGACTGCTGCACGGTACTGTTACTGGAAAGGAAATTGGGATCGCTGCCATACACCGCAAGTATCGTGTGCGCACCGAAACCTAACGAAGTGGTGGTGCAGGTTGCAATACCGGTTGCCGGACTTACTGGCGCCGGAGATCCGCATTCTGGAATTGGATTGCCACCATCTGTGAAGGTCACGGCGCCGGAAAGCAGCACCGGGCCGGTTATGGGTGTCACTGTGGCGGTAAAGGTGACGGTGTCATTGTGGTTATTTGCGTTCCTGACTACGGAGGGATTCAGTGAGGATACAAGCGCAGTGGCGGAGGCCGCCGCATTCAGCGTTTGCATCAGTGAAATGTTGCTGCTGCTGAAGTTAGTATCGTTGGCGTAGGCGGCAGTGATTGTATGCGCACCTCTCAGCAACGCCGCGGTTGTGCAGATTGCGACTCCGGTCGCCGGCTTCACTGCTAGTGAGGTGCAACCTGCTATCGGGGCTCCGTTGTCGGTGAAATTGACTACGCCCGAAAGAGCAGTGCTGCCGGCGGCTGCGGCAACTGTGGCCGCAAAGCTTACAGACTGGTTGACGGTCGAGGTGTTATTAGGTGCGGATGAGATCAGTGCCGTCGTTGTTGGGGCCGGGTTTACCGTCTGTGTAAGCATGCCGCTGCTGCCGCTGAAGTTGCTGTCATTGCCATAAGTGGCCTTGACGGAATGGGACCCAAGAGCCAGTGAGGCAGTGGTGCAAAGAGCCATTCCGTTCACGGGATTCACGGTAATCGAGCAGTTGGGGATGGGATTGCCGTTGTCGGTAAAAGTCACAGTGCCGGCGAGCGTTGCACTTCCGGCGGCGGCGGTGACTGTAGCGGTGAAGGTTACAGATTCGTTGATGGTAGACGTATTGCCTGCAGAGGACGAAGTTACAGAGATGTTTGTGGTCGCGGGAATCACGGTCAGAGTGAAGTTCGCCTGTGCGGTCACTTGGTTTGCGTCGGTAATTGTTACCGTGTAGGGCGTCGCCGCTTTGGTTGCAGTCGGTGCACCGGTAATTAGCCCGGTGGAGGAACTTATGGTCAGAGCCGCGGACAAAGACGGAGAGATGCTATAGTGCAGCGGCGCCGTGCCACCGGACCCTGTTACCGGAGTGAATGACGCGACTTGATTCACGCTCAGCGTTTCCGTGTTTACCGACGTTGCCGTCAGTGCGCTGTTCACTGTTAGCGAGAAGGTCGCTGTTCCCGTCGCCTGGTTGCCGTCGGTGATCGTTACCGTGTACATCGTCTGTGGGCTGGCCGCGGTCGGCGTGCCGGTAATTGCTCCCGTGGATGTATTCAGGCTGAGCCCGGCCGGTAGAGACGGAGAGATGCTGTAGCTGAGAGGCGTGGTGCCGCCGGTGGCCGTTACCGGAGTGAATGATGCCGATGATTGGCCGACCGTCAGCATCGTTGCAGGTATGGCCTGTGTCGCCATCACCGCGCTGTTCACAGTTAGCGAGAAGTTCGAAGACGCTGTCGTATTGCTCGCGTCCGTAATTGTCACCTGGTAAGTTGTCTGCGGGCTGGCCGCCGTGGGTGTTCCGGTAATCGCGCCTGTAGACGTACTCAGGTTCAGGCCTGCTGGCAGCGAAGGAGAAATGCTGTAACTCAGAGGCGCCGTTCCGCCGGAGCCCGTTACCGGCGTGAATGACGTTGTTGCGTGATTTGCAGTCAGTATCTTGCTTGGCACGGCCGTGGTTGCCGTCACACCGGGGTTCACGGTCAACGAGAAGGATGCTGTCGCCGTTGAACTGTTGACGTCCGCGACCGTCACCGTGTACGTCGTCGCTGGACTCGTTGCCTTGGGCATGCCGGTAATCGTGCCTGTGGAGGAACTTATGCTGAGGCCTGTGGGCAGAGCGGGGGAGATGCTGTAGCTCAGGGGTGCGGTGCCGCCGGAGCCCGTTATCGGCGTGAACGATGTCGACGCCTGATTTACAGTCAGGATCTTGGTAGCTATTGACTGCTGCGCCGTGACCGAAGGGTTCACTGTCAGTGAATAGCTCTGGCTGCCGGAGAATCCATTGCTGTCGGTTGCCGTAACTGTGAATCCAACACTTCCTGTCGCTGTCGGCGTTCCTGACAATGTCGCCGTTCCATCATTAAAGTTCAGCCCGGTAGGGAATGCACCCGAACTGATGGAATGGGTGTACGTATAAGTAGAAGTCGTCCCCGCGGACGCTATAAATAACATGCTGTAGGGCTCGCCCTTTGTTGCCCCAGAGAGAGCGCCTGCCGCCGGAGTCAGCGTGATCATCACAACTTTGAGATTGGCGGAAGTATCCAGAATTGTGGAGCGCAGAGTCAGTTGGGCATCGAGAGTATCAGTGCCCGCCTCATTGACCGAAACGCCGTTGAAGGTTGCACCCGTGCCGGCCACTGTCGTTATCGGTCCCAGTCCCGTCGCAGTACCCGCCCCATTGAACGTCAGCGTCACGGGCACGCCACCGATATTCTGGCCGTTCTCCGTTACAGAGACGATTGGGGCCGCCGGGAAGGCGACAGCACTGTTCACGGCAGCGGCATAGCCGTTGGCGCCCGCATTGGTGAACTGGATCGCCGTGTAGTTGGTCTGGACCGCGCCAGAGTCTATCTTGCCGGAGGTGCAATAGCCGGACGCCCCTACCGGAAAACCGCGCTGGTCCGTGATCAAGGCGGTGGGTGTGCCCGCACAGAGGGCCGGGCTGTTGGGCAGCGGCAGCATTGTCTGGGTGGGTCCGCCGTAATTGGCCAGCGGCGCTAAATTGATCCCAGAAGTACCCACCAGATTGCCGCCGCCGTCTGTATAAGTGCCATCAACGTCATCATCGGCTGCGGCCGTGTTCCCAGCCACAATGCTGTTCGTTATCGTCGTTGTAGTGCCGTTGGTCTCGACGCCTCCGCCGTCCTCGCTGGCAGAATTGGCGGATATTGTGCTGCTAGTCACCGTCAGCGTGCCGCCCGGATAGTTATAGATGCCGCCGCCCTTAGTCGTTACGGAATTGCTGGAGAAGGTGCTGTTGACCACGGTCAGTGTATTGGTCTGGCCATTAAAAATGCCGCCCCCTTCTGACCCGCTATTGCCAGAGACAGTGCTGCTACTCACGGTCAGAGTGCCGAAGTTGGTAATTCCGCCTCCCTCGTTCCCGGAACCGATTCCGGAATTGCCGGAGATCGTGCAGTTGTTCACCGTCAGGGTGCCATCGTTAAGAATGCCGCCTCCGGCGTTCACTGCATTGCTATTGCCGTTAGCAATCGTCAGCCCGGATATGGAAACCGTTGCGCCGGAGTTGATCGTGAAGATGGTGCCGACCGTGGTCGAATTATTTCCTGAAACCGTCAGACTGCTCGCGCCAGGTCCGGTTATGGTCATATCAGCCGCGATTGCTGGAAGCGCGCTGAGCAGGGTGATCGTCCCTGTCGCCGTGATGTTAATCGTGTTACCGGAATCGGCGTTAGCCGTTGTAATTGCGGCGCGCAGTGAGCCAGATCCGCTGTCATTTGTATTCGTGACAGGGGTCGTCGCCCCGCGGGCGCTCCCCAAAAAACCGAGACTGCATAGCATCAGGCAGAAAGCAGTCCAGAACCCAGGACCGCGTGAAGGAACATCATCTCGGCGTGCCATTTGTGATCTCCGGAGAATGCAAGCTGTTTACTACCGACGAACGCACGGCAACTCTTCGTCGGCTGACGCGTACCTGGGGAGACAAGTAGTCCACTGGTGACGCGACGAGTCAATTACTAGCGGGTAAACGAATGAGCAGGCTAGGGATCCAAGGCTCGCGCTAACAGACCGGCAATCAAATCAAAAAGGGGACGCCTCAGCGACGTCTCTACGAAGATCTATTGCTTATTGGTTTTTCGATCGAATCGGGGCCCAGCGCCGGGGGGAAAGGCAGAGCCCCTCCTGGTGAGTGGGTATCGATTCGTGTATCAACTGAACGGCCATCATTTTAGGTCTGTGTTTGGAGAAGTCAAGATTAACCAGGGTGATATTGAGCAAATGGTAAATACAGCGAGGGGAGAAATCGGCGCTCGAGGCATGATTCCGAAGACGGGGCCGATCGGAGACTGCGGTCCATGCGATTTTTGCAGCAGGCAACTCGTCGACTTAATACTTGTCGGACAAGTACCAGCTATCTCCCTTCTTCGCGAACGAGAGGGTTTGTTTCCGAGGGAAGTCGGTCAGTTTCCCGGAGCTCTTGATCGAAGTGACTTCCGTGCACGCCCATTGGGCATGATCGCCCTGGATGCTCAATGACGAGTCCGGGCACTCTTCTCTCACCCTGGCTTCAGGATTTGACTTGAAGAGGCCCTGCAGTAACTTATTCTGCTCAGAATTCATACCAACCCACACGGATTTCACCTTCCCGGTGTCGTGCGAATTAAATGCGCCTTCGAACTCCCTCACCACTTGCTTCAACAGCGCCTTGTCGTCGACGTGGGGCGTCGGCGCCGTTGTCGGTGCGGACACCGCGGGAGCAACAGGCCGAGCCTCGACGAGAATGTTCAACGATCGCTGTTGGGTTCCGCCATTGCCTTTGGCAATCAGCGTATAGGTGGTGTTCGTGGTGGGTCGGACGGTTGTTTGGCCGCTGTTGTCCACCCGATCGATTCCATTGTCGATGGTTACCTCTGACGCATTCGTTGTCTCCCACTTCAGAGTCGTTGACTGTCCCTGCTCGATCTGTGAAGCGGATGCTGAAAACGACTGTATCTGGACGGGCGAGGCGGCCGGTGCCGCGGGCGCGGTCGCAGGCGGTGGGGCAGGAACTGGCTTCGCAGAAACGGCAACGAGTGACGCTGTCAGAGGTTTCTTTTCACCCGGCTTTACGGTCACGCTCTGGCTGAAAGTCTGAAAATTATCGAGGCCAACCTGGATCGACCTTCGGCCGGGCTTGACTGGCACGATTAGGTCGCCCCGTGCGTCGGTACGACCCACAGAAGCGCTGTCAACGCTGACTGAAGCTCCCGGTGAAGAGTGGACGGTCAGGTAGGCTTCTGTCGGGGGCGGAGGAGCAACCCCGGCGCTCTGAGTGAGATTGAAGGAGACGCTTGTTCCCTTACTTGCGCTGATTGCAATCGGAGGCGCCTGAAAATCCTCATAACCAGCCTTGGTAAACCGCACTGTATGAGTGCCTTCATCCAGGGGCAAGGAGAGCTCTCCATCACTCTGCGTGAAGCCCTTAAGCACGCCATCGACGAACACGTTTACATCGCCCATGTTCCCTTCGACATTCAGAGTTCCAGTTGGAGGTGCTACCGGCGTTGCGGGTGCCGACGGTGGAGGCGCCGGCTGGTTCGCGACTGTGGCCTTGTGACCTCGGTTGAGCAGCCAGAATGCAAGCACCAGTATGGTGAGCAGACCCAGACCGCCGGCAGCGAGAGCAATGAGCTTGGGGCTCAGGCCGCGCTCAGGCTCGCTCGTCACCTGCTGGCCTTCTTCGACCGCAGCACCGATTGCGGCGCTCGTATCAAGGGTTCCAGTCGGCCGGCGCGCAGGAGGTTTGGCGGCTTCCGCTCTCAGGCGTCGCCAGTCCGCCTGCTGGAGCGTGCCTGCGAATTCAACGAGGCCGGCAGATCCTTGTAACTCGTTCAGCGCTGCCGCCGCATCGTTGCGCACAAGCGCCGCGCGCGCTGCTTCGACAGATCTGCTTACGCCCTCGTTCGCGATGGCAGTGCGACGCGCCTCGTAGTCGGAAATAACCCGATTCAGATCTTCGGAGTCACCATAGGCGCGGCGGACGCTCTGCAACGCCTCGAGGCCGCCATGGAAATCCATCTTCTCGAGGGCTTGCGATGCGGCGCCGACAGCCGCGACGACTGCCTGTTTGCGGGCATTCTCCGTGCGAAGCTCCGAGAGCATTGCGCTGAGGAGCGTTCCTTTCACTGCCGCGGCGGGCGTGGCTTCGAGGAGCTTGATAGCTTCATCAAGTTGGCTGCTCTCGCGCAGCTTGGCAACGCGGCTCGTGAGTAACTCCAGCCTGCGGGCCGCTTCAGCCTGTTGCCCGCGAGCTTCAGTGAGGAGCCTCGAAAGGGCGGCATCGCCGGTTTCGGTCGTGACTGGCTCAAGCAGGCGAATGGCCTCGGTAATACGGTCTTCCTGAATCAGCGATTTTGCCTGGGCGGCGCAGGAGGCGATTCGCGCCTGCTGCTGCTGGCGGGTTAGCTCGGATTTGGCGAAGTCCAGAAGCTCGTTGACGCTGGTGTTGTCGGTGAACTCAAGCTGGTAAGACTCGAGTATCCCGATGGCCTTTTCGAATTCGTTGCGGTCGATAGCCTGCTGAGCCTCGCGCAGATAGCGCCCGCGCACTTCCTCCGCCTGGAGGTTCTTCAGACGCTGCCGAAGCGAATCTTCAAGGGCCAGCAGACGTTCTTCACCGGGCAGCTCCTGGAGCGCCCTCTGCACGATGCCCAGTGCTTCATGCGGTGATGTCGCGAATGCCTCCTGCGCCTTGGCCGCTGTGATATCGATTAGTTGCTTGACCCGGTACTTTCGCGCCTGTCCTGCGACCCGCGTCTTCAACTGGAGCAGAGAGGGTTCTGCAGGCAGTTGCTCGACGGCGCGGTTGACGAATTCTGTGGCGCGATCGTAGTCGTCGGCAAGCAGACAGTTTTCTACTTGCGCCTGCACCTGCACGAGGAGCTTTCGCCGGCGCTCTTGCTCCTGCCCGCTGACAGCCGCGTGGAGCAGGCTTTCCACTTCGGGATGGGAAGGATCGAGCTTGCCCACCTCACGCAGAATCTCGATGGCAGCCGTGAAGTGCCGCGATGAGACCTCCTGCCGCGCGCTCTGGAGCATGTCGCGAATCTGGCCCTGCTGCGCGGCGAGCTTGGCCTGCTGGGCGTATTCGGTGTAAATGGCTCGAAGTTTAGTGTTGTCCTGGTCGAGGCGAAGCGCCTTCTCCAAGACTTTCAGCGCTCCGGTCAGATCGCCGCGGTTGCGTGAGGCATCTGCTTCTGCCAAAAGCCCGGCGATCTCATCCTGTGTGCGCTTTTTCTCTTTGGCGGTCTCAAGCTTTGCCTGCAGATCCGTATTCGACGGGTCCAGCTTGACTGCCTGCTCGAGCGAGGCGAGAGCTTCGGGAAAGCGCGATGATGCCAGCGCTTCATCGGCCTCCGCAACCAGCTGCCGAATTTGCTCGGCGCGTTGCATCCGGGCGATATTCTGCTGCACTATGCCGAGCAACTGCTTGGCGCCGGTGTGTTGGGCGTCAATTTTGATGAGCTGTTGCAGCACCTCACGAGCACGGCCGAACTGCTGTTCCGTTGTCAGCCGCTCTGCGTCGTTGAAGAGCTCGGTTACGCGGCCCTGTTTCAGGTCGTCGATCACAGCACGAAGATCGGCGGCGAACTCTTCGGCGCTTCCGTAGCGCTGTTCGGGATCTTTGGCGAGAGCCCGATCCAGAATCGTATCGAGATACGGCGGGTAATTGGAAATATATGAGCCGAGCGGAGGATGGGGCTCGTTCACCAGCTTCTGGAGCACGGTCATATCTTCGCCGGAGAAGGGAAGAGCGCCGGTGAGCAGCAGATAGAGCATCACGCCCGTCGAGAAGATGTCAGAGCGGCCGTCAAAGGGCTGGCCGCGCAGACGCTCGGGAGCAATGTAGTGAATCGTGCCGATTACGTTGCCGGTGCGGGTTAGGCCGGTCTCGGCGTTGGAGCTCTGCACGCGCGCGATGCCGAAGTCGACAATCTTTGGCTGTCCGTCCGGCTGCACGATTACATTTGCGGGCTTGATGTCGCGATGCACTACACCACGCTGGTGCGCGTAGCCCAATGCGGCGCAGACCTGCTCGATGACACTCAGCTTATCGATCAGCGGAACCGGCCTGCCCGACGTGATGATCTTGTCCAGCGGATCGCCATTGACGTATTCCATGACGATGAACGGCACGCCGTCTTCGTCACCGAGGTCATAGACGATAACAATGTTGGGATGCTGGAGGATTCCCGCTTGCGCTTCGCGATAGAAGCGCTCGAGCATATCGGCTTGCCCGGAGAAGCCCTCGGTCAGCGTCTTGATCGCTACCTGGCGGCCAATGCGCTTGTCTTCGGCGCGATAGACGACGCCCATGCCGCCGCGGCCCAGAATGCCCGTGATCTCGTATTTACCTATCTTCTTGGTCGAGAGCGCATCCACTGTCTTTGCCCGACGCCACCTTAGGCAGAAAAGGCTGCTGCCGGAATCCGTTCATCCGGAAGAGCCAAACACAATGCATTAGTTACTTTTCGCTAATACTGACGGCACGGTAACACGATTCTAGTCCCGCATCCAGCAGAAAGGGGCACGGATCACGTTACCACAATCGACTTGGAGGTTACGGCGGAGTACCCATACTGGAACCAGCATCTGCACCAGTACAATGGTGCCCACGCCGGGTGTATTGTTACGAGCCCTGAGTAAACTATGTCGATGAATCCGGAGAGTCCCCATCAATCGTCGGCGCGAGTGTCGTTTCGATTGCCGGTCGGCGGCGGGTTCCTCAATGCCAGCGCGAATTTGCCGACCGGGCAAACGACGCTGACGCAGTTACTGCCCATTATTCAGAATCTCGAGAACGCGATCGTCGGCCGAATCGGCGAAGAGGCCAAATCGGCCGGCACACCCATCTCCTGCCGGGCCGGGTGCGGAGCCTGCTGCCGGCAGCTCGTACCCGTAAGTTTCTTCGAAGCCGAAGCCCTCACTGAATGGATGAGCACATTGCCGGAAGAGAGGCGCGTGGAACTTGAGGGCCGGTTTCATCGCGCATTGCTGGCGTTGCTCGGCGCCGGTGTAATCGAGAAGATCCTTGACAATCGATGGACGTTGGAAGAAGAGGCTGCAACACAACTGGCGATCGATTACTTCCACGCGGGTGTTCCATGCCCTTTTCTCGAAGACGAGAGTTGCAGCATTCATCCGATTCGTCCTTTGAGTTGCCGCGAATATCTTGTGACCTCGCCGCCTGATCTTTGTCGGGACCCGTCTACGAACGAGGTTGCGGGCGTTCGATTGCCGCTCAAGCTGTCGCGCGTTCTGTTTGCTTTCGGACAGCGATTGTCGCAGGACCGCCGCGGCTGGATTCCGCTGGTATTCCTGCTGGCGTGGAAAAAAGGCTCCCAACGGCCCGGAGATTATGTCGCCGGCACAGGAGAAGAAGTTCTGAAGAAGTTTCTCAAGCAGGTGGCTGAAATGCCTCCCCTGGAAAGTGGCCAGCGGGTCGAGGAGCCGGCTGGCCAGTAGCAGCAAGATGTATGTAGCCTAAGGCGTCTTTACTGAATCTCCGGTCTTTGGTGCGCCCGTACCGCTGAATGTGCCGACTGCAGAGCCCGCATCGACGCTGGTAATGGTCAATGTGCCGACCGGGTTCTCGATCGAGCGCAGCGGCTTTCCGGTCGTTGGATCCTTTACGACGCGAACAACGCGCGACACATTGAGCTTGTCGCCGACTTTTACCCCGGCACTGGCCCCCACATTGATGATGACGCTATCGGGCGCGGACGCATCTGCCACCAGGCCGGACACGGCGACCTTAGGCGGAGGAGGCGCATCGGGAATTTTCGAGGCGTCGCCACTGAGACCGGTAGCAACCTGTGCGACGGCTGCATTCGTGGCCTCGCCGATGATCGTTTGGCCGAAATTGCTGCTGGTCATGCTTGCCCCGCCAACTGCTCCTGACCCACCACCCCAGCCCCCGCCCAGGAGGTCCGTTCCTTTTCTTTCCGATTCGCCCTTACCAGTTACGGACGCGAGTATTTCGCCGCTGGTTGCGTCAACCATGCGGACGGTGATCGCCACTACAGCCTTTGCTTCGTGCTTGCCGACGCCGCCAATGGCGCCATGCGTCCAGGCGCCCACCACTGCCCCACCGTAGTTCTTGTTCTGGTCGTCGCGTCCGAATTGCGTGATGTCGCCTGTGATGACGGCGTCCACGCCGAGGATGTGCCCGATCTTGGCGGCGGTGTTGGGATCGGCCCGGTTGCTGTTCGAGAAGTCCTGCTCGTGAAGGACCTTATCGATAGCGTTGCGCTCGATCACGCGATACGTGCCATCGGCGAGCAACTTATCGATGAGCATGTCGGCGATGCCTTTGCCGATATCTACATTTGTTCCAAAGACGGCCTGAGAGGCACTCATAACCGTGGCGTAGCCGAAATCGAGTACGGCCACCCGGTGCCTCACCGGCGCCTGAGCAACAAGCGGCGAGCTTACCAGGATGAGGGAAAGAATTTTGGAAAACATGTTGCGCATTTTGCTGATCTCTCCTAACGGCCCAAGAATGTCTTTAAGTTGGAAATCTCTTTTTCTGCGCGGTCCATTTCATCCTGGGCCGCTTGTACGTCGTTCTGATTCAGAGCCCCGTTTGCCTCGTTGAGATACGAATTCATCCGGTTTAACGAGGCGAGCACGTCCCCACGTATATCCAGTCCCTGCGCCTGCTGCTGACCGCGGATCTGCTGGATACCCGCTCGAACGCTTTCGGCGTCAGCATCAAGCTGGATCATCCTTTCGCGCGCCTGGCTGATCTCCTGCTTCGTCGGGCCTGGCGGGCTACTCTCTGTTGGCACAGCCGGCTTCATCACGGGAGCATTCGCTGACGGCTGCGTATGATGCACTGGTGTAGCGGGCGCACCTGGCTGATTTACGTCGCTGGTAGTTGCTGCCGGAGTTGCACTGCTCAGCGGATTTGAGGTGGCCGGCGATGGATTTGCCGCACCGCTGTTGGCGTCTCCGGAAGATGGTGGCGGCGGGGAGGTTGTCGTTACAGCGGGGGTATTCTTTTGGTCCGCATGGGTAGCCAGCATGCGCGGCAGAACCGTCGCTGCAGCAATCATCGCAATGATTGCTGTGACGGCGCCGAGACCGATCCACAGGCTACGGTGACCTTTGGAGGCCGCGGGGGTGATGCTCGGCGGGTTCGCAGCAGGAACAACAACCGGCCGCATCG
This sequence comes from uncultured Acidobacteriaceae bacterium, assembly GCA_963781245.1. Classification (GTDB taxonomy): domain Bacteria; phylum Acidobacteriota; class Terriglobia; order Terriglobales; family Acidobacteriaceae; genus Silvibacterium. The sequence continues at coordinate 291,952 of CAWAFB010000014.1, forward strand.
GCGCGGGATTGCTCTCGAGCACAGTTGCACCGGGGACGAAGGCTTGTGAAGACGTGGGCTGCGCCTGTGGCTTCTGTACGTTGCGCAGGGCCGTGCGAAATTCTTCTGCCGTCTGAAAACGCCCGTCGGGGGATTTGACCATCGCCCGGAGCACGATGTTGTTGAGTTCGGTAGACAGAGCCGGGTTGATCTGCATCGGTGGGGCAGGGGCTTCGGTAAGTTGGGCGTTGAGCACGCTGTAGGCTGTATCCGCCTGGAACGGCCTGCGCCCGGTGAGCATCTCGTACAGCGTCACGCCAAATGAATAGATGTCAGAGCGAGCGTCTACTGTTCCGCCGCGAACCTGCTCGGGCGACATGTAATAAACGGATCCCATGGTGGTGCCCGGGCGTGTAAGCTGCAGATCGTTGGTGGACTTGGCTATGCCGAAATCCATGAGCTTGACCAGGCCATGCGACGTGATCATGATGTTGGCCGGCTTAATGTCGCGGTGGGTTACTCCCTTGCTGTGCGCATAGCTCAGAGCCGATAACACCTGCATCGAGTAGCCAATCACTTCATCGATAGGGATTGGTGCTTCGCTGCCCCGTTTATCCAGAGTGACGCCTTCGACGAACTCCATGATCATCACCAGCCGGTTCTCGAACTGGAAAGCAGTGCGAAGCTGAGCAATATTGGGGTGATCGAGGCTGGCTAGTGTGCGGATCTCGGCAGTAAACCGGGCCGCGAGATCCTGTTCTGCAGCGAAATCCGGCAGTAGAATCTTCATCGCCTCTGTGCGGCCGGAGATGATGTTGCGGGCACTGTAGACCTGGCCCATTCCTCCGGCGCCCAGCAGTGCGAGAATTTCGTAATCGCCGACGCGTGTCCCAGCTTCTAACGCCATGGCGGAGACCTTTCCGAATCAAAGATCAACCAGAGGGGGAACAACGCAACGTACACGTTGGCGCAAATGAGTGTAACCCAAATAGGCGCGTCACGCCCGCGAAATTCCGCGCGGAACATGCTACTTCCGTGTGATCGGAATCTGACAGCCGGATGAAACGCCTGCGCCACGGTTTACAGGTCTTTACAGGCCCGCAGTGATTCTGGCAGTCTAATCGCGCACCTCCGGAAGTGGTAAAGTCTCAAACGGAAAGCCATCCCGTAAAAGCTGCCAATCTGGCGAAAAAGAAGAGTTTCCACTATGGAAAGCCAAAGTGTATTGAAACTTGAAGTAGCAGCTTTAACTGACGTAGGTTGCAAACGATCGAACAACGAAGACAGCTTTGGCTACGACCTTTCGACCCAGATTTTCGCCGTCTGTGACGGCATGGGGGGAATGGCTGGAGGCGAGGTAGCGAGCAGCACCGCAGTCGCGGAACTGGTTCGCTCCTTCAATCAACAAACGCCCGAGGCACAGGGGGAGCAGCGTTTATACCAGGCGATACTCTACGCAAATCAGCAGGTATGTCTGCTGGCGCGAGACAGCGATGAATTGCGCGGCATGGGCACCACGCTGGTAGCTGCGTGCGTCGATGGTCGAAAGATCGTTATCGGAAATGTCGGTGACAGCCGGGCGTACTTTCTACGCAGCGGGCGATGTGCACAGATCACCCTCGACCACTCTTACATTGCTGAGCAGGTGCGCAATGGGATCATGAGCCTAGACGACGCAGGAGCGTCGCCACTGCAGTCGCTGATCACACGTGCTATAGGGACGGCTGAGTCCGTCGAGCCCGATCTCTTCACTGCGGCTCTCGAGCCGGGCGACGTAGTGCTGCTAACTACCGACGGCCTCACACGTTATGCCGATGCCGATGCAATCGCGAATCTGATCCTCGCTACTACCAGCCTCACAGAGGCATGCCAGTCGCTTATCGACGCTGCAAAGGATCAGGGGGCCATCGACAACGTCACTTGCCTTCTGCTCCGATTCAGCGAGTCAGACGAGCCCGCACCGACAGCGGAACTCGAGACTTATGCTCAATGAGCTACAGTCGAGACACACTTGAGATTGCTTAATCCGCCAGGCATCAGCAGACCGGCCCCCGGCCCCGATAACTCAAGGTGAACAACCAGCGGCGTACCGCTGATCACGATGGGTGTATTGGATACTTCGAGCGGGTAGTCTAATCGTCCCGGATTGCCCGCCTGTACGACGCGACCCTTGTCTATCAAGTGGAAAAGCGCCCACGGGCCGCTGAATTGAAGGAGAGGAAGGCTGCCGGTTTCGTAACTGGCAATCAGTTGCGCCTGCTGAGCAGTTTGTGCGGACCAGGTGAACTGATGTGACACGGCGGATCCTGTAACCTTTTGCGCGTCCACGGCGAGCGTGACGCTTTGTATACCCTTTGCAGGAAGAATATTCGCCGTAAATGTCAGGCTGGGCGACGTCGCTCCCGCCGGATACATGATGGCTGATACGCTGGCTGCTCTGTTAAAGAACTGAAGAAATGCTGGATTTACCTTGAGCGGTGCATTGAGCGCCGGAACGTAAGTGGATCCCTGCTGGATTACCAGTGGCTTCAGTGAGGCATCGTAGAACTGCCATAGTGCTCCCGATCCCGGCTGGAAGAAAGCGGACATCTCAGCGGGACTCGCCTCGACGGTTGCCGAAGGCGAGAACGGAAATTTGGCGAGCAAAGGCGTAAGGCTGGCACACAGTCCGCCGCCCTTCGGTGGCCCTGGCTTGGCAATATCTTCGGCAGAGGTGATTGGTGCCTGCAGGAGAGCAAGGACCGTCTGCTCAACATGGGCCTGCGGATCGATATTGAATGCCTGCGCCGTCTGGCTTACCGCGCCATGGGCGCTGATGGCCGCGGTGATGACTGGTTGGAAAGCTCCAGGAGTGGTTGCGGCGTTCGGATCAGCGGAAACCTGCGAGACGACTCCCTGCAGGCCCACCAGCCCGTTGATGTAGCTCGTGTTCTTATCGTTCATGAGCCTGTCGGGGCTGTCGGGAGAAGCCAGCACCTGCGTTGGCTGAAATTCCTTGGCGATGTCCTGGTTCGCCACCGCGGTATTGTGCGAGGCCGTATAAAAGAGCGCCAGCAGCGGAGAACTCGGATTCGAAAGGATCTGCAGCTTGCTGCCCGCATCTCTAAGATCCCGGTACTTGACCACTGCAGCGGAGCGCAAAAAGGTGCGCCACTCCGATTGATAATCGGCGAGATACTTGCCAGCCAATTGCGACGTCAGCGCCTTGGCGTCGAGCGATGGAGGAGCCTGATCTCCCAGCACCCATGCTTCGCCGCTGAAGTAGCGGTCGGGGTGGAGGATTGCATCCTGCATGAAACTAAAGCCATTTCGAGTAAACGCTCCGGGCACGATGTGGGACTCAACGACTACGGAGGAAGATCCAGGATACAGTCGGTTGAAGTCAATCGACGGAGCCGCTTTGTTGGCTGCTGTAATCATCTGTTGATAGATCCGCGCAAACCCGCCGAAGCTCGCCAGATAAGAGCGCGCGTGGTTGACGCTCGACATGGCCGGGGCGATCGAGTATGGATTTCCCGACCGTAATTCATTGGCGTAGAAATCAAACTGTAACTGCGCCAGTTGCTTTTGCTCGTCGGTGTCGGGAACCCTGCCGTTCAGCCAGAACTGCATCAGGACGGGAGTGAGAAACTCCTGCGTGCTCTTATCGGGATTAGTCGTCGTAATCAGATACGCCTTGAGTGGGTTATATCCTGCGCCATAATCCGAGTCAGGCGATGCCGAAGCGGGAAGCGCATTCAGCGCCGTCACAAGATTGCTCTGCGTGTTCGCGAGCAGCAGCCGCTGAAAGCGATCGAAGTAGATGTGCCGCGCAGCTTCAAGCAGTTGATCTCCGTGATACAGACCCCAACGGTACATGAGCGGCGGACCCTGTTGACGATAATTCTCCAATTGCACCAAAGCAGTGCGTAGTTGATTCAGCGCCATTAAATCCTGCGTGGAGGCTAGCGTAGTCGACGGAACTGTTCTGGTGGGTAGAGCGTTCGCCGCTGTTGCAATGTTGTGCGCAAGCTTCGAGTTGTTGCCGTAAGAGACGATCAAAAAAGCAAGATAAACGAGAAGCAGCAGGGACAGCGTCGCGAAAACAGCACGCCGCAAGACATGCGTCCTTCCGCTGTGGCTGGTACTCGCCAGTGCGCTACGGTCTTGGAGGACGACGACGGGAAACAGCTTCGGCAGGAAGCACCATTGCGCCACTTTCTGCGATATCACCTGTGGCGCTGGCGCGGCGCTTGGAGCTTGCATCTGTTGCACACTGAACATGCGCGTCGCCCCGGCCTCGGCGGCCGCAGCTTTTGGAGCCTGCGCGGGGGCGCTCACCATCTGCTCGACCGTGTGTGCGCGAACCCCCGTAAAGTAGAAACCCCTCAGATACGGATTGGCGTTCAGGTGGCTTGGCCGGGCCAATTCGACTAGATAGGCGGCGATGTTGTTCCGAAGCTTCTTCACTTCGCGCGGGAATTCGTAAACTGGATCGACATTTCTCTGGTCTGATTCGCGCCCGAGCATTTCGAGCCGATATTCTCCGAGGGAGAAGGTCAGCCGATCCAGCGATGACGTCACCTCGGCCATAGCCTTCTCTGCATAAAGGCCACTCGATGCTTCGCTGCGTGCAAAAGCCATGCCGAAGGGCTGGGATGCTTCCTCCGTTGTCAGGTTGCGGACATATTCGCTGAAGTTCGGAACCCGATCGAGCTTCGTGAAGATCACGTAGACCGGAACTTCCGTTCCCAGATGCTGAGCAAGATCGCGGAGCATCTGGTTGGTGGCACGAGCCGCGGCCAGCACCGCTTCCGACGCGGCGGCTCCAAGGAACAGCTCACAGCTGATGCAGACCACAGCGGCGCGCACCGGCGCTTGTGTCCCCATAGCGGAGCGGTAAGCCTTAGGCCGCGTTTTGCGGATCAACTTGCTCCACAAAGCCCGGCTGTTGCGAAGCGCGCTTCCGGCTTCGACGATCACGCATTGTTGCGTATACCAAAGGTTCACGACCGGCGTAGCGATCACGTCTTGATCGCGGTAAATCTGGCCGGCGACAAGCTCCGGGTCGAGGCCGGATTTGAGAACAGAGGTCGTCTTTGCCGAGTTGCCTTCGCCCAGGAGGTAAAGCAAGGGGAGCGAATCGAGCGATTTCGCGCCGGGGCGTTGTGCGGCGGCCAGTCTTTTCTCCGCGTCGCGTAGCAGCGTGTCCATATCTGAGCCGCCCGCGGTGTTTTTCGTGGCTGCGTCGCGACGCCTCTCCCGGAAGTGTAGAACGAGAATGATTGTCGCGGCAGTCGCACCCAGCAGTACAAGCAGGATGCGCAGGATGAGAAGGGAAGTACCTTCCACGTGAAGCAGGGGCCCGGCCAGCCAGGCGAGCGCGACGGAGAGAATAAAGATCAGGGCAGAAATTACGATCGATACCACGGCGGGCTCCTATCGCGCATTCAGACTGGTGTTCTGCACCTCGGATACTCCAGAACCAAGGGCAAGTTCAAAGCCGCCGAAGGCGATCACGGTCAAGCCGGCAAGCACGCCTGTGGTGATGAGAAGGGCTCGGCTCCACGAGTCCGTTGCCCTTGCCGGCCGGACTTCCGGAGGGGCCATGGGCGGCACCAGAAATGATGCTCCGCGGATGCGCTGAATTTTTTCGCTCGCCATGCGCAGCATCTGGTGCAGTTCACCAGAATCGCCCAGAGCATATCGGCCCCGATACCCCATCTGAAGGCAGAGGCAGTGCAACTCCAGTGCATCGGCAACTTCAGGAGAATCCTGCTGGCCAAGGAGCGCTTTCAGGTTGCGAAAGAAAGTCTCGCCGGCAAGATGGCCGCCGAACAGCTCTTCCTGCAATGGCCGCCGCGCCCAGTCGGCGAAGGCCGGGCTTTGCAGGTTGAGCACGCTCTCGTCCATATAGGCAACCACCGCGAACACACCCATCTGCACAGTCTCACTGGCGTATCCCAACGATCGCCCCTCCTGCATAGCCGCCTGGAGGGAGCGGCGCATCTGCGCGCGGAAACTCTCCGAATCCTGTACCTGTTGTCGCTGGAAGCGGACCCGAAGAATGGCAGTCAGCACCTCCTGAAAGCAATATGCGAGGCTGTTGACGCGAAGCGTGCTCATGAAGATGTCTCCACAATGACAGTAAGATCGAACTCCGGCTGCGCGATTTCTCCTGGTATGTAGACGCCGACTTGGCGGGTCTGCAGAATATGCTCCCAGCACGGCCCGGTATTTTCGATGGCGAAGTATTGCATGTCGACCTCGGCGCGGATCGCAGTGGGAGGCACTTGCAGATGCCGTAGCGTCATGCCGGGCAATGCGCGCTTTACAAGCTCCGGAACGAAACGCGAAGAGCATACCTTCACCAGCCTCGGCACCAGGTTCAGGAGTTCCGATTCGCCAAGAGAGGAGCGCACGCCCAGGATCCAGCGGGCATGCCGCAGGCAGCGCTCGTCCACAATGTCTGCCGCGTAGATATACGGCTCCGTGGGATGAAATTCGAGAGATACGGTGTTCGACGGGACTACGATCTCCAGATGCTTCCTGATATGAGCATCGAGCACCCGAAATGCGGGGCCCGGAGACCGATGATCGTAAGCGGGAAGCTGGCGAGGATCAGAATCCACGGCGAAGGTGCAGAGTGCGCCGGCCAGACGCGAAAGCTCGACGAACAAGTCTTCAGGATGGGCATGCCGCGTTGTGCTCAAGTGTTGCAGCGGCGGCATGGCACTGTGCAGCGCATGGAGGAACCAGTAATTGGCTACGTCCAGAGCAGCCGTCCCGGCTTCAAACCGCCCGTGACGCCTTGCGCTGCGGGCAATGGTGCTGCTCTTCTCGCCGATGGTTTCGAGCAGGCGTTTTACTAACAGCATTAGAGGCTCGCTGGCGCTGATCCGTAGACAAGTCGGGACAAAATCCTCGTCGTAGATCAGATGGCCGCGTCCGTCGCGTAGGACTTGAGCGATGGGAATCGAAAGCATGTGGGGAGTCAGCTCGGCCTCAGTCACCAAACGGATATTCTTCTGTCCCAGATCAACCTCGCGCTCGTCGATGCCATTTGTTTCATCGCGAAGGGTGCGTTGCATTCGTGAAAAGCGCGCTCCGTTTGGCGTCTCGCTCAGATCGCAGTCGAACCCATTGTCACGGCGGCTCGGCACCGCCAGGTAAAGCGGCAGGACGGCGTCCGTAGATGGAAACACCTCAACCAGGTTGCGCGGCGGCGGAGGCGGATCGGAATTCGGCAGCTCGAAAGTCAGCCCGTCAGGAAAAATGCCCGAAGCGTGGAGCAGAACTGCGTTCCCATTACGGATGGCTTTCTGGTCGAGTTCGGCATGGAGCAATCCCCAGGGCTCGTGCCAAAGGCTGGATGCGAGGAATGCAATCGAATCTTCAAAATAGCGGCTTTGCGTTTGAAAATGGTGAGGACCGAGATACATCCCCTCTGACCACACCACCCGCGACAAAAATTTCATAGTGACCGAACCATTCGGCGAAAGCTTGTTATTGAGCCGCTCGCGGGCATGCGGCGTCGAGAGGGTCAATCGGCGCGTTTGCCCAGCGAGTTCTAAAGCCTGAATTTACTGCGGCCAAGTCGTGTGTGCATCGTAGGTTGCGAACACTTTACTGTCAAGTAATTGCCATGTAGTCTTGGTCTCCAGAATCACGCGATAATTCGGAAATACGGTGGGCCCTGTATGGACGCGTCCAAGTCTCCTTTCGATGATCCCGAAATCCTCGGCAAGAGCGAATCTGCCACCGGCGACGCATCGAGCGCAACCGCTATTTTCGGAACGGTTTCGGCAAAGCCGGCGCCTCAGCAGGACGACGATCTTTTGAAGTCACTCATGGGAGCGCAGAGCAGTCCGAGTTCCGTCGCGGAACCACCGGGCCCGACCTCCGCGGAACCGCCCCAGACGCAGCCATGGACTCCGGTCGTTCCGCCCACACCTGCAACACAGGTCGAACCTTCGAGTGGGCCCGGGGAATTTACGGAGATCTTCCAGGCGCTCCAGAACCCGGCGCCGACATCGACATCGACATCGACACCTGCGGCTCCGCCCGCCGCCGCTTACACGCCTTCCAATGCACCTCCCAAAACGCCAGCCGACTTAGCGAATGTATTTACCCAGGTCGTGGTGGAGAAGACTATTTTCACGCCTCCTCCAGCACCGCCCCCACCCTCGAAGGCGAGTGAGTTTACGCAATTGCTGCAAACGCTGAACGCTTCGACGCAAAAGCCAGAGCCTGAAGTGGCGGCACCACCACAGCCTCCTGCTGCAGGGACGCCGGGCACTTTTACGCAGCTGTTTAACACGGTCTCGGCGCGGCCCACCGAAGCGCCGCAGACCTCCGCAGTTCCGCCCTCGTCTGCGCCCTTTTCTTCTGCTACACAATCTTTCAGGTCGGATACGCCCGCCGGTCCCGGGGATTTTACCCGCGTCTTTCAGTCGGCTCCGGCTGCGGGACAGACAGTGTCCTCGCCCGTTGTTCCATCAACTCCAGCTCAGTCGGCTTCCGGCCCGGGGTCCTTCACAGAGATGTTCTCTGCGAAACCAATGGAGAGCACCCCCAGCGAAGACCCTCTCAAGTCGTTGAAGTCCGAGCCGCCTCCGCCAAACACTTTCCAGTTCTCGAGCCCCGCTCGTCCGCAGGAAAGTATGCCCCCGGCTCAAGGGGGATTCACGCAGCTTCTTCAGGCGCTAAATAAAGAGGAGCCGGTGAAGGCAGCCGAGCCTGTTATGGCTCCGCCTCCCCTGCAGCCTGTTCCGGCAGTTCCCGCTGCTGGCGGATTCACCCAACTCCTCCAGACGCTCTCGGCTGAGCCGTCGCCGAAGCAGGCAGGGGCGCCTCCGGTGATGCCGCCAGTTCAACCTGCTCCTGCAGTGCCATCTGTGTCAGGCGGTCCGGGCGAGTTCACGCGCATCATCTCCGGCTCCCAGCTTCGTTATTTGCAAGCTCAGAGCGCTCCTGCTGCTCCGCCAGTTGCTCCTCCACAGGCAGCGCGGCTGGGGGTACCGCCGATGCAATTCCCGCAGGCCCCTCCGTTTCCTGCTGCCCCCTCGATACCCCAGATACCTGCCGCACATAGCGCAGCGGCTCCTCCGGCGGCGATGCCGCACTTTCAGCCGCCGGCCTTCCAGTTTCCGCCGGCACCAGCGCCACCGGCACCGCCACCTCCAGCGCCGAGCAAGTTGCAGCAGTACCTGCCGCTGATTTTGATTCTGAATATCTTTGTGCTGCTGGTAATTGTGCTGATCCTGATCTTCGTACTGCGGCACAGATAGGTGCTGTACCGAGTCGTCCCTACTCTGGGTTCGCGAAGAGAACGATCAGCTCCATCTCGGGGTTCGGAATCTCTCCGGGCACATAAACGCCAAAATTGCGCGAGCGCACAATTGCTTCCCACACCGGACCGCTCCGCTCAAGACTGAAGTACTGATAGCGGAGCTTCACCGGTATGGCGCGCGGCGGGACCGGCACGTGCATCATCTTTAATCCCGGCAGAGCCTGGCGGATCAGCTGCTCGATGTGCGTAGCCGAGCAGGCTTTGGCAAGTTGAGGCGTTTTGCTGATCAGCTCAGCCTCACGGATGTCCGACGAGATAGCCAGATAGAAGCGTGAATTCTCGAAGTACTTGTCCTTATCGATCGCCGTGGCGTAGATGGAATCGCGGAGCGGCTTGAGGGGCAAGGCGACGAAGTTGCTTGGCACGACTGTCTCCAGCAATTCGGCGATCATCGCGTCGAGAGCGATGAAGCATGGCCCGAGTTCTTCATGCTCGTACTTGGGCAGGTCGCGCGGCTCCAGTTTCGGCGAGAAGGTGGTGAGAGCGCCGGCGAGCGTCAGCATTTGCAGGAACAGCGTCTCCGGGTGAACGCGATCGCTCTGCAGCATGTGGCGCAGGACCGGCAGATTCGTGTTGATCGTGTAAAGAAGCCAGAAGTTGGCGACGTCCGAAGCGCTGAAATCGGCAAGAGACTGGTTGCGCTGGCGGCGCGTGCCGGCGAGCTGGCCGCTTCTACCCACCAGCGTCTCAATCAGTCCTCGCAGTATGCCGGTGAGAAGCTCGTTGCCTTTGACGTTCAGCATCGGAGGCACGTATTTGGTGTCGAGGCGATAGCTGCCCGCTTCGGTGCGTTCGATCTGCGCCAGTGGCAAGAGGACCGATCCCTCGAGATTCTCCCCCTCGGCCAATATCTGCAGGTTTTTCCTGGCCAGTGACACGGGTTTCTCGATGCCTGTGCTGTTTTCGTCGCGCAGCATCTGCAGTTCGGAATAGAACCGTGTGCTGATGCCGCCGCGCTGTAGGCCTATATTGATGCCCCCCGGCCTGTCCTGTGGTATCGCGAGGAAAAAAGAGCACCGGGTTTGACCCTCGTGAAAACACTCCTCCAGTGTGCGCGAGCGGGGCGGCGCGTCAGAGCCGGGCATGTCAAGCATCAGGCCGTCGGGAAATACTCCGGAGGCTTGGCTGAGGCTCAGTTGGCCTTCGCTCAGGCCGGTACTGTCGATCTGCAGCGACGAGAATCCCCAGTTGCGGAATGCGATGGAGTCGGAAAGGAAGCGGAGGTTTTCCTCGAAGAAACGGTCCTGTGCCTGCAAATGCTGCGGGGATAGAAAAACGCCTTTCGACCAGACGACCGGCTGCAATTGTCGCATGTGGTGGATTTCCTGTACGGGGTCTGAGTATACAGCGGCAAGTCTTTCCTAACGCCCGCTTGCGTAGAAACCAAAGTGTAGTTCGAATCGGTTGTTACGCCCCCCGATGTAATGCGTTGGGCTTGACACGCACTATAGGGCAGTTAATAATTGCCCCGCTCTCACTGCCTGTTATTGAAGCGTTCCCAAAGCCTGCGCGACTAACAAAGTACTGATAATAAGAGCGATAGAACAGAGAAGTTTAAATGCACTCCTTGCAGATTGTGTGGTTGATTCGAACAAAGGGCCAGCGGTTTCCTTCCGCGCGCGCCCTTCGAGGGAAAATCTATGGCTAGAGAAAGTACGCAGCACAAACTGGATCGCGTCCGTTCTCCGCGTGTACACATCACCTATGACGTTGAAATCGGTGACGCGATCGAACTGAAAGAACTGCCATTTGTCATGGGTGTGCTCGGAGATTTGACCGGACAACCCGAGACGCCTCTCGCTGCGCTCAAGGATCGCAAATTTGTCGAGATAAATCCCGACAATTTCGACAGTGTTCTCAAGGGGATGCAGCCGCATCTGTCCTTCTCTGTGCCCAACAAATTGAGCGACGATCCCAACGCCGGTCAGATCGGTGTGAATCTGCGGTTTGAAAGCCTCGACGACTTTTCGCCGGAGAATGTGGCCAAGCAGGTCGCTCCTCTCAAAGAACTCTTCGATCTGCGGACCCGACTTTCGGATCTGCGCGGTAGTCTGCAGGGCAACGACAAACTGGACGAGGCGTTATTTGAAGCGGTTTCAAATACCGAGACGCGCGAAAAGCTGCGTTCTGAACTCGGTACTCCGGGAGGTGGGGAATGAGCACCACGAAGGCGGCGGCTTCTGTCGCAAATCAAGCGGTTGAGCAGCAGGCAGAACAGAACCTTCTCGATCAGATCGTTGCCCAGGGGCGGTTCAATCGCGACGCCGCAACTCTCGAGCGCGGCCGCGACATGGTCAAGGAGTTCGTAAACCAGGTCCTTCAAGGCCAGATGACGTTGACCCGGGATGCGGAAGCGACGATCCAGGCGCGCATCGCGCAGATCGACCGCCTCATCTCGCTCCAGCTGAACGAAATCCTCCACTACGCGGCCTTTCAAAAGCTGGAAGGAACGTGGCGCGGCATCAAGTACCTCATTGACCAGTCGGAAACCAGCGACATGCTGAAGATCAAGGTGCTCAACGTCTCCAAACGCGAGTTGTTGAAGGATCTGCAGCGCGCGCCTGAATTTGACCAGAGTGCCCTGTTCAAGAAGGTCTATGAAGAGGAGTTCGGAGTCTTCGGTGGCGCCCCGTTTGCAGCCCTCGTCGGCGACTACGAATTCGGCCGCGGCCCTGAAGATGTCGAGCTATTGGAGCGGATCTCTCAGGTCGCATCCGCGGCTCACGCGCCCTTCATGAGCGCTGCTTCTTCCGAATTGCTCAACCTGACCAGCTATACCCAGCTTGGCGCGCCGCGCGATATCGGCAAGATCTTCGACTCCACCGAATACGCCAAGTGGAAGTCCTTCCGGCAATCGGAAGACTCCCGCTACGTGGCCCTTACTCTGCCGCACATTCTCATGCGCCTGCCATATGGGAAAGACACCAAGCAGGTGGATGCCTTCGACTACGAAGAAGCGGTCGACGGCAGCGATCACTCGAAATACCTGTGGAGCAATGCGGCTTACGGTCTGGCTGCACGGCTGACCAATTCGTTTGCAAGGTACGGCTGGTGCGCATCGATCCGCGGTGTGGAAGGCGGAGGCCTTGTCGACGGCCTGCCGGCTCACACCTTCCGTACCGACGAGGGAGACGTAGCTCTCAAATGCCCGACGGAAGTGGCCATCACGGATCGCCGCGAGAAGGAACTCGCCGATCAGGGCCTGGTGCCCCTGGTCCACTGCAAGGGAACTGACTACGCGGCTTTCTTTAGCGTGCAGACGGCGAACAAGCCGAAGCTGTACGACAAGGAAGCAGCAAACGCCAACGCTCGTCTTTCCGCGCAGCTGCCTTACATTCTCGCCATGTCGCGCTTTGCGCACTATCTGAAGGCGATGATGCGCGATAAGATCGGCAGCTTCATGACCCGCCAGGACTGCGAGAAGTTTCTTAACCAGTGGATCAGCAATTATGTTTGCGCGGACGACAATGCCTCTCAGGCTGCCAAGGCGAAACTGCCTTTGCGGGAGGCTGCAATTCAGGTGTCCGAAGTGCCGGGCAAACCTGGAGCCTATCGCGCGGTCGCGTTCTTGAAGCCGCATTTCCAGCTCGACGAGCTGTCTGTTTCGCTTCGTCTGGTGGCCGACTTGCCGGCATCGGCGCGAAAGTAGCATAGCCACATCATCGCCGGACGTCCCAGACTATGGCACGAGATACCAGCAGTGCGTTAGCTAACCAGTAAGAGAGGAGCCAATCCATGGCGGTAGATTATTTCCTGAAGCTCGATGGAATCGACGGCGAATCCGCCGACTCGAACCATAAGAACGAGATACAGATCATGAGCTGGAGCTGGGGTGCATCCCAGGTCTCCTCAGTCGCTGGAACCGGCGGATCAGGCGCGGGAAAGGCTGATCTGAGCGACTTCAGCATCATGACCTATTTCGACAAAGCAACGCCTAAATTCTTCAAGTCAATCGGTGCCGGTACTCACATTAAGTCCGGCACGATGAGCGCGATCAAATCCGGTGCCGAGGGCAAGCCCTATCTGAAGGTGGATTTCAAGGAACTGTTTGTGAGCAGCCTGCAGATTTCCGGGTCGAGCGAGGTTCCCACAGTGAGCCTCTCGTTCTCTTACAACGAAATTAAGATTGACTACTCGGTTCAGGACGAGAACGGCAATCTTAAAAGCACTGGCCCGGTTACTTACAACACGAAGGAAAACAAGCTCACGTAAGGCGACCCTCTCATGGATGCGCTTTCGCTTTATCGTGCCGGCCAATTGAAGCCTGCAATCGACGCGCTTGGTGACGAGTTGAAAAAACAGCCACTCGACACCAGGCGCCGAACTTTTTTATTCGAGCTGCTTTGCTTTGCGGGCGATTACGATCGCGCCACCAAACACCTCGATGTTTTGTCGGATTCGAGTCCCGAAGCCGCCTCGGGTGCCATGCTTTATCGCGCGGCGCTACATGCGGAGAGAACCCGGCAGGAGATGTTCGCCAAAGACGAGCTTCCGCTGGGTACGATGCATCAATCTCCCTCTGGACAGTGGAATGGAGCCGACTTTGCCGAATTCTCGGACGCCGATCCGCGGATCGGAGCGCATCTCGAGGCCTTCATTGCTGGCAGTTACACCTGGATCCCATTTGCCTATGTGGAGTCGATCGAAGTGCAGCCACCAAAAAAGCTGCGTGACCTGCTCTGGATGCCGGCCATTCTGCACACGACCTCGGACTTCCGTCTGCAGGATCTTGGGGAGGTTCTGTTGCCGGTGATTTCGCCGCTTTCCTGGAAGCATCCCGACGATGCGGTTCGCCTGGGTCGCGCGACGGCCTGGGAAGAGGACTCGAAGTACGGCGAGGTGCCTCTCGGTCAAAAGTTGTTGTTATGCGGAGATGAAGAGGAGCCGTACCTCCAACTGCGGAACCTGACCTTCCATCACGCCGGGGAGACGGCCGAAAGTGCCACTACGTGATGATCTACTGAATCCGGTACCCGGCGAAAACTCCTCGGGCGCGAGCCTGAGGTACGAACGCATCTACGATCAGGTCAAGGAAGCGCGTACTGAAGAGGACGAGAGCATACCCAGCGGAGACTGGCAGCGTACAGTCAAGCGCGCCGACTACGCTCTCGTCATCAAGCTCGCTGGCGAAGCTCTCGCCACCAGGAGCAAAGACCTGCAGCTCGCGGCCTGGCTCACGGAAGCCCACGTCAAGCGCGAGGGCATTGGCCTCATTCAGCCGTGCTTCAAGCTGATGCAGGACCTGCAGGAACAGTTCTGGGATACGCTCTACCCTGAAATTGAAGACGGTGACATCGGCATGCGCCCGGTTCCTATCGAGTGGGCTGCCAATCGTGTCTCCGCCATTCTTCGCGAAGCTCCAATCACGCGTGACGGCCTCAACTTCTACCAGTACAAGGATTCGCGTGCCATCGGCTTCGAGGCCGACACGGAATATAACGATGCCAAGCGCGAAGCCCGCGAGCGGGCGATCGCCGACGGCAAGGTGACAGGCGAGGATTGGGATAAGGCCTTCGCCTCCACCTCGAAGTCGTTCTATGTGAACCTCGATGAGTCGATACGTTCCGCGACTGAGACGATCGACACGCTGCAGATCTTCTGCGAAGAGAAATACGGAGACGATGGTCCCGGATTCAGCAAGCTGCGTACCGCGTTGGAAGAGGTAGGCCAGGTCGTCGGCAGCCTTCTCAACGAGAAGCGCAAGCTGGAGCCCGATGCGGTCCCCGAAACCGTCGAAGAGGAGCCAGGGCCTGAGGCCGAGCCGGAACCAGCCGCGGAGGTCGAAGCTGTCGTCGAGGCTGCTTCGGCGGTGAAGGCGAAAAAAGGAAAGTCCGTCTCCGCGGAACCCACCGACTGGGACGACGCGATCAGCCGTATTCAGACCTGCGCACAGTTCCTGCAGAAAGATCGTCCCGCGAGTCCTGTCGCTTATCTCCTGCAGGCGTCGGTCCGGCTGGGAGAAATGCGCGAGCAGGGAAGTTACGCTTCGTACGATTTCCTGGTATCGCCTTCCACCGAGACCCGGCAGAACCTTAAGAGACTGGCGTCCGAGTCGAATTGGGAAGAGCTGCTGAACGCAGCGGTAGCGGCAGCAGGCGAGCCCTGCGGACGTGCGTGGCTCGATGTGCATCGCTACGTGTGGAGAGCGAGCTACGAAGCCGGGCACAGCGCAATCTCGGCCAGCGTCATCGCTACTCTGCAGGCACTGTTGAAGGATATTCCTGAGCTTCCCACCTGGACATTGAACGACGACACGCCGACTGCGAATCCTGAAACGCAGCGCTGGCTCGAGGAAATGGTGATTCCCAAGCCGCCCGAGCCAATCGTTGTCGTGCAGGAAACACCCGCGCCCGAGCCTGAGCCCGTATATGCGGCGCCTCACGATTCGGAAGAGCCAGGTGAAGAAGCCCCACCCGACGTGCTGGATATTGCCAAGGATTTGATCCGCCGGGGACAGCTGCCGCAGGCCATTCAGCTTCTCGTGCGCGATGCGGCACAACAGCCGAGTGGGCGCGCGCGCTTTCAGCGTAGATTGCAAGTCGCACAACTGTGCGTTAGCGCAGGACAGAGCAAGGTTGCTCATCCGGTCCTCGAAGAGTTGGTGAAGGAGATCGACCAGCGCCGCCTTGAAGAATGGGAAGCCAGCGACATGATTGCGCCTCCCATGGCGCTGCTTCTCAAATGTCTCGATCCTTCAACAAGTAATGGTGTGAGAGAGGCGCTTTTCGCCAAGCTGTGCCGCATTGATCCAACCGCTGCAATGGATGTTTAGCAATTACATGAAAGGAGCCCGCAGGCTTGGCGCGTTCAACTACAGAAACGCTCGTGACACAATCCGTCCTGGATCGGTTGATGACCGTCGAGGATTGGCCGACGACGCGTTCGCAGTCGCTGCGCTATTTCAAGGAGGCGTTGAAGCGCGATCTGGAGTGGCTCCTCAATACCCGCCAACCTCCGATTCCAGAGCTTGTTGATTACCCTCAGGCAAGGGCTTCAGTCATCAACTTCGGGTTGCCAGACATCAGCTCCCTCGGCCTCTCCTCCGCGTCTGACCATGGCCGCCTGCGTAAGGCCATCGAAACCTGCCTGCGTAACTTCGAACCACGCCTGATGGACGTGCGCGTGACCCTCGAAGGCTCCGATACCGCTGACCGGCGCCTCCGCTTTCACATCGAGGGGAATATGAAGCTCGATCCTGCACCGGAGGAGATCTCGTTTGACACGATCCTCGAGCTTTCCAGCGGCGAGTACAAGGTGAAATAGCGGATGCGCGAAGAACTGCTTGAGTATTACGAACGAGAGCTCGCGCATCTGAGGCAGCTCGGGGGGCAATTCGCCGAAAAGTATCCTCGCGTCGCCAGCCGGCTCCTGCTTGAGCCCGATCGCTGTGACGATCCTCATGTTGAGCGGCTCCTTGAGGCCTTCGCTTTCATGGCGGCCCGCGTGCATCTGCGTGTCGACGACGACTTTCCCGAGGTGACATCGGCTCTGCTCGGCATCGTCCAGCCGCATTATCTGCGCCCCATTCCTTCGATGACGGTCGTCGAATGCCAGCTTGATCCGGAGCAGGGAAAGCAGACCGCGGGCCTGCGCATTCCGGCAAAAACTCAGTTGGCCACAAAACGCACCGTCGATGGCCAGGCATGCCGGTTCCAGACCGCATACCCCGTAGAACTGTGGCCATTCTCGGTGAGTGAATGCGAGTGGCGTCAGCCGGAGCGTCTCACCGATCCGGTGCGAGTACCAGGAACGGCGGGCGTCGTCCGAATGCGCCTGCAGTGTTCGCGGGACGTCTCATTCAATCAGTTCTCCATCGGAAAGCTGGCCTTTCATCTCACCGGCGAAACCAATGTCGTGCACACCCTCTATGAGCTGTTCTGCCGGAACTGCACCTCCATCCTGGTGCGCAATCCCCAGCAGCGCGGCAGCAAAATGGTGAGCATCTCGCCTTCGCAACTGCGTGCTATCGGCTTCGAGGAAGAGGAGGCATTGCTCCCATTTCCCAAGCGGTCCTTTGATGGCTATCGATTACTGCAGGAGTACTTCACTTTCTCCGAGAAATTTCTATTCTTCGAACTGGGCGGACTCGAAGCGATCCGTGAAGCCGGCTGTGACGATCAGGCGGAGATCCTCTTCTGCTTCTCGCGCTTCGATCGTCCCGAGCGACAGCAGGATCTTGAGATCGGCGTCTCAGCGCGGACGCTGCGGCTGGGTTGCACTCCGGTCATCAATCTCTTTTCGCACGTTGCCGAGCCCATTCTTGTAACTCACACCAGGCATGAATACCAGGTAATTCCCGATGTGCGTCATCAGGATACGACCGAGGTTTTCTCCATCGATGAAGTAATGGCGTCGAATACCACGCGGCGCGAAAGTATTCAGATCGATCCGCTCTATTCGTATCGCTTTCAGGCGCGGAAGGAGTCCGGCCGCGCTTACTGGCACGCCGTCCGGCGCATGAACGTGCTCGGCGAACGCGAGCCTTCTACAATGCACCTTTCGCTGGTCGACGTCGACGGCATTATGACTGAGCCCGATGCGGAAGTGCTTACGGTTCGCTGCTCGTGCTCGAATTTCGATCTCCCGTCACGTCTTCCATTCGGTATCGAAGAAGGAGACTTCATGGCCGAAGAGTTTCCCGTGGTCAAGCAGATCACTGCTCTGCGCCGGCCGTCGCCGACGTATGATCCGCCGACCGCAAAGGGTCAACTGTGGCGGCTGGTTTCGCAGCTATCGCTCAACTACTTGTCCCTGGTTGAAGAGGGCCTTACCTCGCTGCAGGAGATTCTGCGCCTGCACAACTTCACTGATTCGTCCTATCTCGAAAATCAGATTGGAGGTATCACCGGGCTGACCTCCAGACCTCACTTTGCAATCATGCAGTCGATCTACGGTAATGTACCGGCTCGCGGCATGCGTGTTGAGCTTGAATTCGACGAGCGTCAATTCGTAGGCGGCGGCGTATATCTTTTTGCGAACGTGCTGGACCGCTTTCTCGGCTCGTACACGTCCATCAACAGTTTTTGTCAGTTAGCAGCGCGCACAAGTCAGCGAAAGGAGATGCTGGGCGAATGGCCACCGAAAGCCGGCAGCAAACCGCTGATTTAAGTAAGGGCAAAATCGATCCGCGGTTCGAGTCAATCCGCGCGATGCTCGAGCGCGAGCCGTACTCCGTCAAGTTCTTCCAGGCGGTGCGACTGCTGGAGCGCTTGTACCCCGAGCGGAATCCTGTGGGCCTGTTCGCCTCTCCGTCGTCTGAGGTCGTGCAGTTTTCATCGGTGCCCACGCTCACTTTCCCGGCAAGTGAGATCCAGGATTTGCAGCTTGGCAAGAATGGCCAGCCGAAGCTCTTCGTCAACTTCATGGGACTATCTGCGGCAACGGGCGTTCTTCCGCATCCCTACACAGAATTTCTCCTCGAACGCATCCGCGCAAAAGACCGCGCGCCGGGCGAATTCTTCGACATCTTCAATCACCGCATCATCGCGCTCTTTTATCGCGGATGGCAGAAATATCGTTTCTATATCGCCTATGAACGTACCGGAGCGAGCGATGACGTCATCAGCGCAAGACTGCTGGATCTGATCGGGCTCGGGACGAAAGACCTTACGCACCGCATGGATATTGAGGATGAAGCCTGCCTCTACTATGCGGGGCTTCTGTCTCAGCGTCGGCCAACTGCGCAGGGTCTCAAGCAGATGCTTGAAGATTACTTCGAAGTTCCTGTTTCCGTTGAGCAGTTTACGGGCACCTGGAATCGACTACCGCCGGCGAACCTCACCTTTCTCCGCGATACAGGAGCGTTCTGCGAGCGTCTTGGCATGGGAACCATCGTCGGCGATGAGGTGTGGGATCAGCACGGTACCGTCACCATCCGTCTCGGCCCCATGAACTTCGAGCGCTACCAGGAGTTTTTGCCGGGCGCGAATGCCTGCCGGGAACTCCATGCCTGGCTTCGTCTTTACGCGAACCGGGAGTTTGATTTCATCGTTCAACTTGTTCTTGAGCGCGAGGAAACACCCGGCGCCGCACTCGGCGAAGAAAGCGCACGCGCTCCCCGTCTCGGATTGGTGAGCTGGATCAAGAATCGTCCGATGCAGCGTGATCCGGACGAGGCTACCTACAGGTTGTCTTAAGTTAGAGCAGTTCCACCCACGGGAGTAAGTAAGATGAGCCTCAACCTGAAATCGCTGATCGGCAAACTGGATGATGCAACACGAAGCGCTCTCGAAGCCGCGGCCGGCCTGTGTGTCTCGCGCACTCATTACGATATCGAGATCGAACACTATCTTCTGAAGGCGATCGACAGCTCAGACAACGATATTGCCTTCATCCTCAAGCAATATGGAGTCGATCGGTCGCGCCTCACTTCGGAGTTGCAGCGCAGCCTCGATCGGCTGAAGACCGGGAACGCACGCAGCCCCGCCTTCAGCCCGCTTCTGGTCAAAATGCTTACCGAGGCATGGACCGTCGCCACCATCGAGTACGATGCCCGGCAAATTCGCACCGGCTTCACCCTGCTGGCGCTTTTCTCGAGTGATGAACTTTCGCGCCTCATCCGCGACGTCAGCAAAGAGCTGCAGTTGATTCCGCCCGAAGCCCTGCGCAAGGACTTCTACACCGTGACGGCGAAATCGAAGGAAGAGTCCGAGCCCTTCATGCCCGCCTCGCCCAGTTACGCTGAGGGAGAATCCCCCCGTCCCGGCGGCTCCGGTAAGACTCCGCATCTCGATCAGTACACAGTCAACCTGACGGCCAACGCGAAGGCGGGGAAAATTGACACCGTGCTTGGGCGCGATCAGGAGATTCGCCAGGTCGTGGACATCCTCATGCGCCGCCGCCAGAACAACCCTATCCTCACTGGCGAGGCAGGAGTCGGCAAGACAGCTGTCGTCGAAGGATTTGCATTGCGCCTCAGCATGGGAGATGTGCCTCCATCGCTGCGCAACGTACAGCTGCACAGCCTCGACCTCGCTCTTCTGCAGGCTGGCGCGGGCGTGAAAGGTGAATTCGAAAACCGCCTCAAGGGATTGATCAACGAAGTCAAGTCCTCACCGCATCCGATCATTCTTTTTATCGACGAAGCTCACACCATGATCGGAGCTGGCGGGCAGGCCGGACAGAACGACGCTGCGAATCTACTCAAGCCGGCTTTGGCGCGTGGGGAACTCCGCACTATCGCCGCCACCACGTGGTCTGAGTACAAGAAGTTCTTCGAGAAAGACGCTGCGCTTGCCCGGCGCTTCCAGGTCGTCAAGGTAGAAGAGCCAAACGAAGACCAGTGCGCTACCATGCTTCGCGGCATCCTCCCCGCTCTTGAGAAGCACCACGACCTGCGCATCCTTGATGAAGCAGTGACCTCAACGGTAAAGCTGTCGCACCGCTATCTTGCCGGACGCCAGTTGCCCGACAAGGCAGTCAGTGTGCTCGATACCGCCTGCGCCCGGCTCTCTCTCGGCCAGAATACAATCCCTCCGGCGGTTGAAGATGCTACCCGGACGATTGACGACCTGAAAGTACAAAAGCAGATACTCGAACGCGAGACGACGGTCGGCGAAGATCACGCGGAACGGCTCGCCGCGATCGGAGAGAGACTCACCGCGACTGAAGCTCAGCTCGCCAGGCTCAGTAAGCAGTGGGAGCGGGAGGTCGACCTGGTCAAGCGCATCCGCGCCTTGCGCACGGCACTTGAATCAGGAGCGGATACCGTCAAGGCTGAGGGCGATGCACCTGAAGTCAAGCCATCGGTCGAAGCTCTGGAGGCACTCGAAGACGAGCTCGCCACTGTCCAGGGCGAGACTCCGCTGATGCACGTCTGTGTCGACGAGCGCATCGTAGGCGAAGTCGTCGCCGCGTGGACAGGCATTCCTCTCGGCAAGATGGTGAAGGACGAAATCGCCGCTGTGCTTGAGCTCGATGGTCATCTGCGCAAGCGTGTGATCGGACAGGACCACGCGCTCGCCGCAATTGCCCAGCGCATCATCACGTCACGTGCCCGCCTCGACGATCCCGGCAAGCCGGTCGGCGTCTTTATGCTGGTTGGGCCAAGCGGCGTTGGCAAAACGGAAACAGCGCTGGCGTTGTCGGACCTGCTCTACGGCGGCGAGCGAAACCTGATCACCATCAACATGTCGGAGTTTCAGGAAGCGCATACCGTCTCCACTTTGAAGGGTTCGCCTCCGGGATACGTCGGATACGGCGAAGGAGGCGTTCTCA
Organism: uncultured Acidobacteriaceae bacterium; assembly: GCA_963781245.1. Taxonomy (GTDB): domain Bacteria; phylum Acidobacteriota; class Terriglobia; order Terriglobales; family Acidobacteriaceae; genus Silvibacterium. The sequence continues at coordinate 313,478 of CAWAFB010000014.1, forward strand.
CTGAAGCAGTGCGTCGGCGCCCCTATTCGGTAGTCCTCCTCGACGAAGTCGAAAAGGCCCATCCTGATGTTCTCGAACTCTTCTATCAGGTTTTCGATAAAGGCAACCTCGAGGACGGCGAGGGTCGATCGATCGACTTCAAGAACACCATCATCATCCTCACCAGCAACGCGGGCACTGATACGCTGATGAAACTCACGGCCGACAAGGAGACGATGCCCGACAGCGATGGCCTCGCGCTTGCCATCAAGCCGGAGTTGAACAAGATCTTCAAGCCTGCCTTTCTCGGACGGATGATTATCGTGCCGTATTTCCCGGTACGAGACGAGGCCCTCAAGCAGATCATTCGCTTGAAGATCGCCAAGATTCAGCGACGCTTGCACGAAACGCACAAGATCGCGCTGACCTATGATGACTCCGTTCTGGACGAAGTAGCCAAGCGGTGTACTGAAGTTGAAAGCGGCGCGCGCAACGTGGACAACATTCTTTCGAACACGATGCTCCCGGAGATTTCCCGGCAGGTTCTGGCGCGTATGGCCGAGGAGACCCCCACCGAGCGGGTCCGGATTGGTGTGTCTTCTGAAGGGCGGTTCACCTATGATTGGTAGGCTTATGCCATCGGCGAATTACCGCTCCACTATGCGCGGCCCCGAAGCTGTTGTGTCCGCGCTTTCATAATAAGAGGCTCCGGCAGGCCATATGGGTGCATTCAAACAAGACGAGAGGATCCTTACCTTCACCAGCCCCCTGGGAAAGGACGTACTCCTGCCCGAGCATCTGGCTGGTATGGAAGGCATCTCGGAGCTCTTCTTCTATCAACTGGATCTCCTCGCCACCACCGACACTAAGATCGATCCAAAGAAAATCGTCGGTCAAAAGGTCACAGTTGCCATTCAGGCAACCGATAGCGGCACACAGCGTTACATCAACGGTTTTGTCTCAGGATTCGAGATCAATGGCGGGGATGAAGAATTCAATAACTACCGTGCCTATATCGTTCCCAGTCTGTGGCCGCTGACGCTGAACAAAAACGCGCGCGTTTTTCAGGACATGACCGTCGTCGACGTGATCAAGTCCGTGCTGTCCAACTACAAAATCAGTCCGGCCGACGAAACCTCCAACACCTACACCAAAATGGAATACTGCACGCAGTACCGCGAGACTGACTTCGCCTTCATCTCGCGCCTCATGGAGCAACACGGCATCCTGTACTACTTTAAGCACACCCAGGACGATCACACCTTCACACTCCAGGATGTCTCTAGCAAGTTGAGCGCGTGTCCCATCCAGAACACGTTTCGTTACGCGCCGCAGGGCGACCGGACTGAGGGTTTCTACGATTTCGTTGTCACCGATTTTCACTCCAGAACGAGCATGGTGACGGGCACGTACACCGCGTGGGACTACGGATTTGTTCCTTATAGTGTCTCCACAGATAAGCAGACGACCCGAGCACCGCTCGGACAGAACAACAATGAGAACTACGATTACGCCAACAGCGCCGCAGCTTATCTCAAGAAGAATGGCTCGCAGTCGAAGATCCCCGACGAGGTGCAATTTCTGAACACGATGCGCTATCAGTCTGGCGACGCTTCTTCTGTCATCATCGAGGGAAATTCAAACGCCATCTGTTTCCAGACCGGATACAACTTCGAGCTCTCGAAGCACCCGCAGAGCAGTCTCAACGACAAATATCTGATCACGCGCGTCGAGCACAATGTGCGCCAGATGCCCTCCTACCGCTCAAAAAATCCCGGGCCGGGCGAACCCTACGGCAACACCTTTACCGCGATCCCGTTCTCGATTCCTTACCGGCCGCCCTTCAAAACACCCAAGCCGGTTGTCAACGGAATGCACACCGGCAAGGTAGTAGTGAACTCCGGCGAAGACTCTTTCATGGACAAGTACGGCCGTGTCTGCGTGCAGTTCTGGTGGGACCGGCAGCGTAAGCCCAACACGCCCGACAACACTTTGCTGAGGGTTGCTCAATCGTGGGCGGGGAAGGGATGGGGTACCTACTTCTGGCCACGTGTCGACGACGAAGTCCTCATCGATTTCATCGAGGGCGATCCCGACCAGCCCATCGTCGTTGGCTCCGTCTACAACGGCGTCAACATGCCCAAGTACGATCCGGCAGGCCAATACACGTTATCCGGCATTCTCACCCGCAGTTCCAAGGACGGTGGCGCAGATAACGCGAATGAGCTGCGCTTCGAAGACCTGAAGGGCAAAGAGCAGATCTACATGAATGCCGAGCGTGATTACGATCTGCACGTCGAGCACGACTGGCACACTCTCGTCGGCAATGAACAGCACACAAAAATCACATCCAACCAGTTTGAAGAGGTTGACGGAGACTCTCACCTCCTCGTGAAAGGCAAGCAATTGCGTGAGATCGATGGGGAAGCGGACCTGAACGTCAAAGGCGACTACAAGGAGAGCGTGGGTCAGGATTCAAGCATCAACGTTGGACAGAACCTGAATGAGAAGATCGGCACGAATTACTCACTCCAGGTCGGGGAGAATCAATTCAACAAGTCCGGCATGCTTTACGTCGTCGATTCCGGCCAGGAAGTCCACATCAAGGGAGGCATGAATGTGGTCATAGAAGCTGGTATGAATGTATGCCTCTCCGGGCCGGGTGGTTTCGTTTCCGTCGGTCCCACAGGCGTCATTATTCAAGGCACGCTGGTGATGATCAACAGCGGAGGTGCTGCCATTCCAGGTTCACCAGGCATGCCGCAGAGCCCGGAGCCTCCGACCGCGCCCACCGCGCCCACCTTTCCCGGGGACGATCCATATTCCAAGCCGGCCGGGAGTTGAGGCAGCAAAGGAGAAGAGCGAAGTATGGGAATGCCAGCCTGCACCATAACCAGTCAGACAGCTCATGGGGGGATCGTCATCCTCGGCTTCCCGACGGTGCTGATTGGCATGATGCCCGCTTCCCGAATCGGCGACATGCACGTCTGTCCCATGGTCACTGGCATCGTTCCTCACGTAGGCGGGCCATTCATTCTCGGCTCTCCGACTGTCCTTGTAGGAAACATGCCGCAATCGCGGGTAACCGATCAACTCACCTGCGTAGGTCCGCCAGACGTAGCTGTTATGGGGTGCGAAACGGTGCTCGTCGGAATGGCCGGCGCCGGCGGTGCCGCTGGAGCGATGGGCGGAGTCGCCGCCATGGGAGTTTCCGTTCCGCTGGAGACGCCGGCCTCAGCTTCCGCCGGTCTGCAGTCGGAGCTGCAGCAGGATGGTACGATCAGGACTTCAGCGCCGCCCGGCGGCAGGCTGCCTCCGATCACGCTTCAGCAAGCGGGCTGGCACGATCTCCCGGGCAATGACGCTCGCAACTTCCAATCCGTTCAGCCGGTCACTCTCCCTCCCGGTACCCCCATGTATCGGGTGATCGAGAAGGATTCCAGCGCCAGCGGCGCTTATTGGGCGCCATGGCTTCCTGACAGCGAAGAAGTCTGGCGGAGCGGCTGCGCCGTCGAGCAGGACTTTAACAAGGATGGAAAGGTAGCATCTTTCGTCGTGCCTCCTGGGCCCGGACTCAAGGTCTGGATGGGCCGCGCCTCGCGTCAGGCAACTTACTCCGGCGGAGGAGTCCAGATGTATGTTCCTCGGGGCACGATCACACCTCACGGCATCTCTCCTTCGCCGTGGGCTGGGAAAGAAGGGCAGTGATGGCTCCCGAAATCGCCGGTATTCCCGAGATCAATGTCGAGCGCTTTGTGGGAGCTTACGAGGCGTTCGTGGATCAGGTGAGGATGATGGTGCAGCAAGCCATAAAGTCGCCGGACGGTTCACAGGAATTGATATCCGAATGGCAGTCTCGTGTGCTCCCCGTGCTGGAGGAACGGCTTGCTGGAATTAAGAGCGCAGTTGCTCGTTTCCACGTTGGCGAAGCAGCGCCCTTAGTCAGGTCCGCGGATGACGCCACTGGTCTGGCAAAAAGCCTTGATCTCTTTTCCTTCGACTTCGCCGGGCCGGAAGGTAAGGAGGCGCTGGAGTCGCTGCTGACCCGGGTCATCACGACCGCCTATCAGGTCTGTAATGCCGCAGGGCTTCTGTAATTCCGCGTTCCTTCTATGAGCACCGAACCCGGACAAGCCGCAAGTCATGGCACCGCAGCCCGCATCGGCCGCTGGATCATCCCGGCGATCCCTTTCGGATGGAACTGGATCGCCGGTTTCGGCATCCAGCGCGGCGGAGAAAATGTCGCCCCCAGCAACGTGTATCTTAAGGAGGATGAGCTGCTTGCAGGAAATCAGCTAATCCTCTACATTCAGGCTCAAATCACGGTAATGCAGCGCACATTTAAAGAACCGGCGATCGCGGGGCCTGTTCCCGCGCAGTTTCCTGGTGCTGAGGACTGCGCCATGCTGATGCTCCGGCATAAACCCTTGGATCAGGTCTCCGTCTTCCAAGTGCAACACTATATGCGCTCCAAGCGCTGGATCGGAATTGTCACCCTCACTACGCTGGAATCAGAATTGCTCAAAATAAGACCGGAGTTTGAGCAATTCCTCAAAATGCTGCGCATCGCCCCTGAGGAAGCCGCGCCGACCGCGACCTTCTCACCGCCATTTATGGGCCAGTAGCCTTGCCGCTCTCTCCATCCGCAGAGCGCAGGCCCCACACGATAAAATCATAAGGTTGTCTCAGTCAGGAAGGACCGGGGAATGGCAATTGCGCAGACCGTGAACGCTCAGGACTTAAAGCAGAGAATCGAATCGCGTAGCGCGCCGATAGGCGTCATAGGCATGGGCTACGTCGGCCTGCCGCTGGCCCTGCTCTTCACCGAGCAACGCTTCAGCGTTACAGGCTTTGACATCGACCCGACTAAGGTCTCCACCCTCAATAACGGAGCATCCTACATTTTCCGGATTCCCGCGACTGAGATTCAATCCGCCCGCGAGCGCGGTTTCTGCGCGACCTCCAACTACGCCGATATTGCAGAGATGGACGTAGTTGCCATCTGTGTGCCCACACCGCTGAGCGAATTCCATGAGCCCGATCTGAGTTATATCCAGCAGACCGCTAAAGCCATTGCTCCGTATTTGCGCGAAGGTCAACTCATCATCCTCGAAAGCACTACCTACCCAGGAACCACCGAGGAAGTGCTCATACCGATTCTTGAAACCAACCCTTCCGGTCTGAAGGTCGCGCGGGCCCCCGAATCGAAGGGCTTCTATGCCGCCTTCTCGCCCGAGCGTGAAGATCCCGGGAACGACACCGTCGCCCGCCGCGACATCCCCAAGGTAGTCGGCGGCGTGGGACCGGTCGCGCTGGAACTCGCATCAGCCGTCTATTCCACCATCTTCAACCGCATCGTCCCGGTATCCTCGCCGGCGGCCGCGGAAATGACCAAGCTGCTCGAAAACATCTATCGGTGCGTAAATATCGCGCTGGTCAACGAGCTCAAACAGCTTTGCCAGCGGATGGGCATTGACATCTTCGAGGTGATCGACGCGGCGAAGACCAAGCCATTCGGCTTCCAGCCGTTTTATCCGGGACCCGGACTCGGCGGTCACTGCATTCCAATTGATCCCTTCTATCTTTCCTGGAAGGCCAGGCAATTCGACTTCCGCACACGTTTTATAGAGCTCGCCGGTGAAGTCAACGCCGAAATGCCGTATTACGTTATCGAGCAGACTGCTGCCGCACTCAATGAATACGGCAAGCCGCTCAAGAATTCGCGCATTCTCGTTCTCGGTATGTCCTACAAGAGAGACGTCGACGACCTCCGCGAGTCGCCGTCGCTGACCATCATCGAGCTGCTCCGCCAGCGTGGATCCATCGTCTCTTACAACGACCCCTATTTTGCTTACGTCGGACAAGGCCGCCATTACAAACTCGACATGCACTGCACGCCCCTCGACGATCTGGCACAGTACGATTGCATTCTTATCGTGACCGATCACTCCGACTACGACTACGGCCGCATCGTTCGCGAAGCGCAGCTAGTGGTGGACACCCGCAACGCCACAAAAGGCATCCAGTCCGACAAGATCGTCCGCTGCTGATCGCACGCTGTGCCCAGGGATTACACTGGGTTAGCATGTGGGCGGATCGGCAGGACACTCCGCTGCGATTGGCGGTACATGCAATGGGAGGAGCGCTTTACACGTTCACGCTCCTGGCTACTGCTCTCCTGTCACACAGGCGTCTTGTTCCTGTGCAAAGCTTTTTGCTCCTTCGAATCTGCATAGCACTTGTGATTTTTGTTCCCGGATTTGCAATTCAGATGCGCGCGTTGCACCTGCTCCGTGGCGGTGTTCGAAAGGAACGTTGGCGCGAAGAAGACCTGGATACTCTCAGAACTCAGGTCGATCGACCGGTCTGGACCTTCATAAGCTGGCTACTGTTTGCGTCGATGATGCTGGTAATGGTCGTATCACCAGTGCGCTCAACTCTCTCAATTCCATGGTTGCTTCTTTGGTTGCCCGCGTACTTGCTCATGGATTTGCGGCTTGCTTTACGGAAGCCGATTTCATAGGTGCGAACGACAATTGACTGGTCAACGGCGAAACCATTGCGATCTGACCACTGGGGCCATCAAGCCTGACCAACGCTACTATGCAGCCTTTCTCCTCTTGGACCAGCACGCACGCGAGGCCTGGATTCAAACTGACCTGCGGCTGGCCTTTCTGATAAAAAGGCAGTCATGCTTCGTACTCGGGGATTTTTTCGTGCCGGCCTCTGCTTGGCGCCCGCTGCTCTATGCCTGTTCGCGATCTTCCATGCCCACGCCAGCGAAACCCCGCTGCGCCACGGTTGGATGCTCCAATCAGCCTGCAAGCTTCAGGAAGACGGAGCCACAATTTCAAGCAGCACCTTTCATCCATTGGGATGGACTCCGGTTGCCGTACCCTCGACTGTCCTTGCCGCTCAGGTTGCGGCCGGTGAATATAAGCAGCCCTACTATGGCCTGAACCTGCGCAGCATCCCCGGCGCGACCTATCCCATCGGTAAGAACTTCTCCAACCTGCCCATGCCCGACGACAGCCCATATCGCTGCGGCTGGTGGTACCGCAAAACCTTCACCGTCCCCACAGCCGAGCACGGCAAAACGCTGTGGCTGCGCTTCGGAGGAATCAACTACCGCGCCAATCTCTGGATCAACGGCCACCAGATCGCCGAGGACAAGCAAATTGCCGGTGCCTATCGAACCTACGAGTTCGACGTAACCCGCGACCTGATCCCGGGCAAAGAAAACACGGTTGCTGTCGAAACTTTTGCGCCTTCGGAAACCGATCTCGGCATCAACTGGGTTGACTGGAACCCTTGCCCGCCGGACAAGGACATGGGCCTCTGGGGGCCGGTCAATCTCGTTACCAGCGGCCCGGTCTCACTTCGCTCGCCACTCGCTGCTACGCACTTCACCGACTCTTCACTCAGCGAAGCCGACATTTCCGTCTACGCCGAACTTCACAATTCAACCGGCCAACCCGTTCGCGGAATCGTAACCGGCACAGTTGCGGGAACCCATATCGAGCAGCCCGTCGACCTTGCACCGCACGAAGACAAGTCCGTCGCCTTCTCGCCGGAACAATTCCCGCAGCTACGCCTGCGCAATCCGCGCGTGTGGTGGCCCTACCAGATGGGCGAGCCGCATCTCGAGACGTTGACTCTCGCCTTCAAAGCAGGGGGAAGTCTCTCCGACGAAGAGACGGTCCGCTTCGGCATACGCGAGATCACCTCGGAGCTCACTGACAGAGGCTTTCGCCTCTTCCATATCAACGGCAAACCGATCCTGATACGCGGGGCCGGCTGGTCGCAGGACATGCTCCTCCGCCAGGATCCGGAAAGATTGCGCGACGAGCTGCGCATAGTCCGCGACATGCACCTGAACACGATTCGCCTCGAAGGCAAGCTGGAGACCGATGACTTTTTCCATCTCGCCGACGAGCAGGGAATTCTCGTCATGCTCGGCTGGTGCTGCTGTGATCACTGGGAGCACTGGGACAAATGGCAGCCGGGCACCCTCGACATCGCGACCGCGTCTCTGCGTTCCCAGATGCTCCGGATCCGAAGTCATCCGAGTCTTCTCGTCTGGCTTAATGGCAGCGACAATCCGCCTCCGGCAAACGTCGAGAACGCGTATCTTGCAGTCGAGTCCGAAACCCATTGGCCAAATCCGGTTCTGTCGTCGGCCACGGCAACGCCGACCACCGTCACCGGCAAGAGCGGCGTTAAGATGACCGGCCCGTACGACTACGTCGCTCCCTCCTACTGGCTTACCGATACTGGTAAATATGGCGGAGCCTATGGATTTAACACCGAGACCAGCGCCGGTCCAGCGATTCCGACCATCAGCAGCATCAAGAAGTTCATTCCCAGCGATGAGTTGTGGCCACCTGACGCCACCTGGAGCTTCCATTTTGGCGGCGGCGAATTCAAAGACCTCAACGTTTTCGATGACGCCATGAAGTCTGTCTATGGCTCGCCGAAAGATCTCGCTGACTACGTTCGCACCGCCCAGACAATGAGCTACGATACCGAGCGCGCCATGTTTGAAGCCTACGGCCGCAACAAATACACCTCCACGGGAGTGATCCAGTGGATGCTGAACAACGCATGGCCGTCGATGATCTGGCATCTCTACGACTACTACCTCGACACCGGCGGCGGCTATTTCGGCGCCAAAAAGGCCTGTGAGCCTCTCCACGTGCAGTATTCCTACGATGACCATAGCGTCTATGTCGTCAACAGCACGTACCAGCCTTCGCCCCACCTGACCCTCTCTACCCGCGCGTACGACAACAACTTGAAAGAGGTCTTTGCAAAAGAGAGCGAGCTTGAGGTCACCGCAGATAGCTCGACGAACGCGCTCACGATTCCGCCTTCGGCCTTCTCCGCCCGCTCGCCAATCACTTTTGTTGAGCTGACCCTGAAAGACTCAAAAGATCAGATTGTCAGCCGCAATTTCTACTGGGTTCCGGCAAAGCTCACTACGTGGAACTGGCCCAAGACCGACTACACCCACACCCCCGCTCTCGACCACGAAGACTTGACGGCGCTCCGCAATCTGCCGCAGACCCGTATCGAGGCCTCTGCAAAGACCGACGCGCAGGGAGTCGTCGTGCACCTGCACAATCCTTCCAAAGCGCTCGCCTTCCAGATCTCCGTTGCTGCCACCGGACCCGACGGCCAAAACATCGTCCCGACGCTCTGGTCCGATAATTACATCGATCTCCTGCCCGGCGAGTCAGCGACGCTTTCCGCTACGCTTCCTAAGCACGCCCAGCAGGACTACTCGATCGTCGTCTCCGGCTGGAACGCAGCAACCATTACCTTGCATCCGCTCGGCGAAACACGTACGGTTGCCGGTGTCTCGCATTAAAATCGATTTACTTCGGTCTCTCATTGAACGGACCAACATCGCGAAGAGTCAGGTGGAAGATGACCAGATCCATGCATGCAACGTGTGCAGCCCTTATTGCAACCGCTATCATTTCCGCCGTCACCCTCACCGCACAGGTCACCATCACCCAGCAATCCGACGGTGTAACGGTAAAAACCGCTGTCGACACGCTTCGCCTCACCGTCTGCGGACCCACTTCAATTCACGTCGTGGCCAGTCCCGACGGCACTGCTCAGGCCGCGACTCCTAAACAGCCCTGGCTTATTCAAGGCTGCACTCCGGGCAAATTCACCTTCACCATGCCGAGAACCGTGCGTGTCCAGCCCGCGGCATCTGAAGCCCAGACCCTGTGGCAACCGTCCGTCGCCACACTCGATACGGGCACAATCAAGGTGCTCATCACGCTCGCCTGGGGCAATCTGGAGTTTCAGGATGAGCAGGGACACCGCCTGTTGCAGGAGTTCCAGGACGCACCTCGCCGTTACGTGAAGACCGCCGTCAACGGCGAAGAGCTTTATTCTGTCAAAGACCAGTTTTATCCCGCAGTGCAGGAAGCCATTTATGGACTCGGCCAGCACCAGAACGGGATGTTCAACTATCGCGGCTCGTCGATCGAGCTCGCGCAGGCCAACACCGACATCACCATCCCGCTCATGGTTTCCACCAAGGGCTACGGCCTATTCTGGAACACCGCCGCGGAATCCTGGTTCGACAACCGCTTTCCGTCCGAGATCCGCTTTTCGTCCAACGCCTCGCACGCCATCGACTACTACTTCCTATACGGCCCCGAATTCGACCAGATCATCCATCAATACCGCGAGATGACGGGCCATGCCCCGATGTACGGCGAGTGGGCCTACGGATTCTGGCAGTCGAAAGACCGCTACAAGAGCGACGACGAACTCCTCCACATCGCAAAGGAATACCGCGACGCCAACGTTCCCATCGACAACATCGTGCAGGACTGGTTCTGGTGGGTGCATCAGGGCGATCCTGACTTCCGCCCCGACGCGTATCCCGACGTTCCCGGAACGTTGAAGAAGTTGCACGACCAGAACTTCCACACCATGCTCTCGGTCTGGGCGATGTTTGATCCCAAATCGAAAAACTTTCAGGAGATGCAGTCCCTCGGCCTTACCATCCCCGACACCACCGACTACGACGCCACCAATCCCGCAGCCGGCGACTTTTACTGGAAGAACCTTCTCGGCAAGTTCTACGCGCAGGGCTGGGACGGCTTCTGGCTTGACAGCTCAGAGCCGGAAAAGGCCTATGCCCACGGTGGCGAGAGCGATGCACAGCTTTACGACAAGAAGCTCTTCATCGGCAACGGAGCCCTCTACACAAATGTCTTCCCGCTGATGCACACCGGCAACATCTACACGCACTGGCGCGAAGAAACCGACAAGAAGCGCATCTTCATCCTCACTCGCTCCGGATTCGCAGGCGACCAGCGCTACGCCGCCACCAGCTGGTCGGGCGACGTCTTCAGTACCTTCCAGGCCTTCCAGCGCCAGGTGCCGGCGGGTCTCAACTTCGCCCTCTCCGGCATGCCGTATTGGACCACCGATATCGCGGGCTACGGGCCGCCCTACGCTCGCGATACACACGACCCTGCCTTCCAGGAGCTCTACACGCGCTGGTATCAGTTCGGAGTCTTCTGCCCGATCTTCCGCACGCATGGCCACCGCGCCAATGAAGAGAATGAGCTCTTCAGCTACGGCCCGGCAACGCCCACGCTCATCGGCTACGACAAGCTGCGTTACCGCCTGTTGCCCTACATCTATTCGCTCGCCTGGAAAGTGACCAGCGACGACGCAACCATCATGCGTCCGCTGGTAATGGACTGGCGGACGAACGAAAAGGTCTGGAGCATAGGCGATCAGTTCATGTTTGGCCCCGCGATCCTCGTTAGCCCCGTCACGCTGGAGGGAGCGATGGAACGCGATGTCTACCTGCCGCCGGCGCCACGCTGGTACGACTTCTGGACCGGCAAATCCATGCAGGGCGATCAACGCTTCGCTGCGTCCGCTCCTCTGAACATGATCCCGCTCTATGTCAAAGCGGGATCGATCCTCCCCCTCGGTCCCGAAGTCGAATACGCAGGCCAGATGCCAGATGCACCGATTGAGCTGCGCATTTATCGCGGTGCCGATGGCCACTTCGATCTCTACGAAGATCAGGGTGACACCTACAACTATGAGAAGGGTGAGCACTCTCTCATCCCCATCGACTGGAACGATTCCTCGCAAACCCTGGCCATCGGCGCGCGCACCGGAAGCTATCCCGGCATGGTCCAATCACGTAAATTCAACGTCGTCTTCGTCGGAGAAAATCACGGGGCGGGCAGGGAAGTGGTCGCTACCGCCGACCGCACCGTCGAATACAACGGAGCAGCCGTTACCGTTCAGTCGCAATAGCTCACAACTCTCAACGCGCGATGCTCGCCTCTTTGAGAAAATCAAAATTTCCCGACGGCGACGTGTGCACATTCTGCAGCCGTTTGTTGTGGACAACGACCGTATCCAGATACCACAGGTTAATAGACGGCAGATCGCGCGCCAGAATCTGCTGCACCTTCATGTAGTCTTCCCGCTGACGCGCCTGGTCGCTCGTTGCGGCCGCATCGTCGAGCAGAGCATCAAGCTCTGCATTGACATAGAAGCCCCGGTTGCTCCCATGCGGCGGAAGGCTGGCCTTTGAGTACGCATAGTGAAAAATATCCGGTTGCTCGTTCCCGCCGATCCAGCGAGAAGGCGCCATCTGGAAAGTTCCCTTGACCAGATCCGCGTAAAAAGTCGCGAACTCATAGCTGCGCAGATCGAGCGCTATCCCGATTTGTGCAAGTTGCTGTTGCAGAACCACAGAAAGCAGCCGCACGGTCTCGTCGGTCGAGGTTTTCATGCCGATATGGAAGCGCACCCCGCCCGTGCCTCTGGGATACCCAGCCTCATCGAGAAGCGTGTCCGCTTTAGCCGGATCGAATGGGTGCTGCTCTGTATCTGCGGTCCACGCCCAGTGTTGCGAAGGTAATAGGCTTTCAGCCACGCGAGCCTGGTCGCGAAGCAGGGAATGGATGATCAGAGGCCGATTGATCGCCAGCGCAATCGCCTGCCGCACATGAGCGTCTCTCAGAATCGGATCTCGCACATTGAAGACGATGTAGTTCAACCGCGTGCCCGCGCCGTCTTCCACCACCAGATTCGGCTTCGACTTGAGCGCGTATATCAAGTCGGGGGTCAACGCGTTCACCGCCACATCGGCCGACCCCTTTTGTAGCTCCAGTGCCTGCGTCGTCGCATCCGGAACGACCGCGAATCGAACGCGCTCAATGTGCGGCAGAGGACCCCAATAGCTGGCCGCGCGCTCGAGAATTACATCCTTGTCTGTCTGCTGGCTCACAAAACGGTAAGGTCCGCTGCCGATCGGGTGCCGCCAGAAATCGCGCCCGCTGCCGTAGGGAACCACGCCGAACGCTCCGTCACACAGATTCCACAGCAGCGGGGGGTCAGCCTGCTTCATATGCATCACAATGGTCTTGTCATCCGGCGCCTCGACGCTGGCGATATTTCGATATGCTCCGGATTTGATGGTGACCACTGTCCCATTCAGGATCGAATCAAGCGTCCACTTCACGTCTTTCGATGTCAGTGGCCGCCCATCCTGAAACTGCACGCCCGTGCGCAGGTGAAAGATGATCGTCGTTGGATTCGGCGCCTCCCACCTTTCCGCCAGCCACGGATCGAGCCCGAAATGTTCATTGCGTTTTACCAGCGAATCAAAGATCAGCGGGTCAATGTGCTCGGACTGTGCGTCAGTGCCGATCCGTGGATCGAGGTTGGTTGGGCTGCTTTCGATCAACATCGTTACGGCGCTCGGATCGGGCCTGCCTCGCCCACAACCTCCTGCCACGAGCGCGAGCCCGGCAAAGATCGCTCCGGAGAGCAAAAGACAGGACCCGCGCCGGCTGCTAGCCATAACAAATCTCACCCAGCACCACCGGCCGCCTCGCGCCCGTCGCAGAAGGAACATTTCCCGGCAGACGATGCCACGTCTGCCACGCGAGTAGCGCAAACGCGACAGCCTCCTTGGCCTGGGAGGGCAGCCCCATCTGATCGCTCGCCATAACTCTGCATCCCACTGGTTTCAGCCGCTGCGCCAGCATTTTCATCAGCGTGGCATTGCGCGCTCCCCCTCCTGAAACGATGTAATCGACCGTGCTTCCGGTACGATTCAGCGGCCTCACAAACCGATCGTAGGCAAGCACAATGCTCTCCACGGTGAGGCCGGTTGCCGTTGCCACAGCGTCTTCAGGCGTCCCCCCGGCTCGTCTGCATTGGCCGAGAAACTCCGCTGCGAAGGCGGCGCCGAACTGCTCGCGGCCGGCCGATTTCGGAGGCTTCATCGCAAAATACTTTTCGCTGACTATCCTCTTCACCACCTTGTCCAGCACTTGACCGCGCCCGGCGATGCGTCCGTCGCGGTCGAATTTCCTCTGGAAAAGCCGTTCCATCAGCGCGTCAATCACCATGTTGCCCGGCCCCGTATCGAAGGCAATTACCTTCTCAGCACCGCTGTTCGCCGGAATTGCTGTGAGATTTCCGATGCCGCCGATATTCTGCAGCACGCGCATACGCCCTTTATGCGCAAACAGGACATAGTCAAGTAGCGGCACTAGGGGAGCTCCCTGTCCACCGGCCGCCATATCCGCCGGCCTGAAATTCGACACGACAGGAACGCGCAACATTGCTGCAATCAGGGCCGGCTCGCCCAGTTGCCACGTACAGGCCACGGCGCGCCCAGCATATGCCGCTGGTTTCGCCTGGTGATACACAGTCTGGCCGTGGCAACCGACGAGATCGAGCTTGACTCCGTGTTTCGCCACCGCCGCATCTACAGCTTCCGCGTACGCCATGCCGAGCCGCCAGTTGAGCCGTGCCAACTCGGCCGTCGATGTCTGCTTTGCGTCCATTGCCGCCAGAACCGCTCGCCGGAGCGTTGGCGGGTAGCTCACCGAATGATGTGCCAGCAACTTTATTTTCGGATTTCCGGTGGTGGGGCTTATCTTGACTAGCGCAACGTCGATCCCGTCAGCTGAAGTCCCGCTCATCACGCCGGCAACAACCATTGACCGTTTCGCCACCGGCCTCATGGTGCGACCTCGTCGGCGAATCTCTTCACTCGTGTCCGCACCCTCTCGATTTGCGACGCGGACGCGACACGCGGCGGCGTCGCATCAAGATATCGTCTCTTGTGCTCTGTGACTCTTCGCGCTGCTGCCTCCACCCGTCGCCTGAATGCCGCTGAGCGTTCCGCCTCACGAAGCAAAGCCTCATAGGCACGCAGAATCAAAGCCGGATCTTTGCAAACCTCAATCACATCGGTTCCGGCGAGCACCGCCTTAACCGCCGCTTCTTCCATCGATACCTGAGTCAGGATGCCTCCCATCTCCATGTCGTCGGAGACCACCAGGCCGGCAAAGCCAAGGCGCTTACGTAGCACCGTCGAGATCAAAAAAGACGAGATCGACGCCGGCCCCTTGTCTCTTGTCTGCGGATACGACGCATGCGCCACCATCATCATCCGCAGCTTCGGAGCCAGTGTCCTGAACACCGAAATATCTTGCTCCCACAGTGCCTTCCATGTCCGGTCTATGCGCGGCATAGCTACGTGAGAATCCAGCTTTCCGCCACCGAGACCGGGAAAGTGCTTGCCACAGCCCAGAACGCCCTCACTATCGAGCCCCTCAATAAACGCGGTGGCGTACTCGGCGACCTCTTTCGGTTCTGCAGAGACAACGCGTGTCCGCATCACAGCAGCTGCTGCGGGCAAGGCAAGATCTAACACCGGCGCCAGCGCCACGTTAAACCCGAGCGCCCGGCATTCCTGGCCGATCAGTTTTCCGTGTTTCAGAAAATTCGAGCGCTTTCCAGTTGCAAACACCGCAGCGGCAGACCGCATCGGTGCAATCAGGTCGCGAAGGCGATCGACAAGGCCCCCCTCAAGATCAACGCAACCGAACAGGGGCGCTCCTGCGATCTCCATCGCCTCGCGCAGCAGTGTGGTTACCTGCGAAGCCTGCTCAATATTTCGCCGGAAGAGAACGACTCCACCCGGGCGTACCAGGTTGAGCCAGGCACGTTCAAGCGAGGTTAGTTCTGGACCCTCAACGCCGGCAATGATCAACTGCCCAACTTGCTGCCGCAGATTCACCCCTGGCCACTCCCGGCTTTTATCTCTGTCTTCAGTTCCTCCAGCAAATTCAGGGCCTGCAGTGGTGTCAACGAATTGATATCCGTCTCCTCCAGCCTGTCGAGGATTCTCTGCGAAAGTGGCGTGAACATCGTCATCTGCAGCGGCGCCTCCGTCTCGACCGCCACGTTATGACGCTCCGAGCGCTCATGCTGCTTCAGCACCTGTCGCGCACGCTGAATCACCTTTGAAGGCAATCCCGCCAGCCGCGCAACGTCAATGCCATAGCTCTTGTTTGCCGGGCCATCTTCAATCGCATGCAGAAACACAATCCCCTGCGGCGATTCCTTGACCGCCACTCGCAGATTCTTCAGCTTTTGCAACTGCTCCGCGAGAATCGTCAGCTCGTGATAATGCGTGGCAAAGAGCGTCCGCGCACCAACATGCGCATGAAGGTACTCAACCGTAGCCCACGCCAGCGCCAGCCCGTCGAAGGTCGATGTACCGCGCCCCATCTCGTCCAGCAGGATCAGCGACTGCGGTGTAGCCGTGTTCAAAATGGTCGCTGTCTCCGTCATCTCCACCATGAACGTCGAACGCCCTCGCGCCACGTTATCGCTTGCGCCGATGCGGGTATACACACGGTCGACGACACCGTACCGCATTCGTTCCGCCGGAACGAAGCTGCCCATCTGCGCCATGATCGCCAGGAGTGCTGCCTGTCTCAGATACGTAGATTTGCCGCCCATGTTCGGGCCCGTGAGCAGCAGCAGGCTTGGCCCATCGCCATTAAGATATAAATCGTTGGGCACGAAGCGCCCCTCGCCCGCCTCTTCCATCAGCCGCTCAATCACGGGATGCCGTCCCGACACCACCTCCAGCACCGGCGACTCTTCGAGCAGCGGTCTGCTGTAATTCCTCAGCGACGCGAGGTGCGCGAAGCTGGCAATCAGGTCGATCTCTGCGATCACCGCACTTGTTTTGCGAATGCGTCCAGCGTTCTCCATTAATTGCCGGCGAAGTTCAGCGAAGATTCGTTTCTCAATCTCCACTGAGCGCTCATGCGCAGTCAGCACCTTTGTCTCGTAGTCCTTCAGCTCCGGCGTTGTGAACCGCTCGGCGTTTACAAGAGTCTGCTTGCGCTCGTAGTCCGCCGGCACATTCTTACCCAGGTTCGATTTCGTAATCTCGATGTAGTACCCGAAGACTGAATTGAACCGAACCTTCAGCGACTGAATTCCTGTTCGGTTGCGCTCCCGCTCCTCGATCGTCGCAATCGAAGACCGTCCGTCGCGGCTTATTGCGCGCAAATCATCCAATTCGCCATCCACGGCGGACGCAATGACACCGCCCTCGGCGAGCGTCACCGGAGGTTCGGCCACAAGAGTCTTGGTAATCGTCGCGCACAGATCGTCGAGCACGTCGAGGCGCTCGTGTGCGCACTTCCAGAATTTCTCCTGCATGTCTGCAGTAGTTTTTTTCAACTCCGGCAAATGCTGCAGAGAAGCCGCGAGGGCCAGCACGTCTCTCGGCCCCGCGCTATCGAGTGAGATGCGCGCAAGCAGGCGCTCCAGATCGAGAACGCCGCTCAGGATGCGCCGCGTCTGCTCGCGGGCCATCAGCTTCTGTTTCGCTTCCGCCACAGCCTCATAGCGCTCTTCGATCGCCGCGATCTCCAGCAGCGGACGCAGAAGCGAAGCCCGCAGGAGCCGCTTGCCCATCGGAGTCATCTGGCAATCGAGGGTCCGGAACAAAGTAGCGTCCGCCCCCGCTTCCTGAAAAACAGGCTCCAGGAGCTCCAGGTTGCGGACCGTTACCTGGTCCAGGTGCATGTGGCGGCTGCGCTCGTAATAGCGAATGGTATCCACATGGCCGGCGTCGTTTTGCTGTGTCTGCCGCACGTAGTGAACGATCACTCCCGCCGCAACCGCAGCCGCGCCGTGATGCGCAAAGCCGAACCCATCGAGCGACGCAGTTCCCATCTGCCGCTCAAGCAGGGGTACGGCATAGTCCCGCGCAAACACCCAATCCTCAATCGGTGTCCGCGTCTTCACCCGGTCAAAGGCTCCCGCCAGCTCGCGATTCCCGTTCATCAACGGATTCGCCGCTGCCGACAGCACCTCGCTTGGTGCCAGCTTGGCCAGCTCATCGGCGCATTGGTCGAGAGCATTTGCGCCGGAGAATTCCGTTGCCCGAAAGTCCCCTGTGGAAAGATCGAGATATGCCAGTCCAACTGTCTGCTCTGTGATGTGAAGGGCGGCGAGATAGTTATTTTCGCTCGATCCAAGCGCCGGATCGATCGCCGTGCCGGGAGTCAGAACGCGCGTCACTTCGCGGCGCACGATCTTCTTCGTCAGCTTCGGGTCTTCCATCTGATCGCACATCGCGATCCGATATCCCTTGCGAAGCAGCCGCGCGACGTATCCCTCCGCGGCGTGGTAAGGCACCCCGCACATGGGGATCGCCCGCTCCTTATCACGAGCTGTTAATTGAATCTGCAGTTCGCGGGAAGCGACCTTTGCATCCTCGAAAAACAGCTCGTAGAAATCGCCCATCCGGAAGAAGAGAAGGGCATCGGGATGTTGCCGCTTTGCCGCCCAGAACTGGCGCATGAGCGGAGTCTGTTCCAGATCGGCCTGGAGTGTAGAAGTATCAGACACGGGGATACGCCAGCATATCGTGAAGCGCATACTGGCGTGTAGTCCCTCTTCGGTTTCCGATTCGGTTTAGCTGGCCGCAGTGTGGATAACGCTCCGTGCGGACTGCTGTCTCTGGTCGCTGCCGTGCTGCTTCACCATCTTGTTATAAGTTCCAATGATGAGAAAGGGAGCCGCCCATTGGCCGACAAAGAGGGCAAGATGTTCCTTTCCTGCCGCTTTGAAGGCTAACGACGCAACCATCGAAGTCAGCGCCGCGCCAAGGTAGAAGCTGGAAGGCAATCTTGCCGATTGGCTCTCAAGGTATGAGCTCACCTGATCTTCCTCAAGGTCACCCGGTTTCACGCGATAGTCCATTTTTTCTCCAGTGCTGGGGTAAGCTACCCCGCTGCGGTTGGGATGCGGGGCTCTCTCGACCAGCCACGCGGTTTCCCGTCCGATTGCCACTGGATCAAATTTTCGCTGACTCTTGTTCGTCCTGCTGAGGTCTTGTTCGACGCCCGATTTGCTTCGCAGTTCCAGAGACCCGCAGGTCCGAGAGCTTATACTGGATGATTAGCTGCTGATACGCGTATGTACCTGTTATGGCTAAGAATAGCGGCGATTTTGTACGGAATCGCCTCGCTTTCGGCGTTCCGGGCCGTGTTCGGCCATCGCTCCGTCTGGCGACGGATCTGTCTGCCTATTTCGGTAGCCGCGTGGCTGTTCCACGTGGTCTCCGCAGTTGAAATGCTGGTGCTTGCCCATCGCTGGATGCCGGTGGGCATGCACGAAGTCCAGTCGATCCTGGCGCTCCTCATCGTAACCGTCTTCCTGGTCATTGCACTTCGGTATCGAACGCTCTCCTTCGGCATTTTCGCGCTGCCGCTGGCCTTCCTGCTCGTGGTCGTGCCCACGCTAGGCCCCGACCGCCATACCTTCAGCTCGCCCGTCATTCGCAGCGGATGGCTTCTGTTGCACATCACGGCCCTGCTGGCGGCCTATGCGGCATTGATTTTCAGTCTTTTAGCCAGTCTGTTTTATCTATTTCAGGAACGGCGCCTGAAGAGCAAGCGTTCGCCCGGCTTTCTCAACTGGCTGCCGCCGCTCGACACCATGGACCAGATCGCGCAGAAGACGCTCGTGCTCGGATTCCACTGCATGACCATCGGCCTCTTCGCCGGCTCCATCATCGCTCAGGAAAGCGTCGGCCCGGCCTACTTTGCCGACCCAAAAATCTGGCTCTCTTTTGTGATGTGGGGACTCTATGTAGTTATGCTGTTCGTTCGCCGCAGTACCGGGCTTCGAGGACGCCGCGCCGTCTATCTCTCCTCGGCGGTCTTCGTGGTCATGCTTTGCGTCTGGGCTGCGAATCTCCTCAGTTCCGTGCACAGGTTCAGCGCCCCATGAAGATCCTGCTCACAGGCCTCAACCACAAGACGGCTCCGGTTGAACTCCGCGAGCGCCTTGCCATTGCGCCGGAGAATCTCGCGGGCGAAACGCGCGCCCTGATTTCTCATCCCGGAGTCCATGAGGGGCTGATTCTCTCTACGTGCAACCGCGTGGAGCTGCTTGTGTGCTATGACGGCAGGGAGCCGGAGCTTGCCAGCTATCTGAACGAGCGCTTTGCTGTGGATAGCCAGTCACTCCAGCCACATCTCTATCAGCACCGTGAGTCGGAAGCAGTCCGGCATCTCTTCCGCGTTGCCGCCAGTCTGGACTCCATGGTGGTTGGCGAGCCCCAGATCCTCGGCCAGGTGAAGGAATCCTATGCTGCAGCGCGCTCGGTCGGAGCCGTGGGAGGGAATCTCGAACGGCTGCTCCAGGGTGCCCTTTCCGCTGCTAAGAAAATCCGTACCGAGACACAGATCGGAGCATCGTCGGTTTCGATAGCGTCGGTCGCCGTCGACCTTGCCCGTAAAATCTTCGGCTCGCTCGAAGGCAAACGCGTGCTCCTCGTTGGAGCCGGCAAGATGAGCGAACTCGCCGCCCGTCATCTGATGCAACACGGAGCCGGGTCGCTGCTCATCTCAAATCGTACCCACGAGCGCGCCCTGAGCCTGGCGCAAAAATTCAAGGGCCACGTGGTTCGCTTCGATGACCTCCACGCCCGCGCCGACGAAGCTGACATTCTGATCACCTCCACCGGCTCTCCGGAATTCATTTTCCGCACTCCGCACGCGCAGCAATTTCTCCATCGCCGCCGCAACCGCCCGATGTTCATCATCGATATCGCCGTACCGCGAGATGTCGATCCGGAGATCAATCGCCTCGACGGCATTTTTCTCTATGACATCGACGACCTGCAGTCCGTCGCGGTTTCCAATCTCTCCGACCGCGGCCGGGAAGCGCAACGCGCGGAAGAAATCCTCGAACATGAGCTCGCGCGATACCAGCGGCGCATTGAAACCCTCGATGTTGTGCCCGCGCTGGTTGATTTGCAGGCCGCGGCCGAGGACATCCGGCAGGCGGAACTGCGGCGCGCCCAGTCTCGACTGCAGTCGCTCACCCCCGCGCAACAGAACGCAGTCGAAGTGCTCACCCGCGGCCTTGTGAACAAATTTCTGCATCTGCCATTGCAGGCCCTGAAAGCAGCAGCCCGTGAAGGTGATCTGGTCACTGTCGAAGCCATCCGTACGGCGTTCGGCCTGAACGGAACCAGCGAAGCCACGGCGCATGCGGACCAGCCTGGCGAACCTCGCACTTCCAACGAGCCCGCCCTAACTATTAAAGAACGCAATGACTGAACCCTGTGCCCTGAGCCCTGAGCCCTGTTCCCTGAAAATCGGTTCACGCGGCTCGCAACTCGCTCTCTGGCAGGCGAATCACATCGCCGAACAGCTTCGTCTCGAAGGCTATGAAGTCGCCATTGAGATTATCCGCACCAGCGGCGACGCCATGCAGCATCTCACCTTCGCCCAGGTCGGCGCGACTGTGCCGAAGGGCATGTTCACCAAGGAAATTGAGGAGGCGCTGTACGACCGCCGAATCGACCTTGCCGTCCACAGTCTCAAGGATCTGCCGACTTCACTCGACGAGCCGTTCACCATCGCCGCCATCCCGCCGCGTGCCGATGCCCGCGACGCCTTCGTCTCCATCAACTTTGAAAGCTTTGCTGCTCTCCCATCCGGCGCACGCATCGGAACAAGCAGCCTGAGGCGCCAGGCGCAACTCCGGTCGGTTCGTAACGACCTGCACTTTCTTGAGTTTCGCGGCAACGTTGACACCCGCCTCCGCAAGTTGTCGGAGGGTGAAGCGGAGGCGATCATTCTGGCCTCCGCCGGCCTTGAGCGCCTCGAACGCACCGAGTACCTCCGCGAACGATTTCCTGCCCTCATTCTTTGTCCCGCTGCAGGCCAGGGAGCCCTCGCTATCGAAACGCGTGCAGACGATAAAGCGACCATCGAGGCACTCGCCGTCCTCGACGATGCCAGTACCCGTTTCGCCGTAACCGCGGAACGCGCCGCCCTTGCTGCTCTCGGCGGAGGTTGCCAGGTCCCGATCGGGATCCATTGTCTGGAGTCAGCCGGGAGATTCAGCATTACCGGGGCAGTCGCGGCTCCCAATGGCGAGGGCATCGTGCGCGCCGCGCTCCAACACCAGGAGGGTATATCCCCAGCGGCCCTTGGCCAGAAGCTCGCTGAGCGCCTCCTCGAGCAAGGCGCGCGAAGCCTTCTGGAGCTCGCCCTCCCGTGATTTCACCGCTCCCGCTCGCGGGCTGCCGCATTCTCGTCACGCGCGCGCGCCATCAGGCAGGCAAGCTGTCGGCCGAACTAGCGGCACTAGGAGCTGAAGTCATCGAAATCCCCGCCATTGAAATTGTGCCACCGGTGTCCTGGGAGCCGTTCGATGCGGCGCTTCGGAATTTGCCACAGTATCAGTGGCTGATCGTTACCAGCGCGAACGCGGTCCGCTCGATCCGTGAACGCACCGCCGCGTTCAATGTCGATAACGGGGATTTTTCACATCTCAGGATCGCGGCGATTGGTGCTTCCACCGCCCAGGCGCTCATCGACGCTGGCCTCTTCGTCACCCTCACGCCGCTAGAATACGTCGCTGAATTTCTCATAGCTGCCATCGGAGATCAGGTCCGCAACAGCCGCGTCCTGATTGTCCGCGCCGCCGTTGCCCGCGATGTCATCCCGGATGCGCTCGCGAAAATGGGTGGTCAGGTCGATGTTGTCGAGGCCTACCGCACTATCATCCCAGAAGCCTCAGTACGCAATATTGCTGAAATCTTCGCCTCGGGACAGCAATTGCCGGATGCAGCGACGTTCACCAGCTCATCCACCGTGACGAATTTCTTTCATTTGTTGAGAGCAGCCGACCTCGATCGCCCACACAAAATGCTCGCCATCTCCATCGGCCCAATCACCAGCCAGACCCTTCGCGATCACGGATGGGAGCCCGCCGCCGAAGCCAACCCCCACGACCTCTCCGGGCTTATCGGGGCGACCATTCAATCCCTAATCCCTAATCCCTAATCCCTGCCTCTTAGCTGCTCCACGTCTTGTCAGCAGAATGGCACAGCGTCTCCAGTGTGCAGTCTACGCAGCGCGGCTTGCGGGCGATGCAGATCTGCCGCCCATGATGAATCAGCTCATGCGAAAACTGAATCCAGTGATCTCGCGGAATGATCTGCATCAGGTCCTGCTCCACTTTCTTTGGCTCGGTATGCTGTGTAAGCCCAAGGCGATGAGACAGCCGCAGAACGTGCGTGTCCACCACTACCCCTTCAGCAACTTGATAGGCCACTCCCAGCACAACATTCGCAGTCTTCCTCGCTGCACCCGGTACTGTCAGCAATTCCGCCATCGTTCTCGGAACCTTCCCGCCGAACTCACTTACAATCTTCTTCGCCGCGCCGGAGATCGACTTCGCCTTGTTGTGATAGAAGCCCGTCGACCGAATTTCCTCTTCGATGGCGGGCAGGGAAGCCTCAGCCATCGCCTGCGGTGTTGGAAATTTCCGGAACAGCTCCGGCGTGACCATGTTCACCCGGGCATCGGTGCACTGCGCCGAAAGAATCGTGGCCACAAGCAGCTCCCAGGCATTCCGGTGTTGCAGTGCGCACTCCGCATTTGGGTACGCCGCCTGCAGCCGCCGCAAAATTTCCGCAATCCTCCCCGGAGCGAGATCGTTTCTGTTCGCAGCAGCCTTTGCCTTTCCGGCAGGTTTCAGTCCAGTCTTCGTCTGTTTTGCCGCAGCTTTCTTCGCAGTCATCTCAGCATTCTACCCATAAACAAAAGGCGCGAGCCGGAGCCCGCGCCTTTACTGATCCCTGAGCCCTAATCCCTGATCTCTGCCTTATCCCAGCCGGTCCAGCATTTCCTCCGCACTCATCCGGATGCAGGTAAAGATCGGCGTGTCCTTCAGCGTGTAAACGCTGATCTCCGTCTCCCGCAGTTGCTGCACCAGGTCCAGAAAATCTTCGGGAAAATTGGTCTCGAACGCAACCACGAACTCCTGGTCGTCAATCCCGAAAGAATAGGTCGTGTTGAGTTTCACCCGCGGATACATGTGTCCCACGCGGATGTGTTCACTCATCAGCCGCTGCCGCTCTTCGATTGGGAGCAGATACCACGCGCGGGTCTTCCAGAAGGGATAGATGAAGATGTACTTCTGCCCGCCTGGCCGGATGCTCCCGCGCGAATCATGCTGTCCCTCGTGCTCGTGCCCGATCAGGTACTGCGACCGCTTGGTCATCGCCAGGAAATTATGCGGCGTCTGCAGATATCCTCCCAGCGGACTCGCCAGCAGTTCCGCCGTCATCTGGTTCAGGTCGTCGACGGAATAGCAGATGCGCCACAGCACCATGTCTACATCGCCACGCAGGCCGACCGTCGAATAGGTAAGGCTAAGCAGCCGTCCCGGCTGGTTCCAGCGCTTCAGAATCTCGGCGAACTGCCGCTTGTGCTCCGCACGCTCCGCCGCGGGAAGCCGCCGCCACTCCGGCATCACCTTGAAAAAGGAAAACGACACCATCTGCCGCTGAATTTTCTTCTCGTCCGCCTTGGCCGGCGTAGGGTGTGTCTCCGTCGTGCTCTCCGCCGCCGGGACAGTCAAAATATCAGCCATTTTCTCACCTCTGATTCTCTCTTCATGCTAGCAGGAGAAACGGTTATCCAGTCGATGACGCCTTCGGCCGGAATCCTTCGAATCCGGAGAGCGCTCACCGGCAAATACGCCAGACAATTCTGTTTTTTGCTGTTAACCGATTTTTCTGCAGACCGTTTTACCGCTTGAGAGCAGCAATTTTCTCAACGGGAGCGCACCAAATGGAGGACATCCTCGTACCAGGCAGCCTATTTTTCATGATCGGATGGATTGTCTGGGTTCTCTTCTCGTCCATCCGCCGCTACAAAATCGCCAGGTTTCAGGCTGAGGTGCAGACGAGCCTTCTGCAACGCCTCGACTCCAGCCAGAGCCTGCTCGCGTATGTTGAAACTCCCGCCGGCAAACAGTTCGTCGACGGGCTCACAACGGAACGCGTCACGCCCTACGAACGTATCCTCAGCAGCGTGCAGGCGGGTATCATCATCGCCATTTTTGGCGTCGCACTGTTGGTGTTGCGCTCGAAGCTCCCATTTTCAGGCGAGGCCTTCACCATCTTTGGAACCCTCGCCGTTGCTCTCGGCCTGGGATTCGGAATAGCGGGAGCGGCCTCGTATTTTCTCTCAAGGTCCTTTGGGCTGCTCAACCGCGGTCCTCGCATTTAACCCGGTGCCTCTGAACGAGTGAAAATGACCCTGGCGGACACCATCGCGAACTATGCCGGTAGCGCCACCCGCGAAGTATCCGGGATCGATGAGGATGCTTTCCGGGCTCTCTACGGCCGGACTGCGCGTCCGCTCTGGGCCTACCTGGTACGTGCCTCAGGCAGCCGGGACCTGGCCGACGACCTGCTTCAGGAAACCTACTGCCGCTTCCTCAGCCGGTATGGAGGTCGTTCGGGCCTTCCAGCCATGGATGAGGCCGCCACCCGGAGCTATCTCTTCCGCATCGCCACCAACCTGCTTCACGACCGCTGGCGTCACAGCGGGAACGCAGTTGAGGTCGATATCGAAGCCGTGGAGGCCACCGAGGCATCCACCGCGGAGCCCGCTTCGGTCGCACATATCGACGTCCGACGCGTGAT
Organism: uncultured Acidobacteriaceae bacterium; assembly: GCA_963781245.1. GTDB lineage: Bacteria > Acidobacteriota > Terriglobia > Terriglobales > Acidobacteriaceae > Silvibacterium. The sequence continues at coordinate 338,814 of CAWAFB010000014.1, forward strand.
GGACTCGCTGAAGCCCCGTCAGCGCCAGATCCTCTGGCTGGCTTATGTCGAGGGCATGAACCACCCCGAGATTGCTGCAATTACCGGCCTCGGCGCGCTCAGCATTAGGGTGCTCCTTTTTCGTGCACGCCGCCAGGCTGCCACCTTGCTCAGGCCCGAGGAGAACCGCAAAGGATGAACACCATGCCATGCGCATTTGAGATCGAGACAATTCGCGCCTCGCAGACCGGTTCAGCATCCCCCGAACTTCTCCGGCACCAGCAAGGCTGCCCGCATTGCGGCGAGGCTCTGCAGATTGCTCGGATTTTTCACGAGGATGCGCAGTATCTTAGCGAACATGCCGCTCCGCCGCCCGCCGCGCAGGTATGGGCTGCCGCCGGTCGCCGCCGCCAGGCCATCGCACTGGAGCGCGCCACGATTTTACTTCGCGTCTTGAAAGCCTCAGGTCTGATTTACGCAGCCGTGTTCATACTCTGGGCCGCGCATGCGCTGGCCAATCTCCGCGCAGGATTCGTGCCGGCCGTGCTCGATGGGAAAGCCATCAATGTTTCCCTTGAGGGTGTCGTCCTCGCCGCGTTGTGCGTCGGCATCGGACTTTGCTACACCCTGCGCCATGACCGCCCCTCCACCCGCTGACTCTGGACGTGCGTCATTTGCCCAGTTCCGCTTCCTGATTCCTGGCGTAGGATCCCGATTCAAAACGGCACTGCGGTCCTGCCTTAGAGGTATGAACAGATTTCAAGCAGACTCGATCTCGACGCCCATCAACTCAATCACAAATTGCACTCGGTCTTTCGCCGAAGTGAGCGGCAACTGAATCAGCTCGTAGTTCAATTCCGAGTATGTTTCGACCAAAGCGCGATACGTAGCTTGCGCCTCTTCGAGCGACTGCTTCCGTTCTGTGTCGCCTGCAAAGACTTCCTTCCACGGCGGCGCGATGAAGACCCGGGGATGGTACCGAAATATCTGCGCGGCCTTCTCCATGTGCAACGGAACCGGAAGCTCACTCACGCGCAGATATGCGATAACGTCGGGCACGCCGCGATCAAAAACAACCGGCCCAGATTGTCTCAGTGCTTCTCGATAAGATCGCAGCTCCCAGCTCAACATCAGCTCGGCGAATGCGCTGCGATCTGCCCATGGCAACGCGCTGCCCCCGATGGCTACCTGATCTTGAATAATGCTCCTTCCCGCCTCAGGCATGGTGCAAATGCCACGTGCTGCAAGTAGCTCGATCAGCGTCGTCTTACCCGACCCCGGTCCGCCCGTGATCACAAAGAAGCGTTCATGTTGTGGCACATTCATTCTGTTTCCTGCGATTCAGGCCCTGTCAGCGCTAAACCACCAGCCCGGATCCGTTCAGCAATTCCGCCAAAGTGTAAATGGGCGTGAGTACGGTGGCAGGTATACTTGCCTCGAATGACCGAGAAAATCCTCGCCTTCCTCGCCCACTTCATCATTGCTACCATCTCCGCCTCGGGATACGTCGGTGTCGCCCTCCTGATGGGCATCGAGTCTGCCTGTATTCCGCTGCCGTCTGAGATCATCATGCCGTTCTCCGGCTACCTCGTGCAGACCGGCCAACTCACCCTCTTTGGAGTTGCCACCGCCGGCGCTATTGGCTGCAATCTCGGCTCGGCCGTCGCCTACTGGATCGGAGCCTATGGCGGACGCCCCTTCATTACTAAATTTGGCCGCTTCATCCTGCTTGATCAACGCGACCTGGACCGGGCTGAGCACTTCTTCTCGCGTTATGGATCGATCACTGTCTTCATCGGCCGCCTGCTTCCGGTCATCCGCACCTTCATCGCGCTACCCGCCGGCATCGCCCGCATGAACCAGCTCCGCTTCCATATCTATACCTTCCTCGGCTCGTGGCCGTGGTGTTTCGTTCTGGCTTACGCCGGCATGAAACTCGGACAGGCCTGGGAGACTAATCCCGCCTTCAAGTCGGCCTTTCATCGATTCCACACCGTCGTCGTTGTGCTGCTGCTGGCGGGCGTCGTCTGGTTTGTCTGGACACACTGGAAAGACCGCGTGCGGCCTGAGGTAGCCTGATCGCGCCTGGCGCTGCCCGCCCGCATTTGGCCCGCTGATTCTCCCAATTGAGTCCCACCCGTTTGCCAAAGCCCCTTCATGGAGGCGACACTAGAGTGTTTGCGCACGCGCACTATTTTGCTTGAGAGGAAGACCCGTAAGAATGGCTACACCGAAGGCTGCGAATATTCAGCCCGCAAAAGGAAAACTTGGAATCATGGTGGTCGGCATGGGAGCCGTTGCCACCACGCTCATCGCTGGTGTTGAGGCGGTCCGCAAAGGTCTCGCCAAGCCCATAGGCTCACTGACCCAGATGGGCACCATCCGCCTCGGCAAGCGTACCGACAATCGCACGCCGCTCATCAAGGATTTCGCGCCGCTGGCTTCCCTCGACGACATCGTCTTCACCGGATGGGAAATCTTCCCCGAGAACATGTACGAAGCCGCCGCACACGCCCAGGTGCTCGACAACGACCACCTCAAGAGCATTCGGCCCTTCCTCGAAGAGATCCAGCCCATGCCTGCGGTCTTCGACCAGCACTACGTCAAGCGCCTTAACGGCACCCACATCAAAAAGGGCAAACACAAGTGCGATCTTGCCCAGCAGCTCATCGCCGACATCCAGAGCTTCAAGTCGAAGGCCGACCGCGTCGTGATGATCTGGACCGGCTCGACGGAAATCTTTCTCGAGCCTTCCGCTGTTCACCAGTCGCTGGCCGCTTTCGAAAAGGGCCTGGTCGACAATGACCCGAATATTGCTCCGTCGCAGATCTACGCCTACGCCGCGCTTAAAGAGGGCATCCCCTTCGCCAACGGCGCGCCGAACCTCACCGTCGATCTCCCCTGCATGATCGAGCTGTCAAAGCAGACCGGAGCGCCGATCTGCGGCAAGGACTTCAAGACCGGACAGACCTTCATGAAGACCGTGCTCGCCCCGGCCTTCAAGTCACGCATGCTGGGAGTCGCCGGCTGGTACTCGACCAACATCCTCGGCAACCGCGACGGCGAAGTCCTCGATGACCCCGAGTCCTTCAAGACCAAGGAGGAATCCAAGCTCGGCGTCCTCGATTACATCCTCCAGCCCGAACTCTACCCCGATCTCTACAAGGACATTTACCACAAGGTTCGCATTAACTATTACCCGCCACGTGGTGATAACAAAGAGGGTTGGGACAACATCGACATCTTCGGATGGCTCGGCTATCCCATGCAGATCAAGGTCGACTTCCTCTGCCGCGACTCGATCCTGGCCGCGCCGCTCGCGCTCGATCTCGTCCTCTTCCTCGATTTGGCCCAGCGGACGCCGAGCCTCAAGAACCTCGGCATTCAGGAGTGGCTCAGCTTCTACTTCAAATCGCCGCAAACCGCGCCCGGCCTCTACCCCGAACACGACCTATTCATCCAGTCGATGAAGCTCAAGAACACGCTGCGCCACATTCAGGGCGAAGAGCTCATCACCCATCTCGGCCTCGAATACTACGACTGAGGACCCAAAACCAAACTAAAGATGTCATCCCGACCGACGTGAAGGCGCGCTACGCGCTTTCACGATGCGGAGAGATCTGCTTTTATTGCAGATCAGTGTGCGTCTCAATAATTTTGTCATCCTGAGCGGAGCGCCGTAGGCGCGCAGTCGAGAGATCTGCTTTTCTGTTAACTTCGCTTCACCCCAGATACGACGGATTATGCGCCGTCCCGTCAAAATGGCTGGTCGTCTTGTACAGTTCAAAGTCCCCGTGAGCCGCTGCCTGCGTAGTGCGCGCCAGCAGCGCCGCGACCTGCTGCTGTGACATCGGACGAAAGGTCTTCGCCGCCTCGAACGCCTGATCCAGAATCTGCGTGCTGTCGATGCCCGTGATTTGCACCGAAACCGGCAGATTCAGGCAATAGTGCAGACACTCGATCGGCTGTACCGTATTGCTGTTCAGGATGAAGTGATCCCCGAAACACTTCATGCCCAGAATGCCGATCTTCTCCCGCACCAGCACCGGCACTACCTGCTGATCAAAGCTGCGAAAGTGCGCATCCATCACGTTCAGCGGCATCTGGACCGCGTCGAAATGAAAGTTGTGCGCTTTCGCGGTTTCCAGCATGCGCAGGTGAACATACGGGTCTTTATGCCCTGTAAACCCGATATAACGCACCTTGCCCGCCTGCTTCGCTGCCAGCATCGCCTCCATCGCGCCGCCGGCGGCAAAGATCCGGTCGGGATCCTCCAGCCGGATCACCTCGTGAAACTGCATCAGGTCCACATGATCGGTCTGCAGCCGGCTCAGTGACTCGTCAATCTGCTGTGCCGCCGACTCTTTCGTCCTGCCGTCAATCTTCGTCATCAGGAACGCCTTCTGTCGATAACCGTCGCGCAGAGCCTTACCCATGCGGATCTCGCTGACTCCGCCGTTGTAGTCCCAGCAGTTATCCAGAAAGTTCATGCCGCGATCCAGCGCCGCGCGGATGAGCCGGATGCTCTCGTCTTCCGAAAGATCGGACTTTCCGATGTGATAGCCGCCCAGTCCCAGCGCCGACACCTTCTCGCCGGTCGACCCCAACGTCCGGTAGATCATGCCCGAACCGGCATCGGCAGCGCCTGCCAGCGACGGAAAGATGCTCGTTGAAACTGCCATCCCCGCGGCCGTCGAAGCTGTCTTGATGAAGTCTCTTCTCTGCAAGGTTCACCTCCCGATGCTTGAATCTTCGCTCGGTTCTTGGATGCCCTGCCCAGGGCGTTAGCTCCAGATTGATTCAACGTTCGCCTGACGAAGGCTCTTAGCCCTTGGTCTCAAACAGCCCGACCACGTTCCCTTCGGGATCAGCCATCCACGCAAACGTACCGGTAGGAATCGGCACCGGCGGAACGAGTGTCTTCCCGCCCAGAGCCTCGGCCTTCTTCAGGTAGGCCGCCACATCGTCTACCTGCACGTAGAAAATGGTGTAGTTGTGCGGTTCGTGTCCAAGCGAGGTGATATGTCCTTGAATGCCTGTGTCGGCTCCCGTCGCAATCATCGCCGCAGGTCCCATCTCCTGCATGTTCCAGTCGAAAAGCGCGCCGTAGAACTCTGCCGTCTTCGCCTTATCCCTGCAGCCAATCTCGAAGTGCACTACCGGTCTGCCCATAGTTTCCCCAGGCTCGCGATTCTAGCAGGGGAATATGAAGGCCTTGTGCGGCGACTTCACGGTTCCGTGTAATAGAGCGAGCACACGCATCTTCGACAGATCTCGTTGCTCTCGATGTCGAGACCGGCGCGAAAGCGCAGCGCCGCCTCGCCATTCACGACATCTGCCAAAGACCGTTCGTGGATGTTGCCAATCACAGGATGAAAAAAGCAGGGCCGCACCGCACCGTCGCTTTCCACTACCGCTGAGACCCACGGTGCATTGCAGCGCGGAGCAACAGCCTCAGCCTGACCGAGCGCGGCGCGAAAATGCCTCACAATCCGACGCATCTTCTCCGGAGATTCCTGAATAAACCCCCTCCGGAACTCCTCCGCATACTCTATGCTCATGCGATCCAGCAGGCCCGACAGCTTCCCAACCTCATTGGCCGTAAGCAGCACCCGCGCCTGGTCGTTTTCCTTCCAGCCGTCTTCGTGATTAAACGCCGCGGACGTCGCATCCACCGCGAGAAACGAAATCGAATCCAGCCCCAGTTCCCGCGCCGCGTCCACGGTCCTCGGCAGTTCCCGAAAATTATTCTTCTGCACCGTGCTCCGGCCGGAGACGGGCATGTCTCTCCGCAATACCCTGAGCGCAGCAATGCCCTGTGCCATCCGCTCATATGCGTCGCGAACGCGCCGGATCGCATTGTGCGTTTCCCGAGGTCCATCCAGCGACACGATTACGTCGTCCACTAATTCCGTCACCAGCGCCGCATTTTCCTTGAGCAGCAGCCCCGTCGAAAGCAGCGTGATCCGCATTCCTTCGCCGCGCAGCAGCTCAAGCAAGCTGCGCAGATCATCGTGAAGCAGCGCCTCTCCACCGGAAAGCGCAACCCATCGCGTGCCCAGCGACCGGAATGATTCAAGATGTGGCAGCAGGTCCGCCGTCTCGATCTGACGCGTCTGCCGGATCCTCCAGATGTCGCACATCACGCACCGGCAATTGCATCGGTTATGCGGAAACAGCACCACAACCGGCAGGTGTGTGATCACCTGGTCGGTGAACGATGCAACCGGTGCTGTTGAAATCCGTACAAGCGTCGATGCCATACCGCTCCGTTCAGGTTACTTCCGCCCATCCGCATCAGATGTCACCGGAATGTCATTCCTTACTGGAGCGCAATCGGTCACGCCGCGCCATCGCGCGGAAACTCCCGTAAAATGTCCGTTTGGGCATGAACATCGTGCTCGCTCAATACATGAAAGTCTTTCTAACTGGAGCCACGGGATTCGTAGGTACGCACGTTGCCCGGGAACTCGTCCAACAGGGTGCGCAGCTCCGCCTCCTGGTCCGCCCCACAAGCAATCTCCGCAACCTCGAAGGCCTGCCGGCTGAAACCGTTGTAGGCGATTTGCTCCAGCCCGAATCCCTGCGCACCTCGATCCGTGGCTGCGACGCATTGATGCATGTTGCCGCCGACTATCGCCTCTGGGTGCGCGACCCAAAAAGCATGTACGCCGCCAACGTCGACGGAACCCGCGCCCTCCTGCGCATCGCTCGCGAAGAGTCCGTCCCGCGCACCGTATACACGTCCAGCGTCGCCACCATGGGCTTCAAATCCGATGGGACCATCGTCGACGAAACCACCCCCGTTTCCCTTGCCGACATGGTTGGACACTACAAGCGGTCCAAATTCCTCGGCGAACAGGTCGCTATCGAAGCGGCCCGCGCCGGGCAGCAGGTGATCATTCTCAACCCCACCACCCCCATCGGACCGATGGACGTAAAGCCAACGCCTACCGGCCGCATCATCGTCGATTTCCTCAACCGCAAGTTTCCCGCCTACGTCGATACCGGCCTCAATCTCGTCGACGTAGCGGAAGTCGCCCGCACCCACGTCTGTGCACTCGAAGAGGGCCGCTCCGGAGAACGCTACATCCTGGGAGGCGAAAACCTTACCCTCAAACAGATTCTCGACAAGATGTCAGCGATTACCGGTCTCCCCTCGCCAAACCTGCGCGTCCCGCACACCGTCGCCATGATCTTCGCCTTCTTCGACGAAACCATCACTGGCCAAATTCGCGGACTTGAGCCTCGTGCGACGGTCGAAGCCGTCCGCATGGGTAAAAAGAAGATGTTCGCTTCGTCCGCCAAGGCGCAGCGTGAGCTGGGCTTCAGCATCGTGCCCGTTTACAACGCGCTGCGCTCCGCCATCGATTGGTTCCGCGCGAACGGTTATGCCCCCGCTGCCATCCCAGCACCGGAGCAAGTCAAAGCGTCATGAGCCACATCGCCATCGTCGCCGCGTTGCCCGGCGAACTCAAGCCGCTGGTCGGCAAGAACGGGGATTGGAGCCGCCCCCAGCCCAACGTCTGGATTGGCACCGTTTCCGGTCACGAAGCTATCGCCATAGCTGGAGGCATAGGCGCCGCCGCTGCCCAGCGCGCAGTCGCAATGGCGCTGACTCACGGCCGTCCCGACGCGCTCATCTCCTACGGGTGGACCGGAGCGATCACCTGCGCTCTCAAACCGCCAGCCGCTTACGCCATCACCGAAGTGATCGACCACGCCACCGGCGAGCGTTTTCGTACTGCTTCCGCGGAAGGAGTACGCCTCGTCACCCTCGACCACGTGGCAGGCGTCAACGAAAAGCGCCCACTCGCCGAAAAACATCAGGCGGTCCTCGTCGACATGGAAGCTGCCACCGTCGCCCGCCTCGCCGCCAGAAACAATCTTGCCTTCTACTGTTTCAAAGGCATCTCGGACGCCTACACCGACCAGCTTCCCGATTTCTCACGATTCATCTCTGCCGCGGGCGAACTTCGCATGCCCGCGTTCCTCGCGCACGCCGCTTTTCACCCCCGATACTGGTCGTCCCTGGTACGCGTCGGAAAAAACAGTAACCTGGCGGCGGCGAATCTTGCTCGCTTGCTCTCGAAATCTATCCCTCCGTCGCTGTAAACTATTGAAAGAAGATGGCCACCACATACAGCCCAAACTCTGAAGTCACCCAGAGACCGATTCCACCGACTATGCGTGCAGCGGTCTATCGCGGGATCAACGATGTTCGTGTGGAAACCGTTCCGGTTCCATCGATCGGTCCGGGTGAGGTCCTCATTCGCGTTGCCGCTTGCGGCATCTGCGGCACCGATCTCAAGAAGATCCATACGGGTTCTCACTCTGCCCCGCGCATCTTTGGCCATGAAACCGCCGGCACGATTGCTGCAGTGGGAGATGGCATCAAGGATTTCGCCATCGGCGACCGCGTCATGGTCTTTCACCACGTGCCCTGCGGCGACTGCTACTACTGCCGCAAAAAGACCTTTGCGCAGTGCCCGGATTACAAGCATGTCGGCTGTACTGCCGGCTTTGAGCCCGCCGGTGGCGGTTTCGCCGAATATGTCCATGTGCGTGATTGGATCGTTCGTCGCGGCCTCATCAAGATCCCGGATGGCATTCCGTTCGAGCAGGCCGCATTCGTCGAGCCCGTGAATACCTGCCTCAAGGGAGTAAAGAGTCTCGCGCTCGCGCGGGACGAAACGGTTCTCGTTATCGGCCAGGGTCCGATCGGTATTCTGCTCGCTACGCTTTCCGCGCGTTCGGGAGCAAAGGTTCTCACCTCAGACTTATACGCGGAGCGCCACGCTATTGCCGCTACCTACGGCCTGCATCATCCCATCCACGCCGGAAAAGAGAATGTCGTTGATGCTGTGCGGGCAGCCAGCGAGGGGCGCGGCGCCGACGCGGTCATACTTGCTGTCGGTGGCAACTCGCTCATACAGACAGCGATCGATGCAGCCCGCCCCGGTGGCCGGGTCCTGTTTTTCGCGCAGACCCAGCATGGGAGCGTCAGCATCGATCCCGCGATCATTTGCATGGATGAGAAAACCCTGATGGGGTCTTACAGTTCCTCTGTCGCGATTCAAGATGAGGTAGCCGATCTCGTCTTCAACGGGTACTTGAACGGATTCGATCTCACCCGTCTCATTTCGCACCGCTTTCCTCTGGAAGACGCGGTGAAGGGTATTGAGATTGCCTCCAACCCCAGCGCAAGTTCCATGAAGATATTCATCGAACCGGGCGCGCAGCAGGGCTGAAGACAGCCGGGAGCCTGCAAATTCGCAGGTCAAAGAACATGGAAGCAACAACACTGGTTCAGGAAATGACAGCAGCCGTACTATACGGTCGCGAAGATGTGCGCCTTGAGCGCCTTCCTATACCGATTGCTGGTCCGGGAGAAATCATCGTTCGCGTCCAGGCTGCTCTTACCTGTGGCACCGACCTCAAGATTTACCGTCGCGGTTATCACGCCCGCATGCTCACCCTGCCGGTGCCATTCGGGCACGAACTCTCCGGGATTGTTCACGAAGTCGGTCCGGGCGTAAAGAATTTCCGCACCGGCGACCGCGTCGTTGCTCTTAACTCCGCTCCATGCGACGAGTGCTATTTCTGCCGCCGCGGTCAGCAGAATCTCTGCGACGACCTGCTCTTCAACAACGGAGCCTACGCCGAATTCATCTCCATTCCTGCCCGGATCGTCGAGAAGAACACTTTGCTCGTGCCCGGCAACGTTCCCTTCGAACACGCCGCTCTTACCGAGCCGCTGGCCTGCGTAGTCCGCGGCCTCGAGGAATCGAACGCTCAGCCCGGCGACTCGATCGTCGTCATCGGAGGCGGTCCCATCGGCCTCATGTTCATGCACGTTGCGCAACTGGCCGGCCTGCATGTCATCGCCGTCGTCAAACGCAATCGCCAGATCGCCGCTGCTCGCACCTTCGGGGCCGAACACGTAATTCAGATTACTTCCGCGGCCGATCCCATCGCGGCTGTTCGGGCGCTCACCCCCAGGCACCGGGGCGTCGATGTCGCCATCGAGGCCGTGGCGACTCCTACCGCCTGGCAGTGGGCAGTGGATATGGTGCGCAAGGGAGGCACCGTGAATTTCTTCGGCGGATGCGCCGCCGGAACTCGCGTCGACCTCGACACTAACCGGCTCCACTATAACGACATCACGTTGAAGGCCAGTTTCCATCACACGCCAGCCACCGCACGGCGTGCTTTTGATCTCATTCGCAGCGGACAGTTCAAGTGCCGCGAGTACATTACCGGCCACGCGCCTCTCTCGGAACTCGACAGCGTCCTGCGGCGGCTGATGAATCGCTCCAGCGACATTAAGACCGCTATCATTCCGTAGGAGGGAGCAATACCGCAGATTGTCATCCTAAGCGAGGTTTGGCGCTCTGCGCTAAACGCAGTCGAAGGACCCGCTTTTGGAGGCTCTCAACGACCTGAAGTCCGATACAAATGACATCAGACAACGCACAATTGATCGAACGCGGATGGGCGGCTCTGCCTCCGGAATACCGCATGCCGGAGCATCCTCCCACGCTCGCCGAAGCCCAGGCCTGGTGTCAGCGTCTCGCTGAAACGCACTACGAAAATTTCCACGTCGCGTCCTGGTTTCTACCCAGGCGCCTGCGCCGCCACTTTCAGTCCATCTATGCCTATTGCCGCGTTTCCGATGATCTTGGAGACGAGACCGGCAGCCGCGAGCAATCGCTTGCCCTTCTCGATCTCTGGGGAGACGAACTCGATGCCTGCTATCGCGGTGAGGCCCGTCACCCTGTCTTCGTCGCGCTCGCCGAGACCATCCGCGCCTGCGACATCCCCAAAACGCCCTTCGCCGACCTGCTCATCGCGTTCAAGCAGGACCAGACAGTTACCCGCTTCGAGACTATGGCTGACGTGCTCGACTACTGTCGCTACTCGGCCAATCCCGTCGGCCATCTGGTGCTTTACGTCTGCGGGTATCGCGATCCCGAGCGCTTCGCGCTCTCCGACCACACCTGCTCTGCGCTCCAGCTCGCGAATTTCTGGCAGGACGTCCGCACCGACTACCGCGATCGCGACCGAATCTATTTTCCCGCAGAAGACATGCGCCGTTTCGCCGTCGACGAAACCACAATAGCAAACGGCAAATTCACACCGGCCTTCCGCGACCTCATGCGCTACGAAGTCGACTTCGCGCGCCGCATGTTCGAGCAGGGCCTGCCGCTGATCGGCATGGTTGACCGCGAGCTCGCTGTCGATCTCGATCTCTTCTCTCGCGGAGGTCTTGAAATCCTGCGCGCCATTGAACAGCAGGACTACGATGTGCTCCGCAGCCGGCCGTCGATCTCGAAATCCCGCAAAGCCGCGCTACTGGTTCGTGCCCTCACCGGAAAATTCTTCGGCAGAGGTCTCGCGCAGAGCGCCCATGGGAAAGCTGCGTGACGTCGTCCCCGCCGCTGTCCCCATCCCCATCCATTGACGAATCCTACCGGGTCTGCCGCGAAACAGCTCGGAAGCAGGCTAAGAACTTCTATTACGCCTTCGTTGCCTTGCCTGCTCACAAGCGCAACGCCATCTGCGCTGTCTATGCTTTTATGCGCCACGCCGACGACCTCTCGGACGACGAGTCGCTTTCCATCGACCAGCGCCGCACGAATCTCAGCACCTGGCTGGACGCGTGGCATCGCGCATCATCCGGAGAGGCGACCGCCGATCCCGTCTTTGTCGCCCTGAGCGACGCACAAGCCCGCTTTCAGATCCCCCAAAGCCTGCTCGACCAGCTCGTCGAAGGCACTGCCATGGATCTTCATCGCGCCGCCCAATCTCCGAAGCAGGGGACCGGCCAGTACGACACCTACGCCACCTTCGACGATCTCTACCGCTACTGCTATCTCGTTGCGTCCGTGGTCGGACTCGTATGCATCCGCATCTTCGGCTACGACGATGCCCACGCCGAAAAACTCGCCGAGGAAACCGGCATCGCCTTTCAGCTCACCAACATCCTGCGCGACGTTCGTGAAGATCTCGAGCGTGGCCGCTTGTATCTTCCTTTAGAAGATCTCCAGCATCACTCCGTCTCTATCTCCGATCTGGTAACACTCGCATCGACCTCACGCTCGCTGGCCCCCAACGAGTCCACTCTGCTCGACTCTGAAGCAAAACGGGCCGAACACTATTACAAATCTGGAAAAGCGCTCTTGCCGCTGATCGCAGCCGACTCCAGGCCGGCCCTCTGGGTTCTGATCGCGATTTATCACTCCTTGCTCCAACGCATCGAGCGGCACAACTACAACGTCTTCGCGACGAGAATTTCCATCCCCACATCCAGGAAGCTCTTCATCCTCACCCGGGGCCTCCTGCAAGTCTTCTTTAATCGCATCGTTCCGCGCAGGTCAGGAGCAGGGAAGTGATCGACCAGCCTTCCCGCACTGTCACCATCGTCGGTGGCGGACTTGCCGGACTCGGCGCCGCCTGCGCCCTTGCCGACAGCGGCCACCATGTTCGCCTTCTGGAGCGTCGTCCCTACGTTGGGGGGCGCGCCTCCTCCTACGAACACCCCGGCACCGGTGAGGTGATCGATAACTGCCAGCACGTCCTGATTGGGCGATGCACAAACCTTGTTGACCTCTATCGCCGCCTCGACGCCCTCGACGCTATCCGCTGGTACGATCACTTCACCTTCATCGAGCCCGGAGGGCGCCGCACGCTCCTCCAACTGTCATCGCTGCCGGCGCCCTTGCATACGTCTCTGTCGTTTCTGCGCGCACCGGCATTCTCTGTGTCGGACAAGCTGGCCATCGGCCGCGGCATGTCCGCATTTATGACCGGCATTCCCGAGGACACAGACGAGAACTTCGCTCACTGGCTTGCGCGCCACGGCCAGACGCCTGGTGCCATTCAGCGCTTCTGGCATCCCGTCCTGGTCAGCGCCCTCAACGAAGATCTCGACCGCATTTCAGTCAAGTACGCCGGAAAGGTCTTTCGCGAATCATTTCTTCTCTCGCCAGAGGCCGGCCGCATGGGCATTCCCGCCATCCCGCTCAGCGATTTGTACGGACGCGCCATCGACTACCTTCGCGCCCGCGGCGGAGAAGTTCACCTGCGTACCAGCGTCGATGCCATCGAGCCCATCGACCCAAGCGAGCCTGAGGCAGGCTGGACCATCCGCAGCGGCGACCGCACCTTCAACTCCGACGCTGTCATCCTGGCGCTCTCCTTCGAAGCGCTCGCGAGTCTGTTGCCGGGATTGCCGCACAATGCGCAGAGCGAAGACCTCGCCGCCGATCTCGCCCAGTTCGAACATTCGCCCATTACCGGGATTCATCTCTGGTTTGATCGTGAGATCACCGAACTTGAGCATGCCGTCCTGCTCGACTCAACCATCCAGTGGCTCTTCAATAAATCGAAGCTGCAGCCCACGCATCGCACCCAACAGGGAAGCTACATCGAACTGGTCGTCAGCTCCTCGAAATCGCTTGTTCCGATGCAGCGGCAGGAGATCATCGATCTCGCCCTGCGCGAGCTGGCGCAGTTTTTCCCGGCAGTGAATTCTGCGAAGCTCGAAAAAGCTGCCGTCGTGAAAGAAGTCCGGGCCACCTACTCGGTCCGCCCGCTTCTCGACCGCATTCGTCCGGGCGCACAAAGCCCCTGGCCCGCGATTTATCTCGCCGGTGATTGGACCGCAACCGGTTGGCCCTCCACTATGGAAGGAGCAGTCCGGAGCGGATACCTCGCTGCTGAGGCTCTCACCCACGCATCCGGCGAGCCGGGCCGATTCCTCGTCCCCGATCTGCCGCACGCTGGCCTCATGCGGCTTTTTTCGTAAACTTTCGACTGCTCAAATCCTTCCGAAATCGCAATCGCATCTCGCATCCGGTAATATCTAAGGTCCTGGGTGTGCCCGACATGAAAAGTCCCGGCGGTTTCCAGCCCATCGAGAACTACGGCGTCATCGGCAACATGCGTTCCATCGCACTGGTCGGTGTCAATGGGAGCATCGACTTCCTCTGTTTTCCTGATTTTGATTCTCCAACGGTTTTTGCTGCTCTCCTCGATCCCGAGCGCGGCGGCTTCCTTCGCATCTGGCCCGAAATTGAGCAGCTGCATACCCGGCAACTCTACCTGCCGGATACCAATATCCTGCTCACTCGCTTCCTCTCTGACTCCGGTGTCTCTGAAATCACTGACTTCATGCCCGTGGTCGAGAGAAAGGAAAACGCGCGCCGCGCACATCACATTGTCCGCGTGCTGCGTGTCATCAAGGGCCGCATCACGTTCAGGATGCGTTGTGCCCCCCGCTTCGACTATGGGCGCTCCCGTCATTCCGCATACAACAAGCAGGGGTCCGTCTGCTTCGTGCCCGAATCGAAAGATTGCCCGAGCATGGGCCTCCAGGCCACCTTCCCTGTGCAGCTTGAGGGCGACGACGCCGTCGCCACCTTCACTCTCGGCGCCGGTGAAACTGCGACCCTGGCATTCGGTCAGCTCGATGAGGAGAAATCCGAGACCGGTGGGAAAACGGACACCGCCGTTTTTGATCTCGGAAGTGTCGACCGGCACTTTCAGGAAACCTCGCAGTTCTGGCGCGCATGGATAGCCCGCTCCAATTACACCGGACGCTGGCGCGAAATGGTGAACCGCTCCGCGCTCGTGCTCAAGCTGCTCTGCAGCGACGAGCACGGCTCGCTCATCGCCGCTGCCACGTTCGGCCTGCCCGAAGCGGTCGGCGGCGAGCGCAATTGGGATTACCGCTACACCTGGCTCCGCGATTCATCCTTCACCCTCTATGCCTTTATGCGCCTCGGTTTCGTCGAAGAGGCCCGGGCGTTTGCCCACTGGATCCGCGATCGCCTGCGCCAGGACGCGGAACACGGCCCGCTGCAGGTCATGTACCACCCTGACGGACGCCAGGAGCTTGACGAAATCGTTCTCGATTCGCTCCGCGGGTACAGGAACTCGCGGCCGGTTCGCATTGGCAACGGAGCATATCGCCAGCTCCAGCTCGACATTTACGGCGAGCTCATGGACGCTGTCTATCTTGCCAACAAATACGGTGACGGAATCGCCCACGACGGCTGGCACGATATCCAGGGTGTTCTCGACTGGCTCGCTCAAAACTGGAATCGTCCCGATGAGGGCATCTGGGAGGTGCGCGGAGGTAGTCGTGAATTCCTGCACTCGCGCCTTATGTGCTGGGTCGCCTTCGACCGCGCCCTGCGCCTTGCAGACAAACGCTCCCTCGCCGGGCCCACGGAAAAATGGCATGGAATTCGCGACACCATCTACGAAGATATCTTCACGAATTTCTGGAGCGACGATCTCCGCGCTTTCGTCCAGTTCAAGGGCAGCAACACCCTCGACGCCTCGGTTCTGCTGATGCCGCTAATGCGATTCATCAGTCCTTCAGATCCCCGCTGGCTCTCAACGCTCGAAGCCATCGAGAAAGACCTCACCGAGGACAGCCTCGTCTACCGCTATCGCAACACGACCGATATTCAGGGAGGCCGCTCCCTTGACGGCCTCAGCGGATGCGAGGGCAGCTTCACGGCCTGTTCCTTCTGGTTCATCGAGTGCCTCGCCCGCTCGCATCAGGTTGAGAAAGCGCGCCTGCTCTTCGACAAGATGCTTGGTTACGCCAACCACCTTGGGCTTTACTCCGAGCAGCTTGGCTCGAGCGGCGAGCACCTGGGGAACTTCCCGCAGGCCTTTACGCACCTGGCTCTGATCAGCGCCGCGACCTTCCTCGATCGCACCCTCTCCGCCACGCGACCCACCCCGTGGCAGTGAGGACTAAAGTGACATCAGCGCCACACCGGCGCACACAAACAGCGCTGCAATCCAGCGCCGGCGGTCGACATTCTCTTTGAGAAAGATCTTCGCCGCGACTGCGTTCGTGACAAAGGTCAGGGAAGTCGCAGCGGGAGCTATCAGGCTCAGGTCCGCGTGACTCAGCGCAAACAACAGCGAGAAGAAGCTCAGGGCCATAAAGAATACGCCGGAAACAAACCGCG
Source organism: uncultured Acidobacteriaceae bacterium (assembly GCA_963781245.1). Taxonomy (GTDB): domain Bacteria; phylum Acidobacteriota; class Terriglobia; order Terriglobales; family Acidobacteriaceae; genus Silvibacterium. The sequence goes on from CAWAFB010000014.1 coordinate 354,788, forward strand.
CATTCCCCAGCACCGCCGCAATGGCTCCGCCCATCCCACTTCGAGCGCGAATCTCATCCAGGTCGCCAATCCCTCGCATAGCCGCGGCCAGCAGCACATCGCCGATCGTCGCCGATATCACGATCGCCGCAATCATCGCAGCGTCGGCCAGGCCCTGCCCGTTAAACAACGCGTTCAAAGCTGCTGTACCTCCGCGTTGTGCAACGGGCGCTCGGTGTCGGTCTCCTTGCAGGTCTCCGTATACGAAGGGCCTTGCGTGACGAAACCCACCCCGGCCGTTATGAGAAAAATCCCGATCCAGCGTCCGGGCGAAATCTGCTCATTCAGCCAGAACTTTGCCAGCAGTGCGACAATGACATTCCCGATGGACGTTGCCGGCAGCACGAAGGTCAGGTCCGCCCACGACAGCGAAGCCAGATATGACGCGAAGAAGCAGATCAGCAGCGCGATTCCCAGCAGGATCTGCGGGGTCGCAATCGCATAGATCAGGCTGGACAGATGATCGAGTGAAACTGGACCTACTCGCTTCATTCCCAAACTCAGCAGCGTGTCACCCAGAGGAGCAGTGAGGGCCACGACGGCCAGCACCAGGTATCGCCGGAATGTCATCGTCGATTTCGTCATGCAATGGATCGATAACGGAGGATGAGAGACGAAAACGGCCAACGTTCCATGCTGGCCGTTCTTATCACGCTAAACAGTAATTAAGCTCGAACGTTCGCCGGCGTCGTCGCCTCTGTCGTCCCCTGCGATTTCGCCTGCTTGACCACTTTGTTGCGTTGCGCACGAAGCTTCAGAAACGACTTCGACTCCGCATACAGGCGCTTCAGGTCGCGATTCACGATCGCCTTGCTTACTACGCGCCACGCTGCCTTGGGACGGAAATAGTATTCATCGTAGAAGCGATGCACCATCTCCAGAACGTATTCCTTGGGCAGTCCGGGATACTCGATGTGCGCAAGCTGATGGCCTTCTTCGTCGACCATCTGGCCGTTATTGATGATGAACCCGTTCTCTTTCGCGTAGTCGTAAAACTCCGTGCCCGGATAAGCGTGCGCAATCGACACCTGGATGGTCTCGACATCGAGGCTTTTCGCGAAATTGATAGTGTTGCGAATCGACTCCTTGGTCTCGCCGGGCAGTCCCAGGATGAAGTCGCCGTGAATCGTGAGTCCAAGATCGTGGCAGTCGCGCGTGAAGTCCCGCGCCCGTTCGACGGTCGCGCCCTTCTTGATGTTCTTGAGGATTTGCGGATCGCCCGACTCAAAGCCCACGATCAGCAGCCGGCAGCCTGCCTCGCGCATCGCCTTCAGCGTCTCGCGGTCGGTGGTTACGCGCGACGTGCAGGACCAGGTCAGTCCGAGGGGCTTCAGCTTCGAGCACAGCTCGACCGTGCGCGCCTTCTGAATGTTGAAAGTGTCGTCGTCGAAGAAGAATTCCTTCACATGCGGAAAGAGCTTCTTCGCATGTGCCATCTCGGCCGCGACGTCATCAGTCGACCGCTTGCGCCATGCGTGCCCGCTCAGCGTCTGGGGCCAGAGACAGAAAGTGCACTGTGCCGGGCATCCGCGGGTCGAATAGAGCGAGACGTAAGGATGCAGCAGGAACGGCACGTTGTACTTGGTCACGTCCATGTCGCGCGCGTAAATGTCTGTTACCCACGGCATCGCATCCAGATCCTCGACCTGGGGCCGGTCGGGATTGTGTGCAATGTTGCCGTCTTTGCGGTAGCTGATGCCGAGAATCTGGTCGAGCGGCTTACCGTTGGCATACTCAACCACGGAGAAGTCGAACTCACGCCGGCAAACAAAATCGATGACGGGGCACTCATTCAGCGCGCGATCCGGAGACGTGGTCACCGGCGGCCCGACAAACGCAATGCGTATCGAGGGATTCGCTCTCTTGATGGCCTCGGCCAGCTTCTGGTCGCCCGTCCACCCGGGAGTGCTCGTAAACAGCACCAGGAACTCGTACCCCTTGGCGATCTCTATCGTTTCCTCCGCCGAGACGTGATGCGGGGGAGCATCCAGCAGTTTGGAGCCTTCCAGCATGCCCGCCGGATAAGCCAGCCACACCGGATACCAGTAGGACTCGATCTCACGCGTGGCAGGCCAGCGCGAGCTCGCGCCGCCGTCAAAATTCTCAAACGAAGGGGGGTTAAGAAACAATGTTTTCAGTGGCATATATCTGTTACCAGTTTATCATCCGGAGGCCCTTGGGGAGGGAAATGACACTTGTCCGATTCGATACATCCAAACCAAGCCGAATCAGGGATGTGCAGGCGAGTGGACCCAGTCCTGAATGCTTCCCATCGACCGCATTAACGTCAACTCTGCCTTGATCATCGAAAACGTCGCATCCAGAGCGTCAACGTATCGTTCGCGCTCTTGAATACGGGCCTGCTGTTCGTCCTTCGGAGTCACAGTCGGGGAGTTGGCCGTGCCGCTGCCGTTCTGCAGTTGCGTCTGAATTGCCTCCAGCTGCTCCTGCGCCAATTCGCTTCTCAATGCGGCAATGCGCTGTGCCACAGTCAGTTCCCTTAAGCTGTGGCGGAGCGAATATACCTGCTCGCTGGTCTGAAATTTTGCCTGGTCGGCTTCGGCTCCGGCGCGCTGCGCGTCGGCGGCGGATTCGCGCGCTTTGGCCCGCCGACTGGCATCGAAAATCGGAAATGTGATCTGCACGCCGACGTCGAAGTTATTGTGCTGAAAGCGCAGATAGTATTCCTGATAATTGTTGAATTCAGCGTAGCGGTTGTACTCGGCCCCGAACGCGAACTGGGGTCGATAGTTTTGCTTTTCGTCACCAAACGAAGTAAACCGCTTGGACTTGGCGTTCGCGTATGCCGCCTGAATGCCTGCATTCCTCTCGCCCACCGAGTTCTCGATTGAATCGTCCGGGGAAAACTCTGGAGCGTTGGGAATGCTCTTCGGATCGGTGACAAAACTCGAGCCCGGAAGACCGGTAAGATGCGCCAGCTTTTGCCGTTGCTGGTTTGCATCATCCTCCAGCCGCAGGCGCTTCTCATCCACCTGTGCGGCCGTCAACTCCGCCTTCGTCAGTTCTATCCTGCCGTCGACGCCTGCCAGCAGACGATCTCGTTCGATCGTGGCCAGTCTCTCCGCAAAGCCCTTTTCCTCGTCGAGTGCCCTGAGCTGTCGTATATCGCTGTCCAGTTGGATATAGGCCAGCGTCGTGTCCAGCGCCACCTGTTCTTCGTTGTCCTTCAGGTTCAGTTGCGCTGAGTTCAGCGCCGCACGCGCCGCGCGAATGTAATCAGGCTGCGAAAAAGAGTACAGCAGCGAGTTCGAGTTGATGTTGTAGACTGACGGCTGGCCCACCGGGAAACCATAGGTGTATCCCACGCTTGATCCAAGAACAAAGCTGGGAAGATATGCATCTTTCGATTCCTGGAGTCCTGCAGTGGCGCGTTGCACCTCTGCCAGCGCCACTCTCACCGGAGCGCTGTTCCGCTCTGCCAGATCGACAACGGTGGCCAACGACACTTGTCCCATTGCCTGGCCGCAGCCAAGCAGCGCGAAAGCTCCCGCCCATCCGCAGATTTGTTTGCGCAAATTCACAGTCGTCGCCGTCCCGCCTCGCGGCGGACAATCCCCCGATTCTATCTCCCGAGTGCCCCTTCAGCCCTTTTGCCCTCGGTGCGCAATTGCGCCGCCCTCTCTGCAGCCTGCAATCCCGCGTAATCTTTTGCCAGCGCCCGTGCCGCCGCGAACTCCTTCTGCGCACCGTTAGGGTCACCCTGCTGGTTCAACAGCGTGCCCAGGCGTGCGTGCACCGCAAATGCGGGGGCTTCCTCGCTGAGCGCATCTGACGCCAGGTACGCCCGCATCCACGCAATCGCCAGCTTCGGTTCCCGTCTCGCTTTCACCAGCGTCGCCGCCCCGTCAGCCAGCGGCGGTCCATGATCGTGATCCGCCCCAGCCCCGGTTTCGACCGACCCCAGCATGTCGTCCCAGAGCTCGCGTCTTAGATAGAAACTGCCCAGGTCCATCCACGACTGCGCCGATGAATGGGATGCCGAAATCTTCGCCCTCAATAACTTCTCCGCCGTCACGTAATCCTTGTTCCCCTCCGCAATCTGCGCCCGCAGCTCAAACGCCCGCACCGGCGCAAATCCATCCAGCTGCTTCGCGACCGCTTCCGCCTTGTCAGAGCCGCCGCCGACCAGTCCCGGAGCCTCCGCATAAAACTCGCCCAGGTCCGACAAGGCCTCTCCGTTCTTCGGATCCAGATTTGCCGCAGCCTCAAACTCCAATCGAATCAGCTTCGCCAGCTTGTATGCCGTTATCAGCGCCACATGCTGCGCCCTTCCCCCATAGGCCCGCCCCAGCCACATGTGATAGCTGCTGTTCTTGCCGTCGATCTGTACCGCCCGGCTGCAGGCTGCGATGGCGTCATCCCATCGCTCCTCGACGTAAAACACCCGGCACTGCAGGTTGAGCGCTTGGGCGTCGTTCGGGTCTTCCTTGAGAGCCACATCCAGAAGTTGCAGCGTTTCGTCTGCTCGCCCGCGGTTCAGTGCCGACGTCACGGCGTCTGACCGCTCACGCGACATCGCCGCAAAGGTGGTTGCCGGTGCGACCGCCACGGCGCAAAGCAGAGCCGTTCCCGTCAAGAAAGCCAACCTCACTCTATTTTCACTTCCTGCAGCCCTACTGCACTTCAGTGACCGGCATGCGGTCGACAAGAGGCTGTGCGTTGGTGCTTCCCAGCGCGACCTGGTCGCCTTCCTTCAGCCCGGTCAGGATCTCCACCTGGGTCAGATTCAGGCTGCCTACCGTCACCGGCGTTCGGCGGAGGGTCCCATTCACGATACGGTACACATAGGATCTGCCCTGGTCAGTATGCAGAGCCTCGCGCGGAATATTCAGGGCATTTCCCTCGCTCGCAACCACGACCGTTACTCGCACATTGGTATTGGGCAGCAGGTTCTCGTCAGCATCGTCGATCGAGATCAGCACCTCGCCAACATTGCGCGTACCGTAGGTGATGATCGTCGACGGAACGCGTTCCACATGTCCGTGCCACACCTGGTTTGGCCTGGCGTCCCATTCGATGGTGATCGGCTGGCCGACGCGAAGCTTTCCGATCTCCGGTTCGTCGAAGTACCCTCGCACCTGCATCTTGGTCAGGTCAGCCATCTGCAGCAGTCGATCGCCCTGCTGCACGTATTCCGACTTGGACACTGGGATCGAATACACCGTACCCGCAAAAGGCGCCCGCACATTGGCCTCGTTCAGCAGCGTTTGCGCCCCGGCATAGGCAGCCTGCGCTTCGTCGAATGCCGCCTTCGCCCGCGCTACGTCCTCCGAGTCGTATCGTTCCGTTTTCCGCTGCTGAAGCAATTGAAGCGATGCATTGGCGGAATTCAGACGCTGCTCGGCCGCCGCAACCTCATTGGCCGATGCCGCTCCGGTCAGTTGGAGCTTCTTAAGTGCATCCACATCGCGCTGCGCCTGGTCTCGATCTGCTTGCGTTCGCTGGATGTCGCCGCCAAGGTTGATTCGTTCTTCCTGGGTGCCCCCCTTGAGCGTCGCTCCGTACATTGCTTGCGCGCTCCGTAAGGCAGCCACTGCCGTAGCCAGCCTGGTCCGTGCGTCCGTATCGTCCATTGAAAGCAGCAGCCTTCCTTCGGTTACATGCTCCCCTTCATGGACGTAGAGCTTTTTGATGAGACCTGCATACGGCGCATGCGCCTCGAAATTCATGAGCGGCTGCGGTTCGACCTTACCGTTGGTCGGGATGGTGCTCTGCAGCGCGCTCCGTTCGACTATCGCCACACGAATCGGAACTCGGGTACGCGTGGCCATGCGGACCCCGTAAAAGACCAGCGCCAGCGCGATGGCGGCCGCGATCCATATCCATGTTGTATTGCGCCTGGTTTTTCTCGCGTTCGCCATTCGGGACCGTTGAACAGTATATAAGACTCACCACGATCCCTTTGCGGATCAGAAAGTTGCTGCACGCTTGAATAACTCGTCATCCCCCCGCAATCTGATCTTCCTCCTAAGCGGCAGTTTTCCGGGTCATGTCCCAATTTCCCGATCATCTGGACTCTGCAAATTAGATCGCGGCAGGCTTGGCAGCTCGGTCCCCCTCACGGCGTGCCGCCGTACAATATCGATATGGCAACTGCAATCCACGCCGCTCCGCGCTACACCGACGAACACGCCAAGGCTGGCCTCGACTTCAAATTTCCTGAGATCGAAACCTGGCAGAACCAGTTCCCGGCCTACGAGATCCTCATCGACGATCCCGAATTCACCTCGGTATGTCCCAAGACCGGCCTGCCCGACTTCGGCGTCATCCAGCTCCGCTACATGCCTCGCGAGCGCTGCCTCGAACTGAAGTCCTGGAAGGAATATCTTTTCTCCTATCGCAACCTGGGCATTTTTCAGGAAAACATCGTCAATCAGATCCTCGAAGACGTCGTGAAGGCCTGCGACCCCGTCTGGGCTCACGTTCACGGCGATTTCCGCCCGCGCGGTGGCATCTCCACCATCGTCGACGCCCGCTGGCCCCGCCCCTCCGTCAACTCCAAGTAAGTCTCTGGGTGCTGGGTGCCCCATCCTGAGCGCAGCGAAGGGTGGGAAGCGATACACCTGACCGATGTCATCCTGAGCGGAGTACGCCGCGCCGCACGTAATCGAAGGACCTGCTTTTTCGCAAAACGAAGCACAACCCCGGGTGCCCTACATCCGGATTTTCGGATGTGGGTTAGTCGCGCCCTGTTCCCCGCTCTCTGACCCCTGCCTTTACGCTATCCTCAAACCACGCATGGCGGCGCCATCCCAGAGCATTCAGCGGCTAGTCCCTCAACGCACCGCAGGCATGGCGCTCTTTCTTCTCACGTCCCTTAATCTCTTCAACTTCATCGACCGCTACATCCTTCCCGGCGTCCAGCCTCTCGTCCAGAAGGAGTTCGCCGTCAACGACGCCCAGATAGGCCTGCTCACGACCGTCTTTTTCTTCGTTTACATGATCGTTGCGCCGCTCACTGGCTGGCTCGGCGACCACTTCCCGCGCAAGCCGCTCATCATTGCCGGAGCACTCCTTTGGAGTGTCGCCACCCTCTACACCGCCCGCGTCCACAGCTACGAGACGCTGCTCATCCGCCACGCCATCGTCGGCATAGGCGAGGCCACCTTCAGCATTTTCGCGCCCGCCCTCCTCGCCGACTTCTACCCCGAGGCCGACCGCAACCGCATCCTCAGCATCTTCTACATCACCATCCCCGTTGGCGGAGCCCTCGGCTACCTCACCGGAGGCGTCCTCGGCCAGCACTACGGCTGGCGCATACCTTTCTTCATCGCCGCGCTGCCCGGAGCGCTGATAGCCCTCGCCTTCTTCTTCGTGCGCGAGCCGCAACGAGGCAGCGCCGACCAACTCGTCCCCAGTCTCAAACGCGCTACGCTGTCCGGACTCACCCGCAACCCTGCCTTCTGGTGCGCTACCCTCGGCCTGGCTATGTGGACCTTCGCCGTTGGTGGCATCTCCACCTGGCTGCCCACCTACCTCGTCCGCTTCGGCTCCATGTCGGTCGCCAAGGCCGGAACCGTCGCCGGCGCGCTCACCGTCCTCTGCGGCCTGCTCGGCACCATCATCGGAGGATGGCTCGGCCAGCGCTGGCAGCGCCGCGATCACCGCGCCCTCTACCTGCTCTCCGCCTGGGGATCCATCCTGGCCATCCCATTTGCCGCCGCCGTTTTCTTTGGGCCGCCCTCGTTTTTCATCCCCGGAGCCTTCCTCGCCGAATTCTTTCTCTTTCTCGGAACCGGTCCGCTTAACGCCGCCATCGTCAATTCCATCGCTGCGCCCATCCGTGCCACCGCCATCTCCGTCAACCTCTTCGTCATCCACGCCCTCGGAGACGCCTTCTCGCCGCACCTCATCGGCCGCATATCCGACGCCACCAACCTCCGCATTGGCCTGAGCATTACCCTCATCACGCTCGCCGCCTCGGGAGCCATTCTCTTCGCCGGCAGCCGCTTCGCCCCGGTCCTTACCCCCAGTACCAGGTCTACGAACGCAGCATGATTCCTGTTCTGCTTATCTTCGACTGGCTGATTGTTCTCTTCTGGACTCTCCTGATTCTCTCCACGCTGCGCAACCTCCCCCGCGTTCCCAATCTTCTCAACCCTCGCTACCTCCGCCCCCTCGAACCCTCGCCGCTTCCGTTGATTTCGGTCATCGTTCCCGCCCGCAACGAAGAAGCCAGCATCGAGGCCACCGTGCGCGCTTTGCTTGCAACCGTCTCCGTTCCCGTCCATGTCATCGCGATCGACGACCGCTCGTCCGACTCGACCGGCGCCGTCATGGACCGCATTGCGGCCGAAGCGCCATCCCGCCTGACCGTCATCCACATCACCGACCTCCCGCCCGGATGGCTCGGCAAGCCGCACGCGATGGCCCTCGCCGCCCGTCAAGCCACGACGCCCTGGCTGCTCTTCACCGACGCCGACGTGCTCTTTGCGCCCGACGCGCTGCTTCGTGCCCTCAACCTCGCACAGGACGAAAACGCCGATCACCTCGTCCTCTTTCCCACCATGATCCTCAAGGGCTTCGGTGAACGCATGATGCTCGCTGTCTTCCATCTCCTCGGAACTGTGTTCTCACCTCCATGGCGCGTGTCGAATCCGCGAAGCCGCGCCTCGCTCGGCATCGGCGCCTTCAATCTCGTGCGCGCCGATGTCTACCGCGCTTTCGGAGGCTTCGAATCCCTTCGTATGCAGGTCACCGAAGACATCCGCTTCGGCGTCGAAATCAAGCGTGCCGGATACCGCCAGCGGGTCGCCGTCGGCCCCGACCTCATCCGTGTTCGCTGGGCCGAAGGAGCGCGTCACTTCATCCTCAATGTCACGAAGAACTTTTTCGCGCTTTTTCAATTCCGCGCCAGACCCGCCCTTACCGCCTGCGCAGTGCTGACCATCCTTTGCGTGGCACCCTTCGCCGGCCTCGCCGGCCCATTAGCATTCCGCATCCCCGCCGCATTTCTCTTCTTCATGCTCTTTTTGCTCTACCGCTGCCTCGGCCACGTCAGCAAAATCTCCGCCGCATTCTTCCTCACATTTCCTGTCGCTGCCGCGCTACTGATCTACGCGCTCCTTCGCTCAGTGGTCGTCACCCTTGCCAACGGCGGCATTCACTGGCGCGACACGTTTTACCCGCTCTCTGAGCTTCGCAAGACCGCCGGCCCGACCCACTAAAATTGGGTGCCCAGGTCCCGCCTCTGGGAACCTGGGGTAATCCGCGCAATCTAGAATTCAACTATGAAGAAGTTGCAAGACAAAATCGCGCTCGTCACCGGAGGCGCGAAGCGCATCGGGAAGGGAATTGCCTTTGCTCTGGCCAACGAGGGAGCGCACGTCGCCATTACCTACCGTGACTCAGCCGACGAAGCCCGCGAAACCGTCCGTGAACTCGAAGACTACGGAATCCGCGCTTCCGCCGTTCATGCCAACCTGCGACAGCAAAAGAGCATTCAGGACGCCGTTGCCAAAGTAGCCGCCGACTTCGGACGGCCCGGTTTCGGAGGTATCGACATCCTCGTGAACAACGCCGGCCTGTTCGAAACTGCAGCTCTGGATAAAATCTCCGTCGAACAGTGGGACGCCATGTTCGACACCAACACCCGCGCGCCCTTCCTCGTCGCCCAGGCCGCGCACGCGCACCTCAAGGCTACCCGCGGACGCATCATCAACATCGGCTCGCTCGGCGGCACCCACCCCTGGCCCACCCACGGACACTACTGCACCTCGAAGGCCGCCCTGCACATGCTCACCGAAGTTATGTCCAAGGCCTTCGCTCCGGAGATCAGCGTCAACTGCGTCGCCCCCGGTATGATCGCCATCGGCGAGCCCTCCGCCGAATACGAGCACTTCGCCCGCAAAACTCCGATGAAGCGCAACGGAACCGTCGAAGAAGTCGCCGCCGCCGTCCTCTTCTTTGCCACCGGCCCGCACTTCATCACCGGCCAGATCCTAGGCGTCGACGGCGGCCTCGGCCTCTGAAGAAATGATCCAGTTTCAAATTGTCAATTTGAATTAAAACGAGATGTCATCCTGAGCGAAGTTTGGCGCGGCTACGCGCCAAACGAAGTCGAAGGACCTGCTTTTCGATTTACAGCCCGAACACCGGGTGCCCCATGTCCGGATTCTCGGACATGGGAAAGCCACATCCCACGGACATCATCCTGAGCGGAGTGCGCAGCGCCACACTTACGAGAACAATCTCCCCAACAACCCCTTCCGCTTTCTCCCCTGCGGCGCCTTGCTTTCCTCGTCGATGTCCCTGGCTTGAGGCTGTTCTGGCAGCTCCTCGCCGTAAAACGCGGCCTTCGGATTCTCCACGCACAGGCGCTCCGCAGTCGCCGCGCCGAAGCGCTTGGAGACTATGTCGTAGGCTTCGCGGAGATTGGGTGGACGCGACTGCAGATTGTGCGCATCCGTTGCCAGGAAATGCACCCAATCCTTCTCCATGAACTCCATTGCCAGTGATTGTGCAGTGCGCCCGAAGCGCCCGGAAAGCGATGCCGCTGTCACCTGCACCAGGCACCCCTCCCGCAGCCACTCCTTCATTCGCTCCGGATGCCGTTGAATCGTGATGTTGCGCTCCGGATGCGTGATGATCGGACACATGCCGGCCACAATCATTTCGTAGAAGGCGTCATTCATGCTGGGAGGAATCATGAGATCGGCAAACTCCACCAGCAGATATTGCTTTCCATTGATCGTGTACTTGGAACGATTCTTCAGCGCGTCTTCGATGTTGTCGTAAGAGAGGTGAAAATCGCACCCCAGGCCCAGCGTGACCTTGCCACTCACGCGCGCCTCAATCTCGCTCAACTTCTCCCGGTTAACTTCGGGGTCAAAAGTCCAGCGGGTGTTCGCGTGCGGCGTGCATACGATGTGTGTGATGCCGTTCTGCGCAGCCATCTCGACCATGGCAACCGATGTGTCAATTTCCGAGGGCCCGTCATCGAGGCCGAACAGCAGGTGGTGATGAATATCAATCATGTCTGCACGACAAATCCCTTGATTCTGGCCTCTGAACCTTGAAGCTTTTTCTCTGCGCTGTGCCCTATTGACTATTAGCTAGTCTTCATTGGCTAATAGCTAGTCTTCCAACCATCGACTGAAAGATCTTAAAACCATCCGCCGACCCTAGCATCCGTTCGCTCGACCGGTCCGGGTGCGGCATCATCCCCAGCACATTCCGGCCCTCATTTAGGATGCCCGCAATATTATCCAGCGATCCGTTGGGATTCGCTTCCTTCGTTACATCGCCTTCAGCTGTGGCGTAGCGAAAGACTACGCGATCGTCACGCCGAAGTCTGTCGAGCGTCGCCTCATCACAGAAGTAGTTGCCCTCCATGTGTCCAATGGGAATCTTCAGCACCTCACCCTTTTTGAGCGTTTCCGTGAACGGCGAATCGACCGTCTCCGTGCGAAGATACACCTGCTTGCAGATATACTTCAGCCCCGCGTTGCGCATCAGCGCCCCCGGCAGTAGCCCTGCCTCGCAAAGAATCTGGAAGCCGTTGCAGATGCCCAGCACCGGGCCGCCGTCCGCGGCAAACTTCTTCACCGACTGCATCACCGGAGAAAATCGGGCAATTGCGCCCGTACGCAGATAATCGCCGTATGCAAATCCGCCCGGAACCAGAATGGCGTCACAGTCCTCAAGACTGGGTGAATCGTGCCACAGGAGGGTTACAGGTTGGTGCGCCAGCTCTGCAATCACGTGGTACGTATCGTGGTCGCAATTCGAACCGGGGAAGACCAGCACGCCGAATTTCATAGTTCTAGGCTAGCAGAATTCCCGCGGCTTCCATTCCTCGAGTGGTTAACCGAAAAGGTAAGCAGCCGCTCTGCGTAATTACCGCTTCGCGAACGATAAATCCTCCGCATGCCAGCCGCCCAAGCATAGAATCGCGTCCAACCGGATTATGCCCGCTTTCGATCTCCGCACTCACACCCGCACCGCCCGCGACAACGCCCGGATTGCCGGAACTGCCTTAGTCAACTGGTGGCGCGCCGTCTCCATCGAGGCTCTCTGTGTCGCTGTCCTGTGGTGGATCGGCCTCGCGCTCCTCGGCATACCGCTCGCGCCACTCTGGGCGCTCATTGGCGGCCTGATGACCTTCGTCCCCAACTTTGGGGGCGTCATCACCGTGATCTTTCCGGTGATGATGGTGCTCTTCAGCGGTCGCGACCTTTATCGGCTGGGTTTTGTGCTTGGCCTGTATGCGATCATCGTCGTCATCGACCAGCTGGTCCTGCAGCCCTGGCTGTTGAAGCGCGTCACGCGGGTGCCCATCTGGGCCTCGATCCTAGTGCCCATCCTGCTGGGTATCGTGATACCTTTCTGGGGAGTCCTCCTCGCACCGCCTCTTCTCGCCATTGTCTATGCCTTCCGCAAGCCCAAGCCTCAGTTCGCGCCGGTCGCGCCGCCACCACCGACGAGGCCGTCCGGACCGCTCGCCGGCGCCATTAGCTCACAATTGCCCGCCGCTTCGGCAATCGAACCCCCTTCGACCGAACCACCGCCGTCTGCCCCGTCCGCGAATCCAGACTGATTGCTGGTATTAATTTACTGCTCTGCCATGTTCATCTGCGCGCGCTTGAACGCCGTGTTCGCGACATGTACCGATCCTTGGTAGGGCCGGTCGATATCCGCAATCGCCACCAGGGCCAGCGCAAGAAGCAGCGCAAAGGCAAACACCTGCAGCCCGTGCAGCCATGAGCTCTCCGATCCGAACATGCAGCTCGACATGATCGTCAGCGCGCCCCCGCAGACCAGCACAAACCACAGCACTCCCGGCAACCGCGAGATACTCTGAAGCTGCCGTAGGCGGCGATGCTCGGCCACCGAGCTCAGTTCATACAGCGCGTGGTCTTCGGCGGTGATTTCCGTCGGCGACGCGGCCTTCACGGACATGAGGATCTGCCACATCTTGCGGTCGGAATCGTGGCTCGCCAGCGTTCCTTGGTCTCCCCGCGCCATCTGCGGCCAGTCCTGGTCGAGGACCACATCGGCGTATCCCCGGGCCGCTTGCTTGAGTTCATCTCGCTGGCTTGCGGGAAGACCATCTGCCAGCCGGTACACGTTCACCACTGCGTTGGCCTCGGAGTCGGCATTGACCTCCGCCAGTCCGAAATTGGTCCAGACCGTATACAGCATGAACCCGACAATCACCGCGTAGGTCGTGCCCAGAATGCTCAATTGCCAGCCGATCAGGTCATTGTGGGTCTTCCTGTGCTCCCTGGTCCAACAGCGGTCAACTACCGTCTTGAACAGGAGTGAGCAAGCGACAACGAGAATAACGAGTAACACATCCTCCCACGTAGTCAGCATCTGCCCGGCCTTTTGCCTCTCGCTAAAACGATATTCATTACCGCCATCACTCTGCCAGAATCCCATCCCATTTTCTACAGCTATCTGACCGGCCGCCCGCTGCCGTTGCCATGCAAATCCGCTCCGGTGGAGTCGAAATTGTTCTTCCCGGACCCGGCATCCCGCCGCAACTAAATTTTCGAATTGCCGTCTAAATGGACGCAAGGCCGCCCTGCCCTCTATGCGCTTCGCCACGTTGCAACGTAATTTGATCGCGAAGATCCCCCCGCTAAAGCCGCTCCGCTACCCTGCGTTCTGTCGTGCGCAAGCATCATTGGCTGCTCTCTTGACACGGTTCGTTCGATCGCTTACAACCATCGCATTCACTGGTTGGCGATTTTTTGACTCACTGCCGTTTTTAGTTCTCGATCCGTGGTTTTCTCCAATTCGCCTCTGGCCCGCTTACCGCGCAATCTGCGGGCCGACTTCGAAGGAACGCATCCACAGAATGCGGTTTATGCCAGATCACACTTCGAGCACCGCAATCTTCTCCACCCAAATAGGACGGCCATGCTTCCAAAGATTCTCCGCTCCCTGAGCCCGATCGCCCTTGTCGCGGCAGCTTTCAACTTCGTAGCGCCCGCGCCGCTCGTTGCGCAGGCCACTTCCTCACTCGTAACTACCCGCCTTACCCAGCCCATCGATGAGAATGCCAGGGTCACTCTGAAGGGAACCGTGCACCCGCTGGCCAGCGCCGCCAACGACCGCGGAGCCGCGCCCAACAGCATGCTGCTCAGCCGCCTTACGCTGGTCCTCAAGCGCAGCGACGCGCAGGAGTCCGCCCTCAAGCAGCTCATCAGCGACCTGCACACGCCCGGCTCCGCCAGCTATCACAAGTGGCTCACTCCCGACGCGTTTGGTAAGCAGTTCGGCCCGTCTGATCAGGATCTCGCCACCATCCAGTCATGGCTCGCCTCTCAGGGATTCAGCGTCACCAAAGTCAACGCCGGACGCCAGTCTCTTGAGTTCTCGGGCAATGTCTCCCAGTTCCGCGCCGCCTTCCACACCCAGATCCACAAGTACATGGTCAACGGCGAGACCCACTACGCGAACTCCACCGACCCGCAGATTCCCGCCGCCTTGGCCCCCGTGGTCACCGGATTCGCCAGTCTCAATAACTTCCGTGCCCGGAGTCCGATGAGGCTTCTGGGTCATGCTCTCTGGAACCCTCAGACGCACCAAGCCACGCCGCAGTGGACCTATCCCGTTGGCACCGGAGAAAACTTCGCCATCGCCCCCGGCGATTTCGCCATGCAGTATGACGTGCCCAACTCCAGCCTGAATCCCAGCTATACCGGAACCACCTACGACGGAACCGGCCAGACCATCGCCATTGTCAATGAGTCGAATATCAACATCGCTGCGGTCAACGCCTTCCGCAGCACCTTTGGTCTTCCCGCCAACCCTCCCCAGGTCATCATCGACGGAAATGATCCCGGCATCGATGGCATCAACAATCCCGACGGCGCGAACGGCGCATCGGGTGAGGCCTATCTCGACGTCGAGTGGTCCGGAGCCGTCGCTCCCGGAGCCCAGATCGATCTCGTCATCGCGGCCGACACCGCACTCGAAAGCGGCTTGTATCTCGCCATGGAGCACGCCGTTTACGCCAACGTCGCCCCGATTATCAGCCTCAGTTTTCTCGGTTGCGAACAGAACCAGGGGACGGCAGGAAACGCGTTCATTAACAATCTTTGGGAACAGGCTGCGGCTCAGGGCATAACCGTCATGGTTTCGTCGGGAGACGGCGGTTCTGCCGGATGCGACAACTTTGACAGCCAGCAATATGCCGTCGGCGGCCTGGCGGTGAATGGCTTAAGCTCGACTCCCTACAATGTCTCCGTCGGCGGTACTGATTTTTACTACAGCAATTATCAGAATTCGAGTGCTCTGAATACGCAGCTGAGTACTTACTGGAACAGAAATGCCACAAACAGTCCCGTAACGTCGCTGCTAACCCGCATTCCTGAGCAGCCCTGGAATGACAGTCAGTACGGATTGGACGTCATCAATCTCTATGCGGAGACCGGCAGTACCTCCATTGCCGGTGGCAGCGGCGGTGCCAGCACCGTCTACACCAAGCCCTCCTGGCAGACCGGCGCCGGCGTCCCCAGCGCCAATACTCGCTTCATGCCGGACGTTTCCCTCTTTGCCGCTGACGGATTGAATTACAGCTACTACGCCTACTGCGGCGGCGCCGACGGCGATTGCCAGGGCTCGTCCAATGGCAATCCGGTTCAAATCAGCGGTGCCGGCGGCACCTCCATATCGTCGCCCGCCTTCGCCGGCATCATGGCTTTGGTCAATCAGAAGTATGGCCGCCAGGGTCAGGCTGATTTCGTCCTCTATCCCTTGGCCGCGCAATACCCCTTAGCCTTCCACGACGTGACCGTCGGAACCAACTCCGTCCCGTGCAACGTCGCGACAACCAGCCTGGGACAACCACCGCTCGATTGCATCAGCGTAACCAACCCCATCACCGTCACCGACTCCACTTACGGCACGGCGATAGAGGGCCAGCTTGGTACCGGCACAACGCCCGATTACAATGCCGTCGCCGGATACGACCTTGCCAGCGGCCTCGGCAGCGTCGACGCCAGTGTTCTGCTCACCAACTGGGGCAATGTCAAATTCGCCTCGACCGCCACCACGCTCACGCCTTCTTCCACCTCGTTCACGCACGGCACGTCGATTACCGTTAGCGGCTCCGTCACCCCTGGCACCGCGACCGGCAATGTGGCTCTGATGACCGACAGCACTGAGCCCGTTCAACAGGGTCAGGGCTTCCCTCAGGTGAATAATGGAACGCCGGGTACTTTCGCGCTGACGGCCACTGGCACCTACACCGGCCCGGTTAACTATCTGCCCGGCGGAACCTATAACATTTGGGGCCAGTACAGCGGTGACGGAACCAACGCCGCCAGCACCTCGGAGAAGAGCTCCATCACCGTCAGCCCCGAAAACAGCGGCATCTACTTCAATCTCTTCTCGCCTGCAGGCACTTCCAGTTCGGGCTCGATTACCTCAGGTGCCAGCATCGATTACGGCACCCAGATACTTCTGAGCGCACAAGTGGCTCCCAGCTCCCAGCTCACTGCAGTGGAGACCTGCTTTACCTCCAGCGCCGCCTGCCCTGTCTTCGGTATTCCCACCGGTACGGTCGCCTTCGCCGATGGTGGCTCAACGATCAACACTGCCGTTCTCAATGCCGAGGGCGATGCCCAATACAACGCTCCCTTTGCGATCGGCTCGCACTCTGTTGCTGCTAGCTATAACGGAGACAACAGCTACAACAAATCGACCGCCTCTGCAGTCACCTTTACCGTCGTAAAAGACACACCGGCGATCAACTTAACCGCAGCGAACCAGGATCAGAGCGGTGATTTTATCTCCGGTCAGCCCACGGTCTTCAACATTCAGGTAGCCAACGGCGCTCAGATCACCAACGGCAACCCCAACACCGGTCTCGTTTACCCGACTCCTATAGCCGCGCCTACCGGCACGGTGACTGTGTCCGGCTTCCCCTCCGGGACATCCGCTGTGAGCGCCCTTAGCCCGGCGGTGGATCCGAACTACCGAGCAGTCGAATCGGTAGCCACAGTTACGGCTCCCTCAGGAACGCCAAGCGGCAATTACAACGTCACGATCAAGTACTCAGGCGATTCCAACTACAACTCAACCTCATCCAGCGGCCAGATATCGGTAGTCTCGCAGACCGGCGGTCTTGCCTCGACAACAACAGCTACCGTTGTTGGTAGCATCTCGCCAACTACCAATATCACCATCACTGGCACCGTCACCGGTCAGAGCGGACACCCGGCTCCAACCGGCGGCATTATCATCTACTCCTCGGGATACCCCATCAACGGGGTTAGCGTTACCCCGGGTTCCGGAGACTCCTCGACATTCTCCACGGTTCTGAACAGTCAGAACCTCTCCCAGGGAGCCAACATCATAACCCTCCAATACACCGGGGATAGCAACTATTACACCTCCGCTTACCAGCTCGGTACGGCTATCTCCAACCCACTCTCCGACTTCTCCATGATTCCGTCAACCACCATCGTTCCTGTGACCGCCGGCGCTTCGGCGACTGACGTGATCAACCTATCCTCGGTGAACGGCTTCAGTGGAACCGTGAACTATACCTGCACTGCGGCCAGCGGCCTCACCTGTTCGTTGAGTCCAGGCTCTACCGCCTTCACCAGCGGAAGCAGTTCTTCCGCCACTCTTACCATCGGTGCCAATTCGTCGACCACGAATGGCAACTACAACGTGCTGATTACTGGAACCGGCCCGAATGGGCTCTTCGTCCACACGCTCAACATCACCGCGGTCGTAAGCGGCAATATCACGAGTTCAGGCCTCACGCTGAGCAATAGCGGCGCGATCACCGTTCCTGCCGGCTCGAGCGGTACGTCAACCATTACCGTGGCGGCTTCAGGAGGCTTTACAGGCGTTGTGAATCTCTCCTGCGCTGTTACCACCAGTCCCGCTGGCGCAACGAACGCGCCAACCTGCGCCTTCGGACATGGAACGGTCGACCTCACCACCGGCGCACCTTCCTTGACCTCGACCTTGACCGTCAGTACCGTCGCCGCCACGACACTCGGAAGCTACGTCGTTACGGTTACCGGAACCGATGCGGCAACCGGGAAGATCATGGGAACCACACCGGTCAACGTGACGGTAACTGTGGCTCCGAACATTGCTCTCAGCGCCAACCCCGCGTCCCTGATGCTCAGTCAGGGGGCTACAACTGGAAACACCTCTGTCATTACCGTCACGCCTTCGAATGGTTTTACCGGCAGCGTCGCTTTGACCGCGTCGGTAAGCGGACCTTCGGGTGCAACCAGTCCGCCCACCATCAGCTTTAACCCCAGCTCTGTCAGTATCACCGGAGCTTCGGCCGGCACGTCGACCGCGACTGTCGCTACCACCGCCAGCACTACCGTTGGCACCTACACCGTTACGATTACCGGCACCGCCGGAAGCGACGTGCCGACGACCACCCTCACGGTTATCGTCACCGCGGCGGCAACACCCACCTTCGCTGTCACCGCCAACCCCAGCAGCGGCTCCATAACAGCGGGTAGCTCGGCCACCGCCACCGTCTCCGTGACTCCAGGCAACGGATTTACCGGAAGCGTACCCCTGACCTGCGCCGTAGCCCCGACCTCGGGTGGAGTAGCCTGCAGCCTTTCGCCCACTTCAGTCAGCATCACCGGGACGACCGCTGGCACCTCCACACTCACCATCACCACCAGTTCCAACAGCGCAGCCTTGAGCCATCCGTTGAATAAATTCTTCGCGGTCGGCGGAGGAATGGCGGTCGCCTGTCTGCTCTTCTTCGGGATTCCGGCGCGCCGCCGTAGCTGGCGCGCCGTCCTGGGCATGTTGCTCTTCGGTGCGATTGTTGGAATCGGTATCGGCTGCGGTTCGAGCGGCAACAGCGGCGGAGGCGGCAGCAGCGCGAATTACACCGTCACCGTCACCGGAACCAGCGGCTCCCTCACCGAGAGCGCCTCCGTCGCCATAACCGTCAACAGCCAATAGCCCCTAAACTCCAACCGGCCGCACTCCTTTGGGGTGCGGCCGTCGTTTTGCACGATGCCCGATCTCTATTGGCTGTTGGACCGGTGGCCCATTCAAAGCCTGCCTTTGGCCTGAGTGGGGGCCGCTCTTGAATCACTGATCCCTGGTGGCTAATGGCTGCATTATCCTGGCCGACTATTTCCCGCCGCCAGCTATAATGAAATAGAGAGAGAAAAGCCCGGTCGCTGACGCAGCCGGGCTTTTCCATTTTGGGAAGAAGGCAGGCCGAGCGGTCGCCTACCTGCCCGAATAAGCCGTTTATTATCAGATCTATGCAATAAAGATCCTGTTTTCAGATCTTTACAGCGTGCTTCACCATAAGTGGCGCGGAATCAAATGTTTACAGAGAGCACGCAACAGAGGCCGGGAGGAGGGGGTCACAACCCTCTAATGCAATCGCTACGCGTGCTGCGAAAGTGAAAGCACATTCCCGTCCGGGTCGTGGAACCACGCCACCTTCGCCCCGCCGGGCGCCGTCCAGATCCCCGACTCGCTCTGTTGGAGCCAGTTATACCGATGGAAGAATATGCCCCGGCCGATCAAGGTCTGGACTTCGTCTTCGATGTTTTCGACCTTCCATCCGAGTATGGTGAAAGGGAAGGCCGTGTAGTCCTTAACCTGCACGATGCGGATCATCGTCCCCTTCGACTCCATGACGACCGCGAACATGTCGTTGCTTAGAAGTCGCAGGCCGAGCGTCTCCTGGTAGAAAGCGCGCGCCTGCGCAGCGTCCTTTGTCGGGATAAAGCCGATCACATCGCAATCCGCCAGCATCGATTCTCCCTCGCTTCTGCTTCGCTTGTGGTTCTGCACAATCGAGCTTAGCCGAAATGTGTCCTTCGAACCACAGCGCGGGAAAGATACAGAAAGCAACGCCCGGGACAACTGTCCCGGGCGCCGGTGCAGACAAGGGGGACGGGGGTTAGAAGTGGAAGCCTATTTGCGCCGAAAGTGCTCGCGGAGTGACATAGTGAGTTCCACTGAAGGTTGAGAGGAAGTTATACAGGGCATACTTATTTGTGAAATTTATCGCTGTAAACCGAAGACTCCACGTGTGCTTGTCGCCGCCGAAGAGGTTGTCGTCACCAATTGAAGCGTCGAAAAGACTGCGCGGCTGGATCCGCTGCGGGTTCTTATCATTGTTCCCGGTACCCGGAGCTGGAATCTTCACCAGGCTTGAGCTGTACTCCGAAGCGGGGCACGGAGTCGGCAGCGGCGTTGTCGGCGTCGCCGTCACCCCATTGCATATCAACCCGGCCTGGAATTCCTGGTCAGCCGTCAGACCGCTCAGGTCGACCGCCGGAACACCCCCCGGAAGCGTTGTCGAGAACCCGTCGCACGGCGTATTAGGATCGGCCGACGCCAATCCGTAACAGGGCACCGCACCGGCAACCAGCCCGCTGTCATACCGCCAGTTAAAGCCGCCCCACATGGCATGCGTGAACCTGCCGCCGGGGAGGGTGTACTGAAGGTGAGTCGTCTGATTGAATCGCTCGTCGTGGTCGATGCGGAAGGGATAGCCGCTCTGACCGACAGTTGCGCCTGCTCCCGCCACCTGGGGTGGGAAGAAACGCGCGGAGACCGAAGACATGACAACGTACGCGGAGACATTGTGGAAGTTGGGGACACTGGCATTGAGCGCGAAGCCCGGAATCTTCGAGTTGTGCCAGTCAATAGGAAAGGTAATGGGAGTGTTGCCGAGCACGCTGAAGTCGAAGGCATTGTGCGTGTATTTCCAGATGTACTCTCCGCCGACCACCGCGTATTTGCCAAAGGCCTGCTGGAATCCGGCGTGAAACTCGTTGCGAAATCCCGGCTGCAGCGTTCCCACCACGCCCGGCGTACAAAGCAGGAGCGGAGAGAGAACGTCGTTGGCGCACCCCTGGCTCGAGAGAACCAGGTTTTCATTAAAGGGTGATTCAAGCGTTCGCGCATAGGAGATGCGCAGCACAGTATTTGTCTTTGTGACGTTGTAGGCAACACCCACGCGAGGCTCCGCCTGGCGTTGAACCGCCAGACCGTTGTACAGGTCACCGCGTATGCCTAGATTGAAAAGCCAATTTTTCGCCTTGATCTGGTCTTCGACATAGAGCGCGAGTTCCTTTACGTCGGTATGGCCGAAGAAGTTGTAATTCCCTCCACCGCGCGTCAGATCATAGGGAGCCAGCACCGGATTGTAGGCCGGATTGGCGCTATCTCCATAGGCACCGCACTGCGAAGGATCGCTGAAGCCGGGCAGGGAATTGCCGTTGGCATCAACGCAGGGCGAGTTGAAGGTGGGAGAGACCACGGATAGATTGTCGTTTTCGCGCAGGAAGGTCTGCTCGTAGACGGCGCCGGCTTTAATGTTGTTGATGCCCTTCACATAGGAGTAGTCCGAGCGGACGCCGGTGTTGAAGAGGCTGCGGTATTGGCCGACAGTCTGGTTCTGTAGGTTGGGCGGCCCTTTGTCGGCCAGCGGATCACCGCTCGGGAAGTAGTTGTAGAAGTCCTTGCGGGCGTAGAGCCCGAAGTTGAAGACCGCATTTGCGCCGATGACCCGGGTGTAGGTCGGCGCAATGTTGAAGGTTTCAATCTTGGATTTCTGGTCGGTATTGCCGACATTGCCGAAGACAGGGTTGGGGCTGCTGCCTCCGCTGATGACGTTTTGGATGTTCAGGTTGTCGAAGGTGTTCGGTGTCTGGAACCAGGAGCGGCTGTAGTTCAGGTCCAGATGCACCGAATCGACCGGCGTAAATGTGTAGTCCACGCGATCAAAGATATTCTGCTCGTTGCCTTTGTCGTGGAAGACGGAAAACTCCGGCGGATCAAGAAAACGGCCGCTGTTGAGCCCGTCGACCTCGAGAAAGTTGCCCCAGTTCTTCTTGCCGTAGGAGAGGTCGAAGCCGCCGGTCGCCGAGCCGAAGGTTCCATACGAGGCATAAACGCTGCCAGTCGGCGTCGTAATACCTTGTCCCGAACGGGTTGTGGCTACGATGACCAGGCTGGTCTTGCCGCCGTATTCGGCCGGGGGCGCACCCGAGATGACTTCAAGTGACTGGACAGAGTTGGATGGAAGCTGATTGGAAAAAACCTTGCTCTGCTGATCGGTGATGGGCTGGCCATCGACGGAGAAGGAGTTCGACGCGTGGTCGCCGAGGCCATGAAACAGGCCGTTCGAATCCGCCGCTACGCCCGGCGAAGCCAGCGTCACCAGCGAGCTGAGTGACGATGACTGACTTTCCAGCGGAACCTTCTGGATCATGTTCCGGTCGATATCGGTGTGGAAGGTCGGATCGTTCTCGACGAGGTCTTGGCCGGCTTCGACCGTCACGGTGGTTGAGGCTGCTCCCAGCGCGAGGGCGAGGTTTACGGTGACGGCCACGGTCGAGCGCACGCCGACGTCCTTCGACAGAGAAGCAAATCCTGTCGCGTTGACGGTCAGATGGTAGGGATTGAACGGAATGTTGGGGAAGCTAAAGCGGCCGGCGGCGTCGGTGGTCGCGGTTCGCGAGTATTGGCTGACGGGGTTGTTGATCGAGACAGTGGCTCCGGGAACGACTGCGCCGGAAGGATCGGTAACACTCCCGACAACGGTTCCCGAGTTGGCGGCGGACTGGGAAAAGGCACTGGTCGCCAGGACCTGCAGAAATAGCGCAGGTAGAAAGACGATGAAGCATCGCACGAATGTGCGCATGGAACGACCTCCTGAAAATCTGCTGAATTGTGAAAATGGCTCTGCTTAGGCGAAAGCAGGCGCAGCAGGTGGAGGACGGCACGAAAGCTTGAAGAAGAAGGCCCGGGAGGGAAGCTCACGTGTGGGCTCAGGAGCGACAGCCGTGACTGGACGGCTCGAAAGATCGAGCGTGACCAGCTCGACTACATGAATGACGTTATGCGCAGTGGTGCAGAGAGAGCAGTCGTGATCAGGCTGTCCCAGCGGATGGCTATGGGCAACCTGAACCATGCCGGCCATCAGGACCAGCGCAATGCAGACAATTCCGAGCAGTGATGCCACGGAGAACTGCGCGCGTGATCCTGAAGTGCGGCGAAGCATTTATCAAACTATAAAGCAGGCGCACGGGGCGGGACAAACCGGCGTGTTGATCGGACTACTTCAACGCAGGCTCGGGCGGCGCGATCGAAGGCTTGCGATAACCCTCAGCCGCGAGGTGTTCGCCCATCTGCGCGTACATGGTTTCGTCGTGAGGCTGCCAGGTGCCCAGCCCGTCGACGTAGCGGTTGTACATCGAGAAGGCCGCAGCGATGAGGATCGTGTCATGGATTTCAAGGTCGGTGGCGCCGTGTGCACGGGCGTGGTCGATGTCGTTGGTGCTGACATTCTTTCCGCTCTGCTGAACCTTGCCGGCGATGGCGAGGAGGGCCTTGAGCTTGGGCGACACGGACGCGGTCTCGAAGTCGGTCTTCACCTGCCTGACAATGTCGCTGCTGCCGAGGTGGCATGCTGCTGCGGCTCCGTGGCTGGTCTGGCAGAAGTAGCAGTCGTTCTGCGAAGAGACGTAGGTGGCAATGAGCTCGCGCTCGCCGGGCGTAAGTGAGTTGGGTTCGTGCAGCAGAATGTGGGCGAGCTCGCGCATCGGCTTTGCGGTTTCGGGACGAAAGGCGAAGCCTGCGCTGATGCCGGGGAGTTCTTCGGGGAGGGAAATGTGTGGCATGATTCTTGCTCCTTATTTTGCCGCTGATTCCAGGACTGCTTCGGCGGGCAGATATTCCTTGCTGACGGTTACGTATCCTTCCCGGGCAACGCGCTTGCCGCGCTCGCGGTACATGGCTTCGTCGTGGGGCTGCGAGGTGCCGAGTCCATCGACGTAGCGGTTGAACATGCAGAAGGCGGCCGCGATAAGAACTGTGTCGTGGATCTCGAGGTCAGTGGCGCCGAAGGCGCGGGCGTCGGCGACGTCTTCTGCGGTGACGTGTTTGCCGCCCTTCTGGACCTTGCTGGCGATGACGAGTAGCGCTTTGAGTTTGTCGGAGATGGCGGCGTGCTGGAAGTCCGCTTTGACGCGCTTGACCAGGTCTTCGTCGCCGTTCAGGCTGGCTGCGGCGATGGCTCCGTGGATTGACTGGCAGTAGTGGCAATCGTTGAGATACGACACGTAGGTGGCGATAAGCTCGCGCTCGCCGGCTGTGAGGCTGTTCGGGCTGTGGAGCAGGGTCTCGACCAGATCATTGAGGGGCCGGGCGGTTTCCGGGCGGAAGGCCATAGCACCGCGGATGCCCGGCAGCCCCTCGGGCAGCTTGATGTGAGGCATGAAGACTCCTTTCAAGGAATCGGGGACTCGGTAGCAGTCGCAGCTGCGACGGAAAGTGGTTTAGCCGGCGAAAAGCGGCGGTGGAGCAGGCCTCCGGCGAGCACCACGGCTACGCCGATCAGCGCCGGTAGCGGGCTGTGCATGAGGATGAGCAGCGCCACGATGGCGCTGCCGGTGAGATAGACAATCGGCGCGGCCGGATACCACCAGCGGCGTACCGGCTCCTTCATCCGGAAGAGCGTGGTGACAGACAGCGCGAGGAAACACACGGCGGAAAAAATGATGTAGGCCAGGATCTTGTCGAAGGCTCCGAAAAGCAGGATAAGAAGCGCGCCGCACGTCTGTAGGAGGATGGCGTTGGCCGGGGTTCCGAAGCGCGGGTGCAGCCGGCCGAAAATGGAGAAGAACGCTCCGTCTCTGGCCATCGCGTAATAGACGCGGGGCGCGGCCATGGTGAGCGCCATGAGGCCTCCAGCGACAGACAGCAAGACGCAGGCGGAGAGAATGCGGCCACCGGCAGACCCGAAGAGAGCTTGTCCGAACTGGGCGACGAAGGCGGTGTTGGAGACGATCTTGTCGAGCGGAATGACGGCGAGGAACGCGAAGCTGACGAGGAGATAGACAGCGCTTACGAGCAGGACTCCGCAGGTGAAGGCGAGCGGGAGGGTCTTTGCGGGATTGCGTATTTCGCCGGCGAGCTTTCCTGCTTCCCACCAGCCTCCGAAGCTGAAGAAGGCGTTGACGACGGAGCCGGCGATGGCGGCGAAGAGCATGTCGGAACCGGGGCGACGGTCGGCGAGCGGGAGAAGATTCGAAGTGGAGGCATGTCCGGAGACGAAGGCCCAGGCGACGAGGCCGAAGAGAACGGCGAGCTTGAGCAGGTTAGCCGTCGCCATGACGCGGCCGCTGAGGCGGGTTCCGGCGTAGTTGATGATGCCCAGCACGACGAGGATTATGAAAGGCAGAGCGGCAGCGGCGCGTGGAGAGATGGCAACGATGGCCTGGACGTAGGGGATGGCTCCGAAGGCTAGCGCGGCAGCGATACCGGGATCGATGACTGCGGCCGACATCCAGCCATAAAGAAAAGCCACGCGCGGCCCATAGCCTTCGCGGAGGTAGACGTATTCGCCTCCGACGACGGGATAGCGGACCGCAAGCTCGGAGTAGCAGAGCGCTCCGGAGAGAGCCATGAGCGCCATTCCGCACCAGACAGCGGCGAGAAGCGCGGGTGAGCCCAGCGATTTGGCCATCGCAGCGGGAGTGAGGAAGATTCCCAGAGCGATGGACTGACCAGTGACGACGGCAATTGCCATCGCCAGGCCCATCTGTCTTTTCGGTTCCATGTGAGCGCTGTTGATGTATCCGGATCATGCTACCCGGGAAGGAAGTAGATCGGCATCCATCTTTGGGTGGAGATTCAGATATCAGACGCTACAATGTCGCGAGAAAGCGATCTCTACATTGAATCTGCGCGGCGTGACGAAGCCTAATTCTGACTCTCTGCTGCTGGCATTCGATTTTGCCGGCACGCTGGTATTCGCAATTGAAGGCGCGATGGCCGCTGAAAACGGCGACCTCGACCTGCTGGGGACGATGGTGCTGGCATTTGCGACGGCCCTCGGTGGCGGCATCATCCGCGACCTGCTGATCGGCGCATCACCACCGAACTCCATTCGCGACTGGCGATATGGAGCGATCGCCTTCGCCGGCGCTTTCGCCATGTTTTTGTTTCCCAATCCGGTGCACGGGATTCCGCCTTCGGTTCTTATGGTTCTTGATGCCGCCGGACTCGGTCTGTTCGCAGTGGCGGGAGCAGAAAAGGCGCTCGCCTACGGTATCCACCCGTTCATTGCCATCCTGATGGGCGGGATCACCGGCGTGGGCGGCGGGACGATTCGCGATGTGCTACTGGCGCAGGTTCCGACGGTGCTGCGTGCGGATGTCTACGCGACGGCAGCGCTGGCCGGAGCGGCGGTAGTCGTCGTCGGCCTGAAACTGAAATTGCCGCGCGTGCCAGTGGCCATTGCCGGAGGCGTGATCTGCTTCCTGCTGCGCGTAGTCAGCGTGTGGCGGCACTGGAACCTGCCTCACGTCCCGGCGCACTGAGCTCTTTACGCGCGCAGCAGAAGCTGGCTGTGAGTGGAGAAGATGCGCCTCGTCACGAGATGACTGGCGACGAAACATGCCAGCGCGGATGAGGAAAAGATGGTTGTCAAAACGACGAACTGATAGAGCGCAGCGTAGAGCGGGGACGCTCCCGATAACACCATGCCGGCCATGATGCCGGGGATCCAGACGATGCCCAGGGAGCGGATATTGTCCACGGCGGGAATAAGGCTGGCGCGGAAAGCGGCGCGCAGATAACGTTCGACGGAGACATCGGCGGTGGCTCCAAGAGCCAGCGCTGACTCAATTTCGCCGACGTGAGAGACGACTTCCCCGCGGAACCTGTCGAGGAAGATCGACTGCGTGTTCATCGTGTTCGCAATCACCATGCTGCCTACCGGAACGAGCGTGAGAATCTTCAGCGGGATCACGCCCGTCGCCGTCATAACGGACAGAATCGCCCCGGCGCCGCTGCCAATGGCAATTAGCGCAAGCACGAATGCGCGCGGGATCTGCTTTGCTCGCTTGCGAACGATGCTGGCCGCGGCGACGATCATACCGGCGAGGACGAAGATCGATGTCCACGCTGGCCCCCGCAACAGGGCCGCCAGTATCGCTCCGACGGCGAAGATCTGCAGCAGACCGCGTAGTTCGGCGAAGCTGATTTCTTTGAGCAGGCCGGGAGCGCGGCGGCGCGCCAGGAGCATAACGGCGAACACCGCAAGGGCAGCGATCAGGCACTGGACAACTCCACGCACGAGTTCGTTCGGAATGTAGTGTTCAAGCATTGGGAAGCACCTCCGCCGGCGTTCCTATGGTCTTGATGCGGCCCGCCTCGAGCACAAGTATGCGGTCGGCCATCGTCCGCGCCTGCTCTTGACTGTGCGTGACCCAGATGCAGGTGAGGCTCCGCTCGCGAATGAGTCCTTCGAGCAGCCTTTGGACACTGTCGCGGGCTGCCTCGTCCAGCGCTGATGTTGGCTCATCCAGCAGGAGCAACTCCGGATCGTTGGCCAGAGCCCGGGTGATGGCAACGCGTTGAGCTTCTCCGCCCGACAGTGTGAGCGCGTCGCGGGTAGCGTATCCGGCTAGACCGACCTCGGAGAGCAGACTGTCGATTTCGACGCTGGACATGCTCCTGCCTTGCTGGCGGGGGCCGAAGGCTAGATTCTCGGCGACCGTGCCTGGGAAAAGGTATGCCCTCTGCATGACCATGCCGATCGACCTGCGAAGGAACGCCGTATCGATGCTGCGGTAGTCCTGCCCGTTGAAGAGCATCGTGCCATGAGTAGGTTCGTCCAGCCGGTTGATCAGCCGAAGCAAGGTACTCTTCCCGGCACCGCTCGGGCCGATAACGCCAAGCACTTCAGCTGGTTCTACGGAAAAGCTGATGTCTTGCACGAGGAAGCGGCGCGGCTCGGGAGGCAACTCGCGGCCGAGGTCCCGGCATTCCACTATCTGACGAGTCGAATTCACGGTTGAGGCACAGTTTACAGCCCGGGCAAGCTCTTGAAGGTGAATGAGGGCGTTCCGTGATCTGACCTCGCAAAGGAGGAACTCCCCAAATGATTTCGCGAAGCATGTCCAACAAGATTGCGACATTTTCGGGCGCGGTGCTGTTCACGTGCGTGACGGCGCTGGCGCAAATGAGCCCGGGCGGCGGTGCGCCACAGGCCCAGCAGCCGACGAATCCGTCGGCGAACTCGACGATGAACAGCCCCGGTGCGATGCAGCAACAGCAAAGCTCGGCAGCTTCGGTGATGCAGGATAAAGAGTTTGTGCATAAGGCGCTCGAAGGCGGCATGGCCGAGGTCCAGCTCGGCCAGCTGGCCACTGAAAAAGGCTCGAGCGATGACGTAAAGCAGTTCGGCCAGAAAATGGTCGCCGACCACACGAAGCTCGGCGATCAGATGAAGACTGTCGCGGCACAGATCGGAGTGAAGCCGCCGGATGGCCCGTCCAAGAAGGACAAGGAGCTCTATGCAAAGCTCCAGGGGCTCTCAGGAAAGCAATTCGACGACGCATATATCGTAGCCATGGTGAAGGACCACAAGAAAGACGCCGACGACTTCAAGTCCGAGGCACAGCAGAGCCAGAACCCCGCTGTGCAGCAGGCCGCGCAACAGGGTAGTCAGGTCATCGATCAGCACCTCCAGATGATCGATCAGATCGCCGAGAGCCACAACCTGATGAACAGCAAGGGCAAGCTGACGGCCTCGTTGAAGTAGCGGCAGATCAACGGCGGACAGCAATGAAAGGCGTCTCTTAACGGGACGCCTTTTGCATTTCCGGTAGAATTGCGGCGATGCCTCGCAAGATTTCAGCAAGCTGCCGAGCGGTTCTGGCGACGTTCGTTCTGTGTGTAACGGCGCTCTGCCAGCCGGTCAAGAGCCTTCCCAAACCGGCCGATTACGTCAGCGATTTCGCTCATGTGATGTCTCCGGCGGTAATCCAGCAGCTCGATCGCGTGTGCGGCCAGGTCGATCACCAAGCAAACGCCCAGATCGCCGTGGTGACTGTGCAAACGCTGGACGACGAGCCCATCGAGCAATACGCCGTGGATCTCTATCAGGCTTGGGGACTCGGCAAGAAGGGCATTAAGGAGGGCAGCGACCGCGGCGTGCTGATCCTGATCGCCACGAAGGACCGCAAGCGATTCATCTCCACCGGATATGGCCTGGAAAGCATCCTGCCCGACGCGACCGTCAGTGCGATCGGCCGCCAGATGGTGCCCATGCTTCGCAACAACGATTTCGACGGCGCCATGACCCTAGCCGTGGGCCAGATTTCACAGATCATCGCCAGGGATGCCGGTGTCACCTTGACCCCACTCAACCGCGTCCAGAGGCGCCCGCAGCAGGCTCACCTGAGCTTCGGCCAGCTGATCCTCTTCGGACTGTTTCTGCTGTTCGTGCTCTTCATTCTAGGACGATTCGGCGGCTCCGGGCTCATCGGCTTTCTCCTCGGCATGTTCATGGGCGGCGGATTTGGCGGTGGCGGCGGCCGGGGCGGTGGTGGAGGAGACGACGGCGGCGGCAGCGGTTTTGGTGGCTTTGGTGGCGGAAGCACCGGAGGTGGTGGCGCCGGAGGCGATTGGTAAGATAACGAAGGCTTCAGCGTTTTGGAGCAGAGGAGACAGGCACGATGATGCGTCGCGGTTTGTGGATCGCAATTGGCGTTGTTGTAGTGATTTTTCTAGTGGTGCTGATGGTCTTCGGCAGCTACGTCAGCGCCAAGAACCAGATGGTCGCCAAGCAGGAGGCGGTCAAGGCGCAATGGTCGCAGGTGGATGTGGTGCTGCAGCGTCGCGCCGACCTGATTCCCAACCTGGTGAGCACGGTCAAGGGATATGCAACGCACGAGGAGAAGGTTTTCGACGACATCGCCAACGCGCGGGCCGCTCTGCTGAATGCGAAGGACCCTTCGGGGAAGATCCAGGCCAACGGACAACTCGATGGAGCGCTCGGGCGGTTGCTGGCCATCTCTGAGAATTACCCCAACCTGAAAGCTGATCAGAATTTCCTATCCCTCCAGGCCCAGCTTGAGGGCTCGGAGAACCGCATTGCTGTCGAGCGGCGACGCTACAACGAGACGGTGCGCGACTACAACACGTTCATCCGGCAGTTTCCCAACAGCATCTGGGCGGGAATTGCGGGCTTCCAGACGAATAATGCCTACTTTGAAGCGAGTGAATCGTCCCGGACAGCCCCAGTAGTTAAGTTCTAGCCGGGATAATATTGCAAGACAAAGAGGCTGCCTGCGGGCAGCCTCTTTGCATTGGGACGGGGAGGGATGCTGACTTATGCGCGGTTGAAGGAAGCGATAGCGGTGGCTTCGTCGTCCTTTACGTCGAAGACAGTATAGAGCTTGGTGATCTGCAGGAGATCGTGAACCTTTTTGGTAAGGTTCAGAAGCTTCAGTTCGCCGCCCTGATTGCGAACGGTGGTGTATGCGCTGACCAGTTCGCCGATTCCTGAGCTGTCGATGTAGTTCACATCGGCGAGATTCAGCAGGATAAGCTTCGAGCCTTTGGACAGAAGGTCCCGTATCGCGTCACGCAACTGCACACTGCCCTCGCCGAGAGTGATGCGACCGCTTAGATCGAGAATGGTCACGCCGTCTACCTGACGGGTGGTTACTTTCATGCTCACGAAAAAGTCCTCCTTAGCTGCCTGTTTGAGCCGTCCCCAGATGTTTGATAAGTGTCAACTCAGTTCCGGGATGCAATTGCTTGAAGTGTACCTCATCCATGAATGAACGAATGAGGAAGATGCCGCGGCCGGATCCGCGCAGAAGATTCTCCGGCGCTAGCGGGTCGGGGAGCGTGTCCGGGTCCAGTCCTTTGCCCTGGTCGGAGATGCGAATGACCAGCGATTCGCCGGTATTTTCAAAGGATGCGGTGATGCGCTTTTCGGGATCGTAAGAGTTGCCGTGGAGCACAGCGTTTACGGCTGCTTCCCGGACCGCCATGGCTACGCGAAAGACCTCGTCTTCGTCGATGCCGGCTTTTTTGGCCATCTGTTCGGCGGTTTCCTCAACTTTATTGACACTGTCCAGCGAGGACTCGAGCGTGTAAGTAATGCGGCTTGCCTGTTGTCCGGTCAAATGCTCTTCCCCGCCTTTTTCCATATCTTTCGTGTGCAAACCTCGAGCGATCTCGTTAGCAGGCAGTTTGCTTGCTGGCGCTGTCAATGTCAAGCGATCTCACTGTCGTCCTTCGAGATGATGTCGATCGACCCAAATTAGGAGCATGATTGCCCCGCGGCGGGTTGCCCTGTGTGCCTGTTAGACTGCATCGGAGATGGCACGCAAAGCGAGCAACGGTGAGGCCAGTCTGTCGCTCACAAAGATTCTCGGAACACCCGTTACCAACGTAAAGGGACAGGTGCGCGGGCGTGTGCGCGATCTGGCAGTGGGCACCGGAGATGACGCTGGCAAGGTCGCCGGTCTGGTGCTCAAAACCCGCAAGGGACTGGAACTGGTGGCGGCCACCAGCGTGCAGCAGACGCCGAGCGGCGTATTAGAGTTGCGTACGGAAGCTGAGCTGCGGCCATTGCGGCAGGACGACAACTTCATCATGCTGCGGCAGGATCTGCTGGACCGGCAGATTATCGACGTTCACGGCCGCAAGGTGGTGCGCGTCAACGATGTCGACCTGCAGTGGTTTTCAGACAATGGAGAACCTGAAGACCTGCGCGTGCGCGAAGTGGAAGTTGGTCTGCGCGGCGCCGTTCGCAGACTATTCAAGGGCGCGTTGCCGGCGCAGACCTTGGAGTCTCTGGCGAGGCGATTTCCGGCCCGGGTGATCCCCTGGGAATTCGTCGACGTGATCGAGGTGGATCCGGCGCGGCGAGTGAAGCTCAAGATCGAACATGAGCGTCTGGCTCAGCTCCACCCGTCAGACATCGCTGACATTCTGGAAGAACTGCCACCCGCCGAACGGGAAGCAATTCTGACCACGCTCGACGAGGAGGTGGCCGCCGAGGCGCTCGAGGAAGTGGAACCCCGGCTCCAGAAGTCAATGGTTGAGGGGCTCACCTCCGAGGTCGCGGCGGGGATTGTCGAGGAGATGGATCCGTCCGCAGCTGCCGACCTGCTGGCCGAGCTGCCGGAATCGCACAGCGAAGCGATTCTCGAGGAGATGAATCCGGAAGAGCGGCAGGAAGTCGAAGAGCTGCTCGAATTCAGGGAAGACTCGGCTGCCGGCCGCATGACGACGGAGTACGTTGCGGTTCCGCAAGCGGCGACGGTGGCCGATGCGATTCAGGCGCTGCGCGGCTTCGAAGGCGATATTGAAACAGTCACTGAGATTTACCTGGTCGACGACGCCGAGGTTCTGAAAGGTGTGGTCCCGCTGGCGCGAATTGTGCTGGCCAAGCCGGAGACCCGGCTGGATGTGCTTGCCGAACCGCGTTTCATCTCATGCGAAGCAGACGCCCGCCAGGAGAAGGTAGCTGAACTATTCGACAAGTACAATCTTCGCGCCCTGCCGGTTTTGAACCAAGACGCGAAGCTGGTTGGGGTGATCGAAGCAGATCACGTGATCGCATTCCTGAGGCAGAGGTAAAGGACAAGGGATTAGCGATTAGCCATTAGGGATTAGGAGGACTGGGAAGGGTGTCGCCAGTCTTTAGTAACGTGCATTCTTGTGCTCTTGCCGACTGTGACATGAGTCTCGTGGTTACAGTGTGAGCATGTCCGTCACAACATCAACTGAAAATGAACCATGCCGTTCATGTCGTGACCTCAGGGTATGGCAGCGCGCCATCGAATTGTCCATCGCAGTTTATAAGCTCACAGCCGATTTTCCTCGTGAAGAGATCTACGGGTTATCGTCACAACTACGACGCGCCGGGGTTTCAATCGCCAGCAATATCGCGGAAGGATGGGGCCGCGCCTCCAGCGGAGAATACAAGCATTTTGTGGGCATCGCACGCGGTTCAAATTTCGAGCTGCAAACCCAACTCGTAATAGCGCGGAGACTTGCCTTCGGCGCCTCAGAAAAATTGCAAACGGCCGAGGAGCTTTCCACAGAAGTCGGTAAGATGCTCGTAGCAATGATGAAAAAGCTCTGATCCGAAGTTTGTTCGATCAGATTACCGGATATCCGGATTCGGAGTGCGCGCAGGCCGTTCGCCGACCTCGCTAATCCCTAATCCCTAATCGCTAATCCCTGCCTTGCCAATGCTCAAACGCTGGAGAACCCGGATACTGCTGTTCCTCGCCGTGCTCGGCCCGGGGTTCATCACCGCCAATGTAGACAACGACCCGAACGGAATCTTCACGTATTCGCAGGCGGGTGCCCAGTATGGCTACGCTCTGCTGTGGACGATGATTCCCATCACTCTTGCCCTCATCGTCGTGCAGGAGATGTGCGCGCGCATGGGGGTAGTGACTGGCAAGGGTCTGAGCGATCTCATCCGGGAAGAGTTCGGTCTGCGGCTTACGGTGATTGTGCTGTTCCTGCTGGTGCTGGTCAATTTTGGAAATGTGATCGGGGAATTCTCCGGTATCGCCGCCAGTCTTGACCTGTTTCACCTGAGCAAATACATTTCGGTGCCGGTGTGCTCGGTGCTGGTGTGGCTGCTGGCGGTGCGCGGGGACTACAAGAGCGTCGAGAAGATTTTCCTCACAGCGTCTGTCTTCTACATTGCGTACATTGTTGCAGGGGTGTTGTCACAGCCTAGCTGGCACACCGCGCTGGTAGCTACCGTCAAGGTGCCTCCGCGCTCGGCATGGACCCACGACTATCTCTTCCTGGTGATCAGCGTGATTGGAACGACGATCGCTCCGTGGATGCAGTTCTATCTCCAGTCGACGATTGTGGAGAAGGGCGTGAGTGTGAAGAAGTACGCAGCATCACGCCTGGATGTGATTGTCGGCTCAATATTCACCGATGTCGTGGCGTGGTTCATTATCGTGGCCTGCGCGGCCACCCTTTACACGCACGGGCAGGGGGCGATTCGGGATGCCTCTGACGCGGCCCAGGCGATGAAGCCGCTGGCCGGGCAGTACGCCTTCCTGCTGTTCGCGTTCGGGCTCTTCAATGCGTCGTTTTTCGCAGCATCGGTCCTGCCGCTCTCGACCGCCTACGTAGTCTGTGAGGGGCTGGGCCTCGAATCTGGTGTGGATAAGAAGTTCAGCGAAGCTCCGGCCTTCTATTGGCTCTACACGATCCTGATCGCCGGCGGCGCCGCCGTGGTCATGATTCCGAACTTCCCGCTGGTGAAGTGGTCGATCGAATCGCAGGCGCTCAACGGAATTCTGCTTCCCATCGTGATTGTGCTGATGCTGCTGCTGATCAACCGCAAGGACCTGATGGGCGAGTACGTGAACCCGCGCTGGTTCAACATCGCGGCCTGGCTGACAGCGGGAATCGTCAGCGTGCTTTCAGTCATGCTGATGGTGCAGCAGTTCATGCACTGAAACCCGAGCAGGCCGGAGATAATTGGCGGATGATTTTCACTGCGCCGCTATAATCAAAATAGAGATCAAAATGCCCGGCCGCATCAGCCGGGCTTTTCTGTTTTTTGTGCGGCCCAACTGCTGCAACCAATGACCATGCCAGAATTCCGCAGTTTCAAATGAGGAGCTGTAAGTCTCCTGTTTTCTATGAAGTAGCCGTAACTCCAGCGTCATCTATGATCTGCAGCCGCTACCTTATTAACCCGTTTAGAATCAATGAGTATTCGGATATGGAGGGTAGGGGGTACCCGGCAGATAGTCGGGGCTAAAGCAGCTTACCGGCGGAAAGATCGCGGATCAGATCCCTGTCGGCGGCCAGAAAATCGTAGCTGGTGAGGTCGCGCAGCGGGATCCAGCGCACGTCGTGAAAGATGCGATTGGTGACCTCGCCGCGAAAGGCGTGGACGGCAAAGAACTGCAGGTCCACCGCGCCGCCGCTGCGGTAGGTGTGGCGGGTGTGGGTGACGAGCGGTCCGATGTCGGCATCGATGCCGAGCTCTTCGTCGAGCTCGCGGGCGAGCGCCTGCTCGGGGGTCTCTCCCGATTCGATCTTCCCCCCGGGGAACTCCCATTTGAGAGCCATGGGCTGGTCGGGACGCCGCTGGCAGATCAAGACCTCTTCGCCGCGCAAAATGAGAGCGGCAGCGACAAAGCGCACGGTCTTCGCTCCGTTCTGATCGACCCTTTCTTCCACGCTCACATCAGTTTAGACGCATTAAGTGAGATTAGATCGATTTTGCGGCCTGAGTCGCCGTGGAGTGAACCAAAGATATCAGGGTGAATGGCTTGCGCGAGGGCGTGGAGGCCGCCGATCAGCGTTGGCGCAGGGGTATTCAGAAGCTCGTCGGCGATACAGTAAACCTGGCCGGATCTGACGGCGGGCAGATTCCGCCAGCGCCTCTGCTCGACGATACGTTCGAGGGGCACGCGGTCGCCGGCTCCGCACCATGCGGCCACGATCACGTCGGGATCGGCGGCAGCTATGGCTTCGGCCTCGGTCGTCGCGCCGGGTGTGCCGATGAATTTGCCGCCCGCGGCCTCGACGAGCTCCATGACCCAGAGTTGTGAGTGGATCAGGGGTTTGCCCCACTCCTCGCAGTAGACGAGCGGCTTCGGAGAGATGGCTGACATGCGAGCCTTCACCGCCTCGATCTCCGCCTGCATCTCGGCGACGAGCGCTTTTCCCTTCGGCGCAGCGCCTACGACCGAGGCAATCAGGCGGATGTCCTGGTAGATATCGGCGAGGTTCCGTGGAGAAAGCGTCAGCACCGACCGTCCCGACTTGAGGATGGCAGTCAGCGACTCCTGGCGGTAGGGAACCGACGCGATAACGAGATCAGCCCGGACGGGCAGCAGTTCCTCGGCTTTGGTGGACCAGGAATCATGGACGACGGGCAGCGATCGATCGCGGAGGGCGGGCACTGCTTCGAGGCAATACCTGGTGCAGGCAGCGAGAGAATCGAGGCAACCCAGCCGGTCGAGGATGATGCTGACGCTGGGCTGCAGGGAAATGATCTTCATCCTGTCGCTAGATCTTGGTATCGGCAAGCACGGCGCCGGGATAGAAGACCGTCCAGCCGCGGTCGGCGGCGATCTCGAGCAGCGCTGGTGTTGGATTTACCGGAAACGCGCGTTTCGCGAGGGTGAGCATGGCTGCGTCGTGAATGGAGTTCCCGAAGACCGCATCCGGCTTCGGGATGCCGGCGCGCCGAAGTGCAGCTGCCTTGCCGTCGCCGCTGGGGACATCGATGAGTTCGCTGGTGATGCGGCCGTCGACGACTTTGACCTGGGCAGCGAGGACGCGGGAAGCGGGAATGTTGAAGCGGCGGACACCCTCCTCGATGACCCAGTTGTTGGTGGAGCTGACAGCCCAGATGTCGGCACCGTCTGCGCGGAGCTTTTCGACGAGCGTGCGCATTTCGGGGAAGACGTGGGCTTCGATGTGAGAGCGGAAGTATTCCTCGGCGGCGTGGCGGAGTTCGGACTCCTGCAGTCCAGAGTAAAGCTGAACCATCTCGCCGCACATTTCGGACTCGGAGACTTCGCCGCTGAGGTAGAGACGGTAGCGGGAATCAATCCAGTCGCTCGCGTTGCGCGAGACGAGGCCGGCCTCGATGGACCAGACCATGAAGCCATATCCGGCGTCGCCGCTCCATAAAGTGCCATCGCAGTCAAAGATGGCGGTGGCGGGACGAAGCGCGAGAACGGCTTCCTCAAATTCAGTTGGGGTGTAACGTGCGGGGGCAGCGTGTGTAACGGTCAACGGTTGGTGCTCCTGTCTATCTAGATATTTTGCGTGATACGCGCGGAAATTGCACAAAGCAATTGTGAATATGCGGTCACTGAACGTAGAGATGTGCTGATGAAGTTGATTCCCTCAGATTTGGGCCGTGCTCCTACGGGATCTTTCTTCGATAATCCACTCAGTGCCGGACAGTCGCAATTCCGAACTGCTGCAGGAATATCTCGCCTATCTGCGCGTGGAGAAAGGACTGCGGCCG
Source organism: uncultured Acidobacteriaceae bacterium (assembly GCA_963781245.1). GTDB lineage: Bacteria > Acidobacteriota > Terriglobia > Terriglobales > Acidobacteriaceae > Silvibacterium. The sequence continues at coordinate 391,623 of CAWAFB010000014.1, forward strand.
CTGAGCTGCGAGGCCTACGAGCGCGACTTGCTGCAGTTTGCCGAATACTCGGAGCAAGAAAATGCACAGCTCGGATCCGCGACGCATTCGAACGTCTCTGGATTTCTTGAACACCTGGGCACACACGGCGTGGAGTCGCGATCGGCGGCGCGCAAACTGTCATGTCTGCGAGGTTTTTACCGATGGCTGCTCCTGGACAAGCGTATCGAGCGCGACCCGACGGTGAACCTCGAATCGCCGTCGACATGGAAGGTACTACCGAAATCGCTGGCCCAATCGGAAGTGACGGAGATGCTGGAGCGTTCGGGGCTGGCAGCAGAACATCCCGAGGCTGATGCGATCGCGCTGCGCGACCGGGCAATTCTCGAATTGCTGTATGCGGGAGGGTTGCGGGTTTCGGAACTGACAGGGCTGAACGTGGCTGATCTCTCGCTCGATGCGGGGCGCGTGCTGGTGCGTGGCAAAGGGGACAAGGAGCGCATCGTGCCGCTGGGTCGGGCGGCGGTTGACGCGCTGGAGAGATACCTGAAGCTTGCGCGGCCGGAACTGCAGAAGAAGGGCCGTGCAACGGGACGGTTGTTTCTTTCGGTTCGCGGCGTGGTGCTTACGCGGCAGTGGATCTGGCGGCTGGTGAAGTCGACTGACGGACATGCCAGTCCGCACATGCTGCGCCACAGTTGCGCCACGCACATGGTAGAGGGGGGTGCCGACCTGCGCACGGTGCAGACGCTGCTTGGCCATGCCGATATCGCGACTACTCAGGTCTATACGCATCTCGCGCTGGGACGGCTTAAGGCGGTACACCGGCAACATCATCCGCGTGCGAAGAGGGCGGTGGAATGATGGCGGATACGCAGATCGCGGCACGCGTAGAGGAATTTCTCTCTGCGCTTGCGCATGAGCGCGCGGCCTCGCCGCATACACTGCGTGCGTACCGGCGCGAGTTGCATGACTTTGCGGCTTATCTGGTTGCGGAGCGTGGACCCGACGTTCAGGTTGGAATGCTCGAACATCAGCAGATCAGGGCGTATCTGAGCGAGCTTTACGGGCGTGGGCTGTCGAAAGCCTCGGTAGCGCGCGCCCTGGCGGCCATCCGGGCGTGGTTCAAGTGGCTGGCACGACGCGGGCTTGTTGAGCAGAATCCCGCGGTTTTGGTTGCGACGCCTAAGTTGCCGAAGCACCTGCCGCGGGTTCCTACGATTGAGCAGATGAATCGCGTGGTCGATGCTGCGGCGTCGGCCGACGTAGCCGCATGGCCGGAGCGCGACCGCGTCATCTTTGAGCTGCTCTACGGCTGTGGAATCCGCAACGCGGAGCTGGTCGGGCTGAACCTTCGTGATATTCACTGGGCCAATGAGGCGATCCTCGTGCGGGGCAAGGGTCGCAAAGAACGGTATGTTCCGCTTGGGGACGCGGCGGCGCAGGCGCTGCGGGCCTACCTGCCTCTGCGTGAAGCGAGGCTCGTGCCGGCAGGGAAGTCCTCGGAGGCTCTGCTGCTGAATGCGCGGCTGCGCCGCACTGCAAGCGGCTTGGGCAGGCTGACGACGCGGAGCGTCGGGCGCATCGTGAAACAGATTGCGCTCGCCCACGGGCTGCCGGCAGACGTGCACCCGCACACGCTGCGGCATGCCTTTGGGACGCACATGCTGGAAGAGGGCGCGGATCTGCGGGCGATCCAGGAGCTGCTGGGGCACGAGAGGCTGGCGACGACACAGCGATATACGCAACTCACCGTGGGACAGGTGGCCGAGGTGTACGACAGGACGCATCCGAGAGCGAAATAATAGGAGCGAAGTAGTGGAGGCGAAGTAAATCAGGCGGTTGCGCTTGTTCGCGCCTATTTTGGAGGTGTCGGAGCAGAATGGCAGACAGATCACCGTAGAATTTGCGGCTTCACCTAAATCAAGCCTTCAACCCCAAGCCGCCTCACAGCATTTACACTATAGCTTGAGGGAATTTGCGCTTTGATCGGTAAGGCTCTAACTAAGGTATTTGGGACCAATAACGAGCGCGTGGTGAAGCGCCTGCTGCCGCGCGTTCAGACTATCAACGCGTTCGAGCCGGAGGTGCAGCAGCTTTCCGACGAGGCACTGCGGGCGAAGACACATGAGTTCAAGGCGCGTATCGCCGCTGCCGTCGAAGGAATCAGCGATGCTGAGGAGCGCGCCGCTGCCGAGAAGCAGGCTCTCGATGACATCCTGCCTGAGGCGTTCGCCGTTGTCCGTGAAGGCGGACGGCGGATGCTGAACATGCGGCATTTCGACGTGCAACTTATCGGCGGCATGGTTCTGCACCAGGGCAAGATCTCCGAGATGAAGACCGGCGAGGGCAAAACGCTGGTCGCCACGCTTGCGTGCTATCTGAATGCACTGGCCGGGCATGGTGTTCACGTGGTCACGGTGAATGATTACCTGGCCAAACGCGATGCAGAGTGGATGGGCAAGATTTACGAATTCCTCGGGCTGAGTGTCGGCGTAATCGTACACGATCTTGACGACAATCAGCGGCGCCAGGCCTACGCAGCAGATATCACTTACGGCACGAACAACGAATTCGGTTTTGATTACCTTCGCGACAATATGAAGTTCGAGCTCGCTGACTGCGTACAGCGCGGCCACTATTTTGCGATTGTCGACGAGGTCGATTCGATCCTGATCGATGAGGCGCGCACGCCGCTGATCATCTCCGGCCCGACGGATCAGACGACGGACAAGTACGTACGCGTGAACCGGATCATTCCGGGGCTCGAGCAAGGCGAAGAGATCGAGCAGGGCGAGACGAAGATTTTGACCGGTGACTACGTCGTCGACGAGAAGCACAAGACGATCTCCGTAACCGATGAGGGCTGGGAAAAGATCGAAGGGCTGCTCGGAATCGGGAATATCGCCGACGTCGAAAACTGGGACCTCAAGCATCACGTCGAAGTTGGCATCAAGGCGCACACGCTCTATAAGCACGACGTGCAGTATGTGGTGAAAGAGGGCGAAGTCATCATTGTGGACGAGTTCACTGGGCGCCTGATGCCGGGTCGGCGCTGGTCGGATGGCCTGCACCAAGCCGTTGAAGCCAAGGAAGGCGTGAACATCCGGCGGGAAGACCAGACGCTGGCGACGATTACCTTCCAGAACTATTTTCGCCTATATAAGAAACTCTCCGGCATGACCGGCACCGCGGAGACGGAGGCGGCTGAATTCGACAAGATTTACAAGCTGGAGATCGTCGTCATCCCAACCAACAAGCCGATGCGTCGAATCGAGAATTCCGACGTTGTTTTCCGAACGGCGAAGGAGAAGTACTTTGCTGTTGCCGACGAGATCTCCGGCCTGCACGAAAAGGGTCAGCCGGTGCTGGTGGGCACCACTTCGATTGAGAAGTCGGAATTGCTGTCGCAGATATTGCAGCGCAAGGGCGTGCGGCACGTTGTGCTGAATGCGAAATTCCACGAACGCGAGGCGGAGATTGTTGCGCAGGCGGGCCGTCTTGGCATGGTGACGATCGCCACGAACATGGCGGGGCGCGGAACCGACATTCTGCTCGGCGGGAACGCGGAGTTTGTCGCCAAACAGGACCTGGTGAAAAAGGGAGTTGCGCGGTCGATCAGCGTCGCCGAGGGTGCCATCAATCCGATGGCGGCTCCGGGGATGCTGCGCTTCTACTACCAGGGGCAGGAGTTCGAGACAACGCAAGCGGAATGGGATCGGACGTTCGCCACTTACTCCGCGAATGCCGCGACGGAGCATAACGCTGTGGTTGAAGCCGGAGGCCTGCATATCCTCGGCACCGAGAGACACGAATCACGGCGCATCGACAACCAGCTTCGTGGCCGCGCGGGACGGCAGGGAGATCCCGGAGCATCGCGGTTCTATCTGTCGCTCGAAGACGACCTGATGCGCATCTTCGCGAAGGAGTGGGTTTCGACTCTGCTCCAGCGGATGGGCATGGAAGAGGGCGTGCCTATTGAGTCGCGGATGATCTCGAATCGCATCGAGGCTGCACAGAAGGCCGTCGAATCACAGAACTTCGAAGCCCGCAAGCACCTGCTCGAATACGACGACGTGATGAACAAGCAGCGTGAGGCCGTCTACGGGCTGCGCCGCCAGCTTCTTGAAGGCCTCGATCAGAAGGAGCTGATCGTCGAGGACTACGTCGCAAATTTGCTCAGCGCCATTCTCGAAGAACTCCTGCCGGAGAAGGTTCATCCCGATCAATGGAATATCGATGGATTCAGGACGAAGCTCGTTGAGCAATTCGGCATCGACCTGACCGCCGAGGGCGTGGATGTTCACGAGCTCACGCGGCATGAGATTGGCGAGACGCTTTTTGAGAAGCTCAAAGAGCGCTACGTGGCCAAGGAGCAGATCATCGGCGAGAAACAGATGCGCTTCCACGAACGGATGATCATGCTCAGCGTGCTGGACGGCCTATGGAAAGATCATCTGCTGAACATGGATCACCTGAAGGAGGGCATTGGACTTCGCGGGTATGCGCAGCAGGACCCGCTGGTGGCTTACAAGAAGGAGTCCTTCGACATGTTCGAAGGCATGATGGGCCGCTTCCAGGAAGACACCGTCCGGTACCTCTTCCTGATGCAGATCGTGGGGCCGGATGGTCAGCCTGTGGCGATTCCGTCGAGGCCACGCCCCGAAATTCCAGCAGCGCCGCCAGTTGCTTCAGCCGATGGGCATGGGCAGGCAGCGCCTAACGGCCATCGCACGCCGCCTCCGGCGCTGCCAGTACGTGATTCTGCTGCTGCGCCCAGCACGACGATAGATGCCATTGAACGGGAATTTCAGCGTAAGAAGCAGCGCGAGCTGCAGCATGCGCGAATGGCGGGGGGTGGCGAGGAGTCACGCCAGGTTGCGCAGCGTCGCAGTGGAGATAAGGTAGGGCGCAATGATCCCTGTCCCTGCGGATCTGGCAAGAAATACAAAAAGTGTCACGGGGCGGACGAAGTTTAGGCTCGCCTTATTTCCTCTTGAGCAAATGCGCGTGAGATCAGATCTCATGCGCGTTTTGTTTTGGGCCGGATGGAGGAATGAAGTCAAATGCGCAGGAAGATCCGCCTGCGATAGAGAGGCGTAATGACGGCGAGATTCAGCAACACAATGGCTAAGGCGTACGCGAGAGATGCGTTAACGGGGCTGAGCCAGGGAAGAAACAGGTGAGTGTAAACCCAGCCGTGAATGGGTAGGCGTTCGCCGCCAATGCGGATCAGATCGAAAAGGGAAGTGATGATCGTTGAGAGCGCGAAGGCCAGGATTGCATTGCTGCCGAAGACGAGTGCGGGCGGGGTCCACCAGCGCCATCGACGAATGTCGACGATCCAGTAGCAGAGAGAGAAAGCAACCATGCCGACACCGATGCCGAGCAGGGCGAATGTCGGCGTGTAGATGCGCTTATTGATCGGCATTAATGGATCGAGGAGTTGACCGGCGATGAAGAGGATGACTCCCATAACAACGATGGCGCGAATTTTTCGATCTTGCGCGGATTTGGTTCTCAACAACTCGCCCACCAAAATGCCGGCAAGGAGGTTGGTGAGTGCGGGCAACGTGGAGAGCAATCCTTCGGGATCGTAGGTGAGGCCGTACCCGGGGGTGAGGCCGTAGGCCCAGAGGTGATTTACACCAAAGACGGCGCGGTCGATGTACGCGCCGAGGTTACCGAGCGAGTCGAGGCGTCCGGGGCCGAAACCGGGCACAGGGAAGAACTTGAGAAGCAACCAGTACCCGGTGATGATGGCGAAGATTACGCACAGAATCATGATGACGCGGCTCGATGTGCGGGTCGCGGTTTGTTCGTCGGAGCTGCTGGGTGCTTTCGGAGTGCAGGCGATGTAGAGCAGGCCGCCCCCGAGATAGCACAGGGCGATCCGCTGCAGAATTCCGGGAATGCGCAGCGAGTGCAGGTTGAAGAGGGGAAAACCGTTCAGGATGACGCCGATCAGGATCAAGAAGAGGGAGCGACGGAACAAGTGAGAAGCGATCCGAGTGCGGCTCTCTCCCCGCGCGGTACGGCTGGCGATGGAGAGGGTCATAGCGACCCCGGAAATAAAAAGGAAGGACGGAAAGATCAGGTCCGTAGGCGTCCAGCCGTTCCACGAAGCGTGCAGCAGCGGCGGGTAGACGGCGCTGTAGGTTCCAGGGTCGGTAATAAGGATCATGCCGGCGACGGTCAGTCCGCGATAGACGTCGAGCGAGACGAGGCGTTCGGGATTGTGAGCGATATAAGGCAGGGATTCCGAAATCAAGAGCTGAGCCGTGGTGATGCTATTGAGACCATCTACTAAAACGTTTGAGCGACTCTATCACTCATATGGCGGGCATGGCAAGAAGAAGCGCACGCAGGGCTCGACCGCGATGACTGAGCTGGTGTTTCATTGCGAGATCGATTTCAGCCATCGTCTTGCCGAGTCCAGAAAGGTAGAAGAGGGGATCATAGCCGAAGCCTCCCTGGCCGCGGGGCGAGGTGAGGATTTCGCCGGAGACGACCCCTTCGGCGGCGAGCACGCATTCTCCATCGCGTGCAGCGGCAATGACGCACCGGTAACGGGCGGTGCGCTGCCCGGACGACACCTGTTGCAGACGGGCTAGGAGGTAACGGTTGTTGCGCTGGTCAGTAGTTGTGCGTTCTTCGGCTATATACCCGGCGTCTGCGGCGTAACGGGCGGAGCGGACTCCTGGTTCGCCGTCGAGTGCGTCGACTTCGAGCCCGGAGTCGTCGGCAATCACCATCGCGTCGGGCAGAAATCGGCTGTAGTAGATGGCTTTTGTCCGGGCGTTAGCGTCAAAGGTGGGCTCGTCTTCGGGGGGAGGGCTGATGCTGTCCAGCCCGGGCAGCGGCTGGATGAGGGTGTTTTGCTCTTCTTCGGCCGCTACGGCAAAATCGCGCAGCTTGCCGGGATTGGAAGTGGCCGCGTAAAGGGTGATCACGCGGCCGGTTTCCTGCTTGATGGCTTGACGAGCGGGGCGCTCACGGGCGACGCGGGCAAATCGAAGGAGAGCGGGCAGCTTTCGCACTTTGCCGAGCGGCCGCAGTGACGCTTGCCGACCTGGACGATGACGGCATGGAATTCGTTGTAATGCTGGCTAAGGGTGAGGGGGGAGTCGGTCGCAAAGGCTGACTGGGCGAGCTGCTGGATCTCAGCGTATTTCGATGAGATGGGCACCAGGCCATGCCGAGTGACAACGCGGCGGAGATACTCGTCTACTACCATCGCGGGCTGTTCGAGGCCGTAGAGCAGGATGGCGTCGGCGGTTTCGGGGCCGACTCCGGGCAGAGCGAGCAAACGGGGACGAGCGATTTCGGGTGATTCGGCAGCAAGATTCTCAAGTGAACCTTCGTAGTAGTCGTCGAGAAAGGTGATGAAGGCCTTGATGGCGGCGGCTTTGCGGATCATGTACCCGGAGGGGCGGATGTGAGTGCGCAGCTCTTCTTCGGAAACACAGCGGAGGCCATCAATGCAGAGGAGATGGTGCGCTTCGAGGTTGCGGAGGGATCGCTCCACCGAGGTCCAGGCGGTGTTCTGGGTAAGGTAGGCGCCAACGATAACTTCAAGCGGTGTCTTTGCAGGCCACCACTGTTGGGGACCATAGGTCTCAAGCAACCGTTCGTACATCATACGCAAGCGCCCGGCGGAATTGGGGAAAGCCTGCGTCATTCGCGTCCTTCTGCGTCTTTCTGCTTGCGCAACTCGTGCTTCCACCCGAGCAGCTTCGCGCGGGTGGCGGCAGCTTCAGCTTCGGCGATTCTTCCCTGGTGCTGGTGGAGGATCGAGAGGCTCGTGTGAGCGAGAATGTCGTCCGGATTGGTGGCGATGAGTTGCTCCGCAACCGCAACCGCTTCATCGAACTGGCCATTGGCCTTCAAAGCATGAAGGAGGCCGTGAGCGGCGTCGGCGTAGGCAGGATCGGCTTCTAGGCTCGCGCGGAAGCCGGCGATGGCGGCGCCGATGTCGTTGCGCGCGAGGCAATCGACCGCCTCATAGTAGTGGGTCTCGGCGACCGCGCGCGACTCGAGAGCGGATGATGAAGAAATGGAAGGCACTTCTTTCATGATACCGGGAGAGATTCTCTCCCAGTGTCCATTTAGCGAGCGGTAGGCAGCGCGTTGGCGGGGCGAGGGGTCGACGATCCAAATATCCTCCGTTGTTACGGGCGGGGCGACCTCTGAATCCAAATCCTGCCAGGCCGTTGCCTTTGTTGCGCGCTGGAACGTTACCGGTTGGGGCGGCAGTTGCCCCTCTGTCCAACTCCCACGGATTTCAGTGGAATCTGCACCCAACATGCCGTCACAGGCGCCTCCGTCACGCAGGCCTAGTTTCAGTTCTGAGCCCGAGACTTTAACCGAAGGGACAGATTCAGGCTCGCCACTCTGATCAATCCGGTAGAGCGTCGCTTCCCATCCGCTACTTTGCGTTTTTACAACCTGCAGTATGAGCCGTTGTGGGACTTTCCCCTGCAGGGTGCCTTGCCAACTACCGGATAGGTTTTGCGCGGCGAGCGTGCCGGCAACTATCGTCAGGGAGATACAGAGCCATATTCGATTCATTTCGCAAGCCCTCATCTCCATGCAGGGTAGTCTGCAGATCGTGTGCCAGGCCAATCCTCGTCTTATCTCGATTTACAGTGCGGGGCGAGGCTACAGCGCTTTTGAGGCAGGAAAATGGTGAAGACCGGCTTGGAAGCAGAATCCCTTGCGGTGCTTCTCAAACTCTCGCCCAAAAAGGGCCGAGCGACCGATGTTGGGGGGCTTTAGCCGACGAGGTATTTGCTCCCCGGCAACAGCGAGAGCAGCTTGACCCCGAGATAGGTAATAAGGAAAGTAGTGAATGCGATCGCTGGAACGCGCACAAACGCATTCCCGATTATGGGCGCCACGCGGGTATGAATGGCGTTGAGTACTATGATGTGCGCCAGGTACATGCCATAGCTCATGCGCGAAAGATCGTCTATCAATCGCCAGAGGAGGCTGTTGCCGCGATTCGCATGAATGTTTCGGAAGAGTAGGAAGAGTCCTGCTGTCATGATCGCAACGTTCAGCGTGGTGAAGTTCCACGTCAGCTCGAGGCTCTTTACTTGGTGCTCGTAACGAAGTCTGTAGAGAAACCCTCCAGCGGTAGCGGAGTAACCCACCACAATCATGCCGATCCCGAGCCAGTCGATACGCGACGATGGAGCCATCCAGAATCGCTTGATGTAGGCGGCCAGTACGGCATAGCCGATGAAGCCTGAGAAGTAGTAGAGGGTTGGCGTTGCATTCCAATAACACTCGCCCCACACCTCTGCGAAGAAGAGGTGAATGAAGGGCAGCATCAATGTCACGCCCCACAGCGCCAGGAAGAGTTCCATTCCCTTGCGGCTTGCCGATACGATCCACGGCGAGAACACGGGTGCGATAAGGTAGATCGCCATCAGCATGTAGACGAACCACAGATGGCCGACTTCGGTGCCGTAATTGACGGGGATTTTGGCGATGTTGAGCAAGGCGGTCCGAAGAGTGATCGCTCCTTGCGCGTAGTAATAGAAGGCGTAGACTGCGCACCAGATCACGAAGGGAATCAATACGCGGGTGAAGCGCTTCCGGAAGAATGTACGCTCATCTTCGATGGGAAAAAGGAAGAATCCGGTAATCATGACGAACAGCGGCACGCAGACGCGCAGGAGCGAGTTTGTCCAACCCACGGCCCAGGACCCCGCCGTGTGCAGTACGGTTCCGCCTGGTGATATGTACTCGAACTCGCCGGTGTGGATCTGCATGACCATGTAAATCGCAATAACGCGCAAGAGATCGAAGCCGCGATGCCGCGCGTGGACGGGAGAAGCTGAGATTTTCAAGATATGCGGGTTCCAGTCATTTGAAAATGATAGTGAAAGCCTCGTTAGCGAAAACGGTGTAATGCGAAGCTGCGAGGACCGCGATGTGCCCCAATGCTAAACCCGTTGATGATAAATCTATAGCGCCGTATCGACAGTGCTCCGGGTGCAGAGATGTGCGGTTACGGTGTTGGCGATCGAGAGCAGTGTGGATACGGCGATTTGGACTAAACCGTGCGGGGATTTGGCAGGACAATTGCTTTATGGAGATTCATTGCAGTGCAGCAATTTCGTGCCGACTTCCACATTGATCTGTGCACAGAAGTTCTGATCGTCACGCGGATTCTGATGGCGTGCAACATGCAACTTGTCCTGCCAAATCGTACTACTTTGCAGCTACCCGCGAAGCGGGTTTAGTCCAAATCGCCAATGCGCTCACTGAGGATAGGTCGTCAAGTGGGCTTCTCGGAAGCAATCGGGGCGGTCGTTCTCGAATGGCGGTATCAGGCTATAGCGTTTCATTTAAACCCTATCGATGTTTTTCTTGCGAGGCCGGGTTCTGTCTTGTCTCTGTTCCTGTTAGAGCGAGATGCTGCCCATATTCGGACGCATGCGCTCAATTCCGCCCATGCTTAACGCAGGCGCCAGAATTTCAGCGTTGATTTGTAAGGGGTTCGACTGGATTGAACCGGAACTAGAATTGCTGTAACAGGCCGTATCGATCGCGTGTTGGAGGCTTCGCCTTGACACTCTTCCATGATCTTTTCTTTGCTCTGCGGCAGCTCCTCAGGCATCGCGTCTACGCGCTGACCGCGGTCCTTTCGATGGCGCTTGGTATCGGTGCAACCGCTGCCGTGTACAGCGTCCTTTACGGCGTCCTGATCGATCCATACCCATACCGAGACGCCGGCCGGCTTGCCTTTATCACCATCCACTACAAACAGGGGAACGGTGAGATTTTCTTCACCCTCCCCGAACTCGACCAGCTCCGCCAGGCGAAGTCGGTCGAGGACTTGCTTGGCCAGGACGATGAGAGCATGGTGGCGACCGATGGCGAGATTCCGCAGTCGGTCAAAGTACTCCAAGTCACAGGCAGCGCTTTTCAAGTACTGGGCGCGCCACCGCTCATGGGCCGGTTCTTCACCGCCGCGGACGCGCCCGAGGGTGTTGCTCCTCCCCCGGTCGCCGTCATCAGCTATCTCTTCTGGAAGACCCACTTCGCGTCCGCGCCGGATGTGCTCGGCAAGATGGTCGAGCTCAATCAGCACAAGTACACAGTGATTGGCGTCGCTGGTCCGCGGTTTACCTGGCACGACTCCGAGGTTTACCTGCCCATGCCTGCGGGTATGGATCCAAAGCGACGCTTCGAGACGCTGGTGCGGCTGAGACCCGGCGTTTCCACCGATGCGGCGACGGGCGAGCTCACCACCTTTGTGGAGCAGTTTGCCCGTGCGGAGCCCACGATGGTGCGGCAAAGCGCCTATACCATCAAGGTCGAGACACTCAACGACTGGCTTCTCGGCCAATTCAAGGGGACGCTGCTGCTGCTCTTCGCCGCCGTAGCTCTTCTGCTGCTCATCGGATGCGGAAACGTCTCAATTCTCATGCTGGCCCGAGGGACCGCACGCCTGCAGGAGCTGGCCACGCGCCTTGCTGTAGGAGCCTCCCGCTGGCGCATCGTACGGCAGCTGCTGACTGAGTCCGTGATTCTGTCGGTGACTGGTGGTGCGCTGGGGATGGTTTTCGCCTACGCTGCCATCAACCTCATCACCGGCCTGCTGCCGGAGTATTCCATTCCGCACGAAGTGGTCATCAGCCTGAACGTGCCGGTGCTTCTGTTCAGTACGGGAATCTCGGTCGCAGTGGGCATTCTCGCTGGACTCTCACCGGCGCTGCAGTTCTCCAGCCCGCACATCAGCCAGATGGTTCAATCCTCGGGCACGCGCAGCACCACCTCCCAGGGAGCTCGCACGCGTAGCGCGCTGATTGTTGGGCAGGTAACTCTTACGGTCCTGATGCTGGCCGGCGCAGGCGCCGCCATGCGCAACTTTCTCCAGGCTTACGCTGCCCAACTCGGCTTCGATCCGCACAACATTCTCATGGTGTACCTGGCGTTTCCTGACAAGACCTTTACGACCTGGGAAGGCGCTGTGAACTACCACGAAGCGATGTTCGAGAAGATCAAGGCGACGCCTGGTGTCGTTGCGGTTGCGAGCTCGCTTACCGGAACTCCGCCGGACAGCCGCTGGCTACAACCGGTGGAGGTCATAGGCAACGCTTTGGATAAGAGCCAGCAGAGCAATGTCGCCCTGGTCAGCAATGACTTCCTTTCGGTTCTACACATTCCGGTCCTGGCGGGGCGTACGCCGACGGTTGCGGAAGTTCGCCGCGGAGCTAATGTTGCCGTTGTCAGCAAGGCGTTCGCCGATCACTACTTCGGCGGAGCCAATGCCATCGGAAGATTGATTCTGCCTACGCGCTTTTCCGAGATACCCAGCGAGCTTCTCACTGCTCCCAACCTGAAAAATCCATACCAGATCGTCGGCGTGGTCGGCGATGTGCGTAACGATGGCCTGCACCGTCCTGTTCTTCCTCAGGTCTATATTCCGTCCTCCATGGTCGCCGCGCGCGGAAATACTCTGCTTGTCCGCACTTCTGGGAATCCGACCGCTCTCGCACACGCCATCAGCGTGAACCTGCGCGCCCTCAACCAGAATCAGGGGGTGAACCGGGCCATCAGCTTTGACGACTATCTCTCCATGTTCGTGTGGGCGCACGAGCGTTTCATCGCGGCTCTTTTCGGCGTGTTCTCTTTCGTTGCTCTGGCACTGGCTGCCATTGGAATCTCCAGCGTCGTGGCCTACTCGGTGGAACAGCGCACCCGCGAATTCGGCATCCGCATGGCGCTGGGCGCGCCGCAGTGGAATGTCCTGCTGCTCACGCTTGCCTCGAGCGCACGCACCACCGGAATTGGACTTGTTCTAGGGATACTTCTGAGTATCGGCCTCAGCAACTCCGTGCAGCGGTGGACGCAAAGCAGCATGCGGGATGCCTCGGTGCTGGGGGTCATTGCGGCAGTCTTCCTGCTGGCCTCAGGGGTCGCATGCCTGCTGCCGGCACGGAAAGCGACGCGCACCGATCCCATGATTGCGCTCCGGGATAACTGACGGGTTGAAATGTGTTCGCCGAATCGACTCCGTGACTATTGGGGCGCGTGCCATACTCAGGAATGCTGATTCGGTTGGCCGAACCGGACGATGCGATGGTTGTGGCGCGGGTACATGTCCGGTCATGGCAGGTGGCTTACCGGGGGCTCCTTCCCGGCGAATACCTCGACCACCTTCGACCGGAAGACAGGGCGCAGAGGTATGATTTCGCGACCCGCGATCCTTTGAAGCCGCGGACGATCGTGGCGGCGGACGGAGATGGGATACAGGGATTTGCGACCACGATGCCATCGCGGGACGCGGATCTGACGGATCAAGGCGAACTCTGCGCGCTGTATGTGGATCCCGAGCAGTGGGGCTGCGGTATCGGAGCGGCTCTCATTCGGGCCGCTCGGGCGCACCTTTTCGAGGCTGGATTTCGAGGCGCGATTTTGTGGGTGCTTGTGGGGAATGACCGCGCGACGCGATTTTACGAAAGCGATGGATGGACCGCGGATGGTCATCGTCGCACGGATTCTGTCTGGGGCGTAACCGTCAATGAGGTCCGATTCCGGCGCGGATTGGAAGCGCCTGGTTCGGAGTCGAGTCCCACAGTTTTTGCCCGGCGGACGGCGGCGAGTTAGTCTTGGATCAGGAGCGAACCGGATGATCCGCGTGAGCAGTAGGGCGGGGCTGCCGACCGTCTTCGCTGCATTCCTCATTGTTGCTGCTGTCATGATTGCTCCGTGCCGCGCCGGGGCTGCAGGCGGGGTGTCGGCTGGCGATGAGGATGAAGATTCGCGGCTGATGGTGATGGCCGACTTTAACCACGACGGGATCGCCGACATCGCTGAGGCGGTGCTGCCCAGGGATGGTTCGCAGGCTGGCATTCTGAAGGTGTCACTGGGCGAGGCGGATGGAAGCTTCAGACCGGTGTCTTCCAGCGCGGTGCTGGGCCGCGCACCACGAGCGATCGTCGCAGGCGACTTCGACGGAGACGGCATTCCGGACTTGATGGTCGGAGACGAAGACGGGACGCTGACGTTGTTTCGAGGCGACGGAACAGGAAGCTTTGCGCGTGCGGGAGATATAGCCCAGCTCGATTCGGTAGTGTCGATCGCAGTGGCCGACTTTAACCAGGACGGCAGGGCGGACATCGCCGTTTCGGATTGGCGGGGCGGATCGGTGACGATATTTCTGGGGACTGGCAAGGGCTCGTTCCGACGGGGATGGTCATTTCGTCTGCGAATGCCGGGAACGGTTGCCCGCGTCAGTGCGGCGGATTTTAACGGAGACGGGATTCCCGACCTGGCCGTGATCTACGCAGACGAAGATCAGTATTCATTCGACGTGATGCTGGGGGACGGCAAGGGCGTCTTCGTGCATTCGCCGAAACTGAGCTACACCCGAGATCCGAACTCGCATTGTCCTGCGTGAAGGCACGGCGCTTGGAACGCTGCTGAACGAAGGATTACTTCTTCGTCATTCTGCTGCGCGATCACTTTTTTGAGCATCTCAACTGGCTAATCCGAATACGGGTGCGGCTTTCCCCGCCGCATCGAAACCGTTCTTCGGATCTGCGAAAGAGCCCTGCCTTTATCGGATGAGGTGGGGCTCTTTGTTTTGAGGGGGCAGGACCCGGATCTCGCCCATCATGCCGCGATCCTCGTGATCGAGGATGTGGCAGTGGTAAACAAAGTCTCCGACGATATTCGGATCGCGGAAATCCATGCGAACCTTCACGCTCGGATAAGGCCCGCTGCCAGTCCAGAAGGGAATGTCGACAGTGTCGCGCAATGCCGGGTCATTCACAGGCTTGCCGTCCACCTCGAGCACCTGGAAATGGAGCTGATGGACGTGGAAGATGTGGTCCTGCGGCGCACGATTTTCCACGACCCAGTCTTCAACCGTGCCGGCGTGGGTAACGATGTTCGGCTTCTGGTCCATCCTGAAGATGGCGGGCGTCTGACCTTCCAGGGTCAGGTAGTACGTTGTCGGACTATTCGGGTCCGCCAGGTTCGGCGCCACCTCAGAGAAGTAGAGGTGGCGCTGGGCGGATGGGGTCAAGCCTGCGAGGCTGGTGAAAGGCGCAATGCTCTGCGGTTTCACCGAAGACGGCAGATGCCGGGTGGCGGAAACTCCCGGCGTAGTTCCATTCTCCACACCATCCTGGCTGACGACATCGGCGATCGGGCGCGCAGGATCGTAATCGCCGCGAGGCCCGGCGTTCCAATACTGGGTGAACAGCTGCGCCGGTTCTGCGACGTTCGGTGTCTTCACCACAAATTCCGCACGGGCTCCCGGCCCAAGCAGGACGCTGGTCTGGGTTTCCGAACTCTGACTCCGGCCTCCATATGCGATGGGGTATCCATCGATGGCGACGACCTGCACGGGCTGCGGAATTCCCTTCACGACGTACTGCAGATTCAGGATGGTTTCGGCGGAGGTGTTGGCAACGCGCCACAGCTCCTGCTGTGTGGGATTTGTCTGAATGATGGCCGGCATGTAGTTCGGAGATGTAACTGTGGCAGGCACATAATTGATGGACAAGTCCGGCGGAATACGCTTGTCGGTAATCTCTGATGAGGGAGCGCTCTGGTCGCGAATGACGAAGGTGCGCTCGGGCAGCCCGGCTGCCGCCGGCTCGGCATTTTCCAGACCTTCGACAATGAGCGCGCCGGTTGCGCCGCCCTGCACCTGCTCCTCCGAGATTCCGTGGGGATGCGGGTGGTACCAGTAGAGGCCCGGCGGTTCATTTGCCGGAATCCTGACCTTATAGTCGAAACTCTGTCCGGGCTGGACTAACGTGTGGATGGTCTCGTCCTGCCCGCAGACGGGCGCAACATTCGTTCCATGGAAGTGGAGATTGGAAACATTGATCCCCATCGCGCCGTTGCACGCTGCGGTTGGGCCGAGTGCAGGCTTTTTGGCAGCCAGCGCTATCTTCAATTCGGCCATTTCGTCGTCCGATGTAGTCGGCGGGAGATCGTTGTGGAAATGGATGATCAGCTGGTCGCCGGGATGGACACGCAGCGTGGGAGATTCAAGACCGGTGTCGGTAACGTAGCAAAAGCGGACGCGTCCCCGGCGATCCGTTGCAGTCTCGAGCTTCATCGTAAGTTCCAGGACGCCGTTGTGGCTGTCAAGTTCCGGCGGAGCAGGAACGACGGAGCCGTCCGCGTACCGGAGGCATGTCTGGTCGGCAGGTTCGGAGCTTTGCGCCGTGGGGGAGCCGAGCTTCGGCGGGGCTGACATTTTGGCTTGTTCCGGATTAGCCCGTTGCGGGTAAGCATTGGCAGCGGCCAGAAAAACAACAGTCAGAGCGATGAAGAAGAAAACGTAATTCCTCACGAGAGGAATCTTTACTGCAAACGCCATCTTTGAGCCTCGCAAAGCGCACAAGTGCACGTCGCGCCAAAAAAATGCAGGGGAAGAAATGGTTGACGCATTGCGGGCTGAGACGTGGGGATGACCAGGCCGCACCGATTACTTACGAATAAACAATGATATAGGCTCGGCGCTGGAATGCGGGCAGGAGATCATGCGGTTGGGGCCAAGTTTTCCAGATGTTCGTGACAAGTGAAATGTCCGGTTTTTCTTAGCACGTGATATGTCCGGTTTTGGTTTATAAGCCCCCCGCCGCAGCTGTTGGAAAGTGGGAATCCCGCGCCGTTTGCGGGATTTCCAAGCGAGGGGGAAAAGTCGGCTTTTTGACTTTTCCACGGAGCGTCTTTTCAGCAGCTGCCAACGCCGCGGAAGTTTTCGTGATGGGTTCTCCCTGGCGGGTGTAACGACCCAGCCGTTGCGGTCCGTAAGTAATGCTCAGCGTTCCGTCGAGGTGTTGATGGACCGTGACCGTGCATCCAGCCAGCGTGCCGCGCCAGTTCACTTTCTCGATCTGCAGGGTCAGGTTCTGGAAGCTGACCGTGTTGTCCCGGTTCACCGTACGCTCGAACTGGAGCGAGAAGATCAGATCCAGATCACGACGCCGGCAGGCGACAAAAGCGCTGCCTGCCTGGGCTGCCGGAACTTGAAAGCGTCGATTGAACTCGGCCATATACTCCTCGCGCAGAAAACGGTTCGCTTCCTCCACGCTGCCCATGCCGCGTAGCCTGAGCTCCTGGGGCAGGCGTCCTTGCCATGTGCCGAAGTTGCGCTCCCCGCGGCCCCTTGCCTGCGGGGAGTAGGCCGGGATCATCTGTATGCCCAGATCACGCAACGCCCGCCCCACCTGCGTGACACGCTGCCGATCCACCTTGCCGCCCGCCCTAGGCGTGAGCCAGAAATGACTCCCCCGGTCCGAGTACAAGGCGCAGAACAGGCCCTTGCGCTCCATGACTTCCCAGAGCCCGGCCATCACCGTGGTGGTGGATTCCTCGTCCACCAACTGCGCGTAGTAGATCTCGCTGGTGGCGTCGTCCAGGATCACGATCAGGTCGTACCAGCGATCGTCCTGGAACCACGGATGTCGGCTGCCATCGATATGCAGCAGCATGCCAGGCAGCGGGCGGCGCACCCGCCGCTTGCGGTGCACGCCCCGCTTGCGCGCCTTGGCTACCAGTCCAGCCCCCTGTAGCGCCAGCTTGACCCAGGTATAGCTCAGCGTGATGCCGTGCTGCTCCCCCAGCTTCTCGTGAAAATGGCGCACGTTCAGGTCGTAATACTTTTCCCGATAGAGTCCCAGCACCTGTTCGGCCAGCGCCAGCGGCACTCGCCTCTCGCTCGGTCGTCCGCGCCGTCGATCCAGCAGCCCGTCGTAGCCATAGTTCTCATATCGCCACCGCAACCGCCGCATCTGACGATCGCTCATGCCTACGATCTCGGCTGCTTGCCACCAGGTGATCTTTTTCGCCATCGCCCGCAGAATCACTTCCTGCACCTTCATCGCTCGCTCCACGGCGGCCCTCGGATACGTCTCCACACTTACCTGCATGGAGATATCCTCGCCGCCCGCTAAGCGGACATTTCATGTGCTAATCCCACCGGACATATCATGTGTCAACGACAGGCCAAGTTTTCCAGATTGGCATCCATCGGGAGGTGTGCTATTGTCTGCTCTCACGAATGCACGACCGCAAGGGACGCAAGAACGAAAGTGAACGACGTCGTCCACCAAAATAACTTCCCATTGGTTTCAAAGGAGATCCTATGCGCCCCAGCAAGATCCTCTTTGTATTTATTTTCTGCCTGTTTCTTAAAGTGAGCCTAGCCGAAGTCACAGTTGGAAACTGCAGGTCAGATAAACATTCCTACCCAACCATTTCCGCCGCTATTGCAGCAGCGCCAGCGGGTGGAGTTGTAAATGTGTGTCCGGGAACGTACGCCGAACAACTGGAGATCGATAAGCCTCTTACGCTTCGAGGCATTATGGGAGTGCCGAGCATTGTTGTGCCCTCGGATGGGCTGAATCAGCTTCCTGATGAACCAGGCGTGTATCCGCAGGTGTTTGTGAACAACGCAGGCGGCGAGGTGAAACTCACCAACATCATGGTAGACGGCAGCGATGCCGTCCTTAACTTCGAGGGCCTTGTGTTCGCCGTGGACAACCTCTGCCCGACGGGCGCGCTTCAGAATTTCGTCGGGGTGTACTTCGTAAATACACCCGGAGTGCTGGAGAGCGTAAACGTGAGCAATCAATTCGCCTCTTTTTTTCTGCCGGAAGATGAGGGGCCTCAGGTGATTCCGAATTGCGGCAGCGGAGTCCAATTCAGCGGCAGCCGGTCGGCGGTGGTGCGCAACAGCAGCGTCAGCAATGTTGGTTTCCAGGCTGTCTATTCGAATGGCGATCTGACAGCCGACCACAATGTAATTTCGGGTGGATTTGGCCCGCATAGTATAGGGATAGGGTCTGTCAGCGGAACCATTGCCAACAACACAATTACAGGCTCGATCGGCTACTTCAAGACCGTCGGCATTCAGGGCGGCGACGTAGTGAGAGACAACGTCGTTCAGTCTACGATCTACGGGATCATGGGTGCCGGTACGGTCCGGAATAACACTCTGACCAACAACGCGATCAGCGTGTCGGGGGGGAGTGATATCGCCGAGAACGCGATCTCTGCGCCGGCCACTTACTATGACCCTGGTTGTTTTAACGAAGGCTGCGACGGAACCCCGACTGGCCCGGCATTTCCAACAATCGGAGTGGATCTCGGTTGTGGAGGCGCGATTCCGGTGCGCAATAACAAAATTGAGGGAGTGGGAATCGGATTCGCGAATCTGGAAAGCGGAGAGAAGATTGCGCGAACGAATCTCCTGAGCAATGTGACAACCGTCTCGACCAGCTGCGCTCAGTAGGCGCAGCCTGGTCGGCAGGATGCCTTTGATCCGCGGGGCTAGGCCAGCGCGAGGTTGAGGTTCTCGATGGCTTCGTCGATTTCCTGCGTGTTCTTGAAGCCGACGGTCACAGAGTCCGCTCCCGCGCTACGGAAGGCAAAGCGCATGGCGGCCTGGCGGTCTTCGCGACGAGTGAAGGTGCCGTTGCCCGCGAGTTTCATGCTGATGACGCCCATGCCTTGCGAGTGCACCTGCTTGACGTGTTCGACGACCTCGCTGACGTTGGCGGGGTTGTTGTTGTCCGCTGAGGTTGGGCCGTCCATGCGCGTGCCGTTGTGATTCATGCGGATCATTGCGATCTCCAGCCACTTGTTGCCGGGCACCTGGCGCAGCGCGGGCAGGCCGTGAACGGATGCTCCGCGGGTGCGGATGATCTTTTTCGATTGCGCTTCGAGGATGCCGTCCTGCCAGCGCGCGGTTTCCGAGACCCAGTCGGAGGTGTGCTGCCAGTGGAGCAGCATGATGTCGAAGTATTCGGTCTGCGAGGTGCGGCGGAGCTCGTCGAAGCGTGTGAGGGGATCGCCTTCGTGAAACGTAGTCACCTTGGTCATGAGCTGATAGCTATCGCGCGGAAAGGGCTTGAGCGCCTCGCCGAGCATGGCGGGAGTCGAGTAAGCCTCCGCGGTTTCGAAGAAGCGGATGCCATGATCGTAGGCATAGGCGACGAGGCGGCTGAATTCCTTCTGGCCGAGTGCGGCCTGGACCTCGCCGGCATTGGTACCGGTTCCGAACGCGAGACGCGTGACCTGCATGCCTGATTTGCCGAGAGTGACGGTGTCGGTAGCTGTTTTGGGGGCGGTAAGAGGTGCGGCTTGCAGAGGGATTGTGCCAATGCCGGCGAGCGTTCCGGCGGCGAGGGAACCTTTGAGGAATTCGCGACGGGAGAAAGGGCTCATAAGAGGCCTCCAGTAGCTGGGGATGGGCTGCCAGCCGATTGCAAAAATCGTAGCACGATTAGGAGTTCCTCCCCCTCCGAGCTCTTTAGCAGATAGTCCGATGCGCCCATCCGCAGCGCCTCGCTGGCCAGCACAGGATCAGGATTCATGGTGAGGAAGATGATTTTGGCCTTGAGAGCAGCTTTTTTAGTTCTCGCCCGGCATCCAGCCCATTCAACAACGGCACTCCTACTCAACGAGCACCAGATTCGGTTTAAGCACGAGAGCCGTTTTCACCAACGAACGGCCATCTTCAACCAGTCCAATTACCTCGGAATCTCCGAGCATTGAGACCCGGATTGCAGTTCCGTTCCTGCATCAGTGCCACCCAGGGCCGCTGCACCGGCTCCAGCAAACGCAACAGAGCCGCAGCACGGCTGCAATGCGCAGGCGACGATTGGGTTGAGCGAGCAGGCGGCCATATTTGGCTTGTAGCCAAGTTGCTCAGCTACGCCGAGGACCTGGGCCTTGGTTTTGGCGCTGATTCCGCTGCGATTGTGCAAGGTCCGGTCGGCGGTGCAGATGGAGATGCCGAGCGCCCTCTGCGATGTCACGAATGCCTATCGTCCTTTCTTCTTCACTCATCTCGTCCTATGTATCGGGCACAGAAGCCGATTCAAGAGCCGCAAACAATGTGCAAGACCATTCTGCCCAGTGGATCTGCTGAATGAATAGTTTGGGTAATTTTCGTTAACGTAAACAAGCATTTTGGGCTGCCCTTCCGAATTTACGCCTTGGCTTTCTTCTATCAGCACCGCATGAAAGAAAAAGGTACAAATATCGGTATTTACATGGTTTTTTTTCCACAAACAAATTACATTCTTTTTCTTGACGGACGTAAAAGGGCAAATCTAAATTCGGAGTGTTTCATCTGAATCTTCAAATATCTCGTTTACGTTACCGATGTGTGCATACGCCAGAGTCCACGTTTACCTGAGTACGAATCGCCAGGAGGCAACCCCCATGCAGACGACGCTTCGCGGTTTTGGCTCGTTCCAGACTCGCAAGTACATTTGTTCGCTATTTCTAACCGCGACCGGATTGCTCTTTCCGCATTCGCCCGCACAGGCGCAGGTGAACGGCGTAGGGCAGAAACCCTATCTTGGCTGGAGCACCTTCAGCGAGCAGACCATCAACAGCAGTTTTCTTACGCAGGCCAACATTCAGGCGCAATCGGATGCCCTGGCAGCCTCGGGGCTTCAGCCGCATGGCTTCCTATACATCAATATCGACTCGGGATGGATGTCCACTTTTGATGCAAACGGCCGCCCGATTCCCGCTGCTCCGAACTTCCCTGACATTAAGGCATTGATTGATCACATCCACGCGAATGGCCAGAAGGCGGGCATTTACTGGATTCCCGGCATTGAGCAGCCGGCGGTTGACGGTAACTTTCCTATTCTTGGAACGCCTTATACGACGCAGCAGATTGTCGCCATTCCGCTGGCGCAGGGCAATACCTTTGCGGCTCCGCCCCCCAATCCCTTCCACGATAAGATCGACTTCACCAAGCCGGGCGCGCAGGAATATATCAACTCGATTGTGGATCTCTTTGCCTCGTGGGGCATTGACTTCATCAAGCTGGACTCGGTGGCTCCGGGCTCAGATGTCGATAGCGTTGCCATTGATGATCGTCCCGACGTCGAAGCATGGTCGAAGGCCATTGCACAGAGCGGGCGGCCTATCTGGCTGACGATCTCGTGGGATATCGACCAAGACTTCCTCAGTACATGGCAGCAGTTCTCGAACGCGCGCCGCATCGACCAGGACATTGAATGCGAAGGCGGTTGCGCCACACTGACCGACTGGCCACACGTTGTTCTACGCGAGTATGAGGCCGTGGGCTGGGAGCACAATGCGGGTCCGACAATGGGCTGGAACGATCTGGATACACTGGACGTGGGCGACGGCACACTCGATGGCCTCACTCAGGTTGAGAAGCAATCGGCCATCACACTTTGGGCCATGGTCAATGCGCCGATGTACTTGGGCGGCGACCTGACGAAGCTGGACAGCTTTGCCAAGTCAGCCCTGAGCAACGATGAGGTTATCGCAATTGATCAGTCAGGGCATCCGGCTGCGCAGGTGCGTGGCGGCTTCACGCCAGTCTGGGTCTCTGATAGGGACGACGGATATGAATATGTGGCACTCTTCAACCTGAATGCCTTTCCTACCAGGGTGACGGTGAAGTGGAGCGACCTGGGTTTTGTCACTGTCGCTAGCGTGCGCGATGTGTGGAATCGTATCAACCTGGGCGGCTTCTCCAGCAACTTCAGCACGGTTCTGGCAGGCCATGGATCGCGCGTGCTCAAGGTTCGGCGCGTGGGCAGCGTTCCAGAGCCTGAGGGGACTGTTTACGAGGGTGAGTCGGGCATCTTTACCGGAACCGCTATCGTGAGCAACTGCTCGGCCTGCTCAGGGGGAGCCGAAGCCGGATTTCTGGGCGGCGCTCCCGGCACGGATAACGTCACCTTCAACAGTGTGGAGGCCCCACGCGCTGGAACTTACCTCATGGAGGTCGATTATCTCACCGAAGACCCACGCGCATATGAATACAGCGTCAACGGAGGGCCGTCGGCAACGCTGAACCTGGGCGGAGGCAGCTTCAGCCTTCCGGCTTCCACCACAGTTCCGGTCACACTGAAGAAGGGGCTCAACACGATCACCTTCGGTAATGCTGGGACCTTTGCGCCGGGGCTCGATCGCATCATTATCCGTGGGAACGGTGACGCGATTCCGAGCGCATCCACTACCTATGAGGCCGAGGCCGCAACGCTGACTGGAACGGCCAGCGTGGGCGGATGTCCGTATTGCTCGGGAGGTGCGATTGTCGGTAGCTTTGGAGCAGGTGCGGGCAATAGCGTGACCTTTAATAATGTGACAGTTCCTGAAAGCGGCATGTACCAGCTTGAGGTGGACTATGCCACGCAGGGTCCACGCACTTTCTTCGCAACGGTCAACAATGGGACGCCGATCGAACTTGACCTTAACGGCAGCACTTTCAGCGACCCACAGCCCATCGTCATTCCGGTGCAGCTCCGTGCCGGGGTTAACACTATTTCGTTTGGTAACCCTAATGCGGGTGGATTTGCTCCGGGGCTGGACAGCATTACTGTTGCTCCTATTGTGGGCACTCCGGACTGAGCGCGGCGATTACCGGCAAAGCCGACCCGCGGGCCTGCGCCTGTGCAGGTTACGCTGGCCAATGAAGCGGCTCGGCCGCGACACAGACGCTGCTGAACAGCTTCACGATTGTTCCCAATACGGCCAACCTCGGCTGCAGGGCAAGCGTTCTGCTGCCGATGCCGCCTCCGGTCGGACCGATCGCTCCTTCATCGACACGCTCGGTGAGGTGCCGGTCTCGTTCATCCTGGGGTGCGGGAAGAACGAGACCTTTTCGGTGCAAGCGGTGTTCTCTGCAGGCAGCGGAAGCGGCATAGGCACCTTAGCAGTAAGCAATGAAATCGAATAACTTCTACCCAGAAAAGCCGAAAGGGCCTTCTCTTGGGAAGGCCCTTTGGTACTTAATTTCTTTAGCGATGCACTATTGCCCGGGACTAAACAACCAGCTTGCGATTCCATCGCCGATGCGAGTGTTTACTATTAGAGGCAACACGTGCAGATGCTACGATAGCGGACTTAAATCCGTGGCACCAAAACGCCCACAGGGGACACTGGCAGTTTTGGTGGCACTTGGTACCGGCACACCCTACGGGACACGGCGATCCCATGCAAGTGTTCTGAGCCGTTCAAGCTATTGAAATAAATGGTTGATCCAGGTCATTGCGGCTGCTTGCGGCAGATTGCAGCGATCAATAATAGCTGCGCAGAACACATTTAGCTTCATATGGCTATCCTTGATTGCTGAGGAGCATCTCTTAAGATGACCCCTCGCCAGTGAGATCTCGGCCCAAAGCAATAATCATGAGCACCCCACGATTGCGCAGGACAAACGCAGATATGGAGAAGCGCAAAGACGCGGCGGCGGCCGGAAATAGGCATGTGGATCTCGTGTACCCGCAGCCGAGCCGCCTAACGAAGATCATCGGCATTTCCCTGATCGTTGTCTCGCTGGGTGCATGCCAGCATCCTGCGAAAGAACCCGTGACGCTGACTTTCCTCGATCCAGAGTGGTCGCACGACCTGACAGAACGCAATGTGCTCCCAGACGAAAGATTGCAAGAGTTCACGCGGCAAACAGGAATTAGGGTCAAGCACCTGCCGGCTCCGGAGACCGCTCTTGACCAGCTAAGCATGGACCTGGAGCTATTACGAAAGGGATCCTCCAGTCCGGATGTGTCTGGCGTCGATGTGATCTGGCCCGGAACCCTGAGTGAGGATTTGATCGACCTCAAACCATATTTTGTGAAAGAACTCTCTTCGGTAGACCCCGATGTGGTCGCGAGCTATACGGTCAAGGGGAAGCTAGTCGCCGTGCCATACATTGCCGATATAGGAGTCTTGTTTTATCGAAAGGATCTTCTTCGAGAGTATGGGTATGGGACACCACCCAGGACGTGGGACCAACTCGAGAAAATGGCCGCCAGGATCCAGCAGGGAGAACGCGCCAAAGGGCAAAAAGATTTTTGGGGTTTTGTATGGCCGGGTGCGGCGGGCGAAGGTTTGACCTGCAATGCGCTGGAATGGCAGGTCGGGGAGGGGGGCGGGCGTATCATCGAAGGTGACAGAACGATCAGCGTGAACAATCCTGACGCCATCCGCAGCTGGCAACGCGCTGCTCACTGGATTGGCCGGATATCATCTCCCAGCGTGACCTCCTATGAGGAATGGGACGCCATCAACGCCTTTTACTTGGGAAAGGCAGCTTTTTATCGTGGGTGGGCTCGGTCTTACTTTCTGAGCGTCGAGGATAAGTGCGGGCCTGCATCGACGAGCAGGCGCATCTGCGGGCCGGCGGTTCGAGACAGGATTGGTATCAGCAGTGTCCCGGATGGTAAGGCTGCGCAGGTCTCTGCCTTGGGTGGATTTGGTCTCGGAGTTTCCCGATCGGCAGCTCATCCCGCTGAGGCGTTGGAATTGGTCCGATTTCTTGTCCGTAGAGAGATGCAGTTCGAGGCGGTTCGCTCGCATTCCGAATCACCGCTTGAGCAGTTGGAGTGGCCCGCCATTTTAAAGACTCACTCTGGTTCTGCTGACATTGGGCAGCACCAACTGGGGAGCGGCGTGGTGAGTCGACCCACCACAGTTTCCGGACAGAAATATGAAGACGTGAGTCACGCTTATATCGGGGCAGTGCGTTCGGTTTTGTTGGGCAAAACCAGCGCGCCGCAAGCTGCGGCGGGGTTAGAAAAAGAACTCGCTGGGATCACTAGTTTCAAGACGGGACCGCCAAGCCGGATTCGTGGCCCCAAGGATTAAGAGCGCGGAACAAGTTCGCTAGCGCGCAACCGGCAATCCCTTCGATGAAGGGATTCCGCGCCGTGTGTACTTCAGCTAGAGGTAATGCGTGACTCGTTTCAACAGTCCGACTGGATCTGCTGGATGGCTGAGGCATGCGATAGCGAGCAGTCCATTCCTCAACCGTCTCAACATCCATCGCCGCCTGACACTCTGCTTTATCTTCATCATTATGCTGATGTTAATTGGCAATGGCGTCCTCCTTTGGCAGTTGCACTTGATCAGTGCCCAAGTGGAACGATTGAACGGTGTGAACGAAGAGCTAATCGAAGTGCAGCGCGTACACACCGGTCTTCTGTCAGCTTATGAGAGGCTCGGTGCTGCGGCACGGTCGGAAGACTCTGGCCGGCTGCTGAAGGAGTGGGAGACACTTCGGGCGGGGCTAGTTGAGGACGCTCAGCGCACCCAGGCTGCCTTCAGCCACTTGCCTCCCGAAGTGAATGCGGATCAGACAGTTCTGCCAACTCTCGAATCAATCGAGCGTGCGCTGCCGTCACACCTGGATGCAATCAGAGCGTTGGCCGCATCGGGAGAGTGGGAGGCTGTGCGTATCCGGATCGAGGTACAAGTCCAACCGCTGGAATCCCTGAGTTCCGAGCTGGTCAAAGATGTCACCCGCGAGGTTGAAGAGCAGCGCGCGCAAGCCACTTTAAACATTTCGCGTGCAGAACGTCGAATCTTTCTCGCTGTGCCAATCACAGGATTCGTCACGCTCCTGATTGCCGCTGGCCTCGGGGTAGCAATCACGCGCAGTATCACGGAGCCACTGGGGCGATTAGTAGAGGGGTCCAAAGCGTTGGCACGAGGTGAATTTCAACATCAAGTTTCCGTGATCGGCCAGGATGAGCTATCTCAACTTGGTCAGGTTTTCAACGCTACGGCCGGGAGATTACAGAATCTCTATGAGAACTTGCGCAAAAGCGAAGCTAATCTCGCCGAGGCCCAAAGGCTTAGTCATACAGGAAGTTGGGATTGGGATGTTGCCAGCAAGCGGATCTTCTGGTCGGCCGAAATGTTTAACATTTTTGGCTTCGACCCAAAAACCACAACCCCTACCCCGGAAAACTACTTGCAGAGCATACATCCGGATGACCGTGCCCCTATCGACGCCGCCGCAAGTGAGCTCTACAAGGGGAACGATGCAGAATACAACTACCGCATTGTTCTTCCAGATAATTCCATAAGATATGTTCGCACCATTGCCCACGCCATCACCAACGACTCCGGCCAAGTGATTGAATTTGTCGGCACCGTTATCGACGTAACGGAACAGCGGAACGCCAGGAAAGCTCTGGAAAAGGCCTTCGAGGAAATCAAGACCCTGAAGGATCAGCTCTACAAGGAGAATATTGCGCTGCGCGAAGAAATCGACAAGGTATCCATGTTCGAGGACATCGTCGGGACTTCTCCCGCACTGCAAGCAGTACTCTCTCGTGTATCCAAGGTCGCTCCCACCGACTCAACAGTTCTCGTCACAGGCGAAACCGGAACTGGCAAGGAACTGGTCGCCCGCGCCATCCATAAGAGGTCTCATCGTTCTTCGCGAGCTTTTGTGAGTGTGAACTGCGCTGCCATTCCGCGTGACTTGATCGCCTCGGAATTGTTTGGCCACGAAAAGGGCGCCTTTACAGGTGCAACTCAGCAACGTTTGGGCCGCTTTGAATTGGCCGAAGGAGGCACAATCTTCCTGGATGAGGTTGGGGAGCTCCCGGCCGTGACGCAAATCACTCTCTTGCGTGTTTTGCAGGAGCACGAATTTGAGCGCGTCGGCGGAAGTCGATCCATTCATGCTGATGTTAGGGTGATTGCTGCCACGAATCGTGACTTGCAAGCTGCCATCGCGGGGGGCACCTTTCGCAGCGACCTGTTTTACCGGCTCAACGTTTTTCCGATCGAGATACCTTCTTTGCGGGAAAGAAGAGAAGACATTCCCTTGCTGGTCGAGTACTTCATCGATCGTTACGGCAGGAAAGCAGGAAAGAGCTTTCAGGCGGTGAACAAAAAAAGCTTCGATCTCCTTCAGTCGTACCCCTGGCCGGGTAATATCCGCGAATTACAAAACGTCATTGAGCGGTCTGTCATTGTATGTGAAACCGAGAATTTCTCAGTCGACGAGAGTTGGCTTTCTCGACGACCTGTTGAGAATGAGGCGCAGGTTGAACTCTATGAAAAGCTTGCTGCCCAGGAGAAAGTGATGATTGAGTCTGCCCTACGCGAATGCGGAGGACGGGTGTCCGGACCGTCAGGAGCGGCTTCCAGACTGGGTATACCAGGATCCACACTGGAATCGAAGATAAAGTCGCTAAAGATAGACAAGAATCGCTTCAAAACCGCCGGTCCCTAAACATCCCGCAACTAAGAATCTTCCCTCAACTAATCCGAAGCTTGTTGCGAAATTTCGTAACTTTGCGAAGCTTCGCAATTAGTTTATGGTCCAAGTACTGTATTTTCAGTCTTTTATAGTTGGCGTTGTGATTGCCTCGATACGGTGTGACACGGCCTGGGAAGAGAGGGAAATGGTGAGGAGTTGTCTTAATGGCGCTGAAAATCGTACGGCGAAACCTGTTGAACGTGCTGTGATCCTTTCAGACAATGGCGTGCTTCACGGTCCTTTGCCGACAACGGGGGCTGAGGGTGTCTTCAATCTCCCAACGACTTTGAAGGGCTCAGAATGCGCGCTGATTCTGCAGACCCTGCAAGCCGTCGGTTGGGTGATCGGCCGCGCGAAAGGCCCAGCGGCTAGACTTGGCTTGAAACGCACCACGCTAATCAACCGGATGTCGAGGATGGGGATTTCCAGGCCCCCCTTCCAGAGCAGACATGACGTGATTGGGTCTGCAGCGTAGGAGATGGGCTCGACGCTGCATGCCTGGGGCGGACGAACGGACGAGGTCAGGAATGCCGGCACCAACTAGCTACGTAAAGTGTCCGAAGTCAACCATAGCGCTTGAAATCGAGGATGCGACGCTGCCGGATGTCGTACTCGACATCAACGAACTCTGCGGCATTGTCGATAACGGCTCCGCTTTCCGGCGGGATCACAAGGGGGAACAGTGAGAACACACCTTAGGAAGCCAAAGATTTCAGACCGCGGCAATATTCTCATCTTTGATAAGGGCGTTGGTCTGGATCTGCGAAACGAACTGCAGCGGCCTGCACCACGCCAACTGATAGAGGCAGAGAGGATGTCAGCAATTGGCATCATGGCATGCTCAATATCCCACGATATGCGTCACTCGCTAACGGCGATCTATGCGAATGCCGAGCTCCTTGAGCGCCACGATATATGTGCGAGCGTGCGGGATGATCTGCTGCTCGAAATTCAAGAGGCAGTGCTCGCGATGACCGAGCGCATTGATTCACTGCTGCAATTCGGTAGTAATGGACGGAACAATCCGCTGGTCCATGAGCGCGTTTCCTTGGTTGTTGAGAAAGCCGTTGCGGCAGTGAAGTTTCATCCAGACGGGCGGAACGTATCCATCACAGTCGGCGAGTTCCCGCCGGCGAAGGCCGTTATCGATGTGAGAAATCTTGAAAGTGCCATATATAACTTGCTGCTCAATGCCTGCCAAGCTGCGGCACGCTCAACTCAGGTGCCTGAGGTGAAGGTTCACCTTGCGGAAGTCGATGAACGGATCTACGTCACAATTCTGGACAATGGGCCGGGCATACCTGATTCTGTTCGGACGACCTTATTCGATCCGTTCGTGACCGCAGGAAAACCCAACGGAACAGGCCTTGGGCTCACCCTGGCTCGTCGAGTAGCTGAAGAGCACGGTGGTAGCGTCTACCTCGAGAAATCGAATCGAGAGAGGACAGTATTCACGCTGAGCCTAACGAAGAACAGATTTTTACCTTTAGAAGGCCTGAAGAGTGGAAGAGCCGGCTTCGAGATCTGCGGCAATAGATCCGCGAACTGCTCATAAATAATGAACAACCGAGGTGGGGGCTCATGAAATGTCGGGAGACAGAAATATCCAGCAATCGGAGGGCCTATGCCCTTGTTTACTGTGCGGAGTGCATTGCGAGTGTAAATCGTGCAAGGATTGGAGCGTCGCGGAAGATGGAGCACGCTTCAATCCATTCCCAGATGCCGGCCTCAAAAACCTGCCGCATCTCTACACCGCAGACAACTTCACAGCGGCGGCACTCGGGAGCGTCTTCCACGCCGTACAGCATATTCCATCGCCAGATTATCCTCGCAGTCAACTCGGAAGCTGGCTTTATAGTGAGCTGGAACTCGTAAGAGACTTCAAGGTTTTCGAATTGACAAATCCAAATCTGCGGCAGCTTGCGGTTCCCGGACGAACCTCATCCCCTAGTGGAAGGAGAATTGATCCATACGGAAGCCGCTGAATATCCGAAGACTCGTACTTGAGCACGCTATTTACATTCCCAGATCGCCGATCTTAATGGCCTAGCATGGAGGCCAAGACTCGGTGGGCAAGGTTCTGCTTACTTCTTTTTTGGGGATCGATGCGGAAGCGCGGACTTCTCGATCAAAGTTGGCCCAATAGCTTTGAGCAATGGCATCGGAATTCCCCGCCAGCATCGCCCGCCTCAGCCTTCTGCTGGCTCCTCGGAAATGATCTGCAGGCCCAAGCCTTTGGGAGCGCATTAGCGATTTACCATCCATTTACAACGGCGAGGTTACCTTTGCGCTATTTCGCGCGAACACGATAACCTTTAGGCCAGACGTCTGCTGCTCGATTTATTTTCCGCGCATGGGAACGGCGGACGAGGCAGGTAGACCATGAGTAAATCAGGGCATACCAGACTTTCCACGGTACGCAGCGATGAACACAGACGCTCGCCAGTGCGAAGCACACGGCGCGTCCTCATTGTCGCTGTGCCTCCGGTGAGGACGCCGGACGTGTTCGGCCCGCTGGAGGTGTTCGGGGATGCCAATCGTTCTCGGAGTGACGGGGCGATTTACGAAATCAATATTATCTCGGGCGGAACGGATCGGGATGTTCTGACTCATCTCGGCACGACGCTGCGAACGGATCGAACCTATGGCGAGTATCGTGGTCCGGTCGATACACTTCTTGTCGCCGGGTTCGACGGCGTTTCGAAGGTCCGATACGAATCGAACTTTCTAAATTGGCTGAAAGATCGATGCGGCAGCAGCCGGCGGTTTGGCTCGGTCTGCACCGGCGCGCTCGTTTTGGCAGAGGCTGGTCTGCTCGATGGGCGTCGCGCGACTACCCATTGGAACTGGTGCGAAGAGCTTGCGCGCGACTACCCGCGTGTAACCGTGGACCCCAACCCCATCTATGTTCGAGATGGAAACTGCTATACGTCAGCAGGCGTCACGGCCGGAATCGATCTCGCGCTCGCCTTAGTGGAAGAGGATCTGGGCAGGTCAGTCGCACTTAAGGCTGCTCAAATGATGGTGGTGTTTCTGCGGCGGCCGGGTGGCCAATCGCAGTTCAGCGCCACTCTCATGGCCCAGATTTCTGCGAAATCACCCCTCAATGATTTGCTCGCGTGGCTTCCTGACAACATCCAGGGCAATCTCTCCGTCAAAAGTCTCGCCCAACGTGCAGCTATGAGTCCCCGGAACTTTGCTCGCCTGTTTCAGCAGGAGGTGGGTAGGACGCCGGCAAGGTATATAGAGGACCTCCGCCTTGAAGCTGCGCGCCGTCAAATCGAATCGGCAGCGATGAGTCTTGAGGAAGTAGCGGTTTCTTGTGGCTTCACTTCTTCTGAGATACTTCGCCGCGCATTCGAGCGCCGGCTGGGTGTTACGCCTCGCCAATACAGGGCCGCTTTTGGGCGCGCTCGGGCGCGTTAATCCTCTCGCCTGCCGATTGGCAGGAATGGTTGTTTCTTTGTCCTTAATAGCTTGGTCCTCTCGAATCGACGCCTGCATCAAAAGCGACATATGAATATGCTGGCGTGGCCGCCAAGATCATCTCTCCAGGAGAATCGTAATGAATAACCTCGACCTGATGTTGAAACGCAACAAAGAGTCCGCTGCCCCTATGCCGTCGCTTCCACAATCCTTGCAAACTTTGAAAGCAGTCATCATCGGTTGCGCCGATATGCGCGTTGATCCTGCTCAAGTGCTTGGAATCAAGCCCGGTGAGGCCGTTGTAATGAGAAACATCGGCGGTCGAGTCACGCCCGGTCTGCTGGAGGAGTTCGGTCTGCTCGGACGAATCGGAGAGGTTGCCGAAACGATTCCGGGAGGCGGCGGTGAGTTTCACCTGATCGTACTTCATCATACGGATTGCGGCAGTACGCGTCTCGTGAGAGATCCAGCCATGCTAGCGCACTACTTTCAGATACCGGAAAGGGAAGTTGAGACCAAGTCAGTCAGCGATCCACGCAAGTCAGTGGCTGTCGACGTTGCTGCGCTCAGGGCGATTCCTGCATTGCCTGACGAGTGGCTCATCTCCGGCCTCGTCTATGACGTCGCGACCGGGCTTGTTGAGGTTGTCGTGCCTGCAGCGCCGATTCGCATCGCCCAAGATAGCCTGACGGCCGCGGTTGCGTGAGGGCAGCAGCGCCACGGCGCGTGAACAGACTCTGACGAGATAAGTCACGATGAGCATTCCTTTGTTTGTTAGTGAGGGATCCAAGCCAGAGCTATCTGTCCGACCGCTTTCTGTGGGCTGCCTCATTTTCGAGCAGATGGATCAGATTGACTTTGCGGGACCGTTTGAAGTTCTCTCCCGCATGCCTGATACAACAATCCAGGTCATCGCGAAAGAAGTTGCGCCTGTTCGCGAGGTGCAGGGGCTTCGGCTTTCGCCGGATATGAAGATTGCGGAAGCAGCTCTATTTGATGTCCTACTCGTACCCGGTGGCCAAGCCTCAGTAACCCAAATGGCGAAGGGCCAACTGTGCGGTCCGCTTGAGTTCCGCCTTCGTCGAACCGTTCGCCGCTTGGATGGAAAGACCAGCGATGATCGTCGACAGATACCTTGTGTAGTCATCCACGTTGATTTCCTTCGGCAACTCTCCGCTCTTTCGTGCTTTGACAAGGCGCTCCCTTAAAGCGACTTGATTCTGTTTCCGTATCGTCGTCATGAGATCTCTTGCCGGTGTAGCGTCCAGGCTGCAGCCCACCGCCCCCGCCAGCGTCATGCAGGTCGGCGGATGGCCGGGCGTGGTGAGGAACGCAACCGTGTTGTCGAAGAGCGCATGAATGAACCTTTCGAGAGTCGGCTCCTCCAGGGCCTTAACTGCGTATTGCGCTCGCAATTTCATATAGCGCTTTACCACGAGTTGAAACAACGCGTGCTTGTCACCGAAGGCTGCATAAATGCTTGAGGGGTTGAGGCCCATCGCGTGCGTAAGATCGGCCATGGAAGTTCCTTCGTACCCGCGTTCCCAAAAAAGCTGCATTGCAGCCTCTAGCGCGGCATCTTTATCAAAGCTGATCGGCCGTCCCGTCTTTCCGTTCCCTGTTTTCATAATCTTTCTCGCCACTCGTCATATTAGAGTGCAAAATCGTGAATCCGATGCGCCATGCGCTACATCTGTAGTGACTGTTCCGTATTATAGCGGACTACGGAAAGTCCAGAGGAGATAAGAGTGGGCGTATCGAAGAACAACGAACGAATCATTCTGGTGACAGGTGCCACCGGCCGGCAGGGAGGAGCCGTGTATCAGCACCTGCAGAAGAAAGGATTCAAGTTGCGCGCGCTGGTGCGGGATCCGAATAGCAACAAAGCACGTCAATTGACGCGGCATGGGGAGGAAGTGTTTCAAGGTAGCCTCGATGATCCCGACAGCTTGATGCGCGCGATGGATGATGTGTACGGCGTATTCTCCGTGCAGCCCTACACGGCCAGTGAGATCCAGCAGGGAGTGGCGGTCATCGAGGCGGCAAATCGACAAGAAGTTAGCCATTTCGTTTACAGTTCGGTAGGTTCGGTCGACGACGATACAGGCATTCCTCACTTCGAACCCAAAGTCAAAGTGGAAGAGCATCTGCGATCGAGCGGCTTGCAGTATACGATTCTGCGGCCTGTCTTCTTCATGGAGAACTGGCAGAGAGCGTTCGGCGAGTCGATCCGGAACGGGCAGCTCCAGCAGCCGTTAAGCCTGACGACAAACTTGCAGATGGTAGCGGTGGATGACATCGGCGCGTTTGCAGCGCTTGCGTTTGAACATCCCGGCAAATGGAAGAACAGGACATTTTCGCTGGCGGGCGATGGATTATCGATGCAGCAGATTGCCGACGCATTCAGCCGTGTGACCGCGCGAGATGTGAAGTACGTTCAGGTTTTCTGGGACCAGTTCGAGAAGAAAATGGGACAGGAGCTGACGGTGATATACCGCTGGTTCGAAGAAAAAGGCTTTCACTTCAACATTGAGGAGGTCCAGCGCGAATATCCGGCGGCCCACACTTTCGATCGATGGCTGGAGGCGTGCTGGAACACGACAGCCGTTGCGGCGCGTTAGGCCATCTGCATTTCGGCCGTGGTGTTGCTGGTGTTGCGGAACAGTGTGAACAACGGACAGTTAAAGGAGAAATCGATGGGTGCACTTGAAGGCAAGGTAGCTGTAATCACTGGAGGGAATAGCGGCATCGGGTTCGCCACAGCCAGACGGTTTGTGAAGGAAGGTGCCTACGTTTTTATTACCGGCCGTCGCCAAGAGGAACTGGATAAGGCAGTCTCATTGATCGGAAAGAATGTCATGTCAGTTCAAGGAGACGTCTCGAAACTCGACGACCTCGATGATCTCTATGATGTCGTGCGAAAAGCGAAGGGACATATCGATATCGTCGTCGCAAATGCCGGCGTTGTTGATCCTGTTTCGCTTGCGAGCTCGACTCCGGAATCCTATGACAAGCACTTCAACCTGAATGCACGCGGGGTCTACTTCACGGTGCAGAAGGCACTCCCGCTGCTCGCCGACAAAGGGTCAATCATCCTTTCTGGATCGGCCGCATGGCAGATGGGCATTCCGGGTTACGGCGCCTATTCAGCCACAAAAGCGCCGTTGGTCTCCTTTGTCCGTAGCTGGACCGCGGAGTTGGCAGGCCGTGGCATTCGGGCAAACGTGATCAGTCCTGGGCCCAC
This sequence comes from uncultured Acidobacteriaceae bacterium, assembly GCA_963781245.1. GTDB lineage: Bacteria > Acidobacteriota > Terriglobia > Terriglobales > Acidobacteriaceae > Silvibacterium. The sequence goes on from CAWAFB010000014.1 coordinate 426,314, forward strand.
CGAGACGCCTATGATCCATGTCGGCTCTAAAGGGTCTCCAGAGGGCACAAGCGAATACTTCCGGAAGATGATTCCAATGGGACGGCTTGGAACAGCGGATGAGCTTGCATCGGCAGCGGTGTTTCTCGCGTCCGACGAAAGCAGCTTCATCACAGGCATCGACCTGCCGGTGGATGGCGGCACCGCTTCCAAGTAAGCCAGCGCCAAAGCCTGGGAAAGAATCATCAACTACCAACGGTTTTCAGCGTCCGCCGAGAACCGGGAGGATCTCTATGAAGTACGCCATTATTGGTTCCGGCAAGATTGGCACTGCCCTCGCACGCGTCTTTGCGCGGAAGAACATAAACTTCGCTATCGCAAACTCGCGTGGACCTGAGACGCTTGTGTCTTTGAGAGAAGAACTTGGGCCCAGCGTCTCTCCACAATCCATTGAAGACGCCTGCAAAGCTGAAATCATTTTTCTCGCTGTTCCATTTCCCGCCCACAAGGATGTCGCGAAGCAGTTTAAGCAGTGGAAGGGCAAGATCATCGTCGATACAACCAACACGTTTCATGTTGCTCCGGAAGAGTTGGGAGGCGTTCTCTCTTCTGAACTCGTGTCGCGGGCTTTTGCAGGAGCACACCTCGTAAAGGGATTTAATCATTTGCCCGCTGCGCAGCTTGGAACGAATCCCTCCCCGAATGGGCAGCGACAGGCCGTGTTCTTGTCGAGCAATAACGCCGATGCCAGCGCAACCGTTGCGTCCGTAGCCACTCAGCTTGGCTTCGCTCCAGTCGAACTCGGAAGGCTCGAAGAGGGCGGAGCACCGCTTCATGTTGTTGGCGTGCAGCCTGGCGGGCTTCTGTTTCAGAACCTGGAGAAGCTTGGCTGATTGCATCCGCCATTTGAAGAACATGCAGTTTTCAGAGCGCACGTTCTTCGCAAGTCCATCGGCGATAGGCAAGTCCAATTGCGATGGCAGAACAGACCGCGCGAACGGCGTACACAGAGGAGAAATTAAATGCCGACATCTCTTGAAGACCAGCGTTTCGCTCAACGGAGCGCAACCGCGTTCCATCCCATCAGCACGGCCGACAAGACCGCGATGGCTGGCTTGTGTGCAATCGTCGAACCCAACAAAGGAACCTTGCGGGGCACTGCAGCGCGTGCCATTCGATGCCATCATGGAGCACGTCGCTGCTCCTGAGGACGTGACCTTTGAAGCCGGCACGGTGGGAGGTATTCCTGGGTGGTGGTGCAGGCCGCAAGCAGCTCAGCCAGGCGCGGCGGTTCTCCACATTCACGGAGGATGGTTCAACTGGGGCTCGGCGAAAGCGTTTCGCAACCTGGTTGGGCACATCGCGACTCATTCCGGTGCAGAAGCGTTTTCACCTGATTGTCGTCTTGCCCCGGAACATCCCTTTCCGGCAGCTTCGGAGGACGTGCGCACCTGCTATACCGGCCTGATCGAGCTTGGCTACAAGAAGATCGCTGTCACGGGCGACTCGGCTGGGGGCAATCTGGCTCTCGCGCTCCTCATCTCGCTGAAGATAACTCATTCGAGCAATCAGGAGCCACCCGTGGCCGGAGTCGCACTATCCCCAGTGACGGACCTCACGCTCTCAGGAGCGAGCTGGACAACGCGCGCTGCAGCGGATCCTTACTTCACCCATTCCCAAGCGGCGGAGCTGGTTCGGTCTTATTTGAATGGAGCCGATCCAAGCAATCCCCTTGCCTCGCCGCTTCGTGCAGACCTGGGCGGCCTTCCGCCGATTCGTGTCCATGTGGGGGACGACGAAGTGTTGCTGGATGGCTCTGTACGTTTTGTCGACCGGGCACTGGCGGCCGGAGTGGACGCGCAGCTCGATGTCTGGGAAGGAATGGCGCATGGCTTCCCGGGAAGCGTGGGCCTCCTGAACGCCACGACGCAGGCACTCCAGCAGATTGGCTCATTCCTTTCCGAACGCTTCGCCTGATTGAGAGCGGCGGTCTCCTTTCCAATGGACGGGATCGTAGAAGCGCACCGCAAGATGGAGGAGAACAATGCTGGCGGAAAGATTGTCTTCGTTCTCGATGAAGAATACCTATCCGCAGTCGCTTACAAGGAACTTCCACATAGCTTTGGAAGCCGAGTGCGCCTGCCTCTCAATTGCGTCTGAGTTTACGGTCAGTAAACCGTGCAGGGTCTCCTCAAAGATTCCAGCACGCAGCAAGGCTTCATAGGAGGCAGCATCCTGTCCTGCGTTTCTCTTGGTCCAGGCTTTCTTTCGAGTGACACTTCTGAGGTATGCAATAAGGATGCCTGTCCTGCCCCGTGCAATGTTCTTCTGATACTGCCTTCCCAACTCCGGGAATCGGTTTGCCTCACACGTAACGACGCGATAAAGCGCGAGCTGCTCCTCAGAGAGCAAATGGCGAAGATATTCCCGGCCTGCTGCCATGAGCCCGCGCTGATTCGCCTCACGGAACCACACAAACCGTTGTGCAAGCACCTCATCGGAAGGGAGTTCTTCGGAAAGCAGGTGATCCGTACAAGCAGCAATCATTACTTTGCTGAAGAGTTCTTCCTTGTCGGCGAAATGACTGTAGATCGTCTTCACGGAAACGCCTGCGGATTTGGCGATCCCGTCCATCGACGCTCCCGCGAAGCCGTCCCGCAGAAAGTGCTCGCGCGCAGCAAGCACAATCGCGCGATCCTTCTCGGCGATCATGGTCGCTTTTGATGTGTGCTTCACCGCCGGCGTCAAGTGTGTCTCCCCCGCCCTTTTTAAAATACGAAAATTTCGTTGAATCTACAACCATCGTTTCCGCATCTAGGAAAACGTGCGTTGTAGAATCGGCTGGAGTGACGTCGCCACGGCGGGAACAAAGCAGGAGCAGAGATGAAGATCGGAATCATAGGGGCGGGCAACATTGGATCGGCACTTGCCGTTCACTTCCGGAAACTGCGGCACAGCGTACTGATCGCAAATTCGCGTGGCCCGGAAACACTTTCTCAAGTCGTTCGAACGACGGACGCTGTTCCTGTGGCGATTCGAGAGACAGCGAAAGGGGTGGATCTACTCGTTATCGCAATTCCCATGAAGAGCGTGCCGTCGCTTCCGAAAGATTTACTTTCCGAACTACCTGCGTCATCGCCAATCATCGACACCGGAAATTACTATCCGCTCCGCGATGGTGTGATTCCTGAGATTGCAAGAGGAGCGATCGAGAGTGAGTGGACCTCTCGCGCGCTGGGCCGCCCGGTCATCAAGGTGTTTAACAACATTGTGGCCGACAGCCTGCTCCACAAAGCTCTTCCGAAGGGTGCAGGGGGTCGGATCGCGCTTCCGGTCTCAGGGGACGACGTGAAGTCGAAGCAGTTCGTGATGAGTCTTTTGGACCCGATGGGTTTCGACGCTATCGACGCAGGCCCGCTTTCTGAATCCTGGCGCTACCAGCCTGGAACACCAGCATACTGCCCTGATCCGACCATCTATCAGCTCCCCATGCTGTTGCGACGAGCCAAACGATATAAGGCGCCGGCAAATCGAGATCAGGCAGCGAAGATCATGGCGAGACTGCCTCCTGATTTTTCACCTCAGGAACTCGTGCGGGTCGCGCGGCTTTCTGCTGGCCTGGACACGTTCAAGCCGAGAAGCTGGATCGCGGCATTGCGCTTGGGCTTCACGGCTCTGCGGGCTGTATAGTATCTCGTCTTCCGCCTGGAGGAATTCGATCTCTGGCCCCCGCATTTCATTCCATTGAGAATCGGTCCGCCGCGGACCCGTTCGTACGTATCACCAACGCAAACCACACATCGAATACGCTCGCTCAATCGAAGGATGAATCATGCTGAAACTGAAGAGTCTCGCGCTCTGCGCCCTTGCCCTTCTGCCCATAGCGGCGATTGCTCAGACGCAGGCGCAGCCCACAGCCCAAACCGAAACAGGCAACGATCACCAGGCTGAACAGGCTGCAATCGAGCAGGTAATGAAGCAGTATCATGCCGCGATCCTCGCTCATGATGGAACCGCGCTCTCCACCTTGTTCTTGCCCGATGCAAATCTCTGGCTGAACGTGCTCACAGACTCCGCATACGCTCGGGCGCAGTCAAAGTCAGCAACGGCCCAGAAAATCCGTGTCAGCAATTATCGCGACTTCGCGAAGTTGGTCTCCACGACAACAAAAAGTTTCGACCCGGAACACAGCAACGTCGTGATCCACACGGATGGTACTATCGCGGCCGTCTATTTCGATTTTGTTTTCAATGTCGACGGGAAGGCCAACAATCGCGGCAGCGAAACCTGGCAGCTGGTCAAAGCGGCTGATGGCTGGCGGATTGCGTCCATCATCTACTCGTCAGAACCGCCCGTGCAGCAGTAATTGGAGTCGAAATGGAACTTCGTAATTTGTGGATGGCAGGTCTTGCCGTTGCTACAACTGTCGTCGCGCATCCTCAACTGGCAAACAATCCGGGCACTGCATTGCAGGGCCCGGATCACTACTCATTCCTCGTCGGCGATGTGAAGATCACCGCATTGTCTGATAGGACCGTGCCGCAGGATCTACATGTTTTGCTTCGTAATACGACGAATGAGAAAACCGATGCTCTTCTTGCAGAGGGTTTTCTTTCCAACCCCGTTGAAGCATCCATCAATGGTTTTCTATTTCAAGACGGGAACAGATTCGTACTCGTCGATACCGGAGCAGGCGAGTTTTTCGGATCTGGATTCGGTGGCAAGCTTCTGTCCAGCCTCGCTTCCGTTGGAGTTTCTCCGGAACAGATAACCGACATTCTTTTGACACACGCCCACGACGATCACATGGGAGGCATGGTTCATGGCGGCCAGCTCACTTTCCCTAACGCGACCGTCCACTTGGGCAAGCCAGACCTTGACTTCTTCCTGGACCGCGAAAATTCGAAACGGACAGGGTACGCCATATCTTACTTCGACCAGGCGTTTACGGCGCTGCAGCCGTGCCTGAAGGCAGGGAAGATCAAAACCTTTGCCACTACTGAAGAAGTGTTGCCAGGCGTCACGGCTGAGTTGCATCCAGGCCATACGCCGGGAAGCGCGTTTTATACGCTCAGGAGTCACGGACAGGAGATCGTTTTTGTTGGAGACATCATTCATGTCGCCGCGATCCAGGCCCCCGACATGTTGATCACCATCACCTATGACGTCGATCCGGCAATGGCGGCAGCCGTTCGACAGCAAGCATTTCCCATATTCGCAGACCGTCGCACCCTCGTCGCCGTACCCCACCTTCCATTCCCCGGGGTTGGGCACTTTCGCCGAATGGGGACAGGCTTTGAGTGGGTTCCAGTCGCTTATAGCAACCGGGAAGCGGGATCAGAAAGCACTTTTGCAGATCCTCATAAGAATGGAGACAAGAACTGAATTTAGTTCAGGATGCCATTGAACTTCTGGGTGGAGGTACGGTCCAAGAGTCAACATGAAAACATGGTTTATCATAGGAGCTTCGCGCGGCTTTGGCCGCATCTGGGCTGAAGCCGCGCTGACGCGGGGCGATAAGGTTGCAGCCACCGCCCGCAATCTAGCAGACGTCGCCGATCTCGCAAAACGCTTCGGCGATACCGTCCTTCCCCTAGCCCTCGACGTAACCAATTCCAAACAAGTGACGCAAGTTGTCAACCAGGCGTACACGCACTTCGGCGGGCTCGATGTTCTTGTCAACAACGCCGGCGCGAGCCTGCTCGCAGCTACGGAAGAGGCAAGCGACGACGAGATCCGCGACCTGTTCGACGCAAACTACATCGGGATGGTGCGAATCCTGCGAGCCGCTCTGCCACTGCTGCGGCAACAAGGCAGCGGCCACATTCTCGGCGTCTCCAGCGGTCTTGGAATTACGTCGTTGCCGCTCATCGGTTTTTATTGCGCTACAAAGTGGGCAGTGGAGGCGCTGCACGAGGCGCTCGCGCAAGAGGTCAAAGCTTTCGGAATCAAAGTGACGCTGGTTGAGCCCGCCGCCTACGCTACCGATTTCGGCAAGTCGGCACAAATTGCCGATGTTCTGGAACCCTATGCGGACTTCAGGAAGCAGATGATGGCGCGCCTGAGCACGATGGAGCGCGGCGACCCTCAGGCCACATCGGAGGCCATTCTCAAGCTCGTGGACACGGAGAATCCGCCGCTGCGGCTGGGGCTCGGAACAACGATTCTGTCGAGAGCGCGAGCCGCCTACGCGGAGCGCATCGCCACCTGGGAGGCATGGGAGGACGTCTCAAACGCGGCAATGGGCCAGCCTAAAATCGTGGGCGCATTGTAATGGCTCAGTAGTTTGACAAACGAAATAGGAGGATGAATGGCAGACACCAGGATGATTATTGAGCAGGCGTACTCCGCATTCAACAAGCGGGATATCGACGGTGCATTAGCACTTATGACGGAAGACGTGAGCTGGCCCAAGGCTTCAGAGGGCGGCAGGGTTGTCGGAAAGGAAGAGATCGGCGCTTATTGGACTCGGCAATGGGGTGAGTTCGATGGCCATGTTGAACAGCTGGCAATAACCGAGGAAGATGGAGGCAGGATCCGAGTCAGAGTGCACCAGCTCGTCAGGAATCTTGAAGGGAATGTTCTTTCGGCCAGCGAAGTTCTCCACATATTCACCATGAACTACGGTCTCATCGCAGCCATGGACCTCGGGGATGAGACCGATACAACGGGTCCGACTGCCGCATTCTCACATCGATCCTAACTGGCAACCCAACATGGACTTGCGCTACAGAAATAACTGCAGGGAACCTATCCATTGTCCACTCTCGGGAGCGTGTGAATGACTTATATTGCCCGTCGCGAGTTCTTATCCTCACTGCTGTTCGCATCGGTCCAAAGCATCGTGCCCGCTTCGATGCAGGGCACGAGTAGTAGGAAGTCTTCCGCCGTAGTTCTCGACAAACGCGACTTCGCGCCTGTGCGGAACAAGATACTTAACGAGATTGCGCGTGGAGCTGCTACTGGGGTAGCTGTAGCTGTCGCACACAACGGAAAGATCGTCTGGGAAGAGGGTTTTGGATGGGCGAATCGCGAGACGACCGTAAAGGCGACCTCTCGTACGCCGTTCAACCTAGCATCCCTCACGAAACCCTTCACCACTACGGCGCTCATGACCCTGGTTGCAGAGGGCAAACTCTCTTTGGACGATCCCGCAAATAACCACCTCGCGAAAAGCAAGATTATTGGCGCAAACGGAAACGCGGATGCTGCAACAGTGCGGCGGCTAGGGGCGCACGTGAGCGGACTCCCCACGATGTTCGCAATGTACGATCACAACGAAGCCAATCTCGGTCTCAGCCGTGAGGCGCTCCTCACAGAATATGGAAGTCTCGCGTACCCGCCTGGGTCTTGTTTTGAATACAGCAACATTGGTTTTGCGGCGCTGAGTGCCATCGCATCGAACCTGACGGGAGTGGAGATCGGAACTTTAATGACGCAGAGCGTCCTGACACCACTTGGCCTCGACGACAGCTTCTTCGGCACCAGTGTTGCGCGGCTTCCAACGGGTGCGGTGCGATACGATTCCTCGGGAACCCGATCCCGGACTACACAACTGCGACGCCCGCGTCCGGAGACCTGTACGCCAGCGCTCACGACCTCGCCCGATTCGCGATGTTTAACATGAAAAATCGTTACCGAGCGCGGATACTGGATGATCGCTGGATCGAAGAACTTCACAAGCCGGTTTTCGTTGGCCCTTCGGGCGTCGCAACCACATTCGGCTGGTTTACCACACATCTGAAGTTCGGCGAGCAAGTGATCTTCAAAGGCGGTGGCCAGCCAGGAGTAACTACGGATCTCTATATGGTCCCGTCGCAAAACCTTGCATGCCTGGTCTTGACCAACCGAACAGACGGGAGAGAGCTATGTCTCAGCGTGTGCAACGAAATCCTCTCCAGCTATTTACCCGAATGGCGTCAGCTGGAAGAGACAGCTGGACCTTCTCCGTCACCATTCGTAATCACATCCAGCATGGCGGCCATTGGCAAGGAACCCTCACAAACGACGGTGCGAAGATGCAGGTACGGCTGAAGATCGAATCCTCCGACTCGGCCACGCTGCAACTCGACGACAAACCTGCGGAAAAGATCACCGAGATACATTTGGAAGGGGTAGGGTTCACAGGAGCGTCCAATGGCGTGATCGAATCCCCGGATGCAAGACGCACCGGAGCTAAGGCGCTGAGTCTCAAACTGATTCCGCACAAAGGAATGCTGGTGGGCAGGATTCTCGCAACAGACTCCAAAACTGTGATGCTGCCCTACGTTCTCAGCTTGAATCGAGTGCCCGCTTGAACGCAGTCCGAAGAGAGATAACTCTTGCCATTGTGCCCCGCCTCGATCACAACGAAAGCAAGAGACCATCACTCTAACATCAAAATGGAGGCCTGCCCTTGAATCGCGTTATTGCCTCGATCAGAAACTTCCGCGAGGATGCGCGCTTCGCCGTCAGGCAATTCCGGCGCGCACCTGCTTATGCCGTCTTCACCGTTCTAGTTCTGGCCCTCGGCATCGGCACAGTCACAGCCATGTTCACCATCAGCTATGGCGTTCTGCTGAAGCCGTTGCCGTTTCGCGCTGACCGCCAGCTGTTTGAAGTCGTTGAGAACACCGCCGAAGGCGACGAGGGTTTCGCGGCTTCCTACCCCGAGATCACGCAGTGGCAGCAGGCAACCACGGACATTGCCGATGTTGCATTTGCCTCGAGCTTCGTAAACATCCTCGACGCTCCCGCCGGCGCGGAAATGGTCTCCTCGGTGGCAGCCAGTCCTAACCTGTTTACTCTGCTTGGCGTCGAGCCAATCATAGGGCGCGGCTTCCTGCAGAACGAGCAGATCACAGACCATCCCAACGTCGTGCTGCTGAGTTACGACACCTGGCAGCGCAGTTTCGCAAGCGATCGCAAGGTATTGGGCAAAACTGTGCATATCGGCGCGACTCTTTATACCGTCATCGGGGTCATGCCCAAACAATTCCGCTATCCCTTAGGGGACACCCGCGCGGAAGTCTGGGTCCCGCTCGAGCGCAGCGCCCTGGTCCCAAAGCTTGACGATCCCTATGGATCGCCTTGGCAACCGATTGTCCGCCTGCACGCCGGCGTCCGGCCCCAAGCTCTTGAGAGCACGCTAGCCCGTGTGCATTCGCAATTTGTGAAGAGCGACGCTCCCAACCGCATCCGTCTGCTGCGCCTCCACGATCAGCTGGTGCGCGAGGTCCAGCCTGCTCTTCTAGCCCTCGAGATAACGGTGGCCATCGTCTGGCTCATCGCCTGCAGCAACGTGGCTGGCCTGCTTCTGGCGCGTGTTGCGGCGCGTCGCACTGAGATCGCAGTCCGCTCTGCGCTCGGAGCGGCCAGGCGCCGGATGGTTGCGCAGTTTCTCACCGAGTCGCTCTTGCTCAGCATTGCTGCGGCGACCGGCGGGCTGGGGCTTGCCGCCCTCATCCTGCGCATATTCCGCCACATGTTGGCCACCATGCTTCCCATGGCCCAGAACATTCATCTCGACTGGTCCATCTTTGCTGGCCTCGTCGTTCTTACCCTCCTCACAGCCCTCGCCTTTGGTACCGTGCCCGCGCTCCTCGCTGCATGGGCAGGCACCGAAGAAGGCTTGAGGAACAGCGGCCGCAGCCAGGCCGGCGATCGCCGCTACAATCGTGCACGCGCCGTACTCCTCGTCAGTGAAGTCGCCCTGTCCATCGCCTTGCTCACCGGCGCCGGCCTTATGATGCGCACTATGTACGCTCTGCGCCACGTTCCGCTGGGCTTCCGCACCGACCACCTCCTGGTCACCAGCCTGACCGCACCCGGCGATCTTTATAAGGATCAGAACCTCGGCGCCGCGGCCTGGCAGCCTCTCCTCGATGCGGTCCGCCAACTCCCCGGCGTCAAAGACGCGGCGCTCTCCACTGTCTTGCCGTTGAAGCACCCCGTCGAGTGGCAAACCATCGTTTACAAAACCAACTGGACCGAAGGCAATGTCGACGCCGTCGTCCGCGCCGCCTCTCCGGGGTTGATGGATGTGCTCGGCATACGCATGCACAGCGGCCGTTTCTTCAACTTGGGCGACACCCCCGCCAGCATCCCGGTAGCAGTCGTCAATCGCATCTTTGTTGATCGATACCTCGGCGGGGGAGACGCGCTCGGCAAGCAGTTTCGATTTGGGCGCAAACCTGCCACGGCAACGGTGATCGGAGTCATTGACGATATCCACCAGGACTCCCTCACCAATGCCAGTGTGCCCGAACTCTATCTCTGCATACCGCAGATAGCGCGCGATAATCCACTCTACTTGGCGATCGTCAGCAAATACATGGAGCTTGCCATCCGCACTGAAGTTGCCCCCGGCATCATGGTTGCGCAGTTGCGCCGCCAGATCGCTGAAGTCAATTCCCATCTCGCCATCGGCGAATTTTCCACCATGTCTGAAGCCGTGGAAGACTCCATCGGTGCGCAGAAACTGGCCGCCGGAGTCGTGGGCGTTTTTGGCGGCCTCGCACTGCTCATCACCCTCGTCGGTCTCTACGGGCTGCTCACTTATATGGTCGAACAGCGGACCCGGGAGATCGGCATTCGCATGGCCCTGGGCGCCGACCGCGCCGCCGTCATCAGTATGGTCATGCGCCAGGCCCTGCTGCTCATGGCTCTCGGGGCCGGGGCCGGAGTTTGCATCGCTCTCTGGAGCAACCGGCTGCTTCATGCCTTCCTCTACGGTGTCACCGCATCCGACCCCTGGACTATCGCCCTGGCGCCCCTCGGGCTCGTCCTCTGCGGGTTGGCCGCCGCCGCCGTCCCCGCGCGTCGCGCTGCCGGCTTGAACCCCGTCGACGCGCTCAGGGCAGAGTAAAACCGTCTAGTGCAGACTCCTGTACTGCAGCTTGTCCAAAGGTTTAAGAGGATATTGCAGTTTGCCGTCCAGGAGTCGGCAATCGCGCATATGGCTCAGTCCACCAAACTTCTGGAACCGCCGAACCAGAATCAGGTGAACACTACTTTAACTGGATTCAGCCTTCTCCCACGAGGGAAAGAAAGTTCGGTCACTTTATGACAATCAATGTATGCATTGCGGGTGCTACGGGCTGGGTTGGCCAGGCGCTGGTCAAAGAGATTCTCGGCTCCAACCAATTCACGTTGGCCGGTGCTATCTCCAGAAGCGCTGCGGGACATGATATCGGAACGTGTCTGGGCCTTGAGCCTGCTGGAGTGATTGTTTCGAAATCTCTTCGCGATGCCCTGTCGCAGCCCACCGACGTAGTTGTGGATTACACATCGCCTGGCTCGGTGAAAGAGCGAACATTGGAGGCGCTCGGCTGTGGCGTTCGCGTAGTGATCGGCACATCCGGATTGACAGCCTCCGATTACTCCGAAATCGATGAAACAGCCAGGGAAAATGGCGTGGGAGTGATCTCCGCCGGCAACTTCTCGATTACCGCTGCTCTTGCTAAACAGTTCGCTCTCATTGCAGCGAGATATCTGCCATCCTGGGAAATCATCGACTACGCACACGCGGAGAAGGTGGACGCTCCCAGCGGAACCGCACGCGAATTGGCAGAGGAACTCGCTTCCATCGCGCGAAACCGGATCGAGATTCCAATCGGGGAAATCCACGGTAATCCGCAATCGCGAGGCGCTACCATAGCCGGAACGCAGATCCATTCAATACGTCTACCGAGTTTTGTGATCGCATTTGAAATACTCTTTGGATTGCCAGATGAGCGTCTGACGATTCGGCACGACGCCGGTCCTGGCGCGATGCCATACGTGGCGGGCACGATGCTTGCAACCGAAAAAGTGATGACGACAAGCGGGCTGATTCGGGGCCTGGACCGTTTGTTGTTCGACAACTATGTCGGATGGGGAGACTTGAGTCACCCGTGACAAGTTGCACAGGATTGCCGATGGCTACTCTCTAAGAATTCAAGTTTAGCTCTGTGTTGTGACCGACCCGCCGTTGAAGCGTCTGCACCGATAGGAGCTTTCCGTATGATGCAGTCATTTTTTCCGCCTTATTCACAAGCAGCAGTGGATGACCTGGGCCGTCGGTTGCGGCAGACGCGATGGCCCGAAACCGTCTCTCTTGCCGATTCGCCACTCGGGATGGATCGCGAGTCCCTGAGGGATCTTTGCGACTACTGGATGAACGATTTCGATTGGGAATCGCAGATCAAAGGTCTCGCAACTCTTCATCACTACCGGTATCAGGCCAGAGAAGGGTACATCCACTTCGTCCACGAAAGAGGCAGAGGTCCAACTCCGATGCCGCTGATTCTTACGCACGGCTGGCCTGGGTCGTTTCTGGAGATGCTCAAGATTTTGCCTCTTCTAACTGATCCTGCAGCATATGGCCACGACGCTGCCGACTCGTTCGATGTAATCGTCCCTTCTCTACCCGGATTTGGCTACTCCGAGAGACCAGAACAACTCGGGATGAACTTCTTTCGCATCGCGGAAATTTGGGCGCAGCTCATGAGCGCCCTCGGGTATCAGAGATTCGCTGCACAAGGCGGAGATCTCGGCGCCGGTGTGAGCACTGCACTCGGACTGCGCCACAACGAGCGTGTTATCGGTATTCATCTCAATTACATTCCCGGCTCCTACCGTCCTCATCTGTCTCCCGGCGCGATTCCGACGGCATCTGAAGAGCGATTTCTGACAAGCGCTGCAGGTTGGTTCGACGAGAACGGCGCCTATGCGCACCTGCAGGGAACGCGTCCGAACACTCCAGCCTATGCGCTCAACGATTCGCCAGTCGGCCTGGCAGCGTGGATTGTAGAGAAATTCCGCGACTGGTCCGACTGCGGAGGGGATGTTTACCGCAGCTTTACACGTGATGAGCTGCTCGCAAACGTCACGCTCTACTGGATGACGCAGACCATTTCCTCTTCTTTTCGTATGTATTACGAGGGCAGAAAGGCCCCGCTCCGCTTCACCTCTGACGATTTTGTTCATGTTCCATGTGCGGTAGCTCATTTTCCGAAAGAGATCGTATTCCCGCCGCAAGAATGGGTTGAACGTGGCTACAACCTGCAGCGCTGGACGGAGATGCCAAAGGGCGGGCACTTCGCCGCTGCCGAACAACCAGATCTTCTGGCAGCGGATATCCGCGCGTTTTTCAGACCACTGCGACAGTAAAAGCCAACGGTCATCATGCTTTTCAATTGGTGCCAACAAGCTAATGCCGCCGTCGACTGAACAGCGTCGGCAGACCGAATTTCTGCTGTCACGGCAGAGGTCGCAGGTTCGAGCCCCCGTCGTCCCGCCTTCTGCTCGTACGGTTCGACCCAGTGTCCGCCGATCCGGTCGCAAGGTGAATGCAGCTGCTGCATTTGATTATCGACTCCATCACAACCGGCAATACAGCGCGGTAATGATCGGAGCAATCGGCCTGAATTATTTGAACCGACTGCTGAGAAAATTGAGTCGGCGTCCGCCAAATAATGCCAAATTTTACTGGCAGTTTTGATGGCACTTTGTACTCGGACATACTGCTGTCTATTGCGACCCGCTGCGACGCATCATCTCAATCAAATCATTGAAACCAAATAATCTATTCAATGCTTTGCAGGGGATTGCGGGACATCGCGAGGCGGCTCAAAACTCATTTCGATTCAGGTGCATTCAACCGGGCTCTGCCACCTCTCCGTCTGCTGAAGTCTCATGTTCTGAATGAGATGTAGCGGCAGGAAGCGTCGCGCTCTATCGATTGGAGCATCGGCGACACTTCATGCCCTGGTTCGGCTCCGCTCTCCATCTATCGGTCTATCCGGTCCGAAGATGCCCGTTGATCAATCAGGCACCTCGTGACGCGCCCATGCGAAAAGTTCACTCCGTAGATGCCCTGAGATGCATCAGAGCACACGGACGTAGTACAACAATTGGTTGCAAAAAAAGATCCATGACCCGGGAGGCAACATGTTCAGCCGATTTCGGCCGGGCGCAATGATCGGTCAGGCCGTCGCATCTTTCCTGCTTCTGCAATTCGCGCAGACAGCAAGCCCTCAGCCCATCTCCCAGCCCTGAGGAACCGGTGAGACTTCGGTCAGCCAGTAACGAAGCGAAACCTTTGGAGGCCGTATGAAGAAATACCCCGTAAGCCTTCTCGCGATCTGCGCGACGGCAATTGTCTTCCTGTGCGTGAATACCACTGCATTCGCGCAATTTCGTACCTCAATCCAGGGCACGGTCACCGATCCAAGCGGGGCAGTAATTCCCGGAGCGACCATCACGCTCAAGGATCTCCAGACTAACCAAATTACTACCAGCACCAGCAGCGACAGCGGCGTCTACAATTTCAATGCCCTCGCGCCCGATCATTTCGACTTGACTGCGTCGAAAGACGGGTTCCAAAAGAAAGTCCTCACCGATTTGCAATTGATTCCAGAGCAGGCCAACTCAGTAAACCTGCAGATGCTACCTGGCGGCTCTACTGAAACTGTCACCGTGAATGCCTCTCAGATTCCGGCCCTCGATACCGAAACCGCGGACACTGCAACGTCCATCTCTGGCAACCAGATCGAACACATGCCTATTTATGAACGCGACCCCACCAGTCTCATTCGCCTGGCACCCGGAGCCCTCTCCGACGGCGCGCAGGCAGCCGGAGGCGGCGGATTTCAGGCTCCAGGTACTCAGACCGGAGCTTCATCGGGCGGGGGTGGCAACCTCGGACATTCCAGCAGTATTTTCGCCACTGAAAACGGCCCTTCAGCCAACGTGAACGGCGGCCAGTACGAGAATAACGGTTACACCATCGACGGTATCAGCACGGATAGTGCTGTCTGGGGCGGAGCTACGGTCATTACTCCAAGTCCGGAGTCGATCGGCGATCTCAAGATTGTTTCGAACGCCTACGACGCGGAGAATGGCCGCTTCGCAGGTGCCGTAGTCGAAATGATTACCAAGAGCGGAACAAACAATCTGCACGGTAGCTTCTTCTACCAGATCACTCGCCCCGGTCTGAATGCGTATCAGCGTTGGAATGGTCCAGGGTCTGTACAGGCATTCGATCCAACTACCGGAGCTAAGCTGACGCCCGCCGAACGTGGTCTTCTCCGCGACGAGGATCGATACAACCAGTGGGGTGGCAGCATCGGGGGGCCAATCTGGAAGAACAAGATATTCGCGTTCTTCGCGTACGAGAAACAAGCGCAGACTATCGGGGCAACCGGCACCGAGTGGTATCCAACCTCCCAATTTAACGGACTTGCGCCCTCGGGCAGCATTGCTTCCACATTTCTCGGCTTTCCGGGATCGGCTGTCGTAGGAACCGTGGTCGGCTCCACAACCTGCAACGCGTACGGACTCACTGAAGGCGTAAACTGCAGGACCATTGCCGGACAAGGCCTGAATCTCGGTTCGCCGCTGACCACACCTCTAGGGACGCAGGACCTCACCTGGGTAAGTCCCGCCAATCCCGGCGTCGGCAGCGGCCTTTCGAATGTCCCCGATATTGCCCTGTACACAGTCAGCAACCCTACCACTACGAACTTTCAGCAATTCAACGGGCGCATGGATGGCCAAATTGGCAGCAAGGATCATGCCGCTTTTGTCATCTATTGGGTTCCAGCCAGCAAGACCAATTTGAACGGCGCTTTGGGTTATCAGCTGTTTCATCACGAGCAGATCAACGACGCCTTTTCGGGCATCTGGAATCACATTTTTTCACCAAACTTCTTGAACGAGGCCCGCGCCAATGCAGCGGGGTGGCGCTATAACGAACTGGCCACCAACCCTCAGGCTCCATTTGGACTACCCCAGACCCTCTGGTACAACAGTAACGGCGTGAACTTTGGCAACATCGCCCTCGGACAGCTCGGCGTGACCGCGCCT
Source organism: uncultured Acidobacteriaceae bacterium (assembly GCA_963781245.1). Taxonomy (GTDB): domain Bacteria; phylum Acidobacteriota; class Terriglobia; order Terriglobales; family Acidobacteriaceae; genus Silvibacterium. Next base: position 442,121 of record CAWAFB010000014.1, read on the forward strand.
GGACATCTGAACCAATGGACTTACGGCTATAAAGACGTCGCCACCATGGTTCATGGCTCGCAGACCTGGAAGTTTGGGGGTGAAGCTACTAGGCTCTACTATCTGAACGACCCCATCGGCGCACCGAACTACACCTTCTACAACATCTGGGATTTCCTGAATGATGCTCCGGAAGCCGAAGGCGGCCCGTTCCAGGCAACCACCGGTTTTCCCGGAGGGTTCCGCAACGATAACCGCCAGACTATCTGGGGCTTCTTCTTCCAGGATAACTGGAAGGCTCGCCCTAACCTGACGCTGACCGCAGGTCTTCGCTACTCTTACTTCGGACCGCTTAGTGACAAAGACAACAACATGGGCGTTCTGCGCTTCGGCAGCGGCTCCAGTTTTCTCACCGGCATCACGATCAAACCCGGAATCAACGCATGGAACGCTCAAAAGCTCAACTTTGGACCGCAGGTCGGCTTTAATTGGGCTCCAATGTATCTAAACGGAAAGGTTGTCGTTCGCGGCGGTTTCGGCCTGAACTACAACCAGGAACAGATTGCCAACGCGAACGCCAACGACGGCAACCCGCCCGGAACCAGTTCTGTTCCGGGAACCAGCACCAGTCCGGCGAACATCAATCCAAATATTCTCTACGCGACGTCCTCAAGCCCAACGAATATCAATGGGTATCCGGCGAACCCGAGCGTGATTACAACATTTAACTCTGCCGGCCTGCCAGCGGTGGGAGCGGCGAATTTGAGTGCACTGACTAACAATCTGCCTACACAGTATGTGTACCACTGGTCTCTTGAAACAGAAATGGATCTATCGCATGGATGGGTGGGAACCCTCACCTATTTGGGCAGCTCCGGCAAGCACCTCTTGTTCGACTATGACGCAAACGGATACGGGACCACATTCGGTGCGCCGCTCAATCCTCTGGTCAATAGCGTCAATACCTTTGGCAATCAGGGCAAATCGAACAACAACATGATGATTGCCGACCTGAAGCATCAATTCGTGCGAGGCTTTTCGGTGGACGGGCAGTACACCTGGGCCCATAGCTTCGATACGAACTCCGGCCCGTATTTCCGCTCGCCCTATATTTACAATACCCAGTACGCCTACGGACAATCGGACTACGACATCAGAGATACCTTCAAGCTGTTCGGCATCTGGCAGCCCGTCATCTTCCACGGCAACGACTGGAAAGAAAAGATCGCTGGCGGATGGACGATCAGTGGCATCTTTACCTACCACACCGGCTTTGGTTGGACTCCGTTCTATACCGCCCCGCACCAGATTTACTGCAACCTTTGCAATTACGGGTTCTCGAGTTTGCGTCCCTCTTACAACGGCACCGGCGGCCGCAACTCAAGCAATAACGCGTTCAAGACGGGAAGCAACTTTACTAACCCGGGCACTGCAAACACCGGGACCAACAACGACCAGTTCTTCGACAATTACTTTTCGGTTCCGAACTACGCGAATGCCATCGCCGACAACCCTGGACAGTTTGCAACCGCATTTATCCCGCCGCCGGGAATCGGCCGCAACTCGATGCCGGGCCCAAACTACCGTGACTTGGATGGGAACCTCGCCAAAGCATTCGGTTTGCCCAGAATTCCGGGTATTGGCGAAGGCGCGAAGATCGAAATTCAGGCCAACTTCCTGAATATCTTTAATACGCTGAACATTAACCCCAGCAGCATTTCAACCAACATTGCAAACTCTGGACTGGGCCAGGCGGGAAGTGCACTTGGGTCCAGGATCATTACGTTCCAAGGGCGCTTCAGCTTCTAAGTCGAATTCCTGCAAAGATTCCCGTTTCTGACCAGATTGCACAAACCTCCCGATAGGGCCGGACCTACTCCGGCCCTTCTTTTCATCTGTGACATCATTTAAATTCATGCACGAGACTCGCCACGACGTCGTCGTCATCGGAGCCGGACTCGCCGGACTCGCCGCCGCTCGCAGCCTTTGTGATGCTGGCCACAAAGTCATCCTCGTCGAGGCTCGCGACCGCATCGGCGGCCGCCTGCTGACGGTGCGCGACTCGTCCACAGATCTGCCCATCGAACTCGGCGCCGAATTCGTCCACGGACGCCCGCCCGAACTCCTCGACCTGATCCATGAAGCCGGACTCACTCTTTACGAGCGCACGGGCGAATTCATCTGTTTCGAAAATGGCAAACTCGGCGACTGCGGATTTTTCGGTGAAGCCTTCGATCTGCTCGAAGACCTGCCAGCTTCGCCCGATATGACCTTCTCTGAATTTCTGGCGCAAAAGCACCTTCCCGAACATATCGCCATGCGGGCTAAGGCATATGTCGAAGGATTTAACGCTGCTGACGCCAATCGCATCGGTACGGCCGCTCTTCGCAGACAACAACTAGCGGAACACGAAATAGAGGGCGACTGCTCATTCCGGATCATCGAGGGCTACGACCGCCTGGCTGCCTATGTTCACGATAGTTTCCTCGCCGCCGGAGGGTTGTTGCACCTGAATACACCGGTTATCTCAATCAGCTGGCGTTCTGGCGAAGTACGTGTTGCAACTTCCAATCCCGACATCCCTGAAGTCCACGCCGCCCGCGCTGTCGTCGCTGTCCCTCTGAGCGTCCTTCAATCAGGCTCGTTTCGCATCATCCCGGAACCGAAGGATTCAGTCGCCGCGGCTCGCAAACTCGCCATGGGCACAGCTGTGCGCATTTCGCTGGTCTTTCGTGAGCGCTTCTGGGAACCATCCTCGCCGAATCTCAGCTTCCTCTTCGCGCAGGAAAGTATGCCTCCCACCTGGTGGACCGCTGCACCGAATGTATCTCCAACGTTGACCGGCTGGGTCGCCGGCCCGCGTGCCCTTCGCGTCCCGATCGGCGCAGCACTCCCAAGTGGCGGAGCCTTAAAAGACCAGGCACTTGCCACGCTCGCTACAATCTTCAAGCGCAACGATCTTCCCGCGCTGCTGACAAGCTTCCACACCCACGACTGGCAATCCGACCCGTACAGTCTTGGCGCATATAGCTATGCGCCCGCTGGAGCCCTCGGCGCCTCGGATGATCTCGCAATTCCAGTCGCGAATACGCTCTACTTTGCCGGCGAACACACTGACACCACCGGGCACTGGGGAACCGTACACGCCGCGCTGCGTTCCGGTCTCCGCGCCGCATCCCAAATCCTCGAATGACAGAAGGTCATCGCGTCCGGCGAATGGCACGCTAATCTTTTCTTTCATGTACACTTCGCATCGGTCAGAATTTCGCGTCCCGGAGCCCTCAGAAAATCAACATGACTGGACAAAGGTTCATCACCGCCCTCGCCATTCTCGTAACCGCTTACATTCCTGCCTCCGCTCAGACCATTGCCGCCACCCCACCCATGGGCTGGAACAGCTGGAACCACTTTGCCGAAAAGGTGAATGACGCCGATGTGCGTGCAGCAGCCGATGCCATCGTCTCCAGCGGCATGCGCGACGCCGGTTACATCTACGTCAATATCGACGACACCTGGCAGGGTGAACGCGACGCCTCCGGCGTCATCCACGCCAACAGCAAGTTCCCCGACATGAAGGCCCTCTCTGACTACGTTCATTCCAGGGGTCTCAAGATCGGCATCTACTCATCGCCCGGCCCCAAAACCTGCGCCGGCTACGCCGGTAGCTACGGGCACGAAGAGCAGGACGCGAAGATCTACGCTGAGTGGGGTATGGATTACCTCAAGTACGACCTCTGCAGCTTCGGTGAGCTTATGAAGAAGGAATCCGGCGGCGACCCGCAAAAGGCCTTCGCCATGCAAAAGGCCGCATACGAGAAGATGCATAAAGCGCTTGTGGCCACCGGGCGTCCCATCGTTTACAGCCTCTGCCAATACGGCTGGAACAACGTGTGGGAATGGGGCACCGAGGTCGGTGGCAACCTTTGGCGCACCACCGGAGACATCAACGACACTTACAGCCGCATGGTTGAAATAGGATTCTCACAGGCCGGCCTCGCCAAATACGCCGGTCCCGGTCATTGGAACGACCCCGACATGCTCGAAGTTGGCAACGGAGGCATGACCGAAGACCAGTACCGTACGCACATGACGCTCTGGGTCATCCTTGCTGCGCCCTTGCTCGCCGGCAACGACCTCAGCAAGATGTCGCCACCCACCCTTTCCATGCTGACTAATAAAGAGGTCATCGCTGTCGATCAGGATCCCCTCGGCAAACAGGGTGATCGCGTCTCTGCCGTCGGGCCGACCGAGATCTGGTCCAAGCCTCTAAGCAACGGAGCGCAAGCGGTCGCGCTCTTTAACCGTTCGGAAACGGAGAAGTCCATCAGTTTCCGCCCGCGTGACATCGGTTTCGCCAAGAGCTTTAAGCTCCGCGACCTGTGGCAGGGCACGGAAGTCACTGCTACCGGAGACACCTACACCGCCACGGTTCCCGCTTACGGAGCCGTCTTACTGAAGGTAAGCCGCTAGATCAGTTCCTTTGCCATCCAGGTTGGGGCGAAGCGGACGTGATGGAGCCTGCAATCGATAACTTTCCCATTGTCCGTCTGCTCCGGTAGTGTCGAACCTAGCATGTCGCAACCTCATCAGGTGGCACCTGGCCTTTCCGAAGTCGACCCAGCGCGGATCATGCGCCGGGTCTTCTGGCGGCTCATCCCTTTTCTTTTCCTGCTTTACGTCTGTGCCTATCTCGACCGCGTCAACCTCAGCTTTGCCGCGCTCTCCATGCGCCGCGACCTGGGATTTTCCGGTACTGTCTATGGAGCCGGTGCCGGACTCTTCTTCATCAGCTACGCCCTCTTCGAAATCCCCGCTAACCTCGTCCTGTTGCGCCTCGGCCCGCGACGCTGGATCGCCATCATCATGGTCGCGTGGGGATTTCTCTCCACATCCATGGCGCTCGTCCACTCACCCGTCACCTTCTATTTAGCTCGCTTCCTCCTCGGAGCAGCTGAAGCCGGATTCTTCCCCGGCATCATCCTCTGCCTCACCCGTTGGTTTCCGATTGCGCAGCGTGCCCGCGCCTTCGCGCTTTTCATCACCGCCGCCCCGGTCTCGGGAGTCATCGGCGCTCCTCTTTCCACTCTTCTGCTGCGCCTCGATGGCATCGCTCATATTGCCGGGTGGAAGTGGCTCTTCCTCGGCGAAGGTCTGCCCTCGATCCTTCTTGGAATCACCGTCTTCTTTGTCATCACCGATCATCCGGAGGAGGCTCCCTGGCTCTCGCCCTCTGAGCGCCAGTGGCTCATTGCCGAGGTCGATGCGCATTCACGCCACGCCGCCACGCATCTGTCGCATGCCTTCCGCAGCACCACCGTCTGGCTGCTTTCTTCCATCTATTTCGCCATGTCCGTCGGACTCTACGCCCTCAGTCTCTGGCTGCCCATCGTTATCAAGGGCATTACCCACGCCAGCGATCTCCGCGTCATCGGCCTCACCACCATTCCCTATGCGCTCGCTGCCGTGGCCATGCTTCTGGTCGCCCGCAGTTCCGATCGCTCCCGAGAGCGCAAATGGCACCTCTGCGGCTGCCTCATCGCTGCCGCTCTGGGATTCATCGCCAGCGCCATTCCCGCTACCCCCGCCCTGTCGCTGGCTGCAATCTTCTTCTGTACGGCGGGCGTCTGGAGCGGCCTGGGACCCTTCTGGTCTCTCCCGACCTACATACTCCGCGGAACCGCCGCTGCCGCCGGCATCGCCTTCATCAACTCCGTCGGGGCCGTTGGCGGATTCACCGGACCATACATCATGGGCATCGCCAGCGACCTCACCCACAGCTTCCGCGCCGCCCTCCTTGTCACCGGACTCGTCCTCGTCCTCGCCGCGCTCATTGCCTCCCGCTTGAAAGCGCCCCACCGGCAATAGACTCCCGGCGCCAAATTCGCTCGCCGTCATTTGCGCGTCGCGAGACGTGGCAGGATAGGATGCTTGAGAGCAGAACGATGCCCCAAACCCATCGAGTCGCGATCCTGATTCCGCTGGTCGTTGGCGGAGGCGCTGTCTTATGTACGATCTTCATCCACGCCCTGGCTTTGATGTCGGCGGTAAACTTCTTTCGCTATGAGAGAAAAGTCGGCCGGGCCGGCAGATACTTCCGAATCGATGTTGCAATTGTCACCCTCGTATTGTCATTTGCCTTCGTGGCGCACCTGCTTGAGATCGCCCTCTGGGCAGGCTTGTTCCTCATCTGTGGACAATTCCAGGAGTTCGGAACTGCGTACTACCACTCAGCGGTCAACTACACCACCCTGGGCTACGGCGACATAATCATGTCGCCCTCTTGGAAATTGCTGGGTCCGCTGGAAGCAGCAGACGGAGCACTCATGTTCGGCGTATCGACCGCGATGATCTTCGCTGTGATTCAACGGTTGATTCTGGAGAGGTACAAGGATCTAGACCGGACCTGACGGCCGGCGTCGCCTCGCGGCTGCCGATCGTATTCTTCCCTCCAAAACAATTTATTGTCGTTTCGCGGATATCGAAGTACTCTCTACCTGTGCTGCGATCGGATCTTCGTCCCGGTGACATCCTTCTCCTGGAGGACACCCCCGACAACACCACAGTGAAACACAAGGGAATCCGCTTTGGTCAAAGATTGACCAGCTTCAAATTCTGGCGAAGAAACAAAGGCCAGACGAGCCTAGTCCATGCCCTTCTATGGATTGGCAACGGTTATTCGGACAGGCCCGATGTGGCCGAGGCCAGCGGTTCTGGAAAGGTGCGAACCTCCCGCCTGCCCTACGGCACCTATAAGGTTTATTCCTGCACAAATTCGGACCTTGCCGCGTCAGCCGCCGATGCCGCGACTAACTGGGCGAAAGGCGGCATGATCAACTATGCGAAGGGTAAAGCCCTCAGCAGCGTCTTCCGGTCAGATAAGGGGGCAACGCACGGGCTGAACCGGGCGCAGACTTATGGGAATGAGATCGCCGATTCTGCGCCTGCCTGGGGACAGGGTGGCGCATTTTGCAGCGAGTTTATAGTTGCCTGCTATCAGGCCGCCGCAGTCCATCTTGGGATGCAGTTACAGGGCGACCTTCTGCAATGCGATGCGAAACACTGCAGCGTACGGGCGTTGCACGATCGGCTCTTCAGAGATAGCGAGTTTAAGCTTGCGGGCTATCTGGATTACGACGTGAAAGACATGGTCGGGCACGATAAATAGCGGCCTACCTGTGATTGATCGTAAGACTCCCGAAACGGCGCACCTCGCAACACTCCTAATAGTCCCAAGCTTTCTCTAAACCACGCGCGGAGAGAAGGGAAGTTCGGCCGAAGGCCATCCACTTCCACCAGACTGACATCAAAGCTCAGAGTGTTTCAATCCCCGCTGTTCACCGCGAACCACTGGAATTTCCCACTCAATGGAGAAGATTATGGCAGTTAAGAAGAAGAGCCCTGCGTTGCAGACGCTGATTGAAGGATTGCAGGAGGATCTCTCGCGTGAATACCAGGCAATTATTGCCTACACCGTCTATAGCAATGTGCTGAGAGGCGCGCAGTGGATGAACATCGCCGCCGAACTGAAGCTGCACGCGGCGCAGGAACTGCAGCACGCATTGATCATTGCCGACCAACTTGACTATCTCGGAGCCATCCCCAATGCAACGCCCAAACAGGTCAAGCTGTCGGAGAAAGCCGAAGAAATGCTTCGCTTCGATCTCGACAATGAAACGGACACCATCAAAGCCTATCGGACGCGTGTGAAACAGGCCGAAGGCGTGGGTCACTACGCATTGGCCGAGCAGATTCGCACTATCATCTCGCAGGAGCAGGAACATCAGCACGATCTCGCGACCGCACTCGGTATCGACGTTCCCAACATCCTGGATGAAGGAGCCTAGCCCTCGTTTATCTCCCGTTCCGGAATTTCTCCCGGAATAGTAAACAATCGCATTCCTCGAAGCGCCGCATTTCCGCCTATGCTGCGCAAAGCTGTAAAATAAAGGTTGTGATGCAGCGCGCTTCGCTCGATCACGCATCGAGCGCGCGTTTTTCTACACGCCATGCGCTGCCATCCGAATTTATATGAGCGCAACCAGGCTGGCACCACCTCCCTCCGAGAAACGATCCCAAAAGCAGCAACCCTCACAAGGCGAACAGGCCCCCGAGCGGGTCTCCATTTTCGACGCCTTCCGCCGCTGGGGCTACTTGCAAGCCCAGCTCGACCCGCTCGACCAATACCTCTCGCCCGTGCGCGTCCCGGAGCTCGATCTCACCGGCCCGGACGCAGACGATGCGCGCCGCATCTACGCCTCCACCATCGGCGTCGAGTTCATGCACATCCCCTTCGCTGACCGCCGCGACTGGCTCGCGGAGCGCCTCGAGTCTGGACCGCCCTCGCTCGACAGCGACGCGCAGCAGCACGTGCTTGACCTGCTCGCGCGCGCCGACGTTTTCGAGTCGGTCATCCAGTCGCGCTACCTGGGAACCAAGCGCTTCTCCCTTGAAGGCGTCACCGCGCTTCTGCCGTTCCTGGACGAGCTGATCCACCGCTCTGCCGAACTCGGCGTTCAAACCTCAGTCATGGCCATGAGCCACCGCGGACGTCTCAGCGTCATGGTCAACACCCTCGGCAAGCCGGCCGCCGACATCTTCTCCAAGTTCGAAGACGTCAACCCGCGCAGCATTCTTGGCGGCGGCGACGTGAAATACCACGTGGGAGCGACCGGCGTCTTTCATGCCCGCAACGACGAGTGGGTTGCCCTGCACCTCGTCTCAAACCCCAGTCATCTCGAGGCCGTCGATCCGGTGGCCATGGGCCGCGCCCGCGCCAAGCAGACTCGCTGGGGCGCCGACGGCATCGACCGCGTCCTCCCTATCACCATCCACGGAGACGCCGCATTCGCCGGTCAGGGCATCTGGGCCGAAACTCTCAATCTTGCTGAAGTCGAAGGATTCTCGGTTGGCGGTAGCATTCACATCATCGTCAACAACCTCATCGGTTTCACCGCCGAGCCCGACGAGTCCAATTCCTCGCGCTTCTCGTCTGATCTCGCCCGCCGCCTGCCCATCCCAATCTTCCACGTCAACGCCGAGGATCCCGCTGCTGTCGTGCGTGTCGCCGCGCTCGCTGCCGAATACCGCAACGCCTTCCACAGCGATGTGGTCATCGACCTCATCGGCTATCGGCGTCACGGACACTCCGAAGTCGATGACCCCACCATCACGCAACCACTCCGCTACAGCCGCATCAAGAGCCATCCGCCGCTCTCCGAGCTCTACGCGAAGCAACTCGGCGTCGATATCTCCGGTCGCGTGCGCGAGCTGCAGTCTGAATTCACCGAAGCGCAAAAGGCTGCCACCGCCATGCAGAAGATGCCGCATCTTGCGCGTCTCCCCGAGTACTGGTCGTCTTTCAAAGGCGGACCTTGGAAGCCCGAGTACGAAGTCGAAACCGGCCTCACCCGCGACCAGGTTCAGACCATCTCCGATGGCCTTGCGTCCTATCCGGAGGACTTCCACGTTCATCCGAAGATTAAAAAATTATTGGAACAGCGCGCGGAGATGGGCCAGAGCAAGCGCCCCTTCGACTATGGAATGGCAGAAGCCGTCGCCTTCGGATCGCTCCTTATTGCCGGTACGCCCATCCGCTTCAGCGGACAGGATAGCCAGCGCGGCACCTTCAACCAGCGCCACTCCGTTCTCATCGACATCGAGAACGAGCAGCCCTGGATTCCGCTGTCCCATCTCTCACCTGACCAGGCACCGTTCAACATCTACAACTCCGTACTCTCCGAAGCCGGCGTCCTCGGCTTCGAATACGGATACAGCCGCGACTATCCCGAAACGCTCGTCCTGTGGGAGGCGCAGTTCGGCGATTTCGCCAACGGCGCGCAGATCGTTATCGACCAGTTCATCTCCGCAGGCGAAGACAAGTGGGGCCTGCTGACCGGCATTGTCCTCCTGCTGCCGCACGGCTACGAGGGCCAGGGCCCCGAGCACTCCAGCGCGCGCATCGAGCGCTATCTCCAGCTCGCTGCGCACGACAACATTCAGGTTTGCCAGCCTTCTACTGCCGCGCAGTATTTCCACCTGCTGCGCCGCCAGGCCCTGCGCAAATGGCGCAAGCCGCTCATCGTGTTCACACCCAAGAGCATGCTGCGTCATCCCGACGCCGTTTCTCCCATCGAGGACTTCACGCGACCGCATTTCCAGAACGTTCTGCCCGAAACCGGCATCGCCAACGCAAAGCGCCTGCTCATCTGCACCGGCAAGATCGGCCATGAGCTGCGTGTCGAGCGCCAGAAGCGCGGTGACGGCACCACTGGCGTCATCTTTCTGGAGCAGCTCTATCCCTGGCCGGAAGCCGAGCTTGCCGCCGCCATCGATGCTCATCCCGAAGCCCACGAAGTCATCTGGGTCCAGGAAGAGCCGGAGAACATGGGCGCGCTCTCGTACGCGCTGCCGCGTCTACGCCGTCTGGCCAGCGATCGGCATGTGCTCAGCATCAAGCGCTCTGCCGCCGCGAGTCCCGCAACCGGCTCAGCCAAGGCGCATGATATGGAGCAGAAGACTCTCATTGAACTCGCCCTAGGTCCTGGCCTGCACGAAAAGGTCACGAAATAAAGTCGGGACAAAGGAAAGCCCACATCCGAGACCGGATGTGGGCTTTTGAACGTTGATCGCCAGGTGTACCACGCCCCGGGGCCGGGACGTGGTTCCTGAACGTTGCCTTAAATCAGAAATCCACCCTTAACGCGAGCTGCCCCGTCCGGTTCCCGGCATTCTCCGCAGTCTGCGGAGCGCTCAGAACCCCGAACGTCGTCGTGTTGTCGATCTGCGTTGCCGGCGGAGCGAAGTTGGTGTGGTTCAGCACGTTGGTAAACGTGGACTCGAACCGCACATGCACTCCCTCCGTCACCTTGAAGGCCTTGGCTAATCCCATGCTGACAGCTTCCGTCCCCGGTCCTTCGAGGATGCCCACACCGGCATTGCCAAACCGGCCTGCGCCCGCCGGCGTAGGTGAAAACGCCGCCGGATTGAAGTACCGCGCCCGCGATTGACCTTCGTGCAGATTGTTCGACACCTGATCCGGACGAAGAGACGCTCCACGGTTCACCACGTTCGTATTCGATTGGTCATAGGACGTGCTGATGCTCGGAGTCTGCCAGGGGCCCGACTGCAGAAGTGTCACAGTGTTCAACTCCCATCCGCCCAGCAATGCATTTTTCCATCCGCCGTCGTTAAGGAATGCGCGACCCTCTCCAACCGGAAGCTGATACACGCCAGTCAACAGGAAGCGCTGCCGCCGCGTACCCTCCACGTTGCCGTAGTCGCTGTTGACGTTAAAGCGATCGGCGATCGGAATACCGTAGTTCACCTCTCCTGCGAACGCCGTCGGAGTATCGCCCTGGTTATCGGCCAGATTCTTCGCCAGAGTGTAGCTCGCGTCGAAATACAAGCCATGCGAGTTCTTGTGGCTCCACTCCAGTTCCAGCGCGTCGTAGTTCGCCTTGCCCGCATTGAAGGTGCTCCAGAGAGTAAACCAGTTCTGATACGGAGCCCGCGGATCGACATACGGGCTTGCCGCCGTCGTCTGGTATGGAGTCGTGCTCGCCGGAATCTGGTTCAGGTCCTCCGTAATGCTCAGCCGGTAGGTGTGCATGCCCACATAGCTTGCCCGAACGCTGTCGTTGTTGGTAACCTGGCGCTCCACTGTAAGGTTCCACTGGTTCGCCTGCGGATCGCGATAGTTCGGATCCACACCCTGATCGAGTCCGCCCCCGCCATACTGCACCGTACTGCTCGGAGGAGCAGTATTCGGGAACTGGATCAGCGGCGTCCCTGCCGCAGTCGTCGTATTCGTGTAGGTATGCAGCGCCGAGGTTGGATTGCCGCTGTTATTGAACGACAAAGGCCCGAGATTTGTAATCGTGAAGATGCCAAATCCGGCGCGCACTACCGTCTTCGTGTCGTTGAACGGCCGCCACGCAAGCGAAACCCTCGGCTGGAAATTGCCCTTGTAGGTATTCCGAAGCGACTGCGGCAGATGATCCTGGCTCGCCGTCAGATACCTGGTGCAGGGAAGAGCCGTGTAATTCAGATCGCACGAGTTGAATGACTGCCGAAATGCGAGATTTGATGCCTCGATATTCTGCTGCGACAGATACGACGCCAGTTCATCCGGCACGACAATCGCGTTGTTCCGCTGATCGAAGTTCGCCAGGTTACCGCCATCCTCGTGGAATCCCGGCAGAATCTGCCACCGCAGCCCATAACTGAGTGTCAGCCGGCTCGTGACCTGATAAGTATCCTGTGCAAACACCGCATACTGCCACGCCGTTCCCGCCACATCGGGGCTTGACACCGCAAAGAACAGCGTAGTCGGCGCACCCTCAAGAAAATCTCCGAATGCATTGCCCGTGAACGTCGACTGAAACGTGAAGAGACCGAAGTCGTCAGAAGGCAGGAACGTCTCGATATCCGCATACCTCACCCGCCGCGCATCCAGCCCGGCCTTCAAGGCGTGCTTGCCAAGGCTGTAGCTTACGTTGTCGGTAAACTGCAAGGTCTTCGACTGTGTAACACCTGTCTTGTCCCTGCCGATCGGCGTAAATCCGGTACCGGCGCTGAAGTTGAACGTAGGAAACGCGTGCGTCGTCGGATGCTGGCTGATGTTGACGCCGGTCAGGTCCAACTGCGAAAGCGCGTCAGCTCCTTCAATCGGGAAGCCCACATTCGTAATTACGTTTGTAAATCCAAACCGGAACTCGTTCAGCAGCCGCGGGCTGAAGGTGTATGTGTGGGACACCAGCAGGCTGCGGTTGTGCACGCTGTCCGAATCGTTCGGCAAAAACGGATTCGCATAGTCCTCGGTAATGTTCTTGCGGCTGAATCGCGCATAGGCTGTCTGCTTCTGAGAAATCGTCTCATCAATCCGTACGTCCGCCCCATCCGTCCGCGCCGGCGTCTGCTGAAAATTCTCGTAGTTAAAGTTCTGCTGACCGGCCACGTTCGGCAGCGGATAATAAGCCAACAACGCTGTCGCCGTAGGATTGATGCTGCCCGGCCCGATTACCGGCCCGCCAATCGCCGACAGGTCGCCGTTACGCTCCGCCTGCGTCGGCACCAGGAACTGTTCCGCCAGCGCCGTTGACCGCCGGTTCGCCTCGTAGTCCACAAAGAAGAACGTTTTGCCGCGCCGGTCGAGAAGATGCGGAATCAGTACCGGGCCGCCCAGCGATCCGCCGAAAGTATTGAAGTGCTTCGGCGCCTTGCCTGAAAACCCATACGGATCGGCGTCGAGGGCATCGTTCTGCAGATATTCAAAGAGGCTGCCGTGAAACTTGTCCGTTCCTCCCTTGGTAGTGAAGGTCACATCGCCCACCTGCGAAAACTCAGCGCTGTTGTTGAATGAAGTTACCTTCACTGCGGCGATGCCTTCCAGCGAAGGATAGGCATCCTGCAGCGCACCGTTCTGCCTTACGTTGCTCGTCGAAATGCCATCGACGGAAAAGTTCACCATCGACGCGCTCGCCCCGCCCAGTGCGATATTGCCCGAGCTGTCCTGCTGCACGTTCGACGACACCTCCAGCGACCCCAGGGGACTCGTGGTCGTTGCGCGATCGTTCAGGGGAAGTTGCGTAATCTGCAGGTTGTCCTTCGAATTGCTAAGCGTCGCATCTTCAGTATTGATCTGATATCCCGTAGCCGTGACTACCACCTGGGTCGACTCCACCGCCACCGTTAGCGTCACCGGAATGCGCAACGCCTGCCGCGCATCCAGCTGCGCATCCGGCACCACCGCCTTGGAAAAGCCATCATGTTCCACGCTGATCGAGTAGTGCCCAGCCTTCAGGTTCTCGATTAAAAACTCCCCGGCATCAGTTGTTGTAGCGTTGCGAGTCAGATCTTGATCCAGAGAATGAACCGTCACCGTCGCACCGGGAATCACTGCGCCAGAGGCATCCTGTACCGTTCCCAGAATGCTCCCCATCGTGGATTGTGCGCGCGCACAGCAAACGCTCGCGGCAAGCAGCGCAGCAAGGAACACCGCCGTCCGCCGCAGGCGCCTGCTGTAAAAGCCCCGTTTCTTTTGTTGCGTATCTGGTAGCGAAGGATGTTGGCTCCTTTTTTCTTCCGCCAGCAGCAACATGCTTTCAAGATGAAGAAGGAAAACCGTATGAGCAGTAATAGGAGAACTAATATTTTGATTCTTATGAGTGACCACGGATGACCTCCGCGGGGTATCCCCCGTCACTACTCAGGAGACCGTGCCAACCATATAGCTAGGCGAAAGTATTCATAAAGAACCCATAATTTTATGGATTCTTTACGTCGCCGCGTATCATATTTCGAATCCTCTTTCCCCTGTCAACAAAGGAAATTGCGCAGTGCGTGGATCGCGAGTAAAGTCATCGGCGAAGTGTTATCCGCGCATCATGCACACCCACGCTGCAGCAGAAAGAGGAAGAAAATCATGCAATCGATAAGAGTTCTGGCTATCCTGGCAATCGCTCTCACAACCTCGGGCGCAATCGCCCAAACCACCGGAACCGCCCAGGGCGACGTGGACACTGACATCGCCTTGTTACGGTCGGATATTCAGGCTCAGAAGAACGACATCATCGCGCATAGCATGCAGTTCACTGACACGCAGGCAAAAGCGTTCTGGCCGCTCTACCGCGACTACTCCCACCAGCAGCAGGTCATCGGAGACCAGCGGGTAAGCATTATCAAGGACTACGCCAGCCAATACGCCACCATGGATGACGCGAAGGCCGAGGTACTCATGGACCGCTGGCTAAATTACGATGAGGCGAAGACCAAGCTTCGTTCTACGTACTATCCTCAGTTCCGGGATGCGGTCGGCGCAAAGCAGGCGGTCAAGTTCTTCCAGATCGACCAGCGCCTGAACATGCTCGTCGATCTAAAGCTCGCCTCTGAGATTCCGATCGTTCAGTAGGCGTGGCCACGCCGCGCAGCGCCGTACACGCTCACTCCCCCGAGCGTCCCTGAGTTCGCTGGTCGCCCCTATCGACAGGCTCTGCTAAGCCCGCAAGATTTTCCGATCGGGCGCATAGACCGGCGCCTTCGGACTTGAGAAGGCGCCCCCTCTGGACCCGGAAAATGGTCCTGCTTTGATCACCCGTTCCAGTGGCTTGCAATATGCATCACAAAGTGCGTTCCAAAGATTCCCGCCGCCAGCAGAATCCCGATCGCCATTGGCCGTCTCCTGGCCCACAATCTCACCGTGCCCACTACCAGCAGCGTCTCGAGCACCAGCGCGAGCAGCCACGCCGGCCACGGCAGTGCCCGGTGTTCGAAAGTGGGGAAGAAGTGGAATACCAGCACCAGCATCCCGAACGCTGCGGCCGCGCCCGCCACCGCAATCAACACACCCAACAGCAGTCCCGCTACTTTGATCGCCGTATCCTTCATTGTTGGTTCCTCCTCTCTGCTTCGAATCGACGCGTGCCAGGCGCGCAGCCAGTGCCGCGATATCGCCGCGGTGCTGCCCAATGCCCAAAGGAGCGCCACCCAGTCGCTCTCGATAAAGTCCAGCTCCCGCAGCATGGCGCTGGCCCACTCCCGGCATGGTGGCGGAGCATTGCGAACAATGGCCTCCAGCCATCTCACGGCCAGCCTGCGCAGTATCGGCATTACCCCTCCGCCCCGCTCAGCTCCGCGCGCCTCGTGTTAAGCGGCCGGCCTTGCCGTTGCTCCCGCGCAAGTTGCAAGCCGTCCGGAGTCAGCCGATACATGTGCCGGGGAGGTTTGCCCGCCTCATTCGTCTCCCACTCTGTCTCCAGCAGTCTCCGGTCGGCCAGCCGCATCAAGATCGGGTATAGGCTGCCTGACTTCAGCCCGGTCACCCGGCTGATGTCGTACCCGTACCTCCACTCCCGCGGCTCCTCGAGAAAAACCTCCAGAACCTTCAGCGTTTGCGGCGACACTCTCAGCTTCATCGAACAGAAATCTACATATGTAGACTTAGCACTGTCAAGCGAAAACTAATTCAATATCCACGGGTTCATTTACCTGAAGGCGCGATTTGGGATGATTTCTTTACACAAGTGCGCGTGCGCGCGCCCGAATCTTACGTCTATCGAATGGAGCACGCAGCGTCGAGGTTTACGCCATGATCCGACTCTCAACCATCCGGAAGCCCTCGCCGAGACCCCGAGTCATCGCGCTCGCTGCTCTCGCCATCGGCATCGCCACGGCCACCGCTTTGGCGCTCGGCGCGCAGCAGCGGGAAAATTCGACTCCGACCGCAATCACCGCCTCTGCGGGCGACATGGGACACATGTCCGGCCACATGTACATGACGTCTCTCAGGTCTTTGCAGCCCGGCGATCAACAGAAGGCAGACGCAGTTGCGGCCGCCGCCAAAACGGCCATGGCGCCTTATCAGGATTACCGTAAGGCCCTCGCCGATGGCTATGAGATCTTTCTCCCCAACGTCCCTCAGGCCCAATATCACTTCACCCGGTACGACTACGGACTCGAGGCCCGCTTCCACTTCGATCCATCGAAGCCGACTTCGCTGCTCTACAAGAAGACCGCTGACGGCGGATATCAGCTTGTCGGAGCCATGTATACCGATCGCGTCGACGCCGGCGAAGACGAGTTGAACAATCGTATTCCACTGAGCATTGCGCGCTGGCATCAGCACATCAACTTCTGCAAAGCTCCCGCCGGAGAGAAGGCCGCGTACTTCGGTGCCGACGCAAAGTTCGGCCTGCGTGGTTCCATCACAACGAAGGAAGCGTGTGACGCCGCAGGCGGAGAATTTCACTCGCACTTATTCGGATGGATGGTCCACGTCTACCCCTACGAGTCCGACCCGAAGAAGATCTGGTCCACAATGGACGATGATCAGGGGCACGACAATATGGATCACTCCGCCATGCCCGGCATGAACATGAATTGAAGTTTGCCGTCGGTCTGCGTCCCGCTGCAGTGTTTGAGGCGTGCACAGCGATCCTGATCGGATGGCTATCGGCTTGCACTAAGCTCTGAGTCTGAGAGAAGATGCCAAGGCGTGTGCCGATAGTTCTTGTGCGGAGGCTCGATCCCCCATGCTCTACAATCAGATCGTTCACACCGCCCAGGTATCAATTCAAAACCCTGCCGGCGGTCCGAATGTCGTCTTCGCTTCCGCGCCGGCGACGACGGCTCCCACTTACGGCCTCGGCTTCGGTCAGGTGCCGACTGCCCAGGATGGCCACGCCGGCCACGTGGACGTTCCTGCCAATGGAGCCGTGCAAATCGGCAATCTCCTCACCTGCGCGGCAGTGACCTATATCTACACCAACGCTATGGGAGCAGTTCAGAACGTCGTACTCTATCACGCCCATACGGGGTTCATTCCAGCTAACGAACTGCCCACCGATCCATCTCGCAACGTTCACAATGTTGCCGCTGGCCAGATTCACGTCGTCTTTTGCTCGTCGCAATCCATGGCCCCTAATCCGAATAACGGCATTCAGACTGCTGCCGACGGTCTGATCGGCATACTCAATGCAGGCGTGCCCGCGGGAAATATCCGCGTCCTCACCGGATGCGGGGGCGCCTTCGGAGCGAATTCGAGGGGCGAAGTAGGCATGAGTGCGGTCGCTACCTGGAGCAATGGCAATCTTCAGACCACGTTGGTTAATTGCGCGAACCTGGCTCGCGCTGCCTATGCTGCACAGTTTCCTCCTGGACAAACCAAGCTTGGACTGCTGGGGTCCAGCCACAACCTGGCCAACGGCCAGGCCCGCATCCAGACTCTCACCACCGGAATCAACGCCGCTGGCAACGACACCGCGCGTCTCAATTCTTTGCAGACTTTCCTGGGCGACGCGCACAGTTTCAAGCCGGGGTCGCTTAAGCTGTTTATGGTCCAACAGCTTAACGTCGCCATTCGCCATCAGCCCGCCGGCAACATAACTCCGATGAACGCGCAGGCACAGGGCAATGCTATCGTCAGTGGCATCCGCAATGGCACTCTCTAGCGGCAGTTTTACAACCCGCAAACTTCCGCCGCAATCCTCTTCAGTTCCGGCAGAACTCCGCCCAGCGGTGCGGCGTCCGCATTCTCGCGCCCCAGCGCGAAATACACTTCGCGATATAGTCCAAACATCCGGTCATACACCGCTACCGCCGCCGGGTCCGGATCATACGTCGCATACTTCAGACACATCGCGTCCTGCGCAGCCTCAATCGTCGGAAACGCTCCAGCCGCCAGCAGCGCGAAAATCCCCGAACCCAGGCTGGTGGGAATCCCCGCCGGAACGAGCACCGGCTTGCCCAGCACATTCGCGTACACCTGGTTCAACACCTTGTTGTTCTGCGGAATCCCGCCGGCATTGATCACACGCTCCACCGGCACTCCAAACTCCGCCATGCGCTCCAGAATGATCCGCGTGTGAAACGCCGTTCCTTCGATCGCCGCAAACAGCTCATCCTGCGCCGTGTGAATCAGGTTCCATCCCAGCGTCACGCCACCGAGCTCGGAATTCACCAGCACCGTGCGGTCGCCGTTATCCCAGCTCAGCCGCAGCAGCCCCGTTTGCCCCGCGCGATACTGCTCCAACCCCTTCGACAGCTCTGAGACCTTCGTCCCCGCCCGCCGCGCAATCGCCTCGAAGATATCGCCCGTCGCCGACAGCCCTGCCTCAACGCCCGTGTACTGCGGATGCACGCTCCCCGGCACCACCCCGCACACGCCCGGCACCAGCGTCGTCTTCTTCTCCATCGCAATAATGCACGTCGACGTGCCCACCACGTTCACCACGTCACCTTCACGGCAGCCCGCGCCAATCGCATCCCAGTGCGCGTCAAACGCCCCCACCGGAATGGGAATGCCTGCATTCAGTTCCATCTTCTCAGCCCACTGCGGAGACAAATGCCCGGCAATCTTGTCCGACGTCAGATACTCGCCTGCCAGCTTGTCGCGAATCCCATCGAACAGCGGGTCCAGCTTCGACAAGAACTGCTGCGGGGGCAGCCCGTCCCACTTCGGATTCCACAGCCACTTGTGACCCATTGCGCACACACTGCGTTTCACCTTGCTCGCATCGCTGATCCCCGCCAGCGTCCCGGCCACCATGTCGCAGTGCTCAAACGCCGTTACAAATCGTCCGCGCGTCTCGGGATTATGTCTCAGCCAGTGCAGCAGCTTCGCAAATCCCCACTCATGCGAATACACGCCTCCGCACCACTCAATCGCTTCCAGCTTCTCCCTGTGTGCCAGCTCCGTGATCTGCTGAGCCTCGACCTTGGCCCGGTGATCGCACCAGAGGTAATAGTCATCCAGAGGCTCAAGATTCGCGCCCACCGGGATCACGCTCGACCCCGTCGTATCAAGCGCAATCGCGCCGACTGCATCGCCGCCTATGCCGGCATCTGCGACCGCCTTGCGCGTCGCTTTTACCAGCGCGTCCATCTGGTCGACGTGCGATTGCGTCGCATAGTCCGGGTCTTCACGCTTGCGCTTCAGCGGATACTCCGCGCTCGCTGTGCTCAACCGCCCGCGCTCGCTATCCAGCAGCGTCACACGCACGCTCAGCGTCCCGAAATCCACTCCCGCAACAATCGCCACTCTGGTTCTCCCGGCTATCCAAAGATAGCCATTCAGGTCAGTAAACGTTTTATCATCGACTCACAACAAAAGGCTACCGGCCTCTTTCGCCAGTAGCCTTTTCGGCGCCGAAGGCGCGTCCGCGCCCGGTTCGAATATTCGAACCGACGGACAGTTTTAGTCGGCTAATTCTCCTCGTGGTGGTGCATCTCCCAGCCCAGGTATCGCGTCGCCGCCTCGTACACCGGGCTCGCCACCTGAGAGAAATTCGCCGCCACATGATGCTCGAATCCCTTTTCGCAGATATACCGCAACAGCTTCTGCATCCTCGGAATCTTTACCACGCCCGCGCCGCCAAACGTCTCCAGCGGATCGTTTGTGAACTCGCCCTCGCCGACATAACCGCGAATCTTGCCGGTGTAATCGTCAGTCGAGAAGCGCAGGTAGGTCATCGCACCAGCCTTCACCCGGCCTACGCAGGTCCCGAAGGTGTTCTCCTTACCCACCGTCCCCGCGATGATCTCCTGGAAGTCCATCACAACATTGGCGAAGAAATGCTTCGGCAGGTTCGAGCAGTGGAAGCACACCGCCTTGTCCGGATCCTCGCCGTAGTTGTTGTTCCAATCCAGCAGCGCACTCGGTGTCTCCGAAGCCAGCGCCAGCCCATACATGCTCAGCACGCCCACTACATCCACTTCGCACGCACTCGAGAAGAGGTTTTCACTCATCATGCTCATGATGGTGCACGGCACCACACCGAAATACTCTTCCAGCGAAGTCCAGCACTGGATCGCGCTGATGGTGCAGTACGTTTCTTTCATCCACCCATCGATCACCGCGCCCAGTTTCGACATCTTGAGCAGCGCTGCCTCCGGAATTCCGCTCGTGGGAACGTATTTCTTAATGGCAGCGAGCTTTGCCTGCGTCGCATCGTCCGTGTCCTTCAGCCGCGCAATGCGTCCGAGGACCTCCGAAAGATCGAGGGTTTCCACCGAGATACCAGCCCGTTCCAGCTGCTTTTCGCTGTAACGGACCGTATTGAAAGCCGCAGGCCGCGCCCCGATCGCACCAATCCGTAGATTCCTGAAGCCGTTCACCACCCGGCATACCGCCGAGAACCACGCCAGGTCTTTCTTGAACGTCTCCGAACTCGGCGAGACGGTATGCAGCGCCGTCAGCGAATAGGGAATGCCGTACTGCATCAGGTTGTTGCACGCCGACATCTTGCCGCAGAAACTGTCGCGCCGGTGCGAAATCTTCATAGTCTCCGTGCGGTCAGGCGTGGCCTGCACCAGCACCGGAACCTTCAATCCCGAGAGCCGGATCGCGTCGACGATCGTCCGCTCCTCGCCGAAATTAGGAAGCGTGATGACGATGCCGTCGATCTCCTCGCGGTGCTTCTTGAAAAGCTCCGCGCAGTGGCGTGCATCATCGGGTGTCTGCACCGCCCCATGCTGCGTCTGCTCCGGCGAAAGCACAACCGCCTTGTATCCGTTTGCATCGAGAACCTTGATGATCTCCTCGCGTCCCTCTTTTGCAAGGTGATGCGGAAAAAATCCGCGGCTGCCGACAATGACTCCATATGTGAGTTGCTTTTTCATATCTCCCCTGAAAGCCGATCGTTGATGCTGTTCCGAACGCCGGATTCCCACGTACCGATTGGTGGCCTGAGTTTCTAATCGCCGCTAATCTAACCGCGGTGTTTCTTTGGCCAGAACTTCACCGTGTATGACAGTCCCGCAATCCCCATCATCGCGCCCCACCATATCGGGGCATGCAGATTGTTCAACACCGGCGGGTTCACCAGCGGGTGGCCCAGTTCCCACAAACCCTCAATGAAAACAATCACGCCATAAATCAGGAACAGCACGCCACCAAAAAACCAGATCGAAATCTCTTCGCGCACCGCTGCCTCCACCTACCAGAAAATTATGTTGAGAATCACAAACAGTACCGCGATTACGCCCGCCCACACAATCGGCTTCTGATACCAGTGGTCATCGTGCTCCTCGGGCAGCGGAACCACCCCGTAGACGAGTCCTTCCAGCTCAGCGACAGGCTTGGGCTCCGTGGCATAGCTCACCACGACGGTTACAATTACGCACACCAGCCACGACCACAGTGCGCGATACATATCTTCTGCCAGCGCTTTCGCATCCGGCGAGAGGGCCACGTAGCGCAGAGCCGAGGGATCGAGGTGAACCCACACAAACAGTCCGATCGCCGTGCACGTGCCCGCCAGCAGCCCCCAGAAGCCTCCGGCCTTCGTGGTCCGCTTCCACATCATTCCCAGGATCACCGTTCCGAACAGCGGCGCAATAAAGAAACTGAAGAGCCCCTGCACGTAATCCATAATGCTTGCCGCGTGCTGCACCAGGTACGCGGTGCCCACCGAGATCAGCACGCCGACAAACGTGCACCAGCGCCCCATCGCCACGTAGTGTGAGTCGGTGGCCTTCTTGTTCAGGAACGCGCCGTAGATGTCATAGGTCCACACCGTAGAGAAGGCGCTCACATTGCCGGCCATGCCCGACATGAATCCGGCGATCAGCGCCGTCACGCCCAGCCCTAGCAGACCCGGCCCGCAGTAGCGCACCAGCATCAGCGGCAGAACCTCGTTGTAGCTGTGCTGGCCCGTCGCAACCGCCTGCGTCTCACCCACCAGGTGATAGGGAAGTACTGACAGCGCAAGCAACCCGGGCAGGATCACGATAAACGGCACCGCCATCTTGAATGCCGCGCCGATGATCGGAGCCATCCGCGCCGCCCGCAGGTTTTGCGCCGACAGCACGCGCTGGACGACGAGAAAATCGGTCGTCCAGTATCCGCAACTGATGACCAGCGCCAGACCGAAGACCAGCCCAGTCCAGTGAATGCCCATTGGATTCTGGCTGAAGTGCCCCGTCGTGCTCCAGAGGTGCACATATTCAGAGCCAAGCCGAGCGCTGATCTGGTGCTTCAGGTTGATCCACCCGCCGGCTTCGATCAGTCCCAGAATCGGCACCAGCAACGCGCCCAGCCAGATCAACAGGAATTGCAGGACCTCGTTATAAATCGCCGACCGCAGCCCGCCCAGCCCTACGTACAGAGCTACCGTGATCGATGACACCCAGATGCTGAAGTTCAGGTTCCACCCCAGAACCACCTTCATCACCAGTGCCATTGAGTACATGTTGATGCCGCTCATCAGCACTGTCATGAACGCGAAGCTCACCGCCGACAGCGCCCGCGCTCCGTCCCCATACCGCAGGTGCAGATACCCGGGGACCGAATTGACCTTCGAGATGTAATAGAACGGCATCATGATGATGCCGAGAAAGAGCATCGCCGGGATTGCGCCGATCCAGTACCAGTGCGTCGCCAGAATTCCGTACTGATACGCCGATCCTGCCCAGCCCATCAGTTCGAGCGACCCGAGGTTGGCAGAGACAAAACTCAGGCCTGCTATCCATGCCGTCATTTCCCGGCCCGCCATGAAGAACTCTTCGCTGGTATTTGCTGAGCCCTTCAGGTAGAAGCCGATGAAGATGACAATCGCAAAATAAATGACGATGACGGCGATATCGACTGAATTGAGGTGTGCCAGCGAGTGACCCGGCGCAGCAAAATAAGTGGAGAGCGCTCCAAAAAGTTGAGCCTGCATGTATGTTTGTTCCCTTGGTTATTACGAGATTCCTACACCCTGACCTCTGACGCCACACCGAATCCTCAACTACCTTGTTCCCGCGGCCCCGATCCCTGTTCTCTGTCCTTTTGCCCATACGTCGCCTTCGCGCCGTGTTTGCGAAAATAATGCCGGTCCAGCAACGCCTGCGATACTCCCTCGCACGCTGCGTTCAGAGTTGCCGTGTAATATCCCATCCGCGCTACCGCTTCCAGAACCACGGCGTTGTGCGCCGCGTCCATCGCTGTTTTGCCCCATGCAAACGGCGCATGCCCCCTCACCAGCACCCCCGGGACAGCAGACGGATTCAGCTCCTTGAATCTCCGCACAATCGCGTGACCCGTATTGAGCACGTAATCGCCGCCGATCTCCTCGTCCGTCAATTCATCCGTCAACGGAACTGGACCGTAAAAGTAATCCGCATGCGTCGTCCCGTATGCCGGAATCTCCCGTCCCGCCTGTGCCCACGCCGTGGCATACTCCGAGTGGGTATGCACCACGCCGCCGATAGCAAAGAACTCGCGATAGAGGAGCAGATGCGTTCCCAGGTCGGAAGAGGGCCGCAACTCGCCCTCGACGATCTTGCCATCCAGATCAGTGACCACAAGATCCGACGCTTTCATCGTCTCGTACGGCACCCCGCTCGGTTTGATCGCCACCAGCCCTGTTTTCCGATCGATTCCGCTCGCATTCCCGAAGGTGTAAAGCACCAGACCGCGCTTCACCAGCTCCAGGTTCGCTTCCAGGACCTCTTCCCTGAGAGCGTTCAACATTCCTCCATACCGCCTTCCTCACGAATAAGCATACTGCCACGTCGCTAAAGCGTTTTACTATCTTAATCCCGGCAAACGTTTACTGGAACTTTGAACTTATGCGTTCTACACTGGCCAAGTCAAGTTGAAAGGCTGCTCGGGTGCCCACTAAAAAGCGTCCTCGTCAAAGCAGGACTGAAAAGCGTCGTCTCGATATTCGCGATGTAGCCAAGCACGCGCGTGTTTCCATCGCCACCGTCTCCCGCACCATCAATCGCGTCCCTACGGTCGACAAGCAGCTCGCCGAGCGCGTCTGGAAAGCCATCGGTGAGCTCAATTACTTTCCCAACACCCAGGCCCGTGCCCTCGTCTCAGGACGCACACGCCTCCTCGGCCTGCTGGTCTCCGAGATCACCAACCCGTTTTTCCCCGAGCTCATCGAGGGTTTCGAAGAAATCGCCGTCGCCAACGGTTACGAAATCCTCATCGGTTCCACCAACTACGATCTCGCCCGCATGACCACCTGTATCCGCCGCATGCTCGAGCGCCACGTCGAAGGCGTTGCCGTTATGACCTTCGGCATCGAGCAGCCCCTGCTCGAGGAGCTCAGTTCGCGTGACATCCCTATGGTCTTCGTCGATGCCGGGCCGCCCAGTCCGCTGGTTCGCGCCCTGGTCGTCGACTACCGCAAGGGAATCCACGAGGGCGTGCAGCATCTCGCTGCGCTCGGCCACCGCAATATCGCCTTTATCAGCGGGCCGCTCCGCCAGGGTTCTGCCCAGTCCCGCAAGATCGCCTTCATCGAGTCAATGGAAGAGATTGGTGTCCACCCTAATCCCGAGTGGCTAATCGAGGGAGATCACACCCTCGAGGGCGGTGTGCACGCCATGCAGCACCTGCTGTCGTTGTCCGAACAACCCACCGCTGTCATGTGTTCCAACGATATGACGGCAATCGGCGCTCTCCGCATTCTGGCCCGCGCCGGACTCAAGGTTCCCCAAGACATGTCGGTTATCGGCTTCGACGACATCCATCTCGCCGAGTTCGTCTATCCGCCCCTTACCACTGTCCGAATGTCCCGCAAGGATCTGGCTCGCGGAGCCTTCGAGTCTCTTCGCTCCGTCACCGAAAACGTCGAGCCATCGCAGGAGCGCCACTTGACGATTCCCACGCGTCTCATTGTCCGCCAGTCCACTGGATACCCTCCCGGATCGCCGCTCAGCTCGCGTAACAGCGCTCAACCGCAGGCCAGCCGTTCTGCGCCGCGAAAGAAATCCGCGAAAAACATCGGGTCCAGACCCGCAGAGTAGACCGGTTGCTTTCGCATCCGATCTTCGCGGTGTGAGAGATCTAGCGAAGCAGTTCCCTGATCCTACCCTCTGCTTTTCTTCACTGGCGGAGCCGGCGCATGGGGACGCGCCCTGCCCGTGGCGATCTCCAGGAAAGCATGCGCCGCCCGGGTCAGCGTCTTGTCTTTGCGATAGACCACCGCCAGCTCGCGGCTCAGCCGCACTCCGTCAACCTTTACGATCTGAAGTGCGCCCGCCTTTTCGTCCCCCAGCACATTGGTGCGCGGCAGAAACCCAACGCCCAGCCCGGCGACAATCAGCCTCTTGAGCAATTCGCTCGACTCGACCTCCATCGCCACCCGTGGCTGCACGTCATAGCTGCGGAAGAGGTCTTCGATCAGCTCCCGTTGACGTCCCTGCTTGGGCAGCAGCAGAGAATGCTGCAAAATCTCCGGAAACTTGACCGACTCACGCTGCGCCAGCGAATGGTTCTTCGGCGCAACCAGTACCACTTCGTCGCGATGAATAATATCCACCAGCAGCCGGGGATCCTTGAGCGGCAGAGATACCACCGCAAAATCCGCCTCACGGCTCAGCACCGACTCGATCGAGCGCGCCCGGTCTGCTCTCACAATGCTCAGCCCCACCCGCGTGTATTGCTGCTTGAACTGCGCAAAGACCGTGGGCAGCACGTACAGGCTCGTCGCCTCGTTCGCACTGACAGAAATCTCTCCCCGCGGCGACCGGTGCAGCTCACCAATTGCGACCGTGATGTGGTTGTGGCACTGCAGACAATGCTCGGCAAATGGTTCGAACACCTTGCCGGCTGCTGTGAAAGTGACCTTCCCGCCGTCCCGGTCGAAGAGCCGAGCGCCTACTTCATTTTCCAGCGTGCGAATCTGCGCGGAGATCGCAGGTTGCGTCACCATCAGTTTTTCCGCGGCTCGCGAAAAACTCCGCAACCGGCACACTTCCAGAAAAGTCCTCAACTGCTCAAAATCCATGCCTGCCAGCACCTGTCCTGCAAAGAGTAAACTGCTGTGCGCACCCATCGGTGGCGCCAAGTACATCTCTGCTCATGCGCGCAATTTAATTGCAAGCATAAAGAACTTTTCTTCCGATTGTAAGGATTATCCTTGAACGAAGAACCAGGCGGGTCCAGAGCCCGCCCGCAGCGAAGCCGAAGGGTCCTGATTCTGGAACTCCGGGAACGCTGATCGTTGATTCTAGCCCTTATTTAGCCAGCTCTTTCTCCGCCTCAACGGCAGCCCGGAAGTAGTCCAGGCTCAACCTCAGCCCGGTCTCCAGATCGATCTTCGGCTCCCATCCGAACAGCCGCCTGGCCTTCGAAATGTCCGGCTGCCGCTGCGTCGGGTCATCGACCGGCAGCGGATGGTACACAATTTTGCTCGGCGATCCCGTCACCTTCAGCACGGCCTTGGCGCAATCCAGAATCGTCCACTCCTTTGGATTGCCCACATTCACCGGCAGGTGCTCATCGGTCCGGGACAGCCCTAGAATCCCCTCGATCTCATCCGACACATAGCAGAAGCTCCGGGTCTGCTCGCCTTCACCATAGACCGTCAAGTCTTCGCCCTTCAGCGCCTGCACCATGAAGTTCGAAATCACGCGCCCGTCATTCTTCTGCAGGCGCGGCCCGTAGGTATTGAATATCCTTACCAGTCGCGTGTCCACGCCGTAATAGCGGTGATACGCCATGGTCATCGCCTCCGAGAACCGCTTCGCCTCGTCGTACACCGAGCGCGGCCCGATCGGATTCACATGGCCCCAGTAGTCCTCCGTCTGCGGATGCACATCCGGGTCCCCATAGCACTCCGAAGTCGATGCATGCAGGAACTTCGCGTTGTACTTCTTTGCGATGTTCAGGGCATTGGTAGTGCCTACCGAACCGACCTCCAGCGTCTCCACTCCCAGCCGCGCATAATCCACGGGACTCGCCGGCGACGCGAAGTTGAACACATAGTCCACTGCACCCACATCGAACGGAGTGCAGATATCGTGTTCCCGGAACTCGAAGCGCGATTCACTCTTGAGGTGCTTCAGATTCTCAAGCGACCCGGTCGAGAGATTGTCGACGCCGACGACCGTATTCCCCTCGGCCAGCAGAGCGTCCGCCAGATGTGAACCTAGAAACCCTGCAATTCCGGTAATGAGTATGCGCATAGTTGATCTGATTGACTCGATCCTTGTGTAGTTCAGGCGCGAAAATCAGGCAGCCTGTGTGGATCTGCGTGCGGCCCTGGACACATGCGTAGGAGTGGCAGGCACTGCCGCACAACGAGCGAGAGGGAACACCGCAGATCCCCTCGATAACTAAATTGATACTAAGGAAGCAGTTGCAAAAACGCAATGAAGACCTCGCCTTGCAACCTGCGTGGATCAGACGCTGAGCACTGGGAACGGAGAGTCGCGAACCATCGCGTAGGTCAGATCCCGCATGCGGCCGTGGGCGCCGGGCCGGGGGCTTCTCCCGATGAGAAGCGCATCGGCATCCGACTCCAGTGCCGCTTCGAGCAACGCCTCTTTGACTGAGCCCACGGCAATGCGAACCGGAGCTTCCGAACCAACCATCCCTTGAAGCTCCGCAATGCGTTGCATGGCGTAGTGCCTCTCCGCTGATTTGATCTGCTCTTTGAGATCCAGTTGAACTGGAATATCCGGATCTCCCGTCCGCACCGCGTGAATGATCGTAAACTTGCCGCGCGCTTCTGCCGCTGCGCCTGTAGCGAAACGAAGCATCTTCTCTGAACCGGGCCCCAGCCCTATTGCGCACAGCCATTCTCTGTGCTCCATGGGTTTTGGAGCGATGGTCTCGGCATGTGTGCTTGTCAATACCGGGCAATCCGCATCGTTGAGTACCTTGGCAGTGGTCGAGCCGAGTAGCATCTGTCTGAACCGGCCCGCGTGCGTGGGCATGATGATCATGCTGAAGCCTTCAGTTCGCGCGACCCTGGCTATTTCTGTTGCCGCATCTCCCGCGGCCAGGATTCTTGAAGCCTGGGCAACAGGAAATTCATTCGCCAGGAACGAATCGAGTCTCTCCCGGCCAATCTCCAGAAGTTCCTCGTTGATCTCGGACATTGGCCGCGAAATCAGCGCAAAGCTGTTGAAGCTGGCAGGATCGACGACATGAATCAGCGACACCCTCGCGCCAAATATCGCAGAGGATCGTTTCACATAGGGTGCCATGGCAACACAGGACGGCGAGAAATCTACCGGGAACAAGATCTTTTCGATCAGGGGCATACGAAACTCCCTCCAACATCCGATTGAACGCGATCAGAGGAAGATTCATCTTTCAAACGTTGCTCGATGATCACCGTGCCTGCCTCACCACTCGTTCGCAGCCTGCCCTGCGTCGGCATATGCCCTCGCCCAGAGTGCCAATTGAAGCTGTAGCGACTTGCACCACGCCGCATGCATCCGGTTCACCTCTTCAGCCGGATGTCCCTTGGCCGCGAGATAGGGCTTGATCGTTTCGTTGATCACCGCGATAAATGCGATGATGTCGCGCAGCGGCACATACGGAGTCGACCGGACCCCATCAACCTTATTCTTCTTCACGCTCGTGTGCCGCAACGCGATTTCCTGTTGATAGTTGAGCCAGTCCTGGTCATAAGCCCTCAGACACGTGTCCAGAATCCATTGCTCGAAACGAAGGTTGCTGTTCGCCAGATATTCGGGAATCCCCTCTCCCTCCGGCGTGCGCGAGTGCCGCGCGAGATTCGGAATGCTGGCGATAATGCCGCTGCGCCAATGACTCACGATCTGCGCGGTCTGATCCGCGAGCACCTCGCCTGCCAGCCTCAGGTAGCGCTCGTCTTCGGCCGTCAATCCAGCGCTGGTCTTCAACCCCTCCAGGTCTTTCATTGACACAGGAGAAGCGCCAACCTCGTCCGTTCCGTAGTTATATCCGTGGATATCTTCCGCAACTCTCTTCATCAAATCGCCTTCCGTTTGCGCGCGTCCTTCAGGCATGCACCGCCGCCGGTTTGGCGACCGGCTTCACTGACGAAAACAGAGGAATCAGCCCCTCCAGCAGAGTCGGATGGGTCAAAACCGCATCGCGCAGAGCGGTGTATGGAAGATTCGCAATCATCGCGATCTGCACCGCCCCCATGATCTCTCCTGCGCCCACGCCGAACACCGTGATTCCCAGGATCCGGTCGCTCTCCGTATCGATCAGGGCCTTCAAAAATCCGCGCGTTTCAGACAACGTGCGCGTGCGCAACACGGCCATCATGGGGACCTTTGCCAGCCGATACGCGATACCTCGCTCCTTGGCCTCGGTTTCGCTCAGCCCCACCCGCGCCAGCTCCGGATCGGTGAACATGCAGAATGGCACCTGCCGCCCGGTCGTCACCCGATGACCACCGGTTATGTCGCTCACAATCACGCGAAAATCATCGAAAGAAATATGCGTAAAGAGCGGGCTGCCCGCGCAGTCGCCGACCGCCCACACATCGGGAGCCGTTGTGCGCAGCCGCTCATCAACCTTGATGTACCCTCGTTCGGTCAGCTCGACGCCGGCCTTCTCCAGCCCGATGCCGCTCGTGTTCGGTGTACGGCCAGTCGCGACCAGCAGATCGGTGCCCTCCAGAATCTTCTCCGACCCGCCCTGGGTGACACGCACCGTCACAGACTCGCCCGATCTGCCTTCAACACCGTCAACCTGCGCGCCCAGCACCATTTCGATGCCCTCATCCTGAAACAAGTCATAGAGTGCCTGTGACACATCCTCGTCCTCCCGGTGCGTTAGCCGGTGGTTGTGATCGATCACCGTAACCCTGCTGCCCAGGCGACGAATCGCCTGCGCCAGCTCAAGACCCACGTAACCGCCTCCCATTACCAGCAGGTGTTCCGGAATATGGTCCAGCTCCAGCGCCTCAACATGTGTCAGCGGCTTCGATTCCGCGAGCCCAGGGACATCTGGTAACGTCGCGTGCGTTCCCGTGCCGATGACAATCTTGTCTCCGCGCACCAGCACCGTCCCACCCTCGGAGAGCTCAACCTCGATCGCCTTCGGTCCCACGAAGCGCCCCGACCCGAGAATCAGTTCCGCCCCGCTTGCCTTGTAATTGTCGAGATGCATTTGGATCAGGCCATCGACCATCTTCCGCTTATGCTCCCGCACCGCAGGCATGCTGATCAGCACATTCTCTTTACTGATGCCGAATTCCTCGCTGCGATAAAAGTAAGAGGCCACCTTGGTGCTGTGGATCACGTTCTTGCTGGGAAGGCAGGCAATATTCGGGCACGAGCCGCCGATGTATCTCCGCTCAATGACCGCGACCTTCTTCCCCTGCCTAGCCAGTGTCCAGGCGACAAATTTGCCGCCTTCGCCGCTACCCAGCACCACTACGTCATACTTCTTCACACTCGATTCACTCATGATGAATCCCCCTGCCTTATCTGGTGATCTTCACTTCAGAGGCCCAATTCACTTAATCCCGGATGCTCATCCGGACGCCGCCCCAGCGGCCAGTGATATTTGCGGTCCGCGTCCTTTATCGGGAGGTCATTGATACACGCATACCTCACCCGCATCAGCCCGTCGTCATTGAATTCCCAGTTCTCATTCCCATACGACCGATACCAGTTACCCGAGTCGTCGTGCCACTCATAGGCGAAGCGCACGGCGATGCGGTTCCCGCCAAAGGCCCAGAGCGCCTTGATCAGACGATAGTCCAGCTCCTTGGCCCACTTGCGCGTAAGGAAGGCGATAATTTCCTGTCTGCCGTTCGCAAATTCCGCACGGTTTCGCCAGCGTGAGTCCTCCGAATACGCCAGCGCCACCTTCTCAGGATCGCGCGAATTCCAGCCATCCTCTGCCAGTCGAACTTTCTCTATCGCCGTCTCGCGTGTAAACGGAGGCAGCGGTGGTCGTGTCGTCATAGTTCCTCCTGTATTGCGCTTCAACCCAATTGGATCCCGATCGCCGAAGCCGCCCACGCTACTCGCCGGCCTTCTCCGCCAGCGTTTTTACCACCGCGATGTTCTGCAGCAGGTCCTTCGGCAAATCATGCCGTTCCTGGAGGTACTCCGGGCTGTTATACGAAATCCACACTTTCCCCTGCTCGTCCTCCGCGACCAGAATCTTCAGCGGCAGATCGATCGCAATGCTGGGCGTGGCCTGCATTAGCGGAGTCCCCGCCTTTGGACTCCCGAAGATCAGCAGCTTCGTGGGGCGCATCGTCAGCCCCACCTTTTCTGCCTCGCCGCTGTGATCGACCAGCGCGAACAACGCCACGCCCTTCGCCTGCAGAATGCCCTTGAGCTTCTCTAACGTCTGGTCCACCGAGTGATTGCTGGCCACCTGAACAATCCCGCTATCCTTGCTGATCGCCATACCCGTCTCCTTACCGTGTTCAGAACCTGAATGAGTGGAATCCCGGACCGAGATGAGATAGATCGCCATCGCCAGCCCGACAAGCCCGAGAAGGAAAGCAATCGCGACCGCCTGCAGTGAAGGCCGCGAGTACGCTTTGTCGCCGCGATCGAGCGCCCGCATCAGTCGCAGGTGGTGCCATCCGGCAAACACATTCACGATCACCCCGACGATGATCAGCGCCGTCCCCGACCAAAGCGAAAACCCCGAGTGCTCCTGCGGGAGGTCGGTCCGCAAAAAGTGGAGTTGCTGCAGGAACAGAGCAAAACGCGCCAGCACAAAGCCGAATCCCATCAGGGCCAGTCCGGTGCGAATCCACGCCAGAAGCGTCCGCTCCGCAGCCAGATAATCGGCCAGGCTGGCCTTCGGCGTCGCTTCTGCTGGCATACCGATCTTTTCCTTTTACGCAGTCCGATCTTCAGATGCGGGCGCCGCGGGGCCCGATTCCGTTTTCCCTGACCCGAATACCTTAAACCTTTTGATCGCCCACCGCCGACCGCCGGACCATGAAATATGTCACCCTGAAGAGTGCCCATCACGCAGTCCCTGATCGACACGCTCGCTCGCGAAGCGGGTTTCACAGCCGCCGGAATCGCCGCCATCCCTGCGCCCGATGCCCCCGAGAGCAGGGAAGAGCGCCGTCGTTTTGAAGATTGGATCGCCTCCGGAGCCGCCGGCGAAATGGATTACCTCAAGCGTCGTAACGAAAGCGGCGATCTCGTTCGGTCTTCCGTGCGCGCAGCCTTCCCGTGGGCCCGATCTGTAATCGTGTGCGTTGCAAACTACAACGCTGATGAGCCGCGCTCCATTGATCCCGCTCCCGAAGGCGCAGGATGGATCGCCCGCTACGCCTGGTCAGGCTCGCATTCAGAAGCCGGCCCGATGCGCCCCACCGACTACCACAAGGTTCTCCTTAGGCGGCTCGACGCCCTCAACGCCGGCCTCCAGCAAGGCCTCGGCCCGTACGAATCCCGCTGTTACGTCGACACCGGCCCTCTCGTCGAGCGCGTCTATGCCCGCTACGCCGGCCTCGGCTGGACCGGAAAGAACACCTGCCTCCTCAACCAGCAGCTCGGCTCCTGGCTCTTTCTCGGCGTCGTTCTCACGTCTCTCGAACTCCCCGCCGCCGAACTGCCCGCACTCGCTGCCGACCGTTGCGGAAGCTGCACCCGCTGCATCGACGCTTGCCCAACGCAGGCGCTCACCCCCTACCAGATGGACGCCACCCGCTGCATCTCCTACCTGACCATTGAGAAAAGGGGAGAAATCCCCGCAGACCTACGCTCCGGCATTGGCCGCCAGGTCTTCGGCTGCGATATCTGCCAGGAAGTCTGCCCCTGGAACTCCGGAGCCTCTTGGAATACCGGAGCTTCTCGGAACAAAGGAGCAGGGAATCGGCGAGCACCGATCGCCGCCGACCCGGACCTCGCGCCGCGCACGCAGTTAGTCAATCCCGCCCTCGACTGGCTTGCTTCGCTCGATGAACAGGCCTTCGGAACTTGGTTCTTTGGCTCGCCCGTCAAGCGAGCCCGCTTCGCCGGATTTCGTCGCAACCTCGCCATCGCCATGGGCAACAGCCGGGTCGCGCGCTTTCGCCCGACGCTTGAGTCCTGGTCGCGCTCTGCCGATCCGGTCCTCGCCGAATCCGCCGCCTGGGCGCTCGGCAGGCTCGAAGGCGGGGTGCCGGAAGCTACCTCCTCGAACCCAACCTGAGACACGAGCGGCCTCGTCGCCTTAGGCGAGAGGCCGTTTAAGAGAGAACAGTTCCGGTCACTTCTGGTGGCGCGTCATCGCGCTCATGCCGGAACCGGCGATAGCATTTTCGGAAAAGTGTAACGCGAAGCTACTGTGGCAAAGTCAACGCAACCAACCCGGAGCGGTGACCTGGAAAATCAAGAAGGGCAGAGAAACTTCCGAAAATGCCTTAGGCAGCCCGGATCACGTTTGCCGCATTCAGGCCCTTCGGACCCTGCTGGCATTCGAACTCTACCGCTTCGCCTTCGTTCAATGTCTTGTACCCGGTGTCCAGAATGGCAGAGAAATGCACGAACACATCCTCGCCTGTTGAACGCTGGATGAATCCATAACCTTTTGCGCCATTAAACCACTTCACAACCCCATGTTCTTTCACATCCACTCCTTTGGTGAGCAGCCTATAATTTGCCTTCAGTTCCGTCCTAAGACACCAAGAGCCGCCTGAGCCTCGCTCTTCTGTGGCGGTCAGACAGCTCAACATCCTGAAGACATTCCTGAGAACCTTGCAACCAGTACCTCAACAAAAACGGCCTTCCGATGACCCTGCCTCTCTCCATGGAGAAGCCGGGTGTGCTCCTGTTATGGCAGGAAATTGCCGTCGAATCAAGAAAAAACTGCTTGCAAAGAATCTCTTATCCTGCTGATTACCAAAGGACAATGTCCATTCGTGCTCGAATAGACGCACTTTGGGTTACGTAATACCGAGCTTCACCTGCGCGACAGTCGTTACGCACTCCCCAACGTCCGCCCCGCTCATAGCGCATACGGCAGCGCCCGAAGACCAAATGCCTCCCCCATCGGATTGTTGCTGAGAATCGGCATCGCACGCCCGCATACCCCACGAAATTGCATGACTACGGTGCGGTATCCTTCCCATGCCGTCGCCCGCGGCATCGGAGATGACCCAATGATGAGCCCGAGACTGCTGCGTCGCACCGTCCCTGCCGTTTCTCTCTTCACCGCCTGCCTGCTTTATGCGCAGGACACCGCTCGTCCAGACCTTGCCCGTATGGACCAGGTCGTCCAGTCTTATGTCGCCGGCAAGCGCTTCATGGGAACAGTCCTTCTCGCTCAGGGCGACAAGATCCTGCTCGACAAAGGCTACGGCTACGCCAATCTCGAATGGCAAATACCCGACGCGCCCGAAGCAAAGTTCCGTCTCGGCTCCATCACCAAGCAGTTCACCGCCGCCTCCATCCTTCTGCTTGAGGAGCGCGGCAAGCTCAGCACCAGCGACCTCGTGAAAAAGTACATACCCGATGCGCCGGCCGCGTGGGACAAGGTCACCCTCTACAACCTGCTCACGCATACTTCGGGCATTCCCAGCTTCACCGACTTCCCGGACTACCGCTCGACCGAGTCCACGCCCACCACGTCTGAAAAGCTCGTCGCGCGCTTCCGCGACAAACCCCTTGATTTCCAGCCGGGAGAAAAGTGGAAATACAGCAACTCCGGCTACGTCCTGCTCGGGTACCTCCTCGAAAAAATCAGCGGACAGACCTACCAGGAATTCGTCGAGCAAAACATCTTCAAGCCGCTCGGTATGAACGACTCCGGATACGACTCAAACTCCGCCATCATTCTTCACCGCGCCTACGGATACGCGCCCGGCCCAAACGGCCCGGTAAACGCCGGCTACGTCGACATGACCATTCCCTTCTCCGCCGGCGCACTCTACTCCACCACGCACGACCTCCTCCGCTGGGAGCAGGGCCTCTTCGGAGGCAAGGTCTTATCCGCTACATCGCTCAAGAAAATGACCACGCCCTTCAAGGAGAACTACGCCTGTGGGCTCATGGTGCACGCTGTGAACGGGCGCCAGATCATCGAGCACGGCGGTGGCATCGAGGGCTTCAACACTGACCTCGCCTACTATCCAGACGACAAGCTCACCGTTGTCGTGCTCGCCAATCTCAACGGAGGCGCTCCAGAAGAGATCGCAACTAAACTCGCCGCCGTTGCACACGGCGAGAAGGTCGTGCTGCCCTCGGAGCGCAAAGAAATCGCCGTCTCGCCTGCGGTTCTCGCGCAGTACGTTGGCACCTACCAGCTGGCGCCCACATTCAGCGTCGTTATCACTGCGGAACGAGGCCAATTGATGGCACAGGCGACCAACCAGCCCAAATTTCCTCTCTTTGCAGAATCCGAGACAGAATTCTTCCTCAAAGTCGTCGACGCTGAAATCGAATTCTTCAAGAACGACAAGGGCGAAGTGACCCGCCTCGTCCTTCACCAGGGCGGACACGACGCTACCGGCACGAAAAAATAACATCGCTGGACTTCCACGCATACGCAGGGGATGGGTACTGTTGTACCGTAATCCAAGGAGCCCCTATGCTCGCCCCTCGTCTGACAGCGCTCCTCTCGCGATCCGCCGTCTTCGCCGTGCTCATCTCTTCCGCGCTCTTTGTTCCCGCTCAAAACTCGATGCTCCAGCAGCGTGTACAGGAGATCAAGCAGTCCGCTGCCGCCAACAAGAAAGCTCTCGCCCGCTACACATGGGAAGAGCAGCAGACCATCAGCCTCAAGGGCGAGGTCAAGAAACCCGGACATTTCTCGTAAGAATCGGACCGGACGGCACTCAGCAGAAAACTGAGATCAACGCCACTCCCGCGGCCCAGCCCAGCGGCGGCCGCCTGAAGCGTCACATCGTCGAAAAGAAGAAGGAAGAGTTCCAGGTGTATGGCGAGCAGATCGCCGCGCTGGCCAAGCAGTATACCCAGTTCCACCCCGATACCTTCCAGGGCGCGTTTCAGAAGGGCAACGTCTCCATGCAGCCCAAGCCTGATCAGGGCACGGTCAGCCTGGTCATCAAGAGCTTCCTAAAGCCCAACGACGCCGTAACGCTCGTCTTTAGCGCCAGCAGAAAGCCCTGCAGAGCTTCAACGTGGACAGTTACCTCAACGACCCCAGCGATGCCGTGAAAATCTCGGCCCAGTTCGCAAAAATCCCCAACGGTCCCAACCACGTCTCGTCCGTTCTCGTCGACGGAGTCAAGAAGCAGCTTACCGTGAACATCCAGAACTCCAACTACCAGCCCGTCTCCTGACAAATCAATCGTCACGCCACACGTCTCAAATCACGCCGGAAACGGCGGAATGCCCGAAGACTCGAGCACATACACCGGCTGATCGACAAAATCATTCGTAACCGTGAACTGCACATTTGCTTTGGTCGTATCCACGGCCTTCACCGTAAATGCGATGACCGCCGAAAGGGAAGTGATAGCGTTCTGAATCGGCAAGTTAATGACTGTATTACTCGCAAGGCTCAGCGCCGTCAGCGTTGAGTTCGGAACCGCGACAGTCGGCAGCGAAGGAATCGTGATCGCGATATCGATCTCCGCAATCCCCATCACGGTGAAATTCACCCCATTTGCCACAATCCCAATCTGATAGTTCACGCTCTGCACGTCCTGGGTTATGAACGACACGTAGCGCTGCAGCGCCACCTTGGTGAAAGGATTCTCCAGTGCCAGTGTGCGATCCACAAGCAGCGCGACACCCGGCGACGACGCCTTGTCGCTAAGAGTGAAGCTCTGTCCGGCTAGAATCTCCTGGTTCAAGTTCTCAGGTGGAGCGCTCGTCCCGTTTACGATTGCATAGCGCGAAACCTCCAGGTCCAAAGGCGACACATTGATTAGCTGAATCGTGCTTCCATCCGCCGCGACGCTATATGAAAGCTCATCACTGCCGCTGGTGTCGTTCAGATTGACAACCACGCTGGCGATCACCGCATGCGGATACGCATCGTCCAGCACAATGCCGAAGCTTCCGGACAAATACGGCTCAACCGTCGTCGACAGCTGGTTGATAAACAGGTTGGCATTGGCCACGGCGGACCCCGTCACGCTGCCGTCCGTAATATCGACATCGAGCTGGAACGTGTTCGGCTGCAACCCCGCCGTGTAAGCCGCCGACGACTGAAACGGCGTCAACAATGTCATGGGCTGCGATGTGTCCAGCCGCTGCGGCAAAACCAGCGTACAGTTTTGCGATTCTGGATTAGCCGCTAGCGCTGTCTGCAACGCGAACTGATCGAACTGGCTCACCACCGGCCCCAGCACGAATGAGAATTGAAACTTGGCTGCGCCGCTGCCTCCGGCCGTGCTGTCAAGCAGTGCCTGGCACTGCGCTGCCGTGCCATTCTTGCTACGCACAATACCGTAAGCCGCCGGCACCGCAATGATCGTCCGGCTGATCCCCCCGATATACAAGCGGCTGAAGGACGGAAACTGCCCCGAAACATCTCCGAGCGCCGTGAACTCGGTGAAGTCGGAGCCGCTGGAATTGAAATTCTTCAGATCGTTGATGGTGACAATCGGCCTTACGCCATTCGTGTCGGTAATCGTGTAGGCCGGTGCGTAGCCGGGTGCGGCATATTTCTGCGCCAGCGCGAGCGCCAGTGCGTATGGATCGTTAGCAGTTACATATGTTGGTTGTGGCACCGGTTGCGGTTCTGGTGGGCGAGGCTCCGAAATGGGAAATTCCGTTGGTGGCCTGCCTGGTGCAGAGATGGGAGTTCCGACTGGCTCAAAGATAGCCTGCGGCAACGGCCGCGGTCGCCCCTCAAGCACCGGCGTCCCAACACCGCGGATTGGCGGCCCAGTTACGCGAATCGGCGGCCAGATCGGGTGAATCACCCGCAGCAAACGCCACACTTCGAACTGCGCTGAAAGCAATACCGTCGCTCCGCCGTTTTGAAGATTGCTGTACGCCACCAGCACGTAAGTACCGACAATCGGACCGAACGAAAGCGTCAGGCTTCCATCCGCATTCGCTGCCACCGTCGCCGTATAGACACTCTGCTGCGCCTGTCCGGTCTGCGGATCATTGGCCGTCGTCGTCAACTCGACCGAGATCCCGCTCAGCGGAATCTCCTGAAGCTGCTGCGACGGATTCGCCGCCCGATACGCAGTCACGTCCGGCGGCTCGACCTTGGCCAGCGTGAGCGTGACCGTCGCTTGATAGTAAGGATTGCCGTCTAGTCCTGCCTTCTGTCCGCCGCTCGCAGCAAACGAAAAACTGGCATCGATATCCGGAGCCAGCTGATAGCTCGGAAGGAACCAGCTCAGCTGCGCGTTGAACCTGTCGGTGAAGACGTTGCCGTTCTGGCTCGACTCGAGCGGCAGGTTCTGATTCACAACGACAGCTATAACTTTGATCGGCGTGATGAACTGTAGGCCGGGCGCACGCGCAACTTGACGCAGACCGCCGGGAGGGTCAGCGGTGATCTGTAACCCTGCAGGCGGGGAAGGGGCTCCCATGTTATTTACTCCTAGGCGAGAGTTCCGGTAAGCATCTGTTTCTGATAGTTGAGAATGTACTGGTTGATCGCGGCCACCTGGTCGGGCGGTGCGTCGGGCAATTGAAGACTCAGAAGCGGGTTGTACTTCACGCGGCTCGGCGGCAGCGCCACAGTGATTGGCTTCGCGGATTGATAGACGATCGGATTGTCCGTGAAATTCGGGCCTTGTACTGTCACCTGCACCGTGTACTGGAACGAATTGAGTGAAACGTATTTGTCGGAGAAGATCTCCCAGATCGAGCTCTTCTGGTTTGCGCTCGTGATGGTGATGCTGTCTTTGCGCGATCCCAGCGTGGTGTTGATCACTAGGGTTACGTTCGGTGGCAGAGGCCGACACCCGAAGCGCACAAAGAGGTATCCGACAGCGTTCAGGTCGAGCACAGGTGTGTGATCATTGTCAGTCGTCGTGATGACGACCTGAGTTTTGTTGTCGGTTAGATCGACGCGCGGGTCATTTCCGTCAAACACCAGCGTCCTCGTGACCTGAACTTGGTCCGCGGGCCACTGTGAAATCGTATGCCCGGGGTCTCCTAACTTCAGGAATGAAATGTTGATGATGTCCGCTGGATTATTCGAAGTCCACTGTGCCAGCCCGCTCGTTCCTGTCGCTTGACCGCTGAGGTAGTGGTAGCCCTGCCCGAGCGTCTTCATGTTCACGGTGTTGTTAGCGCCGAGCGGATTGTCGTAATCAGGATAGCTGACCGAGACCATCACTGACATGATAGGATCCGCAAGATTCGTCCCGTCCGGAAGCGTTTCGTTCCAGTTGATCGCGTTGGTCGCGGCCACTTGTATCTTCTGGAAGAACTGCCCGATGTCGACGATCGCGAGATATTTGCTGACGTCCGCCTTGACGGCAGGCATAAGGTCGGAAAGGTCACCCGACTTTGTATCGCTCATCGCGATCGATGTATCCAGAGTGAGCGTTTGCTGGACGTGAATTGATCTTTGCTGATAGTCCGCTTTCATGGAAACCGATGCGCCGCCAAATATGCTTCCGAAGGGAGTCTGCTGTGCCTGTGCATCCCCTCCATCGGTGGGGTTCCAGCTGAAAATCTCGTCCTTGACCCAGTTGACGGCGTTTGTCTGCATCTCCTGGCACTGCTGCAGGATCATCGACTTGAGGTCAGCGGGTATCGCGGCCTCATCAATTTTCATGACCGTACTGATGGCGCCGCTCGTCACGCATGCGGACCAGGCCGCCTGGAACGATGCGCTGGTGAATAAGCCGCTGACAGAAACGGCCGCCGAGAAGGACTGGTACGTCTTGTCCATGTCGATATCGACATCGACTTCGCAGGTAGGGAGATAGAACTGTTCGGTCAGCGCATAATTCACCGTGAAAGGTGATACGCCGGCCTGCAGCGATCCCGCGATCGCGCCCGCGGCAAGCTCGTTACAACTCACCAGAAAGCTGCTGATACCAGTCGCTTCGATACTCCCCTTCTGCGCGCACTGGGCCTGCGCCCACAGCGGCGCCGCCGGGCTCCCGCCTGGAGCAAATTGCGGAATCGAAATCGACACAAGGTTGCCGAGGATAGGAACAATTCCGAGGATCGGTTGCGGGTCGTTCGAACCCATCTGCGGCATAAAAGCCAGCAGACCTGGCGGTGGCGGCGAGTCGAACTTCCCGTTCTTCAGCGCATCGGTGGCATTCTGAATGACGTCCGGCGGAATGGCGAACGTCGTCGAGAAGGTGCAGAAACCACCACCCACCTCAACGTCCCCTCCTCCCGTCGTCTGGCCGGGATTAACGCCGACTGTGTCCTCCGGCGTCAGCAAACCTTTGAATACGGTCATGCCGAAGTCGAAGTCCTGAGGCGAATCCTGCTTCTTCGCCAGGTAGATCCGCTGCGGCATAAAGTAATACTGTTGGGCCAGGCCGTTCGTTTTCAGAAGCGCATTATTGGCGTCCGGAAAAATCTCGAGCTGGTACGCGACCTTGTCGCTGCCAGTGACGGTGACAAATATACGGTCTGCGCTCAAAAGCGGGCCGAGTGGGGTAACGGCGTCATTCATAGTCCTGTGCCTCCAAAGACACTTTGGTACATGAGTCGAGCGGCTGACTCGCGGTCAGCGTTTGCTTTCCGTAAGATTTCGCAGACAGGCCTAATGCTCCTGCCGCATAAGCTATGAGAATTGCGCTGAAAGGGTCGCCAGCGAACAGGCAACCACCGATCAGAAATACTGCGCATCAACGGAACGTGCGAAAACCGAGGGGGCGGCCTTCGCCAGACAATACGAATCCAACCTGCGCAGTCGCCAACACCAAAAACCTGCTGGCCCGAAGACCGCAACAGTATATCTACTTCCTCGTTGTTGTAAAGGACCTTTACCGATCAGAATCGTGGTTCTAATCCCACTCTTGCTCGAGCCGGGACTTCCCCGCAAACCCTTACAGTGCCCATAGTGCGGTGAGCCCTTCTGCCGTTACACAAAGCAGCGGGATCAGCAATCCAACGCCGGCACATCGACATGCAGAAACCAGCGATCCAGCACCACGCGGCGTGAAAACCACCGCGTCCCCAGCAGCACTCTGGCGACTGACTGCATCACCTGCGCCGGCAGCTTCCGCCCGATGCGCGTCGACCAGTCTGGCCTCGCCTCTCCGAACCGCGCCGCAAGCATCCCGCGATAGCTCTCAAGTCGCTCTCGCGTGTATTCGCCACCAGCGGCAATGATGGTTTTCGCCGCAAGCAAACCGGATTCAATCGCCGGTCGTATCCCCTCGCCGCTCTGCGAATACGCCAGCCCCGCCGCGTCCCCGATCAGCAGAACTCCATCGCCCACCACCGGCCGCTTCGTCTCGCGAAAGATGAGATAAGCATGGCCGCGCATCGCAGCCGGCAGATCGAAGCCGATCTTCCCCGATTTCTTCAGCCCCTGCACAAACTCCGATACATGCCCCGGCAGCGAATGCGCGTCCAGCCTGCCCAGCCCTATGTTGAGAAAATCTCCCTTGCGAAAGCACCATCCGTAACCCTTCAGGTCGGCGCAAAAATACAGTTCCGGAGCATCCCCGCGAATCGTGCAGGCCTCGCGCTGCTCCGCGGTCATTTCGAATTCAATCTCCTGCGCAGCGACCGCCTCTTCTTTGCGCGCGCTCGCGCCCAGATGCCGCGCCACCGGGCAGAAATGTCCGCCCGCGCCAATCAGCATCCGCGCCCTGATCCCACCGTTCGTGACCTCACCAGTTACGATCCACCCATCGCCCGCGCGTTCCACGCTGCTTAGCGCCTTGCCCAGAATCAGCCGCGCGCCACTTCGCCTCAGCAGGTAGTCGTCAAATTCAAACCGCCGCACTCCGTAACTCACCGCCTGCCCATAGTCCGTCTTCACATCCGCATCGCCCATTCGGCTGATCCGAAAGCCCGTAATCGGCTGCAGCACGCGCCCGCGCGCATATTCCGCCAGGTCAATCCCCAGTTCCTCAACCACCGCAGGAGTAATCCAGCCGCCGCACACCTTGTCGCGCGGAAACGTCGCCTTATCCAGAATGACCGTCTCGATGCCTGCCTCACGCAGCCGCTTCGCGCACGAAGACCCTGCCGGTCCCCCTCCGACAATCAGTACCTCGCAGGAGTCCATTCCTTCTCCAACCGCGCTTCTCCCGCACACTCCGCATCTGCTCCATAAAGATGAGCGCGTGTCCACGGAATCTGCCCGCACTGGGGCCCCGCAAAAACCACCTGAAACAGCTGCAGCGTCCCTACGCGAAAGCTCGCAATCGACCCCGCCAGATAGAGCCGCCACGCGCGAACGAATTCAGGGCCGAACATCTCCGTGACCCGGTCCACCGCCCGCTCATAGCGCTCCAACCAGTGCTCCAGCGTTTTCGCATAATGCAATCGCAAATTCTCAACATCCAGTACCGCATAGTTGTTTCGTTCGAGAATCTCCAGCGACTCGCGCAGCGTCGGAGCATAGGCCCCCGGGAAAATGCGTTTCCGAATCCACGCGCTGAAAGCCTGCGGCCGGTTGCGCCCGATGAAATGCAGAAGTCCGCGTCCGGAATTCCCAATGGCCTTCTGGATAACCTGCGCCAGTTCTCCATAATGCTCGTGGCCCACATGCTCCAGCATTCCAACCGAGACAAACGCGTCGAAGCCCTCCGGAATATTCCGGTAATCGTCTTCGATAAACTCCACCTGCCTCGTCAGGCCCTCCTTCTTTGCCTGTGCCTGTGCATATTGAATCTGCTCACGCGAGATATTGAAGGCTCGCACCGTCACGCCATAGTGTTTCGCCATGTAGAGCGCCAGCGACCCCCAACCGCACCCCGCCTCCACAACTTTCTCCCCCGGCTGTAGATGCAGCTTCCGGCAGACATGCTCAAGCTTTGCCTCCTGCGCCTCTTCGAGTGTCGCCGACAGAGCAGGGAAGTAGGCACAGGTATAAACCATTCTCCGGTCGAGCCACAGCTTGTAGAAATCGTTGTTCAGATCGTAATGATGTTGGATATTCCGCGCCGAACCCCTGTGGGTGTTCCCCTGGGTGAGCGTCAACCAGCGGGAGATGAGCTCGCTGTACCAGCTCCGCATTCGGCCCGACTGCCTGATGCGATACGCTTCCTCCAGAAAGCGAACCAGGTCGCCCTCGACCCTGATCCGCCCCTCCGTATACGCGTCGCCGAACCCAACTTCGGGATCCAGCATCATCCTCGCCAGAGTCCGGCCATCGCGAATCACAACCCTGTCCAGGCTCCCGTCTCCCGCTTCCCCGGGCGGCTTCTCGCCGAGCGTTACCCGGATCGGGGCCTGCGCAACCGACTGCTCAATCTTCCTTAATAGCAGCCGCTCAAACGGACTTTCAGAATCACCCCTCGACATGATGGACGACCCTCAATGATCAAAATAGCTATTCGCCCAAATCCGCATTGTGACAGCGATCACGAATTTATGGAAGACCGTGGCGCGAAGCGGCAGGTATTCCCTCACTTTCAGCGCAGATTACAATCACTGGGTGATGAAGCACGTCGTCTGGATTCCCCTGCTGCTCGCTCTCTCAGCAGCCGCCGCGGTCTCCCAGACAACCTCCCCGACAACCCCTCAGGCGCCCCCTCAGCCGAGTGCGACCGCAGATTCGACCACAGATCAGGCAACAGTGGAGGCCGCAACCCTCGCCTTCCGCGCCGGCCATGCCGCCATGGAGCAGAACAACCTGGTCCTCGCCCGCACCGAGTTCTCCAAAGTCGTCCAGCTCCTCCCCCGGGTCGCCGCCGGACATAGCGCCCTCGGAGCTGTCCTCTATGCCGAAGGAAACCCCTCCGCTGCTGTCCCCGAGCTCGAACAGGCCCATTCCCTCGACCCCAACGACCTCATCGCAACCTTAAACCTTGCCCTCAGCTATTCTCAGCTTGGCGCTTATAACAAATCACTTCCGCTCTTCCAGCAGCTCGAGAGCTCCAGCGTCCAGCTTTCCCCGAGCGACCTCACCGCCTACGCCCGAACCCTCGACGCCACCGGTGATCCCGAGTCCGCCCGCGCAAGGCTCGCCGCTGCGATCGCCCAGGATCCCAACAACGCCACCCTCCACGACAGCCTCGGCACCGTCCTCGCCGAGCAGAACAAACTCGCCGACGCCCGCCCTGAGCTCGACCGAGCCCTCCAGCTCGATCCCAACCTCGCGTCCGCCCACCTCCACCTCGGTTCGCTTCTCCTCGTTCAGCAGAGTTACCCCGAAGCCATCGCCGAACTCCAGCGCGCCGTCGCCCTCGCCCCCAACGACCTCCAGTCCAACATGCAATTAGGCCGCGCACTCGCTGCCGCTGGACAGGACGACGCAGCCATCACCGCTCTCCGCCACGCGCGCGAACTCGATCCC
The DNA here is from genome assembly GCA_963781245.1 of uncultured Acidobacteriaceae bacterium. Lineage (GTDB taxonomy): Bacteria > Acidobacteriota > Terriglobia > Terriglobales > Acidobacteriaceae > Silvibacterium. Next base: position 486,612 of record CAWAFB010000014.1, read on the forward strand.
AACTCCGCCGACGCCAAATACGCCCTCGCGCTAGCCCTCCAGAGCACCGGCCAAACCAAAGAAGCCATTCCCCTCTTTCAAGACACCATCGCCGCCCGCCCCAACGACGCCGCCGCTCTCACCAACCTCGGCCTGGCCCTGGTCCAGACCGGAGACGCCAAAACCGGTCTCACTTACTACCAGCGCGCACTCTCGCTCGATCCCAAAAACGCTATCCTCCACGAAGACGCCGGAGTCGCGTGGCTGCAGCAGGCCGATCTCGACCACGCCATCCAGGAGTTTCGCGCCGGGCTCGCCCTCGAGCCCGACAACCCGCAGCTCAATTACGATCTCGGCCTGGCCCTCAAACTTCAGGACAAAGTCGCCGAAGCCATCCCCGCTCTTGAAAAGGCTGCTCAGCTCGATCCCAGCCTCGCCGATCCGCCGTTTACGCTCGGCATCGTTTATATGCAGATGGGCCGCTTCCCCGACGCCGCCCGCGAGCTCGAGAAGACCCTTGCCATGCGCCCCGAAAACGGCGACGCCTGGGGCATTCTCGGCAGCGTCTACAAACAGATGGATCAGCCCGACAAGGCCATCCCCGCCCTCCGCCGCGCCATTGAGCTCCAGCCCGACCAGCCCAGCCCCCACATCAACCTCGGAGCTATCCTCGCCGCCCAGGGAGACACCGCCGGAGCCGCCGCAGAGCGCAAAAAAGCGGCTGACCTAAGCCGTGTGGCCGTCAGCCGCCAACGTGCCAAATTCAATCTCGACAGCGGAACCCAGCTCCTCAAGCAGGGTAAAGTTGCCGAAGCCCTCGTGCAGTTGAAGCAGGCCGTTGCCGCCGACCCCAACTACGCCGACGCCCATCGCGCCCTCGCAGACGCCCTCGCCCAGCAGGGAGACGCCGCCGGAGCCGCCCTCGAACGCCAGAAGGCAGCGGCTTTAGAAGCGCAACCTCATGCTTCGGCCACTCCGCCCGCACAGCTCTGATCGGCACCTACCTGGAAGTTGTCATCCCGACCGAAGTGCGCCACCTTCGGCGCACGAAGCGGAGGGACCTGCTGTTGTCGCGTCATTTGCCATGCATCTCCGGATGCATCTGCTGCTCCAGCTGATCCAGCGTCTTCTTCTGGTCGTCGGTGAGGATTGGGCGAATCTCCCCGTCGGCCTTCGTGAACGCCGCATGTTTCTGTGCATTGCGCTCATCGTCTGACAAGCTTTGGTTCTGCTCTGCCTTCCCCATGCTGTCATGCATCTCCCGCAGGATAGGCCTGACCTGATCCTCCTGATCGAGCGTTAGATTCAGCTGTTCGCTCAGCTTTTTCAGATGGTTCTCAACGGGATCAGTGCTGTTTTGCGTGCTGCTGTGGTTTTCTTTCTCGACGCCAGCCAAAGCGGTGGTAGTCTGTTGGGCGCCCGCCGCCAGCGCAAACATCATCAGCGTTCCGACTGCGATTAATCGAATGCGACTCATAGTTTTTCTCCGCCGTGCTGAAATGAAATTCTGTTCTGCGATGAGCGGCCGCTACAGCAAAACCAGGGTCGACGTATCCTGAAGCCACCGGACTCAAGTCGACGCGACCATCAGACCGGGGCCCCCACGAACAGGTCTTCGTTCGCGGGGTGGAGGGAGCGGCGACCTTGAATAAACTGAATAGGACACAGTTACCCTGGTTTTGCTTTCGTCTTATGATTCGCACTGTAGCTCGCAGGCACAGCGCCGTCGAGAGCCAGTTCCGCGATGCTGAACAAAGAGGCAGCCAATGTCCGGAAAAACGGTGTCCGGAAACCCGAGTCACAACCCGCAGGGACAGGCTCCGAGCAGACCGAAACACCGCAAGCCCGATGCCCGCGCCAGCCGCACGCGCAACCGGCTCGGCATGGCTTTCCTCGAGCTGATTCACGAGAGACCCATTGAAGATGTCACCGTGCAGGACGTCCTTGACCGCGCCTCCGTCGGCCGTTCCACCTTCTATCTGCACTTCCGCGATAAGAACGACCTGCTCCTCAGCCAGCTCGAACGATTCCTCGAGCACATGAGTACGTGGCTCATCGTCAACAAGGAAAAATCGCTTCGCGTAGCTCCCATCGCGGAGATGTTCGATCATCTCGAACAGCAGAGAAAGCTCTACTGCATCCTTCGCGACGCAGGCCGCCTCGCTGACTTCTTCGATCTTGCCCAGGACTACTTTGCCCGCGGCATCGAGCAGCGCCTCATCGATACCGGACGCCTCACCAAGCTCTCAAAGCCCGAGTTCGCCGCACGCGCCAACGCCTTGGCCGGAAGCCTGCTGTCTCTGCTGCGCTGGTGGATGGACCGCATCGAAAAAGAACCAGCCGCAAAGATGGACGAGATGTTCCACCGCATGGTCTGGAACGGACTTCGCTAGTCGCTAGGGCCTGTTAACAGGCGCATTCTGGGAGTGCATCAGCTGGCGTCGGCGGCGTTCCCGAAGAAGATCGATCAACCCGCCTCCTGTCCAAATTGACAGTTTCCCTGAACCGAAGACGGGTCTAACATCTCGGCCAATGCGGCAATCACAACTGACGGAGATTACTCCAATGAAAACCCGAGTTGCTCTCGTTGCGGTCACAATGCTCCTTGTGACCAATATCCCGCTATTTGCAAAAGGTCCTTCAGGGGCACCCGCTGATGAAGCCTATTGGGTTGCTTACTGGGCAAAACCAAGAGTGGTTCTCTTTGGTCCTGAGGAGCAAGCCTTCAACGAAAATATGCACGAAGTCACGTTTGCCCATAATCGCTTTGACCATGCTTTGGACGAGACTACGCTGAATGCCGATGTCCAATGGTTGAAGGATCATCCAGGTGATCGCTTTTTCATCGAGGGTTATGCCTCCGCGACGGGCAGCGAGGCCTACAATCTGAAACTCTCGGGACAACGAGCGTGGTGGGTCAGAGAACTTCTGATACGCAAGGGCATTCCGGAGAATCAGATCCTGCTGGCGGTGCCATGGGGAATGTTGTATCCAGCCTGTCTCGAAGACACCGAAGAGTGCCATGCCAAGAACCGGGTCGTCCGGTTTGCTTACTATCCAAATTTGAGCAACACAACCGAATGACGCCAACCGACGCAGCAGTGGGAATGGATTCGGCCCAACTCGCTGTTTGGTGACAAAACCAACAAGCTGTTCCCGTGTCAGCGGGTGCTGAATTAACCCCCTGAAGCAGAGAAAGCTCTACTGCATCCTTCGCGACGCAGGCCGCCTCGCTGACTTCTTCGATCTTGCCCAGGACTACTTTGCCCTTGGCATCGAGCAGCGCCTCATCGATACCGGACGCCTCACCAAGCTCTCAAAGCCCGAGTTCGCCGCACGCGCCAACGCCTTGGCCGGAAGCCTGCTGTCTCTGCTGCGTTGGTGGATGGACCGCATCGAGAAAGAGCCAGCCGCAAAGATGGACGAGATGTTCCACCGCATGGTCTGGAACGGACTTCGGTAGTCACTGGTCTTGATGTATGGGCCACCCGCCGAGGAGATGGCGAAGTTCAACACTATAATTTGGAGTCGGCTACTTTCGTCGGATCGTCACAGCCAAGGGTGTTGACCAGGGTTTCAAATCGGCCTTCAATATTTGACAACGATGGATCCTCACATGAAGGAGTCCTTTTATGACTGAAACCATATCCGCTGAGGCGTCGGGTGATGGTGTGCGCGGATCTCAAGCGAACACAGGTAACAAACTGCAGGCGAAGAGTGTTCTAACGAAGATTGCAGCGTTTGTTGCAGATCGAAATATCCCCTTCCTTGTTTGCAGCATTGGCATGATCGTGATGTTGCTGTGGGCAGGCAAGTTCAAAATGACAGCACCCGGAGCAGAGGGCATCATCCCGCTCGTCACTAACAGCCCACTTACCAGTTGGCAATTCAAGGTCTTTGGACCATATATTCTGGGGGATTTGATCGGGGCCACTGAATGGACAGCAGCAATCCTGCTGATCATTGGCTACTTTAAGCCTAAAGCTGGCATTCTGGGCGGGATCATTCTAGTCGGCATGTTCTTCACCACAAGCTCCATGTTGATCACGACTCCCGATGACACCGTCGTGGTTCACGGCATCCACTACATGAACAATCTCGGCCTGTTTCTGTTCAAGGACATTATCTCTTTCGGAGTTGCGTTCTATCTGATCAGCTATTATGGCCGAAAAGCGATCATGGCTGAAAATCAGAGATGATGGTCTGCGGGGAATACCAACGGACTCCCGAGGATACATTGCGTTTTGCCGAGCTGACTGCCGTGTGGCCTATGATCGAAACCTATCCGCTTGAAAAGCGGCCGAGGCTTTCGCGCAGATGATAAGCGGGAAGGCGGAGTTCCGGGTGGTTCTGACTATGTGAGGACCTGCCTGCACTGAACGGGGAGGGTTCGCGCGTAGCGCGAATGCCCACATCTCAGAATCGAGATATGGGGCACCCGGCAAAAGAACCGCCTCAGGCCACGGACGAGCTCTCCGACTGCATGGTCTGGAGCGGACTTCGGTAGTCACTAGCGCCCATCTCATAAATCTCTTCGGTTGGTGAAGCTCGGCAGAATTGCTTCTGTGTTGCCGACAAACCAGAAATCAACCGAAGCGCGTTTGAACTAAGCCGCTGCGCGGCGGGCGCTGCCGCGGCGGCGACGATCGACGTCACGGCGTCTGGTCAGATTTCAGGCTGATCTCTATACTGGGCTTGCCATGAACATCACTGTTGTTGCATGTGCGACCGATTTGCAGTTTCCAAGCAAGCGCTCCGTAATCATATACCTACAATTGAAATCCCATAGGCGGACGTAGATCACCGCGTCCGCCGCAAACCGCATCGGCTCACTTCAAACGATCCTATCGAAACTGCCCGGAGAAATTACTCCGGCTGTCAGCCATCTCACGCGGGCAGTCCCGATAGGAACCTAACGTTTTCCGGGACTAATCCCAGCCGAGGCTTTTCCCTCGCGGAAGCTGGCCTTGGATGAGTGCGTTGGCCTGATATCGGCAACTGGCCTCAACTTTCGGGTTGCCCGCGACTCAGCAGGGATATTGCAAGAAAGATTCGATCGTACTGGCACTTTTGCCAGTATCTTGAACGCTGTCAACGCGGCTACCATTTGTGGCGCCCTTAAGACTTCCTCTGACTCGCGTCCGGTTCATTCGCGAGTCGGTAACTTTCTGGTTGATGAGGGAACAATACTACCCTGCACTGGCGGAATCGTGCTCTAAACCGAGTGAATGACTGAAGTAGGTGTCGATGAACCCTAACCAAGCCGTTTTCATATCCCTCCTTGTCGACGACCCCATAAGTTGGGGTGCCGACTGGGTATGGGGTATGCCGCTGATCGTGTTGACAGTCGTCATCCATGTCATTGGGCTCGGGCTCATAAACCAGAGAGTAGATAGCGCTACCACTGGCGCCATCGTGCGCCGTCATCCCACCATCGCGTTCGCGTTGGTTATGGGAATCACTACCTTGCTGGCCACCGTGATGCACGGGATGGAGGCTGGGATTTGGGCAGCCGCTTATCGGCTGCTCCACGCTATGCATGACAACAAATCCGCGATGCTCTATTCGCTGAATGCAATGACCAGTTACGGGCACGAGAATCTGGCTCTGGAAGGGCACTGGAAGCTCATGGGAGCGATAGAAGCCCTGAACGGGTGGCTGCTCTTCGGGCTGACAACCGCTTTCCTGTTCGGCATGATCGAGAGAGTCAGATCGTCACTCGGCAGCGGGAGACACCGGTAGGCTCCTAGATCTGCACGGGTCCGATCTGCTCGCCCTCGGTTCCCGAGTGACCGGCAAACCGGAATTTATGCCGAGGGACACCAAGCCGGTCAGTCGAGTTCCTCGTAGCTAGCACCTCACCCCCGACGCTATACTCAGTCATTACCCACGGAGCCTGATTCGTTTGTTTCACACCCGCCGCGGCTTTCTTCGCTCCCTCTCAGCAACAGCATTGGTCCTCTCGCTCGAAGACGTCCTCGCCCTCGCTATCCCGCCGCAGCAACAAACGCAACCCGGCACCATGGGCCAGAATTCCCGCCCCGAATACAACGCCCCCGCTCGCCCCGCGCCCAAAGCCCTGCCGTCGCCCGTCGCCGGAACACCGCTCGGCGTCAGCTTCATCGACGTCGCGAAACAATCCGGCCTCAACGCCCGCACCATCTACGGAGGCGAGCACAAGAACAGATACCTGCTCGAAACCACCGGCTGCGGCGTCGCCTTCTACGACTACGACCACGATGACTGGATCGACATCTTCCTCGTGAACGGCACCCGCCTCGAAGGCTTCCCCAAGGGCCAGACGCCCACCTGCCATCTCTTCAAAAACAACCGCGACGGCACCTTCACCGACGTCACCCTCAAGGCGGGCCTCGCCCGCACCGGGTGGGGACAGGGCGTCTGCGTCGGCGACTACAACAACGACGGCTGGGACGATCTCTTCATCGCCTACTACGGTCAGAACGCGCTAAATCGTAACAACGGCAATGGCACATTTACCGACGTCACCGCCAAGGCCGGCCTGATCCAGCCCACCACCCGCTGGAACTCCGGCTGCGCCTTCCTCGACTACAACCGCGATGGCCACCTCGATCTCTTCGTCTCCAACTACATCGACTTCAACATCAAGACCGCGCCCGATCCCGCCGCCGCCGGCTGCGCCTACAAAGGCATCCAGGTCGCCTGCGGCCCGCCCGGCCTCCAGGGCGGCAAAAACATCCTTTATCACAACAACGGAGACGGCACCTTCACCGACGTCAGCGAAAAAGCCGGCATCCTCGACACCGTCGGCACCTATGGACTCAGTGTCTGCGTCGCCGACCTCGACGATGACGGCTGGCCCGACATCTACGTCGCCAACGACTCCACCGCCGCCACCCTCTACCAGAACCAGAAGAACGGCACCTTCAAAGATGTCGCCATCGAATCCGGCGTCGCCTACTCGCCCGACGGCAAGCCCCAGGCCGGCATGGGCGTGTCCATCGGAGACTTCAACCGTGACGGCCTCCTCGACATCGTCAAGACCAACTTCGCCGGAGACACCGCATCTCTCTACCAGAACCTCGGCGGACTCAACTTCGACGACCGCACCTACCTTTCCGGCATCGGCATCAACACCCGCTACCTCGGTTGGGGCGTCGGCTTCTTCGACATGGACAACGACGGCTGGCCCGACATTATGATCTCGAACGGCCATGTCTATCCCGAAGTCGACGGCTCACACACCGACGCGCCCTACGCCGAACGCAAATACCTCTACCGCAACCTGCGCAACGGCCAGTTTGAAGAAGTTACTGATCAGGCCGGACCCGGCATGACCGCTCCCGTCCCCGGCCGCGGCTGCGCCTTCGGAGACTACGACAACAACGGCACCCTCGACGTCGTCGTCAACTGCATCAACGCCATGCCGCAGCTTCTCCGCTGCGACTCCACCCTGAACCGGAACTGGATCAAGATCCGCACCGTCGGCGTCAAATCAAACCGCACCGGAATCGGCGCCCGCATCAAAGTCACCGCACTCACCGGAACCGCGACCACGCCCGACAAACCACTCGTCCAGATCGACGAAGTCCGTTCCGGCGGCAGCTACTTCTCACAGAACGACCTCCGCCTCCACTTCGGCCTCGACCAGGCTAAAACCGTCGACGTAGAAATCCGCTGGCCCTCCGGCCAGAGCGACTCCTTCAAAAACCTCGACGCCAACCGCCTCTACGTCATCCAGGAAGGCGGCAGGATCCTCAAGTCCGACGCTTTCCACACCGTCGGCGGAAAAGCAGCAGGGAAGAAGTAGGGCGCTGATGTTGCTTTCCAGAGCGGCAATCCAGAGGTGGACCGCATGATGGCTTACGCTGCTGGCAATATCTTTGCCAAACTGCCCCAATCACTATCGGAAGAAGTCTTTCAGGAAATAATCTACGGGGGAAAATTTAGATTGGAGCGAATCATCTCCTTCGGTCAGGCAACGCCGGCTGGGCAATGGTACGACCAGGAACAGCATGAATGGGTTGTGTTGTTATCCGGTGCAGCGGGCTTGCGTTTCGAGGGAGAAGAAGGTCTCCGCGTCTTATCTCCCGGAGATTTTGTGAACATACCTGCGCACACGCGGCATAGGGTTGAATGGACAGACGAGAAGCAAAGCACTGTGTGGTTAGCTTTGCATTACTCAAAATCTGAAATGCCAGAAATAAGGTAGCCTTGACTCACCCATGAGCGATTGGTTTGCCCGCCCCGTCCTCTTCGTTACCGACATCGGTCGTTCCGTCGATTTCTACGTCAACCAATTAGGATTTGTGCAGAGCTGGCGTTACGAGGAAGAAGGGAAGGCGTTTGTGGCGCAGGTTGAACGTCAGAGCTGCGCGCTCATCCTGTCGTCACAATGGCCAGACAAAGTCGGCCACGGACTCATGTTCGTCTCGCTCGATGTCGATGTGCTCCACGCTCTCCGCTCCGAGCTTGAGCACAACGGAGTGAACGTGAAAGACGGATGGTGGGGATACAAGCTCATGGTCATTCACGACCCCGACGGCAACGAGCTCTATTTCAACTACCCCAACGCTCCGGATGCCAAAACACCGGCGACAGATATCGCCAACTAGCTCATGCAGAAGGAGTCAAATCAGAAGTAGCCCGTGCGCACCCTCTTGCTTATCCTCGCCCTGCTCGTTGCCCTGACCTCGTCCGCCCAGACTCCAAAAGCCGCCCGAACCAGCCCCAAGCCCGTCAGCTCCGCGACACCCTACCCTGCCACCACCGACCACGCCCCGCCTGCCTGGTTCATCGACGTCGCGTCTCAGGCCGGAATTGCCGTCCGCAACGTCAACGGCAGCGTCGACCACAAGCGCTACATCATTGAAGCCACCGGCAGCGGAGTCGCCATCATCGACTACGACCGTGACGGCTGGCCCGACATCTTTCTCGTCAACGGGCAAGAGATGGACGACAAGACAAAGCCCGGAGAAACCCCACCCACCAGCCACTTATTTCGTAACAATCACGATGGCACATTCGCCGACGCCACCGCCAAGGCCGGTCTTACCGTCACCGCCTGGGGACAGGGCGCCTGCGTCGGCGACTACGACAACGACGGATACGACGACCTCTACGTCACCGGATACGGGTTCAACCGCCTCTACCACAACGAAGGCAACGGCACGTTTAAGGAAGTGGCGCAGACAGCCGGAGTCGCCGGCACTGGCAAAGAGTGGGGCACCGGCTGCGCCTTCGTCGACTACGACCGCGACGGCAAGCTCGACATCGCCGTCGCCAACTACGTCCATTTCGATCTCGCCAAGGTCCCGCCGCCCGGAGAAGCCGCCAGTTGCAACTGGAAAGGCGTGCCCGTCATGTGCGGCCCGCGCGGCCTCGACTACACCACCAACATCCTCTACCACAATCTCGGCAACGGAAAATTCGAGGACGTCAGCAAATCCAGCGGCTTTGAAAAAACCACCGGACACTACTGCTTCTCTGTCACCACCCTCGACTACGACAACGACGGTTGGCCTGACATCTACGTCGCCTGCGACTCCACGCCGTCCATCCTCTACCACAACAACCGCAACGGAACCTTCACCGACACCGCCGCCGACGTTGGCGTCGCCTTCAACGAAGATGGCCGCGAGCAGGCCGGCATGGGCTCAACCGCCGCCGACTACGACGGAGACGGCCGCCTCGACCTCTTCAAGACCAACTTCTCCGACGACACCTCCACCCTCTACCACAACAACTCCGACGGCACCTACTCCGACGTGACTTTCCCTGCAGGCCTCGGCATCAACACCGACGCCCTCGGCTGGGGAGCTATGTTCGCCGACGTCGACAACGACGGCCGGCCTGACCTCCTCCTCGCCAACGGACACGTCTATCCCGAAGTCGACAGCGCCCGTCTCGGCGCCGCCTTCCGCGAGCGCCGCTTCCTCTACTACAACGTGGGCAACGGAAAATTCCGCGACCTCTCCAAAGACTCCGGCCCTGGCCTGCAGACACCCATGTCCGGCCGCGGACTCGCCATCGCCGACCTCTGGAACGACGGCCGGATGGAAGAAGTAGTAAATAACCTGAGCGATTTACCTTTGTTGTTAGTCAATGTAGCTAGGAACAACAACCACTGGCTCGGACTCAAACTAACTGGAGCCCGCTCCAACCGCGACGCCATCGGAGCGCGAGTTACTCTCCACGGAGAACACCGCATCTGGGTCGACGAAGTCCGCAGCGGATCAAGCTATAACTCCAGCAGCGACCTCCGCCTGCACTTCGGCCTCGGATCGGAAACAAAGATCAACTCTATCGAGGTCCGCTGGCCAAACGGCCAGACTGAATCCTTCGACACCCCCGGAGTCGACCAGTACCTCGACCTCACCGAAGGAAAGGCAAGATAGCGCCTGCTCTTCCCTAGGAACTTGTTGAAATAGGTACCTGTGGCGTCGCGGCGAAGAGGTAGATCGTCTAACAGACATGCGTGGAGACGAGCGTACTCAAGACGGGATGTTCAGCTATGTTTCGTTGGAGCAGCGGGTAGCTGCGGATCATCCACTGCGAGCGGTTCGGAGGTTGACGGACGCGGTGCTGGGGACGCTGAGCCCGGAGTTGGATGCGCTCTACGCAGCCTCCGGGCGGCCATCGATCGCGCCGGAGTATATTCTGCGGGGGTTGCTTTTGCAGGTGTTCTATTCGGTTCGCTCGGAGCGCTTGCTGGTCGAGCAGATCGCCTACAACCTTCTGTTTCGCTGGTTCGTGGGCCTGGGCATGGACGATGCGGTGTGGAACCATGCGGTGTTCTCCAAGAACCGCGATCGGTTGCTGAGCTCGGATGTGGCCCAGCGTTTCTTCGCCGTGGTGAACAAGCAGGCGAAGAAGTTCATGTCTGACGAGCACTTTACCGTAGACGGCACGCTGATCCAGGCCTGGGCTTCGCAGAAGAGTTTTCGCTCCAAGGACGGCTCCGACGATGACGACGGTACGGACTTTCGCGGACAAAAGCGCAGCAACGATACACATCAGTCCACCACCGATCCCGATGCGCGGTTGTACAAGAAGAGCTACGGGAAGGAATCGAAGTTGAGTTATCTTGGCCATGCTTTGGTTGAGAACCGCAACGGGTTGATCGCCGCGGCGATGGTGACTCACGCTGACGGCTACGCAGAGCGCGATGCTGCGCTGTTGATGCTGGCCGAGAGGCAACAAGGCCGTGCGCGCCGCATCCCTGTGGGCGCCGACAAGGCGTATGACAGTGAGGATTTCGTGCGCACCGTACGGGAGCTGAATGTGACCCCGCACATCACCAAGAACGACAAGAACCGCAGCAGCAACCTGGACCGCAGAACGACGCGGCAGCCTGGTTATGCGATCAGTCTGAGCCGCCGCTGGCTGATCGAAAAGGGCTTTGGGTGGTTGAAGCAAACTGGTCCGCTTCGGCAAGTCAAGTTGCGCGGACTGGAGAAGGTGGACTGGCTGTTCGTGTTCAGTTGCGCCGCGCATAACCTGATCCGGCTTCCCAAACTCATCGCTCAACCACCAGCCATGCTCCGGGAACAGTGCGCCTGAACCCTGGTTTCGGGCATCGGGACCGCATCAACGATACCCGAAAAACCCGATAAGCACTGCCGAAATGCAAGATTCAAACAGATTTCAACTTAGCAGAAACCCAAATCCCCAATGAGTTCGCTAAATCGCGGCGAATTTCAACGAGTTCCTAGACGTACGACTCACATATTGGTCGGCAATCTCTGCAAGGGCGACCTTATCGTTGGACCAAATACCAGTTCGCCGCGGCACATCATTTTTAGCCACCCCACACCCAATCAGGGCCAACCTTCTTTATAGGTTGCGAGCGTCGGTCTACCTCTCAGGATGTCCCGAAGGTGACCCCTCGCCCTGCTAATACCATCTACTTTCTAGGTGCTTTGCACTTATGGGTCGATGAGTGGCGTTCAAATCCTGTAGCTGTTCCTGTATATATGCTTCCGCGATTGTCAACCTTCGTTGACCTGGCATCGGTGCCTTCGCCACCCAGCCGTCGATCTTACGCTTATCGCCTCGCCAATTGGACATGAGCAGTTCCCATCCGCCCGCCCGCATGTCCCCAAAATATGTGTTGGATTGCTTGGCGATCTCTTGCTCTACAATCAAGGCGAACCAGTCTTCTCCCAGCGATCTGACTATCTTCTCTATCAATATGACTGTCGCTTTACGCCATTGTGCCACGGGTTCTCTCTTCTTCGCCTGATTCAATCCAAACGCTCCTGATAATTTGTGTAACAACGATCGTGTCGTAAGGCAATAACACCTAAGCGGCAACCATTGTTGCGGAGGTTGCAGTGGTCAGATCGAGCGAGTATTTGAGACAGTGACTTCACCCTCGGCGTTGATGGTTCGAGACGGGTAGCCCTATCTGCGTCGACGAAGTCCGCCGCGGATCAAGCTATAACTCCCCCAACAACCTGCGCCTCTACTTCGGCCTCGGATTCGAAGCCAGGATCAACTCGATCGAAGTCCGCTGGCCCTCCAGCCAGACCGAATCCTTCCCCGTCCACGGAATCGATCAATACCTCACCTTCACCGAGGTGACGGGAAAAGCGTCTCCATAAACCCCATAACTGTCTGAGGTGTTTGCGTGCTCCTTCGACGCCGAAAACAAAGGTTCCCCAAAAAACTTGCTAGCGAAGATACTTTGGGCGTAAACTTCCGCGCCGGAGAGAGATAGGTCCCGAAACTCCAGCTTAAGACCCTACTGCCAATCAACAATCTCTATCCCTTTGGGCCCTCAGGTTAACCAACAGCGCACCCAGGAGGTGTTGAGTATGGCCGCGACTACTCCCAAATATCTTTTGCCTGCAATGGAAGGCACGCCGGTATCGGAACCGGCATTCTACCGGTCGTTGTTTATCGTAGACACGCTCAAAAAGGAACCGGTGGCCGAGGCACAGAGAGTCCCGGAACCGGTGCGCGAGGCACAGGGACCCGTTGCTTCCGAGGCAGCCTTCTCAGTCGGGACGAGGACACTGGCCGGGTCCGAGCCAGTCGACCCCTTCGACGAAACCAAAATAGGCTCGGAAACACAGCGAGAATTGGCAGTTGGAATTCTCGCCGTACACAAGCAGGGATGGGTGCAAAGTGGCCTCGCCCTGGGTAACCTTCTGCAATCCGTCTGCCTGGCGCCTGGCGAAGTCACCCGGATCGCCGTGACCGATTGGCGGCGCAAAACCTCCGCAAAAAGCACGGAGGAAACCCAGCAGAGCGAGTCCGTAAGCTCGCAGATTGACCAGAGCCGTGCGGTCAATGAGGTACAGAGAGCCGTTGCATCCGAGGCGCAATCGGGCAGTTCGTCAACCGTCGCGGGGTCGGCAAGCACACAGGGCGGGTTCGCCATGAGCTCCCTTTTTGCCAGCGGGAGCGTATCTGCAGCAGCTAGTACTTCCACCGCCTTGACGGCACAGTTCAGCGCGGGAAACCGCAATGTGGCCGCATCATCTACTAACGCCATCGCTCAAAAGACCGCGGAGAAGTCGCAGGCTCTCCGCTCAAGGCGCCAATCGGTCGTGCGCGAGGTCTCGGAACAGGAATCCGAACAGCTCAGCAGCCGCGTACTCGCTAACTACAGTCGTCGTCACTCTCTCAACGTCGAATATTTCGAAGTGTTGCAGATGTACGAAATCAAAACAGAGCTCGCCGCATGGGAGCGTTGCCTCTTTGTTCCATTCAAGCCCATCGACTTCTCAGAGGTCGCGGCTCTCACGGCGCATAAAGCCCAATTGTTCGAAATTTTCCGCAGCTGGGGAGCAGTCGACCTCGCTACCAGGCTCGCCAGCGCCGAGAGCGATCAAAAAACGATCGAAACGATGAAGACGGCGATTGATCAGAAAATTGGTGAGATTCAAGGGGCCTTCGCCAATTGGGCCAGGTATAGAACGCTTTGGGACAGTAGGGTTGCCGGCGATACCATGCCGGGGCAAGACGACCTTATCAAGAGATGGGAGGCAGAATACACGGCCATCCAAAAAAATATCCGGACATTTTGACGCCAATAGAAAGCCTGGCCACCCTCCCATCAACGGCCAATTGGGTCTCACCTTTGATCGAGAAGTTGCTACTTGAGAGGGCGCAACTGACCTTTGTCGTTAAGTGACATCCTGAATACCCATCGGATCTTCTTAAGCCAGCAGATCTGGGTTCGCATGGATCCATACCGCATCTATCGTGCGCTGCAAAGATACCAGCTCGATGGTAAGCCCCTTTCGTCGCATGTGGAGCCGCGCCCTGTGGGTGTCTTCGGCAACTATGTTGCGTTCCGCTGGGGCTTCGCAGAGGCCCAGGAAAAAGAGAGAGAAGAGTTTGAGAAGAAGTACCTCAAAAAGGACAGCTCTGTCGCGGAAGGGGTCGGGCTTCCCACTTCTGGTGTCTTTGCAGAGGCCGTACTCGGGCGCGGCGAAGCTGCCGAAGAAATCGACGAGAATCGCTTTGGAAAATGGGTGGACAATCAACCCCCGATTCTGCCGCCCGGCATCGCAGACCTTACTTCAAGAGACCGCGCAAAGGGCGCCGATTTTAGAGCGCAGGATTTCGCACCGTCTCTCGCCCAACTCCGTTCCGAAAGACTCGCTGAGATCTCGTATATCGATCGGGTTCTCGGCCAGGTCGGCAAGGGCGACATGTTCCGTAACATGGGCGGCCTCGCGGAGGCGGTAGGTCTGGCTGAAAAGCTGTCAGCAATCAGCGGAGAGGGCGCGACAGCAGCCGGCAATCGCGCCGTCGATCTACAGAAGAAGATGCTCGATACCATTGTCGAGGTCCTCAATAGCGATGTCAGCAAAGCTGCCGTCGCCGAGTTCATGTTGCCCGGCGCAGGATCTGCCCTGTTAGGAGGTGGTAAGGGCGGAAAAAGCGTTCGCAATAAGAGCCCCGAGACAGATGAAGATGACCTTACAAGCTAACGGAGTTCAAAGTCGATTAGAAGAGATCAATTGCAGGAAACAAACGGAGATTCGCGTGACTGTAGCCGGTCGCCCGAAAGCGTAACAGTCTGAGGTACGGAGGCACAGAAATGGCTTTCCAGGTAGCACTCGTCAGTGACGCCATATTGCAGGGTCAAAGAACATACCACGACGCGACCACGGTGATCGCTACCAACCTCACGAACTTGAATACAATTCTCGCCGGAGGCAACTCGACTTGCCGGGGAACTTCCAGTTGCTGATGAGCGGCACGAATGGGGAGATAAGAGAAGCATTGAGTGCTTATGCAGGGCGCAGAGTGGCATGCCGTAGTAGGCACCTCGGCGCCTACATGTGTCGTGATGGCAGTACCTATCTTGTGGCGATCCGTGGTCTGGCAGCGGAGAGGAACTGCATTAGACAGCAGATGTTTAATGCGAAAGTGCCTGCAACACCTAATACTAACGCCATCGTTCAGATTAGCGACATTATTCAAATATTGGAAAAGGCGAATAACTACCCGTCCAAAGTAACAGCCTGCCGATGACGGCTGGTGCCCCACTCAAGCCTTGTGTTGGCTTGAGTGGGGCGTTTCTGCAGCCGGACCGAGCCGTCCTGCCGGGAAGCGAAGCGCCCCCAAATACTTCGCCGAGAATTTCCCCCTCACTCGCTACAATAGAAATAGAGGGTGGTAGTTTTCCGGCTCCCTCATTTCCAGCCTGATAAGCATAACAAAACAAAGGGAAACTCTGGACCGTCAGAAAGTTACGGGTTCGGACCCGCCGAGAGGCACCTGTCAGAAAAGGGGGGATTCTATGGTCATTCTCTGCCATTCTCAGTATGCTGGTGGGTACAAAATAGGGCACAGACACTGTGCGGTCGACGCCCGTCTTCCGCGCCAATAACTCACAAACTGCTCATCGGGGATCGCAGCAAGCTGCTGCCACTGCGACGACTGGTCCTTGCTAATACCGAGTTCAGCGAGCGTTTGTGTGTGACCGTTTTCTGGCGGTAGATTCACCCGACTGCCAGATCACTCACTTTGATCGCGAATGGGAAACGCGGTGCTATCGTTGCATCGCGTTTTATTCCCTCGTCCCGGCCCCGGTGTGCCATTCGCAATCCGTCTATTTTGTATCATCAGCCCCACTTTGTAACATCAGCTCTACTTTGTATCTCAATATCATTTGAGTAACAACTGAGACATTGAGTAAAGTTTTTATCTTATTTATCCTCAGTGTTCATGCGGGTTTTCGTGTAGTTGAGCCTCAAACATAAAAGTAGCTTGACTAACTGCGGATGTGCTACAAGGAAAACGAATGTAACTCTACCTAATCGGAGTCAACCGATGCCAAAGGGAATTTCTAAACCCAAACCGCCTTTGACCGCTGAACAGGTGATGGTCCGGAAGTATCTGTCAGGAGTCGAGATCGAGCAGGTCTACCACGTCCCTGATCACTTCCTAGGCGACTTGCGAGCTGGGCGGCGTAAAGGACCGGGACCGCCGTTCGTCCGAATCGGATACAGGTCGGTTCTTTACCCGCGGGACCAGTTTGAACTCTGGCTGGCTGCGCACCCCGGCGGCGGTCAAACGATGATCCCTGTTCACCAGAGCACCACGAAGACACGCCGCGGCCGGAAAGCGGCAGCCTGACAACGACGACGACGACGACGACGTGACTAACTGCCACTCGCTGCCTGACGAACAGCGGTGGCCACAAAAGAAGAAGGCTGGCAGCGTCTCAACCGCTGATCCAGCCCGAGAGGTTAAGTCGTGTGCGGTCAGTTTACCTCAACGACCTTTCAGGCGACGGCACCTTTCGTTGAGGAGATCGTCACAATGAGCCGCTCCGCCGTAGAAGACATCCTCGACAACGCCTCTCTCCCGATGGCCGAGAAAATGGTGCTGATCGTTATCGCCCGTCATGGTCGAGGACTGAACGGCAGTGGCGGCTATCCCAGCTTGCGCCTCATCGCGATGAAAGCCGGATGCGGTCGCTCGAAAGTGGATAACACTCTTCGTTCGCTCGAAGCCAAAGGGATACTCACGCGGATCAGCGGGGGTTCTGGAAAGAAAAAAGTCAACGTCTACGACATCCACCCTGACAAGGTTCCACAGTACCCATCCAGTGGCCTGACGGGTAGTCCACTAGATTCTTCCAGTGGCCTGACGGGTAGTCCACTAGATGATCCGCCAGTGGCCCAATTTGACCCTTCCAGTGGCCCGCCAGTGGCCCAATTTGACCCTTCCAGTGGCCTAACGGGCAAGCAGGAAGCAAGTACTAAGCAAATACTAGAAGCAAATAAAAAAGCAAAAACACACACACATACACACACGCAAACGCAGACAGCAACGCCGCTACCGACCTCTGCGCCTCACGGCGCGGGTGTGTGTGAGTCGATTAAAGCTAAAAAGAACGAGAAGAAGAAAAGCAACTACCCGCCTGATGAGGCCGTGCTGCGGTTTTTTAACTGGCATGCCGTGCCGCCGTTCAAACCCGGAGAGCTGACGCCGGGAGTAAGAAAAAACCTACATGCGTGCTGGCACGATGACATGACGCCGCTAAGTTATCGCCGCGCTGTATTCGCGATGGTGAACAAGCCTTTCTTGCGCGGCGAGAACCCGAATCTGAGCAGGCCTTGGAAAGCGAACTTCGCGTGGCTCTTTGAAAAAGGCAAAAACGGAAAACGAAATTGGGAAAACGCGATTAGCGGATTCGGCGACCCCAAGCCGTGGTCGTTGCATGACGCAGACGTTTCCGACATGCGCAAACTTGGGCCAGAAGCCTATGCAGCACGCATCGCCGCCGAACGTAGGTCAGTTACACGGTTCCCAGACGACCATAAGGTCAAGCAGGAGATATTGGCAGAGTGCGACAGGCTGGAACGAAAAGCTGAAATCTACTTCGCAGAAGAAATCGCCCGTGAATTGCAGAATGCCGCAGATCAGGCATACGGCTTCATTCCCACAACTACAACGCCAACCACCGAAAGGAAAGCATCATGAGCACGCTCGCGATGAGCCGCGAAGAATTCTGCGCGCTGTTGCCGACGCCGCAGCAGAGCAGGCGCAGACGCCGCGAAGCTGAACAGCGCAGGCTTGCCGTATGCGCCAAGCTGACGGAACTGATCGACGGCATAACTAAACAGCATCCCGGTAAAACGCCGCGAGAAATAGCGGCCGCGTTGCCGGTCGACGAAGCCACGTTCTTGCTGGAGCTGGTCGACAGATTGGAAATCGAATCGCAAGAGTACAGGCAGGTGCCGCGATGAGTAACGCACACGGTTACACAGAGGGCGAGTCATGATGACGATTTGGGGAAAGAGAGTAGAGCTTACTGAACAGATGCAGGCGACCGTGGACGCGGGGATTAACGGAGCTTGGATACGCTGGCGAACTAGAAACCCGCAAAGTGCACACGTCGAGATACCACCGGGGTTGTTGCCTAGGCTATACAACCGCTTCTTCGAAGCTAACGTGAAACGTGAAGCGTGGAAGATGCTCGACCCTATCGACGGCATCGAGCGTCGCTACCAACAAATCCGCGACCTCACGCCGGATGAAGTCGTCGAGCTTAATGACGAACTCGATTATGCCATCGTTCGCTACTTGGGCGAGACTGCGTTGGCGACGCTAGCAAACCGCGCACGGCGAGAAGGGACCGGGTAACCGGGGTCCATCTGCTCGGGGCCGAAATTTAACCACACGTGATCAACCGTAGACACTTTCGCGGGTTTTTGAATTGTTCTAGGAAATTGGCCATGTTTTCGGATATTCAAGACGCATGAAAATTGGGATCGCAGCCGCTAAAGATCAGCTTCCGGCGCTCATTCACCGTGCGCAGGCAGGCGAGAAGATTTTGCTCACTCGGAATGGCCATATTGTTGCCCAACTGCGCGGATTCCCGAAGCGCAAACCTGAAAACGAGTGGGTCGGGAAACTGATGGCAGAATTGTTCAGTGTGACGCCACTCGGAGAAAGGAAACCGTAATGGACGACGGAACGGTAATGCAGATGTGGTCGGTGGTGAAGAACACCATCGTGATCCTGAAGCAGCAACAGGAGTCAATCGCCAGCCTGTCGGCAGAGCACTTTAAACTCGTTCGCGCACTGGCAGACCAGTTCGGCATCGAGCGGCCGCAATACCCACAAGCGGAGCCGACCACGGAAGAGCTTGAGGTCATGAATCGCGGCATTCGAGAACTCGAGAAGATGATCGGTACCGACAATGAAACCCCGGAGTTCCAAACCGGCGACCAGGAGCCACAGCCATGAACACCACAATGTACACGGTCAAGGGCCGCTTCGATGACATCAAAGCACGGATCAAAAGCGTTGCCGATGAGTATGAATTACTGCTCGCATTCACCATCGCTCTTGCCGCTGCCTACGAGCGGCGCACCGGTGTGGAATTGCGGCCTACCGACACGTTCACTGTCGAAGACGAAGCCGAAGCGTACAAGGTTGTGGCGGCACAATCAGGTTCTGAGGCATAATGCTTCGCAAGGACACTCTTCAAGTTCCCGTCGAGCCGTCCTAGACACTCGACACCGTTCGCAAGCGAATGGGAGGAACGACGCAGAGCCGCCCGGCCCGCTCACAGCCGCCACAAGCACTGTGAAGCTCACCGTTGGGGTGTCCCATCATGGATGACGCAGATTTTGAGAAAACGCTAGGTGACATCGGCGATGCCGTCGATGGCATCGGTGTAAAGCTCGGTGCGCAACAGAGGCAACTTGATGCCATCGACATCAAACTGGCAGCGAAGTTTTCGTCTGACCTAGTGAACGAGAATAGCGTCGAGCAGGCGATGAAGGAATCGGAGAGTCTGACTCGACTAATGAAAGAACACCGTGGTAACGCCGTCGTTCAGTTGAAGGGCAACGCGATGGCGCAGGTTATGGGTCGCAAGACGACCATCACTGCCGGGACGGTTGGCACGGCGACAACCGGCGTGCTGCAGATCGACCGCATTCCCGGTATCACGCCGGAAGCGCGGCAGCAGTTGAAGATTCGCGACTTGCTGAGTGCGAGTCCGACCACAATGCAGGTCGTCGATTTCGTTAAGGTTTCGACGCCGATGACGATTGCCAGTCCTGTTCCCGAAGCATCGACCAAACCAGAAAATCAGTTGAATTTTCAGTCTGTCTCCGAGAAGGTTCGTTTGCTCGCGACGTGGATTCCTGCCACTCGTCAGATCATCGACGATTTCACCGAGTTGATGTCGTTCATCAATTTGACAATGCCGTATTACGTAGATTTGGCAGAGGAGTTGCAACTTCTTTTCGGCGACGGTACAGGCGAAAATCTACATGGTTTGATTCCGCAGAGCACACCCTTCAATCCTGCTTTGCTGGTAGGCACCTCGAACAGCATCGACGTAGTCGGGCGTGCAATCGAGCAGATCACCGGAGCGAAGGAACTCGATCCGACCTTCGTCATCCTGCACCCGAATAACTGGTGGAATATGCGATTGTTGAAGGACGGCTTCGGTCGCTATATCCTCGGCGATCCGCAGACTAACGTGCGGCCTTCGCTCTTTGGCCTCGACGTCGTCTACACCACGTCGATGACGTACAACAGTTTCCTGGTTGGATCAGGCAGTCCGGTTGCCTCGGAGATCAGGGATCGCATGGAAATGCAGGTGGAGATCAGTACCGAGCATCAGGATTATTTCGTGCGGAACATGGTAGCGATCCGGGCTGAGAAACGGCTATGCCTCCTCGTGAAACGTCCCGGCAGCTATGTGACCGGTACCTTTGCAGGTGCATCGCCAGCGTAATCGTGGAGGGTTGATGCTCTTCAAGGATTCCAGTTTTCGCCTGAAGCAGTTGGATGATGAGGGTGCGGGAAGCTTCTCCGGATTTGGCAGCGTGTACAACGTCGAAGATCTTGGGGGCGACACGATTGTGCCGGGGGCTTTCACCAAGACTCTGCAAAGCAACGGCGGCAAGCTTCCGCTGCTTTGGCAGCACCGCTCCGATGAACCGATCGGCATTGTGACCGCGAGCGATTCCAACTATGGTCTGCTGGTTAAGGGCCAGTTGCTCATGGACCTGCCGACAGCGCAGAAAGCTTATCAACTGCTGAAGGCGAACGTGGTCAAAGGCATGTCCATTGGCTACGACACGATCAAGGCGACAAGCACACCTGACGGTGGGCGCATTCTGTCCGAACTGAAACTGTGGGAGCTTTCACTCGTGACGTTCCCTATGAACGAAGCGGCACAAGTCGTTTCGGTAAAGTCTATCGACCAAATCGAGAGCCTGTTGCGCGGCGTGGCGGCTGCCGACGTGAAGGACGACATGTTGCAACATCTTCGCGGTATCGAAACGCAGCTCAAACTTCTTCTTGTCAGTGCTGTTAATCTTGAGGGCGGGGAACGAAAGGCACTGAGGCTGGCAGCGCTTCAGGCGCTCGAAGCGAAGCTGAAGGCCGTCACAGGCCAATGACGGCTTAGCTCCAAATGGCGAGAAAGCGGGCATTGCGGTCTTCGCAGTTCCAACGTGTCTGACAATTGACCGAAAATCGTGTTTACCGAAAACGCAACTTTTGGGTAGTAATCGGTCTGGGGCAGCGCAGTGTCGATTCGCTTACTGAGAGTGCTTAGAACGCTCCGCCGTGTGTGCTTTCCACAAAATGAGCATCTTCTTCTAAGCAGGGCGGCATTCATTCGCTAGACGTTTCCATCGAGACTCCTCGGCCTGCCAAGCTTGAGCCCCCATCTGCACAGGATCCCATGGGCTTGAGAGAGGCGGAGTGTAGCTCAGATCGAGGTCGTTCAACGATTCGACCGTCATGCCATGAAAGAGCGCTGTTGCGAAGATGTCGATTCGCTTTGAAACTTCAGAGTCTATATGTCCAAGCAACTGTGCTCCCAGCAACTGCCCACTGTGACAATCGGCGGTGATACGCATGTGCAGTTCTCGCGCTCCGGGATAATAGACCTTGTGATCCCGCACGGTCTTTTCGACCGTAACTGGACAGAAGCCAGCTTCGCGGGCCTCGGCGTCTCGTAATCCGGTGCGGGCCGCAACTAGATCGAAAATCTTCACCACCTGCGTGCCAAGCGAGCCTGCAAACTCGCGCTGGCCGCCAACAATGTTCTCAGCCGCGACGCGGCCCTGCTTATGTGATGTTGTCCCAAGCGGTAGATAGGTGTAGCGATTTAACAAGCGATGCCAAGTCTCCGTGCAATCACCCGCGGCATAGATATCGGCAACGCTGGTTTGCATGAAGCGATCTACACGAAGAGCACCCTTGGTACCTGTCGTGATGCCTGCGGAAGCACCCAGTTCGCCATTTGGCTGTACCCCTACTGCTACGAGAACGAGATCTGCGGATGCCAGGAAGTCCTGAGAACCAGCTACCACGAGGCGGCGGTCGTCGCGCCCGATGGAGCGAGCGTCGACTCGGTTACAGACCTCGACTCCGTGATTCCTTAGCTCTGTTTCTACTCGTTTGCCAAATGAAGAATCGACTGTCGCCAGTACGGTTTCCGTACGACTGGCCAGAGTCACCTGGACACCACGATGTACGAGGGCATCTGCCATCTCAAGGCCGATGTACCCGGCTCCAACGATGATGGCTGACTTAGGCTTTCGCTGTTCCAAAAAGTGGTGGAACGCCAAGCTATCCTCCATCGTGTGGAGCGGAAATACGCCCGGCAGGTCTAATCCTTCGATATTGGGATGGACTGGACGCGCACCAGTACCGATGAGCAGCTTGTCATAGCTCAACTCAAGTTTTTCGCCGTTTGCGTCACGTATGGTCACTGCCTTGCGCATCGGATCAATGGCCTCGGCGGTGTGATTCGGTATCAAGTCAATGCCAGGAAATTCTGTCCGGTGCGCCAATGAGCGCCAGTCCGGAGTCTCCCCGCTGAGGAAGAAGGGCAGGCCGCAGATACTAAAGTTCGGATAGTTATCCGCGAGGACGAGGGTGATCTCGCATGTCGGATCCAGTTCATGTGCTCGAAGACCGGCGCTGATGCCGGCATCGCTGCCGCCGATGATCAGGAAGTGCATGCCGGTATCCTCTCAGGCATTGATTGCAGCTTTGTTACTGGCGGGCACGGCGGAGGCAAAATAACGTCTCCGCAGCCAGAAGGCGACATTCACGAGACTGATGAGCGCAGGGACTTCTATCAGCGGTCCGATCACACCAACAAAAGCCTCACCGGAGTTCAACCCGAAGACTGCGACTGCAACAGCAATTGCCAGTTCAAAGTTGTTGCCTGCCGCAGTGAAGGAGAGCGTCGCGGTTTGGGCGTAATCGGCACCCAACTTTCGTCCCATCCAGAAACTCACCAGGAACATGACCAGGAAATAGACCACCAACGGGACCGCGATGCGCAGCACGTCCAGCGGAAGCTTCACGATCAAGTCACCCTTGAGGCTGAACATCACCAGAATCGTGAAGAGCAGAGCTATGAGCGTAAGGGGGCTGATGCGCGGGATGAAGCGTGTCCGGTACCACTCCTCGCCTTTTACGCGAAGCAGGGTGAATCGAGTGAGCATGCCCGCCAGGAACGGTATGCCGAGATAGATGAAGACGCTTTTGGCTATCTGTTCAATCCCAACATTGACGGTGGCTCCCTTGAGACCGAACCAGGTTGGCAAGACGGTGATGAAAACCCACGCATAGATGCTGTAGAAGAGAACTTGAAAGACGCTGTTCATCGCTACTAGGCCAGCGACGTAATCCGAGTCGCCTTCGGCCAGCTCATTCCACACCAGCACCATCGCGATGCAGCGAGCGAGGCCGATGAGGATAAGTCCTCGCATGTAGGCCGGCTCACCGCGCAGGAAAATCAACGCGAGCGCGAACATCAAAACCGGACCGATGATCCAATTCTGAATTAATGAAAGTCCGAGTACGCGCCGGTTGCGGAAGACCTCGCCTAATTTTTCATAGCGGACTTTAGCAAGCGGTGGATACATCATGATGATCAGGCCAATAGCAATCGGGATGTTGGTTGTGCCCGATTGAAAGCTGTTCACAAACGCTGCGGAGCCAGGAACGAAGTGTCCGAGACCAACCCCGATTGCCATCGCAAGGAAGATCCACAGTGTGAGAAAGCGATCCAGAAAAGAGAGTTTTTTGCGGGCGGCCGGAGCGCAGACCTGGCCCTGAGTGTAGGGGACACTAGACATGATTACCTCGACGCCAAAATTGGAAATGAGCTGATAGCGGTCGGCAGGGGCACGCCCTGCAAACCCACGAATTTTTCCGGCATACAGCAGGCCTTCGTCAGCTTCGCACTGTCCGCCTGCATGGCCTTTTCTTCCTTAAGCCAGTGAAGAATTTGCTGTAAAACTTGGGCTGCTC
This sequence comes from uncultured Acidobacteriaceae bacterium, assembly GCA_963781245.1. Taxonomy (GTDB): domain Bacteria; phylum Acidobacteriota; class Terriglobia; order Terriglobales; family Acidobacteriaceae; genus Silvibacterium. The sequence goes on from CAWAFB010000014.1 coordinate 510,849, forward strand.
CTTCATTGGGGGGTGTGACGATTCGGTAATGCATCCATTTGCCATCGCGCCGGGCTGTAACGACGCCCGCGTTTCGAAGGTAGGCCAGATGCCGTGAGATCTTTGGTTGAGGCTGCCCAAGAATCTCCACGAAATAGCAGACGCACAGCTCCTGATCTCCCATAAGGTTCAGAAGTCGCAATCTGGTGTTATCCCCGAGCGCCTGAAAAAAGCGCTCCATATTGAAGGGTCTTTGTCTCGCTGCCATGTCGCAATTATATACGCATTGACGTATTTGTTCGGCAAGGATATATTCATCTAGGCAGATATATCCTCGGAGGATGTCATGAAACAACAAGCCGTGCTAGAAACAGTGCGATCGAAGTACGCAGCCGTCGCTGAGAGCGAGCTTTCAACCAACCATGAAGGCGTGAAAGCTGTAGCCGAGGCGTTTGGCTATAGTGCAGAAGAGTTGACCTCGATCCCTGCCGAGGCGAACATGGGTCTCTCTTGCGGCAATCCTACCGCTATCGCTTCGTTGCGTCCTGGTGAGGTCGTCGTGGATTTGGGTTCCGGCGGTGGCCTCGATGTGTTCCTCGCCTCCAAGCTGGTTGGACCTCAAGGAAGGGCGATCGGGATCGACATGACACCAGAGATGATCGAACGAGCTCGTGCAAATGCTCAGAAAGGTGGTTATGACAATGTCGAGTTTCATCTGGCGACCATCGACTACCTGCCCTTGCCTGATGCATCGGTCGATTGCGTCATCAGCAACTGCGTGATCAATCTCGCACCTGACAAGCCCGCCGTCTTTCGGGAAATTGCACGTGTATTAAAGCCAGGAGGCAGAGTGGCGATCAGTGACATCGCACTGAAGAAGCAACTACCTCCTGCCGTAGCGCAAAGCATGGCTGCCTATGTCGGCTGCATCTCTGGGGCAATTCAAATCGATGAGTATCGTCAGAGCCTACTCGATGCGGGATTTGGATTTGTTGAGATTGTCGACAGTGGAGCGGACCTCAACGCTTATGCAAAGGTCGAAAATCAGGCCGGCTGCTGCTCGCCTTCAACAAAAAATGGGAACGAACTGAATGTCGTGTCCACTTCCTGCTGTTCCCCAGCCGATTCGACGACCGCCGGACTTCATGAAGAGCTGACCGCGCTTCTCTCGACGTACAACGTCAACGAGGCAGCGGCCAGCGTCAAGGTTTATGCGGTCAAACCCGTCGAAGCGAACCAAGAATGCTGCGGTCCAACTTGCTGCGCTTCGAAATAACGTTCGTGACTCGGCGGTGATCGCACCCTGCTTGCACGCCGCCGGATCCAGAAAGGGAGTCCAGGAATGCCTAAACACTACAATGTTCTGTTTCTTTGCACCGGGAATTCCGCCAGATCCATCATGGCCGAGGCGATCATGAATCGTAAGGGAATGCCGCATTTCACTGCATACAGTGCGGGGAGTCATCCGGCAGGAATAGTTCGCCCAGAAGCGCTTCATCAGCTTGAGAAGGCGGGCTTGAGAACCGCGGGGCTATATAGCAAGTCCTGGAATGAGTTCGCTGAACCAGCTGCTCCACCTCTGCATTTTGTCTTCACTGTTTGCGACAATGCGGCAAAGGAAGTCTGTCCACTCTGGCCCGGTCAGCCGATGACGGCGCATTGGGGAGTCCACGATCCTGCGGCAGTAAAAGGGACTCCAGAGGAAATAGATCGTGCCTTCCAGGATGCATTTTCCATTCTTGACCGCCGAATCAGTTTATTTCTCTGCCTTCCCCTTTCGAGTCTGGATCAGTTCGCTTTACAACGAGAAATCGACAACATCGGGAAACAGTAAGCCTCATCTCTCGACAAATTGAAGCACGCGGCTTAGTTCGAAGGCTTAGTGTCGTCCATTATGAGCTGCGACAACAGCGTCTGGCCTTCCCGCAACACTGGACCGGGCAATTTGGTATAGGACATCGCTTCCGCTGAATTCTGGCCGTCTGTCAGGCAATACGTCACAAAGTCTTTGAACTTTTGCTGTTCCCCTGGCAAAGCCGCTTTTTTAGGAATCACGATGAATGTCAGACCGGTGATTGGGTATGCGCCCTTTGCGGTCGCCGGTGGATCAACAATGGGGGTTCGGAGATCTTTGGCCAATCCATCGCTGAAGGCATCAATTGCCAAGGCCGCACTGGCTGAGGACGGTGCGATAAACTCGCCGGCCTTGTTTTGAATTGAGGCCACCGGTAATCCGGCGTCCTTGGCATAGTTGAGCTCTGCGTAACCAACCGCGCCTGGCGTCTGCTTCACTGCATTCAGAACGGCCTTGCTCCCATTCTCACCCGTTCCGATTGGCCAATCGACCGAAAGACCATGGCCGGGTTTTGCCGCCCAGCTCTGGCTTGCAGCGCTGAGGTAAGAAGTGAAAATGCTTGTCGTTCCACTGCCGTCCAGACGATGAAAGACAACAATGGGATGCGTGGCAACTTGAGACCTGGATTCTCTCTCGCAATTGCCGCCTCATCCCACGTTCGGATTTGTCCCGAGTAAATTCCCGCGAGTGTTTTCCCGCCGAGCTTCAGTGATCCCGTCAGACCCGTCACGTTATAGATCACACAGACAGGACCCGCTGTCACAGGAACCTGGATAAGCGGCGGCATGTCCTTTAACTCGGCATCGCCCAAGGGCGCGTCAGTCGCTGCGAATGTGAGGAGACCCTGTTTGAGTTCGCCAAGAGCCGCCCCGCTGCCGATGGGGCGGTAGTTGACTCTCATGTGGTGGCTCGTTACGTAATCATTGCTCCACCTAGAAAATAAGGGAGCGATGAATGTGCTTCCGGCGGCTCCAAATGTCCCAATTGGGTTGTTCGTCGAAAAGCCAGGTTCTTTCGGAGCGTAGTTTTCAGAGCCGTTGCAACCAACGAATAGAGCGAAAAGGAAAACTGCGCTGAACGCAGTTAAAGTTGCAATCAACATCGATTTCCGTAACATGGTTCCTCCTCCTCACGAACCGTCAATAGCCGAGGTAATTGCTTGCCGCCTGTTCCTTAGCCACGACTTCCTTAGGAAGACGAGCGTATGAGAGGGGCTCGCAGTCGTTCTGACCGTCCGTAAGCGACCAAAGCAGAAATTGCTTGAGAGCTTTGCCTTTAGTCGCATCCTTCACATTCTTGGGAATCAGCATCCAGGTAAAACTAGAGATTGGATAAGCAGTCTTGGCAGCAGTATTCGTAATAGATACCCGGAAATCGTCGGGCATATTCTTGGCAGCCCCTGCCGCAGCCGCAGTCACGCTGGCGAGATCGGCCTTGATGAAGGTGCCGGCGGAGTTCCTGACCTTCCCATAAGAGAGATGGTTCTGGATCGCGTAGATCAGTTCCACATATCCGATCGAATTGTCGGTCTGCTTGACGAGACCGGAGACACCTTCATTCCCTTTCCCCCCGAGCCCGAGCGGCCAGCTTACGGCAGTGCCCACTCCTACTCGCGACTTCCATTCGGAACTGATTTTCGAGAGATAGTCTACCCATACATAGGTGGTGCCGCTGCCGTCCGACCGATGTATCACGACGATATCCTTCGCCGGGAGTTTGACACCTGGATTCGGCCCCTGAATCGCCGGATCATTCCACTTCGTTATCTTGCCCAGGAAAATTCCTGCGAGCGCATCTGGAGTGAAATTGAGTTCGGTCGATAGCCCCCCGATGTTATAGGTGGGCACAACTGCCCCGAGGGCAGTCGGAAAATGCACAATGTCAGTTCCGAGCTGCTTGCGAGCATCTGCAAGCTGCGCGTCAGTCATGGGGCCGTCAGTCCCGCCGAAATCAACGGTTCCCGCAGAAACCTGTCGGATACCGCCACCAGAACCGATGGACTGGTAGTTGATTTGGACGTTGGGATGAAACTTCTGAAAGTCTGAAGCCCATTTCGAATACAAGGGATAAGCGAAGGTAGAACCGGCGCCGGTCAGCGTGACCTGTTGCGCAAACGAATCGATAGATAAGCCCCACGCCGCCGAAAGTATCACTAGTAGCAAAAACTTTCGCATCAAATCCATCCTCGAAATTTGCCCTGCATTTTTTAATGCGGGTTTTAGTTTATGCGTCTAAACGCATAAACACATTAGCGACTGAATGTGAATGCTCTATGAATTCGCGAGGCTGTTTTCATAAAAGCGGGTGCTCCGCGATAACCTAAGACGTAGGAAATCTATGGAGAAACTGGCCTCCTACTTTAAGGGACTCGCGGACGGAAATCGGTTGAGGATCCTCAATCTGCTTTTCCATGGAGAATTGTGCGGGTGTGATATTCAGCACGTCATAGGTGCTTCGCAATCAACAGTTTCCAGACATCTTTCCTATCTTAAAAACGCAGGACTGGTTCTGGATCGCCGCGAGGGATACCGGGTTTTTTATCGGCTCGTTCAGTCAGAAGATCGGGAAATCTCCGAATTATTTGCCTATCTCTTGGCGTCGTTCGCCAAAGACAAACTCTCGAAAGCCGATATGAAAAAGCTGCGGGAAGCGATTAAAGATGGCTCGTGCACAGTGAGTGAGTGGAAGCCGCTTTCGGGATATCCATCGCCGCGATCCCAGCTTGAAGGAGCAGAGTCCCATTGAGAACTTTTATTTTTGCCTGTGTACACAACGCTGGCCGTTCGCAGATGTCCGCAGCATTTTTTAATGAGCTGGTTAATCCCAATACGGCACGCGCCATTTCTGCCGGCACCCATCCTGCGGAATATGTTCATCCAGGGGTGATCGATGCAATGCGTGAGGTTGGGATTGACTTGAGTCATGCGAAGCCGCAAAAACTGACTGCGGAATTGGCTAAGAATGCCGAGATGCTCATCACCATGGGTTGCGGAGACGAGTGCCCTTACGTACCTGGTCTCCGGCGCGACGACTGGCCATTGCCAGACCCAAAGGGTCAGGGAGTCGAATCTGTGCGGAAAATTCGGGACGATATCAGGGCACGAGTGCTCAAACTGATCGAGAAAGAGAACTTAACCCGGAATGCGGTCTTTTCCTAAGCACTTGCCATCAACAGAAGCATTGCAAGATAGTGGCAAGTCGATCAAGTGGTGGTCGCCACCCGATTCGCAGCGTCGCGCCTTTGACGCGAGCCAGTCACGGCTTGGTGCAGCGAAGCTAGCTGTGAATCCAACGGGTGCGAGTCCCGTCCGTGGAAATCGTCCAGTTGCCACGGTAGCAATATCCAGCGTCAGAGATGGGTGACCATGCTGGCGAAAGCCTGGAAGTAAAAGTCCTTGCAGGCGAGGCGAAAGCCGGAGTCTGATCCGTCAGGAGGGCAAACAAATCGGCAGGTTGTAGCGCAAGCGAACTGTAGTAAAGCTCCGAAATACCGGCCCCACGTGAAACGGATTGTGGGATTGTTGGGAAAGCCGAACCCTTTAAGCCTGGGTGAAGGCCAGCGTTGGTGGCGAAGGAACTGGATGAATGCAGCCACTGATTTCCCTGGAGTCTCGGAAGGCGACATGTCGAGAAGGATGAACAGTGAAAGCTCGGACCCACTGGTGGGCGGCCTAGGTGCTCCCGCACAGCCAAGGCGTTTCGTATAACCGCAATAGCGGGAAGTCGGAACGTGCTTGCCAGTGGCTCGGATGGGGTCGATTAAGTGTTAATGGACCGGGACACTATAACCCGGACCGGAGCGAGGACCCCTGGGGTAAGGCGAAAGCCTGAACGGTGGTATTGGTCTAGGAACATTCTCCCGGCTCAGTACGGGAATAAGGATGGTACTCCAACGACCATACGAAGGATGGATGCAAACCGACGAAGCAATCGTGTATGCCGGGAGCAGGCTTTAGCGAGCGCGGCGAAGGGCAGGCACCATCTGACATACCGACCTTGAAGCCGTAATCGGGAAAACCGACTTTACGGAATTTTAGAGGGGGTTATGGAAACGGCGGCATCATTCGAAGCCCGCTTAGCGCCATGACCCTACTCGACAGGGTGATTTTCTTCCGTGCCATGAATCCAGCTCTTGTTTTTTCGATAGCGGCGGGAACCACGAAAAGCTCGCGCACAAGTTCCATGAAAATGTCCTGGAGGTCCTCTACGTCCTGCAGTGTAAAGTCCAGCAGGTCTGGATCTTGATCAGATGTGCTCCTTGATTTCCCGCTTCCTTGACGATGTAAGCGTTCTGGGAAAAGTTTGTTGAAATGGTGACACCGTTGTAGGTTCGCCCGACCGCTAGCCTTAGTTCATCGGCCAAAGTTCTTGATTTCACTCCGATCAGATCATGGGTTATGATTTGCAACGCCCGACGAAACATCGTTGCGGCAGCGTGGGGTGCGTTTGCGGCTTTTGCACGGATCGCCTCACGATAAGCCACGCGCAGCGCGGGAGGATCTTCGGGCAACTCCTCGATGTCTTCCAGCCCCTCGCTTGGTAAGGACGCGACAAGGTAGCGGTGGGTTTTCGACTTGCCAGCCTCATTTCGCTCTCCAAGTTCATATACGATCCATACCTTGAAGGTTCCGCATACTGGACAACGAAACACGTAAGCAAATGGAGATTCAAAAGTGTGGTTAATACCGTCGCCATATTGAGTGGCTTGACCAACTACATCTCTGCGGATGACCTGAAAACCGCGCACGATTTTGCACTTCGTGCACTCTAAATCCCAATGTTCCTCATCGATCCTGCGATCTGTTATCTCGCTGTAGTTGAGTAAAACGTATTTCTGCAGATCGTTGGCGTTCGTAAACAAAGTAGTGCCTCCCCTCGGCTCGTCGTCGCACCCGTCAATTGTAGAGAACGCGTCAGTTCCCACGAACATTCCAGTGTCCAGAACCTGCGTGGATCGCGGCGATGAGGACTGTTGTCGGCGCGCCGACACAGACCGGACGCTATAGGTATGGACACTTTCCAAACAGCAACGCAGCACACCTTGCTCGCGCTTGAAGCGTGCGACGAAATCATCAACGAAGCCGTCCGCGTTCTGCACGGCAACAGCGCCATCGAAGACTGCGAAGTTTCCGATGCCGCCGTCTGCTACTTCATCGAGAACAACGTCACCGCAACCGTATGCCGCCGCAGCGGCGCGGTGACCTACACCTCTGTCGAGTAATCGACCCGGCCACCATTCAACGACAACCGACGAAAAGGAAAATTCAAAATGACGACGACGAAAAAAACCGCAGCCAAGAAGTCCACCAAAGCCGCCAGCGATGTACAGCCCAAGGGCCGTTCGAAGATCACCGCCGAGCAGGTCATAGCAGCGAGGCAGATGTACAAAAAGAATCCTGAACTCACGATGCCCGAGATCAAGGCCGCTCTGAAGTTGAAGCTCTCGACCATCATGGTCGGCAGATGCATCCGCGGGATCAGCCATTCGCATATCGACATGTGCGGCCTCCCGATCCGGCCGTTCACCAGCAAGGCCAAGGTGAAGAAGGCGAAGGTCGCGCCGAAGAAGGCGGCACCGAAGCCGAAGCAGGCAGCAGCAGCGGCACCAGCAGCGGCACCAGCCGCCGCCTAACAGGTCCACAATGCAGCACACGAACCGGAGCCTCTGTGCTCCGGTTTTGCTTTGCATTTCCGACCCCATACAACGCGCACAAATGCCCTACAAACCGTCCGCAGGGGTTCCCGCGTGGGAAACCACTCCGAAATCGTCCTAACAGGCGCGCAGGCGCGTTATACTCGCGGTCAAGTCTTCCATGACCCACTCGAGAAATCGAGGGGGGAAGCCGCTCTTCCAGACGGGCGGCTTTTTCTCTTGCGCAAAACAGAAACGCGCCAGCCGAAGCTGACGCGTGGTCAAAAGTGCGGAGATCGAATTCAGTTGATCGTTGTGCTCGCCGTGCTGGCTTCACACTGATCCGCGAGTCTCTGAGCTTCGGCAATCTCCAACTGGCGCTTCCGGTCGCGCCACTCGATCATTGTCTCCATCGCTTCACGCTTCGCCTCCATGCCAATGTAGCAGTACCGCTTCAACATCGCAGGCGATACGTGACCAGCGATGGCCATGATCGTCTCCGCACTCGCGCCCTGCTCGCCGAGTTGCGATATCACCGTGTGCCGCGTGTCGTGCCAGCGCCCATCGACCCCGGTCGCTTTCCGCACCGTATTCCACGCGCCATCGAAGCCCGTCACAGGCTGGCTCGGGTCCAAGCGACCACGGCGTCCGAAGGGAAACACGTACCACGATGGACGAAGCTCACCGAAGGTCTTGATGTACCATGCGCGATGCCGTTCGAACGCTGGATGAAGAATGCCGTTCAGCGGCACGTCGCGTCGGCTGCTCCGGTTCTTCGATTTCTCGACCCGCAACGTGTTCTTCAGAAAATCGATCTGACTCCACTTCAGCGTCCGCGCTTCCTTGTCTCTCAGTGCGCCGTTCAGGACTAGCTGCAACGCGAAGTTGATCAGCGGCGACTGCGCCTCCGCAGCGGCTTTGAGCAAGCGATCCTGTTCAAGCACCGTGAACGCTCTGCCGATCAGTTCGGGATCGGTGTTCATGATGAAGACCTTCCTCCGCCGCAGCTTGGCGCGTAGCACTTCACCGCGATCACTCATCGCACGGCACAGCAAACTGACCTCAGTGTCGATGGTCGCTTTCGAAGCGCCTTCCTCGAGGCGCAACGTCTGGTACTTCTTCACTGCCTCCACGTCGATAGAGATCAGGAACCGGTCGCCCAGATGCTCCGTCAGGTGCCGTGCGCCATATACGCAGACCCATGTCCCGGTTTTGTGCCGGACCTTGTAGGCGGCGACATAGTCATCGAGCACATCCCTGAGCGTGCTCTTGGATCGCGAATTGCTTTCGATGTCGAACAGCCCTTCGTGCGCTTCGCGCCGCCGCTTCTCTTCGATCTTCTTCGCCACTGTTTTGTTCGTCGTCTTGGTTGATTGACGGAACTCCTGACCACCGAACTGAAATTTGAACCACCAGATTTTGCCGCGTTGAAATATCACTTTGTGCTTTCCTTCGTCGTCGTCGTGTCGCCATCAAAATCACACCGTTGGTGGGTACGGTTCCCGGCACAATTTCGTGTTTTGATGTTCGTAACACATTATAAACAAAACTACTTCACCACAGCGTTCCTTCTTATAGAAATAGAGAGACAAATTGGCCCGGCCGCCGCTCGCAGCCGGGCCGTCGCATTTTAGGGAAAGTCCGCGAGTCCGGCAAAATCAATGACGGCTCAATAACTCCTTTGCCTTCTGCGATGTGGACTATCTCGTTTATTTTCTATCAAGTGCGCGTAAGTCATTTATTATGAATGAACTAAAGCCGGACGTCCTCTTAACTCCAGTCCGATGTATGAGTTACGAGTTAGAGGGGGAGGGTGGTAGGCACCGCCTATCGCCCCAATGACGCACGCGTTGGCGAAAAGAAATCCCACGTGAAGGGATCATCTCCGTAGTGACGGGCGCCGGCGCCGGCCGGAGCCTTACTGGATATGCAGCGTCTTCCAGTTGAAGTCGTAGCGGAAGCCGACGGCTCCTGCGTTGAGACCTCCGTTCCCCTGGGCGTCGGTGCTGTCTCCCAGCCTTGATTCGACAAACACGTAGCCGGAGGGAGAGAAGTGCCATTCGGCGCCCAGGACCGCATATCTGGTCTTGAAGTTCGGGTTGATGAAGGGACTCAGGTCGAAGGGGATATAGTCGTCAAAGCCGGCTACAGCTCTGAACTTGCCGAACTTGAACCTGGAGTACAACTCGACTCCGTTCGCGGAAAATCCGATCGCTACTGTCTCCGGTCCTCCTGTGGGTGCGGGAATGAACGCCAGGTCGCCGTTGTTCTGGTGGACGTAGTCGGCGCCCCATTCAAGGTTACGCCAGGTGCCCTGGCCGCCAAACGCCCAGTAATCCGTGCCTCCATGGAGTACCGTACTGGTAAGAAAATGGTCGAAATAGGTCTTGTTGTAAGCGCCGCCAAGCTTCAATCCCGGAAGAGCTTGTGCCTGGAAGGAGAAGCCAAATCCGTTGAAGGCCTGTGGGGTGTCTGAGGTCCGCAATTGCCCCTGCGCTCCAAAGTCGAAGATCTTGGCGAATTTGAGATGATAGAGCATCGTCTGGTCGGCGCGGCCGGTACCCGATTGACCGCCATCGGTGTTGGCCACATAGGTGGCGGTCGATTGGCCGCCGAAAACGTTGAAGCGATCCGTCGTGTAGCTCGTTATGTCGTAGTGCGTGGAAAGCTGCTTGCCGAAAGAGAAGCGTCCATATTTACCGAAATCGACACCAACAAAACCAAGGCGGGCGCCAAAGACAGGTTGAGTTGTTGTCTGGATAACGCCGAAGCCAGAGTTCGTGGTTGCGCCGGCGTTATACGTGGTTTCGCTCTGCACCAGGTCTACACCCCATTCCGTGGTAGCGATTACCTTGAGTGGTCCAAACGTTGTGAAATTGATGCCGACGCGGCTGGCGTCGTCCTGTACTTCCGCTCCGCCGATTGGAAAGCCGATGATGGTGCGAAGACTCCCATAAGGCTGGAAGGCCCCCATGTAGTTCACTGCAGGGTTCGTCCCGGTGGTGGTGGTTTCAATCTGGGCTTTTTCATCTTCCGATTCAACCGGCTCTGCCGGACTGGTTGCCGTTGCCGTTACAGTTACGCGAGAAGTACTTCCAGTTGCGAAGTCGCCTCCGCAACCTTCCGACACCCAGACCCCCTGGTCGTCGTAGCCCCAGTTCCTGCCCAGCAGGCAGGCAGCTTCACCCGTCGGTCGCAACATCACTATGCCCGCTCGAGTGTCGGCTGCGCATTGTTGTCGTTGTTTGCCTGTGGAGACGCAGCTTACGACGGACGAAACCGACGTCTGCACAAGGTTCTGTTGAGCATTTAGACCTGCAGCCCAGCTTAGGACCATGCCCGCAAACACAAAGTAGCTTCCTCGCTTCATACTCCTCCTTTTGCGGGCTTGTGCCGCCATTTCCTGACCGGACCTGCGGCTTTCAAGGAAGAATGGAATCGCCTCAATGCGTGGGTCTATATCTGGGGAAATAACCTCAAATCTTCCCCATAAGCGAAATCCAAGGAGTATCTAAGTGTTCTTGTGCGCAATTTATGCTTTCCGCCCAGGCCGTGTAGGCTGAAGGTCTTCCTTGAAGGAACTAAGGTTCGGAGCCCGTAGCACGGCATGGTATTCGGAAAGTACATGGTTGTCCCCTCGCAAAACTGACAGTGTCCCGGTCGCATTGAAGAACCGGCAGGGCGGTCCTCAATAAGTAAGGGAGGGCCCGCGGAATCGGCCGTCGGCCCCCGCAGGTGTCTGCAGAGCAACGAACAGGCGGCGAGACGGTGTTTCATTTCATGGCATAGCTCGCTGCTCGTGACATAGCTCGCTGCGATCGGGCCTGTAAGTTGAGCATTCCCATAAACTAGGTGTTTTCCTAGTTGCCCATCCAGGAACGGATATCCACAATTGTGTCGAAGATTGCAAGCGAGTGTGTCCAAAAGGGGTGACTCGGTTGCCAAAGAGAATCGCACTGCGCTCCCTCAACCGGCTCGAGCGTCTGCTGATGTGGTGTGGCCTGTTCCTGGTTCTCATGTACGTTGGCAATCGGGCATACAGCGCAATTTACTCCCATGCCATTCTGCAAAGCTTTTGGGCTGCACAGGCATCTGCCCAAACGCCAGGCGCAGGACAGGCCGGCCAACCGGACTTTAGCCTCTGGTCAGAAAAGCGCATCAAGGGGTACCGGGCCAGCCTGCTTGTCGACGTCCCGCCGCCGTTGGGAGTGCTCGAGATTCCTTCGCTTGAATTGGAGGTGCCCGTGTTGGAGGGAACAGATGACCTTACGTTGGATAGGGCAGTCGGACACATTCGCGGCACTGCGCCCCTTGGCGAATCCGGAAACATCGGCATCGCCGGACATCGAGACGGTTTCTTTCGCGGGCTGAAGGACATTCACCTTGGAGATGCGATCGATCTGCATTCGCAGAGTGGCACCTCACACTATCTGGTTGATGAGATACAGATAGTCCCACCCACCGACGTCTCCGTTCTGGAGGCGCGTGCTAAACCTTCGCTTACGTTGGTGACTTGTTATCCGTTTTACTTCGTAGGTAGTGCTCCATTGCGATACATCGTACATGCAACGGCTGCCGAGATGAACGGGCTGAAAAGTGGTGAGCAGCCAGGAATCGATTCCAAGACCCCGGATGGCGCGCGACCCGACTAGGGTCCGCTAACTCCGACTAGAACGGCGACAGGAGCCGGTCGTTCTGGATTCTACAGTCGCGGCTTCCGTTCAAAACTAGTCAGCTATCAAAACTGGAGAACAACCATGAATTCAAGAAGCGTGACGAAGAAAAGTTTGATAATCGTGGCCGGGACAGCTTGTTTCACAGTCGCGGTCCTGACTTTCGCACAGGTGCAAACCCAAACAACCAAAACATCCGGCGCCACGACAAGGCAGGTAACGATCGAGAGTGGTGAGGTTGTAGCAGTCGAAGGGAACGATCTTTTCGTCAAGATGTCGGACGGCACCCTTCGTGATTTTCCCAACATTCCCGCGAGCGCCACGGTCGATGTGGACGGCAAGCAACTGAGCGTGAGCCAACTCCAGCCCGGCATGAAGTTGCAACGTGCGACCGTAACTGCAACCACGCCCCAGGTGGTTACAACCGTCGAGACAGTTACCGGCAAGGTCTGGCACGTGCAACCCCCTTCCATGGTCATCCTCACCTTGGAGAATAACGAGAATCAACAGTTCAAAATTCCCAAAGGGCAAAAGTTCACGGTGAACGGTACGGAAACGGATGCCTGGGGCCTGAAGAAGGGCATGGTTGTGAGCGCAACCAGGGTCACGGAGACGCCTTTGACTTCTGTGTCGCAGAGTCAGCATGTAACCGGAACCTTGCCGGCCGGTCAGCCTGTGCTGATCGTCAAGGGAGGGCCCACTCCTGCGCCAGGTGCAGAAGGATCCGTTGCTACTTCGCATGAAGCAGGCACAACCACAACTGCTTCGGCAGAGCTGCCGAAGACGGCGTCAGGTTGGCCTCTCGTGGGAATCCTTGGGCTTTTGTTAATTTGCGCTTCGTTTGGGATGGCATTACTCCGCAAGAGGCTGGTACTTCGCGGTTAGAATTCCACCCGGAAGTCGGCCGATTTGAGGAAGGCGTGTACCTCGTAAGGCGGAGCTCTGTTTGAAAGGCAGAACAACTAACGACACCCGCCCGGCCGCCGCTCGCAGCCGGGCCCTCTACTTTTCGGCATCGTGCTAGCATTTCGTCGGTGAAGCGAGCCTTCTTGCCGCTGTTCCGACGCTCGCACGAGGTAAGTAGAAATGAAGAAGAGGACTGTCTTTAGATCCGCCCGCATCTTCGATGGCGAATCTGAAACGCTGCGAGCGAAGGTAAACGTTGTTGTCGAAAACGGCCTGATCAGTGAGATCTCCGACCGTCCCGCGGGCGCCGATGACGAGGTTATCGAATGCGGCGGACGTGTCTTGATGCCGGGCCTGATCGATGCCCATATCCATGTTTATGCGGCCGGATTGAACATCGGCCGGGTCGTGCAGTCGCCTATGTCCTACCTGGCGCACTTCGCTGCACAGTTTCTTCACGCGAGCCTCGACCGTGGATTCACAACCCTTCGCGACGTCGGCGGCGCCGACATCGGCCTGGCATTAGCCATCAAGGACGGCCTTCTCGATCGAGTGCCGAGGCTGTTTTACGGCGGTCGTGTTATCTCGCAGACCGGCGGTCACGGCGACTTCCGTCCCGGAGATCATTCGCTCGAAGCGGGACACTACTGCGGATGTTCCTATCACGCCGACCCGTTAGCCGTGGTTGCCGACGGCGCTGACGCGGTGCGCAAAGCTGTGCGCGAGGAACTCCGGCGCGGCGCTTCCCACATCAAGATCATGGGGTCAGGAGGTGTCGCATCGCCCACCGATCCGATTGACCGCTGCCAGTACTCCGACGACGAAATCCGCGCTGCCGTCGATGAAGCCGTCCGGGCAGGCTCATACGTTGCGGCTCATTGCCATCCGACGGAGGCGGTTCGCCGCGCCGCAGCTCTTGGAGTGAGATCGATCGAGCATGCCACCATGATCGATCACCCGACCGCCGGGTATGTCGCCGAGAAGGGATCATTCACCGTGCCCACAATGGCGGTCCTCTTTGGCCTGCTTGAAGAGGGAGAGCAGCTCGGCCTTCCTCCGGTCAGCATGGAAAAGTTGAAGCGGGTCAGAGACTCAGGCCTATCTGGCCTCGAGATCATGAAACGCGCCGGAGTGAAAATGGGATTTGGCACGGATCTCCTGGGTAGCCTTCACGTGCGGCAATGCGCCGAGTTCACATTGCGTGCAAAGGTGCTGCCGGCTATCGATGTGCTCCGTTCGGCCTGTGCCGTCAATGCGGAATTACTGGGAAAAACTGAAGAACTCGGCTGCATTCGCAAAGGGGCGGTGGCGGACATCCTGGTAGTAGATGGAAACCCGCTCGAGGACATCTCGATCCTCGCAGCAGGTGGCCGACGCCTTTCGATAATCATGCAGGAGGGCCGCTTTCACAAACGTGCGATCTAAGTTAATTGAGCGGCGGGCGATGCTCGCTTTCCACCCTTCGCTCAGGATGGAACCCTCGTTCATGGCGAATTTGGGCGGGTAGCCCACTCAAGCCATTGTCCGGAGGACCGGTGATGAAAATCGTAATCCAGGTGAATTTGTCCTTACGCGCGGATAGCTGTTGTGTGATTCTCGCTGAGGAGCCCTCACCGGTTCTCCGAGGACGGCTTCGACATCTGCGGCGGTAACCAGGGTACAGCCATCCTTCACCTGTGCTGAGGCCTTGGGAGCAAAAGGCAGGATGGCCCGAGCTAGCATAGGGATAGCGGCGCAGATCTTCAGATTCATGGCAGCCAGTCTACGGCGGCCCTACCCACCTTGGATCATCTTTATCACCCATTTAGAGCATTGAAGGTGGTGACTGCCGGTGGCAATATCCCTGCATGCGAGTCAACCTGATCACTAAGTCATTGAGGCAGTCCCGTGCAGCATATGGGTCCGTCCTCCTCTCCCTGACGATCCGCCCGGCGTGCGGACTCCCAGGTGACTACGAGCTCTCCACCGACAGCGCCGAGTTACTTCGGATGCTGCACAGACAGACCGATTTGCCCGCTTCCGTTCTCAAGCGTTTTGAGGACAGTTTGTTCAACTCTCCGAGTGCAAAGCTTCTGGGTGTGGAATTGAGCGAGAACGTGCTGACGGAAATCGGGTATTTTGTCGATTAGCGGCGGGTGGCCCACCCTCTCCTTTAACCCCTTCCGAAAGCGGCACAACTGAGGGTGCCCCATCCTGAGCGCAGCGAAGGGTGGGAAGCACAAACGCCTGCCATTACGAAAGTGACTGGCGGATTCTTGCGCGGGAAGGTGGAAAGCTCGATCCGCCTGTAAAATCCTCTCGAATGCCGAAAGTCCTCGTCCGTTATCAGAACTGCGGAGCACTCCATTTCAGCACCTTCAGCTGTTATAGGCGGCGTCCTCTTTTGGCTGACACCTACGGCTACAACACCTTCGAGCATGATTGGAAACTCTGCGCGCGAAATCTGAATTCACTGTCTCCGGATACGTCCTAATGCCCGACCACGTTCATCTACTCGTCGGAGAACCGCGCAACACATCCCTCGCAACACCGCTGCAACTGCTCAAACAGAACACATCAAGAAAGTTGAACATAACCGAAGACCAGTTTTGGCAGCGCCGTTACTACGACTCAATGTCTGGAGTGAAGTAAAAAGACTGGAAAAGCTCTGCTACATGCATCGCAATCCGGTCAGGCGCGGACTTGTCGAAAAGCCGGAAGACGGGCCTTCGTCCTCATTTCTCGATCACGCTACCGGTGCGGTCGGAACAGTCGAAATCGAGTCAAGATGGACCGCTCGACGGGGAGAGCACATATGGCGACGCTTAAGGTCCGCTGAATCTCGTCTCCCTCCCTTCGCTGCGCTCAGGATGGGTCACGCTCATTCATACGATTCCGAAGGCGCCCCAGCCTCTTCAAACCCAACGAAATCCGAAGGCCGATGATCAACATATTGGTGGGGCAGTCTGCAGCTTAGTGGGGCAGTCTGCAGCCGAACTAAACCACCCCGCCCGGGAGGCGAAGCGTACCCAAATAGTTGGCCGAGAATTCTCCCGCCACTCGATACAATAGAAATAGAGGGACAAGTTGGCCCGGCCGCCGCTCGCAGCCGGGCCATCGCATTTTAGGCAGAGTCCCGCGAGTCCATCAAAATCAATGAGGGGCCAATAACTCCTTTGCCGTCTGCGATGCCTTCTATCTCGTTTGTTTTCTATGAAGTGCGCGTAAGTCATGTATTATGAATGAACTAGAGTCAGGCCTTCCCCTTAACTCCAGTCCGATGAATGAGTTACAAGTTATAGGGGGAGAGGGGGGAGGGGTGCCCTGGCCAGTCCCGATTCGGGAACTACCGCCGCGCCAGCCTGTTCAGGCTGAACGAAATCGGCAACCCGATGATGAGCATGTGCACCAGAATCCCCTGAATGAGGCCTCGGAGTTGGTACGGCCCCATGGCGTGCAACGCACAAAGCGGCAGCACAATGAGATTCATCACTAGAAACACCGCAATCCCATAGAAAAGACCGCAGACCAGCCAGTGACTCTTCAGAAATTCGAGTCTGCGGCTGGACAAGCAGTAAATGGCTGCCGCCGAGAGCGCGATGAAGTACTGCAGCGCCACACCGAGAATCCATGTGCCCGCTCCGCCGTGAAACGCTGCTCTGCCGAGCAACCCTCCCGCAATCGCGCGAGGGACAGCCGGCCCAAACGTGATGAACGCCGCAATGAGGTCGAACGTGCCCGCCAGCGCGCCGCCGACAAGAATGGGACGTAGCAGGTTTGCCTTTGCAACCGGCACGGATGAAGCAGCAGTACCCATCAGTGAACTCCTTACGAAGCCTGTCAATAATGGCGAGTGAACCATCCCCCACCTTTCACAGTAGAACGCCGAGTGCCCGATTCCCACGCAGTATTACACCATGGCCAGGGAAGCTGGGACGAACGGCTTCTGACCCGTGACGTCCGTTTAGGCGCAAAATCCGGAACTTCCCGTTTCCGCTAGCGTATCCATCTCCGTGACAGCGCAAATCAAGGACGCGTCGCCGCGCACCAAAGGCCGCCTCGCCGGAGCGCTCTATCTCCTCAGCGTTCTAACTGCTGTGCTCGCCGAAGCCTTCGCCCACGGCAGAGTGCTCTACGCCGCGGGACTCGTTCCCGTCCTCTGCTTCGCCGCCGTCACCCTGCTCCTCTATCAGATATTCAAGCCGGTGAGCCGCAATCTCGCTCTCCTCGCTGCAGCCTTCAACCTCGTGAGTCTCACCTTTGAAGCACTCGAAGGGCACCTCGGAGACATCAACATCGCCCTCGTCTTCCACGGACTCTATTGTCTTGTCACCGGCTACCTCGTCCGCCGGTCGACATTCCTCCCTCGGATCTTGGGCATGCTGATGGCGCTCGGAGGCCTGGCTTGGCTGACTGCTCTGTCACCGATGCTGGCTCAGCATCTGAATCCGGGGAATATCGCCCTCGGCTTCCTCGGAGAAGGATCGCTCATGCTCTGGCTTCTGCTTGCGGGCATACGCCCACAAGCAGAAACCCAACGAACCAACCCACGAATGGCTAGTGGCTAATGGGTGCCTTGTCGTGGCGGACAATTTCCCCGAGCCAGCCGAAATCGAAATAGAGACAGAAAACGCCCGGCTGCTTTTACACCCCGCAACTTTATAGCCATTACAAGGTAAGCCGCTCAACGCACGAGGATCTGTCTTGGGCCTGTTGGATAGCTCCCTTTCAATCAAGGATTCCGGCATTTCCCGATAGAGAATTCAGGGATTCCCCGGCTCAATTGGCCTTAACGTTTTTCGGACTTGTTTCCTCCGCGTTTCTGCGTGCCGAGAAACAATCTCTGCCGCGATGCTCAGGGCAATTTCCTCGGGTGTGTCGGCACCTATGTTAAGCCCGGCAGGCGCGCGAACGGTGGCTAGCTTCTCCGGCGATGCGCCGCCACGCTCCAGGCTGTGCAGTATCTCCAGGGCTCGCTTCTTGTTGGCTACGAGTCCCACATAGGCACTCTGGAATTGCAACGCCTGTTCCACCGCTTCTTCGTCGAATTTGCCGCGGCTGGCCACAACTACATATCTCCCGGGCTTTTCCGGCAAGACCGAGAGGTCGAGGGTCTTTAGCAATCTCACGCCCGGCGGCAACGCGGAGACTTCGAGGAGAGGATCGACGACAGTCACTGTGAATTTCAACAACTGGCCTAACTTAACCAATGCCATTGCGACCTGTTCCCGGCCCACGACGATCAACTCGTCACCGCGAGACGGATCCTCTACCCCCGTATTTTCCAGGACCGGAATTGCTCTTGCTTCACGATTAGCAGCCTCAATGAATGCCCGCTCATCTTCCGCGGATTGGCCAAAGAGTCGTAGTCGTTCATAGTCATCCTTGTTGTCGATGTCGAGAAGAATTCCTACATCGTCCACTTCCACCTTTACGATTCCCTCTAAGTGAGTCCCGAAGATTGCCCGGCAGCCGACATCTCCGTCGAGTGCCATGACCTCGGGAAAGACAGAACGGTCCAGAAGAACCGGGTTGCCACGAAAGCCTTTGTACAAGGGAATCACTATCTGCGCATTGGAGCCGCGGTACCGGTCGATGATCCGATCGAGTGTCTCCGGGCGAACGAAGGGCTGGTCCGCAAGGACAATCAGGGCGGCGTCTGTCTGCGGATCAAGTGCGGAAAGTCCCTCTCGCAGTGAACTCGCCATGCCTTGTTCGTAGTCCTGATTGACCACAACCTTCAGTCCACCAATCCCAGAGATTGGAAGCT
The DNA here is from genome assembly GCA_963781245.1 of uncultured Acidobacteriaceae bacterium. Taxonomy (GTDB): domain Bacteria; phylum Acidobacteriota; class Terriglobia; order Terriglobales; family Acidobacteriaceae; genus Silvibacterium. The sequence goes on from CAWAFB010000014.1 coordinate 529,643, forward strand.
GTTGCCGGATGGTCTGCGCAGAAGAACCCAGGACGAGGATGACGTCATCCACTCCAGCGGCGCGAACGCTTTCGAGGGTCTTACCCAAGACAGAGCTATCGCCCAGACGAAGCAGCTGTTTTGCTTCACCCATGCGAGTCGATCTGCCCGCAGCCAAAACGATGGCGCCAACTCGATGATTGCTAATTGTGCTCATGAAGTTCACTCAAACTTGCTCGATTATTCGCCATACGGTCCGAAAAGTCTCAATCGACCCGATGCACAAATCTCTGCGGATCGCCAGGGAAACGATCAATCGCCGGGGAGGAAGAGACACTCAAGAGCGACGGTGGGGCGCTGGCTATGACGACTGACGGCCATTGATTAGTTAATCGCTAAGGGCGCCACACAATATGCCAATGCTCCAAAGCTGGAAGAGCGCTCGCTGCGCAGAGTTTGGTCCGATGAGGTGAATCCACCGCTGCATCAGATCGCGCACCTTCAAAGGGTGACCGAGGTCTTGAAGCAGAAACTCAAGGGGAGTATTTTCCACGAAAACCAGCGGATGGTCGAGACTGGGATGGGTGATACCACGAGCCTCCACTATATAGTCGTCCTTAAGGCACGGCACGTTCGCGATTCGCGCGTCGCGCGAGACTTGTATCAGTCCATCAGCACCAGGAAAAGCGGCCGGGAATCCGACCTGCGAGGGCGTGAACACTTCACCATGGCTCCGAGTCGCACGGCGAAGCCAAAACTCAGTTCCATAGAAACTGGCACCCTGAGCATAGAAAGATGCGGCGCTGGCCGCGTGTAGATTTGCCGCGTCCCTCTGGCGTGAATTGTAGAAATGGAGAGCCAGACGAGTGTTTTCGGGCCGCTGCGAAATGGTGTGGAGCACGGCAGCCGCGTGCAGCGCCGTGCCTACGGCGGTCTGCACGCCTTGCGAAGAGAGAGGGTCGATCGTAAATGCTGCCTCGCCAACTTTGATCGAGTTAGGCGTGGCGATTTCTGCTGCCATGTAACAAGTGGCTTCACAAACCGAAACTGCGCCCGCCCGTGTTCCTGACATGCAGGGCCGCAACAATCCTGAACCGGACAGGAGGGATTCGTAGAACGCGCTCCGAGAGCCGCTTTGCTCTATTCCCTCACGATAACGGTGAGGATCCAGGAGCACGGTTGCATTGAAGGTGCCGTCAGGCAGCGGTGCTCCCCAAAACCACTCTCTTGCTCCGGACTCAACCCGAGTTGCCGCACCGGTAATCTCGGCGTTTTTCCAATACGCCCACAAGGCCAAGGTTGGAGCGGAGATGCTAACTCTCTTACCTCGCAGCAGATTGACTCGTCCGGTCGCGTCCACCAGGAAGTTGGCTTTGACTCGCAGCTCTCTTCCCGACAGGTCCACGTCAACTGTCCAGAGGCCATCGCGTTGGCTAATGTCGAGTATTTTTGCCGGATTGAGGAGCGTGACGCCGCACTCGACGGCGGCGACCAGAAGAAGCTTGTCAAACCGGCCGCGATCAACCTGGAAGCCTGGTTCACCATACGCGGGCCGATCATGGTCATGATCTCCGGCCCAATTCACCATCGCCGCTACCGGACGCAGGAAGCCGGCTTCTTCCACACGAGTTCGCAATCCCAATACATCAAGCAAGGGAAGAATGCTTCCGGCAAGTGACTCGCCGATATGTGAGTGGGGAAAGGCCGACTTCTCAACCACGACAACGGAGTGGCCGAGTTGCGCGAGTCTCCGGCTGATGGCTGAACCGGCAGGACCGCCGCCGATGACACAGACCTCGGTCATGAGAACGGAGTTCATGGCTAGGCCTGCGCGCCGAAGAAAGTCGGCTCGCACTCAAGCACGCGAATGTATGCTTCCAGACAATAGTGCAGCCAGCCGCGAATGTAATCGCAGGCAGGCCGGCCGCGGTGAACGACCTCGTAGTGGCATCCGCCGCCGCATAAATATTTGGCCCAACAGCTTCGGCAGGGCTCTTGAAGATGAACGTGCCGCGCGGCAAGCCACTCGCGTTGACGCTGTGAATCGACTCCAGCTTGCACTTCGCCGAGCCGACCTGCTTCATCCTCCACAAAACGGTGACAAGCGTAGAGTGCGCCGCCGGCAGAGACCCCAACGTAGCCGGCGCCAGCTCCACAAGGATAGGGACGATGGGTGCCTTTGTGAATCTCATGCAGCGCGGTGTACATATTGGAGAACGCGTAGCGCTCGCCGCGCAGGATTCTGCGCTCGAACTCCCGGCCGCATTCGATCATCCCCTCCAACATGGATTGCAGATGGAATGCGCTCATCTGTCCGGTTCCGCTGGGTGAACTCAGCATGGGCGAGAAGCCGACTGAGTGGAAGCCAAGCCCGAGAAACGCGTCCAGCGTCTCCGGCAGGCAGAGATTTTCCGGCGTGACCGTCACCCGCGCTGAGACCTGCATCCGTCGCTGCGTGGTCAGCAGCGGCGCTACATTCCCGAGTACGCGGTCGTAGCTTCCATTGCCGCCCTTGAACGGGCGCAGCCGATCGTTGATCAGTCCGGGGCCGTCCAGGCTGACCGTAACGCCAAAGCCGTGTCGCTCGAAGAATTCGCCATCGGCCGCAGTCAACAGCGTGCCATTGGTGGTGATGGAGAATCCGATTTCGACGTTATTCTGGGCGCCGAGTTCACTCGCGCGCTCTGTACACAGCCGCAACAGGGTGCGGTTGGTCAGCGGCTCTCCCCCGAGAAAGGCCACGTTGAGCCGTTCGCCGGGAGATGCGTCGGCAAAGAGGAGATCAATTGCGGCCATCGCGACGTCTGGAGACATGTCGCGCTCGTCAACTCCAAAACTTCCGGCTTGAGCGTAGCAGTAACCGCAGGCGAGGTTGCATTTCTGCGCGATGGCAAGCGAGATAGAACGCACCGGGTGATGCTCAGGAGGTTCATCGGAGATAAATGCAGGCGCAGAAAGGCCGAGGCTACTCAAGAGCGACTCGGCCTCCTCGTGATTGCAAGTGTCAAGTATTGCCGCAATCTCCTCTGAAATAGAGAAAACTCGCGAGCCATTCATCAGCAAGATGTGTTTACCAAACTCGGTGTCAAAGCGATGGTAGGGGGGCGAGAGCGGCGCGGCGGCGAGGGATCCGTCAGTCCGAGGCGCGTTCTGGATTTGGATCAGCATGGCTGGCTCAGAGGCTATTCCGGCTCTTCATCCTCTCCGCCGATGATGAATCGCAACTCTTTCTCCCACTGCCGGTAGAGGTCCGAGGAAGAAACGAGTCGAGTGTCGACGTGATCGTCCACGACGTAAACTCGTGGGGTTTCGGGCGTGCGATTCTTTTGCAGCCAGTTATTGCCGTCGCTCGTACCATCGGGCCGAGGTTCGATGTTGACGTAATCGGGGCGAGTCGCAGCCCAGTAGAAGCAGGAGCACTGGCGATAATCGGCCTGCCAGGGCGAGCAGAGACTTTGGGTAAGGTAGCCTGGAGGCACCAGCTCGCGCGCGATTACGGCGCGCTTGATTGTCTCCCCATTTATGTTTTCCTCGTCGAAGAATCGACGCATGGTCAAGCTCCGCTCGATTGGCTTCCCATCCTGGATGCATTGGAAAGTGCATTTGACGGGCCGACCTGCGTGGCAGTGCAGAACCGCGGCCAAGGCGTTAGACCACTCCAGCGGGATAGTGGGCTCATGGAATTGAGTGTCGGGAAGAGGCACGTTAGGGCCGCCCTTGATTTTGGGGCCGGTGACTGGCACAGTGACCGCCGTCCCTTCGATCATCAGCAACTGATAGCCCTTTGCCAGGATTTGCAGATTCTCGGGGGCGCCGAGGTCGACACTCATCACGAAATTGGTGGCTTCGTGCAGTTCGATTCCTACGAGGACGCGCCTCCAGGCATTGCGAAAGTCGGTTTCCAACCCGGGAAAGCAGTTGGAGACGGCAGCGCGTGGATGGGTCGTAGGTGGATTGCCGATCCCGTCATAGTTCAACTGGGCAGTAAGATTCCTGGCTTGTATCGCAGGACGGCCTGGAGATGCCGGCTCGGCAACGTTCGCCGAGCGGCTGCCACTTGTTGCCATGTCCGCTACGGCGCGGATCTTGGCCACTTGCCGGCGCGTCAAAGCCAGATGATTGCCTTCAGGGCCACGCATGAGTGCGGGCATTTTTCGACGAGTCTCGGTGGAAAGATCGCCCACTTCGTCATAGTTGCGGAGAATCCGTGCGAACCACACCAGAGAGCCACTCTCCAGTGCCAGCAAAACGCGCTCATGTCGAGCCTGAATCGCCAGCGAGTCTGCAAGCGCGGGCTCGAAGATCGGCTCCAGGGCGCGCAGAACATCGAGGTAATCCATGCGCGCCATTCCGACTCCCGGCTGTGTTGAGGCCGCATTCATCTGTGCTGTGTTCATCAGGCGAGTGGTTTCCAGCGCCCGGCGAACGATTTGTCTCACGTCCTCGATTTCCTGCTGCGAGGCTGGCCCGTCGAATTCGGGACCGTACATGGCTTGTTCCAATTCGTCCGCGATGGTGCGCACCGGCATGCTGTCGGGGGCGAAGCTGGGCGGACCGGCGGTGATTCGCGCATAGGCGTTGAACTTTTTGCCGGCTATGTTGACTTCGACCTCCACAATGCCATCGCACTCGTCGTCGAAATACGCCCAGCTGTACTGATTGAACTTGTCGTCCATCCAGCCGGCATAGACATATCCAGGGTTGGTGGTTCTTCGAGAGGCGAGGTCGCTGGAGTGCGGATCGATCCAGCCCTCCCATGAATTCTTATCCGGTTTAGGCTCGTAAACCACCGCGGCAAGATTCTTATCGGGATGGCCGAAGGTACTCGGAGGTCCATAGACCTTTCCCGCAGCCGGAATAAATCGCAGTCGAATTTGAGGGAATGCGCTGTTTGGCTTGATGAATTGAACATGGCCGAACGGAATGTGCTTATCCGTGAAGAAGTTCTTGCAACGCCCTTGCAATTCTCGCCGAGAATGATCGGAAAAGCGGCCCGTATCGGCAAGGACACGGTCATCAGTTTCGGAAGTATGCCGGTAGGCCTTCATGTTGCCCACCTGCACTTGCCAGGACACATCTGAAGCCGAGATGCCGATCTCCGCAGATCCAACTTCCAGGGGAAAAAGTTCGTCTTCACCGACAAACCTTGCCCATACTTCCAGAAAGGGCGCTCCAGGCCGGACTCGTCCCTCTTCATCGCGGAAGCGGACTTCGAAAGGCGGTTCCTTGGCCCGTAGTTCGCCGCTATCCTGAACCACCAAAGTTTTTGCGGACACGATCTTTCGTGGACCCACCGGATCCGGGATCAATAACTCGTAGTTGTCCATGGCATCCGGTGATGATCCGAGGCGGCCGATGGCGAGCGGCGGGAGAATACGGATCTCCGCAATTTCTTTAATTTTCTTACACACAGCCTAAGCTCCGATCATGGTAAGAATCTGGTCCAGAGCGGTTTTATTGGCACTCTCCAGGCCGCACAGATACCTTTCCCAATCAGGGTTGCCGTGGCTCTTTAAGGCCCGGATATAGTCCCCTGAGGCCAGAACAAGGTCACGGTGAGTACGCCAGCGCTCTTTATCGTAGGGTGACAGTGCGAGCGAGTATGGCATCTCGAATGGCGGTCCAGCGCGCATGCCGTCGTCCGGGGTGTTCAATGGTTGCGTCATGAGGATTTCGGCAATCGAGCGCAAATTATACATTTCGCCGAATGACCACGATATGAGCAAACCGCGCGGTGTCCGTGCTGTGCTGGCGACCGGTGCTTCGATCGCGAAGGAATGCGCGAGGTACATCAACAGCAGCCGATAACGCAAATTGAAGAGTTGGGCCCAGGTGAGCGCTACCGGATTTCCGATGTACTGTCCTTTGCCTGTATTTTGAGTCGAGGGATTGTGAGCGACGTTTCGGCTTGGACTCCATTCGCTCTGCGGAAATTTGCGATAGATGTTCAGAAACCTGCCGAAGTGCGACTTTTCGAAATCGCTGATATCAGAGCCTTCTCCCTCTTGGGCTATTGCCTGAATCGCGGCCACCGCATCGTCGCGGTTCTGTGCGGTTTTGATCAGCAGGTCGCTGTATCCGAGGCCCCATTCCTGGGCCCGGACCTGATGCCGGATGGAATCAGCTGAAATGTCGCATTGAGCGACAAAGGGGGTCGGTTTAGCTTCGGGATCTTTGGCCTGTGGGGGTACGGTGAAGAGCTTGACCAGCGTATCGTAGACCAGTCCGACCCGATGCACTTTGTCCTTATCGACTGGATTGTCAACCACGCGCTTGATATCCTCGATCTCCTGTGTCAACCCGAGTTGCTTAATAACCTCATCGCTGGGACTCTCGGCCAAAACGTATTTGGCCAACGAACGTCTGGATAGCGGCTCCAACTCAAGTGGAAAGGGATAGAGGTCTGCCGGCGTGGGGTAATCCTCGCGATCAAAGCAGATCGGTCCGCCGATCAGCGTGAGCAGGTTCTCTACTGTGGCCAGGTGGGCCATCTCCTCGCGCGCGATCTGTGCGACCGTTTTCTTCCACTGGTCCGCGATGCGCTGGTGTTCGGGGGAGAGATGGTCTCCGCCGAGGGAGTAGGCGGCGTAGAGGTATTGAGCCATCAGCGCATGCTCCACCTCCGCGGCGATATGCAGCAGATAGATCGCAGTCTCTCGCGGGCAAGACGAGATATTCAGTCCGAGATTCGCGGAAGAATCATCGGTCGCGGGCCACTCCACAAACCTGGTTAATCGCAAGGTCAGGCGGTCCTTCTCAGGGAGAGATTGCTGGACATAAAGACCGCCCGATCATATGCGAAGAGGCTTTGAACCTCAACGAATATGATTTGTTATACTCGACCACATCGGGGACAGTGCAAGGGTCTCAAGGACGGATTACAGCGATCCGGACCGCCTCTGGACGGTAGGCGAGCTGGTGTTGCGAGGTGTTCCGAAGGCTCCAGGATTTCACCAAAAAACCGGCCACAGATCAAGGCTGAGATCTTATGGCTGAGGCACGCTCGAGTCAGATTCGCGAGATTATAGAAGCCGCCCTTAGGCTTCCCCCAGCGGAGCGGGAGGAGTATCTCGCCAGGATTTCCGTCAGCGACAGCGCACTGCTTGAGGTATTGGCGGAACGCGCGGGGAATCCGCCCGATACCGTTACAAGAGCCGTGCCGGCCAGTGGCATGGGGCGACATGTCTTTTCCGAAAACTACGTGGTTGCCGGACGCTTCCGCATCGTTCGCTTTCTGGGCCGGGGCGGAATGGGCGAGGTCTACGAGGCCGAAGACCTGGAACTCGGCGCGGCGATCGCTCTCAAGACAATCCGTCCGGAGATTGCGGAGCACAGCCAGGCGCTGAACCGGCTGCGCAAGGAAACTTATCTCGCCCGCAAGGTCACCCATCCGAATGTCTGCCGGATTTTCGACTTTTCGCACGATGGCGATGTGGCCTTCATCACAATGGAACTGCTCAGCGGCGGGACTTTGGCAGATCGCCTGCGCGATCCAAAGACAATCTCCCTAAACGACGCCAGCGATTGGGTGCTGCAGATGATCGACGGTCTGGGCGCCGCGCATCGCGCGGGTGTGATTCACCGCGATTTCAAGCCGGGAAATGTCTACCTTGTTCCGGAGCAAGACGGCGGCACGCGCGTTGTCATCACCGATTTCGGCTTAGCGCGTGCAATGGACAGCAATCAGAGTATGACCGAGAGCGGTCAGATACTCGGCACCCTGGCTTACATCTCGCCGGAGCAACTCCGGGGGGAAGACGCCAGTGCTTCTTCGGATATCTATGCGTTAGGGATTGTTATCTTCGAGCTCGTTACCCGACGCAGGCCATTCGAGGGCGCCGGCATCTCCTCTCTGATGAAACGGCTGAACGAGCAGCCTCCGTCGCCCAAGCTGTGGATGGAACAGATTGAGCCGCGCTGGGAGGCGGTAATCCTCCGTTGTTTGCAACCCGATCCTGGATTGCGGTTCTCTTCGGTACAGCAAATCCGTCTGTGGCTCGGTTTCTCAGGCGCTGGTTCAGATGAAAAGGTCGCCAGCATTCAAATCTCGGACTTCCTGACGACGGCCACGCGTGCTCTTCCCATCCCGGCGACATTGCCAGTCCTGCCCCCGCGTGTCCAGCGCAGATGGTTATTGCCTTCAGCAATCCTTCTCGGTTTGCTGCTCGTTACAGGTGGCGGCTTTTATCTATGGACAAAAAGGCCGCTTGGGCCTTCGAAGTCAGAAAACAACCGCGGTGTCGTTACCCAACTCACGCTGGATAGCGGCTTCGACAACAATGTCACGTTTTCGGCAGACGGCAAGCTGATGGCCTATTCCTCAGACCGGAGTGGCGAAGGTCATCTCGACATCTGGGCTCAATATCAAGGCGGTCCGCCGGTCCGCATCACCAGGGACACGAAGGTCGACCAGGACTATCCAGCACTCGCACCTGACGGGAGCGCGATTGTGTACCGTTCCGAGGCCGAGGGCGGCGCCATATACATCAACGCGGCGCTGGGAGGAAACGAACGGCTTTTGGTGAAAAGCGGGCTAAATCCTCGTTACTCGCCCGACGGGAAGTTCATCGCGTACTGGACCGGCGAGTGGGGCCATTTTGTGCTGCCTAACGGAAAGATCTTTATTGTGCCGGCGACGGGAGGGGTGCCGAGGCAGCTGCGTCTGGAGTTTGCCGACGCTCGCTATCCCATCTGGATGCCCGATGGGCACCACATCATGTTCCAGGGATTTCGGCCGGGTGAGGGATCTTCCGAAGCGGCGAGCGACTGGTGGGTCACCGATCTTGACGGAACGGAATTGGTGAAGACCGGCGCCTTCGACTATTTGCGCAAGCAGGACCTTAGGCTGTATTTCAGCCCTCCATGCTTATTGAAAAACCAGATCGTTTTCTCTGCCAGCAAGGGCAACAGCACAAACATCTGGAGAATGGCATTCTCCCCCGGCGACTACAAGGCCTCGGGGGACCCGCAGCCAGTCACTTTCGGCGCCGCTCTTGAAGCCGCGCCATGGGTGCTGCCCGATGGAGAAGTGGCTTTTACCAGCGCCGTAGCGTCGCTCAACATCTGGAGTCTTCCGTTGAATCCGGCCACCGGGGCGGCCGTGGGTAAACCGAAGCAGGTGACTACGACGGCAGCGCTGGATACCCGACCGTCACTTTCCGCCGATGGGAAATTGATGGCGTTTGCGCGCCGTATTGGTGATCTGCGCAATGTGTGGGTCCGCAACCTGGAGACGGGCAGTGAGGTGAATCTGACCTCATTGGCCGAAGCGAGTCCACTCATCAGTCCCGATGCCCGCAAGATCGCCTATTCCGTTTGGGAGAACAACCAGAACCCCATCTATGTCGTCGATCTTGACGGCGGTTCACCACATCGTGTTTGCGAGGATTGCGGCAACGCTGTTAGCTGGTCACCGGATGGTGCCAAAATACTGTATCTCGCGGGACATCCAGAGGCCATCTACGTACTCGACGTGACCAGCGGAAGCAAATCGCTTTTTCTGAGCAAACCAAGTTATCAACTTGACCAGGCTCAAATCGCGCCTAACGGTCGAGCCGTCGCATTTGTGGTGCGGATGTCAGCCGATCAATCGCAAATCGTTGTCGCACCTTTGCAGAATGGGGCGGCAGTCCCGCTGAACGAATGGATAACAGTTGTAGCCAATCCCGGCTGGAATGACAAACCCCGATGGTCCGCCGATGGCCGATTTATCTACTTCTATTCCACAACCGATGGTTTCCAGTGTATCTGGCGGCAACGGCTCGATCCCAGCGGGGTTCGGCCTATTGATGGTCCGCTGGCGGTTTTGCACCTCCACGATCCCGAGTTCTCTCTAAAAGAGGTTTCCCGTGGGGCTTTCAACCTCTCTGTCGCCCGCAATCTCATGGTCTTGAATATTGCCACCTCCAAAGCGAACATCTGGGCGACCTCCGTTCCCGAATAACGCACTTCTGCGTCTCAAAGGTGAGCGGTCGCGCAAATGTGTTGATTCCAGGTATGAAGTGAACTAGATTTATCCTGCTTTCTCAAGCAAGGAGTTTTCCCATGAGTGACATGAAGGTCGAAGTCGCAATTCCCCATGATCTCGCCATACCTGAGCCGGACAAGGAAAGCCTGAAGAAGGAATTTACTGCCGCCATACGCGGAGTGCTCGACAAGCATACAGCGACCCACGCTAAAAACGTCGGCGTTGCCTTGGAATGGAAAGCCAGTCAATAACCTTGTGATGGTCGAAGGGAGCTAACCAATGTCAAAAAACGAGATTAAAGCTGAAGTCAACCTTCCTGCAACTCTGGGATTGGACGACAAGACAAAGACGGAGCTCAAGAAGGAATTTGAGGCGGCATTGCAAGGTGTACTGAACCAGAACGCGGTCACCAAAGCCAAGCAAGCGACGGTCTCGCTTCACTGGAAGAGCAGCAACGAAGGCTAGCTCTCCATTGCTGAGCTACAGAAGATGAAGATTTGCTTTGTGGGTCCGCCGTCGCTGACCGAGCCAGCGGAGCCTTCGGCCGGCTACCGAGACGAAATCGCCGGGTTAGCGGAGATGGCCCCGATTGGCATCCTCACGCTGGCCGCCGTTCTCGAGCAGCATGGACTGGTTCCACGCATCGTTGACCTCAATCGCTTCTACTATGACCATCTCCTCGCGCGAGCCGCTGGTCATTCAAAAGAGGACTTGTGCGCCTATGCGGCGGCCCGTTTGGCCGGATTGGCCGACGATCTTTACGCCCTGGGAACAATTTCCAGCAGCTATCCACTGACGGTTCGCATCGCGCGTGAGCTCAAACGACTGCGCCCTGACGCCACGATAATTCTCGGAGGGCCGCAGGCCTCCGTGGTGGATGTGCCTACGTTGGAGGCCTTTCAGTTCATCGATGTCATTGTTCGCGGCGAGGCGGAGGAGTCGCTGCCGGCACTCCTCCGGGCCCTTTCAGGTGAACGGGCGCTCGATTCAATTCCTGGCGTCACCTATCGTTGCGGCAATCGCGTGATGCGTAATCCGAACGCTTCGGTCACCGTCGATCTGGATGCTCTTCCCATTCCCGCCTTTCATCTTTATCCCGGGGAAAAGCGAGGTTGTCCAACCCTGGCGCTGGAACTCGGCCGAGGCTGCCCATTTGCCTGCAAATTCTGCTCGACGAATGACTTCTTTCGGCGCAATTTTCGGCTGAAGTCGCCCGAGCGGGTTATCGAGCAGATGCGCTTCGCTAATGCCACCTATGGTGCCGTAAAGTTCGACCTCATCCATGACATGTTCACCGTCGATCGTAGAAAGGTTGCGGCTTTTTGCCACGCGATGATCGAGTCGAAAGCCAACTACACATGGTACTGCAGTGCCCGTACCGACAGCGTTGATGACGACTTGATTGCGCTCATGTCCGCCGCTGGGTGCGATGGAATCTTCTTCGGAATAGAGACTGGATCTCCGCGCCTGCAAAAAGTCATCGACAAGCATCTGGACGTGGGCAAGGCCGCCGCAGTCGTCGACTCCACCGCCCGCCACAACATGTCGACGACTGCCTCGATGATTATCGGCTTCCCCGAAGAGGAACGCGGCGACGTCGAAGCGACCGTCGGATTTCTGATTGACTCATGCCGCCACGACCCAATAAAGCCGCAGATCCACATGCTGGCCGCATTAGCCGAAACGCCGCTGCATTCCCGCTACCGCGACAAACTCGTTCTGGATCCAGTCTGGTCGGATTTTTATGGCGAAGCGTGGACCTGCGATAGCGAGAGCCGACAACTGATCGCCGATCATCCCGAGTTGTTTCCTAACTTTTATGTTCTTCCTTTGAGCGAGGATCGCGACTATCTGCAGGAATTGAGGAATTTCGTCCTATTCGGACTTAAACGGTGCCGCTGGCTGATGGTCGCCTTGCAGGCAGAATGCCGTGGCGATTTCCTGGGCCTATTCGATCAGTGGCTCCGATGGAATATTGAGAAGGGAAGAACTGAGCGTCCGCCGGCTTATTATTCCGATATTTCTTTTGCCGACGATCTGCTCACTTTTGTAGTCGAGCATTATCTGACGAAGATCAATCCCGCCAGTGTTGCCGCGGCGGGAATGCTCCGCTACCAGATCGCGTTGCAGACTACGGACCGGAGTCCAGACTTCCCGGCGCACGATGTCGAAGGAAACGGGGCCGCACAGCTTACCTCACTGCCCAATATCGCCGAAAATGTCTACCTGATTGAGTTGGACGTGGACGTAATTGCGATTCGTGAAGCTTTACGCCGCCGTGAACTGCCAGCCCAGGTGCCATGGGGCCAGTGCTCGCTGGCCGTGCGCCTACGGCCTGATAAGCGTGCCGACCTGTTGCAACTGCCTCCACTGGCAGCGCAGTTGTTGAGAATGTGCGACGGTCGCACCTCGTTTGAAGATATCGTCAACAGGATGGAAATTCCTGCCGCCTTTCGGGCCATCCCCAGGGAGGAAGTAGCACGATTAGGAGTTGAGACGCTGGCCGAGCAAGAGCTCATTACAATGATGAGCTTCTAAATGAGATGGTGGAGCAGATCCGCTCATCCTTGATGCTGTTGCGGATGGAAACTCAGTGACCCGTGGGCGCATCGTTTCATGGTGTTCGAGCTAACGGGCGATGCTTTCCAGACCTGTACATCGCGCGTCGCCAGATGCAGATCGTCTAGATTCGTGTATCAGGCGATCGCCGCCCAGGTTATTGTCCAGAGTTTTTCGCACATTCGATCTTAGTTAGCAGACAGGAAGGTTGTTGGGTTGGTAGATTCGTTCTGGTCCCCATGGGGACCAGAACAAGGGGTCAGGCGATGGCCACGACGTCGGCCAGCCGGTTCATCTGCAGATAGCGCTTCGTACCCCACCTGGTAGCAGCGACATATCGTAGGCGAGCGGCCACCAGCATCAGCGCCGACTTGCCATCCGGGAAGGCGCCCACTACACGCGTTCGTCGTCGAATCTCCCGCATTAGCCGCTCCAGCGGGTTGTTGGTCTTGATCGAGCGCCAGTGCTCAGACGGCATCGCGTAGTAGCTCAACGTTTCTTCCACGCCGTCTGCGACGATCTCCGCGGCCCGCGCCAACTTCATCGCCTTCAGCTTCTCCACCACCTGTGCGGCCTTTTCTCGCGCCGCCTGTGCGTCTTCCTGCGCGTGCACTGCCTTCAGCATCGCCGCCACTTCTTTCACCTTGCCGGTGGGCACCGCTGTCCACACGTTTCTATAAAAATGAACCACGCAGCGTTGCCAGGAGGCTTCCGGATAAAACTCGGCCAGGTTCTCCACCAACCCCAGGTACTTATCAGAAACGAACAACTTCACGCCCTTGAGCCCGCGCTCCTTCAGCTCCCGGAGAAACGCAGTCCAGCTGACCTTGTCTTCCTTGGCCCCTTCGCTTACCGCCAGGATCTGACGGTAGCCGGTCTGCGCCACGCCAATCGCCACCAGCACGGAGACGTTCTTCACCTCACCACCCCAGCTCCGCTTCAGCCAAAGGCCATCCAGGAAAACATACGGAAACTCGCCCACCAGCGGCTGCTGGCGCCACTCCTCGATCTGCTTGTAGATCTTCTGGTTCAGATCGCTCACCGTCGAGGCCGACACCCGCGTGCCCCACAGCGCCTGCGTGATGTCTTCCACACGGCGCACACTAACACCGGCCAGGTACATCTCTACCAGCGCCTCTTCCACCGAAGACTCACCCCGCCGGTAGCGCTCGATGATCGCCGTCTCAAACGGCAGGCTCCGCAGCTTCGGCACCTTCAGGATGACTTCGCCGGCCTTGGTCTGCAACTGCCGCTCATCGCTGCCCGCCCGTGTATCCTTGCGCCCTTCGACCCGCTCGTACTTCCGAGCACCGCATAACTGATCGGCTTCCGCATCCAGCAGCGCGTTCAGCGTCTCTTCCACCGTCGACCGCACCACCTCGGCCAAATGCGCCTGGATCTTGCCTTCGTCGATCTGTACCACCGACCCCAGCGTCTTCGTCTCGCTTCCTGCTTCGGTTGGCTCCATCACCCGTCCTCAGAGGTCTCGCTCCTCATGCTTGTACCAACCTCCACAGCTCCAACTCAATTCAAATGTGCGAAAGAAATCCTACGTTATCCCGCCCAGGACGGATCGGGGGAAGGGGTAGAAGCGGGCCGTCTCTGATTTTTGGGGTGTCTATGCGGGAGAAACGGTTGAACTACGGCGTTATCGATCTTGAGATGTATATTCGCCCCACGAGAGCCTCGCGGATAGCTGGAATCAGATCGGTCGTAACGTCTGCCTTAGTGACATACCCAGAGGCGCCGGCCGAGAGGGCAGCGGCAACAAAGTCTCGGTCTTTATGTACCGTCAAAAAGATGATCTTGGCCCGGCGGTTTTTGGCGCGCAGGCGGTCGGCCGCTTGCAATCCATCGAGAATTGGCATCGATATATCAATTACGAGCACATCAGGATCGAGACGTTCTGCTTCTACGACAGCATCTCGTCCATTATTTACGGCGCCCACAACGTCAAAGTCCGTGGCGAGTATTCCACGCACCCGGTCCAGAATTGTTTGATGATCATCCGCAAGCAACACTCGGATCCGGGTCATACACTTCGCCTGTCCTAGTCGCAAGACTAAGGAGCCATTCTTTCCTGTCCGTGGAGTGCTGCCTACTGTCCGAAGTGACAGTAAGCGACCTGAGGTAAACGTGTCGATCCTGACGTGGATGCTACCTGCTCAGGGGTGAGGGAATGATCGAATGCTTGATTGCGTACTGTACGAGCCCGGAATTGGTGGTGATACCCAGTTCATCCATGATGCGGTATTTGTGGAAGCGCACTGTTCTTTCGGAAATGTGGAGAATGTATGCCACTTCCTTCATTGACCGGCCCTCGGCGAGCATTTGCAGGACCTCGCGCTGCCGATCACTCAGGTGTTTAGGGCGATTCAGTGATTGGGGGTCACGGATGAAGCTCTCTTCCATTGCGTGACGGATTTGCGGAGTAACGTATGACATCCCGCTTACCGCATTACGGATTGCCTGTAACAGCTCGTCGCCTTGCGAATTCTTTAGCAGATAACCCGAGGCTCCCATCCGCAATGCTTCGCTCGCTATTTCCGGATCTGGATTCATCGTGAGAAAGATAATCTTCACCTTAGGCATTTGCTTTTTTAAGTCCCGACCTGCATCCAGCCCATTCAACAACGGCATGCCCACGTCAACAAGCACTAGGTCTGGCTTGAGGTCTACGGCTGTCTTGACTAAAGCACGGCCGTCTCCAACGCAGCCGATTACCTCGTATTCAGGCTCCAGGAGCTTCTGGAGAGCGGCGCAAATCATCGTGTGGTCGTCAGCCAGCAAGATACTCGTTCGTTTCATACCATCCCCGTGGTACTTACGGTGTCCTCAACCGTTCTGTCTTCGGAAGGTGTCTGATTCTCACGAGCTAAGGGAACGACTACGAGGACGCTTGTGCCCGCTCCCGGTTCCGATTCGACCCCAAGACTTCCGTGTACCAGATGCACTCGTTCCTGCATGCTCACAAGTCCCAATCCACGAGTTTTCTTCGCCTCTTCTACGTCAAAGCCGTTGCCCTCGTCTCTCACCATGAGTTGAATCTCACCTGCTGTTGCAGTCAGTTCCACTGCAAACTCGCTTACCCCGCTGTACTTCACGGCATTATGCAGCGCTTCCTGCGTAACTCGAAACAGGCAGAGTGAAATGTCTTTGGGTAAATGGCGGGGCACGTCGTTTTCTACGAAGTCGATGCTGACTTCGTGTTGTTTGGAAAACTCATGGCAGAATCCTCGGATGGCGGCTGCGGCGCCCAGATATTCGAGCTTCGACGAGTGCAGCTGGTGCGACAGGGATTGAACATCGCCCGCAATTTCAGAGCAATGGGTCCGGATTTCTTCCAGGTTCGTCTTCACTTCCAGGGGTGACTGGTAGGATGCTCGATCCGCCTGCTCAAGCTCCATCGACAAGAGCGCCAACCTCTGGCAAATGTCATCGTGCAGTTCTCTAGCGATGCGGCTGCGTTCTTTCTCCTGCGCCTCGATCAGCTGACCGCTCACTTTTTCAAGCGCTTGTTGAGCAAGCTTCTGGTCTGTGACATCAATGGCCGAGCCGATAAACCCGGCGAAGGATCCATCTCCATTTACCCTTGGAGATGCCAAATCGAACATCCAACGATACACCCCATCGCTCCGGCGAAGACGGTACTCCTTTGAAAACGGCTCGCGTGCCTTCAAGGCCTGCGCCACAGTATCCAATACATTCTTCACATCATCCGGATGGATATAGGCAGACCAGGTATCACCGTATCCTGCGTTTAGGTCCGGACCGGTGAACGCGAGCCGACGCTCATTCAGATATGTAATCCTGCCCTTCGCATCGCACATCCAGACCAGCGAAGGAGTGGTATCCGTCATCACCCTGAAACGCTTTTCACTCTCGCGAAGGACGGCTTCCGCCTTCCGCTTCCGCGCCCGTTGCCACAACAGCCCGGCAATCAACAATGTCTGAGTGACAATCAGGATGAGGGCAGCAATGATATATTTTTGATCACGCTCCCAGAAAGTGGGCTCGCGATAAAGGATCACACTGCCCGACGGCAGAGCTGACTCTCGAATATGCCACCGGCGTAGCTGTCGCCAGTCCGCCAGGGTTTGGGTTCCCGAGGGGTGAACAACGGGAATGTTATCTACCTGCTCACCGGAGAGAATCCGGGCCGCAGTTGTAGCGGCTAATGTGACGACTTCGTCTCTACCGCTCGATTCGATGCCCGCAACTGCGCCGTGGCCCACACATGCATAGGGAAAAATGCAATAAGTCGGGAAACGTTGACCGATCTGCGCAAGGACATCCCGCACTCCAATCGCAGGTTGAATTGATTCCTGTGGCTCAAGTTCAAAAAAGACGATGGTCTTTGGCGGAAGCTGATCTGCTCTTTGCAGTATCTGATCTGTCGGAAGATCAACCAGATCAATTTCCTTTACCTTATTCTGATAGTGGAGAAGTTCGGAATGGAGTTCTACCAGCCAGAACGTTTCTACTTCCGATTTACCAGTAATGATCGCTACAGTGCTGGTTTCGGGATCAAGGCGAAGCGCGAGGTTAATCACGGCCTTGACATCCTGAGTCTCAGTCACCCCGGTGATTCCGGGCCAGGTCCGTTCCGCTATGTTGCGAGTCTCCATGGAAAAGTAGTCGATAGGTACGCCACGAAACAATTCGTTGCGATGTCTCAGGACCAGATCGAGCGTCGGATAACCCGACAACATTACGAGATCCAGCTTGCGGCCACCATAGGTATCTCGAAGAGAAGCTGTCAGGTTTCGCTGGTAGTCCTTGTCTTCGGCTCGCCTCGCATCCATGTACTCTATATAGAAGTTGACCGGCCCTCGAACGCGAGCTCGTACTAAGGATTCAATTTGATAGACGTATGCGGGATCGTTAACGGGCACAGGAACGTGAAAGAAAATGAGGACGCTCTTCGCATCTGGTTCGGCGGCGACAGTGGGATCGCTGGCAATGCACAAGAGAATGCCAATAATCGAAACCCACATGCAGGGGCGGAACCCCCTGACGCTAAACCACTGGGAGCAATCAGAGGCCGCCGCGACTCGCACTCTCCTCATTCGGATTTTTCGGCCATCAGTATCAAAATCTGAGCTCCGAACGCCGGCCGTGGATTGACCGGTCTTTAGGGCACATTGACACCCCGCTCAGTCACGCTGGGACAGCATCAATGCGCTAAGGGAGCGTCACGTCTAGCTGTGGATAGGATTGTAGCGCGCCGGAAAGCTGATGGGTACTTTTTTGATTACCCTTCACCGGTCGATGCGCTAGCTAGATCGGCTCCCGCTCGACTTTTCAGTCATACTTTTAGGGCGTTCGGTTATTAGCTCGGTTTCATCCGAGTGTAGAGGGGTCGTATTGCTCATTTCGGTTTTCCGAGTGAGCGATGACTCAGAGCGTGTGATCCGACTCTTTGATGAATAGCCAGACGTCCTCCAAATGGGGGAGCCAAGGAGGAGTCGGGGACCAGCAGCGTGGTTTCATACGGAGGGACTGCAGGCATTGACATGTCGGGACTATGTTGATATCAACCGAACACCGCGATATGCAGGGATACCTTGTATCGGGAAGCGACGAAGAAAATAAGCCCGTCAATCCGGAAGCCCTTGGCGGCACAAAACAGGCCGCGAAAATGAGAATCCGGCATCGACAATGGTCCAGTATTTGACGATGCGTATTTCAACGAGCAGACACATCAGATGGAACTCGCGGATACGGGTCTGATGGGTATGTATGTCGCCGACGCCAATGCCTTGGCGAAAATGGCTGACATACTTGGCCGAAAACAGGATACGGAAGGGTTGCGTGGAAGCGCCCAAAAATACAGCGAAAAGCTCGCGACACTCTGGAATCCCGCCGCAGGCATCTTTCTCGACAAAGATCTGCACACGGGAAAATTCGATCAACGCCTTGCTCCGACGAGTTTTCTATCCAATGCTTTCCAAAACTGCAACACCTGACCAAGTTGACGAAATGCTGAACAAGCATTTTTTCAATCCCGATGAATTTGGTGGAGACCGGATCCTTCCTTCGATTGCGCGAAACGATCCTGCCTTCAAGGATCAGGACTATTGGCGTGGGCGTATCTGGGGTCCAATGAACTACCTTGTTTACCTGGGGCTCCGGAATTACTCGACCCCCACCGCGACTCGGGCGCGTCAGGAACTGGCACGCAAGTCGCTCGATCTATTTCTTGTCGAATGGAAATCTAAGGGTCACGTACACGAAAACTACAGTGCCACGATGGACGACAGTGACACAGTAGAGAACAGTGATGCGTTCTATCATTGGGGTGCGCTGATGGGAGTGATGGAATACAACGAATTGAGTGGACACTGAGACCGTCTAACAACACGATCAAGATCCTAGCGGCACCATGGATCTATACAGCTAGGGCACTTTACACAGGCACTCCGGAACGCAGCGCCTCGGAGACTTGCCGGGATCGCCGGTATTGAACTGGAGCATATTGATGAATTATAAGAAGTATCTTCCGAAAACAGTTTCGGCCTTTCAGTCACCTGAAAATCAATCGCAAGCCGAACCCAATCGCCGGGAGTTCCTGGCCGGATTGACGGGTATCGTTGCCCTGACCGCTCTTGAAGGACCGAAAGGGATGGCGCAGGATGCCAGCCACGCTCTTAATATCGCGAGGGTGGCTGTTCCTTCGAGCCTTACCCCTCTGAGCGAAAACAAGATTTCTGCGCTGAACGATGGCTTCCCCCCCGAAAAGTCATTGGATCGCTCTCATGGAATCTACGCACTGCGGCAGGAAGAGTCGAATGCGAGCACCTCGAGCTGGGTGCAATATGAGTGGACCGAACAGGTCAGCATCAACAAAGTCGAGGTCTATTGGGCTGTAGACCATCCAAAATCGGGCGCAATTCTCGGCAGCAGTAGCTTGCAGAGGATGCAAGCGCCCCGGAGTTATCGGATTCTTTATTGGAACGGAAGTGATTTTGTTCCCGTCGCTCAGCCACAGGGTCTTCGCACGGATCTGGACACATTCAACGCGACGATTTTCGAGCCCGTGAAGACTAGCAAATTGCGGCTCGAGGTAGTTCCTCAGTCGGGAGGGGTGGCAGGAATCCTCGAGTGGAGGGTCTTTAATTATGGTCCGGCTCCAGCCCTTCCGCCGGTGGTGGATGCTGGCGTGGATCGTTCCGTCGTGAGTGACGGCCGGACTTATCTCGCAGCTAAGGTCGTTTGGCTGGAGGACTCAGAACGTAACAAGGCGCGGTGGGTGAAAATCGCGGGCCCCGCTGCTGTCGTGTTTGCGGCTTCGGACGCTCCGATGACTACCGCGACGTTCTCAGAACCGGGTGACTATGTTCTTGCGCTTGAAGCATCGGGAAGCAACGACAAGCCGAAGCCAATCAATGTGCACGTAGAGCCCGCGCCACCCGCTGATCGACTTGACGTGGTTTATACCCGCAGATACTCGATAGATAGTCAATTCTGGAACGAGCGTGCAAAGGTGCTGATCGTGGATTGGATTCCGCATTGCATTCGCATGTGCGAGCGCACCGATATCGCGTCCATGCGGGGGGATGGGGGCATTGACAACTTTATCGAAGCGGGCAAGGCAAATCGCGGCGAAGCGCACGGCCGGCATAAGGGTTATGTGTTTTCGAACGCGTGGGTACACCAGACCGTAGAGTCGATGTGCATCGCACTCATGGTTGACCCGCAGGGTGATCCTGAGATCATCCACGCACAGGAGTTAATGCGCGCGACTCTGGACCGCTGGATTCCGATCATTCTGGCAGCGCAGATGCCGGATGGCTATCTGCAAACCGCCTACATCCTGGCAGACCGCAAGGACTGGCCGGAGCGCTGGTCGCCCGACCATCGCGGCAACCACGAAGGATACGTCTCCGGTTACTTCATTGAATCTGCCATCAACCACTACACACTTACCGACGGCAAGGATCTTCGCCTTTATAACGGAGCGAAGAAACTCGCAGACTGCTGGGTTGCCAACATAGGACCGGGGAAGAAGGAGTGGTTTGACGGCCATCAGGAGATGGAGCAGGCACTTGTACGATTCGGACGTTTCGTTAACGACCAGGAAGGAAACCATCGCGGAGACGCGTACATTGCGCTCGCGAAATTTCTTCTCGACTCGCGGCGCGGCGGATCGGAGTACGACCAGAGCCACCTGCCGCCAGGGCAGCAGTATGAGGCTGTCGGTCATGCAGTGCGTGCTACTTACTTCTATTCCGGCATGGCGGACATTGCTGCCGAGACCCATGACTCGGATTACCAGAGCGCCGTCATTTCGCTTTGGGACAACATGGTCAACAAAAAATACTATCTGACCGGTGGTATCGGAAGCGGCGAGACTTCGGAAGGCTTCGGACCGAATTATTCACTTCGCAATGAAGCATATTGTGAAACTTGCTCAAGCTGCGGACTCGTTTTCTTCCAATACAAGCTCAACCTGGCTTATCACGACGCAAAGTACGCGGATCTGTATGAGCAGACAATGTACAACGCGTTGCTCGGCGGATTAGCGCTTGATGGCAAAAGCTACTGCTACACCAATCCCTTGATCAATTCGGAGCGCGCCGAGTGGCATGTATGCCCGTGCTGCGTCGGTAACCTATCGCGCACGCTACTGATGATTCCGACATGGAGTTATGTGAAGAGCAGAGACGGCCTCTACGTGAATATGTTTGTGGGAAGCCGTATTCATGTGGACGAGGTCGCAGGCACCAAGGTCGAGGTTGTACAGAAAACCGATTACCCGTGGCACGGCTCCGTTTCAATCACCATGAACCCGGAAGAACCCAAGACGTTCACGGTTTTCGTGCGAATTCCGGACCGTTCAACGAGCAAGCTCTATAAGGAATCGCCCACAGTCAGAGGCGTGAAACGGTTTGCCGTCAATGGAGAAGAGCATGAGCCGTCGATTCAAAGGGGATACGCGGCGGTTAGGCGCGAGTGGAAAGCTGGCGACACCATTGAGCTGGAGATGCCGATGGAGCCTCAGCGGGTGGTCGCGGATTATCGTATCCAGGCCGATGCTGACCTCGTCGCTTTGAGGTACGGTGCGCTCATCTATAGTGTGGAGCGCGCAGACAATGAAAACATTGACCGAAAGCTGACTGATGCGCCACTCAGGACCGAATGGCGTCCGGACCTGCTGGGCGGGGTTATGGTGATTGCCGGCAAATGGCGGGACGGCTCTCCAATGTTAGCGATTCCGAACTTCGCGCGGATGAATCGGGTTGGACCACCGCCCGCCTATCCCACCGAAGGTGAGGCAGATCTCCGGCTCGAGTCCAAAGTATGGATCTAAATGTGCATCGGGAACGGGCTTCACGAATGACATAGATTGGTGGAGGCGGCGGGAGTCGAACCAGAGGTCCGCATTGACGGGATGCAGGTTGCAGATTCTAAATCGCTAGGGTTGCCACGGATGCTATGGCCGCTTTGGCACATCGCACGATTTTGCACGATGGAAGCCTATTGACTCTTCTTCTGGACGATGCCACCGGAAAGACCAAAGCGATTCCAATGCACTCACCGTCTGACCGCTTTGACTCTTCTCTGATACCAAGCCTCGCCATTTGGTCCATAGTTCCGCCATGAGCTGTTTCATTCCATAAGATTGCAGCCTTGCCACAGATCCAAGCAAGATGGGCTTTACACAGCGCTCACAGAATTTTGTTCGCAAAAGTAGCTTGTTCATCAATTATGAACAGCTCGCTTGCTCCCAACTGGGAGTCCAGCCACTCCGGGTCGCTCCTTACAGTGCAACAACGGCAGATCGATCGCCATGTGGGCGGATTCTAACTGTTCATCAGTTATATGCATTGAACGAACCTTCACGGACCGGCGGGCAGACCGGCGTTGAATGCGGTCCTATTCGTAGCGAAGCGCGGTCATAGGATCGACTTTGGATGCGCGACGGGCAGGCAGTACACAGGCGATTGCGGCTACAGCGCTCAGAAGCGCGGTCACCGCGAGCAGAATAAGCGGATCACGTGAGCTGCCTTCAGCCCATTGAGCCAGGACCTTGTGGAGACCCACGGTCAAAGCAAGTCCTGCGAGGATGCCGCCGCCGACGCTGACCACAGTTGATGCGAAAACAATACGCAGCACGTGTCCCCGCTGTGCGCCGAGCGCCATGCGGATGCCAAATTCATTGGTACGCTGCACTACGGTGTACGACACGACGCTGTAGAGGCCGACGGCTGCCAGGGCCAGCGCCAGCACCGCAAATCCACCAAAGATCCATGCCACCAGTTGCTCCTGTTGCCACTCCGGTTGCGTAGTAATCCACTGCTCCAGGTTCTGCACTTGTCCGTTGATCTGCTGATCGGGATCCACGGAATTTACCTGCTCAGCGACAGCATGTACGAGAGATAATGGGGCCACATCCGAACGCACCAGAATCTGCGTCCCCATTCCCATTACCAATGTGTATGGGATGAACGCTTCCGGTTTGATTGGATTCCTCATTCCGTCGTCGCGCTTGTCCGCAATGATGCCCACGATCTGTAGCCACCCATCGGCGCCAGGCGCGGTCAATCGAAAAGGCGGCTGTGGCGTGAGAGCCGCGATTTTCATTGAGTGACCAATCGCGTCGCCATTCGGAAAATACTGCCGCGCGAGCGTCTGGTTGATTACCGCTAGGTGCGCCGCGTTGTGGTTTTCGGTCTGGTCCCAAATCCGGCCCTGTAGCAGCGAGATGCGCAGCGCGGGAAAATATTCAGGACTCACGAGGTTGATCAGCGCGAACTGCTGTTCAATCGCCGGATGCCCGAGGATTTCAAACTGTGTATTAAAGCCGTTCGATGGAGGCGTGGCGTTGGAAGAGATCGCCGTCATGGTTACTCCCGGTACGGTCGCTGCCCTGGTCCGCAATTGTTGGAAGTAGGCCGACCGCTCCTCCCGTGTCTGATATGTTCCGTCGTGTACTGGAATTCCGACGGACATAATGTTGTGCGGATCGTATCCCAGCGGGGTGTGCATGAGCCGCAGAAAGCCTTCCATCGCTGCGCTCGCGCCGGCCAACATGACCAGCGTCAGCGCGATCTGCCCAGCGATGAGCGCATTGTGAGTGGCTCGCCCGCGCACACCTCCGGCTATCTTGCGTGTGCTCGACTGCATGACCTGGCTCACCCGGGGACGGGAAAGCTGCAGCGCTGGCCAGAGCCCGAATAGGATTCCCGTCAGCATCGCGATAGTGACGCTGAAGGCCAACACCGGGACGTTGATCCGGATCGCCGCCTCATGGGGGAATGAATATTGCGGCAGCATGGACACGATCAGCGCCAGAAGGCGGAAGGCAAGCAACACGCCAAGTGCAGTCCCGGTCAGCGATAGCAGGAGTGATTCGGTCAGAAGCTGCCGGATGATGCGCCGGCGGCTTGCACCGATTGCGGCCCGCACGGCGAACTCGTGTTGCCGGGCCGTGCCCCGCGCGAGGAGCAGAATCGAGACGTTTCCGCACCCAATCGCCAGAAGCAAGCCAACGGCGCTGAACAACAGAGCGAGTGTTCCGCCAAGGTCGCGGATAAAATGCTCGTTCAATCCCTGAACATGCATCTGAAAATGATCCGGAAAAGTCTGCGGCTTCTCCTTGGCGAACTGCTCCATGAGTGGTTGCAGAGCGGCATCCGCCGCCGCATGGGTCACGCCGGGCTTCAGACGCATCGTCACATTGTAGAAGTGCTCCGGAGCCTGCAGCAGCTTGGCCGGTAGATAGACATCGGCATCGCCCCAGGTAAATCGCGGCGCGGCTACACCAACAATGGTGTAGTTTTTCCGCATTAGCTGCAGTGTCTTTCCCAGAACCGCAGGATCCGAGTTGAAGTGCCGCTGCCAGAACTTGTATCCCAGCACGACCACTGGCTGCGGGTCCTGACCGTCGATCGCATCCGACGCCACGAGTCCTCGGCCGAGGACCGGCAGCACGCCGAAAAAGTTGAATGCGTTGGATGTGAAGTATGTTGCTTGCACGTCCTCGGGAAGATCGTGCCCGGTCACCGTCAGACTCCATCCATCGAAGCCTACAAAATCTTCGATCACCGGCGACTTGCGCAGCTCCTGAATCTGCCGACCTGTAATAGCGATGTAACGATCGTGGCCGGTCTTGTCCTTCACCACGAGGTGGGCCATCCTGTCCGAATTCGCATAGGGATAGGGGTCCATCACTACGGCATACACGACGCTGAACACTGCTGTGGTGGCACCGATCCCAAGGGCAAGGGAGATGACCGCCGTTAACGTGAATGCCGGGCTCTTTCGCAGTTGGCGCAGCGAGTAGCGCAGATCCTGAAGCAGTGTTTGCATAGGCCGCTCCGGTGGAACACTGATCCGGTATACGAGGGCATGCGGACGGCCAGTTCCGTGAGACCACAACTCTTTTAGTTTTCGTAAATCGGACAGTCGGCTGAAATTTCGAACTGTCCGCTTTCGCTACTTCGTGTTCGCAATTGAGCAGCAACGATCGTTGGGTCCGTCCTTGAGGACAAAGGAAATCAGAATCGTCTCCGCCAGGCGGGTCGGACATGATCGATTTTGGCGCGAGAGAAACGGGCTGCACTCAAGCCAATATCAAGAATTCCTTAGTTAGCGATCGCTTGGTAAGCGTTATCGCCGCGAAAGGGTTTTAATCGGCGGTAACTCATTGACAATACAGGCCACGGATAGCTCCCTGAAGGCCTCTGAGACACCCTTGGCGCCCGTGATTGGACGCCAATTGGACGCCAGTGTCAAGGGCGGAGTAAAAGGAGACCACTGGGGCGGAACAAAAGGGGACCAGTAATAGCAATAAGGATAAGGATGGAGTTGTTTTCGGGGGAAACGGGGCTCTGGAGCGTAGCGGAAGAGGCTTTCTCCCCCGAAGCGCGTTCGAGGGGTCAGTGGTTGTTGGGTGGATTTCTTTTGCGGCGGCCTTGCTACGCGAATGTAGCAGTGGATCGTCTTCGGGGCGTAGTTGCGACGCTCCAGTTCCTCGAGCATAAGCTGGCGTAAATGAGTCACAGAGATACCTCCTGCGACACAACTTAGCTCAACCCACCTCTACGCTATCGCCCAGCAACACGCGAACGCGTCTGCTGCACAGCGGCTTCGTTCAAGCCGGTTTACATCCATGTGGAATGGATGCATTCGTAAACACAGGCCGACTTAAGGCGACTAATCGCTGCCTCGATAAGCGACTCCGCGACTTTGCACCGATTGAGCTATTGATGGCGATAAAGGTCGACGACGGAAGCAGAATTTCTATTTCTTCTTCTCTTGCTTGGGTGCAGAGTAACCTTGGCGTGCCTGTAACTGCATGCCTTCCCGATCCACTTTCACTTTAACGCGATGATAGGAACCGTCTGGCTTCACGCCGTCGAGTGAAAGTTCGAGCACGTAGACAACCTCCGGCGCATCCGTCAGGCTCTTGATTCCCGTCCCCAGGTCGTTGCTGTTGTGAAAGAAGGTTCCGCCGGTCCCGTCGGCGAGTTCTGACATCACGCCCTCGGCGCGCGTCATAGCGGCGAGATGGGTTGAATCGATGATTTGCCCCGCGCCTCTCTCACTGATGTCCGTTACGCCCGTGTACAGCCCGCGCGCATCGAGGGCGTTGATGGTCACGTTGGACTGCGCCGCCAAGTCCATGATCTGCGATTCCCAGCCCAAGGCCTCCGGCCCAATGGCCACGAAGCCGGGCGACACAAGAATCAGGGTGCGTTGTCCCGGCAGTTTGGCCATTCTGCGCACAAACTCTTTGATCGTAACAAGGGTTACCTGAACGTCCTGCTCGCCAACCGCCAGAACTCGCCTTGCGGCGGATTCCACCATTCCCTGAGCCACCTCTTGATCGCGCTGTCTGTCCAGGGCCGGGTCACAGGCGAATACCTGCGCTAACGCCTTTGCGAATGCTGCGCCATCGTGCTTATTCTCGATCAGGTCGGCTTCGTAGTACTCGATTTTCGGACATTCCCCCGCACTCGACGTGTAGAGGTTTCGCGGCTCCAGGCTCATGATCGCGTCATGCAATTTTGCGCGATCCCGCGTCAGACCACTGTTGACTTTTCCAGAGGTCGAAACCACGGCGGCCATATCTGAACCGACCAATGCCCCGTCCAGTGCTTTGGCATCGATTTTCTTGAGATATGCCAGGTCTGCGGCGCTCAGATGCAGGTCATCGAAAAGGTACACGGTGATTCGATGTGGCAGGGTCGCCGCCTGGGGCGCGCCATTCGTTGTACTCACCCTGGTGGCACTCTCTGCAGCGCTTCCTGGCGCGCTCCCAGTCGCCTCGCGCTTCTGAACCGTGAATCCGGAGATAACTTGCGGCTTGCCATTATCAAAAACCTGAAAGTCTTCTTTTTTCAGGTCGACTACTGCGTGGCCTTGCTTATCGCGGACCACAACCGGCACAAATACTCGGTTGACGTTCACTACGATCCTGGCAGGCGTGTCGTGAGAATCCTGCGCTTGTTGAGCGAGCGCTTGCACGGGAGGAACGTCAGCCAACGGAGCAGGGAGATCGGGTACACTCGCCTGCTTATCTTCGTCCGGAATTTCCTCTTTCTGCTTCGAAGTGACGTTGCTGTCTTGCGTCGGAGTGACGTTGCTGTCCTGCTTCGAAGTGACGTTGTTATCGGCAGGAGGAGAAGCCTCCGGTTGCGCGCTCAAATCTTGTGGTTGCGGCGCCCCCGTATCCTTGACGATCCTCGTTGTTGCGGCGAAGCGATGATAGCCGGTGAACAGGCTCTCGTTCAGCCATTCGGTCGGCGCATTTCCCGGCATGCGGGTGAGAGGGTCCAGGCTGGCGCCGTTGACCGCCATGGAGAGAGCCAGGCTGCGGACCGGGCAAATGAACTGACTCTCGCCGATCTGAACCGGGCCATACTCCACCAGGATCGAGGCCCTCTTGAACTCGGTGCTGCCTTTCGTGTCGGCGTCCATGGTGGTGCGTAGAATGGTCCCGGTGGCCGGGTCCACCCAGAGCGAACCGTGATAGCCGGGCTTGGTGAGAAAAGTCGATGTGTTGGAGCCGGCGTTCGATTTTACGTCGATGCCTGAACCCTGGCGGGAGCCGACGGTGGGCGTTGACGTGCCCTCAAGCGACGCCTGCCGCTGAAGCGAGGTGACAACCTCGAAGTGCGAGGCGGAGCTTGGAACTGAATAATGGAAAACTGCGACCGTCCCCGCGACGGTCTGTTCCCAGTGGCTCCAGTTCACCTTGCCTTTGACGGTGTCGGTCAGGATCATACTCAGCGTGGACCCGAACTCCCCCTCGGAAATCAGTCCAGACTGTTCGTGCCAGCGAGCGGAACCCGCGGTGGTGGATTGATGGGTCTGTTCGTCGAAGGTAGAGATTTCCAGGCTCGAAGTGCTCACCAGGTGCAGGCCCGAGCGAACCGGCCAGCCGCCTTTAGCGCTCTCCTGAGGCCTGTCATCGTAGCGGTTTGTGATCCGGATGGCAAAGAGGTTCGGCAGCTGCGGTACTGTTTGCGCGACATAGCTTCGCGCCGCCTCGATCATCCGCTGCTGAGCTGCGTCGTCGGGAGCTGCCGTGGACGGGAGCTCGCTCGCCGAAGGGTCCAGAAAAGCCGACTGATCGGCAAGCAATTGCAAAGCCAGCGCCGCCTGGGAGCCCGCATCGAGATATGCAGCGAGCCGGTTGAGCGTAGCCTCAGTCAGACGTTCGGAAAGCTCTAAGCTGCCAATTTGGCGCGCAATGTCCGCGTCCGGCCTGTGCGCAGCATGGGCCGCAGTCAGCGCCTGCTCCAGTTGCGCCACGGTGATGCGCTTTGAGGCCCCGGCGATAGGCGCCAGCGATGCCAAAAGCACCAGCAGAATCAACCTCCGCATCGACACCGTCCCGGTTTCGTGCGCGACTTGTCTTCCGTCTTCATGAAATATGTATGGGTGAACGGAAGTTACACGTTCCAGATATGCGGTTGCAACCCTCGATGCAGTGTCGGACGACGTCGATTTGGGGAGTTTCGGTCGCAAGCACCGAAGATCACTCAGCGGTTATCGTTCGCGTCAAATGCAGCGATTCACTCCGACGCCAGAGTCTCAGCTGGTGAGACAGGGCAAAGCGCTCAGCTACCACCCTGAATTGGGCTGCATTTTGAGGATTGATCCTCAAACGCCCATTGCGAACGGAATCCGGATCCGACCGGCCGCTCGATGGTTTGGGCCAGGGCGCATTTTGAACGAGGCTTCTCGGATAACTGGATCCTGAAGTTCCCGGAAAACGTTTTCGGTAAGTTCGCGGCTCGCTGTTTGGCTCTTATCCGGGGGCGAGACTTATTCGGTCGGAGTGCCCC
The DNA here is from genome assembly GCA_963781245.1 of uncultured Acidobacteriaceae bacterium. Classification (GTDB taxonomy): domain Bacteria; phylum Acidobacteriota; class Terriglobia; order Terriglobales; family Acidobacteriaceae; genus Silvibacterium. The sequence continues at coordinate 558,449 of CAWAFB010000014.1, forward strand.
GGGCGCCTGACATTGACCCTTGGCGCGGCGGCCACACTTACCGCATCGAAGTAATCGAGAAATATCAAACTTGCTGCGACACCACCGGCAACTGCGCGGTCTCCCAAACCTGCAATCAAAGCCGTTTATCGTCCATGTAGTCCAACAGAAACCAACACTGCTAAACGAGGACTCATCGCGGCCAGGAGGACGCCATCGAGCGCTCCGTGACGGGGAAAGAGGACTGCGCCGAGGTTCTGATGCTGCTGGCGAGCGTTCGAGGCGGAATCAACGGCCTGATGGCCGAAGTACTGGAGGACGACATCCGCCTGCACATGATGTCATCAGACAAAACCCCGCTCGTTTTCAACGTCACTAACACGCCCAGCTTCGACACGCCCAACAACTTCAGCAGATCGAACTTTAGCGACAAGATCTGCAGTTGAGCTGCCAGAGTGTTACTACGTTGAGATACGGATGAGATGAAACGATGGCAGCCGCCAGCTCAATTAAGCCTGCGGAGAGCACTACCCACATGGACTCGACCTTTCGCGTCAAGAGCACTAACACACTGGCGACGAGCAACCCGATAGTAAATGGCTCGCTGGCGATCTCTCTTGTCAGCTGAAAACCCAAAGGAGTCGGGCGCTTGCGAGAATCACGGCATGAATCATCGACTTTACTCGAGGCTGTTCAGCCCTCTTGCTTGCGAACCGCAGGAGGGGAATGATCAGCGGCGCTGGCATGACCATTGCGAGCCATCCGGCGATGGCCCCTGCGACCTCGTCAGCACGATCATAGACCTAAACGAACAATTGGCAGCCTTCCAGCGTCTATTTTGCAGAGGGATCGATAGCCTTAATAACAAAGATCCCAATCTCATTTTCGGAGAGCCAGCCCTTGAGCTCACAAGTGCAGGAGGAGCAGTTGGATGTGGTCCGGTACCAGGCTGACATTTCGAGGAATTACGCACGCAGTCTTTGCGCGGTTGCGAAAGAAGGCGACAGCGAATGGCATTCCCGTTGATTGCTCGGCGGGAGAAGCGGTGAAAGATGGGGCTAGGATTCAGTGGAAATATGATCCAGACGCGGAACTGCTGGAAGTGGAATGCGTCCATGCACCGTTCTGGATCGACCGGGCACGCATCAACCTAAGACTGAGCCAGGAGATCGAAGCCAACAGTTGGGTCAGACCGGGCCTCATCACTCTTATAAAGAGACATGGCTGGGTTACGTGGTGTTAAACAGATACACTGTCCGTTTGCTATTGGCTAGTTCTTCGGCATTGATTCTCAATCTCTGCGCCGTCGCACCAGCAGTAAGTTCGACCCGCCGTTGCGAACTTGCTCAAAACCAGACTCGGATTCGGTACCCATCACGGTTTTCGCCAGACCGTAGGAACTCAGCTATTGCAGCAATTCCTGAATGTCGTTTTCGAATTGCGTCTTGTCCACAATTCCGGCATGCGATAAAGCGACTCGCCCGCTCCGGTCGATTAGCAGCGTCAACGGCATCTCTTCGACGTGGAATCGTTCTCCGAGCGCATCATTCCCAATCGCAACCCGATAATTCATGCGCGCCTTTGCCATGAATGTCTTCACCACATCGGGACTCTCGCCGTACATGTCGATACCGATCAACGCTAGCCCTTTGTCGCGATAGATTTTGTCGAATGCGACGTACCAGGGAATTTCGACTTTGCAGCCCCCGCATTCCACAGCCCAGAAATCCAGCAGCACGACATTGCCCCTAAATTCGGAGAGGGTGATTGTCCTCCCGTTTATGTCCGTGAGCGTGAATTCCGGCGCCGCCACTCTTGACTGTGCGGGAATCAGAGCATATGCGGACCCTTTGGGGGCGGTAGGCAAGGCAGTACCCTGTGCCGACTGGGCGGCCGCAGCCGGCATACCCGGCTGCATTATCGCAATAGCCGCCACTAAGCTCACAGCAATGTAAAGTACGCTCCTCTGTTTCCTGCCCAGCCGAAATCGCGTAACTATTGGCACCGCGATTGTCCTCCAAGCGATATTCATGGATTTTCGAAACTTAGCTGCGACCCGCACCGTGGCGAGGCCGCCGAAAAAGAGAAGCCAGGAGCAGGTAAGCGGCCGGCCGGCAATCGCCAGAGGTATCATCGACGGAAGGCGCGGCTGACGGAGAGGCCAAATCTCCCATACGCGCATTTGCCACCAGAGGAGATTGTTGCTCACCAGCGTAACAACCGCTGCTGTGGAGGCGATCAACAGAAACACCTGCGCGGTGCGGGGAAACCGATCGATTCGGCAGCCCTGACGCATTCCTATGGTTGCCGGCAGTACCACAAGGAGAAGTTGGAGGAATTGGGGAAACACCTGCCGATAGAAAACCTCGAGAAACACCGCTGCATTGTTGCGGAAGTCGCGGGCGCGCTGCAGGACCAGGATGTGGTCAAAGGATCGGGGAATACCAAAGATACCGACGGCTAGGACTACCACCAAGAACGCGCCGCCGCTAAGCCAGAGGATCCGCCGCGTGAAGCACCCGACAAGCAGGCCGGTCGTCCAGGACCAGCACGCGAGCGCGAGATATGACAAGAGCAAGCCCGGAGCACACTCGGCCAACTCTCGCCAGAATCCTGAGTTGTGAATGTCCGTCCAATCCCAGTTGTTGACGTAGAGCCAGAGATAGATCGCGGTTCCGTCAGCAGTGCGCCTCGACATGAGCGACACCAGCACGCCCAGCGGTACCGTAAGGCTGGCGAGAGTCAGCCACGGACGCCAATCTCGGAGGCAAGCTGCACGCCGCCGAACGACCAGGCTCAGCACTTCGCGTAATGCCTCCCATCCCGATTCTCCGGTTTCCGCAAGGTCGCCGCACACCGCATCGCGTTCTGCTGAGTCAAGCATCAAGGACGCCGCATCCGCCATTTGGTGCAGGAGTGAATCCAAAACAGCCATTCGGCTCATTGCGTATCCCAGGAGACGTCGCGGCTGACACGGGTCACAGCGCGATAAAAGGAAGTTGCCGCCTGCACTCCCTTCGCGGTCACACGGACCATGCGTTTAGCACGCCCCCCGCGCTGAGCAGTCGCTTCGCCCATCCAGGTCTTAACGAGGCCCTTGGTTTGCAGACGATCAAGGGTCGTGTACAGCGCACCAATCGAGCATCGGGTTCCGGTCGCTTCCTCAATCTCTCGTCTGATCGCCGCACCATAAGCTTCCTCGCCGAGCCGTGCAGCCGCCGTGATGAGAAGGTATTCAAACTCGCCAAGCATTACTTACACATTGTGATTCTAATAGCGACGATTGTCAAATTGCCCGATTGATGCTCGGTCGGGGAGACGAGAGCCGGACCGTTCTTCACTGTCTTGGGCGGTTGGTCGGCAATATGGAAGTACTCAGATCGTTGAGTGCTTTGGGATGAGTGCTTTGCGATTTGTCGATAATGGAGAGCGGGAAATTCTGTCCAGAGATGGACATACGAATCCCAAAACTGGACGCATAGTATGCGCGAGGTCCTGGTATCCCAAGGTCTAGGCTTGGCATGGCAGTTGCCTATTAGATTGAGTGATCCTCTCTCGAGGGCGGCCTGCAATTCGCGCTTCCGCTAGAGCATTTGTACGAACACCAGGACTGTCAATTGCTCTCCTACTCACAATTGCAATTGGAATCGGCAGCAATGCTTCCGTGTATGGGTTTGTTCAGGGACTGACGAATTCCCGCTTTCCACTTAAACATGCAGACAGGATCGTCTCGATATTAGGTCAGGACCGCTTCCATGAGTTAGGACAGCTCTCACCTGCTGAATATCTCCAACTCAAACGCAGTTCGAATGGATTTAGTTGGATCGGCGCCGCTCGAATTGTGCCAACCGACATTGCGATTGATGGTCGCGCTAAGATCGCGGTTGTTGCTGCTGTCACTCCCAATCTAGCGGAGGCACTAGAACTGCCATCAGGAGTCGGGATCATTGTCAGCCACCACATGTGGCAAAACGAATTGGACGGCAAGGCTGATGTCATTGGTCATCAGATTAGAGTCGATAACACAGACCTTCCGGTCATTGGAATTGCACCAGATCGAATGGAAGGTCTCTATAGTGACCGTAGCGTCGATCTCTGGATACCTCTACAGGATAAAGATTTGCAAGGTGTAGACCAGAGTGCCAGGGATTTGTGGGTGATCGGCTCTTTTCAAGCGTCTATTTCACCGAGTCAGATGCAATCGGCTGTTCGCATGAGCTTGGGACCATCCAGCGCTATTAATGTTGTTTCTTTCACAGGCACAGCACCGAGAACAATTCGGGGGGTGTCACGTATTGGCGCATTGTTGAATGTTACTGCCGGTGCCGTGTTCCTCATCGCTTCTATCAATGTTGCTTCGTTCTTGATGGGAAGAGCTTTAAAGCGGTCTCACGAGACATCTTTACGGGTTGCACTCGGTGCGACCCGTAGCCAACTCATCGGAGAGTTATTGTCGGACAGTATCGTTATCTCTCTGGCAGGGGGAGTCATAGGAGTACTGCTGGCAGTCTGCACAGCGCGTATCATCCCGGCACTGCTCTTTAAAGAGGACGCAGAACACCTTGTCTTCGCGCCGCATTTGTTGCCAATCTTTGCGGCCTCAATAGCAAGTGTCTGCATCACCATCCTCAGCGGAATGATGCCCGTCTTTGCGACAGTGACTGATCGCCCGTGGATCATTCTTGGGCGTGAAAGCGGGCTACCTTCAAAAAAGATAGAAGGTCTTCGAACCGGCTTGGTCATTGGGCAAATTGCGGCCTGCTATGTACTGGTAATCTCTTCAGTCTTTCTTGTTAGAGGTCTTCACACAGCTTTAAAGACAAGCACCGGACGTAGCCTCGGCGATCCGATACTTTTAACCGTACAAGCACAGATGCGACCGGAAGTTGATTTGAGCTATTTCAACGAGGTCGAGAAACGGGCGAAATCGGTCGCCAATCTGTCACCATTGGCGTGGACTGCCCAACTTCCGGGCAATCAGCCAAAATGGCGATCATTTAGAGTTGAGCTGCCATCCTCGCAGTTTCGCGACGTGGAGATGGATATTGATTGGCTCACCTCTGAATCGCTCAAATACATAGGTCGATCGCCAATTGCTGGGCGAATGTTCGGTGTCAGAGATCCAACCCGTAAGGAAGCTCTTGTCGATGAGAACGCTGCTCACGAGCTCTTTGGGTCGAAGACCGCTGGAATGATGATCCAGGATCCCTTCGGCTCCCCGGTTGAGGTCATTGGTGTGGTCAAAAGAAACCCCACATATGCGTCGAATGAAAAGCGTCCAACGATTTATTACGATTACACGGATCACTTAATTGCTCCCGAGCCAACCCTCCGTGCGCACTTTCGTGCCCCCGTGTCATCGCTAGTCAACACCGAATTAAATGTGAACGTTGTTTCATCCGGTTATTTCGAGACACTCGGCATGTCATTGATAGCTGGCCAAAGGTTCTCTGACCATCAGGTTGCCGGTCAAGGTCGAATAGGTATTCTCAACCAGGAAGCCGCGGATCTTTATTTCAGTGGCAAATCGCTCGGCGCGGCCGTTATTGATGACAGAGGTGTGAGAACACAGATCATCGGAGTAGTTCAGTCACAGGTGTTTGGGATGTTCGAGCAGCACGCAGAGCCCACCATTTACTTTCCCATGTACCAGGACTGTCTTCCTCGTATGACGCTGATTATCGATCACTCAAAGTCAGACGCGCATATACCAGTCGAACTACATCGAAGAATTCAGTCTGTACCAGGCTACGAAACGGCCCCCATTTCTATAAGCACCTTTGATGCTCAGCTCGCTCAATCTGCCTTTGCGCCTTTGCGGATCGCCACACTGCTCTGCAGCGCATCGGCATTTACGGCAGCGATCCTCAGTATCTTCGGTCTATTCAGTGTGCAGCGCGATGCTCAACGCCAGCGTCAACGTGAGTTGGCACTTCGTATTGCGCTCGGTGCTCAACGTTGGCGTATCGGATTAAGGATCATGAGTAATGCAGGAAAACTTGTCCTTGCAGGCACCTTGATAGGCACCTCAATTACACTCGCGCTCTTGCGTGTATTGCTGAGCGGCACAACGATCATCAGTTCGCCGCCGCTATGGATTTGGGTGATCGTCGCACTCGCAACAGGAGTATCCGTAGTAATTGCGACTGCGCTTCCTGCAGTTCAGGCCTCCATCTTGGATCCCTTAACGATCATGCGCGACGATCGATGACCAGGTAACCGCAATCCAGTCTGAATGGTTGACTTCTGTGGCTAATGCACTTTCCAAACCGGCTCATGGCTAAATCGCAGATTCCGGTTGGATTGTCGCCCATCCGGACATTACCCGTGGCAGCAATGTCAACGTCGGGGCCGTCGTGCTTGAAAAACGGGGTGGATTCGGTAAGTTCAGTTTCGGCGTCACGAAACAGCTGAAAATCGACTCAAGGCATTACTCAGGACCACTTCCGGGCTACTCGAACATCGCAGTTGCAATTCGTATCCATCCTCAGCTTACTGTAGAAACCATGATGGTTCCTTGCCAGAAAGCTGCGCGGTTGCCCGCGGGATCGAGAACGCTAATCTGGCATTGATAGCTTCCGGCTTCGAGATTTCCCAGGCTTACCTGAAAGCTGAGGGGAACGATGCCAAGGCGGGTGCCTGGCTGCGGCATAACTGCGATCGGCGCGGTTTCCATCGCCAACTTTTGATTGCGGTAGAGGCCGACGTACGCAAAGAACGGATGTTCAGCCGCAACCGGCGAAGCACCGGTCGCGCTCGATCCTGAAGCGGGCGGCGCCGGGTGTCGATAGGCCTGCAGGTACACATACATCTGGCGGTCGCGATTGAAGACGCGGGTAACGCTCGGAATGAGCTTCTGTCCGTTCGCAACTAGCGGATTAGCCGCAAGTGGATACGCCGGGTTAACTTGACTTCGGATTATGCTCCTAATTTCTGATGCTTTCCGCAAGTTAGACACGAGCTCGCCGCCGGAGATTGCGCAGTGAATTTCTACCCTTGGGCACACGCAATGTGCTCGCATGCTCCACATCGCCCAAAACAGATCCGCTAGGTCAGGACTTTTGCCTGGGAGTAGTTCCCGAGGAGCACTCGACCGGAGGCAAGCAAACGTTGTGGAAGATTCCCCTTCGTGGAAACCAGTACCTGCGCAAGCTGTTTGTGCAGGGAGCCAGAGCCGTAATGCAGCACAGGACCAAGCAGTCATCAGGATTAAGTGCCTGGCTGGGACAGCTCACGGCACGCTCGAGATCGCCGATCATCGAAAAGGTCACGCAGGCGTTACCGGCTAGGTCCTGACCAAGACTCAGGCCAGCGGCCGCGACACGTTGGGTCGCCACTCTTGGTCTGTTCCAACTCGGCCCGCTCCGGCCAGAGCTTGTAGACGCCGGGTTGTAACCCATCAACGCGGTGAGCATACAGATATAGTTGGATGAAACGCCTGCCAGCAAAGTCAGCCGAAAATGTTTGGGCTGCAGTGGCGAGGATGGCGGAGTGTTCCGCCAATGACATTGATCGATTTCCACCCAGGAAGTCGAGCGCCGAACGTCGCATGCTGGCAACCTCGCCAAAGCTCTCGCTTCAGTGTGCCTGCCGGCTGATTCGGATGTTCGGCATAGGTCAACGCAAGCTGGAGCAGCGAGAAGAAGTACTTTATCCGGTCATTTGCCGCCAGAATCTGCGTTTTCATTTGAGATCTCTTTGGTCCTTTACTGCCTTGACGAGCCTCGAACTATGTGGATCGGGTCTAAGTCAGCGGTTGGAGAAGCAGTTCGATTCCTGCGTAGATGAAGCTTTTGTTAACCGCCTGTTCTCTCCTGGACGGCTGCCGCAAGTGGATACGCCGGGTTAACTTGACTTCGGATTATGCTCCTAATTTCTGATGCTTTCCGCAAGTTAGGCACGAGCTCGCCGCCGGAGATTGCGCAGTGAATTTCTACCCTTGGGCACACGCAATGTGCTCGCATGCTCAACATCGCATCAGCGGAAGCAGCAATCTGTTCAGTCTTGCTCATGTTGGCCGATGTTCACAGAAGGGAAAGCGCTTGATATCCGAAGAACTTCTCCAAGTTACGTGGCTGTAGCGGCCTCTATCGTAATTAGTTGGCATCGATAGGAGTTTCGCTCGGCCGCTGTAAAGCCCTAAGGCCTCAACCTGATCGTTGGGAAGCTTGGGAGTGCCTTGTTAACCCGGCTCGAAGTGTTCAAAATTGCACTGCGCTTGTCTGCGTAAGAACGCCATACTGTGCAATACGGATCGTAGTTTCCGCCTTCCTTTGCCGGAAAAAGGAAGAGTGGTGCGCCGTTAGTGGTTGGACAGATCAGCGACTGCTAGTGCACCCCCATTTATACGGGAAGCCGACTAGCCGAGTTCACGGTCAGAAATCACTTGGATGATCGGTCAGAGGAGCGATGACAACACTCCATACGGAGGACGCGGTTGAGCCTTCAGTCACAGCCGGCTTGACAGGAGACGATAGCCTCTGCCAACCGCATGCTGTCCCACGCCAGCGTCCGATTCCGCCGAAGACGAAAGACCACAGTATCCATGTCTCACCCGCTGTCCTTGATGCCGCCAGAAAGGACGGCGAAGAACTGCTCCGTTCTTTGCGGACGTCCCCCCAGGGCCTGACGCAAACTGAAGCCGAAGAGCGAGTGCGAACGACAGGGCCAAACGAGGTGGCGCAAGAGCGACGGCAAGGCTGGCCGATCCGTCTGCTGAAAATCCTTCGCAACCCGCTGGTGGTTCTGCTGGCGATTTTATCGTCCATCTCCTTTGCTACCGGCGACGCGCGCGCCGGATCTGTCATGGCAGGCATGGTGGTGCTCGGCGTTGCACTCCGCTTCTGGCAGGAGGCCCGGGCAGACGCGGCCGCCGCAAAGCTCAAGGCCATGATTCATGTGACCGCCACTGTCATTCGTGATAGCAACTCGCGGGAGATGCCGCTGCGCGACCTGGTTCCCGGGGACATCATCAAGCTCGCCGCCGGCGACATGATCCCCGGTGACGTGCGGATCATCTCTTCGAAAGACCTCTTCGTTAGCCAGGGTAGCCTCACGGGGGAATCACTTCCGGTCGAGAAGATCCACGACCCCGAACTGAAAACTGTGAGCTCACCCACAGAGCTTAACAACACCTGCTTCATGGGAACGAGCGTTGAAAGCGGTACGGCGACAGCAGTCGTTGTAGTGACGGGAGTCCGCACCTATCTCGGCAGCATGGCCGGATCGATCACCGCCGAGGCACCACCGACCAGCTTCGACAAGGGCCTCAGTCGCTTCACCTGGCTCATGATCAAGCTCATGGCTGTGATGGTGCCACTGGTCTTCCTTATCAACGGTTTCACCAAACATGATTGGAAAAGCGCCTTTTTCTTTGCACTGGCAGTCGCGGTGGGCCTTACCCCCGAGATGCTGCCCATGATCGTCTCAGTCTGCCTCTCAAAAGGGGCGATCGCGATGAGCCGCAAGAAAGTGATCGTCAAGCGTCTCAATGCCATTCAGAACTTCGGAGGCATGGATGTGTTGTGCACCGACAAGACTGGAACGCTCACCGAAGATCGCGTCGTCTTGCAACGGCATTGCAACGTTGCGGGACGTGAGACTGACGAAGTGCTATTGGATGGTTATCTCATCAGCAACTTCCAGACAGGACTCAAGAACCTGCTTGATCGAGCGATTCTAGACAGTCCTGATTTCCACGATCAAGCACGGATCGCGAAGTACAAGAAGCTGGACGAAATCCCCTTCGACTTCACACGACGCATGATGTCCGTCTTGGTGGAAGATCCTGAAGGAAAAGCAATCCTTTTAACCAAAGGCGCTCCCGAAGAGGTCTTCCATCAATGCACTCACTTCGAACTGGACGGAAAGCTCTCACCGATGGACCCCAACCTGATGAGGGGATTGAGGGAAGAATACGAAAGCCTCAGCAACGATGGTTTCCGGGTCTTAGCTGTGGCGACAAAGGAACTATCGGGGAACAAGGTTTGCGCAAAGGATGACGAATGCGATCTCGTGCTTAAAGGCTATGTCGCGTTTCTGGATCCACCTAAGAAAAGCGCAGCTCTTGCCATCGAGGCACTGCACAAGCATGGCGTCGCAGTGAAGATACTCACCGGCGACAACCACCTTATCAGCCGCAAGGTGTGCGGCGATGTCGGCCTCTCGGCAGACCTCATGCTCCTCGGCGCAGATGTGGAGAAGATGTCCGACGCCGAACTGGCCGAGGCGGCGGAAAAAACGACGCTTTTCGCCCGCCTCTCTCCTGCCCACAAGCAGCGGATCGTTCACGTCCTCCGGGGGAAGGGACACGTCATCGGATTCCTGGGGGACGGAATCAACGATGCTCCCGCATTGCGAGCCGCGGACATTGGTATCTCGGTCGATACGGCTACGGACATCGCCAAGGAGTCGGCTGACCTGATCCTGCTGGAGAAGGACCTCATGGTGCTTGACGGCGGCGTGATCGAGGGCCGGAAGGTCTTCGCCAACATTGTCAAGTACATCCGGATGGGGGCGAGTTCCAACTTCGGAAATATGTTCAGCGTGCTGGGAGCAAGCGCCTTTCTCCCCTTCATTCCGATGGCTCCAATTCAGGTGTTGACGAACAACCTCCTGTACGACATCTCACAAATTCCGATCCCAACAGACTCAGTGGACGAAGAACAGGTGACCCGGCCGCGACCCTGGAACATAAGCGAGATCAAGCGGTTCATCCTTTTCATCGGACCGATCAGCTCGATCTTCGACTATACGACTTTCTTCGTCATGCTCTATTTCTTCAAGTGCTGGGACCCATCCCGCGCGTCGGTGTTTCAGACCGGCTGGTTCGTCGAGTCAGTGATGACGCAGACACTCATTATTCACGTCATTCGCACGAATAAAATTCCCTTCGTCCAGAGCCGGGCGAGTTGGATGCTGACGGTCACAACGTTGTCCATCATGGCATTGGGTGCATGGTTACCGTATTCGCCTCTTGCTTCTTCGCTGGGCCTCGCACACCTGCCTCAGATGTACTGGCCGATCCTGATGGTCACACTCCTCAGCTATGTGGGCCTTACGCAAACGATCAAGATCTGGCTGCTCAGAAGAAAGTGGATCTGATTCAAAAAGTGACTCTATTGACGAAGCACATCGATCAGACCTTCGCAATCTACTGTCTTTCCTGAGTTCCATTGCGGATGATCCGTTTAAGCCGACAAGGCCCTTCGCCAGAAACCGAGCGAGGGCGGATGTCAAATCGAACATCGTAACGAACCTCCCATTATTTTCCCGGTGTGAGCGATGTTGCTCAGACGAGTCAGAACGCGAACGCATAGTTTTGGGTTGTGGGGGAGCAAGTGCCCTTGCGATCGCGCGATTCGCGACGCTGTCTGCTCATACAGTGGATGCGCAGGCGCGGCCTGTATTCCGCGACGCCGTGACGTTTGAGCGGTAGCTCCGTGTCCCGCTTAAGCCTGATCGACGTAGTATTGAGGTAAGCAGGAGCCAGCGGGAAACCTCCGCACCCGTCGTCCCGACAATTTCTCGAGGGGTCTTTTCCGTATCAATCAAGGTTGTTCGCGGGCATTCAACCGCAACCTCCTCTACTTTTCTGGAAGCTCGCAGACAGGGCCACTCGCTAACCCGGGGACCGACCGTTTTACACTCGACCTTTCAGCCAAGGAGTTCTCATGGCCAGATCAAAGCAATTCCCTTTCGAAACCATCGTTGTGGCAACAGACTTCTCAGAGAAGTCCTCAGCCACCCTTCGCTATGCCCAGGCCATAGCCTGTCTGCATGGCGCCAAACTGGTTCTGGTGCACGTCATCGATCCCATCGGCTATGCATTTCCCAAAGGAGTGCCAAGTTCGATCTCCGCGGACCAGGCAGCTCGCGAAGAGCTGAATCGGATCGAAGGGCAGGTACGTTCACAAGGGATTGCGGTTCACTCCATCGTTGAGACAGGTGACATATGCGAACTCATCCTTCAGACGGTGCGTGACCACGGCGGAGATCTTCTGGTTCTCGGAACGAGAGGCAAGACGGGAGTTGGCCGTGCGGCCCTCGGAGCGGTCGCGCGCCAACTCCTGGCCAGGACCGAGTGCCCCATCCTTACCGTTACTCCCGACGTTGAACCGCTGATGCCTTGGGCGGGAAGATGGCGGACCGTTCTATTGGCTACGGATTTCTCCTCCTGCTCTCTGGCGGCGTTAACCGCCGCGCACCGCATTTCGCACGCGCAGTTGACGGTTCTCTACTGCTCAGCGGCGACAACTGACGTTGCGCGACACATTCATCTGGAGCGGCTGCGCTTTCTTGCGCCCATGAACGAGTCGCACACGGTTCCCGTCGAGCACGTCGTGGCTTCCGGCGAAGCCGGCCACGTGATCGTGGACTTTGCCCTCAAGCATCAAGTGGATCTGGTGGTTCTGGGCAGTCCTGAGACCATGCTCTCGGACGAAGTTATGGCGACCAGCACCGTGCTAAAGGTGATATCCGGAGTCCACTGTCCGGTGCTATGTATTCCTGCGCCCGACCAAGCGAAAGAGTCCACGACGTCTGCAAGTAGGTCCGAAAGGGAAGAACGCGGGCGCACCAGAAACGATAAGGTGGCCGATTCTCAAGTCTCGGTGAGGTAATGAGCAGGATTGCGCCTGGAGGCAGACTACCAGTGTGATTTCTGTCGCGGCCCTTCAATCTCCAGAAGGGCCGTTCACCGCTGCTATCTCGATCAGTGCAGTTGGCGAAGGTACGCGACCAATGCTTCAAGTTCATCCGGCTTCAGGTCCACAGGTGTCATGCCGCCGTTGGTCATCTTGCTGTCGGGTGTATGCAGGAGCGCAATGAGAGCGTCGGTATATTTCTGACCACACCTGTCAGAGGACCCGAAGCAGCGGTGCCTATGCCTCCATCACCATGGGAGGAATTGCATGACCCAGCCCGAAAGAGAGCCAAAACCCCTCCGCCCTCTCAAGGGCTGGTTTTTGAAGGGCCCGGCGAAAACTGAGCCAAAATGAGAGTTAGAAAAATCGGCAAAAATCTAAAGGATTAGGAAGAGGAGATTTTGTCGATGAAGAAGAAGTTTTCCGTGGAGCAGATTGTGTCGGTTCTGAAGCAGTCTGAGGTGGGAGTGCCAGTGGCGGAGTTGATCCGCAAGGTAGGGATCAGCGAGCAGACGTTTTATCGTTGGAAGGCGAAGTATGCTGGCCTAGAGGTAGATCAGGTCCGCCAGATGAAGCAGCTGCGCCACGAGAACACACGGCTCAAGCAACTGGTCGCGGAGCTGACGCTGGATAAGACGATGTTGCAGGATGTGCTCAGAAAAAAGTTGCAAAGCCTTCACGGCGCCGCCCGTCGGTGAAGCATCTGGAGCAGAGCTACCGGGTAAGCGAACGACACGCATGCTGCGTACTGGAGTTGGCGCGAGCGACGCATCGCTACGAAGGCTGTCAGGAGCAGTGGATCGAGTTACGCATGCGGATCCGGGAGATCGCACAGACGAGAGTGCGCTACGGGTACCGCAGGATTCGCGTGCTGTTGAACCGCGAGGGCTGGAAGGTCGGCAAGGATCTTGTCTATCGACTGTACAAGGAAGAAGGGCTGGGACTGCGCAAGCGTCCACCAGGAAGGCGGCGCGCGGTTGTGCATCGGCAGGAGCGCTTCCGTCCGAGTGGTCCCAACCAGGTTTGGGCGCTGGACTTCGTCTCCGATCAACTCTGTGATGGGAGACGCTTCCGTTCGCTGACCATCGTGGATATTTACACACGGGAAAACCTGGCCATTGAAGTCGGCTAAAGCCTGAAAGGAGAGGATGTAGTGCGGGTGTTGAGCAGGCTGATGGAACAGCGTGGTGTGCCGAAGGTGCTGTTCTGCGACAACGGCAGCGAGTTCACCGGGCAAATGATGGATATGTGAGCCTATCGGAACGGCGTGAAGATCGACTTCTCCCGCCCGGGCAAGCCTACGGACAATGCGTATGTCGAAAGCTTCAACGGCAGCTTCCGTGACGAATGTCTGGATACTAATTGGTTCCAGTCACTGCCCGAAGCCAGGCAGGCTATTGAAGCTTGGCGGCGGGATACAATGAGAGTCGTCCTCACAGGGCGCTAGCCAACAGGACGCCAACAGAGTTCGCCAGCCAGATCGCAGTTAACCGCGATCTGGCTGAAACAAAAACAAGCCGATCTCTAACCATCTAACTGGTACAGAAAAACCGGGCCCTTCAGTTTTGCCGAATACTAACAATCAAAATGGATCAGTTATCGCCGGGCCCATCATCGCGGCAGTTGAAGGATGAGGACTTTTGGGTTGGTTTGCCCAGACCGCTGAAGGCGGCCGACAAGATTACGATTTCCGTCGAGCTCGTCGATTTTGACAAAAACGAGGACCAACTGGCGATCCTTAGCGATCACATATTGAGCGCGGACCTCCGAGTTGAAATGCTGTCCCGTAAACAGATCCAGTGCTCGCATCTGACCATTATCCCCCTGAATTCCCACCGCTTCGAGAGTTTGCACCAGAACCTATCCGATTGCTCAGTGGTCTAGGCCACTCCGATGCTCTCCAACTTATGAATCTCATCATGGGCTTTGAGCTGCTCTTCGCCTTCTACGAAATCAAGGACAACACGAGACGCGACATCGCCATGTTCGAGCCTGTCAAAGATCTGATTGATCGAGGATAGCGGCTGCAGTTCAACGTCTGCCTTGACCCTTCCACCAACCGCAAAATCCAGCGCCTCCGCCATGTCCTGACGGGTTCCAACGAACGAGCCGCGGATCGTGATGCAATTTGCCACTACGTCAAAGAGCGGTACGGGGAATTCACCTGGCGGCAGACCGACGAGGACGCAGGTCCCAAGCTTCCGAGTCATGCCGACGCCTTGCTTGAAAGCGATCAGCGATGGTGCGGTAATCAAAATGCCATGAGCGCCACCCCCCGTTTCCTTCTTCAAGGTCGCCGTCGGATCGCCGACTGTTGCGTTGATCACTAGGTCTGCGCCAAGTTGCTTCGCGTGGGCGAGCTTGCGGTCATCAATGTCGATCGCGCATACAAGCAGCCCCATCGCCTTGGCATACTGGACAGCCAGGTGGCCAAGTCCGCCAATTCCCGAAATTGCAATCCATTCTCCCGGTCTGGCGCCAGTCCCCTTGACTCCCTTGTAGGTCGTGACACCGGCACAGATTAACGGTGCAGCTTCGACCGCGGAAAGCTCCGCGGGAACATGGGCGACGTAATTCGGATCGGCAAGCAAGTACTCGGCAAAGCCACCGTTTCGCGTGTAACCACCGAACTGTGCCTCGGGACACACAGTCTCCCAGGCCTTCAGGCAATACTCGCAATGACCGCAAGCAGAGTAGAGCCACGGCACGCCGACGCGATCCCCTTCCTTCACATTGCCGACGCCTGTCCCGACTGCGGCGACCAATCCTATGGCTTCATGCCCTGGGATGAAGGGCAGAGTGGGCTTCACTGGCCAATCGCCATGCATCGCGTGGATGTCGGTGTGGCACACGCCACACGCTTCAGTCTTAACCAGGATTTGACCCGGACCAGGGGACGGGATGTTCCACTCCCGAAGCATTAATGGCTTTCCAAATTCCTCGACAACCGCGACGTTCATTTTGACTGCCATAGTACTTCCTTCTCTCTCTAAGTGAGTTACTTGCTGTGTGGACGCTATGCAGGGGCATCGATAGGGACAACACAAATCAGCTTCTTGTTGACAAACTCCTGTATGCCAAGACCGGAAAGTTCACGGAGTTCTTGAATGCCGCCGAAAGGAAGCTCCGGTGCAGTCCAGGTTGGGTGATTCACAAAGACCATCCCGGTCTAATGTAGGCCTACTCAGCAGCCAAGTCTGAGCAATTGGGCACACTCGTGATTCGGGCAGAGGCCTAGGATTGAAGCCGCCACTCGACACCGTCTGCGAGCCGTCGCTTGAAGTCACTGAACAGATCGATAGCGCCCCTTACGACTATGAGGGTTCGCGTCCAAGACGCCAGGAGAACCACATGTCGCTGATGCGCGGTGACGTCGACGAGCTCCGCAGAGAGGAACTCGAAATTGAGATTGTCAACCGCGGACATCTACGATATGCCGAGGTCCACGCGCTGAGAGAGATGGCCTCCTGATACCTCAGTCCACTCCAGATCCACGGGCCACCCCAGTACTCTTTCCGGATGCGCACCTATATCTACTTCCAGCACAATGCTGGTTGGTTCTTCCATCTTCTATCGGAGGACTGTCAAAAGCCTCTAGCGAAGTGGCGGCCAGCGTGACGTGTTTGGAACGCCTTCGGATTTATTGTCCTGTCAGTGTCTTGTTCCGATGTCTCCACTAAGGTGCCGCCAAGACGTTGAGCGAATAGGCCCTGGCCGTTGAAGGGATATCGCAGTTGGCGGACAGGATTTGGAAGGCGCGGCTACTGCCACCGGAGTGGAACGGCCGTCCGCGCGAACCCGCGGCCGCCGACTTGCTTATGCAGGTGCGCTTGATACTCGTGGCAGAGAATAAGACAATGCAATCAGCAAGCCGTTTGGCCGGTCGTGTTGCATCGAGCCGTGGCTT
This sequence comes from uncultured Acidobacteriaceae bacterium, assembly GCA_963781245.1. Classification (GTDB taxonomy): domain Bacteria; phylum Acidobacteriota; class Terriglobia; order Terriglobales; family Acidobacteriaceae; genus Silvibacterium. Next base: position 574,979 of record CAWAFB010000014.1, read on the forward strand.
CGGTGAGGTTGCCCGAATATGACGCTCGGCACTCGACTTTTTGGGGGGAGAGCAATCGATGTCATTGGCGGAGCTCTCGGCCATCCTCGCCGTCACAGTCCAGCCATTGTCGGCTGATTTTACAGGCACGTGCTTCATTCAGCTGTATTTGTATGCTCACCGCGTCGGTTACAACCCGGCGTCTACAGGTTCTGGCCCGGGCGTGCCGAGTTGGAGTGGCGACCAGCGCGTCGCGGCCGCTGGTCTGAGCCTCGGGTAAGACCTGGCCGGTAACGCCTGCGTGGCCTTTTCCGATGATCAGCGACCTCGATTCTGTCGCTCGTACCCGTGGCGTTCTCGTCGGCCACGAAATGCGCGGCCACGTCATAGGTATGGTTCCAACTCAGTGAACTGCAACACCGACGCGGAGAATAAGGTGGATGCAATCTTGTTCGGCAGGAAGATCGCGGTCACACTCTTCTGCCTCGCTGCTGCTGGTAGCGGAACAGCGCAGCATAGCGTGGAAGCTACGGGTATCTGATAAGGGAACCTCTCTCAAGCGTTGCTGAGAAACTTAGTGGGTTGGAATTTGTACGGATTCATCGCAGCGTCGTTGTGAACGTAGCTCTATCGAAGAACTTAGGCGATGTGTCACCGGCGTGTACTTGGTTCGAGTCAGTCGCGGCAAGAAGTACACGATAACCCGCACCTACAAAAACAATCTGAGATTTCTGGCGGACATATGGCTTAGCACCGAGATTTAGAGGGCAATCTGTCTCGCATGCATTTCGTATCAGGGTGCATTTTCGGCTTGCTTCTGATCAATCTTTGCAAAGAACTTCCGTATATCGGCAACCAAGAGATCGGGCTGCTCCAGAGCCGCGAAGTGTCCGCCCTTCGGCATGCCAGTTTTTTGTACTATGTTGTATGTTTCAGTAATCCAGCTAAACGGCGGGACAGCCACCTCCTTCGGAAAATCCGCATACCCCACAGGAGTCTCCAGGTGTGGCGTCGGCACCATTTCCTCTCTGGTGAGCCGGTCCTCACGATAAATTCGCATGGCGGAGCCGATCGTGCCGGTCGCCCAATAGAGCGTAACATCGGTTAAAAATGTGTCCCGATCCACAGCCGTAAGAAAATCGCCGTTGTTGTCCGTAAGCAGTTGAAATTTGCCAATCATCCAGGCCAGCCACCCCACTGGGGAGTCAGTAAGGGCGTAGGCAAGAGTCTGGGGTTCACTGGCCTGGAGGAAAAAGAAGCTGCTCTCTTCCCGGTCAAAGTAGGAATACCGTTTCCGCTCAGCATCGCTCATTTTCGCAACGGCTTCCTGGTTCGGCGGTGGCACGTAAATCTGATTCAGATGCAACCCGATCACGTGCGTGGGCGCCTGGTAAGCCATGTCTTGGGCTATTGCCGAACCCCAGTCACCACCCTGGATGCCGAACTTGGAATAGCCCAAACGATCCATCAGAACAACTAAAGCCTTCGCAATACGCTGTGGGCCCCAGCCACGGGTTGTGGTGGGTCCGGAATATCCAAAGCCAGGAAGCGAAGGAATGATAACGTCAAATGCCGGGCTATTTTGGTCCTTGGGATGGGTGAGCGGCCCAATGAGCTTCTCAAACTCCAAAATCGAGCCGGGCCATCCGTGAATCAGCATCAACGGTATAGCGTCGGGGCGAGGAGAGCGCTGATGGATAAAATAAATCTGCTGTCCATCAATTTCCGTTGTGAACTGGTCAAACTGATTGATCTTCGCTTCTTGCGCACGCCAGTCGTAGCCGTTCTGCCAATAGTCCGCGAGTTCCCGAACCTTCTTGATGTCGGCGCCGTACTCCCAGGTCGTGCCCGGAAGTTGATCGGGCCAGGTGGCTTCCGCCAAACGGTGGCGAAGATCAATTAGAACACGGTCGGGAACATGCATTTTGAACGGCCGGATTGGGGCAGGTTCCGGCTTTGCCGGCGGTTGGGTTTGTCCCAGTGCAATTGCGGAGAGTAAAAACAACGCAGCCAGCAGAAGCCTCGGGCACTGCCCGACTATCCTTTTCGCTTTCTCGAATCCAGTTTTCATCATGCTCTTGCGTCACTCAATGATTCCGAGGCTCCACTCAGATGGCCCGCCTTACATCCGATCCGGAGTTCCATCCGACCACACGCCGGTGGGAACGACGAAATTGTCCATCGGTTCTGGGTCACCTAGGAACTGTGGAGTTAGAAATATCGGAGAGTTCGGGAATTTAAACGAGACATGGTTTGAGTCGTCTATCGGATTTGCGCCCTACACTGCACCATCCATGAGCGGCGTGTAAAACATGAGATGGGCCATGTTGTGCCACCACCATCATTAAGATATGCATCTTTCGACATCATGTAGCACATCGCCCCGGCCTCGAGAGCGGGCAATTCTTCTTTTTTCATCGCGGTCTTAATACTTTCCTTGATCTCAGCTTTCGATTTTCCCGCCAAGACTAATTTTGGAATGCATGGTGCGAAAGCTCGGAAGGTGTTTTTTTTGCCGCGGTTGGCCGAGTCCGACGTTTCTCGACAACAGCTGCTTGTGAGCATTCGCGGGCATCGGCGGTGCGGTCATTGAAAACCCGTGAGGCGTGCCGTTTATCACGTCTCACGGGCTCGTATTCCCAACCGTGCGTGCCGTCGCGTCTGGGGAATTAAACCGAGCAGAGGTCAGGCACATACCCAAGGGAACGAATGCCTTTATCGCTGGAATCGGCCGGGTCCGAATCTCTGCGAAGAGTGGTTGCAAGCATTCGCGGACAAAATGGAATGCGGGTGTGTACGTGCGAAATCTGCCATCGAGGCGCCGATGCGTCCGTCTACGGGGGTCAAAAGATAGGCGTGAATGTTGCCCGCATTGGGCCCGGTTTGCACCGTTGCCATACCCGAGATTTGTCCGCGGTCATTGATATTGCTGGCCGAGATGATGAAGAGGTTGGAATCTGCGGGAATCAGCGTGTTCAGGTCGGTCGTCACGCCGTCCTGCCAAATGAAGCCGTGGGACCAGCTGAACGTGGAGTCAAAGTCGTTTCCCACAACCTGGCCGCGGTTGTTGATGCCGGTGGCGAAGGCGGCAAAATCTCCCGGCAGAATGTCGATTTTGGTGACTGCGCCGCCTGCGCCGTGCTGCCAAACCGCGGCATAGAAGGTCGTGCCATCAGCAGTGCCGACTTGTCCGACGATTTGGCCGAGGTTGCTGATGGTGTAGGCGAAATTGGAACCTGTACCTCCGAGATCTGGAAGCACGACGGCAGTGTTGTCTTTCCACATTACGGCGTGAGTCGCTGTGGTGCAGTTTCCCGAGTAGCCAACGGCCTGGCCTTGATCGTTAATCCCGAATGCGAAACCGTCTGAATCGTTACCCACCAGAGGAAGAGCTTCAGCGTTGCCTCTTGCCCACAACGCCGGCAACGCAATGCGATTGTTCGTTGTGCCGGCTGGGCATGTAGAGTCCACGGCGCCGTCTTCGGCAAACCCGACGGCTTCTCCGCGGTTATTGATGGCGCTGGCCTGCCCATTGTTTCCGCCGAGCGTCGCGAGAGCGCTCATGTGGCCGTCTCGCCAAAGAAACGGAACGCACGTAAGGTGTGTGCCGAAGCCGCAAATGTCTTCGCCATTCGGATCTGGATCAGCTGTTTCGGACTGACCAACGGCTTCCCCGCGGTCGTTGATCCCACCCCAGTTAATCCAACTGTTGCCGTCGGCTTTTCCAAGCGTGCCCAGGTCGATGTTCAATCCGTAGATGCTAATCACCGCGCGGCCCCTTGAAACTGTCGTAGACGTACTAGTCTCGGGAGGGTTGACGGTCCCATCCATGTTCTCTGCCCACCCCTGATTATTAAGACCCATGGCCATGCTGAAGTTGTCCTTACTGTTGTTAACGCCCAAATCGGTAAGTTTGTAGCTCTGTTGAGCGAACGCATTGCTGAAGCAAGCCAGAGCAATCGTCGTAACCCACAGTGTCCGGAAGTTCCGCGACTGTATGAGCATGTTCATATCTCCTCTTTCCCTCCAGTAAAGTCGTGTTGCCAAGATGATTGGCGAATTACGTCAGGTACCACTCGGCGCTCTGACAGTTAGTGTGCAATTGACAGCAGAAGTGGCTCACAACTTCACACAATCCCCGTTGAGTGAGAACTTGTAGCCGCCGTCGTGGTTGTATAAATGTGGGGAGGTGCTCTTTGCTTTCCACATTTACACAGCCTGCTTGCCGGAACTTTTCCGGCGTCCGACTCCGTTCCGAATTGCGTAACTCCGTATCGGCGATATAGATCGACCTTCAAACCGTGTTCAGAGCCTAGCTCAATGAAGTTGGTAAGCCAGACCTAATCTGCTGGGCGATTGAGAAATGCGATGAGCCGAGGGTTTCGTGAGTCAGGCCGTGGAACGCCGCTTCACCACCTAAGTTAAAATGCTACTTATGAATCGAGAGAATGTCCTGAATTTGCGGTCCTTCTGGCAAATCCAGATCATTGGATGGTGCTGCTTTTATCTTTTCGATCTTCTGGAATCCATTCATGCGTTCTTGACTAAGCGTGAGTTTATCGCTGAAGAGACGGTGCCTATCGTCTGCATGTTCCTGGGGAGTTGTGCCCTACGCCCTTTTTGCCGTTGGCTGCTTCAGCGATCGCAGTCGTGGATCGCTTTTGAATCGAAAGCAGCCGCAGCGGCCATGGTCACATCCATTCCCGTAGCCTGCGCAGTCGGCCTCATTTTGCAGAATTTCAATCATGTGCCCTGGCATGCTTTGGTTACAGTTTGGGCGTGGTCTTTTTTCATACTCTTCGTGTGGTGCAGTCTGTACTTCAGCATTAAGCAATGGCAGCAATCGAGCATGGAGAAGGAGCGGCTGCTTCGCGCCGAGTCTGAGCTCAGAGAGGCGCGCCTGCTTGCACTTCGCTATCAGTTGAATCCACACTTTCTATTCAATTCGCTCAATGCCGTCTCCACTCTCATTCTGGATGGAAATGCGCCTGCGGCCACGCGGATGCTGGCGCAGATCGGAGATCTTCTGCGCACAAGCCTGGATTCCGAAGTCACAGCAGAGGTGACGCTTTCTCAGGAACTGGCCTTTACCGAAGGGTACCTTGCGATCGAGCAAACAAGGCTGGGGGAGCGCCTAAAAATCGATATGGCTGTTCCATTGGAAACGCGGGATGCCCTAGTGCCGAACATGTTGCTGCAACCGCTCGTTGAGAACGCAGTGCGCTACGGAGTGGCGCCATTGATCGAAGGTGGGTGGATTTCGATCAAGAGCGCGCTCGATGCCGACAGGTTGCGAATTGTCGTCGGGAACTCCGGACGGCGTGAGGGCGAGCAGAAGAAGAATGGAAATGGAATCGGTCTCGGAAACACGGCGGAGCGCCTGAAAACACTTTACGGGGCGAATTTTGAGTTCTCGCTTGGGTGGCCTGAAGCCGGCGGTTGCGAGGTCGTGCTGGAATTGCCGTTACGCAGGACTGGGAGCCTGCTGGAGGCTTCGCCGTGCGCGCTCTAATCGTCGACGACGAGCCCTTGGCGCGTCGTGGCGTCGTTCTCAGGCTACGCAAATTCAGGGATGTCGAGATTGTTGGGGAATGCGCAGATGGGCAGTCCGCAGTGCAAAGAATTCTGGAACGATCTCCCGATGTTGTGTTCCTCGACATCCAGATGCCCGGAATGGACGGTTTTGAGGTGCTGCGGGCGTTGCCTGGAGAAAGCCTGCCCGCAATCATTTTTCTGACAGCGTATGAGCAACATGTTTTGCGGGCATTCGATGTTCATGCGCTGCATTACTTGTTGAAACCGGTGGACGACACACGCTTCGCGGCAGCGGTTAGTCGAGCTCGTGATCTGGTCGACTCCGCATTAAAGGCCGACATGGCACAGCGGGTCATGAAAATGCTGGACCGCACCTCAGATGGATTCGCGTCCCGGTTTACCGTGCAAGCTGGATCCCGCATTCAAATCGTCATTGCGGAAGATGTTGAGTGGATTGGGGCTGCTGGTGACTATGTTGAACTCCACGTCAACGGTCGTTCTTACCTGTTGCGCGAGACGATGGCGTCTCTCGAACAGAAACTCGACCCGGCAAAGTTTATCCGCATACACCGCTCCCGAATTGTGCAGTCCAAAGGCATACTGGAGTTGCGATCCATCGAGAACCGCGAATTCGCGGTGAAGCTCTCGGACGGCTCGGAGCATCGCTCGAGCCGCACCTACGCGGACCGACTTGAGCGCTGGTTGTCATCAGGTAGTATCTGGCAAAAATAGGCTTACTCTGAGTCGACTGTCCGACGGCAGCGATGGGACGCGCTTCGAACGCCGTCCTTGCTTCCTTTCTTTCAAGGCGAATCTAAATCGACCCGAATGTCACCTGATCGGCATTGTCCTTGCACACATAAACGCGTGCACATTTTTCGTCTTTTACGTTGTAGGCCAACTTTGCCCGAAAACAAGCCATGGAAATGCCGGGGTATGGAAAGCATGGAAATCGACATAGTTCAGAATTTTTCCGGAGCTGCCGCCGGTCGTGGACTTGAGGAAGATACCCTGCGCCGCCGTCCCTCCGCCTTCGCCTGCTTGCAGGTCTATGCTGATCGCGGCAGCGTCGGCGTCAGGCAGGGGATCAGGCCCGGGATTTCCGGCGCGGAGATGGGCGTCTCCGATTAGAACGCCGGAATCCCCCACCCCGGCCAACAATTGGCAACCGTGTTGAAACGCGATGGTCTTGCCGAGCCTCTTGAACTCTTTGTCCGATCAAGCGATCAAGTTCGGTGGCGCCGTCTTTGAGCAGTAGGCTAACCCGTGTACACGTTCTCGTGCTGTAACTTATGGCTAGACTTAACTTCGGCCGAGCGCTGAAAGAGGAATCTTAAATGCTCACAATTCGCATGCGCTTGCTGGGATATTTCAAGCGCTGGTTCGTGGTCAGACGCGAAGCGCGCGGATATGTATGGTCCGTGAAAACACCATACGTTTTTTTGCTTATGCTCGTTACATTTAGGCCCACGGCTGGGGAAGCCGCCGGTATTCGGGATGTTGTAATCCCAGCAAACGCCAATCAGCCCAGAATTGTCGCAGAACTTTGGACACCCTGTTCCACTCCTGCACCAGAAATGCTCATAGACCGAGACGGTTTTCCCACGACTATCCGCGCGGTCAGAAACTGCGTCGTCACTCGGAAGAACTTGCCCCTGGTCCTTATTTCACATGGAATGTTTGAAGATAGGTTCAGCCATCATGACACTGCGGAAGCCTTGGCGGATGCCGGTTTTGCCGTTGTTACTCTCAATCACACGGAAGACTCCAACCAAGATATTGGAGGTAAGTCAGCAGCTGATATCTCGTCTTTTCTCGTTCGGCCCATTGACATAAAGCGCGCGCTTAACTTTTTGCTCGCCAGTCCGCCGGCAGGGATCAAAGTCGATCAACATAGCATAGGATTTTTTGGTTTTTCTCGTGGTGGCTATACCGGCCTCGTTTTGGCAGGTGCACAGCCTGATTTTGACCACATCACAATTCCATGCCCCGAGAATCTCTTGATGTGTCAACAAATCAGAGAACACAAAATTCCTGCACATTCTTCGGGATATGAACCACGCATCACGGCTTACGTGATCGCAGACCCTGTCGATTTTTTTCCAAGCAGGTCGAGTCTTCGAGACGTAAGGGCTCCCTTACAATTATGGAGTTCCGAGTACGGGGGAATGGGCGTGAGACCTGAAGATGTGTCGGCCTTAGAAATGAACCTACCCGTTAAGCCCGAATTTCATCGGGTAATAGGCGCAGGGCATTTGTCATTCGACTGTCCGTGTTCAGAAGATCAGGTAAAAGCAAATCCGCCATCTGTTGTTTGCACCGATCCGAAGGGTTTTGACCGGACAGCTTTTCACAAACGGTTCGATGAAGAGGTTGTACGGTTTTTCCGTGAGCACCTAATGAGTCTGGAATTGCTTCTAGCCGCTAATTGAAGAGATTTCGGGCCCCCAAAATCGGGCTTATACTTATGTGTTTGGACCAGATCAACAGCGCACTTTTAGCAAGCCTTGCTGCCGCCGGGGATGAGCGCGATGCTGAGCCGTATATCGTTCTGCCTGATGATCGGTTTGGCGCTTGTAGCCTGGGCGCAAACGTCCAACCCATCCCATCAAACGCAATCCATAGCCGTGCCAACTCTCGTAGTGGAACGAGCGGGAGAAATTGCATTTGGTCTTTCTGCGGCGAACTTCTCGGTTAAGGACGATGGCATTGAACAGAGAGTCGAGATCGACCCGGATATAGACTCAAAACCGCTCTCCCTTCTGGTGATGATACAGACGGGGCACAACAGCGCTGCGCAGTTGAGCAAGATCGCACGCCTCGACGATATGGTCGACGCTATTCTTACTGGTCCGAGCGACCAGGTGGCGGTGATTACGTTTGACAGCGCACCGCATCTGGTTCAGGATTTCACGGCCAATTCCGATGCGATTGCACCAGCTCTCGCGCCGACGGCATCCGGGAACAGCCGCGCCGTGCTTTTCGATGCATTGCACACGGCGGTACGTGTTCTTCGAAAGACGCCTGCGGCGAACCAGCGAATTATTTTATTGATTTCGGGCGAGCACGATCATGGCAGCAGCGCGTCCGACACCGACTCCCTGGTTCGCGAGATATCGGCAAGCGATGCGTCGGTCTATAGCCTTTCCTTCTCGACGGCACGAAGTGGACTGCTGAGAAGTCTAGGGCTGCGGAATCCGACGGCGATGTTTGCCAGCGCAATGCAGCGAAATGCCGGAGACGCTCTGGCACAACTGACGGGCGGTGATTTCTATCGATTCGATTCCGAAAAACAATTCGAGGATCGCGTCAGCGAGATCGCAAATCACATCCATAACCGCTACTGTCTTACTTTTCAGCCGCGCGACCCTCAGCCCGGCTTTCATTCTTTGCAGGTGGAGGTACGCAACGCGAAGGCCAGTGTTGTGGCTGCCCGCGGCGGCTATTGGTCCTCTCCAGGAGCCAATTCAGGTCCGGGTGGAGGAGAACGATGAACGGCGGGGTTGCCGTTGCCGGCGACAGGCACGCATCGCGATCTGGCAACTTCTCCGTTCGGCAAACCGAGAATTTGTCGACAGAACGCATCCAGCGGGCTCTGATGCTAAACGCGGGGATGCGGTCGCCACTCAAGTGCGGGGCTTTTTCTTTTTCCTCGCGGCGCCTGAGTGAAAAAACACGAACCTATCCCTGGCTCAGATCGGCGTCGCCCTCTTCCCCGCCAAAAAATTGTCATCGCCGCCTCATCTTCGAGCGTTGCATCGACATCTTGTCGAACGAAAGGGCCGGCCGAACATTAAGTAGGGGGACCGACACCACCGTGCGAGAGGTGGAGGAGAACTAAATGAGAGGCGGTGTAAGCCGCCTCCCATTTCTGCCTGGCTCCTGAGTTTTACGCGGCCTTGGCGGTCGCTTTGGCCTCGAGAACCTTCGCGCCGCCGACATTGACTTTGATCTGCTTGGGCTTGGCTTCGGCCTTCTTTGCCAAGCTAATCTTCAGCACCCCCTTGTCACATTGGGCGCTTACTTGCCCCGGATCCACGGTGCTGGGAAGCGTGAACGAGCGGGTAAAGCCTCCGTATTGCCGCTCGACGCGACGGAAGTTCTCCTCTTTCTCTTCCTTCTCGATCTTGCGTTCGCCACGAACAGTGAGGGTGTTGTTCTGAATGCTGACATCAATGTCTTTTTCGTCGATGCCCGGAACTTCAATCTTCAGAATAATGTTGTGCTCGTCTTCGTAGATGTCCACCGGTGGTGCGAGGGTGGTGGTTGTCAACGCGTCTTCCGGGCCTTCGGGGCTGTGCGACGCCCGGAAAACACGGTTCATGCGGTCTTGCATAGCGGATAATTCGCGGAGAGATTCCCAACCTGTCAATAGTGTCATGACGCAGTTCCTCCTTAACAGTAATCTAAGAGGAGTAACTTCAGATGGGCTGACTTAGTTCAGGGAATCTAAATGAGTAAGAAGGGATACTTGCTCATTTTTGAGGCTAGGCTTTTATGTTAACGGTTGTCAAGACGCGGTAGTGCCCTGCGCGATGTTTACTTCTTCGAAAGCTCGCCCTCGTAGTAACTTTCAACTTCTCACGACCCGGCCATTGTCACCCTTGGTGTAAGCCATGGCATGCGCAACGTACACAACGATAACTAAGTTTCGACGGTTCTGAGCGACCGACCCGGCTGTACCGATCATTATTTGCTGGCCGACCAAGCTGAGCACACCGACATTCGGATGATCCGGTCCGGGTTTCTCGGAGCGTAGGAGCACACAGAGCATCAGATTCGCCCGCAGGAAGCTGGCGAATGTGGCGATTTCACAACTGCGCCTGAGGGTGAGGGTTAAGAGCCTTTCTTTCTCGGCTTCTTCGCGCCTTCGGCGTGCTTTTTGGGGTTCCCCGAAGCCTTAGGGTGAAAGAGATTCTCCACCGCCTCCTGGGCACTCATATTCTTAGCGCTTTTAGGCTCTTTCTTGGACATGCTGAACTCCTGTGTGTCGGAGCATAGACCTCCGCGCGTAGATTGAACAGCCTGGATTGGAAATAAATGCAATGCGCTAGCGACTTCAAAGTTCATCTTAGGATCACCGTACTCCGACTTGGTGACCGTGTTCCCGACGGCCTGGCCTGCGTGCGGAAGCGCACTTCACATTCCTGCCCAAAAAATCACTTCAACCTTTATCAAAAGGCAGCAATAAGTATGGGGCTTTCGACCAGATCGCCGCTGACTGTCTCGAGTAACCCTGAGCGCAGACGAGATTCGGGACCTAGCCGACAGCTTCATGTTTCTGGCTGACACCGTCGAGTCCGCTTTAGAAAAGGATGAAGCTCTCCGCGATCCGGCCGACCAACCAGTCTTAGGCACCCTGCTGGCATCGCAGGCCGACTATCTGATCACCGGAGACAAAGACTCGCTGGCGCTCGCAGCTCAACACCCGATTCTCACGCCCGCTGCATTCTGGGAGCGGCATGGTGGCTGATGAAGAAGGGGAGCGGTCGGCAACTCGCGTGAACCGCGGCCATAAGCTCCATCTCGGGATAGTCGTCCAGGGATGGGCGCCCGACATCTCCCAACGTCCCTTTTCCCTGAATTACGACGACGCCCCATCCGCAGGGGCCGGGATTGCCGATCGCGGAGCCGTCCGTAAAAATGCGATATGTCTGATCCACTGAAAATCTCCATCCCACAACGAATCACAGCAAGCCCACGAGCCGCTTCTCTCCGCAGCGGACATCTCAGAGGGCTTCAGCCTTGCGCGGGCTAGGCTGCCTGCATGGGAATCACTTCGCCGAAGGGTGCTTGCCGGCCTCCGGTCGAAGCCCACAGCACCGGATAGGGAGGAGCGGCGGGAGGAAAGGAACCATAGAGGTCGGTCAGAAACACCAAGGTCTGCGGCCGAATGCCTCGTTCGTCGAGCCACTCGAAACATGGACCAAATTCCGTGCCGCCTCCTCCCACTGGGTTCAGGTCGACACGTTGCCCGGCTTCGTAGATCTCCACCTTGTGAACGGCCGCGTCGAAGTAGAGGACGTAGACGCATTGCGGGCGCTGGCCTTCGAGAATCGAACGCACTTCGGCCTCGAAGAGCCGCAATTGGCGAGCGCTCACTGAACCGGAGCAGTCGACGGCGATCGCGACCTCGCCTACGCCTTCACGCGTCACTCCGGGCAGATAGAGACCTGTCCAGAGATGGCGGCGGTTGGGGCGCATCCAGCTGTAGTCGGCCGGGATGGTGTCCGACCAGAGGCGACGCAGCAGCTCGCGCCAGTCGATTGCCGCCTCTGCTGCCCCTGCTAAAGTCCGGTCTAGCCCGGCCGGTACCTTGCCTGATTGCCAGGCGACGGTCATGGCCTGATTGAGAGCGACATTCCATGATCTTGCCCCCGCGAAACGTATCCCTTAGCTGACAATCAGCGAAGGGGATGCAGATGACGAAGGCGACGCGAGCGCGGTACACGCTTGAGTTCAAGCAAGAGGCGGTTCGGCTTGTGGAGTCGGGCCAGAGTATAGCGGCGGCATCGCGAACGTTGGGTCTGGTAGAGCAGACGTTGTTCAACTGGGTCAAGGCTCATCGCGAAGGCACGCTGAAGGGTGCCGAGAGCCGGTCGAAGGTAACCGCCGAGCAGATGGAGATCAGCCGCCTGCGAGCCGAGCTGGCGCGGGTGACCATGGAGCGCGACATCCTGGGAAAAGGTGTGCCAAGAACCTCGAAAGAGGATGCTGTATTTGAGATGGAGGTAGGTCCTCCGTGTTCGGCTTACAGGAGCTGATCACAAACCGCCGAATGCTGCTGATTGGGTGACCAGGAGGTAGTGGACGATTCGGTTAAAAGGCTGGCGGAACCAGTCAGGTAGGGGACAGAGAGTTGAACGCAAGTGAACCACTGACCACGCGTCGAAAAGATGTCACAACGATTCCAAAACCAAGGGCGCTTTTCTCTCTTGGGACAAGCTCGGAGGGTGCCTGTTTACCGATTGAGTGGGATCCGGCGTAGAAGTGGCAAGACTCTGTTTCGGGCTCAAATGCGGAACTTGGGAAGTCTCATGCTGATGCTAACCGAAACCCTATAAGCGAGACCCGCGAAATGGAAAGTAGGAATGCAGCATGAGATGGCGGATCATCCGGTAGTAGAGTTGAAGCCTCTGTAATGGAGGGGGATCGAAGCGGATGACGTGGTTCGATGGCGGCTTTGGTCAACTGGGCAACCAGGAGGAATCGCTGACTGCCTGAGACGGGGTGTTCTCGCGAGGGAGCACTCTCAAATCCACGAAGAGCCGTGTAAGGGGAGACCTTTAAGCACGGTTCCGTGAGGGCCTGGAGGTGCAATTCCTCCGGGCCACTCGACCTATGGCGTACTTTGCCAAGGGGCAGAAGTGAAGTACGCCTTGATTCGACGTCATCGGCGTGTGTGGCCGATCCGCGTGCAGTGCCGGATGCTCGGGGTGAGCGTGGCTGGCTACCACGAGCACTTTGTTGGTCGCCTGCAAATCGCTGGGCGTCGGCACCTGAGCGCGGAAGCACTGGTGGTGCAGATTCGCGCCGTGTATGTGGCCAATCGCGGAGCTTACGGCTGGCCGCGCGTCTGGCGCGCACTGCGTGCTCAAGGTATCCGCGTGGGCAAGCAGCGGGTGCAGAAGCTGATGCGGCAGCACGGTATTCGCGCTCGCGGCAAGCGGCGTTTCCGCGTCACCACCGATAGCCGCCATGGTCTGCCGATCGCGCCCAACCTGCTGAACCGCAACTTCACCGTGGCTGCGCCCAACCAGGCGTGGACCGGCGACATCACCTATATCCCAACCAACCAGGGCTGGCTTTTCCTGGCCGTGGTCATCGACCTGTTCAGCCGCCGCGTGGTGGGCTGGTCGATGCAACCGGAGATGCGCAGCCATCTGGTCATCGATGCGCTGGAGATGGCCTGGCTGCACCGCAGTCCAGATCGAAGTGCCAGACCGATCTTCCATAGCGATCGCGGCTGCCAGTACGCCAGCCATGAGTTTAGCCAGTTGCTTCAGCAGTGCGGCATCACCGCTTCGATGAGCCGCAAGGGCAACTGCTGGGATAACGCGCCCAGCGAGGCACTGTTTGCGTCTCTGAAAGTAGAACGGCTGCACGGAGAATGCTTTGAAACCATTCGTCAGGCCAAGGACGAAGTCCTCAATTGGCTGCTCTGGTATAACCAAACGCGCATGCACTCAACCCTGGGCTACGTCAGCCCGATGCAGTTCGAACAAGACTGGTATCGCAGCACCGCAGCCGTTGCACACTGACGGGGCCAAGCCTATGAAAGCAGGCTATGGAAAAGCAGGAAAGCAAAAGACGCTTTCCAACTTTCCCACAGCCACGACGACTACGAACTATAACTACTTATGGGATACGGATTCTGAGGGCAAGGTCAGTCAAGGTAAGGAAGGAATGGATCGGTCGCCCTGCGCCAGATTTTGCCCTCCCAAGTCTTGAGGGGGCGCAGGTCAGACTTTCTTCTTTACGGGGCAAAGTAGTTCTCCTCGATTTTTGGTCGATCACCTGTGGCCCTTGCCTCATCGAGATGCCGACGATTGAGGCTCTGGGCCGAGGCTACCATGGCCGTGAGGTCGATTTGTGGAGCATAACATTTGATCCGGCGGACATAGTGAGAAAGTGGCTAATGCAACATCATCATTCGTTGCCAACCATCAGCGATCCCGACTTTCACGTCTCAGACCTTTATAAAGTCGAAGGTATTCCGACAATCGTTCTGATCGGACGCGATGGAAAAGTTAAATCGTACTGGGTGGGAGAAGTCTCCAAAGACGTAATCGAAGTTGCCCTCAACAGGGAAGTCCAACGTTAAGGATCGCAACACTCGCTCAGGACCTCCTCGCTTTCATAAACTTTATTTCCTGCAAAACGGGGTTACTGAGATGGTCCGCCGCTTGAACTTCACGTAAGCGTGGAGGGATCTTGTAGGCAGGTTCAAGGAGGATCATCGAGATGCAGATTCGTTCCGTTGGCATTGATCTTGGCAAGACGACGTTTCACTTGGTGGCGCTTGGCGATAAGGGCAAGGTGCTGCTGAAGAAGAGGTTCACGCAGAAGCAGTTGATTCACTTCACGGCGAACCTGCAGACGTCTCTGATCGGGATGGAAGCATGTTCTGGTGCTCACTTCCTGGGCCGTGCACTGCGGGCACAGGGACACGACGTGAAGCTGCTTCCGGCACAGTTCGTGAAGCCTTTCGTGAAGTCGAACAAAAACGATTTCATTGATGCTGAAGCGATCGCCGAAGCTGTCGATCGCCGGAACATGCGGTTCGTTCCGATCAAGACGGACGACCAACTGGACCTGCAAGCGCTGCACCGGGTGCGGGACCGACTGATGGTGCGAAGAACGTCTGTGATCAACCAGCTCCGTGCTTTTCTGTTGGAGCGCGGGCTGGTCTTTGCCAAGAGCCCCGTTCGGCTGAGGGAAGCCATACCTGAGGTACTGGAGAACGCCAACGAGAACCTCACTCCCAGGATACGGAACCTGATTGCGATGCTGTGGAACGAGTGGAAGCATATGGAGCTCCAGATTCAGGAGATGAACGAGGAAATAGAACGGATCGCTTCAAGCGATGCTGCCTGTTGCAGACTGCGGCAGATCCCAGGCATCGGACCGTTGGTGGCAACGGCGATCGTCGCATCGATTGGCAACGGTGCGGCCTTCCGCAAGGGGCGAGAGTTTGCGGCGTGGATGGGTCTGGTACCGAAGCAGCACTCAACCGGAGGCAAGGCGAGACTGTATGGGATCAGCAAGCGCGGCAACCGCTACCTCCGCAAGATTCTGGTTCATGGGGCTCGTGCTGTCGTGTTGCGATCGAAGAGAGATCGGATCGCGATGGGCCCATGGTTGACATCACTCGAGATGAGAGCACCACTGAACGTGTTGATCGTCGCAATGGCGAACAAGCTGGCGCGGATCGCATGGGCAGTGCTCTCAAGTGGTCAGGATTACAAAGCGATTCCCGGCGCTATACCGGCATAAACAGACGTAACAAAAGATTGCCCCCCGCTCTCTCACCAAAGTCTGCATCGGGCGAGTGAAGATGAAAGAACAGTCAGAACGGCGTGCCTGAAACCTGTTTACCGAATAGGCCCTTACATGGCCGAGGGGTTTCTAAGGAAAGGCACGCGGCGTATCTCATCATGGCCAGGAGAAACAACTCTCCACGAAAGGGCCGGATACATTGACGCAGGCTTTCTTCCTCTAAACACTTTTCCCTTGCAGTCGGATGGCGGACCATACATCTCGGTAAGTTCAACCCCGCGACTTGCCCCGAACGGCAACTTACCGTAAAGCCGACTTTTGAGGAGCCTCCGAGAATCTATTCGCCGTCCTAGGCATGTGAGTCATTCTAAAAAGCGCGGTGGCACTTGCCCCCAGCGTGAAATTTTGGGCCGATGAGTATTTCGTGTCCCCGCGCGCCGGTTTATACCTCCAGGCGGGAATCACGTTTCTGAACGCGT
The DNA here is from genome assembly GCA_963781245.1 of uncultured Acidobacteriaceae bacterium. Taxonomy (GTDB): domain Bacteria; phylum Acidobacteriota; class Terriglobia; order Terriglobales; family Acidobacteriaceae; genus Silvibacterium. Next base: position 590,971 of record CAWAFB010000014.1, read on the forward strand.
GGGTGATTGCAGCGACCAGGGCCCCGTGCCCCGACAGACAGAAGCTGCCGTAGACCAGACAAAGCTGCCCACTGCACTCAAATCGTGTCTTCGGCAGTCACGGGCTCGGAGATACGCAGCCGCGGGTACGCAGACTGTTCTTGACGGTTGGGGTGGCCGGATCCAGACCGCTCGAGCTTCGTGATTCGATAGACCGCTGCTGGTGGAAGATTGCCGAGCGCACGACCCAGGAACGTCGCCCGGAGCCCGAGTCGATCAAGAAACTTCCTAGGCACCGGACAGCGCGGACCATAAGTGAATTGATAAAACGCACCGGAGGGACGCATGTAGCGAAATGCCCGGCTAAGAATAGAGACTATTTTTCTATCCGACATATTTAGAAGCGGAAGGCCGCTGACAATAGCGCCAACCAATCCATCATGAGATAGATCATGCTTGTGTAGAGATCCGGCGTCCATGCGCAGAACGCGCGCCTCGGGAAATCGTTCCTGCAGCAGCTTTGCGAAATCGGAACGGTACTCGACGAGCGTCAGGTCCTTCTCTCTTACACCTTGAGCAAGGAGCGCCTGGGTAAATACGCCTGTTCCCGGGCCGAATTCAACAATGTGCCCGGAGTCGTGCCGTATTTCGCTGGTTATCAATCTGGCCAGAGCAGGACCTGAGGGTGCGATCGCGCCTACAAGGCCCGGATCTGCACTCAGCGCTCGCAGGAAGGTCAGTCTCTCTTTCAACTTCATCCTTGGGATCTGCCGCAGAAATCGTTGGACACACCGACGTGAATCAAAACAACATCCGAATCATGGTGGCCCAAGAATTCGCAATTCTGCAATCCGAATCGGCAACGCGTCCCAATGGATCTCCTTCGCGCGACGGAAAGAATGGAAACGAACATATAACTGATTTGTACCAACGCATGATCGGGGACTATCCCACATCAGGTGTCAAGGGCGAAGCAAAACCTCCTCCGATACGCTCTCGAGCGCAGCCCACCCATCGATGGTGTTGGTGAAGGAGCGTGTTCTGCTGCTACCGCTGCGCCAACTTTGCGGGCGGAGTTTTACCTAACCGCGCTGCACTGGCCGCCGACTGGGTCGCCAACGTTGCCATGAGTTCGCGGCGGCGGAACTTTTGTTTCCTTAACCTGTTGAATCTCGCTTTGTCGCCATTTTGTGATGACATATGCTCTGGTTCCTCCAATTTGTTCGTGACTCAGCGTGCCGAAGATAAGTCTGTCCATTCCTCCATACGCCAGGTCACCGATGAAAGATGCGAGGGGCAGGACACGTTGAGGAGAAACCCATTGCTGCGCCTGCGGGTCCGATTGCTCGGCTTGCTCCCTGGCTGCCAACAAAATGTCCTGCCCGCAGCATACTCTACTTTTCGAAAGATCTGCCATGTCGTTGCGGACTCGGAAACTTGGCCCAACGCAACGACCGTCGCGAGGTTCGAGAAACGGTGTTCCCGGAAACTTGCAGCCGTCCACCCGCTTCGGAAGCAATTTACCGAAAAGCCAGACATTTCAGGTACTTCGGTCGTCATCGCGGTAGCCAGCTGTAATGTCGGGGCAGACTGTGTTCGTGTAAGCCGGGGAAGCAAAGTCTGGCTGTTTCTTATGCATACAGCCAGCGTGCAGTCTGCACCATAATTTATGCCAGCCCATCGAGAGCACTGCTGATCGCTGCGTAAAACATAGCAATACAGGACCTTGCTGACTCAGCTCCTTCAATGGACAAACCTACGGCGTTCAGGTAGGGTTGCAGATGAGGCGGTTACAACACCTCCTCCTCTTTCAGGTTCCCTGAACTAAGTCAGCCCATCTGAAGTTATCCCCCTCTTAGCTAACAACGGCCTCTTAAGGAGGACCCATGTTCGCACGCAACGTCTCTGTTCATTTGAAATTCAACATGCTATCTGAGTACCGTCACGTATTTGAGAGCCAGATTCTCCCTTTACTTCGCAAACAAACAGGCTTTAGGGATGAAATCACGCTCGCCAGTCCCAGCGGAGTGGATGTGACGGCAATCAGTCTGTGGGACAACAAAGGGGATGCAGAAGCCTACAACACCAATACTTACCCCGAAGTGGTGAAGATCTTCTCAAAACTGATCGATGGAACCCCTAAGGTTCAGACCTGTGAGGTTGTCAACTCGACCTTCTATAAGATCAACGTTCCCGTACCCGTACCTGCATAAGAACCACGAGCATGTTCTGAGGGGAGGCGTCAACTCCGCCTTCCCATACTCGCCAGATTCGATCCTCTGATTGGAATCAACCATCCTCGCGCAAGCCCATTGCAACGTAATCTCCCGCTGCCCGAACTTCCAGGAAACGGGAATTTGAGTAAGTTCGACCTTGGCGGCGTAAAGTTTCCGAAAATCGGACTTGCGATTGACGTGTGACTCGCCAAATTGTCATCCGAGCGCAGAAGGAACCTGCGTTTTGAACTCACAGGCAGATTCGCGACCGCAGCCGGGCGTGTTGGGTGACCACGGATAGTCATCGAGAGACTGTGCCGAGTGGGCGGCGAGAGATCAGCAGCTTTACCTCGCTCTCAGTTCATCTTTAACTCTGACGAAGAGATGTTCGAACAGCAGCTCAAGCGGCCAGACCATAATAACGGTGATGCAGGCCGCCGAGTTTGGGCGTAGATAGAATCCTGCCATGTCCACCGCCGTTGTTGGCCAATAGACCGACCTGCCGGAGTTCGCTTATCCAATGCGAGATGCGTGCGATGTCTTGGTAGTGATGGACGTACTCGTTCATCAGCCGTTTCAGATGCCGTTCATTCAGCACGATCACACGGTCGAGCAAATCGTGACGGCAACTGCCGACCCAGCGCTCGGCGACGCCGTTCTGCCACGGACAGCGGAAGCTGATCCGCTTGGGCTGGACGCCAAAGCTCTTCACTGTGTCGATGACTTCCTCATTGAAGCTCGCGCCGCGATCAAAAATCAGGTAGCCCGGGGCCGAGTCATAGGGAAAAGTTTCGCGAAGCTGCTGGACAACCCAGGCGCTGTTCGGATGCTTCGTCACATGGCAGTGGAGAATTCGCCGTCGATCATGCGCAATGATAAAGAAGCAATACAGCGTGCCGAACGCGAGCGTCGGCACGGTAGTCGCCGCCGAAACCCTCCGGAGCACGAGTTGCGAAGTCCAATAGGAGGCACCCATGCCCATAGGACCCGTACCACCCGGCCCGATTCCAGTAAAGGATCCACTCGCTGACGGATTTTCTATCGTAGCCCCGGGGGCGCTGGGCGCCGGCGTCGTTGGGATATCCGCGGACGGACCCGCTTCGGCATCGCCTGGGGCGGCAACCGGAGTCTACGGCCTGGACGGCGTAGGAAGCGGACAAGGAGAGCCTCGCCCCGGCGGCGTACTTGGGGATTCCACGAACGGCAATGGCGTGTGCGGAAGAAGCGCGAACTGGAACGGCGTTGAGGGAGACAGCTCGTCCGCAGTGCATGCGGGCGTTGCCGGAGTCAATCTCAGCGGAGGCCCAGCCATTTGGGGCGAAAGCAGCGGTAACGCCGGTGAATTTCATGGCAACGTGCTCTGCTCCGGAAACTTTACGGCTCAGGGCAACCACAACGTGGGCGGCGACTTGACGGTTGCTCACGACATCCTGCTGGCCAACCAGGACTGCGCTGAGGATTTCGATGTGGCGCATCCGGAGACGGACGGCGGAACGGTGGTGGTCATCAATGCAAGCGGCACCGTGCAACCTTGCAACGAAGCCTACGACAAGAAAGTAGCGGGGGTGATCTCCGGTGCGGGTGAATTCCGCGCGGCAATCACCCTGGGGCGGAAGGAGTCGTCGGTCTTGCGAATGCCAGTCGCCCTTCTCGGCAAAGTTTACTGCAAGGTGGACGCGAATTATGCGCCAGTCGAAGTGGGCGATCTGCTCACCACGTCTCCCACTCTCGGCCATGCCATGAAGGCAGCCGAACCGCTGCGGGCGTTCGGGGCGGTGATCGGCAAGGCGTTGCGGCCGCTGAACGCCGGACAAGGCCTGATCCCGATTCTGATCGCCTTGCAGTGACCTCCTTGTAGCATCGGCTCCAGGGACAATCCCTCGCAAGCCGGCGCTCCCGCGACAAGGGAAGAACAGGAGCCGCCATGGCCTTGGAATCGTATGTAGAACTTCAGCTCGATCTTGCCACCATTCAGGGTTCGTTCGCGGCAGCGGTCGGCTTCCAGGTTAACCCGCAAATAGGCAGCCAGTTCACCGTCGGTGTCACCCAGTATGTCGTCCAAAACGTGCAAGTGGGGAACGCGTCCCTGCTGCCGCCTCAAGTCTCAACCGCGACACTCTTCTCTTTCGATGGGTTGGGCGATGTGCTTTCAGATTCCATCCCATGCCCACAGGTAGCCTTCAGCGTTCCTGTCACCTACCAGTTGATGTCCGGGAACAAACCTGCCGGCTCCTTCGACCTGGTTGTGACGCTGGTCCTCTCGATAACCTCTGGAATCGCAAGCCAGGTGCCGCCGCCTACGTTTGCGCCAGCTCAGATGATCCTGGCCTCCGGCGGCGTCACGGGAGGTGGCGCGGATCCCGCCTTGGCCGCGCATCTACAATCTATGTTGAGCACTGCTGTCCAGCCAGCTTCGATCGGCAACGGCACCCTGATTACCGCGCCTCTTCCCATCGGAAGTATCGGCAACGCCAGCAATACGGGCGTGGTGGTCGTTCCTTACCCGAACGGATCCCTGATCGCTCTTCGCCTGCAGATTGGCATGGCACCGGAGCCTTACACCAGGGTCATTTGGACCCAATTCTATGCGGGTACCAATGTCGCCAATCACCTACAGGTGACCAGCGCATCCGGCAACGCGCAACACGGCAATGTTTCTCTCTTTCTCTCCAGCGACCTGGTGGTGAATCTGGTCGAACAAGCGATTCAGGCGGGAGTGGCGGCGCACTCCGACAAAATGGCGATCCAGGGCGGCACCCCGACCAATTGGGCTCCGGCGGTCGATGGCACCCCGCATCTGGACTCCAATTTCACGGGCATCGTCTTCGCTCAGCCGCTCCCCAACCTTCAGGTCGGTGTCACTGCCGGGATCGACTTTTCCGTGGCGTCAAGTCCATCGGACACATTGCAGACCCATACCCATTTCGATTGGAGCATGAGTCTAAGCCAAGAGATCCTTGCCGTCCTGCTCTCCGCGCTTACAGGCTTTACTCTGGGCGCGGAATTCACCGGCGGACTGGGTGCGATTCCTGGATTGTTGGTCGGCGTGGTGGGCTCGATCCTGGCCATCGCTCTGTTCACGCCCAGCCTGTCCACCTCCACTTGTGTTCAATCCGGCAGCGATATCACCTGCACGTTCTCGTTCACGGTGCCTCCCGGCCCGGGAACCACTCTGCCCGTGATCGAATTCCGATCGCTCTTCGGCGATCCAGACGGTATGGTGATATTCAGCCAGCTTGACCTGGGGCCGCTGATCATTTTCCTGTCCCTCGGCAATCTGCTCAACTTGAAGAATTTCAATTTCGCGAATGGGTTGCGTTCGCTGGGAGTGCCGGTCATCAATGCCGCGTACATTGCCAGCCAGTCAGCGCTGCTGGGCCTGCCATTTTCGCTGTAACACGGTGGATCACCTAATTTCAGGGAACTGGAAATGGAAAGGCATGTATTGGCGAATCTTGAAGGTAAACTCAGGATTTGCGCAGTAGCTTGAGCGACGTGGCGGACGGTGATGTTTCGAGGAGTTCCTGGCGCTTGTTAACGAGGCGGGTTTACCACCGCGGCGACACTTCCTCATCGACGGGGTGTAAACACTAAGCTCAGGCAGCGAATGAAGGCGCGAACTCATGCGGCCAGCGCATGAGCCAGCCATAACAGCAGAACAAAAGTCATCCAGGAATCACCGCCGTCTGTTGAACGGAGGAATGAAGCCTGCTCTCTTGATTACAACGTATCTCATAAATCAATTTCACCCGGTTTGCTCACCTTCGGCATAACTTCCGTGTCGCCGGTCCGTCCAGGACTAGGTGTACGATGGAGCCGTTTTTGAAATCAAAAGGGAGATTCTAGGTGAAAAACCCCGGCGCCCGACAGCCGCCGCCTTTTGTGGCGCCGCTTCTCTACGGGGGCGCGGCGGTGATCGTCCTTGTCGTGCATCTCGCCACCAACGGCAACCTCGGCTTCCACACCGACGAGCTCTACTACATCGATTCCGGCCGGCACCCCGCGCTCGGATATGTCGACTTTCCGCCGATAGTCCCGCTGCTCGCGCGTCTGGAGACCGATCTCCTGGGAGCCACCCCATGGGGCCTCCGCTTGCTCCCGACCCTGCTCGGCGGATTCATGGTTGCTCTCTCAGCTATGTACGTGCGGCGCCTTGGCGGCTCGCTCCGCCTGCAGGCGCTCGCCCTGCTAATCGCCGTCACGGCGCCCTATTTCCTCGGCGCGAACTGGGTCTATCAGACCGTGACGTTCGATGAGGCGACCTGGATGGTCGCGTTCTACTGCTTTCTGTCCCTGGCCCTGGAGCATCGGCCCAGGTACTGGCTCTACCTCGGCCTCTCGCTCGGCATCGGCCTCGAGGTCAAGTACACGATTGTAGGTTTGGCCGCTGCCATCGGGATTGCCGTCCTGTTTACTCCCGCGCTGCGTTCGGACCTGCGGACGCGGTATCCGTGGATCGCGGCCGGTATCGCGCTGCTCATCTGCGCACCAAACCTTGCATGGCAGGTTGCGGAAGGTTTCCCTTCGCTTATCTATATAGTCAACCATCAGGGCTCCGCCGGCGGTTTTATCGCGAACCTGGTCCTGATCGTGATCTATCTCTTCTTTCTGATTCCACTCTGGATGACGGGATTGGTGTCGCTGCTTCGCAGTGCCACCCTGCGGCCCATCGGGATCGCGTGCCTGCTTCCTCTCATCCTTTTCCTGTTCGTGGGCAAGTCCTACTACGCGGTGGGCACCGTGCCGATCGCCCTTGCTCAAGGTCTCATGGCGATCGCCCGCGTCAAGCGGCCGAAGCTGCGCATCGGTTTCGAGGTCGCAGTCGCAGTTGCGTGCGCGCTCCAGCTCCTCACGTTTGCTCAGCTGACTCTACCCATCACGCCGCCGGACCGGATTCATTCGCTCGGCCTCGACGCCAAAAACGAGATCTTCGCGGACAGCGTGGGATGGGAGGATGTTGCCCACCAGGTCGAATCGATATACGGCCATCTCCCCAGCTCGGAGCGAAATGGAACGATCATCATCTCCGCGTATTACGGTGTTCCAGGGGCGCTTCAGATCTACGGCGACAGGAGATCGCTCCCCGCCGTCGTCAGCCCCCAGTTGAGCGACTGGTACTGGCTTCCCAACGACCTGGTGGCAACGAATGCGCTGATGATCGACTACCAGCCGTCGGACGTCGCCTGGATGTGCTCATCCGCAACTCTCGTGGGACACTTGACGGTTCCGTATGGCGTGCAAGGGCTGGAGCAAGGCGCACCGGTCACGTTCTGCGTGCTCAAGGCTCCGATCCAGCAGGATTGGCGCCGGCTCCGCAATTTTTCCTGAGGGTGGTTGCATATCGCGGCAATTTTGCCGCTAACATCTCGCCAAGTACTAAAATTTCTACACCTGCGGCCCGCATTTTTGTCGTGTGGTCGGCAAACCGGACATGTGCGCTGAGCAGCACACTGTTCAGGAGGGTTGAAGTCCCTCTGGCGCTCAAATGAGGGGCGCCATATCCAAAAGCGGGGTTCGTAGCCTCGCTGGCCGGAGAGAGTGGAAGGTATGAAGACGTCTAAACGGGCACGAAGGCGAAAGCTGGATATAGCCAAGACTGATCTAGAGCCACCGCTTTGCAGTAGTCCGGAGGGCAGGGTGTCCACCGCGAGGTGGAATCTGAAGGGCATGAGGAGAAGTACCGGGCCGTAATCGATGGGGAAACCCAAGATGAACCGGTCGGCCAAAGGTGGGGCAAGGTCGAGTCTGCATGTCTGAGACGAAGGCGTTCTCATTCACCCACCGCACCAAGGTGATTGCGGGCGGCACGGTAGGGAAGAACAGTGCGTGACCTCAGGAGAACTGACGGAGTCCCCGGGTGGCACCGGGGTAAGCAGACCTATAGGCGCAAGCGAAATGGCGAGCGACGCTCGGTCAGTAGTCGGACGGCTGAATAGTACCTCAAGCATGGCGAAAGTCATGTGACCGGGCGACCGGCGACGGAAGTGGGTCGGGGAAGGCAGCCGGCGAAGGCGGTTGGGAAGAGAAAGCCAGGCAGTGAGTAAGGACGGAAAGGTGGATCAGTTCCATGAGTGAAATACCCGTACATTTCCGCCCGAGAATACTGTCGGACTGGATTGATCCGACGGATGCGAAGAAGGTCCACTCATTAACGAGTACCGTTAATACCTTGATTGCATCTCGGAAGGGTGAGCCTTCGTGAAAGCTGCATGCGGGAAAACCGCACGTGCAGTTTGAGCGGCGGACGGTGGCCAGCATCGGGGCAGCTCGATGCGCCACCTCCGACCCGACTTCGACCCGGCTCCTCGAAACTTCCGGATTGCCGGTGACACAACTGGAACTCAGAAATGCTCGCCTGGAGGCTCGATGAGTCCTCGGTGATTTCTGGTCACGTTGTAGCATGGATCATCTAAATGCGGATCGCCAGAACGTCTGCAGCACTGGGAGGGAAAAACGCCTCCGAGGGTCCGGCAACCGGCGAGAAAGGCATATAGTTTTGCCGTTTTCGGGGCCGAATGGGAAATTCCGGATTATGGGCCTGTCGGTCATTGTGGCGTCTCTGACCGTTGTTCTCCCCGCAGCTCCCGGAGGCCCTTCAAAGGTCAATCCCCGGGATGGTCTGACCTACCAATGGATACCGCCCGGCAGCTACTTTACGGGCTGCCTGCCGGGGGACACGGAATGCTATGGCCTCGAACGGCATCGTGAGAAAATCGTCGTTGACAACGGCTTTTGGATCGGCCGCACCGAGGTGACCCAGGCGGCATACATGCGGGTCATGAGTGCTGATCCCTCGTACTACAAAGGTGCGGATCGTCCGGCGGACCGGGTCGGGTGGGCGGACGCGACGACCTACTGCAGCCGGATCGGCATGCAGCTGCCCACGGAGTCGGAGTGGGAATATGCCGCTTACGGAGGAACTGCAGAACTGCCGAAGGAGCCGCTGGTATCCGTAGCGTGGTACGACCCAAACAGCAACGACAGTACTCATCCCGTGGCTACAAAGCTGCCCAACGGCTATGGACTGTGGGACATGCTGGGAAATGTCTGGGAATGGATCCAGGACGCCGGTAAAGAACCCGGAGAGCACATTCTGAAGGGCGGTTCGTTCTATAACACCTCGCGAGATGTGCGAGTCTCAGGTCGGCTCAGTGCGCCACCCAATCTTCGCCACCGCGATATTGGCTTCCGTTGCGCCTCATCCGTATGGCCGGAGGAGAGATCGGCAAGCAGCAGCGTGACGCGCCCATGAGGACAACGGCGGCGCTATGCTCGACTGGGCCGTCAACCGCAAAGGGTCCCTGGCCGCTTGGCTCCGCCGTTCCCTCAAAGGTCTGCTGGCACCCTACCGGCTCGGAGCGGAGGCAGACTTGCACAAGGCTCGAACTGGACGAATGCAAAACACCGAAGGTAGTAGGTCAGTTCCGGTAGGGTGAATTACCGGGAGCTGACAACTATCCGACCAGAAGTACAGGGACAGAGAGGGACTTGGTGAGAGTTGCGACCTTCAACATTAACAACATCAATAAGCGGCTTGATAACCTCTTGGCTTGGTTAGCCAAAGCCGAGCCGGACGTGGTTAGTCTCCAAGAGCTCAAAGCGGAGCAGGGAGCCTTTCCCGCGAAGGCCCTTCGAACTCTCGGGTACGAAGCAGTCTGGCAAGGGGAGCGGTCCTGGAACGGTGTGGCCATCCTCGCGCGAAACCACGTTCCCGTCTTGACCTGCGCAAGCATGCCGGGAAATCCTGAAGATCACCAAGCCCGCTACATCGAAGCGGCTGTTCAGGGAGTTCTGATCACTTCCATCTACCTCCCCAACGGGAATCCGCAGCCTGGACCGAAATTCAACTACAAGTTGGCCTGGTTTGAGCGCCTCATTGCCCATGCCGCCGAACTCATGGCGAGCGGCGCCCCCGTGGTATTGGCCGGTGACTACAACGTCGTGCCAACACCGCAGGACATCTATCCGACTCGATCGTTGGATAACAACGCGTTGATCCAACCAGAAAGTCGGCAAGCCTTTGCGCGTTTGCTGGCTCAAGGCTGGACCGACGCGATGCGGAGGCTACATCCGGATGGGCCGCTCTGGACATTCTGGGATTACAAATTTGAACGGTGGCCGAAGGACAAAGGCATGCGGCTCGATCACTTTCTGCTCTCGCCAAAGGTGGCGGACCAGCTCGTGGACGGCGGTGTAGACCGATGGGCGCGTGGGCAGCTAAACGCCAGCGACCATGCACCAACATGGATAGTGCTCGATCTTTAGTCAGAACTGCGTAACGAATTCATTGCCACTAGGCCTCTCGGGTCTGGAATCACAACATGGTAACCGTCATCGTCGTGGGCCTCGGCGCCGTGGGCAGCGCAACTGCTCTTCAATTAGCAGCGCGCGGGCATCGCGTGCTAGGTTTCGATCATTTCACTCCGCCCCATAACCACGGTTCTTCCCATGGCCAGTCGCGCATTATTCGGCAGGCTTACTGGGAAGATCATCGCTACGTTCCTCTCTTGATGCGTGCATATGAGCTCTGGAAGAAGCTGGAAGCTGATTCAGGCGAATCCCTGATGCGAATAGTCGGAGGACTGATGATCGGGCGGCCAGCTGGAGATCTGGTCTCGCGAAGCGCCTTGAGTGCAGAACTATTTAAGCTGCCACACAAGCTACTTTCTGCCGCAGAACTCCGCCGGTTGTATCCCGCATTTCAAATCGAAGATGACTGCGTCGCGCTTTGGGAAGCGAACGCCGGATATCTTCACCCTGAGGCATGCATTGAGCAACAGCTTCGGCTCGGCGCATTAACCGGGGCGGAGCTTCATTTCGATGAACCAGTCACCGAATGGAATGCGCACCCGGGCTCGGGAGTAATCGTGCGCACTCCGCGCGGAACATATTCTGGCGATTACCTGGTCATCTCCGCGGGGCCGTGGGCGCCGCAAGTTCTCAAAGATTTGCAACTTCCGCTCAGCGTCACCCGACAAGTGGTCTTCTGGTTCGAGCCTGAGCACCATATCGACCTCTTCCGCCCAGAACGGATGCCTGTATACATCCGTGAGATGGAGCACGGCCAGCCTCTCCTGTATGGCTTTCCTCTTACCGGCCCAGATTCGGAAGGGGTGAAAGTGGGCTTGCACGGAAGCCACGATTTCTGCACTCCCGAGACAGTCGATCGCACTGTAAGGAGTGAAGACGAGCGCAGTGTTCGTGAAAGTCTCTGCAAGGCGTTGCCATTGCTGGGGGGCCGGTTAGTCCACGCTGAAACCTGCCTCTACACCATGACTCCCGACGAACATTTCGTCGTGGATAAGCACCCGGAGTTTCCCCAGGTTGTGCTCGCAGCAGGATTTTCCGGCCACGGGTTCAAATTCGCGACCGTCATGGGAGAAGTACTCGCCGATTTGGCGTCAGGCTCGGAACCGTCTTATGATCTCGAGCTATTCTCGATTCGCCGTTTTTGACTCCGGTTGAATGCGTACCCGTGAACCATTTTGAGGGTCACGGTCTTGCTTTCATTTGGCTGAACGGCGATCTTTTCCCATCCTACAAGACGTTTCAGCGGCTCGCTTGCATGGCTGATGGTACCAATTCACTGTCGACTAGTGCGTTGGCGATGATGCGTCAATTGAGAATTGCGTTTGATGGGAGTCTCCGCGGCTCGCCATAGGCTTCGCTCAATCTTCCCGTAAAGCTCTCATGGGATCCATGCGGCTGGCAGCCTGCGCAGGCAAGAAACAGGCTACCATCGCCACCAGGATCAGCGCGGCAGCAGCGCCGGCCAGACTCAGCGGATCAGCCGGACTGAGCCCGAACAGCATTCTCGAAAACGCGCGTCCGATGAACAGCGCGAGCACCAAGCCGATGCCTGCACCGATGAACACCAGCATCATGCCCTGCCGGAGGACCAGACGCAGGACGGAGGCGCGCGATGCGCCCAGAGCCATGCGCACGCCAATCTCACGCCGGCGGCCGCTCACCGTGTAGGCGAGGATGCCGTACAGTCCCACGCTGGCCAGCGCCAGGGCAAGGAATCCAAATACGCCGAGCATGCCCAGGACCATGCGCGCATTCCACAACACCTGGTCCATAATCTTTGCGCCGGTGCGGATGTCGGTGATTTCGACTTTGGGATCAGTATCTCGGATCTGGCTCTGCACCGATTCGAGAACGAGCGCCGGATCGCGCGCAGTGCGCACATAGAGAATGGCATCGGTTCCTGGATTCTGGCGCATGGGCAAATACAGGCAGGGCTGCGGGGCTTCACCCAGGGTGCTGTAGTTGCTGGTCTTCACCACGCCTACGATCTGGCGCATGATGGTATCGCCGGTGAGACGAAGGTGCTGGCCAATCGCGTTGCCGTTGGGCCAGTAGCGCCGCGCCAGATTCTCGTTGACGATGACGACGGGAAGAGATCCGTCCTGATCCACATCGGTGAAGGCGCGGCCCTGCAGGAGCGGAAGGCGCATGGTTTTGAAGTAGTCCAGGTCGACCGTATTGGCGACGGTGCTGATGGTCTCCGATTTCCGATCCTGCTCCTGTCCCTGAATGAGGATGCCGCGCGACGGGCTGGACCAGAATGGCATGTTCGAGGCCCAGCTGACGGCCGCGACTCCGGGAAGTCTCGCAACGCGGTCCGCGACGTCGCGACGGAAGTCTTTCAGGTGGACGGCATCGTAGCCCACCTGTTCGGGATTCATCATGAGGACGGCGAGGTGTTGATCGTCGAAGCCGGGATCGATGGCATATGCGCGCTGCACGGCGCGAAGGAAGAGCGAGGCTGCAATCAGCGAGACCAGGGAGAGCGCCACCTGTCCGGTGAGCAGGGTTTTCTGGAAACGCGCGCTACGGCCTGCGAGTCCGGCAACATGGGTTTCTTCCTTGAGGCTGGCAACCAGGCCGGTCTTCGAAGCGCGCAGCGAGGGCACGACACCGAAGATGAGCCCGGTGGTGAGGGAGAGGAGCAGGGCGAAGAGGAACACGGCGCCATCGAGTTTGGGGTCGACGAGATTGCGCGCCACCTCGGGCGGCCGGAGGGACCAGAGGAAACGGCAGCCTTCGTAGCCGACGCCAAGTCCGGCAATGCCGCCGAAGACGCCGAGGAGCACGCTCTCAGTGAGCAGCTGGCGCAGCAAGCGTCCGCGACTGGCGCCGATAGCCAGTCGAACGGCGATTTCCTGACGCCGGCTGACTGCGCGCGCCATGAGTAAATTGGCGACATTCGAGCAGGCGATCAGCAGCACGAGGCCTACGATGACCAGCAGCACCGTGCTGACGATCGCGAGCCCGCGCTCGCCGCCGGTATTGGAGTAGAGAGCGGTCGTGATTGGCCGCACGGCGATGGCGTGGCCCGCATTGGCATCCGGATACTGCTGCCGCAAAGCAGCGGCCAGCGGCTGGAGACTGGCTTCCGCCTGATCGCGGCGGATTCCGGGCTTCAGCCTCGCGACGGTTTGAAAGAGAGGCTTGCCGCGCTCGCGCAGAACGTCCCGCATAGGAGCAGGCAGCACCCGCTGCGCCATAGTTGCCGGGAGCCACACATCGGGACCGAAGACGGCGCTTACGCCGAGGAAGCCCTTGGGAGCGACTCCGACAACGGTGAAAGAAGTTCCATTGATGTCGAGGATTTTGCCGATGACCTCCGGAGCGCCATCGAAACGGATTTTCCAGGCGTTGTAGCTGAGCACAGCAACGGGCACGGAACCCGGCGCGCTGATCTCCTCTGGAAGGAAGAACCTACCCTTCGCGGGCGAGATGCCGAGGGCTCCGAAATAGCCCTGCGTGACAAGCTGTCCGAAGAAACGCTCAGAACCAGTGTTTTCTGTCAGCGTCATGACCATCGGCGGAGAGAAGCCGCCGAGATCGGTGAAAACAGAGTTCCTGGTCTGATAGTCCTGGAGGGTCGGGTACGAGATGGGGAGCAGACTGCCGGACTGGGTGTGGGCTTCGAGGTCCGTCGCATACAGGCAGACCAGGCGGGAGGGATCGCGCACAGAAAGCGGATGCAGAAGCAGCGTGTTGACCACCGTGAAGACGGTGGTGCTGGCGCCGATCCCCAGAGACAGGGTCAGAACAGCAAAGAACGTCAAGGCCGGCGCTTTGCCCATGCTGCGCAATCCGTAGCGGACATCCCGCAGGAGATCGTTCAACAGATTGCCTGAAGGCAACGCTGCCGGTGGCGGCGCGCTATTGGCGGAATTGCGCATGGCCGGAGGCAATGCCGTGGCGAGCAGCTCGCTGCCTTCCAGTTCCTCAAGGACTGTCCGGCGCGCGTCCGACTCACTATTGCCTGTTAAGAGCAACTCCTCATAGCGGTCTTCGAGATGCTGGCGCAGTTCTTCGACGATGCTTGCTTCGCGGGCCGGATCGATCCGCAGGTTCTCCAGCAGCCTGTTGATCTCCTGCTTCCAGTTAGGCATTTTCTACCCCCATGACCTGGCTCATGGCCTCGACGAAGCCCTGCCAGCTCTGGCGTTGACGCGCCAGGACGCGGCGTCCTTCCGCTGTGAGGCTGTAATAGCGCCTGCGCCGCTGATTTGGCTTCTCTACCCAGCGCCCCTGAACCAGACCGCGCTCCTCGAGCCGATACAGGAGGGGATACAGCGTGGTGACGTGGAAACGCAGGGCTCCGCTCGATCGCGCTTCGATCAGCTTGCAGATGTCGTACCCGTGGCGTGCCTGCTGTTCCAGCAGCGACAGGATCAGCAACTCAGCGCCGCCTTTTTTCCATTCACGATCGGGATTATTAGCGGATTCCATATGTATGATTACATATATACGCGAGTCCAATATATGGAGTCAAGATAAGCGGCGGGGTTGCTCAGGGTTGGACGAGGAAGGGAACAGCAAGGCACCACTCTCCACTGGCGACTTCACGCCGATGCACGCATTATCAGAGGTCGCCCTGTTTCGGAATGCGCTTTGTGGCCGGCGCAGGTTGCAGGGGCTTTGCCCCCGCACCACAGCCTGTCTCCGCTCCGAAGGCGGGCGTCCTCTCATAATGCGTGCATCGGCGATTGTTCACTCAGCGAGCATGCCCAGCAGTCAACCTTCTCGATTGCCGACAGGCCGGAAGGAACTGGAGCGGGACAGCTGGGCCATGAACACCTGTGGCCAGTTGCGGAACGCAGCTGTTGGGATTGAAACTAGCTGGTCATGAGCGTTACCCGCTGTCTTGCCTTTCACATCGGTGCAGCCCTCCTCATATGCTTGCCTGCTGTGGGCACAAATCTAGTAACCGGCAATGGCTTTGGATTTGCCGTGGTGTCTCCGCAGACTGCGATGGTGACCAGGTTCTATGCGCATCCTTACAGTTTTGTCCGACCGGACCCTCTAAATCCGCTAAGCGAAGGAGTTGAAGCCACGAACTTCATCAAGAGTCTCGGTTGGAGCGACCAAGCCGTACACAGCGTCCCGGCAGACTATGAGGAAGATTCGCACGTCATCCACATACGCAGCAGTGCTGGCGATGGATTTCTCTTCATGCCCTTCGGCCTTCAACGGCCAGCTCTCGTCATTAGCTGGGAGCGCAGATCCGCAACGGGGTTGCCCGGCAACTTCCAGGTGGAATGGAACCACCCGGTCAAGTCGCGCAGAGTTTTGCTGATCTCCGGCGTAGAAATTGAGCTGCTGCAATTCGACGGTATTGAGGAGTCCTTGTTGCTGATTCCGCTGAGCTCAACGCGGACTGAGGCGCCAGGACAGCAGTATCTGGCCAACAGAACGGCATGGGCGCTGATATCCCTGGAAAATGACAGTGACCCTGAACAGGCGGTTCGCGAATTCAACCAATGGCAGGCCAGACTAACGCCAAAGGCGCTGGTGAAGCGGGAGATTGCGGAACTTGAGCGCTGGCGCGTCAAGCCTGCTGTTCGCTTTGTGGGGGATAAAGAACGGCATCTGTGGCGTCAAAGCGAGGTGATGCTCCGGATGGCGCAGAGCCGCGAGCCTAATCGGCCGGGCAGAAATAATAACGGCCTCATCGTCGCCAGTTTGCCCGATGGCGTATGGTGCACACCGTGGGTGCGCGACATGGCATACGCCGCAGTGGCGCTGGCGCGCATGGGACACCGGAAGGAGGCGCGAGCCGCGCTGCTGGCTTACTTCAATGCTCAGCCCACGGGAAAGATGCGGGAGCAAACCGCCGGCGCAGATTACCAGATCTCTGTGGTGCGCTATTTCGGGGACGGCTCGGAAGAGCCATTCTTCACCATGGAAGGCAGTGCGAATATTGAGTTCGACGACTGGGGTCTTGCGCTGTGGGTGCTGGGCGAGTATCTGCGACAATACGACGACCCCACATTGCTCGCGGCGCCCACATATCGCGGCCGACTGTACGAGAGCGCCCGAGATTATGTTGTGAAACCGCTGCTGGCGAACCTCGAAGAATACGATCATGGCTTGATCGTGGCCGCGGACACCTCCATCTGGGAGGAGCGGCAGAAGGACAAGAAGCATTTTGCCTTTTCGACGGCCGCCGCTATCCTCGGCTTGAAAAGCTTTGCAGAAATTGCACGCAGTGAGGGCGATCAGGCTACCCGAACCGACATCCTGAACCACGTTGCACAGCTCGAGCAAGGGTTCACCGCCGCTTTCATTAGAGACGGCAAGCTGCGGGGAACGCTGGAAGAAGGAGTCAAGAACGATGTAGATGGCGCCCTGCTGCCGATAATCAATTGGGGCATCGTCACGAATCCTGCGGTAGTGCAAAACACGGAGGAGAGGATGGAGCTTCTCAAAGTGGCTTCCGGCGGCTACCGGCGCGTCCGCAGCACGTACACGGATCCGGCCATATTTGAGTATTGGTATGAGCGCCAGGAATTCGTGTTCGTCGACATCAGTCTGGCTGAAGTGTATCGGCGCATGGGCCGCACTGCCGAAGCTGCCGCGATCATGAAGCGCATTGTGGACAAGGCTGCGGCCGATCACAACATCATGCCCGAAATGTATGTCGCTGAAAGTTGCACTCTCTTTCCCGGAGCCTTGGGTGATCCGACTGGAGCCAGACCAATGGCCGGATACGGCGCGGGCGCCTATATTCTCGATATTCTGGACCAGGCAAGGTCGGAGAGCAAACACTGATTCCCACCCAGCCCGAGGATATTGCGCGAAGTCAGCGCTCACTGAACAATAGTCTGGTCTGCGCGCAGGTCACGCGACGAGGCGCCCACACTCACAGTCCGCTTGCCCCTAGCGGGCAGCCATCTTCCTTCCTTGCTCGACCAGTATTGCAATTGGCGCGGAGATACGTGCAGCGTCACCGTCTTGCCTTCGCCGGCGGACAGGTGAATGCGGTCGAACGCTGACAAGGCTCGCACGGGAAACTGGACTCCGTCAGGGATCTCACTGGGTGCGCCCAGATACATCTGCGGCACCTCGTCCGAGTCCACCGTACCGGTATTCCGAATGTGAACTCGGACGTCAAGACCACCGTCAGAGGTCTTCTCGACTTGCAGCCCGCTGTATTCGAAGGTGGTGTAAGTGAGGCCGTAACCGAAAGCGAAAAGGGGGGCAATCTTCTCTTTGTCGAACCAGCGGTAACCCACGTTCACGCCTTCGCTATAGGTTGTTTTCCCGTCCACCCCTTTGACGGAGCGCTCCGGATGCCTGGGGTCTGCAGCAGGGTAGTCTTCGAGTCGCTTGCCCCAGGTGACCGGAAGACGGCCGGCAGGACTCGTCTTGCCCAGCAGGATATTGGCGGTGGACCAACCTCCCTCATCGCCGGGCCACCACATTTCCAAAACTCCCTTGACCTTATCTAACCAAGGGAGAGCGACAGGCTGGCTGGTATTCAACACAACGATGGTGTTGTGATTGACCGCGGCTACCTCTTCCACGAATTTGTCTTGCTCGCCGGGCAGACCGAAGACCGGTTGAAGCCGCGTCCACACAAAGACCACCGCAATCTTCGCGTTTTTTGCCGCCCGGATGGCCCCTTCGTGATCAGCCTTGCGCTGCTCGGGCGTGTACCAGTTGAGGCGCACCTGGACCGGAGCGTTCGAACCATCTCGACTGGTCTGGACCTCTATTTGGTGGAGACCAGCGGTCAGCTCAACTGCGCGGCGTACATTGTCCAGGCCGTCGGGAGTTGGAACAACATTATCCTGATTTGCCTCGAGAATATCGCCATGATTTCCGCCTTGAGAAGCGCCGGTCGCTCCCAGCCGCTTGCCATCCAGAGAGATACTGGCGTTGGTACCCAGGGCCTGAAGGTATATCCAGTAGGTGCCCGTATACGGTGTGGTGAGCGAGCCCTTCCAGGTCACCGTAGTATTAGGAGGCAACGCGTTGCCTCCTTTAGTAGTAAACGTCAGTTGCGCATCGGCTTGTGTCGCCCCCGAGCCGACCCTCAGCAGACCAGGCTTGTTGTCGTGGCTTAGCGCCCTGGCGGGAACCGGGGCGCCGGTCATATCGTCGCCCACAGCAAAACGAATGTTGGGATTGCCGGAGACCTTCTTCATAGCTTCCAGCGGGCTGATCTGGCGTTCAGTCAGGCCTGTGGAGCGCTCGCCGTTAATGCCGATGGCGTCGATCTGTCCAGCCGTGGGGCCGATGAGAACGACGGAATCAAGATCGGCGGCCTTCAAGGGCAATACGCTACCTTCGTTCTTCAATAGAACGGCTGCATCTTCACCTGTCTTCTCGATAATCTTGGCGTTCGCGTCGATGTCCTGGGCGGTAATATCGTGTTTCGACAGCCCATCCAGGTAGCCGAGGCGGTTCATCTCATACAACACGCGGCCCGCCGCGCGGGTAATCGTGGCCTCAGTGACCGTGCCATCTTTGAGCGCTGCGAGCATTTTTTTGGGGATGAATCTTGAGTCGGGGGTAGCCACGTTGGAGTTTACCGGCGGGGGCTCTTCTGGGACATGGCCGCCATACATATCTGTCATGTCGCCGACGTCCTGACTCGGCGGCGGCGGTGAAAAGGGTTGAGCATCGAAGAACGAGACTCCGCCACTGCCCGGCTCCGGTTCCCCTGGCATCTCCACGTCCAACCCGGCGTTGATGAACGTTATATCATGGGTCGCACCCCAGTCCGAGGTTACTAATCCCTTGAAGCCGATCTCGTCGCGGAGGATTTTGGCCAGCGTGTACTCGTTGCCGCATGCATAGGTTCCGTTGATGCGATTGTAGGAGCACATTATCGACGCGACTCCGGCATGAATGGCCGCATCGAACGGCGCCACGTAAATCTCGTGGAGCGTCTGATCATCTATCCATACGTTATCGGAGTCAGTGTCGTAGCCGGCAAAATGCTTTACTTG
Organism: uncultured Acidobacteriaceae bacterium; assembly: GCA_963781245.1. Taxonomy (GTDB): domain Bacteria; phylum Acidobacteriota; class Terriglobia; order Terriglobales; family Acidobacteriaceae; genus Silvibacterium. The sequence continues at coordinate 610,424 of CAWAFB010000014.1, forward strand.
TGCCATAACATGCTGCGATTGGATGCCGTGTATCTCAGCCACGGCAATCTCGCCAGTCAGAAAAGGATCTTCGCCAAACGTGTTGTATCCACGTCCGAACTCCAGATCGCGATCGATATTGACGAACGGCTGGAGGGACACATCGATTCCAAGCGCGCGGGCCTGACGGCCAATCACCAGCCCGTTTTCCTCGGCCGTCTTGCGGCTGAAGGTGGCTGCCACCCCCATCGTCGCTGTCTCGGCCTGTGCTGGATGTCGCGTGAGCACTCCCGGTGGACCATCAGCAAAGCGTAGCCCTGGAATGCCTAGCCGCGGAACTCCTGCGAGATAGCCGGCCTGGCCTTGATACTCTTCCGGATCCTCATGGGTCCCGTGAATCAGCTTCAATTTTTCTTCGAGTGTCATTTGGCTGAGCAGCTTGTCAACTCGCGCATCGCCTGTGACGACAGGCACCGTCTGCGACAACAGAACTCCTGCGTTCAACACCAAAATCACCAACATCACCAGATGGCAGGTTCCCCGGTGTTTGGCTTTTGGCAATAGATAGCCTCTTACCATTTCGCTGGCAGGGTGGATCAAGCTGTTGACGGTAGTAGAATCCTTCATTCTTTACCTTCCCGCTGGGGTTCAATCAAGCCGACACTAAGTCGAGCCGTCATAAATTCCTGCATCCCCCACTTTGCCGTGTGGCATCGGGTTGAAATTGAAAACTAACGAACAGCGGCTTCCACAGGAAGTTCAACGCTCGCAGCAGAGAATCCAGTTGGTCGCAAAATATCGACCGTGATCCGCCGCGTATCCTGGATCGGAAAGGTAGCCTGAATCGTATGCGACTCACCTGGATGCAGATCTGGTAATTGGCTCACAATTCCATGCATCGGAAGGTCCTCGTATCCAAAAACAACCCAGCGGGCCCGATAACCTCGCAGGATGTAGCCCGGCAGTTGCTTTCGCGCACGGATTGTCAGGCGGTACAAACCATCGCCTACTTGAAGGACTGAAAGGTGTTCTATCGGGCTGGCCTGTATCCGCAGCGCAGCGAACGACGGTTTACGGCGCGCGTACAAATTGACCACGCCATGCACCCGCTGCATCATCGCGCCGGTACCTTTGTCTCCTACAAGAGTACGGTAGTCGTTATAGTCAAAGTAGATAGCGCCGGATATGTTCGGAAATTCGCGGAATACTTCGGTATGTGAATTCACGATATCCACGCGGTTGTCGTCGCCCGGCATGATCGTGGGCTGACACTCACACCAGCCATATTCCGACACAACGATTGGCTTTGATGGAAAAGCATCGCGAATACGCTGGAGGTAAGACCGCACTTCCGGCGGCCCTCCCGGCACCCAGCTTCCGTAATATTCGTTTGCCGATACGAAGTCGAAGTCGCCCGCCATATCGGCTCCTGGGTCCGATGAAAGTGAATTCGATGCGTAAGTCAGAAGGCGGGATGGGTCGAGCTTGCGCGCTTCGCCGGCGATGACATGCGCAAACTGGCGTGATCGCGGATTCTTGCCGTCAACCTCGTTGCAAAGTCCCCAGGACACGATGCAGGGATGATTTCGGTCGCGTGCAATCATCTCGCGGAGCTGCTCCAGGCCGCTTTGTTCGAGCGAATGCTGGACCTCGTCGGTGGTGTTGAGGAAAGTCTCTGGCCCCCATGCCGGCACTTCCTCCTGCATGAGAATGCCGTTGCGATCGCAGAATTCGAGCACACGCTTATCCTGCGGCCAGTGGACACGCGTGAAGACGCAGTTCAATTCCTTCATGTCCTGATGATTGCTGCGAATCCATTCCGTCGTCTCCGCCATACCAAAGTCAGGCTGGCTGCCCGCCATCCGTTCGACGCCAATCAGTGAAACCTTTTCGCCATTCAGATAGAAGGCCGTATTGCGCACCTCAAAACTGCGAACGCCGAAGCTTTCGCACTTCGAATGTTCTCCCAGTCCACTTTTGAGTTGAACGTTGGCCAGATAAAGCTGCGGGAGGTCGAAATGCCAGAGGACGGGCGAAGCGATGGTCGCGGATTGCAACTCAAGAACCGCCCTGCTGTGAGCCGCAAGCCTCGACTGGGGCCGGGAAGACCTCCACCCGACCATCGACGAGCCTTCGAGCGAAATGGATGCGCTGAGATCGACGCCCTCCTGGTTGTCCGTGGTGTTTCGAACATGCGCCCGTACAGTCACTCGTGCCTCGTTGCGCTCCAGTTGAGGCACCGCATGAATCTCGATCTGCTCTATATAGACTCGGGGGGTGAGCAACAAATTAACAGGCCGGATCAAGCCGCCGTCATTGGCCCAGTCATAACTGTTATTCCGCGGCAGCATCGTGTCTGAAGGACGATTGTCCACCCTGACCGCCAGAATGTTTCTGGCACCGTATTTGAGCAGTGGAGACAGGTCGCAGGTGAACGCTGTATACCCTTTCCCTGTGTGTTGTCCGGCTGATTCTCCATTCACAAAGACATGCGCAGTGTGGGTAACTGCTTCGAACTCGATCCGGATGAGTTGCTGCTGCCAGTCCGGTTGTGCGGTGAACTCAAGCTCGTACCATCCCACACCGACATAACCAGGATCCCCCGCCATTGCCTGCCATGTATGCGGCACCGTAACCGGCACCCAGGAAAAGCGAGGATCAGTCTCAGCAGGCTGAACCATCGAGGCTGAATGGTCGAAGCTGAACAACCACCCTTCTTTAAGCGCAACCGAACCAGACATGCCTCGTTCATCCTCACGATGAGCGGATTTGTCGCCTCGCAGCTCAGGCGTGTTCCCCGCAAGGAAGGCGCTCGCGAGCATGGAGGTTACGAAGGCGCGTCTGGACTGGGACAATTTCGGATCGCTCATAGTCAGATTGCGGGCTCCGAAGCCTTTGCAGTTATGGTCAGGTTGTTAATGAGAGGCTTTGACCAGAATCCAATACTCCACACATAACCGAAAGTAAGATACAGCAGCGCCATCCCACCACGCAGGCCTATTCGATCGCCGACGTGCCCGATGATGACTGAGACGATGGCCCCACCCATAATGCCGGTGCTGAGGATGCCTGTAAATGATCCATGATGTTCCGCGACGGAATTGAGCGAAAGCGAGATAACGATCGGCCACATGACAGAAGCAAAGAGGCCGACCATCGGGAAGGCTACGAGAGATAACAACGATGGCCCGAACAGAGCCATCGTTAGCGCGATCAGCGCCCCGGTCGCAGCCCCGATTAATATCCTTCGGCTGTCAAAGATGCGCAGTAACAGGACTCCGATAAGGCAACCGGATGTCATCAGGCCCCAGAACCAGGACACTGCGCGCGCGCCGGTAGTGTGCGGATCGATGCCGTGATAGTAGCCCAGGAACTGGGACATCCAATTGGACGTTCCTTGCTCACAGCCCACATAGGCAAAAATTCCCACAAAATAGAACCAGACCAGCGGACGATTCATCAAGCCCTTATACATGCTGAGTGTGCCGGGACGCTCGTCCATGGTGTGATGCACCGCAGGGAATCGGATGAAAACCAGAATGAGCGCCATTCCACCCGCGATTGCCGCGAATAGCCAGTAAAGTGAAACCCACGGATATGACTCTGCCGTGAGACGCCTTAGGATATGCAGAAGTAGACCCTGATCTTGATGGTAAGGCAGATGAACGACAAGGTAGGAGTATATCCAGGGACTTAGAAAGGATGCTGAACTGAAACACACTTGAGCCAGGGTTTCATTGAGAGCAAAATGTTCTTCCCCTCCGGCCGTCCTCAGCAGCGGGTTAATTGCAACTTGAAGGGTTGCCATTCCTCCACCGATCACGAACAATGAGACGAACGCCACCTTATAGGTGGGATGTAGCGCGAACCCGATGGATCCCGACATCGCGGCCAGAAATGCTCCGATCATAACTGGCTTCTCCCGAAGCGACTCCACCAGCAATCCTGCTGGAATTGACATCACTCCGTACGCTATGAAGAAGGCAAAAACAAGAAAACCGGCGGCGCCAAGGTCAACAGAAAATGTGCGGATGATGTCAGGGACGATCGGTCCAAATATGTTTGTGAGCAATGAAATGATGAAAAATACGACAAGGATCAGATATACCAGCGATCGGCTTCGTGCCATTTTCTATGCGCCCTGTTGAACCGAAACAAAGCGGTGATGCCACACCCGCGCCGCTCCGATAAGGTTTGCGTCATCTCCAAGAGATGCGAGCCGCAATTCCACCTTGTCTAATGGGACAAATCGGCATCCTCGCTCCATCACCTGGCGCACCTGCTGCAGATAGCGGCCCGCGCCTTTCATGATGCTGCCACCAAGAATGATCGCGTCGGGAGTAAACAAGTTGACCAGATTCGCCAGTCCGATGCCCAGGTAGAAGGTCTCGCGTTCCACCGCGCGCTCGGCCAGTGAGTCTCCGGAACCTGCCAGCGCATAAATTAGCCGAGCGCTCAGCCCCGTCTTCCCGTCATATTCAGGCTGCGCTTCCATCCATCCGGACATCGCCAGCCCTGATGCCAGAGACTCCCAGCATCCGCTCAGCCCACAGGAGCATGGAGGCCCATTCACATCGATAACCTGGTGTGCGAACTCCGGATGAGAGCCATCGACACCGCGATACAGCTGCCCGTTCAGAATGATCCCTCCGCCAATGCCTGTGCCTACGGTGACGTAGAGAAGGCATGCTTTTCCTACGCCTGCGCCCCAGCTTGCCTCAGCCAGCGCGCCTGCATCGGCATCATTTTCCATCGCTACAGGAACGTGGAACTCGCTCTTCAGGTCATCCACGATGGACGCGCCGCTCCACTGGGGAAGCGCATCGAGTTTTCCAAATGTACCGTGGATGGGATCGACGGGCCCAGTAGAGCCGATTCCTATGCCGGCGATGGAATGGCTTGATACTCGGGCTGCTCTATAGAGCATCCCGGTAATGTGTGCGCGCGCTTCGGGCCATGCTCCTGCCGATTGTGAAGGCGTCTCCTCCTTCGCCAGCACGCGTCCCGCATGATCAACGATCCCGACAGCTATCTTGGTTCCACCAATATCAACCGCGCCGATCGCTGCCATCCTATGTCCTGTTGTTACTTGTAAAGTTATTCAACTGCGGGAGCAATCCATATGAGTCTTCGACGACATAGGAGGCATAGCGAAATGCATCGCAGTCTACGCCTGACAGCGTAGCCAGGCGTTCGGCTGCCAGTTGAGCGGGGAGAATATTCATCAGGAACTGCCATTCCGGTGGCCAGTGAGGAAGCTCAATTGTCAGATCACCTGTATCTACGGGCAAAGCTGAACCGACAGCCATTACCGCGGCGCCCAGACTGCGCAGGTCTCGTGCCACTGCGTAGTCCGCTTCACGAGCGCGATCGTCAATCCAGATGGCCACGCGCATTCCCGGAGTTACGGCTTCCTGTGGCCCATGCCGAAAGGCATCCGTTCCCACGGCGACAGCCGGCATCTTCACCGCCTCTTCCCACAACAACTGCGCCTCGTTGCTGCTGGCAAGGTTGGAGCCTCTGGCCAGAAAGTAATATGCGGCGCCCGGCAGAAGCCAGGAGCTCGTTGCCAGTTGCTCTCGCCAGAACGGTATCTTCTTTGTCGTCTCTCTAATGGCGCGCAGTAAATCCAGTATGAAAGCAGCATGGAAGGTTCCGGCAACGGTAGCGGCAAGTGCAGTCGCGCCTGCTGCAAGCGATATATAGGTGTTCGCGGAAATGCCGTGATCGGGACGAACCGGAAGGACGATCGAGATATCCGCCCTCTGACCCAGGCCTCCCTCCGCGAAGTTAGTAATGCCCACAACTTTCGCGGCCGCACTTTGTACTTTTTGGAGTAACTGCAGTATCTCTGCGCTTCGTCCGCTACGCGACAGAACAATCACAACCGATTCCGGAGGAATTCGGGTGCTGTAGAGCAATTCGGAGGCGTCCAGCAGATATACCGGGCGGCCCTCCCGGTGAAACAGTGCTCCTGCGCCCAGTGTTGCATTCCAGCTTGCACCTATGCCCGTGAAATATACGCACTTCGCCAGGCTTATGATTTCCGACGCCGTTTGTAGGGAAGTGCTGAGTTCCGCGCCGAGCAGTTCGATTACCTGTTCCAGCTCTTCGGGTTGGCGGAGGATGTCCTCAAGGAAATGCGTCATTCACTGTCCTCTATCAAGCTGTTCTTGGTCAGGCAGCCGTTGCGGCACTCATTCGGATCATTTGCAGGAAACCGATTTCCGCAACCGATTTCTCGGATGGGCGTTTTCTACACTCCTCGGTACGGGCTGTCAACTTCAGTCGGCTGGTGTCTTGCAAATGTGTTGGAAGTCAGTACTGCGTGGTAAGTTAGGTATCGATGCAAACGGGTTCTCTCTGCAGGAAGTGGCGGCAGACGGTGAGTATTCGAGTGATTGTCAGGCTTAGCCCTGGCGTTTTGCCTTTGCGTATCCGCTGAGACGGTCCTGAGACAAGCATATGGCCTACACGATGCGCGAAGTTGCGAAGAGGGCTGGGGTATCGCCGGCAACCGTATCGCGCGTGCTGAACAGAACGAAAGACATCTCGCCTGAGACGGAGAAGCGCGTCCTCGATACGGTCAAGCGGCTCAACTATTACAAAAATGTTCATGCCAGGCGCCTATCGACCGGCAAGAGCGACCTTTTCGGACTCATCATCTCCGAGATAGTCAATCCGTACTTTCCGGAGCTGATTCGTGGATTTCAGACGGCCGCGTGGGATCGCGGGTACGATGTTCTTCTCTGCAACACTGAATACAACTTGTCCCGCGCACACTCGGTAGTGCGGCGGCTGATTGAAAATGATGTGCGTGGCGTCGCGGTTATGACCGCATCTCTAGGGAAGGACCTTACCGCAGAGCTGGTTGCCGCCGGAATTGGCGTTGTGTTTTGCAATCTCGGTCCGACAGAGACACTGGTTAGCAATATCACTATCGACTATCAGCGCGGCATCTCAGAGGCGATTGAGCACGCGAGCTCGCTCGGACACAAACGAGCGGCGGTCATCGCCGGGCCTGAAGCCAACCGCACGGCCGTCACCATTAAACAATCGCTGGTCGCAGGGTTGAAGGCGCACAGTTTCAAACTGTCTGCCATGACTGAAAGCAACTATCGCATCGATGCCGGCGCAGGCGCGGTTCGAGCAATCCTGGCTCAGCCGCAGGTGCCCTCGGTGATTTTTTGCGGCAGCGATCTCATTGCGGTAGGAGCAATGAGCGCACTGGAGGAGGCCGGCATCAGTGTTCCCGGGGACATTTCAGTCATCGGCATCGACGATATATCTTTTGCGTTTTTGGCGCGTCCACCGCTCACCACCATCAGTGTTCCCCGCGAGCGGTTGGGAGCGATTGCCTTTGAAGCACTTGAGAAGATGCTCAAACTAAAACGGCGAAAGGGAGTCGACTTCTATTTGGAGACCGAGTTGATAATCCGTAAGTCTACAGCGCCTCCACGCCGGGGACGATAGCCTGCCTCCTGACTCCCCAATGTGAGGGGCGTACACATCGGCACAATTTGTTTGACAGGGTGAACTCAGGAGATTGAGAATCCTGAAATTGTTTGCGGAAACCGGTTTCCCTAAGAATTCCGGAGTTTTCTACACACGTTCAAGCAGTTAAAGACCTTCGGCACGGCGGCACCTCACGAGCTCAAACTCCGGGGCCCTCCACAAACGCACAATGTTTCTGGTGCGGGTTGCGATTTGAGTCTGGTTACGTTCTGGCAACGTTGAAAACTTATAGCTCAGGGTAGTTACCGGCGAATACCCGGCTGAAACCGCAGACGCATTGCTGTAATGAACAGGGTTCGGATTAGCAAACTTGTGCAAAACCCTGAGCGGACCTTTGGAGGAGAATTGAAAACTATGAGTAAAGCGCTCTTTTCGCGGCGCGATTTTTTGCAGACTACTGCCGGCGTTGCGGGTGCTTCCCTGGTTTCTGGAGCCGGCTTTCTTTGCGCCGACCCGATTCCGTCTGCATCGCAGGCTGTTGCGCCCAGCGATCAGATCCGTGTCGGAATAGTGGGAGTCGGGATGGAAGGCTCGGGGCTGCTTTCAACCACCGTCCAGCTTCGTGGAGTGGAGTGCGTGGCTGCTGCGGATCTTTACGACGGCCGCCATCAACTGGCCAGGGAAATCGTAGGAAAACCCATACGGACAACTCGCCGCTATCAGGAGCTACTCGACGCGAAAGATATCGACGCCATCATCGTGGCTGTCCCCGACCACTGGCACAGGCAGGTGGTGGTGGACGCTCTGGCTGCAGGCAAGGACGTGTATTGTGAAAAGCCGATGTCTCACAATCCAACCGACGGATTGGCGATGGTCGCTGCGGCGAAGAAGACGGATCGAATCGTTCAGATAGGCGCACAGCGAACCAGTTCAGTCCTCTGCGCAAAGGCGAAGGAACTCTACGAAAAGGGGGCAATCGGAGAGTTGAATCTTGTCGAAGCAACTTACGGACGCAATGATCCCAACGGCGCCTGGGAATACCCTCCTCCGCCTGACTTGTCACCTCAGAATGTGGACTGGGACACATGGTTGGGAACAGCGCCGAAAATACCCTTCGATCCAGATCGGTTTGCGCGGTGGCGCTGCTGGAAGGAGTACGGGACCGGTGTTGCTGGAGATCTGCTTGTCCACCTGATCAGCGGCATGCAATTTGTTCTGGGCATCAATGAATTTCCGAAACGTGTGTCGGCATTTGGAGGCATTTACCGCTGGAAGGACGGGCGCAATATGCCCGACGTGCACCCCGTTCTTTTTGAGTACAGCGGCATCCCTGTCTATATGCGGCTAACTCTCGCATGCGAGTCGACGGAGGTCACGCGTTTTCAGGGGCCGAAAGGCGCCATCGAGCTCCGCGAGTTCAGCGTTACGTATGTTCCGCAACCCGGTGTCGATACCGCGCCAAGCTATTATTCAGCGTCGTTTCCATCTGCCATGAGAAACACCTACGTCAAACAGTGGCATGAGGACCACGATCCCATTCCCGGGCAGGAACCGGCACCTGAGTCGATCACCTTCAACGGAAACGACTATGACGACTTCAAGCCGCATCTCTGGAAGTTCTTCGAAGCCGTCCGGTCACGGAAGCCGGTTGTACAGGATGCCGTCTTCGGCCACAACGCGGCGTTGGCTTGTCACCTTGCGAATGAATCCTATTTCCGCAAGAGTCCGGTCTATTGGGACGCCGCTTCTGGAACGATCAAATCACTCGGATGAGCTGGCAGGTGTTCTCGCTCTTCGTCGAAGTTCATTCTGCAGGTCAGCCAAGACAAAGGAGTTCTGATTATCGTGAAATTTCAGAGGGCCAGCCTTATCACAGCCATTGCCCTGATCTTCGCCCCAGTCTTGATGTATTCGCAGACGGCAGGTAAAGGTTCGTCTTCAGCCGGGCCTTTCCTTGGGCGATGGGATCTTACATTGAAGGCTCCGGATCTAGAGTATCCTTCGTGGCTGGAAGTACAGCAGGAAGATAGACAACTGAAGGCACAGTTTGTGGGTCGCTGGGGAAATGCCCGGCCTTTGCCCAAGGTTGACGTGTCAGATGGCCAGATCACATTTGTCTCACCCAAAGAAGAGGAAGGCGGCAAGGCCGATCTCGTATTTCAAGGCAAGTTAACAGGCAAGACCCTGACGGGCACGGTCAATGGTCCGGACGGAAAATCCTGGCAATGGGTGGGCGTAAGGGCGCCTTCTCTTGCGCGAGCAACTGAACCGATGTGGGGCAAGCCAATTCAGTTGTTCAATGGAAAGGACCTGAGCGGCTGGAAGATGAGCAAACCAGGTCCGCCCGTGTGGACAGTGCAGGACGGAACCCTTGTCAGCCCCGGAAACGGCCCTGAGCTTGTCAGTGTTTCCAAGTTTCAGGACTTCAAACTGCATATTGAATTTAACTGCGGCAAGGAATCTAACAGCGGAGTCTATCTTCGCGGCCGCTACGAAGTTCAAATCGAAACCGAATCAGAAGCAGAGCCGGCAAGTCACCATACCGGAGGCGTCTATGGCTTTCTTGCTCCGTCACCCGAACAGCCGCGGACGCCGGATGTATGGCAGACCTTCGACATTACTCTGATCGGAAGAAAAGTCACGGTGGTTCTGAACGGCAAGACGGTTATCGATAACCAGGAAATCCCCGGCATTACAGGTGGCGCGGTAGATAGCCACGAAGCTTTGCCTGGGCCGATCTATCTGCAAGGCAGTGAGAAGGGTCACGTCGCATTTCGCAATATTGTGATCACACCGGCAAAGTAAGACTGAAGGTTCACCATGACAGCGTAGTGATCGAGTCCGGTGGAAGTGTGAGACTTAACGCCTGATCTCGAAGCGTGCACTGCACCTGCTGCTCGTGACCCTGGTTGGTGAGAATCAGCACACGGCTGCCATCCGGATTTTCTGCGGCGACGTGATCGATGCCCGGGACATCCCCCCACGACGCAAAGATCAGCGCGCCACGCTGAATCACTTTCGAGTAGTGGGCAAAGGCATGGAACTGGCCGCTGCGCGAAATCTCGTGCGTCTTGGAATTGTGCGTGACCACTCCTCCGCAGTCGAACGGGCCGATGTCGGGCCGGCCGTTTTCGTCGAGCACCAGATTCCAGGCCACAATGCATCTGGCCCAGTTACGCAGGATTCCGGTAAACGTGCTGGACCAACTCGCCCAATCGGTAGCGTATTTCGGGTCCTTGTAATCCGGGCCCCCTTCGGTCCAGTAAGCATGTTTATCCGGGAACATCTCGTGCACGCGAGTCATGGCAGTAGGAGATCCGACATAACCGTGCCAGGCAACTCCATCGACAAATTTGTACACATCGGGATCGCTGAGCTCGTCCACCACGCGTCCCCAGAGGCTGTAGTTGTGATCGAGAATCCAGATCTTTGTATCGAGCGACGCCTGCTGCAGCGCTGGACCGAGATGCCCCTTGACGAAGTCCATCTCGTACTCCTGCCCCCAGAGCGCCTGCGGCATGCGTCCATCCTGATCGGTATCTACTTCGTTCTGGACAGTGACCGCCTGAATCTTTACTCCTTCGGTCGAGTAGCCCTGCAGGAACTTCACAAAATACTGGGCGTAGGCCGGGAAGTACTGCTTGCGCATTGAGCCGCCAAGCAGGGAGCCTCCGGCTTTCATCCATCCGGGCGGACTCCACGGCGACGAGAAATAAAACAGTTCTGAATTAATCTGGCGCGCCTCCCGAAGCAGAGGCAGGATGTATGCGCGGTCGTGCTCAATACTGAAATGCGTGAGATCGGGATCGGGTGCAGTCGTCTCGTCGTAGCTATACGCGCTGACCGAATAATCGCTGGATCCAATCGTGGTGCGCGCCACCGAGAAGCGCAGCCCTGATCCGCCGAAACACTCGTCAAGAATGGTTTTTCGCTTCTGTGCGTCGACCTGCTCCAGGAGATAGCAGGTGGCGTCGGTGAGGGCCGCGCCGAATCCGAGCATCTGCTGATAGCGCTGATTCGGATCGAGGCGGATGTTCACGGACGACACCTCGACACCCCCCTGCCAGGCAGGCGCCTCAATGGGCTCAAACCGCTGTCGGCCGGAAGTGCGCCACGCTTTGATTTGAGTGGCGTCGGCCGGATTCCCGGCATCCAGCGCGCGCAGAGAACCTGATGCAGCCGACGAGGCAGCAGCAAGTGCGGAAAACTTCAGGAAGGCACGGCGATCGGATTTTCCCATTGTCTCCTCGCGGACAGCAACAGGCTCGGCAAATTCCGGCAGCCCAGGTTAACCGATGAAGGATTTGCGCTTTTCGATCCTACACAAAGGCCTCTTGACAATCCTGTTCACGAGACCTGATCTTATTTGGGGAAATCGCTTTCCTTTCTGGGGAAACCGATTTCCTTAGCCAAGATTATAGCCACAGGAGAGTGATTCTGGTAACTGCTGGCGGGCGGTGGACTTCCTATCCGAAGACCTCGCTAAAGAAAAGACGGAACGGTCGTACTGGCAGGTATTTTTAGGAGGCTGTCATGAAGAAGGCGTTGCGATGGGCTGTGCCCCTCATGCTGATCGTCGGAAGCGGGGCATCTCTTGCACAAAGTGTAAACTCCGGCGACATTCGGGGTACAGTTACCGATCCGACAGGAGCGTTGATTCCTCAGGTCACAGTCACCGTGCTGAATGTTGACACCGGTGTCTCGAAAGAATTCTTCACCAATAAGGACGGTATTTATGACACGTCCTCGATCGTAACCGGAAATTACAAGATCACATTCACGAGGGAAGGCTTTGACAGACTGGAGCGTGGCCCTATCACGCTCGAGGTCGGGTTCACAACCGTCAACGCCCAGCTGAAAGTCGGCTCCGCAACCACGGTGGTGTCAGTCACCTCGGACGTACCCCTGCTCAAGACAGAAACAGGAGAACAGAGCACAACTCTTGAAGCAAAAGCAATGTCGCAACTTCCGCAGGTGGGTCAGGATTGGGAGAACTTCATCGTCCTGCTCCCTGGCGCAGCAGGCACGGCAAAGCAACCCAATGGAGCAGATTCTTCGAATCCTGGGCAGGTGGCATCCATAAACGGCAATCTTCCCTATAGCAATGTACTTGCCGACGGCGCTTCAACTACGCTCTCGCATAGTCAAAACGCCAACCCGGCCATCTTTGAAACAGTGTCCGAACTTCAAGTCGAAACATCGTCTTTCTCGGCGCAATACGGTATCGGTGGAGTGGTCTTCAACCAGATCAGCAAGGGCGGCACCAACGAGTTCCATGGCGCCGCATACGAGTACTTTCAGAACGACGCGCTCAACGCTCCCCCTTATGGTTTCGGCAACAAAGTAGCGGTGAACTTCCTTCGCTATGACAATTTCGGTGGATCGATAGGTGGTCCCATCTTGAGGAAGAAGATGTTCTTCTACTTCAACTACGACCAAACCATCAATCATAGCGCCTACAGCACGTTCCAAAACGTTCCCACTACGGCCGTTTTGGGCGGCGATTTTACCGGCCAGCCGCTCATCTACGACCCCACCACGCAGACAATCGGCACCGATTCCAACGGCAATCCCTATCCCATCCGCAAGTCGTTCCTGGAAGAGTACGGCTCAAACGCTATTCCGCAATCGATGTTCGACAACGTTTCCGCCGCATTCCAGCAGTTTTACCCCACGCCTTCTAACCACATCCCCAATGGGAAGTTTGTCCCAGGGAGCCTGAACTCGGCCGGCCTGCTTCAGAACAACTTCTTTACCCAGGTTCTTCAGCCTGCCCCGTACAGAAAATACTTCGGCCGCCTCGACTGGGACGTCACCCCCAATAATCGGATCACCATGTCCGACACCCAAAGCGACACGCCGCAGTTTTATCCTAGCTCGGTTACGTTCTGTCCCGTGGGTTGCCAATCAGGTGACGTGGACAACAACAACGCGCAGATCACCGACGTCTGGAACATCAGTCCCACTTTTATTAATGAGGGCCGCCTCGGCTACACTTGGCAAGCAAACTTCTTTGTCGACCAGGCACTGAACAAAGGTTATGCTGCCAAGCTTGGCTGGCAGTTTGCCAAGGCCGATGATTTCCCCGCCGTCCAGTTCAGCGCGCCGTATCCGTATGCCTGGATCAATCCCAGCCCCAACGCTGTTTACAAGGAGCATGTCTTCGATCCCTCTGACGTTGTAACCCTCATCCGCGGCCAGCATATCCTGCACTTCGGCGGCGAGGTGCTTATCTACCAGGACAACTCCACAGCATGGGGCAACGTCAATGCGGGAACCCTGAACTTCTCGGGCCAGTACACCCAGCAATGGACGCTGAACTCGCAGGGTGTGGCTACACCAAATGCGAATACTGGATTGAATTACGCGGATTTCCTTCTCGGCACGGCCCAGTCGTGGAACGCCACCGTTTCGCCCGAATACGGTGGCCGTCTCAAGGATGTGCAGATGTTTATTCAGGACGACTTCAAGGCCCGTCCGAATCTGACTTTGAATTTCGGCATACGGTACCAGATTCGCCATGGTTGGAACGAAGTCAAAAACAATATGGCCGTCTTCGACCCGACTATTACAAATCCTGCCACCAATACTCTGGGGGCATTCTGGTATGGCACTACGCATACAAACGGTCGTACGTCGCTTCAGTCGAATGTATTTGGTACGGTTCTGCCCCGTGTCGGGTTCTCCTGGCTTCCGCGTCCAGACACGACTATCCGTGGTGGGTTTGGCGTATATGCCTATAACTGGAGCCTCGATACCTACGGCGCAGGAATGGGCGCCGAGGTCAGCTCGTCGGGAAACGTGAGCGACACGACCGGTGGCATCACGCCCGTCGTGCTGCTTGGCGGAACCGGCGCAAACCTGCCTTATACGCCAGCATCTACTGATCCGGCGGCACACAACGGACAGGGTGTCAGCTTCAACCAATACCACACCCCTATACCCAAGATTTATCAATGGAATTTTGCCATGCAGCGCTCCCTGGGCACGAATATGGTGGCCGAACTCGCCTACGTCGCCAGCCACGGCTTCAACCTGGCGTTCCCGGTTGATATCAACCAGGTGCCTGAGGGCAGTCTGTCTGCCAACGACTTTGCGGCCAAGCCCTATCCCCAGTACGTGAACATCTTTTCCAATTCGGGTACAGTTAATGGCATATCCAACTACAACTCGCTGCAGGCTTCGATCCAAAAACGCTTCACGTCCGGCGTGGGCTTCCAATTCAACTATGTCTGGTCGCATATGCTTGACGAGCAGGATTCATCCGGCTGGGGCGGTCGTGCCGGAGACCAGTATTACCAGAACTCGTACAATCCGCGAGCCAACTATGGGGCCTCCAACTTCGATGTGCGCAATGCGTTCAAAGGGGGCATAGTGTATGAGTTGCCTGTCGGACGCGGCAAGCGCTTCTCGTTGAACAACAACCGGATTCTCGATGGAATTCTCGGAGGCTGGCAGGCCTCCAGCACCATTGTTCTCTCGTCAGGAAACCCGTTTACAGTGATCATGCAGGATGTTTCCAATTCGCAGGCGCAGAACTTTCAGCAATTTCCTAATAGGAGCGGGATCAGCACAAGACCGGCTAACCGGTCGATCTATCACTGGTATAATCCGGCCGCTTTCTCCCTGCCCGCAAACTATACGTTTGGCGATGAAAGAAGAAACAGTGTGTATGGGCCCGGGTACAATCGCGTCAACCTCTCCACGGCTAAGGTCTTCTCTATCACGGAGCAGGTGAAGCTTCAGATTCGTGCCGACGCCAACAACGTCTTCAACCACCCGAGCTTCTATGTGCCGAACCAATTTGTGCAAGTCGGGAGCAACCAACAAGTTGGTCAACCTTTTGACATTGATGCTGCCGGATCCCAACAGATCAATAACACAGTCGGAGGACCCCGGACCATGCAGCTTGGCGCCCGGCTCTCTTTCTAACGAAATTGAGCTCTATTAGTCTTCGGAGACGGCCTCAAAAGCCGTCTCTTTCTTTTTCGCCGGAATATCCGAGTGAGTTGCGGCTATATATGATTTGGGTGTTATGACTGGTCCAGGAAAAAGGATCTTTGTTTTTGGATTTGGTTTGACGCTCATCGCCACCGGGATCGCTCAGCCAACCGCGACTAAGCAACAGCAAGTTGAACAGCACAGCCAAAAGGCACACACGTTTCTAGCACAGCAGCGGCCTGATCTGGCTATTCCTGAGTTTCAGTCCATCGTTGCGCTTGATCCGAACAACGTCGATGCTCAAGGAAATCTAGGAGTGCTGCTTTTCTTCAGTGGAGACTCCGCCGGAGCGGCCCCTCATCTGCGATCTGCGGTCAAGCTACAACCCGGACTGTGGAAAATTCAAGCATTGCTGGGCCTCGCTGAAGGCCGCTTGAACGACGCAAGCGCCAGCCGAGCCGACCTTGAAGCAACTTTCCCACATCTCGAGGAGGAAAAGTTAAAGCTCGACGTGGGCGTGGCACTGATCGACAACTATACTGCGGCCGGTGATCTGGACAAGGCTGCGGCTACGGTATCGGCTCTCCTCGCCTCCCGACCTACCGACGTCACTCTGCTCTATATGTCGTATCGGATCTACTCTGACCTTGCAGGCCGCGCGATGCTGACTCTGGCGCTGACCGACCCCGGCAGTGCGGAGATGCATCAGGTCATGGCGCGTGAGTTGTCACGGCATGGTGACACCGATCCGGCCATCGCCAATTATCGCGAGGCAATTGCGATTAATCCCCGGCTCCCCGGTCTCCACTCAGAATTAGGTGATCTTCTCTATCATTCCACCGAAAAGAACCTGCAAGCCCAGGCGGAAGCGGAATTCAAAGCGGCTCTGGAAGTCAATCCCCGCGATGAGAAGGCGCAGCTCTCACTGGGAATGATTGCGCAGAAGAACGCAGATCTGAAGACTGCTTTAACCGATGATTCTCGCGCTGTGCAGCTTGATCCGAATGATCCTGACGCCTATACGGAGCTGGCGAAGGTGCTCGCCATGATGAATCAGCGCGAGCAGGCGCAGCAAATGTTTGAGCGGGCAATTCAGCTCGACCCCACGAATTATGTAGCTCACTATCGTCTGGCAACTATGTACCGCCAGCAAGGAAAGACGGATGAAGCAAAGCAGCAGGTGGCGGAGTATTTGAAATACAAGCGGATGAAGGACCAGCTCGAGAAGATATTTCACGATATGCGAGTCGAGTCTGGTCAGCACCCAGACAAAGACGCTGGCAGCGCCACACCCTAACGCTATAGCTGGGATGATCCGTGTTCGCCCTTCGTCTTTGCCAAATCGACTAGTGATGAGTAAATAATTCTCGCCTAAAGTCTCACTTGTCGCGAACAGATCACGCGCTCATCCAGACGGGTTGAAGGGTCAAATCGCGGGTTCAAGTCGTGTGGTCGGCAACCCGGACATGTGCGCTGAGCAGCACACTGTTCAGGAGGGTTGAAGTCCCTCTGGCGCTCAAATGAGGGGCGCCATATCCAAAAGCGGGGTTCGTAGCCTCGCTGGCCGGAGAGAGTGGAAGGTATGAAGACGTCTAAACGGGCACGAAGGCGAAAGCTGGATATAGCCAAGACTGATCTAGAGCCACCGCTTTGCAGTAGTCCGGAGGGCAGGGTGTCCACCGCGAGGTGGAATCTGAAGGGCATGAGGAGAAGTACCGGGCCGTAATCGATGGGGAAACCCAAGATGAACCGGTCGGCCAAAGGTGGGGCAAGGTCGAGTCTGCATGTCTGAGACGAAGGCGTTCTCATTCACCCACCGCACCAAGGTGATTGCGGGCGGCACGGTAGGGAAGAACAGTGTGTGACCTCAGGAGAACTGACGGAGTCCGCGGGTGGCACCGGGGTAAGCAGACCTATAAGGGCAAGCGAAATGGCGAGCGACGCTCGGTCAGTAGTCGGACGGCTGAATAGTACCTCAAGCATGGCGAAAGTCATGTGACCGGGCGACCGGCGACGGAAGTGGGTCGGGGAAGGCAGCCGGCGAAGGCGGTTGGGAAGAGAAAGCCAGGCAGTGAGTAAGGACGGAAAGGTGGATCAGTTCCATGAGTGAAATACCCGTACATTTCCGCCCGAGAATACTGTCGGACTGGATTGATCCGACGGATGCGAAGAAGGTCCACTCATTAACGAGTACCGTTAATACCTTGATTGCATCTCGGAAGGGTGAGCCTTCGTGAAAGCTGCATGCGGGAAAACCGCACGTGCAGTTTGAGCGGCGGACGGTGGCCAGCCTCGGGGCAGCTCGATGCGCCACCTCCGACCCGACTTCAACTCGAAACTTCCGGTTTGCCGGTAATCCGGGCGGAGCTAGGCAGTTGGAGGGCGAGCCGGGGATCACTTCCGCTAAGCCAACCTGCCGGTACTAATCGTGGACGCTCAACGCGAGGCGTACTGATATGGTCGCGAGAAGAGAAGAAGGCGAAGTAAAAGTGAGGCGAAGATTTGGGCATTTGAATCCGCCTGGCCGTCGCTACGGTTTTTCGTCTCGCGAATCGAAGGTGTTCGTAGCAAGTGCAAATGTCCGGTTTTCGTAGCACGTGAAATGTCCGGTTTTGTTTTCTCATCTAGCCGCCGTCGTAGCTGTTGGAAAGTGGGAATCCCGCGCTGTTTGCGGGATTTCCAAGCGAGGTGGAAAAGTCGGCATTTGGACTTTTCCACGGAGCGGCTTTTCAACAGCTTGCTTTGTTGCCGCCTGCGTGATCGGTGTGCCCTGGCTGGTGTAGGGTTCTAGGGGGCGTGGCCCGTGGGTCATGCTGAGAGTGCCGTCCAGATGCTGGTGCACGATGACGTTGCAACCGGCGAGGGTGCCGCGCCAGCTTACCCTGTCGATCTGCAAGGCCAGGTTCTGGAAGCTGACGGTGTTGTCGCGGCTGACCGTACGCTCGAACTGGAGCGAGAAGATCAAGTCGAGGTCGCGGCGCGGGCAGGCGGTGAAGGCGGTGCCGCGCTGCGCCGCAGGCACCTGGAAGCGGCGGTTGAACTCGGCCACGTAGTGCTCGCGCAGAAAGCGGTTGGCTTCCGCAAGGGTGCTGATCCCGTGCAACCGGAGCTCCTGCGGCAGCCGTCCCTGCCAGGTCCCGAAGTTGCGTTCCGAGCGGCCCCGCGCCTGGGGCGAGTAAGCCGGAATCATCTGCACGCCCAGATCGCGCAACGCACGGCCCACCTGGGTCAAACGATGCGGGTCCACCTTGCCGCCAGCCTTCGGTGTCAGCCAGAAATGACTGCCTCGATCCGAGTACAAGGCGCAGAACAGCCCCTTGCGCTCGATGACTTCTCGCAGCGCGGCCATCACTGGAACCGTCGATTCTTCTTCCACCAACTGGGCGTAATAGATTTCGCTGGTGGCGTCGTCCAGAATCACGATCAGGTCATACCAGCGCTCATCCTGAAACCACTGGTGGCGGCTGCCGTCGATGTGCAGCAACATGCCCGGCAGCGGGCGCCGTTCGCGCCGCTTGCGGTGTATACCGCGCTTGCCGGCCTTGGCCACCAGTCCCGCTCCCTGCAAGGCCAACTTTACCCAGGTATAGCTCAGATGGATCCCGTGCTCGGCGCCGAGCTTCTCGTGAAAATGGCGCACGTTCAGGTCAAAGTACTTCTCCCGGTAAAGCCCCAGCACCTGCTCGGCCTGCGCCAGTGGCACACGCTTTTGGCTTGGCCGGCCGCGCCGCCGGTCGATCAGTCCGTCGTAGCCGTGTTCTTCATAGCGCTCTCGCCAACGCCGCATCTGTCGGTCGCTGATGCCGATGATCTCCGCCGCCTGCCACCAGGTGATCTTCTTCCCCATCGCTCGCAAGATTACTTCCTGCACCTTCATCGCCCGCTCCACTGCGGCCCTCGGATAGCTCTCCATGCTCCTCTGCATGGACATATCCTCGCCGCCCGCTAAGCGGACATTTCATGTGCTAACTTCACCGGACATATCATGTGCTTCTATGAGAAGGTCATAAAAGTCAAGGCCGACGTGGCGGCCGTCCATAATCCTTTGCGATCTGCATAAACTTCCCGCAGTGACTTGGGGAGCCGTCAAGGGCGCTCCAAATGGGGCGTTCATCTTGACCCTTGACGGATCCCCAAGTCACTGCACAATCGAGCTCGGGACGAAGCGAAACGTAGTTCAGTGCAGCTTCGTCCCTTAGTAGAGTGAATCTGCTTTTGACAAGTCCTATTGGAAACTCTGGCCGACGCCACCCACCGTTGCCGTGCTTCTATCCGCACTCTGAATGGGCGCTACGCGGCCCGGTGCAAGTTGGGGTCCGATTGCAAGCCCAGGTCAATCACGATCGTGACGAACCTGGGCATGTTTGGGTGCTGCCATCTAACGAGCGATCTTATAGACCAGCACATGATACGCAGTCACCCGAACAAGTCGGTGGATCTCGTTGTCTGCCAAACCTTCCAGACAGTCTCTGGTCGTCGCGTTCTTAACTCCTGTCTGTTCTCTGATCCCGCCTTAGAAAGAAATCGCTTCGAATCGTCCTTCGTTTCAGTGTGCCTCGTCTCCAAGCCGGCTACGCCGCCGTCGCCGTTATCATCGTGGACATGCTCTGGCGTAAAGGTTCATACACTTCTCCACTGACCCAGAGCCGGTGCAGCAACACCGCCAGCTTCCTCGCCACCGCAACTGCTGCTCTCTTCTTCGCATTCTTCCCGCCACGTTCGCAGAGTCGCAGCCCATACCGTCGTAAATCCGTGTCCGGCCCGAATGGCCCCATAATGTAGTGCGCGCTCCCCACCAGCAGCTTGCGCACCATCGTGTCCCCGGCTTTGCTGATCCCTAATTGCGGCTGGCTGTCGCCGGAATCTTCTTGCTTCGGGACTAACCCCAGATAGGGCCCCACATCTCGACTCTTCACGAAGCGGTCCGGACGTTCCAAGGTCAATACGTAGGCCAACGCTGTAATCGGCCCCACTCCCTTCACCTGTCGCAGTAATGCCGTATGCCCATACTTCTCGCTGCCCAGCTTTTCAATCTTCTCGTCATACTCTTGAATGGAATTACTCAGTGCCGCCGTCAAACGCACTAACGGCATAAGTGCTTCCCGGATTTCGAGAGGAACTGCCTCCTCTGCCTTTTGTGCGAAACTCGGACTCGAGCACTTGGGCAGCCGTGCGCCCATACTCTTCACCAGTCCCCGCATGGCGTTGATAAGTTCCGTTCGCGCCGACACAAGTGCATCCCGGGCCCGTAACATCACCAGGTCCTGCCGCACTTCCTTACTCCGGTGCCGCATCGGGTGCAATGACTGCGGATCCACACGCCCCAATCGTGCCAACTTGTTCGCATCGATCCGATCATTCTTCCGTTTGCGACGCTTCGATCCGTCCATCAACCGTGGGTTTGCTACCAGGACTTCGTGCCCGCAACTGCAGATGACTTCCTGCACCCAGGCAGAGTGGGTCCCCACCTCGAGAACCACGCGCGCTGCATTCAGTGCCTGAAAAAATTCAGCAACGTCCTGCGGCGTCGTCCGCAACTGTCCTTCCGCCAGCGTTTCCCCCTCCAGGTCCAAAATGCAGTAGTGGCTCCATTGGTCTCCCAGATCCACGCCCACGGTCAGACGGTCCAGAGTGGGGCGGAGTCCTCCTCGCGAATGCTCTCGTCCGGCGATTGTCTGTACCGCATTCGGCCCCAGCCTTTCTTTCAGTTTTTCCACCAACTCAGCCAGCACTTCCTTCGTCTCCCGCTGCACCGGGCCCTTTGCCTTTGCCCGCCTTCCTGCTGGTTCACTCTTCTTTGCAGAATTGTTATGCTCCTTCAAGGTCGATCTCCTTATCCGCTGTGATTGCACCTTAGAGTGCGTCGATCACCGGTAGCTTAACGCCATCCGTGATCGGGGATGATCGACCTTCTCATCCCATCTAACGACAAATCGCGAATCGAAGGTAGACAGGTACTCGTGAGCAGCGTAAAGTGGCCGAATTCCGCAAGCAGAGCTCCCAGGCAAAAACTAACTCGCACGTGGACGCTTTAGAGGGGGTACACATGCCCACCCAAACTACCGAGCCTCCCGGAGCCGTTACTTCTCGATTGCTGCGCGCCCTGATGGCACTGTCGCTCGCCTGTGCTTTTGGAATTTTCGCGTTCGCTGCGGCAATCGGTTTTACGGGATCCAAGCTAGTTGCTGCTATTGTGGCCGTCGGCATTGCGGCATTCGTCGCCTGGTTCTTCTGGTGGCGCCCGATTGTTCCGCTGGATGAAGGAGGGAACTCCCGCGCCTTGAACGTCATATCCGGACTGGCAACCCTCGCGGCGCTCTTCCAGTTGGTCCGTCTGTGCGTGTTCATCGTTAGCCCGGCGGAGGTCGGCTGCGCCGTTAGCCCTTCGCGCGGGCTTGGACTCCCGGCCAAACACTCCTGCCTGTCCGCTTATTACGTGGCTGCTAGATCAGTGGCAACTGTGCCCAATGTATATGCCTGGGAACTGTATTCCTTCCCGGACGCGGATCCAACCGGTCCGCGGAAGCCGCGACCCATCGGATCGTTCGACATCGACGTCTACGAGTATCCGCCTCCGTTCCTTCTGCTTCCGCGCACGCTGGCGATTCTGACGCCGGAGTTTCTTCGCTTCCGTATGGTCTGGTTTGCGTTGAATGGCGCGGTGCTGGTCATTGGACTGCTTGTCGTTGCCCGGATGCTGGGGCCGGTGGCAGGCACACGCGCGTTGTTGTTCTCCCCGCTCGTGTTGGCCTCCGACATAACGATCGGAACCTTGCAGGTTGGCAACTTGCAGGCGATCGTGGCCTCGCTTGCCATGATTGCGATGGTGCTGCTCGCGCAGCGTCGTCATGCGGCCGGTGGCGCACTGCTGGCATACGCCACGGTGAGCAAGTTATTCCCAGGTCTGCTGCTGGTTTACCTGCTGGTACAGCGCAAGTGGCGCGCTCTTGCTTGGACGGTCGGACTGTGCATTGCCCTGATAGCGATCTCACTGGTGGACACCGGATGGGCTCCCTATAAGGCATTTCTCGATCATCTGCCAAGGCTGCTGGGAGGCGAGGCCTTCACGGCGTTTCGCAGCCCCTGGGCCGTTGCGCATAACTTCTCCGTCCCCGGGATGGCGTTAAAACTGCGCCTGTTTGGTGTGACCGGAGCGTCGTTCGGCGCAATGAAAATCGTAGGCTGGATTTACTCGCTGATTCTCTTGGCTGCTACAGTCTTTGTCGCGAGGCGAACGCTGGCCCGCGAACAGGAACCACTGGCATGGCTGACGATCCTGATCTTGGCGTCGCTGCGCAGCCCGTTCCTCCCGCTGTATGCGGTCATCCCCGTGCTGTGGTTACTCACCCTGCTGGCGGCCACGGTCACACCCACATTCAAGACGTTGTTCGGTGTACTTCTGGCCTGGGGGATGCTCAATATTGTGCCACCGAAGTCCATGGATCCGAGACTTGTCGCGGCGATTATCCTTCTGCCTCAGACGGTCATCGTGATTCTCATCGTGCTTGCATTGCGGAGGCGGGGGTACTCATCGGGTCAGGTGCCTGCGCCGCTCGGCTTCGCGACGCCATCCCTGGAGTGACAGGGCTTCCCCGCGGGACCGGCCGGATCTGTACCGAGAAATGGGATGAGCAGGCCGCCCCGGAAGGGAGAGACTGTTTCCCATGAAGAAGCCGACGCAGCACCTCATCGCGGAAGTTGCACGCAGGCATGTCAAGACCGAGCTGACGATAGGTATCGACCAGGACGGCGAAGTCGTTGATCGAGGCCGTTTCCGAACCACAGCGAACGCGATTGAGAAGTGGTTCAAGGACCTACCCCCGACCCGCGTGGCGATGGAGGCTGGTGTCCACTCGATCTGGATCAGCGAGCAGCTGCAGGAACTCGGCCACGAAGTGATCGTAGCGAACGTGCGCGAGCTCCGGGCCATTTCTTACAGTGATCGCAAGAGCGACCGATGCCGAGAAGCTTGCCCGTTACGCGCGTCTTGATCCAGGGATCTTGCGTCCCATTTCGCATCGCACCGTCGAGCAGCAGGAAGCTCTTTCGCTGATCCGCGCGCGAGATCTTCTCGTCCGACTTCGCACCGCAGCTGTGAACGCCGTGCGCGGACTGACTAAGGCCTGCGGCTACCGCATGCCGTCCTCGTCCACGAAGTGCTTTGCTCAGCTTAAGTCCAGGCGGCGATGCGGCCTGGACTTAAGCTGGCACTCGGTCCGGTGCTTGAACAGATCGCGGCGATGACACTGCAGATCAAGCAGTACGACCGGGAGATCCAGCGGATGACTCAGACTGAGTATGCTGAGACGCAGCCTCGGCTGACCATCCACGGCATCGGTCATATCACCGCTCTCACGTTCGTCCTGACGCTGGGCGACAAGCAACGCTTCGAACGTAGTCGAGACGTCGGCTGTTATCTGGGCCTGCGGCCCAGACGAAGTCAGTCAGGCGAACGCGATCCGCAACTCGGCATCCACCAAGGCAGGCAACGCTTATCTGCGAAGTCTGTTGATCGAGTGCGCCAACCACATCCTTCGGCCTCACGGAAGGGACTGGCATCCCGAGGCGGCAAACAGGCCAAGAGTAAGGCTGTGGTCGCTGTAGCCCGGAAGCTGGCTGTCTTGCTCCATCGTCTCTGGACCAGTCAAGAGTCCTACATCCCGTTCCACGCAGCTGCAGCCTGAGAGATCATCATGTTTACTTGTTGCGTCGATACCGTGTTCCGATGACTGCGTGCGCGTTTTGGTCCTTGAGGCCGACCGAGAAATAGCAGCATCGATTCTCCTCTCGAACCCCAGCAGGCACCGAGCTCAGATCAACGATCAGCTCATCAGAGCGCGAATACAAACCCGGTGGAGAGCAACATGCAACGCAACGACAACAGCAAAGGCAAAGACCCTGATAAGGAAAAACGTTGACATCCGTGACCTGCTCATACAAAACGCGCTTCTCGTCATTTACTCCCGGTTCAAGTCGGCTTTCCGGAAATAACGCCCAGTTCAGGGGCTGGATCTCGAAGGTTCCGTATTGCCGTAATTCGTCCAGAACAGGGCCCAAGCTTCTTCGGTGCCAACCCCGCACAGAATCAGGAAGGGCCTGCGCTTAAGGGCGCGCTAATCGCGCTTCTATGTGAACACACGGAAAAACGAGGCCAGCAAAAACGTAGCCTCCCGCTCGGTAACGATTACCGAAGAGTAATCGCAGGGGGCCCGAAGGGGGATGTTGTTTCTGCGTTCGCAGCGTACCGTTCTCGTCGATGGCAGCAGACCCTCGGCCCGCGCGATGCTTTTCACGTTCGACCAAACCAACGCTCACACGGGTGGTAGTCTCGTCCTTAATAGGGAGGTCGCAACAGTGACCGCAGAACCCTTGATCCATTTTGATATTGAGGAATCGTTAGGCAAATTCGGATCACGGGTCACCACCGTCAAATGCCACGGCAGGCTGTTGTGCGAAAATGCCAATGAAATCAAAGAACTGGTCAAGCCGCTCATCCAGGCCCGTCGGCGCCGCATTGTGATCGACTGCAGTGATCTGCAATCCTTGGACAGCTCAGGCTTGGGTGCGTTGGTTAGCCTGAAGGTATCCGCCTTCAATAAGGGCCTGGTTAAGCTCGAACTCGTCAACCTGTCGCCCCGCGTGAGCGAACTGGTGAAGCTAACCAGACTCACTGACTTGTTCGCCAGCTAAGGATCGAGCTCTCCGTCAAAAGCCAACGCGAGGGCGGTGTTCAGCTGCTCCTCCAATCCGTTTCTGCGCACCTTCTCTGAACCTTCCACAAGCGTTCAGCGTCCATCGTGCTCCAGATTTTTCGATTGGGGATGCTGTTAGTTCCGAGTGTCGGAACAGGGCCCAGGCCGGCCAGCGAATCATTCTGCCCGTTATCAAAACTCGATGAGAACAAAGTAATCGAAGCCCGTCCGGCCAGTAAACAGCTCCGGCACTGTCTGCGAAACCTACTTCCGGTCGAATCGTCGGCTATCCGCCAACTTCGGTAGTCTTTCATTCGTCACGGTGCTGTGGCTGGGTGGAGCGATGGAGATTACGCGACCGATCTCGAATAGAACATTCATGCAGCGGTTGCGGTCCAACGCATTGTGGTGGGGAGTGCCGATGCTTTGCGCTGAATTGATCGGCACGCCTCGACAGCTATGGGGCTGGATTGCGATCTTGGCGTTGCCGGGGACCGTAGCTGGAGTCCTGATCTGGACGCTTCTAGAGCATCACGCAATCGCTCGGCGCAAGAGCAACTGACGCAGAACCAGAGGCAGGCATGCGCCGTATCGGTTGCTGGCGGATGGTCGGCTACAGGGAAGTGTGCGCTGCTCAGCGCACACTTCCGTAGTGCCGACATCTATGTAAGTCAAAGTCAAGAGAAAAAACACGAGGCCTATGGGCGCGCTCCTGAGGGCGCGCATTGCGTAGATCAGGATCCTTCACTGCGCACAAGTGCCTCTCGGCTGGTGGTCCCTGCAGGACCGGACATCCATTTGCAGTCTCGGGCTCGAAGAGCCGTCACAGAAGATTGAGTTGGTGTCCTCTGCCAGTCCCGAAACAATCCGTAGGGGCCTGGGGATCTGATCCCTCGCCCAGTCGGCAATCGGCGGGACCTGGCAGCCTGCGCGTTCATGAATCCCGATGTTTTTCTTTCCCTTTAGAAGGGAAGGTCTTTTACGCTGCGACCGTGCGGCTGAACTCTTCGGCAGGCACGAAGTCCTGCTGTCTG
Organism: uncultured Acidobacteriaceae bacterium; assembly: GCA_963781245.1. Lineage (GTDB taxonomy): Bacteria > Acidobacteriota > Terriglobia > Terriglobales > Acidobacteriaceae > Silvibacterium. The sequence continues at coordinate 636,525 of CAWAFB010000014.1, forward strand.
CGCTCTACGGCGAGCATGTAGCAGACCATCTTCCTGGCAACAGCCAACGTGGCGCGGTTCCGATGTCCTCTCTCCAGTTCTCTGGCGTGGATCAGGGCGAGTTCGTGAGACTGTCTGGGCGCCAGCTTGGCAGCCTCGATCAGCACTCGCTGGATGTGCTTGTTCCGCTGCTTGGAAATCGGCATGCGCATCACCTTGTCGGCTGAGCTCTTCTCCTCACCGCACAAGCCGCAGTAGCTGATGGCTTGTTTGATCGATGAGAACCGCGTGTAATCGCCAATCTCCAGAGCCCACGTCAGTGCCGTGATTGGACCCACGCCGGGAACCGTTCTCAGTCGGCGCAGCCGCTCCTGCAGGAGTGGATCTCGCTCCAGAGAACTGACCAACGCGTACTCCAGCTTCTGCGACCGGCTGATCATGTCCCGGCTCAGCTTCAGTAGCGGCCGGATGCTCTGCTGCACTTCCTTGTTGGTCGTCATCAGCTCGCCGAAGTAGCCCACCTTGTGCAGCCGCTGCTTGTTGTAGCTCACACCGGTCTCCATCAGCAGACCGGAGACACGGTTCTTCATCTGCACCATCTGCTTGATCACCAGGTTACGGTAGCGCAGCGTGCGTCGCCGGTCCCGGATCTCCCGCGTCGCCATGTGGCACTCCGGCAAGAAGTCGCACCGTAGACAGTCGGCGATCTTGCCGGCATCGATCCGGTCGTTCTTCTTCTTGGCCGCGGCGATGGCTCGCAGCATCAGCGGGTGCGCCACCTTCACCTTCTCGGCATGCGGAAGCAGGTGATCGTAGATCCAGCCGGTGAAGATCGTCGCCTCCATGGCGATCATCCGGGGCTGAGGCAGCGTTCTGATCCACCCATCCAGCTCACGCCGCATGGAACCGATCTTGCCTTCACTGTGCACATGACCAGCTGCGTCCTTTACGCAATAACTGATCGTCCTCTTGTGAACATCCAGTCCGATGTAATACATAGTCTCTGAGGAGCCTCCGAGGTTGTTCTCTGAATCAGCTTGCCCGCTGAGTTCAGCTCTTTGTAACACCTCGTGCTCCTCCTCGACTTAGCATTCAAACAATCGGTCCGGAACCGCTAGGGAGCGGATCGCCGTGAGTCAATCGTTTCCGCGACATTGGCCCATGGTGATCAGTTGGAGAGGGTGAGAAGAAAGGCCGCGAGACATTCTTAAGGTCCTGATAAGAGTGTTTTCCATGGCCTGAAGACAGCCCCTATCTTTTGTGGACTTGTAGCGACAATTGCCGCGCAACCGTCAAAGCGTCTGCTGCCTTGACTGCGACGTTTGGCGCCACACCTCTGACCGCCCAGTCTGGCACTCCATACGGATTTGTGATCCGGCTTTCAGGAATCCCTATCCCAAAGTGGTCGTCGATTCGATGAAAGGGTGCCGAATGTGCAGCGCCTCCCGTAGTTTCACCGACTACGGTCGCCCGCTTGAGCATTTTCAGGTCATACGTAAAATGCTCAGCGCCGGAATAAGTCCGCGAAGACGTAAGGATATATACAGGCTTGTCCGCCAGCCTGCTTCCGGATTCCGGAGAGAGCATGCTCGCACTGGGAGTAGCACGAGGGTTATACCAGGGAACCGGCCGATCAAACAGCGGCGCGGCCATCTTGGCCACCATCTCCGGGTCACCTCCGGTGTTGTCCCGCAGGTCGAAGATGATGACGTTCGCCTGGTTCATCTTCTCCAGGGACGCGTGAGCGATAGCACCGCAGATGGCTGGGTCTGGAAAGGAATTGAGCTTGAGATATCCGATTTCATCTGGAAGTATTTCTACCTTTTCGAACGTGCAGTTTAGCTGCTTCATGACTTTCCGATATCGTTCTTGTGCTTCAGGAGAGACTGTCTGAGGCCCAGCAGGAATGGTGTCCCGGCTATATACAACTTCAAGGTGAAGGTCCTGTGTTGCACTCCTGATATCTGCTGTCAGTCGCCCTGCCAGGCCCGGCCCGTCGGCGATGGCGTCGTACACCCCATGTTTTTCGTGAGTCAAAAGCGCGCCAGAAGCCTCTTCAGCCTTTTCATGATCGAAATAATAGGAGAGCAAATTCTTTGAAACGGACTGAACGACACGGTCTCGTTCTCCGTCATCAAATTTGGCTCCGGAATCGACAGAATCGGTCGCGACCTTCCCCGTCGCGGATTGCTCATGTCGCGTGCTAGCTGTGTCCGATCTGTTCGCAGTTGTCGCTTGACCGTCATCCGCTGCAGGCGCGGTATCGTTCAGACGCTCCATGACAGCTTCGATCGGAGAACGTCGGCTGGAAGTCGAGAGTGATCGAGACGGAGTCGGGAGACTCAACACGAAACTAAATGCCGAAAGCGCAGCAGCCGAGAGTGTGCTCCCGATAAGAATCGATCCAGGCCGCAGTGGCTGTTTGTCCAGAACTCTAAATGACGGAATGTTATTAGCATTCGTTACTAGGGGCGGCGCACTGGTGGCAGCGTAAGCGTTCCGCCAGGCTTGTGGCAAACCGATTAGCGCGTCGACGAGCAAATCGCGATAGAGTTGGCATCTGCGAAACATCCCAATCTCATCTCTGAGGCGATCGCGGTAGAGTTGAAGCGCCTCCTCCCGATACTTGTTCCTGAACGCGGGAGGGTAAAGGCGAAGCAGGCAGGCGTATATCTTTTCAGACATATTCCCCCCTCAGGATCTTCTTGGCTCTCGCGACACGAAGCAAATCAGCAAGTCTCTCGGCTTCAGAACGCGCCATCTTGCGGCCCGGCGAAGTCAACCGATAATAGCGTCGCCGCTCGGTACCCCCAACTGCTTCCTGACTCCGATCCACTTCTTCGATCAGGCCCTCCTCGACGAGCGCCTGAATGGAACTGTAGAGGGTTCCCGGACCAAGCCGTATGCGACCGTTTGTTTGATCTTCAACTTGGCGCATAATTCCATAGCCGTGAAGTTCGTCGTCCGCAAGTGAAAGCAGAATCTGAAATGCCGCCGAAGGCAATGGATCGAATTTTCGCTTTGGCATAATCGTATATCGCTATATCGATATACGACTATCAAATCTCGAACCGAGAGTCAACCTTCCGATCGACCGAGGCCGACGCGAATTTGATAACGGGGCCGCAAATGGGAATCCCGCCTGATCGAGCCTCCAAGTTGCCGGTTGGTCGGCTATCCGAACTTTCGCCTCTAACCTCAGCGACCCTGCCATGAAAGTTCAGTATTGCCGGTTATTCGGGAGTCAGCATAACTTCCTACAAGTCGACCGCGTGCGGACAGCGGCTATCTATTGAGATACTTTCCTTGTGCACGTCCATGCCGACATATTTCTTAGTACTCGTCATAAAGGGGTTCCTTTCTGGAGGGGTCGAGCTAAGCACCCAAAACCTACTCCAAAAGGGGCGCCTTTTTATAATGTGTAATCCCAATCGCGGAAAAGCGAGCCACCTGACCGAAGTTCCTGTGAAACGGTGCCAGCTCAACCGGTCGATGCAACACTATCTAATCAGCTGATCCACAAATGCTTACCCTGAAGAATCGATCTGTTTGGCTGATGTGGCCAAAACCTAGCCAGGTAAGGTTCCGGCTGATCTAACCCTAGTCAGCGCTTTTAGCTTTTGTTTTCATTGAATGTGGGTCTGAGCTGAGTGTTGCGTCGACCCATTGAGACCACCGGGTTTTCGGTAACTGCGTGTTGCGTGATCCGGTAGCAGCCAGCTCTCGGATTGAGCCCGAGTCACCGGCAAACCGGAAGTTCGAGGAGCCGGGTTCGAAGTCGGGTCGGAGGTGGCGCATCGAGCTGCCCCGATGCTGGCCACCGTCCGCCGCTCAAACTGCACGTGCGGTTTTCCCGCATGCAGCTTTCACGAAGGCTCACCCTTCCGAGATGCAATCAAGGTATTAACGGTACTCGTTAATGAGTGGACCTTCTTCGCATCCGTCGGATCAATCCAGTCCGACAGTATTCTCGGGCGGAAATGTACGGGTATTTCACTCATGGAACTGATCCACCTTTCCGTCCTTACTCACTGCCTGGCTTTCTCTTCCCAACCGCCTTCGCCGGCTGCCTTCCCCGACCCACTTCCGTCGCCGGTCGCCCGGTCACATGACTTTCGCCATGCTTGAGGTACTATTCAGCCGTCCGACTACTGACCGAGCGTCGCTCGCCATTTCGCTTGCGCTTATAGGTCTGCTTACCCCGGTGCCACCCGGGGACTCCGTCAGTTCTCCTGAGGTCACACACTGTTCTTCCCTACCGTGCCGCCCGCAATCACCTTGGTGCGGTGGGTGAATGAGAACGCCTTCGTCTCAGACATGCAGACTCGACCTTGCCCCACCTTTGGCCGACCGGTTCATCTTGGGTTTCCCCATCGATTACGGCCCGGTACTTCTCCTCATGCCCTTCAGATTCCACCTCGCGGTGGACACCCTGCCCTCCGGACTACTGCAAAGCGGTGGCTCTAGATCAGTCTTGGCTATATCCAGCTTTCGCCTTCGTGCCCGTTTAGACGTCTTCATACCTTCCACTCTCTCCGGCCAGCGAGGCTACGAACCCCGCTTTTGGATATGGCGCCCCTCATTTGAGCGCCAGAGGGACTTCAACCCTCCTGAACAGTGTGCTGCTCAGCGCACATGTCCGGATTGCCGACAAACCACCGTGCGCCGGGATAAACCGGCATGTTGTAGGGGGTGTGAGTCCCCTACAGGAAAGGAAACAGCGAATCCATCCTGGCCTCGAGTCTTGCATGGGACATCGTGAGGTGTCTGGTGAAGCGTAGACAGAGGTACCAGTGGGCCGGGCTATTGAGCTTCGAAAAGTCGGGAATCAGGATGCCGACTCCATGGTGTGTAGGAGGAAGGCAATACGGCAGCCGCGTTATTTCGCGAGTGGCTGTCCGATCCTGCGTAGTCGGAGAACCCGCGCACGCTGATAAAACAACATGCACGAGAACCGGGAGATCTCCAGCACGCCTTGGTCCAAGGATCAAGGCCGGTCCGTGAAGGCTGAGAGCCGCACGGCGGACATGCACGTGTTGGAGAAGTCGGACTGTGCCGTACTACCTGTGAACCAGCCGAACAAGGAGGGGCAACTCTCTGCGGAGGCGGGGGAGGGAAGGGCACAGACGAAGGAGAACATCGTTCCGTCACACAGGCACCCGACACAGAGCGGGCAGCGCGTGTCCCAGGGGCTGAACGGTGTGCGGAAAGCAGCAAAGGAAAGGAAGCAGGAACGGTTCACCGCTCTGCTCCACCATTTGAGCGTCGATCTACTCCGGGACAGCTTTTACGCGCTTCAGCGTAAAGCTTCGCCCGGAGTGGATGGGGTGACGTGGCAGGAGTATGAAACTGGATTGGAAGATCGGCTTATCGATCTGCACAATCAGGTTCACCGTGGAACGTACCGGGCGAAACCTTCAAGACGAGTCTATATACCGAAGGCTGACGGACGGCAACGCCCGTTGGGTGTCGCGGCGCTGGAGGACAAAATCGTTCAGCAGGCCGTGGTGACGATCCTCAATCAGATTTATGAGGTCGACTTCAAGGGCTTTTCTTACGGGTTCCGTCCCGGTCGCAGCCCACATCAGGCGCTGGACGCACTGAGTGTGGGTATTCAACGGAAGAAGGTGAACTGGGTGCTCGATGCGGACATCCGCGGCTTCTATGACAACTTGAGCCACGAGTGGACGATGAAGTTCATTGAGCATCGGGTGGCCGACCGCCGCATACATCGCCTGATCCAGAAATGGTTGAAGGCCGGAGTATCGGAGGATGGCCAGTGGTCGGAGACGAAACTGGGTACGCCGCAGGGGGCTGTGGTTTCACCACTGATCGCCAACGCATATCTGCACTACGTGTTCGACCTGTGGGCTGAGGTCTGGCGCAAGAAAGTGGCTAAAGGGGACATGGTTATCCTCCGTTATGCCGACGATCTTGTGGTGGGTTTTCAGCACCGGACTGATGCCGAGCGGTTCCTTAGAGAGTTCAAGGATCGGTTGGCGAAATTCGACTTGGAATTACATCCGGACAAGACACGGCTGATCGAGTTCGGGCGCTATGCGGCCCGGGACCGGAAGCAGCGTGGAGAGGGAAAACCGGAAACCTTCACCTTCCTGGGCTTCACCCACTTCTGTGGACAGCGGCACAAGAAGGGAACCTTCACCGTCTGGCGGATCACTGCGAAGAAGCGAATGGTCGCGAAGCTCAAGGCTATCAAGGTCGAGCTACAGCGCCGAATGCACGATCGCGTGCCCGACGTCGGTGGATGGCTTCGCAAGGTCGTATCCGGTTACTACCAATACCACGCCGTTCCCGGCAACATCGACCAGCTGCGCATCTTCAGAAGGCGCGTAAACCGGCTGTGGCGTAACGTTCTGGCTCGCCGCAGTCAAACTGCGAAGAAGAAGTGGGAGCAACTTATCCCGGTCTTGGAAAGGTGGATTCCACCGCCCCGAGTTCTACACCCCTACCCAGAAGCACGCTTCCACGCCACGCATCCTTCGTAAGAGCCGTATGCGTAAACGCGCTCGTACGGATCTCTCCGGGGGGTGCTCAGCGATGAGCGTCCCTACCGGGACCAGAATTGGTCAACGAGTGCGTTGGGCGATCATTCACTTGTACAGAGACTCCGACGGGATCATCGGAGCAAAGTCCAATCGCTACTCGTTTGCGCTTGGATGAGTGCTCCCCTTCGCTGAGCGCGCGCAGCGACAGCGCAATAGAGGGTAGGAGCGGCCATTCTGTCCTGCCCTCGCATCTCATTTTGCTTTCCCAATGAAGCTGTGCGATACTCCTGTGGGTAACCAAATGGAGGGCGCGGAGCGCGGCCTATGAAGCAAAAGAGGGATGTGCAGCAGGGGACGCTGGCGCTGATGGTGCTGAAGACGCTTCAAGTTCTGGGCCCACTGCACGGATACGGAATTGCACGGCGCATCGCGCAGATCAGCGAACAACTACTCTCGGTCAATCAGGGAACGCTCTATCCGGTCCTATTGAGACTTGAGCAAGAAGGCGCGGTCGCGTCGGAGTGGCGACCTTCAGAGAATAACCGGCGCGCTCGTTTTTACCGACTCACTCGCGCCGGGGAAAAGCTACTCGAAGCCGAGAAGCGCGACTGGGAGCAGACAGCGGCGATTATTGCGCTTTTTTTTGAAGTGAAGGCGGCGGATTTGGCATGAGAATCCTGAACCGGCTTTTCGCGCGCGTGTGTAATTTCGGCTTCAGCCGCCGTGGTGATGAGCGCCTGCGTGAGGAGATGGAGGGGCATATAGCGATGCAGGCAGAGGAGAACGTCCGAGCTGGGATGACTCCAGCTGAAGCTCGCCGTCAGGCGGTGCTCAAACTGGGAGCCGTCGAGGCGATTCGAGAGCAATACCGTGAGGAAGAGGGACTGCCGCAACTTGAACATCTGCTGAATGATGTCCGATACGCATTGCATCAGTTGCGCAAATCACCTGCCTTTACGTTGACGGCGGTGCTGACTCTGGCGCTGGGCATCGGCGCAACCACGGCGATCTTCACGCTCGTGCAGCAGGTGATGTTGCAATCGCTGCCGGTCATCAGGCCGGATCAGTTGTGGCGTATCGGAGATCAGCCCCACTGCTGCGACTGGGGAGGATACAGCCAGGACAGCGACGACGAGGCGGGCAACTGGAGTCTCTTTTCGTGGGAAGCATACAAGCTATTCCGCGCAAACTCGCGGGGATTCCAGGATCTGGCAGCGCTTCAGGCGGGTAACATGCCGCTGGGAGTGCGGCGCGCCGGCGCATCGGGACCGCCGGATACAGCGAATGGCCAGTATGTCTCCGGGAACTTTTTTCAGACTCTGGGCGTTTCCGCCTGGCGCGGAAGGCTGTTCGTCGACGCCGACGACATGGAGGGCGCGCCCCCGGTCGCAGTGATGAGCTTCCATGCCTGGCAGGAGAAGTATGGCTCCGATCCTTCGGTCGTCGGATCCACATACCAGATCAACCGCCAGGCGTTCACGATCATCGGAGTGGCCCCGACAGGTTTCATTGGGGCGAAGATGACGAGTTGGGGTCTGCCGGATATCTGGATGCCGCTGGCGGCCGAGCCATTGATGTTGGGGACAACGGCGCGAATTAAAAACACGCGGGTCGATTGGTTGGACTTGATCGGACGTGTGCGCCCCGGAACAAATCCGAAAGCGCTCCAGGCGCAGCTCCAGGGTGAATTGCGGGGCTGGCTGGCCAGCCACCTGGCGGATATGAGTCCGCAGGAAAAAGTTGTGTGGCAAAAGCAGACGCTCCGCTTGTCACCTGGCGGCGCAGGTTTCTCGTTTTTACGCAGGGATTACAGAGAGGGTCTGCTGCTGCTCATGGCCACGGCCTGTTGTGTGCTGCTCGTGGCCTGCGCCAACATCGCCAACCTGCTGCTGGCCCGCGGACTGAAGAACCGGCAGCAGACGGCAGTCCGCGTGGCGCTGGGAGCATCGCGCGGGCGCCTGGTGAGGAATGCGCTTCTCGAAAGCGTTACGCTCTCTCTGATCGGCGGCGCGGCCGGTGTGGCTGTGGCCTGGGCGGGGGCCCGGTTGATCCTTTACCTCGCCTTCCACACGATGGAGCGAAGCAGCTGGATTCCGGTGCAGGCTACGCCCTCAACACTGGTTCTGCTTTTCGCGTTTGGAGTCTCGGTGCTCACGGGCGCGATCTTCGGAATGATGCCTGCGTGGATGACCTCGCAGGCCGAGCCGGTGGAGGCGCTGCGTGGCGCCCACCGTGAGGCAGCAGGCAGCCGTCATTGGGCGCAGAAGGTGCTGGTGATTGCGCAGGCGGCAGTATCACTGGTGCTGCTGAGTGCGGCCGCGATGCTGGGCGATAGCCTTCGCAATCTGGAGCACCAGAACTTCGGGTTCAATCCGGATGGCCGCTACCTGGTTTCCATTGGTTCGCCTATGCTGGCGAACTATAAGCAGGAGCAACTAGTCCCGCTTTATCGTCAGATTCAAGACCGGTTCAGTGCCATTCCCGGAGTGCGCAGCGTCAGTGCCGCGACGTATGCGCCGATGAGCGGCAACCAAACCGGCCACGACATTCGGATTCAGGGCAAACCAGAGCCCGGCCCGAAGGACGATGTATCCGCCGACTGGACTCGCATAACGCCCGGGTTCTTCGAGACCATCGGCGCCTCAATGGTGGAGGGCCGCACCATCAACGAAGACGATAACGAGAATGCGCGGCACGTGGCTGTCATCAACGAAGCCTTTGCCAAGGAGTTTTTTGGAAACCAGAATCCCATCGGCCAGCACTTCGGTCCCGCCACCATGAGGAATGCGGGAACCTATGAGATTGTCGGTGTCGTCCAAAACATCCATTACCTGACTTGGGGCTTCGGAGATCCCCCCAGGGCCATGTACTACATCCCCGAGGCGCAGACCGTACCCTTCGATCAGCGAGATCTCCAGAGTGACGAGCTTGTGTCACAGAACCTCTGGAACATCGTGATCTGGGCGCCGGAGCATCCGGCGAACATGTTCATGCAGGTAAAGAAGGCGATGGCCGAAGTCAACCCGAACCTGGTGATGTATGACGCTCAACCATATTCGCGAGTGATTCAGGAAACCTTCGATCAGCAGAATATGATCGCCAGCCTGACTTGGCTGTTGGGCGCTGTTGGCCTGGTGTTAGCTGCGGTTGGCCTCTACGGCGTGACCGCATATGGCGTGGAGCAACGCAGGAGCGAGATTGGCGTGCGCATGGCCCTAGGCGCCGATCGCGGCTCAGTGGTCGCCATGGTGCTGCGCGGAGCGTTCTGGCAAGTCGGCATCGGATTGGGGATCGGGATTCCGGCGGCGATTGGAGCGGGATATCTCATGGCCAGCCAACTCTTCGGGGTCACGCCAACGAATCCGTTGCTGTTGGCGGGTGCGACACTCCTCCTCGGCCTCGCGGCGCTGTTCGCGGCGCTAATTCCCGCGCGGAGAGCAGCAAGCACCGATCCTATGCAGGCCCTGCACAGCGAATGATCTACACGGGAGTCATCCAGATCAATGACAGGCAGAAAATGGCAATGAAAGGTGTTCGGCCAGAACCGACGCGCACTTTTAGGTATTCGAATGCTCTCTGAACGTTGCCGATTCACCCATCCAGACCCACGGCAAGTACCGGTCGGCTTCTGTTGACCGAACCTGCGAAGTCAGTCTCAATAGATGCATTCAGGGCGATGCGCTCATTGACCGCGTAGTGGACGTGTTGTCGCTTTCCGGACATTTCAACTCGGGTTCCACGAAACATCCGGATTGTTTGGATGTTAAGTTGAGAGGAGCACGAGGTGTTACAAGAAGCTGAACTCAGCGGGCAAGCTGATTCAGAGAACAACCTCGGAGGCTCCTCGAAGACGATAGGTATTACATCGGACTGGATGTTCACAAGAAGACGATCAGCTATTGCGTGAAGGATGCGGCTGGTTGTGTGCACGGTGAAGGCAAGATCGGCTCGACGCGGCGCGAGTTGGACGCATGGATCATGACCCTGCCACAGCCCCGGATGATCGCCATGGAGGCGACGATCTTCTCCGGCTGGATTTACGACTATTTGCTTCCCCACGCTGAGAAGGTGAAGGTAGCGCATCCTCTGATGCTGCGGGCGATTGCTGCCGCCAAGCGGAAGAACGACAAGATCGATGCCAGCAAGATCGCTGACTGCCTGCGGTGCGACTTTCTTCCCGAGTGCCACATGGCCTCGACCGAGATCCGCGATCGACGGGGCTTGCTGCGCTATCGGCGCCTGGTGATCCGGCAGGCGGTGCAGATGAAGAGCCGCGTATCGGGTCTGCTGATGGAGACCGGGGTGAGCTACAACAAGCTGCGGCTGCACAGGATGGGCTACTTCGAGCAGCTGCTCAAGAGCAGTGATGAGATCCCGGACAGCATCCGTCCCCTGCTGAGGATGCGCCGCGAGCACATCGATCGTGCCATCCAACTGGACAGAATTCTGCTGAAATCGCTCGAGCAGGACCCACTTCTAATCGACAGACTGGAGCGTCTGCGAACCATCCCCGGTGTAGGGCCGATCACCGCGCTGACCTGGGCCCTCGAAGTAGGCGACACATCGCGCTTCCGTTCCATCAAGCAGGCGGTGAGTTATTGCGGTCTGTGCGGCGATGAGAAGAATTCAGCAGACAAGGTGATGCGCACGCCCATCTCCAAGCAGCGCAACAAGCATATCCAGCAGGTGCTGGTCGAAGCTGCCCGGCTGGCCCCGCGCTATAGCCAGGAGCTGGCCTTGCTTTATGGACGAGAACGACAGCGGGGACATGGAGGCCGGGCCACACTCGCCGTTGCCAGCAAGATGGTAGGTCACATGCTGGCTGTGGATCGACGGAAGACAGCCTTCGTTCCTGCCGGCGAGTTCATGCAGATCGCAGCAGTGCAAAAACCCTTCTAAGAAGGGAAAAACATCAGGATCATGCGAAGCGCAGACTGCCAGGTCCTGCCGATGACCGGCCGGGCGACGAAGTTCGACTTCCGAGGCTCTCCACGGATTGTTTCGGGACTGGCCCGGTACCGTAGCTGCGACAGGATTATGCTCAATGCTGATGAATACCTCGATCAAACTCTGGTCATGTGCTCCATGCTCCTTGCTGCCCTTGCCTGCGTGCGTCAACTCCGACGAAATTCCGTTCCTCACTGAGGCCGAATGGCAAAGCTACAGCTACCCACTCTCGCTCGATGAATGGCGCGATGCTCTGAGCGCACGCTGACGCCCACCCGCTCCGGCATGCGCAGTTTTCGAGTGGGCGGGGCGCCGGTGACGCCGCGGGCCGGGACGATGGTGGCACCGAGGAAGCCGTCATCACCGGCGAGAGAGATGTACCACCAATGGAAGGGGGAGGAGGCTTCCTCGTGGAGAAGCTGGAGGAGGCGATTTCGGAAGGCGGGGTCGTCCATTGGGGTCAGTGTAGCTCAGCGCGGTCGGAGGATCCAGAGGGCGGCCAGACAAGACCTTAGTCAGGTGAATCTTAGGCTTCGAACACAATGCACATGGTAAATCCTCGGAGATCGAGCCATGGCAAAATCTTGGCGGGCGGTTCGCCGCCGCCGCTTGTGCGCTCAGCGCGTTACGGCTGGTCACCAAGTCACGACTCAGTTACAACCCGGTTGTTGAATGGCCGCCGTCCGCTGCGCCGATGGAGACATCAAAGGGATATCAAAGGGTTTCAATGGGCTGCGCCGCTCGCGCCTTTCTTTCAATCGCCCCCCTGCATTTGCACTGCATTTCCACCCTGCATTTCCACCCTGTATTTACCCTGAGTTGTCGCGGAAGCTGGCGAACGTGACAGATGCGCAAAAAGGACTTGCGTAGTACACGGTGCAGTTCAGTACCTTATTGCTCTCCTGTGTTGAGTGATCCTGCGGGCGGGTTCGCCCCGCCGCTCGCGAAAGCTCGCGACACGGACAGTGCGTGGTCCGGGACCGTGCTTCATGGCTTTCCATGCTTTCCATACCGCTGTCATTTCCATGGCCTGCTTTGGAATGGGCGTTCGAAACAGGTTAACTCCGTTGAAGCCTCGTCTGAAGATACGAAGGCCATTGAAGCAATTGTCCACTCCAACCCATCCGACCCACGTCACAGAAGATGTCAGCTTTACCAACATCTTTGGCACTGTAAGGTACGGACGAACAGAATTCGTGAAACGCCACATCGAGATCGCCAATACGATCTTCAAAGGCACCACCCCGAAAAGCTCAATCGCGAAGCTACGGTTCGTCCGTCAGGACGTTGCTATCGCTGATGTAAGCGGAGAGATCACAGGCTTTCCAAAAACTCCGCCTGTAGGGGTGCCTGTTGGAGCGGACGGAGTGTTGCGTTTCAAGCTGCTCCTCGTTCTCATCAAAGAACAAGGCGTCTGGTGGATCACGGAATACCACAACGTCGCAGTCACACCTGAGGTGTAAGCGTCATTTCTTGCCCCAAAAATCGTATCGAATAGAATCCTACAATGTCCGGTTTTGAGTAGGTCGCCGCGCCAGAATTGAACTTACCTGAAATCCCGTTTTCAGGGAGTCCGCTCGTCAGAAGTCCCCCGATAGGGTGCGCCGTCCCAAAGAATAAAGGCGACTATGGCGGCAAGCACTAACAGGAGGATGTAAACGAAACGCTCATTCCTGCGACCTTGTTCAGAGAAGTCTTCAAGAGCGCTAACTCTGGGGTCTTGGCGGTCATAGTAAACCACCACGGTCTGACCGAGTCCAAGTTCAGGGGCAGCCCGATTGATACTGGTGTACTGCTCATCGCCAACTGGAAACGTGTAGTGACAGTAGTTTTCATTTCCACGTCCGCGACGTTCACACTGACCGATAGTCCCAAGGCTCGTTTGCTGCCTGCTCGCTGCATGGTTCTGATTTGCGGTCCGAAAGCCGAAGAAGACGATGCAGAACAGTAAGAAAGGAACGGGCTTCCACAGTGAGTGCCATGACTTATTGTCATTCTTGAAGCGCGGCGCGAAAGCCCTATGGAAGAAGTTCACGATTCGTCATTCTACCGACTTCCCCAAAAGCCGTATTCCGGGATGTTCAAGTCTTGGCGATTTTGTTAGCGTGATTTCAAATTGGGCGCGTATCGGCAAATGCGTGGTCGCTCCTGAAAATGCTCGTGTCATCACTGCGGCGGGACCGTTATTTTCCGCTATAGCAGCTTTGTCTGCCGTTTTCTTGAGCATCTATTTTTATGTTGTGACGAGTAACGCACAGCACTCACACGAAATGTATGACACCTTTCGCTCATATATGCAACTAAGACTCGAACACGCCGAAATGTTTGACGCCAAAATCGGGAATACTGCCGCTGTTTCGTATGTCTTATCCACGGCGGAATCAATTTACTTAGACACTGACGATGAAGGATGGAGAGCGAACGTCGCGAACATATTGTCAGATAACGGCAAGCTGCTTGAGGGAACACCTGTGGATTGCTCGTCAATGAATCAGGGGTTCGTCGAATTTGCTCGCAAGCAGGCAAAAATCAGCTTGCACTGTTCGAAAGATCAGTAAACACAAGGCCCGTTTCTGGTATGTGTAGCGTTCGTGCACTAATCGGCGTTGGTAGCGGTCACACATCGTCTAACGCCTCGCGGCCTTCCTCTGCTGCGCCCATCTCTTTTTCATCGCAGCGCTGATTCGCGCTCTACCCTCGGCACTCATAACGCCGCGTTTTCGTCTGCGTGTCCTTGTACCAGTGCCGCTCCCAGAGAGCACTTTACGGACTTGTTGTAGTCGGGATATCTCGGCGTCGATAGCGGCGATCAGATTGGGATAGTTGATAGGCATATAGGTCTACTTTACATTGCTGTTTCTCGGATCGGCGTCGATTGCGGCGATCAATTCGGATGTGTTCATACGCAGGCGGTCATGGCGTATCCTCCAGCTTAGGCGTGCGGGGGGCTATATGTCATCTAAATATGAACTAGTCAGCGTGTCAGGACGTTTGCAGAGCATGGGGCGCGATGTCTCCTGCACGGTATTCGCTGAAAAGGTATCGCTCCGCGGCCCTGATGTCTATGAGTATGTTCGCCCGTTCATTACCGGTGCTCCGCGAGACTTGCAAAACGGCCTATACAAGCTGACGTTTGACGGGAGAGTGCTCTCTGCCCAGCGGCGTGGCGGAAGCTGGTTGTCACCCATCGCGACATAGCCTGCGCGTATCCGCGATGCGCTCCTTGCTAGTCCAACGCGCTAAAGCAACGTCTCGTTTAAATCAAGCGTGATGGCCGCGCTGCCTGCTTGGCTGAGCAATACTGCAAAGTCACGAATGCCTATCGATATCTCTTCCGTCATAACTCTTACCGCTGACCGCATGCGGCTGATGCCGTCAGTCACCGTTGAGTACTCCCAGCTTACGACGCCGTTTTCTAGCATCATTGCTTTTCCGTACCGTTTGCCTTGATATGTCTGCATTCAGCCCTCGCCGTAGTAATCTCGACGCTCACTCGATCCGCTGTAGTGTTCGGATAGCTAAAGTGCTGAGGCACCGTGACCAATAAAACTGGCCGGCGCGTTCGGTAGCTAAATTACGGGTATTGTCAGGGCCGATATACGCCAATTTGCGCCAAGCATTAGATTTATTTGGCTAACGCGGCGATTCGATCTTCATGACGATTCCGCCGCACTCCATGTCTTACCGTCTTCAGTCAGTCGCAGCCTGCGACCAGAAGCTGGCCACTCAAGCAAGCCGCGGTTAACCAGAGCGTGCACGGTTCGCGCAGTCACGATCTTGTGAACATTGTCATTGGACCAGGATGAACCGATATCCGAGCCTCGTGTACTCACCAACGCGATACAAAATCGAACCGCGTTGCAGACTGAACACCACGTCCTTCTGGCTCAACGTCAGTTTGTTGTTGAGCGTCTTCACGCCTCCACCTTAATCCCTCGCTGACGATTACTTCGATGAGAGACCGCCTGCGAAGGGCTTCCTGATGAGCGGTTAGGATAAGCGGCCCTGAAAGTCTTCAGTCGGCAGGTAGCGCCGGTGCAGGCAGCGTCTCGACCATCGCGGGGACGTTCTCGCCGCATCGCTTGCAGCGGATCACGAAGTCTCTCCAGCTTTGCGGACCCTGAAACATGAAGACAGTGTAGGCGAACAAGAGGCGAAGAGCAATAGGGATGATGCTGTGGAGTTAGAGTGGAAGGCCATGGCGAATCCTGAACATCTCGCGAAGCTCAAAGAAGGGGTCGAGGCTTGGAATCGTTAGCGGAAAGAGTTTCCGGATGTCCGCCCGTTTCTAAACGGAGCAGACCTTCGTGGCGTCGATTTTAGGGTGCCCGACCCAGTTTCCCGCGACCATCCGGACAGCGGGAAATTTTTCGGGAATCTTTTACGCCAAAGAAATTATGCGCCGAGCGAAGTGGGGGTCAATTTTGAAGACGTAGAACTCAACGATGCAAGATTCAATGAAGCGAATCTAGTCCGAGCAAATCTCACACGTGCCAAGCTACAGCGAGCAAAATTCACCGGGGCGATCCTGCGGGAAGCTGAAATTTTCGATTCGAATCTTTCGGAGGCTACGCTTGAGGATGCGGACCTCCGAAAAGCCCGGCTTGGAAAAGTGTCCCTTCAGGGAGCGAATCTCCGTGGCGCGAACCTCAGCGGTGCCCACCTCTCCTCCGTAGACTTAACTGATGCCAGACTCACTTGGGCTGACCTTCGAAAGGTTACTGCCCATGAATCGACGTTTATCAATGCTGACCTCAGTTACGCGGACCTTACCAAGGCCAGTCTCGCATGGTCGAAACTCGGCGGAGCGAATCTCTCTCAAGCGAAGATGGTTTTCACAGACTTATTTGAAGCGGATATCGCTGGGTGCCGAATCTTTGGAATCTCCGCATGGGGCGTCAAACTTGGCGGCACCAAGCAGTCAAACCTCATTATTACTCGGGAGGACGAAGCTACAGTCACGGTAGACAATCTTGAAGTCGCCCAATTCATCTATCTGCTGCTAAATAACGAGAGAATCCGGCATGCCATCGACACGATCACATCCAAGGTCGTCCTGATTCTGGGGCGGTTCACGGATGAACGTAAGCCGGTACTTGATGCGTTGCGCGATGAACTCCGCAAACGCGACTATCTGCCAGTTCTGTTCGATTTTCAGAAACCAGACAACAAAGACTTGACGGGGACTGTGAGCACACTTGCGAACATGGCACGATTCATCATCGCTGATCTGACCGATCCGAGCAGTGTGCCACACGAATTGGCAATCGTCATTCCGGGCACCATAGTTCCAGTTCAAACAATCCTGCTGGATGGGCAACGAGAATATGTAATGTTCGCCGATTTGAAGCGCAGATATCACTGGGTGCTCGAACCGTATCAATACGAGTCTGAGGAGTCGTTGATGGAACATTTGGTCGATGGAGTGATAGCTCCTGCGGAAGCCAAGGTGAATAGACTCAGAGACGAACTGTGACACGGGAACAGCACATCGAGTGCATCGAGGAAAGCTGCGACGCGTTCAAGCGAATGGTGCTGGCCAAGGCATCGATGATTCCGCCGAATTGAGAAGACGCTGAAATCAGGCAGTGGGTGATGGACTGCGCCAAGGATGCTTGGGTATACAAGATGGACAAGGCGCGGATGCGTCGCTATCAAATGGCGAAACAGATTTATTGCCTTTAGCGGCGTCTGGGTCGCGTTGGCTTGTGGTGACATTCGCAAATGCACCAGACCGTCGCATCCGACTTTCCGCCTTCCATGATTTCAGGATCGTACTTTCGGCTCGCCGGACATAATTCGTCGCCGCCGCGAGCCGCGCACTTCATTTCGAAAACCTCGCAGAGGTTCGCGAAGAATGCCTCAGGCTCAGAACCGGGCGCCGAACAGTGACGCTTCACAGGTTCCAATAATATTGAATTGAAAAATTCCGCGCAGGTTCAGGTCTGAGATCTCCTCGCCCTTGGCTGGTATCAAGCGATTTAGCATCAGCGATGGCATCGACGGCGCGGGTGAACTGGGAGTCGCGCTCGATGGTTCTGGTTTCAACCTTCACGACGCGCTGTTTAATTTCGCGCTCCATCCAGAGTGCAGCGTGAAGTTATCGGCTGGACGTTCAGGCTGGTGGCCGAGGCGCAGAGTTTCGATTCCTGCTACAGTTGGCTGGCCAGCGCCGCTTAGGTGGGGTGCAGAAAGGGGAGTACATTGACCAAGAAGAAGGCCAAGCAGCCGGATTCGACCGGCCCGCGCACCAACTGGAAGGAGATTTTTCGCAGGCTGGATGAAGCCCCGTTTCCACCCGACTTCATGGCGGATCGCGATCCGGGTGAGTTCGAGGTGCGCGAGCCGACCGCCCCTCCGCAGCGTGGACAAAATCCCTGACCGGAAAACTGGCGCTGTCCGGGTTGTGAACGTTCGCGATTCGAGCTGCTCACGTGGACAAGATCAATCACCGGATACGGCGTTCCCCGTGGCCAATACCAGTGGCCTAGCAGCAGAAATTGGTTTTTCGCTCGCGTCAGTTCCGATGGCGATCTCACTGATCGCGCAATCAGGAAGGTTCGCGCCGCTGCTGGAGCGCGACTAACTGTCCAAGTCGCAAAGCACCGCCTGGTCAAAGGATGAATTCCGGAAATCGGTTCGGTAGCGAAAACCCAGGCAGAATCTATTAACGGCGCAGGTAATACCGTAGCCCACGCGTAAGGCTGGGATCCTAACCACGGGAATCCTCCTTGTCGCAGACGCGCGCAACTATCTCGGGAATCGACTCGCGAGCTTCTACGGTTGCGGGGATGGCCAGCAGACCGCGGCCGCCGTTCCAGTGGTAGTTGGGCATCTCCTCGGACTCGACCACGCGGTATTCTTGGGCCATGGTCCACGCGGCCACCTTGTTGCGGCCATAGGCTTCGGCCTCTTCGCGGGTCTCAAAGGCCACGCCGTTGGGGTAAAACCGGGTATCGTTCACAACGCGAATTTCTGCTTTGAAGCTGTTCATTCTTCTTTTGCGTTTTGAGCAAATTGGAGTCAGCCGCTTCCGGTCAACTGGAACGGGTGCACTTCGAGAAAGGGAAATTTGTGTACGCTAAGAGCCCTAAAGATAGTTTCAACAATGGCCACAGACAAGTCGTTGCTCTGGAGCAGGCAGGAGGTCCGGAAAGGGCAAAAGCAAAAAGCCGCACTTGTACGCGCCGGAAATGACCCCTTCAACGGGTACAAGCGCCCGAGCGTACAATCGTGCCCAGACGACGTACCATTCTCGTTGAGGACTGAAGGCCGGTGCGGAGTGACGTCCACATCGGCCCTTTGTCGCCCTCCGCAGCCAAAAAAAAAGCCGCACTTGTTACACCTTCGTTGTGCTGCCCGGCTTCTCAACGATGTGATTCAAATAACTTCCGGATCGCCGACAATCCACTCGGAACGCAGAAAAGGCTTCATATTACGGCTCAATGCGTGACTTACCGTTGGTTGGCTCGGTCGGCGTCGTCTCCTGGGTTCTTGTGCTCTTCGTCGGATCAATGGTGATAAAACCCGGTGAGAGGAGCCGATCATGATGACCATTCGGCTGCTAATCGACACCGCAATGGCGAATATCTGCTTTTCACTTGGCTAGATCGTAGACACAACGTTCTATCGTGGCAGCCAGAGAATCTCTCTCTATAAAGCCGGACTGACCTTCTCAATGATCCTGACTGCACTGCCGGCTATCTGGGCCATCATCGCGTGGTGCATCACTCTTTATGCCGGGAGAAGGGTGGACTAAAGGACGTGAAAGCGGGAAACTAACTGGTTTCATCCAATTTTCCTAGGACGCCATGCGAGAATCGTCAGTCAGTTCACGGCTTCGCCCAAGCGATGGCACCTTCATATGGCTTACTGGGCTCGCATTTACCCTCGAGCACATCGCCACCAGCAGCCGATACGGTTTCCACCGTGACGAACTGCTTACCTATTCCAACGCACGCCACCTGGACTGGTGTTACGTCGTCTATCCTCCCCTCACTGCCTGGCTCGCTCGAGCGGAGTTGGCCATCTTCGGTGCCAATCTCATCGGCTTCCGTTTTTTCGCGGCGATCGCTATAGGTCTTCTCATCATACTCACCGGCCTCACCGCCCCGCGCTCTCGGCGGCAGCCGTACGGCCATGCTTGTCGCCGCAGTCGCAGCCGCCATTGAGGGGCCAGTCGTCTTCTCCGGCTCCTTTCTCTCCTACATGACTTTTGACCTGCTCTGGTGGGTTGCCGTTGCATGGTCCACTGTCTGCCTGCTTCGCTCGCAAAATCCCCGCTGGTGGATTGGCATCGGCACCGCTATCGGGCTCGGCATACTCACCAAATACACCATGGCCTTCTTTGTCGCCGGCCTGCTTGGCGGGATGCTCCTCACCCCGAACCGCCGTTACCTGCACTGCCCATGGTTCTGGTGCGGTGTCGGCGTCTGCGGCGATGGTTCGCCGCCTTCGTTATCGGAACGGCAATAGCCGAGACGCAGCTGGAGATGTCTTTTTACGAATTATTAAGGAGCGGGAGGCCGTTCACCCGGAATGGCGTAACATTCACGCCGAAATCGAATCCGGCCCGGGCTTCGTGGAACTCGGGCGGCTCTTGCTCACGCTAATCGACAGGAAAAGAAGATTGCCTCAACTTATTGCGGCTCATCGGGGACATCGGGACGTCGCGATTCGGGTACGCCTGCTTCAGGCAAAGCCTTCAATCTGCTCAGTTCATCGAGTGCATGTCGCCAGGCCCTCGGGTCCTTCTTGGTTGCATAAGGTGCCCCGAGATCGGCATAAAACGCAAGGATGTCACTACGCAACGCGTCCGAAATTGGTTTTCCGCTCACTCTCTCTAGCAGCTCCGCGTAGGCTCTGTCAGTGAATGGGTAGGCCGTCGGTTCAGTAAGTTCGCCGGTGTCAAAGTTGTCGTTGCGCAACTGGAGACGGCCTTCCTGTTGGGCAACCAGCATCCCTTGATAATGTTTCAGGGTTTCGTTGAAGCTGTTCATGTACAACTGTTCCACGGCCGGCGTGGGCGGATGAAATGCAAGGGCACTGAAGGGTCCTACCTTGGGCATAAGACGCAAGAAGCCCGCTTTGATGCGGGCTGAGGTCCCTGGTTTTTCATAGATGTTTCCCCAATCCTTGCGGTATTCAGAATGCGAGACGTTATAGACGAACTGGCTCCGGACCTCACTGGGGCGACTGTTCTGAATCTCATCTCTCTTCATATGCCATGCCACCTTGGTTGTTCTGGGTATGACCGATGAAACCGCATGGCGATAGGTGCCGATTGCCAGGTCAACGCTGACAAAGACGCTGGACAGGTCGATACAGTAGGTGTCGACGAATGCTCTTTCCAGAACGGGCTTGGGTACTTCGAAGCCGATGAAGTCATGATAGGCGTGCGGCGCGTAGTTTCCTTCTGCGACCTGATCGACATCGAAACCAAATTCTACCTGTGCGTGCGCGGATGGTTTTTCGTCATAGGTGATGACGGGTCCGTATTTCTTGGCAAGCTTGGGGTACATCATTGCGACAGAGAGGTTCGTCGCCAGGGGATGTCCCGTAGTATCGGCCGCGTCGTGGGCAAGGGCACCTAGTGCAAACGCGTATTCGTTCAAATCGTGAGACTCGGCGATCAGCGCGAGAACGAAATCGCCGCTCCGAACATAGTGCGTGAGATCACTAAAGAATTGGCTGCCGAAAGGATAATAGCCCATGTCTTGAATGATGGCGCCTCCATAGGCATAAGCGTGTGCCTGCTGCAGTTCTTCCGGAGTCGCGCCCGGAAAGCGCTGCAACAGCAGCGGCTTTATACCATCATTCCAGGCTGCATCGATAATCGCTTCATGTGTCAGGACAGAGTATCCTGCGCAACGAGGAACGGCGCAGGCGCCGAACAGGATAACCAGGAGATAAAGGAAACATATGGAAAGCGGAACGCCGGTTTGGGAATCAAGGGCGGAAGCGTTGGACTGGCTGGCTAATCCTGGAGGTTCTGGGTTTCGGGTCGTCATTGAGATGCGCGCGTCTGCTCGCAGAAAGCACCTCACTCTCTGCAATCATCTCCATGCTACATCCCCGATCCGCTCGGAATAGTGGGCTCGGTAAGCTCCATCTCGTCGACTTTGTCGTGGTCGTACTCCATCATCGAGGTCCCGGTACGATCCTACACTCGTCGTTTCCGATGAGAGATAGCTTTCACCGGCCACACCAGTTCGGCACGAGCCGGGCTCAATCCCAATCCGCGGCCAATCGAAGTAAATGGACGGAATGTTTTACCTCATTCTTCCGCCTTCGAGGCCATGACCCCGCGGTCTCCATCGCCAACACCTCACGCTGGAACAACGTTCCGCATTTTCCTTGTCGTTGATTTTCGTGATTTCTTCGTCGGTTGCTGAAAGGTTAATCCAGAGTGGACGGAATGCGCTCTCAAAAACTGGTCTGAACGCGGATCGGGCAAAAATATTTGTCGGCGGGCCGGGATTCAAGAAACAAGTAAAGCGCGAACCTGACTTTTGTCTCTAATGTTCGTACGCGAGCAATCTTAAATTCTGGAGACGATTGGACATTGCCGCGGTGCTCACCTGGAACCGCTTCGCGAGAAGATCAATCGCCTCGCTATCGTCCAGATCCAAATCCTGCGCCCGGATCTCCTGCCGAACCAGGCCACGAGGCATCAAAAGCGCGGCACCGAGTTGGTTGGCTTCGATCTCTTCACGGTTCACTCCGGCAGATGACTGATCGTCGCGGCGATACGTAACCTGCTTATCAATGAACAATTGCGCCTTGCCGCTTCTTCTCGCATGTAGGAGATAATGGGCGATTTCGTGAGAAATCGTGAACCGCTGCCGGACGCGGGCATGGGCCGAGTTATAACCGATTGCTCCCTGGTCTCCTTCGACGACAAGCATCCCTGACACTTTGTCTCCAAGAGCAGCAGCCTCCAGGGTCAGGTTCAGGCGCTGGGCCACAAGATGAATCGGAACCGGCACCCGATAGCCCTCCGTATCGCGAAGGGTCTTTTCAGCTCTTTCTTCGAGATTGTGTCTTGCCATGCGCCTTCCTCTCGCCCCGCGGCGTATTGACGTTCCCTCTGAGCTTCTTAGTCACAAAGCCTGTCAAGGCTTTGATGGTAGCCGGATCGCCGTTGGCCACTTCCTCGATCTGCTTCATCATTTCTCTATCGAGCGCGGTGTGGTTCTGCGGCGCAAGCAGTTCTTCCGGCGTGGGAATCAGCAAAGTCAATTTGGTTTCCAGCAGTTCGGCGGTCTGCCAGAGGACGTGCAGCGGAGTGCGCTGCCGGCCAGCCTCGATATTGACCATCGATGTACGGCTGATCCCGAGACGCTGGGCCAAGGAATCCTGGCTCAGATGCTGGTTCTCTCTCGTTTGACGGATCTTCCGTCCCACTTCACGATAAATCTCGTCGAAGTCCGTCATTAGAACGGAAAGTACAGTTTCAGGCCGGGAAGGTCAACGGCCTCGATGTACGTTTGTATAGCAAACGTGTTTATATAGCGCTATCTTGACATAAGCTCAGGGCTGGAGCAGTATAGTACCCATTCGAGGCGCTCGCAGCCATCCGGTCTTGATCGTTGCACGAGGCCGATTCATCTGGCTACATGAAATCCGGCGCCCTTTCAGGCACGTGGCAAGAATCGATTCGAAAGAACGAAATAGGTGGGTTAAACAACGACGGGCCATGTTGCTCATGAAAGGGTCCGGCGAAAAAGCGGTGGCATGTGTCCGTTTTTGGTGTTTTCCACACCCTTTATAGGTAGAGGGCTAATTTCGGGCGCTTTGCCGTTCGTGAATTCTCGGCGAGTTGGCCGGCATTTGTCCCCGCAAGAGACCTTTCCACGTGCCTTTCGTCAGTGCAGGGGTCTCTATCTTCTGCGGATCTGTAAGGACCATTTCATCCTGGTGGTGAACTCATGGCTGGTACTCCCCCACTCCGAAAACTCGAATATGTTCTCGCTGTTGCGCGGGAGCGGCACTTCGGGAAGGCGGCGGAACGACTGCACGTTGACCCATCGAATCTTAGCCGGCAGGTGAGAGATTTTCGTCCGCACCAATCACTATGTAGCCATTGCCGAGGAAGCAGTCGAATTCATCATGGATCTCGAACAAATGCTGGCCAGGTTTGTTACTGAATTCGAGAAATCGAAAAGATTGGCACACCTGCGAGCCCGACGTAAGGCATGCTCGTTCGTGATCGGCTACTCACCTTTCGTAGCCCCGACGATTCCACATGAAATCCGCGCCAATCATAGCGCAAGGTTCCCCTCCGTGTACCTCGAACTACGCCGGGCTTCCTCTCAGGAGTTGACGGACTCTCTGATCGCGGACGCCTGCCAAGCTTGCGTAATGGTCCGGCCGGCCGGCCGGCCAACATTATCTCGAAGCGATCCCGTTGCGTTCAGAGCATCTCTCCGCCGTATGGCCTCGCGCGTACCAGGCGAATCTGAGCGCAGTCGGACTGATCGAATTGAGAGCACACCCGCTGATCCTGCCATGCTCAGATCGCACAGATCCCGTTCTTGAGGAATAGTTCTTTTCCCAGTGCGCGGCTGCAGGGTTCAAGCCGAAGGTTGCGGCGGAAGCGACATCTCCGTCCGAGGCATTCAATCTCGTCCAGGACGGCGCCGGCATCGCGATTGTGCCGGGCGGAGTCTGCGGCGACGCTCCGCGGGATCTCCAATGCTCTCCGATCGGGGGTCTCGACACGCTCCTACTGGCCATTACCTATCGCCGGGGAGTCTCCTACCGCGCGCAGAAGATGATCGCAGCGATCGCGCGTGAACTTGGCGGAGCCAATCTGGCGATTGCGAGCTAAATTTTTTCCACAAGCGCGCAAGCCGAACCGTGTTGTCTTACTCCGCACGGTTACGACGCACACCGTATTGATGAGTTTTTCGCATTAAGGCGTGCAAACAAAGCCTTGGACAAGAAATCGACTTCGCGCCAATCTCTGGGGCATGACCCGCTCGATTGCGGTCAATTTCACAGCAACGGAGGTACACGCATGAACCTTTCGCCCGCATGGCAGAAACACTTTCGAGCATTGCAAGACTCGAAAGTGATCTTCCTGCTTCTCCTGCTCTTGCCGGTCGCTGCGCACGCCCAGGCGGCCGGCTCTCCCTTTGACACCGGCTTCACGGCCTTGCAAACCCTGTTCACGGGAACGATCGCGAAAGTCGCAAGTCTGATCGCGATCGTGATCGGCGGCTACGGCTTTGCTCACGGTGAGCCCGGAGCCAAGAAAGCGCTCGCGGGCGTGGCTGTCTTCCGCGAAAACGTGAAGAACAATGAACTGGCAGTCAATCCTCTGGGATTGACCATCGTGCGCTTTCGGGCAGACCAGGCGTTCAGTTGACGTTCAGCCTGGGGAATGATCCAACTCACTGACATTAATTGAAGGCGGGAATGCGGGTAAACCAGTTAACAGAGTTAAGAGGGTGCTTTTAGGACGGTAGGGTATGAGCGACACCCATATGGAGCGACATTACAGGATCGAGGAACTTGCAGAGCGCTGGGGACTTGGGCGCGAGACGATTAGAAAGATGTTGATTGATGAGCCTGGTGTTGTCAGGATACGCCTAGGTCGAAAGAAGACACACACGACTTATTCTGTGCCTGACAGCGTGGCTCGTCGCATCCATCAGAGGCTTAGTAGCTGAATGTTGATCCACATAATCGCCTTCTACCGATGGGCGTTCGCAAACGGCTATAAGGAAGGTCTACACCTTGACCGAATTGACAATGATCTCGGCTATAGCTCTAAAAATTGTCGCTTCGGGGAGGGGCTGGTCAGTGAAAATGGCGCTGACGCTACCAGTTGATCAATTCAAGGAGAATGCGTCGAGGTGTTTTGCGCTAGCGCATCGAAAGCACTTTCTCGCTATCGTGCGGTCTGTCGGAAAAGGCTTCTTTTAAAATGCTGGTCAGACGCGCCTGACGCGAAGGAATCCATTTTGCGTAATATTTGAGCAAGGTCCGCTCAGTATCGCCGATCAATTCAGCGACATCTCCAACAGGAATTCCGCGTTCGAGTAGCATTCTCACAAATGTGTGGCGAAATTTGTGCGGAACAGGCGGCTCATCGAATTCGCCGGCCAATGTGAAAACCTTCTGCAGTTTGATACGCCACCGTTCGGTTTGCACCGACAGTGAATGGGATTTACTCAACGCGAAGATCCTCGGTCCATAGAGTCGTTCGCGATCCAGTAGTCGATTGACGAGCCAGTCAGGAACCCAAGTGTAGAGTTCCTTCTTCGTCTTGTGCATGCGGACGAAAATCTCGTTGCCATGTAGGCGCAGCGATGTGTCGAAAGTAGCGACATCAGAAATACGCATCCCGGTATAAAGCATGACGTAGATGAAATCTTTTATGTCCTCGCCGCTGGTTTGACGATAGCCAGGTTGTGGCTCTCGCTCCCGCTTGAATTTATCGCAGGCTGCGAGAATGCGATTGATTTCATCGTCTGTGAAGGGAGTTTTGTTCGCGGGAATTGAGTGTCCCTCGGGAGGCTCGAGATCGGCTGAAATGTCTTCCTTGAGCCATTTACGCTTGACGCAGAATTCAATGAAAGCGGTCAGCTTGTGAAGCTTCCGGGCCTTGGCTCTCTTTCCATCCTGCCATGATGCGTAGAAGCGATCCATGTCCGTTATGGTGAGCTGATCGATGTAGACGTAGCCATGGCTGTCGGTGAATGCCCGAAGCTGTTTGATGAAGGTTCGGTATTTGCTTTCCGTCGCCGGCTCGAATCCTTTGGTCGAGATGCGGTCGAGGAAAGCTTGAGTGGCCGCGGTGATGGTGATTCGGGTTAAGCTCTCCGGCGACGCAGCGTTCGGCGGTCGGGTAGGGAAGCCGCCGCCCCATTCTCTGGCCTGCTCCCAGCTGGTGACAGTGGCGCGCGCGGCTTCCCATTCCCATTGCCCTGTGCTTTGGCGGCGGTATTTTTTCGCAAGCGTGCCGGATGCTGTTATCGGGCAATCACACCGCTTCCAGCCCTTCTTGCGTTCGTCGAATTCGCTGCTAAGGGAATCTTCCGCGTGACCGGCTTTACAGTCCCTGCGATGCCGTCGATAGATGTGGAGCCCCACGACGATATCTTACGATATCGCACGACAACATGGCTATAACTTTGTAAGTTGTTGAAAGTATTATGGTGGAGGCGGCGGGAGTCGAACCCGCGTCCGAAATCGTTGTCAACAAAGAGAGGCTCCATGCTCAGTCGCGTTCCGAAGGTTTCGCTTTGCGTGCTCAGAACCGACAAGATGCGCGCATCGCTAGTCCGTGAATCTCATCGTTATGACCCGTACCCAGTCATAAAGACCAGCCTGCTGTTCGACGTCCCTTCAAGGCCCACAGGCGAAGCCTCGGGGGACGGCAACTTAATTAATTAAGCTGCGTATGCCAGTTGATGATCGGCAATTATCATTTTCCAAGCGATTACGGGTGCTCAGACCCCGACATGCCTCTTTGCCGCAAGCGATCCCGTCGAAACCGTGACGCCCCCATTCGCTGGGAAATCCAGCCCATCCGTGATTACCTGGACACTTTCTATTCTACTCCTCTTCGCCCATACGTAGTGGCTACCCCCTCCCCCGGTTTTTCGATATTTCCTGTAGTTCATACAGAGGAAAAGACTTACGGGCGCTCCTAATTCAGTGGTTCGGGCGAACTCATACAAAACAAAGACTTTGCAAGTACCTCATAGATAACAAAGGAGTTACTGTACTTCATAGATAACAAATGAGTTACGTAGAACTAATTGATTCGCGAAGAGTTAGCGCATTCAAAGAAGGAATCGACCGTCAAAGGCTGGGGGGACTCTCTGATTCCTGTTTCCAGAGTCTCTATTTCAAGTTTAGCAATTCTGGCATAATTCGCAGCCAACTTTGGCGAGGTCACTGCTACTCGTCGCGGAGAGTGGTGGCGGGGTCGATTCCGGCGATGCGCATTGTGGGCACGATGGAAGCGATGAGGATTGCCGACGCGAGCGTAAGGACGACGATGAGGATGGTCGGCGCGTCGTAGACCCCCACTCCATAGAGCACGCTGCTCATGGCTCGCAGAGCTCCTGCGCAGAGGATCAGGCCGATGACGAGTCCAAGTGCTGAGGCGTTCACTCCCGGTCCGGCGATGTGAAGCATGGCCTGCTGAACAGTTGAGCCGAGAGCGATGCGGATGCCGATCTCCCGTGTCTTTTGAGCAACAATGTTCGCAATCAGGGCGAAGATGCCGATGGCACTGAGCAGAAGGGCCAGAGCCGCCATACCGCCCAGAAGCGCAACTTCGACGCGCTGGGTGGCCAGGGTTTTTGTGAGCAGATCGCTCATGCGGTAGAAGCCGGAGAAGGGAATATCGGGGTCGACACTTGCGAGGGCGCGCTGCATCTGCGCCGTGAGGCCTTCGACGGGCGCGGCCGTGCGGACGATCCAACTGGGCTGGAACCAAACGTGAACCATCGCGAGCTCCCTGTCTTCCATCTGCGTGGCCGGAATATACAGGGTTGCCTCGTTTGTGAGCGGCGCGATGGGGTCGATGCCCGGCGCCATGGCAACATCTTCCACCATGCCGACGATCATCATGTTCTCGAGGACGTGGCGTCCGACAGGGTTCGCGCCATGAAGGAATTTTCGCGCAAAGGTCCGGTTGACGATGCCCACGCGCTGTGTCGTTGAGCCGTCGGCTTCAGTAAAGGCGCGCCCGGCCAGAAGCGGGATCTGCAGCGCGGCGAAATAATCGGGCGTGACGTAGACCTCATCGGCCATCGCCTTCTGGCCTGCTTCTTTACCGTCGCTGATGGCCAGGCCTCCCAGGATGAGGGAACGCTCGTAGGGCAAGCTGAGGCCCATCGCCGCGGATTGCACCCCGGGAATCTGCCGCATCGCCGCAGTGCTCTGGTCGAGCAGCTTTCGAAACGTGGCTCCATCGTGGAATCGCGCGTCGTCGAGGGAAGCGCGGGCGGTCATGACTCCGGCGGGGTTGAAGCCCGGCGGCAAGGTCTGAAGGTGGATGAGCGTGTGAATGAGGAGGCCGGATGCGGCGAGCAGCACGACGGTGAGCGCAACCTCGCTCGCGATCAATGCCTGGCGCAGCCGCAGGTGTTCGCCGGCGGTCGCGGTGCGGCTGGCGATGGCGGAGCGCAGGTCGAGCTTTCGCGTGGTGAGCGTGGGAAGCATGCCGAAGAGGACGCTGGTGAGCAGGGAAATGACAAGCGTGAAAGCAAGTACCCGTCCATCGAGCGGGACGCTGGCGATGGGAAGGAAGTGTTCGGGCAAGAGCAGGAGCAGGCCGCGCAGAGCGATGAAGCCGACGGCTACTCCAGCGGCGCCTCCGAGGAGTGCGAGCAGGAGAGTCTCGACCCAGAGCTGGCGCTGGATTCGCCAGCGCGAAGCGCCGAGGGCGAGGCGGGTGGCGATTTCCGGCGTACGGCGCAACATGCGCACCAGCGTGAGCCCGGCGAGATTGGCGCAGGCGATGAGAAGGATGAATCCGGCGGCGAGCATGAGAGTGAGAGCCCGCGGGCGAAGGGTAGCGGCTTGCCCCTGCTGCAGTGGAACCGAGTAGTAGCTGACCTGCGCGCCGGGATTGTCCTCTAGTTCGTAGCGATTGGTGCGCAAGGACCAGGCACGGTTGATCTCTGCATCTGCTTGTTGCCAGGTCGCTCCATCGCGGAGGCGGGTGATGGCTTCGAAGTTGGTTCCGCCGCCTTCGCCGTCGTGGGCGGGCTGGAGCGCCGTGTAGACATCCGCGTTCAACGGAGTTGTTGCGCCGTCAGGAAGCACCCCGATTACTGTGTAGGGCTCACCTTTGAGCAGAATGTTTTGCCCGATGATGTTGGCTCTGGAGGCGAAGGTATTGCGCCACAGGGCGTAGCTGATGATGACGGTCTTCGGTCCGTGCGGACGGTCTTCCGCGCTGGAGAAATTGCGTCCGACGATGGGGTGGATTCCGAGCACGTCGAGGTAGTGTTGAGAGATGCGTCCGGCATGGACGTACTGAACGTGTGATTCGGTCGCCGAGCCCCCTTGCAGATTGACTCCTGATGGCCGGATGCCCGAGACCGCCGAGATGAGAGATGGAACGTTGTCACGCAACAGCTCAAATTGCTCGCCGTTGACGTGGTGGCGTTCGTCAGAGGCAATGGGTCCGCGGATGCGTGTGAAGATAGTGCCCATGCGCTCGGGATGCGGGTAAGGCAGATTCCGGAGCATGAGCGCGTTGACGATGGAAAAGATCGCGGTATTTGCGCCGATGGAAAGCGCGAGGGTGAGGATGACGGTGACGGTGAAGCCTGGATTGCGCCACAACTGGCGCAGTCCGTAGCGTGCGTCCTGTGCGAGGAGCTCGATGCTGGCGCCGGCGCGGTTGTCGCGCACTGCCTGCTTTACTTGTTCGACGCCGCCTGAGTTTGCCAGTGCGCTGCGTCGTGCCTCGGAGGGAGACATCCCGGCGGCGAGGTTTTCGTCGGTGATGAGATCGACGTAAGAGCGAACCTCGTCGTCGAGCTGGCTCTCGACCTGCTGCCTGCGAAAGAAATTACGGAGCGTGCTGACGATGTGAGACCAGAGGCTCATGGTTGCCGCCTTATGTTGCCCGCAATGCGTTTTTAATGGCCACGGCCACGCGTGTCCATTCTTCTGTTTCGGCTTCCATCTGGCTCTTGCCCCGTTTGGTGAGCCGATAGAATTTCGCGCGGCGATTGTTTTCCGATTCGCCCCAGAACGAGCTCAGCCAGCCGGCTTCTTCCATGCGGTGCAGGGCAGGGAACAGCGAGCCGGGTTTGACGAGAAACGTGCCCTGCGTGATCTGCTCGATGCGGCGCGAGATGCCCAGGCCGTGAAGCTCTCCTGCGCCGAGAGCCTTAAGAATGAGCAGATCGAGGGTTCCCTGCAGAAGGTTAGTTTGTTTTGCGCTCACGAAAAACGTCCTATCGAATGACTATAGGAGTGTGAGCGCGCTTCCTATCGATTGTCAATAGGAGAGTGACTATTTGCCTGACTTGGCGGACTGAGCGATCTTCAGCCGGGTGTTTTCTTCTTCGAGCGCTTCCAGACGGCGGCGTATGGGGCCGAGCGATGCTTCCAGCTCCTCGACCGTGTAACGTGGGGTGATGTGCTGCGGGCAGTTCCAGTCGAAGGCTTCGACGTGAATGAGCACGGCGCGCTCGGCGGGCGTTTTCTCTTCGGGGACGACTAACCGCGGCAGGAGTCTCTGCGCGGTATCGTCTCCTTCGTGAACTTCAGCGCGGCCAAGAATCTTGAGACGCTGCTGGTGCGCGTAGTCCATGAAGAAGAGGGAGACACGATTGTCGTGCTGGAGGTTTCCGGTGCTGATGTATTGCTTGTTGCCGCGCAGGTCGGCGAAGCCGAGGGTCTTGTCGTCGAGAATGCGCAGGAAACCCTTCTCACCGCCGCGATACTGGATGTAGGGCCATCCGGTCTCGCCGGTAGAGGCCATGTAGAAGCCGTCGCTGTCGCCGATGAACTCGCGTTCGTAGTCTCCGAGACGATCGCCGGAGTTGTCCGATCGCTCGGCGCGTTCGTACAGGTGGCGGCTGCCGTGCTTTTCCTGCTGCTCCTTTACGAGCGGAGTGAATGCGAGTTCTGCGAAGCGGCGGCCCATGGGATTTCCTTTTCGATCTGTAATTCGATTCGCGCGCGACGCGTGCAGATTCAGAAAGGGCGTGCGCGCAGAAATCGGCCAGAGATCGTGCGCACGGGGCTGACTACGCGATTACGGTATCAGCGCTCGCGCAAGTTCTTACAATATTTACGCAGGTGAAGATGAGGCTCGCACTCTTGCGAATGTGAAAGATAGCTTTGGCATCGACCTCCCCTGAGCACAACCTGTGAGGCATTCGGCGGGCTGATCGGGGACAATCAATACATGGCTATTCCTCCCCCATCTATTGCGCCAACGACCAAGCCGCGTTCGCGCGCCCTTACCCGGGTTCGGCTGATCACTCTGCTCGTGCTGGTCGGGATTTTTGTGTTGTGTATCGCATTCACGTGGACGACGCGGGACGCGATGTCGAATCTGCCCTTCCTGAGCCAGGCAAGAGTGCGGTCGGCCTTTGGCACACAGAAGACGATCGTCGACCTGAGTCCCTGGCAGACTGCCGAGGCGCTGGCGGCTCTGGCCGTGAGCACCGAGGAACGCCAGTATGCGCGCGAGGCGGAGCGTCTTGCCGATCACGAGGTAGATCAGGCTTTCGCTTCGGCGCTTCGCCAGGCCAGCATGAAGCGTCCTGCGCTCACCGGCAATGCGCTGACGATCTCACAGCAGGTGGAGCAGCTCGAGCAGACGGTAAAAGCCGATCAGGAGAATGTGGACCGGCTGACAGCGGAAAACAAGTCGTCCGGCGTGGCGAAAGCGGATCAGAAGGAGACATCGGGCTCGGATGAACTGGACGTGGCCAAGGCGCAATTGGGACTCGATCAAAACGAGCTGACAGATGCGCAGCAGAATCTTGCGCGCGCATCCGGGGACCAACGGGGACAGATTCAGCAGGAACTCGCGGCGCATGAGGCGGCGATGAGCAAGTACGACGCGCAGGCTCACGACCCGGGACAGATGGCGGTAGTTTCGGCAGCGCGGTATGGCACGCTCGCGGGCCGCATCCAGGCCTGGTTTGCCCAGATCAGCCGGTATCAGCTGCTGCAGCAGGCGATCCAGAAGGCACAAGCCGACACGGCAAGCATGTCGTCTCAGCATAAGGCTATGGAGGCGCAGGCCGGCACTGGTGCGGACGCGTCACAGGCTGGTGGCGCTGCAGACATGGCGAGCCGCATGGCCAGCATTCAGGCGAAAAGCATGCAGCGGCAGATACTCAGCATCGATCAGGATCGCATTCAGACGCAGCAGCAACTTGCTGTTGTCTATGGCAAGTGGTCGAGCCAGGTGCTGCTGCAGCACCGGATCGTACTGCACCTCGTCTTGCAATCGCTGGCGACGATCGCCTTCATTCTGATTTGCGTGATCCTGTGCAATGTACTTATCCGCCGGCTCATGGATCGGCCGACGTTGGATGGCCGGAGGCTGCGCACGTTGCGCACATTGATCGAACTGGGCGTACAGATCTTAGGCTTTGTGCTTATTCTGCTGGTCGTCTTCGGCGTGCCCAGCGAGATGTCTACCGTGCTGGGCCTTACCACGGCCGGGCTCACCGTCGCGCTGCAATCCTTCATCCTGGCGTTCGTCGGATGGTTCATCCTGATGGGCAAGAACGGGATTCACGTCGGGGACTGGGTGGAAATCAACGGGGTTGGAGGGGAGGTCACCGAGATCAGCCTGTTCCGAACCACGCTGCTTGAGACCGGCAATTGGACGGACCAGGGTCATCCCACCGGACGGCGTGTGACCTTCCTGAACAACTTCGCCATCAGCGGACAGTACTTCAATTTTTCGACCGCCGGACAATGGATGTGGGATGAGATCGCGATCAGCGTACCCGGAGCGGGCGATACCTACGGGATGGTCGAGCTGATCCACAAGGCGGTGATCGAGGAGACGGAGAAGGACGCACGGCTGGCGGAGGCGGAATGGAAGCACGCCTCACGGCAGGACGGGCTGAGCCAGTTCACAGCGACGCCATCGGTGAATCTTCGCCCGGCCGCGTCGGGAGTGGACCTGTTGGTTCGCTACGTGACGCGCGCCGAGGAGCGCTTCGAGACGCGCAACCGACTCTACAAGCGGGTGGTCGACGCGATGCACAGGCCGGTGCCCGAGACCGTGCGCTAGAGCGTGCCGCTACGAGTTGCCGACCTGGTCGAGATCGATCTGCTCGTAGTCCTTGCGCTCGATGCCTTCGCGGATCTCCTTCGGCGTCTTGCCCAGTTTGGTCATTTTGTAGGCGTAGGCGCCCTCTTTGGCGCAGGTGGAGCAGATCGCCCCGTGGGTGCCCTCAAAGCAGCTGTGCAGGCTGGTGTGGCCCAAGGCCTTGTCGCACCGGCAGTAGCAGGGAAGCTGGTAGATCACATTCGGCACCCTGGCGGCTTCCTG
Organism: uncultured Acidobacteriaceae bacterium; assembly: GCA_963781245.1. GTDB lineage: Bacteria > Acidobacteriota > Terriglobia > Terriglobales > Acidobacteriaceae > Silvibacterium. The sequence goes on from CAWAFB010000014.1 coordinate 669,969, forward strand.
GTAAACCTTCACCTGCCAGGCGTAGTGGAAGTAAGGCCCGGTCAGCTGATCGCCCGACATCACCGGCGGGAGGGTGGTGCCGCGAGCGGGAGCTTCGGCATGATAGGCGGGGACTTCGTCGGCGGGATTCGTCCACTGGGCATAGCCGGCGAGGGTTACCAGTCCCAGCGCCACACTGAGGAGCACCTGCTTCATTCCTTCTTCTCCTGAGAGCACGCGTGTGCGGCCTCAAAGGACCATGTTATACCGAATCGCTTGCGGGTTGACTTTGGGTGAGAGGGAGGAACTTTGGCCGTAGAAAAAAAAGGCGGCACGAACGGTAAATTGTCCGTGCCGGGAGGCCAGTGACGCAACTTGTACTAAAACCTGACGCCGAATTTAGGAGCACCGCTCAACTTAATCCGGGTTTCTATAGCCTCTACTAATTCGATGCAGCAACTTCAGCGGGGAAGCAAAACCTTATTCAAAATCGCTCCGCAGCCACCCGCATCAAAGAACTGTTCCAATCTTTTAGAAGTGTAACCGGAATCCGGGACTCATACAAGCTTCTTTTCATCGAAACACCGATTTATTTTAAAAGTTGTACCTTTTCTTCTCTTTTTTGGAACCACAAGCTGGTACAGGGCCCCAGGGCACGAATACTGCCAAATGTAGCCATGACCGCAGACTCCGATCCCAAATCTAATAGATTCGATTCTCCATCGCCCGCCCGTGATTCAGGCAGGAAACTGTGGCAAACCGCGTTGCTGCTCGCCGCTTCGGCAGCCTTTGGCGGCCTCGCAGTGGCCTTCTGGAACCGGAAGACCTTGTCAGATATCCGGAACCGGCCGCCGGAACCTTTCCGGCGGAGCCTTGGTAGGGAAGACGACATATATTGAAGAAAAGTTTCGAATTGTCAGGCGGCGGGCACAGGCAATCCCGATTGGGCTGTCCTAAAAGACCTCGCGGTGCTGGGCCTGCGGGCTTGGCACCTCGCGGGTTCAGCGCAAATCGTCCGCGTTTAGTCCAGAAGAGCCTCGATGGCCTCGGCCAGGTCAAAGTCCCGTTGGGTGAGACCGCCGGCATCGTGTGAAACCAGGGCGAGACGGACCTTGTTGTACCGGATGTCGATATCCGGATGATGGCCGGCTGCTTCTGCCTTTCCGGCGACGATATTGACAAAATCCATCGCCGCGACGAAGTCAGGGAACTCCGCCCGGCGCACAATTTCCCCCCGTTCTTCTTTCCATTCAGGCAGTAAATTCAGCTTTTCGCGCAGCTCATCCTTACCTAAAATCGGCATCGCGTCTCCCCTCTGGAGTGAAGCCCATTCACACTGCTGATAGCTCATTCTAATTGACAACGTCGCTGCTCTCGACCGTTCCGGCAAAGGACAGGGGTGAGAAGCGGCCATGATGACTGATCTCCCGCCGCAGATCCTCCCACAGCCGGTTGGGCATATCCAGATAGACCTTCACGACTTTCGGATCGAACTGCGTGCCGGAGCAGCGGGCGATCTCCTGCCGAGCGGCGTCGAAGGTTCTCGCCTGGCGGTACGGCCGGTCAGAAGTGATGGCGTCCAGGGTATCGGCTACGGCAAAGATTCGCGCGCCGAGGGGAATCTGATCGCCGACCAGGCCGCGCGGATATCCGCTGCCGTCGTAGTGCTCCTGATGGCTGTAGACGATTTCTGCGGCATCATGGAGGAAGGGGATCTTGCGCAACATCTGGTAGCCGCGCGCGCAGTGCTCGCGCATCATAGACTGCTCCTGATGGTCGAGCTTGCCCGCCTTGAGCAGGATGGAGTCGGGGATGGCCATTTTGCCGATGTCGTGAAGAAATGCGCCGCGGGCCATGGTGCGAATATGCTCGGGCGGCACTTCCATCGCGCGCGACAGGGCGATGGTATACGCGGTTACGCGCTTGGAATGGCCTTCCGTCTCCGCATCTCTCAGGTCCAGCGCGTCGCCGAGAGCTTCAAGGGTGATGTCGTAAGAGCGTTCGAGATCGGTCATCGCATGGCGCAGCATCTCGGTGCGGGCAGTGACCAGCTGTTCCAGGTTGTAGCGATAGACGGAATTCTGCTGGACAAGGCGGCGGTACTCAAGCGCCCGCTTGACGGTGGCCAGCAACTGATCTCGCTCGAAGGGCTTGAGCAGGTAGTCGTAGGCGCCGTTGCGCATGGCGGTAATCGCAACGCTGATGTCATGAATGGCGGTCACCATTACCATCGGCGTATCCGGCTGGACTTCGCGAACGCGCTCGAGCAGTCCGATGCCGTCGAGGCCGGTCATCATGATGTCCGAAAGGATGAGGTCGTAAGGCGGGTCGCTAACCAGACGCTGGATTGCTTCCAGGCCATTTGCGGCCAGAACCGGGGAATAGCTCGATTTTTCGAGCATGGCGGCCATAACGGTCCGCACATAGGGCTCGTCGTCGACAATCAGTATTCGTTCTAACGCCATGTTTCTCCGCGGCTGGACACCTTGGCTAGTCATGGAGCTTCTTGCCGGCCTGTTTGTAGCCAGGACGGACAGCCGGTGCTGGTTGATCGATCGGCAGACGGGGAAAAAGGCAATACTTTGATTCTCTTGAGCAGAGTCCTGGCGACCGTCGTTAAATTGGAAACGCGATACAACCCAGGCACTGCTTCATACTTCTCAAGTTATATTGTCGTGCAATATCGGCAAAGCGTGAATTTGCATCCAGCTGTGCTTAACTTTGCTGAGTAACCAGTTAATATACATGTATTATTCGGTTTAGAGGCAAGCCTTGTTCGACCTGGAACGAATCGTTCACGACAAATCGATCAGAGTTGTGGCCTCGCGGCAGGCGCATCAGCAGGCCATCGACGTACAGCGTGATATCTACGACAGCCATCGGCATCGCGTCTTCGCTTTGGCCTTCTATATGACGGGCAGCGAGTTGGAAGCCGAACACATCCTGACGACAACGTTCGTCGAAGCCTTCCGCGCGGCAGCCGAGCCGCAGGCACCCCAGATCGATGCAGCCCTCGTAGAAAAGCTCCGCGAGTATTTCCCGCTGGGCGCACTCGAGACTTTGCCGGATCTCAAGAGCTTGGCCAGCCAGTCGCCGGACCTCTCCGGGCGCAATGTGCGCCGTACCGAACTGGAAGAAGCGATTCAGGAGCTGCCGCCGACCGAGCGGCTGCTTTTCCTGCTGCGCGATGTAGAAGGATACTCGGCGGCGTCGATTGCGCAGCTCCTCGATATGCCGGAAGCCAAGGTGCAGCGTGCGTTATTCTCGGCGCGCATCCGGTTGCGGCAGGTGTTGTCGGCCGGTGAAGGCGACAAGCAGCGGGCCGCGTAGTTACTCCCGACCGACATCAACAAAACAAAAAAAGCTGGGGCAAAAACACTGACTACCGGCCGAGCAGGCTGCCGATATTGGACAGCAGGCGCTTGCCCGCGATTCCCCCAGGGCGAGTCAACTCTTCGAAATTCTCGCTCGCCGCGTTTTGGCCCAGTCCGGTTTTGTGACTTGGCGGGCGCGGCCCAGCGCCAGGGCGTTGGGGGGAACATCCTCGGTGATGGTCGACCCGGCGGCGATGTACGATCCCTCGCCGATCGTGATCGGCGCCACGAGCGCTGAATCGCTGCCGATGAAGACTCCGTCGCCGATGACCGTGGGGTACTTATTCACGCCGTCGTAGTTGCAGGTGATGGTGCCGGCGCCGATGTTGACGCCGCTGCCGATGTCGGCGTCTCCCAGGTAGGTGAGGTGGTTGGCCTTCGAACCCTTGCCCAGCCTGGCGTTCTTCATTTCGACGAAATTCCCGACGTGGGCGCCTTCGCCGATGTCGCTGTTGGGCCTCAGGTTCGAGAAGGGACCGACGCGCGCTCCGGCGCCGACGCGCGAATGGACTATCTGGCAGCCCTGCAGCACCAATACGCCATCGGCGAGCGTGGAGCTGTCAATGATGGTATAGGAGCGGACGCGGCAGTCCTCGCCGATCTTTGTCTCGCCCAGCAGCTGGACAAACGGCTCGATGATCGTGTCGGGGCCGATTTCGACGGCGGTGTCGATGACGGTAGTCTCCGGACGCAAGACGGTCACGCCTTGTGCCATGAGCCTGCGTGCGGTATCGAGGCGCAGCTCGCGGTCAAGTTCCATCATCTCGGCGATCGTGTTGGCACCCAGCACTTCGACCGGGTTGGCGGCCTCAACTGCGACGACACGCTCACCCGCGGCGACGAGCAGGCCGGCCATGTCGGTGAGGTAGTATTCACCGTGCGCGTTTTCGGTCTTCAGTTCGCTGATGTGCGCAAAGAGAGGCTCGGCTTTGAAGGCGTAAATGCCGGAGTTGATTTCCCGCAGGCTCTGTTGTGCGGGTGTGAGCGCCTTCTGCTCGATGATTGCCTTGACCTCGGGCGAATCCGGCTTCTTTCGCAGCACCCGGCCGTAGCTGGTGGCATCGGGCGGTGCGGCGGTGAGGATGGTCATAGCGGCGCGCTGCTCGATGTGAAAATCGCGCAGCCGGGCGATGGTTTCCGGCTTGAGGAGGGGGACGTCTCCGGAGAGGACGAGAAGCTCGTCGTATCCTTCGACGGCTTGCTGGGCCGTCTGGATGGCGTGACCCGTCCCGCGCTGCTCTTCCTGGTGAACGAAACGGACGCCGGAATCTTTGACGGCGGCCTCGACAGCGGCGGCTTGATGTCCGACGACGACATAGATATCGGACGGCGCGACGATCTGACGGGCGCTGTCGATCACATGCCGGAGCAGCGGCTTGCCGCCGATTTCGTGCAGCACCTTGGCGCGCTTGGACTTGAGGCGCGTGCCCTTGCCTCCAGCCATGATCACAATTGCGAGCTTCAATTTCCCGGGCCCTCCATCTGCTGCCGCATGCCCGGAGGCATGGGGATGGTGATGTCGATGGGATGCACCGGGCCCAGCTTGAGGTCGGTCAATGCGGTGCCGAACTGCGACTCATTGCCCACGATGAGAACGGCGAACTTCGACGGATCGATGTATTTCTTCGCAACGCGTTCGAGGTCGGCAATGGTTACAGCTTCAATGCCGGCGCGGTATTTCTCGAGGAAGTCCGGCGGATATCCGTAGAACTCAAGCTGCGCGGCGGTGCTGATGATCTTCTCTTTGCTGTCGTAGCGGAAGATGAAGGAGTTGAGCAGCTGATCTTTGGCGCTGGTCAGTTCGGCCTCGGTGAAGGGCTCAGTTTTCAGCTTGCCGATCTGATCGAGCATGGCCTGCGTCGCCTTCACCGTGCTCTCGCTCTTAGTGGAGGCTGCTGTGTAGAACATTCCGGGATGATCGTAGGACGCGCCGTAGCCGCCGCTCACCGAATAGGCGAGGCCTTGCTTCGTGCGCACGTCCTGAAAGAGGCGCGAGCCGAAGCCTCCGGAGAATATTTCATTCATCACAGCGAGCGCGTAGTAGTCGGGATTGTTGCGCTCGGTGCCAAGGCCGACGATCCAGACATTGCTCTGGTTTACGTCTGACTTATTGATGCCGTAGAGGCCGGGCTTCGGTCCAGGAAACTGGGCTTCGAGCTTGGGCCACTGCGGTCCCCGGGGCAGAGATTCGAAGGCCGTGCGCAGCTTCTTTTCCATATCGTCGGAGTTGAAGTCGCCGACGACCGTGATCACCATGTTGTTGGGGAAGATGGATTTCTTGTGCCAGGCCTCCAGATCGGCCACGGTGACCGCCATGACAGTGGCGATCTCAGGCTGGCGCCCGTACGGGCTGTCGGCTCCATAGACAAGCTTCTCCGCCTCGCGTCCGGCGACCTCAGAGGCGTCATCGTTGCGGCGGACGATGCCGGCGACGGCCTGCTGCTTAGCGAGCGTTAACTTCTGCTCGCTGAAGGCGGGATGCTCGAGCAGATCGACCGCGATGGCGAATACCTCGTCCTCATCCTTGGTGAGGGCCGACCAGGAGACGGCTGTCGAGTCGACGTCGCCGCCGGTCTCCACTTTGGCGGCCTTGGCCTCGAGCAGATCGTCGAGCTTGTCGCCGTTTTGTGTCGCCGTGCCGCTGGTGCGCCAGGCGTCGCCGTAGAGGCCGATGAATCCGGCTTTGGCGGCGGAGACATCGCGCTCGCCGCCGCGGATGTTGATGGCTCCGTTGATGAAGGGAAGCTCGTGATCTTCTTCGAGCAGAATCACCATCCCGTTCTTCAGCTCGATGCGCTTGGGCTTCTCAGGATGAAAAGCCGGCAGCGGCGGCACGGGAATCTTCATCCATGACTCTGTCTGGGGTCCGGCTTTCGCGTCAGGCGGAACGGTGACCGTTTGCTGCGCGATAGCAAGGCCGGGCAGCACAAACATCAGGCAGGCGGCTAATCCGCATACGAACTTACGCGCCGAAGGTGCGTGTTTCTGGACGTTCACTGCGCACCTCCCTGGGAGGCTGCTGTTTGTGCTGCGCCCTTTTCCTGCTGGGGCTGCGCGAACTCGATCATCGCGTAGGTGCGGTTGTTCTCGACGAAGACCTTGTTCGCCACGCGGCGCACATCGGCCTTGCTGACGGCGTCGATCTTCTTGAGCTGATTGAAGAGCTCGCGCCAGTCGCCGTATCGCAACTGATAAATGGCCAGTTGCTCGGCGAGTCCCTGGTTTTCGCCAAGGCCGCGCAGCAGGTCGGCGCGGGCGCGTGTTTTGAACATGGCGAGCTCTTCGTCGGTCACGTCTGTGGTCTTCAATTTATCGATCTCTTTGTGGATGGCGGTGCGCATCTCCTGCGGCGTGTGGCCCTGATTGGGCACGGCTGCGAAGGCGAACAGGCCGGGATACTTGTCGCCTGGGAATCCGCTGAAGCCTTCGGCGACGGCGGCGATCTGCTGATCGCGGACCAGCGAGCGGTACAGGCGCGAGGTGCGGCCGTTGGAGAAGATGTCTTGAATGGCGTCGTAGACGGCATCGTCGGGGTCGAGATAGTCAGGCCGATGGTATCCCTCAAGATACAGCGGCTGCGTGGCCTCGCGAATGATGACGGACTTCTCCGCCGTCTGCGGAGGCTCGACGGTCGTCATCTCAGGGGGCTTAGGGCCATCGGGAATCGGGCCGAAATACCTCTCGAGGACAGGCATCACATCGCTGGCCTTCACGTCGCCGACGACAGCGACCACAATATTGGCAGGGACGTAATATGCCTTGTGGAATGCCGCGGCCTCAGTGGCGGTGATCTGGCTGAGCTCGCTCGCCCACCCGACATTCGGCCGGTGATAGGGATGAGCGACGTATGCAGCCGCGAGGAATTCTTCTTCCATGCGGCCAATAGGGTTGGAGTCGACACGCATGCGGCGCTCTTCCATTACCACGTCGCGCTCCTTGTAGAACTCGCGCGGAACGGGATTGCCGATGCGGTCGCTCTCCAAGTAGGCCCACAGCTCGAATCGGTTCGAGGGCATGCTCCAGAAATACTGCGTGGAGTCGAGGCTGGTCTGGGCATTCAGACCGGAAGCGCCGTTGGCTTCGGCGATCTCCGTGAACTCATTGGGAATGACGTACTGCTGGGCGTCCTTTTGCGCTGCCAGAAAGGCGTCGTGAAGCTGCTTGAGCTTGGCCGGATCTTTGCCGACGCGCTTGCGGAACTCGTCATCGTATGCCGCGTAGGCGGCTTCCACCTTATCGAGTGCGATTTTTTCTTTTGCGTAGTCGGTCGTGCCGATGTCCTTCGTGCCCTTGAAGGCCAGGTGCTCGAACATGTGCGCCAGGCCGGACTGGCCGCCGGGATCGTTGGCGTCACCGGCATCGACGATGGTGAAGTAGGAGAAGACCGGTGCCTCGGGGCGTTCGCAGACGATCAGCGTGAGCCCGTTGGGCAGGACGTTAACCGTGACGCGCTTCTCAAAATCGGCGAGGAAATGCGCCGGGCTGGCCATATCCTGACCGGAGAGGTGACCGACGATTGCCAGACAGCACAGCAGCGCTGTGCAGCGCGTAGCAGAGAAAAATTTCATGGGACCTCGACAGAACCATATCGCACGCAAATGAGACATACATTGGCGTGCACACAACTTTGACGCTATAGCATCCTGCCGGTGAGTGTAAATCCGGCAGCCGGCGGCAATTCAGGAGGTGTGCTCGCCGACAAAGGCCAGCCGCACATGCGAGAGGCTGAAGTAGACCAGCCACCAGACCCCAATCAGGGCGAGCACGGCATCGAATGCGGCAATCTCCAGGAGCACCGTCGAAACGTGGATGGCGCCGGGCCCGGCAGGCATCGTCAGCGAGAAATCGGAGCGGCTGCGCAGCATGAGCAGGCCTACACTCTGCACCCCGAAGAAGCACAGGTCGAGCGCGCCGAGTGCGAGGATGGAGAAGCGCGCCCATGGCTTCAACTGGAAGAGGCCGACCACTGTCCAGATGCTCCAGAGAACGAGCAGGAACATGAGCAGATCGAAGCAGACGACGAAGAGACGCACCGTCGGGATGTTGGGAACAACCGGATAGTGCTTCAGGAAGAGAACGGCGACCAGAAGGCCCGCCGCCAGCAATCCAACAGCCGCCATCAACGCCAAAACGATCGCCGCAATGCTGATTCCAGCAGGTTTGTTCGTCCCGTCTGCAGGCATTCCCATGCCCTCCTCCGCTCCCGGTTAGCTTAACCGCAAGGCCTAGCTTAATGGCAACGCCATGCCCGATGGCGGCAAAAAATTGAGGGAGCGGTCTGGCCGGCTCTGAAGCTACTGCGGCTTTTGGGCGATGGCGGAGTAGTCGGGGATGTACGTTACCAGGCCATAGTTTGCCGTCATCTTCGTATAGCCGGCCTGCAGCTGCTGATAGTAATGCTCGAGCGAGAAGTCGAGATTATTGGATGGGTCTTTATCGACCAGCTCCAGGTCCACATCGTCCATGGTTATCTTGGCGAATCTGATCCGGCCGCTGTGAAAATAGATGTAGTTTTGGGCGGCTTCCGGCGGCTTGCTCAACGCTGCGTCAGGGGGACCGAAGACCTGCACCAGATCGGCGCCGTCGATGCGCACCGTTGTCAGCTTGCCCGCGACACGCGGGGGAGGAAACAGTGCAGCGATGGGCAGGATAATGTCATCGCCTTCGATGTGGAATCGCGACTGCTTCGCGGGCTGAGCAACGCTGGCCAACTTGATGCCGAGGGCATCGAGCAGCCCCTTCTTCAGCACTCCGGCGACTTTAAACTCGGTAAAGCGCAGCAGTATGTCGCTGTCATCGGCGATAGAGACCGCGCCCTTTCCCTCAAAAGGAATGTCGATCGCCTTGTGCAATTGTCCTTTTACCACCACCGTGCCGCCCTCGAAGGTGACAGTTATGTTCCCGATCGGAGCCTTGGCGTGCGGGAAGAGGTATTGGTTGAGAAGAGCGGTCAGATCCGGCGCCTTCATGCGGGTTTCGCCGGAGATGATCTGCAGGGTAAAGGAGTTCATTCTGTCGAGGTCAACGATTTGCCCTTTGGGAATCATCCAGGTGTCGAGCCGTGTGACGGTCACCATCACGCTGTCGAGAACGTGAAACTGGCCGTTCCGCACCTCCATTCGCACCGCTCCGCGCGCCGGCGGCCTTGCGGGAGCGGTCGCAGAGATCGCAAGTCCGTTGAGGAGAAGCACTGTCAGAGCTAAGTGGATGGCTGATTTCATGCAGGGTTTCGCGGAGTAGCTCAATTAGATGCCGGCAGGACCGCTATGAGTGATTCGAAAGATCTTGTTTTGGTATTCAGGCTGCCTCGCCGTCAGGAGGCCCGCTGTACGAACAAGCCCGAGAAGTATTCTCGATAGCGGAAGAACAGGATGAACCAAAGCACGGCGACAACGGCGGCGGTAGCCAGTCCCTGCGGGAAGAGAAGTGCGTGAAACAGCAGAATATTGACAATCACCGGTCCGAGAAGCGTAAGGGCGAGGGGGAGATAGCGATTCACGAGCAGCAGCACGCCGCCGATTACCTGAATGGCGCTGACAACGAGGTCATAGTGGGACTGATGCATCGCCCCGGCGAACTGCCCCGCCAGGCCAGGGGGCATTTGGGCTGGTATGAAATGGAGGAAACCGTTCAACCCGAAGACGACGAAGACGAGGCCCAGCAAAAAGCGAGATATCAGAACGAGAATTTTCATGAATGCTCCTTTTCGCTTTCGACGCGCTGTCAGGCGACAAGGCTCAATTTTCTTTTTCCAGCTCTACGACCATAACCTCGATGGGCTGATCGCCCGCATTCACGTCAGCATGCCTGGTGCCGGGCGGGTTTGCGGGTACCCAGTAGGCCTTTCCCGTATCCCAGACATGCGGTTCCTCGGCGCCGCTCTGGTCGACGATCTTCATTGTTCCGCCCTTTAAGGCGATGATGACGCGCGGATGATCGTGGCGGTGCATGTTCAGCGGCTGGTTGGGAAGCACGACCGACTTCCAGACCTTCACATCCTCGTTTTCGAACTGTGGGAAGCGCTGCGTCTACGAACCGGTCTGCTGCGAGTAGATGACCCCGGCCGCTGCGAGAAGGAGCGAGCCAAGGACTGCGATGACAGCGCGATGGACTGTAATTACCGTCATGCTTCCTCCGGTGGCGCGAATTGTAGCACTCGGATTTTGTGGCGGCCTTCATGATGGACGTTGCTTGACCCCCGCCTACGGCGCTCAGTATTCTGCCTCCGGATTCACAAGCAATTTCACCGTGCAGCTCGCGGTCTATAGCGAAGTCAGGGGAGCCGACAAATGAGCGCCGCAGTCGCCGAACAGATTCCAGCCCACACCGCGCCTTCGCTTCTGCGCCGCGCCGCCGTTCTTGGAGCAGGTGCGATGGGCTCGCGCATCGCCGCACATCTGGCGAACGCTGGAGTTCCTGTCCTGCTGCTCGATATTGTTCCGCCGGGCAATGCCGACGCGAAGGCGCGGAGCAGCATCGCCACCGGCGCGATCGCCGCGCTGCTGAAAGCAAAGCCGGCTGCGTTTTACGACGCCGCATCCGCGCGGCTGATAACGCCAGGAAACTTCGAAGACGATCTTGCCGGTTTGAAGGAATGCGACTGGATTATCGAGGCGGTCACGGAAGATCTGGCGATCAAGCAGGCCCTGCTGGCAAAGATTGCGCCGCATGTCGGCGCGCAATCCGTCGTCACGAGCAACACCAGTGGTCTTCCCGTCGCGTCCATCGCTGCGAACGCACCGGCAGAATTCCGGCGGCGATGGTTTGGGACGCACTTCTTCAATCCGCCGCGGTACATGCGGCTGCTGGAGATTATTCCAACAAAGGAGAGCGACCCGGCCTTAGTTGCAACCATCGCCGAGTTCGCCGACCGGCGGCTGGGCAAGTCCATCGTTTATGCGCGGGACACACCGAACTTCATCGCCAACCGCATCGGAGTCTTCTCCATGCTGACTGCCGTGCGCCTGATGCAGGAACAGAACCTTACGATTGAGGATGTGGACGCGCTGACCGGCTCAATTATCGGATGGCCTCGCACGGGGACGTTCCGCCTGGCGGACATGGTGGGCATCGATGTGCTTGCACACGTCGCCCGAAACTTTGCGGAATCGCGCGAGCGCGATGCGAGCGCGACCACGCTGCCGCTGCTCATCGAAACCATGCTCGACCGCCGATGGCTGGGCGATAAGGCCGGACAGGGGTTTTATAAGAAAGATCCCGCTGTGAAGGATCCGAAGGGCAACCGGCTGGCGCTCGACTGGCACACGCTGGAGTATCGTCCAGCGGCGCGGCCGAAGTTTCCGTCCGTCGAGATGGCTAAAAATGCCGAGTCGTTGCCGGAGCGTCTTCGGCTGGTGCTGGGCGGTGATCTGAAGAAGGACAAAGCGGCTGCGTTCCTCTTTCCGCTGCTCAGCGGCATCTGGAATTACGCGGCGGAGACGCTGCCGGAGATCGCCGATTCGCCGGCCTCCGTCGACCGCGCCATGCGAACGGGCTTCAACTGGGAACTTGGGCCCTTCGAGATGTGGGACGCAGCTGGCGTTTCCGAAACGGTGGCGCGGATGCGCGCGGCCGGGTTGCAGGTAAGCTCGCAGGTAGAGGCGATACTCACGTCGGGCAAGACTTCATGGTACGGTGACGGACCCGACGGTCGCCGTGTCTATGATCTGCAGACGGGCGGCTACAAAAAGATTGAGCAGCCGGAGGGCGTTGCGAGTGCGGCAACATTTCGGCGCGCGAATAAGGTGGTTCGCAAGAATGCCGGCTGCTCGCTCATTGACATCGGCGAGGACATCGCGCTGCTCGAGCTGCATTCGAAGAAGAACGCAATCGGCGACGACATTGTCTCGATGATTACGCAGACTCTCAATCCTGCGAGCGAGCACGTGCGCAACTTCCTTGGCTTTGTCATCAGCGGAGACGCGAGCGACTTCTCCGTCGGCGCGAATCTCATGCAACTGCTGCTCAGCATTCAGGAAGGCGAATGGGATGAGGTCGACATGGCTGTGCGCGCCTTCCAGCGTATGACGGCCTCGATCAAGTTCTGTCCGCGTCCGGTGGTCGCAGCGCCATTCAATCTTTGTCTGGGAGGCGGAACAGAAATTTCGCTGCATGCCGCGCGCCGCCAGCCGCATGCCGAGCTCTATATGGGCCTGGTGGAAACGGGCGTAGGGCTGGTGCCCGGTGGTGGCGGCACGAAGGAGATGGCGCTGCACGCGATCGATGCGGCGCAAGCTTCGTCCGGGATCGATCCCGCGACGGCGCCCGTGCGCTTTGCGCTGTCGGCTGACCTACAGGACGCCCTACGGCAGCGCTTTGAGACGGTTGCCATGGCGAAAGTGTCAACGTCGGCCGCAGAAGCGCGGGCGTTGGACTTGCTCGCGCCGGCGGACCAGATCACCGTGAACCGCGAGCGTCTCCTGCTCGACGCGCGTGAAACGGCGATCTATTTAACGGAGACCGGTTACACGGCTCCGACGCCGCGTACGGTTGCCGTTCCGGGCGAGGGCGTACTGCCTACGCTGAAACTGGGAATTCACCTGATGCGGCAGGCCGAGTACATCAGCGACCACGATGTGAAGGTGGCCACTCATGTGGCGCGCATTCTGTGCGGGGGCTCGCTCACGCCGGGTTCGCTGGTGACAGAGCAGTATCTTCTTGATCTCGAGCGCGAGTCGTTTCTTTCGTTGTGCGGGGAGCGCAGGACGCAGGAACGGATTGCGCACACACTGCAGACTGGCAAGCCGCTCAGGAATTAGGGTGCTGGTACGTTCTGGCTTAATGACTCTTCGCGCAGCTACGATGATGGTGAGCGCTGCTCTTATGGCAGCAGTAGTGGGCGGGCCATGGCGCGTGCCTGCTCAGGAGCCCAATCAGGCGCCGCGTTCTACCGAACAGATGGAAACCGGTCGCGTGCGCCTGCCGAGCGGTTCTGAAGTTGTCTATCGCATTCGCCTGCTGCCGTTGACGTCGTTTCCGGCAATGCCGCCCGCAGTCTCGGCGCAACTGAATGAGCGAAACTGCATGGTTCCGCAGACCTACGAGGCGCGTGCGCCGGAGAACGTCGTTCACGCCTCGCTGGAGCGAAAGGGAAGCGATGATTGGGCGGTTTTGTGCTCGGTGAATGGGTCGACGACGCTGTACGTATTCTTCCAGTCAAAGCCTTCCGTGCCCATCGCATTGCGCCGTCAGCGCGATACCGAATGGCTCGGTTCGGAGGTGGTAGGCGCGTACGGGTCCGCATGGGGAATTGCACGACGCGGTCCCTCGCAGATACGTGCAGCAAAGGGTGGCGCTTCCTCACACAACGGATTTGATCACGACGGAATTGATGACGCGTTCGTGGAGAAATCATCCACTACGCATTATTTCGAGGACGGTAACTGGATCGTCCTCGACAACTCGAATTGATTGGTCCGGCGAGCGCTCGCGCCGATTGCATATATGCCGCGTATGATCAGGAGCGCAGGGAAACGTTATGAATGAAGTCTTTATCGCCGCCGCCATTCGCACCGCTGTGGGCAAAGCTCCCAAGGGAACGCTCGCTACCACTCGTCCCGATGATCTTGCCGCCACCGCTATCCAGGGCGCGCTTCAGCGAGTGCCTGTTCTTGACGCCGCAGAAATCGAGGACGTGATTCTCGGCTGCGCCATGCCCGAGGCGGAGCAGGGAACCAACGTCGCCCGCATTGCCAGCCTGCGCGCGGGTCTGCCGGTCGAGGTCTCGGCGATGACCATCAACCGTTTCTGTTCGTCGGGCCTGCAGGCGATCGCGCTTGCTGCGGATTCGATCCAATCAGGCCGGGCGCGGGCGGTGCTGGCGGGAGGAACTGAATCGATGAGCATGATTCCTTCCGGTGGAAACAAGCTCAGCGCGAATCCATGGCTCATCGAGAACTACACCGATGCTTATCTGTCGATGGGGCTGACCGCTGAGAATCTCGCTAAGAAGTACGGTATTACCCGCGAGCAGGCAGACGAATTTGCGCTGGCCAGTCATCAGAAGGCGTTAGCCGCAATCAACGCCGGACACTTCCAGGAAGAGATCGTGCCGGTCACGGTGATAAATATCACTGCGAATGGGATGCCGTCGAAGCCGAGCGTGAAGACATCGGAATTTGGGACGGACGAAGGCCCTCGCGCTGATACCTCGCCTGAAGCGCTGGCCAAACTGAAGCCGGTATTTCACGCGCAGGGCACGGTTACAGCGGGAAATTCATCGCAGACATCGGATGGCGCAGCCGCAGCCGTCGTGATTTCGGAAGAGCGGGCGAAGGAACTGGGTATCCAGCCGCTGGGGCGCTTTATCAGCTTTGCGACGGCAGGGTGCCCGCCGGAGATTATGGGCATTGGGCCGGTGTACGCGATTCCCAAGGCGTTGAAACTTGCTGGCCTCACGCTCGACCAGGTTGACCTGATCGAACTGAACGAGGCCTTTGCCGCGCAGGCGCTGGCTGTCATTCAGCAGGCTGGACTCGACCCGGCCAAAGTAAATGTCAACGGCGGAGCGATCGCGCTGGGTCACCCTCTCGGCTGCACCGGAGCAAAACTCACGGCGACGATTCTGCACGAGCTGCGACGGCGCAAACTCCGCTATGGATTGGTCACGATGTGCGTTGGCGGCGGCATGGGCGCGGCTGGAGTGTTTGAGAGCCTGAACTGATTATCGCGCCGTCACAAATTCGGAGTACCATGTCCCGTTGCGGCGGAGTGAGCTGAAGCCGCATACGAGGAGCGAAACACCCCATGGCCACGACTCTTGCGCCATCCCCTGTCGTAACCGGCGGCAGCTTTCTGCTGAGTGAAGCTGATCCTGCCAGCATATTTACACCTGAAGATTTTTCCGACGAGCAGCAGCAGATCGCTTCCACCGCAGCCGAATTTGCGGTGAACGAAGTGCTGCCCGCCGCCGACGAGATCGAGGCCAAGCACTTTGATGTGACGCGCGGTCTGCTGAAGAAGGCCGGCGATCTGGGCCTGATGGCGGTTGACATCCCCGAGGAGTTCGGCGGCCTGGCGATGGGCAAGGTCACATCGGCCATCATTGCCGACCGCATGTCGGTGTTGGGCAGCTTCAGCGTTGCCTTCAGCGCGCACGTGGGCATCGGCACGCTGCCCATCGTCTGGTATGGGACCGAGGAACAGAAGCGGGAGTATCTGCCGAAGCTGGCCAGCGGAGAGTGGATCGCCGCCTATGCGCTGTCAGAGGCGTCATCAGGTTCCGACGCGATGAATATTCGCACACGCGCCGTCCGCGACGGCGACCAATATGTGTTGAACGGCGAAAAAATGTGGATCACCAATGCGGGCTTCGCCGATCTGTTTACCGTCTTCGCCAAGATTGCAGATCCCGCTGATCCTGACCCCGGCAAAGCAAAGATGTCGGCGTTTCTGATCGAGCGCGACACTCCCGGTCTGACGGTCGGTGCCGAGGAGCACAAGCTGGGCATCCGTGGATCGTCGACCTGCCCACTGATCCTGAACGACTGCCGCATTCCTGCGGAAAATCTTTTAGGAGAGGCAGGCAAGGGCCACCACATCGCTTTCAACATTCTCAACATCGGGCGGTTCAAGCTGGGAGCGGCCTGCCTTGGAGGATCGCGCACGTCGCTGGCTAATGCCATCAGCTACGCGAAGGAGCGCAAAGCATTCGGCAAATCGATCTCCGAGTTCGGGCTGATCCAACAGAAGATTTCCGACTCCGCCACGCGCATCTATGTCGGTGAATCGATGGCCTACCGCACGATCGGAGCGATTGACGCGGCGCTTACCGCGATTCCCGAAGCTGAAGCGCACAATTCGCGTGAGATTCAGAAGCGCATCGAGGAGTACGCCGTCGAGTGCTCGATTCTGAAGGTCTGGGGTTCGGAGATGTTGGACGCGGTCGTCGACCACACCGTGCAGATATATGCCGGCTATGGATATGTCGAAGACTATCCCGCGGAGCGCGCCTATCGCGACTCGCGCATCAACCGCATATTCGAAGGCACGAACGAAATCAATCGGCTCATTATCACCGGCTTCCTGATGAAGCGAGCGATGAGCGGCCAGCTGCCCCTGTTGGCGGCCATCAAGCAGCTTATGGAAGAGCTGATGTCGCCGCCGTCGTTTGGCGAGGGAGACAGTGCCGACGATCCGCTGGCGCGAGAGACGCAGATGCTGGCCAATGCGAAGAAGCTGGCGCTGTTTGCTTCCGGTGCTGCGAGCCAGAAGTATATGAACGGCCTGGCCGATCAGCAGGAGGTGATGGCTGCGCTGGCGGACATCATCATGGAGGTCTATGCTTTCGACTCCGCACTTTCCCGCGCGCGAAAACTGGCTGCGGCAAAGTCTTCCATTGCGGAGCTAGCCGCGGACATGACGCGTTTCTACGCGGCGATGGCGTTCCACATCATCGAGTCGGCGGCGCGCCAGGTGATCGCCGCGGTTGCCGAGGGTGACATGCTGCGGACGCAGCTCGCAATTTACCGCCGCCTGGTAAAACACGAGCCCGCGGACACGATCTCCCTCAGCCGCAAGATAGCGCGAGCCGCGATCGAGAAGGGGCGCTATCCTCTTTAGAGCGGCGCGAAGTCGGTGGAGCTGCTTGTGACTCCTACTCGCCGCCGCTGGCGTACTTCACGCTGCATCCGTAGGGACGCGTCGATGAGGTCGCGACCGGCTTGCCCGCCATTGCTTCCGTGAGCGCTTCGGAGACGTAGTTCTTCGAGGACTTGATGTCCTCCGGGTCGGGCGTGGGATGGTCGTCGATCGCGCCCGCGTAGATGAGCTTTCCACTGGGATCGATCACGAACATGTGCGGCGTCGTTCGCGCCGAGTATTCGCGTCCGATGGCGCCAGTGGGATCGAGGATCGCCGCAGTCGGATCGGCGTGAACCTTGCTCATGTAGGCGTTCTCGTCAGAGGCGGTCATGTAGCCCTGCTCCCCGGGAGCCGAAGAAAGAATGGTCAACCACACCACGCCTTTCGCGGTCCACTCCTTCTGCAGAGACTGCATGTTGCCGCTGTTGTAATGCTTCTGTGTAAAAGGGCAGCCGTTGTTGGTCCACTCCAGAACTACGAATTTGCCTCGATAATCGGCAAGCTTGTGCGTCTGTCCGTGGGAGTCCGTTCCGGTGAAGTCAGGAGCGGGATCACCGACGCGGGCGGCCAGAACAGTGAGGGTGAAGGCGAAGGCGGCAACGAGAGCCACTGTCCAGATACGGGTCCGGATTCGCATGGAGGAAGCCTCCTTTATGGCGCTTAGACGGGCGTTTACGTGGGTTTGTTTCCTGAAATCTCTATAAACCGGACCCTGTGTGACCAGGCGTAGCCTTGATACTGTCCAGCGCGTTGAAAACAATGTCCGGCGTCAGCACTTCGGGCAGTAGCACCGGGGGAGCCTGCGGATCGGCGGGGTACAGCGCATAGGTCGGCACGCCGTCCCGCTCGAGTGAAGCCAGCGTCTGGGCGATGGTCTCGTCGTGACGGGTCCAGTCGGCGCGCACGAGCGCGACGCCGCTGGTCTTGAGGCGATTCTGCACATCGGCGCGGCTGAGCACCACGCGCTCGTTCACCTGGCAGCTCAGGCACCAACTCGCCGTGAAGTCGACGAAGACCGGCCGTCCCTGCGCGCGGTACTTCGCGACGAGCTCGGGACTGAACGGAGCCCATTGGGTACTGGCTGTCTCGGCATTCACTACACTCGGGGAAGGAGTTGCCCTGCGGACAGCCATCACCGGCAGCGCGACGGCGAGAGCCAAAACGAGAACTGCCGCTATAGTTGCTCCGGCCTTCGCCGGCCAGCGGCCGAGGATCCAGCCGGCTACAGCCAGCAGCAGCATCGCGATCAGCAGATCCACCAGCGCGCCCGTGCCCGCCGTCTGCGTGAATACCCAGATCAGCCAAATCACTGTAGCGAAGATGGGAATGGCCACGGCCTGCTTGAGTATCTCCATCCACGCGCCGGGACGAGGCAACAGACGCGTCCACGCCGGATTGAAAGCCAGCAGCAGATAGGGCGCGGCCAGGCCGAGCGCCAGCGCGGTGAAAATGGCGAAACTCACCACAGCCGAGTTCGAAAGCGCATAGCCGATGGCCGCTCCCATGAACGGAGCGGTGCAGGGCGTAGCCACAATCACCGCAAGCACACCGGTGAAGAAGCTGCCCGTGTATCCGCTCTTTGCCGCTAATCCAGAGCCGGCACTTGTCAGCGTCAGGCCGATCTCGAATTGTCCGGCGAGCGACAGTCCGAGGAAAAAGAGCAGCATCGCGATGAGCGCGTCGAAGGTTGGAGATTGGAACTGAAATCCCCAGCCGAGGTTGTGTCCGGCACCGCGAAGCGCGAGTAGCACGCCTACGACCAGCCAGAACGAAGCCAGGATTCCCAGCGTGTACACCAGGCCGTGCAGACGGAGCCTGTGGCGCTCGTGAGAAGAGGACTGTACTAGCGCCAACCCTTTGATGAACAGGACTGGAAAGACGCAAGGCATCAGGTTGAGGATGATTCCGCCGACGAAAGCCAGCAGCACAATGCGCAGCATGCTGACCGACGATTGCGTCAGGCTGGCCGAAGCCAGTGCGCCGGGAGTCGCGTGAACTACATAGGCGCGGCCATCACTCAGCACCAGCACGCCGCTCAATTCCTTAGGCGCAGTGTGCAGGTTGTCATCTTTGGTCAGCGCGATGGATATGCCGTTGTTGAGCGGCTTGACAGGCTGCGGAGCTGCGTTTGCGAGCACGCTCTGCTCGAAAGGAAAGAATGCGCCGGACTTCTCTTCGTGGCCGGTGGCGACGGTCAGCTCGAAACCGTTCGGACTGGCGCGAAATCTGGCCGAATCGCTGCCGGGAAGCTGCTGGGGCAGCGTGCCCTTGAACCGTTCCAGCAGCTGCGCGTCCGCGGGGTTCTCCTTGTCGAGTGGGGGCGCCTGGGCGAGTGCGGCGCGATCGACGGAAAGCTGCGCCTTGCCCGGAATGCAGACTTCGCGACACACGAGCCAGCTGACCTTACCCGCCAGCGTGACGTTGGCTCCGGCAGGTTTGAAGTTTGGAGCGACATGGATCGCAATCGGAAACAGAACCTCGTTGTCGTAGCCGAAGTCCATCAACGGACCCAGGGGAAGGCGTTTGGGAGCGGGGAATTGAACCGCCCCGGCGGTGATGCCGCCAGGCAGATTCCACTTGATCGCGGGAGGCTCACCCGAATCGCCGGCGTTGATCCAATAAACATGCCAGCCCTTATCGAGCTTGAAGTACAAGCCCGCCGTAAAGATCTGCCCGGGATAGATCTGCTCCGGCGGGACGACCATCTGCACCGTAAGGTGAGGGGCGGTCGCCGTTGGGGCTGCCCACAGTGCGGACGAGAGCGCCAGTAGAACGCAGAAGACGGAAGCGGCCAGTGCCGAGGCTGGAAATCGGGGGCGCATGGGCATTCTGATTCCATTGTAGGGCGTCGGTTGCGAGAAGTTCTCTTTATGCGCGCTAGAAGTTTTTGCGGGATGGATTGCAGGCGGGCGCGAAGCGAGCGAAACTGGTTGTCAGATTTCACCAGACACAAAGATTGCTTTCATCCCTCGGATTGCAAGGGAAGGGTTTGAGGATGACTTTGACTTCAGGAAGATGGACCCGGCGCACGTTTCTTACCCGCGTGGCAGCGGCGGGCGGTTACCGGGCGATGTTTACCGCAATGCAGTCTCTCGGGCTGCTGGCGACGGTTGCCGAGGCTTCTCCCTTGCCGCAGCTACCCGCAAATTACGGCTCGGGCAAGAAGGTTGTGATTCTGGGCGCCGGGATCGCGGGACTCGTCTCCGCCTATGAGCTGCGCAAGGCGGGTTTCGAGTGCATCGTGCTCGAGGCGCGCGAGCGGCCGGGCGGGCGCAACTGGACGGTCCGCAACGGCAGCAAGGTGGAGTTCACCGACGGCACCGTCCAAAGCTGTGAATGGGAGGGCGACAACTACCTCAATGCAGGTCCCGCGCGTCTGCCTTCGATTCATCGCACCATCCTGGGTTACTGCGAAGAACTGGGCGTGCCGCTGGAAGTGGAGATCAACACGTCACGCAGCACACTGATGCAGGCGAAGGATCTGAACGGCGGCAAGCCGGTCGAACAGCGCCAGGTGATCAACGATACGCGCGGGTATATCTCCGAGCTGCTGGCCAAGAGCATCGACCAGCACGGGCTCGACCAGGTGTTGAGTAAAGACGACACAGAGCGGATGCTCACATTTCTGCAGGCCTACGGCGATCTCGATCGCGAGTACAAGTACAAGGGATCGGAGCGCAGCGGCCTGGACGTCGCGCCGGGAGCGGGCCCGGACGAAGAGAAAATTCACGCTCCGCTGAAGCTGCACGAGCTGCTGATGGCGGATTTCTCGACCGGCGAGCTCTATGAAGAGCAAATCGACTGGCAGGCAACAATGTTCCAGCCGGTGGGCGGCATGGACCGCATTCCGTATGCCTTTGCCAAATCGCTCGGGCCGATTGTGCGCTACGGATCGCCGGTGACGCAGATGCGAAAGACGGACAAGGGTGTGACGGTCGTCTATACCGACAACGCATCGAAGGCGACGCAGACGGTGCAGGCCGACTACTGCATCTGTACGCTGCCGATCACCATTCTCGATACTCTGGACACTGACTTTTCGCCGGAGAAGAAGCAGGCCTTCAGGGGAATGAAGGTCGCCTCGCTCTACAAGATCGGATGGGAGTCACCGCGCTTCTGGGAGAAGAAGTACAACATCTACGGCGGCATCTCGTTTACAAAGCAGACGGTGGACCTGGTCTGGTATCCGAGCGCGAAGCTTTTCAGCAAGACGGGCGTGATTCTCTCCGGCTTCAACTTCGAGCAGCAGGATTTTGGCAACGGCGAGCCGACCGCGTTTGGCGCTCTGTCGACGGAAGGAAAGCTCGCCGCATCACGGGCCGCGGTCGAGGCTCTTCATCCGGGATACGGGCAGTTACTGACCAAGCCGATTTATGTCTCGTGGCAGAAGATTCCCTACAGCCTGGGCTGCCTCGGCCTGAACGGTTTTCCGGGCGCGAAGCCTGCTTACGCAGAGCTGAGCAAGCCGGATGGGCGTTACTTTATTGCGGGAGATTACGTGAGCCATTTGTCCGGCTGGCAGGAGGGAGCGGCGCTGTCGGCGCACCGGGCGGTGAAGGGAATCACCGAGCACATGCAGAACGGCTGAGTGTTATGGCTTTTGCGCCGCAGGCGCGTCCCGCTGAGCGCGCAGCTCCCAGCCGGCGGCCATGCGGTCTTTCAGGATGCAACGGTCCATGACTACCTTTACGCCGGCCGCCTCGGCTTGTGAAGCCGCCGCGTCGTGGATCACGCCTTCCTGAAGCCAAAGGTAGGGAATCTTCAAGCGAATTGTGTCCTCCACGATCTCGGGAACATGGGATGGAGCGCGGAAGACATTCACGAGGGCAATGTCTGGAACGGCTTCGACCGCCGCGTCGAGCGTAGGGTACGACTTCTCGCCGAGTGCGCTCTCAATGCGAGGATTCACCGGGACGATGCGATATCCACGGCTCTGCATGAAGCGCGAAACGCCGAGAGAGGCGCGGCCCTCGCGGTTGGTGAGTCCCACCACGGCAATGGTCCTGGCGCGATCCAAAATCTCGCGGATGGTTGCGGCTTCATTCATCCCTTAAGAGTAGATGAGATCGGCCGCGCGAAGGCTGCTGCGGCTACGAGTACGTGACCGTAACCGCAATCGAGTTTTTGTCGGTCAGTGCTGGAGCGGGCCCCTTGATCTCGCTCGGGAGGTTGCCACCCGAGCACAAAACGGAGAGAGCCAGAACGACGGGTGCGACGAAATACGGAGACACATCATTGGAAATGATGGACTGAAGATGCTTGAGCAGTTGGTTCCAGGGATCGAGCTGGGACCCTGAAAAGCTGATTGTCACCAGGCTCTTGAGATCAGCGCAGAAATTCATGAAATCACCTGCGGCGCGGAGCGTATAGCCGATGCCGTTTGCTTCGATTCCCGCCCCTGGGAACTGTTGGTTCAGATAGACGAGCCCGCCGGCGGTGCTCCCCGGGTTTGTCCGGTCGGGAGACGAGGTCGGCGGAGCCGGCCACTGGTTGGTGCAGGCGATGTTCCAGTTACGCCAGATCCCATAGTCCAAGCTCTGATTGTTGTAAGAAAAATTCGCCGGCGGGCTTGTGAACAGCTTTCCGCACGCGGTCTCGAACGCGCTGTAGTTCTGCTGGTCCGGCGCTTCGTTGTCAGGCTTGCCGTTTGCAATAGTCGAAGCGTTCAGTCGGGAGTAGGTGCCCTCGCTGAAGATGATCTGAAGGCGCTCGGTTGTTCCCGCTTGACCGGCGAGCGACTTGATGCTCTGCACCAGCGGGGCGGCGTTCGGACCGGCGCTCATTTTGTCGAGAAAGTCTGCGACGTAGGCGCCGAATCCTGGGTTGTTCGCTGCCTGCAGAACGCAGTGCAGATTGATGGGGCCGAGCTGCAAGGTTGGCCCGGTGAGATCGGCCTGGGCGGCGAAGTAAATATCGATCTCGCGCTTTTTATTGTTCACCTGGAAGAGCAGCTGGCGGCCTGTCTCTGCGGCGAGATGAAAGGTATTATTTCCGGCGTAGATCAGGCTGGAGTTGCTGATGATGGCATCGCTCCACTGGGCGTTGAGCTGGCCAAAAAGATTCAGGCATAGAGAGGTCTTCTTGCTGTAGAGCTTCTCCAGGCCGCCGCCCGGGGACATGGTCACCCCGCCGTTCGGCGTAGCCAGAGCGGCTAGAAAGTCTCCTGCGATCGCTGTCTTCCAGGCGGCCGCAAACTGCGCAGCGCCGAAATTGAAGGTGTAGTCGACGAGCAGGAAGCTCTGTTGAGTGCTTTCAATGGCGATATCGAGCGTAGCGCGACCCTTGTTGTCCGGCTTCAGCCATCCTGCGATCTTGTCGCTGGCGTCTCCGGCACCATTGCCGATTTCGGATGCGGCCTTTGGCAGGACCTTACTCTTAAACGAATTGCCCAGGGACGGCGGCAGGCGCTTACTGATCGATTCGCCTACTTGCGTGGCGATCGCGGCGGCGCTCTTTGTTTGGTCGAGGTTTAGCCCGATGCCGGCGTGGAGCGTAAGGGCGGCATCCTGCACCTTGGCGCGATACAGGTGCATGCGCCCGGTGTTCGCGTCGGTCTTCCACAGAAGAGCCTCAAAGGTGTTCTTGTACGAAAAATCGAATGACAGCGCGGCATCCGCACTGATGGGCTGGACGGGCAATGGCGATGGCGTAAACGCCTTCGTCGCGCCGGCAAGATCAGACTTCGCCTGCCCTCCATAGAAGAAGTTGTCGCAGCTGATGCTTGCGCCAAGGCCAAGCTTGAGGCTGGCATTGAAGTCGTGGTGAAGATAGTCGCCCACGTCCAGGTGGTCGAAGGTAAGGGGATGAAGGGGCAGGACATAGTTGGCGAACGCCGCGCCGATGGCATCATGCAGCGTGTCCGATGGGCTGCATTTTCTGTAGAAGGCGTTGCCGAAGGTGTCCTGCACGCTCGCGCTCCCACAGATGCCGACCATCCCGACAGGAGCAGTCGCGGAGATGCCCCCTCCGATAGTGAATTCGAGCTCGATGCAGACGTAGGCCTGGCCGGCAGGCACAGGGATAACGACAGGTTTTGGCGGAGTGCTTTTCGGCTGCGAAACGATGTCGATGCTGGTGTCAAACTCGTCGGCATAACTCACCAGCGGATCGCCGCCCAGCATCACGGAGAGCGTTCCCTGCACTCCAGCGGTCAGGGAGAAGGTGAAATCGCCGGCCGTGAACGAGGGACCTCCTTCGCAGTCAACGGCAACACTGCGCAAGTTCTGCGGCAGCGTGGAAAGCGGCTGGTTCAGATGGCTTTCAAGCTCCGGTCCGAGTTTGAAATCGGACTTGATATCGCTCAGTAAATCTTTTGGAGCGTCGGGTGACGTAGATTTGGTGGATCCTACGATGACATCGAATGACATGCACTGTCTCCTGACTCGGTCGTGGGCATTCGCGGCGGGAGTACAGAAGTCAGCGAGGGACCGCCTAAATGGTGACGGCACTTTATATCAGGCGCGGCGTCATTCGCGCATCGGTTTGTTTTTGAAATTCCTCAGGCTGCTCTGCGGCGTTATCCGAGGCGCTCCGGGCAGGGGCCGAATTTGCCGAGTGCCGCGTCCACCTCATCCTTCTTCTTCGAGTGGAAGGTCTCTTCGGACCACTTCTGCACATTGGGGGACGCGTCAGTTTCGGTTTCCTGGTATACGCAACTCAACAGGCGGTCGACAGGCTCCTCTACCCACGTGTTGCCCTGGCCGTGCACGCGCGTTGCTCCCTTTTCCCAGCCCCGCGGAGTAAGGTGCCACTCCGTCCATTCTTTTCTAGCTGCCATCGTCTCGCTCTCCCGGCAAATTCGCTGACTCGCCATTTGTACGCCTCGGGCGGCTTCGCGGACAATGAAATCATGATCCTCGAAACCTTTCCCGTCGGGCCACTGCAGTGCAACTGCACCATCGTGGGCGATGAAACGACCCATGAGGCCATGGTGATCGACCCAGGCGACAATATACCGGAGGTTCTGTCCCGGCTGGCAAAGCACGGACTAAAACTCCGACAGATCGTGGTGACCCATGCCCACATCGATCATGTGGGAGGAGCGGTACAACTCAAGCGGGCGACGAGCGCTCCGATTCTGCTGAATGAAAACGACCTCCCACTGCTGAAGATGATGGACGTGCAGGCGGGATGGCTGGGCATCGAGACGCCGCAGGTCGCTCCGCCTGACACCAGCGCGGAAGAAGGAATGGTCGTTGGGATTGCAGGCCACACGGCTCAGGTTTTCCATACACCCGGACACACGCCGGGCAGCATCTGTCTGCACTTTGCCCCGGAGAAGCTGCTGATTGCCGGGGACACGCTCTTCGCCGGATCGATCGGGCGGACAGATCTGCCTGGCGGCGACTCACGGAAGATACTGCGGTCGATCCACGACCGGCTGTTGCCACTGCCGGATGACACGCGCGTCATTCCCGGCCACGGACCCCGCACGACCATCGGCGAGGAGCGGGAGTCGAACCCGTTCCTGCAACCGGGTGTTCGCCTGTAAGCGGTGTATTTACAGTTAGTTGATTAAGTTAATCTAATCCTGCACTTGACCGGACTCAAACTTGATAACATCCCTCATGGTTCAGGCTCTACCTCGCTGAAAAAGCGGGACAAAACTTGAATTCCAGTCTGGAACTCGTTCTCTGGTGTGAGTAGGCTTGGAACCAGCCAGCCGTTGCCGGAGAATCCGAAGAAATACCCTGGATGGATGGAGAGCCCGTGCTCGCGGACCAGCCGCACTGCCAGCTTCTCTCCAGATGTCAGCGCCGGCACCCGCAGAACGGCGTACCAGCCTGCCTCGACTTCGAGCCGCGAGATCATCGTCTGGGATGCGATCAGCGAGTCGAGACTGCGCAGGTTGTTTTCGGCGCGGCGGGAGATCTGGTTTTGAAGGCTGGTCCGGCCCGCCAGCCAGGTGGGGAGGGCGCATTGGATGGGCGCGTTCATCGACAGGAAGGTGTCGGCGATGACCTCCAGCCGATTAAGCGCGTGGGAGAGATCCGGTTCCGGACCGAAGGCGGCGATCCAGGCAGCCTTCATCTGCGGGAGCGCGGCGATCTTGCTCAGGCCGCTCAGGACGAAGGTAAGCACCGGATGGGGCCCGGAGGAGAAGCTTCGACCGGTGTGACCTGCGGTGCTGTAGTCAAGGAAGACTTCATCGACCATAAGCGCTAGTCCGTGCTCGGCGCATAAGGCCTCCAGCTCGTGCCGCTCCTCGTCTTTCGTGAAGTGCCCGGTGGGATTATTCGGATGCACCAAAGCGATGGCTCGAGTCCTGGCGGTGATCAACCGGCGCAATGACTCGGCGTCGATATGCCATCCGTGGTCGTAAAAGAGTGGGTAGGGAACCAGCCGTACATTTTCGAGCTGCGCCAGAAAATCGAAGAGCGGATAGCTGGGCTGCGCGACGAGCACTTCTTCTCCCGGATCGCAGAGCAGGCGGAAGAGGTAGCTGTAGGCCTCGCTGGTGCTGGTAGTCAGCACCAGGTTCGCGGGATCGACGGCGGCGCCGTGATCAGCGTAATAGCCGGCGACTGCCTCACGCGCGCTCAGCATGCCGCGCGGATCGGGATCGTACACGAGCGAATCGCGATTCGAGAGGGCAGAGAGAATCGCTGGCTCGTCGTAAATAAAATCGCACCGCGTCGGGTTCGACGCCGTCAGATCAAGTAGCGGCAATCCGCGCTGGCGCCGCTCTGCGATGGCCTGCGCCAGTTCCGTTTCGGAAATATCCCACGCGGTGCGCGCTGAGAAAGTGAGACGCTGTGGCATCGAATTCATCTTTTCACAACGGCTTCCTTATTCATTCTTGGGATAATGGATACAGGTTGCCAATTCATTGCGAGGAGTGCTCATGCCGATCGAAGCTGTGATCTTCGATTACGGAAAAGTTCTCAGCAATTCGGAAGATCCGCAGGCGCAGCAAAAACTGATTACGCTCACCGGTCTCGAACGGGCTGATTTCGACGGCCACTACTGGGCTCACCGCCACGCGTACGACATGGGACAGTTGAACGGCCGCACCTACTGGCAGAAGTTCGCCAATGAAGCGGGCCTTTCTTTCACGCCGGAGCGCATCGACGACCTCATCGAAACCGACATCGTTATGTGGACCTCGCTGAACGAGGAGATGCTGGGCTGGGTCATCTGCCTGCAGGAAGAGGGAATCAAGACTGCGATCCTCTCCAACATGGGCGAAGACATTCTGGCCTACATGCGGCAGGAGTTCGGCTGGCTGGCTCACTTTCAGCATCACACGTGGTCGTGCGAGCTCGGCATCTGCAAACCGGATCCGGCGATCTATCTCCACACCTGCGAGAAGCTCAAGGTCGAACCGCGCAAGGCGCTCTTTCTCGACGACAAGCCGGAGAACATCGCTGCGGCGGCAGAAGTCGGCCTGAATGCGGTGCTCTTCGAGAACATCGAGCAATTAAGGGCCGACCTCGAAGCACGTGGACTTCAGGAGGGGCTGCCTGTGCCCGGCGTCACAATGGAGTGCGAGACCGAGCATCTCGAGAAGCTCGACGCGTAGCTGAGGCCTAGTCCACTACCGAATCGAAGAATCGACGCAACAGGCGTCCGACCATCTGCGGCTGCTCCCATGGGGCGTAGTGGCCGGCATCGCGCAGCAGGTGAAACTCCGCGCCGTAGCCGCCGCTGCGGATAGACTCCGCAAGCAGCTTCATGTCAGCGGGAGTGGAGGACGTGTCTTCTCCGCCGGCCAGCACAAAGCACGGCACATGGATGCCGCGGGCTGTCTCTACGGAGTCGGGCCGCATGCCCAGCCCTTGTTGAATAGCGATCGCTGCGTCCGGCCGAACCGTCAGCATCATCTCGCGCCCTTCGGCAATTTTCTCCGGCGAACGTTGCCGCGCCGTCGGTCCGATCAGGCTTTCGAGCATCGCGTCGATGAAATCTCCCGTGCCGCGCTGGCGAATCTTGGCGATCCACTCTTCGCGTTTGGCACGATTGGCGTCGGCATCGCCCTGCGGCCGCGAGCAGCAGAAGGCCAGCGCGGAAATTCGCGCCGGAGCCTCGCGCCACAATTCGTAAAGCGTGTATCCGCCGATGGAGCAGCCGGCGAAGAGCGCTCGCTGAATTCCCAGAACATCGAGCAGTCGCACCACATCCGCGCCGAGCCTGCTCATCGTGATGGGGCCGGTGCCGGCCTCCGACTGTCCATGGCCGCGAAGGTCTGGCAGAATCACGCGATATCTGCCGCTGAGCGACTCCACGACGCGCAGCCAGAAGCGATGATCGCAGGGGGTGGGATGCAACAGGATCACTGCCGGTCCCTGTCCAATCGAGGTGTAGGCGAGCTGCGCGTCGTCCGAAGTGAAATTCACACAGCCAGTGTAATGGTGGGGAATGACGGTGCAGCCGTGCCGGCAGTTACGAACGTTTGCCGAGTTCGTTTTTGAAGGGCCGGTTCGGGAACAATCTGCGTGTTAGTCTGGGGCCGCCGCCGGGTAGAACTTCAGGAAACGCATCCCGGCGAATCTTGACGGAAGGCGCTCACGATGAAACCTTCGCTCGCAACCGCTCTTGGCATAATCGCGCTCGGACTCACTCCGGTCTTTGCTCAACAGCCTTCTTATCCCTTCCTTAATCCGAGCCTTCCCATGGAGAAGCGCATCGACAATCTTCTTTCTCTGATGACAACCGACGAGAAGATCGATTGCCTGGGAACGCGAACCGGGGTGCCCCGTCTCGGCGTGCCAAACTTCGGCAGTTCCGAAGGCATTCACGGAGTCGTCCAGCGCGAGCCCAGACCCGGCCGCGACCCGATCACCACGACGCAGTTTCCTCAGCCGCCAGGCATGGGCGAAACCTGGGATCCGGAACTGGTTCGTCAGGCGGGCGCGGTTGAAGGCCACGAGGCGCGGTTCATCACGCAAACCGAGAAGTACAACCGTCAGATCTTGATGCTGTGGGGTCCGCAGGCCGACCTGGCCCGCGATCCGCGGTGGGGCCGCAGCGAAGAGGTCTACGGCGAAGATCCGTTCTTCAACGGGACGATGGTGGTGTCGTTTATTGAGGGACTGCAGAACGGGCCGCAGGGCAGCGACACGAAATACTGGCAGGCCGCGGCGCTTCTGAAGCATTTTCTTGCCAACAGCAACGAAAACAAGCGCACCAGTTCGTCTTCAGAGTTCGACCAGCGTCTCTTCTGGGAATACTATTCGGTCCCGTTCCGCATGGGTTTCCTCGAAGGCGGTGCCAAGGGAGTCATGGCGTCGTACAACGCGTGGAACGGCACACCGATGGCAATCAACCCGATCCTGAAGAGCATCGTCATCAAGGATTGGGGCGTGGATGTGTTGTCGAGCGACGGGGGAGCGGTCAAGTTGCTGGTTACCGACCACAAGCGCTTTCCTACCCAGAAAGACGCGGTTGTCGCCTGCCTCAAGGCCGGTATCAATCAGTTCCTCGACCAGTACAAGGATGAAACCAAAGCCGCCCTCAAGGACGGTTCGATCACCGAGGCTGAAATCGACGACCTGCTCCGTCCCAAGTTTCGCGTCACCATCCGGCTCGGGTTGCTGGACCCGCCAGAGATGGTTCCTTACTCGAAGGTCAAAGATGCTCCCGAGCCGTGGAACACCGACGCTGACCGCGCGGTATCCAAGCAGATGGCCCTTGAATCCGTGGTTCTGCTGAAGAACGCAAACGGATTTCTGCCGCTGAAGAAGGAATCAATCAAATCCATCGCGATGATCGGGCCCCTCGCCAATTCCGTCCACTGGGACTGGTACGGCGGCACGCCGCCCTACGCCATTACTCCGCTGCAGGGAATCAGGGATGAGGTAGGCCCGAACATCAAGGTCAACTATGCCGCCGATGAAATCGGTAACGCCGCCATCAACGCGGCTCGCTCCTCCGACGTGGCGGTCGTGGTGATCGGCAACGATCCCACCTGCGGGCCGGACATGGCGCACGACTGGCACGCGACACCGGACGGGGGCGGCACGCTTCCATGCACCGTGCCCAGTGACGGCCGCGAGGGGCGCGACCGCGAGAGGATCACGCTCGATCAGGAGCAGTTGGTCAAGCAGGTCTACGACGTGAACCCGAAGACCGTCGTCATACTAATCTCCAGCTTTCCGTTCGCCATCAACTGGAGTCAGGAGAACGTTCCGGCGATTCTTCACATGACGCACTCTTCGCAGGACGAAGGCACAGCCCTCGCGCAGGTGATTTTCGGCGATTACAACCCCGGCGGACACCTGGTGACAACGTGGCCGAAGTCGCTCGACCAGTTGCCGCCCATGATGGACTATGACATCCGCCACGGCCGCACCTACATGTACTTCAAGGGCGAACCGCTCTACCCGTTCGGCTTTGGACTGAGCTATACGACCTTCCAGTATTCGAATCTCAAGACGAGCTCGCCGACGGTGGCGGAGGATGGTACGGTCACGGTCAGCGTGGACGTGAAGAACACGGGAACCATGGCAGGGGATGCGGTGGCCCAGCTTTACGTCACGTACCTCGGGTCGAAGGTCAAACGGCCAAAGGAGGAGCTTAAAGGCTTCCAGCGCGTCGCTCTTAAGCCGGGCGAGACCAAGACGGTGCAGATTCCGCTCAAGGCTTCAACATTGGCCTACTGGGATGAGAAGACCGGTTCGTTTCAGGTCGAGCGCGAGCCGGTGAAGGTGATGATTGGTGAGTCTTCGGCGGAGATCAAGGTCGCCACGACGGTCCCGGTGCAGTAGTTGACGCTCAGGCCGTCACAGCTGCGATCTCGTCGAGAATCGCCTGCGCTGCCGCGGCCGGATCAGGAGCCTGCGTGATCGGGCGTCCGATAACCAGATAGTCGGCGCCGGCGGCGATAGCTGAGGCGGGCGTTGCCACCCGTTTCTGGTCGCCGATAAGCGCTCCTGCCGGGCGAATTCCGGGAATCACCAGCTTCGAATCGGGATAGTGTGCACGCAGCTCAGCTATTTCGTGCGAGCTTGCAACTAGGCTGCGTATGCCTGCCGAATAAGCCAGCGCGGCCAGTCGCAAAGCCTGCTCACTGGGAGACCCGCTGACTCCCGTGGCCCCCAGCTGTGCCTGGTCCATACTGGTGAGAACCGTTACAGCTAGCAGATGCGGAGCGGAGGGTGTCGACTCGGCGGCTTCCTGCGCGGCGGCCAGC
The DNA here is from genome assembly GCA_963781245.1 of uncultured Acidobacteriaceae bacterium. Lineage (GTDB taxonomy): Bacteria > Acidobacteriota > Terriglobia > Terriglobales > Acidobacteriaceae > Silvibacterium. Next base: position 701,034 of record CAWAFB010000014.1, read on the forward strand.
ATGGCGTGCCCTCCTGCCGCGTGAACAGTCAGCTTGCCCGCGCCGCTTGAGGCCACCGAGCGTATCGCCCCGGCAACCGTATTAGGAATATCGTGCAGTTTCAGGTCGAGAAAAACGGAGTGACCGCGTTCACGCACCTTTTCGACGATCCGGTTTCCCTCGGCCAGGTAGAGTTCAAGCCCAATCTTGAACCATTGCACGAGGTTTCCGAGGCGCTGAACCAACGCCAGCGCTTGGGCCGCATTCGGAACATCCAGAGCGACAATAAGCCGTTCGCGCGCGCCGAGGGCAGACGCATGAGCACCGTCGAGTTCGAGACCGGGCAAACTCACCAGGATTATCGTAAACGGGCTGGCCGAAAATTATCGGGAAAATCTACCGAGCTGCCTACCGCACCAGTGAAGGGGTAAGCGGGAAGACAACAGCGGTGTTCAGCGGGAAGACCAGTTGGGCCAGCACGGGATCATCCTTGAGCAATTCGAGCCGCACAGGAGCGGTTCCAGCATCGCTGCCTCCGAATCCCAGGAAGCGGGCGGCGGCATAGGAAAGGTCTATTACCCGGCTGCGCGGAACAGGGCCGCGATCGTTTACGCGGACCACAACCGTCTTGTTGTTGCTCAGATTCGTTACCCGCACCAGCGATCCCATGGGAAGGCTGCGGTGGGCGCAGGTAAGATCGTTCATATCAAAGTTTTCGCCGTTGGCAGTCTCATGGCCCTGGAAGAACCTTCCGTACCACGAAGCCCGGCCAATCTGGAGCCAATGGTGTTGCGGGCCCTGCTTCTTCACGGGCTGTTCAGCTTTGCCGGCTGTTGAGCCGGATATGCCAAGCACCGCGAGAATAGCGGCACTTGCCACGAGGGCGTAGCGACGGGAGCGTCTGATTGTATCGATTGCGATAGGGTTCATAGTCCTCCTGTAGAAATTGTATGGAGGTTTCAAACCGTAAGTCAAACGAGCAACGGGATTTATTTATACTCATCGCTTGCATTCATGGCAAGAAATATGTTAGGAACTGTTACGAATTTGTCGAAAGGTAACCTCGGCGAAAGGCGTTGTCCAGCATTGACCACGACAGCGCCTCAGCGGCCCGCCGCCCTCACGATCGCCGGCTTCGATCCCTCGTCGGGAGCAGGAGTTACGGCCGACCTGAAGGTTTTTGCCGCGCACAACCTCTACGGTCTGGCCGCGGTCACTGCGCTTACGGTGCAATCGACACAGGGTGTCCGTCGTTCCCACGCCCTGAGTCCTGGATTCCTCAGCGAAACCCTCGATTGCCTGGCCGCGGACATCGCAATCGCCGGAGTCAAGATTGGGATGCTGGCCACGGCGGATATCGTCGGTGTCGTCGCCCGCTTCCTCACGGGATCGGGCATTCCGCGCGAGCGGATCGTCCTTGACCCCATCGTCCGTTCGAGTTCCGGCCGGACCCTGCTCGACGCCGGTGGGCTCGAGAGCCTCCAAAGAGAGCTGCTTCCGCTGGCGGGCTGGGTAACGCCAAACCTCGACGAGTTGGTTGAGTTGGCCAGGGTCGAGGTTTCTGACCGCGACTCGATTGCCGCCGTCAGCCGAGTGCTGGCGGGGAATTATCCCGGCCTCAACATCGTCGTCACCGGAGGCCACCTCGACCCTCCCGACGACTTCCTGCTGACCTCCAGGGGTGCCGAGCACTGGTTTCCGGGCCGGAAGATCGAGACGACATCCACCCACGGAACCGGCTGCACCTTCTCCTCCGCCCTCCTGGCGCAACTCATCGCGGGTTCGTCCGCTCCGGAGGCCGTCGCCGGGGCGAAACAATATGTCCAGTCAGCAATGGAGGCTGCTTACCCTGTCGGCAAGGGACGTGGCCCGCTGAACCACCTTTATCGTCTCGATTCGCTCTAATCGGCGTTTGTCAGGATCCAGACTCGAGTTGGGCGTCCTCATCTTCGCTCTCGACCGGCTTCGGGCCCGATCGGTGAGCGCGTAGCTCCTCGTGCGTGACGAGAAAGCGCCGGATGTAGCTCAGCGGCTCCTCGCAGGCGGCCATCTGCCGCAGATGGTACTTCCAGGCGTTGGGCTTCAGCGTTCGCCGGGTGTATGCTTTTCGCGTCACGGCAATTCGCTGGCCCTTGGCGTTCAGCCGGGAAAAATGCTGGGTGGGGACGACGAACTGAATCTGGGTGCCCGGCTTCCAGAAGGCCCGGGCAAAGTCGTGCGAAAAGAGCAGCGCGTAGTAGCGGTGCCCCGAGCCCAGCGTCTCAATTGCCGTCTGCTGGCTGGTCCAGTGTCGATCGATTTTCGACTGGTACCAATTGCGCAGCTCGAACCCGTTGGCTCGCGCCTGCATGACCAACAGGTGAATAAGATCGTTCCTCGTCATTTTTCGGATCCTGGGAAACCCTGAGCGTCGGCAGCATCGGCCGCCCGGAGTTTCCACCCTGGCGCCGGGTCGCCGCTCATTCTCCCATCAACCAGAAGACGATAGCATCGAAAGGTTTGCCGCAGAAGAGGGAGGGGCGCTGGTGTTGGAACGCGCGTCCAAGGTGAAACCGGTCTCGTCTAAGATTCAATACGGAATGCACGTGCCAAAAATTGCCAGCCTCCGGCTTGCCCCGATTCCCGGATTCGTTTTGTTGGCCGTTGTCGCTGTTCTTGCCCCGGCCATATCTGCCGGAGGGGAAACGGTCGACACCGATCCGCTTAATCGCAATCCCGAGGTAGTCGATGCATTCCAGCGCTTCTACATCATGGATTATCAGGGCGCGCTAAGCCGCTTCAACCGGGTCCAGGAGGGGCATCCCGCCGATCCCATTGCGACCGACTATATCCTGTATGTAACGCTCTTCCAGGAGCTCTTCCGGCTCGACCTCCTCGACACAACGTTTTACGCCAACGATGGCTTCCTGACCGGCCACCACACCGTCGTCGAAGATCCGAAAGTACGCGACGAGATCAACGCCCTCGCCGACAAGGCCTACGATCAGGCCAACGCCCAGCTCAAGAACAACGCCAACGACACTAACGCGCTCTTCGCACGGGGATGGGCTCGCTCGCTGGAAGCCTGCTACCTGGCCATGGTCGAACGCAGCTACACTGCCGGCCTCAAACTCGCCCTCGGAGCCAGGAACGACCACCAGAGGGTGCTGGACCTCAATCCCAACTATGTCGATGCCAAGATGGTCGTCGGCATCTACCAGTACGTCGTCGGATCGCTGCCGTTTGGGTTCAAGGTGCTGGTCGGCATCGCCGGCATCCACGGAACGAAGGCGACCGGCATGGCGCTCCTGCAGGATTCAGCCGATCATGGCGTCATCACCAGTGTCGAATCGCAGACGGCGATGATGATCTTCCTTCGTCGGGACGCGAAGTACCTGCAGGCCAAGGAGATCGCCGAGGGCCTGGCACGGCAGTATCCGCGCGACTTCCTCTTCGCGCTCGAAGTTGCCAATCTCTCGAAAGATGCGGGCGAGGGAATGAAGGCAATTGCCGCTTATCGTCGCGTGATCGATGACGCCAAACGTCCGGGATACTACCCCTCATCGCACCTCGAGCTACCCTACTTTGGCCTGGCCGACAGCCTTCGCGGGCAGAAGCTCTACGCGGAAGCCGCGGAAGCCTATCGCCAGGGCGCATATTTACCCACAACCAGCCCAGAGCTGAAGCGGCGCTCCCTGCTAGCCGCTGGCGAGGTCTACGACCTGATGAATGACCACAATAAGGCCCGCGAACAGTACCAGGCCGTAATTGACGCCGGCAGCGATACGGCCCAGGCCGATCAGGCCCGAAAATTCCAGCGCGCCGCCTACACCGGCCGCTAGCCCGATCCCCGGCGGGAACCGCGAATCCTCGGCTTGCGTATTTGTTGGCATGGAACGGAGGTTCGTGCCATGATTCAACCAACCGTAACAGGGCGCAATCGATACGCCGCCCGGGTCGTAACGCAGTCGGCGGTTCCCGCTTTCCCCCTCACTTTCCTGGCGCTGGCTTTCGGCGTAATTGCCGGAGTCGGCATTGCCGGGGTCGTGATTCCCGCGGTAATGCAGGTTGTGGTTCCGGCGATTGTGCGCATCGTGGCCGGCGCCTGACGGGTGTAAGCTTTTTAGGATCTGTTAGCAGACCCTTGCGAAAGAGAGATGCAACATGGCTGTTTTCTGTAGAAATTGCGGAACTTCGATCAACAATGAGGCGCGTTTCTGTTCGGCCTGCGGCGCGCAGGTGAATCCTGGCAATCCGCCGCTGTACACCGTGCAGACGCGCCTGATCCGCCCCCGCGCCGGGCGTATGGTTGCCGGCGTCTGCCAGGGGCTGGCCAACAACTACGGCTGGGATGTGGCGTGGGCTCGCGTAATCACTGTGCTGCTTGCCGTTTTCGGGGGAGGCGCAGGCATAGTGGCCTACGTCATCTTCTGGATTGTCATGCCCGAGGAGCCGCTGATGCTGCCACCCGGCTCGACGTACATTCCCCCCGCGAGCTAGCGGCGAGATAGAGCGCCGCCGGTTTCGTCGAGCAACTAAGCGCCGGCGCCGGCGGTGTTCAGTTCCTTATTGATCCCGGTCAGGAAGCTCTTCGCATCCCCAAACAACATGAGCGTTTTGTCGAGGTAGTAGAGCTCGTTGTCGATGCCGGCAAAGCCCGGGCTCATGCTGCGCTTGATCACCATCACCGTCTGCGCTTCGGAGGCATTCAGGATGGGCATGCCGGCGATGGGACTGTTCTTGTCGTTGCGCGCAGCCGGATTGACGACATCGTTTGCGCCGACTACCAGGACAACATCGGTCCTGGGAAACTCGGGATTGATCTCGTCCATCTCGATGAGCCGGTCGTAGGGAACGTCGGCCTCAGCCAGCAGCACATTCATGTGTCCAGGCATGCGGCCGGCAACGGGATGAATCGCGAAGGAGACCTCGATGCCACGCTTGGTGAGGATGTCGTGCAGCTCGCGCAGCTTGTGCTGAGCCTGAGCGACGGCCATGCCGTATCCGGGAACGATGACGACTTTCCGGGCTGCGTCGAGTATTTCGGCAGCCTCTTCGGCAGATGCCGAGCGCACCGGGCGCGCCTCGATCTTTCCCACGGCGACCTGGACCGTGCCGAAGGCGCCGAACAAGACATTGGTGAATGACCGGTTCATCGCCTTGCACATGATGACCGACAGAATGAATCCGGACGAGCCGTCAAGCGCGCCCGCCACGATAAGCACTTTGCTGTTCAGCACAAATCCCAGCAGAGCCGCCGAAAATCCTGCATAAGAGTTCAACAGTGAGATCACGGTCGGCATATCTGCGCCACCGATCGGCGTCACCAGCATTACGCCAAACAGCAGAGCCACAATCACCATGATCGGGAACAACACCGTCTGTTCCGGATGTATTACCAACGCGGCGGCCAATAAGACGGCCGCGCCAAGCACGGAAAGACTAACAATATTCTGCCCCTTATAAACAATCGGACGCTGGGGCAGAAGTTCCTGCAACTTGCCCGCGGCGATCAAGCTGCCGGTGAACGTCAGCGAGCCGATGATCACTTCCATCGCGATCTCGCCCATCTCAAACCGGCTTATATGCGAAAGCCCCACATAATATTCCGCAATGCCGATCATTGCCGCCGAGAGAGCGCCAAAGGCGTGACTCAAAGCTGTCCGCTGCGGGACCGCCGTAATTTTTACCATGCCAAGGGGAATGCCGATTCCCGCGCCGATAATCAGTGCGATGACAATCCACTTGTAAGCGACCAGTTCCGGGTTGTAGAGCGTCGCTACAACCGCCAGACCAGCCGCGACCTCGCCGGCCAACACGCCTCGGCGCGCACTCACCGGCGAGCTCAGCCACTTGAGCGCCAGGATAAACAGCACAACCGCGGCGATGTAAGCGAAGTCGAGATACTGCTGAATGGCCGCCGCGTTCATGATTTCTTGGCCGCGCCGGATTTGAACATGCGGATCATGCGGTCGGTGATGAAAAATCCGCCCACCATGTTGCTGAAGGAAGCAGCCACCGCGATCGCTCCCAGCGTAGTGGTCAGCGGCGTCTCATGCCTCCCCGTGATGATGATTGCTGCTACCACCACGATGGCGTCGAGGGCGTTGGTCAGCGACATCAACGGCGTATGCAAAAGGGGGGATACTCGCTTGATGAGCCCAAATCCGACAAACCCGGCCAGGATGAATACATAAAGATTCGAAATAAAGTCCGGCGGCATTCTTCCCTCCTAAAGTTCTGACTACTTACCCTTGCCGCTACCTACGCATGAGCCGCCAGGGCCAACAGCTCCGCAACCTTCGGATGGACGACCTTGCCTTTATGGGTCACCAGCGCTTCGCGAATGATCTGGTCCTCGAGGTCCAGGCCCATCTGGCCTTCGCGAACCAGCAGCTTGGCCAGCGCGGCGATGTTCGCTGAGAGCATCTGGCTAGCGTGGTGGGGAATCAGCGACGGCAGATTTAGCGGCCCGAGAATCGTTACCCCATTGTGGACGACCGTCTCGCCGGGCCGAGTCAGTTCGCAGTTGCCGCCCCGCTCCGCCGCGATATCGACAATCACCGATCCGGGCTGCATCGCCCCCACCATTTCGGCCGTGATAAGGATGGGCGACTTACGGCCTGGTACCGCCGCCGTCGTAACCACCACATCCTGCTCGCGCAGAGTCTCGGTCAGTAATTGGCGCTGGCGGCGATAGAACTCTTCGTCCATGGCCTTGGCGTAGCCGCCCTTGTCCTCCGACGATGCTGCATCGACATCGAGCATCACGAACTTCGCGCCCACGCTCTCCACCTGCTCCTTCACCGCAGGACGCACGTCATAGGCATACACCACAGCGCCCAACCGACGGGCGGTTGCGATGGCCTGCAGTCCCGCCACGCCCGCACCCAGCACAAACACCTTCGCGGGCGTAAGCGTGCCCGCGGCGGTCATCAGCATGGGAAACATCTTTGGGAGGTGAGTCGCGCCAATCAGCACCGCGCGGTAGCCGGAGATAGTAGCCATCGATGACAACGCATCCATGCTCTGCGCACGGGTGATGCGGGGGATCAGCTCGAGGGCGAGCAGGGAAACACCCGCCGATGCCAGATCGGCGCACTCCCTGAGCGCACTCAGTGGCTCTGCAAAGCCGATCAGAATTTGTTTGGAACGAAGATTCGGCAGATCGGCCCGGCCGGCTTCGGGATTCGCGCCGAGGCACCGCACCTGCGCGAGAATCTCGGCATCGCGGAAGATATCCTGGCGGCCGACGATGCGCGCGCCACGCGCCACGTACAACTCATCGGGATAGCCGGCTTCCACGCCTGCCGATTGTTCAATGAGAATTTCGAATCCCGATTTCCGCAGGGCCTCACATTGTCGGGGAACCAGGGCAACGCGGCGTTCCTGGGGGTAGGTCTCGCGAACAATACCAACAATCCCGGGCAAACCAGCCTCCGGCTACGAACATTAGTCAATTAGACGATCCTTGGCAAGTGTTTGTTGTGGATCACTCTTTACTTGGGTTTTGATCTGGCGCAGAGCCACAACGTACGATGGAATCCGTTGTCATCATGATGCCGATATAAACGCATAAGGCTTCCACGCCGTTTGTCGAAACGCCGGCTTTAGGGGGTTCGTGATGAGACAGACAAGATTGACAGCGCTGGCTGTGGCCTGCGTGGCGATCGTGATCGTAGTGTCCATCTCCACTCACATCGTGCGCGGACAATCCGAGCGGAGTGCAGCCGGGTCAGCACCGGTCTACAACCCGTATCCCCCGGGGATTCTACCGTCAGACTTGAGTTCCGAAATAGCCCGGGTTCAACGGGAGGTCGATGTGATCGAAGCCCGTGCGCTGGCGCGCTGGAAAACCTTAGGCCGCCCGACGCTGGCAGGTCAGCCGCCGATCCTTCAGAATGCCGGGACGGAAGCAATAGAAACGCTCGGCGAGCTTATGCTTTACGACAACAAAATCTCGCCGGGCCAAAACCTGGCTTGCGCGTCTTGCCACATGCCATACGCTGGCTTCAGCGGACCGATCCCTTCGGTCAACCTGACAATGGTCGCGTTTCCCGGAACGGTTCACTTTCGGGCCGGCAAGCGGACACCGCAACGACACCCGTATGCACCATTCTTCCCTGTACTCCAATACAACCAGGTACAGGGGCTGTTTTTTGGCGGCAACTTCTGGGACTCACGCGCAACCGGATACAAGCTGCGGGTACCCGACGCGGAGCAGGCACAGGGTCCTCCGGTCGACACTCAGGAGATGGGTTTGCCCGATACTGCCTGCATAGCGTTTCGGCTTTCCCAGGCCGTGTACAAACCTCTCTTCGAAGAGGTATGGGGCGAGGGCTCGTTCGATATCAAGTTCCCACGCGAGACCGAGCGGATCTGCGCAACTCCGGGAGGAGCCGCCATGTTTGCGGGGAGCACCACGCCAGTTCCTCTCAGTGCGGCTGACCGAACCCGCGCGAACATCGTTTATGACCGCTGGGCGCAGTCCATCGATTCCTTCGAGCAGTCCGTGCAGGTGAGCGCGTTCTCGTCGAAATTCGACGGCTTCCTGGCCGGTAAATACACGCTCACTCCAGACGAGATGGCCGGTTTCAAACTGTTCAACGGCAAGGGCAACTGCAATTCATGCCACCTCGACGGACGGGGCACCACTCTGAAATCAGATCAGGCGGACACCAGCGCGGCCGCCATGGTGAATCCTCTGTTCACCTGCTTCGGCTCGGCAAATGAAGGCGTGCCTCTGAATCCCGGGGATGCTTTCTACTACCAGACCAGGCCGGACTCCTACGGGTTCATTGCCAATCCTTACGGCTTCGGCTACAGAGATCTCGGGCTCGGGAGTTTCCTCAGAAGCGCGTTCGGTTCCGGCCCTAACCCGAACGTGAACTGGAAGCAATACGCGCCCACTGTCGACGGCCAAATGCAGGTGTCCAGCGTGCGCGACGTGGCCTCGACACCGCCACAATGTCCCAGTACTGAAGCTCCCGGCCCCTACTTCCAGAAAGCGTTCTTTCACAACGGTTACTTCAAGAGCCTGAAGCAGGTCGTGCATTTCTACAACACGCGCGACAAATACGCGTACCCGGTCACTTCCGGGCATTGCCCAAAGGGAACGACGGAAAAAGTAGACTGCTGGCCCATGCCGGAGGTGCGGAACAATATTGACATGACTTCCGGCAATCTTGGCCTGACGGATGAGGAGGAAAACCAGATCGTCGCCTTCGTGGAAACATTGTCTGATGGTTTCACGCGGCCTTATCTCAACAGCGATACTTATACTGGTGCCTGCATGAAGGGCGGTTCGGCTGCGACCCAAGGCAATGAGCACCTGATCCCGACTCCGTCTCTACCGCCGTGCGCGGGCGCTATCTGCGGCGTTGCGCCCGTCCCGAGCCCGTCTATACCGTAGCGAAACGCTGAATGACGGAAAGCAAAGGATGATCAGGTGAGGGAACATGAGCAGAGCGTTTGTCCTATTGGCGATCGCGGTTTTGAGCGGCCGCCTCTGCGCCCAGGTAAGTCCGATCACTCCAGAAGCTCCGGGGGTGCGAATCATCGAGGGGCCTAAGATCGAGTTGGCCAAGGAGTATCTGACGATCATCAGCTGGACAACGAATAATCCCGGCGGATCCCCGGTGCATTACGGTGTCGTGCACTTTGGTACCGATCCACGAAGCCTGACCGAGACCGCCAAATCTCCGATTCGGTTGAATCCGAATCATTCATCGACGGTTTTTCGAGTGCGCCTTGATAACCTCAAGCCGCAGACCACCTATTACTACACGGTCGACTCGATGCAGGCCAATGGCAAGAGCGATGGAGTAAAGGGAACGGTCAACCACTTCACCACTCCCTAGCGAACCTCCCTCGATCGTCGTTGAGGATGATCCACAACACGCAGTATCGGCGCTACTCCAGATCGTCTCCCGCCTCGACGCCAACCGGCACTCCGCCGTTCCGGCGCATCAGCAGGTATCCACGGGTAAAGGGCGCAAGGTAGCCGTCAAGCACGCGGTCTACGTCGCCGAACTCGACCTTGGTGCGATGATCCTTGACGATCCGGTAGGGCTGCAACACATACGACCGGATCTGTGATCCGAAGTTGATATCGAGCTTTGAGTCTTCAAGTTTCTTCGTCGCCTGGCGCTTCTTCTCCAGCTCGTATTCGTAGAGACGCGACCGCAGCATCTTCATCGCCCTCTCACGGTTCTTGTGCTGCGATCGCTCGTTCTGGCAGGCGACCACGATGCCCGTCGGAATATGCGTGATGCGTACCGCCGAGTCGGTGGTGTTGACGTGCTGGCCGCCTTTGCCGCCCGAGCGGTAGGTGTCGGTGCGAAGATCATCCGGCTTGATGTCGATCTGAATCGAGTCGTCGATCTCAGGAGACACGAAAACCGACGCAAACGACGTGTGCCGCCGTTTTGCCTGGTCGAAGGGGGAGATGCGCACCAGCCGGTGCACTCCGATCTCGCCCGACAGCAGTCCGAAGGCGTAATCGCCTGTGATGGTAAAGGTGGCCGACTTGATCCCCGCTTCTTCGCCGTCCAGAATGTCGTTGATTTCCGCCTTGAAGCCCTGCTGCTCGGCCCAGCGCAGGTACATGCGCATCAGCATCTCCGCCCAGTCCTGACTCTCGGTGCCGCCCGCGCCGGGATGCACCACGACAATGGCATTCAGCTGATCGGTCTCGCCGGAGAGCAGAGTGCGGGTCTCCATCTCTTCGGCGAAGCTGTTGAGCGCGTCGATCTCGCGCTTCAGGTCGTCCTCGACCGGCTCGCCCTCGCGCGCCAGATCGAAATACGCGTCGACATCGCTGGTCTTGCGAGCCAGCTCCGCGTCGTCTGTGAGCAGCGCCTCGATGCGCTTGCGGTCGCGCATCAGCGGCTGCGAAAGCTGCGGATTCGACCACAGGTTCGGGTCGGAGAGCTTCTGTTCGATCGTGGCTAAATCAGACCTGAGGCGGGGAGCGTCAAAGATACTCCCGCAGGTCGCGGACTTTATCGCGCACGGGAGTGTAAGCGAATTCGAGATCGTTTAGCACGTGTTTGGACCTGACTTTTTCTTTTTATTCTAGCAAGACGATGCGCAGCCGACAGGCGAGCAAGCCGTCGCCTCTGTGGCCCGTCGCTCTATGGGAAGATGGAAGAGATGACTGATTCGAGAAAACTGACGCTGCCTGCCGGGTCCTTCCAGGCATATCTGTTTGACTGTGACGGCACAATCGCTGACTCTATGCCGCTGCACTACATCGGATGGAAGCGCGCGCTGAGCGAGTGGGGCTGCTACTTTCCGGAGAGCACCTTCTATGCCTGGGGCGGCATGCCAGTCGTGGAGATCATCCAGTCGCTGAACGAGCAGCATGGGCTGCAGATGCCGGTTGAGGCGCTGGCCGCGCGCAAGGAAGCCTACTATTACGAGGTCTTGCCGCAACTCCAGGCGGTCCCCGAAGTTGTCGAGCACATCGAGGCGCGCCACGGAGAGATTCCTTTCGCCGTAGTCTCCGGCAGCACCCGCGAGAGCGTAATCAAGTCGCTGCGAACGCTGCGCCTGCTCGACCGCTTCGAGACGCTGGTCTGCGCAGGCGACTACAAAAATGCCAAGCCCCACCCGGAAGCATTCTTGATGGCCGCGGAACGTCTCGGCGTCGCGCCAGAGAAGTGCCTGGTCTTTGAAGACACCGAGATGGGCATCCAGGCTGCGACAGCCGCGGGCATGGCTTCGGTCAGGGTTCTGCAGCCCTGGGAGAGAGCTTCTTCAAACTGAGAAGCGCTTCTTCCGCAGACTCGCTAGAACCACGCCGAGAACAACAACGCAGCAGCTATACCCAAAGACATCGCCATGCCGCGTATAAAACGTCAGGTCGTCGTAGAAACCGTACGTCGCCGGCAGGGAAGTGAAGACATGCCGCGGTGAGCTCTGCACCACGCGTCCATAGGGATCGATGGAAGCCGTAACGCCGGTGTTCGTGTCTCTTAATATCCAGCGGTGATTCTCAATCGCCCGCATCCGCGCCATGTTCAAGTGCTGCCAGGGAGCGCTTGTGTCGCCGTACCAGCCGTCGTCGGAGATATTCACGAATACCTCCGCTCCGTTCTTCACAAACTGCCGCACCTCGTCGCCAAAGATCGATTCGTAGCAGATGAAGACACCATATCTGTGCCCATTCGCCGTGAATACGGTTCGCTCACGCCCGCGAGAGAAGTCGCCGACCTGCCTGGTGAGGTGATGCGCAAAGAAGAAAAGATCTCGGTAAGGCACATATTCGCCGAACGGGACCAGATGAATCTTGTTGTACCGTCCGACGACCTCGCCCTGCGGAGAGAAGAACGACGCCGAGTTGTACTCGCGCAGCACGCGCTCGCCGGAGTCCGCGATCTCCCAATCAGCAGTCGGATTCCCCGCCACGATGCCCGCTCCGGTTGATGCAGCGAGCTGACGCATCGCCGCTTGAAATCGCGGATCGCCTTCCGTGAACGGCGAAGGCGACTCCGGCCACGCGATCAGCGAAATCGGCTGCCGCCCGTGCACGCCGCCGCTGAAGTCGTACTGCAGAGGCTTTCCGGGATCGGGCATTCCCTGATACCACGGCGTGCGAGTGTTCTCACTCTGGCTTAAAAAGCGTCCGATATTCCGATCCCACTCGTCGCCCGTCCAGTCATTGTTTTCGCGAACGTCGAAGTTCGCCTGCAACAGCACTGCCAGCGCCTGCGTCGGAACAGGCTTCGGCTGCACCCATGTTCCCAGTTGCATCAGCAAGGCCGCCAGCACCGCGCCCACGGCCAGCCGCAGGCGGATGTGGATCGACCTCGACAGCAGCGCCGCGGTGAACAAGGCGTTCACCAGCATCAGCACAAACGAGATCCCGTAAACGCCTGTCCATGGAGCGAGCCGTGTCAACAGAAAGTTGTCGACCTGCGAATATCCAAACTGGTCCCAGGGCACACTCGTTATGCGCGAAGCTGCCAGCTCGATGGCCACCCACAGGAACGGGGCCACAATCAATGGCACCCCGGCGCCACCAGACGCCCTGCGCAGGAAAGCGATGCCCAGCCCGAAGACCCCGAAATACAACCCCAGCACCATGCTGTAAAGAACGACGATTCCAGCCGCTCCGGCCGCGGGAACCCCGCCATAGAGGTGCATCGTGTGGTAGATCCAGTAGCAGTTGAGGATGTACCAGAAGATGCCGCACAGATACCCCGTGAGAGCGCTACGCTTCAGATACCGGGGATGCGCCGCATTCTCCGGATCGAGCAGCGTGTACATCAGCGGGACCAGCGCGATCCACGCAAACGCAGCCCGCCAGGGTGGTAGGGGACCCGCAATTGGGAAGGGAAGATTGAGGAGAAAACCGGAGAGGAGCGCCAACATGATCGAGGGCGCGAGCCGCGCGGCGGTGGCGCTCGCGACGGGTGTCCGGGTGGAAATCACGGGCATTCCAAGCTGAGTCTAGCACCTGCGGTCGCGGTAACCGTGGTGGGATACAATCCCTCTGTGATCGCTTCTTTGCAATTCGCGATGCATCTCCTCACAGTTCTGTTCTTTATCGGACTCGCTGGCTCTTCCGTCGTCGTGATTCTCAGCTTTATCGAAGATCTGGGCGAACTCCTCGGAGACGATTAACGATCACACCGGCCGCGTTCTCTCATTGACGCCGTCGTTGATCAGACATACACTCAGCCGTGAGCGTCAGGACGCAGATGGTCATGGAAACTGCCCGGTTCTGACCCGCAAAACGCCCACACTTCATGCCCGCTGGACAAACGTTTTCCGCCCCGCAGTCCAACCGAGTGAGACTGGTTGTTGCCTCCTCGGTGATGCTCACCTTCATCTCCTTCTGGCGGGCGGCAGCAGTCGTTCTCAACGATCTCGGATCATCCGCCTTTTACGCCGGAGGCATCGCTGAAGAGGCTGTCGGCAAGGCCGCGCCGTGGTTCATCCTCGGCGTCATGCTCTTCTCCTTCGCGGTGCGCGCGGTCTACGTCGAAAGCTGCTCCATGTTTACCCGCGGCGGAGTCTACCGCGTGGTCAAGGAGGCGCTGGGCGGAACGTTCGCCAAGCTGAGCGTCTCGGCGCTCATGTTCGACTACATCCTCACGGGGCCGATCTCTGGCGTCTCCGCCGGCCAATACATCACCGGCCTGATGAATGAGCTGATGAATGTAGGCGCCCTGCACGGATGGCTCCCCGCGGCATTGATTGGCCCGCATCATGTTGCGTGGCAGTTCCCGGTGAATGGAACCTCGGCGGTCTTCTGCGCCGCAGTCACCATCTTCTACTGGTGGCAGAACATCAAGGGCATCGAAGAGTCGAGCGACAAGGCCCTCGAAGTCATGAAGATCACCACCATCATGGTGGTTCTGCTTCTTGGCTGGGGTATCTGGTCGGCCATCCACGTCGGCGCGAAACTGCCGCCGCTGCCCACGCCATCCAACCTGCACTTTTCGAAGGAAGCGCTCGGATTCCTTGGAGGATCGAAGCTCGCCACTACCCTCGGCCTCTTCGGCATCCTGATGGCGTTCGGCCACTCCATCCTCGCCATGAGCGGTGAGGAAACGCTTGCCCAAGTCAATCGCGAAATCGAGCATCCCAAGCTCAAGAACCTGAAGCGCGCCGCGATCGTCATCGCCATCTACAGCTTCGTCTTCACCGGAATCGTTTCGCTGCTCGCGGTGATGCTTATTCCCGATTCGGTGCGCATCCCCCTCTACCGTGACAACCTGATTGCAGGCCTCGCGATGAACGTGGTCGGGCCGGTTACGCTGAAGATCGTCTTCCGCATTTTTGTTGTCATCGTAGGATTTCTCATTCTTTCCGGCGCGATCAACACGTCCATCATCGGCTCGACCGGCGTGCTCATGCGGGTTGCGGAAGATGGAGTGCTGACCGACTGGTTCCGCAAGCCGCAACGCAGGTTCGGAACCAGCTACCGCATCATCAACCTCGTAACCGCGCTGCAGCTGTTCACCATCATCGTTAGCCGCGGCAATGTCATCACGCTGGGCGAGGCCTACGCCTTCGGCGTCATCTGGAGCTTTACCTTCAACAGCCTCGCGATGCTTGTCCTGCGCTGGAAGTACAAGGGCGAGCGCGGCTGGAAGGTTCCTATCAATATCAAGATCGGCAAGACTGAGCTGCCGGTTGGCCTGTTCTCTGTCTTCCTGGTTCTGGGTACGACTGCGATCGTCAATCTCTTCACCAAGAGTGTTGCCACCGAGAGCGGAATCGCATTCGCCGCGACGTTCTTCGTCATCTTCAGCGTTTCAGAGCGCCGGAATCAGAAGAAGCAGCTCGTCACCGTAAAGCAGATGAAGGAGCACTTCCAGCTCGAACAGCCGGACATTATCAGCCGCGCGGCATTAGAGATCAAACCCGGCGGCGTCCTGGTGACAATGCGCGATTACGCCAACCCCTTCGCGCTCAAGTGGGCCTTGTCGCGCACCAATACCGACGATCAGGACGTCGTCGTTCTCACCGCCCGAATGATGGGCGCCGGCGGCCCCGAATATCTCGACGAGCAGCTCTTCAGCGAATACGAGCAGATGCTCTTCACCAAAGCCGTCTCCGTCGCTGAAAGCTTCGGCAAGCACATCTCGCTTCTGGTCGTTCCCGCGGGCGACGTCTTCGCTGCGCTCGTTCAGACGGCAAACTCCCTTGAGGTTGACGCACTGGTGTCCGGCCTCTCCACGAAGATGTCGGCGCAGGAACAGGCCTACCATGTGGGCCAGGCATGGGAAGCGCTTCCCGAGCCGAAGCGCCAGTTCACCTTCTACGTCATCATGCCCGATGGCAAGGACCAGTCCTTCCACATCGGGCCACACGCGCCGACGCTGCAGGGAGAAGATGTGCAGCTGGTGCATCGTCTCTGGCTCAACTTCCGCCGCGATCCCGAGATGCAGGGGCTGCACCACAGCGACATCGTGACCTACGCCCTCACCCGCCTTGCCACGGAGTACGCGCGCGACAAAGTCGAGACCCTCAAGGACCTGCGCCGCTACACGCAGGACGGCGGCAACAGTCCTCCCCGGCTTGGACAGAGCACTCGCGCTGCGAGCCGCGAAGGGCTGGATTATTCCATCCCTGCGCCGCGGTCGTCGCGTGAGCATCACGACGCAGGCGAGGACGATTAGGCAACCCTGGTCAGAGCGAAATCTGCCCCGCCCCTGCTATACTTCACAGTTGCGGCGATTGCTCTGAAGCAGGTTTGTTTTCCAGCATTTCGCCGCAAAAATTCACCTGACAGGGCTCCGAGGTTCGTTATGTCCGGCCATTCAAAATGGGCGACAATCAAGCACAAGAAGGGGGCACTTGACGCCAAGCGCGGCAAGATCTTCACGCGCCTCATCAAGGAAATCACCATCGCGGCCCGCTCCGGAGGGGGCGACCCCGACGGCAATCCGCGTCTGCGCAGCGCCATCGCCGCGGCCAAGGCGGAGAACATGCCCGCGGACAACATCAAGCGCGCCGTTCAGCGGGGCACCGGAGAGATACCCGGCCTGCAGTACGAGGAAATCTCCTTCGAGGGCTATGGCCCGGGCGGCGTCGCCATCATCGTCGACTGCACCACGGACAACCGCAACCGCGCCGTCAGCGAAATCCGCCACACCTTCGCAAAGAACGGCGGCAACCTGGGTGAGCCCAACTCCGTCCGCTTCATGTTTTCGAAGAAAGGCGTCATCGCCGTCACGAAGGACGCGGCCGACGAGGACAAGCTCATGGGTATCGTCCTTGATGCCGGAGGCGACGACCTGAACGACGAAGGCGACACCTGGGAGATCATCACCGATCCCGGCGCATACGAAGCTGTCGCCCAGGCGGTCCGAGACGCGAAGATCGACACCGTGATGTCCGAGGTCACCATGGTCGCCAACACGTATACCAAGCTCGAAGGCGCGCCTGCCGCGCAGTGCATCCGGCTGCTCGAAGCTCTCGAAGACAACGACGACGTGCAGAACGTCTACTCGAACTTCGACATGGACGCCAAGCAACTCGAAGAAGTGGCGGGCTAAGCTCAGCGAGCGCCATCAACCGGGGCCGCCGGTCAGGCGGCCTTTATTTTGCGGAGAAGCTGGACTTTGCGTACGAAAACTTTTTGCCTCCTCAGCGCGCTGTTTCTGACTGCAGTTCTCAACTCAACGGCTCAAACCGCACCTGCTCCCACCGACCCTGCGGCGATGACCCCAGCGAAGGCGGCACTACAAAAAGATCCGTGGGAATTCGGCGCCTTCCTTCAGGGAGGCGTTGGCACCGGCAACCGCTCCGATTTCAGCTTTCTCTCTGCCGGAGGCCGCGCCGGCAAGGTCATCACCGACCCGCATCTGCCCGGCATCCTGCGCGGCCAGTTTGAATATGCCGTTGAGGTCATGCCCTACTGGCAATCTTTCACGCCTGCGCCGCACCTCGGGCTGACGGAGTACATCTACGACGGCCAGACCGGCTACGCTTATTTCCCCTACGGCGGCGGGACATACACCGGCGTCAGCATCACACCGATCATCCTCCGCTGGAATCTGACTCCCCGCGGCCACTTTGTCCCCTGGGTGCAGGGCGCTGGAGGTCTGATCTACACCACGCACAAGTATCCGCCCGACATTCTTGTCCCCCATGGCCAGCCCGGCGGCACCAGCGTCTGGAATTTCACGCCGCAATTCGGCATTGGATTCCACTATTTCGTGAAGCCGCGCCGCTCGATTGATTTCGCCGCGAACGCGATCCACATCTCCAGCGCGTCATTAGGCGACCGGAACCCGGGCGTCAACGCGAGCGTACAATTCCAGATCGGTTACACCTGGTGGAAATAACAACAGCGGCAAATTGCCCGTCATTCTGCTGAGGGGTTACACCGCATGTCCTCACCGCTCATCGAATGCGTTCCCAATTTCTCCGAAGGCCGTGACTCGGCCATCGTTGAAGCCATCGTCGCCGCCATGGCCGTCGACGGTGTCTCGCTGCTCGACTTCTCCCGTGATCCAGACCACAACCGCTCCGTCGTGACTATCGTCGGGCCGCCTGCCGCGGTCGTTGAATCCGCAGTTCGCGGAGCAGGCCGAGCCGCCGAGCTCATCAACCTCGCCTCCCAGCGCGGCGTTCACCCGCGCATCGGTGCGGCCGACGTCATACCCTTCGTACCTGTCCGCGATATCTCGCTCGATCAGTGCGTGCTCTTTGCCCGCCAGGCAGGAGCGGCAATCTGGAACCGCCACGCAATCCCCGTCTATTTTTACGAAGCTGCCGCCGCCCGCCCCGACCGCGCGCTGCTCGAAAATGTACGCCAGGGTCAATTCGAAGGCCTGCGTGACGCTGTGAAACGGGAAGTGGCCCGCCGTCCCGATGTCGGCGGCCCCGATCTGCATCCCACTGCCGGAGCCAGCGCCGTCGGCGCCCGCCGCTTTCTCATCGCCTGGAATCTCTACCTTAGTACTGCTGACGTCGCCACCGCTCGCGCCGTCGCACGCGAAATCCGCGCCTCGGCGGGAGGGCTGACCGGCGTGAAAGCAATCGGCGTGCTCGCGCACGGCGAGGCGCAGATCTCCATGAACATTACCGACTTCCGTCAGACGCCGTTGAGCCAGGTGTACCAGGCGGTTGAGCAAAAGGCGGCACGGTTTAATGTCCGGATTGCCCGTGGGGAGTTGATTGGTCTGGTTCCTGAAGCAGCCGCCGAGCGGGAAAGCGAATGGCTGCGTCATTTCCATGAGTTCAACCCCGAGGAAAAAATCCTCGAGCGCAAACTTGAGCATCCACTGGCGTGGCCCGCGCCTTCCCAGGCCGGTTCACGTCTAAAATAAGGTCAGATGTGTTGGTTGCGGCCACTCAGACACTCGAATCAGCCGCGTACGCATCAATCAGATTGAGCTTTGAAGTAGAGCGATAACAGAACCAGAGGGACCGGCGCTTCACGCGCTGCCCCGGTACACAGAATACGAGGCAAGAATCCCGTGAAGTTCGACACAAGATTGAACCGGCTCGCAATGAGCGCCATCTTCTCGGCGGCCATCACCGCACTGGCCCCTATGGCCGTGGCCGCGCAGCTCGACAGCGACGCGCGCACCGCCATACCCCACGACGTTCAGCAGATCATCGTCGTCGATTACCGCGCCATGCAGAACTCGCCTGCCGCGATGGACCTCAAGTCCCGCATACTGCCGCCCGAGCTCAAGCAGCTCGAACAGGCGCTCAAGAGCTCCGGCTTCAATGAGAACCACGACGTCGACGAGCTGGCCTTCGCGGCATACCGTACGGGCGAAGGAGACAACGTAAGAATTGTCGGCATCGCGCAGGGGCAGTTTTCGCTCGCCGATATCCTCGCCAACTTCAAAAAGAACAAGGTCAAGCCGGTTCTTTATCGCACGAACAAGCTGTATCCCATGGGATCGAGCGGCATGCAGGTCGTCTTTCTCAATCCCACGACCATGGTCTTCGGCTCGAGCGATTCCCTCAAACCGTCGCTCGACTCACGGGACGGCCTTGCGCCCAATCTGCTCACCAACCAGGAAATGCTTGGCCAGATGGCCGGCGTGGATACCGAGCCGTTGTGGAGCATCCTCGATCAGAAGGGCACGCAGTACATGATGCGCGGCCTGCTCGGGGAAGCGTCGCAGCTTACCGACTATGACCAGATCAAGAAGCGCCTTCTCGGCTCGCGCTACACCATGAGCTTCCAGAACGGCGTCAAGTTCTCGCTCGACGTGGCCACGCCGGACACCTTCACCGCCGCAACTCTGTCGTCTCTGCTAAATGCTGCCGCGATGTACAAGAAGGTCAGCGGCACGGCGACTGAGAAGCAGGCCGTTGACGACATCACGATCGATTCGAGCGCCGGACAACTTCAGGTTCGTTTCGCCTCGTCCGACAGCCAGTTCTCTGCGCTTCTGCAGTCTCCGCTTTTTCAATCCGTGGTCAAGTAGACCACGTTCCTCCCGATATCCGGCGTCTGCTGCTACTCGGGCGCCGGATTACTTTTGCATGTGGCGCAGTACCGCCAGCGCCACGCCCACCGGAATCAGACTTACCTGAATGGCTGCGAACAGGTACTTGAGCTTCGGATGTACCCGCAGCTTGGGCCTCAGCCTCAGTGCCGGGTCTTCAATGGCAATCTGCAGGATCCACGCCGCAAAGACCGCCAGGACTGTCGTTATCGCCAGTACACCCGAGTAAAAAAGCACACTGTGACCGCGCAGGTTGCCGAGAGCGCGCACTGCCAGCGACACGCAGAAGAGGTGCAGCAGGTAGATTCCGTAACTAAGCTGTCCCATCCACCGGACAGGCTCGAAGAGGCGAGGAAGCCTTCCGTCATACACGGCCAGCGACCACACCGTCGCCGTGCACAGCAGCGCGCTTACCGGTCCGAAGCTGTGGTACCACCCGCCGAATCCGTTGGCGATGACAAGCGCAAGCGCCGCGACTGCAACGAACGGGAAGCTCGACCGCAGGCGCGGCTGCGAAATCGCGAGAAAGACGCCAAAGAAGAGATTCAGCGGAAAGAGGAACCATGTTCCCGATCGGTCGGGAAGCAGATGAAAGCGTGGCACCAGCAGCAGTCCGACAATCACCGCCAGCGCAATCGCGATCCTGACTGGCTTTTTCAGCCGAAAGAGCAACGGCAAAAGCAGATAGAACAGCTCCTCGACGCAGAGCGACCACACGATCAACAGCGGCAGCTTATCGCTATCGGGGCTCAGCTGAAATGTGAAGGTCAGGTAGTACTGGATATTCCGCCAGATCAGGCCGCCAAGCGCCGGATTATGGAAGAACGGCGTGAACGCCAAAATGCCGAGCACGGCAATGGTCGCAAAATAGGCTGGATAAATCCGCAGAAAGCGCCGCGCGTAGAAGTACGAGAGCCCCTCGCTGTTCATCAGCACGCGCCCGATCAGAAAGCCGGAAATGCTGAAGAAGAGCGCGACCCCTGCATGACCCACTCCTGGAGGAACTGCGGGAATGCAGTGCAGAACAATCACCAGGAAGCAGGCGAGGAAGCGAAGCACGTCGAGCCAGGGCAGATAGGAGGGCAGCTTCCGCGACGCGGCGGGGCTCTGTGCGGACACGACGCCTGGGAACGGGTCAGCCACGGGTGTGAGGGTCGTGCTCACAGCGCACCACCCCTGCTGGATGGAGAGATAAAGGAAATACCCTGAGCCTCTCCGCCAGTCTACTTGCTGTCCTGGGAGATGCAGATGCCCCAAAAGAGCCAGACGTCAAAGTACCCGCCCGACGCGGCCGAAAGAGGCCAAACTCCCTATCCGTGAGACAGCGTACGACATTGTTTCCGGTTTACCGGTCACTCGGAAGTGACCTAGATTGCTGCCGAGAAGACTTATCGTTGCCAATGCCAGCAGAAGCTCTAAGAATCAGGGATGGCTATAGGCCAGGTTGTCGAAGCGCAGCGCATGGCCGTTTGTAAAGTCGAAGATCACTTTAGAACTCGGGGCGTGCCAGCCGGTCCTTAAGCGAAGAAGTTCTTTTGGCATGATCGTGTAGGAAACCTCCCGAGTCTCAGGCGAACGAACCGTCAATGTTGCATCACTATCTGCGTCGTTATAAACATCGATGCCTGCAAAGATGCGTGGCGCATAAAAGCGAAATTCTCCCCGCTTTGCATCTGGATCCAACTTGCCAAGCGTAAAGGTCCCGAACTTTCCGAAGGGCGTGCCGATCTCCCACTCTCCGCTACCCCAATCAATCACACCGGAAGGATATTGGCCGAGCAACGGTGTTCCCGCGGGAAGGTGTGGATCGTCAAAGGTAATGAATGACGGTGGCACCTGATCGCCCTTTCCCTGAATGTCTACGTCTCTGGAGGTGGTGTGGCGAATGCAGAGCGTGCGGGTTTTTTCATCGAAGGTATATCCCTCCCGCAGCAAATCATTGCGGCGAGCGATCGGCCTTCCCCCGACATTTATGGAATCAGGAACAAAGTTCAGGCGCAGTACATCTGTCGAGCCCGTGTCGAAGGTTGAGTACGCGACTCTGCCGGCCCCGTATGCAACCTTTGTGACTACGGAACGAGAGCCCAGCAGATGCGACTCATCGGCCGGAGCCCATTCGGGCACAGCCCAGAAAGCATCCATCATCCTTCGAGGTCCATCCGCAAATTCATCGGTAAACCACCACTGATTGCTGAAGGGAGCGTGGGCTGCGGCGGGAAGTCCCTGGAAATATGTAACCCAGTTGTAAGTTCGATAGGCAGCCTGCTTGTAAGCAATGTCTCCGATCCTGGCATAGTAGAGGGCTTCGACGGCAGCAAGCCTCGAGCTATGGCTGTCACAGCACTGGTTCGGCAGGTTGCAACAGAATTCTTTTCCGTTCCCCTGTTCGGTTGTAACCATCGCACCGTGCACCATGTATTTGGGCCACTTTGGCGTAGTCTTCACCCAGTCAATCAGCTGGCGTGCATGCTCGCGCCACTCGGGGTCCTTTTCCGGATGCAGGAGGACATAACGAGCAAATTCGAGCGGGATGACCTGGTTCATGTTGTCCATGCTTCCCTGGACGTCTTCAAAGTAGCCAACCCACACATTGTTGTGCATCGGGTATTTCATCAGCCACGCCCAGGCGCCCTGACGAACCCTCTTATAGGAAGCAGTATTCCCCTGATTGAGGCGAATCAGTTCGTCGAACAGCATGATGGGTTCGACGACGTTTGCGGAGTAAGGAAACATTCCTTTCCCGTTCTTGAGACTGCCGTCGCGCGCATGGCATCGAAACGGCCATGGCGAGTTGTTTTCATCGCCGGGCTTAAAGTTTCTGGCGAGCGCTTCGGCGCAACGAATCGCCGCACGTAGATACTTCGTATTTCCCGTCATTTCGTATAGCCGGAGATAGGCATAACCGTCTTCTCCGACGACATGCGGCTCGACAAAGTCTTCTCCGTGCTGGCTCCAGCCGGTGTAGCGAGCGCTGCCCGGATTCGCGGACGGATACGGCACCTGGGACCAGGCGTAGCCTTCGGGAGTGAGACCATTCTCCAGTTCGTAATCGACAAAATTTTCAAGGAATTCCAGAGTGTGCGGGTCGCCAGTGTAGGGATACAGACGTTCGATAAAGCCCTGCATCATCGCACGAAGATAGCCTGTCGAATTGACCCAGTGCGGGTCGGGGATCAATTCAAATGTCTTGCGGTCAAAATCGAAACAGCAGAAATAGTAGGGTAGCCGCTGGCGATTGTATTGATCCCACACAATCGTCCACTGCGAAAGAAAATACGCGGAATAAGAGTATCCAGTGTTGTCCGGCATGGGCCACGGCAGCAGCTTTCCTTCGTTGTCCAATGCAACAGGCCGGCCGGCGATAGTTGGCTGGTCTACCGTCGAGATGACTGGAAAAGGTTTCGGTTCAGCAACCAACAGCGCGCAAAAAAAGACTGCCAGGAATACTCTCGCCGATGCAGCAGGTTTTTTCATCCTCAAGTCAGCGCTGAATGCAGCATATGGTGCTTTGCTGCTTTTGCTCCTATGGCGTCGATCGGGCTTTTTGGCTCACAACCATTTGATTTAATAGCTGTCGCGACGTGTGAGTCTACTCTATTCGTCCGGAGCGCGAGGGGCAGAACTGGCGTGGATTAACAACCTCAAACGCTCTTGCGTTGAGGAATGTCCGGTTGGCCGACAGGAAGTAATCCAGCCCTTGCCGTGGTGTTTCAAAGCTCACTGGTGTTAGCAGCCCGCTTCCGTCCTCTGCCTGGGCTTGTTCGTCACAAACTCCGTGTGTCCATTGACTTTCTATCCATAGACAGGCTATATATCAGGCGAAATGGCCCGAAAGACCGATCTGCTGCCCGGAACCCTCGACATGCTCATCCTGAAAACCCTCACCCGTGGCCCTCTTCATGGCTACGGCATAGCCCTGTCGATCAAGAGCGCATCCGACGATGTGCTGACCGTCGAAGAAGGGTCGCTCTACCCAGCCCTCCAGCGCCTGCTTCTTCAAGGATGGGTCAAAGCCGAGTGGAAGATCACCGAGACCAACCGCCGCGCCCGCTACTACACCCTCACTGCCGCGGGACAAAAGCAGCTCAGCCACGAGCTATCGCAATTCGACCAGATGATCGTAGCCATTACCCGCGTCCTCCAGGACGCATAAGAGTAGTGCTGCAGAAGCACAGGAGCTCGCCGTGAACGCTATCGCCCGCCTCTTCCGCAAACTTGGCTTCCTCACCGGCCGCGAAAAGTTCGACGCCGACCTGGAGGAAGAAATGCGCTTTCACCGCGAACAGCAGGAAAAAGAACTGCGAGCCGACGGCATGACGCGTGAAGCCGCTCAGCACGCTGCTCGCCGCCAGTTCGGCAATGACACGCGCATACACGAGCAGAGCAGGGAAGTCGTCTCCTTCCGAGCCGAGAGCGTCGTGCAGGACTCCCGCTTCGCCCTGCGCCAGTTGCGCAAGAATCCCGGCTTCGCGATCACCGCTGTCCTTATGCTGACGCTGGGCATTGCCGCCTGTGTCGCCCTCTTTGCGTTCGTCGATTCGGCGCTGATCAAGCCGCTGCCTTATAAGGATCCCTCGCGCCTGGTTGGCGTCTACGAAAGCGTCCAGGTCTTCCCGCGCTCCAATCTTTCCTGGGAGGACTACCGCGACTGGAAGAAGATGCAGAAAGTGTTCTCGTCATTTGACGCGTGGACCGGCGCGGGCTTTCTCCTCAACACTCCTTCGGGTGTCCAGCCTGCCATGGGCGCCCGCGTCTCCGCAGGATTCTTCAGCACTCTCGGCGTCAGACCCATTCTTGGCCGCGATTTTCGTCCGGGCGAAGACTCGGCCGCCGCACCGCGCACGGCGCTGATCACCTACGCTACCTGGCAGCGGCGCTTCGCTGGCCGCAGAGATGTTGTCGGCCAATCGGTCACACTCGATGGCACGCCCACCACCATTATCGGAGTGCTGCCCCGCGAGTTTCACTTCGCGCCGCGCGGACCGGCCGATTTCTGGCTGCCCATCCAGGAGCTCAACGGATGCGAGAAGCGCCGCGGCTGCCACAACCTGTACGGAGTTGCCCGCCTCAAAGACGGCGTCTCGGTCGCGACGGCTCTGGCCGACATGAAATCCATCGCCGCGCAGCTTGAGAAGCAGTATCCCGATACCAACCGCGGTCAGGGGGCAGCCGTAGTCTCTCTCACCGAAGCCATTGTCGGGGACGTCCGGCCTCTTTTTCTTGTCCTGTTTTCCGGAGCCGCATTACTTCTGCTCATCGCCTGCGTGAACGTCTCGAATCTTCTGCTGGTGCGCGCAGAAAATCGCCGGCGCGAAATGGCAGTACGCGGCGCTCTTGGCGCATCGCGGAGCCGCCTCGTGCTGCAGTTCTTCATCGAATCGCTCGTGCTGGTCGTGGCCGGCAGCGTCCTCGGACTGGGCGCGGCTTACGCGACCATGCACCTGCTTCTCCGGCTGATCCCCACCGACCTGCTCGACTACGTGCCATATCTGCAGGGCATGAGTTTCAACTCACGGGTGCTGGGTTTTGCGGGCCTTGTTGCCCTGTTCGCGGTGGGAATCTTCTCGCTCGCGCCTTCATTGCGCCTGTCCCCATCGAACCTTCGCTCCGATCTTGCCGAGGGGGGGCGCGGCGCGGCCGGAACCGTCTGGCGGCGTTTCGGGTCGAATCTGGTTGTGCTTGAGCTGGCCATCGCCGTCGTGCTCCTCGCCGGAGCCGGCCTGATCACGCGCAGCTTCTACCATCTGCTCCACGTCGAACTCGGATTCGCTCCTGATCACCTCGCTACCCTTGAGGTCGCCGCGTCCGGAAAAGCCTACGAAAAGCCAGAGCAGCAGGTTCTGTTGGCCCGCCAGATTATGACAACGGTGAGAACGCTGCCGGGGGTGCAGTCGGCCGCCGTCAGCACGCGCCTACCGATCAGCGGCAACGGAAATACAACGTGGATCAGAATTCTTGACCATCCTTACAACGGCGAACACAATGAGGTGAACGAACGCGAAGTAGGTTCCGAATACTTCGCAACCATCAAGAGCCGCATCGTGAACGGCCGCTATTTCACCGAGACGGACGACGCATCCAGGCCGAAAGTCCTCATCATCAACCAGGCGCTGGCGAAAAAATTCTTTCCCGGTGAAGACCCCATCGGAAAGAAGATCGGCGATACGAGCCTTTCGCCTGACTCCATGCGCGAGATCGTCGGCGTGATCGACGACATTCGTGAAGGCGGGTTGAATGAGGAGATCTGGCCTGCGGTCTATCACCCCCTCAACCAGGACCCCGATAACTATCTCACAATCGTTGCGCGCACCTCGCAGGCTGAGCAGGCGGTGCTGCCGGGCCTTGTGGCTGCCATCCACAAAGTCGACCCGAACATTGGCACGCGCAACCCGCTCACCATGGTCCAGGTCATCAACAATTCGCCGACCGCCTATATTCAGCGCACCGCCGTGTGGCTGGTCGGCGGTTTTGCTGTTCTCGCCCTCGTGCTCGGTGTTGTTGGCCTCTACGGGGTCATTGCCTACTCCGTCAGCCAGCGCACCCGTGAAATTGGTGTTCGCATGGCGCTGGGAGCGCAGCGCAGCTCGGTTTACCAACTCATTCTGAAAGAAGCCGGCCTGCTGACCGTCCTAGGAGTCGTCACTGGTCTCGGCTGCGCGATCGGTGCCGCAGCTTTCATGGGCAAGCTGCTCTTCGGTGTGCGTTCGTGGGATATCCCGACCCTCGCCTCGGTAGCTATGCTGCTCGGGATCTCGGCGCTCGTGGCCAGCTTCGTTCCCGCACGCCGCGCCGCGTCGGTGAATCCCGTGGAGGCTCTGCGCGCTGAATAGCCTTTTGATCCCGGAGAGAAATCAATGGAAACGATCGCTCGATTCTTCAGGAAGATCCTCATTCTCATTCGCCGCGAAAGGTTCGACGCCGACCTGGGAGAGGAAATGCGCTTTCACCGCGATCAGCAGGCGAGAGAACTGGAGGCCGGCGGCATGACGCGTGAAGCCGCGCAGCACGCCGCTCGCCGCCACTTCGGCAACGATACGCGCCTGCACGAGCAGAGCAGGGAAGTCGTCTCCTTCCGAGCCGAGAGCATCGCGCAGGATCTGCGCTTCGCTCTGCGCCAACTGCGCAGGAATCCGGGATTTGCGGCAACCGCGATTCTGGTGCTGGCGCTCGGCATCTGCGCCAGCGTCGCCATCTTCGCCTTTGTGGACGCGGCCCTCATCCAGCCGCTGCCGTACCAGAATCCCTCGCGGCTGGTTGTTCTTTTCGAAACCATCTCGGTCGGGCCGCGCTTTCATCTGTCCTATCTCGACTACCTGGACTGGAAGAAGCTCAATAAGTCCTTCACCTCCGTGGACATTTATTCGCCCTACAGCTTCATGCTGCGCACGCCCACAGGCAGGCAGGAGGCCTTTGGCGCCAGCGTCAGCCCGGGCTTCTTTCACACGCTCGGTGTCACTCCGGTGCTGGGGCGCGATTTTCATCCCGATGCCGATTCTCCATCCGCGCCCCGCACGGTGCTCATAAGTTATTCGGCTTGGCAGAGGAGATATGGCGGCCGCCGCGACGTCATCGGCCAGACTGTCACGCTGAATGACGTTCCCCACACCCTCATCGGAGTTCTGTCGAGCGATTTCCACTTTGCGCCGGCCGAGCCTGCGGACTTCTGGGCGGCTCTAAATGCTTCTGGCGATTGCGAAAAGATGCGGGGATGCCATAACTCCTTCGGAGTCGCACGGTTGAAAGACCGGGCTTCGCTGTCATCCGCACTGGCCGACATCCGGGCAATCGCACAGCAGCTCGAGAAGCAGTATCCGGATTCGAACCGCAGCCGTGGCGCATTGCTCGCTCCTATCACCGATGTGATCTTCGGCGATATCCGGCCTATTTTGCTTACGCTGCTGGCCGGAGCAGCCTTGCTGCTGCTCATTGCCACGGTCAACGTCGCCAGCCTCCTGCTGGTCCGTTCCGAGAGCCGCCAGAGGGAGATGGCGGTGCGCGGCGCGCTGGGTGCTTCGCGCGCCCGGCTGATCCGCCAGTTCGTCACCGAGGGCCTTACCGTGGCCATAGCTGCCAGTGCGCTGGGCGCGGGTGCGGCCTATCTCACGATGCGGCTCATCGCCGGCCTCATCCCCCGTGACATGATGGCCACCATGCCCTACCTCCGCGGCCTCGGACTGAATGGGCGGGTGCTGCTCTTTGCTTGCGCCGTTTCTCTCATGACCGGCCTTCTGCTTTCGCTTATGCCGGCACTGCGGCTGCCGATGGAGGATCTCCACGCCGGCTTGAGCGAAGGCGGACGCGGCTCGGCGGGCGTGATGTGGCGTCGCTTTGGAGCCAACCTTGTCATTGTCGAGCTCGCCGTGGCCGTCGTGCTGCTGGTGGGCGCCGGGCTGCTCGGCAAGAGCTTCTACTACCTGCTTCACGTCGATACCGGAATAGTGCCCGAGCGTCTTGCCATGGTGCAGATCGATGCCTCCGGCGGCGCATACAGGAAAGACCCCCAGCAGGCTGCGCTCGGGCGGCAGATTATCGCCAGGGTCCAAAACCTTCCGGGAGTGGAATCGGCGACCCTTTCGAACACACCGCCGCTGGGCGACGGCGACGGAATTAAGGTCTTCACCGTGGTGGGAAGGCCGCAGCTCGGCGAGAGCTACGAGTCTGTCTACCGCAGGGTAAGCTCCGGATATTTCGCCACCCTCCGTACCGAACTTGTGCAGGGACGCTATTTCACCCAACAGGAAGACGCATCACGGCCGCCTGTTGCGGTTATCAATCGCTCGCTGGCGGCAAAGTATTTTCCCAATGAGAACGCCGTCGGGCGGCAGGTCAACCTCGACGGCGCCAAGAAGGAAATCATCGGAGTCGTCAATGACATTCAGGAAGGCCAGCTCGATGCCGCGCCACGTGCAGCGATGTATGTTCCCTTTAATCAGGATCCGGATATCGATTTCGCCGTGATCACTCGCACTTCGCAGGACGAGCGGTCCATGCTGCCGCTATTAGCGGCCGCCATTCACGAAATCGATCCCGGCCTTGCAACCTTCAACCCTGTCACCATGCGTGAGCGCATTCACGATTCTCCGACGGCATACCTGCACCGCTCGGCCGCCTGGCTGGTCGGAGGCTTCGCCGTCCTTGCCCTCGTTCTCGGCGTAGTTGGACTCTATGGCGTCATTGCCTACTCCGTCAGCCGGCGCACCCGCGAGATCGGTGTTCGCATGGCGCTGGGAGCGCAAAAGAGTTCTGTGTATCAGCTAATCCTCAAGGAGGCCGGACTGCTCACTGTTCTCGGAGTTGTCGCTGGTTTGGCCTGCGCGATCGGTGCCGCAGCTTTCATGGGCAGGCTGCTCTTCGGTGTGCGTTGGTGGGATATCCCGACCCTCGCCTCGGTCGCTACGCTGCTCGGGATCTCGGCGCTTGTGGCCAGCTTCATCCCCGCACGCCGCGCCGCGTCGGTGAATCCCGTGGAGGCGCTGCGCGCCGAGTGATTCGCAACGAATGAAGCGCACTCTCTGAAACGAATCCTGCCTCTCCGTCACTACCCGGCATACCGATGCGCGACTCAAACGCGCGCGCCGGTTGGGAGGCAGCATGGCATCTCACTGGTTGAAGCTCTGGACGGCAACTGCAATTGCGGTTGCGCTTCAAGCTGGTCTGGGGTGCCAGGCCCGCCGCCTTCCGGCAATGATTCAGGTACCTGACACCCGCAGCATATCGGCCAACCACCCGCCGTATGGACGTCCGGATATGACTTCCCAACCATCGCGCCATTGGCCTCCGAACACGCGTGTCTTTCGCGGATCGGTTTCTTCGGCGTCATCCGAGAATGATCTGGTCGCTCGCTAGGCAGCACTGCCAAGCAGCATTTCGAAGTAGATCAGCGGACAATTTCTGTGGGTCGCGCGGCCCACTTCTCGAAAGCCACATTTCCGGTAGAACTCACCCCCGCCGGCAGCAGCATCGTAGGCATCCAGCCGAATCGCATCGCCGGGCCATCGTGTGGCAATCTCGCGTGCCTGCTCGATGCACAGCCTGCCGAGGCCTTTCCGCTGCCGGCCCGGAGTCACCGCCATCGATGTGAGGTATAGCGGCCGCCTGCTCGTACTAAAAAATTTCTTGTCGATAGCCCACGGCTTCCGGGTGGACAGCGTCAGCGTAGCGATGAGCCGTTTGCGATATCTCGCAATGTAGATCGTTCCGCGCTGCATCTCGAAGCAGACGCCCTTGTCGGTCACGCCGTAAGACCAGTGTCCGTTTCCATGTTGTGAAGTGAGGAGCTGCGCTACCGCGTTCCGCAGCGACACCAATTCCGCAACGTCATTGGTCGTGGCAACCTGCAGATTGACTTTCACCAGCGTGCACGAAGGAGATTCGAAGTCGTGTGAGACGGACGCCGCTAATGCTTGAACACCTGCATCATCATCTCGTTCTGCACCTGGTCGAGTTGCTTCAGCGTCGACTCCAGGGTCGGACGATCGTCCAGCGACGCGCCCATCATCAGTTCTTTCAGCTGGTAGGCGGTGTGCCGCATCAGAATTTCGGCATTCTTGAGCTTTTTCGCGTCATCCGCGACGCCCATGTGAATCTTCTCGGTGTATTCCTGTACAGCTTTAAGTGAAGCCGATGCCTTTGTCTTGTCGCCCGCCGACATTTGCTGGCTTGCCAGCGCCAGCATCGAGTGGGCCAGTTCGGCATACATAAAGCATTGCTCTTTAGGGGCGGCCTGCGCAGCCTTGCTGGCAAGCGCAGAAATCTGCTGCGCGTCGAGGACCTTATCCGTTGCCGCGGATGCCGCGGGGGCGGCGACAAGCGTAGCGAGTGCGAAAGCAAGAACGAACCGCATGATGCACCTCCCGGGGTGCAACGGGAACGTCAAACGCTACTTACTTTTTTTCGAGGACCGCCAGCCTTTGCTTTGCCTGCCACTCCTCGTCTGGAAACTTTCCCAGAGCCGACTTAAGAAACAGTTGATAATACACCACTGATTGCTGTCTGTGATGAAGATTATCGTAAGCGGTTGCCCATAGAAAGTAAGTAGCCGGTGTTTCCGAAGCTAGTTTTGATCGCATCGTAAGGGCGTCGACTACCAGCTGGAACTGGCCGGTCTTGGACGCCGCAAATGCGATCCCTCCCCACGCATCGGAATCATCTTGCTTGATCTTCACTGCGCGCTGGAACATTTCCAGCGCCTCGTCGTACTTCTGTTCCTGGATCAGGACCTGGCCGCGCTCCGATGCCAATTCGGCATCCGTAGGCGCCGCCGCGAGCAGATTTGCGTAGACGGCATCGGCTTTTTCGTAGTTCTCCGCCTGCACATAGGCGTCGGCCAGCATCATGCCGATCTCCCGGTCCTGGGGCTTGAGCTGGTGGAGCTTCTCGAGCGCGATCACCGCCTCGTCCGTCTTGCCCTCCGCAGCCAGCAGGGCGGCAAGTTGCGTATTCAGCGCTGGGTCGTCGGGATCCCGGCTCAGCGCTGCCTTCAGCAGCGGCTCCGCGTCGGCGTACTTTTTCTCCGAAAGCAAGAGGTGCGCCAGCCCGGCTGTCGCCACGGACGATTCCGGGTCGACCTTCAGCACGCGCCGGTACGCCTCCTCAGCCACGGCCTGGTCTCCTGAAGCTTCGGCGATCTCTGCGGTAAGCAGAGTGTCATCTATGATTTCAGGAGATAACTTCAACGCTTCAATCAAGTCCTGTTTCGCCTGATCCGGGTCGGATTGACGAAGCAATTTGGCCAGCGTCCGGTACGCCTGCGCCTTGGCTGCCGGGTTCGGCGGATTCGGATCCAGCGTCACGGCCGTCTCCAATTCGGCCTTCGCATCGCCCTCTGCCTTCGAACTTTCGGACGCGGTCTGAGCCAGCAGCAGCCCCAGCGCCATTCGTGCTTCAAACTGCTTCGGGTCGGCCGCGATCGCTTTGCGATAGAAACCCTCCGCCGTCTGCGTCCGCCCCTGCGCGTCATCGCAATACCCGCGGTCGAAGAGCGCCCGGGCGTCACCCGCATGGACCGACAGGTACGCATCCAGCAGCCCCCGCGCTTTGTCGTAGTTCTTCGCGTCGATCGCCGCTTCCGCCTGGGCGAGAGGCCCTGTCTGCTGCTGGTCGTCCGCGGTCGCCCCCGGTGGCAGGGGAGCCGACTGGGCATGGAGCCCCGCAGAAACCAGAACAACCGGCAACAGCAACAGCTTCAGAAGACCCGACCGCATCACGCCACCGCTTCGCTCGCGACCTCGCGCCGCGCCGTCAGAACCTTGTTCAGCCAATAGCCGGTGTGCGAGAACTCGCACTGCGCCACCTGTTCCGGCGTGCCTGCAACTACTATCTGACCGCCTGCAGAGCCGCCTTCCGGGCCCAGATCGATTACCCAGTCCGCCGATTTGATCACATCGAGATTGTGCTCGATCACCACCAGCGACCCGCCTCCATCGATCAGCTTGCGAAACGCCGTGAGCAGCTTGCTTACGTCGTCGAAGTGTAGCCCCGTTGTCGGCTCGTCGAGGATATACATCACGCGGCTTTGCCGCTTCCTGCCGTCGCTGCCCGCACTGGCCCGCACCGACGCCAGATGCGACGCCAGCTTCACCCTCTGCGCCTCGCCGCCCGAGAGCGTCGTCGCCGACTGTCCCAGCCGCACGTAGCCCAGTCCCACCTCGTCCAGCACTGCCAGTTTTTCGACGATCTTGTTCTGCCCGGCAAAGAACCGCAATGCCTCTTTGACGGTCATCTGCAGCACTTCGTGAATGTTCCTGTTCTTGTACCGGACCTCGAGCACACTGGACTTGTACCGCGTCCCGCTGCACTCTTCGCAGGGCAGCTCCACGTCCGCCAGGAATTGCATTTCAACCGTCACAGTGCCGTCGCCGTCGCACACATCGCAGCGGCCGCCCGGCACGTTGAAGGAGAAATGGCCCGCGCCGTAGCCGCGCCGCTGCGCCTCCGGCTGTGCCGCAAAAAGCTCACGAATCGCATCGAAGGCCTTGATGTACGTCACCGGATTCGACCGCGGAGTCCGCCCGATCGGCGCCTGGTCGACCAGAACTATATCGTTCAGCCGCTCCGTCCCCTTGATCTCGCGATACACATTTGCCGGGTCCCCGCCCTCCGTCTTGCCGAGGTGGTGCGAGATCACGCGGTACAGCACCTCGTGTACCAGGGTGGATTTGCCCGACCCCGACACGCCGGTGATGCCCACCAGCATGCCCAGCGGAATCTCGACATCCAGCCCGCGCAGGTTGTTCGCCCGCGCTCCGCGCAACCGTATCCAGTCCCGTGCCGTGCCCGCCTCGCGTCGCCGCGTCGGCACCGGAATCGTCAGCTGCCCGGAGAGATATTTTCCCGTAATCGAATCGGGGTTCCGCTCGACTTCCTCCACCGTGCCTGCCGCCAGCACGCGTCCGCCAAACTCACCGGCACCCGGACCCAGGTCGAGCAGGTAATCGGCCGAGCGAATCACATCCGGATCGTGCTCGACGACAAGAATCGTGTTGCCCAGATCGCGCAGGTTTTCGAGTATCCGGATCAGCTTCGCCGTATCTCGCGTGTGCAATCCGATCGAAGGCTCGTCCAGCACGTACAGCGCGCCGACAAGCTGCGACCCAAGCGATGTCGCCAGCTGAATTCGCTGCGACTCGCCTCCCGACAGGGTCGATGCCAGCCGGTCCAGCGTCAGGTAGTCCAGTCCCACCGCATCGAGAAAATGCAGCCGCTGCTGAATCTCATGCAGGATGCTTCCCGCAATCTCCCGCTGCATCGGCGTAAGTTCGATGTCCTGAAAGAATTCATTCGCCGCGCGGATCGTCAGCGCCGCTGCCTCGCAGATGTTTTTCCCGCCCACGCGCACCGCCCGGGCCTCCGCACGCAGCCGCTGACCCTTGCACTCCGGACAAAGCGCATACCCGCGATACTTCGACAGCATCACGCGCACATGCAACTTGTACTTCTTACGTTCCAGAAGCCGAAAGAATCCATGCACGCCGAGAAATGCCCCGTTGCCGTCGAGCACAAAGGCCTGCTGATCGGGCGAGAGATCGAACCAGGGCACATCCATGGGAATTCCATGCTGCTTCGCGGCTTTCTTCAACTCGGTGAAGTACGAGCGATACTTCGGGCGATTCCATGGATCGACGGCCCCCTGGTCGAGCGTCTTCGATTTGTCCGGAATGATCAGGTCGAGATCGAAGTCGATCGTGTTGCCAAACCCCTGGCACCGTGGACACGCGCCAAACGGATTGTTGAACGAGAATAGCCGCGGCTCCGGCTCGCGATAAACGCGGTGACAATTTTTGCACTCGAATGCGGCCGAGAAGCGCAGCCGCTCGCGCTCGACCTCGTCGCCTTCACGAGGCACAATCTCGAACAGGATCTCGCCCACCTCGCGATAGCCGATCTCCGCCGCATCCACAATGCGCGCGCGGTTATCAGCCGACACCACGATTCGATCCACCAGCACAAACACCGGCAACGCAAAGTTGACCTCCAGCAGCGACTCCGGCGTCGAAAACTCGAAAATCCTTCCACCCTGGTACAGCCGGTTGAATCCGCGTTTGCGCAGATCCGTCAGCCGGTCCTTCAACTCGTCAGTCAGCGCCGGTTCTTCGGCTTTCTTTGCGATTTTCTTGGCTGCCTTCTTCGCGCGCGGAGTCTTCGCTTCAGGCTCCTCGGTTGTCTCGGCTGCTGGAACAGGCCGCGAACTTGGTGTCACCGGAAAAATCGCGTGCAGCCGCGTGCCTTCGCCCAGCGCCAGCACTGCCGTGGCAATCTCGTCCACCGTGTCACGCTTCACCACGCCGTCGCAGACCACGCAGTGCACCACGCCGCAGCGCGCCCACAGCAACCGCATGTAGTCGTAGATCTCGGTTGCAGTCGCCACAGTCGAGCGCGGATTGCGAGTCGAATTCTTCTGTTTGATGGCAATTGCCGGAGCCAGCCCGTCGATCAGGTCAACATCCGGCTTCTCGATGCGCTCCAGAAACTGCCGCGCATACGCGGATAAAGACTCCACATACCGCCGTTGGCCTTCCGCATAGACCGTATCGAACGCGAGCGAGGATTTCCCCGAGCCCGACACGCCGGAAACCACCGCCAGCCTGCCGTGCGGAATATCGCAATCGATGTTCTTCAGGTTGTGAGTCCGCGCACCGCGGATAACGATCTGATCGGTCAAAAAGTCTGCCCCAAGCTCAAAACGGGAGCGATCCCATCGGTCGCAAAACCGGCGGGAAAACAAAGAGTCCCACTTTGATTATAGGGGCTGGCAACGGCTCAGGAAACCGCGCGACCGGGCCGAGGACAGGACCGGACCGCAGCGGCGAACCCAGCCGTTTCAGCACAAAGGGAAAGAAGGCAGCGACATTGGCCTTGAGGCACACCTGGGCATTGGGCTCACCCGGTCCCGGTTGCGTAAAGCCTTGGTCGTCGACGGTGATGTGCAGGGGCGTGGTCGGGCAGAGCGCAGGATCGGCGGCATATCCCACCGCCATCGGATCGAAGAGAGTTGGAATCGTCTGCTTCGTGTTTCCGCTCCATTCGTCGTAAAGCATGTGAATCTGACTCGTGAGCGGCGTATGCTGCGCGAACAGCTTCTGCAGTGGTTCGGGCTCGAGCTTCAGGATCGTCGCATCGAGCGGCATCACATACAGCGGAACGCTCGACGTAAACACCTTCTGTGCCGCCGGAATGTCGCACAGAATATTCCACTCCGGATCAGGCGCGCCGCCCTTGTATCCCTTGTAGACCGATCCGCCCATCATCACGATCCGCTTCAGCTTGCCGAAGGTCGCCGGATCCTTGACAATTGCCGCCGCCAAGTTCGTCTGCGGCCCGATCGCAATCAGCGTGATCTCGCCGGGATGCTTACGGACCTCGCCGAGAATGAAATCCGGCGCCGACCTCGGCTGCACCTGCTTCACATCTCCGCCCTCCGCATACGCTGCCTGCGTAAACTTCGCACGCGGAGCCGTCTCAATGCCGGCAACGACTGGAATGTCCTCGCGCCCTACCGCCGCCAGCATCCGCTCGGCCAGCTGCGCTCGGAGCTTCGTATCGCCGAATGCCGTCGTGATGCCCAGAATCCTGAATTCGGGACTCTGCAGCGCCAGCCCAACCGCAAAGGCGTCGTCGATGTCGTCGCCGATATCTGTGTCAATGATGACCAGCTGCTTCGGTTCTGAGTGCTGTGCGTGCGCCGTTTGCGCGAAAGCCTCGTGCAGCACGCACGTCGTGAGGAGCAATATTGCCGAGAAAATGCGGATCTTCATGCGGGTGCAATCAGGCTATCGTGTTGCGCTGGAACGTGTCTTCCTCGTCCGAGTCTTCTCATTGGCCCGCCGCCGCAGTTCCCACGCGGTGCGCAGCGCGCCTGCGAGCACGTCTTCATTCGCCTTTGCCAGAACGATGTGAGTCGCGCCCATCCTGCCCCATCCGCCCTTGACCGGCAGAAATACGTCGGGCATCTCCGCGACGAAATCCGCCTGCTGTTCCGGCGTCAGCATCAGATTGCCGTAGCCTTCGCTCTGCGATGCCAGAGTCGCGAAGATCCTTCCACCCACGCGGAAATCGGCTGCCCCCATGTGCGAACCTTCCTCAGCACCTTCAAGGCTAAGTGCGATCCGCCGGAAATCCGACACCGTCATATGTCGCGCCTACGCTCGTGTGCTGTCACTCTGCGCCGTCGTCTGCGCGGGCTTGCTCGATGCGGGCACCGGCGAGAGCAGCGAGTCGAGCAGCAGCAGGATCCCGCCGATCACTATCGCCGAGTCGGCCACGTTAAAGTCCGGCCAGTGGTAGTGCACAATGTGCACCTCGAGGAAATCCACCACCATGCCGTAGCGAATCCGATCCCACACGTTGCCCAGCGCGCCGCCCAGCACCAGCGCCATCGAAAGCGCCGTGAGCGAAAACCTGCGGCCCACGCGGAAAAGCACGACCAGCACCACCACAGCCGCCAGCAGAGAAAACGCCGTCAGCATCCAGCGAGTCCGCTCGGGATTCGGCAGATCGGTAAACATGCTGAACGCCGCGCCAGAGTTCTCCACATGCGAGATGCGAAATACGTGCGGAATCACCGTGATCGCGTCGCCTTCGATGATGTGGCGGCTCACCCAGAGCTTTGTGATCCGGTCGAGCGCAATCACCAGAGCTGAAACACCCAGCAGCAACGGCCGCCAGTCGCGAATGCGGCTCATGCGTGTGCCTGCTTTTCTACTGAAGCGGTCAGGGAGTTATAGCCCATCAGGTCCAGCGCCCCGCGGCAGCGTCCGCAGACGA
Source organism: uncultured Acidobacteriaceae bacterium (assembly GCA_963781245.1). Lineage (GTDB taxonomy): Bacteria > Acidobacteriota > Terriglobia > Terriglobales > Acidobacteriaceae > Silvibacterium. The sequence continues at coordinate 738,188 of CAWAFB010000014.1, forward strand.
CGGGCCAGTCGCCGTACGGGGCGGTGTCCGTGCGGTAGTTCCAGCAGCGTTCGCATTTGACGCCGTCGGCGGGCAGCGTCGTCACCCCGAGCTTGTCCCCGAAGGCAATCTCAACCTCCGAAACATTGAGCAGTTCCTTCAAACCGGATAGATAACGTTTGAGCAGCGCGTCCGTGTCTGCGTCGGCTTCAATGCGCACCTTTGCCTCTAGCGCCTTGCCGATGCGCTTGTCCTTGCGTGCCTCTTCGAGACTCTTCAGCACCTCATCGCGCACGCGAAGCAGCGCTGCCCAATTCGCCAGCAGAGCCTTGTCTTCCCCGGCAATCTCCTCCGGCGGCAAGAACTCCGCCAGATGCACGCTCGCTTCGCGCGCCGTCTTCGGCAGATAGCCCCAGACCTCCTCCGCAGTGAAGCTCAGGATCGGGGCCACCAGCCGAACCAGCGCCTCCGTGATCTTCCAGATCACGGTCTGCGCCGACCTTCGCTCCACGCTCACCGGAGCGAAGGTGTACATGCGGTCCTTAAGCACGTCCAGATACAGCGCCGAGAGGTCGACGATGGTGAACTCGTTGATCGCGTGATACACCCGGTGAAATTCAAACTGCTCGTACCAGTCGAGAACCTTCTCCGTCAGCTCGCGCGTCCGCGCCAGCATGTAGCGGTCGAGCGGCAGCAGCTCATCGTCCTTCACCGCATCCCGCAACGGGTCGAACCCGTGCAGATTCCCGAGCAGGTACTTGAACGTGTTCCGCAGTTTGCGATAGTTGTCTGCAGCGCGCTGCATCAGGCTTTCGCTGGCCGCCACGTCCTCGCGGAAATCCACACTCGCCGTCCACAGCCGCACCACTTCCGCGCCCAGCCGGTCGGCGATATCCACCGGATCGACACCGTTGCCCAGCGACTTCGAAAACGCGCGGCCCTGTTCGTCGAGTGTCCAGCCCACGGTGGCTACATTCTTGTAGGGAGCGGTGTTTTTGACCGCGACCGAGCAGAGCAGGGAAGAGTGAAACCACCCCCTGTGTTGGTCCGCGCCCTCGATGTACAGGTCCGCCGGGAAGGCCAGTTCATCATTACCCACCAGAACCGCATTCCAGCTGATCCCCGAGTCGAACCACACGTCGAGGATGTCCATCTCCTTGCGGAACGCCGCAAGTTCGCCATCTCGCTGGACCGCGCCACAGACTGCGCACTTCGTTCCCGCAGGCAGCAGATCTTCGACGGAATACTTGTGCCACGCCTCCGCGCCTTCTTTCTCGAACAGCGCAACGATGTGCTTGTTGACCAGCTTGTTCTCGAGCGGCGTATGGCACTTGTTGCACAGGAACATCGCGATTGGCACGCCCCAGATCCGCTGCCGCGAGATGCACCAGTCGGGCCGCGTCGCAATCATGTTCCAGATGCGGTCCTCGCCCCACGCCGGATCCCACTTCACCCGCTTGATCTCGTCGAGAGCCCGCTGCCGGAATGTAGTTGCGGCGTTATCGGATGTAGCCCCATCTGAGTTCTTCAACTTCGTCTCCATGCCGATAAACCACTGCTCCGTCGCCCGGAAGATCACCGGGTTGTGGCAACGCCAGCAGTGCGGATACGAGTGATAGATATCGCTGCGTCCCATTAGCGCGCCGACCTCGCCAAGCAGCTTGATGATTGGCTCGTTCGCCTCAAAGACCGTGCACCCTTCCCATTCGGGACGTCCGTTCCTGAGCCGCCCTTCGTTGTCCACGTTGCATGTCTGGTCGAGCCCGTACCGCACACCGGTATAAAAGTCGTCAGCGCCATGCGCCGGAGCCGTATGCACCGCGCCCGTACCCGCATCCGAGGTGACATACTCTGCGCTCACGCCCAGCACGCTCCGCTCCAGGAACGGATGCTTGAAGGTCACGCGCTCCATCTTCGCACCCTTGAACCTGGCAACCTCCTTCGCGCCTTCGAGCTTGCACGCCTCGCGCACCGCCGCAGCCAGCGCCTCGGCGACGATGTACACATTCCCGTCCTGCTCGAGAGCGACGTAGTCAAATTCCGGATGGAACGCCACCGCCAGCGATGCGGGCAACGTCCACGGAGTCGTCGTCCAGATGATCGTCCACACCTGCTTCCCGGCCAGCGCCGGGTCAATCGCCGCCGGACCGCTGGTCAGCGCGTAGCGCACGTAGACGCTGGGGCTGGTGTGCATCTCGTACTCGACCTCGGCCTCGGCCAGCGCCGTGCGGTCGTGCAGACACCAGTAAACCGGCTTAAGCCCCTTGTAAACGAAGCCCTTTTCGAAGAAGTCGTAAAAGGTTTCCAGCGTCTTCGCCTCGTAAGGCTTTGACATCGTCAAATACGGCTTGTCCCAGTATGCGAAGACCCCCAGCCGCACCAGCTGGCTGCGCTGCAGGTCGATAAACTTCTGCGCATATTCACGGCAGGTGCGAAGCACCGAAAGCGCGGGCATCTCGAGTTTCTTGCGCCCCAGCTTCTCGTCCACTTTGATCTCAATGGGCAGCCCGTGGCAGTCCCATCCTGGCACCAGCGGAGCGTCGAACCCCGCCATGGTCTTCGACTTAAGGATGAAGTCCTTGATGCACTTCTGCAGCGCGTGGCCCAGGTGGATCGGGCCGTTCGCATAGGGCGGCCCGTAATGCAGGATGTACTTCGGCGCACCCTTGCGCGCCACCCGGATCTGCTCATAAAGCCCGGAATCCTTCCACTGCTTCAGCCGGACCGGCTCATTCTGGGGCAGGTTTGCCTTCATCGGAAACTTGGTTTCCGGAAGGGTCAGGGTCGACTTTAGTTCCAGCTTCTTCTCCGGTGTCGCCGTTTCGTTCACAGTGCTCGCGGTCGTACCCGCGGGGGACGTCTTTTCTTTCGTAGTCATCATCAGTGGGGTAAAACTTCATTGTATCGTCTGAACGAAATCTTCTTCGAATCAGTGACCTAGTGCAGCGGATGCCGTCTATACTGGGTGGCGCTGGTACAGCCTGCATGCTTTTGCGCGCGTCCTAACCTGAAATAGGGATGAACTGGTTGAGATACGGCAAGACAAGGAGGCCAGCAGTCGTCCATAATGGAGAGATAGCCGCGGGGCAGCCCTTCGGCAGAGCAATATGGGCAATCAGCTTTTGACACCTCCTGAACTGGAGCCAGACATAACCCGGCCGGCAGAAAAAGAGCCCGATTTTCTGTTCGAGACCAGCGGCTCCATGTGGTCCTCGCTCATCTCCAATTTGCGAGACGCCTTTTCGTCTTCGAAGCAACCCCCGCTTCAGTTAAGTTCTAAGCCAGTCGCAGTCGAAGATCTCGAAGTAGAAGAGTCGGTCTGGAGATCTCTCGGCACCAGCCTTCACGATGTCTTCTTTCCCAAGAAGCTTCCGCCGCTCGAACTCACCTCACAACCACTCGCTGTTGAGGATCCGACCAAAGAGGAGCCGGTCTGGAAGACTCTGGGAGCCAGCGTCACGGACATCTTCTTTCCGAAGAAGCTGCCTCCGCTGGAGCTCACCTCGAAGCCGGTCACCGTTGTCGATCCCATGGTCGTCAAGCGCAGCCCGATGTCGAGCGCGCTGGCTGTCGTGGCACACGTTGTCGTCATCGGTCTGATCCTGTTCTTCTTCTGGGCGCAGTGGCGTACGCGCGCCATCGAGAGGAAAAAGAACCTCGCCGACGCTGACGTCAAGCCGTTCATCCCCATGACGCTGAAGATGAATCAGTCCATGGGCGGTGGTGGCGGTGGCGGAGCCCACGAACTCGTCGAAGCCTCCAAGGGTCACTTGCCAAAGATGGCTAAGACCCAGATAGTGCCTCCACAGATCATCCGCAACGACAATCCCAAGCTGGCCGTCGACCCCACCATCGTCATGCCGCAGCAGGTCAAGCTGCCTGATGCTCCCAACATGCCTAATGTCGGCGTGCCCCAGTCGCCGCAGGTTGCGCTGGCCTCGCAGGGCGGAGGCTCAGGCTCCGGCTTTGGCAGTGGCCGTGGCGGAGGCATCGGCTCCGGCAATGGCAATGGCGTCGGTCCCGGCGAAGGCGGAGGATACGGCGGCGGCCTGATGCGTCCCGGCGGAGGCGTCTCTGCTCCCCAGGTGATCTTCTCCGTCGATCCTGAATTCTCTGACGAGGCGCGCCGCGCCAAGTATCAGGGAATCTGCGTCGTCTCGGTCATCGTGGATGCCCAGGGCAATCCGCAGCGCGTCCGCGTAGTACGACCACTCGGCATGGGCCTCGATGAAAAGGCGGTGGAAGCGGTGAAGCAGTATAAGTTCAAGCCGGCCTACTACCAGGGACATCCCGTAGCCGTAGAGGTCAATATCGAAGTGAACTTCCGCATCTACTGATCACCCTTTCCGACGATCTACGCGACGCCGGCTCCGTCTGGGGCTGGTGTTCTGCTTTTGGATTCCAGATAATCTCGCCGAACGACGGACGCGGGCGTTACCATGCTTCGTCATAGGAGAAATACCCATGCCCGTATTTGTAAAAATGCAGAACAGCCAGGAATTTGCTGTAGTGACTGACGGGGTAAATGCCCAGGAAAATGGAGAGACTCTGCGCGTCTTCGATGGAAAAGGCAATCTGGTCGGGAGGTTCAGCAAGGTCGCGGAATGGTTCGTTGGCCAAGCCCGTCCGAATAAGGAATAACGGATCGTGAGCTGCTCGCTGTGTCCGGTCCGAAACACGCCCATGAACTCACCGGTTGGGAACAGAAACGCTGTCGCTGGTGGACTTCCAGGGGGGATGGACCTCGATGCCAAGACGCGCCAATTCCTCCTCCGGCGTCGCAAAATCTAGACTTACCGGAAACTTCATTGCTTCCCACGCTGATAGTCCTCCCGCGAGGACATAGACGCTGTCGATTCCGTGACCACGCATTACGGCGGCGACGCGTGCACTCACGAAGCTATTCTTCGAGCGGCAATAGAGAACCACGTCGAGACCGTCAGGCAGGATGATTTTTCGTTTGTGTCGTAGTTCGCCAGGGTCGAGACGAACCGCTCCTGGAATCCCGACTATCTCCTCGGGATCATCCTCGAACCTTAGCAAGTCGATAACACCCACCTTCTGACCCTCGTCCAGTCTTGCCTTCAGCAGTTCAGGAGCGATCTGCCGTGAGCGCAGAAGTCGCATCAAACGCAGCAGCAGCAGCATTTTCCAAACAAAAAAGATCAGGAAAGGAATCCCGAAAATCAGGATGAGGGCATTCGCAAGCACAGAAGTGTATCGCGCGATCTGCTCAAGTTCCTTTGCAAAAACGAAACCGCAGGTAATGTAGGTTCCGGACCAAAGAGCAGCTCCAGCGGCGTCGTGAACGATGAAGCTGCGCCTTGTCGTTCCCGACATCCCCGCTAATGGCGGGCAGACTCCATCGAGTCCCGGCACAAACTTCGCAATCAGCAAGAGATTGAGACCTCGACCGGCAAAGGTAGCTCTCGCCTTGCGAATGCAGTGGCTCGGATCCGGAGCAAGAGCGCAGAGCAAACGAAGCACTCGCTTCCCCCGCAAGCGGCCTGCTTCGAACCAGACCGAGTCCGCGAGTACGCAGCCGAGAGTTGCAACGGCCAATACTCCGGCGTAGCTGAGTTTGCCTGATCCGGCGAGTGCGCCGGCTGAAAGCAAAAACAGGATCGAGGGAAGGGGAATACAAAGCTGGCGGGCAAATACCACGACAAAGAGAATCGGATAGGTAGTGTGGACCAGGTAGTAGTTCATCTTTGCGAGCTAAACCCGCCTCGGTACCAGTCTCCCACATGGAAGAAGCATGGCGGCAAATTTTGGGTTTGGGAGAATGAGAACTCTTATTCAAAGAACACGCCTCGGATGCGATGACCATGAGGCTTAAAGGTCAATTGAGCCGCAAGATGACGGAGCATCATGCGGATATGCGGAACGAGGCGACGAGAACCGCTATTTCGGCATTTAGTGCGGCGCTATTGCCGGTAGAGTTCCCACAAAATTACCCAGGGCGGGAATTGCCGTTTTCGGATGATTTGATTAAGTATTTTGATTTTATGGTGCGCCCAGAAGGATTCGAACCTCCGGCCTATTGATTCGTAGTCACTCCAACATATCGTCAGTAAGCTGTTGATAATAAAGCAACTTAACCAAGACAGCCCGCACCGAAGAACGTTAAGCTTGTTGCAGTATATTCAAGCATTTACAAGGACTTCCAAAACTGTGCGGCACAGTTACGGCACAGTCCATCCTCATCTCTGAGCCGTCATAGCGTGTTGACTGAGGTCAATGGTCAACGAAGCGTATTGACGTTTGAGAGATGCGGACAGACCCCGCGCCCTGCTTGTTTCCAGACCATCGGAGACGGCGGGGCGTTTTCGTGTTTGGGGTCAGAACGAACACGTGGACGTTTGACCGTGGCTCTCTGAGGAAGTCGCACAAATGGAAACGGCTCTCCACAGTTACCCATGGAGCCGCGGACGCGTCCTGCGTCATTATGTGGAGTCGCCGTAGTCCAAAGGGACACGCTCTTGCTGACTGTGTTCAATATTGCTCAGACCAAGAGCGTTGGATCAGGGATGATGTCCTCAAGATCAATCCTCCCTCCGCAATCCTCACAAGGCAGCCGCTTGAATTGGTGGCTGTGCGGCAAATCGCAACCCGCTCTCTCATTCCCCAATCAGGCGCGTCTGAACCACGCGCCCCCCGCCCTTCTATGCCGCAGAGTGCCGCGCGGAAGGAGAACGGCCAAGGCGTGATGCCCGTTATCGGGAATAGTTACTAGCCCAAACGAGGAATTCTAAACAGACCGGACACGCTGATACGCTGACGACAATTCGTTGTGCTCGCGACGGTGAGTGCCATGAGACCACAGGCTGCAAACCATGACACTGACCAAGACCTTCGCCAAGCTGATAACCCAAAATGGTAGCGATATCTTAACCCCGGTCGGCGGCCCCATCGACTTGATTGCCGTAGCAAGGGCCGTTCTCAACCGAGGTGACCGCGTTGGCCTGTAAACCCACGCGCTGTCCGGTTCATGACGCTCTCTTCGACGTATTGGAGTTGCAGGTTGCAGAACTGTTTGCTGCGCGCTTACGCCCAACAGATTCGATAGAGGATTTGATGACGATTCACGAACGGACGGAACGAGCCACACAGAAGGTCATGGCTGCGCGCAGCTTGCTGAATGACCACGTCAGCGGTTGCAGCGAGTGTGCACACCGTCGCTGATGTAGGAGTCGGGTGCGCTCCGGCCTGCGATTTTCTCATTGATTTTCGCTTCTTCTTCGCCTACCCTTGATCCATGTTCCAGGGTCCTCAAAGCTGGCGAGATTTCGTGATCCGCTGCAAGCGATGCGGCGAGAACGTTCCCGCTGGCGTCGAGACGTTGCCTGCGTCGTGGATCGCGGTCAAGTGACCGTTGTGCAGCGAGCACCGGCGCTACCTGCCGACTGAAGTCTTTCAGGGTCGCATATCCTACACACTGATCAAGAAGCCTGTGCGGAGCGTACAGGGCGGCGCGAGGTAAGGCATGGGTGAGATGAAACGGGCCATCGCAAGCACATTAATGATCGTCTTGGTTTTCGCTGTCGGATGTCAGGGCGGCGGATCATACAAGATCATCGCAATGAGGCACTATATCGAGCAGCGAAACGGCGAAGACGTTGACATGATCGCGTTTGTGATCCGCCATGATGGAACCACGATCAAGGCTCACTGCGAAGCACGAATACAGAACAAATGTACGCGGTTGATAGTGGGCCAAAGCTACGATTTCAAACGCGAGATGCCACAGAATTATCTTTCGCTGTCTGACTTTCACGTTGGATCGGCCACGCTCGCAGTTGAAGGAGAATCCAGCGATAAATGACGTCGCCTCACAGGGCGGTGCGAGGTAAGCGATGTTCGATCCCAACGCACACGTGCCGCGTCCGAATCGCACGCTGATCTACATGGGCGCGTGCATGATCGCAGGCATCAGGTTGGCGCGTGAGAAGCAGGTAAACGTCAGGGTGATCCCGACCAGTCACGCAATCGATGAGTCAGTTGAACTCGCGCATGAGATTTTCAATCGGGTGTTTCGGAAAGTGCCAGAACGGATCGAAAAGTGAGAGGTGGCTTCGAGGGTCTAATGGCGTATGTGCGTTGAAGAGGTTGGAAAGCTTCGCGGCTACCTGACCGAGTCAAAAGCGGTTATAGAGGCAATGGGGATTTTGCCCAGAGCCGCGTATCGGTATCCATTCGACTACATCGCACTTGAAACGATCTCGAAGTGTATTTCGATTGCAAATGCGTGCCTGACGCTCATTGAGTCCCGACAGCGATTTCGTCATCGTGGTCTGCACCCCGAACTACGCTGAGCGAGCGGACAAGCGCGAGGGCGGAGTCGGTTACGAGTCGATGGTCATCACGGCTGAGCTGGCGGAACACATGCATACGAACAAGTTCATTCCCGTGTTGCGCGATGGCGCATGGAGCTCTTCCTTGCCGGTTTATCTGAAGAGCAGAATGGGCGTAAATCTCAGCGGCAACCCTTACTCCGAGGACGAATACGAGAAGTTGTTGCGGGTGTTGCATGGTGAGCCCATTCAGCCGCCGCCCATCGGCAAAAAGCCGGATTTCACGAAGAAGCCCGCTACGGGAATAAAGGGAACGTCTTCCCAACCTGCTACCGCTGTCTCGAGCGTCGCAACCGGTTCCGTTTCCTTACTCGGTCCACCCGAGAAAAGGCCCAACGCTGTGGCACATGCTCAGTACGATAGGCCGGGAGTCGCCGGTCCCTGGGAGAGCGCCCATGTGCGCATCTGGGATGTCGACAGCGAAAAGAAGTACAGCTTTGAGACCAGCCGCGGCGACGAGCATCTCGGAACCAAAGACGAAGTGATTGACCGCTTTTTCGCTTTCCACCGGAAGCTGCTGAAGGAAGGTTATAGGCGGATGGGTTTTACTCCGGGTCCGGATCCTGATTTCTACGTGCTGAGCTAACGCCTGCCAGACAAGGTTCTTGCTGTCGAAGAAAGATTAAGGAGATCAACCAGCGTGGCTTTTCACTCTTCTCTTCCACAGTGACCTGGCTCGGTCCGAACGACGTGATCAAAGCTTGAATGCGAAGCACGGTCAGTGCCCGACTGCCGGAAAGTGAATTCCTATCGGCCGGTGAATCGTCTTATGGCCGGATGGAGTGGGGCGCACCCTCACCGGCTCCGGTTGATAGCTCCCGCTGCGGGCGACCAATTGCCCGGAGTCGCTGACAAAAACCGCGTGAAGCAGCTGGATGTCCTCATAACGTTCCCAGAGTATGAGCAGGGCCGGATCACCTTGCGAGCGATAGCCGCCGAAAGCGTCCCAGGTGTAAGTGTGTGCGGGCGCGAGGGAGTTGATTCCTGTGAACATGAGCAACCCGTCGGCCTGGCGAGCAAAGGCCCAGGTTGTCGGCTCCATTGGAACCGATGCGTCGAGCGGCTCGAGCATGATGATGCCTACGGGGTCAGTGGCAAGACCGGGAATGAAGGTTTGAATCGTCGTCCACGGCATCTCGCCCAGATTGATGTAGGATGCGAATCCCTGCTCTACAACCAGCTGCCACCACTGGCCGAACACCTGTAGCTCGCCCGTCGATGTTCGCCCTACCCACCCTGCCTGCGACACTTCAGGAACTGTAATGTTGCCCTCCACAGCGGGAAAGCCCAGAGGCCAGGTGACGTAGAGCGGTTTTGCGATCCGAGCGTTGCCGTCCGCAAAGCCTGCCCAGGCATCCCAGTCTGTGGCGCCTGGCCCCAGTCGTCGAGAGCTGGTCATCCCAGCGGAATCGAGGGCGCAGACGTAGGCGCCGGCGGCCACTGCTTCGTTTGGTCCGAAGGCATTTTGCGGTTTTGGAAGAGCGTCTACATCGACCGAGACAATGTGCGGCGGTGTGCTCAAGTTGCCGCCGAGATCGCGCCATCCTTGCCAGGAATTATCGAGGGCCACCACTCCTTCGTAGAGGTGGTTATCGGTTCCGCGTACGAGGAAGCGGGACTGACTTCCTGCGCTAATCATGGTCATCAGATCATTCGTTACGCCGGAAGTCTCGATCCAATCACCCCAAGCATTGTTTGAGAGCCGACGGCGAAAAATCTCATTGTTTTGACCGCAAACTACGACATCGAGTATCCCGGAAGCGGGAGAGGCGGCTACGGGATCGCCATTGAGGACTCCGCCGAGGTCTTCCCATTGGTTCCAGAATCCGTCGTCGTAACTGATGTGGTGCAGGTGATTGTCGGCGCCGCGGGCCAGGCAATGGATGGTAGTAGTCGCGATGGCGGCACAGGCCGGCGCGCTCGAAAACTGAGTAGAGACGTTCACCGGATCATCTCCGGTCCGGACACCCTCGCCATACACTCGACGCAGTTGTCCCGCGGCCGACGTATTGAACACTTCAACGTGTTTCGGCCCGAATGAAAAAGCACAAGGTGTGCCGTCGAAGATCGGAGCAATGGCCCGGAGCGGCTGCCATTGTCCATTGAACGAACGGACGGCTAGTTGAACAGAATCGTAATCGGCATAGTAGACCTCGAGGCTCCCTATGTCCCGGCTGATCGCGCTGGGCCACGACCCAACCAGGCCGCCCAGATCTTCCCACGCGCTCCAGCTAACGCCGTCCCACCAGCAATGCATGAGATGTGCGGCTGTGCGTCCACGGGCGAAGACATCGATGCGATTGGGGCCCCAGGCTACCGCGGAAGGCATCCCGTCAATGCTGCCGCCGATGGATTGCCAAGGTCCCGGAGCGATGCCCGGCGACCAGGCCAGATGCCAAACAGCGTTGTCGGAACCGCGCACGAAGATATGAGCGGAAGAATCCAGATGCCAATAGGCAACGGTCGGAGCCGACTGGACGTCACCGCCAAGGCTTTGCGGAGCCATCGCTCCGCCAACCCACAATGCATTATCGGTACCTCGCGAGAAGACGCACAGCATACCGTTGACTTGCGCGATGGCGGGTTGATCCGTACCGGCGAGACCGATGTCTTCCGAATCGCTCAACCATCCGGTGTCATCGCGCCAGCGCAAGATCACGTTATTATTTGTCCCGCGCGCTGCAAGGTTCAGTGTCCGAGTCGTCCAGCCCGCAAGTGTTGGCGTTCCTTGCAGTTGGCCGCCGAGTTCAGTGGATTCGCGCCAAATCATGTGGTCCGTTCCCTTTTCTCTGAGCTCTCGCAGAGCATGGGCCGACTGTCAGGCGAGCAGCGGTGAGAGCGAAGATTTCAGATAGATTCGCTGACAACAGTTGAGCTGGTGAGTAGCCCAGAGGAGCGAAGGAAGATCTGGGAAGAATATCCGCAGAATTTAAGCACGGCTCTGTGCTTTGTCAAGCCCAGCCTGTTCCGAGAGGGTATTTTCGGACGAGATCGAAGCAAATCGGCGTTAAGCAATTGGCAGCAGAAGAATCGACGAAAGGAGATATGCCCCGAAAGCATGGGATGGAGGCTTCACCACGCGTGGACTGATCTAAGAACTTGTTGAAATAGGTACCTGTGGCGTCGCGGCGAAGAGGTAGGTCGTCTAACAGACATGCGTGGAGACGAGCGTACTCAAGACGGGATGTTCAGCTATGTTTCGTTGGAGCAGCGGGTAGCTGCGGATCATCCGCTGCGAGCGGTTCGGAGGTTGACGGACGCGGTGCTGGGGACGCTGAGCCCGGAGTTGGATGCGCTCTACGCAGCCTCCGGGCGGCCATCGATCGCGCCGGAGTATATTCTGCGGGGGTTGCTTTTGCAGGTGTTCTATTCGGTTCGCTCGGAGCGCTTGCTGGTCGAGCAGATCGACTACAACCTTCTGTTTCGCTGGTTCGTGGGCCTGGGCATGGACGATGCGGTGTGGAACCATGCGGTGTTCTCCAAGAACCGCGATCGGTTGCTGAGCTCGGATGTGGCCCAGCGTTTCTTCGCCGTGGTGAACAAGCAGGCGAAGAAGTTCATGTCTGACGAGCACTTTACCGTAGACGGCACGCTGATCCAGGCCTGGGCTTCGCAGAAGAGTTTTCGCTCCAAGGACGGCTCCGACGATGACGACGGTACGGACTTTCGCGGACAAAAGCGCAGCAACGATACACATCAGTCCACCACTGATCCCGATGCGCGGTTGTACAAGAAGAGCTACGGGAAGGAATCGAAGTTGAGTTATCTTGGCCATGCTTTGGTTGAGAACCGCAACGGGTTGATCGCCGCGGCGATGGTGACTCACGCTGACGGCTACGCAGAGCGCGAGGCTGCGCTGTTGATGCTGGCCGAGAGGCAACAAGGCCGTGCGCGCCGCATCCCTGTGGGCGCCGACAAGGCGTATGACAGTGAGGATTTCGTGCGCACCGTACGGGAGCTGAAGGTGACCCCGCACATCACCAAGAACGACAAGAACCGCAGCAGCAACCTGGACCGCAGAACGACGCGGCAGCCTGGTTATGCGATCAGTCTGAGCCGCCGCTGGCTGATCGAAAAGGGCTTTGGGTGGTTGAAGCAAACTGGTCCGCTTCGGCAAGTCAAGTTGCGCGGACTGGAGAAGGTGGACTGGCTGTTCGTGTTCAGTTGCGCCGCGCATAACCTGATCCGGCTTCCCAAACTCATCGCTCAACCACCAGCCATGCTCCGGGAACAGTGCGCCTGAACCCTGGTTTCGGGCATCGGGACCGCATCAACGATACCCGAAAAACCCCGATAAGCACTGCCGAAATGCAAGATTCAAACAGATTTTGGCAAGGTCATTCATTGCGGAAGAGATGCCCCGGCGTGAGTCCACGGCTGCTTCGTATCGCTCCTACCTGGCCCGGATAAGGGACAAGTGGGGGATGGAGAGCATCGACGTTATGGTGGAATGCCCGCACGTGATTCGGGCATGGCTGAAGGGGCTGCGGTCACACGAAGGCCAGTACGAGCTATCTGCGAAGACGAAGCACCACATCAAGGCGCTGATGCACCTGTTGTTCGAGTTCGGGATGGGGGCAGGTGTCGTTAAGATACAGGCCAACCCGGTAGGGTTCGTCAAGCTCAGGGGCGGCGGCGGCAGGATGCGCAAGCCGGTCCTGATCACGCTTGAGCAGTACGGCGAGCTTATCGACGATCCTGAACTTATCCCGCTAGTTCGCGTCATCGTGCAACTGGCAATATGCACGGGGATGCGCGCGAGCGAGATTCTTGGTTTGCGCTGGGAGGATGTGGACTTTGAGGAGTCGGCGCTTCACATTCGGCGGTCTGTTGTCGGGATGTACTCTGATCTTCCGAAAACGGATTCGTCGGAGGCTCCGGTCCCATTGCACCCAGAGCTGGCGATGCTGCTGCGCTGGTGGCGTTCTGCGGAGCCGGTGGTCAACGGGTGGGTGTTCGGCTCACCTTTGACTGAGCGGCCATATCACAGGTCGCATCTGGCGAAGAAGCATCTGGTTCCTGCGGGGAAGCGCATCGGGATTCCGAACCTGGGGTTCCACGCATTTCGCCATAGCTACCGGGCGATGATGGATGACTTGGATCTGGAGATGGAGATTCAGACGCGCCTTATGCGCCATTCGAGCAGTTCGATGACGCGCGAGTACGGGAAGCGGCGGATGCCAGGCAAGGTAGTAGTGGCGAACGCTAAAGTTGTGGAAATGGTAATGGGCCAAGGATCGCGAGTCCTAGGCCCATTCTTAGACGGAACGGTTAGCGCTGCTGCTGGCTGAATGCTCCCTAATTGCTCCCTGCTCAGTAGTTACGTTCTCTCGTAACCTATTGAATCTTTTGATTGGGGGGTGGATTTGAACCACCGACCTTTGGGTTATGAGTGATGTAAGTAGCGTATTTTCAACGAGTTGGAGAGCGTGGTTGGGAGTTTCAAAGAGTGCCAAAGAGCCGTAAAGACATTTCGAGCAATGATATTTGGGGTTGGATTGGGGTTGGAAACCGTGGAGCGGGAATCACGACTCTCGGGTGGAACCTGTCCCCAAACTGAGTTCTGGAGGTTGGTCCCCGAAAAGAGACATGAACACGACGAGCGATCATCCCTGTGACGACAGAAGGCGGTTCCGGGTTAACAATGCGCGACATTTATTTCTACCCTGAGCAGCTAAAGGGTCACGCGGAGCGCACGTATCATCCGGGCGAATAGAGCGACTACGTGAGACCCAGTTCGCTTCAGTTGACGCCAAATCGCCAGTCGCTCATCGAGCAATCCAGATTTCGGTGCGATACTTCTTCTGTTATCCAAGACTGCTCCGGATGCAACCGTTACCCACCCGTAGCCGAAGGGCTTCCGTGATGCCAAGGAGGATCGGAGGATCCGTATGGAATCCGCGGTGGCATATTCCAAAGCTCGGCCATAGGCACGGTCAGGCCGCTGAGATGAGCGTAGGCGGTTGTTGTGTCAGCGCGACGGTGACAGTTTGGACACACCCCAATTACATACGCTGGATTATCAGGGCCCGCCATCGGACAAGCGCACCCGGATGAGAAGACAGCCTGCGCCGCCTTTACTGCCTAAGGCGTTTTGAAATAGCCGCTAAAGCAGAGTCAACGATGATTGATAGCTTATGACCACTAGCGACTGGCTCATCAATTTGCGACTGCTCTCGAGTGGGTAATCCAGAAACCTAGCCTCAGTTGGCGGAAACAGGCTTTTCGCGTGAACTAATTTGTTTGCACGAATAGCTCAAAACCTCTTCGAATTTCCTTGTCGCTCTCGTATTGCCTCAAACGTTCCGCGGCGTTCCATGTTGATGCTTCGGCGGCATCAACGTTGACGTAGAAGGTCTTGGACACCCGCGAAAAACAAGGACATGATTGTGCCACAGGAGTTCGATATGGCGCAGATTTTCACCACATTTCCTCACGAGGTGACAGGAATAGCTGGCGCTGAGTATTCCGCGCAGTTGCTAAGGGTTTCTGAAATCGCGCAGACATTGAGGGTACCGGTTTCCTTTAGATTCATGCGTTTCAGACGTAACACCCAATCCATTCACAAAGGAAAAATTCATGCAGATCTTTAAGGGTGTTGCGCGGGCCGCGCGTGACCTGCCTAACGATGAGAGCTTGGCTGCTCAGATTCGTAATGCGGCAGTTCTCACAGAAAAACAGCTCGCCGATTGGCTCGGCTTAAGTGAAAAGTCTCTACGGCGTCAGCGGTGCCAGGGGACCGGTTTCCCTTACGTCAAACTCGGCTCGGGTAGGAACGCCTCGGTGCGTTATTATTTGCCTCATGTGCTTGACCATCTGGAAAAGTGCAAGCGGGTTCCTTCCGTGCGGGCAGCATTTGAGGGGGAGATCCGTGCTAAGAAAACGCGGTAAGTATTGGCACTACCAGTTCGAACACAACGGGGTTCCGTATTGGGGTTCCACGCGGGAGACCGTTAAGAGCAAGGCAGAAACGTTTGAGGCGCTGAAGAGGGCAGAAGTAGTGCTGCAGACTGGCAATCTTATGCTCCGCAAGGCTCCGCTGCTCAAGGAGTTCGCAAAACGGTTCCTTGAGCATATCCAGAAACAGAAACTCGCCGGCAGCCTAGATGCAGATACGGTGTACTGCTACCGGAACGGCTGGCGACTCTTGCAGTCTACGGACGTGGCTCACATGCGAATGGATCAAATCGGAACGTCAGAGGCGGCGGTACTGGTGTTCCCGGGTGGTCCTTCGAATGCGAACCAAGCCTTGCGTACCCTTCGACGGATGCTGTCTTATGCGGCTGACGTCGGAGTACTCCGCGGCGTTCCTCGTATCAAGCTGCGGAAGGAGTACGGCCGCGAGGGGATCATCACCCCTGAGTGGGAAGCACTGCTGCTGCGCGTGGCTGAGGAACCGCTGGGCGACATTCTGACAATCATCTTTGATTGCGGGATGCGGCCGGAAGAAGTCATGCGGATGAAGCCCGAGCATATCCAGTGGGACCGGGATCGTCTTCTTGTGCCCTATGGGAAGTCGATTCGTTCGAAGAGATACCTTCCCCTCTCGAATCGAATGCGGTCGCTCCTACGGGCTCGCCAGGTGGAGGGCGAGTGGGTTTTCCCGGGTGAGTCAGAGTCGGGCCACAGGGCCACGATTACAAAGGCGTGGCACGCAACGGTGAAGGCTGCAAACAAAGAAGCACTGCTTCGGGGTATTCCACCGATTCCATTAACCATCGTGCCGTACTCAGCTCGGCACACTTTCGCAACGCGCTACTTGGAGGAGGGTGGCGACATTGCATCGCTCATGAAGTTGCTCGGGCACAGCAGCCTGAGCGTAACGCAAAAATATCTGCATCCGGAAGTCGATAAGGCTGCGGAGATTGTGAACAAGCGGAATCGCAAGGCTGTTGTGCTGCCTGACATTTCGCCTGACATAACCGCTCACGCGAGTTGGGTAAATTGAAGGTAAGTATTTGATTCTAAATGGTGCGCCCAGAAGGATTCGAACCTCCGGCCTATTGATTCGTAGTCAATCGCTCTATCCAACTGAGCTATGGGCGCACTCTAAAGAAAGGTGACTGCGAACTCTTCTAAAGATATCAATTTACGCGCTGCGATGCAATCCAAGATATCTGAATCTGCCACGGCGAAATGCGCCGTGAGACGACGCCATTTACGCCAGATACGGGCAGCATCCTCGTGTATACTGCGCCTGTCGATCGCTATAGTTTGCGCAATGCACCCCAGCAGGAAGGCAAACGATACATGCAGACAGCAGTCACAGCTTCATGGAGGAGACGCCTGTACGACACGTATGTCTCCAGCGGTCAAGCGGGGCATCAGGGCGAGTCGATAACGCCGGAACAGCTGTTCCGTCCTCGCAAGGCCTACGTAGGCCATCTGATTACACATCATCTCCCTCAGCAACGCGACTCGCGCATTGCAGATCTTGGCTGCGGCCATGGCGCACTTTTGTACTTTCTCTCTCGCGCTGGCTATACCCGCATCGAGGGGGTCGACACATCGCCGGAGCAGATCGAGCTCGCCCATCAGCTCGGCATTTCTCAGGCACAGCTTGGCGATGTGGCTGAATTTCTCGCGCGCCACGCGGACGGATCGCTGGACGCCGTGCTGCTCATGGACGTTATCGAACACCTCGAGCCTCAGGAGCTCTTCGATCTGCTGGACTCTGTCCAGCGCGTACTCGTGCTCGGCGGAACCTGCCTCGTCCATGTCCCCAACGCCGAGGGCCTCTACGGAATGCGCGTTCGGTACGGCGACTTCACGCACCGGTTGGCCTTCACCGCAAAATCGGCGAACCAGATCTTTCGCTCCCTCGGTTTTCGCAAGATAGAAACTTACGAGGATAAGCCTGTCATCCACGGAGCGAAGAGCGTTGTCCGTCGCGTCTTATGGGACTGCCTGACGTTTCAACACCGGCTCTTGCTGCTCGCGGAAACGGGTGCGGGCGGAGCCATTCTGTCGCAGAACATCCTGATTCGGGCGACAAAGTAGACCTACTTGGTCTGAGCGGGAGCCGCAGCTGCTTCTACCGCCGGTTGCGGCGGAATCAGCGGAAGCTCCTCCACGATATCCAGCCCTGTCTGTCTCACCAATTCGTAGACAACAGCCTTGTTCAGCCGCGTCGCGTCGTACTCCACCTGCACCGTTTTCCAGTCGGGATTCATCCGGATGCGCCGCACGCCGTACACCTCGCGCATCTTGCCCAGGGCAAACATCGTCGCTTCGGTGGGATGCTGT
Organism: uncultured Acidobacteriaceae bacterium; assembly: GCA_963781245.1. GTDB lineage: Bacteria > Acidobacteriota > Terriglobia > Terriglobales > Acidobacteriaceae > Silvibacterium. The sequence continues at coordinate 755,767 of CAWAFB010000014.1, forward strand.
TCGTACCTGTAGAGGACCTCGAGCTGCGTCATACGCTGATCATAGCAGCGGCGTGGCGCCTTCGAGCAAATGCAAACGCAGGTGATAAAAAGCAATTGCTGCCGCCGCTGTCTGATATACAAATGCAAACAGCATGATTGATCGCAGAATCTTCCTGAAATCAGCCGCTGTGAGCTCGCTGCTCCCTGCGGCCTCCGGCGTCTTTCATCAGTCTGATGCCCTTGCCCAAACCGAAAAGCCGACCGAAAAGTCCGCACTTCCTCCCGCCATCGCCGCTCTCAAGAACCGCAAGGACGAGGCACGCCCGATCTCCCCGGCAGAGCGTGGAGCGCGCCAGCAGCGGGCCCGTGAACTGATGAACGACTATAAAATCGACGCCGTTCTCATGGCCGGAGGCACATCTCTGCGTTATTTCACCGGCATCGGCTGGGGGAACAGCGAGCGTTTCTCCGGTTTCGTGCTCCCGCGCAAAGGAGATGCGTTCTGCATCTCGCCTGCCTTTGAAGAAGAAAGGCTGCGCGAGCAGATGAAGCTGTTTCCCGATGGCGACCGGGTTCGCATTCTCACCTGGGAGGAAGACGACGACCCGTACCCGCTGGTAGCCCGCGGTCTGCGCGACGCCGGGCTCTCCGCCGGCACGATCGGCATAGAAGAACGAACCATGTTCGTATACGTGGATGGCGTAACCAAAGCAAGCCCCGGCTTTACGCTGACCAGCGCTACCCCGGTGACCGCAGGCTGCAGAAGCATCAAGAGCGACCATGAACTGGCGCTGATGACGCTCGCCAACCAGGTCACGCTTGCCGCCTATGAAGCGGCCTGGAAGAGCATCCACGACGGCGCGACTACGCACGATCTCACTGACCTGATCATGCGCGCCTATGCGCAGCAGGGATTCCCACAGGGCTATGCCAGTGTGCAGACGGGCGAGTTCACCGCGTTGCCCCACGGCTCGATGCAGCCGCAGGTCATCCGCGAAGGTTCGGTGGTGATGATCGACGACGGCTGTGTCGCCGAGGGATACCAGGCGGACATCACGCGCACGCTGGTTCTCGGCAAGCCCACCGACAGGATGAAGTCGGTCTTTGAAGTTGTGCACAAGGCGCAGGCAGCGGCGCTGGCCGCCACTCGGCCAGGAGTCGAATGCCAGAGCGTCGACGCGGCGGCGCGCAAGGTGATTGATGACGCCGGGTTCGGCCCGGGCTACGCGCACTTCACGCATCGCGTGGGACACGGCATCGGCATGGACATGCACGAATGGCCCTACCTGGTAAAAGGCAACCACCAGCAGACGGCGGCACGCATGACCTTTTCCGACGAGCCGGGAATCTACCTTCGCGGCGAGTTCGGCGTGCGCCTTGAAGACGACATGCACATTACCGAAAACGGAGCCGAACTCTTCACTCCGCAGTCGCCCTCTCTGGAGGACCCTTTCGGACAGGCCTAGCTACGCTGCCCGTTCACAGACCCTACAGATTCCGCAGATAGTTCTCAATCTCCGGGCTTGTCCAGTCCTGCGCGCCGATAAACTTCCGCCGGATCCGCCCCTTCGGGTCGATGATGTAGGTCTCCGGCGGTCGCGTCGTTCCGAATGCCAGATTCGACTTCTGCGAGAGATCGAGCGCGACCACCATGTCGCCCAAATGATTGTCGGCAACGTACTGCCGGTAGGCATCGGCATCCGTATCGAAGCTCACCGCCAGCACAACCACATTGGGGACCTGCTTCTGTAGCTGCATCAGGGAAGGGAATTCTTCCAGGCACGGCGGGCACCAGGATGCCCAGAAATTCAGCACCACTGTCTTCCCGCGATACTGATCCAGGCTGACCGCCTGCCCTTGGTCGTGAACCGTAAAATCCGGAGCAATCGTCCCTACCTGTGCCGGATGATCGCCGCGGTCGCAGCCCGTTCCGGCCAAAGCAGCAGCCAGCAAAATCAGTACAGCAAATGCGCCCTTCCAGCGAACCCGGCAGAACCCGTTGTTGAACCAACTCACATTTCTATAATAAAAGACCACAGTGAACTCCGCGTCCGATCAAGTTCCCCAGCTCAAGCTCTCCGTCATCATCCCCGCCCGTAACGAAGAGTACTGCCTCGGCGACTGTCTGCGCTCGCTTGTCGCCCAGTCCGAGCGCGCCTGGCAACTTGAACGCGATTGGGAAATCATCGTCATCGACGACAACTCTACTGACCAGACTCACGCCATCGTCACCAGCTTTCCCGATGTGACCGTTCTGCGTGCCCCAGCTCTCGAACGCGGCTGGACGGGGAAGGCGAACGCCGTCTGGGCCGGAGCGCAGGCCGCCCGCGGCGAATGGCTGCTCTTTACCGACGCCGACACCGTCCACGAGCCCGGCCATCTCAGTCTGGCCATCGTCGAGGCAGAGCGCCACAACGTCGCCCTGCTCTCCTACTCGCCGCGCCAGATCGTCGCCGGACTCTGGCAGCGCGCGCTCATGCCTCTGGTCTTCAGCGAACTGTCACTCGCCTATCCACCCACCAAGGTCTCCGATCCCGAAACGCACATCGCCGCCGCCAACGGCCAATTCCTGCTTATCCGTCGCGATGTCTACTTCCGCATTGGCGGACACGAAGCCGTGAAGGACGCCGTCCTCGAAGACGTAGAATTGGCCAGCATCATCAAGCGCCGCAAGCTTGGACTGCGCTTCCGCTACGCGCCGGAAGCCGTCTCCACCCGGATGTACCGCAGCTTCGGCGCCATGATCGAAGGCTGGACCAAAAATCTCGCGCTGCTCTTCGGCAATGCTGTGGCGCTCGCCGCGTGGCGTATCCTCGATCTGGTTCTGCTCGTCGGCCTGCCAGTGCTCGCCTGGTTCCTCTACGAACGAAATCTGCCGCTGGTCTGGTTATTTGCTCTGCTGCTTATTTGGTTACGCAATCTCTGGCGCTACTATCGCCGCGTCGCGAAGTCCAATTTTCCCTTTGCCGACTGCCTGATCACGCCCATCGCCCTGCCGCTCTTTGCCGCTTTGCTCTACCGGAGCTGGTTCAGTCACACGGTAACAAAACGAGTTGCATGGAAGGGCCGCGACTATCCGAGCCACAACCGCTGAACCCCTTGCTCTGCCTGCCTCATCTATCATTAAGGTATCTAGTTGGACCGTATGATCCTGCTCACCCGCAAAGCCGAATTCTCCGCCTCCCACTATTACTGGAACGACGCCTGGTCTGAGGACGAGAATCGCCGCGCCTTTGGCAAATGCGCCAACCGCAACGGACACGGCCACAACTACACCCTCGAAGTCACCGTCTCCGGCGAGATTGATCCCGTCTCCGGCTTCGTCGTCGATCTCAAAGACCTGAAGAACGTCCTCGAGCGCGAAGTGGTCAGCGTCTACGATCATCGGCATCTCAATCTCGAAGTGCCCGAGTTCAAGACTACCAATCCCACTACGGAAAATATCGCCGTCGCCATCTGGAAGCGCCTCGACGGCAAAATTCCCGGCACGAAGCTTCACCGCGTCCGCGTCTACGAGCTGCCGGATCTCTTCGCCGAATACTACGGGGAAGTATGAGAGCCTACTTCGGACGCCGTTATCAACTCAGCGCCTCCCACCGCCTGCACTCGCCAGCCTTCGACGAGGCCCGCAACCGTACTATCTACGGCAAGTGCAACAACCCCCACGGACACGGCCACAACTACGTCATCGAAGTCATCGTCGGGGGCAACATCGATCCCGTAACCGGTATGGTCTGCGATCTGGTCGCGCTCGATTCCTGTGTGCAGAAAGAAATCCTCGATCGCTTCGACCACACCAACCTCAACACGCACGCCTGCTTTCAAAGCACCGTGCCCACCACCGAAAATTTCAATATCGAAGTGCACTGCCTGCTCACAGCCGCGTTCCACCAGGCGGAAATCATCTCAGTGCGCGTGGAAGAAACCTCGAATAATTCCTTCGAGTATCCCGTTCACGACTTGAACGCACCGCAGGGAAAGGTGCACCCGGAATGAAGAACAACCACCGTCATGCCAGTACGGCTCTGAAGGAAGAAATCATCGGCACTACTGGCCTTGAAGACTTCTCCACCCAGGACATCTACCGCGAGATCATCCGCCGCTTCGACGCCGACCCCACCCGCGACGGCCTCGAGCGCACTCCCGAACGCGTCGAGAAAGCCCTGACCTTCCTCACCAAGGGATACAACGAGGACCCCAACGCCATCCTCCACGACGCCCTCTTCGACGTCGACTACGACGAGATGGTCATCGTCAAGGACATCGAGATGTACTCGCTCTGCGAGCACCATATGCTGCCCTTCTTTGGCAAAGTGCACGTCGCTTATATCCCCAACGGTAAGGTCATCGGACTCAGCAAAATCCCGCGCCTCGTCGAGGTCTTCGCTCGCCGCCTGCAAGTGCAGGAGCGCCTCACCCGCCAGATCGCCGACGCCATCCAGGAGACCATCGCTCCCCAGGGCGTGGGAGTCATCATCGAGGCGCGCCACCTCTGCATGATGATGCGCGGCGTCGAAAAGCAGAACTCCTCGACCGTCACGTCGGCGATGGTCGGCGTCTTTCAGAAGCAGAACACCCGCAACGAATTCCTCGCCCTCGTCCGCGAGCGAACACCGAATAACATCTGATCCCGCCTCTTGGGTGCCCCAGGTCCGGTTTTTCGGACCTGGGTTCGAGCACCTATAGTAGACAAGGTGAACGGGCTCCTCATCATCGACAAACCCTCCGGAATGACTTCCCACGACGTCGTCGCTCGCCTGCGACGCGCCACCGGGGAGCAGTCCATCGGGCACCTCGGCACGCTCGACCCCATGGCAACCGGAGTCCTGCCTCTGCTGCTCGGCAAATTCACCCGTCTCGCCCAGTTCTACGGATCCCACGAGAAGGCTTACACCGGCAGCATCCGCTTCGGCTTCTCCACCGACACCTACGACGCCGAAGGCGCTCCAACTTCCGTGCCTGTAAGACCCTCGCTTACCCTCGAGCACATTCGCGTCGCCGCGTCGCGCTTCTCAGGAGACATCGACCAGCTTCCGCCGCCGATATCTGCCAAGAAGATCGGCGGCAAGGCCGCCTACAAGATCGCCCGCTCCGGCGAAACACCGAAGCTCAAAGCCGCCCGCATCCACATCGCCGAGTTCGCCATCACGTCTTTCGATGGGGAACTCGCCGCGTTCCTCATGCGTATCTCTTCTGGTGGATACGTCCGATCCGTCGCCCACGAGCTCGGCCAGATTCTTGGCCCCGAACCGCATTCGGGAGCACATCTCGCCACTCTGCGCCGCATCGCCTCCGGCCCCTTCACCATCGAACAGGCCATCCCGCTCGCCGAGGCCGAATCCCTCGCCGGCGAAAACCAGCTCGCCGCGCACCTGCCGCACCCGCGCACGCTGCTCCCCGAACTCCCAGCCGTCACCGCCGACGAGCAGACCCTATCCCGTCTGCGCAACGGCATGCAGATCAACCTGCCGGAATTTACGCAGACCCCGCTGGTCAAAGTTTTCTATGGACAGGCGCAGCTGGTCGCCATCGGCAAACGCATCGCCGGCACCCTCTTTCAGCCAACCATCGTTCTCGTTTGAGCTACTTTCTCAGCATCGGCTTGAGAAAGTCATACATATCATCCGCGATGATATCCGCGCCCTTCGCTGTGGGGTGAATGCCGTCCTCCTGCAGGGCTCCGGGAACCTTGTAGACATGCAGCAGAACAAAAGGGAAGAGCGGCACGTTGAACTTCTTGGCCGCCAGGACAAACGTCTCCTTGAAAGCGTCAGCATAGTCCGGCCCATAATCCGGGGGCATAACGATTCCCACCAGAGCGACCTTGATTCCCGCACCCTGCAGCGTCTGAATGATCTGGTCAATGTTGGCGCGGCTGGAGGTTATGGGCAGTCCGCGCAGTCCGTCGTTGCCGCCAAATTCAACCACCACAATCTGCGGATGCGCGGCCAGCACCTGTGGCAGTCGGCTCACGCCATCTTTGGTTGTGTTCCCGCTTACGCCAAAGTTCAGGACGCGGTAGTTATATCCATGCGCGTCCAGACGCTGCTGCAGGCCGTCTGGCCAGCTGTGGCCCGGATCGATCCCATATCCCGCCGTGATGCTGTCTCCAAAGCAGACAATGACTGGTTTCGGAACGCCTGTTTTTGCAGGAGCAAACGGCGTGAGCGTAAAAAGCAGCAGGGCAAAAAATCGCTTCACTTCGCGATTGTAGCGAAACCCGGGCGGCGAAACGCGCTCTCGCCGGCATGGGAAACTGGTAACAGGCGACGCGCTACAAGAGGGACCCCGGAATGATCGAAGTTCGCAACCTGAAGAAATCCATCCGCAACGGCAGCCGCACCGTCGACATACTGCGCGGCATCGACCTCCTCATTCCCCAGGGACAGTTCGTCGCTATCATGGGCGCGTCGGGCAGCGGCAAGAGCACATTGCTAGGCCTGCTCGCCGGACTCGACTCACCCAGCGGGGGTGAAGTCCTCCTCGACGGCGTCGACATCAGCCATCTCGAAGAAGACCGCCTCGCCCAGGTGCGCGGCCAGAAGATCGGCTTTGTCTTCCAGTCCTATCAGCTCATCCCGACACTTACCGCGCTCGAAAACGTCCTGCTGCCGCACGAGCTTAACGCTCGCGGAGACGGCCGCGCCCGCGCCACCGGCCTTCTCACGAGCGTTGGACTCGCCGACCGCCTGCATCACTACCCCGTCCAGCTCTCCGGCGGAGAACAGCAGCGTGTCGCACTCGCCCGCGCCTTCGTCCTCGAGCCGCCCATCGTCCTTGCCGACGAGCCGACCGGCAACCTCGACTCGGTCAACGGCCAGCACGTGCTCGACCTGCTTACTGTCCGTCAGAGAGAAGCCCGCACCACGCTCGTGATGGTGACGCACGACCCCGACATCGCCGCCCGCGCTGATCGCGAGATACACCTGCGCGACGGCCTCGTCGTCGCCGACGAGCTGACCGCCCGCGCCCAGCCCACCACCACATCGGTCGAGGGGGTCATCGGATGACCACCCCCTCGAAGCCCGCGCTGCCTTGGTCCACCGCCGCCCGCATTGCCTGGCGCGAGCTGCGCGCGTCGCGGGCGAAGTTTGTTTTCGTCCTGCTCTCTGTCGCCATCGGAGTGGCAGCCCTAACCGGCGTACGCGGCTTCAGCGAGGCATTTCAGAGGGCTCTTCTTGGCGACGCACGCGGCATCATGGCCGCCGACCTCTCCGCGCGCATGTTCCGCCTCGCCACTCCGAAAGAGCAGCAGCAGCTTGACGCGCTCGCTACCAGCGGCGTCGAGCGCACCAGCGTGACGGAAACCGTCTCCATGGCGTCCGTTCAGGGCGACCCGGTGCCGCTCCTCATCTCGCTCAAGGCCGTCGATCCCGCCGTCTATCCCTTCTACGGACACATCATTCTCAACCCGCCAGGAAAATTGAGCGACCTGCTCAATGACTCTACTGTCCTCGTCGACGACAACCTCCTCGTCCGCCTCAACGCCAAAGTCGGTGACAACCTCAAGATCGGAACGAAGCATTTCCGCATCGCCGCCGTCATCCTTCGTGAACCCGACCGCATGACTGCCGGCGTTGGCCTCGGCCCGCGCGTCATGATCACCCGCGGGGCGATGCTGCAGAGCGGACTCCTCGGCCTCGGCAGCCGCGCCAGCGAGCGTTATCTCTTCAAGATCGACAACGCCGGAAACGGTAAAGTCCAGGACATCGGCACGCTCCGTCCCGAGCTTGAAAAGATTCTCCCTGACGCGCAAATCACCGACTTCCGCGAGACCAGTCCCGAACTCACTCGCGGCCTCGACAACGCCACCGGACTCCTCAGCCTCATTTGCCTCGTCGCCATGGTCCTCGGAGCCATCGGAGTCGCCATGGCCATGCGCGCCCACCTGCAGCAGCGCATTGAAATCCTCGCCATCATGAAGTCCATTGGCGCCCGCTCGTCCGACATTCTGCGTATCTACCTGCTGCAGACCATCTTCCTCGGCCTCGCCGGAGGACTCATCGGTGTTGCCTTCGGCCTCGGCGTCGAATACGTCTTCCCGTCGCTGCTCGGATCGCTTCTGCCGCTGCGCCCGCCGCTCGCCCTGGCCATCAAGCCCGTCTCCGCCGCGCTTGCCACCGGAATCCTCACCACCATCCTCTTCTGCCTGCCGCCGCTGCTCGACGTTCGCCACGTGCGCCCCATCGCCGTCCTGCGCAAGATGGTCGAGACCGCGGAAGGGGTCAACCTGCTTCGCCCCGCAGGAAGCCCGCGTCAGCTCCGCATTCAGCGCTTGCTGCTCATGTTCGTATTCTTTATCGGAATCGCATCGCTCGGCCTCTGGATCGCCGGCCTGCGCCATCACCATTACCGCTGGTCCCTCGTCGCGCTCGCCGTCGACGTTGCCTTCGGTATCGCTGTCGTAACCCACGGCTTCTGGGGGCCGAAATTCCGCGAGCGCAAGCTCCAGTGGTTCGCCATCGCTCTCATCGTCGCCGGCCTCGCCGCCATCGCCTCCGCGCTTTCCGATTCCTGGACCATCGGCAAGTGGTTCGCCGCCAGCCTCTGTGCGGTGCTTCTCGTCATCCTCGGGCTTTCCGCCCTCACCCTGCGCTCGTTGCGCGCGTTTCTCGACAAGACCCGCCTGCACCTGCCCTCGGCACTGCGGCACGGACTCGCCAACCTCTACCGCCCCGGCAATCAATCCTCGGCCGTCCTCGCCGCGCTCGGAGCGGGCGTCATGCTTATCCTTGCCGTCTTCCTCATGCAGAACGCTATCGTGCGCGAGATGCACAACGAGGTCGCCGCCGACACGCCCAACGTCTTCCTCATCGACATCGCGCCCGAAGAACTCTCCGGCGTGCAGTCTCTGCTCACAAAGCAGTCCGGCGTGCAGGGCAAGCTCGAAACCATCCCCGTCATCTCCTCGCGGATCACCAGCATCGACGGCGTTTCCGTCGACCAGCTCAAGCTTCAGAACTATCCGCGCCGCATGCTTCGCTCCGCGCCTATTTCCTATTCCGAAGGCGTCCCTCCGGGCACCAAAATCTCCCAGGGTGAGTGGTGGAAGAAGCCCGACGATCCCGGTCTCGCTGTCGTCGACCGCGTGGCGCGCCGTCTCAATCTCCACATCGGTTCGCAGGTCGATTTCGGAGTCGCCGACCGCACCATCTCGACGAAAGTCTCCGCTATCTACAAAGTCGACGGCGAGCATGCATTCGCGCGCAGCGAGTTCATTCTCGCTCCCGGCCTCGTCCGAGACGTCCCCGCGACGTGGTACGGAGCCATCCACGTCACCCCCGCCAGTATTCCGCAGCTTGAGCGCACGCTCTTCAACGCCTATCCCACCATCACCGTCATCAACCTCGCCGACATCCTCCAGACCATCCAGGACGTCGCCGGACACATCATCCTCGTCATCCGCTTCCTCGCCGGCTTCTCCATCCTCTCCGGAGCCATCATCCTCGCCTCCAGCGTCGCCAGCACACGCTTCCGCCGTATCCGCGAAGTCGTCGTTCTCAAGACGCTCGGAGCCACCCGCAACCGCATCGCCCAAGTCTTCTCGATCGAATTCCTGGTCCTCGGCCTGCTCTCCGGAGCCGTCGGCGTCTTCTTCGCGAACGTCCTCGCCCGCATCCTGCTCCAGCGCATGGATATCCACTGGCACGCCGACTACTTCGCCGCAGGGTTCACCGTCGCCGCAACCGCCATTCTTGCCATCGCCACGGGCTGGATCGCCAGCTTCCGCATCCTCGGCCAGAAGCCGCTCGAAGTTCTCCGCGAAGAATGAGACTTGACGACGTTTGTGCCTTGTTCAAAACCATCGTTCAGGCCAGAATCGTAAGCGGTGCGAGGAGGATCCTCGATGAGCCGAATCCCTTCGGGCACAGAACTGGCCCGTCCGTTCTTGCCCTCGCAGGATTTCGATCTGTCTAAGCGTTTTTACGAGGCGCTCGGATTTGAAAAGCTTCTGGACGGCGACGTAGCTATTTTCAGCATGGGCTCAAGCGGCTTCATATTGCAGCGCCGCTATCAAGAGGACTGGGCGGGAAATTTTATGATGCAGCTGATGGTCGACGATCTCGACGCGTGGTGGTCTCACATCGAGGCCCTGCATCTGCCAGGCAAGTTTGGTGTAATGGCCCCTCGACCGCCGGCGATGCAGCCCTGGGGGCTTCGCGTCGCTTTCTTAACCGATCCCTGCGGTGTGCTCTGGCATATAGCTCAACGGCGCGCAGGCGTCGTGCACGACCAATCGCATGTGACTCAAAATTCCGCGAAATCCTCGGCTCGGAGCCGCAGGCCTATCTAATTCCGCGCCGCCGTCTGTGTCTGCCCTGCCTGCGCCTGGCCGCTGTTGTTCAGCAGCATGTGCACCGCTTCTTGATAGCTCATCTGCGGATGCACAGACTCAAAGTTGCTCGCGTCTTCCGTCGTCTCAATATCCAGGGACTTGACCATCAACACCTTGCCCTGGAGTTTCAGCTGCATGTGGGTCGTCTCCCAGTGCCCTTCGCCCACGTCCTTCTGCTCCACCACGATCGTGCCGCCCTTGAACAGCTTGCCCAGGATGCCCCATCCGAAATTCACGTCTGCGATCAGATGCGCGTCCAGTTTCACCATCCGCTCTTGCTTCTGATCGATCCACAACTCGCCCGCCATGCCGTGGTATACCTCGCCTTCGCGGTCCGGCGGAGTGAAATTAGGGTTCGGCTTGAAGCTCAGCCGAAAGCAGGGCCCGTTTGGACCATCTACCATGCCTTCGAAGTGATAGAGGAAAGCGTCCGGCAGCATCCGGAGCATCTCGTTGGCCCGGTTGCTGTCTTCCTGTTCTTTCTGGTGACGGTGTTGCTGGATCTCTGGATGCGCCAGCAGATTATTCAGCCGGTCGATTTCTGCCTGCTCGGCATCGCCCGCCAGCGGCTTGTCTCCGGTGGCCACCAGGCGCGCAACATCGCCGTCCCTGGTCTCGACGATCTCTTTCGTCGTGATCTTGGCGTCGTCGACCTTGTGTAGCGTGTAACGGTATGGGTGACCGTTCCCGGGGGCCAGCTCATTGTGCGATGCGCGGCGCACCAGCGCCACCGGATCGGACTCCACGCTTTGCGGCGTCGCCTGCCCGTATGCGAAGCCGCACCAAACCAACGGCAGTGCGATCAGAAAACCGATCGCAGCACGCAGGTACTTCCGATTCACACCATCTCGCCGGTCGTGCCTATCAGATGTCAAATACAGGCCCTTCTCTTCATCCAGTTTGTCGCGTTGCCCGTTCCAATACAAGTAGAACGAGCCAGTCATGAAGCACTTAGACGCTCAAAGCCGGTTCCTGGTTGACCGTGTGCATGGCTGAGCGGTCGATCCCCTTTCAGCAGAGCACCGAAATTGCATACAATCTAAGCATGAAGCAAGTTGTACCCACGCAGGCCCCGCATTTCAGCAAGCTTTATCGAGCCCTTCCAGTTCTGTGCCTCTTCGTGGCCGTTTCCGGCCTGCTTTCCGCCCAGGACACCACCCACCGCGGGCGCAAATATACGCCGCCGCCGCCGACCGCAAAAATCACCGTCACGGTGGTAAAAGCGACTAACGGAAAGCCGGTTGAGAACGCCGCCGTTGTGTTTCATCCCATAAAAAAGGGCAAGGATGAGGGTGGTCTCGAGCTGAAGACCAACGAAGAGGGTAAGGTCACGATCGATGTCATCCCGGTGGGAGACACTGTGCGCCTGCAGATCATCGCCAACGGCTTCCAGACCTTCGGAGATGACTATGAGATCACCTCCGACAGCAAAGACATTACCGTCAAGATGAAGAAGCCCGACCGCCAGTACTCGATTTACGAGCAGCACGAGGACAACAAGCAGCAGGGCGGCTCCCAATCCTCGTCAGACAGGCCGGCTCAACCCGACCAGAAGCCGCAGTCGGATGCTTCAAAGCCTCCGCAGTCGAACTGAGGCCGATATCTCTCAGCCATCGAGTCGGTACTTCGTCTCTGCCAGCCGATAAAGTGGTCTCCACACCAGCCGGTTGATGGTCACCACCATCAGGGCCATGATGATCGTTGCGGCCAGCAGGATCGGAAAGTTCCCCTGGTCGCTCGCCCGGCTGATCTGCTCGCCCAGGCCCGCCGTTGTGAGCGTGTGGTCCTTCAGGTGGAAATACTCCGCCACAATCGACGCATTCCACGCGCCGCCCGAGGCCGTCACCAGCCCAGTAATCAGAAATGGAAAGATGCCCGGCAGGATCACCGTCGTCCAGCGCTGCAAACTTGAGAAGTGAAAGAGATCTGCGACCTCCTTCAGATCCGACGGTATCGCCATTGCTCCCGCGATCACATTGAAGAGGATGTACCACTGCGTCCCCAGCATCATCAGCGCAATCGACCCGATGCCCAGCCCCAGCCCCAGCCTGACCAGCGCCACCAGGATCACCGGGAAGAGCGCCGTCGCCGGAAACGACGCCGCTATCTGCGCGAGGGGCTGTGTAATGCTTGCCAGCTTGGGATGAAATCCGATCATCACGCCCACGGGTATCGTCCACGCCGAGGCCAGCAGCAGGGAAACATTGACCCGCAGAAACGTCGCTGCCGCGCCCCCCAGCAGCATGAGGTACTCGTGCCCGTGCACCATGCGCAGCAGCAGCAGCGCATGGAACGCTGCGAATGCAATCCCCGCTGCCGCAATCACTCCTACAACGACGTAGGTGGCCACGCTTCGGCGGCTCGGAGCTGCCTGCGGCTTGATCTGCGCCGATCTGCGTTCCTCGCGCCGCGCCAGCGACCGGTAAATGCTCTCGCCCAGCGGAACCAGCGTATGCCTCTGCAGAACCGCCAGCATGTTTGAATTCCGCAGTAGGTGAAGGATCGGCGATGTCACCCGCTCCTCGCTCTCCACGTTTTCGAACTTAAACTTCTCCGACCAGGCGATCAGCGGACGCCACAGCAGCTGGTCGGTCATCACCACGATCAGCACCATGGTGATCAGTCCCCAGGTCATTGCCTGATAATCACCACTCGATGCCGCTGTCTGCAGATATGAGCCCAGACCCGGCAGCCGGAAATTCCTGCTGCCTACGGGAAACATCTCGCAAACCATCAGGAAGAACCACCCGCTGGCGACCGACACCATCGAGTTCCACACCAGGCCAATCGTCGCAAAAGGCAGCTCCAGCTGAAACAGTCTTTGCAGCGGCGAGAAGCGGTTAATGTTGCACGCTTCGCGCAGTTCGCGGGGAATGCTCTTGAGGGAGGAATAGAAGCTGAATGCCATATTCCACACCTCGCCGGTGAAGATCAGCAGAATCGCTCCGAATTCGATCCCCAGCTGTCGGGAAGGGAAGAGCGACATCATCGCCAACATCACGCCGGGCAGAAAGCTCAGCACAGGGATCGACTGCAGAATATCGAGCGTTGCGATCATCAGCGCTTCCACGCGCGGGTTATATGCGGCGATGTATCCGTAACCGATAGCGAAGGCTAGGCTGAGCAGATACGCCACGAAGATGCGTACCGTCGAATAAAACGCGTACAGCGGCAGGTGCCAGGGCGAGCGGTAAATCTCCACCTCGGGAATCGCCCCGCTAAACCAGAATTTCGCGATCCATAGGATGGCGTAGAAACCGGCCAGCAGTCCCGCCGCGACCGTCAGATCGAGGAAGATCGGCCAGGTCCGTTCCACCACCAGCGCGCGCGACAGCGGGTAGGCCTTCTTCACTGGACCTCCGCACCTTCGACAGTCTCGGCTGTCTCTTCCTCCTCCGGCAGAATGAACCTCCGCCGCGCGGCATCGAAGTCGAACAGCTCCGCATAGCGCCCCCAGTTGATCGCCGTCTCGAGCTGCCGCTGCGTCTCATCGTCGCTGAACTGCTCGTCGAGCATATCCAGAAAGAACTCTTCGGGCACCGTGTGATCGCTCTTGTTGTTCAACGCTCGCGTGATCTGGCGCAGCAACAGTACGTGCTCGAGCGCCGCCTTGCGGAAGAGCTCTTTCTGCTTCAGAATCTCCGACTCCGCAAACTCCCGTCCCTCCGGCGTGATGACCACATCGCCCTCACCCACCTTGAGGTAGCCCAGAATCTGCGCAGCTTCCATAATCGGCAGCAGGTCATCGATCTCGAACGCCAGCTCGTCGGCCAGCTTGTAGATGTCCGCGTGGCCCGACTGATCGCTCAGGTCGATCACAATCTCCAGCAGTCCGGCGATGCCGCCCGGGCGGGCATGCGGCAGCATCTCGTAATGCATCTGCCGCTGGTCGCGGACCTTCCTGCCATCCACCAGCTCGGGAACTGCCGCCGGCATCACATCCGGCTTGGTGAGCACTTTGTAGATGTAATCCACCAGCTTCGTGAACGGCGGGCTCTTGCGGTCTCGCGGATGCGCCAGCGACACTTTGAAGTCCGTGCGCACGTGTCCCGGATTCCTCCCCAGTACGATAATGCGATCGGCCAGCAGCACCGCTTCCTCGATGTTGTGCGTGACAAGGAAAATCGCCTGCGTCGGAATCGTCTTCTTCTGCCACAGCTCCAGCAATTCGCTGCGGAGGTTCTCGGCCGTCAGCACATCGAGCGCTGAAAATGGCTCGTCCATGAATAAAACTTCAGGTTCCACAACCAGCGCCCGCGCAAACCCCACGCGCTGCCGCATCCCGCCCGACAGTTCCTTCGGATAAGCCGCCTGGAATCCGTCCAGGCCGACCGTATCCAGAATCTTCAGGCTCCGCTCCCTCCGCGCTGCGGGAGCCATCCCCGCAGCCCTCAGCGGGGCCTCCACATTCTCGAGCACCGTGAGCCAGGGAAAGAGAGCGAAGCTCTGAAAGACGATCGAGACGTGAATACGAACCGTCGAAATCGGCTTGCCGTGCCAGTACACTTCGCCCGCCGATGGCTTGGAGAGCCCTGCCAGCATCCGCAGCAGCGTCGACTTGCCCGATCCCGAAGGACCAAGCAGCGCCAGAATCTCCCCCGGCACAATCGACAGGTCCGTCGCTGCGATCACCTGGATACGGTTCTCGCTCGGCTGCGCGTAGTACTTCTCCACCTGCTGGGCGCGAATGATTGGTTCCGACATCGTCGTTCCGCCTGAAAAATCTTCAGATGTAGTGAAACAGTAGCTGATGCGGTCATCGCCGGATGGCGTTATCTCGCCATTCCCGCGGTCAAGTTGCAGATATTGTAGGTTCCAACGATTATGAGAGGATGAAGCATCCCCTCAGCAAGAGCGTATCATCCTAAACATAAAGATTCTTGAAGGAATCCATATACTCTTATAGTCGTCCTGACCTCCCGCTGTGTTTGACGAATGAGGCCGTCCCTGAGGACTGCCTGTACTTTAGAAAAGAAAGAGAATGTGAAGGAACGAATGTCCGAAACGCCCGTGAAGCCCAAAGTGCTGGTTGCCGACGACGAACGAGTGATTGCTGACACCCTGGCCATCATCCTCAATCAAAGCGGATTTGAAGCGACCGCCGTTTACACCGGAGAGAAAGCCGTCGAAACCGCAAAGACCCTTCGGCCTGACATGCTCATCAGCGACGTCATCATGACTGACCTCAACGGCATCGACGCCGCGATCCGTATTCGCGAGATCCTGCCCTCCTGCAAGATTCTGCTCTTTTCAGGACAGGCCGCTACCGCCGATCTCCTCGACCGGGCCCGGGGTCAGGGCCACGAATTCGAAATCCTCGCCAAGCCCGTTCACCCACAGGACCTGCTCGCCCGGCTGCGCAGCTGAGGGGCAATCGAATAGGGGATAGGCTCCGGACCCGTTACCCTAAACTCTGTTTCTCCCTTCCATCGCCCGCGACATCGTCACCTCATCGGCATACTCGATGTCGCTGCCCGCAGGAACGCCCGTCGCGATCCGGCTGATCACCACATCGCCTCCCCGCAGCATATCCGCCAGATAGTGCGCCGTCGCCTCGCCTTCGACCGTGGGCGACGTTGCCAGGATCACCTCATCCACATCGCCCCGCCGCACGCGATCCACCAGACTCCCCGTGCGCAAATGCTCCGGACCCACACCATGCAGCGGCGACAGCGTTCCGTGCAGCACGTGATAGACGCCGTTATATCCGCGCGTCTTTTCGACCGTGGCGATATTCGTCGGCTCCTCCACCACGCACACCAGCCGCTGGTTTCGCGATGGACTGGCGCAGTAGAGGCAGGGATCGATGTCCGTGATGTTGTTGCAGATGGAGCACAGAGTCAGTGCCGCCTTCACCTCGCGCACAGCATTCGCGAGCGACTCGGCGTCCTCGTTGCTCGATCGCAGGATGTGAAACGCCAGGCGCTGCGCGCTTTTTGAGCCGATGCCCGGCAATTTGCGCAGCTCTTCGATGAGCCGCGCCATGGGTTCCGCAAATCTCGACAAAAAGTGTTCCTCTTCGCTGTTTTAACAGGTACACGCCGGCTTTGCCACGCCCCGGCTGGCTATCACTTGAGGAAGATGTGATGAGTTTCCGAGCTCTTGATCTCGATGCGGCACTTGGGAAACGCAGCCTGAATTGCCCCCCGGTCGTAATTGAGGTCTGGTGAAATCGTGTGTGCGCCTCCGGTGGTAACAAAGACCGCATTCCGGGCCGCGGAACACATGTTTCTGATTGCATCGGTCTGCTGGTCCCG
The DNA here is from genome assembly GCA_963781245.1 of uncultured Acidobacteriaceae bacterium. Taxonomy (GTDB): domain Bacteria; phylum Acidobacteriota; class Terriglobia; order Terriglobales; family Acidobacteriaceae; genus Silvibacterium. The sequence continues at coordinate 772,341 of CAWAFB010000014.1, forward strand.
CTCGAAATAACAAAGCAGGTAGGTTGAGGTGACGTAGTCCCATTTCTCTCGACCATCCGCCAGTTCGAAGATATCGCCGACCGTGGGCGGATTATCCGCATAGTTCGTGAGGATGCCCGAGAGATTTTCAACACCCATTTCGATCACCCAGTCCCATTCGGCGGAGACATTCACTGTTTGAAGCTTGTGAAGGGTGCTCAGCATTTTCAGGTACAGCATGCTCTGTGTGTACCGCTCCTTGCCTGCGTTGATCGCCTCGTTGTCGACATACTCCGCATTCAGGTCCAAGCCGGTCGTCTCGCAACCGAAAAGCACCTCCATTTCCGCGCGAAACATGGCTCCTCCGCATGCCACATCCAGAATTGACCGGCCCGCCATCCTCTTCAGGTCATGGGCGGTAAGTGCCAGCTTGTCGAGATAGCCATTGTCGCCGGAAGACTGCACCGGTGGCAGCAAACCGGCGCAGAGCAGAAGACTTCGCGCGGTGATGTCCAAACGGCTTCCGTTATCCAGCTTCAAAGTCTTCAGGTACGTCGTACCGGCCTCCATGTGGAGAAGAAAGGCATCATCCTGGAATGCCTGCAGTGCCTCAAACGTAGGTTTGCCAACGTCCGCGGGAACACCTCCCACGAGACGCCTGTGATTAAACTCCGCAAACTCCAGTTCCTGGTAGGGGTATTTGTCCTTGCCATACCCCCACACGGAAATAAGCCGGCGGATCGCCGGCTCGTATTTGTTCAACCGCGCGGACTGCGGGTTGCTGCAATAGTTTCTTGCCGCGAACACACTCTGAATCGGTTTCGGATCGCCGACGGTCGCCCGCAAACGGTTAATCAACCCGAGTGCGCTTGTCTTACGGCCGAGTCTGCGGTCGATGTTGATCTTGGGATTGATCGTTCTCAGATCAGTTATGAATTTCTTCAGATGTTTCGTCGACACGGCAAGATCCCCCAGGCAAGTCAAATGTCAGCAATGGTTGCGAGCTGCTCATCGTGCAAAACCACGCTATCGGGGATTCTGAGTAATTCAGTCGGGAAAATATCTGATCTTCGACTCAGCAACGCGGTACTGGGTAGTATCTGTTGCTCATTTCACAGCGTGTCGTAAATCACCGTGACAAACAAGTCCGGTGTCATCATGCCGTGACCCATCGTGGCATCATAATCCGCCGTGGGTTTCGCGGCTATTACCTGCTGCAACGATTGGCCCGTAATCTTTAGTTTTTCGATCCGGTTGGCGACAGTCGATACCATGTCGCGATACTTCTGCAGGGCGCGCTTGTCGCCCAGCGGACCATGCCCTGGGACAATTTTCGTTCTGTCATCCGCGATACCCAGCACCTCGTCCACCGCGCGGATCATGCCGTTGATTGTGCCACCCGAGCTTGCATCGATCATCGGATACACACCGTTGAAAAACAGATCGCCGGTGTGAATCACATTGCCGTTCACGAAGTGAATATAGATGTCTGAGTCCGTATGCGCATTCGGCGTATGAACCATATCCAGTTCATCGTTGTTCACATACAGCTTGTCCGTCTCTGGAAACGTAAGCTGCGGCAGCCCCTCCGTCGGCGAGGCAGGGATCGTAAGATTGAGCAGCTTGATCGTCTGTGGAGCTGACAGCCGCGCCCGCGTATTTTCCTGAGCAAAGATGAATGCCCCCGCCTCGTGAAGCGCTGCGTTGCCGTCCGTGTGATCGAAGTGCCAGTGTGTGTTAATCAACCGCTTCAGTGGACTCGCGTTCAGCTTTCCCAATACCTGCAGAAGCGCATGGGACGCGGTCGCCACGCTGGAATCGATCAGCACCTTCCCATCCGGACCGGTCTGCGCCACCATATTTCCGCCCACCCCCTGCAGCAGAAAGATCGTGTCCGTCAGCTTTGTCGTCGTAATCGGGGTCGTCGATCCCGCGTTGCGCATCGATTGGATGTAGTTCGAGGGCGCCGGAGCCACCGCCGTCTGCGGATTCTGCAGCAGGGAAGCCAGCGACCGCTGCGTCAGCGCGCCCGCAGCGACAACTGCCGAACCTCTCAGAAATCCGCGTCGTGTGATCATGGCTCAGCCTTTGTGCAGCGCCAGGGCGCGAACATTTCTCCCGGGGCCCGTGAACGTGGTGCCTATATCAATCCTTCCGGCAGATTCAGACCGCCCAGCATGCCCTGCATGCTCGATTTCAAGATCTCCTCCGCGCGCCGGCCTGCTTCGTTGAATGCCGCCGTGAGCAGATCCTCGAGCATCTCCACATCAGGATTCGGGCCGCTCAGGCCAATGACAGCCGCCGGGTCGATCGTGACCTTCAGCACTTCCTTTTTCCCGTTCATCTTTACCGTCACCGCGCCGCCGCCCGACGACGCCTCCACCACCGACTGGCTCAGCTTCTGCTGCATCTGCTCCTGCATCTGCTTTGCCTGACCCAGCATTTCCTGAAGCTTTAAAGGATTCACGTTCCCGCTCCGATTAAACTCAAATACCTTACTTCTTCTCGCGCCCTACTTCTTTTCCCGAAGGTCCAGCACGCTGCGTACCTCCGCCTGAAACAACTCCTGCGCCTGCCTTACCAGCGGATTCTCGAGCGCAATCGTCTGTATGCTGCCCTGCGCCGCCGGCCGCTCTGCCCGCGGTGCCTTGGCCGTGCCGCTCCCGCCATTCTCCCCCGGCAGGAAGATCAGTTTCCTAGTCTCGCCAATGCCGCGCAGAGCTTCCCAGCAGATCTTCTCCGCCTCGGCGTTCATCGTCAGGCCGAGCATGGTCTTTTTGATGCCCACTTCGACTTCGATAGTGCCGCTATTTTCGCGCCACGTACCGGCATCCAGCAGAACCGCCGCTGTATTGTGCCCTGCGTTCTCCAGCGCCGAACAAACTGCTTCGCGAACCCGGTCCAGATCCGGAGCCGCTCCTCCGTCTGCCGCAGCCGCCAGAGCCAGCGCCCCCGAGGTCGCCTCCTGCGGCTCGGGAACCGCCGCCACTGGAGCCTTCGGCGTAGCGGTCTCTACCGCCCGTGACGCCGCCTCGAGAGGCGTAAGAGTCCTGGGAGTCGTAACCGGAGTTGTAGCCGCAGCCAGAACCTGCGCAGCCGCCGAGCCCGTGAGCTCGCTCGCCGCTTTCCGGCCGCGGTCCGCCTCGAAGGGAGAAATCGGCGTCGTCTCACGCGGCGGCGTCAGAGACTCACGAGTTGGAGTCACTGGCCCGCTCCCAGCCGCGCTCGCTCGCGACGCTGAAGCCGCTCCGCTGCTCTGCGCACGACCCTGCCCCCCCGCGCTCTTTTGCGGCAATGGACCACCACCCGATCCGGTTTTGCCTCCCTGCGGCGCTGGCAGCTGGCTCAGCAGTTCCTCCACTGGAAGGAGCCGCTGCAGGTGCACCAGCTTGATCAGCCCCAGCTCTAGGTGGAACCGCTGCTCCTGCCGATAGTTCAGTTCATCGAAGGTGCGCAGCATTACCTGCAGAAACCGCGTCAGGTCCTCTTCCGAAAACAGCACCGCCGACCGCGCTGCCCGTGCCCGTTCATCGGGAGAGATTTGCAGCAGCTCCGACTCCTCGCCGCCAATCCGCGCCATCAGCACGTTGCGCAGATAGCGCACAAACTGCCGCGCCAGTTGCGCCGGACTGTTTCCCGCATTCAGCAGCCGGTTTAGCTCCTCGATCACCGCCGCAGTCTGGCCTTCGCCGATCGACTCCATCAGCCGCTCGAAGACAGCATTCGGAACCGTTCCCATCAGCTCCCGAATCTGCTCCGCGCTCAGCCGCGGCTGCCCATTCTCCACCGGAGCCGATGCAATCGCCTGGTCCATGATCGACAGCGCATCGCGCATCGACCCATCGCCCGCCTCGGCCAGCAGCGCCAGAGCCGCGTCTTCCGCTGCAATTCCTTCCTTGCCGGCAATCTCCTTGAGCTGCGCCAGAATGTCGTCGAACTTAACCGCGTGAAAGCTGAAGTGCTGGCAACGCGAGCGGATCGTCTGCGGAATATCCTCCGGCTGCGTCGTCGCCATCATGAAGACGACATGCTCCGGAGGCTCCTCCAGCGTCTTCAGCATCGCGTTGAACGCAGCATCGGTGATCTGATGCGCCTCGTCGAGAATGTAGATCTTGTATTTGTCCCGCGCTGGCCGGTACCGCGCCGCATCGCGCAGTTCGCGCATTTCGTCGATGCCGCGATTCGTCGCCGCGTCAATCTCGATGACATCGACGGCATTCCCCGCGCGAATCTCCGTGCACGAATCGCATACGCCGCACGGCTCCGGCGTCGGCCGCTGCGCCGACCCAATTTCCGTCCGGCAATTTAGCGCCATTGCCAGGATGCGCGCAATCGTCGTCTTGCCGATCCCGCGATGTCCGGAAAAGATGTATCCATGCGCCACTCGCCCCTGCGAGAGCGCATTCAGCAGCGTGCGAGTCACGTGATCCTGCCCGGCGACATCCGAGAAACGCTGCGGGCGATATTTGCGAGCTAAAACCTGGTATGCCATGCGATGAAAGTCTGATTGTATCGGGTGCGGAGACTCGTCGCACGTGCCCGACGTTACCTCTCAGTGCGCCGGTGTGGAAAGCTCAACAATCGAGCGATCAAACATTGCCAACCGTCACTTTGACTGTTGACAAAATCCCGCATACTTACTGCATGCCCGTATCGACCTCGAGCTTCCACTACCGCCTCGCCACGTCCGCCGACATCCCCCGCATCCACGCTCTCATCGAACGCTCGGTCCGCGAGCTGCAGGCCAACGACTACACGCCGGCCCAGATCGACGAAGCCCTCCGCACCTACCTTAGCCTCGACACCCAGCTCATCACCGACCGGACTTATTTCGTAGTCGAAGACCCCGAGGCTGCTCCCGACGCGCCTCTCGTGGCCAGCGGAGGCTGGAGCAAACGCCGAACCCTCTGCGGCGGAGACACCAGCCTAGGCGGAGACGACAATCCCGCCGGTCGCGACAGCAGCCTGCTCGATCCCGCGACCGACGCCGCCAAGATTCGCGCCTTCTATGTGCATCCTGATTGGGCGCGCCTCGGCATCGGAAGCAAAATTCTTGAATTATGCGAAAACGCCGCCCGCGCCACAGGCTTCACCCGCTTTGAAATGGGAGCCACCCTCACCGGCGTGCCTCTCTACGCCCGCCACGGCTATGTAGAAGTCGAACGCGCCGGCCTGCCCTTCAGCAACGGAGACTCGCTTGCCATCGTCCGCATGGTGAAAGAGGACTAATGGCACTCCGAGTGCCCGGCAATAACTTAAGATTGGTCATCCTAGGCGAAGGTCGCCGCGGCGACCGGAGTCGAAGAACCTGCTAATCGCCCAACCGGGCGCGCGGTTCGGGTGCCCATTCTTTCGCGCAGTTTGAAAGGGAGGAAACGCAGATCCTTAGCGCGCCTTTTTCTGCTTTACGGAATCCTTTTTTGTCGCTGCCCGTTTCGCCGCGCGTGCCCTGCGTTTCAACTCATCATGCGAATACATTGACCCGCGGCAACTCGGAGCGCCACAGTTGCACAGCGCCTCATCGTCATCGCCGTCGTAGAGGTTGTAATCGTAGGTCAGCTCTTCGCCCGCCTCGATATCGCGCAACGCCTTGACCCACACATGGCCGCGCACCTCGCCAGTCTCGCAGTTCGGATCGCATGAGTGATTGATGAACATCGCAACGCCGTGCCCATCTATCACTTTTGACCCGTCGCCCACGCCAAACAGGTACGTCGTCGGCGAATACTGATACTTCTCGTCCGCAACCTCTTTCGAAATGCGCGGCCCGGTGTACTCGACAATGCGTGAGCGCTTTTTGATCGGCGCCGTCGTGTAGCAACCGGCGGCATGAATTTGCGAGGATCGAATAATGAGCATGTTTGTGCAGCAAGAAAGGTGTTTTCTCGCCGAGTATAGCAACTCAGCGAAGACCATCCCGGAACCGCCTAGAATATCCCCATGTCCGCCGTCACCGATCACTATCAGCAGCTGCTCTCCGAGCACTATGTCTGGATGTTTGGTGTTCCTTTCGAAGAGAAGGTCGCGGAGCAAAAAGCGATTCTCGAGCGGATTCTGAGCACCCTGCAGCCGCCACTTCCGCACGGCTTGGCGCTCGACCTCGGCAGCGGCCCCGGATTCCAATCAATCGCTCTCGCACAACTCGGTTTTTCGCCCGTCGTCGCCGTCGATACCAGCGCCGAGCTCCTGACAGAATTGAAAGCCCGTGGCAGCTCGTATTCCATCAGGGTCCGCAACGCAGACATCACGGCGCTCGACGCGATCGACCTGCCCGCATCGCCCGCGATCGCCGTCTGCATGGGAGACACCCTCCCCCATCTCTCCTCCCGGCAAGAAGTCGAATGCCTTTTCACCGCCGTCTTCAAGAAGCTCGCACCCGGGGGCGTCTTTGCCCTCACCTACCGCGACCTCACCGGCGAGCTGCGCGGAACGGAGCGCTTTCTCTCCGTCCGCAGCGACGACCACAAGATCATGACCTGCTTCCTCGAATACGAAAACGAGGATTCAGTTGTCGTGCACGACCTCGTGCACATCCGGCAATCCAACGGCTGGATCCTCAAGAAGAGCTCCTACCGCAAACTTCGCCTTTCCTCGGAATGGGTGGCGGCCACGCTGCGCAAAGCAGGCTTCAGTGTTGACCTTCAGGAGCCAGGCCGCCTGCTGCTGATCGCCGCACGTAAGAGCTAAATTCACGTCGCGCGACAATTCCCGGGCAGCCCAATTTGTGCTCCGCCGGTCTAAACTAGGAGAGAGTTGTTTTTCATGCGCATTCCGGCCAGCACCCTCGCTTTCCTGCTTCTGGCTCTGCCCTGCGCCGCGCAGCAATCGCAGCAGAGTTCGGATCAGAGCCAGAACTCCAGCCAGCCGCCGTCGCAGGCTCAGGACCAGAACAAACCCGCCGACAAATCTCAGTCAGGGCAGCAGGCGCCTGCCAAGCACTCCACCGCCGATGACAATCCCTTCCCCGAAGACATCTCGAAGAAGGCCGCAGCCGGCGCAGGCAACCCCGCTCCTGACGCGCCGGCGGCAAAATCCGACAAGCCCCCCACCTCCGCCGACGGCTCAAAGTCTGCACCTGCGCCGGACTACTCCTCCAGCCGCACTGGCCTTAAGAACCTCGATTCCAACGACCCGGAGGCCCGCATCTCCGACGGCGCGGGAGGCTACATCTTCGATCCCAAGCTCGCCGCGCAGGACGTCAAGGTGGGCGGCTTCTATCTCACCAACTCGGACTACAAAGGAGCCTACGCGCGCTACAAGGAAGCCACAAAGGTCGATCCGACGAACGTCAATGCTGTCTTCGGACTCGCCGAAGCCGCGCGCGGCCTGAAGCTTACCAGCGAAGCTGTCGAGAATTACCGCGTCTATCTCGACGCCGACCCCGACGGCCCGAAGGCCAAAGCCGCCCGCAAGGCTCTTGCCCAACTAGGCGAAGCCGCAAAGAAGTAGCTCTTTTCAGATTTTCTGATCCTTGCTCCCAGCGCCCTGAGCCTCGGCTTCAATACACCTTCAACTGCAGCAGCTCGACAAGATAGATCAGCGCCAGTGGCACCAGCACCAGGTTCCGCAGCACTGACACGAAAGCCTTGCGCCGATTTCTCGTGGGCGGAACATCCGGCGACAGCAGCGCTCGCGACATCACCACCAGCAGATAATTCAGCAAAAGAAACGCCGCCGCAAAGAAGAACAGCTCCCACAGCACCACGTGCAGATGATCGCCCAGGTACGTGCCCATCCTCTGCAACGCAGTCTGCGCCGCCGCATTTTCGGAAAAATGAGCACGCAGCAACTGCCATCTCTCCCCGCTCACTGCCACCCAGACCATCCCCACGCACAGCAAAATCCGCCAGAGGGTCACCAGTCCTTCGAGCAGCGACTGCTTCCATGCCGGAATCGGCCTCGTCTCCAGCAGCAGATATGCCCGCTCCGCCGCCGGCACCGCCGCGCACACCAGCACCACCAGCGGATGCCGCACCACCGCCATCCCAGTCTGCACCCAGAACTGCCCGCTGTTGTGCCATGCCGTCGCCAGCCCGGTAGGAACCATAACCATCAGCGTTCCCCCTCATCTCACATCGGAAGCAGGCAGCATTTTACGCGCTCGCAGTATGCAAAAGCCTCTTCCTATGACCGGTTCGCGCAGAAAGCTAATGCAAGGAGTAGAATTCTCGCCGTTGGGCGTACCGAATCCGGAACGCCGACGTCCGCATGGCTCGATTCCCCCCAGGCCAGAACCCAACCGCCTTCATCTGCGTGACGCCTCCGCTCCTTACTGATGTAAGAGCTGTGTGGAGGTGCGCTAATGAAGTCCCCTATCTGTGTCACCAATATCTTTGTCACCAACAGGAAGCACACTGCTTCTTTCGGCATTGTGGGCTTGATGCTCGCAATCGCACCGCTGTCGCTAATGCTGGCCACGGGCAACGTGTCTGCGCACGCTCAGACTTACAACCTGTTGTACAGCTTCGGAAGCCAGCCTGGAGATCCGACGGACCCGAGGTATTCAGGCATCATCGCACAGGGCCGCGACGGTTATTTGTACAGCACTGCCAACGATAATTGGACTGACGGACTCGGAACCGCCTTCAAGATGAGCCCATCAGGCGCTTTGACGGTGCTGCATCGCTTCAGCGGACCGGATGGACTATCTCCTGTTGGCGGGTTGACGCTCGGCACTGACGGCAATTTTTACGGAACTACCACAGCGGGCGGAACATACTCGCTCGGCACCATTTTCAGGATGACTCCGGCTGGCACCGTCACGACTCTGTACAGTTTCAAGGGACAGGCCGATGGCTTAGACCCCGAGGCTCCTCCCATTCAGGGTTTGGATGGCAGCTTCTATGGCACTACGGCCGATGCATCCTCCGCTTCTGGTTTTGGTTCGGTGTACAGAATCACTTCTTCCGGCCAGTTCACTGTTCTTCACACATTTGCAGGGACTGACGGAGCCAATCCTTATGCTCCTTTGGTGCAGGGGCTTGACACTGGCTTGTACGGCACCACTCGTTTTCGGCGGATCGCATGGGGGCGGGACGATTTTCAGGATCACTACTCTCGGGGAATACCAGGTGCTGTTCAACTTTGACGGCACGGACGGATCGAATCCTATCGCTCCGCTAATGCGGGCAGCAGACGGCAACCTTTATGGCGTCACCCAACAGGGTGGATCTGAAAACGGTGGGGTAGTCTTTAGAATCACGTCCGGAGGTTCGCTGACTGCCCTTCATAACGTCAATGGGAATGATGAGGGGCTTAATCAGGTGGGTGGCTTGATGCAGGCGACCGGCGGAAATTTCTACGGAACGAACGACCTCGGAGCAGCATCAGGCTGGGGCGTCCTCTTCCGGATGACGCCGGCGGGCACCTTCACCCCGCTTCACAATTTTGATTTGGGGTCTGGGGCAAGCCCGCAAGTCACTTTGCTCCAACACACGACTGGCGTTTTCTACGGAACAACTGCAGTGGGCGGAGGCCCTGATCAGGGAACCTTTTACAGTTTTAATGTTGGCTTGGGCCCCTTCGTGCGTTTCCTGCCCGAAATTGGATACGTTGGCAACACCATCCAGATCCTTGGACAAGGCTTCACCGGAACCAGCGCCGTCTCTTTCAATGGAATCTCAGCAGCCTTTACTGTGGTATCCGACACTTACCTCACGGCGATCGTTCCTCCTGGAGTTACGCAAGGCACCATCACCGTCAAGACACCGACTGGGACGGTCAGCAGCAACCGACCATTTCTGGACCAGTCCGCCGATATCTTCCTGCGGGTGATTCCTACTCCGACGACAGTCGCGCAGGGCGATCTGCTCACGTATGCGTTTCCGGTGTGGAACCGTGGGCCATACGACGCTGATTACGAAGTGCTGATGACGCAGGTGCCGGCGGGCACAACGTTCGACTACATTCGCATCTCCGGTACGCCGGGCCTCGGGACATGTACGACTCCGCCCTATCAAGGAACAGGACAGATCGTATGCCACGAAAATGCCAGCATGGCCCCGAACACCACATGGACGGTTCGGCTGACTGTGAAGGTGACAGCGCCCTCCGGCACGGTTATCACCGAAAACGCAGCGGTCACGGAGGATACGCCTGACCCAAATCTGGCAAACAACACAGCGACGGTGAGCACGACGGTGCAGTGAGGGGGATTGCGAAAAACGGCTCGATGCAGCAACTTTGGCGGATACGTTAGATCCCAACCTGGCCAATAACACTGCGACGGTGAGCACTACTGTGGAGTGATGGGAAGCGACGCAGCGGACGGCCGGCGTTCCCGCCGCCAGGTGTGCATGACGCTATGTACAATTATTAGCGGCAGGAAACTCCCTGCCGAAGGACCGGTAAGTCGTGCATCCCGTCTTCGAAGACCTGCACAATCGCTACCGCAAATCGCTCAGCGGCAAAGATTGTGACACCTGTCAGCTCCGTCCCGCCCGCTCTCTGCGCGGCGGCGGCCCCGCCTGGACCACGCAGGAGGTCATAGAGCACTTGCTGCTCACCTATCGCAGCACAGGCGCGCTCTTCGACCGTTACCTCGAGCGCAACTCGCCGAGCGGCAAAACCAGGCAGATGAAACACCACGTGCTCCAGTTCCTCGTCGTTCGTTGCGGAGGATTTCCCCGTGGCGCAAGTGCGCCCGACCATGCGCTCCCCGGCAAATCCGGCATGCCGCCCATGTCCGGAGAGGAACTCTGCGCCTGCATGCGCTCCGAGCTCGAAGAGATGGACATGAAGCTTGAGAAATGTCGGCAGGCCTTCGGAAGTCGGCCCCTGGCGCCACACTTCATTTTCGGACCCCTCACCGCCGACCAGTGGCGCCGCTTCCACTTCGTCCACGGACGCCACCACCTCAAGCAGCTCGCGCGTATCCGCAAGCAAACGAAGGCAGCCTGAACTGAATCATTGAGGGAAGGGAAGATTCATCGACCGGCTGTCGCGCCATGCGGCATCCGCAAGCACAACTGATGTTTCGATCTGCCGCTCCGAAATGCTCCAGTATTTCCTGAGCAGCAGGTTCTTCTCCGCGGGGCTCACCAGCTGAAAGCCATATTTCTCGTAGAACCGGATCGCCCATGCCGCATCCGCCCACGTCCCCACCAGAACCGGATTGGTCGCCAGCTTGAGCAGATGATCCAGCAACTGCGCTCCAATCCCGAGTTTCTGGCTTGCGGTGCGCACATACGCGTGACGAATCAGCGTTACGTCCTGCACTTCCTGAATGCCCATGATACCGACCAGCTGGTCTTCGTCGTCGTAGCCCCAGAAGGCAACGCCATCGTTCATCTCGTGTTGCAGCTTTTCCCGAGACATATACGGTTCAACCCAGCAATCGTCGGGGATAACGCCACGATAAGCCTGCGCACCATCGTTGATGATGCTCCAGATGTCCTCGAAATCATCTTCGCCACAGCGCCATATCACAGATTTCGCAGCCTCCTGCCTTCACCTGAACAATCCCAGATACCACTCCACCGTAGACCGTCCCTCAAACACCGCATAGATCGCCGCGCCACAGAGAAACGACCCCAGTGGTATCCGCGCCGCACTCCCTCGCGCTTGCTTATGCAAATTCACCCAGAAAATGCCGTACACCGCCCCCGCTACCACCGCCAGAAAGAGCGCCAGCGCAGCATTCACCGGGCCCAGCCACGCTGCAATCATCGCAAAGAGCTTTGCATCTCCCAGACCCATACCCTCGCGCCGCCGCACCAGCCAGTACACCCCGCGTATCGCCAGGATCACACCCGCCGCGCACGCCGCCCATCCCAGCGCCACGCCCGCGCAGCGCAGACGCCCCAGCCATCCGCCATCGCAGATCGCACCGCTGTAGATCACCCCCAGCGTAATCCCCGGCAGCGTGAACGCATTCGGAAGCAGCATCGTCTCGGCATCCATCGCCGCCAGCCCCAGCGCCAGAAAGCAGAACACCGCCATCCCCGCGCTTTCAACCGATATTCCAAACTCCAGCCAGCACAGCAACCACAGGGCAGCCGTCGCCAGCTCAATCGCGGGATACCTCCACGCAATCCTCGCCCCGCAATCCCGGCACCGCCCGCGCAGCACCAGAAAGCTGAGCAGCGGGATATTGTCCATCGCCCGGATCGCGGCTCCGCAATCCGGACACCGCGATCGCCCCGCCGCCACCGATTCATGCCGCGGCAGCCGCCAGATGCACACATTCAGAAAGCTGCCGAATGTCAGCCCCAGCAGCGCCACAAAAATTCCCGCGAGAAGATTCAACCCCTCACCCGTAAACCAAAGCCGCTGCCGCAGTATACGTGCCCCTCATCCCGCCATTCGATAAACTGTCTCCGATGCCACCCCTAGAAAACTCGGAGACTTCCCTCAACTCCGAGACCGCCCCAAACCCCGGCCCCGCCTTCGCCGAAGCAGTCGCCATCATGAACCGCCTCCGCTCGCTCGGCGGGTGCCCCTGGGACCGCGAGCAGACCTTCGATTCCATCCGCAAATACACCCTCGAAGAAACCTATGAAGTCTTCGACGCCATCGAGCGCCGCGACTGGCCCGCTCTCAAAGACGAGCTCGGCGACCTGCTGCTGCAAGTGCTTTTCTACTCTCAGATGGCCTCCGAAGCCGGTTCCTTCACCATCGAAGACGTCATCGCCGGCCTCAACCGCAAGCTTATCCGCCGCCATCCTCACGTCTTTGGAGAAGCCGCCGCAGCTGCGGCAGGGAACAGCGCCACCGGACTCGACACGGAAAACATCGACGCCCGCCAAGTCCTCCACAACTGGGAAGAGATCAAGAAGCTGGAGCGATCCGGCCGTCTGCCACCCGATGGACCCGCACTCGAAGGACGTCTTGACGCCGTTCCGCGCTCGATGCCTGCGCTCTCCGAAGCCGCCAAGCTCGGCTCCAACGCCGCCAAATCCGGATTCGACTGGCCGGATGTCTCCGGCCTCATGGGCAAACTGCGCGAAGAGACTGCCGAGATCGAAGCCGAACTGCCGGGCGCGTCGAACAACCCTCAAGCCATCACCGAAGAACTGGGTGATCTGCTATTTACTGCCGTCAACCTCGCCCGTCACTTGAAGATCGATCCCGAACTCGCCCTGCGCGATACCAACGCCAAATTCCGTCGCCGCTTCCGCTCCATGGAAACCGCCAGCCCGCACCCCCTCGAAAAGCTCGCCCCCGACGAACTCGAATCCCTCTGGAATCGAGCCAAACTCGCTGAATCCAAGCGCTAACCCCAGGCTCCAGAAGCATGGCAAGATAGGGAGTGTATGACCACCGTTCCTCAGGTGGCGTCTGCCTCGGCAATGACCCGCGACGGCCGCCCCATACTCATCCGCTCCTGCCAGGGCCTTGACGAGCTCGACGCCTGCGTCCAGCTCCAGATCGACACCTGGGGCTACGCCGACGGAGACGTCATCCCGCGTCGCGTCTTCATCGTCGGCAAGCGCATCGGAGGCCAGGTCATCGGCGCCTTCGACGTCACCCGCGCCGAGAATCCCGAGGGGACAGCCGAAAATCTCATCGGTTTCGCCATGTCGCTGCCCGGTATCAAGCCCGGACCCGACCCTCGTGAGGACACTCCTGTCCCGTATCTGCACTCGCACATGCTGGCCGTCTCCGCCGGCTACCGCAACGACGGCATCGGCCGCCAGCTAAAGCTTTTTCAGCGGATTGAGGCCCTCAACCGGGGCATTGATCTTATGGAGTGGACCTTCGATCCCCTGGAGATAAAGAATTCTTTCCTAAATATCCACAAGCTTGGCGCGATAGTGCGTACCTATACATCAAACTTTTATGGTTTATCATCATCTCGTCTGCAGGGTGGGCTGCCCACGGACCGTCTCCACGCGGAGTGGTATCTCCGTTCAAAGCGTGTCCAGGCCTGCCTCGCCGGAGCTCCGGTCCATCATTTCGACATCGAAGAAACCATCATGATCCCTCACCAGGTCGCAGAATGGAAGTCTTCGGAGCCCGGCATTCACCTCGCTCAGGCTGTGCAGACCGAAAACCGCCAGCGTTTTCAGAAGGCCTTCTCCCGTGGGCTGGCCGTTGTCGGATTCCTCCGCGACAACGATGGAAACGGTATCTTTGAATTAGCGCCATTCGAACACGTGAGAAGCAGCTATTTATGAGAATTGATGCAATCTTCCTCCGCGAACTTCGCATTCCCCTCGTTAAGGCCTTCGAAACCAGTTTTGGCATCACCACTGACCGCCGCATTCTCCTCGTCGAATTGAAATCCGAAGGTCTCACCGGCTGGGGAGAGTGTGTCGCTGGCGAGCATCCTTATTATTCCTACGAGACCATCGACACCGCATGGATCATGCTCCTGCAGGAACTTGCCCCTGCGCTTGCCCGCTCCGAACCGGCGCACGCCGGCAAAGTCCCCGGCATCCTCAAGCAGGTTCGCGGCCACCGCATGGCCAAAGCTGCCCTTGAAAACTCCGTCTGGGACCTCGAAGCGCAGATGCGCGGCATCCCGCTCGCCGAGCTGCTAGGAGGCGTCCGCGAGACCATTCCCTGCGGCGTCTCCATCGGCATCAAGTCCTCGATCGAGGAACTCCTCGCCGATATCGAAACCGAACTGGCGGCCGGCTACCAGCGCATCAAGTTGAAGTGCAAGCCCGGCTGGGACACCGAAGTCTTCGACGCTGTCCGCAACCGCTGGCCCGGCATCGCCCTCAGCTGCGATGCCAACTCCGCCTACAAACTCAAGGACGCCGAAATCATCGTCGGCTGGGACGCTTTCGACCTGATGATGATCGAGCAGCCGCTCTGGAACGACGACTTCTACTACCACTCCATGCTGCAACGGCAGCTCAACACGCCCATCTGCCTTGACGAATCCATCCACAATCGCCGCGACACCCTCGCCGCCATTGAGATGGAGTCCTGCCGCATCATCAACATCAAGAACGGCCGTGTCGGCGGACTCGGCGAAGCCGTCGCCGTGCACAATGCCGCGATGGAGCGCGGCATTCCCGTCTGGTGCGGAGGCATGCTCGAAACCGGTATCGGCCGCTCCCACAACATCGCCCTGTCCTCGCTCGAAAACTTCACCCTTCCCGGTGACGTTTCCGCCTCCAAGCGCTATTACAAGGAAGACATCATCGAGCCGCCAGTCGAAGTCTCACCCCAGGGCGAGATCACCGTTCCCACTACCCCCGGCCGCGGATACGAAGTCCGCGAAGACCTGGTCGAGCGCCTCACCATCCGCAAGGAAGAAATCCGCGCTATGGCCTTCGCTTAAAGGCAGGGAACGGGGCACAGGGATCAGAAAACAACTCTGCGATGTCATCCTGATCGAAGGACCGACCGGGACCCCGGCGCGGGATTTTTGCGCGACAGGCGGGAGAAGCGGAGTCGAAGGAGCTGCTCTCGGCCTCCCGGCGTAAAATACCTCCATGAGCACGCTCGAAATCCCGAGGCTGCCCAGCCGCCTTACGCTGGAGCCTGCTCTTACGGACGAAGAGTTCGAGCAGATGAGCACGGCGAACGAGCTGGTGAAGCTGGAGCGCACGAAGGAAGGCAAGATCGTAGTTAACCCGCCGACGGGATTAGACAGCAGTAGTGTAAATATCGAAATCAGCCGGCAGTTAGCGAACTGGTGGCGGCAGCACCGGAAGGGAAGAGTTTTCGATTCGAATGCCGGCTTCTTCCTTCCCGATGGATCATCTCTCAGCCCGGACGGAGCCTACGCGACGACTGAACAGGTTCAGGGCCTTTCCAGTAAAGACCGCCGGCACTTCGGACGCTTCGCCGGCGTTTGTGATCGAACTCCTGTCCGCCAGCGACAGCCTTTCAGAGGCTAGAGAGAAGATGGAGACTTGGCTCTCAAACGGTGCGCAGCTTGGCTGGCTTATCGACCCCTACAAGCGGAATGTCTGGCTTTACGAAGCGGGGAAGTCACCTCGACTCGAAACCGGAGACTCCATTGCAGGCACCGGCCCGATCGAAGGCTTCGTGCTCGAGCTCGCCGATGTTTGGAGCGAATTCGCCGACTGCAGTTCGTAGCACTTCTTTTGCCTAATTAATACCCACCGACTGCGGCAGCAGCAGCGTGAACTTGCACTCGCTTGCCGCGTCGGAGCAATACAGCATTCCACGCCGCACAATCTTCGCCGACGAGCCCTTCGGAATCTGCCCTAAGACATCCATCTTGAGCAGCTCCGGAGCAGCAGCCTTCAGACCCTCGTCGCCGCTGATGAACTGCGCATCCTCAACTTTGTCGGCCGACACCAGCAGGAAGAAATCTGCTGTGCCGTTGGCCGCCTTTGGTATGGAGACGGTCCGCATCTTCGCCAGTTCCTGATTCGCGTCTCCATCGCCCGTGGCCTGACCCTTCGCCTTGAGCCGGTCGAGGCTTTCGCGAATCGTATCCGTCCCCGACGGGTCGGGACTCAGGGTCTCCGCCGCCAGCGACAGTTGATAGATCTTCGCCGCCTCAGCCAGCTTTCCGTCCTTCTCATAAACCTGCCCCAGGTGATCGCCCACCTCACTGTGCTGCGTCACCTTCCATGCCGCTCCGATGTAATTCTCCGCCTGAGCCATATTGCCCTGGCGGAAGTACACCCACCCCATCGTGTCCCACACAGCTGTCATCAGGTTGATGTGCTGCAGGTCGTCAGCCGTCAGGTTGCCCAGCGTGATCTGTTGCGTTTCCTTCTCCAGCTTGTCGAGAGCCTTCTTCGTATTTGCCTCGGCCGACGGCAGATCGGCGTTGAAATCCGCCAGCTCATACGCCGCATCGTTCAGCGTCCCCGGATCATCCGTTCCCGCCATGCTCTTCTTCAGCGTCTCGATTCCCGCGTCGCGTTTGCTGCACAGCAACTGAGCTCGCCCCGTCTGCACAGCCACATTGTGGTCATCCGGAGCCTGCTTCATCGCCGTCTCCATCACCGTGCACGACTCGTCATACTTCTTCTGCAGGATCAGCAGTGAACTGAGGCGCATCTGCGCATTCGCATTGTCCGGCAAAAACTTCAGCAGGTCGCGCAACGTCTGCTCCGCGCCGTCCAGGTTCTTCATGCGCACCTGCACCTCGGCCAGTCCCTGGTACGCAATCGCATTTTCCGGGTGGTATTCGATCTCCTTGCGAAAATCCGTGACCGAATCATCCAGCCGGTTCTCCAGCATGTCGAGATACGCCGTCTCGGCCCACAGCCCGCGCTCCCGCGGATTCAGCTGCTCGGCACTGTGCAGGTCGCCGTGCGCCGCCTTCAGATCGTGCCGAGTGATGTCCACATAGGCCGCCTGAATATACTGCGCTGCCTCAGGATTCCCCGCCGATGTGTCGATGCCTTTGCTCCCCGGAGCCGCCAGCTGGATGTACTGGTTCTCATCGCTCATCACATTCTTTGCGAACTTGCGATACTCATCCGCATCCGCAATCGCAACCTCACGTTGTAGGATCTCAAGCTTGCGATCCGTCACCAGCTTGTTGCCGTCCAGCTTGTAGTCCGCCGTGTAGACCGCAAACGGCGTGGTGTATCTGACCGACCTTGGCAGCGCCGCCGTGTAATTCGACGGCAGCTCTATCACCGAATGATGCGCCTCCGCACGCGGCGACCCCAGCTCGATCGGCTCCGTCGGCGTCTCGTCGTCGGGCAGTTCGCTCAGAGACACAGGAAACATCAGCGGCACAATGCGGCGATTCGCCCAGTCCGCATAGTCCTTGCGGTTGTAGTCGTAGGCAAAATGGAATGGTTTATCCGTCTGCTCCGGCAGGCTCACGTCTACGTTCGTGATCGATCCCGCGAAGCCCATTCTCTGCGAAATGTTTTGCGCTAGCTGCGGCCACTGCGCGCGCGACGTACCGTGAAAAACCTCGCGGAAAGTATTTTCCGAATCTCCGCGCAACTCCATATCGATATGTCCATCGATCGTGCCCTGGCCATCCAGCTTCGCCGTGGCCGTTGTCGCATCTGCAAAAGGAAATGGCCCGTCCGATGGCGTCGTCTCCAGCCGCGGAGGCCCATTCGCCGGGATCACCAGCGCCTGCTTGTCCCGAATCTGCGCCATCAGCATGCGATAGGGAGTCACCTCCGGCGTGCTGTCCAGCCAGATTTCCTTGCCCTTCAGCGACACCACCGTGATCACGTGATCGAACTGCGCGGGCGACGGCAGCTCCGGATGCAGTTTCGCCGACGAGCTGATCAGCGCCGGCCACGCCTCATATCCCGCTGCCTTCAGCATCGCTGCCAGCAGCGTGTGCTTGTCCTTGCAGTCACCGTACTGGTTGTCGAGCACCGTCTCCGCCGAATGCGGCTGATACCTCCCGATCCCAAACGCCACGCCGATATACCGCACCTGCGTCGACACGTAGTGATAGATCGCCGCGATCTTCTCCTCGTCCGTCGTCTTGCCCGCAATCAGCTCTTTTACCTTTGCCTCAACCTCAGCGCTCGGCACCGCGCGATCCTTCGCCAGCGATCCATACCACTCGCCCACTTCCTGCCAGTTCTTGAACGTCGTCCACGACACCGACGCCAGCCTGTCCGGATCCTCCGCATCCTTCTTTCTGTCCGCGCCAACCGTCGGCTCAAGCTGCGACGCCTTCCACCGGTAGATCTTCAGCCCGTTCTCTTCGGTAATATCGGCCTTGTCCCTCGGGCTCAGCACCAGTACATATTTGTCCTTCGGAAACGACATCTCGACCGTCTCCTCCAGAACCACGTTGCTGCGAACAAAATTCAGCGCACCCCAGAACTGCCCGGTCGCCGCCGTCTTCTTCCGCACATACTTCACCTGGTACTCCAGCTTGTCGCCCACGCTGAGTGATTTCACCGGAATCTGCAGCTCCCTGAGATCGCTGTAGAACGGAGCCTCGCGCGTAACCTCCGTCGGCATGTCCTGCGCATCTGTCGCGGGAGTCTCCACCGCACTCCCGTCCGGCCTTCTCACCCGGACATACACCGGCTCCAGTTGCTCTTCTCCTGACGCATAGGCAAAGGTCAGCAGCCCTGCTTCGTGCACCGCGCCCTCAGACTGGATCCGCGCCACCACCGTGAGCGTCTTCTCTCCCAGCCCGTCTGCGTCGTAGTGGATCACGGTCGCGATCTTCTCGTAGACCACGCCCTCCTTCGCAAAGAGCGCATCGCTCGCTGACGTAGCCTTCTCCTGGGCGGAGACGGACTTTGACGGAGCCGGGGGCAACTTGGTTTGATCCTGCGCCCGGCATACCGGCGCGTAAACGAGAGACAGAAAGAAAGGTAGAGATAGCAGAACCGAACGGCATGACATCGCTCTCCATTATTGACAGAAAGCCCGCACCTCGCGCTACTCCAAAAGGATGACTGGCAGGATCCGGTTGCCCCAGGTCTGAATATTCTGAGCTGGGATGCTGTGCCCTGCGCCCTGAGCTCTGTCTCTGCCAGACTCCCGACCATGTCCGGCGCTGCCCCTGAATCAACCGGCCTCAAGACCCTTCAGTTTGCGCTGAAAAATCAGGGCGCCACCGTCAACATCAGCGCGCCGCTTCCCGACGGCCCCGTAGCTGCAACAGTTCTTCTGCCCATCATTCAGGGCCTTTCCGGTTCCATCTCCACCCTCACCGAACGCGAAGCCGCGCGCGTCGGCAAGCCAATAAGCTGCCGCGAAGGCTGCGGAGCCTGTTCCCACCAGCCGTTCCCATCTCTCCCGGCGCGGAATCGGGTGAGGAGCACCCCTCGGCAAAAGAAGTCATCGGCGTCAAACCGCCCGTGCTACTCTCTCGCGTGCTGGGAAGATGAAACACCAGCGGAGACGTGTACAACTCAGAACTCATCCTCCTCACCATGCTCGACGAATGGTCCGCCTCCTACCCCGCCGGCGAAGACCGCGCCACCCGCACCGCTCCCGAACTCCTGCACGAATTCCTCTGCACCTTCGCCAGCGAAAACTCCACCGCTGAGCCCTGAGCTCTGTGCTCTGAGCCCTACCGTACGTTATCTTTTTCCCAGGAGCATCCTAATGAACGCTGCTGTCGTCGAAGCCTACGATCGCCCGCCTCGTTACACCACCTTTGCCGATCCCGTCCCGTCCGAGAACGATCTGCTCGTCGAAGTCACCGCCGCCGCGCTTCATCCCATCGTCCGCGCGCTCGCCGCCGGAACCCACTACGGCAGCACCGGGCAGCTCAACTTCATTCCCGGAGTCGACGGCGTCGGACGCCTCCCCGACGGCAGCCGTGTCTACTTTGGAAGGACCAACGATCTCTACGGCACCTTTGCCGAGCGTTCCGTTACCCAATCGTGGCTGACCCTGCCTCTGCCCGACTCCCTCGACGACGCCACCGCCGCCGCTATGATGAACCCCGGTATGTCCTCCTGGGCCGCGCTTACCGCCCGGGCAAAATTCGCCGCCGGAGAAAGCGTCCTCATCCTCGGCGCGACCGGAGTCGCGGGACATCTCGCTGTCCAGATCGCCCGCCGCCTCGGTGCAACCCGCGTCATCGCCGCTGGACGCAACCCGGAAGCTCTCCAGCAGGCCGCTGCACTCGGCGCCGACGCCACCATCTCCCTCGAACAGGATCCCGACGCGCTGGTCGCCGACTTCCGCAAGCACCTGTCCGAGTCCAAAATAGACTTGGTCCTCGACTACCTCTGGGGCGCGCCCGCCGAGTCGGTCCTTGCCGCCATCTCGCAGAAGGGTCTCGCGCACGAGTCACGCCGCATTCGCTTCGTGCAGATCGGCAATTCTGCCGGGCCCAAGATCTCCCTCGCCGGGGCAACCCTGCGTAGCTCGGGCCTCGAACTCCTGGGCAGCGGATTCGGCAGCGCCTCGCTCCCGGAAATCATGAAAGCCGTCGGGGAATTCATCCGGGCCGCTGACAAATCCGGCTTCTACGTCCCGACCAAAACCGCCTCTCTCCGCGATGTCGAAGCCCTCTGGGCCACCCCGGAGAAAGGATCACGGCTGGTCTTTCAACCCCTGTCGAGCTCTTAGACCTCGACAACGTCTGGCGGACCTATCTGACGTAGGCGGCCTTCACGCACGGGCTTCCGCGCTGGCTTGCTCTTTCCAGCGTTGAATGTTCACACCCATCACGAGGAGCCAGAGGAACACCGATGCCTCGCCAATGAGGCCGCAGGCTAGGTTGTAGCGGGATACGTAGTTTGCGAGCGAGGCGAGGAGAAACGTCAACCAATTCAAACCGGCAAACGCCATCAGCACGCCCAGAATTCGAGGCAGGAAGGCCGACCTGAAAATGAGGTAGCCGATCAGGATGCAAAAGACTCCGTGAAACACCATGGCGATATTCACGCCATGAGGATTCAATCGAAAAGCCTCAGATGCGAGTCCGACGAGGTTGAAGAACGCCGCCAGCAATGACAGGCTCTTGTTCACCGCCTTAAAAACGCCATACGAGAGCAGCGTCACTACAGCCATGCTCGACATCTGGATGATGTTCGCTGCGTAACCCAACCTGCCGCCAAGTAGCAACTCGAGGAATAATGCTGTCAGTACGCTGAACACGTAAATGCCACCGGCCATCCTGGCCTTGAAACGCGGCGACACTTCTTCTATCCGTTCCATCCATATAGCTGTGCTCATACTCTTTCATCCTTATCCAAGCGATTGAGTCAGGCGCATGCGAATCAAGTCGCTTCGTTACGGCCACGCCCCCGGACCGCTGCGTCGATAGAAGGCGGTTCGACTGCTGCGTCGGCCTGCTCTTTCCATCGTTTAACGTTCACGCCCATCACGAGGAGCCATAGCATCAGCGATGCCTCAGCGAAGATGCCGAGGCCCTCGATACAGAGGGACAGAGAATGTGCGAGATTGGGGGTTAGAAAGGCCAGCCAGCCCAAACCAGCTAATGCCATGAGCGCGCCAAGAATGCGAGGCAGGAAAGTGGACCTGAAGATAAGGTAGCCGATCAGCAGGCAATAGGGTCCGAAAAAGAGCAGGGCGCTGATGGTAAGGAGACGAGAGGAAAGAGGCCAAGAGTCATTACGACGCATCCCGCGAGGCTGAAGAGCGCCGCGATCAAAGAGAGGCTCCTGTTCACTGGCTTGAACATGGCATAGAAGAGCAGCGTCAAAATAACGTACCAGCCAGTCGCGATGAGATTTATCGCATTGCCATAGGCAACAAGCTTGCAGCCAACCAGGATCTCGGCGAATATTGCCGTCAGAAAGTAAACCAAATAAACGACACTGGTAATCCTGGCCGCGGGGCGCGGCAATGCTTCAGCAATCCGTTCCGTCATTACTGCTGCACTCATATTCGTTTAACTTCGCTCGTCAGTGAGCCTCCAGACCGCGACCATGCTACGTCGCGTCCCACTCAAAAGTCTGATCAATAGCGCTCATTTCCGCCAGATGCGCCGTCCATTCGGACGTGCGTTCAGGCCTTCAAGTACGCCATCACCGCTAGTACAGCCTCTTCTCTCGCCTCTCTACTTCCTCACTCTCTGGAAAGATGCCGACTCCGGCATCCCCGTCCTCAAAGATGCAAGAGCCGAATGTGCAAAGTTGCCATAACCGAAACGATTCGGCAGGCCTCGCTTCAGCCCATGAGAAGGGCTTCCGATACGTCTAGTTCATTGCACCATCGTGCTCACCGTCGCCGTGTTGTTGGCAAGGTTCGGATCGAGGGTCTCCTCCGTGACAATGCCACTTTCGTGAATGACCGTGCCCGATGGCGCTGTCACCTTCACCGTCAGCCGCACTGTCCACGTGGTGTTCGGCGCCATGGCGCTGTTCTCATGGCACACAATCTGCCCTGTGCCCTGATAGGGCGGAGTCGTACATGTCCCCAGCCCCGGGGTGCCGGAGATTCGGATGTAATCAAACGTTGTCCCCTCCGGCACCCGGGTTCTCAGCACTTCATAGTCGGCGTTTCCGGGGCCGAGATTCCACACCGGGAAGGTGTACGTAAGAATGTCCCCGTCATGGACCGTCGTTGCAGATGGTGATATTCGCAGATACAAATCCGCGGTATTCCCCTGCGCAAAGGCGAACACCGGACCTTCGTGATCGAACCCGCCTGCCGCGTAAACCACTCCATCTACCACTGCTGGTGAGGACTCCACATAAGTCTTGCTCGGATAGCTCCATAACTCATGGCCGTCCTTGGCATTCAGCGCGTAAAGGTTGAAGTCATCCGAGCCGACGTAGACCACCCCGTTCGCCACGGCAGGCGACGATTCTACCGAGTCTCCTGTGGTAAAGCTCCAGATTCTGGCGCCCGTCTGTGCGTTCAGCGCGTAAACAGCGTCGTCCCACGATCCGATGTAAACCACGCCGCCCGCAACCGCCGGCGACGAGGTGATAAAGCTTCCCGTCTGATAATTCCATAAACGAGCGCCGGTGCTTGCCCGTACGGCATACACCGTCCCGTCAAATGAGCCGACATAAACCACACCATCCGCCACTGCGGGCGATGAATCCAAAAAACCGTCTGCGATGGGATAACTCCACAGTACAGCCCCAGTAGTGGCATTGATCGCTCTCAGGTTGTTATCGAACGAGCCAATAAACACGACTCCATTCGCTACCGCCGCCGAGTCCCACCCTCCAACGAAATTACCGTCGCTCCAGAGCATCTTGCCGGTGCTGGCATTCAGCGCGTACAGCGTTTCAGGTATGCCCCCACTGACGTACACCACTCCGTCGATCACTGTGGGCGGTCCGACAACCGGGTTCGATCCCGTGGCAAAGCTCCACAGCCGTTGCCCTGTGTTGGCATTCACGGCATAGAGAATGCCGTCATAAGAGCCGATGTACACCACACCGTCGGCCACTGCAGGGGCGTCCAGGATAGGCTGCACGCTTCCTGTGCTGAAGCTCCACAGCCTCTCCCCCGTGCTGGCATTCAGCGCATAGAGATTGCCGTCGTCAGAGCCGATATAGGCCACCCCATTCACCACCGCCGGCGAGGATTCCACAAAGGCTCCCGTTGCATAGGTCCATTTCAGCGCCAGGCCGCCAGCATTGTTTACTCCCAGCTCTGTCTCATAAGGATTCCACCGCTGCATGTTATCCCGGTGAAACTGCGCCCACTTCGCGCCCGGGAGATTGTTGGAAGTCTGACCACTTGCGCATGGTGCTGGCAATGCCACAACCCACAGCAGCCACATCCAAGGCACGAATACCGCAATTCTGCAGGCAATACTTTCCCTGCGATCATCGGGTGAGATTGACCGATTCATACACCCTCCAAATATTTGGAACTGCACAGAGCAGGGAAGAGAGACACCAAGGGCATTCTTTTTTAGATATATGTGCAGGCCTACAAGGTGGGGGGCGATGCAGTAGCCTTAGTCGTGCGCCCGCGCAGAGGCAGAGCTTTCGCTCCGCGCGGGTTCGAGCAGCTAAGATGTATCACCGAAAGCACTGCGTTGTCCACGACGCCGGCTCGTTCTGTCGACACCCCTTGCGCCGCGCCTCGCTGCAGCATGCTTCCATGTTCCGGGATGGTTCGCCCTGGGCAGGGCAGAGCTTTCACTCCGCGCGGGCTTGAGCCATTGAGATTTGTTTCGCAGCCACAAGTTGCCAGGCGGCGAAAGACAACTATTTAGCTCCGCAAGTACGCCATCACCGCTCTCACCGTCTCTTCCTTCGCCTCTCTAAGAGACACACCCGGCGGCCGGCGCAGCACAGCACCGTGAGACAAAGCGTCCACCATGTGGGTCACCACGAATACGACCTTGTCGAGCTGGCGTCCCTTCTTCATCTCGCGAGCTCTCGCGGCAATCGCCAGTCGGAAAGCCCCATGCAGCCGCACCGCGAAGTCCCTCGACTCGCCCGCCCTGTGCGGAACCGCCGTCATCAGCATCTCGTAGAGCTCCGGATCACCCTCGTGCGCCTTCACCATCCCCTCCACCATCGCGCGCACAAACTCCTCAAGCGACGACGCGGCATGTTCGACCAGCACTGCGTGCACCATGCGATCGATCTCCTGCACATGCCTCTCGTGCAGAGCGGCAAAGATCGCTCCCTTGTCCGGAAAGTACTGGTACACCGACCCGATGCTCACACCTGCCACCTCGGCAATGCGGTTGGTTGTGATCGCGCCCGCGCCCTCGCGCTTCAGAACTCTCACCACCGCATCCAGCATCGCCTCGACCGTTTGCCGTGCGCGACGCTGCTTCGGCCGCCGTCGAGCCCGGCTCTTGAGAGGTTTCGCCATGGCAACGAGCCTATCAGAACATGAGCAATATTTTATATATATGAAACTTTGCCGCGCCACTCTTCCTCTAAGGTAGCCACAGCAATGCGAGTAGACAATGCCATCCTTGTCTCCTAGCCTTGTACATAGATATATGAGTATTGCTCATGTTCCAATGGGAAGCCATAACCTATCTCATCACCGGCGCAACCGGAGACATTGGATCCAAAGTCGTTCAACTGCTGCTCGCATGCGGAGAGCGCCCGCGAGTCTTCGTCCGCAACGCGGAGAAAGCGCGCGCGCAATTCGGCGATCGCGTCGAAATCGTTGTCGGCGATCTCGCCGACGCCGCGTCGCTCACCACCGCGCTGAAGGGAATCGACTCGCTCTTCCTCGTCAACAGCGGTCCGCAAATCCCCCAGCGTGACGCAATCGCCGCCGCTGCTGCCCGGGCCTCAGGCGTCCAGCAGATCGTCAAGCTTTCATCACTGGACGTCGAGCAGAGCCTCGCCATCGGCGCATGGCATGAGCAGGGCGAGACTGCCATCCGCGCCAGCGGCATCCCCTTCACCTTCATCCGCCCCACAGGATTCATGTCGAACCTGCTCGCCTGGGCGCGCTCCATCAAGACCGAAGGCATCGTTCGCTCCTCCACCGGCAACGGCAGCCGCCCCTTCATCCACTCCGACGACATCGCAGCTGTCGCAACCACAGCACTCACCAACCGCGGCTACCTCGAACAATCCCTGGCTATCACCGGTCCCGAAGCACTCAGCTTCGCCGAAATCACCACGAAGATCGCGGCTGCCATCGGCAAGTCCCTCGTCTATCAGCCCATCTCCGACGACGAAGCCGCGCAGCGCTTCTCCGCCACCGGCGCGTCTCCCGAAGAAGTCGCAGCTCATGTGGCACTCTGGCGCGCCATCCGCGAAGGTCGCCTCGCCACCGTCACCGACCAGGTCCAGCACACCCTCTGCCGCCCGCCCCTCACCCTCGACCACTGGCTCGCCGAAAATGCCGCCGCCTTCCGCTGAGTCCGCCACACCCTCTCTGCCGTATACTCTCTGGGTTAAATCGGAAAGGGCAGGGATGTCTCTCCTCAGGTGTCTTCTCTTGGCTGGAATCACACTAGGCTCAAATCTCCTCGCACAACCCGCTGGAGGTCAGAAAGACGATTGGTGGAAGCACGCTGTCATCTATGAAATCTATCCGCGCTCCTTCCAGGACTCCAACGGCGACGGCATCGGAGACATCAACGGCATCACCTCGCGCCTCGACTACCTCCACGACCTCGGCATCGACGCCATCTGGATCACCCCCATGTACCCGTCGCCCGGCATCGACTACGGATACGACATCTCCGACTACACCGCCATCGATCCCGAATACGGCACCATGGCCGACTTCGACCGCATGGTCGCCGAGGCGCAGAAGCGCGGCATCCGCGTCATCATGGACTACGTCATCAACCACACCTCCGACCAGCATCCGTGGTTCATCGAGTCGCGCTCGTCCCGCACCAACCCCAAGCGCGACTGGTACATCTGGCACGACGGCAAGACTCCCGCCGCCGGTTCTTCGGAACCCATCCCGCCCAACAACTGGCAGTCCTGGTTCGGTCACTCCGCCTGGACCTACGACGAGAAGACCCGTCAGTGGTATTACCACTACTTCTACAAGCAGCAGCCCGACCTCAACTGGCGCAATCCTGAGGTCGAGAAAGCCATGACCGACGTGCTCCGCTTCTGGATGGACAAGGGCGTCGACGGCTTCCGCATCGACGCCGTCTCGCGCCTCTTCGAAGACCCCGATCTCCGCGACGACCCCTACCTGCCCGGATACAACGCCTACGGCGACCGCAACATCCAGCACCTCTACACCGACAACTACCCTGAGGTAAACGAAGTCCTCCGCCGCCTGCGCAAAGTCGTCTCCCAGTACCCCGGAGACCCCGTCCTCATCACCGAAGCCGACGAGCCCAACATCACCGAACTCACCAAGCTCTACGGAGCCGGAGACGAGGTCCAGCTACCCATGGACTTCCAGATCGCCGACGAGAACAAGCTCTCCGCGCCCGACTTCCGCGCCCTCTTCAATCAGGTCGAGAACAACTCCGCCCACGGACAGCCCGAGTTCTTCTTCAGCAACCACGACCAGCCCCGCCAATGGGACCGCTACGGCGACGGCATCCACAACGACGAGATCGCGAAGCTCATGGCCACGCTCCTGCTCACCACTCGCGGAACCCCGCAGATGTACTACGGCGAAGAAATCGGCATGCGCACCACTCCGCCGGCCCGCATCGAAGACGTCCACGACCCCATCGGCAAGCTCGGCTGGCCCAAAGAGAAAGGGCGCGACGGCGAGCGCACCCCCATGCAGTGGGATAACTTGCCTAACTCCGGCTTTACTACCTCACCTAAGCCGTGGCTGCCCATCCCGCCATCCGCGTCTACTTATAACGTCGAGACCGAGAAGAAGGACCCCAACTCCATTTTCAACGCCTACAAAACCCTCCTCGCTCTGCGCCGCGAAGAGCCCGCACTGCGCGACGGAGACTACACCTCCGTCGACGAAAACAACCCGAATGTCTTCTCATTCCTTCGTTGCGCCTCGGGATCGACCGTCCTCGTCTCCCTCAACATGAGCCCCGAGCCCCGGACTATCTCCATTAACTTGGCCGCTACAGGGGTGAAGGGAACTAACGCCCTGCCGCTCTACACCTCGCCTAACTCCACCCCCCGCTCCGGAGACGAAGCCATCCCCCTCGACAAAATCCAACTCGCTCCCTTCGGGGTACTGGTGGCGAAGGTGCAATAATCAAAAAGTAAATCCGACTGGGTGGCCCAGATCGGATCCAACTACCACATCGGGTGCCCCATCTTCGTCGCGCAGCGACTAAGGTGGGTAATCGCGCGGATGCGCGATCCGTCTCTCTTCATCAAGGCCGGACGGGTGGCCCACCCTTTCGGAATCGCTTTCCTAACTCAGCACGAACGAGGGTGCCCCATCCTGAGCGCCGCTGTTGCGCGAAGGGTGGGAGGCCACATCGCCCAGGCGCGATCTCCGCTTCATCCGTCGCTGCAACAGCACCTGATCTGTGTTTGTCTCGGACGGGGCCCGCTCAAGTTTTTTGGCTTGAGCGGGGCTCTCCTGATGCACACCGAATGTGACAAACAGGCTACAACTCCATGACACACGCAAGAATTGCCTCTGGTTAACTGGGCTTACCTGATGAAGCCCCGGACGATTTTGCGGAGGCTCACGTCGCTCAGTCTCCGGATCACGAATGTGAGGAGTGGATATGGATGCCGCAGAGTTAATTGATCCCCGACCGAACGACGACGCCCCGCTTGCTTTCTGGCACGACCGGCTCATACTGAGTGTCCATCACGACGGAGCGGGTGCGATGTCCACAGAGTCCAAAATCATGACCGGCCGCCTCGTTCACGCGATCATTTTTCGTCTCCCGGCAGTCCCTCCCCGAACGATCACCACGGACTCAGAGTGTTGGCACACCAACGACTAATCGGGCAATGTCAATCCGGGCGCCGATTTTGATCCGTCACAGCAGGCCTCTGGAGAGCCGTCCCGCAGCTTCATAACAGCTGCTGGTTGACGCTGACTCTAGGCGAGATAGTCCTGTTTGGCCAAAAGATAGGCGAATCGAGAGCGAAACTAACTACCGATTAGTCCGAGTGGGTAGTTGTGACTACGGGGTCAAAGATCGATCCTTGCGGAGAATTCCTTCCTGGGTGTCATACAGAAACACTTAGGAGAACACAAATGAAAATGTTTAATGGCAAAGTCCTGTTCCTGACGGTGGTACTCGTTGGCCTCGTGATTGCGGGCGCTGGCGTCGCCTCTGGCCAGGACGTATATAAAGTCAACTACTTCGCAAATAATGCTTCCCCGGCGCCAGACGCAACAGTCCGGATCGACAATCCCGGCCTGACGTATGGAAACCTGTGCGCGATGATTTATGTGTTCGCGGCGGATCAGCAGCTCACCGAATGCTGCGGATGCATCGAGACACATAACGGTCTGCGTACGTTGTCGGTTCGCAGCAACTTGACGTCGAACCCGCTTACCGGTGTCGTTGCGACGAATGGTGTTATCAAGGTTGTATCTGCGGCGGTGAATAACTCTCCGTGCGATCCGACCTCTAACGTAGCGCCAACGCCGAACCTCCGTGTCTGGGTGACCCATACCCAGAATCCCGTTGGAACTGCGTATCCGATTACTGAAACCGAATCGTCGGATTCCACACTGGGTGCAACTGAGCTCGCCAATCTGCAAGCGCAGTGCGCATTTGTCAACATCCTGGGAAGCGGCCAGGGCATTTGCAGCTGCGGTTCCGGCGACTAATCGACCGAATCGTCTCGATTGGCCAGTGACGTGAGTCGAATCGGGAGCGGATGATCCGGCAGTGACCGGCATCTCCGCTCCCGTCTCGTCTTCGCATTGCGCGGCACATTCCCCTCTTCTTGGCCGCGAATTACTCAATACCCAGATCGAATCGCCACCAACGGACTCCTGATAGAGGACCTGTGGTCACTAATTTCGCAATGTCGCGTCAGCGGCATGTAGAATGGCATCCGTTTGAATCCAAAGGAAATTCCCGCGCAAAATTTGCGAAAGGGATGAAGGATTGCGATGCGCCGCCTGATGAAGTTCCTGCTTGTTCTAGCCGTACTCGGCTCTGATCTTGCTTTTGCCCAGTCCAAGCTGCCCAACACACCCGTGCGTGAAGTGACCGACGACTACTTCGGCACAAAGGTAAAGGATCCCTACCGCTGGCTCGAGAATACAAGTGCCCCCGAGGTTGCAGCGTGGATGAAGGCGCAGAACGACTATACCCGTGCAGTCCTGGCGAAGATTCCCGGCCGTGATCAGCTGCTGGATCGCATTAAGGCGCTGGACAATGCCGGCAGCGTGGTCTCCGGCCTCCAGGTCTGGGGCGGCCGCTACTTCTATTTCAAAACCGAGCCCGGATCAGACAATCGCAAGCTTTACACGCGGGACAACGTCACCGCAGCAGAGCGACTGCTCGTAGATCCTGAGAAACTGACCACCCCGGATGGCAAACATTACTCCATCGATTACTTTCAACCATCGATCGACGGAAAGTATGTCGCCTATGGGATATCTCCCGGCGGCTCGGAAGATAGTATCTTGCATGTAATCGAGAGCTCTACCGGCAAGGTATTGAGCGACACCATCGATCGCGCCCAGTTTGGACAGCCCAACTGGTTGCCTGATGGCTCATTCTTCTACACCCGAACTCAGAAGTTAGCGCCTGACGCCCCACCTACGGCAAAGTATCAAAAATTGCGCGCATATCACCACGTGTTAGGTGCCGACCCGGACAAAGAGGTTGCTGTTTTTGGATATCAGGTATCTCCCGGCGTAAAGGTAACGGAAGATGATTTTTCTGTCCTTGCTTTTTCGCCAGGCGCTCCCGGGTATCTTCTCGGACTGGTAATCCACGGGGTCAAGCGCGAGATTGACTTATACGTCACTCAGCTTCACGGCGACATAAGCGCGACGACGACGTGGAAGAAGGTCGCAGATGAAGCGGATGCCGTTACCGGCTTCGACGTGCACGGCGATAGTCTCTACCTCCTTTCGCACAAGGACGCGTCCCGCTTCAAAGTTTTGCGCACCAGCCTGGAAAACCCCGACTTGGCCCACGCGACTGCCGTTGTTCCGGCCAGCGATGTAGTAGTTGTCGGCATCTCCGCCGTGAGTGACGCGCTTTATGTGCAGGATCTCGACGGCGGCATCGGGTGGCTGCGACGCCTGCCCTACAACGGCGGCGCTATCCAGTTAGTGAAGCTTCCGTTCGAAGGGGCCATTCAATCACTGTTTGGAAATCCGACCGAATCGGGAGCATGGCTGGAGTTGACCTCGTGGACCAAATCGCCGTTGTGGTACTCGCTCGATGCGGGTTCCGGCAAGCTCACCGACACCGGCCTGGTGGCGCCATCTCCCGTGGACTACTCACAGATTGAATCCGAAGAGGTCAAGGCAAAGAGTGCGGACGGCACCATGGTACCGCTCTCGATCGTTCACAAGCGCGGAATAGCTCTGGATGGATCGCATCCCGCCTGGCTGGAAGGCTACGGCGCATACGGAATCACGCTCGATCCGAACTTTCGTCCGACGTTGCTGGCCTTCTTTGAGCGCGGCGGAGTATTCGCCGTCTCTCATGTTCGCGGCGGTGGGGAATACGGTGAAGACTGGCATCTGGGCGGGCAGAAGCTGACGAAGCAGCACACCATCGACGACATGCTGGCCGGCGCTCAGTATCTCATCGATCACAAATACACTTCACCGGAGCACCTCGCTGGCGAGGGCACCAGCGCGGGAGGAATCACCATAGGTGGCGCCATTACCCAGCGTCCCGACCTGTTCGGCGCCGCATTGATTCGTGTCGGCGACTCTGACTCACTGCGTTCCGAACTTATGGCCAGCGGCCCGGCAAACATTCCCGAGTTTGGCACTGTCAAAGAGCCTGATGGCTTCAAGGCGTTGTATGGCATGGATGCCTATCAGCACGTAAAACCAGACACGCCCTATCCCGCGATATTGCTCACAACGGGTGCCAACGATCCTCGTGTTGCACCTTGGCAGGCAGCCAAGATGACGGCACGTTTACAGGCATCCACCAGCAGCGGCAAACCCGTGCTGCTGCGCGTTGATTACGATGCGGGACACGGAATGGGTTCGACCAAAACGCAGCGTGACGAGGAGCTGGCTGATGAGATGGCCTTTTTGTTGTGGCAATTAGGCTCTCCCGGCTTTCAGCCGCCAGCACAAAAGATGAGTTCCTCGTCCAGGTAAGTTCGCATCGAAGGCGGGGACATCAGGAGATTTGACTCTGATGACCCCGTTTTAACCTGGTCCCAAGCGATCCTGCACCGGGGCAGAAGGCTAAGCGAATTGGCATCCGTGGCGCGGCGTCAAATACCGGAGATAGCCGAAGGATTGATCGGCTCACACCCCGCTGCCGAAGAACCGTTCGTCATTCATGACGGCTCTCACCGCAGGCAGCAGATCGCTTGCAGCGTTTGACTTGACAATGAAACCCAGCGCGCCAATTCTTAGCGCTTCCTGCAAGTACTCTGGATCATCGTATGACGTTAAGAACAGGATTCTTGAACCCGGTGAAACTTTGCGGACTTGGCGAGCGGCTTCCAGGCCGTTGAGATTCGGAAGTCCAATGTCCAACAAAACCAGGTCAGGTTGTAAATCTTCGCTCTTCCGAACTGCCTCTAACCCATCCGAGCACTCACAAATAAGTGCCAGATCCAGGTTTTGTTTGAGAAGCAAGCAAACCGCACAGCGCCATGGCTGAGAATCATCCACGATAAGAACTCGAACTGCCGCCAACTTCTAATGGTCTCCTTCAGGTAAAGTTCACCTACGGCCATAATTGGCGTGTTGAACTAATTACCTTTAGGGTGACACATGAGGCCGCCTCAATCATTGCTCGCGAGCAATGATGGCGAGCGACTACAAGTCAGACGAGGACGCGAAGCCGACAATCAGGCTTCGCTTGACATCAGGTTTTCTGGCGAGCGAAGTACGACCTTTCCTCGGCGCTTTGTAAGAATGCCTTTGCGCTGCCACTCACTCAACAGGCGGCTAGTCGTGAATATCGTGATGTTCGCCTCGTTGGCCAACTCCTCATTCCTGACATCGAGCACGACGCCTTCAGTAACCCTCTCGCCCATGCCGCTGGCCAGATTCCCCAGCACTTGCGCCAGTCGCTGGCGGGCAGTTTGGTAGGTCGCGGCAATGTGGAGAGCCCGATATGCCACGAAGTAGTCGTACGCTATCAGGAGCGCATTCTCGACCAGCCTCGGATATTGAGCGGCAAGCAATCGGATTGTCGCACGATCCCACATCAGAGCAGTACTTTTGGTTACGGCTTCCGTGCTCGTAAGATAGTCAAGGGGTTTGGACAAGAATGTTGCCCCGCCGAAGATCTCGCCTGGGGGAAACCACAAGACGTGGACTTTCTCGCCCCGGGTTGTCATGCAAAAGCCGCGGGCGCGCCCACTGAGCATTAGAAATAAATGGTCGGCAGGATATCCCTCGTGCATGATCACGGAATGTGCCAGGAATTGACGCCTGGTCGCGGCCGCGATGATCGAGGGAAGTGCGGAGGGAGGCAGTCCTTCGAGGAATCTTGGTTCAAGTCTTCTCACGAGCGCCACGACTTCAGAGGTAGTCATCGTTAACCTTCCCCCAACCTTACTCTCATGTGGACGCGCTCGACGGCCACCCTTTCAGTTTGGGCGAATTCGCCGCGAATGAGGTGCCATCCGGCCAGGTAGACCGGGCAGGGAATCTGCATCTGTGGAACCAATAGAAACAGAGACAAAGAAACGCCCGGCTGTCACCAGTGACCGGGCGTTTCACTTCGCGATTTACGACTAACTGTCCATTAGCGTCCCGAACCAAACACCGCGATTCCAGGGGACTGAGGCGCGGGGAATTCAGTACGGCGCGTAGTAACCCCAATACGGAATTGAGG
Organism: uncultured Acidobacteriaceae bacterium; assembly: GCA_963781245.1. Classification (GTDB taxonomy): domain Bacteria; phylum Acidobacteriota; class Terriglobia; order Terriglobales; family Acidobacteriaceae; genus Silvibacterium. The sequence continues at coordinate 805,945 of CAWAFB010000014.1, forward strand.
CCCTGACCGCGACCGGCGGCGTGTAGTAGTAGACCGGCGGCGGCGGCACGTAGTACACGGGCGGAGGCGGAACATACTGCACGTACGTCTGCACAACTGGCTGCGGCTGATAGACCGGTTGGGGCGCGTATGTCTGCGCTACCGGTTGAGGAGGCGGAGGGGGTGCCTGCTCCTGATACTGCGTAGGCTGATACGACGATGGCCGATGCAGCAGCCTCGGCGTGTCGTCCGGATATCGTTCCTGCTGCCGCTCCGGCACACCCAGATCGTCCAGAATCTTCAGCGTTAACCTGGTCTCTTCTTTCAAGGTTGGCCTCGGACCGCGCCGCGGAAGGTTCAGTAAGTCGATCGGCCACAGAATCGGAATCGACCACTCGATGATGTCACGCGTCGTGTGCCCCTTGCCGAGAATGCGTCCATAGCGATCTACGTTATAGCCGGGTACGGCAACTACCCGTGCATCTACCGGGATAATAGTATCCGGCTCGATCACCATACGATCAAATCTCAGCTCCATCCACCCCTTACCTACAAAGTGACCCGGATCCTTATAGTCCTCAAAGCGGCCAACCATGTAGCTACCGTATGGAAGTGTAGAACGTCCATATAACTCGACATGGCTCACCTTGCACATTACAGGATCACCGATATTTGCGGTCTTCGACGATAGCTTTGGCTCAGACACTGTGCACGATACCAGGGAGCCGGCTGGGATAAGTTGCTCCGCGAAACCACTGAGTGGAGCTACTAGCAGGAGCATCAGGAAAGTAGAGACCTTGCACTTCATACAGAACCTCCTAGAAGTTGCATTGCGCCGTTCTACCTTGCGTTTCCCACGAGCCGCCCCTTGGGGGGCATCGTTATAAATCCATTTGCCGGGCAACTAGGGCCTGCGATTCGTAGGGCCTCCATAATGAGGCGGCGCGCACTCGCCGTCAAGCCCAAATTCAATGCTTTCGCAACGATATTTGTAATGGAGGCCATCCTTAGGCACTAATCAATTTTTTAGGCGTGAAATAGCAACTTATCTGTCCCTCACGTGTTTAATTCTGACCCTTCGCTGGTGACTAGATGCGAGCTAGAAACATATTTCTCTTTCGCGTGTTTAACGCGCGCACAAATCACCACTCGAAATCTTTCTTGATAAGTCACTCTAGGACCTATTGCCTCGGCTGAAGCTGTGAAAGTAAAGCCGACTAAATGAGCTGGTTGAGTTCGGTCGCACATTGCGACTGTTTTACCCACGGTCCCGTGGGGCTGGGTCCCGGCATGGTTGCAGGGCGGAGTCGCGCTGGCCGGACCCGATTTACCCGCTCACAAGAATTCAATCTGGTTCCAACTGCAGGCTAATCCCACTGGGTAATTGTCGAGCCGTCCGCCGAGGTCCACCATTGTGCCGCAAGCGTCCTCCAGCTTCTCCGGGCCCAAATAAGGCGCTTGGGAGACACCCGTGAAAACCCATAAGAATGTTCTGTTCCTATCCTTGGTACTCGTTGGCCTCGTTGTCGCGGGCGCCGGCGTGGCATCCGCCCAGGATGTCTACAAGGTCAATTACTTCTCTAACAACGCTCCGTTGGTACCAATTACCACCGCTGCGGTCGTCGCGCTACCCGACGGCACCGTCCGCATCGACAATCCCGGTCTCACCTACGGAAACCTCTGCGCCATGGTCTACGTCTTTGACGCCGATCAGCAGATGTCCGAATGCTGCGGGTGCATTGAAACACATAACGGCCTCCGCACCTTATCAGTCCGCAGAGACCTGACGTCCAACCCGCTCACCGGCGTCATCTCCAACAACGGCGTCATCAAGGTGATCTCGGCGGCCGTTAACAACTCACCGTGCGATCCCAGCGCAAACGTAACTCCGAAGGCAAACCTCCGCGCCTGGGTAACTCACATCCAGAATGCGGTTGGAGGCGCGTGGCCGATTACTGAAACCGAATCCTCTGATTCCACCCTCGGCGCAACCGAACTCGCGAACCTGCAGGCGCAATGCTCCTTCATCCACATCCTCGGAAGTGGGCAGGGAATCTGCTCCTGCGGCAGTGGCGACTAGCTGGATCATCTTCAAGCACACTTAGGGAGTAGGCGGGCACCATTTCACGCGATCACCGCTGTTAAGAACGTTGATTGCTGAACAGGTGCCTTCTTTCCTGGCCGACAATTTCCTCCGCCCCTCTATAAGAAAAATAGGGGGAAAAAGAAGCCCGGCTGCAATCGCGGCCGGGCATCTTCATTTGGACGGGGCCCACGAACTCCCAACATTGGACCCGCTGCACCTCTATAAATTGTTTGTTTTCTGATCTTTGCCCTTAAGTATCGTAGAATGAAATCTTTGGATGCGATCTACAGCCTAACTCCCATGGAATGAATGAGTAACAAAATACAAGAAAAAGGAGGGGGGAGGGTAGGGAATTAACCTCACCGCTCCGTTGGAAATGGCATCAGCGTCCTTTCGCTCGTTGATGCCAGCGAACACTCCGCCTCAGATCGCACCGGACTCACCACCGAGTACTCCCGGATCGCGTTCCGCCCGCTCGCCTTCGCATCCTGTAGCGCCCGCTCCACCTCGCGCAGCACCACCAGTGGAGACCGCCCCTTGCTCTGCGCGATCCCCATGCTCGCGGTCAGCGTCAGAGCGTCGCGGCCCGAGGAAAATGGCCTCTGCAGAACCGTCTGTTTGAGCCGGACCGCCATGGACAGGGCCTGCTCCGACGTGCACCCCGGCATGGCAATTAAAAACTCATTCTCGCCGCACCGGCCGATCAGGTCATAACTGCGCAGAAAGCGCCGGAAGCGGTTCGCCAGCTCTTGCAGAATCTTGTCGCCCGTCTCGTAACCGTACTCGAAGTTGACACTCGAGAAGCGGTCGAGATCGAGCAGCAGCAAAGTCAACGGCGTTCGCATCCGCTGCACCCTGTCCGTCTCCGGAAAGAGCTGGTTCAGCATCGATTCCCGATTCCAGAGGCCCCGTCAGGCTGTCATGTGACGCGTGGAACCGCACCGCCTTTGTCTGCTCCTCGAGGTCACTCCGTAGTACCTGCACTCGCTCCGCCACGCGCAGCCGTACCCGCAGGTCCAGCGCGTCGACCGGCTTGAGCAGCAGATCGTCGACTCCGGCTTCCGAGGCGCTCGCTACCGTATCCAGGTCCACCTGCTCACTCATCAGCATCGTCCACGCCACACTCTTCCGCGTCCGCCGCCTGACCTCCGCCACCAGGTCAATTCCTCCCAGCGATGGCAGCGCGGCATCGATCAGGGCAATGCCCGGGGGCGTCTGGCCGGGTCAGCACCTTCCCCCCATCCACCCCATCGGTTGCCACCTCGACGGGGTACCCCCATCCGCGTAGCATCTCTCTCAGCTCCGTTGTCGTTTTTTCATCTGCCGATACGATCAGGATCCGGGGGCTGGCGGGAGAGGGAAGTGTCATCTTGGGCTCACAATGCTGTACAAGCCCTTTATCGGAGAAGATTAGTGAAGTCTTAAGAAAAAGACTTGAAATAATTTGACAAATATGCGACTTCGGTGCACACTTCAGTCACCTAGTGTCATTTCGAGCGCCGTTCCTGCACGCAGCATCCCCCGAATAGTCTGCAGCTGATTTGATGTTCGGCGTCTCGCTGCTGAACCCATTACCCGCGGTCCCAGCTCAACCTGGAAGGAGTGTCATCCGATGCTTCCGGCGATCACCACCACACACGCTATCCCCAGGCGGATTCTCTCTGCCGGCGTGTCCATCCGGACCACCATCGTTACCTGTCCGCATTGCTTCGAAGCCCTCGGCTCCGCGTCCAATCTCGTCGAGCGCAGGGCTATCGAGGTCAGGCATAAATGCGGCGAGAAGCGTTTGGCAGAGCAACCCGCCATCGCAATTCCCTTCAGCTAAAACACCATCGAGCAGGGCATAATGACGTGAGTACCCCGTCAAGCCCTGCTTGATGTATTCCGCGCAATTCATTGATTAAGTTGTTCTTTATTAGCCCATCTAACCGCGGCAGTGCGGTCTTGTGACTCCCACTACCTGTCCAGATTTCCTATTGATTTATGGATAACAAATCCCTATAATAGAAGAGTTTGTGACCTGCTGGGGAGGCCTGCTTGTGGCGGGCCGAGCGGCCCCGGACTTTCCGTACGTCACTCTACGCTAGAGGATATAAGAAAATGGCAAAACGTCGTGGCAATCCAAACTGGGGTAAGCCGGAGCCAATCGGTCCGGTCGTGCCCACTGTGACTTCATTCGAACAGGTGGTGAAGGAGTTCAAGCTGACGCCGGACCAGTACATCCGTTCCACCCGCCTGCGTGAATGGGCTCGTCGCAACCGAAATTCGAAGTACATCCCCGAGGCGCTTCTGGAGGCTTGGGGCTTCGAAATCGAGTCTACATTGTAGCCAGCCGAGATATTCCGGGTTCTTTGGACGCCGCCTTTCGGGGCGGCGTTCGTGTTTGTGCATCACTTCTCCCGATAACATTTCATCTGCTCGCGCTTCCCAGCCGTGATGGAGGTCTTAATCTCTTAGGGCTAGCCCCTTGGAAAAGTGAGAGAGGCAACCACAGCTCTTTCGCGTGCACCCAAGGGTACTGATCAGCTACGCAACTTGTTCTGGATGTGTGTCGTCGGATCAGACCCGATCTCTGGCAACGGCGAGGCAAAGAACGAATGAGCGCATCCGAGTTGAAAATTCCAAAGCAAGCCATAAGGAGAAGCAGCGTAATGAAACGAATTCTGGCAGCCGCTGTTTGTTTAGGCCTGGCCGTCCCGTTGTTCGCGCAGAGCAAGCAAGATGAGAGATTGACTGCGTCCTATCAGGTTCTCAAAGAGATTCTCGCCACGCCGGACAAGGGCATTCCACGCGATCTGCTGGACAAGTCCGAGTGTGTCATCGTTTATCCCTCCGTAAAGAAGGCCGCCTTCATTGTGGGCGCCAGCTACGGCCGGGGAGTCATTACCTGCCGTACCGGCGCAAACCTGAACGGTCTCTGGAGCGCACCAGCCATGTTCGCCCTCGAAGGTGGCAGCTTCGGACTCCAGGCTGGCGGACAGGCGACCGATTTCGTGCTTCTGATCATGAACGACCAGGGGGCACAGTCCGTCTTGAAGAGCAAGGTTAAGCTGGGCGGGGATGCCTCCATCGCCGCCGGCCCCGTAGGCCGAAACACCAGCGCCGAGACGGATATCGTCTTGAAGGCTGAGATCCTTTCCTGGTCCCGTGCTCGCGGGGTCTTCGCCGGCATCGACCTCTCGGGTTCCACGATGCGCTCCGACGACGGCGCCAACAAGGAGCTCTACGGGAAGGAACTGACTGCGACTGAGATCGTTCGCGGCGGCGCGGTTAAGCCTCCCGCGGCCGCGCACTCGCTGCTGGCCCTCTTGAACCGGATCACTCCGCACCACAAGTCGTAAACGCACTCGAACGATGAACGGGAGAGATTCGCCTCTCCCTTTTTTTTAACGTCGACCTTCCGGTAGGATCTCGGTCCGAGCTGGTACGCCGGCGAACCGGCTGCCCGACGGTCTCCCACCGCTCTATCCCCCAACGGTTATTCAACTAGATGCCTTCATCTGGAACTCGATATATCACCCCCCAACCCGCTCTAAATACAATAATTGATCGGATTATCGGGCGCAGACACAGAAGAACGCGCATCGAGTTATTATGTCTGATAACATATATTCTGTTAACTACATGTATTAGCGCCGGATAGAAATGTCACACCTCTGCCCGATAGAAATGTCCGACTGCCCTTCCAGCGATATCGTCGCCTGGGAGGCGGACGACTTTGGGATGGGTGCTGATGAGCGAACGCGACGTACAACGCGTGGAGGTTTTGGCAGAGGTTCTTTCGGGCCGACGGACAGTTGCCTCGGCGGCCATCGTGCTGGCGGTCGGTGTACGGCAGATCCACCGGCTCTTGATCCGGTTCCGTGAAGATGGTGGAGGAGCCCTGATTCACAAGAGCCGGGGCCAACCCTCGAACCATAGTCTGTCTCCTGGCATCCGCGAGTACGCCCTCGAGCTGATCAGGACCAGGTACGCTGACTTCGGTCCGACACTCGCGATCGAAGTTCTGCTCGACAAGCATGCCATCAGGGTAGGTCGCGAGACGTTGCGGACGTGGATGATCGAGGATGGCTTGTGGCTCTCGCGCACGCAGCGGAAGAGCTTTCATCAGCCTCGGCTTCGGCGCGAGTTCTATGGCGAGTTGATTCAGATCGACGGCAGTGACCATCGATGGTTTGAAGACCGCGGCGATCCGTGTACGCTGCTGGTGTTCGTCGACGATGCAACCAGCAAACTCATGCAGCTGCGCTTCGTGCCGAGTGAGAGCACGGACTCCTACTTTGAAGCATTGCAAGGTTATCTGGAAGCCCATGGCTGCCCAGTTGCCTTTTATTCCGATAAGCACACCGTCTTTCGCGTCAACCGGCCAGACGCTAAGGGGGGCTCGGGTATGACCCAGTTCGGCCGTGCCCTCGCTGAGTTGAACATCGAAATCCTGTGCGCGAACTCCAGCCAGGCTAAGGGTCGCGTGGAGCGAGCCAATCGCACTCTGCAGGATCGGCTGGTGAAGGAGCTCCGTCTTGAGAACATATGCGATATAAAGGCCGGCAACGCTTTCCTGCCAGGGTTCCTGGAACGCTTCAACGAACGCTTCGCGCTAGTTCCTGCCAAGCCAGAGAACTTGCACCGCCCTCTCAACGTCAAGGCAAGCCGGTTGAACGATATCCTGTGCCACCGCGAACAACGTCACGTCAGTGAGCAACTGACTATGTCCTATGACCGCAAGCAGATCATCCTCGAACGGAACGAGGTCTCTGAAGGCCTCGGCGGTAAGTACGTCGACCTATACGATTTTCAAGATGGTCGTCTGGAGCTGCGCTGGAAGGGATGCTCACTTCCCTACCGTGTCTTCAGTAAGGACCAGCGCGTCAGCCACACCGCCATCGTCGAGAACAAACGCCTTGGCCATGCTCTCGCGTTTGTTAAAGCGCAGCAGGACCTTAAGCACGAGACGAAGGTCATGACCAACAGCGAGAAACTCGGTTACAAGAAAACACCGCGAAGAGTTTACGGACCAGGCTTCGAACTGAAAACAAGGCCGTCAGCAGCGGCGGAAATGACGGTCTGATGGAAAGCCTGGAACGATGAAACTGTCCCACGCTTCCCACAGACCTTGGAAATCGCCAGAAGAACGGCGATTTCACACATTTCCACCCCGCCACGACCACTGGGTTTTATACTGACATTTCTATCCGGCGCGCATCGAGACATTTCTATCCGGCGCCAACAACATGAGCCCACCAGGGCGCCCCTCCTCGGTGGCTGTGGGCTCCCAGTCCTTTACACTGACAGTGAATCCTGTTCCCCAATGCACATCCTTCAGGCCGCGAATGGCGTCTTCCATCACTTTGAACTGGCCCGCCAGCTCGATGCTCAGGGCCACACCGGGCAGATATTTTCCACCTTTCCGTGGCGCCGCCTCCAGCGCGAAGGTCTACCCAAAGACCGGGTTCGCACCTTTCCGTGGATTCACACCCCTCAGTTGGTGGTCGGCAAACGCTTGCCTTTCCCGTATGGCCTGAACCGCCAGATTACCCGCAGCCTTTTTCGCACTTTCGACACCTGGGTCGCCAAAAATCTGACGGCCTGCGATGCCTATGTCGCCCTGTCAGGCTCCGGCCTGACCAGCGGGCCTCGCGCCCGGGAGCTCGGTGCACGCTACATCTGTGACCGGGGATCCTCACACATTCGTTATCAGGACGAAGTCGTCTCGGAGGAGATGCGGCACTGGGGGCTTGAAGTCCGCGGCGTTGACCCCTTCATGATCGAGCGTGAGGAGGTGGAATACGAACAGGCCGACGCCGTCACTGTACCGTCCGAGTTTGCCTACCGGTCGTTTATTGCCAAAGGTTTCCCGGAAGCGAAGCTCAGGCGAATACCCCTCGGGGTGCGCCTAGAGCTCTTCAAGCCAGAGGGCCACCCGTCCCCTGAGACCTTCGACGTCCTCTTTGTGGGATCCGTAACCGTCCGCAAAGGAATCCCCTACCTCCTCCAAGGCTTTCAGAAATTGCGTCATCCCCATAAGCGCCTGCGAATTGTAGGCGCAGTCCCGGCCGAGATGCAGCCCGTTCTCGCCCGTTTCGATCTGCAGAACGTCGAGCTGGTAGGCGCGGTCCCGCAGAGCGAGGTGAGCCGCTATATGAGTACCAGCCACGCCATGGTTTTGCCTTCCGTCGAAGACGGCTGGGGCATGGTGATGGGCCAGGCCATGGCGTGCGGATGCCCGGTTATCAGCTCTGATCACACTGGAGGCCCAGACCTCTATTCACACGGCGTCGAAGGATTCATCGTGCCGATCCGTTCCACTGAAGCCATCGCTGAAGGCCTCCAGCGCCTGGCCGATGATCCGACCCTGCGCCAGTCCATGAGCGAAGCCGCCCTGAAACGGGTGAAGAACCTGGGCGGATGGGCAGACTACGGCGTTCAGTACGCCGCCTTCCTGAACAGCCTTAACGAGGAATCCTGAAGAATAACGATGCCAAGTCGCAGGTATTTTGCTGCTTGGGCGGATTTGGATGCTCCACTCGTGGAGATTGTCGGGGAGCAATGGAACCATCTGCGTGCGGATTTGCGATTTGCCTTAGGGTGCTGGCAGAAGCAAGCAAGACAACCAAGGATGACGGACTGCATTTCTATCTCACGAAGGACCCATACCGAGAGCAAATTGGCGCCTGAATGTTCGACGCAGGTCGTCAATATAGTCAACGTGTTTGGTGTCTGATGTTCCGAATGAATCGAGGATCCATTATCTGTTATCTGGTCCCGTCGAGCAGAAGCCATTGTGGGCATAACTGTGGATAGCGTTAATACTTCTGCAAGACCAGAAATTGGTTCAGATTGCCGATCATTTTGACGCGATGGGGCTGTTTCACTACAGACGTTTCGCTCTGAAAAGTTGATCGAACCTCTGGGGTAAGGCCAGGACTTCTGCCTTGCTGTCTTCTCATCCATCTTGGATCTCGTAGTCTCGTGGCCGCGGGCACTTGCATACACGACATGTAACATTTCGCCTTTGTATGACTTTCGATTAGATTGTAGATATGCCCAGCTATGGCTTGGAGAATGTGAATGATTGAAGCTGCCCGTGGATTGCTTCGGCGGAGACTCTCGCCTCAGGCGTTCGGACACTACCGCTTTTATTGGTGGCTTGGCCGCTCTCATCTTACTGGTGTAGTTTCTGCTTTCGACGGACAACGGACTCCAAAGATTCACGGCTTTCCCCATGGTGAGACTCTGCCGCTGGAACGCCAGCTTAGCAATATCAATGTCTTTTCTCCAACGAAGATGTGCCGCGTCATGACTCGCAATGGGAGCGACAAGGGGCGTTTTCACAATTACACAACCGTCTATTCCGCCCTCTTTGGCAAACTACGGAATCAGGCGCTCCGGATATTCGAACTTGGTCTGGGCACCAACAATCCACAGATCGCTTTCAGCATGGGATTGAGTGGAAGGCCAGGGGCCTCTGTCCGGGGATGGCGCGATCTCTTCCCGAATGCGCTTGTTTATGGCGCGGATATCGACCGAAATATCTTGTTCGAAGAGGATCGCATCAAGACTTTCTATTGTGACCAACTCGACGAGAATGCAATTCGCGCTCTCTGGTCAGAGCCTTCCTTGCGAGAGGGCATGGATATCATCATCGACGACGGTCTCCACACCTTTGAGGCTAATGTCTCGTTCCTGAAAGAATCGCTGGAGCACCTTCGTCCCCGTGGCGTGTATGTTGTGGAGGATATCCATAAGGATACTGTGAAGGAATGGCGGAGCGTGCTGGAGGCCAATTACTCGAAGCAGTTCCCTAACCATGAATTCGCACTTGTTGAGTTACCGCATCCGTACAATCATGCCGACAATAATATGCTGATTGTTCGCAGGCCCGGGTGAAGATTGGCGTCGCGTGAGGGGCCGAGTCCTTCCCGCCCGAGCAGTGGAGATCCTCGTCAAACCTGTTGAGAGGCGAGCGAGCATGTATGCCAGCATGCTACGGCTACGTTGCACGCGAGGCGACCACGTTGGAGGGATTAATTAAGACCGCTATAAGAAATGCTACGCTGAAATATAAATCGTGTGTGGAAATGAAATTTTCGTGAGAGGAGAATGCTGTTTCCGCTTGGTCGCTCTACCGCAACCACTGCTGAATCCTCTCCCATGAATTCCCTTCTTGAGGATTCCCAAGCTGTCTCAATCTTCAAACAAGAACGGTAGGCTCCAATGGCGACGACCATCTCAATTTGCATCCCGTGCTACAAATCAGAGCGTTTTATACGAACCACGATCGAATCTGCGCTGGCACAGACAATCCCGGGATCGGAGATTCTGATTTCCGATGACAATTCGCCGGATCGCACTTATGAAATCGTGAAGGAGTACAGCAGTTTTCCCACGGTTCGTATTCTTCGTCCTCCGCAGCGTCTTACTTTGGGCGGACATTATCGCTTCCTGCTAGAACAGGCTAGCGGCGACTACGTCTGTTTCCTTTCTCATGACGACGCGCTGATGCCATCCTTCATTGAGACGATGGCAAGCAAGCTGGAAAACAACGTCAGCCTAGTTGCGGCAGCCTGCCTGGAGTGCGACCAAAACCTGATTCCGCGGCGCGTGCGAGGAATGGCCCTACCCAGGCAGACATTAAGTCCTCCGGAAGGGTATCTGCATTTCAGAAGGGGCAATGGATATACGATCAGTGTTTCGCTGATGTGCCGCCGGGCGCTTCTGGAGGTGCCCTGCCTGCCGCCCAACGCCGACCTGGCCACGGACTGGTATTGGGCCATGATGATGGGACTGAAGGGAATGGTGAGGTTTGTGCGCAAGCCGATGGGTTATTACCGCTTTCACGATTCCAATGCAGCCAATAACAAACCGGATCGCTGGATGTTGGCCTGTGAAGCGATGCTGGAGTTTCTCAAAGGCAATGTGGAACCCGAATTTCGGCCGGATATCGAGCAGCGCTTGCAGGGTCTCCGCGCCGATCTAGCCAGAATCGCAAACGGCGAGAAACAGGCGACCGCTTCGCCTTCTTTTCGGAAGCGGATTACAGATCTTGCAAAAGACCTGATCGCTATTCGCTATCGGGTGTTGCCTGAGCCAATCGCCAAAGCGGAGCAGGGCTTTGGAACGGCTCTTCAACGAACACGCGAATTCTGATGCCGCTCACCGCAGAGTTCAGACCATTAAGTACCTCCGTCGCTTCAAATGAATAGCGCTGGTCTGTGTCAAAAGTGTATGCGGGGCGCTGCATTGTCAGCAGGTAGGTGGCGACGCGCCGGAGCATTGCCGCCAGGCATCAATAGCATGGTGGGAACAACATTGCAGTGACAGGGTCGTCGTCGGGCCGCAGGTAGCGTGTTCTTTTGAGCTGCCCCCTCGGTTTAGTCCGGATAAGTGAGAGTGCTCGGGGTTGAGTTTAGCAGCGAGATAAGGCCGCCACAGCCTTTTGCGGTTACGACAGATGGAGGAAGAGAACCGCAAGCTGAAGCAGATGGTGGCCGAACAGGGGCTGGACATCGTGGGCTTCAAGCCGGTGCTGGGAAAAGAGTGGTAGGTCCTCTGAGCGCTCCTTGACTCATGCCAGTTGCTTCCCGTTTCTATTAGGGTCCCCGGCATCTCCACCGGATAAAGCATGTCCGCCGACTGCCGGGCGGGGCATTAATTGCGCGGCGACGACCTCCCTTTCCTTTTTCCAGAAGACTCCGGCATGATCGATCTTCCGAATAGGCTCGACGATATTACATTGAGCGCGAAAATCGTGCACTGCTTGCTTGCACGCGGCCACAGATCCATAGTCGTCAATGATTACGTAGCCGCCGATCGACAATTTCTTGTAGAGACTATTGAGGGCATCCATGGTGGATGCGTACATATCTCCGTCGAGACGGAGAACAGCCAACCGGTCTATCGGCGCGCCCGGCAGAGTATCTTTGAACCAACCCTTGAGGAACCGTACATTGTCATCGAGCATTCCGTAACGCTCAAAGTTGGCTCGAACTTCTTCCAAAGATACCCCTAACGACTCTTCGAATTTGTAAAAGGTACTTCCTGCATCCTGGGCGTACCGTCCGTCAGGCCGGGGAAGGCCCTCGAAAGAATCCGCAACCCAGACTGTCCGATCTGTCACTCCGCTGACCTTCAAAATCGCAGCGATTAAGATGCAGACGCCTCCCCGCCACACGCCGGTCTCGATGAAATCACCCAGAATTCCGTTTGCGAGGACATCCTTGACGCAGAATTCGACGTTGTTCAGCCGCTCCAACCCGACCATCGTCTCCGCTTCGGAGGGCCAGTCCCTGCCCTCCGCTCGCACTTCCGCGTTGTACCTGGTGCTGCACAACGTAATTCTCATCGCATCCAGAGCCGGCCTGATGCACTTGAACGCCGCCCATGCAACGAAGCTCTTGCTCCGTATCCGATCCGCTTTCAAGGGTTTGTATCGGTCTGGAAAGGCTGTCCTCGTAAGTGACTTTTTCAATAGGTCCAAATACATGTCGGTTGCTTCGGTTGCTAATGTCGTGCATTCCATCTTCTCCCTCCGGCTCTTCTCAAAGATCGATAGGCAGTCATCTAAATGCTCATCCGGCGAGCCCCAGGGGTGTTTCAGTGCTCGCCGGAAGGTGAGGCCGCACTCGCGCGTAACGTCGTCACTCGGTATTCCATGGGATTCGTGACCCACTTTGCTTCCCATGGGACCTTGGCGCGCCAGTTGCCTCCTCTTCTTCGTCGGCATTATATGTGTCGTAGCGATTTGCTCAAAGCGGACTAGCTCAGCTCTTAACGAGAGCGGGAAATTCGCCAGTCCGCCGTACTTCGCCTTCCGGCGATAAACGTTTGCTGGCTGACGCGGTGCTTCCGGCACAGCCCCGCCGTCTCCATGCCTGCTTCCGACTCCTTCAGCGTACCTACGATCTGCTCTTCCATGTACCGACTCTTCTTCATCCAGTTCTCCTCGCCGGGGCCTCGCTGGCTACTATTATCGGAGAGCTCTCACTGCCGCTGGACTAATCGGAGGGATTCAGCTCATTTTGAATGACTGCCTTTTAAGACCCACTTGGCCGTGCCTCTACCGCACGATTCTCAATTTTTCCACCGCTGTCACCGACGTTCGTACGAAAGCCTTGCCGAGCGTGAAGACGGGGCCGCAATGCCGCTTAAGAAACATGGCCAATGGCATCAGAAATCGGTCGAGCCGACAGCGGAAGAGATTGGCTCGGAAGCTCCGGTCGGCGCCAATGTGCACAAATAGTTTGCGGTGATAGGCGGGAAAGACCGCAGTGGCAAAGCGGTCCTGGTCTTGCCAGCGGACGGAGTAGTAAAATTCGTTTTCCAAGCCGCCGAGTGCGCGGCGTTCAGTGTAGTACCCGACATGCTCCAGTGCGGCGCGCGACCGGACGTGCGGCTGGTCCGTGTAAAGGTAGTCGACCTTGTCGCCCTTGAGCGGGATGGGAGTCATATAGCACGGCTCATTGCTGCCCAAGAGAGGCTGACTCCGATCCGGCGGATGCGGGGCACCAGCAAAGTTGATGATGCCCACTTGGGGGTTGGCTTCCATGACCTTGATGGTGTTGAGAAGATAGTCGGACGGTCCGTGGCACACGCAATCGTCCTGAATCATCAAAATGTATTTGCCACGGCAATGTCGCAGCCCGTTATTGTTATTCGCGCCCAGGCCCCGATTTTTTTGCGCCAGCGCGAACACGTCGGCGGAGAGCGTACGAATCTGGGCCTGGATTTCAGGCCCGCTGCCGTCGTCGGCAATCACCAGCTCCAGTTTCGGATAGTCCGTGTTGCGCCGGAAGCTCTCCACGGCCTTCCTGAGCAGATCGAAGCGTTTGTATGTGATGAAGAGTACTGAAACCAGCGGCCATTCGAAATCAGTCATAACTGTTGTCCTAAACAAGTGTCAGCTGGCTGAACCATCCGCCGCTGCTGTTTCTGTAATTCGGGTTGATCTTTTGCGCAAGCGGAACAATGCGCTGTTGGCAAAGCGACGGAAATCGTTGCGATCCTGATCGGTCATCATCATGAACCAGGCCAGGACGCCATACACTGCCGCAAACGTGCCAAGTTCAGCCAGCAGGCCAATGAAATGCCGGCGCGCAATCAAAACATGCGCATGCACCAGCAATCCAAACGCCGCCGCAGCCGCCAGCGGCACGAGCGACCGCATCGCGGTGCTTGCCAGTAACTCCACGATGTTCACGGTGAGATATTGGCTGATCTTTCGGATCAGGATAACCAGCTGCGGAAGGAGCACGATCACCAGCGCGAGCGTGATTCCTCCCAACCCCATGTGGCGCCCGAGGTAAAAAGCCAATGCGAAATTCGCAACGCCTTGCATGAGGGCGGTTATCGAAAGCAGGCGTACCCATCCGAAAATAAAGGCGAACAACATTACCAGCCTCTGGATGGCATTCACCACGCAGAAAGCTGCGAGTGACGCGGTGAGCAGCGTTCCCGCATATTGCTGTGCTCCGACCCATGTCACCACAAGATCCCTGTTAAAAATCAGCACACACACCGCCAAAGGCAGATTGAAGAAAAGGAGCAGCCGGCAAAGGCGAACGAATGCGTATCGTACCTTCTCAAGGTCTTGTCGGCCGTAAAGTTCGTTCACCGCTGGAGTAGCCGCCTCGGTCATGCGAAAGATCATGACGTAAACCGTGCTCGTCGGCATCTGTGTCGTGTAAAAGCTGCTCGCGGCCGCCGCACCGCTGGTCAAGCCGGCAAGCATGTTCCCCGAGCTGAAAAACAGCATGTTTCCGATATTGAGAAACGCCGCATGGCCCCCGAAGCCCAGCATCTCGCGTAGAAGAGCCTTATCCGGAATGCCCCACCCCGGAGTTCGTCCCGGGTTCATCTTGCGATAGCGGAAGCGGTATAGAAGATTGCCAACCGCCTCCGCTACTGTCCCTGCGAGCATCAGCCCGAAAAGCCCGGTCCCGAACAGGACAAACGCCAGCGACGCGACAGTTCGCAAAACCCCGGCGAACGCTCCAATAAGATTTGTGGCCGCGATATCCTGCGTCGCGATGGATGCATTTGCGTAAGCCGCAAGTGGGGTGCGAAGCACTGCCCACGCGGCGATCACGTATAAGGCGTGTTTTGCTTCAGCTCCAACGGTCGGACTCAGATGAAATAGCCGCACAACAAAAAAGCTGAAGATGAGGACCAGCGCTGCAAACACGCTGTTGGTTACCAGTAATATCGTGCGTGAAGTCGTAAAGACATTCCGGAAACGCTTGCCCTCATCATCCACTCCGGTTGCTTGGCCCAGAAACCGCTCCAGGGACCACGAGCCGGCTATATCCACGAGCGCGAGAAAGCCGAGAGTCTGCATAATGGCCGCATATGCGCCAAGCGTCTCCCGCCCGGCAACCCGTAGCACGATCGGAGCCAGCAGTATCTGCACCAGAATCTGCGTGCAGTACTGGACGATAGAGGCGGCAAACCCCTTAGCGGCTTTTGCGCTGCGACTCATAATGACTAGATTTTTCCCTACCTCGATGCCTGCGGAGAAGTTAAGTACTTCATTACGATCCGATTGGCTCCTGCTCGATTCCACACGAACAGTTCACGCTTCGCCAAGGCAAGACGGCACACTCTGGATAGGACGGTCTAACAACAATATAACATCCTTCATCGCGAATTCGACCTCAGTCGACCAGCCGCTGCCCTGCGGTCTCTGAGCCTCAAAGCTGGCCTTTCAATGCAGTAGTACGACAGTGCGGCGCAACCAATTGCAAACAGGACATTCAACGGGAACGTTGTCCACGAATATGGCAAGGCTTTGTTCATGAACGGTTGTTGCCACAGATAAAGGCTATAGGAAATTGTGCCCAGCCACATTGCTGGCGCCCAGTTAAGAAGCCGGTATTCCTTGCGGATGCAGTGATCGATGAGAACGGCAATCCCAAGATTACAGAGCGAGATAATGATGAGCGGCTCGATCCCATGAGGGTAGCGAAAACGCATCATCGTCAGCGTTAATATCGCGATCGGTAGAATCCAGCGATCAATGAGCTTCGCATTGATCCAGTCCCGCCGTATTGCAAGGAGGCAACCCACCGCGATCGCATCCTGCACGGCTGGAAAGGACATTGAACCAATATCGGCAGCGCCCGCGGCGCCGTAGAGAATGCGAACCAGCGGCGCCAGCAAGATTGCAGCAAGCAATATCTGAACCCGTTTCCGCCAGAAGAACAATAAGAGGCATGGCCACAGGAAATAGAACTGTTCCTCGACTGATAGAGTCCACAGGTGTCCTAAGTTCCATGGCCGGACTCGCAGATAGTTCATTGTGTAGGTTGCTGCACACAGAATGCTTTTCACGCCCAGGGTCTTCCATTGAAAGGCGACAATCACCAAAAGATAAAGATATGCGGGAGGAAGAATTCTGTATGCACGGCGCGGATAAAATTCTCGAAGCGATATGGTTCCTGATCTATCGTGCTCCTTGATTAGCGTGTAGTTATGAGAAATCCGCTGATCACGAAGAAGACGCGCACACCGAAGCCTGAATAGGACCCGACCAGAGGAATATGAGGAAATCCTTTGCAGGTGCTTGCATGGCCAAATATCACCATGGCGATCGAGATCGCGCGAAGACCGTCCAGAGAGGCGATTCTCTGACCGACAGCTTTTTGGGGGGATAACTGCGCAGTCGCTACTATTGATACCTGATTTTACCCGGACGTATTAGCCCGGTTCTTTGTCAGATTGCGACAAACAGAAATGATTCCCGCATCCGGGAACTCTCAGAGCAACGAGCCTGCTTGGTACGCCACTACATCTTGTATCGCCCGAGATCCTCGTCGTTCAGGCTTTCGAGCCACTTGCGTACATCCTGTGACGAGGCCTGCTCAGGATTGGGAAGCACCTTGGCAGCGCGCAGTACTTCTTCGTCCACAAAGATCGGGCAGTCCGTACGCAGCGCAAGCGCCAGTGCGTCTGAGGGGCGAGAATCGAGCGCTACGACTTCCCCATTCTGCTCCATCCAGATCACCGCGTAGAATGTGTCGTCCTTAAGCTCTGTCACCACAACGCGCTGCACGTGAGCATTCAAGCCATGGATGAGGTTTTTCAGCAGGTCATGCGTCAGCGGTCGTGGGGTCTGCGACTTCTCCACTTCAAGGGCAATCGCATTCGCCTCGTACAAGCCGACCCAGATCGGCAGCAGCGCTTCGCTTTGCGGATCCTTCAGCAGAACGATCGGCATGTTCGTGGAGGGATCGACCATGAGACCGCGAATTTTCATTTCGATTTCCATCGCTGACCTCTTAAACAGCCTCGCCGACCAGGCTGTTGGGAAAACTCTGAGTGACGCGCACAGGGAGATAAGATCCCTGCGCAGGCAATATGGGCTGCTTCGTCGTAAAGTTCAGCGTCTTGTTTTGCGACGTCCGCCCCACAATCTGTCCACGCGCAGAATTGTAGACCTCAACCATAACTTCCAGCACCTCGCCGACATGCTTGGCGTAGTTTGCTCTCTGCGTCTCCCGCTGGCGGTCAAGCAATACTTGAAGCCGCACGGATTTCTCTTCCTCGGCCACCGAATCCGGCATCTCGAGCGCCGGCGTATTCGGCCGGGGAGAATACTTGAAGCCAAATACCGCGTCGTATTGCACCTCTGCCAGCAGATCCATCGTCGCCTCGAAGTCGGCCGGCGTTTCCCCCGGAAAGCCGACAATGATATCCGTCGTCATGCTGATCTGGCGTTTCGCCGCCTTGATCCACGAGACGCGTTCCTGATACTGTTCGCTCGTATATTCGCGCTGCATCAACTTGAGCACACGCGACGACCCGCTCTGCACCGGCAGATGCACGTGATCGCACAGCGACGGAACCGCATCGATCGCGTCGACAATGTCTTTTTTAAAGTCCCTCGGATGAGAAGTCGTAAACCGCACCCGCCGGATCCCGGGAATCTCGCCAACCGCAGCCAGCAGTTCCGCGAAGCTCCGCTTCCCTTCCGTGTCGCGGTACGAATTTACATTCTGGCCGAGTAGCTGAATCTCCGTGTAGCCCGCATCCGCCATGCGCCGCGCTTCGGCCAGCACCGAGGTCGACGTCCGGCTCCGCTCTTTGCCGCGCGTGTAAGGAACCACGCAGTACGCGCAGAACTTGTCGCAGCCTTCGATGATCGTGATGTAACCCCGATGCGGATTCGACCGCGCCGTGAACTCCGTCTCAAATGTCTCCTCGGTCTGGCGGTCGTCGAGTCCGGTAATACGCTTGGTTCCCTGCTGCAGTTGCACCAGCATTTCCGGCAGCCGGTTATACGAGGCTGATCCCGAGACGATCGATACATAAGGTGCGCGCTCAAAGATGCGCTCGCCCTCCTGCTGCGCGACACAGCCCAGCACCGCGAAACGCTTTCCTTGCTTGTGCAGCGCCTTGTAGTCGTTGAGCCGGTTGAAAACCTTCTGCTCCGCCTTGTCGCGAATCGAGCACGTGTTGTAGAGGATCAGGTCCGCCGCCTCTTCCGTCTCGACGCGCGTATAACCCTGATGCTCCAGCGTCCCGATGACCTTTTCCGAGTCGTGGACGTTCATCTGGCAGCCGAAAGTTTCGATATAGAAGGTCCGCGAACGCGCAGCCTGCCCTTGTTCCTCGGCGGTCGCGTCGGGCGTTACAAAAGTTGCCATATTCAAACCTAAGTATACCGCCATAAAGAAGTGCAGGCTGCAAACACGCGCCCGGCACGGTACAGTGTTTTCATGGATCTACCGAATGGACCTGCCCGGACTTGAAGAACTCCGCCGCGCCACCAATCTCGTCCGCACCGTGATGCCTCCAACGCCCACTTACTCCTGGCCGCTGCTCAATGCACGCACCGGCGCTGAAGCTGTGGGTGAAGCACGAGAATCACTCCCCGGTCGGCGCATTCAAGCTGCGCGGCGCGACCGTATACATGGATTGGCTCTCCCGCGAGCAGCCGCATCTCACCGGCGTCATCGCCGCCACACGCGGCAATCACGGCCAGGGGGTCGCACTCGCCGCCCGCAGCCGGGGATTGACCGCTACCATCGTCGTTCCGCACGGCAACAGCCGGGAGAAGAATCGCGCCATGCAGGCGCTCGGCGCGGAGCTAATCGAGCACGGCGACGACTTCCAGGCCGCGCTCGAGTACGCCACCGAGCTCGCAGCCCAGCGCGGACTCCACAAGGTACCATCCTTCGATCGCCTGCTCGTAGTCGGTACCGGCACCTACGCCTTGGAGATGTTCGAGTCCGCGCCCGAGCTCGACACTGTTTTTGTCCCCGTCGGCCTGGGCTCATCGATCTGCGGAGTCGTCGCCGCCCGCGCCGCCCTGGGGCTCAGGACGAAGATCGTCGGGGTTGTGGCTGCAGCATCTCCCGCATACGCGTTGTCCTTCACCGCCGGCAGTGTCGTACCTCATGCGGCGGGAACAAAGATCGCCGACGGTCTCGCCTGCCGCCTGCCCGTCGAGCAAGCCCTCGAAGTAATTCTCAAAAACGTCGACCGCTTTGTCGAAGTAAGCGAAGAGGAAATTGAATCCGCCATGCGTGCCGTCTACGAAGACACCCACAACGTAGCTGAGGGCGCAGCCGCAGCGGCGATCGCCGCAGTGCTCAAGGAGCGTGACGCCGTCCGAGGGAAGCGCGTCGGCGCGGTACTCACCGGAGGCAACGTCGACCGTGAAGTATTTCAGGAGGCTCTGAACCAAGCGTGACGGGCATGAACGACGAGGGGCATGAGCGACCCGGCATGAGTGCGAAGAAGCTGGTGCCCCTTCAGCACGGCACCCTGAACCACTGCTTCGGCTGCGGACAGGAAAACCGTACCGGTCTCCGTCTCAAATTTTTCGTCGACGACGAGCATCGCATCGTATGCCACGTGCGCGTCCCGCGACGCTTCGAAGGTCCTCTCGGCCACGTACACGGAGGCGTTATCGCGACACTCCTCGACGAAGCCATGAGCAAGGCCAACCGCCAATTCGGCATCGTTGCCATGACCCGGCACATGGAAGTCGAATATCTCAAACCCGTGCCCTTGCTCACGACTCTGGAGTTAAGCGCGACGCACGTCAGCGCCAGCGGACGGCAGCACCGTTGCGAAGCGCAGATAGCCGACGGGGCAAACAGGGTTCTGGCGAGAGGCAAAGCGCTGTTCATCGCGGTTGATCCCGCCGCATCCTGATTCAGGCCGAAAGCCCGGAAAGATCTCAGAGCTAGACCTGGGCAGCCGTCTCCGCCGAATTTGATTTACTCGAGCGCGCAGCAGACCCCATCACCCAGGGCTTGATCCAACCTCGTATCGCATCCGTGCGCTTCTCAAAGAAGAACCACACCACCTGCGCGTAAACCATCACCACGGCAAATATGGCCACGCCCTCAAGCTCCGACTGCGCATTCGGAAGTTGCCGCGCATGCGCCATCCACGCCGCGATGAAAACCAGCAGCGGAACGTGCACCAGGTACAGCGTGTACGACGAGCGGGAAAGCGCGTGCGCCGTCCAGTTGTAAGCCTTGGGCATGGGCGTTCGCGAGCAGCTTAGGACGACATAAATCAGACAGGTCACCACCACGCCCAGAACGTAATCCGCAATTGGATTGCGAGTTTGCTTGCACCACGCAAGCGTCGCGCAGCATGCGATCACCGCTGCAATCATCAGCAGTCTCCGCACCAGCGCGTTCTCTGCGGGAAGGTGCGGCAGATAGTGGATCGCCACTCCCATCAGCCACGTCAGTCCTAGCAATGCAATCGGAAGACGCATGAACAGCACAACCGCAATCAGCAGCACCCCATTCACCAACCGCAGCGGTACCGACTGCCGCCGCCACAACGCCAGGACCAGAAACGGAAACGCGATGTAATACCAGAACTCGTAGGACAAGCTCCACAGAGGTCCATTCGAGCCGAAGGTCGGCACATAAATTCCCTGCAGGAACGCGAAATTCCCGATCATGACTGGAAGGGTTAGATGGCTGCTGACGGCAAATACCAGTTCGTGCTTACCAGTGTGGCCACCATAAATCCCGCCCTCTCCAAACAGGTGAATCCGAGCCATATCAAGCAGTCCCCCCAGGACTAGCGCCGGAATCAGCACGGTATAAAGCCGCGTCATCCGGTTCAGCAGATAACTCCGCCACGACCAGCGGTCGAGAGCGAAGGAGCGCAGCACGCTGCCGCCAACCAGGTATCCGCTCAGCACGAAAAATACGACCACCCATTGATGCCCCAGCCCGGTCGCCAGATAGCCTGCCGCCAGCAGCGGATCGTGATGCGGCACCTTCGGATAGTCCTGAAAGAAAAAATCGCGCAGGTGACTGAGACACACGCCCACCGCGGCAATGCCTCGCAGCGCATCCAGATGCACAGAAGCCGCTCCGTGCGGGCTGCGGAGATGCGATGGCGCCTGGCCAGGGGGATTTGGCATAGGTGGATCTCCGACCGTTTTCGAAACTTGGTATCAGTTCGTGTGTGCTTCTGGCAAGTGTAATAAGAAGCTCACTCGCCACAGCCCTTAAACACATCAACACCGGAGGCATCATGCTCGCTGCGCCCGCGTAGCCTGCCTCATGAAACTGCTAAACTGGTGTTTCAGGTTTTATGTTACGCGAGCGCTGCCGATCCCTCGCTCGGACGGCATTAGAGCGCTGTTTCAAACGGGAGGCCCATCATGGCAGATCACGCAGCGAAAAACGGCAGTTATTCCGACAGCAGCACAGGCTTGCGCCTCAAGGTCGGCCTGGCAGAGATGCTGAAGGGCGGCGTGATCATGGACGTCATGAACGTCGAGCAGGCGAAAATCGCCGAGCAGGCCGGAGCCGTCGCCGTCATGGCCCTCGAGCGCGTCCCCGCGATGATCCGCGCCGAAGGCGGCGTAGCCCGCATGGCCAAGCCCAGCCTCATCAAGGAAATCATTGCCACCGTTTCCATCCCTGTCATGGCCAAGGCGCGCATCGGCCACTTTGCCGAAGCGCAGATCCTGCAGCAGCTCGGCGTCGACTTCATCGACGAGAGCGAGGTCCTTACTCCCGCCGACGAAGCGCACCACATCGACAAGCATGCCTTCAAGACGCCCTTCGTCTGCGGCGCGCGCGACCTCGGCGAGGCCCTGCGGCGCATCGCAGAAGGCGCAGCCATGATCCGCACCAAGGGTGAAGCCGGTACTGGAGACGTCGTCCACGCCGTAAAGCACATGCGCCAGATCGTGCAGGAAATGAGAGCCCTGACCGTGCTCAGTGAGCAGGAGCTTTACCTGGCCGCTAAGGAACACCGCGCCCCCTACGAACTCGTCCGCATGGTAGCAAAGGCCGGCAAGCTGCCCGTTCCGAACTTCTCTGCTGGAGGGATCGCCACACCCGCCGACGCCGCTCTGATGATGCAGCTCGGCGCAGAGTCCGTCTTCGTCGGCTCCGGAATCTTCATGAAGGAGCGCGCCACGCCCCTCGATGTCTCCGTCAACGAGAAGGGTGAGCCGAACAATCCTCTCGAGCGCGAAGAGGCCGAATCGCGCGCCAAGGCCATCGTCATCGCAACCACCCACTTCGACGACCCGAAGATTCTCGCCGACGCCAGCGAGCAGGTGACCGGCTCAATGAAGGGCCTCGCCATCGCCGCCATCGAAGAAAAGGAACTCCTCCAGACGCGCGGCTGGTGAGGACTTAGGAGAACGCCATGCAAATTACGGTCCAATTACCCGACGACCTCACGGACCACGAGAATCCCGGCAGAGAAGCTCTCGAGGCGCTGGTAGCCGAGGGATACCGGAATGGTTTGCTGAGTAAGAAGCAGGCTCGCAGTATGCTTGGCTTCCAAACCGGATACGAAATGGACGGCTTTCTGAAGCGATGGCAGATTGATCGCGATGCCTATGGTGTAGAGGAATACGAGCAGGACCTTCAGACACTGAAGAAGATGCGAGGAACGGAAAGCACAACCGCTCGCTGACAGCCTGCTAAAGATGATCGTTGTTGCCGATACAGGACCGCTTCGCTATCTCGTTCTTATAGGTCACATTCAGGTTCTCGGAAGACTTTTTGATCGAGTGTTGATTCCCGACGCCGTTGCAACCGAACTTACCAACACCAGGACACCAGAGCCGGTTAAACAGTGGATGGCGCGCCGGCCGGATTGGGTCGAAGTCTGCGCCCCTCCACCAATACATCTCTATGCCCCTGACCTCGACGAAGGTGAACGCCAGGCAATCGAGTTGGCGCGATACCTGAAAATATCTCTGATCCTGATCGACGATGCCGGTGGTCGTCTGGAGGCACGCTCGTGCGGCTTGGGTGTGCTTGGAACTGTGGGTATTCTGGAACGTGCAGCCCAATTAGGCCTTCTAGATTTCGCCCCGGTGTTCGCAGAACTCGAGAAGACAAACTTTCACATGTCAACATCGTTCCGGCAACTCATCCGGGAACGCCATCATTTGGACCCGTAAAGATCATTGGGAGTGCTGAAATTGCCTGTAACGGCCGACATACCCAAGATAGGTGTCCTCGCCATCCAGGGCGACTTCGAGGCGCACGCCGCGGCCCTGCGTGAAGCCGGAGCCGAACCAGTTCTTGTCCGCAAGCCCGAGCAGCTCGACGGCATCGACGGACTCATCATCCCCGGCGGCGAATCCACCACCTTTCTCAAATTCCTCGAGCGAGACGGCTTCCTCGGCAGCCTTCAATCCTTCGTCCGCACACGCCCCACCTTCGGCACCTGCGCCGGATGCATCCTTCTTGCTAAAGAAGTCACCAACCCTTCGCAACAGAGCCTCGCCGTCCTCGACGCCACCGTCGAGCGCAACGCCTACGGACGCCAGATCGACAGCGCCATTGAGACTTCGCCAACAAAACTCGAAGGCGGCCCCATGGAACTTGTCTACATCCGCGCCCCGCGTATCGTGAAGACCGGACCCGGTGTCCACGTCCTCGCCGAGCGCGACGGCTTCCCCGTCCTGGTCGAGCAGGGACACATCCTCGCCGCCACTTTCCATCCCGAGCTCTCCGCCGACCGCCGCGTGCACCGCCATTTCGTCGATCTCGTACGCCAGCACGCTGCCATCCGTTCCTGAGACAATCGAGATCATGCCTGCGATGCTCCTCGAAGCCCTCTGCATCGCCCAGTCGCACCTCTGGCTGCCACATAACGGTTCACTCCACGGCGTCGCCGTCGACCGCCTTATGCGCTGGAACCTCTTCGCCATCTGCATCTGCTTCCTCGCCGCGCATCTCTGGCTCATCGCCGCCACGCTGCGCCGCCGCAGGCGCGAGCGGACAGGATCAACCGCACTCCGCTGGACCCTCCTCACCGCCCTCTGTGTCATGTACGTCTGGATGGCCGTGACCGCGCAGCATCTTTGGGCCGCGAGCCGCTTTGCAGGACCGTCCCTCGACGCCATGCAGGTGGAAGTCGTCGGCGAGCAGTTCCAGTGGTACTTCCGCTATCCCGGAGCAGACGCCGCCTTCGGTTCAACGCGCCCCAATCTCGTAGACGCCACCGCCGGTAATCCCCTCGGCATCGACAGTCGCGACGCCCGCGGTCGGGACGACGTTGTCTCCAGCGTTCTTGTCCTCCCCGCCGGTCGCCAGGTCGACCTCCGCCTGCGCTCGATCGACGTCATCCACGGCTTCTTCGTTCCCGGCATGCGCCTTAAGGAAAACACCGTGCCCGGACTCGTCCTCCACGTCCACTTCACGCCCACCACTACCGGAACCTACCCCATCCTCTGCAGCCAGGTCTGTGGTTCCGGGCATGCGCGCATGCAGGCCGTGCTTTCGGTCGTTTCCCCCGCCGAATTCGACATCTGGCTCGCCACCCGTTCCAATGCACACGCCCATGCCGAGGCGCCCACCCGGTGAAGCTGCGCCTCTTCACCACTCAACACCGCGCCCTCGGAATCCTCTATCTCCTGCTTTCCCTCGCCGCCGTCGCCATCGGCACTCTGCTCTCGCTCGTCATGCGCATCCATCGCGTCTGGCCCGACTCGCCACTTCCCCTCCTCGGCCTTCTCAAGCCTGAAGATTATCTGGCCCTCGTCACCATGCACGGCACGCTGATGATCTTCTTCGTGCTCACCATCGCGCCGCAGATCGGATTCGCCAGCCTCGTCCTCCCCGAGCAGATCGGCGCCCGCTGCATGGCCTTCCCGCGACTCAACGCCATCGCCTTCTGGATCGCCGCTGCCGCCCTTCTCGTCCTTCTCGCCGCCTTCTTCGTTCCCAAGGGCGCGCCCATCTCCGGATGGACCTCCTATCCTCCGCTGAGCGCCATCCCCGCCGCTGGCCCCGGCGAAGGCGGAGGCATGGACCTCTGGCTCGCCAGCATCGGGCTCTTCTGCCTCTCGTCATGGCTTGCCGCTGTCAACCTGCTGGCCACCATCCTCGGCGAACGCCGCGCCGGAATGACCTGGTTCCGCCTGCCTTTGACCGTCTGGGCATGGCTCGTCACTTCCATCCTCACACTGCTCGTCTTCGCCGTGCTGCTCGCAGCCATCGTCCTGCTCTTCTCCGATCGCCACTTCGGCTCGAGCTTCTTTATCCCCGCCGGAGATCTGGTCAACGGCCGAATCGTCGGCCGCGGAGACGGCTCCCCGCTCCTCTGGCTGCATCTCTTCTGGTTTTTCGGACACCCCGAGGTCTACATCGCGGTGCTGCCCGGCATGGGACTCGCCACTTCCCTCTTCGCCAACTTCGCCCGCCGTCGCGTCCCCGGCTACCGCATCATGTCCGCCATGCTCGTCGCCATCGGCCTCCTCGGCCTCGTCGTCTGGGGACACCATATGTTCGTCAGCGGCATGAACCCCTACGCCGGTACCGCCTTCGCCCTCACCACCATGGCCATCGCCGTCCCCTCGACCGTCGAGGTCCTCGGATGGCTCAGCATGCTCTGGGATGGAGGGCTCCGGGGCGGCGGCCTGCGCTTCCCTACGCCCATGCTCTTCGCCCTTGGCTTCCTATCCTTCTTCATCGCCGGAGGCCTCACCGGGCCCATCCTCGCCCAGCCCGCACTCGACTCCTACCTGCACAACACCTTCTTCGTCGTCGCCCACTTCCACATGGTCATGGCCATGGCCGGATGCTTCTCCATCTTTGCCGGCATCTACTACTGGTTTCCCCTCATGACCGGGCGCCTCATGAACGAAACCCTCGGTAAGCTCCACTTCTGGCTCTCCATCATCGGCGCCTGGGGAACCTTCTTCCCCATGCACTTCTCCGGGCTCGCCGGAGAGCCCCGCCACTACGAGCGCCTCGCCGGACCCGCTACGTCCTTCTCCGGTATCGTGGCCAACGAGCGTGGCATCACCTCCGCCGCTCTGTTCCTTGCTGCCGCTCAGCTCATCTTTCTCTGGAACATCTTTTTCAGCGCCCGCCGTGGCCGCATCGCTCCGCCCAACCCCTGGCAGGCCACCACTCTCGAATGGGCTCCCGCCACCGCGTACGCACCCATCAACCGTGGTCCGTACGAATATGAAATTGCCGTAAACGAAATGAACTTTAATCCGCAGTGGGAAAGCGCATCGAAACAGGAGTAAGCTGTTCTGTAGCATTTTCGGAATTGGTGTGTCCGGAACGCACAGTAATTCCGAAAACGCCGATTGTCAGGGGACCGCCATGCCCGCCACCTTTACTCGTCACCCCGTTGAGATTGAGCGCAAAGACACCGGCATAGGCGGAAAACCTCCACTCGACCGCCGACCTACCGGCGGTGGAGGCGACGGCGACAACTGGGACAATCGTCCCCATGGCCGCCGCGGCCCGCGCGAGCTCCTCACCCGCTACCGCCTCGGAGTCCTCTTCGCCCTCGCCGGCGACCTCATGTTCTTCGTCGCCCTCGTCAGCGCCTTCTTCGTGCGCCAGAGCGCCGGCCACTTCGACGCCCGCGAGAACTACGTTTCCGACTGGCACCCGCTCGCTGTCCCGCCCATCCTCTGGATCAACACCGCCATCCTCATCCTCAGCAGCCTGACCATGGAAATGGCCCGCCGCCAGCTCTTCCGCGAGATCGATGTCATGGACGAGTGGCTCGGCCTCGGCCGTCCCGCCGTCAAACGCGCCGCCCCTTGGCTGATCGCGACCTTCATCCTCGGATCGCTCTTCCTCGCCGGCCAGTGGATCGCCTGGGAGCAGCTCGTCCAGCAAGGCTTCTATTTCAACTCGCCCGATCCCAGCAGCCACTTCTTCTATCTCATCACAGGCGTCCACGGCGTCCACCTGCTGCTCGGCGTCTTCGCGCTCGCCGCAGCCCTCGGCGCGATGTTCGTCCTGCGCCGCATCGAGCTCCGCCAGATCGTCGTAGACTGTACCGCGTGGTATTGGCACACCATGGGCATCTTCTGGATCTTCCTCTTCGGCCTCCTCACCTTCTTCCAGTGAATCCGGCACTAAACTCAAAAAGCTGTCATCCTGAGCGAAGTCTGGCGCTTGAGCGCCAGACGAAGTCGAAGGACCTGCTGTTCCTTTTCCAGCCTCGAATCCTCCTGCTAGCCATGGCTCTTGTCATGCCAGCATTCAGCCACGCCCAGGGCTGCAGCCTCTGCAAAGACACCACCGCCGGCTCTGCCCCGATCGTCCGCCAGTCTCTCCGCCGGGCCATCCTCATCCTGGGACTCCCCGCCGCCGGCATTTTCATTGGCATCCTCGTCCTCGCCAGAAGAATCAAGCCCCGCGAAGCTCCCGAGTCCACCAATCAGCTCTGACGCAGCTCGTCTCCCGGGAACCAGAACCCGCATCCACTCATACAAAGGTGGTATGGTGCCCGCCTGCCGACGCGATATTCTTGCGGTAACTCTCGTTAGTACCCAGCGGTCAGATTACTCAGAGGCATCGAATGCCGTTTGCTGAACAACACATCCGCCGTGCGATTGAAGGCAACAAGTTTGTTCCTTATTTCCAGCCACTGGTAGACCTTCGTGCCCGCACGATCCACGGCTTCGAAATTCTCGCGCGCTGGGACCATCCCACGCAGGGCCTCGTTTCTCCTGGCTTGTTCATCCCGGTCATAGAGCGCTACGGCTTGATGAACAACCTGACCGCTTCGCTTCTGCGTCAGGCGTTCGCCACCGTGCGGAGCCTTCCCGCCACCTTTGGCCTGTCGGTCAATTTGTCTCCCTCTCAGCTGCACGACCGCACGCTGCCGGACTTTATCCATCGGATGGCGGACGAGGCTGAATTCGACCTGAAGCGGCTCACTATCGAGCTCACCGAGACCGCACTTGTAGACGACTTGGACCTGGCGGGCGCCGTGGCTGCGGACTTCAAAAGACTCGGCATTCAACTCGCGTTAGACGATTTCGGCATCGGCTATTCAAGCCTGCTTCATCTGCAATCGCTTCCCTTTGATGAAATCAAGGTTGACGCCAGCTTTGTCCGTTCCATGGTGCACTCGCGCCAGAGCCGCAAGATCACCGCTGCGGTCGTCAGTCTCGGTCTCAGCCTCGGCTTGCAAACTGTGGCCGAGGGGATCGAAGAGCAGAACCAGGCCAATCTCCTGGCCTGGCAAGGCTGCAACCTCGGACAGGGCCATCTCTACGGGATGCCCGTTCCTGCCGCCGAGCTTCCCGGCGTGCTTTCGCAGCGTCACCTTGGGGCCTGCGTTGCGGGCGGAAGTGCCGGCTTCAATCGCGGACCAGTTTCTCTCGCTCGATGCCCAGCCTACCGAACGGTTTTCGCAGCTGCGCGCCATCTATGACGGCGCTCCTGTCGGGCTCGCATTCGTCAATACCAGGCTCCGTTACGTCAATCTGAATCAAAAGCTGGCGGAGATGAATGGGCAAAGCGTGGAGGCTCACTTGGGCCGGCCGGTTTCCGAGATGGTCAAACCTGAGGTCTATGCGCAGTTCGAGCCCTACCTCAAGCGCGCTCTCAACGGCGAATCCTTTCCAGGTATCGAGGTACAAAGGCCATCATCTGCCCCTGGAGCACCTGCCGCGACCATGATGGCGACCCATCAGCCCGTGAGGGACGAAGCCGGAGAAATCCTTGGGAGTTTGCGTTTCCATCACCGATATCTCCGTTGTCAAACAGAAAGAAGAAGCCCTGCGCGAGAGCGAGGACCATTACCGGCATACGGTTGAACTCAATCGGCAGATTCCTGACTTATGGAGTCCGAGCGCAGCAACATCTGCGTCAGTTCCTGTTGGAAGACACTCACCGGCCTTACCCCGGAAGAGACAAAGAATTATGACTGGGTCAACGCGGTCCATGCAGAAGCTCGCGACGTTCCAGTGACACAGCGCACCGCCAGGTAGCGCAATATCGCAGCCTCCAACGCCGATCACGGCGAATAAGTCTGCCCCACCCCTTTTCTGCACAAAGTGGAAAATCCTGAACTTGTGTGCCTCGGAGCAAGCCCTGCCTCGGCTTGAGAGGGGGCGCAGGAGCGATTCCGCCCCTGCTCCCTGCACCCTGTTCGCAACAGTCTGTTCGTAGCAAGTGCAAATGTCCGGTTTTCGTAGCACGTGAAATGTCCGGTTTTGTTTTCTCATCTAGCCGCCGTCGTAGCTGTTGGAAAGTGGGAATCCCGCGCTGTTTGCGGGATTTCCAAGCGAGGTGGAAAAGTCGGCATTTGGACTTTTCCACGGAGCGGCTTTTCAACAGCTTGCTTTGTTGCCGCCTGCGTGATCGGTGTGCCCTGGCTGGTGTAGCGTTCTAGGGGGCGTGGCCCGTGGGTCATGCTGAGAGTGCCGTCCAGATGCTGGTGCACGATGACGTTGCAACCGGCGAGGGTGCCGCGCCAGCTTACCCTGTCGATCTGCAAGGCCAGGTTCTGGAAGCTGACGGTGTTGTCGCGGCTGACCGTACGCTCGAACTGGAGCGAGAAGATCAAGTCGAGGTCGCGGCGCGGGCAGGCGGTGAAGGCGGTGCCGCGCTGCGCGCAGGCACCTGGAAGCGGCGGTTGAACTCGGCCACGTAGTGCTCGCGCAGAAAGCGGTTGGCTTCCGCAAGGGTGCTGATCCCGTGCAACCGGAGCTCCTGCGGCAGCCGTCCCTGCCAGGTCCCGAAGTTGCGTTCCGAGCGGCCCCGCGCCTGGGGCGAGTAAGCCGGAATCATCTGCACGCCCAGATCGCGCAACGCACGGCCCACCTGGGTCAAACGATGCGGGTCCACCTTGCCGCCAGCCTTCGGTGTCAGCCAGAAATGACTGCCTCGATCCGAGTACAAGGCGCAGAACAGCCCCTTGCGCTCGATGACTTCTCGCAGCGCGGCCATCACTGGAACCGTCGATTCTTCTTCCACCAACTGGGCGTAATAGATTTCGCTGGTGGCGTCGTCCAGAATCACGATCAGGTCATACCAGCGCTCATCCTGAAACCACTGGTGGCGGCTGCCGTCGATGTGCAGCAACATGCCCGGCAGCGGGCGCCGTTCGCGCCGCTTGCGGTGTATACCGCGCTTGCCGGCCTTGGCCACCAGTCCCGCTCCCTGCAAGGCCAACTTTACCCAGGTATAGCTCAGATGGATCCCGTGCTCGGCGCCGAGCTTCTCGTGAAAATGGCGCACGTTCAGGTCAAAGTACTTCTCCCGGTAAAGCCCCAGCACCTGCTCGGCCTGCGCCAGTGGCACACGCTTTTGGCTTGGCCGGCCGCGCCGCCGGTCGATCAGTCCGTCGTAGCCGTGTTCTTCATAGCGCTCTCGCCAACGCCGCATCTGTCGGTCGCTGATGCCGATGATCTCCGCCGCCTGCCACCAGTTGATCTTCTTCCCCATCGCTCGCAAGATTACTTCCTGCACCTTCATCGCCCGCTCCACTGCGGCCCTCGGATAGCTCTCCATGCTCCTCTGCATGGACATATCCTCGCCGCCCGCTAAGCGGACATTTCATGTGCTAACTTCACCGGACATATCATGTGCTTCTATGAGAAGGTCATAAAAGTCAAGGCCGACGTGGCGGCCGTCCATAATCCTTTGCGATCTGCATAAACTTCCCGCAGTGACTTGGGGAGCCGTCAAGGGCGCTCCAAATGGGGCGTTCATCTTGACCCTTGACGGATCCCCAAGTCACTGCACAATCGAGCTCGGGACGAAGCGAAACGTAGTTCAGTGCAGCTTCGTCCCTTAGTAGAGTGAATCTGCTTTTGACAAGTCCTATTGGAAACTCTGGCCGACGCCACCCACCGTTGCCGTGCTTCTATCCGCACTCTGAATGGGCGCTACGCGGCCCGGTGCAAGTTGGGGTCCGATTGCAAGCCCAGGTCAATCACGATCGTGACGAACCTGGGCATGTTTGGGTGCTGCCATCTAACGAGCGATCTTATAGACCAGCACATGATACGCAGTCACCCGAACAAGTCGGTGGATCTCGTTGTCTGCCAAACCTTCCAGACAGTCTCTGGTCGTCGCGTTCTTAACTCCTGTCTGTTCTCTGATCCCGCCTTAGAAAGAAATCGCTTCGAATCGTCCTTCGTTTCAGTGTGCCTCGTCTCCAAGCCGGCTACGCCGCCGTCGCCGTTATCATCGTGGACATGCTCTGGCGTAAAGGTTCATACACTTCTCCACTGACCCAGAGCCGGTGCAGCAACACCGCCAGCTTCCTCGCCACCGCAACTGCTGCTCTCTTCTTCGCATTCTTCCCGCCACGTTCGCAGAGTCGCAGCCCATACCGTCGTAAATCCGTGTCCGGCCCGAATGGCCCCATAATGTAGTGCGCGCTCCCCACCAGCAGCTTGCGCACCATCGTGTCCCCGGCTTTGCTGATCCCTAATTGCGGCTGGCTGTCGCCGGAATCTTCTTGCTTCGGGACTAACCCCAGATAGGGCCCCACATCTCGACTCTTCACGAAGCGGTCCGGACGTTCCAAGGTCAATACGTAGGCCAACGCTGTAATCGGCCCCACTCCCTTCACCTGTCGCAGTAATGCCGTATGCCCATACTTCTCGCTGCCCAGCTTTTCAATCTTCTCGTCATACTCTTGAATGGAATTACTCAGTGCCGCCGTCAAACGCACTAACGGCATAAGTGCTTCCCGGATTTCGAGAGGAACTGCCTCCTCTGCCTTTTGTGCGAAACTCGGACTCGAGCACTTGGGCAGCCGTGCGCCCATACTCTTCACCAGTCCCCGCATGGCGTTGATAAGTTCCGTTCGCGCCGACACAAGTGCATCCCGGGCCCGTAACATCACCAGGTCCTGCCGCACTTCCTTACTCCGGTGCCGCATCGGGTGCAATGACTGCGGATCCACACGCCCCAATCGTGCCAACTTGTTCGCATCGATCCGATCATTCTTCCGTTTGCGACGCTTCGATCCGTCCATCAACCGTGGGTTTGCTACCAGGACTTCGTGCCCGCAACTGCAGATGACTTCCTGCACCCAGGCAGAGTGGGTCCCCACCTCGAGAACCACGCGCGCTGCATTCAGTGCCTGAAAAAATTCAGCAACGTCCTGCGGCGTCGTCCGCAACTGTCCTTCCGCCAGCGTTTCCCCCTCCAGGTCCAAAATGCAGTAGTGGCTCCATTGGTCTCCCAGATCCACGCCCACGGTCAGACGGTCCAGAGTGGGGCGGAGTCCTCCTCGCGAATGCTCTCGTCCGGCGATTGTCTGTACCGCATTCGGCCCCAGCCTTTCTTTCAGTTTTTCCACCAACTCAGCCAGCACTTCCTTCGTCTCCCGCTGCACCGGGCCCTTTGCCTTTGCCCGCCTTCCTGCTGGTTCACTCTTCTTTGCAGAATTGTTATGCTCCTTCAAGGTCGATCTCCTTATCCGCTGTGATTGCACCTTAGAGTGCGTCGATCACCGGTAGCTTAACGCCATCCGTGATCGGGGATGATCGACCTTCTCATCCCATCTAACGACACCCGTTCGCAACAGTCTTGACACCTCTCATCCTCTCCGCATAATGTGAGCGCCGCTGAAATCAAGCCATCCCGGCTTGCGCCGAACGACCGCGCTGCCAGTTCAACGAAGCACCCACACTTTCAGGAGACCCCCGATGAGACTCGCCAGCAAACGCCGCCTTCTGTGCACGGCTGCGTCTCCCTTCCTCATGTTGTTGCTCAGCTTCCTGGTAACCGCCCCCGTCTTCGCAGCCGATCCGCCCATCCCCGCCGGCGACATCCGCATCCACTACCACCGCCCGGACGGTAACTACGCCGGCTGGACCGTCTACGCCTTCGACAACACCACCGAAGACACCGGCAATTACTGCGGTGGACCCGTACAAGTCACCGGAACCGACGCCTACGGCGCATACTTCGATGTCGGCGTGACTTCCGGCGCACAAGAAGTCGGCCTTATCATTCACAAGCCCACTGCCGGCTGCGCCACCGATGTCAAAGATCCCGGCCCCAACGAATTCGTCAACCCCGCCACCATGGGCAACGAATACTGGGCCTATTCCGGCATCGGCAAGCTCTACAACGAACCCATCGACGTCAACAATCCCAACGCCCTGCTGCCGGGATACGCCCGCATCCACTACTTCCGCCCCGACGGCAACTACTCCAACTGGTCTGTCTACGCCTTCGCCGACACCGCTGAATACACCGGAGACTTCAACAGCGGCCTCACCTTCGTCACCAGCACGGACTCCTACGGAGCCTACTTCGACATCAAGCTCGCGCCCAACCCGCATGACCTCGGATTCATCGTCCACAACACTTCCACCGGCGTAAAAGATCCCGGCCCCGACATGCACCTCAACGTCGGCACCTTCAATCAGGCATGGGTTATTTCCGGCAACGCCACCGTCTTCACCACCGTCCCCACGCCCGAAGAGATCCTCGCCAGCCTCCTCAACGTCGAGCAGGCCTTCTGGCTTGACCGCCAGCGCGTCGCCATCCAGCCGCAATTCGCGCAGCCCGGATCCACCTACGCCCTCAGCTACAGCCTCACCGGCGGCCTCTCAGTCACACCCACCGGCATCACCGGAGGCACAAACATCGCTCTCAACACCGGCGGCGCCCTCACTCCCGACGAGCTCCTCCGCTACCCGCAGCTCGCGAGCTACACCGTCCTGACCATCCCCCCGAACACCCAGCTCTCCCAGCTCCAGACCGCCCTGAAAGGCCAGCTCGCCTTCTCCACAGTCAGCTCCAGCGGAGCACTCACCTACGCCACCGGCATCCAGTTCGCGGGAGTCCTCGACGACCTCTACTACTATCCCGGCCGACTCGGCGTCGTCTTCCATCACGACGACGACCACGGATGGCGTGACTGGTCCGACGACGATAACTGCTCCATCAAACTCAAGCTCTGGGCGCCCACCGCGCAAGGCGTCTCCGTCGAAATCTTCAACAACGCCTCTGACACCTCACCCGCCGCCGTCGTCCCCATGCACAACCACAACGGCGTCTGGGTCGCGCGTGGAAATCCCAACTGGCGTGACAAGTATTACCTCTACAGCGTCAAGGTCTGGGTGCCGTCCGACTCCGCCGTCGACACCAACCTCACCACCGATCCCTACTCCATCGACATCGCCCTCAATGGCATCAAGAGCCGCATCACCGATCTCGACTCCGACGAGACCAAGCCCAACGGATGGGATCATGACGACGCGCCTCCGCTGCGCAGCCTCAGCGACCTCAGCTTCTACGAGCTCCACATCCGCGACTTCAGCGTGAACGACCTCACCGTTCCCGCCGCGCATCGCGGATACTACGCCGCCTTCACCGACCAGAACTCCGACGGCATGAAGCATCTCCGCTCTCTCGCCAACAGCGGACTCAAAGCCGTTCACATCCTCCCGTCCTTCCACTTCGCCAGCATCAACGAGGACAAGACCACCTGGCAGTTCACCGGCAATCTCTCCGGATTCCCGCCCGACGGCCAGCAACAGCAAGCAGCCGTCGCCGCCATCCAGAGCAACGACGCCTACAACTGGGGATATGACCCCGTGCACTACATGACCCCCGAGGGCAGCTACGCCATCAATCCCGACAACCGTGTCCGTGAATACCGCATCATGGTCGAAGGCCTGCATAACGCCGGGCTGCGCGTCGTGCAGGACGTCGTCTTTAACCACACCAACGCCGCCGGCGAAGGCCCCAACTCCAACCTCGACGAGGTCGTCCCGAACTACTACCACCGCCTCGACGCCAACGGCAACCTCGAAGAAGGCTCTTGCTGCCCCGACACCGCCAGCGAGCACCTCATGATGGAAAAGCTCATCATCGACACCCTTGTGCTCAACGCCACCGAGTACAAGATCGATGGCTTCCGCTTCGACATCATGAGCTTCCACTTCCTCTACAACATGCAGCACATCAAGCAGGCCCTCGCCGCCCTCACGCCTGAAAAGGACGGCATCGACGGATCGAAGATCTATCTTTACGGAGAAGGCTTCAACTTCGGAGACACCCAGAACAACCAGATCGGCCCCAACGCCTCGCAGGTCAATCTCTACGGCTTTGGCATCGGCACCTTCAACGATCGCATCCGTGACGGCATCCGCGGCGGCAGCCCCTTCACCGACGAGCGCGTGCAGGGCTTCGCCACCGGACTCTTCACCGACTCCAGCGACTACACCAACGCCAACCCGCCAACACCCAGCCCGCAGGCCCAGCTAGGCCAATACTCTGACTGGATCCTCGTCGGCCTCACCGGCAACCTGCGCGACTACACCTTCACCGACTCGACCGGCGCCACCGTCACCGGAGCCGAAGTCAACTACAACGGCCAGCCCACCGGATACACCAAGTCCCCCATCGAAGCCGTCAACTATTGCTCCGTTCACGACAACCAGGACTTCTTCGACGCCGTGCAGTTGAAGTCCTCCTTCAACGACTCCATCGCCACCCGCGCCCGCCGCCAGATCATGGGCATGTCCCTCGTCACCCTCGGCGAAGGCATTCCCTTCTTCCAGGCCGCAGACGACCTGCTCCGCTCCAAAGACATGGACCAGAACAGCTACGACTCCGGAGACTGGTTCAACAAGATCGACTGGAGCGGCAAGACCGCCAACTGGGGCATCGGCCTGCCCATCGCCAGCCAGAACCAAGGCCAGTGGCCCATCATGACACCGCTGCTCTCAAACCCCGCCTACACACCGCAACCCGCCAACATCGCCTACAGCAACCAGGCATTTGAAGACCTCCTGCAGATTCGCTACAGCTCGGGCCTCTTCCGCATGCCGACATTCACTGAGGTCCAGCAGAACCTTACCTTCCTCAACACCGGACAAAGCCAGACGCCCGGCCTCATCGTCATGAAGCTCGACGCCAACGGTGGCGACTACGGACAGTACAAGCACATCGTCGTCGTCTTCAACGCGGCGAACTCGCAAACTACCTTCACCGACGGACGCCTCCAGGGCTTGAAGCTCAAACTCCACCCAGTTCAGAAGAGCTCCAGCGACCCCGCTACCCGCCAATCCACCTACGACTCCAAGGCAGGAAGCGTCACCGTCCCCGCCCTCACCACCGCCGTATTTGTGACTGAGAAAGAATAATTAGCCGCAACACCGGAGACAGTGCCCCACTCAAGCCTGCAGTTGGCTTGAGTGGGCTTCATTTTTACGTCGTCATCCTGAGCGAAGCACGCCGTGGCGTGCGCAGTCGAGGGCCCTGCCTTTAGCCCCCTGTTAGCGGCCATTTTCCTCTCTCCTTGACCAAATAAGAGAGAGCGGAGTACTCTCCTTTCTCAAATAGGAGAGCAGCAAATGGGCAAACAGATCGAGTTGCCGCAGGGTGCATTGGAGATGCTCATCCTCAAGGCCATCTCCCTGGGCTCGCTCCATGGATACGGCATCCTGCTTCGCATCCAGCAGATCTCCGGAGAGAGACTCGAAATCCTGCAAGGGTCCTTCTACACCGCCATCTACCGCCTGGAGCGTCGTGGCTGGATCGAGGGGGAATGGGGCGAGTCGGATAATAACCGCCGCGCCAAATACTACCGCCTCACGATCGCCGGAAAACGCCAATTGAAGGAAGAAGCGGCGAAGTGGTCCGACATAGCCGATGTGATTGCCTCGATTCTGCAGACAAAGCCGGAGGAGATATGAGCGCCTTTGCTACTCTACGCTGCTGGTGGCGAGCGATCGGCCATCGCACCCGCGTCCATCGCGAAGTGGAAGAGGAACTTCAATTCCATATCGACGCTTATGCAAATGACCTGGTCCAACACGGGATGCCACGGGCAGACGCGGAGCGCAAGGCGCGCATTGATCTTGGCCGTGCCGACGTCCAGGGTGAGAAATACCGCGACGCGGTCGGGCTGCGCGCGTGGGACGAAATCTGGTGCGACCTCCGTTACGGAATGCGCGGCCTGCTGCGCAATCCCGGTTTTGCCGCCGTCACAATCCTTTCGCTGGCCCTCTCCATCGGCATGGCGACGGCAATGTTCTCGCTGGTCCACGCCGTTCTGCTCGACGTCTATCCTTACGCCGACAGCGAGCGTACTGTGAATCCGATCGTCTTCGATCCCGCGCATCCCAACGACTGGGACTGGTTTGTCGTCACCCGCGCTCAATTCCACACCTATCGCACCAGCCCCATGTTCGAGGACGTCCTCGGCCAGGCGAATTTTGGCGTGCAGCTACAACAGGACGATGGCGAGCAGCAGGCGCTGATGGTCGCGCTCACCGCAAATGCGGCGCCGTTCCTCAGGGTAAAGCCGCTCATAGGCCGAGGCCTGCAGCCTTCCGATGGCGACTACGGCGATCCAGCCCCGAATATCGCTGTCCTCGGCTATAAATTCTGGATCAAGCAATTCGCCGGGGATGCGTCCGCGCTGGGACGGAAACTGACCTACAGCACCGGCGTCCCCGGACAGAAAGCCCAGTCTGTCACCATCGTCGGCGTCATGCCCGAGCGGTTCACGCTCGGCGGTCCGCCCGACTTCTATGTGCCCATGTCGCAAGTCACATTCCCCGACGTGCGCATCATTGCCTTCGCCAAACTGAGGCCCGGAGTCACGGCAGAACAGGCCAGTGCCGCTGTCGACCCCATGGTCCACGATTTCGCGAAGCAGGATTCGCGGATGTATCCGAAGACCTTCCAGACCCGTCTGCAGCCGCTGATCAAGGGCTTCACCGACCGGTCGAAGTTTGTCCGCAGCTTGCCGATCCTGTTCCTCGCCGTGGCCATGCTGCTGCTGATCGGCTGCGCCAATTGCTCCATCTTGCTCCTCGCGCGCGGCACTGCCCGCACTCACGAATTCGCGCTGCGCGCGGCCATCGGTGCCTCGCCATTTCGCCTCGTGCGGCAGCTTCTCGTTGAGTGTCTCGTCATCTCTCTTCTCGGATCATTTCTCGGCGTCGTGCTTTCCTATTTTCTTGCCCGGTTGCCACTGCAACTCGCAAATGATCTCTTTCCTTCCGAAAGCGTCGTTCGCGTCGACGTCTCTGTCCTCGTGTTTTCCGTGGTCCTGGCCGTGGCCGCAGGTATGCTCTTCGGACTATGGCCGGCTCTGCGCTTCTGCCGCCCGCAGATTGCCCAAACACTGCAGAAGAGCAGCCGGAGAACAGCCACTCGTCGCGGTCAGGCATCGTTACGGCGTCTGATCGGAGGCCAGATTGCCCTCACACTGGTCCTGCTCAGCGTGGCTGGAGCAGCCGTCGCCGGCTTCATCCGTCTCACACGAATCCATCTCGGCTATGACCCTACGAATACGACCTTCATTGTCGGCAGCTACCTTCGGGCGGACGTGAAGACCTGGGCAGACCGCATCGCCAAAAACCAGCACATGCGCGATGCCGTCGCCGCCATTCCGGGAGTTGTGTCAGTAGCCATGGCCGACGACATTCCCCCGGGCAGCACCGATAGCCGATCCCTTCCATTCCAGATCGTTGGCAACGCCCCAAACCAGGCACTCTCGGCGCTGCAGAGCCACGTGGACGCGAACTACTTCTCCGTTCTCCAGATACCGCTTGTGACCGGACGCATCTGGACCGAAGGGGAAGGCCGTCTCGGACTGCCTCTGGCGGTCGTGAATCAGGCGTTCGTCCGCAAGTATCTCTCCGAATCGCAGCATCCTTGGCAGAACAATCCGCCTTCCTGAACAAGATCAGGCAGCTGTCGCATACGGAGCTCTGCGTTCCCCCTCCTTTACTGCTCCTGAGGTTCAGGTCGTCGGGGTCACGGCAGATGTGGTCAATTCTGGCCTCGGTCAACCCGTGCTGCCGAATGATCTACTCCAACATCAATATTCTGGCCTTCGGAAACGCCCCGCTGCTCCTTCGCACCCAGGGTGATCCATCGCAATACACCGCCACGTTGAGGCGCACATTGCACGAAGCCGGAGCCAGCTACATCTTCGTGAGCTCCTATACTCTCGACCAGATGCTGAGCCATGACGAGACCTGGCGGCGTGAACGCCTCACCGCTACTCTCTTCGGGATCTTTGCTGCGGCTGCGCTTGCTCTGGCACTGGTCGGACTCTACAGCGTCGTCGCCTATCTGGTCGCGCAACGGACTCAGGAATTCGGCATTCGCCTCGCCCTCGGCGCCACGCGCGGTCATATTCTGTGGCTCGTATTAAAGAGCAACGTCGTGGTCATTGTCTCGGGAACCGCGATCGGGTTGATTCTCGGCGTGCTCGTCCGGCATGAATCCGAGCGCTGGTTGGATGGCGCGCCGCAAAATCCGGCACTTGATGCTCGGAACCGCCGGTCTGCTGATTCTGGTGGCGATCGTCGCTTGTCTCTCGCCCGCCCGTCGCGCCGCCATGACTCAGCCCAGCAAGATCCTCCAGGCCGAGTGAAATCTCGCTTGAATTCGGTTGAAAGATGTGTGGCCTTTCGCCCTAAAAAGATGCAGGGAGTTACGCCTCAAACCCCTCTGCCACAGACGACCGCACAGTAACGCTCAAGGGCGCCGAGATGGTCCTGATCGGCTCGCAATCCTATGTAGCCGTCGGGCCTCATCGCAAGCAGTGTCGTCCCCTTCAATCCGAGGAGATCAGCTTCAACCGAATCGAGCCGCCCGACCTGCGGAGGCAAATCAGGATGGCCGCTAAAGGCGAATGCTGCTTCAAACAGAGGTGAGTCGGCGCCGAGCTCCTGCAAGGCAGCGTGCAGCTCGACAAACGCCGCGACGTCCGCCGCTGCTCCGCCCAGCAGCAAAAGAGTATGTCCCGCGCGCTGGGCAACTTCGTGAAGCCGGCCGGTCTGCGTGTCCGGGATGTCGGACCGTGATCGTATCCGGTAACCGATACCCGGGGGAGAGATGCCCATCGGCACCACCTAAAACGATCGGCGACCGGGCGTAGTCGATATTCAATTCCGCTTCGGCGACAACTTCGTGATGCCGTGTCTTCGGATCGGCAATCATTGCTCGAATAGCCTGGTTGCGGCTCTCGCGTTCGACCGGATCCGTAGTCATAAATGCCCGTTCCGTTTCATCGCCGGATTGAGTAACCAGCTCCGCCGCCGCTCGGCGTTCCTTCTCGTAGCTGTCGAGCAGACTCGGCTGGGCGGCCCCGTGGTGAACAAGGGCAAGCTTCCAGGCGAGGTTGAAGGCGTCCTGCAGGCCGCAGTTCATGCCGTGTCCCTGGGATGGCGAGCACACATGCGCCGCATCGCCGGCCAGGAAGGCCGCACCGGATCGGTACTGACTCGCTATCTTGGTGTGACAGTGAAATCGTGCCGGATTCTCCACATCGACGAAAGACGCTGACGGTATATAGGCACGCAGTGTCGAAGCCGCGTCCGCGACGAGATCCGATTCCTCCGAGCGCGGCCTCAGATAAACGCGCCAGCGATGACCGGGTAACGCAGTCAGCACCACCCCGGGATCATCAAGGTAGACAAAGGTGCCCTCGAACGACTCGGCCCAGCCTTGCACCGTGGTGTCGAAGACAGCCCACTCCTTGGCAAGGGCGTCTCCCTCAAAACCAATGCCGCTAAGCTCCCGAACCGCGCTGTGGAGACCGTCGCATCCCGCCACCCACTGGGCATTC
The DNA here is from genome assembly GCA_963781245.1 of uncultured Acidobacteriaceae bacterium. Lineage (GTDB taxonomy): Bacteria > Acidobacteriota > Terriglobia > Terriglobales > Acidobacteriaceae > Silvibacterium. Next base: position 846,797 of record CAWAFB010000014.1, read on the forward strand.
ACCTGGTAGCGCTCACCATCCCGCTCGATATCCGCCACGACGCCGTCACCCTGAGGAGCCAGCCCCACCAGCCGCGACGACCGATTCACCTCGCCACCCTGTTGGTGAAGGTACTCGGTAAGAATCGACTCGGTGACCTCCTCCGACAGGCCGACATTGAAGGCGTAGATGCTTCCGCACGTCGAGAGATCCAGCGTGCCCAGCACTTCCCCGTTGGAGTGAATCTTGATGATGCGTTGCCTGCAACCGGCTTCCAGAAACTTTGCCGCCAGACCCATTGACTCAAAGATCTGCATCGAGCGAGGATGCACTACCGTGGCTCGGTCCCAGTGCTGCGGCCCCGGCCGCGCATCGATCAGATGGCACGGCACGCCGCGCCGCTCCAGTTCCGAAGCGAGCAACAGCCCTGTCGGCCCCGCACCCACTACCAGGATGGCCGCCTCAGTTCCCATTTGCCTCTGCCAGTTTGCTGAAGAATGTCGCGTCATCGCCTGCGTTCAAATCTACCCACGCCTCGTCCGTCAGACCGTTGCGCCATTTGAGAAACGGAACCGCATCTGGTCCTGCCGGATGGCGAAGTTGCCAGGTCCCACTTTCAGCGACCTCCAGTATCTTCTGCGCAACCACAGATGGCGGAACCGGATCTTTCAACGCTCCATCAAACAGAGCAGAAAAACGCGCGCTCTGCCCGTAGACAGTTTCGTTCGACGGACTCTCGATGCGGCGTGCCATCGATGTGTCGATAATCCCCGGCTCGACGATCGCCACGCGAACATTGAATGTCTTCATCTCACCTGCCAGCCCTTCACTCAGCGCTTCCAGCGCCCATTTCGACGCGCTGTACGGGGTCATTGGCGGGCACGAGAGACGCCCGGCGGCCGAGCTCACATTGATGATGCACCCGCTCCCGCGCTGCCGCATCCCCGGCACCAAGGCCTGAATGCAGCGCAGCGCTCCGAAGTAGTTGGTCTCCATGATCGCCCGAAATCTGGCCAGCGGAACCTCTTCAACGGATCCCACCGCCTCTACGCCTGCATTGTTGACTAGCACGTCAATCGGCCCGTTCTCTCCGACAATCGCCGCAATGCCATCGCTGACCGATTCATCCGAGTCCACATCCATCTTCGAAACCGTAATCGGCAGCTTCTCGCGTGCAGCCGTCTCCGTCAGCGCGGGCGACTGCGACGGGTTGCGCATGGTGGCATAAACCCGGTGTCCGGCGCGGCCGAACGCCAGCGCCGTCTCCAAACCGATTCCCTTGCTCGTTCCAGTAATGAGTACCGATGTCATGCTTTCTCTTTTCCGGGGGTGGCATAGTCCTACCCGTGCCAGGCAGACATTGCAAGCAGGAAATGTCTGTGCGACCTCTTAGAATATGCAGGAGCGGTATTCAGCCGTGCCCGCACCAGGAGCGCATCATGTTAAGAAGGACATTTCTCGCTGCGACCGTTGCACTTCCGAGTGCCTTCGTCCGTGCCCAGTCGCAGATCACGCACGTTGATACCAAACAGGGCGGCGCACCTCTCCAGAGTTCTGTCGTTAAAGGCAAGGACCTGCCGCCCGAGGGAAACAGTCCGGGAGCGAAGGCGCGGGTGCATTTCAACGGCCCAACCAAACAGCTTGCGGCGGTGGCAACCGGTATGGTGACACTCGAGCCAGGCTCGCGTCCCCATCCGCCTCACAGCCATCCAGAAGAGGAGTTCATCATTATTGCTTCGGGGACGGGCGAAATAGAAATCAACGGTCTCGTCACACCTGTCGAACCGGGAGACATGATGTACGCCGAAGCCAACGTACTCCACGGTATCAAGAACACTGGCTCAACTGTGATGGTTTTCTACTTCACCAAGATATTGGCGGCAGGTTGACGCAAGGTCCGAAGAGGCGGGCGCTCGTCGGGGTGCCCCACATCTCGATTTTGAGATGTGGGACAAGAGTCACCCGCTAATCCACCTACGACGCGAAGGCAGGAAGTGTCACAGTCCTCGCCCTCACCAGCGCCGAAATTGAAACCGAGAAAGAATAGTTCAGCAAAATACTGGATGCCTCAAATGAACGATTCGCCAGGTTGGAGGCAAGTGGCGGCCGACGACAACAACAGCAAACGCGACGAATGCATTGCCCGCATCGCTGAATGTAGCGCTAAGAGCTCCCTACAAGAGCGCGTGCTGTTCCCGAGATGTTCAGACTCAACTCTTTCGCACTTCCGAGGGCCGCATAAACTCCCGGATCATTCATCACCGTCACTTTCCACCGGGTGAACGGGCTCACTCCAACGTATGCCGCTGCCGCTGGATTTCCCGGGTCAAGACTAGTGTCAACCCCTGAGAATCCTGTTGTTGTCTGAATCGGGCCGCCCGTATTCTGGACCACGGTCCGTGGAGGCGTCAGGAACTCAAAGATCTTCCCGTTGGTATCTCTGAATTTATGGTAGCCAGAGTGTTCAAGATTGAGCCGGAGCGGCGATATTGCAGACCCATCTGCTGCCACAAACGTCAGGCTCACCTGATCAGCTAATACCTGTGCCAGGTTCGAAAAGACCGGATGATCCACGCTTATCAGAAATGAATATATGCCCGTAGCAGCCAAAACCGCTCTATCTGCGGACGTCAGTGGAATGACGAATCCACCCGAGGCGGAAGAAAAGGTCGCCGGGGGATTCGCAAACGTCTGAAGAGCGTCCAGTTTGCGTGCAATTAACGCCGCCAGAATGCTGTTGAGCGTGCCGAAATCGTCGTATTTTTTCGCAGTGTCCTGCGGGCTCAAGGACCAGAAGTCCAAAGCTCGGGACTGTTGAAGCAGTTCAAAATACGCGCTCTTTAAAAGAGCATTCCTCACATTTGTGACATCTTGCACCGCTGCAGCCACAACTTCTTCCTGAGATTGATCCTCGATCAGATCCCCATTAGAAGCACTTATGGAAGTTTGCAGGGTCGTCGTGCTATCGTCCAGGCTTGCTATTTTGAATGCCAGGCCATCGAAGCTTAGAAGTTGTTGATTTCTTAGTTGGACTATATCCAAATATTGGTTTACTGCATTCTCATAGTTATCCCGCTCCGGTGACTCTGGAAGCTGCTTTACCTTCGCCTCGAATTGAGCCCGCACTGTCGCGAAATCCGAATCGGTCATTACAAATTTAGTGCTGTCGTTTTTCGGGTCGGGTGCATTCCCTCCGAGGGATGCCCTCAAGTTGTTGTAAGCGGTCACTAGTTGGTTAAAAGGGGTTCCCCCTGCCCCAACTGTGCTCACAATAAAATCGATGTTCTTAATTACTGGTTGAAAGGCAGGTAATGTTGGCGAGTCCAATAGCTTATCGGCCGTTGTGGCTGCGCCTGCGACCGCGATAGCAACGCTGAGGGCACTACCAGCGCCGGTAACAGCGGATGCAACAGTGATGATCAGAGTGACTGCAGTCATGATTTCAGAGAATGAGCAGCCGTTCCCCTTGGACAGGGTTTCCTGTAACTCCGCGGAAGACTGATTCACCACGGCCATGGCAGCCATCTGCAGGGTCAACAACTCTTCCAACTGCTTACCAAGCGCCGCTCCCTGACTGATGAGGTCTGCCCGGTCGCTTGCATTCTTTGCAACCTGATTTTGCGCCTTGCTTATGGAATTCTTCAGGTTGGCAATTTGCGTCTCCTCCGCAACCTGCTGCGCCTGATATGCGGCCAGCGCAGCTTCGAGAGCCATTCCGTCATTGACTAGGGCGGCATTGTTGGTTTCGTAAGTCCCTACCGACAGCGCCTGGACGTAATTCCCGGGATGGCCATATACATCGACTCCCGATTGCATTTGCGCAATCAGGACGCGCGCGCGCTTTACGCTGGCATCGACCGAAGCAGTTCCGTTAGACCCAATGGTGTTCATCCATCCGAGCGTGTTACTTGCGTCGATATAGTCATCGTCGTAGTAAGACTCCGTTGCGCTCGACAAAAGCATGTTCCAGTAGGTAGCAGGGAGGAGCGGAACGATCGCAGCAACTAATCCGGCCTGGTCCGCATTTGAAGTGGCCGTGCCACTTGCACCATTTGCGCCCGGGCCTCCCGATGGAGGAACATATCCAACTTTGCCCGGGTATGTAGGGGGTCCGGGTATCCAGAATAAATTCGGCTCCGTAGGGTTGCCACTGCCGCGAGGATTTTGACTCCATCTGCCTTGCTGTTCGCCTGCGGCTCCGCCCCGACCGGGCTGGCCGGCATTGCCGGGACCTCCTCCAGGGCCGCCCGCTGCAGACAGCGAGAGGACGGCGCCACTTGCGTCCCCGCATTGCACAACGACCGTTCCACCTTGACCACCATCACCGCCTTGCCCGCCGCTGCCTGCCGCGCCTCCATCTTCGCCGTCCCCGCCAGGCGCGCCGGCCTGTCCCGGTGCTCCGTTCCCGCCATCTCCGCCCGGACTGCCACTTCCGCCATTCGCGTTTAACGTGGCGGTGCCGGTTATTACCTGCGCATAAATGTTGATCGACCCTCCGTTCTGACCGCTGTTACCCGGATTGCCCGCCGCTCCGTTGTCGCCAGGGTTAATCCCGGAAGAAGCTGGACCCGGCACTTGACCCGCTGCTCCGCTGACGTCGAGGACGGCCCCATCGGCGAACACGAGATCATGAGCGATGAGAGTGATGTTTCCGCCGGGAAAAGGAGCAACGTTCGCAGGCACATTGATTTGGTAGGCGTTTACCGTGACTACCTGGGAAACGCTTCCAGGATCGGTTGGAAAGTCCCATTTATCCTGCACCACGATCGGATCTACCATGAGAACCTCGCCCCGCGACCTTAACATGACCGCGGTTGGAGCGCTAAGAAATCCCATCGTGGTTCTGAGTGAACTCCGCCTCACAGCCATCCCGAAGAGGAGTTCATGATTATTGCTTCCGGAACGGGTGAAATAGAAGTCATCGGTCTCACCATCTCTCTTGAACCGGGAGACATGATGTACGCCGAAGCCAACGTACTCCACGGAATCAAGAACACCGGCTCAACCGTTATGGATTTCTACTTCACCAAAATACTAGCGGCAAGTTGACGCAAGGCCCCTAAGAGGACGGGTGGCCCAGTCAGCCTGCAGTTGGCTTGAGTGGGGCATTTCCCAACCTTAATGAGTGATCAGACGAGGCACTTTCCTGAAACACAGCTCCAAACCTCACACCGCAAGACCGGTAGAAGCCCTGCGCATCCGTGTGACCCACCGCCGAATAACGCGGTTCAGACGGATCACCTTCGGCACCAGGCTGATTTCTCGGCCGGACCTGAAGAGTGGGCCAGCCGTAATCTATCGATCGACGTTGTCCAACACCCAGATGTTGCCGGACTCCTGCGCCATGGTCAATACGAGTTTGTCCTGGGTGAGCGAAAGTCCTACCGGTGGTATGAACCGGGGGATCATCAATCGCGGGCTATCAAATTTTGTGACCTGGAACGGCTGGCCGACAGGCTTTCCTACAGCCGGATCGAAGCGGATGCCCCAGACATTGAAGAAACCGCCGGGTCCGGATACGAAATAGATGGTGCGGCCATCGGGAGACCAGCGGGGCTTGTCGTCCCAGTACCGGCCGTCGGTGATGCGTGTCGACGGACCACCGGAGGCGGGAACCACGAATAGCGAAGATTCAATGTTCTGTGAGTTTGAGCCCGCTCCGAAGACGACCCATCGATCATCCGGAGACATGTGTGGCTGGTAGAGCTCGTATGCCGGATTGGAAAAGATCCTTTGTACCAAGGTGTCCGCATGGGGCGGCGGCGGGAACCGGACCAGCCAAATTCCATCCTGCGCGGCGGCTAACAACCACTTGCCGTCTGGAGACCAATCGTAAATCCAGCGTTTAGTCACACCTGTGAGAGGATATTCTTCCCGGTTCTGGCTCGACCAAAAAATGAACTGTCGCTCATTTGTCCTGAGATTTTTGCGGTCATAGATGAGTTGCGCACTGTCGGGCGACCACAGCGGATCCCAACTTGAATAGCCGTCAGAGGGAATCGGAACCTCGCTCCCATCCACCAGCGATTTCACCCAAACCTCGTTTCGGACATCGCCGAAAGCCATCCCGTAGCTCTCACCATAGGGAACCGTATAGGCAACTTTCGCGCCGTCAGGCGATAGCTGCGGGTCGATGGATGTCCTTCCGGGCGAAGTGACCGCAGTACCGCTGCCTTTTATCTGGCCAGTTCTGGCGTCGAACGGGAAGAGCCAGGTTTGAATCCGCTGCGACCCCGCCGTGAAGGCCAGCCGCTTGCCATCGGGAGAAACCGCGAGTGCGGATTCGGGTCCCGGGCCTGTGGTCAGACGATCGATCCGGGTAGCTCGCATCGTTCCGGGATCGACTGTCAGCTTCCAAATGTTTCTCGCGCCTCTGTAGCCCCGCACGAAATAGATGGCATTTCCCAAAGGTGACCAGCAAAAACGGTATTCGCCGAGTTGCATGCTAGCTTTCGTTTCCCCGGAAGCCTCTGCGAGTTCCTTCTGCACTGCGGGAGAAATCTCCAGTTCGATTCCAGGGCCGCCGGAAAGCGGGACCGTCCAAAAGACGGGAGTGGGCGAGGAGGATCCGACCCAGACGGTGATCCTCTTTCCATCCGTATGCCAGGCGGCAGAAGTCGCCCATAGGTTGTTTTGCGCGATGAACTCGGCCAGCACTTCGCGGGACGGGCTGCCATCCAGCCGCGCGACGTAGAACCGGTTGGAATAGCCGATTGCCGTAAAGTGAGTCCGAAATAAGACCTGTGAGCTGTCTGGTGACCACTGGGGATAGTAGCCAAAGGATGCGATCTTTCGCTGCTGGCCCACGCCGCCAAGTGCGGGGGTGATGTAGATTCCGCCGTCGCCTTCCTCCGAACGATAGGTGATGTATTTGCCGTCGGGGGACCAGTCCGGCTGCCAGTTCTGGCCGGGACCTTTTGTGATCTGAATGGGATCGCCGCCGCTGATCTGCTGCACCCAGATGTCGAATTTTCCGCCGCGGTCGGAACTGTAGGCGAGGTAGCGGCCGTCGGGAGACCAGGTGGCCCCGGTTTGCAGGCCCTCGTCGAAGGTCAATCGAGTGAGGGCGCGCTGGACGGGCGGTTGGGCGAGGCCGGCACGCAGTTTTCTGTAGGCGAACCATCCTGCAACGAGCAGCAGCAGGCACAAACCAAAGACGACTATGCCCACATTGCGCTTCTTTCGGGGCGGCAGAACCGGGCCTACTGGAACATCGCTTACCGGAGTATCGCCTAATGTGCTCTCACTCGTTACCAGGCCATTTCCTATCGCTTCGACTGGCGCGATGAAGCGATAGCCCCGCTTTGGGCTCGTCTCGATATAAAGAGGGGCGTCGGCTGAATCGCCAAGGGCTTCGCGCAGCTTCATGACCGCCGTGTTGAGGCTGTGGTCGAAGTCCACGAAGGTGTCTGAAGGCCACAAAACCCGCCGCAGGTCTTCGCGGGTGACGAGCTCACCGGCATGCTCGAGAAGAAAAACCAGAATGTTGAACGATTGCTCTCGTAGCTTGACTGGCGTTCCACCGCGGCGCAGCTCCATGGTGTGCGCGTCGACTTCAAAGACGCCGAAACGCCAGGTCTGCGCGGTGTTCGCCCGGGTTTCCACGATTTCACCCCCGCGAAATACCCTGATGGGGAGTCTAGCACGGCCTCGCAGCCGATCACGGCTGGCGACCCCGCCACGCATACCCCTATTTAAGTGACTACGGATCAAAGACTTATCAGACGATACGCATTTGATCTCAGAATTACCCGCAATGCATGGCAGGAACTGCGGCAAGGGTGCAAGTTACGGAGCATCAGCGGGTGCCGGGATGCCGGTGGCCGCAATCCCGAACCGAGGTGCACTCATGACACGCCACTCAGCCATTTTTACCAACCTGCTTCTCAGTCTTCCCCTGGCGACCGGACTGCTTTGCGCAGCTGCCAACGCCTCGGCGCAGACCGCCGAGACAGTCACCATCCCATTCATCTTCTGGGCCGACCACCAGCAGTTCCCTGCTGGAACTTACGAGGTCAGGCGTCTGTCCGAAGGCTTGATGTCTGTCAGCAACCTTGAGACAAGAAAAACCCGGCTTCTAATGGTTCGTTCGGAATGCGGAAGCGACGTTCAGACACGGGGCCGTCTGGTCTTTCACCACGACGAAACCGGAAATTCCTTAATGCAGGTGTGGATCCCTGGAACCACGATCCACAGCGAATTGATGGTGCAGCGCAAACTCCAGCAGACCGTAGCGAAGAATGACCCTTCGGCCGGCGCATCCATCGAAGTGGCCATTAAATGAGCAAGCCGATCTAACCCTCGTGGCCGGTCACGCGCAGCCTTGACCGGCCGTAGGCCGCTTCCCCTGCACCCTAATCCCCAACACCTTTCTTGGCATACTATTTTCCCTCAATCCACTAAAATAGAAATAGAAGGACAAAAGGCCCGACAACCATCGCTGCCGGGTCGATCTGCTTTCGGGTAGACGTCGAAGTCCGGCCCCATTGCAAGGATTTTAGAATCAGACCTTTACCCGTAAAGATCCTGTTTTCATATCTTTATGGCTGTCACCATTCGCAACTATCGAAGAACAATCAGTTACAATATACGGCGGATGAAGCAGGGAGAGGGGGTATCCCTCACGGACCTGTTAGCGTGAACTTGTCCTTGACCTCGAGCCCCAGCTTCGACGGGTGATAAGGATTCGTCACCCGATACATCGTCGCATCCGCCGTCTTCCCGTGGATCGCGAAGACCAGGTAGTGATAATTCGGATAAGAATGGTCCTGATACAGGTCGTCAGGCCCCCGGACGAACACCCTGTAGGGCAGCGCCCCACCCCCGCCCGACACGATGTAGCTCACATTCTTGCTTTCAAAGCGCTCGTAGTTGTGAATGTGGCCGTTCACCACCACCAGCTTCGCGTGAATCTGCGGAGCCTTCGACAGAATGAACTCCCTGAGCGACAGCTCAGCCGGATTCGGCAGGCTGGCCGCCACCTGGCTCTGCAGGTCTGCATACAACGGCATGTGCGACACGAAAAAGACGAAGTCCGTAGACTTCGGCAGATGGTCCAACTGCCCCTCCAGCCATGCGCGCTGCGGCGAACCATCGGCGTACGACTCCGTGCAGTCCAGCACAATCACGTACACGTTCCCGATCTCGACCGAGTAATACAGATACCCCTTGAGATCCGGAAAGGTCGCATCGAAGTTGCGCACGCCCGCGTCCCAGCCGCCCAGCACGTCGTGATTGCCCAGTGCCGGATAAATCCGCAGCTTCTCCGCAGTCCACGCCTTGGTCTCGTCGCGGTAAACCTGCCAGTCATCCGGATCCGCCCCGTGAAACGGCAGGTCGCCGGTCATGAAGACCGCGTCCGGCTTCTCCCGGGCGATCTGCTTCACTATGTACTCGCGAACCTTCGGGTTCGTGTCCGCATCGTTGGAGACATCCGTGAACCGGGTATCCCCGTACGCGACAATCTTGAGCGCCTGCCCCTCCGTAACCCCGGGGACCGTGAATGTCGGCTCATCCAGAGGCGGCTGGGGGGAGGAGTGCTGCGCCCCGGCCACAACAGCGATAACGCCAAGAAAAATTGCGAGACCCGGAAGTTTCTTCATGCGCCGGCTCCGCCGCCCACAAAGTGCACGATCTCAAACTTGTCGCCGGGCCCAATCGCCGTCGCCGACCACTCCGCGCGGGAGACAATGCTGCCATTCTGCTCGATGGCGACCCGGTCGCCTTTCAGCTCAAGGGCGCCGATCAGGTCAGCGACCGTCGCCGAAGCAGACAAGGCCGCCAACTCGCGGCTCTCCCCGTTGATGATGAGTTGCATGAGTTGAATGTATCAGCAGGAAAGGGGAGGGCTGGGGGAACGATGTGGACTGCCCATTTCGCGGTGATGAAAAGCCTCTAACGCATCAGGCGCCAGAGCTCCACCCGGCAGCGCCCATCACCATCAGCATTGCGTAGAAGACCATCGCATAGGCCAGTCCGCGGAAAACACCGATCGGGTTTTCCTGATAGATCTCGTCTGCGAAGCACTCTTCCCGGCTGAGCGCGAGAGCGAGCGTAGTGGTGGAATCAATGGATGCTCCGGCAGCAGGGGTAACCATGAACTTCGTCCTCCGTCACCACCTGTATCGGACGAAGGTGTTACACCCTTGAAATTCCCCGGTCGGATATCCAATTCTGTCTCAACACGGGACAGCAAATCCCCCGCGGGCGATTTCGGGCCAACTCCAGGCGCATTTTCTCAGTTGAAGTCCAGCTGCACCTCATCGACATAGCACCAGCCCCACGCCTCCCCCGGCTCAACCGAGCGCATGATCGGGTGCTTCATCGCGTGGAAATGTTTCGTCGCATGCTTGTTCTTCGACGAGTCGCAGCAGCCCACGTGCCCGCACTCGAGGCACATGCGCAGGTGGACCCACCGGTCGCCCATCTTCAGGCATTCCTCGCAGCCCTTGGTGTGCGGCTGCACATTATGGACATGGTTCAGATGCGTACATGTCGGCATGCCGTCATTTTCCTGCTTTCACCGCCAGCAGATCAACTTTGTTGATCGATGGCGCCTCGGCGAGCAGCTCCGGAGCCTTCGCCATCAAGGCCGCCGCCACCTTCCCGGAAAGATGCGCGTCGCGCCCCGAGTCACCGGCGAAGGTGTCGAAAATCCCAAACGTCGAAGGTCCGATCTGCAACGCGTACCAACCGATTGTCTCTGGCTCAGCCTCGACAAGCGGCACCGCGCTCTTCAGAAACGCAGCCAGCTCGCCTTCTTTACCTGCCTTTGACTTCAGCATTACCCACAGCGCTACTTTCTCCATTGCCTGGTCTCTCCTCAATCTCGAATTCTGCAACTGTGATCTTGGACGCGCCAAATGTCGCATGAGTTACGTTAAAACCCTGCGAACTTGACTCTTGACAGTCGAAAAAATACAGTCAAACAGTAGTCGTTTGGCGGTATCCTTCTGAGGCCAGCAAACTGAGGTCAGCACTCTATGCAGACTCATCCGTACAGTTGGAACTATATTCCCTTCCTAATACAGATCATCGTAGCCGTCGGAATGGGCTGCAGCATGACCACGATGTCGTACCTCATCGGTCGCCATCGCAATATCAAAGCCAAGCTGGATGTGTATGAGTGCGGTATTCCCGCCGAAGGCGACGCCCGTGGCCGATTCTCCGTCCGCTTCTACATGGTCGCCATGCTCTTCATCCTCTTCGACGTGGAAGCGGTCTTCATGCTTCCATGGGCGGTGATCTACCGGCAGCTCCCTTCCATCACCGGGTCACGCCTGTTCGGCTTCTGGGAAATGATCGTTTACCTCGGCTTTGTCATGGTCGGTTTCTTCTATATCTGGAAAAAAGGCATCCTGAATTGGGCAACGGATAAAGGCGATCTGTAGGACAAAATGAACGCTACCCCCGGCAAAGACGCTGTTCTTGAGGCCCACGCAAGCAACCGGGCGATTACTTCCCTTCTTACCTCGCTCCCAGATTCGATTCTCGACGCCAAGTTCGACCGCAACGAACTCACGCTGACCATTGCCCGTGATCAGATTCGCGCGGCATGCTCAACCGTTCAAGCCGCGGGTTACAACTTTCTTGAGACTGTGACCTGCGTCGACTGGTATCCAAGCGAACCGCGTTTTCAGGTGACTTATCACATTCTTTCTCACAGCCTGAAAGAACGCATCCGTCTCATCGCGTTCGTCGATACGGTCGATCCTTCCATCGACAGCATCACGCCTGTCTGGCCTTCAGCCAATTTCTATGAGCGCGAAGTCTTTGACCTCTTCGGCGTTCGCTTCCACGGCCACCCCAACCTGCGCCGCATCATGATGCCTGACGAGTGGGAAGGTCATCCGCTGCGCAAAGACTACCCTGTGGAGGGCTATCGCTAATGGTGGAATTCGTCCAGACCTCGTCACTGCTTGAGCCCCGGCCGGTAGAGGGCTCAAAAGACACCACGATGGTCGTGAATATGGGGCCGCAGCACCCCTCGACCCACGGCGTTCTCCGCCTGGTAATCGAAATTGACGGCGAGACGGTTCTCAAGGTGGTCCCGGACATCGGATATCTGCATACTGGAATCGAGAAGACCTGCGAAGCGAAGTTCTACCAGCAGGTTGTCCCGCTGACCGACCGCATTGACTATCTTTCCCCGCTTACGAACAACCTTGTTTACTGCCTCGCCGTCGAAAAGCTGCTCGATATCGAGATTCCGCCGCGTGCGCAGTGGATACGGGTGCTCCTGAACGAGCTCACGCGACTCAATTCGCACCTGGTCTGGCTGGGCACCCACGCGCTGGACATCGGCGCGATGACGGTCTTCCTCTATACCTTCCGCGAACGTGAAGAGATCCTCCGCATCTTCGAGCACGTTTCCGGCCAGCGCATGATGACGTCGTACTTTCGCATCGGTGGTCTCGCGCTTGAGCCTCCCCTCGACCTCTTCAGCTGGATTCAGAGGTTCATTAAGATCCTGCCGGAGAAAATCGATGAGTATCAGAACCTCCTCACCGGTAATCCCATCTGGATCGGCCGCCTCACGGGCGTTGGCCATCTCAGCGCCGAGGACGCCATCGCCCTCGGCGTAACCGGCCCACCGGCGCGCGCATCGGGGATTGATTGGGACTTGCGCCGCGACATGCCGTACTCGAGCTATGAGAAGTTCCAGTTCAAGGTGCCCATTTCCAACGGCTGCGATGTCTGGGCGCGCTACATGATCCGTCTCGAAGAAATGCGCGAGTCAATAAAAATCTGCCAGCAGGCGCTCGACGGTATGCCGGAAGGCGAGATCAAGGCCGACGCGCCGAAAGTCGTCCTGCCCGACCGCGAGAAGATGAAGACCCAGATGGAGTCGCTCATTTATCACTTCAAGATTGTCACTGAAGGCTTCTCCGTTCCAGCTGGGCAGGTCTATCAGGCGGTTGAGGGGGCACACGGCGAGATGGGCTATTACGTGGTCAGCGACGGCACGGCCAAGCCCTACCGAGTGCACATGCGTTACCCGGGCTTCGCCACGTTACAGGCTCTGCAGACTATGTGCGCTGGACGTCTCCTCGCCGACGTAGTCGCTGTCATCGGCTCCATCGATATCGTTCTCGGGGAGATCGATCGATGAGCACTCTTCAGGGCACTGAACAGTGGCTCGAAGAGCAACAGGAGGAATTCGCCAATCGCACCGGCGCAGCGTTGGCCTTTTGGCCGGAATTTCGTAGTACGGTGAATCAACTTTTGGAGGAAGAACCGGCAAAGGGACGAGTCGCGGTCTACTCTTCGGAGAAAGATCCGAATCTCCTCACGCTCTCGGCTGGTCTCTTCGACCTGAAACTGGCCTGTGACACGTTGAGCGATACCGTCTTCTACGCGTTCACATCCTCGACGCTCAAAACTTTGGTTCCGCGAGAAAGCGCTATCTTCTCCAATGGACAACTGAATCTGGTTCGCGGCTATTGGGGAGTGATCGACAGCCCAGGTCCTGACGTCGCGAAGGTTTTCGCGGACGATCCGCAGACCGTCGAGCACTTCCCTCTCGCGAATCGCTTCGCGCAATGGTGTATCGAGCAGTTGCTGGGCGGTTTTAAGAGAATTTCGGCGCTCGAAAAGGCCGCAGTTGCCAGAACGAATGAAGGGGCCGCAAAGAAAGAGGCGAAAAATGGCGGCAGAAACACTGGCGAGTAGGATATACGCGGAGCTGTGGATTTCGTTCGCAGCTCTCATCCGCTCTTATGTAGCGGCGCACGATCTGAGTAAGCCCGTCTCTGAGCATGCTCTGGTTGACGAAGGCGAAGACGGATGTCTCACCCTTCGCGGTGAAGGTAAAATTCTGGCGCTGCTGTACGATCCGGCAACCGGTGCTGGAAGCTGGACCACATATGAAGATGACCCCGGGCCCGAGCGAGTGCTCGAGAGCGGCGAATTCAAAATCGACGAAGACAGCCTGGTAGCGCTGAGCGATCGCCGGGGCAAACTGGAGCTCGAAGTAGCTGCTGAAGCATTTACAGCAAAGATTTTTGACGAGGAGTAAGCGTTGGCCACCCAATCCACCATCTTTTCCCCCGAGCTTGCGGCCCGCTTCGACAAGCTGGTCACGCTCTATCCGCTGCGCCGCTCCGCCCTCATTCCCATGCTGCTCTACGCGCAGGATGAGATCGGCTACATCTCCCCGGCAGTGATGGCCGAGGTCGCTGCCCGCATCGGCATCCAGGAAAACGACGTCCTCAGCGTGCTCAGCTACTACTCCTTGCTGCGTACCAAGCCAGCCGGAAAATTCAACGTCCAGGTCTGCACCAACATCTGCTGCATGCTGCGCGGAGGCAACGAGCTCTTCGAGCATTGCAGCAAGCGTCTCGGCGTCGGCCACAAGGGAGTCACGCCCGACGGCGTCTTCTCTCTCGAAGAGGTCGAGTGCATTGGAGCCTGCAGCTGGGCACCCGCCGTCCAGATCAACTACGACTTTCACGAGAACCTCACGCCGGAGTCGATGGATAAGATCCTCGACCAGTATCGGGAGAAAGCGGGCAAATAATGGCATACCTCACAACCCATCCCGATGTGGTTCCCATAATCTCCTCGCGCTTCGGCAAAGGCGCGACCTCCATCGACAAATACATCGAGCTGGGTGGATACGAATCCACTCGCAAGGCCATCGAGATGGGCCCCGAAGCCATCATTGCCGAGATGAAGGCCTCGAATCTTCGCGGCCGCGGCGGCGCAGGCTTTCCTACCGGCATGAAGTGGTCCTTCGTGCCCAAGCAGTCCGAAAAGCCCAAGTACATTCTCGTCAACGGTGACGAGAGCGAACCCGCAACCTGCAAAGACCGTCTCATCTTCGAGCACGACCCGCATTCCGTTATCGAAGGCGTCATCATCGCCGGGCTCGCTGTCGGCGCCAAGATGGGCTTCATCTACCTGCGCGGCGAGTACCGATACCTCCTCAAGATCATGGAGAAGGCCATCGACGAGGCCTACGCAAAAGGCTTCCTCGGCAAAAATATCTTCGGTTCGGGCATTGAATTCGAGGCCGTCTCGCATACCGGTGCAGGAGCTTATGAAGTCGGCGAGGAATCCGCCCTGATGGAATCGCTCGAGGGCAAGCGCGGCATCCCGCGCATTCGTCCGCCCTTCCCTGCCGTCGTCGGCCTCTACGGCGGACCCACCGTCATCAACAACGCCGAAACCCTCGCCACCGTCCCGCACATCATTCGGATGGGGGGAGCCGAATATGCCAAAATCGGCACCGAGCGCAATGGCGGCACGCGTCTCTTCTGTCTCAGCGGACACGTCGAGAAGCCGGGTGTTTACGAACTGCCCATGGGCTACAACCTCAAGAAGATGATTTACGACGTAGGCGGCGGCATCCCCAGCGGCAAAAAACTCAAGGCAGTAGTCCCCGGCGGATCATCCACCCCGATCCTGACCGCCGACGAAATCGACATCGGCATGGACTTCGACCAGGTAGGCAAAGCTGGCTCCATGCTCGGCTCAGGTGGCGTGGTCGCTCTCGATGAGACCGTCTGCATGGTCGAGTTCGCCCTGCGCACAATGAAGTTTTACCAGCACGAGAGCTGCGGCTGGTGCATTCCCTGCCGCGAAGGCACAGACTGGCTCAAGAAGTCGCTCACCCGTCTCCACGCCGGCGGCGGGGTCGACAAGGACATCGACAACATCCGCTACCTCGCGGAAAACATGCTGGGCCGCACCTTCTGCCCGCTCGGCGACGCCGCGGCGATGCCCACCATTGCGTTCGTTAAGAAATTCCGCAAGGAGTTTGAAGACCACCTGGACGGCAAGGGCTGCCCTTACCACCACTCGCACGAACATGAAGCAGTGCTGGCGTAGTTGCGAGGAAAGAGACACGAATGGCTGATGTAACCTTCACCGTCGACGGCAAGAAGCTCACCGCACCCGCGGGCACGCTCCTCATCGAGGCATGCCGCGAGGCCGGCATTGAGATCCCTGCCTTCTGCTATTACCCGAATCTCTCCCTGCAGGCCGCCTGCCGCATGTGCGTCGTCCGCATCGAGAAGATGCCCAAGCTCCAGACTGCCTGTACCACCGTCGTCACCGAAGGCATGGTCGTTGCCACCGAGACCGACGAAGTCAAGCAGGCGCGCAAGGCCACCGTCGAACTCCTGCTCGGCAACCACCCTCTCGACTGCCCCGTCTGCGACGCCGGCGGCGAGTGCGAACTGCAGGATATGACCTTCAAGTACGGCGCGCACGAATCCCTCTACGTCGAGACCAAGCAGCACCGTGAAGAGCAGAAGTGGTCGCCGGTTGTCTATTTTGACCGCCCGCGCTGTATCCTCTGCTACCGCTGCGTCCGCATCTGCGGAGAAGGCATGGACGTCTGGGCACTCGGCGTTGAAAACCGCGGCGTCACCAGCGTCATCGCACCGAACCATCAGGATCACCTTGACTGCGAAGAGTGCGGCATGTGCATCGACATCTGCCCGGTCGGCGCGCTTACCTCCGGCACCTACCGCTACAAGACCCGGCCGTGGGAGATGAACCACATCGGCACCGTCTGCACGCACTGCGGCGACGGCTGCAAGACCACCCTCGGCATCCGCACCGCCGACGACGGCGTCGAAATTATCCGCGGAGACAACCGCGACAAGAGCGGCATCAACGGCGACTTCTTATGTATTAAGGGCCGTTACGCATTCGATTTCGCCAATCACAAGGACCGCCTCACCAAGCCGCTCGTACGCCAGGCCGACGGCAAACTCGCACCGGTGAGCTGGGAGCAGGCCCTCGACTTCGCCGCTAAAAAGCTGTCGGAGATTCGAGACAGCCGCGGCGGCAGCGCCATCGGCGTCATCGGCTCCAATCGGACGACGAACGAAGAATCCTATCTGCTGCAGAAGTTCGCTCGTACCGTTCTGCGCACCAACAACATCGATCACCACCGCACGGCCGATTACCCAGCCTTCGCCGCCGCCCTCAAGGGCCACGCCGGACGCGAAGCCTCTCTGCGCGACTTCTACAACGCACCCGCCATCCTGCTCCTCGGCAACGACCCCACTAACCAGCACCCCGCGCTCGCCTGGCAGATCCGCAGCAATGTGCGCCTGCATCGCGGCCGCGTCTACGTCGCCAATCACGCCGAAATCAAGCTACGCCGTCAGGCCAAAGCCGCTGTCCAGTTGCCCGTCGAGGGTTACGCCTCCTTCGTCGCCTACCTTGCCGGAAACGACAGCGCCTTCGAGGCAACCGACGCCAACGCATCCTTCCGCGACGCTATCCGCAAGGAAGAATCGCTCGTCATCGCCTTCGGCTCCGAATTCCGTGGACGCGATATTCAGGCCCTAGTCGACTTCGGCCTCTCGCTGCCCAACACGAAGTTCGCCTGCCTCGGCGACTACGCCAACTCCCGCGGCGCAGCCGATATGGGACTCTATCCCGACCTGCTGCCTGGTTACGTTCCCGTCACCAACGCGGCTCCCTTCACCGACGAATACGGTGAGGCACTTCCCTCGCAGTCCGGCCTCGACCTCATCCAGATGCTTGACGCAGCTGGCCAGGGCGATCTCGCCGCCCTTTACGTCGTGGGCTCAAATCCTGTCTCGCGCTATGGCATCGACCCCTCGGCTCTCAAGAACGCGTTTCTCATCGTGCAGGATATGTTCCTCACCGAGACCGCCGTTCTCGCCGATGTCGTCTTCCCCGCAGCTAATCTCTACGAAAAGGCTGGCACCGTCACCAACACCTATGGCGACCTCCAGCTCGTGAAAAAAGCGGCCGACAAATCCGGTGTCCGCACCGACTTTGAAATCATCGTCCGCCTCGGCGACAAGCTCGGAGCCGATCCCAGACGGCTCGTCCCCTTTGGCAAAGGAGTCCGTGCCGACTTCGGACAAACCCGCGGTGCCCAGTCCGGCGAAGCAGACCGTCATGCCGTCTGGCTCTCGGCAAATAACCTCGAGCCGAAGCTCAGCCCGTTCGACCCATTTGCCATCCTCGATGAAATCCAGCGGCTGGTGCCGGCCTACGATGTTCCGCGGCTCAATTTGCTCACCGGCAACGACGAACACCTGAAGTCCGATTTGGTACAGATCACCCCTGCTGCAACCACGGGCCGCCGTGATCTCGTCCTGCCGGCCAACGACGCCCTCTACACTTCCGGCACGCTGGGCCGGTACAGCGCCAAGCTCGACGAAGTCGTTCAATCGCACACTATACTCATGAAGCCCGCGGAAACAGCGGCCGACTAAAACGTAACTCTGGACGAACGTATTCCGGGAAGGCCTCGTGGAAGTAAACATCTGGATTTTTCTACTGCTGAACGTGCTGAAGGTCATCATCGTGACGGTGATCCTGCTCATGTGCGTCGCCTATACTGTTCTGCTGGAGCGCAAAGTTGTCGGGCGCATTCAGAACCGTTGGGGACCCAGCCGCGTCGGCCCCTTCGGGCTCCTGCAGCCGCTCGTCGATGGGCTCAAGCTCTTCCTCAAGGAAGACCTGATGCCCACCAGTGTCTACCGCCCGCTCTACATTCTTGCTCCCATCATCGCGCTCAGTTGCGCGCTCATGTCCATTTCCATGGTGCCCTTCGGCGCCGACGTACGCTACAAAGGCGTTGATCTCTTTCAGATCTCCGACGTAAACATCGGCCTGCTCATTCTTCTCGGCATTACAGGTGTCGGCGTTTATGGCATTGCACTCTCTGGATGGGCATCCAACAACAAGTATTCGCTGCTCGGCGCCTTGCGAGCGAGTGCACAGGTCATCAGCTACGAGCTCGCCTTGGGCCTTTCTCTCGTCGGCGTGGTTCTACGCTCACAATCGCTTCGCTTGCGCGACATTGTCAACGTCCAGGCGACACACGGCCTGCTCTCGTGGAACTTCTTCGGCGGATTCCAGTTCCTGGCTTTCTTTATCTACCTGATGGCCGCCTACGCCGAGACCAACCGCGCGCCCTTCGACCTGCCAGAGGCGGAAACCGAACTGGTCGCCGGCTACCACACCGAATACAGCTCGATGAAGTTCGCCATGTTCTTCATGGCCGAATACGCCAACATGATCACGGTAGGCTGTGTCGCCACCCTGCTCTTCTTCGGCGGATGGACCAGCCCCTTCGGTCATCTCTTGCCCACGTTCGGCCCTGTCATTGAAGCCCTTCTTTCCATCTTCTGGTTCGTCGTCAAGGTCTTCTTCTTCCTCTTTCTCTATGTCTGGGTGCGTGGCACGCTGCCGCGCTTCCGTTACGACCAACTCATGGTGTTCGGCTGGAGATTCCTGCTTCCGCTGGCGATCCTCAATATTGTTGTGACGAGCTTCTGGCTCGCCTATCGCACCCATTAACCTGATTTACAATCGTCCTTCGGTGTACTGAACCTTTTCGTTGTTCCGTGTTGTCGAGTGAGCGAAATGCATCTGGTTCTGTTCTTCATCTTTGGCGGCTTGTGCGTGGCGGGGGCGGTCAATCTCCTCTTTCAGCGCCACCCCATCAATTCTGCACTCTCGCTCATCGTGGTCATGAGCTCGCTGGCCGTTCTGTACCTGCTCCTCGGAGCCGAATTTCTTGCGGCCGCCCAGGTCATCGTCTATTCCGGCGCCATCATGGTCCTCTTTACATTTGTGATCATGCTGCTCAACGCTGGCCGCGAACAGCGCACTCACGGCAGCAAGGCTGCGTACCTTGTTGGAATTCCCGGCGCCGCCGCCTTAGTCGCCCTGCTTGTCTATATCTTTCTCTCCAACCGCGGCCCGCTCGGCGACGCCGTACTCGGGAATTACCTCGTCACCACCAGCGATCTGAGCAGGGTCCTCTTCCGCGACTTTCTACTTCCCTTTGAAGTCACCTCGGTCCTCATCCTCGTGGCTATTCTCGGCGCGGTTGCGCTCGCGCGAAGGGAGCGCTGATCCATGGTGCCGATTTACTACTACCTCATCCTCAGCGCGATCCTCTTCTCCATCGGTGTCGCAGCATTTCTCATCAAGCGCAACATCATCACCATCTTCATGTCCATTGAGCTCATGCTCAACGCTGTCAACCTGACCTTTGTTGCGTTTGCTCACCACTGGCACCAAGTCAGCGGACAAATCTTCGTCTTCTTCGTCATGGTCGTCGCCGCAGCTGAAGCTGCTGTCGGCCTCGCCATCATCATCGCCATCTTCCGCACCCGCAACACACTCAACGTCGACTCCGTAGACCTGATGAAACTATGACCGGATCCCTCAATCTCTGGCTGATACCGCTCGTTCCCTTCGCCGGATTCCTGGTGAACGGTCTCGTCGGCCGCAAGCTGCCCAAGGTGCTTGTGACCGCCATCGCGCTTATCTGCACTCTCATCCCGTTCCTGCAGGTCGCAAAGATCTGGTTCCAGTTCTCGTCCATCACCACGCCTTACATCGAGCACCTCGGCACCTGGATCTGGAGCGGAGCCTTCCACGCCGACTTCGATCTGCAGCTCGACCAGCTCACCATGGTCATGCTGCTCGTGGTGACCGGCGTCGGCTTCCTCATCCATATCTATTCGGTCGGATACATGGCTCATGAAGAGGGCTACTGGCGATTCTTCGCCTACCTCAACCTCTTCATGTTCTTCATGCTTACTCTCGTGCTCTCTGAGAACTTCCTGCTTATGTTCGTCGGCTGGGAAGGCGTGGGACTGGCCTCTTACCTGCTCATCGGTTTCTACATCCTCAAGGACTCTGCGGTCCGCGCCGGGATAAAAGCATTCGTTGTTAACCGCATCGGTGACTTCGGCTTCCTCATCGCCCTCTTCCTGCTCATCGCCCACTTCGGCACCCTCAGCTATCACGAGGTCTTTGCCCAGATCGCGCAGCATCCCGAGTGGCAGGGCGGAGTTCTCACCGCCATCGCTCTCTTTCTTGTTCTCGGCGCGACCGGCAAATCCGCGCAGATTCCCCTCTATGTCTGGCTACCTGACGCGATGGAAGGCCCGACCCCGGTCTCTGCCCTCATCCATGCCGCCACCATGGTCACCGCCGGCGTCTATATGGTGTCGCGAACCCACATCATCTTCGACCGCTCGCCGTTCGCGCTTAGCACCGTAGCCATCATCGGCGCTGCCACGTGCTTTTTCGCCGCCACCATGGGCCTTCTCCAGACCGACATCAAGCGTGTGCTGGCATACTCGACCGTCTCCCAGCTCGGCTACATGTTTCTCGCCTGCGGAGTCGCCGCCTACTCCTCGGCCATCTTCCACCTGGTCACGCACGCTTTCTTCAAAGCTCTGCTCTTTCTCGCCGCCGGATCAGTCATCCATTCCATCGGGGGCGAGCAGGATATGCGGGTGATGGGCGGCCTGCGCAAGAAAATCCCTGTCACCTTCTGGACGATGACCGCCGCCGTCTTTTCCATCTGCGGCTTCCCGCCTTTTGCCGGCTTCTTTAGCAAAGATGGCATCCTGTACCAGGCCTTTATTTCACCCAACGGCGGAAAAATACTCTGGTTCTTCGGATGGGTGACCGCGGGACTGACTTCGTTCTACATGTTCCGGTTGTGGTATCTCACCTTCCTCGGCGAAAGCCGCGCGGAATCGCATGAGTTGGCCGAACACGGCGCCCCCGTCCACGCTCGAGCTGACTCCAAGCTGGCGGTTGAAGACGAACACCCCCACAGCGTTCACGAGAGCCCCTGGGTCATGCTGGGCCCCCTTGTGATACTCGCCATTCTCGCCACCATCGGTGGTTTCATCGGAGTGTCCGCAGCCATGGGCGGCCACGACGAGATCGGCCATTTTCTCGATCCTGTGCTCGGCACTGGTAATCACCCGCCCGGCGGCGAAAATTCCGGCCTCGAGCTGGCCTTGTCTGCTTCCGCGGTTTTGATCGGCCTTGTGGGTCTGCTTGTAGTGCATATTCTTTACAAAGTGAAGCCTGAACTCCCCGGCAAGCTCGCGACCCAATTCCACGGACTTTATAACCTCGTGGTCAACAAGTACTGGGTCGACCAGATCTACGGAGCCGTCATCGTCACCCCGTTGTTGCTCTTCTCGCGCTATATTCTTAAAGCCCTCATCGACCGTGGCATCATCGATGGCGCCGGTTTCGCCGCGGGTGCAACCGCTCAGGGATTCGGCGCAATCGTGCAGCGTGTGCAGTCGGGAAATATCCGCTCCTACGCAGGCTGGCTCGCCGTCGGCGCTGCCGTGCTGCTCATCGCTGTCTACTTCGGATTCACAGCGCACTTTTAAGACACGAGGAAGATAAGGAATTAATTCGTGCTGACCGACTCCATATTGACGCTCACGACCTTCGTGCCCACCGCCGGCGCAGTCGTTGTGGCGCTGTTGCCCCGCAAAGGGCGCGTCGTCCAGTGGTGGACCCTCCTGGTCTCCCTGCTGACCTTCGCCCTCACCCTGCACCTGCCGTATCACTTCGTCTATGGCCAGCACGGCTTCCAGTTCGAAGAGTTTCACCCGTGGATCGCCAGCCCCAAGATCGGCTACCACCTCGGCATTGATGGCATCTCGATGTGGCTGGTCGTGCTCACCGGCTTCCTCTCCGTCGTCGGCGTGCTCGCATCCTGGAACGCCATCGAGAAGCGCACGAAAGAGTTTTATTTTCTTTTCTTGATCCAGCAGACCGCCATGATCGGCGTCTTCGTCGCGCTCGACATGTTCCTCTACTACGGCTTCTGGGAGCTCTCGCTGGTTCCCATGGCCATCCTCATCGCCATCTTCGGGCCCGAGCGCGGCCCCAAGACTGCCCTCAAGTTCTTCAGCTACACCTTCATTCCATCCGCGCTCTTCCTCGTCGCCATCCTGTGGCTCTACGCCAAAACCGGCACCTTCGACTACGTCGAGCTGCAACACGCCCTCACCAACAACGCCGCGCTCTTCGCACCCCAGGCTCTGTGGTGGGTCGCTCTCGCATTCCTCGTCGCCTTCGCCGTCAAGGTTCCCGTCTTCCCGCTGCACGGCTGGCTGAGTGACACCATCTACGAAGCTCCCACCGCTATGGCCATGGTCGTCGCCGGCAAGCTGGGACTCTACTCCATCCTCCGCTTTGTCCTCGGCCTCTTCCCTGCCCAGTCGCGCATCTTCGCCCCGCTCATGATAGCCCTTGCCGTCATCGGCATACTTTACGGAGCTTGTGTCGCTCTCGCCCAGACCAACATACGACGCCTCGTTCCCTACGCGATGCTGAGCGCCCTCAGCTTCTGCATCCTCGGCATCTTCTGCTTCTCGCTCTCAGGCCTCGACGGCGCGGTGTATCAGATCCTCAACGAAGGACTCACCGGCAGCGCCTTCCTCATCCTCGTCGGCTTCCTGCACGAGCGATACGGCACTTATGAGATCAGCCAGTACGGAGGTCTTGCAGGCCGCCTGCCCAATATGGCCACCTTCTACGTGATTACGGCGCTCTCGCTCATCGGCCTGCCAATACTCAACGGCTTCGTTGGCGAATTCCTCGTACTCAGTGGCAGCTTCGCCCCTCATCGCGGCTGGGCAGGCCTGGCCACCCTCGGCGTTATCCTCAGCGCTGCCTACATGCTCTGGCTGATCCAGCGTGTTTTCTACGGACCTGAATCTACGCTGGTCACCGGCCACGTCGCGCCTGACATCCTCGGTCGCGAGTATGCCGCCCTCGTCCCCATGGTCCTGCTTATGTTCGCAATGGGCGTCGCCTCGCCCTACTGGATGCGCGCCATCAACGATGGCGTCGCCAGCCTCGCCAACTCGACCACTAATTCCGCAACTCACACTGTGACAAATCCAACCCTGGCGGAGAAGCGATGAACACGACACCTGACATCCTTCGCATTCTCCCCGAGGTCATCCTGACCATCACTGGCGTGCTCATCATGCTGATTGAGCCCGTTCTGCCTCCGGTCACAAACCGCAAGTCGATGGGATGGCTTGCCATCGTCGGTGTCCTGGCTGCGCTCGCCGCCAGCCTCTACCAGTACCAGCTTCCACCCGGCACAGCATTCTTCGGCTACGTCCAGACCGACGCTTTCAGTATCTTCTTCCACGTCCTCATCTGCGGAATCGCCCTTGCTTCGCTGCTCATCGCCGTCGACACGGTTAGCGCCCATACCAGCAGCCTCGGCGAATACTTCGCCCTTTCCTGCTTCGGTGCCGTCGGAATGCTTCTCATGACCAGCGCCGTCGAACTGCTGCTCGTCTTCATCGGCCTCGAAATCTCATCGATCTCTACCTACATCCTTGCCGGCTTGCGCCGCAAGAGCGCCAAGGGACCCGAAGCCGCCCTCAAGTACTTTCTGCTCGGCTCCTTCGCCACAGCCTTCTTCCTCTACGGAATCGCTCTCATCTTCGGAGCTACTGGCACCACCGCCATCCACGCCATCGCCGATCAGCTCGGGGCCAGCCAGACGCCGCTGCTGGCCATCGCCGGCCTCGGCATGATCCTCATCGGCATCGGCTTCAAGGTCTCCGCCGCGCCCTTCCAGGTCTGGACACCCGACGTCTACGAGGGCGCACCTTCGCCCGTTGTGGCGCTCATGTCCACGGCACCCAAGGCCGCTGCCTTTGCCGTCCTTCTCCGCGTCCTCTACGGAGCGCTCCCGGCACTCCACAATCATTGGATCCCGATCGTCTGGTGGCTCTCCGTCCTCTCCATGACCATCGGCAATCTCGGAGCCCTGCGCCAGAAGAACGTCAAGCGTCTGCTCGCCTACTCGTCCATTGCGCATGCGGGATACATCCTCGCCGCGTTCGTCGCGCTCTCCGCTGACGGAATCGCCGCCGCCAGCTTCTATGTCGTCAGCTACGCCGCCATGAACGTCGGCATCTTTGCCATCGTCAGCCACGCTGGAGGATTCGACGACCACCTTGCCCTCATCGACGATTACCGCGGTCTCGCCTACCGCTCGCCCCTGCTCGGCGCAACCATGGCCTTCTTCCTCATCTCACTCATTGGAATCCCCTTCACCGGCGGCTTCTTCGGAAAGTTCTACGTCTTCTCCGCCGTCCTGCATTCGGGATACATCTGGCTCGCCGTCATCGGCCTCATCAACAGCGGCATTGCCGCTTTCTACTACCTGCGTGTCGCTACCGCCATTTACTCCAGACCTCCGGACGCTTCTCCCATCGACTCCGTTCCTCGCGCCTCAGCTTCGTTGCTGGTTGCCCTGTTCCTCACCGTCGTGGCCACGCTCATCCTCGGCATCGTTCCGGGCAGAATCCTGGCCATGGCCAAAGCAGGAGCTGCAACCTACCCCTCGGTAAGCGCTCCCGCTCCCGAAGCCACCGCGCAAAGCACCCACTGAGTTCACAAACACAAAGGCCTCCGATTCACCGGAGGCCTTTGCCCATTCTGAAATCTGAACCGCGCTTTTACTTCACCTTGAGGAAGATGATGACCAGCGTGAAAAGCGTGAGCGACTCGATGAGCGCCAGGCCGAGTATAAGCAGAGTCTGAATACCGGCGCGGGCTCCGGGGTTGCGTGCCAGTGCTTCCACAGCCGACGCGGTGGCCTTGCCCTGTCCGAGACCGCAGAGGCCGGCAGCGATTGCCATGCCGACACCGGCGCCGATCGGAGCCAGGCTCGCGCCTCCGCCCTCACCTGTTTGAGCGAACGCCGGCATGGCCATACACAGCACCGACAGCGTCATGAATACGTACTGAAGTTTGCGCATTTTTTCTCCTGCTTCCCTTATGAATTGCCGTCAGTGGGTGGTTGAGGCTCACCGTGCTGGCCTCCTCACGCTCACGGCCGGGCTGCGCGGCGGAAGCGCTCCGCCCAGCCGGTAACTTTTTAGTGCTCGTGCGCGACCGCCAGCGACAGGTAAATCAGTGTCAGCAGCAGGAACACGTAAGCCTGGATGACCGCGACGAAGAGGTGAAGCCCGAGAAAGATCACCGGCACCCCGATCGGGATCATCGAGAAAAACACCAGCGTCAACAGGTCGCTCGCAAACATGTTTGCGTAAAGACGAATAGTCAGCGACATCACGCGAGCCAGGTTCGAAATAAGCTCAATGGGTCCTAGCAGCCACGAAATCCACCAGATCGGTCCGAGGAACGTCTTCGCATAGCCGACAACTCCGTTGGCGCGCAGTCCTTTCCAGTTGTAATAGAAGAACGTCGGAATCGCGATCCCCAGCGGAACCGCAGGATTCGCCGTCGGCGTTTCGACGCCCGGCAAGAGCCCCATGCAATTGCAAATCAAAACGAAGATCACGATCATCGTCGCGTACGGCACAAAAGGCTCGAAGCCGTGACCGATGATCGAGTCCGCCTGGTTGCTCACAAACTCGTGCACCACTTCGGCCAGATTCTGTGCTGTGCCCGGCTTCTCCACATTCAGCATCAGGCGGGTAATCACGAAGAACAGCAGCATCACGGCCGCAACAATCAGCTCTTCCGTGAGACCATCGTTGATCGGGGCTCGCGGCCGGGCAACGTGGATTCCCAGAGAACTGAGCAGTGCCACCAGCGGCACGGCAAAGATGTGGTTCAGCAGTCGCGTCAGCGAATGAACTAGTTCGTGCATGATTCCTGCAATTTACGGATTTGCTTCTCAGGAGCGAGACTGCCGCGCGACCTCAATCAGCAGGGAAACCGCCATCAACCCCAGTCCTGCCACAAGCGCGTAAAACGGTCCTCTGAAACACTTAAGGGTAACATAGATCACCACTGCGGCGAAGCCAAGTCGAAGAAAAAACATGGTTAACACCCACGCCGTCGACCGCGGAGCCTGTTGATTATCGAGCTTCGCGTTCATCAAGCTCGATCAGCTGTTGCCACTCGTACAATCCTGTGCCCGACACCGCCGCGCCCGCCAGCAATTGAACGCCCGGCTTCCATCCAAAGAGAAAACTCAGCACTCCAAAACCGAAGACCGCCATCGCCGCCGTCAGTTTCAGCGCGCGGCGCAGCGTGGCCTTCAGATCGGCGTCAGAAAAGTCCAGCAGCGACGGCGTCTCGCTCATTTGTCTTTGCCGCCCGCCTGCATCGCCTGCCGCACCGCCTCAAACAATCCGGCCGCCGCGCCGAACAGCAGCCCCACAATATAAATCCAGTGTGTGTGCAGCCACTTGTCGAGCAGCGCACCCGCTCCCCAGCCGATCAGCACCGCAGCCGGCAGCACAAACGCAATCTGCAGCAGCCGCTCCGCCTGCACAAATGTGCTCATCCCGTCGCGCGCTCCGCTGCTCTGCGATTTCCGCTCCGGATTCGGATTAGTGTCACTCATTACCTTGCCTGTTATACATCAGCAAAGCGGCGGCACGCCCCTCCGCGACTTCCCCCTCCGCCGCGAAAGCTATACTGGCAGGAGCCAACTTCATTCAAGGAAGCCCAGTGTTCGAGTCAGAGTTCGAGCGAAATCTCTTCGCTCTCCGCCAGGCAAAACTCCAGCAGATCGAGGCCCTCGGCCAGTCCGCCTATCCCAATTCCTTCCGCGCGACGCACTCTATCGCCGACCTCCGCAGCGCCTGCGACAACGCCACGACCGAGCAGCTCGAAGCCGAGCGCATCAACGTCTCTATCGCCGGACGCATCATGGCTATCCGCGCCCAGGGCAAGGCGGGATTCGCGCAGCTCCAGCAGAACGGCGCGCGCCTGCAGATCTACGTCCGCAAAGACGCTGTCGGCGACCAGGCCTTCGAACTCTATAAACTACTCGACCTCGGCGACCACATCGGAGTCTCCGGCTATCTCTTCCGCACCCGCACCGGCGAGCTCACCGTTCACGTCGAGACCATCACCTTCCTCGCCAAGGCCATGCTCGCGCTGCCCGAGAAGTACCACGGCCTCGCCGACGTCGAACTCCGTTACCGCCAGCGCTACGTTGACCTCTTCATGAACACGCTGCTCAACGAAGGCACGCCCGCCGAGACTCACGTCCGCGACGTCTTCATCAAGCGTGCGAAGATTCTCTCCGCTCTGCGTCGCTTCTTCGACTCTCGCGGCTACATCGAAGTCGAAACGCCCATGATGCAGCCCATCGCCGGAGGCGCAGCCGCCAAGCCTTTCACCACACACCACAACGCACTCGACCTCGACCTCTTCCTGCGCATCGCGCCCGAACTTTATCTCAAGCGCCTCGTCGTCGGCGGCATCGACCGCGTCTACGAGATCAACCGCAACTTCCGCAATGAAGGAATCTCCACGCAACACAACCCCGAGTTCACCATGCTCGAGTTCTACCAGGCCTACGCGAACTACTGGGACCTGATGGACTTGACCGAAGCATGCATCAAATTCGTCGCGCAGGAAGTGAACGGCACAACCATCGCACACTTCAACAGCAACCAGATTGACCTATCAAAATGGCGCCGCTATTCGATGCGCGAGGCGATCATCGAATTCTGGCCTCCGACCGCTGGCGCAGCGCCATCAATGGCAGAATTCGAGAGCGATACTTCTCTACAACATCGGGTTGACTTGCTTCGCCTCGGCGGCCATCACATCGAGTTCAAACAAGGCGAGCCCCGCGGCAAAACGATTGCAACTATCTTTGAGACCGTCGCCGAAGAACACCTCATACAGCCGACCATCATCTACGACTTCCCTCTCGCCGTATCGCCGCTCTCCAAGCAAAAGCCCGACGAGCCCGACTGGGTTGAGCGTTTCGAGTTTTACATCGGAGGGTTCGAAGTCGGCAACGCCTTCAGCGAGCTCAACGATCCCGAAGAGCAACGCAAGCGCTTCGAACAGCAGATCGCGCAACGCCTGCGCGGAGACGACGAAGCCCACCAGATGGACGAGGACTACGTCCGCGCGCTCGCCTACGGTCTTCCACCTACCGGAGGCGAAGGCATCGGTGTCGACCGCCTCACGATGATCCTCACCGGAGCCAGTTCCATCCGCGACGTGATTCTCTTCCCTCTGCTGCGTCCCAAAAAGGCCACTCAGGAAGCCGAGGCCGAAACACCGAAGCAGGAGTAGCCGTTCACTCTCCCAGCAGCAACCTCTGGATCGAGCTCGCCCGACCCGTCTTCCCATCGCACTCGATCAGCGTCGCCGCCATCCGGGGATCGCCCTTCGCCGCCTCGAACTTCCCCGGCATATTCGACAGGAACCGCTGCAGCACCATCTCCTTCTCCACGCCGATCACGCTGTCGTAAGGACCGCTCATTCCCACGTCCGTCTGATACGCGGTCCCGCCCGGCAGCACGCGATCGTCCGCCGTCGGCACGTGCGTATGCGTGCCCAGCACCGCCGTCACGCGTCCGTCGAGATACCACCCCAGCGCTGCCTTCTCCGACGTCGCCTCCGCATGGAAATCCACGACAATCACTTTCGCCTTGATCTGCTTGAGCAGTGCATCAACCGTGCGAAACGGATCCTCGCTCTGCGCCATAAACACTCGCCCCTGCAGATCGATAACTGCGTACGTCTGTCCGCTCGGCAGTTCGCCCTCATAGAAGCCATAGCCCGGAGTTCCCGTCACAAAATTCGCCGGCCGTATCACCCGCCGCGGACGTTCATTGCTTTCTTCCGGCACCGACTGCATGTACTCAATAATCTCCCGCTTGTCCCACACATGATTTCCTGTGGTCAGCACATGCGCACCCAGATCGAACAGATCCTCGGCGATCGCCGGCGTAATACCGAATCCTCCCGCCGCATTCTCACCGTTGATTACCACCAGATCGACTTTCCGTTCAGCAACCACGTGCGCCAGATGCTCGCGCACGATGCGCCGTCCGGCGCTCCCGAAAACATCGCCTACAAAAAGAATCTGCAAGGTCCTTCAGTCTCCCGCACTTAGATCAAGAAACTTCGATGCTATACCGTTTTCACTCGAAGAGTCGCAGTTACGATCACGTTTTCAAAACCGTAAATTCAAGTTTCCGCATGGGGATCGGCAAAACCTGTGTTAGCGTGGCATCATGGCCATCAATACCCGATTCGCCACCGGCGTCCACGCCCTCGTCTTGCTCGCTGCCGAACCGGATGTACTGCAGACCTCAGAGGACGTAGCTCGCAAGCTGAACACTAACCCTGTTGTTATTCGTCGAGTATTCTCGTTGTTGCAGCACGCGGAGTTAGTCGAGAGCCAGAAAGGTCCGAACGGCGGCTCAAGACTTGCACGTCCCGCAAAAGAAATCACCCTCAGCGATATCCACCGCGCACTCAACTCCGGAGACCTCCTTCACGGAGCCTCCTTCTCCGGCACGCAGTCCAAAGTCAGTTCAGCCCTCCAGCAAATCTTCGCCGACGTCTCTCGTGCCGTCGAAAAGGAACTCGACCAGACCACCCTGAGCCAGCTCGTTAAAAAAATCACCAAAAAAACCAAACACTGATCCCCAGTCTCAGACCAGCAAAATCTCAGTCTCCGCTCGTATTCCCGTCATCCGGGAAGACGAACACTCGCGCCCTGCCATCGGCGCAGCAGCAGCGAAGCAATCACAATCAGGGCCAGCGTCAGTCCGGTCCACAGACCGGACAAGCCCCACCCTAACTTGAAGCACATGATCGCGCCCAACGGCAGTCCGAACAGCCAGTAGCCGGCAAAGTTCGTCAGCATTGGAAAGCGCGTTTCACCCATCCCACGCAGTGCGCCCGTAGCCACTGTTTGGCATCCATCGAATATCTGGAATGCCGCCACAATCATCAGGATGTGCACGCCCATCGCAAGAATGCGCGGATCTCGGCTGTAAATCTCCATAATCGGCCGCGGAATCACGAAGAAAGCCACCGCCGCCAGCCCCATGAACGCAACTCCCAGGCCGATAGCCATCCATCCAGCCCGCCTCGCGCGCGCCGGATTCCCCGCCCCGATTGCATGTCCCACCGCAACCGCCGCCGCAGCCGAAATTCCCAGCGGAACCATAAACGTGTACGCCGCACAGCTCAACGCAATCTCATGCGTGGCCAGAGCCACCGGATCGAGATGCGCTGCCATGATCGTCACTGCTCCGAACGCCGCGACCTCCAGCACCACTTGGAACGCCGCCGGCACTCCCAGATTCAGCAACACGCGAACGCGCGCCCAATCCGGCCCCGGCCAATGTGCAAACAGTGGATGCCCGCGCCCCCGTTCATGCCGCCATGCGACGTACACCAGCACCGCCGCCATGTAAATTCGCGAGAACACGGTGGACAGCGCCGATCCGCTCACCCCATGCGCCGGCATCCCCAGCTTTCCGTAAATGAAGATCCAGTTGCCCGCAAGATTCACCAGGTTCGCAGAGATCAGCGCAAACGTCACCGGACGCACCAGCCCCACTCCCTGCAGATAGCGGCGAAACCCGCCATAAACCAGCAGCGGAAGCGTGCCCCAGTTCAGAATGCTGACGTACGACCGTGTGTAGACGCCCACGACCGGGTCCACTCCGCGCGCCGTAAACAGCGGCTGCGCCACAACAATGAACAGCATCAGCAGCGGCGTAAACGCGAGCGCAATATACATCGCCTGCGCCAGCCAGCGATGGCAATTGTCAAAATCCTTCGCGCCCCATGCCCGCGACACCATCGTGTCCAGCCCCAGCAGCAGCCCGATCCCGAACAGCGACGGTGCATAGTAGATCGCGTTGCCCAGCCCCACCGCGCCAATCGCCGGCGGCCCCAGCTTGCCGACCATGATCACATCCACGACCGTCATGGTCATCCAGCCGATCTCCGAAAGCGCCACCGGAATCGCCAGCCCCAGCAGTGCGCGCAGCTCTGCGCCGAGATTCACGCGTCCATCGTGCTCGTCAAAAACCTGCGTGTCGGGATGGGTCTCCGGAACCTGCATAACTCAAGCAGAAACGGGCCAAGTCCTCCGATTTTACCCGCAGGATTCGCGACCAACGGCTGTGTTAAATTCAAGATAGCTGTAGCTGGAGAGATGGCCGAGTGGCTGAAGGCGCACGCTTGGAAAGCGTGTTTAGGGGAAACTCTAACGTGGGTTCGAATCCCACTCTCTCCGCCATGAAATTTTACCATTGATTCTAAATGACTTCCTTCCTTTGTAACCGCTAGTCTCCAGCTTTGTAAAATCAGGCCATGGACACCACAAAGCAAGAGCCTACCGGAATCTTCTCAGGACCGCGCCTGTTCTGGTGCTGTCGTCCTCAAGGTTCAAAATCATGGCGCTACTTCCCTGCCGACCCTGCTACCGTCGCCGCGCACCCAAACGGTCGCTACGTTGTCGCCAAGAGCGTGCGCGGGAAGCGTACCTACGTCTCGATTCCCAAGGGTGAAGACCCTCACGCATTTGTTCAACGGCTTACTGAGGAAGCCTTCCTTTCGACTCTCTTAAGCGACAGCACGGAATCGGTCGGCATGTTTAAGGAAGCGGTGATCGGAATCCTCGCGGCAGTGGCGAAGCAGGAGCGCGTGAGGCTGAGTGAGCGCACCATTGCAGGTCTACAGCGTGCTAAGGCTCAGGGGCGCGTTGGTGGCCGCCCCAAGGCAGAGGATGCGGAGCCAAAACTGGTGGCGAGGATCGGGCGACTACGTTCGGACGGCTGGAGTATCCGCGCGATAGCGGGTGAAGTCGGCAAATCTCCTAATACTGTTCTGCGGCTGCTGAAGCCTGCCACAGCAATCGCGTGAGGCTCAGTGACCGGGTAGATGCGCACTCATGGTTGAACACTGTAGGCGCGCTTCCGTGTCAGCGGCTTGGATTGAACGGTCCTATCCATAGCTCGATTCGGATTGTTCGCCAAGGATGTCGCCATTTTCCGGCCCCAAAAAATCGGCCCGGAAAGGGTCCGGGCCAACTTGGAAGGAATGTCTCATGCAGGGTGCGTTGCCGAGACATAGAGCCATCCAGTCGCCAATATACTGTCTGCGACGCTCGGGCTCTTGCTTTACACGATGCGCGTCATTCGACCGCTTCACAATTCCCCACTTGAATTAGCCACCATCAATTTGTAACCCACGAAACGCGAGTAATTAAAGGATTTCCCGTCTTGGCACTCGATCCCACATCGGGCAGAATCGAACACAGAATCAGGATTCGGCCTCTCCTCAAAAGTGACCACTTCGGACATCTCGGACACAAGCATCAGCCATCTGAAGTAAGAGAGAAAGTATCTCCGAAGTAATGGCAAATTAGAGGCGCACGCGACGCGCCCCCTTTTTTCGGTTTGCTCTCTCCAAGTGACCGAACCAATGGGCGCGCTCATGCGAAAACGCGGGCGCGCACAATTGGATTGATTAAGGAAAGTTAATTTGTCTTCCTCCACCCTGACCGGGCCAATCACATAGGATCTAAACAATCGTTATGTGCCCCGGCGGACCCCGCATGGCCGCCGACGCTCATCGGAGGGCCGTTCTTTAGGGGGGTGGCCCTCCTTTTTCTCAACAGCGGCATATTTCCTAAAGCTTGCAATCAGCGGCCACGGAAGGGCGGCAAGGGTGTCATACGTCAAGTTCCAACCGGGTGCGGTTGTCACGGTGTCGGATTATGCGGGCCTGAGAGCGGCCCATAAGAGCTTCGGGCGGTTCGCCTGCGAATTTCTCGTGAAAGGCTTCGTGGTTGTGGAGCCGCTCACAGATTCGCAGTTCCGCAAATTGCCACTCTATTTGCAAAACCTCGTTGAGCGATAAGCGAGGCCAACCCGGATTTTTCTCGCCTACTCTCAAACAGAATCAGCATTCGGCACGCTCTCTCAAAGTAACCGAGTAGACGGGTGCGCTCACTCAACTAAGAGGCAACAAACTTTTTCTTGGGAGACAGCAACATGGCAAGATGACAGATGCGGAGTGGGAACAGTGTTGTAGAGGGGATATCTCGGCGTCAATGGCTGCGATCAACTGGGATGTGTTCATGTTTTCTTCCTGCCGGGAACATCACCCGCGCTAGTGTCCCGTAAACGTAACTGCAGTGATCGAAGCCATTGAAATATGCGTGCTCGCGATGCTCGCCATTCCTTTGGTAACACTAATGATCCCGGGATGCTCTCCCCGCAGCAGATGCCCCTTGGCAAATTCGAAATGCTGCTCACCCTGACTGATTTTTATAGGCAGTGTGACTGTGTAGGCTTGGTTCTTGGTGCCATCGAACGTCGGAGTGAAACCGGGTTGTAAGACTGCCCACCATGTCATCGAATCCATTGCGATCTTTTCTCCTTGTCTACCGCACATCCCAACATCTTATAGTTGAGGACGCGCTTGGGCTGATAACAGTCAATGCTTCTTGGCCCGTATGCCGTCATCGATGTAGTAAGGTGTGAGTTCCAGAAACGAGCGCTGCGCTCTAAAGCAACGTCTCGTTTAAATCAAGCGTGATGGCCGCGCTGCCCACTTGGTTGAGCAATATTGCAAAGTCACGAATGCCTCTCGATATCTCTTCTGTCATAACTCGTGTTGCCGACCGCATGCGGCTGGTGCCGTGAGCCACCGTCAAGTACTCCCAGCTTATGACGCCGTTTTCTAGCATCATTGCTTTCCCGTGCCGTTTACCTTGATATGTCTGCATTCAGCCCTCGCCGTGCTAATCTCGACGCTCGCTCTTCATATCTCATTACCGCGATTCCAGTGGGAATTCTTCAGACGCATCAGGTCACCAAGATCACACCGATGAGTCAATTCGAACGGGCCCAACAGAAATTCTTCGATAACCGGGGGGGGTGCGGTTCTATAGCAAAAGAGGCATATTGCATCCCAAGTTCCATCGGAATTATGCCGGTGGTGGAAGTCTTGTCGTTTGAGAGGAGAGGGCATAAAAGCCCCCCGATCTACTTCTCTGGCGCTCTTCCGTTCAAGATTACGTGAGGGATGTACCTTTAGTTTACGCCTGTTTCGGTCATTGTGCCGCACTTGCCTGAAGGTGGCGAAGCCGCCGAGAAGGAGCGACCAGCTTTGCAGGATTAAGGATTCGGGCTCTCTCCAAGTGACCGAGTAAACGCGCGCGCTCATGGTTGACACACTGTGAGCGCGTTTTCTTTTATTTGCGCAGCGGCTCGCGTAAACCCATTTTTATTAACCAGTCGTAATCCAGAGCGCTGTTGTAATTTGTGTCAGAAACCTGAATGTACCCGTCCAGTTCTTTCGTTTTTAATTCTTGATCAAGTGCGGACTTGTCTGGAAATTTGTAATGATAGTATCCCTGGTAGATACCATGCCGTACTTCGCAATACCAGGTAACTTGACGAGTCACTTTTCTCGGCCCTTCGGTTACAAGGTAGAAACGATGAGGGTCGTTCGATTGCGGCTCTGAAAACTTCATGAACAATCTATTGGTTATTGACAGCATTGTGACTCCTCCTTGAAACAAGAGGAGCCAGCCGGTCTTATCGGTTTAGACGGCTCTTGTTATGACGATCATATGCTTTTGCTCCGACCCACACACACACACACACATCCTGAACACCCGATTGAATATCTCATGCGCGAGTTCGACTGACTCCATCGTTTGCATGACTGGTCGGGGTCACGCGGACGTTGACCTGTTTCTCTCGTGCCAGCCTGATAACCAAGGGTGGGCCAGGAGGCGCGCTTATTTAACGCGCCGTGTCTGAGTTTTCAGAAGGGAAATCTGACCACTGGATACGGTTGCTGGTTGGCAGCCGCTGTTTAGAACAACGCAGACGGGAACTGAACTATTGTCAGCGTATCAGCATGGCTTCGTGTTTAGAATTGCCCGTTTGTGTGAGTGACTAGGGCGTGTTCACACTAATGTGATCTATCTCGTGTAAGTAGGAGATAGATGGAAATCACTCCGGAGCAGTACGAAAAGATCAAGGATAGCCTGCCATTACAGCGCGGGAATGTGCGTCTGACGAACCTGCAAATCCTGAACGCGATCCTGTATGTGGCCGAGCAGGGATGCAAATGGCGCGGGCTTCCCAGGCGGTTTGGCAATTGGCATACGATCTACGTACGGATGAATCGCTGGGCGAAGAACGGCGTGCTTGACCGGGTGTTTGAGAGGTTGCAATCGGAGCAGATTGTGCGTATCCAGATTGAAGCCTTCGCCTTGGACTCGACTTCGGTGAAGGTGCATCCGGATGGCACCGGGGCGTTAAAAAAAACGGACCGCAAGCCATCGGAAAGTCTCGCGGCGGATGGACCACCAAGATTCATCTGGTTGCCGCGAATGCTCGAACGGCCATCACCTTCGCTCTCTCGCCGGGCAATGCTCACGACGCTCCGCAGGGACGGGCCTTGCTAAAGGAACTTGGGCCGATGCCGGATGGACTTCCCCTGCTGATGGACAAAGCCTACGAGGATAACTTGACCAGGCAACTGGTTCTCGATCTCGGCATGGTTCCAGTTGTCCCTCCCAAGTCCAACCGCATCGAGCCGTGGGAATATGATCGTGCCCTCTACAAGAAACGCAATGAAATAGAACGGCTCTTCCGTAGACTCAAAGGCTTTCGTCGCATCTTCTCCCGCTTCGAAAAGCTCGACCTCGTCTTCCTCGCCTTCCTGCAGTTTGCCCTCATCGTTGAAGCTCTCCGATTAGTGTGAACACGCCCTAGTTCCATAATGGGCATTATGCCTTTGGCGTTCTCTTCTGCTGCGCCCATCTCTTCTTTTGAGCCGCGCTGATTCGCGCTCTGCCCTCCGCGCTCATTGTGATCTTTCGTTTGCGCGTCACTGTTCCTGTGTTGCTGCGGCTGCTGCCAGCGACCAGTTTACGGGCTTGTTGCAGTCGGGATATCTCGGCGTCAATAGCTGCGATCAATTCGGATGTGTTCATAGGTGTCGCAGTTTACGTTAATGTTGCCGATTACTTCGCCCTGTTGCCGCCAGTGACGTCCCATCTATACAGCAGTAGCCGACTGAGCCTTGGTACGCGTGATGCGCCGCTTGATGAAATCACGAATGCTCTCGGTTCTGGATTCGAAGAGCCAGTACATCCCGTAACCGAAGAGCACGCTCAGGAAGAACGGAATCGAAGCCAGCAGCAGGTGGCTCAGATCATTCGGCCAGCGCTGTCCCCGAAGCCACAGGACATTCAACAGCGAAAGGAACGGCGAATGTGTCAGGTACAACGTGAAAGAAATCTCCGAGACAAAAACGGCGAACGTGCGATAGATGGGGGATTTTGGCGGCGGCGCAGTGATCGCTGCCCAGAGCAACGGAATAGTGCTGATCGTATCCATGTAAAACTGGAAGCGGACCACGGCAATCTTATGAGTCCCTTCCAGTACCACGCTCAACGGAATCAGGACCACCGATGCGACCACAGCAGCCATGCGCAAGGCACGGGGCGGGTGCGGATAGAGATCCGCCAGTAGGAAGGCTCCGACGCCAAGCAGCCAGCAGGGGAAGAGCAAGAGAATTGACCCGTGGACGAAGAATGCAACCGCAATGAGAAGTGCGATGTCGAGGAGGGGCCGACGGGATTCTCGTTTTGCCAAGAGGGCTATCAACGGAAACAGGATATAGAACCAAAACTCGTAACTGAGACTCCAAAGCGGCCCGTCAGAACCATAGGGCTGGGTATAAATCCCCTGTAGAAAGAAGACCGATCCCCAGAAATCTTTCATGCTCTGAGGAGCGTAACCCATATTCATGCCTCCGTGGGTACGCGCAAGATGGTCGAGGATGGCGGTCAGGATCAGCGCTGGAATCAGCGCGACATACAGGCGGGTGGCGCGGTTCAGCAGATAGTTTCCCCACGACCAGCGGCGTTTCCCCAGTGCGCGTAGCGCCGATCCACCGACCAGATACCCGCTGAGAGCGAAAAACATCATTACCGCGCTGCCCGCAAAATAGTGCTCCAGATAAAGGAGCCGCAGTACTCCCGGAGCGGCATTTCGGTACAGGACAAAGTAGCCCTGATGCAGATGGTCGAATACAACGACCAAAGCGGCAACTCCTCGAATGGCATCGAGATGATAGTTGCGGCCTGTCCTGGGTTCCGGGTTCTGGACTGCTATCGCAGGCTCTAACATTTTGTCCTTACGTCGAGTCTAAAGGATCAAGCAATCGGAACAGTCCGTAACCGTTTGTGCAACAATGGCTGTCTTTCCTTGACTCCCGGACGAAGCCAGCGCGGCGTCCGCTATCGACGCCGGTCCCACGGAATGAATCGTTGCTGTGGGCTGGTTTTGCACCGATGAGGAGCGCGAGGAGTACTATTCGCGCAGCATGTGATGCTCCGCATCTGTCATCGTGCGAGGTGCTTACGGGGCACAGTTTTTTTGCAGTAATTCCACTTGTCAGGCTCGTATCGTCCTGGCACAAATCCGACCACACCTTCGGGAAGTTTTGGCATTATAAGCAGATGCCACGTGCATCATTGCCCTCTTGTCTGAAGGCTTCCGTGTAGTCTGCGTGTACGTCCTCTTCTACCCGTCCTCTGGGTTGGCTGTTCAGGGCCCCCCGATCCGGCACCTTCCGAAACACCCGATTGAATATCTCGTGCGCGAGTTCGACTGACTCATCAATCGCGTGACTGGTCGGGATCACCCTGGTGTTAACCTGCTTCTCACGCGCCAACCGGATGCCTGCGATCATGCACGCGCCCATGTAGATCAGGGTGCGATTCGGGCGGGCACGCGTGCGTTGGGGTCGAACATGGCTTACCTTGTCTCGCCCTGTGCGCTCCGCACGGGCTTCCTAATCAACGCATAGGACACTCTGCCTTGAAACACTTCAGTGGGCAGATAGCGCCGGTGCTCGCTGCACAACGGACACTTCACGGCGATCCACGACGCAGGCCACGTCTCGACGCCAGCAGGGATGTTCTCACCGCATCCCTTGCATCGGATCACGAAGTCGCGTTGGCTTTGGGGACCTTGGAACATGGGAACAGTGTAGGCGAATATAAGGCGAAAATGCAAGGTCTCTAGCTGTGGGAACCGATGCTCGTGTTTCCTGAAGAAAACTCACCGAACGCGCGATAAGGACTCTTATGTTAACTAGATGGTAAACACCAAAATCTTTAGGAATTCTTTAGCCACTTTGACCGCACCTCCCTGATCAAACGTTTGAGTAGATGAAAGGATGTGAGCCCAAGTGGTAGAAGTCAAATCTCAACCGAACGCCTCCCTGATAGCCACCTACAGCAACGACACCCTGGCGCTGACCGCGAATGTGCGTAAGAGCGGAGACGTTTTCGACATCATCGTCATCGATGCCATCTCTGGTGAAGAGGTTCTGTCCACCCGCAGGCAGAGCCAGGAAGAGGCCGAGAAGCTTGCTTTTGGGTTGATGAACCCTACGCACGATCCGAGCGCCGTCCATCTGCGTGCGGAATGAGAAGCGATAGAAGTAAACAGTCAGGCTTCATGATGGAAGCGAGTGTATACCCTAGAGACAGAATGACCCGCGACGAACAGATGCAGTGCATTGTCGACAACGTCGACGCGTTCAAGCAAATGGTGCTGGCCAAGGCATCGAAGACTCCACCAAACTGGGACAGCATGGAAATCAGGCAGTAGGTGATGCTTGGGTGTCCAAGATGCCTACCTCGCGGATGCACCGATACCGGATCGCGAAGCAGCTTTACGGGCTGTAGCCCATAAGGACCGATTCGGTTCCTTCAGTCGATAGAGCCCGGAGCGATCCGAACAAAATGTTCTGTGTTTCGCTTGCCGTTCACGCCGGGATTACCCACACGATGTTTAGGGAGGAAGATTCCCGCATCGGTGATTCCGCAGACTCAGTTCACGTCTGCTGCTCTGAACGGTTCAATCAGCTTTCCGCGAGAGATGGCCTGACGGATGCGGCGTATTGTCTCTGTCTCGGAATGCACCGCAGAAGTCTACCGCGACGTTCGCAGTTCCCTCAAGGCCACTCGTCACATTCTCGCGACACTCGTCACATTACAACGACACGCCTCAAACAACTGCCGCCGTTTTCCATGAAGTTCATCAAGGCGCAGGTTAGCCTGCTCTCGATTTCTGAACGTCCAGTTCGGTAATAACACGTAGGATGCGGCGCTTGAGTTCGCGCAGAGCAGGATCGTCCGGACTGAGTTTCGCCATCTGCTCCACTTGCTTCAACGTCGAACAAAGCAGGTCGACCAGAGCGAGAGTGGGGGCTCTCGTCATTCCGTCGGGTTGGATGCGGCAGATGCAGTGGTAGGTTGTTCGAGATAAAGACGCCCGAGCGTATCTATTCGGCACCTATCAGCGACCCTGTGGGCCGTTTCCATTTGTACGGGGCTCAGAGAGGCGCGCGAACGGCGTCCATGTTTAGGCTGTGTTCGTTCTGACCCCAAACACGCAAGCGCCCCGTCACCATGTAGGCAACGGGGCAGGAATCTTTAAGGCAGCAGCGAAAATGTCGTGCACGAGATCGACGCTTTCGATTAGCGCCCCTATCGAAACCATGAAGCCCGATGAACCACCCGCCACTTGTCTCGCACCACTTCCCCGAACACCACGTCGCCTGGATACAACTGGTGAGCCCTGTCGGCGGTGTCCTGCTGGGTCGTCCCTGTAGACACGATCACCTTGTCTCGCAGTGCGACGTACTGGTGTCCCCTTTGTTCCACAAAAATCTCTGCCATGTTCTTCTTCTCCTTGAACTAGGGGGGATTGCTGCGAGCGTACGCGTTTCCATTCTGGGAAGCAAAATTAATAGCGCATTGTTGATATACCTTGGCCTTACGTGATCGAAGGTTGGTGGCGTCGGATTCGTGACAGGCCGGAGCGCGCCCGTTAAAACGCGCTCGGAAATTGAATGTTGCTTTCGCCTTACTTGAGGACCGCTGGCGGGCTGGGGGATCGATCTGGCCGTCAGGTTAGACGTTTGTATTTTGGTAAACAAGATCACCGGAGTACAGTGACCTGTCACGACATTCGTAACCAGTTTCGTGCATCTGACCCCGATAAGATGGCGACTCTCGTCGGTGAGGGGAAGTGTCAATGAAGCCCAAAGTGCTAGTTGCCGACGACGAACGCGTGATTGCAGACACGCTGGCCCTCATCCTCAATCAAAGCGGATTTGAAGCCACCGCCGTCTACTCCGGTGAAAAAGCAATTGAGGCCGCGAAGACTCTTCAGCCCGACATGCTCATCAGTGATGTCATCATGTTCGGCTTGAACGGGATCGATGCTGCAATAGAAATTCGTAAATTCATGCCTACCTGCAAAATCCTGCTATTGTCGGGATTCGGTTCAACCGCCGATCTCCTCGAAGATGCCCGCAAACGAGGCTACGATTTCGAAATTCTCGCCAAACCGATCCCGCCAAGCGACATTCTCGCGCGACTGGGGGAACTGATAAATAGACCGGATGAAGCCGAGGTCGCAAGCTAATCGACCAAGAAGTTCCTGGGCAGAGCGGGGTACTGCTGAGAACAGCACAAAAAAAGGGGGGTTCCAAAGCACCCCCAATACGGTTGTCTCTCCTTATAACGGAGATAACTAACGAAGATTGATCTTGCCCCCGCGAAACGTATCCCTTAGCTGACAATCAGCGAAGGGGATGCAGATGACGAAGGCGACGCGAGCGCGGTACACGCTGGAGTTCAAGCAAGAGGCGGTTCGGCTTGTTGAGTCGGGCCAGAGTATAGCGGCGGCATCGCGAACGTTGGGTCTGGTAGAGCAGACGTTGTTCAACTGGGTCAAGGCTCATCGCGAAGGCACGCTGAAGGGTGCCGAGAGCCGGTCGAAGGTGACCGCCGAGCAGATGGAGATCAGCCGCCTGCGAGCCGAGCTGGCGCGGGTGACCATGGAGCGCGACATCCTGGGAAAAGCTATGGCGTACTTTGCCAAGGGGCAGAAGTGAAGTACGCCTTGATTCGACGTCATCGGCGTGTGTGGCCGATCCGCGTGCAGTGCCGGATGCTCGGGGTAAGCGTGGCTGGCTATCATGAGCACTTTGTTCGTCGCCTGCAAATCGCTCGGCGTCGGCACCTGAGCGCGGAAGCACTGGTGGTGCAGATTCGCGCCGTGTATGTGGCCAATCGCGGAGCTTACGGCTGGCCGCGCGTCTGGCGCGCACTGCGTGCTCAAGGTATCCGCGTGGGCAAGCAGCGGGTGCAGAAGCTGATGCGGCAGCACGGTATTCGCGCTCGCGGCAAGCGGCGTTTCCGCGTCACCACCGATAGCCGCCATGGTCTGCCGATCGCGCCCAACCTGCTGAACCGCAACTTCACCGTGGCTGCGCCCAACCAGGCGTGGACCGGCGACATCACCTATATCCCAACCAACCAGGGCTGGCTTTTCCTGGCCGTGGTCATCGACCTGTTCAGCCGCCGCGTGGTGGGCTGGTCGATGCAACCGGAGATGCGCAGCCATCTGGTCATCGATGCGCTGGAGATGGCCTGGCTGCACCGCAGTCCAGATCGAAGTGCCAGACCGATCTTCCATAGCGATCGC
Source organism: uncultured Acidobacteriaceae bacterium (assembly GCA_963781245.1). Lineage (GTDB taxonomy): Bacteria > Acidobacteriota > Terriglobia > Terriglobales > Acidobacteriaceae > Silvibacterium. The sequence continues at coordinate 888,880 of CAWAFB010000014.1, forward strand.
GGCTGCCAGTACGCCAGCCATGAGTTTAGCCAGTTGCTTCGGCAGTGCGGCATCACCGCTTCGATGAGCCGCAAGGGCAACTGCTGGGATAACGCGCCCAGCGAGGCACTGTTTGCCTCTCTGAAAGTAGAACGGCTGCACGGAGCATGCTTTGAAACCATTCGTCAGGCCAAGGACGAAGTCCTCAATTGGCTGCTCTGGTATAACCACACGCGCATGCACTCAACCCTAGGCTACGTCAGCCCGATGCAGTTCGAACAAGACTGGTATCGCAGCATCGCAGCCGTTGCACACTGACGGGGCCAAGCCTATGAAAGCAGGCTATGGAAAAGCAGGAAAGCAAAAGACGCTTTCCAACTTTCCCACAGCCACGACGACTACGAACTATAACTACTTATGGGATACGGATTCTGAGGGCAAGGTCAGATCATCTCTGATCCAACGCCCTTGGTCTGAGCAATATTGAACACATTTAGGTAAGGGCCAAAAATCGAACTTGACAGCTTTGTAAGCACTTTGTAAGTTACAAAGTCGTTTAGAATCAATAGGGACTAGAATCCCACTCTCTCCGCTAGTTACCCTTCCGCAGCAGTCCTAACCAGTCCACAAACCCCTCTCTCCCCCGCATAAACACTCACTTTTCGTGTCCGTAGGCGTCCGCAGCCGTATACTCGAATCCGCCTCCATCAGGGGGTATTAATAGGGGTATTCGCAAATTGCTAACAGTAACGAAGGTGGAGAAGGCTAAACCCAAAGAGAAGGCGTACAAGTTGGCAGACCAGCCGGGGATGTATCTGCTGGTAACGCCCTCCGGGGGAAGCTCTGGCGATGGAAGTTTCGGGTTTGTGGTCAGGAGAAGTTGATGGCTCTGGGCAAGTATCCCGATGTGTCGCTAGCGAAGGCACGCGAACGGCATCAACAGGCACGCACCCTATTTGCCGAAGGGAAAGACCCCATGGCCGAACGAAAGGTGGAGAAGCAGGCCCAGAGGCACCGGGTGGAGCATACCTTTCGCGCTGTGGCTCATCGCTGGCACAACCATTGGAAGCAGGGCCGAAGCCCACGACATGCGGCTTATGTGTCGAGGTGGGAGCGGGACATTCTGCCCCGGCTGGGTACGCGACCGGTGGGGGAGATCACTGCCCTGGAGGTGCGGTCGATGCTACAGGCCATCAGCGATCGTGGCATCACCGACTTGGCCAAGCGGGCGCATCAGGTGGTCGCACAGGTCTTCCGTTTTGCCATCAGCCATGAGATCACGCAGAACAATCCTGCCTCCAGTTTCAAGCCCAGAGATGTTCTGCCCGCGACCACCAAGACAAACTACGCAAGGGTGAGCGCGAAGGAGTTGCCCAAGCTGTTGCAGGCCATCCATGTCTATCCCTCGCTCTCGACCAAGCTGGCTCTACAGTTCATGGCCCTGACGTTCGTGCGCACCTCGGAACTCCTCGGCATGAAGTGGGAGGAGATCGACTGGGAGCATCATCGCTGGGAGATTCCGGTAGAACGGATGAAGATGAAGACCCGGCATCTTGTGCCCCTGTCCAGACAGGCACTGGCGATTTTGGAGGAGATGCAATCTCTGAGCGCGGGCAACGCGTATGTCTTTCCTGGTCGCAGCCGGCATCATCCCATGAGCAACAACACGTTTTTGAAGGCCTTAAAGATCATGGGATATCAGGGTCGGATGACGGGGCACGGCTTCCGGGGTGTTGCCAGCACGCTGCTGCATGAGCAGGGCTTTGACCATGAGCATATCGAGTTGCAGTTGGCGCACCAGAAGCGCGACCAGACCAGTGCAGCCTACAACCATGCGCTGCATCTGCCAGCACGGGCGGCGATGATGCAGCACTGGGCGGACTACTTGGACGCCCAGCGGGAGAAAGGGCAGACGCACAGGGCAGCGGCCTAAAACGGGACATGAGGAACCCTCATCTGAGGACTGAGGTACAAAAGTCCCCACAGTCTTTTTTCCCGTGGCGCGGTACCTTCAGCGTCACATTTGATAAGAGTCGGCACGTCATCAAGCGTTTCGACGAGCTGATCAAGAGTTTCAACTGGAACTTCGTAGGCTCCGGCACGAGGTGGAGATTCCTTACGATTAAAGGTCGCCGCAAAGCCGAGCATCCGGAACTCGAAGGCCGTAGTAACAATAACCTTCGATTTACGGCCGCGCATGATGGCGGTCTGCCTGTCTGATGATCTCTTCCGCCAGTCCATCCGGAATAAGAAAGAGCATCTTGGTTTCGCCCGGTATGGGGACATGAGAAAGCAGCTCCGCGAAAAACTTGCTACGCGTCTGGGGATTTCTAACATAGGCAAAGACACGGTACGTTACTCGGTTCATCAGATCAAAGAGCGCAGCGTCCGGCTTAGCTTCTGTCAATACCAGAGGCTTTTGCTGTTCGAGCACAGCCAACGCCCCCCGAATCACGTTGATGTCATGACCTTCGGCGTCGATCTTGATCCCTTCGACGGTCAGCTTTCTGGATGCAACAAACGCGTCAACTGTTACGACATCGACCTCAATCTGATTTTCGGCCTTTTCTTCTTTTCCCGAAAGGTGCGAAACCTCTGCTGCAAGCTCCAAAGTGAAACGGGCTTTGCCTTGAGTAGCGCCAACTGCGCAAGGAATGATCTCGATATTAGGCTTCTTGCTCACGTTGTTTTGCAGGAATACACGGACCTGTGGGTCCGGCTCAAAGCTGTAAACTGCCAAAACTCGTGGCAGTACATACAGGCTGTAGTAACCAATGTGAGCACCCACATCTAGAAAGACGCCTTTCCTACTCAACAATGCCTCAAGCAGCCTTTCGCTCCCCCAATCGACATCGCCGTGGGTTACAAACGCCTCGGAGGCAAAGTGATTGGAAACCGGCAAAGTGATCCATTCCCCAGTTGGCAACCGCATTGTATGGTCCCGCTTGACGATCCGCTTGTAGAATTGCCGGACGACTGTTCGGAACACCCAGCGAAATGGTCCCACCTCTTTGATAAAACCGATATTGACCATGTTTCAGTTGTACCGTTGTTCTCGTGGAACCGGGTGGGGACGTTGAGCGAAGTGATGGGTTGTGACGGGTTTGCGCATTAGTTTCTCATAGAAAAAATATAGTAGAGAGAGGTTTTGACAAACCCGTCATCTTCCAAAACAAAATGCCATCTCAGCATTTGATAATAAGAGTTTTAACATGAAAAAAGCCCGTCACCTGATCAGTACAATGATCGCAAGCCGATCTTGAGGTAGATAGCCCCTGTTTTTTTATGGGCCTTTGCAAGCCGCGTTCGCTCAGGTTGAGTCCAAATGCTGTTTCGCTTAAGATATTCTCACCGCCGTGTTCGGCCCAGTACTTGTAAGCCAGATAAAGCTTGCGAGCTCCGACCTCTACGGTCGGCAGGTTGTCACACTCGTCTTCGATGAAACGCCCAAGCTGGTCGCTTTCGGCACGGTATGACTGCGTGGCTTCTGCTACCGACGAAACCCTGAAAGAGACGCTGCTCAGTGAACTGCCAGGCATCCTGAACTGGGCAATCGAAGGTTGTCTCAAATGGCAGCGAAACGGGGCTGGGGCACTCAGCAGCTTCATGCCCCAAGAAGCAGACGTCAAACGGGAGCGATCGAATCCTCGACCAGATGCCGGGATCGGTGGCCCGAATGGTCGGCAAGCGGTTCACTCCCAGCCACGGGTGATGTGTGTGCATCCACTCGGTCGACCGCTCATAGAGATTACGGGCGCGAACTATATCGCCCCCGGTAAGCCACTTGATTAACGATTCAGCCAATGCCGCGCCTTCTTTGACTTCCTGTGAGACGGTAAACCGCTTGCCACGCATGTTCGCTACGTCATCACGCGGCCCTCCATCGCCGCAGGCAGTAAAGGGGAAAGGTGCAGGAAGGAGGAACGTCGTCCTGCCGCCTCTCTAAATGCCGAGAATTTATAGGCACCAGCGTCACCGGGAATGGTTTCGACCAGACACACACTGCGCAAGTGATCGACAAGGAGTTGGAACTATGATAGTGCAGATCTCTGTTCTTTTAAGTCCCATCAAGACGATGGAGACACTACGTCATTTAAGAGTTTTCTGAATGTGAGTAAAGGAAGACCCGAGACCGATCTCGCGTCCACTGGAAAGGGTGATCACGCGGAATTAAACTTCTTGGTACTGTCACATTAGATCGAGCGCAAAATCAGGATCGGAATGGTCAACAAATGGAGCCAGTAGTCGTCATCCTTACGTTTAACTCCGAGGCTTCTATTCGAGAGACTTTGACCCGCGCCGCTCAAGTTACAAACCAAATATTTGTGATCGATTCTGGAAGCACCGACTCGACTCTGGAGATCGCAATGAGCGAGGGGGTCACATGCCTTCATCATGCTTTTATCTCGTATGGAGAGCAGCGGAATTGGGCGATCTCGGCAGTGGCGGAGCGTTCACACGCTTGGCAGTTGCACCTCGATGCCGACGAAGCACTCACTGATGGACTCATCGATGAGATAAGAGGCTTGCCAGTCCAACCCGCATTCGACGGTTACTTGATACCGCGTTATGTCAAATTCCTGGGCCGTGTATTGAAGCACAATCTGGCGCCGACCTATCACATGCGTCTCTTCGCACCTGGAATGGGGGCTTGTGAAAAGAGGAAGTACGATCAGCATTTTGTTTGTTTCGGATCGGTCGGCAAGCTTTTGAATAGTGTCATAGACGATAATCGCATGCCGCTTACAGAATGGACTCGTCGGCACAATCTTTGGGCGGACGCGGAGGTTCAAGAGCTCCTGGCGGAGACTTCGGGGGCGGAAGTTCGCATCAAAGCATTTGGCAATGCCATCGAGAGGCGTCGTTTCCTTAGAAGCGTCTATGAGAAGTTTCCCTTGTTCTCGCGCCCATTTTTTCTTTTTGTTCATCGATATATCCTTGGTCGCGGTTTTCTTGATGGAAAAGAGGGATTGATTTTTTGTGTATTGCAGACCTTTTGGTTTCGCTTTTTGATCGACGCTAAACTCTATGAGCTGCAGAGGAGACGCTATTGAAGTCGGCAACTGCATTAATCTGGTTTGCTGGTGGGGCTTTCGCTATCGCTTGCACATTTATTGTCAAACGCATCGTCCTGAGTGAAAGCTTTCACGAGAGTTTTCACTGGAGTCCAGATAGGTGGGAACATGATCAATCCACTTTGCTCCCGGTTCAGGAGACGGACTATGCGCGGCACGAGACGAACTAAAGACTTGAACAATCCCAAACGAGCGTTTGGTGTAAGGCGGCGCTGATTATGCTTGATCTCTACGAGGGCCGCTCTCTGCCGCAGCCTTGGCTGCGCATGGAGCGCGAGAGCAGCAAGGCATACAGCGCGTTTCAATTGTTCTTAGGTTTGGGCGAAAACCGCACTCTGACAAGATGTGCGGAACACTTACACATCACCCGGCAGTCGGTAAGCGCGATGGCCAAACGCTGGCACTGGGACCAGCGCACCCGAGCTTACGACAATTGGAAGGCTTTGGAGATTCACGAGCGCGTAGCGCAGAGATTGGCGCAACAGGCGGACCAATACAGCCGTCTCGCCAGCGAGCAACTGAACCGCATCGACCATCTCGAAGACTTGCAGGAGTGCGCGTTGGCGACCAAAGTGGCAGCGGATTTGTGCCGGATGCAGGGCAATAACGGAGAGATCGTCGATGGCTTCGCGCCGTCTCTGCCGTCACCTGTCTTTCTCATCCAGCAGATACCCGAACGTCCCAAGGGCTACTGCTTGGTGCGGTGGACTGAAGGCAAAGGTGATTGGACTTGGATAAAACTCGAAGATGCGCCGGAGTATGCGCGTTCGCATCCGGATCACATGGTCATCGCATAACGTATGCAGAGAAAGAACGGCTCCGGCAATGGCTGCTGGATCACGGCAAGGTGCTCCCTGAAGAGCACATTGACAGCATGCGTCCATTGCCTAAACATCCTATGGCGGTGTATGCCGTGGCATCCGATGGTGGTTATCTTTTCGGGTACATCGCCAGAGAGTGTGTGGATGCCTTTCTCGCCAAGCATCCCAAAGGCTGGATCATTCCCGATATGCCACGGCACTGGTGGGTACGCACGATGGAAGAGGTACCCCTTTGCTTCTGGTGGGAGGAGGGGTAGACGTGGGTGCATATCTCGACTCCGCTCTCCGCGCCGAGGCTTTACATGAACTAACCCTGCCTGGTGAATGTTCTTTCCACCTTCTCACTCAGCCTTCAAGAGCCTGCATCGTCAGCGTCGGCAGAGGCAGGTCGTTGCCGGATACCCCCATCCGTACCCACATCCGGCAGCTAGCGCGGCAGGCATACACCATAACACCACAGGATGCCTGCTTGGGTCTCGGTGTAGCATCCTACCTCTTCCAGCAGAGATGTGAAGGTGGAGAGATCACAGTCACGGGGAACGTTCCAGATGATGAAGTCTTGATGTAGGGATGTGAGCGTACTCCAGACGCCATCGCGAAAGACAGACTGATTCAGGCACCAGCAGTGGAAGTCATCCGCCCATCGGGTGCCGGTCGTCTGGCGACGCTGGACGTCCGCGGTTCTCTCTCGCTGTTCCCACTCCTCGACCATTTGCGTGAACGTCTTCATTACATCCAAGGATTGCGAAAGAAGCGAAATAAGCGAAAAAAGATTACCTCAGTTCGCTTAATTCGCTTTTCTCGCAATCCATACCTCAATGGGCCTACCATCCGTTTGCATTTTTCTCTTCTCGGCTATGTCGAGCCGAGCCAGAAGAGCCAGTGCCTGATCGATACGTGTGCTTGAGACGTGGCGCGTGAGAAGACGGCTGATTTCGGTTCGGGTCAAACCCTCGTCGGCATTGGCCAATTCCTGCCGGATGCGGTCCGCCACTGGGTCTCCGGTCGCATCCCCGAAGATGAAACGCGCAGAGTCAAAGGCATAATCCCAGGTAGCCAGCGCCGGCTTGAGATGCTCGACGCGGATGACAGCGCTCTTGTCTAGCGCGGCGTAGATCATGCTGAGCCGCAACGTATACGCCTCAGCCCGGCTGGTTGCAGCGCCAAGCAGCCCTGGCCAGCCGGTCGTGAGCGTAGGATAGACGTTTGCCCACAAGCGCCGCGCCGCGTCATCGCGGCGCATCTCGATCTGACCCTGTTGCTTAGCCCAATCCGCCACAGAGTGCAACGAATCTACGAGCGACTGAAATTCCTCTGCCGGCAGCCGCCCGCCTTCTGGAAGACATTTACTCCGACGGATACAGCACCACAAAAGGCGGTTGGCGAAGCCATTGTGTGCCTCGGTGTCCGACAAGTAACGAAGAAGCTCATCCTTCGTGATGTGGCCGATTTCCCCAATATGCGCTCCGGTCGCCTTGAGCGGATTATTTTTAGTCATGGTCCGTAAGTCGTCGCCATCAAACGCCCTCCGCAGTTGGGGAGACAGCGTGTTTCCTTCGCGTCCCATGACGCGCAGAACGGAAGCATACTCCGTCTCCACGATCAGCAGACGGCGGTCCAAGGGAGGGTCCGCGTCGTCCCGCACTTCATTGATGAGCCCTTCGGCGGAGCTCAAGCCTCCGGTTGCCCGCTCCTGCGCCCAAAACGGATCCACCTCGGCGCACAGCCGGCGAACGTGATTCCACGACGTCCCCTTGCGCCCGCGGCTGGTTTCCCCGACGAGGAGAGGAAAGAGCACGAGCGGATGACGGGTAGACTCGACCATCGCATGCAGTCCGCGCCCGAGTAGGTTCCCTACTGCTGCCAGTACTTGAAAGAGAAGGGCAGCCGGGTCTGCCTCGGTGTGCGGTCCGATAGTCCGCACGATATCGCCCGCGAGTCCATAAAGCGCCGCGTTGTTCAGATGTGGCCAACCGCTGAGCTGCTCATCGTTGCTGAAGGCTCGTCGACCGGTGGTTCATCGTCTTCGCTCAAAGGCTCGTCGACCGTTGGTCGTCCATTCGCGAGTTGTTCAAGCAGGTCTTTGATCTCAGACAACGGATTGGATGCGGCTCGCGGCCAAATGTCTGCTATGTTGGGCATGGTCATTGAGCTGAGTCCTTTCTCGAAGCCCGTTCGCTGCGGGCTTTTTCTTTGAACACTCCGGAGGATCGTCCAGCTCGGCGTAAAAACGTGGGTCGTACAGTTCAGGTTGATGGTGCAGGCGATGCCATTGAGCCTTAGCCTCACGCGCCTGATCGAGGGCAAGGTGCCATAACCTCGCCATCCTTGTGGCCTGCGCTTCATCGCGTCCGTGCACGAGACGACACGATAGAGCAGCAGCCAGCCTGTAGAGGATCCGTTCTCGTGCGGCCAGTCGACGCTCTACCCAGGCTCGGTGCTCTTGTTGTTGTTGCTGCTGCTGTCTCCGAACGTCGAACTGTGCACGCTCGGCTTGTGTCAATGGTCGAGGATAGAGACTGACAACCTCGATTCCCCAGGCTGCACAGATGGCCTCGACTTTGCATCCTTGCGAACGGCAGATCAATAAAATCCGGCCATCGCACCCTTCCCTCAAATCAAGGCTGGCGTGTTTGTCGCCATGCACCGGGCACAGGGTTCGGAATTGGCCCTGACCGATCGGCCGCGCATGGGTCAATGTGACCAGTTCGGAGAGAGTCACGACCGCACCGCGTGTTTCCGGCGGCTTGCATCTATCTTGGCCTCAAGCCAGGCCCGGACTTCGGTCTCCAGCCAGCCGACCGCCTGCAAGCTAATTTTGAACTGTCGAGGAAACTGGCCGTCCTTGATGAGCCTGTATATCTCACTCTTGCATAACCCGGTCGTGTCTTTGACCTGTGGAAGGCGCAGTGTCCGCGGCCCATCATGACCGTTCCCTTCAAAAATCTTCTTCGGCATAGCACGAACCTCCCCGGAGTCGCATTGGCCCCTACGTCTATTTTCAAAGCAGTGTCAAATCGAGGCGAAAAAGCCTGTCCCATAACATAGGTGTCAATACCTCTTTGAACTCCACGGAAACCTGTTCCCGTCCGGTAAAAGACGAGGGAGTCTTTAACGGGTACAAGTCGTGTAGTCGCGGCAGCAGTCCGCTAGTCGATCGCGCATCGGCGTCAAAGGAACAGACTGTCTACCCGGTGGGAACACGCTGCTGGAAGTCGCAGTTATGTCCGGGCATAACTTCGAAACACTCGCAGGCTATATGAAGCATCTGGCCGCGATCCACGCCGCGCCGCAGGAGAGCTATCTGACCGGTCGGAACTTCACTGCACTGGCTTGTCTTGACCGGTCACGATTGCAGCAGAAGCCGCCTGTTATGACTGGCCGTAACGAAGTCGTGGGCGACGTCGCCGGGTACACCTGTCCTCTGGTGGTAGAAGTGGGGGTATTTTGAAAGGTTGAACTTTAGGCAGGCTTAAAAAATAAACGGTTTAACCTTCGAGTAGGGAGGACACTCTCTCCGCCATGATTCCTTCCAAACGTCGCGCAGCCAGTCACTTCGTCGACCCACTCGACCATCTACTTGTTCTCATCTGGCTGTAATCCACTCTTCTCCTGGATATGAGTTATCTCTCCATTCGACATAAAATTCCGCCAGACAAGCCCGGTGCGGCCGTCTTCGACCATCACTGTCATGGGAGCTTGATTCAGTCCCATTGTGATTCCGGAGTACCAGTCCTGCTGTTGATTGAACGCGTCGCGAAAACCATAAATGTCCCAGAGCTGCGCGCCCAGATCGCGATAGAAATGCCTCAACGCCAACATAGTTTGCTGTGGCGTGTATGAGTAAGAGCTGATTGCCCCCGTCGGTGCAATCGTCCCGTCATCTTCCGCAAACGGCTTATATTCCCGATAGCCCTTCGGCCCGTCCACGGCGGTCAGTCCCCAGGAATCTGCGCCGTAGCCTTTCCAATGCTGAGGATTCGCAATACTGTAAGCTTGGCTCACCAGGGCTTCATTGCGATTGTTTACAAAATAATCGGCATACTTATCGCGCCAGCCGCGCGGGTCGTAGCCCATGTAGGAATACTGCGTAAAGAAGAGCGGCCCCGGCGAACCGGAGACATAATTCATGTCGATTTGAATGCCGGAGTAGGTATGGCGCTCGCCGTATTTGTGATTGGTGCCTTCCGCGCAATATCCCGTGTAGTAGAGACTGGCAGGGACGGGATGTGTGGGGGACGCGATCGCCAGCAGATAGGTGATCATCACCTCATTCCATCCTTGCAGGCGGTTGGCGATGTGAAAGGCATAGTCGGGAGACCAGTGCCAGTAGAGGGCATCTTTCTTCGGTGTCGCGCGAAACCAGTCCCAATCAACGCTCTGCCAGAGCTTGGTGATGTTGGCTCGTAGCAGTCGTTCCTTTTCGGTGTCCTCGTGAAAGTACTGCCGCGCAGTAAGTAGTCCCTCCATCAGGAATGAAGTTTCCACCAGGTCAGCGCCATCGTCATACACGCCGAAGACAGCCAGACCGTGTCCGGTGCTTCCACTCAGGAAGTGCGGCCACGCGCCGTGGTAGCGGTCGGCGCGAGCCAGAAAGCCCGTGATCTGAAGCAGACGGTCCACTACCTGATCTCGAGGAACAAAACCGCGATCCGCCGCTACAACCATCGCCATAATGCCGAAGCCGCTCGCACCGACCGCGATGATATCGTCATCTCCCGGAGTGTTTTCTCGAGCCATGCCCGAATGAGGTTCTGCAGCCTCCCAGTAGTATCGGAACGAAGCTTCTTGCACCATCGTGAGCAGGTCTTCATCTGTCATGGGATGGGTAGATGCAGTCACTACAGCGGAAAGCTGAGACTCGCCAAGTGAAGAGGTGCGCGCGGAGATCTTATACGATGCGGCGGCATGCGGGTCGCCGAGAAAGTCTGAAAATCGGTTCACTCCGTAACGCTGCACGCCGATGGGGCGAAACGGCTCGCCATTCATTGACCGGTAGATGACGTATTGTGCAACCGTAGGATCGGGCGCAGCCTCCCATTTCAGATCGACGTGGCGTTCGTAGCCCTTTGCCTCAAGGAGCTTGGGCGCGGCGGGTATGTGGCTTGTGTGTGTCCCATTTTCGATACGAATGTCATCGACATAGAGCGTGTGCTCTTTGCCATCTCCCGCGCCTTGCGCAAATATGATTGCTCCAAGACGCCGCGGCTCGAAGGGACGCACGGAGGTACTCACAAACTGCGCAAAGGGAATTCTTATCCTCGTCCAGATCCCTGGTGGAAGGTCATGGGTGAACGATCCTATGGGCAGCTGCGCTGTGAAACCGCCGCCCATGGATCGTAGCGCGATCCTGGGCAAGTCTGCGGCGCGAAGGCCATCCTTTGCATAGAGCCAGAGGAAGAGGCTGTCTCCAGGAAAATCGATGATGCGGTTCCGCCACGCATAGAGATCGATCTCCGCGTCCCATCCTCCATTCGGCATCGACAGCCACTGCAATTCCAGGGCGTTTGGGCCACTGATGTACTGTGCCGTTTCGATGGGCAACTTCCCTTCTGCCAGGTCGAGCTTGCTGGGTGCCGATATCTTGCCCGAACTATAGAAGTATGAGCCAGGCGACAAGCTGTTTTCAAAGAAGACCTGCTGCGAATAATTTTGGTCCGCCAACGCTACGCATGACGCGCCAAGGAGAAATGTCATGAGCACTGTGAAGGCTCGCGGCCAGTGCACAGTCTCCAAAGGGGTCCGCGGAAGGATTGCCGATGCGCCGGTCCCCAGGCTGATGAAGCCGACCGAAACCTTGGTCTTCATTTATTAACCTCCTTCCCAATGGGTTAACACCAGGCCATGAAGCCTGCATCGTAACTAATACCTTCGATGTTTTTGCTCAATCTTCGGCATCTTACTTTCCTCCGAAACCGCCCCCGGATGCAGGCGCACTCACCGGATGTCCCATTCCGATGAGAAGAAGAATCGTATACGGTAATCCATTGGAGCAAGACCTGAGAATAAAGAGGAGGCCCATGCGCAGGAACTGGACAAGACGGGAGTTTGTTGGCCGAGCGGCGACCGCCCTGGCATTTGCGGGAGCTGCGGGGAATCTCCGGGCCGATACGGTTGCGCCTTCGCCTCTGCGCGGTCGATTCCTCACCCACGTCTCAGTTGTACGGGTCAATCAAATTGAGGTGACGCCTACTCACTCAATCGGCGAAGACGAAGTCAGCGATAATCGTCCGGAAGGCATCCGCTCGCGTCGAGACGCCTTTGCGGCCGGCTGCCCGAACGGCAAAATGACCTGGGCGATCAGTTGGCTGGCCCTGCAGGACAACCGTAAGCAGTACCAGGAAGCCCGGCGATTGCTCGCCTCGTATCACGACCACTACGGCGACGAGATCACTTTCATTCCCGGCGGCTATTTCGCGCCGATGTACAACACGCGCGAACAGAACCGGCAAACTATTCACAAGGCGCTGGCGCAAATTTCGGCAATGGTCGGCGGCGGATACCGCCCCCAATGTCTTGTGGCCGGCTTCATGGATGCGGAGAATCAACGATTTCTCGCCGCGGATGAAGGCATTCACGTGTGCCAGGGTCAGATCTGGAGCCAGCACGGTATCGATCACGGAGATGGAGACGGCGGAATCTGCTATCCCTATTACCCCAGCCGCGAGCACTACCTGAAACCGGCCCAGGGTCCAGCGGACTTCATCGACTGCGTATGCTTCGACGGCTGGACATGCGACTTTCTGACTGCACGGCGCGAGGGCTTTCAAGGCGGCTTCAACAGCCGGTTAGGCGTAGGCCCGATCGAGAGCGTGGGAAACCTCGGAAAGGTCGCCGGCCGCAGGGAGATGCTCGATACCACCGCGGTGCACTTTGACACCGGTTATGCAGTGAACAATTTCGGCTGGGTCACGGCCATCTGGGAGACATCGATCGGTCACGATGAGGATCTGACCTGGTGGCTTCAGGCCATACGCGACCGATGGCCAGATACCCAGGTCATAACCGAAGGCGAGTTCGGCCTGGAGTGGAGGAAGCATAATCCCGATAATTCAAAGCTCAACTACCGCTTCGATGCCAAAGGCACCGGCGCGCCCGGATCAGAGAAAGAACTGGAAATCCGCTGGTATATGAACCAGGAATTTCGCCTTGCCCTGCTGAATAACTGGGTCACAAACAGTCCGCACATGGCGATCGACTTCACCCGGTACGATCTCCCCGCGCACGAGCCCCGGGGCTTGCAGCGCGAATGGAGCCTGATGAATGTCCTGAATCAGAAAGGCACCCGGCCCCAGGACAAACCCCGCCGCCTGCGAGATCTCCCGCCCGAAGACCAGCGCCTCATTTACGCCCGATACCCGGACCTGAAGAACTGGGCTTAATTGCTGGCCGAGATTTTCCCCCAGACCGCTACAATTGAAATAGAGAGAATTAGCGATGAAGACTATCTTCCACGGAGTCTGAATGAAAAATGTGGTGCTTCCGGACGCATTCACGTCAGCATCTATCTGCAAGTCGTGATTCTGCAGGTGGAGCTGAGTGATCTTAATTGCAGTGCTGTCGTCCCCGATCTGCGGCGTCGGTTGCCTGGTTAAAACGGACACCCCTCCGGCCAACCGTATATGACAATGGGTGGCGCCTGACGCCGCTTCGATCTCTAACTTCACATGCTCGTCCTCGGTAAACTGCTCGGGATGCGCGTCCACCGCGCGATTGTCACACTTGGCTTCGATTCGTTCGGCCCCCAAAGGAATCTGCGATTCGAAAAACAACCTTGGCCGGCGCGCCATCGTTTTTGATCTCGAGATCCACCCCGTTTATATCCTGATTGAGCTCAAACGCGAGGGTCGAGTTCGGCAGGTGGATATTCTCAACGGATGCACGGCCCCAGTCTGCAGGGAGATGCGGGGCGAAGACGACAGTATTTTGAGTTCCCTGCAAATTGAGTCCCAACATCCCCACCGCCGTTGCTTCGAGCAGACCAGCCGACGACCACGTCTGTTCAGGCACAGATTCGGTTTGTTCGTGATAATAATTTCCCGACAACACCTCATGGATATGCCCTAGCGAGTCGAGGGTATTCCATCGCCGCATTGCGTTCCATATCGCCAACGCTATGGTCGGCCGGTGTTCCTGCCAGAATGTTGTGGCCGTACTTGACGTGCCCAGAGCCCACACGCTTCCCTTTCCGTAAGAATCCGGATCGTAAATCGCAGAACGTGCCGCTACTGCGCGTGTTCCCCAATCTGCCTGAAAATCAGACGATGCAATCTCATTCAGAAGTTCGTCATTCTGCTGTGTCGAGAAGATCTTCTGAACGATCGCCTGCCCTGGACCCAGTCTCCAGCCGAAAAGCGGGCGTCCAGATTGCGTGTGACCCTCAAACCAGAAGTGATGCTCCGGGTCCCAGTAGCGGCTGGCAATCGCCACTTTAGCCAACTCACTTGCCTTCCGAGCTGCGTCGACAAGCCGGGGGTGCCCAGTGAGTGCGGCCAGTTCAGCAAAGCTATCCGTTGCCACAACCCAACTCGATGACAGGCTCAAGTCATCGTCGGGCCTGTCCTGCTCGTCGCCTCCCTCTTTGTCTGCTGGAATATGGGGTGGATGATCGGATGCGCGAATGACAGATTGACAATACTGATAGGCCGCCGCAATGGATGACCAATGGTCGGTCGCAAATGTCGTGTCGCCGCTGACCTCAACATATCGCGCCACTGTATTCAGATAGTCGAAGCTGATATCCACATGAACATACATGTAGGGATACTTCTTCCAGTCAATCAGCCCGGCGCTTTGCGAAAGCTCATACCAGATCATCCCCGTCTTCGCGTCCTGATATTTCATAATGAATTCCAGCTCTTCGCGAGCCGGGGGTATTCACCTGCCGAAAGCAGCGCGTTGGTGGCAACCAGGCCATCGCCCGCGAAAAACCAGTCGTACTGTGGCCGCCGCGCATCTCGTGATGGACCATAGCCCGCCACCATCACGCATCCTAGCTGGGGATTGCATACCCAGGCCTGATCGAGCGCAATCTCTGCCCACTCCAGCACGCGATTCACGTCTTCGTCTGGAGTGCGAATCCGCAGCGCGCTCTTGGTCAGCTCAGCATAATGCTTCGCTGCCTGAGCCTCCATGTCGACGCGATGATCAGACAGACCCCGAATCGCCGCACTGGGGTCTCTGGAGTTTTCAGGCACCGAAGCGACATCGATTGTCGCAACCGATTGAGTTTCAGCCCCGTTCAAATGTGGTCGGACAGAAAGCGCGAGCTCTCCTGAAGTCCGCAACGCGCTATTGACTGTAGTATCGTGAGTGACGATTTCAGAAGACGCAATGCTTGCGGAAAATTGATGCGTTGGTTCGGATAAGATGTAGCCCGGCAGTTCCGGATTCCACTCGGCAAATTGCCCGCCAATCGCTCCCGGCCACATAAGGTTGAGAACCGGCGTGAAGTGAACTTCAATATCAACCGGCTTCCCCTCCACTTCGTACCGGAGAATAGCGCCAGCTTCCTCAAGCGGGGTGAAGAGTGTCTCGCGAACGATGTAATCCGGCCGAATATAAACGCGAGTCACCGAATCCGGCCGATAAATAATGCGTCTCAGCAACCGCCGTCCGTCAGTCTCGCTCGTTGCCCCCTGGGACCGAAAGCCGATCCGGTAGTCGCTCAGTATCTGTAACGGATACGCCCAGACCTCCAGCCCTGTTTCCGGATATCCCATGATGATCGATCGTCGGCCGTGAACGGCAACAAATCGCCTGGGTCCTACCGAATCGGTGCTGAGCGCAAACTGATCGCTCATCGATCGCTGCGCTGAGTTCCCTTGTTGCGCCAGACACGAGATCGCCGAAGGACCAGATAGTAGAAACGAGATCAAATAGATGCCGACCCGCAATGCGGGGTGCGCTCGGCGCATTCGAAACGCGGCTTTGCCGTTGCATTGATTCATGCCACCTGGCCGTCGCCCTTCATTCTTCCGTTAATTGCTATCCGCGGCACTGCTCGCCTCAAGCCATGTAAGAGCAGGGCAACATCGCATCCGCTCGCGCACCACGAAAGGTACAGGCATGGCGAACGCGAAGTCCACCATGCCTCGTGGGTAAATTCTAGAACTGGAACCATGCCCCGAACTGCCGGCGCCGCAACGAAGTGCCGTCCTGTTCAGAATAGGTTCCCTAGATGGTCTCTGCGTTCTGAACACCAACGCTGTTCAGATCCTGACAGTCAATTCAGGTATCCGGATTGGCAAGGTTCACGTGATTCACGGCGTTGAACGCCTGAACGATCAGTTGCAGGCGCAGATTCTCATGCAGCGTAAAGTTCTTGGCGAGCGATGCGGACACTTCGAATCGTAAACGTACTCGACCCTCGCGGGACCAATCTGGCTGGCGGCCAGGGTCAATCTCCAGCGAACCGGCTGGCGATGCCCACTCGCTTCAACAAGATCGATCAACGCGTCAGGTTTGCGGTTCCTCCACGTGAATCTGTCCTCACCGCTCAGTTGCAACAGGGGCGTCGCGTCCGCTCCGGCTTCGAGAGTTACCGTCGCCTCCACGCCTTCAATCCGTGCTGTCCTGATTTCCAGGCCGGGAGGCAAACCGATGTCAACAGACCTGCGTATGCGACAGCGCCCAGCTTCCACATCGTCTTGTTTTGCCCTCTCCAGAAACATAACAACTATGTCCTCGCCTCCCACCCATGTAGCACTGCAACGTGTGCGATGGTCTCAAACCTACGCACAGCGTCAGCACGATCCAGTTTCAGCCTGATCCTGCAAAGGCCCAGCCCAATACAACTAACTTCAACGCTCTGAGCAGGAGAAATCTCTTTTTCATCCGCCTCGATCATGCGACCATGGTGCAATCTCGTCCTACACACCACTCAGAGGAATAAATGCCCTGCCGTTCCCCGTTTAGCCTTTTCGGACTTCTCCTGCTCGCCGCCCCGCTATTCGTAACCGCAACTGCGCAGATTCCCACACCCATCTCCATCCTTGGCCACAACCCCGGAGATGACTTCTATCTCGCCGACTACGACGACGCCATCAAGTACTTCCACGCACTCGCCGCCAGCTCCGACCGCATCAAGATGTTCAAAGTCGGCAAGTCCACCCGCGGCGAAGACTACGAGATCGCCGTAATCTCCTCGCCAGAAAACCTCGCCCGCCTCGACGAATACAAATCCATCGCCCGCAAACTCGCCGACTCGCGCAGCCTCACCGACGCGCAGGCCCGCGAGATAGCCCGCACCTCCAAGGTCATCGTCCACATCGACGGCGGACTCCACTCCGACGAGGTCGCCGGGGGGCAGCACTCCATCCAACTCGCCTATAAGCTCGTCTCATCGCAGGGCGACCCGCAGATTGACGCAATCCTCAACAACGTCATCCTCGTCCTCTGGCCCACCATCAACCCCGACGGCCAGAACATTGTCGTCTCCTGGTATCGCCGCAACCTCGGCACGCAATTCGAAGTCAGCCCTATGCCCTGGCTCTACCAGGAGTACGTTGGCCACGACAACAACCGCGACGGCTACATGCTCAACATGCTCGAGTCGCAGGTCGTCACCCGCACCGAGATCGAATACAGCCCCGTCATCTTCTACTGTCAGCACCAGACCGCGCCCTTCCCTGCCCGCATCTGGATTCCGCCCTTCGCCGATCCGATCTCCTCCAATATCAGTCCCTACATGCGCAGCTGGCTCAATGTCGTCGGAACCCAGATGTCCGCGGCACTCCAGGAGCAGCACCTCCCCGGCGCCATCTCGCAGGCTGAATACGACAACTGGTACCCCGGCTTCCTCGACTTCACGCACGTCTTCCGCAACGAAATCTCCTTCTTCACCGAGACGGCCCTCTACCGCTACGCTACGCCGCGCTTCTATACCGTGAATGACTTTCCCAAGCCCTCGCAGGACCTGAAGGCACTCACGATGTACACCGATCCATGGCAGGGTGGATGGTGGCGTCTCGGCGACGCCGTGAAGTATATGGTCGCCGGCTCCATGTCCGTTCTCGACACCGCCTCGAAATACCGCGAGCAGCTTCTCTACAACCGCTGGCAGGCCGCGCACGACAACATAGAGCACTTCAAACATTCAGCGCCCTACGCCTACGTGCTTCCCAACCCGCAGGCCGACACGCCCGAGGCCGCGCTCCTCGCGCAAAAGCTCATAGATAACGGACTCGAGGTCCACCGCGCCTCGCGCAGCTTCCGCGCCAATGGCATCGACTATCCCGCAGGCTCCTGGGTCGTCCTCATGGATCAGCCATTCTCCGGCCTCGCCAAAGAGCTCTTCGAAGCGCAGCACTATCCGCAGGCCTTCTTCGACGCGAGCGGCAAGCCTGAGAAGCTGCCCTATGACGTCACCGGCTGGACCCTCCCTATGCAGATGGGCGTTCGGGTCGACGCCCTCACCGATCCCGTGGGCGAAGACCAGCGCTCCGCCCTCGAGCTTGTCTCTAAGATCGACCCGCTTTCCGTCAGCGTCGAAGGCGCTGGACCGACTTACGTCCTCAGCCACAAACCTGACGCCAGTTTCATGGCCGTGAATGACATCCTCTCCTCTGGCGGCTCCGTCGCCTTCTCACGCGACGAAGTCCAGACCGCCGAAGGCCCTGAATCCGGAGCCTTCGTCGTCACCGGCATTGGCCGCGAGAAGCTCCTCTCCATCGCTCAGAAATTCGGCGTGGGTGCCGTCTCAACCTCACGCAACCCGCAAACCATCGCGATCCACAAAGGCCGCGTCGGACTCTACCGCCCCTGGGCGCCCTCTATCGATGAAGGCTGGACCCGCTGGGTCCTGGAAAAATATGGCTTCGCGCCCGAAAGCCTTTACAACGCCGGCGTCAAAGCCGGAAATCTCCGCGCTCGCTTCGACACCATCATCCTCCCCGACATGTCGAAGACTCAGCTCACCGACGGCTTCAAGCTCGGCCTCGTCCCTAGCGAATACGCTGGCGGCATCGATACCGACGGCGTCGCCAGTCTCCGCGAATTCGTTCGCCAGGGCGGAACACTCGTCGCCTTCAACCAGACGTCCTCATCACTCATCGACCTTTTCGGCCTGCCCGTGACCAATATCCTCGCCGGCGCAAAGCCTGACGAGTTCTTTTGCTCTGGAGCACTCCTGCGCATTGAATTGAAAGACCCTTCGCGCCCTTCGCTCTACGGACTTCCCGCTGATCCTATCGTCATGTTCGAACGCGGTCCCGCCTTCGCACCCAAGCCCGGCTTCACGGGTGCCATCCTCGCGACCTATCCAGCCGGAACCAACCCGCTTGCCAGCGGCGTCCTCCTGCATCCGGAGAAGATTGAAGGACAGGCGGCCGCAGTCGAACTCGCTTTCGGCAAAGGGCATATCTTTCTTTATGGATTCAAGCCACAGTGGCGGGCACAATCTCACGGAGCCTACAAGTTCTTCATGAACTCGCTCTACCGTTATGAGGAGCCGCCCTTCAGCGATGTCTCCGTCGCCAAAACTGCGCAGGCTGATAAGGGCAAAGCCAAAGCTGCCAGCAGCGATGAAGATGATGACGATATGAATGACGAGTGAGGGGCCTACCCCCCTCCCCCTCGAAATCCGTAACCGTCTCATTTCGCTTAGGTTACAGGAGGGGCTGGCCGGGGCTCGTAGATTCTAAATGACTTACAGGTAGTTCATACAAAACAAAGGATTTAGATCCAGCGACCTAGACAATCGTCGCCTGACGCGAAAAGGCCCGGCTGCGGGTTGCGGCCGGGCGTTTGATTTCTGTCCTCTATTTCTATTTTAGCGGGTTCCGCGAAATTGTCGGCCAATGCACGCTACGCCTGCCCTCACTTCTTTGGGTGTGTGTGAAGGTCACTGCCTGCGGATCGGGCTGGGGTGATTCGCCCACGTACAGGCTTACACCCGAGAAGCCCGGGTTGGCGGCTTGGCCGCCCTCCGTCGCGATTCCGGGCTGCGCTTCCGTTGTCGGGTCGAAGACAGCGGCATGAGGATCCGGATGAAACCTGCCTCCGCCGCCCAGGTAGATCATCAACAGGCCTGCCGTCACCGCCGGATGCAGGGCCGTAATCGGCACCACATACCGCTTTCTCTTCAGAAGCGCTTCCGCCACGCCATCGACAGAAGTGCTGCGAGGAATCGATCCCGGCACCTGCTCAATCAAAAAGTCTGCCGTCTCGAGGTCCGAGTGTCGCTTCTCATATTTCACAAGCGATTTCGCCGCCTGCTTCGGAGTCATCAGGCCCGCATCGGCAATAAAGTTTCGGTGAACCGAATGCGGATAGTAGTAATTCATAACATTCGAAGCAAAATTGGCGCAGTTGTTGAAGAAGAAGTTGAAGTGGCTCTTGTTCCGCCGATCGTTGAAGTCCGCGATCAGATTTTCATCCTGCTCTTCGTTCGTCTCAACCGCGAAGCCGTAAATCTTCCGGTCGTACGCCGCCCCCAGCAGCTGAATCCACTCCCCTTTAGGAATCTCCTTCATCGGATCATCCGGAACCAGATCCATCAAGTGCTCGCGGCGGTAGCGGTCGCGCAGCCTCGTCTCCAGGCCCGCGTCGGCTTGCGCTGGAATCTGGGAAGCATCATCCACCGCATAGAGGTAAGGGATCAGCGGAATCGCGAGCCAATCGTAACCGTCGACGTGGTGATACCGGCTCAGCACCACTCCGTTCTCGCCCGGCAGACACGGACGCAATTCCGTCGGCGACTCAGCGCATACATCGCTGAGATAAATCGCCGCATGGCCCGTCGGCGTCATCCCGCCAAAATGGCCGAACGGCTCCTCAAGCAGCAGCGCAGCCTCACGCGCATAAGCGCGGGCGCCGGCAAACATCGCAACCAGCCCAAGAAAAATTAACCGCCTCAGCTTTCGTGCTTCCATGCGCTGTTGTTCCTGCAAGATCGTCCTCATCCTCGTAAGATTCCGAATACACTGCGAGCGCCATATCCGCACCGCAGGCGAACATCTGAATAGACCCTAAGTGCTTGGAAACTATGCGCTCATCCGCCAAGTTTTCTGTGCAAAAAACCAGCGCATTTCACAATCAGCGGCGTTCCTGCCGAGGAAGAACTTTGGCCACGCCGCACACTTTGTTACGCTCAGATCAGCATGTTGAATGGCTCGCCCAGATTCGGTCCAAGGAACACACCAGGACAAACGTTGCTTATCGATGCCGACGACACGCTCTGGGAAAATAACATCTACTTTGAGCGCGCCATCGCAGCTTTCATCTCATACCTTGACCATCGCGAGTACACACGCGAGCAGGTTCGCGAGAAGCTAAACGAGGTCGAGCGCGCCAACACTCTCGCCCACGGCTACGGAGTCTCCAGCTTCCGGCGCGCTCTCGTCACCTGCTTCGAAACCCTCTCCGGCGAGCCCGTGACGCCGGAAAAACATGAGCGCATCGTAAGCTTTGCCGAATCCATCATCGCGCAGGAGATCGAACTGCTGCCCGGCGTGCAGGAAACCCTGCCCGTGCTGGCCGCGCGCCACCGCCTCATTCTCATGACCAAGGGCAATGCCGACGAGCAGTCGCACAAGCTCGCGCGATCAGGTCTCGCCGAATACTTCTCCGCCGTCGAAATTCCGCACGAGAAAAATCCCGAAGCCTATCAGAGCGTATGCGCGCGCCACTCGCTCTCATGCCGCACCACATGGATGATCGGCAACAGCCCCCGCTCCGACATCAACCCCGCGCTTGCCGCCGGCCTGCACGCTGTCTACATCCACCACCCCAACACCTGGGTTCTCGAACACGACGCCATCGAAGTTGCTCCCGCCGGCCAGCGCCTGCTTAAGATCGAGAGTTTCGCTCACCTCGATCTCCACTTTTAGCAACCATTCGCTAATGCAGTCTGCCAAGGAAGGCGCGCATCTCGCGCAGCACGTCCGCTTCATTCGACAGAAGTGCAAAATGATTAGCACCCGGCAACGTGATCACGTGCGCTGTCGGCACAGCATTTTCAACCGCTTTCTCTTGTCTGTCGGTTAAAGCTGACAGCGCTGTGGAATAGACCTTAGCCGCACTCTGCACCGAAGGATCCGCGTTGTCGTCAACCCAGGGGCCCTGACTATGCGGGTTCGCAAAAACAATGAGCGAGGATACGGGAATATCAGTGTACTTTCTTGTGCCCGTCAGCAGCGCCATCAGCATCGCGCCACCCGGAAAATCATGTTGCTTTCCGACCCCGCCATCCGGAGTCGATTCCCACTGCTGGCGGAGTTCCGCTTCTGGAAATCGAAATCCGTTCACGCGCTCAGAGTACTTTTGCAATGCGCTGAAGCTAGCCAAATCCGGGCCGCTCGGCGGCGGAGGTTGAGGTCCATGGAGGGCCTAGATTTCCATAATGCTGGATCCCTTGCCGTTATCAAAGGCATAAGAATAGGCAGCATCCAAGTAGACGAGACCTGACACGCGGTCCGAATGCCTGTTTGCAATCCAACTTAATTCCTCCCCAGCAATAGAGTGCCCCACCAGAATTGGCGCTTTCAGCTTGAGCGAGTCAATCACCGCCAGGACGTCATCGCCGAGGCGATCAGCCGGGTTGTCCGTGGCTGCATAACCAGACGCCGAATCCGCGCCGAGTAATTCCGTAAACGTGATAATGGCCCGTGAGCTTAAGCGCGAAGTCGTCAAATACGTGGGCCGTATTCCCGCCCCCGGCCAACAGAACGATTGGCCTGCCAGAGCGGCCCCAGTCGAGCACTTCCAATCGAACATTCTTATCAACGCTTACAAATCGCGTCGCGTGCGGGGATGCGTCCTTCCAGCCCACTGCGCTTTGCGAGTAAAGAAGGTTTACCAGCAAAACGAGCACAGCGGAACCCACTAGTCGACCGCACCGGGGCATAAGACACTTCACTCCCTCGTCGACTACCTACGTTGTGCCTGTTTCCGATGTTCCCTGCGCCCTTAGTTCTCCACCATCTTTTTTTGTTTGTCCCCCAGCAATCCCGCGGCAGCCTCCAGCATGTACGCCGGAGGGACCGGCTTTGCGAGTATCTCGAAGATGTTCCCGTCAATTGCCGCCTGAGTGAGCAAGTCTGCGGTCCCCTGCTCGCCGGAGAAAAGCAGCAGCCGACAATCGGGATAATTTGCCTTCAGCACCAGCGCAAAATCGATCCCGTTCATCCCCGGCAGCATTACATCCACGATCGCCAGGTCTGGCTGCCACTGTGAGATCACTTCAATAGCCTCTTCAGCCGAATATGCAACCCGCGCCTCATATCCTTCCTTCGTAAATATCAGGGCCAGCGTATCCGAGACGTTTACTTCGTCGTCAATAACCAGTACCTTGTGCTTCTCTCGCAGACCTGACATGTCTGCACCTCCTTAAGCTCAGCATTTGAGAGGCATCGAGTGATCCACAACTCAACGTCAGGAGACCGACTTGTATGTCTCGCAGCGGGCATCCGGCCACCCGGGCCGCAATCCGTGGCTCCCGCCAATTCGTTTCCTTTGTAAGGGATTAAGCTTGTGCGTCGTCCCTGGTAATCTCCTGCCTCCCCCATACGATGCCAAGTGTTCCTGCTAGGATACCTAGCGTGGAAGGCAAGTCATTGATTTCATTGATGTAATTGCTGCCATGAAATGCCGGAGAGGTTTCGAGCCGAATGGCTGGGCAACACAATTCGCTACCGGAATGGTCCCATCGCATCCGCCGGCTTATCCGCGACCTGAAGCTGACCCAGGCCAGCCTCGCCGAGCGCCTGGGCGTCTCCCCGGCCACGGTCTCCCGATGGATACAAGGCCGCAATGAGCCTACCGCCCAGACCTACGTCGCCCTCGGTAATCTCGCCAGCCGGCCCGACGGCATGTATTTCTGGGAGCGCGCCGGCATGGACGCCGCCGGCCTTCCCGACGCGAACTTCCGCCGCGCGCCCTTGTCGCTCCAGCTCAGCCCGGAAGACTTTAACCTGATCGCGAGCCGAAAGACCTCCAGCCAGCTTTCCGGCCGGGGAAATGTCGTCGCCATTCCCCTGCTCAACGTCACCGCATATGGAGACGAAGTTGCGCCTCCCCAGAACGTCAGCCTCTCCGAGGCCAAACTCGAGGACGTGCTGCTCGCACCACTTGCCTGGTGTCCTCACCCGGAAGACATGATCAGCATGCATCTGGCCGGGGACTCCATGTTTCCCGTTATTGCCCCCGGATCCCTCATCTTCGTCGACACCGCCATCACAGACCGCGACCAGCTCAACCAGAAAATCGCCGTCGTTGCGCACCGCGACCTCGGCTTCAAAGTCGCCCGCTTCCAGCGCCTCTCCGGCTCCGACGTCCTCATCACCGCCAACCATAAGTATTCGGCTCTGGACGTGAGCAACGCCTCGAAGTGGAAGGTTTTCGGAGAAGTCCTCTGGTGGATCTCCCGAGACCCCGTACCCGAAGCTTGATCGTCGCTTCTCTCTTGCTCTCAGTCGTCCGCTCCGACGACCATATCTGCACAAGGAGCGGCGCCTGACATGAATGGCAAAAAGAGAGCAACATCGAAGACTTCAATTCAACAAGCGGAATTAATCCTCCATCTCTACGAACTGCGGCGCGAGACGGTCATGCGCGAGGCCCGTTCCTACGTCGGCGGCGAATTCATGCCCGCGTCGGCTGACGAATTCGTCCAGATCGTGAGCGCGGGTGGCAAGCTTACCGGCTTTGTCCTTCAGGTCTACGGATACTGGGACATGGTTGCGGCCTTCGTCCTGAATGGCGCTCTCGATGAATCGCTCATCTATGCTACCTGCCAGGAAATGTACTACCAATATGCAAAGATTCAGCCCTTCCTTGGCGACGTCCGAAAGAGGCTCAACCTGCCCGAATTCTTCATCAGCATTGAGCGTGTCGTCGAGGGATCGAAGGCCGGGCGCGAGCGTCTTTCGATAATGCGAAACAATCTGGCAGCAATAGCTGCCGTGCGCGCAGCCCAGGCTAAAGAGGCGCAGGCATAGGTAGTCAGAAAACCGAGTGGGATCCGGCTTCCCTGATCTGATCTTACGTCGCTTCTTTTGCTATACTTTCAGAGGACAACCACTCATCAAGTGCGGAAGTGGTGAAATGGCAGACACACCATC
>CAWAFB010000015.1:0-281235 GCA_963781245.1 uncultured Acidobacteriaceae bacterium
GCACGGCGTGCCGCCTCGATCGATCCCATGCAGGCTTTGCGGACGGAATAGGAAAGGTCCTGCATGGGCGCCTTGGGGATTTCATGTTAAACGGGATGTTGCGTGTCACCGCGTAGTCGAGTGCCTGCTGCATTCCGTCACCGATGCTATGGTTGTTGTTCTTCGCCTCGACGATGGCAATCGGGATATTAGGCTTGTAATACAGGATGTAGTCAGCGCGCTTGCCCTTCCCGCGGGTGACGAGCTTGCCGCGGACGATGATGCGGCCCTTCGTGAAGGCAACCTCTTCGCGGATCTGCATCATGCTGTCCCAGCTCGCGCGCTTGATGGCCGGGCCGATAAATTTAGAGCAGATATCGCGCTCGCTGAGGTCTTTCTTGTTCATAAGGGCCGTAGTGATTGTCTTTACTGCCGCAACAGCGCCTCGATATCCCGGCTGCCTCGAAACACGTGGAGAATCAGCACGACGTTTCCTTCGATGTGGTAGATAATGACGTACTCGCCGACGGGAAAACTACGCAGCCCAGGGCGCAAGTCCTCGTCGCGACGGCGTCCAATGTGCGGGTGCCGGGCGAGAAGATAGAAACGCTCGGTAATGGAATCGATAAGTCGGTCGGCAATCTCGATGCTGCCGCTCTCTTTGGCGACGTAATACCAGATGTCATCGAGCTCGGCTTCGCCTTCCGGTGCAAGGCGGTGAGCCATCAGCGGGGAGATGATTGCTCAGCGGCCAGGCGGCTGCGTCCACGTTGTTTCACTTCGTCGGCCAATTGCCGCATGGACTCCTGCGTGATAGCGCGGCCTTCGCCACGAGCGATGGAAGCCTCAGCTAGGTCAACGGCGGTCAGAATTTCCGCGCGCGTGCGCTCGCGCTCTTCCCACAAGGAAAGAGCTTCCTGCACCGCGTCTTCCTCACGGTGGAGGCGTCCGCTTTCAATGGCTTGGCGGACAAAGGCCTTCTGGTCAGGGGTAAGATGTACTTCCATACGATTCTGAGCGTAGGCGGAGGCAAGGCGGGTGTCAATATGCGGTTAACCCATCTGCATTACTTTTGTCCACGGGTAAGTCTGAGGTCTCGGCGTCGATAACCGGAAAGCAATTCGGGGGCTTACCCCCTGCCCATTGCCTTCCCGGCCGCGAGGGGCGCCGGTGAGCGGGCGGGCATAGTCCGGCCAGACTTTGGGGGCGCGATCGCGGTACTGGCCTGGGTTGCCCTGGGCCTTGTGTGACACTCTCCGGCTCGGGCGCTGCGACCAGTCCCATCATCTCCAGCTGCTCCTTGCTCACAATCCGGCCTGGATGGGCCTCCAGAATTTGCGGTGGGAAAGTCGGGGCCGTATTTGGCCTTGAAGTTTTCGGTGCCGGCGAGGCGCGTGCGCAGGCGAAGCGGATTTTATGTTTGCGTAGCCTCTTGTCTCCGGGACAGATGTACGTATCGCTTTCCCGCTCATAACGAAAGTCAGTGCGACCGAATAGGGTGCCCTCACCCTTCGAGAACATCGTCTCATTGATCATCACGGGAAGCGCAACGAATTCAGCTGTAGTGCATTGCGTGCATCTTCCAGATGACGCCAAGCGCGTTTGTGAGGACTCATCTCGCCTCGTTTGCGAAAGACGAGAGCGCGCCTATTACAGTTATCGCCCTTTCACCACCTGTGCCGTTTCCTCTCCTGGAAAATTGAAGAGCTCGACGAGCGCCCTCACGCGCTCTTTCTGACGGCTGGGCGGAAATCGCTTGGTTCTTGTTAGCTCGGTGATGCCATGAAGGCTCGCCCAAAACAGTTCCGATATAACCTCCGGCTTCGAGCTCTGCCCCTGAAACAACTCCAGGAGTTGGGAGAACGCGAATCGCAGCTCCGGAGGAGTAGCCGCGTCATCGAATGGTACGCTCAGGCTGAGCGAAAACATCACTTCATACAGTGCGGGTGAAGACGCGGCGAACTCCAGATATGCAGCCGCGACCGATTCGACCGTATTTCCACGCTTAACCCGTTTCCGTGCCTTCTCCAAAGCCAGGCCCATCTCCTGGAAACCCTCGATGGCAACCGCGGCGAGAATCCCTTCGCGGCTTCCAAAATGAGCGTACAAGACGGGTTGGCTATATGAAATTTCGTCGGATAGCCGCCGAACGGTTACGTTGGACCAGCCTTCAAGCTCCGCGACTCGTCGTGCGGCACTGATGATCTGTGCCCGGCGGGCCTGCCTGTCACGCAGTTTTCGTTCCGCAATTCGGTTTGTTGCCAGCTTCGTTGCCATCGATAGAAAGTATAGCGCCGCTAGAATTCTTCTGAAACCTTTTAGAAAGTCTCGTATCATATATAGCGTTGCTATATTTTCTAACAAGGAGAGGTTCTATGCACAACGCTATTCCGCTCATCCTGGCTCTGCTGGTCCTTGGCCTCATATGCGGCAGTGAGTTCAACGTGGCGGCCTTTGGCCATCCCGCTCTCAACCGTCAGCCGCTGGAAACTCACATCCGCATCCGGTCATCAATGGCCGCACTCTTTGGGCACGTGATGCCGTTCTGGATGGTCGGTTCCACGCTGCTCAACCTTGCTCTTATCCTTCCCTTCGGGCATCTCACCGGCCTCGCTTGGCGCGTCGCCGCTATTGGCTTCGCCATCCAGGCCTTGATGAATGTCTTTTCCCTGTTCGGCCCAGTCCCCATCAACAACCGCATCATTAAATGGACTCCTCAATCCCTCCCCGCCAATTGGAAAACCGAGGAGTCCCGCTGGGACCTCTATCACTGGTTCAGGACTTGCTGCCTCATCGCTGCCTTTGTGCTCCTCGCCGTCAGCCTCGGGCTCCGCTGACCGGTCTCACACTGCCTGACAAGGAGATGTTTTATGCACAACGCTATTCCGCTTGCTCTCGCCGTTCTCGTCTCTGTTGGGATCATTGTGATCGGTTGTTTCTACCTCGCATCTCCTCAGCGAATCCTGGGTTCCTTTGGTCTTAAGCCGCCAGCACCCGATGCTGACACTCGTTCGTGGCTACGTCTGAAAGGAATCCGGGACGTCGCATCTGGATTGGCCGTGTCGACCCTGATGCTGACTACGGACGGCCGGACGGTAGGCATAGTTCTTCTAGTTTTCGCCATCATTCCTTTTGGCGACATGTCCAACATTTTGGTGTCTGGCGGGCGAAAGGCCACAGCGTTCTCCGTTCATGGCGTAGCCTGCGCGGTGATGCTCTTCGCCGGCCTTTTGTTGATCCATACCATTTGAGAGAAACGCCTCTGACCGTTCTTGTCGGCCGTGAAGATCGGATCGCGATCAGCCATGCTCGCAATGGCGATCCATTGGTCTTGAAAGCCGACATCAACGCGCTCCTCGCCGAATAGGCGAACGTGCAGGTTATTTTGTCCACAGGTGCGAATTCGTCCTAATAAGTCTTAGGGCTGTATCTGGAGCGCCCCGCAAGACGTAGCTCGTGGATCGAAGGAGTATTGTGGGCGCTTCGGATACAGCGACTTGAAGGAAGCCGCCCCCCGCGGGAGCCTATGGGATTTGTATGTGGCTGAGCATGTGCCGATGGTTTGGACCGTTGCTCTTGGCGGCTGGGCGCGGCAGTTTTAACGAGAACTGGTCGAGATAAGCATCGCGTTGGAGTGCTGGGCAGAGGTGGAAGAGAGGATGGGCAGAGCCGCCCGAGTGGAGTGAGACACAGAGTTTCTGTACGTGCCGAGGCAGGAGGGTGATTCGATGATGGAGTTGTGGATTCATGCGGCGTACTGGTGGAGAGGCGGGGAGCGAAGCAGCAGTTGAGCCGCGGAGAGCCGCTCGACGACATGCATGGTTCCTGCGCAGACCGGACAGTTCCAGAGTGAGTGAGGATGGTCTGCTGCAGAGGATGTTGTCGAAGTTGAGATCTGCGCTGAAGTCTGGAGCAGGCCGAAGCAGAGTGGCAGGAGCGTGGCGCGTTGCCGGTTGGCGAGGAAGCCGAAGTTACGGATGCGGAGGAAGCCGCGAGGGAGCAGGTGAAGTAGGAAGCGGCGCAGGAACTGGTCGACGGAGACCTTCATGATGGGCTTGCGGTTGCCATGGGCCGAGTCTCGCCAGCGGAAGGACACCTGCCCCTCAGCGAGTGCGAGAAGTCTGCTGTTGGAGATGCCGACGCGATGGGTGTATGCACCGAGGTAGCGGAGCACCTGCTCCGGTCCGCCGAAGGGTGGCTTGGAGTAGACGACCCAGTCGTGACGATAGAGACATCGAAGCCACACAGCGAAGCTGCGGGGCTCGGCTAAGGAAGGGAGATGACCGTGGAACTCGAGCTGGCCTTCGCGGAACGCTGCCTTCAGCCCTGCGAGGAACTTGCCGCGGAAGATGCGGCTGAGCACCTTGATGGGGAGGAAGAAGGAGCGGCGCGACGCGATCCAGCGCAGGTGATCTTGAGCGAGGCCACCTGCAGCAATGACGCAGTGAACATGAGGATGATGTTGCAGCCTCTGGTTCCAGGTATGGAGCACGCTGAAGAAGCCGATCTCCGCACCGAGGTGCCGCGGGATCGCGAGCGACCTGCTGGAGAGCTTCGGCACTGGCGCGAAACAGCAGGCTGTACAGGATGCGCTTGTTCTGTAGTGCAAGAGGAGCTAGTTCACGCGGGATCGTAAAGACGGCGTGGATGTAGCGGGTGGGCAGCAGTTCTGGTTCGCGCTGCTGGAGCCAGCGCAGGCGGGCGTTGCCCTGGCATCGTGGGCAATGCCGGTTGCGGCACGAGTTATAGGAGATGGTGGTGTGCCCACAGTCAACGCACTGATCGCGATGACCGCCAAGTGCGGCGGTGCGGCAGCGTGTGATCGCATCGAGCACCTTCAGGTGCTGACCGTTGATCCAGCGATGACTGCGTTCTGACGAAGCCGCGGCCAGCGTAGCGAATGATGTCGGCCATCTCCAGCGAGGAGCGGCCTAATCGTTGCGTGGCGCGGTTCTCCGGGACTCAAGCGTCAGTTGATCGAGAGGACTGGCAGTTGCGCTGAGGTGCTTGTTCGACAGGTGCAGATAGATCGTGGTCTCTTCGAGATCCCGATGCCCAAGCAGAATCTGGATGGTGCGCAGGTCGGCGCCGGCTTCGAGCAAGTGTGTCGCGAAGCAATGGCGTAAGGCCTCCT
This sequence comes from uncultured Acidobacteriaceae bacterium, assembly GCA_963781245.1. Lineage (GTDB taxonomy): Bacteria > Acidobacteriota > Terriglobia > Terriglobales > Acidobacteriaceae > Silvibacterium. Next base: position 5,114 of record CAWAFB010000015.1, read on the forward strand.
CGTACTACTCATGATCTGCATGCCGCAAGAATCTGCTATCCCTGCCACCCGTTCTATGGGGTTGAAGTAGAAGTCATTCGCCATTTGCGAAGGATGGATTCCGAAGTTCTCATCGTCAGACTTCCCACAGGAGCACAGATCGCATTACCCAAGTGGATGTTGATTCCCGAACTCTGTGATCGGTTGAGTTATGAAGACAGGCCCCGAGTCGACATCACAGCTCTGGTTGAGCTCCGCCGGATCATCGATGACCAGCGCATGGATCGTGCTCTGGACGGTCCTGGTTGTGCAGAATCTGCATCAGGAGGTCAGGATGCAGAACACCAAGGAGAGTCGGATCGTGCTGCAGCGCAAGCTGCGGTTCGAGGAAGAGGAGATTTGGACCGAGCTTCCGGAATCCACGCGGGAACACTGCCGCGGGCTGTGGCGCCAGCTTTTGGAAAGCGTTCTCAACAGCGGAGACGGGAGGCCAAATGAACGAGAAAATTAAGGGACACCAGCTGGAGCGCGGAGCCTACGTTTACGTGCGTCAATCAACCCCGTATCAGGTGCGCAATCACCTGGAGAGCAAGGAACGGCAGTATGCCCTCGCACACCATGCATCCCAGCTGGGTTTTCACAAGGTCATCGTGATCGATGAGGACCTGGGCCGCTCCGGCGCGGGTACCCAAGAGCGGCCGGGCTTCGGCCGGCTGCTGGCGTCTGTGTGCCAGGGCTTGGCAGGAGCAGTATTAGCACTTGAGGCTTCGCGGTTGGCGCGCAATAACCGCGATTGGCATCATCTGGTGGATCTGTGTGCACTGACGGAGACGTTGCTCATCGATAGCGACGGGATCTATGACCCGCGCCAGCTGAATGATCGCCTGATCCTCGGGCTGAAGGGCACCATGTCGGAGTTCGAGCTCGGTCTGTTGCGACAACGTGCTCGCGAGGCTTTTGAGCAGAAGGCGCGCCGCGGCTTCGCGATGTGGGAAGTGCCGGTGGGCTTCATTCGGACTGACCAAGGCCGAATCGAAAAGACACCTGATCGCCAGGTGCAGCAGGCGGTCGGCAGCGTATTTCACAAGTTCCAACAACTGGGAAGTGCTCGTCAAGCTGCGATCTGGTTCCGGGAAGAGCAAATCCCGGTGCCCAAGACCAAACCCGGAACTGCCGGAGCGGAGATAGTCTGGGGGTTGCCGAGTAGCGGAAGAATCCGTCAGATGCTGAACAACCCGTGCTATGCCGGAGCGTTCGCCTATGGCAAGACTGGGGCGCGCACGGTGATCGAGCAGGGGCGAGCGCGGCAACTCTCGCGTTACCGGAGACCACATGATGAATGGAAGGTGTTGCTTGTCGACCATCATCCGGGGTACATCAGTTGGGAGGAGTACTTGGAAAATCGACGGCGACTGGAGGCCAATGTGGCATGGTCCGATAGTGAAGGTAGCGGCGCGGCAAAACTGGGTGCAGCTCTTCTATCCGGCCTGCTGCGTTGTGGTCGATGTGGACGGAAAATGCAAGTTGTTTATAGCGGCAGCAGCGGCAGAGTCCCTCGATATGTCTGTCAGGGTGATCGGGGAGACCGCGGATCAGGCCACTGCTTTACGGTGGGCAGCTTGCGGCTGGATCGAGCCGTGGTGCAAAGCGTCCTGACAGCTATTCAACCTGCCGGGATCGAGGCTGCAATCCAATTAGCTGCGTGCGCCAAGGTCGAAGGAGATGAGAAACGAAAGGCACTCGAGCTGGCTCTGGAACGGGCTCGCTATGAGGAGAAACGTGCGCGCCGCCAGTTTGATGCCGTGGAGCCAGAAAATCGTCTGGTGGCCAGCGAGCTAGAGGCTCGCTGGAACAGCGCACTGGATCAGGTTGCAGAAGCCGAGGCACGTCTCGCAGCGGCGGGGAAAACTGCCGAGCCTCTCAGCGAGGAACAGAAGCGGCGACTGTCCATGTTGAGCGAAGATCTCTCTGTGCTGTGGAATCAGCCCGAAGCGCCAATCCCGCTGAAGAAGCGCATTCTACGGTCGGTCTTGGTAGAGATCATCGTCGATAATGAACCCCATCGCTCAACTCATCGCCTGCGTGTCCACTGGGCTGGTGGAGTGCACTCGGAACTGCATGTGGAACGCAACAAGCCAGGACACCACCGTCACAGCGCGGACCGTTCGGTGATCGATCTGGTAGGCGAGTTATCGAAGATATGTCAGGACAAAGTGATCGCGGCTATCTTAAATCGTCTCGGATACAAAACCGGTCAAGAGAAGACGTGGAATGCATCTCGTGTAGCCGGCCTGCGGGGATATCACAAGATCTCTCCCTTCCAAAAGCAAGATAACTGGGTGACACAAGAGGCGGCGGCACGAGAACTAAAAGTGAGTAATACGGTAGTCAAGCGACTTATCCGACAGCGCACTCTCCCTGCAAGGCAGGTTGTGGAATACGCGCCATGGATCATCGAGAAAAAAGATCTGTTGCTTCCGGAGGTGCAACAAGAAGTGAAAGCGGCACGTCGTGGCGCCCATAAACTTCCGCAAATTCCCTTCGGCCAAGGCCAATTGTCTTTAGAATGAACGAACTCTGAAAGGTGGTGCAGTATGCTGAAGCCTGCCGCAGGGTATGCGGGTGGAGGTTCCTGTCTTCGAGCCCCTGCGCGGATCGCAGCCTGCTGACAGGCCATCCAGAGCACCTTGGTGGTGACCGGCCGACTCGACGTGTGCCACTTGTTGCCCGGAAACAGCCAGCCCGTGGGCTTCTTCTTCAGTCCTCGCCAATAGGTGCGCAGCTCATCGAGCAGGGCCGGGCTCAGCATGACATCACGGTCCTTGCGTCCCCTGACGCTGCTGGTGATGTTAAGCGGCGCTCCCGCAGCAGGCCAGATCAGCGTGGGACAGATGGCCCCGCCGCTCACATTTACCCAATTGCTGCAGGCACCGTCCGGCACCAGGACGACTGGCTTTCGCTGCGCGGCAAGGTCGTCGTGCTGGAATTCTGGGCAACGTGGTGTGGTGCCTGCATCGAGCAGATTCCCCACCTGAATTCGATCGTGCGCTCGGTGGGATCGGGGAAGGTGCAGTTTATCGCGGTCGATGACCAGTCGGCCGAGACCGTGCAGACGTTCGTGGCGAGGATTCCGATCACCGGTTGGCTGGGAATCGATACGACCGGAAAAACGATCCATGCTTATGGCGCTGAGACACGACCCCGGACAGTCGTTGTCGATACCGAAGGCCGGATCACCGCGATCCTTGATCCGACCCAGCTTACGGGAGCCGCGCTGCTGAACCTGGCCGCTGGCGAGAAAGTTCGATTCCCTGCCAATCGGACCGATGCATCGCACCTGCAGGCGCTGAGGGATGCAGCGGAGCTGGATGAGTTAGCCTCGTCAGGCGGGAATGCGATATTCGATATCTCGGTACGCCGTGGCGACCCGAAGGGCCAGGTAAGCTTCGTCGATGAGTCAAGCGAACCAGACGGCCCAGTGAAGCTGGACGCTATCAACATGCCACTGTCGGCACTCACCAGCTTTATGGGTCTACCTCTGGACCGCATTCGGATGAACAACTCTTCGCCGGACAGATATTCCCTGCGTGTGGCTGCTCCCGAGGGAACGCTGGAGCAACTTGGCCCGGCGATCCAGTTGGCAGTCGCGAGCGCGGCGAACCTGCATCTGGTTCGCATGAACGCAGAAGAAGATGTGTGGGTCGTCCGGACAACGCCGCACTCGGCAAGCCCGTTGCAGCCGGTCGCCCCCGGGAAAGGGCACTTGTGCATGTATGAGCGCAGTACGGGAAGCTCATTCTGCAGCATTGCTCGCTCGATAAGGTCGCTGAAACGCTCGAAAATTACCTGACGACACCAACACCCGTTCTGAACGAAACCGGCATCAAGGGAGAAATCAGCGTGATTCTTGACTTGGCCACACTTGGCCCTGAGGCGCTGCGGTCGGCGCTGGAGCAGAACATGGGACTGACCCTGGTTCGGGCGCGGCGCAAGGTCGAGCGCATAACCTTTGAGGCGTGATTGCCTCTCTGTTTCTCGGTAATCTGCGAAAGTAGGGTGTAGTTGGTGGTTGGTGGCCTACTCTTCCCTAATCGGATTAGGTCCGAGTTCCCGTTTTTAGGATGTGGTCTCGGCGCGGGGAAAAGGAGGAGCTAACGAGTCCCGGAAATGGCGGCACTGCCCCACAATGACCAGCTCACGAGAGTAACAAGCCACGCACCGTCGCGCTTCTGTAGTATCCACAGGTGACTTCCGAGGGCTTGCCTGGGGGTGGAGTCTTCCGCCGAGGAAAACGTAGTTTTATAGCTTGCGGTTAAGTAAGCAATCTCGTTTGAACCTCGAATCCGGCGATCGGAAATCTCAACGCCGTGAATTCTCGTAATCCCGTGCGCCAACTGCGCCGAAACCGCCACGCGTCCGAGCACAGGCTGCGCGTCAGGCGGCCACAACTCGATGTCATCAGCGCACAACGCCAGCAAGCTTTGATCTTCTCCAGCGACTTCGAACTCGATCCAGCTTGAATGGATCTGTTCGATCTCTTGGACGGCATCTTCCGTGAGTTTGTCCATACACCGCACATGGATAGCAAATGCGCACACCGCACCGCAAGCCCACACGCAAAACTGACGGCCGCGCGGAGCCTGAGTCAGCCTTGAATTCAACACGTGCAGAGACTAGATTCTGGGCGAGTCATGGCCGATCCGGACGTGACCCCGATTCTGAGTTTCGGTCGCGGTAGGGACGATCATGGCTGAAGGCCACTGTGCAACGCTCCTGATGACGGTGAACCAACTGACCCTGCATCGTTTATCTTGGCTTAGACAGGGATTCACCATGATTGGAGCGCGTCGCACCTGGCTGGTGTGGGCGATATGTGCTTGAAAGTGGTTCTTGATCCCATTACCAGGACAGAGGTATGCATCCGAATCAATCGAAGCTCGAAAGCCGGGTTCATCGCGCTGCGGAAGCGGCTTTGTCTCGTCGACAGTACGTCAGCGCAGTCGACGTGCTCTGTGGAATGGGCCTATTGGCGTCTGCGCAGGTAGACTCCTGGCGGAAAGGGCGAGTCGATTTCCTGGAACGGGTGATTCAAGGGAATCTCAAGAAGATTTCCTCGTCCATCGCGATATTTCGCCGCTGGGCAAGGGAGAAGGGACTCAAACCCAGCGAGACCCAATACATGCGCCATTCTCGGACCGGGACCGTGGTCTTGCAATTTTCCAAGAGCGGAGACCCGGGGATTGAGAAGAGCTACCGCACGCATTTTGTATCGCCGGAGCTCTCCGAAAAGAAAGAGCAGCGCCTTCAAGAGAAGCTCAACCAGTCTCCGAAGCCCGTTGTATTCCAGAACCTGCGCGAGGCCCATTGTTCGGAATGCGGCGCGGAGATTGAGCAGGGTTCTTTTCTTTCTATGGAACTGGAGCAGCCGCTCTGCCTGCAGTGTGCGCGTCTCGACGATCTCGAGTTTCTTCCATCGGGCGACGCTGCATTGACGCGGCGCGCTTCTAAGTACAGTGGAAGAGTTGCCGTAGTCGTTCGCTTCAGCCGGTCACGGGGGCGTTACGAGAGGAAGGGCATCCTCGTCGAAACGTCCGGCCTCGAGAAGGCTGAGCGAGAATGCCTGGAGGACGCCGACGAACGCGCCGTGGCGCGGGCACGTGGAGCCGAGCGGCGACAAAAACAGGATGTCGAATTGGCCGCTCAAATGATCAAGCAGATTGCGATATTGTTTCCCGGATGTCCGGCAAGCGAGGTTGCGGACATCGCCGAGCACACCGCCCGAAGGGGAAGCGGCCGGGTGGGTCGCACAGAAGCTGGCAGGAATCTCGAGGAAAGTGCCCTGACTTTAGCGGTTGTTGCTGCAATTCGCCACAAACACACCCGGTATGACGAGTTATTGGCTAGTGGAGTGGATCGCGTTACCGCCCGCCAACGGATTGCAGTCATGGTCGAAGAGATTCTGGCGAGGTGGCGAATACGGGATTGCGGTAAGAACACGCATTGAAGGGCCGGTCCAGGCGAATTTACCGAAAACCGGTGCCGGTTTTCGGTAACTACGTCTTGCCTGACCGCATTGCAGCCAGCTCTCGGATTGAGCCCGAGTCACCGGCAATCCGGAAGTTTCGGGGAGCCGGGTCGAAGTCGGGTCGGAGGTGGCGCATCGAGCTGCCCCGATGCTGGCCACCGTCCGCCGCTCAAACTGCACGTGCGGTTTTCCCGCATGCAGCTTTCACGAAGGCTCACCCTTCCGAGATGCAATCAAGGTATTAACGGTACTCGTTAATGAGTGGACCTTCTTCGCATCCGTCGGATCAATCCAGTCCGACAGTATTCTCGGGCGGAAATGTACGGGTATTTCACTCATGGAACTGATCCACCTTTCCGTCCTTACTCACTGCCTGGCTTTCTCTTCCCAACCGCCTTCGCCGGCTGCCTTCCCCGACCCACTTCCGTCGCCGGTCGCCCGGTCACATGACTTTCGCCATGCTTGAGGTACTATTCAGCCGTCCGACTACTGACCGAGCGTCGCTCGCCATTTCGCTTGCGCTTATAGGTCTGCTTACCCCGGTGCCACCCGGGGACTCCGTCAGTTCTCCTGAGGTCACACACTGTTCTTCCCTACCGTGCCGCCCGCAATCACCTTGGTGCGGTGGGTGAATGAGAACGCCTTCGTCTCAGACATGCAGACTCGACCTTGCCCCACCTTTGGCCGACCGGTTCATCTTGGGTTTCCCCATCGATTACGGCCCGGTACTTCTCCTCATGCCCTTCAGATTCCACCTCGCGGTGGACACCCTGCCCTCCGGACTACTGCAAAGCGGTGGCTCTAGATCAGTCTTGGCTATATCCAGCTTTCGCCTTCGTGCCCGTTTAGACGTCTTCATACCTTCCACTCTCTCCGGCCAGCGAGGCTACGAACCCCGCTTTTGGATATGGCGCCCCTCATTTGAGCGCCAGAGGGACTTCAACCCTCCTGAACAGTGTGCTGCTCAGCGCACATGTCCGGTATTGCCGACATCTATGTAAGTCAAAGTCAAGAGAAAAAACACGAGGCCTATGGGCGCGCTCCTGAGGGCGCGCATTGCGTAGATCAGGATCCTTCACTGCGCACAAGTGCCTCTCGGCTGGTGGTCCCTGCAGGACCGGACATCCATTTGCAGTCTCGGGCTCGAAGAGCCGTCACAGAAGATTGAGTTGGTGTCCTCTGCCAGTCCCGAAACAATCCGTAGGGGCCTGGGGATCTGATCCCTCGCCCAGTCGGCAATCGGCGGGACCTGGCAGCCTGCGCGTTCATGAATCCCGATGTTTTTCTTTCCCTTTAGAAGGGAAGGTCTTTTACGCTGCGACCGTGCGGCTGAACTCTTCGGCAGGCACGAAGTCCTGCTGTCTGCGCTCTACGGCGAGCATGTAGCAGACCGTCTTCCTGGCAACAGCCAACGTGGCGCGGTTCCGATGTCCTCTCTCCAGTTCTCTGGCGTGGATCAGGGCGAGTTCGTGAGACTGTCTGGGCGCCAGCTTGGCAGCCTCGATCAGCACTCGCTGGATGTGCTTGTTCCGCTGCTTGGAAATCGGCATGCGCATCACCTTGTCGGCTGAGCTCTTCTCCTCACCGCACAAGCCGCAGTAGCTGATGGCTTGTTTGATCGATGAGAACCGCGTGTAATCGCCAATCTCCAGAGCCCACGTCAGTGCCGTGATTGGACCCACGCCGGGAACCGTTCTCAGTCGGCGCAGCCGCTCCTGCAGGAGTGGATCTCGCTCCAGAGAACTGACCAACGCGTACTCCAGCTTCTGCGACCGGCTGATCATGTCCCGGCTCAGCTTCAGTAGCGGCCGGATGCTCTGCTGCACTTCCTTGTTGGTCGTCATCAGCTCGCCGAAGTAGCCCACCTTGTGCAGCCGCTGCTTGTTGTAGCTCACACCGGTCTCCATCAGCAGACCGGAGACACGGTTCTTCATCTGCACCATCTGCTTGATCACCAGGTTACGGTAGCGCAGCGTGCGTCGCCGGTCCCGGATCTCCCGCGTCGCCATGTGGCACTCCGGCAAGAAGTCGCACCGTAGACAGTCGGCGATCTTGCCGGCATCGATCCGGTCGTTCTTCTTCTTGGCCGCGGCGATGGCTCGCAGCATCAGCGGGTGCGCCACCTTCACCTTCTCGGCATGCGGAAGCAGGTGATCGTAGATCCAGCCGGTGAAGATCGTCGCCTCCATGGCGATCATCCGGGGCTGAGGCAGCGTTCTGATCCACCCATCCAGCTCACGCCGCATGGAACCGATCTTGCCTTCACTGTGCACATGACCAGCTGCGTCCTTTACGCAATAACTGATCGTCCTCTTGTGAACATCCAGTCCGATGTAATACATAGTCTCTGAGGAGCCTCCGAGGTTGTTCTCTGAATCAGCTTGCCCGCTGAGTTCAGCTCTTTGTAACACCTCGTGCTCCTCCTCGACTTAGCATTCAAACAAACCGGGCACAACTCGGTCAATGCGTGCAACCGGGCCAGGGAGAAACGTCAAACTGGAGGAACAACCGGCGGGTTCAGGACTTGGGCACATTTTTGGGCACAGAGCTGGCCGCTATTTAGGATGGGCACACTTTTTAGTCGATATCTGCTTGATGGAAGTAGGTTTGGATATGGTGGACGCGGTAGGAATCGAACCTACAACCTGTCGATTAAGAGTCGAATGCTCTGCCAGTTGAGCTACGCGTCCGAAGGGTGCGCCAGGATCGGCGACTCGGTAAAACCGGATAGGAGCGCATGCGTTTTTCTCACGCGCTTCAAAAAATATATCACACTTTGCGAACCTTTCGACTCGAAGCAGACCCTGCCCCTAGAAGGAAAAGGACAGTCCGCCTTCGACAGCGCGCGATGCCTGCGCGAAGTAGAGAACGCTGCCATCGCTGGTCACAAACGGCCGATAGCCCTCCGCTAACAGATTGCTCACGTCAATCAGAGCTTCCATCCCGTTGGGAAGAATTCCCCTGCAGTGAATTGGCTGGCGGAGATAAAAGCTGAGGTAGGGATTATTCCGATTCGCATCGAATGGATCGATGGCGGTGACAGTTCCCGGCGGCTGCCATCGATACGTGGCCTGCCACTGTGTGCCGGCATGCTGCAGCTTCCCGCCAAATCCAGCTGTTACCATCTCCGAGCGGTGCGGGCGCAGACTGAGCAGGCCGTTTTCGAGGGTCACTGGGATCGGATGAGCGTCCGCGACCAGCGCATTGCCGGTTCCCATGCCGATCGAGACCCACATATCGTCCGGCAGCATCTCCTTGAGTTCGGCGATCGCACCAGCACTACTGAAGTCCTCTCCCATCACCTTCAGCGAACCGGTTGACGAGTCGTAGAGCACATCGCCGCTCTTCCAATCGGCTTCCGAAATCTGGCCGCCGCCGTTGACCACCGGATGCACAATGCTGTCATGGAAGGCGGTCACGCGAACGCGCAGATTGCCCGACCGGTCCGCCAGGGTGAACTCCTGGTGCAGGCCATGCTGCAGCAGTAGTTGCCCATCGCGCTCCACGATCGCCGGCGGAAGAGCTCCTGGGCGATCTATCAAGTCCGCTTGCTGCATTCCCGGGGCAGTGGCGATCCGGTACGAAACCGTGGCATCGCCGGCATGAACTCGAAGGGCGGCAAAGGAATGATTCGCGATCTGGGTTGTTCCTAGGTGCACTGCCTCGATCTCGTTGCCAAACTCGGCGTCGACGGCCTCGGTCAGCGTCATCGTTTCGGCGGCGCGCAATATCATCGCCTGCATGCCCTGTGCGTCAGGTCCGCCGGCGATCTCGGGGCGATCGACAAACGCTCCGACCGTACGCAGAGTGCGACCTGGGGCAAGCTGCTGCTCGTATCCCACCACCGTATTGAGCGCCGTGTCTTCAGACTGGCTTAGATCAGCCCGCAGGATCAGTTGATGCGAGTCGTCATTCGACCGTCGCATCTCGAAACCGTGATGCACGCCGCCCTCGCCGAAGCCGCTCTCACCCCCCCGAATCGTCACCCGCGCCTTGAGCGCCGGATTCTGACCTTCGGCCTCGGTGACCACTACGAGAGGACCATCCTCGAGCATGCGCAGCAGCGGCCGGTTGGCCGAAAGGCGCAGCGTCCAGGTCCAGTCGTCCTGGGGCTCGTCGGCGGCGCGCGGCTGGGCAGGCAGCCAGCGAAAGGCCTCGTACAGAGTGTTCAGTGTCAAGTTCACGACCAGTCTGGAGCTGGCTGTGATGTGTAGGTTTTCCCGCAGCGTGGGAAGGAAGAGCGAGCCGGTAGCCTTTACGCCGTACACGCCGGGCAGCACTCGGGGCAGTTCGTAGCGGCCGTGATCGTCTGTAAAGGTCTGGGCAATGATTGAGAGATCCGGCCTCAGCAGTTCGACCAACGCTCCAACCTGCGGCGTACCTTTGCCGTCGCGCACAACACCGCTCACTGCCCCATCCGTGAGGGCGTGGGCGGGAAGCGACAGCACCGCGAGGAGCAGCGCAATAACAGGGGCGACGTTGGAAAAACTTCGGTTCACTGATTCAGTCGTTTGTTGTTGCCTGGCCCATTCTCCAAATATTGGCTCGGAATCACTGCTCTGCGGCAGAATCTTCCAGATTTCGCCTACTCTACGGTGAAGGGGGCTGACTGTGCAATCTCCTGCTTCGAGACGCTGTCGTTCACCTGTATTTTGACAAGGTACTTCCCGGGCTGAAGGCTTGCAAGTGGCAAACTCTTTTCCACCGTGACCTGATCAGAGTTGGCGCTCAAGCTCTTCGAATCCTCTGACGTGTCGAGAAGCGTTTTGTTAGATGCCGTATCGATAATCTGATACGTAATCTTGGCCGAATTCTGCTTGCTCTTCTCGTCGATACCCAGGTTGTATACCTGCATCCAGAAATTCAGCTTCTGGTCGCGATGGAAGCTGACCGGCGTCGCCGCGTTAGCGGTGACGCGTGGCCGGATGAAAGTGTTGCTGATAATGAAGCTGCCTGTGCCAATCTCCTTCGAAGGCACCCGGTACATCTTGTCGGCCAGAATCAGCGACGAAGCCGACAGCCGGTCGTCGTCATATTTCGGAACCGTGATTCCCTGCGCCCATATGCCAACGTGGTCGACGTTATTCACATCCTTGATAGCCACGTCTACGCGATAGCGGCCCGGCCGCAGCGGAAGGGCCTTCCAATAGAGCTGAGAGTGATCCAGCGTCTGCGGCAGCAACTCGGCCGGCTCTTCCACCTGCACGGTCTCTTCGAAGGTCTGGACCACGTGATCGGTGATCGTCGACACCCGGCCCAGGATATTCACTTCACCCTTTGAAACGCCGTCCTTCGTGTTGAAGGTAATATCGCGATTCTTGATTTGTAGCGTGATCGGCACCAGAACCGTGTCGTCCGTGACCTTTACATAGTCGGTGCGGACATCAAAAGGAAAGATCGGCCCGGTAAGCAGTTTGTGGTTCGACAAGAACGATTCCAAGTCCTTGAACTTGACCGGAGGCGGAGCCTGCAACTTGGCAAACTGCTCCAGGCGATCGAACTGCTTGCTCTGATTGATAGCCGCGTTCGGGCCATCGCCCAGATTTTCCAGGCCGCCGCGGAAGCGGTCCGCCTGCTTGGACATGCCCATCTGCTCGTAAAGCGTCGCGCCGGCTCCGGGAACGTGCTGGAGCGCATCCTTCTCCGAACGGTCGATGGTCATGTGATAGTCGCCGCACATGCAGGTGTCGACAAACTCGATATCGATGTTGTCGCCGACGCCCTCCAAGTAGCGGTAGTGCCAAATCTCAAAAGGAAAAGTCGACGTCTGACCGCCGCCCTCGGCGATCGGACGGTCATACATACCACCGCTGGGATGCGATTCGATATCGTCCGGCTTGCCGAACGCGATATACATGTGGCCGCGATCCGTCTTCCAGCCCGGCTTGCCGGCGGCAAAATGCTCGTTGGCGTAAGCGATGCGCCTGTAATGCTCTTCCCGGAATTCGTTTTCGGGAGAATCAGGATTGGGATTGCGGCGCTGCCAGAACGCTTCGATAAACGAGTCGCGCTCCTCGTCGTTGCTAAGGCTCTTGAAGGCCTTCAGCTCCTGATCCGTGATGATCCAATGGACATCCTCGTCCACCCACTTCTTGTACGTCCCGTGCAGCTCCTGCTTGAGTTCCTTCTGCTGCTTGAATCGCTCTTTGTCTGAGAGCTGCCGCTTAAGCGGATCCTGATTCTGAGTGTCTGAATTCTGCGAATTGGGAGTGGCCTGGGAACTGGACGGGGCGGCTTGCTGCCCGTGAACGGCAGGAATTGCTGCAAACGTACCCAAAGCAACTGCAAAAACCAGGGAAAAACGTCCTTTTGACATAAGACGCGGACTGCTCCTATCCAGCCCTTTGATTTTACGGACTCGTAACGTCAGATACAAGCGGTTCTGTGCCATTCTGAACCTGAGCCGCGCCCTGAGCCCGCACCCACCGTACGCCTCGTTCTTGCGCCCCGGCCGGTGACCAACCTGATATCATTGGAGTCGACTCACGCCGCGTGAACTCCATATGCATCACTAGTGCTCGCTACGCTATCCGGAACCATTGGTCCCGGTTTTGCGTAGTTCCCCCCAAAGGTGATTGCTGGCAAATCCGCCCATAGGGATATGAGCTTGAAGAAGATTCTTATCGTCATTGTCGTTGTTGTTGCCGTCGCCGCCATTGTTGCCTTTACCGTACTCCGTGCGCAGTCCGGATACACCAAAGTGATTACCGATAAGGCAGCTCGCAAAGACCTGGTCGCAACCGTCAGCGGAACCGGCCAGATCAAACCAAAGACCTACGTCAACCTGGGCGCGACGGCGTTCGGACGAATTACGCATCTCTATGTAAAAGAAGGGGACAAGGTCAAGAGAGGCCAGGAGGTCGCCAGCATCGAAAACGTCCAGCAGGGCGCCAACGTCGAAGGCCAAAAGGCCTCCATCGCCGCCGCCCAGACTGACATTGCCGCCGAAGTCGCTGCGGAAAAGACACAGGAAGCCAACGTAGAACACGCCAAGGCCGACCTCGAACAAAAGAAGCTCGATTATGATCGTGCCAAGGCCCTCTATGCCGCCCAGGTCATGGCCAAGCAGGACTACGACGCCAAAAAGGCGGCTTATGACCTCGCTGTAGCAACCCTTGCGCAGAGCAATGCCGCTCTCGCCCAGGCCAAAGCCCAGACGCAATCCGGACGCGGCCACCTGACCACGCAGGAGGCTACGCTGCGTGCCAATATCGATCTTTTGGGCAAGACCGTGGCCATCGCGCCGTTTGATGGCATCGTAACGAATTTGCCCGTGCGCGAAGGTGAAACCGTGGTTGAAGGCATCCAGAACGCGCAGGGCTCGACCTTGATGACTCTCGCCGACATGTCGGTCATTACCGCTGAGGTGAAGGTCGACGAAACCGACATCGTCAACGTCGCCCTCGGGCAGTCAGCCGACGTCACTGTTGACGCTCTCCCCGGGAAGGTCTTCAAGGGCCACGTCACGGAAGTGGGTGACCAGGCGCTGCTGCGGTCCACCGGCGTTGCTACCAGCCAGACGACCAGCGGCCAGGAAGAAGCCAAGGACTTTAAGGTCGTCATTACCCTGGATAACCCCACCGACGAACTGCGGCCGGGCCTTTCGACGACGGCGAAGATCCAGACGGCCAGGAAAGATGACGTCGTCGCCATCCCGATCCAGGCACTTGCCATGCGCGCTCCAGATGCGCACGGCGCTAAGCCCGCCCCGGCTGCCGATGGCCAGAAGCAGGTTCAGGGAGTCTTCGTGCTCGAGAATGAAAAGGGCAAATTGCGCGCCCATTTCGTCCCTGTCACCACCGGGATCACCGGAACGACGGATATCGAAGTCACCAGTGGGGTGAAACCGGGAGACGAAATCATCACCGGAACCTTCCATGTACTACGCGATCTCAAGGATAATGCTCTTGTGAAGCGCGATACGACGCCGATAGCAGCGCCGAAGGATAGCGACTCTTCCGGTTCGTAAGACGTTCGCGCAAGACCGGCGCCGGGAACTGTGTCCGAGCGCAAGACGTAATGAGTAGTGCGGCCTGCGCGAAATCCCTGGCCGCAGCCATCGGCTGAACAGGAGTTCTGGATGACGACCGAAGCCACCTTCAACGCGGACCACTCTGCGACCGCCTACCCGGACGTAAACCGCTCGGCTGTTCCGCAGGGCGACGTGATCGTCGTCGACGATATCTGGAAGACCTATGACATGGGGTCCGAACAGCAGGTCCACGCGTTGCAGGGGATTTCGCTCTCCATCAAGCACAACGAGTATGTCGCTATCATGGGCCCCTCCGGCTCCGGCAAGTCGACACTGATGAACCTGATCGGCTGCCTCGATTCCCCCAGCCAGGGCAAGTACTGGCTTAACGGACATCTGGTCAGCGAACTGAACGACGACGAACTCGCCCGCATCCGCAACAAGGAAATCGGATTCGTCTTCCAGACCTTCAACCTGCTGGCCCGGGCCACCGCGCTGCACAATGTTGAGCTACCGCTCATATACAACGGTACCCCTGCTCATGAGCGGCTGGAGCGTGCCCAGTCCGCGCTGCGCGCGGTCAATCTCGATGGGCGCATGCACCACAAGCCGAATGAGCTTTCCGGCGGCCAGCGGCAGCGTGTGGCCATTGCCCGCGCGCTCATCAATCGGCCATCCATCATCCTGGCCGATGAGCCGACCGGCAACCTCGACTCCAAGACCGGCGACGAGATCATGGCACTGTTCGACGAGCTGCACTCCCGCGGAAACACGATCGTGCTCGTTACTCACGAGCCTGACATCGCCGAATACGCGCACCGTGTCGTCCATATCCGCGACGGAAAGATCTTTTCCGACGAGCCCTCATCCCGGGTCCGGCATGCCGGAGAAGCGCACACAAAAAGCGGACATCGCCCCCATCAGGTGGTCACTTCTTAAACATTCTGCCGCTCATTGCCGATAAGCCCCTTGTCTGCAGAGGGCAGGGCATTGTATCCACTCCAAAGCACCGATGAGAACCTGCCGGCCGTTGTGGCCGCCGCGTCGCACGCGCTGGTCGATCATCCCGAGTGGACCCTCGGCGCCATGGTGGCACGCAGCTCCGTCATGCAGCGCGCTTTCTCGCAGATGCGCAGTACAGCCCGGCATCTGCATATTGCCACGATCGAGGGCGAGAGCGGCACCGGCAAGGCACTCGCTGCCCGGACTCTTCACGATCTCGGCCCGGCATCGAAAGAGCCCTTTACTCCCTGCCCCGCGAGGCAATTTTTTGCCAGCGGTCCGTCATTAGCGCCCCCCCACGCCATTACTGAAGGATGCCCGCAACGGCACCCTTTTTCTGAGTCACGTCGAGGAGCTTTCCGTCGAACAGCAGACCCGGCTCATGGCTTTTCTCGAGTGGCTGGACAACCAGCAGGCGCGCCGCATCCCGGACGCCGTTCCCCGGCAGGTCTTCTTCAGCTCCAGCCTGCCACTGCGCAGGCTGGCCGCGTCCTCCGGTTTTCGCGCCGACCTCTGCCACCGGCTCACCGCCATTCGTTTCGTTATCCCTCCGCTGCGCGAACGCCGCGATGATCTCGCGCTTCTCGCCGACTTCTTCGCCCGTCGCTTCTCCGCGACCCACGGAAAGCCCATCCGTGGCCTTGCTCCTCATGCCCTGCCGCGTCTCACTGCGCACGCGTGGCCGGGGAACGTTCGAGAACTGGAAAGTGTCATTCACAGCGCAGCCCTCGAATGCGAAGGCCAATGGATCCGTCCTATCGATATCCCGGCGCTCTCGCCCTGCTCTGCGACCGCGGCCTCCAATGCCGTCGCCTCCGAAGACGACCCGAATCTCGATCGCGCCACCCTGCGCCACATCAATCTTGTTCTCACCCGGGTCGACGGCAACAAGCTCCGCGCCGCGAAGATGCTCGGCATCAGCCGCTCCACTTTGTACCGGCTGCTCGACGCAGGAAGCGTCAGCCCCGCCATAAGCGCAGACAGCGCCACCTCCCGGCCCTAGTCGCACTCCCGCCGATCATCTACACTGCGCTCAGCGGCCTATACTGCGCAAAGCGGTTCCGGCCGTCGCCTTTGCATGAAAAAACTCTTCGTACTCAGCCTGTCCGTCCTCATTTCTCTGCCACTACTGGCCCAGACATTTCCAGAGTCAGTCCGCAAACAGGCTGAACAACGACGACAGCCCAGTATCTCAACTCCCGCGGTTCCTGTCTCTCTTGAAGACCGGCGCGCCGCGCTCAAAGCTCTCTTCGACGAAATCTGGCAAGACCAGCTTCGTCACGCTCCCGAGTTTGCCTCCAGCATCGGCGACAAGCGTTATAACGATCAGCTCTCGGACTACGCCGTCGCCGCCTATAACGATCGGCTGGCACGGGGGCGCGACTACATCTTCCGCCTGGCCGCCATCGACACCACTGGCCTCAGCGATCAGGAGATTCTCAGCAAAGACCTGATGGCGCGCCGTCTGGTTGAAGACCAGGAAGAGGCCGAATACAAGCCCTGGGAGATGCCGGTAACCCAGATGTGGGGCCCGCACATCGAACTGCCCGCGCTGGTTCCGCAGCTTAGCTTTGAGACCGTAAAAGATTACGACGACTACGCCGCGCGCCTGACCAAAATTCCTACGGTCTTTCAGCAGCTCAGCGCCAACATGGGCACGGGCGTTGAAGACCAGCGCGTTCCGCCGAAGTACATCCTCGAGAAGGTCCTGGTTCAGGTCAACGCCATCGCCAGTCAGAGGCCCGAAGACAGTCCCTTTGCTCGCCCGCTGCAGAAATTTCCCGCCGGCATCTCTGCCGACGATCAGACCCGCATCAAGACTGAAATTCTTGAAGCGATCCGCAAGCAGGTATTGCCTGCTTACATGCAGTTCGCCCGCTTTCTCACCTCGACCTATATTCCCGCGGGACGCACCGATCCCGGTCTCTGGTCCATTCCGGATGGTGACAAGTACTACGGTTTCCTTGTCCGCAAGAGCACCACCACGAACCTGACGCCCGCAGCCATCCATCAGTTGGGGCTCGACGAAGTGAAGCGCGACGAGGCCGAGATGCTGGTCATCGCGCAGAAGCTCGGATTCAAGGACCTCGCCTCGCTGCGCGCTTCGATCGCGGCCAATCCCAAGCTGCATCCGCAGTCGACCGATCAGTTGATCGGCCTCTACAGCCATTACATCGACCAGATGCGGCCGAAGCTGCCGCAACTCTTCGACACATTGCCCAAGGCTCCGCTCGTAGTGCTGCCCGTTCCTGAGTACATGCAGCAGGATCAGACGCAGGCCTACTACGTGCAGGGCACTCCCGACGGCAAGCGCCCCGGCACGGTCTATGTCAACTTCTACAAATTCAACGAACGCGCGCTAACCAACGTAGAATCCGTCAGCTATCACGAAGGTATTCCCGGGCACCACCTGCAGATTTCCATCGCCCAGGAGCTGACCGGCCTGCCCGCTTTCCGCAACTACATCGACTACACCGCCTACACCGAAGGCTGGGCTCTCTATTCCGAACGCCTTGGCAAAGAAGTGGGATTCTACCAGGATCCATGGTCCGACTACGGACGGCTCGAAGCCGACACCTGGCGCGCCATCCGGCTGGTCGTCGATACCGGTGTGCACTCCATGCACTGGACCCGCGAGCAGATGCTTGAGTACTTCCGCCAACACTCATCGATGGACGACACCAACATCCAGGCGGAGGTTGACCGCTACGTCGCGTGGCCAGGGCAGGCACTCGGGTATAAGATGGGCCAGCTAAAGATCCTCGAGTTGCGATCGAAGGCGCAAGCGGCACTCGGCGCTAAATTCGACATTCGGGTCTTCCACGACCAGGTACTTGATTCCGGCGCCTTGCCGCTCGACGTCCTCGAACAACGCATCGACGACTGGATCGCTGCTCAACAGAAATCCCGGTAGAGCCGGGCCGCGCTCCAGGTTGTCGCGGATTCGTGCTGGATAGCGCAGCGCAAATCGTGCAGACTATAGCGACCGCGATATTGGCCGCCCGTGTGTTGTGAGCGGTCCATCCTCTCGGCATCGGACGTCCCTTCGCCGGCTGCATCGGGGAGCCTTGCCAACGGTTTCTCCGACAAGGGGTCTGTGTGTACGCGAAGACCATTACAGAGCCGGTTCGACCACCGCCTTCATACCTGATAGCGATCCTGCTCGCAGTTGTTGCCTGTCGCCACCTATATGTCCAATGGGCTATCAACCA
Source organism: uncultured Acidobacteriaceae bacterium (assembly GCA_963781245.1). Lineage (GTDB taxonomy): Bacteria > Acidobacteriota > Terriglobia > Terriglobales > Acidobacteriaceae > Silvibacterium. Next base: position 23,304 of record CAWAFB010000015.1, read on the forward strand.
CGATCTATCCCTGCAAAGCTTTGTGCTCACCAACGAGGCCGTCTACGCGGATGCGCTGAACGACTGGCTAGCCGGAGCTGACCCTTATCGCACCATCCACGGCGGTCTGCGTTTTGTATATCCCCCCATCTTTCTCGATGTGGGTGGCTTTCTCGCTCGCATCCTTCCAGGCCACATCGGCTGGTATCTCTATGCGGTCGTACATGTGGCCAGCACCATCGCGCTGCCGATCCTGCTCGCCCGCTTCTACTTCCGCCAGACCTGGCTCAATGCAGGCTTTGCCCTGCTGATCTTCTTTGCCGAGCCCAGACTCACCGGAGTGATGGCATTGACCAACGGCAATATTGCGTCTGTGCTATATCTCCTTGCTTTCCTGGCAATGCTGCCCGGAATTCGTGCCAATCGCTGGGCGCTCTTCTATGTAGCCGTTTTCGTCGGCGCTTTGATCAAACTTCCCTTGGTGCTTCTCCTGCTTCTGCCCTTGCTTACCGGTACGGGGCAATGGCGATACTGCAGCATCTGCGTTGTCGCCGTGGCCGCCGCATACGGCCTTCAGCGAGTATTCTCTCCAGGGCTTTACGCCGGATATCAGTGGTCGCTCGTACAGCAAATGACAGTCATCCATCATTACGGATACGGCATTCTCGGCATCGCCTCCGGCCTCGAATACAAACTCCACGGAAGAGTCAGCACAATGCCGTCTCTCATCACCGGAATCTTCGCCGGAATCCTGATCGTGGCCTTATTCCTTCTTCGCCGGCGCATTGATCAGCCCGCATCGAATCGTTTGTGGCTTTCAACGGTCGTGCTTTCGGTCATCCTCATTAGCCCAAGAATTTTGCCTTACGATGCGGATATCGCCTTGTTTGCGGCCTTCGTCATTTTCGTTAACGTATTGCACACACGCAGGCTGATTGCGTTGCTGGTGCTGCTCTTCCTGCCCTCCCTCATCGTCCCTTATTTTGTGAACGCCCAAACTCTCGTCGGATGCTATGAGACGCTCCTGCTCCTCCTCGCATTCGCTGGCGGATTCTTTACACTCTCGCGGGCATCAGCGGCGCCAGGCGGACCCATCCCGTCCGAAGCGTAACCGCCGCATGGTTTAAACAATTCCCTGCTCTGTTAACCTCGAAACCCTCGCTCCTGTACTCTGGAACGACCATGAATACCGCAGCGATTGATCGAGATTTGTCCCAACTTCGCGTCGCCGTCCTCGGAGCCGGCAAGATGGGCGGAATCCTCCTCCAGGCTTTCCTCAAGCAGCAGATTCTGAGCCCTGACCAGCTTCTTGCCACCGTCGCCCACGCCGACCGCGCCGCTGCGCTTTCCGCGCAGTGGGGAGTCGAGGTTTCGACGAACAACCGCGCTGTCGTCGAAGAGGCCGACGTGATTCTGCTCGGCGTGAAGCCTTTTCAGATTCCTGATCTCGTCGCCGAGATCAAGCCCGCTCTCACCACGAGCAAACTGCTCATCTCCTTCGCCGCGTCGGTCAAGACATCGGCCATCGAAGAGGCCGCAGGTATTGAGATCCCCGTCATCCGCGCCATGCCCAACACGCCCTCGATGCTGGGTGCGGGCATCTCCGCCCTGTGCCGCGGCCGCTACGTGACTGAGCCGCAGATGGCTTTTGCAACCCGCATCTTCGAGACCGTCGGCCGCACCGTGATCGTTGACGAGAAGCACATGGATGCCGTCACCGGTCTCTCCGCCAGCGGGCCGGCCTTCATCTACATCATCCTCGAATCGCTCGCCGAGGCCGGAGTCAAAGTCGGATTGCCGCGCGATATCGCCACCCTGCTCGCTGCGCAGACTACGTATGGAGCCGCGCGCATGGTACTCGAAACCGGCTATCATCCAGCCCTTCTCAAGGACGCCGTCACTACGCCCGCGGGGTGCACTATCGACGGCATCCTCGAACTCGAAGAGGGCGGATTGCGAGTGACATTGATCAAGGCGGTAATGCGAGCCACGCAAAGAGCGAAGGAACTGGCTGCGGGATAATTGGTCAACGCGTGTGAAGTCAGCCCGTACAGGCCGGCAAATCGCGAAAATCTGATGAATCAATCCTGCTGACGATTGCCGCAGAGAATACTACGGTTACAAAATGTTAGCTGCGAGGGCTAATTCAGAGCGCCGGCCCCGACGGTCCAACCCGAAACGGGCGATCGCACATCGCATCGCGTGGACCTTGGAGGTAGCATGCATCGCCGAATTCGCGCCTTATCTCTGCTTACTCTCGCCGCAGTCACTTTCACCGCCTGCAAATCCTCAAGTAATATCCAAATCTCCGGAGCCGGCAGCACCTTCGTCTATCCGCTGATGACCCGCTGGATCCAGGACTTTTCCCAGTCCCATCCCAGCGTTCAGATCAATTATCAATCCATCGGCTCTGGCGGTGGCATTCAACAGGTCAAGAGCAACACCGTCGACTTTGGAGCCTCCGACGCGCCGCTTGCCGACAACCAGCTTCCGAGCATGGCGCCTGTCATTCAGCTCCCGGAGACCGCCGGCCCTGTCTGCGTCACCTACAACCTTGCCGGGCTCTCTCAGCCGCTCCAACTCTCACCGGAATCGCTGTCAGGAATCTTTCTCGGAACCGTGAAGACCTGGCACGACCCGCTCATCGCCAAGGACAACCCCGGGGTGAACCTTCCCAATGAACCCATCGTTGTTGTTCATCGCGCAGATGGAAGCGGAACCACCAATGCGTTCACGACCTATCTCTCGGCAGTCAGCACTGAATGGCAGTCCAAGGTGGGAAAAGGCAATAGCGTCAGCTGGCCACTCGGACTGGGCGGAAAGGGCAGCGAAGGCGTCACCGGTCAGCTTCGCCAATCGCCCGGAGCCATCGGCTACGTGGAGCTGACTTACGCGCAACAGAACCACCTGCCTGTAGTCAAGATGAAGAATCAGGCCGGCAATTACATCGCTCCAACCGCACAAAGCACGACTGCTGCGATCAACGCCTTCACCGCGCAGCTCTCGCAGGACCCGCGGCAACCCATCGTGAATCCACCGGCCACCGCCACCGACGCGTATCCCATATCCACGTTAACCTTCCTCATTATTCCCAAAGACGGTCCAGACAAGGCCAAGAGGACTTCGCTCAAGAACTTCATCCAATACGTCATCACCGACGGCCAGGCGACCGCGGGATCACTGAACTACGCCCCGCTGCCTGACGGGGTGAAGCAATTTGATCAGCAACAGCTGAATCAAATGACCGCCGCCGGCCAGCCCATCCAGTAGGTACGTAACCATCGGAGGGACAAAAGAGGCGCTCCTTCTGGTGCGCCTCTTTTGCGTGGTGCCTCTACATAACTTCCGGTGCGCTGATACCCAGCCAGCCGAGCGAGCGAATCAATTCGCGCTGCGCGACGGCGGCTGTCGCCAGCAGGAATTTCTTTCTCTCTGGATCGGGCTCGGTGAGGATGTGGTGCTTGCGATAGAAATTGCTGAAGTCCTGCGCCAGTTGAAAGGCATGGCGCGCCAGATAAGCAGGCTCAGCAGTTGCAATGCACTGGTCGAGCAGCAGCGAGGTCTTGGCCGCACGGAGCCACACTTGCCAGATTGCATCCGGATCTTCCCCGATCAGATAAAGCGCCGCGTCGATGCCCACCATATCCGCCAGCGACTGTTCGGCAGTTGTCTCGCCCTTGCGAAAGATGCTGCGCGTGCGCACGACCGCGTACTGGATGTATGGCCCGGTCTCGCCCTCGAAGCTGAGGGCGTCCTTGAAATCGAAGGCGATCACCGAATTGCGTGTGTACTTCAGCATGAAGTAGCGCAGCGCGCCGACGGCAATCTCCTTCGCGATGACTGTGCGCTCCGCAGCTTCGAGTTCAGGATGCCGCTCGTCGACTTCTTTCTGTGCCGCTGCGATCAGCTTGTCGATCAGATCATCGGCCTTTACCCCGAACCCTTTGCGCCCGGAGACTTCGATATAGGAACGCAACTGATCTTCTTCGGGCACGTCATACCCCAGCTCCATCGCACAACGCGGAGTCAGCGCGACCATCTCATAGGAGAAGTGCGTGTAGTGCGCCGCCTGGTCGGTGTATCCCAACCCGCGCAGCGCTTCGATCACATTCGCCTGGGGATCAGCCTGCCGGGAATCGATCACATTGTAGATCGCCTGCGCTCCGCCAAAATGCGGATGGTCGGACTCGCCGCTCTCCGCTGAAATCCAGCACTCGTGATCGGAATAGTGAAAGAACCGCCGATACGCGAAGTCGCGACCCAGCAACCCAAACTTCCACAGGTGATATGCGATGTCCTTCCCGACATAGGTCACTGTTCCGTTCGAGCGAACAATGACCTTGGCATCTTCGTCCGGGCCGTCCGGAGAACCAGACTCTTCAAGGTCGTCGGAACCTCCATCGCCAAGCGCGTCGCCCGTGCGGTCAGCACCCGGGGTCCCCTGCGAGTTGGCGCGCTGGTGTGGAGCACCCGCCCTCCTCATCACCCAGCAGCCCTTGTTCTTGCCTTCGGTTTCAAAATAGAGCACGCCCTTCGCTTTCAGTTGCTCAAAGGCCAGGTCCCAGAATTTTAGGTGCAGAATTTCGCTCTCGCGCGGCAGCAGGTCGTATTCAATTCCGAGTCGCAGCATCGTTTCCAGATGCCGCCGCAGGACCGCCGTCGAAATCAGCTCGCCGATTGCAGCCGCTTCGTTCCCCCCTCTCTCAATCTCGTGCAGCGTGTCGAGACGGACCTTTTTGCGCGCCTGCTTTTCCGCCTCGTCCGCTTCATACCACTGCGACACGCGCGCGTAGAGATCCCAGCAGTAGTAATCGATGCGCTCGCCCTTATCGGCGAGCCGCGCCATCAGCGCCTGCACGTCACTCAGCGAAAAGCCCTCGAGATGCATCAGGCCGACGACAATATCCGCCACCTGCACGCCGGTGTTGTCGATGTAATTCTGGACATCGACCTGCTGCCCCGCCACCCGCAGCAGCCGCACAAACGTGTCGCCCAGGATCGCATTGCGCAGATGCCCCACATGCGCAGCCTTGTTGGGATTGATGCTCGTGTGCTCGACCAGCGAATGCAGATGCTCGCTCGACGTCTCAAGCTCGCCGTTCGCGGTAATCGCCTCGACGGCCGCGCCACGATCCAGCCGCGCATTGATGTAGCCCGCACCCGCGACCTCAAAGCCCGCGAACCCGTCAATCGCGCCCAGCGCTCCCACCACTTCCTCGGCAATCTTGCGCGGAGCCTTCCTCAGCTTGCGAGCCAGTTCAAATGCCAGCGGCAGCGCGTATTCGCCGAATTTGATTTCCGGCGGCTGTTCGATCACGATATTGGCAATTTCGATCTGGTACAGCTCGCGCAGCACCGCGCGCAGCCGCTCTTCAAGTCTTTTCTGCTCTCTTAAATACACGTCTCTGACACCTGAAACTCTCTCAAGAATCCCTGTTTTTCTTGGCTGATTCTACACGGCCTGTCTCCCGCCACAGTCGCCGCGCAACCCATACATCCTGTTAACATTGTGAAAGAAGAATCCAATCGCCAGAGCGCGCATCTACTGCCTCGCATGTCCAACAAGTTCTATCTCACTACCCCGATCTACTACGTCAACGCGCGCCCGCACATCGGAACTAGCTACACCACACTGGTTGCCGACGTCATCGCGCGCCGCAAGCGCTCGCTGGGCATCGATACGTTCTTCCTCACCGGCACCGACGAGCACGGCCAGAAGATCGACCGCTCCGCCCGCACCGCGGGGGTCACGCCGCAGGCCTTTACCGATAAGGTCGCCGCCCAGTTCCGCGCCCTGTGGGACCGCATGGGCCTCACCTATGATGACTTCATCCGCACAACGGAACCGCGCCACAAGCGCGGCGTACAGAAGCTCTTTAGTCTGCTCCAGCAGCGCGGATACATCTATAAAGGCTCCTACACCGGCCAGTACTGCGTCTCCGACGAGGCCTACGTCGACGTTCCTCCCGGCGCGCCCTGCCCAGAATGCGGGCGCATCACAGAAACCGTCAACGAAGAGAACTACTTCTTCAAGCTCTCGGCCTTCGAGCGCCCGTTGCTCGAGCTCTACGAGAACAATCCCGCCTTCATCCGCCCCGAGAGTCGCCGGAACGAAGTCCTTGCCTTCGTCAAAGCCGGCCTGAAGGATCTGTCCGTCAGCCGCACCAGCTTCACGTGGGGCATTCCTGTTCCCGGCGACGAGAAGCACGTCATCTATGTCTGGCTCGACGCGCTGACCAACTACATGACCGCCATCGGCTACGGCAGCGATGATCCAGCAAACCAAGCGAAATTCGAGAAATACTGGCCGGCCGATCTGCACCTCATCGGCAAGGAGATCACCCGCTTCCACTGTCTTTACTGGCCGGCTTTTCTGATGGCCGCCGGGCTGCCCCTGCCGAAGAGCATCGTCGCCCACGGCTGGCTTCTCTTTGAAGAGAGCAAGATGTCGAAATCGCGCGGCAACGTGGTCCGAGCGGAGACCATCCTCGACGTCCTCGGCGGCGACGCTTTGCGCTACTTCCTCCTGCGCGAGATCGTCTTCGGCCAGGACGGCAGCTTCTCCTTCGACGCGCTAGTGCAGCGCTACAACTCGGACCTCGCCAACGGCTACGGCAATCTGGTCAGCCGCACGTTGACCATGATCGGAAAGTATTTCGACGGCATTGTTCCCGAACCCATCGCTACCCAGGCCGACTCCATCGCAACCGAGGCGCCGAACGCTATTGCCGCATTCGGCCGCTCTTTCGACGCGCTCGATTTTTCGCGCGCGCTCGAAACCGCATGGGCCATGGTCGCGGCTGTGGATGGCTATCTGACCGCCAGCGCTCCCTGGAAACAGCCCGAGAGCGTCACCGACGAGCAGCACCAGGCATTCCGCGCCACCGTTCTCTACACGGCCGCCGAGACCATCCGCATCATTACCGCTCTCGTCTATCCGGTCATTCCCGACGCGGCTACCAAAGTCTGGGCACAGCTCGGACTCGGCGACATCCGTACCGCAGACCTGAAGAATCTAACCTGGGGCGGCCTGAAATCCGGCACAAAGCTCGGTGAGATCGGCCCAGTCTTCCCACGCGCAGAAAAGGACGCAATCACTCGTATGCAAGAGATCGAACAGATCAACAACCCCACAACCGGAACTCCCGCGCCCGAGCCCGCCCCCGCCGAGCCGCCCAAAACGGTTGCCGCGCCCACGCCAGTTGAAACCAGAGGCCTCGCGGTTGCCGCAGGAGAAGAGGCAGCACCTCCGTCCATCGCCGCCAATGCACCTGCTCCTGCTCCCACGGCTGCTCCGGTCTCCGACAAAATCGCCGCTGAAAAAATTACCATCGACGACTTCGCCAAAATCGAGCTTCGCGTCGCGCAAATCAAAGTCGCCGAGCGTGTGCCCAAGGCTGACAAGCTCCTCCGTCTTGAAGTCGACCTGGGATACGAGCAGCGCCAGATCCTCGCCGGTATCGCCGAAGCCTACACGCCTGAATCGCTCGTCGGACGCAAGGTAGTCATAGTCGCCAACCTAGCTCCGCGCAAGCTCCGCGGCCTCGAGTCGAATGGAATGATCGTTGCCGCTTCGCTCGAAGGCGGCAAGCCCGTCCTCGCGGGCTTCCTCGAGGACATCGAAATCGGCGCGCGCCTGAAGTAGCCGAGACCGTTTTCAAATACAGCCCTGAGCATTTAAAAAGTGATCGACTCGCACGCCCATCTCGATTCCGCCCGCTACGACGAGGACCGCGACGCGCTCCTTGCCCGCGCCTGGGATGCCGGCGTGCGTACCATCCTCTCCATCGGTATCGGCGAAGGGCCTGACACCATGCACCAGGCACTTGATCTCGCCCGCGCCTATGCCGACCGCCCCAGCGTTCCCAAAATCTACGCCTCTGCCGGGGTCCATCCCCACGAATCCCGCCTCGCCGACGAGGCGGCCTATGCCAAACTCGACCAGCTACTCAACCAGCCCGAAGTCCTGGCTTGTGGCGAAATCGGCCTCGATTACTACTACGACCACTCGCCGCGCGACGAACAAAAAGCCGTCTTCACCCAGCAAATGGAGATCGCCGCCGGACACAAGAAGCCGATCATCATCCACTGCCGCCCTTCCGACAACTCCACGAACGCCTGGGATGACACGCTGGATGTCCTCGAGTCGCAGTGGTCGCCGACCGCGCTCAGAGGCATCCTGCACTGCTTCACCGGCGAGTGGACCCACGCCCGCCGCGCCATGGATCTCGGCTTCCTCATCTCCTTTGCCGGCAATATCACCTTTCCCAAGGCGCAGCCCATCCGCGACGTGCTCGCTCAGGTTCCGCTCGACCACATCCTCATCGAAACCGACGCGCCGTTTCTTGCCCCTGTCCCCAACCGCGGCAAGCGTAACGAACCAGCCTGGGTCGCCGAAGTGGCCGCCAAAGTCGCCGAGGTAAAATCCATCGTTCCGGAAGAAGCCGCTTACCGTACCACGGAAAACTTTCACCGCTTTTTCGGTACGGCGGTCACAGCAGAAAAAGCCGGCTGACGTCGAGGCCGGTCAAAGAAGCAGATAATCTAAACAGGAGGAACAATATGGCAGCCGACAATTCCTTCGACATCGTCTCCAAGGTAGACATCCAGGAAGTGCGCAACGCGATCGATCAGGCGTCCAAAGAGGTCCACAATCGCTTCGACCTCAAGAACTCGCATTCCGAGATCCGTCTCGAAGGCGCCGACGCCATCCAGCTTGCTTCCGCCGATGAGTACAAGCTCAAGGCCGTGACGGAAATTCTCGAGCAGAAGCTGGTAAAGCGCGGCATTTCCCTCAAGGCCCTCACCTTTGGCAAGGTAGAACAAGCCTCCGGCTCGAGTGTCCGGCAGAAGATCACACTCCAGCAGGGCATCGCATCGGAGAAAGCAAAAGAAATTGTGCGGATCGTCAAAGACTCGAAGAAAAAGGCCCAGGCCTCGATTCAGGGCGACACAGTACGCATAAGCGGCAAAGATCGCGATACTCTACAAGAAGTCATTGCTCTGCTTAGGGGCCACGACTTCGGCATCGACATGCAGTTCACGAACTATCGTTCCAACTAGGAAAGGCACCGGAACTAACCAGCACGAGTGAGCACACTGGCCATAGCGACGGCGAAAGAAGTCTTTGATCTGCTGAGCGACGATCTCCGCGCCATCGAGCGCGAGTTCAGCGCCGACGCCGTCTCGTCCGTAGCCGCCATTACGGATATCTCCGGCTACCTGCGCGAAGGCGGCGGCAAGCGCATCCGCCCGTCTTTGCTGCTGCTCTCCGCCAAGTCTCTGGGATACAGCGGCCTGGGCATGATCCGTCTGGGTGCAGTCGTCGAGATGGTGCACAGCGCTACCCTGGTGCACGACGACATCATCGACGCCGCCGACACCCGCCGCGGACGCCCTTCCACCAACACCACCTGGGGCAACGCAAAGTGCGTTCTCGCCGGCGACTGGCTCTATATGCAGGCTTTCAAAGTGGCTCTCGACGAGCGTAATTTCCGCGTCCTCGATCTACTTATCGGGCTCACCCAGCAGATGGTCGAAGGCGAATTGCTGCAGATGGAGAAGCTCGGCCGGTCGATCTCTCAGGATGAGTACAACTCGCTGATCTATCGCAAGACTGCCTGTCTCTTCGAAGTCTCCATGCGGCTGGGTTCCGTTCTGGCATCCATCAATGGAGCGGCTGAACAGCAGATGGGCGATTATGGCCGATCCCTCGGAATGGCCTTCCAGATCGTCGACGACGTCCTCGACCTTACCGCTACGGAAGAAGTGCTGGGCAAGCCCGTAGCCAGCGACCTGCGCGAAGGAAAGGCGACGTTGGCGGTCATTCACGCGATCGAGAATGGCAACGCCGCCGAACGCGCCGCCATCCAGACCGTGCTTACCGACCAGAACTTCGAGACAGTAACCCACGCCGAGATTCTTTCTATCCTCGCTCGGCACAACTCAGTCGATTACGCCATGAACATTGCCTTCCAGCACGCAGAGGCCGCCCGCCTCGCCCTCGCCGACCTGCCCGACTCCGACTACAAGCGCGCCCTGCTCTGGGTACCGGACTTCGTCGTCGCCCGCGACAAATAAGTGCATGCTGCTGCGCGGCAGGGTCGTGAGTGGACTCGGCAACTTCTCATACTGGATTGAAAAACTTGAAAATCACTATTTCCGCAAGACGGGAATGCACTTCTATCCCGGCACTCTGAACCTTCTGCTCGATGAGCCCTGGTCTCTGCCGCCGGACTGCCTGCGCCTTGAAAAAGAAGAGTACGGCGGAAGCGTCTCGGTGAACATGGTTCCCTGCAGGATCTTCAACCGGTCAGCGTTCCTGCTGCGCACTGACCTGAACGAGACGGATCACGGGCCGCACCCAAAGAACCTCATCGAAGTCGCCACCGACGTGCGCCTGCGGGACCTGCATCACCTCCGGGACGGCGATTGGGTGGAAGTTGAGATATCCACCAGCCCGGCCAGGCTCACCGCCCACGCAGACCCCAACGTGATATGCTCACCAGTCGTCCCACCCGTCATTCATGACTGAGCGCACCACACCTATCCGTGTCCTCGTTGCCAAGCCCGGCCTTGACGGCCACGACCGCGGCGCGAAGGTGATCGCCCGCGCATTGCGCGACGCAGGCATGGAGGTCATCTACACCGGCCTGCGCCAGACACCGGAAATGATCGTCAACGCCGCACTGCAGGAGGACGTCGACTGCATCGGCCTCAGCATTCTCTCCGGCGCACACAACGCCATCGTGCCGCGCGTGACTGCACTGCTCAAAGAGCGCGGAGCCGACGACATCCTCATCGTCCTCGGCGGGACAATTCCCGCGCAGGATGTCGAGTTCTTGAAGTCACAGGGCGTGGCCGCGATCTTTGGACCGGGGACCTCGCTCGACGAGACAGTGAAGTTTATCCGCGAAAACGTGAAGCCCCGCGGCCTCGTCGTCTGAAGCTACTCACAGCGATTCGACCTGGAATTACTGCCGGATGAAGCGGTCTTTCTTCTGCTCTGCCGGAGGGGCAGCCGTTCCATGCTCCGCGCCCGGGCTGGAACGTGCCCAGCCGGAGTTGTAGGCCTGCTTGCCATCGACGCCCGCCGCTGTCGGCGAACCCGGAACCGGAGGAATGCCTGATCCATCCGCTACATAGCTCGGATCCTGCTTGCCGGTCGTAGTCTCATCGGAGATCATGTCGAGGGGAGAGTGCTGTTTGCTGGTGCGGCCTGTCTCGCATCCCGTCGCGAATAGTCCCGCTGCAGCTGCAACCAGCACTAATCCCGAAATCTTCGCCATCCTCGCAGACACTCGCACTCCGACTCCTCCGGACATTCGAAATAATTCCAAAAAGCCAATGTAACATTTCTTGCCTCGACTCGGCCGACGGTAGGACCTTTCAAAACCATTGACGGGACGATAGTGTAATCAATATCCAGATGCCATCGAATGCAGCTTTGCGCAGAGTCTCCATTCTCGACTCTCACACCGCCGGGGAGCCCACGCGCCTCGTCATCAGCGGCGGACCCGACCTCGGCAACGGCCCGCTCGCCGATCGGAGAGATCGGTTTCGCCGCGACCAAGACGACTTCCGGACAGCCATCGTCAATGAGCCGCGCGGCTCAGATGTCATCGTCGGCGCCCTCCTCTGCAAACCAGTCGACAAAAGCTGCACCGCGGGCGTCATCTTCTTCAACAACGTCGGATACCTGGGCATGTGCGGCCATGGCACCATCGGACTCATCGCCTCGCTAACGTATCTCGGCAAAATCAGCCCCGGCGTCCATCGCGTAGAAACCCCAGTTGGCATCGTCACGACTACGCTGCACCCAACCGGAGAGGTCACAGTTGAAAACGTTCCCAGCTTCCGCTCCACGGCTTCCGTTGCTGTCACCGTTCCCGGCCACGGAACGATTCACGGCGACATCGCCTGGGGAGGCAACTGGTTCTACCTCGTCGAGAGCCATGGCAAGAATCTCTCGCTCGCGAACGTCGACCAGCTGACAGAATTCACCTGGGCCATCCGGCAGGCGCTCACCGCGCAGGACATCACCGGCGTGAACGGTGAGGAGATCGACCACATCGAACTGTTCGGCCCTCCAGCAAACTCAACGGCAGACAGTACTAATTTCGTCCTCTGCCCCGGCAAAGCCTACGACCGCTCGCCCTGCGGCACCGGAACCAGCGCCAAGATGGCCTGCCTCTACGCCGACGGAAAGCTCGCGCCGGGCAAGGTCTGGCGCCAGTCCGGTATTCTCGGCACCGTCTTCGAGGGCAGCATCCGCGTCGAAAATGAAAGAATCATCCCCAGCATCACCGGAAGCGCCTACGTGACCGCCGAATCCACCTTCCTGCTCGACCCGAATGATCCCTTCTGCATGGGGATACGCCAGTGACGGCCACCTACGACATTGCTGTTGTCGGCGCGGGCATCGTCGGAGCCGCCTGCGCCCTTGAGCTTGCCCGCGCGGGGCTACGTGTCGCAGTCATCGATCGCGACGGCATCGCCGGCGGAGCCACCGGTGCGGCCATGGGCCATGTCGTCGTCATGGACGACTCCCCAGCGCAGTTTGCCCTCACCGTCTGGTCGCAATCGCTCTGGCGTGACCTCGCCCCGGACCTGCCCGCCGCCGTGGAGTACTATCGCCCCGGCACCATCTGGATCGCGGCCGACGAAGACGAAATGGCCGAAGTCCGGCGAAAGTTCGAGAGCTACTCCGCGGGAGGCGTCTCCTGCGAACTCCTCGACAGCCAGGCTCTCGCCGAAGCCGAACCCAATCTTCGCCACCCACTCACTGGCGCCCTTCTCGTGAATAGCGACGCCGTCCTTCACCCGGAACGCGCCGCCCAATATCTGATCGCCGAGGCTCAGAAGCTCGGTACGCAGCTCATGATTGGCCACGCCGCCAGCGCCGCCCACGGCCGCGTCACACTGGCCAACGGAGACGCCGTTCACGCGAACACGATCATCAATGCCGCCGGCGCTCTTTCACCCAACCTGACGCCGGGCATTCAGGTTAAGAAACGCAAGGGCCACTTGATCCTCACAGACCGCTATCCCGGCTACATCCACCACCAGCTTGTCGAGTTCGGCTATCTCAAGAGCGCGCATGGCTCTGCCGCCGATTCCGTCGCCTTCAATATCCAGCCGCGCCTTTCCGGACAACTGCTCATAGGCTCCTCGCGCCAGTACGGCACCGAACATTCCGAGGTCGACCAGCACATCCTCGACGCCATCATGCAACGTGCCGCCCTCTACATTTCCGGCCTTTCGTCCCTGACAACGCTCCGATCGTGGACGGGCTTTCGCGCCGCTACTCCCGACAAACTGCCGCTCATCGGGCCGACCGAAGACTCCACCGTGATCCTCGCCACCGGCCACGAAGGACTGGGCATCACGACCTCACTCGGCACCGCACGCCTGCTGGCCGACGACCTGCTCGGACGCCCATCCGCGATTTCCATGGACCCCTATCTGCCCGCACGGCTCACCACTTTTCAGGAGACACGATGAACTGGTACGGCGTAATGCCCGCAATGACCACCTGCTTCGACTCGAATCTGCAGATCGACCACGCCTTCATGGCGAAGCATGCACTGTGGCTGCTCGAGAATGGCTGCACCGGCATCGTCTCGCTCGGTTCGCTCGGAGAGGCCGCTACCCTCACCTTCGACGAGAAGCTTGCCATCCTCGACAACATGGTTGCCGCCGTCAATGGACGTGCCCCGGTTGTCGCTGCCATCTCCGCACTCTCGACAGCCGACGCGGTCGCCCTCGCCAAGGCCGCCGAGAAAATCGGCTGCTCGGGCCTGATGGTGCTTCCGCCCTACGTCTATCGCGGCGACTGGCGCGAGACTAAAGCGCACATGACCGCGGTCTTCAGTGCGACCCCTCTGAGCTGCATGCTCTACAACAATCCGGTGGCCTACGGAACCGATTTTCTCCCCGAGCAGATCCTTGAACTAGCCACTGAGCACGCCAACTTGCAGGCGGTCAAGGAATCGAGCACCGACGTCCGCCGGGTCACCGCCATCCGCGCCCTCGTTAGTGACCGCCTCAGCATCTTCGTAGGCGTCGACGACGCCATCGTGGAAGGCATCGCCGCCGGCGCTACAGGCTGGATCGCCGGCCTCGTTAACGCCTTCCCCGCGGAATCGGTCGCCCTCTTCGACCTCGCGATGCAGGGCCGATCCCGCGAAGCCTTCGAGCTGTATCGCTGGTTCCTGCCCTTGCTGCGCATGGACACGGTGCCCAAGTTTGTCCAGCTCATCAAGCTCGTCCAACACGAAACCAGCAACGGCAACGCGCGCGTCCGCCCACCCCGCCTCGAACTGACCGGTGATGAGCTGGAAACGGCTCTTGAAACCGTCCGCGAAGCGCTGGCGAATCGGCGGACAGTAGCACCTGCCACCGCCCCGGTCTCCCTATAATCGAACTCAGCAATACCGATCACGCCTCATGACGCGCATTCGTCTCGCCACGCCCGCCGATGTCCCGCTCATTCGCTCTCTCATTCATGAGCTTGCGACCTACGAGCGCGAGCCCCGCTCGGCTCAGATCACCGAAACCCAACTCCTGGAAGACGGCTTCGGCCCCGAGCGCTACTACGAATGTCTGATCGCCGATCTGGACGCCGTACCAGCAGGATTTGCCCTCTACTTTCCTGTCTACTCCACATGGCAGGGCCGCAGTCTGTATCTCGAAGACCTCTTCGTGCGCCCTGAGTTCCGCGGACAAGGCCTCGGCAAGGCGCTGCTCACACGAGTCGCCGCTATCGCGGTTGAACGCAACTGCGCCCGCCTCGACTGGAACGTCCTCACTTGGAACCAGACTGCCATCGATTTTTACCGCAGCCTGGACGCTACGCTGCTCGACGACTGGCATCGCATGCGCGTTTCGGGTGACGCTCTCGCAGCGCTCGCCGCCGCTGGAACAGCACCTGGGGCAAAGGCATGAAGATCCGTGTTATCGGCGGCGGCCTCGCCGGGCCGGAAGCGGCGCTTACCATTGCGCATCTTGGCCTCGAAGTCGATCTCTACGAGATGCGCCCGGTCCGCACCACCCCTGCACACCAGACGGCCGACTTCGGCGAGCTCGTCTGCTCGAACTCTCTAAAATCCGAAAGCGAAAACACCGCGCCGTGGCTGCTCAAGCAGGAAATGCGCCGCGCCGGCTCGCCCCTGTTGCACTGCGCCGACCAGAGCGCCGTTCCCGCCGGGCACGCCCTCGCCGTCGACCGCGTCGAGTTCTCAGCCCTCATCAACGCGGCTATCGAAACCGAACCCTGCATCCGCGTGCACCGCGAGGAAGTCACCACCCTCGACCCCGACGATGGAATCACCATCCTCGCCAGCGGCCCGCTCACTTCATCGGCGCTTTCAGCCGAGATCGCCCGCCTCACCGGCAGCGAGCATCTCGCCTTCTACGACTCCGTCAGCCCCATCGTCGAGGCCGACTCGATCGACATGCAGCGCGTCTACTTCGCCGCCCGCTGGGACAAGGGAACCGCCGATTACATCAACTGCCCCATGTCGAAAGAAGAGTATGACCGCTTCTACAACGCACTCGTCTCCGCCGAGCAGGTCCAGGAAAAAGAATGGGAGAAGTTGGATTACTTCGAAGGCTGCCTGCCCATCGAGGAGCTGGCCCGCCGCGGCCGCGATACCCCGCGCTTCGGCCCCATGAAGCCCGTCGGCTTGCGCGACCCGCGCACCGGCAAGACGCCCTGGGCGGTCGTTCAGCTACGCTGCGAAAACCTCCGCGCCGACTCCTACAACCTCGTCGGCTTCCAGAACCATCTCAAATATGGCGAGCAGGCGCGCATCCTGCGACTCATCCCGGGCCTCGAGAACGCAAAATTCCTGCGCTACGGGCAGATTCACCGCAACACCTACATCAACGCCCCCAGAGTCCTCACCGAGACCCTCAACCTGCGCGCTCACCCTGGCATCTTCTTCGCCGGTCAGATCTCAGGTGTCGAGGGATACACTGAATCCATCGCCACAGGCATGCTCGCCGGCATTTACGCCGCTGCCCGCGCGATGGCTATCGAACCGGGGCCCGTCCCGCGCCAGACCGCCCTTGGTTCCCTCGTCCACTACATCACTCACGCTGGCGGCAAGCGCTTCGACCCCGCCAATATCACCTTCGACCTGCTGGTTCCCCTGGATGAGGAAAGCCGTCGCCGCATCCGCGACAAGAAAGAGCGCCACCGGCTACAGTGTGAGCGCGCCCTCGCCGCCTTCGATCAATGGTGCACGAGCCTGCAGCCCCCGCTACGGGCTTGGGTTCGCATTCCAGCGTGAAAACGCCATCTGGCGCTCAACAAAGCTGTCAGTACAGGAGTACAATCCCCGGTCGCGCCCTTGTCGGCTGAAGGATTTACGGCTAACCTCAGCGAGAAGGATTCACACGGCTTAGTAACTGATCTCACAGGAGGTATTCATGCGAGCTCTACGATATACGGGGCTGCTTTCCCTCGCAGCGTTCGGTCTTCTGGCAGGTTGTGGTCGCCACTCTAACAAAGAGACGTATTACCTCATCTCCAACAATCTCGCCCTGCCTTATTGGAAGACCGCCATCGCCGGCTTCCAGAAGGCCGCCGCCCAGTATGACGTGACTGCCAAGGTGGACGGCCCGAATAACTACGACGCACAGGCCGAGTTGAAAGATCTGCACGACGCCATCGCCACTCACCCGAATGGCATCCTGGTTTCCGTCGCGGATGCTGCACTCATGCAGCCGGAAATCGACGCCGCTATCGATGCGAATATCCCGGTCATCACCATCGACTCCGACGCGCCTCACAGCCACCGCCTCTTCTTCATCGGCACCAACAATCTTGAAGCCGGACACCTCGGCGGACAGCGCGTCGTCGACAAGCTTGGCGGCAAGGGCAACGTGGTCTTCTTCAGCATGCCCGGACAGCCCAACCTCGATGAGCGCCTGAAGGGCTACGAAGATATCTTTTCTCTGCATCCCGGCGTCAAGGAGGTCGAGGTCTTCAATATCAAGGGCGATTCAGGCAATGCCTTCGATAAGGCGCAGGAGTATCTCGCGCGCACCGGACCGAACAGAATTGACGCCTTTGTTTGTCTGGAAGCGTCGGCCGGCAAAGATGTCGCCACCGTGTTCAAGAACAACAAGGTAACCGACCGGCTCCTCATCGCCATGGACGTCGATCCCGATACGCTGCAGGACATCAAGGATGGTCAGATCAACGCAACAATCGCGCAGAAGCCCTACACCATGGGCTACTACGGCCTGAGGGCGCTCGACCAGATCTTCCACAATCCTCCGGCCAAGCTGAGCCCTGACTACTCTCAGGACACTTTCGCGCCATTCCCGGTCTTCATCGACACCGGCACAGCTGAGGTCGACAAGAACAACGTAGAGATCTACATGCAATCGGCGGCGGAAGCCCAGCAGAAATGAGACTGGTTACCTAGGCCGAATCAACGCTCCGCCCATGTCAATGCTCTGTGGAGGGACACGCAGACTCGGCTAAAAGCGTTACGATAAAAGGAAGAATGTCCGGTTACAACGGCTCAAACGATCTGCACGGCGGGCGACCGCGCGCTGTGGTCTGCCTCTCAGGAGGCATGGACTCGTCAGTATGCGCGGCCCTTGCCGCACGTGACTACAACGCCTACGCTCTCCACTTCAGCTAC
Organism: uncultured Acidobacteriaceae bacterium; assembly: GCA_963781245.1. Classification (GTDB taxonomy): domain Bacteria; phylum Acidobacteriota; class Terriglobia; order Terriglobales; family Acidobacteriaceae; genus Silvibacterium. The sequence continues at coordinate 40,943 of CAWAFB010000015.1, forward strand.
GGACAACGCACCGAGCGCCGCGAACTCGAGAGCGCCCGCAAGATCGCAGGAGCGCTCAATTTTCGCGGCTTTCTGCACCTTGAAATCGACCTGTTCCGCCGAATTGGGGGATCCGCCCTCACCGACCCGGCCATCGCAGTCCCGAAGGCCTCGGAACGCGACCCGATCGGGGAATCGATTCCCGTTACCTACGTTCCATTCCGCAATGCGCATTTTCTTTCCGCAGCCGTTAGCTGGGCAGAAGTGCTGGGGGCGCGAACCATCTTTATCGGCGCCGTCGAACAGGACAGCTCCGGTTACCCTGACTGCCGTCCCGCCTATTACGGGGCTTTCCGGCAGCTTATCCGCACTGGCACCCGTGAGGGAGACATCGAAATTCAGACCCCGCTCATCCACCTAAGGAAGCGCCAGATCGTGGCTCTGGGCCTTGAACTGGATGCGCCATTCAATTTAACGTGGTCGTGCTATTCGGGCGAGGAAGAGGCCTGTGGCGAATGCGACAGTTGCGTCCTGCGTTTACGTGCTTTCGAGGAAGTGGGCACGCCCGACCCCATCCCCTACGCCGCGAGGAAGACATCATGAGAGAACAAACAATGACCAAGAAAAGCATGCCTAAGACAAAGATCTGGCTCGCCCTTCTGTGCGCAGCGCTGCTCGTGCCGGCGACCGCCCGCCTCCACGCGCAGGAAACCGGCAAGATTCACGGACACGTCCAGGACCCCGCCGGAACCCCGATGAAGGGCGGCACAGTAAGCCTCTCCAATGACGGCGGCAAAACAGCAAAATACAGCTTTAAGACTGACGACAGCGGCGACTATAAGGGCGACGGCATCGCTGCCGGCACCTATTCCGTGATCTACCGGAACCCCGATACGCCTCCCGACAAGGTAGTCGACGAATTCAACGACGTAAAGATCGCGGCGGGTGCCGATATTACTCAGGACTTCGACATGACCCGCGCGGAGTACATCGCCAAGATGACTCCCGAGCAGCGCAAGCTGATGGAGGAGGTGAAGGCGAAGAACGCCGAGGTCCTCAAGGAAAACTCGCAGATCAAGAATCTGAACGCCGACCTGCTCAAGGCCCGCGAAGACAATAAGGACAAGAACTACACCGAAGCCGACTCACTGATGACCCGGGATACAGGGGCCAAGCCCGACGCCGCCGTACTCTGGGTGGAACTCGGGATTGCTCAGAAGGGCGAGAAGAAATATACCGAGGCCGCCACTTCACTCCAGAAAGCCATCGACCTCGACAAGGCGAGCAAGAAGCCCAATCCTGATCTTCAGTCCGCCGCCGGAGATAGCCTCGGTGAAGCTCTGGCCATGGCTGGCAAGATTCCCGAGGCCCAGGCTGCCTATGATGCTGCCGCACAGGTCGATCCCAAATCTGCGGGGGTACGCTACGGCAACGAGGCGATCATCATGGATCGCGTCGGTAACATTGACGCCACCGTAGCCGCCGCCGACAAGGCCATTGCGGCCGATCCCTCGAAACCCATCCCCTATTACCTGAAGGGCAAGGCGCTCATCAACAAGGCCACCGTCGATCCCAAGACCAACAAGATCGTCGCCCCGCCGGGATGCGCCGAAGCCTACCAGAAGTACCTTGAACTGGCACCCGACGGTCCGTTCGCCGCCGACGCCAAGTCGGTTCTCACCGAAATGGGAACCACCGTAAAGAGCACCTACAAGGCCGGAAAGAAGTCCTAGCTAAACCCTGAACCTCAAAGGCGTCGTCCTCGGGCGACGCCTTTTCCATTTCGCTACAATCCAGCCTGTGGAAGCCTCATCGCCCTCAATCGTCCTGACCTACCCGGACGCTGCGCGCACCATCCGCCAACACGCAGCCTCACTTAACGCGAAAAGCCGCCCCACCGAATCCGTAGACCTCATGGGGAGCCTCGGCCGCACGCTCGCCGCGCCCGTCATTGCAGACCGCGACCAGCCGCCCTTTCCGCGTTCCACGCGCGATGGTTTCGCCTGCCGCGCCGACGATCTCGCGTCTCCCGTCCTCGTAGTCGGCCAGCTCCGCGCGGGAGAAGCCTGGACCGGTCCTGCTCTCGAAGCTGGCCAAGCCATCGAAATCATGACCGGCGCACCTGTCCCCGCGGGAGCCAACTGCGTCCTCATGGTTGAGCACGCGACAACTGACGGGTCTCACATCCGGGCGGACCGGCAACTGGCCGTGGGCGAAAACATCGTGCCCGCCGGCTCCGAGGCACGTTCCGGAGCCACGCTCATTCCCGTCGGCACACGCATCGCCCCCCAGCACATCGCCGCAGCCGCCGCATGCGGATACGCCAATCTGACGGTCTACTTCCGTCCCCGCGTCGCCATTCTGGCTACCGGAGACGAACTGGTTACGATCGACTCCGCGCCGCTGACCCACCAGGTTCGTAACTCGAACAGTTACTCACTCGCCGCCCAGATCCTCGTTCACGGCGGACAACCCGTGCTCTTCCCCATCGTCCGCGACAATCTGGACGCAATTGAAGATGCCATTGAACAGGCCCTCGATTCCGATTTGCTGATCCTCTCCGGAGGAGTCTCCATGGGCAAATACGATTTCGTCGAGCAGGCGCTGCTCAACCTGCGCGCCGAGTTCTTCTTCACCGGGGTTCGCATCCAGCCTGGCCGTCCCGCAGTCTTCGGGCGACTACCCGCGGCATCGACTCAGGGGCATCGCTACTTCTTCGGACTTCCCGGCAATCCCGTCTCCACACTGGTCACGTTTGCGCTCTTTGCTGCGCCGCTTCTCTCCCCGCTCTCCGGTCAGCCCGGCGTTGAGATTGGGCCCCGTTTCGCGGAGGCCAGCCTGGCAACCGACCTCAGCGGAAAGCGCGGCCTCACCCGCTTTCTCCCTGCACACCTTGAAAGCGACGCCGGCCATGCCGCAGTGCACCCCATACCCTGGCAGGGCTCTGGCGATCAGACCGCGGCAGCGCGCACCAATTGCTTTCTGGTTGTTCCAGAAGACACCGGCGATCTAGCCCATGGCAGTGTGGTTCGCATCCTCCTGCCTTGACCCTTGGAAGCGCCTAAAACTATGAGCAGTCAGTTGGCTGATCCCTGTTCCCTGATCTCTGTTCCCTGTACCCTGCCTTTATGAGCAAGCTTTCCCACTACAACAACGAAGGCCAGGCGCGCATGGTCGACGTCAGCGATAAACCGGCGACCCGCCGCGAAGCGTATGCTTACGCCTTCGTCGCACTCTCTGGCGAAGTCCTCAAGACGCTGCCGCAGAACTCCAAAGGCAATCCGCTCGAAGTGGCACGCATCGCCGGAATCCAGGCCGCCAAGCGCACCGCTGACCTCATTCCCATGTGCCACCCGCTCCCACTGACTTTTGTCGATGTTCAGACCGGAATCGTGGACGAAGGCATCGAGATTCGCGCCACCGCAGCTACCACCGCAGGCACCGGCGTCGAGATGGAAGCACTGACTGCCGCCTCCATCGCCGCTCTCACCATCTATGACATGTGCAAGGCGCTCGACAAGGGAATCACCATCCGTGAAATTCGCCTCGAGCGCAAAACCGGCGGCAAGAGCGGCGACTACGTCAGGACTGGCCATTAGGCAGCGTCCCCTGCCGTGCTAATGGCTAATCCCTAATGGCTGTCTTTACATCGCCGTCGCCAGATAAACCCCGAACCACTCTCGCTCATCCGACCAGCATTGCGTAAGGGTGAATCCCGCCTGCTCCAGCATGGACACAACAGCCTTCGTGGTGAATTTGTAACTGTTCTCGGTGTGAATCGTCTCGCCGCGCGCAAATCTTACGTCCAGTTCCAGCGCCTCGATCCTCACCTGCTGGGCAATTAGGCTCTCGAGATGCATCTCAATCCGCGCGTGCTCGTGATTCCAGCGTGCCCGGTGGCGAAACAGCCTGGGATTGAAGTTGCCGCCCAGTTCGCGGTTGATCCGCGTCAGGACATTCTTGTTGAAGGCCGCCGTCACTTCGGCCTCATCATCGTAGGCGCGCACCAGCACCGACCGTTCCTTCACATGATCAGCGCCCAGCAGCAGCTTATCGCCCTGATCCAGCCGCCGCCTTACCTCCCGCAGCACGTGCACTGCGTCCGCGGGCTCAAAGTTGCCGATGCTCGACCCGATATACAGCACCATCCTCCGCTTGCCCTTGGCAGGAATCTCCTCCATCGCGCCGGTGTAATCGGCGACGCAAGAGGACACCGTAACGCCAGGAATCTCCGTCTCAATGCGCTGCCTGGCTTCGGCCAGCGCACTCTCCGAGACATCAATCGCCAGGTAATCGACCGCTCCCTGCCTCTGAACTGCTGCTCTTAGCAATAGGCCGGTCTTGGCCGCAGTGCCCGCACCCAGCTCGATCATCGCCAGCGGACGGCCTGCCGAACCCTCCGCTGCCGCAGCCAGAATCTCGTCGGCGTTCGCAGCGAAGATCGCCCGCTCGGTGCGCGTCAGGTAATACTCCGGCAATTCGGTGATCGCCTCGAAGAGCCTCGATCCTTCTTCGTCGTAAAAAAGCCATGGCGAGAGCGTCTTCGGCCGTGCCGTCAGTCCAATGAAGGCTTCCGAGCCTACCGGAGTTTGCGCCGCCTCCGGAAGCGCAGGGATAGAAGAGAGACTGTGCATAGGGGATCCAGGGTGCTCCTGAAACAGTTCGACAGCGTTAACGGTTCGCCAGACGTATGCCGCAAAACTGCCAGCGCGTCGCCGGGGAGAAGAAATTTCGGTAGGTGCTCCGAATATGAGATGCAGGCGTGACCGCCGAGCCTCCGCGCAGCACCATTTGATTGCACATGAATTTGCCGTTGTACTCGCCCAGGGCGCCCGGCAACGCAGAAAATCCCGGATAGCCCAGGTAGGCGCTCGCCGTCCACTCCCACACATCGCCGAACATTTGCTGCAACCCGCTCTGCCGCCCTACTCCCAGCGGATGCAGTGCCCCTGACTCCAGCAGATTGCCCTCAACCGGCAGCGCCGCAGCAGCAACCTCCCACTCCGCCTCCGTCGGCAGCCGCTTGCCCCACCAACGCGCAAAGGCGTCTGCCTCGAAATAGCTCACATGGCACACCGGCGTATCCATTAGTACCTCCAGGCTCGCCGGACCGCGCAGTGTAAACACCCGCCATTCGTCGTCGTCTTCAAACCAATAGAGCGGAGCCTTCCACCCCTGAGCCTTGACCGTCTCCCATCCCTCCGAAAGCCAAAGATCGGCGCGCTCATAGCCTCCGCCGCGCATGAATTGCAGATATTCCCCGCAGGTGACCAGCCGCGACCCCAGCTCAAACGGCTCAAGGAAGACCTTGTGCCGCGGCTGCTCATTGTCGAAGCAGAATTCCTCGCCGCTATATCCGATCTCGAACAGGCCGCCGTCATGACCCACCCACTTCACCACGCCGGCAGTCGACCCCGGCAGTTCCCCGGCTCTATACGCCGGATGCAGCGGGTTCGACCAGAATGCGTTCTTGACGTCATAAGCCAGAAGCTCCTGGTGCTGCTGCTCGTGGTGCAGACCCAGCACGATGCGCCGCCGGACATCTTCCGTCACGCCACCTTCGATCAGCCTCGTCATCGCCTCTTCTACATGGCGGCGGTAACCGAGTATTTCCTCGAGCGACGGCCGCGAGAACGAGCCGCGAAGCTTCTTCAACGGCTGATCGGAGACCGTGTTGTAGTAGCTGTTGAAGAGCCAGATGAAGTCGGAATGAAACGGACGGTAGCCGGGCAGGAATTCCGATAGCAGGAAGGTCTCGAAGAACCACGTCGTGTGCGCCAGGTGCCATTTGGCGGGGCTGGCCTCGAGACACGACTGCACCATCATGTCTTCCGGGGTAAGCGGCTCACAGAGCGTCTCCGTCTGCTGCCGCACCCTACAAAACTGTCCTGCGAGTTCCGTCCCGGCTTCAGTCTCCGGTCCCGTTAAAGTGCTCCCCTTCAGAGTATTTCCCCTCAGAGCATTCATTGACCGCAATCCCCCTCTACGCTTAGAGAGCCGCCACCGCCCAGTGTTGCCCGTGAGACTAACACCCCAGAGACTAAAAGTAGATGAGCGGGACACCGAAGAAGTTCCAGTTTTCGCCTTCCCCGACCCCTGAAGCGTTCCTTCTCCTGCGACTTCGGATGGTTTTTCCTCGTCTATCCTGCAAATCCAGCGCTCGCGCCTGCCCGGGCTCGGGTTCGCGCCAGTCTAATTGAGAGATACTTGTCTGGTCATGAAGTTCCCATTGCGCGCTTCGGTCCTGTTGTTCGCCCTCTCTGCATTTCTACCAGGAGCTCGCGGACAGGATGCGTCCTCGACCGCACCACCGCCCGGCCAGGTGCAGGGCATGGGAGGAGCTATCACCGAGCACAGTATCCGCGGCACCGTCACAGCCATCACCGGCGACAACATTACCGTCAAGACCGAGACCGGAGACGTCTACAAGGTTGAGACCGGACCCAACACGCGCTTCCGCAAACAGCGTGATCAGATCAAAATGTCTGACATCCATGTTGGCGACATGATCGGAGCCGCCGGCGACAAGGACGAGAAAGCCAAGACCCTGGGCGCGATGTTCGTCATGCTCATCGACAAGGAACAGTACGAGAAGGCCCGGGCTGACTTCGGCAAGACCTGGACCGCCGGCGCCATTCAATCCATCGACGAGACGAAAATCACGATCAAGCGCCCCGACAACGTAATTCAGATCATCGTCGTCGACGAAAATACCTCCTTCCGCAAGCGCCGCGACAGCATTACGCTGGCGGACATCAAGGTTGGCGACAACGTCACAGCTCGAGGCTCCGTCCAGAACGGAAACTTCCTCGCCACCGTATTAGGTGTTGGTGGTCCCGGCGAAAGGGGTGGCCCCGGCGGCTTCGGAAGTGGTGGCGGAAGCCGCGTCCAGCCCAGTCCCTCACCTGCTCCACCAAACCAGTAGCCTGCTCACTCTATGTCGCTTCGCCGCATCACGATCTCGCTTCTGCTCTCCGTGTCGCAACTGGCCACGACGGGCTATCTCCGCGCCCAGCAGGCCGCCTCGCCCACCCTCACATCACCGACACCGCCCGCCGCACCGTCCCAGCCCGGAACGGCAGCGCAGCCCGGCACAGCCCCGCAAACCGGCGGCGCCATCCATGGCTCGGTCAAGTCGGGACCCATCCCTCTTCCTGGCGTCAGCATCACCGCCACCAACACACTCACCGGCCGCAAGTACTCGACTGCCACTGACTCCCGCGGCGACTACAGCATGACCATCCCCTCGAATGGCCGCTACGTGCTGCGGACAGAACTTGCCGGCTTCGCACCCACTACCCAAGAAGCGCTGCTCAACGCGGCATCGCACGACCAGAAAGTCGACTTTACCCTCAGCCTGGCCTCGCGCGCGACTCAGGAAGAACAACAGCAGACCGCCTCCGCCGCAACCCGCCAGTACTCCGGCCGGGGCACCCAGAGCCTCTCCCTCGCCGACGCGGCTAGCGGCCTTATCGAGGCCGCGGGCGGCTCAACCGCCTCGTCCGCAGCCCTCCCCTCTCTCGCCTCCAACCCCGATGTCTCCACAGAATCCGTCGCCGTCGCCGGCCAGAACGGTTCGACTAACCCCTTTGCCGGCATCAACTTCGGCGATGGGCCACCGCCTCCTGGTGAAGGCGACGCAACCGTGGCCGGCAACGCGGGGGGTCCTGGTGGCCCTGGCGGTCCCGGCGGAGGTGGGCCCGGTGGATTCGGCCCGGGCGGAGGAGGCTTCGGTGGAGGAGGCGGCTTTGGGGGGCGTGGAGGCGGAGGAGGCGGCAGAGGCGGTTTCGGAGGACGCGGCAACTTCCGCAACTTCAATCCCAACCAGCCCCACGGCGCATTCTTCTGGAACGGCGGCAACTCCGCCCTGAACGCGTTGCCCTACGCCTTGCGCGGCCAGACCGTCAGCCAGCCCAGCTATGCCTCCAATCGCTTCGGGCTGACCTTCATCGGCGCACCCTACATTCCGCACATCCTCACCAACGACAGGAGGGATTTCCTCTTCTTCACCCTGTCCGGCCAGCGATCCTCCTCACCCTTCGATCAGTACGGAACCGTCCCTCTGGCCGCCGAGCGTACCGGCAACTTTCAGGGCCTGACTACCCCCGGCGGCCTGCCCATCACCATCTACGATCCCGGTTGCTATCCCGGAGACCCCAATGCCGGCAAGCCCTTCCCCAACAACACCATCCCAGCGCAGTGCATCTCGCCGCAGGCCACTGCTCTGCTGAAGTACGTTCCCGAGGCCAACTTGCCCGGAAGCACGCAGAACTACCACCTCCTGAGCTCAGCCCAGACCAACACCACCACTCTCGGCGCCCGGCTCATCCACAACTTCGGAGCCGGCGGCAACAACGCCGCCCTGGGCAACTTCATCCGCCAGCGCCTTGGACAGGGCAGCAGTCCCGGCCTGCACCAGAACATCAACCTCAACTTCAACTACACACACTCTGCCTCGGATAATCTCAACCTCTTCCGCGACCTCGGCGGCAAACACCAGAGCACCCAGTACTCGTTGCAGGCCGGCTACTCCATCAGCAAGGGCCATCTGGCCAACATCCTCAACCTGAGCTGGAACCGCACCAACGCCGAAACCAGCAACTACTTCACCAATACGACCGACGTTGCCAGCCAGATCGGCCTGAACGGGCTCCCCGCCAATCCGCAACTCTTCGGCCTGCCCAACGTCACCCTCAACCAGTTCACCAGCCTCAATGAGCAGCAACCCGCATTTCAGATCAACCAGACCATCTCGCTGTCCGAATCGCTCTCCTGGATTCACAAGAAGAACAACATGCGCTTCGGAGGCGACCTGCGCCGCGTCCACCTCGACCTGGTCGGCCTCACCAACTCCACCGGAACCTACATCTTCACCGGCCTTTACACGCAGGCGCCCGGAACCAGCCCCAGCACTCCGAATGGCTTCTCTACCTCCGGCTCCTCGCTCGCCGACATGCTCATCGGGCTGCCCCAGCAAACCAGCCTCCAGGCGCCCTACGAGAAGTCCTATCTGCGCGCCAACGTGATCGACGCGTACGCCCAGGACGACTGGCGCGCCCGCTCCGACCTGACCATCAACGCCGGCCTGCGCTACGAATACTTCTCCCCGTACTCCGAGAAGTATGATCACCTCGCCACCCTCGACACCGGCGACGATTTCACCCAAGCCACAACCGTTCTGCCCAACACCTACGGGCCCTATTCCGGCTTCTTCCCGCGCACCCTTGTCGTGCCTGAGAAGACCGACTTCTCCCCGCGCATCGGCATCGCATGGCGCGCCGTCAAGGACACCGTCGTCCGCGCCGGCTACGGCATCAACTTCGCCAACGGCCAGTACGTAAAGTTCGTGCAGGACTTCGCCTTTCAGCCTCCCTGGGCCAACGTGCAGACCAACAGCAACCCCACGACCGGCGCGCCGACCTTCACCCTTGCTAACGGCTTCACCCCCATGTCGCAGGCTGAAGGCAATTACTCGGTGAACAAGAACTACCGCTTGCCTTACGTGCAGGTCTGGAACCTCGACATCCAGCGGACCCTCCCGCTCGGCATTGTCCTCAACGTCGGCTACAACGGCTCCAAGGGTACGCGTCTCGACATTGTCGACGCGCCGGGGCGCTTCGGCACCACTGTGCCGAACGTGCTGTACGATTACGAAGACTCCGTCGCCTTCTCCAATTTCAACGCCCTTGCTGTGCGCCTCCGCAAGCGCATGCAGAATGGCATCGCTCTCGGAGCCACCTACACTTATTCGCACTCCATCGACAACGCCAGTTCAATCGGCGGCAATGGAGGCTCCTCAGCCGGTGTCGCTCAGAACTGGCAGGACCTACTCGCCGAGGAATCCAACTCCAGCTTCGATATCCGCAACCAGGTGAAAGGCGACTTTGTCTACGAATTGCCCTTCGGCCCTGACGGCCATTACCTCAGCACCGGCAATTTCTGGTCTCACGCTGTCGGTGGACTCTCCGTCTCCGGCACCTTCGACTTCGCGAGCGGCACACCACTGACCCCGCACTACGAAGCCGCAGTCGCGGATGTTGCCCGCGGGAGCGCCGGCTCGCTTCGCCCCAATCGACTCCCCGGCGTCTCGCTGACGACGGGCGGTGGCATGGTCGACAACTGGTTCAATAAGGCTGCCTTCGAAAACCCGCCCGACAACGGCTACGGCTCCGCTTCCCGCTTTTCCATCCCCGGCCCCGGCACTGTTTCCGTCAACATGTCGTTCTCGAAAACCCAGCGCTTCTCTGAAATGCGCACCCTGGAAGTCCGCGCCACCGTCGACAACGTCTTCAACACTGTCCAATACTCCGGGGTCGACACCACGCTGGGCTCGCAGACTTACGGCGAGGTCACCTCCACTGCCGCCATGCGCCAGTTCACCTTCCTGGCCCGCTTTCGCTTTTAAGGGGACTCGAACATGACCCATCGTCTCCAGACTCTCAGCCTCGCAGCCGCCCTCGGGCTCGCCGTAATCATCGGCGCGAACGCCCAGCAGTCACCCGACCAGTCCTCCAGCGCGGGACAAAGCCAGTCATCCTTCACGCTCAAGGTCAACAGCGATCTCGTCCTCACCAACATCGTCGTCCGCGACAAGAAGACAGGTGAAGTCGTCCGCGGACTTACCGCCAAAGACTTCACCATCCTCGAAAACGGTAAGCCGCAGCAGATATCCAGCTTCGACTTTGAGAGCGTCGATCAGGCCGCCCCGCTCAACGAAGCCACCATCAGCGGACAGGCCGGCCAAAGTATCTTCAACGCCAAGACCGGGGTGGCCCGCCCCGAAGAGCTGCGCAATCACCGTCTCATCGTGCTCTTCTTCGATCTCACCTCCATGCAGCCCGAGGACATCGAGCGCTCGCAGGACGCCGCCCGCAACTACATCAACCGCCAGATGCAGGCCGCTGATCTCGTCGCCGTCGTCTCCCTCGACACATCCCTTTCGCTGGACCAGGACTTCACCCAGAACAAGCAGCTGCTGCTCAACGCCGTTAATTCCTATTCCGGCGATCAGAGCTCGGGCTTCCAGGCCGGAGCCACCAGCACCACCAACCAGGTCGAGGACACCACATCCTTCACTGCCGACGAGAGCGAGTACAACGACCTTAACACCGACCGCGAGCTCTTCGCCATCGCCTCTATCTCCAAGTCGCTCGCCTACATCAACCAGAAGAAGTCGATGCTCTACTTCTCCGGCGGAATCCAGCGCGACGGCATCGAGAACCAGGCCTCGCTGCGCTCCGCAATCAACTCCGCCGTACGCGCCAACCTTTCCATCTATAGCGTCGACACCCGCGGGCTGCAGGCCATCTCCCCGCTCGGTGACGCCTCGACCGGCAGCTTGCGCGGAACCAGCGGTTACAACGGCGCGGCCCTGCAGAACAATCTCGACGCCAACTTCAACACCCAGGAAGTCATGGCCACGCTCTCCTCTGACACCGGCGGCAAGGCCTTCTTCGATAGCAATGATTTTTCTTCAGCCTTCGACCGCCTGCAGCGTGACACCTCGGCGTATTACGTCCTCGGCTTCCGCTCCAGCGACGTGCGCCGCGACGGCCGCTATCGCAAGCTGTCCATCAAGATCAACCGTGCCGACGTGAAGCTCGAATACCGCCCCGGCTACTACGCCCCCGCCGACTACCAGCACTCCAACCGCGAAGATCGCGAGCGCCAGCTCGAGGAGCAATTAGCCAGCGACTTGCCCGCCACCGACGTCGCCGTCTACATGGAAACCCTTTATTTCCGTACCGACGACACCCACTACTTCGTGCCTGTCTCCATCGTCGTGCCCGGCTCGCAGATCCCCTTTATCAAGGGCGGCGACAAGGACAAAGCCACCCTCGACATCATCGGAGAAGTCAAAGACCCTGCCGGCCACGTTATCGGGCAGGCCCGCGAAACCGTCAAGCTCGCCATCGATCAGGCCCAACAGGTTCGCCAGAAGAACGTGCAGTATTCAACCGGCTTCACCCTCCCCATCGGCAAGTTCCATCTCAAATTCGTCGTGCGCGAAAACGAAACCGGCCGCATGGGCTCCTTCGAGACCGACATCAACGTCCCCGATCAGCGCAAAGTTCCGCTCAAGATGAGCTCCGTCGTTCTCGCCAGCCAACGCGTCCCGGCTGCCAAGCATACTGACAACCCGCTCATCCGCGACGGCGAGCAACTCGTGCCCAATCTGCCCCACGTCTTCCGCCAGGACCAGCATCTCTATTTCCTCTATGAGGTCTACGCACCGTCGCACGCCGCTGCCACTGGTAGTGCAGACGCTGGCAAAGATGCCAAACCTGCGCCAAAAGGCCAGAACGCTCCCGTCCGCGTCCTCACCAGCATCGAATTCCTCAACGGCACCACCAAGGCCTTCGAAACCCCTCTGGTTGAGGCCAACTCCCTCAACGTGCCTGCCCGCGATGCCGTCGCCTTCCAGTTCGACGTGCCTCTCGCCGGACTCAAACCCGGCCTGTATACCTGCCAGGTCAACGTCATCGACGATGCTGGAGGCAGCTTCACCTTCCCGCGCACCGCTGTGCTGATCCGCGAGCCGGCCCAGCCTGCAGGGCCGGCCTCAACTCCGGCGACACCTGCTCCAAACACGCCTCCGCCGGCGTCATCTCCCGGTTCCGGACGTTAGGACCTGTCAAAATCTTTGCAACTTGCGGGGTCTTCCACGTGAACTGGCCGAGATGCCTTACTCGGTGAAAATGGATTCAATGGGAAGCTCAAAAAGTCTGGATAGCTTGAACGCAAGGGGCAGACTGGGATCAAACTTCCCTGTCTCGATAGCGTTGACCGACTGACGGGATACTCCGAGCTTCTCTGCAAGGTCGGCCTGGCTCCACTTCCTTTCGGCTCGGAGCACCCGCAAAGAGTTTTTCACCGGTAACTCCGTTGCAGAAGGCGAAAGGCAAGTCCGGTCGAAATAAAAAACAGATCCGCGTTCAATACAGTGAGCGGGAAGGGTCTCGAATAAAAATTCATATAGACACCGGCAAGCGCATTGCCCGTCATCGTCACTGCAAAACCCCAGAGCAGAGAGCGAATGACGAGCGCACGAATGAACTCATCCGGCTCAGCTTTTAGATAGTGGTATATCACCCACACCGCGAGCAGCACCGGAAGCACCGAGAAAGCCGAAACCAGCCCCACGACGAGAGTGGAGGGATGCCCATCGTGAACCCTGAATTGCGAGAGGCCCGGAAACAGATCGACAAGCGGGTTGGGCAGGCTGGGGGTGGAGAAATTGGTTAGCACGGTAAGGATCAAGGCGCCTCCAAGGCGCTGAATGGTTCGCCGCTGGAGTGGGGTCTGGCTCTTGTTGCAGAGTGACACTTGGGCCTCCTTTGTAGTCAAGTAAGCTTGACACCCATCAGGAACCATGTCAAGTTTAGTTGACATCGAAATTCAAACCTCCGAGCTGAAGGCTGGCCTGCTCATCCCATTGCCATGAATCCCGTTAGCCCTCGTGCGAATCCTGTACGGTGGGTTGTCGAGGAGAATGCAAATGGCTGCACTTGTTGCCGCTGTGATTGCCACTCTGCTGTTGATCGGCTTCTGGATCAAAAGCAGAAAAAACCGGCGTGAACTGGAAGAACACAGCATCACGCCCGAAGCGCTTCATACCCTGCTGACTTCACATCAGGATGTCCTCATTTTTGATGTTCGTCAGCCGCTCGACCTGCTTGCCGAGTCGGAGATCATTCCCGGCGCGACTCGCCTCGCACCAAAAGAAGTGATTGAGAATCCGTCTCTGATCCCCAAAGAAAAGGATTCGGTCGTTTACTGTACGTGCCCCAGCGATGAGACCGCCCGAAGTATCCTGAATCGGGCCCTCGCCTTGAAGTTCTTTCGAGTCAAGTTTCTCAAGGGTGGCCTGGAAGCTTGGAAAGCAAAGGGCTATCCCGTCGAGCCTTACAACAAGCCCTTTCAGCTCGACCACGGCAACTAAGCTCAGCTCCTCGCTGAAGACCCACTGGCGTCCGCTATAGGGAGCCGTGTCGTCGCGCCCGCCAGAGGCGCCGCGCATAAATTCCCAAGTTGAAGGCGCAGACCGCCACACCGAATCCTGTCACAAGCCACGCCGGCAGGTCCGGATAAATCATCGCCTCAAGATAGTGCACCAGAAAACCGCCCGCCCAGGTATGCGCCGAGGCGTGCATCCCTGCTCTGGCCTCTAGCCATTGCTCCGCCCGCGTCAGTGGGCACGGCCACGGACAGACCTCAACGAGCATTCCCCATATCAGCGACAACACATGGAAGGCCGTCAGCCAGGGACGACCCCGCGTCCACAGCGCTCCTGTAATCGCCCACAGAATCCAGGCAAGATGAAGGCCGAGCACCGCAACCGGGAGCGCTTCCATAGTGCGATCCTAGCGAAGACCAACCGGTCCCGACCGCAGCCCTGTTTCACCATCACAGAAAAGCTTGTAAAGTGCTCCCGAGGTTTCCACTTTGAAGCTTTGCAAGCCCTCCCGCTCCCAGGCTCAACAGCTGATCCTGCTTCTCGCCTTCACGCTTCTGTCGCTATCCAGCCGCGCAGCCACCCACAGCTTCGTACACACCGACGGCCCGCGCCTCGTCGACGGCGAAGGCCACCCGCTGAACCTCCGCGGCACCAGCCTTGGCAACTGGATGGTTCCTGAAGGCTACATGTTCAGCCTCGAAAAAGGCCCGCAGTCCGGGCGTGAAATCGACACTCTGATTATCGAGCTGATCGGCCCGGCCGACGCCGCCAAATTTTGGCATGAATACCGTGACCTCTACATTACCCAGGCCGACATCCAGTTCCTGGCCCGCGCCGGATACAACTCCATCCGCATCCCCATCGACTACCGCTTCTTCACTCCTGGCAACAATGAAGGCTTCGCTCTTCTCGACCGAGTGATCGGTTGGGCGCAGGAGGCCGGGCTCTACATCATCATCGACATGCACGCCGCACCCGGCGGCCAGACCGGCACGAACATCGACAACAGCTGGGGATACCCTTGGCTCTTCGAAAGCTCCGAATCGCAGCAGGAGACCATCGACATCTGGAAGCGCATCGCGGAGCATTATCGCGATTCGAGCACTGTCCTCGGCTACGACCTGCTCAATGAACCAATCCCGCCCTTCCCTGCGATACAGATCTACACCTCCCGCCTCGAACCCCTCTACCGCCGCATCGTAGCCAGCGTCCGTGAGGTCGACACGCACCACGTCGTCATCCTCGGCGGAGCCCAGTGGGACACCAACTTCAGCGTCTTCGGGCCGCCCTTCGACTCGAACGTCATGTACACCTTCCACAAGTACTGGATGCCGCCCGAGCAGCCTGCCATCCAGCCTTACCTCGACTTCCGCGACCGTTACCACGTCCCCATCTGGCTCGGAGAGTCCGGCGAAAACAACGACGCGTGGGTGAACCAGTTCCGCCAGCTTCTCGAGAAGAACAACATCGGCTGGTGCTTTTGGCCGTACAAGAAGATGGAAGCCGCATCCGCCCCCGTCACCTTCAAGCGGCCCCGCTATTGGGAAGAGATCGTGGCCTTCGCTCAGACTCGCGGCGGCACCGGCGACGCCGAAAAGCAGATCGCCCGCCGCCCTCCCATGGACCACATACGCGCCGCCTTCGCTGACCTGCTCGACAACGTCCGCTTTGAGAACTGCACCCGTAACGACGGCTATCTGAAGGCGCTCGGTCTCACACCGGTCAGTTGAACCGCACTATCGGTCCGTATCTTCCAACGCGAACCTGCCCAGCACAATCGGCCTCGACGTTATTGGTTTGGTAGTCGTTATGTCGATCGGATATGGCTGCTGCCCGTAAGTAGGAAATCCAAATATCTTCCCCGACCGCAGATCGACAATCACCTTCCCGTAAATCTGGCTGGTGCCATCCGGTGCGCGCAGAAGATATACGCCCGGCTCGAAGTAGAGCGGATAATCCGCCATCACCTGTGCCTGCGCGGGCCGCGGCTTGATATAGGGCTCGATTGCAATCGCCACCAGCGCCACCGCAATCACCAGCAGAAGTAGGTTTGTTATATTTTTCATTTCTCTCCTGAAATCAGCGGGACCATCCGCCTACAATCTAATCCAGCCGGGACCGATCGCCCTGCACTCTTTTTGCTCAGAGTAGATTTCCGTATGTCTTAGGAGTATGACGCAGAAGAGAAGGCCGGAGCCGCGTCTTCAGCCATGGGATCTGGCCGTCATTGAAGAACGCCGACACCTGCCCGCATCAGGGATGTCAAACAGCCTGCCCTGAGCCTGTCGAATGATCCGGATTCTGGGACATCGCTTCCCCGCCTTCACCCGGCTTGAGTTCCTTCCACGGACAGTGCCGACAACCTGACTTGCAGCAGTACCCGCGCTTCCGGTGGTACTCCTCAGTAAATACCAGGTAAGGACCGTCCATGTAGTAATCCTCACCCTCGACCAATGACGGGGCGTCCTCAGGCAAGCGCACCGCCCTCAACTGCCGTCGCTCCGAACGCGAACAGATCGGTCACCACAGGAGCTTCCTGGGACTCGGCCGAGTCTTCTATCGCCGCCGGAACCGGATACGTCACCGTCTTCCCCGGCACACTCGACTCCCGCTCTCCCGGAATCACAATCCCGATCAGGTTCATCGGATCGGCAGCGGCATACGTCACCGGCATCAACTCTGCTTTCTTGTTCCGAACCTCGCGTAGAGACTCGAGCGCCTCCGGCAGCGCAAACTGCTCACCGCCAAATCCCGACACGAACCTTCCTCCGCGCACCGTGCCGCGCGCCTCCAGCCGCCGGAACATCCCCAGCAGCTCCCTCCATCGCGGCATGGCAGACTCCCGCTCCATCAGATCGTAAAAGACCACGCCATACCGCCGCAGCAGCACCCTGCAGGCCGATTCCACCTGCGCCTCGCGCCGCGCCGCAGCCTCGCCGGCGGTTTCCCGCATCGGGCTCGCCGCGCACAGCATGCTCCACCGTCCAGCCGCATTGCGTGTTTGCTCCGCAGGCCGCACCCGTGTTGGCGTCGCAAACATCTGCTTCCGTCGCGGATCGACCAGCACTCGCAGGCTGTCGAATCCATCGGCCGTCGCCATTCCCGCCGCAACCAGCTCCCACAGCGCGCGCCTGACCTCCTCACCAGGAGCTCCCAACGCCCGCGCGATATCTCCCGGAAACATCGCTCCCCGCTCGCTCAGGCGCGACCGCAGCCGGTTCGCCACCTCACTGAAGCACGCCGTCAGAATCGGCTCCGGAATTTGTCGCTGCGACAGGCACAAATCCATCCATAGCGCCTCTTCACGCAGAAAGAACGTGATCGGGGCCATCCCCGTCGGAATAATCCGCTTCGGGCCGCCGCTCTCAATCGACGCGAACGCCGGATGCGGCGAAATCCTCCCCCATCCCACTACGCCGGTCAGCGTTAGCGCATCCAGCCAGCGTGGATCATAATTCGATACTCGCTGCGGTAAAATTGACCGCTCCCACTCGACCGCCGGAGCCTCAAAACTCTCCAGTCCGCGGATCGCCTCCAGCAATCCCTGCTCGCCGGTAAGCTGCCGCTGCGCGCCCAGATGCTGCCAGTCGAGCACGAACCGCATGTAGACTGCCGGAGTCACGGGCTCAACCTGCTTCCTCAACGCGTGCAATGTGCGCTTGTGAATACGCTGCAGCAAGCGCCGCTCGCACCACTCCACATCCTCATCAGCAACGGGAGCGCCGCCCGATGGCCCTTCGAAGCACCCGCGCAGAATCGTGCCAGTCATCTCCAGCCGCAGCATTTGCTTCCATATCTCGTGCGTGGGGATGCCCAGCCGCTCGCCCAGGCTACGCGACGTCACCGGACCCAGCAGCGCCATCCATCCCTGCACTGCCTTGCGTAAAACATCTTCGGCGCTCGAATGATTCGCTGGAATCGGCGAGACCCCGCCGCTGAAGCGCACCTCAGGCCACAAGAGACGCATCTCCTCGACACACTCCGCCGCCGCGAAATATCCGCGCCCTCCAATCAACGCGGCCGTAACCCGGCCCTGCCGCTCCAGCCGCGTATACCATTCTCCCCATTGCGCGGTACGAGGTTCAGCAGTGATCTCAGCCGGCACAATCACCAGCGAGCACAACAGGTCATGAAACTCATGCTCATCGCGCAAGTCCGGCCAGATCTGCTCGCGAATCTCTGCAATCGCCGCCGGCGAAAGTCGTCCCGCCTCGCCCAGCTCCTTGTCCGGAACCATACCGCGCATCGCAACCGCGCGTGCCCTGCGCTCTTCCAGTGGAGCGTCATCCAGATACGCATACGGGTTCGCATTCAGCAGTTCGTGCGCGAACACCGACGGAGTCGTCGTATCCACCGCCACGCACCGGATGCGCCCATCATCCATCGCGGCAAGTACGTTTTTCAGTCCCTCCAGATCCATTGCTTCGCCAAGCACATCCTTCATCACTTCGCGCACCAGAGGATGGTCCGGAATCTGAATGTCGCCCTCGATATTCTCCTGGCAGGCCGCCACCTGCGGGAAGACGCTGGCCAGCAGATCGTCTGATCGCGTTCGCTGAATCTGTGGCGCAACTTTCTTGCCTTTTTGAAACCGTAACAGTTGCAAACTGCGATTCGCGTCCCACCGCCAGCGAGACTTAAAGATTGGAGAAGCCAGCGATGCCTGCTCCAGCAGTTCCGTCACCGTCTGCGTCGTCAGGAACTGGAAGACATCGCTCAGTGGAAAGCTGTGCTGCTCAGCAAGCGAAATATTTAGCCCGTTATCCGTAGCCGCAGCCTGCAGCTCAAAGTTGAAACCCCTGCAGAAGCGCTTCCGCAGTGCCAGGCCCCAGGCCTTGTTCACCCGTCCGCCGAACGGCGCATGCAAAATCAGCTGCATCCCGCCGCCCTCATCGAAGAATCGTTCTGCAACGATCGTTGTTACAGATGGCACCGTACCCAGCACCGCCCGCCCCGCAACGATGTAGCCGATCATCTGTTCCGCCGCAGCATCGTCGACGGCGCATTCCTGCTTCAGCCACACCACCGTCTTGGCAATCTCCGGATTTGTCTGGCTGATATATCCCGGCAGAACGTCCTTCGTGCGCCCGTCTATTTCCAGTCGAAGTTCAGAAACGAACTTCGACAATTCCTCTGTCCGCTGCGGAGCCTCGCCCGTCCAGAACGGCACCGACGGCGGCTGCCCGTGCGCATCCTCCACCAGAACCCTCCCGCTCTTTGCTTCGACTCGCTGAATGCGCCAACTCGTGTTGCCCAGCAGGATGATGTCGCCGGGCATCGACTCTACGGCGAAATCCTCGTCCAGCGTCGCAATCTGCACGCCCTCCGGCTGCACCACAACCGGAAACAAAGACGTCTCGGGAATCGTCCCGCCGTTCGTCACCGCTACGAGTCTCGCTCCACGCCGCGCCTGGATGCGTCCATTTACCCGGTCACGCAGCAGATAAGCGCCATACCGCCCCCTGCTCGACTCGATCCCATCGGTCAGCAGGCACAGCGCCTCTTCAAACTCTTCCCACAGCAAATCGCGATACGGCTGCGCCCGCCGGAACAGCTCAAAGAGTCTCTGCTCCTCCCACGGCTCTGCCGCACACGCCGCGACAATCTGCTGCATCAGCACGTCCATCGGCTTCGTCGGAATCTCCAGTCGATCAAGCGTGCCGCTGCGCATCGCGCGAATCAACGCCGCGTTCTCCATCAGGTCATCGCAGGTCGTCGCAAAAAATCTCCCCTTTGGAACCGCACCCCGCCAGTGCCCCGCGCGGCCCACCCGCTGCATCGCCGTCGCAATCGCCCGTGGAGTGTTGATCTGGCAAACCAGGTCCACCGTCCCGATATCGATGCCCAGTTCCAGCGACGCCGTTGCCACCAGGATCCGAATCTCGCCGGCCTTGAGTCTGCGCTCCGCCTCGTGTCGCAGCTTGCGCGACAGGCTCCCATGATGCGCCGCGACATTCTCCTCGCCCAGTCGTTCAGCCAGCGCAAACGCCAGCCGCTCCACCATCCGCCGCGTATTCACAAACACCAGCGTCGACCGGTGCTCCAGCGCCAGCTCCGCCAGGCGCGTATGAATCCCATCCCACACCGACTGCGTTGCTACCGCTCCCAGCTCGTCTGTGGGAATCTCAATCTGCAGGTCCAGCGCGCGCCGCTGCTCCGCCTGCACGATCTCGACCTCGTGCGCGCGATCCCCAGCCAGAAACTCCGCGACCAGCTCGATTGGGTTTTGCGTCGCCGACAGCCCGATCCGTTGCGGAGCCTCATGCCCGCTGACAAAATCCGCGGCACTCAGCGGATTCTCGCCCCGCACCAGCGCGTCCAGTCTTTCCAGCGTCAGCGCCAGATGTGATCCCCGCTTGTCATCGGCCACCGCGTGGATCTCATCCACAATCACCGTGCGCACCCGCCGCAGGTTCTGCCGGCTCTTCTCCGAAGTCAACAGGATGTATAGCGACTCCGGAGTCGTCACCAGGATGTGCGGCGGTTCCTTCAGCATCGCCCGCCGTTCGGCAGGCAGTGTGTCGCCCGTCCGCACCGCCGTCCTGATCGGCGCACACAAATATCCCCGCTCCAGCGCCATCTCCTGGATCTCGCGCAGCGGCGTCTCCAGATTCTTCTGCACATCATTCGACAGCGCCTTCAGCGGCGAAACATACACCACTTCCGTCGTGCCATCCAACCGTCCCTCAATTGCTTTTCTCAGCAACCCGTCAATTGCAATCAGAAACGCCGCCAGCGTCTTCCCCGACCCCGTCGGTGCCGAGATCAGCGTCGGCTTCCCCTGGAGAATGTGCGGCCACCCCTGCTCCTGCGGTTCCGTGGGTGTTTGAAACCGCCGCACGAACCACTCCCGCACCACCGGGTGCGCCCAATCCAGGCTCTCGGCAGCAACATCGCGAACCGGTAAAACAGCGGACAGCATCCCCTCATTCTAGCCCGGTTTTCGTTTCCTCTTCGCCCAATCCTGTCCTTGATTTTGCGGAGGGCTCTTAACAAACCCCTTACGACCTGCTTCCCCGATTTTTATGGCCGCCGCAGTGAAATAAGAACTGCCGGCCTCACACACCGGCGGAGGAATCATGGGAACTTTTCGCACCTGCCGCCCCTTGCTCGTCGACGCCACACAATGCAAGGAAGACCAGACCATTGCCACCGACATCGGCTTCCGCCACGTTAAGCGCGGCGACTGGGTCGTCCGCGGAGAAGACGGCGAATGCTATGTCGTCGACGACGCCTTTTTCCAACGCACCTTTAAGCCCTTTCAGACTTACCCCTGGGAGCGCACCACCGAACCCCGCCACTACGGCTCCTGATCGTAGGCGCGGACCCACCGCGCTGCCAAAGCCCGGCACTCCGCGCCGGCTACGCCAGTAAGATGTGGAGATATGACTCCACCCGGCGCGCGGCCATCAGATCAATCAAGCTTCCGCGCTCCCGTCATCCTCTTCTGGACCGGCTTCCTCGTCCGCGTCGCCTACATCACCCTCGCCCACACTTACCGCTTCAGCCCCTTCGAAGACCACTTCACCTTCGGCTACGAGATGGCCCGCGTCGCCCGCGCTCTCGTCACGGGATACGGCTACGCCGACCCCTTCAGCGGGCACACCGGTGCCACCGCCTGGGTCCCACCGGTCTACCCGCTGCTCATCGCCGCCGTCTTCAAAGTTGCCGGCATCTACTCGCCGCTCTCCGCCTGGATTCTCCTCACCCTCAACAGCGTCTTCTCCGCCGCCACATCACTCTGTGTCTACGAAATCGCCGCCCGCTGCTACAACCGCCGCGTTGCCGTCTGGTCCGCGTGGATCTGGGCCCTCTACCCTGCCGCGATGCAGTACGCCACGCGCTGGGTGTGGGAGACGTCCCTCTCCACCTTCCTCTTCGCCGCTGTCATCGTCCTCGCGTTGCGCATGCGTGCCATCGGCGAACCAGCCAACACATCACTCCGGGGTTCCCACGGGCAGGTCTTCGTCCGTGGGGTGGAATCCACCCGCCGCTGGCTGCTCTTCGGGCTCCTCTGGGCGCTCGTCGCTCTCTCCAACTCAACGATGCTGCTCTTCCTTCCGGTCTGCGGCCTCTGGATCCTCCTCGGCACTCCTCAGAAATCCTCAGCCCTCGCCCACGCCACCCTCGCGGGCCTGCTCTTCCTCGCCTGCATCGCCCCATGGACCTGGCGCAACTGGCGCGCCTTCCACGTTTTCATCCCCATGCGCTCCAACTTCGGAGCCGAGCTCTACACCGGCAATGGACCCGGAGCCTACGGCTTCCGCTACGGAGTCCTCATCGGCCTGCCAGAGCAGGACACGCAACACCGCCTCTACGTTCAGCTCGGTGAGCTCGCCTACGTCCACCAGCGCGGCCAGCTCGCCAAAGCCTGGATCCGCGCGAACCCCGCCCGCTTCGCCACTCTCTCCCTCAAGCGCTTCTACTTCTTCTGGGCCAGCGTGCCGCATCCGTCAGACAAGCACTGGTTCCTCGACTTCGTCCGCCAGATCAATTACTGCCTGCCCTCTATCGCCGGACTCCTCGGCCTTGCACTCTCCCTCCACCGCCGCATCCCCGCCGCCGCCCTCTTCGCCTGGGCATTTGTGCTTCTTCCAGTTACTTATTACTTCGTCACCGTCGAAGCCCGCTTCCGCCACCCCCTCGAACCACTGATCGTCATCCTTTCCGTCTACCTCTTTCAATCGGCATCACCACGGCTCCGCGCCCAGAGAGCAACACCATGAAGGACGTCATCCTGAGCGAAGTGCGCCGCGGCGCACGCAGTCAAAGGACCTGCTTTTCGCAGCGCCCGACCCGGGCAGTCAGCACCCTACGCTAAACTGACCTTTGCCCAGCAAACCCAACCCGCACTCCTCCAACGACTTCCGCGCTCCACGCCTCATCTTCTGGACAGCCCTCGCCGTCCGCGTCCTTACCATCACCCTCGGCCACACCTACCGCATCCGCCCTCTGCAGGATCATTTCCAGTTCGGATGGGAGATGGGCCGCATCGCCCGCGCCCTTGCCACCGGATACGGCTACGCCGACCCCTTCGCGGGACACACCGGACCCACCGCCTGGGTCCCGCCGCTCTATCCGCTGCTCATCGCCGCTGTCTTCAAGGTCGCCGGAGTCTACAGCGCGCTGTCCGCGTGGATCCTTCTCGCTATCAACAGCGTCTTTTCGGCCGCGGTCGTTCCCGCCATCTACGAAATCGCCGCGCGCTGCTACAACCGCCAGGTTGCTATCTGGTCGGCCTGGCTTTGGGCCCTATACCCCGCCGCCCTGCAATACGCCATCCACTGGGTGTGGGAGATGTCCCTCACCACCATGCTCTTCTCTTTTGTCCTCGCGCTGGCTCTGCGCATGCGCAGCATCGGCGAAGCTGATCCGCCGCCCAACCAGCAGTCCACACAACACTGGCTGCTCTTCGGATTTCTGTGGGGACTCATCGCCCTCTCGAACTCCAGCCTGCTTCTCTTCCTGCCCGCCTGCGGCCTCTGGATTCTCCTCGGCACGTCCAACAAATCCGCCGCCATCGCACGCGCCGCGCTTGCCTCTGTCCTCTTCTTCGCCGTCATCGCTCCCTGGATCTACCGCAACTGGACCGTCTTCCACGTCTTCATCCCCATGCGCTCGAACCTCGGAGCCGAGTTCTACGCCGGCAGCGGCCCCGGGTCTAATGGATTTCCATTTGTCGCCACACTGCCTCTCGTCGAGCGCGATCCTGAGACCATGCGCTACGAGGCACTCGGAGAGATCACCTGGGTCCGCGAGCAGGGCGCCAAGGCGAAGGCCTACATCGACGCGCACCCCGCGCACTTCGCCTTCATCACCCTCAAGCGCATTTATTTTTACTGGGTCAGCGTTCCGCATCCCGACGAGCGATCGCCGTGGGGCGAATTCTTCCGCGAGCTCAACTACTGCTTCCTGAGCATCACCAGCTGCCTTGGGCTTCTTCTCTCCCTCCGGAACCGCACCCCCGCTGCGTGGCTCTTCACATGGGCCTTCGTCCTGCTGCCGCTTACTTATTATTTTGTAACCGTGAATGCACGATTTCGACACCCCTTGGAACCGCTGATCGCGATTTTCAGCGTCTATCTCTTCCAGTCGGCGCGGCCCCGACAGTCACAAGCGCGATAGCGTTACTTCGCGCTCTCCACAGTCTCAACCCTCTGCGACGCCTCTAGCCTGCTCCGCTTCTGCGCGTCCCACGCCTTCACATATTTCCAGTGAATGTAGACCGAGTGGTTCAGGTGATAGATCAACCCTTCCACTCCATCCAGAAATCCCAGCCGGAAGAAATAATTCTTCACAAACGTCGCAACAGGATTCACCACCGCCAGCCACAGCATCGCCGGCGTCGACTTCGCCTTACCCTTGCTCACCAGCGCGTACACGTTCTCCGAGCTGTAGTCATTCATGTGGCTCAGGTACAGCTCGAAATTCGGATACGCGTAGTGGATTAGGTCATGCTTCAACGTCCCCTTCGGCCCGTCAAACTGTGGAGTCCCGTGCGGACCAACATTCGTCTCCATCCGCGCGCTGCCCCGCCGCCACAGCCGCAGCTTGTGGTCGGGATAAAACCCTCCATGTCGGATCCACCGAGTCATGAACAGGTTCAGCCTCGGAACCCAGTACGCCTCATATTGCGGGCTCTCGATCGTCCGCCGGATCTCCTCCGCCAGCTCCGGCGTCACCACCTCATCCGCATCCAGCAACAGGATCCAGTCGCCTGTGCACTTGCCGATCGCAATCGTCTTCTGCTCCGGATGCCCGCGAAAATCGCGATTAAACGAGTGCTTCGCCCCAAACGACTTCGCAATCTCCGGCGTCCGGTCTACCGACCCCGAGTCGACAATCACAATCTCATCCGCCCACTTCACCGCCTCAAGCGTCCGGGGCAGATTCTTCTCCTCGTTGGTCGCAATCATCGCGACCGAGAGCGTTGCTGGCATCCTTCGAAATCCCTCACTTCTACCATCTACTCCGCACGATCCAAACGCAACTGCCATGCAGCGGTGAGCGCCACGTCGCATATGGTTCTCTTCAGTGCTTCGTCCAGCCGTGCATTCCGGCTTCGAAGCTGCGGCGGTCGAGACGGGGCAGTGCGCGCGCCACCTTGTCGGGAAACAGCGGATAGTGCCTCGCTGCTATAAGGTACTCCGGGACGCACCAAACGTCTTCTTCGGAGGTCATCCAGTGCCGACTGTCCAGGCGCGCCAGGTTCACCGGCCTTGAGTAGGAACGCAACGTGCGTTCGCCGCGCAGGTTGTAGTAGTGCTCAAAGTAGCTGAGGGCCAGTTCGCGCAGCGTGCGGTAGATTGGCGCGCGGAAACGCAGGCCCGCGAAGTTCGACTTGGCAATGCCTCCCCACAGGCCACATTCGCGGTAGATGGCCACCACGTGGTCGTCGTCATGCACGGCCTCGAGATCCATCAGCAACGGCGGGCGGCCATTTATACGCAGGGCGGCCGCGGCCAGCAGTGCTCCCTCCAGGCAGTGTCCCTTGCGCTCCCGCAATGCGCGCTGCGGAGACCACGCCGTATTTCCGTACTGGTAAGGCAACGCGTCGATGAACTTCTGGATTTGCGTCGGCGTACTCAGTGCGTGCAATGCGCGCAAAATCTCAGACGACAAGCCGAAGCTGTCTCGCCGAATTCCGTTTTTCGATAATTCCTTACCCTTCAAAGGCAAAGCCGCAACTCTTTTGAAAACTCCCGCAAATTATACTTAAGCGAGTTCTACAACCGGCTTCCGTCTGAATAGCCTATTCTCTGACCAGCGAACTCCCGACGCCGTCATTGTTAGTCACGTAAGTCACGGTTGGGCGTCGACAATCACTTACTTGCAAGCACCGTGCGGCCGTTCAGGGACTGAGTTGGCCGCTCATCGTATGGATAGATCTCGGCAAACGTCGCCACTTGTTTCTTCGAAATCGTTGCAGGATTCTTGAGTACGAACCAATTCACGCCTTCGGAGCACGGCGGAGTCGTCAACGAACCGGCGAAAGTGAAATAGCTGCGGTTAACAGGCAACAAGTCCGCGACATTGATTTGCAGGTTATCGTCGTCCTTCTCCGGACCCGCAGTCTTCGGCGCAAGACCCCACAGCATGTCAACGAGCGGATTGGCAGAACCCTCTTCCAACAGCACAGATACCACGGCCAGATTCCCGTCGGAATCGGAGTGCACCAGGTGGAGTTCCATGGGAAACCGCGTGCCCTTGATTGTCTCCTCACTGGGATGGTGGAAATGGAATTGTTTTAGTTCGTAACGCTTGTCTCCGACTCTGATGAAGCTGCCGGGAGCGTAGTTGATTTCAATCGTATGTCCATTGTTGATGATGTGGAGCGCGCTGGGTTTGTATTCGAACTGAATTGCAGGCAGATCAGCACTCTGAGCACCGACAATATTGACCGGGGACTGGCGGTGGCCAGTCTTGCATGCGGCGAATTCAGGTGTCAGTTCGCCCCAATGCGCAGGGCCTTCGCTTCCACTGTAACTCCATTCATGCGCAGGGCGTTCCTGTGCCATGGTCGCGCAGAGCACGCACATGCTGCAAAACACGAGCGGTGCCGCGACGGCCCGCCACCCTCGTCCGATCACGAAGAATCTGGGAAGTGAGTTCACCTCGCCTCCTTCCGTCGTGTGTAATCCTGGCTACACATCAGCATACGCCGGCCACTTCGGCCATCGTCTGGATTCAGTGAGTGGCTTCTCGCCTTATTGAATGCCGGCTGTTGGCCATCTCATCGCAGGACTGGCAGAAGCAACCACGATGACGAGAGAACAGTGTTCAATGAGCTCGTGCCCACATTGGCATGTCGGAATTCGAGCAGTGCCAGGAAGTCATTCGGAGTGGAGTGTAGTGATCGGATCGAGGCGCATGGCGCGTACCGCCGGGATATAACTGGCGGCCAGCGCGACAGTGGTAAGCACAAGGGTGACGCCAGCGAAGGTGGGCAGATCGTTAGGCGACACGCCGTAGAGCAGTCCGGCCATGAGGTGAGAGACGATGAGCGCACCGGCCACACCCAGCCCGGCGCCAGCGGTGGCCAGACCGAGTCCCCGGCGCAGGACCATCTTGAGGATATTGCCTCTTTGAGCTCCCAGCGCGAGGCGAATGGCGATCTCGCGTCTCTGTTCATTCACAACGTAGGAAATGGTTCCATAGATTCCAAGCCCGGCGAGCAGCAAGGCAGTGGCCGCAAAAAACGCCACCATTTCCATCGAGAATCGCCTGACGGAAAGCGAGGCGGAGAGCGCCTCGTCAAGCGTCTCGGCATGGAAGACCGGAAGTGT
Source organism: uncultured Acidobacteriaceae bacterium (assembly GCA_963781245.1). GTDB lineage: Bacteria > Acidobacteriota > Terriglobia > Terriglobales > Acidobacteriaceae > Silvibacterium. The sequence goes on from CAWAFB010000015.1 coordinate 68,165, forward strand.
CGGATCGATGGACTGGACCTGCTCGCGCATTTGTGCGGAGATGGTGCTGGGATCGAGTTGTCCGCGAAGAAAGATGGCCAGGTCTTTGGCGGTGCGCTGGTACACGCTGCGGTAGATCAGCGGAATTGCCGCGTCCGCCAGCGATTCTGTGCGAGCATCCGCAATCACGCCGACGATCGTGGTCCAGGCCGGCTTGGCCGAGCTCAACAGCCCGCGGGTATCCAGGTGCAAACGGACGCGTTTGCCAAGCGGGTCCTCGCCCTTCCCATCTTTGCCTGGCCAGTACATGCGAGCCGCGGCCTGATTGATGACCGCAACCTGGGGCGTATCTTCAAGGTCGTGGTCGCTGAAAAGGCGTCCGCGCAACAGCGGCATCCCCAACAGGTGGAAGTATTCGGGTGAAACGATGGGACTGTCGATCACTGGAGCCTGATTGTCCATCGTCTCGATGCCTTCGCGGATCAATGGCAGCCGACCGGGATCGCTGTGGCCCAGGGGAAGAGAGGCCTCGTCGCCGATGGCCGCTTCTTCCACGCCCGGCAGTGTTCGGCTGCGGCGAAGAATCTCGCGCACCAAGACCGATTCCTGGGTGGCGGTTTGGTAGGGATCCGTAGTGGGATCGTTCGGCCCCGGCAACCAGGTCTGAATGGCCATAACGCGCTCAGGATTGAAACCGGGCTGCACCTTGAACAAGTCCCAGAAACTGCGCAGTAGGAGGCCCGCGGCGACCATCAGCACCAGGGAGAGCGCCAATTCACTGATGACCAGAATCTGGCGGGTGCGCGAGCGACCAAGTGAACCACTGGCTCCGCGTCCTTCCTGCCTGAGCGTACCGATCAAATCGAAGCGGCTCATGAGCCACGCGGGAGCAAGCCCGAAGATGGTTCCAGCTGCGACAGAAATGGCGATGGCAAACACCAGCACGTCCCAGCTGATCGATATGTCATTCAAGTGCGGGAGACTCTCCGGGACCAACTGCAGCAGGAATTTCCTCGCGAGAAAAAGAATCGCAAAACCAGCGATTCCGCCAAGCAGGAATAGCAACAAACTCTCGGTCAGAAGCTGGCGGATGAGACGCGCTCTTGTAACTCCCATCGCCTGGCGAACCGCGATCTCACGCCCTCGCGCGCTGGCACGGGCAAGAAGGAGATTGGCGACGTTGACGCAACTGATCAGCAGTACCAATCCTACTGCGCCAAAGAGCAGAATAAGAGATTGGCGAACGCTGCCGACCACGGTTTCGCTGAGCGGAATCAGGCGCACGGTCCATGCGGTCTGTGCCGGATATTCCGCGGGAAACTGCTTTGTCAACGATGCAACCAGCGCATCGAGTTGAGCCTGCGCGGCCGAAATCGAGAGACCGGACTTCAGGCGCGCGATGACCGCTCGACTCCGCAGACGTGAACTGCGCAGCGGGGGCGGAAACGGCACACCGGCAAAGCCGGCCCCCAGCCACAGTTCCACATTCTGCTCCTCGCTGGTTGAGCCCTGATCGCGAAAACCGCGCGGCATGACGCCCACGACGTGATAAACGTCATTGTCCAGGTGCAGAGCTTTGCCGATGATGTACGGGTCGGCTCCGAATTCCCTTCTCCAGAGCCCGTCGCTGATCACCACCTCCAGGTTGTAGCCGGGAGTGGCGTCGTGCGGGTCGAATGTGCGGCCCAACTGCGCGTCTACACCGAGGACCGCGAAGTAATTCGGCGTAACCTGCTTAAAGCTGAGACGCAGGGGCTGTGCACTGCCGGTGAGGTTCACGTTTGCGCCCCTGCCGGTAATCGCCGCGGACTGGAATATCCCGGAACTCTCGAGGTCTCTCCACTCAGGGACGGAGATGCCGACGCCCTGCGCGCCTACGCCGGGAAGGTCGTCCTGGATGCGAACCAGCTCGGCAGGGTTTGGATACGGCAATGGGTGCAGCAGCGTGGCGTCAATCACGCTATAGATGGCGGTGGTGGCTCCGACGCCTAGCGCCATTGTGGTGATCGCAACAAACGCAAATCCAGGGGATCTTCCCAGCATCCGGACCGCGTACTTCAGGTCGAAAAACAGATTCTCGATGAGGAGCAAGCTTTGCTCTGCGTGATGGTCTTCCCGTATCGCTTCGGCCGCGCCGAGCTTGAGCACGGCCTGCCGCCGCGCCTCGGAGGGTGACATACCCGCGCGCAGGTTCTCCTCTGTTTGGCATGCAAGGTGCTCGGCAATCTCTTCCCGCAGGCGTTGGTCGGCGCTCCGTCGAGTTGCGAAATTAGAAAGGCGAATCAGGAAACGTCGCAGGATTTTCACGGTAAATCCTCCGCCTTGACTTTGAAAAAGCGTGCGATGATCGCCGCGGTTTGTTCCCAATCGCGGGTCTCCGCCTGGAGTTGCCTGCGGCCGGCAGCGGTAAGCCGATAGAAGCGCGCGCGGCGGTTGTTTTCCGATGCGCCCCACTCGGAGGCAATCGAGCCTTCATGTTCCAGCTTCAGTAGCAAGGGATAGAGCGTGCCCTGATTCACATCCAGAAGGTCTCCGCTGATCTGCTCGATGCGACGGGCTATTCCCCAGCCGTGCTGCGGTCCCAGGACATCGAGTGTCTTGAGGACCATCAGCGCCAGCGTTCCCTGCAAGACGTCCGGCTTTTCCTTCATGGCGAATCAACCTTTAGGTTTCCAACAGGAATAGTGGCACGGTTCCTTTTGGAAAGCAACAGGAACTTTGAATTTTCTTTTCGGCGACAAATCCAGAAGAACTCTTGGGAAACCCCGGGGACACGGTTCATTGAAGACGGCGTAGTTTGATTTCTAATGGAAAGTCTCGGAAGCTACGGTCACTCACGGTTGAGGGCAAACCGGAAGTCGAGCCTCAACTGTGACAACGCGCCTAGCGCTCAGCGACTTGTTGAGGTGTTGCGGCTGTTTTTTCGTGTCAAGCCCCGCAGTCTCCACCTTCCCCACAACTCATTCATTCCAAACGCACCAAAATCCAAAAAAGCTGGCCGATCATTTCTCGGGACTCGATAAAATAGGACTAGCTATCCGAAGGTCCGCTCGCGCGGGCCCTTTTCTATTTTTGGAGGAACTGAATGCCCCGTTTTTGCACTGAAATTCTCGCGACCGGCTCGCAGTGCACCCAATTTGCCAGCAAGGGCCAGCTCTGGTGCCGCGCCCACGTCGATCCAGGCCTGCCGCGAAAGAAACGCCGACACCCGCGAGCACGTCGCCTGGGTCGCGGGCATGGACCTGTTTGGAATCGCCTGTTCCCTCGGAAAAATCGCCAGCGAACTTCGCCTCAGGCTCATCCAGCCGCTGCACGCCGAGGCAGTCCTCAATGCCGTGCTTGCTCGCCTCGACGAATTAGCCGAAGAACAGGCCCAGTTCGCAACAGCAGTCGACAAGTCTCATCATAACAATGGCTTACTAATTTCTCCCATGAAATGAATGAGTTGCAAACTACAACCGATAAGCGTCATGGAATGAACGAGTTCAAAGCCATAGCAAAATGAGGGGGTCGGGGGTAGGGAGGCAAGCCTACTCAACCCCGGGCGAACACCACCACCCCATTCGCCGGAATTACCACATTCGCCGACTGACCAAACCCATGCATACCCGGGCCGGACGCCCAGACACCATCGCCATTCCCTGCCACCTGCGGATTGACCCAGTTATCGTAGACATCGCTATTAAAGACCTCCTTCCAGAATCCACCGCCGGGAAAGCCGATCCCATACCCCCACCAGGTCGATTCTGAAAGCGTCGCCACCACGATCACATCCTGGCCGCTGTCCAACCAGCGGTGGTACGCAATCACCCGGTTCTGGTCGTGAACGTGGAAAGGATTAGCATTGTCCCCGCGGATAGCCGGCTGGTTCCACCGCAGTCGGATCAGGTCCTGGGTGAAGCGAAGGTGGTTGACCATCGCCTGATCGGCGCCATTCACCCCGCCCCACCAGATAAGATTCGGTGCTGTTGGGTCCCAGTTCCACTGCTTGTCCTCCAGGAACTCCTGCCCCATGAAGATGTGAGGGATACCCGGTGAGGTCAGCAATACCCCCGTCGCAAATCGCGAACGGCTGCGCGCATACCACGACCGCGAGTTCGAGATATCAGCCAATGCCGGAAGACGAGGTTCTCGTCCTACCGCCACCAGGTCATGATTCTCCACGCAGGGCACCGCCATCCAGCCGTGGCCCAGGCCCTGCGGATAGAGATTCCCGGCAATGGAGTCGAAATCGATGCTCGCGCCTTGCCCCTGCGCGGCCTGCGCCACCGCGGCGCGAATGCTGTCCCGCAGCCCGGCGTGCTGCACGACATCGAACCCCGTGCCCCACCAGGCGGTTGGCATCAAAATCTGCTCGGTCGACCGAAAATAATTCTGGTTGTCGCCTTCCCAGTATTCGGCGTTGAGAATGGCTCGCGGCTTGTCGTAGTGAATTGTGTTTGTGAAGTCGCAACAGAACGTCCAGCCCGAATCCTGATTCATCGAGAGCAGGTCGCTGATCTCATCGCAGCGGAACCCGTCAACGTGGAATTCGTCAATGTAGTACTTGGCGTTGTTAATGAGGAACTCGCGCACCGCGTCGTTCCAGAGCGCAAATGACAGCCCTCCTGCCGTCGATTGATCGGTGAAGTACAAGCTCTGATTCATATTGTAAGGATCATCCGCTCGATCCCCGAAGAAGATGCCTTGGTCGTCGCCTTCGAATCCGCCCGCGTGGTTGTACACAACGTCAAAGATCACTGCAATCCCGTAGAGATGGCACAGGTCGACCATCGCCTTGAGTTGTGCCGGCCCCGTGCTGATGTCGTTAAACGACAGCGGCGCACACCCCTTGTTTCCCAGCATGCGATTGATGTTGCCCAGGTACCCGTTAAGAGCGTTCGGATCAGTCACGACAACCGGGAAGTCTGGAGAGAAGAGGTCGGCGCCGTTATAGCCCATGGAGACATTGGTCTCCATTTCGTCCACTGGCAGTGGCTGCAGCACGTTGATACCAAGTGCGGCAAGATACTCGATCCTGCCAATCACATCGAGGAAGGTGGATGCCTTGCCCGGCGCGCTCGGAGCATACGTTCCGATGTGCAGCTGGTAGATGATCATGTTGGAGAAATCGGGGGTGACGAACTGCGCATCATGCCACGGGTAGGCATCGCCGGAGCGGATCAGGCAGCAGCAGATCGGGAATGGCTGGTCGGTAGCCATCTCGCGGGCATATGGATCGCGCTTGTAGCCGCTCGATCCGATGCCCGCCACCCAGTAATGATAGGGATCGCTATCGTTCGCGTTGGCGATGAACCCGGTCCAGTACCCGTTCGGGTCCTTGGCCAGCAGCAGATCGTCTGTCTGGCTCGATTGCCAGGTCCCTCCAAAGCAGCCGTTGAGATACACCGCCGTGGCTCGTGGCGCCCACAGGCGAAAGGTGGCCCCCCCTCCCGCAACAAGATTCGCACCCATCGGAGTCGTTGGAGAGATATTCGCCTGAGAAAGCATGGATGCGCTCCTAGAATTTCAAGTTGAAGATCAGAAGCTTGAACAGCGCAAGACAGAGGTGAGAGTAGCCTACCTCAGATTCCGCCGCCACCTCGTGAAATGACGATTCTTTCCAATCTTCCTCTCTTTTCGTAGGAGGAGTGGGAACGACGGCCGAGAACTGATCGATCTCGCGCCATTCAGGCGCCTCTTGGGAGACCCAGGAAATTATGGGGGGCACTTAAGAGATGTTATGGAGGCGCGGGTCGGAATCGAACTACTGTGCCACGTTGGCCTCATGTAATTACTGATTCCGTAAGGCGATTGAGACGCGAGAAACGCACCAATCGCAGATCGTTAGCACAAATTAGCACAGAAGCACGTGGGTTGATTCTCGACCGACGCGTGTATCCCCAAGCGTACACCGCCCTGCTTGTCTCCAGATCATCGGAGATGGCAGGGCGTTTTCGTGTTTGGGGTCAGAACGAACAAGTAGACGTTTGACCCATGGAGCCGCGGACGCGTCCTGCGTCATCCTGCGGCGTCGCCGTAGTCCAAAGGGACACGCTCTTGAGCGATTCGATTCGATAGAGATTCACTGGATCGCAGACATGCGCTAATTCGTGACCACGCAGGAGTTCTTCATCCCGAACTGAGGCTACTGTCACAAAACATGCTGTGCAGATCGAATCGTAGCTGCCATCGCTGTTGTGTCTATGGGGGAACTTAGACGACATCGTCAGACCTCTTCTCGCTCACTGGATTTACCCGGGGGAGGGTGCCGAGAGAATACTGAAAAGCTCTGAAAATGGTCTGTTCTCTTTTGCTCAGACCAAGGGCGTTGGATCAGAGATGATCTTCGTTAGTTATCTCCGTTATAAGGAGAGACAACCGTATTGGGGGGTGCTTTGGCACCCCCCTTTTTTGTGCTGTTCTCACCAGTACCCCGCTCTGCGGCGGCTACGCAATAGGCCCTCTCGCTTCTCTACCTCGGTGGCAACCTGTAGCTCCCCGAATGAACCTAACCAAGAGCGGAGCGAACACCCCGTGGAGGTTTCACAATGGTTATGAGACAAGGTCAGGACCCGCAGCAGGGACAGGATACGGCCAAGCAGAGTGGCGGCCAGCAGCAGCAACAGAATGACCCCAAACGGCCCGGTCAGCAGGGCGGCGGCGTTGCACAGCCCCACAAGGGAGAACCGGTCGGCGGCGGGCAATCCGGACACGATAAGGGACAGAAATAGAGCATTCGAAGAGTACGAGTCCAAGGAAGGGGATGCGTGCCTTTTTTGGCGCATCCCTTCTTTTTTGATCGCAACGCTTCTATCGAGCGATGTTTAACGGCCCCAGGTTGCAAAGAGCAGGAACTTCTTGGTCGATTAGCTTGCGACCTCGGCTTCATCCGGTCCATGTATCAGTTCCTCCAGTCGTGCGAGAAGGGCGCTTGGCGGGATCGGTTTAGCGACAATTTCGAATTCGTGGCCTCGACTACTTGCCTCGTCGAGAAGATCGGCTGTTGAACTCTGTCCGGACAAGAGCAGAACTTTGCAGGCGGGCAACATTTTTCGGATTTCTATCGCAGCGTCGATTCCGCTTAAGCCGAACATGACGACGTCGCTGATGAGCACGTCGGGCCGAAAAGTCTTCGCGGTTTCAATGGCTTCTTGACCGGAATAGACAGCGGTGGCTTCAAATCCGTTTTGTTTGAGGATGAGAGCCAGAGTGTCGGCAATCACGCGTTCGTCGTCGGCAACCAACACTTTGAGCTTCATTGACACTTTCCCTCACCGACGAGAGTTGCTGTCGTATAGGGGTCAGATGCGCGAAACAGGTTACCGAGATCGCGATAGGCCACTGTCCTCCAGTAATCTTGTTTACCAAAATGCAAACGCCTAACCTGACGGCCAGATCGATTCCCCACCCCGCCAGCGATCTCAAGGTAAGGCGAACCTTCTCTGCAATACTCAATTTCCGAGCGCGTCCAACGATGCGCTCCGGCCTGCCAGTACAGTCATCGAGTCGCCTAGAGCAGCAGGCCGAAGATCAGACCTATCCTTCCTTCGCGTCCTAAGTCTCTCCCGAGGTCTTCTGCCGCAGCAATGTTCACACGAAGCCTGTCGGCCATTTCGATACTTGCCTCACCGCCGTTGATATACGACTCGACATAAACCATCGGGACGCCCAAGGTGCCTGCAACGCTGGCATAAACGCGCCCATTGAGTAAGCTGGCGGCATCACTCAAAATGACTCCCATCTTTTCTGCGACTACGGCATGAATCATTATTTTTCTTGACCTCGCTTTCCCCTTTTCTTCGCCTATAATCGTACCATGTTCCAAGGTCCGCAAAGCTGGCGCGACTTCGTGGTCCGCTGCAAGCGATGCGGAGAGAACGTTCCCGCTGGCGTTGAGACGTTGCCTGCATCGTGGATCGCGGTCAAGTGTCCGTTGTGCAGCGAGCACCGGCGTTACCTACCGACTGAAGTCTTTCAGGGTCGCGTGTCATACGCGCTCGTTAGGAAGCCAAGGTAAGCGATGTTCGACCCCAACGCACACATCCCGCGTCCGAATCGCACGCTGATCTACATGGGCGCGTGCATGATCGCGGGTATCCGTCTCGCCCGTCAAACGCAAGTCAACGTTCGCGTGACCCCGACCAGTCACGCGATTGATGAGTCAGTCGAACTGGCGCACGAGATATTCAATCGAGCGTTCAGGAAAGTTCCCGACCGCATCAAGTGAAAGGCAAATACCAAATTATGAATGAAATTGACTATTCGCAACTTGACCCTTCCATCCGTCGCTTGGTCGAGTGGGCAAATGCCAATGGCTTTGAAACGGCGTTTTCTTGTTCGGGAGTTGACGAGGATCACGAAGGTGACTATCACGAAGGCGAGTTCTACCTGATTCTCAAAGCTCATCCAGAGTTGGTCCATCGCGTAGTGGATGCGAGTTTTGCTTTTGGTTGCGATAAGAGAGCAAGTCAAGCTGCTACTAGCCCTGCCGAAGCACTTCTTTACTTCAACGATGGACGGTCTTACCTAAAACTGACCGTCACAGATTTTGCCGACGCGACCGACGCGGAACACTGTATTAAGTCACTTCTGATTGCGAGTTCCCCAAAGCAGCCAATAGAGCAGCTCTGATCTGATGTGTGGCCGCTGCCAACGCCGATCCGACAAGCAGAAGATTGCCGAAGCCTTCTCCCCGGCAACGTTGACGTTAAACTGGATTACCTTATGAACACATCCGAATTGATCGCCACCATCGACGCCGAGATATCCCGACTACAACAGGCACGCACGCTCCTCGCTGGCAGCGCAGGGACAGGCGGTGGTAAGCGCACAATGAGTGCAGAAGCGCGAGCACGAATCAGCGCGGCTCAGAAGAAGAGATGGGCGCAGCAGAAGAAGGGCGCGAAGCCGTAACATGAAGGTCATGAATTTCGAAGAGATCACCCGGCCGACAACCGCTGCGAAAGACGACGCCTTGCTGCTGTGTGAAAGCGCACCGAAGTCTCAGAAGCAAGTGAAAGTTCGACTCTTTTACAGCGACGGCACCATGTCATCCGTAACCGAGGTTAACTCAGAGAAGTCAAAACAGTTCTGCACCCGACTCCTTAAGTTCATCTTTCCTACGCACCGTTTTCTCAAAGTCAACGACCTTGATGAAATCCAGATCATGATGAAATTGGACATTCTGACCACACCAACGCACGCCGCTAAACTTCTTCATATCGACGTCCGGGATATAGAGAATATGATCGCCCAACGTCTGCTCCAAACAAGTGGCGGCAAGGTTTGGCTTGGGGATGTGAAGAAGCGAATCGACGAAGGTCATACAGGAGGCGGGACTCTAGGGCGTGTTCACACTAATCGGAGAGCTTCAACGATGAGGGCAAACTGCAGGAAGGCGAGGAAGACGAGGTCGAGCTTTTCGAAGCGGGAGAAGATGCGACGAAAGCCTTTGAGTCTACGGAAGAGCCGTTCTATTTCATTGCGTTTCTTGTAGAGGGCACGATCATATTCCCACGGCTCGATGCGGTTGGACTTGGGAGGGACAACTGGAACCATGCCGAGATCGAGAACCAGTTGCCTGGTCAAGTTATCCTCGTAGGCTTTGTCCATCAGCAGGGGAAGTCCATCCGGCATCGGCCCAAGTTCCTTTAGCAAGGCCCGTCCCTGCGGAGCGTCGTGAGCATTGCCCGGCGAGAGAGCGAAGGTGATGGCCGTTCGAGCATTCGCGGCAACCAGATGAATCTTGGTGGTCCATCCGCCGCGAGACTTTCCGATGGCTTGCGGTCCGTTTTTTTTAACGCCCCGGTGCCATCCGGATGCACCTTCACCGAAGTCGAGTCCAAGGCGAAGGCTTCAATCTGGATACGCACAATCTGCTCCGATTGCAACCTCTCAAACACCCGGTCAAGCACGCCGTTCTTCGCCCAGCGATTCATCCGTACGTAGATCGTATGCCAATTGCCAAACCGCCTGGGAAGCCCGCGCCATTTGCATCCCTGCTCGGCCACATACAGGATCGCGTTCAGGATTTGCAGGTTCGTCAGACGCACATTCCCGCGCTGTAATGGCAGGCTATCCTTGATCTTTTCGTACTGCTCCGGAGTGATTTCCATCTATCTCCTACTTACACGAGATAGATCACATTAGTGTGAACACGCCCTAGTTCAATAGATCGAACGCGCCCGCGTTTTCGCATGAGCGCGCCGCTTGTTTGACGTCCGAGCAACTCTAAAAAAGTTCTCTGAATCGAATCAGAAAGCAAGTGATTTTCCTCCTAGGGAAAATAGGGCAGCGAATGGGTCACCAAGTCGGTGGCCCTTTTGCTTTTCGTCACGCATGAGCGCGCCGTTTGCTCGGTCACCTTTGGAGAGAGCCCGAACCCTTAATCCTACAAAGCTGGTCGCTCTTCTTCGACGGCTTCGCCACCTTCAGGCAAGTGCGGCACAATGACCGAAACAGGCGTAAACTAAAGGCACATCCCTCACGTAATCTTGAACGGAAGAGCGCCAGAGAAGTAGATCGGGGGCTTTTATGCCCTTTCCTCTCAACCGGCGAGGCTTCCACCATAGGCGTAATTCCGATGGAAGTTGGGATTCAATATGCCTCCTTTGCTATAGAACCGCAACGCGCCCGGTCATAGAAGAATCTCTGTTGGGCCCGTTCGAATTGACTCATCAGTGTGGTCTCGTCGACCTGATGCACCTGACGAATCCCCACTGGAATGGCGTTAGCACGGCGGGGGCTGAATGAGGACATATCAAGGCAAACGGTACGGGAAAGCAATGATGCTAGAAAACGGCGTCGTAAGCTGGGAGTACTTAACGGTGGCTCACGGCACCAGCCGCATGCGGTCAGCGGTAAGAGTTATGACGGAAGAGATATCGATACGCATTCGTGACTTTGCAGCATTGCTCAACCAATTGGACAGCGCGGTCATCACGCTTGATTTAAACGAGACGTTGCTTTAGGAACTCGTTGAAATTCGCCGCGATTTAGCGAACTCATTGGGGATTTGGGTTTCTGCTAAGTTGAAATCTGTTTGAATTGCATTTCGGCAGTGCTTATCGGGGTTTTTCGGGTATCGTTGATGCGGTCCCGATGCCCGAAACCAGGGTTCAGGCGCACTGTTCCCGGAGCATGGCTGGTGGTTGAGCGATGAGTTTGGGAAGCCGGATCAGGTTATGCGCGGCGCAACTGAACACGAACAGCCAGTCCACCTTCTCCAGTCCGCGCAACTTGACTTGCCGAAGCGGACCAGTTTGCTTCAACCACCCAAAGCCCTTTTCGATCAGCCAGCGGCGGCTCAGACTGATCGCATAACCAGGCTGCCGCGTCGTTCTGCGGTCCAGGTTGCTGCTGCGGTTCTTGTCGTTCTTGGTGATGTGCGGGGTCACCTTCAGCTCCCGTACGGTGCGCACGAAATCCTCACTGTCATACGCCTTGTCGGCGCCCACAGGGATGCGGCGCGCACGGCCTTGTTGCCTCTCGGCCAGCATCAACAGCGCAGCATCGCGCTCTGCGTAGCCGTCAGCGTGAGTCACCATCGCCGCGGCGATCAACCCGTTGCGGTTCTCAACCAAAGCATGGCCAAGATAACTCAACTTCGATTCCTTCCCGTAGCTCTTCTTGTACAACCGCGCATCCGGATCAGTGGTGGACTGATGTGTATCGTTGCTGCGCTTTTGTCCGCGAAAGTCCGTACCGTCGTCATCGTCGGAGCCGTCCTTGGAGCGAAAACTCTTCTGCGAAGCCCAGGCCTGGATCAGCGTGCCGTCTACGGTAAAGTGCTCGTCAGACATGAACTTCTTCGCCTGCTTGTTCACCTCGGCGAAGAAACGCTGGGCCACATCCGAGCTCAGCAACCGATCGCGGTTCTTGGAGAACACCGCATGGTTCCACACCGCATCGTCCATGCCCAGGCCCACGAACCAGCGAAACAGAAGGTTGTAGTCGATCTGCTCCACCAGCAAGCGCTCCGAGCGAACCGAATAGAACACCTGCAAAAGCAACGCCCGCTGAATATACTCCGGCGCGATCGATGGCCGCCCGGAGGCTGCGTAGAGCGCATCCAACTCCGGGCTCAGCGTCCCCAGCACCGCGTCCGTCAACCTCCGAACCGCTCGCAGCGGATGATCCGCAGCTACCCGCTGCTCCAACGAAACATAGCTGAACATCCCGTCTTGAGTACGCTCGTCTCCACGCATGTCTGTTAGACGACCTACCTCTTCGCCGCGACGCCACAGGTACCTATTTCAACAAGTTCTTAGAGCGTTGGACTAGCAAGGAGCGCATCGCGGATACGCGCAGGCTATGTCGCGATGGGAGACAACCAGCTTCCGCCACGCCGCTGGGCAGAGAGCACTCTCCCGTCAAACGTCAGCTTGTATTGGCCGTTTTGCAAGTCTCGCGGAGCACCGGTAATGAACGGACGAACATACTCATAGACATCAGTGCCGCGGAGCGATACCTTTTCAGCGAATACAGTGCAGGCGACATCGCGCCCCATGCCCTGCAAACGTCCTGACACGCTGACTAGGGCGTGTTCACACTAATCGGAGAGCTTCAACGATGAGGGCAAACTGCAGGAAGGCGAGGAAGACGAGGTCGAGCTTTTCGAAGCGGGAGAAGATGCGACGAAAGCCTTTGAGTCTACGGAAGAGCCGTTCTATTTCATTGCGTTTCTTGTAGAGGGCACGATCATATTCCCACGGCTCGATGCGGTTGGACTTGGGAGGGACAACTGGAACCATGCCGAGATCGAGAACCAGTTGCCTGGTCAAGTTATCCTCGTAGGCTTTGTCCATCAGCAGGGGAAGTCCATCCGGCATCGGCCCAAGTTCCTTTAGCAAGGCCCGTCCCTGCGGAGCGTCGTGAGCATTGCCCGGCGAGAGAGCGAAGGTGATGGCCGTTCGAGCATTCGCGGCAACCAGATGAATCTTGGTGGTCCATCCGCCGCGAGACTTTCCGATGGCTTGCGGTCCGTTTTTTTTAACGCCCCGGTGCCATCCGGATGCACCTTCACCGAAGTCGAGTCCAAGGCGAAGGCTTCAATCTGGATACGCACAATCTGCTCCGATTGCAACCTCTCAAACACCCGGTCAAGCACGCCGTTCTTCGCCCAGCGATTCATCCGTACGTAGATCGTATGCCAATTGCCAAACCGCCTGGGAAGCCCGCGCCATTTGCATCCCTGCTCGGCCACATACAGGATCGCGTTCAGGATTTGCAGGTTCGTCAGACGCACATTCCCGCGCTGTAATGGCAGGCTATCCTTGATCTTTTCGTACTGCTCCGGAGTGATTTCCATCTATCTCCTACTTACACGAGATAGATCACATTAGTGTGAACACGCCCTAGTTCATAATTAGATGACATTTAGCCCCCGCACACCTAAGCCCGAGGATACGCCATTCCAGATCGCCTATGAACACAGCCGAACTGATCGCCGCTATTGACGCCGAGATATCCCGACTACAACAAGCACGCGAAGTGCTCGCTGGAAGCAGAGGGACACGCGGAGGTAAGCGCGTTATCAGTGCCGCGGCAGAGCGCGAATCAGTGCTGCTATGAAAAAGAGATGGGCGCAACGGAAGAAGGCGGTGAGCAAATGACACTGCCCTCAATAACCAATAGATTGTTCATGACGATTCCAGAGCCGCAATCGAACGACCCTCAGCGTTTCTACCTTGTAACCGAAGGGCCGAAAGAAGAGAATGGTCAAGTTATCTGGTATTGCATAGTGCGGTATGGTATTTATCCGCAAACGGGTCATTACAAAGTTTTCAAAGACAAGGCCGCACTCGAACAAGAATTAAAAACGAAAGAACTGGAGGGGTACACTCTGGTTTCTGACACAAATTACAGAATGCTGGCTGATAACTGGCTAATAGACGTGAAACTACGCGGGACGCCGCAGTAAAGAAACGTGCCCACGTTTTCGTTGTGAGCGCGCCCGTTGTTCGGTCACGTTGGAGAGACCGCCTGACTTCCTACTCACATTCTTGATTTCAGTTTCCAGTCATCAGGCACTTTGATCCCCTAGCGCGATTCGAGGGGCAGCGCAGGCGAGGAAAATCCGGGATGGCCTCGCGCTTATCGCTCAACGATGTTTTGCAAATAGAGTGGCAATTTGCGGAACTGCGAATCTGTGAGCGGCTCCACGACAACGAAGCCCTTCACGAGGAATTCGCAGGCGAACCGCCCGAAGCTCTGACGGGCCGCTCTCAGGCCCGCATAATCCGACACCGTAACAACCGCACCCGGCTGGAACTTAAAGTTTGACAAGGTCGCGGCCCTCCGATTGGTCGCTGTTGAAGAAAAAAGAGGGCCACTCCCTCAGAGACAGCCCTCAAATGCGCGTCGGGCGGCCATGCGCGACCGCCTTGCACATTAACGGTATTGAATCAGATGGGATTGGCACGGGCGGGGTTGGGCGGGCACAAATGAACATTCCGTAATCAATCCTCACGGACGGCGCCCACCGATGTCCACTCGGTCTAATTGGTCTTTCGGCAGAGATCGGATGCAGAAAAAAGGGGCGCAGCCATTGCGCCCCTAATTGCCTTTACTTCGGAGTTACTTTCTCTCTTATTTCAGATGCCTGACGCTTGTGTCCGAGACGTCCGAATCGGTCACTTTTGTGTGCCCGAGTCAATCATCCCATGACAGGGACTAAATTCTTCAGAGGTTGAGACACAAATATGTTTCCCCGCAGCGCTTCGCGGATTGCTGGAATTAGATCGGTCCATAGTCGGGACTTTAGGACGTAGGCGGCAGCCCCGGCAGCGAATGCTGCTCTGACATATTCCGGATCTTCATGGATGGTGAGAAATAGTATCCGGGCTCGACAATTGGCCATCTGGAGCCGTTCGGCAGCTTGAAGTCCATTCACCACGGGCATGGATATATCGGTGATGAGTACGTCGGCATCCAGTGTCAGAACCGAGTCGACGGCTTGATTGCCATTTTCCGCTGTGCCGATGACCTCAAACTCGTCGTCAAGTATTCCGCGAACCTTCGCCACTATGGGCTGAAAATCATCGGCCAGCACCACTCGAATTCTGGACACGCCCACCCCCCGCTAGTGGTACTGATGGTGTTATTGTTCACCGGGTTGCAGGGGTTCTGGGTCCAGCATCGCTCCTTGGCCAAAAGATAGCCTTTCAGGCACTCGGCGAGACCTTAAGGCGGCGACATCGGCGGTCGCGGAAAGTCCTCGCAGCGGTGGGCATCGAATGCGGCTGGTCCTTCACGCATGTCGCCGTGATCGACACGCAGCGTCCACAGGCAACGGCCACACGTATACATGGTTTTGCCCTCAAGCAGCCGGCTTCGGCATTGGAATCGCTCAGGTTCGTCTGCGCCCATCCCCAATGGATGTGTGATCTATCTCTCCCGATTCATGCGACGGCGTTCAGATACTCATTCGCGGCTCTCGAACTCATATTCGAAGGGCATCTTGAGCGAGGACGCGACGTGAACCGAGGCGAAGCCGTGAACGTTACCCACTGTAGCGCTGACGCACACTCCGATTTGGCGGACTGTTAAGAGTCCAAGCTATTGATAACAAATATGTTATGGAAATGTTAAGAAGGGGATATGGGGATCAAAAGATTTTTGAGTTCAGAGGCCGCGGACCACGGCCCCCGGCACGAGCGCTTCGCCGCGTTTTAACGAAAACGATTTCCACTCTATGAAAAGCGCTTGCTCGCGTTCACTGAGGCTGTTTCCGACCAGATCGTGTGCAGTAAACGCCGTTGAATCAGCGGGTAATCGCCCTGCATTCGACTTGGATACGCGCTCTCTCATGTCGATTACACTATCAAACATCTTCGACGCCGTCAACAAGAATCCGTGAACAAGAATCCGTTGACAAGTCAGCTTCTAATTATCTGGTTGCTTCAGCAAGCCGCAATAGGTTGGGGTTGAGATCCCTCGCTCCCCGAATCTGCTCGTACCCAGTTGATTTGCGGCTGGTTCCGAGACCAAGGAGTGTCTGAAATGCGGCTGCGGGTGTCTTGCGACGGTTGCGCCGAAAGACGAATTCGTTGAGGTAAACCTGGAGTTGGGCCTTGCTCACTCCGTGGTAGGTGCCGATCAGCCACTGTTGCAGGTTGCCAATCGCCCGATCGGCAAGTGGGACAGCGGACTTCGCGCCTTTGCGCAACTCCGACCGGAGGGGTTGTTTGCGAACGACATGTTTAAAGCCGGCCTCCGACAGCCCTGAGAAACTTTTGAGGCCGTCCGTATAGATGGTTGAACCGGGTGCGATGTTCTGAGTGAGGAACGGCACTATCGTGGCCGCCTTGAAGTCGGGAATCACGCTCATGCGGACTCGACCGGAAGCTTGGCCACGCTTTTCCACGGCCACCAGGACGAGCGCCGCCCGCCGTTCCTTAAGTTGTCGGCTCCCCCTGAGTCCAGCTTGCTCGCCGCCAATCCACGTGTCATCAACCTCTACCTCGCCGCGCAGGGGTTCCCGAGCCGCATTCACCATTGCTCGGCGGAGTTTGTGAAGCATCATCCACGCGGTCTCGTAGCAAGACAGACCGAGTTGGCGCTGCAGAAGCAGGGCGGATACGCCACGCTTGTCAGTGGTCATCAGATACGCCGCCCAGAACCAATGGGTCAGCGGAATCTTCGTCCGGTGAAGAATGGTCCCAGAAGTCAGCGAAATCTGGTACCGACACTTGGCGCATTGGTGGCGTCCTTGGTTCACCAATTCATAGGACCTTTCGTGCCCGCATCGAGGGCAAATGAACCCGTCTGGCCAACGACAAGCTGCCAGATACCTCTGGCAGGCCTCCTCGGTGGCAAAGTCGAACTGAAACTGGCGAAGTGTCTTGGGAAACGCCGGTCGGGGCACCCCTGTACACTACTTATTGGGGCTTGCTGAAGCAACCAGATAATTAGAAGTCAGCTAATAAGTAGTAGTGGCCGTCGCCGCTTCGCCCGGGTGGGTCTGCCTCGATACGACAAGCGGCGTAGATCGCACAGAATCGACGGCTGGCGCGTCCGCGGACATCGGGTGACCGCGGAGAACGGTAGCACGGGAAAAGCACAAAATTCAACGCCGCTTTGCTATCCGCCTTATTATCAATAAGTTAAATATGGAGGCGCGGGTCGGAATCGAACCGACGCATAAAGGTTTTGCAGACCTCTCCCTTACCACTTGGGTACCGCGCCTTGGACAGGAAATACTAATTCAGGCGGCATTTGAGAAGCCAGTCCGGTGATGCGCGCCGGGGCGGGATCAGAGCCGGGCTGACTGGAGCGGGAGACGGGACTTGAACCCGCGACCCTCGCCTTGGCAAGGCGATGCTCTACCACTGAGCTACTCCCGCTGGGTACTCTTCGAGTATATCGGCACGCTATGCAGCGGTCAACGCGAACCACTTGGATTATGGCCCGAACCTGCGGCCGATGATCCGGCCGCCGAAATTGCTGCTGTCTACGCCGCCCTGAACGATGACAACGCCACCATCGAATGGCTCGACAAGGCTTGCGGCGACCGAGCCAGCCAGCTCACTGATCTATCTCAATTTCGATCCTGTGTATGACCATCTGCGCCCCGACCCTCGATTCCAGAAGATCGTCACGTGCGAGCATTTAGATCCCGCCGTGGATGAATCCCAGGCTAAATAACAGCGGGCTGCCGACTTGTCCCGGAATGCCCGTTTCCGGCTTCGATCCCTACGATCTCTCCATCGCGCATATGAAGAATGCGATCGCCGATGGCGGCTGCCTCCGGATTGTGTGTAATCATCAGCACCGTTTGTTTCAGCTCGCGGTTGGAGCGCAGCAGCATCTCGAGCACTGCTTCCGAGTTCTTGGTATCGAGATTGCCCGTGGGCTCGTCGGCAAGGATGATGGCCGGCCGCGTAATCAAAGCTCGCGCAATTGCGACTCGTTGCTGCTCGCCTCCCGACAGCTCCGACGGGCGATGTTCGAGGCGCCCAGCAATGCTGAGCATATCCGTAAGGTGCGATAGGTAGGCTTGATCAAGCGGCTCTGTCCGCCCGGAAATGTCATAAGCTATCTCGATATTGTCTCGCGCGGAAAGCGTTGGCAGCAGGTTGAACTTTTGAAACACAAATCCGATCTTCGATCGGCGCATCTTTGTACGCTCGGCGTCGTCAAGGGCAGCAAAGTCGACTCCGCCGATCTCGATTTTGCCCGAGCTGGCGCGAGTAAGGCCGCCGAGCAGGTAAAACAACGTAGACTTGCCGCTGCCTGAAGGGCCGACAATGCTGACAAACTCGCCCGGCTCGATTGAAAAGGAGACGTTTCGAAGAGCCGGAACCTCGATCTTACCTGTCCGATAGACTTTGCCGAGCTGTTCGGCACGGATGATGGGCTGCACTCATCGATTGTAAATGGGCGAAGCCACAACATCGACCACAGGAGAGCTTATGAGGCTATGGCGGGCTGGAGCGCTGCATCAAATACGGACCCCGGCGCCTGATCAATAACTGGCCTGGGCACGGCCTTTTTCGGCCCGCGCTTGCGCGCGATCATCACGCGGATGCGCTCAAGAACCTCTACCGGTGTGCATGCTCCCTTTGGGAGAAACGCATCCGCGCGGTTGGCCCGCTCAAAATTCTTAACCGTCGCGCTTACAAGAATGGTCGGAATTTCGGGGGAAATGTCTTTCATTCGGCGAACCATCTCGTTGCCGTCCATTTCAGGCAGCAGCAGATCGCTCAGAACCAGATCGACCCCGCCGCTGCGGAAAATCTCCAGGGCTTCCTGGCCGGATAATGCGGTGACGACGCGGTAGCCACGAGTTGTCAACATGAACTTGCGAACCGCCAATGCCTGTTCGTTCTGGTCGACGCAGAGAATTGTCTTCTTGGGCCTCATGTAATTCCTTGGTTCTCTCGCAGGGCACACGAGCTCTCAAAGCGCGGACACACGTCAAGTGTGTGCCTCAAGCAGCGGGTCAACTGATGGCTGCACCCTGGTCCGGAAATGGAAAATACGGCTCCTTTCGCGTTCAGTGGAACTGCCAATAGGCATAAGTTCCACGGTTACGCGAGGCCGCGATCCGGGTCGGACCAGGACGCAGAGAACGAGAAAGCCAGGTATAGTTGCCTGCGCGATCACCCGCTACCATACGCTTCCCGGTGTGCCTCCCGGTTGGCGCAGGTGGGGCCAAGCGCATATCCCCGGCGCCCCCGCTCAAACTGAATTGTCAGCAAATCGGCGAAAGTTGCGTCAACTGTTTCTCAAAACGCTTGCCAAGAGTACGAAGAGCGCGCACACCTGTAAACGGGGAAGATGAGGCGAAAAGATGAACCGATTTGGGGCCCGCTTCCACCAACTCCCCAGATCATTCGATGAATCTTGAGGTTGGAGTCTTTAGACTCTGTTGAAACCATGTGAATCACCCAAGGAAAAGACGTCCTTTTGCTACATGAACTGTGCTCCCGCCTACGCGAACTTCTGCGATCTTTCCCGAAATGGAATTTGCCGAAACGTAGAGGTCGCTTGGACGGCCAATTTCAACGCCCTGGCCAATGTGCACCTGCTCTCCTGGCGCCGCCATTTGATGTCGGACAAGATATGCGATTGCGCAGCCCGCCGCCGACCCGGTGGCCGGATCCTCGCCGTTGTAGAACTGCATACGTGCGCGCCACACTGCTGGACCGTGCGGCGCAATCGCATAGAAAAATTTCGCATCTGATGCGCGAAAATACCGCTCCGCGCCACGCAGGTCGACTGTCAGTCTTCCCAATGCATCGATCGATCGAAGCGGGACAATGCAATACGGCAGACCCGTCGAAACGGTCTGCGGCCGCGGCAGCTCAGCGCAATCCTCCTGTCTCAATCCGAGCAACGGCGCAATTTCAGCGGCGTCATGCTCCACGCCAAAAACTGGATCCGGCTGCGTCATCTCGCCGTAACTTCGGCCACCCACATTTCGTTCCGCTGAAAAGACCACCGGCACTCGCCCGGCGTTGAGATCCAGCGTGATTGTCTCTGCACTGCCGTATTCGGCGAGTTCTCTGCGGATCGTCGACGAGGTTCCCAGAGTGGGATGCCCCGCAAAAGGTAGCTCCTCCTGCGTCGTGAAGATTCTCACTCGTACGCCGCGTTTTTGCTCGATAGCCGGGTCGCGCCGGACGATGAATGTGGTTTCAGACAAGTTCATCTCACGCGCGATGGCCTGCATCTCGGCGTCCGCCAGGCTGCCTGCGTCCAGAAATACCGCTAACTGATTTCCTTCAAGCGGTGTCGCGGTAAATACGTCGCAAAGCCGGTATTCAAGTTCACGTGTTGGCATAGGTTTGACACAATCTCCTTCAAGCTCTATTCTCTGTACGGAATCGGAGAGACTTTCTCCGCTAGTGCGTAACTATGGCAAAGGCCGCTCTAACCCCCATGTGTCAGTGCTGTCGCCGCTGCCCCGTGCGGGTGTGTGCATGAGCGAATCGACCTGAGCTGTATCGAAACCTTCAGACCCACCCGCTGCCGACAGGCCGGGTGGGTTTTTTAACGTTCCCCGTAGAGAAAATCGCAATCAGACTGAGGCTACAACATGTCACTTCGCATTAACGATATCGCACCCGACTTCACTGCTGAAACCACTCACGGCACCATCCAGTTTCACGAATGGATCGGTGATAACTGGGCGGTGCTCTTCTCTCATCCCAAGGATTTCACCCCTGTCTGCACCACTGAGCTGGGCGCCGTCGCGGCACTCGATGAGCAGTTCGCGGCGCGGGGCGCCAAAGTGATCGGACTTAGTGTTGATCCGGTCTCCGACCACGGCAGGTGGGCAAAGGACATCGAGGACGTCACCGGTCATGCCGTAAAGTACCCCCTGATCGGAGATCCCGAATTGAAGATTGCCAAACTCTACGATATGCTGCCGGCCGATGTTGGCGACTCATGCGAAGGCCGCACGCCCGCCAACAACGCGACCGCGCGCGCTGTTTTTGTCATCGGCCCGGACAAGCGCATTAAGCTGACGCTGACGTATCCCATGACCACCGGCCGCAATTTCGACGAGATTATCCGCGTTCTCGACTCCATTCAGCTCACGGCGAAACACCGTGTCGCAACCCCCGCCAATTGGAAGCATGGCGAGGAGGTAATCATCACTGGCGCGGTCTCGAATGAGGAAGCGGACAAAATCTTCCCCGGCTATAAGACGGTCAAGCCATACTTGCGTACAACGGCGCAGCCGAAGTAGCGTTCTTCATTGCACCGCCGCTCCCCCGCGGCGACAAGAGCACCGGTGGCGAAGTGGCTAACGCGCTGGTCTGCAAAACCAGTATTCGCGGGTTCAATTCCCGCCCGGTGCTCCATAGAATCAATAGCTTATCGCGACGTCCGCGACCCGGCAACACCATCAAACACCATTTTAAGATAAACTGTCCTCAAAATTTCCCTCGAGGACGGTCATGCGAATCACCAGAAATCGCTACCAGCAGGGCAGCATCCGCAAGGTGCGGCGAGCCACTGGGTTCGCCTGGGAATTCCGCTTTTACGTCAATGAAGGCGGCAAAAGAAAACTCAGGACGCAGACCTTCGATGGGAAACTCTATCGGACGGAGTCGGAGGTCCGGAAGGCACTCGAGACGCAGATCCTCCATTTGAACAGGGGCACGGATTACGGCCGAGCTGCTGCGGTAACCTTTGGGGCGCTCCTAGATCGGTACATTTCCGAAGAGATGCCCGCACGGAAATCCACCGCGGGCTCCTATCATTCCCTGATCAGAAATCATCTTCGTCCTCGATGGGGCAAACATCTGTTGGCGGAAATTAGACCGTCTGAATTGCATTCCTGGTTTCAATCTTTGGACCTTGCACCCGTCTCGAAGGGCCACGTGCGAAGCCTCATGCATAAGCTCTTTGATTTGGCTGCGCTCTGGGAGTACCTGCCATTGGAGCGAAGAAATCCCGTTGACCTCGTGAAGATCAAGGGAGTGACCAAACGCCAAAAGGAATCGATTGTACTGACGCCGGAGCAATTCCGTGACGTCATGCGGCGGCTGCCGCCCCACGTAAACATGATGGGTATCGTGATGGCCTGCCTTGGTCTGCGCTCGAGTGAGGCATTCGGCCTAAAGTGGAGCGATATCGATTGGGAACAGAAAACGATAGCAATTCAACGTGGCGCTTATCGTGGAGCCATCGAGGATACCAAGACGGTATTTTCAAAAGACAAGTTGCCACTAGCGCCAGGATTGGCCGATCTGCTATTGGCGTGGAAATCGCTGGCGGAATTTGAGTGGATCTTCGCCAATCCCGCTACCGGGATGCCGTATATGTCTCCCAGCCTGCAGCAACGGTGGATTCGGCCGGCTGGGGAGGCGCTCGGCATCAAGGGGTTAGGCTTTCATTCCTTACGGCATTCTTATCGAACCTGGCTCGACTCGGTTGGAACGACCGTCGGAACCACGAAGGATTTGATGCGCCACAGCGATATCGCTACGACATACAACGTTTATGGCGGAGCGATGAGCCATGAAAAACGCGAGGCAAACCGCAAAGTGGTGAACCTGCTGTTATCCAGTACAAAGGACGAAGCTGCTAAGACAGACGAGGCGACGAACTGAATCCGTCGCCGCATCCTTAGCTATGCGTTCCCATCCTGCCACTCCTGTAGCTTGATCGGGCTGAACCGCCACAGGCTTCCTACGCGCCGTGAGGGTATCTTTCCTGCGGCCGCCATCAGTCGCAGCGTTTTCGGATGGCACTTCAGGATCAGTGCAGCCTCCTGAAGCGTAAGCATCGGCTTTACTTCCATTGCTGTTTCCTTGAGTCTCCGGCGATGCTGCCTCGACCCTGAGATCCCGAGATCGACATTTGGATTTGATCCCGGTGCGAAATGCCTGACGATACAGGCAGGTTTCGCCTGAGCACCCAGGCGACGGTCACGCAAACACTTCTTGCGAACCTGCCTCAATTTAACATTCGCCTCTCTGATCTCAATCTTCGATCTGAATGGGACGGGTTACGATCGGGGATCCACTGAGTTCGTTGCTGTATTTTCCCGTAGGGCGCCCGATCTACTAAGGCCCCCTGCCGTAGCTGGGCAGTTGTCAGAACCTCTAAACAGCCTTTTGAAACAGTGTCCATGGGCTCTCTGAAGCGCCAAGCAACCGCTCATGCGCCTTCATTTGCTCGAAAGACGTCGAGGAAGGGCCTCGGCCATCGCCAAAGCCGCTTCAGACTGTCCTTTGAGAAGAGTGATCGCTGAGGCAGATCGGAGCCTCTGATACCACAGAGCTAGTGGGGCGAGCACAGTGCCATGGCGGCTCTCTTCGATCTCGACCGTCATGCGCAAGTTCTTCTCGGCCGATTGTTGGAGGAATTCCACTGCGAGGCGGCGTTCTCCGCCTGCCCACAGCGCCAGCAGCGCGACTCGGAGATCGGCGTCGAGGTCGCCGCTTGGGCCATCATCGAAGAGCGCACGTCATCCGGTCTTGAGTTGCTTCTTGCCGGCCGGAGTAATTCGGTGGTCTGTGCGGCCTCGAGGACCGGGCTTGCCGTGGCGCACGAAGCCTGCCTCAACCAATCTTTGAAGCGCAGGAACCGTTGCACCCTGGGACAGGCCGGCCGCCTTCTGTAATTCGTATGGGGTAGAAATGCCGTCAGCAACCAGAGCGAGGACAAAAAGATCGAGATCGCTCCGGCGGCGCTTGTCACGTGTCTCAGACATGCACCGCCAGTATACGAATCGCCGCTACTGTGACCGAGCCCAGAGCGACGTTTCCTTTAATAGCCTTTGGTGAAGCTCGTGCCGACGCGGAAGACAGAGTGCCATCCAGCGGGCGAGCCAATCAGCCCAGAAATCGGGATTGGGTATGAAGTCACCCCAGGCAGCCCCGTCCGGACGAGCGACAGGAAGCAACTCCGCTGGTCTTTGTGCCGGCACAGGAAGGTCTTTCACCTTGCCCCACCCAAAGTAGAGACGCTTGCCGGCCTCATGCAGGACGTATTCGATCTCGTTCAGCACCATCCTTTCCTCCGCAATCCAGACGTTTAGCGCCTTGGATACACGTCGGAAATGGCGCTCAACGCTGTCGGGGTCATCGGGGTTATAGGCCGGTTCGACCTTCTTGGGCTTCTTCGGGCGCTCTTTCTTGACGGGCCTAAGGTGTTTGGGTGTCGCCAGAAATTTCCTATCCCGGCGGACCGTACCCTCATCGACGCCCAGATCTTTGGCGATGGCGCGGTTGGATTTGCGAAGCCGGACCCCAAGCGCCACTCGCAAGCGGCGCTCGGTCGGGGAGAGTTTGCGTTCAGGGGTGATACTCACCTTGAAGCTTTCCTCCCGCGGCGTCTGCTGCGCAGACTGGCATGAGCTCTGCCTGTGAGGCCCGAAGCCGTGGGAGCGAAGTGCTGTTCAAGGAGGTGGGTCATGCGATTCGGATCGGAGAGATCGCTCTGCCTGAGTTGGTTGGAGTTCCAGGCGACCTCGAGCTCCGGCGCCAGCTCTCGTGTTGTTGGCGGCTGGGAGCGGTAGCGGGCCAGAGCCGCTGAAGCATAGATAAAAAACAGTGCACGAGCTTCAACGGGAAGCTGCGCGAAGGGTACATGCGATGAAGTCTTGTTTTGCATGGTCCAATGCTGACTGATTGCTCCGTTGTACCAAATAGATGGTCACTTTGAATGACATCGCGCTCCGCATGCCTGCCTCCCGGGACTGATTATGGCGCCGTCAGACGCTGGAGCGCCGTACACCCTCTGAGTCCGTTTAACCCATAAATTGCACAACGGGACCAATGAGTGGTTGGTTCAGCCGTGTGCGGTAGACTGCTCGGATACCTATGAAGCCCTGCCTTCAGGCTGTGTCCGGTCAACCGCTCAGACCATACCGAGCAAGCCTGTTGACAATACTCATCTTGACTGTGCTGCCCATGACCGCGCAGCGAGACCCGGTCCTCAAACAGATCAATCTGCCGCATCGTTACTACTACCGCGAAATGTATCTGCCGCAACTGACCACAGGACCGAATTCGGCCGCCTGGACTTCCGATTCGAGCTCGCTGGTCTATTCGATATCGAAGTGGACCCGGCAACCGACCCCACACTTACTCACGGAGAACCGCTTGATGAGGCTCTCGAACTACCCGTTGACGTGGCGCTGGGAAAAGTAGATTACATCGAAGTGCTAGGCTTCAGCGATCACCGCATGACCGCGTCAGTCTGGTACCGCCTGCTCAATTGCGGATTTCGGCTGCCAGCCGGCGCCGGTTCTGACACGATGGCTAACTATGCTTCTCTCCGCGGGCCGGTTGGCCTGACTCGCGTCTACACCAGCATTCCAAAGGATGTGACTAGCACGGTACCCTGGTTTGAATCGCTCAAGCAGGGGCGCACCTTTGCAACCAATGGTCCGCTGCTGGGGTTCACTCTCGGCGGCAAGGCGGTGGGAGAGGACCTGAAACTCCCGGAGGGCGAGAACAAAGTAATGTTCACTGCGTGGCTTCGCTCCTTCGTTCCTGTCGATCACCTCGAAGTGGTCTGCAACGGGCGCGTGGTGCGCGACTTGAATCTAAATGGCGACCGGCAAACGACCGACGCGCGAGCTGGAACAACTCGAACAGATCATTCAGAAATCGCTCGAAGGCGAACCCCCGCTGTTGCGGAGGCATAGTGTGCAGTCCCATCAAGCTGCCCCGCAAACGCCCTACGGGCTGCGGCATCGACCACCGCAGCCTGCGTGCACTCCGGTTGATGGCTTTTGTGAGCGGAATCGGTGGCCTTGTCGGGCGACACTCCCGACAAGCGCGCCGCAACGGAACGCGCGCGCTGAGTCAAAGTGTCGGAGAATTGTTCTGACTGGAGCCTTCCGATGGCGATTTGGGTATCGATATAGGTCAGAAGGTGGTTGATACTCAGGGAAACCAGTGAGTCGGCTGCGACTTGCCAGAACCCACGCAGTCGATTTGCCTTCGACCCGCTTGCATAGTTGTATTTCGGATCAAAAACGTTGAGGGCGATGTCGTTCTGGAAGAACTCCCCGAACGTTCGATCCGAAAAATTAAGCACGTAGCCGCCGCGCATCTGGAATAGCTCTTCGAGGATCTCCTTCTCATTGGTTGTCAGCTTCGCCACGTCGCCTTTTGCCCTTTCTCTGCGGCCTATCTCGTTATTGGGGCTTCCGCAAGCCGAGTGCTATGAGCCATTCATTGACCTGTCCATACGCATCTTGTTGCCATTGCGCGGGAGTCTGATCGCCGAGCACCGCCGACTCTTCCACGAAGAGACGAACACTGGTTGGTCCATAGCTCTCAACGGTCTCGAACTTCGCGTTGATGAACTCATACCCGGTCAGAGCGCTTTCGTGTTCGAGCAACTTCCTGCAGTCCTCTGCCAACGCCCCGGCTCCGCCTGGATAGTTCCGAATGCAGTAGTGAATGTCATACGCATCTTTGCGCTTCTGGCGAAGTTCCACGGCATAGCCCTTCATTGCCAGAAGCGCCGGGATCGAACAGACCGCGATTTCAACGGTGTTGCGACCTCCGGTCGGGGTCTCTGCGGATACCGCGACGAGTTGATGGAAGTGAACGGCAAGGTCGGCGCCATCGGCTCTCTGTACCCGGAAGTTCTCGATGAGCTTCGGTCTGTTCTTCTCAATATCCGCGTGCTTGGGCATCAGAAAATCGACAAGAATTTCGATGGCCGGACCAGCATCTGTGGCCGGAACCGTCCGTTGCAGTTGAAACTCTCGTGTGCTTTTCGTTTTGTCGTAACCCTGTCCCATCAGCTCGTGGATCAAATCTGCATATTGACCATCCTGAAGCGCCTCTGCGTCCAGACTGAGATCTACATCGAGGGTGCCGACATGGGGATTGTCGGCGTTCTCCAGAAGCAGCCACGGCACCGAGCCGCCAATGACCGCGAACTTGCCGCGAAAGCTGGCGAGGATTTGACCGATTTCGACGAGGACAGATTTCACCGCTCTCGTGGTGCGGTCGTCATAGTCGTTGGCCGACTGAGGTTTCTGAGGAATTACAGGGTCCATGAAAGTGTGGTCCTCCGCAGATGATCAGCGGCTTCGCGTCCGCGTTCTCCGCCTTGCATGAGATCAAGGTAGGTTTGCAATGCGCTGGTACAGCAAATCCCGTGCGCTTGTTCAGTGCTCCCAAAGTAGACATCTCGATCTTTCGGTATCCACACGACGACGTTTTCCCCTTTGGAAGCCGAGGACAAGCGCAGGGAGCCTTTGAGCAAGTCCACCCTGTCCTCGTCCGCATAGAAATACTGCGTTGCGGTCCGCCCGAAGGGCGATATCCATTGTGCTGCGGAAAAGGACGCCACCGCGAGATGAGCAGTCCCTTTGGCCGAACGGAAGAGGTCGCGGAGCGCCTCTTCCAATATCGATCCGTGCAGCGTGGTGTAGAACCTGCGCTCTGCGGCGAGGGTTCTTTCATAGGCGGCGCTCCAGGCGTCGAGAAGAGCGCGTGGCGCGGTCAGAGAAAGTCCCAAGTCATTCCGTTTGGCCCACTCTCGATCCAAAAGCGAGGACTGGACATTGCTGACATGGCCAATGCTGACGCGCGACTCCTGCGCAAGGTCGGTGAGTTTCCAACTGCGATCCGGGGAGCTTAGAAGAACGCGAAGCACCTTGGCCGAGCGGCCTTTGAAGAGTGAGCGATACTCTCGCCGCGGGGATGACGGTCGATGGGGACTGGCGATTTCGAGATAGACGGAGTCAAACGCCATACGGGCGTTCCCTTCAAAATCGAGATAGGAGACCCCCTGCTGAAAGCAGAGGTCTCGGGTCGATTCGGTGAGAAAGGGAGCAATGAAGACCGGTATGGCCGGCGGATTGGAGCGTGCGGCGATGGCCTTCAACCGCAAAATCGCCTCCCGGGCATAGCGTGGCTGCCCACTGCTTTTCGCTTCGGCGATGAGCGTATGCTGTTTTCCATCGAGTTCCATGCGGACTTGCACATCGAACCCCGGATTCTTTTGCATTGGCCCTATTTTCAATGATTTAAGCTTGACACGAGGGATGCGTTTGAGCAGGCGTTCCAGTTCGACTACTCCTCGCTCCTCAACTTCTTTCACCGAATTTGGCACTTTCAGCATTTGCTGAAAATAGCATGTTCAGTGAAAGTGTCAAGTCAGGAAATGGGCTCATCTAACAAACAGATCGATCCTCTGCGAGGTATGTATACCTCGCAGAGGATGGTAAAAGATCTCTTTGCAGCTATGAAACTGAAGACCGAACTCGCGATCAAAGCCGCCATCGAAACGCAGGCTCCAGCGGCCTGGAGCCGCAAGAATTTTGAAGCGCTACTCAAGCAGTACCGCGAAGCGTGGGGCGCTCCGCAATCCCTGACAACCTCTGGATTAATCGAGTTTCTGATCGACAATGAGATCGTTCGCCCAGTTGAGATTCGGTCGAAAGCATACGACCGCAAAATGCGGTACGTCCTGGGACGACCATCCCCTCTCCAGTTTGCTTTGTCCTTCTTCAAGGACTCCTATCTCTCTCATGCCTCCGCGCTGGAGGTTCACGGTTTGGGGTCATCGGAGATGACCTACGTTAACCGCGAACAAAGTCCGAAGAAGACAACGTCCCGATTGAGTCAGGGCAGGATTGACATGGCGTTTGAGAGTCAGCCACGCCGCTCTTCATTCGAGTTCGTAAGCGGTTCGTTCAAGGTCACATTTCTCAACGGCAAACACACGGGCGATGCCGGAGTGATTGAAATGCTCGGCCCTTCCGCCGAACGGGTCCGCGTCACGTCGCTGGAACGCACGTTCATCGACTGCGTCGTGCGTCCTCAATATGCCGGAGGGATAGCCAAAGTTGCCGCGGCCTATCGCGATGCGGCGCATCGCGTGTCCATTCCAGACCTGGTTCTTCTTTTGAAGAAGACGAAATATGTCTACCCGTACCATCAAGCGATCGGTTTCCTGCTGCAAATGACTGGAAGAGCCGAGGAAGATCTCAAGCCTCTCCTGTCTCTGGGACTTCAGTTCAAGTTCTACCTTGACTATAGGATGGAGGCACCAGCCTTTGATCCTTACTGGAAGCTCTACTATCCCCCTGGCCTTGCCTCCACCACCCGCTGAGTCCCACAGGAAGCAGTCCCATGACTTCCATTAGTGCTTTTGAAGAACCGCGACTGCAACCTTGCTTGATTACTGATGGTCCGTAAAAGAAAGCGCGATAATCCTTTGATATGGCCTTTGTATCCAACACGGCGCGCGATGCTGGGCCTACCATTGCCGGCTTCTTTCTTCAGGTAAACGTCTCGATTCTGCGGTGGCTTGATATCGATGCTTCCCAGTATCTTGAGCTGGAGTGCGGCGAGGATATCGATACCGTCGAGCGGAACGAGGAAAATGGGGCCGAAAAGAGACTTCTCGAACAGCTAAAGCTGAGGAGCAGGCGATCCTTAACGCTCCGCAGCGTTGAAGCGCTGGATGCACTGGCCAACTGCTGTGACCATATCCAGCGTAATCCCGACACCCAGCTGTTGTTTCGCTATCTGACTACAGCTTCGGCTACCGTCGAGGATGGTTGGATCTGCGGGCTCTCTGGGATCGCTACGTGGCAGGCTCTCCGTCATGGCGATTACAACGACCAACAACGTTCTCAAGCGTTTCAAGCGCTTCGAACATTCCTAGAGCAGTTGGCCCGCCCGGCGAAGATTTCAGAACCCAGATGGACTCTGCTTCAGACGGTTGTTGCAGATGAGAGCGCATTCCTCCAGCTGGTCATGGCCTTTGAGTGGGCTCTCGAACAGCCTGGGCTGGAGCAGACAGAAGCAACCATTTGCACCATCCTTCGACAACGTGGCTATGCAAATGATGAGGCTCACGCGGAAATCATCTATGAGCATCTTGTTTCATTCGTCTTCAGACGACTAAGCACACGAGGGCGAGGTCCGCTGACCGCTTCAGATCTGCGGGTCGCCTGTGCAACACAGCCGACTCGTTCCCAGATTGACAACGAACTCATCGCGTTAATTCGCGCTTCGATCGCCGAAACCAATGTTCGGCTCAACGAGATCGAATCTACGGTCGCGACACATGCCACGGAGCTCTCCGGCCTGCAACAGGCGATGAAGCAGATCAATAAGAGTATGGGGATGGTCGGCGCAATTTCTATTTCGGCGGCGGCGTTTTCGACCGAAGTGCCCGATTCGGTGTCTCCTCGGGTAAGTCGAGCGAGGGTTGTAGAAATCGTACAGGAGAAGCTGGGGCAGTTGCGGATGGCTGTTCTCGTGGCGGAGCCTGGGTCGGGGAAAACGCAGTTGCTTCTTATGCTGCGCGAACAGACAAGTCGACCCTCCCATTGGCTCAATATTCCGCGCGATGCTTCGGAGGCCCAGGCGTGTATTTTTCTGGATGCATTTATACGATCATTTGGTTCGGGCTATGGCACCGGTTCGTTTCGGGAGCAGTTGAATGCCGCAGCCCAAAGTCTTAGCAATGCACTCATTGTGATTGAAGATCTGCCCCGTAGTCTTCCGCGCGGACGACTGGCAACCCGCCTCCGCCAACTCTATGACATGCTTCCAAGGGTTGACGGCACGCTGATCCTCTCCAGCTACTACCATCTTCCTGCGACGCTCAGCGAGCAACTCGGAGACGTTCACTGTGATGTACCACGATTCGACACCTACGATGTCGTCGAGCTTCTGCAAATCTCCGGAGCACCTGGAAATCTTCTTACAGAGAAGACTGCCGATTTTATCGTCACAGTAAGCCAAGGACTTCCTGTGCTCGCCTTAGAGACAGTGCGATACCTAGCGAATAACAACTGGGCTTTCACATTGGCAGAGCTGGAACCGATTTTCCGAGGAGACGTCGCTGCTGCGACTCGACAGGATGCGCCAGAAATCCTGCGAATCACCGTTCCTGATGCCAAAGAACGTGAACTCATCATCCGAATGACGTTGGCGATTGGTCCATTCAGCCAAAAGGATATTGAGATGGTCGCACGCGTGCCATCAGCGATACCGCTTCCAGGAGAGGTCGTTAAGCGTGTCACTGGGGTGTGGTTTCAGCAAGTCGGTCCGGATCGCTATTTATACTCGCCTCTGCTTGGCCCGACTTTGGCCGATACGCTCGATACCAACACGCGAAGAGGAGTGCATTTCATCCTCGGAACTCGTATCCTTTCGCGCGGAACGATCACGCCAATTGATGCCTTCGCAGCCGTAAACCACTTCATCCAGTCCACAATCCTTCACCATGCGGTTTGGGTCACAATCAGTATCTTGATGGCCTTTGTCGATCTGGACGAGCCGTTCTCAGACGAATTCGGCTTCTCGCGGATGTGGCCGCAGCCGATCGACAGAGCTGAAATTGATCTAAACTTCGAGATTTATCTACGGGCCGTACAGATCGTTGTCATCGCAAAACTTGGGCGCCCGATTGAGCATGAACTCGCTCAGTTCGATGCGCTCTTGGAAGAGGCTGAACACCAAGGCTGGGGAGTCGCCATCGGAGCAGGCTATCTCGCCATTCATCTCGTATGGAAGTTTTCCGCAGTCGCAAGCAAATACTTGGTGCCCGCACTGACGGCCTTCCAGGTTGCCCATCTTCCGGACGGGTCGCGCTTGCCGGTCGCCGACTATCCGCTGGAATCGCTAGCATTGATGTCCGCAAACACCTGTAACTCTGACGAAGATGTGGATGCTTGGCTGACCACTCTGAAGACATTTACAAAATCGCAACTCCACACGATGGCGAACTCCGAATTTGCCGAAGACAATCTAGTGATCTTTTGCGATGGAATCTGGAACCGTGAACAGGCAAAACCGGAAGAGAATCGTGATTGGCAGCACGTCAAGATGAAGTTGACTGAGATCGAGGAGGTCGGGCGAGAGGTTGACTTTCCCCTGCTCGAAGGAGCGGCGATCCGAGGTCGAATCATCGTGACGGCGGAACTCGAAGAACAGCTCGATGCCGCCCTGCAAATCAGCCACAGTACCCTACAAACACTCGCTGATGATCGCGGCCGCTTTTTGGTATTTGAAATTACGGGCAAACAGCTCATTCTGGCGAATCGAAACGATGAAGCGCGTCCATTTTTGATAGCGGCGCTTCAATGCAACAGCTTTAAAGATGCTTTGTTGCGTAGAGACGTTCTGGTTTTACTTGCTGACATTCAAGATCCGCAGGCAGATCCTTCCCCTACGTTCTACACAGGTCAGGCCGTCGTGTTAGCTCGAAGTGGAAAGCTGATTCCGTCGATCGTCGTTGGTACTCTCGCTGAACACGCGATCGCACAGTGGCGCGTAGGGGACCGTAGTGCAGCACTGGCGACCTTGTGCGAAACCACGACCCTGGTGATTAGCATTCGTGAGGACAAGGTATCGTGGAAGGCCCTGTTCTATCAGGTCTTCAGTGCCATCACCGTGTACAGCGACATCGCCTATGACGGTGCGGCTCGTGTTGGTTTCGAGGAGCCAAATCAGGGCTGGTTTACCCAAAGCCGCGAAAAGCTTGCAGACGGATACAAACCGGACCAGGTCGCCTACATCTGCGTGAGGATCGCTAAGCTGGCAGCCGGAATCGGCGATCTGAGGCTGGCAAGCGAATGGACATGGAAGGCTCTTGAGTTCTCCGAAGGGAGCGGCGAGGCGCGTCGGGTTGTCTCGCAGTTTGTCCTTTATGGCTTGGCATGGGAATTGAGTGAAGACCGTTTCGATCGGGCCGGCCAGCTCTGCCGCGTTTACCTTTCACTTCGAATAAATGAATTGCTGGCGAACCGACAACACGCTAGCGACGCAGAGAAGTCAGAGCATGAAGCCATGTTGGCGAATTTTGAAAAGTCCTCGGTGCCGGCGATGTCACTTATGAGGCTTAGAGGCGTGATGCCGATCGTATTCCGCATCGCGATGATGACGCTCCGGGGTGTTAATCAAGTGGAGATCGAGAAGGCCATCGCGTTATTGGACAATGAGGTCGTCGCTATACCGGAGTCGGAAGGGTTCGTTGAAGCCTTGCGGACGTGTTTCATTGAGGACCACGGTATTGAGGCTCTGCGCGCAGAATGCGTCGCTGCACATGGCAAATCGCAATATCTGAAGAGCTATACGTTCATGCTTGGCGAGCTCATCCGCTCCTCTGCTCAACAGTCGCTATACCTACAAGTCACAATGATGGAAACGTTGGGTCGGGTATTCTCCGACGAGATGCCGATATATAGGAATATGGTAGCGCCATTTTTCGTTGAGTTCTGGAAGGCTCAAGCCGAGAAATCACTCCATCCATTCCGTACGGCTCATTCCTACACAACTCGACAATTCGACTTGTCGGACGGAACGGTAGCTGGCACGAAAAAACTTCTGACTGCCATGCGCTTCTGCTTGGGAGCGAGTCTTCCGGAAGATGCGATGTCCTGGCTTGCCTCATCGTAATCGATCGGTATGCCAGCTCTTGCGCCGCCTCTATCGAACCGCGGCAGACTTGCTGATCTCTTTACTGAGTCGCGACACGAGGGAAGAGGCGACGTCGGTGTAGATTTTGCGCACCCTCCGTGGCCCGTGAGACCGAGACGTAGGCAAAGCGATTGTTGATAAGTTCCGGGTGAACATCGGTATCCATGTTCACCAAGACGCGTTCCGCCGTAAGGCCCTGCGAGCTGTGCGAGGTCACGGCGTAGCCGTGATCGAAGAAGACGGATCCGGCTACCGAGAATGAGCCCAGAATCCCTGGTCCAACAACGTCCGACATCCTCCCACGGGAGGATAACAGGCCTCCGATTTTGGATCGGATTGACGAGGTTGTCGCTACCTGTATGGCTGATCCGGCATCAGCCAGCCCGGGTCGCGTGACTGCGAGTTTCGCGATGTCGTTCGCCGGTCGGCGTGCAAGAGGTGTGCCGGGAAAGTGGAGGCCACGCAGGCGGAAAACGATCGGGAAGGTTGCCATACCCGTCCTGCCATTGCCTGACAGAATTACCTAACAAGCCGTTCGGGTCAGGCACACATCCCGCACACCAAACGGCGTCGGGGGGCGAGCCTGCCCGGTGTTCTGGAAGAATTGCCACTGATCCGAGCAAATCAGTGTCATCTCCGAAGTGGTGCACCCTGTGAACCCTGACGGAAAGCTGAGTACCGGCGCGTAAAAGTTTTATCTACGCCGGAGAGGGTAGTGACGGGAAGCGATGTGGGCGTCTAGCCCCGGCGCCCAACGGTGGAAATACTTCCAAGCCAGGTCAGCTATTGGCACAATGCACCATAATCCAAGGACAATCCCGGCTATGACCTCATGAGCGTGCAGAGCAAAGTAAATATACGAACCCAGGCACCCCACGAACGCGATGAATCCGCACATCAGGCCGGTCATGCCATACCGGAAGGCACGCTGATCGTCCCTTTCAGCAGCTTGTATATCTTCCACCGTGATGGAGGGGGTGGTAAGAAGTCTGTCAAGATTTACCGCTCCAGGACGGCGTAATTTCGTGACAAAGCCAGCCATCGTGAAACCGTCCAGAAAGGCCCTGCCGAAGATTGCCGTATCACGCAAGGGGACGACCTCCATCGCGGCTCCATTTTACTGCAGGATCGTCACCGCGTTGTGCAGCCGACGAGAGGGACTCAATGGGAATTCGCTCTTAAGTCTTGCCTGCCGCTATGTATCAGTGTCCGTTACTTAATCCGCCGAGATTTCCACAGCCCAGAAAACGTCAATTCGGTGATTTACTTGGAAATTCCTATACTAGGTCGGGCGAAATGGGGAGTTTGGGGTGCGGAAAGGGTACCGGAGACCCCAGTCAAAGGTTGGGAACATGCGTTCCCCCGGTTTTTCATGTCAAAATCCTAGCCAGAACTTTCCGAGGTGCCCGGAAAGATTTCCACAGGGTAAAACGGGCCGGTTTTGGGGCCGAAATCCGGGCGGGGAAGGGATGGCCGGGAGGGCTCTCCCCAGGAGAGCCTGAACTGGGGCCGGCGTCTGATCGCCGGCGGCGCGGAACACATGCTTCCTCTTGACCGGCTGAAGAAGATTGTCAGCCCGGGGCCCAATAAGGGTTCCCGAGCGGGTGGAAGGGCAGACCGAGACTGGCACCCTCCGAGCACATAGAGGGATAAAGTGCTGCTCAACTGGATAGAGAAGCCCCTCAGCCGCAGTCGGCGGGAGCGCATGTCTGGGATTTAGTCTTCGCAGCATGACGACGAAGAAAGCGCCGCTGAAGAGGATGCTGACAGCGATCAGGCCAGCCATGATCAGTGGTACCTGCAAGCAGGATCGCGGTGTTGCCGATCGCTCTTGTCGTGCGGGCATAATGCAAGCCGAAGCCAAATCCCACTAGCTCCTGACTCTGATTCCTATATATAGGTCGGGGCGATCTTCGCAGGGCTCCGTGGAAGAGGCTGCGGAGGTGGCGAGGGGGGCCAGGAAGTTACACTCCAGATGCCATCGGATGGAGGGGTCCTCGCCCACGCGCGTGAGAGTTGTATGTGCGCAGCGGGGAGGGACCTGGTGGTGATGTTCAGTACCGACTCGCCCCCCTCAGTCTTGTTGTGACCGTAGTGCAGGATCTGCAGTGCATCAGCTTCCGAAGGGATATAGCCGCCAGTGCCCGCAGCCTGGTGATAGAGGTTCAGTCCTTCCTTGATGCGAGTGAATTCGTCGTTGGTGACACCGTGGACAAGGCCCTTGACCGGATCGACCTTGGTTCCGGTACCGAAGCCGACGGTCTCACGGACCTCAATGCCCAGCTTGCCGTCTCCCATTTCGAAGACGTTCTCGATGTAGTTCTTCTGGCCCCCTGCGGTGATCGGGTTGCCGTTGTAGTAGCCGAGGATGGCCTTCTGATCTGACTTGAGATCGAGAGCTTCTTCGATCGGCTGGCCGATCATGCTCTCCCAGTCCTTGATGCGCAGCTCATGGACGTCGTAGCGAACCGTGCGCTCGACGTTCATGCCGTACAGGTTGTTGCGCATCATGAAGCCGCCTTCACCGAGGTAGCCGGTCTTGCGCATGGCCTGAAGGTTTGCTGGGTCAGAATCAGCTCATTGACATATCTTAGATATATAAGATACGCTGATCTTCCTCCCCATCTCCTATATATATGAAGCGCGCCGCCCTCTACATGCGTGTCTCCACCCTCGATCAGCATCCCGAAACCCAGCTCTACGACCTTCGCCAGATGGCTCAACAGCGCGGCTACGAGATCGTCGAGGAATATACCGACAGGATCAGCGGTGCCAAGGCCAGGCGGCCGGGGCTCGATCAGATGATGCGCGATGCCCGCCGCGGCCGCTTCGACGTCGTCCTGGTCTGGGCATCGGACCGGATCGCCCGGTCGGTGAAGCACTTCCTCGACGTGCTCGATGAGCTGAACCGGCTCAACATCGAGTTCATCAGCTTCCGCGAGCAGATCGATACCGGCGGTCCGTTAGGCCGCGCGGTCGTCGTCATCATCGGGGCAATTGCTGAACTCGAGCGCAACCTGATCATCGAGCGGGTGCGCGCCGGCATGCGCCGCGCCCGGCTAGAAGGCCGTCACATCGGTCGCAAGCCACTGGATCTCGATC
The DNA here is from genome assembly GCA_963781245.1 of uncultured Acidobacteriaceae bacterium. Taxonomy (GTDB): domain Bacteria; phylum Acidobacteriota; class Terriglobia; order Terriglobales; family Acidobacteriaceae; genus Silvibacterium. The sequence continues at coordinate 104,602 of CAWAFB010000015.1, forward strand.
GTAATGCCATCCTGCGGGATCGCCAGCGCGGACAGAGCCTGGGCCAGTTGGCCAAAAGCTACCGGGTCTCCCGTGCCACCATCCACCGCGTGCTCCGCGAGCACGCCCCAACTACTCTGGAGAAATCTGCGTGACAGAAGCTACTGCTAACATCCTGCTGTGGATGCTGCTTGCGTTCGGTCTCGGCCTCGCGATCGGCTGGGTCTGCGGTGAACAACTCAGCCGCCGTCGTTGTGCTGAAGAGAAGGTCGAGGATCTGCGCGACCAGTTACAGCACGCCGGAACTCCGGCTCTGGACCGTCGGCTCAGACTGATGCACGGCACCCTGAACGATGCACACAAGCTCATCCTGGCTGTTTCAAAAGGCCTCCAAAAACAGCCCCGCTAAACCCCACTAAATCAACAGCCGGAACTCCCCTTCCAGGCTGTCTCAAAAGGTGTGGGTTAAGAAACTACTTCACGATCATTGATCAATCGATCATTGATCAATTTCGTAGGCTGCACGTTTCTGATCGCAAACAACAGTTGACGGGCATCCGCGCGTTTAACGTCTGGCATCACAGAGCCACGAAAGAACTCTGCAAAAGAGGGGCTCAAGCTGTGCAGAGCCTTGTATGACCTGTCGGGAAAGTACGAGGACTTCATCTGCTGCAAAAGGTGATTCTTTTCACCTTCGTCGATCGCTCTCTCCGCCAGAGCTATCTGTAAGGCATGACGGATGTTTACGAGTGGTTCAGAAAGTTGTCTATAGGAGCACGGATCGTATACAACTGCGACCTCGTCGTCACCCTCAAGAACTCCGTCTCTGAACATACGAAAGATCTCCCCGACGCCGATGGTTCCATACATATATGTTTCAGCAGCGCGTAGTGCTCCCATGCTTGCTGCTCCGAACACCTGTAATCCACGATCTAGTGCCGCCACAATCTCCTTCGAAGAAACAGCCAAGTTTTGGAAGAACTCTCCGTCAATGATCCCAACCACTCTCGTTTCGTCAGGAAGTCTGGCCAGATCTCCTCTGCATATGGGAGGACGATAGTCCGCCTCCAGAATAGATAGTGCCTCTGATCGACTCAGGCTGGGACCCAGATAGACGACGGTATCATGCATGCTTTTTCCAGAAGGCGACCGCGCGCGGCCCTAAAGAACCATGATCTGTAGCCCACAGCTCAATTCCAGGCACGATAACCCTGACTACGGAATAGGCTGTCAACTGCGGGGTAAAGTCGATTATGATGATTCGATTCAATCCTGAGGCAGCAAAACGCTCCAGCAGAAACTCCAGATCCTCTTCAATGGTGCGAGATGTCTTTGAAGAAATCTCGGCAAGTTTGCGCCTGCCTTTTGACTGGCCGAGATACCAGCTACCCCGATTGATAGCGCTGACACGACGAGTATGCAAGGCGAAGGTGTCCGGACCAGCACCCGGCGGCTGCAGATCTTCCCTGACGGCCTGAATGTCCACGCACCTGGATTGCGCAAGCTCGGTCAGCGACCGCGTGACGGCGACATTAATGTCCGGGTGCGCTCCTAAACCACTATGGGCCATCGGGAATCCGCTAATATGGTCATCAGCGACGGAGGCAAAGACAGTTGGAATTCCCAGGCTCGACGTGATGTCGCGCATAACTGGAAACAAGCCGGCTTGATGAAATTTCTCGAGTAACTCGTTGGTGTCCATATCCAGGCAAGGAAACAATTCCAAATCGTCAGGACCATCTTTGGCCTCCGGACCATACGCAAAGGACCTCCTCTGACGGGGCAAGTTGTGCGAGCCCAGTTCTGCCATTGTCCACGCGTCCCGCTCTGCCAGCTCGCAGAGTGCATGACATATAGCCTCTTCGCGGCAGTTCCCTGACGCGAGACCAGTCGTATCGTTTATTTCGAAGCAGGATGGATGCGGGACATCGTCCCAAAGATAGCCGGCTAGTTTCGCTGGAACCCACCAGGTCTCGCCTGTGACGAGGTCCGTCCCTTTAATCCATGTATAAATGGCAAGCTCAGAGTAATCATCAGCAAGTTTCTGGTTGATTGTTCGGGGATTCAGAACCCTGCATGTCCTGCTTAGCTCGGCGAAACTTCCTTCGGTGTACGTGAGTCTGGTGTTCAATGCTGTTTGTCTCTCGATCGCCTCCATGAGGGCGCCGACCTGAGCGTCAACCAGTCGAACTCCCTTCCCGTTATACACGGAGAGCGTGTCGTTGGATCTCGGGACCACGGATGAGTAAACGGGAATGCCGACTCGATCGAGGCCCGTGATATCTGCAAGTCGGGTAACCCCCAACGCCTTTGCGGTGTGGGTTACCCTCTCAATTGTATCTGCTGCTGACATCACTCGTTCTATGCCATCCACCTTGATCAACTTGTTGGTCCCGGCCATAGCGTTCTTACTTTTCATACTTGCGATGATGGAGGGGGAAAATGCAGATGACCGGGGGATGATGGATATCACCCTTAAACAGAGCCAACAGCTCCGCTTCAGTTACATTCGGACCAAATGCCGTTAGTGCTTCCTTTATTACTGGAAGCGACCGTTCTATCACGGTCCTCTGAGCCGCATTCAGCGAGTCTAAGAAGTCGCGAAGTTTCTTTAGGAGATCGTTTAGTTCATCACTAGACAGGCCTAGCGCCTTTAAAAGCTCGTCTCGAGACATTTAGTTAGTTCCTTTCTTCGTTAAGCTGCCGGATATTCATTCGATCCAGTAGTTGACTAAACCGTGGTTCAGAGTGCAGGGGAGCGAGTAGAGGATCGACATCAAGAAATACTATGCTTGATTCCCTCCTTTCATACGCCAGCTCCAGCATATCCAGGGCTCGCCGGCGATCATTCAACTCGATGTACAACGCCGCCTTTTCATATGAGAGGAAAACGCCATCCTGAACGCTATCTGCAGCTATCTTTAGTTCCGCGGCCGCCTTGGCCTTTCGGCCGATTCTCGCGTATGCAATCCCAAGTGGCACCGCTCGCTGCTGCGCAATCTCCTTAGATATGGGACCGCGCTCAAGCATGGTAATCACTTTATCGTTCATATTCTTTCCGAGATAGTCGAATGCCAGGAGCTGAAGCGCCGGCTCAAATGGAGGCGTCGTGTGAACGAGGGGCTCAATCAATGTAATCGACCTATTCACATTGCCTGAAAGATAATTTAACGTAGCAAGGCTGATCGTCGTGACAAGTGAATCCGGGTCGGCAGCCTGAGTATATGCCAGCTGAGCTGACGCTTCGGCCCGGCGACCCAGGGGCAGCAACAGCGCCAATCCATACCAGGTGTGGGCCGTTAGATAGTTCGGGTTGAGTTCAATGGCCCGTTTGTAGTCTGCTTCGGCCCCTGGCCAGTCAAAGTTCAGAAAGGTGCGGGCGAGCGCCCGAGATGTATAAGCCTCGCCTAAGGTGCTGTCTATTTCCAAGGCCCTCTGGGAAGCAGCCATGGCCTTGGTGAGCAATGGAATTGGCTCCTGCAACCCATAGTAGGCAAGGAGCGTATAGCAGTCCGCGGCGCCGGCATAGGCCGGGGCGTATTGCGGGTCGCGCTCGAGAGCCCTCTGAAAGTCGCCGATTGCCTCCTGCAATGCGTCGGGGGAACGCTGGGCAAGGTGAAAACGTCCTTGCAGGTAAAAGTTATACGCAGAAGGGTTTGTAGAATATTGCCGTTTGAGCCGCGCCTTTGCGTCTCTATCCAGCTTGATCTTGAGCCGGTAAGCAACATCTGTGGATATCTCATGCTGCAGATCTGTCAGCCTGCTGAGATAGCCTTCATAGGTCTGCCCCCAAATCTGGTTGCCTGTCTTAGCATCGATCAATTCGATGGGTATACGCAGTAGATTTCGCTGCATGGCAACTGATCCCACAACGAATGACTGGACTTGCAGCGTCTGGCCTGCTGCCCGTAGGTCCGCGCCTTCCCCGCCGTAACGTTTTGCGACACTCTCCGCGGTCACCTGAAGGCCGGGCATTCGGGATAGGTCGTCTGTAAGAGCCTCACTGATGCCAGCACCCAAGTAGTCAAGCTTTGCATCGCCAGTTCGATTCTGCAGCGGTAGAACGGCGATAGATGTGGCTTGTGTACTTGGCCTGTGGACGTACCAGATGCCGATGACTACCGCCAATATGAATACGACTGCAACGGTCCAGGTCCAGTTCCGCGCAGATGTCTTCGACGGAACTAACGTCGTAAGAACGTCTTCCATATCCGGGAATCTGTCCTCGGGCCGATTCTGCAAACAGCGGAGAACTACACGTTTCCATCGAGGATTGAGAATCCCAGGAGGCAGTTCTATCGAAGTTGCAGCGTTGGAATGACACGGTTGCCCGGGAACAGGATGGGAACCGGTCAACATTTCGCACATCACGACGCCGAGAGCGTATTGGTCTGCGAGGAATGTCACCTCGCCCGTTTCTCGCTGTTCCGGCGCCATGAAAGCCAGCGTTCCCTGTCCTCCCGGCTCCCGAAGCCCCTCACGCGGGCCGAAGACGTTCAGCGCCAGGCCGAAGTCAGTAATTACTGCTCTCAGTTGGCCGGGTTGAGCACTCACAAGCATCACGTTGCTGGTCTTAAAATCTCTGTGAATGACGCCCAGAGCGTGCGCAGCGATGAGGCCGTGCACCATCTGTTCTACGAGTTCAAGAGCGGCCGACGGCTCAATCGGCCCATGGTGACGGATATGATCGGCCAGGGTCATGCCGTCAAGAAATTCCATGCTGAGGAACCAGATCCGATTCTCCGGACTTGATTGGTGGCAGAAGAGCTCGTGGACACGGCAGACGTTCGGATGAGAGACGCCCCGCGCCTGCTTTACCTCACGCTTGAAACGCTCCAGCACGACGGCGTCAAAAGCGATGTCCGGCCGGACCGTCTTCAAGGCGACTCTTTCTTTCAGCTCTGAATCCCATGCCTCGTAGATTTCTCCCATTCCGCCGCGCCCCACAAACCGGAGAATCTCGAACCGATTGGCAATCAGGCTTCCCAAGCCGAAAGAATGGGGCTCCGGTGCTTCAGCGTAGCCCCGCAGATTCAGGACAGGTACATCGAGGAAGCTATCGGCGGTTTGATTTGCTTCGAGAAGCTGAATTATTTCCATTTCCAGGCTTCGGTCGCCGTTACAACGATTGCGGACGAAGCTTGTCCGGTCCTTGTCAGGCATGTCGAGCGCCTCCGCAAGGATCTCCTGTATTTGCTTCCATCTTTCCGGGGTCAAGGTAAGCCATCCGGCGGATTGCTACGTTCGACACACAGCCAAGCACGCTCCATCATTCAGTCTCGCTTGGTTGACAACAAATTGTAGGCATTCTGGCGCCGCTCGCACCCTGCGTGACCGTGAGCTTAGCATTAATTCATAGCATTAAATCAGTACATTTTTGGGCTGGCAGATGGAGAGGTCCCATTAAAGCCTGATGCCTTTTCGTCTTCTTTTCTCTGACGAGTAAGGTGGTGCCTCCTCTGAAGGTTGGCTACGTTCCCTAGACCAAACTGTTTCTCGGCGCAATTGGCTGGCTCACTGCCTCTGACAGATGTCGCCTTTTCAATTGCCTTTTCGCCGCGCTCCAAACGCCGGATGGATAACGACGAACGCCTCTGCTGCTCAATGATCTGAGTGTGAGGACCGGGTTTAAGAACTTGCTGTGAAGTAGTTTCGTAAGCCACACCTTGTTCCACAAAGTGTGGGTTCAGCAACACCGCCGACAGACCCGACCTCAGTCGAGAAAAGTTCGATCCGCTACCTCCAGAATTGGCAGAGTACATAACGTGGGGCACAAAAGAACACGTGGGCCACGGAGGCGAGGTTTTCGATACGATTCAGATCAAGGCACAGCAGCTGAGCGCCGGGGGCCTGTCCCCGAAAACCGGTGCACGACGCCTAGCATTTCCCTGCGGTATAGGGGTGGCGCACCGCCCCTCGAAGAAGGACGGAGGCTCAGGTCACCGGCACTTCGATTGAAGAAAAACGGGGTTCGTGATGCAGCGTTGCTTTCGCTTGAAGAGTTGCGGAGTTGGGACCTAATCTGGAGCTAACCAGAATGCGGCCTCTTGAGCCGCGGCAAAATCCTCGGATTCGGTTCCTTGTTGACTGTACTCGCCCGTAAAGCCAAGCCCGTTCCAAAGGTCAATATGGCCGGCAGCGGCGGTCGCTTCGCCAGGTCGCGCCTGATAATGGATCTTCAGAGCCAGAATTCCCTTGCGCCCGAGGTATTTGTCCATGCCGACAGGAGGTCCTTTGTGCGTTGAAGTATGAGGCGGTCCAACTTGGGTTGCAGCCAATGCTTCAATTCCGCAACCCTGATGGCATACCACAGACCGTCCCCTCCCTTGAGTACGCACATTTTCGATTTCCCTCTTGCTGGAAGGGGGAAGCCGGAGTAGTTCAATGCCCTGCTCATTCCGATGGCACAGGTATCGTGAATCCACGCCGCGTTCACATCTCCGCCAATGAGCGCCTTCGGAACCTCTGGACCGCCTTCATGAGGATAGTTGTCAAGTAGCATCGCAAAGCTCGGCAAGCTCTTTTTGGCCGTCATAAATCTCCCCTCCTCGTCACTCCCGCGTAAGAAGAAAGTCGATAGATACCCTCGCTGGCAACAGATCTGACTGTCGCACTCCGGCGGGGAGCTTGTTTTTTTGCTCTTTGGACAGCATGGATACGGGCAAAACGCGAAGATTCTCCATACCGCCCTCGATTCGCACACGATAATGGATCTCGTTTATCGCGGCGGCAAGTTCGCGATAGGCATCTGATTTGTTTAGCAAGTTCTGCAGGTACGTGTAAGAGTCTTCTCCTGATTTTGGTCGACCGGATCGTCTATCCCATCCGCTGTCCCGGGCTGCAAGCTCCGGCAAACGTTGATAGAGGTCGGAGTATCCGTAGAATAATAGGCCGTAGGACGGAGATTCTGGTTCAGCGTCTAAAAGTGCCTCATCAAAGTACGAAAGTATGACAGGCGTTGATCTATTGGAATCGAGAGATCTTCGCTGAAGTCTTTGTTTCGCCTTCCAAACGGAGAATCGGAGCTCGGGCTTTGGTCCAAAGCGAATATCCCGGTCTAAATTAGCTCGGCATGATCCGGTACAACGAACAACTCATACGTTGAGCGGATAATGCTATTGTTGATTTTTTCGTGAAGCCGGACAGAGACGGTATCGGATTGCGGCAGACTGTTGATTCCGCTCAGCCAGAGGAGCATGAGGAATGGTGCAACGGGTACCCAACGCGGTTGCGACATGGTCTCCTCACATTGAGAGTGGCGAAGATTGTCTAACGAAACATGTGCGTTAGAGGTACTTCTTAAGGTCGATTCACGTCAGTCGCGGATTATACAGCGACTTCGCTGGGATGAGGGTATAAATAGATTCTTGAACATGGCATTGAGACAATGCTGAAGAAGCAGCCTCAATCCGCCGTAAGCGCCGCACGCCGAAACCATCCTCGAATTGTCCCCAACTCCCTTACGGCGAACGGGATCACGCTTGGGCTCGAGCGATTGTCATCGGCCTGATTCGTCGCTGAACTGAAGCGGGTTTCCGCAGGATAAGCTCCCGTTCCACGGCTTCACTGCAGAATCTTACGTCACTTGATCGCTTCCGCCTGTTTCTGCCACCTCGCTTGACGACTATTCCAGGCAATCCAGAGAACCTTGGTCGTGATCGGCCGGTATCCGCATGCCACCGGTTGCCGGGATAAGAACCACCTGGGGGTTGCTGGCGTAATCCGCCAATAGGCGCTGAGCGCCTCGAGCAGCTTTTGGCTCAGTATCACGTCGCGATCACGGTTCCCGTTGCCGCAATCAGGCTGAACTACCATCCGGCGACTATATCGATATCGACAACTTCAAAAAAGCCACTTCCGCGGCGTGCTCCGGCAGCGTAAGAAGCTACCAGACGAATGCGAGAGAACGAAGCCCCGCCTTCTCGATCAGCAGTTGCGCCTCTTCCGGGCTGAGAATCTCCGTCTCGCGGACGACCTTCGTCAGGAAGGTGTATCGGCGATGCTCCAGTTCTTCTTGTGCACTTGGATGGAGAAAAAGCGGAGGGCACGTGGGCGTTGGGCGGCCTTGTTCGGACTACTGGCGGTATCTTGGGGTCAAGCTGATCCCGCGGATCATGGAAGTACTGGCTGAAGTGCTCGACTCTGTGGACATACAAACGGATCGTGGACTCGGCGAAAGTTGCGGGGCAACTTCTCAATCATGAGGTCACCCAGACGGGTTAGAGAGAGGACCTCGTTCCCGTGACCAAAGCTGTCCGTAGCCATCAAGGTCGGTTCAGAAATAGGCTTTACCACCGCCTCCGCCGCGGCTTCGTTCAAGTCGGCTTTGTTCCATGGAACGCCGTCCATGAATCTCAATTGGCCGACGTAAAGACCAAGTGGCTGATCGTGAAGTAGTTTTAACCCACACCTTTTGAGACAGCCTGGAAGGGGAGTTCCGGCTGTCGATTTAGTGGGGTTTAGCGGGGCTGTTTTTGGAGGCCTTTTGAAACAGCCAGGATGAGTTTTGTGCATCGTTCAGGGTGCCGTGCATCAGTCTGAGCCGACGGTCCGAGCCGGAGTTCCGGCGCGCCGTAACTGGTCGCGCAGATCCTCGACCTTCTCTTCAGCACAACGACGGCGGCTGAGTTGTTGACCGCAGACCCAGCCGATCGCGAGGCCGAGACCGAACGCAAGCAGCATCCACAGCAGGATGTTAGCAGTAGCTTCTGTCACGCAGATTTCTCCAGAGTAGTTGGGGCGTGCTCGCGGAGCACGCGGTGGATGGTGGCACGGGAGACCCGGTAGCTTTTGGCGAACTGGCCAGGCTCTGTCCGCGCTGGCGATCCCGCAGGATGGCATTACGATCGAGATCCAGTGGCTCGCGAACGATGGACGGCCTTCTAGCCGGGCGCGGCGCATGCCGGCGCGCACCCGCTCGATGATCAGGTTGCGCTCGAGTTCAGCAATTGCCCCGATGATGACGACGACCGCGCCGCCGAACGGACCGCCGGTATCGATCTGCTCGCGGAAGCTGATGAACTCGATGTTGAGCCGGTTCAGCTCATCGAGCACGTCGAGGAAGTGCTTCACCGACCGGGCGATCCGCTCCGATGCCCAGACCAGGACGACGTCGAAGCGGCCGCGGCGGGCATCGCGCATCATCTGATCGAGCCCCGGCCGCCTGGCCTTGGCACCGCTGATCCTGTCGGTATATTCCTCGACGATCTCGTAGCCGCGCTGTTGAGCCATCTGGCGAAGGTCGTAGAGCTGGGTTTCGGGATGCTGATCGAGGGTGGAGACACGCATGTAGAGGGCGGCGCGCTTCATATATATAGGAGATGGGGAGGAAGATCAGCGTATCTTATATAGGAAAGAATTCAACGAGCTGATTCTGACCCAGCAAACCTTCAGGCCATGCGCAAGACCGGCTACCTCGGTGAAGGCGGCTTCATGACGCGCAACAACCTGGACGGCATGACGTCGAGCGCACGGTTCGCTACGACGTCCATGAGCTGCGCATCAAGGACTGGGAGAGCATGATCGGCCAGCCGATCGAAGAAGCTCTCGATCTCAAGTCAGATCAGAAGGCCATCCTCGGCTACTACAACGGCAACCCGATCACCGCAGGGGCCAGAAGAACTACATCGAGAACGTCTTCGAAATGGGAGACGGCAAGCTGGGCATTGAGGTCCGTGAGACCGTCGGCTTCGGTACCGGAACCAAGGTCGATCCGGTCAAGGGCCTTGTCCACGGTGTCACCAACGACGAATCCACTCGCATCAAGGAAGGACTGAACCTCTATCACCAGGCTGCGGGCACTGGCGGCGACATCCCTTCGGAAGCTGATGCACTGCAGATCCTGCACGACGGCCACAACAAGACTGAGGGGGGCGAGTCGGTACCGAACATCACCACCAGGTCCCTCCCCGCTGCGCACATACAACTCTCACGCGCGTGGGCGAGGACCCCTCCATCCGATGGCATCTGGAGTGTAACTTCCGGCCCCCCTGTACCTCCGCAGCCTCTTCCACGGAGCCCTGCGAAGATCGCCCCGACCTATATATAGGAATCAGAGTCAGGAGCTAGGGAGACTCTGATTAAGCTCTGCTTTTCTACGGCGAATGCAGCTACAGTGTCGGCAGATGAAGCAGAGGACACTGGCGATGATGAGTGGCTTTGAGCGTTATGGCAAGAAGACGCGACGGGCGTTATTTTTGGAAGAGATGGAGCAGGTGGTTCCCTGGGGCAAGCTGTGTTGCCTGATCGAGCCCTACTATCCGAAGTCGGGCAACGGACGACCTCCAGTAGGGGTGGAGCGGATGCTGCGCATTTACTTCCTGCAGCAGTGGTTCAATCTATCGGATCCGGCGGTGGAAGAAGCGTTGTACGACTCGGCGGTGATGCGCTGCTTTGTGGGCATCGATTTGGGCAACGAGCCGGTGCCGGACGAGACCACGGTGTGCAAGTTCCGCCACCTTCTGGAAGAACACCGGTTAGGCGGGCAGATGCTGGAAGCGGTCAACCTGCACTTGCAGAGCCGGGGAGTGCGGATCACGACCGGGACCATCGTGGACGCGACCATCATTCACGCACCCACTTCGACCAAGAACCGCGAGCAGAAGCGCGACCCCGAGATGCACCAGACCAAGAAGGGCAACCAGTGGTACTTCGGCATGAAGGCGCACGTGGGGGTGGACAGCAAGACCAAGCTGATTCACACCGCGCTGGTGACGCCGGCCAACGTGGCGGATGCGACCGTACTGCCCGACCTGCTGCACGGGGAGGAGACGCGGGTGTGGGGCGATCAGGCGTATCGCGGGCAGGCGGATGTCATCCACCAATGTGCGCCGCAAGCGCAGGACTGCACCCATCGCCGCTATCGGTATAGAGACTACCTCGACCAAGTCGAGCGGGCGAAGAACCGAACCAAGTCGACGGTACGATCCAAGGTGGAGCACGTGTTCGCAGTGCTGAAGCTGCAGTTCGGGTTCGTAAAGGTGCGCTACCGCGGACTGGCGAAGAATGCCAACCGATTATTTGCCACCTGCGCCCTGGTCAACTTGTTCATGGTTCGCAAGAAGCTGCTGTACTCAGCGGCATAGTGTCTTCCCAGAACGCCGACTACCCGAACCGGTGAGTCGGGGAGGCCCAGCATAGCCCGCCGGAATGAAAGAACCGATCTCTATCTTCTCCTGGAATCATTCCCCGGCTTAAGAGCAGTGGTTGTTCAGAGGTTCCCTAGTGGAATCTGGCTTCGGCTTACTATCATGCGCCCATGCCGAGGATGATCGGCAACGCCCTGATCCTGCTTGCAGGTGCAGTCTTGATCATGGCTGGCCTGATCGCTGTCAGCATCCTCTTCAGTCCCGCTTTCTTCATCGTCGGACGGTGCCAGTCTCGGTCTGAGATTCCACCCTATTGCCCCTTGGCTGCCCAATCCTCTCCAGCCGGTCGAGATCAAGGATGTGTTTTGGGCCCGCCGGCGATCAGACCGCCGGCCTGAGTTCAGACTCTCCTGGGGAGAGCCCACTCCCACCCCTCATTTCCGATCGAAAATCGCCCCGTTTTACTCTGTGGAAATCGTTCCGGGCACCAGGGAAAGTTCTGGCTAGGAATTTCACATGGAAACGTAGGGAAACGGCATTTCCCAACCTTTGACTGGGGGTTAGCGTACACCTTCCGCACCCCAAATCCACAATTGTCCCGACCTAGTATAGGAATTCTGAAGTAAATCACCGAATTGAGCTTTTTTAGACTGTGGAAAAAGGGCCTAATAGGCGGGCTGTCCCAAGACCACCCAAGGTCCGATCTCCGGCCATCCCGATTGCGTCCTCATACCTTCCTGGCTACAAGCGGGCCCCCGGCATTCCCGCGAATCCGCCTTTATACTGCAGAGGCCTTCCTGTCGCTATGGGCTTGCAAACCGGTTAGCCGTCGTGTCAGCGTTGCCGACTCTCCTCATGTCTGAGCGCGTCAGGTGGCAGAGCAGTTCGTCACCCCTGAACGTTTTGATTGTGAGTCATCGCCCCCACTGCTAGACCTCCCGCCATGGATACGACCGGACTCAACGTCCCGAAATTGAAATTGATCGTGATCGAACAATGGAAATCAGCTCCAACGTTCTGGCCGGTGAAGGTCCTGTCTATCTCCTGAACGCTGGAATTGGAGCAAAGGCTTGGCCGAAAATTAGGTGCCGTCGGAGGATACTTCACCTGCTTAAAGAACATTCGTCTTAGGACGCCGACAGAAATGGAAGATATCCTCGGCTTTCAGAAGGGCACATTTAGCTCAGGGGTCTCGGTCTGGAAACTAAATGACCTTCCAAAGCCCGATGAATTCGAACTCCGAGGCTACACACAGACACCTGGGGGTGAGAACTTCGATGGGATCGTCATCCGGCGAAGTGATCTTCGGCGCCCGCAATACGTGCTAAGAGATGGAACCCTGGCGAAATTCCCACCTGGGCTTGCCGTTGAACAGTGGGAATTGGCAAAAAATGTATTGCTGCCGGCCACCGAGTTAGAACGGGTTCCCTTCGGCGTTAAGTTTACGAAATGGGCCTGAACGGCCGCTTTGCTTCGTCTCCGCTGCATTGAGAACGTACTCCACGAACCGGTGTTGTCTCCGGCCTTTGTCCCGGATGGTTACACCTTGACTTGCTGGGATTGCTCCAATCCGCTTCAATGTCCGCTATATTAATCACCGGCCTCGTCTCAAGACCATTTCTTCGCCCATCACAGAAATCACCTATAATATTTTGCGCCGTTTGCCGGTCACTATTCCGGGCGAAGTCAACACGATCCTATTGCACGGGGTTGCCTTTTGTTGTCATTTGGCTTAGGTAGCGGGCGACATATGGGCTGGTGGTTTGATTCCTGTAAGGATGTCTAATGCTGCGAGGAAGCCAGTGCAGATGACACTCAGCGGTTCCGTCGGCCTCGGCGGGAGGAACGACTCTAAGGATGTCACAGTCGTTCAACAACTCTTGTCGGCACACGGCTTTCGTATTGGACAAGCGGACGGGACCTGCGGACACAGGACGATCCAAGCGTTGATTTCGTTTCAACGGGGATTCCTTCGTGTTCCCGATGGACGTGTGGACCCCGGCGGTACAACGTGGCACCACCTGATGCGAGCTACCCCCAGCACAGTAATTCATCACGGCTCCCCGTTCACACGCATGGTCCCACGCCCCGCAAGGGTGACAATCAACGTGGGATTACACGCGGCAACGACCGCCTTCATGAAAGAAGCCCTTGGCAAGCCGCGCGAGACTTTCAGCCACGATTGCCAACCCGTTACGGAACCGCGACTTAAACGTAATATGACTACCGATCGAGTCGGCTCATTTCGGGTGACCGGCTTGGTCCCGGCGATAAGTAGCCTCCAGGACGTATTCTCCGATATCGCATCAAAGCAGCCAGATGTCTACTCTCTGTTGGGCACAGTAGGTATGTTGTGCTGCCGTTACGTGAGAGGCTCAACTACGTCCATATCAAACCACTCGTGGGGAACAGCAATAGATCTTACGATTGACGGTGCCCTGGATAAGCGGGGCGACGGTATGGTGCAATACGGTCTAACACTTATCGCGCCAATCTTCAACCAGCATGGCTGGTACTGGGGGGCCGGCTTTCCCACCGAAGATGCGATGCACTTTGAGGGATCTCGTAAATTGATCAACGATTGGAAATCACAAGTAAAGTAAAAGAGACCATGAAATTCCCGCATTGGACTCTTATTTGCCTCTTCACGTTGCTCTCGGCTCCTCACTCTTACGCTGCGGATGCTTGGAAAACTGATAAAGTGACGGGGTGCCGATTCCAAGTTCCGGAAACGTGGCAAGACTATTCAGCCCAATGGACTGGCAACTGTGTTGACGGTGTGGCGGATGGCTCAGGGGTCCTGAGAGGTTTTCGCAAAGGCAGACTCAACGAACTGTACTATGGGCGCGTAAGACATGGTGTTTTGGAAATTGGAGTGATTGAGACGGACGGCGGATATATTGCCAGTCGATTTGCCGATGGAAAACCGCTGAAGGACGATGATCGCAACACATATATTCTGGCTTTCCGTGAAGCCGCGGCGGGCGCAAGATGGGCAAGCCGCTTCTATCAGAGAAAGGGCAATTCATCGTCTGCCCGGTACTATGCGGAAAAAGCCAAAAGTCTAGATCAGCAAATCGATTGATCGCCCGGTGCACCCAAGATCTCCATCCGCGCGATCGGATGCCGGACACCACATCCTTCGCGCCACGAATCTGCAATGATTTAATGGGGACTTGCTTACCACGATAACAGGATATCTTGGTCCCTACGCCTTCGGCCATCGCGCCGGCTGACCTTTGCGCTAAAACTGTCCTACGAGACGCTCTCACGACTCGACCACTCGACCCGGCAAAACAACCCTAAGCTATTCACATTCTTATATTTGAGAACCACGCCTCGATCTTCGTACTCCTCGTGACTTGCGCGATTCGCCTCCCGATTCGCCTTGTGACTCCTCATCTAATATTACCGTTGACACAATTTCTTGGGAGGTGCTATCGTCCTCCAACTGTCGAGGCTGTCACTACATAAAGCATCCCCCACTTATTAAAGAGATTTAAACCGACGTACTTGGTTCTTCCGGCTGACCCATTAGCTCAGAGCAGCTACTATCGAGGATCTTGCTCTGCAATCGTAGATCGCCCCATTTCATTTGAAATTGCGTATATCGCCCGGGGGATATCTTATGAAGAAGTTGTTCTTGGCCTCCCTGCTTCTAAACGGCTATTTCGTCGGCACAATCACCGCACAGGTCCCCGGTCATACTCGAGCGAGCATGCCGGACGAAATGAACGCGTCTAAACGCCTACATGACGCGAAGGCTGAAATAGCCCCCTCTCCTAGATACTTTGCGACTCCCCTCAGTTTCGAGGTGAACAACGGACAGACCGATAAGCGGGCAAAGTTTCTCGCGCGTGGCCACGGCTATGAACTCTTCTTAACAGAACTTGGTGCCGTGTTCGCATTTCACGATAGATCAGCAGCAGCTATCGGGTCACATCGTATCCCACATGCGGAAGACTCCTCTTTCAGCATGAGCTTCCTGGGAGCCAACAAAACACCTCACATCGCCGGGGCACACTTACTCAAGGGACAAAGCAATTACTTAATTGGCAGCGACTCCAAGCAATGGCAGACCCACATTCCGAACTACTCTGAAGTTCGGTACTCGAATCTTTATCCAGGCGTTGATCTTCTTTACCACGGAAA
Source organism: uncultured Acidobacteriaceae bacterium (assembly GCA_963781245.1). GTDB lineage: Bacteria > Acidobacteriota > Terriglobia > Terriglobales > Acidobacteriaceae > Silvibacterium. The sequence goes on from CAWAFB010000015.1 coordinate 119,820, forward strand.
TGGCCGCAATATAGAGTACGACTTGAGGATAGCGCCCGGCGCTTCTGTGGAGCAGATCGTGGCCATCCTCAAAGGTTCAACAGATGTTCACCTCGGGACCGGCGGACAATTAAAATTTCGTTGCGGAATGCGACAGATCACCCTCGAAAAGCCAGCAATTTACCAACTCTCAGCTACGGGCTCGCGGATTCATGTGGGTGGATATTGGTATATGAGGGATGGTGACAAGTTAGGCTTTGAGATACCTGACTACGATCACAGCAGAGAATTGGTGATCGACCCTACACTGAATTTCGGCCTTTCATCTTTCCCATTCGCGACTTACCTCGGCGGTTCAGGGATCGACGTTGGCAACGGAATCGCAGTGGATTCAAAGGGTTCGATCTACGTAACCGGAGAAACAAGTTCGACGGATTTCCCGACCACGAAAGGTACCTTGCAGCCAACAGATCCCAACAACGTTAACGGCACCATGGGTGAATCTGCTTTCGTTTCTAAATACAATTCCAGCGGCACCCTCATCTACAGCACATATTTGGGTGGTTCGACTGATTCACAGGGTGGCAATCCGACCACCTTCGGAAATGCAATAGCCGTGAATAGTTCTGGGAACGCATTCGTTACGGGATTTACAAGCGCTCACGGTAGCATCCCACCCAATTCCACAAGCTTCCCGACAAAGCCGGCGAGCACTGGTTGCGGCACTCCGATCACCCCAACAAACTGTTCAGACGCATTTATTACGGAGTTGTCAGCCGATGGCGCGTCGTTAGTATACAGCCAGTTCATAGTCGGACTGATGGGGCGGGCTCTAGCGCTTGATCCTTCTGGAAACGCATATGTTACTGGAACAAGCGAAAGCGGGTCGCCACTCGCTAGCAGTATCCAGCCGGCGTACGGAGGCGGACTGAGTGACGCGTTCGTCACCAAGATCGATACATCAGGGAATATCACTTGGTGGACGTACCTTGGAGGAAGCGGGGTGGACGAAGGATTTGGTATCGCCCTTGATCACTTGGGGAATGTTTACGTTATCGGATCAACGGCCGGTGCTTTTCCACTGGCGAATCCCTTGCAATCTTCATTCGGCGGCGGAAATGAGGATGCGTTCGTTGCAGAAATCAATAATGCGGGGAATAAACTTGTCTACTCAACTTATCTTGGCGGTTCGGGCGACGATGCAGGATTTGCAATAGCTGTCGACAGCGACGGAACAGCTTTTGTAACGGGATCTACACAGAGTACGAATTTTCCTAATGCGAACGCACTTCAACTGTCTCTTGGTGGTTCGGTTGATGCCTTCATAACCAAGATTGCGCCAAATGGCACCAAGATCCTTTTCTCAACCTTTTTGGGTGGCGCAGGACCTGATGCAGGCAGGGGAATTACTCTCGACGCAAATGACGACGTATATGTGACTGGACAGGTCGGCTCAGCGACAACCGAGGTGTGCGTATCAGGATGCGACACCACGAGCCCAACGAATTTGCCTACGATAGTTCCTATAGATCCCAATCTCCTGAATTTGCAAAATAACTCTATCCAGCCTCAGTGCGGAAACACCTCGTCGTGCGCCAATGCGTTTGTCACAGAAATTAGTTCGATGGGAAATCAGTTTTTATATTTTACCTACCTCGGCGGTAGCGGCGTGGATGCAGGTAATGCGATTGCACTGGACAGTTCTGCGAACTGTTCACAACCTTCTAATTTCTTCACCCCGCCTCTTGGATCGCCATGCGCGTACGTGACAGGAGACACAACTTCATCTGATTTCCCTGTGAGCGACACGTCGGCGCTTACGGGAACTCAAAACGCGTTTGTGGCTCAAGTTCCCTCAATCGTCGTGCCTGTTTGCAACAAATCACTAAATCAGGTTGGCCTCCAGGCTACTGTAGGCCTAACATGCACACAAGATTTCGTTGGAGGCCAGGGAAATATTAATTGGGGCGACAAGACCGCCTATTCGGCAATTTCGCTCAACGGTCTAAACACGAACACAACTGCTACTCATACATATGCGGGGACGACTGCAGTGCCCAGCGTGAGTATGACAAACACTGCGGGCACGGATACCACTTATGCGACGCCATTTCCCGTCACACAGTTTATGCCGATCGGCGTGACCGTAACTGTACCAAGTGGTAGTACCGTTCAGGAGCCGGGCACTCTTCAGCTCTCCGCAACCGTTCTGAATGCTACGCTTACCGGCGCGACGTGGTCCGTAAGCCCTGCCGGCGAAGGCACAATCGCCGATTGTCCTAACTTCACTTCGCCGATAGGACCAGCCACTCCTGGCGAGGAAACCGCTTGCGGCGTCTATACTCCGCCATCGGGCCTTACCGCGCCAGTCACAGTCTACGTCATCGCGACAGCCCTAGCTGACAAGATGACTTCGAATGTCACAACGGCTACACCCCTTGGGTTCCCTTTGACCGTGAATCCCCCGATCCGTCTTGGATTGGCCTTAAGCCCGAATACGAACACCGTGCAGGCTGGCACAGCAAACGCTATTACAGTGACTGCACAGGTTTCCCCCTGGGCGACAAGCCAGAAAGTCACTTGGCAACTTACGGGTACGGGCTGCAATGGCGGCCCATGCGGTTCACTCAGCACGCTAGGGCCTAGCGCTTCTGTTGTTTACACGCCACCTGCAGAACTTCCATCCTCAACGCCAATCGAGGATACAGTGACTGCAACAACGGTGGCACAGCCTACACAAGTTGCTTCCTCAACGATCACGGTCACGCCCCTGCCGATTAACATATCGATCAGCCCGACATCGGCGGCCGTCATTGCCGCGCAGTCGAAGCCGCTTCAATTCACCGCTACAGTGACTGGCCCGTCAAATACAAATGTGGTTTGGAGCATTTCAGGGAACGGCTGCAGCAATGCGCCCTGCGGTTCCTTAAGTGCCACCGGTCTTTACACGCCTCCCAGCGTCGTGATAGCAAATCCGCCACAGATAGATACAGTCACCGCGACGTCCCAGGCGGACGCATCTAAAGTTGTCTCGGCTCAGGTAACCATATATAACCCGTCAAGCGTCTCTATTACGCCCGGCACGCAGTCCGTGCAGGCCGGCAGTGCACCGTTCAAACTCACGGCGCAGGTCTCTGGTTACGTTTCGACCCAGAATGTGCTGTGGCAACTGGCAGGAACGGGCTGCAATGGCTCTGCATGTGGCTCGATCAGTACGGCCGGTCCCAGCACCTTCACTGTATACACGCCACCAGCGAAACTGCCATCCTCAGCATCGATTACTGATACCTTGACCGCAACATCTGTGGCAGTGCCGACACAAAGTGGTCATTCGCAAATTACCGTTAATCCCCTGCCGATCAGCATATCGATCAACCCGACATCGGCGACCGTGGTCGCCACACAGTCTCGACCAATTCAGTTCACTGCAACGGTGACGGGTCCGTCTAACACGAATGTGGTTTGGAGCCTCTCTGGGAATGGGTGCAGCAATTCGCCTTGTGGTTCATTGAGCGCCGCCGGGCTGTACATCCCACCCAGTGCTGCAATAGCCAATCCATCCCAAACAGATACAGTGACCGCTACGTCGCAGGCGGACACCACTAAAGCTGCATCGGCGCAAGTGACAATCAATAATCCAGTAGTCATTTCTATTAATCCATCAGGTACGTTTGCGGTTCAGGTGGCTAATAGCATACCGTTCATTGCAACCGTTACCGGATCGTCAAATAATGGAGTCCTATGGTCGGTAAGCGGGACTGGGTGTGATGGAGGTCCATGCGGAACGATAAGCACATTTGGAACTTACACGGCACCGGCAACCCTAGCTTCCTCGCAGACAGACACGATCACAGCGACCGCGCTCGCAGATCAGACGAAAACTGCAACAGCCAAGGCGGTCATATTCTTGCCTGCGGTAGCCCCCGCACCTGCATCCTCCTCGGTGGCACCTGGACAGGCGGCGCAATATACAGTGACGCTCAGCCCTGGAACCGGTGATCCACTAAATTCAACGGCAGTCAGCTGTTCAAACCTTCCCAACGGCGCAAGTTGCCAGTTTAGCCCTAGTATCCTACCAGCTGGTGGCACGAGCTTTACTGTGAAAGTAACCACGACCGCACCTACAACTTCCTCTGTGCGACCACAGACAACTCCGATGCTGGCAGCCCTCATACCGTTCATTGGTCTTTTCTTGTTCGGGCTGAGGGGCGGGGAGTTCAGGAAGAAGTTGCTCCGATACTCTTCCCTACTTATCTTATCAATTTTGATGGCTTCCGGGCTGATTGCCTGCGGCACAGGCGGGAGCTTTGGGGCGAATCAACTGCCGAGTCCTCTTGCGACGCCGGCGGGCAATTACACCATTGACGTCATTGGGACACCACAAGTACCCACCGGACAAGCTTCCCCGTTTACTGTGACCACGCTACAGCTGGATGTGAATTAAGACCGTAGTCGCTGCGTATTGCCGGTCCTGTTGTCCGATTTCATTTGGCGAGGGTTATTCATGTCAAGAAGATCGGTATTTGCTATAGCGCTCATGATTGGGTTCTGTCTTCAAGCGCGAACGCAGTCGAGCGTGAGCTTCTGCTCAGGTCACCCCGGAACATTGTACTGCTTAACTCCCAACCTCTACGCGAATCCGAATCCGGATCCGTTCACCGCGGTGCTTTCAACTTTAGGCAGTCAATTAGGATTGGTTCCACTTGCATCGCCTGCTTCCGGCATCGTCTACACACTAGATCCGAGCTTGAAAATTCCAGTCGCGACGGGAACTGAAACCTTCGGTCCCGTTCTCGTTGAGCGCGGAGAAACTCTTGGAGCACGCAAGCTGTTTGTGGCATTCACTTATCAACATTTTTCCTTTTCGAGCATAGACAGTGTGAATCTAAATAAGATTCCGATTCTCTTTAACGTTTGCGATCCGAGCAACGGACAATGCGCGCCGATTCAGACTACGAATCGAATTGATCCTAAGATTAATCAGTATGCGTTCTTCGGAACTTATGGGATTACTAGCCGGATTGATGTCTCACTAGCGATCCCCATCAACAATACCAGGCTAGGAGTCGCCGCAACGAGTTGCACCGAGCCATATTGTCAGACTCCTATTTTCTCAAACCAAGAACAAATCACCTTCACGCCAACTTCTGTACGCGGGACAGCAAGCGGGATCGGCGATCTCGTCCTGCGGGCTAAAGGGCAGATATTCCGAGGGGAACGAATCAGATTGGCTGCAGGTGTCGATGTCCGGCTACCCTCCGGAGACGCGCTGAACTTCCTTGGAACGGGAGCATACGGAGTAAGACCTTTTGTCGCACTATCCCGTTCGGGGCGCATTGCTCCACATCTCAACGGTGCTTACCAGTGGAATGGCACTTCAATCATTGGCGGTGCTGTCCCTGGTGAGAAAGCGAATCTCCCTAGCAACATTTTCTATGACATAGGAGCAGATGTTGCGGCGACCAAGAAAATTACGGTCGCCGGAGATATCTTTGGTGAGTATGTCCATCAGGCTCTACGCCTTCAGTTTGTGAATTTTACTCCGCAGCCAACAACCTCTGTACCGGTTCCGGTTCAAGTAACCACTGTCGGCATCTCACGGGGTTCGTTTCCAACCTTGCAAACTTCCATCGGGTTCAAAATCAAGCCCGTCAAGCAGCTGCTAATCAGTGGAAATGTGCTGTTTTCGCTTAGCCACAATGGACTTCGAAATGATCCTGTTCCCTTGGTAGGAGCCTCTTATACCTTTTAGGTCCTACAGACATCCTGTGATCATATGATCACAGCCACTAGCTGGGAGGCAGCAGACCCAATACTAGGATTTTCCGATCAAGGATTTTCGGCTAAGAAGCTAAGAATTGGGTATGAAATCGATTACCCAACCGTTCTCGTGCCTCACTACGTAGAGCGTTATCGCAGCGGTCTGGCTCTTTTCTTTTCCGCCCTGAGAATAAAGAAGTGTTTGGATGCACTCAACGGTAACTCTTTTCCCTGCAGGACTTGCATCCGTGAGGCGAAGTTTCATGCTGACCGACTTTGAATCATTGAAGAACTCCTTAATGACTTTTACTTGGTCAGGGTGTATTGAAGGCCAAATTGCTTGAATCGATTTAACGTTCCTTTGGTTATACCCATCTGCATACCGATCCAGGAGTTGCTGGATCTCCCTGCGATCGTCATCGGTGACGGCCGACGTTGTCCGTGATAGGGACGGATTGGGTGGCATGCTGGGTGCTGGAACAGGTTTCAGATCTGCAATCACATTCTCCTGTGCCCCAGGAGCCACCGATACGGTCCGGCTATACGGCTGAAATCCCGAGAGAAAAACTTCGACTGTTCTCTGTCCGGGTTGGACTTTGCTCTTGAGGGGTCCGCCGGTCGAATGGCCGACAGGCTGTTGATCCACATGTATCTCCGAACCTACTGGAGCCTGCACAACTATAAACGTGTCGATAGCTGGGGCGGGCGCGGCAGTCGAGGCGGGTGAGGTATCCGATTTGGCTACTATTCCAACTGGCTTGACGCTAACTTCCTGATTTGGAGGTTTAGCGGCAACTTCCTGATTGGGGAACTGCAGGCCCGAAGGCCGTTTAACATCGAAAGATGCGACGGCCTGTCCATTCTTCCCGACCGTTATCGTTTGAACCGGACTGCTTTCAAACCCTGACTTTTCAACACGGACCCGATGTGAGCCAGCCGTAGTCGGAAACTGGAATTTTCCATTCTTGCCGGTCTTTCCGATGGGGGCTTGCGAGTCATCGACGAAAACCAAAGCATCCGGAACTGAAGTACGCACCGAGATTCGTGCATCGTCGGTGACAATGGCTTTTGACTCTGTCGGAGGCGTAGGGGTGGGCGGCTGCTTCGGCAGTTTCGACATGGCAAAGGCAGGCAAACCATCGCCAAACCATGGAACTGTTATCGTCTGATGAAGATTTTCGAAACCTGACTGTTTCGCCAGCAGCACATGCTGTCCAGGCCTAAGCTTCAGCGTGCAGGGATTTCCGCACGGTTGCCCATCAACTGCAATGTCGGCCCCCCCAGGAATTGTTTGAACGGTCACGATCTTGGGTGCGGCGAGAATTGCCGCTACTCCGGCGATGACTGCAAAGCCCCCGGCCGGAATAGCAAATCTCAGAAGTCGATTGCGGGGTTTCGGTCGAACTTGACCCGAAGTACCGGCGAGTTCCTCGGCCGGAACTGTGATTTGAGGACCATGTCCACCAACGCTGACATTGATTGCATTCAACTCGGTGCTTTCATCAAAGTCAGTTGATTCTTCATCTTCAGAAGGAGCTGTCTCTAGTAGGTAGGAGCGACGCTCACTCACGGAGACTTCCAGACGCGTTTCCAATTCCCTAAAATAGGAATCTTCTGGATATTTCTTCAGCAAGTCTCGACGGCGTGCCTGAATCAGATCCAATTCCGCGTGGCCGGTTGCTTTAGCGGTACTCTCGAGCAGTTGCTCTAGACTGGCCCAGATGCGCCGGTACTCCTTCTTTTTCTCGTCAACGCTATGGTGAATTCTCCTTATCAGATCACTAGCTTCCTCGGAGTCGGAATCGCCGGAAGCAAGCTCCTGGGTGGCGGCAGCGCAATTCTCTACCTCAGTCATCGATTGAGCGGCAGCGACCTTGGCCGCTAAGTCCTTCAGCTGCGAAATGGTGCGGTCAAGCCGTTCGAGCCTATTTCGGGCGATACCTTGGAGATTACCGATCGCCTTCGCTACATCTGCATCGCTGCAATCGGCTGAGAGCATCTTGGCCTGCTCTTCGATCAGCTTGATCTGCCCGGCGCTACGCGCGGTTGAGAGCGATTCGTTGAGATGGGTCAGTTCCTGCAATAGGTGTTCCTTGTTTTGTCGAACCTCCTCAATGTGTGTTGCTACCTGATTAACGAGGCTTCGGATGAAGGCATCCTCAAGCCAGAATGCGCAGAGTTCCTGTACCTGCTTTTCCATCTTCGAGAGAACTGCCAAATCCTGACTTGCTTGCATCGAGCGGAGAAGATCTGACACTTTCGCACTGACAGCTTCACGCTTGAGCTTGAGTTCCTCAGCAAACTTGCGAATCTCTTGGTACCGACCTCGGACCTCTTCATCTTTTTCGTGCTGCTCCGAGATAAAGCGCGCCCGGTCGACTAGAGAACCGATCTCCGCGCTCCCCTTTGCATCCCGAAGCGTTCTACCAAGTTCCTCAAGCTCCTTGCAATCGCGGTCCCATTTTGTCGAACGCAAGCGGAACTCGGCTAGCGAAGCAGAGTATTGGGCAGCTTCTTGTGTGTTTAGTTGCTCGTTCTTGACCGCATCAGCTAAAGGCTCTGCTAATGCACGTAATTTAGATATTGGGAGTTTTCGGGCCAAACCTTCATGAAAGGTGTTCAGGAGCTCGAGAATGCCCTCCCGCGCTTGAATCGCAGCTCCTGCTAAACGCTGTTCTGCCAGAAAGTCCTCTTGCTGCCGTTCGCGTTCTTCATTTTCCTGGCGGTTACGTTCAGATTCTGCTCGAGTGATCGTTAACAGTGTTTCCAGGTTCGGATCATTCGGAAACGATCTCAAGGCTTGCTCTAATATTGCTATCGCCTCATCACTTCTATCCGCGTCCACAAGACGACGCGCTCCGACGCTCGCTTCATCTACGGCCCGACGGCGTGCAATCAGCTCGCATTGACGCTTTGCGAGCTGATGCAACTTTAGTAGTGAGGATTCTTCGGGGAATCTGTCTAGCGCTTCCTGAGAGGCCTGGAGTGCCTCCGCATAGCGATCCTCACCAAGCAGCTGTCCGATCTTGTTGCTACAGTTTTGAAGTTCGTTTCTGAGTTTCTCCTGTTCATGTCCTCTCGCAGCCCAACTGAGAAGCTCCCTGATATTCGAATCTGCCGGATCAATTGCCTGAGCCCTTTGAAGAGAATGAAGTGCCGAAAGGAAGTTACGATTCGAAATCTCTCGGCGCGCATCTTCTACGAAGCCTTGAAACTGCGCTCTTCGTGTCCGTTCCTCCAATTCCTTCTTAATTAGACTCTCGAGAGCTCGTGCTTCCGTGTGATTATGTTCGATCTCGATTGCCTGCTGCACCGCACGCTCGGCTTCGTTTAGATCACCTGCATACAGCGCCGCCTGCCCACGGCGCAATGCCTCAGTAAGCTGTTTCGCCCGTTCAATCTGTTCCTCGATCGAACGTGAAAGTGCGACAAGCTCATCATCATTTGGGTCCAGGCGGCGGGCCTGCTGTACGCACTCGAGGGCCTCCTCATATTGCAGTCCTGCCAGAGCAATCTGCGCTTGGGATCGGAGGTGCGCTATTTGAACTGACTTTTGTTGCCGTTGGATCTCCTGACGAACGATTTGAAACCATTCATTGGCCTTGCTGTTTCGCCTATCGACTCTCAAAACCTCTTGCAGTTGCTGACGTGCTAACTCCCATTCTTTCCGATCAATTGCCACCTTGGCTTGCGATAAGAATTCCTCTGTCATCCCGCGTTTGAGGATTTCTTGTAAGCGGGAAAGTTCGTAGCCAAAATCTTCGGCGGTCTGATATCTCGCATCAGCAGCCTTTTCCATTGCCTTTCCGAGAATCTCGTCAAGTGCTCTCGGATATTCCGCCAAGTATTTGCCAAGAGATGGCACTGGGTCGTTCAAGATCTTAAAGAATGTCGCCTTCGCATCGGCGTCTGCCGCTTTAAAAGGCAGTTCCCCGGTCAGAAACTGATAGAGCATCACCCCTGCGGAATAGATATCTGTTCGAGCGTCAACAGTGCTTCCACTGATCTGCTCCGGGGACATGTAGTACATGCTGCCAATTATTTGGCCAGTCCTGGTCAGGGTTTCGCCCCTCTCGACACGAGCGATGCCAAAATCTACGATCTTGGCAACTCCATCCCTCAAAACGAGGACGTTGGCCGGCTTGATATCGCGATGAATTACATTGCGCTCGTGTGCATACTGCAAGCCATCGCATATCTGACAGACAAGCCCAATTTTCTCGACGAGGTGGAGCGGTCGGCGCGATGAAATGATATCTGCCATGCTCTCGCCTTCCAGGTATTCCATGACCATATATGGAAACCCCTCGAAATCGTCGAGCGCGTAGACTGTGACAATGTTTTTGTGCTGAAGATTCGCAGTAAAGCGCACTTCTCGATGAAAGCGCGCGAGGAGGTCCTTATCTTCCGCAGACGTTCCATGCAGCATCTTGATGGCAACCGTTCGGCCGATGCTTGCGTCGATCGCCCGATAAACTACACCCATTCCGCCTTGGCCAATGATGTCCAATAGTTGGTAACGGCCGATTTGCTGACCAATTAAGGGTTTGTCCATTCGACGGCTCCGGGCATCGTTCCCCAGTTTGCACTTTTCCCTACGCGTCCGCTGTGTGAGGAGTGGACTACGCTAAGCTGCCTTGCGGCTATCTGCTTGAGGAAAGATAACAAAATCCACTCGACTGAAGATAATGGGTGCAAGTTTTCGACGTGGACGGAGTGGCGCGGCCCTGGGCACGGACAGAGCCTCCCGTTTTCCAAGCTAGCTCCGATTAGCAAAGCATTTTGCTCACGAAGGTCTCTGATTCCGATCCCGAAGCCAGCAGGGTGCGGTAACTGAACATGGTTACTGGGCCGCGGCAAGGCCTCCGATATCAAGGTTTGATTCTCACAAGAGAGCTCGATAGCGGTGCGCCGATACAATCTCAAGCAATCATTAGCGCTGTTAAACCCGCGCCTTTGGAGGTATCACCGTGAGGACAACGCCCCGAATTGATTGTTGAAGGCGGTCTCTCAACCATTCCACAAACCACGTCCTAATGCCATCTAGTATGACCCCCGGTTCCCATGATTCAGGATGCATTCGCGCGAGGTCTGCTTTAATTTCGGCTAAACGACGGTTACACCATTTTCACACCATTGAGAAAATTACTTAGGGTCCTTTTCGGTCCATTTCGGTATGGTGTGGTCCGATCAAGTCATTGAAACTAAACGATATGAGCGATCTGCAAAACCAGTATTCGCGGGTTCAATTCCCGCCCGGTGCTCCATAGAATCAATTATTTACATGGATTTCCGAGGCGCTTCGGGGGTTTAGGGCGCCGCGTTGGATCGCGGTGAGGTTGTCATCTTCTCCGCTAATGGCTCGTCCTGCTGCTTGTGGAGTTCCTTCGCTTTGGCAAACTCCGCTTTAGCGTCCTGCTGGCGTCCCATGGAAGCATAGAGGCGTGCCAACCGCCAATGCGCATCTACCTGTGCCGGATCAAGCTGAATGGCGCGTTGAAATGCAGCCATCGCTTCGTCGCGGCGATCTTGGTCGGCGTAAAGAATGCCCAGGTCAAGAAATGCGATACGCGGAGGATTGGTCTGGTGGACCGCCTTCTCCAGAAGCGGCTGTGCCGCAGCGTTGTCGTTCCGCTTGATCTCTATATCGGCAAGATACGCCAGGGCCTGGGCGTGATTTGGATCGTTGGCAAGCTCCAGCTTGAATTCTTTTTCTGCGGCCGCGTAGGAGGTCTGTTTCCAAAGCATATATCCAAGGCCGAAGTGGACGTTGGGTTCACTGGGAGAGACTTTGGCAGCTGCCTCGAATTGACGGATTGCCCCGTCGGTATCGTTTTCGCCGTCAAGGGCTTCGCCAGCCAGCATGTCGGCCTGTGCGGACTCAGGGTTCAGCCGCAAAATCTCTTTGTATTCCTCTAGAGTACAGTCGTATTGCTTCACCCACAGGCAGCTCTGCGCGAGCAGCGTACGCAACTGGATGTTATCCGGAGTTTTTGTTACCGCAGTCCTGAGATATGGGAGTGCCTCCGCGTACTGCCCAGTTCCGTAGTAACACATGCCGAGAAGAAGCTGCGCCTGCAGGTTATCTGGAGATTTTGCGACTGCGGATTTGAGTGGAGCGATGGCTTCGTCGAGCTTTCCCTGCTTGAAGAGCGCAAGCGCGAGGTTCAGTTCAACACCGGACAGGTTTGACTTGAGGGCGAGTGCCTGACGGTACGCTGCTGCGGCCTGCGCATAATCTTCTTCATGCGAGAGCACGAGGCCGAGATGGGCATAGGCTGCTCCATCGGCGGGAGATTGCTGGATCACTTCGCGCCATGCGGCCTCCGCCTGTTTCCATTGCGCCTGCTGTTCAAGAGCGAGAGCTTTTTGAGTGGGAGCGTCCTGCGCGTTCACGAACATCGCAGCAAGAAAGAAAAAGCAGATCGGCGCAAAACGCATAAAGGGCGTGTACTAAAGTAATTCGGCATATGCAGGGAGATCAAACCTGCGAGGTGGAAAAAGTAAACGCAGTGAAGCATGACGCTTCACTGCGTTGATGGAGGCGCAGAATTTCCTAGAACTGGAACTTCCCGCCAAACTGGAACGTGCGCGGATCGTTGGTGGATGTTATCTGACCGAAGTTACTATCCGTAAATCCGGTATCAATACCGTTCCATTGTGTGTGGTTGAAGGTGTTGTAGGATTCCGCGCGGAGCTGGATGTTCATGCTCTCGGTAATCCGGAATACCTTGAAGAGGCTCAGGTTCCAGTTGAAAAGGCCGGGACCGGTGATTGCATCCTTACCCGCTGCTCCGTAGCCCTGGTTCGGTCCTCCGGCCCACGGAGCAGCGGGGGCTGCGAAAGCCGAAGTATTAAACCATGCCAGTTGCTTCTTCGGATAACTGACGTGGCTCACCAGGTCAGGACGATTGGTAGTGCCGCCGCCGAGCCCAAGGGTATCCGGGGAATAGGTAGCGTTGATGGGGTGTCCGGAGTTTGCCGCCGTAATGCCGGAGATTTGCCATCCGCCCAGCAGCGAACGTGTCAACGCGCTCTGGGAGTGCAGGAAGAACGGCAGATCGTAGATATAGTTTGCGCTGAACACGTGCCGTTGATCGATGATGCCCGATCCATGGTCGTAGTAGGTGTTGAACGGGTTGGAAAGCAAACCGCCCGAACCCTGCTGGTTGGTAGAGCCAAGATCGCCGCTCTGGATATCAATTTCGTGCGAGTAGGTATACGAGAATTGAAGAGAGAGGCCGTGCTTCTTCTGCATGCGCAGGGCAGCCTGGAGCGAGTTGTAATTGCTGTTAGTTGAGTTTTCTATCTGGGTGATGCCGCCAAACCCCGGGAAAATCCGGTAGAGATTGGCATTGCCCCCCTGGTTTACGATTTGGCGCTCATCGTAGGGATTTGATGGGTTACTGGGATCGGTTAGCGGCAGCGTATTGATTGCACGCTGTACGTTCTGGTGCCAGCCCGTCATGCCAACATACTGGACCACGGCAACAACGGATGGAGCTACTTCGCGCTGCACGCCCAGACTGAACTGATTGGTGCCCGGGTTGTGGTAGTTATACTGCAGATTCTGGAAGTTGCTGGGGAAGAAAGGCGCAGTAGCCGTCTGCCCGGTCTGGTTACTGGTATTCGGGTTCGAGAAATAGACGGAGCTTACGTTGGGCTGATACGCATTCGGCGGGTTCGTGTCCGTGCCGTAGATATCATTGCCCTGTATGCGCTCGAAGAACATTCCGAAGCCGCCCCGGATGACGGTTTTGCCGTCTCCAAAGAGGTCATATGCAAAACCCAGGCGCGGTTGCACCGTTCCATAGAAGTTCTTTACGATGCCCCTGGGGAATCCGTTGACGCCGGCCAACTGCACTCCGTTCAGATAGAACGGTACCGGTGCGCCGGGTGGCTGGCTGAAACCCGGACCATTGGGGTTCAGCTGTCCGGTGTTCTTATCCGGCGTTTGTGCGTCGGCGGGATTGAAGTCGCCCGGAATGAAGTTCGACGTCCGGTTGTTCTTTTCATAGACATGCGGCAGCAAGTCCCAACGGAGGCCCAGGTTGAGCGTCAGTCTGGGAAGTACGTGCCAGTTATCCTGCGCATAGATTGAGTACGTATTGTTCAGCCAGTGAAAGATCGACTGCTGGTTGAGTTGCTGGTAGCTGCTGGCGAAGCCCAGCAGGAAGTTGGCATAGGCGTCCTTGGAATATGCCGTCTGGCTGAAGGTGTAGTCGCCCTGGGTATCGGCCTGCTGCTGCTGGTTCTTGTCATTGCGCATGTACCCAAAGCCGAACTTGAAGGCGTGCTCGCCGTGCGTCCACGCGAGGTCGTCGCGAATCTGGTAGTTGAGATAGGAGTTGCGCCATGGCCAGTAATTGATCGTCCAATTGGTGTTTGGCGCGCCCGAGAAGTCGATTGACGGAAGGCGGTTCAGCGCATTGTTGCCGCTGAAGATGCCTACGGCATTCCAGCCCTGGGGCTGTGCATAGATGCCCGCCGGGGTGATGTTGATGGTGTTTCCATTCACGTCCAGAGCAGTCTCGTTCAGCAGCGTTGGAGAAAGCGACTGGGTGAGCTTAATGACCGTCCCCCACGACGGATTCTTGAAGACATCGCCAGTCGTGACATAGCTGTTGTTGCTCCACATATCGGGGTAAATGGTCTGGGACATCTGGTCGTGAATCCAGTGGCCCATCAGGTGATACTTGTCGGTGAAGGTCTGGTCGATGCGAACGACATCTTCGCGGACGTCAGTCGGCTGCTTCGGCGACGCCAGATACTGAGTGCCGTTGGAGGTGTTTGGCTTGGGGATGGCGCCGGTTCCCATGAAGAGCACGGCGTTGGGATCAAGGAGGTTGGCGGGAATGGTATAGACGCCACCGTTGCTGGGGAACGGCTGGCCCGCAACCAGTCCGTCCTGCGCATAAAGCGCGAGCTTCGCCGGGTCCTGGGTAGCGGGAACGAGCAGCGTGTTTCCGCTGAGCGGGGTGTAGTTCAGAGGACTGCCGGCGGTGGGGAAGAACGCGGCCGGGATTGTATTTGTAACCGAGGCGTTGGCACCTTGGATGAACTTGCGCCACTCTTCGTTCACAAAAAAGAAGGTCTTGTAGCGATCGCTGTTATAGACGTGTGGAATGATCACCGGACCGCCGATATTTCCGCCGAAGATGTTCAGGCGAAGCTCAGGGCTGGGTACGTCCTCCTGCTTAAAAAAGTAATAGCCGGCGTCGAAAGCATCGTTGCGGTTGAATTCCCACACGCCACCGTGGAATTGGCGTGCTCCCGACTTGATGACCATCGTGACCGTGCCGCCCGAGGCGATTCCGTAATCGGGGGTGTAGTTGCTGGACAGGACCTGAAATTCAGCCAGCGCATCTGGGCTGATGGCCACGTCCAGCCGGCCGCCGCTGCCGCGGTCATAGACCTCGCCGCCGTCGATCAGCCAGTTGTTGTGGTCCCACCTGCTGCCGTTAAAGTTGATCTCGGCGCTGGCGCCTTGCGCGGTCACGCCATTGAACTGGGGCAATTGATTCGTAACACCGGTGCCAAGCGTTGTGAGCGCCATCATGCTGCGCCCGTTGGTGGAAAGCTGCAGCACCTGATCACCGGTAATCAGGCTGCTTACTTCGCTGGTCTCCGACTGCACCTGAAGCGCATTGGCCTGGACGGTAACCGTCTGGCTGGCCGAGCCTACTTCGAGCCGCACATCGTTGCGGACCGTCGCGGACACGTCGACCACAATGCCTGTCGCGGTGTAGGTCTTGAAGCCCGCCCCAGTGGCCTTGAGGTTATAGGTCCCGACAGCCAGTCCGGAAACTTCGTACAGGCCAGCTCCGTTCGACTCCGTGGTGCGAACCGCGCCTGTGGTTGCATGTGTGATCGTGATCGTGACGCCCGGAACGGCTGCTCCTGATGGGTCGGTCACCACGCCAGTGATTTCCGCATTCTCCTGTGCATTGGCGATTGCAAATGCACTCAGAAGAAGCACACATATACTTACGATGCGTCTGAAAATTTTCATCTTACGCCCCCTACAAAGTCACTTTTGGCGCGGAGTATATTCCTCTCCTGACGCTTGCTTTCATCTGACTGGGAAACTTGTAACCCAGTCTAGTTATGAACCAATTAACGCGCGAGGTAGCGCGTCATTCAGCATGCGGTAAACGGTTTTACCCGTGTCCGCCAGCCATTAAGCACCACCGGAGATTCGTTTGTCAAGCGAGAGGTAAAAGGCTTTTCCTCGGGGATATCCGTAAAGATACTGGGTCGCGACAAAGCAGCCGATCGGGAAACAGGCTCTCATGTGGAGCCCATAGTGGGAAAGCGATCTCCCCAGACTCAGGGAAGGCAGTGTTATGAGTTTTGCGGGCCGAGGATCGTTATTAGGCGCTAAGTGAGATCCCCCCTCAATCCAGTCCCTCAATCCGCTTCTAAGTTGCGACATACCGGCGCGAGAAGAATAAGCTCTCAATTGCCGTCGAGAGTCTAATGATCTGCCTCAAAATCCGTACTGGTGATGATGTAAATCGAGCCCGTCGCTGGAGCCTTGGCTAAGGGGGAAAGGCCACGGCGCTGTTTAGAACTTAAGCAATCGTATTTGCAACAGCTTAGGCGACCGCATGTCGCCTGGATCCTGAAGGACCGCGCTCAATTGAAGCATTGCATGCTTGCTGGAAACGCACGCCGGGTCTATTTTTTGTGAGTCGGATCAAACTAAAAATAATCCAGTGGCCGCCACGCTACTTCTTTCCCCGCAGCCCCATCTTCGATAACCTGTGGGACCTCCTTGCCGGCACCTCTGTCCTCAGGGCCCCTGTGCAGGCCCCGTAGACCGAGTGCGTGCGCTTCAGGCATTCGTCCCACCATCGACGGTAAGATTTGCCCCGGTGATGTACGAGGCCGCCGGACCGGCGACGAAGGCCACCAGCGCCGCCACCTCGTCCACATGCCCATACCGCTTGAGCGCGGTGTTCGCCACCTGGGGCTCCGCCCACTCGCCCGCGGCGGGGTTCAGATCGGTGTCGATCGGGCCCGGCTGGATGTTGTTCACCGTGATGCCCCGGTCCCCGACTTCCCTCGCCAGCCCTTGGGTAAACATCTTCACAGCGCCCTTTGTCGCGGAGTAGGGAACGAGTCCCGGTGTCATCATCCGCTCGCCGACGCACGAACCAATCGTAATGATGCGGCCGCCGATCTTCATGTGTTTGAGCGCCGCCTTCGTCGCGACGAAGACTCCGCGAATATTGATGTCAATCACACGGTCCATCTCCTCCAACGTGGTCTCTTCGAATGGCTTGGGGATAGCCGTACCGGCATTGTTCACCAGCACATCCAGTCCACCAAAGGCCGCGACAGTCTTTTCGACTGCCGCCGTGACCGCATTCGGATCGGCGGCGTCCGCCTGAATCGCAATTGCCATTCCGCCTCCGCCTTCAATCTCCTTGACGACCGATGCGGCCGCGTCTGCACCCTTCGTGTACGTGATAGCCACCTTCGCTCCGTCCGCCGCCAGGCGCTTGGCGATTCCAGCGCCAATGCCCCGCGAACCGCCCGTTACCAGCGCGACTTTATTGCTCAACTTAGACATGCGATCTCCTTTGCGTTCCTATGAACGATTCACCACTTATCGATTCAGCTGACTGATATCTTTGTTCGCATCAGTCAGACCATCATCCGATGTGGCAATTGCCCGCGCAGATTTAACATTTTGAGGAATACCGAGCATTCCAGATGGGAATGCCAACTGCCGACTGTCTGTTCGAAAGGCGAATTATGAAACAGGAACTGGGTCGATCTGGCGTTCTCAGGCTTGGCGAGATGAGGGTCCCGCCGCCGTCTGAGTTCACTTGCTCGGTATATATAGAGGATGTTTACACACTCACCTGACCTCTAAAGTGGATAGCGTCACCAGCGATCATCGGCGCCATTGGTCCAGGGCTTGGAGAAAAACCATGGCGAAAGTCCACAACAAGAAGGCCAGCAACAGCGCCATGCCCATACCGAAAACAACGACCACGAATTCGTTTCTATGTTGACTCTCACTTCGGTTCGTACGGCTGAGGATCCTCCGTCCCGAGACGTCTTTAGGAGCTGTCTTGTGCCCTCGTGCCATTGACATGGAAGCTAGTTCTCGAATTCAGGTTCCGGAATCGGGAGAACATCTTTGTCACCTGCGACCCACACGTAGAGCGTGGGAAGCAAAAAGACATTGATGGCGAGAGCACCAACAAGACCTCCGACGATGACGATGGCGAACGGCCGTTGGGAGTCGGAGCCGATGCCGTGAGACATCGCGGCCGGGAGTAAGCCCAAAGTGGCAACCAGCATGGTCATCATGATCGGGCGCAGGCGAAGCACAGCGCCGGCGATTGCCGCTTCCTCGATGGGATGGCCCTGTACACGAAGCTGGTTGATGTATTCAAGCATGATGACTCCGGTCTGCACGGAAACACCGAAGAGGGCCAGGAATCCGACTCCGGAGGAAACGCTGAAATTGGTATGCGTGATCAGCAGGGCGAGTAGTCCGCCAATGGGCGCCATGGCGATATTCACCATAATCAACGCGGCCCACTTGCCAGACTTGAACATCGTATACAGAATTACGAAGATCAAAAGGACGGTGATCGGAAGTACGAGAAGAAGTCGCTTTTGCGATCGCTTCTGGCTCTCATATTCTCCGGCCCAGTCAAAATGGTATCCAGCAGGCAGCGACACCTGCTTGTTCACCTTGTCGATGGCCTCCTCGACCGTACTTCCCAGATCACGACCACGCACGCTGTACTTAACGGCAATGTAGCGCTGCTCTCCTTCGCGGTAAATTTCCTCGGCGCCGTCTGTGGTGACTACCTTTGTCAATTGCGACAGAGAAACACGCTCTCCCGACGGAGACAGGAGACGCACATTCTCAATGGCCTCGCGAGTATTGCGGTATTGTTCCTGGTAACGGAGCACGAGATCATAACGGGCCTCTCCCCGCAGAACCTGACTTACCGCGCTGCCACCGACAGCAGTCTGGATCGCATCCTGAATGTCAGCGACGTTGATGCCGTAACGGGCAGCAGCCTGCCGGTCCACAGTAAACGTTAGATTTGGCTGGCCGATTACCCGGAACAGACCCAGATCCTCAACCCCCCGGATCTTGCTCATGTTGCTGACGACTTCGTTGCCCTTTTCCTCCAGCGTCTTCAGGTCGTCGCCATATATCTTGACCGCCAATTCACCTTTCACACCGCTGACGGCTTCTTCCACGTTGTCAGAGATGGGCTGCGAAAAATTCCAGATCACCCCGGGAATTTTCTCCAGTTCCTCATTCATGGAGGCGATGAGATTTTCCTTGCTCTGGTGGAAGACCGGACGCCACTCCTCTTTTGACCTCAGGCCGACGAAATACTCCGTATTGAAGAATCCGGTTGTGTCGGTGCCGTCATCCGCTCGACCTACCTGGCTCGTAGTCTCGGTCACCTCGGGGAATGACGCCAGCAATACCCGCGTCCTGTTGGCGATGGACACACTTTCGTCAGGTCCGGTACTTGGCGCCAGCGTTCCGCGAACCCAGATGGCTCCTTCATCCAGGTGCGGAAGAAACTCCGACCCGATAACACCGCTAAACGCCAGATAGGCCGAGACTGCAAGCGCCAGGGCCGCACCCCCCACGGTCAGATAGCGGTTACGAATCGCAAATGCGGCTGCGGGCTTGTAGTTATCGATCAGCCAGATCATGAGCGGGTTGTGCCACTCCTTCGCACCACGCCGGAAAAGAAAGCTGGATAGAACAGGGGCAAGCAACATCGAGAAAATCAGCGCGCCCAGCAACGCAAACGCCACAGTCCACGCCATGGGCTTAAAGAGGCGTCCTTCAACCGCCTGCAGCGTAAAGATGGGCAGGTAGGCGGTGATGATAATGCCGATGGCGTAGAAGACGGGCCGCTGCACTTCATGCGCAGCTTCGCGGATTCGTTCGATCGGAGTTTGTGTACCGTGACCGTTACGATTGAGATGGCGGACGATGTTCTCGACCATCACCACAGCGCCATCCACGACCATGCCGAAATCCAGTGCGCCCAACGAAAGAAGGTTGGCCGGAATGTGCTGCAGGTCCAGACAAATGGAGGCGAACAACAGCGAAAAAGGGATGGTAAGCGCGACGATCAAAGCGCCACGCGCGTTCCCGAGGAAAAGAAAGAGGACAATCACAACCAGCACGATTCCCTCAGTCAGGTTGTGCAACACCGTATGCGTTGTGTAGTGGATCAGATCGCTGCGATCGAGAAAGGGGACGACCTTCACGCCTTTGGGAAGAATCCGATCGTTCAGTTCCCGCACCTTGGCTTCGATTCCGCGGAGCACCGGGTCGGAGTCGTCGCCTTTCTGGAGCAGGACGATGCCTTCGACCACGTCCGGGTTATCGACGAGTTTTCCGTCCACGCGGCGAATCGTCCTGCCGTTCTGTCCCAGCCGGATTTTCGGACCTTGCTCAACAACGGCAATATCTCTTACACGAAGGGCCGTTCCGGCCTGCGTTTTGATTACGGTGTTTTCAATGTCCTGAACCCTGGAAACGAGTCCCACCGCCTGCACATTGATCTGTTGTGCTCCGGCAACGATGAAGCTGCCTCCGGCATTTGTGTTGTTGTTCGCTAGCTGCTGTTCAACCTGAGCTATGTTCAATCCATACGAGACCAGTTTGTCCGGATCGAGGCGGATCTGATATTCCTTCGTCTCGCCTCCGAGGCTGGAAACGTCTACGACGCCCGGGACCTGTTTGAACTGCTTTTCGAGCGTCCAGTCCTCGATCGACTTGATCTCCATCACGTCGATTTCAGGATTCTTGCTTTCGAGCGTGTAGAAGTAGATTTGACCGACTGGGCTCCAGTCCGTGCCCAACTGCGGGACAAGGCCGGCAGGCAATGAAACCATGCCCATTCTTTCGACCACTCGTTCGCGATTCCAGTTGTTATCGGAGGAATCGTCAAATATGAGCATGATGCTGGACAAGCCGGCCAGTGTGGTGGAACGCAGATGCTCGAGGTGAGGGATACCGGCCATCTGGATTTCGGTCGGCACCGTGACCTGCTGCTCAATGTCTTCTGCGGAATGCCCCGGCCACTGCGTGATGATATTGACGTAATTGTTGGCGACGTCGGGATAGGCTTCGACTGGGAGGTTGTGGAACGACACAATACCCCATCCGAAAAGCAGGATCGCCCCACCAAGAACAAGAAAGCGGTTGTTCAGCGCAAAGTCGACGATCCGCCGAATCATTGCGCCTCCAGAGTCGCTTCCAACTGGAGCACATTTGAGACCACCTGCTGGCCGGGCGAAATGCCGCAGAGAATCTCCTGCCTGCTCCCGGGCAGCATGGGGCCGGCGTGTACCTCCATGCGCCGGAAGCGGTTCCCCTCAGCAGGGATAAATACCCAGTCACGATCGTGCAGGTGCAGTACGGCGGAAGCGGGCACAACGGCGCGGATAACTACCGTCCTGCTCTCAAACGCGGCGGTGACAAACATACCCAGTTTCAGAAGGCCGGGGTTCGCAACTTCGACACGAACCTTAGCCGTGCGAATGCTCGGATCGAGCACTGGGCCGATGTCGCTGATGTGTCCCGTCAGTACCTTGTCGGGATATGCATCGAGCCTGATCTGTGCGGACTGTCCGAGCTGGATCTTCGGAATGTCATTTTCATAGACATCGCAGATCACCCAGACGACGGACAGATCAGCGATAGTGAAGACAGTTGAAGAACCTGAATATGTCACACCTGCCGCGGCAGAATTCGTAACATTCTGCGCAACGATTACCCCGGAGATGGGAGCATAGACGGGAACAATGCTCGATGGATGGTCCTTACTCACGCCGAGAGTATTCAGCTGCTCCTCTGCCGCGGCCAGGTCGGCCTTTGCGTCCTTTTCAGCGTCCTCGGCTTGCTCGAGCATGCCTTGAGAAATGGCGCCATGCGCGAAAAGATCCTTCGCCCGCAGGTAAGCCTTGCTGGTCAGCTGCTCATCGTTTACAGCCTTCAGATATGTATCAAAGGCATTCGTGATGTCTGGGCTCTGCACTTTGAGAAGAAGATCGTCCTTCTTGACGTGGTCATCGAGGCGAGCCTTGATGTCAACGACACGTCCACTGGCCAGCGAAATGACGGGAACTTCGCGCGCGATATCCGGATTGACCGATCCCGTGACTCTCAACTCCGAAGCAGCTTCAATCTGGTCCGCACTCACCAACGGGAACTGGCTTGGCTTGTCGACGGTGACCAGGCTCATGTCGCCAATGGGGATGGTCTGAGCCGGCGGCGCCGCGCCATCTGTCGGGTTGAACTTCTTTCCGCATGCCGCAGGTAAAACGCATACCGCGAGGCAGCAAATGGATTTCGCAACGGATTTTCTTGTCATTGGATTACCTCGCGGCCCACGGCAAGATTCAATTGGCTGGCGGCTGTCAGATATGAACCGATCAATTGCAAGTAGGCAAGTTGAACGACGCGGTAATCGCTTTGTGCGTTGAGAAAGTCCATCAATGAAGCTCCGCCATGCTGGTAGGAATACGTAACCGTGTCGCGCACGCGCGTCGCCTGATCGCGATACTTGTTTCTGTATGGCTTGAGCAGTGCGATATTGCTTCGCACCTGTTCATAAGCGGAATCCACATCGCTGAAAACCTGCGCCTGTGTGGCATCGGTCAACTGCTGGCTGCGATCGATATCGATCAGCGTCCGCTTCTTCTCGCCTTGATTGCGGTCGAAGATCCGCAACGGTATGTTGAAGCTGAGGCCGAGGGTATTGTCGTCTACGCCGATGTTGTTAAACGACGGATTGTGTGTCCACCATGCGCTGTAAGTGGGGTCAGTTGAACCGTTGGAAATCGCCAGTTTGTGGTTCGTCTTCGATTGCTCGGTCGTCTGAAGTGCTGTGCGGAGGTCTGGACGTGAATCGAGTGCAGCCTGGCGGAAATCTTCCAGCGGTTGGAGCGCATCGGAAAAGTCAAAGGGGCCGGTCACGTCGAACTGATCGACGGGCGTACGATCGTTGAGCAATTGCAGCAGCTCAATTTTCGCGGTGCGCAGATTCACGGTTGCCGTCTGGATCTCGGTCTCGTACTGGACACGCAGCAGTTCGATCCGATCCAGGTCGATCTGGGCGATGTCGCCCGCTCTGAAACGGTCCCGGCTGATCTCGATGATCTTGTCGTAGTACTCGAGGTCGGCCTTGGCCAGTTCCAAGACAGCCTTGGCCTGCAGCGTTTGCACAAATGCATCGCGCAGACTGAAGATCATGTTTCGCTCCAGATCTTCATGCTGAGACTGCGTGATGCGCGTGCCCTCCACTGCGCTCTCTAGGCGAAGTTCGCGCTTGTGCTCACGCTCGTGGAGATAGCTGAAGGTGGTTTGTTCCTGAACGCTAGCGAGAGGCCTCCAACCTCCCGTATGTGGGGGGAACTGGGTTCCATCCACGGCGAAGTTGAACTGCGGATTTGGCCGAAGATAGGCGGTGATCTCTTCAGCGCGCATCTCGTCGACGTTCAGGGCATCAGCCTTCAGAGCCGGGTTTGCCGCTTCAAACCTTGCCTTGACCTGGTCCCAGGTAAGACTCTGGGCGGCGGCGGCCAGCCCCAGTCCCCAAAGAAGGCACAGGGCGGCGGAACTATATGTGGCCCTGAAAAGGAATTTTGTAGTTTGCATTCGAGAACTCTTGAACTCCCGACGACGAACGCCCGGACCATTCCAAGCCAACCAATCGGAGAGCCGCAAAAATGCGGACAGTTTCAGCTTAGAGCGCTCACTGCCGGCGTTGAGCCCATCTTTCAGTCACCACAATTCATCTTTGAGTCTGACGGCCTATCTTTTGGTCAAAAACGCTGTTCCGCGATCAATTTAGGAAGTGAGAAACATCTTCAGATGTCTAGAATTGGACTAGCACTGTCGCGGACGTCTCTCGACAGGCATACGCGCATGCATGTTCTTTAAGGAAGAAAAGCAGTCAGCCCTGCTCAAAGCGGGCATTATGATCGCCGCTGTCGCGCTTGTCGACTGGTTGGTGGTTGGCGAGATTCCTCTGGGATTCCTATATCTGGCGCCTATGCTTGTAGTGGGCGCCTCGCTCGATCCCTGGCAGATCAGCGTGATTGCAGTCCTGTGTACTTTTCTCGCTGAAATCTTCGACGATCTCCCGTGGAATCTACGTACAGGCTTGTCGCGCGATGTGCTCTACTTCGCCGCCTTTATAGGCGCCGGATTGTACGTTCGCGCGATTGCAATCAATCGAAGGAGTGCGCTGAAGCATCTTCATGAAATCGAACTTCAGATGGACGCGCGACGGGAAGCAGAAGAGCAATTAAAGATCCTGATCGAAAGCAGCCCTGCTGCGATTGTGACCACGGACGCCAATGGCAACGTATTGATGGCGAACGAGGCGGCACACCGGCTATTGGCATTGTCACAGGGAACGCTTCCGGGAAAGACGATTCATCGTTACCTCCCTTCGTTGACGAACATTTCCCGGCATGAAGATTCGAAGCAATACTTTCGCAGTGTCATGCAGGCTCGCGGACATCGCGACGATGGAGAGACCTTCCTGGCCGATATCTGTTTCTCCACCTACCGCACGAACGCCGGATCGCGCCTTACGGCTATGGTGCTCGACGGCTCCGAAGAATTCAGGACCCATGAAGTGTCCGGGCTGCATCAACTGCTCGCGGGCTCCCGAATCGCCGTGAGCGCCGTTTCCCATGAAATTCGCAACGTTTCGAGCGCCATCGGGGCCGTACATCAGAATCTCGCACACGACGGATCGCTCGCCGGCAATAAGGATTTCGAAGCGCTTGGTAATCTCATCGGTGCGCTTGAACGCATCGCTAGCGTCAACCTTCGACAGTCGAGCGACCAGGCTACTGAGGTCGATCTAGCGGCTCTGCTCGATGAATTGAAAATAGTGGTTACACCTTCATTGCAAGAGGAGAATATTGAAGCGGAGTGGATCGTAGAACCTGGTTTACCGCTCGTGTGGGCTGACCGTCCAAGTCTCATGCAGGTTTTTCTCAATCTGATTACCAACAGCGTCCGCGCGCTCTCCGATCGTGGGCATCGGATACTCTCCGTAAACGCGAGGAACGAGGGGAACCAGGTCCTCGTGGAGGTTGCCGATAATGGGGGCGGAGTGTCCCATCCCGAGCATCTCTTCCGCCCATTTCAGGCCGGGGCAGTAGCGACCGGTTTAGGACTCTACCTGTCACGCGCGTTCATGCGTTCATTCGGCGGAGAATTGCACTACGTGTCGATTCCGGGGGGGGCGTGCTTCGTGGTTAGCCTCACTCCGACACCATCAGGACAGGACTAGTCGATGTCCGCAATTCGCATCCTGATGGTGGACGACCATAGCCTCTTCCGGGAGAGCCTGAGTAGGCTGCTTGAAGGCGATCCTAGCTTTATCGTGGTGGGTCAGTGCGGAACCGTCACTGAGGCCATCGCATCATATTCTGACTCTCCAATCGATGTGGTCTTACTTGACTACGATCTCGGCGAAGAACAAGGGTCCCGTCTGCTTCCCGAATTGAAGACTCACCTTCGTGCGGCAAAGGTTCTCATGGTAACTGCCGGCATGTCGGATGTGACCGTCTTTCAGGCTATGGAAGCCGGTGCCTCCGGAGTCTTCCTGAAGCACAGTAGCCTGAATCAGTTAGTGATCGCCATTCAGAGGGTCGCGAAAGGTGAGATTTGGTTGGACTCGGCAGCTGCGCACTCTCTCTTCGGCGGCACAAGTACGTGGAGAGAACGCTTCGAGCGCACCCAACCTCTCACATCTCGACAAAGTGAGGTCTTGAGAGGCATTCTCGATGGGCTCACAAACAAGGAGATCGCCTGGAATCTTAAGGTCTCCGAAAGCTCCGTCAAGGCCGTCATTCAGGAGTTGTTTCACAAAGCCGGTGTGAGAACACGGAGTCAACTCGTGAGAATTGCGATTGAAAAACACTCGTCCGATTGGCTGCGGTCGAAAGTGAAGGACTAGGTTGCAACGTACGTCGGCTGAGCCATTGCAAAAGCGATGTAGGCCCCCAAATCCAGGAATCGGCTTTAATTTCCCACCCGTTGCTCCAATTCCCTTGCGGACTTTGAACTCCTCTTTCGCTCCGTGCCTTCGCTGCCGACAGGAAACCTCCAGTGACATCTCTTCCTGGCGAGGCGCTTTGTATACTTTCTTTCGCGCCCTGACCGTCAGCGCGGAAGACGCCCTATCGCAAACGAGAAAGACAACAGCATGAGTCTTGCCTCCAAGACGATCGAATCTCCCGTGGGAAAGTTGAAACTCGTCGCGAGTGACAAAGGCCTTGCGGCCGTGCTCTGGGAGGACGACCGTCCCCATCGCGTGCGCCTGGGTGAGCCGATCCCGGAATCAACTAGCGAACATGAGTTCCATCCTGTTCTCGTTCAGGCCGAGCGGCAGCTTAACGAGTACTTTGCCGGGAAGCGAAAGGAGTTTTCCGTTCCTCTCGATATCAGAGGCACCCCCTTTCAGAAATATGTGTGGGAGGCCCTGCTTGCCATACCATTTGGTGAAACGAGAAGTTACGGACAGCTTGCGAAACAGGTGGGAAATCCTCGGGCAACGCGAGCCGTTGGCGCGGCGAACGGAAGAAACCCGATATCTATCATCGTGCCTTGTCACCGCGTCATTGGATCGTCCGGAAGACTAACCGGCTTCGGGGGCGGGCTTGAGACCAAAGCCCTGTTGCTGCGCCTCGAGAAGAAGGGTGACACGCTGTTCCGTCAGTAGGATTTCAGTTCAACCCGATTTAGGACCCCACGAGATCGACCGGCCGGCACGTTAGAATGGTGCGTTCCCGTACATCGATGAGTCCGAGGTGACATGCAGCGGCGAGAATTCGTTAAATCATCAGTGTTTACGCTTGGGAGTGCCCTGCTAGCCAGGCCGCTCGCGGCACTTTCTCCTCAAGCCCTCGCACCGCCGGCACCACCAAATCCCGCCATCAACCGCGTGCTCGTGATGTTCAAGTGCCACTTCGACGCGGGCTTTATCGATACTCAGGCCCACGTCGTGCGACGCTATTTTGCCGAGTATTTTCCTCAAGCTATTCGCACGGCCCAACAGATGCGGCAGGCGGGCTCCGATCATTACGTTTGGACGACCGGTTCGTGGCTGCTCTACGAGTATCTTGAGCAAGCTGAGGCTGAAGATCGGCGCCGCATGGAACAAGCCATCTCTGATGGCGACATCGCTTGGCACGCCCTGCCCTTCAGCTGGCAGACGGAGTTGATGGATCGCTCACTGATCTCCGGCAGCCTGTCTCTCTCGCATTCTCTTGATCGCCGCTTTGGCCGCGCCACGACAGGGGCAAAGATGACCGACGTTCCCGGTCACACCCGCGGCCTTATTTCTCCGCTTGCCGACCATGGAGTCAATTTCCTCGATATCGGTGTGAATGGCGGCAGCACGCCGGCCGATCTGCCTCCGCTGTTTGTGTGGAAAGATCCGGACGGAGCGTCGATGGTCGTCATGTATCACCATGAGTACGGCAGCATCGCGTGTGTGCCCGGCTCAGACTTGGCCATGGCCGTCGTGGTACGTGGCGATAATAGCGGCCCTCATACTCCGCAGGAAATCGCTGATATTTATACCGATCTCGGTCAGCGCTTTCCGCACGCAAAGATCGTCGCCACGAACCTGACCGAAATCGGCAATGCTATTCAGCCCTATCGCAATCACCTTCCCATTGAAACCCGGGAGATCGGCGACACCTGGATTTACGGCGTAGCCAGCGATCCGCTGAAGGTGGCGCGGTATCGCGAGCTCTGCCGCCTGCGGGAGTCATGGATCTCAGCGAACAAGTTTCAAGTGGGTGACGAGACTGACTTGCGTCTGCTGCGGCACCTGCTGTTGGAGGCCGAACACACCTGGGGAACGGATACGAAGACCTGGCTCGACTTCGAGCATTACACGCCCCAAAGCCTCGAAGCGATGCTGAACACGAAGAACTACCAGGTGGTGGAGTTCAGCTGGCAGGAGAAGCGCCAGGATCTCTTCGACGGAATCGCCGCGCTGCCCGCCCCGCTGCGCGATGAGGCGCAAAGTTCAATCGCTGCGCTGGCTCCTGCCCGGCCGGAAATGACAGGTCTGCTACACCAGACGGACAAAGACATCGAGACTGAGCACTTCATCCTTAAGTTCGACCCTAATACGGGGGCCATTCACCGGCTGCGCAACCGGCAAACGGGACGCGAATGGGCTTCGCTAGATCACCCCCTCGCACTTTTCTCCTACCAGACACTTTCTCAGACCGACTACCGCAACTTTATGGCCGCCTATCTGACGACCAAAGCCGACTGGGCGTGGAAGGATTTCGGCAAGCCGAACATCGAACGCTTCGGTGCACGCAGCCAGAGCTGGTCACCGAAGCTCACAGAGCTTCACGTGCAGCGCATCAGCGCGGGACATCGCGTGATTGCCCGAATGCAGATAGACGATTCAGAGGCATTGCAAAGTGGTCGGGCAGCATTTCCCGGCACGATGTATCTGGAACTCATCATGCCCGATGCAGAACCCGTCGTGCACTTGAACTTCTATTATTTCGACAAGCTTGCCACTCGAATGCCCGAGGCTCTCTGGCTGACGTTCAACCCTGTCATCACCGATCCGAGCGGTTGGACGATGGACAAATCTGGTCAACGGGTTTCTCCCTTCGATGTAGTTGCCGCCGGCAGCCGGCATCTGCATGCCGTCACAAAGGGTTTCGGGTACAAAGACGAGCGAGGATCGCTGGAGATTGAAACGCTCGATGCTCCACTGATTGCGTTGGATGAAAAGTCACCTTTGAACTTCTCACGATCGCAGCCCGATCTTTCCGCAGGTGTTCATTGTGGACTCTTCAACAACGCATGGGGAACCAACTACATCATGTGGTTCAAAGAAGATATGCGCTTCCGATTTCTGCTGCGTGCCTGAAGCGCGTCCGATCTACAGGAGACTAGGAAACCGACGCTTTCGAATAAATACGACTGGCGATAATAGTCGCCTGCGGAGCATTGGATCCGAAGCTCCTGGTCTCAATGAGCAACTCGAATGGCGGAACTTCTCCGTTGGCTGCGCGAGCCTTATTCAACACAGGCAGCATTGCTTCCCGGTTGAAAAGAATATCCGTAGCGGCTTGTGTTCCTGCCATCGTCAGCCCCTCGATAATGAGAACCCAGCCTGTGTCGTTCAGGTTCCGTGCCAATGCGATCACGGCATAGGTGCGGTGCGACGGCGCCGTGGCGTCGTTCTGGTAAACAGGCAACTCCCCCTGCAACGGATGCCGGTTCATAATCACCGACTGATTCGGCCGCGGCTGGTATTCAAACTCGAAATTCAAATTCTTCTGGAACAGCTCAACCCATGGATTCGAAAACGATGAACCAATCAGGATTGCGTTGGAATCCTTCAGGTCTTCCATGTGAAGCTCGCGAGCATAGCGCACACTGAAACGCTCCGGCGTTGCTTCCGGCAGCCGTGAGAATTTCAGGACCGTGTCTAGGTCGGCCATGCTCGTATAACGCTGCTGATCCAGATCGGCCATATTTTGCGCGTCAATGTTGTAGGGATTCTTGATTGAGGCGTAGTCGCGGCTGATGTACTCAGACAGATTTACAGAGTGATGGGTGAGGTTCTGAATCATGACGATGCCGTCGTCTGCAGGAACCAGGAGTGTTTGGCGTGACTTGTCGAAGATTTGCGCCCATAACGGATGAGAAGTGTCCGCTGAAACAGAAGCGGCCCGCTGTGACAATGTCCACACAACGAAGCCACAAATAAGCAGAACCACCGCGACCGCAATGAATCCAAATGTCCAATATCGCGGACGCTCGGCGATGGAATACGGCTCAATGGGCAAAGGCTCCTTCGGGATCGTAACGGTCCGCGTTTCGGGAACTTCCTCTTCGTGTGAGGTCGCGGCATCAGGCAGCCGGTTTGGCTCGAAATGGGGAACGTACTTTCCCCGCGGAATGCTCAGCCTCAGCTCTTCCTGTTTTCCCTCCGTCTCGAAATAGTGGTCTAGGCGCTGGCGCAGATGCCGCGCATAGCTTCTGACAATGTTGTCTTCGGACGGGTTGTAGCCGGGCCGCCTGCCAAAGACCTGTACCCCAATCTGGTGCTCGCTGATCTCCTCTGTCTTTCCGCTCAGAGCCCGATCGCAAACATAGAGCAGAAAGTTCGAAAGCAAGGTTGAACGCGCGAAACTTGAACTAACGGCGATCCGCCGTGCCAGTTGCCACCGCTGGTCGTCAGCCGGATGCAGGCTCTCCCATTGCGGCTCCTGCGGCAGTTCGTGAACAACCACGGTCGTTTTGTCGGAGGTATCGAGGTCTAGAGACCAGGGGGTTGGCTGATTCATTACCTTCTCGTATATGCGCAGCGTAACAAATTTTCTTTAACCGTCCGTCAACACTTCGGGCTAATTCCGGTTCCCGCAGTGCGATATCGTCTCCACGATAGTCCTTTTGCAAACAATTGAAAACACGCCGCAAGTCACGGTGTACGACAGGTGTAAACACCGGGTAAACCCCTTGCCCTTCCTCAAGCTAAGTGAGAACAATGGCGCGGAGCATTTCTCGGAGGCAACAGGAACACCCAATGTTACAAAACAATAAATACAGCACATCGCGTCTGCGGTCAGCAGTGACCGGCATACCAAAAAATGTACTCATCTGGATCTTGCTCCTGTTCTCAGTAGCGATATTCGGGAACCAAGCAGCCGTAGCTCAGCTCGATACCGGGGGAATTACCGGGACGGTCACCGATCCGGCGGGCGCAGTAGTACCCGGGGCGAAAATCACCCTGACGAATAACGGAACAGCGGTCAGCACCGTGACCAATTCCACTGCAACCGGCACGTACTCTCTGAACGAGATAAGGCCTGGGACTTACACGCTCCAGGCGGAAGCGCCAGGATTTCAGCGGTTCGCTGACAAAGGCGTCGAAGTGCATGTCCAGCAAACCCTCACGGTTGACATTCGATTCGCTACGGGCACCGTCAACCAGCAGGTCACCGTCACGGCCGCGGCTCCACTACTTCAGGCCGAAAATGCGGCGGTTGGTCAGACAATTACGACGGAAACCGTAAATGATCTGCCTTTGCAAACACGGGACTGGGCTTCGCTGGCGCAGCTTTCGGCGGGAGTCGCAACGGCTCCGGTCGGCAATCCCAGCAGCGACTCCGGGGCTACGAGCAGCGCCTATTTCTCGGTTGACGGCGTCAACCTCTGGCAGAATGACTTTCGGCTCAACGGCATCAACGACAATATCGAGGTCTATGGCGGCTCTTCAGTGGGCAGCAACGCTGCAATTACTCCTCCGCCCGACGCCATCCAGGAATTCAAGCTGCAAAACGGCGACTTCAATGCCGAGTTTGGACACTCCACAGGAGCCGTTATCAACGCCGCTATCAAATCCGGGACCAACCAGATTCACGGCGACGTCTGGGAGTACCTGCGCAATGACGTCTTCAACGCAAACCAGTTCTTCAACAGTGCGTCACATGCGCCCACGCCCGAGTATCGCCAGAACCTGTTTGGCGTGACGATAGGAGGACCGGTTTATCTGGGAAAACTCTACGATGGCAGGAATAAGACTTTTTTCTTCTTTGACTATCAGGGCGGCCGCTACATCACACCGTCCACCTACACCAGCACCGTCCCTACCACGGATATGGTGTCGAGCGGCTTTTCAGACTTGCAGGATCTGATCACCTTTAACAGCGGAACTTCAACGGACGCACTGGGCAGGAAATTTAGACACGGCACGATTCTCGATCCCGCAACGACCCGCCAGGTAGCAGCCGGAGCGTTCGATCCGTTCTCGGGTCTTCGCAATAACAGCAACAGCGCGGTCTACGTCCGCGATCCCTTCTATACGGGAGGGAGCATCGTAGGCATGACAGACTTCACGGGCTCGACGCAGTACCTCAACATTCTTCCGGTCGGGCGCATTGATCCAAATGCCGTGAATCTGCTGGGAGTCTATCCTGCGCAGAATCAAGCTGGATTCGCAAACAATTATGTAACGCTCGTGAAACAGCCGCAGAACACCGACTCCTACGACATCAGGATCGATGAAAACTTCAACGCAAGTAACGTCTTGTTTGGGGTATTTGACCGAAGCCTGATTTCCAGAGACGTTCCATCGAGTTTGCCCGGCGTGGCTGTAGGCGAGACCGGCGGCCGGAACGACAGCTTCCCGGCTTATGCATGGGCGGTCGGGTATTCGCATGTCTTCACACCAACGCTGAGCAATGACATGCACGTTGGAATGGTTCATTCCGACAAGCTTCAGCGGTCTTTCTACGGAAACACTTTCGGCATTCCCGCCCAGTACGGCATCGGCGGCATACCCCAGGTTGCCAACAACGGCGGCCTGCCACCGATCACGATCAATGGGCTGACACACCTTGGCGTGGGCAATTTCACCCCGACCCTTCAATACGTCTGGAGCATTGAAGGATCAGACAGTGTGACCAAGGTTTTCCGCAGTCACACATTCAAGGCCGGTCTTCAAATCGACGACCTTGAAGGTAACATTTCTCAACCGCCTCAAGGCAGAGGAGATCTCAACTACAACGGACAGTACTCCGACATTCCCAACATCAACAACAATCTGAACGGAATCGCCGATCTGCTTCTCACTCCGATGCCGTCCACGGTTGGAGGCGTCAACGATGTCGGCGGTATGAGCAGCTTCTCGGGATCGAATATCGCTGCCACCGATGACCATCGCTGGTACTGGGGAGCTTACTTCCAGGATGACTGGAAAGTCACTCCAGATCTGACCCTGAACCTCGGACTTCGCTGGGACTACTTCACTCCGTATGCCGAAATCAACGGACGGCAGGCGAACTTTATCCCAGCCGGAGGCAACGGAAACACGGGCATTTATTACATGTCCAACAAAGGTTGCCAGGTGCCCAGGTCCGCCTCGTTCGATGCGCTGCTTGCAAGCAGCAATATTTCGCTCGACTGCGTCTCCGGCCTGACGCTCGGCAATGCTCAGAAGACTAACTTCTCTCCGAGAGTGGGTTTCGCGGAGCGTGTCACGCCATCGCTTGTTCTCCGCGGCGGGTACGGTATTGCTTTTGGGGCCCTCGGAAATCTTGGCTACGGCGGGACCCTGGGCACTAACTATCCGTTCGTTTACACATCCACATTTAACAGTCCTGACTCCCAGCACCCCCTGCTGCTGTCCACTGGCCAGCCAGCCACTATGGAAAATGCCTTCACGACGATCAATTTAGAGGATCCGACAATTAACAGCGGCCAAGGCCTGAATCTCTATGGACGTCAAAATGACTTTCAGACTCCCTACATTCAGACCTTCAACCTGACGGTACAGGATCAATTCACGCAGCACGATTCAGTGCAAGTCGGATATGTAGGTACAGTTGGCCGGCACTTGGATAATCTGGGATATAACAACTCTCCCACCGAAATCCTGCCTCCCGGCGTTAATCCTCAGAACTATATTCCTTTTCCTAGTTTCGCCAGAAACTCAACCTATGAAACCACAAATGCCAAGAGTAGCTATAACTCTTTGCAGGCAACCTATGAGCATCAACTAAGCTTCGGATTATCTATACTCGCTAACTACACTTACAGCCGATGTCTTAGCAACCAACATACACAGGCATCACAGAATCAGCAGTTCCGCGCCGAGTGGCTTCCAGGCTTTGGGATTAACGCAGACTATGGCCTCTGCGATACCGACGCCTCTAACTTGGTTCACCTTTCGGGCACGTACGATCTGCCCTTCGGCCGCGGCCGGGCGTTCTTGTCCGACTCGAATCGGGCAGTGGATGCAGTCATAGGCGGCTGGGTGGTCAACTTCATCTATTCGCATCAGGGCGGTCAGCCGGTCACGGTCGGTTGCCCAGTCGCGACCACCGCGAATGGCGTCTTTGGCTGCTTTGCCAATAAAGTCCCGGGCGAGAACCCATACGCCGGTCCGCACAACTACAAACAATGGCTGAACCCTGCTGCCTTCGCTCAACCGCCAGTGGCTACTCAGATCAGCCAGACCGACATTGCCGCCCTCGGCGGCGGTCCCCAAAACGCGCGCGGGCCAGGTTTCAACAACCTGGATTCGTCTGTCTTCAAGAACTTTTCTTTTACCGAAACCCTTCGCTTGCAATTCCGCGCGGAAGCCTTCAATACCACCAACACACCGCAATTCGGACAACCCGGAAGTCTGAACACCTTCAATAATCCAACAGGGGGCTTCAGTTCCATTACCTCTATGAGAGGCAACCCTCGGACGTTGCAGCTCGCGTTAAAGCTGTTCTACTAGCCACGCGCATCCGCAAATCACCTTGCTCCGGTGTGACCGCCGCACCACGGTCCATCGGAGCCTGTGCTTTATGAAGAAGTGGCCATGACTTCTCTCCCGTAACCGTTACAGTCGTTGTCTCCTCGACGCGACGATGATCGGCGCTAGACCGTAAGAACGGCCGCGGGGTTAGCTTCAGCAAAGCAATAAAAATCCCTGGCGGCTACGCCAGGGATTTTCAGGGTTCGAAACTCGCGATCTAGGCGTTAGTCTTGGTCTCTACTTTGACGGTGTAAAGAGTTGCAGGCGCACGTGCCAGGTTACGGACTGGCCGGGCTTGAGGGCAATCATCCCCGTATCCATTCCGTGCCATTCCTTCCCCCAAGGATCCCCAAAGTTGAACTGCTCTTCAATCGCCGCGAACTCCTTCGTCGGAGGCGCATAAACCTGTACAGTCTTGATCTCGGGAGAGATCCCTTCAACCTTGACGCCATAGTTTGAAGCCGGATCGCTTAGATCGACATCGACAGCCCCATTCGTGCGCTGAAGCTTCGACCAGTTGTCGTCGAGGAAAACATCGTCGAGCGGCTTTCCGTCCGGAGAAGTAAAGTCGTACTTCGTTCCCTTCACCGGAACCAGCTTTCCCGTCGGGAAGACATCGTCGTAATTGTTGACCTCGGCCGTCTGCTCTCCCGGAACGTGCAGCCGAGCCTGCTTGCGGTCGCCGCTCGGAATGTTGAAGTAAGGATGCCACCCGATGGCAATGGGTTCTGCCTCTGTACCCACGTTCTTCGCCGTGATCGTCGCATCCACTGCATCCCCGGCGAGAGCGATCGTGAAATCGAGATCCGTGTTGGACAGCCAATAGCCGCCGAAGTTGCCCGCGTGGATCGTGCCCGTGACGGTCTGGCCGTCCGCGGTTGTCTCGGTTTTTACATCATCCGTCTTCGAAGCAAGGATCAGGCCGTGCATGGCATGCGGTTCGGCGCCCGGATTCTTCCCTTTCCAGTTCGCCGGCAGAGTGATCGTCTTGCCTTTCCACTCCGTCGCAATGGTCTTCCCATCGGCCGACAACTTACCGCGAATGCGGTTCGGATATGGAACCAGAAACGCTCCGCCAAAGCTGAAGCTCGCGTTGCCGTTCTGGTCGTCCGGACCACCATTCAGCTTGGCGGCAGCGTCAGCGAGTGATGGAGACGCGAACACGTCAACTTCGCCCTTGCCGGGGATGTTGGCGGTTATCTGAAAAACATTCATGCCGCGGCCCGGAAGAACCGTTGCAGAAAGGAACTCGGGTTTCTGACCGCCGCTGGTCGGCTTTCTCTCAAGTTTGACAATATCCTGGCCGCCAATCTGCTGCGGCGCAGTAGCGGCGGCAGGTTGGGGCGTCGCGGACTCCAATGGTGGCGGCGCCTGTTTGCATCCGGCGACTGAAAGGGCCGTAGCGGCGGCAAGCAAGAGCATGGAATGGGAGCGAACGGACATGAAGGGCAAACCTCGGATTTGAATAGTCTCTGAGCAAACGTTTCCAGCCATTCAGGCTGAAAACAAAAGCGAGCCCATTCTACGCTGTATCGCCGCAATCGTGTCGCCGCCGACGTTTAGAATCATAGGAGTGCCAGCCGAATCGCAAACTGCCCAGAGTGCTCTCGCCCAACTCAACACCCGCATCATCGCTTGCGATCGTTGCGTGCGGCTGCGAGAGTACTGCACTCAGGTCGCCGCTACCAAGCGCCAGGCATACGCCAACTGCGTTTATTGGGGGCGTCCCGTTCCCTCGTTCGGCGATCCGGATGCCGCTGTACTGATCGTCGGCCTCGCGCCAGGGGCACACGGATCGAATCGGACTGGGAGGCCGTTTACAGGCGACGGATCAGGCAACTTTCTGTACCCCGTTCTCTACAAAACCGGCTTCGCTTCGCAGCCAAATGCTGTCAGCAGGGATGACGGAATGCGGCTTAGAGGAATGCAGATCACTTCAGTGGTGCGATGTGCGCCTCCCGGCAACAAGCCTCTTCCTGGCGAGCTTGCCAAATGCGCACCCTACCTCGACCAGGAGATCGCTGCCCTTGAAAATTTGCGCGTCATCGTATGCCTGGGGAAGATTGCCTTCGACGGTGTACTGCAACATTTCCGCCGCACCGGGAAACTCGCTCGACGGGGGGAATTGAAATTCGCCCACGGCGCAGAGTACACCCTACCCGATGGACTGACGCTGCTCGCCAGCTACCATCCCTCTTTGCAGAACACAAACACCGGCAAGCTGACCGAAGAGATGTTCCTCAACATCTTTCAACGTGCAGGCGAAATCGCTCGCGTTAGATAACATCAGCAATTCGGTTCGCTGATGTGAATCTTGGAGCGGGAGACGGGGATCGAACCCGCAACCAACGGCTTGGGAAGCCGCTACTCTACCATTGAGCTACTCCCGCAGTAGCGAAAACCCGATATTGCCAGAGTAACCTCCGTACCCGCTGAAGGGCAAGAGGTCCGGAAGCCGCCAGCGTAGGCGACTCGGGTCTATCTTGCCAGTAGTTGCGATATCCTCGCGCGGTACCCGCGGCTCATCGGAACCTTTTGGCCGTCGTGCATTAGCACGAACGATTCGCCCTCCTGGGAATCTGTTCTGATCTCTTTCACGTGTTGCAAATTGACGATCGCTGAGCGATGCACACGGATAAAGCAATTCGGATCGAGCCGCGTTTCAAAGTGCGCCATGGTTTCGCGCAGCAGATGATTCTCGCGGTCGGCACAAATGCGGACGTAGTTCTCCTCGGCGCCGATCCACCGGATATCGGTCATTGGCAGAAACAGGATTCGCCCCTTTGACTTGAAAACCAGTCGCGTAGCGTAGGAAGCCCCTTCCTGATCATGCTTCTTCCCTGCTCCATTTTCGTGAGAAACGGTGAGCTGTTCCTCTGCTCTCTGAAATGCCTGTCTCAATCTCTCGCGGGTAAATGGTTTGAGCAGGTAATCAATAGCATTGATCTCGAACGCCCGAATCGCATACTGATCGTACGCCGTCGTAAAAATGATCTTTGGAAGACGCACCTGTTCATTGGCTGCGAGCGCCGAGACAATGTCAAACCCATCCATATCCGGCATGTGGATATCCAGAAGGATCAGATCAGGATTTGTGAACTGCACGAGATCGATCGTCTCGAGCGCATTTGCGCCTTCGCCCACGATCTCAACGTTGCTATCGTCTTGAAGCAGCTGCCGCAGCTTCTGCCTCGCTAATACCTCATCATCCGCGATGACCGTCTTGATTTTCATGGGAGTAAACCAATGTGTTGGCGGTTAGACGCGGTGAGAAGCCAAGGGGCAGCAGCAAAATCGCTTGCACCTCACCGTCGGGAAATTCTTTCAGCGTAAAGCGTTGATCGTCGCCATAATGTAATTCCAGTCGAGCCTTAACATTTGCGATCCCGACGCCGCGACCTTCATGATTCGATCTTATGGCTTCAACAAGCCCCCGTCCTGAGTTCCTGACGCATATTCGCAATTGCCCTTCGTGGTTCTGCGCTTCGATACCCAGAAACGCCTCTTCGCCTTGTGTCACCGCCACGCCGTGAACATAAGCATTCTCCATGAGCGGCTGCAGAATCATCGTCGGAACCAGCGCATCCAGAACCTCAGGTTCGATCGCCACGTAACTGTGCACTTTGCCTGTAAATCGCATCTGCTGAATGGAGATGTACATCTGAGTGAACTCGATCTCGTCCGTGAGCGGAATGAGCTTCGCGTCACCTCTGTCTAGCGTCATACGCAGCATGCTGCTCATTTGTTCCAGCATCCGGTCCGCAGCCTCCACGTCGGAATGCATCAGGCTGGAGATACTGTTCATCGTGTTGAAAAGAAAGTGCGGATTCAGCTGCATACGCAACGCGCGCAGTTGCGCATTGGTCAATTCAGATTCCAGCCGGATGGCAGCGTTTTCTCTCTCTCTGAGCTTCTGATAGTAGCCGATACCGCGAAACATCAAGAAGACAACCCAGAAGATGACGAGATTATCCACCATCTCCGAATCGACAAAATAGCCCAGACGATGCAGGTAGGTCCACGAGGTGTTCCCGAGCCGAATATCCCAGGTACACCCAACCCAGATAGCCTCTTCCAAAACGCTGACGACAATACTCAGGGGAACTACGAATATAACTATGCTCTTAAGCGTAGTCCGCTGGATCCATTCGCCCAGTCTCCACCAGAGAACCCAGGAAATCATGCCCCATAGCAGAAAATGAATCGCCCAGAGCAGGTACACCTTGCCAAAGTGGATATCGTAGTTCCACGTGCGCTTGTCGACCCATTCCTGGAGCGCAAAAAGAGCAGCCAACACTAACCATCCCGAAAGGAATACGACGGGATGCATGAATGCAGGACGCTGCGGCTTGGGTTTTGTGTCTACGGTACTCAGCGAATACTTGCTCCGGTTGACGAATTCACTTGCGCTAGCTCCGTAGAATACACCTCGTCGATGGGGAAGAACGCCGATTCACTACCTCCCTGATTGAGGAACACGTCCTTGTTGAGATGGGCGCCCACCCACTGCTCAGCAGAATTTTCCGCCTCCTGCCGTTGATCTACCGGGAGAGCAGCCTTGGCGGCCGCAATCTCCCCATGAACATAGGCCTGAGTTTTATCTCCGCCCTGTTTACCCGCAACGATGAACCATCTGCAGGCGGTCGCGGTGTCTTTCGGAACCCCCTTCCCGTCGCGATAGAGAATCCCCAGGACTACTGACGAACGCCATGAGCCTCCGCCTGCCGCTTCTTCCAGCACCGACTGTGCCTCTCCCGGACTCTGTGGCAGTTCGGGGTGATTCACCAATAAAAGTCCTAGGGAATGCTTTGAGGGTACATACCCAGCCTGGGCAGACACGCGCAGAAATGCCGCAGCTCTCTGCAAGTCATGTTCATGACCCTCTGTGACCGAAAAGAGCGTACCCATCGCATACTCGGCCTCGGGACTATGGTGTTTCGCCGCCTTTTCAAACCAATGCTCCGCATCGCGAGGGTTGCGCTCCGCTCCGACTCCGAGCATGTACAGAAATCCCAGATATGCTTCTCCGCGGGCATCCTCATGTTTTGCGAGGTCGGTCAGCAGCGTCAGCGCTAGATGCGAGTCCTGTGGAACTCCAATGCCCTTCAAATACAAGACCGCGAGGTCGAGTTTGCCCGTCGGAGAGCCTGAAGACGCCGCTCTCTGAAACCACTTCGCGGCCTGTGCCGCGTCTGGCTTCACGCCGATCCCCTTGAGGTAGAGATAACCCATGTCAACCTGGGCACCTGGATCGCCTTGGTCAGCCGCTCTTCGATACCAGTAGGCTGCCTGAGATAAGTCGCGGGATACGCCACGCCCGGTATAGTAATCGCGAGCAAGCTCGAGTTCCTCACGCAGATGTCCTGCGGAAGCCCTGCGCTGAATTTCCTCTGATGGCACATCCGGATTGACATCGGTCACCATGAACGATTTAGCAGACTCCAACCCTGCCTGACTCCAAATCGCGGAATAACTGAGTGACGAAATAACTCCCGCCATGACAATTGCAGTTTGCGCCTGCAGTACACGGTTCATGGCCGCCTCCTGATTTGCTGTCATAGACAGACAGCCGCATTCATCGTCACCCTGCGAATCGGCGCATTCAGGATGCTTCCCCACAGAACCCGAGGCGGTCGTTGATTGATCCTCCCTCCTTGTCCCGGAAATGAAATGATTGATCACAAATCGAAGAATTATTAATTCCGCTGAGATCCGAAAGCTGGGCCAACGAGATGCCCGCCGCTCTTGTTCGGGACCCTGCTGGCCCTGTCTATCTTCCACCAAACTGCTTGTCACTAGTGGATGACAAGTCGTCACTAATCCGCATTTTGGGATTCTGATGGGAGGATTATTCAGAAATGCGGAGAAGCCCTTACCCTGTTCTCCTGCCCGTCGATCACTTTGAGGATGCTTATCTCCGTATCGTGCATCTTGTCAGCACCTTGGAGCCATTGGTCACAAAATGCTTTTTGGTCTTGATAGGGCTAGTTGGTTGCATATCTGTTTTCTAATGTAGAAAGCCAGTGACGCAACGTACCAGTTAGCGGATGCAGGCAACGCAGACATCGAGATCGTACCCGGCTCGCTCTTGAGAGTCACAGAAGCCTTAACACTTGCGACTCGGTTTCTGATCTGCGCAAGCTCTTACCGCAGGAGCAAGAAAAATGACACGGAGGCAGGAAATGGGATCAATTCGAGCAGTCTGGAATGCCGCTTTATTATTGGCTGCTTTAGCCGGATTTGTCTTGGTAAACCAAAATGCGATTGGCCAGGGAATCACGACGGGCTCCATTGCCGGCACGATTGCCGATCAGCAGGGCGCGGTCGTACCCCAGGCTTCAATAACCGCGGTGCAGTCCACTACTAACGCGACATTCAAAACGGTAAGCGGCGGCGACGGACTGTTCGCCATTCACGACTTGCCCATCGGCGACTATACGCTGACGGCGACGAGCAGCAACTTCAGCCCGCTAACGATCCGGAATCTTCATGTAAACGCCGGCGTGACCACGGACGCTGGGACACTGAAACTTACCGTGGGAGCATCAACAGAATCGGTCACGGTGGAATCGACGGCGCCCATTCTTAATACAACCGAGGCACAGGTGAGTACGTCGTTTGATTCCGTTGCGGTTCAAAGCCTCCCGCTCAATACGAACTTCGACAATCTCGCCCTTCTCGCGCCCGGTGTCGTGCAGACGCACGACGCGGGTTTCAGCAATTCCAATGGCGTCGGCATTTCGGCCAATGGACAGCGCGGCCGGTCCAACAACTTCGAGATCGATGGGCAAGATAATAACGACAACACGGTAGGCGGCCCGCAAGTCTTCTTCGGCAGCGCCGACGCGATATCGGAGATTCAGATCATTACCGACAATTTTGGCGCCCAGTACGGCCGCAACATGGGCTCGGTGGTGAATTATGTAACTAAATCTGGCACAAATAGCTTCCATGGCACCGGCTTCGAATACTACGTGGGTTCCTGGGGGAGCTCCCTTCAAAACCAGCAGAAGAGTCCGCTCTTCGGATTCTGCGCGCCCGGTGAAAATCCCTCCGATGGATGCCAGCCCGTTACCGTGCCACGCGTAGTTGACAACAAGTGGGGCGGCACGATTGGCGGGCCGATCATCAAGGACAAGCTGTGGTTTTTCGGAAGCACCTATTGGGACCACACGCGCGAAGGCGGCTCTGTTTCAACCTCAGAAGGCGCAATTACGCCCACCCCAAACGGTTTGACCCAGTTGCAGGCGGCGTTTCCAGGAAACCCAGCCGTGGCGTCGCTTATGAATCAGGGACCGTATGGGATCAAGACCGGCAATCCAATACCGGTAGCGGGTTCAACAGTCACGCAAATGGTGTCGGCGGATGGGGTCAATTTCGTTCCGATAGAATTTGCTGGGGTAGCGAGAACAGTTCCTGCCCTGTTCAATGATGAAGAGGTCCTGGGACGCCTGGATTGGCAGCCTTCAACAAAAGACCGCTTCTTCGTCCGCTATTATTACCAAAACGATCTGACTACCGGCGACCTGGCCAATGCTCCAACTGCCATCGCAGCCGGCGGATACATTCAAATACCCGCTAGAACTCATTCGATTGGCGCCGACTGGACGCACACATTTTCGCCTGCCTGGATCGATCAGCTGCGATACAGCTATCAGGAGGCGGTGAGCAGCTTCGACGGAGGCGGCGTCCCCGATTGTACCGGAAACAATTTCACGGCATGCCCGAGTTCGATTGCGTTTCAGGATGGCACCGATTTCAGTTATGGCTACTCCAGCGCTCTCCCATCGCAAAAATTTATCAAGATAACCCAAATCCAGGACAATGCAAACTGGAGCCATGGTAGTCACAGCATCGCCCTGGGCGGTGCCTATGAGTATCAGAATTCCCCCGGCACCTTTCTGCCGGGTTACAACGGCACTTTAACCTTTCAGGACCTCTCCTCCATGCTTCAGGGGAATGGTTCTCTTGCTTTAACCGATGGCAACCCGGTGATTCCCTTCAGGGAAAATGATGTCGCTCTCTACTTTCAGGATGACTGGAAGATCCGTCCGGACCTCACGCTCAACCTGGGCTTGCGCTGGGAGTTTTTCGGACAGGCGGTGAATGTGTTGCACAATGAAACCGTCGCGCGCCAAACTGGCTCAGATCCTCTGTGGGATCCCTCCCTTCCGCTCTCCGTGACCACTTTCCAGAAAGTTCCTAACCGCTGGAAGAATTATCAGCCGCGTATCGGCTTTGCGTGGAATCCAAGTCACAGCCGGCTTGTGGTTCGTGGGGGGTATGCCATCAATTTTGACCCGGACTTTTACAACATCTACTTGAACTCAGGCACTTTCGCCCCGGTGGCAAATGCTGGTGCGATCACGTGCGGAGGCGGATATCAGTGCTTGCCGGCTACCGGCACAACCGGCGCGACTATACGCGCACAGAACCTTGCAGCACTCCCGATCGGCGGCGACCCACGTTTTGACGTTGAAGGGCCCCTTTTGCCCAACTTCCGCAATCCTTACACGCAGACCTATTCCCTTGGCATCCAATATGGAATCGGCAACACGGCGGTCGTCGAAGTGCGCTATGTCGGCAATCACACCGCGGCCCTCTTTCAGGCGCTCGACGGAAATCCAACTCTCGAACCGTTGGCGTCGGCCTTTCCCAGCTATGTTTCTCCGAGCTCGCTCTGCCAGGACCCGAATGCTCCTGGATATCAGACTCTGAATTGCAATGTGGGAGCATTGCAGGCGGCGGTGGGCAACACGGCTTTCTCGAACTACAACAGCCTTCAGACAAGCGTGACCACCCGCAACTTCCATGGCTTTACGGGCACGGTCCAGTACACCTACAGCCGGACGATCGATAATGCCAGCGAAATCTATCCCACCGGCGCCGGAGGCAACACTCTGGAGTATGCGCAGAATCCTCTGAATACCAATACGGCTGAGCGGGGTGTGAGCGGTATCTCTTATCCCAACGTGTTTGCGTTCGGATTCGTGTACCAGGTTCCGCAAGTAGTCCATGACAATGGTTTTCTCGGTAAGCTTGCGAATGGTTTCTCCATTAATACCATCTATGGATACAATAGCGGTCAGCCATTCACTCCGTTTCAGGGACTTCAACCAAACCCAACCAATCCAAACACCGCAGTGGGTGGAACCTACTGCGACGACTATTTCAATCAGTTCGTTCTGGGAGTAACCAGCTGCCGGCCGGTACAGACGAACCGGAGTGCCCCAAACTCGCCTACCTCGTACGCGGTCAATAACGTGACCACCGCAGACGCGCTTGGCAATCCCTACCCCGGAGTGGGAAGAAACACACTGCGCGGCCAAACCTTCAACAATCTGGATTCGAGCATTTTCAAGACAACTAAGCTCTCTGAGCGATTCAGCCTGCAGCTCCAGCTGAACGTCTTCAACACCTTAAATCGGGATTATCTGGGCACTCCCGGCGCTCAACTGGGAGCACCTAGTTTCCTCACTACGGCCTTCAACTCGGGCCTCTCAGGCACATCCGTGGGCACAAACCGCTACGTGCAACTGGGGGGAAAAATTATCTTCTAAGTCCGTGTCAAAATCGAAGAGGGCGATGCTCATTGGCATCGCCTCTTTTGTTTGTCATGAACAAAGCCGACAATCTTTAGCTGATCCTGAAACTTACTGAACCTTCCCCTTCGGACGCAGCCGGCCTAGCTCCATCGCGCATGCCATCGCATTCAGTGACGCAATCTTCAGATTGTCCAGCGTGGCCCAGATCCAGAATCGATTAGTCGCTCCGTCAGTTCCACTCTGGCTCCGCACCTGCACCAGCACTTCATTCTGACCCGCGCTGCGCAGGTTATCGGGAGGCTCGGCGTCCGTCGATACAATTTCAATGTGTTCGCCATACAGAGCAGCTTCAACGCGCTCTCGCAGTAGCGACTGATCGAATTCGACTGCAAGCGACAGACCCACACCGTGGAACACCGGCGCATGCAGCACCTGAATGCCGACGTCGGCCAGTTGTGATCCCTGAAGCAGATGATAGTGCCTGCGAATCTGCGCTTCGCTCTTGCCCAGCACCCCGGAACCCCTAAATGACGACACCATGTTGAACGCCACCTGTGTGTCGTAAATCTCCTTCGGCAAGCTCTGGAAGTTCAATAGCGCCACCGTCTGCTGGTGGAGCTCATCGATTGCCGCACGTCCGTACTCCGAAGCCGGCTCGAGCACTGTCATCGAGGCAGAGCGAACCTCGCTTAGCCCCCCTAACCGCGTCATGATCAGACCTAAAGCCACCGTAACCGGATGTGCCGGGATAATCGCAGGCGTGCTCAGGGTCAGGTCTTCTTGATGAACGGTGGTCGACTCACCCAGCAGCCACGGCGCCCGAACCAGCACACCCGGCGTATCTTCAAGCGCGCTGGA
Organism: uncultured Acidobacteriaceae bacterium; assembly: GCA_963781245.1. Classification (GTDB taxonomy): domain Bacteria; phylum Acidobacteriota; class Terriglobia; order Terriglobales; family Acidobacteriaceae; genus Silvibacterium. The sequence goes on from CAWAFB010000015.1 coordinate 164,299, forward strand.
AAGGTCCACGATACTCGCCCCCGCGGTGAGTGCCTTTTTCCAGTGGCTTCGAGTCATCTCCTGCGTACCAGCGAAAAATGCAAAGTCCACATGCGCGAACGATCCGTCGTCAATGCGCTGAATGAGAGTCGCTTCGTCGCCGGCTGCCTCCAGCTGCCCGGCTTGTGACTCATCATCAATCAGCACAACCTCGGCCGAACTGAACACTGAGTCGCCCAGCGCTTCATTAAGTTCCTTGCCTCGAATTGAGGCAGCTCCAACGATTCCAATCTTGTATTTTTCTGTCATTGTGCCGCCGAACTTGAAGAGGAAGTCAGGGCCTCCGCCCGCATTGCCTTCCGGCGCTGTCTACCGTAGGCTGCCCGCGCCACGATGCCGGAAAACATATAGACAAGCGCAACAACCAGCAGCAGTCCGCGCGAAAAGAATACCAGCAGATAAATCACCAGCCCAAGCAACACAATCCACCGCACCGGATGCCGGCGCGACAGATTGATTTCCTTCCCGCTCCAGAAGCGCCAGGTGCTTACCATAAGAAAACCAACGAGCCCGACGAGCAGCAGCCAGATGGCAGCCAGCCACCAATTAAAAATCGGCCGACCAAAGCCATGCACCACGGCCACAATCATGCCGGCCGCCGCCGGAATCGGCATGCCCACAAAATACTTCCGGCCAGGCCTGCCTGGATTCTTCGGAATCGGATCGCTGCTGATATTGAAGCGCGCCAGACGGCTTGCCCCACAGATCAGAAACAGAAAGCAGACGAAGCCCCCCAGCTGGATCAGCTTCTCACGCAGCCACGGGTCCATCGTCATGGGAAGCATCCGAAAGCCCCAGCTGAAGGCCAGAATGCTCGGAGCAACTCCAAACGTAATCACGTCAGCCAGCGAGTCCAGCTCTTTGCCAAAATCGCTCGTGGTGTTCGTCATGCGCGCAATGCGTCCATCGAGCGCGTCGAAAGGTATAGCAAATCCGATCGCGATAGCAGCGTAATCGAAGTGATGCGGCTCCTGGATAGAGCCCTGCAGGCTTTGAGTGATCGCGTAGTAGCCTGCCGCGATATTGCCCGCGGTAAACAACGACGGCAGGATATACATTCCCCTTCGCCGCCTGCTTCCCCGGGTCTGATCGGGACTCTTCAAACCAGCGTCTCCGCCAGCAGTTCGTCCTTCGCCCGCCTCAGCTCTGGCGCGGGAATGTTAGCCAGAATGCTCGAGCCGCCCTTCACATGATCACCCTGCTTAACGTGCAATTGCGCATTGCCTGGCAAAACAACATCGACCCGTGAGCCAAACTTGATCAGGCCGACGCGCTGTCCGCGTTCCAGCCGTTTGCCCGGCGTCGGGTTGAAGACGATCCGGCGGGCAAGAAGACCCGCAATCTGTTTGAACGCAACGGTATAGCCCTCATCAGACTGGACCACGGCAAGGTTCTGTTCATTCCTCTCCGCCGAAGCCGGATTCATCGCGTTCAGAAATTCACCTTTCTGATACCGTACTTCCCGCAACGCTCCCGCGATGGGAGATCGGTTCACATGCACGTTGAAGACATTCAGAAAGATGCTCAACCGAAGCGTTCCTCCCTCGGGAGCCGCCACACGCAGGACCTGGGTAACCTTACCGTCAGCGGGCGAAACCACGAGACCCTCACCCTGAGGAATCGCGCGTTCTGGGTCCCGGAAAAACCAAAGGAAGAATGCCGCTAGCAAGATAGGCGCAACAGACCACATCCAGCCGCCAAGAAAGACATGCAGGAGAACAGCAACAGCGAGAAAAGCGATTCCGTAAAAGTATCCGTCGCGGACCATGGGGCGAAGTATCTAACTCTCTCCCTTGATTATAGGATCTTCGCCCCGATTCATCCGCACCACCCACCGCAGAGCACACGAACACCCTCTGTAGTCAGGCAATGAAGCGGACCGCCTATTGGAATTTGTCTGGATTTGTCAGCCAGCGTCAGGCGACGTAGGCTCTTTGATGGCTACTTCGTCGAGCCACCAACTGGTCTTTCACGTACAGCTTTAATTTCTTTAGCCGGATTTCTTCGAGTTGTTCCTGTTCGGACAGATAAGGCTTCTGGATCAAGGTCTCCAATTGTTCCGAATAGTGACGATGTTGAGCTTCCAACCGATTTATTTCCTCACTATCCGGCAAGCCGTTTGCTTCCATGTCCATGCGAAGATACCTCCTCTTCATTCAGACGCATTCAACCTAGCACCGGGATGACACGACCTTCAACGGCTTTTTAACAAAAAGTTTTCCACGGCTTAATCTCTTGAATACAGGCTCTTTCCCATCAGTACAGCGTCCTCTTCAGGATCCCGATAGTAACCACGCCGCAAGCCTTCATTGATCAGCGCCGCCCGCTCATAAAACCGGATCGCCGTCAAATTACCAGCTCGAACTTCAAGCTGAAGTCGCTCCGCACGCCCGGCCGCGGCCCAACTTGAAACGGTGTCCAGCAGCGCGCTCCCCACGCCTTCGCGCCGCGCATCCACAGCCACCACAATTGACTCGATCTCGCAGACCTCCAGAACCTGCCGCGCGACAATAAACCCTGCCAGCCCCTCTTCCTGGATCGCGACAAAAGCACCGTGGCGAACTTCGCTCCCGTCGGCCAGGAGCCTCTGGTATATAACGCGATCCCAATGCGGGGCCTCGGGAGTGCTGCATTCCAACGCCAGTACCTCATCCAGGTCCTGAAGCGCCATAGCCCGAATGGCGGTCATTCAGTCTTGTCTGTCGCCGACCGGCGAATATGCTTGGCGAATAGTTCCGCGTCTGAGCGCCGCAAGTAATTCCCATCAATCGTCGCCACATCGTTGAATTCCCTGCTGCGCAATCTTGGCGCGGCGAAAGTCAAAGCATCTGCAGCCGAAGGCGGATCGGCAAGGACGGCTTCCGGGAAGACGAGGGCCGTACTCTCCTCGCAGACAGCCAGGCGACCCAGGAGACGTTCGCGGACCTCTCCCGGCAGCAGTAGAGCCTCTTCAGATCTCGTTCCAAAGTAAAACTCGCCGCGTCCGGCATCAAGAACGGCCGCATCCGTCCCTGCCTTGTGAGCCAGCACCGCCAGCCGCGACACGGCCAGCAGCGAAATGTTTAGCGCTTCAGCCAAGGCCTTGGCCGTACTCACACCGATTCGCACACCGGTGAAACTACCAGGGCCACGGACCACGACAACGGCCTCCAGTTCCTGAAGTCCGACTCCCTGTTCCTTCAGAAGCTCTCGTATTTTTGGCACAAGCTCGGCCGAATACGTCTTTCCGGCAAGCTCCTTTTGTCCGTTCACGCTGATCGCCCCACCGTTCGATCGCGCCAGCGCAACCGTACCAAGTCCGCCGCAGGTATCTATTCCAAGCAGCATCGTTCAGACCGGATCCTGGCAGATTTCGAGTAGCACGCCACCTGCGCTCGACGGGTGCACAAAAAAATATAGGTGGCCGCCAGCGCCCACTCGGACTTCGTCCGATATCAACCGCACACCCTTGGCCTTCAAAGCATGCAGCGTGCCGGTGATGTCGTCGACATGCAGTGCTACATGATGCAGTCCTTCGCCGCGCTTTTTGAGAAATCTGCCCACAGGCGAATCATCATTCGTGGGCTCCAGCAACTCGATGTGGCTTTCGTCCAACGGAATCATCGCGACACGGACCTGCTCATGCTCCACCGTTTCTTCATGCTCTACATTCAGGCCCAGCGCCTCATAAAAGCCCCGTGCAGACTGAATGTTGTTCACGGCAATGCCCAGATGGTCGATTTTGGTCATCAATGTGCTCCACGCGCGTCGAAGACTTGGGCGACAAGGCTTGGTACCAGCCGATATGGATCTTCCAGTCCCGACGCGACCCGCTCAGCATGCTCCGCAAATTGTTCTCTGCTCAAGCCATGGCTGCGCGCCTCTTTCAGCAAAGCTTGCCGCACCATCTCCTCGATTCGCTCCTGCCAATAGGATTTGCGTCGCGCCTGCAGACGTCCCTCCGCACCCAGCCACTCTCTCATCTGCCCGATAGCGTCTAAGAGACCGTCGACGCCCTCGCCCGTGGTGGCGATCGTCTTCACGATCGATGCAACCCATGACCCATTCCGTCCGCTCAACGACTGCAGCGCACGAATCTCCTTCTCCACGCGGTCCGCACCTTCGCGATCTGCCTTGTTAATCACAAAAATGTCAGCTATCTCCATGATCCCCGCCTTGATGCTCTGCACATCGTCTCCCATACCCGGAACCAGCACGACCAGAGTCACGTCCGCGAGCCTCACGATGTCAACCTCATCCTGCCCCACACCCACCGTCTCGATCAGCACTACATCTTTTCCGCTCGCTTCGATCACCTGAGAAACTTCAGCCGTCGCGCGCGCCAGCCCTCCAAGACACCCGCGCGTCGCCATGCTCCGGACATACAGTCCGCTATCCCCAATCGCCTCCTGCATGCGGATGCGGTCTCCGAGGATCGCGCCTCCGGTAAAAGCGCTGCTTGGATCGACAGCAACCACACCTACCCTTTTTCCTGCTGCGCGCCACGATTGTGCCAGCTTCTCGACCAGCGTGCTTTTCCCTGCTCCCGGTGAGCCCGTCACGCCGATTCGCAGTGCCGCTCCGGTGTGCGGAAAGCAACCCGACAACACATCATTGGCCTCGGGAGAATCGTTTTCCACCAGCGAAATCGCTCGCGCCAGCGCCCGCACATCGCCGGCGCATACTCGTTCGACCAGATCCTTCACCCCGGTGGCTATGAAAGATGTCATTCGCAATCGATCATAAATAAAGCAGCCTCCGCTCGCTCGGGAACGGAGGCTGCGCAATCAGTCTCTACTGTTTTTGCGACCAAATGAAGTCTTCCATCACCGCTTCGCGCATCAGGTTCGGTGGCAGCAAACCCTGAGCCAGAATGAAGTCGTGGAACTTCTTCTGATCGAACTTCGGCCCGAGTTGCGCCTCTGTATCCTTTCGTAACTGCAACAGTTTCGTATATCCATAGAAATAGGAATTCGCCTGACCCGGCATCCGGAAGGTGTACCGCTCTACCTCCTGGTTCGCAAACGGCACGGAAAACACGCACTCCTCCGTCAGAATCTTCATTGTATCCGCCGGCTGAATCTTCCCCGCCTGCAATTCGGGGTCGAGGAACGCCCGCGCCGCGCGCAGCAGGCGGAACTGTAAAGAAATCAGCTGACCCTCTAATGGCATGTACGGCTTCGTAATGTATTCCGCATACAGGCCCCAACCCTCCACATTCGTGCTGTTGAAGGCATACAGCACCCGGGCCTGAGAAACACCGTGTTCAAGCATCGAGTCGAATTGGAGTTCGTGCCCCGGCCGTGCCTCGTGCGCAATCAGCGTCCACGACGCCGCATCGTAAGCATAGTCGTCGACTTTCTCACTCTTCGCCGAGCCGGCTGCTGCCGGCATATTCAGCGGCAACACAAACTCGCCCTGCTGCCCGGTATTATTCAGAAACGGTGGAGGTACCATGTGCGGAGCCGGTTGCTGTGCGCTCTCTGCCGGTGTCCCCAGCCGAATCCGCGCGGGCCGATCGGGCAGCGTCACCAGCTTTTCGCTGACGATGATCCCTTCGATGTCCTTCAGCCGCTTCTGATAAAACGGCAGAATCGCCTCGCCGGTCAGCTGATCCTGCTTCAGCCGGCGGATCACGTCTCGATAATCGCTCGAAGGCCACCCACGCTTCTTGGCGATCTGCGCCGCGACCATCTGCATCTCCGCCTGGTATTCGGCAAACGCTTTGTGAGCCATCTCCGCCAGTTGCGTCGGAGGAATGTCGATGCCGAATCCCTCGAGGTTCAGCGCATACTCTTCCGGAGGAAGCCGAAAATCGGTCCTTGCCTTCGGCAGAATCTGCAAGCGGACCCACGCGTCGTAGTCAGTCAGCTGCGCCTTCAGCTTCGCCCATGGTTCTTCCCATCCGGTCACGCCATATTTCCTGAATAGATCCGGAATACCCTCCTGATACATCCCGTTCCGTTCCAGCCCCGTCTCCACCTGCGCCTTCGCGGGATAAATAATGCCCGGCTTGGCCATTTGGCCTTCCGTGCGTTGCTTCAGAATCTCTGTTATTGGCTTGTATCCCGGCTCCAGGCCCGCATACTTGCGCAGCCGCACCAGCGCTGCCCTACGGCGCTCAGGAGCAGTCTGGTCATCGAGCAACCCCTGCAATCCTCCGAAGACATACGCGCTCGCATTCAGATACGGAACCTCATGCGCCTCGCTGAAGTCGTACTGCTTCAACCCCAGCTCCGTCGTCTGGATCAGGATCTTGAGATCCTCGACCACATACTTATTCTTCTCTTCGCCCACGGCCACACGCAGCTTGTCGAGTACGGCCTTCGTCTCGGCTATCTGTGCGTCGTCATTCTGCTTCGTCGGCTGCGCGATTCCTTCATCAAACTGCGCCAGCCCCTGTCGAGACGCACCCTCCGGCGAGTACTTGTTATTGATGTCAAGCAGGAGCTTGGTATAGCCGTTACTCGTCTCAATCCAGCTTTTGTCCGTTGAGTTAGCGGTCTGTGCCGTCATCACACCTCCGGCCAGCAGCATTGCAGTCATTACCCCTTGCGCCACAAAACGCATAGAAACGGTCTCCTCAAATATTCAGCAGGTCGTCCAGAACACAAGATAATGCACTTAGACACCGCATTTGTGCGCTGCGATAGTCGTCTGGGACGAATCGACCGCAGAGCGTGACGGCAGATGCACTCCGCCCTAAAATTCAGATTCGGCGACCACCGGGAGCCGCCAAGTGAAGCTGTCGCTTGTAGCGGCCTCCGCCTGGACGGCCAGTCCCTACCCGCGCGAAGGATGAACCTTTAGAATCTCTCTCCCGATGACCATCCGCTGAATCTCGCTTGTGCCCTCGCCGATCGTGCACAGCTTCACATCGCGATAGAACTTCTCCGCTGGATAGTCTTTGATGAACCCGTAGCCGCCATGCAGTTGTACAGCCTCATCGCAGATCCGCACCGCGACTTCGCTCGCGTACAGTTTTGCCATGCTCGATTCGAGCGTCACGCGCTGTCCGGCGTCCTTGAGCACCGCCGCGCGCTGGGTGAGCAGTCGGGCCGCATCGAGTTCCGTCGCCATATCGGCCAGCTTCCACTGGATTCCCTGGAACTCGGCAATCGCCTTTCCGAACTGCCTGCGCTCTTTCACGTACTTCACTGACGCATCCAGCGCCCCGCGCCCAATTCCCAGCGACAGCGCCGCGATCGAGATCCGTCCGCCGTCCAGCACCCGCATCGAATCTACAAATCCCTCGCCCAGCTTGCCCAGCAGGTTCTCCCCGGGAATCTCGCAGTCCTCAAAGATCAGTTCCGAAGTGTCACTCGCCCGCAGGCCCAGCTTATTTTCCTTCTTGCCGGGCCGGAACCCGGGAGTTCCCTTTTCCACCACAAAGGCTGACAGACCACGCGTGCCCTGTTCGCGATCCGTCACAGCGATCACCACCGCCACATCGGCATAATGGCCGTTGGTTATGAACGTTTTGTTGCCGTTCAGCACCCATCGATCTCCCTTTCGAACCGCCGTTGTCCGCGCCGCGCCCGCGTCCGAACCTGATCCGGGCTCAGTCAGCCCCCACGCACCCAGCCATTCTCCCCTCGCCAGTCGGGGCACATACTTCTGACGCTGCTCTTCATTTCCCGCGAGAAAAATGTGGTTCGTGCAAAGCGAATTATGCGCGGCGATAATAATGCCCACCGACCCGTCCACCGCCGACAACTCCTCGATCGCCAGCACATAATCGACGTAGCCCAGCCCGGCTCCGCCATACTCCACCGGAAAAATGACCCCCAGCAGGCCCATCTGCCCGAGCTGCTTTACAACCTCCGCGGGAAATTCGCTGGCTTCATCCCACCGGGAAACGTTCGGTGCGATCTCTCGAACCGCAAACTCTCGAATTTCCTTCCGCAGCTGCTCCTGATCCTCAGTCAACGTAAAGGGATAGGTGGATACGGCATTCTGCTCCGCTGCCGGCGCGCTCATAAGATGACTCCAATAAAATGGGTATCGCAAAAACCTGTGATCCTATCATCCGCAGGAGACAGTTGTCGCCATCTTAGCCTCGCGCAGGCAGGAAATCGCTCGATTTCCCTTCACAATCGCGTTCCCCGATACCTCACTCGCGTTTGCAATGAGGCTGAAACCACGGCGGATATGCTGGCTCTCGCTGTCGTCTGTATAGGTTCGGAAACGTTACCTTGAGATGTCGCGCGCATCGCTTCAGGTTTGGACTCTGGGATAAGAACGGGCGCAGCACTCCCTCAACCCGCGCTCACCGTGCCACGAAGCGACAGAATGAACCGACCAGTAGTCCAATTCGTGGCCGGCACCGTGGCCTGCGCAGGGGCGCTCTCATCCGCGCCCGCTGTTCCGCATGCTCCTGCTCAAGAGACCTCCGCCCCGCCCTATTCGAATCCAGATCTCTCGCCCGAGCAGGATCTCTCCCACGAGTCACCCGACACGCCCTTACCCGACGCAGTCGCCTCCGCCGCCGAGCCGTTGATCATCCTCGGAACGATCGCGGGCGGTACGGTCCTCAGATGCCAGGACCCACGGGGGGACAGCCCTTGCAATGACTAAAAAATTCGTTTGGTGGAGCAACGCCGAGCGAGTAGGGCCCTGTAACTTTGTGGGTGCCATCTGCCCTGATATGCCTGATCTTATAGTTAAATAGCCCAGCGGTTTCGAGCGAGAGCACCGCTGGCTGGTCTTTCGTTCCGCCAAACGTCGCATTTTTTCTGCTGTCGACTGGATTGGACTCTACGAAAATTATCTCGAACTCCACGTAGTTAGGCGTATTGCAGTTCCATGTAGCGGTGCCACCAACCTCGGCTTGAACGTTGTACAGTGGATTATCGGGATTGGGCACGTTGAAGACTGCGTTGACGGCGTTGTAGGATTTCGCTTTGGTTGCCATACTGATCTCGCTCTCTGGGGGAGAAGTTAAATGTTTGCGTTCTGAGTGATGTATACAGACATCTGCTCTTTTGCTTGAGCGCGCCTCGACATAGAATATGAATACCGCCTCTTCAGGAACTATCCATCTATCTCTCCCTCCCCGCCTAAGTGCCTTTGAGATCACTTACAAAGTGGCCTAAGTTGCCTCCTGCCTTCGCCCTTGTGATTCATTCTCCTCAAGAACTACACGGCTTTGGTGCACTGATTCATTTCCGCGCTGACCGGGCTGACCGCGCCATCTGCTGGTAGCGCGAGTCTTTGCGCAAAGCCTGCATGTCGGGGAAAGGCGCAATTTGCAAATCGCTGGCGCCTTTTTGAAAGCATGCCGCGAGCGTGGCCAGCGCATCGTCACGCCTGCCGAGTTGCTCAAGAATTCTCGCCTTGTAAAGTTGCGAGTCCATGTCACCGGCACCCAGAGACTCAGCTTTTTGAATCAGGGCAGAAGCTTGCTGGTGACTACCCGACTTGACTTGGTAGAGCGCCAGCAGCATCCAACTTGGACCATCACTCCGGTCCGTTTGCAGATGACGCTCCGCTTCTTTCGCGGCTCGCAGATAAGCACTCTGCGCCTCGCTCTTACGATTATGTAGTGAGGAATAACAATCACCAAGTTCCAACCAGTTCGCATCGTTCTCTGGGACCATCTCCACAGCCTTCAGCGCATACGGCAACGCCTCTTCGTAGTCTCCCTGGTATCGCAGCGCGAGCGAGGTGTTGGCGAGCGCTTCATCTCTATTCGGAGCCAGCGAAAGACTTCTTTTCAAACTTTCTGTGGCAGCAGCGAAGTCGCCGGTCTGTAGGTATGCTGTGCCGAGGCCCCACAGCGCCTGCGCACTCCCAGGGGCGGCAGCGGTTGCATCGCGATAGGCGTGGACCGCCTCCTCGTACCGTCCCTGCTCTTGAAACAAAGTGGCTAACTCGTTGTACGCTACCCAGTAATTTGGCCTTTCCCTTAAAACACTCCGGTATGCCTTTTCGGCGTCGGACCAGCGATTCAAGCGATCATAGATCTGGGCCTGCCATAGCAGTGCTTTGGGATTAGAAGGATCGAGCGTGAGCGCCTTTGCAATCTCATCTAGTGCACCCTCCTTGTCGCCCGTGTCTTCCAGGATCAGGCACAGAGCTAGATGGCCCTCCACTAGCCCCGGGTTCAGCGCGATCGCGCGGTCGCCGTTTGCCCGCGCCAGCTCTAGAGCGCCAGAATCGCGTTGAATTGCATACTGGCGATAGTAAGCTTGCGCGAGCTTTGCATAAGCCATTGCATAGTTTGGATCCAGATCCGCTGCGTCTTTGTATTTTTCGATGGCCCCACTGAGTCCGGCATCGTTAGGCTGCTTTCTTAGAGTTTCCGCTATCTGGAATGCGGTAAACGCAGCACTGGACTGCGTGCCCGGTTCAATCGTCGGGCCAGTTATTACATAGCGACCCAAATCGAGCAGCTTCTCAGCCGCCTCGACTGCTCTGCCGGGCAACGACGTTATTTCTGTCAGGGGACACTTTATCTCTCGTTCCCGAACTGTTCGATTCGTCATTGGATCAACCAAGCGCAGAAGCAGCTCGAAGAACTTAGCTCCAGGCACAGCGTGGGCCGTCAGTGCCAGGTTCGCGCCCAGCGGGTCGCAGACTTCCTTTAGATGGGCAGTTGTGGACACCTCAATCTGCGCATCCTCCGGCGAAATCACAAAGAGACGCCGGTCAAATGCTTCCAGCCGCGTCAGCTCGCCTTTGATCGCACTCAGAACGCCAGTCAACATCGGCGCTACCCGGCCATCCGACGTTTTCGGCCAGTTCAGCAGCGCCACAAAGCGTTTTGCCGGCAGCGGATGCCACGCGTCATACAACCGTTCTCGTTCGACCCATCCGGCCACGCCGAATGAACAAAGCGTCGCCGCAGCCATGCCAGCAAACTGGCGCCGCGTAAATGTCCTCTTTTCTCGACGTTTGAGGCCGAGTTCCCTCAGAGCCTCCTCAAAGGCCTCATATCTGCGCTTGGGATCCTGGTTGAGACATCCGGTTACAAGCTCGACGCAGAATGACGGCACTCCGGAGGTGCCCAACTTTGCGTTCGAAACCACACAGGAACCATCCTCCTTGACACTCGGCTTCTCACCTGTGAAAACCTGGTGCAGCACCACGCCAAAGGCAAACAGATCGCTCGCCTGCGACGGAGCCTGCCCCTGGACCAACTCCGGCGCGAGATATCCCGGCGTCCCGGCGACCAGAATCCGTGAGCCCGAGACAGTCAATTCCGCCTCCAAAGCGTGTGCCAGGCCAAAATCCGTAATCCATAGCCGCACGTCGCTCCCTGCGCCATCCAGCATCACGTTGTTCGGCTTGATGTCCCGATGAACGATGCCTGCGGCCTCGATTGCCGCCAGGCCATCAGCCATCTGCCTCACAATGGCTAGGCCCTCTTCCTTCTGGACAGGACCCGATCGCTGCAACCGAGCCGCCAGCGTCTCGCCGGGCAGCAGCTTCATCGTCAGGAACAGAAACCCGGGCGCCGGCTTCCCGCAGCGTTCAATACCATAGATCGGGCAAAGGTTCGGATGTACCACCTCCCGGGCGGACAGCACTTCCTGCTCGAATCGATGCTGCAATCCCGGATCGTCCGCACTCTCGGGCCGAATGGTCTTCAGTGCAATATGAGGGCCATGCAGGAGTCGGTCCTCGGCCTCATAGACTTCTCCCATTCCGCCCTTTGCGATAAAGCGAACGATGACGAATCGGTCGTTAAGAACTTGCCCGGCGATAAGCCTTCCCTGCGCTGTCCCCGCTCCATCCGGCGTCTTCTCGGCGTCCGAGGCCCCTTCAGTCACGGTTCTATCGAGAAAATTCAATGGCGGATGTTCAAGGAAGCTGCCCATTTCCTCCTCTTCGGCCAGCCTCTCCTCAACCAGGCGTCTCAGCTCGGCATCGCCGGCACACATCTCATCGAGCACACTGATGCGCTCGGCCGGCTTGAGGGCGTGCACCGCCAGAAACACCTGCTCGGCGAGTTCTTCTCGAGTAGCCATGGTCGTCCCTTCGCCAAAGCTGTCGAACTGGGAAGACCCGTGCCGAAGCTGCGCCTGGCCAGATAACTCCACATTCGCAGGCGCATCCGGGTCCATCCCCGCGCTACTTGCAGGAAGAAGCGAAACAGACCGAAGTGCCACTACCGAATGGGGATCCGGCTGGCTGTTGCCCGGAGAGAAGGAATCAAAGAGCGCCCTCCAGCGGCTGTTTAGATTGTCACTGAGCTTATACCAAGCGTTACACTGCGGCGTCACAATATTTCTCTCCCCGGCCGGCACGTATTGTGACCGGTACCTATTGTCCGAGATTCCGTGAAGAAGCCCGGAGACAGTGCCCCGGGCTTCCTGGTTGGTCTGGCCTGGCTGCTACCTCGCAGCAATCAAAACCTGGCTCATCCCCTGCATGAAGGCCTGCTGTTGACGAGTTGCCTTCTCCACCCTCGAGGGAGGTAGTTCCAGGTTCATCCCGGCAGACTGGCAGAGGATTTCCCTCAGGAAATAGCGATCGCCGTATTTGTCGAAGACCAGTTCCTGCTTGCGCGAATCCCGGCCATCACGCAAAGCCACCGTGACCACGGCTGGCTGGTCGTGGTTAGTGATCACAATCAGGTTGTCCGTCCCGGTTGCGATTGTGTAAGTTCCCGCAGGAAGCACCTTGTTGCCGGCCCTGAATTCAAAGGGAATGGTCGCCTGGACGGCATGATCCTGCGCCATTGCCTGACCGATCGAAACAAAGCCCGCGATGCTGAAGAGTGCGAGTGCTGTGATCTGCTTCATGACAATGTCATCCTTTCCGAGGCGTTTCTTTCATTCGCCTACACCCTGTTAAGCGGATGCCTCGGCCAAAAGGGGCAAGTTCTCGATACAAAATTCGGCAGTAACTCTGCGAAATCTGTCTTGCAGCCCGCACCGCAAGGGCCTAGCCTGTGAACAGTCAAAGCGAAGGTCGCTGGGGCAGGAATCTGCCGGATATGAGAGGCGACAATATGTGTGCAGCCGAGGGAGAAGTTACGCTCCTGCTACGCGCCATGAAGAGTGGCGATGGAGCTGCGGCCGAGAAGCTGCTCCCCCTCGTCTATACCGAGCTGCACCGACTGGCCCGATCGTATATGCGGCGCGAGCGCGTCGATCACACCCTGCAGCCGACGGCTCTCATTAACGAAGCCTACCTCCGCCTCGCCCACGACGACATCGACTGGCAAAACCGCCAGCATTTTATTGCAGTTGCGGCCACCGTAATGCGCCGCGTTCTGGTAGATCACGCCCGCTATCACGATGCCGAAATGCGTGGCGGCAATCTTCAACGGGTCGAACTCGATGATGTATTGGCGATTTCTCCCGAGCGCTCGAAGGAGGTTCTGGCCGTGGATGAGGCCCTCAGCACTCTGCAAACCGTCAATCCCAGACAAGCCCAGGTAGTCGAACTTCGCTATTTTGGTGGGCTATCCATCGAAGAGGTCGCCAGCACCCTCAACATTTCTCCTCGATCCGTCAAACGCGATTGGATGCAGGCCAGGCGTTGGCTCTTCAAAGAGGTTCAGAAAAGCGGCGGCACTCCGTCGGAGCGGCCCGCGGGTCAAGCCTAGACAGGTCCAGCCCAACGCCGATAGCCTAGTCAGCTGGTCAACCGATCTGGGGAGATCGGCGTTATCTGCCACACCATCAGCCGCTTCAGTCCGTCCGTACTTCCGCTTATTCCGATGCGAATCTCCGGTGCCTTATCCCCCGGATAGTAGAAGCGCCTGGTGCTTGCGACTCGGTCGTTGACGAACAGCTCGATCACCGAACCATCAATGTACCCACGCAATTCCAGATCATTTCGGGCGTCTACGTTGACGGAAACTGTTTCTCCGTCCAAAAGCAACATTCGTCCCTGGGGTCGCCATTCGACCGCGATCAAATCTTTCCCCTGCGCACTGCCATCCTCCCTGATGAGAGAGAACGTGAATGGTTCACCTGAGAGCGAGACGTTGCACTGCACCTCCCCACAGCACTCCCGAATCCGCATCGCATCGACCTGCCGTCGATCTGCCTCTTCTGTTCCAGTCTTGTTAAGACTCTGCCCGCTGCCGCGCAGTTTCTCAACGGCTGGTGATACCCGCGATGTCAGCATCCCCGTCGAGTCCAGATCAAGCATCCGCGGCAGACTCATCATCCCCGCCCATCCAGAGGCACGATACTCCTCAAGCGGGCGCGTCTCCGGCAGCCAGCCCCACAGGATGCGGTTGCCGTCCTCATCCAGCTGCGTTTTCGGTGCGTAAAACGACCCATGATCGAGCAATCCGTTCTTCTCTGGCCTGAAGCGCATCGTGCCGGTATCGAGCACGCCGCTTTGCCAGAAGACCTTGCCCTGCGTCGAATAAATCAGAACGTACTTGTCGCGAATGACAAAAAAGTCTGGACACTCCCACATCTCTCCAGAACCGACCGGATCTGTCGCGCTCTTCGCCCTGTCGGAGTCTGCCGGCATGGTTCCTTCGACCAGCGGATGCAGATACTCCCAGTGCCGGAAATCTTTCGACCGGTAGAGAAGAATCATCCCGCCCTTGCCCCGCACGCCGGAGCCGATATTCAGATACCAGTGGCCCCAATAACGCCACGCACACGGGTCGCGAAACCCCGTTACCTGCAGCCCGGGCGGAGGCGAAGCAATCACCGGCGTAGCTACCTTGCTCCATGTCCCCAGCAGAGGCTGGTCGCAGGTGGCGATGCACTGCGTCTCCCGGAAATCATTTTTACCGTCGCTGAGCGTCGCCCGCTCCTTCGGCACCTTGGCAACACCGGTATAGATCAGCGTCGCCACGTCATCCAACGCGACCGCGCTTCCGGAAAAACACCCTTCACTGTCGGATCCGCCCGGCGTAGGGCTCAATGCAACCGGCAGATGGCGCCAGTGAACCATGTCCGGACTCACCGCGTGCGCCCAGTGCATATCTCCCCAGTACGCGCCGTTCGGGTTGTACTGGAAGAACATGTGGTGCTGTCCTTTCCAGTAGATCGGACCGTTGGGATCGTTCATCCAGTTCGCTGCTGGCAGCAGATGATACTGCGGCCGCCTCGGATCGCTGGCCAGATCCGCCGCGCCGGCCGAAAGCGCACCCGCGAGCAGCCGTCGATGTGGAGGGATCTGCGAAGCGGCGGCGAGCAAAGCACTGCGGCCGACAAATTGCCGGCGCGTCCATTTAGAGCTGCCCGATTCCATTGACTCACACCCCGAATCCCCTGCTCTTCGAATCACCGATATTGCCGGACTTGCGGAACAGGTTGCAAGCGATCCCCGCTGACGCGCGTGTGGAACCGCTAAAATCGTAAACAGTAGACTACGACCGTGCCATCGACTGCTCAATCGAAAACGATCGCCGCTGCGGACGTCTCCGGCGCTTCCTCCGGGAACGGATTCGATCAGGCTGCGGCAACCCTTTGCGAGATCGGCCGCGAATTCTATCGCCGCGGATGGGTCTTCGGCACCAGCGGCAATTTCAGCACCCGTCTTTCCCAGTCACCCCTCCACCTTGCCATCACATCGAGCGGCCTCGATAAGGGCTCGCTCACCCCATCGGACATTCTCGAAATCGACAGCGATGCAACTGTCCTCCGCGGCAACGGCCGCCCTTCCGCCGAAACCAGCCTTCACCTCGTCATCGTCCAGGAACTTGGCGCAGGCGCTGTCCTGCACACGCATTCCGTCGCAGGCACTCTGCTCTCCGACCGCTGGGCCACGGAAAAGGGACTCGCACTCGAAGGCTACGAAATGCTCAAGGGACTTGCCGGCATCACGACCCACGAGCATCGCGAGTGGGTCCCCATCCTCGAAAATTCGCAGGACTACACGGCCCTTTCTGCTGAGGTTCGCCTCGTCCTGCAACGCCATCCGGCGTGTCACGGTATTCTCCTGCGTAAACATGGCCTCTACACATGGGGCCGAGACACCGCCGAAGCCCGCCGTCACATCGAAATCTTCGAGTTTCTCTTCGAAACAGAAGCGCGGCGCCAGTTCGCGACTTTCTCCGCCACTCGCTAAAATAGTAACCATGGCGACCGTAAGCATTCCGGCAAAGGGCTTGATCTTCAGCGAGAGACCCGATGTGACAGCGGCTCTGGCTGCAATCCGAATCGACTACGAGCGCTGGTCGCTCGATCGCGTGGGAGTTGACGCAGATGCCGAAGCCGTCCTCACCGCTTATGCCGCCGAGATTGACGCCATGAAGACGCAGGGCGGCTACACCACCGCCGACATCATCGACGTCGACCCCGAAACTCCGGCCCTCGATGCCATGCTCGCCAAATTCAGCACCGAGCACACCCACGACGAGGACGAAGTCCGCTTCATCATCGCCGGCCGTGGCATCTTCCACATTCATCCGCTGGAAGGCGACGTCGTCGTCATCGAAGTCGAAGCCGGAGACATGATTCGCGTTCCCCGCGGCACCCGCCATTGGTTCGACCTCTGCTCTGACCGCAGGATCCGTGCCATCCGCTGGTTCCAGGACAAGTCAGGCTGGACGCCGCACTACACCCACAGTGGTATCGATTCCAACTTCGAGCCCCTCTGCTTCGGACCCGCATACTTCGGCCCTCGAGTACACACCAGCCTCTGAGGCTCGCCGCGAATCGATCATGCCGACTCTCTATCTTCTCGACATCGAAGGCACCACCTCACCCGTCAGCTTCGTCTACGACGTGCTCTTTCCCTACGCGCGCCGGCACATGAAGGACTACATCTTCGCTCACTCTGGCGAACCTGCGCTCGACACCGACCTTCGCTTGCTCGCCCACGAAAACGCCATCGATCGGGCCGCGGGCGCACCAATCATTTACCTTTCGCAGACGCTGTCACAAGACCCCGCAGAGGCGCTTCAGTCCAGCGTCGCTTACCTGCTCTGGCTGATGGACAAGGACCGTAAATCCACCGCCCTCAAATCAATCCAGGGAAAGATATGGGCCGAGGGCTACGAGCAGGGCCATCTTCATAGCGCCATCTTCCCCGATGTCCCCCCCGCCCTTGGGCGCTGGCACGCCGCTGCGCGTGTCGCCATCTATTCCTCAGGCAGCGTCGAAGCGCAGAAATACCTCTTCTGCTTCACCGGCGCGGGGGACCTGACGCCCCTCATCGATGCGTACTTCGACACCCACACCGGCCCGAAAATCGAATCCGCCAGCTATCGCAAAATCGCCGCCGCCATGAACACCGAACCCGGCGGCATCCTCTTCATCTCCGACTCCGTCCGCGAGCTCGATGCCGCCCGCGAAGCCGGCATGTCGACCCTGCTCTCCCTGCGCCCTGGCAACACCGCCGTTTCCGACATTAACGGCCATCCCAGCATCCATTCCTTCGATAACGTCTAGCCATCGCTCGCCATTGCCGCAACATCCGCGGCATCTCGGGTCAGAAACCTCGCTCCCGCCATCGTCAGCGCCGCAACGCCATAAGCTGCCGCCAGATGCCACGGCAGAACCGACCCCATCCGCCACGGCAGCAGGAACGTTCCCTGGGCTGTCGGCGAATGGATCACTCCGAAGAGGCAGAACACTGCCCCCGTTATCAGATAAAGTGCGCTCGCTCGAAACCGCCGGTCAATCAACTCCGCCGTCGCCGCTCCCCACAGAATCGCCGTAATGATGAACCCGTTGCCCAGCAGACTCAGCGTATGCAGCGTCACCCCCACCTCGCCCCCGATCTGATCGGCACTCGCGTTCAGTGCGCTCAGCACCGATCCCGTCTCAAGCGAAATCACAAAGGCAAACGAGGGCAGCAGCGAAATAGCCACCGCCAGGGCATGACGTCGCGGGCTCGCCAGAAACGCCTGCGCAATCACCTCCAGCCCGATATACACCAGCATCGGAGCAATCGCCGACGCCGGGACCCAGTCCACAAAGAACGGCAGCACGCCGACAATTCCGCCGATCCCGATAAACAGCCCGGTAAGGATCGCATACCCTGCACCGGCACCCATCGACTTGAACGCCGGATGTCCGATATACGGCGTGCTCTCCACCACGCCGCCGCATAATCCCGCCGCCAGCGTGCAGCATCCCTCCGTCAGCAGAATCGCGCGCGTATCGTATTCGTCGCCCGCCACCGCCGCGCTCTCCGTGTTATCGATGCCCCCTACCACCGTCGACAGGGCAAACGGCAGAGCAATCGGCAGATATCCCCACGCTTTCGTCAACCCTCCCAGAAACCCAAGCGAAGGCCACGGCATCGAAAGATGCAGAGCAGTCAGGTTCGACGAGCTCACCGCCAGTAGCGGGCTGCCGAGATGCGCCATGCGCAGCACGTAATATGCCGCGATGCCCACCAGCGCCGACGCCAGCGCACCCGGAACCCTCCCCGGCAACTGCATCCGGCCCACGAGAGTCACCAATAGCAGGCTGAGCGCCAGTAGCCCTGGAATCGGGTCGGCAAAGATTTTCAGCAGCGGCAGCACGCCAATCAACGCAATGCCCGCGCCGCCAATCGATCCCAGCAGCGCGGCCCGCGGCACAATCGACCGCACCGCGTTACCGCAGAACGAAAGCCCGATCTTGAATACCCCGACCAGAACCGTGACCGCCATGCCGATCTTCCACGCCAGCATGGCATCGTGGGTCGCCAGGTACGCCGGCCCGATCACCGCGAACGACATCCCGAAGACACTCGGCGCGTTCAGCCCCAGCGGCATTGCCGTTACATCGTCGCGCCCCGTCCGGCGAGCCAGCCGCCCAGCCATCCACGCATAAGTCAGGTCGCCGAGCAGCACGCCCATGGCGGTTCCCGGCACCATGCGATACAGCACCAGTTCTTTAGGAAAGTGAAACGCGCCGATCAGAATGCCGGCCAGAATCACCATGTTCGCCATGTTGTCGAACATCAACGCAAAAAATGCGTTCAGGTCGCCAACCCGGAACCAGCGATATCCGCCGTGCCCCGATCCTCGTGCAGCTTCGTTCACTTCCGGCATCTTGCCCTGAAGCATAAATGCCGGAAGCCTTATCTCTGCAATCTATTTGCTCGCCTGCCGCTCTCTTCAGCGACACCAGATCAGAATGTGTACCGCAGCGAGAACTGCTGTATCCGCGGTAGAGTGAGCGTCGACGCATAGGCACCCAGCGCGTTACTGGTAGCCGTGTTCGTCAGGCCCTGCCCCGTGCTCGAAGCGGTGCTCGTGTCGAAGCGGACAGAGTTGGTGACGTTGAAGATTTCCCACGCAAACTTCAGGTTCTGCCGCTCTGTAATGTTCCAGGACTTGGTCAGCCCCGAATCAATATCGAAAAAGCCGTCGCCCCTGAAATTGTTTCTTTGCCCTGCCTCTCCGGGATAAGGAAGACGTATGGGAGATCCGCCCTGCAGTCCATTGTTCAACGCCGTCGGATCAGCAAAGACGTTCGGGGCGCCATTGACCAAATGCTTCTGGAGCTTCACCGGGCCGGTCGCCACTACCCCGCTCTCCACCTGGTAATTCGTGGTCCACGCCGGTTCAACCACGCTAAACGGCAGCCCGCTGCTCCACCGGTTGAGCCCTGAGAATTGCCATCCGCCTATGAAGGCATTCAACGTGTGGCCGGCGCCACTGGCAAATTTTTGCCCCGTGCCAAATGGGAGTTGATAGACCCAGTCGACCGTAATCAGATGGCGCGTGTCGAAATCCGAAACGCCGCGATTAAGTTGAGGACTGAAGCTGTTAATAATTGTGCTGAAACTCGAGCCCTGCTGAAAAATGCCCACCTGGTTATAGAGTTCGTTGGTTCTCTCCGTATCCGAACCATAGTCGATAGAATTCGAGAGCGTATAGCTAAAGTCCAGTTGCAACCCGTGGCTCATCGCGTGGCGCAATATCAACTGTCCCGCGTTATAGCTGCTCAATCCGATCGTGGACCATGCATACAACGACGAAAACTGGTCCTGGTAAAACCTGTTGAGCTTTCCACCGCAGCCCGGAAAGCAGAATATATCCAAGTCATACAGAGCGCCCGTTTCGTTTCCGCGATTTGCCGCCCATATCTGCGTGTAGATATTTTGCGTAGCGCTCAAGCCTCCGACCGCCGCGTCTGGAAACAAATCTTCGAAATACGGAATGGCAGGCACACTGTGCATTCGGATTGCCGTTATTGATATCGACGAGTTTCGAGAGCATGGTTCCAGCGGCGAAATAATCCATGCCCGATGTCGGATCCGCCAGGTCGAGTGGCTCAGCCAGATCCAGTTCCTGCAGCAGGTGACGACCGAACCGGCCGACATAATCGGCCTCCAGCAGAAACCCTCCCGGCAACTGGCGCTGTACCGAAAAATCCACCACCTCCGAGTAGGGCGTCTTCAAACGGTCGTCGATACCCCAGGTAATCGCGAGACCACAATTGATGTTGTTCGGAGCGAGGTATGGATACTGAACCGTCGCGGGCTGCGCGCACGCATTCGGAGGCAGATCGTGGATTCCGGTAAATCGCGGCGAATGGTCTACGTCGTATGTACTCGCGGGGTTGGACACAGTAGTCGTCAGCCCGAATGACCCAAGCTGATCGAACGAGTTCACAATCCCTTCGCCGAAATGGTCAAAATATATCCCGAATCCTCCGCGGATCGACGTCTTCGGACTCGCCGCGTACGCAAAGGCAAAGCGCGGTGCAAAATTCGTGTGCTGCGCTGGCCAATATGGTTTCAGACCACGCGACTGCCCCGACGGCGCAAAATAAAGATCCGGCTGATCCGTAACTCCACGTGTGGCTTGAGCTGCTCGGGTAGCAAACCAGTCATGCACATCGACGGTCGGTGCTACCTGCTGCCCATTAGTTTCATATGGAGTTTGCAGCAACGTGTATCGCAGACCCGCCGTCAGGGTAAGTTTGGGGAAAACTTGCCACCCGTCTTGAACGTAGAATTCAACCTCGTTCGACTTAAAGTGCCGGTCAAGAAAATAACCCTGCGGTAAGAGCGTCCCTGTGGTGCCGTCCTTCGAGACTTGGTAGTTGTAGTACCCGGTTGTTTGCGGAACCAGTCCCGTCAGCATCGCCGCGGCAATGTTGTACGAGTTGGAAAAACCCGAGTCCACGCTGGGAAACCCGAACCCTCCGGGATCAAGGCTTTGCGGGCTTCCTGGCACGCTCTGGCCCGCGATTGCTCCTCCATTCACAAGCCAGTACTCATTTGTATTTCCCTGGCTGTACGACAACAGATCGGAACTGCGGTTGTTCTGAATAATTCTCCAGTTTGCGCCTGCCGCCAGCGTATGCTTCCCCTTCGACATGGTGAAGTTGTCGATGAAGTTATTCACCGGCACATTAACGATCGAACTGCGCGACTCCGGTGTAGGCTGATCCATAAATCGCAGCACATTGTAATTTCCCTGCCCGGTTCCGCGATTCGAATAGCCCTGCCGGATGTACCCATAGCGAAAGTCGTTCACCAGCGCCGGCGAAATCGTCCACGTATCTCCTGCTGCTATTCCCTTGCTGTTGTCTTCATACGAGTAGCTCGGAGCTTGCCCCGGAAACTGCAGTACATTCTCTTGTGTGTCCTTCTGCAGATCGCCACGCACGAACAAATGCTGCTTGTCATTCGGTGTGTAATCAAATTTTGCGATCGAAGTATTCAGCGACCCTGGATACGGCGACGAAAACGTGTACGATCCCAGGTTCACGCCGTCACCCAGCGCTGACCCGTTCGCCACAGGATACTGATTGAGAATCGCGAGCATATAAGGATCCACGCCGGCGCCCCACGGACACGTCCCGTTCGCCCCGCAGTTCGGATCCATCGCCGCAATCTGCACCTGATTCAGCGCGACCACGTTGCCATTGCTAAGATACTTTACGAGTCCTTGCTGGAACGAAGCGGTCGGCACGGTGCGCGTCACCTGCCTGTTCTCCGCCGTCCTCTGGCCCTCATAGTTTCCAAAGAAAAAGAGCTTGTTCTTCTTCACCGGACCACCCAGCGACGCGCCGAAGGTATTGCGAATCAGCTTTCCCGGCACATTCGGCAGTCCCTGGGACACCTGCGCTTCCTTGTTAAACCAGTCGTTCGCCACCGTGAAAGTATTGCGGTTGTACTCATACACCGATCCGTGGAACTGGTTCGTACCCGACTTCGTCACCATGCTCACTTGTCCGCCCGACGAACGGCCTTCGTCCGCGTTCGCGTTGCTCGTCGTCACACGAAACTCTTCCACCGAATCAAGCGTCGACCTCAGCACACCAGTGAACGCATAGCCCTGCGTCTGGTCATTATCATCAAGCCCATCAAGCGTCACGTTCGTCTGATCGGATCGCGCACCAGCCACCGACCCCGTCCGGCTGTCGCTCTGCTTATCCGCGCCCCGCCCCAGGTACAACACACCCGGCTGAATGCTCAGCAAATCGGGCACATTCCGCCCTTCGCTGGGCAGCGCCGCAATCGTCGCATTGTTCAACGCATTGCCGATCGTCGCATCGCTGTCGTTCAGGGTCTGCGCCTGCGCGCTCACATCTACCGTCACGGTAGACGACTGAATCGCCAGACTGAAGTTCACTGTTGCCGGCTGATCCACCAGCAGTTCTGCCTTCTTGCTCGCCGTACCGAAGCCGCTGCTTGAAACCGTGATCAGATACGTGCCCGGCGCAAGTTGCGGAAAGCGAAACTCACCCTGCTCGTTTGCCAACTGCGACGCCGACTGCCCATTCGCAACGTTAGCCAGCACCACCTTTGCTCCTGGCACAATTGCACCGGAAGGATCGGTGATAGTTCCGCGAACCGATGTGAACGAGGTCTGCCCAATGGCAATGATGGAGCAAAACAGAATTCCGGCCAGAGCCGTCACGCAAGGGAACAAGCGCATATGCTGCCTCCAGAAAGAACCATCGCGGGAGCAGCGTTATAAAAGCCTTTTCAACGAGTCTGCGGAAGAACTCCGGACACGTCGGCATGCTCTCGGTTGATCAAGTCTCACTCCGTTTGCCTGCGTCATCCGTGCCAAAGTCGTGAACCTTCTCATCGCCGTGACAAGAGTCTGGGAATCAGTGACAAATTGTGTCGACGCTCCACTGGTAACCGCTCCGCCGCCGCAACCACGTTGCCGAGTAGGCACAAATCTTCCCTTGCGCTTCTACAGGAGATGGCGTATCACTTCCTGTAGAAGTACAAGGGGAATGAATTGCTGCCATCGAACATCGACCTCCCGCAGGGCACACTCGACCTCCTCATCCTCAGAACGCTCGCCGTTGGTCCGCAGCACGGCTGGGCCATCTCCGAACGCGTGCAGCAGGTATCGAGTGACGTCCTCCGCATCCAGCAGGGCTCCCTGTACCCGGCCCTTCACCGCCTCGAGCGCCGCGGATGGATCAAGGCCCGTTGGGGAACCTCCGATAACAATCGCCGCGCCAGGTATTACGAGCTCACCCGCGCGGGCCGCAAACAGCTCGAAGTCGAAACCGACAGCTGGCAGAAGCTCACTGCTGCCGTAGCTCAAATCCTGGAAAACGCTTGAGGCTCATCATGCTCACGTTCACCCTCAACGACCTGATCTATCGCCTGCGCGGCCTGTTTCGCCGCACCACCGTTGAATCCGAACTGAACGAAGAGCTGCGCTTTCACTTCGACAATGAGGTCGACAAGTACATCCGCCGGGGCGCGACCCGCGAAGAAGCCTTGCGCCGCGCCCGCCTCGCCTTCGGCGGTCACGAGCAGATCAAGGAGGACTGCCGCGAAGCCCGCGGCACCGGCTTCGTCGAAACTTCCCTTCAGGATCTCCGCTACGCACTCCGCCAGCTTGCCAGCAATCCCGGATTCGCCGTCGTGATCGTCCTCACCCTGTCCCTGAGCATCGGAGCCAACAGCGCCATCTTCAGCGTCATCTCCAGTGTTCTATTCAAATCACTTCCCTACCCGCAGCCTGAAAAGATCGTTCGCCTCTTTCTCACCAATTCCGTCTATCCGCAATTCCCCCTCAATCCCTTCGACTTTCGCGACTACCGCGCCCGCAGCAAGTCGTTCGACTCAATGGCCATCTACACCCGCGGAGACATGCAGCTCTCCGGAGGCTCCGCCGAACCCGTCCGCCTCTATGGATTCAGCGTTACCTCTGGATTCTTCCGCGTCCTCGGCCTGCAACCTCAACTCGGCCGCGAATTCGACCGCAACGCCGAGCTCCCCCACAACGGACAGCAGGTCATCCTCAGCGACCGCCTCTGGCGCGCTCGATTCGCCGCCGACCCCGCCATCGTCGGAAAGAAAATCACCCTGAACGCGCAGCCCTTTACCGTCATCGGAGTCATGCCTCCGGGCACCGAGCATCCCGGCAACGAATACCACTCCCTCGCCTACGGTGACGACGTCGATCTCTGGTCGCCGTTCACTTTCGACGGAGATCCCACCCGCCGCGGATCGCATTACACCGAGGGCATCGCGCGTCTCAAAGATGGCGTCACCCCCGAGCAGGCCCAGTCGGAGTTGAACGCTATCATGGCTGAACTCGGTCGCGAATATGCCAACGACGCGCGCTGGCGCGTCCTCATCGTTCCGCTCTACCGCGAGGTCGTCGGCTCAAGCCAGCGAATGCTTCTCGTCCTCCTCGGGGCCGTTGGCATGGTGCTCCTCATCGCGTGTGCCAATGCCGCAAATCTGCTGCTCGCCAGAGCCGCATCCCGGCAGCGCGAAATCGCTGTGCGCCTCGCCCTCGGCGCATCTCGCTCGCGCCTTATTCGCCAGTTGCTGACCGAAAGCCTGCTCATCGCCTTCATCGGAGGCGCTCTAGGCCTCGTCATGGCGATCGGCGGCGTAAAAGCGCTGGTCACTCTGCTCCCCGCCGACTTCCCTCGCGTGCACGAGATTCACGTCAGCGCGCCCGTCTTCGCGTTCACCTTCATCGTCAGCGCGGCCACTGGAATCCTCTTCGGATTGATACCCGCTATCCAGGCCTCTCGAATCGATCCCAGACGAGGCTTGCACGAAGGTGGAAGAACCTCCACCGCCAGCGGAGGCCTCAGCCGGCTTCGCAACGCGCTCGTCGTCTCTGAAGTCACCCTGGCCTGCGTGCTCCTCATCGGCGCCGGCCTGATGCTGCGGAGTCTGCTGAACCTCGTGCATCTTGATCCCGGATTCCGCGAAGACCACGTCCTCACCGCGACCGTCTCGCTGCCGTATCCGGAATACAAGTCCACCGAACAGGTCGAGCATTTCTACGACACGCTCACCACAAATCTCTCGTCCATTCCCGCCGTCGAATCAGCCGGCGTCGGCAGCGATCTGCCCTGGACCGGCTACGACGAGAACACCAGCCTAAACATCGAAGGCAAGCAGCCCGGCCCCAACGACGAGTTCCATGCCCGTTATCACGTCGCCTCGCCCGATTACTTCCGCGCGCTTGGCATTCCTTTGCTCCACGGACGCTTCATCACCGCAGCCGACAAAGCCGGCGCGCCGCCGGTCATCGTCATCAACCGCGCGATGGCCGAAAAATACTGGGGCACCGAAGACGCCGTAGGCAAGCGTGTCACCTGGGACGACCACCCCAAAGAGGAAGACTGGTTCCGCGTCGTTGGCGTTGTCGGCGACGTAAAAGATAAGCCCAGCAGCCCCGCCACCGAGCCGGCATTCTGGTGGTCCAGTCTCCAGCAGCCATTTGCCTTCCTCGGCGAGTCTCTCGTCATCCGCTCCGCCTCTGACCCGCAGACCCTCGCCGACGCTGTCCGAAACGAGGTCCACCGCCTCGATCCCGCTCTCGCCGTCGCCGATGTGCAGTGGATGGACGAGATCGTCTACGGCTCCGTCGCCACCCCGCGCTTCGCATTTGTTCTGGTCGGATTATTCGCCGGGCTCGCGATTATCCTCGCCGCCATCGGCACCTACGGAGTCATCTCCTACTCGGTCACGCAGCGAACATCCGAGTTCGGCCTGCGCGTAGCCCTCGGTGCTCAGCGCCTCGACGTCATCCGTCTCGTGCTCACCCAGGCCGCGAAGCTCGTCCTCGCCGGCACCGCCCTCGGGCTCGTCTTTGCCCTCACCCTCGCGCGCGTCCTCAAGAATCCTGATCTACAACGTCAGTCCCGCCGACCCGCTCACCTTTGCCTCAGTGGGACTCATGGTGATCGCTATCGCCGTCCTCGCCTGCTACATCCCGGCCCTCAAAGCCACGCGAGCCAACCCAATGACTGCCCTCCGCGCCGAGTAACTTCAACGGATTATTTTTCCTCCGTTCGCGATTCCAACTCAGCAGTGGGCCGGCAACAGACGGATACCTCCGATACCAGTGTCTGCAGCAACGTCTTCGCGTCGTTGTGGCGGGACAGGCTGGCGCTTTGTCCGGCCCAGAGCTGAAGGAGCTCGGGTTTTCCGGCTTTTTCGGCAAGAGTAGCAAGGTTTTTCACGAGCAAGCGCTGCAAGGGATAGGGCAGGATCTCGACGCCGGGGCGATTGAGTTCCTGGAGTAACTGGTTTTCGATTCCGCGGGCCAGTCTTCCGGTAAAGCCGCGTGTCAATCCTGTTCGGCGCGCATGGCCGCTGAGAATAGCTTTGCGATGAACCGCGCTCGCGCCGGATTCTTCGCAAGCCAGAAAAGCCGTGCCGATTTGAACGCCCTCGGCCCCGAGAGCAAAGGCGGCGACAATTCCACGAGCATCAGTGATGCCGCCGGCAGCGACCACGGGGATCGACACGGCGTCTGCAACTTGAGGGACGAGCGAGAAGGTTCCGGTAAGGGATTCTTCGGACGAGCGCAGGAACGAGCCGCGATGACCGCCCGCCTCAAAGCCTGAAGTCGCGACAACGTCGACTCCCGCCTGCTCAAGAGCGATGGCTTCGTCGGGCGTCGTTGCAGCTCCGATGGTGATGATTCCCTGCGCGCGGCATTCGTCGAGGATCTCCCTCGGCGGGATTCCGTAGATGAAGCTGAAGACGGGCACCTTCGCATCGAGCACCACGCGCACCTGGTCTTCAAATTTGACCGGAGCATAAGGCTTGTATGTCGGCAGTGCTCCGCCGAGGGACTGGATGTGTGCCGCGAGCGGCGCCAGGCTGCGCGCAAATGCTTCGCTGCCGGAGGTGCGCGCGCCGTCGTCTTCCATCGAAACCCACAGATTGATCGCGAATGGCTTGGAGGTGAGCGCGCGAATCTCAGCGATCAAATCTTTAATGGCTGAAGGACTCAACCCATGTGCCCCGAAGGAGCCGAGGCCGCCGAAGTTCGACACGGTCGCTGCCAATCGCTGCGTCGACAGACCACCGAGGGGGCCTTGAATGATTGGATACTCGATTCCCAGGCGAGAGGAAATACGAGTCTGGTTCCACGGCGAAGAAGAGCTACTGGACTGCTGTTGCATCATTACTTTCGCTTCCTTTTCAACGCGCCAGGCAGAGCTTGTTGAGTCTCTGCCTGCGTTTGCTAAGTCTGCGACTTCCCTAATCCGTGACCTCGAAGATGACGTCGAGTTCGATGGGTACTCCGAGGGGAAGGCTGGCCGCGCCAACGATGACCCGCACCGATGTTTTCTCGATGCCGAAGATGTCGCGGAACAGATCCGAGACAGCATCTGCGACTTTGGGGTGGTCGACGTAGTCTTCGGAGGTTGCAATGAATACTCCGAGGCGCACAACGCGAGTGACTCTATCGAGTGAGCCCAGATGTTGTTTGGCCGCAGCGAGGACGCCCA
Source organism: uncultured Acidobacteriaceae bacterium (assembly GCA_963781245.1). GTDB lineage: Bacteria > Acidobacteriota > Terriglobia > Terriglobales > Acidobacteriaceae > Silvibacterium. The sequence goes on from CAWAFB010000015.1 coordinate 191,883, forward strand.
AAGCCGCGGTGTAAGCGGCGTCGCGTCCGGCCTCGCTATCGAGCTCTTTGCCGACCCGACCGATGTACTTCGGCTTGTGGTCGACTACCGGAAGCATCCCGCTAAAAAAGAGAAGGCTTCCTGTCTGCACTGTCTCGACATAGGTGCCGAACGGCGTCGGAGGGGCCGGGAGTTGAATGCCGAGGTCCTGCAACCGGCTCTCCGCGCTATCCGGCTGCGAACCTTTAATGGTTACCACCGGCCTGAGTGCGCACCGCCGTCCACGTGCAGCACCTCCCCGGTGACGGTACGAGCTTCGGTCAGATAAACGACAGCATCAGCCACGTCCTTCGAGTCGGAAATCGTGCCCATGGGGGAAAGGGTCTTCAGGAAATCCTTCGGATTTGTCTCATGCATGGGGGTGTCCACGATGCCAGGCGCGACCGCGTTGAAGCGGATGTGATTTTTTGCGTATTCGCTCGCGAGGCTGATAGTGATCGCATTCAGTCCGCCCTTGGTGATCATCGGAATCGACGACGGGGCGCCCGCGATGGGATTATCGGCCAGAGCCGCTGTAATCGTGGTCACGCTGCCACCGGCGCCTTGGGACAGCATCTGCTTGACTGCCAGCTGGGTGATAAAGATGAAGCCTTCGAGATTGATAGAGACGAAACTGCGAAAGTCATCGATGGTGTAGTCGGTGAAGGGCTTCGCTGCGTAGATGCCGGCGTTGTTCACGACGTGGTCGATTGAGCCGAACTTGTTGATCGCGGTCTGTGCAACCTTCTCGGCGGTTGCCGCTTGGCCGATGTCTCCGTCGACGAGCGCGAGGTTGGGAGAAGGCGCGAAACCAGCCTTCGAAACGCTGCGCGAGGTTGCAACGACGTTATAGCCGCGATCGAGAAAGGCCTGGACAATGGCCGCTCCGATGCCTTGCGAAGCACCGGTTACAATGACTGTCTTTTTGCTTGCCATACTTAGCTCCTGCTGGTTTCTCGCAGAGCTTCAGAAAATCTTGCTCTGCGTACTTGGCCCATGTGTAACCGCTGAATTTTTGTTATTCTGGTTACACTAAAAGAGATGCCGGTAACGTGTGTATGGATTCGTAAAAGGTTACTACGTAGTGAGAAGAAAAATACCATCAGTAATGCTGTAATCTGCGCCCTTTTCTATTACTGATTATTGCGAAAGGCGACACCATGCATTCCGGGCCCGCTCATCACAAATTAGACTTCATCGGCGATCATCTGGCGATTAATTTCATCAACACGCTGCGCGCCGTCGAGCCATTCGAAGTGTTTCAGACTGATGAAGATGTGATGGACTGGCTTCATCGCGCGGGCGTGTCTACACCGCCGAAAGCTGCTGACTGGCCGCGAGGGGCGCTTGTGGAGAAGGCGCGCCAGTTGCGAGAGATTGCGTTGAAGGCGGTCGAGGCCAGGAAGGCGGGCAAACGCACTTCGCTCCACGAACTGAACGCATTTCTGGAACATTCGATCAGTCACCCGCAACTGGTGCGACGCAAATCGAAGATTGAGATCGAGAAGGTTTACAGCCGGCAAAGTGTCGAGGAACTTCTCGCCCCGATCGCAGAATCTGTGGCGGATCTGCTGGCGAATGGAGATTTTGAGCTCATCCGACGTTGCGAGGGGGGCACGTGCGTCTTGTGGTTCTACGACCGGACGAAGGCGCATCGCCGGAGATGGTGCAGTCCGAGCGTGTGCGGAAACAGGGCCAAAGTTGCGGCGTTCCGTGCGCGCTCTGCGCGTAGCCCTCAAAGCCCAGCGGCCTGACGTAATCCGTTCGTCCTCAATCAGGCTTTCATGCGGGTCACCTCAGGAGAAAATACAAGCTCACTGCATCACAGCGTAAGCGCAAGCTGGATTCCGAGGACGGTTATGTTCCGGTCTTTCGGACTCTCTCCCTCGAGCAGGAATTGAACATGGGGAGTAATCGTCAGATAGCGGGAGTGATCCCACTGATAGTTAAGCTCGATCAGCTTTTCACGACTTGACGGCAGAGCATACCTGCTTGCCTGCGTAGCCACCAGCCCCAGAGAAACAATGTCGTTTTTGCGCACAGAGACGGCGCCTTGATAGCTCAAGCCGGCGCCCCAGAATAACGGAACCGGATTGATCAGGTCTTTCGAGTTATATGTCCAGGATCCCCAGACCGTCGCACCCCGCGATGTCCCGGGACCATCAGGCCGAAAGATCATCTGCTGACCCATCAGGTACACGCCGTTGTAGCCATCGCTGTGCGAGAGCGGGTTTGCAAGCGTAGGGAAAGAGTTATTGTTGTGCAGAAACCCTATCGCAATCTCTCCCGGATCGCCCCTTGCCTTTGCAGTCTGATTACGCAGGTAGTCAACCTCGCCGATCGCAAGTACGCCTTTATTCCCTTCCTGCAGAGTGAAGTCCGCGCCGTGGTTCTCGCCATTTGCTGAGTTGATGTTGGTGTTGAAGGCGCCTGCTGCAACCTGGATTGTTGGCGTAACCGCATAGGTGGCCTGAGCACCCCACTCTGTTCCGGTGGGGGGACTAAAGAAGGTTATATCGTTGGCGCCGATAGAGAACGGGTTTGGATTGATTCCGTAGTTCACGTAATTTGCAAAGACGGGAAGCTCCGCAAATGAATTGCTGGCCGCAAGCCGCCCGCCAAGAACCTTGAGCTTTTCCTTGAGCAGCGTTTGCTGTAAATACATTTCCCCCAGATAGAAGGAGGGAGAGTAAAGGCCCGAGGTAGGTATAAGGCTATCCAGAGATCCCGCAAGGTTGCCGCCCGTTCCCCACGAAATTCCAACATAGGCAGAGAGCCCACGCATCCCTGTAAGTTCCTGGAAATCCGCGCTGAAGGCTATCGATAACTGGCCGGCATAAGACCAGACCTGGTCTTCGCCTCCGCTCACATTTGTTTGCAGCGCCCCCACGTAAGATGCCGTAGGTGCAACACCAATTCGCTTGAGTACGCGCCGGACGTTGTTCCAGTCTCCCGCCAGCGTTTCGTCCCAGCCAAAGTCCTGGTCATTGCAGCCTCGTTGCCGCCGGTGTGGATTTGCCGCATGCTGGCATTTGAATTTGTCCTGTGCAGCGACCTGCGGCGCGGGAGTGGGCTGCTGCCCGTACACAGGACTCAACGGCATCGCCAGCCATGCGCCTAGGCTGATAATGCGCAGGACGCGAACTGTTTGGCAGCGGTCCACCATGCTCGGCTCTGGACTTTGCTATGTTTCGTACTTCACCAGCGTTGCCATGCCTGCGGCTAAATGCCACAACACATGGCAATGCACATACCAGATACCAGGATTATTCGCGTCGAATACGACGGTCACGCTTGTCTTTGGAGTCACGAGAACGGTATCGCGCAGAGCCCCCTTGAGGGGTTGGCCATTAATGTCGATCACTTGAAAGGAATGCCCGTGCAGGTGCATCGGGTGAGACATGCCCGTATCATTGATAAACTTCAGGGCGACCTGCTGGCCCTGCTTTATGTGAACCTGGGCTGGTTGGCCGCCGGGGTTTTTCGTATCGAAAACAATACCGTTGATCGACCATTCGTATTGGGCCATGTCTCCCGTTAGTCGCAGGTCGAAACTCCGATCAATCGCCTTCGGCGCGAGCTGCTCAGTTGCGACAAACTGCCTTTCCATATCCAACGTCAGCAGCCCTGAGGGAGTCGGACGTTGAATGGGCAATTTTTTGACAGACGCCCTCTGCGTAGCAAGGATGAATCCGGTCTGCTCTGCCGCGCCTTCGCGGAATCCAAGGATCGGGAATGCTCCGTCTTGCGGAATCTGAATTCTGACGTCGATGCGCTGTGCGATCGCCAATGGAAAGAGTGATCCGGTGATTGGTGCTACCGGGATGCCGTCGGTAGCAATCAATTCACCTTTAAGCTCGCCCAGATCGATAAAGTAATTTGTACCGGAGCTGCCATTGATGATGCGCAGGCGTAGTCGCGCGCCCTTTTCAACTCGGATCACTTCAGGATCGGCAAGTGTTCGGTCGTTAACCAGATAGGCGTCGTAGTCCACGTCGTTGGCGTCCGGCTTGCCCATCGCCATCTTTCCGCCTGCCGTCTTTCCGCTCATTGCCATCGCTGACGCGGGAGGCTTCCGTAGGCTGGCATAAATCTCAGGTGGAGGAGTGAAACTGAAGTCGCCGAAAAAGAGAATGATCTGCTCCTCATCCTTCGGTTCATCTGCTGGGTTGTGGACGATGAGCGGCGCGGAGAGCAGGAACGCCTCCTGCAGTCCCTGGTGAGAGTGCATCCAGTGAGTGCCCGATGGCAGCGTGGGAAAGTTGTAGTGGGCGCTTGCCCCGGGGTTGACCACCTGCTGGGTTAAACCGGGAACTCCATCTTGATCGTTGGGCGGACGCAGGCCGTGCCAGTGAATTGCCGTGGGAACAGCCAGATTGTTTTGAAGGGTGACGTTAAAAGGCTGATTCACTTGCATGGAGAGACCTTGATCTCCACCCTTCTGCCGCAGTCCCATCACAGATGCAGGCTTTCCGTTGATCTCTAGCGTGCGTATCTCCGCATCAAGTGTGATCGGCGATGACGGCGCGGCGTCCTGCAAGCCCAGGCCCGAAGCGTCGGCCCGGTGGTCGAACCATGCTGCTCCTGCGAATGCGGCTCCTGAACCGATGAACGTCCGTCGCGAGATTCCAGGGCCCAAGGCAGCCTCCATTTCTTTTTAAGAGGCATTAGACAGCAAATCACAATGCTGCAAAAGCTAATTTCTCACGTAAAGAGAAGCGGCTTATCTCATTAGCTCGTGCCCAGGCCTATTCGTGCCGTAGCGCTCGCATTGGATCCACACTCGCAGCTCGCCGCGCTGGTATCCAGCTGGCCCCCAGCGCCACCACCATGAGTATGAGTGCCGATCCGGCAAACGTCGCCGGATCCCATGCCTTCATCCCATAAAGCATGCTCACAACGATGCGGCCCAGCGCCAAAGCGACCGCCACGCCCACGGCCACGCCAACCACCGTCATCCACGATGCCTCGCCCAGCACCATTCGCAGCACGCGTTCCGGCTGAGCGCCCAGAGCCATGCGAATCCCGATCTCGTTCGTCCGCTGCGCCACTGAATAAGCGGTGATCCCGTAGATCCCGATGCAGGCCAACACCAGCGCCAGCACGCCGAATGCAGCAGTGAGGTTGGCGAAGACGCGCTCGCTGGCGGTGATCTGATCGATCTGCTCCTGCTGCGTGCGCACCTCGATCAGGGGCAGATCGCGGTCTACGCTGCTGACTGCCGCTCGCAACGACGGTGTAATCGTCGCTCGAGGTGTCCGCGTGCGCACGACGAATGTCATTCCCCAGGAAACATCGGGAGCCTGCCGATAACTCAGGAAGAAGACCGGTGGCGGGCCATCGCGCAGATTGGAGTAATGTGTGTCCGCGCACACCCCCACAATCGTGTACAGGAGCTTCTGGCCTTTCATGTCGGACGTCGTAAACGTCTTTCCGATCGGGTTTTCCCCTCCCCAGTGCTTTTTCGCCAGCGCCTGGTTAATCACGGCCACCCTCGTTGAGTTCGCCGTATCCTGCGCGTTAAAGTTCCGCCCGGAAAGCATCGGAATGTGCAGCGTCGCAAAATATTGGTCGCCGACGTAGTCATCCATTTCCGTCTGATCCTCACCCTTTCTGGGCTTGATCCCCGCCGGCACGAAGTCGTCATTCGATCGATCATTCGCCAGCAAAGGAATGCTCTCCGCGGACACGGCGTCCACGCCGGGGACCGACGCCAGCCGCTCCTCGATCCGTCCGAACAACTCCGGTTGTTTGTCGACCGGATACCTCGACTTGGGCGGATCAACCTGAAAGAGGACCAGGTTCTTGACGTCGAAGCCGGGATCGACGCGGTGAAGATTGATCAGCGTCCGCAGAAAAACTCCCGCGCCCGCTACCAGCAGCATCGAGACGGCGATCTGGAAGGCGACAATTGCCTTACCCGCATATCCATGCCGGCGCCGCGTTGTTGTCTGCGCGCTCTCCTTCAGGCTGCTCTGCACTTCCATCCGTGTGGCCTTCCACGCTGGCGCCAGGCCAAACAGGATTCCCGTCAGCAACGAAAGCCCGGCATTGAACGCAAAGACTCCCCAACTGAACGTTCCCTGCATTGGCGCTGCCTCTGACGAGGAACTGGCGGTAAGTTGCAGCAGAATATTGCGTCCCACATACCCGATGAGCAGGCCGAACGCTCCGCCGCAAACGGCCAGCAGCATGGTTTCCGTCAACACCTGGCGCAGAATCCTGCCGCGTTCTGCACCGAGCGCCAGGCGCACACTCATTTCCCTTTGCCGCGCCGTCGACCGCGCCAGCAACAGGTTGGCCAGATTCGCGCACGCCAGCAACAGCACCATTCCCGTCAGCCCCAACAGCACGAAGAGCGGCTCAGCAAGCTGCTTTCCCGCCTCATTCAGGCCACGGCTCCCGTCTGTCAGCAGCAGTTTGGGTAGATCGTCGCCGCTCTTCGGCTTCATCAGCGCCACCACCGCCTGCTGAAGCGCCGCGCGCAACTGCGCCTGCGCGGCGGTGTCGCTGACTCCCGGCCTTGTGCGCGCCATAATCTGCAGCCACCAACGATTCGGATTTGCCAGCAGAGAGCCATCCCAGACCCGCGAAACCAGGGACTCCATCACGAGGGGGGAGAAAATATCGGGCGAAGTCTCCACACTCTTCGCTCCGGTAAATCCAGGCGGATTCACACCCACAATCGTTGTCGGGGTGAGATTCAGCAGGATCGTCTTCCCGATAACGGAGTCCGAACGATTGAATCTCCGCGCCCAATACTGGTCGCTGATGACGGCGACCGGCGTCGCTCCGGGACGGTCATCCTGCACCGTAATTGCCCGCCCCAGCCGCGGCTGGATCTCCATCTGCTGGTAGTAATTTCCCGAGATCAGCTCCGCCTGCACAACCTCGGCCTGGCCATTGATCGTCACATCCATCCGGCCCGCGCCCTTGAATGCGAACAAATCTTCGAGGCCACGATTCTCTTTGCGCAGCACTTCATAAATGGGGTACGAGAACGACGTGCTGTAGACCCCGTCGTATCCCTTGTTCCAGTCGCCCCAAACGCTATGGACCGCGCTGTCGCGCTTCGAGGTCCACATCAGGAGTCGGAGTTGTTCTGCATGCGGCACGTTGAGCCGGTCGAGCAGCACATGTTTGGCAATCGAAAAGATCGCAGTATTTGCGCCGATTCCCAAGGCGAGCGATCCAACCGCAATCGCCGCAAAGCCGGGACTCTTCGCCAGCATCCGTATCGCATAGCGCAAGTCACCGCGCAATTCATCGAACCATCGCGTGCCCTGCGCCTGCCGGCACTTCTCTTTTCCCGCTGCCAGACTGCCCAGCTCCGCTCTCGCACGCCGCGCCGCCTCGTCCTTGGCTATCCCGCCGCGCATCAGGTCTTCGGCGTAGCTCTCGATGTGGAAGCGCAGCTCTTCATCCACCTGCGTATCGACCTCCGCCCCGCGCGTCACGGCGCGCCACCACGTTCGCATCCGGCTACTCAGGCTCATAGCTCTTCTCTCCGCGCGAAAGGTCTATTCATGCCGCAATGCCCGCATCGGATCCACCCTCGCAGCCCTCCACGCAGGAATCCAGCTTGCTCCCAGCGCTACAACCATCAGCATCCCTGCTGATCCGGCAAGGATCGTGGGATCCCACGCCTTAATCCCATAGAGCAGGCTGGCGATCACGCGCCCCAGCGCCAGCGCGCCGCACACGCCAGCCAGGATGCCCAGCGCCACCACCCACGTTGCCTCGCGCAACACCATGCGCCGCACCCGCTCCGGCTCTGCGCCCAGCGCCATACGAATCCCTATCTCGTGGGTGCGCTGTGAAACGGAGTACGCCATCACACCGTAAACTCCAATGCAGGCAAGAATGAGAGCAAGCAGACCGAATCCGCTGGTGAGCGATACGAAGAGGCGCTCCTGCCTCGTTCTATCCCTGATCTGTGCATCTTGAGTACGAATGTTAAGCAGGGGCAGATCCTTATCCACCGATGCGACAGCATCGCGGAGGACCGTCACAACCGCTGAGGGTTCTATGTCGGTGGAGATTTCGAATGTCATGCTCGGCTCGCTTTTGGATTGCTGCCGATAGAGGGTATAGAACGTTGCGGGAGGATCATCGCGCAGGTCAGCGTATCTCGTGTCACCGCTGATGCCGATAATTTCGATATGTTTTTTATTCGACAGGAAGGTTCTGCCGATGGGGTTTATGTTCGGAAAATATTCCTTCACCAGCTGCTGATTCACAACAGCAACCAGGCGGGATGTTTCCGTATCGGTGCCGTCAAAACTGCGGCCTGCCAGCATCGGGATGCCCATGGTTGCAAAAAAGTCTTGTCCGACCACGTTGTCATCCACGTATGTTTTGCCGCTCACGTTTGACGGCAAACCATCCGGAACAAAATCGTCATTGGATACGTTGCCCGCGATCAGAGGATTTTTGGACAGCGCGACAGACCTGACACCCGGAGCAGATGCCAGCCGTTGTTCTACTTGCCGGTAAAGCGCGAGATCTTTCGGAGCGGGATAGCGCGTATTCGGAGCTTGAATCTCGAAAAGCACAAGATTGTCAGGCCGAAAGCCAAGACGGCTTTTGTTGAGATTCGCCAGTGTCCGAATGAAGAGACCAGCCCCAACCAGCAGCAGCATGGACAAGGCAATCTGAACGGCGACAAGCATCCTCCCGGAAAAGTTGCCGCTGCCCTGCGTAGCAGAATGGGAATTTTCCTTGAGTCCATTGTTCACTTGGGTATGCATCGCCTGCCATGCGGGCATGAATCCAAAAACTAATCCGGTGAAAAGAGAAACGGCGGCCGTAAATCCGAAAATCTTCCAGTCGAAACGTACATGCATCACCGCTGTTTCCCAGGAAGACGACATCAGATGCGGAATGGCATTTCGTCCGCAGTAGCCCAGAAGCAGTCCGGCAATGCCTCCAGCTGAGGAGAGCAGCAGGCTCTCTGTCAGCATCTGACGCATGATGCGCGCCTGTTTTGCTCCCAGTGCAAGACGCACGCTCAATTCGCGCTGACGGCTACTGGCCCGGGCGAGCAGCAGGTTTGCCAGATTTGCACAGGCTAGCAGCAGGACGACTCCTGCGAGCGCCATAAGCACATATATCGGCTTGGTAAACCTCTCGCCATTTAAATCTTCGCCGCGGCTTCCGTCCTGCATAGCGAAGCGTGGCACGGATTGGCCCTTCTCCACTGCCATAGTGGACTGCACGGCGTTGCTCAGGAGAACCTCCATTGCCGCGCGCGCAGACTCGTCAGCCACTCCTGGCTTCACGCGGCCCATCACCAGCACCCACCACTGGTCCGGATTGGTTAAGAGCGATTTGGCCCCGTTGGGTGCGACAGCTGGCTCCATGCTGAAAGGCAGGAAAACATCAGGCGAGATTTGCACGCTGGAAGCGCCGGTAAATGCCCCGGGATTCACGCCAACGATCGTCACAGGCGTAAGGTTCACATCGATTGTTTTCCCAATCGCATCAGGGGAGCGTCCGAAGTGCCGCGACCAGAATCCGTCACTGATAACGGCAACGGCGCCGCTGCCCGGTGCGCCATCATCCGAGTTCTGAATTTCACGGCCAATAACCGTATTTACACCAAGCGCGGAGTAATAATTCCCGGATACAAGTTCCGCTGTCACAGGTTCCGGTTTGTTATCAACAGCCACTGTGAGTTCTGGAATTACCTTGAAAGCAAAAACATCCTCAAACACGCCGTTCTGCCGCCGAAGCTGCTGGTAGACAGGGTATGAAAACGACGTGCAGGTATGGTTCGCCTTGTTCCAATGACCCCAAATGCGAATCGGAACCCTGTTTTCGCCGCCTGTCCAGGCAAAGAGACGCAGGTCTTCCGGCTGGTGAACGTCAAGCCTGTCGAGCAAAATCTGTCTGGCGATAGTAAAGATTGCAGCGTTTGCGCCGATCCCCAGGGCGAGCGATCCAACCGCAATCGCCGCAAACCCCGGACTCTTCGCCAGCATCCGCAACGCATAGCCAAGGTCGGCTCGTAGCTCGTCGAACCACCCTGTCCCCCAGGCCTGGCGGCAGTTCTCTTTCCCCGCTGCCAGACTTCCCAGCTCTGCCTTTGCCAGGCGCATCGCCTCTTCGCACGGCATCCCTCGGCGCATCAGGTCCTCGGCATAGCTCTCAACGTGGAACCGCAGCTCTTCATCCACTTGTGCATCGACCTCCGGTCCGCGCCTCACCGCGCGCCACCATGTTTGTAAACGGCTGTTCAGGCTCATCGCTCTTCCTCTCGCGGAAAGTCTATTCATGCCTCAGCGCCCGCATTGGATCGACGCTCGCTGCCCGCCGCGCCGGAACATAACAGGCAACCAGGGCCACCAGCACCAACGAAGCGGAGACACCGAAAAGCGTAAGCGGGTCGCGTTGGCCCACGCCGTACAACAGACGAGAGAAGCTCGGCAGCAGGCGCACGAGTGTAGTCGCGGCTAGAATGCCGATGCCCAGCCCAGCCCCGGCCATGCGAACTCCTTGGCCAACGATCATCCAAGAGACGCGGGCTCTGTCTGCGCCGAGAGCCATACGGATCCCGATTTCCTGGGTGCGCCGCGTTACTGAGTAGGACACAACTCCGTAAATGCCGACTGAGGCGAGCAGCAGTGCAAGAGTGGCAAACGCGCCCAGCAGAACGATGGGAAGCTTCCGGGAGGCCATCGATTCCGACGCCACTTCGACCATAGTGCTGACGGCATAAACGGGCTGGTCGGGCGAAGACTCATAGACGACGTTCCGAATTGCAGGCATCACCTCTCCAGCAGGGAGAGTCGTGCGAACGAGTAGTTTGAGAGTGCGGAAGAAGTCGTTAACCATTGCATCCGGCAGTTCATAAACGGGGATATAAATCTGCCGCGGGTTGTACGTGCCGGGATCGTCCAGTCCCCAATGGCGCACATGTCCGAGGACTCCGACGATGCGGGCCGCACCCCAGTACCCGACTGATAGCGTCCGTCCGACTGGATTCTGACCAGGGAAGAAGCTTTGGGCGAGCACGTTGTCGATGACAACGACTTTGGCCGAGCCGAGCTCGTCGTCGGGCGTAAAGAATCGACCCTGCAGCAAGGGAATTCGCATCGTCTTCAGATAGTCAGGGCCAGTCCAGAAGTAAAGCGCGTGAGGAGCTTCCTGCAGCGAGGCCGGGGGTGCCGTGCCGATCCAGAAAGGACCTCCATTGTCGGCGCCAGAAAGTGGAACAATATTTGTGAGGTCCGCCGATTCCACTCCAGGCACCTGCCGAATCCGCGCAAGGAGCTGTTGATAGCCAATTCGCGTTTCAGCGGGTGTTCTCGTAAGCGACGGAGATAACCCGACCTGAAATGATATTAGGTGCTGCATGTCGAATCCCGGGTTCACGTCCCAGAGGTTGCGGATGCTGCGGAAGAGCAGTCCTGCACCGGTCATCAGCACGAGAGTGAGCGCAAACTGCATTGCAACTAACCGCCCGAGGATCGCATGACGCCCGCCTATGGTTCCTCTTGAAGCCTGCTGCAATGCGCCTTGCATATCCGGCCTTGCGGACTGTAATGCCGGAGCCAGGCCGAAGATGATCCCCACAGCGATGGAGGCACCAGCAGTAAACAGGAGAACTTCGGGATGAAGGCCGATGTTCTCGGAGCGGGGGAGACTTTGCGGAAGTGCCGCAAGCAGCACCCGCAGCCCGAGGCCGGCGAGCGCGACACCCAAGGCTCCTCCTGCCAACGACAAAACGACACTCTCGGTCAGCAGTTGCCGCACGATACGTCCGCGGCTGGCACCCAGCGCCGTTCGCATGCCAAATTCACCGGCACGCGCAGTCGAGCGTGCCAGCAGCAAGTTCGCGAGATTGGCGCATGTAATCAGCAGCACCAGGCTGACAGCTCCAAAGAGGAGCAGGACCGTTCCCCTCACGTCGCCGACGATCTGCTGCATCAGCGAGGTCACGGCAATGCCGGTCCCCCGATTGGCATCTGGATACAGCCGGTCGAGGTTCTGCTGAATCGTGTTTATCTCGGCTTCCGCCTGGCCCATTGTGATTTCCGATTTAAGACGCGCAAGCACCGCCAGACTATTGACCGATCTTTCGGCATAGATGGCAGGCATGTGGGGACGCAAAGGCGTGATGACGTCCGCGTCGGCCAGGAAATGGAAACCTGCGGGCAAGATGCCGATCACAGTGAAGCTCTTTCCATCCATGATCAGAGATCGTCCGGCGGCGTGCCGATCGGCCGCAAAGCGTTGCTTCCACAAGCGGTCACTTATCAGGACCACCGATGACGCATTCGGCTGGTCGTCTGTTCTCGCGATATCCCGCCCGATGGCCGGGGTGACGCCTAGAGTGGCCAGAAAGCTGGAGGACGCCCGCATGCCCAGGAGGTGTTCGTCTCTGCCGGGAGCAGTGAGGTCGAAGTTATGGAATACCACAGCAGACATGCGATCAAACGACCGCGAAGTTCGCTCCCAATCCTCGAAGTTCGGATATGACGGATCAAGCTGCGGAACACCGGGCCGGTTTTGCCAAAGGAAGACGAGGCGGTTTGCCTCCGGGAACGGCAGCGGCGCGAGGATGATTCCCTGCACAACGCTGAACATCGCCGTGTTTGCGCCAATTCCCAGCGCGAGCGATCCGACCGCAACGACGGCAAACCCCGGACTCTTGACCAGCATGCGCAACGCATAGCGGAGGTCGGCTCCCAGCTCGTCGAGCCATCGCGTGCCCCACGCCGCCCGGCAGTCCTCTTTTCGCGCCGCAAAACTGCCCAGTTCGGCTCTCGCCCGTCGTATCGCCTCTTCGCGTGGCGTCCCACCGCGCATCAAATCCTCGGCATAGCTCTCAATGTGGAACCGCAGCTCTTCATCCACCTGTGCATCGACGTCCGCCCCGCGTCGTACCGCGCGCCACCACGTTCGCACCCGGCTCCTCAGGCTCACAGCTGCTCCGGAACAGTGCCGAGAATTGACCCGATGACGCCCGCGAAATCATTCCACTTCTTCGCCTCTGCCTCCAGCCGCCGCTCTCCGGCAGGGGTCAGGCGATAGAAGCGAGCCCGGCGATTGTTCTCACTCTGTCCCCACTCGCCGGCTATCCAGCCCTCATGCTCCAACCGGTAGAGCGCCGGATACAGCGACCCCTGTTGAATCTCAAGCCGGTTCTGTGAGATTTGCTGGATCCGCAGCAGCACTCCATACCCATGCAGCGGCCCCAGCGACACAGCCTTCAACACCAGCATGTCGAGCGTGCCCTGCAACAGGTCGACCGGGGCCTTTTCCGCCATCTCGTTCCTTCGCCTCCAAGTCTGTCTAGGAGAAAATAGCGAGGCTTCTCCTAGATTGTCAAGGAGACTGGGTTGGATCGACTTTATGTCCGTACGGCTTGGGAAGGTATAATGGAAATAAGAACAAGAAACGGCCCGGCATATTGCCGGGCCGTTCCCATTTGGGGGAAGTAACTTAAGACCTTAGGCGTAAGTTATTTGTCTGCTATGAGATGCATGCAAGTAATTTAAAATGACTGAGTCACGGACGATCTCCCTAACATCAATGAAATGAATGACCAGCGATTTCAAGAGGGAGGGTACCCCCTTACGGACGCTTGGTCTTCGTCGGCCGAATCCGCTCCGGAGGAACCACGCCCTGCCCCTCGAGCACCGAATAGAATTGATCGGCGGCAAGGTTAGTCAGAGTCTCCCCCTTGCCCGATGGCCAGCGGATCTCCAGGCTGTCGATCTTGGTTGCAGTGCCCAGCCCGAAGTGGACGCGCAGATCGTTCTGCGAGAGATAGCTGCCACCGCTGTGGATCTCATCGGTCTGGGTAACGCCGCCGGCAACGATCTTGAGCCGGGCGTTGAGCGCCAGCCGGTTGCTCTTCGGACCGCCGGCCAGCTCAAAGCTGACCCAGTGCCGCCCCGGCACCCCATGGTTCCTGAGAACCATCGGCGCCCCGTCGATGTCGCCGATCACGACGTCCATGTTGCCGTCGTTGAAGAGATCGCCGACTGCCAGTCCTCTCGAGGCGCGCTTCTCCGTCAGCGCCGGACCGGCCTGATCGCTGGCATCGCAGAAGCTGCCGTCCTTCTGGTTCATGTTCAGCAGCTTTGGCTCCCGGTAGCCCGGTCCCGACGACAGCGAATCCACCTGCGGATACACGTGGCCGCTGACCGTGATCAGGTCCAGCCAGCCGTCGTTGTCCAGGTCCACAAATGCCGTGCCCCACTTCACCCAGGGCAGCGACGGCAGGGCCACCCCGGCGGGGTAGGAGACCTCCGTAAAATTCCAATCGCCGTCGTTGCGATACAGGAGGTCGTTTTCGTCCGAGAAATTCGTGACGTAAAGTGAAGGCCTTCCCGAGTGGTTGTAGTCGCCGACCGCAATCCCCATCGACGCCTGCTCCGAACCGTCTTCGCTGACCGCCGTCCCCGACTGCAGCCCGATGTCCTTGAACTTGCCTCCACCGAGGTTCTTGTATAGATACTTGGGCGTCGAGTCGTTGGCAATGTAGATGTCCAGGTGGCCGGTGTTGTTGAAGTCCGCCCAGATGACGCCCATGCCGTAGTACCCATCCGGATCGCTAACGCCTGCCGCTTTAGACACATCGGTGAATGTTCCGTCACCGTTATTATGGAAGAGCGAGTCGCCCGCGCCGCGCAGACCGCGCGGCCCGCACTGCACCGAAATCCCACGATACTTGCAGTTGGGAGCGCTGCCAAAACCAGGCAGATCATTCAGGTGGAAGTCGACATAGTTGGCGACCATCACATCAACGAGACCGTCGCCGTCATAGTCGCCGAACGATGCCCCAGTCGACCACCTTCCGTCGGCCACCCCCGCTTTGGCGGTAACGTCGGTGAAGCTTCCGTCGCCATTGTTGTGGTAAAGAACGTTTCCTCCGAGACACGTCACGTAAAGGTCGGGCCACCCGTCGTTGTCGTAATCGCCGACCGCCCCACCCATCGCGAAGCAGGGTTTGTTCAGTCCAGACTTCGCCGTGAAGTCGGTAAATGTTCCGTCGTGGTTGTTGTGGTAGAGAACTCCGAGGCTGGTCTCGCCCTTGACTGCCATCTCGACCGTAGGAGCATTGGTGAAGTAGATATCGAGCCAGCCGTCACGGTCATAGTCGAAGAGAATCACGCCCCCACTCATCGATTCAACAATGTACTTCTTGGAGGGGTCCGCGGTGTGCGAGAAGCTGATTCCAACCTTAGCCGTAACGTCTTCCAACTGAGGAATCGGCCGTCCCGAGCACCGCGCGGACTTGGCTCCCGGCGGCGGTGGCACCGGCGGGGGGTGACCCTCCTGCCCCGAAACCAAACTGGCACACATAAAAACCGCTATGAAACCCTTACTTAATTTGTTTGAAACGAGAAGATCGGAAATGAGCATTATGGATTCTGCGTGGTCGGTTGAGGGATGTGCGGCCGCGACTTCGTCTTAAGCTCCTGGTATACCGCCAATTCGCGATCCGCATCTGCAGTACGGGATTCCTTGCGGTACGCGGCCTGCAACTGGTAATGCACATACTCTTTATCGGGGCTCAGTCGTGCCGCCGCCTCCAGATGAGGCACGGCTTCCTGCAGTTGTCCCTTGTCGAGCAGAATTTTGCCGAGCTCATATTGAGCGTTTGCATAGTCCGGATGTGCGGCAATCACTTGCTCGAAGAGTTTCTTGGCCTCATCGATTTTTGACTCCTGGAGAGCTACGAATCCCAGATGATAGGTAGCGTCGGGATCACCGGGCCTGATGGCTAACTCCGCCTGCAGCTCGTTTCGCGCGTCCAACCAGTGCTCCCAACGGATGTAGGCCAGCCCCGCATAATAATGAGCCTGCGGCAATGAAGGATCAATCTGTAACGCATGATGCAAAGTCGCCACCGCGCGGCCGTAATCGGCGATATCCGTCCACAGTTGACCGACAAGGATTAATTGATCGGTCGACAGATTCCCGCTTTCATACTGATTTAGAACATCGGCGGCTTCTTTTGTCTGACCGAGCTTTGCAAGAGACGCAGCCCACGCATAACCGACGCTGCCATCCTGCATTCCGGCGACACCAAGCGGTGCAAAGGTCCTTGCAGCGTCAGCATATTGGTCGGTGGCGAAGTACGCGATACCGAGGGTTGCTCGGATTGGAATCTGGGCCGGTTGTTCTTTAATCGCCATGGACAAGCCGCGGATCGCTTCGGGGTAGTTCCCGGCACGAAATGCGCATTCCCCCAGGTTTCTGGCGAGATTGTCGATCGTGGGATTCCAACGTTCCGCGGCCTGATAGTGTGTGAGCGCGAGGGCATAATTGCGTTGCATCGCCTCAGCGGTTGCAAGATCGCTGTAGCTCTGACCAAGAATGAGCCGCAAGTCGTCTTCCTGTGTCTTCGCGGTAACACGCTCGGATTCTGACAGGTTCGCATTTGCCATTGCAGCCGGATCAACTGGGGCAAAGGAATCCGTCTTTGCCTGCATGATGGGAGCCGCCTGGTCCTCCTGCCGCTTGTCGAGTGGCACCATCCCTGCCATCGAAGTCGCGCCCTCCGAGAGCGCCATGGAGGTTACCTTTTGCTGCGTTTCCTGCATGGTCTTGTTCTGGAGATTGCGCGCCTTGGCGAAATAGATCTCGCTCTCTTGCTCCCGGCCTGAGTTGGCAAGGATGCGTCCCAGATCGACATAGGCGCGGCGAATCTGGTAGTTCGAACGCGCCTCATCCGTCCCAGTCAGTTCCACCGCCTTGCGCAAGAGAGGCTCTGCTGCTTTTGTATCGCCTTGGGCATATGCGTTCAGCCCCATGTAAAACCAGGGCTCTGGCCATTTCGGATTGATCTCGGCCGCAGTCTTCAGATACTTTTCTGCCGTCGCGTAGTCACGCTGGCTCGATGCGAGAAAACCCAGCATATAGTTGGCGAGCATGTCCCTTGGGTAATAACGAATCTCCTGCTGAAATTCCGATTCGGCCTCTGGCGTCGGTTTCCAGTCGTTTAAAGCGAGACGGGCAAGCCCGAGGAAATAATGAGCGTGCGGAGTCGAAGGATCGAGTTTGATCGCACGCTGAAATTCGACCACGGCATCAGACATCCGCTCGGCATCCCGGTAGGCACGGCCAAATAAGACATGTAGGGAACCGCTATCTCCAGCGATCTCCTTCATCTGCTCGAATATCGCATCGGCGCGCTTATTTTCCTCCGGAGTTTTGATAGACAGCCAGCAGATGGCCAACGTGTAGTAGGTTTCAATTCCGGGCTGAAGCTGTGCAGCGCGTGACAGGGCCTCTGCAGCTTTGTCCGAATCCCCCGCCCGCATGTATGCCCTTCCCATGGTGATATAGGCGTGCACGTTGGACGGATCGAGAGCGAGAGCCTGCTGAGCCTCATCGACCGCCAAGTGGGGTTGGTCCGCGATCAAGCTCGACGCAAGCTGCAAGTGAGCTTCAGCGGTATTCTCGAAAGTAAGCGATTCGCGGTATAACGCTTCGGCTTGAGGGCCTGCCGACTCAATTAGACGGAGTCGTCCCAACGCCCGAAGTGCCGCGGCAATCAGTAATTTGTTCGCCTCAGCAACTGCAACAGGATTGCCCGAATTGCGAGCCGAGTCAGCGGCTTGAATCCGCCGCGTTAGCTCGACCTGTGCAGGATCTGTCTGCGCCTTCGTCTTTGTCGTGGAACTTGGAGAATGTTCTTTCGGTTGTTGCGCAGATGCTGATGGAGACACCAGAACCATCGAAACGATGATGCCCACCGCCATGTTTCTGCTAAGGAAACCAAGGCCGCACACGCTCCAATGTTGACGTTTCAGATGTGTGGGAGGTTGACTCACAACTCAGATTAGCACTCGACTCTCTACCAAAGAGTAAGCGGCGGAACTTGAATGATCAAGTCCCGCCGCGTGGTTAACAACGATTGGTTTATGCCCCGCTAGAAGGTGAACTTCAGCGAGTATTGGAGAGTACGGCCGGGTGCTACGGCGCTGGCCTGGCCGAAACCAGAACCTATGTTAACGGGAACCGCGTGCCCGTCGGTCGCACCGCTAACCATGCCGGTAACGACGTTATTGGTTGCACTGCAAGGCGTGCCATGGTTTGCGTCCGCACCGCCGCAGTAGAGAGAAGCGGATGGATTGTAAGCCGAGCCTTCCAGATTCGCACTGTTGAAGTTCGGGTGGTTGAAGAGATTAAAGAAGTCCATGCTGAACTTGATCCGGTACTTCTCCTTGACGTACCAGTTCTTCGCCAGCTGACCATCGAAGTTGGTGTTCGGTGCGCCGAAGCAAGAACCGCGAGACGCGAGGTTAGCCGGGAAGGTACCGAGTACATAACCATTCAAGGTGAAGTGATTGGCATTCAGGATCTGGTCGCCGTTCCTCCCGGTATTACAACTTGAATCCCCGGAGACAAGCGGCCGCTGGTTTCCAATGTAGCCCGTTCCCACAAGCGCGCTCAGACCACTGGATACTCCGTTGACGGTTGCTCCCGAAACTCCCCCATTGGTAAAGATAGTCAGAGAACTACCTTCCGCCATGGTGAAGATGCTGTTGGCCTCCCACCCGCCGACGGTTTCCTGAACAAACTTGTTGTATTGCTGCAGCTTAGGCAAGTACAGCACCTCATTCGCCACGAAAATATTCGGGCGGTTGATGTTGGTGTTGCCCTTGTCGAGGCCCGGGTTAGCCTGGTCAGTAGTCGCCTGCTGATTGAAGCTGCCAGACGAATTGTCCAGTTCCACGTTTGCGATTGAGTGGGACCAGGTGTAAGCCGCCTGGAAGGTTGACGGACCCTTCTGCGAGCGGAATAACACCTGCAGTGAGTTGTAGCTGGCATGGCCATAGCGCGCAAACCCGCCGATCTGGCCGAAGTTGAAGGCCGGACGGTATGCGTTCTGCGCACTTCCGCTGGTAAACGTGGCCGGGAGAAAGTCCGCAGATGGAACAGCATTCGAGTCCCACATGGAAGTTAAGTGCACTCCGACGTTGCCTACGTAGCCGATCTGCAGCGTGGTGTTGCGTGCGACTTCCTGCTCTACCGAAGCGTTCCATTGCCACGAATTCGGTAGGAAGCCGCCGGTAGTCTTAAAGGCGCTCGGCGACACCGCCGGATTCGCCAACGGCGGGGCGGCATCAAGCGAGCGATTGGTTGTCGCGTTAATCACGAATGGTGCAGTGTTGGCAAGCCTTTCAGCGAGGCCCACCGGTTCCCTCTGAAAGAACTGGCCTCCGCCGATACGGACCGCAGTTTTACCATCGCCACGCACATCCCACGCAATGCCAACACGAGGAGCGATACTGTGGTTATTCTGCTCTACGAGAGCGGAATTTGATCCTGGCGTCCCATTAGAAAGAGGCAGGTTAACCCCCAGACCAGCAAGCAGCTTGACCGCGTTCTGGCAGGGCGTCGTGCCCGGCACGATAAGAGTGCCGTTGCAGGCGTCAGAGGGATTGGCAGCAGCCTCGGCTGCGCTCCAATGCGATGGACTGTAGTTGGCCCACTGATTTGGGAAATTGCCTCCATCGTCATAGGCTGCGTTAGTGTTTCCACCTGAGGTGCCGCCGTACGGCTCGCGATAAATTGACCAGCGGAAACCAAAGTCAATTGTGAGGTTGCGACGAATCTTCCAGCTGTCGCCGAAGTAGGGTTCGAAGTCATGCCAGTGAACCGCGGCTATGCCGTCGATACTGTTCTCGGTGACACCCGAAAACATCTGTGGGTTGGTTCCGGTTCCCGGCAGAAGAACATTGGCAAGGGCATTGCCCGTCTGCGCATTGGCATCGATTGATCCCAATGATCCCGGACCGGTATAGATAGAACCGTTCGGGAGTGAGGGACGATCCGCTCCATTGCCGTTGCTTTCAATCTTGGCGTTTGTGCTGTAGAAGAAGCCAGTCTTGAAGCTGTGGTTTCCATGGACCTTCGAAAGGTTGTCCTGGATGGTGTACAGGTCTTCGTGGTTACCATATGGAGCAATATTCCAGAACGATGCATAGCTCGTCGCACCATAGGGACCGAAGCCGCCCCAGGCGCCGAAGAACTCATCCTTCTGCTTGAGGGAAGAGGGCCACGCGGCAGGATATGCTGCCTGCAATTCGGGAACGATATTCGCTTTATCCCCTGCAAGCGTTGTGATGATGCGGTTCTGACCGAATCCAAAGGCGAAGTCATTGACCAGGGTGCTTGTCAGCGTCGAATCCAGTTTGGCCATCACACTTCGGGACGGCTGGCTCCACGAAGAGCCCACAGTCGGAAATGCGGATTCGCCCCAGAAGGGTTGAGGATTGTTTGGCCAGGGGTTATCCCACGAATCATTGGTCCATCTGAAAGTGGCCCGGTGCTTGCTTGTAATGTCGTAGTCCCCGCGAACGTTCCATTCGCTCCAGTCCAGGTGGTTCGAAGGCGATCCGAACCAATTGTTTCCGCCGACGGGAGTCGATACGGTCGGAGCCGGGTAGTAGGACGCCATGAGTAGCCCGGCAGCATCCGGGTTCGCGATCTTTTGAGGATTGCCGGGAGCCTGAGCTGAGACCGGAATTTTGGGTATCGCTCCACCGCACTGGTCAGTAGTACCTCCAAATCCACTGAAGTCACCACTGCTCTCAGCAAGGGTTGGCACACAGGTCTCAAAGGTTGAGCCTTGGACTTCCTTGTTCCACTCCTGATTCCACCAGAAGAACAACTTGTCCTTCTTCACTGGGCCGCTGATGTTGTAGCCGTAATCGTTGCGGATTTCTTTGGCCTTGGTAGGGTTTGGAGCGTTGTTGGAAAACCAGTCGTTGGCATCCAAAGCGGCGTTGCGGCCGGAGTAGAAGAAGCCACCGTGGAATTGGTTTTCGCCGGACCTGGTCGTGATGCTGATGATCGCGCCAGCAGCCTGGCCATATTCAGGACCATAGGAATTGCGGATCATCTTGAATTCGGCAATGGTGTCAACCGAAGGATAGACGAGGATGGTACGACCAGAACCAACGTCGTTATTGTTCACGCCGTCGACCAGGAAGAGGTTGTAGTTATAAGGGTTGCCGTTGACGGAAAAATTCACACCGCCATCCAAGCCCTTACCTACGAAGTTTGCTCCCTGCGCCGCGCTGACGCCAGGAGACAACTGCGTCAATCCTACGAAGTTTTCACCGTTCAGCGGTAATTCTCTAAGCTGCGTGCCCGAGACCACTTCGCCTACAGACGCCGAGGTGGTTTGCACCTGAATCGCGGTTGCCGAAACCGTTACCTTTTCACTCGCTCCGCCAACCTGCAGAACTGGCTTAACCTCGGTCGTAGAAGAGGTGTGAACTTCAACCCCGGTTTCGACGTATTCCTTGAAGTTCCCCTGCGCCACATGGACTTCATAGGTGCCGGCCGGCAACTGGGTAAGAGTAAAGTTACCTTGCCCATCCGATTTCGCTGTGGCCGTGGCGTTCGTGCCGGTGTTGATGACTGTGACGGTTGCGCCCGGAATGGCGGCGCCAGTGGGATCGGTTACCGTACCGGTGATCGTTCCTGAAATTGCTTGGGCGTGCACGCTGAAGGGTATCGCCAGCAGCACGGCTAGAAGCACGTAGGACAGCATGCGCAGCTTAGACCGCTGCTGGCAGACTTCCCCGCCTCCCTCAAATCTATTGCACATAAAGTGCCTCCTTAAAAAGTTCACGGTCGCGCGATCCGAAGGTCAGGATTTACATCATCCCGTTGATTCGAACCCTGATAACGTTAACAGCTTGAACTGAAACGTTTGATTACTACTCTCAACATACGACTGTCAACAAAAAACAACGATCGTGCCAAGTCACCTCGCCAAGGCTTGTCACAACCACTCCGTAGCGGTTCCTCGATCGGTTTCACGCTCTAGCCAGCGCCTGATCAACTCACGGATTCCAATCCAGCGCGAATTCTATATCGAAACCTGTAAACCTGTATAGTCTTCTTATTGGGTACACGGCCTACCTTCCCTGCCCTCGAGTTCCACTATTGAAAACAAAGAGTTTAAGCCTCACGGCCGTTCCCCGGACGTGGACCGAGTTACGTCGATGAGCAGGAAGTTTGATCCAGGCGAAGATCAGCAGCTATGGTAGGACCTGACTTAACTGCGCAGCTTCATCGGATCTCTTGGAGTGATCAAAGCTTCAGCCACCGAGCCCGTCTGTCTTCACGCCTCCTGGCTTTTCGCCGTCTTGCTGCTGGCTTCCGCCTCACCGCTCTTGCGAGCACAACTCTCCACCGAGGACCATCTCGCCGAACCCGGTTTTTGGCCAACCCAAGGGGCGGCTTCCCGAAGCGACTTTACAGGCCCATCAAGCTGCACGCCATGCCATTCCGCCAAGGTCGCTTCTCAGGAGGCGACCCCAATGGCGCGCGCAGTCTCGCATGCTGACGATGCGAAAGTATTGCGCACGCATGCCAATCTTTCGTTTTCCGTGGGTCCTTATCGATATCTGATCCAGAGCGACGGAAAGCACAGCTTATATACCGTGACCGACGGCACACAGACCCTCTCGTCGCCGCTGCTATGGGCATTTGGCACGCCCCGGGTTGGCCAGTCCTATCTTTTCAAGAAGGAAGATGCACACTTCTATGAGGCGCGCGTTACCTACTTCGAGACACTGAAGAATCTCGGCTTCACTCCTACACGCGACCTGCAGTCCCCCAAAGATGTCGAGGAAGCTATGGATCGCCCCGTCGGGTCCGCAGAGGTCAGCCGATGTTTCGGGTGCCACACAACCGCCTCCACCATTGGCGACAAATTCGACGAAGAGAATCTCATTCTTGGAGTTACTTGTGAAGCGTGCCACGGACCAGGAGCCAAGCATGTCGCCGCGATGAAGGACTTCATGAAGGGAAATCTCGATGCAACAAAGAGGGGAGATATCTTCAACTCTGCTCACCTCGATCCCACCGATTCGGTTGAGTTCTGTGGCGCTTGCCACGGCACCTGGTGGGATGTCAAAAACTCCGGTGCCAAAGGAGTGGCCACCGCCCGTTCGGCACCCTACCGGCTAGTCACGAGCAAGTGCTGGGGCAAAGGCGACGCGCGGCTTACGTGTATTGCTTGCCACGATCCTCACGAGCAACTGCAGACAGATTCCACAGCGTACGATCATGCCTGTCTCAAGTGTCACGCAAACTCACCTGGCCAAAAGTCAACGGCGAGCCATCCGGGCGCAGCCTGCGCGGTCGCAACAAAGGATTGCACCTCGTGTCATATGCCAAAGGTTTATGTCCCGGAGATGCACAGCAACTTCACCGATCATCGCATTCGCATTGCGCGGGCAGGGGAACCATTTCCGGAATAGTCCATCATCTCGATTCACTTCGGACTATTTCCACTTGCCTGTGCCTTCGACAATCGTGACGTATCGATCGATCGGGAGGTCAGTAAACCGTTCAACGGCGCCACCCGGCTGCGGCCAGTGAATCTCCAACCAATCAAGCTTTGCATGCGGTCCAAGGCCCAGCACCACACGGGGGTCGTGGGAGGCCAGAAAGCTTCCACCTCCGACTTTCATCCGACTGCGGCTGAGATCGGCGGCCTGATAGGTGACACGCGCGCCGATTGCATCAGGATTCGACTTCTGCCCGACAAGACGCAAGCCAACCCAATGGTTCCCTTTCGCGGCATTGTTCTTGAGCAGGACCGGAGCGCTATCGTTCACGCTGATAAGTACATCGAGTGCTCCGTCGTTATTAAAGTCTCCGACTGCCAGACCGCGCGCCGCAAAGTTCTTCGAGAACACCGGGCCACTTTTCTGACTGACATCACGAAATATTCGCCCATCATTGTGAAACAGCAGCAACGGCTCGCGATATGTAACCTTGTTTGATATCTGATCCACAAGGTCATCTGGAAATCCGTTGGACAGGATCAGGTCGACATTGCCGTCGTTGTCGTAGTCGAAAAACTTCAGACCCCACCCACTCATCCAGCGCGTCGCCATGCCGATTCCCTGCTGTATCGCCACGTCATCGAAGGTTCCGTCTTTATTGTTTTGGTAGAGCGAAAAAATCTCTTCGTCGATGTTCGCGACAAATAAATCCATCCAGCCGTCATTGTTGAAATCCGCTGAGTCCACCCCCATCCCTGAGCGCGCTCGCCCTTCGGCGCTGTAGGCTACTCCCGCGGCAAAGCCATCTTCGTCAAAGCGTTTTCCTTCCTGGTTCATGAAGAGGAAGTTGGCGACTGTATCGTTCGCAACGAACAGGTCCATCCGGCCGTCGTTGTTGAGATCTGTTGCTACCACCCCCCACGCCTTGCCGAGGTGCCCGGCGATCCCCGATTCCCGGCTGACATCCGTAAAGGTACCGTCGCCATTGTTATGGAAGAGCCAGCTCGGACGGGGCTTGAAGATGCGAGGGATGCAATAGTGGTGGACACCGTCCTTGTCGGTGCCGCATCCTAGCGCGGCGTCGAACTCGGCGAACTGGCAGACGAACAGGTCGAGCCGTCCGTCGTTGTCGTAGTCGAACCAGACGGCGCTGGAGCTCCACCCCCCGGCAGCGACGCCTGCCTTGTCAGTCACGTCGGTGAAGGTGCCGTCGCCGTTGTTGCGATAGAGGATGTTGCGACCGAACTGGGTGACGTATAAATCGGGGAGGCCGTCGCCGTTGTAATCGCCAACTGCCACCCCCATGCCGTATCCGGAGCCGGCGACTCCGGCCTTCTCGGTTACGTCGGTGAAGGTGCCGTCTCGGTTATTACGGTAGAGCGCGTTGCGGAGCGCCCTCGGCGGTGTGTAGAAGTCGGACTTGCCACTGTTGACCAGGTAGATGTCCATCCAGCCGTCGTTGTCGTAGTCGATGAAGGCACAACCGGCGCCGCTGGTTTCTGGAAGATGCTTCTGGGGCGACTTGCCCGCGGTATGGACCCAGGTGATGCCGCTGACCGAGGGGGGAATCTCCTCGAAGGCGGGCAGAGCTGTCGCGGCAAAGGAGCAAAGACCATTCAGGGGCAGCATCACCGGCAGGATGCCCTGCAAAAAACGCCTCCGGGAGACGAGGGGTGACCGGGGGCGTGACATATTGCGCGGTGACAGCCGTGACATCTTCCAAACGATACCAAACCGAAGAGCTCCCAATAGGGTGGTGTGCGACGCGGGTGTGCCCTACCCCTCCCCCCTACCTCTCGAAACCGTTTGATTCTAAAGGAACTGGCTGTAATCGTTTCATTCCAAAGCACAAAGCTGTTACTGATTCATTCGAAACGACTTACTACGCAAAACCTCTTTGGCCGAAGAATCGGGCTGTAACCGTTTCATTCTAAAACAGAAAACTGTTATTGATTCATTCGAAACGACTTGCGATGCAAAACACGCGACCAAATGAGAAAGCCCGACTGTTATCAGCCGGGCCTTTTCTACCTCTATTTCTATTCTAGCTGGTTCGGGGAAATTGTCGGCCATCTGTCCGCGGTTCTATCGGCCACTGGCCCTGGATGCCTTGCGGATGAGACATTTTCAATATGTTCCGCGGACACCTTCGCCGACTGGCCATGTGTTGTTGCGTGGCGTTGCTCGTACTGTGCGGCGGGGATCGAGTCGGGTTCGGGCAGGCACCGGGGGACGGCGAGACATTTCAAGCAGTCGCCGAGGCTGCCGCAAACGCCCGTGAGGCAGGCAAAGCGGACGAGGCTATTCGCGATTATGCGCG
Organism: uncultured Acidobacteriaceae bacterium; assembly: GCA_963781245.1. Taxonomy (GTDB): domain Bacteria; phylum Acidobacteriota; class Terriglobia; order Terriglobales; family Acidobacteriaceae; genus Silvibacterium. The sequence goes on from CAWAFB010000015.1 coordinate 217,500, forward strand.
GGCCGTTGCGCTCCGTCCTGACTGGGCGGAGGGCTGGTGGTACCTGGGAACGATCCAATACGATCGCGATCGCTACGCCGAGGCGATTCCGGCGCTGCGGAAGGTGGTCCAGTTCGCTCCCAACCTGGGCTCCGCGTGGGCGTTTCTCGGGCTTTCAGAGTTTGAAACGCGCGATTACGACAGTTCACTCGCCGATCTCCAAAAAGCCCACTCGATCGGCGTTGCCGACGACCAGGAACTGGCCCGTGTCTCCGGCTATCATCTGGCGCTTCTCCTGAATCGTCACGGCGAATTCGAGCGCGCGGCCGCACTGCTGCTCTCGCTTTCCGGTCAGGGCGAACTGCCTCCGCAGATCAAGTCCGCGCTGGGAATGGCGCTGCTGCGCATTCCGTTATTGCCCGACCAGGTCGACCCTTCGCAGGAGGCGTTTCTGCAAAGTGCGGGCGAAGCGGCGGCGACGGCGGCGAGGAATCCCGCTCATGCGGTAGATGTGCTCGGGAAGCTCATGAAAGAGCACCCGCAGGCTCCTTACCTGCATTACGCTTACGGGCTGGCGCTGGCGACTGAGGGCCAGACGGAAGAGGCTTTGGCGGCACAGCAGCGGGAAACCGAAATTTCCCCAGAGAGCCTACTACCGCGCATTCAGATCACAACGCTTCAGCTTGTGCTTCACCAGTTCGCGGCGGCTCTGCGCTCCGCTCAACAAGGCGTTGCTCTCGCACCTGATTCTTCCGCAGCACATGAACTGCTGGCGAAGGCGCTGGAAGCAAACGGCAAACACCAGCAGGCTGCAGATGAGACCAGGAAAGCGGCGACCCTCTTTCCCGAAAAAGTGCGTGCCGACGAACAGACTGCAAGGTTGTATGGGATTCCTTCGGGCGCGACTCCTTCCAGCGGGGCGGCGGGCAACGCAAAATCCGGCGATGCAAATCCTGCCGAGTGGCAGCAGGCGATGAACGACTACGCCTCGCGGCGCTATCCCGAGGCTATCGGTGCCCTGAAGAAGTGGGTGGAAGCGAAGCCCGGCGACGGCACCGCCTGGGCCGTGATGGGCCTGGCGGAATTCGAACTTCGCGACTACGACAACGCTCTAATCCATTTGCAACGCGGCCAACAGTTGGGGGTGGGGGCGAGTGCGCAAGCGATTGAGCTGGCCAAATACCGCCTGGGGAGCTTGCTGATTCGCAAGGGCCAGTTCGAAATGGCGACGGACCTTTTAGGCCCGCTCGCCGGGCAGCCCCCGCGGGCGAGCGAAATCCAGTTTGCGCTGGGTTTAGCATTGCTACGCATCCCGTCGCTGGCGGATGATGTGGATTCGGGCCGCTATTCCCTGGTCGAGCAAGCGGGAGACGTGGCGCAGCTTCTGCTGGCCAGCAAATACGATCAGGCTTTTCCCAAACTACAGAAGCTGATTGCGGAGTATCCGACAACTCCGTTTCTGCACTACGCCTATGGAACGGCGCTCGATTCGCTTTCGCAGTACGACGAGGCGAAGGCCCAGATGCGCGCGGAGATACAGATTTCGCCACAGAGCGCTATGCCCTGGACGCGGCTCGCTTCGATTGCATTGCGGCAGCGCCGGCCGGACGAGGCAATGCCCGCGGCACAAAATGCGGTGCGGCTGGCGCCGGACTCGGCCGATGCCCACTATGTGCTGGGCCGGGCGTGGGCAGATTCGGGCGACGCGGGCAAGGCAATTCCGGAACTGGAACGAGCGAGCCAACTAAGTCCCGATAGCCCGGAGATCCACTTTGCCCTGGCCAAGGCTTACGCCAGAGCAAATCAGCCGGAAAAGGCCAGCGAGGAGCGGGCGACCTTTGCGCGCCTGAATACGCTGGCAGAGCAGCAGCGGGCGCAACGCGGAGACCAGGCCTATCAGGGCGCGCATGATGCGGCGAATCCTTCTGTCCTGGGAGGGGCGATACTGGGAACGGCAACCAGTCCGACCAGCGCGGCACCGCCCCAGTAGGTCGGTCTCCAGCTGATAATCATTCCGGAACCGTTTTTTGACCGCGTTCACTCCGCCGCCTGAACACCCGCCCGCACACTTGATACGAAGGTATCGGTCGATATCATTGTTCAATTGTTTTACTCCCTCACCTGTGGCTTAATTGCAATCGATCCAGATACACGTCAGATCGGGCTTAGAACGCTTTCTTTGTGAAGGAGAACGCACGATGCCTGAGCTTATGAGGGACTCTGTGGGCCTGCCGTGGATTGGCGAGTGGCGCGGAGCCGATCGCATCGTGGCACTAAAACGCAAGCTGATGCTTGGCGTGATCAGTGCAATGCTGGGCGCTTTGCTGCAAGGTTGCACAGCGGGCAAACAGCCTTCCCAGGAAGAAACCAGCCTGGCCAATGCGGCTAAAGACGTCACCATTCCATTGGAGGCGGGGAAGATGAAGAACCCGCTGCCTGAGACGGATGAGGTCGTGAGCCAGGGCCAGGAAGTGTTTCTTGGGTCTTGCGCCCAATGCCACGGTGCTGAGGCGCGCGGTGACACGAACATAGGGCGCAACATGAACCCGCCTGCTATGGACCTGACCTCACCCCACGTGCAGCACTGGAGCGACGCGGAACTGTTTTGGATCATACAGAACGGAGTTCGCCTCACAGGCATGCCTTCCTGGAAGTCGAGCATCTCCGATAACGAGACCTGGAAGCTTACACGTTACGTCCACAACCTTCCCCGCCTCGACGCTGCCTCCGCCTCCTCAGCAGGCCCGGCACAGGCACAAGCCGCCGTTTCCGCGCAGGACAAGTACGCCCTCAAAATACCGAATGGCCTGGCGTTCTCCGAGTTCAGAGGATACGAAGGCTGGCCGGTGATCGCCATCAGCCATAACGGAAATGCTGTCGCTGCGATCCTTGGGAATCCTGTGATGATCGACGCCTATAAGGCGGGCATTCCCGGTAACGGCAAGCCCTTTCCGGATGGCGCCAAGATGGCGAAGGTCCATTGGAACGCGAAAGTGGATGTCGGTGAACCCGGTGCGCCGACGGTGCCAGGCCCCCAGCATGACGTTGATTTCATGGTGAAGGACAGCAAGAGGTTCGCGGACAGCGGCGGATGGGGTTACGGCGTCTTCGAGTATGACGCCGCGTCCGGTAAGTTCAGGCTCGGCAACTCATCGGACAAGCCGCCGCAGGGGAACGACGCCAAGTGCGGGTTCACGTGTCACACGAAAGTGAAGACAAGAGATTACGTTTTCACGGATTACGGGCACAGGTAAAGCCGTATGAGCAGACTGTCCGTGTGCGCTGAAGGGGTCAGCCCTTCATCTGCTCCTGGATGTGCTTAGCGAGCTTCTCGATCTGGTGGGCCTCTTTGATAAGTGGCAAGGGAAGCGTTGAGGCCAGATTTGTCTGCTCCACGTGGTCTTTGAAATCAGACGTCATCTGAAACAGCTTGTCCGTGTCTGCTTTGATTTGCGACCATCCAAGCGGAGTGATCTTCGACTTCTGCTGGCCGGCCTCGACTCCTGCTCTGTCGAGTCCGGCAGGGGCGTTCTGATTCTGAGGAGCATTAGGCGACGGCAAGGGTTGTGGATGCTGGCCGGCGAAGGCTGAACGTCTCGCGATGGCTCCAGCCGCAATCCCCGCAATCGCTGCGAGCAAGCGTCGGCGTGTCTCGGGCATAGAACCTCCTGGAATTTCTCAACCGCGATCGCGGCCTAATGGTACATTCGGCTGCGCATGGCTGCCCAGAGAGTTTTCAGCGGGCGCAATGCCGCGAAATGCGGGTTCGCCGTCACCGTCTTTCGAGCAGCCTTGGACACGGGTTGATGACACGATGTATGCTTCAGTCGAGACGAGAAAACGCTTTCTTAAATGAATCCTCTAAAAGGTCTGCTTCATGAGAATGCCCTTGCCGAGCATTGCCGCCTTCTTCCTGTTCAGCGTTCTCAGCGGCGCGGTTACAGTGCAAGCGCAAGAGCCACGGGCACTCACGCTCTCAGGCGATTTCGAAGGTACGCACGATCCTTCCATCATCAAGGCCGGCAAGACGTGGTACGCGTTCGCGACGGGCAGGACGAGGGCCGGCGGGCAGTTTCAGATTCGATGCTCGAACGACCTGAAGGCATGGAAGCTCTGCGGACAAGTCTTCGACCAGATCCCTGAATGGATTCGCAAAGACAGCCCAGGAACAGTAGACCTGTGGGCGCCTGATATCTCTTTCGAGCAGGGCGTGTATCGGCTGTACTACGCGTATTCGCTCTTTGGAAAGAACACGTCGGGCATTGCGCTGGCCACGAACAAGACGCTTGATCCAGCCAGTTCCGACTACACGTGGGTGGACCACGGCCTGGTGCTGCGCTCGGTTGCGAGCGATGACTTCAACGCCATCGATCCGAACTTCGTTCTCGACACCAAGGGGCACGCGTGGCTGGCCTTCGGCAGCTTCTGGGGCGGCATCAAGATGCGACGCCTGGATGAGCGCACCGGCATGCTCGATGCGAAGGATACGAAGCTGTATTCTCTGGCCTCGCGCGCGAAGCCTGAGAATGCGCCTCCTGCTCCGCCGAATCTTCCGCCGGACTGGGAAGCGGTGGAGGCACCGTTCATCGTCCATCACGGCGGCTATTACTATCTCTTCGTCTCCTGGGACCTGTGCTGTCGTGGGACGAAGAGTACGTATCGAACGATGGTTGGTCGCGCAAAGCAGGTGACTGGGCCTTATCTCGATAAGGAAGGCAGGTCGATGGCGGTGGGCGGCGGCTCTGAACTGCTGACAGCGAATCAGCGCTGGCTGGGCCCGGGCGGCGAGTCGATTCTGATGCAGCCCGGCGGCATTGTCTTCCATGCGTATGATGCGAAGACCGGCAAGCCGGCGCTGCAGATCTCGACGATCGCCTGGAAGGACGGTTGGCCGGAGGCAGCGCTCGGGCAGTAACCGTCAAAATCACCCACGCGAATTTGACAACTATTGGACGGGGATTTAACGACAGCCGTCCGTGTGAATCGATAGTGTCCTTTCCTGTAAGGAGAAAACACCATGCGATTCATGCTCCGTTCTCTGGTTCTCACCTCAGCCGCCCTGCTTGCCACTTCGGCCTTCGCGGCCTCAAAAGCAGTGGTGAACGTCCCCTTCAACTTTGAAAGCCATGGCCGCGCATTCCCCGCCGGACAGTATCAGGTCTCTCTCGACCTGCACGCCAATGTGATCACCATGAGCAGCATTTCGGACACAAGTCAATCGGTCATGTGGACCGTCGCCCCGGCAGAAAGCGATTCGGCCCGGCCTGTCGCTCGCCTGAAGTTTGATGATGCGGGTGCCACTCACGAGTTGCACTCGGTTCAACTCGGCACGCGCATCACATCGGTACTGGACGCCCCGGCAAAACACCACGATGCGGGCAGCTCTGTGGTTGCGGCTGGCGGTCAGTAGCAACACTCGTCACGAAGCCCGCGCCGGACGCTCCAGCGCGGGCTCTTTTTTTTGCCCGCAAGATCTCCCGATCAGATGCGAACGGCAGGGGTCAGATATTCCGGCCCAACGGGATCTGTAACCGATTCGCGCACAATTGCGTCGATCTCTCGCATCGCGTCTTCACTCAGGCGCCAGTCTAAAATTCCTTCCACGGCTTTGAGCTGATCCGGACGCTTCGCGCCCCATAGCGCAGCACTCACACCCGGCCGGTCGAGCACCCAACGCACAGCGAGTTCCAGCACAGTCTTGCCGTAGTGCGAGCGCGCAAACTTGTCCAGACGTGCTACGGCGTCGAGATACTGCGCGAATTGGGGCGGCTGGAATTTGGGGTCGGCGCGGCGGATGTCTCCTTCAGGAAATTGGGTGTCTCTTGTGAGCCGGCCCGCCAGGAGGCTGCGGCATAAAGAGCTATAGGTGAGGACGGCGATCGAATGTTCGCGGCAGTAGGTCAGGACGTCCTCGTCGATTGCGCGCTCGAAGAGGTTGTACGGCGGCTGATTGGAGTGCAGTGGGGCAACACGCAGGAAGGAGTCCATCTGGGCAGACGAGAAGTTGCTGACGCCGATGGCGCGGATCTTTCCCTGCTCGTAGAGAGCGAGCAGGACCTCGGCCGCGCGCTCGATAGGGAGGGTCGTGTCGGGCCAGTGGATCTGGTAGAGGTCGATGTAATCCGTGCCCAGGCGGCGAAGCGAGTCTTCGAACTCCTGGCGCAGGCGGCTGGGAGTTGAATTGGCGAAGACGCCAGAGGCGTTCCATTCGAGGCCGGCTTTGGTTGCGATGTAAAACTTCTCGCGTGATCCGTGCCGGCGCATAGCTTTGCCGATGATCTCCTCGGCGCGACCATGGCCGTAGATGGGAGCGGTGTCGATGAGGTTGATTCCGTGGTCGAAGATGACGAGGCAGGTGTCGACGGCCTCCTTGTCGCTGACTTCGCCCCACTCCGAGCCTCCGATCGCCCAGGTGCCGAGACCAATACGGGACACTTGTGCGACATTGAGTGTGAAGCATTCCATGCCAGCCAGCATACAAGGGGACTCAAGTCAGATGATTTCGAGAAGGCAATTTGTGACGGGCGGAGCGATGACGGCTGCCGCGCTGATGGGATCGAAGGATGTGTTTGCGATTGGACCCGAACCGGCAATCGGGCTGCAGCTTTACAGTGTGCGCAAGCTGCTCGAGAAGGATTACGTAGGCACGTTGCAGATGGTGTCTCAGATTGGTTATCGCAATGTGGAGGCTGCGGGATTCTACAACCACACAGCCGCGGAGGTGAAGCACGCGATGGGGATGGCGCAGCTGAATTGCTTCAGCGCTCATTATTCCTTGGCAGACCTGCTGAAGGATGTTGAGGGCACGATCACTTTTGCCAAGGAAATAGGGCTTCACTGGGTGATCTGCTCGTCGCCGTCGGTTGCCGACCCGTCGCGCTTTGCGAATGCTCCCGGCGGTGCGTGGCAGGCGATGCATAGCTCAATGACCGCCGACGACTGGAAGTGGAACGCGGAGCAGTTCAACCGGATCGGCCACAAAATGAAATCGCGGGGGCTGCAGTTCGGCTACCACAACCACACGATGGAGTTTCGCGACCTGGGTGGCGGGTTGAACGGATATCAGATCATTCTCAAGGAGACCGATCCAAGGGTGGTGACGCTGGAGATGGATTGCGGATGGGTGGCGGCGGCAGGCGGGAATCCTGCGGAGATACTGCTGGCACATCCGAAGCGCTTTTCGCTGCTCCACATCAAGGATTTCAAGGCGGCAGAGGCGGGACAGGAGCCGGGTCAACGGGTGTCGACGGAACTGGGGAAAGGCGTTGTCGACTTCAAACCGATCTTCGCGGCGGCTGAAAAGATTGGGATTCGCTATGCGATCGTCGAGCAGGAGGAGTTTGATATTCCCGCTGCCGATGCACTGAAGATCGATTACCAGTTCATGCAGGCAGCGGGATTACGATTACACTAGCCGCGGTTAGATGTGGCAGCTGACTGCGCCGCGCTTTTCGAGGTATTTCTGGTGATCCTCCTCAGCGCGCCAGAATGTCTCCGCCGGAACGACCTGGGTGACGATTGGCTTCGAAAAACGCCTCTCGGCCGTCAGGCGAGTGATCGTCTGTTTGGCTGCGGCTTCCTGCTCAGCTGAGTGATAAAAGACGACGCTGCGGTACTGGTTGCCCCAGTCCGGACCCTGGCGGTTGAGCTGCGTCGGATCGTGCAACTTGAAAAACAGGTCAAGCAGCTGCTCATAACTTACCTTCGCCGGATCGTAGTCAAGCTCGACCACCTCCGCGTGACCCGTCGCATCCGTGCAAACCTCTCTGTAGGTCGGGTTATCGAGCGCGCCACCTTCGTATCCCACGGCCGTCGCTGTTACGCCCGACTCCTGCGCAAATCTCGCCTCCACACCCCAAAAACATCCTGCTCCAAATGTCGCTTTGGCCATTGCCAAAACCTCCTTACTTGACGCTAAATCTAACCATTAGATGTGCTGAGGGGCCGCTTCGATCCTTCAACGTGGGCGGGAAGGCCGCGCCGCAGTGCGAACAGGACGGCGGCCACCCCTGGACGGTGTTGACTTGCGGCCCGAGCTTTCTTTGGACCGGGCATTGATGGAAGGCGGCGTTTCGCGCTTTGGCTTGCGGAACGCAGCGTCAGCCGGCTTAGCCCTCGTCGCCCGCCGGAGTTTCTCCACTTCCTCCGCCGTCAGTTCGCGCACTTTGCCTGGCTCGACGTCCAGCACCAGTGGACCGTAGCCGACGCGGCGGATCTTCTCCGCGTGGTGGCCAATCTCCTCGAACATCTTGCGAATCTCGCGGTTGCGGCCCTCGATCAGTACCAGCTCATACCAGGGATTCTCGCCCTCACGGACCAGCCGGACCTTTGCCGGGGCGGTCATCACCCGGCCTTCATGCGATCCGGGCTTGCCGCGTTCGATCATCATTCCGCCGCGGAGCTGGTCCAGATCAGACTCCTTTGGGCGTCCGCTCACCTTGACCAGATAGGTCTTTTCGACCCGGGCGGCTGCGCGGGTGAGAGCATTGGCCAGCTCGCCGTCGTTGGTCATCAGCAGGAGACCTTCGCTGGCGTAATCGAGGCGTCCGACAGGAAAGACTCGCTCCCCGCCGCGGATCAGCGCCATAACGGTGGGGCGTCCCTCCGGGTCGCTCACGGTTGTTATATAGCCCTTCGGCTTATTGACGACGTAGTAGCGCTGCCGCTCCGGGCCCTGCAGCAGCTTGCCATCGACGCGAATATGATCCCGGGACGCGTCGGCCTTCGTGCCCAGTTCAGTCACGATTTTTCCATTGACCTGCACCCGGCCGGCGAGAATCAGCTCCTCGGCTTTCCGCCGCGAGCAGACTCCGGCAGCTGCAATGATCTTTTGCAGGCGGTCCTGAATGGGCTCCTGGGGCGACTGGACCCGATCCTCGGCCATTAGTCCCCTTCGCCGGGCTGGCCCACGGAAGCGGTCGCTTCCCCGGCATCGACCATGTGGGTCGGCTTCACTTCGGGCTCTACTTCGATGCCGGGAAGATCGGCATGGTCCTGATCGCGCTCGTCGCTGACGCCCACGGATGCCACGGCGGCAGCCCGGGTCTCGTCCTCGTCGGGATCGGCCTCCGCAGGATTTCCTTCCTCCGCTTCCGCGCTTTCCTCCCCTTGCTCAAGGGGCAGTTGCTCGGCAGGTGCGCCGATCTCATCGGTTTCAGCGAGTTCCCCGGCCATCTTCTCGAATTCTTCGATCGAGGGCAGCTCGTTCAGGTCTTTCAGACCGAAACGGAGGAGGAATTCCTTCGTGGTTTTGTAGAGGATGGGCCGGCCGATCACATGCTTGCGGCCTGCTGTGGTGATGAGCTTGCGGCTGATCAGCGAGCCCAGGACACCGCTCGAATCGACTCCGCGGATCTCACTCACTTCCGGTGCAGTTACCGGTTGTTTGTAGGCGATAACCGCCAAGGTTTCGAGGGCCTGCAGAGACAGCTTCATGGGCGGCTTGAGGCTCTTCACAAAGCTGCGAACCGCATCGTGGTACTCCGCCTTGGTGGCCACGCGGTAGCCTCCGGCGATTTCACGGATTTCCACACCACGATCAGCCTCGGCATATTCGCCGATGAGATCATTCACGATGCGGCGAATCTCGTCGCGCGCCTCGCGATCGCGCTGCCGCGCAACCTGCTTGGGATCTTCGCCAGCCTCTTCTGCCTGTTCGGCGGCGTTTTCCGCGGCGATGGCGACGGAGACGGTCAGCGGGGGTTCCCATCCCAGGCTGGTGTCAACTCCAACCGACATTGCCGCGGCGGCTTCCACGGCCTGCTCGGCCACGCGAACGCGACGCTCCTCAAGAGCCTCGGCTTGAAACAGGGCGGTAAGCTGGGCGAGGGTGACCGGCTCCTCGGCCGCGTAAATAACAGCTTCAATCTTGGCGTTAAGACTCATGCGTTCAGAAAGGCGCCGTACAGAAGTAAAGCGGCGCTTCTCAGATACTACAGAAGCGCCGCCCATCCGTCAGGGGGTAGAAAACCTGACCTGGTCAGGAGCTGGCTAGATGAATTGTCGCATCGCCCAGAAGAGTCCGGCCGCCAGCAGGGCAGCTACCGGCAATGTGAATACCCAGGCCAGGGCAATATTTCGAATGGTCGCGAACTGCAGGCCGCTGCCGTTCGCCAGCATGGTTCCGGCGACGCCCGAGGAAAGGACGTGGGTGGTCGATACCGGCATCTTGAACTGGTCGGCGGCGATGATGGTGATCGCGGCAACGATTTCAGCCGATGCGCCTTGCGCGTACGTAAGGTGATCCTTGCCGATCTTTTCGCCGACGGTGACTACGATCCGCTTCCAGCCCACCATGGTCCCGAGTCCGAGCGCCAGAGCAACGGCAACCTTCACCCAGGGAGGAATGAACTTGGTTGAGAGATCGAGATGCTTCTTGTAGTTGGCCAGGACTGCGTTTTCCGGAGAGGTGAACTTCGGATTACCGGATTTGGCCATCAGGCGGAGCGCCTCGCTCTCGACATACATGTCATTGCGGACGTTTTGCTGCTGATTGGCCGGGACGGCGGCGAGTGTGTGATAGGCCGTCACCTCGTGCTGGATTTCGAGCGCCAACTGGCGAGCGGCCAGCATGGTGTTCGGCGTGAACTGCTTGGTGCGGATGTAGTCGGTCAGATCGCTGCGCGCGTCACCCATTACGGCATCCGTCGAGACGTAGCCCGAGAGCACATTGGCTGCCTGCTGCGAGACCGCAGCAAAATCCTGCACCTGGTTGTAGCCGATAGCGTGGTTCAGCGCGTAGGCGGTAGGAACGGTACCGATCAGGATCAGCATGATCAGCCCCATGCCCTTCTGGCCGTCGTTCGATCCGTGCCCGAAGCTGACGCCCGTGCACGTAAGAATCAGGAGGCCGCGAATCCAGAATGGCGGCGGAGCGTCTCCTTTGGGCGACTGGTAGAGTTCGGGCTTCTTAACGAGCACCTTCAGGAGCAAGAGAAGCAACGCCGCGCAGACAAAGCCGACAACAGGCGAGATGAGCAAAACCTTGAAGACATTAGCTGCCTGCGACCAGTCGACGCCACTGGTGCCGGTCTTGGGACTCATCAGCTGATTGGCTATGCCAACTCCGATGATCGAGCCGATCAGCGTATGCGAGCTCGAGGCCGGTAGTCCAAACCACCAGGTGCTGAGGTTCCAGATGATTGCCGCCAACAGCAGCGAGAAGACCATCGCGAAGCCAGCGCCTTTGCCTACCTGCAGAATCAACTCGACAGGAAGGAGGGTGAGGATCGAAAAGGCGACTGCGCCCGAGGAAGTGAGGACGCCGATCAGGTTCCACATACCCGACCAGACGACGGCGATGTGCGGTTCGAGCGAGTGCGTGTAGATCACGGTCGCTACGGCGTTGGCCGTATCGTGAAAACCGTTCACAAATTCGAAGCCGAGAGCGATGAGCAACGCGATGCCAAGCAGAACGTAGGGCCATGCCGAGGCCAGATGGGTAGTGCCCAGATCATTCGCCAATTGCGAAACGGCATATCCCAGGCCTCCGATCAATACCAGCCCGAAAATGGCCATGCCTATCTTGCCGGGAGATTTATTCAGCTTTTCGTGAACTGCAGAGGAAGATGCGGCGGGACTGGGGGGAAGGGCTACGCTTGTTGCTTCATCCATGGAACCGGCTCCTAAAAATCGCCAAGTGGATCGTTCCAGAAAACTAACAGGCGCAGTTGAGCCAAAGCATCAATTTCGGACCAAAATTTATGAATATCTGATGAATACGAGATGAACGGACTTACGTTTCCTCATGACCAGTCGTCGCGAATCTGGCTCATGCGCTCGTTCAGGACTTCCTCGAATTGCTGGTGCTTTTTCACGAAAATTTCGCTGAAGTTTCGATCCTGGCGAAGCAGGATCGCCTGTAGACGGACGAGCTCGAGAAGACCCAGAAACATGGCGATCAGGGAGTTACGCGACCTGGTACTGGCCAGCAGCTTGCTGAGGGCGATGGGTTTGTCTTCCATGACCAGGCGGCGGCGGATGAAGTCGATCATCTGGCCGACTGACGCTCCGTCCTCCTCAAGCTCAAAGACAGGACGATTCTTGGCCCTTTCCAGTATTTGCTGGAAGACGCGGACAAGGTCCATCGTGTCCGCGGCAATCTCAGGCTCGGTCCCCTCGGCGTCACGGAATTCGCGGATGCCCGGGTTGGTCCAGGTCGCCTCCTCGACCTGCTGCTTGGCGTGCAGCATGTGGGCGGCGTTCTTGAAGCGCTCGTGCTCGAGGAGACGCTCGACAAGCTCGCGGCGGGGATCTTCGGGTTCCCCCTCGGCAGCTTCGGCGGACGAGCGCGGCAGCAGCATCTTGCTCTTGATGTGAATCAGCAGCGCGGCGGTGTAGATGAAGTCGCCGGCGACGTCCACATCGGACTCCTTGAGGTGCTCGACATAGCCAAGGAACTGCGCGGTAATCCTGGCGATGGGAATGTCGTAGATGTCGATGTCCTGCTTGCGGATGAGGTCGAGTAGCAGATCGAGCGGACCGTTGTAGACAGTGCCCACCATGACCGAGAAGGGAAAGACCGATTCTTCGGCTTTCTTGCTGCGTCTCGGCGGAGGGGCGGCGGCAGACGACGCGTCGAGAGCAGGGTCGGTCGGCGAATCCTGAATTTGCGGATCCGGAGTTTGCGATTCTGGAATTTGCGAAACTGGGGCCTGCGAAGCCGGGGCCTGAGGATCCGGCGCGGACGATGCAGGTTCGGGCGCGGTGTTTTGTTCTTCGGTCATTGCGGTCACTCGCCCAACCCCACGGCAGCACGGACCTCGCGCATGGTTTGTTCCGCGCGGGCAGTGGCGCGGCGTTTGCCCTCGTCGAGAATATCCGTGACCATGCCGGAGTTGCTCTCGTATTTACTGCGGCGCTCCTGAATCGGAGCAAGCTCGGCGACGACGGCGTCGGCGACCCAGCTCTTGCACTCGATGCATCCGATGCCGGCTGTGGTGCAGCCTTCGCGGGCTTTTTGTTGTGTCTCCGCGCTGGAAAAAACTTTATGCAGATCGAAGACCGGACAGACCTCGGGATTGCCGGGATCGGTTCGGCGGATTCTGGCCGGGTCGGTGACCATAGGCTTGAGTTTTTGCCGAACGACGGGCTCGGGATCGGTCAGCAGGATAGTGTTGCCGTAGCTCTTCGACATCTTGCGGCCATCGGTGCCGGGAAGCTTGGGCGATGGCGTGAGCAGGACCTGCGGTTCGGGAAGGACGGCGCTCTCTTCGCTGCTGGCTGATGCCTGCTTTGGATAGAACTGATTGAAGCGCCGGGCGACTTCGCGTGTCAGCTCCACGTGGGCCACCTGGTCCTGGCCTACAGGAACGAAATCTGCCTGATAAATGAGAATGTCTGCCGACTGGAGCAACGGGTAGCCGAGGAATCCGTAGGTACTCAGGTCCTTGCCGGTGATGTTCTCCTGCTGCTCCTTGTAAGTGGGTACGCGCTCCAGCCAGCCTAGGGGGGTGATCATCGTGAAGAGCAGAAACAGTTCGGCGTGCGGCTTGACATCGCTCTGCACGAACATCGTGCACTGCTCCGGATCGAGGCCCGCGCCGAGGAAATCCAGGATCACTTCGCGGGTGTTCTCTTTTACCTGCGAGGTGTCGGCGTAGTCGGTGGTGAGAGCGTGCCAATCAGCGATGAAGAAGTAGCACTCATATTCGCGCTGCAGGCGCACCCAGTTGTAGAGAGCGCCCATGTAGTTGCCGAGATGTAGCTTGCCGGTAGGGCGCATGCCGCTCAGCACGCGCTTCCTCAGATGAGAAGAAGAAATCGACACCCTGGTCCTTTGCTCGATAAATACTGCGTTTATTGTACGGAAAGAATCAGAGTGAGAGCAGAACCCAGTTGATGATGCCCAATGCGGGCCCGACGAAGAACATCACCAGCGGGCCGCCAACCAGCAGGATCAGAATAAGGCTGATCATCCCCAGCGAGTCGTAAACGCGCAGCGCATTGTAGGGCAGCATGTGACGGAAGATATGCGATCCGTCGAGCGGTGGGATAGGCAGGAGGTTAAAGAAAGCAAGCAGCAGGTTTACTTCCAGGCCCAGATAAAGAATGACGGCCATCGGGAAAATCACCGGACTGGTAGCCAGCAGATCCACATTCGCGGGGGCGCCGGCCAGCTGATGCACTGCTTCCGCGCCCACGATGTTCGACTTCGCCAGGACGATCAGCGCGATCGTGGCCGCAAGCGCAGCGAGCAGGTTGCTGATCGGCCCGGCGAGGGTCGTCAAGATATCGTCGCGGGTAACGCGTTTGAAATTTCGCGTGTTGACGGGTGTGGGACGCGCCCATCCGATAAGGAACCGGCCATAACCGGGCAAAAACAGCATCACCAGAGGAATGAGGATCGTTCCAATAGGATCAATGTGCTTGACGGGGTTCAGGGTCACCCGTCCAAGCATGCGAGCGGTCTGGTCGCCAAGACGCGAAGCCATCCAGGCGTGCGCCGACTCGTGGAGGCTGAGCGCGAAAACAAGGATCGCAAACTGAAAAATCTTTATGACTATTTCTTGCTGACTCATTGTCAAAAGTGATGGTAACAGGGCCGGAAACGGCTCGCCGGTCCGCGCAGGGCATGTGGCCGCCCTGCCTCATTCACACTCGGGCCGCGCCATCCGGTCAGGAGCGGGGACGTCGGTTCTGTCCTTAAACTGAGTTGCCTGATCTTTGGTCTTTAGCTCCTTCGCGGGTACGCCGCCGGCAATGGAGTGGTCGGCAATTTCCCGGGTGGCGAGCCCCATCGCGCCGAGCATGGCATCTTCGCCAACGCGCACACCGGCCATTACCGACGCGTGATAGGTCAGCCTCGCTCGCGGCCCGATCTCCGTCTTGCGATTCTCGACGACACTCGAATCAATCGGATCATGCGCATGCGAATAGACAGCCGCATAGTCGGAAATCGAGGTGCCCTTCCTGATCACGATCTCGCCGCGATCGTCGAGCATCACGTACTTGTGGATGACGCAGTCGTCTTCGATCGTGAGGTTGTACCCGTAGGAGAACTCAACGCCGTGAAAGATCTTCACGTTCTTACCGATGCTTTTGAAAATATGTTTGCCGAGCATGGCGCGAAAACGGAATCCCAACCAGTGGTTGAGCGCCACCGGCGAGTGATCGAACATGTGCCAGAACCAGATCAGCGGCTTGAGGCAGGCATATCGTGTTGCATCGATATCACCGTAATACTCAGGCTCCAGCGTCACGTTCGCCGGGTCCAGTGAAAGCTCCAGCACGTTGAAGGGCAGCTCACTGGTCAGCGTGAAATTGAGCTTGCCACCATGCGGACTCCCCAACAGCAACTGGTGGAGGTTGTCGCGCACCAACTCCGCTCTCAGCGCCGGCTTCTTGTGCTTGGTGAATTCATCATCGAGATAGTTGATCCAGCGCGTAAAAACTTCTTTGGCTTCGCGTGAAGGCTCAAGATCGCGATACTGGTAGCGGGGCATGTCGCTCCTTGCGGGGAGAATCTCTAAGCAGATTACGCCGTAACTCTTCAGATGCGCCGCGGAAGTTAAAGTCGCAGCCTCACTCGATGGCGCAACCCTACTCGATAGCAAAAACGGCGTAGACGGTGGCGGATTCTTCGATCTGCCGGGGATTGATGGCGAGCGGAACAGGGGCAGCTTTGGCCATCCCGGCCTGCATCATCAGCATCGGCCTCGGCCCCGGCGGCACAGGGCTCTCCGGCGCCTGGTTGCTGGCGAAAATCAAACCTGACAGCTTGACGTTCAGGCCAAGCGCCATCTGCTGTGCGATTGCCTGGGCCTTGGCCAGCGCATTCGAAGCTGCTTTGGCCTGAAGTGCGTTCATGTCCTGGTACTGCCAGTCGATCTGGCCGCTTTGATTTGCGCCGGCGCCGACGGCGATGTTCAGAACCTTTGCGGCATCGTCCGGCTTGGTCTTCACGGTCCAGGACTGGTTCAGGACGAACTGCTTCTTGTCGCGATCCATCTGCGATTCCTGCGGGTCATGGTAGGTGTTGCGCTGCAGATTCTGGCTTTCGCTTTCGATCTCGTTGTCGGGCACGCCGGCTTTCTTCAGCGCGTCAATAATCGCGTTGGAGGTCTTCGATCCGTCGGCATAGGTGGTCGTTTCATCCGGGCCGAAGATTTGGAATCCGACATGAACGACCGCCTGGTCGGCATCTGCCGTTGCTTTTTCGGACGCAGTCACGGCAATGGTGCGATTGTTCTTGTCGATCTTGATGGTCTGCGCCATTGAGGTTACGGCAAATCCTAACAGAGCCGCCGTGAGTGTGAGGACTCCTGCACTTCGCCACGCTGCTGATTTCATGCTTGTCTCCTGATGCTGAGGTGACTCAAGAACCTTGGGCAGTTTAAATCGCTTGATCGGCTCAGTCTTCGTCCTTCGGAGGAATGGAGGACGTTGCACGAATTTAGACGGAGGATCATGCAGGCTGTTTTGCAAATTCGCGGAGTCGGCTCAGCGTTTGCAGTACGCGGCCCGAATCAATCGCCTCTGCGCCGCGTGTAACGCCTTCACGGAAATCCACAGCAATACCCGCTGCAACCAGAGCGGCTGCCGCATTCAGCAGGACAACATCGCGTTTGGGAGAAGTCTCGCCCGCAAAGATACGCTCCAGCAGGGCGGCGTTTTGGGCGGCCGTGCTAGCTCCCGCCAATTCCGCTAATGAGGCACATCGCAATCCAGCCTCTTCGGGCGTTAGTCGAAAGAGCCGCACGCTGTTTCCTGTTGCCCGATCGGCGCTCCCGGTCACCTCGGCGACGCTGCTTTCCCCTGTAAGCGTGAGCTCATCCAAGCCGTCCAGGCCATGCACAACAAATGCGCGCCGCACCCCGAGCCGGGCCATTGTCTCTGCTACGAGAGAGACTTTGGCGGCTGCGTAGACTCCCATGACCTGTGCGGGAGCACCCGCTGGGTTCGTCAGTGGTCCCGCCAGGTTGAAAATAGTGCGGAAGCCGAGCGCCTTGCGGATCGGCTGCACACGCTTCAGTGCGGGATGAAGCGCGGGTGCATACAAAAACATGAATCCAGTGGCACGCAGGCATGCGGCCGCCTGCTCCGGCGAGAGCGCCACCGGCACGCCCATCGCCTCAAGCACATCGGCCGACCCGCAGTAGGACGTGATAGCGCGATTACCGTGTTTGGCGACTTTCGCGCCCGCTGCGACCGCAACCAGCGCCGCCCCGGTCGAGATATTGAACGTACCCAGGCCATCGCCGCCGGTGCCGCAGGTGTCGACGAGCGTGGCCCGTTCTTCATTAGTCAGCGGTACGGGCACGGACAGGGCGCGCATTGCTTCGGAAAATCCGGTCAGTTCCTCGACGGTTTCGCCCCGGGTGGCGAAGGCAGTGAGGAGCGACGCTATTTCTAGATCTGCCTCTCCTGCGTCGCTCGCCAGGATTTCAGCCAATACCTGGCGCGCCTTCTCACGGCTGAGCGTAGCTCCCTGCTCGACTGCCAGCTTTAACGTCTGCCTGATGCCTGCCATCAGCCTTTCAGTTTACAAGCAGGGCTTGAACGACAGGTTGACGGCGCGAAGCGTAGTTGCCCGTTCGGCCCGCACCGCAATTGCCCGTGGGGCCAGCACCCGCTACACTGAAGAGTCTGCTGCAAAGCAATCCTTCAACCACGGCGCTGCCGTGTGCGAACGAGCCTGCGGTAAGTCTTCAAGTTTTGCCAAATTTCTTATATGAAAATTCACGAGTATCAGGCAAAGGACATCCTCGCGAAATACGGCGTCGCCGTGCCGCGAGGCGAGGTGGCCAACACGCTCGACGAAGCGCTGGACGTGGCCAAGAAGCTCTTCGCCAACGGAGCGAAGGGCGTAGTCGTCAAGGCGCAGATTCACGCCGGAGGCCGCGGAAAGGGCGGTGGCGTTAAAGTCGCGAGAACCATCGACCAGGCCGAGCAGTATTCCAAACAGATTCTCGGAATGCAGCTGGTGACGCACCAGACCGGGCCCCAGGGGCAGAAGGTGCAGCGCCTGCTCATTGAGGAAACGGCAAACATCGATCGCGAGCTCTATCTCGGCATCGTGCTGGATCGTGCAGCCGCGAAGCTCGTCTTCATGGCGTCGCAGGCCGGAGGCATGGAGATTGAGGAGGTGGCGGCGAAGGATCCGACGGCTATCAAGAAGGTTTATATCGACCCGGCGGTCGGCTTCCAGCCCTATCAGGCGCGCGAGCTTGCCTTCGCGCTCGGACTGAAGCCAACGCAGCTGAATGAAGCGGTAAAGTTCATGGTCGGGCTTTACAAGGCTTACGTGGATACGGATGCTTCTCTGCTGGAGATCAATCCGTTTATCACCACCAAGGACGAGAAGCTCTTCGCTCTTGACTGCAAGATCAATTTCGACGACAACGCGATCTTCCGTCATAAGGACCTGAAGGAACTTCGCGACACCGCCGAAGAGGATCCGCTCGAAGTGGAGGCCTCGAAGTACGCCCTCAACTACATCAAGCTCGATGGCAATATCGCCTGTATGGTCAACGGGGCCGGCCTGGCGATGGCTACGATGGACATCATCCAGTACGCGGGCGGATCGCCGGCGAACTTTCTCGACGTGGGCGGTGGCGCGAACCAGCAGCAGATCGAACATGCGTTCGAGATCCTGCTGTCGGACAAGGGCGTTCAGGCGGTCTTCATCAACATCTTTGGAGGCATCCTGCGCGTCGACACCCTGGCGCAAGGCGTTGTCGAGGCAGCGAAGAAGACGAACGTGAAGGTTCCCGTGGTCCTACGCCTCGAAGGCACGAACGTCGAGGAGGGCCGCAAGATCCTCAAGGATTCCGGCCTCAACTTCATCATCGGCGACACCATGCAGGATGCGGCGCAGAAGGTCGTGGCAGCGGCGAAGGGAGCGAATAGCTAATGGCTGTTTTAGTCGATAAGAATACAAAGCTCATCGTTCAAGGAATTACAGGCAAAGAGGGCACCTTTCACGCCAAGGGCTGCGCCGAGTACGGCACAAATGTAGTTGGCGGAGTGACTCCCGGCAAAGGCGGCACGACGCACGAGGGCTGGCCGGTGTTCGATACGGTCGCAGAGGCCGTCGAGAAGACTGGAGCCAACGCCACCGTCATCTTCGTGCCGCCGCCGTTCGCGGCCGACGCGATCCTCGAAGCGAACGAAGCGAGACTTCCGCTGATCATCTGCATCACGGAAGGCATTCCGATCAATGACATGGTGAAGGTCTGGAGCGTGCTAAAGAATTCGAGTTCGCGCCTCATTGGCCCGAATTGTCCCGGCGTTATCTCGCCGGGCAAGGCGAAGATCGGCATCATGCCCGGCCGGATTCACAAGGAAGGAAATGTCGGCATCGTGTCGCGCTCTGGAACCCTCACCTACGAAGCCGTCTACCAGCTCACGCAGCGCGGCATCGGACAGTCGACAGCGATCGGCATCGGCGGCGATCCCGTCATCGGGACGACTCATATCGACGCTCTGAAGCTGCTCAATGAGGATCCGGAGACCGAGGCGATCATCCTGATCGGCGAGATCGGGGGCACAGCGGAAGAGGCTGCGGCGGAGTATGTGAAAGAGCATGTCAAGAAGCCGGTGGTTGGGTTCATCGCCGGACAGACCGCCCCTCCGGGACGCCGCATGGGCCACGCGGGAGCGATCATCTCCGGAGGCCAGGGCACGGCCGCCGAAAAGATGAAGGCGCTGACGGCTGCGGGTATCCACGTTGTCGAGAGCCCGGCGGCGATTGGGGAGACGGTAGCGAAGGTGATCGGCAAGGCTTAGTTCAACTTGATCACCTCAGACTAAAGATTCAAACGTAAGGAGAATTATCAGGTGTCACAACGCACCTTCAGCATCATCAAGCCAGACGCGGTCCGCAAGGGCCACACCGGAGCCATCCTCGCCGAGATCGAGAAGGCCGGTTTCAAGATCATTGCCATCAAGAAGCTGTCTATCTCGAAGGCACAGGCCGAGGGCTTCTACTACGTCCACAAGGAACGCCCATTCTTCGACTCGCTAACCAGCTTCATGTCGTCGGGACCGATTTTTCCTCTCGTTCTTGAGAAGGACAATGCCATCGCCGACCTCCGCAAGCTGATGGGCGCCACCAATCCAGCCAACGCCGATCAAGGCACGATCCGCAAGAAGTACGCGGGATCGATCGAAGAGAACGCTATCCACGGCTCCGACGGCGAGGACACCGCGAACTTCGAGATCGGCTACTTCTTCGCCGGATACGAGCTCGCCTGAGCTCGCTGCAATGACGTCCTCAGCAGAGCGGCCAGCTCGCTGAGGACTGCTTCCCTGCCGGGTCTAGCTCACGCCAGTCATTGTCAACTGCGACCTTCCCGCGTATCTTCTAAAGCGTTCCGTTCGTTCTCCCCGCACAATTTGTTTGCACTACGGAGGTTTTTCATGCGAAAGGTCTCGATTTCCATCTGTGCTCTTCTCGTCTCGCTATCTCTCGCCGCGTGCAAGGAGAAGGTACCCGACACCACTGCCGACGCCCAGGCGATTAAAGACAACGAAGCTACCTGGGTCAAGGATTGGCAGGCCAAGGATGCCGACAAGATTACGTCGCACTATGCTCCAGATGCCGTCCTGATGGTAACCAACATGCCCGCTATGAAGGGCACGGATGCGATCAAATCCGGCATCGGCCCGATGCTCAAAGATCCGCATCTCTCGCTGACGTTCACTCCCACGGCCGTTGTGATCGCTCAGGGCGACGACATCGCTTATACGCAGGGCGTTTACACGATGACCTACACCGAGCCCAAGACGGGCATGACGCTGATCGAGAAGGGCAAGTACGTGACCGTCTACAAGAAGCAGGAAGACGGCAGCTGGAAGGCGGTTGAGGACATCGACAACGCTGACGGGCCTGCAACTCCGGCCTCGGCCGAGACGCCTGCTGCGAAGAGCTAGCGTCAGTTCGATTCGCGCCCGGAGCATTCGCACACCGTTCTGCCGTTCTTCCGTAGTATTCTGGAGGAGCGCGCCCGTAGCTCAGCTGGATAGAGCGAATGCCTCCGGAGCATTAGGTCGGGAGTTCGAATCTCTCCGGGCGCACCATCCTTTCACGATTTATCTCATCCCTTCCCTTTCGATTCCGACTTCTGCCAGAATCCTCGTTGAGGACACTGCCGTGCTGCAACTTGTGCGGGAATCATGGCTCACCTGGAACTTCGACGTACTGGAGAACGATCATCAGGTCGCCCAGATCAAAACTTCCACCTTGCCAGAAAGCGGAGCGCTCTCCATCAATGGATCAAGCTACCGCGCCTATCGCGAAGGCATGTTCAGTGGTGACTTCTTCCTCGAAGGCACCGGACAAACGATTGCCCGTGCACAAAAACCCAGCGCATTCATAAATACCTTCAACATCTACTATTCCGGCAAGAGCTATACGCTGAAGAAGGAATCGTTCATCGGGCGTTCTTTTGTTTTGCTTGAAGGCGATCGTGAAGTGGGTTCGATCCGCCCTGAAGGATTTCTAAGCCGCAAGGCGTCTGCCGAACTGCCCCAGGATTTGCCAATCCCTATACAGGTCTTTGTCATGTGGCTCACGATCCTTTTATGGAGACGCGAGGCGAACGCTGGCGCGGCAGGGGCTGCGTCTACATCTTGACGATCGAAGCTCAAGTGCCATCAAGCCGCTCTTTTGACAGACCTTGCAATGCCGCGCTCTTATGGAATTCGTTCCACTCTCATTGCAAGGAGCCCTCTGATGTTCAGCAGATCGTCGTATTGTAGAAGCTTCCTGTTCGCCGCCATCGCTCTACTTTCGCTTGTCTACGCGCAAGCGCAATGCAAGCCTCCAGCCAACCAAAACCCTCCCCTTAGCCCGGCAGAGCAGGCCAGCGTCACCCTCAACGGCAAGCCGGTCACCATCGACTACTGCGCGCCTTCGCTGAAGGGACGCAAAGTGGGCGTCGAACTCGCGCCCTATGGCAAAGTGTGGCGCACGGGAGCCAACTCCGCAACTACTCTGAAGACGCAGTCTGGCCTCCGCATTCGCGATTTGATCGTTCCCCCGGGAACCTACACCCTCTACACATTGCCCGATGAACACGGCTGGAAGCTGATCGTCAACAAGCAGACCGGTCAATGGGGAACTGTCTACAACCAGGACCAGGATCTTGGACGTGTGGATATGCTCGAAGGAGTTATTCCCAACGCTCCCGTCGAGAAGTTTCTCATCGACTTTGCGCACACCGGAGGCAACAAGACCGAGTTGCACCTGCACTGGGACACCACAAACGTTTATGTGCCGATTACCGCAGTGGACTAGGATCGTTTGAGGCTGCGTCGCGCTCGCGGCGCAGCTCTTCCATCACAGACTGGATCAGCTCTTTCGCGCCGTTAATCTCGCCCAGCACGGTCTCAAGGTCAAGCGCGGGCTTGGACGGGTTTCGCTGCGACACGCAGTAGACGCCGTGTTGTCCGATGAGAATGAGGGCGTCGGTTAACATATCGAGCGATACGGCCAGGCGTCCGCGCACCGGCCCCATCATGAATTCGTATTTCTCGAGTTCGTCGCGGCGTTCGTGAAGTGAGGACAAGCCGCTTACCATTCCTTGGCTGGCGTATCCACTTCGACAGCCTCTTCGGGAGGACCCTTCCAACGCAGCACCGGCTTACGGGCGGCGGTCGTCTCGTCAAGGCGAGAAATCCGCGTGGAATGCGGAGCGGTGATTACGACCTCAGGATTCTCTTCCACTTCTCGCGCGATCTGCCGCATCGCATCAACGAAAAGGTCCAGTTCTTCGCGGGATTCGCTCTCCGTGGGCTCGATCATCAACGCGCCGGGAACGATCAGCGGAAACGAGGTCGTGTAGGGATGAAATCCGTAGTCGATCAGCCGTTTGGCGATGTCGCCCGTCTTCACGCCGTTCTTCGTCTGCCGCTTGTCGCTGAAGACCACCTCGTGCATTGACGGGGTGTTGTACGGCAGATCGTAGAGGTCTTCGAGTTTTTTGCGGATATAATTTGCGTTCAGGACTGCGTCTTCCGTCGTCTGACGCAGGCCATCGGGGCCGTTCGCGAGCGTGTACGCCAGAGCGCGCACAAACATACCGAAGTTGCCGTACAGCATGCGGACGCGCCCGACAGATTGGGGACGATCATAGTTCCAGTGCAGAAGGCCGTCCGCTCCCTGGGCCACAACCGGCGTCGGCAGGAACGGCTCGAGGATCTTCTTGCAGGCCACCGGACCCGATCCCGGACCGCCGCCGCCATGCGGAGTCGAGAAGGTCTTGTGCAGGTTCAGGTGCATAACGTCGACACCGAAGTCGCCCGGGCGGGTCTTTCCAACAAGCGCATTCATGTTCGCGCCGTCCATGTAGAGCAGCGCACCCTTGTCGTGCAGCACATCGGCAATCTTGTGAATCTCGTTCTCGAACACTCCGATGGTCGAAGGATTGGTGAGCATCATCGCCGCCGTGTCTTCGTTGACGATCCGGGCGAGTGCCGAGACATCGACGCCACCCTGCGCATTCGACTTAAGGTTCACTACCTGGTAGCCACAACTCGCTGCTGTCGCGGGATTTGTTCCGTGAGCAGAGTCGGGGATGATCACCGTCTTGCGTGGATTGCCCTTGGACTGGTGGTATGCGCGCGCCAGCAGGATGCCGGTGAACTCGCCATGCGCACCCGCGGCCGGCTGCAACGTGATCGCATCCATGCCCGTGATCTCAATCAGACAATCCTGCAGCAGCTTGACGATTTCGAGGGCGCCCTGTGACAGCGACTCCGGCTGATAGGGGTGCGCTTCGGCGATGCCTTCCAGACGCGACACAAATTCGTTGACGCGGGGGTTGTACTTCATCGTGCAACTGCCCAGCGGATACATCCCGAGATCGATGGCGTAATTCCACGTCGAAAGACGCGTAAAGTGGCGGATGATTTCTATCTCACTCAATTCGGG
Organism: uncultured Acidobacteriaceae bacterium; assembly: GCA_963781245.1. GTDB lineage: Bacteria > Acidobacteriota > Terriglobia > Terriglobales > Acidobacteriaceae > Silvibacterium. Next base: position 241,354 of record CAWAFB010000015.1, read on the forward strand.
AAGGGTCGGCTCATCCTCGCGCACTGCATTGCCCAAGAGCGCTGCAGCGTCTATCTCCGGCACATCGAGGAAAGCGAGCTTGTAACCCTTCTTGCCGGGCGAGGACTTCTCAAAGCTGAGTCCTTCGTTCTGCGTCAGGTGCGCGGTGACCTTACGCGTAGTTCCGATGAATCCATTCGTTGCTGCCATGAAAGCTATTCCCTCAATCGCTTCTATCGCGCTTCGGCCGTAACCGGGACTTCGGCGAGCACGCCAGCCGCCGCATCAATCTGCTCTTTGGTCGTCAACTCGGTGGCGCACCACAAGGATGCGTTGCCAAGCTCCGGATACCACTTCCGCAGATGCAGGCCGCCGATAATTTTCTTTTCCAGCAGGCGCGCGTTCAGTTGCTCGGGATCCTCGTCGGTCTGCAGCACAAACTCGTGGAAGCGCGGCGTCTGTGCGAAGAGCAGCTTGCCCTGCGTTCCCAGCGTGTCCGCTGCATATTTCGCCTTGGCCAGATTCTGCAAAGCCAGCTCACGCATCCCCTGCTTGCCGTACACCGTGAGGAAGATTGTTGTCATCAGCGCGACCAAAGCCTGATTGGTGCAGATATTCGAGGTCGCCTTCTCACGGCGGATATGCTGCTCGCGCGTCGAGAGCGTCAGCACGAATCCGCGTCGTCCTTCCGTGTCTTTCGTCTCGCCGACGAGACGGCCCGGCATCTGGCGCAGATATTTTTCCTTCGCTGCCAGCACGCCGCAGTAAGGGCCGCCGTAGCTCAGCGCCACTCCAAACGATTGTGCTTCCATCGAAACTATGTCGGCTTCTACAGGTGGCCGCACAATTCCCAGCGAGACGGCTTCTGCGATCGAGACAATCAGCAGCGCGCCCTTCTTGTGGGCGATCTCTGCGATGGCGGGAATGTCTTCGATGACGCCGAAAAAATTCGGCGACTGCACGAGAACGCAAGCCGTCTCTTCGGTGACTGCCCGCTCCAGTGCGGCGAGATCGACGCGGCCATCCTGCCCGTATGCAATCTCGCTCGCCTCGTGCCCCTGATGCTGAGCGTAGGTGTGCATCACCTCGCGATACTCGGGATGCACGGTTCGCGCCACGAGCACGTTGTCTCGGCCGGTGACGCGAACGGCCATCATCACCGCTTCAGCTGCGCCGGTCGAGCCGTCGTACATCGAGGCATTCGCGATGTCCATGCCGGTCAGCTCGCAGATCATGGTCTGAAATTCGAAGATAGCTTGCAGCGTTCCCTGCGTGATCTCGGCCTGATACGGGGTGTACGAGGTGAGAAACTCTCCGCGCTGGACCAGCGCATCGATCACCACCGGACGATAGTGCCGGTACGCGCCGGCTCCGAGAAAGCTGGCGTAGCCGTTGGCATTTTTAGCCGCCGCGGCTTTGAAGTGGTCGATGATCTCCGACTCACCCATCTGGCGCGGCACCTTCAGGTCGCGGGTGAGGCGGTACTCTTCTGGAATCGCGGTGAAGAGATCGTCGATTGAAGAAGCGCCAATCTCTCGCAGCATCGCTGCGCGCTCGGCGTCAGATTTTGGCAGATAACGCATTGTTGTCCCTACTTGCCAGTTTCTTCAGCAATAAATTTCTCGTAGTCGGCGGCGGAAAGCAGAGCTCCTACTTCGCCTGCATCGCTCAACTCCACTTTGATGATCCAGGCTCCGTGAGCGTCGGTATTAATTTTTTCCGGCGATGACGCCAGCTCCTCGTTCACTTCTGTAACCGTTCCTGTTACAGGTGAATACAGGTCGGAAACGGCCTTTACTGATTCCACACTGCCGAAAACCGCGCCCTTCTCCACCTTAGTGCCCACCTTCGGGGCATCGACGAAGACGATATCTCCGAGCGAGTTCTGCGCGTAGTCGGTGATCCCGACGGTCCCCACGTTGCCCGCGACTTCCACCCACTCGTGTTCGCGCGTGTACTTGTACTTTTCCGGATAAGACATTCGTTCGTTCTCTCCTCTAGCAAAATTCGTTATGCGGTTTTCTTCGGCCGACGGTAAAACGGCGTCGGGACAATGCGCGCCTTCACGGGGTTTCCACGCACCTCAACGGCGACTTCGCCGTCGATCACTGCCAGTTCAGTCGGGACATATGCCAGCGCGATGTTCTTTTTGAGGAACGGCGCGGGCGATCCGCTGGTCACGACGCCAATCTTCTTGCCATCCAGATTCAAAACCGGGTAGCCGTCGCGGGCAATTCCGCGCTCGATTACTTCGAGGCCAACCAGCTTTCTCTGCGGGCCCCCGGAGGCCTGGATGGTCTTGAGCGCTTCGGACCCGATAAACGGGCCCTTTTCAAGCTTCAGGAAACGGTCCAGGTGCGCTTCGAAGACATTGATCGTCTCTGAGATCTCGTGGTCATAGAGAGACATCGCCGATTCCAGTCGCAGCGTGTTCCGGGCACCGAGCCCGCATCGCAGGATGCCGAATTCCTTGCCCGCTTCCAGAACTTCATTCCATACGCGCTCGCTGGTTGCCACGTCTGACGGCACGTAAATCTCAAATCCGTCTTCGCCGGTGTATCCGGTGCGCGCTATCAGCGTGTTCGCGAGGCCGCAGACGGTTCCCCACTTGAACCAGTAGCCCTTGATCGCACTCAGATCGACTTTCGTCAGCTTCGCCAGCGTCTCAGCGGCCTTTGGTCCCTGGATCGCCAGTTGCGTGTAGTAATCGCTGTAATCGTTGGCGTGGCAGTCAAAGGTCCGGACGTTGGATTTGACCCAGTTGAAGTCCTTTTCCCGGGTCCCGGCATTGATCACGATCAGGTAGTCGTTAGGGCTCAGCTTGTGAACGATGACATCGTCAACAAAGGTGCCCTGGGGATAGAGCATGGCCGAGTAGTGCGCCTGCCCCTCCTGAAGCTTCGAGGCGTCGTTCATCGTGATGTGCTGGACGGCGTCGAGCGATCCGGGGCCACGAAGCTGGATGTCGCCCATGTGGCTAACGTCGAAGACGCCCACACCGGTGCGCACGGCCATGTGTTCGGCGATCAGGGCAGAGTACTCGACCGGCATGTCCCAGCCGCCGAAATCCACCATCTTTGCGCCCATGCGGCGATGCATGACGTTGAGGGCGGTCTTGCGAAGCGCAGCAGAAGCGGGGGTAGCCACGGCGGGAGTCCTTCCGGCGGGAAAGTGTGGAACTTTTTACGTTAGCACGCCGGCGGGTCCCGATGGGAATGAGCGGCCATCAGTCGGCGATGACGTTCTTGAGCTGCTCCTCCAGCGCCTTCTTCAGTTTCGGCCTGGCCAAGGTGGAAATCAGGGTATCAGCGGCACCGTGCAGCGCGATTCTTTCCACTTCTGGCACCGTCAAGCTTCTGATCAACGGGGTCGAAACCGCGTGCAATCGATTCACGATCCAGTTCAGAATGTCGTCGAGCCGGTTGGAAGTAATCGTCGCCCGCTTTGGTTCCGGGACTTCCGGTGCCGCCGTGCCGCACAGCGGAATGATGGGCAGTGTGTCTTTTTGCTCTCGATCGGAGCTGGAGAATTTAGCAATCACCGCATCTTTTGCCGCCGCGTCGAAGTTGCTCAACCCTACTTTAATAATAGGATTCGCGATCGCCAACCGGAAATGATCCTTGAGAAGTTTCTGGCAATTGCGGCGACCCAGCTGATAGTCGTGCGCCCGGAAGCCGCGCTCGAAGAATCCTCCGAAGGCACCCAGCAGGCCGCATTGCAGGGCCTTCTTGTTGGGCAGGCCGACATCTGACGGAGCGAGCACGAACCGGCTGTATGACTGGCCGCTCATCACTGCTGCCAGCGATTCTCCGAGGAAGCGCGACTGGGAAACCAGAACCGTGAAAAGGTTCGGCAGCATGCCGAAGATGCTGCTGTTCTTGTCGAAGTCATAGTCGGGATGGAAGAACTCGTCGGCGGGAAACGGGGCGACGGTCAGCACTGCACAGTTTGCCTTGTCCGGCTCGGGCGGGTTTCGCAGCTCTGCTGTCTGTGGATCGACAAATGCCTTTGGATTGTGGATCGCCAGAAAATCATGCGCAAGCTGAAAGGGATCGTTGTCGGTGACGCCGCCGTCAACGTTGAGCGTGGTGAAGGTATCGTTCGACTTTAGCGGCCAGTGAGGGAGCACCTCGGGAGGATTCACGTCCGACACCGGCTCCCAGGGCGAATAGGCATAATCCTTCGCAGGACGATCGATCGTGCGTGGCGCGAGAAACAGAGGGAAGGCTCCGGTCGCCTTGGCAGCCTGCTTGAGCAGCGGCCAGCTACCTGAATCCACACCGATAGGGAGCGGCTTGGCGAATGGAGAAAGCGGCGGCGTGCCCAGTCCCAACACGGTCTCGAACTGCAGCTTGTCCCCGTAATAGGCGGTGTCCTCTTCAGCTGATCCTTCGGCGTCTCCGTTCAGTGAAAAAGGGGTGCCGCGCACATTGGTCAGCGTGAGAAAGAGCGTCAGCGACTCGGCGATGTATGGGCGACGCGTTGCCGGGCCGGGCGTAAGCGCATAGTCCGCAATCTCGTCGATGATCGTCGAATCGAGCAGCGACATCACCGGCGCGCCGTTTTCGAGGTCTCTCTGCTGCAGCAGAGGCTCGATGTCGATCTTGTTGACCCAGCTCTCGTAGAAGCGGTTGTTCGTGCCTGTGACCGTCGGGTCCTGCGGGTTGCGAATGTGTTCGAAGCTGCCTTGCAGCATTGCAGAGGCTATGGCGGCGCACATCCCGCCCGCGGACGCTCCGGAGAAGACATCAATGGAGATATCGTGCATGGGAACAGCCGGATTCGAAGACGCCTTCGCGGCATACCACTCTTCGAGAGCCTCGGTCAGAAAGTCGAGAACACCAGCGGTGTAAGCACCGGCAGAAACGGCTCCCGCCATGTTGATGCCCAGGTGAAAGGTTCCATCGTCGTTCCATTTCTTCGGGTTCCAGCCAGCCATTGGGTGTCCTCGTTGCGCTTAGCAGATGAGTGGGACTGCGCACTACGAGGAGGGAAACCGCAGCGCAGGCGCAGGTATTATTTCGCCGCCAAAGTATAGAGTCAGATTGACCTTCGGGAAAGGGATATTTGGCGAACGTCTTCGGGTGGACTTGGGACAACAAAAATGCGCGCCGCAAGTGCAGCGCGCATTCGCAATTTACCGCAGTCAGTTACTTGCGAACCTGCCCGCGTCCCAGTCGATAGACAAGGCCCACGGAGATGCCGAACTGGGACTTGAGGCCGGCGCTGCCGTAAGTCGTAAGGATCGCTTCGGGCGCGACCCGGAAGGCAAGTTTCGGCGAACGGTTCAGGTCGATGGACCCGCCAAGAGCGCTGCCAAATGTGGTCTGGTTACTGAAGAAACCCACCGCAGAGGGCGGAACCGGGTTCCCCTCCTGATCGTGAAGCGCCGATTCAAAGCTGCCGTGGGCACCCCCAAACAGCGCATGCAGAGTAGTCGAGATGTGCTCATTGCTGGGTCCGCGATACTCCGGACCGGCCATGAACAGGTACTCGTCTACGAAGGGGCCGCGAATGCCGTAAGGATTCGGCTGCGTGCCGCTGGTTCCGTAATAGCCGCGAACGCTGCCCACCAGGGCCCAGCGTGTCGTGAAGAAGCGCGCCCCCTCAGCGTTGAAGCCACCCAGATTCGCTCCCTGGACGAGCTGAGGACCTGCATTAAAGTGCGAGTAGGCCACGCCGCCGTAGACTTCCCAGCGATTGTCGTACCGCACGCCGGACAGCGGGGCGCTCGGCGCCACCTGCGGCTGCGTGTACTGCGCCTGCGCTCGATTTTGAAAACATGGCAACAGGGCAACTGCTGCCAAAATGCACAAGAACTTCCCCACATCCTTCGACAAACACAACCTCCACAAGCCCGGTTCTAAAGCATTTCCAGGATTACTGTGCCCTGAGCTGTCCCTTCAGGGTCGCCGCTTCCTCCAACCCACGGACGAAGACCTGTCCATGGGGAACCCGGTCCTGATGGTCGCGTCGACTTTCGGTTCACTGCTTCGGGATACGCCATACCTGGAAATGCGTTGGCGGGCGCCGATCCTTCTATGCTCAGCATGCCCCGCAATCTTTCAAGATACATGGCCGCCTCGCCTTCTGTCCCGTTCGCGATGAATCCATCGGCGCGTAATCCGCGTATCCATAACAGCAAAACACGTTGGCGCGGGCAAAATGCACCACTGCGCCGCCGTGTGCGACAATGACAAGAGCGACTAAGGATATTCGCGTCTGGCGGGTTGCAGACTTCGCCGGATTCGGGGAGAAGACATCATGCTCGATAACCTGTTTACACCAACGCATCTCATCATCATTCTGGTCATCGCCCTGCTGATCTTCGGCCCGCGCAAGCTGCCCGAGCTCGGAAAGGGACTTGGCGAAGGGCTCAAGGGCTTCAAGGACGGCATCAAGGGGGCCAGCAACGAGCCGGCCAAGCAGGAGAACGCCACCAAGACCGAAGCCACCCCGCAGACCAAGTAGGTTCGCAGTCCGGCGCCCGCCGGGTCAGACGGCGGAACTCAGACGCAGGCCCAACACCCGGTTCGCTGAGTTCCCGCAGCTATTCTTCTTCAAAGCAAATTCTGGAAAGAAATTCTTGGCAGCCATGGCGAGCAGTCGGCCGGTCGCATTCGGCTGACTGCTCGCGGCAATCACGGCGCTACGTCGGCCATTGAGGGGTAGTAGCCTTCCTTGGCTGTGACATCCAGTCCTGGAATACCTTCTACGTGGACATCGATCGAGTGATGCTTGCCGCTTATCGCCGGACTGTGGCTGTAGTAGCCGAGCGTGTACTGGGTGCGCACCGACTCGGTGATCTTGGAGAAGCTGGTCTGGATGCCGTTCTCCGAGAGTTCAGCATCGAGCGATCCGCCGGTCTGGAGGGTGTACTTGGGCAGTACATTGTCGGTGGGCAGTAACGGCAGGTGGATCTTATCCAGGTAGCCGATGCCCCAGGTCGCTGAGTCTCCTACCAGAGTTCCATAGACTGAGATATTGTTGGTCAACAGGTAGCGGACGACTTCCTTAAGGGATGCCTTGCTTCCCGACTCCTTGCCGTCGCTGATGACGTAAAGAATCCGCCGCCTGCCGCGCGGCTGCTTCGCCAGCGCCTTCGCCGCGTACAGAATGGCATCGTTCAGAGGATGGGTGTCTTTAGGCGCCGTCAGGAAGCCTACGCCGCCTCCACGCTGCGCCGCGACATTCGGATCCGGTACTTGGCCGTTGATTACCATGCCGGTCGCCAGTGGCCCCGACGTGATCGGCATCCCCATGTCACGGCCTGATTTCTGCGACTTCGACAGCACCGCCTGCAGCCTTGGGCCCTGCGAAGCGGTAAAATCGCTCATCATCTCCGGAGTTGTGTTGTAGGTGAAAACCGCAACCGTATCTGCGGGAGCAAAGGCCCCCTGCAATGCCGTGAGGCTCTGGTTCACCTTCTTCATTATGTCGGAAGGAAGACTCTGGTCGATGACGAAGGCTACCGACAACGGGTAGGGGTCGACTGTGAAGAAGGCAATTCTCTGCCGTTGCCCGTCCTCATAAATGCGGAACTGCCGCCAGGTAAGGCCGGGGACCAGATTGCCTTTCTTGTCACGCACAGTGACGGGGACGTCGATGAAATTGACGTTCTGGACGATGGTGAAGCCTTTTTCGCCCGGACCTTTCTGTTCGGGTGCCTCCTGCTGAAAGTTATCAGGCTGGCTTTGAGGAGCAGGTTGCTGTGCGGACGGCTGCTGCGCGGGAGGCTGGTTTTGGGGGGTGTCCTGTTTCGAATCCGCTGTTGTCCCACTGCCGGGAGTGACCTGCTTGTTCAAGCCGGACAGACCCGACGGCGACGGCGCATCAGGAACGCTCGGGGGTTGCGATTGCTGCGGTTGTTGTTGTTGCACGGCTCCCAGTAAGAACAGGAACAACGTGATTGCCAAGGCGCCTTGCGTCACCAGAAATCCTCCAACTGCCTGCTGCGATTGGCCTTGCCATGCAGCCGAATCATTATCGCAGGAAACAGCCACCCTGGCTTCGTGGCCCGGGAGCCGCCGCTTGTAAACCGTCTATCATCGTGTTAGACGCGCCCAGGCGGCCCTCAGGAGACTCCAGGCGTATGCTCAGACTATCAGATTCAAAGTACGAGACTGGCGATTACGCCTTCTGCGGATTCCTTTCGTGAAGAAGAACTTTCGCCCTGGAAAGCCGTCTAAAAAGTGTCTATGCAACGCCTATCTCGACAATTAGTAGCGCCTCTCGCGGTTGCCCTGTTTTTCATGGCATCCACATCTATCGCGCGCGCGCAATCTGCGCCATCGCCGGATGCCCCGCCCGTGAGCTCGGTGCCTGACACGCCGGAACCCACCGAAGCGCCTGCCGCTACCCTGCGTGTCAATGTAAATCTGGTCAGCCTCTATTTCACGGTGCGCGATAAGCACAACGGCCTCGTTTCCACTCTCGCCAAGAATGATTGCAACATCCTTGAGGACAAGAAGCAGCAGACGATCAAAAACTTCTCCGCCGAGGCCGACCTGCCGTTGACCCTGGGCATCCTGCTCGATACCAGCGGCAGTCAGCAAAATGTCCTGCCCCTCGAGCAGCAGGCCGGCGGCAATTTTCTCCGCAGCATTCTTCGCCAAAAGGACGAAGCTTTCCTGGTCACATTCGATGTCGGCGTCAATCTCGAGCAGGACTTCACGAATAATGCCAACCAGATCATCCGCGCAATGGACAAGGCGGAGATCAACACCGCCGGCGGTAACGGAGCTTACGGAGTTCCGGGCATCGGCCAGGGACCTGTGCCAACGCAAGGCGCGCCGAAGGGAACGCTCCTCTACGATGCCGTCGCCCAGGTTTCGAATGACAAGCTGCGCTCCGAGACCGGGCGGAAAGCCCTGATCCTGTTAACCGACGGAGAGGACGAGGGTTCGGTCACCAAACCCAACCAGGCGATCGAGGCTGCCCAGAAAGCCAATGCCATCATCTACGTCATTCTGATCGCCGACCGCCCCTTCTACGGCTACGGCCCCTTCGGCTACACCGGCGATATGCAGATGAAGAAACTCACGGAAGAGACCGGCGGGCGCACTATCAATGTCGGCAACAACGGCAAGAAGATGGAAGAGGCCTTCGCGCAGATTGAACAGGAACTGCGCACACAGTACCTGGCCAGCTACACGCCGACGAATAACAAGCTCGATGGCGGTTATCGCAAGCTGGATATCGCCTGCCAGGGTGATGGCCTGAAGGTTCAGGCACGCAAGGGCTACTATGCCGTGGGCGACGCCGAATAGCCGGTAGCCATCCGCGCAACCTGCGAGCGGCTAGACATCCTGCAGGCAAGGGTTGAATTGGATTTTCGGCAGCTCTTCCACCGCGCGACGCAGCGAGCGTTCCCAGCTCCGGTGAATCAGGTGCAGCTCCGGATCGTCGGCGGCAAATCGTCGATAGCAGTCGAACTCCAGCTTGTCGTTGCTGTAAAGCAGCATTTCGATAGGTGGACCTACCGTTACATTCGATCGCATGGCTGCATCGAACGAGAGCAAGGCATAGATTGCCGCCACGTCAAGCGTAGTTGAGCCGTACTCGATGCCCCGGTCGAGGATAGGCCGACCGTACTTGCACTCACCAATCTGCAGATAGGGCGAGTCAACGGTTGCGCTGAGCGGATTTCCCTGCGGATAGATGAGGTACAGGCAGGGCACCTCACCCTTAACCTGGCCGCCGAGCAGCAGATTGATATTGAAGCTGAAGTCGTCCCGCTCGAGCGCTGCTCGGTCCATGTCCGAGACCTTGCGCACGCAGTCGCCTACTGCCCGGGCTGCCTGGTACATGGTGTCAGCTTTCGCCAGCCCGACCCCTTCGTTGAATTCATCGCGCAGCAAGGTCACGACGGACTGCGTAAGCGACAGACCGCCGCTGGTAAGCAGAACGAAGGCTCGTTCACCCGGCTGCGCGAAGACGTGCATCTTACGGCAGAGGTTTACCTGGTCATATCCCGCATTCGTTCGAGAGTCGGAGGCCATGACCAGTCCCTGGTGGGTCATAATACCGAGACAGTAGGTCAATTTGTTCCTTTCGCGCTTAAATAAAACCCACAGAGAGTTTCTCGAAGTTGATACTTAAACTCTACCCGAACTGGCGTTCCTTCAGTTTCACGGCATCTTAAAATATTTGCCTCGCCGCTCTTTCGTTGCCGGTTCAATTTTCATGAAAGGTTTTTGGCCTCATCCATGCTCATTCGCCTGGGTTACGACATGCAATTCGATCTGCCTGCGCCAGTGTCCTTTGTGGCCATGCTGCACGTGCACCCCTCGCGTGCCCAAGATCTGCGCGAACCTGACCTGCTGCAGATCGATCCAGCTCTCTCGCTCGACAGCTACATCGACAGCTTCGGCAACATCTGCACGCGCTTTGACGCCCCTGCCGGACCCCTGCGCCTCTCCAACCGCACCCTGATCGAGGACTCCGGCGAGTACGACGCAAGGAAATTCGATGCAGTCGAACATCCGGTCCACGACCTGCCGAGCGATGTGCTGCAATATCTTCTCGGCAGCCGCTACTGCGAGGTCGACCGCCTCTCCAATGTCGCCCTCGACCTCTTTGGACATCTCCTGCCTGGCTGGTCGCGCGTTCAGGCTGTCTGCGACTGGGTTCACAACAAGGTCGTCTTCGGATACCAGTATGCCCGGTCGACGAAAACCGCCCTCGACGTCTTCACCGAACGGCAGGGCGTCTGCCGCGATTACCAGCATCTGGCCATCACCTTCTGCCGCGCGCTCAACATTCCCGCCCGCTACGCTACCGGATACCTCGGCGACATTCGCATCACGCTTGCGCCTGCGCCCATGGACTTTGCCGCCTGGTTCGAAGTCTATCTTTCCGGCCGCTGGTGGACCTTCGACGCCCGCAACAACACGCCGCGCATCGGGCGCGTTCTCATGGCTGTCGGGCGCGATGCCTCCGACGTTGCTTTGACGACGTCTTTCGGAATCGCCAACCTGAAGCATTTCTTTGTGGTCAGCGACGAGGTTCCGGAGGGCTAGGGGTCTCGCTCGCGAAAGCAGCGCGGCTATTCCGGCCTCACGAGGCCATTCGCACCCAGGAATCGCTCCATTCGTCACTATCGCGCAAACGTCGGGGAACCTGCCTCGTCTTTCATACGTACGAAACTACGAACGTCTTCGGACACGCCTGTCCGCGTGCGGACACTGTCGAAAATAGTAAAATCAACGCAGCTCAACAAAACGCGCTCCTTACACTCCTTGCCCTGCGGCACGCTAACTGCTACAGAAGTTTCAGTCAGGAGTCCAATCGGCCAGATGCGACAGTTCGGAACCTATCGGCTCGACCTCCGCAACGAATGCGTATGGCGCGGCGAAGAGCAGCTTTCGCTCACTCCGCGTCCCTTCTCCGTTCTTCGCTACCTGGTCGAGAATCCGCAGCGCCTAGTCACTCACGACGAGTTGCTCGAGTCCCTCTGGCCTGAAACCTACGTTCAGCCGCAGGTGATCCGCACCTACATTCTCGAGATCCGCAAGCTGCTGGGCGATGATCCGCATGATCCCCAGTTCATCGAAACAGTACCCAGCCGCGGCTACCGTTTCCTTGTGCCTGTGACCGATGCTTCCGGGCCATCAGCCACGTCACTGATCGGACGCCAGGCCGAGCTGGCGGCCCTGCAAGCTCAACTCGACCGCTGCCGTAACGGCGAGCGCCCGACCATCTTTGTGACCGGCGAAACCGGCATCGGCAAGACCACCGTGATCGACGCGTTTTGCGCTGACCTTTCGAATGCGGCACGGCTGCGCATCGCTCGCGGGCAATCGCTCGAAGGGTTTGGAGGCAAGGAGTCCTTTTACCCCGTCCGCGAAGCCCTGAACGGCCTCAACAGTGCAGACGAGAAGACCCGAGCACTGCTTACGGCAGCGGCCCCTGGCTGGTTCGGTCACAACGGCGGCTCTTCTCCGTCAATTGGAGAAATCTGCGAGGCGCTCGAAGCACTCAGTCAGACCGACGCGCTGGTCCTGGTCTTCGAGGACATCCATTGGGCGGATTCGTCCACACTGGACCTCATCTCCGCACTGGCCCGGCGGCGCAGCCGGTCGAAGCTCATGCTGCTCTGCAGCTTCCGGCCCGCGGAGCTCGACGCCCATCACCCCCTGCGTCTGCTCGAACAGGATCTGCGCACCAGCCGCCGCAGCGAGCATATATCGCTGGGACCACTCTCAAAGGAATCGGTCGCCACATACCTGCGCCGTGAACTCGCTGCCGACTCGCTGCCTCCCGGCCTCGCCAGCCTGATCCATCAAAACTCGACAGGCAACCCCCTCTTCATGATCGCTACGCTTGATCACCTGCGCTCGCAGCAGGTCGTGATGAAGCGGAATGGCCAGGTAACCTTGAGCGTGCCGCTTGCTGAGATCGAGCTTGGCGTTCCCGACAGCCTCTCGGGGGTGATCGAGCTGCAACTCGACCGGCTCAGCGATGGGGATCGCGGTCTCCTCGAAGCTGGCAGCATCTCCGGAACCATCTTCCCCGCATGGGCGGCGGCGGCAGCGCTTGAGCGCGAACTCGAAGACGTAGAGGAAGCCTATGCGGCGCTGGTTCGCCGTGTTCGATTGCTCTCTATCGCCGGGCAGGACGAATTGCCGGACGGGTCTCGATCGAGCTTCTACGTCTTCGCCCATGCGCTCTATCGGGAAGTGCTCTACGCGCGCTTACCCGCGGCACGCCGCGCCCAATGGCACCTACGGGTCGCCGCCCGGCTGCGGTCCATGTTCGCCGGCCAGGAGGCCAGCGTGGCCCACGAAATTGCCGCGCATACCGCCGCCGGCTCCCGCGCCCGCAGCGCATAGCGCCGGCATGCGCCGCGCGATCCTGTTTTTTCTGACAAGCACGCGCGTAAGCCCTATGCTTGGAGGGCCGCAGACAGCCTGCGTTGGTGGATTCCATTCGCCGCGGTTTGCAAGACTACTCAGTGAGGATGCTCAACGCATGATAAAGCGAATGATGGCCGTGACAATGGTACTCGGCAGCATGGCGATTCGGGCCCAGGTACCGGCCGATCAACTCGCAAAACCTCCCGCCTCGGCACAAAACTTCACGATATTGTCGACCGCGGGCACGCACGGCAAGGCGTCGATCTGGACCGCATCCGACGGCAGCCAGATGTCGCGCGAGAGCGTGCTTCTGCGCGGTCAGGTCTGGGAGCTGGATCAGAGCGTAAAGCTGGGCAGCGATGGGATGCCATCCCAGCTCATCGTTCGTGGTGTCACTCCTCAGGGCGACGCCGCAGAGACCTTCACGGTCGCGGATGGTATCGCGACCTGGAAGAGCCCGGTGGATGCCGGACATGAGCCGTATCATTCGGCGTTTTACGTCGCCGAGGGAGGAACGTCTTCCGGAGGAACGCAGTTGCTCATCGAAGAGCTTCTTAAATCTCCCGACAAGTCGATGCAGTTACTCCCTGGAGGACGCGCGCATGCAGAACGGCTGAGCGATCTGCCGGTGGGAAGCGGAGCGATGGCCAAAACCGTCACTCTTTGGGCAGTCACCGGCTTGTCGCCTTCGCCTGTGACCGTGTGGACAACCGCCAATGGTAAGTTTTTCGGCGCCGTCGGCGGCCTGTCCGTTCTTCCCGCTGGTTACGAAGCCGATCTTCAGCGCCTGGACAAAGCGCAGGATGAAGCGCTTGCCGCTCGCAGCCCGGCGCTGGTTAAAGCATTGCTCAAGACACCGACGGGGCCAGTCGCATTTACCCATGTCCGCGCCTTTGTCGAGGGGACTCACTTTGCCGACGACCAGACGATTGTGGTTGATAAGGGACTCATCACGCTCATGGGCGCCGCCGGGTCTATCTCCGTGCCGAAAAGCGCGCAGGTTTTCGATGGCAACGGAAAAACCCTGGTGCCCGGCCTGTGGGACTCGCACATGCACGTCGGCGATGATTCCAGCGGCCCTTTTCTTCTCGCCCTGGGCATAACCTCCGCCCGCGATCCTGGCAACGACAATATGCTGACGATCGCCCGCGCCAAACGCAGAGCGCAGGGCGAACTATTGATGCCCACGGTTTACCCCTCTTCGCTGATTGATGGCAAAGGGCCGAACAGTGCCCAGGTCGGAACCGTCGTCACCTCGCAGGAGGAGGCGATCGCTGCCGTTCGCAAGGCGAAAGCCGACGGCTTCACCGGGATAAAGTTCTACGGCACGTATAATCCTGCCTGGGTTGGTCCCGCGGCGGCAGAAGCGCACAAGCTGGGCTTGCACGTCCACGGTCATATCCCTGCCGGAATGCGCCCGTCGGAGGCCATCGCCGCCGGTTACGACGAAATTACCCATATTTATTTCGTCATGATGGAAGCGATGCCCGATAGCGTGGTAGCAACCTCGAATGGCATCAGCCGCTTTGACGGCATCGGCCGCTATGCAAAGGACGTCAACCTGAGTGTCCCGCCGATCAGCACACTGATACAGACAATGTCTGAGAGGAAAATCGCGTCCGATCCCACGCTGGTTGTCGCTGAAGCGTTATTTGTGCCGGAGAACGGCGAGCTTTCTCCAGCCTATGCGCCGTATGTCGGCACCTTGCCGCCAGCCACTGAGCGAAGCTTCCGCCAGGGTGGTTTCGCTGTGCCCAAAGACTTGACCCGGGAGGACTACCGCAAGAGTTATGCAAAATTGTCGGCGCTTGTAACAGAGATGCACAAGAGCGGCATCGCGATCGTCGCGGGTACCGACGGCTCGGGGCTCGAACTAGTCCGCGAACTTGAGCTATACGTTGCGGCAGGCTTCACTCCTGAAGAGGCGCTGGAAGCCGCAACCATCGCGCCAGCGCACCTTGTCGGCGTGGACAAGATCACGGGCTCAATTGCCGTCGGCAAGACCGCAGATCTGGTACTCGTTGAAGGCGATCCCTCAAAGAAAATCGGCGATCTGAGGAACACGCGCACCGTTATGATGGGCGGCAGGCTAATGGACGCCGATGCTCTTCGCCAGGCGAGCGGCTTCTCTGGACGGCCGAAAACCGCCGAATGAGAATGTCTCGCAGGCTGGCCGGCCCAAAGAGCCGGCGTCCTCCGGGAGGGTTCAGGGTGTGCCACTCAACAGGAGAAGGTCCGGTCGCGCGGCTCGAAATCAACCTTCTGGTGGAGGTTGCTTACACCTTTGCCTCGCTACACTTCCCGAATGGCCATTCCAACTGAACCGATCGGCAGCATTCCGCGCCCACCTCAGCTGATTGAAACCATCGGCTCCTACCACGCCGGCAGAATTACCGCTGAAGTACTCGAGGATGCGTATCAGAAGGCCCTCAAGGACACAATCAGCCGGCTTGAGCAAACGGGATCGCCGGTCCTGACAGATGGAGAGCAAACCAAGCCAAGTTTTGCAACTTATCCACTCACCGGGCTTGAGAATCTCGCGCCGGATGGTGTCGTGATCCCGTTTGCCGATGGACACACGCGTCAGCTACCTCGTCTGACCGCTGGACCATTCCGCTACGGCATCCATGCAGATAGCTATCTCAAAGCCGCCCAGACGCTCACCCAGCGTCCAGTGAAGCAAGCCGTGATTTCCGCCTCTGCGCTGAGTCTGCTTTATCCGGCAGACGGGATACCAGGTTATTCGCGCGAGGCCTTCCTCGCCGACCTGATCGATGAAGCTGAAACCGATATTCGAGGGGCCCTTGATGCAGGAGCCGCCAGCGTTCAAATCGACTTTACTGAGGGCCGGCTATCACTCAAGCTCGATCCTTCGGCCGGCCTTCTGCGCAGCTTCGTCGCACTCAACAATCGGGTTCTGGAGCGCTTTACTCCCGACGAGCGCAGCAGGATTGGCGTCCATGTCTGTCCGGGTGGCGACCGAGATTCAACTCATAGTGCGGACGTCGACTACGCGGCTTTCCTGCCGGATCTTTTCAAGATGAACGTCGGACGATTCTACCTCCAGATGGCCAGCGAGCCGGACAGAAAACGCATCCTGCGGATGGTGAGCGAACTTGTTGGACCGGAGCAGGTGGTTTTCATAGGTGTTATCGATCCGATCAATCCCGCGATCGAGACAGCATCGCAGGTTCGCGATCGCGTTCTCGAAGCCGCCTTGTTCCTGCCCATCGAACAACTGGGAACAACCGACGACTGCGGATTTGCACCATTCGCCGACGACACTTCGACCGCTCGCGATACCGCATTCCGAAAGATCCGGGCAAGAGTCGAGGGAACAGAACTCGCCGACCGCGAGCTGGCCGTAGAAGGAATCAGCTAGCCGGTCATCGTTTGGTCGGATGGATTTGCAGGCGGCTCGGGAGCCTTCGTTGCCTTTCGCTTACGCTTGACCGGTGGACCGGATTTGGGCGCACGTTGCTTTCCATTGCCATTGGCCTTCTCTCCGGACGTCTCGATCACGGCGCGCATCCAGTAGTCGCCTTGCGCGTCCACCTCAATGCCGTGTACCTCGCGCTCGAAGCCGGGGAATTTTTTGCCGAACTCCTCCATGGCAAGAATCAACCGGATCACGGCGCTGTCTCTGGCGCCGAGTCGTTCACCGGGCATGGCCACCGGAATCCCCGGCGGATAGGGCACCAGCATCACGCCGGTGATGCGCCCGGCCATCTCGGTGAACTTTACCTTCTCCGTGCCGTTGCGTAACAGCTTCTGATACGTTTGCGCCGGAGTGAGGACCTGGTCGGTGTCGAGTTCGCACGCTTCACCCACCAGACCGGTCAGATTCAACTCGATCACCGCAGCATGCATCTCATCGCTCAACTCCTTGAGCGTCACGTTGCGATAACGGTTGGGGTATTTCGCCACCAGGTCGGGCAGGGCCTCTTCGAGCGAGGCCTCGGTATCGTAGAGCCGCTTGAACTCAAACAGATTCTCGAGCAGACTTCCCCATTTGCCCTTGCTGGTTCCGACGGAGAAGAGCACCAGCACGGTGTAATCACCAGTGCGCGCGATCTCGACTCGGCGGGAATCGAGAAACTCGGTAAGGATTGCCGCCGGAATCCCCCACTCGGCCACTAAACCTTGCGCATTGATTCCGGGCATGAGAATGGTGACCTTGGTCGGATCGAGCATGCAGTACTCGTCGGCGATATCGGCGTCCTGGAAGCCGTGCCAATCCTCGCCGGGCTTCAGCGTCCAGCAATTCGGGTGCGTTGCCAGCAACTCGTCCGGAGCCTCCTCAAACAGATGCTTCTGTCCTTCGAGGTCTTTCACCTGATCGGGCTGGTAAAGCCGGAAGAACCATCCTCCGCCACCCTCAGCCTCCCGCAGCCGATGAGCCACCGAGGACATTGCCTTGCGGAAGGTGATCGCATCCTGAATCGTCTCGTTCATCAGCGTCGGCCCTGCCGGCTCCTCCATCATCGCCGCCGCCACATCCAGGGAGGCAATCAGCGGATAGAACGGCGATGTCGTTCCGTGCATCATGAAGGACTCGTTGAACTGGTCGTACTCAAGCGGGGCACGCGGACTCAGCTTGATATGCACCATCGAGGCCATCGAAAACGCCGCCAGCATCTTGTGTGTTGACTGCACCGCAAAGAGCGTCGGACGGTTCGGCATTTCGTCCGGCACATCCATTGCAAACCGGCCGCGATAGATCTGGTGAAACTTAGCGTACGCGTACCACGCCTCATCGAAATGCACCCGCGGCACGCTTTGCGCCAGTTCTGCCACGACGCGGTTTACGTCGTAGCAAAGGCCGTCATAGGTCGAGTTGGTCACCACTGCGTAGGTCAGCTCTTTCGATGGCGCACCCGCTGTCAGTGGACTCTCGTCAACCAGTTGTTTGATCGCCTGTGGGCTGAACCGGTGGATCGGAACCAGTCCGATCATTCCGTAGCCGTTGCGGGTTGGCGTGGCATATACCGGACGCGCACCCGTCACGGTGAGCGAGTGGCAGATCGACTTGTGGCAGTTCGCATCGACCAGCACAATGTCGTCCTGCCCGATAACTCCGTGCCCGACAATCTGGTTCGACGTCGACGAGCCGCCCAGCACATAAAACGTCCAGTCCGCGCCAAAGACTCGCGCCGCATTTCGTTCCGACTCACCCGGAGGCCCGATGTGGTCCAGCCACGAACCCAGCGGCGCCGTCGAGATGCCCAGGTCCGACCGCATCAGATTTTCGCCAAAGAAGCGATGGAATTCCATCCCGACGGGATGCTTGAGGAACGCCACACCGCCCATGTGGCCCGGCGCATCCCATGAATACGCGCCCTGATCCGTGTACTTCTTCAGCTCGCGGAAATACGGCGGCAGCAACTGCTCGTTGTAGCGCTCAACGGCAAAGTCCACACGATTGGCGATGAACTCGGGCGTGTCGCCGAAGAGGTGAATGTACTCGTGCACCTGCTTCACCACTTCCAAGGGGAGTTCGCTCACCAGCGTGCGGTCGGCGATAAGAAAGATCGGCACCTTCTTGTTGCGATGCCGAACCTCACGAATGATCTTGAGCGCCGCCATCTCGGCAAACTGGTGCTCGCCTTCGAGGTCCCAGTCCAGCAGAATCGCGCTGTGTGAAGGGTCCGACTGCACCAGCGACAACCCGTCCTCGGGCGTTGCCGTCCGAACTACCTCATACCCTTCTTTGCTGATCGCATCCACCAGCCGCTCCATGGCCCGGTCCGACACCGAATCGGTGCCGCCAGCCTCGCTCGCAATCAGCAAAACCCAACGACCTTCTTCCATTCCACCTCTCGCTTCTTACTCATGTTACAGGCCAATTCCGCCTGAATATTTACACAGGATGAAACCGCACGGACGATCGGCGACCCGCGATGATTACGGCTGCACTTTGACCAGGACAAGCTCATCCGGAGTCAGGCTCAGATCAAGCCGATTTCCCTGGAGCTTAACCGTTTCCGGCGGGGGCAGAGTGGTCTGACGGTTCAACTCCTCCACCTGCTCCGGCGTTGGGTCCAGCGGCTTGCCCATCGTCGCATAGTGCGGCAGCACATTTCCGTGATCGCGATCCACCTTCTGAATCGTGACTCTCGCAGTCGCAGGAATATTGCGGAAATCCAGCTCCATCTGCTTCGTGGTTCCCTGCTGATCGGGGTCAACCAGGTTCCATGAGGCGATCGCCAGTCCACCATCAGAGGTCTTCGTCACAATGACGTTCTTCGAGGCGTCCGCAATCCGGGCATCGCCAAGTTGATGCAGCAGTCCATATGCGTAATAACTGGGCTTGTTGATGCCCCCCTTGGCGCGCAGGCCAAACATCCCGACGAATGGCTGCGGAATCGGGCCGCCCTCCTCGAACACATCGGAGAAGGTCCAGAACGACATCATACTCACCAGGCCGTCGCATTCCCGGACGGTATTCGCCAGCGCCGGCCCCACGAAGATCGTATCGCGCGACTCCTGCATTCCCTGTACGTTCCACTCAGTCCAGAAGAGCGGCAGATTCGGCATGGGTGACGACTTTATCTCTCCGTGGACCTTGGCAACAGCCCGGCACACTCGGTCGTCCATGGGAATATCTTCGTTTGTACCGAAAAGATTTTCGACGGTGTCGTCCGCGTAGCCGTGCGTGGAAACGAAGTCGACCGGCACTTGGTTCGCCGCAGTAAACTTCAGAAAATCGGGGACCCATGCAGCCGCTGCCGTCGCCGGGCCGCCCACCCGCAGCCGTGGATTCACCTTCTTCAAATCATGGGCCGTATGCGCGTAGAGCTCAAAATAAGACTGCTTCCTGGGAATACCGTTCCAGAAGTCGATATTCGGCTCATTCCATACCTCGAAGTACCACTTCGACACTTCGTCAATTCCGTAGCGGTCGACAAGATGCTGCGCAAAGTGGGTCATCAGGTCATCCCAGCGCTCCATGCTCTTCGGAGGCGAAACGTTCTGCTTGTACCAGAACGGGTGCAGTGCGTCCGGATTGAACGCCAGCTTCTTTGGCATGAAGCTGATCTCGACAAATGGCCGCACGCCGTCCTTGAGCAGCCCGTCATAGACTTGGTCGACGTAGGCAAAGTTGTAGACCGGTTCGCCATGCTCGTCTTCGTTGTAGACGCCCAGCTCGTCATGCAGAATCGCGTGAAACCGCACATAGCGGAAATCCGCGACCTGCTTCACCGCACGCAAGTCGTCGCGGTAGCTCTCGCGCAGCGACAGGATCGCTCGCCCCGATCCGAACATCTCCTCCCAGAAATGAGGGAACGCAGTCGTCGGAGCATTTGCATCGATTTCGACTTTTTCCTGCGCAGGAACAGGCTGGCTTGAGACTACTAAAGTGGTTAAAGCCAGCACGAAGCCGCACCAGCGATCCAATCGCATCATGAAGCACCTCTCTGCATGCAGTGGATGCCGCCCGTGAAAGAAAGACGGCTAAATAATTTGGAAGCTCAGGCCCTTGACTTAGAACGAGGCCTGACTGGAAGCCCGGTAGGATAACGTTCGCTTCCAACGAGCGCGCGATGAGTCAGGCATGGATTGCCGACGGCTGGTCGGCACTCTTGCGTGGCCGGCTCGCCGCCCGCTCCATCACTGAATGAATTTCGGCGATGATCGCTAATGCAATGCTGGTGGGATCTTTCGATCCGATATCCAGCCCCACAGGAGAATGCAGCCTCGCCATGCACTCGCCAGCCGTCAGGCCAAGCTCGGGCGCAATCTCCGACAACAACCGCTCAGTCCGCTTCCGTGGTCCGAGAACTCCAAGATAGTCGGCGTCACCCGGGAGAAGCCCCCGCAGCGCCGCGCGATCCTGATCATAACTATGCGTAAGCAAAACTGCTGCGTCCCGGGCGGTCAGCGTAATTTGATCGAATGTGCTGAGCACGAATACTTCATCGGCAGTCGGGAACCGCTCCCGCGTGGCCAGGTGCGCGCGGCCATCCACCACCGTAGTCTTCCATCCCAGCTTGCCGGCGAACTCAACCAACGGGACTGCATCGTCTCCGGCGCCGACCACCAGGAGAGCGACCCGAGGCGGCAGGTATTCAGCAATGATGGTGGCCTTGCGTTGCTGCCAAAGCGATTTCCTCTCTTGCAGTGCCTTATGTGCCAGCGCGGTCATCTCGCGGGATGGTGACGCGAGGTGGGTTTCGCCTTCCTCCGACAAGATAAGGCGAGTCCCAAGATCTGCAGGCGCCTCAGATTCGATTACCGAGACAAATACCGTGCCGCTCCGTGACCCCAGGTTGCGCTCGAGAGCAACAAGAACCCGCTCCGCTGCCACACCCCTTTCGAGGAGAACGGAGACCGTGCCTCCGCAGCCAAGCCCGTAGGGCATCTCAGAATCGTCATCGTAGAAGCTGCTATAACGCTGAACCGAGGGCCCGGTCTCGGTGAGCCACCAGGCTTTTTTCTGTACCTCGGCCTCGAGACAACCTCCGCTGATCGTGCCGGCACGACGTCCAGAGCTTGTCATCAGCATCCGGGCTCCGGGTTTCCGGTACGAAGAGCCTTCAATTCCGACTACAGTGGCAAGGCAGATCTCGTCGTTTCGCTCGCGCGCCTCTTTCCAGAGATTCAGGATTAGCCGCAACTCAGACATACATAAATGCTACATCGCAAGGTATGCCGATGGCAGGAGGTTGTCATATTTGGGATCGGCTCATTCGGTTACGACGGCCTTTACCAGATTGCGAGGCTTATCCACGTTCACGCCGTGCAGAACAGCGGTGAAATAGGCAAAGAGCTGGAGAGGCACAACCTCAAGCAAAGGCAGCAGAAATTCGCTCACGGCTGGAACAGCAACCGAATAATTGCTTAATTTATGCGCTTCCTCGTCGCCTTCCGTGCTGATCGAAATGATCGTCGCGCCCTGTGCCTGCATGTCGCGCATCAATTGCAGCGTCTTCTGGTACCGCAACACCGAGTCCGGGTCATCGTCATCGCGAGTGGCCAGGACAACTAAAGGTGCGTCCGGGCTCACCAGGGCATTCGGCCCATGCTTCAATTCACCGGCCGGATAGCCCTCAGCCTGAATGTAGGCCGACTCCTTCAGCTTGAGTGCGCCTTCGCGCGCGATCGCATAGTGAATGGCGCGCCCAAGGTAAAGAAACCCGCGAGCGGAACGCGTCTTTTCTGCTATTTCGTGGACGAGTGCCTCCCATTCCTCCAGCGATGCCGCCAGTAAGGCGGGCAGATGCTCCAGGTGTTCTAGGTGGGCGGCGACAGTCTGCGCCGTCATCCTGCCCCCAAGCCGCGCCACGTAAAGCGCAAGCAGGTAGAGGACACAAAGCTGTGTGGTGAAGCTCTTGGTCGCCGGAATCGCCAGCTCCCTGCCGGCGATTGTGGGCAGCGACGCATCTGCCTCGCGGGCCACTGTCGATTCCGGATTGTTGGTGATGGCCATGGTTGCCAGTCCACGCGTCCTAGCTTCGCGCAGAGCCGCGAGCGTGTCGGCCGTCTCACCGGACTGCGAGATCACCAGCAATCCCGGATCGTGGAGCGTGTGAGTAGAGCGGTAGGAGTATTCACTCGCGTACTCCACGTCAACCGCGAGTCCTGCGCAATCCTCGAGCATGATTTCGCCCGCCAGGCCTGCATGGCGGCTCGAGCCGCTGGCGGCTATGACCAGCCGCTGACGTCCGCGAAGGATATCGGCGATTTTCGGGAACGACTCGGCGTTCAGCGAGCCGGCTTGAGCATATCGGGCGATGGTCGCAGTGAGGGCCTCCGGCTGTTCGTAGATCTCCTGGAGCATCGCGTGCGCATAGCTTCGAGACATTGAGTGAGGCTTCCTTTTGCGGCGACTGGCCCAGTCAGGATGCTGAAGGGCCTGCCTTCAAGTTACCATGATGTATAGACAACTGTACCGAACTGCAAGTACAAAGTCTGAGACGGCAATTTTGCCGGGAACCTGACCGGCTCGAAATCCGTCTACCAGAGGAATTGAACCTGAGGCAGCGGCGCATTTTCCAGGACTCAGGCCCAGGAATCAGGCATGGAGAGCTTTCACAAAACGCGCGGTAATCGACTCGGGCCGAGTGATTGCGGACCCGACCACGACCGCATATGCACCCAGATCCAACGCCTGTCTTACTTCTTCCGGCTGGGAAATATGACCTTCCACGATAACCGGAACGTGAAGCTCCCGGAGCATACGCTCCACCAGATCCCAGCTTACGGCGCGAAATCCTGCCGTCTCCGATGTGAATCCGTAGAGAGTGGTAGCCACGGCGTCCGCGCCAGCCTCCTGGGCGGCAAGGGCTTCCTCAAACAAGGCGATATCTGCGAGTACCGGCTTCCGTATGTCGGCGTGGATCCGGCCAACCAGATTTCTCCAGGGCTCAGCGGTAGCCGTTCTGCTGTTAGTGCAGTCCAGAGCGATGATATCGGCGCCCGCAGCGGCGACCGATTCCGCAGCGGCGAAGTCAGGCGTGATCGAGACCTCGTCCCCGATCTTGCGCTTCTCGATGCCGATGATCGGCACGCTTGTCGCTCGCCGGAAGGCCTCGATACATGCGGTTCCGTTGGCGCGCAGACCGCCGGCCCCGCCGCGAACGACGGAAATGGCGATGCGCCTCAGGGTGTCCACGCTGTCGAGTGGATCGCCGGGCGGCGCCTGGCAGGAAACGATCAGAGATCCGCGAAGAGAAATCGGAAACATAACGGGCGGAGGTTCAGAACCGGCTGCAATGCGAAACCAAGGATAAGGCATACGCAGGTTTACCACCATCGCGATCTGAGGCCGATCACGCAGACGGCATCCGTTTTACAACTCGATCGATAGCGCGCAGGAAAACACGGAACGAGGGATCTCAGTGTCGAAAAGCAACTTGAGTAACCGTCAGCAAAGCGAACCCACAGTGCAGCCGCTCGATAAGAACGGATTCATACCGCTCTATTTTCAAATACAGCGCGCTCTGATGGAGAAGATCCAGTCCGGCGAGTTGTCCGAGGGCGATCCGTTGGCGTCGGAAGAAGAGCTCTCACGCGCCTATCAGGTGAGCCGTATGACCGCGCGCCAGGCCCTGCACGGTCTCAAGACCAACGGCTACGCCTTCAGCGAAAAGGGCCGTGGAACTTTTGTCAGCCGCCCCAAGCTCGAGAAAAATATTCTTCACCTGCAGGGCTTTACCGAGGACATGCGGCGAAGAGGCATGAAGCCCAGTTCGCAATTGCTCGAGCAGTCCGTAATCACTGTGACCGAAGACCTAATGGAGAAGCTGAAGCTCGACGCAAACGAGAAGGTGATGCGCTTGCGTCGCCTGCGTCTGGCAGACGGCACCCCCATGGCTCTCGAACAATCCCACATCCCGTTGCGGCAGTTTCCCGGGCTCGACCGCATCGATTTCGCGAAACAGTCTCTTTATCACACGCTTCGCGAACGTTACGGTGTGCGGGTGGGGTATGCCGACGAGATCATCGAGGCACTCCCGGCCACACGGGAAGAGTCCGAATTGCTGACGATTCCGCGCAAGGCGAGCGTCCTCTCCATCAGCCGGATCATTCTCACGACCCAGGAGTCGCCCATCGAAGCGGCATGCTCGCGTTATCGAGGCGATCGTTATCGTGCATCGATTCGCGTTCCCGTTACTACGATTGAATAAGCAGGATTGTCGCGGTTGAGCAAGAATAGTTCCAGATGCAAACCTGGGACGCAATCGTTGTGGGCGCCGGACCTGCCGGATGCGCAGCCGCATATGACCTTGCCGCGGCGGGCCGCGAAGTGCTGTTGCTGGACCGCGCGATTTTTCCTCGACAGAAGGCCTGCGCCGGTGGACTGACTCTCAAAACAGTCCAGGCGCTGCGGTATCCGGTTGATCCGGTGGTTCGGCAGAAGATTTCACACATGCGCCTTGAGCGCGATGGCAGCCGGGCCAGTGTTCTGCGTCGACGTTCACCGTATTGTTATATGACGGTCCGGCGGGAGTTCGACGACTATTGCCTGCGTCAGACTTTGGCGGTCGGTGCGCGGTTTCAACACATTCGCGCGATTGAGGCTGTCAGTGAAGATGACTCCAGCGTGACTCTCCGTGCCGATGGCCATGAGCTGCGCGCGCGTTTCCTTGTAGGAGCTGATGGCGTTCACAGCCGCGTGCGCCAGCTCACCGATGATGGCAAGGGGTGGTTCTGGCGCGCCTTCGCCCTTGAAGCCGTCGTTCCCGTAGCAGATGCCGTTGAGCAGGAGCTTGTCTTCGATTTTGCTCCGGTTCGAGATGGGTACGGGTGGGTCTTCCCAAAGGGCGACCATGTCAACGTCGGACTTTACTCTTACGCGCCGGCCGAAAAGATCGATCGGGCGCGGCTCGCCGCTTACATTCACAGGAGGTTCGGGACGGTGTCAGCCGAGGATATGATCGGCCAGTACGCTGGATTCGGCGCTGCGCAGCATAGACCTTCAGCCAGCAGAATATTTCTGGCGGGGGATGCTGGCGGCTTTGTCGATCCTCTCACCGGCGAAGGGATTTACTTCGCGGTCATCAGCGGACAAGCAGCTGCGGAAGCCATCAATGCTGATCTGAAAAGCCAGGGCACCGCTCATCAGCGCTTTACGCAGACGACGGCAAAAGTTCGCGCCGATCTAGCCACCACTACGTCGGCCGCGCGCTGGTTTTACGGAAATCTCGATCAAGGTTACCGGATTTTGTCGTTGCGCCTGCTCCAGTCCACGGTGTTAAATGCCTTCGCAAAAGGATTCAACCCCGCAAGGCTTGCTGCACGGGTCAGAAGACTGATATCGCGGACCTCGTAAAAATTTAACTTGCCACCCTCCATGGGCCATCGACAATCTAACAAAACGAGTTAAGATAGTTTTTCGATTCAACAACGCAATTTCCTCGGCTCTTTAAGCAAACGTACTGGAACCTTGATCAGGAGAGGACCAGCAAGATGCTTCCTGGATGGCTTGGAGTGGGGCGGTTGACACGGTTTGTTTTTGCCGCCGCACCTATTTTGTCCAGCCACGCGTTCGCACAAGGTCCGCAGTCCACGCCGAGCATTTTCGCGCCCACCTCGACACCTGCTATCGAAATACATCATCTCTCGTTGTTCGCTCTTGAGATTACTGGCGCCATTTTTCTAACCGTTGCCGGCCTACTGACCTATGTGATTGTGCGGTTCCGGTCGAAAGGGACGGACGACGCCAGCGAACCTGCGCAGATCTACGGCAGCAACCAGGTTGAACTTGCCTGGACCGTTATTCCGGTGCTCATTGTGGTTGTGCTCTTCCTTACGACCGCGCGGGTGATCTTCGCCATACAGGATGCTCCGAAACCTCAGGCGGCTCTCGAGGTCACCGTTGTCGGTCACCAGTTTTGGTGGGAGTACCGCTACCCGACGCAGGGAATCGTCGCCGCGAACGAGTTGCACGTGCCGCTCAGCAGCGCTGATCACCCTACGCCAACATACCTGAAGCTGCTCTCGGCCGACGTGGATCACAGTTTTTGGATACCCCAGCTGGCCGGGAAGACGGACCTCATTCCGGTGCACCCCAACGATTTATGGATCGATCCGCTGCAGCCCGGCGTCTACCTAGGTCAGTGCGCACAATTCTGCGGAGTGCAGCATGCCAATATGCTGCTCCGGGTTTACGTGGATACCCCGGAACAGTTCGCGGCCTGGGTCGCCAATCAGGCCAAGCCCGGTGTTCAGGATCCCGCAGTGGCGGCTGGGCGGCACGTCTTTGAGACGCAGGCCTGCATGAACTGCCACACCGTGCAGGGCACAGCAGCAACCGGCAGATTCGGCCCCGACCTGACCCACCTGATGAGCCGCGATACGCTTGCCTCTGGCATTATCCCGAATACCCGCGACAATCTCAAGCAATGGGTCAAGGACCCTAACACTATCAAGCCGGGATCATTGATGCCGGCCATGCAGTTAAGCGAGGATCAACTCGACCAGGTGACCAGCTACCTGGAAACGCTGAAGTAGAGAGAGACTATGGCGGACCAGACCCTTCCAATTCATGGCTCGCTGGACTTGACGCCGCCACGCGAGGGTGAAAGCACGTGGCTCGAAACCCTGCACTCGTGGGTCATCACGGTCGACCACAAGAAACTCGGCCTGATGTACATGATGCTGGCCATCTTCTTCCTACTGGTCGGCGGGGCTGAGGTACTTCTGATCCGCATCCAGCTCGCGGTGCCGAACAATCATCTTATTTCACCGCAGGTCTTCAATCGCCTTTTCACAATGCACGGAACCACCATGGTCTTCCTGGTGGGCATGCCGCTCGTCTTCGCCTGGGCGAACTACATTATTCCGCTGCAGATTGGCGCGCGCGACATGGCATTTCCGCGCCTTAACGCCTTCAGCTTCTGGTTAACAGCTTTCGGCGCCCTGTTGCTGTATTTCAGCTTCCTCGGCGGCGCCGGACTCTACGGCATGGGCAACGCCCCGGACGTCACATGGTGGGCCTATGCACCATTGACCGCGCGAGCCTTCTCGCCCGGAAACGCCACCGATTACTGGGCGCTCGCGCTTCTCGTGACCGGATTCGGAACCCTTGGCGGCGCAATCAATATCATTGCCACGACCTTCTCCATGCGGTGCAAAGGCATGACGCTGATGCGCATGCCGCTCTTCACATGGCTCTTGCTCGTGGACAGTGGGCTTTTGCTAGTTACCATCACGCCGTTGACTGCGGCCCAGGTAATGCTGCTCCTCGATCGGTATCTGGGGGCGCATTTCTTCGACACCCAGGCCGGAGGCCAGGCCATACTGTGGATGCACTTTTTCTGGATCTTTGGCCATCCTGAAGTTTACGTCCTGGTCTTTCCGGCCTTTGCGATAGCCAGTGAAGTTATCCCCGTCTTCTCACGCAAGGCCATCTTTGGATATCCCGCGATGGTGGCAGCCGGTGTGGGCATTGGGTTTGTAAGTCTCGGAGTATGGGCTCACCACATGTTCACGGTGGGTATGACATCGGCGGGGAATGCGTTCTTCGTCCTTTCGACGATGCTGGTAGGTATTCCGACGGGAATCAAAATCTTCAACTGGGTTGCCACCATGTGGGGCGGCAAATTACGCTTCGCGACCCCAATGCTTTTCAGTACGGCGTTCCTTTTTCAGTTTTTAGCCGCCGGACTCACCGGCATTATGCTGTCGGTTGCCCCTTGGAACTGGCAGCTCCACGGTTCCTACTTCGTGATCGCACACTTCCACTATGTGCTGGTGGGCGCGATCGTCTTCATGGTCTTTGCCGGAATTTACTACTGGTTCCCCAAAGCAACCGGCCGCATGATGGACGAGAAGCTTGGCAAATGGCACTTCTGGCTCTTCTTGATTGGATTTCACGTGACCTTCGACACTATGCACTTTCTTGGTTTCGAGGGTATGCCCCGCTGGATCTACACGTATCCAGCCGACCGCGGATGGGACCACTTGAACCTTGTGGTCTCCATCGGAGGCCTGATCCAGGGTGTCGCGGTACTGATCTTCGCCTACAACCTGGTCTCGTCACTCTTCAAAGGCAAAATCGCCGGCAATGATCCCTGGGATGCGTGGACGCTCGAATGGTCTACTGCCTCTCCCCCGCCGGTATATAACTTCGCCACCGATCCCGTGGTGCACAGCCGCCGTCCCCTGTGGGACATAAAGCACCCGGAAGATCCTGACTGGAAGTACGAATGATGAACGACTGGATACTCCTCAAATGAGCGCGACCGCGATACCTCTGGTTCCCGGCGGACATGAGCAGACGTGGCATCGGCCCTCTCGCGGCAGAGTCGGCATGTATTGCCTCATCATTGGCGAATGTGCCATTTTCACCATCTTCGTCGTCGCCTATGTGTTTTACATCGGCAAAAGCCTCAATGGACCCACGCCGGCACAGGTCCTTGAAGTGCCGATCTTCAATACCATCTGCCTGCTCTCAAGCAGCGTCACTATCTGGCTGGCCGAGCGCGCAATTGAGCGCGGCATCCTTCGTACCTTCGGACTCTGGTGGGCTGCCACGATCGCTCTCGGTGTGATCTTCCTGATCGGCACAGGGCTCGAATGGTACAAGCTGATCTATCACGATGGGCTCACGATTCGGACCAACCTCTTCGGCACAACCTTCTATTCGATCGTGGGTCTGCACGCAACCCACGTCGTTGTCGGCCTCACGATGCTGCTGCTTGTGCTCCTTTTCACTCTCACCGGGCATGTTCGTGAGGAGCATTCCGAGCGCATTCAGGTTCTGGCGCTCTATTGGCATTTTGTCGACGCAGTGTGGGTCGTTGTCTTCACCGTTGTGTACATCGTGGGGAGATAACGGATGGGCGATAACGCGAGGAATAATATGAGCGATCACGAACAACGCGGCGCCCACACGGAAACGATTCACCTGCCCGCGCCAACCGCGTGGCCTCTTGTGCTGGCCTTCGGCTTCACTTTGCTTTGTGCCGGACTCGTCACTAACGGGGTTATCTCAGTTCTCGGAGGCGTGCTCATGGTCTTCGGGGTCGTCGGCTGGTTCCGGCAGGTGCTTCCGCACGAGGCGCACGAGGACATTCCCGTTGTCGTCGAGGCGGTAGCGATTCAGACCACGCGCCGGCAGGTGGAAAAGATTGTCATTCCGGAAGAAGACCGCGCCCATCTGCCGGTAGAGACCTATCCGATCATCTCCGGCATCAAGGGCGGTCTCGCTGGCGGAATTGCGATGATTCCACCGGCACTGTTGTACGGGCTCATCGCCGAGCACAGCATCTGGTATCCGATCAATCTGCTGGGTGGCGCGGGCGTCGCAAACTGGCGCAATCCCACGACTGCCGATATTGCAGCTTTTCACTGGCAGGGCTTGATCGTTGCCACCGTAATTCACTTTTTCACTTGTTCCCTCGTCGGGTTGCTCTATGGAGCGATGCTCCCGATGCTGCCGCGACGCCCGGTGCTGCTCGGTGGCGTCATCGCGCCGGTGTTGTGGACCGGCCTGCTTCATTCCACCATGGGGATCGTTAATCCTGTGCTCGACGCACACATTGCCTGGGGATGGTTCCTCATCTCACAGGTGGCATTCGGCATTGTCGCGGGACTCGTCGTTGCCCGCCAGGAACGTATCCGTACCTCACAATCGCTGCCATTCGTCATGCGCATGGGCATTGAAACTCCGGGGCTTATTCACGAGCACAAAGAAGAGGACGACCGTTCATGAGAGTGCAGCCTTTTGTGGGCACAGCGTTCCTTCTTATGGTGCTAGCCGGTTGTAACCAGATGCCCGGCACGCCAAAGCCCGGCTCTGAGGTCCCGCGTCCCGACTCTGTCACGGATTTCGCCACGCTTTACAACGAGTATTGCGCCGCCTGCCACGGCAAAGATGGACAGAACGGCGCGGCGCTCGATCTTGCCAATCCCCTCTACCAGGCGTGGGTGGACGACGCGACGCTGCGCAAAATCATTGCCGGAGGTGAACCCGGCACGCTCATGCCCGCCTTTGGACACGAAGCCGGCGGACTGCTGGCCGATGCGCAGGTGGACGCCCTGGTGCATGGCATGCGCACCGCATGGCAGAAACCGGGAACCGTGAATGGACAGACGCCCCCGCCCTATCAGTCTTCGGCTCAAGGCGATGCTTCAAAAGGACAAGCCGTCTATCAAACCGCATGCGCTCGCTGCCATGAGCCCTCCGGACACAAGATCACCGATCCTACATTTCTCGCGCTCGTCAATGATCAAACGCTGCGCACTATCATCGTCGCTGGTCGTCCCGATCTAGGTCATCCTGACTGGCGAAGCGACATCGCTGACCGTCCGCTCACCGGCGATGAAGTGAGTGACGTTGTCGCCTGGCTCGCCTCGCTACGCAGTCAGACCCCTGGACAGCCCTATCCGCAGCATCCGTGAGGTGAAACGTGACCCAGACACCGGAACAAACACCGATTCCACCACCAGCGCCCGGCGTGCATCAAGACGACCCCAGTGTCGTCTCCCGGCGCTGGATGCTCCTGACACTGGGCGCTCTCATCAACGCTGCTGTGGGCGTTGCTGTAGCCGTTCCCGTCGTCCGGTATCTGCTTGGCCCCATAAAGCGCAAGGGCGCATACCACTCCTGGATCACTCTCGGACCCATTGACCAATTTCCTGCCGGTGAAACGCGGCTCGCGACCTTTGGGAACCCCTTCAATCAACCATGGGATGGAGAAACGGCAAACACACCCTGCTGGGTTCGCAGGATCGACGCAACGAATTTCCAGGTCTTCGCCATCAACTGCGCCCACCTGGGTTGCCCCGTTCGCTGGTTCCCCCAATCCGGGCTGTTCATGTGCCCCTGCCATGGCGGCGTCTATTACTCCGATGGATCGCGGGCCTCGGGGCCACCCGAACGAGGACTCTTTGAATACAAATACAAAGTGGCGGGGAACCAGTTACAAATCTTCGCTGGGCAAACCCCAACCCTTTCGAACGAAGCCAGCAACGGTCTGCGTGTTCTCAATAACTACAAAGGATCCGGCCCATGCACTGGGTAAAGCAAATCTACAACTGGCTTGAGCTACGGCTGCAGTTGCAAGGGCCTGTCGAAGACGCTGCTCTTCACCCCGTGCCGCGCAATACCGCCAGTTGGTGGTACGTCTTCGGCAGCGCAGCCTTCACACTGCTCCTGCTGCAGATAGCCACGGGCATTCTTCTCGCCATAGTCTACGTGCCCTCCGCCGCCAATGCCTGGAACAGCCTCAACTGGCTCAATCACGACCTGCCTCTAGGCTGGTTCCTGCGCGCCATGCATGGTTGGGGCTCCAACTTTATGGTCGCCGTCGTGCTCATCCACATGGCGCAGGTTTTTCTCTTCGGAGCGTATAAGTTTCCTCGCGAGCTCACCTGGATGGTCGGAGTCTTCCTGCTACTCATGACCCTGGGCATGGCGTTCACCGGGGAGGTAATGCGCTTCGATCAGGACGCATATTGGGGTCTTGGCATCGGAGTGTCGATCGTCGGCCGCGTACCACTCATCGGCGGCCCATTGGTCAATCTCATGATGGGTGGTCCAATCATCGGTGGCGCCACCCTCTCACGCTTCTTTGACCTTCATGTCTTCGTCATCCCTGGGACTTTGCTCGTCCTCGTTGCCGCGCACGTCTGGATGGTGCTGAAGCTTGGCATCAACGATTGGCCGATGCCCGGCCGCCCAGTGCGCCGCTCCACCTACATGGCCGAGTACCACAAGCTATCGCACGAACAAGGATTTCCCTTCGTGCCTGGAGCATTCTGGAAGGACCTCATCTTTTCCGGCGCGGTGATCGCCGCGGTCGCCGTCTGCGCCGCCGTATTCGGCCCCTATGGCCCCAACGGTCAGCCGGACCCCACGATCATTCAGACCGTCCCCAAGCCCGACTTCTTCTTTCTCTGGATCTACGCCGTTCTCGCCTATCTTCCGCCGAGCCTTGAGACGCCTTTTATCCTGATCGTGCCCGTTCTCGGCATTGCTGTTCTGCTGGCGCTCCCCTTCTACGCCGGGGAGGGGGAAAAGAGCTGGCATCGCCGTCCTGTCGCCGTTTTGGTTCTGGTGACCGTTGCCATCTCGTTCGGGGTCTTCACGCACCTGGGCACCTTCACGCCATGGAGCCCGATCATGGATGCGTGGAGCAGCGACACTGTTCCCACGAAGTTCCTGCACAATCTGTCCCCGGTAGAGCGGCAGGGGGCGGTCGTCTTCCAGGCCAAGCAATGCCGGAACTGCCATTCGCTCGGCGGAATTGGCGGCCTGCGCGGACCCGCTCTCGATGACGTCGCGACACGCCTCACTGAAGATCAGCTCATTCGCCAGGTTCTCCAGGGTGGCGGCAACATGCCCGCCTACGGGAAGAATCTCTCGCCTCCGGAAGTGACCGCGCTGGTCAAGTTTCTCGTCACGCTTCATCCGCCGAGTCAGCTTCCGGCAACGAACGCCGCCGGCCAGGCAACAGCGCAGCTCTCGCCATTGAGTTCACCGACGGGCACAGCAAAGCAGTAGATGTCGAAGTCCTTCATTCTTGCCTGGGCGCTTCCGCGCGCGGCCACATTAGCTCTGGAGATCTCTGCGATTGTCTACTGGCGCGGCTGGCTCCGCATCCGGCGGACGCGCCCGGCAATGTTCCCGGCGTGGCGGCTGATCTGTTTTCTCTCCGGCATCGCGGCGATCATCATTGCTATCGCCTCGCCGCTTGATACCATCAGCGATCAGCTGCTCGTCGCTCACATGGCGCAGCACTACATCTTGATGTCAGTGGCGCCACCGCTCATCGTGCTCAGCGCGCCGGTGGTCCCGCTGCTGCGGGGCTTGCCACGATGGTTCGTGCGGCCGGTCCTCGGACCCTTGATCCGAACCATATGGCTGCGGCGCTTTTTCAAGCTGCTGGTTACGCCTCGTGTTGCCTGGATCCTGATGAACGCCGCCTATATTGGATGGCATATCCCTGCCGCATACGAGTTCGCACTTGCTTCATGGCAGTGGCACATCGTCGAGCACGCGTGCTTCTTCCTGACCAGCGTTCTTTTCTGGTGTCCGGTGATTGAGCCCTGGCCCAGCCGCTTCTCGGGTTCGCGGTGGCTGCTGCTGCCGTATCTTCTGAGCGCCGACATCATCAATACCGCAATTTCCGCGCTGCTCTGTTTCTCGGGGCGCGCACTTTATCCCACCTACGCGAACCAGTCGCGGATATTCGCCATCACACCTCTCGCCGATCAGGCGGCGGCAGGTGCGCTCATGTGGGTTCTCGGATCGATCGTCTTTCTGATTCCGGCCATGTACATCACACTGAAACTGCTATCGCCGAGAAAGAGATCGTTTGCCATGCATAATCTTCCTGGCCACTGAATGGCCCGGATCTTCGCCACATATTCACCGACTTTCTTCGACCTTCTCGCAAACCTTTGGCCAAAAACGTGTTTCAAGCAATTGAGCCCTTCTATCGTGACAGCGGATTTGGTGGTCAACCCTGACCGTTGGCTCTCGTCGTGAGAAGCCACAGCATCGAAGGAATCGATAAGATATAAGTATGGCTTCAAGATTCAAATCCTTGCGCCTTTTTGCATCCTTTTTCCTGTGCCTTGCCGCAATTGCTGCACTTGCTGATCCCGCGCCATTCGATCTCAGCGGGCCGCGAATCGATGTGAAGGTTAAGCGGGGATCTCTAACCCTCCCTATTACCGCCGTGCCCAACCTCGCCGTCGGCGACAGGCTCTGGATTCATCCGGATTTCCCGAAAGACCAGACCGCGCATTACCTTCTCATCGTTGCGTTTCTGCGTGGATCCACGAATCAGCCGCCCGAAAACTGGTTTTTCAAGGCCGAGACCTGGAACAAGAAATTCGACGAAGGGCTTTATGTCACTGTTCCCGAGGGGGCCCAGCAGGCGCTGCTTTTCCTTGCTCCGGCCACCGGAGGAGACTTCAGGACACTGGTCAATGCGGTGAGCGGACGTCCCGGCTCATTCGTTCGCGCCTCACAGGACCTGAATCAGGCAAGTCTTGATCGCACACGTCTTGATGCCTACCTCGACGCCGTCCATGAGATCAACGCGGCCGATCCCGAAAAGCTCAAGGAGATTTCGCCGCTGCTCGCCCGCAGTTTGGGCATGAAGCTCGATAAAGATTGTCTGGACAAAGCCATCGAAGAGCAGGCTTCCTGCCTGGTGCAAAAGCAGGATG
Source organism: uncultured Acidobacteriaceae bacterium (assembly GCA_963781245.1). GTDB lineage: Bacteria > Acidobacteriota > Terriglobia > Terriglobales > Acidobacteriaceae > Silvibacterium. Next base: position 275,820 of record CAWAFB010000015.1, read on the forward strand.
CTTTGATTCTGAACGACGGGCACAGCATGTCCATCGTCGGCACGCTAACATCCGGCCCGGCCAGCGACCTTGGCATGCAGGCCAGCTACACACCGCGTGCGAATTTCGGCTACTACAGTCCTTACGTTGCGTCGATCATCGACATCGCGCGCATCCTGGACTCCATCCACACCGCCGAATATCAGTACATCCCGGCGCTGGGAACTCAGCGCGATAACGGACTGGACCTCAAGCTCAACACGCCGCCATCCTTCCACAATCCCAAGTCGGTACTCGTCGTCGCGCTGCCTCCGATCGAAGCCGCACAGCCCCCGCCGCTCCATCCGGTCAACGACAAGGAAGTTTTCTGTGCTAGCAAGAGCGGGCTCGTCCTTCCGACTGACGGAGCACCGCTGGTCTTCTCCACAGGGTACGCACGCGATCTGGCTCTGCAGGTTGAAATCGGCAAGAAGAAAGTGGACCTCCCGCTCAAGCCCGATGCAGCAAAGGGTGGCTTCGTGGTGGATAACACGGCGCTTGCAAAAGCAGAAGCTGGCGCAGATTCTGCAATCCGTGGTCCGCTCACGGGCACGCTGCATGGTTTCTGGGGATTCACGGCATTCACCGGCCCCACCTACAAACTTCAGACGGCTCGCGAGCAGAAGTGGCAGCTGGCATCCGCTGATGAGAATGCGCTCATAGTTGGACGCGACGATACCCTCCACCTTCAGGCAGAAGACACGACTTGCGTCGACTCGATCCAGTTCCGCGAGGCCAATGGCAAGGAGCAGAAGGCGGACTGGAAATCCGTTCCGCCGGATCATGTAGAGATCACGCTGCCCTTGAAGAATGCTGAGCCCGGTGCATTGACGCTCCTGGTGAAACAGGCTGGCCTGGACAAGCCGCAGGAAGTTGCCCTGCACACTTACGCTGCTGCCGCACATCTCGACGGCTTCAGTCTGCATGCAGGCGATCAGCAGGCCGTCCTCAAAGGCAGCCGGCTTGACGAGGTCGCCGCGGTTGAGATTCCGGGAGCGCGCTTCGAGCCTGGGAAGCTTTCTCATCATGATGGGAACGACGAGCTGCTTCTCGAGACAAAGGACGCGAAGGCCATAGCGAGCCTTAACGCAGGCGATCACATAGAGGCTATTGCGACGCTCCGCGACGGGCGCAAGGTGAATCTCACAACAACCGTCGACCCCTCCCGTCCGAAGGTCAGCCTGTTGAGCAAGAGTGTCGAGAATGCTTCTACTCCAAATCCCGGCAATATCCAGCTCGCCGGCCAGGACGAACTGCCGCAGAACAGCAAGCTCGTCTTCTCGCTGAAGACACAGTCTCCGGCGGCTTTCTCCCGTGAGGAAAAGATAGAAGTCGCCACCGCCGACGGTGCGTATTCGACCACTCTGAACATGGGGGACGGCACCCTTGTTCTTCAGGACGCAAAGACCGCGCTCGCGACACTGGACCCGTCGAAGGCCTTCGGAAGCTCGGCGTTTGGTCCGCTCCAGTTCCGGGTGATCGACGGCACAGGCGCGCAGGGAGACTGGCTGCCCCTCGTCACCCTCGTGCGGCTGCCCACTCTGCAGGGTTTGCAGTGCCCCCCCGCTGCGGATCAGCCTTGCTCGCTGACGGGATCGGGACTCTTCCTGCTGGATTCCGTCTCCACCGATGCTCAGTTCACTCATCCGGTGCAGGTGCCGGACGGCTTCCCGGGCAACGTGCTGTCGGTCCCGCATCCCGAAGGACAGGGGCTGTACGTCAAGCTCCGCGATGACCCTGCCGTGGTGAACGTGGTCACACTGCCCGCCGTGCCGTTGCCACCGACTAAGGCGCAGGCTGCAGCTGCACGTCAGTCGCGGCGCGCAGCTGCAGCTGCAGCCGCAGCGGCCGCGGCAACCGCCTCGCAACCGAGCCCGACGCCAGCTCCGAGCAGTCCAGCACCACCGCCTCCAGCCGCGTCTCCCACGTCAGCACCGGTCGCGGCCTCGGCGCCGCAGCCCTGAGAGGACGCGGGTGGCCCGCGTATGCTAGAAGGCGATGGGATACCGGCACGCCATTCGTGGGGTCAGCTATGCCTTCGACGACCTGCGAACCCTGCTGGCCAGGGCTTCTCCGCCGCGGAGCGGGGATGATCTGGCGGGAATCGCGGCGTCCTGCGCCGCCGAGAGAGTGGCGGCGCAGATGTCGCTCGCCGATCTGCCCCTATCCCAGTTCCTCACAGAGGCGGTAATTCCCTATGAGCAGGACGAGGTGACTCGCCTGATCGTAGATTCGCATGATGGTCGAGGCTTCGCGCCGCTGGCCAGCCTGACTACTGGCGAGTTCCGCGACTGGTTGCTTGCCGAGGAAACATCGGGCGAGGTGCTGGCCAATCTGGCGATGGCGTTCACGCCGGAGATGGTTGCCGCCGTCTCCAAGCTGATGCGGGTGCAGGATCTGGTGTTGGTGGCGCGCAAGATACGGGTCGTCAGCCGCTTCCGCACAACGGTCGGATTGCCGGGAACGCTGTGCTCGCGCTTGCAGCCGAACCATCCAACGGATGATCCGGCAGGCATCGCGGCGTCGATCCTCGACGGTCTGCTGCTCGGGGCAGGCGATGCCGTGATCGGGATCAATCCCGTGTCGGACAACGTGGAGCGGGTGACGACGCTGCTGCGCATGGTCGATCGCGTCAGGGAGCGGTATGAGATTCCCACGCAGAGCTGCGTGCTTGCTCATATCACCACGCAGTTCAAGGCGTTGGAGCGCGGCGCGCCGGTCGACCTGATCTTCCAATCGATCGGAGGAACGGAGAAGACCAACGCATCGTTCGGGGTGAACCTGGCGCTGCTCGACGAGGCTTACCAGGCTGGCCTGGCGCTCAGGCGGGGAACTATCGGCGACAACATCATGTACTTCGAGACCGGGCAAGGCAGCTCGCTCTCGGCGGATGCTCATCATGGCGTCGACCAGCAGACCTGCGAGGCGCGAGCTTACGCAGTTGCCCGCCGGTACAGGCCAATGCTGGTAAATACTGTCGTTGGCTTCATCGGGCCGGAGTATCTCTACGACGGCAAGCAGATCCTGCGCGCCGGCCTCGAAGACCACTTCTGCGGCAAGCTGCTCGGGCTGCCGATGGGCTGCGATGTCTGCTATACCACGCATGCGGAGGCCAATGACGACGACATGGACACGCTGATGACCATGCTCGCGGTTGCTGGAGTGAACTACATCATGGGTGTTCCCGGCGCGGACGACGTGATGCTCAACTACCAGAGCACGTCGTTCCACGACATCGCCTATCTGCGCGCGGCGCTGGGGTTGCGTCCTGCACCCGAGTTCGAGGCGTGGCTCGAACGGGGTTTACGCAAGGAGCTCTCCGTGCACGGACTGCTGAACGCATGAACGATGCTCTCGATCGCAGCAGGTTGCGCGCCTATACGAGCGCGCGCGTCGGGTTGCGTCGGGCAGGAGCGAGCCTGGCGACGTCGGAGCTGCTGGACCTGGCGCAGTGCCTCGCCGAGGCGCGCGATGCGGTTCATGCCGAGCTGAGTGTCGTCTCGCTGCGGGCGCAACTGGCTGAATGCGGCCTGCCGATTTTTTCCGTCAGGAGCGCGGCACGCGACCGGGCGGAATATCTGCGGCGTCCGGACCTCGGGCGGAGGCTATCTCCGGCATCGCGCACTCTGTTGCAGGAGGCGGAGACTGATCCCGGTAGGCTCGCGATCATCGTCGCCGATGGGCTATCGGCGATTGCTGCCGAGCGGCACGCAGTGCCGGTGCTCGATGCCCTGCTGCCTCTTCTGGAGGACTGGCGGGTCGGGCCGGTAGTGATCGCCGAACAGGCGCGAGTCGCCATCGGAGATGAAATCGGCAAGACGCTGAAGGCCGAGGCGAGCCTGCTGTTGATCGGCGAGCGACCGGGACTGAGCTCTCCGGATTCGCTGGGGGCATACATTACCTGGGCTCCCCGTGCGGGGAGGAGTGATGCCGAGCGGAACTGCATCTCGAATATCCGTCCGGAGGGCTTGAGCTACGCGCTGGCCGCGAGCAAGATCGCCGGGTATCTGACCCAGGCGCGGAAGTTCCAGCTTACCGGCGTGGCCCTCAAGGAAGGGTCGCTGCAGCTGGGGAAGTGAGGTACCCATCCCCCCCGCAATACAGTACTTCATTCATTTTATTGAAGTTATTCGATGGCTACTCTCCAGCTCATACATAACAAATGACTTACATGTACTTCTTAGAAAATAAAGGATTTAAGATGCACACCGGTCGAGCTTCGTCCCATTTTGGGAAGCAGTAGGTCGATCCGATGGAAAAGCCCGGCAGCATTGGCGGCCGGGCTTCACTAGTCTCTATTTCTATTTTAGCAATTCGGGCGAAATGTTCGGCCAAGTTTTGAGGACATGCCTCAGCACGCCTTGAGGTGACCGGTACGGGGTCCCCGAGCCACGATCACCAGCTTTTCACGGTCAAGAATCTTCCGGATCTGGCCGCGGGCGTGGTTCGCCCACGGACCGATGGGGTCGAGCTTGAGATAGGCCACCCAGTGGCGGAGGGCCTTGCGGCGCTCGTTCTGGCGCTCATAGGCCAGCGCCAGGTTGTAGTGGGCGTCGGCGTACCCGGGTGCGAGGCGGATGGCGGTACGGTAGGCGTCAACGGCCTCGCAGAGCCGCTGCAGCTCGTCGAGCACATTGCCCAGGTCGAAGAAGGCGAGTGCGTAGTTCGGGTCAGCGAGAGTCGCCTGCCGGTAGAGGCGCTCGGAAGCGGCGAACTGGCGTTGGTTGTAGAAAATGGTCCCGAGGTTGATGGCTGCGGGGGCGTGGCCGGGATCGAGTCTGAGGATGTTCTCGTAAAGCTCGGCCGCCTCGATCTTTTTGCCTGTCTCTTCGAGGCGTACGGCCTCAAGAAATAGGCTTCCGGTGCGGTTGATGATCTGAGCCGGACAGAGAACGGGGATTTCCTCTTTAACCAGGTCGTGATGGCCCTCGAAGTCGAAGACGAACTGGCGTGCGATCGGCTCCATCACGGTGCCAGAATGACGGAAGAGCAGGCGCGAACCATTTCTTACCGAGGCGGATTCCTGCAGCGGGTTGACCATGCCAGAGACGGCCTGCATGGCATGAACGCTGGCGCGGATACTGGCCGCCGAGAGGCGGGTGGCGCGGAGATCCCGCAGCTTGCGCAACTGAACGAGGTCCTGAAAGCTGTAGGTGTCGGAAAAGGAAACAAGCCCTGCATGCTCCCACGCTCGCAACTGTTTGGCGCGGATGCGGAGGATGCGAAGGACATCCTGACGGCTATAGCGGGTCACAGTGGTTGTGCTCGTAAGACGACCGTCACTCACCTTAAGGTGGATTATCGGTGCGTTCGGTAACGGACACAAGAGAGCAGTATGAAATTTCAGTGGATAAAAGGGTACCGATCCTGGTTCTGGAATGGCCCTGGCGGCTCCTTT
>CAWAFB010000016.1:0-47721 GCA_963781245.1 uncultured Acidobacteriaceae bacterium
CCGCTTTACCTTAACGGGTAACGGGGGTTCGAATCCCTCTCCCTCCGCCAGTTCGTCGTTCTATATTGGTCCGATAGAGTCCGAATCAAGGATCGCAGTAAACTCAAAACAAACTGTTTCTACGCCATTGCTTCAGAGATTATGACGGGGACGGACGGTTGGATCTTTTCGTTTCAGGTTATATCCACTATGACATGAGCCATCCGCCGATTCCAGGCAGTGATGCCGCAGGTCACGCGTTTTGTGAGTATCGTGGAAAAAATGTGATGTGTGGTCCGCGTGGCCTGGAAGACATCCAGTGGAAAAAATACCTCTCCGCGAAGACCGCTCTCAAAAAAACCTTACGCTGAGTCCGGATAACGGTCGCGCTCTCTATTACTCGGCGGTTGTGGAAAGGCGGATGGGCGATCCGATGTCGCAATTGCTGACTTGAAAACTGTCCTCGACAAATATCCGCAGTCGCGTGACGCACGTCGTGAGCTCGGAATTACCTACTATCAACAACACGATTATGGCCATGGCTCAGTTCGAAAAAGCTGCAGCAAATTGATCCTGATTACCTGGCAGCGCACTACAACTTATCAATTCACTATCGGCGCATGGGATGGAAGGACAGGGCCGCCGAACAGCAAGCACTGTTTGTCACTAAGAAGTTGGACCCACATTCTCCGACATTTTCGATTGCATTTCTTCGCAAGCATCCTGAGATATCCACCGAGCGTATCCCGTGGCACATGCACCCCGCCCAGCTGTACCCTACCGGCCGGGAGACCGTGAAGTAGGTCCAGATCACCGTCCCCGCCTGTCTCTGGGGCAGAGCGTCAAGCTCTCGGCCCACGAGTTCGCGAAGTCGATGAAAAATCGAACACGATGACATCTGCGAGGGAATCAACCGAGCTTTGGGGGTACTTCTGGGGCTAGTCCACGAAGTTACAGGTTTAAATTATTGAAATTAAGCCTAATAGAATGCGCTCTTAACCCCTCTCCTCATTTGCTGCCGATGACAACAAGTTCTGCACTTGTCTCCTTGCACATTCCGTAAATAGCCCCTGACGCGCAAGCTCCCGCCGAATACTTGTAACATCCGGCGGTCTTTGCCACGACGGAAACCGAACGGTCAGAGCCACCAATAATGGCTCCCGCGGGTTCAAAAGGCGACGTGGTCCCCGTATCCACAACGAAACCTATGTTCTTGCTTGTGCTCTTCCACGTCACCGTTGTGCCGGCGGTCACGCAGAAGAGTTTATTACTCTTGGCGTTCGGCATGTTGGGGGTGGAGGAAGCCCCGTTGGAAGTCCGCTTGACGTCAACCTCGCAGGGGGTTGAAGCGGACCCGCAGGTATTGGTCGCATCGCAAAGTTGCGCCGGATTTGGTTCAGTGCATGCGTACTTGCTGGCTTTCTTGGACTGCGCGGTTGCGAAGCCGGCTGCCAGAAAGACCGCTAACAGTACCAAAGGGCACCAGATTGAAAATGATCGATTATTAGTCACAACCCACCTCACAAGTGCATTACGCCGTTTTGGACGCCGATAAGCAAAGTTGACAGTAACGACGTCAAAGTCCAAGGTCGTTGGACTAATTGACACCTGCCGTTCCCTTCCAGTCGATGAGGTCAGACAGTCTCCACGCATTCTGATTCAGTTCCAGCTGCAGTTGGCCTTCTTTGTTCAGGATGAGCTGAGCCGCTGGATAGAGCGTTCCCGTGCTCTTGCTCTTATCCTGATCGTTGATATCGAGCTCGCCAGCGGTCAGATCGAAGGACATCGTTTGACTGTCCGTCCAGGCTTCGCCTATACGAATCTGGCGATTCGTCACAAATACGATCTTCCGGCCGGTCGGCGTTGGGGTCATTTTGATATAGGCGCAATCGTTGCCAAGCGTGCCGGTGATCTCGATGTGACCGACGGCTCTCATCTTCGAGAGCGCGGTTACCAGGCCCTGATTCTGACCCTTCTCATAAGCCTGCACGAGAACCACTCTATCCGCTGGAGTCGAGAACTCGTAAATATTCAGAGTTACGCCGATGTTCTGGCCTAGTTGAGTGCCCGTGCCAAAGGCCTGGGCGTCGATAGTTTCATACTTGTCTCTCGCAAAACCGGTGAGGGTCCCGATCATCAACGCGCCTGCGAACACTAGGCTCTTGATGGCGATCTTAGCGGTTCCTGGGCTGGTTGGCATATTTTCTCTCCTATTCCTGAGGTGCTGCTGGCCTAAGACTAAGGTGCGATACTGCGCGAAACTCTGGCCGTGGTTGTAATTGACAGACACCTGCTGGCCGACGGCACATCGCAAATGTGATGCTCACTGCCGTCGCAAACAGTGCGTACCTCATGTTCATGATCGTCATCCTTTCCTGAATTCGGACGGAAGCGGTCTCCGTCGATCGTAGTTTTAGACCGCTATTAGCACAGCTATCAGGAGAAGGACTACTTCTCTGAACACTTATGCGCTCTCGTGGCTCTGTTTTCGGTGAGGGCAAGTTCTGATCCAGAGATAGACAATCGCGCGCAGGGGTTAACCACGCCGGATCATACGCTTAAGGAACGTTTCGCAACAACTGTCATTTCTGCCAGTAGAATCGCTGAAGTTCTCCAGCCTAGAGTGGTGATTAAGCGTTCCACGACATTTTCGGGAACACTTGGATATCTCGAAACACTTGCGAAGAAAGTACGCTTCACGTCCTGCCTGACAGGACGAGGGCTCAGTGTGCCTTCCGATCCCTGCCAACCCCTGGAAATGAATCGCGTTCGAAAAGGGTGGCGGCTGGTGGCACTTGTCGGGTTGCTGCCGTCGTCGGTTGTCTCAGCGTGCGCGATCAGGATTGGTCCAAGGCGGGTTTCACCTGGCGCGCTACCGCAATCGACCTACCGTCGAACGGCGCTCTACGAATCCACTCTTATCATCCGGCGCCGTACCTCAGTGCCGATTCCTTCTCTGAAATCCAATATGCCAAGTGGAGTACCACCGAGCTCTATGCGCGCTGCCTGTTAACCTTGGGCAAGCATTTCGAGCTCGATCCGTACTGTGAGCATGAGAACAACACGGGAGAGGGTCCTAATCAGCAGGTGAAGGCTGGGGGACTCATTCTCAATCTCTACTACTAGATCGAGGCTGCCGGAGCGTCGTGACCATTCTTGCGATCAACACGAAGCGATTGGTTAAACTCGCACGGTGGTTTGTTCTCGCGATATGCCCTACAGGGGCGCTTCATGCCCAGGACCTGTCGCCGCGGGCCTACGTTATCACGCCTGTTCATGCGAGCACGATCAATCTCACCTGGTCGTTCTTCGACGGCGGCGTGAATTTCAACGGGACGGTGCCGATAACAGGCGCAACCGGGACCTACAACGTCCCGATCCTTGGCGTTTACCATTCGTTCAACTTCTTCGGCCGCTCCGCTAACTTCAACGTCGCGCTGCCGTATGCGGTTGGAAACTTCTCGGGACAAGTGTTTGGCAATGGACGATCAATCTACCGCTCGGGCCTGCTGGATACTACCATCCGGTTTTCCGTAAACCTTAAGGGCGGTCCGGCATTGACGCCGCAGCAGTACGCGAAGTGGAAGCAAAAGACGCTGCTCGGCGTAAGCCTGAAAGTCATAGCCCCGACGGGGCAGTATAGCCCGACGAAACTCGTTAATTGGGGCATCAACCGCTGGGCCTTCAAGCCCGAAGTCGGCTACTCGAAACACTGGATACACTGGGTTCTCGACGGTTACGCAGGCGTTTGGTTCTACACCACCAATCCGGCGTCCCTTGCTGTACCTGTCCCGCAACCGCAAACGGAAGCACCGATCGGATCATTTGAAGGACATCTGAGCTACGACTTTAAGCCGCGGCTCTGGATGTCGCTCGATGGCAATTTCTGGACGGGTGGCGTCACGAGCTTGAACGGCATACAGAATCTCGCGTCCAAGCAGACCGGATCTCGGATTGGGTGTACGGCTTCCATCCCGTTCAGCAAGCACCAGGCCGTGAAGATCAGCTACAGCGACGGCACCTATATCCGCTTCGGCGGGAACTATCAGAATATCTCAGTGGGTTACCAGTTTTCCTGGGTCGGCAAGCCAAAGTGAGTCTACGTCCTCCTCTCCCCAGGTAAGCGATTTGGATTTCGAATGCGCCGGCCTATTGGTTGCCGAATGTCCAGCCGAGCCCCGAGCTGGTTCCATAGTTGCTGCCGGAGGAGCGTGGTGGCGGCTGGTTATCCCAGTTGCCGTAGAAGGAGATATTCCAAGTGAAATTGCCAAAGAACTTTATGTAATAAGTCACATTAGTGTTGTTGAAGACACGTCCGGGCTCTGAAAGCGCCGGGAAAACAACGTCCTGGATCGTCAGTTGGGTCTTGTCGAATTTAAAGAGGCTCACGTTCCCAACTACCATGGCGCCTAAAATCTTTTGCGAAGCCTCGAGGTTTGCTGCCTGGGAATAACTCGTGTTTTGCCAGGCCAGGCCGCCGGTCACAGAAATGGTCGCATGATTGGTGTTCTTCAAATAGCGTCCGATGCCGCCACCGAAATTCGACTGAAGCTGGATGTTTTGCTCCGAGCTTTGCAGAAAGCTGCCCACTCCGGTGTAAAACCAGTTGTTCCAGCGCAGAAGGCGGCGATAGTACAGCGATGCGTCGTTGTAGGTGGAAGTTTCAGCCCCGGTGTTTCCCGTAAGTGTGGAAGCGAATGATGAGCCTGCGCTCCACCGCGGCCGGGGATAATTGACTTGTGTGCTAAAGGTGTATTGCGTCGACTGATTGGCCTTCGAGTACATCAACCCGGAATTGATGCTGCCGCTGAATCGCTGCCAGAAGCGGTCCGAGGTCTGGTTAATATTCACGATCTTTTGCCGATCGAGCACCTCGTTTTTCTCTGCGCTCTCCGCTATCTCAATTCGCACGGGCCGGGCGCCGCCGTTGTCCGCCGTGGAGAGCGTTCCGGTGTAGACGGAACCATCCGTTGTTTTCACAATGAATAACTGCGTGCTCTCCACGTGACGCACCTTGGACCAATCTACCGAGGCGGTGCCGTTTATGTAATCGATGCTGACATAGAGCACGCTAGCGTCCAGACCCTTTATCTCGCAGGTGACGCGGTCGCCGTTGTTCATGACAAGCACGTCGGTCTTGTCGCGTGCAAAGAGAGGCGTAGTCACGAGAAGTGCGCCGGAGAGAATTACGGCTGGAATCTTCATAACGCGTCCTATCTCGATAAGTCATTTTGCAGTTACTTCGTTTGTCAGAAACATGGAACTAATCCCGGCTCTTTCGTGCGACTGACCCGGTGGCTCCGGTCATGTTGCCGACTGCACGGCGATTACAGTCACAACGATCGCCATATTGGTGCTGAATTGGTGACGACGAATCAGCCAACGGGGAAAAGGCACCATCACGAAAGCCTACAACTCCTTCACCTCGAAGAGGTGGTATTGCCAGGGAGCAAGATCGAGGTAAAGCCCCCGGGATTGGAGTTCATCGCCGCTCCGGTTGTAGGAGGCGGCGCTGAACAGATCGCGCAATTCCAACTGTTTGCCGGCAAGGCCGGAGAAGGGCAGATGCACGTAACACTGGCTCTGGTGAGCCGCATAGTTAACGGTCACCAGTAAGCGCTCACCACCGGGATTCTGCCATGCGAAGGCGATAAAGGCGTCAGATGACGCATTGCCCTCCCAGGCTGGAACGCATTCGAGCAGTTGCCACTGGCCCCCTCGGACTACCGGATGACGCAAGACATCCAGTAAATGAGCGTAGAACTGTTGAACCTCAGAGTCAGTGGGTTCGAGCGGCCCCCGAACCAAGTGCGGGGAAATGCGTTTTGCGCGCCCCTGGAATTGTCCCTGGTGAAAAAAGCGCAGCCCTGGAGACAAAAACGTGATGATCGCAGCGGCTTCATGCTTTTCCGGGGGGAAGGCCGCCGCTGCCCGCGGCTCATCATGGTTTTCGAGAAAGCGCGCCATCTTACTCTGGTAGTCGAGGCCGGCAAGAAAGTGCTCGCGGACCGGCCTGGCATCTCCCGAGTGCAGGCGGTCGTATAGTCGCTTGTCGTAGGTGTAATTGAAGCCCTGCTGCTGCAGCGTCCATTCCAGATCCCAATAGACCTCGGCCATGAAGCAGAACTCCGGTACGCGATCACGCACGCGCTGCGTAGCTTTTGGCCAGAAGGGCTCCGACGGGAGACCCCAGGTTCGTTCAAAGACGTCCGGCAGAACGAGCATGGCCATGTCGCAGCGCACGCCGTCGCATTGCCCGGCAATCTTCACCAGCTGGCCGATCATTGCTTCCTGCGTGGCGGGGTTGGCGTAGTTCAGTTGCAGCGTATCCGGCCAGCCCGGAAAATACGGATCGCGGCCATAGGCGAAGACAAGGTCGCGGTCTTTCCGGTGCACCCATGTGTAGTTCTGCGGTGTCCGCTCGACATCGAGTTCCGTGCCCGCGACGTAATACTCCGGATGCTCCTCCACCCAAGGGTGGTCCGGTGCCGTGTGGTTGGGAACGAAATCCAGAAGCAGTCGCAGGCCGCGCTGACGAAGACGTTCGCGCAGATGGGCGAGTGCGGCATCGCCTCCCAGTTGGCAATGTACGGTGTAGCCGGTGATCGCGAAACCGGAACCAGCGATGTCGTCCTCACACAAGTCGGGCAGAGTCTCCTGGAACTCCTTCCGCCACTCCGGATTGCGGCGGGAAAGCTGCTGCCCAGCGGCACCCGTCTGCCAGACGCTGAGGAACCAAATCCAGTCGAAACCCATTTCGGCGAAGCGATCGAGTTCAGCGTCAGGAATGTCGTCCAGCGTTGCGGTTCGGCCCAGAGTCTTCGATAGCTCGGTCAGCCATACCCGCGTGTTGACCTGGTAGAGCGAGGGATACAGCGGTAATGGACGGAGTGCCTTCTCTCGTTCCGCGGCTGGATTGCTTATTTCATCCGATTGCTTCTGAGGGGCCTTTGCGAGATGCGTTTCACCCTTGACCAGCTTGATTGCTCCTGCCATGATTCTTTTCCTCTCCCCCCGAGCGATGGTTCTTCCGCTCAACGAAGCGTCGGTTCAGCAGCCAGTCTGTCGATGCGCGGGGCAGGCGTCATTCCGCTATACACGGCATAATCGCCCCCACACAATGTTATCGACGGGGATGAGCAGGCTGTTGGGCTTGCTCGACGCGCCCTTCTTCGTGTTCGGAGCCTGAGCGAAGGCAGCCACTGCTGCCAACAATCTAAACCAAGCAAGACAATCGCCGGCAGCCGCTGCTTCGCACGGTCACCATTTCTACAACTTCGCTTTGCGATTGGCACGATAATTTCCAATCCTTCGACTTGCGACGACTCTCTGAAGCCGAACATCATTTGAAATGTCCCCATCAGTTCTCTGGGACCGCTGCGGTCCGTCTGGCTTAGACGCACCATGGTCCGCGGCGGTCCAGCACAAGTGGAGCATCAAGTGTGTAGAAGCGAACTCTGTCAAAAGTAACAGTAGTGCTCTCCTTTCCTGTCAGGAGTTCCCTTAACCGGTAAAGCAACGATTTCCGGCTCGCGGCAACGTTATGTAACGAAGACGAACCGGACTGTCAACGCTCAGACGGCCTTGCTCAAGTCTGCGCCGTTACCTTCGCGCTGAGAGTCATGCGGTAAACTGCATGGGCAACTCGGAGGCTGCCAGATGAGAAGCTCATTTCCGCTTAAGCGGGACAGTCCTGTGATCTGTCAACCACGGACTCTCCTGGCAGTGTTGTTAGTTTGCCTCGCTTCGGCATCAGGCCTGACACAAGAAGCTCCAGCCGCGGGTAATAAGCCCAAAATCGGCCTGGTTCTGGAAGGCGGTGGAGCGCTCGGCTTGGCGCACATCGGCGTCATCGATTGGCTGGAGGAGCATCGAATCCCGGTGAGCTACATTGCCGGGACGAGCATGGGTGGACTCGTTGGCGGCGTTTACGCAACCGGCCGCAACCCGGCGGAGGTGCGCGAGCTGGTCTCCTCCATCGATTGGAACGCTGTTCTTCGCGGCGAGGTCCCCTTCCAGAATCTGGACTTTCGCCGCAAGCAGGATTCCATTGTTTACCCCGGCAATATCGAGTTCGGATTGAAAAAGGGTGTGCGGTTCCCTGAAGGCTTCAATTCGGGGCAGGAGGTCCAGTTCATTCTCGACCGGGTTGCGCTTCCATATTCCACCATCCAGGACTTTGACCAACTGCCGATACCCTTCGCATGTGTTGCCACGGACCTGGTCTCGGGCAAGAAATTCGTTTTCCGCAGCGGAAGCTTTGCAACGGCGATGCGTTCAACAATGTCGCTGCCGGGCTTCTTTTCGCCGGTCCGCGTTGACGGCCATCTCTTTGCCGACGGGGGACTGCTCGACAACCTGCCTGTCGATGTGGCCAAGGAGATGGGCGCAGATATTACTGTTGCTGTCTATCTTGAGACCCAGCCGATGTCGTCGACGGAATCACTTTCCTCCTTCGGCGTCCTGGGAAAGTCCATCTCGGTGATGATCGCTGCCAATGAAGTGCACAGTATGGAAATGGCGGACGTGCTGATCACCGTTCCGCTGGACAAGTTCAACACCATGGACTACAGCCAGGCGGACGCCCTGATCAAAGCGGGATACAACGCGGCGCAAAGCAAGGCGGCAGTTCTATCCCGGTTTTCAGTAGATGAAGCCACCTGGAAGCAATATCTGGCTGACCGAGCGGCGCGCCGCCGGCAGACGCCAAAGCCGGAATTTGTGGAGGTAGCTGGAACAGATCCTCATAGTGCCAAGGCCATCCAGAAAGACTTTCAGCCGACGATCAACCAATCCGTGAATGTCGAGGAAATCCAGAAGATGATCCTCGACATACAGGGCGACGGCCGCTATGCCAGCCTGAACTACTCCATGGTCGACAAAGATGGTCAGCCGGGCCTGCTCATCACCGCAAATGAAAAGAGCTATATCCCGCCTATCGTTCGGCCGCAGATTACCCTTGATGGTTCCCAGTACAACAATGTCCTCTTCAGCATCGGAGGAAGAATCACCTTTCTCAACGTCGGTAGCTACGATTCTGAATTGCGGAATGACGTCGTCTTCGGCTCCGAGTATGGTCTTCGCACCGAGTACTACCGTCCGGTTCGCGTTGGCAGCAACTGGTTCGTTTCTCCCCAGGTCATCCTCGACAGCAACTCGTTCAATGCGTATACGAGCAGCGGCAGCCTGGCGTCTGTTTACCGGGTAAAACAGGCGGGTGGGGGCGTGGATTTTGGCTATCAACTCGGCCGAAGCCAGGAGTTTCGGATCGGTTATCAAACCGAATATCTGAAGTATTCGCTCCAGGTGGGGGAAAATACCGAGCCTACGGTTTCCGGGCGGGAGGGCTTCGCCAAGTTTCAGTACACGCTGCTCCACGTGAACGATCCGGTGATACCGACGACCGGCCAGGAAGGTGCCTTCAGAACCCAATGGTTTGAGGCCTATCCGAGCCCAACCAAGGCCTACACCATACCCGCTTTTCCCTTGAGTCAGGGCGGCATCGACCAGTTCGTTCCGTTAAGCAAGCGCAACACGCTTGTCTTCTCGGGGGGCGGAGGCACCGTGTATGGCACCAACAATGCGAATATCGGGCTTCCGGTGTTCTCGATCGGCGGCCCACACCTCTTCGCCGCCTACGGCACCAACGAGATCCTGACCAACGAATACGGCTACGGGCAGCTAGGATATTTGTGGAAATGGGCGCAACTGCCGCCTTTTCTGGGAGGGAATGTGTACATTCTGGGCCGCTTAGAGGGTGGATTCTATGAGCGAGTCGATACTCCACTCGGTCAACCAGCTGCATACCGCAATCCCGGCGACGCGGCTGGCGGGATCATTGTGAATACTATTTTTGGCCCGGTCTTGATCGGGGGAGCAGTGGGCGATGCCGGACACCATCGCTTCTTCTTCAGCCTTGGCAGAGTGTTCTAGGGAAGAACGAAATACAGTCGCTGCCTTTTCTGGCTGCCTCCGAACATTTTGCCGTGGAGTGGGGAATGCACTCCCTGCGCCAGCAACTCAACTCAGAATAATCTGTTTCGGACCGGCGCTCTCGGTCTTACTACAGAGAATCGGGCATGGCCATCCCTCGATTGAGGCAACTATGGACTCGGCCTGCTGAAGTAGACTGCCAGAGAGAAGGCGCAATTCTTCGAAGCACTTCAGGCTCAGGCTGTGCCCATCGATCCGAAGGGTAGCGCCCGGATATACAGAAACCAGCGGATAATTCAGGAAAAGTTGGCATGAGAGGGAGAGACAAAAGGTCAGGCTATCTGCCGTCACTCGACGGCTGGCGGGCGATCGCGATTCTCTCTGTGATTTGCTATCACGACCGGGTGCATCAGTTCTGGATCTTCAGCACCAGCCTGATCCATGAGTATGGCGATCTGGGCGTAGACCTGTTCTTCGCAATCAGCGGCGTGCTGATCTGTTCGAGACTGCTCGAAGAAGAGCGGGTGACGGGCCGGATATCCCTGAAGGGCTTTTATATTCGGCGGTTCTTCCGCATCTGTCCTCCAGCGTGGTTCTATCTGATTGCGTATGTGCTGCTGTCGCTGTTTCACCTTCTTCCTGTGGATGTAGGTGGGGTACTTGCTTCGTTCCTGATGGTACGGAACTTCTGGGTGGGGGTTGCCGGGGACGTTCCGCGAACCTGGTACACGATCCATTTCTGGTCGCTTTCCGTAGAGGAGCACTTTTACCTGCTTCTGCCCAGCCTGCTGATCTTTGTGAAGCGGCGACGGGCCGTTTTGCTGGGGGCGCTGTCAGTTGCAGTCATGCTCTGGGTGACGCTGGTTACACATTTCACAGCTCTGCAGAAGACAGGAATCGTGCTCCGGACGGATATGCGCATCCACGCGTTGCTGATTCCCGCGATGTTTGCCGTTCTGCTGACCAGGCAAGAAGTGCGCGCTGTCGTGACGCGATGGCTGCATCCGTGGGTGGCCGTGCTGTTGTTTCTGGTGGTTTTCACTGTGCTGACGCGGACACATGTTCATCTGCTCTCGCTGGCGACGATGTTCGTGATTCCGGTAGGCTTTCCGTTTCTGGTGATCAGCACGATGCTGCATCCGAAGTCGATCGCATGCCGGGTTCTGGAGTGGTGGCCATTGCGGTTTGTCGGCCATATTTCTTACAGCCTTTATCTATGGCAGCAGATGTTCTTCGCGGGCGGGCGTGCTCCGGCTGCGCGGCCGCTTTCGGTGCTGCAGGTCTTTCCGTTGAACTACCTGGCAGCGTTTGCCTGTGCAACGGCGAGCTATTATCTGATTGAAAAGCCGCTGATCCGGGTTGGACACCGCGTGGCTCATCCGGCGACACCTGGACGCGAAGACCTGAACGAGACCCCGACGCCCGCTTCGGTTCCGACGAGAGCGGTGGCGGATAGCACCTTAGCTGTCCCGCAAGCTGAGAGCCAGAGTTAGAAGCGATCCAAACCCGCCCGGCGTGCGTGCGCGGCGATGGCCGCGTTAATGTCGAGCGCGAGAGCCAGAGCCGCAAGCCCCTCCTGAGCGGAAACGCTCGGTACAGCGCGGGTGCGGACACACTCCAAAAATGATTCGATCTCGAGCAAGAGCGGTTCGCCCGAATGGACCGGCGGCTTGCGCAAGGCCAGACCTGGCGGTAGGCCGGGGAACGCAGGGGTCGGGGACGAGTTGGGATCGACGTCGATGACCAGGAGATCCTGACGGGCGTAGTCAATGGAAACGTACTGATGAGGCTGGAAGAATCGGAGCTTGCGGACCCGTTCCGTACTGACGCGACTGGCGGTGAAGTTGGCGACGCATCCGGATTCGAACTCGATGCGGACGTTGGCGATGTCCACCTTTGGGGAAAGGATGGGCAGGCCGACAGCATGCAGGTCTCGCACAGCTGAATGCGCAAAATTAAGGACGATGTCGAGGTCGTGGATCATCAGGTCGAGAACCACGTCAACATCGAGAGCCCGTGGGGTGAAGACGCTGAGACGGTGGGCTTCGAAGAACATGGGGCGATTCAACCACGGTTGAATGGCGGTAACGGCAGGGTTGAATCGTTCGAGATGGCCGACGGCGAGAATGCGATTGTGCTTCTGGGCGAGGGCGAGCAGATCGGCGGCCTGGGTTGTGTCGGCTGCGATGGGCTTCTCGATGAGCAGATCGACGCCAGCGGAGAGCAGCGGCGCAGCAGCTGCATGATGTGTGGAGGTGGGAACGCAGATGGATGCCGCGTCAAGCTGGATCTCACCGCGCGACCGAGCTTCGAAACAGGCGTCGACGGAGGCGTAGATGGGGACACCCCACTCCTCAGCGAGCGAGGCGGCACGAGAGGGCTCCGGCTCAACGATCGCGGCCAGCCTGACGGGGCGACCGCGCTGCTGGAGATCGCGATAGACGCGGAGATGGTTGCGGCCGAAGGCTCCTGCGCCTACAACGGCGACGTTTACCAGGGAATCAGTCACCGACGACGCCGCTAACGCGCGTTCTCTTTGCCGGAGACGGTTTTGAGGCAGCGGGTGTAGAGCTCAAGCAGATGGTTGACCTGGTCGTCGGCCTTAGCTGCGCTGGAAGGGACGAAGCCGGTGGAGCCAGCTGCGGGGCGGCCTACGGCGGCGGTGGTAGCGACAAACTTGAAAAGATCGAGGGCAATGTCCTCGTCACGGCGTGGTCCAAGGGCGGAGTTTACTGCCGGGTCCATGAAGATCCTCCGAAGGCGATGCTATCAAAATTCACGCGGCGGCGTTCCGGCAATCTAGAGCGCGGAGATGCAGATACAGACGCGTCCGACGATGAGACTGGATGGTGACTGGGTGGGCCCGAGGCTGACGAGATCGACGGGGTGATCGAGGGCATGGGGGCGCAGAATCAGCCGGTCGGAGTCAAAGCTGACATAGCGAAAAACGAGCGAGTTGGCGACGTTCACGGCGAAGAGACCGGGCCGCGATTGCCGATGGGACACGAGCGAGTTGTAGTGGCGGTCGATCACAACGATGGAGTGATGGGCCAAGACCGGAACCATGGGACGGGCCTGAGCCGCGGTAACACGCACGGCTAGAAACCGCTGCCAATCCCGGCGGATGATCGCGCGGCGGGGACGAAGATGCTCGAGAATGCCGGCGGGTAGCTGAATCATTTCGACGGAGGAAGATACGGAAACACCGGGAGAGTTCATTGCAATCGCCTGCGAGACGAGAGGAACTGAATCGACGGTGTCTTCAAGAGGGGCGGGCGAGGCTCAATGGCTCGCGAATGCCGCGCCGGAAGGAGATCTTCCACGCTGAGCATCTGCGCCGCCAAAACGCGATCGATGGCGGCGAGGCTGAGTTTGCGCTTGCGATGAATAAAGTTGGAGATATGCGATGGCTGAAGTCCCGTTTGCCTGGCGAGAACGGTTCCCGTGAGAAGTCCTCGATCGATTCGGCGAGCGATCTCCAAACGCAGACGCTCATGGAGCTGGGCTACATTCATCTGTGGATTTTTGTCTCTTAGCTAAATACCCCTATAGGTGCATTTGCTCACAGAAAAGCTGTTTGGGCGTACTTCAGGTGATTTCAAACGGTAACTATAGGGTTGCACAGGCAGTTACCGAGCGGTACTGCCGGCAGGCGTTGACGCTGGAATGAGCCTGCTATAGAGTCGGGAACACTTTTGCCTCAAAAGCGGGTTTTGGCTCTCTCGCAGATTCGAGAAGGATGCATTGCTGCCCCTCTCTGCTGTGAAGGGATTCCGTGAATCTTCGTCGACGCGATGAGGATCCCGAGCCCCGGTTTGCGGCATGGAACGAGGTATTCGTCGCGATTGTTCACATCGGGCATACGATGATTGTCGAAGTCCTTCTTCGCCCCTTCGACGCCGTCATGGAACCCCTGCCGCTGGATCTCACGGAACTCACGCGGAGGCGTATCCCAGTCATCATGATGGTCATAATCCTGCGCGTAGGCTGCCGCAGATGATGCATTGACTGGCCATAAGGTCCATGTCCTTGGGCAACAACAACGCCCGACGTGCCCAGCACAAAAGCAATTAGGGGAAGGGTGCCGCGATTAAGTCTCATAATGGGTTCTCCCTGTAATTTCTGCAACCTACAATTTGATGAGAGAACCGCTTTGCCTGTTGTCCACGAGCAGGCTTTTGGTGTAGCCATCGTCACGATCGCCGCCAGGCGCAGTCTCGCAATCGCCGCCAGGTCATTTGCGGCTTCACGCAAGTGACTTTGTGTCTCCTGCCCGCGGACACAAAGCGATCAGGGACGGCGCTTCGGCCCCGCGCCCACCCCGCACTTGCCGCCCGATAGCTAATCGTTCAGTAGACAGTTATCGTGGTCTCCGTATAGGTGAGCTGTTGAGACTCGTTCCGCACGGCAACGCTGACTGTGTAACTTCCAGGTTGTGTATATTTGTGCCAGGTTGACGGTCTCCAGCTCAACCACTGGCCATCACCAAAGTCGATCGTCCTGCCAATAATGGCACTTCCTCCTCCTAGACTCTGCGAGGAATCGATCGAAACCCACAGGGGATGGGTTCCGCTCTGGGGCGTTACATTCAACACTGCTGTCGGAGACGCTCCCATTTGAGTACCAGCTACCGAAAGGGCCACAGTTGAGTACGCGGGAACTGCAAGGGCGGTCGAATATCCTCCCGATATTGGAGTGAGCGTAGCGGATTGAACGGAAATCTGAGCGTTGTCAGCATTCAGAAGATATTGAGTTCCTGCGACCAATGTCAGCCCGGGGTTGGCGAGATTAACCTCAACAGCGTCATAAGAGGTTGAAGTGGGATTAACGACAACTACGTTATCCGCACCATCGGTGTAGAACGCAGTCGCGCTTAGCCCCAATGCTGTGCTTGCAGGAGAGACGGAGACAGCCATGTGGCCGCCGTCTTGCAGGTTGAGATAGGAGGGTGACGCAAACAGCTGATATGCATAGTACTGAGGATATGGGTCCATTTGCGATTGATTGCAGTCCATGTCTGCATCCCACTCGCCCAGAAGGCAGAAGTAGTTGCCCGCGGAGTTAAAGTAGACGACCCGGCTCGGAACTGCTGTAGCGCCGGTGTACACCACATTGAGAAAGTCGGTAATGGCCAGGCTGTTCCACAAAGGACCATAGGTTGGATGGTTACGGCAGCAGTCGACAGCAAACGCCCAGTTGGTGTTGAATTCGGTGATATAAATCGGAGTCGATTCGGGATTCGGCTGTTGACCAGCGCGCACGAGTGATTCGATCATCTGGTAATAGTAGGCAACACCGCGCGTGCTCGATTGAGTGAACGCATAAAGCTGGGGCCAGTCCATGCCGTCATTGATATCATTTTGACCGCTAATATAAAGGTGAAAGCTTACAAAATCCACGTATGGCGCAGTGGATGGGTTATTGAGTAACTCAGGAAGCCAGTAGGGCGCGATATTAAGCTCCACGATTGTAGGGCCGCCCGTGCGAATCGTTTGACCGTCGGCTTTCGCCTGGGCATGCATCGCAGAAGCAGCGGCTGCGAACATCGAGACGTAAGTATTAAGACGGGTATCATAGTCGCTGATACATAGCGACGTGGGGAGTTCCGCCTCATTCCATATCTCGTAGTCCTGTAACAGGCCGGGAAATTTTTGGTCCACATGGGCTACCACTGACGCTGCCATTTCGCCCCACTGCGAAATATCTGAGGGAGGCCCGCATGTACTCGGCCCGAGACTAGATGGCGTATCGTAAATCACGGCTATGGGATGAAGGCCTGAAGCATTTATTCTCCTCAGCCGGGCGTCTAGGTACCTGAAGCCCATTGAGGTCCCATAGATTTCCTGAAGAGAAATCCAGAAGCGTGTTCCGGTGAGCCCCGCCGAGGTCAATGTACTGATTCCGTCCCGATCGATCAGACTATCTCCGGCTCCACCGACAGCAAAAAACCCACTCGGCACTGGCGGAGTGGCATTGCTGCGGCCGCCGAAGTCAACTAATACCGTTTGCACTTGAGCCACCGCAATTCTGCCCGGCAATGTTATGGAAACTACAAGCCACGCAATGCAATACACGGCTCCCGGAATGGAGATTCTGAACGATGAAACACTTTGAAGGTTGCGCTTGAATTGGGGGAGGGGGTTCATAACGTATTCCTTCTGTGCCTTGTTGCACCGTGCCGTTTCATGGTCGTTTGCTGATTCTGCGGATTCGCAAGACACCACGGCCTGGGCTGCATGTAGCAGCTTGCCGAAGCATTGTCCGAGGATCAGTTGCTTCGTCGTATCTCAGTTTTTAGTAGCTGCTGGATCCGATGGACATCGGTCTTTAGCCCTCACAGCTTGAATCCCTCTTTTCTGCGAATGGAGTCATGGAGCTTGACCATCGTCAAAGCCCGCAAGGCGAGCAATGGCAATGGCGCGCAGATAGGGACACCGTAAGGTGATCGTTTCAGGCAGATAGGGAATCAAATCTGGATGTCTTAGTGCCCTATCTCCTATTCTTGCCCTGGCAGAATGCAATGCACCACGTAAATCCCGGTCAATGTACTAATCCACGGGTGGCGTGTACGGCCTTCTCGCAAAAGCGGCTCCGGTGCGCAGCTCTATTCGTTTATTTGGAAAACGCACAGCGCTTTCCACTTCCCCCTCCCGCTGGCTGAAAGTGGAAGGCATCTCCCGGAACGTCCTGGAAAGCATGTTGCGGAACTCTACCACACAAGGCTTGAGCGGGGCACCCGGAAAAACTACCCAGCGGTGGAGGGATATCTCTAACTACCGGTGCTGCCTTTGCTGACTAGGACCTTACCTTCAGCCCTGCGGTTCTCAGCCTGCCCGGCCTTGGTCTCGGTTCGATTTCCGGTGCATGGTATTCCCCCTTTCGATTGATTGATGACAATTCCGGCCGCGCTGTAACCGCCTGCCGTAAAGTCCCTTTTGCGCGGGCTCACTGCTTCAGTTGAATTTCTCCCGACTACCCGAGACGCAATGGGTAATATGCGTAGCAGCCCTAACGCAGTCAGTGGGGATTACCTTGTTGATGCAGTCAGTGGCGTCCTTGTTAACCCAATATTGGACACACTCGTTTGCAATCTTGAATGCAATTGTGGATATCAGTTTCCGAGAGGGCAACTGGCAAAACAGACAGTCTTAATATGCTTCGCGGCTAATTTATAACTTCATTCGAGGCAGCAGAATCTGGGAGGGAACTGCAAGTGTGCTTCGGAACCATACTCTTTCTTGCTTACTCGATGCCGTACTTGCGTTCCCCGCGAAGCGGAAGCGCATTTCACAGATGAGAAATACTATAACTGTCATTCCAGGCATGGAGCCAGTAACTAAAAATCATTTTCATGACATAGTGCTCAAGTTCTGAAAGTCGACATTCGGCAGCACGACGAGGCGAGAGCTTTGTTTGTCCAAGAGACCGCTAACCCTCCGCGCCCCGTCATGATTTCGCCATCTATATGAGCTTGGTGTAGAGTGATTGCGCTGTTGACCGAGCTTTCTCTCGAAGAGGTGACGTCATGCGCGCACCCCCCCGGCTTCTCGTCCTCGCGGCGTCTTTCGCAGCACTCTCCGCATTAAATCTCTCCGCCCAGACTTTCCGTGGGGCCCTCCTCGGCACCGTCGCCGACTCGACCGGAGCGGTGATCCCGGGCGCGGCGATTTCGGTCAAGAACATGGACACCGGCATCGAGCGCACAACAGAAAGCAACAGCGACGGCGCCTTCAATGTTTCTGAGCTTCCCATCGGCCGCTACACCGTGATCGCGACCAAGACCGGCTTCACTCCCTACCACGCTGAGCGCATCAACATTGAGGTCGCCAGCCAGGCTAACCTCAGCATCACGCTGCAGACCGGAGTGCAAAAGGAAGAGGTCATTGTCTCCGGCACCGCGTTGCAGGTCGACACTACTTCCAACACTCTCGGCGCGACGCTCACCACAAACGACGTCAAGAACCTGCCGGTAAACGGACGCGACTACACCAAGCTGATCTATCTTTCCCCCGGAGTAACAGGCTCGCCGGATCAGATCAGCGATTCGCCCGGCTCCTTCGGTACGTTCTCCGTGAACGGGGCGCGCGGGCGCTCCAACAACTTTCTGCTCGACGGCACTGACATGAACGATGGCTATCGCAACGATCCGGCGATCAACGAGGCGGGCGTCTTCGGCACACCGGCAACGATTCTGCCCATCGACGCCGTCGCGGAGCTGCGTGTGCTATCGAACTACGAGCCTGAGTTTGGACGGAACGCGGGCGGAGTCATCAATATCGTAACCAAAAGTGGCACAAATAGACTTCACGGAACGGCGGTCGAATACTTTCGCAATAACGCCCTGGATGCGCGCAATTATTTCAACCCCGTTGGGCAGACTCAAGCGCCATTCCACAACAATCAGTTCGGCGGGTCAATCGGCGGTCCTATCATTCGCAACCGCACTTTCTTCTTCTTCGATTACGAAGGCCAGCGTGAGAGTGTCGGCACCGTCAGCCAGGCCTGCGTGCCCGATCCCGCCTACATCGACAGCCTCGGGGGTGCGACGAATCCGGTCATCACATCATTGCTCTCGCGAAACCCATGGCCTGCTCCAAATCTTGGCGGCGTAACGACAGGTGAAACCGGATGCAGCGCCCCTAATGCCGCCATCATTGCCCCTTCCAGCAACGACATCACCAGCCTGATCGCAAAAGTTGATCACAACATTAACAAGAACAATATGCTCAGCGGACGCTACTATTACGGCGACAGCACGCAGAGCTTTCCGCTTGCACTTTCAGGCGGTGGCATACTGCCCGGCTTTAATACCTTCACTCCCACACGCGTGCAACTGGTCTCGATCTCGCTCGTTTCAATCCTCGGTCCAAACAAAGTCAATGAGGCCCGCCTGGGCTGGAACCGTTTCGCTGAAGGATTCTACCCCGAGGACCGCAGCTTCGCGCCAAGCTCTATCGGCCTCAACACGGGAACGGGATATGCCGACGAAGGCTTGCCGGTCATTGCTGTAGGCAGTTACTCGGCAATCGGCGCAAGCAAATCCGATCCACGTCAGCGCTACGACTCTAACTGGCAGTGGTTCGACAACTTCTCGTGGACGGTGGCCAAGCATTCAATCAAGTTCGGTTACGAATTCCGCCGCACCAGCATTACCCAGCTCCTCGGAACAAACTTCCGCGGACGCCTCGTCTTCGATACCCTCTCGGATTTCCTGGCAGGCAACGTCGACAGCGGTACGCAGTCATCCGGATATTCCCAGCGTCACAGCTACCAGAACAATCACGGTCTTTACTTCCAGGACAGCTACCGCGTTCTGACCAGGCTGACGCTCAACTACGGCATGCGCTGGGACTACTTTGGCGTCTTCCACGAGAAGAACAACCTGTTGAGCAATATCACCGGCTTCGATCCTGCGGGCGGCACACTCACACTCACGCAGGTCGGCCAGCCGGGGCTCGGCGAGCTCTACCAGCCCGACTATAAGAACTTTGCTCCGCGCGTCAGCTATTCCTACGACCCATTCGGCAAAGGACAAACCGTATTCCGCGGCGGCTTCGGCGTCTTCTTCGATGCCTTCTCACAGGACGTCTTTCTCGCGCATCTGCCCTATAACAGCAGCTTCGACCCCGGCCCGGCCTACAATCCCCTCGGCCCGGCCCCCATCTACTCCATCAGCGCCCTTGGCGGAGCCATCGTCTCCGGCGCACCCGTCTTTGCCGCGCCCGGAGGAACCCCCGCCGGCGACATCTTCTCCGTCACCCGCAACGTCCGCACGCCCTACATGATGAATTACAACTTCAACGTGCAGCAGGCCGTCGCCGGGCACGCCCTCGTTCAGATCGGCTATGTCGGATCCCTGGGACGGCGCCTGCTTCGCTTCCGCGATATTAACCAGCCCAGCCAGGCCACCATCACCGCGACTGACATCGCCTTCGCTCAGGCCAACACCTACACCGATACCTCGGGAGCGACCGTGTCTTGCTATCCCGGAGGAGGCCCCGGCTGTATTCCCACGTACAACTCAGCCAGCCGCGTCTACGCCAACAATCCCTACGGAGCCTTCTACATCAACCAGGAAGAGGCAACGGCTTACTCCAACTACAACTCCCTGCAAATCGGCGGGCGCATCTCCGACTGGCATGGCATCACCAGCATTCTGAATTACAACTGGTCGCATTCCCTCGACAACGCCAGCGACAGCGAAGACTTTGTGCCGAATGCTGCGCAGCCGAACAACAGCACGCGCCCCGACCTCGAATACGGCGACTCGAACTTCGACGTGCGCAATCGCTTTACTTGGATCTTCGGCTATCAATTGCCGACGATGAAAGGAAGCATGGCTCTGCTGCGCAACGGCTGGGGATTCGACAGCACCGTCACCCTGCAGGACGGGCAGCCCTTCAACCTGAACTACAACTTTGAGGACGACTACAGTGGAAGCGGCGAGGGCTTCGATCGCCCGGACATCCTCGCGCGGCCCAGATACACCACCAATCCCTCCATCTTCCTGAATCTCTCATTCTTCGCCATCCCCTGCTCGCTCACCTCTTACGCGCTCACGAACGGCATCAGCGGCACCGCCCAGGACTGCGTACCCGGCACCCGCCATTTCGGCAGCTTCGGCCGCGATTCTCTGCGCGGGCTATCTTATAAGAACTGGACTTCGCCCTCTACAAGAACACCAACCTCGGAGAAGTTCTCTCCATGCAGTTGCGAGCCGAGTTCTTCAACATCGTCAATCACCCCAACTTCTCCAGTCCGCTGCTGCCCGCCTTCATAGCCGACGCCGCACCCAACGGATTCTCCCAAAGCGGCGCACGCGAAGTGAGCGCCGGCTACTATTCCATCAACGCCACCGGCGACGTCGGCATCGGCAATCCCTTCCTTGGCGGCGGAGGCCCGCGAGGCATTCAGCTCGCGGCGAAATTCACATTCTAGGCGGTCCCGTTCGGGCAGGCGAAAGCCGGCGCAAATAGCTGGACTGGCCATATTTTCCGGTGCTACAAAGGGTGCCAATTCGGCCCCACGAGAAAGTCGACACTGTAACAAGTCGACACTGTAAGGAGCGAGCATGCGCAGATCATCAACCATGGCACTCGTGTTGATGTTTTTCGGAGCAGCACTGGGCACAGCCTGCGCGAACGCGCAATGGGTAATGGTCGCCCGGGCTGTTTCAGGGCAGATCCAGCAGATGAGCCACAAGGGAGATAATGGCAACGGCTACGACGTCGCCACCGTGGTCCTCGAGGCGAATGCCGACAAGGTTTACTCCACGGCCCTTTCGGCCTTGAAATCCCATCCTGGAATCACCGTCACCAAGAATGACTCTAAGAAGCGCCGCATCGACTTCACCAACGGCGCCGAGTACGCCAGCCTGCAGGCTACGCCGCTCGGCGACAAGCTCAGCCAGTTGATGATCGCGTCGAACCTCACAGGCGAGCAGCCGACACCCACCTCGCTGGTTCTGCAGGGAGTCCTGAAGGTCTGCAAGGAAATGAACGTGAATTGCACGGTGGAAGGCGAGTAGACCACCGGATAAGTAACAATTACAGATACAAAAGGCGCGCGGCATAAGCCATGCGCCTTTTCAACCTATCCGCTCCCCGCAATCCACTCGAGTCTACTGCGCGAGCTTCGCGTAATTTGAGTTGGTCATCGTTACCTGCAGTTGTTTTGCCGTGGCGTTCAGCACTGTTTGCTGTTGATAGTTCGTTCCATCGGGAAGACTGGCGAATTGGACAGCGAGAGTAACTACGTCCTTAGGATCGTCGAGATACGTATTCACATTGACGGTCTGAACTTTTTTCGATGCAGTATCGAATCCGATCGTCATCTTGTCGCCTTGCTGCGCATAATTCACAAAGATCAGGTTCACCAGGTCGGGCCCTCCCTTGTTAATCGAAACATTCCCTGCCTGGAAGGCGCGCTGCATGCGTTGCGGATCAGGCGGCACGTACAGAGCAATCACACCCTGCACTTGCTGCATGTAATCCTTCATCTCTTCGGTCTTCTTTTCGACAACATGCTGCTTGAGTCTTCCTCCGCGGCCGCCGCCCCCGCTGCTGCTGCTCGCGTCTTGAGCTCCGATGGGAGTTTTCTGCACCTGCCCATTTGGTCCGTACTGGCATTGGAACGTCTTCGCGGGCTTCGCCTCCCCCTTCAGCGTAAGCTGCTGGGTTTCTGTCCAGGTGTATTGCTGCAGGCGTTGCTTGTTCGCTGCGCTTGCTTCCTTCAGCGCGGCCAGTTTTTGCGTCAGCTCCGGGTTGCCGCCGGCTTGAGCGTAAGCTCCAACCGCCAGCACCGAGGTGACCGCAACTGCGCCGATCAAGCGCAAGATGGTAAGTTTGCAATGTCGTGGTGCGACACGAGTCGCGTCAGCCGTTAGCAATTCCATGGTACGTCTCCTGTAAGTCCGAATAAATAAATCCGCACTTCCCAAGTCTGCCAACTGGGGTATTTGCCAGGCTCGTTTTACACCTCAGGAGATTAACAGATCTTGGTGCCGAAGAAGGGACTCGAACCCCCACACCCTTGCGAGTACATGGACCTGAACCATGCGCGTCTGCCAATTCCGCCACTTCGGCACGCATGTGATGTCCAGCGCGAACGGCTGGACTGGCAGCAGTTCCTAGTGTTACAAAGGCGTCCATCTGTGTCAAACGCGCGTCCGCTGATCCCCCCGTCCCGGCGCGGAACCAGTTTCATCACTCTTTCATTTGCGTTCCAGCAGGCATCAAAAATCTCAGAAAACCTCAGGATCAGGACCCCAAGATGACCGATTCCACCGGTACGCCCCCCATCCCGATCGAACACGCGCAGGAGATACGCCGCCTCTCTCACGACCTCAGCAATGCCCTCGAAATCGTCCTCCAGACCAGCTATCTCCTCGGCACTGTTGATCTCGACGAAAACGCTCGCAAGTGGCGCTCCATGCTCGACGGGGGAGTCCAGAAGGCCACGGATATTAACCGCCGCCTGCGCGATTTCGTCCGCACCAATAGCTAGTCCCCGAAACACAAACGCCGCGGCTTTATCCGCGGCGTCGTGGCACTGCACTCTGTCTTCTACGCCAGTTTTGCGTCCAGCGTAATCTCCGTATTGCCCTTGAACAGCCGCGAAATAGGGCATCCCGCCTTCGCATTGCTGGCCGCCGTTTCAAACGCCGACTCGCTTGCTCCCGGAACCTTGGCCCGCGTCGTCAGGTGGATCGACGTAATCGTAAATCCGGCGTCCGTCTTCTCGAACTTCGCCACCGCCGTTGTTTCCAGCGACTCGGCAGTCAGTCCCGCCTCTCCAAGCTGTGCACTCAAAGCCATCGTGAAGCAGCCCGCATGCGCCGCTGCAATCAACTCCTCAGGATTCGTTCCAATGCCATCGGCAAAACGCGTGCTGAAAGAATATTGCGTCTCCTTCAGAACTCCGCTCTGGGTCGAGATCGTTCCTTTGCCATCCTTCAAGGCGCCATGCCACACGGCGCTCGCTTTGCGTTCCATAAACAGCTCCTCGTAATGTTGGGAAATCAACCAGGCCGGTTCACACTATTCAAATCGCGGCACCGACATATCTGTGCCGAACTTGAGAATAACCAAACCTGCTTCCGCCGTCGAATTTGCAAATCAGGAACCCTCGGCCCGCGAAAACATTTCACCGCGTCCACCGCCTGCAGTAAGCTATTGCGGTGCAGCCCTCAGCCATCTCCGGCGCCTCCGAGCAACCCCCTCTATCACAGCAAGCAACCGTGCCACCGGAGCATCACTCCGTCTACTGCCCCAACTGCTCGCACCGCCTCCACGGACACCGCTGCAAGCTCATCTGCGCGCAGTGCGGCTACTATCTGAGCTGTGCCGATTACTACTAAGCGCAAAGTCCCACCATCAGCCGCCACCCTCGAGGCCGCCCGGCGCGCTCTACACCAGTTATCAGATCGGGTAAGAGCGCGAACCCAGCGCGGCTTCTTCAGGAACTGCGCTGGTGACACCCTCCTCGGCGTTCCCACCGCATCGGCGCGCAAAGTCGCGAAGGAATTCGCGCATCTCCCGTTGGCTGACATCCGCAAGCTCATGGGATCGGTCGTTCACGACGAACGTTCGCTGGCCCACATGATCCTCCGCATTCAGTTTCTGAAGGCCGGCGAAGCTGGCCAGGAAAAGATTTTTAACTTCTACCTTCGCAACCGCCGTTTCATCCGCGACTGGGACGGTGTGGACGACAGCGCGCCCTACATCGTCGGTCCTTGGCTCCTCACCCGCGACAAGAGCCTTCTCTATGGGCTCGCGAAATCGTCGCGCCTCTGGGATCGCCGCATCGCCATCGTCTCTACCTGGTGGTTCATTCGCAACGGTCACGTCGACGATACCTTCGCGCTCGCCGAAATCCTCCTCCATGACTCCGAGGATCTGATCCACAAGGCCACCGGCTGGATGCTGCGCGAAGCCGGCAAGAAAGACCTTCGCGCCTTTGAGAAATTCCTGCGCCGGCACCATGCCACCATGCCAAGAACCAGCCTCCGCTATGCCATCGAACGGTTCCCGCCCGAAAAGCGAGAAGTCTACTTACGGCGTCGGACCGCTATCTCTTGACTTCGTTGCCGTGCTGCCTGCCTTCGCGCAGCAACTGATTCGCAACCAGTAACTCACCAATCAAGCTCTTGAGCCGCGCATTCTCCGCCTCCAGCTCCCCCACTCGCTCGGCCAGGCGGAAGGATGTCGGCTCATCACTTTGGACCACGAGCGCTCCGCCTTCAGATCCCTGAGCCCTGAGCCCTGTTCTCTGTGGTTCCATCACACCCGCTCGATCTCTTTCGCCGCCGCGTCCAGGATTTCCGCAATCTTCCCGAGCTGTTCGGCCGAAAGGTCGCCCCGCCCGAATTTCAGCTTCAGCGCCAGCTTGCAGTTGTGCATCGCCCGCATAATCTCGGGAGCCCTGCGGCTGCCGTATGCCTCGCCCATTTGCCGGATGCGTGCCAGCAGCTCATCGATGCGCGCCTTGTGCGCCTCGAGCTCGGCCCTGCCCGCCTCGGTGATCGTGTATTGTTTCTTGCCGCCTTCTGTCGTCGCCGTCGCGAAGCCCTCATCCTCAAGCTGGTTTAGCGTCGGATAGACCACCCCGGCGCTCGGCGTATACAGACCGCCCATCTTCTCGGCAATGCCCTTCATGATCTCGTAGCCATGACTCGGCTTCTCCGCGATATAGCTCAGGATCACCAGCCGCAGCTCGCCGCCGTCAAACAGCCGCCCTCCGAATTCGCCTCCGAACTGGTGCCGTCCATGCCGTCCCCAGCCCTCGCCCATCTCGGCCCAGAAGCCACCTCGCCCACCGCGAAAATGCTTCCACGGCCCGCAGTGTCCTGCCCTTTCTTCAACTTGCCTTTTATCGTGTCTTCCAAACATCTGTAATTCTCCTTAAAAACATTCTTACGATGTATCGTAAGTTACATCGTAAGATATATCGTAACTGCATTTCGATGCAAGAAAATTTACGCAATAACCAGGGGAGGTCGTCTCTCCGAAGCAACGCCAGCCCGGAACAGCCTTTCTAACCAGACAAAGCCCCGAAAATTCCAGCTCCGAAGGAGAACTGCTCGAATGGCCGAACATGTTGAAACCGTCGAATTCTGGAAGGGTGCCGTCATCGGAACCCTCTTCGGACTGGTGGCCGCCGCTTACGCTCGCGGGGATTTCCGCCGCCTGTTCACCATGGCTCCCTGCGCCGAACCTCAGCTCGCCACAATTCCGCCCGCAATTCCGCCCGTGAACTCCAAAGCCGCCTTTCGCGACCATTCCGCCGAACTGAAACTGCGCCGTGAGGCCTCCGAGAATGCCGGCGATCCCACCCAGCTGTCGTCCGCGGCTCTTGGCCCGGTAGCTCTCGCTGACGATCTGACCCCACAGGCCATCTCCATCGAGCGCTAGGGCGGCGCGCCTGGCCCCGCTTCCGCCGCAGAGCTCCTTGAAGTTCCCGGTCACCCCGGCCAGCTGATCGACCACTCCGATGCAGCTCAG
This sequence comes from uncultured Acidobacteriaceae bacterium, assembly GCA_963781245.1. Taxonomy (GTDB): domain Bacteria; phylum Acidobacteriota; class Terriglobia; order Terriglobales; family Acidobacteriaceae; genus Silvibacterium. Next base: position 25,914 of record CAWAFB010000016.1, read on the forward strand.
CGCGTCCGCTCAGCAGCGCGCACACACCAGCTCGGCAGCAGCCAGCATCTCGGTTGACCGGAAATCAAAACTCAGCAGACCCGCGCGGTGTGGACTTCAGGCTGACTATGGACGTCGATTGGCTCTTTCCGACCTCATCGTGCGTCACCCACGTGCCCTTGAGCCGGTAAAACCCGGTTTCCTGCTTGCTGCGCGCATCGCTGCGCACGATCACGCCGTCGAACGAATACCAGATCCCGTGAATCTGCTTGGTCGTAAAGGTCAACCGGTCACCGTTGATCGTCGTGCGGTCGAAGAAGTACGTCAGCGCCGAGGTCTGCTGCTCTGTCAGATTCGAGATATAGCCGTCCAGAATGCCGTTCTCGATCGTGATCTGCACCACCGACCCGGTCTCGTCCAGCATGTACTCGCCTTGGGCCGAGGCCGGTAGTGTGGAAGTCCCCCGCTGCTTTCCTGCCGGGACGCCCGGCTGCACCGCGACGCCGTTCCCGGAATCCGACCCGGCCACGCGATGATGCAGTGCCGGCTCCGTAGCCGTCTGCGCCATGCCGGCCGACGCCCACATTACGAGCACTGCAACCGCGATGCGCACCGATACTCCTTGAGTCAGTTTCCCTGGCTCTTCTTGCGGGCTGCCTCGAACTCGTCGCCGTTCTCCCAGCCCACCGTCTCAGGCAATGACGAAGCTTCCCACCCAAGAATTAACCCGAACCGCGCCATTTTGGCATCGCCGCGAAAATCCATATTCGCGTGATATTCATCCGATGGCTGGTGGTAGTGGTGGGTGACGTAATCTTCCGCCTGCGCCTTGCCCCACGCGGCATCGTGACCCTCGAACAGCGTCCCTTGCCCGACAGAAAACGCCGGGACACCCGCGCGCGCAAAGCTGAAGTGGTCCGAGCGATAGTAATGCCCGGCACCTGGAAACTTGTCCGGCTCGAGCGTCAGATCAAAGGCCTTGGCCGTCTTCTCCACCACGGGATAAAACGTAGTGCGCTCCGCCCCGCTCACCTCCACTGCCAGCGGAACCCCCATAGGCATCAGCATGTCGTAGTTCAGATCGAGCGCAATCTGCGCCGCCGGCACCGGAGGATGCATTCCCAGGTACTGCGATCCTAGCAGCCCCTGCTCCTCCGCCGTCACCGCCGCGAAGAAGACACTGTGTGGCGGCTTTGCAGTCGCATCCGCAAAGGCCCGTGCCAGCTCCAGCAGAATCCCGCATCCCGTCCCGTTGTCCGCCGCCCCGTTATAGATGTTGTCGCCCTTCAGGTCCGGATCGATCCCCAGGTGGTCGTAGTGTGCCGAATAAATCACCGCCTGATCAGGACCGGTGGTATCCGTACCCGGCAGCTTGGCAATCACGTTGTCCGACTCATAGTGCCGCACCCGGCTCGCCACATGCGCTCTCAGCCGCACCGGCAGCTCGAACGAATGAAATCCCGGCTTGCCTGCCGCCACAATCTCGTCGTCGACATTCTTTCCCGCCGCCGCAAACAGCTTCTTCGCAACATCCAGCTGGATCCAGCTCGCCGCCTTCAGCGTCGCCGTCGGATCGTCCTTCAGATACGACTTCTCCACTGACTGCGAATTCCGCACCACATCCCAGGGATAACTCGCCAGATCCGTGCGGTGAATGATCAGCACTCCAACCGCGCCCCGCCGCGACGCCTCTTCGTACTTGTACGTCCAGCGGCCGTAGTAGGTCATCGTCTTGGCCTTGAAAAACGCCGGATCATTCGAGGGCGGCTGGTTCACGATCACCAGCAGCACCTTGCCCTTCACATCCACGCCCGCGAAGTCGTCCCAGTGATACTCCGGTGCATCGATCCCGTAGCCCACAAACACGATCGGCGCGTCGATATCCGCTGACGCCGCTCCCGTCTGGTCCTTGGTCACATAATCCGAGCCATAAGTCAGCTCAATCGGAGTTCCGCTCTCGGGCGCGAAGCTGAATTTCGTCTGGTCCTCGATCGTGTGCACCGCGTACAGTGGCACCTTCTGGAAATACGTCCCGTTATCCACCGCCGGCTGCAGTCCGTACAGGGCAAACTGCGTCCCGATATACTTTGCCGCAATATCTCCACCCCTCGTACCCGGTCCTCGACCCTCCAACAGATCGTCCGCCAGGAATCGCACATGTGCGCGAATCTTCTCCGCGTCAATCGACGCCGCAGCCTGCCGCGCAGCCTCCGGAACACCGGCAATCGCGGGCACCGGGGCCTGCTGGGCAATTGCGCTGGAAAGAGAAAAAACTGCAAAGGCGGCGAGCGAAACAGCAGGGGCAGGAATCTTCATCGTTCTCCGGGGCGTGCTCCTAAAGAAAGCGAAGCGACGCGACAACCATTTTCTACACCCAGACTTCGGGTGTCACCTGGTCAAACCTCACTGCCGGACCCGGCCCCGTATACCCGGGCAGCGTCTTCAGCCGCTTCAGCACCTTGCGCGTCAATCCCGTCAGCGGAAGTTCCGTCAGTTCACGTGAATTTACCCACCTCCGCACGCCGCCGGTCTTCGGCAATATGCTTTCACCGCTGGCATCGTATCCGTAGACCGTCACGTAGTAGTTGGTCACTGTGATCGAGTGCCGCACATCCAACAGCCTCCGCGCCGCGTCCGCCTTGGCGGCATCGATTTCTGGAAGCTCCCACATCCCAGGCATCAGCGAAACACCTTCCGGTCGCTGCTCCAGCAGAACCGCGAGTTCCGCCGGCCGCCCTGCGCTTCCATTCTTTTTCTTGCCGGTTCTCTTCGCCGCCGGTTCGGCGATCCTCAGCAGAAACGCATAAGCGACCTTCTGGCTGCGCATCTTTTTCCGCGCCGCCACCGGATGCTCCCCGCGCGTCGCACACAATTCCACCACAGGGCACTGCAGACACAACGGCGCCCGCGGCAGACAGACCGTTGCGCCCAGTTCCATCATCGCCTGGTTGAAGTCGCCCGGCCGGCTCGGATCGAGCAGCTCCACAGCGGCCTTGCGAATCCGCGCCCCCAATGCCGTCCGCTCTGTCCAGCCCCGTACCCGGGTCAGCACCCGCTCCACGTTGCCATCCACGCACGCCACCGGCTCGCCGAACCCGATACTCGCAATCGCCGCGCTCGTATATTCGCCGATGCCCGGCAGCGCCCGCAGCTCGACCGCCGTCGACGGAAGCTTCCCCTCAAGCTCCTTGGTTACAAACTGCGCCGCCCGGTGCAGCATGCGCGGCCGCCGGTAATAGCCCAACCCGCTCCAGAACGCCAGCACCTCATATTCGCCGGCCTCGGCCAGCGCGGGCAATGCAGGAAACCGCTGCATGAATCGCGCATAGTGCTCGATCACCGCCGCCACTCGTGTCTGCTGCAGCATGATCTCTGAAACCCAGATGGCATAAGGATCACGCGTCCGCCGCCACGGCAGGTCACGCGCATTCTCGTCGAACCAGTTGAGCAGCAGCCGTCGAAATCTTCTCGCCTCGAGCGTGGCGCTCTTACCCGAGGCAGCAGTCATAGGCCCTGAACCGAAACGTCGGTCCTGGGCGGAGCCGAAAGGTCGATCATAGATAGGGGAATTGTAAGCCTCTATACTGCGCTCGACACCTGCCCGTATGGCCAAGCCCATTCGCAATACGCTGAATCTCGATACGCCATCCTGGGGTCTCGCCGATGCACGCTGCGCCGCGGCTCAAATCATCACCGACCCGCAACTCCTCAAGCCGCTCCTGCGCGCGTTCTTCTCAGGGAATTCAGCCCTCCGCGATCGCGCCGCCGACACAGCCCGCCGGATCACAGAAAAACAGCCTGAGTTGCTCTCCCCTTACGCCGAACAGCTGCTCGGCCTCTTCAGCGAGATCGCACCGAAAGAGGCAGGCGACAACTGGCGCACCCGCGCCCATCTCGGATTAATCGTCGCCCGTATCGCGCACTCTCGCGCACAACGCCTGCGCGCCGCCGGTTTGCTCATGCCGCTCTATTACGATCCGTCCAATGTTGTCCGCTGCACCGCGGTCGAAGGACTCGGCCTGCTCGCCCACCGCGAGCCCGGCCTGCGCACCCAGGTCCAGCCTCTGATCGAAGAAGCGCTGGCCACCGGCACCCTCGCTATGCAATGCCGCGCCCGAGACGCTCTTGCACGATTCGCGAGATAACGCGACCCGCTACTCGTACCGCAGCGCAACCATTGGATCCACCTTCGCCGCGCGCCGCGCCGGCAGATATGCCGCCAGCATGGTCACTCCCGCGATCACCAGCACCGCCGCCATCAGCGTCGTCGGGTCTGATGCATGCAGTCCGAAGAGCTGCGCCTGCACCAGGCGCGTCGTCGCCAGCGTCAACGGGATACCCAACGCCACACCAATTCCCAGTAGCACCAGCGATTCCCGTAGCACCATCCAGAGCACTCGACTCATCTGCGCCCCCAATGCCAGCCGAATCCCGATCTCGTTTGTCCGCCGCAATACACTATAGGTCATCACACCATACAAACCGATGCAGGCAAGAGAAAGCGCCAGCAGTGAGAAGAAACTCGAAAGCTGCGAGATCAGTTGCTCTTGGCCCATCGACTGATCCACCTGCTCCGCCATCGTCCTGACCTCGAGAATCGGCAGATTGGGATCGATCTCTGCCATCGCTGCGCGCACTTCACCCGTCACCTTTGCAGGATCGCCCGCCGTCGCCAGTTGCACCCAGTAGGCATAGGCATCGTCTCCGGTCAGCTGCATGACATTCAGGTAGGTCATTCGTTCGGGCTTCTCGCGCGGGCTGTGGTACTTCGCATCGCGTACCACCCCCACAATCTGCCACTCCCCTTTCACAGATGGATCATCCACCGTGAACGTATGACCGATAGCGTCTCCGCGTGGAAAGAAATGCTTTGCCGCGCTCTGGTTCACAACCGCGACCTTCACCGCAGACGCGCTATCCGTTGGAGCCATAGCACGGCCCTGCACGACCGGCATCGCCATCGTTTCGAAGAATCCCGGCCCGACACGATTGAGCGAAGTGCCCAGATCATCGTTAGGCGCGGCCTCATGGCCGCGAATACGGATAGGAGAATTCCAGTTGCCGCCTATCAGAGCCGGCTGCCCCGAAACACTCGCCGATCTCACTCCCGGCAACGCCGTGAATCGCTCCGCCATGCGCTCATAGAGTGCATTCAGTTGCTCCGGCTTGTAGCCCGCAAATTTTGAGTTGAATCTCACCAGCAGGACATTATGTCGATCGAAGCCGAAGTTCTGGTTCTCCAGATTGCGCAGCGTCCGCAGAAACAGGCCTGCAACCGCCAGCAGCATCAGCGAGAGCGTCACCTGCGACACCACCAGCAACCGCGGCAGAATGCGGCCACCCGATCCACCGCTGCTCGCGGCAGTACGCGCATTCGCTCCCAGGGAAGGAGCCACGCTGATTCGCGAAACCCGCAGCGCAGGTGCGAGGCCGAAAAGTATTCCCGTAAGCAGTGAGACGCCCAGCGTAAACAGCAACACATGAAGGTCGGGCCGCGCCTCAAGCGCCGTGTGCTTGGCGCCGGAAGCAATGAAATGAATCAGCCCGCTCGTTCCGAGATATGCAAGCACAAGACCCAGCGCTCCGCCGGCAAACGAGAGCAGCAGCGCCTCCATCAGGATCTGCCGGATAATGCGCCTCCGGCTCGACCCCAGTGCCAGGCGGGTCGCAATCTCCCGCTCCCGAGATGCCGCTTTCGCCAGCAGGAAGTTCGCCAGGTTGGCGCATGCAATCAGCAGGACCAGCACCACTACACCCATCAGAATATTGAGCGGCTGCTGATATATCTCGCGCAGATCCGAGATACCTCCGCCGCCCGGCAGCAGTTCCACATAGGCCTTGCGTATCTCCTCTCGGCGAACCGGCGTGGCCTGTCCTCCGTCGCGGTCCAGCATGAATCGCTGCAACTGGCTAGTCACCCATTCCTGCTCCTGCCCGACCGGATCTCCTGGCTTCCTGCGCGCCATCATGTGCATCCAGTAAAGCCCGTGAGGCTCAATCAGAGATGGCTGCAGCATCACTTCCTGCTGCATGGTGATCGGCAGCCACATATCCATCGATTCTTTGTTGAGAGCGACCCCGTAAAACTTCGGCGGCATCACCCCAATCACCGTGAACAGCGTTCCGTTGACCGTGATCGTCCGGCCAACTATCGATGGATCGCCTGCGAACATCTGCTGCCAGTAGCGGTAGCTGATCACCGCCACCGGGTTCTTCCCCGGAGCGTCAGCGTCCGCAGGCGTGAACGTCCTGCCCAGCAAAGGATCGGCCCCGAGCACGCTGAAAAAGTCCCCAGTAACCAGATGGCCCGCTGCCTGGGTTGCAACTTCGCTCCCAGCCCCGCCCGCGGCGGTCCCGGTGCGCACGCTCACCAGTGTCCAGAAGCTTGCGAAACCGCAGATACTGCTGAACGGAGCACGTCCCTCCGCCTGCTCGCGCTCGAGTCGCTGATAGAAGTCGTACGTGAAGATATCCAGCGGACCCGCTCCGATTCCGTCCACCGACCCCCCGCCGAATGCCTTCCCAAAGGAGACCAGCTGTTGCGGATCGCGCACCGGCAGCGACTTGAAGAGCAGATCGTTGACCAGCGTGAAAATCGCGGTATTCGCTCCGATGCCCAACGCCAGCGAAGCGACCGCGACCAAAGTAAAGCCCGGACTCTTCAGCAGCATGCGCACGCTGTAGCGCAGATCCTGCCAGAAGTTATCCACCGCCGCCTCCCAGCCCGCCGACCACACGTTCTCTTTCACCGCATCTCTGCTCATTTCCATCTTCGCCGCGCGCAGCGCATCTTGCGCGCTCATGCCTTGCGCCATCCGGTGTTCCGCCGCCGCGTCGAGAAATCCCTGGATCTCATCGTCCAGCTCGGCGTTCCGCTTTTCCTTGCCGAACAGCGACCTGAGGCCGCTCACCATGCTTCGCAATGCGCTCATCGCGCCTCCTTACGCTTCGAGAATCCAGGCGATGGCCGCCGCCTGCCGCCCCCACTCGCGCGTTTCCTTGTCCAGAGCCCTGCGCCCGCGTTCGGTCAGCCCGTAATACTTCGCACGGCGATTGTTCTCCGTCGATCGCCACTCCGCCTTCACGTGTCCCGCGCGCTCCAGCCTCGAAAACGCCGGAAACAGCGACCCCGGATTCACCCGGAACACGCCCTTGCTCATCTGCTCGATGCGGATCGAGATCCCATAACCATGCAGCGGCTCGAGTGCCAGCGTTTTCAGAATCAGCATGTCCAGCGTCCCCGCAACCAGCTCCGCCGGAGATCCCGCCTTGCCCGATCTATCCGCGCCAGCCTCTTCGCCCCTCACCTTCGCCATCCGGCTCCTCCTCTAGGTGATCTAGAGTAAAAAGGCGTTCCTCTCGATTGTCAAGAGGAACGCCTTTAAAATGTGATGAGCGCAATGATAAGTGTGGCTATGCCGTGAGCATTCTTCGCCGCAGCGCGGGGACGGCGTTCACCACCCGCATCGCCTTCTTCACCACCGCAAAACGTCGCCCTCTCTGTCCTATCGCCTGTTTCATCCCCTTGAGCGAAGCAGCCACCGCCGCGAATCCGTACTCGCGCATGGCTTCCTCATACTCTGCGATTGCCGTCAGCACCGGCTTCTCACCTCGCGCCGCCTCCGCCAGCTTCGCGCACAGCAGAGCCGCATCTTTGAGCGCAATATTCGCGCCAATCCCGCGATACGGAGTCATGCTGTGAATGGCATCGCCCAGTAGCGTCACGCCCGTCGTCGTCCAAGCCTCCACCGGCTCCGAGGTCCGGATACGCGCGGGCCCTATTTGTGCCGGATCAATCAACTCCACCAGCTTGCGCAGCGAAGGATGCCATTTCACCGCCTTGCGCCGGATTGTTTCCTTCAGCTCTTCACCGTGCATCGTCAGCGGCTCACTGCGAAACCCGAAGTACTCGCGCCGCGCGCCCAGCGCCATGATCACGTAGTCTTCCTCTTCCGGAACGCTTGCCTCGCTCCCCAGCAGACGCAGGTACCGTTCGCCTCCCGCTGCTCGCTTCCACACCGCCATGAACAGGTTGCACTCCTCGGGAGGCATCGCGATCACCGGCCCATCCAGCAGCCGCGGAGGCAGCAGCGCCAGCGCGCCATCCGTCAAAGGAATCTTGCCGCCCAGCGTAATCACTCCCGTATCCACCGGCTCCGCATGCGGCAGATATTGCTGCCGCACCCGCGAATTCACTCCATCGGCGGCCACCAGCACATCCGCTTCCGCCGTCGTGCCGTCCGCAAAGTGCGCGACGTACCGTCCACCCGTCTCCTCATAGCGCTCGAAGCGCTTGTTGAAGTGAACGGCTCCCTCGAGCCCTTGCAGCAGAATGTGCCGCAGCGTAATCCGGCTCACCGAGCGGTGCCGCGCGACGGTCTCTTCCTCCCATTCATTCTTAGAATTGAATTCGTAGTCGCCCGAGAAATGCAGCAGCTCTTTCAACTGCTCGGTCATCACCGTGAATCCCCGCGTAAACGCTCCGCCCGTCTCGTCGAACACCATCCACAGCTCCTCAGGCAGGCACTCGTGCAGTGCCACGCTTCCTTCCGGATTGATATGCACCCGGAACCCCTGCAGCCGCGAGGTCGGCGTCTCGTCTCGCTCATACACCGCCGCCTTCACTCCCGCCTTCTTCAATCCCTGCGCCAGACAGAGACCACCAATGCCGCCGCCGATCACCATCACCGACAAATCACGCCCGCTCATGCTCTGCTCCTCTCGTCGCCTTCCATACCTCTTCCGTCAACAGCCACCGCTCGATCCCTCGCTTGACTGTCCCGAACTCATCTCCCCAGCTCGCTGCCCCCGACAGCAGGCACAGCAGCATGGTCAGAATCTCTCCCTTGCCCAGCTCCTGCCGGAATGTCCCCTCCGCGAGCCCGCTCACCACCATCTCTTCCAGCCCACGCCGCCAGTGGTCCTGCATCATCTCGACCACCTTCCGAACCTCCGCATCCCGCTTGCCGCGCAATCCAAGTTCCTCCATCACCAGCAGCATCTTCGGCTCATGCTCGAAATAGAATTGGCCATCGGAGAACTCCTGCCGCAGCCGGTCGAGCGCCGGAAATCCGCTCGCCTCCGGCGCCGGACCATGCAGCAGGACAAACTTCGCCCCCAGAAATTGCGCCAGCCCTTCGATAAGCGCCTGCTTGCTGGGAAAGTAGTAGTGCAGTGTTGCAATGTTGACCCCCGCCCGATCCGCTACCGCTCGTGTGCGCAGCCCCTCAAAGCCTGCCTCGGCGATCACATCAAACGTCGCCTGCAGCAGCGCAAGTCTCCGCTTCCCGGCATCGTCCACCGGATTAAGCAGCCCCGAAAAGTACTCCCTGATCGAAAACGGTGCCAAAGACTGCACCGGCACCACATCCACACCTTCAGCCATTTGAGCAATTTATCAACTGATTGATTGAATGTCAATCAACTGATTGACCGAGCCAGGAATTCTGCACAAATTCCGCTGCATTTTTATGCGCTTTCCCCTGTATTTTCTTTCATATTGACGAGTCCCAGAAGTCAGGGGAAACTCTGGCAAGGAGACACGAATGGGAACCGGCAAACCCGCCTTCCTGATGTGCCCGCCAAAGCTCTACGACGTCAACTACGTTATTAACCCGTGGATGGAAGGCAACATCCACCGCTCCTCCCGCGAGCACGCCGCCGCCCAGTGGGAACAGCTGCACGCCGCCCTCTTACAAATCGCCGATGTCCTGCTCGTTGAGCCTCAGCCCGGCTCGCCCGACATGGTTTTCACCGCCAACGCCGGCCTGGTGCGCGACGGCATCGTCGCGCTCAGCAGCTTCCATCATCCCGAACGCCAGGGCGAGGAGCCGCACTTCCGCAAATGGTTCAGCGACTCCGGCTTCTCCATACGCGAAATCCCCCGCGCCACCCCCTTCGAAGGCGAGGGCGACGCCCTCTTCGACGCCGATGGCAGACGCCTCTGGGCCGGACATGGCCTTCGCACCCGCGCCTCCAGCCACCGCTACCTGACCGAAACCTGGGCCGTCGAAGTTCTCTCCCTCGGCCTGATCGATCCCCGCTTCTACCACCTCGACACCTGCTTCTGCCCGCTCTCGAACGGCGACCTGATGTACTACCCGCCTGCTTTCGATTCGCCATCCCGAGCTCTCATCGAGGCCCACTACTCCGCGTCACACCGCATCGCAGTCAACGAAACCGACGCCCTCCGCTTCGCCTGCAACGCGGTCAATGTCGGCCGGACAATTCTCCTCAATGAGATCAGCCCGCACCTCTGCGCCCAGCTCGAATCCCGCGGCTTCAGCGTCCTCCAGGTAAAGCTTTCCGAATTCCTCAAAGCCGGCGGAGCAGCGAAGTGCCTCGTTCTTCGAATCAGTGACCTTCGCATCAGCGAACCGGCCAACCCGCCGTCCTTCAACTGATCGGCCCCTAAACCCCGCGGCCAAAACCTGGGGTCGTCACCGCATCTATAGTGAGGGAGTCATGCAGACCACATGCATCATCGGCGGAGGCCCGGCCGGGGTTATGCTCGGTCTCCTCCTCGCCCGCTCCGGACTCCCCGTCACCGTGCTCGAAAAGCACAAAGACTTCTTCCGCGATTTCCGCGGTGACACCATCCATCCCTCCACGCTCGAGCTGATGTACGAGCTCGGCCTCATCGACAAACTCCTCCAGATCCGCCACACCAGGATCGACCACATCGCCGCGATGGTGGGTGGTGAAAGGTTCGAGATCGGCGACTTCACGCACCTTCCTACACACGCAAAATTCATCGCTCTCATGCCGCAATGGGACCTGTTGAACTTTCTCTCTGAGGAGGCATCGCGTTACCCCAGCTTCACTCTCCGCCTGGGGTGGGAAGCCACCGGCCTCATCGAAGAAAACGGGGTTATCAACGGTGTACGCTGCACCACACCCGACGGCCCGCAGGAAATCCGCGCCGACCTTACTGTCGGTTGTGATGGCCGCCAAGCCATCTCACGCGAAGCCGCTCATCTGCCGCTCGCGGAAGAAGGCGTACCTATCGACGTCCTCTGGTTCCGCATCTCCCGACTACCCTCGGACCCGGAAATCGGAGTCGGCTATGTCAACTACGGACGCCTCATCGTATTGATCAACCGCATCGATTACTTCCAGACCGCCTACATCATCGCCAAAGGCGGCTTCGATCAGATCAAGCAGGACGGCCTCGACAAATTCCACGCCAATCTCGAGCGCATCGTCCCCTTCCTCGTCGGCCGCGCCGCCGAGATCGACTCATGGGACAAGGTCAAGCTTCTCTCCGTGCAGATCAATCGTCTCGAGCGCTGGTCTCGTGCCGGCCTGCTCTGTATCGGAGACGCTGCCCACGCCATGTCGCCCGTCGGCGGCATCGGCATCAATATCGCCGTGCAGGACGCCGTCGCTACCGCCAATATGCTCACCGGACCGCTCCGCACCGGCACGCTCACGCCCGAGCATCTCGAGCAGGTCCAGAGCTATCGCGAACGCGCTGTCCAAAACACGCAGCGGGTACAGGTTTTCGCGCACCGCGTCCTCAACCGCGTCCTTAACAATCCCGGCCCCATCAAGCCGGCACTTTTGCTGCGCATCGCGACTGCCCTGCCCAGATCCCAGCGCTTTGCTGCCCAGTTCGTTGGCATGGGACTGCAACCGGAGCATATCCCAGACAAAACAAGCCTGATGAGCCCGGCACGCCCTACGCCCGACGAGCGCGGCTACCAGAAGAGAATTGAGTAACTGACGCAGCCGCGCCGACACATCTTTCGCATCTGAAACGATGAGAGATTTGGCGCAAATTGGCGCTCGCGGGGAGCGCAGAAGCATTCATCTAATTGAGAGCAGAGAAGGGAACACACGTTTTCCTCTGCTTGCAATGGCCAGATCCAGTTCCAAACCCCGCTCACCGTTGTCCGCGAGATCAGGCGAACCCCAGCGGTTTCAATGCAGGATTCACCTGCTCGAAGGATTGACCGTATATACGTGCGGCCGTTGTATGTGGACGTATCGTCTCGAATGTGACGATGTGCGTGCAGGGCAAGCCGCGTTCACTGCCCACCGCTGCGAGGACTTTCCGCTACCACCAATTCAGTTTTAGGTCGCCAGCCCCCCCCGCAATTCAAGCTGAGCACTACCGAATCTTGACTTCGCATGATCGCCGTTGCCGTCGCTTGCTATAATCCCGTGCCAGCGGCGAAGATGCCTCTTTTGCTGGGCTCAAAGCTGTGGAGGAGAAGATGGCAGCTCCCGATGTCGTCTGGAAAGGCGGCAGGTTCGGCCAGACGTCTCGGCGCGATGCGTGGTGGCTTTCGCCCACCGTCGTCTTTCTCGGATTCACCGCCTTCATCGTCTACTCTACCTGGGCTGCCTTCCAGAACAACTACTACACCTTCGGCCCTTACATCTCCCCGTTCTACTCGCCGGAGCTCTTCGGCAGCTCATCACACGCCATTTTCGGACCTAAACCACACTGGTATCCGGGCTTCCTCCCGTTCTCTCCTGCGTTCTTTATCCTCTGGATCCCCGGCCTCTTTCGCCTCACCTGCTACTACTACCGCGGCGCGTACTACAAATCCTTCTGGGCCGATCCGCCCTCCTGCGCCGTGAGCGAGCCGCGCAAAAAGTACCTCGGCGAGCGAAGCTTCCCGCTCGTCCTCCAGAATTTTCACCGCAATTTCCTGCGCCTCTCCTACATCGTCTGGGCCTTCCTCGTCTACGACGCTATCGTCGCGTTTCACTTCGACAACGGATTCGGCATCGGCGTCGGAACCATCGTTCTCGTCGTCAACGTCGTCCTCCTCGCTGGATACATCTTCGGCTGCCACGCCTTTCGCCATCTCGCCGGAGGCGGGCTCGACACCATCTCCGAACACCCGGTGCGCCACAAACTCTACGAATGCGTGAGCTGCCTCAACCGGGGACACATGCGCTGGGCATGGGCCAGCCTCATCTCCGTCGGCTTCTCCGACATCTACATCCGCCTGTGCGCCATGGGCATCTGGCATGACTGGAGAATTCTGTAAATGACCCTGGGGAGAACCGTGTAGATGCCTGAGTTTCAGCGATTCTCCTACGATGTTCTGGTCATCGGCGCAGGCGGCGCAGGCCTGCGCGCCGCAATTGAAGCCGCCGCCGCCGGCGCAAAAGTCGGAGTCGTCTGCAAATCCCTGCTTGGCAAAGCCCACACGGTCATGGCTGAAGGAGGCATCGCTGCCGCCCTCGCCAACGTCGATGACCGTGACAGCTGGCGCGTCCACTTCGCCGACACCATGCGCGGCGGCCAGTACCTCAACAACTGGCGTATGGCCGAACTGCACGCGCAGGAAGCTCCCGAGTGCGTCCGCGAGCTCGAAGCCTGGGGCGCGCTCTTCGACCGCACCAAGGACGGCCGCATCCTGCAACGTAACTTTGGCGGTCACAAATACCCGCGCCTCGCGCACGTCGGCGACCGTACTGGCCTCGAAATGATCCGCACCCTGCAGGACCACGGCATCCACTGCGGCATGGAAGTCCACATGGAGTGCACCGTCCTCGACCTGCTCATGGACTCCGGCCGCGTCGTCGGGGCCGCGGGATACGACCGCGAGAAAGGTCTCTTCCAGCTCTGGCAGGCCAAAGCCGTCGTCATTGCCACCGGAGGCATCGGCCGCGCCTTCAAAGTCACGAGCAATAGCTGGGAGTACACCGGGGATGGTCTTGCCCTCGCCTATCGCGCCGGAGCCGAGCTGCAGGACATGGAGTTCGTGCAGTTCCATCCTACGGGCATGGTCTGGCCCATCAGCGTGCGCGGCATCCTTGTCACCGAAGGCGTGCGCGGCGAAGGCGGAGTCCTCCGCAACAGTGAAGGCCGCCGCTTCATGTTCGACGACATTCCCGACAACTACAAGGACCACACCGCCGACAACGAAGAAGAAGGCTGGCGTTACACCCAGGGAGACAAGAACGCTCGCCGCCCGCCCGAGCTCCTCACCCGCGACCACGTCGCCCGCTGCATCAATCGCGAAGTCAAAGCCGGACGCGGCACTCCCCACGGCGGCGTCTACCTCGATATCGCCTGGATCAAGGACCGCATCTCCAAGGCTGAAGAGCACATCGTTCGCAAGCTGCCCAGCATGTATCACCAGTTCAAGCATCTTGCCGATCTCGACATCACCAAAGAACCGATGGAAGTAGGCCCCACCACGCACTACATGATGGGCGGCATTCGCGTCGACGGCGACTCGCAGATGTCGACCGTCCCCGGCCTCTTCGCCGCGGGAGAAGCCGCCGCCGGACTTCACGGCGCAAACCGCCTCGGCGGCAACTCGCTCTCCGACCTCGTCGTCTTCGGACGCCGCGCCGGCCGCTACGCCGCAGAATTCGCCCGCGCCAACGGCTCACCCGCAAGCATTAATGATGACCAGCTCCAGGCCGTCGCCACCGCCGCTCTCGCGCCCTTCGATCGCGGACTCTCCGGCGAAAACCCCTACCAGATCCAGTACGACCTGCAGGACACCATGCAGGCCCTCGTCGGCATCGTCCGCACCGAAAGCGAAATGGAAGAAGCTCTCGACAAAATCACGCAACTCGATGCCCGCGCCGAGCGCGTCGGCATCGGCGGCAACCGCCAGTACAACAGCGGATGGCACACTGCGATGGACCTGTCGAGCATGCTTATCGTCTCTGAAGCTGTCACCCACGCGGCAATCCTGCGCAAAGAGAGCCGCGGCGCCCAGTTCCGCGAGGACTTCCCCGACAAAGATGCCGACTGGGGCAAGTACAACATCGTCATAAAGCGCGGCAGCTCAGACTCAGAAATGCTCATCGAAAAGCGCCCTATCCCGCCCGTCCCGGACGAACTCAAAGCCATCATCGAGGAGATGAAGTAATGGCTACCAACGCAACCTTCCGCATCTGGCGCGGAGACCCCACCAACGGCGGCTTCACCGACTACACCACGCCCGTCGAAGAAGGCATGGTCGTCCTTGACGCCGTGCACCGCATCCAGGCGCAGCAAGCCCCCGACCTCGCCGTTCGCTGGAACTGCAAAGCCGGAAAGTGCGGCTCCTGCTCTGCCGAAATCAACGGTATGCCGAAGCTCATGTGCATGACCCGTCTCAGCAACCTCAATCTCGACGAGCCAGTTACGCTTGAGCCCATGCACACCTTCCCGGTCATCCGTGATCTCGTCACCGACGTCTCCTGGAACTATCGCGCCAAGAAGACCATCAAGCCCTTCAAGCCGCGCACGCCCGATTCAGAAGACGGCACCTGGCGCATGCAGCAGGCCGACGTCGAACGCGTGCAGGAGTTCCGCAAGTGCATCGAATGTTTCCTCTGCCAGGACGTCTGCCATGTCCTGCGCGAGCACCACATGCAGGACGAATTCATCGGCCCACGCCTGCTCGTCTATGCCGCCGCGCTCGAAATGCACCCGCTCGACATCGAAGACCGCGTCACCGACCTCAGGAAAAAACACAGCATCGGTTACTGCAACATCACAACCTGTTGCCGAAAGGTCTGCCCCGAATCGATTACCATTACCGAGAACGCGATCATCCCGCTGAAAGAGCGCGTAGTCGACCGTTATTTCGATCCGCTCAAGCACCTCTTTCACATCATCTAGGGATTGACCGACCAGGAGGTCATCGCATGTTCACCCTTAAGCCCATCTCCCCTGAGAGCATCCAGGTCGCGCTCGCCAGGGCCGAGCGTTACCGCCTTCTCCATGAACCGACGGAAGCCGAAAGCATCTGCCGCGACATCCTCGACGTCGACCCAGCCAATCGCCACGCCCGCGTCAGCCTCATTCTTGCTCTTACCGACGAGATTCCTCACGACCCCGCCTCTTTCGCGCGCGCCATTGAGGCCATCCCCGCTCTCGAATCGCCCTACGATCGCGCCTACTATTCCGGAATAGCCTGGGAGCGCCGCGCCAAGGCCAACTATCGGACCGGCGGCCCCGGCTCCTCGAACTACATCTACGACTGGCTCGTGAAAGCCCTTCACCTCTTCGAAGAAGCCGAGCGCCTCCGTCCCTCCGGCAACGATGACGCTATCCTGCGCTGGAACGCCTGCGTTCGTTTTCTCGAGAGCCACAAAGACCTCTGCCCCAAGACCGAGGAAGCGCCGGAGCCCATCCTCTCCGAATAGTCATCGCGCCTGGTAATAGCCGTCGGGCCTGGTAATCGTAACTCTGGTAATCGTCACCACCGCCGCAACAAATCGGTTGTCGGAATCACAATCTTTCAGCTGACCGGCGTTATATACTGATTTCGTTCGCCGCCCTCCATGTAGCATTAGCTTCAAGGGTTTGTGCCATCTAGCGGTGGGAGCGCGGAAATCATCGACGAGTATAGAAGAGGACTTCCCCCGCAGGACGACCTCCCTAAGGGGGCGAACGGCGGTTTGCGCACGCCGTTCAAAGGGGAAAGCTCGTCTCCGGAAGTGACGCCGCCCAGCGACGCTCCTACCTATATCGGTCCTCCGCCGCCCGCACGCCAGTCTCCTGCCCCGTTTTCCGCCGCCAGCCGCACCATGAGCGATTCGATGTTCGGTGGCCAGCCCGTGCTCGAGCCCGGCCACGTTCTCGGCCAGCGCTATGAAATCCTCTCTCTGCTCGGCGAAGGCGGCATGGGAGCCGTCTACAAGGCGCGCGACATCGAGCTGAATCGCATCATCGCACTCAAGACCATCCGCCGCGAGTATGCCGGCAACTCTGCCATCATTGAGCGCTTCAAGCAGGAGCTGATCCTCTCGACCACGGTCACGCACCGCAACGTCATCCGCATCTACGACCTCGGCGAAGCCGACGGCATGAAGTTCATCACCATGGAGTACGTCGAGGGCGTCGACCTTCGCACCCTCATCCATGAGCGCAGAAAACTGCCAGCCGAAGAGGCCGTCGACATCATCCAGCAGGCCTGCAAGGCTCTTGAAGCTGCGCACGCCGTCGGGGTCATTCACCGCGATCTGAAGCCGCAGAACATCATGCGCGACCCGAACGGCCGCATCCTGGTCATGGACTTCGGCCTTGCCCGCACCCTCGAGGGCGACGGCATGACCCAGACCGGCGCGCTCGTCGGCACCATGGAATACATGTCGCCCGAGCAGGCGCTCGGCAAGCCGCTCGATCAGCGCTCCGACATCTTCTCCCTGGGCCTCATCTTCTACGAGCTCCTTACCGGACAAACCCCCTTCCGCGCCGACAGCGCCCTCGCCAGCCTCATCAAGCGGACGCAGGAGCGCGCCGTCCCCGTCTCCCATCACGACAGCAGCATCTCCGGACCGCTCGACCGCATCGTCAACCGCTGTCTGGAGCGCGACGTCAACCTCCGCTACCAGACCGCATCCGAGCTTCTTGCCGACCTCAACAAGTGGAGAGGCAAGACCTCCTCCGGCTCCATGGTAGCCGCGGCGCCTGCCTACTCCAGGCCACGCCGGCAATTGACCCCCAGACAACGCTGGTGGATAGGCGGCGGAGCCGCAGCCCTCCTGCTGATCGCCGCTGCCACCTATCTCGGCGTTCGTCTCTCGCACTCCACGCCGGCCGCGAAACGGCAGGCCGCTGCACCTGCTCCCATGGCACTCGCCATTGTGCCCTTCCACAACTCCTCCGGCGACGAGAAGGACGACTGGATCGGCGCCAGTGTCGCGGACATGCTCAGTACCGACATCGGCCAGTCGGCACATCTCCGCGCCGTGCCCCCCGACCGCGTGCACCAGGTCCTCGCCGATCTGCGAGTCCTCCCGCAAACCGACATTGATCCCGACACGCTCCGACGCATCGCCGAAAGCTGCAACGCCGACGTCATCGTCTCCGGTCAGTACTCCCGCTCCGGCGATCAGATCATCATCACCGGCACCATCCGCGATCTCAAGCGCGACCAGACGACCCCGCTCAAGGCGCAGGCCCTGCCCAAAGATCTCCCTGGCGCGATCGACACCCTGGCCGAAACCGTGCGCCAGAATTTAGCCCTCTCGCCCGATGTCCTGCAAGAGCTGAAGGCGCAGTCCTTCAAGCCCAACTCTACATCCGTCGATGCCCTCCGCTCTTACAATCAGGGCCTCGTGCTGATGCGTGAAGGCAAGAATCTCGACGCGCTCAAGAGTTTCCAGTCGGCAACCACCGAAGACGCGCAGTTCGCTCTCGCCCACTCGCGTCTCGCCGAAGTGCAGTCCGAGCTCGGCTTTACCAGTGAGGCCGAGCAGTCGGCACGCCGTGCCGTCGAACTGGCCACCAGCGAAAATCTCCCAC
This sequence comes from uncultured Acidobacteriaceae bacterium, assembly GCA_963781245.1. Classification (GTDB taxonomy): domain Bacteria; phylum Acidobacteriota; class Terriglobia; order Terriglobales; family Acidobacteriaceae; genus Silvibacterium. Next base: position 44,110 of record CAWAFB010000016.1, read on the forward strand.
TCCCCGAGCAATACCTCATCAAGGCCAACTACGCCCGCATTCTCAGGAACAACAAGGATGCGATCGAGGCTTATGAAAACCTCGCCGCCAGCTGGCCCGGCGATGTCGACGTTCAATACAACCTCGGCACGCTCTACGTGGCAACCGGCGACTACAACAAGGCCCAGGCCATCTTCGCAAAAATCCTCGCCGCCGATCCTCGCAACATCAAGGCGCTCTGGGAAATGGGCGTCGTTGAAAACACCCTCGGCAATCCCGAAGCCGCACTCAACCACCTCAGCCAGGGCCTCACCCTCGCGACTCAGGTCGACAATCAGGAGCTCAAGGCGCTCATCCTGCTCTCTACCGGAATTTCCTACCGGCTGCTCAACAAGCCCGACGAGGCGATGCGCAATTACCAGGAATCGCTCGACATCAACCAGAAGCTCGGCCAGAAGCGCGGAGTCGCCGCCGCGCTCGATGAGATCGCCCTTGTCCAGGCGATAAATGGAAAGTCCGACGACGCTCTCGCCAGCTACAGCAAGGCCCTCGCCATCCTGCGCGAAATCGGCATGAAGGAGGAACAGGGCGACACGCTGCTCGAAATGGGCACTCTCTATCAGGAACGCGGCGACTTTGACCAGGCTCTCGCTCGCTACACGGAGGCATTGGAAATCCAGCGTGGTATCGGTGATCAGGGAGGGGAGGCCCTCTGCCTCACCAACCTCGGTGCCGTTTATCTCGCCAGGGGCGACACCAACAACGCCCTCACCAACTTTCAGCAGGCGCTGCAGATTCGCGAAACGCTTGGCGTCCCCGGAGACATCGCCGCTCCGCTCGAAGGGCTCGGAGAGGTCTACACCCACACTGGCCAGTACGATCAGGCCCTGACCTCGCTCATGCGCGCGCTGCAGCTCTCCCGCACGGCCACCGACGCCCACCAGATTGCCGTCGTCTCTCACCAGATGGGGCTCGTCTTCCAATATCAGGGCCGCCTCGGAGCCGCCGTCAACAAGATGCAGGACGCCGTCAGGGCCTTCCGGGATCAGGGAGAAAAGGGTTCGGACATGGCCACCTTCCTCACCGATCTCGCCGGGGCTCTCGCCCGTGCCGGACGTGTCGACGAAGCCGCCAAGCCCCTCGATGAGGCCGACGCCATCGCCCGCGACCTGAAGAGCAATTCGTTGACCGCTTCCATCCTCAATACCCGAGGCGACATCGCCTTCTTCAAGGGTGACCCCACGGCCGCCGATCAGTCCTACCAGTCCGCCCTGCGTCTCACCGCGCGCATCAAGGACAACGACATCATCGCGCAGTCGAAGCTCAACGTCGCAAACGCCGCAATTGCCCAGGGCCGTGCCAAGGACGCGCTCACCATGCTCCGCGCGCTCCTTAAATCCAGCAGCAATGTTAGCTCTTACCTGACAGTCCGGGCCGCCCTCGCCAATGCAGAAGCAGAAATCGGCACCAAAGATTACGCTCACGCCCAGCATGAGCTTGAACAAATCTTGATCACGTCCGAAAAGAGCAGCATGCGCCTCGATAGCGCCCGCATCCACTACCTTCTCGGCCAGGCGGCCAGGCTTTCTGGCAGCAATGATCACACGCAGATTGCCTACAATTATGCCCAGGCGGTGCGCCTGCTTGATGCAATCAAATCCGATTCCGGCGCCGAAAAGATCCTCACTCGTTCCGACCTCAAAACCATCTACGACGACGCCAACCACTGGAAGTAGTCGCGCCGCACTCCAGAGAACATTTGTAACATCGACGATTACTATTTAACAGTTACAACGCTGGTCGTGCTCGCAAGCTGTCCGGACTGGTTTCTCACGCCGACAACAACCGTATAGGTTCCTGGCTCAGCATAGGTATGAGTAGTGGATGCCTCCCAGTTCAGCCATTTGCCGTCCCCGAAGTCGATTGTCCTGGCGACAATAGCGCTTCCGCCGCCGCTGCTCTGCCAGAATCAATGGATACCTCTAGTGGATGGTTTCCAGCTCTCGGCGACACACTCACTTCCGCAGCCGGAGCGCCTTGGACCGGAGTGCCTTGCATGGAAATGGCAACCGTCGCGTATGGGGGCACGGCAACCGACGTCCAATATCTCCCGAGGGCCGAGCTGAAGCTGACCGGTTCGGTCGCGATCTGGCCATGCGAAGCATCCAACAGATGCATCTTGCCCGCCACGGAAGCCAGACCCGGATTTTCAACCGCAACTGTAACTGCCGCATAAGCGGTTGAGGTGGGATTCACCACAACCACGCTATTCGCGCTGGCCGCATAGAAGGCAGTCGCGCTCAGTCCGGCTTGAGTGCTCCCAGGGGAAACAGACACCGCCATATGTCCGCCCGCCTGTAGGTTAAGGTAATTGGGTGCCGCAAACAGCTGGAATGCATAGAACTGAGGGTACGGTTGCGTTTCTGATCGATCGCAGTCCATATCGGCATCCCAGGCGCCCAAAAGGCAGAAGTCTCTGCCTGCGACGGTAAAGTAGACGATCCGACTCGGCACTGCCGTAGAACCGCTGTACACCAGATTAAGGAAATCGATAACAGCCAAGCTGTTCCACAAGGGGCCGTAGGCTGGATCGTTGCGGCAGCAGTCAACTGAAAACGCCCAGTTTTCATTGAATTCGCTGATATAAATTGGCGTCGCTGCGGCATTTGGCTGGTGACCAGCGCGTACAAAAGGCTCGACGTATTGGTGGGCGGTAGCCAATCCATGATGCGTGGATTGGGTCAGCGTGTACAGGTACTGCCATGTCATCCCGCTGTCAATCTCGTATTGACCGGTTACATAGAGGTGGAAACTGACAAAATCAACGTAGGGAGCAGTCAATTCGTTATTGAGCAATGCAGGAAGCCACACCCCTCCCTTCCCAACATGGCAAATTGCAGGGCCTCCAGTGTGAATCGTTACACCATCGGCCTGAGCCTGGGTGTGCATCGCCGAGGCAGCAGCCGCGAACATCGCGACGTAGGTATTTAGACGTGCAGTATCGTCACTGATACATAGCGACGTAGGCAATTCCGGCTCATTCCAGATCTCGTATTCCTGCAACACCCCAGGAAAGTTTCGATCCACGTGGGCCACGACCGACGCTGCCATCTGGCCCCATCGACTGACATTGGACGGCGGCGCGCACGGACTCGATCCAAGGGAAGGCGGCGTATCGTAGATCACGCCGATTGGATGGACACCTGAAGCGCTCATGATCTGCATTTCCGAATCCAGGACGCTGAAGTCTGGGGTGGAGGTTGCGTAGACCTGCTGAAGGCCAATCCAGAAGCGCGTTCTGTTGAGTCCTGCTGATGTCAAAGTGGCGATCGCGACTGGGTCAGCTAAAGGATCCCCAATGCCGCCCACGGAAAAAAATCCACTCGGCACAACGGCAGTCGACCCGCTTCGCCCGCCGAAGTCCACAGTTACCGTTTGCGCTTGACCGTAGAACGACACTACTGCAAGGAGAAGACATCCGGGACAACCAAGTATGGCCTGGCGCGTTATGAGATGGTTGAAGAATGTGTCGTTGATAATTCGTACTAACTTATTGACGAAGCCTGGAAAGTTCATGGCGCCTCCTAAATCGAAGTTAGGATGGAGCGCCTCTCGCGGCCTGCGGCAGGTGGT
>CAWAFB010000017.1:0-223247 GCA_963781245.1 uncultured Acidobacteriaceae bacterium
TGATACTGACCGGTGGCGCGGAAGGAGCCGGCGATCTCCGTCTTCAGGTACAGCGGGAGGTAATATTTTTCAAGCTCAGTCAAACCGAAAGTGAACCGCAGATAGACGAAGAGGCCGGTAGCAATGACTGAGAGACACAGCGCGCCGAGACTGTAGATCGGTTTCCTCGGCGGCCAGATGATGGTTTCTTTTCTACCCCACTTTGTTTCCGGCATGATTCCTACTCCGTTTTCTCTTCAAGCACTTGCTGAGCAGCTTTGTGCTTGTTGGTTTTTACGTGCCGCATCAAGTCCTGGTATTGCTGAGAGCTCAGTCTGTCTCCCTGTACGAGTGGCGCCAGGACATTCGTGAGAAACATCTGCAGACCGATGATTTCTGTGAGCAAGAGAGCGGATGACGCTTGGCCCTCAGCCATCTCAATCGCCCTCAGCAATTGCTCCCGAGACCAATCGCCGATCGTCCTGCCAGACTTCCATGCCATTTTTTCTAGGGCGGCATATTCCGCCTCGGTGAGACGGACACCAATTTGCCGGCTGCGTACAGCAGGACGACTAGTCGGTTCCGAGCTCTCGACGCTTAGCGTTTTGTCCTTCATCCATGGTCTGCGGATCGCGATACCGACTGATACCATTCGCTATCGCGGGTTCTTCAATCCACTGATTTCATTCGCGGTAGCCATCGCTACCAATCGGTAGCGAACGCCACCCTAAGAGGGGTGGAGTGTCGAGATACAGCCGGTGCGCAGCACCGTTGCCTTCTTGCCACTGATTCTCGGGGAGGATCATGGCTTCACCAGCCTGGCTGACTCTATCGACTCCACCCCTGCAATGGCCTTTGGTGTGGGCTCGGGTTTCGTGTCGGCTGGAGGGCCGCTCCTGCGCACGCGAAGCGTGGGTAGGACGTGCCGCGCATCGGAGCTCTTGAGGTAGTCCTGGAAGTCGCGGTCCTTCGCGAAGACGTAGTTGAGGGCCTTGTTCACGACATCGTCGGCGGTGGCGTGAATAAAGGCCGCATACTGGGCGACCAGGGTGGCGGTGGTTTCGTCGAAGCGGACAGCTGCGTTGATCTGTCGGCTTTGGATGACTTCAAGCAATGGCATGGTGGTGCTCCTTGGGTTATGAATTCAGGCGATCTTCTGCCGGGAAATCATGTGTTGCGCAGTGCGGGCAATCTCATGTGCCCGAGCCAGATTCAAGGTGCTTGGAATCTCGAAGCGCCTCCGCACTTCGAGCATGGTTACGACATCGCAGAACCGAATGCCTTCGTGCAACCACAGACGGGCCGAAGCGACGTCGATGGTGCGCTGGGCATAATAGAGAGGATTGGGCTTGTCAGGACGTCGTTCCGCCAATGTCCGAGTGAGCTTCACCGGGTCTTTTCCGGCGCCGAGCTCACGGAACACCCAGGCCCAGTCATTCTCGGAATTCGTCTTCTCTCCCGGGGCGATGTGCGCTGGTCTACGAGGGCAAATCGGAAGGGACTCCATCAGTGCATCGTCAAGCCGAAAGTCCTCGGCCTTCGATACGGAATTGCTCGGGTATTCCGCAGTGACGAGATGGGGCGGATCGTATTTGTGATTGAGGAATCCGGGGAGCCGGAGAACCCGGTTGCAGTCCGTGCAAGCCGGATCTCCACCGAACATGATTGCGAGCAGTTTAAGCAGGCGCTCCTGCTCAGCAAACCTGAAGTTATCGACCTGCCACAGGACCTGATATTTGCCGGGTGAAGTGGAGAGGATCGCAGACGGATTAGGAACCGCATCGGAGCTCCGAATTGCAGCCAATCGGGGATCGCCATCTGAGTCGACGTCTATATATAGGTGGCGGACTTCATCGATCGACTCTTTGGTGCGCTTCCGGCTGCCGAAACGCAGGGGATTCGCGGCCACATAGACGTTCGCGTCACGGGCATTTTCGTACGCCATCCAGCGCAGATATCGCGGGGCAACGGCACACTCAAATCTCACGATTCGCTGCTGGGTTTTTGCCTGAGATTCACTGCGCAGAAGAATGGCAAGAGTCTCACCTGGAGCGAAGCTCCGGATGAGAAACTCGTAAGCTAAATCGACCTGAATTGCGTTGCTAAGCTGCCGCATGGTGCACCTCGAATACGGGTTCAATCAGGAACCGTTTTGTGTCCCGGTCGTAGCCGATCATGCGGAGGACCTCACGGATGACACGACCTCCCGGTTGACGCTCGATATGGACAACGAAATCGACCGAATCTCCGATCTCAGCCTCGGTATCTACGAAAGTGGTTTGGGTATGGCTTCGCATCACCAGATTGGCGAAGCGATGGAGGGCCTTTTCGGCCGAGTTGGCATGGATCGTAGCCAGCGATCCTGCGTGGCCGGTATTGAAGGAATCGAGCAGCGTTCGCGCCTCGATTCCGCGGACTTCGCCGAGAATGATCCGATCCGGACGCCAGCGAAGTGCCGACTTCAGAAGATCGTCAAACGTGATCCTGGTCTTGAAGGTATCGGTCTGACATTCGACAGCGAGAACATTCGGCTTCTGGATACGAAGCTCGGACGTATCTTCGATTACGACTATGCGCTCTTGGTCCGGAATTGCCTGCGCCAGGATATTAAGCAGGGTCGTTTTGCCACTCCCAGTTCCACCGCTGATCAGGACGGTCTTTCCGCAGCGGATCTGCTCCTCAAGGAAACCGGCTAGCGCTTCTGTTATCGTGCCGCGCGCGATCAAGTCATCGACCGTGAATCGCCGGCTCGTGAACTTGCGGATGGTCAGCGCTGGACAGGGACGAACAACCGGTGGAATAACCGCCGCAAGGCGGCTCCCATCGGGCAGCTGCGCGTGAAGCACGGGATTGTCTTCATCCAGGCGTTTGCCGAGGTGATTGGCGATCACTTCGAGGCCCGTACGGAGCCGGCAGGAGTCGAACTGAATCGTCGCTTCCCGGAAGATTATCCCGTCGCGCTCGTACCACCAGGTTGCGTCAGGATTGCCCATGATCTCGCTAACGCTCTCGTCGAGCAACAGTGGCTCAATGGGTCGAAGAAACGGAAGGATCAAATCAAAACTCATGGCGAAGCCTCCGAGCTGGAGGAGGACCGGCCTAAGCGGCCGGTTCCTCCCCGTCATCTTGGTCCTCCGGGCCAGCCTTCTCAGCCCGGTCGAGCTTCAGGATGGAATCGACGCGGATTTCCCAGATGCGCCGCTTGAAGTCGGAATTCTTGGCCGCTATTTCGCGGCTGCGGAGCTCGCCTTCGATCTGGACATGGGCGCCTTTGGTCAGCATTGCGGCAAACTCGGCGAGCTTGCCAAAGACCACGCAGCGATGCCATTCGGTCTGCGCGACATACTGGCCGCTCTTTTTGTCCTTGTAGGAGGATTTGGTTGCAAGTGAGAGAGTTGTGAAGCTGCGGTTATTGGCGTTGCGAACTTCCGCGTCGCCGCCTAGGAATCCTATGAGGCTGACTTTGTTCTGGTACATGATCTTGTCTCCGGTGCGCCGGTAAAACCGGCGAGGTGTAGTGAATGAAAGAGTCATACAGTGGAGGATTAGCGATCCACGCTGGCCCCGAGTCATGCGGAGCCGCTCGCGAGGGCGGCGTCGAAGCGTTGATAGGGGAAGGTGCGGGCCGGGTATTCAGCCGCGAAAGAGAAACCCTCCGGGATGCTGACGCCGTCGGAGATGGCGGAAGGCAACATCGGATGCGCCGATATTGCGAGGCGCATCCGAATCCCGCGCGGTCACAGACCCCGTGCACGTACGGAAGCACCTCGCACGGGAACCGGGATATCCCACGTCCGCCCAGAGTGGAAGATACTTTGGGACGCATCGGGAAGTCTAAGGATGTACGCCGATGATGAACGAACGCGGGAAGTCGGACAGGCCCGAAGTACCTGGGAAGTCTCCGAACAAAGCTGGGCAACCGGCGGCGGAGGAGATGGAGGGAAGGGGACTGACCAAAGGGAATCCGCAACAGCAAAACGCATCCCGGACACCGAGCCGGATCGACGCGCCCAGTGCGCTGGAGCGGATACGTCAGGCAGCAAGCAAGGATAAGAAGATGCGGTTCACTGCGCTCCTGCACCACGTATACAAGCCGGAAGCCCTGCACGCTGCCTATCTCAGACTCAAGAGAGAGGCTGCTGCTGGTGTAGACGGAGAAACGTGGCGGCACTACGGCGAGGCTCTTGAGGAAAATCTCCAGGACCTTTCCCATAGGTTGAAGCAGGGAGCATACCGGGCCAAGCCGGTGCGTAGGGTGTACATCCCCAAGACTGACGGGCGGTTGCGACCGCTTGGTGTTACGGTGCTGGAGGATAAGATCGTCCAGCGCGCGGCGGTTGAGGTGTTGAATGCCATCTATGAAACAGACTTCCTCGGATTCTCGTATGGGTTCCGTCCGGGGCGAAGCCAGCATAACGCGCTGGATGCGCTTTACACGGGACTGCTGACGAAGCATGTGAGCTGGGTGCTCGATTTGGACATCCGCGGCTTTTTCGATGCGATCTCGCACGAATGGCTGGTGAAGTTCATCGAACATCGCATAGCGGACCGGCGCGTGGTGCGGCTCATCCAGAAATGGTTGAACGCGGGCGTGCTCGAAGATGGGACGCGAATAAGTATGGAGGAAGGAACGCCACAGGGCGGCAGTGCATCGCCGCTGCTGGCGAACATCTATCTCCATTACGCCTTTGACCTGTGGGTCCAGGCATGGCGTCGAAAGCAGGCGCACGGCGATGTAATCGTCGTGCGGTACGCCGACGACATCGTGGTCGGATTCCAAAAGAAGGCGGATGCTGAACGGTTCTGGGCGGAACTCACCGAGAGGTTTCGGAAGTTCCATCTCGAACTGCACACCGAAAAGACGCGCCTTCTGGAGTTCGGACCGTATGCGGTCAAGAACCGGAAGCAGCGTGGAGAAAGAAAGCCGGAGACTTTTGACTTCCTCGGCTTCACGCATATCTGCGCGAAGAAGTGGAGCAACGGCTACTTCACGGTGTTGCGGCAGACAGTTCGCAAGCGATTGCAGGCGAAGTTGAACGAGGTGAAAACTGAGTTGCAACAGCGTATGCACGTTCCCATCCCGGAAGTAGGCCAATGGTTGCGCTCGGTTGTAGGTGGGCATTTCCGCTACTACGGAGTGCCCATGAACAGCGCAGCGCTGAATCTGTTCCGTCAACGGCTCGGCTGGCTCTGGTACCGGTCGCTGTCGCACCGTAGCCAAAGGGCCCGCCTTCGCTGGACACGGATGCGGCGATTGATCGACCGCTGGCTGCCTCCTGCGCATGTCTATCATCCTTTTCCATTGCGCCGCATGGGCGTCATCACCTGAGGTAAGAGCCGGATGCGGGAAATCCGCTCGTCCGGATCCGTGGAGGGGGTTGCGAGCAATCACGATTCCTACTCCGACTTTTGTTGAAATTCCCGCATCTTGCTCGGGTCACACTTAAGCGAAGCCAGCGAGGGGCCCGGCTCCCAAGGCCGAAGCTCTGCATTTACGGAGGATCCGGAGAAATCTTTTCGCTGCACTTCGCGAACAAGATTTCGAGCGGAAACCGTAACCCACAGGGCGACGTGCACCGGGGTCCCCGCCAGGTCCGCTTTTGACCTGGTGGGGTGGTCAGTCGAAGCAGAAGAGCGAGCCGCCGCCGAGCGCCGGTTCTGCCCCGAAGCCGTGACCGAGCAGAGAGCGGGATACGAAACGGCAGACGCCCTCCGGACCAAAGTCACCCATCCGAGTCCGGCACAGGAGGCGCGCCAAAACTGTCAGCTTAGACAATTCGCTGACCGGCCTTCTTGGAGCGAACGGCGGCAGTGTGCGCACCATTGGCACTTACAGTGCTCGCGCGCCATAGCCGCCCCGCTCCTGACGCCACAACCAATCGTTCAGATCGGAGACGCGAAAGCGCCAGTACTTGCCGACATGCCGCCCGGGGATCTCGCCAAGGCAGGCTTTCTTCTTGAGCGTCTTGGGATGCATGCGCAGGAGGGCCGCCGCCTCGATCGCGTCCAAGAGAGGTTCGAATTCAATAACCGGGAATCGTTTCTGAATACCAATTTGAGTAGAACGTGATGAAAGGTATAGCGCCATCATGCCTCCAATGACGCGATGATGGCTGCGTTTTCCCTATATGTCCAAGGCTTTCTTCGTCAATGTTGATGCGTAAAACGCCACAACAAGGTGCAATTTGGCACTCATCGGAACCTTTGGGAATATGTGGTCCTTCGAGGCGATCTCAAGAAAACTCAGTTTCTGGTTTCCGACAGAGACACGGTTCGTATTCGGCGCGAAACGCCGCCTACGACAATGATGGCGCTGAATCTGGATCTTGGGCCGTTGAGGCAGTTTCGAAAGTGGATACTTGCTGACTCGATCGGCATAGGGCGGCAGTCGCCCTGCCAACCCCTACACCACCGTAGGTATGGGTCCGTACACAGCCCTTCCCCATGAAATCAAGGCCGAACAGGAATCTAGAACAACCAAAACTAAACTTCGAGCGCGATTAACCTCATCAATGCAAGCCCGTTGCTCATCGTTACAACACCTCTCGCACCTTGTAGTCGAAGGAAATGCGTCCGTTTTCAAACTCTTCTTGAAAATGAACGTTTCGCAGGTGACCATCCAGAGTGGTGCCGATATTCGTCCGCTTCGCCGGGTCATTTGACAAGTGAATTCTGGCCTGCGCTGTCAAACTATTCGAAGAACTCCTCCGAGCGGCTGCATTGGAGAAACTGAGTCCGGAGTGGTTGAGTAAATTTTCGGCGTGAACGAGTTCCTTGAAACCTGTCGGGGCCAGGTGACTAGTTGTTGTATGTCCAGTTGTGGGCGTCCCCTTCGATCGCTGGACACGCGTTCTATCGACGCCGTCGCTAAGTAGAAGATAAATATAGCGTGCGGTTTGGAGATACACGTGCGGACTTCCGTGCTATTTTCTTCGCGATCCAAAGAGTCCGCCGAGCTCATTGTGGGAACAGCTCGATGGCTTCAAGTGTCAAAGGTAAGTAACGATGGCCAACTGCAAATCAATCGGAGGCAAACGAGATGATCAACAGGAATGCAGGAAGAACAATCGTCAAGAAACTGCCGGATTTCTTCGGAGTCGGTACTCTATTTTTGGCAACTTGCGCGGGGTCTTGGACCTCCTCAGTTGCGCAGCCTCCTGCTACACCTGTCCAAAAGAACGTCAAAGCTCCGGCGCTTCCAGCTCCAGGGACATACAAGATAGATCCGCGTCACAGTTTTGCCTATTTCAGCGCCTGGCACCATTTGGTGGGACGTGTGCGCGGCCGTTTCGACCAAGTTTCAGGGACCATCACCGTCTCGCCGGATCCAGCCGCTTGTAGCGTAGACGTCACGATCGATGTCGCTACGATCAGCACACAGGTCAGCCAACGTGATGACGATCTCCGCAGTGACGCGTATTTTGATGTGAAGAAGTTTACGACGATGACCTATCGAGGGCGAGGCATTCACCGTGTCTCGGCAGATCTCTGGACGATGGACGGCTCGCTGACCATGCATGGCGTTACCAAAGTCGTGCCGCTCACCTTCAAATATAGCGGCGTCTTCGCCGACACAAAACCGAACCAGCCGGCGAGGGTCGCGTTCCATGGTACCGCAGCGTTAAAGCGTGCAGCATTCGGCATGGGGGCACGAGACAATGCGGCAGAAGTCGCTGATTCAACGGAACCCGATGTCGATATCGAGATTGACGTTGAAGCAGACGCAAACCCTGCTACTCCCTAACGGGAGCTCGCCACAATTTCCCTTGTTGCTAAATCGCCGATGAAACTCATTGAGAGACGATCAGTCCCAACAAGTCGGCTAATGAGATGGTCCGCTGCTTGATTCACCTGCGGAAGCCGGTTGATCGTGGTGGCAGCTTCTAACGAGGAGGATCATCGACATGCAGATACATTCGGTAGGCATTGACCTGGGTAAGACTACGTTTCATCTCGTGGCGCTTGGCGCAGCCGGCAAGGTGCTTTTGAGGAAGAAGTTTGGTCGGCGACAGCTCCTCGCGTATACCGCGAACATGCAGACATCTCTGATAGGTCTGGAGGCTTGTTCTGGAGCGCATTTTCTCGGTCGCGCATTACGGAAGCAGGGTGATGATGTCCGTCTGATTGCGGCCCAGTTTGTGAAGTCCAACAAGAACGTTTACTTTCTAACTGCCCTGTCGGAGTAGAGCGCTATGAAGTCTCATCCTCAGAATGGATCTTCTTCGACGCGCGTATGGATTCCGATTGGAGCCGGGCTCTTCCTTGTCGCCTTGGCAGTATCGGCGGTGGCCGTACCTGAGCTTCGGCTTCTTCATTTTCTCCAGGCACTCATTTACGTTGCCGTCGTGATCCTCGCGCGACGCAACAATGTCTTTGGACTTGGTGCAGGCTTCACAGTCGCGGTCGCCTGGAACTGTCTGGAGTTCTTCGGGCCTCACCTCATGCAGGCGGGTGCGGTCATGTTTTGGTCTTTTCTACATGCGGGCCAGGTCCAGCACCTTGAAACTATGATGGTGCCCATCGGCGGAATCGGCCATTTCATTCTCATTATTGCTTGCCTCACGGCGCTCTTCCACCAGACGACGGACACCAACAAATGGTGGAAGTTCATTGCCGGTGGCGTGTTGGTGCTCGGGTATTTCGCGTTGATTGTCGCTATCGCCCGCCCGCGCTAGGTTTCAAAATTTCTGTTCTGTTGCATGTCTCGTGTTTCGCCATTACGGCATCGGAATTGTCGTTTCGGGCGACTGGAGAATCGATTGTTGATAGCAAGCCTTAGCGCATTTCCAGGGATCTACCCAGCCGGAAAAGCGCTGTGGCGATTCGCACGAATGAAGTAGTCTTAGCTCTACGGGCTTTTCCGGGTGGTCCAAAACGTGCGCTCTCTCTTCCCGCGCTTTGGTTTGCAAAGCGTATGCCAGCGGCTGCGCAGAAACCACCACACTGCTGTCCGGTCGTGAACAGCCCTGTACAGGATCGGACATTGTCCCCATGCGAGGGAGTCAACCGTGAATCAAAACCACCAGGGCCCACCTCTCGAAAGCAGTTGAACAATGCGTCCAGACACTGAATGAAGTACATAACGATTGAACCTGCGTGGTCTGACTTAAACACTTTTCTTTATCGTCCGTCGAATAAGCCGGGGTCTCCGTCGAGCGCTTCTGAGCCTGTCGACGTGGCATTCAAAGTGCTCAGGCCCTAGCAACCGGCCCGGCTTTGCCCTTCCCAAAGGAGGCGCTAATGCAGGTATTGCTGCAGGATCTCCGCTTTGCCCTTCGGCAGATCTTTCGCAACCCGGGATTCTCCCTCACCGCGGTCCTGTCGCTCACGCTCGGAATCGGCGCCACCGTCGCGGTCTATAGCATCCTTTATGACGCGGTGCTTCACCCCTGGCCTTACGCGGGAATTGACCGGATCTGCGATGTCTGGATGACGGACAACGCCGGCCACGATGGAACCTGGGACCTGACCGGGCCGCAGATTCGGCAGTTACGCCAGGCGCATGCTGTCGAGGACGTGGTTGCCTCCTCGTTTTCGAACGAGACGATCACGGGCGGTGACGTACCCGACGACGTGAGGGTGATCGAGATGACGGGATCCCATATCCAGTTTCTCGGCCTGCCTCCCCTGCTGGGCCGCTACTTTGTCCCCTCCGACGCGCCGGACGGCCAGGATCCGCAGCCCGAAGCAGTATTGAGCTTCAACTTCTGGCAACGGCACTACCGTGGCGATCCCGCGGTCGTGGGAAAAACGATCCAGCTCAACCATAAGACCTACGCGATCCTCGGCGTGATGCCGGTGCGGTTCACATGGGGAGGTGGAGAGGTCTACGTTCCGATGAAAATGGCATCCGATCAAATGCATCGGTATAGCACGAAGATCAAGTTGAAGCCCGGCATCAGCATGGCCGCCGCAGAGGGCGAATTCCGTCCGCTCTACCAGGAGTTCGACCGCCAAACGCCGAATGTCTTCCCCAAGCAATTCAAGATCAGCGTGCGCGGTCTTGCGGAGACGTACACCCGCGATCTGAAGAAGACGATGTTCCTGCTTTTTGGGGCCGTCGCGCTCCTGCTCGTCATCGGTTGCGGCAACGTCTCGATTCTGCTCCTCGCACGGGGCACGGCGCGACAGCACGAGTTTGCTATCCGCTCGGCGGTAGGAGCCAGCGGGTTCCGCATCGTGCGCCAACTCCTCACTGAATCGCTGCTCTTATCGCTGACCGGAGCGGGGCTGGGCATCTTTGTTGCCTACCGGACCATTGGGTTCATCGTCCCGCGCCTGCCGGAATACTCCTACCCCTATGAAGCCGACTTCCACATCAATTTCGCTGTCCTGTTTTTCAGCGTAAGCCTGGCATTGCTGAGCGGAATCGTCTTCGGCCTGTTTCCGGCCCTGCAGTCGGCGCGGCCGGAGATTAGCCAGGTCATGCAGGCCGGGACTCGGCGGCTGACGGGCAGCGTGAAAGGCAGACGCCTGCACACCGCCCTGATCGCGGGACAAATCGCGCTCACTCTGTTACTGATGACGGCGGCTGGTGCTGCCATTCAGGCATTCATTCGCATGAACACGGTGCAGCTCGGCTATGAACCGCAGCACGTGATGTCGGTCGTAATTCCCATCAGCGAAGAAGCGCACACGACCTGGGCGGATCGTGCGCGCTTCCTCACCGAACTCCGCGACAAAATCGCGGCAATGCCTGGCGTCCTTTCCGCCGGTGTTTCCACCAATGCCACTCCGCCCAACAGCGGCTGGCGCCGGCCTGTCGAGATTCTGAGCAAATCGGCTTCCCAGGCACAAGAGGCGCACGTAGAATTCGTCGGCTCCGAGTACTTCGCAACCTTGCGAATCCCATTCCTCAGCGGCCGCGTGTGGGACCACAGCGAAATCGCGCGGGGCGCCACACTCGTCCTCGTGAATCAGGCGTTCGTGCGCGACTACCTGTCCGGCGGGGATGCCTTGGGTCATGCAGTGCGCGTGCCTCAATTCGCCGCTCTGCCTCCTATGGCGCTAACGGCAAATGGGGCTACGGGGTGGCTGCAGATCATCGGCGTCGTAGGCGACTCGCTGGATGACGGGCTGGACAAACCCGTGGCTCCTGCGGTCTACGCGCCCTACACGCTCATGACGGTGCCCTTCACGCAGGTCCTGGTTCGCACTCAAGGCGAACCGCTCGCCATACTGCACAGCATCAAGCGAGAGATCGCCTCCATCGATCCCGACCAGCAGACCGCCGGCGACACACGCGACCTCGAAGGCTGGATCCAGCGCGAGCCCGAGTACGCGCGAGGGCGGCTCGTTTCGATGCTTTTCGGCGCGTTCTCGGTCCTGGCCCTGGTTCTCGCGGCATTGGGCCTGTACAGCGTAGTCTCCTACACGGTCTTGCAGCGCACCAGTGAGCTTGGCGTTCGCGTCGCCCTCGGAGCGCGGCGCCGCGACGTGCTGCGCCTGGTCGCATTCTCGGCCGGAACCAGCGTGGGCCTGGGAATAGTCGCCGGTCTTGCACTCAGCTTCGGTCTGAATCGTTTCATTGCCCGCTGGATCGAGAGTGGAACGCATGACCCGATCATGGTTTTGGCCGCGTCCGGGCTGCTCATTCTGGTGGCTGCACTCGCCTGCATGGTTCCCGCGCGCAGAGCTCTCGCCATCGACCCCATGGTCGCGCTGCGCTGCGAGTGAATCATTCTTGCACTTGAGTTGACCACGAGTCGTCGGGAATCAAAATCGACCGCGACCGGGAGAACAGCTCTAATCGAATCCGACAAAGCCAGTAAGAAGATTGCGCTTGCTCGTGACGTTCACAGAGCGAATATGAGTCAAAATCAATACTCGGCGATGGTGCGCTCGTTGACGCCCGGTGTGACATGGGAGCGGCGTTTCTTGTTCTTAATTGTGGATGTTCCCGCCAGTTACCACGCAATCTTCTTCGCGATTGTCATTTGACGGGAACTTCTCCTGCCTTCATCCTTTCATCTGCTGCGCTAATGGAAGGTATAGATCCTATCCTTATTTCTGATCCGGAGTTCCATGGGCCAGTTGCTCAATCCACGCCGCCATGGATTTCTTCGGCTCGCCCATCGCCGCATTCGACACGTCCTCCCACGCTTCCCACGTCTCCAGCCGCTCCGCATATGCGGCGCGGGCCCTGGGCAGAATAGAAGTGCCCAGGCCAAGTCGCAGCGGCGGATCTTCCGCGTCCACAAGCTTCAGGATGGCTTCTGTCGTCGCCTCGGGATCGCCGCGTTCAACATTCGCCAGATGCGTCAGGAACTGCTTCCGGAATTCCGCGTATGGTTCCAGCGCACCCTACTAGTGGCCGCGAAGTGCGGATCGGCATCACGCGGGGCCGCACCGAAACGTTGCGCAAGCTGGATTAGAGATATTTCTCCAATTTCCGCGCTTCGCTTGTTTAGACCGCGCTCAGCCGCTCCACTCAATCACGGGTTAGCGCGGAATTTTGTCGGGCAGAGGTCTACAGATCCCGCTGCGTCTTCCTTGTTTTTCAATCTTTTCTTATTCTGAGCGTTAGGCTCACGCTTGATTATCCCCGGTCCTAGCCTCAGATCCGGACAAATGCTGGACCTTTTGGGAGGTTCACTACCGGTTTCTCGAACCGAAGCAGCCCACGTGCGAGGCCATCCCGTCTCATTCACCGAAATAGGAAGGCCTCCATCCCGTTGCGAAATGGAGGCCAGTCAATCAGTACCTCTTGATTAGTTGTGTTCAGATTGCTGGCTAGCAACCTGCAGGTCATTGGTGACTTTGAACACTCCCGGAACGCCGTTGGCGCGTAGTCCAGCGACTTCCCTGTCGGCCTGGCTAACCACCACGCCCTCAAGGGTTACGTTTCCGTTCTGCACTACGATGCGGATCGGCTTAATGGGATCGATCGCATATTTGTTGAGCGTCGGAAACCCGTAAACTGCGCGCGCCGTAGCTATCCGAATCCTGTCGTCCATCATGGAAACGGGAGCAACCTGAATGTTGTCAATCACGTTTTTCACGCCCGCCGTATAGCTCGCATCAATGAACGCAGACTCCTTATCTATGGGACCGTATGCCGTTCCACCAAGCGCCACAACGCCATTCTTGACGTTGACAGAGATTGCGTTAAAAGTGGTCGTCCCGTAGCCGATCCTGTCAGACTGAATCTTACTCAGGAGTTTGAGTTGCAGCACCTGATCTGGCACTTCCGGACCAGTGACCTTGATGTCGTCTCGTACAGATTCAACAGCCTTCAGTTTGTGCGCTTTCTTTTCTGCTTCCGCCTTATCGCCATAGACATTCACTGTTCCCGTGAGAGACACGGTGCCGTTTTGCACCGATGTCTGAATGTCCTTGAATTTTGCGTTGCTCAGCGACTTCGTCAATTCAGCACGGATACTGCTGTCGTTCGGTGTATTCTCGGCCATCGCGCTTGGGCCTGCCTGC
Organism: uncultured Acidobacteriaceae bacterium; assembly: GCA_963781245.1. Taxonomy (GTDB): domain Bacteria; phylum Acidobacteriota; class Terriglobia; order Terriglobales; family Acidobacteriaceae; genus Silvibacterium. The sequence goes on from CAWAFB010000017.1 coordinate 13,408, forward strand.
GCAATGCTCACCGCCATAACAAGCGCCGTGACCGAACCTCTCCAACCCGAGTTCGTAACCATTTTCTTGTTCTCCTGTAAGCACTTCAGCTATCCAAATCAAACACGTGTGCCACTAAGAAGTTGTGCTTTTGAGGCCATTCGCGACGCGGTACAACTTTATACGAATCAATGACTTCCTCCCAGCTGGTGTCTATCGCCGGACATAGCATTTGGATGCAAAATATTTGCTTGCTGTCGACGGGACAGTCTGCCATAAAGAACGGACGACCGCACTTGCGATGCGACGACACCGCCCCATGTCTCCGTCTGATATCCGGCGCCAACACCTACACCGAGATAGCATTTGGCTGCGTCACCCTAAGGGCCTCCACTCACTTCTCGCAAAAAGATGGCCAACGCCTGGTTCGGATCATGGTCTCCGATAATGGACACGGAATCGGCCGCTCCGCACTGTCGAACCTCTTTCAACCCTTCTTCACAACAAGGGGTCTGGTAGGAAACGGGCTTGGGCTGTGGGTCAGTAAACAAATCATTGAGAAGCATGGCGGAAAGATTCAGGTACGCTCCCGCACGAGTGGGCCGCGCCAAGGTACGACCTTCTCCGTAGTTCTACCTGTCGCTCAACCACTCTCCTTATCGAGCGCAGGGTCCGTTCCCATTAAATAACGCACGACGCTACTAAAGATATACTTCGTTAGCCGTCACAAGCACTCCTGTGCCTCTTGCGGGTCGCGCAAAGCAGGCGTTGAGATGCCCCTTACAGGGTAAGCGATCGAGGAGCCAACCACGCAGATTCCATCAGGGCCAGCAGCCAACCGCTGCATACACAGGCCGAATGTACGACTGCAAACTTGCCCTCTTCGGATCATCAAATGAGCTCTTGGCAAAACGGGGCGTCCATGTACGTCTGGCCTGACCAGGTGGGATGAATAGACGCAGGTGTGCACGATTTCAGAAGTGGACACTAAAATCGTCGTTCTGGCCTGAATGAGATGTTAGAGACGCGAGACGGAGAGTTCGAGCATGAAGGCTACCGAGCTGACCGAATAGGGTCTCTTTAGGAATCCTTCGGGTAGCCTATGATGTTCCAAGCATCCGGAGCCGGTTAACCCAAAGCTCAAGGTTGAACCGAGAGCTTACGCAGCACTCGGCCATGCTCGTCAAGGAACTCAATGAGCGGGTTGCCGTCTGGCCCGACATGGAGAATGAGGCGATTTCGTCCTTGCTTGTCTTTGAGCGCAAGAGCGACTGAGCCGTCATCATTGCGTTCCAAGGCCGCTCGTTCGGTTCCCGCTGGATAGGACTTCTGGAAGTTAGCCCACGCAGCGCCGCGAGCACTACCGTGCGGCATCTGTTTAATCTGGGCTGCCTCCTTCAGCAGCGCAGGGGTGAGCGGTCTATCAGGCATATCATTGAGCACCAGTCCGGATGATTTCGCTCCGGTGTCGAATTCTGTTCCCAGGTCGACGGTCTGATCCTGATCGTATTGATCGAAGCTGAGATGACTAAAGCTTGAAGGCTTCCCATCCGCCGCCGAACCACCGTAGATGAGACCGCCATCCTCGGTGCCTTCATCGTTCATGAAGAGCATCCCCGCTGAGTCGGCACGATCCGGTCGTGACACCTCTTTTCCATCAAAAAACTCCCCGGGGAACTCTGCTTTATCTGAGATTATGAGTCGCGGGCGGCCATTTGGTTCGACAACGTCGATACGATGGACCGTGATGCGATCGAACTGTTCTGATCCTTGTGCCCCATGCACCGTACGAACGAAGCCGAGATATGCCGTTGCCGCAAATGCAGCCGTTGCCAGAGCCGAATACACAGAGAGGAACCGCAGCTGACTCCGAATTCGCACGATGATGCCCTCCAACAAAACGCGATGCACATGTGCCCTTCAGTGTTGTAAGCGTTAAGAGAGCTCAGAAGCGCCGAGACAGGGCCGGAGGTCGGCGGTAAGGTTCCAGGGTAGCAGTTCCTCGATCCGGTTGAGGGAATGGTCGGCGATTCGGCTCAGCACCTCGCGCAACCAGCGTTCCGGGTCGACGCCATTGAGACGTGCCGTTCCGAGCAGCGTGTAGATGGTGGCCGCGCTCTCGCCGCCGCCGTCTGATCCACAAAAGAGATAGTTCTTCCGGCCCAAAGCAACGGCGCGAAGCGCCCGCTCGGCGGCCGAGTTGTCGATCTCGATGCGGCCGTCATCGACGTAGCGGCCTTACAGGCAGGGGTTCATTGCAGTCTCCTATCCTCTATCAGGCGCATTACAGTGAAACTCTGCGCCCAACCCTCAATAGCGATAGGCTTTCTCCTACGCGGACTGATTATCCGCCGCGCATTCCGTAATCAAGCGTAATTGGGAGTAAATATAGAGATGGCCGCAGGATAGATCGAGGGCTGCGCCCGCGCAAACAATTGATACTAAATGGGATCGGCACTGTAGTGCACCCCAAAAGTGAGACACAGTTGGTGTGCGGAAAATGGGGACACTCAGCGGTCATAATGGAGATGACCGATGAGCAAACGGAGAGCACGGTACAGCGCGGAGTTCAAGCAGGATGCGGTCAGTCGCATGGGGCAGCGTGGCAAGACCGTCACCGCCTTGGCGGAGGAGTTAGGTGTTGGGCGGAAGTTTTTATACTTGTGGCGCGAACGGTTGCAGGCTGGCGGCAAGGCGGCGCTGGAGCGAGGCAGGGGGAGGCCGCCAGGGAGCAAATCGAAATCAGTTTCACAGCCAGCCGTCGGTGCAGCTGAGTTGCGGATCGCAGAACTGGAGCGGCTGCTAGGCCGCAAGCAAGTGGAACTGGATTTTTTCAAACGAACCTTCGAGCATGTCAGGGGAGCAGCCGCGAATCGTACCAGCGATGGCGGCAAGGGGTCTATGGCGGCATCGAAGCCACGCTCTCATTCGAAGGAGTAGGACTGACAGTGGAACGGCAGTGCCAGCTGGCGGAAGTGAGTCGAGCGGGCTTCTATCGCTATTTGCAGCAGACTTTGCCTGAACAGGCGGACTTGTTGTTGCGCGCACGCTTGCAGGAGTTAGCGGTAGCGCATCATCGTCTCCGTGGCTACCGGATGTTGACTGAGTTGCTGCGGCGTGAAGGGCAGGTAGTCAACCACAAGCGTGTCCTGCGCTTGATGCGAGAAGACAACCTGCTGAGCTTGCGACGGATGAAGTATGTGTTTACGACGGATTCGCGGCACAATCTGCCGATTTATCCGAACCTGGCGCGGCGTGTGAGTTTAACGAAGCTCAACCAGTTGTGGGTGGCGGACATTACTTTCATTCGGCTACGCAGCGAGTTCGTCTATCTGGCGGTGGTTTTGGATGCGTACTCACCGCGCGTGATCGGTTGGGATCTGGGACGCACGTTGCAGGCTGAGCTGGCGATTCGGGCTTTGCAGATGGCGCTCAACGAGCGCAACTGGAAAGCCGAGGAACTCATCCACCACTCAGATCGAGGGGTGCAGTACGCGTCGAGTGACTACACGGAGATACTGGAGCAGCGCGAGATTCAGATCAGCATGAGCCGGCGCGGCAATCCATACGACAACGCACGTGCGGAACGATTTATGCGGACGCTCAAAGAAGAGGAGGTGCACGGAACGGACTATCAGGATCTAGAAAACGCACGCAGTCGAATCGGTGAGTTTTTGGAGCAGGTGTATAACCGCCAAAGGCTGCATTCGGCGTTGCGTTATCTCACACCGGAAGAGTTTGAGCAGGCGAGCCAAGCTCTGGAAAGTGACGGCGCTGATGGAAGCGGTGGAAAACCAAATACAGGTTTACCACCGCTCCCACAGGCCTTGGAAATCCCTTCAGGATTTCCACACTTCCCAGAGCTCGGCGACTGCTGATCGATAAAATAAGAACGAAAAACGCTGAAGTGTCCCCAATTAACGGGCTTCCAGCGTGTCTCAGCTAAGGGGTGCAGTACAGTCTGTACCCGAACGTGTACCCGAACTCACGCAATTCACCTAAGCGTGAAAGGACCCTGGGGTAACACGAGACGGCCCTTTAGCGAACGAAGAGCTTCACCAGTTCCTGCAGCGGTCGGCAATTGAGTACGTCCGATTTTTCAACCCCGGCGCGGCGCGCCTGCTCGATTCCATAGCGGATCGTACGATACTCGCCGGTGCTGTGCGAGTCAGTGGAAATCGCGATTCTGATGCCTGCGGCTCGAACGAGTCGTGTATTTTCGGCAGATAGATCAAGCCGGTCAGGGCTCGAGTTCAATTCGAAGAAGCAGCCCCTGTTCCTGGCGTGCTCGATGATGCGCTCGAAGTCCAGTTCGTAACCGGGCCGCTTGAGCAGCAGGCGTCCCGTGGCGTGCCCGAGAATTGTGAGATAACGGTTGTCCATGGCGCGCAAAACGCGCTCGGTCTGCCGTTCCCTGTTCATCGCAAAGCGCGAATGGATGGAACAAACGGTGTAATCGAGCTCGCGCAGGATATCGTCGGGAAGATCAAGCGTACCGTCAGCGAGAATATCGACCTCAGCGGACTTCAGCACACGAAAGCCAGAGAGGCCGGCGTTGAGCTTGTCGATGGAGTGGATCTGGATGCGTAAGTCTTCAATCGACTGTCCATTGGCAATCTTCAGGCTGGGCGAGTGGTCGGTAATGCCAACGTATTCGTAACCCAATCGCTGGGCAGCAAGCGCCATCTCTTCAATGGAATCGCTGCCGTCGCTGGCGAAGGTATGCGCGTGCAGGTCGCCGCGAATGTCCTGCTGGGTGATGAGCTGAGGCAGAACACCTCGGCGCGACTGGCTGATTTCATCGAGGCCTTCGCGAAGCTCGGGCGGAATGAACTGCATATCAAAACGCTCGTAGAAGGCCTTTTCGCTCGGCGCGGGTGTGGCGTTTTCGAGAGCCTTGAGGCTGCCGGTGACGCGGGCCAACTTACGCAAATGGGCCGCAGAACCCGTTCCGCGGATCAGCGCGAGTCCCCAGTTGTTTTTCTGAACGTAATCAACGCAGAGAAGCGGACCGGAGGGCAGGGAGTACCTTGCTGTTGTTGCCGTCGATTGAACTAAAGGCACGCGCCCGCCGTAACGCTTCATGGTTTCGACTACGTCGGTGAAGTTATGGGTCTCGATGACGAAGTCGAGCCTGTCGATGATCTCCACGCGACGACGGTAGTCTCCCACGGCTTCAACGTACTGCGCACCCGCTTTGTTGAGCAGGAAATTCTGAATGGATTCACATAGCGGGTGCGCGTGATAGAGGAGGATCGCCTCCCTCTCGATCAGGCCGTAGCGGACGTGCTGTGCCATGCGCGAGCCGAAGGTTTGTTCGATCTGCCCATGATTGAGAGCGGCATGTAGCGCCTCCACGCTGGAGATGCCGAGCTTTTTGTAGATGCGGAGAACACGCCTCGGATCGAGACGCGGATGCGTACTGAGTTCGACCAGTTCGGGACTGGCATCAGATCGAAGCTTCTCCAGGCTTTTCAGAGTGCCGGTTTCAACAATCTCGCGGATGGCGGCGCTGATGGCCTCGCCGATACCAGCGTATACACGCAGGTCGGCGTTGCTGCGGACCAGCTCGTCGACGCTTTCGCCTAATCCGCGGATGACCGCTGCGGCGCGGCGGTATGCGCGAACCTTGTAGGGATTCGCCTTCTCCACGGTGAGCATCTGGGCGAGCGAGGAAAGGCGGTCGGCGATCTCCGCATTACTGAGGCTTCCGTACTCGATGGTCTGTGCCACGCCCGATTAGATGCGATCACCTAAGCACATCGGCCGTGGCGTGTCGGCTGGTGCCGGAGACTGGAGAGGCCGATGTGGCATCCAACCTGGCATGAGGTCGAGGAAGCATGCGAAAACTCGTCCAGCGCCAGTACCAGTCGCTCTGCTACTCATCGACGTGCTGACGACGTTTCAGTTTCCTGACGGAGAAGCCATTCTAAAGACAGCCCTTACGGTGCGGGACGCGTTAGGCAGGCTAAAGGCACGCGCTCGGAAGTCCGGTATTCCCGTCTTGTACGTGAACGACAACTTCGGGGATTGGCGCAGTGAAAAGGAAGTACTGATAGGCCGCTGCATCGAGGGAAAGGGCGGCTCCTTTGTCCGACCCTTGCTGCCCGACAGCGAAGATTACTTCGTACTGAAGCCGATGCATTCCGCCTTCTACATGACTCCTTTGGAGGTACTGCTCGACCATCTGCAGGTTGAGACGCTGATCCTAACCGGCCTGACCTCCAACAGTTGCATCACCATCACGGCGCACGACGCGAACATGCGTGGCTACGATATTTACATTCCACCAGATTGCTCTTGTGCGCGCTCCGCCGCCGAGCACAAACAGGCGCTTGCCCAGTTGGAGGCGATGGCGGGAGCGAAGCTTAGTTCTTCAAGTTCGCTGAGGCTGCCTGATCTTATTCAGGCGGCGACGAAATCGCAGCGGACGAGTACGGCGAGCAATGGAGGGAAAAAGCCAACGGCGAAGTAGAGTCACCGACGCAACCGAACACTTGTACGAATTATCATCCCCAAAAGAATGATCGGGTCGGAGTGGAGACATCTCATGTTTTCGCGTGACCACTTTTATACATCTTTCGCCGATCTCGGAGCAGACCTTTGTCGATTAATCTCATCTTAAAAAGCTCGAAGTGAGCGGGGCCGTACTCGATTTGTTCGGAGTGATATCGAACGGCTTTGTGAGATCCGAGGCCGGGAACGACCATCGGAAGGGTCGTGCTGCAAGATCACCCCACAGCCTTTACTTTTTTTGTGGGTTCAAGCATCAAAGCCAGAAACGACGGGTGCGACGACACCTGTCTTGTTCTGATCTCCGAGAGCAAACAGGTTGCCTAGCTCCAACAAAGCTCACAGATTCTTTGGAGAATTCACATGACGGACAAATTCGCTTTAGTTACCGGGGCTTCCAGCGGTATCGGGTACTGGCTAGCTGCAGAACTCGCCCAGCGTGGGTACGATCTCATCGTCAGCTCGGCCGGCGATCGTCTCGAGGGTGCAGCGAGCGACTTTTCAAATTATGGAACTGACGTAAAGGTCGTTTTCGCGGACCTGGCGACGCGCAATGGTGTCGAGTCTCTTTGGAATGCAGTCTCCGAATCAGGTCGCCCACTCGATGTCGCCTGCATCAATGCGGGAATAGGTGTCGGTGGACTGTTCGCCGAGACGGATCTCGAGACCGAGTTGAAGATGGTCGAATTGAACTGCGTCGGGGTAGTGCACCTTGCCAAGCATGTGGTCCAACATATGCTGCCGCTGAATGCCGGAAGGATCCTTATCACGTCATCAATCGCCGGCGAGATGGTTGCGCCGCGCGAAGCGGTCTATGCCGCGACTAAAGCATTCGACCTTTCGTTCGCACACAGCCTTCGCTATGAACTCCGCGAAACCGGTATTAGCGTTACGGCATTACAACCCGGACCGACGGACACAGACTTCTTCCATCGGGCGGGTATGGACAACACGCAGACCGGCACCGAAGGCAAGCACGAGAGCCGGCCGGAAGATGTCGCCCGCCAGGGACTGGATGCACTGTTCGACGGAAAGGACCACGTTTATGCGGCCTCGTTCAAAACCAAGATGGAGGGCATGCTAGCGAACGCAGTGCCTGGATCGGTCAAGGGCGCGATGCACGAGAAGATGGCCAAGCCATTGAACGAGAAGTAAATATGCTGCTTAGCAGCCTACGCAAGAACCAGATGGAGACATTATGGCAACGATACTGACAGAAAAACCGAATGCTGAGACATTGCCGTCGGTAAGTGGCGGCGCCGCCCTTCTGAATGGCCATTACGCGCCGCCGCCAGCTGATAAAGATGGCAAGACGTGGGTGCGGACGAGCGTAGTGATTCAGGCTCATCCGAAGAAACTGTACGAGATGTGGGCAGACGTGGAAGCAGCCCCGGCCTGGCACGAGCGCATTGTGGAGGTGCGGAAGACAGGAGCAAACACGTACCACTGGGTCATGCGAGATGAACCGGGTGAAAATCTCCTCGAATGGGACTTCGAGATTCTGGCGGACGAACCTGAAAAACGCATTGCGTGGCAGTCCGTCGGCGGCGAACCTGAGAGCGCAGGTGAAGTGATCTTCGAGTCGGCTCCGGGCGGCCGCGGAACGATGGTCACGCTTCTTGAACAATTTCGAATCGGTAAGTTTACCCGGATGTGGGAAACGATCACCGGGCGCGATCCGAAACAATCGGCCATCGAAAATCTACGTCACTTCAAGGCCATGGCCGAGACGGGCGAAATTCCGCGAACTGAGCCTCAGCCGCATGGCGATCGCGGAGCCTCGGGCAAAATGAAGCGGTCGCTCTATGGCGAAAAGATCGTCACTCCGCCTGCCACGTCCGCCGTGAGCGCAGAAGCGACCGCAACGGAAAGGAGGCGGAAATGAAAGCAGTTTGTTGGATGGGCAAAAGCAAGGTTGAAACACAGAACGTGGCGGACCCTCAGCTATTAAATCCTCACGATGCAATCATCAAGGTGACGCGTACCGCGATCTGCGGATCCGATCTTCATTTGTTCGACGGCTTTATTCCCACGATGGAACAAGGCGACATTCTGGGACACGAGTTCATGGGGATAGTCGAAGAAGTAGGTCCAGCGGTCGATAATCTCAAGCGGGGAGACCGCGTGGTCGTACCGTTTACGATTGCATGCGGGCAGTGTCTTTTTTGCAAAAAGAAGATCTGGGCCGCTTGCGACAATACAAACCCCAACGCTCATCTGATGGAGACCGCCTACGGCTATTCTGGGTCCGGCCTTTTCGGATATTCGCATATGATGGGTGGCTACGCTGGTGGGCAGGCGCAGTATGTTCGCGTACCCTTCGCAAATGTCGGGCCATTGAAGATCGAGAGCGACCTGCCTGATGAGAAAGTGCTCTTTCTGTCGGATATCTTTCCAACTGGATATATGGCGGCGGAGAATGCTCAGATTCAAGAAGGCGATACTGTCGCGGTATGGGGCGCAGGTCCAGTGGGTCAATTTGCTATAGCCAGTGCGTTTATGCTCGGGGCGGCGCGAGTGATTGTGATTGATCGATTGCCAGAACGGTTGGAGTTGGCTCGTTCGATCGGCGCAGTCACCATCGATTATGCCGAAGAAGACGTTAGCGTCTTGACTGCGCTTAAAGATCTTACCGGCGGCATCGGACCGGACGCATGCATCGACGCTGTGGGTCTGGAAGCTCATATGGGAGATGCTCAGGGGTTCTACGACACCGTGAAGGTTGCTCTGATGTTGGAGACTGATCGTTCCGGCGTATTGAGGCAGGCCATCCAGGCTGTTCGAAAGGGCGGAACCCTTTCAATTCCTGGTGTATACGGCGGCCTTCTCGATAAGGTCCCCTTCGGTGCCGCATTCGGGAAGGGCATCACGATGAAGATGGGTCAAACCAACATGCACACCTACATGAAGCCGTTGCTCGAAAGAATTGAGAAGGGCCAGATCGATCCAAGCTATATCATCTCCCACCGCATTACTTTGGAGGATGCGCCCGAAATGTATAAGGTCTGGCGCGACAAGAAAGAGCAGGTCACGAAAATTGTGATTGATCCATGGGCCGAAAGATCCGCGGCCTGAAGGGGTACTCTGCAAATCGAGGAGGGCCGCTCAATGAAGCGGCCCTCCTCGATTTGCTTGGAGAGAATACGGCAGCGTACTAGGCCGCCGCTTGTTTCGCCTGCTTGTTCACACCAGCGGCAATCGAGGTCAGCTTCTTGTCGGCGCTCTTCTCTTCTTCAAGAGTTTCTTCCAAAAGCGACGCGACGTCCGACAGTCCGAGTAGTTTGGCGAAATCCCGTGCCGCACCATAGCCCGCCATCTCATAATGCTCGACGCGCTGGGAAGCCGCGATCAATGCGGCATCGCGGATGATGCCTTTCTCGGTGTCCTCCACTACCTCGGAGCCCTCCTCCAGAACACCCTGCATGCCCGCGCAAGTCTTACCAGTCAGTTTCTTGCCAACGATTCCAGCAATCTTTTCAAGGCGTTCGACCTGCCCTTTTGTTTCTTCGAGGTGGGAGAGCAAGGCCTCATTAAGTTCGGGCGTGGTGGCAGCTCTCGCCAATTTAGGAAGGGATCTTACGATCTGCTTCTCAGCAGAGTAAAGGTCTTTCAATTCATCGATCAAAAGTTCTTCGAGGTTCCCAACGCTCATCTTCTTTTTCCTCCAATTCTGGTTTTCTGTGATCTTCTTCTACGTGGAATGGATAGCTAAGACGCTTTCGCCATACGGACGGATTCGATTGCCTTTCTTGCTGTCGGCGCAATCTGTGCCCAAACCTTCTCCGCCGTCTGCCTCTCTTGCTGTTGAATCGTCCGTGCGAGTTCTTCGGTGATCGTGTCTCCTATTTGCCTCGCAACGACGGCCAAGGATTCGTACATAGCCACCTCGGCGTTCTCAACTGCGTAAGCCATCATGAGGTCCTGAGTCAGCCGTTCAGTCTCGTCGTGACCGATCTGCGCAATTTTCGGAGCAGCATTGAATAGATGAGCCAGGAACGTCTTCGCAGTGGAGGGCGACGCATTGAGGGTTTTCAGGCGGTCCGCGAGCATTTCGTACTGCTCTCGAGTTTCGCCCGCGTGTTGCGCAAACAGAGCTGCCGCCTCAGAGCCTTCTGTATCCTGTGCGAAGCCCTGGAGTTGCGTTTCGAAACTCTTCTCGGCTGCAATAGCGTCCTGGAGATATATGATTATGCGCTCCCGAGGGTTCTCGCCGTTTGCGAGTTCTGCTGCGAACGCCTCGCCGGCGCTTCCGCGAAGCAACGCCCACACTTCGTCATAGTCTTCCCGCTCTTCTTTTTGCAGGGTTCGGGCAAGTTCAACGACCTCGTGTTCGCCTGCTGTTCCTGCGGCTGATGCAAGCGATTCGTACATCGCCATCTCGGCAGCAGCGGCTGCGAAAGTAATCATGAGATGTTGGGTGTTTTTCTCAGCGGCACCCTGACCGAGTTGTGCACTCAAAGGAGTAAAAGCGAGGAGTTGAGCCAGTATCGTTTTTGATTCTGAAGGTGAGCCACCTCGACGCTCTAGAAGCGCCGTGAGACGTTGATGTTGCGTGCGGGCTTTTTCCGAAAACGATGAGAGCAACCGTTGAACAGGTTCCTGGACTCCCGAATCGCCGAATGTGCTAAGGGCGTGTTCGAAGTTTCTTTCAGCAGCAATTGTGTCTTGCATGTATCGGTTAATGCGTTCACGAATGTCCTCAGGCATAGATTCTCCGATGGGACCTCGGCCCCGGGGTGGAATTCAATGGAATATCTTCCGCGTCAATCTACGCGCCTCGCGGAGGTCGAGCCTTCTGAGCAACTTCGATGCATTTACTTACCATCGAAGTTTTACGTAGCTGGACGGCCGTTGACTTTTTTTTGGAGAGAATCTCGACGAATCCCGCACTGCGTCCTCACCATGTTTGAGCGCGCCAAGAGATGCCAATGTCGTTTCGAAGCAAATCATCTCGCTCCCTGTACATTTCCGCTTTCGCCACTATGGTCCTGTGGTTATTCGCTGGTTGTCGTCAGACGCACCCCGGCCTGCCGACACCTCAGCCGGGTGGTTCGTTGCAACGGTACGATGGCCCACTCGAACAGGACGACGGCCAGTGGCTACGTGCAACGAAAGATTACGCAAACACCCGTTTTAGTTCACTCGATCAGATCAACCAGAGCAATGTAGCCCAACTACGGACGGCTTTCACCTTCTCGACTGGAGTAGATCGTGGCCAAGAAGCGGCGCCCATCGTTGCGAACGGAACGATGTATATCGCGACGCCCTGGCCAAACATCCTCTATGCTCTTGATCTCACCAAACCGGGCGCTCCGCTGAAGTGGAAGTACGAGCCAAATCCATCTCCCGCGGCGAAAGGTGAAGCTTGCTGCGATTGGGTGACACGCGGGGCGGTCTATGACAACGGCAGATATTCTTGAACACCCTGGACGGCTATACCATCGCTCTCGATGCGGAGACCGGCAAGCTGCTTTGGAGAACGCATCTTGCGGACATCACAAAAGGTGAAACCATCACGATGGCACCGATGGTCGTCAAGAACCATGTCCTGGTAGGCGATTCTGGCGGTGAATTTGGCGTACGTGGCTGGCTCGCGGCATTGGACACTGGTTCAGGAAAGGTGCGCATGGAAGGCATTCAATACTGGGCCGGACAAAGATGTTTTAATTGGTTCTCGTTTCAAGCCTTTTTACACGAGCGACCAAGGGACAGATCTGGGAGTGAAGAGCTGGCCGCCTGATGCATGGCGTGTAGGTGGTGGAACCGTCTGGGGTTTTCTTGCTTATGATCCCACGCTGAATCTCATCTACTATGGCACGGCGAATCCTGGACCCTGGAATAGCGAGGTCCGATCTGGGGACAACAAGTGGACATCCGGCATGTTTGCCCGCGATCCGGACACCGGCGAAGCAGTGTGGTTCTACCAAATGTCTCGCCGCATGACTTGTTCGATTGGGACGGTATAAATGAGGACATTCTGCTTGACTTTCCCATCAATGGTCAGATCCGTAAAGTCCTGGTGCGCCCCGATCGCAACGGATTCATTTACGTGATCGACCGGGTAACCGGTCAAGTGCTATCGGCGACCTCATACGTCCAAAGCACCACAACGACTGGAGTCGATCTGAAGACCGGACAGTTACAACGGGTCTCCGGATAAGGCGCCGCGCACGGGCCAGGTAATTCGCAATATTTGCCCAATGGCGCCGGGAGCAAAGGACTGGCAGCCATCGTCATTCTCGCCGCGCACGGGACTTCTCGTACATCCCCCACGAAAACATGTGCATGGATGAGGAGGGACTGAAGCAAATTACATCGCGGGCACGCCGTACGTCGGAGCAATGAGCAATATTATCCGGGCCCCGGCGGCAATATGGGCGAATTGCTGGCCTGGGATCCAATCATGCGAAAGCCGTCTGGAGATAAAGGACAAGTACCCGATCTGGAGCGGCACTGTCAGCACGGCAGGCGATCTGGTGTTTTTCGGAACAATGGACGGTTGGTTCAAGGCCGCTGATGCGAAGACAGGGAAGATCCTCTGGCAGATCAAGCTCGATTCCGGCATATCGGCCAGCCTGTAAGCTACCGCGGTCCGGATGGCAAACAATATATCGCAATTCTCTCCGGAATCGGAGGATGGCCTGGCTCGATCGTGTCCGGGAAACTGGATACTCGCGATGGTACTGCGGCCGAACGGCTGGGGCAAGGCGTTACCAAATCTTCGCAACGAAGTAACAGCGGGAGGGACATTCTATGTCTTCTCGCTTCCGTAGTTATCTCAGTGTCTTTGCATTGTTGATGCCGGGTATTTCCGGGCTGGCTCAATCGTCGTTACGCGTTTGCGCCGATCCAGATGATCTCCCTTTTCGAACGCATCGCGTGCAGGTTTCGACAACAGATTGCGGAGATTTTGGGTCACGATCTTAAGCGTCCGGTAGTGTTCATATGGGCGAGAGCTCGGCGCGGATTCTTGCGTGAACAGTTTAATAGAGGGTGCGTGCGATGTATTGATGGGAGTACCTGACGGCATGAAGCACGTACGTATCGACGATACCATATTACCGTTCGAGCTATGTGTTCGTTACCCGAAGAAGCGATCATCTTCAATTGACTGGCTTCGATGATCCCGCCATCGGTCAGCGGCCCATCGGCCTACAAATCCTTGAAGAGGATTTTTCTCCTCCTTCTCTGCCGTTGATTCGGCCGGCCATACAGCTCAATTTGTGGGTTTCGACTCATTTGGCGCTGGAGGCGGAAGATATCGTGCGGGCCGTCGCTAATAAGAGGGTCGGCTTGTCGATTGTTTGGGGGCCCTTGGCTGGATATTATGCCGGGCGGCAATCACATACCGTTGAATCTTTCGCCGGTAGCAGCCGCCGTCGACTCTTCCGGGAATTCCATTCTCGTTCGCGATGACCATCGCGGTTCATAGCAATGACGCCAAACTGGTGGAGCGACTTGAACGGCGCGATCCGGAGAAGCCGCGACAGGATACGCATGCCATTCTGATGGCTTATCACGTTCCACTCATCGCGGAGAACGGAGGCCCCCAATGAAAGCCGCTTGGATTCTGTCGGCAGTGTTTCTTGCTGCGGTTGTCGGCTGCAAACGGGAGCAGCGCATCTTCGATCCCGGCGCTTCCGGCGCAACATCGGCGAGTGCCACTGTCTTAAACGAAGTCTCTGCTGGCCAAGTTCTGCCACAGCGAGCGCCCTTGGGATATCAGCAAAGCGCTTATACGGTCGCTGAAGGGAAAAGACTTTATCAGGCTTATAACTGCGTCGGATGTCATGCCCAGGGTGGTGGTGCGATCGGCCCGGCTCTGATGGATGCGGAGTGGATCTACGGTAGTTCGCTTGAACAGATTCATTCGACCATCGTGCAAGGCAGGCCAAACGGCATGCCCAGTTTCGCAGGGAAGATCCCGGACTATCAGGTATGGGAGATTGCCGCCTATGTTCGCTCGATGAGTGGATTGCTGCCGTCCGATATCGCACCTTCCCGTTCGGATCACATGCCCGCTTCTGTTCCTGAGTCCGCGAAAGAGAAGGAACATCCCGAACAGGAGAACCAGCAACCAGTAGAGGGCCCAAAACCGTGATGGCGCTGCTCACTGCCGTACCTGGATTTCATGGCCCGCAGACGCCGCTCGATCCCGCGGGGCCACAGGCGGCCCATATTGAGCACACACTTTTCCTGATTTTCTGGATTACTTGTCTCGTCACAGCCATCGTTTTCGCGGTGCTCGCGTATGCCGTTCTGCGGCAGCATTCCAAAGGCGGCATGCCTCCTCCATTCAAGGCCGATCCCGCAACAGAACGACGGGCAACCTGGATGGTGGGCGGCGCTATCGGTGTGACTGTAGTCCTGCTCTTTGTGATGATGATCTCCAGCTTCGTCACGAGCCACAAGACCGCAGTCCTCGCGAATTCGACAACGCTCAAGATTAATGTCTACGGACATGAATGGTGGTGGGAAGTTGAATACCCTAATGACGAACAGCCCTACCACGTCATTCGCACAGCGAATGAAATTCATGTTCCAGCTGGGACAGTCGTCGATATCCACGGGACCTCGCGCGATGTGATCCATAGCTTCTGGGCTCCCAACATCCATGGGAAAAAAGACCTTCTACCCGGTTACTGGAACGACCTCACGCTCGAAGTGGATAAGCCGGGTACATGGCGTGGACAGTGTGCGGAGTTCTGTGGGCTACAGCACGCGCACATGGCCTTTCAAATCGTCGCGCAATCTCGGGAAGATTTCGACTCCTGGTATCTGGCACAGCTCAAACCGGCTGCGGAGCCGCAGACCGCTCAGGCAGTCCATGGCCGGGAAGTGTTTCTATCTCACCCCTGTGTGATGTGTCACACCATTCGCGGAACTACCGCCGGTTCGACTGTCGGACCTGACCTGACCCATATCGCTAGCCGCACGACCATCGCGGCCGGAACTTTGGTGAATAACACCGGCAATCTCACCGGCTGGATCGCGAATGCACAAGGTATCAAGCCTGGTTGCAGGATGCCGCCTAATCCGATGCCCTCTAACGATCTGAACGATCTGGTCGCCTATCTGGAGACTTTGCGATGAAGGAGCAACGCGCCCAATTGATCGTAGTGGATTCGCCTCCAGAGTCTCCCCAACTTCGTGCCGAGAGGCTTGCTCAGGTGTGGGCAGAGCCAAGGGGTTTCTGGGGCTGGTTCAGGGCGGTTCACCATACGACGATCGGCAAGCGGTACATCGTCACTGCTTTTGGCTTCTTTCTGGCGGCGGGACTTCTGGCCGGCGCAATGCGTCTTCAGCTTGCCTTTCCAGAGGCACACATTATGGGGCCAGACCTCTATAACCAGGTCTTCACCATGCATGGCACGGTCATGATGTTCCTCTTTGCCGTCCCCATGATGTTCGAAGCACTCAGCGTGTATCTTGTGCCGCTTATGGTTGGGACGCGCAACATCGCGTTTCCACGCTTGAATGCCTTCAGCTACTATCTCTTCCTCTTCGGCGGCCTCACACTCTTTGCATTTTTCTTCGTCAACTCCGGCCCGGATCGCGGCTGGTTTGCTTACGTGCCGCTGTCGGGACCTGACTTCGCGCCAGGCAAGCGGGCAGACATCTGGGCCCAGCTCATCACCTTTACCGAAGTGTCGGCGCTTGCGGTAGCCGTAGAGATTGTGGTTACGGTGTTTAAACTCCGCGCTCCGGGTATGTCGCTCAATCGTATTCCTGTATTTGTCTGGGGACAGGTCGTGACTGCCTTCATGGTCATCTTTGCGATGCCCGGGGTCGTGATCGCCAGCACGATGCTTCTGCTCGACCGTACAGGCTCAACCCAGTTTTATAATCCAGCGGTTGGCGGAGACGTGCTGCTCTACCAGCATCTTTTCTGGTGGTTCGGCCATCCCGAGGTTTACATCATTTTCATCCCGGGCACAGCGATCGTATCGACAATTATCGCGACCTTCTCGCGCAGACACGTATTTGGATATATGGCACTTGTCCTGTCGCTGATCGCGACTGGCTTTATCGCCTTCGGACTGTGGGTACATCACATGTTCGCGACCGGAATTCCGCAGATGAGCGAGAGCTTCTTTACGGCGGCGAGCATGATGATTGCTATTCCCGCAGGCACGCAGATCTTTTGCTGGATCGCAACCGTCGCGACCGGCAAAGTCGTATTGCGCACACCCATGCTTTGGGTGCTGGGGTTCTTCTTCATCTTCATCATTGGCGGGATGACCGGAATTTTCGTCGCATCGGTGCCGGTAGATCTTCAGGTTCATGACACTTACTTCGTCGTGGCTCACTTTCATTATGTTCTGATTGGCGGGGCGGTTTTTCCGATGTTTGCTGCCTTCGCCTATTGGTTCCCGAAGATCACAGGCCGAATGATGGGCGAGAAACTAGGCGTATGGAGCTTTTGGCTGTTTGCCATCGGCTTCAACGTGACGTTCTTTCCGATGCATATTCTCGGTCTTCTCGGGATGCCACGTCGTGTCTACACCTATCCCGCAGGAGCAGGATGGACTGTACTGAATCAGATCGAATCCTGTGGATACATCCTGCTTTTCTTGGGTGTACTGCTTTTTCTTATCAATGTGTGGCGAAGCCTTCAGAATGGTCCGGTTGCATCGTCCAATCCCTGGGACGCAGGTGGTTTGGAATGGGCCGCCGATTCTCCGCCCGCTCCCTATAACTTCCTGGATCTTCCGACAGTCAATGGAAGCGAAGCCCTTTGGGACGCGGCTCCCGACCAGCCCGTGGTCGTCGGCCTGCATGAAGATGTGCGCGAGATTTTGACGACCCGGCTTATAGACGCCGAACCGGAGGGCCGGGACGAGTTTCCCGAGCCTACGATCTGGCCTTTTGTGGCCGCTGTGGTTACCACTGCTCTTTTTATCGGAAGCATCTTTCGACCGGTCGCGGTATCGATCGGAGCGATTCCGCTCGCGATTGCATTGATTGGGTGGTTCTGGCCGACGCGCGAGGAGAGCGCTCGCCGAAGGGAGAGAGACATATGGCAGAAGAACGATTAGCGCCTCGGCGGGTGCTCGATGTCTCCGCCTTGCCGGATGTCACATTCGCTTCGCGGAGTATTACCTGGTGGGGCACGCTGGGAATGATGGTCATCGAAGGAGGCGTCTTCGCGCTCGCACTTGCCTCTTATTTTTATTTGCACTCCCGCTCTAATACATGGCCACCGGGCGTGCTTCCGCCCGATCTTGTCTGGGGAACGGTAAACACGACGATCTTTATCTTAAGTGTTATTCCAACCGAGTGGTACCGTAGACGCTCCCGCCATGGCGATACTACCGCAGTACGGATCGGACTTATCTTGCGTGCGTAATTGGAATTGCTACCTTAGCCGTGCGCTATGAAGAAATGATTCATTTGAACACCGATTGGAGCCAGACAGCCTATGGGTCGATCATATGGCTCATCATGGGGCTGCATATAACGCACCTGGCGACCGACTGGGTAGAAAGCGTGGTGCTCACGATTCTCTTTTACTCACCGCACATCGAGGGCAAGCGCTTCGTCGACGCAGAAGAAAATGCCAGCTATTGGTATTTTGTCGTGCTTACATGGATACCCATCTATCTTGTCATCTATTGGGCGCCGCGTTGGCTCAGGAGCTGATTTATGCCTAGACCCACCAGTATCTTTCCCGGTAACGAAGATGAAGGCATCAATTTCCGGCTATGGCTCGGAGTTCTACTGCCTCGCGTTGCGGGAGGAATCAATACTCTGGTCGGGTACATGGTCAGCAACTACGATTGCAATGTTCATAACCGTCATTTGGTCTCTTCGTAAACATCGTAAGCCTGATACTGTGTGTCGTTTCCGGTATCGTCTCGTATTCAGCTCGGAGAAAGTTTGAAGTTCGATCGGACGATGCATCAGAATCTCTATTTCAGTCACGCCGCTTCATGCTGTGGCTGGGGATTTCGTTCACCGCCGGTTTCCTGCTTTTCGTCGCTGCCGGAACGATATCCACATTTGTCCTTCACCCCTGTGATCTATAAGCGATGGTTACTCTTTGCCAATTCGTCGCAATGTTCACCGCCCCGATACTGAGCGATGAGGAAGGCCCGTTGCCGACGCCCGGAACTCTCTGGCTCGCGAAAATTGGTCATGGGAACTTCCGATCATTCTGCCTCTTTCTATTGGGGATCTGGTACTGATCGGCGCAATTCGTCGGGGGCAGCCAGAATGGTATTGCCAAGCACCATCTTGCCTTCGCCGCCGGATGGACCGCGCTTTTTCTCGCACTAGTCTCGCCACTTCATCGCCTGGGCGGACGTACTCTTCTGCGCGCATATGCTGCAGCATGAAATCCTCCTCCTGATCGCAGCGCCACTCGTTGCCGCGTCTCATCCAGGCGTAACGTTGCTTTACGCAATCTCCCCGAACACACGGCGGCCTTTGGGCTTCTGGATCAGAAATCGAGCACGCTTCTCCGCTCTCGTTAATATTAGCTCCACTTGGAGCATTTCTCGATTCATGCCGCCGCATTGTGGTTTGGCACATTCCTTATCTATATCAAGCGACAATCGAATCCGATTTCATCCACGCGCTGCAGCATCTAAGCTTCTTCCTTTCCGGCGTTTTGTTCTGGTCAGCGCTGTTCGGAGCCGGGCGTTCCACGATGAGCTACGGCGCGGGCGTGCTACTATGTCTTCGGAACCGCCGCGCATTGTAGTGCCTTGGGAGCCCTACTCACTTTCTCGTCTATAATTTGGTATCCGATTTATTCCGAACGGACCCAATTTTGGAATCTGACTCCTTTGCAGGATCAGCAGCTAGGCGGCCTTCTCATGTGGGTGCCATCCGGTGTGGTGTTCATTGTGATCGGAATCTGGCTCTTTGGGAGGTGGCTGACGACATCAGAACAACGTCTGAAACACGGAACATTGGCTGGGATTGCCATCGAAGGAAAGGAGCGGGTATGAGTAAGTCTCTTGGGCTCCTTTTCTTCTCATTGCTGCTCGCGGGTTGTACCAATGCACCGCTCGACGAAGGGGCGAGACGCGGACGGGATCATATGCAGTATTACGGCTGCGGCTCCTGCCATACCATACCCGGTATTCCTGGCGCCCACGCCACAGTTGGCCCTCCGCTCAATCGCATGGGAGTCCGGACTTACATTGCAGGGACACTACCGAACTCTCCAGATCATCTTGCCTTGTGGATACAACATCCCCAGCAGGTTCATTCCGGCACAGCGATGCCTGAACTCGGGGTTACGCCAGGTGATGCGGAGGACATCGCGCACTATCTTGAGGAACTGCGATAGCCGATTCAATCTGCATTGCAAATAACGTGGAGCGGAATGGTAAGCATCTAACCGAGCCGTGGAGGAAGTCCATCCGAAAGCGTACCTTCGATACCAACATCTTCGGCACATTTGCTCTGACCCAGGCAGCCCTCAAGGAGCTAAAGCCGGGCGCCTCGATCTTGAACACAACATCAATTCAGGCATACCAGCCGGGCGAGAATCGTCGCTGACTGCCAGCCACGTTTGAGTCAGGTGACCGAGTTCTAGATCGTCTGTCGCGCCTACGCCGCCCATCTTAGTTGGCACCCATCCCGGATCCACAGCATTGCTCAGAACATCAGGCCACAGCCGAGCAACCGCAAATGCGAGCGCTGTGACATAAAGCTTGCTGTCACAATAGGCCTGGGTCTGATCCCACGTCCGCTTCAGCCAGTCCACGTCATCGAGCGAAGAACTCCCGCTGCGATGCATGCCGCTGCTGAGATAAATCAGGCGGCAAGGACGCTCGATCTCTGCCGTAAGGATGTATGGCGCCAGTGCGTTCACAGCGAGAGTTCTCGCGTGACCTTCGGCAGTCGCGCTCCGGCTCGGTACGCGGTAGACGCCGGCATTATGGATCACCGCGTCCATTCGACCGATCCGGTTGACCTGCTCCGCAACCTTGTGTGTCTCGGAAGCACTGCTCAGATCGCCGATCACAACCCCAGCGGATTGCGAGGCTAAATCGCCGAGGTCATCGGCACGGCTTCGTGATCGTGCATGCAGCAGGACTTCGTGGCCGTCCTCGATGAGATCTCGTGCTGCAGCGTAGCCGAGCCCATCTGTGCTGCCGGTAATGAAAATACGACTCATGTTTCAAGCTCTCCGATATTGCTCGTCGGATACATGCTCCATCCAGTCCACCATCTTGCCATCCTTTCTCTCCTGAATGGCGATATGCGTCATGGCTGTGGTGGGAGAGGCGCCGTGCCAGTGCTTCTCGCCTGGCGGTAACCAGACCACGTCTCCGGGATGTATCTCCTCGACAGGACCGTCCTCGCGCTGCGCCCATCCGCAGCCCGCGGTGACGATGAGCGTCTGGCCGAGCGGATGCGTATGCCATGCGGTGCGCGCACCAGGCTCGAACGTCACGCTGGCTCCGGAAACGAGCGCTGGGTCAGGAGCTGTGAACAGGGGATCGATGCGAACGGCTCCCGTGAACCGGTCCGCGGGGCCTTTAGTTGAGGGCTGCGACCCTACTTTTTTGATCTCCATGGTGTTCTCCTTCGAATTCTTCTTTTTGGCCGGATCTGGTCCGGGGCTCAATGCATGTACAGCGTTGGCCAATGCGGTAAGGTACAGCGCTGCAGTTCCCTTGAGAAAAGCACGGCGTCGCATGGCGTAAGACTGAGCCGGATGCTCGGCTGCCTGCACATTTCTTGAGACGGCCCTCGGCTCCATCATGGGCGTAGGAGAGCCTTGATTGCGCGGCGCTGGTCCATGGCGCGGTACGCTTCCGGCACTTGGTCCAGCGGGAGGCTCAAATCGAAGACCTTGCCAGGATTGATCTTCCCTTCCCAGACGAGATTGATCAGATCGGGCAAGTATCTGCGCACCGGCGCGGGACCGCCGTGCAGTCGAACGAGATGGAAGAAGATTGGAAACACGTCCAGCTTCATTCCGTGCGGTACGCCGACATAGCCAATCGAGCCTCCCGCGCGCGTGGAGCGAAT
Source organism: uncultured Acidobacteriaceae bacterium (assembly GCA_963781245.1). Lineage (GTDB taxonomy): Bacteria > Acidobacteriota > Terriglobia > Terriglobales > Acidobacteriaceae > Silvibacterium. The sequence goes on from CAWAFB010000017.1 coordinate 34,894, forward strand.
CGCCTGCATCATCGACTCCTCCGTGCCGACGCATTCCAGCACGGAATCGGCGCCGATGCCATTGGTCAAATCCTTGATGCGCGCGACGCCCTCGTCCCCGCGCTCCGTCACAATATGGGTGGCCCCAAACTCGCGCGCGAGCTGCTGACGTTTCTCGTGGCGGCTCATCGCGATGATTCTTTCCGCGCCCATCTGCTTGGCCGATAGCACCCCGAGCAAACCTACTGCGCCATCCCCCACAACTACCGCCGTCGATCCCGGCTTCACATTTGCCGCATCCGCCGCGAACCAGCCGGTTCCAAGAACATCGGAGATGGTGAGAAGACTGGGAAGTAGATCATCCGAGGGAATGTCAGGTGTGGCGACGAGAGTGCCATCTGCCCATGGAACGCGTAGGTACGGCGCCTGTGCGCGGCTCATGAACTCGAGATTCACGCATCCGGACTGATACCCGTTCCGGCAGTTTGGGCACGTGTTGTCGGAGATGCAGAACGAACCGATGACGAACTGGCCCGGCTGTACCGTCTTCACCGCACTGCCGACTTCTTCCACGATTCCGCAGTACTCGTGGCCCATGGGCGTAGGCTGCGTAATCTTCTGGATGCCGCGGTATGGCCACAGGTCAGACCCGCAAACGCAGGCGACTGCGGTTCGAACAATCGCATCAGTCGGCTTCTCGATTCGAGGGTCTTCTCGTTCCTCAAAGCGGATGTCCCGCGGACCATAAAGAACTGTTTCAAGCATGTTTCTTCTCCTTTGTGAATGGGATAACGCCAATAACTAGACAACTGTCATGCCGCGATCCACCGTCGTAGCCTCTTCTGCGTGCACCGGGAACTGGAGGATGACCTGCTACCCAGGGCAGCATCCCCGGAAACAATCTGGCGTTTCCTCCTGCAATTGGCTTACAGCCATTCCAGAAGCTGGATATACACCCCATCGGGGTCAGTCGTGACTATAGTTCGGATTGGGCCGAACGACTGGGGCTTCTGGGTCAGAAAGGATATTCCGCGCCCCTCCAGAGCCTCTACGGTTGCATCGATATCCGAAACACGAAACGCGAGGCGATTGATCCCCACGTGGTTCAATGCATGGTAAGCCTCACCTGTAGGGGACGGGTCCAACCACTGCACCAAGTCGATGAACATCTTGCTGGTTGCCTCCGGGGGCGCCATGTGTAACACCCTAAGATGGCCTCTCGGCAGTTGCATCGCTTGTGCGAGCCTGTCTTCATCAAGTTCACGAATTGGCTCGGTGACTTGCAGGCCGAGTGTTTCATAGAAGCGAATGCTTCTGTCGAGATCGCGGCACGTAATGCATACGTGTTGAAAGTCCTGAATCATCTCTGACTCCTAGAGTTGCCAAATTGCTTTCAGAACGATGGCATCCGGCCGATGTTCATATTGACGGTGGCAAAGGCCATGCAGCATTGTCGTTTTGGTGTGCTGTAGGTTTGCTCCCGGACTGCAGAGCCATAAAACGGCCGCGTCTTCTTGGAATCGCCTGCGGATCGTCTCGATCTTCGAGTCGAATATCGCGAGGCCCGTTGAGAACTGTTGCTGTCATTTCCCGCTCCTGTTTCGTTCTTCTCATTCATCGTTGCGAGTACACCAGTTGGGCTATTGCGAACACGTTTGCGCGGAAGATGGTTGCACCCTGTCCTCCAGCGCCGTCATTCGTCACGATGTAGAGTTCGTTGGTTCCCGGCTTCAGGGCCATACTCGTTGATTCAAGATTGTGGCCATCATCCCGGCCCGGAAGCAGCACCTGGCCGATGGGTATCCCATTGCGGTTGAAAACGAGAACCCGGCCCTGCCCGTACATGGCTACGTAGACGTTGCCGTCACTATCCACCCGCATGGAATCTGGCGCCGCACCTATAAAGTGATATGGAATCGCAGTACCGATCACAGCGGCTTGGGTAGCAGTCTCCAGATCGACACGATGAAGCAAATTACGACCGAACTCCGTGGCCCATAGACGTTTTCCATCCGGACTCAGAGCGATACCATTCGCTTCCGACAAGTGTGGTAACACTGCGGTGATCGTCTTGAAGTCGGGCGAGACGTAGTAGATGCCGCCGCGTGGATCTGTCGATGTGCCACGGAAATCCGTGAAGTAGAATCCACCTTGCGTGTCGAACACCAGATCGTTCGGCTGGTAACCCGCGCTAAGCGGAACGATCGTCTGCATACCGGAACCGTCAGGGTTGATGGTCACGATTAAGCCAGAGCCGCGAAGGTCGTGAATGCCTGCGATAAAAAGGCGTCCATCCTTGTGAATGGCGAGACCGCCTGGGCCCAGACCTTCCTTGCTGAAGACCGTCGTAAGATGCTTGTCAGGGGTCAGGCGAAAGATGCGGCCTTCGTACACATCGGAGAAGATCAGGTTCCCGGCCCGATCGAAGCAGGGTCCTTCAAGGACCATCGGCTGATCGGATACCTTGAACCACGGCTGTGCGATCGCGGTTTGCAAATTGCGCTCAGACGGTGGGATCGGGACAGGACCCTGCGTCTGCGAATCGTAATGCAGCCCAGCAGAAGCTGCCTCTTGCAGCGCATGAGCCGGTAGGCAGAGACACAACGCAAGCGCGCCTACGAGAAGCGGCGATCCGCGGCCTACGATCCTATGTCTCACGGCTTTACCTGGTTTTGAAGTATGCTTCGGCATCTCACTCGAGTACTCGGTCTGGAGTTTGTTTCCCGCGGAGTCAACGCGACATTCGCCTCTCTCTCTCTCCTGCTACTAGACCACCGTCATTCCACCGTCCACTGTGATCGCTTGTCCTACGACATAACTTGCGCCAGGGCTGCACAACCAGAGCACGGCGGAAGCGATCTCTTCCGGACGCCCAGGTCTCCCGATCGGTACCTGCCTGCCGATTTTCTTGTAGGCCTCTTCGTTTCCACTCACCACATCGCGAGCAATCTGCGTATCGATCAGTCCGGGATTGACTGCGTTTACGTAAATGCCTTTCTTGATGTACTCAAGGGCAGCAGTCCTTGTAAGGCCCACCACGCCATGCTTGGAAGCAATGTATGAGCCGATACCTGGATTACCGGTCAGCGCGCCGACAGAAGCATTGTTCACAATCGCTCCACTGCCTTGCTTCTCCATCTGGCGCAACTCGAACTTCATGCAACTCCACACGCCACGCAGGTTGATGCCGATGACTCGATCCCACTCTTCGCGGGTACTTTCAGCCGTGGGAGCCGCCTTGGCCATCGTGCCGGCGTTGTTAAAGGAAGCGTCAAGGCGGCCAAACTCGGAAACCACGCGCTCCACCATAGCTTCTACTTGGGCCTCGTCGCTCACATCGCACTGCAACGCGATTACCTTCCGACCTGCGCGGGTCAGCTTGGCGGCTTCAGACTCAACGATCTTTTCGCGGAAGTCGGCCATCACGACGGATGCCCCTGCTTCTGCGAATGCCTGTGCGGCGGCGAGGCCCATGCCGGAAGCGGCCCCGGTTACAAGTGCGACCTTTCCAGTGAAATCCAAGATGTTCTTCATGGTTGTAAACCTCTCAATGTTTGGAGCCTCCAACTACATGGCGTAGCCGGGCTTTTTGTATAACTTCTCTTCGTGTCCAACAATGTCTGTGCGGTATACCTGCTCTGCCCAATCCTTGGCCGCAATCTCCTCGAATGCGACAGAAACCGACTCTTCGCCGTAATTCAAGGTGGACATCACACTGTTCGTGATCTGGTTGGCAAGCGTCTGCTTCTGCTGCTCGGACTTCCCGGGCCATAGTTTCACGATGACGTGCGGCATAGTGCATCTCCAGGCAATCGAACCGATCATCGATCGCTGTAAATAGGATGACGCAGCAAGGGCATCGATAGCGGCATGAATCTTGCATGAGGTTGTGATTACAATTCATAAATGGTGCCCACTGACTTCGCTGCGCTCACTACGTTCGTCGCCGTTGCAGAAGAGAGAAGCTTCACTAAAGCCGCAAAGCGGCAAGGCGTTTCTCCTTCTGCAATTAGTCATTCCATGCGGGCGCTTGAAGAAAACCTTGGCGTTCGCCTCATTGCGCGTACGACGCGTTCCGTAGCGTTAACCGACGCCGGCGAGAAGCTGCTGGCGAGATTGCGTCCGGCCTTGCTGGAGGTGGGTAAAAGCCTTCAAGCTGTGTCTGACGACCAGGGAAAGCCTGCAGGCCGAGTGCGTCTTCTTGTACCGCGCCTAGCGACGAGCGCCATTGCTTCCAAGGTTGGCGAACTGATACGCCGGTACCCCGACATCGTGCTCGATATTACGACGGATAACAGCCGCAGGGACATTGTCGCGGAAGGCTTCGACGCCGGGATTCATTTCGGCGAGTACATTCAGAAGGATATGATCGCGGTCCGTGTCTCTCCGGACCATCATCCCGCGATCGTGGCGGCTCCTAAATACCTCAAATCACGAACGAAACCAAAGGTCCCGCGCGATCTTCTCCAGCATCGCTGCATCAACTTCCGACACGGTTCGGCGGGACTTTACCGGTGGGAGTTCCAGAAAGGCCGAAGGTCGGTTTCCGTGGCTGTTACCGGCCCGCTGATCGTGGATGACGTTGATTTGGTCTTGAGGGCCGCATTGGACGGGGTAGGCTTCGCATTTCTTTCTGAACACCAGGTAACCGATCACCTTGACCAAGGCACGCTGGTTCGAGTCCTCCAGGATTGGTGCCAACCGTATGCCGGGTTCTTTCTGTACTACCCCAGCAGACGTCAGCAGACCCGCGCCTTAACGGCCGTGATTGACGTTCTCCGGAAGTAAAGCAATTGGAACCAATCAGAAATAAGAACCGATTCATGAACGCAACTCACAGGGCCATGTACCAGGTGGCACCTTAGTTCAACGGAACAGGCATCTAAGCTCGAATTAGACGGCACGCGCGCCCTTTCTTGGGGAGGCATCGCCGGCAGGAGTAGCTATGCATCGTTGGGAGCGTTCTGCACGAACCGAAAGCTGTTTGAGCACCAAACAAGGAGGAGCAGATGGCGGCATCTGCACGCGCCGCGGAGGGCACGGCAAGCAGCATCCGTACGAATGCTTTACTTTTGGTAAAATGTAAAGCAGGAGGCGTTCCCCGTGGAAGCCACTCTTAGCAGCAAAAACCAAGCGACTATTCCCAAATCAGTGCGGGAATACTTAAACCTGAAACCAGGAGATCGGTTCAAGTTCTTCTTTCAGCCTGATGGAACAGTTGTCATTCTTCCAAAGATTCGGACATCGAAGCTCAAAGGCAGCGTGCCCAAACCCAAGCGGCCTTTCTCCATTGAGGAGATGAACATCGCAATCGAGGCTGGTGCGAGAGAGCGCCTCCGCCGATGATTGGGCTCGATACCAACGTCATCCTCCGCTATTTGCTCCAGGAGGACCCGAAACAATCGCGTCAAGCCAACAAAATCTTCGATCAACAGCTGAGTGAACAAGCCCCCGGGTTCATTAATCTGGTTACAGTGCTCGAAATTGTTTGGGTCTTGCGTAGTCTCTTGAAGCAAACTCCCTCCCAAGTCGCCTTTCACATCCAAAGGCTTCTTACCGCAGACTCCCTAGAAGTCCAGAACGAGCAGCAGGTCTTCGAGGCTGTTTTTGCGATTAAGCGTGGCACTGGAGAGTTTGAAGATGCCTTGATCGGAGCCCTAAATGGCTGGGCAGGCTGCTCCCACACATTGACATTCGATCGAAAGGCGGCGCGGCTGCCTTATTTCCACGAAATAGTCTGAACTGGGAACCCCGGGCGAGGTTTGGGTGCCTGCATCGTGTGCGCGGCCGCCTGGGCGCTGCCGGCCCGGCTATATCCCAACCTTAAGCGAAACATCGATTTTTTCTTAAAATTTGCCGCAATAGATGTCCGATTCCGCAGTTTTTCACAGCCATATATAAGTAGAGGCACTTTTTGGTGAGGAGTGCGATTGCCGGTCAATCTGCCACCAAAGGGGGATTTATTGCTGGATGAAGCGGATCACGATGCGTCGTTAGCGCGGCGTTGGGCACCTAGAGAGACCTGCGATACGCTGCGGGAGGGGTTGGGTCCACGAGTGATGTCAGGTGTTTCTAGAAGAACAGACGGATGCTTTCACCGATTTATTTGCTTGTGTTGCTATGCTAATGCTTCTTCAGAGCTGTGAAGGCACGAGAAAGGTCAAACTCGGTTCTGTTGAAAGAGACCTTGCGGTCGTTCGATCAATAGGCAACACATGCTTAAGGGTGTGGAAGATATACCGCGGATAAAACGTTCCAACCCAAAGCTTCAAATCAAAATGCCGTTTTCCAGCTTATCTGCGTGAACTCAGTAGTGGCCCAGGTGATCATTTCGGCATTCAGATCGTAGTCCGCGGAACAACGCGGTTGAGATTGCCGTCGAGTAATCGGTCTCCTGGCCGCCTTTTGTGGGAGATTTTCTCGCATGAAGCGGCAACGACTGCATCTCGTCGACGAGAACAACGATCCTCTGCCGCCGGCCATTCAGTCTGCTGTCGAGGCGGCGCACTACTGGGCGGTGCGAGAATTCCCCCGTATCGACCCGGCGCTTCTTGCGAATTGGGCCGAACGCTTAGCGAAGACCATGGCAACCAAGGATTTGCAAGGCTCGGTTCGACGCTATGCACATACGGCAATGCACGAAACCGTCCGTCGCTGGCTCAAGACCAAACGAGCGAAGGAATTAGCTGTTGGCCTGGATCGCGAACTCGAAAGGATTGCCGGAATGCAGGAAGGATTTCATGGAGAGATTGACCGAGCGATACTTGTTGAACAATTGAAATCCAGGCTTCGAGGACGCGACCGGATCATTCTTATGTTGCTCCAATCAGACGCAACTCCCGCAGAAGTTGCCATGACCCTAGGCATGAAATATGACGCTGCCACAAAGGCCATCCAGCGGGTCCGGGCTCGAGTGGCGATATGCCTCGGAGCAGCACAACACGAGAAGAGACCAACTACCCCTAGACGGGCAAGCAGCATGGATTGGAACAGCCTCGCATTGACTCTGGATTCTAACAAGGAACAAGTTAGAGGTATTGAGCGCTTTCTGGAATGGGTCGCGGTTTATCATCATCGATATTCACGATAACCCACGATGTGAGAAATACGGTTTCAAGCGGCACCGGCTATGCCTTTAGCCAGTCCAGCTGGGGCGCGCCACATCCGAACAGCGGCTCCGGGCATTAGGATCAATCTTTATCGGGAGGTTCCGGCAGGGTTGGGTTATGCATAAGAGAGAATAAGCGCCGTACGAAACCATGAATTTTTCCGTTATACAGAACGTGCTATGGGCAGCAAGCTTTGCCGCAAACTTTGCCCTGTTGTTTGTTCTAGTGTTGAAAAAGCGGACTCGGGAATTCCCTGTCTTTACGGCCTGGATCGGGTTCCTGAGCGCAGAGATGGCGGTGCTGTTCTGACCTTGCCCTCAGAATCCGTATCCCATAAGTAGTTATAGTTCGTAGTCGTCGTGGCTGTGGGAAAGTTGGAAAGCGTCTTTTGCTTTCCTGCTTTTCCATAGCCTGCTTTCATAGGCTTGGCCGCGTTAGTTTGCAACGGCTGCGGTGCTGCGATACCAGTCTTGTTCGAACTGCATCGGGCTGACGTAGCCCAGGGTTGAGTGCATGCGCGTTTGGTTATACCAGAGCAGCCAGTCGAGGACCTCATCCTTGGCCTGACGAATGGTTTGAAAGATGCCGGCCATGCAGCCGTTCCACCTTCAGCGATGCAAACAGCGTCTCTGAGCAGGCGTTATCCCAGCAGTTGCCCTGGCGGCTCATCGAAGCGGTGAGGCCGCACTGCTGAAGCAACTGGCTAAACTCATGGCTGGCGTACTGGCAGCCGCGATCGCTATGGAAGATCGGCCTGGCGCTTCGATCGGGACTGCGGTGCAGCCAGGCCATCTCCAGCGCATCGATGACCAGAGGGCTGCGCATCTCCGGTTGCATCGACCAGCCCACCACGCGGCGGCTGAACAGGTCGAGGACCACGGCCAGGAAAAGCCAGCCCTGGTGGGTTGGGAGTGGAGTAAGAGACAGAGCGTAGTCGAACTATTTCCCTGTCTCTCCTCCCCAAACCGGACAGGCACCTCTCAGCGCATCCGGCTTTCCGTTCAAGTGTTGCTCATAGCAAAGGTGACATCAGCGTAGCGCGATTTGATGGTTTTGCGTGTTTCATCGCGCAGGATGTACGGATTTTCTGATGGCGTGCGCCAAGTGAAACGCCCCTTGCGGCTGGTGACGAGTCGCCTAAGCGCTACCTCTCTATAAAATCCCCGACTATCCTGTCCTGTCAGCACCCAGGTTTTGCCACGTCCCGGCTCTGGAGACCGGACATGGTCACGCATCAGCGAGCTGAAGCCACGCCGATACTTACGCGCAAGCCAATAACCAAGCTTCCAGAAGACCGTACGGTCCACCTTACTAAACACAGTTGCTGTGAAGTCGGTGTATTGATAGAAAGCCGCCCATCCGGCGAGTTGCCGGTTCAGACTCTCCAACAGATCCATCCGATTCATGCTGTAATTGCCCGACAGTTGCTTAACTAGCCGCTCGGCAAATCCACGATATTTCGCCCACGGGATGGTTGTTACAGGCCGCATGTTGCCGCGTGGTCCGCGTTTGCGAATAATACGATGACCGAGGAACACAAAGCCGTCGTTCACATGTGTGATATGGGTCTTCTCCATATTCAATGTGAGCTTCAGCTCGTCTTCAAGGAATTTTCTGCATGCCTCGCGTACTGCTTCCGCATGCTTTCGTGTTCCTTTGACAACGATCACAAAATCATCCGCATATCGGCAGTAGGAGATTGCGGGTTTCCATTGCCGTTGTTCTCGCACAGTAATCGGACGCTGCTTGAGAATCGCGAAGTTCCACGCCCACCGATCCTTCCGCACCTTCTTGTTCAGGAAGTTCTTCTCCATCCAAGCATCGAATTCATGGAGCATGATGTTGGATAACAGCGGTGAAATCACACCACCTTGAGGAACACCTTCGCTTGAGGCGCGAAACAGACCACGATCAACGCAACCCGCCTTGATGAACTTCCAGAGCAAGGCAAGGAATCGCTGATCGGCAACGCGCTTACGGATTCCCTTCATCAACAGGCGATGATGAACAGTGTCGAAGTAGCTGGCGAGGTCGCCTTCTATAATCCAGCGCCCGGCAGTACTGCGCTCATCTCCGTCCTGTAGCTGAAGCTTCACCATGCGAATCGCGTGGTGCACGCTACGTGCCGGCCGAAAGCCATAGGAAGTCGAGTGGAAATCGCTCTCCCACATCGGCTCCATCGCCATCAACATGGCACGTTCCACAACTCGATCCCGAAGACTCGGGATACCAAGTGGCCTGAGTTTTCCGTTTGTTTTTGGTATGTAGACGCGACGCGCCGGTAGCGGACGATACGAACCCGCTAGCAACTCATCGCGTATAGTCGCCAATTCATGCTGGAGATTCGCTTCCATCATGTGTTTGTCGACGCCGTCAACACCCGGCGTGCGTGCTCCGCTGGATGCCAGCGTGATGCGCGCCGCTTCACTCAGCCAGTTCCTGTCGGTAATCAGTCTCAGGAGGCGATCGAACTTGCGTTCTCTGTTCTCCGTCGACCATGTCGCCAGCTTGCTTTGCATTTCACTGATTATCAAAGGTCTTCACCTCACTCCAGTCAGTTAATTAACCAAGCAAACCACTTCAACTGCCTCCCTTCGCCATGTGGCCGGGTTTCCCGGCCTCGGACTACTACGGAGGCTCCGTCGGTATGCACATCATCGGGGACACACTCCCTTAATATCTGTGCAAACCTTCCCCAGTTCACATGCTGGACTTCGTCACATGGGCGAGGTTGCCTGTCGCAGTCTTTCTCCTTGCTTGTCGCAAGTCGTCGCAAACACCATGATCTAGCTACGCGCTCCCATGGCTCCCTGCCGACCGGCATACATATCCACTCAGCATTCGCGTCGTCGATCAACCCTACATATGTTCGACGACAATTCGCGGCCTGCCTGTTAAGCGATGTAGGCAGGGGTGACATTTCAACCCTCAGATGCGTTTCAACAGATTCGTGTTCCTCAACCGTCCCATGCTCAGCCTAGAGGCTCATCTTGGCGTAATCGCTTCGCCGCAAGCCCCGTTTCCCGCGGACTTCGTCACCTTGCCAGTGTCGGCAAGTTACCGCCGCTTCGGCTCATCTCCTCTCGCAGCAGAGGAAAGGCAGGTTCCCGACTACAAACTCATCGGGCACTGCATTCCAAACATGCTCAAGCAACGTCACCCCCAGGAAGGCGGGCTCCGTTGGCTGGGCGTGCTATAGGTGATGTCGCCGGTCCACGCCTGGTTGGGCGCGGCCACGGTGAAGTTGCGGTTCAGCAGGTTGGGAGCGATCGGCAGACCATGTCGGCTATCGGTGGTGACGCGGAAACGCCGCTTGCCGCGAGCGCGAATACCCTGCTGCCGCATCAGCTTCTGCACCCGCTGCTTGCCCACATGGATACCTTGAGCACGCAGTTCGCGCCAGATGCGCGGCCAGCCGTAAGCTCCGCGATTGGCCACATACACGGCGCGAATCCGCACCACCAGTGCTTCCGCGCTCAGGTGACGGCGCCGGGCGATTTCGAGGCGACGAACAAAGTGCTCATGATAGCCAGCCACGCTTACCCCCAGCATCCGGCACTGCACGCGGATCGGCCACACACACCGATGGCGTCGAATCAAGGCGTACTTCACTTCTGCCCCTTGGCAAAGTACGCCATAGCTTTTCCCAGGATGTCGCGCTCCATGGTCACCCGCGCCAGTTCGGCTCGCAGGCGGCTGATCTCCATCTGCTCGGCGGTCACCTTCGACCGGCTGTCGGCACCCTTCAGCGTACCTTCCCGATGTGCCTTGACCCAGTTGAACAACGTCTGCTCTACCAGACCCAACGTGCGCGATGCCGCCGCTATACTCTGGCCCGACTCCACAAGCCGAACCGCCTCCTGCTTGAACTCGAGCGTGTACCGCGCCCGCGTCGCCTTCATCATCATTTTCCCCTTCGCTGATTCTCAGCTAAGGGATACGTTTCGCGGGGGCAAGATCATTCCTCATATATCGCTGGGGATCGGCCCATCTTTATGCCGTGATTTACTGGTCTTGCGTTGTCGTTGATTTTCTTCTGCAGTTAGGCGTCGTGATGGAGATGGCGCGCATTGTGCTCCGTCCGACTGGAACATGGTTATCGGAGGCCCGTGGGCGATTCCTGGTCTCCGGAATTCTGGGTGCCATGGTTGCAGCGGGTGCGGCACTCCTGTTGCATCCAGACGCCAACTCCTCGCTCGACGTATGGGAAATCCGCGGCAACCTGTTCACCGGCATCATCATCGTTGAGTTATTTTCGGCCATGATGGGCGCCGCCAATCGTCTGGGACTCCAGTGGAGAAGCCATGTGATGGGTCTTGGGCAAGGACTGTTTGTGTGGTCGGCGATAGCGGTCCTTGTCGACGCGCTCCATAATGTTCTGGGCAGCTATCGATGGTTTACAGCCCTGGACAATGTGCGCATTACCGTGTGGACAGCCGCTGCGATTTATTGGGCCGTGGTGTTTTGGAAGCCGGAAAGGACTAGGAACCCGCTCTCGCCGGAAATGGAGCAATATCTGCTTGGTCTGCATCGCCGTGTTAAGTTCGATCTTTCGAGAAGCTCAGAGTCGTTGTCGCAGTTGCGGAAATGACTTATGTTGCCTGTAGCTCTTATCTTCTGGTCTATCATCGGGGTTGTCTTCAGCCGGTATTTCTATCGGCACCTCGCTGCTTGGCACCTATACCGGCGCGACTGGAACGATCTAATCGGCAAACTTCAGCGCGTTTCCGTGGTAGCCGTTACAACCATAGGAGACGAGTATCTGAACCCCAAGCCACATCAACTCGGCCCGGAGCCAGTTGACATCTGGCGCAGTCTGGGCGGCCTTGAGGGCATCAGGCGAATGCGGCGCAATGCGCGAATCCTGATCGCGTTGGCCGCCTACGCGCAGCGCTGGAACTTCACGGAGAGCGTCATTGTAAAAGAGCGCATGCGGCAGGATGCTTTGCACTTGCAGCGCGCAACCCTTCAGGTGATTTTAAGAACCCTGTTTCGCACTTCCCGAGATGCAGGCGTTCCCCCCGGACGTGGCGTCTTTTACTTGCATGACTCGGTCGGGGCCTATCACCTGATGACGAAACGCCTGCTCGTGCTTTACCGGACGAGCCACGCAGGGCTTTATCCTCGTCTCGCCGAGGTCTTGGGCGATGGTCTTCCCCTTCGGGTTGCCAAAGCCAGAAGCTGATCCGGCCGACTTTTATTCCATGCGCAATGCTTCCATTGGTGGCCGCGTGGGCGCGCTGAGAGAAACACCGAACAGAAGGTCCGCTCCTGAAGGACATACAACGCTTTTCCAGCGACCGCCGGCAGTACGAGACTTCACTTTGATCTAACTCCCAGATCTTTCTCGCGAGTGAGCCAATGGAAGCATTGCATGGGATAAAAGGTCGGCAGCCTCTGTGTTCCCCAGTTCCATTCACCGGCGAGGTCGGCCAGCCTTCTTTGCAGGCTTCTTCACGGGTTTCTTGGCGGCCTTTTTAGCCGGAGTCTTCTTGGCTGCAGCTCCTTTAGCAGCCTTCTTCGCCGATGACTTCTTAGCGGTCTTCTTGCTAACAGCCTTTTTAGTGGCCTTCTTAGCGGGAGATTTCTTCGCCGCCTTCTTGGCAGGTGCCTTCTTCAGGACCTCTCCTACCGTGGTCGCGGCAGTGCCAATTGCAGTTTTGATGGCGCTGGCCACGTCTGACGCAACCGCCAGTCCTATCCCAACCGTCGCCGCAGCCTTTTCGACTATCGTTTTCTCAGCCATTCTCAGCCTCCGGAGTCTTTGTGTTCATACGCAGTCACGAATTGTAGAGATATATCGAGTCACGCGCCCAAAGCTTTTGATTCACCTCCCGTTGTTGCCCCCATGCCTAGCAGGCGCGCGCCGCTGTTCCCGTGTAGTGGACGAGCAGCTGGACCTTTCCCGTCCGTTCTTACGATGGGCTAACCCTCTCATCGAGACGGAGATCCCCTTTTCCATTCAGGAACGACAGAATGTGTATCACACACGCTAAGGCCAAAGGCCGATCAGTTTTTCTTCTGAGTGGTCATCGCCGTGAAAGGGTCTTAATCGGCGGTAAGTTATTGACAATACAGACCACGGATGGCTCCCTGAAGGCCTTTTGGATACCCTTGGCGCCCGTTATTGGACACCAATTGGACGCCAGTTTTCGTTTGAGTCGCGAGCTCGCGAATCGGAAATTCACCTGACGAGTAAGCAGCCGCCGAGACCGCTTATGCGGCGGCCGCCGCGACGGGCTGCGGCTGCAGCCCGTGCAGGTAATCCACGGCCTTCTGCGCGTAAGAGGCGGCCTGGACGACGCAGCGCTTGTCGTCTTTTAGGACTTCGAGCCAGTTGGCGATATAGCCGGCATGGTCATCACGCACTTCCGGCGTCAGCTCCAGATCGGCGCACAGGAATGCGCTGCCCAGCTCGGCAACGAGTTCCTCGCGGGCGTAGCCTTCATCGCCCCAGGTCTTACGCCCGAAATCGCGGGCCAGGCGCGTCGGATGCCTGGTCGAATGAATGAATTCATGCCCGAGCGTGGCGTAGTAGCTTTCGGCGTCGCGGAAGGCTTCGATGATCGGCATCTGCACGTAGTCCAGCTCCTGCGCGTAATAGGCGCGGTTGCCGCCGTGCTTCAAAGTGACGGGGATATGCTTGAAGAATTCCTCGGCGCGCTCGATGCGCTCGACCGGCGTGAGCTGGCTTTCGGCCTTGGCGTAGTAGATTTCCGGAAGACCGTCGATCTGCTCGACGTTGAACACTGTGTAGCCCTTGAGGAACGGGATTTCGCGCTCGATATCCTCACCGCTGTCGTCGTCGTGCTCGGTGCGCGTGATGGAATTGGCGTAAACCACGAGCGAGCCCTTCTCGCCCTTGCGGACATGCGCGTTCAGTTCGAGGGCCTGCTTAAAGGTCATCCAGATCGGCGCCGCAAAACCCTGCTCCATCGCGCTGGCCCAGAGCATCAGGATGTTGATGCCGGAATAGGGCTGGCCATTATGGCGAAGCGGGCGCGTGATCTTCCCCGCCGCATGTTCGGCGTTCCAGGGTTTCATCCACGGCCTGACGCCCTGCTCCAGTGAGGTGATGATCTTGTTGGTGATGCGGGTGTAAACGTCCTGCTTTTCTTCTGTGTTCGACATGGTCTTGTCCTTTCCGCGTTTTCTCGTAACGCGGGCATGAACAAGCGCGGCACAGAGCGGAACCTGTCACCGGAGGGAAACGGCCAACACGGGAGTGAAGCGAAAGGAGCGGGCAGCGCCGTTGACAGGGACCGCCGCCGCGCCATGATCCGCGTCTAGTTACGAGAGGCGGAAAGGAACAAGACAGAACACGGCGGCAGGACGTTCCCCGCGTCGCCATGATGCGGCCGGGCAGGGGATTTTCACAACTATTGCCGGATCGATGCGTGTGCATTTGCGATTCGCGCCGACTGAAGAGAGTCCCTCGCACCTGACTCGAGATCTGACTCTGAGTTTTTGCACTCGGCCGGCACATTTCCTGCACACCAGACGAGCGCAAGATCGCAAAATTCGCAATCAGACAGCCCTCGTCCGGCTGATGCCGGATCAGTAGCCGCAACTCTGCCTCACAGACGGACACCTAGGGCTCCCTCAAGAGAAACGATCGATCCCTATTGGGACGCCCCGGCAGGCGCGGCGGAGGTAGCTACCGCGCCTGCTTTGCCATCTCGACCAGGACCGCACGAGTATCCTGGGGCGTAGCGACCTCGCGGGGAAAGTTGATGCGAGTGCCCTTGACGCCGTCGCTGGTCTTCAATCGAAGAGCAAAGCCGAGCCGATCGACCGAGGTCATCATCGCCTCGATCGCTTCGATCCCCGCTTGTGACTTCGCGAGCAAGACCATCGCATCGACATGATCGGTGTTCATGTGAGCGAGGATGCCGGGCGCGGTCTCGGCCAACGGGTCTGGGGTGGCGTGCTCGTAATCCCGGGGCTCGACCCAGCCCATCACGCCGAAGCCACCTACATAGTAGATATCGACGGGTTCGAGCCTGAAGAAGCTGAAGTCTGGGAAGTCAACCCAGTAGCGCCTGTTCTCGTGGCGAGCGAGGTATCTCTCGCGGACAGAAGCAAAGTCGTCTCCTGGCAACAGCTCGGCGTTTCCGAGGAGTGTCGCTCGGGCTGACCCTAGTGGGTCGCTCTCGGCAGCCACCTGCGTAACGAGAAGGCTGCATCGCGGATCAGCCTTTAGGTTCTGCGTGTGCATGGCCATATTGCTTATAAGGAAGATGGGCCGACCTGCCGAATCAAGCGCGAACGGCATCAGGGAACCGAAGGGGAATCCGGGATGCTTACGGGACAGCGTAGAGAGGGTGGCGACCGGCACGAGCGACATGAGGGTCCGGACACGCTCAGCGTGGGGCGGCTCAGGCAGTTGCGGCGATGCTGGGCCGGTGGATGCGTGCTGGCGGGTTACTGCTTCAGTCGGCGACATGGGATGTTCTCGCTTCTCACGGGCGGCTGGTCGTTCCATTCAGCCGCCCCCCGCGTGTTGATGAAGGGCGGGCCGATGTACGGCCTATCAGGATAGCCGAATGGGAAAAGGCTGTAACCCCGCGATCACGGGTGTTACAGCCATGGTTCGGTACAAAACTCTATGCGGCCTGAATGTTCGAAGCCTGCATACCCTTGGGACCCCTAGTCGCTTCGTAGGTCACTTTCTGACCTTCTTGAAGGGACTTGAAGCCGCTCGATGCGATCGCAGAGTAATGAGCAAAGAGATCTGCGCTACCGGCGGCGTTGTGCGGTAAGCCATGCGAGTCGAGAGCATGGCATGAGTGAGCGGCGTGCGGTGTGGGTGTAGTGGCGAATCGTGCGTTCGGAGAAGTTGCGCAGCCGGAGATCTTCCTGCATGCGCTGGCGTAGATGTGTCATGGACACCTCCTTCGGTGTCCAACAATCTATCCAAATGCCACAGAGGCATAACCTCCCGCGCTAGCGGGTTAGTGCAAATCGCGATATCGCTCATCGACACCGATTGCTACCCTGAAGTCGGCCAGGCTCCGGCAATTCGGAAATGGCATATCGCGGAAGGCTGTCCCGTTTTCGGAACTTATAACTCTCATGCCTCGTAAGTCGATTCTCAATGGTGCTAAGGCCTTCCATGAGAAGGCCGGTCAGTGTCAAGAGTTATTGTGGTTGAGTAAGTTCATATGTGATGTTTTCCTTTGCCCGGATATCAGGTGATTTGTGGCTGGCGAGGCTGCCGTCAAGGCCGAGCGCAGCGAGTTCATCTGGAGCCTTGACGGCGGCCGCGGCCAGACATAGCAAGGCGCTCCGGGCGAAGAAAAACATGGGTATTCTCCTTTCCCGACCTGTTTCTCACCACCGCTGCGTCGAGCTTAAGCTGTCGTCACCCTTCCATCCGCACTCTTGGTGAGCGTCTCAGGCGCTCGGTGCACATTGGGTATCCTCGATACAGTCGGCGCTGCCTACTGAAGGCGACCTCTCGTGCCATCGATTGATGGAGCGGGGGCAAGGCCAAGGGCGCAGTCGCCGGAACTCGACATTTCGTGTGGTGCGTTCAAGCTTCTCGTCTGAACTATGCCGCTGCCGGTCTTCGCTTTCGCGCGTTGTGCAGCGGCTCGTATGCCTCGCAACTGATCCAGAGATGATGGAGCAACACGGCAAGCTTGCGTGCGACGGCGATGATTGCCCGTCTCTTTCCTCTCTTGCCTCCACGCTCAGCCAACTTCAGTCCCCATCGACGCAGATCGGAGTCCTCGCCGAATGGACCCAGGATGTGTTGTGCCCCTTGTACCAGCACCATGCGCAGATAGGAATCTCCCTCCCTGGTGATATGCAGCTGAGGCTCGCTCTGCCCAGAGTTCCTCCTACCCGGCTGCAGTCCTACGTAACAACCAGCATCGCGGCTCTTTCGGAACCGCCTCGGATCTTCCAGCGTCAGGACGTATGTTAAGGCGATCAGCGTCCCAACACCCTTGACCTGCTTGAGCAACGCTACCTCCGGATAGCTTTCTTCGGCGAGCTGCTCGATCTGTGCGTCATATTCTCGAATCCGCGCAGTGATCGTTTCAAGCGCACTTAGCAAGGGTGCGAGCGCAACCTGCAACTGCGGGCTGAGCGCTTCAGCCGTAGCAGAGCCGAAGCCTGGCCGGGAGTATCGTATCCAAACAATGCGTTCGTGAAGGTATTGGTCAAAGTGCCGTCGCCCGTGAAGCTGACGAGGCCCTGAAACGGCGCCGCGAGCGTCCCGGTGGTGACACCGGGGCAGAAGACGGGGGTCACCTGCAAGCGCCAGGTACCCACCAGGGCTTGTGGTTCATGCCAGTCCGCTCTGGCCCTGCTCTCCTGCGCCAAAGCACAGGTGCCTGAAACCAACAAGAGCAGTGAAAGGACGCGTACCGCCGAAGTCAGGGGTTTTGCTTTTCATGAAAGAACTCCAATTTTGAGATTTACTCGTGACCCACGGACACAATGCGACACCTTGCCGGGTGAGCTCAAGCG
Source organism: uncultured Acidobacteriaceae bacterium (assembly GCA_963781245.1). Taxonomy (GTDB): domain Bacteria; phylum Acidobacteriota; class Terriglobia; order Terriglobales; family Acidobacteriaceae; genus Silvibacterium. The sequence continues at coordinate 52,461 of CAWAFB010000017.1, forward strand.
GTAGGGCGCAGAATTGCAGCCGTTTCCTCGCTTTGCCGTCGGATGCCGTCTTTTGCCATGCCTTCCGGTCGCCCCGCGCGCTACAGTTTCCGGCACAGGCTGCTTTCACGGCTTCTCCACCTCTCCTTAGCTACGGAAGAACGATCACTTTCCCGACCATCCCCAGGTCGTCGTGTAACACGCATAGGTAGGGGTAGATGCCCGCGTGGGTGAAAGTCACTCGGAAGCGCGTGACGCTTAACGGGGCCTGTGCCAGACCGGTTCGGTCTTGGGGCGCTTGCGTAATGAATCCGGAGTGCACAGCATCGGACGGCGAATTGATATAGGCGTGGCGGGCACCGTCAGCGTCGACTGTGACGTTGGAGGAAGGCGGAATCTGGTGAAGGGCGTCAGGCTCGGGGCCAAAGGTAATGGTGTGGTTGGTCACAGCCTCCGAGGTCGTCCACTCCACCGTCTCGCCAACATGGATCACTTTGATCTCATCCATGAAACGCATGACCGAGGCGCTTTCGGTTCCTCCGCTGGTGCCGTCGATCTTGCCTGCACCAGTGATGACGGTGTGGTGATCGGTTGTAACCTGGGCTGCATTCCGAGCGTCGGAAATCAACCGGGCACGCTGGCGCTTGGCTTCCTGGTCGTAGAACGCCTGGTCGTGGGGCAGCGGTGCCGACGGATCCAGCACATGGATAGTGCCTGTCTGATCATTATGCGCAAGACACACCACCTTGAAATTTCCAGTCTCCGGGAAGACAACCGTATAGGTGGCGCCGTCCGTCAAGATCCCGCTGTTTACGCACGCAGTCCCATCGACTACTGAGAAGTCAGGTGTGGAATTGGTATCCGGACATCCGACTAAACGGGACGGGCGAATCTGCCCTGGTGTCAAAAAGGTAACGGAGTGTAGCTCGCTGGTGGGAAAAGTCCAGGTGATGCTGTCGCCGGCATGAATCCACAGCTCATTGGGAAGAAAGGCAAGCGCCTGATAGGCCTTATTGCCAGTCTCGGCGCCGACCTGCACCTGCCAGTTGTCGGCCAAAGCCGATATCGGAATGGTCAACGCGATCAGCAAAGCGAATTTGCCAGCGCGAAGTTGAGATGCAGCTTGGTTCATCATGTAACCCCCTTGTGTCCACGCATTCGGATGAAGGCGTGCAGTCAAAATCAGTTATCCGAGGCAGGCAGAGCAAGCGGCAAAGCACAGAACTGCTGCCATTCCTTCACTTGCCGTCGAACACCGTCTTTTGCCGTGCCTTCCGCTGCACCGCAAGCTACAATTCTGGGTCAGAACCGGGACCAGCCGAGAGAGCGCGATGGCCGAGCCTACCCACGACGCATCGCCATCTGAAAGGTCACTCGAAGACCGCCCAAATCCCGACCGCCTTGACTCGTGGAAGGAAATTGCGTCCTACCTCAGCCGTGACGTCACAACCGCCCAGCGCTGGGAGAAGCGCGAGGCGATGCCCGTCCACCGCCACGTACATGACAGGATGGGCTCGGTCTATGCTTCCCGGGCGGAGTTGAACGCGTGGATGCGTGGCCGCAATCTTCGAGTAGCGCAGGGGAACGGGAACGATTCCACCTCGGATGAGACTGCTGCGCAGCAGCCTGCGCCATTCTCTGCGCCGCCCAGACAGGACGGCCATTTCGGCAAGGCAGAAGAAGGGCCGCAGGCTGCCTCCGCAGAAAAGGCCGGCGCTCGACTGCTCCCAGATACTTCGCAGGCTGCGAACACTCCAGTTGATGCAGGCGGGGTCAGCACAAGCCTTACCCTGAAACTGCGATGGCTGCTGCTCGCAGCATGCCTGATCCTCACAGTGGTCATCGGGGTTTGGATTCGAAATCGTCTCCTGTACGACTCGCCGACGCATCGCGTTACCGAGCAGCGAGTCACCTCCAATTCTCCAGAGGCTCCGGTCGAATCGGCAGTCGTTTCTCCTGATGGCAAATACGTGGCCTATGCTGATCCGACAGGGCTGTATCTGCGCGTCATTGCCTCCGGTGAAGCTCGCCGCTGGGACGCGCCGAAGGATTTCATCGCCGTACCCGCCAGTTGGTTTCCGGATGGTACTCATCTGCTGGTGGCACGGTTCGACGGGCGGACACCCAGCCTCTGGAAGCTGTCGCTGCTCGGTGCCGCTCCGCGAAAGCTCATCGACAACGCTGGCCCGGCGTCGGTGTCTCCCGACGGGACCCGGATCGCGTTCGTGACGTCCCCGCCTGACTCGGGAAACCAGCTCTGGGTCGCGGGTGCGGATGGATCCAACCCCCACAAAATAGCTGAGGCCAGCCCGCCCGAAGGGCCCACCCATTCAGGTAGTTCGATAGTTTCCCCCGCTTGGTCGCCGAATAGTCGGCGAATCGCCTGCATCGAGCACCATTGGGTTCATGCACTCGCTCCCCTCACGGACCTTTCCTCAGTGTGGACGCGTGACGCGGACGGCGGTGATCTTCAGGTGATCCTTAAAGATACCTCGCTCGGGTGGGCACTCTCCTGGGCGCCAGACGGGCGTATTTTCTTTGCCTCGCGTGCAAACACCGCGGGTGAACGCGGCGATGAGGAAGTGCGCTCCATTCGAGTGGACGAACGCACCGGAAAAGCGACCGGGCAGCCACAGCTCGTCAACAGTGGTGTGGGGAGCATCGGAGGGATAACCGTAACCTCAGATGGGAAGCGGCTGGTTCTATGGAGACGGAACACCCAGGAGCAGGCCTTTATCTCCGAATTTGATGCCACTGCGCGAAAGTGGAAAACGCCGCGGCGCCTGACACTCGATGCGAACGGGAATATAGCTACAGCCTGGCTGTCTGACAGCAGGACGGTCCTGTTCGTTTCCAATCGTAGTGGCACGTGGACACTTTTTAAGCAGGCGATCGATGAAACGATGGCGGATGTCCTGGTCGGGGGACACAGCATATACCTTCCCCGGCTGAGCGCCGACGGTTCCCAGGTGCTTTACCTCTCGCAAACTGATCCGGCCAACCCCTCGGTTCCAATATCCCTGATGCGACTGCCGGTCACCGGCGGGCCGCCCCAGTTAGTCCTGCGGGATATCGGCCTTGGCAATTACCAGTGTGCCCGTCTGCCGTCAACCTTGTGCATCGCTACCAAATTCGAAAAAGACGAAGTAATCTTTTTTGCCTTCGACCCCGGGCGCGGAATCGGCCGCGAACTCTTGAAACTTAGCGGCAAAGTTCACGAGTGGAGTCTTTCTCCCGATGGCAGAACGCTCGCCGATCTTCGTCATGATCACAGCATCCATTTTTTTTCCGTAGAGAATGGAGTCGCCAGGGAAGATAAAACGGTAACGCTGAACGAATGGCTGATGGATAACGGCGATTGGAATGCGGATGGCAGTGGCCTTCTGATCCCAAGCATTACTCCGACAGGAACGCCCGTCATTCTGGAGGTCAACAGAGCCGGGAAAGCGTCCGTTGTCCTGGAGGGCGCCGCGAATACACCGTTCGAGTTTATGATTCAGGCCCCCGATGGTCACCATGGGATTCTTGGAGCGGTAGTGCCCGGCGACAACAACGCTTGGATGATCGACAATTTCTAGAGACTACGTCGCTTCTGGATTGCTCGAGGGCGATCCAGCCTAGGCGTCCCGGACCACGTTTCACAGTCGCACCGTTCAAAAGTCTTTGGCTTGTTGCAGACGGGCAATTTCTGCGTCAAGTTCGGCAATGATTTCGTAAGTTCACGTCGAACAAGAACTGCCGACGGTTGTGCGGATAACGCAAGCGACAGTTACATCGAGGCTGCCCTTGAAGCATCAGTGTGTTCGCTATACTGCCGCGCAACGCGGTTAATAGCCGGCCGAGGTGGGCCTGGCTATCTCACCAAAACGCACGTGGGAAGGGTTACGCCTTCGCAGCGTCTCCAGGGCAAGCCGGATGTCCACACTGGCACGTGATCTCGACCGATCCTTTTAAGCCTTCGCGGTGGGCGCCGCAGAACTTTTCTTTTTCCGGCGGAATACAGGGACAAGCTGGGTTGCCACATTTCTTCGCATCGCTCATGGGTTCTCCTATTCGTCAAGGCCCTCCCGAAAATGATCGATCACGCTGACGACATTCAGCTCAAGCAGGCTCTCCAATCTCATCTCCAGGAGACGGAAGTTCACGTCTCGCGTTTACAGCAGCTTATTGCCGACATGAATAACGACGTAGATGACGAGAAGGATCCGATCATTACGGCAATCATGGGCTCTGGCGAAAACATCACTAAGGAATCCGATCCTGGTTCGATCCGCGATGCCGGTTTGATCGGTACTGCACAAAAGGTCGAGCACTATGAGATCGCTTCCTATGGAACAGCACGCAATTGGGCCACAGTGCTTGGGCTAATGGAGCATGCCAATGTGCTTCAGCAAACCCTGGATGAAGAAAAACATGCTGACGAACTGCTGACGGAAATAGCAGAAGGCACCAACTCTTCTGCGGCGGCTGCTGCCTAGACACTTTGTGGAGGTCCCAATCGCAGCGATTTGGGCCTGATGCCTCACCGAAGATCGGAGCCAGCCAATGTTCGCCTCGCGAACTTTACGCAGCTAGCTGAAAGCTTACCTGCGCTTGGCCTACTGTGGTCATGGTGCTGTCATCTGCGCGCAAAAGATCCATCACCAGCTCTTCATAATGACCACTCAGTCATCGTCGCGGTTATCATCCCAGTCATCATCGTGCACCGGACGCAGGTTGTGGTTGTAGACTGCTTTGCCGACAGCCAGCCCCAGCAGCGCTCCTGCGTCCTGGTCGGTTCGAAAATGGATCCCGCCGTAAACACGAGCGTCGCTGATGTCGTTGGTAATCTGCCTGAACGAGGTGTATTGCAGGACGATGGTGGGCACGGCGGGGTTTGACAGCGTCATCGAATGTCCAGCTTCGCCGTAGAGACGTCTCATGACTGCCGCTGCCGCATTGGCTGCGCTGCCGTGGTTTGAGGGATAGCTCGGGAAACATGGGGTCACGATGAAGGGCTGCCAGTTCGGATCGGGGTCGGTTTTCCGGTTGCCGTCCGTGTCACCCGCATGGATCGCGGTTTCCGGGCGCCAGAAGTTGTAGTGGTATTTATTGAAGAAGGCAGCGACCAGGCTGTCGCTGATCGCCATGTTGATCAAGGCCAAAGCCCGGGCGTTCTCTGACAGAGAACGCCTCTGTTCCTGCGCAATCTGCCTTGCGGCCTGATTGAATGCCTGGGTTGGCGAGGTAGCCGCGTAGTAGGTCGCGACATCTGACCGATCTGGTGGCCGTTCGGTGCTGTCGAGGCTCCCCACCGTCATCACCTCGTTGTACGTCTTCGCGTACTCGTTGCTCCTAAGGGCTGGCGGGGGACCGAGAAGAAACTCCTTCGCGCTCCGGATACCGAACGGGGTGATGTTCTGCCATTGAAGGGCGATTCCCGACGCGACTCCATTCACAATTGGACAACTCACTGTGGCCTGCCATTCACCTGGAACAGCGGGGCCGGGTATCTTGAATTGTGGTGGCGACGAACCATCGTTGGCACGAAGAGCGATCAGGGCATGAGCCGCGGCGTCGCCCGTTGCGATGCCGTCCATCTTGGCCTGGCCGTCAGGTATCGACGCCAGCGACCTTGCGCGGGCTGCATCGAGCGTTGAAGCGCTGGCCAGGAAATAGGTGCTGAGCACCCGATAGGCAGCCTGGACGGCTGCAGCATTGGCTGAGGCGCCATGAGGCGCGACGATGCTCCCAAGATATGGTCGATAATCGCCAGTGATGGCGTTGACGGCTTCAAAGACAGCGACCTGCACAATCGCTGCAAATCGCGCCTGGGCGAACGGGTTCTGGCCGTTCGCAACGGCTGTGTCTACCGCAATTAGGTTCCAGTCCAGGACGGGATCGGCTTTTGCGACGGCAGGCCCGAACAGTAGAGTCGCCATCAACATGCACAGGCCAAAAGTCCTCTTCCCCCCGCCACTCTGCATCCTCTTCATTGTGCTTCCCCACCAATTCTCACTTCCTCATGGTCAGTGATGAGCGGCATTCTTGCGGTAGAGGGGCGTGGTTGTCCATACCGAAGCACGTGTCGGGGCGTTATGTTTTGTGTCGCGCTAAGTGGAACCATTCTTTGCATTTACGTGAGTGGTTCCGGGTGTGTTGTAAAATTCTCCCACCCACCCATGGGGGTGTGCTGTGGCTTCCACCCCAGTCCGAGAACACCAATCGATCCGGCTCGGCGATGGTTATGAGCTTGACCTCCGTCCCCGGATGTTGCGCCGCGGCAGTCACGTCCTGAAGCTGGAGCGTATCCCCTTGGAGATACTTGTCCTGCTCGTTGAGCACAAGGACGAGATTGTGACCCGGGACGAAATCGTCTCGAGGGTTTGGGGCAAAGGTGTTTTCCTCGATACCGACAACAGCATCAGGGGCGCGATCCGGAAGCTTCGGCAGGCGCTGAAGGATAACGCCGAGTGCCCGCGATTCATACAAACAGTCACCGGACAGGGGTATCGCTTCATTGCGCCGGTCGCTCCTATCGAGGAAGAAAACCGGGCGGAGACACTCAGCCCTGAAGCATCAACCGTCCCCACAAGCGAGCAGAATCTCGTGTCGGAGCCCAACGGCTGGTCGCCGACCCCTGGACTGCGCTCGGTGGGGGAGCAGCAGGATCGAACCGCGGCGAAATTGCCTGCTGCCGAAAACGGTCCCGAAATCAGTCACGGACAGAGGAATTGGCATGCCCGCGAGTGGCTTCTTGTTGGAGCAGTGTCCTTGCTCGTACTTGTCGCTGGTACAACGTACATCCTCAACCGGAGCCGCCCCGCTGATGCGAAAGCTCCCAAAATCACTTCGCTCGCCGTACTGCCTCTGAAAAATCTCTCGGGCGATCCGGCGCAGGAATACTTTGCCGACGGCATGACAGAGGAGGTGATCGGACGCCTATCCATGATCCGTGGGCTTCGCGTCATTTCCCGCACATCGGCGATGCAATTCAAGGACACCAGGCTCTCGGCGCCGGAGATTGCCAGGAAGCTCGGGGTGGACGCGCTCGTTGAGGGGTCCGTGATGCGGGAAGGCGACCGGATTCGTGTTCACGCGCAGTTGATCCGTGCATCGACCGACGAGCACTTCTGGTCCGAAGAGTATGACCGCGACCTCGGCGACGCCCTCACGCTGGAGAGCGAGGTCGCACAATCCATCGCACAAAAAGTGGAGGTTACGGTCACAGGCGAAGAGCGTGCCAGGCTCGTCACCGCCCGTGCTGTTTCGCCGGAAGTATATGAGAGCTATCTCAAGGGTCTGGCCGCCAAAGGCAACAACAGGGCTGAGGTCGACAAACAGATTGCCTGGTTTGACGAAGCGATCAGGAAGGATCCGACATTCGCGCCGGCCTACGTCGGCCTGGCAGCGGCATACGGGACACTTGGCACAGTTTTTGTCGGCGCTCCTCCAAGTGAAACGCGTCCAAGGGTGATCAGCGCGGCTCGAAAGGCGCTGGAGCTGGATCCTGATCTCGCCGACGCGCATGTCCTGCTGGCCAACATGTATATGAGACAGTGGAAGTGGGCCGAGGCCGAGGCAGAATACAGGCGCGCCCTCGATTTGAATCCGAACGACGCTGCTGCGCACGACAGATTCTCTGACTGGCTGTTGTGCCATGGACGTATGGAGGAGGCGCTGGCGTGGGCCCGCCGCGCCCGCGATCTTGACCCTCTCGGACCTTCCGGCCATACCATCGGGTGGACTTTGTTGAACGCGCATCGCTATAACGAGGCTATACGCGAGTTCCGAAATGCCCTGGCGGTAAGACCGGACGACCGTTTGCCCCTCTGGCCTTTAGGTTGGGCGCTCATTTGCAACCATCAATCCGAAGAGGCAATTCCCGTGCTGGAGAAGGCGGCATCCGTAACTGATCGCAGCCCAGGGGTTATTAGTACGCTGGTCTGGGCATATGCCCACGCCGGGCGACGAACAGATGCACTTCGGCTCCTCGGAGAATTGAACAAGCGCCAGCAGACTGGCTACGTTCCTGCCGGTGCCTTTGTGAATGCTTATTTGGGGCTTGGCGACAACGATGAGGCATTTGCGTGGTTTGAGCGGGCCTACGAGGAACAATCCAATATTCTGATATACATCAAGGTCTCCCCGTGGTTTGATCCTCTGCGCGGCGACCCGCGCTTTCAAGATTTGGTGCGCCGCGTCGGCCTGAACTGACAGCGGCGGCTGGTTGGAAGTTGGGGAGTCACTTTCCTTAGTCATTTGTTGGTAAATCGCCTATGCACGCATTATGAGAGGGCGCCGGCTTTCGCAGTGGAAGCTGGCTGTGCGCAGGGGCTTTGCCCCCGCACCCCCAGGATTTAGCGCTTCGTTGCCTCTCCCGATAGGTATCTCTCCCGATAAGTGAAACGGGGATGCCGAAGCATCCCCTTATCGATCGGTCGAGGCCACTGAGTCGGCGCTCGGGTTGCTTCCCAGGGCCCTATCCTCCGCTCAGCTCGGGCTGATTATAGCTGCAGCGAGCAGGGAGAGGCTTCTTCGTGATTGGTCCTGGAGTATGGCACTTTGAACTTGGGGGAAGATCAACGTTGGCACGCATCCCTTCCCCCCAGGAGGCTACCCAGATGAGTAGCGATGCGAGGAAGTATGACCTTGCCCTCAGAATCCGTATCCCATAAGTAGTTATAGTTCGTAGTCATCGTGGCTGTGGGAAAGTTGGAAAGCGTCTTTTGCTTTCCTGCTTTTCCATAGCCTGCTTTCATAGGCTTGGCCCCATCAGTTTGCAACGGCTGCGGTGCTGCGCGCCGGACTGCTGCGCGCGGTCTACCACGGAGAAAACGGACTACGGACGTTGCGGGAGTTGGCGCGTAGTTATCTGACCATCAGCAAAGACCAGGCGCGGGTGATGAGTCGCCTCAAGGCGCTGTATCGAAGCTGGGGCATTCCCTGCTCGGGTAGGCAGGTCTATACCCCACGTCATCGGGAGCAATGGCTGAGAAAAATTGCGCAACCCGGCGTGCGCCGCCGAGCAGAGCTGTTCTATCAGCAGATGGATGGACTGTCGGTGGTGCGGCACACGGTGCGAGGTGAACTCTTGGCCGAGACGCACGACAGCGCGCAGCATCGCTATGTGGACGGACAACTGCAACGTTCCAAAAAGCCACAACAGATCCGCGGTCTGAATCAAAATCACAACCACGAGATGAAAAAGATCTTCAAAAGTACGGCCAGCCAACGTTAATCCGACTCGCGGCATCTGCGGGAATGAACTGGACAGCGATAGTTTTTGCCTCGACAGCGCCTTCGTTCCTAAGACTGTGCATGTGATCGCCACCAGGATCGAGAAAGGCCATTCCTGTTTGTACATATGTGGCTTGCAGTAAGGGATCGTGCCCTTCATACTCCGGTCACCGTTCCTGCCGTGACGATTATCAGGCTATGCCCGGTGCGAGTGCCAGCCGGTACTTCCGCCGGGCCCATACATTGCTCTGAACGTATATGTCTGACATTCCCTGCGTCTTTTGGAGCAACAGCAGAGTTGCTCGTTCTCCTTGGCTGTTAGACCGTGGGGCAAGGAGTTAGAGACATCAATTCGCTCTATCGGCCCACGCCGAGCAGGGTGCTCTTATACCCTTCAGCCGTAGTCGCCGACTGACTTTCAGGATGACAGAGAACAGTGGCGGCGATTGTGGCGCAGAGCAACACCAGGAACGTTAGCCTCCTTCGCATGTCGACCTCCTTCCCCCTTCCTAACATTCGGATAGAGGCGCTTACCTGACAGCTGTGAATTTGAGCTAACTACTCAAGCCATTCATTTTCCCGATCAAGGATCAGCACGCGCCCTGTCATGGCTCCCCTATCTAGCTTGATTAGAGACTGAAATACCTTGAGTGTGGGAAGGATCCTGGGAAAGCTATTTGGAGCTAGGGCGTTGACGCGGATTCCGATTTCGCCAAACTCGTCGGCCATGTGCCGGCTGAGCTGGTTGAGCGCCGCCTTGGAGGAGGCGTAGACACCTTGACCAAGCTTTGGATAAACCCTCGATCCGGCAATGCTGGAAACGTTAACGATGTTCCTGTTCTCTTTTAGGTTCTCGATCTTGCGATCTCGCCAATACTTGCGCGCACATAGCACGGCTAACTGCAGCGGAACGATCACATTCAATTGAAATTGTAATGATGCGCTATCAATTGAACGATCTGTATCCAGCATCGATGCCCAGATTGAATGGACAGCACAATTAAGCAGCAAGTCTATTCTGCCGAATTTATCCAACGCCACGTCTACTACACGTTGCCGATCAGCGGCGATCGTCAAATCTGCCTGTACCGGGAGAATCGACCGGAACGACTCATCCGCTTTTGTCCCAGAGTCCGCGTCCTCAAAAGATGTCGACTCCAGAGGCCGCCGGCGATAGACCGCAATGATCTGATATTCATTTGCAGCGGAATTGCAAAAGACAGAGCCGAGTCTGCCGGCCGCGCCCGTCAACAGACATACTCGCCTGGAGTTCACGATAAATATCCCGCCATACTGGTCTCGCGCCCTTCCCCTATTCCAGCGAACCCGTATTTACAACGTCAAAGGCAAGACGTTGCCCGTTGTGGACCCTGCAAGCATTTCCTTAATTGCTCCGACGATCGTGCTCATCGGAAGCTTGTCCGAAAATCGACTGGGACAAAGAGCATTCGCCCGCACCGAATAGGGCGCTAGCTCCAGTGACAAGTACATTGTGAGAATGTTCAAAGCAGCCTTTGACGCAGCATAAAATGCCTGGCTGGTGTCGCTGAACACATAGAGGCCCGAGATGCAGGAGATGTTCACCACGCTGCGGTTCCTGAGTGCGTTCTGCTCGGATTGGTCTTTCCAGCAGTGCTGGTGCACAGCAGAGATAAGGTGCACGGGCGCGATGCAATTCGTCAGCAGCTGGGTGGGCGCGTGGTCATCGTCGTGCCACGACTCGAGCAGATGCCCATGGAACCCGACATCTGCGGCTAGATTGACAACCGCGTCAACGTGACCGAACCGGGCCAGTGCCACCTCAACCAGTCGGCGCAGGTCTTCTTGTCGAGTGAGATCAGCCCGAACGCAATAAACGTTATCATCCTGCTGCTCAAAAGCTCTCTTGTCTGACGTGTCGTCAACAGGCCATTGAAGCTGCGAAGAGATCGATGGCACGTTGCTGCGATAACTGGCGACCAGTCGATAATCGGTCGATAGTTCTCGACAGAGCGCGCGTCCCAGTGTCCCACCCGCTCCAGTTACAAGGCATACTGGCTTCATCATGAGGGTTTACGACGATGTATGGCATTACCCCACATCGCTTCTGCCTGTTCCGTCCGGGTGTGCAGCCATAAAATGATGCTGTTACGGGTACGTCCGGGGTTGGTAACAAAGCGGTGATAAGAATGAGGACTACATTCGAAGAGCAGGATCGAGTTATCGACCGGCGGAAGTAAGTCGACTGGCGTGTGAGATCCGATGCGAGACGAGCCATACAGGCCCGTCTCGCCGCCATCCCCCTGGGACCAGCCCTCGTTGCACAGATAGAAGATCATCGTGGCGGCGCGAACATACTCGACCGGCTTTGCATCCTTACTCCTTGTTTGCCCTGAAAAATAGTCGCACTTCTCACGATTAGGGAAGACGCCTTGCCAGCCTGGACTCTCATCGAACCAGCCTGAACAGAGATCGCTATGAATCCATCCATCGCGACTCCCTTGAGCGCTCGAGTGCAAGCCTCCATCGATCCGTGGAACCTCAGGAAGCCCAACAAGCCTGTAAAGAGATTGAAGCCATGGCCAGGAAAAAAACGGATCGAAGCTGGGTGCCAGGTCGTCGCTCATACCGAGCATATTGGCGTCATACTTCGGATTCGATTGCTTCAGCCGGTAAACGCCTTTGCGTTCACCGGCTGTAATTTCCAATATTTCCCTGAATGCCGAACACACCCTTCCGTAACTCTCCGGATCAAGAATGGATTGCGCGCGAAAATGGCGAAAGGGATATCGATGCACCCACCACTCAGGCAAAGAAGGCATGGCCTCGCTCCTGTTTTAACTCCGTTTACCCGGCAGTTTTGGTTGAACTCCAGATGCGAACTTCGGTCCCGGCTTCCCGGAGGTCTTCGATGGAACAGACTCTGCCGGTTGTTCGTTTTGTTTCGCCGGATCTGGCCCACGATCGATCGGATCTGGTCCTCCCGGCCCTGGATCTGGTCCCGGACCCGGATCTGGCCCTCCTGGCCCTGGATCTGGTCCCGGACCCGGATCTGGCCCTCCTGGCCCTGGACCAGGTCCTGGGTCTGGTGCCGGTCCTGGCGAATCTGGTCCCGGTGCATCCGGACCTGGGTCGTCGGGGCCTGGATCATCCGGACCTGGGTCGTCGGGGCCTGGATCATCCGGACCTGGGTCGTCTGGACCCGGATCGTCAGGGCCCGGATCGTCAGGGCCAGATTGGACTGTCACACCGCTGTCTGATGATTGGACACCACCGGCAGTCTGCAGGAGCAAACCCGCAGCGATCTGGAATAGCCCTGGCCCGGGGGGCACTGGATATTCCACAGGGTCCGAAGTCAGATCGTCCAGGCATTCAACCGCTGAGATGCTTCCTTCTATAGCGTCTACAGCGAATATGATCGCCCCTATACCCTGCCCTCCTGGAATCAGCTCAAAGCCCTCCGCCACGCCCAGCACGATGGGACTTAATGCCGAACTGCACGCTTGTACCGTGTCAACTGATGAAGGCGAATCCGCTGGCCGAAGAGCGCCTGCTTTCGGCGTCAGCTTCATCGCGGGCGTCGCGCCAAGAGTGAATAAACCAGATATGGTCGCAGAGCCCAGTTTCTCAAGAGCAGCGCCCAGGCCGGTCCCCGCAGTGATAAGCCCAAAATTAGATCCCCCCGGTCTGAGCTGAGCGAGAGCATCGAACGAGAGCAACGTGAGTGTCCTATCCGTGACGTTGTAGAAGAGCACGGGGTCATAAGACGAAACATTAGCGGCGCTCGGAACAGAGGTTGCCTTTCCTATCTTTCTCCAATCATGTATTGCCGCTGTGACATACGGCTGATTGCCGGATGCCTCCGCTGCATTGAGCAGCGTGAGGAATACCGACTCGAGCCCATCGAATGAACCGGTCGTCTGAGCGGTCTGAAGCAACGCTGGAAACAAGGTCGGCAGGATCTGCGGAGTTACTTCTATCTGGCCGAGCATCGGGATGAGCGCGTTTCTGTGTACGAGCACAAACGACGCCAGACCTCCCAGCTTCTCAGCATTCTTCGCCGTGTAGTATCGCTGAAGCCTTGTGCATGCTGTCTTGAAATCAAACAGATAAACCTTGGCTGTAATGCTTGGAGATGTAGGCATAGGGATGGATCCTCTTTTCTATAAGCCGGGTCAATTCTTCAACCGGGTGTTGGATTTCTTGATCGAGCCGGTGACGGCTCTTTCAGGCTGTCTAGAAGTCGCAAATATCGTCCCTGGCAAAGAGCGAAGTGGAAAGGTATCTAGCTTTCTTCCTGGACGCTTCGAATTAGGCGCCTTCGTGCCGCCGCAGGTTCAGTCGGGAAGCTGCACCGGCGTGGCAGCAATCATCCTGACTGTCGTTCATCGACGGTCTTCTCGATTCCCCGACCGAGTCGGCTGTACGATATCCGCGTATCGTGCTTGGGCGAATGGGCCCTGGCCGTTTGTGGTCGCTGTGTCCGCGATCACGTTCCAGTCCAATACGGCATTGGCTTTCGCGACGGCAGACCCGAATAGAGTCGCGATCAACGTGATAGTCCGAGGACCCGGTTCTTTGTGTCGCCATGCATCTTTTTCATTGTGCTTCCTCCTGATTCTTCACTGGCTTTCGGTCAGTGGTGATCGGCATATTCGCGGAAACGGAGGCTGTTGTCCATATCGGAGAGTGTGTCGCGGCGTTATGTTTTGTGTCGCTCTAAAGACAAGCGTGGGTTGCACTTGCGTTAGCCCTCTCCTGATGTGGTGTAAAATCACTCAACTTCCATGGGGTGTGCCATGGCTTCCGAGCCAACCGGAGTGGAGCAACCGATCCGGTTCGGCGAGGCTAGAGGTTGACTTGCGTCCTCGGAGGCTCCGCCGTGGCAGTCATGTTCTGAAGCTTGAGCGTATCCCGTTCGCGTTCTCCTGTTCGAGCTCCTTCAAGCGCTTCGCCTGGTCCACCTGCAGACCGCCGTACTCCTTACGCCAGCGGAAGTACGTCTGTTCCACGATCTCCGCTTCCTTGCACGCCTGCGCCGTCGTCTTCCCGTTCGCGATCGCTACCACGATCTGGCTACAACTCAAACCAGCTGAAGACTAACCTTCAACTTGGTACAGGTTTTTCAGGCCCTTCATTGTTCCAGTGTGTCTCCTATTCACTGGTACAAATCAAGCCGGGCACCCCAAGGTGAGAACCGCGCAAACGTAGCCATCATGGGCCGCTATGTCACCGAGCGCGAGGCTCATCGTTCTACATCCTGATCCAGGAGGCGCACATGACGCCGCGCCTGCAGATGGAGAAAGACGTCGAGCGCGTCGTAGAGCAACACTTTGAGGAGAACTGGGACGCCGCCTGGCCGGGATCACGAAGCCCGCCATGCGAGTTTAGCTTGATGCGGCTCTTCACTAATTCTCAGGAAGCGACATTTTAAGGATAACGGGTATGTTTCCAGATAGTCCGTCATCCGCCCGTGATCACACTCGTTGCGACCATTGCGCGCTTGTGCCACCCGTGCTACCGTCAGGTGGTTTCGTGCAGCAGATTGTCATGACGAAGGACGCTAATACGGCAAAGAGCAAGAGCGCACGATTGGCGGTCACAGTCGTTGCAGGGATTGTCGTCTTAGCTACTCTCTTGGTGGTTTGGGACCTCTGGAATCGGCGTCAGCGATGCTTTGACTGCGGCGATGGGCAGAGATGCACGATCGACGTCCGGCAGTTCGCCACGCAGTATTCGGCTTACTCACTCCAGCTTGAGGCCAGCCTGAATGATAAGGCCAAGGTTTCGATCAAGCTCGATCCCGTCCAGCAGGAGAAGCTGTCGGAGG
This sequence comes from uncultured Acidobacteriaceae bacterium, assembly GCA_963781245.1. GTDB lineage: Bacteria > Acidobacteriota > Terriglobia > Terriglobales > Acidobacteriaceae > Silvibacterium. The sequence goes on from CAWAFB010000017.1 coordinate 67,468, forward strand.
CGATGCAAAGCGCGAACGAATTCCGGAAATATGTGGTGGCGGGGTTCAATTCGTGCGCCATTACCAAGGCTCAATACGCCCAGTTCGGAGCAAGATTTCAGGCGCTCGACAGCTTGGCGCGGGAGATCAACGGACTCGCTGCGCAACCGTCCCGTTCCGCGGATGACAACACCAGGTTGACAAACCTGATTTCTGAATATTCCGATCTGGCCCACAAGCTGGGGACAGACAAGACCTGAGATTTCCGATGGCTCTGCTGCCAACTTTTGGTCGCGTCCGCAATGCCTGCCTGCTTTCGCTACTGGCGGCTTCGGCAATGGTCGCTGTGGCACAGAAGAAGATCGCGTGTCCGGATGGCGAGCACATCGAGATCGATATCAAGCAAATTTCTATCCAGTACGATGCGTCCTCGTTTGCCGGGACACTCAGTAGCCTCAGCGTGCTGGGCGCACGACTGGAGGTGAAGCCCACGAAGCTGCAAGAGGCAGCAGTCGCCACGCAGCAGTGGGATGAATTCCTCAAAGGACTTGCGGCTGGGTATAACACCTGCGCGATTACTCGCCAGCAATACGCCGATGGGATGACGCGCATTTATCCGCGGCTGAAGGAAGATGGGGCTGACCTGGAGGAGATGCGCAAGGCGATTGCCGCCGGGCAGAAGGCGGATTCCAAACAGTTGCAACAGTTGATCGACAGCTTTTATGGGAATCTGCGGCAGTTCGCGCAGGCCAGCGGAAAAGAGATCATCCTTGAGCGGATTGAGGCGCTTTCGGAGCAGGTTGCCAGCGGTAAACAGGAAGTCCTACACCAGCAAAAGACCGATACTGAGTTGATTCTCGCCAAGCTAGACGAATTAGAAAAGGCGAACAAGCAAGCGCCGCTGCCCACGCCGACTGAAATAGGAGAGCACATCGGCGAACTCAGGAAGAGTTTGCCGGGCAAGGCGGACGAGGCCGAAACGGCCTATAAAAAGGGCTATGCGCTTCTTGATCAATACCGCTTCGCAGAAGCCATTCCTTATTTGCAACAGGCTGTGGCCAACGTTCCGCTACCGGACTTCTACCTGGCGCTGGGGCGCGGTTATGAAGAGTTGCCGAACCTGAGTGAGGCAGAGAGGGTTCTGCGGGAAGGGCTCAAGGCCGGCGGCGACGAAAAACACGAAGCCGAATTGGCGAACAAACTGGGCCAGGTTCTGCAGTCCAAGGGAGACCTGGACGGCGCCCTGCAGTACACGCAGCGGGCGCTCACGATCAACGAGAAGGTGTACGGGCCCGATGATTCCAATGTGGCCGCAAATGCCAACAACATCGGCCAGATTCTCAAGGACAAGGGCGACCTGGGCGGGGCACTGCAATATACGCAGCAGGCTCTGAAGATCGAAGAGAAACTGTACGGGCCCGACAATCCCACTGTGGCAATCCTCGCCAACAACATCGGCATGATTCTCGAGGCCAAAGGCGACCTGGACGGAGCCCTGCAATATGCGCAGCGGGCGCTGAAGATTGACGAAAAGGTCTACGGGCCCGACCATCCCGTGGTGGCCATTCGCGTCAACAACATCGGCTTAATTCTCGCAAACAAGGGCGACCTGGATGGGGCCTTGGAATATATGCAGTTGGCGTTGAAGATCGATGAAAGTGTGTACGGGCCCGACCATCCTAATGTAGCCTTTTACGCCAACAACATCGGCTTGCTTCTCAGGGAGAAAGGGGACCTGGACCGGGCCTTAGAGTATGCGCAGCGGGCGCTGAAGATCGACGAGAAGGTCTACGGGCCGGAAAATCCCAATGTAGCCAAAGACGCCAACAGCATCGGCCTGATTCTCAAGGACAAGGGGGATCTGAACGGGTCACTGCAATACGCGCACCAGGCGCTCAAGATCGACGAGAAGGTGTACGGGCCCGACCATCCTAATGTAGCCAGGGATACCAACAACATCGGCCTGATTCTCATGGAGAAGGGGGATCTGGACGGGGCACTGCAATACGCGCAGCAGGCGCTCAAGATCGACGAGAAGGTGTACGGGCCCGACCATCCCGAGGTCGCCAGGGAGACCAACAACGTCGGCCAGATTCTGCACTTGAAGCGGGACCTGGACGGGGCACTCCAATATACGCAGCAGGCGCTGAAGATCGACGAGAAGGTGTACGGACCTGACCATCCCCAGGTGGCCAGAGACGCTAACAACATCGGCATGATTCTCTATGACAAGGGTGACCTGGATGGGGCCCTGGAATACATGCAGCGGGCGCTGAAGATCGACGAGAAGGTCTACGGGCCCGACTATCCCCATGTGGCCATTGTCGCCAACAACATCGGACTAATTCTCAAGGCCAAGGGTGACCTGGACGGGGCCCTGCAATACGAACAGCGGGCGCTGAAGATCGACGAGAAGGTCTACGGACCCGACAATCCGTCTACGAAGACGGTGGCTGCCAATGTTGAAGCACTCAAGAAAACGATGCGGCGATGAACGCGCCCACCGGACCGCTTGTATAGGAGGGGAAGTCGTTGAAGAAGCGCCTGAGTAAGGACGCTAGCTGCTGCTCTGCATGCGTGCAGCCCCGGCGAAAGCATAGGAGACGGGTCCCAGCTGTCAGCATCCTTGAGCATTATAGAGATCACCATATTCTCAAGGCCGCTGCCCGATGAGCCACTCGAGGATACCTGCTGCGGCGTGCCTGCGTGTTGAGGTTCAGCGTACGCCCACACTGCCGCGGTCATCCTGGCTACATGCGCGTGTTGATCAGCTTCATCAATCGCCGCGGATGGTCGCTTCACATCCTGTCCGCCGATTCCCAAACCATTCTTGTCGGTCACAGAAAAGTCCGTAACACGGAAATATTGCTGAGAGTCGTCGCGAAGCTCGGTGGCAATGTCGCACTTGCGGAAGCCGACATTCGGTGCTGGGACCGAGGCAACGTTTGGATCGACCTGACTCCGGCGCAGTGCGAGTTCTTCGGGATTGTCAGTCCGGATAAAATCCCCTCATCTGAAACGTGAGGTCCCACTCAGTCATGGCGGTAGCACCTCTTTTGGTGCTTATAGATCCCATTTTTCCCGAAAGTTTTTATACCGGCTCGGGTCCGCGCACGCTTGATCCCCTTGCCCGTCGCGCGAAAGGGGCTCGGCTTTTTGCCGGAGGGAAGCCTAAAGTGGGATCCCGGACTATCGAATCCTTTGTGTCGTTGTTTGTGTCGTAACCCGGCCATCCCTACCGGAATCGCAGGGAATTACTCGGTGTCACTCTGTGTCACGTGCCGATGGCGCGATGTGCGAAAAGAGCGCATGGATATTGGCTCTCCGTATCACTTGCTCTCCTTCGGTATCGCACCATCGGACTCGGGGCCAAGATTTGACACGGTAGAGGTCAGGAGTTCGAGTCTCCTCGTGCCTACCATTTCTTTTCTGATAGATACGGCGCTTTCTCCGCCAATCTTCAACCCACAATCTGACCCACATCTCATTGCACTATCCTCGTCGGCGTCTGTAGCGCCCTGAGATATGCTCCTTGCGCCGCCCGTGCTTCCTCGCTGTCCTGTTGCGTGTAAAGATCCAGCGTGGTCTGGACGCGGGAGTGACGCAGTATGCCCTGCACCGTCTTCGGCCCCACCTTCCCTTTGTTCACCAGCCAGTTCGACAGCGAATGACGGAGATTGTGAAGGCCGTAACGGTATCCGTCGGGAATCGGCACCCCGGCCTTTTGAGAAGCCGTGCGCAGATGATCAGCGACGAAGACATTGGCGCAGAGCGGCACTTTGCCGCTCATCTTAAAGGACGGAAATAGAAAATCCCGATCCCGCCAGTAAGGAGTGCGCGTGCGCCAGCACTGCAGATGACGCGCCAGGCGGGGATGCAGTGGCACGAACGCGTCGCTGCCCTTCGTCTTGGTCGGGCCATCCTTGCCGCGCGCCCAGCGCTTCGATACTCGTATCCGTCCTTCGTCGACCCGGAGATCCGCCCAGCGCAGCGCTACCAGCTCTGAGGAACGCAGAGCCGTGGCGGCACAGGTCAGCACCAAGATGCGATGAAGCGGGCAGGGGAGGGCGCGAAGAATCGCGCGCGTCTGCTGCGGCGTGACGGTGATGGCGCGGTAGCTTGTCGTACTGCGCGTCTCGACCGGCTCGCACGGATTTTTGGACACCAGCCCATGCAGGATGCCGACCTTGAAAACTCGCACCATTACGGTGCGGATTTTCGAGACGGTTGTCCAGGCCAGTCCTTTTTCCGTATGCAGCCCCTTCAGCCAGCGCTGAATTTCGAGCGGTTTAATATCCTCCGCGATCTCTGAGCCGAATCTCGGGACAAGATAGTCGCGGACGATATGTTGCATGTTGAGGGTCGTGCCTTCGGACTTTGGCCGTATGGCGTCGGTTCCGAAGTCGGCCCGGAGATAATGTTCCGCAAGCGCGTCAAACCGGACGCGGCCAGCGTCAGGAGCCTCGTTGATGCGGATGAACAGGCTTTGCTTGTGAACCTCCGCCCATGCGGCCCTCTCGGTCGGGAGATCCCGCACCAGGCCTATGGGCAGCGTGTTCTCCACGCGCCTGCCTTCCGCATTGGTGACTCTGAACCGGAGCATCCAGGTCATTCCCTGCTTACGTCTGACTTTCTTCAAACTTCCCTGCTGATGTGACATTGCTGCCTCATTTCAGCGGGGACTGCCTGAGCGGATCATAGCGCCGTTTCGGGTCTATGGCTTCGGCAAGCTCGGACTTTTTGAAGATCCATCGGTGGCGGAAATCGCCGCACCCGATGGGATAGGAGCCTTTTACGCCCCTCCTCGCCATGGCAAGGAGAAGGCGGCGGCTGATGCCTAAGAAGCTCGCCGCCTCTTCGGCAGAGACAAAGGGTTCCCAAAGCTGATTGATGGTGGTCATGGTTGTCTCCGTTTATTCGTGTTGCATGATGAGCTGGCCGCCGGGGCACGTTCCTTCTTCCCAATCGATCTCAATTTGATTGGTGGCAAAGGGCACCACGGACAAGCCGGTAATGGGGCAGCCGTCAGGCAAGGTCTCAATGCTCTTATCCGCCTTCATTCGTATGGAGCCGTTCACGGCGGGGCCGCTCAGGATGGCCGAGGCAGGGGTAGCCATGGTCCCGAGCGCCGCCACGGGGTCGGAAATAAGTGGCGTTGCGCCCTTCTGGGTGAAAGGCCGATAGCAGACGATGGTGACGAAGCCTGAGAACTCAGCGGGCTTGTCCTGATTGGGCTTCAGCTCGAGGTTGGCCTTGCACTCTCGGATCTTGAGCACAGCCCCGCCCATGTACTTGCCGAGGAGAGCGGCGTATTTCGGGTCGGCAGGTGTATCGGTCGTAGCGGGCGAAATCACCGTAGCGCCAGGCGTGTTGACAAGCGCGCTTATCGGCTCGACGGGCTTAGCGGGACTTGGCTTCTCCATCTGCCTGTAAGCCTCGTTGCGGACAATCAGAGTATGGCGAGCGGTATTCATGATCGCTGGGAAGAAATAGAGCCCGGCTACGACAGCCGCCGTGACAATGAGTTGCTTTTTATGTTTCGGTTCCATGGATTAGCTCCTTGTGAGGTTCACATCGTAGGTGCGTGCAATATGAGCAACGGTTTCGCGCCGGAGTTCGGGGGAAACATTCGGGAAAGACGCGAGATGGATCTGGGCGCGGTCTTCCTCAGTTGCCGTGTCTTCCATGAGCCTGGTAAGCAATGGTCCGCGATTGCGGATATCAAGAACGTTCCGCATGAAAATCCAGTTGGCATACCAGTCCACGAATTCCTTGAGACCAAGGCAAAGGGCGCAGAACTGCAGGAAGAGGCTAAGACCGGGTGTAACGATATGAATGTTTGCCAATATCGTGGCCGCGATGAACACCACTAGGGGCTCAAGGACGATGCGTGTAAACCAGAAGGAATCGCTTTTGGGAAGGAGGCGGAAAAACGGCAGTGCCGGGCCTTCAAAGTCAGAAATTGACTCTGTTTCTGGTCGGATCATTCGGCGATAAATGCGAAAGCCATGTACGGCAGAGAGCAGGAAGAAGAGCTTGGAAAACGAGGCTATATCGAAGAGGCCGATTGAAGGGGCCGGATGTGAAAAAGGGATGAGGCTCCGGGCTGTGTCTCCAACTGCGATAAAAGCCGGAAGGATCAGCATTCCCAAGGTGGAAAGAGTTATCTGCGCAACGTTGAAGTAACGGGTGCCGTGCCACGGGCGAAGGATCATCTCAATCGGCCTGCTGAAGCTGCCGCAGACCGTATGAATGACCCCCATGGCATAGTCTTGGAGCTGGTCAAAGCTCATATGCTGCGTGTTGTTTTGCTGCATGTCGGGCATAGGTCTCCTATCGTGAGAAATGCACGCGCAGGTAGGGGAGCCCGCGCGGATTGCTCCGGGTTCGTGTTGCGTTGAAGGTGCGGCCGGAGAGATAAACTACGGCCTCTGAGTAGGGGTTATCCCCGTCAGGCTTCAGCAGGCGGGTGAATTCAATGGGCTCGATGATGTGGACGAGTTGCTTGCTTCCGCTTACGCCCGAATGGTGATGATTCTCACCCTGGCCCGCGTTCCACCCCTCGATGTAGCGGTATTCCTTGCCGATCTGGTTTGCGGCGTATTCATTGGTCTGGGTGTCGTTGTTGGCGTGGAAAATCTTGAGGGCCAAGAGGCCGAGAAAGCCCAAAGTCTTTGAGCCGGGTTGCTGCTCACCGAATTCTTCCGCAGCGATATTGAGAATGTTGGGAGTGATGCAGACAGGAGCTATGCCACTCCCCCGGCAGACCATATGGAAATGCGCTTCGTTGCGGCTCATCAGGAGCGCGAATTCATCCTGAAAAAGAAAGGCCCCATGGCAGCATCCGGGCTTGTATTGATGCCGTAACCAAGCCCTTTGAAAAATGAGTTTTACGAGGATCTGGCAAAGCCGGGAAGTCTCGCGCCCGTATTCGAGGACGGGCATATCGATGATGACGATTTTTCTCTCGTGGGTCGTTTGCTCCGGGGTGAAGTCAAAACGGCCGGAGGAGAACATGGAGCGGAAGGGATCGTAGGTAAACTTCGACGCCATCCCGGACCAAGTGGATTCGATATTGGAGCGGGTGCGTGTATCTAGCGCCGGGAACTTTTCGAGGAGAAAAACGATTGCGATTTCAAGGTCATCCCATTGGGAAGGCGTGAATTCTTCTTTACGCTGACGCAGCTTGGAAATGATGCGGGCGCACTCGGACGACTGTTGCCACTCCGCATCATCGATTTCCTGCCGTTCTATGGGTAAGGAAGCGATGACCTTGTGAATGGCGATGATGGAAATGTCCTCGCCGGCATTCGAGAGAATGACGAGAGTCGCCCTGAGTAACTCCTCCACCGCCTGCTCGAAATACCTCTCCCCGCTGGAAGGCTGGTAGACCTTTCCGACTGACATGAGAATGGTAAAAAGCTCAACGACGGTTTCGATTTGTGCCGCGGCCCTTCCCCCGGCCTGCCAGATATAGGCCAGTGGGTCAAAGGAAAAGCCGCTGGCGGCGTTGAAAATGATCAGGTCATCCTCGCGGCCCGTCTCATTTGCGTATTCGATCCAGTGCTCGGTTTCGTCGGATTTGACGGTGAGCACAAGCCCGCCATACCCAGACTGCAAGAGCGAAAGGGCGAGATTGCGGGCGCTGGTGGAGGATTTGCCGCTTCCCAGGCCACCGGAAATGAGGCAACCGCCTTCGATGATGTCCCGGAAGCGGACGGCATCCTGCTCGGAAAGCTGAAGAATTACTCGGTCGAGAATGGGGTCTTTGGGCATAAAATTCGCATCCGATCGTAAGGGGCATTGCTCGTATTGGAGCTATGCCCCTTAAGGTTGATCAGTCATTGTTTTGGCGCTTGCTGACCTGGCTGAGAGGCAGGGACGGGCTGAGATGCCGCAGGTATTGCGGTGGCAACAGGCATCGGAGCAAAACAAGCCATCTGCTTCTGCTGGTAGGCCTGCACCGCCGCTTGATATTTCTGGAGTGCGGCCTTGTATTGCGCATCCCTGAGGGCATCTGGGTTGATGCCCCTGCGTCTCATCATGTCGTCGAGAAATGGAAACGGGGATGGAGACGGGGGTTGGGGCTGAATTGGAGCAGGGGGCAAGGCGGCAAGGCATGCTGCCTGCATCTGGGCCTGCGATGGTGGTGGTGGTTGAGGCGTGGCGGCTTGCTGCGCTGGCAGAACAGCAGAGAGGGACAACGCAACGAGTATGAGTGAAATGTTTCGGTTACGCATGACGAGAGCATGCGTCACACATGCCCCTCATCGGCGTTAATTACCGTTAAGCGGGGGAGAAGGTAACTGGATGGGTCGGATCACTGAGACACGCCCGAGCAGATTGGCAATCATGGGCCAGCTCGAGGAACTGCTCCAAAAGGAGTTTCTGGTCAAGGCTCCCAGCCAGGCCGCACTATTGCAAGTAATAGTGGATGCCCACCTTAAAGGGAAGAGGCTCAGCGGAGATGACCTTGGCGTGGAGACTTTTCCGAATTTTGTGCGGGCGGCGTCGACCGATACCCGCGTAACTGCACATAAGTTAAGAAAAGGGCTCATTCGAGTATTACGCGGGGGAAGGGCTGAGCGACCTGGTGGTTTTCAAAGTCGGAAAAGGCAAGAATTACCCTTTCAACGCCGACTACAACAACAGAAATTTATCGGTGAAGTATTACGAGAGCGCGCTCGCATGGATGTCCAATGAAGGATCGTATCCATGGAAGATTTACGACGCATTGGCGTTCTGTGACAAAGCACTATGGATGAACCCTCCTGGCTGTTTGGCGCTGTTGGTCTTGTGCTGGCTGCGGTTGGTCTCTATGGCGTTACGTCCTATGGCGTGGAGCAACGCAGGAGCGAGATTGGCGTGCGCATGGCCCTGGGCGCCGATCGCAGCTCAGTGGTCGCCATGGTGCTGCGCGGAGCGTTCTGGCAGGTCGGCATCGGATTGGGGCTCGGGATTCCGGCGGCAATTGGAGCCGGGTATCTCATGGCTAGCCAGCTCTTTGGGGTTAAGCCGTGGAATCCTTTGCTGTTGGCGGGAGCGACTATGCTCCTCGGATTGGCTGCGCTATGCGCGGCAGTGATTCCCGCGCGAAGGGCAGCCACCATCGACCCCATGCAGGCGCTGCGCAGCGAATGATCCACACGGGAGATCTGCAAGCATCTCCAACCTCAATTGTTGACTTCAGGGCAACGCACGTTTCCAGCGTGAAGCGACTCGATTTGATACTCGGCGATTTACCATTCTTTGAGAAAGCGAACCGAAATCTCCAAGTTGCCGACAGTCCGCACGGGACTGGAGATGTGACCCCCATCTCGGCTGGACGAGCGCATTGTGCTGTTGTCGCCGACCGACCGTCCGTTTGAACTGAGGGTTGACTAAGCCGAGATAGTAGCCTCTGCCCAAAAAGTGGCGACATTCTATTGAATTGCGTGGTATTCCGCTTGGGCCGAAATTAAAATCGGTACGTCTGAATCAGCTGACGCCCATCTACTGAAGAAAGCTTCGTAGGCGGATCGGGTTTTGATACTGTCCCCGATCAAAGCATATGCGCGTCCGATCTGGAGTTGCGCGAGCGAGCCCAATGGATCATTGAATCGCACTCCTGGGTGATCGAGAAGCTTCTGAAACTCCGATAATGCCTCCGATGCATGACCCGCACTGAGAAAGGCTTCGCCCCGCACGTAAGCTGAATGCACGTTGCCCAATATTGCAGATCCATCCCCCACCAGTGCCATTTCACCCGGAAGAGCGACTTGCAAGAGATCGATAGCTGTTTGTGGGGCCCGGTTTTTCATGGCGATCACAGCTCGGAGCACGGGTAGGTAAAATCGATTGACCACCGTATCCTCAGGAAAACGGAATTGCAAATCTCTTGATAGCTCCTCGGCCTGAGAGAGATCGCCTGCCATGCCAAGTGCCAGCCCAGCCGCGTACTCAATGTCCCTACCTTTCGAGAGCTTGAGTGCAGCGGATGCGCGGTCTATCGCTTCTCGCGGATAGCCGACAAGAGCCTGATATACAGCGAACGAAGCTTCGTATCCCGCAGCCCGATCAGGCTGTTGGGCTCGAAGCGCAATGTCGACGGCTCTCTGCGAAAGCTTCCGAGCGAGTTGCAATTGTCCGGCGTCGGCAGCGGTCAGCGCCTGTGCCTGAGTGATCCAATCTTCTGCCCACGGTTTGCCCTGCGCCAGCGCCACCACACGACTCATGTCATCCGAGTTGTTTCTGCTGAACGCGATCGAATAGCGAAGGAAGAGCATTTCCGGTGGGTTAAAGCCGCGCTCCGATGCACGCCGGATTATCTTTTCTGCTTCGTTGGCACGGCCGAGCGCAAAATAGCTGTATGCCATGTTGACGTAGGCAAGGCCCAGGTCTGGATCCATGGCGATAGCCGTCTTGGCTTCTTCAATCGAGCCTTCGAAATCGCCGACGCTTTGAAGGATTTCTCCGGAGGACAGCGAATGGGCCTCCGCGTCACGTGGATACATCCGGGCCCAAAGCAGGCAGGTTTGTCGCGCCCGCTCCAGGTTCCCTGTGACGATTCGGTCGAACATGACAGAAATGAAAAACTTCTCCCGGTCACTGACCCGGTCCCGCAATTCGTAAGCCCGCCTGGCGCTTTCGAACGCCGGTCCCGATTGTCCCGAGTCCGCGTACACGAGGGCGACTTCGGCGTGCGCGAGGGCGAACTTCGGATCAAGCTCGATAGCACGCCTGAAGAAGGTAGCCCCCATGACAAAGCTGCCGCTCAACGTTGCGCGGACTCCCAAACTGTACGCTCTCAATGCATCCAGGGAAGAGGTAGTTGCCTCTTCGAGCGGCTTGTCGTGCATTCGCCTGGTGGTCGACGATTCCCCAACCCTATGCCGGAAGCGGCTCGCCATCTGGCTTAGAGCATCCAGAACTTGTTCTTTGCCCGCGGCAGTTGCCTGCTCCACATCAAGCAAATCGCCTGTGTCGCAATGTGTTGCTCTCAGTCCAAGCACATATTGCTGGCCCAGACTTGCAATCGAACCTTCGAGCAAAGCCGTCGCGCCGATTCTTTCACACACTTCGCGGGCAGCAGCTGCCGTGAACCGCTCATTCGGTGCTTTACCCATAAGCTGAAGAACGTGGTGGACTCGTTCGTCGGAAACAATCTGCAGAAACGGAGACTGCTCGAGTTGTACGGCCAGGCCTTGTCTCAAGGCCTCATCGAAAACTGGGTCTCCGGTGGAATTGGAAAACTCTGCGATAACGACTGCGTCTCGCTCGTTCAACTGAGGGGTACGGCGAAGGACAAGGTAGATCACTACAAGCGCAATCGCCAGGATACTGGCCCCGATGGTCAGCAAATAGATCCATCGCCTCGGTTTGCCTTCCTCTACCTGCAATTCCACAGTCGATCGGGTTGCAGCCAAAATCTCGAGGTCGTGTTGAGGAACCGTTTGCGCCCGTTCGGCGAGCCGTAACCCCTCCCCGAAACGGTAATGATGTATTGGTTTTCGGGTGACTCCCCCAATGCCTTCCTCAGGCTGAAGATGTTGCGAGTGAGATTCGTCTCTTCAACGAACGTGTCGGGCCAGACGGCCTTCATGATTTCGTCTTTGGTGACCAATTCGCCGCTGTGGCGCACCAATGCAAGCAGGATCTGAAACGTCTTCGGGGTAAGAGCGACCGGCTGGCCTGCCCGCAACAGGAGCTCTTTTTCGGCATCTACGCGGAACGGTCCGAATTCGTACAGTTCTCTTCCGGACTTATCTGCAACTCCGGACATTGTCCAGTGCCTCCGCCGCAAGAGTGGCTCGTGGCCTCGAATGTATCATCCGATGGTGGCGAAGTCGCGCCGCCGCTGCGTAACCGCTACATCCTATACGCGGTTACTCCGCTCCAAGAAAATCCAAGAATTTCCCTTAAGGCTGACAAGGACTTCTTTCGGACCTCGATGCATGCTGAGGAACGTTCGTAAAGCAAATCCAGCAGCGAAAGCCAGATATATGGCGAAACGAATGACAATCAGGATCACCAGCGAAGCATTCCTTTTGCTCCGCGGTTCCAGTACCGGGATCGGCTGGTGTCCTTATTGCGTGAGAGAGAGCGAGATGCTCACCCTGGAGCAGGCCTGTGCATTTTACAGAGGTGAATCGGTCTCCTTTGTGGAGTGGCTCGAGTTAACCGATGTGCACCGCTCCAAGGCTCTCGACGGCTCATGGCTCATATGCCTGCGATCGTTGCTGGATTGCTTACAGAACAAAAACACGCCTTGACTCCGGTCATGGATCTGAAAAGGAGAATCCCATGAGACTTCGTGCCTCGTTCGTCAGCAATTTGAGCTTCCTTCTCGTATCGCTCTGCGCGGTGTTACACGCGCAAAGCAAGCCTCCACGATATGTCGTGAAAGACCTCGGTGCGTTACCGGGCTCCAGTTTCAGCCAGCCCGGCACGTTAAGTAACAACGGCATTATCGCCGGATTCTCGATTGCCCCCGATGGATACCAGCATCCCGTAGTCTGGATAGAGGACCACATCATCGATCTGGATTGGTTGGGGGATGGAGGGCTAAACGCGAGTGCATTCGGCATCAATTCCCTTGGGCGTGTCTCGCTCCAGAAGGAGAGCGCTTCCTATGATCCTAACGGCGAGGACTTCTGCGCATACGGCACGCATCGCGTGTGCACTGCGGCTGTCTGGCAATGGGGCAAATTCACTAACCTGCCCGCACTCGGAGGAAACAACAGCACCATAGGAAATGTGAATAGCTTCGGGCAGATCGCCGGGCTTGCGGAGACGGAAATCATGGACGAAGCCTGCGGTTCACTTATTCCCACGCAGAAACTGCGCTTCGAGAGCGTCATCTGGGGACCAGCACCTCGTGCAATACGCCGCCTTCCGCCGCTCAGAAATGACACCGTGAGCCTGGCACTGTGGATCAATGACCGTGGGGAAGCGGTAGGCTCTTCCGGCCTGTGCGGCAATACAGCGATACCTCCCTTGGCATTCGGTCCACGCGCTGTACTGTGGGACAGGGACGGCGCTCCGCATGACCTCGGAAATCTGGGCTCTTCGGTCATCAACGCCGGTCTTGGGATCAACAACCAAGAACAAGTGGTCGGCGCGTCGTCTTTGCAGAACGACAGCACGCCCTTCTACAAAACGCACGGCTTCCTTTGGACAAGGGAGCGGGGCATGGCTGATCTTGGAACTCTTCCCGGCGATGTAGCAAGTGTGGCGTCGGGTATCAACGAGGAGGGAGAGATTGTCGGCATTTCGATCGATCCCTCCGGCAATCCTCGTCCGGTCTACTGGCACAACGGAGTTCCAGTTGACCTGAATACCCAGGTTCCATCCGATTCAACGATGTACCTGGTTTGGGCGCAAGCCGTTAACAGCCACGGGGAGATCGCGGGTTGGGGCGTGGACAAAGCCACCGGGGGCATTCACACCTACCTGGCCGTCCCCTATCGATATTCAGACGGTACCATTCCCCCTGTGAACTTCAGCGCTGGGGTCAGTACATCGGCTCCGCTTCCAGAACATATTCGCAGATTCCTGCAGCGGGCTACCGCAAGCCGGGATCTTAAGACGCTGGTACGTGACTTTCCATACGAACTAGGCCTGCTCGTCTGGTCGACGCAGCAGGCCTACACTCGCTTTGCGCAAAATCGCCAACGCGCTCAGCAAACACTGCGGACGGAGAAAATACCGGATCGTGCCCGAAATGTCTAGGATTTCGGTAAATCGCTCAGCCTAAGCTGATATCCGGTTCAATACCGAGCTTGTCGTTGACTGCATGTAGGATTCTCTGCCTCGACCCGAGGTATCGTTCCGTAGTTTCTACAGATCGATGACCGAGGAGAAATTGAATCTGTTCCAGCTCACCTCCGGTGGAGTGACAAAGCCGCGCACAAGTGCGGCGAAGGTCATGAGGCGAGAGCTTTTCGATTGCGGCGATCTTGGCATATATTGACGCACCACACACCAGACGACCTTCTCGCTGATGCCTGAGCCCCAAACCGTTCCAGCATGGGTTACGCAGCGAAAGATGAAACCGTCTTCTATGCCTCCAGCGGCCACCCACGCATCCACAGTGGCCTTGACCCAGTTCGGCACTGGGACCGTGCGCACGTGCCCACCCTTGCCATACAGATCGATAATGGCCCAATGATCGTCCCGTTGCTGAAGATGGCTCAGCTTCAAGGCGATTAGCTCGGCACGTCTCAGACCGCAACCCAAGAGCAGCGCGAGGATTGCATGGTCCCTCTTGCCTTTTGTATTCCGGGTATCAGGTGCATCGAGAAGTCTGCGCCCCTGAGCACATGTCAGCCAGTTTCCGAGCCGCACACCGAGCTTCTTTGCTCCCTTCACTCGAAGGATGCTCGCCGCAAGATCGGGACTCAACAGACCGTTGTCGGAGGCCTCATAAGCGAGTCGGCGCACTGCTGCTAGCCTTAGGTTTATTGTTGCCGGAGCCAGACGTCGAGCCTCCAGTTCATAGCGATATCGAAGAACGACGGTTCGGCCAAATGCCAAACGCGGTTCGGAGCAGTACCAGGCAATGAAGTCGTTGATCGCGAACGCGTAGGTTCGCTTGGAGGCAACCGAACCAAGGCTTTGCAGAACGGAAACCTTGGAATGATCCAGGTCATGCAGACGCAACACGTTCTTGGGCTTGCCACGATTCGCCTTATGTTTCTCTGGCATGGGCGCGGTCTCCCGAACCGCCGCTCCATGATCTGCTCTGTATTCGCGTTCTTACCTGGCACCGTTTTCTGGGAACTACCGCGGCGGGAACAAACTCCTCTCCCTGTGGGTACCGATTCGCACGCAAAAACACGGGGCGGAATCTGGAGCAATATCGACCTGAGCGATCAGTGGACATCGCGGAGAAGCACGGCCTCGGACGTAGGAGCCAGAAGTGAAAGACCGAGCCTTTGGCCGTCCGGAGACAGCTTGAGGAAATTCACGTACTTTCCCGGGATGTTTGCTACCTTCACCGGGGGATTCGCATCAACCGGCTGCCGCCAGATAGTTGTGTCCAGTCCGGTCACGGCAGCGTAAAAGACACTCTTGTTATCAGACGAAAATACGACAACTTGATTATAAAGTATAGGTAACGGGAAGCTTTTGATCTCGTGAAACGAATCCGCCGAAACGATGTGGGCTTGACTGTGAGCTGCTCCCGGCGTGATGTAGACAAGCAAATCACCGGAGGGAGAGAGATCGTACCAAAAGCTGGGCGGGATAGCCATTTGGGCAGCAGCTCCGCCCTGGAGTCCCTGTCGCATGACAGTCCCCGTCTCCCCCTCGTTGGCGAAAAAGAAGAGCCACTTGCCGTCAGAGGTACACCTCGGCGATCCATCGTGAGGTCCCTTCGTCAGCTGCGTCAGACCGCTTCCATCGGGACGCATTCTATAGACGCTCGAGCCACTCTTGTCCGAAAATCCGCCGCTCACCACCAACGTATCCGGACCACAGGGAGACGGGCTGACAAACCAACGTCCCTTCGCCACATTCAGCGCAGTGGCCTCGCCCTTGCGCAGGTCGATTACACTCAGGCCTCTCCAGGAGTCGGATTCCAGAATCCTGTCGTTATCGAGCCAGGTGAACACCCATCGCCCCCCGCTTTGGTGCTCTTGCACGTGAGTGGGATCGGCTAAAGATAGCTCGCCGAAACTTTCGTTGTAACGTATCTGCGTCGATGCGATGGTCTTGCCATCCGCCGTAAGACTTATCCCCCAAAAGTCATTCAGGCCGTTCGTGATCTGGCGCAGATCTCCGCTCGGATAGGAAAGAAGGCTGAGCTCGTAAGTAGAGCTGGTGGTTTTTTTCGAACCGGTTACAAACAGACTCTTGCCGTCCCGTGCCCAAAGCAGGTCCGAAAGGAAAACGCCAAGCATGGTCGGCGAAGTCAGGGGCTTCCTCGATCCGGACGCAAAGTCGAAACTCTCGACTTTGCTTCCAATGACGAGGACAGCAGATCTGCCACTTGGAGAACACGCCGCCGAATTAGGAAGTGGCGCCTTACCGTTCGCCAGGACCTGCTCGTCACCCCCGTCCGCGCTCGCACTGAGGAACTTGTACGTGCCCGCTGTAGAATCTTCGCGATAAAAACACACCCGCTGACCTCCATCGAAGAAGGTGATAGGAAAGTCCACGCTCTCAAGAACGCGAGTCGGCTGACCTCCGAGAACTGGTATCCGGTATACATCCATTCGATCTGGATTTACGACGCTCACTATCCGGAAATAGATATAGCTGCCATCCGGCGAAAAGATGATGTCCTGATAGATATAGGACGCATCCTGCACAACCGTCCGTTCGCTATTGGTGGGAATGTGATGAACCAATATGCTCCGACCCTTCGGATCCCTCACGACAGCCGCCAGATAATTGCCATCAGGCGAGATCGCGCTCATCGTTACGTGTTCACTATCTATCAAACTCTGGATGGAATAGTGCTCAAACGGCACCTCCTTGTGCCTTGTCATTAGGCGGTATGTGACGGCCACCGTCGCAAGGATTGCCACCATACCGACCGACCTGGCCAGCACTTTGCCCGACCGGCCCGGACCCGCTGCTCCGATGACGGCCGCTGAGGAGATGCCCGATTCCGACAAGGCTTCCAGCGCAAACCCCAGATCCGATGCAGACTGAAAGCGCTGCTCGGCGTTCTTCTCCAGGCAGCGATGGACGATTCGCTGCAAGCCCAAAGGAGTGGTCCGCACAATCTGCGAGATACCCGGCGGATCTTCGTTCAGGATGGCCGACATCGTATCTGCCGATGTCGGCCGCTGGAACGCCCGCTTGCCCGTCAGCATCTCGTACAGCATGGCGCCGAAGGCGAAGATATCGGTCCGATGATCGACGGCTTTTCCGCGCACCTGCTCGGGAGACATGTATCCTGCAGTGCCCATCACCATGCTGGGGTCGGTCCTTGCGGTCAGAGTCGGCGCAGCGCCGTTCGAGTCCGGTTGATGCTGCATTAGTTTCGCAAGGCCAAAGTCCAGAATCTTGATGCGGCCGTCTTTGGTAACGAAGAGGTTCTCCGGCTTGAGGTCGCGATGAACAATGCCTTTCTCGTGCGCTGCCGCCAATCCATGCGCGATCTGGACGCCGTAATCGATGGCTTTTCGAACCGGGATTGGGCCGCGCTGCAGTAGTTGCCGCAGTGTGCCGCCCTCCAGCAGCTCGGACACCAGATACGGTGCGCCTTCGAAGGTTCCGAACTGATAAACGGCGAGAATGTTGGGATGGTTGAGGGCGGCGGCCGCTTGCGCTTCCTGCTCAAAACGCCGCAGCCGGTCGGGATCTTGTGAAACAAAGGTAGGCAAAACCTTGATCGCTACCTCGCGCTTCAGGGCTGGATCGCGGGCGCGATAGACCTCGCCCATTCCGCCTGCACCCAGCAGGCCGAGAACTTCATAGCCATCCAGCTTCGTGCCTGCGGCTAATGGCATGGTGCGCGGATTATACCTCTAACGTAAAGTCGCATGACGAAGTCTTCGTTTCACGGATCCGCCCCAGCTTGCACCTTCGCAACTATTCCCAAGTAACGGGCTAATCGGAAGCCCTCCTCCTTAAGCGCTCGAATTTTACCGTAATCGAGACTTTTCCTTCCTTGCCTGGGCAGCATGGCAGGCCAAGGTTCCAGGAACGCCGTTTTTAAGAAAATACGACAGCGACTTCGGATTGCTGGTGGCAGAATGGCTTCAGTTGGCCGACCAATCGGGACTTGGCCGTTTCGCTCAACTCTGCGGTGCCAAACGCGGCTTAGCCGGGTGGGTGGAGCGTCGACCTCATGAACGGGCAACATAATTTGAACGGAAATCAAAAGGTCGCATGAGGACAAGCCAGCTGATTCTGGTGACCGGCCTATATCTGGCCGCCTTTGTCGGAGTAGCCTACCTAACCCGAGCGAAGGTGCCCCGACTCGCGGGAGCCCTGTGCGGCGGTGCCGTTTTCGGAGTGGTAGGGCTGCTGGCTGTTGCACTGGGAGAGAGCCAGGGTTGGTGGCGAGTGCCGAAGGCCGGCTCCTCACACTTCCAGTTGCTGTTATGGCTCGTCATCGCGGCCTCGTGCACGCCCGTCTATCTGATTACCTGGAGGGTAGCCCGCCGCTTCGGCGGACGCGGGTTGGCGATACTCGCGGTGGCATCGGCAGTAATCGGTCCGCTGCGGGATTACCGGGTCGCCGCGATGTTCCCAGACTGGGTCGCCTTCTCGCCGGGCCTGGTGCCGGGCCTCGCCGTTGCCACGATCTATGCATTGCTGGTGATTGTGGGGCACGCAGTGATGCGCATTGTCTCCGGACCAGCCCAAGGTGACTCATTTGCACGGCTGCTCTCGGGCGACGGAATGAACAGCGCTGCCGCCAAGCTGCCTTAGCTGCCCGTGGTGCAACTAGCTGATTTTCTGCAAGACGGTCGGCGGACTCTGGTGCGCGATGGTACGACGTATTTCGCAACCGACGCGGCGACACGTCCACAAGAGTGGTTTCGACCATTTCCCTGCCAGAGCAGCAAAAGAATGCGCACGACCAGCATGGCGAAGCGGTTTCTCAGCTCCCGTGGCGTGCCCGCTCCCAGTAGCTTCCGCATCACCAGACTCAGATTGAACGCTCCCACGTGAATCAGTTGCCGTTTCAGAATGTTCTCCCGTCCCCGCAGATGGCAGCGCCGCATGCCGCCCGTCTCGTAGCAATGCGCGAAGCTGCGTTCCACCATCTCGCCGCGCCGCCGCAGTAAGCTCTTGCCGTAGCTGCCGCGTACCCGCCGCCGATTGGCATACACCGCCCGCTGTTCTTCGGCTTTGCCCTGCCAGTTGCGCCGCCCCTTCTGCTGCTTCTCCGGAATATAACTGCGCACTTCGTAATTCTTGACCCGCTGGACCACTGCGCCGCTGTGGTACCCCTTGTCGGTGACCAGCTCTTCGATCCCGTTGACGTTCACCCTGGGCGTATCCTCAGGCCGCAACTCCGCCTCGCGCCCGGCCAACTCCGCCACCGCTATGCCCGCATCGCACAACGTCTCATCCAGCGTCGCCGTGTCGCCCTGGTCGGCCGCTTGCAACGTCACCGCCACCACCGCACCCGTATCCAGATCGACCGCGTGCTCGGCCTTGTGCGCCAGGTGCGTGCGCCCGTCCTTCATCTTCGCCACCCGCGCATCCTCGTCCGCAGGGCTCTTCCACTCCTTGTTCGACGTGCGCTTTTTGCGCTTGCCGTCCAACCGCGCCAGATCCTCGCGCGTCGGCGTCGCGATGCCGGAAGCCTTCGCCAGCCCGCGCAGAAACTCCTCGTAGCTCTCTCCCGTGTCGCGCCGCACGATCGAACGCATGGCCGCGTTGGCTTCCAGCGTCGTCGCATCGATGGCAACCCGCTGACCTTGCAGCAGTCCGCGATCGGCCAACACGCCCAGCACCCAACCGAACACTTCCCGATGCGTGTCCAGATCGATCAACCGCCGCGTGCGCGAAATCGTCGAGTGATCCGGCGTGTACTCATCCAGCCCGATGCCCACAAAACGCCGCAGTGCCAGCGAGTCCGCCAGCCGCCAGGCAATGCCGCGCTCCGCCCCGATGCCCTCAAAGTATCCGATTAGCAAAGAACGAAAGTAGATCCCCGGCGTCAGCGACGGACGCCCATGCCTGGCCGCATAGAACTTCACGCACCGGCTCTCCACAAACTCATCGAAGCGCTCCGCCTCCAGCAACTGGTTCAGCTTCTCGTAAAACGGATGCCCGGGCGCAGTGGCTAACTCCCTGTGTGCGATCCACAAATCCTCTTGCTGCTCCCGCTGCTTCCGCGTCCCCATCGCCATGCGCCGATTCTACAAACAAACCCTCTGCATTCCTCAGAACCTTCTGCTTACGAATCAGGACTTGCACACGGCTGTTAGGCAAGATCCAGCGCGTGCCCGGGCACTGAACGATGGCCCCGGTGGCTCGGATGACACTCACGAGTGAAAGGGAATCGAGAAGTAATCCCGAACGCCTGTGAAGTCGGGTTTTCGGTAAATTGACCGATCACTGCCTGGTCAACAGGTGAAGTTAGCCAATAACGCCGTTTCACGGGCACAACGAACCCGAGCGCAGATCATCAGGGGCAGCATCGGGCACGAATATTCGACCAGGCGGAACGCGTGGAGGATGTGTCCACCGATAGCCCGTTCACTAGGGAAAAACGGCTGAGTGTTCGGCACAGATTCTCTCGTAGATGTGGCTCTCTTGGTCGCGCTGCAAGCCGTTCAACACATACCCGCACAGAATATCCACGTTGACCGACTTGGCTACTTCGTCCGTGAGGTGTTCGACTTGAATCGCCGCGTCCACCTTACCTTGCGCCCATAACGTGGGTGCAAATTCACCACAAGCTGCAACTCGGGCATGCTTCCCTTTCGCAGCCCCAGCGCTCGAAGACAGGAGATCACCAAAGATCCTCAGGAATCGGGTCGAGTCAGCCAGATCATCGACCATGAACGTTGAGAGCGCCTCGTAAACATCCAAAGAGAGATAGAGCCCTTGTTCCATGGCCGCAGCACCATCGGTGCCACGTGCCATCAATGTCTCAAGAAGCCCCCTTCGGTGAGACTCGGTCGCGACTACGATCACCGGATTGCCTGCGTCTAGCGCAGTTTCGACGAAACCAGCAAAGCCAAATAGAAAAGCTGCATCATCGGAATAGAAATGAACCTCATGGCTGTGTTTGACCTTCACCTGATCGGGTACGGGCGGTGGAGGAACTTCTTGTTGGAAGAAGTGGCGGGGTGCTAGTGGATCAGTAGCGCCAGTCAGATCGAGACCTGATATTCCCTTACTGACAAACTTCCTACCCTGGCAAACTGATTCTACAGCGGCTAATAGTTCGCTTCCGGCATGTGCTTTAACGACGTAGCCCATTGCTCCCAAGCTGAATGCTGCTCGCGCCACATCGACAGAAGATTCTTGACTCATGAAAAGTATTTTGCATTCAGGGCAGAGTTTGCCGATTCGTCGAGCCACTTCGATCCCATTAAGTGTGGGAAGTCCGATATCGAGCACAATCAAGTCTGGTTGCAGTTCTTCGGTTTTCTGCACCGCTTCTAATCCGTCTGACGCCTCGCCAACGACCTGCAAATCCGGTCTTGTCTCCAGCATCGAACAGCTGAATCGCCGTAACGGTTCGTAATCATAGACCACGAGGACTCGAAGGGACGACATGCAGGCACCCACCTTTATCGGCCAAACTGCACCTTCTAAATACGGTGACCGGAAACAAAAATCACCGCCGTAACGGTGGATCGTACTCTGGCCCGCACCCCGGAGCCCACCCCTGAACTGCAAGAATTGCTAGGTTTTCCGATATGTGTAGCTTACGCTTACCGCTGAAAGGCCATCTTTTCATGACGTGCCTGAAAAGTCGGCTTTCAGTAAGTTCGCCGCCCCGTGAATGAACTTACCTGAAACCCCGTTTTCGAGGAATCAGCCGACCGTCGGACCGTGGCCGGAATCTGCTATGCGGCCCAGTGCCTTTTCCTTCCAATAGTGCTGCTTCAGCCTATTTGTTTCGGACACGTTGTAGAGTATTTCGCAGTCACACCCCCCACCTTGCGCTCGCAGTACGCAGAAGATGTCGGAGAAGTCAGAGGATTCAACATCCGATGCTCGCAGGATTGCCTCTGACAACTCGTAGCTTGCACGGCAACGAGCCGGAACGATTGACTTGTCTTCAGGACTGAGAGCATCATCCAGTTTCTCAAAGAAGGATAGCCCGTTGAGAACCCTCATCACATCGGGCGTAATTGAGGCGGTAAGCGCCTCGTCACACTCTTGCATGCTGGCGCTGGTGCTGCTAAGTGTGGCCGGGATGCTGGGCAGCAGCTTGCGCAATCTGGAGCACCAGAACTTCGGGTTCGATCAGGATGGCCGCTACCTTGTTTACATCAATTCTTTGCTGCTGTCGAACCATAAGCAGGAGCAACTGGTCCCGCTCTTTCGTGAGATTCAGGACCGGCTCAGAGCCATTCCTGGGGTGCGCGGCGTCGGCTCCGCGACCTATGCGCCGATGTCCGGCCAGCAGTGGGGTCACGACATTCGGATTCAGGGCAAACCAGAGCCCGGCCCGAAGGACGATGTATCCGCCGACTGGACCCGGATAACGCCAGGGTTCTTCGATACGATCGGCGCCCGAGTGTTGGCGGGCCGCGCCATCAACGAAGATGACAACGGGAATTCGCGGCACGTGGCTGTCATCAACGAAGCCTTCGCCAAGAAGTTCTTTGGGAACCAGAATCCCATCGGCCAGCACTTCGGTCCGGCTCCAGTGAAAAATGCAGGAACCTATGAGATTGTCGGTGTCGTCCAGAACATCCATTACGTGAGTTGGGGCTTCAGAGATCCAGCTCGGACCATGTACTACATCCCCGAGGCGCAGACCGTCCACTTCGATCAGCCGGATATCGAGAGCGACGAGCTTTGGTCGCAGAACCTCTACAACATCGTGATCTGGGCACCCGGGCATCCGGCGAACATTCTCATGCTGGCAAAGAAGGCTCTGGCTGAAGTCGATCCGGACCTGGTGATATATGACATTCAACCGTATTCGAGAGTCATTCAGGGAACCTTCGACCAGCAGAATATGATCGCCAGTCTTACCTGGCTGTTTGGCGCTGTTGGTCTTGTGCTGGCTGCGGTTGGTCTCTATGGCGTTACGTCCTATGGCGTGGAGCAACGCAGGAGCGAGATTGGCGTGCGCATGGCCCTGGGCGCCGATCGCAGCTCAGTGGTCGCCACGGTGCTGCGCGGAGCGTTCTGGCAGGTCGGCATCGGATTGGGGATCGGGATTCCGGCGGCGATTGGGGGCGGGGTATCTCATGGCTAGCCAGCTCTTTGGGGTTAAGCCGTGGAATCCTTTGCTGTTGGCGGGAGCGACTATGCTCCTCGGATTGGCTGCGCTATGCGCGGCAGTGATTCCCGCGCGAAGGGCAGCCACCATCGACCCCATGCAGGCGCTGCGCAGCGAATGATCCACACGGGAGATCTGCAAGCATCTCCAACCTCGACTGTTGACTTCAGGACAAAGCACGCTTCCAGAACCAACGATCTGGAAAAGCGCGTTGGCGATTTGCACTAACCCGCTAGCGCGGGAGGGTTATGCTTCTGTGGCAGTTGGGTAGAGTTCTGGACACCGAAGGAGGTGTCCATGACACATCTACGCCAGCGCATGCAGGAAGATCTCCGGCTGCGCAACTTCTCCGAACGCACGATTCGCCACTACACCCACACCGTTGCTGAGTTTGCAAAATACTTCCACCAGTCACCCGATCAGCTGGGCCCCGAGCACGTGCGGACCTGGCTGCTGTATCTGCTTAACGAACGCAAGCTGGCCTGGGGAACCATTCAAGGGGCCAGATCGGCGCTGAAGTTCCTCTACACGCGGACGCTCAAGCAGACCTGGTTTGATCAGGAGATCATCAAGCCCAAGGTGCGCCGCAAGCTGCCCACGGTGTGGAGCCGCGAGGAGATTTGTGTCCTACTCGATGCGACGACGAACACCAAGCACCGCACGCTGCTGGCCTTGTACTACAGCGCCGGGCTTCGCTGTCAGGAAGCGCTGGATCTGAAGGTCACTGATATAGATAGCCAGCGGATGATCATCCACATCCGCGAGGGCAAGGGCAAGTTTCCCCGCCAGGTCATGCTGTCACCCAAGCTGCTGGAGCTGCTGCGCCTCTACTGGCGCTGGCGCAAGCCCAAGGATTGGCTCTTTCCCGGACGATGGCCCGGCCAGCCCATGGTGGCAAGCGGGGTTCGCATCGCCTGCGCGGAGTTGCGCAAGCAGTTGGGCATCGCGAAGCCACTCAGCCCGCATGTGCTGCGGCACTCCTTCGCTTCACATCTTCTCGATGCGGGCAGCGATCTGCGCAGCATCCAGCTTCTGCTCGGCCATCGCGATCTGGAGACCACCTCCCGCTATCTGCACGTCTCCGAAGCCAGGCTGCACGCCACCGCGAGCCCGCTCGATGACCTCCCCATTCGCGTCATCCGCACTGCTCAGGGAGGAAACAGAACTGCATGACAGAACATCGGCTCGAAGTGGCCGATGTCTTCCACGCTCACGAGAACGAGTTCCTTCAGCGCTGGGGTCATACCGTCTCGGACCAGCAGCGGAAGGTACTGCGCGATATCGGCCTGTGCCGTACGGCTGCACTCGGCACACATCTGGAACGATGCGATCGCTGCAACTATGAGACTGTCGCTTACGACTCCTGCCGCAACCGGCACTGTCCCAAGTGTCAGTCCACGGCCCGCGACCGCTGGCTCATGAAACAGGCCGCAAGCCTGCTGCCGGTGCCCTACGCGCATGTCGTCTTCACCGTACCTGAACAGTTGGCGCCACTCGCGCTGCGCAACCAGCGTCTCTTTTACGGCCTGTTATTTCGGGCCGCTTCTGAGACCCTGCTGGAGATCGCCGCCGATCCTTCCCATCTGGGGGCACGCATCGGCGCGCTGGCGGTACTGCACACCTGGTCGCAGAACTTGAGACATCATCCGCATCTGCACTGTCTCGTTCCCTCCGGCGGACTGGCTCTCGATCATTCCCGCTGGGTCGCAACCCGACCCAACTTCTTTCTGCCCGTGCATGTGCTCAGCCGCATGTTCCGCGGCAAGCTGCTGGCCTTCCTCAAGCACGCTTATGCCTGCAGGCAACTTCGTTTTCCTGGATCTCTGGCGGATCTTGCCGCACCGCGTGCATTCCACTCCCTGCTCAACCTCCTGCGCCACAAGAAGTGGGTGGTGCACGCCAAACCACCCTTCGGCGGGCCCGAGCAGGTGTTGAAGTATCTGGCTCGCTACACCCACCGCGTCGCCATCGCCAACGGAAGGCTCCTCACCCTCGAAAACGGCCAGGTACGCTTTCGCTGGCGCGATTCCAGACACCACAACCGCATCGGCGTCATGACCCTGGACGCAGTCGAGTTCATCCGCCGCTTCCTGCTCCACGTGCTGCCTTCACGCTTCGTCAAGATCCGTCACTTCGGCTTGCTCGCCAACCGCAACCGCCGTCAGGCACTGGCGCTCTGCCGATTCCATCTCAACGCCACCGCTGCCGACAGCACAGAGTTGCTCACCGAACAACAGCGCTCTGCGCTTAACCGCTCCTGCCCGCGGTGCAAGTGCGGCACCATGCACGTCATCGCACGCCACTTCACGGTTGAACTGGGCTGCCCCGACTCACCCCGGGTCTCCGCACACTTCGATTCATCCTGAGGGGAGATGATGCCAACCTGTATGCCAACCCGACTTCTCGCCACAACGGATTCTCACTCCGCTCACGTCGCCCCACGCCTCGAATCAGCTGCGCATAGCCTTGACCTTGGTTACAGCCATCCCCTGCGCACAGCCAGCGAACCACCCCGCGAACCCACTCTCCTCACCAACGTCCAATTTCTTGCCCCGTCGGCCCCTTCAACTCCCCGCAGGCGGCATTCAATCCCCATACATCCACCGCGCTAGCGGCTTACTGCAAATCGCCGTATCCACACCGCTCCCCACCGACTACCCCGTGCTCGCACAGTTCCGTGCACGGAGCGCTGTCGATACGGCACTATGGATTTGCCAACAACAACAACCAACAACTGTGCGCAGGGACTATTCGGCCCGTAGCGCCT
Source organism: uncultured Acidobacteriaceae bacterium (assembly GCA_963781245.1). GTDB lineage: Bacteria > Acidobacteriota > Terriglobia > Terriglobales > Acidobacteriaceae > Silvibacterium. Next base: position 93,078 of record CAWAFB010000017.1, read on the forward strand.
GCATGGGATCAAGGTGTGAGGCGCGCCATGCAGGAACTATACATGCCAGCACTGCGACCAGCAGCAACACGGCGGCGACTGCTCCAAAGACCGCCGCATCAAGCGGCTTCGTTCCATAGAGCATGGACGCTATCGCGCGCGTAGCGGCCGCGCTGGCGACAAGGCCAAACCCCAGCCCAAACAACGCGGGCTGCAGCCCATCAAACAGCATCAGCCGAAGGAGTTCCCGTCGCTGCGCACCAAGCGCAATGCGAATTCCGATCTCGGTCATGCGCTGCAGCATCAGATAAGACAGGACTCCATACAGGCCCACCGACGCCTGTAGCAGCGATAACACTGCAAACGCCAGTACCAGCGTTGAGCTCAGGCTGGCGTTGACTACGGACTTGCCGATGATCTCATCCATGGTCAGCACGTCGGAGACGGGCAGTCCGGGATCGAGCGCAGCAATCTGCTTTTGCACTGGAATTGAATATGCAAGAGGATCGGCGGAAGTGCGTACCGCGATGGAGAGTGCCACATTACGGGGCCACTCAAGGACCGGGAAGTACGCGGTCGCGATAGCCGGCTCACCCGCGTGCCAGAGCGTGTCAGCCACCTCCCCGACGATCTCATAATCGGCACTGCTGTATGCAGAGAAATGCAGGTGCCTTCCAAGAGGATTCTCGCCAGGGAAATATTGGCGCGCAAGCTGGCGGCTGATGATGATTTTGTTCGGCTGCCCTGCCCGGTCCTGGCCGGAGAAGAAACGCCCCTGCAAAAGCGGAATCTGCAAGGCGCTGAAGTATCCGGGATCGGCCAGCCTGAACAGCGCAAGAGGCATCTCTTCACCCGGTTTCAGAGAGGGATGCTCGGGAATAGTAAACTCATCGTCGGTAGCGTATCCGGCTCCTGGGAGCATCGAGCCCAGTGCCGCAGCGCGCACGCCGGGCATGGCGCGCAACCGTTCCAGCAATGTTTCGTTGAATGCGTTCACCTTCTCGGGATTGTCATATTCTCTTGCGGGCAAACTATAACGCATCGTAAGAAGATCATTACTCTCACAACCAATGTCGGCGGTTCGCAACAGAAGGAAACTCTTCAACAGCAATCCGGCGGCGATCAACAGCACTACGGTGACTGCGATCTCTACCGTGAGCAGCGTTTTACGCAGCGCTGTGCGCGACAGGCTTCCGCCGTATGTGCGTGATGAGGCCTGCAGAGCGGCAAGCACCGCTTTGCCCGTAAACGAAATGCCGGGAAGCAAGCCGGCCAGCAGCGCGGCAGCAAACACCAGCCCGCAGCCGAAGCCCAAAACCGCTCCGTCCACACGGATAGACTGAGCGCTGGGAAGATCCTTCCACGCAATGGCCAGCCACCTGGTAGCTGCAAGCGATAACAACACTCCGGCCGCGCCTCCGGTGAAACAGATCAGCAGGCACTCAGCCATTTGTTGGCGGACGAGCGCGAACCGCTGCGCACCCAATGCACTGCGAATCGCCATCTCCTTTTGCCGCGCGGCTCCACGCGCTACCAGCAGATTGGCAACGTTGAGACAGCCGATCAGCAACATGCATGCCACGGCACACATGAGGATCGCCAACGGTTTCTTTACGACTTTCGCCAGGTCGTCGATCAGAGTCCGCTGCGCGACGTCTTCTGCCACCGGCAAATTCAGATACTGCGTGTGCAGACGGTACTGTACTGCTTCCACCTGGCTGATGGCGCTGGCCAGGCTCACGCCAGGCCTCAATCGGGCTACCACATAGGTTTGGTGATAATCGCGATGACGAATCCCCCCGGGTCTGAACACTGATTGGTAGGGAACCCACAACTGCACGGTCGCATTGGGATAACTGAACCGCTTGGGAAGCACGCCCACTACCGTATAGGGCTTGCCGTCAAGATGGATTTGCTTTCCGACGATGCTTGCGTCGCCCGCGAAACGGCGTTGGAAGACGCTCCACGTAAGCAGGACTAAATCGCCATCTTCACGGTCTTCCGTCTCGGTAAATATGCGGCCCAGCGCCGGCTGCACGCCAAGCAACGGAAAGAAATTCCAGGTTGCGGCGGCCGCGGTTACAACTTCCGGCAATTCTCCACGTTCGCCACTGAGATTAAAGTGCCACCAGCGCCACGCCGCCATGTCCTGAAAGCCGTGGGTTTGGGTACGCCAGTCGTAGTAATCGGGAGGTGAGACCTCGTTGTAATTGAAAGACCCCTGATTCTGGTCGGGGGCCCGGAAATGTTCGTAGATCATCACAAGCCGGTCAGGATCATGGAACGGAAGCGGCCTGAGCAGCACCGAACGCACAATCGTGAACACCGACGTCGTGGCCCCGATGCACATCGCCATCACAAGGATGGCAATGATCGAAAAGCCGGGCGATCGTAATAGGGTACGGACGCTGATTCGCAGATCTCGAGCAAGACTCTCCAGCCCATTCCAGGACCAGATGGCGCGAGTCAGCTCGTGAACAAGAGTGGGATTGCCGAAGGCGCGCAGGGCCGCATGGCGAGCCTCTTCCGCCGACAAACCGCGCTCCAACTGCTCTTCTTCTTCGAGTTCCAGATCGGATCTCAGCTCCCGCTCAAGTTCCGCATCCCGTTTCCTGATTTGCCACCATCTCATTTCAGCTCTCCTGAGCTGCGGGCCACAACACTCGTGGCGCGGCGCCTGATGTCATTCACTTCGAAGCGCGCGCATGGGATCGACGGAAGCCGCTTTCCGTACCGGAGCCAGGGCCGCTAGCAAGGCTGCCATCAGGAGAACCGCCAGGCTCAACCCAATCGCCCACGGATCGATTGCGCTGGTTTCATACAACATGCTTCGGACCCAACGTGCACCGGCTGCTGCTCCTAGTAAGCCCAGTACAATTCCGCCCACAATCGGATAAGACGCGTCCATCAGGACAAGGCGCGCGAGCGCTGCCTTGTTCGAGCCGAGGGCGATCCGAATGACAAATTCCTGAGTTCGTAACGAAACCGAATAGGCAAGCACCCCGTAAATGCCGAGTACTGCCAGCAGCAAAGCGGCAATTCCAAAGCTGGAGAGGATTACGGCCTCAAATTTTTCTGTGGCCACGGATTCACTCACTTGCGTATCCAGAGAAACTACAGTCGGAATCGAGATGTTTGGATCGACGCCCCAAATGATCTGGCGCATCTCCGGGCCAAGGGTCTGGATCGTTTGCGAACTGCGCACCATAAACACAGGACTCTCGGGCGGGAAATCCCAGTATGGCAGATAAAAGATGGGCGCATCGCGCTTCAAATCATTAATGCGTGCGTCGGAGGCAATACCCACAACTGTATAGCTACGCCCCCGAGGCCCTAGACTCCGCGCAAGGGGATTCTCTCCCGCAAATGCGGCTTTGGCAGCTTTATCAGAAAGGATGACAACGCGTGGATTCTCGCGATCTTTCTCACTAAAATCTCGACCTGCCAGCAGGGGGATTTCCATGGTGTCGAAGTATCCAGGGCTTATAACGCGTCGATTTGCCAACGGCACTTGCCCTTGGGGAACTGGATGATCCGGTCGAACCAACCCATCCACGCTCGTATCTCCGGTAAGCGGCATCACACTGGTAATTGCGGCTGAATGCACGCCTGGCAAGGCGCGCAGTTGATCCAGTGTTCGATCGATCATCGAGTCGCGCGCCAGACTGCCGAGATCGGCTCCAGGATTATCTGGCATTCCTTCTCCGCTTGAGTACTTGGGCGCGCTCAGGTCGGCCTTCGACATCACAACCTGCTGCGAAGTGAACCGGCGATCCTGCGAAAGCAGATGCGAAAAACTACGCGTGACCAAACCAGTCACAATAAGTAGAGTCACGCTGCATGCAACCTCCACCGCCACCAGCAGTTTGCGAGACCGTGCCGCTTCCTTGCCGCCTGAGAACCGTGTAGAACTCGACTGAAGTGAACTCTGTGGCATGACGCGCAGGGACCGGAGCGCCGAAAGGATGCCGAATTCCAGCGATGTCAACAACGATAGCCCAAGCGACAGCGCCAATACGGTCACACTCATGTGCACTTGATTCAACCGGGGCAAAATCGCGGCGATCGAGGCGAACAGCTTCTCCCCGAGAAATGCAACGGCGACCGCTCCCAGACCGCCGCCCAGTCCCAGAAGCAGATTTTCTATCAGAACACCTTGGAGAAGTCTTGAACGCCCCGCACCAAGAGCGGCTCGGAGAGCTGTCTCGTGGGTGCGAGCTACGCCTCGGGCGAGCTGAAGATTGGCAAGGTTCACACATGCCATCAGCAGGACACCTGTCACCGCAGCCAGCAGAAGCCAGAGGGGTTTGCTCACGTCTCCGGTAATCTCCTGGGAGAATGGCTCGACGACAACACCGAGATGGATTGCGAGGTGGTCCGTCGCAGCGGTAGCCTTCTCGATCCCGTCAAGCTCGCTTTGTGCTTGTCGAACGGAGACGCCAGGTTTGAGACGTGCGACTACTAAAGAGTTGAACTCGGCGTCATTTGCTGCTAATTCATACGGCATCGGAACAAGTGGCCTGAATATCTCATAGCGTTCCGTCGATCCGTGGGTCACCTGTCCCGGCATCATGGAAATGACAGGAAAGCGAAACGATTTGGGCAATACGCCCACCACAGTCGCGGGGACATCGCCGACGCGGAGGGTCATGCCAAGTACGGAAGGGTTCCCGTTGAAATAGTGCTGCCATGCGTCCCAGGTGAGAATGATTTCCCTGTCTCTTCCGCTCTGTGCCTCTTCTGGCGCGAAGGCGCGTCCCATGAACCGGAAGGGCTGGCCATCTCGCCAAACTTCTTCTCGGTGTTGGGTGTTGCACCGTGCAGAACCCAGTGTTCAGCGTTTCGACCGGGGTCGATCACCCGCAGATGAGCCCGACTCGCGCCTCGATACAGCGAAGAACTAGCTTTGCTCTATGAGCGCGAGCAGCGGCGAGGGAATGCCAATCGGGCAGTGCTCGCGGTTGCCAGAAAGATGGTGGCGTATCTGTTGGCCGTAGACAGGCGCAACACAGGCTTTATCCCTGCCGGCGAGCTCATACCAACCGGAACAGCGTAAAAACTTTTCCTCCTAAAGGAAAAACAAAAACATCGAGATGGTTCGGCGCGCAGGCTGCCAGGTCCTGCAGTAAATCGCCCGGGCGACGGAGGAAACTCCCGAGGCTCTCTTCGCATTGTTTCGGGACTGGCAGAGAACAGAAACTCAATCTTCTGCGATGGCTCTTACCAGCCTGAGGCAGCAAATGGATGTCCGGTTTTGCAAGAGCAGGAACCACCCGCCGAGAGGCAAACGTGCGCGGCGATCGATCCCGATCAGGCCAACAGCGCGCTCTCCAGAGCGCGCCCAGATACTTCGTGCTTTTCCCTTGACAAATGACTGGGTCGGCCACCCGGAAGTTCGACCGGTGTCGCCGGTCGTTTGGACATTCCGGGCACGGAAATGTGCGGATAGGCGGTCCAACGATTTCGATGCCTTCAGGCGGCCCGCGCGCTCATTTCTTCGCGGGCGTGGTGGGCAACGGGGGGAAGATTCCTTTCCCGGCCCCACGGAAAGCTACTTTCTGTTCTCTTCCTTCGGAAGCGCCACCGCCACGAGGCCAAACTTCGTCTTCCCGACCTCTGTGCTGTCAATCCCCACGATTCGGAACTGTTCAGGTGTCCCCGCCCTCAGCTCGTTGTCCATGTCGCTGCCATTCACTTTTATACCGCCGCCCTTCTGGTCGCCGCACTTCAGGCCGCTCTTCGTCGCCGTCAACGAGCCTACCGGTTTCCCGTGGTTGCACTCCAACACTTCGCCGTATTTCGCCAACGGCTTCCTGTAAAACGCAAGCACTTGTTCCGGCGAGTCGGTTGTCACAAAGCTCGCCACCTTTAGGCTGACGTGGAAGCTGTTGAGAACCAATCCCAAATCCGCATCCGACGAATCACTGTTTTTGTCCTTGAATGGGGTCGCACCCGGATACTCCGGCAGCCCAATATCCTTCGCCGTCGCGTGCGAATTGGCGTGCACGTTCAGGCTAAAGTCGGAATCTTGCGCAACGCACGGAACTGCAAACGATACACCAGCCATCAGAACGATCGCCGGTATCGTCGCGAGAATCGGTCGATCCATAGAATTCACCTCGCACTGATATACGCTCGTTACAGCTGTCATGTTCCCCAGACAGCCACTAATGTAGGAGCTTCTGCACAAGGCTGCCGCTGATGTGTCGTCGGCAATACGGACATTCGACCCGGCTCCCCGAAACTACCGTATCGCCGATAAACCGTTCAGAACGCTGAGTCCGTGAGAGTCTCGATGAGTGCATCGGCGATTAGCGCTCACTGAAGTCTCTGACGTCAGAAAGCGCCCGGTTGCCGGGCACATGTCCGGAAGGAGAACCAACATCGCGCTCCGACGAACGATTCTACGGCGCGTGTCAGCCTGCAGATCGGCGTTCACTTTTACCCGAGTATGCTCGCGCGGCTCTCCTCTTGACATTCGACCGGAGCGGGACTACCTTCAGGTCGAATGCCAAGGGGACAGCCGGACAGTCAACTCGATCTCCTGCAGGGAACCCTCGATCTGCTCATCCTGCAGACGCTCGCCTTCGGGCCGGCGCATGGACATGCCATCGCCCGCATCATCGAGCAACGATCAGATGAAGTCTTGCAGGTCGGCCACGGGTCGCTCTACCCGGCGCTGCAGCGTCTGTTGAAGCGGGGCCTCGTCGTCGCCGAAGACGGGCTATCCGAAAACAATCGCAAGGCAAGGTTTTACCGCCTGACGGCGAAGGGCCGCAAGCGGCTGACAGCAGAGACATCGAAGTGGCAGCGCTTCTCGATCGCGATGGCGCGGCTGCTGGCTCCACTGCCAGACCAAAATCCATAGGCCCGGACGTTTCGGAGAGAGGGATTGTGCGATGAAGCGGTGGGAAGCGCGCAGAGAGCGACTGGAAAGCGAGATGGAGGCGCACATCGAACTCGAAACGCAGGAGAACATCGATGCCGGCATGTCGCCGCTGGAGGCCCGGCAGGCCGCGATGAGGAAGTTCGGCAGCGTTGTGCTCGCCGGGGATCAGTCGCGCGAAGCGTGGGGATGGCTGTGGCTGGAGCGGCTGTGGCAGGATGTGCGTTTTGCGTTGCGCAGTTTCCGCAAGAATGCCGGCTTCACGGTGGTGGCGCTGCTCTCGCTCATGCTGGGCATCGGCGCGAGCATCGCGCTGTTCAGCGTGGTCTACGGCGTTCTCATCGCGCCGTATCCCTATGCCAAACCCGATCAGATCTGGGCGCCGGCGGTGGTGGGCCCCAAAGACGCCGTCCATGGCTGGCACTCGTATTCACAGCGAGAGATGGAGGAGATTCGAAAACTCCCCGCCTTTGCTGACGTCATGGCGACCAGCGTCAATCCCGTCCTGTTGACGGGCGGCATCAACCCGGAGAACTTCTACGGCGTCTACCTCACCGGCGGAGCTTTCAACTTCCTCGACGTGAAACCTCTCATTGGGCGCACCATCCAGCCGTTCGACATCGGCCCGGGCGGGCAAGCCGCTCCTGTAGTGGTGCTGAGCTATGGGTTTTGGCAGCGCTTCTTCAGCGGCGATCCGCGCGCCATCGGCCGCACCATTACGCTCGATGACGTGCCGCGCACCATCATCGGCGTCATGCCTCCGCGCTTCGGTTGGTGGACCAATCAGGCGTTCTGGCTGCCGCTCCGCACCGATCTAAAGGACACCCGCGGCATCGCGGTGATCATGCGGCTCGCTCCCGGTGTCACCCAGCACTCCGCCGAACAGCAATTGAACCAGCTCAACATCCGGCTCGCCGCTGAACGGCCCGGCGACTACCCGAAAGGTCAGTTGCGCACCCTGCTGCTGAACTATATGGATATCACCGCGGCCAGCGGCGAGATGGCCGACAGCCTGCATCTGCTGTTTGCGGCCGTGGGGCTTCTACTGCTCATCGCCTGCGTCAACGTGGCCAATCTGCAACTTGCGCGAACCACGGGGCGCGCCCGCGAAATTGCCATGCGCCTGGCGATCGGCGCCGGTCGGGGCAGGCTGGTGCGACAGCTCTTGACCGAGAGCGTGCTGTTGTCTGTGGTTGGGGGAGCGCTCGGCGTGTTGTTCGCCGTGGGGGCCACGCGGCTCATGGTCGCACTCATCCCGCCCGACTATGTGCCCAACGAATCCCGCATCGTCATCAACGGCTGGGTGCTCCTGTTTTCTCTCGGCGTGTCGATGCTCACCGGCATCCTGTTCGGCCTGGCGCCGGCGCTGCGTTCGTCCCATCCCGACCTGGTGGGCACACTGAAAGACGGCGGAGGCGGCGCCGGCGGCAGCATGCGTGCGCGGGCTATGCGGAACTGGCTGGTGGTGGCCGAGATCTCGCTCTCCGTGATCCTGCTCGCCGGAGCCAGCCTGGCGGTCCGCGGCTTTGTCCAGGTGCTTTACGTCGATCCAGGCTTCCAGCCGGAGAAAGTGTTGTGTATTGATGTCACGCTTGCGCCGAAACACTATCCAACCTGGCAACAGCGCAACTTGCTTGGCCGCAATCTGCTGGAAAGCGTTGTGGATCTGCCCGGCGTCCAGGCCGCGAGCCTCGGCAACGGAGGCCTGCCCTTCAGCAGATGGCGTTCGTCCTTTTCAGTCGACGGGCAGCCGCGCATCGAAGGCCGCAAAGTCGCGCTCTCACTGATCAGCGGCCGCTATCCGCAGACGCTTGGGATTCCGCTCAAACGCGGGCGCGAATTTACCGACGCCGAAATCGAGAGCGGACTACGCGTGGCCCTCATCAACGAGAGTGCTGCCCGCCTTTGGCCGGCTGGCCAGGACCCGGTCGGCCGCACTATGCAGATTGACGAGCTGGCGCAACCAATGAATAACTCGCAGGTGCTCTCGGCTCCAGGCATCGCCGCCGGCGTCACCGTTGTGGGCGTCATCGGCGACACAAAGAATGACGGTCTGGCGGAAGGTTCCGCTCCGGCCGTCTACCTGCCCTACACCTTGTTCGCGCCTCCAGAGCGCGACCTGGCGGTGCGCACCGCGGGCGATCCTCTCGCAATCGTCAATGCGGTACGGCTCAAGGCGCGCGAGCTCGACAAGGACCTGGCAGTCGGCAAGCCGAACACCCTCGACGAGGTGATGGGCGAACAGACGCAACAGCCGCGCTTTAACATGGCGTTATTCAGCAGCTTCGCCGCGCTCGGGCTGGCGCTTGCGGCGATCGGCATCTACAGCGTTATTTCTTATAACGTAACTCAGCGCGTGCAGGAGATCGGGGTGCGCATGGCCCTGGGCGCTAAACGCGGGGAAATTCTGAAGCTGATCCTACTGATGGTCGCCAGGCTCGCCGCGCTCGGACTCGCGCTCGGGCTCCTTGGCAGCTTCCTCGTCGAGCGCCTGGTGCGGTTCCAGGTGTTCGCGAAGACGTCGTTCGGCGTCATTCCGCTGGCGCTGATCGTGCTTGGCCTGGCCGGGGTCGCTCTGCTGGCGGCATGGCTGCCCGCAGTGCGAGCGGGGAATCTCGATCCCGTCACGGCGCTACGGCACGAGGCGTGAACCTTTTCAGTCGCCGGTTCCCGACTGGTGTCCTGGAAATTTCCAGCTCAACTGTTGCGAACAGGGCGAGTCACTCATAGACAGGATTATGGGCGGTTTGTCGCCTTTTAAACTCGACCAGTGAATTGGCGAATTGCAATCGAGAGTTTGCGGTGACTGAAACCAGAGAAATCGGCTGGGGGGGTGGCCATAAACAGGATTCACTGGGTCTCAAGGCTGGTAAAGCCACGCGTGGTTCACTCCTGAGCCTCCGGGCTTGGCATAACCTCCGGCTAGCAGGACTCGGCCATCGCTCAACAATGTGGCTGTGGAGAAGCAGAATCCGTCCAGCGTCGCACCTCCCACTGGAACGAATATCCCTGAGTTCGGATCGTATACCTCTGGTCGCTCGGCACCGCCTGCGATCAGCACCCGGCCGTCTTTGAGCGAGACCACAGCCTTGGACAATTTAAATCGATCCTCGTTTAGTTGCGGGCCGGGGGCAAATCTGCCGGTCCGTGGATCATAGATCTGCGTGCTTGTGGTACGCGTTCCCCACGCGCCGCCGACTTGACCCCCAGCTATCAGCACGCGGCCGTCCGGCAACAAGGCGCCTCCAAATTTGGTGCGTGGAAACGTCATCGTGCCAGTACGTGTGAAACGCCCCGTGGACGGATCGTACAGATTCGTGCCCGAGCTGCTCACCACGAGTGCTTTGCCATCGGTTAGCAGTACGATTTGCGTTGTGTCGGACAGATGCGTTGCACCCAGCGAAGTGAACGTGCCGGTCGACGGATGATAAAGTTCCGCCGAGAGTACAGGATTGCGCTCGGTGACGGGCGTGCCACCGACCAGCAGGACTTCTCCGGTTCTCAGAAGCACCGCGCGTGCTTCAGCCCGTGGAACAGTCATTTTGCCGGTGAATGCAAACGTCCCCGTCGCCGGGTCATAGAGTTCCGCAGATGCCGTAGAACAGGGTGAATCGCAACCGAATGAGCCTCCTCCGGCAACGAGAACCTTTCCGTTCCTGAGGAGAGTTGCCGTAACGCCCCAGCCATGCTGTGCAAGGGGCCTCCCGGTTGCAGTGAAGCGGCCGGTAGTCAGATCGAAGAGTTCGGCGCTAGGCTGCGTGACTCCGTTGCGCTCGAGGCCGCCCACAATCAACACGCGCCCAGTGGGCAAAAGTACAGCGGCGTGATCGAATCGTGCTGCAATCATCTGTCCTGTTGCAACGATGCTGCCAGCGGCATGACTCGTGGCACGCATACTCAGCTCGGAACAGCTTAAGTTCAGCAAAAGAGCACCGATTGCCGCACCAACGATTCGCACATGCATTTGTGCTAGCCCCCAGACTAATGCTCAACCTGTTGGACGCTGAAAGTAGCCAGGTTGTCAGCAGAGGACCAGTGAATCATTACCTCGCGGATTCGGTCACTTCTCACCCGTCGACGAAAGTTCCGAGTGGTCGCTAGCCTACATCGGAAGCGCCTCGGCCACGGTGCGAGTGGAAGGCGAGGTGTTGATCCGAGGCGTTTTCGATTAGGAGGCAAGAAGGAAGCCGCAGGCGGTTGCCGCGGATGCGATGAGTCTATGGAGATTGAATCAAAGCACGCCTGTAATCAGCGATTTAGCTAGATTAACGAAAGCCGATGAAGCGATCTCTGCAAGCCCATACACTCCGAGTATGGCACAGTCGAGCGTCCGCGGCGCCTGCGGCTTCGTTCTTGTCGGCTATACGGAACTTTCGCGCACAAGTTCCTGGCGTGCAGGAGGAGCCCACTCGGCTTCTCTATCCCTTCCGCCCAAAGCGGCGTTCAAAGAGTTCCTGGGCTCGGCGCTCGCCCTCTTCGCTGAACACTATCGACTTTGCCCTCGTTTTCGGGTCGGAGATGTACGCCTTGGCATGGAGGCGTTCCATCGTATCCCAATCGTGCGACTTCCACGCTCGCCTCGGGCCCGCCGTCGTCAGCCAGAGCAATGCCAGAATCATCTCGTCGACTTTGTCGTGGTCGTACTCCATCATCGAGGTCCCGGTACGATCCTACACTCGTCGTTTCCGACGAGAGATAGCTTTCATCGGCCACACCAGTTCGGCACGAGCCGGGCTCAGTCCCAATCCGCGGCCAATCGAAGTAAATGGACAGAATGTTTTACCTCATTTTTCCGCCTTTGACGCCATGACCCCCGCGGTCTTCATCGGCAACACCTCACGCTGGAATAACGTTCCGCTTCCTTGTCGTTGAATTTCGTGATTTCTTCGTCGGTCTGCTGGAGGTTAATCCAGAGTGCACGAATGCGCTCTCAACAACTGGTCTGACTCAGAACGCGGATCGTACGATATTTTGCTGCCTGGCCAAGATCCGGTAAAGAAGCAAAAACCGCGTACTTGGCTTTTGTCCCTAGTTCTCCTATGCGAGCATTCTTAAATTCTGGAGACGATTGGACATTGCCGCGGTGCTCACCTGGAACCGCTTCGCCAGAAGATCAATCGCCTCACTATCGTCCAGATCCAAATCCTGCGCCCGGATCTCCTGCCGAACCAGGCCACGAGGCATCAAAAGCGCGGCACCGAGCTGGTTGGCTTCGATCTCTTCACGGTTCACTCCGGCGGACGACTGATCGTCGCGGCGATACGTAACCTGCTTATCAATGAACAATTGCGCCTTGCCGCTTCTTCTCGCATGCAGGAGGTAATGGGCGATTTCGTGAGAAATCGTGAATCGCTGCCGGACGCGGGCATGGGCCGAGTTGTAACCGATTGCTCCCTGCTCTCCTTCGACGACAAGCATCCCTGAAACTTTGTCTCCAAGAGCGGCAGCCTCCAGGGTCAGGTTCAGGCGCTGGGCCACAAGATGAATCGGAACCGGCACCCGATAGCCCTCCGTATCGCGAAGCGTCTTTTCAGCTCTTTCTTCGAGATTGTGTCTTGCCATGCGCCTTCCTCTCGCCCCGCGGCGTATTGACGTTCCCTCTGAGCTTCTTAGTCACAAAGCCTGTCAAGGCTTTGATGGTAGCCAGATCGCCGTTGGCCACTTCCTCGATCTGCTTCATCATTTCTCTATCGAGCACGGTCTGGTTTTGCGGCGCAAGCAGTTCTTCCGGCGTGGGAATGAGCAAAGTCAATTTGGTTTCAAGCAGTTCGGCGGTCTGCCAGAGGACGTGCAGCGGAGCGCGTTGCCGGCCAGCCTCGATATTGACCATCGATGTACGGCTGATCCCGAGACGCTGGGCCAAGGAATCCTGGCTCAGATGCTGACTCTCTCTCGTTTGACGGATCTTCCGTCCCACTTCACGATAAATCTCGTCGAAGTCCGTCATTAGAACGGAAAGTACAGTTTCAGGCCGGGAAGGTCAACGGCCTCGATGTACGTTTGTATAGCAAACGTGGGTGTATAGCGCTATATTGACATAGGATCAGGATTGGAGCAGTATAGTACCCATTCGAGGCGCCTGCAGCCATCCGGTCCTGATCGTCGTACGAGGCCGATTGACCTGGCCAGACATGAAATCCGCGCCCTTTCAGGCACGTGGCAAGAATCGATTCGCAAGAACGAAATTGGTGTCTTAACAACGACGGGCCATGTTGCTCATGGATGGGTCCGGCGAAAAAAGCTCTGGCATGTGTGTCCATTTTTGGCGTTTTCCACACCCTTTATAAGTAGAGGGCTAATTTCGGGCGCTTGCCGTTCGTGAATTCTCGGCGAGTTGGCCGGCATTTGTCCCCACAAGAGACCTTTCCACGTCCGTCAGTGCAGGGGTCTCTATCTTCTGCGGATCTGTAAGGACCATTTCATCCTGGTGGTGAACTCATGGCTGGTACTCCCCCACTCCGAAAACTCGAATATGTTCTCGCTGTTGCGCGCGAGCGGCACTTCGGGAAGGCGGCGGAACGACTGCACGTTGACCCATCGAATCTTAGCCGGCAGGTGAGAGAAGTCGAGGACGAACTTGGAATCGAGATTTTCGTCCGCACCAATCACTATGTAGCCATCGCCGAGGAAGCAGTCGAATTCATCATGGACCTCGAACAAATGCTGGCCAGGTTTGTTACTGAATTCGAGAAATCGAAAAGATTGGCATGCCTGCGAGCCCGACGCAAGGCATCCTCGTTCGTGATCGGCTACTCACCTTTCGTAGCCCCGACGATTCCACAGGAAATCCGCGCCAATCATAGCGCAAGGTTCCCCTCCGTATACCTCGAACTACGCCGGGCTTCCTCTCAGGAGTTGACGGACTCTCTGATCGCGGACGCCTGCCAAGCTTGCGTAATGGTCCGGCCGACCGGTCAACATTATCTCGAAGCGATACCGTTGCGTTCAGAGCATCTCTCGGCCGTATGGCCTCGCGCGTACCAGGGGAATCTCAGCGCAGTTGGACTGATTGAATTGAGAGCACACCCGCTGATCCTGCCATGCTCCGATCGCACAGATCCCGTTCTTGAGGAATGGTTCTTTTCCCAGTGCGCGGCTGCAGGGTTCAAGCCGAAGGTTGCGGCGGAAGCGACATCTCCGTCCGAGGCATTCAATCTCGTTCAGGACGGCGCCGGCATCGCGATTGTGCCGGGCGGAGTCTGCGGCGACGCTCCTCGGGATCTCCAATGCTCTCCGATCGGGGGTCTCGAAACGCTCCTACTGGTCATTACCTATCGCCGGGGAGTCTCCTACCGCGTGCAGAAGATGATCGCAGACATCGCGCGTGAACTTGGCGGAGCCAATCTGGCGATTGCGGGCTAAATTTTTTCCACAAGCGCACAAGGCGAACCGTGTTGTCTTACTCCGCACGGTTACGACGCACACCGTATTGATGAGTTTTACGCATTAAGGCGTGCAAACAAAGCCTTGGACAAGAAATCGACTTCGCGCCAATCTCTGGAGCATGACCTGCTCGACTGAGGTCAATTTCACAGCAAAGGAGGTACATCGCATGAAGCTTTCGCCCGCATGGCAGAAACGCTTTCGAGCATTGCAAGACTCGAAAGCGATCTTCCTGCTTCTCCTGCTCTCGCCGGTCGCTGCGCACGCCCAGGCGGCCGGCTCTCCCTTTGACACCGGCTTCACGGCCTTGCAAACCCTATTCACGGGAACGATCGCGAAAGTCGCAAGTCTGATCGCGATCGTGATCGGCGGCTACGGCTTTGCTCACGGTGAGCCCGGAGCCAAGAAAGCGCTCGCGGGCGTGGCTGCAGGAACGGGCATCGCGGTACTTGCAGTCAACGTCCTTTCCTGGCTCTGGGGAGTGTAACCAGAGCTCAACGTTCGTCAACCTGCTTACCTGATGAGGCAAACATGGCAGACGCAAAAGCAATCCGAAAACGAACCAATCGCGTCTTCAAGAGCCTGCACAAGCCTCTGACCTACCTGGGTGTCGAGCGCACGCTGTTTTACCTGATTTGCGTCAGTGCGGTCGGCGCCTTCAACCTCTTCAATTCCATCCTCGCCGGGATCGCTGTCTTTGTTGGCGGATTTGCCTTCGGGCATTGGGTGACGAACAGCGACCCGGCATTTCTTCGCATTCTGGCGAAGGCGGAACGCTATAAGACTCGCTACGATGCGGCAAAACCGCAGATCCCGATGGTCGAGGTGCGTTGATGCTGAACATCGCCCGGGCTCTCAAACCGTGGAAGGAAGCTGCATCGCTCAATGCGCAGATCAATCTGTACGGTTTCTGGGATGCGACCACGTTTCTGACCAAGAGCGGAGACGTCGGGATGGTTCTACATGTCGGCGGCGTCGATTACGAGTCGTTAGACAGCGGAGAGCAGGAGTACGCCGTGAAGCGGCTGGAAGCGGCGCTGAAGGCATTCGGCCCCGGATTCCATGTGTATCAGTACCTCTTCAAGCGCAATCGCCCTGAGATTCCCTTCGCAAACTATGACGATCCGGTCGTAGCCACCGCCGTCGATCAGCGGAGACGATTCTTTGAGGCGAAGCGCGATCAGCTGTACTCGATCGAGATCTTTTACTGCGTTCTGCTCGAAGGTAAGCGATCGAAGACCGGCATCGGTGCCGGAGCGGCGCGGCTAGTCACAGATCCGGCGGGCGGCTTTTCCGAGCTTCACTCACAGTTCTCGAATAAGAGCATGAAGGTACTGCTCCATTCGCAAATCCAAACGGGTTGTGTTTTGCTTCACCAGCGAGTGGGGGCCTTCGTGCGCCAGCTCGCGGACTTTGTCCCGATAGAGATTCTTGACCAAAAAGAGCAGCTACAGTTCTTCCGCAGATTGCTGAACTTTGATGACTGGCGAATCTCCGGCAATCCCAAATCGACACGGTTCCTCGATTATCAGGTGGTCAATTCCGATATTGAGGCGGAGCGCGACCACCTGCGGGTTGGCGATCATTACGTCCGCGTCCTGACGATGAAGGAAGCGATCGCCGAGACACGGCCCCTGGTGCTGGATGCGCTATTGAAAATCCCGGCAAATTTCCATGTCGTCACGGAGTGGATGCCTCTGTCGATGGCTAAGGCACGCAAGGAAGTTATCAAGCGCCGGCGGCATTTCAACATTTCGAAGACGGGTTTCATCTCCCAGCTGGGAAACGATGTCACGAAAACCAATCCTCGTGATGTGCTTGTAGACGAGTCGAAGCAGGCCGACATCGAAAATCTCGGAGATTGTCTGCGTGCCCTGGGTGACGGGCAATCGCTCGGGGATTTCTCGCTGACGATCGTTCTGTATGACCGTGAGAAATCAATCGTCGATCGCCTGGTTGGCGAGTTCTCGGGCATCTTCGGGAATTTCGACGGGAATCTGTTCACTGAGACCTACAACCAGCTGAATGCTTACTTTGCGACGGTGCCGGGGAATTATGCTCAGAACCTCCGCCGGCTGTACCTGCTGAACAGCAATTACGCGGACCTCTCATTTCTTTTCACCATCCTGCCCGGCGAAAAGACGAACCCGCACCTCGGCTCGGAATATCTCGCGGCGCTTGAAACCGACAACGCCACGCCGTACTTTCTGAACCTTCACAATGGTGAGGTCGCTCACACGCTCATCCTGGGAGCCACCGGCTCCGGCAAGTCATATCTCGCTTCATTCATTCTCCAGAATGCACAGAAGTATGCGCCACTCACCTACATCTTCGATATCGGCGGCAGCTTCGAATCGCTGACGCATATCTTTGGCGGCACCTATCTCAACGTCGGCCAGGAATCGCGCGACTTCACCATCAATCCTTTTTCGCTGGAGCCGACCAAGGAGAACCTGCAATTTCTCTTTGGCCTGTTCCGTGTGCTGATCGAAGGAAATTCGCAACGTTACTGCCTGGACTTCAAAGAGGAGCGCCGCTTGTGGGAAGCGATCGAACGTATGTACATGCTGGAGCCCGAGCAACGAACCGTCTCGAATCTTGCCAGCATTATCGGTGAGTTGAAGGATCGTCTGCACCGCTGGACGAAGGCCGGCCAATACGGTTTCGTCTTTGACAATGCCGAGGACACACTCTCCTTCAGCCGATTCGAGACCTTCAATTTCCATGGGTGGGGCGATGCTCCGGATGTTTTGGAGCCATTACTGTTTTACGTTCTGCACCGGGCCAGCAACGAAATCACCGATCCGAGTAAGCTCGGCACCTTCAAGGTCTTCCTGATGGATGAGGCGTGGCTCTTTATCCGCAATGAGACGATCCGGCAGTACATCGTGCAGGCACAGAAGACCTGGCGCAAGCACAACGCAGCAATGATCCTGGCGACGCAGTCGATCAAAGAACTTCAGGAATCGGGCATGCTGGAGATCGTTGCCGAGAGCTGTCCGACCAAAATCTTTCTGGCAAATCCTGACATGGACCGCGACGTCTACAAGGAAGCTTTTCATCTGAACGACACCGAACTGGAGCTGATCGCCGGCCTCGTTCCCCCTGGACAAATGCTCATCCGCAAAGCCCAGTCTTCAAAGAAGGTTCATCTCAACGTGGACTCGGCATCGCACTGGATGGCGACCAACAACGCCCGCGACAACCTCAAAAAGCGCGAGTATTTCGCGCGCTTCGGTATCGCCGACGGGCTGCGCCGTCTTGCTCAGGACTATCCGTTCCAGCCCCGCACGCTGGCTGGAACAGGGAAATAGGAGGAAAGCATGTATCGTTTACCACTCGTCGTCACTCTCGCCGCCATCTCGAGTTCCGCTGCTTTCGGGCAGGCCGCCTCTGCCCGTACCGTTCAGTACCACTCACAGGACATCGTGCCCATCCATGCCAAGCTCAAATACACCACTCTGATTGAAGTGCCGCCAACGGAGAAGATCATGGAAGCGGCCACCGGAGACAAGGAGTTCTGGATCGTCGACGTGGTAAGCAATTTCTGCTTCGTGCATCCCGCGAAGGAAGGGATCAGCTCGAACCTGAACCTGATTACCGACAAAGGAAACATCTATTCCTTCACTCTGCAGGATGTCTCGAATGCGTCGGACGCACCGGACCTCAAGGTTCTGATTCAGCCGGCGGATCGTTCCTCGATCGTCGCGTCCGCAGGTCCGTCGCAATTCATTCCGGCAGCGCAGCTGGAGCAATCGAAGCAGGAGTTAGCCGCTCTTGAAGCCCACGTCCAGCAGGCAGTCGACGAATACAAGAGCGCGTATCCGCTGCAGTTGAAGTTTGATTATTCCTACAAAACCAACGAGCCGCCGTTCGACATTCAGTCGATCTATCACGACGACAAGTTCACCTACATCAAGACCACCGCTCCCGAGAAATTCAGCGTCTATGAGATGAGGGACGGCAAACCCAATCTGGTGAACTACGATCTTCGGGAAGGAACCTACATTATTCCCAAGGTTATGGATTCCGGCTACGTCGAGCTTGGCAAAAAGCGCATGGATTTCTCGCGCAAGGGGTAATGTCATGGAGAGTCCAAGCACCACGCCTCCGCTTAATACCGAATTGCAGGATTTCCCAGAGCTGCGCCGCAACGCCAAGGAGCCGAAAGGTGTCCTGCAAAAGAACCTCAAAATCCTTCTCTACCTCGCCGCTGCGCTCCTGGTCGTTCTGGCCGCTGTCTTCAGCTCTGTCGGGAGGAAAGGCGCAAATGGTAAGGCGGCACCGGCCAAGGATGCACCGCCACAGCCCATGGTTCAGGACAACACGGATAATAATGTCCAGGACCTGAAGAACCAGCTCGCCGCCGAAAGGCTAAAAGAGCAGCAGCAGGCGGCTAACGCGATCAATGCCGACCCGGCACTGGCAATCGCGCCGCCCGCGCAACGGGCCGCGGCTGCCGCATACAGTCCGACCGGTCAGACGATGCCGTGTGTTCCCGGTCAACCCTGTCCGCAGACATCCTATGGTCAGCAAATGCCGGCGCAACCCCAGCTGACCCCCGCGCAACAGCAGGCCCAACAACTGGCAGCGAAGGAACGGGACCTGGCCTATAACTCTCGCTTTGCTTCGAATCTCGCCTACGTGCATCAGGACAATTTGCTGGCTCAGTCGCGTGATACAGACGGAGCACTGAGCGGTGGGACCGATTCACCTGCAAGTCAAAATTCGGTGATCTCGTCTTCGGCCGCGCCGCGCAGCCTGGTCGCACCGAGGGGGGCAGGCGAGAGGCAATCACAAGCAACCGATTCACCGGCGGCCAAACACAATCCTGAAGTGAACATCGATTCTGCTGTGGGCCAGCCGTACGTGATCTACGAGGGCCTGACGATGGATACCGTGCTTATGAATCGGCTCGATGGTGACGCGGTCGGTCCGGTGAAGGTACTGGTCTCAAATCCGGTCTATTCGCACGACCGCCAACATGTGCTTATCCCCGATGGGACCATTGCTCTTGGAGAGGCTCGTAAGATTGGTTCCGTTGGATTCGGCCAGCAGCGCCGTCTGGCTGTTGTCTTTCACCGCATGATCATGCCCGACGGCTATTCGGTCGACCTTGATCAATTTCATGGCCTCGACCAGATCGGAGAAGAAGGCCTGAAAGATAAAGTCAACAACCATTACCTCGAAATCTTTGGCACTTCGATCGCGTTGGGCGTGATCGCCGGCGCAGCGCAGATTACGCAGGGAGGCGGTGTCTACGGCGGCTCAGGATCCCAGGCCTTCACAAACGGGGCGGCATCGTCTGTTTCCCAGTCTGCGACCACGATCATGGACCGCTTTATGCAAATTCCTCCCAACATCACCATCCGAGAGGGGCATCGCGTAAAGGTCTACTTCACGCAGGACATGCTCTTGCCAGCGTATGAAAACCACACCATCCCTCAGACGTTTTAGGAGCTACGCATGCATCGTAACGCAAAATTGATCTTCTCTATCGGAGCAATCGCAATTGCTCTGACCGGGTGCCAAAGCCATCAGGACAAGGTCGATGCACTCCAGAAGGAATACGACAGGCTTGGCGCTCAGTTTCAAAAAGACTGTTCAGCCGAATACTACAAAGTGCCTCCGACGCTAAGCCCGAAATGCGCCGATGAGAAGAAACAAACCGACGACGCCTACAAGCACCTTCAAGAGGAACGTGCAAAGCAGTAACGACTGAAAGGAGTTCTTATGAGAATCACATCGTCTGTATTTCTTGTTTTCCTAGCAGCTTCCACTACTGCAGCACGGGCGCAATTCGGTTCGGGCATCGTCTATGATCCGACGCAGTCTGCTCATGCCGTGCAACAAATCCAAGAAGCTAGAGAGCTTTACACAACCACCGTTCAAACCGAGCAGAAGGTGATCGCTGCTTACAATCTTGCGCGGCAGATGGCAAATCTTCCCCAGTCTCTTTACACATCATTTACCAATCTTGGCCGTCAGCAGTGGACGATGCTTACCCAGCCCGCCAACACCTATGGCAATTCGCTGCAGTGGATCAATGCGGCCTTGACCGGGGCGGGAGCCGCTGGAGCGAACCAGGCGGCCAGCATTCCACGCATTGGCCAGATCATCGGCTATGGTTCGCTAAGCGCTCAGGGACGGCAAGTCATTGCCGCACACGGCGCCACGGTAGATCTCTACGATTCTGCAAACGCGAGCAGTCTGCAAACAATCGGCACAATCCGAGCGAATGCAGCCCAACGGGAGTCGGACATAAGCCAGCTTGAGGCGGCGACTCATTCCGCTGATCCTGCTCAGCACACCGAAATGGCTACGTTGCAACGGATCAATCAGGCGCTGCTCATCGAACTGCGTACTCAGCAGGAGACGAACCAAATGCTACAGATGCAGGCGCTTCAGCAGATAGTTGGCCAAAAGGTTCAGCAGGATAATCTCAAGTCTCTGTTTTTGCTCGGTAACGGGTATCAGCAGAGCTTCAACTCTGTCACTCCGCAGCAGACGACTGCCGGAACCCAGTGGGCATTTCATTACTGATCAAATTGCGAGGGCGTTATGGATTTCCTCATTCTCATCAAGAACGGCTGCGACAACCTCACCGCAACGGTTGCGCCTTCGGTGGATTCTCTCGGACTGCACATGGTGATTGCTCTCGCCACCATCATGCTCGTGTGGTTCGGCGTCCAGGAGGCGCTCGCCTCCGCGCAGGGTGGGCCGGGGTTCAATGTAGCAAAATTCCTCAACTTCTTCCTTCTGATCACGTTCGCATACTGCTTCGTCAGGTTTTACGACGGCTCTATCCCAGGAATCGGCTATTCGCTAAAAGGTTTTATTAGCGGTGGCACGAGTAGCCTCGTTGACTACATTGGCAATGACTCGACTCAGGAAGTCCAAGACACTATCCACGCCGCGTTGGGCAATATGGGGACTCTTTCCCCGTCCTTAACCGAACCCTATACGCTAATCTGCACATACACTGTGCAGATTGTGCTTAGCATATTGACTGCTTTGATTGCCGTCATCATTGCGTATGGTGCGATTGGCGCGACCATCATCGGACTGCTGGGACCTGTCTTCATACCATGGATGGTCTTCGGCAAGACAGAATTCTTGTTCTGGGGCTGGCTGAAAGCCTTTCTCGGCTTTGAGTTTTACAAGGTCGTCGCAGCTGCCACGCTTAGCATCATCAGCCATCTATTGATCAGCTATTTGACCAGTGGAGCGATGAATGTCGATAACCCCAAGATCCTCATTGCAATTATGCCTGCCTTGCTAATGATGTGCTTTATCGCGGGATTCATTTTGCTCAAGATTCCCGCCATGACTGCCACACTGTTCTCCGGTCACACCGGAGGTCATGACGCCGGTTTTGGCGTTGCCACTGCGTTTGCCGTACGCGGTCTGATCAGCTAAGGAGGCCAACATGAAAAGCGCGACCAGCGATGTGCCCTATGAGATCACTCGAGCCGCCGAGCGCTATCTCGAGCAATATGGCGATCCAATCGTCATGAACACGTACCTGAAGGTCACGATCCTGACCCTGGCCGTTATCTCCTTCGTGCTCGCCGGTCTCGTCTATAAAAGCCAGCGTACCCTGGCAGACATGCACCCGATGATTGTCCGTATCAACGATGTTGGGCACGCCGAAGCGATTGACTATCGCAATTTCCAATATCGCCCGCAGGAAGCGGAGAACAAGTACTATCTCTCGCGCTGGGCCGAGCTCTATTTCAGCCGCAATCGTTTCACCATTGAGCGCGATCAGACGAACTCTCTCTACTTCCTCAATGGCGACGTGCAGCGCGCTGTCATCGACCAGGAACGCAAGGATAACGTCATCCAGACCTACATCAAAGACAGCTCGCTTCCGTACGTCGATGTCGAGGTCAAGAATGTCATTCTCGACGACCTTCGGCAGTCGCCGTATTCGGCGCGAATCGAATTCGAAAAGGTGTTTACGAACCCTGCGGATCATTCCGAAATCAAACGCGAGCGATGGACCGCCAGCGTCACCTATGTCTTCCGCGAAAACGTGAAGAACAATGAACTCGCTGTGAATCCGCTGGGATTGACGATTGTCCGATTCCGAGCTGACGAGGCGTTCAGCTAGCAAGCTTGTGCACGGGACCTCTTTTGCAACATTTATCGCTTATTCGAGACGTTTGACGCAAGTTAGATGAACGGAGGCTAGATGACTCGCCTTTTAAAAGTTCCCGAAGCTGCTCTGCGGCTCAACATTAGTGAAAAAACAACTTGGAAGATGGTCTACGCTCGGAGAGTGGACGTGGTGCGGATTGGCCGGTCGGTGCGGATCCCTGAAAACGCCATTGAGAAGCTCATCGATGACGGCACCATCCCTGCCGACCAGGACGACCAAAACCAATGGTAGCCGATGCAGTATCAGTTCTCCGACGAGTTTCAGGTCCAGCCGGTCCCTTGGCGTTTCACGCAGACACAAAGGTTACGCCCCGACGACGCAACCGCTGCTAGGCCGCGATGATAGGTGCCGTGATTGACCACGTGCTGCAACCTCTGCCAAAGCACACCCAAATTGGTCATCCACCGCGAAGGTCCTGATACTCGATCGTGCGCTCCACAGCTTCCGGCCCTAATCTTGCGAGCTGTTCACGCATCTCGCCTTCAAGTTCGGCCCACTCCTTGCGAGCTGCGTCGACATCGGGAAGGCGGTCCGACTTCTGAAGTGCCTGCGGCTTTTCGCCCGTCAATCGAGTGATCCAAATGCGCTCAGCAGTGCAGATATGCGCAACGGTGTCGCGAATCGAGTTGAAGCTGTTGGCCATGGGACGTATGAACTGCTCGGGCGTGATCGTCGCTACGGCGTCGAGCACCCGGTCGCGCTCCCAATAGTTGTAGTTGATGAGGAGGCGGAGATCGTCGTAGGTCATCAGGTTCAGTTTATCCAGCCGCAGCGTCGGTATAGCGGACGGCAGCACGAAAAAGGGTCTCCTTAAAAAGAAGAAAAAGAAACTATTAGACCCAAAACCTGGGGAGCGCGACGGTCGGCTTGTTGAAGTGGCCACAAACTGCGAGCGGAACTAGGCGAGATCTTGTTCGATGACTATAATTTCTTCCGCGACCGCGTGGATGCGGCATTGAAGAAGGCCGACATCAAGCTCCCCGCTGCCGACCGCAAGCGGATTCTCAAAGCCGTGAGCTGGCGTGTCGAGACTGCGGCGCCTGTCATTGGCAAAGTTCACAAGGTCGGCAAGTTCAGGGCAGACCCGCTGCGCGGCCTGTTCGAGGCAACTGTGAGCAGCAAACAGGCCATCGTCGAGTACGAACCTGACTCCGAGCTGCGGGACACGGAGCAGGTGCCACTATTAGAAGAGGGCGGAATCGAAGCCTTTATCTGCCGCGAGGTGCTGCCCTATACTCCCGACGCATGGATCAAAGAGAACGCCATCAAGATAGGCTACGAGGTCAACTTCACGCGGCACTTTTACAAGCCGGAGCCGTTACGCACTCTCGAAGAGATCACCGCCGAAATTCAGGCGATAGAGCGAGAAGCTGAAGGGTGGCTGGATGACCTCCTGAAAGGAGCCATCAAGTGAAAGCCGTCGAAGCCAAGCTTCTGAGCTTCTTACAGAAATCCCCGCAGTTCGTCATTCCGATCTACCAGCGGACATACTCCTGGACGGATAAGCAGTGTCGACAATTGTGGGACGACATTCTGCGCGCTGGGTTGAGCGACAACATCGCTGTTCACTTCATCGGCTCAATCGTATATGTTGAGCAAGGCCTTTCGCTGGTCACGCACCAGGCGCCGTTACTCGTAATAGACGGTCAGCAACGGCTCACCTCCCTATCGCTCTTGCTCGAGGCACTGGCGCGCGCCCTTGGCGACACCGAACCGGTGGACGGCTTCTCGGCCGTGAAGCTACGTCACTACTACCTGACTAACCCACTCGAAACTGGCGATCGCTATTTCAAGCTGCTGCTCTCTCAGACCGATAACGTCTCACTTAAGGCCGTTATCAGGAACAGTGAGCAACCCAAAGTGCCTTCACTACACGTTGTACAGAACTTCGACTTGTTCTCCAAGCTGCTTGCCGAGCAAAAAGGCGATCTGGCCCCAGTATGCCGAGGCCTTGCGAAACTCGTGGTCGTGGACATTGGGCTCAGCCGCGATCAGGACAACCCGCAGCTCATTTTCGAGAGCATGAACTCAACCGGCAAGGAACTGAGCCAAGCCGACCTTATTCGCAACTTCATCCTCATGGGGCTTGAGCCCCATGTTCAGACTCGCCTTTACGAAGAGTACTGGCGGCCGATGGAGCAGGACTTCGGGCAGGAGGCCTACGGCACCCAGTTCGATAGCTTCATGCGCCACTACCTCACCGTGCGTACCGGTGACATCCCGCGCGAGCGCGATGTCTATGAGGCATTCAAGGACTACTCCCGCACCGAGCCGGTGCAGGAAGCAGGCATTGAAGCACTGGTGAAAGAGATCCGCACGTTCGCCCGCTACTTCTGCGCGCTTGCGTTGGGTAACGAGCAGGACGCCTCGCTGAGCCAAGCCTTCCATGACCTGCGCGAGTTGAAGGTCGATGTCGCCTACCCATTCCTGCTCGAACTGTATTACGACTACGCGAACGGCATGCTCAGCGCCGCTGATTTTGAGACCGCGGTTCGGCTGGTCGAGGCGTATGTCTTCCGCCGCGCCATCTGCTCCATCCCAACCAACTCGATGAACAAGACCTTCGCCACGTTCGGTAAGGCGCTCAAGAAGGACCGCTACCTTGAGAGCATTCAGGTGCACTTCCTGGCACTGCCCTCATACCGTCGCTTCCCTGGCGACGAGGAGTTTCGTCGCGACCTGCACATCCGCGACCTGTACAACTTTAGGAGCCGCAGCTACTGGCTGCGCCGCCTGGAGAATCACGGCCGCAAGGAACGTGTGCCGGTGGAGGAGTACACCATCGAGCACATCCTGCCGCAGAACCCGGACTTGCCGGCCGCGTGGAAGTTGGCGCTCGGGGCGGAGTGGCAACGCGTGCAGCAGGAGTGGTTGCACACGCTCGGCAATCTCACGCTCACTGGTTACAATGCCGAGTACAGTGACCGCCCTTTCGCCGACAAGCGCGACATGGCGGGTGGCTTCAAGCAAAGCCCGCTCAGGCTGAATGCCGGGCTTGGACAGCTTGACGCATGGAACGAAGTCGCGATCCAAGACCGAGCTGGGCGGCTGGCCGATCAGGCGCTCACCGTGTGGCCTGCCCCCATCCTTGATGCCGCAACTCTGGCCGACTATCAGCTCGCGAAGATGCCCACGACGGGCGGCTACACCATCGAAAATCATCCATATCTGCTCGCTCCCGGCCTGCGCGAGCTGTTCGAAGCATTCCGCAAGGAGGTACTCGCACTCGACCCCTGCGTGTCTGAGGAGTTCATGAAGTTGTATGTGGCTTACAGGGCCGAGACCAACTTCGTGGACGTGGAGCCGCAGGCAAGGCGGCTGAGACTCAGCATCAATATGGCGTTTGCCGAGATCGACGACCCGAAGGGCCTGTGTAGGGACGTAACCGGCCTTGGGCGATGGGGCAACGGTGACGTAGAGGTTGGCCTCAAGTCTCTTGACGAGTTGCCTTACGTCATGGGCCTCGTGCGCCAGTCCTATGAGCATCAGATGGGCGACGGAGGCCAGGCATGATCGCGGGAGAAAAGTCCAGTCGAAATTCAATCACAAGGGCAATAGCACAAGTTAGACGAGAAGCCGAAAATGAAGCCGCTGCCCCAAAGATCGCAGGAATCGAGTAATGGCGGTTTTCAAGAGAGGCTCTGTCTACTGGTTTGAATTCCGCTTCCGCGGTGTGCGGATCCGTGAGAGCGCGCATTCATCGAACAAGGGCATTGCAGATCGGATTGAGCGCGAGCGCCGGCGTGACCTGGAACTTGGCGCCGCCGGCCTAAAGAAGATTAGCAGTCCCCTTAGCGTCTCGCGTGCAGTGGAAGCTTACCGGCGGTTACGCGAGCCTCACTGGGCAGACCGCACACGCGGGGTTCATCAGAGCTCCTGGCAGCATCTCGAGCCGTTTTTCGGCAAGCTGCTGCTCAGCGACATCCAGGCTTCCCACATTTCGAAATATCAACGCGGCCGGCAGAAGGAAGGCGCAAGCGGCAGGAGTATCAACATCGAAGTCGGCCTGATTCGCCAGGTGATGATTCATCATCGCGTCTGGCACTCGATCGCTCCAGACGTGAAGATGCTGCGCGAGCGTGAAGACATCGGAAGAGCTCTTAGTCACGATGAGGAGCTGAGCTTACTGGCAGCTGCCAGGAAGAGCCCCAGTCGCTCTCTCTATCCTGCCGTTCTGCTGTCCATACATACCGGATTGAGAAATCAGGAGTTGCGACTTCTCAAATGGTCGCAGGTAGATTTCTTGAAGGAAGAAGTCAGAGTCGGAAAAAGCAAAACCCGCGGCGGTGAAGGACGGGTAATTCCGCTCAGCGATACAGCGCTTAATTGCCTGAAGGATTGGCGCGGCCAATTCCCCACCGCTCTCCCGACCCATTTCGTGTTCCCCTCGGAGCGATATGGCCTCCACGGAACAAAGGGAGTCTTCGGCGGCGTAGTAAAGGCCTACGACCACGATCCCGGGGCGCCAATCGCCAGTTGGAAGTCCTCCTGGACCAGTTGCCGAGCCGTTGCAAAGGTAAGCTGTCGGTGGCACGACCTGCGCCATACATTCATTTCGAGGATGGGAGAAAACAAAGTTGCCGATCAGACTTTGCTGGCTTTGGCGGGTCAATTGTCGCGGAGAGTTCTCGAGCGATATAGCCACGCGAGAAACGAATCGAAGAGAGCAGCTGTAAAACTGCTGGACCTGCCAGCAGGGCCAAACGACTCCCCACAAATTCCCCCACAGGAGGCCGCCAAGAAACAGGAGTCTTTGAGCTAACTCCTTTATATTGTTGGTCGGGGCGGAGGGATTCGAACCCCCGACCCTCTGCTCCCAAAGCAGATGCGCTACCAGACTGCGCTACGCCCCGACTGTTGAAATTGTATCGTAGACCTTCCGCCTACTTGCCTCATTCGTCGATTCAAGAGCGTCGCATAAGCCACTGCGTTACCAGCACGATCAGAACCACTGGCACAGCGAAGATCGCGAACAGCACCAGGGCTATGCAGAGCAGGAAGACGTAGTCTTTCCACGTGTGCTTGCGTGGCTGGTTCAGATGCCGCGTCATGAGCGCATAGTTGCGGCGATTTGCCTTCCAGGCAATATCAAAAGCATCCCCTATGAACGGAATCGAGCCCACCAGCACATCGATAGCGATGTTCACCACCATTCGAATCAATCCAACATAGGGAACGCCGCGAAACCATGCCGCGACGACGATGATGCATGAGGCCAGCCCGGCGAGAATGTCGCCGAGCCCCGGTATTAGCCCGATAATTCCGTCCAGCCCGAACCGTATCGACGTTCCCGGCAGACGAAACCAGTCGTCGAGAACATGTGAGAGCAGATCAAGGTTTTCGTCAGCAAACCACTTGGTTGCGACCTTGGACCGGGAGCGAAATGACTCTTGCTCCGGTGGCAGAACTTCGGGTCTCGATGACTGTGCCATACACGCAATTAGTCTTAGGATGCACTTCTTCGACAGTCCTGCGACAGGTGCGCCGGAATGCTGGCAAATGCTACAATTACAAAGCGTATGGCGGCTATAGTTCAGCGGCAGAACGCCTGACTGTGGCTCAGGATGTCGTGGGTTCGATCCCCACTAGCCGCCCCAATGGAGCCCCACTGAAGTAACGATACGTCGTTCGCTAATGGATTAAGTCTCCGGGTATCAAGACGAGCGCAATGACGAGCGGCGACATCTTCGTAGGCTGCTCCGGCTGGGCGTATACCAGCTGGAAACCTGATTTTTATCCACCCTCCGTTCCCGCCAAAAAACTCCTCGAATATTACGCCACCCGCCTGAACTCTGTCGAAGTGAACTACACCTTTCGCAGCTTGCCTTCGGCAACGACGGTGAGCTCGTGGCTCGCATTAACCGGAAACGACTTTCGATTTGCCTTCAAGGCGCCGCAGCGCATCACCCATATCCTCCGCCTGAAGAACTGCGGTGAAGCTCTGGAGCGGTTCGCTCACGCGATTGCGCCAGTTCACGAAACCGGTCGCCTGGGCGTGCTTCTTTTTCAGCTTCCTCCAAACATGAAGGCCGATATGGATCGTCTGTCTGCCTTTCTCGACGAGGCCCGGCCGATGGGATTCTCCATCAGTTTCGAATTCCGCCATCCGTCCTGGTTTGACGAGCCGACGTACGCGCTTCTGCGCGATCACTCCGCAGCCCTTTGTGTTGCTGAAAGCGATGAGCTGAGCACACCCGACGAGGTTACTGCGCCCTTCACCTGTTATCGCCTGCGCAGGACCGACTACAGCGCTGCCGACCTGCAAGCGATTGCCGAAAAGCTGAAGCTGCGCGCCAAGCACGGCAATGTCTTTGCCTACTTCAAACACGAGGAGCAGCCGACCGGCGCTCTCCAGGCCGCAAGCGTCCTCAAGAGACTACGCGAGGCATGAGACCTGAAGCCCAATACGCGCTCGAAGACGCAACGACCGCCTGGCTCAATACTTTCACGCCGCGCCGTTTCCTCCGCAATGGACACATCCAGACCCTTGCCGGAAATTTCCTCCCTCGCAGGCTATCCCTCCCTCAGCCTGAGCCTCTCGTTGTTGAAGTGGAGGGCCCCGTAGCCGGATATGGCCCAAGTACTGTGCTCTGTCACTGCCACTGGCAGCCGCAGGAAGTCCGGCGCGAACGCCTCACCGTGGTCATCGTGCACGGCCTCGAAGGCTCGTCGAGTTCGCAATATGTGTTGGGAAACACTGCGCGCGCTCTGGCGGCTGGATTCAACGTCGTCCGCATGAATATGCGGACCTGCGGCGGAACGGACGAGCTCTCACCGACCATCTATCACTCTGGCCGATCCGAAGATGTCGCCGCAGTCGTCGCCCGGCTCATCGAGATCGAGCAGGTGGAATCGATCGCCCTGATTGGGTATTCGATGGGCGCAAATCTCGTCCTCAAACACGCTGGCGAGATCGCGGGCCAGCCTCCGCCGCAGCTCAATGCTGTGGTGGGCATCTCTCCACTGATGGATCTCGCCGTCTCTTCCGCCGCTTTGCACGAACCACAGAACCGCATCTACGAATGGCACTTTCTGCGTTCGATGCTGACACGCATCCGCCGCAAGGCCGCCCTGTTTCCTGTCATCTATTCGACCGACAACCTCGAAAAAATTCGCAGCATGCGGTTATTTGACGAGCACATCGTCGCCCGTTATGGCGGATTCGCCGGCGCCGACGATTACTACTACAGTGTCGCCAGTTCGCAACACGCAGGCCGCTTCCGCGTGCCCACACTCATCCTGCACTCACTCGACGATCCCTTCATCCGCATGCTGCCTTCCACCCGCTCCGCGCTCATCGAAAATCCCAGCGTCACATATGTCGAAACCGAGCGCGGAGGCCATTGCGCCTTCCTCGCACCGGCAAAAAACGACGACGGACGCTGGGCGGAAACCACCCTTCTCCAATATCTCCGCGCACACACCAATGGAAGCCGACTGGGCCGCTGAGGTAGGACCCGATCTGCCTTGCATCGACGTTCCCTGGGAGGGCTTTGTGGATCTCCGTCAAGATCCGTCAGCATTGGTGGCTCTCGCCGAGGCGGCCGCGCATCCTGCGCTGAGAGAATCTGTCCTTGCCCTGAACACAGAACATTCGCCCGTGTTTACAGCCAAATGCGATGCCTGGACGCTAGCCAGGTATGAAATTGATCCAGACGAATTTGCTGCTCAAGCCGAACAAGCGCACGAAGGATTCGCCTCCTACATTGACATGCTCCAGTGCGATCCGACCCGACTAGCTTCCTTCGAGTTCCACGAGCGCTGGGTGAGGGGCTTGACCGACAGGCTGAGAAAGATTTCTCTCCCCAACGGTCGCGTCGATCTCGTGATTCGCCCGGCGGGCACCGATTCATTTCCCGGTTACGGCCTCACGCTCTACGCCGCTGGTTGCGGAGCGGACGCGCCCACGGCCTATAGCTCATGGGAGGCTGTGCTCCGCGCCGCGGTTACCGCTACAATAAATTCGGATTCCTCTGTGTCCCTTACGGGCGAGTAGCTCAATTGGATAGAGCACCGGCCTTCTAAGCCGGGGGTTGTGGGTTCGATTCCCGCCTCGCCCACCATTAGATTCAATCACTTAGGAGCTTTCGGCTCCGTTGTAGGTCGAGACTGTGGGGGATTTTGTGGGGACCCTGACCGCGGGGACGGCGTCTGGGAAGCTTTCCGACGGCTTCGCGCTTTGCTTGATCTCTGGTGTGTGAATACCGCTCCAGCATCTTGGCTGACATCCAGCTAGATTCCTTATTCCGACGGGCAAAGCGATCGCGACGACGACGTCCTGATCTTATAAGCCGTGCTGCGATCGCGCACGCCGTCCACCACCTGTTGAAGGCGCGACAGCGCCGCCGGAATTTCATTCGAAAAGAACATGAGAATCTCCTTGGACGTGAAGGCCACCGATGTGAGCCCGATCCGCCCGATCAGCAGCTGGTGAAAGTCATTGAGAAACGGATTCATCGCCGCGAGGTTGTTCGCCTCGAAGACGAAAGGTCTCGGGCGCGACCCAGCGCGCCGTTCTTTCGATGAGCGACGCGACCTCGCGTAAGGTCAGCACGCCAAGCAGAACTTGTATTCCATCAGAGTCCGCGCCCATGGTTTCCTGTCTTCGTCATTTCCCCACCATCCTCTTTCAATGCCGCGCTATTTGACCTTCATCAGCGAATACGACGTGCTCCTGCCTCCGGCGGCATCCTTGACCAGCACCTTTTTGCGGATCAGGTCCTCGATATCGCGCGAGGCCGTGTCCTGCGAGCATTTGGCGAGCTTGGCCCATTTGGACGAGGTCAGCTTGCCTTCAAAGCCGTTGAGCAGCCGGTTGACTATGTCCCGCTGCCGCTCGTTGAATTTGACCCTTTCGAAGCGCTCCCAGAAGCGGTGCTTGTTCAGGACCGTCGCAAGGATCGTTTCGGCTTGATCGAAGGCGCGGCCGAGGCAGTCTAGAAACCATTCGAGCCAGGGCGTTATATCCATGTCGCCCTTCTGCGTCGCTTCGAGGATTTCGTAATAGGCCTTGCGCTCCTGGCGGATCTGCGCCGACATGCTGTAGAAGCGCTGCGGGCTCTTCTCCGAGCGCGCGAGCACCATGTCCGTGATCGCGCGCGCGATGCGCCCGTTGCCGTCATCGAACGGGTGAATGGTGACGAACCAGAGATGCGCGACGCCGGACTTGAGCACGAGATCGGTCGAATGGTCCTTCTCGAACCACTCTAGGAATTTCCTCATCTCGTCGCGCACGCGGTCGGCCGCGGGCGCCTCGTAATGGACCCGCTCCTCGCCGATCGGGCCCGAAACCACCTGCATCGGGCCCGTCTTGTCATCGCGCCAGGCCCCTACCCTGATCCTGGACATCCCGCTGCGGCCAGTAGGGAACAGAGCCGCGTGCCAGTCGAACAGACGACGCGCGGTCACGGGCTCGGCATAACGCTGCGTCGCGTCGAGCATCATCTCGACCACGCCCTCCACATCCCGGTCCGCCGGCGTCAGCCCGCCGATGTCGAGCCCGAGGCGGCGCGCGATCGACGAGCGCACCTGATCGCGGTCGAGCGTCTCGCCCTCGATCTCGCTCGATTTCAGGACATCCTCGGTCAGCGTGTTCAGGACCGCTTCCGCCTGCAGCTGGAAGCCGAGGCCCTCCATGCGGCCGATGAGACGCCCCTGCCGGTGCCGCACATCGACGAGACGCGCGGCGATCCGCGCATGGTCCCAGCGAAAGCCCGGCCACTGGCTACGCTCGTGGATATAGGTTCCCGCTCTTTTTCTCCGCATCATCTGCGTCGAATCTTGCGCCTATTCTCCGCAAAACGCAAGCTTTATCTCCGCATTATATGCGGAGATTATGGCCTCTATTCTCCGCAATCCCCCAATGGTGCGGACGTGCGCCCCTGCACACTGTGAAGGCGCGCGTCGTCAGGCTTCTGTGAAGCCATCAAACGCTTCCCGCACAATCACCTCAATCGCGGTCACCTCGTCATCCGTCAGCTTCGCGAATTCGCCCTCACGGCGCTTGCGGCCGAGTTTGTTTTCGTGGAGGCGGATATACCTGATCAGGTTTTCCGCGATCCTGCCCGGCATCTCGACCGTGTTCATGACGCGGCGCATCGCTTCGTCGTTGCGGCGCAGGAAATCGATCTCCCGCGGCAGGTCGTTGTCAATCGCCTGCGCGACGCAGCCATAGAGAAATTCCGCGGCTTCCGTGCAATCGAAATAACGGTACAGGTCGGCGGTGTCGTTCTGGACATCGACGTTGTGTGCCGGTGTCGGCCGCCAATCAATGTAGTCCATCAGCGGCCCCGAATGCGCGCGCAGCGTGTCGCGGTATGTCTCGATCCGGTCGAGCATGACCGGCGAGACAGGGCACACCATCCCCGGCGGCGTGAATTTTCGCTCTGCCAGGACGTGATGGATTAGGCAGCGATGCAGACGCCCGTTGCCGTCCTGGAAGGGGTGGATGTAGACAAATCCGAAGGCGGTCGCCGTCGCCTGCAGCACCGTGTCGAGGTCTCCCTTGGGCATCCGCTCGTTCGCGGCGGCCAGTCCCCGCATCAGGGCCTGCAGGTCCTGCGGACGCGCGCCGATGAATTCGGGCAGCGGATCGCTTTCAGGATCGCGCTCGCCGAGGAAGACGCCGTCCGGCCGCAGGCCGGCTTGCGCGAAGCGCGTGTCTTCGATCAGGACGGTGTGCAGCCGCAGGATCTCATCTAACGTCAGCTTGTTCTTGCCCGCCTGCACCACCGCCCGCCCCCACCGCTCAAGGCGGTTGCGCGGCGGCTTCTCGCCTTCGATCTCGAAGCTCGCACGGTTGTCCGCGAGCAGAAGGAAGCTCGCCGCGCGCGCAACGACATTCGCGCCGGTATGGCCGATGATCTCGTTCGCCTTCTCGCCGAGCGCGCGCGCGCCGAAATCGGTTAGCGTTTTCGTCCTGCGAATGATCGGGCAGAAATCTTTATTGCCGAGCAGATTGTCGCGCACCTTATGGCGGCGGGAGGGAACAGGCGCTCCCGTGAAGTACACGCGGTTGTCCAGCAGATCGGTGAATCCGGCCTGGGCCGCATCCTCGATATCCAGCATCCGGCCGGTCAGGAATTCGTAGAGAAACCAGACGCGCCGATTGTGTGCTCCTGTTGGGGCACTGCGAACATAGACAGTGATGCTGTCCTGAGGCACGGCATCGTAGAGCCGCTTGAGGACAAGCAAATCGAGATTTTCATGGCGCAGCGCGAAGCCGAGGTGGTCGCCGAAGCCGTCGCCCGGCCAGTACCGCTTGTCGTAGATCGTCCACCCGCCCTCCTTCCGGAAACTCGCCTTGACGTGCTGATCGGAGACAACGCTCGAGCAGCGGACCGGCGCCTGAACGCCGAGGCGATGAACGAGCCATGCCCAGCCGGCAAGCCTTGCCTCGGCGGGCACGGTTTTCTCCTGAAAGGTTCCGACACGATCGTTGTTATTCGGATTGGGAGCGTTGGCAGCCATCATGGTCGAAAATCCATCTTTTCGGTCGAAAATGGGTCATTTTTAGGCCCATCGGTCGAAAATCAATATGCAGGACATTTGGTCGAAAACCAATCTTCTGGGTCGAAAATCGATCAGGTCTTTTCTTTGAGGCTATTTTCGCAACTCGCCGCATTTAAGGCGTTTGTTTTGCTGTCCACTAGCTACAGCTTCACAGATAGCTTCCGCGTCGCTGGCATCGTTCTTGCTCGACCTCACATAGGGCTTTACAAATTGCGAATGGAGAGAGCTGGGCCGCATTCTGACAGAGTGCCGGGAAGAAACAACGCAAATCCGAACCACCGCAAACGTCACCCAAAACTAGCCCGGGTTCCCAGTTCAGACTACCTCGTGGAAATAAGGCAGCCGCGCCGCCTTTCGATCGAATGTCAATGTGTGGGAGCAACCCGCCCAGGCATTTAGGGCTCCGATCAAGGCATCTTCAAACTCTCCGGTGCCACGCTTAATCGCAAAAACAGCCTCGAAGACCTGCTGCTCGTTCTGGACTTCCAGGGAGTCTGCGGTAAGAAGCCTCTCGAGGTGAGTGGCGACTTGGGAGGAAGTTTGCTTCAAGAGACCACGCAAGACCCAAACAATTTCGAGCACTGTAACCGGACTAATGAACCCTGGGGCCTGGTCACTCAACTGTTGATCGAAGATTTTGTTGGCTTGACGCGTTTGTTTCGGGTCGTCCTGGAGCAAATAGCGGAGCACGACGTTGGTATCGAGCCCAATCATCGACGGAGGCGCTCTCTCGCACCAGCCTCGATTGCGATGTTCATCTCGTCAATGGAGAAAGGCCGCTTGGGTTTGGGCACGCTACCTTTGAGCTTCGATGTCCGAATCTTTGGAAGAATGACGACTGTTCCATCAGGCTGAAAGAAGAACTTGAACCGATCTCCTGGTTTCAGGTTTAAGTATTCCCGCACTGATTTGGGAATAGTCGCTTGGTTTTTGCTGCTAAGAGTGGCTTCCATGGGGAACGCCTCCTGCTTTACATTTTACCAAAAGTAAAGCGTTCGTACGGATGTTGCTTGCCCGCCCTCTGAGTATTGAGGGTTCGAATCCTCCACACCCACCAAAACCTTGTGCACGCGCGGCTGTAGCTTAATGGGCGAAAGCTCTCGATTGTCGATCGAGCAGATGCCGGTTCGAATCCGGTCGACCGCGCCAACATTCCGTCACGCCGTAGGTTAACGGTTAGGCCGGCGCCCCTTCAAGGCACGAATGCCAGTTCGACTCTGGTCGGTGTGACCACACTTTGAATGTTCATGGGCAGAATTGGACCTTCACATCTGTCGACACAGAAGTACCAAAGCCCGTGAGTGACTAATGATCACAGCGTTTGTATTTGACTTTTGAAACTAAGTCGGGGTAGAGTACAAACGTCATGATGTTCCGAGCCCATCACGGATTTACACTTGCGGCTGCGCAACCGACGCGGCAGGGTAATACCGTCTTCAGGCCGGATTAGCTGAATTAGCTCCATTTCAGGAGACTAAGCCCCCGGCCTTCAACAAGGTCGGGGGCTTTTGGTTTCTGGGCATCATTGCGCGGTATCTCAACTGGCAGAGAACCTGACTGTTAATCAGGGTTATGCAGGTTCGACTCCCGCCTGCGCAGCCAAATTTGATGGCGAGTAGTGTAACTGGCAACACGCCGCGCTCTGAACGTGGAAGTCAAGGTTCGAGGCCTTGCTCGCCAGCCAGTTATCGACTATGTCGGTGGAGTAACTGACATAGACATGTGAGGTGTCTCACGCGACAGGAAGGAGAACATTCCGGGATCGTCTAATGGCAGGATAGCGGTCTTTGGAACCGCGGATGGATTGGGTTCGAATCCCCCTCCCGGAGCCAGGAGATGAGCGGCTGTAGTCGAGGGTAAGACGCTGCGTCGCGAGCGCGGAGGTCGCCGGTTCAACTCCGGACAGCCGGTCCAAGGAATCAGGGTCGTGATGTAGTGGAACCTGGTGTGGCAGAGAGGGCAATGCACCTCATTCGTAACGAGGACAATGCCGGTTCGATTCCAGCCGCCAGTTCCAGAAAGTATGTGAGGCCGTATGAGTAGTGTGATGACGATGCCAGTGTTAGTGCTCAATGCCAGCTACGAGCCCGTGAACATCACTCGGGCGCGCCGCGCCCTTGTGTTGCTGATCAAAGGCGTCGCTGTCATCGAGGAGGCCCACGACCGGTTTGTGCATGTCGGCTTGCAGTTGCCTTGCGTCATTCGTCTGCGCCAGTATCGGCGTTTGCCGTCTCGGATCCAGACGCTGTCAAGGAAGAACATCCTCATCCGTGACGGACAAGTCTGCCAGTATTGCGGCGAGAAGTTCTTGAGCGGCGAATTGGAACTCGAACACGTGATCCCGCGCGCTCAGGGGGGATCGAGCACCTGGGAGAACCTGGTCGCAGCATGCCGCGACTGCAATGCGCGCAAAGGAGACCGGACGCCAGTGGAGGCAGGTATGAAGCTACTCCGTCAGCCACGGCGCGTGACGATTCATACTTCTCGCGCTTTCATGCGCCAAAACAGGAATCGGCGAGGAGAAGTGGAGGAAGTATCTGTACTACTGAAGTCTGGCCGGCATAGCTCAACGCCAGAGTGTCGCCTCGGTATGGCGAAGGATGCGGGTTAAAGTCCTGCTGCCGGTTCCACGAAATTGCACCTGTAGCTCAAGTGGAAGAGCGGCTGATTTGTAATCAGCAGAATGGGTTTTCGAATAACCCTGGGTGCTACAACTGTGGCCGTGCCGACTATGGGAATGTCGGGCATGACTGTGACTCATGTCTCTTGTGGGTTCAACTCCCACCGGCCACCCTGGGGCGTTAGCTCATTTTAGGAGAGCGCCTGCCTTGCAAGCAGGAGGCGGTCGGGGCAGAGCCGACACGCTCCACCAAATTTCGCCAGTCGCGTATGCGCGGTCGATACGCTCCGCTGAAAACGGAGAGAGCAGCGTTCAACTCGCTGGGCTGGCACCATCGGGGAATAGTGTAATGCGTTGCATCCGTGCCTTGGGAGCACGTGGTCTGAGTTCAATTCTCAGTTCCCCGACCAAAGCTTTGAGCGTCCGTGCCAGAGAGGATTGATGGCCTTCGCTACGAACGAAGTACACGCAGGTTCGAATCCTGCCGGACGCTCCAAAATCGTGCTAAAGTAAAACTCGAAAGTAAAGACGGTGAATCGACGCAATGCTTAGGACCTTCAAACGCGACATAGTCAGAATGACCAGCAAGCGGGTCATTTGGGGAGTCGTGTCTTGAGGGTCTGAGTGCATTTTGTGCGGTGCGCACCAGACCCGGCTTCGGCCGGGTTTTTTATTGCTCTTTGAAAATGAGGGTGTAAGCGAAGTGGCTACACTGCCGGTCTCCAAAACCGGACCCGGAGGTTCGAGTCCTCCCACCCTCGCCAATGGCTGCGAAGCTCATGCAGATGAGCAGGCGTCTCATAAGCGCAAGGTAGTCAATTCGAATCTGACCACAGCCACCAGATTTTGTGGACGTGTAGCTGCTGGTTGGGTATGTAGCCGGCGCCCTATAAGCGCCAGTCCGTGAGTTCGACTCTCACCACGTCCACCATGGGTCACAGGTGTTGACGGCAGCATAGGCGGCTCTTAACCGCTCGGACGGGATTCGACTTCCCGGTGGCCCATCAAGATTGGAGTCGTACTCGAATTGGCTGCAGAGACCTGACTTTTAATCAGGGGGAGAAATCCCAATGTGGGTTCAAGTCCCACCGGCTCCACCAGGACGAAAGGAGATTGCTATGTACCAGACAGGAGGCCAACCCATGACGAATTGCTAGCGAGGTGAATGTGAGACGAGATTTGGCGAAGTGCACGACCGAACGTCCGCGGCATGGCCGCAGTCGGGCGATCACGAAGAAATATGGCGGCAATGTAAGAGTCAACCCTGATCGGGAGCACGACTATCCGGAGGAATATGGTGGATTCCGTTCTTCTTCCCGGAACAGGCAGGCCAACGCAAAGGGGTTTTCCGACTTTCTTTCACCACTGCGCGGGGCGATCCGCAAAAGCATTGGACGGCCTTGGGACGATGTGTTCGGCGAGTTCTGCGAGACTCTTGACCGGCGCGGACTCAGCGGCTACCACATCTGGACTCATCTGATGTGGGAGGTCGAGACGAATACTTTTCTCGGCGAGGATGGCGAAGTGTATGGACGGTCAGCATTCGGAGGACTTCCGTCGAAGGTGGACGGATTTTACGTTCATCCACTTACCGGGTTGCTCCTATATAAGGAGCCAAGGCGCTTTCGGCGAGTGAAGAACAGACCGAGGCCCGAGATTCCGGTGCCGGAAAACGCGCCGCAAGTCTACAGGAGGATTGACGGGTTGTGGTTTCGCTGCCTGGTCAGCGTCGAGATGCGCGCCCTCCGTCCGTATCGCACAGAGGAAGTAGTTCGCCGCGTGAAGAGTGCGAGTCGGAAGGAGATTGCATGGATCGAGACGCAACTGGCCCCGTAGCTCAGTTGGAGTGAGAGCGGCTCTCTTCTAAAGAGCGGGTCGCGAGTTCGAATCTCGCCGGGGCCTCCAATTTGCCGTCCTAGCTCAATGCAGAGAGCGCATCGGTCCTAACGATGAAGATGCGGGTTGAAGTCCCACGGACGGCCCCAGTGGTGTTGTCAATGCGCGTGAAGCTCAACGGATTGAGCATCGGCGTCCGAAGCCGAAGGCTGTGGGTTCGAGCCCCATCACGCGCTCCACATTTGTGCTGCAAGGGCCGGGTTAGTTCAACGGTAGAACCCTTGTCTTACAAGCAAGCTACGTGGGCTCGACTCCTGCACCCGGCACCAGTTTCTTCCTCCAGGGATAGCTCAGTTGGCAGAGCACGCGATCGATAATCGCGAGATCGTGGGTTCAACTCCCACTCCCTGGACCATTTTGAGCGGGCGTCGCCAAGCGGAAAGGCACCAGGCTTCCAACCTGGCACTGCGTGGGTTCGAATCCCGCCCGCTCCATCGCTATGCAACACACACAGAAGGGGCAACACGGTCATCTCCGAAACGCGGCCAATGCAATACTATCGCAGAGCCTTCAGCATTTTGGCGCGGCCATTTCGCATGACCCTGGCCCGATTGCAAGGACTAAATCGGACTTGTATTGCTTCCTGACATTCGCCCAATCGAGAAGCGCTCGCAAGGTAGGACGGAGCGCCTCTCCTACCTTGGTCAGTCGATATTCAACTTTCGGCGGAACCTGGGGGTAGACCGTGCGCTGTAATAGGAGGTGACGAATGCGGTACGAATGACGCTGCGCAAATCTTCGATCAAGGTAATCTTGGTGCCGCTTTTGGTGCCACTTTTGAAGACGGTGGCGAAAAATCCGCTGGGCCTACGAACAAAGATCAATGCATTTCGGCGGATTGAAACTCCGCTGAGCCAAATTTGGAAAAGCCGCGATTTCCGGACCTTTTTCGGTGCCACTTTTGGTGCCACTTTGTAGGTGATTTTGTGCGCGTCCGTTCTACATTATGCAAATGTGGTGGTCCGTATATATGTTTGAAATATAATGACTTGTTCTTCTCTGTGCAATGCGGTGCAACGATGTTCTTGAGCACCTAAAAATGGACTCAAAATCCGCCGGGCTTCGGCCCATCGGGGTTTGGCAATGGTTCCCGGCGCAGAACCGTTGGCGTTACCTCCATCTGCAGATGCCGCGATTGAACAGAGACCGATGACACATAAAACTGCTATCCGCCGTACATGCATGGCAATTTCTTTCCCTTCGGCAACGCATACAAGCTAACAAAACGAGCCGCCGTCGTTCATTCACGGAAAATACTGGACTTCCGGGTGAAATTTCTGCAGGCTGACTTGCTGATGGCAGGAGCCCGATTGTCTGATCTGAAATACAACGCCTTCGTCTCATACAGTCATGATTCCGATGCGCGGCTGGCGTCGTCTCTGCAGTCTTCTCTCAGCCGCTTTGCCAAGCCGTGGTACCGGTTGCGGACGA
Organism: uncultured Acidobacteriaceae bacterium; assembly: GCA_963781245.1. GTDB lineage: Bacteria > Acidobacteriota > Terriglobia > Terriglobales > Acidobacteriaceae > Silvibacterium. Next base: position 132,948 of record CAWAFB010000017.1, read on the forward strand.
TGCGAATCTTTCAGGACAAGAACAGCCTCTCGGCGAACCCTGCGCTCTGGGAGTCGATCGAGCAGGCGCTGGGGCAGACCGAGTATTTTCTGCTCCTCGCATCGCCGGCGTCGGCGAAATCGGTGTGGGTTCACAAAGAGGTTGGGTGGTGGTTGCAGAACCGGTCTGTTAATAAGCTGATCGTCGGGCTGACGGACGGAAACATTGCCTGGGACAACGGAGCGGGAGATTTCGACTGGAACGTAACGACTGCACTGCCCTCATCGCTGAAGGGTGTCTTTCCGGACGAGCCGCTGTATGCGGATTTTCGCGCAGCGAAGGCAAACGGGAAGTATGCGGACTCGGATCCGGCTTATCGGGGAGCGCTGCTCGATGTTGCCGCTCCGCTGTTGGGCCGGTCGAAGGATGATCTCGACGGCGAGGATATTCGACTGCATCGCAGGGCGCTGCGAACTGCGTGGGTAGTCGGGGGGTTCATCGCTGTTCTTGGAATTGCAACTGCGGCGGGTATGTATATCGCGCATCAGCGCCAGAAGACGGCAGCATCGCGGGCACTGGCTTCGGAGGCGACGGCGCATACAGATGACCGCTCGCTGGCTATGCTGCTGAGCATCGAGTCGCGGCGCATCGCGGACACGGTTGAATCGAAACGCGCACTGCTGACGACGATTGAGCGACTGCCAAATGTGGAGGCATTTCTGTGGGGACATACGGATGGGACGACGAAAGCTGTCTTCAGTCCCAATGGCCGGACGGTGATTTCGGCAGGGTGGGATAACCGCATCTTTTTCTGGGACGCAGAGACGCATCAGCCAATCGGCCAGCCGATCGTGACCGGGGAAAGTCTCGTCGGCGTTGCATTCAATGCTGACGGATCCCGGTTCGCTTCGACGGCAGACCATTCGGTTGTTATCTGGGACACAAAGTCTCGCAAGGCCATCGGTCAACCATTGAGTGCGAAGGAAGATTTTACTCATGTCGCTTTTTCGCCGAATGGAAAATTGATCGCAGCAAGCACGGAGGCTTATGGGGCTCATCCTTCGCGTGTGTTCGTGTGGGACACGGAGACGCGGCAACTGATCGCGGATCCTGTCGAGGGATCGCATTTTGCATTCAGTCCAGACAATGTCCTGCTGGCGATTGGCCGATACACAGACCTGGTGCTCTACGATCTGCGATCACATCGCGAGACAGGACGGCCGCTCACGGGCCACACAAAGAACATCAGCTCACTTGCATTCAATCCCGAAGGAACGGCGGTGGCTACAGGATCGGAGGACAAGACGGTTGTGCTCTGGGATGTCCGGCAGAGAGCGCAGATTGGGACGCTATCCGGTCACACGGAAAGCGTAAGCAGCCTGCTTTTCGATCAGGAGGGGGAAGACCTGCTTTCGGGAGATCTTGGCGGAAATATTTTGCTGTGGAATCTCGAGGAGATGAAGCTGACTGAACAGCAGGTGAAGGGCTTCGGGGATTCGATCTCGTCGATTTTTCTGGCACCGGATGGTGGTTTGAGAGCTCTTGCTCTCGAGAAAAACCGGGTAATCCTTCTCAATGTGAATCGCGATCCGCCATTGGGTGAGCGAATGGACGCAAAGGATGCCCATGGAGCGAATATCGCGTTCAGTCCCGATGGAGGCTCGTTAGCTGTAGCCGGGGAGTTTGGGAATGTCGAGGTCTGGGATTTGAAGAGCGGGAAGACGGACGAGTTCGAAGGTCATGAGAAGCAGGTGAGCAGCCTGGCATTTGCTCCGGACGGGAAAACGCTCGTGTCGGGAAGCATGGAAGGAGAAGTCATCTTCTGGAACGTGGCGAATCGCAAAGCACTGGGGACTTTTCAAGGGCCTCATCGGTTTTCTCCGGTCTGGAGCCTTGCCCTGAGTCCTGATGGCAAGACCGTCGCAGCTGGAGGAGATGCCAAACTGAGTTTTTTTGATCTTGCGACGCGACAGCCGACCGGGGCGCCGATCACGTCGCAGAAGGACCGCATCTGGACGCTGGCTTACAGTCCGGACGGGAAGTTCCTGGCCTCAGCCGGAAACAATCTTCAGGTTGTGATCTGGAAGGCGGGAGAGCATCCGACGCAGGTTAAGACGATCGGAACTCCGATGAGTTCGGAGGGGACAGAAGGTTTTGAGGTGATGCCGGTCGGGGTGGCCTTCAGTCCGGATGGAAAGCTGATCGCTTCAAGCACGCGCGATCATTCGGTCACGCTGTGGGATTTCAAGAGCGGGCAGGCGATTCTACCGGTTTTGTTCGGGCACACAGGCAGAGTGGCGAGCGTGGCTTTCAGCCGCGACGGAAAGATTCTGGCGACGGGCGGGGCAGATGGCGATATCCGGCTGTGGGATGTCGACACCCACGAATTGCTTGGGACATTTCAGACGCCGCAACAAGAGATCAAGGCCATCGCTTTCAGGTCCGATGGCGAAGCACTGGCTTCTGTCGAACACGATGACTCGATCACTTTCTGGTCTGTCGCGCCTGATGACTGGATCAAAGAGGCCTGCCACCTCGCGAATCGCAATCTCACTCAGCAGGAGTGGAACACCTATATAGGGAGCCGTCCCTACAGGAAGACCTGTCCCAATCAGTGATTTACTGGCTTTGATTCGCTGCTGTGAGGCAATTTCAGGCGACGGTAGCGGTTCAAACGACCAGGCAAAGCGACTCATCGTAAAGTGCCATCTCCTCGGGTGTGGGCGCCTGGAATTGCTCGATCCATTGCAGCATGCGGTGTCTCTCTGAAGCACACTACTACGGTGTCACTTACACTGAATGAGTCAGGACGCGTTTTGCACTGCTCCAGACAGTGCTCACGACGCCATCACCCGCTTGCCCGTAATGTATGGGAAATCCAGGTGACACTTAGGGGCAGCGCACGTTGACGCCGTCGACGTGCAGGAGCTCCGGCGGGATCCCTGTGACCGCAGCCTTGGGGACATGGACAGGTCAAAGCTCTTTGGGTCGACTCGGCCGCTGCGGCGCATGCCGACAGGTGTAATGCGGTCCGGCTGGGGAAGGCCGAGCGGCAAAATCCAGGTCGACGCGCTTCACTATCGCGTATTCCATAATGCAACCGTCAAGGAAATTCGGAACTGGATTGACCCTCGCGGCAAAACGAGGCTAAATCAGGGTAAATGCTCGCAGCAAAAAACCGCCGAAACTCATTGAATAGATTAGACTTATCCAAAATCGAGTAAAGGGTGAGAATCGCCCGGATGGGCCTTCTAAGCCGCAGCCAGTGCGTCTTCTCGTGTAACCACCGACCTCAAGCCTCGCGACGGACTCCTAACTTCTCATATCGATAGGAGAGTCTGACTTTGAAGACCTCGGAGGAAGATATCGCGGTCGTTCGCCAAACAACGGACAAGTATGGATGACACGGGTTCTGGCAAATCGACGATCATCCGTCAGACCCTCGGCCATGTTGCAGAACGTGGGCACAGTGCGATCGTATGACCCAGCCTGCGAGTTGGTGCAGCTAAACGTATGGAGCTCACTTCTCTTCGCGCTCCTCCACCTCGCCGCCCAGGAGCTGCTTCAACACATCAAAGTCAATCTGTCCCTCAGTTAACGCCTCGGGGAACAGGGACTTGAGCTGCTCGAAATTGGCCGCGGTGAGGTTCGGCGATTTTGTTTATACATTTTCAATGGTGATCTGTTTCATAGCCTTCTTTCCGATTTTGATCGAGCCAACGCCTTAGCCCTGGATGTGCTTCTGAATGACAGTTCGAACGGTTGACGCATCAAACCCGGCGGAGCTGGATTCAGTCGTGGTCACAAGCGTTCCGTTCGCGCCAATTCCTTCGTCCGCCGGCAAAATGCGGTGCTCGCGATACCAGGCTAGCTTCTTCTCCCAATTCTTCCGGTAGTCCTCGCGCTCCAACATGCCGAGGTGCTCCCAGTAAATGGTGCGGCCTGAGATTTCATCATCGACGGTAAAGTCCGGATACGCGCGTGCAGTTGCCGAATGTTAGCGGCTTCTCGTATTCGAACGCAACGCCGGCCTGTGAGAGCGCGTCGGCAATGATGAGTTCTGACTTCGACCGCACGGCCAAACCCTTGCTGGTGCGGTGGAGCAGGCCCTCCTGCAAGAAGACGCTGCCCTTGACTTGAGTAAATTCCACCATGTGGCACTGTTGCAGGAGACTGGTCATTCGCCTTGCTGTTTCCGAACGCTGCGGCGCGGCGCAATCCACTTCCACCGCAGCCGTCCTTCTGCGGCGCGGACCCCGGTATGCAGGTAGAGCACGAGTGCGGGAAACAGGGAACGGCTGCGGCTCTTGGCAGCGGCTTCAAGGAGCCGATTCGCTTCCTCCAGGGAAAGTGCACGTCCGATATCTTCTCGTTCTGGCAAGGGGCGGAAACCCGCGTCACTTTGGGAACATTCACTATCGGGAGGAACTGCCGCTGCTCGCCGCGCATTCTACGGCGAGGGGCGGCGATTGCATTCGCTGGCGATAAGTGGGCATCGGACGCCTGCGGCGATGGTTCGCCGCCTTCGTTATCGGAACGGCAATAGCCGAGACGCAGCTGGAGATGTCTTTTTACGAATTATTAAGGAGCGGGAGGCCGTTCACCCGGAAGGGCGTAACATTCACGCCGAAATCGAAGCCGGCCCGACTTCGTGGAACGCGGGCGGCTCGTCAGAGAAACCAAAGACCCGTTAGTAGAAGCCACGCATGGCTCCCCTCCGCAACGGCAAAGGCGTAGATTTCCAGAGCTGACACTCCGAACACGCAACGTGGGTCCGGCGCAGTGGCTCTTTGCGGACAAAGCGTTCCAACGCCAGGAACACAGCAGTTACTAAAGGGCTGCCTCCCTCTCTAGAAAAACGGCTACAGACTGCCACAAGAGTGCTATCGCATGTAGTGTGTGGAGCATACACACTGGAATTAGCTCCGTGTCACCGATAGTGGTAGGTAAAAAAGCCATTAAGTCGGGATGTGTGATTTGTTGCCGAAAGGTACAGTTCATTCATTGGAGAAGTGTCCGGGCATTTTATGGAATTCCGAGGAGGGGAGCCGATGGCCGAAGCAGACGAACCCTGGATCAGGGAGTGGATCAATAGCGTGGCGGACGACATGATGCGCGAGCACTCCTATATGGAAGTGAGTCTACGAGGTGTTGAACTCGTAAGTGTGAGTCTGACGGAAGTTGGCGCAACGTGTGCGAGCTTGTTGGACGAGAACACCGATCAACCCCAGGGAAATTAACTGACAAGCGTCAGCACACACCAAAAATTCAGGCGGCCGACACGTTCGGTCGTCGGCCACCAGGCGTTGGCTCGTTCAGGTTGAGTTCTTATGCGTCAACTTTCTGGCCCAGGAACTCCTTGGCTTTGGCAACTTCGCTGTCCCACTTGGTGAGTTGCTCAGGACTTAGAAAGTTAACAACGCGTTGACGAATCTCGGCGCGATGCGCCTGCACCTTGGCGATGATATCGGCTTTGGATGTCTTGGGATTGCTCTTGAGGTACTCTCCGATCTTTTCTCGGCCTTCCGCCAGAGCGGCGTGGAGCTTCTCTTTCTGCTCGTCGTTTAGATTGAGGTCTACAGCGAAACGCTTCAGCTCAGTCGCGACCTGTTCGCGTTGTTCAGCAGTCAGATTCATGATAAGTCTCCTTATATCTCTGATGATTTGAGTTAGGGCACCACACTTGCGATGTCCGGGGGTTCCTCAGGGTTAGAGAGTTGCGGAGTTACGAGCCTGAATGCTGCATGGGAGTGTCGAGCCCATGCAAACATCAGGGCTGATCAACACTTTCTCTGACAACTATACGCTTTGCGCTCTCAGCCAGGCACTCGGGAAGAGCCCCGGGGCAATGCCCGGGAGAACCGCTCTGGAGGGTCCGGAGTCACGCCTGTGAGTGCGCCGGTAGAGGCAGTCTGGCCACGGACCGAACTGGCAAGTGCCAAGCTCAGAGCGACCAGTCTGAGGAAGTTCCAACGGCGAGGCAGTAGCATGCTGGACCACAGCTTGGAACTAATGATATTCAGGGCCCCAGGCCTCATAAACGAGGGCATCACAGGTGAATCAAACCGCTGGCGCGATGCCAATCCTCTGGGGTAAGCTCTCAGCCACCAGCGTGGCGCTTCTTGTCCTTGTCGGCCGCTCCTGACAAGCGCTCATGTTCCCGGGGGCAAAGGCCTAGCATGTCATTCACTTTCGGTGGATTCCAAGATCGAGATTGTCGAGTTGTTCAACGTCCTTTCGGAGAGGGCATCCAGGGGCAAGGTGGAGTTCGGCCGCGCCACCTTGCCGTTTTCGCTCTTGTTCTATCTTTTCTCCTGGTTCAGGGCGTTGCTACCGCGCAAGTCCAGCCCATCCGACGGATTCTGATTCTGAACGAAGCAAACCCTTCGTACCCCGCGATCCCCATCATCGACGGGGGAATCGAAACTGCACTGTCCAATTCGCCCTATCACCTTGAGTTCTATTTCGAGTACTTGGATCCCGGATTGTTTCCCGATCCGGCGGTTCAGCAGGAGTTTCGCGATTTCTACATTCGCAAATATCAGAATCGCCAACCGGATGTGATTATCACGGTCGGGCCATCCCCGCTCAAATTTATGCAGGACGTGCACCAAAGCGCCTTTCCCGGCGTTCCAATTGTTTTCTGTTTACCTGTTGGAGATGCGCCGAGTGCTGCCGCATTAGGTCCCGACTTTACCGGAGTCGAAAGCGATCTGGAGGCGGCCGAGACTCTGAAGGTAGGGTTGCGGCTTCAGCCCGGAACTGAGCACCTGGTGGTTTTGGGGGGCGTATCGGATCGGGACAAACATGAGCAAGCCCGCTTCAGGCAACAAGTCAAAGGAGTTACAGACCATCCAGAAATCACTTATATGACGGATGTTGCTGTGCCTGAACTGCTCGAACGTCTGAAGCACCTGCCACGCCACACTCTGGTCCTTCTCCTCTCCTTTGCAAGGGATGCAGAAGGAAGGGGGTACAAGTCAAACGAAATAGGGCCGCTGGTTGCCGCTGCGGCGAATGCGCCGGTTTTTAGTTTTTACGATGTTTACCTGAATCACGGAGAGGTCGGCGGCTACCTTTCAAACTTTAACGAGCAAGGAACGGTAGCTGGAGGAATGGCGCTGAGGATACTCCGGGGGGAAAAGCCGCAGGACATCCCCAGGGTAAAAGGCGTAAACACCTACATGTTCGATTGGCATGCGGTGAACCGCTGGGGCCTGAAAAAGACTGCAATCCCCCCCGGCAGTATTGTCCTCAACCGGCAGCCAACGGTCTGGGAGTCTTACAAGGACTACATCATTGTCGGCATTTCTCTGATCTTATTCGAGGGGTTGCTGATTGGCGGGCTGTTGTGGCAGCGAGCGAAACGAAGAAAGGTGGAAACCGATCTAGTCCTTTCGAGCAACCGGCTTCGCGAGAGCGAGCAGCGTTTCCGTCTGGTCGCAAACACCGCGCCCGTAATGATCTGGATGTCTGGTCCCGACAAACTGTGCAACTACTTCAACGAGACCTGGCTCGAGTTCACTGGCCGGCCGCTTGAAGCTGAACTGGGCGACGGCTGGTCGGAGGGGGTGCATCCGGAAGACTTGAACGGTTGCCTGGATGTCTTCACTCGGTCATTCGATCGACGCGAATCCTTCAGCATGCTGTATCGGCTGCGCCGGTACGACGGAGAATACCGGTGGGTACTCGATATTGGCGTGCCGAGATCAAATCCGGACGGGTCGTTTGAGGGATACATCGGATCCTGCGTAGACGTAACAGATCGCAAGCTGGCCGAGCAGGCTCTCGCCGACATGGGGCGTAGATTGATTGAAGCCCAGGAACAGGAGCGCACCTGGATAGCGAGAGAACTGCACGACGACATCAATCAGCGAATGGTGTTGCTGATGGTCGATCTTGATCTATGGGACCAACAACTCCCCGATTCGGCAGTTGATATCCGCGAGCGCATCCGCTACGGCCGCCAGCGTCTTTCGGACATCGTCAGCGATATTCAGGCCCTGTCACGCCACCTCCATTCTTCAAACCTCCAAGATCTGGGCATCGTGGCGGCAACCAGGAGTTTCTGCGAGGAGTTGACTGAGCAGCATGAGGTCGAGGTCGACTTCAGCCACACGAACATTCCGCACGGTGTGCCCAAGGAAATCTCGCTCTGTCTTTTCCGGGTGTTACAGGAAGCGCTGCAGAATGCGGTGAAGTACAGTGGCGTGCGGCAGTTTGCAGTGGAACTGCAGGGCACCGAGGGGGAAATTCAACTCACCGTGAGCGACCTGGGAGTTGGCTTTGATCCGCATGTGGCCGTCAACGGTCACAGCCTGGGCCTCACCAGCATGCGGGAGAGACTGCAGCTGGCGGGCGGCCAGATTTCCATCGAGTCGCAGCCCGGCATGGGCACCACGATCCGCGCTCGCGTGCCGTTCAGTTAACGTCTACATATTCGACTGGCGAGCCATGCGGCGCTGGGGACTTAAAGAAAGCAATCTACCGCCCAGCGCGTCATCCTTTACCGGCGGCCAACGATCTGGGAAGCCTATCGGAGATACCTCGTTGGCGGCATTTGACTTGATCCGAAGCAGGCAGGACTTTCAACAGGTTGCCAAAACCTTGAAAAACAATCGGAGTTGGCACTCAAGCGCCACCTAATTCCTCCTGGTCAGGATTGTCGAGAAGGTCTGTCAATTTTACTAGGTGGCGGGAGCCGACAATCTTGTTAGGATTACTCTCTCAAATCTGACTCGGAACCTCAGCGAAAACACGGGGCATGGAAATGCATTGTTCGGCCTCCGAGTTCCGGAAGAAAGAGAGGCCGGTCTTGACTCGGCCACGGATCCTTCTCGCTGACAACCATCATCCTATGCGCGACTGTGTTCTGTCTCTGCTACAGCCTCACTTTGAAGTGATCGGGACTGTTGATGATGGAAGGACCCTGATCAACGAAGCACAACGGCTTCAACCAGATGTGATTGTATTGGACATTCGAATGCCGATTCTCAGCGGAATTGAGGCCGCACGTGAGCTCCACGAGGCTGGATCGCGGGCCAAGCTTGTTTTCCTGACGATTCACCAAGACACTGCCTATGTACGTGGGTGCTTCGCTGCGGGAGGACTCGGCTACGTCACGAAATCGCGGATGGTAACCGATCTTATCCTCGCGATAAATGAAGTACTCTCCGACCATCGCTTCGTTTCTCCGTCACTGGCCATTGACGAATCCGCCCTCGACACAAACAAGATGAGTCCATGATCGCACGTCAGAATCAACGGAGCGGCACTCTGACCTTTGGCCTACCCACGGATCGGGTTTAGTTACAAATTGCCAATTCACTCAGCGACACCGGCTCAGTACCAATGTCGGCTTATGGGAAGTGATCGCGATTACTCCCGGATGACCGGCTACTCTGACGTTATCGGATTGGGTAAGGAGTAGACGACCAATCACTCAGAACTCAGCCGGACATAAATCGAGCTACCGAGAAGGGCCAATTTCTCGCTCGCCGGGAGCCTTGCTAATGGCGTGACTGACAGTCTATTTTTGTCATACTCCTATGCTCAAGTGGCTGCTGATCTTCGTACCTATCACCATTGCGCTTGAGTTCCTGAGACCGGAAGCACATACCTATATTTTTATCTCTGCCTGTATTTCAATCGTGCCGCTGGCAGGCATGCTTGGACATGCGACCGAACAGGTTGCACACCATGCGGGGGAAGGAATTGGCGGTCTATTGAACGCTACCTTCGGCAATGCGGCTGAGCTGATCATTGCAATCGCTGCCTTGCAAAAAGGCCTCTATGACGTCGTCAAAGCATCAATCGCAGGTTCCATCATCGGTAATATTCTGTTGGTTTGGCCTCTCTGCCTTTGCTGGAGGGATTCGTTACAAGACGCAGCGGTTCAATGCCACAGCGGCGGGCGCCCAGGCGATTCTCCTCACCCTGGCAGCGATCGGCCTTATCATTCCCGCTGCATTCCATCACCTCCAGCGTTCCGGGAATGTAGTCTCAGAGAATGCACTGGGGCTCGACATTGCGATCGTGCTCCTTCTGGCATATGCAGCCCATCTCGTATTCTCTCTTCATACCCACAAAACCTTGTTTCAGGGAAAATCTCCCCCGAACAAAGAGGAAAAGACTCCATGGAGTCTGCGGAAAGCAGTAGTTACGTTGGCTGCCGCTACGGCCTTAATTGCCTGGATCAGCGAAATACTGGTCGGTTCAGTGCAACAAGCGGCGACAGCCTTCGGAATGACAGAGATCTTCGTCGGCGTGATCGTTGTAGCAATTATTGGAAATGCGGCAGAGCACAGCACAGCTGTCATCGCAGCGATGAAGAACCGGATGGATCTTTCTTTGGGTATCGCGGTGGGAAGCAGTTTGCAGATTGCGCTCTTAGTTGCGCCACTTTTGGTGATCCTGAGTCATTGTATTGGGCCTCGTCCAATGGATCTGGCCTTTTCTCCTGCAGAGGTCTTAGCAATCTTCCTTTCGGTCTTGATAATCGGTCAAGTCGCCGCGGATGGGGAGACAAACTGGCTCGAAGGCACGCTACTCCTGGCCGTCTATCTAATCTTTGCCATTGTCTTTTATTTCCTACCTGATATCACGACGGCCATGCCAGCCGCGCTTACCCTCAAAGACAGCATCTCCGGGCTGGCCCTGGGGCAGTGAGCCCAACACGATCAAGGCGGGCAACCGCCATTTGACCGTGGAGAATGTGCAGCTTTAGCCCACCTTGCTACGGTTCATTGGTTACCGGATCGATGCTGATGCTGAGACGGTGAGAGGGCAATCGGGATGTTAGAACCCATCTCATAAATGCACTCTAGCTGGTTTGCATCCCCTCGCCTCATAACTTCCGTAGAGCCGGTTACCCGTCCAGAACTGCGTCGATAAGTGTCTTGGCGATGATGTACTTGCCAAGAATCCCTCCGGAGTTCCGCGGAACTGAAACCGGCCCGTGCGACGGTACGACGGTCTCCGATAAGGTTCCTCGTCGCTCCCCCCAAATTTCGTCAAACATTCGGCTTCCGCGACTGGTAGCCACGTCCACTGAGGGGTCACTTCGACCAATGGCCCGTTATCGGCCGCAATCTCGCTTTAAAGGTATGAGGCGCGATCCACCGAACGGGAGGCCACGACTGTCGACTCTAAGAACACGGGAAGTCTGCTTTCTGAAACGAAGTTATCGTCATGAAACGAAGTTATCGTCATGCGCACTATCTAGGACGAAGACGAACAGGTAATTCATATTCGTCCGCCATCGGCCCACCTACAACGGAACCCTAAGGAGAGAAATATGCGATATCGCCGTTCGTCAAAACTGGGGACCTCTATTTGCTCTGTGACCTGCCTCGTGCTCGTAGTGGGCTCGGCATTCGTTGCTCGGCCTGCATGGTCTCAAGTTTCGTACACCACTTCAGCATCGACAACGTTCAAGCCGCACACGCCGCTTGCCGTTCACAGCGGCGCCGCGGCGCCTATGGGACATTACGAGGCCAATCAGATGATTCGCCTGACTCTGGGCTTGCAGCCGCCTCACCTGGCCGAGGAGCGGCAGTTCCTCGAGAACCTGCAGAGCCAGGGCAAGACCGGGAACCGCCAGTACCTCAGTGCCAAAGAATGGACAGCACGGTTCGACCCCTCCGTCGAAGACGAGAAGGCGGTTCTGGATTGGGCGCAGGGCCAGGGCTTCACGGTGGTGCAACGTTACCCCAACCGCCTGGTTGTAGAAGTCGAGGCCCCGGCATCCACGATCGAACGAGCGCTCAACGTCACGATCAACCGATATCAGTTGGGATCGGAAACCTATTTCTCCAACGATCGCGACCCTCAGATTCCTTCGAGTCTGGTCAACATCCTTCACTCCATTGGGGGTCTCAACAACATGGAGAGACTGCACCCGGCCAGCAAGAATATGAAAGAGCCGCCTTTCGTCAACTACGCGCCCGGCGCAGTCAGTCGTGGGCCGTCTATGCATGACAACGGCGACCGCACAAAGTTGCCGCAATTACAGACCCAGACACAGAGCAACGGAGTGAGTCCCAACTACACGAGCGGCGCACCGTATGATCCGCAGGATATGTACAGCGTGGCCGCTTACTCTGTGTATGCGCTCACCAACCTGGGGCACTGCTGCAACCCGACGGGCAATGCCGGCGGATCACCGCCCGAAACGAGTATCGCTATTGCCTCCTTCGGCACTCAGCAGGCGAGCGATATCGCGGGTTTTCACGCCCAATATCCATATCTTGCCTACGACATCTCATGGATCTATCCCTCTGGAACGCCCTCCTGCTGCGACGGAGAGGGAACCATGGACATGGAGTGGTCCACCGCCATGGCCAACAGCTTCGGCAGCTATCTCGACACGGCCCACGTTTATATGTATGACGGCGTCAGCTACAGCTTCAGCAACGCCGTCGCTGTGTACAACCGGATGCTGACCGATGGCTTAGCACGCAACTTCAGCACAAGCTGGGGTTGTGAAGAGGTGATCAGCGCCAGCCAGGGGTGCTACGACGAACCTGATGCGGATACTGCGGACGCCGTTTTCGCCTCAATGACAGGGCAGGGGTGGTCGTTGACCGCGGCTACGGGCGATCAAGGAGCCAGTGCCGGCTGCGACTTCTTCGGGACGCCGGCGACGGCCGTGCAGTTCCCGGGCTCAGATCCTTTCATCGTGGGTGCCGGAGGCACTACACACTACATGTTTACCGAGGGCGGCAATACGGCACCAAGCTTCGCTGGATTCACGGCATGGACTGGCGGTCCGGATGGCTGCGACACGAATGACGGCGGAAGCACCGGCGGCTACAGTACCTTCTTTTCGACACCCAGCTACCAGAGTTCCCTCGGCATAGGCAGCCGCGGCGTCCCTGACATCGCGCTCAATGCCGATTGGTTCAACACACCACAGAACCTCTACTTCGAGGGCTCATTGAGCGGCAACGGAGGTACGAGCATTGTGGCGCCGGAAACGGTTGGGTTCTTCGCGCAGGAAAACGCCTACCTGCTTTCCCTGGGGAACATCTGCGGCTCCGGCTCTTCTTCCTGTGCGCCGCTGGGTGCTGTAAATCCCCTATTATACGAGGAAGGCATCGACAAGTTTGCTCCCCATTCCCCTTTCTATTTTGTGTCCGGCTGCAACAACAACGACATAACTTCGGCATACAGCTTGGGTTACTACTGCATGCCTGGGTCCCCCGGTTGGGGGCCTGTCACCGGCTGGGGTGAATACAATTTTCTGCAACTGGCCTGGGCCATTAACTGGCTTCACGTGCCGGGCTTCAGCGAACCCGTGGTCAATTTCTCCGGGCCAACGACCAACACCTGGTACAACTCTGACGCAGAAGTATCCTGGACGGTAAGTGCGCCGGCGGCAAATTCCTACCCGTCACCCGGGACTTCCGGATTCACCCAGAATTGGGATTCCGACCCCGGTAACCCAACGAGTGAGGTGTCACCCGGTATTCCGGAGAGCACTTGCGTAGGTTATCCTTGCGTTCCTTACAACGCGTACTACAACGGCCCGCAGTATGCCAACGGCACCAGCGGTTGCCTTGATCTCACTGGTGCCCTCTGCGCAGGCAGCGTCGGAGGCGTGCAGGGCTGGCACACCGTCAACGTTCGAGCCTGGGGCAATGAGGGTGAAAACGGTGGAGACTACACCTATGGTCCGATAGGGTACGACACCATTGCACCTGTGACTACAACCAGCCTGAGCGGTACTCTCATCAGTGGTACTACGTACAAAAGCGCAGTGAAGGTCACTCTGTCGGCGAGCGACCCCGGTGCTCCAACCACGGGTAGCGGAGTTGCTGCCACCTACTACGCGCTCAACAGCGGGGCCTATCACGCCTACACGGGCCCGTTCACTGTGGGATACACAGGGAGCTACACCGTTCATTTCTATAGCGTCGACAAGGCTGGTAATACCGCAACCGCCTCGTCCGTCAGCTTCAGCATCAACCCGGTGCTGAATCTGTCTCCGACGAGTCTTGCGTTCGCCACTGAAGTATTGGGGACGACCAGCGCTGGAAAAGTCGTGACCATCACTAATATCACCACATCGGCGGTCTCGATTTCGTCGATCATCCCGAGTGGCGATTTCGCAATTTCTTCGAAGACGTGCGGTTCGTCGTTGGCAGGCAGTGGCAATTGCACGGTCACCGTAACTTACAAGCCCTCAGTGGTGGGCGGAGTGTCGGGAGACTTGACGATTGCGTATACAGGCATCGGCTCTCCTGACCGGCTTGGTCTATCCGGCACCGGGTTGGCACCACTCACGGCTACACCGGCCAGCCTCGCGTTCGGCACAGTTACCGTCGGCACGACCAGCGCAGCAAAGACCGTAACCCTGAAGAATGACAATCCGAGCACGGCCCTGAGCATCAGCTTCGCCAGTAGCGGCGACTACACAGTCACCGCCGGTGGCGGAACTCCTTGCGGAACATCACTGGCCGCTTCGGCAAGTTGCACCCTAAGCGTTACCTTCAAGCCTCATCAGAACGGAGGAGTTGAAGGCGCGGTCACGGTAACGGATGGTGTTTCCTTGAGCCCGCTCGTTGTTGCGCTAAACGGCAGCGGTTCCGGCGCACCTGCGTCCCCACTCACCTTTAGCCCAACGTCTCTTTCGTATACGAATACGGTCGTAGGAACGAGCGTTGCGAAAACCGTGACGGTGAAGAATCTCAGCGCATCATCGGTGAGCATCACCAAGGTCTCAGCTAGCGGCGACTACAGCGCATCTGGCTGCGTGACAACCCTGGCACCGCTTGCTACCTGCACTTTGACTGTTACCTTTAAGCCTTCTACCACCGGAACGATAGACGGGTCAGTTGCACTATCGAACGGCACCACCGTAACCCCAGAAGTTTTGAATATTGTGGGCACGGCGATCCTGCCGTTGACTATAAGCCCCGCCACCGTGAATTTTGGGAACGTGACGGTGGGTACCTCTAGCGCTTCCACAACAATAACTCTGTCCAACAATACCGCGGCAGCCATAAGCATCGGGTTTACTGCCAGTGGAGACTTTTCTGCCACGGCCGGCGGTGGAACTCCTTGCACTGCTTCGTTAGGAGCAGGCGCGCACTGCACGCTCGTCGTGAAGTTCTCGCCTACTACTACGGGAGCCGTTTCCGGCGTTGTCACCGTGACTTACGCAGGTGGGTTTAGCCCACAGGCGGTGAAACTCACTGGAACAGGGCAGTAGCGCTTCCACAGTCATCGACCGCAGTGCGCGCTGTGAAGCTAGAGGGAGGGGGCGGCTACACTGCCCCCTCCCTGTTAGTCAAATCGCGCACCGCGTAGTTCAGTTCGAGACTGAATCTCTTTGAAAGTCTGAAAATGCCGATAACTAAGCATCGTGCGGGGTGCCGTTTAATTAGGGCAGGACATTTATGGTTAGTATCCTGTGGTTGGTGTGAATCAACTATGCGCCGTCCACGATTCACGCCTTTATCCAGACGGTTGGGCACTTTGCTTGCTGCTTCCGTTGTTCACGTGACCGGCTGGGAACCGAACACATCCGGCGGTATCAGGCCCGCTCGCATCAACACAGGAATGCGCCATAAACGTGGACTGACGGACGAACAGTGGAAGATCCTCGATCCGCTAATTCCGAAACCAAGAAGACGACGTGATGGTCGGGGACGACCTTGGAAGAGCCGCCGATCCGTATTGAACGGTGTCTTGTGGGTGTTACGGACTGGTGCTCCTTGGGCGGACCTCCCCGACCGATACCCCTCGTTCCAAACCTGTCATAGGCGATTTCAGCAAGGGGTTCGCTCCGGCGTGATGACGAGGATCATGACTGCCCTTGCGCGCGAACTCAGCATTCGAGGCGCCATCGATACACGTGAAGCATTTATCGACGCGAGCTTCGCCCCCGCTAAAAAGGGGGGAAGCAAGGTCGGAAAAACGAAACGCGGCAAGGGGACAAAGATCATGGCGGTTGCTGACGTAACGGGTTGCCAGTTTCTGTTTGTGCCGAGAGTGCCACTCCGCATGAAGTGACGCTAGCCACGTCCACCTTGCTACGAATGGTCGTTCCCGAGGCACCGCAGAACTTGATCGGTGACAACGCCTATGACTCCGACCGCCCCGACGCAGAACTGAAGTTCTACGGCATTGAGGTCATTGCTCCACATCGTCGGAACCGAATGAACTCGACTCAGGATGGACGTCGGCTGAAGCGATACCGACGAAGGTGGAAGATCGAGAGGCTGTTTGCTTGGTTACAGAACTTCCGGCGTCTGGTCGTTAGATATGAACGTCACGTGATAACTTTCTCGGGATGCTTCATCTCGCCTCGGCCCTGATTCTACTCAGGCATTTATGAGATGGATTCTAGTCTCCTGAGTCTGAAGTGCGAAGCATAATTCATACATCCGCTGGAGAGGCGAATGTGCCTTTAGTTCTCGGCCAAAGGATGTGTTTGTTGTCCGCCAAGAGGCCTGAATTACGCAAGAAATCAATGATTCAGGAGACTAGTGTGCTGTCCTGCAAGTTCGCGGAATAAGTGTCGTGGCAGGCAATTCGCCGAAATGCCTTGTCTTCAGGCTGCGGCGACGCCAAAACTGCCACAGACATATGGCATGAACTTGCGGGACGCCACACTAGTCTCCTGAGTCATTGATTTCTCGTAGAAGTAGGGGCGGAGTGAGCGGCGAGGGTGGAAGTGGCAAAGCGAGCGATGGAGGCCAGGATCTGGTCTGCTGACTTTGTCCAGCGAAAGGGTTTGGGTTGCTGGTTATGAGCGGCGATGAACTCGCGTATCGCGGTTTCCAATTCCTGCACGCTTCTGTGCGAGCCGCGCCTGATCTGCCGCTGGGTGAGTAGTGCGAACCATCTCTCGACTTGGTTAAGCCATGAAGCATGAGTCGGAGTGAAATGCAGATGATAGCGCGGCCTTTTCTGTAGCCACTGGCGGACCGACGCGGTTTTGTGGGTGCCGTAGTTATCCAGCACCAGATGGATATCGAGATCGACGGGAACAGCGCTGTCGATTTTCCTCAGGAAATCCAGGAACTCCACCGAACGATGGCGTCGGTAGCACTTGCCTAGAACGTTGCCAGTCGCAATATCAAGTGCTGCAAAGAGGCTGGTGACACCGTGCCTTTTGTAGTCATGCGTGTGTCGCTCCTGTTGTCCGGTGCGCATGGGCAACACGGGCTGCGTGCGGCTGAGGGCCTAAATCTGCGACTTCTCATCCACACACAACACCAGCGCATGATGGGGTGGATCGAGATAGAGCCCCACAATGTCCCGCACCTTGTCGATCAGCAGTGGATCGGTCGATAGCTGAAAGCTCTCCGTACGATGCGGTTTCAGGCCAAAGGCACGCCAGATGCGGCTGATCGTGGACTGACTCAATCCAGTCCTGGCTGCCAGCATCCGGCTGGACCAGTGCGTAGCCCCCTTCGGCGTCTTCTCCAGCGTCAGCCGCACTACTTGCTCGACCTTCTTGTCGCCGATCTCACGCGGTGCTCCCGGACGCGGCTCATCCCCCAGGCCAACCATCCCTTCAGCAGTAAAACGGTTACGCCAAAGCCCAACCGTGAAGCCGGTGGCGCGCAACTTCGCGGCTACCGCTGCATTGCTTGCTCCACCAGCACACTCCAGAACAATACGCGCTCGAAAGGCCACCGACCGGGCGCTGCGCGACTGTCGCGCCAAACGCTCCAACTCCGCCCTCTGCGCTTCGCCCACTACCAACTCATGCTTCTTCGGCCGTCCCCGACGAGGCTCCATACCTCAACATAAAATGCACACCAACTATATGCAAGCTATTTATGACTCAGGAGACTAGTCTCCTGAGTCATTGATTTCTTGCGTAATTCAGGCCTCTTGGCGGACAACAAACATATCCTTTGGCCGAGAACTAAAGGCACATTCGCCTCTCCAGCGGATGTATGAATTATGCTTCGCACTTCAGACTCAGGAGACTAGGTCATTTGAGAATCAAAGGAAAGCAATATACCCGAAGAATGCGATTGCAACAATTGCAACCCACAGTTGAAGGCGAATGTGCCTCAGGTATTTCACGTTTGAAGCGGACCTGCCTGTGCGTTTGAAGGCCGACCGTCGGGGTAGTAGGCAGACGAGTAGCGATCCTTTACGGAGGAGCAATTTTCGCTTGTCGTCACTGTCACCAGTTGGCTTATGAGTGCCAGCGCGGAAGAGATTTCGAGTGTGCACTAAGTCGTGCTCAAACTATCCACGAACGTCTCAGCAGGTCAGGTTGCGTTGTTGATGGGATCCCACCGAAACCGAAGGGTATGCACTGGCGCATTTATGAGCGATTGGAAAGGCAGTTTTGCTATTTTCGAATCGACCATGAACTTTGCAGCCGCTCGGCATTTCGGGCTTGTTCTTTGATAGGAGGGTCAGGCAAGAATACCAGGGGGATTTTACCGGGGACCCTAACATAGGACAGTTAGAAATCAGCGGAACGTCGGGCAGCCTCAAAAAGACGAAGTGTCGCCGTGTTCAGGATGCGGCCCTCGCGATGCGGCTATTCGGGTTCCAAGTCCAACCGCCATCGCCGCCTATTTCAAGCACTGCATCGTATGGCTCAACCGATTCAGCGTCCTCGGCGAAAATGATGTATGGGATGGAGTTCTCATCGAGACGCCGCAATACTTCGCGTAATTGCGCCGGCTTGACCGACCCGGTTACTCGGTCAAGCACGGCGACGACAGGTCGTGCGAAGATCATCCGCGTAAGAGCAAGCAGCTGCTGCTCCCCCAACGAGAGGAAAGCCGACCAGTCGTGTTCAGTGTCCAACCCACCCGCCCGCAATCGAATGGAGTCTAAGCCTAAACCGTGCAGGGCAGTTGCGATCTGATCGTCGGTGATGTCCTGCTCATGGCCGCTGCGAACGAGCACATCCCGAAGTGTTCCCGGCGGTAAATAGGGTCGCTGGGGTATAAAGAAAATTTCGTCGAGCGGCGGTCGGACGAGCGTCCCCGCCTCGTCGGGCCAGATGCCGGCGGTTGCTCGAAACAGAGCGCTCCTAGCGGCTTCGTTTGGCCCGATGACCAACACTCTCGTTCCGCGTGGTATGTCCGCGGTCAGGTTCTTGAGTATCTCCTGGCCCGCTTCGGGCGAGAACAGTGTGAGGCCATCGTAAGTGATGCGCCCGTCGCCACCAACAACTTCGACCGCCGTGCGGGCGGCCGCTGGCAATCTTTTCTCGACAGCCCCGACCATCGCGCTTAGCCGGGCAACAACGGCGGCGAACGAGGAGATGGACTGAAACTGGTTAATGATGAGCGAAAACGCTCCGAGTAGCTGGGTGAAGGCAAAAGCCGACTGCGTGATGACACCGAATTCAACCTTCCCGCGAATGAATAGCGGAGCCACGATCAGTGCTGGGATGAGTTGTATCAGGTAGTTATACCCAGTCGTAAAGAAGCTTAGGTTGCGGTTCACGGAAGTCATCCGCCGAAAGTTGTCTGCAAGTCCGTCAATACGCCGGAGGAGCCGCGCCGTTAAACGGCCTTCGTGCCGCAAGAGGCCAATGGACTCGCCATGCTCACGCACGTGGATCAAGTCGGACCGGAAAGCGGCCTCCCGGTCCGACTGCATGGAATTCAGGCCGATCAGCGGCCGACCCAGATAGATGGTCGCCACTGTGCCGATGACTGCGTAGCCGATCGAGACAAAAAATAGAAGACGGCTTATCGTCCAGAGCACTCCTGAGAAGGATAGGACGGCGAGCACTCCGTTCATGAACATAAGCGTGAAGGAGAGAGTGGTGGCCGTGAACACGCGAACGTCCTCTGCGATCCGCTGGTCGGGATTTTCAATCGAAGACGACTGCTTGAGGTAGAGATAAGTGCGGTCCGCGAGGTATCGGTGGATGACCCGTTTCGTCAGCCACACCCGCCAGAACAGCCCGAGCCGCTCCTCGGTAAATCGGTAAAAGACCGCCACCACAGTTGTTCCGGCGAGCACGCCGACGAAAAGCAGGGCTTCTCGAACGAATCCGGCCTCGTCGCGAAGGGAAATCGCCGTAATGAAGTCGCGGCCGACATAGCTGTTGAGGACGTTCAGACCATTAACCGTCAACGCGAAGACGATGAGCAACGCGAAGAGCGCCCGCGCTCTCCAGCGCACCTCGGACGTGAAGAAGTCCTTCACAGCGCGGACGAATCGCTGTAGGGTTTCCCGGTCAAAAGCGACAGATTGTTCGCCCATACGCCGTCTCGGGGGTGACGGACCACAGCTGCTTGCCTGCGACCGCGGTATGCCTGTCAAAACCGACAGGTTGTTCACTCTTACACCGTCTCGGGAGTGACGGGCCACAACTGCTTGCCTGCGACTGCGGTATTGCCGCAGCCCGCGATGGTGAACGCGATTAGATTGTCAACGCGATTATAGGTCAGGACGCCGATTCAAGGTCAACTGCTACTTTTTACAGGGGTGGTGCGCCGGAAGGCGGGCGCACCGTTCCGTGGCTACATCTTTCGCCCTCTTACCCGCCAGGACCAGCCGCGAGGGGCGGCGCGCGACTACACGGTGAATGGGGTTATGACCGGCGGGGGTCGCGTTTGTGGCCTATCCCGCGATGTACCGCACCTCGGGCGTGATGACCTTCATCATCAACCAGGATGGCAGGGTGTTTCAAAAGGACCTTGGCCAGGACACGGCCAAAGTGGCGCAGGCCATGTCGGAATACAACCCCGACAAGACCTGGATGCCTGCCGAGGAAAGTCCAGCAGCCACGCGTCTGATGTGAGTGCCGTCGCGAAGTCCGGCATTGCGGGTGGATCACCGCCAGTCAACATCGGAAACGCCTCGGAGACGAGTTTTGGAGTAAGCCCTCCGAACTTAGTCCGAGGCGTTTTCGATTTGAAGGTAAGAAGGGAAGCCGCAGGCGTTGCGGTCGCGGTGATCCAGGTTGAGATTTTGCATATTGAATGCTAATCGGTAGTTCGGTGAGTGATTTTGCGGACCGTATTTTTGCCGATGATGATGGAAAGCGGTGAGCAGTAGCCAACGCGATTCTGCGTATTCACATTGTGCGCAAACTACGCGCCGAAAATATCATCTCCGCGTGATTCGCAATCAAAAGGCGTTGATTGACCGGGCATCTTCCCGGTTGTGACATGAAGGGCCTGTCCCTCTCCAACAAGCCGAGCCGCATCACGGCTGCTTACCGCGCAGCCGTCGAGCCGGAGGGAAGAAGCTCCAGGGGAAGCGACGCCATGCCGTGCACGTATCGCCATCCTGACGGGGTCCGTACATAGGTGTCGCTGAACCAGACGTGCCATTCGAACGGTTTTCCCTTATCGACGCCTTTCAGCCAGAGTTTCGACGTTATGACTGCGGTGTCGCCCCACACTTGAACGATCTTATCGGTGTCTTCGTTGTGTTCATACTGGACTCGCTTCGTTCGCGCGTCATTGAGCAGGTCTGCCTTGTTGTGGGCCTCTCCAGTGCCCCAAACCACGACGAAATCGTCGGCCAGGCTTCGGCCCATCGTGTCGGCGTCGTTGTTCTTAACCGCGAGCTGGTACTCGGTATCGAGCGCAGCTACAGCGCTTTGATCAGTCGTTGAATCGGCGTTGGCGGCCACGCCTGCCAACATTGCAAGCGTTCCAAGCAGAACGATGCTGAGCTTTGTTGTTTTCATAGAGTCACTCCTCGGCATTCGGCCAATTATTTGTGGTTGTTCAGCTCATCCGGCGGCACTTGGTCAACCGGATGCGCCACGATTGAATCGAATCCGCTCTCGTGAGGGCTTGCCCCATGATGCGCGGCGGCTCAGTTGATTTCCAGACGGAGATCGGCGCAAGGAATTCGACGCCATTCAATTGAAAGGTGCCGTCGGGCATCTTCTCGTTGATCAGCATCTCCGGATGCTCTAGGTCGAGCGTCGTGTCTAGAAGGGCGTTGTCCTGAAAGTGATAACCCATCGTACCCGCCAGTTGATGTTCGACGCAGCCGGTGACGCGCCTGTAGCCGGCCGCTTCGGCAGCCTCAGACGTCTTGAGCTTTGTGGCCGCATCACGAATTGTCATGATGTCACGATCAACTGCCTCGCCAAAGCCGCTTGGAAGAATGCCCAGCGCCTCGCCCATGTCCTTTGCGGGGGTTTGCGCCGCGGTTCCGCTTACCAATGCCAATATCGCCACCATCACTCCGAACATCCACGCTCTCAATGGAGTCCTCATCGTTCCTGCTCCATGATTGCTTAGGATTTGGTTCTTGCCTTTCGCTACGCAGCCATCCTAGGGCGCTGCGGAGGAGGCGGATACGTGTTTTTGACAAGCGGTCCTGCCGAGATGCCGAACTGGATTCAGGTCCTTGCGAGCGCGGTTGGTCATCGCGGTAGGCCACCCCATCAAAAGCCCGCTCAGGCGGAGAGTCAGCCGTGGAAGAATGAAGCAGTAATGTCGCCTCTGATGCGTCAACGGATACGGCTGATCGCGAGAGTCTGGCTCGGCTGGACGATCGCTGGGCTTTTCTACATCATCCAGGAGACGGTGCCGCGACTCTATCGAGGCGGTGCCGTGCCATGGAAATATGTGTTCGTCGACTGGATGACCGGCATGTATGTTTGCGCCGCGCTCACGCCGGCGCTCCTTTGGCTTGGCAATCGGTGGCCGATCGAACGCCGAGTCACCTACAGCGCATTGCACCTCTGTTTCAGCGTGGTTTTCTCGATCTTAGTCACGGTGGTCGAAGTCCCGATACTGTTGCTGCTTGGTGTCTTCCCAGCGCCGCCGCCTGCTCCGTCGATCGCCGCGGGAGTCCGAATCATGTTGTCGTTCGGCATCCAGGGCGGCGTCATCCGCTATTGGGCCGTGATCGCGCTTCATGCGGTGTACCGGTCGCAGAAAAACGCCAAGACTCGCGAGCGGGAGGCACTCGAGCTGAAGGTGCAGGCATCCGAACTCGCCCAGCAGCTTGCAACAGCGCAGCTGAGTTCCCTGAAGATGCAGTTGCAGCCGCATTTTCTGTTCAATACGCTTGGTGCCATCATGGTCCTGATTCAGCAACAGAAGACAGCGCAGGCCGAAGCCATGGTTGAGAAGCTCGGGAATCTCCTTCGCCTCACGCTCGATGACGTGGAGGCCCAGGAAGTCCCGCTCTGGCGCGAACTCGAATTCCTGCGGTTGTACCTCTCGATCGAGCAGGCCCGGTTCGAGGACCGGCTGCGGGTGCGCATTGCGCCGCCTGCCGCGCTGTCCGAAGTACTCGTGCCGCATATGGTGCTGCAGCCGATCGTTGAGAACGCGGTTCGCCATGGTCTTGGTCAGAGCGAGGAGACGGTGACAATCGAGGTGGTGGCGACCAGCTCTAATGGGTCACTTAACCTCATTGTGTCCGATGATGGACCTGGACTTCTCTCGCCGAGGCCCGGTCGCTCCGGAATCGGGTTAACGAATACTAGAAACCGGTTGGCACGGCTCTATGGCGATAGCGCGCATCTTGTCATCGAGCAAGCAGCGGGCCGAGGTGTGCGGGTTAAGATCACACTACCGATCCGGACGGTTCCGACCGAGGGTTCACGGTGCGATTGAGTGTCCTCATTGTGGATGATGAGCCCATCGCGCGCGAAGGGCTAAAGCTGTTGCTCGGCCGTCAACCCCATGTCGAGTCAGTCTCGGAAGCGCGAAACGGACGAGAGGCGATCGCTCTTATTCGTGAGGAGAGACCGGATCTCGTACTTCTTGACGTACAGATGCCGCGGACCGATGGCTTTGCGGTGGTCCATGCCGTTGGAGCAGAGCGCATGCCACCGATTATCTTCGTGACAGCGCACGACCAGTATGCGATCCAGGCGTTCGAAATCGCAGCGATCGACTATCTCCTCAAACCGGTAACCGAGGAACGCTTTGACCTCGCGTTCAAGCGGGCCATTGGCAGGCTACGAGACGCGCCGCACGAGGATGCCACAAAACAATTGATGGCGATGCTCGATGCCATCGCGAATCCGCCGCGGCAACTTGAGCGATTCGCGGTTCGATCCGGCGAGAACACCCTTTTCGTGCCAATCAACGAGGTGGATTGGATCGAAGCCTTCCAGAACTACGTCCGGCTCCACGCGGGTCCCGCAACTTACCTATTACACGTACCTATGAACACCATTGAGGGCGTGCTCGATTCCAACCGCTTCCTGCGTATCCATCGATCGTACATCGTCAACGTCCGGCGTATCGCGCAGCTGTGGTCGATCGCGCACGGTCAGTATGTGGTCGAACTCAAGTCGGGTTAACGTCTGCAATCGGGGCGCACCTACAACGAGCGCATCCGCCGCGCGCTTACAAATCCATTCTGACTGCATCGCGGATTTCCATGGAGGGCTTCGGCGGGTCGCGAGTGCGCCAAAGCGTCAAAGTGCTCCTTCAAACCAACGTTTGATCAATTGGCTGCATGGCCTCGTCAGCTGAGGTAGGCCGATCTGCGCGAGGACGCGATAGACAAACTGGCGTGCCATCTCTTCGGAGCTGGCGGGGTGATTGTAGAAAGCAGGAATACATGGAAAGATGGTCGCGCCTGCCTCGGCGGCCAGCGTCATGTTGCGCATGTGGATGCGATTGAAAGGCGTTTCGCGCACGCAAAGGATATCCCCACATAAGCAAATTCGCAACATAAGCTCTGCCTTATGTGGTCAGCAACATAATGAGGCTACGAAAGCGGGGGTCTTGCCCACCTTCGCGGCGATCTGCTCGATGCTGTACTTCGGCTCTTCCAATTGGAGCAGAGCGTGGAAACCCAGCGCCTCCTCCATCGCGTGAATCTCGGCGCGAATCAGGTTTTCGACGAGCTGCGCCTCCAATGCTTCGGCATCACTTATCTGTTTTATGCAAACAGGCATTCGGCATCGACTAGCTTAAGTCGAGCCGTTAAAGCCACTCAATCAGCGAGCCGTGTATGGGACGCCAAGTTTGGGAACTTCTCGCAAAGAGATCCAGTCAGCATCTGCGAGGGGATTTCCGGAGCGTATTTCTGTGACGCCGATACGCCGGAATCCACCGTGCAATTCCTTCAGTACCTGCAGGAACATGGAATTAGTCTTGAGGTGGGTGTTTGGGACTGGACTTCAGGAGGCTTCGGTCGCGCCCGCTGGGACTTTCCTTCGCCCAAAGACAACAGCTTTACTGGCCTCTCGTGCCACCAGAAGGGCTACGGCCTTGGAAAATGGTTGAGTCCTGGTAGTCCACGGGCATACCTCCAACAACTCCTAAATAGACAGAAGCTGTTATTGCTTTGAGGCACTGGATCGGCCAGACCGCTTAGAGACTGCGCTCTTCGGCAATCGCGGAACAACCTGAACGCCCGCCCAAAGCGTGGCGATCGTTTGCTCGACCACAAGAGTCTGGTCAGGCAAGTCAGGCACAACCCCTTGGATGACCATGAGCGTGGCGAGGCCGAAGATCGTGTACCACCAGGTGTGGGCTACCACTATGTCATCCCCACTTGGCAAGCCTTCATCCTTGGCAACATCGAAAAAGAGCTGTACGAAACGTTGGAACAAAGGCGTGCCAATGTCGTTGATATATTGTCCAGCGCGGATACCGTTGCGGTTCTCCGGCCCGAAGAAGACGTTGCGGAACTGCTGTGGATGGGCAGTGCAGAACTGAATCAAGCCACGTGAAGTCGCAAAAAGACGCTCTTTCGGTGCAGGATGTTTAGCGGCAATCGCGTCGAAGTTCTGAATCAGCTGCCCGATCGTCTCGCTGCTCAACTCGGCAAGAATGTGCCATTTATCGGGGAAATGCTGATAAATCACGGCGTGCGTATAGCCGATCTCTTTAGCGATCGCGCGAAGCGTCACAGCTTCGTAGCCGCGATCGGCAAACATTTTGCTGGCAGCCGCAAGGATTTCGCCCCGCAACCGCTCCTTGCGCTCTACCCGGCGACTTGGTGATGTGGATGTCACCTCAATAGCTTAGTCTCTTTCGACGATTCTTGCGACCGTTTGTTGATTTATAACCATCGGCTATGAAACCACTGATTAATTTGCGACCAATGGTTTCCATAGGCCTCTAATGGTCAGGTCGCTCATTTGGATGGGCGGCCAAATACGAGGCAAAAGGAGGATGCGATGAAAGTTCTAGTGATCGGAGCAGCGGGCAAGAGCGGAGAAGCGCTGGTAAATGAGGCGCTGGCGGCCGGACATAAGGTGACGGCTTTCGTGCGCGGTGCCGCGCAGTACAAGAAGGCGAACGTCAGAGTTGTTGCGGGCGACGTGCTGGACGCGGCCGCGGTCGACGTTGCGGTAGCCGGACAGGATGCGGTCATCGACGCGCTGGGCGGCAAGACGCCGTGGAAAGTGACGACGATGGAAACGAGCGCGGCACACAATATTGTGGACGCGATGCGCCGCAATGGCGTGCAGCGGTTGCTGAAGATTTCGGTGGTGGGTGCGGGCGAAAGCGTCAAGAACGCCGGCTTCTTCAACGAGCACCTGCTCATGCGGACGTTTCTGCGGGGTCTGCTGGTAGACAAGGCGGGCATGGAGGCCGAGATCGAAGGCAGCAACCTGGACTGGACGCTCGTGCGGCCGCCGATGTTGACCGACGGCGAGAAAACCGGCGTTGCCAGGGTGCTGAGCACGGAGGGCGGCGAGAAGGCGCACAAGATCGGGCGGGCCGATCTGGCAGCCTTCATGGTGCAGCAACTGGAAAGCAGCCGGTATGTGCGTCAGGCCGTGACAGTCACGACCACATAGCTAGGCCTCCGCGAGGATCAACCAGCTCTCTCATCGAGGCGATCCGATCGGCTGTGTAAAGGCCTGTAATGATTCATGCGACAGATAACTGTGGAAACCCACGGGACTAGCGGAGTGCTAGCTGCGCAACTCACAAGCTCTGACGTTCACCCCAGAGCACCAACTTCGTTCACGAAAGGAAACTTATATGTCAAACTTCCCCACTCCGCTTGAAGAAGTCATTCATCACAACGTCATTAAGAACAACAAAACAGGTGGCCCGGCGCTGGATATCGGGCCTATGCAGTTGCTATGGAGGGCACTGGGAGAGAACACGGGCTACACCTTCTCCATTTATGAGACCACGGTCGTGCCGGGCATGGGTATTCCACTTCATAAGCACCCATTTGCGGAGTTTTTCTATGTACTGGAAGGCACTCTGGCTATTGGGTCCTGGAACAGCCAGGGCACCGCTGAGTGGAACGTGTATGAATCCGGCGAAAGCCTGGTGGTGCAACCCAATGCGCCTCACACATTCTTCAACAAGAGTGAGCATCCGTGCCGCATGCTGAGTGTTTCAACGTATCACCACGAGCGGATGATGAAGGATGCAGTGCAACCGGATGGCAGGACAGATTTCCTGCCTGCTCAACTCTCTCAGGCCGATTTTGTGAAGTTGACAAAGTCCATGGAAAAGAACCAGACATTCCTTGTCGCAGACCATGCTTAGCATGGGGCATCTCTTGAGTTCAACCTCTTGACTCAAGAGATGCACTGTGCGCTGTGAGAGGCGACATCAACCACGCCGCCTCAAATTAGGTCGCCTGTTTGCCGGTCGCAAGGCGGACGTCCAGACCGGAAAATGGGTTTGAAGCCTTGGGGTTTTAGGAAACGAAAAAGCAGAGCTGATTGGATAACCCGACTGCGGAAATGTGAGTGAAGCACCAATGAGCGAGGCTGATATGCGGGAATTCATTGCGGCACATCAGTGCCCAAATTGTTCAGGGGTATGTGTCCGTTTCGCGGGCGTCCCAGGATGCGCGAATCTACACCAACGATGCCGGAACGCTCGTCGAACGTCTTAGCACTGACATCAGCAAAGCCTCCGCTGTCGAGGTCTCACGCCCCAACAACGAAACCCAAACCCGGCAACACTGGATCATGAACGTTCGCTCTAAGGGAGTGTTTGTGACTTGAGCGGACTGCCCTGAACAGCGGTAGTTGATAAGTGCGGCGACTGCCAGCATGACGCATCTCAAAGTCCGACTCACATTCCCTCCCCAGCAGGCTGCAGCTGATCATCGGGCCCGCTCCAGCACCTTCCGAAATACTCGATTGAATATCTCGTGCGCGAGTTCGACTGACTCATCAATCGCGTGACTCGTCGGGATCACCCGGGTGTTCACTTGCTTCTCGCGTGCCAACCGGATACCCGCGATCATGCACGCGCCCATGTAGATCAGCGTGCGATTCGGACGTGGCATGTGTGCGTTGGGATCGAACATGGCTTACCTTGTCCCGCCCTGTGCGCTCCGAACGGGCTTCCTGATCAACGCATAGGACACTCTGCCTTGAAACACTTCGGTGGGCAGATAGCGCCGGTGCTCGCTGCACAACGGACACTTGACCGTGATCCACGATGCAGGCAACGTCTCGACCATTGCGGGAACGTTCTCGCCGCATCGCTTGCAGCGGACTACGAAGGCACGTTGGCTGGATGGGCCTTGGAACATGGATTAAGCGTAGGCGAAGAAGAAGCGAATATCAATGAGGAAAAGTGGACCGTCAGTTGCATCCTGGGATTCATGCTCTTACAGGCGTTCCCGGCATTTTCCAGTACGCTCCCGGTACCTAGTATCAATGACATAGCTGCGCGAGTGCTTCACTTTGGAACGGATGACTGCAACCGATTGCTCGTCCTCCGCAGCGTCGGCTACTCAGTTGACCTGTGCCCCACTGTGGAAGAATTTCACTCTATGCTGCAAAAGAGAACAGGTGCTGACGCCATATTGGTTACGGGGGTACCTGTAGGGGAGCGCCGCCAAGTGGTCACGCTGACGCGTGAACGTTCGCACGCTCCTCTGGTCCTGTTCAATACCTCTTACGACTATGCGGATGAGGGCAAGTTCGATCTTGTCATTCCCCCTCTCACGCGTCCGGAAGAGTGGCTGCGGAAGATCGCCGCCACGATAGAGATCAAGCGGCTTTTCGCGTCTTGGCAACCTCTAGCTCGGCAATCAGGCGCAGCACCAAACGCCTAAGTTTAACTATGGCCGGATCATCTGGCGACAGGTCTGCAGATTGTTCCACTCGGGCGAGCGTCGAGCGCAGGATTTCAACGAGGCTGGGGGATGCCTCTATCATGTGTGCCTTAGATGCCGCGATTAAGGGCCTTGAACGACCTATCTTTTGGGCACCCAATGCCCCCTGAGGAAACGACCTAGGGTGATCTCATTCACAATGACACGGGAAGAGCACTGAAGTGCATCGAGGACAACTGCAACGCCTTCAAAAAGGCTTTGCTGGCTAAGGCTTCGAAGATTCCGCCCAACTGGGACAGCATGGAAATCCGACAGTGGGTGATGGACTGCGCGACAAACGCTTGGATAGCAACATTCAGATCGATCACAAACGGGATCGGATTTAAACGTTAAGAGTGCCCCCCGCCATCCCACGACGTAAACACAGAACACAAGCAAACGGATAGGTTGAGGAAATCGTGAACGAAGACAAACTGGAACTTCATCGTAGATACGGCGGCGACGAGAAGCAGCGCATCGAGGAACTGGAGAAAGAGATTGCGGCTTACGACGACATGAACGCGGTTCGCGTCAAGTACGGCCTAGCTCTGAATTGCGATCAGGACGCTCATATCCGAATTCAACTCCAGAAGCTGGAGGAAATGGTATACGGCGACTTCATCACCGGGATTAAGAAGCGGTTGGAGTACGTGAAAAGCTATGACTCTGGCACATAAA
This sequence comes from uncultured Acidobacteriaceae bacterium, assembly GCA_963781245.1. Taxonomy (GTDB): domain Bacteria; phylum Acidobacteriota; class Terriglobia; order Terriglobales; family Acidobacteriaceae; genus Silvibacterium. Next base: position 162,576 of record CAWAFB010000017.1, read on the forward strand.
AGTTTCCGGTTCCGGAAATCCTTACGTAGAACGAGATACTCATCGCTTAGGCGCAGGCACCTCACACGGTTACCTCCGAACTTCGTCGCTGTTTGCACCAGAGCCCTTCATAGCAGGCACGCAAATGTTCCACTGGGCCAAGCTTACGGATGAACTTGCGGATCGACTCTTCGCGGTTGGCAATCGTACCCAGGCTGCGCACTTCGCCATCTGGCTCGGCTATCGCTACGGCAATCGTCTCGGCATGGACATCCATGCCCAAAAATCGTAACTTCTCTCCCATGACCGACTCCTTCCGCTTGTGGCTCTGGACTGATGTTCCTCAAGCAAACTCAGCCTAACCCACGACCTGCGCATCGGGCCGGTTACTCCATAATGACTATCGTGCATCGCTTGGCAATGTCGACGTGGAACACTGCTGCAGAACATTGGTGCACCGCCTCCAACCGGCGAGGGTGCTAAAGCCGTATAACGCGACCTCTGATAATGCGTGCATCGGCGAATTTGCATCGATTGAGACGGCTGGGGCGCGGGATGAAATGGGCGGGCCGGCTCCCGGTCCCTTATCTCAGAACCGGGCATAGGATCCTTGGACAGGAATTTTCGACCCGGGAAGAATTACTCGATCTATGGAAAATTCGGCGGTGAGAATCCGGTCCAAGCACCGATTTCTGACTACGCCATGTACGCTGGTGAATGCCGGTTGATTCCAAGTCCAACCTCTTGAGCAATCTACGCAGAGCTCCTTGTCTGGCCCTACGCTTGCGAGATACCAACCAACGGAGGATTTTTGATGAAAACAGGTACAGCGCTGGCGACTACCCTATTCGCCATAGCAAGCTTCCCGCTGATGGCGCAGCAGGCTCCCGCGACCAACCAACCGGACAGTACAGCCACTCAGCAGAACCCTTCAGGCGCGGAGGCGGCGACACCGCCTGGTCCGGTCGCGAACCCGGCAGCGTCTGCCGTAGAGATGAGCCCAATCAACGGCGAACTTGTGAGCAAGCTCGACTCAAAGACCGCCAAGACCGGCGACAGCGTGGTGGTCCAGACCAAGTCGTCAGCAAAGACCGCCGACGGAACCGAGATTCCCAAGGGATCGAAGCTGGTAGGCCATGTGATCGGTGCGCAACCGAGTGGGGCAGGCGAGAATTCTCAAGTAGCGCTCCTGTTTGACCATGTCGAGCTGAAGGGTGGGCAGAGCGTGCCGGTCCATTCGCAGATTCAGTCGATCGCTCCGGCTGGAGGCGCGGCATCGGCCAGTGGGTCTGCCGCCATGAGCGGGCCACCGGCGGGCAGTTCCTCTAACTCGAGTGCGAGTGGGACTCGTAGCGGCAGCGAGGCGAGTGGCGCGCCGCAAGGCACAGGCGGCTCCGCTGGGGCAGCTGCTGCAAGTGGTGGCCCCGCGGCAGGAACCGTCGTAGCAAAAACCGGCCAGATAGCCATCAGCACAACGTCGATCCCCGGCGTGCTGCTGGCGAACAATGCGCCGGGACAACAAGATCCCAGGATGGCCCGCGCTTCCAGCATTCTGCTTGGCGCGAAGCAAGATATCCAGCTGGACAGCGGCACGCAGATGGTGGTTGGCGTCTCTGCCGCGAGCCGGGGAACGCAGTAATCGGCACAATGGTTGGGGGGCAATGGGCGATCGCCCGTTGCCCTGGGGCTGAGTGAGAAACCTGACAGAAAGGTTCGCGCTCCATGAGCCTGCATAACGGCTGGCGAAACCTAACCAGGGAACAGCGTCCCGAAGTCGGGGATTTACCGCGTCACTTAGGATCCGAAGCATGCCGAACGGTATGAGGTAACGTGCGTGTACGGAAAGAAATTTCCGCCGCGTCGAGGGTGCGCCCGCCCGCGACTCAGTGCACCGACGCTATATTACTTAGGGCTATCGTGCCGTGGAAAAGGTTATAGCTAGCGGTCGAGCGCGGTGTGCCCACAATCCCACTTCGAATTCCGAGTCCCTCCGCCTAATGTGTGATACCGACGGCATTAGCTCCCCCGCTTGCCGGATTGTGGTGCCAATAGCTCCGCCGACTATGGCAAAAGCCGTAAAAAGTCGTTAAGCGCGTCAGGAGGGTATTTCACGCACCCAGATCGCCAAGCAGCTCGGCGTCTATGAACATAGAGTGCAGCAGCCGCAGCCTGAATTACTGAAGGAAGTAGCGCGGGGCAAAGTCAAGCTGCGCGAAGCAGCGAGGCGAGTGACACCTGTTCCACGACAGTTAGTGAAGTTCGACGAGCGCATCTTGTGCGCTCGTCGATCACGATGCTAACCACGTCGCCCGCATCCGCGCTCTCTACGAGGCAGTGGCGCCACTCGCGGAAGCGAAATACACACCGAGGGAGATGGTCCGGTTGAGCGGTCGTCAATCGTTTCACGATCTTCTGGGTGCTACAGCAAATCAGGCTTCGTGGTTTTGCTTGGAAGTGCGGACGGAAGTCCTGAATAAGCGAGAGAGCCGGAAACGAAAGGAAGTTACGCCCAGCCATGGACCTAACGAAAGGCCAGAGACTGTGAACTAGATCGCAGCGGTCAGAGCATAGCTCATAAACTGCGCCTGTCTCCTGCAGCGCGGGGCCTGATTGAGGCCGCAGGCAGGCTCCAATTGACGGTGCTCCCAAAAAGCAAATGACCCGAAGCCATCGCTGGAATCGGGCCATCCGCCTGTGTCTCGTCCGGGAAGGTTGAGACATCAATGTCGTGGAAACCTAAAGGTTGGCAGCCATCTCTTTGGCTGCGTGGATCGACTGCAAACTTTCCTCGGCTCGCTTTTTGAGTTCCCAGATGACCGAGGGCATGTAATCCAGTGCCCGGATTCGTAACTCCCGTGACTCTTGAAGCAGCGGGGTTACTTCATAGTTTGTGCCGGGAACCGGCTCCCAGTCCCCGCTGTCGTCGAATCGGAGATTGGGGACCCATCTGATGTCCTCGTACCATTTGGTTGCCAGTTGCCACGATTCCTCCGCCTTTGCGTAGCCGATCTGGATGTGGTCCTCGTCTGGAGGGAGCCACACCTCCAGACCGACATTGAGCGCGGCCAGCTTGGCGTTCAGCGCGGCGATGATGCTGTTGATCTCGTTAGACTCGGCGTTCAGAGCCTCGGCGATTGGTTCGAGTTCCTGAAGTTCGTTTGGTGACATGATTGAGATTCTCTGGGCGGTCAGCCCTGTTGAATTGGCCTGAGCCACGGCGGCATCTTGGCTTCCGCTGCGATGCGGGTGGAGCAGGTGCTTACAGAATTCACCTATCTCGCGCAAAAAGTCAAAAGGGAATTTTTGTTTAGCAACGCAGATATTGGTGACACAGATCGGGAAATTCATTTGGCGCAGCCTCCACACAGCTCCTTACCTCAGTAAGGAGCGGAGGGGTCGTGCAGATGGGGGCGTTGGGTTCCGGCCTCTTTCAAAAGGGAGTCGGGTTTGAAACTCCGTTTTGATTCGCGGAAGCAGGAACTGTTGCCTCGTCGGTACGTGGCGGAGCAGGAACTGAGGATAATCGACGCTTGGGTCGGTCGGAGCGAAGAACTCGAGAAAACAAAGCTGAGCTCCGCGGAGGCCCGCGAGCTATCCGCCCGGGCCCTAACTCCTGCTAGAAGATACAAAGCCATGAAAGAAAGACGGAGAGTGTGCCCAAAGATTTGCAGAAATCACTGAATGAACATGTACATGACTACGACGAACAGCCCCGCCTAATCCCGCCAAGCACGTTGCTCCAAGCGGTCTGCCAAAGGACGAGGCGACGCGTTATGAGTGCCGAAGCACGGGCGCAGATTAGTGCAGCGATGAAAGAGAGATGGGTGCAAACCCGGAAGGTTGCGAAGCGTTTAAGCGACACGCTTGCGGACCTGATGGACTGCAATGTCCGATGCTAGAAGGTGTCGGCCTCCTAACCACATCAGTGACGGTCAAAATATAAGCTGGCACGTGCTGTGAACCAATAAAAGCGGGTCTGCGTTGAAGATTCTCGTCGGGATCTAAGTATTCGCCACGATCGAGTGCATTATTCTCACGCTTGCTTTCGCGGTCTGCAGCAATTCCACATGCTTCGGAGCAAACACGTACTCTTCCAACAACCGACTCCTTTGAGGTGGTCAGCGACGGGTGATCAAGAGGTTGCGGTGCTCCTTGCAAAACTTCTGCAGGGCCACAAACTCTGTGAAATATATGGGGCTGCCCGTACGCTTTTGCCCGCGCTTTGCCTGCAGAAGTCCCTGTTCGATCCAACAGTGCCTGGCGATCTTTCTTGCGACGAATCAACACGCTTGGACCGCGCTGCAAGGAGACGCTGAAGCGCCAGCAAAGTTAGCGCAGCGAGCAGGTGATATCCTTCGCCTTGCCATGAACAGTCCTTACAAATCAGACGAACAGGCGATCCGCAACCTGATGGAAACCTGGGTACGCGCCACCGCCGCCGGCGATCTACAGACCGTTCTCACGCTGATGTCCGACGACGCCCTCTTTCTGGTCCCGGGACAGCCGCCCATGCAGGGCAAGAACGCATTTGCCTCAACCTTTCAGGCCGTGACTTCCGCCGCCCGCATTGAGGCGGTCAGCGATACTCAGCAAATTCAGGTCGAGGGCGATTTTGCCTGGTGCTGGAACCACCTCTCCGTCACCATCACGCCTCGCAACGGCGGCCAGCCGTCGCGCCGCGCCGGCTACACGCTTTCTGTCCTGCGCCGCGAGCCGGGCGGCAACTGGGTCGTAATCCATGACACGAACTTGCTCCCGCCCGCTTAGATGGTTCCCTCCTGACGCCCATAGCCGTGAGCCCATTCAAGGTGTCCGGACTCTTCAACAAGGGTTATACCAAGGGACTACTTTGCGGACTCGGCGTCGTTACGTGAATTGACTCGGATAGGGTGAAAAAGATCTCGATGCGTGGTTAACGGCAGCGGGCATCGTAAAGTGACACACGATTTCGATATGCCTGCCGGGCGCTGGACAGCTCTGGGGGACGAAGTTTCAGGAAGGACAATCTGGAAGTTGGTCAAGAAGACTGCCCGCGAATATGAATATTCCACGGGTTTGCGCACACGATCTTCGACGATCATATGCGCGACTCTGCCAGGATTCTGGCTGAGAGCCTGAGCAGATCCAGTTCCTTCTGGAACCGACAGCGTGGACCCTTGTGGCTTCATCGGCGCCCTTTCCGCCCATCGAGTTTATGTGAGCAGCGAATCGGAGGACATCACCTACAGGGCGCTGACGGCACGGTCAGCAATCTTCGGCCGTTTGCCGCCCGCGGTGGTTAGTGCGTAGCTTTCGATAGCAAAGTTAATGTGCACAGTGCGATCGGACAGATTTTTGTCTACGAGGCGGCGGGCGAGCAAACCGCTAAAATCGATGGCGCGAGCGCCGATCGACACCGTGCTTGGCGACGCCGACCATCGCACACTGTTCATTCTCGTCCACCATGCCCTCTTCTCCGCCAAGGTAGGTGGTTCGGAATAGGCGAAAAACGGGGAAGGCCGCGATACACTATCTTCATGCACGCGTCATAGACGGGGACGGACGATCGCTACCGACGCCGCAAATACATCCAAAACCAAATGATGATCTTCACCACTTCTTCCGAGGAAGGCATATGGTAGCAGGGGATTCCAGGCCGTTGGGATGGGTCAATGATACGCTGCACCTCGACCAGCTATGGCTCTTGTTCCAGCGAAAAGAAACGAGGCATCTGCGGCTGTATCTCAATCTCCTCAGAAGCCAGAACAGATTCTCCAGCCGGCCCGTCATTGCATCAGGCGGCCCTATCGTATCACTGACTACTTATGGCGTGCGGATCCGGAGCGTCTATCTCACGATAGAATCGATCGCCGCGGCTTCTTTTCTGCCTTCGCGCTTTATTCTCTGGCTGGACGATCCAGGTGCATTTAGTGACCTTCCGGATACCCTCAAGAGGCTCCAGTTACGCGGCCTGGAAGTGAGACTTACCGATAACCTGGGACCTCATACCAAGTACTACCCGACTCTCGGTGTCATGCAAGACCTCAATCAGCCGGTCGTCACAGCCGATGATGATCATCTCTATACACGCAGTTGGCTCTGGAGACTGATGGATGCATATCGTGAAAATCCTGGTGTTGTCAATTGTCACCGCGCGCACGTTATCCGATTGCTCGAGGACCGCATTGCACCGTATACGGACTGGAAATCCTGCGCATCCGACAAGCCCAGCATGCTGCACTTCGCTACCGGCAGCTCTGGGACCGCCTTACCCCCTGCTCTGCTGCAGCAGCTCAGGGACAGCGGCACTAAGTTCAAATCGCTTTGTCCTGCAGCCGATGATATCTGGCTGCACGTGAATGCACTTCGCGCCGGTTTGCCAACGCGCCAGATCGGCTCATGGCAACGAGACTTTCCTGTTATTCCAGGCACGCAAGAGCAGAGACTCATGAACGCCAATGTTGAAGGCTCACAGAACGATGTGCAGATAGCCAAAACCTATTCTTTGCAGGATATCGCCGTCCTGCAACAGGCGACCACGGAGTTAGCCCGGAAGGCCTCTTAAAACTTATTTCTGGCCAACCCCGTAAACCGTCAGAAACAGGAAGTGCTAAACATGAAATCGTTGCTGCTCATTCTGGCATTACTCAGCGCCCAGCTTCCGAGTCGCGACTCGGAACCGACGGTGACGTTGCCATCGACTCGCGCCACCATCACTCCGGACTATGGGGGGAAATATGTGCAGCTCAAAAACCCACCTGCCGTAGTAAATCTGCCAAAGACTCCGCCTAAATTGCTGCCTTCCGGTCTACCCTGGTATGTCGACGTAGTGAACTTCGGCCCGGGCACTGTGACTCTGCAGGCTGGCACTCAATTCTCAGCTCGCCTGCAGCCAAAAGACAGCGTCCGGGTCGTCGCCAATAACTCGATATATAGAATTGCACATTAGCGAAGTCGTGACGATGGAGCAAGAAGCGGAGTTGGCTGCGCGTGCGGTGTCTGATAGGGGGGAATTGAGCCCAGGTTACCTGAGAAGCTCCACACAGGGACCTGTACTCCCGCCATAACGTCATTTATGCCGAGCGTTGTATTGACCGCCTCGAATGCGGGAACGTCAAGATAGAATCCATGATTCTCAAAAACACTCTTGGTGCTTGAGAGTGTTGCCTGCTTGGTATTGGCAAAGCCGCCGAAGAAGTGAATCGGACCAACATAGGGCCCGACATAAATCATTGGCGTGGTGCTGTCGACTGCGCCATTGCCTTCCATGTACGTGTTATAGAAATCAACACCCATCACCGCTGACTCGCCTGTCATCAAAATGTCGGGAGAGCCAATTCCCGGTGTGTTGAATCCGGAATTATGGAACGAGACGCCGTCTACCTTGCCCGGTCCGAGGGTAAGAGGTACGCCGCCATCGGCAGCGGGAAGGGCCACTGAACCGCTGCTAGTCCCCTGGATTTCGTCAAAGGTCGCGCCGCAGCAGGCGCTCTCCACGTGCCACACGTCTCCGTAATAGTTTTCTGCGAAGATGCCGACGAAACGGCTCTGGTCGACTACGGTGCGGATGTGCACGACCCCGTTTGCAAAGGTGCTGCCCGGTTGATTGTTCCAGACCGCAAATCCCTCAGCACGCACATAGTTGGCGCCAGTGGCAGCATCATCGATGCAGTAGATCGCGTCCATCTGGGACCCGGAGTTTGCGGCCAGGACCATCCGATTTCCCCCGCCGCCCGGCTGATGGCCAAGAAGCGATGTGCTGCTGAATTGACGGATCCCGCAACTGGAACCATCCGTCAGGTGCCAGAACCAGGTGGCCGTCTCCGGCAAGAGGAGGGTCACACCGATACGCGCGGCGACGCTCGTCGAATTTCCCAGACGAATTTCCTGCGACATTACCTGGCTTCCGCCCAGTCCGCTGGCATCGCACACTCCGCCGCCCGCGGAAATAACTGCCGCGATGCATGCGTTAATCTTCACGCTGGCGTCTGCCCCCGGATAATTAACCGCACTGTACGAACCGCCTGTTTGGCCCCGAGCACCTGAACTCAAGCCCGCCAGAGCAACGACAAGTGATAACAATAAAGATGAAGACTTAAATCCGGACATTGTAAATTTCCCCAATTGATTCGTATTTACACTTCCGCCCAAAGTCGTAACGGGCACTCACTGCTGTTCAGATATACTCCAACGACGACCAAAAAGTAACCCATCAGAAGTGTTACCTATGAATAAAATCAGGTTACGACAGCGCTAACAACGTCTATAACAAGGGCAGACCTCTGCCCTCCCCGCTGTCCCGAAAACGGGTGTGCTTCCACGCATGTTGGAACATGCTGTGCCAAATTCGAACGGAGTATGCAATCAGAAAAGGGTATTACGGGCAGGTCAGGAGGCGAGCATGGTCGTGCAGTGATGCGCTGGCCGCCGCGCGTGCCGGAGGTCAAAGACTAGCAGGAAAGGGGGCCCAAACGGTCGAGAAAATATACTTCAGCGCAAGAAAGCGAAGAAGGCCGGTAATTCTGCAGCAGGCCGGCCCTCAATTCTCGGTTAGCCTTCAATCGCACGACAGTGTCAGGATAGTTTCCAGTAACGCGATTTATAGGTTTGCCACTAATGACGTCCCGGTTGAGGTGGATGGAAGCGCATTACCGGGGCGCGCGGAGTCTGATAGGAAGAAAGTGAGCCCAGGTTGCCTGAGAAGTTCCAGATCCAAGTCTTTACTCCAGCAGTAACATCATTAATACCAATGGTTGCATTAGCCGATTCGAATGCGGGGACATCGAGATAGACTCCATGATTCTCAAAAATGCTCTTCGTATTCGAGGGAGTTGCCATGCCTGTATCGCCAAAGCCATCGACGAAATGAACTGGACCCACATAGGGCCCGATGTAAACCATCGGTGTGGCGTCATCGACTCTGCCATTTCCTTCCATATAAGTGTCATAGAAGCTGACGCCCGTCACCGCTGACTCACCTGTAATCATGATGTCCGGAGAGCCAATTCCAGGTGCGTTGAACCCGGAATTGCGGAATGACACACCGATTACCTTTCCCGGTCCAACAGTAAGAGGAATGCCACCCGACGATCCATTGGAAACCCTCGGGTTGCCGTTGCTCGTGCCCTGGATCTCCTCAAAGGTCGCACCGCAGCAGGCGCTCTCCACGTGCCAGACGTCACCATAATAATTTTCCGCGAAGATACCGATGAAGCGGCTCTGATCAACTACATCGCGGATGTGCACGACACCGTTGGCGAAAGTGCTGCCGGGTTGGTTGTTCCAGACGGCAAAGCCTTCGGCGCGCACGTAGTTGCTGCCATTGGAGGGAGCATCGGTGCAGTAGATCGCGTCCATCTGCGATCCCGAGTTTGCGGCCAGCACCATGCGATTTCCGCCGCCTGCCGGCTGATGGCCGAGAAGCGAAGTGCTGTTGAATTGGCGGATACCACAGCTCGCACCGTCGGTCAGATGCCACAACCACGTGGCAGTCTCCGGCAGAAGCAGTGTTATGCCGATGCGCGAGGCCGAACTGGCGGTGGTGCCCAGGTCAATTTCCTGGGACATTTTCTGGTTCCCGCCGAGGCCACCGGCATCGCACACGCCGCCATGCGCTGCAATGACGGCCGTGATGCAGGCGTTAATTTTTACGCTGGCGTCTTCACCAGGGTAATTCGTTGCGTAGTAAACATCCGAGCTGGATGCTTGCCCCCATGCTCTTGCGCTCGAGCACCCGAGAGCAACGATAAGTAGCAGAAGAAATAACTTATGGACGTTGAGCATCGCGGTGTCCTTCGTTTCATGCTTCGCAACGACTGCTGCCCTGCTCTTAATGGGCCGATGTAACTGCCGAGTAGTCACCATCATACCTGTGGAGTAACAATTACAGAACAATTAAAGTTAAGTAAAGCCGGAAATTAGTATGGGTCAATAGAGTGCGTATATCTGCCGGAAAGATATCGCTGACGAAGACGCGTCAGAGTAGAGGGAAGGTATGGGCGATCGAAAGGGGTATCAGGGATGTGTCAGGAGGCGGGCATTGCGGAATTGCCGCGCGGGGTGCGCCGGCAGCGTGACTGACAGGAAGGGGGATCGGATGCCTAGAGGAGAAACACCGTAGCGGCAAGGGCGAGGGATCCGCACGGCATGTCGCCGCTGCCGTCTATCAGGTGAGCGGGAAGGCATGATGGTACACCGCGACCGACAGCCGCCTCGGTGCGCGCTGTCGGCGTCGGAGGCGGCTCTTAAACCAGTGCCAGCCCCGGGTGCGGAAGCCCTGAGATTACAGTTCTGGCTCTCAGTTCGCCTTCAGAGAGAGTATTTGCAAAATCAACACACGTTTTCTCCGCGCCCAGCGCCTGCAGGACGGCCCTCTCGGCGTCGTTGAGTTTCTTGAGTAGAACGATAACATCTCTCTGTAAGAGGTCCAGTAAATCGGGCGTTAACAGCTTCCAGATGTGCGGGATATTCTTTTCAATAAAGGCGAGATTGGCGCCGTGAATGGTTTCGTGCGAGATAGCAGGCTCATAAATGCTCAGCCGGACACCTTTTCCGAGCAGCGTCTCCGCTAGTTCAACTGCCGGGCTCTCCCGCAGATCGTCTGTACCTTCCTTGAAGGTAAGACCAAACAGGCCGACGGACTTCTCGCCGGTGCTCAGCACAAGATTGATGCAGTTCTCGAGATGTGCCTTGTTACTGGGAAGAATGCCCTGGATAATTGGCGACGCAAGTCCGCGCCGGCGTGACTCGGCAACCACGGCCCGTACATCTTTTGGCAGGCATGATCCGCCAAACGCAAACCCCGGCTTGAGATACATGGGCGAGATATTCAGCTTCTTATCCATGCAGACGATTTCCATGACGCGGCGTCCATCGACATTCAGGGCTTCACTTAGCTGGCCGACTTCATTCGCGAATGACACTTTCAATGCATGGAATAGATTGCACACGTACTTCACCATGCATGCTGTGGTGATGTCGGTGTAGACGATCGGAGCGGGCACTTTTGAGTAAAGTTCGGCAACCTGCTCGGCGGCCCAGCTATCGTTGTGACCGATCACCACCATGGGCGCCTCGTAAAAGTCACGAATGGCTGTTCCTTCGCGGAGGAACTCGGGATTATAGGAGAAGTGCAGGTCTTCGCCCAAACGCTTGCCTGCGGACCCTTCAAGAAGGGGTATCAGTTCCTGCTCCACGACTTGAGGCAGGACAGTGCTTCGCAGGATGACCAGGAAAGGCCTGCTTCGATCGCGAATGGCTGCTCCAATGGAAGTGACCACGCCGCGCAGGGCGTCAAGCTTGATCTCTCCGGTGCGCTCGGAGGGCGTTCCAACACAGATGAGAGCCGCATCAGTTGCATTGATGGCGTCGACTTCGTTGATAGTTGCGGTCAGACGGCCGCCGTCTTTCGCCTCACCCAGCAGCTTTTCGAGCCCGGGCTCGAAGAAAGGCGCAAGCCCGCTTATGATGGACGATACCTTTCGCGCATCCAAGTCTACACCGACCACCTGATGACCGTCCCGCGCAAGGCAAGCTGCAGAGACACAACCCACGTATCCCAATCCAAAGACACTAATGTTCATTCATGGCTCCTTTATAGTTGTCAGATATGCAGGATGTAGTTTAGAAATAGACACGACTTAGCAAGGCAGATGATGTTACCGTGTATCTCCGCTGCCGACAGGGCGGGAGTTGCCGGCTATTTGTCTCTGCGGCGCGGAGAGCCTATAGAAAGCAAGGCATCTTTTGATTCCCGTGCTAAAGTTGTCGATCATGGTCTCGATTGTGTACCGCACGCTTGACTCTCTTGCCCCTCCGCGGAGCCTTTCCATCCTGGCAGGATCGGCGAGAGTTTGCACGATGGAGGCTGCGAATGCCTCAGCGTTGTGCGGCGATATGGAGCCATTTTCTCCGTCGACTACGTAGCTTATTTCCGGTGGATGTGTCGGCAGATCGGTGACCAAGAGGGGCAGTCCGGCCGCGAAGCTGTCCACCACTGCAAGCCCAGCAGTACCGGACAACAGGAACATGTCGGCCATCTTGTAATACAGAGCGCTCTCGCGTCCGAATTTCGATCCCAGATAATGGATCCACGGCTCGCCAGCTATCGCATTTTCCAGCCACGGACGCTCGGGCCCGTTGCCGATTACGACAAGATGGAATTCCGGGCACTTCTGTTTCACGAGGCGCGCGGCTTCGATCAGCATGGGTATGGCTTTGATCTGTTGAAGCATTCCGCAGTAAAGGCCGATCCTGCTCTCGGTGCAGCCGGTAAGAGCAATTTTCGAATCGTGCACCTCATCGTCCGAGATATCCTCGATGAGTCTTCTCAACTCGGCGCTGTCAGTTGCATTCTGGACATTTGTAATGCGTTCTCCCGGCATGCCCTCGCTGCGCAGATATTGCGCGATCGATTCGGTGTAGGCGAACCACCAATCCACGCAGGTAAAGAAGGGCCTCTTGAGCGACTCAGCAAATTCAGAACGAGTGGGGTGCCTGTTCGGGCCAAGCCCCCAGAAGGCGACCCGCTTCAGCTTAAGAGCCGACAGCAGCAGGAGCGCGGGATTGATGAGGTATTTCACTTCCGAACCGACTATTACCAGGTCGACGCTGAATATCTCCTTCCATAGCGGCTGATAGATGAACCGCTTAAAAAACCAATGTCCCGGGACCCTAGTTCCGACAGAAGAAGGAAGATCCACGCAGTCCTTACGGAGCGAGTGAACGGGGTTCGAGTTGCTGTAAACAACCTTGAGCTCAATACCATCCTGCTGGAGTGCAGCATGAAGGCCGGTAAATAACGGGAGCCGATAATGTTTCACCTCTGTTTGGATGATCAGCACCTTTTGCATTACTTATCCTCATGTTTGTTGTCTTGTGTTTACCGATCAATTGTCCGGCTCGCACTAATCACCGGCGGCCAATACGGTCTGGTCTGGTTCAAGTTCTTCGTCCTCTACAAGGGCCGGGGATTCGAAGTGTCGCTCTTCAATCGCCAGGGAGAAGAGCACGCTTGAATATAAAATCCAGATGAGCTGATTCGGAGTGACGATGGAAGCTTCATCCAGTTGATAAAGGAAGACGACGCAGAGAAACGCGATCGGCCAGAGGAACTGCCGAGCCGTATTTCTTCTGACCAGGAGAACTGCGCGCTTCATCGCAATGAGGTAGGCAGCGAAGTACAACAGAAGGCCTACGCCGCCTAGTTGCAACGTGAGATCGATGTAGCCGTTATGCGCGTGCGGCAGATTGTCCCAGTTTGTAGCTTCCCGCACTAACCGGCCAGGCCGGGAGTTCTGGCTCCAGAAGGCGGCGTATCCGTAACCCCACACCGGGCTCTTCTTAACGAAGCGAAATGTTTCTCTCCAGATGGGCACACGTCCGGTCATGGAGGCGTCCTTGCCCATTTTCGCCGTCACTTCATCCGCATGCTGGACGGCATAGGAAATAGCGATGATGGAAGTTACAGCAAGTGCGAGCGTGAGCAGAACAAGCGGCATCCGCGGCCAGCGCAGGGCACGGAAGCCGACGAACAAGAGCAACATGGTGCCCATAATGAGCAGGCCGCCCGCAGAGCGCGAAGCCGCCAGCAGCGCCACCACCATGGTAATGAGAATCGCGACAACTGCGATGCTTCGCCGTGTCGGCCGCGGCCGGCTGAGGAGGGTAATGCCGGTGAGAACGATGAGGCGCGCCCAAGTGTTCTTGTTCGTGACGATGCCGTTCCAGGCCCCGCCAGGCTCATAGTCGAGATCAGGAACTAAGCCGGGAAAGAAGACCTGCGCGATCACTCCCAACACCAGAACACACGCCAGAACCATCCAGATAAGGCGAATCTGTTCGCGAAGGGTGTAACGCCGTGCGAAGTCGAGGCCGATGAGCGCTGACAGGAGAAGCGGGATGCTCTTCTGCAAAGTCAAATATGGGTCGACCGACCAGCGGGTGGAATAGAGAGCCAACAGCAGCAGCAGAACGAAGCACTTATTCGATGAGACGAGACTCCAGACCTGACGATAGCGGGGAATAATACGCAGAAGAACCACAAGATAGACAGAGGCCCACAGCACCTTCATCAGCGGCGACCCTTGCGGATCGGCCCCGTTCTTGCCTACGGTGAGGGTCTCCATGGCGCCGCTCGAAAGGAAGAGTGCGCAGAAGTAAAAGGTCTGAGCCGCGAATTTGCGGGAGATTCTCATGCAGGATGCCCTGTTGTGGAGGTATTAGTAGCCGAGACGGCCAAGCGTACTCCAGATGGTCGCCCTGATGAGCACTTCGGAACGCTGCGGCAGGGTAAGGTTGCGAACGAACGACTGGACGCGCTGCTTGTGTCCTGATTCCAGTCCGCCGGTGGCCCAATTCGCTCCCAGTCCTCGCGAGAAGACCTTCAGCGCGAGGCGCTGCAGAAGAGGCCACCGATCATAAAGCCAGATGCCGGTGATGAGCTCGAGCTGGCCGCTCAGACGCTTCTTCTCGACAGGCCTCCTGGTAAACGCGTTGCTGCCGTGCACGCGCATCATCGTAAGCTCGTCGTCGGCCATCCAGCCTTCGTCGAGAGCCAGCGCAACCCACTTGATGTAGGCGTCGCTGGAGCAGCCGGTCTTGAGACGAATCGGCTCCGGCATAGGAAAAATCCTCTCCAGAGTTTTTCTTCGAAAGGAGAGTCCGGATAGGGCGGTTGGAACAAGAGGCGGCTTGCCGGCGGCGGTAACTGCGCGCGCGTCCCACTTGCCGAGTTCGTGTGCGGTTGGCCAGGGATATCGCTCGCCGGTGTCATGATCGAGCTGACGCACGATATCGAAACACCAGCCGAGGCTCGGGTCGCCGGTCATGATTTCAACGACGCGCTGTACTTTTTCCGGCTTGAAGTAGTCGTCAGAGTCGAGAAGGCAGATGATGTCTCCCGTGGTGACAGCAAAGCCCGCATTGAAAGCGGATGCTTGCCCGCCATTTTCCTTGAGCAGCGCAAGAATTCGCGCGCCATAACCGGCGATAACCTGACGGGAATTATCAGTAGAGCCGTCATCGACGACGACGATTTCTATATTCGGATAAGTCTGCGCAAGCGCACTGTCGATTGCGTCGCCGAGGAAGCGACCATAGTTGTAGTTGTTGATCAGGATGCTGACCCTTGGCTGATCGTTCATTGCACAACTTCCTCCATGATCGGCTTAACCTCAGGCTGTTTTCGTGACAGGCCTGTAATCGCGATGCCCAGCAGGCAGAGAAGGGCTGCGTCGCTGGCGATGCTGGACCATGCGGCCCCAAGCCACGAATAGGCCGGTATGATCCAAAGGTTGATGAGGATGTTAAAGAGAGCAACGGCGATCTGAATCATGGTTCGCAATCGCTGATAGCCGGCGCCGGTAAGTGCGTCTGCAAAAAAGGAGTGGATGGTCTTGAGCACAGGCAGGACCGCAAGCCAGCGGAGAGCGCTAACTGAGCCCACATACTCCTTGCCGAGGATGTGGGGAACAACGGGTGCGAGCGCCAGCAAGCCGATCATGACCAGCATCGAGTATGCGATTGTCTTCGGGAGCAGGCGCGCCATGTAGCGGCGGGTTTCCCTGATTCCTCCGAGATGCCCGGCGCGAAAGAAACCGGGATTGGCCGCGGAGAGGATCGACCGCAACGGGACGAGGCTCACGTCGATGATGCGGTAGGCAGCGCCGTAGATACCGGTCGCCGGCAGGTCCCCCAGTTTGGCAAGCATCGTCTTGTCGATGTCGTTGTAGATGGTCTGCGCGGAAAGTCCAACGGAAAAGTAAACGCCTTCCTTGAGCTCAGGCCAGATCTCGCTTATTCTCAGCGTGGGTTTCTCAAGCTTCGCGAGGCCCCAGCCCAGTGCTCCCGCGGCTGTTGCGAAGGTGGCCACGAGATAGGTGGCTGCCCAGGCTTCAATACTAGGACGGTGTACGAGGGCGACCAAAACACCGAGCCCGGTGAGCCGGCTCAGGCTGATCCACATATTAAGCTGGGCGGTTGCTCCGAATCGATCAACGGAGGAGAATGCGAAGCCGCAGAAATCGACAATTCTTCCAAAAACCAAATCCGCAGCGGCGACGAGAAACAGGACCCTCCATCCGACGTCTGCAGGAAGAAGAAAGACGCAGGAGAGAACCAAAGCGAGAGCGGCGGCTCCGCTCACCAGGGTCACCAGGAGTCCGTTGCCCCAGGATCGCGAAAATGACCGGGCATCGTGGGCGACGTTGCGGATGATCAGATTGCTCGTTCCGACTCCGACGAACGGCGAAACGATGGCGGCAATGGCTACGACCGCGACGAACGCGCCATACTGCGCCGGTTCCAGGCTGCGCGCGATGAGGATGAAATACGCGGCCTGAATGACGAGCTTGAGCCCGTTTCCACCGAGCATCCAGAGGGTGTTCCTGGCGATGGCGCTGGTGCGAAGGCGTTGTAAATAACGTTTCATGAATAAGCGCTCTTCGTTCGGATTCGTAAACAATATTAAGGATGCGCGGGTGGAAGGTTCGCCGGTCCTCGTGGAAAGAGGCGATCACGGAGACGCAACATCGGGAACTCTACGGCCTTGGTGGTGAGTACGCCGAGAACGATTGCGGCAAGGTACTGGCTGGCAAGCAAAGCTCCCCAGCGACTATACGTTGGTAAGTGAGTGCAGATCTTGGAAAGGGGATCTCTGACCGATAAATGCCACAGGTAAATTCCATAAGAATAGACGCCGATAGCTGCGATTAATCGGTAAAGAAAGGAACGAATCACTCTTCCTTCATAGCCGTAACTTAAGAGCAGAAGCGCGCCCATGGCCAGGTAGATAAACGTATATCCAAAAGACCACATCAAGGTCGTATGGCGGCCTTCATATAATCCGAGGCCTAACCCTAAGAGTGTCGATAGGGATAACAGCAGTCGATGCTTGATCCACCTGTCAAAACGCTGGCGATCGGTATAGAAGATCCAACTCAGCAGCACACCGAACAAGAGGCTATCGATTCGTGCATGGGTCTTCCACTGAGGGTCGCCACTATGCAGCCAGTACACGGAGACAATACGTACGCAAAGGACGAGAACGCAACAGGCGAGAAGGATGGGAACCATTCTTTCGCGCAGCCTTCGCGTTCGATAGAGAAGAACCAGGAGCGGCGGGAGGGCCAGATAGAAATGCTCCTCTACTGCCAGGCTCCACGTATGGTCGAGCGATGTCCCTGCGTAGTTCTGAACGTTCAGGATATTCTGCCAGGCGAAGGAGCCGAGAGGGTGCCTTCGTATCACGATTTGGAACAGCAGGTAGACATAGTAAGCGGGCCAGATCTTCATCATCCTGCGCAGGAGGAATCGCTTGACGCGCACGGTATCTGTCTTGAGGAGCTCCTGGACAAGAAGTCCGCCTACCAGAAATCCACTCAGCACAAAAAAGAGATCGACACCGATCCATCCGATTCGCTTGCCGACAAAGTCGAATACCCGCGCGACCGGGTTTTGCACGGGCACGGTGTGAAAGTGATAGGCCATCACCGCGAGGATCGCAATTCCTCGAACAAAGTCGAGCTGGATCACTCTGCCGGACGCTTTTGTAACCTTCGGCGCTCGCCGAGACGCCTCAGGCGGCCGCGCAGGCCGGCTTTCAGGGACTGTCTGGTCCTCAATTGTCGCCACGTTTGTTTCCAGCTTCATGCGCGATCACCTGGTTGGCTCAGTTCGGCCAGTTCGATACGACAAGATGGAGCCAAGGTTTCCCTTGAAAGCGTGACTCTCGACTTTGACGCCGGATGTAACATCGTTAATTCCGAGCGTGGTATTTGCCGTTTCGAACCCTGAAACCTCAAGCGCTAAGCCGTGATTCTCAAAGACTGTCTTGGTACTCTTCAGCTGTCCCTGCTCCGTATTGCCGAAGCCTCCGAAGAAGTGGATGGGGCCAACATCCGGACCGATAACGACCATGGATGTCTTGTCGTCGATGGCTCCGTTTCCTTCCATGTATAAGTCGAAAAAATTGATAGCCAGGACTCCTCCTCCTCTGATCAAGATGTCAGGGGAGCCGCTGCCCGGCTGATTTACGCTGGAGTCGTAGAAAGATATGGCGCGCACATGTCCTGGGCCGATGGTGAGAGGAATGCCGCCTTTACTGCCGTTCTTGACGATAGATCCGTTGCTTGTCGCGTGGATGTTATCGAATCGTACGCCGCAGCAGGCGCTCTCGATGTGCCAGACATCTCCATAGTAATTTTCACCGAAGATGCGCGCAAAGCTGCTCTGGTCGACTGCATCGCGAATATGAATCACGCCATTCTGAAAGGTGCTTCCAGCCTGGTTATTCCAGACCGAGAAGCCCTCGGCGCGGACATAGTTCGCTCCGATAGGTGAGGCATCGGTGCAGTAGATGGAGTCCATCTTCGAACCGGGCTCGACGGTGAGAACCATGCGATTGCCTCCGCCGCCGGGCTGCGTGCCGATAATCGATGTGCTGCTGAACTGACGAATTCCGCAGCTGGCTCCATTGGTGAGTTGCCACTTCCAGACGCCCGTGTCGGGCAGGAGCAGCGTTATGCCGATGCGACTCTTTATCGTTTCGTTACTGCCGAGGCGAATTTCCTCCGACATCTTCTGGACGCCGCCAAGCTTCCTGGCGTCGCAGACGCCACCACCGGACGAGATGACTGCCGCGATGCAGGCGTTGATCTTCTGGCTTGTGTCCGCGCCAGGATACGATGCCGCATCGTTGTTACTCTGCGCGACGGCCGAGAGATGGACTAGCGCCAGGAACCCTAAAAGACGAATTGCCAACCGGATACTACTTATCATCGTGAGTTTTGTACTCGAAGAAATGTGTCGTGGGTTCGGTTATCGATAACGGTTCTTAGACGGGTCTGTCCGCGACCACACGAGTATCCGTCTCATGAAGACCGGCTCGTTCTGTCGCCTGGCTGGCGTGAGTGTAGATTTCCATGAGGCGCTCGTAGTTTCTTTCCGGAGTATGCGTCGCGAGATAGTAGTTACGGGCGTTCTGCCTCATCTGCCGCGCGGCCTCCGGGTGGTCGGCAAATCTTTGGAGGGCGGCAGACAGGCCGATAAGATCGCCGGGCGTGTAGACCAGGCCTGCGCGTTCAGCAGCAACGGTCGCGGCAGTGTTGCCGATGTCTGCCGCAATCACTGGCAGCCCGACGGAAAAGGCTTCGATCACCACCATTGGATCTCCCTCATACCACAGCGAGGTCATGAGCAGGGCCCGTGCATCTTTCATCCAGGTAAGAATCTCGTCTTGATTGACAAATCCCTTCAGCTTTAACCGGCTGCCTGTTCTGGCGGCTGCATGCTCCAGAGCGAGGCGCATGGGCCCGTCGCCGAGCACCACGACATCCATGCAGAGGGTGCCTGCGGCATCGGCATCGATCAGGGTCTGCAATCCCTTCTCCGGGGTTAAGCGCCCGACAAAGAGTGCATAGCCGCCGTCACCGGTGCCTGTGCCGCGGTCGATTGCGAAGTTGGGCTTGACGAAAATTTTGTCGGGCGGAATCCGGAAGCGACTAAACCTCTCAGCGGCGAACTTTGTGAGGGCGATGTAGGCAGAGATTCGCGACGACCATGTGCCGATCTGTTCGTGGAATGCCATCGTTATTCCGACGACAGCGCTGCCGATGCGGCTTGAGCGATAACAGGCGTGGCGCACTCCGGGCCAGAAAGATCTCGAGGTAACGCACTCTTCGCAAACCTGCCCGGCCCGGTAGAGCGAGTGGGCGGCGCACTGGATTCGATAGTTGTGCAGCGTGTGGACGACGGGGACGTCCACTTCAGAGCAGGCGATAAATATTGAAGGAGAGAGGGTAGGGAAAAAGTTGTGCACGTGCACAAGGTCAGGGCGGCAGTTGCGCAGGGACGCCTGAATGCTGCGTTTGCTGCTGAAGGAATAGATCGATTGCACGGCGGCTAATCCGCTGGCCACCGCTCCGCGAATGTGGTCGTTGCCGGCCTGAAGCAGTTCGACCTGATGACCGTGCGCCCGGAGGAGCCACTCCTCGGCGGCAACCACAGTGTCCTCGCCGCCTTTCTGCTGATAACGGTTGTGGACGAGCAGGATCTTCATTGTTGTCCCAATGTGTCGCGCATGGACAATCGCCTTCTGGCCACACGCAACGCAGCGGATTCTGTCTCTATGGAACGTTTCCGCCGCCGCAGTTCGCGGGCCGCGGCCCGGTTTTCGGAGGAGGCCCGGGCCGCTATCAGAGCGATCATCCCGGCATCAATGGCAAGGAGGAGCCAGTCCATGGGCAGGCGAAAGCGGATGCGCGTGAAGAAGACCGCGGAAAAGAGCGCATTCACGAAGTAAAAAACGGTGAGACAGGCCTCCTCCTCTGACATCGGGAACCTGACGGACGATGCGATCCTGGCGAGGAAAAGCAGGAGCAGCGGACCGTAGGTAACGATCATGATGACTTCCCGCCAGGGCTGTTCATCGCCTGACAAGGTAGTGCTGTGATCATCTGCGGCGGTTTTGTCCAGGAACCCAAAATAGCGAAACAGCTTGGCGCCATAGAGACGCAAAGCCTGCTCCGGATTCTTCCTCACCCACTGTTTGGCGGAATCGGAGTAATACTTGTTTCGTTCGGGCTCCGGCATCTGGTGGCCTACGGCCGTGTATCTCGAAATATCCGCCGATGAGCCTGTGTCGGCAGTGGCATTCTCAGAGTTTCCCAGAAGGAGGTTAACTCCGCTGTTGGTCGCAATGAACGCCGGCGTGTGGAAGACGGCGTAATTCCGCGCCGACCATGCGCCGAGCAGAATAATGGCTGGGGCAGCGAAGGGAAGCGCCACGCGACGGAAGTCCGGCCGCCGCCAGAAAAGCCAGAGAGAGAGGACGACGGTGAGAACGAGAAAAGTGGGGATGGTCAGAATGAGTGCGGCCCAGACGATTCCAGCGCCAACCGCCCCGAGGATACTCAGAGGCCTTTTGTCGAAGAGAAGCCATACTCCGCAGAGCAGCAAAGCTGCTCCCAGGGTTTGAGGAAAGAGGACGGTAGCCGAATAAAACAAAACTGGATAAGTGAGACTCAGCAGAACGGCAATCGCCGCAATACCGTCGGACGCTATCCTGCGCGCCAACAGGAACAGGAAGAGCTGGCTAGCTATCAGTGCACTTGCATTAAAGAGCCGGAGCGCGGTGTTAGACGCTCCAAAGACTTGAGGCACGGCAAGAAACCAGATATAGCCAGGCGGCCGTGAGGCTGTGGACTGCACACCGTCTATGGTGAATTGATGCAGTTGAACCAGGTTGCGTGAAAGCGCGATGTATTCTCGTTCATCCTGATACCACAATTTGGGTCCAGCGTGCACGGCAATCACAGTTTCTATCACAGCAGATAAGAACATTACTATGAGTGCAATCTTCCAGCTATGCTTTGCTAACCATTTCATTGCGGTGACTCCTGTTAACGGGTGGCTAAGCCAGTCGACAATTGCAGATTTATCCTGTCGCAACTTATCCAAATAAGCGTTCGGCCGTCGGCACTTTCCCTTCAGTAGTAAAGCGGGAGAGCCCCGAAGCCTGCAACGCTACGAGGATGAGATAGGCGGGATTGAGATAGAGATAGCGCTTCCAGAGGCGCTGAGGCTCTGAAGCCAGACGGAAGAGCCACTCCAGACCCATGCGGCCCATCCAATCGGGGGCCTCTTCAATCAGGCCGGCCAAAAATGG
This sequence comes from uncultured Acidobacteriaceae bacterium, assembly GCA_963781245.1. Taxonomy (GTDB): domain Bacteria; phylum Acidobacteriota; class Terriglobia; order Terriglobales; family Acidobacteriaceae; genus Silvibacterium. The sequence continues at coordinate 184,198 of CAWAFB010000017.1, forward strand.
AAATGCGGCGCCCACCGTAAGAATGGGCATTGACAGGATATTTTGAAACTCAAAAGCAAAAGTCTCCTGACGTGGACAACCCAACCCAACCAGGGTAATTGCCGCGCCCGATGCGTGTATCTTATCGGCGAGCGTGATCTTTTCATCGGGAGTAAGGCGGCGGAACTTCGACGGCTCCGCGCCTGCGATGATAAGGCCAGGACAGTCAATGGCAAGACGCCGTCTCATCTGGCTTAGAACTTCCGCGGTGCTGCCATACAGATAGATGGGCGCGCCTTCCGAGGCCGCGCGCTCACACAACTGCCGCGTAAGGCTCGCTCCACGAACCCGATCGGAAAGACCGGCAGAATGGAGCCAGTTCAAAACCCATTTGACAGGCTGGCCGTCGGGCACAAGAACATCGAAGTGATTGAGACGAAACTTGTGCTCACTATCGAGCACTCCTGTCATAACTCCGTGGACGGCGAGAGCAGAGACGATAGCACTTCGCTTCTCTTTTGCCGCTCGGAATATGAAGTCGAGTGTGGACTCATAATCGATGGCATTGATCATTACTCCCAGAATGTTCTTTTTCCCTAAATCGACCATGCGGCGTTCCACCTCTCGGAGTTAAGCTCAAAGATCTCCTGAAGAATCTGAGGCACATCGTATTGAGGTGCCCAACCCGGATAGTGTTCCTGAAAGTGGCTCAGATCGCTGATCCACCAGATATGGTCGCCGCGCCTGTTGTCATCGACATACTTCCACTTGACAGGAGTGCCTGTTATCTCTTCGCAAAGGGAGATGGCCTCCAACATCGAGCAATTGCTGTAACGGCCGCCGCCCATGTTATAGACTTCGCCCGAACGCGGGTTCTTAAAGAACTCATGGAAGGCGCGCACCAGATCGGCGCTGTGTATGTTGTCACGAACCTGCTTGCCCTTGTAGCCGAATATCGTGTAGGGCGTTTCTGTCGCTGCGCACTTCATTAAGTACGCGAGAAAACCGTGGAGCTGTGTGCCCGAGTGATTTGGACCGGTGAGGCAGCCGCCGCGGAAGCAGGCCGTCTTCATCCCGAAATACCGTCCGTACTCTTGCACAAGAATGTCGGCGGCGACTTTGGAAGCGCCGAACAGACTGTGCGTTGTGCGATCGATGTACATCGTCTCCGGGATTCCGCTGACATAGTAGTCATGGGATGAATCTATCTCCCAGCGCGACTCCAATTCCTGAAGGGGCAAGTTGTTGGGGGTATCTCCATACACTTTGTTTGTGGATGTAAAAATGAACGCAGCGTCCGGCGCGTAACGCTTGGTAGCCTCCAGCATGACGGAGGTTCCGTTGGCGTTTACGGAGAAGTCCGTGAAGGGTTCTTTCGCTGCCCAGTCGTGAGACGGCTGCGCGGCGGTATGGATAACAAGGTCAATCGACCCTTCGTAGATCTGAAAGATACGCGAGATCTCGGAGAAATCGCGTATGTCCATGTCATAGTGTCGATAGTCGTCGACCTCCTCCATCAGCCGCTCTCGAACCCAGCGAGTGGAAGCATCCGGGCCAAAGAACTGAGCCCTCATACCGTTATCGATACCGACAACGGTCATGCCTAGCGAGGAAAAGTGACCTACCGATTCTGACCCGACCAATCCTGCAGATCCGGTGACAATAGCAACACTCATGGTGACGCCTCCTAAATCGGAGTGATAGACACGTTCTTGTGTTGGAAACAGCGGTAGCCCGGGTATTTCATCCGAGCCACTCGACAGTGGTTCGCGGCGCGTTGATATCTTGCCAATATTTCCTTAGTTGTAGGTTGCTGGTTGAACCATGCCGCACGGGCATGGTCCCGATCTCCTGTGGATGTTGAAAGGGCTGTGGGCACAGCAGAAGTGTGCTTCGCAAAACTACGCTGATGTCGACCAACGCCACGGCCGACGATTTGGGGATGCCTTTGTAAGGCCGCTACGGTCTAGGAACTCGTTGAAATTCGCCGCGATTTAGCGAACTCATTGGGGATTTGGGTTTCTGCTAAGTTGAAATCTGTTTGAATCTTGCATTTCGGCAGTGCTTATCGGGTTTTTCGGGTATCGTTGATGCGGTCCCGATGCCCGAAACCAGGGTTCAGGCGCACTGTTCCCGGAGCATGGCTGGTGGTTGAGCGATGAGTTTGGGAAGCCGGATCAGGTTATGCGCGGCGCAACTGAACACGAACAGCCAGTCCACCTTCTCCAGTCCGCGCAACTTGACTTGCCGAAGCGGACCAGTTTGCTTCAACCACCCAAAGCCCTTTTCGATCAGCCAGCGGCGGCTCAGACTGATCGCATAACCAGGCTGCCGCGTCGTTCTGCGGTCCAGGTTGCTGCTGCGGTTCTTGTCGTTCTTGGTGATGTGCGGGGTCACCTTCAGCTCCCGTACGGTGCGCACGAAATCCTCACTGTCATACGCCTTGTCGGCGCCCACAGGGATGCGGCGCGCACGGCCTTGTTGCCTCTCGGCCAGCATCAACAGCGCAGCATCGCGCTCTGCGTAGCCGTCAGCGTGAGTCACCATCGCCGCGGCGATCAACCCGTTGCGGTTCTCAACCAAAGCATGGCCAAGATAACTCAACTTCGATTCCTTCCCGTAGCTCTTCTTGTACAACCGCGCATCGGGATCGGTGGTGGACTGATGTGTATCGTTGCTGCGCTTTTGTCCGCGAAAGTCCGTACCGTCGTCATCGTCGGAGCCGTCCTTGGAGCGAAAACTCTTCTGCGAAGCCCAGGCCTGGATCAGCGTGCCGTCTACGGTAAAGTGCTCGTCAGACATGAACTTCTTCGCCTGCTTGTTCACCACGGCGAAGAAACGCTGGGCCACATCCGAGCTCAGCAACCGATCGCGGTTCTTGGAGAACACCGCATGGTTCCACACCGCATCGTCCATGCCCAGGCCCACGAACCAGCGAAACAGAAGGTTGTAGTCGATCTGCTCGACCAGCAAGCGCTCCGAGCGAACCGAATAGAACACCTGCAAAAGCAACGCCCGCAGAATATACTCCGGCGCGATCGATGGCCGCCCGGAGGCTGCGTAGAGCGCATCGAACTCCGGGCTCAGCGTCCCCAGCACCGCGTCCGTCAACCTCCGAACCGCTCGCAGTGGATGATCCGCAGCTACCCGCTGCTCCAACGAAACATAGCTGAACATCCCGTCTTGAGTACGCTCGTCTCCACGCATGTCTGTTAGACGATCTACCTCTTCGCCGCGACGCCACAGGTACCTATTTCAACAAGTTCCTAGGCGGTTCGCCTGTCGATCGAGACTACGACCGGGATTCCGAGCGCTTCACGCACCTGGTCGGGAGAATGGAAGGATGGATCGAAGTAGTCCACAGCGTAGGTGATGATGATGCTCAGGACCAAAGAAATGATAAGCGCCAGGGCCACCATATAGAGCGGGCCGTGTACCGGCAGGACAGGCACGGCAGGTGGTACGGCGATTGCCACATTCTCAATTCGCGTTCTGTCGAGTGCGTCCGAGGTGAGTTCCTGCTGCTGCTTCGACAGATAGAGTAAATAGTTCTGCTCGTTTGCCTTGGCTTCACGCTGAAGATCTGCAACCTGCAGGGACTGATTGCCAAGCTGCACCATCTCGCCCTGAATGGCAGCGACGCTGCGCCGGGTTGCCGCAAGCGCTGCCTGGTGCGCGGCAAGATCGCTTGTTGCCTTGACCAGATCTTCCCGTAGTAATTCATAGGTCGGATCGCGATCCGTCTCCTGGTTCACGAAGCTGGTGTTCTTGGCTTCATCGAGGGCTGCCTGAGCAGCTGCCACCTCCTGATCCGCCTCCTTGACCAGCGGGAAGTTCGGGTCGTACTTCGCCAGCAGCTGCGTCCGTTTTGTCTGCGCGGCCAGCAGGGTGCTTCCCAACTGCTGCTGGAGAACATCTGATGCATTTGTATCTTCCTTGGTTTTCGATCTTTCAGGGGTTGAAGTCAGCTGCTGCCGGTCGCTCTGGATACGCTGCTCGTCCGCCGCAATCGCCTGCTGCGTCGCGTGCATCATGCCGACATTGTTCGCCAATTGCTGGGCGAGATATGTGCGCTCTTCGTCAGGATCGGCGACACCCTGCTTTTCGCCGAGATCGCGCAGGCGATTCTCCGATTGTGTCAGCGCATCCTTGTAGGTTTGTGCCTGCTGGGAGAAGACTTCGTAAGATCCCTGGGGGCGATGCACCGCTGCATGCTTCTCCAGATATAGATCGCTGAGGCTGTTGAGCACTCCGTATGCGACAGCCGGATTCGACGCGCTGTAAGTTACGTCAATCAGGTTGGTCTTGGTTGGCGTCTCCACCTTCAGTTTGTCAGCGAGGCCCCGTACGGCGCGAGCTGTGCGCTGCTCCTTTGTCTCGCCGGCATGGAGAAGGCTGAAGATAGACTTCCCCGTCGGATTCTCGAGTCCGTTGGCGAGGACAACCTTCTCAAGGACATCGTGGCTCTTGAGCAACTCTGCTTCGGAATTAATCTCCTCATCCGTGAGGGGAACCGTGGCGCCCATCATCTGCTGGGTCGACGCGGTACTGACGAGCGGGTCCATACGCTCACGACTGACGAGAATCGAAGTATGGGCTTCGTACGGGCTCCCCTTCACCAGGCTCAGAATCGCCAAGAGGACAAAGAGAGCTGCGAAACTGCCAAGAAGGACGCGCTTGCGGCGGCGCAAGGGAGCGACGATGTCGCGCAGCGAGATATGCGCGTCCTGCTCTTCGGGAGCCTGACTGACTCTAGTCTGGCCTGCGGTTTGCATATGTTACTCCTCTGAATCAAGGATCTGGTGTGCCGGTATGTTCATAACAAGTGAGGCTTAAGGGATCGGGACATAGGAACCAGCATTGAACGAATAGGGCACGTACTTACGGAAGTTAGCTATGAACTTCTCCGGCACAAAGACCATATCGCCAGCCCTGAGGATGGGGTCCTCGTTTGGATTCTTGCCGTTCAGAACGTCTTTCAGGTTCAGCTTCTCTACTTCAAACCAGTCTTCCGAGGTGCGATGAAAGAGCAGGACCTGGGTCTTGGCCGTGGGCGCGAGTCCTCCAGCTACTGCGATAGCCTCGGCAACGGTGATGTCTGCTCTCAGATCATACTGGCCTGGCTTACCTACCTGACCGGAGACGGTGAAGAACGGCTTCTGATAGTCCTCAAGATCTACGTTAATGATCGGGTTGTTCAGAATGCCGGTGTAGGCCTTCTTCAGGGCGTCCACTACTTCCGGAACCGTCATCCCCTGAATATGCACGCTCCCGGCGGTCTGCATATTAACGTAACCGTCTGGCTGGACGGTAACCGTCTGGTTTAGCTCGGGAGAAAGCGGAAAAGTAATAAGAAGAGTGTCCTGATTTTGTATCTCGTACCGCGGATAGCGTTGCTGAAGCCTCGGCTCAGACCTAGCGGGAGACGCGCCTGCAACCGTCTGGGAGGCAGTTCTAGTTGCAGCGGGGGCGGTCTGGGCTTCGAGGGACGTCACGGGCGTACAGGAGACAACCGCGAGACAGAAGGCAAGTTTCTTATGTGGGCTAAGCATTATTACCTCGAATGTTATGGGCGATGCCGGCGAGAGCAGTAGTCACGAACCGGTGATCGCAATTACAACTGCTACGTGTCTATCGGCCTCGCAGAATAGTCCGAATAGCACGAACACCTAGATAAGTGAGCTTACGCCAATCTTTGAGGTCGCCCCGGCGCACGCGACGCCATGTAGTGATAAGCGCTCCTCCGTGACGCATCCACTTGCGCCTGCGCGCCTGCATTTCCGTGCTGGTGTTGTCCCGCCACGGATAGGATATGGCTGTCTTGGTAGGAACAGGCGCTGTTCCGAAGGTCATGATGTAAACGATCCTTGGCGTCCCGGAGGTGTTGGGGGTAGAACAATGCAGAGTCCGAGAAAAATGGATTGTACATCCTCCCAAGGGAACCTGCCCGTTGACCGCTCTTCTCACGTCGATCGGCGCGATGCACTCCAATGCGATGGACTCACCATTGCAGCTCGTTTGCTGATGATCGAGTACCTCGCCCAGGTGGGATTCGGGCACGAACATGAGGCAGCCCGAGCTTGCATTCACATCGCGCAGCGCAACCCAGATGGTCACTTCTCGATACTCGAACTTCGGGTCCCTGAAGGCGTGATCCTGGTGCCAGGGAGTTGCCTCGCCGCTCTGCGCACGCTTTAGAATCGCCAGATCGAGAACAAACGCAGCTCGTTCGCCCAGGATCTGTTTTGCGAACCGGAGAGCATTCGCGAAGCACTCCGTTTTATGCAAGGCCGGAGCGTAGTTTACGGGAAGAAGGATCTGCGGAGAATTTGGCTCTTCATCGACCTCGCTGCCGGTAGCCAGCTCTCCATAAGCTCCTTCCTTCCAGCCGGCCTTCTCCCTGAATAGCCGCTCGAGCGACGCATTGATGGCTAGAGCCTCTTCGTCCGACGTGATTCGCGGCACACAGAGAAAGCCCTGCTGCTTCACTGCCTGAACTTGCTCGTCGCTCAGCTGCGTTTCGTTCACTTCTGTTGTAGCTCTTGTGATTGGAGTTTGCCCCGCGAATCGTGTTGAAACAGCCTTATGTTGTGACGCGGGGATCGCCAGTGTTCTTCCGTATCTATCCGAGCAACCTCAGTTCTACCGCATCCTAGACTCGCTTATGGCCGCAGACGCCAGATGGTTAGGCCGGAAGTATTCGACTATGCGCAGGCCCAGATATCTGAAGAAAGCCGTGTGCACTTCTGTGAGGCGCGAGAACAGAAATGCACCTGCAATTGCAACCGCCATCGCGCTAAACACAAGCATCCACTTCCATGGCTGATCCGGCACTATCTTCCATCCGGTGCCGGCGTAGTGCATCAAGGCCGCTCCATAGAGATTCAGAATGGGAATATGGATGCAATAGAGCGAAAAGGAAAAGGTGGCGAGACCGTAATTCAGCCTGGTCCAAAGGAATGGCTTTAGGTTCATACTGAACCTCATCGTTGTGATTAGGTTGGCGAACGCACATCCGACTATCAAGTCTGCTAAGAACTGATATCCGGGATGATCTACCTCTAACGATCGACGCACAAGAAGTCTTATCGACAAGAGGGTTATCAGAAAGATCGCGGTTGCGAGCGGTACCGATCGGATCGGCGGCCGTTTCGCCCATCCCACGGAAGCCCCCAGAATCCAGATCAGCATGTAGGGCCCGACCATCGACCAGGTGCGGTCAACCGGTATGGTGAAGACAACGAACAGCGCAATTGCCACTGCTGCAAAGACAGCCCGCTTCCACCTTACCGAGGCGAACAAGCTAAGAAGCAGAAACGGCCAGATTACGTAGTACCAGAATTCGTTGCACAGCGACCAGAGCGCTCCATCTTCACCATAGGTATGGCAAAAGCCATTTTGCAAAAACACGCCATTGCAGGCCAGGGTCGAGGCACGCATGGTGGTCAACGTGTCGGACGGATAGACGCCGGTGTCGAGGCCGTGGAAACCGACGATGCCAACCATGTTGAAAAGCGCAATCAGCGCGAACGCCGGATAGAGCACCACGCCTAGTCTCGTCAGACGTTTGACCAGATACCTGGCGACGTCTATCGAGCCCTTTTGTTGCATCTCGCGCAGCAGCCCGGCGCCAACGAGGTAGCCACTGAGCACGAAGAAGATCATTACTGCCTGGTGAGCAAATCCTGCAAGGAAGGCGAACGAATAGAAGGCTATTCCGCGTTGCCCGGGTCCTACCTCCGTGATCCTTACCAGGAATCGATTTTCTGTATGTGCGAATACCACAGAGAGAGCTGCGGTCCAGCGAAAGAAATCCAGCCAGTAAGATAGACCATCGTCACTCTTGTGAATCACCGGCGGGTTGGTCGCCTTGTCACTTGATCGTGTATCGGCCAGTATCATCAGTTCTCCCGCAGAGACTTGCAGGGGGTCGGGTGAGTTCGGATTTTCGCCCATGGAACGCGCGGTGCAGGGGTTAACGAAAGAATTTCTTCGAAGTCGGGGCAGCGCTCTTGTTCAGAACAGCCGCCACTATCGGAATATTTGAAGAACGCAGATTTTCCATGGCAGTCGCAGCTGCTTCCCGGCGAGTGGACCCTGCCTCAAGCACGAGGGCAAGGCCATCAGTTACGCGGCCGAGGATCAGGGTTTCCGCGTAGCCCGCCAATGGGGCGCCGTGGACGATAACGAACTCGAAGGAATCGCGAAGCTGGGTGAACCTGCTCTTCAGGCTGTCCGGGGTAAGCAGGCTGGGCGAGTCGGCATCGAGAGCGCCCGACGGCAGCAGCCACAGATATTCCTGCGTCGTCGGCTGGCAAAAACCTTCGATCGGTTCATCCCCACCGAGTGCGTCCGCCAGGCCATGCCGATTAAATGTCCCAAAGATGGCTTGCAGGTTAGGCGACCGGAAATTTGCTTCGACAAGGCAGACCGGGCGCTTCGAGACGCGCGCCAGTGTCTCCGCTACCGACGCGCAGATTTGACTGACCTCGCGCTGTTCTTCGACACCCGCGAAGACGACTACGCGGGGAGGGTTCTGGGCCGGAATGAGGAAGATCCGCTGGACCAGATCGAGAATCTCACCACTGAATGAACCACCGAATGAGCTACTCTGACTCCGGTAGGCATCGAGATCCTGTGTCTCTGCTGAAGCCTTCACCGCTTCTGGAGCCTTCACCGCTTCTGGAGCCTTCACCGCTTCTGTAGCATGGTTCGTTCTGTTGCCCGCGAACGCACCTTCAACCATCCCCGCCTGCTGCATTAGATCGAAGTATCTGCTCATTTGTAGACTTTCCTTGGTGTGAGTGATACAGCCATTCAGGCTAATGTCTCGCTCTGCTGCCCGAAGACGGTGGGGAGGGTGGTAAGAAAACCTTTTGGCCCGGAACGAGGCGGTTTGGATTCGAGAGCCCGGGATTTGCCTCAAGAAATGCGCGGAAGAATTCCGACCCGCAACTTCCTCGCTTATACGTCTCCGCACAAATGTCGTTCAGAGTTTGCCCGCGGCGCACTCGAACCGATCGGGTCGGGGTAGCCTTCTCCGTAGTTTCCGGTAGGTCCGGCGGCGCAGATTCTGAAGTCTCAGGCGGCGCGGGTTGCGAAGTCTCAGCGGCGTCTGGGGGATCTGACGTTTCTGAAGCCGCCCTGGTCTCCGATGGTTCGGAGGCGGCGGCCTTGGCGCTTGTCTGCGATTGTGGAGCCGTCATGAACGGAATTTCGAAATGGAAACTCCCTCGATACGGCCGGAGAAATCGCACATACGCAAATCCGAAAACAAGCGCGAGAACACAGACAAGGGGGAGGGCCCTGAGAATCAGAAATTCCTGCCAGTCCGACTTATCGGCTTCGTCCTCAAAGAGATATCGCAGCGACGGTTCGCGTTCGTCGTAATCCTTCTTCTTTTCGGCCAGCAGCGGCGCGCATGTGTCGTCAATTGTCCTTGTTTCGACCGGCAGCGGGGTGCTTATGTCGTCATTCTTCTTTTTTCCGTCCGCCAGCGGTTTCAGGTCGAGATCGGCTATCACTTCGCGCACGACCTCGGGCCCGATTGTCGTCTGCTTAAGGGCGCATGCAAGGGCGAGCGCATTGAAGCAGAGGTTGTTGATGTTTCTCGGTATACCCTCACTCTGCAGCGTAATCATGGCAACGGCAGCGGGGCTGAAGAGCGATGCGTTCTGGTCGTAGCCAGCCAGCGTTAGCCGATGGCGGATATATGTGGCCGTCTCTTGCGCCGATAGAGGCTCGAGACGAGCGGCGATCGAAATTCGCTGGCGAAGCTGAATCAGCTCGGGCGAAGCCAGCCTGGCGGCCAGCTGGGGCTGGCCGGCAAGAATGATCTGCATGAGCTTATCGCGCGAGGTTTCGAAGTTTGAAAGCATTCGAACCTGCTCGAGAACAGCATCATTCATGCTTTGTGCTTCATCGATCGCCACCACTACGCGCTTGCCTGAATTGAATTGCTTCAAGAGCTGCTCGTTCAAAAGCATCTGCAATTCGATGAGGCCGCCCTCCGGATGCGAAATGCCGAGTTCGGTGAGGAGGGCACGCAGCAGTTCGACGGGGGTGAAGACCGGCTGGAAGAGAAAGGCGGTGACCGCCTGATGTCGAATGGTACCCAGAACTTCAAAAAGAAGCGTCGTCTTTCCCATCCCGGGCATGGCAGTCAGCGTCATGAATCCCAAGCCGGAGTTTATTCCGTAGAGCAGGGACGCCAGAGCCTCGCGATGGGTGGCGGTTGCATAGAGATAGCGGGGATCCGGAGTAACTCCGAAAGGCGACTCTTTGAAACCGTAATGAGACCAAAACATAGTTTTCGAATAACGACCACTCACACAGACCGGGGAACCATTCAGGTTACGCGATTTCCCTGATCTCCTGAGGTATAGCCATGAGCGGCCGGACGTCAGACTCCGATACATTAATCGCCAGCGACCGATGGATGACCTCGATCGAGATAACGATCCGGGACTTTGAACCGAAGCGTGCGAGAATACCTTCGACACCGGCCAACGGCCCTCGGACTACCTGTACGCGGGCTCCTTCTTTCAGGAATGGGTGGGGAGTAACTTCAACTCCGCGCTGCACTACGTCGCGGATACTCTCAATCTCGGAGGCCTGAACAGGCAAAGGCCCCGAACTATCACCAACGAATCTAGCTACGCCCGGCGCCTTGAGGACATCGAGCTTTACGCTGGTCCAGGGATCGAGATGGACGAAGAGATAGCCGGGGAACAGCGGCACGTTGATTGTCTGGATGCGATCGCTCCATTGCCGCTTTTGCGACTGCAGCGGGAGAAGGTGCGCGATTCCCAGAGCCTGTAAGGTGTTAGCGGCGATCTTCTCCTGCCTCGATCGTGTCGTAACTGCGTACCAACGGGTTCTCGAATTCGATTCGCTCAATCGACGCTCCATATGGTTGATAGTTCCGTGTAGTTCGGGCAACCCAACTCGTCATGAGGAGGGCACACATAGCTTCGCCCCTTGAGTCCCAGGATCTAGTTCAGATCTCGTTCTGGAACCCTGCGACAAACGACGCCGAGAATTACATCTGCGTCACAAACCAGCAATCCTTGCGAATGACTGCGGTTACGTGTGTCTGGTAGTAGATTACTTACACTTATTTCCAGACCGGCGATCTTTGCACTGATCAAATCGTCGGCATTAGTTCAGATTCGATACTGCTCATCTAGTGATCGATGACTTTGGAGATGCCGATTGTTGAAGGCGAGGATGCCTGTCTCCCGGACACTTTTCTTTCACATCGGTAGGCGCGCACGATAGCAACGTTTCGACCACAATGCCTCCCAATCCATATGTTCCGACACTAATATCCATTCCCAAACTAACTGGACACTAGAATCATAAATGGGCAGAAAAGTAGCTTTCGAGACGTACAGCGAATCTGTTACGACGGAGTTTATCTGCGACTAACTGCCGCCTCTTACAACGTATTCATCGTGAACGCGCTGCTGCGTAGTATGGACCGCCGCAGTGCTTATGGTAGTGGACCCCCACGAGCCAGCTAAATTCCGCCAGCAGCGAACCCTGGGCATAAGCCCCTCGGAGTGATTTGCCGAGACTCATCCGTAGGACAGAGGTTACTTCATTCGCACTACACCCGCAAGAAGGCGATAGTGCGGAGTAAATCCGGAGTAGGTTGTCTCTATTGTTTAGTGACTTCTTCTCTATGGCTCACCGCTGCATCATTGCCAACCTGTTGAAAACGCGCTGAAGACGAAGCGCGGGCCTGCGACGTGGAAAACGGCACAGTTCAGCAGAGTGAAGTCGCACGAAGTATTGATTTACAGGTGCACCGAAGTCGACGCCGCGGCGTCAAATTGCGTCGCTCGGACGCGCACAATCTCCGCCGAAACAGAACAGTCACAATCGCTACCGCGTGTGAGCAGGACTCAATCTGTCGCATGGTATAAACTCAACTCATCAACCAGCACCAGAAGCAGCACCAGCCGGCTGGCGCGTGTTCTCTTTCGCTCTTACGCCATTTCGAATCGAACAACTCTGTTAGTCCGATGTGATGTGCAGGAGGCGCGTACGGGACAGCTTACTTCTCTTATCCGCGATAACGATGCGAAGATAAAGCCTTCCGGCACGTCGCGGCTGGACTGTCATTGGCGACTCCATATCGCATCGATCGCCATTGTCTTCATTGCGAGCCGCCTGCTGGCCTTTGTGATCGGGCTGCGTTATGCGAGCGGCGAGGCGGCTCACAGTTGGCAGCTGCTCGATCTGAATATTCTGCATGACCACCTGCTACGCGGAATTTTCTATCTCCACGCGCAGCCGCCGCTCTTCAACACATTGTTTGGAGTCGCGGAGAAACTCAGCGGATCGCATTTTGGCGACATTCTATTCGCTCTGCAGCTGTGCCTGGGCCTGGGCGCGGCCATCGCCGTTTACCTGACGTTAACGCAACTAAATGTAGCCGCCACTGTCACTATTTCCACGGTTCTGCTGCTTGTTCTGAACCCGGCGGCAATTTTGTACGAGTTCGATCCGCTGTACACGGAACTGGTCTACGCGCTTCATTGCTTTATCGCGCTTGCCGCCGTCTGCTACATCTGCAGGCAGTCCAGAACGGCGTTGTGGTGCCTGACCGGATTAGCGGTTTCGCTAACGCTGCTGCGATCGTCATACCAGCCCATATGGCTGGTGCTTTTAGTCGCCGTTTTGTACTGGGGCCTTCCCGGAAGCCGGCGCCGCATCGTTACGGCCGGCGTCGCAGGCCTGCTGCTCACGCTGATTTGGCCCACCAAAAATTACATTTTGTTCCACCACTTTGTTTCATCCACCTGGGCGCCTTTCAGCATGTCCAGGCATTGGAAATATCCCGCGGATCGGAAACGAATTGAACCGTGGGTCCAGCAAGGGCTGGTTCCCACCTTCGCTCCGCATCCGTCCGAATCGGGCAGTACGGAGAAGGAGTTTCCGGCATGGCTGGCGCAGAAGTGGCCGGCACCCCGCACGGGAGTTGCCGAGCTGGACAACACCGCTAAGGATAATGGCTGGACGAACTGGAACTCGCTCTCCCTGCTGCGCATGCACGATGCTGAGGCACAGGATGTCCACTTCCTTCTTCGCCACGATCCGAAGTCGTATGTCGTGAACATTGCGCGCGGTCTGGCCATCTACTTCGAACCCTCCACCATTTATTTCAAAGGAGTGGGCGGCAGCAGCCTGGTGCAATACGACAAGATAGCGCCGGTGGATCGTGTCATGAGCCGTGTATGCTGCAACGTCTTTGGCTTGCCGCCGGAGGCATACGGGCCACTTCCGCCTCAGAAGCTTCGCTTGAAGAACTTCTGTGTTGGAGCGGTGTTTATTTACGGCATCACGCTGGCATGCTTACTGTCGCTGGCATCTGTGTCGTTCTGGGCTGGAAGTCGGGAGCGGATGGTGGCCGCAGCCTTACTGCTAACAACGATTTTGTACAGCTTCCTGCTTACGAGCCTTGTAGAGGTGGGCGAAAATATGCGGTTTCGCTTCGAGACTCAGGCACTCGCCATGATGGTTGCGGCAATCTTCCTGCAACAGCTTTGGGATCGCCGCACGAGCCCGCGCAATTCTTCTGCATCCTTTAACTTGAGAAGAGACGCTCTGAGAGGGCGCGCCAGAATTTTGTGAGGGCTATTCTCTTAGCCATTCTCCCCAATTGTTACAGGAGACGAAAGAAGTGGTAATAATCCTCATCGGAAATACAAACTTTGGCCTTAAAGTTGCTGTAAATGAAAACGCCTAGTTGGGCCAGCGGACTCACTGGAACCGGTAGCTGAGTAGGTATCAAGTTTGCGTTGTGGCGGCTCCTTCATTTGCTATCTGTCACTTGCAATAGTGCAGAGAATCCAATCGCTCCCGCGAGGCGGGGGCTGCCAGGCTCAGTCAGCTCTACTATTTCGTCATACAAAGGTAATTTGAGTACCCGTATCAGGTACTAAACCGGCGAACCCGGAGCTTTATACACACCCCCAAGAAAGGGACTCTTAATGTCGTTAAGAATGAATAGCAAAGAGCGCATTTTTAAAGTGGATCAAAGCGCGCAGCCTGTCCTCCGCGTGCTGATAGTTGACCGTGACTTTATGAGCAGCCACCTTCTGGCGGAGGCGCTTGTACGCAATCGCAACTGCGACGCAGCAGCGATCCACGCTCCCGATCTTCTCAGCACACTCGCCACACGCGAGATTGATCTTGTCGTCATCGGATCCGATCTCAACACAGGTCCTGGAACGGGCTTTGAACTCGCCGATGCGGCGTACCGCGCCCATCCGGAGATCATCGTCGTCCTCCTGTTGAATCAGACAGACCATGGGTCGGTGATCAATGCATTTCGTTCTGGTGCTCGCGGCGTCTTGTCGCGCCAGCTGCCCACGTCGGAATTCCTCGATTGCGTTGAACATGTACGAAAAGGCTACATATGGGCCGGAAGAGAAGAGACGAACTCCTTGCTGGAAACCCTCAAGAATATCCCGGCCCCAGGCGGATTGACCGCGAACATTTCAACGCCGCTCACCAGGCGCGAGTTGGAGGTTGTCCAGTGCGCGGCCAAAGGAAAGTCCAATCGAGCGATCGCCACCGAACTGGGCCTGAGCCAACACACCGTGAAGAACTACCTCTTCCGGGCTTTCGAAAAACTTGGCGTATCGAGTCGCGGCGAGTTGCTCTTCTATCTCGCTACTCGCGGACACGCTTTCGGCACGAAGCAGAAGGCTGATGAGCCTTATACGTCGTCTTCCATCCTGTCGCGATCATCGCCTCAAGATCGGCGAGATCTGGGGCAAGCGGTTCCCTCCGTGAGTGGGCCGCTTCTAGTCCTGGAAACGAAGCCGGCACGCACACGAGCCGAGTAGATTAGGTCCTTTCCGCGATAGAAGCCGATAACGATCGAATCGAGACCGAGATGACTGGGAATATACCTCAGATTGACGAAGCGTTATTCACGGAAGACGCTATCCAGTTAGGGCAGCCTCGCGAGAAATGTATTCACGTTCCGGATTAACATGATGTTTTCTGTGCCGAGTCGCGCAGGTTCACCGGTACTGGACTAGGGAGAAGAGAGCGCCAAAACCGAATCATTGGGCACAAAGGCCATCGAAGGCATTCAGGTTACGGGGACGCGCAGCGTCAGCACGATACCGGCCGGCGCTATCGGGAATGACAAGGACATTGTGGTCACACGCGAGACTTGGTATTCCCCCGAACTCAAGTTAGTTATCCAGAGCACCCAGGATGATCCGCGCTTTGGCGAGACAATGTATTCACTTACAAATATCCAACGGAATGAGCCGGACGAGGCATTGTTCCAGATACCAACGGGCTACAAGGTCGAGAAACCTCATATGCTTATCAACACGCATCCGCAGTAACGTGATCCCCTCGCGCAGGCCCGGACGGGCTCCGGGCTTGGTTGCGTGTCACAAGGGTGGCCGAATGCTGGTGCCAGTTGCGGATTCAGCTGTCGCGATTGAAACTAAGTGGTCATTAGCTTCATCCGCGGTGTTGCCTTTCACATTTGTGCCACGCTCCTAGCATGCTTGCCTGCCGCTGCTACAAATCTGGTTACTGGCAACGGTTTTGGAGACGCGGTGGTATCTCCGCAGAGTGCGATGGTGACCAGGTTCTATGCGCATCCCTACAGTTTTGTTCGACCAGACCCTCTGAACCCGCTAAGCGAGAGGGTTGAAACAGCAAATTTCATCAAGAGTCCAGGCTGGAGCGACCCTGCCGCACGCAGCGCATCGGCAGACTATGAAGAACAAAACATGCCTATGGAACCGGAGTGGGTAGAAAAGCAGAGGTCATGTAGGCAGAGGTCGTGGGTTCGTCAAGGGTGCAATAAGAGTTCCCACTAGCTTCTCAGGGCGCTAAAGGTGTCGTCCGTTGCCCCCTGTTTTCTGTGGGTTACGGGTTTCCTTTTTGCTGTCACGGCAGAGGTCGCGGGGGAAGGACGTCCGCAAGTCGCAACCCGAAAACTGCCTGCCCCGGCAGGCAGATGTTCGCGTGCAGCGCCTGGCCGATCGAACGACGGAAACCAGTTATGACCTTAGCTGCGGTGATCCCTGAGCAACTCAGTGCGTTCAATCTTCCCGCGGTCGGACAACCTGCCCAACCTCGTGCCTACGAGTGCCCGTCGCTACCAAAAGATTGTGCCGCCGAAACTCACCGACATGAAGACGTGGGCCGACCGCACGGGCCACGCTCATTTCACAGATTTGGGTGGGTGTGAATATTTCTTTGCAAAGCGTGAGGAAGCTGTATATTAGCCAACAAGTATTTTTATTTGAACCAGTTTCGCGCCGACACGTGACATTTCGATAATGTCTCTACGAACCGTTGTACCGTGCTCCTTCGTTCTGGTCGCCTTGTCCCTCTGCCATTCGGTACGACCTGTTCTTGCCCAGGAGACTACCGGCGAGCGCGTCTTTTTCAATGCAAAAGTCTTCACCGCCGATCCCGCAGCTCCATTTGCCAGCGCGGTGGCGGTCCGCGGCGACAAAATCACCGCGGTCGGGAATCTTCCAGAAGTTCTGAAATCGGTCTCAGCAAGCGCAGAGCGGGTTGACTTGGAGGGCAAGACGCTCTTTCCCGGATTCATCGATTCGCACAGCCATTCGGTGGACGGAGGTCTGGGTCTGATCTCTGCCGATGTTAGCGATAAGGTCCAATCGATCGATCAGCTGCCACCTTTCGTTGCCGAGGCCAAGAGGTCCGGTAGAGGGATGATGGGCGACATACTTGAGGTCGATGGGCTGCCGCTCGAGTTCTGGTCGCATACCGACGATCTCAATGCGAGATTGAGTACAGGCACCTACCAGGCTCAGGCAGTCTTTCTTCGGGGCATGGACGGGCATACCGGCTGGGCGAACGTCGCGTTACTCAAGCGCGCGGGAATTACTCCCGCGTTCCTGAAGGGCCTGTCGGCCGACGCGCGCAGGTATTACGGGGTGGACAAGGACTTTCAACCTAACGGTTTCCTGGTGGACTTCGGAGTTGAAAAGGTAACCGCCCTTCTTCCCAAGCCGGGCGACGATAGGCTTCTGGCGGCCGGCCGTGCGGCTCTCCAATATAACTACAGCCTGGGGATTACGGCGTGGCTCGATCCGCTGGCCGATCCCGACGTGTTGCGGACTTATAAGCTGCTGGCTGACCACGGGGAACTGATCTCCCCGATCGCGGCATTTCCACGAGTGCTTTCGAAAGACCCACAGGCGGAACTCGCCGAAGTGCAGAAGATCCGTGAGAGTTATAAGGACGTTCCCAACCTCTACATAACCGGCATAAAGATATTTGCAGATGGTGTGGTTGAGTTCCCGTCGCAGACTGCGAATTTAACGCGTCCTTACAAGAACACCGGGCACAATGGCGAACTCCTTTTCGATCCACAGAAATTCGCCGAGTTATGCATCGCCGCCGACAAGGCGGGTTTGATTATTCATGTTCACGCCCTGGGTGACGGCGCGGTGAAAGCGGCTCTCGACGGTATTGCCGCTGCGCGCAAGGCGAACGGTTATTCCGGCTTGCCAGACACGATTACCCACGAACAGTTCATCGATCCTCCGGATTTTCCACGCTTCCGCGAACTCAGAGTGATCAGCGCCCTGCAACTGTTGTGGGCGGAGGCAAGTCCAGACACGATCGAACTGGTAAAACCCTATCTGGCCTCGGAGATTTACAAATGGCAATATCCAGCGCGATCGGTCCTGGACAACGGAGGTATCATCTCCGGCGCCAGCGACTGGCCGGTTTCGAGCGCCAATGTGTTTTGGGCTATACGTCAAGCCGAGACGCGCCAAGGCTCAGAGGGCATCCTCGATGCCTCCCAGGATATGCCGAGACTCGCCATGCTCTATGCCTATACCCGCAATTCCGCGATGGCGATGAATATGCTCGATTCGCTGGGGACGATCTCTCCCGGCAAGCGCGCCGATCTCATCCTGATCGATCGAGACGTGCTCACCGATTCACCCGACGAGATGCGAGACGCGAAAATCCTGTGGACGATGGTGGCTGGCAAGACTGTGTATCGCGCGCCTCTCCAACCCTGAACACGATCGCTGCATCGTCAGAACCGTGGAGCGGGGATGCTTCGGCCCGGTACGAAGATCGGCCACCGAGCAGCGCTTCCTCCACTTCGCAACGGTCTTGGGGTTGATCCCATGACGACGCGCCAATGTTCTCAGGCTCTCTTGACTATGCTGTATCGCTCGACGGACTGCCTCAGTCGTGGTGGCGCCTCGGTGTAGAACCTGGCCCATAGTGCCTCCTTCCACTCCCTGGATAAGAATGCACCATCAAATGCCGGGACTAACACCTAGTGCTTTTCGGAGCTTTTGTTGGCCATCGGTGCTCATCTTTTCAATGAGTTACTTCTAAATGCACTTCTGTCACGGCAGAGGTCGCGGGTTCGAGCCCTTGTTTCCGAAGCAGGTTTTGATGCGTTAATGGCTGGACTGGCGTATACGAGCATCGTCTGTGGCAGTTAGGAGTGGCACTTTGTTTCATTCGCGTAGCGGACGACGATCACCTCACCGGAGTCACTGGAAAGACCAAGCGGCAAGCGGAATATGCTTCAAAAAGCATAGAGAGTTGCGGGATTATCGACCAGGATGGTCTTGCGCAAGGTCGCGTCCGGAGCCCACGTCGCTAGTAGGCTAAGGAGATGACCGTCGTCAATGCGAAGCAGCGGAGAAATATCGCTCGGCTTGCGACCAGAGCCGGTGTCGGGATGTGGCCAGTCCGAACCCCACAGAATCCGTTGAGGATTTGCTGCGATCAGCGCGCGCGCTAACGGGGCCACGTCGGGATAATCGGGCGCGTTGCCTGAAGCGCGATATGCTCCGGAAATTTTGACGTATCCCTTCCCGCTTCTGACGAGCTGTAAGAGTTTGTCAAAACCCGGCTGCTGAAGGCCGGCAGCGCCTTGGGCTCCGCCAAAGTGGTCAAAAACCACCGGGATCGGCGACGCCAAAATGAGGTCGCTCAGTCCTGCAACCACCGGCAACGCGGCGTAAACCTGTACATGCCACTTGCGACCTTGAATTTGCTCAATCCCAAACTCGAGGCGATGTCGTGCATCGGCGAGGTTCGTATCTCCCGTGGTTCCCAAATTGATCCTGACACCGCGAATGCCTGCGCGCTCCATGTTGTCGAGAGTGGTTGACGAAATCGCACTGGGCAGAACCGCAATTCCCCGCGCCCCTGAGCCGTATTGCTTCATGGCGTCAAGGGTGCAGGAATTGTCCGTGCCATAGACGCTGGGTTGCACGATCACTACGCGACTGATGTGCAGAGCCCGGTGCATCGTTAACAATTCCGCTGCGGATGCGGCTTCCGGTGTGTAAGTGCGCAATGCTGCGAATGGGAATCGACTCGCATCACCGAAGACGTGGACGTGGCAATCGCAAGCTCTTTCAGGAACATCAAACCGAACCGGCGTAATCGAATGCGAGGTTTCGGCAGAAATACTAAGCCTCAGCGATCGAGCCAATCCACTGGCGGCTATTCCGGTTAGAAATCCGCGGCGCGACAGCATAGGCGGAGCATTTTATTCGTGCGGGTCTTCGTTCGCAAGACGATCACAAGGCCAGACGATCACAAGGCCAGAAGTAGATCTCGAGTCAGGTGCGAGGGACTCTCTTCAGTTAGTGCAAATCGCCAATGCAACGTCGACCCAACAATAGCTGTGAAGATCCATCAAGCCCGGCGCTTCTTAATGATGCGGGAACGTCCTGCCGCGGTGTTCTGTGTTGTTCCTTTCCGCTTCTCGTAAGAGTATGCGGATCATGGCGCGGCCGCGGCCCCTGTCAACGGCGCTGCCCGCTCCCTTCGCTTTGCTCCCGTGTTGGCCGTTTCCCTCCGGTGACAGGTTCCGCTCTGTGCCGCGCTTGTTCATGCCCGCGTTACCAGAAATCGTGGAAAGGACAAGACCATGTCGAACACAGAAGAAAAGCAGGACGTTTACACCCGCATCACCACCAAGATCATCACCTCACTGGAGCAGGGCGTCAGGCCGTGGATGAAACCCTGGAACGCCGAACATGCGGCGGGGAAGATCACGCGCCCGCTTCGCCATAATAGCCAGCCCTATTCCGGCATCAACATCCTGATGCTCTGGGCCAGCGCGATGGAGCAGGGTTTTGCGGCGCCGATCTGGATGACATTTAAGCAGGCCCTCGAACTGAACGCGCATGTCCGCAAGGGCGAGAAGGGCTCGCTCGTGGTTTACGCCAATTCCATCACGCGCACCGAGCGCGACGACGACACCGGTGAGGATATCGCGCACGAGATCCCGTTCCTCAAGGGCTACACAGTGTTCAACGTCGAGCAGATCGACGGTCTTCCGGAAATCTACGACGCCAAGACCGAAAGGCAGCTCACGCCGGTCGAGCGCATCGAGCGCGCGGAGGAATTCTTCAAGCATATCCCCGTCACTTTGAAGCACGCGGCAACCGCGCCTATTACGGGCAGGAGCTGGACTACGTGCAGATGCCGATCATCGAGGCCTTCCGCGACGCCGAAAGCTACTACGCCACGCTCGGACATGAATTCATCCATTCGACCAGGCATCCGACGCGCCTGGCCCGCGATTTCGGGCGCAAGACCTGGGGCGATGAAGTCTACGCCCGCGAGGAACTGGTTGCCGAGCTGGGCAGCGCATTTCTGTGCGCCGATCTGGAGCTGACGCCGGAAGTGCGTGATGACCATGCCGGCTATATCGCCAACTGGCTCGAAGTCCTAAAAGACGACAAGCGCTGCGTCGTCCAGGCCGCATCCTACGCGCAGAAGGCCGTGGACTACCTGCACGGGCTGCAGCCGCAGCCCGTCGTGGCGACCGCCGCATAAGGGGTCTCGGCGACTGTTTTACTCGTCAGGTGAATTTCCAATTCGGGAGCTCGCGACTCAAACGAAAACTGGCGTCCAATTGGCGTCTAATAGACCGGCGCCAACGGTACCCAAAAGGGCCTTCAGGGAGCCATCCGTGGCCTGTATTGTCAATGAGTTACCCGCGATAAAACCCTTTCACGGCGAAGACAAAGTGACAAGACGGGTAAGCTTGTCTAATCGATCGAGCCGCTGTGTGTTCAAAGTGCCGCGCTTCTGAATGAATCTGGGTCAAGGGGCGAGCCGTCAAATTCCACCATGGGACAAAATCGCCACCTTTGCGACCCTGCCAACGACTGAACGCAGACGAACCTGTCTCGTTTTAGTGGATGCGATCCGGAGCGTAAGCTCCTGTATGCTGGTGTTCGTTCTCTTCGAATTCGAATCGGAAGAGAGGTTAGCCACAAATTGTTATGTGGTTCGTTGAAAAAATCGAGATTACCGGTGGATTTCTCCCTGGTTTGTCGGTTCAGCTTCCTCAGGGCCTCACGTGCATCATTGGGCCACGCGGCAGTGGAAAATCAACGCTAGCTGAAGCACTAAGGTTCGCAGTCTGTGGCCTGTCGGCTGCTCCAAAGCATTGCGTCGAATTGGTCCAGGCGAATCTCGCCGGGGGAGCTCTTGTAACGATCACAGCCTTAGCTGAAGATGTGGGCCGGTACACGATTAAAAGGGGGCTTAAACAACAGCCGGTTCTACTCGGACCGGGCGGAAGGACGATTGACTCAGTCGATATCGATCGAGGCACGTTTCTGCCACTGGATGCCTATAGTAGTCCTGAGATTGAGGCTATTGCCGACGAGGTTCTTGGTCAGAAGCGTAGAACCCTTTTAGATGAGCTTCGCAGCGAGCAGATGCGTACGATTCACCTGTCATTGGCCGAGAGTGCACGTGCCTTGGATGCGAACGCGGATCTTATTCGGACAACGCAACGTTCGATTCAGGATCTCACCGAACAAGCTGAGGAACTCGGAGATGTCCGTGCCCGCTTAAATACTCTCCCGCCATCCGACCATGAGTCGACGACAGAGTTTGTCCGAGTTTCGCGTCAGCAGCAGCTCAATCAACGTGAAACTAACAAACTGGACGCTTTCGAAAGAGAGCTTGGATCGCTGGATCAAGGCCTTGAGCAGATGAAAAAGAAGACGCAGGTTGTGTTCAAATCGCGTCTTGCGGAGGAGCATTCTGCCAATGCAGATACCCTTGGCCAATACGACGACCTACTTGCAGCGACCTTGGATAGCATCGAAGAGCATTTCTCGAAGATCAGCACTCAGATTCATGAGGCACAAAAAACAATAGCGAAGGCAAGAGATGGCATCACCAAGGCCCACTCGGATCATGCCAGCGAGCTGGCGCGATTGACCACCCTCAACCAGGCGGCAAGTGAGCAAGCTCGAACACGAGCAACACTCGAACAGCAGCTCTCCAAACTCCACTCCGTGGAGGAACGGCGTTCGGAACTGAGTATAGAGTTGAAGACTCTCCTGGACCAACGCAAGTCGCTTAAAGCGAAGCACATCCTCATGCGAGATCAAATATCGAGCATACGCGAGGAGATTGCTTCCGAACTCCAGCGAGAGGCTGGCAAACGTGTCCGCATCCGAATCATGCGGAATGCCGACCATCTGGCATACCAGCAGATGCTGGTAGATGGGTTGCGCGGTGCGCGGGTTCGGAATCACGAGGAGATCATCGCGACACTCATGCAGCTGAGGCCGGAACAACTCGCCCAGCTCATCCAAACTGACGACGTGGAGTCGCTGGAGGAGCTTACGGCCTTCGGTCGCGAGCGTTCTCGCAAGATCCTCGATGCATTCAGAGAGAGCGTCGATCCGCTTACTCTTGAGGTAATCGCGATCGAAGACCGAGTTGGGATCGAGTTAAATGTTTCATCTGCGGGAAAAGCGAATTTCAAGGACGCGTCCGATCTTTCGCGCGGTCAAAAATGCACTGCGCTGCTACCGATTCTCTTAGCAAGAAGAGATAGCCCTCTGATCATTGATCAGCCAGAGGACAACCTCGACAACCACTTTATTTTTGAAACCGTGGTTAACGCGGTCCAACGGCTGAAGAAGCGCCGACAGATGATCTTCATCACCCACAATGCGAACATCCCAGTATTAGCAGAAGCAGATCTTGTACTGGTTATGAATTCAGATGGCCGGATCGGAGTAATCGAGAGGTCCGGGACGGTGGATGAATGCCGCGAACAGATCATTGAGCTACTCGAAGGCGGAAGGAGAGCGTTCGAACTTCGCTCGAAGCGCTATGAAACCGCCTGAGACTCTCTATGAGACGCTTCGGCACCTCGTAGTGGAGGACCCACGTGAGGCCCGCAGACTCTTTCACCAACTCCTGGATTCAGGTGGTCCAGCTCTCGATCAGTTTCTTGGATCCATCTCCTCTTCTGCAGACGGTCGCTTGCGGCAACTTGTCGCAAATGCACCGAGGAACCATCGCGACAGGGAGCGCCTCATCCCGCATCTCATTGCATGGCAGGAAAGTGAGACAGACGAGTTCACGGGACGCGCTATCTCGCGCGCTCTCGATGCCCTTGATGTGCGGTCAAACGCGCAGACGGCCTTGGCGCTGGAGGTTGCACGCTTGACGACCGCCATCGGACGGGAGATGGCACAGCGCGAACGGCTGAATCGAGAGTTGGAAATTGCACAGGAGGTGCAGGCGCATCTCTTTCCTCAACATCTTCCGCCCGTGGCAGGTCTGGACTATTGTGGGGAGTGCCGGCCGGCGCGAGAAATAGGCGGCGACTACTACGACTTTCTCGAACTGCCCGAAGGTAGACTCGGAATTGCCATTGGCGACGTCTCCGGCAAAGGTATTGGCGCCGCGCTTTTGATGGCAAGTCTCGAGGCTTCTCTGCGGGCCCAGGCAGCAGTAAAACATGACCTGGTCGACTTGATAAGGCAAGTCAACCGGCTCGTATGCGAGGCTTCCTCATCGAACCGCTATGCGACACTGTTTTACGCCGAGTACGATCCTCGAACTCTGCAACTCTCTTACGTCAATGCTGGTCACAACCCGCCGATCGTTCTCCGGTATTCTGCCAACGGGTGCGAGGTTATGCGGTTGGAGACCGGTGGTCCGGTAATCGGCCTGTTGCGGCAGAGCTATCAGCAAGAAGGCTTCCCGCTTCGGACGGGAGATCAGATCGTACTTTTCACCGATGGCATTTCTGAGTCTCTGAATACCCACGAGGAGGAATGGGGCGAGAACCGATTGATCCAATGCGTTAAGAATTGTCGTGGACTGTCCACCCATGAGGCGATGGCCCAGATTTTTGCTGCCGCAGACGCTTTTTCCGCGGGCACATCCCAGCACGATGACATGACATTGGTTGTCTTGAGCGTCTTGGTCTGACAGGGTTGCTATCAAAAGTCAGGACTTCTGGGTACGCGATTACGCTCTCGCCCAGCGAAGTCCACTCTGAGCAGGCCTTCTCCGCTGACGGCGGCACAACCCGAGAGACAAACTGGATCAAAACACCTACACCCGCGTCACCGACAAGGCAGGCGAGTGATGTCCGCGACCATCACCGCCATTCCTGCACATCCGCGCTATCGCGAACTCCGCCAGCGATGGATTCGGCCTGCTCCCCGCACAGCCGCCTCAGCCCCGTCGCCCTGCGGCGCTGCTTCCGCCTCGATGCGACGACCCACTGGCGTTCGACAACTCCGTCCATCGAGCCGCAGATCCGGAAAAATGATGAGCACACCGACGCTCGAGACGCTATGGCCTGACGATCATCTTCCCGACACCGTCGCGATACTGGCTGGCGATTGCGAAGGCATCACCGATCTGTTCGATTTCCCTGGTATGCGTAAGCAGCGGTGCAAACCACTCGGCGTGCGCCTGGAGCAGTTCCAGAGCCTGCTGCGTCTCGTGGTTCGATCGGCGCACGTTGAAGATGGTGAGTTCCTTGCGCCTCATTGCTGAACCATCCATGGGTACGAAGGGGGATGAATGAATACCTGTGAGCGCGACGCGACCGGCATTCCGGGTTACTCGAATCGCCTGACCGGTGGTGTGTTCTCCGGCCGCACAGTCAATTGCGCAGTCCACACCGCGCTGCCCCGTCCCGCTGAGGATTTCCTCGACAGCCTCTCCGGGCTCGATCACGACGTCAGCGCCAATTCCACGGGCCAACTCGCGGCGATGCGCCAGTGGTTCCACTGCCCAGATTCGTGTCGCCTTAGCGGCGCGCAGTGCGGCGATCGTCAAAAGCCCGATTGGTCCGGCACCAATGACCGCTACCGTTTCGCCCGCGTGGATCGAAGCCACGTGGATGGAGTGCAGGGCAATCGCTAGAGGCTCGGCCAGTGCGGCTTCGTCGAACGACATCCCCGCAGGGATGGGACGAAAGTTGACGACCGGTAAGTTGACCAGTTCACGGAAAAAACCGGGGTAGTGAGGGTTGCTCAGAAAGCGAATGTTCGCGCACACGTTGTGGTGACCGCTCAAACAGAATTCACAGTGATAGCAGTAAAGAGCGGGCTCAAGTGCCCCGCGGTCGCCCACAGCGAGTCCAGTAACACCGACGCCGGTCTTCACGATCCGTCCTGCAGGCTCGTGCCCGAGCACCATGGGGTAGACATTGGGAGTGTTGCCGACAGCGCCCTCGGAGTAGGCATGCAGATCGGATCCGCAGACGCCTACCGCCCCGATCCGAACCTGCACCTCGCCGGGTCCGGGATCTTCAATCGGCATGTCAGTAAGGCGGAATGTCAGGGGATAGATGAGTTCTGCGGCTCGCATCGAATGCCCTTCCTGACAAACGATACCCCCTCAGTAGGCGAGCACAAAAGGCGGGACGGCTACGCTGTGGCGCCTCTGAGGAACGAGATCGGGCGCTCGATCTTACCGCAGTGCAACACCATTGGGCATTAAGCAAGTCTTTTATTTTCTGCCGTTCTCAGCCCACCCCCCCGGTGTTCATTTGACCGAATTTCGAACTTGCATTACACATTCATCACTCATTTTCAAAAACCGCCCTCGCCGCGGTCGCTGAAAAGAATTTAGAGCTGGTTCATCACCGAACCCCGAGGTGCCCAATGCGCTCAGCCGCTTTGAAGAGCAACGGTGTAATGCCCGGAAAAATCACGCTAGGACAACCTGCTCCGGAGAATGTGAGAACAAAGCTCGAACCAAACAGCAAAGCCCGTCTGGGTAAGTCTAGAACCCTTCAGGATCACAGGCTTAATCGTAGTGCCGCAGTGCACGCTCAAGGAGACGAGAATCGTTGTGTCACGCGCATTCAGGGCAAATGGGCATTCAGGATTCTTACCCAGCTCCAGCATGGCCCAACTCAGTTAAGCCAGCTACGCAGCACGCTTCCTCCTGGGTCTAGGAAAAAGCTGACACAATATTTGTGCGAGTTGGAGAGGGCCAGCCTAATCGTCGCCGTTGATCGGAGCGGCAGAATGCCACAAGCCAGCTATTCCTTATCAGATCCACTCGGCATCGCTGCAGTGCACCTCATCAACGCTTTGGCGGAATCGACCGAGGAGGCATTAGAGCCAGAGCCTAAGCATCGAGCACGGCTGAATGTTTGAGGTGCGTTTAACCCTCACCCATAACCGAAGGCGGAGGCTCAATCGATTCGGCAGACGGTACCAGTTGCACGGTTAGTTGCGCACAATTGGTTGCACAGTTATTTCCGAACTGCACAAATTCTCCCGAATTTCAGGCTGGCGTTCCGAACTAACTCATTGAATCCATTTAACAGAGGCAGGAGCGAGTTAGTTTTCAAGACCACCTGTTTTGTCCACTATTACCTTCGCGAGTGACATAAGTGGGGGTGCAGTAGCTCCAGCAGCGCGTTCAGCGTCTCTTCCACGGTGCTGCGCACCACCCCGTCTAAATGTGCCTGGATCTTGCCTTCGTCGATCTGCACCACTGACCCAAGCGCTTTCATCTCACTTCCTGCTTCGGTTGGCTCCATCACTCGTCCTCAGAGGCCTCGCTCCTCCTGCTTGTACCAAACACCCACCGCGCCAACTCAAATAAATGTGCGAAAAATAGCCTACGTTATCACGGCCCGATGATTTGCGAAAGTCCGGAGTAAGCGCGTGTCGTTAGATGGGATGAGAAGGTCGATCATCCCCGATCACGGATGGCGTTAAGCTACCGGTGATCGACGCACTCTAAGGTGCAATCACAGCGGATAAGGAGATCGACCTTGAAGGAGCATAACAATTCTGCAAAGAAGAGTGAACCAGCAGGAAGGCGGGCAAAGGCAAAGGGCCTGGTGCAGCGGGAGACGAAGGAAGTGCTGGCTGAGTTGGTGGAAAAACTGAAAGAAAGGCTGGGGCCGAATGCGGTACAGACAATCGCCGGACGAGAGCATTCGCGAGGAGGACTCCGCCCCACTCTGGACCGTCTGACCGTGGGCGTGGATCTGGGAGACCAATGGAGCCACTACTGCATTTTGGACCTGGAGGGGGAAACGCTGGCGGAAGGACAGTTGCGGACGACGCCGCAGGACGTTGCTGAATTTTTTCAGGCACTGAATGCAGCGCGCGTGGTTCTCGAGGTGGGGACCCACTCTGCCTGGGTGCAGGAAGTCATCTGCAGTTGCGGGCACGAAGTCCTGGTAGCAAACCCACGGTTGATGGACGGATCGAAGCGTCGCAAACGGAAGAATGATCGGATCGATGCGAACAAGTTGGCACGATTGGGGCGTGTGGATCCGCAGTCATTGCACCCGATGCGGCACCGGAGTAAGGAAGTGCGGCAGGACCTGGTGATGTTACGGGCCCGGGATGCACTTGTGTCGGCGCGAACGGAACTTATCAACGCCATGCGGGGACTGGTGAAGAGTATGGGCGCACGGCTGCCCAAGTGCTCGAGTCCGAGTTTCGCACAAAAGGCAGAGGAGGCAGTTCCTCTCGAAATCCGGGAAGCACTTATGCCGTTAGTGCGTTTGACGGCGGCACTGAGTAATTCCATTCAAGAGTATGACGAGAAGATTGAAAAGCTGGGCAGCGAGAAGTATGGGCATACGGCATTACTGCGACAGGTGAAGGGAGTGGGGCCGATTACAGCGTTGGCCTACGTATTGACCTTGGAACGTCCGGACCGCTTCGTGAAGAGTCGAGATGTGGGGCCCTATCTGGGGTTAGTCCCGAAGCAAGAAGATTCCGGCGACAGCCAGCCGCAATTAGGGATCAGCAAAGCCGGGGACACGATGGTGCGCAAGCTGCTGGTGGGGAGCGCGCACTACATTATGGGGCCATTCGGGCCGGACACGGATTTACGACGGTATGGGCTGCGACTCTGCGAACGTGGCGGGAAGAATGCGAAGAAGAGAGCAGCAGTTGCGGTGGCGAGGAAGCTGGCGGTGTTGCTGCACCGGCTCTGGGTCAGTGGAGAAGTGTATGAACCTTTACGCCAGAGCATGTCCACGATGATAACGGCGACGGCGGCGTAGCCGGCTTGGAGACGAGGCACACTGAAACGAAGGACGATTCGAAGCGATTTCTTTCTAAGGCGGGATCAGAGAACAGACAGGAGTTAAGAACGCGACGACCAGAGACTGTCTGGAAGGTTTGGCAGACAACGAGATCCACCGACTTGTTCGGGTGACTGCGTATCATGTGCTGGTCTATAAGATCGCTCGTTAGATGGCAGCACCCAAACATGCCCAGGTTCGTCACGATCGTGATTGACCTGGGCTTGCAATCGGACCCCAACTTGCACCGGGCCGCGTAGCGCCCATTCAGAGTGCGGATAGAAGCACGGCAACGGTGGGTGGCGTCGGCCAGAGTTTCCAATAGGACTTGTCAAAAGCAGATTCACTCTACTAAGGGACGAAGCTGCACTGAACTACGTTTCGCTTCGTCCCGAGCTCGATTGTGCAGTGACTTGGGGATCCGTCAAGGGTCAAGATGAACGCCCCATTTGGAGCGCCCTTGACGGCTCCCCAAGTCACTGCGGGAAGTTTATGCAGATCGCAAAGGATTATGGACGGCCGCCACGTCGGCCTTGACTTTTATGACCTTCTCATAGAAGCACATGATATGTCCGGTGAAGTTAGCACATGAAATGTCCGCTTAGCGGGCGGCGAGGATATGTCCATGCAGAGGAGCATGGAGAGCTATCCGAGGGCCGCAGTGGAGCGGGCGATGAAGGTGCAGGAAGTAATCTTGCGAGCGATGGGGAAGAAGATCACCTGGTGGCAGGCGGCGGAGATCATCGGCATCAGCGAGCGACAGATGCGGCGTTGGCGAGAGCGCTATGAAGAACACGGCTACGACGGGTTGATCGACCGGCGGCGCGGCCGGCCAAGCCAAAAGCGTGTGCCACTGGCGCAGGCCGAGCAGGTGCTGGGGCTTTACCGGGAGAAGTACTTTGACCTGAACGTGCGCCATTTTCACGAGAAGCTCGGCGCCGAGCACGGGATCCATCTGAGCTATACCTGGGTAAAGTTGGCCTTGCAGGGAGCGGGACTGGTGGCCAAGGCCGGCAAGCGCGGTATACACCGCAAGCGGCGCGAACGGCGCCCGCTGCCGGGCATGTTGCTGCACATCGACGGCAGCCGCCACCAGTGGTTTCAGGATGAGCGCTGGTATGACCTGATCGTGATTCTGGACGACGCCACCAGCGAAATCTATTACGCCCAGTTGGTGGAAGAAGAATCGACGGTTCCAGTGATGGCCGCGCTGCGAGAAGTCATCGAGCGCAAGGGGCTGTTCTGCGCCTTGTACTCGGATCGAGGCAGTCATTTCTGGCTGACACCGAAGGCTGGCGGCAAGGTGGACCCGCATCGTTTGACCCAGGTGGGCCGTGCGTTGCGCGATCTGGGCGTGCAGATGATTCCGGCTTACTCGCCCCAGGCGCGGGGCCGCTCGGAACGCAACTTCGGGACCTGGCAGGGACGGCTGCCGCAGGAGCTCCGGTTGCACGGGATCAGCACCCTTGCGGAAGCCAACCGCTTTCTGCGCGAGCACTACGTGGCCGAGTTCAACCGCCGCTTCCAGGTGCCTGCGGCGCAGCGCGGCACCGCCTTCACCGCCTGCCCGCGCCGCGACCTCGACTTGATCTTCTCGCTCCAGTTCGAGCGTACGGTCAGCCGCGACAACACCGTCAGCTTCCAGAACCTGGCCTTGCAGATCGACAGGGTAAGCTGGCGCGGCACCCTCGCCGGTTGCAACGTCATCGTGCACCAGCATCTGGACGGCACTCTCAGCATGACCCACGGGCCACGCCCCCTAGAACGCTACACCAGCCAGGGCACACCGATCACGCAGGCGGCAACAAAGCAAGCTGTTGAAAAGCCGCTCCGTGGAAAAGTCCAAATGCCGACTTTTCTACCTCGCTTGGAAATCCCGCAAACAGCGCGGGATTCCCACTTTCCAACAGCTACGACGGCGGCTAGATGAGAAAACAAAACCGGACATTTCACGTGCTACGAAAACCGGACATTTGCACTTGCTACGAACAGTCCGGAGTAAGCGCGTCCGGAGTAAGCGCACCAGCCAATGTCGTCACCGTGCCTGCAGATTCTGAGCGGATCGTCGGCAATTGGGAAGTCATCCCGGCGCAGAAGTTCCGGATTGCCAATGATCGATGGGATTCAACCTTCAGCGGCCGCACGTTGGAAGGTCGCGACGCCCCTCATCACGACCAGGAAGATAAGGGTGACCGCGATCAACAGAATCCCCGAGCCGCCCAGGGCAGCCGTTATTCCGACAATGGGAATCAGCTTGCCGAGCGCCAGGCCTCCCAGCGGAATGCCCGCTCGAAAGGCAAGATTGTAGACACTCATTACCCTGCCACGCATCTGCTCGGAGACGATCAGCTGAACCAGGGACAACATAAGCGAAGCGGACGCCATGATCGCCGCACCGCCGATGAAAATCAAGATGCAGGAGAGTGGGAGCCATCTGCTCATGGCAAAGGCGGTGATAGCAGTTCCCAGTGCCAGCAAGGTCAGTAAGGCGACATGCCCCTGCCCCTTCAAGCGCCCTAGAGCGGCAACCATCAGGGCACCAACGATCGATCCCGCGCCGGAACAGACCAGCAGAAGCTGATACGTCTGAGGCCCACGATGGAAGACCGTACGAACCATTACCGGCAGAAACCCCGTCAGAGAAAAGCCGAGAAGCGTCGTGCTGAAAGCGAGAAAAACCAGCGGAGCTAATCCCTCACGTTGGCGGATAAAAGTAATCCCTTCGCCCATGCTTTTCAGGATGGCCTCCTTTGATCTTGCCGGCACAAATTTTACCTGGATCATCGTGAGCGAAAGGATGACCGCGAGGAAGGACACTCCATTCAAAGCGAAGCACCAAGTGGCCCCGAGGGTTGCGTAAGCGAGGCCTCCCAGGGTCGGGCCAAGGATGCGCGCCAGGTTGAATTGGATAGAGTTCATGGCGATGGCGTTGGACAGATCGTCAGCGGTGACAAGTGTCGGCAGAAGAGCAGAGTATGCCGGGCCGCCGAATGACTGGCCAAGACCGACGACGAAAGACAGAGAGAGGATGTGCCAGACCTTTACTGCGTGAGTAAGGAACAGCGCCGTGAGAATGAAGGCGCAAGTCATCTGGATGTATTGGGAGGACAGCAGCATTTTCCTTCGATCCATACGGTCGGCGAAGACACCCCCGACCAGCGAGAACAGGATGATAGGGAGCTGCCCCAGGAAAAGATCCAATCCCAGATAAAAGGGATTCTTTGTGAGGTCATAGACGAGCCAGCTTTGTGCGAACTGCTGAACAAACGTCCCAATGGTCGAGGCACATGCTCCGACCCACATGATGCGAAAATCACGATGGCGAAACGCTCGGAAGGTCCGGCTAAACGACAACGTTGTGGGCACTAGAGATGGGGCCCCTTTTTCCTGACGGGCGGGACTCCTGTCGGTTCGTCGAAAAAAAGCGCGACATCGAATTTCCTGGCTGGAGGCTGGGTCAAGGTTTCGCATGCAAGGGCGCGCACAAGTTCAGATGAAAACACCCACATTCGGTCGCAAAATCACCCAAGGAACGATCTGGAGGGTAGTGAGTCAGGCTGAATTCAACCGAGGGGAGCAGTAGCTTCCGGATGGCCGGTCATCCGCCCGAGAAACGTGACTACCCCAATACGAGCTCAGTGAGTGACTCGGCGATTTGGACTAAACCCGCTTCGCGGGTAGCTGCAAAGTAGTACGATTTGGCAGGACAAATTGCATGTTGCACGCCATCAGAATCCGCGTGACGATCAGAACTTC
Organism: uncultured Acidobacteriaceae bacterium; assembly: GCA_963781245.1. GTDB lineage: Bacteria > Acidobacteriota > Terriglobia > Terriglobales > Acidobacteriaceae > Silvibacterium. Next base: position 216,296 of record CAWAFB010000017.1, read on the forward strand.
TGTGCACAGATCAATGTGGAAGTCGGCACGAAATTGCTGCACTGCAATGAATCTCCATAAAGCAATTGTCCTGCCAAATCCCCGCACGGTTTAGTCCAAATCGCCGTATCCACACTGCTCTCGATCGCCAACACGGTAACCGCACATCTCTGCACCCGGAGCACTGTCGATACGGCGCTATAGATTTGTACTAAACCCGCTTCGCGGGTAGCTGGAGGCGTAGTACGATTTGGCAGGACAATTGCGAAAGTGCACTTCACCGCCCACCGCAGTCAGAACGCTTTCGAACGAGTCAGTGTCAAAACTCAGCCCATGAATTGCTGCACTGCAATGAATCCCCATAAAGCAATTGCCCTGCCAAATCCCCACCGGGTTTAGCACAAATCGCCGTATCCACACTGCTCCACACCAACTATCCGAATCTCCGCCAACCTCTACCTGCAGAGCACTGTCGATACGGCGCTATAGATTTAGCGTAAAGCGAGAACTCTCTCGACGACATGGGGAGTTCCTTTACTGATCCGCCAGAGGGCCGACACACCAAGGGCCACCTGTTCATTCGTTGCGGAGAGCCAGGAGGGGATCGATGGATGCGGCGCGAAATGCGGGGCGGCCGGCGGCGAAGATCGCGACGATCAACAAGGCTGCCGCGGCAACGGAGAGCTCCATTGCTCCGTAAGCCGTAACGCCGTAGAACATCCCCTGTACGAGATGGATTGCAGTTGCCGCAGCCGCGGCGCCGATGAAGATGCCAACGATGGCAAGGGCGCAGGCCTGGCCGAGAACGGAGCGCAGGACGCGCGCGCGGTCTGCACCGAGAGCCATGCGAATGCCGATGTCATGGGTTCGGCGCGCGATGGACTGCGACAGCAGGCCATAGAGACCGACGAGCGCCAAGGTTAAGGCCAGTCCAGCAAACCCCGTCAGAAGAACGCTGCGGAAGCGTGGCTGCGATAATGCGGCTGCCTGTTCTGCGCGCAGGCCGTCGATGTTACTCAAGACAAGATTGACATCGAGAGCGGAGAGCCGCTGCTGCACGTCTGCGACCAGGGCCGTGGGGCTGCCGCTGACTGCGATCATGAGTGTGAGCGATTGCGGTGAGGATTGCGCGAGGGGCCGGTAGAGAGCGGGCTGTTCGACGTAGCCCATCTCCTGAAAAACGGTGGTGGTCTTGACGTCGGCGACAACTCCAACGATGGTCAGCCAGGGATTGGCAGGATCGCCGGAGGGGCCGAGCTTGATGGCATGCTGCAACGGATCGGCGTCAGGGAAAAACTGCCGTGCAAGAGCTTGATTGACGATAGCTACCTGTTGCGTATCCTTCCGGTCGCGGGCGTCGAATGTTCTTCCGCGCGGCAGGGGAATGCCGAGAGTCGCGAAGCCTGAAGCACCGATGTCCTGGGTCGCGACATTGGACGACTGATTCTCAAACTGTCCTGCGACCGATAGCTGATTCATGCCGCGCGGAACATAGTCGGAGCCAAAGGCTACGGACAGGACACCGGGAATCGTGGCCAGTTGAGATTGCAGGTGGTCTGCGAATTGAGTGCGCGCGGTGGGGCTCGCGTAGGTGTCTTGAGGAAGATCGATCCGCGCTGTGAAGAGGTGATCGGTGCGATAGCCGAGATTTTCACTGGTGAGCTTCCAAAGGCTTTCCGAGACAAGGACCGCGCCCGCGAGAAGCACCATGGACAAGGCGACCTGGATTACGACAAGCGAGGAAGTGACGCGGAGGGACGCGGCGGTTACGCTGGGCGCACTGGATTTCAGAGCGGTATTGGGATCGACACGCATTCCACGCCATGCGGGGAAGAGGGTGAAGACGATCGAGGAGACGATTCCGCAGACTGCCGAGAACAGAAGTACGCACCAGTCGATGGAGAGGCCGGCGCCGGGAGGCAATTCGATGGGGTTGGCCGCTCGGAACCATTGAATGAGGAGGCCGGCGAGCGCCAGGCCGGCGACGGATCCCAGGAAGCCAAGCACGAGGGACTCAGTCAACGCTTGGAGGACGATGCGGCGGGAAGTTGCGCCGATGACGACGCGCACGGCGAGTTCGCGACTGCGGGCGGTAGACCGTCCGAGCAGGAGGCTGCCCACGTTGAGCGCGGCCGTGAAGAGGATGAGGGACGACGCAGTGAGGAGAAGCCACAGGCCCTTGCGGAGATTGCGGCCGGCGAGCCAAGTGAAGTTCGATTGCAGGTCGAGAACGTCGGGAGTGAGGGTGCGCATGATTTTGAGGTCGGGGGGCGCCTCAGGCAATACGCGGGCCTGGATTGCAGTCAATTCGGATTCGGCTGCGGCGCGGGTCACGCCTGGCTTGAGCAAGCCAAACACGCCGGTCATGCTGTTCCAGGGCTTCTGAGCGAATTCGCCGGTGGGAGTGATGAGGCTCCACGCATCGGTGGCTACGGGATAGAAGGAGAATGTTTTCGGCATGACGCCGGTGACGACGCAGGAAGTATTACGGAAGAAGAGACTCCGGCCCACAATGTCAGCGGGAGCGCCCAGTTTACGGGTCCAGAAGCTGTAGGCGAGGACGACAGTGCAGCCGCTCTGGAGGTCACGCGGGGCGAAGGTGCGGCCAAGTTGCGCGGACACACCAAGCATGGAAAAGAAGTCAACGCTTGCGGGGATGGTAAGCAGGTCGAGAGGCTTGCCCTGCCAGAGAAGTGTCCTGGGGCCCGTTGCCCAGGTGAGGGCGGCGAGCTTTTCGAAGCTGCGGCTGTGTTGCCGCCACGTGTCGAATTCGCGATAGCTGTTGAAGAATGCGCCTGAGTCGTGATGGGCGGCGTCAGTCTGCCAGACTACGACGAGCCTTTCGGGGTGCTGGTACGGGAGCGGACGCAAGAGCACGGCTTCGACGATGCTGAAGATGGCGGAGTTGGCGCCGATGCCCAGGGCCAGTGTGAGGACGGTCATCAACGCAAATCCGCATGACCGGGTCAATTGGCGGAAGGCGTGGCGCAGGTCGCGTGCAAAGTTCTCTAGTGGGTGCATGGGACGGCTCCCGGCGTGGCCGCGACTGGCATTCGACCTTGAGATTTGATTGCGGGATCCGGGAGCGATCTGACCTCACCCCGGTGAACCGCGACGGAGATAGTGTAACCACTGCTGGCCGATTTCGAGAATCCTGCCGTTCCCCCGCCTCGAATGACGCTAGCAGGGCTTACCACGTTTCCAGAACTTCGACCCCTGGAAACGCGCAATGGCGATTTGCACTAACCCGCTAGCGCGGGAGGTTATGCCTCTGTGGCATTTGGATAGAGTTTTGGACACCCAAGGAGGTGTCCATGACTCACCTACGTCAGCGCATGCAGGAAGATCTGCGGCTGCGCAACTTCTCCGAACGCACGATCGGTCACTACACCCACACCGTCGCTGAGTTCGCCAAGTACTTTCACAGGTCACCCGATCAGCTGGGCCGGGAGCACGTTCGCACGTTTCTGCTGTATCTGCTCAACGAACGGAAGCTAGCCTGGGGAACGATTCAAGGGGCCAGATCGGCACTGAAGTTCCTCTACACGCGCACACTGAAGCAGACCTGGTTCGATCAAGAGGTGATCAAGCCCAAGGTGCGCCGAAAGCTGCCTACGGTCTGGAGCCGGGAAGAAGTCTGCGCTCTGCTCGATGCGACGACCAACACCAAGCACCGCGCACTGCTGGCCCTGTACTACAGCGCAGGGCTTCGCTGCCAGGAAGCACTGGACTTGAAGGTCAACGATATCGACAGCAGGCGGATGATCGACGACCTGCCCATTCGCGACATTCGCATTGCTCGGGGAGGGAACAGAACTGCATGAACGGACATCGGCCAGAGCACTGTCGATACGGCGCTATAGATTTGGCATAAATCGACCTGAAATGGAAAGAGCACTTCGTCGATAACGAGGACAGAGGCTCAGAGGAACAGTACAACCGGGTCCTCGTTATCGTTGGCGAAACATGCTTGTTTCAAATAACAGCGCTTCACGCTCCTCTTCATCAGGCTTCGTGAAGCGTCTCGATGGGATCAATTTGCGTGGCGCGCCAAAGCGGAATCGCCGCTGAGAGCAATACGATCAGGAATGCGGCCAATGCAGCAGAGCCGAGAGCGACTGGATCGTGGGTAGAGACTCCGAAGACGAGTCCGTTTAGCCATAGCGATGCGCCCCAGCTTCCTGTGAGCCCTACAACTAACCCAATCACGCCTAACCTCGCGGCTTGCCTTCCGGTACGACGTAAGATGGCGATGGTCCCCGCTCCCATTGCCATACGAATGGCGATCTCCTGCCTTCGGGAGCTAACCCAGTAGTTGAAAACGCCATAGCAACCGATGCTGGCCAGGATCACCGCAATTCCGGCGAAGAGGACCAGCAGAGAAGTGGTAAAGCGCCGCTGTACAAGTGTGGCGCCGAGCCACATATCGGCGGTTTTCAACGACTGAATCGGAACATTGCCGTCGATGGAAGCCAATGTTCGCGGCACGGTTGCAATCATGCTCTCCGGGTTACCCTTGGTCCGTATCATCACGACCATTGCTGGATCGACCCGCTGAGCGGCCGGGAGATAGATCTCCGGCAACGGCGGGCTGTCCAGTCCCATTTGGGGCACATTGGCCGCAACGCCGACGATTTCAATGACGGGACCTTCCATATAGGGTCCGCCGAGTTTAATGTGCTGCCCGGGAGCGGAACGGGGGGCCTTCCACCACGCGCGCGCAATCTCTTCATTGATCACCGCGACCGTCGGTCTGCCCGCCCTATCCTCATCGGACAGAGCGCGTCCGGCTACGAGCGGAATGCGCATGGTCTGGAAGTACGCCGCGTCAGCCATATTGACCATCGTGACGGGCATATCCTGCCGGCTGGGCGTGGGTCTCTCCACAACGGAATACCACCAGTCCCCACAGTCGCCAGCCGCCGGAGGACAGTTCACTGCGCCGACAGATTCGACTCCCGGCTGCGCGCGAAGCGCTGCTTCAAGACGCCCATAGAAGTCGAGAATGGACTCCTCGCTCTTATACGGTAAAGACGGCAATTGCAGCTCGAGCGCAAGCAGGTGGTTGGGCTCGAATCCGGGATTCAACTTCTCGGCGGCCCACAAGCTCCGCAGCAGAATTCCCGAAGTAAAGAGCAGGATGACAGCCACCGCGATCTCCACGATGACAAGGCCGCCACGCAGCGTGTGCCCAATCCGGCTGCTACCCGAGCCGGTGCTGCTCTCTTTCAGAAGAATCGTCAGATTTACCTTGTCTGAACTGACCAGCGGCGCCAGGGAGCACACCAGTGCCACTGCCAGCGTCAGCGCCGCAGCGAAGAGCAACACCGGGAGATTCAGGCTGGCCTCTGAAAGCCGCGGAATATCTCGAAGTCCGAGCGCCTCTATGGCGCGTAGTCCAAAGCCTGCCAGAAGGATTCCGAAGGCGCCGCCTGCCACTGTAATCACTACGGTCTCCGTCAGAAGCTGCCGTGCAAGCCGGCTGCGCCCCGCCCCAATTGCAGTCCGAATCGCCATCTCGCGTGCGCGGGTGGTCATGCGAATCAGCAGCAGGCCGCCAATGTTCGCGCACGCCAAAATCAGGATCAGGCAAACTGAAGCCATCAAGAGGACGAACACGTGCCTTAGGTCGCCCGTTCGCTGCTCCGTCAGGAACTCGGCAAACGCGCGGTGGTCGCTTTCGGGGCCCGGATCTGCCTGCGCGAGCCGCTGCATGATCGTATCCAGGTCCGAGCGCGCCTGGGATAGCGTAACTCCAGGCCTGAGCATCCCCAGCACGCGCATGTCTCCGTGCGCATCGCGGTTTGAAGCCTGCGCGGCGGTAGGACGAAGTGGAAGGTAGTAGTCGATCGGCTGCAGGAAGAAGCCAGGATCTCGGGCAAGTACGCCGACGACGATGTATGCGGTTCCATTCAGGGTCATCGTCTTGCCGATGATCTGCGGATCGGCTGAAAGGGTTTTGGCCCAGAAAGCCCTGGTCACCACCACTGTCACGGCGGACTGCGGTTCATCATCGCTGGCGGTAAACAGCCGGCCCATTATCGGACGGGAGCCGGTCAGCCGAAAGAATTCGTTCGTAACCACACCGGCACGTGTAAGTACGGCCTGACCGTGGCCTGTGAGCGTCAGATCGGCTTTCTCAAAGCCGGCCATCGAATCGAAAGAGTGATTTTCCGTCCGCCAGTGCTCGAAGTTGATCCAGGTCACGCTGATGCCGCTCGCCTTTGCGCTCGACTCGCCGAGCCACACCAGCCGCTCGCCCGAAGGGAAAGGCAGCGGCTTGAGAAGGACAGCATAAACTGCGCTGAAGATAGCGGTATTTGCGCCGATCCCGATAGCCAGCGTCAGAATGATGATGAGCGAGAAGGCTGGTGCTCTCACGATCCCGCGCATGGCATAACGAATGTCCTGAAGCAGCGATTCGAATCTCGGGAATTGCCACGATTGATAGCTTCGCTCCTGCACGACGGTCATATTGCCAAACTCGCGTCGCGCCGCAGTACGCGCTTCTTCAGGCGGCATTCCCTGCTCCAGGTTCTCGTCAATCAAGAACTGAAGATGGACGTCCATCTCCTGCTGCAGTTCGTTGGCGAGATTCCGCCTTTTTCCAAGCGCGCGTTTAGTTTTTGACCACCATCGGCGCATTGGCTCATCCCTCCGGCGCCAGAATCTTCGCCATGGCTACAGCGAATCGCTGCCACTTCGAGGTTGCCCTGAGGAGTTCTTTCCGCCCTGCCGGCGTGAGGCTGTAATACCTGGCGCGGCGCCCGTTCGGTGAAGTCTTCCACTGCCCTGCAATCCATTTCCGTTGCAGAAGACGCTGGAGTGCGGGATACAACGAGCCATTGTCTACCAGAAACTCACAGTCCGACTGCTGTTGCAGAAATGTGAGATTCCGTAGGCGTGATTTGACTCCAGCTTCAGGCTTCGGAGGATCATCACTTCAAGAGTTCCTTGAAGCAGTTCGAGCCTG
>CAWAFB010000018.1:0-30726 GCA_963781245.1 uncultured Acidobacteriaceae bacterium
GTGACTCTCGTCTAGCCGTTTTCGATCATCCCACCCAACCAGAAGATGGTCGGGTGGGGGCGCCCGAGAATAAGTCAAGCCGTCACAAAACGCCGGAGACGGCGACCGCGACGTATACGCTGTTTGCATAATCCCATACAAGGTAGCGCGCCTGGTGTTTGCTTGAAACTGCCGTTGCGGTTTTGTAGGGGCTGCCATTTGCGGCCCACTGCCAGTTATCGCCCGTAATGTATGCTGTGTCCGGAACCTGATCGTTAGGATACAGGCCGATCCAATCGTATTTTTGGACCACGTCCGCACTCCAGTTGAGCTGGTAATACCCGCCTGAATTCGAAAGATTTACGTTGTACGTGACCTCAGCCTTGTCTTGTAGCGGCACCTTTGGGCGATTGGCTTTGAGTTCCGCTGCCACGGATTCCGGAGTGTGGGTCTTTCGATCGATCATGATGTATCACCTTTTCTGTAGAGTTCACAAAATCCAGATGTAGAAGTAGGTTCGTGAGACACGCGCTATCGTCTCTTGTCCCTTACTTAGCATTTCGCTGTGACGTCGGCTTAGAGGTCTCCGTGCGCTTGTGGTACTCCGCCACGGCAGCCACTATCTCCTCCTTTGTCTTGCATGTTGCGAGGATGGCTTTAGTAGGTGCGGCGGGCAGGTCGCCTATTAGCGCCTGCAGCTCCTGGTTTGTACCCGCCGAGTGAAGCGCGACCGCCTGATTTCCATCGGAGGGAGCACACGCGGTACCGCCGTCTGACGTATCGTTTACTCGGGTATTCGAGAGGACAGCCTCAAAAGTCGGGGCGTTTGGTACGCGCTGGCCAAGACTCATGTCCTCCGTCTTCACCCCCGCCCACAGCAAGAGGGTCCTGATGAATGAGGTGTGATCAAAGGGCTGCGCTGATCCGCTCGGGGCCCGGAAAACCGTACCCTTTTGAATGTAGGGTGAAATCAGCAGTGTCGGCACCCGTGCTCCATACTGGTCGAACTTGAAACCGTTTTCGCTGACTTTGCCGTCAGGGTTTATCGCAGTTCCCGGCGGCGGCACATGATCGTAAGTGCCGCCATGCTCGTCGAAGGTGACGACGAACAATATTTCTCGCCATTGCGGACTATTGCGCAAGGCGGTGAAAACCTGCAGCAGGAAGTCTTCGCTCGGACAGACAAAGCTTGGCGGGTGGTAATCCGTGCCTGTCGTAGTTAGACCTGTCCAGTGGGGCTCAATGTAGCTGAAGGCCGGCAGCGTCCCCGCGCTAGCGTCGTTATAGAAGGCGTTGAGGGTATCGTGGCGACCACGCGGGATTTGCGGGAAGGTGTATTCCGTGTAAGACAAACCGCCTGACCACTCATCCGTATGGTACAGCTTCCAGCTTTTGCCTTGATGGCTAAGCTGGTTAAAGAGTGTCAGGGTGTCGTATTGCTGGTAAGGGGGCGAGATTCTATATGGCCCGTTATCCTCTTGTCCAAGAGAGGTACCACAAATTGAGAAAGCGCGGTTTGGATTCGTTTCGGTCGGTACTGAGCAGAACCAGCGATCGCTGACGGCGAAGTTGCGAGCCAGGGAGTTAATCGTGTTGAGCTGTTCCGGCCCGTACGTCCAAAGGATATCTTCACCCTTCCACGCCTCCATCTTGGGCCAGTAATAATCTTGTAAAAAGCCCTGCATGGCCGGATGACCTTCCTTTGTAACAGGCATCCCGTCGATAATCTTGGCGTCGCCGTAAAACTGGTTCATCACGCCGCTCCAGCTATACGGTTGTCTCGGATCATTCGGGTAAGCTCTTAGCGCTTCCCAGGGATCGTAATACGGCACCCCCCACTGCTTGCTTCGAATCTCCCTCCAGCGAATATCTGAAACCTTCGTGACCGGAACAAGCTGGCCGGGATTGTTTTGTCTTGGGTTCGAATACGAACCGGTCTGCAGTCCGTCGTAATCTTTGCGACTGTCTGGTGGAAACACACGATCCGGGTTGCTGTTTTCGTATAGCCACCCCAGGAGATTGTCCAGAGAACGGTTCTCCATCATCAGGAAAACAATAGTCTTGATTTGCGGCATAATACTGTCCGGCATAAGTCCTCTTTCTGGATTCGATCTTGAACTGCCGAGCGGTTAACAGCGTACCCAGTCCTTCTCACAGTCCTGACATAGCGAGTTAGAGCCATTCTCGGAACCTGTCCTTGAAGTGCTCACTTGACACACAATGTGAAGCTACAAAGTGTCCCGGCACGCACAGCAAGCGCGCCAAGGTAAGAAATGGATTACTTCAGGTCGTGAAGTTGTACATGCTTCAAGACATTGCCTGTTTTTAGAGCCTGATCGATAGCACTCGAATTGGGGCAGTAGATGAACGGCCGGCGAGGATACAATCTGTCGTTCACCCAGTACTTGTTCCAGCCGGTCGATGTCTTAATAAATTCCTGCGTAAACCCCGCAGCCGAGCGATATAGTGCTTCGATTTCCAGACAGCCATTGATGCAGATATCCACATAAGATTCGACCATAGGGATGCCAGGCGTCGGCTCCTTGGTCTTGGAAATGTCTTCGGGATTGCTCACAAACAGATAGACCTCGTCCGTCGGGTCGAGCGGCCCGCTCCCATCCAGCATTGTGATCTTCCCATCTACTCGGGTGGCCGTATAGCCGGTCTCGCGCTCTTTCGTTTTCTCGATATCCCCGACCTTATACACAACGCCGTTGATGGTTGCACCCGCGTTTTCTATCGCCCCTAAATAAGTGCAGGTACTGCCTACATTGTTAGCGAACTGGTGAAACCAGCCGCGCTGATAGCCAGCGACACGCGCGGGCCATGCGCCGATAGCGTCGGGATTGGTGCGCGTTCGGGACGCCTTTTCTATAAGCGAGCCATATCCGAACACATATGTGTTTCCGGCCATACACATCCCTCCTTACCCGTGTATTTGAGTCACGGAATTCCGGCACGCCAAGGAACGCGCGTGCAGATGAACGTGAGCTATGCGCCCGGCTCAGAAAGGTCGGGTCAAGCGAGGCCGCGCAGAGCCATGGACGAGGAGAACGACGTCAGCATGTTCAGTAGTAACCGCGGGGTAAGGCTCCCACTGTCGCTCCGCGCAATTGTCTGCGGAGAACATTCAGGAGTCCTGCCTAAGTGTGCTTATACAGTTACGGTGCTTATACCGTTAAGGTGCCAATGCAGTTAAGGTGCACATATCTCACCTCGAAAACACTTAAGATGAGGTGGTCTCACGAAGTAGTCAGACTTGAGAGTATTTTCTGCTCGGTGGAATACTCTTCCTCTTCTGTCATAAGTGTCAAGAACTTGTCTTAATAAATTCCTGTAATTCTCTCTTTGATTGTTGATGTACTCAGAAACTGAGCTTGCACTGTAGTACTGCTGACCGCGATCGGCCAAGCCATTTCGGTCGCATCCGATTCGCCTCGCGGGCATTCCGGAGTGATCCGCGGATCGCCTTCATAGCCTGATTCCGCGTTCGCCCACCACGGTGAAGACCGACAACAGACCGGTTGTTCCAAGAAGCTGCCTAACCTGCTGGCCAAGATTGACCAGTTCCAGAGCGCAGCCCGCCGAGCGGGCGGAGACATACAGCCGGACCAGCGTTCCCAGACCCATGCTGTCCACACGGGCAAGGTCCGTCAGGTCCAGCACGATTCGCTTGGTATCCGGGATCAATTCCTTGACCCTGCTGTAGAGAACATCGCCTGTGCCCGCCACCAGCCTGCCGTGGCATCGCACCACAAAAGCATTGCCGTCGCGCTCAACCTCAAGCGTAAGTGGACAAGTCGCAGCGTTCTCTGTCATCAAGGCATGGCCTTCTTTCGGGATGTATGGATGAACCGCAAACCGACACCGGCAATTCTCGCACGCTGCAACAGTGGACGACACTCGTAATCGGAACCCGCCAGGTGGATGAGAAGCTGCTGAAGGTGGTGAGCCGCTGGAGACTCATCGCTGGGTTCATAAATTAGGATCGAAAAATGTGTGGACGCTACCAGCGACGATCCGATAAGCAGCGCATCGCCGAGGCATTCTCGCTCGGCAATGTAGACGGGCTGGCGCTGGAACTGGCTCCCGACTACAACGTGGCTCCGCAGACAATGCAGCCGGTGGTTCTGTGGGATGAGGAATTCGGGACGCGTACTCTGCAGATGATGTTCTGGCGGTTTCTGCCGCGCTTCGTGAGCGATCCGAAGAAGTTCCGGCTGGACACGATCAACGCAAAGGGTGAGACGCTGCTCGACAGCAAGATCTGGCGCGAGGCGTTTCTACGCAACCGTTGCCTCGTTCCCGTGGATTCGTTTGTTGAGTGGAAGCGTGTGAATGCGAAGACCAGGCTGCCGTGGCTCTTCGGGATGAAAGACGATGCTCCGTTTGCGCTGGGCGGGGTGTGGCGGCACTGGCGCTCTCCGGACAAGAAGCACGCGATGGATACGTTCGCGATTATTACGACGGAGCCGAATGAGCTGGTCGCAGAGAACACGGGGCACGACCGGATGCCGGTAATTGTCCGTCGGCAGGATTATCAGCGATGGCTGGAGCCGGGGGATGAGCAGCGGCCTCCAATCGACCTGGTGCGACCGTTCGATGCGGAGAAGATGAGAGCATGGCGCGTGGATCAGAAGATCAACAATGTTCGTAACACCGGACCGGACGTGCTGGACGAAGTGAAGGATGAGGGTGAGGAACAGATGGGGATGTTTTGGGGGCAGCAATCAGCGGGCTCGAGAGCCTTCGGGCAACGGTTAGAATCGGAAGCGCGGTTGGTTGTTGGGGAAGTCGGTTGGATGATGGTCTGAGGTACAGGCCGCATTCTCGCTTCGCACAGGCGCGACTGGCCCGGCGCGACACGGCTCACCAGCGCCTCGATAGTTTTGAACACAAGAAGGCGTCGTTCGAATGGGCTTGAAAACGAACTATGCGGAGGGGCAAGCTGTTTGCGGGCCCAGTAGATTGCGAAAGGAGAAACGCGCATGCTTGATTGCCTGACGATCGACGGGCTGGAGAAAGGAAAGAAATACCAGTGGTGGATTTCCGGCCGCGACCTGCTGCAGCTCGCCCAGTACGCAGTGGACGATATCAATACAGCAGGCTTTGTGGCACGCGGAGACGGTAGCTACGATAAACCGTGGATTCTGGACGGGCGGGTGAATACCTGGCTTGAGTTGAGCAAGACCGTCCGCAAATATACGGGCGAAGCACGCTATTTCTGGATCTGCGGCAGGTTTGTCAAGAAGGCTGAAGGCTACTACATGGTGGACGGCGGGGGCGATTCTACTCAATACGGCTATATGGCGTGGGATATGTTGATATTCCGTAACAAGGGAGACACCAGGCCGGATGTCCCTTTCGAGCGCGGCGGACCATCCTATCGCAACTTTGCCAACCGCCTGAAAGACATACAGGCCAGCTCCAAGACGACGTCCATGGAATCCTGGTCACAGGATAAGGCAAAGAAGCTGGTGAAGGTTCTTCAGGCGGACCGCGAATACGCCGACAAATTGAGCAAAAGGGGAGATTGGACGACGGGACAAGTGCTGCCTGTGCTCGCTGCGACCATGTTTCTCGCCGAGCCCGCGCGAAACATCCGCTGTTTCCTGATCAACAAGATGCTTCTGGACATGATGGTTACAGGAATGACGTATGGCGGGCGAAAGACGGGAAGCGCTCCCAAACAATACAGGTTGGACACGCTCCTGCTGCGCGATCCCCAGGACAAGGGCGGAAAGATGCCCGCGGCGATGGCCGGGTCGGCAACCGCGGCCAAACCAATCTCACCCAATTCGCTTGCGCTGGGAACGGGGAACTACACCCAGGCGAAGGAACGGACGGTCCTCTGTCACTACTTCAACTCGGGCCGGTTCGAGGGCACGAATGAGTCGCTGGTCGATAAGAAAACATACAAGCAACTCCAGCTCAGCGTGAATCCTCCTCTCTCAAAGAATGGAGGGGTTACGAATCCCGGAGAAACCCTTGGTTATATGAAATACCTGATGCAACAGGTGTTGCACGGCTTTAGTCCGATTTAGATGCCCAGCTTTTTGACTTCTTCGTTGTAGTACTTGCGGTAGAGGATGTCCCACTCCTGGCTGCCTTCGGGGATGATGCGGCGCTGGGACTGGATCTTGAGGCGGGCGGCCTGGTCGATGCGCATCTCTTCGAGTAGCAGCTTTTCAAGCGCCTTGCGGGCTTCCTGGCGGATGGTGTTGCGGTCTTCGAGAAATTCAGCCTCGTCGGTCTCGGCGAGTACGTCGGAGACGACGTGAGCGAGTTTGTTGAGCTTGTCGCGGGAGATTCTCACAGCACCGCCTTGTACTTGCGGGCCAGCTCCATCTTCACCTTCTTGAACATTTCGGCGTAGGCGGCGCCGGTGCGGTGCATTTCGTCCTGATAGGCGTCGAGGATGAGCCGCACCTCTTCGTTGATGCGGTCTTCGAGGGACAATTCTTCGAGGAGGCCAGCGTTTACGCGCTCTTCGACAACGGACAGCTTATTTGTGCGGATCATCTTCGCGTCGATCAGGTGTTTGACCGTGTGGCGGGCGAGATATCCAACATAGTCTCGTGAAAAAATCATTTATCTCGTTCGAAATATAGCACAAATGAAAGGGCAAAACCGGGCGTGGAGCGAGCCCGGTCAGCCACGCGTGACGAGGGCCGGACGGTGCGGGCATTCAGCGGCGTTGAGGCAGTCGTCGGCGATGATAAGACGTTGGACGGGCCTGCCGGCGATGAGGTGCTCGCTGACGATTTCCGGCACGTCTTCGACAGTGACGCCACCGCACCAGACGGCTTCAGGGTAGACGACAACGGTCGGACCGTGTTCGCACTGGTCGAGACATCCGGCTTTGTTGGCGCGGATGGAGCAGGCGAGACCGGCTCCTCTGACCGCGTCCTTCAGGGCGGAGTGGAGTTCGCCTTTGCCGTCGGTGGTGCAGGAGGGGCGGGCGCTGCCGGGTTCGCGGACATTCGTGCAGACGAAGACATGGCGTTCGAATTTCGCCAATCTGGCGGGGCTCCTTTTGTGCAGGTTGCTATTTTTAAATTTTACGCGAGGTTTCGCCCGCTTTCCTGCGCGAGTTTTCCACCAGCCCAGGATGGCGTAGACTGGCAGTTCCGCCTATGCTTCAGGACAGTTTGCTCTCCCTTAAAGACGATATGGTGGCCTTTATCTCAGGCCATGGACTGCGCCGCATCCCCGTGTATGTTGGCGAAGAAGTGCCCACAGTGCTGTGGGAGGATGATTCGAATATCGACAGCTGGAAGGATTTTGTCGAGACGGCGAAGGCCGCGGGCGCGCCGTTTCTGACGATGAGCGAAGTGATCCTCGAGAAGGACGACCTGGAACTGCTGGTCGAAGAGCTACAGGAGTCGAACTTTCCCGACGAGGAGTCTCCGGCGATCGAGGAGGCGCAGTCGCTGGCGATGCATGTGGGGCGCGTGGGATATATCCAGCTGGGTTTTGCGCACCAGGGGATTGTTTTTCTGCACGAGAACACCACGGCGTGGTACGAGCGCTACCAGCAGCTGCTGGAGTCGCTGGAGGACTACGGCAACATCATCCTGAACGATGAGGATGCCGACGAAGAGTCGTGAGTACGCCTGAGCCGGCACCCGCATTACTCAGCAGGCGCTGGATACTTTCTGAGAGCGATCCTGCTGCGGCCGCAGCCCTGGCACGCGAGGCCGGGCTGCCGCTGCTGATTGCCGAGCTGCTGGTGGCGCGCGGAGTGCGCACGGCGGCCGAGGCGGAGCGATTCCTTCATCCACAATTTGAGCACCTGCACGACCCCTACTCGATGCTGGGCATGGAGCGGGCGGTAACGCGTATTCAGCACGCGATTGCCTCGGGGGAGACGATCCTGATCTACGGCGACTACGACGTGGACGGGACGACGGCAGTGGTGCTGCTGAAGACTGCCATCGAGATGCTGGGCGGGGAGGCGCGCTTTCATGTTCCGCATCGACTGCGCGAGGGCTACGGCATGCAGGGCGAGGTGCTTGAGGCGTTCGCGCGCGATGGCGTGAGGCTGGTGATCAGTGTCGATACGGGGATTCGGGCGTTTGCCGCTGCTGAGGCGGCGGAGACGCTGGGGCTGGACCTGATCGTGACCGATCATCACCTTCCGGAGGCGGCGATGGGGCTGCCGAAGGCGCTGGCGATTCTGAATCCCAACCAGGCGGAGTGCGGGTATGCGTGCAAGCATCTGTGCGGAGCTGGTGTGGTGTTCAAGCTGGCGCAGGCGCTGCTGGAGGGATGGGACCGCGAGCGGGCGCGGGCGAAGATTCTGCCGTCATTTTTGAAGATGGTTGCGATTGCGACGGTGGCGGATGCGGTTCCACTGCTGGGAGAGAACCGCGTGATTGTGGCGATTGGCCTGGAGCAGCTACAACGGCCGGTGCATCCGGGGCTGCGGGCGCTGATGGCGGTAGCGCAACTCGATCCGTCGCGGAGGAAGCTGAATCCGGTCGATGTGGCGTTTCGCATTGCGCCGCGGATCAATGCGGCCGGGCGCATGGATGTGGCGACGGAGGTCATCGAGCTCTTCACGACGAAGGATGCGAAACGCGCGCAGGAAATTGCGGGCAAGCTGGACCGGTTGAACCAGGAGCGTCGCGACGCCGAGGCGGTGATGCTGAAGGAGATCGTCACGCGACTGGAGCAGGAGGAGCAGTTTCGCGAGGCACGGTGCATTGTCATGGACGGCGACGGATGGCACCGGGGCGTGATCGGGATTCTGGCGTCGCGGATTGTGGACAGGACGGGCAAGCCGGCGATTGTGATTGCCCACGAGAACGGGGACGGATCAGCAGGAACCGCGCATGGGTCGGGACGTTCCATCTCCGCGTTTCATCTGCTGGATGCGATTGAAAGCTGCCGGGATCTGTTCACGCGCTTTGGAGGGCACGCGCACGCGGTGGGATTTTCGCTGCCGTCGGCGCGGGTGGAGGAGTTGAGGGAGCGTTTGTGCCGGTACGCAGCGGCGCGGTTGAGCGAGGAGGATTTAGGCTCTCCGCTGGAATGCGATGCGGTGTTGCCGCTGGATCGTGTGACGCCAGCGGTCCTTTCGTGGCTGAGGCGGCTGGAACCTATGGGAATGGGCAACGAGGAGCCGGTATTTCTCGCGCAGAATGTGCGGCTGGCTGCAGCTCCGCGTTACATGAAGGAAAAGCATGTGCGGCTGCAGCTTGCGCAGGGCGCGCATCGGGGAAATCTTCCTGCGCTGGGCTGGAACTGGGCCGAGCGCGTGCAGCAGATGCGGATTGACGAGGGCCGCGTCGTGCATCTGGCTTACAAGCTGCGGGAGAACGAGCATCCCGAGTTTGGAGGGCTGGAGCTGGAGATTGCCGGGCTGTTTTCGGCGGGTTAGCTCTTCCCTTTCGATGCGGGCGGCTGCGTCATTGGCTTCACGATGTCGTCGAGGCGGTCGGGCGTGCCCTCAATTCGTTCGAGATGCGGGAAGCGCAGGCCGTCCTGGTAGTCGATCTTCACAACTTTGTAGTAGCCGGTGTTGACGAGGATCAGTTCGATTGGGGCCTTCGTATCTTTAGCTCCAGTGATGGCGTCGCTGAGCAATGAGGCGGTGTACTGGCGTCCGTTGACGGCGACGATCTGCATGCCGGGACCGAGGCCGGCCTTGTCGGATACCGAACCGACGAGCACGTCGTCGATGTGGCCGTCGCTGGTGATGTCGATGCCGAGCGTCCACCAGGCTTGGGCGTCTCCCGTAGCCGTTTCGCGGGCCTGAATGAATTCGCTGGGCTGGTCCGTGTAGACGATGCGGTAACCGCCGTTCTCGATGCCTCCGAGGGGCGCGCGAGGAGCTTTCGATGTGAGTCGCTCGTGGAAGAAGGTCGACCAATCGTAAGGAACGACAGCGTTGAGGGCGGCAACTACGTCGTCGAAGTTGTATGGAACTACTTTGGGCGGCGTGTTACCGCCTAATCCCTCAAATTGCGCGCAGAAATCGTTGAGACTCTTCTTGTCTTTGGTTAGCTTGCGAATGATGGTGTCGGCTTCGAGCCAGAGCAACTCGCCTTCCTGGTAGTAGTCGACGCTGCGGCGCCAGTTGTCCCACTGCGGGCTGGTGTCGTAGAGAATCTGTGCGGCGACAGCGGTGTCCTGGAGGTCGCGCCAGGTGCGGCCGGGGCGGTAATCGAGGGTGGCGGCACTGGCGGCGAGAGCGGAACGGAATTCATCGGGCGTCTCAAGACCGCTGCGCGCGGCGAGGACATCTCCGAGGTACTGCGTAAGGCCTTCGTAGACCCAGAGCAGATCGCCCTTCATCGGGTCTTCGTAGTTGCCGGTGGCGAGACCGGCGGGGCGGCGGTATTTGCCGTTCCAGGAGTGCGTGAACTCGTGGGGCAGCAGGTCGGCGGTGAGGAGAGTGAGGTTGTCGTCGATGAAGGTCTTCTCCGAAACACGGTCGTCACTCGATTGGTGATGCTCGAGTCCGAAGTGCGCGACCTGATCACTGAGAGTGACGAGAAAGTGATAGCTGTTGTAGTGGCGCGATTGGTAGAGTGCTCTAGCTTCGCGCACCAGGTTGCTGTAAGCATCGAGCGTTTCGGATTTGATGCGGAGATCTTCAGGGCCGTCGGCGGCGAGATCAAGGTAGTTCTTCGGCGTGACTTCAGGTGCGAGGGGGAACTCCTTGAAGTATTTGCCGGCCAGAACGGGCGAATCGACCAGTTGTTCGAGCGAGACGGCTTCGAACTGGATGGCTCCTCCGGATTCACCTGACTTCGTTAAGGCGGTGCCGTACTGCCAGTCGCCGGGCAGTTTGACGGAGGGTTGGATGGAGATTTCAGCCGCAGGATGCCCGGCGGGATACAGCACCAGTTCGTTCCAGCTGATGATGGCGAGGTTGGCGCTGGTTGAGGCTCCAGCGGTAAACCCGGTCGCGGCGGCAGTGGCGAGAAAGTCGAGTTTCACATCAAGCGAAGAGACGCCCTCCGGCACGTTCACACGGAAGGCGAACATGTTTACGTCGTCGCGACGCCACGCAAGATCGCTACCGTTCGCGCGTATGAATACGCCGGCAAGATCGACGATCGGTCCGGTGGGTCCATGTTCGCCGGGGATCCACTCGGGATAAAGGAGCGTGAGCGGGCCGGGCTGGACGGGGATGGTGAGAGTGGCATGGAGGATCTTGCGTGGCGCATCTGTCACGTCGACTGTTACATGAATGGGAGGCGTGTTCTGTGCTGAGGCGGCGGCGACGGCAGCGAAAAGCAGGGCAGGCAGAAAGTGAACCTTCAAAAGAATCCTCCGGGGCTGTTGAACAGTGTAAACAGCGCGAGTTACTTTGTTGGACGCGAATGCGCGGATTCTGACGCGCTGCTCCCGATCGGATCGCCGGATGCTACACTCCGGCCATGTGTCCGGTTATGTCGCGTGGTTTTTTCCTTACATTTGAAGGGCTGGATGGGTCGGGCAAATCGACACAGTTGCGCAAGCTGGCGGAGTGGCTGGAAGCGGAGTGCGGCGAGGAGATCGTCGTTACGCGGCAACCGGGCGGGACACGGATCGGCGACAGGATCCGAAAGCTGCTGCTTGATTCGCGCACGGAGAGTCTCGCGCCGCGTGCAGAACTGGGACTGATGTTCTCTGACCGGGCGCAGTGCATTGCGGAAGTGATTCAGCCCGCTCTTGCGCAGGGCAGGATCGTGCTGTGCGACCGGTACACCGATTCGACCGAGGCATACCAGGGCGGCGGCCGCGAACTGGGTAGCGAGGTTGTGCTTGAACTGCACAGAGCGATGTGTGGAGGGCTGCAGCCGGATCTGACCCTGATGCTGCTGCCGGATTTCGACCGGTCGCTCGAACGTGCGCGGAGGCGCAATACGCGCAGCTCGAATAAAAAGGGCGACGAAAACAGGTTCGAGCGCGAGGATGAACTTTTCTACCGGAGAGTCTTCGATAAGTATTGTGAAATCGCATGCCGGGAGCCTTTGCGTGTGGTGGTAATCGATGGCGATAACGGGATCCAGGAAGTTCACGAACGCATCGTAGGGGTGGTAAGAGAGCGCTTGAAGGGTCGCGCGGTTGATTCTCCCTGATGAATGATGTCTCCAACTGGATCGTTGAAGAGCGCGGCGGCTACCGCTTTCCTCCGGGACTGAAGTTGAACCTGCCGCTGTATCTCTCACGGCGGTTCTTTCGGGTTGGCAATCCGATTTTGCTCTTTGAGCACCTGACCAAGACATATGGCAAGATGGCGCACTATCGCGTGGGGCCGAGCGATATTGTGCTGGTAAACGAGCCGGAATTCATACGCGAGATTCTCATCGTGCAGGCGCAGAGCTTCATTAAAGAGCGCACGCAAAAGCGGATGAAGATCTTGCTCGGTGAAGGACTGATCACCAGCGATGGCGAGAGCCATAAACGGCAGCGGCGCATCGCGGCACCTGCATTTCACCGGCAGCGCATTCAGGCGTACGGGTCGATTATGGTGGAGCGCGCGGCGGCGATGCGCGAGGCGTGGCGCGAAGAGGTAGAGATCGACATATCGGCGGAGATGATGCGGCTGTCGCTCGAGGTGGTAGCGCGCACGCTGTTTGCGCAGGAGGTGACGGATGACATCCTGAGCATCAATCAGGAGGTGAACGCGATCATGAAGCTGTACAACTTTTTGATCGCGCTGCCGCGCGCCGAGGATTATCTCCATCTGCCGATTCCCGGGCTGATGCGGTTTCGGCGGGCGCGGAAGAGATTGGACGAGGTGGTGTATCGCATGATCGCAGAGCACCGCGCAACCGGCGTGGATTGCGGCGATCTGCTCTCGATGCTCCTGCGAGCGCGCGATGAGGAGCAGGACAACTCCGGAATGAGCGACGAGCAGATACGCGACGAAGTGCTGACGATCTTTCTGGCCGGATACGAGACCGTGGCCAATGCGCTGTCGTGGACCTGGATGCTGCTCGGACAGAATCCAGAGGCCGAGGGGAAGCTGCATGAGGAACTGGATCGGGTGCTGGGCGGGCGGGTGCCTGCGCTCGATGACCTTTCAGAATTGAAGTACACGGAGATGGTGCTGGCGGAGTCGATGCGGCTGTATCCGCCGGCGTGGGCGATGGGACGGCAGGCAACACGCGATGTGGCGCTCGGGCCGTATCTGTTGCCAGCGGGAACATATTTCTTCTTCAGCCAGTACATCATTCAACGCAGCGCGGAACATTATCCCGATCCGCTGCGGTTCGATCCGGAGCGGTTTACGCCAGAGAATAAAGCCGGACGGTCGAAGTTTGTCTACTTCCCTTTCGGTGCGGGCAGCCGGCAGTGCATCGGCGAGTCGTTCGCGTGGATGGAGGCGACGCTGGTGCTGGCGACGCTGGCGCAGCGCTGGCGGCTGCGGCTGATTCCGGGACAGAAGCTGGAAGTGCAACCGAAGATCACCCTGCGTCCGAAGTATGGCATTCGCATGGTTCCGAAGCTTCGCGTGGGTGCTTCCTGAAGGACGCTTCGGCGGGAAACCCGATATTCTGAGATCGCATCTGCTTCCTGATGCATCTTGCCTTTTATATGAAGCATGGCCACGAATGGATGCTCGCCGTTTTCCTGCTGTCGGGCGCGATCCTGTTCAGTAATGTCGTTCACGGGATTGCGTTTGCGATCATCAAGCGGCGGCGCAAGGACGGCCCATTCCTGCAGAACACCGCGCGGCCGAGCATTTACAGGCACCTCAACCATCCGGCTCGCTGGGTCTTTCTGACCATCTGCGTGCTGAGCACTTTTCCATGGCTGCCGATTCCTGCGCAGATTGCAAATCCGCTGCGGCTGACGCTGCATATCGTTCTGGTCGTACTGAGCGGATGGTTCGCAGTCGGGTGCGTTTACGTGATGCAGGACGGCCTGACGCGCCGCTACGATATCAAGGCCGAGAACAACATACGCGCGCGCCGCATTCACACGCAGATGCAGGTCCTGCGGCGCCTTCTGATCGGCTTTATCGTCATTATCGATATCGGATGCCTTCTCTGGACGTTTCCGGATCCGCAGCTATGGCACTATGGCAGCGGCCTGCTCGCTTCGGCCGGAGTAGCCACGCTGGTGCTGGCAACTGCTTTGAAACCGACGGTAGGCAACCTGCTTGCCGGGCTGCAGATTGCCTTTGCTGAACCGATCCGCATCGACGATGTGGTGATCGTGCAGGGCGAGTGGGGCAGGATCGAAGAGATCACGACGACTTATGTCGTGGTGTGCATCTGGGACCTGCGACGGCTGATCGTGCCGCTGAGCTACTTCATCGAGAATCCTTTCCAGAACTGGACGCGTGAGCGGTCGGATCTGCTGGGCACGGCGTTTCTCTATACGGATTATTCGGTGCCGGTGGCGGCGATCCGTGAGCAATTTGCGAAGGTGCTGGAGGGATCTCCGCTGTGGGATCGGAAAGTATGCTCGACGCAGGTGACGAATCTGAGCGAGCATACGATGGAGATTCGCTGCCTGTTAAGTGCGCGTAACGCGAGCGAGCAGTTCGACCTGCGGTGCCTGGTGCGCGAAGAAATGGTGCGCTTTATCCAGGAGAACTATCCGGACGCTTTTCCGCGCACACGCTTTTCTTCGCTGCCGAGTTCGGGCGAGGGGGCTTCGGTGCCCGGGCCCGGCCCTGCGAAAGCATTTTCGGAAATGGTCTAATCCGAAACCATTGCTGCGAAGGCAACGCGACCAACAAGGAGCGGTGACCAGGCAGAATCTGATCAAGGCACATGATTTCCGAAAATGCCTTAGTCTGGAGCGTGAGCTTCCGCGAATTTCTCGGCAATGAAGCGACGGTGCGGCACCTGCGCGAGTCGATCGCGGCAGACCGGCTGCCGCATGCTCTGATCCTTTCCGGACCGCGCGGCGCCGGCAAGTACACGCTGGCAATCATGCTGGCGCAGACGGTCAACTGCCTCGATCCCAAACAGACGGACGGGCTGCCGGATTACTGCGGCGTTTGCGCAAACTGCGTGCGGATCGGGCAGGCAGTGGATCTGGATGCGCGCGTCGACGAGGCGATTGCGGCGCGCGAAGAGCTGCGCGAGGTCGATAAGAAGGAGACGCGGATCCTGATCCAGACGCATCCCGATGTGCTGGTCATTCCGCCCGATCCTCCGCAGCTGCTGATCAAGCTGGGGCAGGTGCGCACGCTGGTGCGGGAGATCTACCGCATGCCAGCGGAAGCGAAGCGAGCGTTTTATATCTTTACGAGCGCGGCGTTCATGAAGGAAGCGGCGAATTCGCTGCTGAAGGCGCTGGAAGAGCCGCCGCCACATGCGTGCATCATTCTGCTGGCCGAGAATCTCGGGGATCTGCTGCCAACGATCCGGTCGCGGAGCTGCATTTTCAGACTGGGCGCGATTCCGGTGGATCAGATCGAGGCCCTGCTGGCTGAGCGGCGTGGAGACTGGCGTCCGGCACAGCGCGCGCTGGTGGCACGGCTGGCGCAGGGCGCGGTGGGTCAGGCGCTAGGGTTCGATCTGGACGGTTACCTTGCGAGCCGGGCAGATGCGCTGCTGATCCTGCGCAACGCGGTGCGGGAGCCGGATTACTCGGCGCTATTTCGCATGACGGAGACCTATCGGGCGGGCGCGGAGGGTCAGGAAAAGACGGCGAATCTGCTGGGTGCGATGCTGAGCGTGCTTGAAGATCTGCTGCTGATTCAGTCGGGCGCGCCTAAGCTGGTTCGCAATATCGATCTTGAGAAGGAACTGGCGGCGTTGGCGGCACAGGTAGATATTGACTGGATTGAGGCCGCCGAGCGTGGCGTGCAGCGAGTGCGGTCAGGGATGCGGCGCAATTTGCTGCGCTCATTGTCGCTGGACGCCTTCGCGACCGAGCTGGTGCGATAGCGGACTGGCCGGTCAGGCCTCGAGCATTCCGGCACGACGAAGGAATTGCAAATTCGGCTCGATTCCCTGCTCGAGGTGTTCGCGCGGAATATCGGGATATTCGGCCTTCAGCGCCTCCAGCAGCGCAGCGCGGTCACGGGAGCCGTCGAGCAGTTGCAGAAAGCTGCGGACGAGCGGGTCGTCGAGGCGCGCGGTCGAGTGCAAAAGTGTGGTTACGTGGGTGCGGGTGCGGGCTTCCTCACGCGCGCATGCGCTGGCCCGGGGATGGGTTGAGATGGCCGGAGCGACGGGAGCTTTCCACGCATGCAACTCGATCATCTTTGCGGCGGCGAGACGCATGAGCAGCGCCGTGCCGTCGTGACCCAGGACAAAACCGGCTGCTGAGAGCTTCGGTTCCATCTCTGCAAAACTCAATGCGCGGGGCCATGCTGCTTCGAGTTGTTCCATCAGCGTGAAGAGAGCGGGATGCGCGGCTTCCATCTTGATTCCCCCGGGCAGCGTGAAGACTCTTGCGCCGGCCTTCTCGCCCGGTAACGACGATGCCTGCGATGCGAAGTTGAGGCACCGCAGTTGTTCCGGAAGATACTCGCGAGTTAACTCACGCTCGGCGTGGCAGAGCAGGGTTTCGCGGTACATACGATTGCGCAGGAAGTCGAGGAACTGTTCCCGGGCGATGATGTCGTCTCCGGCGAGGCTGGCGAGGGTTGGTTCGAGTTCAGGCTTATTCGCTGGGTCGGGTGGCGGTGGCAGCACGGATTCACTGAGGAACTGAAGGCTGTGGCTGCGCGCATGCTCGATAAATTCGCTAAATGACAGGGGCCGATAGATCTCCCCCAGTTCATCGTGAAAAAGGGCGTGGGGAGTGCGTTTCTCGAATGACCCGATCTGTTCTTCGATGAGGGCACGAAACGGGTCACCCGGTTTTCTCGCGTTGCTCACAAAGCGAAGGGAGGCAAGGGCGGCTGCTACCTTCTGTTCGGGGGCTTCGATTCCCTGTGCGCCGTGGAGCATGATCTCGCGCAGCATGTTGCGCAGGTGACCGCCGGGCAGCGCGGCATAGCTGACGAAGGCAACTCCGTGGGGCGTGAGGAGCTCGTGGCAGAGTGCGAGCAGGCGGTTCCGCACCGGCTCAGGCACCCAGGAGTAAATACCGTGCGCAATGATGTAGTCAAACCGGCCGAGCTCGGCGCCTGCTTCGAGCAGATTGCCTTGAAAGAGTCGGATGTTAGCCAGGCCGAGCGCTCGAATACGCTGCTGCCCGCGCTCCACCGGCAGATCGGCCAGGTCGAAGCCGATGAATTCACTTTTTGGGATGGCATAGGCCATGGGGATGAGGTTCGCGCCTTCGTTGCAGGCGACTTCGAGCACGCGGCATCGGTCGACCGGCGCGGGCGCGAGGCCGTGCAGGATGGCCATGGCGGCGAGATGGTCTGGGTGGGTGTCGGGATATGAGAAGCCCGGATAAGGTACAACGTCGTAAGGGTCGGCCCTGGTGTACATGTATGTGGTTTGCCTCGCTTCTTTGCAACCGACGCGTCTTCTTTTTTACCTCATGAAATTCATGTAAAGGCCAGATATCACATGATTCACGCAGCACGGTAGATATTCAACAGCAGTCTCGGCTACCATACTGGCAAGAAACCCAGACAGAACAAGTTCTGCGCAGGCGACGGCGGATAGTTGTGCCGCATCTCAAATGCGCAGGATTGCCCTGAAATTTATGCCGAACTTATCTCATATCTCTGCCAGGGACCTGCGTGAAGTGCGTGCGGATGCACCGGCGGCGACTCCCCCCGAGGTTGGCGCACGCGGGACTACGCCGGACACTCCTACCGACGGCGGCAATACCGGCCCGAGAAAGCTGGTGCGTCCGACACTGCCTGCTCGGGCGTTGAGGGATTCCGGTCACGGATTGCGGGCCGAGTCGCCGCTGCTGGCACACCAGTCGACGATGACGGCCGTGCCGGATGAAGCGTCTCACGCCGAGGCTTTCTACTTCCAGAAGCAGGTGCAGATGCAGACGCTGATGACGTTTGTGCTGGAAGATGGCGAGCAGATCGAGGGCTACATCGAGTGGTATGACCGCCACGTGATCAAGGTGCGCAACGGCAGCCGCACGCTCATCTACAAGTCGAGCATTAAGTATCTCTACAAAACCGGCGAAGGCTCCGGCCAGTAGTTCAGGCGGTCGGTCAGGCAGTCCGGGCGGCCTTCTTCAGGCGGTCGCGGATAGCGACGCCGATCCCCTTCGACGCTGGTAAGGGGCAAAGTATGAGTGTGGCGCCTGCGGCATCGAGCCAGCGCAATCCCGCGAACAGACCCTGCGCGAGCTCCTCGTAGTTGTCCCAACGTCCCCAGCGGTAGACCAGAACATCATGCCCGAGAGCCGGACTCTCAAAAGTATCCGGGAGCATCAGGCCAAGCTGATTTCTTGAACTTTGCTCGGCGAGTGCAGTCTTGGCAAAAGCCCTTCTCTGCGAATCGCCTTCTCCATCGATCAGGATGAGCCGGGCGCGTGGCGCGTAGTGGCGAACAGCCACGCCGGGCGACGGGAGCGATTCGGGTTCGGCGCTTTGAGTCTGATCTGGAGGCGTATAGGCGATGGCGCCCGGACAGACTTCGCGTATCTGCTCGATGGTGATCACACCCGGGCGATAGACGATACAGGGGGCTCCGTTTTCGGGATCGCCGCTGGCGTCGACCACGGTGGACTCGAGGCCGTGGGTGGTCTCTCCCGAATCGAGTATGGCGTCGATACTGCCGTCGAGGTCTTCGGCTACGTGCCTGGCCTGCGTGGGGCTGGTGCGTCCGAAGGTGTTGGCGCTGGGCGCGGCGATGGGGAGTCCTGCAGCGGCGATGAGGGCGTGGGCGACCGGATGCTTCGGCATTCGCACGCCAACGAGGGGGCGTCCGGCGGTGACGGCGAGCGGGATGGCGGGATGGCGCGGGAGAAGCAGCGTGAGTGGGCCAGGCCAGAAGGCCTCGATGAGGCGCATGGCAGCGGGAGCGATTTCAGCGACGACACGGCGCAGCATCGCGGAGTCGGAGACGTGGACGATGAGCGGGTCCCATGAGGGCCGCTGCTTCGCGGCGAAGATCTTCGCAACAGCTTCGGGATCGAGGGCATTGGCGCCGAGTCCGTACACGGTCTCCGTGGGAAAGGCCACAGTGCCGCCGCGCTTCAGGACCTCAGCGGCAGTAGCGATGGATGCCTTCGAGGAATCGGAGTTGAGATCTGCATCATCAACTGCGAGCCGCAGGGTTTTCATTGGCATTGCTACGTTCAGCCTTCCCCGTTTTACCCTTCTCCGTCTTAACTTTCCCCGATGCACTCGTTCCAGAGCTCGCGATGCTTGCACTGAAACTCGCCTATCATCTGAATGCACTCCGGCGAAGCGAGATCAACTATATCGAAGCCCTTCTCGCGCAGAAAGGCAAGCCCGCCCTGCGCGTTGACGCTATCTCCGACGATGACTTGCCTGAATCCGAATTGATAGATCAATCCGGTGCAGTACCAGCAGGGGGCAAGCGTAGTCGCCAGGATGAGGTCGCGATAGCGTGGCTGGCGTCCAGCCGCGCGAAAGGCGTCCGTTTCGCCGTGCATCGAGGGGTCACCGTTCTGCACCAGCCGGTTGCGGCCCGCGCCGAGAAGGGTGCCGTCGGTGCGAAAGATGGCTCCGCCAACCGGGATGCCGCATTCCGCGAGTCCGATGCGGGCTTGTTCGATGGCGACGGCGAGCATGGCCTGCGCGACCAGCACGACCTTTGGAGGCGGGGCGGAATTCATTGGTGGAGTCTAGCATTGGCCACAGTGCGACTCAACGACGGGCCCAGGCCTATACTGCTTGCATGACCGCCGTCGAGATTGAGGTCAAGTTTCAGGTCGCCAAACCAGCGGCGCTTGAGGAGAAGCTTCGCGCGCTCGGCTTCAGATGCGTGACACCACGCACTTTTGAGCGCAACGTACTCTACGACACCAGGGACAGGGGTCTGCGGGCCCAGCAGTCGATCCTGCGCATTCGCAAATACGGTGAAAAGTGGGTGCTCACGCATAAGTGCCTCACTCCGGAGAACAATCCGGCGGCGCGGCACAAGCACCGCATCGAGACGGAAACCGAAGTCGCAGACGGCGAGGCATTGGGCACGGTTTTTACGCACCTGGGATACGAGCCGGCCTTCACCTACGAGAAATGGCGCACCGAGTACGCCGACGCAAACGGCCACTGCGTATTGGACGAAACACCCATCGGCATCTTTGCCGAGCTCGAAGGCCCCGGTGACTGGATCGACGGGGTGAGCGCACAGCTGGGACTCAAGCCATCGCAGATGATTACGCTCAGCTATGGGCGGCTCTTCGACGAATGGCGGGAACGGACGGGAAGCTCGGCGTCAGACCTGACGTTCTCAGCCATCCAAAAGGACGGCGCACACCGCTCGTAACTCATTCGCCTCGCCACTGCACAATACCTCACGTCTACCTCAAGTTCGCCGCCCTCTCCGCCGATAGGCAAGTTGTCCGGACTCAAATCCGGGCAACGGGTTCCCACGCCTTGAGGTTTGCCTATGAGTTCCGAAAATGACAAGCCACGACGTCAACTACAGAGCAGGGCGCCGTTGCTCGCTCTGCTGGCGCTGGCCTGCGTCAGCCTTGCCAGTCCGGCGGATAACCGCAAGGTCGAGAAGCGAGTGCAGCCGATTTATCCCGAGCTTGCCAAGCGTATGCATGTCGGCGGACTTGTCCGGGTTTCGGTCACAGTCGCCCCGGATGGCAGTGTTACGGAAGCAAAAGCCGTCAACGGCAACAAGATGCTAACGCTGGCCGCCGAGGAAGCGGTGAAGAAATGGAAGTTCGTTGCCACCGATGCGCAGTCGACGGTGGATATCGACATTAATTTCGAACCCAGCAACTGAGATTTGGCAAGACAAGGGACAGAGACCGTTCTGGCATTTCGATCGCGACTTTCCAACAAACTGCGCCTGAGCACCCTGGTGCTGCTGGTCTTCGTCCTGCTCGGCTCCCTCGTCGCCTACCTGAAGATGCGGCAGGTGAGCCGGCTATCGGAGGCGGTTGCGACGGCCCGCATTCCCGCCCTTAGCGCGGTGCGCGATTTGCACGTTGCCGAGCTGGGGGAATTGTCGGCCCTGCAGTCTTACGTCCTGTTCGGCGCAGACCCGGCAATGGCCCGGCGTTACGGAACGGAATTGCATGGATATCACCTCGAGGCGCTTGCGGCGCTCGGGGATATCGAGCGGTCGCGCGGGACGTACGACAGCCTGGTGGGCGCAGAGAGAGTGGAGAAGCTACTTGGCCATTACCGGATGTTCGAAGAAATCGAAGGGCAGGTCCAGGATCTCGCGGTGGGGCACGGCAGCGACGGCACAGGCAAGGCTTTCGACCTGCTGCAGGGCGCGGCCGCCAAGGCGAATGCAGATTTTCTGAATAGCGTGACCGACGTGGTGGAGAAGCTGGTGACGGCCACCAGCCAGGATCTCAACTCTGTAGTCGAGATTAACCGGCGGGAGGCGATCCATCTCTGGCTCTTTATCTTTCTGGGAGGGCTGTTCGGCGTTGGCATGTCCGAGGTTACGATGCGACGCGTGGTGCGCTCCATCTCGCGCGTGGCTGACCGTGCACAAACCATCGCCGAAGGCGACCTGACGGGCGAGCCGATGCACATGGACTCCAACGATGAGGTCACCAGCCTGGCCAGCTCGATCAACCGCATGCAGGAGAGTCTGCGCGAGATGATTCGCACCGTGATGGAGATTTCGGACATTGTGAGCGAGGACTCGGCAAAGCTGAGCCGCTCGGCCAATGAGTCGTTCCGCCGAACCAAGGAGCAGAGCCTGCAAACGCAGCAGGCGGCCGCCGCAATGCAGGAGATGTCGATCTCGATTGCCGAAGTCTCGCGCCACGCACAGAGCGCCGCCACCACATCGAAGCAGGCGGCGAGCACGGCGCGCGAAGGCGGCACCATCGTCGAGCAGATGCTGGCGAGCATGCAGTCGATCGCTGAATCGGTGCGCAACACGGCGTCAACCGTGCAGCGCCTCGGCAAAGAGAGCGAGCAGATCATTCGGATCGTGAATGTGATCGAGGAGATTGCGCAGAAGACCAACCTGCTGGCTCTGAACGCCGCCATCGAGGCGGGGCGCGCAGGCGAGCAGGGACGCGGCTTTGCTGTGGTTGCCGGCGAAGTGCGTCGGCTGGCCGAGTCGACACGCAACGCCACCAACGAAATTGGAAAGATGGTCGAGGACTTCCAGCTGCATACACGGGGAGCCGTCGACGCAATGGACGCCGGCACACAGACGGTCAACCTGGGCGTCGAGACTACCAACCGCGCCGGAGAAGCGCTGAAGCGGATAATCCAGATGGCCGACCAGGTGGACTCGATGATTGCCCAGATCGCGGCGGCTTCGATGCAGCAGGCAGCGGCGGCGCGGCAGTCCAGCGAAAGCGTGGACGCGATCAATCAGCTCGGCGAGGAGAGCGCGGCGTCGATCCCGGCGACCAACAGCATCGTTGAGTCGGTCGAGCACGGCTCAAAGCGGCTGCAGGAGCATATCGGGAAGTTTCGCCTGGAAGAGACCAACGCCGGACGGCGGTCAGCGCTCTTGCCTCCCTCCTTTGGCGGCAGGGCTGCCGCGGCATACGGAGACTGAGCGGATCACCGTCTCCGATAGTGGAATCCGGCCACGGATTTGTAAGCGTTGTGAGACGCTCGAGCTTTCTCTTCCTTGACGCTCCCTCTGTCACCACCAATAATGGATAGTGACACTTCCATTAGTCTCAACTGCAATCAGGCACCTGCTCTCACAATTCTGCCTCGTCGATCATCGGGATCGATATGCTGTGCGCGTGTGCCCCCAGAGCAATAAGCAAAGATCAGGAATGTACCCGATTCATCTCCTTAAGGCTGGAAAATCTCGATGAGTACAACCGCAGTCAGCCTGCGCGAAAACCGCGTGGTGAGTTTCTGGCGCTCGACAACCGGCAAGAAGATCGTCATGGCGGTCACGGGAGCAATCCTGTTCATCTTCGTGATCGGGCACATGCTTGGCAACCTCCAGGTCTTCGAGGGTCCAGAAAAGATCAACGCTTACGGGCGTTTCCTGCACAATCTCGGCGAGATCCTCTGGGCGGAGCGCATCGGACTCCTCGCCGCAGTGGTTCTACACATCACTGCCACGGTGCAACTCGCGCTGCGCAACAAGGCGGCACGCCCCGTCGATTACTCGCGCCGCAAAGCCATCAACTCCTCCTATGCCTCGCGGACGATGTACTGGTCAGGACCGATCGTTCTGGCCTTCGTGATCTTCCACCTGCTGCATCTGACGGCCGGCATGATCGCGCCCGGCGCGGCCTTCATCGAGGGCGACGTTTATCACAATGTGGTCGCTGGATTTCAAGTCTGGTGGGTCTCCGCGTGGTACATCTTCTCCATCTGCCTGCTCGGCCTGCATCTGCGGCACGGCATCTGGAGCATGTTCCAATCCGTTGGCTTCAACCATCCGCGCTACACGCCGATTCTGAAGGGCGCGGCCGTCTGGATCGCCGTGATTATTGTCCTCGGATACATTTCCATCCCGATCAGCGTTCTCCTGGGGCTCGTGAAATAGATGACACTCGACTCGAAAACACCTTCCGGTCCGATTGAGAAGGCATGGGAGAAGACGCGCTTCGATCTGAAGCTCGTCAAT
Organism: uncultured Acidobacteriaceae bacterium; assembly: GCA_963781245.1. Lineage (GTDB taxonomy): Bacteria > Acidobacteriota > Terriglobia > Terriglobales > Acidobacteriaceae > Silvibacterium. The sequence continues at coordinate 23,535 of CAWAFB010000018.1, forward strand.
CCTGCCAACAAACGCAAACACACCATCATTGTCGTGGGCTCGGGACTCGCGGGAGCGTCGGCGGCGGCCACGCTGGGCGAGCTCGGCTACAACGTCAAATGCTTCTGCTTTCAAGATTCCCCGCGCCGGGCTCACTCCATCGCCGCGCAAGGCGGCATCAACGCTGCGAAGAACTATCAGAATGACGGCGACAGCGTATATCGCCTGTTCTATGACACGGTAAAAGGCGGCGACTTTCGCGCGCGCGAAGCCAATGTCTACCGGCTCGCAGAAATCAGCGTCAGCATCATCGACCAGTGCGTCGCGCAGGGCGTGCCTTTCGCGCGCGAATACGGCGGCGCGCTAACCAACCGCTCCTTTGGCGGCGCGCAGGTCTCGCGCACCTTTTATGCCCGTGGACAGACAGGCCAGCAGCTTCTGCTCGGCGCCTACCAGGCGTTGGAGCGGCAGGTTCATGCGGGGACGGTCGCAATGTTTCCACGCACGGAGATGCTCGACCTCATCATCATCGACGGCAAGGCACGTGGCATCGTCTCCCGTCATCTTGTCACTGGCGAGATCGACACCCATTTCGCCGACGCCGTCATTCTCGGCACGGGCGGATACGGGAACGTCTATTACCTTTCGACGAACGCCAAGGGATCGAACGTTACTGCGTCCTGGCGCGCCCACAAGCGCGGAGCACTCTTTGCTAATCCCTGCTTCACGCAGATCCACCCGACGTGCATTCCCGTCTCCGGCGATTATCAGTCCAAGCTCACGCTGATGAGCGAATCGCTGCGCAATGACGGCCGCATCTGGGTGCCTACGACCAAGGGCGACAAGCGGTCGCCCAATCAGATTCCGGAGAACGAACGCGACTATTACCTGGAGCGCCGCTATCCCAGCTTCGGCAACCTGGTGCCCCGCGACGTCGCTTCGAGAAATGCCAAGGCGGTGTGCGACGAGGGCCGCGGAGTTGGTGAGACGGGCCTCGGCGTCTATCTCGATTTCTCGGATGCCATCTCCCGCCTCGGCAGACATGTGATTGAAGAGCGCTATGGCAATCTCTTCGACATGTACCAGCGCATCACCGATGAGGACCCCTACAAGGTCCCGATGCGCATCTATCCTGCGATTCACTACACCATGGGCGGACTATGGGTGGACTACAACCTACAGAGCACTATCCCCGGTCTCTTTGTACTCGGCGAAGCCAACTTCTCCGACCACGGCGCTAACCGGCTGGGTGCGAGCGCGCTTATGCAGGGGCTTTCCGACGGATACTTCATCATTTCCTACACTGTCGGAAACTATCTCGCGAGCAACAAATTCCCCAAGGTTGACGCAACCCACGCCGAGGCCCAGGCCGCTGTCTCCAGCGTGCAGCAGATGACTGAGAAGCTGCTCTCCATCAAGGGCAAGCGCACGGTCGATTCCTTCCATCGCGAGCTTGGCAAGATTATGTGGGACTACTGCGGCATGTCGCGCAATGCCCAGGGCCTGGAGTCGGCTATCGCGCAGATTCGCGCACTTCGCGAAGAGTACTGGCAGAATGTGAACGTTCCTGGCAGCGGCGACGACATCAACCAGAGCCTGGAGAAAGCCGGCCGGGTCGCCGACTTCTTCGAGCTTGGCGAGCTGATGTGTATCGACGCCCGCGACCGCAAAGAATCCTGCGGCGGGCACTTCAGGGAGGAATACCAGACACCCGAAGGCGAGGCGCAACGCGACGACGAGCACTACTCCTACGTCGCTGCGTGGGGCTATCGCGGTCCGGGCAATACGCCGGAGGTGGTCAAGGAGCCGCTTGAATTCAATTACGTTCACCCCAGCCAGAGGAGCTACAAGTAGATGAAACTGACGTTGAAAGTCTGGCGGCAGAAGGGTCCTCGCGACGCCGGGGCCTTCGTTTCCTATCCCATGAACGACGTGAATCCGGAGATGTCCATGTTGGAATGCCTCGACGTCCTCAACGAGAAGCTGATCGAGCGCGGTGAGGAGCCGGTGGCTTTTGAGCATGACTGCCGGGAGGGCATCTGCGGCTCCTGCGGATTCATGATCAACGGCGTTGCGCACGGTCCGCAGCGCGCCACCACCGTATGCCAGCTCACCATGCGCCACTTCAAGGAGGGCGAAGAGTTGGTCATTGAACCTTGGCGCGCGCGCGCCTTTCCGATGATGAAGGATCTCGTGGTCGACCGCCGCGCGCTCGACCGCATCATCGCGTCCGGCGGCTACATCTCCGTCTCGACCGGCAATGCTCCGGACGGGAACACTATCCTGGTAGGCAAGGAGATTGCCGATCGCGCCATGGATGCCGCGGCCTGCATCGGATGCGGCGCCTGTGTCGCTGCGTGCCCCAACGCTTCGGCGGCGCTGTTCACCGGGGCGAAGATCGCTCACCTGGATGTGCTTCCGCAGGGCAAGATTGAAGCGGACCGGCGCGCACTCGGGATGGTGGCGCAGATGAATGCGGAATCCTTCGGCAACTGCACCAACATCGGCGAATGCACAGGGGTCTGCCCGAAGGAGATTCGCCTCGAAGTCATTGCCGCCATGAACCGCGACTTCCTGCACGCCAGCTGGAAGCGCCGCGAGCCACTCGTGACCACGATCGCTCCGGTCACTGACTGGAACGTCAAGACGCAGTAGCAGTAGCTTTTCGCAACACCGTGTTTGTCACGCGTGAGGGGACTGTTAAAATCCCACCACGCTCATGAAGACTCTCTCTATTGCCCTGCTGGCCGTTACTCTACCGCTGGCTGCGCAGAACGCTCCCGTGAATCCGAAGACTGCCGAAGCTGTGCACAATTCCGCGATTGTCATCGACACGCATGCCGACACCACCCAGCGGCTGGTCGATGAGAACTACGATCTTGGCGACCCGCTCAACGGCGGTAATCTCAACTTCGAGTCTGCGCAGAAAGGTAATCTCGGGGCGGAGTTTTTTTCGATCTGGGTTGAGCCGGATCTGTACAAGGGACAGTACGCCCGTCGTACTCTCGATCTGATCGATGCGGTGTATCACCAGGCGGCGAAGCATCCCGACCGGATGCGGATGGCCTTCTCCCCTGCCGATATCGAGGTTGCCCACCGCGACCATAAGCTGGCGGCGCTGATGGGCATCGAGGGCGGCCACTCCATCGACGATTCGCTCGGGCTGCTGCGCGACTACTACCGGCTCGGGGTCCGCTACATGACGCTGACCTGGTCGAACTCGCTCGACTGGGCGAACTCGTCGGGCGATGAGGGTAAGCCGGGTGTACCGCACAATCCCGATGGGCTCACGCCGTTCGGCAAGCAGGTTGTGCTGGAGATGAACCGGCTCGGCATGATGGTCGATATCTCGCACGTCGCCGACGACACGTTCTGGGCGGCGATCAAGACAACCAAGGCGCCGGTGATCGCGTCGCACTCGTCGGCGAGGGCCATCAGCAACGCTCCGCGCAACATGACCGACGACATGCTGAAGGCGGTGGCCAAAAACGGCGGAGTTGTGCAGGTGAATTACTACTCGGCGTTCATCAGCCAGGCGTATCGCGATGCCTCGATCGCGCAGCAGCCCGAAGTAGCAATGGCAACTGAGGAGCTGAAGGCAAAGTTCAAGGCCGAGGGCAAACAGGTAACCTACGGCGATCTTGAAAAGCTGCAGCGACAGTATGCGGACCGCATCCCGCGTCCGCCGCTGAGTGCTCTGATCGACAACATCGATCACATCGCCAAGATCGCGGGAGTCGATCACGTCGGACTCGGTTCGGACTTCGACGGGGTCAGCGGGCAGCTTCCCGAGGGCATCGACTCGGCGGCTGATCTGCCGAAGATTGCCGCGGCGCTGCTGGCGCGCGGCTACTCCGCGGAGGACTGCCGGAAGATTCTCGGCGGCAACCTGCTGCGCGTCTTCGGCGAGGTGGAGCGAGTAAGCCGCGAGATGCAGGCCGGCAAGATGTAGGGCTACCCCCTCCCGCCTCTGTTTTCTATAGTTTGTAACTCATTCATTCAGGGCGTGTTACAGGTTATGCGTTGTAATTCATTCATTCCATTTGGCTAAGTTGTAACTGATTCATGCGGTGAGGTTTACGGCGGCCAAATGTGGATTCGACTGTAACCGTCTCATTCTAAATGAACTGGTTTGGGGAAATTGTCGGCCAGCTTTTGGCTGTGCGCGGACTCTCCTGCCGCTGATTTGCCCCTTATGGTGTGATCGTGAATCGGGCCACGGCTTCGGGACCGGTTGTGTAGTCGGGAGCGACGGCCAAAGCGTGAATCATTTCGGATGCATTGACGAGGATGGAGCTACCCGGACTGAGGTTCGGCGAGGAGCGGTTCGGCAAGGTGCCGTCGGTGGTGTAGTAGATGACGACTCCCGACGTGGAGTCGGTGATGGTCACCATTTGCGGACCGCTGTAAGTTCCGCCTGCCTGACTGATATGCGGTTGGGCCGTAGAAATATAGTAGGTACCGATCGCTACGGTGGACTGGGAGTAGTTTGGGGCTACGGCGATGGCCTCAAGGCGTTCCGCGCTGGTGATGGTGATGATGCCGCCGGGTGTACCGGGGCGATGAGGTGGTTGGCGTCGTGTCGTTGGTGGTGTAGTAGATGATCGCGCCGGAGGTCGAATCGGTAATCGACACCGTCTGTGTGCTGTTGTAGAACCCGCTCGCCAAGGTAATTGAGGGAGTCGCGGCATAAGGCGGGATGATGTTGTAGGTTGCGACGGCTTCCGGGCTGGTGAGGTAGTTGGGGGCGACCGCCAGCGCTTTGCTTGTCTGGGTCGAGGTGACAGAGATCGGGCTTGTGGGGTTGAAGACTGGCGAAGACAGGCTTGGCACCGTTCCATCCGTCGTGTAGTGGATGACGGATCCGGGGGTTGTGTCAGTGATGCTCACGGATTGCGGGGTGGTATAGGTTCCATTTGCACGCGTGAGCACCGGTTGGGCTGCGGTAAAGGAATAAAGCGCAATCACCCCTTGAGACGGGAAATAGCCTCCGCCGGCGGCGATCGCCGCAAGCCTTTCCGGGGCGCTGATCGTAATCGGTCGCACGTAGACGGTTGACGAGGTCGTTGGCAGGGTCCCATCCGTTGTGTAGTAGATATTTACTCCCGGCGTGGAATCCGTAATCGAGACCGTTTGCGGGGTAGTATAGGTGCCGCCCGGCGGGCTCATCAGCGGAGCCGCCGCCGGGTAGTCAATGCTCTGAACGACAGAATTACTAGTGGAAGCGAGGAAATTGCCGTCGCCCCAATAGGTTGCCGTTACCGTATAGTTTCCAACCCACAGGTCGCCACCGAAGCGCAATGAGGCTACGCCGGACTTAAGGGTGCCGAACCCGATTGGGGTGCCTCCATTGTAGAAAGTTATTTGTTCACCATCAGTGCTGATTCCGCCCAGCGAGTACGGAGTCAGGGTTGCCGCAAGAATAGTTGGGACGTCAAGCTGAGCGGAATTCTCAGCAGAAGTCAAATTGAGAGCGGTTGTCATCTTTGTCGCGAGCAGTGGAGCGGAATTTGAAGTGCTCGAGCTATAGTTCGTGTCGCCCGTATAACTTGCCACAACCTGGTGGGTCAGAGTGCCGCTCACCGAGACATTACTCAAGCTTGCGATGGCGGACTGGGTAAGCTGGTTCAACAGTCCCTTCACAACTGGCGCGTAGGCGAAATTGATGGCATCGGCGGTGTCGATGACGGCGAGGTCTGGAAGACCGTCTCCGTTGAAATCGCCCGCTACGACATATCCTGGCGCAGTTACAGCACTAGGTGTGCTACGGACCGCAAATGTACCGTCGCCTCTGCCCGAAAGAATTGTCACAGCGCCACCCGCAAGTGTGCCCCCACCTCCCGAACTTGTGATTGCCAGGTCGGAGATGCCATCGCCGTCGAAGTCTCCCACCGCAAGAAGCGCGTTTCCGTAAGCGCTGCTGAGGTTGAATACGGCCATCGAAAATCTAATAGCAAAGGTTCCATCTCCAGCTCCGAGTAACACCGTCAGATTTCCACTAAGGTAAGTCACAACCGCCAAGTCCTCGATACCGTCTGCGTTGAAATCCCCGACTACGAGGAAGATGGGAACGTCGCCAACGGTGGCCGTAGACTTTGTTGTAAAGGTGCCATCGCCGTTTCCTAAGAGCACGGATATTGTGTTGTCATACGTATTGGCTACCGCTAAGTCGGCGATTCCGTCGCCGTTGAAGTCGCCCCCAGCGATTGGTCCAGGACCATTGCCCACTGCCGGAGAGGCCTTGGCAGTGAAAGTTCCATCACCGTTGCCCAGCAGCACCGTAACGGCGTTGTTAAAGGCAATCGCCACATCCGGGATGCCATCTCGGTTAAAATCCTCCACCGCGACCGAAAAGGACGTACCAATGGGGATGGAGGACTTAAACGCAAATGTCCCGTCTCCGTTGCCCAAAAGCACGTCCAAGGAACCGGCATCGAGGGTTACCAGATCCGCGATACGTCGCTGTTGAAATCTGCTACGGCAATAGCATCGGGATTGTTATCGGTTACGGAGGCGGTTGTAAAACTCTCAGCCAGCGTCGACGTTCCCAACGCTGCTGAACCCAGCAAGGCGTTCGCGTTCGTCATGTCCAAGAACGAAACCTGGCCTGCAGGTGAAGAAGATCCGTTGCTGGCGCCCGTCACCGTCGCGGTCAACGCATAGTTGCCGACTGAGCCCGCGGCACCAATTGCAGTTGTTGTCGGATACTGTCCGGTAACGTTCAAAGCGATCGCGGTAGATTTGCTGCTTACATAGGTATTAGTCCCGACAAAAGCCGCTCGATAGCTGTGGCTGCCAAGGCCGGGGCGGAATTTGAAGGTGGCGATTCCGGCGGTGGTGAGCTGGGCGGTGGAGAGCATCGCCAGCGACGTGGTGGTCGGGGCGGCTGAAGCCCACGCTTGCGGAAGGATGAAACCGCCGCAGGCCGCGAGTAAGCAGGTTAGAGAACGGCGAAGAAAGACGAAGCGGGCTAGGCGGGACGAGCCATGCATTTGCGGGTTCATTTTGGACTCCAGAGTTAGCCGAACTGCCCTGACTGCTAGTGCTGATCGGAGAGCGGACTCGAAGAACTGCAGAAGCCTAAAAGCAACCCCGGACGTGCATTGACTGATGCGACGGAAGTAATACCAACTTATGCCAACTTGCGCTTTGAAGGTATCGGTAGATTTGAGGCTGGTCAAGAAGATTTAGCGACGAGCGGCCCCGGGGGAGC
>CAWAFB010000019.1:0-131292 GCA_963781245.1 uncultured Acidobacteriaceae bacterium
AGGGCATTTAGCGGAAGCATCGAACGACACGGGCAGTTGCGCGGCAGAAAGGAACTCAGGTAGTGTGGGTTTAGTTCGCCTGTTGTAACGTCCAGCAGACCGTTTTTCACGTTTATCACGTCAAGCGATGGACGTTCCCAGAGCAGAGGTGAATCCACGCGAAGATATTCCACGACCTCTTTTGCGCGATTTGAACTCCAAGACTGCGTCTCGTTGCGCTTCTCCAGCAGCGTTTTTACGAGGCGCTTCACGTGCCGCTCACCGTCAGGTACATACACACCATTGTTGAAGCGATACAGTTCTCCGCTCTGGTCTTGCGCAAAGTGTTCGGCAGAAGAAATCTCATCTGAGAGTTGTTTAACCAAGCCACCACCACGGCTCTGTGAACTGGTATTGCGTTCCTCATTGCCCGTTCCCAATCCAAGCCACTCGCAAACCTTCGCAACGATATCTTCGCCGATAAGCTCCGCTAACGTTCGGGCTCCGGTAACAGGCTGCTCCGTGTCGAGCCGCTGCGCTGTGCTGACAACATCGTGGAGCCGCGAACTGGTCTCCTCATCCTGCGCGGCGGAGCCAACCGCTAAGATGAACTGTTCCACATCATCCGTCGCCCATCGTGCACGTAGCAGCATTCCTGCAAGAGCCAATGTAGCGAAATGCCGCGACCCGTTCGGCCAGTAGCGTCCCAGAAAAGCCGCTGCTGCCACTTGCGCAACCGCAGCAGCTAAAACATCTCCATTTACGGTCGCTGCTTCACTTTCAGAGTCCCATGTCACCACCTCCCGCGTTCGCAGATTGATGGATGGCGGAACAACCGTTTGACCGTTTGTTCGCAGCTCCGCAATGACTGCGCGGTCGGATTTGGTTTTGTCCTGACGTGGGTCGTGGAACGATTTATTTTTAGGGATGCTTGTGGGACGGTAATAACGATGGCTGCGCGGGCTGCTTAAATGCCCATGCACCATCGCAGTTTTTGGTAGGAGTTCGTCCGCAGCAGCGATAGCTTCGGCGCAATCTAAGTCTATGTCGCTGAGCCCGCTAGGACTGAGTAAGATGCCGATGCTTGCGGCATCGGCGAAGTGAGATTCCAACTCATCTTGCTTAAGACGGAGATTCTGCCATTTATCAACTACGGGGTGATTGGTGCCGCGTGGGATGGGAACTACGAAATAACCTTTATCAGTGTAATCGTAAGCAGCTTCAAGAACTGGGGTAACACAACTCTTCACCTTCATCATGCGAGACTCTCTTCAATTTTGATTATCCTCCGTATAGCATCCTTTTAATTTTCAACAGCTCGAAGCTGAATTGACGGGCGGGAATCGCCGCGCCACTCATGAAGCGAGCTACGTCGGAAAGCAAACACTGGGTCTTGGAAAATTCAAATGCGATTCGTCCGTTTTCGCGTGAGGTGCTGACCACGTTGTGACCGCAACACGTGAGGAAGGCGACCAAATAGATGTGGTCGCTAGCAAAGGTGAGCTGTGTTTCTTCCATTTTCTTCACTCTCCGCAAATCCATCAGCACATCGCGATGGTCTTCCCCAGCATTTCCATTGTCAGGTATACATATGCAAAACGCATACGTGTTAGCAAAGATTTGGTCGGAGGCAGAGTCTGCAAATCATCCGAGCAGAGCTGGTGGGGAATGCCGAGATTTGCTTCGGCAAAACGCCGTTTGGTTTAGAATTACTTTGAACCTGCGAATTGCTCACCAGCTGAAACGAGGGCTAAATGGCAAGGGTGGAAGGAAACTGGCACAAAATCGAAACTGTCGAAGCAATCCGCTTCATTTGCGGACATTGCTCTACGACTGTTTCCTCCGAAAAGGGCTGGCAGAGTAAGCGTGGTAATGGCGCGGTTGATGCGAATGTGAGAGTGTGTCCTGAGTGCAATAAACCTACATACCTCGGCGAAATTCAGGTGCCCGCACCTCGGTTCGGGAATCCCGTCAAAAGTTTGCCTAATGAAGTTGAACAACTCTACAACGAATGCCGTTCGTGCACCGCTGCATCCGCATTTACGCCCGCCGTTCTTGCAGCACGCAAGCTACTCATGCACATTGCGGTGGATAAGGGCGCTAAACCCGGTGGCACATTTCAGGGTTACGTTGAGTATTTGGCGAACGCTGGCTATGTGTCGCCAGATGGAAAAGTATGGGTAGACCACATCCGAAACAAAGGGAACGAAGCGAACCACGAGATTAGGTTGATGAGCCAAGCGGACGCCGAAGATTTGATAGTTTTTTCGGAGATGTTATTAAAGTTGGTCTACGAATTTCCAAATCGCGTACCTAAGCCCCCTGTACCTGCAGCCGGTCATCCTTAGCTGCAACTGGCTCGTGCACGACGCCGCTCAGATTTTATCTTCCTCGGCTTCATCGGGAGCATTCAGCGCGAAGTCAAGCTTGATACCGTGCTCATTCGCAATCTCAGCTAGCTCCGGCATCGGTGTCTTGAACACGCGAGCCCGCTCCATCATCACGTCAGCGAAGCATGCCCGCAGATTCTTAACGCGCTCATCTTGGTTCGGGTTCGCTGCGGTCGGAATATTGTGATTGAGCGCCGCACCTTGCGGCGCAATAATTCCATTCGATTCAAGCACGCGGAACACAGTCTGCTTATCATCTTTTGCTATCAAGCGGCGAACTGATTCCACAGCAGAATCGCAGAGTCCACGCCAGCGCTCGCGCATCTCCTCCGTGAATTACATCCTGCAGGAGCCAAATACAAAATAAGGGTCGGAATGGGTTCTGCACCAGCCTGTTATTTACTCGGATGGTGTGGTGAACGGGACTTATCCCCACAAATCCAGCCAAGCGCTGCGCCCAATCACGGAAGGTGAAATTGGTTGGGCGCGACCAGCGCAGCGACGCCCACTTGGAATACGAGATGCACTAAAATGACGGATAAGATACAACTACAAGTCTGAGTCTTCACACGCTGCGAGATGTCACGGTCGAACAGCGTTACAATCTACGGCTTGCTATGCACCGGATTCCGAACCTTGAGCTGCCTGCTCTGCTCTTGCTACTAATGTCGGTGGGAAATGTCTACTTGGTTGGCCGTGTGTTCTTGCTTCGCGAGGCTGAATCCGCGCCACAGTTGATGCCTTCGCGGAACATCTGCGGCACAGCAGCAATCATCCTTTCGGCTCAGAGCCAGCTTCTTTACTTGGTGTTCTTCGCTATGTGGACATTCCGTTGGATGCGCTTTTATCCGGGTAACCCCGTTCAGCATTATTTCTTCGTCTTTGGTCTGCTTCTTTCGGGCGCTGGACTCTTAATGTCTCCCTTTGGAATTGGCGTCAAGCGTTGGGTTAGCCTCTGTGTCGCAGCGACTACCGGGATGATGTGGCTTCTTGCAGCAATCGTTTCATCTGCTGTTTGATGATTGCCTCAACGCCGCCTTGCTAACCGCGTCGCTCGCCGGTGATTGCGTTGGCAGGCGAGCGGTGGGCGGGTGGATTACTTCGAATGCTGGTCGTTCGATGGGTTTGGTGCTGGTTTCATGCCAAGCAACAGCTATCCTTGGTTAACAAGAGTATTTGTGGGGGTAGTGACTGGAGCCACTCTGGAACGAACGCTTTAAGCTCGGGAGACGCTTGCCCTACTGGACGGTATTTGTAGGTCTGGAGTAATGTGGTGGCACGGGAGGCTGTATGAGGTTCCGACTCCTGCTACTATCCTCCGCGCTGTGGCTTTTCGCAGTTCCTATCGTTTCGGCTCAGCTTTCATCCGACCCCGACCAAAATCGTGTCGCCGTCACCGCCCGCCTTTCATCTTTGACTGAGAGCGATTTAAAAACCCTTACAGTCCAAGCTGCATCGGGCGACCCCGAAGCTGAATTTTGGTTGAGTTTGATATACGCGCAAGGTCGGCTTGTCCCGCAGGACTTCAATCTAGCGAAGAGTTGGATGCTCAAGGCGAGTGAGCAGGGTTACGTACCTGCCCAAGAAAAGGTTGGAGCCTTCTACGGCAAAGGGGAACCCGAGTCTGAAAGATATTTGCTGCGAGCGGCTGAGCAAGGAGATGCGGATGCACAGCTTTGGCTCGGAGTCGCTTATGAACAGAACTGGTATGGAACGACAGACATTCAGGAGGCTGTGAAGTGGTACCGAAAATCCGCCGAACAAGGAAACCCAGATGCCCAAGTCTCGTTGGGTCAGATGTATGAGTCTGGAGAGGGTCTTGAGCAAAACTATGTTCTTGCGGCTGAGTGGTATCGGAAGGCGGCGGAGCACGTTCCCGACCTCGGCGGTGCGGGACAAGGCAGAAACCAACTAGGTCTCCTGTACATGGAAGGGCTTGGTGTTCCGAAAGATTATGTTCAGGCTTATATGTGGTTTTCGGTCAGGAGCCCTGATAACCCCAATCTCGAATACGTTGAATCGCTGATGACTTCCGCGCAAATCCTTGCAGCCCAAATGATGGCGGCAGAATGGCAGAGCCGACATTCAGCAACATCTTCGAGTGGTGCCGGTTGTCCGGTCACTCCGGCACCGTCCCCAGCGTTTATTCCTCCCGCGCCATATCCACCGAATCCTCCATCAGATAGTTTTTGGTTCGGCTCGGAGAAACTGTGGACGCTTCTTCACCCGGACGGCACTTGGCGAAATCTGCCGCACTCTGATTCAGGATATGGGCAGAAGCTCTTCTGGTGGCGAGAAGGCTATGACTGGCGGGGCGAACCGCAGCCGAAAATGACGGTTACCGCGAAAAGGCTGGATAGTTCCGCCCCGGCTGTCAGCGCCCCACGTGCGAGCAACGGATACACAGATGACTGGAAATCATTCATGGTGGTGGGCATTGATATTCCAACTGATGGCTGCTGGGAAATCACCGGGCGCTACGGCAGTGATGAACTGAAGTTTGTCGTTCGGGTCGTTGTGCCGCAGTAGGGAGTTACGTCGCTCGCGTTTGTGCGTTGCAGTGGAGCATGATGCGCGAATCTCTTTCGTGACGTGGAAACTAGTCGCGAACAACCGTCACCGGCTCATCCTTTTCAATCCCGACCAACGTCGTTTGCACCATAGCGCTATCAAAGTCCCGTCCGCTGGCACTCGCAATCAGTTTCTTACCTTTGTACTTGAGAGTCTCCAGCCGACCGCTCGCTCGGTGTAGGACAACTCGCACGCGGTAGGTGCCACCTTCCCGGTTGACATACGTCAACTCGCGGGTCTTCTTGGTCTCGCGGAACGTTCCGAGGGCAGGCTCGTAGCACGCGGTGATGCCGAGCATCTTGCTCTGGTCTGACTGCGCTCTCTGGACACGGGCGTATACGATGTTGAGCGGGAACTCTGCAAGCAGCGGCCCCCACTTTTCATGCCAGTCGGCTTCAATCTTTTGCGGGACACAGGCGATGAAATCTCCAAACTCATTTCCGCTCATAGATGCAAACTCCATTTGTGGTGGATTGCATCAAGGAGCCAAAAAAATAAAAGCCGCCCAAACATCAGGCGGCTAATTTCCCGGAGACTCGCTTCGGAACATTTTCGTTCCGCGCATCGAGCGATTGCTCGCTCAAGGCACCGTGGCGTCTCCAGCCCGGTTGCCGGGCCCGGAATTTATCCGAGCCGCTCCTGATGCTGGTGGTGATTATAACAGCAATCCTATCAGCCGCGTGCTGCCGTCCCACTTGTGCGAAAGAAACGCAAACCACCTCGGCTTTGCTATTCGCATCGCTCAGGCGAGGGCTTTCAGGAGGGCAATTAGAATATTCCCGCGTCGCACATGTTAAGCAGAGCGATTCATTTCAATTTGTCGTACTCCGCTTTGGCTTCCTTCAGGATGGGAATGTCGGGGTCGCCGTTTGCGGACTAAGAGGACAGGAGCTGACCGAGACCGGTCCTGCTCAAGATTTCGACAACGCGGGGCGTCATGTTGACGAATTGTAGGATGCAGAGGCCCTGATTAATAGCGGAAACCTTCAGGCCAACGAGCGTGCCCAAGCCGGAGCTGTCGAGATAACTCAGGTCGCTCAGGTCGATGACGATTCGCCCCCCGTGCGCGAGCAAAGTGTTTATGAGATTTCTTATTTCTTCCGTATTTTCGCTCACCAGCCTGCCATGTAACTTGATGGCTGTGACTTTGTTCGGGGGATATTGGCTGGCTGAATGTTCGACCTCATATCGGAAAGAACTGCCCCCTGTTCGGCTTATCTCTGTCTCTGGCAGCAGTTGATTCTGCACAGCATGCGTGCTGCTCGAAGCCTGCGGAGTTCCTGAGCTGGAGGGCGACTGTTTGGTTCGTTTGTTGGTCACAATCGCTGACTTCTGTGCGGCTCTTGCCGTCCGAATCTTATTCGGAACCTTAGGGTTCCCCAGGTCCCCCGTAAACAAGTTGAAGATATGAAGCCGCACACCATGTTTTGCTTCTGCTTCACCCAGGTCATAGAGCGAACAATCCCAGCATTCGAGCTGGCCCAAGACATCGACCATAGCTTTGGATACCAGGATGTGACCTGCGTCTCCGCAATCCATTACACGCTGTGCGGTATTGATGCCGCCACCCGCCACGTTGCGATTCGCGTTGATGTCCGCAACGCGGTACACGGGGCCGGTGTGGATTCCCATCCGCAACTTAATATCGGGGCTATCGCGGAGAATCTTGGCTAGCTCCACAGCGCAGCGAACTGGAGCTTCAGGGTCGTGAAAGAAGACCAGTGCCATTCCGTCACCGGTAGGCAGGCGGATGAGCTGCTCCTCGGCTTGAGCGCGTGCAAATGTAGGCGTGGTGCGAACCGCCTCCTGCAAGTTGTGGAGCAACTGCTGCTGGCGGTCCATATGCAACGTCGAGTAAGCCACCACGTCCATGAACAGAACATGAGCGATTTCGAGCGTATGGCTCGGTCCAGACTCGGGAGTAAGAGTCGGTTGACGTTGTAAATCTGACATTTGATGGGCATATTACGCCAGCATACTAGCGCAAGCAATGATGAATTGACGTTTGAAGCCACCGGGCTTTTCCAGGCAACTAGAATCACTCTTCAGCAGTTGCTCGGCCTTGACAACTCTTATGCTTATGCCTATAATATAGGTCTATGGCGAGTCATTCTGTGAAGCAGGCTGCGAAGTTGCTTGGTGTGGACCAGCAAACGCTGTTTCGCTGGATTTGGAACGGCAAGGTTCGTCCTTCCATCGCAATACCCATGAATGGTCGCAAGCTCTATCGTTTCACAGATGGCGATGTCAAGAAGGTACGCCGTTACAAGTCGGCGCATTATTGGGAAGGTCGCGGCGGTAGCAAGTCCAAAGGAGGCCGTGGGACGAGCAGCCGTCATCCCCATCGGTCGAGGAAGAAGGAGAAGAAGTAGTGCAGCGAGCAGTAATTTATTGCAGAGTGAGCACGGGAGACCAGCATCTTGAAACTCAGTTGCTGGACTTGCGCGAGATGGCTAAGCAGCGTGGACTTGAAGTAGTGCGTGAGTACAGCGATGTTATATCTGGAGCGAAAGCCAAGCGACCCGGCTTAGACCAACTCATGTCCGATGCCCGTCGTCATCGTTTCGACGTTGTGCTCGTCGCCGCGTTTGACCGCATCGCGCGCAATGTACGGCATTTCTTAGAAGTGCTGGATGAGCTGAACCACCTCGGCATCCAGTTCATCAGCCTGCGGGAAAATATCGACACAGGCGGTCCGCTGGGCCGAGCAATGTTAACCATTATTGGCGCGATTGCTGAACTTGAACGGTCGCTGATTGTTGAGCGCGTAAAGAGTGGGATGCGCCGGGCAAAACTGGAAGGGCGACGGATTGGACGAACGCCGTTGAACATCAACAGGGAAGAAGTGGTTCAGGACCGCCGTTCTGGAATGTCATTAACGAAAGTTGCGATGAAGCACAGGATTTCGCGGGCGTCGGTTTGCCGGCTCGTGAGAGAAGCTGGTGCTAACCCGACCCGAGTGATTGCTGTGGTTCCGCAGACTTCTACGCAACTGGAAACCGCCGCGTGATGTTGCAGATTTGAGTTGGTTACTTCCGTTCGATATCAAAGTAGATGCGGGTTGTGACGCGATACTCGGTGACTTTCTTGCCATCGAGCAGCATCTCGAAATCCGCGACGCGCGCCCACCTCATTCCGCGAACAGTCTTGCCTGCTTCGGCCACAGCGTTTTCGGCTGCTTTCGCAAAGCTTTCCTTGGACGCTCCAACGATATCGATGACTTTTTGTGCCATGTTTGTCTCCTTGAGCAGGAATTAAGTCGGTCTGTTGCGCTGCACTTAAGTTTATTGGTCGCTAATCGGCGTGAGCAGCCTTTCGCGCTTTGAATGTTTTGCACTGACACCCAATGCGCTCGGTTTTCTTTAGGTCTGGATTAGGCAGCGTTCCGTTGCAGCCGTAAGTTCTGTGGAGCGACTGCGGATGTCCGCAGACACAAACTTCGTCGCGCTGCATTACTGAACTCCACGCCAAGTGTCATGCGCGCGCGGACTGCGGGGCAATCAGGTGTTCCCTCTAATACTTGGTTTCCATGCATAGGGTTGGGCGGCCAAAGCAGCTAGATAGCTGCTGGCGCGCAAGGGTCAATTCTTGAGTGCCCGCAAATCGCTGATTCTATTGACGCGAAACTTGCAGCCTGAAGCTAGTGCGTAGGGTACACCTTCGGAGACGTTTTAATGAAGGTTGCTCCTAAGCAACGATGAAATCGTACCGTTATGCGATGCTCTTTGTGGTGCCCGTTGCAAAGTCAGGAACTGCGCCCAAACATTCCCCTGACTAGCTGGGGCGCGGGCACCTATTCGGATAGCCGTTGCGGACTACCTGAAGAATCTGCTCTGGTGCCTTGTGCAGCACCTTCTATAGACTAGCGGCGTTGCAACCCACATGCTCGAAGCCAATTGGTACGCAAATGGTACGAACGTAGCAGCATTGAAAAGAACAGCTAAGGCGCGGCTTTTGTCTTCTGCTTATTAGATGGACAATTCTCGTTTGCGCAGAGCCACACCGAGTCTGCCAAGGTTGCAGCGCGCTTAGCCAAGTAGAGATGGAGCGAACACTCAGGACAGGGTTGCTTGTTTGTTTCGTCTTCGGCTGCGCCCTCCCTCATCACATAATAACCGCGTTCTATGTCATAACGCTGATTGCAACCATACACAGAACAGGCGAACCAGTGATGAGTTTCCCCAAGAAACTGTCTCGGATGCAGGGTTTCCTGAACAGGAATCATCGGGATATTGTGGTAAAGGCACAGCGGGGAGATGTCGAGGAGCATTTGCGCCTTCGTTACCAGCGCCTGACGTAGGTGCTATTCTACATCGCAGGTGCTGACTGCTGCTATCCACTGCCTGCCGCTACCGTTAGCACCAACACCAACAAGGCTTTGATTCAAACTGCTCCAAATGTTCCATTAAAACTTAATTACGTTCAGAGTTTATCGTTGTACCGCGTATATTAAAGCGATGAGCTACAAAATGAAAATGACCACGGAGGAAGTCGCTAAACTTCTGGGAATTGAGCCGTCAAATTTGCGGCTGTTGATGCGTCAGGGGAAAATTAAAGCGCCTCCCATCTTGTTTGACTCCCAAACCAACTCAACTTTTCGGATGTGGTCGGAAGACGATATAGAACAGGCACGCAAAGTCTTGGAGAGCACTAAGAATTGAATGGAAGCTGTAGAAGCCTGCTATTCCCGACGCGCCGTGCCGACGCCTCCGCCCCGTCTGAAAATTAAGCGTGCCAAAGTGGTTGTAAATGATGCTGGTGTAAAGCGCTTCACCGCGTGTGAATCATGCGGCGAGGAGAAATACATTGCAGAAGGAGAGGGCGTTTGCGATGAATGCAAATCACAGGGCCGCAAAGTTCGGCTAAAGGGGAAGCGCAAATTGAAATCCTGAATCGTTCACATTCGGTTCGGTAACACTCGTGCGGCAAGAACCGCAGGACGAGTTGTGGACCGCGCTAGAAACAAACGCGGCAAAGATTACAAGGGGGATAGCCATGATTATCAACCAAATCTTGATGGTTGCCATTAATCGTGCTTTGCGGTCGTCGTCCCGTTCATTGTTACCGTTTGGGATTACGGAATTATGGAACAGTCTCACAGCACTCCAGACGGCGGCTGTCGTCTTTGCTCTGCTACTTACTATCGGGGCGGTCATTGAATACTGGGAAAAAATAAAACACTTAGCACTATTGACGCTCAAATGGGTTTTCGGGAAATCGACGCCTTTTGAGCGGTGCGTTCTGCGCAAAATAGCGACCCACTCTCTGGCCCTATCCTTGTGGTATTGGGTATCGCGTGACCTGCCCCCCGTTTTTGGTCCAGTCATAAGTTAGCACTCCGGGATTCCTGCACATCCGTTCCGGCCCATGCTGGGTCAATAGAGACGACCGGCGTGGGGGGAGACGCCGGTCGCGCGGCCACAATTGCCGCGAACTCTTCCGGCGTCCGATAGCCCAGACTGCTGTGTGGGCGCACCGTGTTGTAATCCACCCGCCAGTCCTCGATCACCTTCCGTGCGTGTCGGAGATCCACGAACCAGTTTTGGTTCAAGCATTCATCGCGGAACTTCCCGTTGAAGCTTTCGATGAACGCGTTCTGCGTGGGCTTGCCGCGCTCGATGAAGTGCAGCGCCACCTGATTCTGATACGCCCACTGATCCACAACGCGGCTGGTGAACTCCGTTCCATTGTCTACCTGGATGGCTGCCGGTGTTCCACGTCGTTCTCGCAACCCCTCCAGTACCCGCACCACACGCAGACCGGGCAGCGACGTGTCCGGCTCGATCCGCAGGGCCTCTCGCGTGTAGCCATCCATCAGGTTCAGCGTTCGGAATTTCCGCCCGCCGGCCATTTGGTCATGCGTGTAGTCCATCGTCCACATCTCATTTGCACGCGTCGGAAGCGCCAACGGCACCCGCGCTTCAGATCGAAATTTCTTGCGCCTCCTACGTTGCATCGCCAGCCCTTCCTCCCGGTACAGCCGATACACTCGCTTGTGGTTGACCCGCCACCGAAACGTTCCGTCCGCGGTCTTCTCCCGTCGCAGGAAAATGTACAGCCGCCGATAACCGAATCGCGGACGCTCGCCTGCCAACTCGCGCAGCCGAGCCCGCAACGCCCCTTCGTTCCGTTCCTTCCGCCGGTACCGCCAGCTCCCGCGGTGCATCCCGATCAGCCCACAGGCGCGTCGCTCGCTCAGCCCTGCTTCTTCCCACACGACACGCACCGCTTCTCGCTTCGCCCGCGGGCCTACCACTTTTTTGCCAGTACCACCTTCAGAGCGTCGAGGTCCAGTGCCTGCTGCGCTACGATCTTCTTTAGCCGGCCGTTCTCTTCCTCTAGCTGACGCAGTCGCCGAGTCTCGCTCACTTCCAGGCCACCGTACTTCGCCTTCCAGTGGTAAAACGTAGCGGTACTGATACCGATCCGGCGGCAGAGATCCTTCATGGGAACTCCGGCCTCCGCTTCTTTCAACACCCCCATGATCTGCTCTTCACTAAACCGGCTTCCTTTCATGGCGCTTCTCCTCTCGCGGTCTTATACCCGGAGAAGCTAACTTTTGACTGGACTAAATTTCGGGGGCAGGTCACGCGGGAGAAATGGTATTTGAAAGCAGAACGTTTATCGTTGAAGACAGACAGGAAGAGCAATCTAGACAACAAGTAAGCCAGTTAGAATTGAAGGCATCCGTCAATGAAAAAGAAGCCAAGCAATTGAGCAGAGACGCGGAAGGGTTACGTAAGCAAGCGGAAACTGAACACTTGGCTAGGGTTGAATTAGAAAAGGAAATGCAGCCGCGATTCATTGGCAATCCCAAGCAGCTCACCAACGACTTGAAGAAAATCGCTCCATCTGTAAAGGGAAGAGCGGTACACCTCTCATCGGGAATGTTCGACATTGAGGCCGGACTTCTCTGTATGAAGATACAAGCTGTCTTTATCGACGCTGGGGTCAGGCCAGATATATCGGAAGTTGGACAACTTATCCAACCTGGTATACCTGCCGTGGGAATCAGAGTATATGGTCTGCCTGATGACAAGGGGTTTATGGAAATTCTGGCAAAGGATTTGTCTGCCCACATTCGAGACCCAATTACAGTCGATGCAGCCCAAACCATACAAGACTCGTCGTGTGGGTTGGCAGCAAGCCCATACCGGGCATGCCAAAGGCCGGGTGGCCATAAAAGCAGCAAATCAACGCAAAGGACAGCAGCAACCATCGTTTTGCCTGTGAACGCCAAACGGCACCACTACCAAACGATTCCGCGATGCAGAAACGAGCGCTGAAAATTCCTTACATCGCGCTGGGAACCCTACCACCGCAATTCCAGCACGTCAGCGTCGTGCCGTTTCTTGTGGCTCTCCCGCATCGCCCGTTCAGCTTTTCCGAGCCAGCGCTGAGCTTGTGCCATTCGTCATCTGAATAGCCAAGCCGGTAGGTCTGCGCACAGCGGGGACACTTCACCGTTTGCTGGTTCGGGAGCGTGTCATTGATTGCAGGCTTGCAATTCACGATTTTGGTTATCAAGACGGCCATACCCTAAAGGCCCAAAATTCGCTTTCCCTGCTCCAGCAGTCCAACAATCCACTGCAAATGTGGTGCGAGTTTCGCCGACACATCAGTCGCGAGCGTCATTATCGCTGACAGCTTTGATGTGTTATCCAAAATCGTGTGCCAATTCCAGCCGCTCTTTGGTTTCTGCATTTCGACAGCAATCGCGTTTATCGCGCTCACTGTCTCTAGCATTTGGCGTCCGGTTAAGTCCAAACTCTGTTTCAGTAATGCCGTGATTTCCTCAAGCTTCGCGCCCTCTTGCGTTGTGACCTGACTGACGTTTTGGGTTGCGTTGTCCATTGCAATCGCCAGATTGCTATTGATTTCGAACAGTTTGCCAAAACGGCTGTGGCGCTTATTGCATCTGCTTCCAGTGCTTTGCTCTCAGGAATTTGCTTTTATATTCTTAAGAGAATCCTCGTTCGCTTATCAATATCAGTGGGGCAGTGAAAGCCACGAAAATCGCGTGATGCGCGCCATTCAATTTGGATTGGTATGCGGACAGCACTATATTTTTTCCTGTTTCGGAAAATTCACCGTAAAGACTGAGGTCGTTTTGTGACGAAGCCCGGTACTGCCGCTAAGGCCATAGTGCTGGTGTTCTTGCTATGCGCCGTGTTCGATTCGTTTGGGGGTACGTCCATGAGCGTTCCGTTCCCGCAGGGATGATTAGCGTAGTTGGCGGTCTGTTTGGTACGGCTTTCTTTCTGCTTGTTTTCTGGCCGTGGAAAGACAAAGACGACTCCTGATTCGCAGGGCTCTGTGCAACTTCCGCCCGGCGACAGCGGCACAAGATTCGCCACGGTCGGCTTTTGCCAGTGGTGCCAGACGCCGATTTCGCTTTTGGGATGCGTGGGGTTGCGCTTCCATTGTGTTAACACATTGTGTGTGGCGACCACGCGTCGGCGAACAAGCCCAACGCGTTCCACCCGAATTGCCGGTCACTTGCCCCCAGTATCCGTAACCGAGTTAGCCATTCGGCGTAGACACTTGACTACGTCATCCATTCGGGAATACCATTCGATTCCATTCAGCTAAGGACAAATCAAAGGGTATGGCTCAGTACATCGCCCGAGTTGAGCTTCAGGGCGCATCTTACCGAATTACGAATTTCTGAACTCCCAAATGGCGCAGCAAGGGTTTGTCCGAACACTGATTGCAGAAAACCGCACCACCTACCAGCTTCCTACCGGAACTTATGTCCTAAGTTCGAATATTACGCTGCAGGACGCGCTAGATAGAGCAGTAGAGGCTGCGAAAAGAACACCACCCTGAAGTCCAGCGCTGTTATAGTGGCTGAATGGACAGCAGCCACGTGGAAAGGACTCGTGCCCGTGCAACAAAGCCGCGCAGCGCCGCACGGCCCTTAACTTTTGGAACATCTAAATCGCTATGACCATGTGAACAAGCTGCCCGCCTGAGAACGACGGGCAAACGCAAGCGGGAAGAAGCAATGCGCGAACCGGAGTTCATAAGTCCACAATCAAATGGCTGATGGAGTCCCTTGGATGGCAGTGGACGCCCACAATGCAAATCGGTTCTGGTTGCACAGTTCACTTACGAGCGCCTGAACTTCTTCGGGCAGATTAGTTGTCAGCGTTTCGAAACATCTCACTGCGGTGATTGATGGCGTTATTCACGATACGCACGATTGCTCCCGCCGTGGAACGCGATGCGTATATGGGTACTGGCAAGGCTGGGTCGCGAATCGGCTGAACCAAACTACCGAACAATACCCATCTCTCTGGCGGCATCCTCGCAAACGCAAATTGGTTCGACACCGTTCTCGAATTTCTGCCAACGCCTGTCCCAGTCAATCTTAGATACGAAGCAGTTGAATGTTGAAGGCACGGATTCTGGTCCGCCATTTCTCATCCACACCCGGAACCGTGCTGGATGTTCACCGTCATTCGTGCAGGAGGTAGGTCTGCGCATTACTTCGCTCCATGGGCTCTGAGCGCCATATTTCGCTGCGAACGTTGCCTGTCGGAGTACGTCTCGCGCCGTATCCCAGCAAACGGGGATATGGCGTTCGCTTGGCAGGAATGGCGCAATTGGGATTCCAAATGCACCTGAAGATGGCGCCGGAGTTAGCAAACAGAATTCCGCAGTAAAGTCCATTCAAGTTCCCGATATGTGCAATCCCATGGACAACTGCCCGAAAGTCGTACATCGGATAACCGACAGCTCAGGGGGCGGTCCTCGAAAAAAATGTGGCAGGATGCGTAGAATCCAGTATCCCCAACGTCTCTCGCCAAGAAGACTATTGCAACAGAGAAGCCAAATTCTGCACGCGCCAGACTGTGTGATGACACGAATTCTAATCGCGGATGACCATGAAATTATGAGACGGGGTGTGCGGTCGGTTTTGGAGAACTCATCGCGAGGTAGACGTATGCGAGGCTCAGAACGGAGTTGAAGCGGTGCAGAAAACGAAGGAAATGAAACCGGACTTGGTTATTCTGGATGTTTCGATGCCTCTGTTGGACGGCTTCAGTGCAGCTCGCCAGATAAAGGAAATGTCTCCGCTCACGCCGATTCTGATTTTTTCGTTACACCGAACTGAAGCGTTTATGGAGGTAGCTCGGAAGATTGGCGCGAGTGGCTATATCGCCAAGAACGAGGACATTCAGAGTTTGCTGCAAGCCGTTGAGGCAGCCTTCACAATCAAACTTACTTTCCGGGCTGAACACGGGTTCAGGCTGAGAGGTGACTGCTAATGTCCAACAAAATCATTTTCCGCAATCGTCATGGCACGGAGGTAGCGGCCATCTTTTTTGACGAAGATTCGCATCGTTGGCGCATCGTTTCCAAAGGCGAGCCCAAGATTCAAGCGCGATTTCCCAACTCAGAAAGAGGCGTTCGATGTGTGGTATGCTAATTTCCATACTGGGACAGGAAAACTACGCAAATGGAGATGAGCTGCGAGTAGAAATGCGTTCTTCGTTTGAATACTTCGCCCCTGACTTTGGCTGGGCCTTCTTTCGGCAAATCCTCAGGTTGGGGTTTCCTCGCTCTTAGTGGATTCGGCGTCGGGCGGTTTCACTTCTTCCTCAGTTTCCCCTTCGCCCGACTGCCTGACACGTTGTGCGCGAGTCACTACTCCCAGTGAAGCCTCAGCTGGATCATTTCTCGCGAACAAGACTCTCCACTTTGGAAGTGAGACTTTGGAGCGGTTCATTCTTGGATGCCTCGCCAGAGAAACTCCAATCTTTGAAACATCTACCTGCGCCAACTTAGCGGGTTCGTAGAGCGTATAGAGGATAATTGGCGTGTTGGGAAGAATCTGGCGCATCCGCGGCGCCGCCTCCAGCCCGTTCATGACGGGCATCGAGATGTCCAAAATAATTGCGTTGGGCTTGACCCGCTCTGCCGTGATGAGCGCGTCGGCTCCGTTCTCAGCATGTACACAAGGGTCAAAACCGGACGACACAAACGCTTCGCAGACCATTTTCCTGATAAGTGGGTTATCGTCCACAACAGCAATACGTAGTTGTTAAAGTGTATGCAGCGACATTGAACCAGGTGACAACAACAGCTTCAACGCGAATTGAACCTGACGCGACGTCGTCGAGGTGCTGGTGATGGCGCCGGCCGTTCCGGAGACTCCTGATGGCGTGAAGGTGATCAGGTTGGGTGTGTTGAAGTTGGCGCGGTTGAGGATATTGAAGAGCTCTCCACGGAACTGGAGTGTTAGGCCTTCGCGGAGCGTGGTGTCTTTGTGTCCGCCGAAATCCCAGGTGGCGAGGCCGGGGCCGTTGAGGGTGTCGCGGCCGAGGTTACCGTAGAAGCCACTATTGGCTGGAGGCGCCAGGAATGCGGAGGGATTGAACCACTGCGACGGATTGCCGAGGATTGTCTTGCCGTGGAAGTCAGGGTTGATGAAGGGGCGGACGGGATTGCGGGTGTCTCCGTTGTTGGAAGGGTTGTAACTGAGCTGGGGCGTGATCGGGAATCCAGACTGCAGGGTGACGATGCTGTCGACAGACCATCCGCTGGCGGCGAAGTTGGCCACGCCGTGGAGGTCATTTCCGTAGGCTTTGCCGCGGCCGAAGGGGAGCATGTAGACGGCGCTGATGACGCCGATGTTACGGACGTCGTAGGTGGCGAGTCCGTAGTCGGCGTGCAGGTTATAGGGATTGGAGACGAGGCCGGGAGCGTTTCCGGCGGTGGTCTGGTTCAGAGAGTCTCCGTTGTCGAGGGCGCGCGACCAGGTGTAGACGCCGCGCAGGGCGACGTCGTGGCTGAAGCGATGATTGAAGTCGACCTGCAACGAGTTGTAATTGCTGTCGCCCGACGAGAACCATGTCCAGGTGTTGGCGAGTGAGGGGTTGGCCTTGGGGGTCCCGACGGGGATGTAGTAGGAGCCGGCGGGAACGGCGGTGCCGGCCAGAGGCGCGGGGAAATTGGCGGGATAGGCAGCCGGGCAGGGCGCGGCAGGGCAGATGGTCGGAACCGGCTGGTTGCCATCGACGCCGATGAGCTCGTGGTAGCCGTGGGAGCCGACGTATCCCACGGTGAGCGAGGTGTTAGGAGTGATCTCCTGCTCGACGCGCAGCGAATAAGAAATAAGGGTCGGCATCTTGAGGTCGGGCTGGACGCCGCCGGGCACGAGCAGGGCCTTGGCCGGAGTTGGGCCGCCGGGATTGATGGGCAAGCTGGACACGGGTAAGGACGCGATGCTGTAGGTGGGATTGAAGGGCGCGTTCTGATCCATGCGGTAGCCGAGGGCGTCCTGCAGCTCGTTGTACATGCCGAAGCCGGCGCGGACTACGGTCTTGTCGGGGCGCGGGCTCCAGGCGATGCCGATGCGGGGCTGAGGCAGGAACTTCGCGTTGTTGGTGGTGAAGGCGTGGTCTCCGATGTGGGGCTCGCTGGAGATGGTGCGGCCGGTGAAGGTGTAATTGGCGGCGCGGCCGTGGGCTTCGTTCCAGCCGGTGGAGAATTCACCGCGGAAGCCGAGACTGACGGTGAGGTGGGGGCTGAGGCGGATGACGTCCTGGGCGTGAACCGCTCCGAAGAAGGAGCGCCAGTTCATCTCAGTGGGTGAAGGGCTGTAGAGGAAGCTGCTGGTGGTTCCGGTGAGGAAGGTCTGGAGGCTGGTGAAAGTGGCCTGTCCGAACTGGCTGAGGTTGATGGTCTCGTTGGACTGGAAGTTCTGGAACCAGGCGCCGAAGCTCCACTGATGGCGGCCATGCGACCACGTGACGCGGTCTTCGTAGGTGTAGAGATTGCGGGCGATGGGAAGATTGCTGCCGTTGTTGCTTCCCGCGAGGCCGACCTGCGCCTGCGGGTTCGAGGCGGCGCTGCCACCGACGACGACGGCGCCGACGGGCCGGCCGGCGATGAATCCGGGGACCGAGGTGGCTGGGGTGTCGGGGGTGGGCTCACCGGTGAAGTAGTATCCGGCGCGGGAGTAGCCGAAGCGGGCGACGTTGAGCAGGGCCGGCGAGAAGACGTGGGTCTCGTCGAGGCTGAGAACCTGCTCGCGGAGAGTGAGAATGTCGGTGCTGTAGGGGTTCGCGGTGGTCGCGGTATTGTCGGCTCCATCGTCGATGGTGTAGACGGTCGAGAAGGTGTCCTTCGGCGAGAAGGTCTGATCGAAGCGCGCGGTGCCGAAGTCTTCGCGGATGGTCTGGAGCGGGCTGCTGAAGTATTCCGCGATTCCATTGAAGTCAGGCGCGTCAGCAGCAGGTGTCGGCCAGAGGTTCAGAAGAGGCTGGACGCTGGGAACGGCGGCGGCGCGCGATTTCAGGTCGGGGACGAAGGCGACGGAGGTCTGGTGCAGATGCTGGCGGAAGCCTTCGTAATTTCCGAAGAGGAAGGATTTGTCTTTCTTCAGAGGTCCGCCGAGGGATGCTCCGAACTGGTTGCGCTGAAAGGGTGGGGCTGAGCCCTGGTCGAAGTAATTGGGGGCGTCGAGTGCGTTGTTGCGCAGGAACTCGTAGGCCGAGCCGTGGAGATGGTTGGTTCCGGAGCGGGTGACGATGATGACCTGCGCGCCGGGACGCTTGCCATACTCGGCTCCATAGGTGTCGCGGAGGACGTTGAATTCCTGGACGGCTTCGACACCGAGCAACTGCTGGCTGGGGCCGCCGGGCTGCATGTTGTTCTCGGCGGCTCCGGTGAACTCCACGCCGTTAAGGAGGAAGAGATTTTGTTGCGGGCGGTTTCCGGAGACGGCGAAATTGTTGCCAGTGGTGGAATTGGACACGCCGATGCCGCCGGTCTTTTGCGACGTGAAATTGACGATGCCGGGATTGAGGGTGAGCAGGAGATCGTAGCTGCGGCCGTTCAGGGGCAGGTCGCGTATCTGTTGCTCGCCGACGAGGCCGGAGATGCTCTGGGTAGAGGCGTTCACGATCGGAACATTTTCGGCGACGGTTACCTGTTGCTGAACCTGGCCCACCTGGAGAGTGAGGTCAGCGGTCGCGTCCTGCCCGACGACGAGGGAGATTCCGGTGCGGATCCTTTCCGCGAACCCGTCTTTTCTGGCGTGGACTTCGTAGTGCCCAATGGGCAGCTCGAACAGCTCATATTGTCCGGACTGGTTGGTGAGGGTGGTGCGCGAGGTTCCCGTGTCGATGTCGGTAGCAGTAACGGATGCAGACGGGACGGCGGCACCGGAAGGATCGGTGACTCTTCCGGACAGATTCGCGGAGACCTGGCCCCGCGCGGAGACGAAACTGAGGGCAAGCAGAGCGAGGAGGACAGTGGGGAAACGGCCACCTGCAAATGACATTCTTATCCCTATCCGTTTTGAGACATTGGAGGATTGGATTGAGGAGCTTTCAGAGCCCAGGTTCAGACAGGATCAGCCCAAGGGTCGTAACCAAAACTAATCTATTTTGAGCGAATTAACTCGTTATTGTCAAACGGATCAAGGCGGAATGGGGCGACACCGCAGCTCTGGCATTGCTCCGCAAAGCGTTGACGGTTGAGGCGCCAAGACGGCGAGTCCCTTCGACCGAGCCTGTGGCGTGGGTCGCCACAGATGGCCATCTACGCTAATTCCCTTCTCTGCTGATCACGGGGTTATCGGTTGGCGTGAATCGTGGCCGCCATGGTCTTGTTCATCGCGGTCTTTGTTGGCATCCAGCTCCCATGCAAATGTGCCGGTGTGGTAGACGGATGAGGTCCAGGGCGCCTTCAGGATGAAGTGTGCGAATGGTTCGCACCCGGAAAAGTCGATAGTGAACGATGCACTGGCGGCAGCGCTTGCGGCGATGTCTCCGAGGAGAACAGGGAAAGCGCCGGGTGGCGTTACGACAGGCGAACATGGACGTCCGAAGATCTGCTTGAGCGAGAAGCTGGTGATCTGCGTGGCGTAGGCGGGTCCAACGTTTCCGTTGGTGGCGGTGAGGGTGACGACGCGGGCGTGCGCATTGCCGGTGTCACCGGTGATCTCGAACTTGAGACCGTAGCCGGGCAGGTGGGTCGGGTCGACGATGCCCCAGTAGGCGGGCTTGGCCTGCAGGTTCATGTCGAAGGGCAGCGGGTAGTCGGTGCGCGTGACGGGGAAGCCGTCGAGCCAGGTGTCGTCGTCGGCCATGCCCCAGAAGGTGACAGCGCTGAGCTTGCCGCTGAGATGGCGGAAGGCTTCGAAGTAGTGCTTGTAGAGCCATCCCTGCTCGGCGAGGACGGAGGGCGGGATGTTGTTGCCGTAGTTGGAGACGGTGTCTCCGGCGTTGTAGACGCTCATGTCGAGCTCGGTGACCTGCTGTTCAAGCTCAGGGAAATTCTCGTGCATGGTGTCGATAGCGTGGACCATGGATTCGACGGTGGGGTAGTTGATGGCGTTGTGCATCTCATGTCCGACGCCGTCGAGCGGGATGCCGCGGGAGCGGAGATCGCGGACGACGCTCACGAGGCAGGCGAGGCGATTGGGATCGGTGGTGCTGTAGTCATTGATGAAGAGTTTGGTTCCGGCGGGGGCGTATTGACGGGCGGCCTGAAGGGCGATGTCGATGTAACTCTTGCCAAGGACCTGATAGAAGGGTCCGTGGTCGAGGCAGTCGGGCTGCGAGGGATCAAGGGGCTCGTTGACGACGTCCCACGCGTAGACCTGCGAGCCGAAGTGCTGGACCTCGGACTGGATGTGCTCCTGAATATTGGCGGTGACGAGGGCCTGGTTGGCGGCGGAGTTGGTGCCGTCTCCGGCGGCGTAGGCGGGGGTTTGCGCGCCAGTTGCCCAGACGAGGTTGTGTCCGCGGATACGCATACCGTTGCAGACGGCCTCGCCGACTTCGGCGTCGGCAGTGGCGTATGTGTAGACGCCCTTGGTGGCCTCAACCGAGCCCCACTTCATGTCGTTGCCGGAAGTGATGCTGTTGAAGTGCATGGTGAGGAGCTGGGCGTGGGGTCCGGACAGATCGGTCGAATCGATCTCAGCGCCCACGGGGAAGAAATCGGCGAAGGCCTTGTAGATGGACGGGATGTCGCTCTGGATGGTCGGAGGGGCGACGTAAGCGAGCTGGAAGTCGTCGATGTAGAACGACACGAGATCGTTTCCGGATGAGGGGACGGTCTGGAAATAGAGGTACGCGCCGCCGGGGTCGTAGCTATTGGCCATGGTGTATCCCATGACGTTGATCTGGTGCCAATTGCCATCGGCGGGAACGGTTATGCCCGGGTATGGGGTGATGCTGGGGTAACTGGTGTTGCCGTCGAGGGTGGTCTGCAGGCTCATGTTGATGACGTGGTTCGAGCCATCGTTGGAGTCGATCAGGACCCACACGCTGATGTTGTAATTCGAGCCGGGGTACATCTTGTTGCTGACATTGATCTGCGGACCGTCGTAGTTGGCGACGCGGCCAGTTGTGAGCAGGCTGTGCGTTCCGTTGTGGGCGGCGGCGGTGCTGTTGGTCAGAGTGGAGCTGCCGGTGCGCGAGGACCAACCGTCGAGGCCTCCGTCTTCAAAGTTGGTGGAGATGCCGGAGTTGTCCTGCTGGCTGGGGTTGGGCGGCGCGGGTGCGAGCTCGCTTATGACGACGTCGCCGATATAGAAGGAGTCAGTCGCGCTGCTGGACTGCATGTAGAGGATGAGACTGGTGGGCGGTCCGGGCAGATCGCTGAAGCTGAAGGTGCCCTGGACTTTGGTCCAGGCGGTGCTGGAAAGCGCGGCTGAGGTCGCGAGGTTGCTATAGGCTCCGGAAGTGGCGCAGTCAGCAGTCTTGATGGAGAGAGTCGCGGTGGGGTTGGTGCTATCGGGCGCGGCGAGCAGTACATAGGCGGTGACCTGGTACGTGGCTCCCGCGGCCAGGTTGGGGACGCTGAGTAGGTTGAGGCTGGGCCCCATGTAGCCCGCGGTTCGGTTGGTGACGAGGAGGCTGAGGGAGTCACCGGCCGGGTCGAGAACGGGCGGAGCGGCGTTGGCGAGGGTCGCGGAGCCGAAGGGTGTCCAGCCGTCGAGGCCACCGTCGGAGAAGTTATAGGTGGCGACAGGTGTTCCGCCGGGAGGTGGTGCGGTCTGGGTGATGACAACGTCGTCGAGATAGAAGGACTGGGCCGTGGCGGGTCCTACTAACTGGGCGTAGAGGGTGACAGCGGTTTCAGTGGCACTGACGGCGTAGCTTCCGCCGATCTGCACCCATCCGGAATCGGATACGGGTACCTGGTAAGTGCCGATGGTGTCGTAGCAGGTGCCTCCGGAGCAGCCGGGGTCGGTGCGCTTGATGGTGAAATTGGCGTCGGTGGCGGCTTCTCCGGCTGTAAGCATTACGTAACCGGTGATGGTGTATTTAGCTCCAGGCAGAAGAATGCTGTTGAGGGAGATGGAGGGCCCGCCGGCGCCGCTGGAACTGGTGGTTGTGAGCAGGCTGTGTGAGCCGGAATATGCCGCGGCGGTGGTGTTGGTTGGAGTGCTGGCGCCGTTAAAGGAGGTCCAGCCTTGAGCGGTCCCGTCTTCGAAGTCGTAAGTGGCAACGGTTTGCGCGCTGAGGTGAGTGGCGTAGAGGAGCGCGAGGATCGGGATCAGGCGGAGGGATTGACGGATTCGATTCCCGGACGATCCCTGAGTATAGTTTTTGGTTGAAACTAACATGTGGCTCCTCCTGATCACAAGCTGTTAACGGACGCTGGCCCACTTTTACGCGAACTACCCAATCTGGAGGTTTCAGTTATAAGTAATTCGATTTACTAAGGCGGGCGGAGTATAGCCATCGCTGAAATAAATTGTCAAGATGATGTTTGGTTTGGTTGATGGACTGAGGGTTGCGGCTGAAGCTTATTGCCATTTCTGGTCCGACGGTGGAAGATAAATCCGGAATTGTGCCCTCCGCAGTTACGTGCAAAGATGGGGTCATCCGCACTTGCGCCGAATTCGCAAGCGAGGAACCATGCAGTCGCTATCCCACGCTTTCGTTCTTCAGTAAAAACAACCATTTTGCGAGAGCCGAAATCAGTTTGGTTGTGAAGCGCCGGACACCAGCAGGGGCGAGACCCAAGTAAAGCCAGCAGCGCCGACGCAAAATTGCAGCAATTGCTTACAAGTCCTTGGAAATCCAGGTGTCGGGAATTGAATATCCCGCAGGAGTTCTCTGCGAGAGTTTCACGGGCCCCCATGGTTTTTTGAGGAGGGACAGTAAAAGATGACGGACAGTGCCATTCTTTCCCAGTTTGCGAATGTTTTCCGGATGTCGCCGCAAGAGGTGACAGAAAAAATAGACGTCGATTTTAACCGCTATTTCGGGCGGTACTTTAACGGTGAGCCCTTTGATGCTTATGTGAACCACGCACGAGCGGTGATCGCTGAGACGGGGTGGACCGGCAGGGTTCTGGATGTGGGGTGCGGCTTCGGGGTGTTCGATATATGCCTCTATGCTTCGGGGGCGTCATCTGTAACAGGCACAGACCTAGTTCCGGAGAAGGTGACTGGAGCGACCCGGCTCGTCGAACTGATGGGCATTCGGAGCGTGGACTTCAGGCTAGCTACAGGGGAGCACCTGCCTTTTTCCGAGGGCGAGTTCGATGGCGTGCTGATGAAAGACACGGTGTCGCACCTGCCGGCAAACACGCCATGCTATTCAGAGGCGTTTCGCGTGCTCAGGCGGGGAGGATCGATGCTGATCGTCGATGATCGCAACAGCCTGGCTCCGAGGAGCGTATGGCGCACAAAAAAGCTGTGGGAGATTACGGAGAGCGGTAGTCCTGAAGAAATGGCGCAGCGTGGAATGAGAACCAATTTAACCGAGCAGCGGCTGCGCTACATCAGGGGACACTTTCCAGAGCTTTCCGAAGCGGCATGCAGAAAGCTGGCTGTCGAGACTCGCGGATATCTGAACGGCCAGATCGCCGAGTTCGTTAAGGCTCGCGAGACGGGGTCAAAGCCTCCCGAGCGCTACGCACAGTGCATCAATCCGGAGAACGGGATGATACAGGAACGCCTCATCAACCCCTTCGGCCTGGCAAGAGAGCTGAGAGCGATCGGCTTCAAGACGAAGGTGCTGCCGCCGCTGGACTGGCGCGCAGAACCCAGTACGACCCGCACGGTCGCCCGGGCGCTCTGGCCGACTTCTACGGTGGCGACTGCGCACTTTCAGATTCTGGCAACGCGGCCATGATTCAATCCAAGCGCGTATTCAGCGTTCGTTGGTCCAACTGAAGAAGACATTGTTGAGGGATTCGGCGAGGGTCGGGTGGGAGAAGATGCCATCGCGGAGGGCGGTGTATTTGAGCTTGCCCTGCATGGCGATCTGAACGATGGTCGCGATTTCTCCGCCTTCAATGCCGAGGACGGCGGCGCCGAGGATCTGCTCGGAGTCGGGGTCGACGACGATCTTCATGAAGCCGCGCGTCTCGGCGGTCTCAATAGCACGAGCGACATGGGTCATAGGCATTTTGGCCACACGGACCTTGAGGCCCTGTTTGCGAGCTTCGGTTTCGGTGAGGCCGATGCGGCCGAGCTGCGGGTCGATGAAGACAGTGTAGGGCAGGATGCGATCTTTGATGCTGCGGCGCTGTCCATCAAGCAGATTGGCTTTAATGATCCGGTAGTCGTCGTAGGAGATATGGGTAAAGGCAGGACCGCCTTTGACGTCTCCAATGGCGTAGATGCCGGGGACATTGGTCTCGAGGTATTCGTTGACTTTGATGTAGCCATGGGAGTCGATCTCGACTCCACTGGGGAGAAGGTTGAGGGCGGTGGTGTTGGGCGTGCGCCCGGCAGCAACGAGGATATGCGAGCCGGTGATGGTGCGCGTCTCTGAGCCAACCCGGACGGTGAGCTGGACATCCTTTCCGTTTTGCGCGGAGCCGGCGACGAGGGTATGGGCTTCGAGGAGGACTTCGATGCCATCTTCCGTGAGGATCTTCTGGACTTCGTCGGCGATGTCGGGGTCTTCGTGGCCGAGGAGCTGGTGGCCGGTGTGGATGATGGTGACCTGGCTGCCGAAACGGCGGAACATCTGTCCAAACTCGAGGCCGACGTAGCCGCCTCCGATGATGAGGAGATGGTCAGGGACGCTACCGAGCTCCATGATGGATTCGTTGGTGAGGAAGGGGATGTCGAGGATGCCGGGAATGAATGGGATGGCGGCGCGGAGGCCGGTATTGAGAAAGATCCAGTCGGCCTGAAGGGTGCGGGAGCCGCCGTCGCGGAGGGCAACGTGCAGCATTTTGGGGCCGGTGAAGTCGGCGAACCCGTAGATGAGCTCGTTGTTTTCGGTGGTCTGGAGGCTCTTTTCGTTGCCAGAGCGGAAGCTTTCGACGACATCACGCTTGCGGGCGCGGACTTTGGTGAGGTCGATGGAGATGGAGCCGGCGTGAACTCCGTAGTCGGCGCCGCGACGGGCGAGGTAGGCAACGCGGCCGCTGGCGACCATGGTTTTGGTGGGCGTGCAGCCCTCGTTCACGCAGGTTCCGCCGACGTGCTTGCTCTCGATGATGGCGGTCTTTTTGCCTGCTCCAGCAAGAGCGCGGGCAAGAGGGGTTCCTGCTTGTCCGGAACCTACGATGATGGCGTCGAAACGTTCGGTCATAGCGGCCTTTAACTCTGATGGCAGACGGTACGGATTCGTTACGGGATTAACAGCAGCTTTCCGGTGGTTTTGCGGCCGGCGATGTCAATGTGAGCCTGGCGGGCTTCGCCCAGAGGGTAGATGTGCTCCATGCGGACCTTGAGCTTGCCGGCGTCGACGGCAGTCAGGACGTCCTCGGCACGGGCGAGCAGGTCTTCGCGGGTGAGGGCGTAGTGCTTGAGCGTAGGGCGGGTGACAAAGAGCGAGCCTTTCGTCGAGAGCTCGATGAGGTCGAAGGGCGGAACGGCTCCGCTGGAGCCTCCGAAGAGGACCATCATGCCGCGAGGGCGGAGGACGTTAAGGGATTTTTCGAAGGTGGTCTTGCCGACGGAGTCGTAGACGACGTCGACGCCGCGGCCGCTGGTCAGGCGTTTGGTTTCGGATTCGAAGTCGGACTGGGTGTAGAGGATCACGTCGGCGGCTCCAGCTTCGCGCGCGAGGGCGGCCTTTTCTTCAGTCGAAGTGGTCGCGATGACGCGGACGCCGATCTGCGAGGCCATTTGCGTGAGGAGCAGGCCGACGCCTCCGGCAGCAGCGTGGACGAGGGCGGTGTCTCCGGCTTTGAGGGGGAAGGTGGAGTGCACGAGGTAGTGCGCGGTCATTCCCTGCAGCATGACGGCGGCGGCGAGCTTGAGGTCGAGATGTTTCGGGACGGGCACGACGCGGTCGGCGGCGATGGTGGCGTATTCGGCGTAGCTGCCCAAGATGTTGCACCAGGCAACGGGATCTCCTGGGGCGAAGCCGGTGACGCCGGAGCCCACGGCTTCGATGGTGCCCGCGGCTTCCTGGCCGTCAATGAAGGGCAGCGCGGTTTTGTAGCGGCCTTCGCGGTAGTAGATGTCGATGAAGTTGACACCGGAAGCGGCGATCTTGATGAGGACTTCGCCTGGGCCGGGAGTGGGGATGGGGAGATCGGTCAGGGTGAGGACTTCAGGACCGCCGGTCTGCTGGATCTGGATGGCCTTCATAACGTGCCGAGTTTAGCAGAGGGGATTCATATGGCGCGTGAAGAGGATGAGGATGCGGAGAGGTTTTCAGTCAGCACCGACGTGCAGAATGTAGAATCGGTTCAGACCTCCAGCAACTCAGATGCTGTGATTTCTTCTTATGTCGGCGACGTCTGCCAAGCCGCCTGAACCTGCTGGAACAGCGTTGAAATTGCCACCATCTCAGGTGACCAACGCTCAAGCTGTCATGGCATGGTCTGGCTTCCTGTTTGCGGTTCTGCAAAGTGTCTGCACGTTCTTTACCGCTCTCGATGGGCTTCGGCTCGTAATCGGAGCGGGAGCGCTGGCGTTGATTGTTCACGCGGGGACGGTCTGGGACCACTTTCACACGAACTGGATTCGTGTGCCGATGGTGGTATTGGCATTCGTGGGTTCAGTACTGAACCTGCTGATTCTGAGACGCATCTGGCGCCTTCGCAATCATCCGGCGGCTCAGTGGCGGCGGGTGCTGGTGTCTCCACGGAAGATAAGGATGGAGCGATTGCAGTTTGCGCTAGCGATGATCACGCTGTTTCTGATCAGCCTCGAAGAGGTCACGCACTTCAGGACTTTCCATCGGTTTTGAGAGACGGAGCAGATCAGCGCAGCTCGATTATCAGTGCGGTCCACTCACGTAGCTACGAGCAGGAACTCCCAGACTTCCAGCGGTGTCCAAGCGGTATGAGTAGTCGGATGCTGGAAAGTAGGGGGATGCAGCCTTATGACAACTGGAAACGGCCACGGCTTGAGTGGGTTGAACGTCGATATTAATGTGACTCCGCTGATTGACGTCCTGCTGGTGCTATTGATCATTTTCATGGTGATTGTGCCGGTGACACCGCGGGGTCTGAGTGCGCAGGTGCCTCAGCTGCCAAGGGATTCCAACCAAAAACAAGACGCCGCCATTGTGGTGCAGATCGTTAGCAAACCCGGCGGTCAGTCGAGCTACAAAATCAATCAGGACGACGTAACGATCCGTGATCTGGGCAAGCGTCTAGAGGCGATCTTCGCGACACGCGGCAACAGAATGATGTTCATCAAGGGAGATAACAACCTCGACTTCTCTGCCGTGGCACAGGTTGTCGATATTGCAAAAGAAGCGGGGGCAGATCACATCGGACTGATTACTCCGAAGGACGGGATTTAACTTCTGGATCCAAAAGCCGTGAGCAAGACACCTCCCACCGATTTACAAAAAGTCTGAAGCCCAGCTCTCAAAGGATTTGCCGGCAGGTTCTCTAGTCATCGCGCAGGAGGGATTGCTCTGCGGTAGCGAAAGGCGGAGGGGCCGCAGCAGTTATAATCGGGCGCCAGCACCGAAAGAGGGAAGTGCCTTGAAGGAAGATCATGCTGCCGTCGTTCGACGTTTCGCCACAGAAGTGATTACTCAGGGTCAGATGGACCTTGCTGCGCAGTTTGTATGGGAAGACGTAGTCGAGCAGGTTCCGTTTCCTGGTCAGGGGCCAGGGCTGGAAGGGCTGAAGGATATTCTGGGCGGCACGCGCTGCCTTCCCTGATCTGAACTTTTCGATAGAAGAGCAGATTTCAGAGGTTGACAAGGTAGCGAGCCGCTTCGAATGGACCGGCACTCACCACGGCGCGTTTCTTGGAGTGCCGGCAACGGGGCGGCAGGTCCGAGTGTGGGGGATCGTCATCGACCGGTTCAAAGAAGGCCGTATCAAAGAAACACGCATCATCATGGACACACTCGGATTGATGGCACAGCTTGGAGTGTTTCCGACGCCAGGAGCATGACCCGGCGCTAGATTACGATCGGCTTTAGTCTTCGTGCAGGAGGCTCTGCTCACCACTGGCGCGCAGGCGAACGAGGCGGTCAATGGTGTAGGGCGCGCGCTGCGATGAGGTGTGGTAGTGGCGGACCTGGAGCTCGCCGAGGAGTCCGATGGCTATCAACTGAATGCCGGCGAGGATGAGAACTCCGGCGATCACGAAGAGAGGCCCATGCTCGTCCATGACGTGCTGATGGGTGAAGACCTTGAGGGCGGCCAGGAAGACGGAGATTCCGCCTCCGAGCAGGACGCCGAGTGTACCGAAGAGCCCGAAGAAGTGCAGCGGGCGCATCATGTACTTCAGAAGAAAACGAATCGTGAGCAGGTCGAAGAAGACGCGGAAGGTGCGGCCGATTCCGTAGTGCGACTTGCCGCGCTCGCGGTTTACGTTCTTGATGGGAATTTCGCAGATGCTGGCACCGTACCACGCGGCGAGCGCGGGGATGAAGCGGTGCATTTCTCCGTAGAGCGGGATGTTGTGAATGACTTCCCGACGGTAGGCCTTGAAGGTGGTTCCGAAGTCGTGAATGTCAACGCCGGAGAGCTTGGCCATCAGCCAGTTGGCGATACGCGACGGGAAGCGGCGCATGACGAAGTTGTCGATGCGCTCCTTGCGCCATCCGCTGACGACGTCGTATCCCTCTTCGAGCTTTTCGAGGAAGTTGGGGATCTCGGCTGGGTCGTGCTGGAGGTCGCCGTCCATGGCGAGGATGAAGTCGCCCTGGGAGTGGTCGAAGCCTGCGGCGAGGGCCGAGGTCTGGCCGAAGTTGCGGCGCAGCTTGACGACGAGGACGCGGCTGTCGACGGCGGCGATTTCCTCGAGCAACTTGTAGCTGCGGTCAGTTGAGCCATCGTCCACGAGAACCAGCTCGAAGCTTTCGCCGATCTGCTCCATGACGGCCTTGAGCCGGTCGTACATGGCGGTTATGTTCTCTTCTTCGTTGTGGAAGGGCACGACGATGGAATACTTCGGCATATCTCTTAATTATATAGAGCCGTTC
Organism: uncultured Acidobacteriaceae bacterium; assembly: GCA_963781245.1. Lineage (GTDB taxonomy): Bacteria > Acidobacteriota > Terriglobia > Terriglobales > Acidobacteriaceae > Silvibacterium. The sequence goes on from CAWAFB010000019.1 coordinate 29,288, forward strand.
GACGCGCGCGAGGGTGCGGAATACTTTTCGTTATCTCCGGAAGCACCCGCGCGAGCGCTTAGTTTCAAGAACTTGTGATCACTTCAGTTGCGACACGAGCAGCCTCCTCGCAGGCTGCCCGGTCGACGTCGTTGTGAGTTACGAATCGGATCTGGTGGTCGGCGGCGGTGCCGGCGATGATGCCTCGGTTCTTGAGCTTGTCGAGGATGGGCGTGGGATCGGAGTAGCCGCGCACGGTGAAGATGACGATGTTGGTCTGGACCGTGGTGAGGTCAATTTCGACCTGCGGGAGCTCGGCCAGGTTTTCGGCGACGAAGCGGGCGTTGGCGTGGTCTTCCCCTAATCTTTTTGGCATTTCTTCGAGGGCGATGAGACCGGCGGCAGCGAGGATTCCTGCCTGGCGCATACCCCCGCCGAGGGCTTTGCGGACGAGGCGGGCGCGGTCGATGAAGTCGCGGCTGCCGACGAGCATGGAGCCGACGGGCGCGCAGAGTCCCTTGGACAGGCAGAACATGACGCTGGCAAAGCCGGAGGTGAGCTCGGCAACGGGGATGTCGAGGGCCGTGGCGGCGTTGAAGACGCGGGCTCCGTCCAGGTGAACGGGGAGGCGCAGCTCGGTGGCGCGCCAGAAGATGTCCTGATAGACGTCGACGGGAGTGACGGTGCCGCCGGCCATGTTGTGGGTGTTCTCGAGGGTGATGAGGCCGGTTCCGGCGCGGTGATCATTTCCCTTCCGGCAGGTCTGCTCGATGTGCTGCCAGGTGACGATGCCGCGGTCGGCGAAGACGGTACGTAGCTGGACGCCGGAGAAGGCTGCGGCCGTGGCCATCTCCCAGTCAACGACGTGAGCGCGGGATTCGGCGATCACTTCCTGTCCGTGGTGGGTGTGGAGGCGGATGGCGATCTGGTTGCCCATGGTACCGGTAGGGACCAAGATGGCGGCTTCGCGGCCGAAGATCTGGGCGGCGCGGGCTTCGAGGCGATTGACGGTCGGGTCCTCGGCGTAGACGTCGTCTCCTACCTCAGCGGTGGCCATGGCGGCGCGCATGGCGGGAGTGGGTTTGGTGACCGTATCGCTGCGGAGATCGATACCGAAAACGGGGGTCGAAGTGGCTGGGCTGGCGGTGGATTCTGCAGGGCTCTCGGAGATCGGGGCGGGAGTGAGGGGCATGGGAGAATTTTATCGCCTCACCCGGCCGACTTCAGAACGGCAGCAAAAGCAGAGGCACCACCACACCGGCCACAAGCAGTCCGGTAAGCACCCACCCGCGGCTGTATTTATAGGACAAATAGATGCCAGTCAGCGCGGAGCTTGCCAGACTCAGGGAGACCAGAAGAAAGAACACCTTCATCGGCAAATGACTCTTCTGCGGAGGCGATGCCTCCACGGCCCTGGATGACCTTGGGCGACAGGTTGTGGCTGCGTTGTTACAGGAGCACCGGACTGCGCTGCGGTTGCTCTGGAAGCATCCGTCGGAGCGCTCGCTTCCGGCGGCGCGGGCCGCGCCCTGCGCGGAGGCACCCCGGTCCTCTGCTTCTTATGCAGTTGCGCCAGAGATTCAATCCACGCGGGCGGCTTGTAGTTGCTGCCCTGCGTCGTCTCATGCAGGCTGAAGGTCTGCAATGCTCCGGTGATCGCAAAGAAAAGGAGTGCCCCGGAGTAGTAAAAATGCCGATGTAAAGATGTATCTTCCGCAGGAACTTCAATACCGCATGGCCCTTCGACATCGCGCCTCTGCCTTTGAGAAACTCGCGCGTTCAACTTCCGGCCCAGGCTGTGGCAGACCCTCAGCAAAGACACTTCCTATCGATCACGCTGGATATAAGACTAAAATAGTCCGCATTAAGAGGCAATGTCGATATCTGTCTGGCTGTGGGCAGGTATCTCGAAGCTGGACAGAGAGATAGCGGAAGGGCGTCAGGCCGCGTTAAGGCAGACGAAGGGCTCGAAAACTTCATTGGAGACGAGGCGGCCGCGTGGGGCGAGAGCGACACGGCTGCCGGTCCAGATAATGAGGCCATCGCATTCGAGGTCGGTGAGGATGGGCTCGAAGGAGTTGGCTACCGGGCCGAATTCGGCGTGGAGGTCGCGGAGGTTTACGCCTTCATTCAGGCGCAGCCCGAGGAACCAAGCCTCTTCGAGCTCTTCTTTGCGGGACAAGCGGTGCGGGTTGTCCCATCCGGGTGAGGCGAGGAAAGGTTCGAGTTCGTCGGTGGTGGCGAAGCGGAGCGCGCTGCCTGATCGGGTGCGCAGCATCGAATGGGCATCGAGGCCGAGACCGAGATAGGCCTTCCGCTGCCAGTACTTGAGGTTGTGAATCGATTCCCTGCCCTGGCGGGCGAAGTTGGAGATCTCGTACTGGACAAGGCCGTGGGCAGTCAGAAAGTCGACGGCTTCGGAGTACATGTCGACGATAGCTTCGTCGGGCGGGACCTGGGGTGCGTAATATTTGAGTCCGCCGGACGCGACTTCCCTGCCCAGACGTGAATCGTCGTCGACTTCGAGCATGTAGATGCTAGCGTGATCGATGTCTGTATCGGCGAGGATGCGGAGGGATTCACGCCAGGAATCGCGGGTCTGGCCGGGCAGTCCGGCGATGAGGTCAACGTTCACGCGGGCAATGCCGGAGTGGCGGACGCGTTCAATGTCGCGCAGGGCGATTTCCCGGGTGTGAAGGCGGCCGGTGTGCTTGGCTTCGGAATCGACGAAGGATTGCACGCCGAAGCTTATCCGGTTGACGCCGCACTCGATCATGGCTGCGAGGGTCGGGTCGTCGAGCTGGCCGGGAGCGCACTCGATGGTGATTTCACCGTTGGGCAGCGTGACGAATTCCCGGCGTATCGCGAAGAAGAGGCGCTGGATGAGATGGGGAGGGAGTAGCGAAGGGGTTCCGCCGCCGAGGTAGATGGTGTCGGTGACTTCGGGAAGCACAGCACCCCAAGGTTCGGCCTGGTTGCGGATTGAGGACAGGTCCTGTTCGAGCCGCGCGATATATTGCTCGAAATAAGCCGCCGGGAAAACTCCCGAAGCAAAGTTGCAGTATGTGCACTTGGACTTGCAGAACGGAATCGAGAGGTAAAGGCCGAGGGAATCCATCTCGTCTTCTATTTTCGCATCTGGCGGATAGAGATACACATCCGATCTAACGGGACCGGACAAAAGCCTGATATGAAGCGAGCAGCGATGGGCGTTCGAATGCACTCCGGTTGGGGAGCGCTGGTAGCGGTCGGGCATGAAGCAGAGATGGTAAATGTGATTCAACGGCGGCGGGTCGTTGTTGTCCCTGCAGGCGCGCGCGGAGGAAAGCAGCCCTATCATTTTGCGAAAAGTCTCGAGCCCGAGGAGGCGGAAAATTTTCTCAGGGAGTGTTTTGAAGCTTCGCAATCTCTTGCTTTGACAGCTGTGCGTGAACTGAGAGACGAACTGAGCGGCCAATATCGTGTGGTGGGGGCTGCGGTCCTGCAAGCTTCGGGGCGCCCACTGCCGTCTCTGGCGAAGATTCTTGCGTCGCACTCGCTCATTCACACCGCAGAAGGCGTATTTTATCGCGAGGTCTTCTCGAAGTCCTGCGAGCGTTTGGAGCTTCCGGTCACTGGCTTTCGAGAGCGTGACCTCGACGAACATGTTCAGGCGACGTTTGGTGCGGCGGCAAATCGAGTGTCGCAACAGGTTTCTGACGCTGGACGTTCGCTCGGGCCGCCATGGACCCAGGATCAGAAAATGGCTGCACTTGCTGCATTAGTGGTTCTGGCCAACGAGCAAAAGGTGACGGCTGTCGGGGCGGAGGGCCGGCCCTTGGCTCCCGTAGAATAGAAAAAGCGCTCATGGCGAGTTCGAACAAAGAGAAGGCCCGGCAGGACGAGAAGAAAAAGGCTGCTCCGCAGCAGGACGACGACGTTATCGGCAAGGCTTACGATGGCCGGCTGATGCGTCGGCTGATCACTTATATGTATCCGTATAAGTGGGCGGCGTTCATCTCGATTGGGGCGATTCTGATCAAGGCGACGTGCGACGTTCTTGGTCCGTACCTGACGGAAGTCGCCATCGACCGCTACATGACGGCGCATCCAACACCGCGGACCGCATTTCTGGCGCGGTGGCTGAGCGCCGATCCGTTTCGGGGTATCGCGCAGATCGCGCTCATCTATCTTGGGTCGCTGTTGCTGAGCTTTGTGCTGGAGTTTATCCAGACCTACCTGATGCAGTGGACCGGGCAGAAGATCATGTTCGACTTGAGGCGGCAGATCTTCGGGCATCTGCAGCGAATGCATGTGGGGTTTTACGACCGGAATCCGGTGGGGCGGCTGGTGACACGGCTGACGAGCGATGTGGATGCACTGAACGAGATGTTCACTTCGGGTGTTTTTGCCATCTTCGAAGACATTTTTGTGCTGGCCGGGATCGTCTTCGTGATGCTGCGCATGAAGTGGTGGCTGGCGCTGCTGGCGTTTTCGGTATTGCCGCTGATTCTGCTGGCCACGCGAATATTCCGGAAATATGTGCGGGATTCTTATCGACGGATTCGCACGGCCATTGCGCGGATCAACAGCTATACGCAGGAACATATCAGCGGGATGAGCCTGGTGCAGCTCTTCAACCGGCAGCAGCGGGCGTACGACGATTTCGAGGCGGTGAACAAGACGCACCTGGTGGCGTTCAAGGACTCGATCCTGGCATATGCGCTGTATTACCCCGTCGTTGAAATTCTGAGCTCGGTGGCGATTGCGCTGGTGATCTGGATTGGCGGGCGCGGGGTGATGCGCGGAGCGGTATCGATTGGCGTGCTGGTGGCGTTTATTCAATATTCGCAACGCTTCTTCCGGCCGATTCAGGATTTGAGCGAGAAGTACAACATTCTGCAGGCGGCGATGGCGGCGAGTGAGCGAGTCTTCAAGCTGATCGACACACAGCCGGAGATTGTCTCGCCGGCGCATCCCAAAGAGACAGACAACTCGGGCAGCATCGAATTTCTAAACGTGTGGTTTACATATCAGCGGCTGGATGAGGAGATGAAGACGCATGTGGCGCGGGCGACTCCTGAACAGCTGGCAGCGATGACGGAGATCGAGTGGATTCTGCGCGGGGTGTCATTCCGGATTACGCCGGACCAGACGGCGGCGATCGTGGGACATACGGGTGCGGGTAAGTCGACGATCATCAGCCTGATGATGCGCTTTTACGATATTCAGCACGGGCAGGTGCTGGTGGATGGCGTGGATGTTCGCGAGCACGATCTACTTAAGCTGCGGCAGCACTTTGGGGTGGTGCTGCAGGATCCGGTGCTTTTCAGCGGGACGATCGAGAGCAATATCCGCATGGGCACCGAGCGGATCACGGACGAGCAGATGCGGCTGGCTGCGGAGCAGGTGAATATTCATGACTTCATCACATCGCTGCCCGGCGGTTACTCTGAGCCGCTAAGGGAGCGGGGCAATTCCCTTTCGACCGGACAAAAGCAGCTCGTCAACTTTGCGCGGGCGCTGGCGCATAATCCGCGGATTCTGATTCTCGACGAGGCGACTTCGTCGGTGGATACGGACACGGAGATGCGGGTGCGGCTGGCGCTGGAGCGAATGATTGAGGGCCGGACTTCGGTGGTGATCGCGCATCGGCTCTCTACCGTGCAGCAGGCGGACGTGATCCTGGTGATGCACAAGGGGCAGCTACGGGAGATGGGCAGCCATCAGGAGCTGCTTGCGCAACACGGGATCTATTGGAAACTGTATCAGTTGCAATATAAGGATCAGGAGCTAGGCGTGCCGATGGACGGGCTGACACCAACGCTCGCGCTTGGGACAGATTAGATAGCGCCTCCGCGTAGGTGGTTACATTACTTAGAGCGCGTCAGTGTATTTTCCTGTTTTTTTCTCGTTGTACTTCAAGCTGAAAATTCATCGAAAACAAATGTGGCCAGACGGCGCGCACGACGCACGTGCAATGCCATATGTGACTTTCGATCCCGCTACAAAGAGCACATCGATGATTCGAATCTGCCGTGTAACCAGCGACAAGCGATCGATGTCTCATCGCTGCGTGCGGGTGGATTTGTTTGATAAATCCAGATGCATGCAATTCAGCAATTGAGGAGTGCAGTAATGCGTAAACGGATGCAACGCGTATCCATGCTCTTTGCGTTGGCTACATTGGCAGTGCCTTTTTATGCCAGTGCACAGGAAAACGATGCATATAACGCGCACGCAGTCTTTGCCATGACGAACGCGGCAGAAGGAAACGAAGTAATTGCATATGCACGGACCCAAGACGGTTCCCTGCTGGAGGTTCACAAATTTTCGACTGGAGGCCGGGGGAGCGGCGGCAACAATGATCCGCTCGAAGCTCAGGGTTCATTGACGCTCAGCCAGGATCATAGCTTGCTGTTTGCGGTCAATGCGGGCAGCGGCGACATCTCCGTATTTTCTGTGAACGGCTCCAGGCTGTTTCTGGTAGATAAAGAGCTGTCCGGAGGAAGCGAACCAAACGCAATTGCACAACATGGCGGTCTTGTTTACGTGGTCAACACCGGGGGCAGCAGCAGCGTTGCCGGTTTCCGTCTGAACGGAGATCACCTCGTTCCGATCAAGAACTCACTCACATTCCTCAGCACCAATACTTCAGGTGCGGCGTCGATCGCATTCAGTCCCGATGGCCGGTTCCTGGCAGTAACGGAGCGGCTCACCAACAATATTGACGTCTTCAAAGTGCTGGCTGACGGCACGTTGTCGCCGATCGTTGTCAATCCGAGCGGCGGCCCCGGAGCTTTTGCTGTCTCCTTCGCGCCTGGAGGGGTCGCAGTTGTCTCCGAAACTGGACCGGCAAACGTGACGAACGGATCAGCTATTTCGTCGTATGCGGTTCTTGCGAACGGTTCGCTCGCAGTAATCAGCAAGAGCGTTCCGACGCAGGGTGCGGCAAATTGCTGGAATGCAGTGACGCCTGACGGCCGCTTCGTCTACGTCTCGAATGCTGGTTCCTCGACGATCTCAGGATTTTCGATCTCGGCCGCAGGAGTGCTGATTCCGATTGGGGGCACGGTGGTGGGCGAGAATCCTGAGGGAGCGACCAACCTCGACATCACTGTCAGCGGCGACGGAAGATTCCTCTATACCCTGAACTCGGGAAATGGGACGATCGGCGTCTTTGCAATCCAGAAGGACGGCAGTCTCATCAACGTGGGCGCGGCAGGGGGCATTGATGCGAATTCCGGGTTCAACGGAATCGCGGCCAACTAGACAGGCCTGCGAAACAGACTATCCAACCTGACAACGGACACCTGCGGATTGCCTTCGGGATATTCGCAGGTTTCTCTTTTGCTCAGATAATTACTGCATAACAGGGGCCTTCCCTGCAGAAATGGTGCGCTTCGCAGCAAAAGCGCAAATTCCAGGCCAAGTCCAGGTGATATGTTGGTCGGCGTGGAGTCGAACTGAAGTGTCCGTAATTGGTTTCGGGGGATGAGGTCTGCATGAGGTTGCTCAACTGCTGGGGTGTGATCTCTGTCTTCGCTTTCGGGCTATCTTCTCAAGCGCAGGTAACGACTGCTCAAGTCGATAACGCGCGGACCGGAGCGTATCTGAATGAGACGACGCTGACGCCGCGAAATGTGAATCCGCAACAGTTTGGAAAGCTTTTCACGCTGAAGGTGGACGGAGATGTTTACGCGCAGCCGCTGTTTCTGGCCGGCGTAGAGATTCCGGGAAAGGGCAGACACGATCTGCTCTTCGTCGCCACGGAGCATGACAGCGTGTACGCGTTCGATGCTTACGGAAAGCCAAGTACGCCGCTGTGGCAGGTGAGCTTCCTGAAGGGCGGCGCGACAACGATTCCCGAGGGGGATACGCAGTGCTTCTTCATCAGACCGGAGGTGGGGATTACATCGACTCCCGTGATCGACGCCAAAACGGGAACGCTCTATGTGCTGGTGCGAACGAAAGTCGGCCATGTCGTCGAAGACAACGAGTTTCATCAGCGGCTTCACGCGCTGGCCGTGACGACCGGAGCAGAAAAGTTTGGAGGGCCGGTGGAGATCCAGGCCACGGTTCGCGGAGAGGGAGAGGGCAGTTCGAAGGGCAATGTCGCATTTGACCCGCTGAAAGAAAATCCGCGAGCAGCGCTTCTGCTGGCGAATGGCACGGTGTATCTCTCGTGGGCTTCTTCCTGCGATGTCGGACCGTATCACGGCTGGGTGATTGCCTACGATGCTCAAACGCTGAAACAAAAAGGCGCGTTCAACGTGTCTCCGAATGCCGATGACGGCGGGATCTGGGCGAGCGATACGGGGATCGCTGCGGACAAGGACGGGAGCGTCTATGCCGCGACCGGCAATGGGCAATTCGATGCCGCCAAAGGCGGAAGAGATTACGGCGATTCACTGGTAAAGCTCAACGGACAGAATCTCAGACTGAGTGATTACTTCACACCTTTCAATCAGGATGAGCTGAACAAGAATGACAACGATCTCGGATCGGGCGGCCCGATGGTGCTGCCGGACCAATCAGGACCGCGCCCGCATCTTCTGGTTGTCGGCGGCAAGGCTCCGATGATCTACGTGCTGGATCGTGATCACCTGGGGCACTATCGACCGGAGGACAACAGCCATGCGGTGCAGACGATCAAGACCAGCGGCGGAATTTTCGGATCGATGGCGTACTGGAACCACAACGTGTATGTGCTGAGCGACAGCGATGCGGTGCGGGACTTCGAGGTTAAGGATGGAAAGCTGGTATTCAAAACCGCAAGCAGCTTCCGGCTTCCAGACCATGCGGCGACGCCCGCCGTCTCTGCGGATGGCGACAAGGATGGGATCGTCTGGGTGCTAAGCTCCAAGGGATGGAATTCGCCGGACCGGACGGCGGTGCTGCATGCCGCTGATGCCTTGAACATCGCGCATGAACTCTACAACAGCGAACAGAACGCCAGTCGGGATCGCGCGGGAACGGCGCTCCGGTTCAATATACCGACGATCGTGAACGGGCATGTGTATGTCGCGGCAAAGCGAGAGGTGGATGTCTACGGACTGCTTTCCGCAGGGCGATAACGGATGCCGTTGAGACTTCTGTGGGGGCTGTGCGCGCTGGCGATGATTGGCTGCGTGGGATGCTACAAGCCTTCGGCGGAACATGGCGCCGCCCTGTTCCGGAAAGACTGCGCAGGGTGTCATGTTCCCCGGCCAGGGCAGACGAGTTACGTTCCTTCGCTGGCGGGATATTTTGACCGGAAGCCTCGGCCGACCGAAAGACAGACGCGGCGCACGATTCTATATGGTGGACGGTATATGCCTCCGTTCAGCAAGCGACTGTCATCGCATGACATTGCGGATGTGATCGCGTATCTGGAGGCTCAACCATAAGGCCCGGTGACATTTCTGCTTACTGGCGGGCAGCGACAACGGCATCGCTACGGCGTCACGGCGGTATCATAGAGTGTTATGCCGTTTCCTATTAAAACCTGTGTTATCTGCGGGGAGGAGTTTGAGTTGAGGCCCGGTAAGCCGGGGTTCGCCAACCGCTGCCCGGAGTGTAGTGCGTCTGATGAGAGCGAGGCTGTTACGCAAGGGTCGAATGATGCCGCGACGAAGGAAATGAACGAGGAGCGCAGAAAGGCGATCCGCGACCTGCTCTACCGGAAAGACAGCTAGGTCTTCGAAAGACACCCGCAACGGATGAGCAGAAAGCCCAAGATCTTCATCTCCGCAGGCGAGGCGAGCGGCGAGCATTACGGAACGCTGCTCATTCCGGCGTTGCGGGGACTGGCTCCCGATGCGGAGTTTTTCGGACTAGGCGGGGAGCGCATGGAGGGCTTGGGATTCCGGCGCGTGGTGCGGGCCGAGGACGTGGCGGTGATGGGGATCACGGAGGTGATCCGGCACATGCCGCGGATCTACGGGGAGTACCGGCGGCTGAAGGCAGCGGTCACGACGGAGAACAGGGCCGAGCGGCCGGACGTCGCGGTGCTGATCGATTTTCCGGACGTCAATCTGTCGCTGGCCAAGCATCTGAAGCGGGCCGGGGTGCCGGTGGTGTATTTTGTCTCGCCGCAGTTGTGGGCGTGGAAGAAGTACCGTATCCGCGAGGTGCAGCGGTATGTGGACCGGATGCTGGTGATCTTCCCTTTCGAGGAGACCTTCTATCGAGAGCGCCATGTGCAGGCGAGCTTCGTCGGGCATCCGCTGGCGGACCTGGCGCTGCCTGTGGTGTCGCGCGAGGAGTTCGCTCGCGAAAGCGGGACCGATCCGTCCAAACATTTGGACCCGAGCCGACAATGGATAGGGCTGCTCCCCGGCAGCCGCTTGAAGGAAGTGCGCCTCAACCTGCCCGAGATGCTGCGGGCCGCGTCTCTGCTCCAAAGTCAAGGCAATTATGAATTTGTGCTGCCACTGGCTGCGACGCTGACAGAAGAGCAGCGCGCGCAGGTGAAGGCGATGTTGTCCGAGGATCCTGTTTGCCTGCGGGGCTGCGGGTGACGATCACCAGCGATGCCCGGGCTACGCTGCATCATGCGCGGGCGAGCGTGGTGGCGAGCGGCACGGCAACGGTGGAGGCAGCACTGATCGGGAATCCGTTTGTGGTGGTGTATCGGGTTTCGCCGGTGAGCTATGCGGTGGCAAAGCGGGTGGTGGATGTGCCGCATGTTGCGATGGTGAATCTGATCGCGGGTCGGCGGGCAGTTCCGGAGCTGATCCAGGGTGACTTTACGGCGGAGAATGTCGTCTCACACCTGCGGCCGTTATTGGAGGAAGGTGAGGCGCGCGAGAGCATGATTGCGAGTTTGCGTGAAATATCGGGTATGCTCAAGGCCGAAGACAATGAGGGCGGCGAATCGGCGATAGACCGGACTGCCCGCATCACAATGGAAGTGCTTCAAGAGAACTACTCACGCGAGGAAAGCTAACTCGACTGTCATGACCCCATCCCGATTCGCACCCCGGCCTGCCCAGCTCCTGCGTATCGCATTCGTATTTGCCTCGGTTGTTTTTCTTGCCGGGCCAAGAGCCCGCGCAGCCGACAGAGTGCCGATTCAGATCACCGCCTACAACATCGACGCAGAACTGAAGCCGGATACCCACATGCTTACGTGTGTGACCCGGGTGACGTTTACGGCTCTCGATCCGGTGCAGACGGCGGTATTCGATCTGCATGGCGCGCTCAAGGTGGACAAAGTCACCGACTCGAAGAATGTGTCGCTCAGCGGCGAGCGCGGGGCTGAGGCTACGCTGCGTATTACTCCGCAGACTCCGCTGAGCAAGGGACAGACCTACACGTGGACCTTCTATTACTCGGGAGCTCTGGAGAGTGACGCCGGAGGACCGGTTGAAGGGCTGAAGATGGCGTATGTGGGCGATCCCACATCGTATCTGCTATACGGCGGGCGGTGGTTCCCGATGGTGGGATACCAAACGGACCGGTTCACGGCGGATATTCATGTGAAGGTGCCGACGGGTTATACGGTGATCGGCAGCGGCGCGCAGGGCGGCGCGAAGCCGGCTGCGGGCGGCGAGAACGAGTACGACTTCAGCTGGAAGAAGCCGGGATTTCCGGGAACGATCATTGCCGGGAAGTTCAATCCGGCGGTTTCTCCTGCGGCGAATATCCATGTGTACACGACGGACGCGCACAAGGCTGCGGCTCAGGACTACGCGCAGAGCGCACTGCGCATCTTTGCCTACTACACGTCGACGTTCGGCCTGCCGGAGTCGAGCACGATGAACGTTGTCGAGCTGCCGGACGATACGGTGCCGACGTACTGGGCTCCGGAGATTGCGGCGGTGGCGGGAAGCCGCATCGGTGGGAAGACGGATTTCCGGGTGCTGTCGAATACGATGGCCCACCAGTGGTGGGGCAGCGAGGTGAGTCCGGCGTCTCTGAACGATGCCTGGATCACGAACGGGATGGCCCGGTACGGCGAGCTGATGTATCTGGAGGACGCCTCAGGCAGGTCGGCGCTGGACCTAGCCATCCTCGATGTCTCGGCTGGCGCGCTGGCTTACGACACGATTCCCCTTTCGAGCGCGGGCAGGCTGAGCCCGTTTTCTCCGGAGTTTCAATCCATGACGCTGGAGAAGGGCGCGCTCGTCTTCCACATGCTGCGGTGGGAGGTGGGTGACGACAGCTTTATCAAGATACTCCGCGCGGCTCTTTCGCAGTTCACCGACAAGGGGATCAAGAACAGCGATTTTGAGAAAGTCGCTGAGGCGCAGTCGCAGCAGCAGCTGACGCCTTTCTTTGCGCAGTGGCTGGATGGGACGGGCTCGCCGGCATTCACGAACAAGTACGCGATTTACCGGCTGGGGAATAACAAGGGCTTCCGGACGATCGGGGAGATTCAGCAGGATCTGGACCTGTTCAATATGCCGGTCGACCTGCGCATCGAGACCGACGGCAAGACGGAGAACAAGCGGGTTTCGGTGGTGGGCACGGATTCGCAGTACGTGGTGGATACGTTCGGGCGGCCCCGGCATGTGCTGATCGATCCGGACAACTGGGTGCTGAAGAACACGCCGGCGATGCAGGTGCGGGTGTCGATTCTGAAGGGACAGCAGCTGGTGGCGCAGGGAGACATCAGCGGGGCGCTTGCGGAGTATCAAAAAGCACTGCAGGCAAATCCGCAGAGCTCGCTGGCGAGTTATCGTATCGCGGAGATTTTCTTCAACCAGCGGAATTACCAGTCGGCGGTGAATTCGTATCGCGACTGCCTGCGCGGGGATGACGATCCCAGGTGGACCGAGGTGTGGAGTCACGTGCAGATCGGGAAGATTTTCGACGTGACCGGGCAGCGGGATCGCGCGGTGACCGAGTACCGGCAGGCTATCCAAACGAACGACAACACGGGCGGTGCGCTGAACGAGGCGCGACATTACCTTCAGGTGCCTTTTAAGCGTCCGGATACCGAGTAAGCGCCCGAAAGCGAAGTAAAATCCGGGTGTGGCTCCTCAACTTCTCAAGAAGACATCAGCCGATTTTGCTCTCGAGTTTGTCGACTACATTAACTTCCACGATCTGTCCGGGCTTGGCAGAATGATGACCGAGGATTTTCTCTTTATCGACGGTCTGGGCCAGGAGGTCCGAGGACGACGCGAGGTTGAAAAGGGCTGGCGTGCCTATTTCAGCTGGTTTCCGGATTACTCAATCCAGGTGGATGAGGCTTTCAGCAACGGCGCATATGCCGGGCTCTTCGGTTATGCGCACGGGACGTACCCGCTCGACGGGAAGCTGGAGGTTGAAAACCGCTGGAGGATTCCGGCGGCCTGGAAGGCGCGGGTGCGCGATGGCTGCATCTCCGAATGGAGGGTGTATGCCGATAACGAGCCGGTGTGGAAGATTATGCGCGTGAAACGGTATTGAAGGTATTGAATCGTTTCGCTACTTAGTTCGCATGCAGTAGAATCGCCGCAGTCAAAATCATGAGCGCTCCGAGTACAGCAACTACCCATCTTCCCGCGACCAGTATTCGTACCAAGCCTGCGCGCATGCTTTCGCTGGATGTGCTGCGCGGGCTGGATATCGGGTTCATGATCCTGGTCAACAACAACGGCGACGGTTCGCGGGCCTATTGGGCGCTGAAACATGCGGACTGGAACGGGTTCACACCGACGGACCTGGTCTTTCCTACGTTTTTGTTTCTGGTGGGCATATCGACGGTGCTTTCGACCGAGGCGCGGCTGGCGCAGGGAGCGACAAAGCCGTCGATCTTTCTGCATACGGTACGGCGAGCGGTGATCATCTTCCTGCTCGGACTACTGGTGAATAGCTTCCCGCACTTCAATCTGCACACGCTGAGAATTTATGGAGTGCTGCCGCGGATCGCGATCTGCTACTTCATCGTGGCAACGCTTTATTTGATCAGTCCGGGGTGGAAGAGCAAGCTGGTGCTGGCGGTGGCGGCGCTGGGGACGTACTGGGTGCTGATGCGGTATGTTCCGGTGCCAGGATACGGGATGCCGGGGCGCGATATTCCCTTCCTCGACCGCGACGCCAACCTGGTGGCGTGGCTAGACCGGCACATCTTTCCGGCGTCACATTTGTACGAGCGGACGCGCGATCCTGAAGGGCTGCTGAGCACGATTCCCGCGGTAGCAACGGCGTTGATGGGCATGCTGACGGGCATCTGGCTGCGGACAGGACGGAGTGTTGTCGAGAAGGCTCGCGGCATTGCGATTGCAGGGATGACGTCCGTGCTGGCGGGCGGGATCTGGAATATCTGGTTCCCGTTGAACAAGAAGCTGTGGACGAGCTCGTTTGTGCTGTTTGCCGGCGGACTGAGTCTGCTGCTGCTGGCGCTTTCGATGTGGGTGGTGGATATCATGCGGGCATCCGAGACCAGCGAGGACACAGCGAGGAAGTCGCGGACGTTTATGCCGCTCCTGGTCTTTGGAATGAACGCGATTGTCGCGTACGTGTTCTCGGAGTTGCTGGCGGGCGGGATCGACAACATTCATATGAGCGCGGGTGGGAACTTGCAACAGTGGCTGTATCATTCGATTCTTGCGGTTGTACCCGATCCGGCGTTTGCTTCGCTGCTGTACTCGCTTGGATTTGTCGCGGTATGCTGGCTGCCGGCTTATGCGCTTTACCGGCGGCGGATTTTTATCAAGATCTGATGCATTCAAATACCTAAGCCCGAGGAGCAGGGTCGAGTGGACGAAGGTTCGGAAGCCAGGCCGTCGCGTTCGAGAGGCGCCTGGCAGAGTCTCTTCCAAAGCGTTCGGCCCTTGACACTATCGGGAGTGATCCGCGATGCGGCTGCCGGAGTGCAGCTGGCGGCAGTAAATATTCCACAATCGCTCGGCTACACGAAGATCGCCGGAACTCCGGTGGTAACGGGGCTGTACACGCTGCTCCTGCCGCTGGTGGCATTTGCGACGTTCGGATCCTCGCGGTACCTGGTGGTGGCTGCGGATTCAGCGACAGCGGCCATTCTTGCTGGAAGTCTCTCCCAGATGGCGCCAACGGGAAGCGCGCAGTATGTTGCGCTGGCATCGACGGTGGCGCTGTTGACCGCGGCGTGGCTGCTGCTGGCGCGACTGCTGCGGCTGGGGTTTCTAGCGGATTTTCTATCGCAGACGGCGCTGGTGGGGTTTCTGACCGGCGTCGGATTTCAAGTCGGCTTCACGGTGTTGGGGCAAATGCTGGGGGTTCCGGTACATTCGCGACGGCCGGTTGTCCAGGTCGCTGAAGTCGTTCGCGGCTTGCCGCATGTGCAACTGCCGACACTGGCTCTTTCGCTTGCAGTGCTCGCAGTAATCCTCGGCCTGCGGCGTCTTTCGCCAAAGGCGCCGGGTGCGCTGATCGCCGTATCGGGAGCGATTGCGGCGAGCGCATGGTGGCAATTTTCGGCTCATGGCATGGCGGTGATCGGGCCGGTTGCCGGCGGATTGCCGCACTTCAGCTTTCCGTGGCCAGGGTGGAAAGGGGTCGAGTCGGTTGCTGGGGTATCCGGCGCCTGCGCGGTGATGATCCTGACTCAGAGC
This sequence comes from uncultured Acidobacteriaceae bacterium, assembly GCA_963781245.1. Lineage (GTDB taxonomy): Bacteria > Acidobacteriota > Terriglobia > Terriglobales > Acidobacteriaceae > Silvibacterium. Next base: position 44,752 of record CAWAFB010000019.1, read on the forward strand.
GCGGCTACTGCCCGGATCTATGCTGAACGGCATGGGCAAGAGCTAGACGAGAATATGGACCTGGTCGGGTTGTCGGCGGCCAATGCGGCTGCGGCGCTGAGCGGAACGTTCGTGGTGAATGGGAGTCCGACGCAGACGGCGATGGTAGAGGGCGCGGGCGGTCAGGGCCAGATGGCGCAGGTTTCGACGGCGGCGGTGGTAGCACTGGTGCTACTCTTCGCGACGAAGCCGCTCGAGTATCTTCCGCACTGCGTGCTGGGGGCGATTGTGTTTCTTATCGCCGTGCGGCTGATCGACCTGCGCAAGCTCTGGTCGATTCGGAAGGAGAGCCCACAGGAATTCGCCCTGGCTATTGCGACGGCCGCCTGTGTCGTTGTGGTGGGAGTGGAGCAAGGCATCGTACTGGCGATGGTGATCTCGCTGCTGAGGATTGTGCACCACAGCTACCATCCGGACACAGGCATCCTGATCTTCAATGACGCGAAGACGTGGGATATTATTCCGCCGGTTCCCGGTAAGGTTACGCAGCCGGGGCTGGTGATCTACCGATTCGGCGCGGCGCTCTTCTATGCCAATGCTGCCCGCTTTGCAAAAGAGGTGCGAGACCTGGCCACCCCGGACGTGCGGTGGATGGTGATCGACGCCGAGGCGATTACGCACGTAGACTACAGCGCTTCGCGGGTGTTCTGTGAAGTGCACCGCGAGTTGGCTTCGCATGGCGTCGTAATGGCGTTCGCGCGTGTGCAGTCGGAGTTAAAAGCGGATATGGACCGACACCATCTTACCGAGGCGATTGGGGAGGATCGGATCTTCCGGCGTCTGCACAATGCGCGGGCGCAGTTTGCGAAGGAGAGCCCGGCGCGATAGTCTGTCCTCTTGGGAATTTGCATGAAAACGCCGCTCCGTTTTGCCTCCGTTCTGCTGTTTCTGCTCGCCGTTGTTCAAGCCGGCGTCACGCAGCAGGCCACTCCTCCAGCTTCCACTCCTTCGACATCGAGTCCCGCAGCTTCGACTCCCGCCGCGAGCCAGGATCTGCCCGACTCGCCGGGCTCGCAGGCGCAGGTGAGCCCGCAGCCGACGGGCCCAACGGCGGTGTTCGACACGTCGATGGGCCGGATCACGTGCAAGCTGTTCGCAAAGGAAGCTCCGGAAACGGTGGCGAACTTTATCGGACTGGCCGAGGGGACGAAGGACTGGACCAATCCCGACACCAAGCAGAAGATGCATGGGAAGCCGCTCTATAACGGGACGGCGTTCCATCGGGTGATTCCGGACTTCATGATCCAGGGCGGTGATCCGCTGGGAACGGGAATGGGCGATCCGGGATATTACTTCAAGGACGAGTTCGATCCCAACCTGAATTTTGACGTGCCGGGACGGCTGGCGATGGCGAACTCGGGTCCGAACACGAATGGATCGCAGTTCTTTATCACCGAAGTACCTACGGAATATCTAAACCAGAAGCACACGATCTTCGGGCAGTGCGACGAATCGAGCGTGCTGGTGGTGAAGTCGATTGCGCGGGTGGAGCGCGATGGGCAGGACAAGCCGGTTGATCCGGTGGTTTTGAAGAAGGTCACCATCGTGCGCGAGGGTCAGCCTATGCCGCCGTCGCCGGCCTCGCAAGGCGCAACACCTTCTGCCGGCAGCGCGCCTTCATCTACAAACAGCGCTACGCCGGCGGCGAAACCTCAATAAGTTCAACACAACTGAAGGAGTTCATCATGTCGCGTAAACCCGGAACCTATGCCGTCTTCAAAACCAGCGAAGGGCAGATCGTCTGCCAGTTGTTTCCAGAGGAAGCGCCAAATACGGTTGCCAACTTTATAGAGCTCGCCGAGGGAGCACGGGAGTGGACGCATCCGGTGACGAGCAAGAAGAGCAAGGATAAGCTCTACGATGGAACGATCTTTCACCGCGTGATTCCCGACTTCATGATTCAAGGCGGAGATCCGGCCGGTAACGGGATGGGCGGACCAGGTTATAAGTTTGCGGACGAGACGAAGGGGTCGCCACACAAGTTCAGTGTGCCGGGCAAGCTGGCGATGGCCAATGCAGGGCCGAACACGAACGGCTCGCAGTTCTTTATCACGGTGGCTCCCACGGAGTGGCTGACAGGCAAGCACACCATCTTCGGCGAGGTGGCGGAGGGACAGGACGTGGTGGAGAAGATTTCGCGGGTGGCACGGAATTCACAGGACAAGCCAAGCAAGCCGGTCGTGATCGAGGCGCTGACGATCGAGAGAGTGGCTTAAGGTCGGCCGCGACCGGAGCGAAGAAGGCCCGCTCAGGGGAGCGGGCCTTTGCGCTAGAAACGCCTGTTAGAAGCTAGAGTCGGGGTTTGACAGCTTATTCAGCTTGTCCTCGGCGCTGGTTTTTCTGCCAAACGGATTGTCCAAGTCACTCGACTTACTGCGCTTCTCGGTTTTGAGACCATTGTTCTTCGGGGTCTCTGCTTCCCTGTATTCCTTCAGGCGCCGCTCGATCCGCCGATACAGGTCTTGCTTTTGCCGGCCGCCACCCTGAGAAGCCCCGCCGCCGCTTACGTGAAAGGTTGGCTGGAGAAATTGATAGTTGGCCAGGTCCGGAAATCCTTCAGAGATTGCCGGGGAAAAAACAAAAAGACTGTCACTCCCCAAATCTGGGGGATTGATTACGGCTATGTTTTTTGTACTATCGGGGAAGCCGTTGGCATACGCTCCACTTCCCGCTGCCGAACCTGAGCTGGATCGAGCTTCTTTTTCTTCGCTTAACCCGGCCGTTGCCCGTGCACTAGATACCTTTGCACCGTTCGCTGAGGAGCCCGATTTGTACCCGGTCAGACCCGATTCCATTGCCGCAACTCCCTGGCCGGAGTGCAGTGACTGTCTCGCGCCGGACCTAGTCGATGAAGCGGATGCGGCTGCACGCAGGCCATTCAGCGAACCACCTCGGGAGAATCCGGATCGCGAGGCGCTGGTTGCCAAGTTCGATGGCGATTGATTCCCTCCACCGAGAGGACTGCCTAGCTGGCGGGTGCTTTGAGGAGCCGAAGAGCCTCCGCCGGCCTGACTGACGGCAAAGTCGCTCGCGGTCAGAGCGGAAGGGGTGGCATTGACGCCAGCGTCTGCAACGGAGGAGTTCGTGCTAACAACCGGCAGGCTAGCGGAAGAGGAGTAATCAACCGCACCGAAGCCGCCAGAACCGGTTGAGGAAGACATGGAGCCGGCTCCGCTCGGCGGCAGAACGGAAGTGTTCTGGCTGGACGCAATTCCGGCGAAACTGAAAATCAAGCTGAGGGCAATCCGCCGGGCCAGCGTGAATTCTTTACTCATAACCGATTTTATCGCGGTCATTACAGGTCTAATTTCTCCGAAATCCAAATCTCGGTAGTCGCGTGTAAGTGAAAAGAACTATCGCAAAAATTATCTCGTTCCGGATCGAAACAAAGTAGGCAGTCGTGGAAGTCTCAGTTTGCAACATCGGTGAAGATTGCACCCAACATTATGATCGCCATGGGCAGCGGCGGCAGAAAACGCGAGAAAACCTCAATCGAGATTCGCATAATCACCACAATGAGCAACGGGTAGGCAATTACTCCCAGAAGACCAAAATCGACGGCACCATTCGTGAGAATGGAGTTAGCCGCATCGCCGTACGTCAGACCGAACAATTCGTCAGCGAATGACTCTTCGCCAGAACAGAGATCCTTGTTCGGATTGATAGCTCTGGGAACGGCAGTCCCGACATATTCCGCGAGATCGCGCCCAAGACCGGGTGTTCGCCGGGAGCTGCCTTCCAAAACATCGGCGAAGAAGCCTAACACGAACGTTCTCTTTTGGGCATTGCTTTGATTCGCTACGGTAGCGCGAGTAAGAGCAGTGCCATCTTTGACCCAGCTCATCGCCGTCTCTGCCCGGTGAGCAAGAGATAAAGCACTGGGGTCATTAGGATTTTCAAATCCCGCCAAGCGAATCAACATAAACACGGTGACTCCGACCGCGACGAAGCCCGCTAACGTAAACAAAATAAGAGTCTTCTTGAAGAATGATCCCTTTAAGCGATACCCCGTGAGCCGTAAGGCCAACAGCGCTTCCATAGCTGTGTAGACTATGATGCGCCTGCCCACAACCATCACGAAAGCGAGCAGGGCGAGCATGCAAAGTCCGACAAGCAGCTTCGCCGGTCCGCGGGGCGTAGCAACAAAGATCGCGATCGTGAGCGCGGTAAGAGGAGGAAACAGCCAGGACAGTAGAGCTGCCGAGACGCTCAACTGCTCTCCGAAGGTACCCTGCGCACCCATGTAGCCCAGCGAACCTGTCACGAAGCCTATGCCGGTCGCCACGGTAGCGAGAACGAGGAGCGCGATAGGTATGCTGGTCGAGCGGGATTCGAAATTCACGGCCGAAAAGTGGGCGTTCGTACAATTCGCCAAGAGAGCAGAGGGGCACGGTTGAAAGGAGTACTCCAGCCATGCCCCGGGCGAGGACGCCTTCGTCAGAGCCAAGAAAGTTTGCTAAAGACAGGTTGCCCCGAGGCAGCGTGAGCCATGTATTCACGGCCCCCAGACCATAACCAAGGAGAAGGGTAATCGCCAGGAGGGTGGAAAAGCGGGTAGGGCCTTCACGCAACAACCAATCCCACAGCATGTAAAGAGCAACCACAGAGGCGACAGAGGCTGCCGACCACCATAGCCAGTTCCGTGCCGATGATCCAGCTTACGAACGCCGTAACAGCGAGAATCGCCGGAATCTGGATAACGTACAGCGTGCGAGGCGGCGCGAAGTCCTCGCTGAGCGGACGGGAATAGGGCAACGGCGAATCGAACTGCATTGCCGTTGACGCTGTCCTGATTGCGTTCAACTTTGCGCCTTCACTTCTGAAATAGCCCAGGACATGGGCGGACCAAGAGCACGGTCCGGGCTACTGCCTATAAATTGCACCGTATATGACGGCCTGCTCCGCTCCCTGGACAACAGCACCGATTCCCTGGTACGCGAAGATCTTGCCGATACTGGAGGGCACGTAGAGTATGTCGCCGTTGGCAACTTTGATGTCAGCCTGCTCGCCGTGGACGACGTGGCTCACATCGAGCTTGATCTCTTCCCTGCCTTGCGGAACTTTCCGAATCAATATGACTTTGCTCTGAGCCGAGGTCCTGGTCCAGCCGCCGGCGAGAGTGAGCGCCTGCAGCAGCGAAAGATGCTCATTGTTGTCTATCAGGTATCCACCCGCTTTGCCGACATCACCCATGATGTAGATGATTCCGGCCTTATCAATCACCACCGTGTCACCGGGGTAAATGACGGGATTTTCCTGTGCATCCAAAGCTGTTGTTGTTTGCAACCAGAAGCACGTCGTGAGGATGCTGAGGGTCATCCCGATGGATAATGGTTGCAACCCGGCCGGCTGTAGGAGCTACCCCACCAGCCAGGGCAATCATGTCGAGAAGTCTGCGGTTTCCGACGGTCGGATACACACCCGGAGCGTGCACCTGGCCGGTCACTGTAGCTCCCTGAGAAGCGTATTCGGATATGGCTACGGTGACGTGAGGATCAATCAGAATGCCGTGAGACTTCAACTCGGCTTCGATCTTGCGCGCAGCCTGATTGGGGGTGAGGCCAGCGACCTGAACATTGCCCAACACTGCAATGTTGATTTCGCCCGTCTGGCTTACACGGGACGCGCCGGAAAGTTCGGGAGTATCGAATACCTCGACATCCAACTGATCGCCGGCACCGATGGCAATGGTTGGTGGACGGCTGGACTGCTGATCCGCCTGAGCAGCACCTGTTTGAGCGGAATCGGATTGTGATGGAGCAGGCGTAACCGGATCGCTCTGGCCCCATCCCGCGACGGCGATACCGAAGCAGAGAGCGAAAACCAGAAGTCCAGGAAGACCGTTTCTCCGAGGGTTATTTCTCGTCATCGGTAACTCCATACCCGGCTCCGTAATTGCTCTTGTAACCGTAATCGTAGCGCTTCGAATAGGTGTAGTAATTTTCCATCCGCAGGTCGACGTCGTTGATCACTGTACCCAGCACGCGCCCGCTGGCGCGGCGCAACTGTTCGCGGACTCGGATCAGCGCTCGTTTCCGAGTCACACCTGAACGCACAAGGATGAAGGCAGCATCAACCTGCGGAGCCAAGCTCAACGTATCGGCAACAGCAAGGATCGGCGAGGAGTCCAGAATGATGTGCTCGTATTCCGAGCGCCACTGCGTGAGCAGCTCTTCCATGGTGCGAGAGGCCAGCATCTCGCCGGGGTTAGGCGCAATCGGGCCACGCGACAGTACGGTGAGATTGGGAAGCTCAGGCAGCGGATGTTCGTATGCTTCTGCGCCAGACTCACGAGACAGAAGCGTGGAGAGTCCGGCACGGTTCGAAAGCCGAAATTTCATGTGCAGTGTGCCCTTGCGCAGATCGGTGTCAACCAGCAGAACGCGGGCGGACCGCTGAGCAAAGGAAATCGCGAGGTTAGCGGCACAGGTTGACTTGCCCTCAGCGGCGAAGCTGCTGGTGATCAACAGCAGCTTGGGCTCGTGATCGACGGCGGACAGCAGGATCGAAGACCGGAAGGTTCGAAAACCCTCAGCGGCGATCGATTGCGGATCGACATAAGAAACCAGATCGGGCGACACCTTCAGAAGACGCTGCTGCTCCGCCTTGGCGCTCGGAGTTGTGGGCGCGCCCTTCCGTCCTGCTACGACGAAGTGGGGGATGACGGCAAGAGTAGGGAGTTGAGAGATCGCTTCGGCGTCATCGGAGGTGCGAATCGTGTCATCGAGGCTTTCGAAAAGGAAAGCCAGGGCGACGCCGCCGATGAGACCCCCAAGGAATCCAAAGATGAGAGCAGAGCGCTTCTTTGGAAGGATGGGGTAAGGAGGAATGCTTGCGCGGTCAATAATATCGACGGTGTTGGAGTTGAGGCCGGCGGTAACACCCGCCTCCTTGAGCTTCATCTGCAAGCCGTCATATAGTTCAGAAGCAGACTCAGCGCCGTGCTTCAGGATCTCGAACTGGGCAGCTGAATCGTTCTCCTTGAAGGCTTCCTGCTTGGTCGTGTTCAGACGGTCTTGCAGCAGCGCCTCGGTCTTGACAGCAGCGTTGTATTCTTCCTCAAAGCGCTTCGTGAGATTGTTGATTTCCGCATCAATGTCGGCTTGCACACTGTTCAGCTGCTTGTCGAGCTCCCGCACCTTGGGGTAATCCGGACCAAACTTCGATTTCAATTGTGCGGCCTGCACCATGAGATCGGCCTGCTGTGACCGAAGGCCGCCGAGCACGGTTCCGGGCGCAACCGAGATGAGCAGGTCGGGATTGCGGGTTTGCGCCATCTTGTAGCGGGCTTCCTTCACGATGCGGTCGGCTTCCGCTTCGGCGAGCTGCTGATTCACTGTGCGCAGGCTGTCGGTAAGGAGGTTTCCGCCCTCGGCGTCGAGAGTGAGGAGGTTGTTCTGGCGCTGATAGTCGGTCAAGGACTTCTGTGCGTCCTCGACCTGCTTCTTGACTGTCGTCAACTGGTTCGTAAGCCAGCCAGAAACGCGCGTAGTGCCTTCGTATCTTGATTTCAGATCACGATCGAGGTATGCATCGACGATCTTGTTTGCGATATTCGCCGCCACCACGGGATCGGAATTCTGGAAGTGAACTTCCACGATTTCCGTATTGGGCAGAACCATCACCTTAGTTGCCTGCTGGAAGGTTTCTATGATCCTGTAGCGCTGCGCGGGAGAAAGCGTGCCGCTGTAAGGCTGCTGCTTAAACAGCTCCGAGAAAGGTCGTTTGTGATAGAGATCAAGCGCATCGATCACTTCCGTGACCACCGACTCGCTTTGCATGATTCGAATCTCGGTCTGGAGCTTTTCTGAGCTATTTTCGCCACCGCCTAGCTTCTGCTCGATCAGGTCCTCGATGCCAATGTTGGTCGACCGGCTCAGATCTATGTGGAGACGGGAGATCGCTTCGTATTGAGGAACGGTGGTGACAATGTAGAAGATCGCATAAGCGATGCCGATGGCGAGCCCGGTGAGGATGACCCACTTGCGCTTGATGAGAATCTTGCGAAAGTCGGCAGGCGTGATAACAGAATGATCTGCGACTGGTGCCGTGCCGCCGCCTACAGCTTGCTGTGGTCCCTGGGGGGGAACTGCCCAGCCTTGCATCCCTATGCGCTCCTTATGATCGGCCTAAGCTCAGGCCATCTGCGTCCTCACTAAGAGGAGCGCAGGAAAACTTGCAAAACTCCGCAAAATCCAAGGGATCTCGGGGAGTCCATCTGTAACAGTGACGTTTGCCTTATGCCGGAACCCGATCCTTCAATCTTGCCATCGGGGCCGTCCGGGATACTTTTTAATTTGAACTACACGTTTCACAGGCAGTTCCCCAGACGTTCTTATTGCTCGGGGTAACGACCAGAAAAGCGACCTTACAAAGGCGATAGAGAATTCAGGGCAAAGAGCAGTAGCAGATGCATCCGTATCGACAACTTACCGGGGACAATTGGGCTTCTTGTGATCAGCTGAAAAACTCGCTCTCATCTGGAAGTTATGCCGGATCGTACGGGACTGCACAACTGCTGATGCGGTGGCGGGGACAAAACCAAGTGCGCGTCTCCTACACACACTCATCCAGGTATGGATGGCACGACTCTGCGAACAGGGCTCTTCTCTGGAAAGTAACTGCGCAACTAGAGTCTAACGAAGGCGGCACTTAAGGTCAAACACAACCGGCCGCCCCCCGAACGAAGCTCGTCGGCAGGGTGCGTCGCGGACTACTCTCATTTTTGTGCGTGCGGCGAATAATCTACACGTACGGCTACGATTTCGTAGGGTTTAACGTGAACGCTGACCTTATCTCCTGAAACCGCAAGCGGGGAGCCCTGAGGCTGCTCAAGCAGATTTGTTTCGGTCGCTCCGGTGGCCCCCGGGGGGACGGAGAGTTCGATGGCACCGGACTTCCCTGCCCATTCATACAGATGAAAGACGAGGCTGTCGCTGTCCTCGGCCTTCTTCATGGCGGTGAGAACGACGTTTTCGGGTGAGGCAGCGACGAAGGAGTGACGAGCTGGCATGGCGCCGGTGTGTGAGGCGACTTGCATTGCATCCAGGTGGTAGTTGAATTCGTATCCGTGACGGACTGTAAGCGCCTGCTTCCAGTCGCCGGCGTGCGGATAGAGCGCGAAGCTGAAGTGATGGTGGCCGCGGTCGGCTTCAGGGTCAGGCCAGACCGGTGAACGGAGGAGGGAGAGTCGCAACACGTTGTCTCGCGCGTCGTACCCATACTTCGATTCGTTTATGAGGCTGAAGCCATGCTTACCATCGCCGAGATCGGCCCAGCGGAGAGCGGGAACCTCAAACTGCGCCTTCTCCCAGCTGTTGTTGCGCGTAGTGGGACGATCGATGGTGCCGTAGGGAATTTCGTAGGTAGCCATCGGACTCGATGCAGCGAGAGGAAATGCGGCCTTCAGCAGTTCGTGGGTCTCGTGCCAGTCGATGTCGTTAACGACATCGACCTGATCCGAGCCGGAGTGAAGAACAATCTCCTGTACGAATTTCGAATTCTGCGTGTGGCGTGTGACGCGAATGGAGGCGGTGAGGGGTCCGTGGTCTACGAGTTCCACGGAATCGGCGCCAGGTTTGGCCGGTGGCTGGTCGAGGGTGCCGGGGTCGATGTTCCAGGCGTCGTAGTCTTTCGGCGTATCGCGGAACAACTGGAGTTCGTTGCCGCAGCCGCCGGAGGCGATAGATTCAAAGCTGCTCTTTTTGTCGTAGAGGCTGGTGATGCAGCCGGTGGTTTTGTCGACGGTGACACGCAGCAGAGAGTTTTCCAGAGTGAGGTCGTCGGCTTTGAGGTCACTTTGGAAAGGGCTGGTGCCGGGCACGACGTGCAGTACTTCGTATCCCATTGACGGCACGTGGTGAGCCTGGATGAGGAGTTTGAAGGTGTGGGTGCCGGCGTCACTCGAAAGAATCTGTGACGGCAGAACGTGGCCTTCGGAGTCAAGCACGGAGACGCTGGAGGTAGGGTCGGGAAGCTGAACGCTGACGGTGACCAGTCCGGAGCGCTCCCATGCGAGCGAATTGAAGACGAGGACGGGAACACCCTGAGCGCCGCTGGTGTTAACGCGCGCGGCAACGGTCTTCAATGCGCCCGCTGAGATCTCGTTGGTCGCCCAGCGGACCTGATCATAGTCGCGCTGCGCGTCCTTGTAGATAATGCCGATGCCGGAGCCAGCTGCCAGGTCGTGGAACTGATTGAAGGTGATCTTCTTCCAGGCTTCAGTCAATTCGTCGCCGGGATATTTTTTGCCATCGAGCCACGCGAGAGATGCGTACTTCTCGGCATCGAGCGCCCACTCCGAACTTTCGCGCATGTTGCGCTTGTGGTTGGCCTGGGTGGTCATGACCCCGCGGTGGTACTCGAAGTACATTTCGTCTTTCCAGGTGGGGATGGCGATTTCGCCAGCAACCGCGGGCGGCTCATGGTAGCCCGCAGCGATGCTCTTGTAGTCCCATTCAGGAGAAGATGACGCGAGATCCTTTTCGACGGAAGAGAAATAGGTCTGGGCGGTACCGTAATGCATTTTCGGAACGACTTTGTCGCCGGTGGCCCAATGATCGCCTTCGTCGAGGATGGCGCGGGTGGGACCACCGCCGTGATCGCCGATGCCGTAGAGGTCCAGCATGTCATTCATGCCGGGATCAACTTTGCGAGCCTGAGCGAGATCGGCAGACAGACGCACGATGTCCAGATTGTTGTTGGCATAGTCATGCGGGAAGTAGGTAAGAACCTTGCTGCCGTCGGGCGACTCCCACCAGAAGAGTTTGAAGTACTCGGGAAGCTTATTGACGTCGTTCCACTCCATTTTCTGGGTGACGAAGTAGTCGACGCCGGATTTCTTGTAAATCTGGGGCAGTTGCCAGTTATATCCGAAGGAGTCGGGATTCCAGCCGATGCGGACATCGACGCCGTATTCGTGCTGGTACCAGCGCTTGCCGATGAGCAGGGAGCGGGCGGTCGATTCACCGTCGGGCATGTTCAGATCGGGCTCGACCCACATGCCACCGACGATCTCCCAGCGGCCTTCCTTGATGCGGCGCTTAATCTGATCGTTGATCTCAGGGTATTTCTCGGCGATCCACTCGTTGTATTGGGCGGCGGATTGCGTGTAGGTGTAGTTGGGATACTCGTTCATCAACTGCAGGGCGGTAGAGAAGGTGCGCTTGACGGCGTCGACCGTTTCCGTCCACGGCCAGAGCCAGGCGGCGTCGATGTGTGAGTTGCCGGTGAGGTGCAGCGTCGCCTGCTGCATCATCGGGCGGAGGGCTTCGAGAGTCGACTGCGCCTGCTTCAGGGAGGCGTCGAACTTCTCCTGGCTTGCCGCATCGAGAGCGCTCAGATCGACAGAGGAGATGGCTTTGTGGAGGGTGGCCTGGTCCACCGAGACGTTTGTAGACAGGCTGGGGACGAGCAGAGCAGCGGAGATGAATTCCTTACGCTCGTCTTCGGGGTTGGGACGGGTGGCGGAGAAATCAATCTTCATGGGCGCACCGCGGAAGCGCTTCTTGTCCACGGTGGCGAGCAGCTTAACGGCTACAAGAACGCGGTCGCCAGGCTTCGCGCCATCAAAAAGAACGATGGGTTCAAGATCGTCGCCGAGAGCGACGCGGCGCCCGTTGAAGTAGACGATTTCGGGCATGGGCCCATTCGCTTCAGCGCGGAACTGGAACCAGATGCGGGTGCCGGTGAGGTCGTATCCGGCGAGCGTCTTCGGAACCTCGATCCACTGGCGATACCAGACGGCTTCGGTAGAGCTGTCGGAAGGCGGCTTGACTGCCGGCCAGGAGGAGTCATCAAGCGAGGGGTTTTCGCCGTGGGGAATGTCGCCCTCATGGTAACGCCACTCCCCCGATGGGAGATTGCTGAGCTCGCCGAGACGCGTAACTACCTTGGCGGCATCCGGCGGCAGGGATTGGATGACTTGATCGGGCGACTCGAAGGCTGCCTGGGCGCGAACGATACCAGCGGAGAAGAGGGCGAGGAATGCAAGAAAGGCGGCGCGACGAGGGAGACAAGACGCATACTTCAAGAGCTAATCCTCCAGGAATGTATCCGATTACCTCCGTGCAAATGCTCCGGAAATCATCGAATGCAACCTCGCGGATTATAGCTGATTGGGCCGAGAGCTCAGGGGAGAGCCGATAGCGATCTGGGTTTAGCGGGATGAGACGAACGGACAGCTACCAGCCGCCGCTGAACCGTTAATGGATTGCAGTCAACTGAGGGAAGGGTGCTGGCTATGCGGGGTCTGCGAGGGGTTCATTGAAATTGCGGGGGCGAATGAGTCGGCGATTCCAGAAGCGAGGAGGTCGGGGATGCGACTTGCAGGCTGCGGGCGTCCCCACAGAAAACCTTGAATCACGTCACACCTGAGACCGCGCAGGATTTCCACCTGATCGCTGCGCTCAACTCCTTCGGCGACAACCTGCATTTGCAGGCTGTGCGCCAACGACAGGATGGCCTGCACGATGGCGTAGGTGCCATTGGGATCCCCGATCCGCTCGATGAAGGAACGATCGATCTTCAGGGTCTGAATCGGGAGCTGGTGCAGATGGCGCAGAGAGGAGTAACCGGTTCCGAAATCGTCGACGGAAAAATGCACGCCGATGCTGGAAAGGTCGAGCATTTGCCTCGCGATCTCATCCAACTTGCGCATGACCGTGGTTTCGGTCAGTTCAAGCTCGATGAGGCCAGGATCGATTTGAAAGGCAGCCAGAACGGCGCGAACCTGGACGGAGAAGTCAGCGCGCATGAACTGCAGCGGAGAAACGTTAAGCGCGACTCGAACCGGGGGCAGGCCCTGACGCTGCCATTCGGTGATCTGGCGGCAAACCTCTTCGAGAACCCAATTGCCGATGGGCACAATCAGGCCGCTTTCTTCGGCGACGGGAATGAAGCGGCGGGGCGGAATCATGCCCTCGACCGGGTGGTGCAGGCGGAGCAACGCTTCGAGCCCGCAAAGGGAGCCGTCCATTGTGAATTGGGGCTGGTAATACATTTCAAAGCCGTCTTCTCTCAGCGCATGACGAAGGGAAACTTCGATTTCGTTAGCTTCGGAAGCAGACGCAGAGATCTCATTCGAGACGAAGAGGTACTGGTTGCCGCCGGAATGCTTTGCCCGGTACATGGCTGTGTCGGCCGAGCGCCAGAGCGCCTGCGCGTCGGTACCGTCGCTGGGGTAAAGGGCGATTCCGATGCTGGCGGAGATCTCGAGGTTGTAGCCGTCGACGAAAAACGGCTGGCGGATGCCGGAAAGCAGCTCGGCAACGACTATTTCGGCGTCGGACGCGGTTAACAGATCGCCGAGCAACACGGTGAACTCCTCCCCGCCGGAGCGGGCAACGGTGTCAGATGCGCGGAGTCGGGCGCAGAGGCGTTCGGCGAGCTTTTTGAGGCAGAGATCGCCAACCGCGTGGCCATACGTGTCGTTGATCTGCTTGAAGCGATCGAGGTCGAGACAGATGACCGCGGCCAGATTGCCGTGGCGGGCCGCCGAGGCCAAGGTCTGCTCCATGCGATCGGTGAGGAGCAGCCGGTTGGGTAGGCCGGTGAGGGCGTCGTGGTTGGCCTGATGCAGGAGCCGGTCGTGGAGTTGCTGCCGCTCGGTGACGTCCTGGGCGAGCGTGAAGCGGGCCTTGCCTCCCTCAAAGAGGATGCTGTGCGAGGCGGTGTCAACCTGAATCCGGGTGCCATCTTTCTTCATGTGGGTCCAGGGACCGGAGATGAAGGTGGCCTCACTTTCACTCTTGAGGCGGCCACCAAGCTCGGGTGCATCTTCGGGAGGACAGATGCCGGCGAGCGACATGGACAGAAATTCGTCCTCCGAGTAGCCATAATGCAGAATCGCCGAACGGTTCACTTTGAGAAAGTTATGGCTCTGAACTTCGGTGATCCACATGGGAAGAGGATTGGCGTCGAAGAGCACACGGTATTCCTCGCGCTGCTTGCTGGTGGCAATGATCTCGCTTTCGAGCAAGGTGAGGATCATGCCGAACTCGACGAAGAATTTAGGTAAGTTCCACAGCTCGCCGGAGACGGGATGATGGGGGAAGAATGCGGCCATCGCCAGAGCGCACGGGAAGACGGCAGCCCACGCTACCAGACCGCCAACAGCGGTGATGACACCCATCGACCAACGCCGGAAATCGTGCCGGTAGAGGACAGCATTGATGAGATAGAACTGGGTAAGAAAAGCGTAGGCGCCGATCCATGCCTGGCCGTGAAGCGTGACGTAGACGATCCAGCAAACGGTAGCGACGGCGGAGAGCCAGGCGAATCTCTGCACGATGCGGTGGCGAAGCCAGAGACGCCGGAAGACAACGATGACGCAGGCCTCGGCGACTACGCCAAGGGCGACGAGCACGGGCGCACGGGCGACATCAAAGACCGCGGCGAAGATGTAAAAGATGGCAGGAAACGAGAGCAGTGCGACGTGCAGGAATCCGATCTTCAGACCGAGACGCACACGATGCGCGGCGAGCATGAAAGAGACAGCGCAAAGAAGAAGGGTGCTCACTCCGGCGGAGGCGGCAAGCGCTACTGCGCTGTCGGTTGCCGGGTGGATAAGCAGAATGGCGAAGTGCGCAACTACAAAGAGCCAGCCGATGATCCAGTAGCGCAGGCGTGCACTTGGACGGGTGAGATAGATCGACCCGAAGAGCAACACCAGCAACCCGAGGATGAGAATGTCAAGCAGCGTATTTTGCATGCACAACCAAGAGTGTTATCGGCAAAAATTGCATCTCGTTTCAACGTTCACCAAGAGCTGGAAAAGCCGAACACCGGGAGGCACATACCGTTGGATGTCTATCTGGTTGTGTTCTTCAGGTGTTGCTCTAGAAAAAACAGCCTGACGTCAATTCATGCGAGGAGATGCATGGTGGGCAGTGAGGGACTCGAACCCCCGACTTCCTGCTTGTAAGGCAGGCGCTCTAACCAGCTGAGCTAACCGCCCGGATCGAACCGGAAGAACTGCAACCGCCCTATCTGGTTTACAGGCGGCGTACTTCTCAGATTCTACGACATTTTCGGCAGATCTGTGTCGTTCTTTAAGTTAACAGTTCAGCTACCACACTTCCGAAAACGTCAAAGCACCGGGCTCAGTTTCAGATAAGGCTTGAGAGCGAGAACCTTACACAAGCAGAGACCTACCCAGGCATAACCTCAACCTGCTTCTGCTATCGGCACCATCCTTTCCGAGTGTCCGTTGCTGATGACACATCACGAGAACTGGCCAGCTGAAGTGTAAGAAAATGCAACAAGAAATTGCCATAGCACCTCGGTGTTATCGTGAGTTGCGTGCCCTCCCTCATTCTCAATGCTGACGATTTCGGGCTGACACCCGGCGTGAACCGGTCTGTCGTCGAACTGCAGGAGGCGGGTGCACTGACGTCTGCGACGCTGATGGCAACTGGAGACGGGTTCAAGGCGGCAGCGGAAGGAGCAGCGGCGCATCCCGGCCTCGGCGTGGGGTGCCATGTTGTGCTGGTGGATGGCCGGGCGGCGCTACCGCAGAGCGAGATTCGCGGGCTGGCAGCGAGTTCGGGAGAGTTTCGCCCGACGTTGGGAGCGTTTGTCCGCGACCTGATGCGGGGAAAAATTCCCGAGGACGAGATTGAAGCGGAAGCGACGGCGCAGATCCGGCGTCTGCAGGCCGCCGGAATTCATGTAACCCATGTGGATACACATAAGCACACCCACATGTTTGTGCGCGTGCTGCGGCCCTTGTTGTGGGCGGCGCGAGCGTGTGGAGTAGGTGCGATTCGTAACCCATTCGAGCCGGAATGGGC
This sequence comes from uncultured Acidobacteriaceae bacterium, assembly GCA_963781245.1. Lineage (GTDB taxonomy): Bacteria > Acidobacteriota > Terriglobia > Terriglobales > Acidobacteriaceae > Silvibacterium. The sequence continues at coordinate 60,582 of CAWAFB010000019.1, forward strand.
GCTGACGGCAACTCCTAGAGGCTCGTCAAAGCGCTTGTGGCAGGTGAGGCTGTTACGGTCGAGGCTTCGGACGTTTCTGCGGCTGGTACGTGAAGCGGGCCTGGCCACGACAGATGGCGCGGTCGGCGTGCTGGCAACGGGCACGCTCGAGTCGCAGGCGCTCCGGCAGTTCCTGGACTCGATGCCCGAGGGGACCTGGGAGCTGGTGTGCCATCCCGGGTATATCGACGCCAGTCTTGACGCGGTGCGAACGCGGCTGCGTGAGTCGCGGGTGATCGAACATGCGGCGCTGCTGGATGTGGTGCCTGCCTACGTGAGCGGCCACCCAGAAGTGATGCTGACGCATTTTGGGCGGCTCAACGCGGAGAAATGAGCAGGCTTCCAGCGTTTGACTGAATCCTGTGAGGTGCCCGGCTCGTCCAAAAGGAACGCAAGAGCGGGAGACTGGGCAGGAATGCGGGTGAACCTATGAAGATCGGCATCACGTGCTATCCGACGTATGGCGGAAGCGGCGTTGTAGCCACGGAACTGGGAATTGAGCTGGCTGCGATCGGGCATGAAGTGCATTTCATCACGTATTCGCAGCCGTTCCGGCTGACGGGGCGGGAACACGGAATCTTCTATCACGAGGTTCCGGTCTCGAACTATCCACTGTTTGAGTATCCGCCATATGACCTGGCGCTGGCGACGCGGATGTCAGAGGTCGCGGCGTATTACCAGCTCGACCTGCTGCATGTGCACTATGCGATTCCTCATTCGATTTCGGCATACCTGGCGCGGCAGATGCTGGCGGAGCGAAATCACCGGCTACCCTTTGTGACGACGCTGCACGGGACGGACATTACGCTGGTTGGGCTGGACCATTCGTATCTGCCGATCACACGATTCGGTATTGACCAGAGTGATGGGGTGACGGCGATCTCGAATTACCTGCGCGAGAAGACGGTGCAGGAATTTCGGGTGAAGCGAGAGATCGAGGTGGTTCCGAACTTTGTGAACTGCGATGTGTATACGCCGTTGAACCCTGAGGTTCGCGAGGCAGGACGCGCGCAGTTTGCCGAGGCGGGCGAGAAGATCCTGGTGCACCTGTCGAATTTCAGACCGGTGAAGCGAGCGGTGGATGCGGTGGAAGTCTTTGCGCGCGTGGCGGACGAGATTCCGTCGCGGCTGCTGCTGATCGGCGACGGGCCTGACCGGTCGCAGGCGGAGTGGATTGCGCGGCGCAAGGGTATCCAGGACCGCATTCATTTTCTGGGGAAGCTGCCTAGTGTGAGCGATGTGCTTCCGCTGGCTGACGTGATGCTGATGCCGAGCGAGCTTGAATCTTTCGGACTGGCGGCGCTGGAGGCCATGGCGTGCCGGGTGCCGACAATTGCCACGGCCGTGGGCGGGGTTCCGGAACTGATAGAGGATGGCGTGAATGGCCGGCTCTTCCCCGTCGGCGACGTGGATTCTATGGCGCAGGCGGCGATTGAATTGTTGAGCGACGATGCGAAGCACGAAGCGATGGCAGCGGCAGGGCGGCAGACAGCGCAGAAGAAATTCTGCGCTACGCGCATTATTCCGCTGTATGAGGCGTATTACGAGCGGGTGCTGGAGCGGGCGGGGGCTGGGGTTAGCTGAGGCTCGTCGTCGTTGTCAGGGGTTGCGGGGATCGCAAGAGTGACCTTAGTTCCCCGGCCAGGCCGGCTTGTGACGTCGAAGTGAGCGCCGTCTCCGAAGAGCACTTCTAACCGCTCGCGGACGTTCTTCATACCGATGCCGGTGCCGCGGAGGACGCCACTTGAGCGCGAGCGGCTGGGATCGATGCCGACTCCATCGTCTTCCACTTCGATGATCATGCGGCCGCCTTCAATGCGGCTGCGAAGGGTGATGGTTCCTCCACTGATGCGGGGTTCGAGGCCATGCTTGATGCTGTTTTCCACCAGCGGCTGCAGCAACATGCTGGGCACGGGGAGGTCGAGTGTGGCGGGATCGATTTCTTTGACGACGTTCAGCTTGTCGGCGCCGAAGCGGACGACCTCGATGCCGAGGTAGTCGTCGGTGAAGCTGAGTTCGTCGCGCAGCAGGACGTAGGAGTCGTGGTCTTTGAGGAGGGCGCGGAGTATGTTGGCCAGCTTGACGATGAGGTCGCGGGCCTGTTCGGGGCGGAAGCGAACGAGCGAGGCGATGGAGTTGAGGGTGTTGAAGAGGAAATGAGGATTGATCTGGCGTTGCAGGGCATCGAGGCGGGCTTCGAGGAGGAGGCGCTTCTGCTCTTCGAGAAAGCGCTCTGTGCGAATGGCGTTCCAGATCTTGAGCGGAATGCCGACGACGACTGCGGCGCAGGCCCAGGTAGCGAGACGGACAGGCCAGCTGTTCGTGGTGAGAGCAAAGAGACGGTTGGGATAGAGGTTGTGGATCCAATCGCGGACGATCTCCATTCCAACAATGAGAATGAGCAAAAGGACCTGACGGTCGATGCGCGGCTTGCGGATGTTGCGGCGAATCCAGCGGTAGATGCTGAGGTCGACAAAGGGCGAGAATGACCAGACCTCTTCTTCTTCGACGAATTTTCCATAGAGGCCGGCGGTGATCGCAACCGCCATGAGGAAAGGCAGAGAGAGATATTCGTGGTGCAGCATGGCGGGCAGAGAGAGGGCTGCGGCGCCGGCGAGGGCTGAAAGGGGGCCGAGCAGGATGCCGAGGATGATGGTGGTTTCGAAGGAAATGTCGGCGGCGAAGAAGTTGGGGACGACGAGCCGGACCCAGACTCCAAGTCCCAGCGGGATGCAGATGAAGGCGAGCAGGCCGAGGGTTTCCGACGGCTTACGGCTCTGGTTGAAGAGCAGGTTCTGAAAGGTGCGGGCGCGGGCAAGCGCGCTCGATACTGCGGCGGCGACACCGAGCTTTACGAGAAGCGTGATGAGGATAAGGCGTGACTCGATCACAATCTTTACTTTACGCCGGAGACCTCAAGTCGGGCTGAAGGAATGGCGGGCAGTACAAGGTGGATAAAATTTGCAAGCGGGGAGAGACGAATGAAAGAGGTGAGTGAAAATCTGGTTCGGATGATTGAAGATGCAGAGCCGAAGCTCCGCACGATCTCCGAAGCGCGGAGCAGGACGCCGTTGTTGGCCGGCGGATGGTCTCGAAAACAGGTGATCGGGCATCTTATTGATTCGGCGTCGAACAACCACCAGCGGTTTGTCCGGGCGGCTCTTCAGCCATCACTGGAGTTTCCCGGCTACGATCAGGCAGGCAACGTGAAGGTTCAGGCTGTTCAGGAAGCCGAGTGGCTGCTGCTGATTACATTGTGGGCGGGGTACAACCGCTATCTCGCGCATGTGATTGCGCACATTCCCTCTTCCAAGCTGGAGACGGTTTGCCGGATTGGCGGGGGCGAGGCCGTTACTTTGCGCTTTCTGGCGACGGATTATTTGACCCATATGCAGCATCATCTCGAACAGCTCGGTGTGATCGGCTGAAACTCTCATGCTGTTCAAATGTCTGGGTGAATCGACCTGCGCTGCTCGGCATCTATAATCTTGTTATGCCTTTAGAAAGTGTTCGGAAAGTAGCCGATGCGGACTTCCCTACCCGCTCGGGACACTTTCGGATTCTCGGGTTTGAAGGAAGAGTCGTTTCGCCGGAACCGTGCAAGCCGGGCGGAACACCACCGCCGGTGCGGATCGAAGGTGCGGTCGCGCTGGTGATGGGCGACATTCACGCCGAGGCGCCGATCGTGCGGATCCACTCACAGTGCCTGACGGGAGATGTGTTTCACTCGCTGCGGTGCGACTGCCGGCAACAGCTGGAGCTGGCGCTGGCACGGATTACCGAAGAAGGCACAGGCATCCTTATATATGAGCAGCAGGAAGGGCGCGGCATTGGCCTGATGGCCAAGCTGAGAGCATATGAGCTGCAGGACCGGGGTTTCGATACAGTCGAGGCCAACGTGGAGCTGGGTTACCGGCCGGATTGCCGGGAGTTCGAGCTTCCAGCGGCGATACTGCGGCAGCTTGGCGTCGGTTCAGTACGGCTGATTACCAACAATCCTGAGAAGGTAGAGGCTCTTGAGGCTGCGGGAATTATCGTGGCGGAGCGGATATCCGCCGAGGTTGAGCCGCAGGAGACTTTTGAGCGCTACCTGAAGGTAAAGCGCGAGAAGATGGGGCACATTCAGGACAGTCGCGTTGAAGTGAAGATTGTTCCCTGACGCTGCCCGCTCAATCCTCCCAGACGTAGTCGTTCGCGCTGCGAAAATTTGTAAACGACAGGCTGATGCTGGCGTCCATGGAACGGACGTGATGCCACCAACCCACGGGAATGAATAAGACCTGTCCCGGTTCAAGAAGGACCTTGAGCTGCGTGGCATTCCGGAACAATGGAAACTTGTTGTAGTCGGGCTTCTCGCAGTCGACGGCGCTGTAGACGCCGATGTGGTTGTAGACCCATGGGGTCTGGAACGACGGGATGAGGGTGACGGTCTTGCGTCCGTAGACCTGCGCCAGCAGGATGTTCATCGCGTCGTGGTGAAGCGGAGTAACGGTTCCTCCGGGGCCGAACCAGAGAAACATGCGAGAGGGCGCGCGGGCGGGATCGAGGATGTTGTCGAGGATGTGGACCTCGTTGAGCAGACTCTGCATGTTCGGCGATTCGAGCGAGCGGTTGTTTGCGACCATGTAGAAATCGTTCGTCTGGGCCGACTGCTTCACGCGGTCAACGAATTCGTGGAGCCGGGTGCGGGTCCTATGCTGGTTGGAATTGATTTCGTAGTCTCGATCACGGCTGCGGCCGGACATTACTTCCACCATTTCGTTTCCGCACCGTGCCTTAAGATAGTCAGGATTCCAGCGGGCTAGAGCGGCGCAGCTCTTGAGGCCGTCCTGAAAGATGACTGGGCGGTTGACGGAGTAATAGGAGCGGAAGAATTCGTCAGCTCCGAGATTCGTGCGACGGTTCACGTACTTGCCGGGCTTGCTCTGCAGCCAGAGGTCTGAGTAAACAGCCATGATGGCTTCGAGTTTCCGGAGCTTGCGGGCGACCATTTCCGCGCCCTTTATTTCGAGGGATGCGCGGGATACCTGTTGGCGGGCGGCGCTGCGCTCGAATCCATTCTTGACGAGAATGTCGACCAGCTGGGGTTCGTCGATACCGAGGATTCGGTTCTCTTCGATCCACCCGATCCAGGCGGGAGGAAAATGGGTGAGATTTGTCGTCTGGCTTGCCATGGAGCGGCATTTTAATGACGGTTAGCCAATAAGGCCAGATGTATTGCGAGATTTATTGACAGTTAACCGAAGGGTCTGGATAATTCCCTCGACTCAAGAGCACGGGACTGCGTTCAAGAACTTGCGCCCTTCGGTCCCGGCAGCGTTAACCATCTAACGCAAGCCGAATATTCCGGCTCAACAGGAGAACAAAATGGCGAGAGAACGCGCCTGGAAACAACCGTCCAGCAAGCCCGAAGACAACACGAGCGAGATCGCCCTGTTGTCGCAAACGGAGGATGCCTGGATGGCGGCCCGCCTTCTGGGCAAGTCGAAGATTGTCGAGCAGCTTGTCGATGACGGATATCGCGGGGCGACGTCTCATGGTCTGCCGCAAACAAAAAAGGAGTTCATGCAGGCGGTGGAGTCGTCGGCAGGTGCGTTTACCCAGTACGTTCATTCCGAGCGCGCGATCGAAGTGTTGGGTAATGTGGCAATTTCGACCGGTCTGGCTACGCTCAGTTCTCCGAAGCGAAAGCATTCGTTCCGTTATCTGCGGGTGTTTTCGAAAAACCGCGGCAAGTGGAAGCTGATCGCTTCGCAGTCGACTCCGCTGCCGGCGGCCTGATGCGGTTCCGCGCCAGGCCGAAGTTCATGTAACGCCAAGGCACTTCGATCCACGATCTTGCGGAGGTGTCTGCTGATGGCAAGGCTGGTGGTGTGCGCGGCAAAGGCGTATGCCGGAGTCAAGCACCGCTATGTGATGTTGCGACAAGTGAAGGCGTTCGCGCAGCGGTACGGTTATGGGGTGCGCTTTTTGTGGGGCGTGACGCGTGGCGTATCAGATTGCAGACATGAAGAGCTGTTTGCGCCGATTCCGGGCGTGGAGGTGCGGAATATTTCAGCAGGAGAGCTGGCTGCGCTCTCTTATTTCTGTCAGAGAGATGGCGGATTCACCTACCATGGAGAGCCCTTCTTGATGCTGCGCGATGGCAGGATACCGGGCGAGCGATTCTTTTCATGGGATCTCGTGGGCTCGGATTCGCTCGCGCGAAGTGTCCCCGGGCCTCATCCCGCGCTGCATGCGAAGGTCTGCGATTCCCTGCAAACGCAGATCGATACCTTTGTCCGCGCCAACGGAATCCGGGAAAGGCTCGGCATCCGCGTGCGGGTGACAGAGTCCTTCACTCAAAGAGGCAAGCTGCACCGCACAAAGTCAGAAATCGACCAAGTGCTCAATTCGCTTTACCGGATTCCCTGGTATGTGAAGGTGTTTATCGCAACGGACTCCGAGTACGTGCAGAAAATACTTCTTGCGCACTTTTCCGACGCGAAGGTCCTTCCCAAACATTTCGATCACACGGAGGCGACCGGACGCTATGTCCATCGCGCTGACAAGGCGGCCATGCGAACCTTTCTCAAAGAAGTGGGCTGCCTGTGCGCGTGCCGAAAAGTCATCAACATCGGGGGGTTTTTGAATGAGGGCCTGGTGCAGTCGAAGATCATCAAGGAGCCGTATGCCGAAGCGGCGTTCATGCATGTGAAGAGGATGTAAGCGATCAGATGAAGTAGCTGTAATTTGTCTGTGCGACTCTACTGCAAGCGGGAATGAAGGGCAGGGTGACCCTGTCTACCAGTCTTTCTGCCCAAATCCACCACCATCGGGATTGCGTGGCCACCGGACACTCATTTGCGGGGAGTTCCGCAAGAATCGAAGGAAGGTGAGGCACCCGCCGGGGGTATTTCCAGATGGAAAAGCTGGTCGTTTGCGCGGCGACTGCTCACGCCGGCGTACGCCACCGTTATCTCATGCTCAGGCAGGTGAAAGCCTTCGCGGATCGCCATGGCTATGCAGTGCGAATGCTGTGGGGGGTGACGGGAGCAGTTTCCAACTACCGGCATGAAAATCTATTCGCTCCGATTCCCGGAGTAGAGATACGAAACATCTCAACGGAAGAACTCAAGGCGATTAAGTACTTTTGCGAGAAGTATGGAGAATTCACCTACAAGGGTGAGCCGCTTCGGATGCTGCGCCCGGGCGAGACGCCAGGCGAGCGGTTTTTTTCATGGGACCTGACAGGCTCGGGTGCGCTAGCGAATCTGGTTCCCCGCCCTTTTCCGCAGCTCATAGCGAGACCATGCAGCCCGCTTCAGACGCAGGTGGAGGGATACACCAGGGCAAACCGCATGGAGAACCGGCTTGGCATACGCGTGCGGGCGATGGAATTGCCCAACCAGAAGAACAGGATTCATCGGGTCAAGTCAGAGCTGGATGCAGTGCTGCATTCGCTCTACCGCATTCCCTGGTACGTGCCGGTCTTCATTGCCACCGACTCGGAATATGTTCAAAAAATGCTTGTGGCGCACTTTGCCGACGCAAGGTTTCTTCCCAAGGAGTTCACCGAGGTGGAAGAGACGGGCCGCTATGTTCATCGCGACGATAGACATGCGATGGAGACTTTTGTAAAAGAAGTTGGCTGCCTGTGCGCTTGCGGGATGATTATCAGCTTCGGTGGATTTCTAAATGACAGCGCCGTTCAGTCAAAGATTATCAAGGAGCCTTATAGCGAAGCGGCGCTTCTGAATGTGAAGAGGGCGTAGGTGTAGCTGATCGAGACGGTCGCTATCCGCGGCGCTGAATGCGGATGAGGGCGGCGAGGCGCGACGTCTCTACTTCGAGGGCGCGGCGGAGTTCGGGCGTTACGTGACGCGTTGCGAGTTCGCGGATGCGACCGGTGAAATCCGCGCTGGATAGCTGCTGGCGCGTCCATGCGCGGTATTGTTCGAAGGCTTCACGATACATGGCGGAGAGATGCTGTTTGGTGGCGATACGGATCGGGGAGCGGACTCCGGTTGCCTGACTGTGACTGAGCGAGTCGGGACGAATGACGTATTGATAGTGAGGCTCCTCGACGAAGGAGACACGGCCGGTCATGAGCAGGAAGTTAGTCAGCAGCGTGTCGTAATTCATCCTGAAACCGGCGTAGTAGCCTCCGATTCTTTCCAGTGCTTCCCTGCGGAAGATGCCGTGATGAGCAGCGCGATTGACGAAGTGCTCGTTCAGGATCGGATCGAAGAGAAAGAGTTCGCGCTGTCCGGGCGGGGCGAGGAGCGGATCGCCGGGCCGGCGGTGACGCCAGCGGATGGAGTCCGGCTGCAGGTACCCGTTGAGGTCGGCGCGGTATTGCTGCCAGGCGGAGAAGACGAGATCAGAACCTTCGCTTACGAGCGCGTTGAGCAGAGAGGCCACGCGCGTCGGTGTGCTCCAGTCGTCGGCATCTTGTACGAGGAAGTAAGGCGTAGTGGAGGCACCGAGCACTACCTGATGGGCAAAGTAGGGGCCGTAGTTCAGATCGAGACTGAAGCGGATGAGACGCGGGTCGTCGATGTGAGCGAGTTCATCCCAAGGAGGATTCGGATCGCCGTCGTTCACGACGACAACGGTGAGATTGCGATGAGTCTGCGAGAGAAGGCTTTCGACGGCGCGGCGGACATAACTCCGCGCATTGAAATACGGGACCGATGCGGTTACGGCAACGTCATTCCGTGAAGCCATCGCTTTCGCCAGGAGCTTTCAGTTTTGCCAACCGCAGGCACTGAGGTGCGCGGAAAGACGGCCGGTTTCGAAGGCGAGCTCCTGCCAGTCCTGCGAGGTCAACCGGCTTTGACAGCGGCGGCGTATCGAGTTGGCGAGCTTGTCGCTGCTGATCTGACCGCGCAGATACTGCTTGTATTCGGCGAACGAGCTTTGGTAAAGGCCTTCGATAATTTTGCGCTCCGCCCAGGAAGCGCGCGAAGCGAAGCCGGTGCTCGGACAGTGGGTGATCGAATCGGGCCGGAGCAAGCGGTGATAGAGAGGCGCGGTGGTGTGGACGATGCTGCCGGTCATGAGAACGAGGTTCATCAGCAGCGAATCGAAGTGCAGATGGAGGCCGGCGTAGTAACCTCCGATGCGGCGCAGGAGTTCCGCGCGGAACAAGCCGGTGTGCGGGGCGCGATGCCGGTATTGCTGGGTGAGTTCGATATCGACGAAGCACTGCTGGCAACGGCTACCGGTCGGGCAGATGGGGCAGGTGCAGCGTCCGAGGTGAGTCCATTTAACGGTGACAGGGGTTGAGCTTCCGTCGATGTTCTCGCGATGAAAGACGTGCGCCGATACGGCGGCGTCGGCGTGGCAGGTGGTGGCCAGGTGCAGTAGATACTCGACACGATGCGGGTCACTCCAGTCGTCCTGCTCCTGGACTAGGTACCACGGAGAGGTGACGGTGCGGATGACGACGGCGTTGGCGAAGAACGGGCCGCCGTGATTGCGGGTAAGGCTGAAGCGGATGAGGCGCGAATCGCGCATGTCGGCAAGTTGATCCCAGGGGGGATCCTTATCGCCGTCGTTGACGACGATGATGCGCAGATCGCGATGCGTCTGCCCGAGAAGGCCTTCGACGGCTCGCCGGATATAGCGCTTCCCGGCGTAATAGGGAATGCAAGCGGTGACGGTGGGTTCGGGGCGCGGCATTCAATTCTTCCGAGGTCGAGATAACTTCTGGTTACCGCCCGCATGTTTCCAGACGAGCGGGGTTCTAGCTGTAAGCCAACTGGCCGAAGGCGTCGCGGATCCCGAAGCGCTCAACAAATGACGGAAAGCGTGAAGGCAAACGTTCCTCGAGCAGCCGGCGTCGCTGCCACACGTCATCTGCGGAGAGCGAACGCAGTGCTTCGGCGAAGTGCGACGGCGACTGCTCCGAGTAATAGTGCATCAACTGCGCGATTCGTTGCTGATCAAGATAAAGCAGTCCGAAGCGGAGGTAGTTACGGAGCAAGACTTTGTTAATGGCGTCGAGAAACGGCTGGCGCTCCGCCGCGGGACGGAAATGGTGGCGGAGCACGAGATCAGGTATGGAGACGATTTCAGCGCCACAGAGCCAGAGGCGGACACTGAATTCAGGCTCCGCGGCTCCGTAAACGGGCATCTCGGTGTCGTAGCCACCGGCGCGGCGAAAGAGGTCTGCGGTGATTGCAGTTCCGGAGCAGGGCGCGATGGGAACATAACCACCGTACTGACGAGGATCGCGGATCCAGTCGACACCCATGGAGGGAATGAGCAGTGTGCAGCCGTAGCCGCGGAAGGGCGAATCCAGGTCGGCGATGGTCGCGCAGAGGACACGGCTGGCGGTGATGCGCTCGCGAATGGGCAGATCCCAGTTCTGAGGAAAGAGCACATTGGCATCGGTGATGAAAAGAATCGGGGCGTGCGCGGCTGCAGCTCCGGCGTTGCGGGCAAAGGGAATGCCCGACCAGCGCGGCAGGTGTACGACGTCTGCGCGGACGAGATCGTCGCGCCAGGACCAGGCTTCGGACAGGCCATCGCAGCAGCCGTCGGCGGAGCCATCATCGACGAGAACTATTTGCAGGGGGAAGCGATCCGATCGTCCGGAGACGATCGAAGAGACAGCGGCATGGAGCCGCTGCCCTTCGTTGCGAACCGGAATGACGACACTGATGACGGGCCTGGGGGAGAGAAGACCGTTGGTGGATGCGTTCACGCGACCTACTCCGGCGGAAGACAATCAAGGTGTGCGGGCCTTGCGGCCCTTGCTTAATGCGACCGCGGAAACCGTGCCCACGGCCACAACTGCTCCGGTAATGGCTGTGAGCGAGACGGCGCTGACGATCGCGGTATTTCTTACGCCGACTGAACCCGCTCCGGTCGAGTGTGATCGTGGAGCGCGCGCAGGAGACGCACGGGTGGTCGCGGGTTTTCCGGAACCAGCGAGCAGGCCGGACAAGGTTTTGCCGAGACCGGCCAACGCCTTGATTTTGCCCTCGTCCAGACCCGCAAGCTGGGCGACAGCCTGCGGGTTCCTGACGATGGATTTCACCAGGTCCGGATTTTGAAGGAGACGCGCGGCAAGCGCTTTTATCTCGTTCATTCCTTCTCCTTGGCGATGGCGACCGTTGCGACGATGCCGGCGGTGGCCACCATGCCCATGACTGCGGCAATTCCGACGACACCGACCAGCGCGACGGAGTTGCAGCCTCCGCCGAGGATGGACGCCAAAGCGGGGGCTACACCTGCGGGTGCCGGGGCGGGTAAGGGCGCCGGCGTTGGCGGTGGAAGCCGATAGTCAAACGGCGCACCGAGAGGCCCAATCGCACCCGTGCTGGGGGTAGGAGTGGGAGTAGGTGTTGGTGTTGGTGTCGGGGTTGGAGTTGGTGTCGGATGCGGCGTAGGCGTCGGAGTTGGCGTTGGATGGGGGGTTGGAGTAGGTGTTGGTGTTGGGTGTGGAGTGGGCGTCGGCGTCGGATGGGGAGTTGGAGTGGGTGTAGGTGTCGGATGTGGAGTGGGCGTCGGCGTCGGATGGGGAGTAGGTGTTGGTGTTGGGTGTGGAGTGGGCGTCGGTGTTGGTGTCGGTGTCGGATGGGGAGTTGGTGTGGGTGTCGGGGTTGGCGTTGGGTGAGGCGTAGGGGTTGGGGTCGGGGTTGGTGTGGGCGTTGGAGTTGGGGTTGGTGTTGGGGTTGGCGTAGGAGTTGGTGTAGGTGTCGGAGTAGGGGTTGGTGTAGGTGTCGGAGTGGGGGTTGGTGTAGGTGTCGGAGTTGGAGTTGGAGGCACCACGGCCGTCAACTTTGTCAGGAGGGTGTTGCCGTGGGGGCTTCCCAAGCCGGTACAGGGATCCCAGCCAGTCGCGGCCTGATAGAGTCCGTTCTTACCTGTGCTGTCGTTGTTGCCATGGACGATGTCGCGGAAGCCCGCGGGTGAGACGCCAGCCCCGTAGAGGAAGGTATTCAGGAACCCGACGGGCTTCCCGAGCTTCTGGCCGAAGCGCGCAATGAGCCCGGCCCAGAGAGGCGCGACAGCGCTCGTCCCGCCGAGGACAATGTTGTTCCCCTTGCAACGTACCTGATAGCCGGTGGCAGGATCGGCGTCGCCCGCGACGTCAGGTACGCCGCGTCCCCCTCCCGTGCCGGCAGGCTGGGTTGGCACGGTGACGGAAGACTGATAGTCGGGCTTGGGGAAGAACTGGCTGACGCCGCCTCCTGTGGCTCCGCGAGTCTGCTTACCGGTGGAGTCGGTTACGACCGCGTTCCACACGGTCTCACTGGAGATGGTGCTGCCGGAAACGAGCAGGTTGGTGCCGCCGCATCCGAGGGCGTGCGGAGCGGCCGCGGGGAAATCGACCGCCAGTGCGCTCGTACTGTCGAACGAGCCGTTGTCTCCGGATGCGACCGTAACTGGAATTCCAAGCTGGGCAGCGTGCTGCAGAGCGGTCTCAAATTGCTGGCGCATCTGAGCGGTGAATCCGGCTTCAGCTTTGCCCCAACTGATGGAGATCACCGTGGGCTGGGGAGTCGCGCCGATGGCAGCATTAATCGCATCGAGGAAACCCTGGTCGCTGGTGTTAGAGAAATAGACGACCTGTTTTGCCTTGGGAGCGAGCGCGCCGGCAACCTGGATGTCAAGAGCTACTTCGAGTTCCGCCGTGGTGGCTGCGCCAGTAGATACGTTGTTCGATCCACCGTCAACGCTGACGACAGTGATGGTCGGGCTTTGAAGGCCGAGTCCCTGAAAGTAGGCGTCCATATCGGTTTGCAGAAATCCGCCATCGAGCTCGATGATAGCGATCGTCTGCCCTGTGCCATCCAGGCCAGTGGGAAAGCTGTAGAGCTGCCCGACAGCGATGGGAGTGAAGGACTGAGCTGCGACAGCCTCAGCTACCGTCTTCGGATGGGTCTTGCGCACATGAGGTTCCGCGTTAGGCCTGTTGTCCAGTCCAACGACGGCGGTGATGATGGGCAGCAGACTTTCGGGAATAGTGATCTCGCCATAGCGGCCCCGGTAGGTCTTGCCTCCAATCTTTAAGTGAGCGAGCGTGACGCCGAAGGCGCGGCTGAGGTCAGCGATGGTGCCGTAGAGCTTGATGGAACGCGCGGCGGCATTTTCGTTCTTGGGCGTGAGGTTGTATTTCCGCGCGAAGTCGCGCACGGCCATGAAGTCGCTGGGACTTGCTCCATAGGCAGCGGTGTACTCCTCCTGGGTTATGTAATGTCCAGGCCGTGTGATCGGCAGCGGCTTGTTCTTGCCGCGGACATAGACGGTGACGTGGGCCTGATCGGATTCCGGGGCACGTCCAATTTTTTCTGCTCCTGCAATGGGCTGACGGTGGCTGCCCGGCAGGACTACGCGAGCCTCTGACATGTGGGTTTTCCTTCCTGACTGTGCGTTGCGGGGAATAACAAACGGAGCCGCACGAACGGGGTGCTGGGCTACACGAATGAGCGTCTTTACTGCTTTTTCGGAATACTCTGCACCGTGGAAATCGCGCCAGGTCGTCGCTCGATTCACCCGTGAGGGTCGCGTGGATTTAAGAGCTACGCCTTCTGGACGTACCAATTCCGAAGATGCTTTTGACGACGACTAGCGACGGTACACCATGAACCACCATGAGTCAAAAGGAAAAGTTCGGAGTTCGCGTGAATTTTTCTTATCTCAAAGTAGAGATCAAAGCGCAGCCAGACGGAAGTAAGTGCAACTGATAAGGCGACGGTTACGACTCGTTCACAGCCACCCAGCGGGCTTGAATCTGAAGCTCGTAGCGCTTTTTGCGGAGATAGACAGGCATCGCTAAGCCCTCGGTGAAGAAGTCGGCGAATACTGCCGGCCGGGCTCCGAAGATGTCGAGACCGGGGTGTGCGCCGGAATCGGCGGGTCCTGTTTCGCGCGGCGGAGGCGTCAGCCTCCCAGGATCAAGTGCAACGAGGGAAAGGCGCTCGGGCAGGCTTCCGGCAGTGCTCGAGACGCGTGCGTAGAGCCGATGATAGCCCTTGCCGAGGAGCATTCTGTTCCCTGCTCTCAAGACCATCACGTAACTGAGGAGTTCCTTTGGGCCGAAACCGCCGTGGGGATGGACTCCAAAGATGAACTCCGCGTGAGGGAGGTCGACGGTGACTTCTGTGTCCATGTTCCTGCGCACGAAGTTCATATTCAACTGGGGATTACTGGCGGATGTGGGCAGGGTTCGCTCCATCCAGTCAGAGTCGTTGCCGCAGCTTCCGGCGTGGCGGGCCGCCACATCGATGACGATGTGATGCTGGGCGACGACCAGCTGCATCGGGTCCAGCTTGAGGACCTGCACGCCGGAGACTCCGATGCCCGATAGGAATTGAAGAAAGCGTGCGGCGTGAGTATTTTCTTCCGCAGTGAGCGGGATTGGCTCGGGCGCCGGGGCTTCCCGCTGGGACAACGCGGCGCCTCGCTCGCGCCATTCGTGCCAAAGCGATTCAGCGGCTGTGGGAGTCAATGACTGCTCAAAGACGCAGTCTTCGGTGAGGAAGCGGATCGCCTGCGCCTGCTCCATCCAGCCGAGAAGGGCTACTCCGGTGTAGGCTGCTCCGGGCGGCAGATCGGCATTTCCCAGATCCGGGATATCCAGGCGGCTATCCATGTCAGGGGAGTCTATCACTCGTAGTGATTAGCCGATGCGCAGGCAAATTTGTTGACACTTTGTTTGCTTCGGCTGATATGCTTCGCTCGTTCAACTCACTATGACGGTGACGCGCCATGCGCATCCTGTGGATCTCCGACAGTCCCGATACGCCGTCAGGCTTCGGTAACGTCACGCGCTTCGTGTGCGAAGGCCTGGTGAAGCGCGGACACAGCGTGAGCATTATCGGATGGCAGAGCAAGCAGGAGCAGGACTGGAACGGCTGCAAGGTGTTTCCGGCATCGGGCATGCTGGGCAGCCGATCGTTATTTCCGTTCCTGGTGCGCTATCGGCCGGAGATTGTGATTGCGCTGGGTGATGTGTGGTGGCTGCCGTACTTTTCCGCTCCCCACGTGCGGCGCCAGATGCAGCTGACGGATACGCCCTGGGCGCTCTACTTCCCTATCGATGGCGACATGGCAGGCGGCGCACTGCCGCAAAGCTGGATCCAGATGCTTACGGAGGTAGATATCCCAATCGCGATGAGCGAATTCGGACGGGCCGCTGCGAGTAAGTCGGGAATCAACTGCAGATACATTCCTCATGGCGTGGACCGCACCTTCTTTTATCCACGAGCGGATCGCGAGCAGGCGAAGGCGGAGGTTGATGCTCAGGGGAAATTTTTGATTCTTTCCGACAGCCGCAACCAGCCACGCAAGATGCTACCGCGGCTGCTGGATGTTTTCGCGAAATTTGCGGTAGGCCGTCGGGACGCGCTGCTGCACCTGCATACCGATCCGGAGGACGAGTTCACCAAGTCGGGCATTTACTCCTATGACGTTCGCGCCGATTTGGGGCACCTCGGAATTGAATCACAGGTGCGGTTTACTCCAGGGATGAAGCTGCAGAAAGGCGGCGGGGTCCCGTTGAGCCAGCTAGCGATGTATTACCGGGCTGCGGACGTTCACCTGCTGGCGTCGAGCGGTGAAGGGTTCGGTCTACCGACGTTGCAGGCCGCCGCTGCGGGCGCAGTTCCCATGGCGAGCGATTACAGCGCCAGCCGTGAACTTGTGCGGGGGCATGGCGAGGCGATCAATGTCGCCGAGTGGAGCGAGAACGAGTTTGGCATCCGACGGGCGCTGATCGATATTGATGATGCCGTGCAGAAGCTGGCGATGTTTTATGACGATCGCGAACTGCTGGCCGAACGGTCGAAACAGGCGGCGCAGTTTGCAGTGGCGTATGACTGGAACAAGGTTCTCGACCAGTGGGATGAGCTGCTTCGATCTGTGGCGAATAACAGCAGGCGAATGTCGCGAGTGGTGGCGACGCAGACGCTTCCTGACAGCCTGGTGAGCAAGTACATCCCGGGTGTGCCTGCGGGGTCGGTCAAGGTGAATGTGGTAGAGCACAAGTTTGGCCGACTGGAGGCGGGAATCATTGCGGATACCAAGGGACATCTTTCGGATGTTCGGATTCCGGCGATCCAAAAGGCGTGCGAGGTGGGTGGCGTTCGCGTGGTGCGGTCCCCCGCCTACATTGGTGTTGGTCCGGGAGATGAGGGTATCTTTAGCGAATTGAAGCGCATATTTCCCATCCTGGGAGGATGGGTTGCGGTGCAGACCGGCGCGGAGGGCGAGGCACCCGAAGGGCTTAGTCACGTTTTCTTGGACAGTTGGGAAGAAGCGAGATATGATCTTGCGCAGTCCGTTTTACTGCTCAATGTTCACGGCGGACTTCCCGATGCGACGTTGCTGGACTCCGCTCTCTATGGCGTGCCTTGCATCGGCTGGCAGAAATCAGAAGCACAGCAAATACTTTGGCCGGAACTGACTACGGAGAACGACGCTGACGCAGTGAGGTTAGCGCGCATTCTCTTGACCAATTCGGCAACGTTGCGTAGCCTAGCTGCCCGTGGGCGCGCGCACTGCCAAAAGCATTACGCGCCGAGTGAGGAAGACGCCGCTGCATGGCTGCGCCGACTGCACTCAGCAAAATCGCCGTATGCAATGACTGGTACGAGGTGATCCGCCATGGCTTTCCAGATGTACATGGTTGCCTTCAACGGAGATTTTTCGCAGGCCGTGTCGCGCGATGTGCAGCACCACATACGTAAACATAATGGCGTGACGTTGATGGTAATGAAGACGGGAATCATCGGGGCCTTTGATGACAGCATGGTGCCGTTTGTGCAGGCACATCCGAGTGTGAAGCTGGTGGGAGGCGTATCCCTGAGCCCGAACGGATACGCGGCGGACCGGCTGCAGAGAATTTTTGCGGAGAACCTGGCGAAACAGATTCAAGTTAAGCCTCAGTAGGCCATTAGCAAACCCAAGGAGGTGTCTGGTGCCAAATGTTGGAGCAGAACTAGCAAGTGTACCCTTCGGCAAAATGATCTACGACATGGCCTCGGCCATTGCGAGAAGCCAGATTGCCCTCGATAAGGCTTCAATCGAACTGGTCAAGGTTCTTGCCGGGACGACTTTCGACTACGTTCCCGACGTGGTGGAAACTCTTCTTCCGAATCCACGGCAGGTGAAGGGCGCGAATGGCGCCCCACTCGTGGACTCGAATGGCGATCCGGTCATGATTACAGGCGTACTTGTACAAACGGATGTCGGAGACTCCTTCCCGCTGACACTTCTCCAGGCAGGCGTGAACCCGACGTTCTATGCGTTCACGAACTCGCAGATTGAAGTGAAGATGTCGATTACGAGCACGCAGGAATCTTCAAATACTTTCAGCGTCGGGGTGTCTGTAACAGCGTCTGCCGATTTCCTGTTCGCGTCGGGGTCCGTTTCCAGCCACGTGAATTTCACGAGCGCGAACAAGTATTCGTACTCTGTAACTGGATCGAGTTCGATGTCGACGGTGCTGAATCCGGTCCCGCCGCCGAAGAACATGATGCCAAGATTCTTCCTGGTAAATGCTATCGATCCAACAAAGGTCACGATCAGCCAGAGTTAGTATCTGGCGAAAACGGCCTGGAGCCGGCTGGATGCGATGAGATCCGGCCGGCTCGGCGAGTTGCCTGCTTACCTATACCATGGCAACGCGACCGATGCATGATGTGAAGCTGAACAGTCGTTGAACTGGGGGTTTCCGTGGCAACCAACGTCGGAGCAGAACTCGCGAGTGTCCCGTTTGGAAAGATGATCTACGACATGGCTTCGGCGATTGCGCGGAGCCAGGCAGCGCTGGACATGTCATCGATCCAATTAGTAAAGGTGCTGGCAAACACCTATTTCGACTACGTGCCGGATGTGGTGGAAACGCTGACACCTCAGCCCCGCCAAGTTCAGGTGTTATCATCCGGTGTCGAAGTCGGCCTTACCGATGCGGATAACAATCCTGTGATCGTGACCGGCGTTCATGTGGATGCCGATGTTGCACCCAGCTTTCCGATGACGCTGTTGCAGGCCGGGGTAAACCCGACCTTTTACCAGTTCACGAATTCAACGATCCTGATCAAAATGTCGGTGACGAGTACAACCGAGATTGACGACAGCCTTTCGGTGACGATCGATTCGCAGAGCAATAATCGCGGATTCTTTTTCAGCTCAGGCAGCGTGACGTCGCACGTCAATGCATCGTTTGCGGGCAAGTATTCATATTCGGTAGAAGGCTCGAGTTCGCTACAGACGACGCTGGCCTGCGTGCCGCCGCCAAAAGCTATCATGCCGAGATTCATTCTGGTAAATGCCATGAATCCTGCGAACGTACAGGTTAACCAGAGCTAGCTGTTATCGGACGAAAAGAGCGTGGCGCAGGACCGGAACCACGGTTATCGTTCCGCGCGCTGAAACACCGCTGAATTCTTCCTTTAGGACGGCGGCTGAATCGATACGAGTTCCGCACGGAGGAGCAATGGCAACCGGACCCACGATCACAGATGTTGGCAGCGAATTGCAGGAAGTGCAATTCGGGGAGATGATTCGGAGCATCGCGCAGGGCATCGCCGACGGCCAGCATGCACTCGATATGGCGGCGGTGCAAACATTGATTGCCTTGTCGAACACCTACGTCGACATCATCCCGGAAGTGTCGGAGGTCATTACACCACAGCCGCTGACCGTGCCGATTTCAGGTCAGCCATCGATTGAGGTGACTGGAGCGCGCGTTACCGCGGTTGCTTCCGACCCGGTTCCGATTACCGCTCTTCAAGCCGGGCTGCTGCCGACGTTTTACCAGTTCACAGAAGTTGATATCGCGCTAAAGGTTTCGATCGCATTGCGTCAAGTGACGCAGACGGAAACGGATGGAACGCAGACGACAGGGATCTTTGCGTTTGGATCGCACGTGAATTTCCGGACCCAGAATACTTATTCTTATTCGGTTGATGCCTCATCGAGCGTAACCGCGACTCTTAAGCCGGTTCCTGCAAATCTGCGGTTAACGCCGCAGACGATTACTGTCAATGCCCTGGGGAAGACTCCGATAGTGAATACGACTTCGTAAGGGTGTGGACACGAGTAAAGCATAACCATTTTTCCTGAGGCGTTCCGATGACGACAGATCCGCTGGCGAATGCAGTCGAAACTTTCTCCGCACCGATCGAGAGCGTAATTATCGCTCTGGGTCAGGGTATCGCGGATGCTCAGAAGGCACTGGATAACAACTCGATTGCTGTGCAGCAATCGATCGATACTGATCCCGTGCTTTCGCAGTACGGACTGCAGGCGACCTGGTACCAGTTCCCTACCGTCAACATGCAGATCAAGATGTCGATGAGCATTACACAGGACAACCAGACGCAGAGCTCACCAAACGTGGGAGGCTCGCAGTTGCTGCTGAGCCCGGCCAGATTTCGCATTATTGCCCAGCCGCTCAGTGCGTCATTTCAGAATCAGTTCAACTACGACGCAAAGGCGGCCACGGAGATCAACCTGACCCTGGTACCGGTTCCTCCGCCCAGGAGCGGCGACCAGGTGACGACCCCGCCGCAGATGACGCCGGCTGCAGCGCAGGCGGCGGCTCTTGCCAGCGGCGCGCCCTTTGTCACAACGAAGAACGCGCAAGGGGCGACGGTCGACGCACAAGGCAACGTCTATGTAATCATCACCAACTTCAACGCCACGGCACGCGTGTGGTACGTCATCCAGTACGCGCCTTCAAATGCGGCGATCCCCACCGTGGTTGTGGCAGTAGACGATGCGACGCAGACTGCGCGCATCCTGAGCACCTAACCCATGTTGAGCACCTAAGTAGTGAGGACCCACGTGCCCAAAAGGAAGAACCCGTCCAAGGAGAAAAAGAACGCGGCCAAAGAGCAGACCGCGCCGAATGTAACGCGCCAGACGACTGGGCCAGAGGCGACGGCCCCAGTCGCGCCGTCAAAATCACACGCTGAGGCGCCGAACCTGGCGATCGCGGGCGGTCCAATTGGGATCATCGATAACCCGATAAGGCTTCCTATCTTCTTCAATACGAATCCGGCAATCAGTTCCCTGTCGCCAGCGGGCGCGGTGGTGGGCGGTGGTGACTTTACGCTGACGGTTCTCGGAAGCAATTTCGGTAGCGGCTCAACTGTTTTGTGGAACGGCTCCACCCGAACGACAACGGCTGTGAGCTCGACTCAACTCACTGCAGCAATTGGCGCCGCAGACCTGGCAGCGGTGGCAACAGTCAATGTGACGGTGCAGAACCAGGGCGCGGCCGGCACCGCACCAGTGACCTCAACAGCAGTTACCTTCAACATCATTCCAAGCTGGCTGGCGATTCAAAACCAACTAAGCGCGATTACCAATTTTCCAGCTGATCTACTGACGCAAATCAATACATTCGTGACGCTGCAGACCTCGCAGGTCAACGCTCTCAACACGCAGGTGCAAACAGACCAGACAACTCAGGCCAATTTGCAAACGCAGCTGAACAATGCCAATACCACCATCGCTCAGCAGGCCGCTCAGATCACGAGTCTCGAGGGTCAGGTTGCAGCGGCTACATACCAGACGGCCTCGCCATACGACGTAGCGAATTCGTTCAAGGGCGTAGTGGACCAGATTCAGCAGAGCGCGCAGAGTGCAGGTGGCATCCAGACCACGGTGACGAATATGAATGTGCAGTTGAAGTCCCTGGTCAGTGTTCAGACTCCTGCTGCCGGTGGCGCGCCGATGGCAAGCCTGGTGTTTCCGTCTCCAACTGCTCTGCCCGATCCGCAGCACCTCTCCACACTATCCCTCACTTTCAGCGCGATTCCCAGCCTCAAGGCCGCAGCCTCGGTCAGCCCAACGCCGACTCCAACACCTACCCCTACCCCAACGCCAACGCCAACGCCGACTCCAACACCTACCCCAACGCCAGCGCCCACACCAACACCTACGCCTGCGCCCACTCCGGTTCCGACCCCTGCTCCCACACCACCGCCTACGCCCGCGCCCACACCGGCACCGACGCCAGCTCCTACACCACCGCCTACGCCCGCGCCAACACCGACTCCAACGCCAGCACCGACACCCGCACCCACTCCTGTTCCGACGCCTATTCGGCCCGTGCCATTGCCTCACCCTGGACCACCGATTTTAAAGACGCCGCCTGCCGGAACAGCCACAGCTCAGGACGAAACAGTTAAAACTGCTGGGGTCAAGACAGGAGCGGGTTCGGACGCTAAAAGTGGAACGAAAGCAGCGCCACCAAGCAAGGGTTCATAGTGCCAACTGAGGATGGCTGGCCAACAGCGGAGCAGGTAACAACGCCAGCGGACGGATGGACGGCGAGGAGAGAGATCAGGAGAGCGCCATGCCACTAGTCACAGACAACATCAACGAGGCGCGCTCGGCGTATGTGAGCCTGGAACTGTTGGCGAATGCCACACAGCAGAATGTCGTGACACTGCGCGCGACAGTCGAGAGTCTTTCCTCTTTGCAATCGACTATCCTTGACACCGCACGAACGCAGAGTGATTTTACGGCTGCCCAGATCTCTACGAATGCTCAGCTAACGACACAGCAGGTTACGACTGTCCTGCCAGATATCACACTCGATAATTTCATCGCTGCGCTCGGCCTTTCCGTTGCGCTTGCGGAAGCGACGATGCCAGACCGTGCGATCAATAGTGTGCAAGCGTCTGTGCAGAGCTACCTGACGTTTGCTCCAGATTCCAATGGGGTGATGGTTCCGGGGCTGCGGTTGTATCAGCCTGAGTTGGGAGAGCCATCGGCATTGGCCACGACGTCGTTTGAGCTGGCGAAGACAGTCTCTGCTGGAGCTCCGGCACCGCGAAGCCTCTACACCGTGTTGCAGGCTAAGCAGACGACCTTTGCGGATCCATTCTGGGCGAAATTTACATCGGGTAATCCGGCCACGGAGCCTGCTGTGTCGATTGTGGCCGAGGTGGGGAAGGTTTTCTCGATGACCGGCAACTGGTCGTTTCCATACCTGCTGCAGGAGGCATCGACGATCGCGGGACTGGAAACGACGCTGGCCGGCCTGTTGACGGGTGTCACGCCGGCGAATGCTGTCGCGGCTTACACAGTGTCGGTGCAGGCCCTTACTTCGCTTATCCAGGCGCTCGGCGCCCGATCTGTGCATGTGGCAGGCGACTTGTTTGCGCTGGCGACAGCGCTTGATGCCACGACTAATCTCGCTTCAGCGTTGATTCCGTGAACAAGCGGGGCCAGACTTCGGACGTCCCCAGGCAGTCGACTACAACTCTGCGACGGCGGGAATTTCAGGAGAGCCGGCGAGCCGAACGAGCAGAACCGGCCACAGCAAAACCAGCCCGGGCAGACATCGAAGAGCCTGCGAAGAAGCTTCGCGAGCAGCGGCCACAGCCTGCGCGCTGGGCGCTGCTTCGTGAAGAAGTACGAGCAGCGACTCAGGCCGCGGAGACGCTGCTATCCCAGGCAACCGAAGATCGCGCCGCTCAATTAAAGGTCGAGGCAAACGTGGCTCAACGGGAGAGAGCTGCGCAACGCGTGTCGGGGGAGCAGGCGATTCATGCAGCGGCGCTACTACAACGCGAGATCGACCAGGAGCACCTTCGCGCTGGTGGCGAGTCGGAAAAGCAAAGCATGGAAAGGCAGCAAGAGGCGGAGGCGCGCCGGCAGCGCGAGGAAGAATTGCACGTGGCCATCCTGCGCAAGAAAGCGCAGAGACAACACGCCACAGCCACCAGATTGGATGAGGAGGCGCTGATACTCCGGCGCAAGGCCGAACAAAGAGCGAAGGAGACACCGCGGCCAACTGAAACGGAACCGGTTCCTCGGGAGCCGCTGACCTCGGAGGCGAAGCCCGCGCGAGTTGAGCTTGAGTCGCCGGTTCCGAAAGAGCGCTTCGTCAGAAGCGAAGTTGAACGGGAGCAGCGGGCCGCAGAGCGGGAAATCGCGGAGGCTGCGGCTGCGACGCGTCGGGATGAGCGGCGAGAGCTGAAGCGACAGGCCGCAGTGCGGGTTCAGTTGGAGAACCAGGTGCCGGATGAGCGCGCGGCCCCGGTGGCGAGAAGACAGCCTATGCCGGCCGAGCGGCAGCCAAAACCTCGAGACGAGGAGCGGCAGAAGCCTGCGGTGCGCTTATCGGTGTCACCGAGAGCAATCAGCGGCGGCAGTACGACGAGGTCCATCTCCGCTGCTCCGGCGGCGAGCGCAGTTGTGGCCCCGACGCCCTCCGCGGATACGACGCCTCTGGTGCATACGTACGGCAACTTCATCATCGATCAGAATGGAGACGCTTTAACGCTGCGCGGCGTTACGGTGCTGGGTCTGGATTCCGTGGCTCCGCAGGGCGGCCAGACAGTCGCCGATGCGCTCTCGCTAAATGCGAGCAATCTCGCTACGATAACCGATCAATGGGGTGCGAACCTGGTGCGGCTGACATTTGGGACGGCCACGATCCTGAACGGCAACGGAAACCTCGGGTCGAGTGACTTGCTAGCGGGGCTGGATCTGACCATCGCTGCGATTACGGACGCGGGCGCGTACGCGCTGCTTGCGCTTGAGGCCGCGGCCGGTGCCGGGCCGGCGGATGCGGACACGGTTCAGGTATGGCAAAGCCTGGCGGCGAGATATCAGAGTGAACCACGAGTTTTCTATGAGGTATTTGCTTCGTCGAGTCCCATCCCCGGGAATTTTATGGCTGCATTTGCAACTGTAATTGCGACGATTAGACAGCTGGATCCGTCGTCGCTGATTTTTGTGCCGGGAAGCGCGAACGGGCTCGATGTGACCGGCGTGCCGCTCCGCGATGCCAACGGCGATCCTGTTACGAATCTGGTTTACACAATTTCGGTCTCGCTACAGAACGCGCCGGATCCGGATGTGCTCAGTGCGGTGTCAGCGGTCTATCCAGTGTTTGCTTCGAAGTGGTCGGATGATGGATCGGACCTGGGACGGCAGGCCTCGCGGATAGCTGACCTCTTCGAACGCTGCGCGATCGGATGGGCGGCGGCGAACTGGAACAGCGATCCACGGCTGGTCATGGATGCGGGCGGCGGCGATTTTACTGCGACGATCTGGGGCAACGTGGTGTTGCGCGCCATAAAGCTCACTACGCCGCCATTGCTTGAGCCTGCGGATGCACCTGCTTCTTTGGCGGTGACACAGGCGGAGGGCCCGACGCTGTCGCGGCTTTCGACTTCAGGCAATTTCATTCTCGATGAGTCCGGTCAGACGATCGTCTTGCGCGGCATAACGGTGGTGGGACTGGACACTGCTGCGCCTGCGTCCGGGCAGACTCTGGCGGATGCGCTCTCGATTGACGAAGACAATCTTGCATTGGTGACGGGGATCTGGGGATTGAACCTGGTACGGCTTCCCTTTCAAGCGCAGACCGTGTTGGCAGGCAACGGCGCGGTTCCGTCTGGAAAGATTCTCGCAGGACTGGATTCGGCAGTGACGCTGATTTCGGAGGCCGGAGCTTATGTGCTGCTGGCACTCGAGGCAGCACCGGGAGCAACACTGCCCGATGCTTCAACACAACAGGCGTGGCAGACGCTGGCGAAACGATACAGGGATAAGCCGGGGATTCTGTACGAGATTTACGCCTCGATAGAGGCGCTGGGTTCGGGGTGGATCCAGACTGCGTTGAGCCTGATTGGAACGATTCGCTCACAGAATTCTGCGGCGACGATTTTTGTGAATACGGGGAACGGGGTCGATTTTACCGGGTTTCCGCTGCTGCTTCCGACTGGCGATCCGATTTTTAATTTGGTTTACACCGTGAATATTTCGCCGCAGAATTCGCCGGGACCGGACGATGGGCCGCTGGCGAGCTTTGCGGACTCGTCTCCGGTGTTTGTGTCAACGTGGTCGGACGATGCGACGAATCCGAGCCGCGTGTCTCCTTATGTCGGCGATTTCTTCGCGCGACACAGCATCGGGTTTGCGGCAGCGAATTGGAATGCAGATCCGAGACTAGTGACGGACGCAGTCAATCACGACTTCACTTCGACATCCTGGGGACTGATTGCGGGACGTGCGGGGACTCTGCCTGTGCGGCAGATGCTAGAGCGCTTTAGGAAATAGTGTTAGTCCTGGTGAGATCGCGCAGGGCCGCCGCTCCCAGCATCTCCTAAAACTGTGAGACCCTTCTGACACAGTTACATTTTTACGATATCGTGATCGCGCCGGTCATAGATAGGCCCGTACGGGCTCTGGCGGCTGCGCGGAGCAATGTAGTAGTTGAGCCGTGGGTCATTGAACGGGTAGTTGTACGTTTCATGATCGCCGTCTCCACCCCATTTGCGGCGGTAGTATTCGCGATTGAGTCTGTGAGTGAGGGCGTTCTGGCGGCCGAGGATGCTATCCGATAGAACGCTGTTACTGCCGGCATGGGTGACATTTGTGTCGGGACAATTCTCCTCGTGCAGCCCCGAAAGAGCCGCCCGGCGCGCGTAGTCCTGGTCCTCGCAATAGGCGGGAAAGATATTCTCGTCGAAGCATCCAAGCTTCTCGATGGCGACGGGGTTGATGGCAAAGCAGGAGTATCCGACGCTGGGCTGGCGTTGATTGAGGCGCTGATGGAAGCCAGCGCAGCTCACGATGTATCGATCGCGGCAGGCCGCCGCTTTTTCGGCGAGCTTGC
The DNA here is from genome assembly GCA_963781245.1 of uncultured Acidobacteriaceae bacterium. GTDB lineage: Bacteria > Acidobacteriota > Terriglobia > Terriglobales > Acidobacteriaceae > Silvibacterium. Next base: position 86,209 of record CAWAFB010000019.1, read on the forward strand.
CGAGGTCGCCGGAAACGAACGCGACATCGTCGTTGGCAATGATGACAACATCCGCGCGAGCGGCGTAGGCGGCAAGCATGCCTTCGTTCCAGCTTCTCGATACGCCACGATTGACGCCGTAGGGATAGTAGGTCACCAGCGGGCTTTGCGCCATGCGGATGCATGACTGGGTGAGCTGCGGATATCGCGAGTGTAGAAAGAGATGACACTCGATGGTGTGGCGATCGGCAGCGCGAGCGGTCTCGAGCACGCTGGCGGCGCACGCGGTCGAGCTGTAGGCGATCGTGACGACGGCGATTTTCATGGGGTCGAGTCGCCTCATGATAGACGGGTGATGCTGGGACTCCAAGATTCCTGCGGCCGCGTTTCCGAGATGGGGTTCTACGGTACTTTGGCACTCCCTCCCAGGCGGCCCAGGTTGGCTTTTGCGGCGGCATGATCGGGAGCGATGCGCAGGGCATGCTCGAAATCTTCGCGGGCGGAGGAGGAATTGCCGGCACGCGCTTCGAGGACGCCGAGGTTGTTCCATCCATCGGCGTCGGAAGCGTTGAGGCGCAGAGCCTCTCGTTGCTCGGCGATGGCCTGACGGAAATCGCCAGTGGCTTCCATGACCTGCGAGAGCATGGCATGTACCTGCGGGTCATTGGGAGTAAGACGGAGCGCTTCTCGTAGCTGCCGGACTGCATCGGCGTAGCGGCCCGACTGCGCGTAGGCGAGCGCAAGTTGCTGGTGGACGATGGGATCGTCGGGACCGCGCTGCGCAGCTTTTTCCAGGAGATCCATCGCCTGCGCAGGCTGGCCTTGATTCAGGGCGAGTAGGCCGAGTGCTTCGAGGGCCTCGAGATTCTGGGGATCGATGCGGAGAGCGGCTGCGAATTCGGATTGCGCCGCTTCCTGGTTCCCTTCTTTGAGCAGCGCCTGGGCCAAACCGCTGTGCGCGCTGGCGTCATTGGGGGAATGCTGCAACACTGCGCGGAATGACTGCTCCGCGGTGGACGGTTCGTTGTGGTCGAGTTGGCTCTTCGCGAGATTGAAAAGTGCGTCGGTTAGATTCGGGTCGGCATCGGAGGCTTTCTTGAACGCCTGCTGCGCGTTTTGCCAATCCCCACTGTTTTCGAATGCGACACCGAGGCCGTTCCAGGCGCGCGCGTCTTTGGGATCTAGGTTGACCACCTGCTGGTAGGCCGTCGCGGCGTCAGAGTACCTGGCTTCAGCGGTCAACGCGGCAGCGAGATTGTAGAGGGCGAGCGTATCGTTGGGAGCTTTGCGGAGGCGGTCCTGCATCCATGCGGTCTCGAGGAGCAGACGCGGGTCGGGCGAGTTGGGCGGGATGTTGACGGGCAGGACCTGAAGCCAGAGATGGCCCATTTCGTCGACGGATCGGTTGCCCGCGCGGACGCGGATGGGCGGATCGTTGGGATTACGTACGTTCTCGTTGGAGTTGTCGTAGGTGTAGCGCATGTGAATGGTCGTTCCCCGGGGCAGGAAGACCGGCTTGCGATATCGGTAGACGGACTGGCGGTCGATGTCCCAGTTGCGGATCCAGATGAGCCACCGCTTCTCGCCGTTGGGCAGGATCGCATAACCCTGCAGGTCTTTGCCGAGATAGTGGGCATGCGGATAGATCCCAAGGACATCCACGTCGACGGGAAGCTTGAGCTCGTCGTCAATGATGAAATCGGATTTGCCGGGCGGGATATCGAGCGCGGCATCGTGTTCGAGTTGCAGCAGCATGGGCTGCTTCGAGGGAGGCTCGCTGGTGAAGTAGAGACCTATCTGTGCGGCGACGGTTTCGGGTTTTCCAGACGGCTTGAGATGCATGTTGAGGATGAGGTCGTTCCCGGGATCAAGACGCCAAGGCATGCCAGGGGCCTCCACGAGCGCGGGCGTGTCCGGTTTCCAAAACAGGAAGTGGCTGTCGGGGTCGAAGGTGTTTCCGGCGTCGACCATGAGTTCCATGCCGGGAACGCCGTCGCGCCATGTGTCGGGGTGCGCACGACGCCAGGAAGCAGTGCGGTCGATCAGTACATTGGCGTGGTGCACCACCTGAGGCGTTCCGGGGCGGATTTCCATCGCGCGGACGTAGCGGGTCTGGTCGAGGGGATATGGAAGGACGAAGTTGAGGAAGATGTCGGAACCGGACGCGCGAAGAGTGGCCGGATGCTGAATGGTGAGGATAAGGTCAGGCTTGCCGAGAGTCCAGGTGGTATCGTATTGCGGAATTTGAGGTGTTTCGGCGGCATCGCCGCGAGGCATGCCAGTGGACACCCACTTCTGGATGAGGGTGATTTCTTCGGAGCTAAGGCGGCGTTCGTCGGCGAAGTCTCCGTAGCCGTGCTCGGGCAGCCAGGGAGGCATGAAACGGCTTGCGGTGACCTGAGCGAGCTGGGGTCCACGGCGGCGGGCGTCTTCATAGGTGAGGAGACTGAACGGGCCGCCTCCGCCGGGATGGTGGCAGGTGGTGCAGTTCTTATAGAGGATGAGCGCGATCTGACGGCTAAAAGTGACGGGCGCTTCCGATGCGCGAACGCATACGCGCAGACCGACGAAATAGATGACGCAAACGCCGAGAGTGAGAGCAGCAATGCGGATTCGACTTCGGACCGAACTCATTGGCTGCGGATTTCCAGCGGAACAATCGAGCAACCGACGGGTGGACCGCCGGGCTTCGGAACGGTGTGCCTGGCCAACACAGCGGAAATCGCATTTTCGAGTTCGGTATGCATGGCGCGCGGGCGCTCCTGTCCGAAGGAGACGTAACGATCGTCGATGCGGCCATGGTAAATCTCACGGAGGGTGCCGTTCCTGGGGATGAGCACAGCCGCCTCCGGCGTAACGGTCACGTGTGTCAAGTGGACGAGCGACTGGCCGGTGTCGACGATGATGTGGGCGCTACCGGCAAACTGCGAACGGTGTTGGCGAATGACGGCAGCCGTGTCTTCAGGATTCGGATACACCCACCAAAACTCTACCCGGGAGGGTGCGAACTCCTGCTCAAGGCGTAGCATTTCGGGTTCATAGCGGTTAGAGATCGGGCAGTCGGAGCCGGTGAAGAACAACACGATGGCCGGCGCCGTCGATTGAGCGAGCATAACCGGATGCCCATCGAGATCGACTCCGTAGGGAGCCGTCGCCGCGAGGGCCGCGCAATGCATGATGAGCAGTGCGGCAAATTGACTGGCGGCGAAGCGCCACGCAGCACTCCCCCAAGCATTTCTCAGACATCGCATATCCCGATTATTGGACCGATGCAATCCAGGACGCAAAGGGCGGCAGCGTAATGCCAGTGAGGCTGGTTGTGGGCCGCAGCGATGCATCATCGGTCAGCAAGGTCTTTACGTTGGTTCCGGTCACACCGGTTCCCGTAAGGTTCAGCGAAATTGTCTCCGGCTGTGCGGTGAAGTTAAGTGCAACAACTACGGAGGGAGAGCCTGCAGACCCCTTGCGCACATACGACAGTACGTTCGGATTTGTGCGGTCAAGCATGGTAAGCGGCCCTTCGCGGAGCGCGGGATTAGTCGCGCGCATTTGGATGAGTTGCTTGTACCAGTTGAGCAGCGAGTCCGACGCCGCATCTTCCACCTGAACGTTCACAGTCTTGTAGTTTGGCGCAACGGGCAACCAGGTTTCGTCTGCGGTGCTGAATCCGGCATTCTTCGAGGTGTCCCACTGCATGGGAGTGCGCTCGCCGTCGCGACCTTTTTCCTTTGGCCAGCCGACAAGCCCGACGGGATCCTTCACGTCTTCCTTGCGTTTGGGTGGAGTTGTGACCATACCGATTTCCTGACCGTAGTACATCATGGCGGTCGCGCGCGTGGTGAAGAGCATCGTAGCAATCACGCGTGCGATGGCCGCGTCATGCACGCCGTCACCGTAGCGATCCCAACTGCGGGGGTTGTCGTGGTTATCAAATACGATTAGCGGCTGGTTGCCGTGAACCTTGGTCTCCACGTCTTCGATACGCTGGCGGAAGAGGCTGGCATCGAGCTTGTTGATGAACCCGATCTGCATATCCATTGGGAGATTCAACTCGTTGCGGCCCGCGCCCCCGTACCACTTGTCGAGTTCCTGGATATTAGGAAGATAGGTTTCGCCGATGAGCACGCGGTCGCCGGGGTAGCTGGCCACAAGTTTGCGCAGGCTGCGCATGACATCGTGAACTTCCGGGAGATTCTCGGTGTATGAGCCGTCGATATTGGGGTCTCCAAATGCGTTAACACCTCCGGTTTCCTTCTCATCGCGTAACTCCGGATCTTCAAACAAAGTGGGAATCGCATCGAGGCGGAAGCCGGCTACGCCGCGATCGAGCCAGAAGCGCACAGAATCGAACATGGCCTTTTCGACCTTAGGATTGCGCCAGTTGAGGTCCGGCTGCTCGGCATAGAACTTGTGGTAGTACCACTGCTTTGTGGTGGGATCGTATTTCCAGGCAGAATGTCCAAAGGCGCTCTGCCAGTTGTTGGGAGGGATGCCGGGTCCCTTGCCATCGCGCCAGATGTACCAGTCGCGTTTGGGATTGTTGCGCGAGCTTTTGGACTCGATGAACCACGGATGCTTGTCCGAGGTGTGGTTCATGACCATATCCATGATGATGCGGATGTTTCTTTTCTTCGCTTCAGCGACAAGCTGGTCGAAGTCCGCGAGGTTACCGTATTGCGGATCGACGTTTTCGTAATCGGAGATGTCATACCCGAAGTCAACCTGGGGTGAAGGGTAGATCGGCGACAGCCAGATGGCGTTAATGCCGAGAGACTGCAGGTAGTCGAGGCGCTCGGTGATGCCCTTCAGATCGCCGACGCCATCACCGTTGGAGTCCTGGAAGCTGCGGGGATAGGCCTCATAGATCACGGCATGCTTCCACCAGGGGTCTGCAGACGTCTGCGCGAGGAGCGGTGAGCCGGCAAGCACAGCGAGGACAAGCAGTACGAATCCACGAAGAGAGGGAATGAGTTTTCTCAATGTCTCGGACTCCTTACTTCGAAACTGCTAACTATATCACTCTGGGCCCGAGCGGGCGGCTCAATGGAGGTCTCTACTTTTGGAGGACAATGCGCCGCAGGATTTTCGAACGACAAGAGTGGCCTGCAGCAAAATGTCGCGGGTGGGCAGACCTGGACGTTCGATCCTGTCGAGCATCGCCGAGATGGCAATGGATCCGATGTCGCCGCAGTTCTGGTGATGAGTCGTCAACGGCACCGGTAGCATGCTCGCGTATTTGACGTCATCAATGCCTACCATGCGAATCTCTTCAGGGATACGCACTCCGGCTTCAAGAAGCCCATGCATCAGATGTGCCGCGGTCAGGTCGTTGGCGCAGACGATGGCGTCTGGAGCGCAGTCATCGAGTAATGCGCGGATGAAGGCCTTGTCTTCGGGATCTCCAAAGCGAACGAGATTCTCATCGAGAGCAATACCGGCACAATGGAGAGCTTCGCGATATCCAGCGATGCGTGCATCTACTGTGGGCGCGGAGAGCGGCTTGGCAACGAAAGCGATTCGCCTGGAGCCGAGTTGCAGAAGATGGCGGGTGATCTGAAAGCCGGCACGCCGGTTGTCGATGCCGACAAGGTCGTAGCGGGATCTTTCCGGATACGGAAGTATGCAGCGGTCAAGCAACACAACAGGGATACCGGCGTGATCGAGAGCGCTCGCGATCCTGCGGTTGAATAGATCTTTATGCGGCGTGAACTCCAGGGGCGCGAAAAAGACTCCTGAGACTTTTTGTGCAATGTAGTGCTGACACAGCTGCTCGGCTTCCTCTTCCTGCTGTTTGGCCTCACCCATCGCGTGACCCCAGAGAAGAGAATGGGCGGCGGACAACGGTGAACGCATCATGCCGTGACAGATAGGCTCAAAAATCTCGGTCCTTCCCAGATCGGGAATCAGAAGGCCGAAGACGCAACCGGCGGCCTGCTTGCGCGGCAAGACGTAGGTTCCGGCGCCGGCGCGGCGGGAGACCAATCCGAGCCTTTGTAACTCGTTGACTGCCTTGGCTATGGTGATGCGCGAAGCGAGGAAGGCCTTTCCCAGCTCAGCTTCACTGGGCAGCCGGTCGCCGACATGGTAGACGCCGGACTGGATCGCGTTCAGGAGGCTGTCGAAAACCTGCCTGTGCTTCGGCAGCTCGGCTTCGGGCATATTTCGGGCCCCGGTCCTGCGCGGCGACTCGGTTTGGCCAGAATTCCTCATCCCGTGACTTACCTGTAAATGGCTAATTGTCGGTCGTGAATAGCCTGGAATGTATAGACATAAATCGATTTTGTACAGACAACCTCATCGAAACTTTCTCCCGATGCGTTTCCAAAAACCGATCTGCTAAGCGAGTCAGACTGTGCAGCCGCAGGGCAGGCCCGCTGATGCCGGACAATGATAATCCCATTAAGCGCATGCGAATACACCCCTTTACCGGCAGGGAATACCTGAGATTCAGGGACAGGGCGAGATAAAACGTTTGAGCTAAAGAGAGCACCCGAAATGCTATTTGTTCGCTATATCAAACCGTGTAACCAACCCCGTAAATCGGTTGACATTTGCTGATTTCAGGCAGTAGTGTGCTGACGGTGCAAATATCCGCCTTGCTTGCAGACGCTGCGCGGGCTGCGTCTGTGGGGAAGAAAAACTTGTAAACCAAAAAAGCGGTAAAACTTGCAGGACCGAGGCGTGAACCAGCGCCCCGGTGAAGATTTTAGGGAGGCAATTTATATGCAATGGACAAAATGGGGCAGGATCATCGCCATAGCTGCATGTGCGATTTTTCTTTCGACCTCTAGCTACGCACAGGCTGTCTTCGGCACAATCTTCGGTTCGGTGGTGGACAACACAGGCGCCGCGATTCCCGGCGCAACCATCACAATCACAGATACCAACAAGGGAACATCGGTCACCGCCACTGCGAATGAGGCGGGCGAGTTCACGGTGGGCCACCTTATCCCGGATACCTACGACGTCAGCGTGGCAAACGCCGGGTTCAAGACCTTCGAGTCGAAGGGTCTTGTCGTTTACGCCGATCAGTCAATCAAGGTAGAAGCCAAGATGGAAGTCGGCGGCGCCACTCAGACTGTGGAAGTAAGCGCCACGACCGTCGAGCAGCTGAAGACAGACCGCGCCGATGTTTCGACGACATTCACCGCGAAGGAAGTGCAGGATCTTCCGATCGGCAATCGCAACTTCACGAACCTGCAACTTCTGCTACCGGGCGCACAGCAGCTTGGCTGGACCCATGCGGCCGACGAAAATCCGCAAGGCAGCGCACAGATCCAGGTTGACGGCCAGGCATTCGGCGGTGTCGCTTTCCAGTTGGACGGCACTGACAATCAGGATCCCATTCTCGGAATCATTGTTGTCAATCCGAACATGGACTCCCTTTCCGAGACGAAGATTACGACGCAGAACTTCGACGCTGAGTTCGGCAAGGCTGTGTCATCGATCGTGACAGCACAGACCAAGTCCGGGACAAACAGCTTCCATGGCAGCGCTTTTGACTATCGCGAAAGCAATGCGAATCAGGCTAGAGATCCTTACTCTCAGAATCCGCCGGCGGGCACGAACGATACCAGCGGGCTCGTTCCGGGAGGCCTGAAGAACCAGTTTGGCGGATCAATCGGCGGCCCGGTCCTTAAGGACAGGCTGTTTTTCTTCGCCGATGTCCAATTCGTTCGTCAGAAGGTAGGGACCGCCGCTTCAATGACAGTTCCCTCTGCAATGCTGGTCAGCACCTGCTTGGGACAGTCGGTTGGTCCCAGCGGAATTCCCGGATGCGACTTTTCTCAGTACCTTACGGCGCTGGGCCCAACGATCGGCACTATTTACGAACCCGATACAATTAATGGGATGCCGAATCGGAGTAGGGGACTGCCCTATCCCGGCAATGTGATTCCGACTGCGCAGCTCTCGCAGCCGGCTCTGAATCTTTTAACGCTGCTGCAACCCTACGCACCCAACAAGACGGGTAACTTCAATGGCCTACAGAACAACTATGGGGCCAGCGGTACCGGTATATTCAACAGCGACGCATGGGACGAACGCGTCGACTGGCAAGTGATGCAGTCGATTCACGCTTTTGAACGCTTCAGCCGGTTCACGGATGTACTGAGCGGAACCACAATCTTCGGCCCTGCGGGCGGTGCCGGATTCGGCATCAATAACTACGGCGGCGTTTCTCAGGGCGCGAATGACAGCCTTGCAACGGGCTTTGACTGGGCGCTTAAGCCAACCCTCGCGATGGACTTCCGCGTCGGCTACTACCGCTACAACATCGGCGACAACAAGTACAACGAGGGAGTGCCGTTTATGACCAACCTCGGAATTCCCGGGCTGAACCTGAACGCAATCACCAGCGGCGCCGGCGGGTTCAATGTTACCGAGGTAGGCGCCAACGGAGGCCCCAACAATCCGCAAAGCACGGGATCTCAATATGGACAAGATCTCAACATTACGCGCTGCAACTGTCCACTGATTGAAAAAGAAAGTCAATTGCAGTTTGTGAACAACTGGACCTGGATCAAGGGCAACCACTCAATTAAGGTCGGCGGAGACCTCCGCTTTGCGCGCAATCTGCGCGTGCCGAGCGATACAGATCGCACCGGTATCCTGAGCTTTGGTACCGGGCCGACGTCCAACGGCACGACCGGCGGTCTGGGACTTGCAACCCTCGTCCTAGGCCAGTCAACCCAATTTGGACGCTATGTCAGCAGTTCAACTGATGCGAGGGAGTTTCAGCGACGGCTTTACTTTTACGGGCAAGACACCTGGCGCGTGACTCCGAAGCTGACGGCTAATCTGGGGATTCGCTACGAGTTCTATTCCCCCGAGTCAGTGAACGGACCAATGAATGGCGCCCTGATGCAGATGAACGATGACACCACTACGGATGGCTACCTTCGCGTGGCAGAAACCGGCAGCATTTCGAACAACATGAACTGGAGCAGGGCTACCAATGCATGGAATCCTCGGGTCGGAGTTGCATACCAGATTAACCCGAAAATGGTAATCCGTGCCGGTTACGGCCGCAGCTTCGATCTGGGTGTCTTCGGTTCGATCTTCGGGCACGTTGTGACCCAGAATCTGCCGGTTTTGGCCAGCCAGAACGTAGCAGCCACGGGTGGCCCGAGGTCTTACGCATTCAACCTGTCGGACGGGCCGCCGCCATGTGACACGGCAACCGGGTGTGTACCCGTGGTTCCTTCCAGTGGGCTTCTTCCAGCCCCCGGCTACGCGGTCAGTCCGAAAGCCAGACCGAACAACCTGAGGCTGCCAACCCTCGACGCCTGGAATGCGAGCCTGCAGCAGTCGCTTAATTCAACTACGTCCTTTACCATCGCCTACGTGGGGAACAAGGGTACCCATACCTTGAGCGCTGGAGACGGCAACAACACCAATCCAAACGAGGCGGGTATTTTCCTTCCGGCGCAATACAGCATCACCGGTAGCCCGCTGCATTACGTACCAACACAGCTACGAACTACAACTGCCATCGCCGATCCGGACGGAGGAACGGACAATACTACCTACTTACAGCGCTACTACGGCGGAAGCCTCGCGGCCTGCCAGGATCCCAACTACGGATACAACAATGGCACCGTGACGCGTCCCGCTACTGTTCCGGCTGGTGCCTGCGGGTGGACGAACGGCATCAGCTACTACGGTGATGACCAGGACTCGCATTTCAACGGACTACAGGTGACGCTGGCCAAGCAGTTTTCAAAAGGTCTCTCGTTTACAGCAAACTACGCATGGCAGCAAGGAATAGATTTCAATAGTGGCTATGCAACGTGGAACAAGCGGACGGTGCGCGGACTGAACAACGATATCCGCAGGAACCAACTAATCGTTTACGGCGTTTACCAGTTGCCGTTCGGACGCAACCAGCAGTTCTATTCGAGTGCGCCTGGATGGGTGAATATGATCATTGGCGGATGGCAGGTCAGCCCGGTTCTCAACTGGTCGAGCGGCCTTCCATTCACGATCAACTATGGTGAGTGCGGGTTGAGTTCAGGGCCCGGACCTTGCTACCCGAATGGCAAGGGCTCAACCCTGAAGACAAGCCTCGGTAAATACGATCCAATCGCTCACAGGCGCTTCTTCTATCATGGAACGACAACACCGCTGGTTAAATACGCTAATGGCGGTCTCCAATACACCCCATTCTCCGGTTTCAGCGCGGCAGGCGTTGATCAGATTGGTACCGCAGGCAGAAATAACGCCTTCGGACCGGGATTCTTCAATACCGACCTTTCGCTGCAAAAGAACTTCCCGATCCACGAGAGTATCGTGGCCCAGTTCCGTGTGGATGGTTTCAATGCATTCAACCACATCAATCCAGGCTTCGGAGGAGGCGGCGCTACTTCCGGAATCGATTCTGGCGACCAGTACGTTACCGGCCAGGCACCGGGTGCTGCTGCCCGTCTCCTGCAATTCTCACTCCGCGTAAACTTCTAGTACGGGTTTACAGAACCAGAACGAGGGGAGCCCAGGCTCCCCTCAACTTTTTGGGAAGAGATCTTGAGAGCCGTCCAAGTTGATCTGCGAGGAGTGCGGCGATCGGCCCTGATTCTGGCCATCGTCTGCGGTTTGGCAGCAGTCGATGCCGTTGCCCAGTCACAATGGCAGATCGGTCCGTTTGTCAGGCCGGCGGAGGGTAATCCGGTCATTGAGCCGCGACCGCCATCGATCTTCAACGATCCAATCCTGGGAAAGCCGGTTCATTGGGAAGCCCTGCACACGTTTAATCCCGCGGCTGTTCTTCGCGGCGGCAAGATCTTCGTCCTATATCGTGCGGAGGATGATACCGGCAGCAACGAGATCGGCAGCCATACTTCCCGCCTTGGACTGGCGGAGAGTGAGGACGGCATCCACTTCAAGCGCTATGCTACTCCCGTCTTCTTCCCTGCCAAGGACAGCCAGAAAGAAAGAGAGTGGCCGGGTGGGGTCGAGGATCCGCGGATCGTAGAGAGCGAAGACGGTTCCTATGTGCTCACTTATACGCAATGGAACCGAGTTACGTATTCAGTGGGAATCGCGACGTCAAAGGACCTGATCCACTGGAGGAAGTTCGGGCCAGCGTTCCTGGACGCGTCGGGTGGAAAGTATGCCGCTCTGAAGTACAAGTCGGCGGGAATTGTTACACGCTTGAAGGATGGACGGCTCGTTGCGGCACGTATCCAGGGGCGGTACTGGATGTACTGGGGGGAAGGTGAAATTCGCCTCGCAACCTCGACGGATTTAATTCACTGGACGCCGGTGGAAGGCCCAAACGGATCGCCGCTTGTGCTACTCGCCAAACGAAGCGGACGATTTGATAGCGGCTTTCCGGAGGTGGGCCCGCCGCCGGTGCTTACTGACAAAGGCATTGTGGTGATTAATAACGGTAAGAATGATCCGGAGAATGGCGATCCGGCATTGGGTCCAAATGCCTATGCCGCCGGCCAGGCACTCTTTCAGGCGGATGATCCGTCGAAGTTGATAGCCCGCGCCGAGGCACCGTTCCTGAAGCCGGAGATGCCGTTTGAGAAGACGGGACAATACGCCGCGGGCACAACTTTCGCAGAGGGGCTGGTCGCATTCAACGGGAAATGGTTCCTATACTACGGTTGTGCCGATTCTCTGGTGGGAGTTGTCGTCGCAAATACGCAATAGCGCTGAACTGGACTGTTGCTTATCAACCTTGTTATTCGGGATGTCATGAAATTCTTAATGTTGCTGTTTGTCATTGCTCTCGCTGTGCCTTTCGTCGTAGCGCAGCAGGCGGCATCGCCGGGCAGTCAGAGTTCTTCAAATACTACAGTTGATCTCGCCGCGGTAAGGAAACTCATCGATCGCGGTCAACCGAAGGAGGCGCTGCTTCAATTGGATCTGGCTGCGGCTCAGCGTCCTCCGGCAGCGGGTATCGAGCGGTTGAGAGGGATGGCCCTCTATGCTGAAGGTGATTTCTCCGAGGCTGATCAGGCGCTTGCGAAGGCACTCCAGGAGAATAGCAAGGATATTGAAGCTGCAGAGTTAAGGGGTCTGACCCTCTTTCGGATGGGCAAGCCGGCGGATGCGATTCCACTGCTTGAGGGTATTCATGAGTGGGCACCGGGTACAAAAGTAGATCCGAGCTATGTGCTGGCTCTCTGTTACCTGGACACACGCCGCTACGATGATGCCCGGCGTGCTTTTGCGCGGCAATTCGGCTTTGCGCCGGATTCAGCGCCTGCTTATCTGTTAACCGGGCGCATGCTGCTGCGTCACGAATTCCTACCAGTCGCACAGGAATATGCGAAAAAGGCGGCCGAACTGGATCCTAAGCTTCCACTTTGCCGTCAGCTATTGGGAGAGATTGCTCTAGCAAGCCAAAACATTGATGAGGCAGTAGCGGATTTCGAGAAAGAGCGCGATCTGAATCCACTCTACGGCGGAATCTACGACAGGCTGGGGGACGCGTACACGCGGGCCGGCCAGTACCAGAAGGCGCTGCAGTCTTTGCAGCAAGCCGTTCTGCTGGAACCGAACTCTACCGGTCCGTACATTCTTCTCGGAAAGGTAATGCTGAAGCAAGAGGATCCTGTCAGCGCGGCGATGTATTTGGAACGAGCCGAAAAGATGGATCCGACCAACTATATGACGCACGGCCTGCTGGGGCAGGCTTACCGGGCGATGGGCAGAACAGCTGACGCCAGTCATGAGACCGAGACCGCTGAGAAGTTACAGTCCGCTGCCACTCCGAGACTGGAGACACCGCATTGATCTTGCGATGGCGCGCATGGCCTTCTTTTGCCATGTTTGCGACGCTTTTTGCGCTGTCTACGGTGGGAGTCGCTCGGCAATGGGTAATGGCGGCATCTGCTCCACAAATAATCTCCCTCAACGATCCGGACCGCTCCTGCGCAAATTGCCATAGAGATATCTACGAGCGATATCAAAGGACTGCCATGGCGCGCGGCAGTGGTATGGCGAAGGACGGGCTGATCGAAGGCGGCTTTACACACGCGGCCTCGGGCATTCGCTACCAGTTGTTCCTGCGCGATGGGCAGGCGTGGATGAGGTATGAGCGGACGGTGCCGGGTACCGGGCCTCCGCTGCATGGAGAACAGCTTCTGTCGTATTACGTCGGCTCGGGACGGCGAGGCAGGACCTATCTGTTTGAGCGCGATGGATGGTGGTTTGAGGCGCCGGTAAATTACTACTCCAAGAAGCAGCTTTGGGATATGGCGCCGAATTACGGATCGGCGCGGAGCATGCCGGACACGCTGCCCGTCGACTCCAATTGCCTGCATTGTCATGCAGGCCAGGTCCAGTCAGCATTGCCTGAGGCGCGGAACAAGTACGCAGATATGCCATTCAAGGTTGGCGGTGTGACGTGCACAGCCTGTCATGGCGATGCTTCCCAGCATCTGGCTCAGAAAGGGCGTGGGCCGATCGTGAATCCGGCCAAGCTCGCACCGGCATCGCGCGATAGTGTGTGTCTGCAGTGCCATCTCGAGGGTGATGCGGCCATCTATCGGGCGGGCGAATCCCTGGCGGCCTATCGGCCAGGAGAGGATCTTGCACGGTTCGTTGTCTACTTCGTAAATGCCAGCCGTGCGGAAGGTGGCGGCAGGGCAACGAGCCAGTACGAGGCGCTGCTGAGGAGCGCGTGCAAGCGGGCGAGCGGCGATAAGCTGACGTGCACGACGTGCCACGATCCGCATGGCACTCCGACTGCGGCGGAGCGGGTGAGCTTCTACCGAAGCAAGTGCCTGGCCTGCCACACTGGCGAGAAGATGGCCACGGAGCATCATACTGAGCAGCAGGATTGTGCGGTTTGCCATATGCCGGCGCGCGAGACAACGGATGTCTCGCACGAGCAGCTAACCGATCACGATATCGAGCGCGTGCCTGGGAAAGCACGTGTTGAGCGGATAAGCGAGAGCACGACGCTTGTTCCGGTAGGCGGTGTGAGTGCCGGCGATCGCGAGCTGGGTCTTGCTTATGCGCAGTTCGCGGTTCGAGGCGATCAGCAATCGGGTGAGAAGGCTTTGGCTCTCCTAAAGAAGGCGGAGAGTGAAGGCGCAAATGATGCAGAGCTGCATGTGCGGCTGGGATTTTTGGAGCAAGTCTCGGGGCACCCGGATGAGGCACAGCGAGAATATCAGGCGGCGCTGGCGGAAAATCCCTATGAGAGCGCGGCCCTAGCGAATCTGGCGGTACTCGACGCCTCGCGCAGTAAGACAGAGGCAGCGATTGCGCTTTTGGGGAGGGTCGTCGCGGCTGATCCGAGCCAGACGGCTGCAGGGCTGAATCTCGCATTTCTCCAGTGCAAGCTGGGAGACAAGGCCAAGGCTCTTGAGACGATCGAGCGGGCTCAACGCTTCAATCCCGATGATCCAGCATTGCACGAGTTTCTGGACTTGGGAAAGTACGCAGGCCAACCGTGCAGGCTTCGCTAGCCGGTTTGCCGGTCTTGGGCATCTATGGGTGGCCACACCCCCTCAATGTAGTTGCGGGGGAATCATTGATTCCAAAGAGCGTTCATGGAGCTTCTCTAGTGCACTTCATAGAAAACAAAGGTTTGCGAGTAATCCCATGAGAACAGGTAGTTAGCTCAAGTGTAAGAAAACATTAAGGTAAGAGCTCGTATTGGATTCTGCTGGACTTACCTGCGCCGACAGAAAAGGCGTGACTGTTATGAGCACCCTCGCGTTTGTAAAGGCTCCCAGGCTCGACATTTACATAACACCGGCATTCGGCATTTCGCTTCCCTCACATCCCGGGATCAGCCACTTTTAGAAAGTACACGGTGGAACGGTTCGAGCCCCGCAGCCTCCACCAATTAGCTGTCTACTGACTTGCGGTGTGACCGATAAAGCGGTCGGCCCATTCAATGAAGTACTTCATGTTCGGTGCGTCCGTGTGTCCGCCGTCGTGCTGCCTCCACGCGAGCTGTCCATCCAGCAGGCCCTGATTCACGGGAGGCATCTTCGCCGTGTAGTCCCCCGGCACGTCGAGCCCTTTTGTTCCGAGCAGAGTGAATACGGGGCTGGCATCCACCGTGGCCATAAAGCTGCCCTGATGATCGAGCCAGTGGGCATCGCCCTTTTCAGGGACGCCGTAGCTGATAAACGTAAGGCGGGGTGCGCACAGCGCGATCAACTCGTTCGAATCAACGGGAATGTCACGCGGATTCATGCTTCCGAAGCTGGCTTCTGAAGCACCATACTTCATAAAATTGCCGGCCATCCAGTAGTACTCGCCTCCGGTCAGGCTCTCGACTGCTTCACCGAAATTCCGGCGCAAGGGCGTTGCCCCACCCTTCCCTGATGAACCGACAAGCACCATGGCGAAACGCCGATCGAAAGCCATAGTGATTAACGCCGCCTTACCGTAGCGCGAGACTCCCTCGATGCCGACATGTTTGCCATCGACGGCTGGATCCGTTTCAAGATAATCGAGGCCACGTCCCGCGCCCCAGGCCCAGGCACGCAGCGCTCCCCAGTCTTCGGGGTGTCGCGGCTGACCCTTGTTTACCAGGCCTATGATGCCTCGTGTAAGTCCGGCACCGTCATCTGCCTGCACGCTGGCCGGATCGAAAAGCGCGAAACCCCAGCCGTCGGCAATCAGCTGCCAGGTATTGGGCGACCCTCCGTCTGCATTGAGCTGCGGAAGCTGAAAGGGCGTATTCCTGACCGGCTCCCACGCCGGATGCTGCTCGAATACTTCTTCGAGTGACGGGTCCTGCTGGATCAGCAGCGCCTTCATGGCCTTGTTGATGCGATCCATGTCCGCACCTTGCGGCTCATTCGGCGCGGGGAAACCGGCGCGGCCAAACATCATCAGTACGGGGACTGGGCCCTTTGCACCCGCGGGCGTCACGAGCGTCATGTGAATGTTGACGCTGATCACGGGATAAGACGAGTCGTTTACGTGCCCGATCAGATCCTTCGCAATGACGGGGCGGAATCCAATCATTTCGTGGTCGACAGCAGTTACCGTCCAGGTCACGCGAGGCACGTTGGCAGGGACGCGGCCATAGACGTACTTCTCGTACATCTCCACGATTTCAGGCCGCCGTTTATCCCACCACATCGCCGGCGTCGTCACCTTCTGGCCATTGTTCAGAGTGAGAGGATCAGGAAGACTGGGATACGGGTTCGCCTTCGACTCGTCGTAGTTGGCATGATTCGGAGCCTTTTCATCACCGCTCGGGCCAGGACGCAGAGCTTTGATGCCCAGCTGATCCATCATATTCTGGTGATCCTGCTCGGCTGTGAAGGCCACTGGCGGCGGCACAGCCGATTCGGGGTGTTGAGCCAACAGAGCTCCGTCGGAGCTGATAGAGATTCCGGCAACAATCAAACCAGCGATGATCAAAAAACGCACGCGCCCTCCGGAGACCGACGCCACCAGGTATTAGAATCGATTTACTTCGGAACCAATACTAATTCGATGAACTCAAAGTGCGCAGTCAAAAAGTACAAATCTTTCGTTCTCCTCATGGCGCTCTTGTCGGTTTCCAGCAAGTTCCAGGCGCAGACGAACGCTGGGCCGCAAAACTGGATCGCTTCATGGGGAGCATCGCAGCAGGTTCCCGAGCCTCAGAACATGTTGCCTTCCTCCGATCTGCAGGACGCAACCGTCCGGCAGATTTTTCATCTCTCTGCCGGCGGTCCCGAACTGCGCGTTCACGTGTCGAATGCATTCGGGACGGACGCGCTGCAGTTCACAGCGGTCCATATTGCGCGGCCGATCTCGCCGCACTCATCAGCGATCGATACCACAACGGACAAAGCGCTGACCTTTGCCGGAAAGCCCGATGTAATCGTCCCACCTGGCGCTGAGTTCATGTCCGATCCCATCCCCTATCCGGTCGAGGCCCTGTCGGATCTGGCGGTAACGTTTTATCTTGAGTCTCCTCCCGCCCGCGAGACGGGGCATCCCGGTTCCCGGGCTACGTCATACTTTATGCACGGAAACACCGTAGCCACACAGACGTTGGTTGATGCTCACACAGTAGATCACTGGTATCAAATTTCAGAGATCGATGTGCCAGCCGCTCCGGGAAGTGGCTCAGTGGTGGCGCTCGGAGATTCGATCACCGATGGTCATGGGGCGACCACCAACGGCAATGATCGATGGACCGATGTGCTGGCATCGCGATTGCAGCAGTCGCCCACGACGAGGAACATTGGCGTCTTTAACGCAGGGATCGGCGGTAACCACCTGCTGACCGACGGTCTGGGGCCTAATGCATTGGCGCGTTTCGATCGCGATGTCCTCGCGCCGGCCGGAGTCCGCTGGCTCATCGTCTTTGAGGGAGTCAACGATCTAGGCGGGTTGACGCGCACAGAAGAAGTGCCGCCTGCCGAACATGCCGCATTGGTTCAACGGCTGATCGCCGCGTACCAGCAAATCATCGCGCGCGCCCATGCACACGGACTACGGGTCACTGGCGCGACGGTCACGCCCTATGCAGGATCCGACTACTACCATCCAGGGCCGCTGAACGAGAAGGACCGGCAGACTGTGAACGAGTGGATTCGGGCAACCGGACATTTCGATGCTGTGATCGATTTCGACGCCGTCGTTCGTGATCCGCATCAACCGGACCATCTGCTCCCGGCATATGATTGCGGCGACCACCTGCATCCGTCTCCCGCGGGTTATCGGGCGATGGGCGAGGCCATTTCGCTCTCGTTGTTCGCGCACTGAGCCTGGTTCACGCACAAAGGTGCCGGTGCAGACGAAGATCGGTCGATAGTATAAAGAATGACCCGATAAAGATGGACCTGGTGAGGAGCCATTGACAGCTGACGGCCCTGGTTACTCTGGTCTCCGTTGAGGCGGCGCAGCGTTTGCCAATTCCCCTCCTCATGGCTCACCTCTTCGATGCTGGCGATGCCGCTGAGCTTGTTGTCAACGTCGGGATCTCAATAGAACGAGACGGTGAGGCCCGACCCACCGATGAAAAACTCGTTCGGGGCGGCTTGCATGATTATCATGGCCCCATCGTCAGTTACAAGTGTTTTGGCGGGCCAGGAGTGGCGCTCAGGCAAAGAGTCCGGTTTGCGTTTGACGTTGTGACCACACCGAATCATCCCGCTGCAATCTTCGAAGCGGATTAGCGAACTGGGGCGTGTTAGATGCGTCGAAACTATGTGATCCGACGTGTTTCCCACATTCGATTCCGTAGGTTATCTTCTGTGGGAATTCGAACCCCACGTCCCACGAGGTACTGCTGATAGCTACGGACGGGCGTGGGCGGGGCTGGCGGTACCGCTGGCCAGGTTGCTGGATTGCGGCAACACCCATGCGAACATCACGCCTCCGCTGCTCGTGACTATGTATTGGCGTCCATCGAGTTCGTAGCTGATTGGAGAGCTCTGCATGGGCGCGCCCGTCCCCACATGCCACAGTGTCTTGCCAGTCGCCGTGTCGAATGCCAAGGCGTTTCCGTAGCCGTCCCCTGTGAATGTCACTCCGGAATCGGTCGTGAGAACACCGGCGCCCGAACCTCCCGCCCCCACCTCATGGCTCCAGCGGATTTTGCCCGTCCGGTAGTCAATAGCTTCGATAACTCCCTTCCCCCAGAGGCCGTAATCGGCTCCTGCCCAGCCGTAGGCTCCGTCTGCAGGCTTGGCGAAATAGATGCTGTAGCTGGGGTGGGCATCGACAATGAAGAAGCCGGTTTTCGGATCAAAGCTGGGTGAGCGATAGTTGGTCATGCCTCCCTCATCGGGGGCGATAAGGCGGCCGTCAGGTGCCGGTTCCTTTGCCGGATTCGGAATCGGGTGACCCTCCTTGTCGACGCCTAGTGTCCAGTTCACGGGCCCATACGGGGCGGTCAGAAGACTCTTTCCATTGGTGCGGTCAAGAACGAAGAAGTACCCGTTGCGCGAAGCTTGCATCAGCATTTTTCGCGGCTGTCCCTGAAAAGTCCCGTCGACCAGAACCGGAACCTCGACGGCATCCCAGTCGTGCGTATCGTGAGGAGACACCGAAAAGGCCCATACGAGCTTTCCTGTATCGGGGTTGAGCGCCACGATGCTGCAGGTGTAGAGATTGTCGCCCGGCCGGACTTTGCCATTCAGCACAGGCGTCGGGTTTCCGGTGCCCCAATAAAGCAGATTGAGAGAAGGATCGTATGTGCCTGGTATCCACGTCATGCCACCTGTGGTGCTCTTCGGAGTTCCTGCAGGGGGAGTACTATCCCACTGCCACTGCGTCTGGCCAGTCTCGGGATCGACCGATCGGAGATATCCGGTCAGATTGTCGAGATCGCCAGAAACTCCGACGATGATGTGATTCCCTACGACCACCGGCGCCATCGTTGTCCAGTAGCCCTTTTTGACGTCGGCAACCTCGACCTTCCAGCGCACGGTCCCGTCCTTGGCATTCAGCGAGACCAGGTAGCAATCCGGAGTCGTGAAGTAGAGCCACCCCTTATACATGCCCACGCCACGATTGCCGATGTGGTCGCCCGGGCTGGGGGGATAAGTGTAATGCCACAGTTGGTGTCCGGATCGCGCGTCAACCGCCCAGATATTCTCGGGCACCGTAAAGTACAGCACTCCATCGACGAGGAGCGGCGATGATTTGATTTGGGCGGTCTGGTCCGTCTGAAAGGCCCACGCGAGGCTCAGTTTTCCAACATTCTGCGGAGTTATCTGTGTCAGATGGCTGTGGCGCCTGCCCGAGTAGTCGCCATGGTACCCCGGCCAGCTGTCCGCCGAAGGGTGGAGCAGCTCGGCGGGATTCAGGTTCTGCGATAGAACCAAATGCGGCAATGCAGCAAGCACTGACAATACGCCAGCGGCAAGAACAGCCCTATGTCTCAGCGATTTCATCTTCGTTGGTAACCTCTTAGCCTGCGGCATGAACAGGATCAGCGCAGCGTTTGCAAATATGCCATCAGGTTGTGGATGTCATCGTCCGTGTATTTGCCGAATAAATCCACATGAGCGTTGACTGGCGCGTCAAGTTTGTACTTGACCTTGCCAACTGCCCATGAATGGTAGTTACCGTCGGCATCGCGCAGCGCAATCGTAAATTCATCGAGATAAGCCACCGTTCCGGATATCTGTTTTCCTGACGGCAGCGTGACCGTTACCCGATTCTTTACATCTCTCGGATAGAGCATCTGCTCCTCGAGTTGCAGTCCCTCGTACCTCGAAGCGACGCCGGCGAGATCTCCCGTGGGCGAGTGGCAGGCCACGCAGTTCCCTGCACCGTTAAAGTACCGCCGGCCAGCTTCAATGTTGCCAGTCTGGAGATCGGCGACCTCTACGCCTCTGCGGCCGCCCGGTCGGGACGCCGCTTTGGCCTGCTGCTCATGAATAAACGCGACTAGACTGTAGATCTCCTGATTGGAAAAATGAAAAGCAGGCATCTTCTTTTCGGGTCGTCCATTTCTCACCACCTCCGAGATCCTGTCGCCGCCAACGTCCCTGCGAACGAGCCTGGATTGGGTGAGATCGGGACCTGTCTCACCGCCTTGTGCGTCGCGGCCATGACAGAAGGCGCAATTTTGACGAAACAGGCCAGACCCTGCTTCGCTCAGGCTGGAAGATGCCACTGATGAGTTTCCATTCGGAGCTGGCGTAGGCGAATTGCTCGTCGAAAGAAACTGCAGGAGCGCATTCAACTCCTCCTGCCGCACCTTCGGGAATCCGGGCATTCGCCCCTTTCCGCTGCGGACGAGATCCGTAATTTGCTGATCACTCATCTGCCGGTTAATCCCGAGCAGAGGCGGAAACGCCGGCAGATTGCCTTCGCGATTGTCACCGTGGCAGATGGCGCAATGTTCCCCGTAGGCTGTCGCGCCGGGGCTGGCGGAGCCGGCATTGTCCTGTGGCTGCGGGGATTCTGATGCGGAACGGCTCGATGGAGAACCATCGGAAGCTGCGTAAATCGTCATTTGCCGGCATTGAAAAGCAAGGAAGCCTGCTACTGCCAGAAGCACTATCACCCGAGTTCTCTTCATCGTGTCAATCAATGCCCTCATTTACTAGGGAAGAGTGTGATTTGTTCGTGCAATGCTGCAGATCCCGAAACCACTCAGCCGGAGTATTTAATCAGCTGCATAAAGCCGTAATCCATGTGCAGTTGCTGATGACAGTGCCACAGGGTGTCTCCCGGATTGTTCGCGACAAAATCCACTTCGACTGTGTCCAGTGGCATGACGTTGATGACATCTTTCATCAGGCCGCTTGTCTGCCTGGTGCCTATGCGAGTGACCTCGAATGTGTGCCGATGCAGATGAATGGGATGCTGATCGCCACTCCCATTGCGAAATACCATTCGATAGCGCTTTCCCTGCTGTACCGTCAGCGGCTCGATGTCAGGCCACGATTTGTTGTTGATGGTCCACGTGTCAAATTTGGAGCCGTGCATAGAACCGAAGTCCCGGAAGGTCAGCGTGAATGTCTCATCCGGCTTAGGAGCTTCGGATGCGTTGGCGAATTGGGTGTAGTCCCAGTCAACCGGCGCCGGATCTTTCCACACCGGGGCACCTGACTTTCCCGCGTACTCGACGACAATGCCAAGCCCCATCTGGCGCGCCTTCTCCAGCGTCGATCCCAGCACCCAGACGCCCGGCGAATTCATCTCGACAATAGCATCGACGCGCTCGGCGACCGCCAGTGAGAGCACCTCCACGGACTTGGGATTCGGGACGGGATTCCCATCCATCGCAATGATCTTGAAGCTGTGGCCGGGAAGCGCCAGAACAACGTTCTCCGTCGCACTGGCATTAAGAAGGTGCAGCAACACACGCTGCCCCTGCTTGACTCGTATTGGTTCTCCTGCGCCCAGCATGTGCGCGTTGATGGTTGCATATTTGTAGCCGACATCGGAGCCGGTCGTGAGCGGCATGTTTGACGACTGTTGACGCATGGTCTCGACCATCGGGACAAACGAAGGTTCCCAATGATGAATGGCGAGATTGATCTCCTGGTCGTAATGACCAGGCTGATCCTTGCCCTCAATCAGCAGGAATCCGAACTGCCCGCTATAGGTTCCAATCGAGAGATTATCGAAGGCCGAAGCATGAGTGTGATACCAACGTGTGCCCGACGGCTTTGGAGTGAAGGAATAGCGATGCGTGGTGCCAACAGGAATCATCGGCGAGCCTTCCTCCATCGCACCATCATTTAACGAATCAATCGCCAGGCCGTGCCAATGCACGATGTCGGGCGAGTCGGTTGCATTGGTGACATCAATCGTCACCGGCACGCCCTCCCGCAACCTCAGCAGCGGCCCGGGGACCTGCCCATTGTAGGCGAGGGTCTTGACCGTCACGCCCGTGCCAATCTCCAAATTAAAAGGATCAATGCGAAGGCTGTGATCCGCTTTTCCGATCAGCGGCGCATCGCCGTTCTTGGTCTGCATGGGCGCGAGCGCGACGAGCGCTTTGCTCGAAAGCAGTACGCCTGCGCCCGCGATAAAGCTTCTGCGATCCATCGATGTACGGGCCGTCCTTCGAATGAAGGCGGTTAAATCCACCATGCCGCTCCTGGCTCCTCTTTGATAACAATCTCGTTGAGAAACTGGGCTGCCTTGGTAAGGCCCTCCTCGGGAGAGAGAAGACTATCCTCGTGCTCGATCGAAAGCACGTTGTCGTAGCCAAACATCCTCAACGTCGAGACAAACTCCTTCCACCACTCCGCCCCGTGCCCATAGCCGCAGGTGCGGAAAATCCAACCACGATTCCTTTCATCAGTGTACGGCTTCGTGTCCAGAACGCCAGTGCGAGGGAGGTTCGCCGGGTACAGCTGAGTGTCCTTCGCATGAACGTGGAAAATTGCATCGCCCAGAATACGTATCGCCGCGATGGGATCGATTCCCTGCCAGAACATGTGGCTCGGATCGTAATTGCAGCCGATCGACGGGCCTGCGATCGATCGCAACCGCAGCATTGTTTCCGGGCTATAAACCACGAAGCCGGGATGCATTTCGATCGCGATACGAACCCCATGCTGCTCGGCAAACTTCGCTCGTTCCACCCAGTAGGGAGCCACGACCTCGTCCCATTGCCACGCCAATAGGTCGAGGTAGTCCGGCGGCCATGGACAGGTCACCCAGTTCGGTGACTTGGCATTCGGGGAATCGCCGGGACATCCGGAAAAATCGACCACGACAGGCACGCCTAGCTTTTCCGCCAGAAGAATCGTCTTGCGGTTCACTTCCTGGGCTTGATTTGCGTGGTCGGGATTCGGGTGTAGCGGATTCCCGTGACAGCTCAATGCGCTAATGCTCGCGCCCTGGTCCTCAAGCTTGAGCTTGAACTCTTTCAAAGCTGAAGAATCATCCAGCATCGATAGCTTGCAGTGAGCATTGCCAGGATAATTTCCGGTCCCGAGTTCCACGGTGTGAATGTCGAGCGCCACAAGCTTTGTCAGCACGCCCTCCAGGGGCAACTGCGACAGCAACGGCGTGAATACTCCGACTCTCATGCGACGGCTCCTCAATCCTCCCTCCCTAAAGCTGCGAAAACCAATCTAGCTTTCAGATCCCGGCACATAGCTGACCTTCTCCCAGACGCTGCCCCCCGCGTGGCTTCTCAGCATGGCGTCCACAAGGCAGTTCGACCGGTAACCATCTTCGAAGGTGGGCAACATTTCCGGCTTGGCCTCGGGCGCCGCTCCTTCACGAATCCACCGATATGCATCGCTGATCACGTTGAAGAATGCGTCCGCCCAGGATTCCTGATGCCCCCCGGGCAGATGCGTATATCGCCGAACATCCGGAGACACCAGCGACGGGTCCTTTGCCATGACTGCGTTGGGCCGATCATAGTGTCCGATCCACAGCTCATTCTGTTCTTCCTGCTTCCACTTCAGCGAACAGGTTCGCCCATTCAACTCGAGTTGCAGATCGTTCTTGTGACCTGGCAGCACCTGGCCCACGGAAAAGCAGCCTTTCGCACCACCCTCAAATCGGAGCAGCACACTGGCGAGGTCTTCCGACTTCACGCGCACTTCCGTTCTCTCCCCTGTCTTCGTCCCCGAGAATGCCTCCGAAGATGAGCCGGAAGTATATCGAATGGGAATAACTGTGGTGAGGTCAGCCAGCACCGAAGCAATCTTTAAACCGGACACATGCTCGGCGAGGTCACACCAGTGAGATCCAATGTCTCCCAGAGCGGAAGTCGTGCCGCCTTTAGCCGGATCGGATCTCCAGGAAAAAACATCAGGGTCCGTCATCCAGTCTTGCAGATAGTGCCCGTGGACAAAGCCGATGTCTCCGGCATCGCCAGCCGCGACCATGCTACGCGCCTGCTGCACCAAAGGATTCCCGCGATAGTTGAAGGTGACTACGTTTCCTACCTTCGCCGCGAGCGCCGCGTCGCGCATCGCGCGTCCGTCCTCGGGGTTCAGGCCCAGGGGCTTGTCGGAAATGATGTGCTTGCCCGCCTTGAGCACCGCCATCACGACAGGCAGGTGAAGGTGATTCGGAGTCGTGTTGTGGATCACCTGCACATCCGGATCGGCGATAAGCGCGTGGAAGTCGCCGTAGGCGCGATCTACCTTATACTCCCGCGCCTTCCGGTCGGCCGATTGCTGAGACGAACCCGCGATCGCCATCACGTCCACGTCTCCCAGGCGACGCACGGCGTCAATATGGTGCGCGGCAACGAATCCGGGGCCGATTAAGCCCATCCCGAGTCTCTTCATGGGGTGCTTTCTTTGCGCCTTACTGATTTGGTGTCGGTGCGGCCGGACGCGGATGTGAGGTAGTGCTGCCCTCGGTCATGCCCAACGCCCACTTGATTGCCTCGAAGTACATCGTGCGAATATCCGGGTCCTGCCAGGATTCTTCCGTGTGGCCAAGAGTCGAGTAAAACACCCGCCCCTTGCCGTACATCTTGCTCCAGGCCACGGGGAAATCGTGATCGGCGCGATGAATGCGGGGATTGTTCGAGTAATCGAGCTTGGTTGGATCGAGACTGAGCAGGACGTTGACCTTGTCCCGCGACCATTCCTTTGGCTGATAGATCTCGTCGTATTTCACAAAAGCCTTGGGAAAATGGCGCACCGCGGGAAATTCAGGATCTTCGTTGATGATCGGCGCATTGAAAGTTCCCCATGGGTGCTGATCAAACCAGCCGCCAATCATCTCTCCGTATTCAGGCCAGGTGTAATTCGTATCCAGCGCCGCGTGAATTCCCACAAAGCCCTTGCCGTCATCTTTGATAAACGACATCATGTCCTGCTTTTGGCTTGCGTCGAGATCCAGTTCTCCCGTCGTGCTGGCGAAGATCAGAACATCGAAGTAGTTCAGGTTCTTCGTGTTTCTCTGCAGGTCTTTCTTGGTGATGAGCTCGGTATCGGTCCGAATGGTCGTATCCCATAGGCCCGTTTCCCGGCCCATGTTGTAAATGGCAGCCATGGCCGCGGAAACCGAGTCGTGCTCGAATCCCTTTGTCTGGCCGACAACCAGAACGTGCTTCAAGTGTATCTGCTTGGCATGGGGCGGAGGCGGGCCTGTGTGGCTCCCCGGTGCTAGCTCCTGTGCTGGACTCACCTGAATGCCGACGGCCAGAGCGAGAAAGGCCAAGGGAAGAAAAAAGGAGTTCCGGCGAGGACGCAAGTATGTTCCTTTCATGCGTTTGATATCGATATATCCGCGGAGCGTTTGGTAATTCGGAAACGGTATACGTTGTGCAGAGCGCTCAGTTGGCTTGCGTGCCAAATTGTAAACGTTTTACTCGCCCGATGCGACTACCCCTCTGGCGGCGTTTCCTACGACTACAAGAAAAAACTCTGCGCCTGGATTGGGATCCACTGGGACGATAAGAGTCGCGTACTCGCGTTCGATCCGCGAACGGGCAGATATGCGGGCATTGAGGAGCAACGGAAATTCTCTGTCGTCCTGGTGGACCCTCAGCACGGAACCGGAGAGGCAGTGTCTCCTGAGGGCCGAATCGTCAATTACGACAATTCGACGCAAGAGGTTCGTTTCTAAAGGGATCCCAATTTGCCCCTCGCGGTCCCTGAGCCTCTGCTTATTGCTCTTCTTCTTGCGGAAGGACCCGGGTGAGATGAACGAATCCGCCGTCGACGTAGATATGCTGTCCGGTGGTGTGCGCCGACTTGTCAGATAAGAGAAAGACCACTGCGCTTGCAATTTCTGAAGGCTCAGTCATTCTCTGGCCAAGCGGAACGCTTTTTGTAATCGAGCGTAGCTTTTCTTCCGGATCGGGGAACGTCGATAGCCAGTCCCGATACAGAGGCGTCATCACCTCCGCTGGAATCACCGCGTTGACCCGGATCCCGTACGGCAGCAGTTCCACCGCCCACTCCCTCGTCAGGGCAAGTTGAGCTCCTTTCGCTGCTACATAGCCGGAGGTATTCCCCTGCCCTGTGACTGCCGTCTTCGAACTGATATTGACGATGGTGCCGCGCGAGGACTTCAGCGCCGGCAGCGCATAGTGAGCCATTGAATAGTAGTGCCATAGATTGCGATGGACAGATTCGATGAATGCCTCTGGAGTTCCGTGCTCCAATCCAACTTTGTCATTCGCGCCCGCGTTGTTCACCAGCGCATCAATTCGTCCGCACCGCCGCAGCGTTTCCTCGACAGCGCGCCTGCAACTCTCGGGTTCCCTGAGTTCAATGGTCAACAGTTCGCATCTGGCGCCGCGATCATGGAGCTGGTCCACGAACTGCTTTGCGTGCTCGGAATCGCGGTTCACCATGACGGGAATCGCCCCCTCTGCAACGCAGGCCTCCGAAATCGCTCCACCGATGCCCTGCGCGCCCCCGGTGATCAGAACGACTTTATCCTTCAGGTGTAGGTCCACCGAGAATTACCCCCGCAAATTGACGAATCCGCCGTCGAGCGGAATGTCAGCACCAGTAATGAAAGATGCCTCGTCCGAACACAGGAAGAGCGCCAGTGATGCGACTTCTTCCGGCAAGCCCATCCGCCCGATCGGTTGAGCTTGGGAGAGCCTGGCAAACATCTCATCTTCGCGCCCGGCGTAATGCTCCTTGAGAAAAGCATCGACGAACGGCGTGTGAATTCTCGCCGGAGAGACCGCGTTGCAGCGAATCTTGTCCTTTAGATAGTCCTTTGCTACAGAGAGCGTCATCGAGAGCACCGCTCCCTTGCTCATCGAATAGGCGAATCGGTCGCTTAAACCCGCGGTCGCCGCGATCGAGGCAAGATTCAGAATCACTCCTCCGCCTTGTTCCCGCATTGGTTCGACCGCGGCCTGCATACAATGAAAGACACCCTTTACATTCACGCGGAAGACACGGTCCAAATCATCCTCGCTTGTCGTATCCAGACGCCCGATGTGTGAAATCCCTGCGCTATTCACCAGAATGTCTATTCGCCCCTGGTCGGCAATTTTCTTAAAGATCTGTCGCGTTTGCGTCGCGTCCGTCACGTCACACTGAACTGCGAATGCCAGTCCCGGGCTCTCTTCCGAAATCTGCTTGGCCGTCGCCGCAGCCCTTTCGAGATGAAGATCAAAGATGTGCACAACCGCACCGCTTGCCGCAAACTGCTTTGCGACGGCCTGCCCGATACCGCTGCCGCCACCCGTAACTATCGCTGTCTTTCCGTCCAGCCGGAACGCTCTCGTCACCACAAACTCCGCTCAGGGGAATAAAGATCGTCTTGCCCAATTTATCAAGTGTCTCAGTTGACCGCTGGCCCATCCCGCGTGTGTACTCATTCCTGGCCATAGTTCGAGTGTTCACAATTTCCTGCCCACCGATTAATATCGAGGTCATCTGATTTCTGTTGATCAACAAGGCGCGGGTTAGTAATGTGGGATTTCAGCCAGTTCACCCACATGGCAAGCCTCAACCTACAATAATCCGCATGCATCGATCCGTTCGGACCGTGATCATTATTCTCGTCGCCTCTACGGGTTCAATCTGGAGTGGGGCCCAGAATGCCCCCCCCTCTCCGGACAAGGTGTGGCATACCAGGGCGGAACAAAGCGCTTCTTACAATCAGGCGAGTGTGCCCGAGGCCAGGTTCCAAATTGATCCAGCCAGGACATATTCTCTTGCAGAACTCATCGATCTAGCTGAGCAGCACAATCCGCAAACGCGCTTTGCGTGGCAAAATGCAAAGGCGAGGGCTGACGCTTTGGGAATTGCACGCAGCGCGCTATACCCAACCCTGGTGGCGATGGCGCTGGCGGATACGGCCCGAGCAAGGATTCTTTTCAATTCGGAGTTCGTTCGCCAGACCTACGGCGTCTTTCAGCCCCAGCTTCAAGTCGATTATCTGATTTTTGACTTTGGAGGAAGAAGCGGCGCCATCGACGCGGCGAAAGCGGACTTGCTTGCCGCCGACTTTGCCTTCAACGATACCCATCGGCAGATCATTTTTCAGGTAACCGCGGCCTACTATAACCTGCTGAATCAGATCGGTCAGCGGGGCGCAGCCGAGGCGAGTCTGAAAAATGCGCAGGCCGTTCAAGAGGATGCGGAAGATCGCCTTGCAAACGGCCTTGCGACTAAGCCAGACGTGCTTGAGGCGACTGCCGCAACCGCGCAGGCGCAGTATGATCTGCAGGCGGTGATCGGCGCAGAAGCCATCGCGCGCGGAGACCTTGCCACGGTTCTTGGGCTGCCCGCAGAGACGCAGATTCAGGTGGTGAACATCGACAATATCCCGCCACCGCCGGACCTGATGCAGTCGGTGGATCAGGACATCGATCGTTCCTTCCAGCAGCGGCCGGATTTGAAGGAGCAAATCGCCCGGTTCCGCGCAGCAGAGGCTGGCATCAAGGAGGCCCGTTCCGCCTACTTTCCCAGCCTTGGCTTCTCTGGAACCGGGGGTGCGCAACGGCAGTACGGCCAACAGGATCAGTTGCCATCGGCCTATACCAGCGGAGAGGTCTGGAACGTTGGGCTTGAATTGAAGTGGACCATCTTCGATGGCACACGCCGCGAACACCAACTGGCTCAGGCGAAGGCCGAAAAGGCCCAGGCGCAAGCGGCCATTGACGCCCTGCGAGACGAAATCTCCAACGAGGTTTGGGCAGCATACTCAAACGTAAAGACAGCCCAGCGACAACGGCAGGCGGCCCAGGCGCTCGTTGCGTCTGCGAATCAATCGTATGCGGCGGCTCGCGAGTCCTACCAGTACGGCGTCCGCAATCTGCTCGACGTGGTCTCAGCTCAAAAAGCGTTGGCGCAGGCCAGTTCGGAGGATATTTATACCCGCACCCAACTGCTGATACAGTTAGCAAACCTGGCTTTTCGTACTGGCGATCTAATTCAAACGCCAGCTGCGAAAACCACTCCAGGACCTTAGACAGGAAAGGAATCCGCTCGTGCCGTTGTCTCGGAGATCGGTGGCGTTCATCGCAGTTCCGGGCATCTTGTTCGCCCTCTGCGGATGCGGCCGTGCCCCATCTTTCAGCATCCTGGGATCTTATTTCCCTGCGTGGCTGTTGTGCCTCGTTGCCGGAATATTGTTGACGGCAATCGTCTATTGGCTGCTCGACCGCATGCAACTTGCCAAGGAAATCGTATGGACGATCGTCGTTTATCCATGCCTCACCGCCTTCTTCGCGTGCGTTCTCTGGCTGATCTTCTTTAGCGTGTGACTATGACACTCGACCCTACTCCGGAAACCCGTCGACGCATCGGTCGCCTTCTCAGCATCGCGATCATCGCGGCCGCAGCTATCGCTGGGTTGATCACTCTGCGTCTGACAACGGTGAATCCGCGAACAGACGATGCGGAAGTTTTTGCAAATTTCATCGGCATGGCCCCCCTGGTCAACGGTCCGATCCTAAAGCTGCCGATCGTGGACAATCAGCTCGTCAAGCAAGGCGATCTTCTCTATGAGATCGATCGCCGCCCTTACGCCTATGCGCTGGCGAATGCGAAGTCTGCTCGTCAGACGCTCGAAGGTCAGATTGTCGACGAAAGCCGGACAATTGCATCGCAGAAGAGCGGCGTAAATGTCGCCCAGGCAAACACGCGGAGCTCCGACGCCGCCCTGGCCCGGGCCAGCTCAGCAGTGAATGAAGCCAAAGCCGACGTCGCAAACTCCGAGGCGGCCCTTCAACGAGCCCAGGCAGAGTCCGAGTACGCCAGCAACAACTTGAAACGGCTGGAGCCACTCCTGTCGAAGCAATTTGTGACTGTCGATCAGATCGACCAGGCGCGCACGACCGAGGTGGCGCAGCGGCAGGCTGTGCAACAGGCTCGCTCCCAGCTGGCGCTCTCCCAGGCAAGGCTGGAATCGGCAAACGCACTCTACAAACAAGCCGTTGCGGTGCTCGAGCAGAGCCACGAGCAGGTGCAGCAGGCGGCGCATGCGGTCACAACACTGGAGCCGCTAATCGCCGAGCGATCTGGCAGAGCTGCGGCAATCGACACGGCACAGTACGATCTGGACAATTGCGACGTATTTGCTCCGTTTGACGGTCGCGTGACGAATCTCACCATTTCCGAAGGCGCCTACGCACATGCGGGGCAGCAGGTATTCACGCTCATTGACACACGAGTCTGGTGGGCCGTCGCCAATTTCCGGGAAACCCAGCTGCATCATATCCACCCCGGCATGAAGGCCTATGTTTATGTTTTGTCCAGACCCGACGTGCGGTACGACGGTGTAGTGGACAGCATCGGATTCGGTGTCACTCCTGACGCCGACGTAGTCGGCAAGCTGACCCAGGGACCGCTTCCCGACGTACAGCGAACCCTCAACTGGGTCCACCTGGCCTCTCGATTCCCGGTTCGCGTTCGCATCCAACCGCGGCCGAACGAGACATTCCGTCTGAGCGAATCAGCCGTCGTGGTTATCCGCGGCGAAACCGCTCCAGACCGACCGTAGCATCGCCCTCCTGGCTTCTGCTCAGACGGCGGCGGTCTTATGTTTGGCTGCGATCGATGCCGAGGAGCCGTTCGTCTGCGACTTCTCCGCCGTTTGCGTCTTGGAGCGAGATCGTTGCGACAACTCCCGCAGCGTGTCCTTGCTGAGAGGCTTCTCGTGCAGAAGGAGCTCGGCAGCACGAACCCGCGGAGTGCTGTGAAACCACCGCTGAAAGACGTTTTCCTTGAGAAGATTTGTAACCGCCAGCAGGCACATACCCTGATGGTGAGCCATCCAGGATCGAACCAGCGCGGGTTCCCTTCCCTGGGTATAATCCGCAGCCTCATAGAAGCCGTAGGCGCCAGTCCAGTTCATCTCCGACATCCGGCGAAGATTGGCGATCGATTCCCTCCTCAGGACTGACAGCGCCAGAAACGTGGAGTAAGGGGAAATCACGGGGCCGTCTTCTGCTCCATACTTCAAAGCCAGATCCGGTATGCCCCAAGCCTGATAACCGTATCGGCCCAGCGGGTCCATCTTTGCGAAGCCGGATTCGGATATGCCCCAGGGAATATTTCGAACGTGATCTCGCTGAATGCGCACGGCGGATTCAAGCGAACGGGCGATCAGAGTGTCAGAAAAAGTGCGCATCCACAACGCAGGCATCATGTACTCGAACATGGTTCCCGTCCAGGAGAGCAGCACTGGACGATCATTCACAAGAACATGGGAACGGTCGAGCCGAAACCATGACTGTTGAGGGATATCTCCCTTGGCGACCGCCAGAAACGACGCGATGCGGGCCTCTGAAGCGAGCAGATCGTAACAAGCAGAGTGGAGTTCGCCCGTGCTTCCGTCGTAACCGATCGAGAGCAGCTGGCGCGATTCGACGAGAAGAAATCCGTATTCCATCGCGTCCGCAGCCTTCTCTGTTCTGGTCACAATGGCCGTGAGGTCTGCCCTCAGCTGCGCCAGGTTGCCCTGAGCAGGCACGAGTAACGATTGAAGTTCGGCGCTGAGCACCGCATGTTCCGAGTCTGGACGCAGCGCTGCACGTCCTTGAGCAAGCCGTTTGTTCAGGTCAGCTGCGTAGTCGGCCGCTGTCTCCAACCTGGGCACTTGGCGATCGATTGGTTCGTTGAAATTCGACGCTTCAAACAAAGTCCCGAACCTGGGTAGGAGCCAGGGTGTATAGCTCTCGGTGAATTCAGTTAAGGCCGTGTTGCGCGCGTCAGCTTCCCGTTCCTCCCAGCTTTGCGTTGCACGATCCGTCGGCCCACTGTTCTTCTCTGAATCAGCTAAAAGCGAACCGATCAGGGCTCGCAACGACGCCGGACCGTTATCGGCAACTGATGCCGCAATGGCCCCTCTGTGGTTAATACTGCCCTTGTTGGTTCTGCGCCGGAGCCCTTGTAAACCCGCGAATACGTCGGCGCTGAGCACCGGACGCTTCAGCAGATCAAGAACACCTGAATGCAACGTGTAGAGGGACGCTGCAAGATTCCCGCTATCCACAGCGGAGACGGTGAGTGGAGGAATAGCCTGGAGCGTGTCTATGTCGTACCAGTTATAAATGTGCCCCCGCTGTTTTTCGAGCTGATCATAGGTCGCGAGTGTTCCGAGCGTGGCCCGTGCGAACTCCGGAAGCGTAAGAAAACCCAGCTCCAGCGCGGCCTGGCGGGCGTTCAGAAGCATTCCCAAATTTGTTGGTGAAAGCTTCCGCACCTGGTAGGTATCTTTTTCTTCGACATTGTCAGGAATCAGCCAGTGATTCTGCTCATTTCCGAACTCGAGGAAGTACCGCCAGGTCTGGAGCGCCTGCCGCTCGAGAAACTCCCTGTCGGCATTGGACAATGGCCCTTCCGCCAGCTTGGAGGGCGAATTCAACCACGTTGCCACCAGCGGGGCCAGACACCAGAGGAACAGGACCGGCGCAGCCGCAAGCAACGACCGGGCGTGGACGAGGTCGAGTGCGACGCCAATGAGAATTGCAATCAGCGGCGAGAGATGGAGGTAACGATCGAGCGTTGTCCGCGACTTGTTGCTTTCAGCCTGGGCGGCGGTCTCCCATTCCAGCAGGCGTTTCCCGGAAAGCAACCGCCGGCCGAGCGATCGGGCAATCGCGTCGAGCGACATCAACATGTGATGCGGCAGGAACGTCAGATTCAGAAGCGTAAAGCCGAAAGATCTGGCGAACGTGCCAATGCCTTCGCGCATCGCCGTCATGTTCAGGTTGAGGACCGCCCGGCCCAGATTGAAGCCCAGTTGCACCAGTACCGGAAGCAACAAAAAGACAAGCGTCGCGATGGTCCAGTACAGCGCTCCTCCGGGAAGAATGAACCACCCGAGAACAAGCATCACGAATGTGACCGGCTCTACCAGGCTGCGGCGCAGATTGTCGAAGATCTTCCATCGAGAGATGGTATCGATGGGATTCTCGACATACTTTCCTGATTCGTCTGGTACGCGACTGAAGATCCACTGTGCAACCTGCCAGTCTCCGCGAACCCAACGATGCTGACGCCGCGTGTGTGCAGAATAGTGCGACGGATAGTCGTCGATCACCTCGATGTCGGAGACCAAACCGGCACGAGCATAGGATCCCTCGATAAGGTCGTGCGAGAGTAGCGCGTCGCGCGGGAAGCGGCGATCCAGAACCTCATGCAGAACGCGGGCTTCGTAGATGCCCTTTCCGGCGAAAATCCCCTCGCCGAACAGATCCTGATAGACATCGGAGACAGCGCGCGTGTAGATATCAAAGCCAGTCTCACCGGAGTAAAGCGATGCAAAGCGGGACAGCGATGCGGAAGCAACACTGACACCAACTCGCGGCTGCAGGATGCCGTAACCCGCGGTCACGATGCGGAGCCGAGAATCGATTATGGCGCAGTTGAGCGGATGCGACATTGTGCCAATCATTCGCGCCGCCGTGCCGCGTGGCAGCTGGGTATCGGAATCCAGGGTGATGACGTACCTCACTTTATTAAGTACTTCGACCGGTCCAGCCTTAATCGGAAAGCTGTCGAGCTCGTGCAGTAAGAACTTGTTCAGATCCAGGAGTTTTCCGCGCTTGCGCTCCCATCCCATCCACACGCCCTGACGCGCGTTGAAAACGCGATGCCGATGCAGAAGGATGAAAGAGCCGCCTCGTTCGCCTGCATATTTAGTGTTGAGCGCGTCGATGAGCCTGACGGCATGTGCTACCAGCGGATGTCGGTTCTCATTTTGCGGGCGGGCGATAGAATCCGGGAGATCGGTCAGGAGCCCAAAATGAAGATTTGGATCCTGATTGGAGAGGTATCGCGCCTCCAGTTCCTCGAAAAGTTCTTCGACCTGCTTCTCGTTAAGTAGCAACGCGGGAACGACAATAACGGTCGACGCGTTATCCGGAATCCCTTTGGAGAAATCCAGCTTAGGGAGCGATTGAGTCTTGATGAGCGCCGTAACGATATTGTTAACCAGATCGACACCCCCTTGCGTTGCCGGCAGAAGGGCGAGCAGCAGCGCTCCCATGACCGGCCAGAAGGCATGGTGAGGAACCAGAGGCGCCAGGATCGCGACAAGCAGAGCGAGAGAAAGGATGAAGATACCGAGGATGTAGAAATCCTCGTTGTTGCGTCGGACAAAGCCGCGAATGCGTTCCATCGCTGTGGGGTGGTAGCGGATTCGGTCGCTCAGAAGCGGCACGCCCTCAGCAAACAAATAGTAGCCAATGTGGGACATGCGATACGCGCGCCGGGGATCGGGATCGCCTTTCTTAGCCGCCCCTCGTGCAAGTTCCAGAGCAATCTGCGCGGTCTGGACTTCACTCGTGTCTGCATTCTTCGCTAGTTCTGCAACCCGCAGGTGATAAATGTTGCGAGTCTCATCTTCCATGTTGCCGAAAACATTGCTCGGATCCTGCCGCAGGACAGCGTCAAAGACGATCAGAGGCTCGAGTATATTGCGCCACTCCACCTGACCCAGGCGGCGAAGGCTGTGAATGATTGCCGAAAAAGGTGACTGCTCGATAGGAGGCAGCTCGCCGGCTGCAAAGGCTTCATCAGCGCGGTCCAGGATGTACTCGAGCTGAGCAAGCTTGAGCGCCTGGGGCAAAGCGATCACTTCAGCGAGCAGCAATGGATCGCGCGTCTGGACCTGCTGCACATAAACGCTGAGGGATTCCGCCGACCAGACGCCAGCGGCAGCCGACAAATATCCTTCCGCGAGGTTCATCACCCGCGGCAGTTTCCCCTCCGACTCCACCCGAACGTGGGGCAAGGAGGAAAAGGTGCCACTGGCGCTCTTGCCGGCGACAATCACCGACTCCATCATCCGCGAGCTTTCCAGCAATTCGAGCTGCGGGGTCAGTTCCTGAGGAGATGCGATCGCTCGGCATTTTTGCAGTAGGCCAGACAGCCTGACTTCGAGCCGCCCAAGGCGCTCGGTAAATCCGTCTTGCTTAGCGCCACCGGGCGCCATCTCCCATCCGCGGGCAAGCATGTCAGCGTGTTCGCGCAGTTGCGCATCGGATACGGCGGGTTTTTCCGGCAGGCTGCCGGTAGGAGTATCCAGCACCGGCGCCGTGGACGGTGCGACGAATTCCGATAAGTTCGGGCCCGATGAAGACTGCTTCATGTAATTTTCCTTCGCATCGCCTGCAGGGTCATCGATAGCTCGCTGCCTGCATCTCAAACATCTCCGCGTAAAGTCCGCCCAGGGCCATCAACTGCTGATGATTGCCCTCTTCAATCAGACGGCCTCCGGAAAGCACAACGATCCGGTCCGCCATGCGCACCGTCGAGAAGCGATGCGAAATCAACAGAGCCATCTTCCCTTCCGTGAGCTCCGCGAAGCGCTCAAAGACTTCCAGCTCGCTTCGCGCGTCGAGAGCCGCGGTCGGCTCATCGAGAATCAGCATTTGCGCGTCGCGAAGGTAGGCACGAGCGAGCGCCATCTTCTGCCACTCGCCGCCGGAGAGCTCCACACCGCCCTCGAAGCGCCGTCCCAGCATCTGGTCGTACCCGTTTGATAGTTTGTTCACGACGGTGTCGGCGAGACTCTTGTGAGCTGCGAGCTCAATGTCGGTTTGCCGGTTCGGCCAGTCAATGCGACCCACCGCGATGTTCTCGCGGGCGGTCATCTCAAAGCGCATGAAATCCTGAAAGATCACTCCGATATTTCGGTGCAGATCCTCAAGGGAATACTCGCGCAGGTCGACACCGTCGAGAAGTATCTGTCCCTCGGTAGGATCGTAGAGACGCGTAATAAGCTTAACCACGGTGGTCTTGCCCTGGCCGTTTTCACCGATCAAAGCAATGCGTTCTCCCGGAGACAAAGTGAAATTGAAATTTTTTAGTACCCGCCGGTCTGTTCCCGGATAAGCGAAAGAAACATCGCGGAATTCAAATCCCCGCTCAATAACCTTCGGCATGAGCTTTCCATCTGGCTTCGACATGACGGTAGGCTTCATATCGAAGAAGGCGATCAAGTCGGTGAGGAAGAGCGCCTGATCGGCGATACCGGAGACCGTCGAAAATACTTGCTGCAGATTCGAACTGGCCTGTTGAATCGCGGCAGCCAGGAAAGTAAATTCGCCGATGTTGTAAGCTCCGTGAATCGTCCGCCAGATCACATAAACATATGCTCCGTAGTAGCCAAGTGTTCCGATGACGCCGAGCAAACCACCGAGAACCAGCTTCGATCTCGAAAGAGCGACGTCTTCCCGATAAATCTGATTGGCCAGCGTCTGGAACCGTTCGGTGAAAAACTTGTTGAGGCCGAAAAGCTTGACCTCCTTGGCACCCTCGCGGCTTCCAGCCACTTGGCGCAGATAATCCATCTGGCGTTTCGCGGGAGTTTGGCGGAAATTCTTGGCGTATCCAAGAAACGCGTAGTGCGTCTCTCCTATAAAAGACGGGAGGACGCCCACCATAAGCAGCAGTACCAGCCAAGGCGATTCCCAAGCCAGCGCAGCCGAGAACGTGAGTGTGGTGATCACCTGCTGAATAAGGCGCCCCATCTGCTGAATCATCGCCAGGCGATCGGTGGCCTGCACACGCGCCCGCTCCAGGCGGTCGTAAAAGAGCGGGTTTTCGTATGTCGTCAGGTCGAGTTGGGCTGCCTGCTCCATCACCTTAACGCTGGCATGCTGGGTATAACGGTTGGATAGAAGCGAATCCGAATAGTCGATCGCACGAGTGATTACGCCGACGAGCACGTTCAACACAACTTCTGTGCCGACAAGTATCCAGAAGCTCGACGGCAATGGCTGGCCGCGTAACACCTGCGCGATGCCGTTGATGATGTACTGCGCTACCTTGGCGATTCCAAATGGGAGGACCGCGACGATGAAGCGGAGGGCTATCCCCCAGGAGACAACCGCAGGCCCCGACTCCCAAAGAATGCGGAGAACGTGAGGCATGTTGCGAAGGGCGCGCAGCCGATCGAGCCATGGGCTCCCCGCATTCGAATGGTTCTTAGACTCGTTCATAGATTCGAACCACGGTAAAACGCCAACAACATGGTCGCAGTATTGCATCTATGGATGCCTCGCCGCGACGAGGTGTTGGATTGCAATTTCGCCCTACGATGTTGTGGTCAAATGATCAGGCTCGGGCATTCCGTCCAGCCATTGCTCAAGGAACCCGACCAGTTCGTGTGGCGGCTTGAGCCATACCTGGGCCGCTGTCTGCCGATACTCGGGACGTACGAGTACAGTCAACCCGCGACCATTCAAGGCCCGAAACGAGTCCTCGTCAGTAAGATCGTCGCCAAGGTAGGCGATCTCCGTCTGCGGCAACGACTCGCCGATTATCGATGCCACTGCATCGCCTTTGTCAGGGCGGGCGACTCGCAGCTCCACCCCCGATTCGAAGCTTAGAAGCTTCAGATCGCCGCTGCTGGCGAGCGCAGTCCAGCCTTCCCGTAGCTGCGCCTCCACTGCCTTTGCCTCGGGGCCGGCCATCCCGCGCCAGTGAATAGCGATGCCTCCCGGCTTAAACTCCGCCAACTGAGCCAAATTCGACTCGACCACCCACGCCTCTGCCTGTGACAGCATCTCGCGTGTACCTGGGGCGGTTTGTGTCTGCTGGTAAGTACCGTCCGGCAGCAGGCGTTCCAGACCATGGGCGCCCCATATTTCGAGATTGTCGAAAGGCTGCAGAAAAGGCTTCAGATCGGCAACCGGCCGTCCCGTGACGATCACGATGCGCGAGCCGCCGCACTTCAGGATCTTCCCCAGAAGCGGCATGACTTCGGGATAAGGATAGGCATTATTCCGTTCGATCTGAAAGGGTGCCAGGGTGCCATCGTAATCCAACAGAAGTGCCGAAGCCGGCGCTCTTTTCAGCCGATAGAAGAAGTCCCACAGCGTGGTCGATTCGGGAAGAGATTTTTTTGACTGTACGCGTGACAAGTCTATGTCCCCACCGAAACCCTTTCCGGCATCGAAGCGGCCGGGCTCTCCGTCTGATCCAGGCGTACCTCGCAGAGCGTCCCTATGAGGCTGCTGGCCCACCAGTAGATGTTGTGCTCTCGAACTGAAGTGCGCATCCGCCGCATGCGCTCCATCATTTCGGTTACGTCCATTCGAAGAGCCTGGGCGATAGCCTCGCCGGTTGACTCAATATCATAGGGGTTCACAATGATCGCGTCGCGCAGTTCCCGGGCAGCTCCGGTAAACCGGCTAAGGATGAGCACCCCGCGCTCGTCCTGTTTTGCGGCGACATACTCCTTCGCTACGAGATTCATTCCGTCATGCAGCGACGTCACCATGCAGATATGCGCTACCCGATAGAACCGCTGGACCTCCTGCCGGCTGTGCTGGCGTACCCGCAAGATGATTGGAGACCATCTACCGCGCTTGAATCGAGCATTGATCCGCTCGGCCTCCGCTTCAACTTCTGCCTGGAAGTCCGCGTACCGTTTGATATGCGTGCGGGTAGGCGCCCCCAGCTGGACGAAACTGAATTTACCTTGGTAGCTCGGATATCGTTCAAGGAATGACTCGACTGCCTGGAATCGTTCAATGATTCCCTTGGTGTAATCCACTCGGTCGACACCGACACCTAAATATGTCGCTTCAAACCCCAGTTCTTTGAGTAATTCGCGCCGCTCCTCCGAGGCGTCTCTTTGCTGCGTACGAGCGTCGGTCTCCGAAAATTCAACACTGATCGGGAAAGGCAAGACCAGCGACTGATGATCGTTGCGTTTAACCGAGAAGTGCTCCCAGTCGATGCGCGCCTCCAGCACATGATCGACAGTGTTGAGAAAGTTGTTGCAATGCGCTCTGACGTGAAATCCGATCAGATCTGCCCCCAACAAGCCATCCAAAAGCTCGCGCTGCCACGGACAGATCTCAAACGATTCGGGATTAGGCCATGGAATGTGCCAGAAAATTGCGATTCTTGCGTTCGGCAGCCGGTCCTTCACCATGCGCGGCAACAGCGCGAAATGATAGTCCTGAATCAGAACGACGGGGTGTTCCTCACTTCCTATCTCTTCCAGGATGGCATCGGCGAATTTCTGGTTGACGTTGTAGTAGTGCTCCCAATCCCGCGCACGAAAAACCGGGCGAGTATGGGCGTTATGGCATAAGGGCCAAAGGCCCTCATTGGCGAAGCCGTAGTAATAGCCCTCTTCCTCCTCGGCGCTGAGCCACACTCGACGAAGAGTGTAGAGCGGTTCGTCGGGAGGAACCTGCAGCCTGTCATGATCGTCCACCGTCTGCATATCGGCGTCGCCGCTGCCGTGCGCCACCCAGGTTCCGTTGCAGGCACAAAGAATCGGTTCGAGCGCCGCAACAAGTCCACTCGCTGGAACCGAGAATCTGATTTCTCCGTCGCGCCATGAATGTATGTAGGGCTCGCGATTCGAAACCACGAACAAACTGCTTCCGCTGAGTCTGCTGCGGACATGGTCAGCCAGCCGCTGCGCCGTCCATTCTGACTCATTCGCATTGCGCAGTCTGGCCTCTGCCTCGGCTGCGCCACGCGCGCTTTGGATGCTCTTCGCTAACGGCGCAACCTCACGCGTAAGAGGAAGAAGGAAATCAACATCTTTAGCCGACGGCGGGACTGCATGCTGGCCGGTTCGCAGAGCTTTCATCCAGTCGGCGACCCGCGCGATCGGTCCAGTGAGACTCCAGCGCACGATGAGGATGGTGATAGCGACAATTACCAGGACCTGAAGCGCTATCCGAACGAAGACTCTGCTCCAGACGCGAAAAATCTCTGCGCGAATGTACCCGGTGTCGTGGGCCATAACGATGCCGCCAAGGACATCGTTGCCGGAGGCATGAAGGGGCATTGCCACCACATATATGCGCTTGAAGCGGATGCGCATGTACCTGCTTTCGTCGCGATTCGTCCTCAGGGCATCGGTCAACAGCTCGGGCGATCCCGGCAATAGCGCGTTAAGAGCGGTCGTAACAACCAGCGGGGTGCCATCAGGCTCATACACGCCGATTCCGAGCAAGTGCTCGCGATCGCTAAACTGCTGTACCATCTGCTCCAGGCGGGCCCGATCGCCTAATTGCAGGTAAAGCTCAGCTCTTCCGGCGAGATTATCCCCCAGCGCGCCTGCCTGGCGCTCTAACTCAGCGCGGAGGGCATCCTTCTGACTTCTCACCTCGTACCAGGAGGAGGCGAGAGACACAAGTGTGACTCCGATCACCAACGCCGCGATCAATCGCCAGCTCAGAATTCGCATGGTTTCCACTACCTGCTTTGAATAACGATGCGCCGAAGCGATAAAGCATTAGATGCCGTAGAGAACGGAGAAGTGGTCTGGCCTTCTATCTTAATCTTCACAACGGCTGCGCCGTAGCAAAAATGCTGGTTTCTTTTCGCCTCCATCTCCACTCGCATCGCAACCGGTGTTCGCGTACACTGCATCCAACTTGCACAATCTGAAGAGCGAGGCTCGACGTTGAAGAAAGCAGGGAGCGCATCCGATCCGCTCTGGTATAAGGATGCGGTTATCTATGAGCTCCATGTGAAGGCCTTTGCCGATGGCAATGGAGACGGCATCGGCGACTTCGCAGGCCTCATGGGCAAGCTCGATTATCTGCAGGACCTCGGTGTCACCTGCATCTGGCTGCTTCCCTTCTTCCCATCGCCGCTGCGCGACGACGGCTACGACATATCGGACTACAAGAACGTCCATTCCAGCTACGGCACTCTTGACGATTTCAAGCAGTTCCTGGATGCCGCCCACAAGCGCGGCATGCAGGTTCTGATCGAACTGGTGGTCAATCACACATCGGATCAGCATCAGTGGTTTCAGAGAGCGCGCCATGCTCTACCAGGCTCGCCCGAACGCGACTTTTACGTGTGGAGCGATACGAACGAAAAATTTGAAGGCGTACGTATCATCTTCTCAGATACGGAGACTTCTAACTGGACCTGGGATCCGGTCGCTAAAGCCTACTATTGGCATCGCTTCTTCTCTCATCAGCCTGACCTCAACTTCGACAATCCATTAGTGCTGGCTGAAACTGTCGCGGCCATGCGCTTCTGGCTCGATCTCGGCGTCGACGGCCTGCGAATGGACGCGATTCCTTATCTCGTTGAACGTGACGGCACAAACTGCGAGAACCTGCCCGAAACCCACGCAATCATCAAGGCGTTCCGTGCTGCCATCGATGCCGATTACGCCAATCGCTTTGTCCTTGCTGAGGCGAATCAGTGGCCGAGTGACGTGCGTCCCTATTTCGGAGATGGCGATGAATGCCAGATGGCATTTCACTTCCCTCTGATGCCCAGAATCTACGTCGCCATACGGCAGGAAGACTGCCTTCCGATTACAGAAATCATGGCGCAGACTCCTGACATTCCTTCCAACTGCCAGTGGGGCCTCTTCCTGCGCAACCATGATGAGCTGACTCTGGAGATGGTGACCGAGGATGAGCGCGACTACATGTACTTGGCGTACAGCGCCAACCCTCGAATGCGGATCAATCTCGGCATCAGGCGCCGCCTCGCTCCGCTTCTGGATAACAATCGCCTCCGCATCGAGCTGTTGAACAGCCTCCTGTTCTCCTTTCCAGGAACGCCGATCCTCTATTACGGCGATGAGATCGGCATGGGAGACAACATCGAGCTCGGCGATCGGAATGGTGTTCGCACCCCGATGCAATGGAACGCTGAGCTTAACGGGGGATTTTCCACCGTCGATCCCGAGCGACTATACAGCCCGGTAATTTCCGATCCTGTTTTCGGTTATCTGGCAGTCAATGTTCAAGAGCAGCTCGAGAACCCCTCGTCTCTATTGCAATGGACCCGCAACATGATCGGCTTGCGGAAGCTGTTCCCGGTTTTTGGGAGGGGCAGCTTCCACATTCTGAACACCACCAACCGCAAGGTCCTCGCATATCTTCGCCAATATCGCGATCAGACCGTGCTTTGCGTCGCCAACATTTCGAGGTCTGCCCAGCCGGTATTACTCGACCTGAATGAATACGAGGGTCGCACCCCGGTGGAGATGCTCGGCTACGTACCTTTCCCGAAGATTACCGAGCAGCCCTACGTCTTAACTTTGTCCCCCTACGCATTTCTCTGGTTCGAACTACAGCTCAGCCGGGATGGCCAGGAGTTGCCTCCTGGTATGGCAGAGGGTCACGCGGAGGAAGCGGCGATCGATGTGGATGCGTGGGACGCGCCACCCGTGTTGCTCCAACAGGCCCAATCTGCGCCCGCCGAGTTTGTCGACGGGATGCCCGTCCGAGAGAACGGAGCGGTCGAGGTCGGCACCAGCGAATCGGATCGTAGGACCAGGACAGATCTTCTGATTGTCGTCGAACCAGGTAGCCGCGAAGACCTGGACAAAGCCACCGCAGCGGTCGTAGGGCGACTTGCGAATGCAGATCGCCCAATTCGCACCTTGCTCGCATTTCCTGCTCTTGACTCGGACGGCGGCCAAACGTCGACGGTGCCGAATACCCCTCAGCCGGTCGGTGGTACCCCCTGGCTCAGCCTGCTGCCGTTCGTTCCAAATGGACGCCCGCAGCCTTCTCCATGGCCACACACCACACAAACGTTCATCGATGCATCGCGCCTTGCATCTGAGCACGATGCGCGCGCCGCGATGCTCCTCCGGCACGATGTGGGCGCGCTGGACCGGCGCGCATTGCCTCTGCTCTCGCGAGCCGTGCTCGGCGAGTCCGCGGATCTTGCCATGCCCTTCTACACTTTGAGCCCGTACGAGGGTCTGCTGAACAGTGCGATTCTCCATCCGCTCACCCGCGCGTTGTATGGCAGCACGATTCGTTACCCGCTGAGTGGAGACCTGGCCGTTTCCAGCGCCTTCTGTCAGATTCTGGCGAACGGAGCAGTATATCGGTCGTCCGACCCGGAAGACACAATCGTCTGGCCAGCCACGGACGCTCTCCTCAACGAGAATGCGGTGGCACAGGTGTATGTAGGTCCCCGACACTTCGCCCAGCGCGAAGGATTCGACGTCACGGCTCTGCTCACCCGCGTGGTCGGTGCACTTTTTTCAGACATCGAGGCGCGCGCCTCGGTGTGGCAGCTGTCGCGGCCGGCGGCGCGTATACGGGAGATTGGGGGCCGGGGTATGCCGGAGACCGCTCCGCAGGATGCGTCTCCGCCGGCGGATGTCCGGCCGATGATCGAGTCCTTCCGCCTGGCGGGGAGTAATCTGCAGGAGGTGTGGACCCAGGTGATGACGCCGCGGACGCTGCTTTCCGTCAACCGTCTCGCCCAGGCCAAGGACAAGGAGCATTTCCTGCCGGATGCTCTCTGGGTCAGAATCGTATATGACTTCCTGGCCGCGTATCGCGGCAGAAGCGTAAACCGGAGTCACCTCCTTGGCGCACTGATGCCCTTGTACCTCGGCTGGGCGGCGTCTCACGTGCTTGCCATCAGCAGCCAGGGAGAGGCGGTCGCAGAGCAGCGGGTAGCTGCGCTTGCCAGCGCCTTCGAGGCGGACAAACCTTATCTTCTGGCCCGGTGGCGCTGGCCGGATCGTTTCAACCCATGAGCAACCGCGTCACGATGGAAGGAGAAAACCATGTGGGACCAAATCGAGTTCGCGCTTCATGCCTCGCTGGCTCGTGTCCTCACCAAGGTGGCCACCCTGCTGCCGGCCGTGCTGTCACTCGTACTCGCCGTACTGGTCTGCGCTCTGTTCGGGCTGTTTCTCGGCTATCTGCTGCGCCGAATCCTGGTCGCGGTCGACTTTGACAATCGCGTCAAGGCGAATTCTCCGGCAGGATTGCTGCACTGGTCGCCGATGCAGGTCCCTTCCCTGATGCTGTCGCGCATTGTCTTCTGGTGCGGTATCTTCCTCGGACTGGTACTGGGGATCGCCGCCTTCGGAGCGGCTTACAGTCCTTCGGAGCAGACAGCCACAGAGATCTATCCCTACCTGACCCGCATCGTCACTGCCATTCTGC
Source organism: uncultured Acidobacteriaceae bacterium (assembly GCA_963781245.1). Lineage (GTDB taxonomy): Bacteria > Acidobacteriota > Terriglobia > Terriglobales > Acidobacteriaceae > Silvibacterium. The sequence continues at coordinate 130,352 of CAWAFB010000019.1, forward strand.
TGCTGCTGGTCGGGACGGTGATCGCCCGCTTTCTGGCGCGGAGCGTGCTGATCGGCGCGGTGAACATGAACCTGCAGTACGCGCGGCTGCTCAGCCAGGGGATAAAGTGGCTGGTCATCGTGTTGACGGTAGCGATGGCTCTCGATCATGTCGGGATCGCCGGCGCGATCGTTGAGCTGGCCTTCGGCATTCTCTTTGGTGGCATCGTGCTGGCGCTGTCACTTGCTATCGGGCTGGGATCGAAGGAGATCGTCAGCCGGTCACTGGAGTCGGATAGCAGCCGGCATACAGAGGAGACGGCGAAGCGGCCGGTGAGCCACTTCTGACAGGACCCCCTCCCCCTTACTCCGTAACTCATAGATTCTAAAGCTGCCTAACTGCGAAGTGGCTGGTAACTCATAGATACGATTGCTGTTATATGTACATCATAGAAAACAAGCGGCTTAGTCGCTACTGCCTGAAAACACGAGGGTTGCGACTGCGTCATTGATTTCAGGCGATTTAGACCGCAACTGAAAAAGCCCGGCTCGATGGCGGCCGGGCTTTTCTTTGCTTGTTGCCTCTATTTTTATTATAGGCGCGTGCGGGAAATACTCCGCCAACTTTGCGAGGCTGCTGAGGGCACGCCGATGGGGGCGGGGGCAACCTTACTCCGGGAGCGCGAACCTAACTTACCAGAGGGGATGAAAATCCCAGGAGGTTTTAAATGTCCAATCAACAGGGCTCTCAGTTCGGACAGGGTTCCCATAAAGACAATCCAGGCAGTGGTCAGCAGGGCGGTCAGCAAGGTGGACAGAACCCGCAGCATCAACAGCAGCAGGATCCGCAGAAGTCCGGGCAGCAAGGTAATCCCGGTCAACAGGGCGGACAGCACGGGGGCGGCGTAGCCACCCCGAAGCAAGGCGACGCTGGCCGCAAATAGTCTCAAGTAACCTCCGATA
>CAWAFB010000020.1:0-39661 GCA_963781245.1 uncultured Acidobacteriaceae bacterium
TTTAGAAGATTGAACGAATTTGTCGGCCAGGTTTCTCGCCGGTTGCTTTGAAAGATTTACCAAGAGGACGACCGATGGCGCAAAGCGAACGCCTGCTTGGCTCCCGGCGATAATGGTACGAGAAATCCACAACCAATGGGCTTGTCTAGGAATGCAGCCCAAGATATAGTGGGTCCATTCCAAGGGTTCTCCGATATTTTGGAGAGTAAAAGGGAATCCGGTGAGAATCCGGAACTGCCCCGCAGCGGTAAGCAGGTACGAACGCCCAAGATGACACTGGATTCGTAAGAGTCTGGGAAGTCCGGCAAGTAGGTCAGAACCTGCAGAGTCCGAAGACCTGCCTGGGAAATATTCGCTTACGCCTCCGAGGGGAGGCGAGGTGGCAGCGGCTTTCTCTCTTCGCCGGGCGGATTACCGCTGTTTCTTCGCAAGCTTCTTGGGGCCAGGAGTTCTATGGCCACGATATCCGATTCGATCAGCGTACAGACCAGCCTCTCCGACCTCACGCCCGATTTTCCGGTGCGTGAAGAGATGCCCATCATGCACGTCCGCAAGCGCAACGGAGCGCTGGAACCGGTGGACGTTAATAAGATCGTCCGCGCGGTGCAGCGTTGCTGCTACGGTCTCGCGCATGTGGACGCGATTCGCGTCGCGTCCAAGACGATCGGTGGTCTTTACGATGGCGCGACGACTCGCGAGCTCGATACGATCTCGATCGACACGGCGGCATCGCTGATCGCTGAGGAGCCTCAGTATTCGCGACTCGCCGCACGTCTCTTGCTGGGAACCATCGTCAAGGAGATCGCCAGCCACAACCTTTATTCGTTTTCGCAGGCGATTGCCTACGGAAGCCAGGAGGGCGTCGTCAACCCCGCGACTGCCGAGTTTGTACAGACACACGCCCGCAAGTTGAACCATGCGATCGACGACTCGCTGTCGGACCGCTTCGAGTATTTTGGGCTTCGCACCGTTTACGATCGGTATCTTCTTCGTGACCCAATCTCAAGAACGGTGATTGAGAGCCCGCAATACTTCTTCCTGCGGGTCGCCTGCGGCCTTGCCGGAAACCCTCATGAGGCCATTGAGTTTTACCGATTGATTGCGTCGCTCGATTACATGCCTTCTTCCCCGACGCTGTTCAATTCCGGCACGAAGCACGCGCAGATGTCATCGTGCTATCTGCATGACTCTCCTTCCGATTCGCTTGAGAGCATCTACGACAGCTATAAGAATGTCGCGATGCTCTCGAAGTTCTCTGGTGGGATTGGTCTCGCTTTCCATCGCGTCCGATCAGAGGGCTCGTTGATTCGTGCGACCAATGGGCTGTCGAATGGAATTGTTCCTTGGCTGCGGACGCTCGATAGTTCCGTTGCGGCAGTCAACCAGGGCGGCAAACGGAAGGGTGCGTGCTGTGTCTACCTGGAACCCTGGCACGCAGACATTGAGCAGTTTCTGGAATTGCGCGAGAACACGGGCGACCTTTCCCGCCGGACCTATAACCTCAATCTCGCCAACTGGATTCCCGATCTCTTCATGCAGCGCGTGGAGGGGGACGATATGTGGTCGCTCTTCGATCCTAAAGACGTTCCTCACCTGCCTGACTTGTTCGGCAACGAGTTTGCCGAAGCCTATGAGAAGGCAGAGGCCGAAAAACTTTATCGCCTCCAAATTAAAGCCCGTGACCTCTATGCCCGGATGATGCGCTCGCTCGCCGAGACCGGCAACGGATGGATGACCTTCAAGGACTCCACGAACCTGAAATGCAACCAGACCGGCAAACCGGGCAATATCGTCCACTTGTCGAATCTGTGCACGGAGATCACGGAGGTCACGTCGAAAGATCAGACCGCGGTCTGCAATCTGGGTTCGATCAACCTGGCGCAGCACGTCTCGACGAATGACGGCGTGCCTCGTTTCAACTTCGACAAACTCGCGGCCACGGTGCGCACCGCAATTCCCATGCTCGATCGGGTGATTGACATCAATTACTACCCGATACCGCAGGCAGCGAGTTCGAATGCGCAGTGGCGACCGGTGGGCCTGGGCATTATGGGCTTGCAGGATGTCTTTTTTCAGCTTCGATTGCCCTTCGACTCGCCGCGGGCGCAAGTCCTTTCGACCAGGATTCAGGAAGAGATTTATTACAACGCTCTGCTCGCCTCCTGTGAGTTGGCAGAGAAAGAGGGGGCGCACCCAACCTTTGCCGATACCCGGCTGGCCTCGGGGAACTTCCAATTTGATCTTTGGGGCGTCAAGCCTTCAGAAACGGAACGCTGGGATAGGTTGCGCGAGCGCATCGTCCAGAGCGGAGTGCGCAACTCGCTGGTCATTGCCATTGCTCCAACTGCGACGATTGCCTCGATCGTCGGCTGCTATGAGTGCATCGAGCCGCAGATATCCAATCTCTTCAAGCGAGAGACACTCTCGGGCGAATTCCTTCAGGTCAACCGGTACTTGATCGACGATCTCCGGACGCGAGGCCTGTGGACAGAAGAGATGCGTATGCGGCTGAAGCTCGCGGAGGGATCTGTGCAGGGAATTGCCGATTTGCCTGAGGACCTGAAGCTGCTCTATCGCACAGTGTGGGAGGTGCCGATGCGCTCGCTGATCGACATGGCCCGCGATCGCAATGCCTACATCGACCAATCGCAGTCGCTCAATCTCTTTGCCGAGTCTCCCAACATCGGCAAGCTCTCATCGATGTACATGTATGCGTGGAAGCAGGGTTTGAAGACGACTTACTACCTGCGTTCTCGTCCGGCGACGCGTATCGCGAAGACCACTGTTCAAAATCAGGGCCACACGCGCGAATCGGCAACAGTTGATTCAGCCAGCGAAATCTCAGCGGCAGCGGCTGTCACCTGCTCTCTGGAAAACCCCGGAAGCTGCGAGGCCTGCCAGTAATAACTGACCTTTGTTCGCGCCACCGCAATAAGGCTTTTTGCAAAATCGCATCAGGAGTCTTCATGGCCACTACCGCCGTCTCGCACACGCCCCTATCTTCTGTCATTGCTTCTGAGAAAATTCTCGACCCGGGTCTTTGCCTCACGCTTCGTCCCATGCGCTATCCGGTCTTCTACGATATGTTTCGCGACGGTATCAAGAACACCTGGACAGTGGAAGAAGTCGATTTTCAAACCGATCTTTCCGATTTGAAGCAGCGGCTCTCGCCGGCGGAGATTCATCTCATCCAGCGGCTGGTCGCCTTCTTCGCAACTGGGGACAGCATCGTCTCCAACAACCTTGTACTGAACCTCTACAAGCACATCAACTCTCCCGAGGCGAGGCTTTATCTATCCCGGCAACTCTTCGAGGAGGCCGTGCATGTGCAGTTCTACCTGACGCTTCTCGACAACTACGTGCCCGATCATGCGGATCGCGCAGCAGCCTTCGCGGCCGTTGAGAACATTCCCTCGGTCGCCAAAAAGGCGAATTTCTGCATGAAATGGATGGATTCCATTCAGGCTCTCGACCAACTGGAGACCCGAGAGCATCGCCGCCAGTTCCTGCTGAACCTGATCTGCTTCGCTGCCTGCATCGAAGGACTCTTCTTCTTCGCCGCCTTTGCCTATGTCTACTTTCTCCGCTCCAAAGGTCTGCTTCATGGGCTGGCAGTGGGCACGAATTGGGTCTTCCGTGACGAGAGCTGTCATCTGGAATTCGCGTTTGAAGTCGTCAACGTGGTTCGTGCCCAGGAGCCCGATCTTTGGGACGCGGAGCTTGAGAGGCAAATCGTCGAGATGCTCCATGAGGCAGTGGATGCGGAAACTCAGTTCGCCGAGGATCTTCTTTCCGGCGGGGTGGCCGGGCTTTCGGTACGCGACATGCGCCAGTATCTCGGATACGTTGCCGATTCGCGATTGCAGCGGCTTGGTATTGCCCCTGCCTTCGATGCAAAGAATCCTTTCTCCTTCATGGATCTCCAGGATGTCCAGGAGCTGACCAACTTTTTTGAGCGGCGCGTCTCGGCTTATCAGAGTGCGGTGGCGGGCGAAGTAGCCTTTCATGAAGAATTCTGATGGCAAAGAAATGTCAAGAATGCCGGTGAATGGAGAGGACGTTCCAGCAGAAATCAGGCAAGCCCGACGCGACGAACCAGGTCAGCGAATCGCGGATCGCCGCGGATCGGGTCGAAATAGGGATGGGTTTTGAGGAACTGCAGGATATTGGATTGCTCTTTGTAGGCCTGCTCGAGCCAGTAGAAGGCCTGTTCGTTGTCGCCGAGACCCAGGTAAGCGTTCACGAACGCGGCAGCAGGAATATAGCCTGCCTTCCTCCGTTGTTTCAGTTCCGCTAAGAGCCGTAACGCATCGGTGCGCCTCCCGGCGTGGGCGTAGGCTCTGATCAGTATTCCGGTTGCGGCAGGACTACCTGAGGAAAGAGAGACGGCTTTTTCCAATATGGGGATCGCATCTGCCGGCTTATTCTTGGCGATCAGTGCAAATCCAAGGCCTGTAAGAGTGGCCACATTGTCCGGTTGTATGGCCAATGCGCTGCTTGCCTCGCGGATGGCGTCATCGAATCGATGTGACTGGAAGAGAATCCACGATACGCTGCCGCCGGAGATCCCAACCGGGTCCAGCGCCCGGGCGCGATAGATCTCGGCCACAGCTTCGTCCGTACGTCCCTGGCATGACAGCCACATAGCAAACCACGAGTGGGCCGTAGCGCTGTTCGGGTTCAATTCGAGGGCGCGCCTGTATTCCGCTTCCGCTTCAGTCCAGTGCCATTCCTCCTGCAGGACATTGGCCAGCATGACATGAGCTTCGACAAGATTCGGGTCGAGCGCCAGCGCCTTGCGGGCGAAGCTCGCGACTTTCGGCCGCGTTGCTTCGGGAGGAACTCCGGCAGCGACCGTTCCGAGCCAGGTGTAGGCCTCGGCCAGACCCAGGTAAGCTGGTGCAAAGGTCGCATCCCTGTTGAGGGCGTTCTCGAAGTAAGGAATGCTTTGCTCAAGCTGGGCTCTGTTTCCCTGTTCTAAAAGAAACCTGCCTTTCAGATAGCTCTCGTAAACTTCAGGCGCAACCGGACGCACGGCTCGGAGCCGCTGGTGTTCCTCCCCGGTGACCGTTACTTCCACTTTTTCAGCGATGGATTGCGCTAACTCAATCTCGAGGTTGAGCGCATCGCGCATTTCGCGGTCATAGGTTTCGGACCAGAAATGCGTGTCGGTTGCGCCGCGAATCAGCTGGGCGGTAACGCGAATACGGTCGCCCTCCTTGATGACAGAGCCTTCAACGACAGCGTCCACGCCCAGTGTTCTGGCGATCTCCGGTATGGAGACCTGCGGATTCTTGAAGCGCATCACAGACGTGTGAGAGATCACCCGTAGGTCGTGGATGTTCGAGAGGCGCCCGATGAGGGCCTCGGTGATGCCGTCGGCCAGGTAATCCTGCGCCGGATCGCCCGATAAGTTGCGCAGAGGCAGCACGGCCAGCGACCGGATCCCGGGCTCGCCGGTTGCCTTGGCGCGATGCCGGAGCACGAGCCAGGCAGCAGCCACGAGGCAGAGGCAGACGCCGGCGGCCAGGGCAAACCACAGCCGGCTCCTTCGCGGGGTGATTGCGGGGGCACCGCTCGGGGCTGCCGGGAGCACTCCCGCCTCGGGCTCCCGTTCTGACTCGAGCTGATTTTCAGTGTCTTCGGGACGCGGCCTTCGGCTCCGAATCCAGTCGTCGAGTTCTTCGCTCAGGGCATAGACGGAGCCGCGCTTGTCGTGCACATGCCGGTGAACCGGCATGTCCTCGCGCTTCTCCCAGCGCTGAACCGTGGTGACATCGCGGTTCAGATATGCCGCGATTTCCTTCCACGAATCGAGCCGCTTTTCGGGCGTCTTCTCTACAGGCGGGATTTCATATGACGGCTCACCCATAGAGAATCTCCGGAGCAGTCCAGCTATCGAAGGGAAATCAGCCCATTCTAACCCTCCCGATCAGCACCGCAATAGACGGCATTAGACGGCAAACGAGCTGTTCGGTGAGTTGCTGCTTGCCCCGACGGTGCAGGGTGGGAGATGGTGTCGCGAGTGCAGGCGCTGCGATGCTCAACCTCTCGGCAGTTTATGAGGTTGCGGCGAGCCAGGCGCCAATCTCAGAACTGGAGAGTTCCCATGAACAGCAAATCCCTGAGTTGGGCGGTGCGAGTGTTTGCCGTCCTTGTGCTGCTTTCGACCGCTGCCGCCCTGGCCCAAGAGCGGCGGGGCGCGAACTTCAGTGGTGTCACCAGCTTCACCGGCCTGATCAACGACTATTCACCCGCGAACGTCAAAGGTGGACCATGGGAAATGCATGGTCAATGGTCATTGGACCTTCAACGATGGTGGGGTGTCGCCGATTTTTCCGCCGATATGACCTGTCCGATTACGGGACCACAGCGGGTGTTCTTGATGCGACGAAGGGCGGTCAGAGCGCTCACACGCACCACATCAAGCTGACGAACGCAGCTGTCATCTGGAACATGGACGGCTGCCCCACGTTCAGTCCTGCGACAACAATGGGCTTTCAGTTCAGCGGTACGGTCAGCCTGATAACTGGCAATGGAGGGCCGGCCCCCTTTGAGACGGATCCGCCGTCGTCGACACTGCAGGTCTGCGTCACCGGAGGGGCCGACGTCTCGTACTCGAACATTACCCTGGTGTTCGGTGGGCCTGCGACTACGCATTTCGGACCGCAAGCCATCGACGGCGTCGTGCGTAATGCTTCAGCTGACCCTTTCGGAAGAGATTGAGGAGCGCGTCAAATGAGCGCATCATCCCGAGTCACTCGTCGACTGTGGATAAGTCCGAAGTCGACTTCCCGAAAGCCGGCTAGGGGGCAAGAAAAAGGCGGATGCGCAGTTGCGAGTCCGCCTCGCCTTGAAAAACACCGAGCTTATTGCTTGAGTGCACCTTCGACTGCTGCGACGACCTCAGGAGATTCGGGAGTCACGTTCGGCTCGAAGCGGGCGACCGGGTTGCCGTTGCGGTCGAAGAGGAACTTGGTAAAGTTCCACTTGATTTCTCCGCCGAGCCTGGGATCGGTCGACTTGTCGGTGAGATACACATAGAGCGGGGTGATGTCGTCACCCTTGACCGATAGCTTGGACATCATCGGAAAGCTGACGTTGTATTTGTTGGTGCAGAACTTCTTGATCTCTTCGTTGGTGCCGGGTTCCTGGCTGGCGAAGTTGTTGGCCGGGATGCCGACGATGACCAGGCCCTTGTCTTTGTATGTCTCGTAGAGTTTTTCGAGGCCGGCGTATTGCGGGGTGAATCCGCACTTGCTGGCAACGTTTACGAGCATGACGACCTTGCCGTGATACTCCTTGAGGCTCACAGGCTGCCCGTCGATTGATTTCAGTGTGAAGTCGTAAATGCTTTTGACAGCGGCGGACATGCTACCTCCGGCTACACAGAGCGCAAGGATGAAAACTGCTTTCAAATAAGTTGCTGAGGCAAACTTTCTCACGGCATCCTCCAGATCCTGACGGCCATGATACCGAATGTATGTCATCAGGTTGTCAACGGTGGTAGAACAGCCCGACCAGACATCACCCAGGCCGTGAAAGCGGATTGATGACCCGCCTTGTCGTTCAATTGCGAAAGCGATACAGTCTCAGTTGTGAAAGCTGGCCGCCGCGTCCGCGCATTGTTGGCATTGCTCCTGGCCTGCCTGTGGATCACTACGGCGTCCTGGGCAGAGCATGTGGCCGCGGAGTTTCCGCTCTGCCAGCCAGCACACTCACCGTGCTGCCCGCAGCCCGTCAACAATACCAACGAATCGTGCCCTGCCTGCCACATCTCTGATACAGTTGCGGCCAAAAAGAGTGTCGAACAGGAGCGTGAGCAGGAGGGGTCCAAGTCTCTTCCGCGCGCTCAGAATGCGGCCAATCATCGGGCGAACCCCAGGGTCACCGCTTTCCGCCGTGAACTCACTCGCGGGCTCTATTACCAGCCCACGGTCTTTGATCTCAAAGACGATCTCCGCGTTTAGATCATCTCCCTATCCACGTTCGCCAGGCGTGCGTCGAAACGTGATCGCGCGCATGTGTGTTTCACGCTGCATTTCAAAGGAGCTGATCTTTATGAAAGCCAAAGCATTCGTATTCGCATTTGCGGCAGTCCTCTTTGTTTCGCTGGCAGCCCAGGCTGCGACAGTCGTCGCCTGCTGTGGGAATCCTGCCTGCTGCGACAGCGGTGGTTGCTGCAAATAACAGATAGCGGCTGCGCGCCCACACTCTTTCTTCAGAACTGAATACGGAAAGAGTGTGGGGCGCGAGCCTGCCGATCCATCTACCAAGAGTCTTAGACCCGCTCTTGAACTCGCCTCGGATTACAACAAGCGCCCGCAGACTGCTGCGGCCGGCGGGTTGTGTGTCTGCCCGGAGCGCTTTACTGTTGCTGAGGAGGAGCTGATTGCAACTGCTGTTGCTGCTGCAACTGCTGTTGCTGGCGCATCTGCTGCATCTCCTGGAGCATTTGCTGCGGAGTGCGCACGCCGTTGTTCGGCTGCTGCGGTTGTTCCTGCGGCGGTTGCGGGGCGCCGGGTGGCTCGATCGGCTGCTGAGCCTCGTCGTCATTGTCTTCGTCCTGGGCGATCTGCTGCGGGCGGCTGGGGCCACTGCTGGGTAGTCCGGCACTACGCGGGGTCAAGGATATCTGCCTGGGAGTTCCGGTTTCGGTGCGGCCGACCATCACCACGTTGTATCCGGAGCCGTCGAGCAGGGTCGAAAGCACTTCCTGCGGATCGCCCGGGCCATAGCTGCCGAAGATGCGCTGATCTCCGCCCAGACCGTCGACGGTCATGCCGCTGTCGCTGGTGAGGCGGTGGAGGATGTCGGCGAGGCTGGAGTTGTCGGCGTGAATGGTGAGACGACCGGGGGCAAGGTCGATCCTGGGCGGCCCTGCCGGCTTGTCGAGCAAAGAAGGCGGAGCAGCTGCGGAAGCGACGTTCACCGAGAGCGTTTCCGGCGCGGGCGTAGGGGCTGATGCTGCTGGTGCGGAAGGCGATGGCTGGTCGGCGCGGGTTTCAGAGCCCTGCAGACGATGATGCCGCGGAGGCGTGTTGGTGTCCGGCGGAAAGACCTCCTGGGCGAGAGCCGGGGTGGAGAGCGCCAACAGGGTGCAGCCGGACCAGAAAACAGCCCTCATTCCGCGATGATTCATTGGGGTCATGGGATCGTGGCTTGCGGGCTTTCCGCTTGAAACCTCTCTCTGTACTAGACTAGCAGTGGTTTCGGTTTGCTCGCGACTTTTTGCGGCTCATTTTCGCCCTATGCGATTCGTTTTGATCTTTCAGGACTTTCCGCCGCTGCGCTGGTTGCGTCAGCCGATTTTCTTTGCCCTGCTGGCCCTCGTCGCGGGTGCTCCGCTGGCGCGGGCCGTCAGCTGCAGCACGGAAAGCCAGATGACGGCGGCGGAACGCGACCCGATCATACAGGCGGCGCGAGCGCTGGGAGGCGAGATTCAGGCGGCGAACGTGAACGGCGTACGCCAGTCGACGATTGCCGCGGTGGCGGCGCAGTTCGATCCGGTCGCGGCTAGCATTCAGGCAGTCTCCACCCAGATTCAGACGGCGGCGCTGACCATCAACGGCATTTACTCGCTCAAGGCCTCTGACCTGAAGGGCACCCAGGACGAGACGCAGTTCTTTTGCACGGTGCCCGGCTCGGCGCTGATCGTGACGATTACGATTCCCCAGCTGCCTCCAGCCAACTATGCGCTGGTGATCATGCGTGCGACGGGAGTCGAGCACCCTCAACAGATTTCGTTGCTGCTGCAGAACGATGGCGGCCCGGGCCCGGCCGGCTGGAAGCTGGCAGGGTTTTTCACGCGGCCGATGACCGCGGCGGGGCATGACGGCGTGTGGTACTGGACCGCGGCACGCAATTACGCGCAGAGAAAGCAGGACTGGAATGCGTACTTCTACTATCAGACGGCAGCGTTTCTTCTGAATCCGGTGGATTTTATGTCCAGCCCGAATCTGGAGAAACTGCAGAAGGAGACCCAGCTGGTGCGGCCTCCGGAGGCGCCGGGCGCGAACCCGCTGGTTCTCAAGGCCGGAGGGCAGAGCTTTAACATCACCAGCATGCGGACGGACACCTTTTCGGGCGGTCTGGATCTCGTGATTAACTATCAGACGAAGGACGTCTCAAATCCGGTCGCAACGCACACAGAAATTGTGGAGTTGATGAAGGCGATGCTCGCCCAATATCCCGAGCTGCGGCAGGGCTTTCACGGACTGTGGGTTTACGCTCATGCCGAGAACCAGAACCCGTATGCGATCGAACTCCCGATGAACCAGATTCAGTAAGACTCCCAGCGGCCCCCATGCTTCTAGAGCAATGAGACAAGCGAGATAGACAAGCACCGGCCGGAGGGCCGGTCAAACTTCGAAAGGGAAAATGCGGTTCGTATGCCCAACCTGATGGAAAAAACGCTGAGCCAGGCAATTGCCCAACGCCGCGCCACGCCCAGCTTCGACGGATCGCCCATCCCCAACGAAGACCTGAAGAAAATTATCGAAGCCGGCCTGAGGGCTCCCAGCGGATACAACATGCAGCCGTGGCGCTTTATCGTGGTGCGCACGCCGGAGCAACGGCGCAAGCTGCGCTGGGCCAGCTTCAATCAGGCCAAGGTAGAAGAGGCTTCGGTTGTGATCGTGGCCTGCGGCGATGCGGATGGCTGGCGCACGGGCGATCTCGAAGAGATGCTGCGCAAGGGGTGCGAGGGCGGCATGCCGGAAAACTATGCGGAACAGGCGCGCCAGAATATTCCCAACTACCTCTCGAATCATCCCAATCTGACGGCGTGGCTGAACAAGCACGTCATGATTGCCTTCACCACCATGCTGTTGATGGCGGAAGTGCTGGGATACGATACGGCTCCGATGGAGGGCTTTGAGCAGGAGAAGGTGCGGGAAGTGCTCAAACTGCCGCTGAGCTATCACGTCGTGGCACTGCTAGCTGTCGGGCATCTCAGCGGGGAAGACAAGTTCAATGGCGGCCGATTCAGCATGGCGACCACGGTGTTCGAAGGCGAGTACGGCAAGCCGATCAAGCTTTAATATCTGCTGTAATTTCTGGGCTTTCATGTCGCGCGAATATCCGGAACGGCCGATCATCGGCGTTGGAGCGGTGATCATCGAGGGGGAACGCGTGCTGCTGATCAAGCGCGGGCAGGCTCCGCTCAAAGGGGAGTGGTGGCTGCCGGGCGGCGCGCTCGAGCTGGGCGAAACACTGGAAGAGGGCGTTTGCCGCGAAGTGCTCGAAGAGACGGGGCTGATCGTTGAGCCTATCTCCATTGTTGAGGTGTTCGACCGCATTTCGCGCGATGTGGAGGGCCGCGTCCAGTACCACTACGTGCTGGTGGATTACCTTTGCCGCGCAACCGGCGGCACACTGGCATGCGCGACCGATGCTGCCGATGCGCGCTGGGCAACGCTGGAAGAGCTGGGGCCGATCGCGTCGTTCACCGAGCAGGTGATCCGCAAGGCTTTTCAGGTAGCCGGGTTGCCGTCGGCGTAGAGACGGGCGGGATACAATATATTTCTCATCCCGAGTGATTTGCGGGTTCGCATCGGTGGCCACGCATCGAGCGGCGGAATCACGAGAACGGCAGAGTCAAGTCAGCGGATCATCTAAGCGGAGTACCGTGAGCGATTCTCCCAAGGTTGTAACCATGCCGCCGCCCCGGCCCTACCGCACGCCTCCGGGCGAGAGGAGCGCCGTGCGGGCGAGAGCCCTGCTGGTGGTGATCTGCTTCGTCGTCGGACTAGGGCTTTTTGCCTGCCTGCGCCCGCTGGAATTGCTGTTCACGGTGCTGCAGGTGAAGCTGAGCTTCGACGGAATCAGCAGCCACTACAGGAATATCGACGGATATCGGATTCATTACTTCGAAGGCGGCTCGGGGCCGACCATGGTGCTGATTCATGGACTGGGAAGCAGAGCCGAAGACTGGGCCAAGCTGATGCCGCAACTGGTGCAGGGCGGCAGGCACGTCTATGCGATCGACATGCTGGGGTACGGACGCTCGGCGCGACCCAGCGATGCTGCGTATTCCGTCCCGCAGGAAGCGGGCATCGTGGAGAAGTTCATCGCAGCACAGAATCTTGGACAGACCGATCTGGGCGGATGGTCGATGGGCGGATGGGTGGCGATTCGCGTGGCCCTCGATGAACCGGAGCGGGTCAGGCGGCTGGCGATCTACGACAGCGCGGGGCTGAGATTCGATCTGCCGTTCAAGGCATCGCTGTTCTGGCCGGACAATCCGGCAGCGTTGACGGCGCTGAACGATCTGCTGTCTCCGGGGCGAGGTCCGCAGATACCCGTGCTGATGCAGTGGGACATCCTGCGGCTGGTACAGCGCAATGGGTGGGTTATTCAGCGGAGCATGGAGTCGATGCTGACGGGTGCGGATCTAGTTGACGGCAAGCTCGGCGCGCTGAAGATGCCGGTGCTGATCGCGTGGGGCAAGCAGGATCAGCTGACTCCAGTGTCGCTGGCTTATGCCTTCCACGCGCAGATACCGCAATCGGTGCTGGAGATCTACGACGGGTGCGGACATCTCGCGGCGCGCGAATGCAGCGACCGCATCGGGCCGAATACGCTGGCGTTTCTGAAGGCTGATCCGCCTATGGCGGCGCAGATCAAGGAAATTCCGGCGGGGAAGTAGGGCGGGATTATTCTCCGCCCTTCCACACATAAGCGTTGTTCTGCGGCAGGCCGATGTGGGCGAGCATGCGATAGACGAATTGCCGCGCCATTTCTGTTGAGTCCACCGGCTTGTTGTAGAAAGCGGGGATGACCGGAAAGATGGTCGCGCCGGCGTCGGCGGCGAGTGTCATGTTGCGCAGGTGAATCTTGTTGAAGGGCGTCTCGCGCACGCAGAGCACTAGCGGCCGGCGCTCCTTGAGGCACACGTCTGCGGCACGCTCGATCAGGTTCTCAGCGAGGCCGTTGGCGATGCCCGCCAGCGTGCCAGCGCTGCAGGGCAACACGATCATGCCGTTCGACGGATAGCTGCCGCTGGCGATGGGAGCGCCGATATCGCTTTCGGAAAGCTGGCGGATCTTCGTTGATTCGCTTCCGAGAAGCTTCTCGAGGAGACGATTGCGTCCGCTGAGTTCGAGCTCCTCGGCCATTACGCGCAAAGAATTTTCAGAAGGGATGAAGTGCACCTGCTCAACGCGCGCATCGGCCTCGAGTGCGCGGAGCAGCTCCTGGCCGAAGATGGCGCCGCTGGCTCCGGTCATAGCTACAGTGAGGTGCTGGGCGACGGTGAAGTGCATGGTCTGGTCAGGCATTTGTAACCGCTGTGCAAGGATGATCTTCTCACTTTTGTTTATTAGCTGGATGCGGCGGTTAAGGGGGCAGGCGGTTTCTGCCACAGCCTGCGAAGAAGGCGTACGATCCATCGCGCTGCCAGGATGGCCAACAGGATGAGCGTCGCAGCGATTGTGGCCGCAATCCACGGGTGCCTGGTGGTCAGCCAGGTGATGCCGACGGCGAGCACATCTTCGCTGGTGCTGAGAGCGATGTTCGAAAAAGGTTCCGGGCTGGCTGTGACCGCGGCGCGGACGGCGGTCTTCGATCCGTGTGAGACCAGAGCGATGGCACCCCCGGCCACAGCGGCAAGAAGCTGCATCTGGGGTGAAAGCTGCGCGCTGGCCTGGTAGGCGAGCAGGGCGGCAACCGGCAACCGGATGAAGGTGTGCAAGGCGTTCCAGATCATGTCAATGGCGGGGATTTTGTCGGCGACGAATTCGAGCGCGAACATGATGCCGCTGACGGCGATGACCCACCAATTACCGAGAATTTCAAGCCCGGGCGGAAGGACGACTCCATGCAAACGGGCGAGGAGACCCAGGGTCAGCACGGTCGCATAGACATTGAGTCCAGCTGCGAAGCTGGAGGCAATAATGAGAGCCGCGATGTTGCTCGGGGTGAAGATGGTCACGCCGAAACTCCTTCCCGTCCAAAGTGGAACACCGTAGACGCTGTCGCGGCAATGGATTCTTAAAGGAGATTGTTTATCGGGAGTTGAAATTGTTGCCCAAGGGGCCGTTTTCAGAGAAGGGGCGTGCGCCGTGGTTGCGGCGCACGCAGTTGGGGAACGGTTACTTCACTTACGGTTATTGATGATTAGACCTGAGGAGCGACGGCGGGATGCCAGCCAGGCGTCATTTGCTTGTCAGAAATCTGTCTCAGGAGTTGTCTCGCACGACGAATTCTGCGCAGTGTGAGTTGCAAATCAAGGCCGGCGAAAAAGAGGGAGGCTAGTAGCGGTTGCAACTGGCCGGACGCTTGACGCCGTTGACGACTACCCAGCCGTTGTCGGCTCCGCGATGCGTGGAGCAGTGAACATCGTGGACGCCGGCGGCGAATTTTCCGCCCGAAGGAAAGAATGCCTGGCCATAGGCAAATACCGAGGCATTGACCGGTGCGGTGACGACTCCGTCGAGGTCGTCGTTGGTGACGACTTCTACGGGCCGCACGTCGCCATTGGGCATGGTGACGCGCAGCGGCAGGATCTGATGACTGCCGTGCGGGCCTCCGCGCTGGGTGCGCGAAGAGCTTAGGGTGATGCCGCAAACCATCACGTTGTCGACGGTGCTGCGCTGGCCTGAGCTCAGCAGGTCATAGAGCTTCTGATTGACCTGCGACGTGCAGCGCGCAGGTACTGGCACGTCGCGCTGGCCGCGGGCAGAGATGGCAGAGCAGGCGATGGCCACGACGATAAGGAGTTTTGTCCGTATCATTGGCTACGCCTCGTTCACAACGCGGTTGAATATGGCGTCGACGTTACCGAGCTGGCGGTTGAGGTCGAAGCTGCGTGCCAGTTTCTCCGGGGTGAGTCTGCTGGTGATTTCGGGGTCGTGGGAGACGAGATCGCGGAAGACGAGGTCATTCTGCCAGGCGTTCATGGCATGTTTCTGGACGAGACGATAGGCGTCTTCGCGGAGCATTCCCGCTTCGGCGAGGTCGAGCAGCAACTGGCCGCTGAAGATGAGGCCGCCGGTGCTCTCGAGATTTTTGAGCATGCGCGCCGGGTAGACGAACATTGTCTCGATGAGGGTTGCGGTTTTGGCGAGCAAGTAGTCGGTGAGGATGGTCGAATCAGGGAAGATGACGCGCTCGGCGGAAGAATGCGAAATGTCGCGCTCGTGCCAGAGGGCGACGTTTTCGTAGGCGGTCTGGGCATTGGAGCGCACGACGCGCGCGAGGCCGCTGATCTGCTCGCATGTGATGGGATTGCGCTTGTGGGGCATGGCCGACGAGCCCTTCTGCTTCTCGGAGAAATACTCCTCGGCTTCGCGGACTTCAGTACGCTGCAGGTGGCGGATCTCGGTCGCGATCTTGTCGAGCGTAGCGGTGATGATGGCCAGCGTGGAGATGTAATGCGCGTGCCGGTCGCGCTGAACGACCTGCGTTGCGACGGGAGCAGGCTTGAGTCCGAGCTTTGCGCAGATGCGCTCTTCATGTTCAGGCTTGAGATGCCCGAAGGTGCCGACGGCTCCGGAGAGCTTGCCTATGCGAATCTGCTCCGCGGCTGCGTCGAGACGAGCGAGGTTGCGTTGCATCTCGGCATACCAGTTGAGCAGCTTGAGTCCGAAGGTGGTGGGCTCGGCGTGGACCCCGTGCGTGCGGCCGATGATGGGGGTGTGCTTGAACTCGAGGGCCCGCTTGCGGAGCACCTCGGTGAGGCGCAGCAGGTCTTCGCGCAGGATGGCAGATGCTGCCTTGAGCTGCAGAGCCTGAGCGGTGTCGACCACGTCGGTAGAGGTGAGTCCGTAATGCAGCCAGCGCGACTCGGGCCCCACTTTTTCCGCTACCGCCGTGGTGAAGGCAATGACATCGTGGCGAACTTCGGCCTCGATCTCGTTGATGCGGGCGACGTCGATGGCTCCGCGGTCACGGATGGCCTTCGCGGCTTCCTTCGGAACGATTCCGTCTTCTGCCAGCGTTTCGCTTGCGGCGGTCTCGACCTCGAGCCACATGCGGTATTTGTTTTCGTCGCTCCAGATCTGGCCCATCTTGGGACGGGTGTAGCGTGCAATCAATGAAGAAATCTCCCTCTTGTGCCGGACTTACCATTCTATCGTTTGCGCATCTTAGAATTGTTGTTACAGAGAAAGGACCTCATGTCAGACGTCATTACGATCGCAAGTTTTACCGAGCCGCTCGAGGCCGAGATGGCCCGGCTTCGCCTGCAGTCTGCGGGCATTGAAACATTTCTTTCCGGCGAAAACGCCCGCATCCTTGAGCCCGGCCTGGGCCCGCTGCAATTGCAGGTTGCTTCGGAAGATGAGGCCGACGCACGGGCTATTTTGGCCGATCCGGGAGCGGATTTACCGGCTGGCGCGACGGCGGGGGAGTAAAGCACCGACCCCAGTGACTGTAGGGTCTATCGTAATGCGATATATCGTGTTACGATGGAAATATGGATTCCGTTACCGAACGGTCGTCGTCGCCATCCGCGCGGAAGGGCGCCGGCGACTTTAGCCGCGCCGACTTCCAGCGTCTGGCCGAGTTTCGTTTTCAGCTTCGTCGTTTTCTACACTTCAGCAATGTGGCCGCCGAGGAGGCAGGCCTTCGTCCGCAGCAGTATCAGCTGCTGCAGTGCGTCAGCGGCATGCCGGATGAGCTTGAACCCACGATTGCGCAGGTGGCTGCGCGCATGCTTCTCAAGCACAACAGCGCTGTCGAGCTGGTGGACCGCACGATTGAGCAGGGATTTCTGCGGCGGACACCGGACCCGACGGATCACCGCCGCATTCTTCTGCGCCTGACGGTGGAGGGTGAGGGAGTGATGGCGTCGCTGGCGGCCTATCATCTCGAAGAGCTGGAGCAGGCGGGGCCTGAGCTGATTCGGGCGCTGCGGCGCGTGCTGCTGATGAAGGCTGAGTCGTCGCGTGGCAGCGGAAGGAAGGCATCGTGAAGGTGGCAGCCGAATCGAGCTCTGCCGTCCGTTCGCAGCTGCGCGACTTCAACGCCGATTCGCGCATGCTCATTCTGAGCGCTCTTGCGCTGCTATTGGGATTGGCTGGCGCTGTGCTGGCTTATTTCCTGCTGCACCTGATTTACGCGGCGACCAACCTGTTCTACTTCCATCGCTTCGGGTGGCAGTTCGTGTCGCCGGCAGACAATCATCTTCACTGGCTTGCAGTTTTCGTGCCGATTGTCGGCGGAGTTCTGATCGGGCTGATGGCACGGTATGGGTCAGACAAGATTCGGGGTCACGGAATGCCGGAGGCCATCGAAGCGATCCTGATTCACGGCGCGAAGGTTGACGCACGCGTGGCCTTCTTCAAGCCTCTTTCGGCGGCGATTGCCATCGGGTCGGGAGGGCCGTTCGGAGCCGAAGGTCCGATCATTATGACGGCGGGCTCGGTCGGGTCGTTGTTCGCGCAGATGTTCCACCTGAGCGACGCCGAGCGCTCGACGCTGCTGGTGGCAGGGGCCGCAGCGGGGATGGCGGGGGTCTTCTCTACGCCGCTGGCTGCGATTCTGTTGGCTGTCGAGCTGCTGCTCTTCGAATGGCGACCGCGGTCGCTGGTTCCGGTGGCGGTGGCTGCCACGACTTCAGGAGCATTGCGGCGGTTCTTCCTCGGAGCCGGTCCGCTGTTTCCCATGCCGGCCATTGGCGGCAGTGTCAGCCCGCGCGCAGTCCTGGCGGCGCTGGCTGTAGGCGTGATCGCAGGTGGGCTGGCCCTGCTGCTCAGCCGCGCGGTGTACGCGAGCGAAGATCTCTTCGAGAATCATCTGCCGGTTCACTGGATGTGGTGGCCGGCGATCGGCGGCCTGGTGATTGGCGTCGGTGGACTTATCTTTCCGCGCGCCCTGGGTACGGGGTACGACGTGATTGCTTCGCTGATCGGCGGAGATACTACGTGGCATCTGATCCTCGGCGTGTTGATCGTGAAGAGCATTATCTGGTCCTTCTCTCTGGGGTCGGGGACATCGGGAGGCATTCTTGCGCCGCTGCTGATGATCGGAGGCGCGCTGGGTGCGCTGCTTACGCCGGGGCTGCCGGCGCTGGGGACCGGCGGGTGGGCGCTGGTGGGCATGGCGGGTGTGCTCTCGGGCGCGATCGGCTGTCCGCTGACCGCAACGGTGCTGGCCATGGAACTGACCCATAACTACAGCCTGATTCTGCCCTTGCTTGCGGCTTGCTTCGCTGCACACGGCCTTACTGTGCTCCTGCAGCGGAGGTCGATCCTGACGGAGAGACTTAGCCGCAGAGGGCATCATCTGAGCCGCGAATATTCGGTCGATCCGCTGGAAGCGATGACGGTGTCGCAGGTGATGTCGATGAGCGCGGGCGAGCTTGCGGAGGTGCCTGATGCAGAAGTGTTAGCGGATGCACAGGTGGCGCAGCCCGACGAGACGCTGCGCTCGGTGGTCGAGCGCATGGCCGCGGCGCGTGTCTTTGAAGCCTATGTGAGACAGCCTGGGACTGCGAAGACGCTGGGAAGAATCACATTGCAGGACATGCTGCACGCGCGCAATCGTTCATGGCAGAGGGAAAGCGTACGCGAACGTGTGCGCAGGCTGCCCTTCTCGGGTCCGGCGAACCGGCAGGCGGAGACCTCGATTGAACAGACTTCCTGATGGGGAGGTTGTTACGGGCTGCGGAGCTAGATGCGGGGGACCAGGCCTAGGCGTTCGGCCATTTCTTCATAGAGAAAGCCGCGGCCGGGGCGGTAGGGCTGCACCCATTCACCGTCGATGACGAACTGGGGAATCGCGCGCTTCCCCACGTGCCGGAGCACTTCGGCTGCCGCGCCCGGTGTCGACTCGATGTCGACCTCGGTGTAGGGGAGGCCGTGCTTCTCCAGGAAGCGCTTTGCCTCGCGGCAGTCGCGGCACCACGACGCGGAGTAGACGGTGATTTCCATCCCAAAAGATCATAAATGCCAAGACCGCCCGGACGGTTGCCCCGAAAGCGTCGGTCTGGTGCTTATTCGGTGGGAGACCTGCTTATTCGAGCTTGAAGATCACGTTGATGGTCGTTTCCAGCTCGACGGGGTCTCCGTTCAGTCTGAAGGGCTCGTAGCGCGCCTTCGCAATGGCGCTCAATGCCGCCGCTGCCAGCATGGGCGGGCCGCTTACCAGGTGGGCATGTTCAACCAGTCCCTGCGTTGAGATCATCGCCTCCACCACGACGGTTCCCTGAATGCGAGCCTCGCGGGCCATGGCGGGATAGACGGGGCGGATGGGCGCGATCAAGTGCCCGGCTGCGACCCCGGCGGAGATGCGCACCGGTCCGGGACGGGGCTTTGGCTCGGGTTTGATGAGGAGAGGCGGAGGTGGGGTGCCCAGTCCTCGCAGCGCATCCATTACTCCTCGGCCCGGCCCGGTGTCTCCGCGGCTGATGTCAATGGGGCCTGGCGGCCGGTCGTCGACCATTGCCACATGCCGGGGTATCACACGAGGGGCGGTGAGAACGTCCAACGGTGCCGGACTGGCGGCGCGGGAGGTGGCGGCATTGAGTGGGGAGGTTGGGTCGCGTGGGAGGCGGCGGAGGCGCAACCAGCATCATGGTCAACGCCTGCTTTGGCAATGCTCCGGGATAAAAGAAGGGAATCAGGATAAGCGCCGTGAGCAGCGCTGCCTGCAGAAGAAACGAGCCGATCGCGAGCCATTTGCTGCGCGTGCGGATGCGTCCCGTGGATTCAACCAGACTGTCTTCGAACACGAGCCCTCTCCCAAGCGAAAAGTTGAGAGAGCGAGACGCCTGCCTGATTAGACACCGTCAGAGATGGCGAGTTCCCGTGGCGGTGAGTGGGGCTCGGCTATGATGCGGTCATGACTCCTGCCTCCACGACTGCAGACGAGATCAAGAAACTGCTCAACCTTGCGCCTCATCCGTGCGAAGGCGGCTGGTTTGTTCAGAGCTGGCGATCGGAGGAGACGATTCCGCACGCGGCCCTACCCGCACGATATTCGGGCGAGCGCGCGGCGGGGACCTGCATTTACTACTTGCTCGAGCCGGAGACATTTTCAGAGATGCACCGGCTCGCGTCGGATGAGATTTTTCACTTCTATTACGGGGACCCGGTGCAGATGCTGCAATTACTGCCGGACGGGTCGGGACGGACGGTTGTTATGGGGAATGATCTCGCGAAAGGTCAGCATCCGCAGCTCATTGTTGAGAAAAATGTGTGGCAGGGATCCCGGCTCGTTCCAGGAGGGCAGGTTGCGCTGCTTGGGTGCACTGTCAGCCCGGGTTTCGACTACGCCGACTACGAGACGGGCCAACGCGATGCGCTGGTGCGCAACTACGGGCAGTTTGCCGAGCTGATTACGATGCTCACCCGGCACTAGATCTGGTTATCAAGTCTGGTTATCGAGCCGGCGTTGCCGGAAGAATTCACGGAGCAGGGAACCGCATTCCTCGTCGAGTACGCCTGCGGTTACGGCGATCTGGTGATTCAAGCGTGGATGGTTGAGAACCTGGAGCACCGAGCCTGCCGCGCCGGCCTTGGGGTCGCCGGCTCCGTAGACAAGGCGCTTGAGCCGCGCGTGAATCATTGCTCCTGAGCACATGGCGCATGGCTCCAGCGTAACGAAGAGCTCGCATTCGAGGAGGCGGTAATTTCCAAGCGCGCGCGCGGCGGCGCGCATGGCGACGATCTCGGCGTGAGCGGTCGGGTCGATGTCGCGTAGAACACGATTCTGCCCGCGCCCGACGATTTCGCCGTTGAGGACGGCGATGGCGCCGATGGGAACTTCGCCGGCATCGGCGGCGGCCTGCGCTTCGGCAAGGGCCTCGCGCATATGCGCTGTGTCTGCGTTCATGTCTTGTGCGGGCTTAGGATCCGGCCTCGACCCACCGCCGGAAGACGCCGATGATCTGCTCCAGCTTACGCGGATCGCCGGATCCTTCGAAGCATTCGCCGGCGATGGAGCAGGCCAGCCAGCCTCCGCCCCGTGTGTCGAGGCGTAACTGCTGAGGGCGGGCGTTAACGGCCGAGGTTCCGGCGAGGTTGATGGTCAACAGCCAGCCGGGTTTTTCGACGGAAGTCGGATTGTCGAGCGCCTTGGGACTTTCAAGAGGCTCAAGGCGCATGCCCTGGCGATGCTCCCACACTCCATTGCACTGCTGCTGGTACCAGTTATCCAGCCACTCCAGATCATTCGTCGGCATTGAAAGGGCTCCACGCTACACCGGTTGCTGTTGCGTCATGCAGTGCAGCGCGCCCAGCCCCCAGATAAAGTCACCACAATGTATCCCCGTAACTTTGCGGTCGGGGAAGATTTCTGCCAGCAAGTTCAGGGCCTTGCGGTCGTTCGGATCGTTGAAGGTTGGCACAAGCACGAGGCCGTTGGCAATGTAAAAGTTAGCGTAGCTGGCGGGCAGGCGGCGTCCGTGGAAAAAGACCGGCGCCGGCATGGGCAGCTCGATGATCTCGAAGGGCATGCCGTCGGTGTTTCTGGCGGAGCGGAGGCGGTCGAGGTTTTCGGCGAGGGGGTCGTGGTTCTCGTCGTCGCGACTCGTTTCCGTCACGGTAATGATCCGGTTCTGCGCGACAAAGCGGGTGATGTCGTCGACGTGGCCGTGCGTGTCGTCGCCGGCGATGCCGCGGTTGAGCCAGATGACCTGCTCGATGCCGAGGAAGTCGCGGAAGACGGATTCGAGATCGGCGCGGCTCAGTCCGGGATTGCGCTGCTGCACGTCGCTCAGCAGGCACTCTTCAGTCGTGAGCAAAACACCGGCGCCATTGGTGTCGATGGAGCCGCCTTCGAGGACCACAGGATGCTGGTGGACTGTCGGTGCCCATTCTGGCAATTGCAGCAGGCCGGCGACGTGGGTTGGGACCTGGTCGTCGAGCTGCCAGTTGTCGTACTTGGCCCACGCGTTGAATTTCCAGTTGGTGACAGCCGTCTGGCCCTGGGTGTTCTTGACGAAGATCGGCCCCGAATCCCGCGTCCACACCCGATTGGTGGGCCAGTGATGAAAATGCACGCGATGGAGATTGGCTCGAGTGCGGGCAAGCGTGTTGCGCGCGCGTTTCTCGGCGGCCGCGTCATTGACGAGGATGTGAACCTCCTCGACGGCCGAGAGATGGCGGACGATATCGGCGTAGACCCAAGGGATGGTTTGGAATTTGCCCGGCCAGTCCTCGGAGTTGTGCGGCCACGCGATCCAGGTTGCGGCGTGCTCCGCCCATTCGGCGGGCATGCGAAAGCCGAGGTCTTTTGGCGTGCCCTCGGGATGGCGTGGCGCGGTCATTTGCCTTCGTCCCTGCCTTTGCTCCAGGGCTCGTCAAGGAAGCGGTGAACGATGGGCTGGTAGGCGTCGATTCGGCGGTCGCGCAGGAATGGCCAGTTGCGGCGCGTGTCTTCGAGTACGCGCAGGTCGATCGCTCCGATCAGAATTTCTTCCTTGTCGTGCGAAGCCCTAGCGATCACGCGGCCGAACGGATCGGCCAGGAATGATCCGCCCCAGAACTCGAGACCCGGACCATCGACGCGGTTGCCGCGGATGTCTCCGTGCTCCATGCCCACGCGATTGACGGCAGCGACGTACACGCCGTTGGCAATGGCATGCGCGCGCTGGATGGTCTGCCACGCGCTGTATTGGGCCTCGCCGACCTCTTCTTTTTCAGCCGGATGCCATCCGATCGCGGTCGGATAGAAGAGCAGATTGGCACCCTGCAACGCGGTCAGGCGCGCGCCCTCCGGGTACCATTGATCCCAGCAGACCAGCGTGCCGATTTTGCCGACGGCGGTGTCGAATGCCTTAAAGCCGAGGTCGCCGGGTGTGAAATAGAACTTCTCGTAGTAGAGGGGATCGTCGGGAATGTGCATCTTGCGGTAGAGCCCGGCGAGGGCTCCATCCTTGTGCAGGACGGCGGCGGTGTTGTGATAGAGTCCGGCGGCGCGGCGCTCGAAGAGGGAAGCGATTACTACGACTTTCTCTTCGCGGGCGACTGCTCCCAGACGCTCAGTGCTGGGGCCGGGGATGGGCTCGGCGAGGTCGAAGAGGGCGATGTCTTCGCGCTGGCAGAAATACTGTGCGCGGAAAAGCTCGGGCAGGCAGATGACTTCCGCGCCTTCACGCGCGGCTTCGCGGACGCGGTCGGCGGCCTTGTCGAGGTTCGCGTCGGGATCGGGCCCGCAGCTCATCTGCACGAGGCCCACTCGGTAATTCAAATTTGTCGGCATATCCATTCTCATAATCTTTGCAATGAATCACTAAGACATATAAAAGGCGCGAAGCTCTCAGTCCGCGCCCATTTTTCTGACTTCGCCGGCGGCTCAATCGAAGATCAATATCGCCGCCGCTATGGTTGTCGTCCACAACCCGCGTTTGTCCCCGATCGCCGACTGAGTCACATTCGTAGTGCGCACGATCTTGTTCGAAATGCGGTAAATCTCTTTCTTCTCGTCCCAACTCTTGTCGGGATCGAAGTCCACATCGAGCGTGGTCGCAAGCATCTCCGCGGCTAGCTCTTCGGCGTACTCGCCCGCCTGTTCTTCGGTCTCTCCAAAGCTATGGTGCTCGCTCAGGTAGCCGTAGGCGTTCCGATCTGCCGGAATTGCCACGCCGATACTCGATGCCATCAGGCGATGAGGTTCGTGGGTGGCATTTTCGGCCACAACTGCGAACACCACCTCACCGGGCGACAGGTACTTCAGCCCCTCCTTGCGCGGGATCAGCTTGGCCTGCGGCGGAAAGATCGAGGAGACTCGCACCAGGTTCTGTGCAGCGATCCCTGCGTCGCGAAGCGCGAGTTCGAAGGAGGTCAGGCGTTCCTTGTGCTTTCCCACACCTTTAGTAAAAAACAGCCGCTTCGGGACCATGCTTTTGCCCAATTTCAGTCCCTCCGTCACGCTGCGCGAAATGGGCAGCGATAGCAAGACAAGTATCACATTCTAGATGCCGCAAACGATGAAAAGTCGCTGAATTGATTGGGGCTCAGTGGCCCATGGCTTCTTTGGGAGCGGCGGTGATCCTGGGCGGCTTGCGCATGATGAACGGCAGCGGAATGAGGCAGGCGATGATGACGCTCAGGCACCAGAAGGCGTTCTGATAGCTGAGCATGGAAGCCTGGCGCAGCATGATCTGGTAGGCCTGTCCGGTGGCCATCTGCGAGGCCGCGTCGGCGCTGTGTCCGAGCTTCATCAGGGCGCCTTTGGTTGCGTCCATGAAGAATGAATAGGCGGGGCTGCCGGGAACGACATGCGCGGCCAGGCTCTGCTGGTGGGTCTGCTGCGTCCGCTGCAGAAATGTGGTCAACATGGCTGTGCCGACCGAGCCGCCGAGGTTGCGGGCGAAGTTGGAGAAGCTGGAGATCTGGTTGTTTTTATCGCGCGGAACGCCGACGTAGTTCAGCGTGCTGATGGGAATGAATACAAAGGCCAGTCCTGCCACCTGCAAGGCGCGCCAGAGCACGATGGTGCCGAAGCTGACGTCGAGATCGAGACGCGTGAGGTTGTAGAGGCCGGCCGCGGTGACGAAATACGCGATCGAGACGAGCAGGCGCGCATCCATTTTGTTTACGATGCGTCCCGCGATGGGCATCATGAGCATCAGCACAACAGCGCCGGGCGAGAGCGCCATGCCGGCCCTCTCCGCGGTGTATCCCATTAGCAATTGCAGGAACTGCGGTATGAGCACCGTGGAACCGAAGAGCACCATGCCCAGCACAAACTGCAGGAAGACGGCAGTGCCGAAGTTGCGGTTCTTGAGCAGCTTCAGGTCGACGATGGGATCGGGATGGCGCCACTCCCACCAGACGAACAAGGCCAGCGTGCAGGCGGCGAGGATGGCGAATGCGGTGATCTTGGGATCGCCGAACCAGTCCTTCTCCTGGCCCTTGTCGAGGACGAATTCGAGACAGCCGACGCCCACCGCGACCAGGCCGAGGCCCATGGTGTCGATCTTGCCGGGCGCGTTCTTCTTCGCCTGCAGATAGGGCGGATCTTCGACCATGCGCTGGCTGAGCCAGAGCGAAAGCAGTCCCACCGGGAGGTTGATGAAGAAGATCCAGTGCCAGTTGAAGTTGTCGGTGATCCATCCGCCGAGGGTGGGACCGATGGCGGGCGCGCATACGACGGCCATTCCATACACCGCGAAGGCCTGGCCGCGCTTCGCGACCGGGAATGAGTCGGCGAGGATGGCCTGCTCGCTGGGGGCGAGGCCGCCGCCGCCGAGTCCCTGGAGGATGCGGGCGAAGATGAGTAACGGCAGCGTCGGCGCGATGCCGCAGAGCAGAGAACATGCGGTGAACATGACCACGCAGCTCATGTAAAAGCGCTTGCGCCCCATGCGCGCCATCAGCCATCCGGAGATGGGCAGAATGATCGCGCTCGAGACGAGATAGCTGGTGAGCACCCAGGTTGCTTCTTCGGGACTGGCGCCGAGCGATCCGGCCATATGGGGCAGCGCGACATTGGCGATGGAGGTGTCCAAGACCTCCATGAATGTGGCCAGCGTGACGGTCAGAGCGACAGCCCAGGGGTTATGGCTCGGCCTCCAGTCATGAATGTCTAAGGGCTGCTCAGGCAAAAACAAGTCCAATCGCGTTCCGCGCACACGCGGAGCACAAATAAGCTCAGTTGATTCTGTTGCTAACAGGGTAACAGGCGTGCGGGAGGCGCAGGAGCTACGCGGTAGCGTGCTTCGGCTTTTTGTTGAGGAGATAGAGAATCAAGACGAGCGCGCCGAGGGAGCCCATGGCGGCGATGCTCATAACGCGCAGTATGGCGACGGTATAGCGGCCCTGGCTGGGTGAATAATTGCAGCAGTAGAGCAGCACCATGTCGCTGAGCGAGCCGATTTTGCGGTCGCTGGCTTCGATCAGGGCGAGTCGCACATCGCGCGGCTGGTATTCGATACCGGAGAGATACTTCGACATGCGGCCGTCGGTTGTGGCGATCATGATGACACTGGAATGCGCGAACTGATCCATCTTGCCGTCAGGGCCAGGCACTCGGACATAGTGAAAGCCGGTGGCCTGGGCGAGATCGGTGATGGATTGCTGCTGCCCGGTGAGGAAATGCACGTGACTCGCAGTATCGGGGCCGAGCATCGAGACAAAATGCTGCCTGGCCTCGACGGCGTCGGCAGGGGTATCCGAGGGATCGATGCTGGCGACTACGACATCGTACTGGTTGCCCGCGTGAAAGCCGGTCTTCGGCAGGACTTCTGCCAGACCGTGCAGGACCTGGGGGCAGAGCATTCCGCACTTGAAGTAGACCAGCGCCATCACGACGGGACGCTGACCGAAGTATTTTCCGAGCGCGACATCCTCGCCTGACTCGTCGCGGAAGTGATCGTTCAAAGGAAGCGCCGAATTGAGTCGCTGATCGATGCCGGCGTTCTTGAGATAAGCAGGGGCATTCTGGGCGGTGGCGCCCAGGGGTTTCTCAGCGGGGTATTGCTGGGCGCTGACGAAAGAGCACGCAGCGACCAGGCAGCAGATAAGCAATGAATGGCGCAAGGGCATCAGTTCTTAGGATACGCCGCTCACTGCGGCAGCGGCTTCAGCCCCACTGTCTTGCCGGTGTGTGCTGACTCTCTGGCGGCATCGAGGATTTGCATGACGACCATGTTCGTGTCCAGTGCGGTTAGATCGCCTTGCGGCTTCAGCTCTCCCCGGAGGACGGCTGCCAGATAGTGCAGAGACGTGTCCTGTGGGGGCGCGAGGGGTGGCGCGGTTGTCGTCTGCTCCGGAGCGTGCTCGCTGAATCGCGTTCTGACCTCGGTCGGGTTCACCGCGATCGCATAGCCCTTCGTGCCGTAGACTTCGGTGTCCTTGCGTCCGAAGGTCCAGTTCCATGAAGGCATCAACACTGTCTGCGTGTGGGGATAGCGCAGGATGATGGTGGCATCGTCATCGACGTGGGGATACTTGTCGGGCTTGTCAGTCTGGGCCACGGCTGTCACGCTCAGCGGAGCTTCGCCGTGCATCAGCCAGGTCATCAGGTCTGCTCCGTAGCATCCGAAGTCGTAGAGTGCGCCGGCGCCGTTCTCGGCCGGATCGGTGAGCCACTTCAGGAATTCAGGCTGCACGCCGATCTCCTGCGGGCCCTGGTGGCCGTCGTGCACGACGACCTTGCGTATTTCGCCGAGCTTGCCCTGCTGCACCATCTCGTACACGGCGCGGTTGCTCGAGTACCAGGTGGTCTCGTAGTTGACCAGCACCTGGATGTGGTGTTCGCGAGCGGCTTTGCGGATTGCGAGCGCGTCGTCGAGGGATAGGGTAAGCGGCTTCTCGACCATCACGTCGAGACCGCGGGCCGCGGCCGCCTCGATTACCCGCCGGTGCTCGCCGATGGGGGTGTAGACCAGGAGCGCCTGCGGATGCTTTGCAGCGACTGCTTCGTCGAGGTTCGAAAAAAGCAGCCCGTGATCGAGATGGAACTCCTGCTCGTATTTCGCGCGCAGTGCCGCATCGGGATCGACGATTGCAACCAGCTCTACTTCGTGCTGCTGCGGAAAAGCATGGAGGAAGCCGGAGACGTGTCCGTGTTCGAGACCGACGATCGCGACGCGGACCGGCTGTTGTGCCTGCGCGAATACCATAGAGCACCCGAACACCAGAACAAAGAGCTTTACAACACGAACAACGGAACGAATGAGCATACCTAAATCATAAGCCGCTATTGCGGGAAATGAATTTGCCGCGAAGCGGCGTATCGCTGGACGCGAAGTCCCGGCCAGTGTTTGCCGGTCGTATTTGCAGGATGATAAGTTTGGATGTTGCTCTAATCCCGCATTCATCGAAGGACATCCACTACATGCAGACGAGCTATAACGGGTTGCCGCTGCCGAACGGCGGCGAGCCGATTCAGTATGCCGATGGAAAATTCACGATTCCCGACCACCCCATCATCCCTTTTATTGAAGGCGACGGTACCGGCCGCGACATCTGGCGCGCCTCGCAGCGGGTTTTCGACGCGGCGGTAGAGAAGGCGTACGGCGGCAAGCGCTCGGTGAAGTGGTTCGAGGTTTACGCGGGAGAAAAGGCCTTTCGCGAATTCAAGACGTGGCTGCCGGATGAGACGGTCAATGCGGCGCGCGATCTGCGGGTTTCGATCAAAGGGCCGCTGACGACACCGGTGGGGGGCGGTATCCGCTCGCTGAATGTGGCGTTGCGGCAGATTCTCGATTTGTACTCCTGCGTGCGGCCGGTGAAGTACTACGCGGGCGTGCCCAGCCCGGTGAAGCATCCGGAAAAGCTCGACGTCGTGATCTTTCGTGAGAACACCGAAGACGTTTACGCGGGCATCGAATTTCGCCAGGGCACGCCCGAGGCGGAGAAGCTCATCAGCTTCCTCAACGACGACATGCTGAAAGGCGGCAAGAAGAAGATCCGCACCGATTCGGGGATCGGCATCAAGCCCATTTCGATTACCGGAACGAAGCGCCTGGTGCGCCGGGCGATTGAGTACGCGCTCGAATACGGACGCAAGTCGGTCACGCTGGTGCACAAGGGAAACATTCAGAAGTTCACCGAAGGCGCATTCCGCGAGTGGGGATACGAGCTTGCCGTTGAAGAATTCCGCGACAAGGTTGTGACGGAGCGCGAGAGCTGGATACTGGGCAACGTTGAGGCTAACCCTAAACTCACGGTTGAAGAGAACGCCGCGCTGATCGAGCCGGGTCTTGAGTTCGGGTCGGAAGATTTTCGGAAAGAGCTGTACGCCGAGGTCAAGCACGTGCTCGACACCATCGGTAAATCGCATGGCAACGGCCAATGGAAGAAGAAGGTACTGATCAACGACCGCATCGCTGACTCGATCTTCCAGCAGGTGATCATCCGTCCCGAGGAGTACTCGATCCTCGCCTGCCCGAATCTCAACGGCGACTACATCTCCGACGCTTGCGCTGCGCAGGTGGGCGGGCCTGGGCATTGCGCCGGGAGCGAACATCGGAGATGGCTTCGCAGTCTTCGAAGCCACGCACGGTACCGCGCCCAAGTATGCGGACAAGGACGTGATCAATCCGGGATCGGTGATGCTGTCGGGTGTGATGATGTTCGAGTTTCTGGGCTGGAAAGAGGCTGCGAAGCTGATTGAATCGTCTATGGAGAAGACGATCCAGCAGAAATACGTGACCTACGATTTCGAGCGCCAGATGCAGGGTGCGACCAAGGTCAAGACCAGCGAGTTCGCTACGAGAATGATCGAGAACATGGGACTGCCCGTCCGGGCAACTGCGCCTTCGGCGCGCTAATCGCTAACAAAGGAGCATCAATGCGTAAGAAAGTCAGCATCGTCGGAGCGGGTAATGTCGGAGCCACTGCCGCCCACTGGATCGCCGCCAAGGAACTCGCCGACGTCGTCCTCGTCGATGTCGTTGAGGGCATTCCCCAAGGCAAAGGGCTCGACCTGCTCGAGGCTATGCCCATCGAGAAGCGCGACTCGCACATCATCGGCACCAATGATTATGCGGAGACCGCGAATTCCGACATCGTAGTCATCACCGCCGGTATCCCGCGTAAGCCGGGCATGAGCCGCGACGATCTTCTGCAGACGAACTACAAGATCATGTCGGACGTTGTTGGCAAGGTTATCGCCAACTCGCCGGATACCATCCTCATCATCGTGTCGAATCCACTGGATGCGATGGCGCAGGCCGCCTACCGCCAATCAAAGTTCAATCGCGAGCGCGTCATCGGCATGGCAGGCATACTTGACTCGGCCCGCTTCCGGACGTTTATCGCTGAGGAACTCAACGTGTCGGTCGAGAACGTCACCGCCTTTGTGCTTGGCGGTCACGGCGACACGATGGTCCCGCTACCGCGCTACTCCACGGTCGCCGGCATCCCAATCACTGAGCTGATCGAGAAGTCGCGCCTCGATGCCATTGTGCAGCGGACCCGCGACGGCGGGGCGGAGATCGTCAAGCATCTCAAGACGGGCAGCGCCTACTACGCGCCGTCGGCGGCAGCGGTCGAGATGGTCGAAGCGATCCTCAAGGACAAGAAGAAGATCGTACCCTGTGCCGTGTATCTCGAGGGCGAGTACGGAATCAGCGGCTACTACGTCGGAGTTCCGTGCAAGCTCGGATCCCGCGGACTCGAACAGATCATCGAGATCAAGCTGACTCCCGAAGAAGATGCCGCTCTCAAGAAGAGCGCCGAGGCGGTGAAAGAGCTGTGCGCCGTCATTGGGGTGTAGAGACCGGCCGTCCAGGCAAAATGCGCTTCGCGCCAAACAAGGCCCGCTTTCGAGCGGGCCTTCGCGTTGGGTACGGGCAAATTTTCGATGGTCACGATCCGTCGATATCGAACCGCTTGATCAGGCCGTCTTCGAACCGGAAAATATGCACGACCATCTGATCAAGCAGCAGCTTGCCTTCGAGGTCGTGTACGACCTGGTGGACGTCCAAGATGACTTCCTGCTCAGGGCCGATGGAGAAGCCGACCGGCTCGACGTGCGGATCGACTATCGCCCACTGGCGGGTCCAGTAGCTGCGCACGCCTTCGCGTCCGTGGACGTGGCCTCCTTCCATTCCATTGGCCCAGGCAACGTCGTTGTGCATGGCGGCAAGGACCGTCTCCATGTCGCGGGCGTTGAAACGGGCATAGATGCGTTTGAGAAGTTCCACTTCGCCTGCCACTCACACCTCCGATCGCACGGATTCAGTCCTTACCGTCGAGTTTGTTCAGAATCCGCGCCAGTTGCGTGTCGTTGTCGTATCCGGAGCGAACCGTCCGCTCCCTCGCCTGGCGACCGATGGCCTCTCGCAGGTCGGGCCGATCGAGATAGAAGCGAGCCTTGTCGGCGCACTCTTCGACGGACGAAAAGAAGACCGCTTCACGGTCTTCCTGGAGCAGAGCCTCATGCCCGGGTGTGCGCAGGGTGAGCAGAAAACCCGCACACGCTGCCGTCTCCACCGCCTTGTGGGCGATATCGTCTTCGTTTGTCTGGGTCACGAAGCTAAGGTTGATCTTCGACCGCCAGATCGCCTCTCGATACTGATCCGGTCCGAGATAGCCGTCGATGTGGAGGTTCGGCAGGTTCTCACCGCCGAGAATTTCCCGCCAGAAATTGCCATTAATCGACAGAGGCAGGTTGTATTGTTTCGCCAGTGTCCGAAGGAGCGCAGGCCGCTCCTCGTGCGGATGCCCGATATAGGAAATTCCCCGGTCCCGGTCTGCGTCCGACCAGCCTTGCGGAGGCGCGTACTGCATTGCCGGATCGAAGCTGAACATGGTCTTGATGAACGGCAGCCCCCACGCACGATAGCGAGCGACATCGGCTTCGCGCACAAGACAATGAAGGTCCGCCATTCGGTAAACCCGATAAAACTGCCGCCATATGCCGTCATTGCGCGGGCCAAACGGGCCGTCCTGTACGTAGAAGACGATCCGGGCGCCGGCGGTATGGATGGCTTCCATAGTTTCGCGAGTGAACAGCGTTGGCTTGTCAAACCAGACCACTTCAGGCCGGGAAGCCCGCACAGCGCTCACCAGGTCTTGATTGATCTTCGAAACGAGCGGACCGAACGGAAACCGGTTGCGAAAAATGCGGATTGGCCCAGAGCGCGGTTCATACTTCCGGAACTCGAAGGGGACAACATCCTGGCCGATGCGCCGCATCGCCTCGTATCGGAAGGTGGTTGTGCCGGGAGCTGTGAATGTCGAGACGTACAGAATGCGCCGCCTGGCGACAGGAGCGGGGGTCACTATGGGACTCGTCATGGAACGAAGCCCGGTACGCAAGACGCAAGCGCTTGACGAAGGCCATGCACGCACTCATCAAAGCTGAAACGGGCGATGATCCCGCGGCTTTGCCGGCCCATCTTTTGTGCCAGCGATGGATCGTCTACGAAACGGCGGAGTACGGCGCTCAGTGCGCCGATGTTCTGCTTGGGAAAGGTGAAACCGTTGACTTCATTTTGAACCAGGTCTGCCTGGCAGCCGACGTCATCGGAGGCGACTACAGCGCGGCCGGCGCTCATTACTTCGTTCACGATGAGGCCCCAGGGCTCATGAATCGACGGAAGAATGAATACATCGCACAGATCGAAGAAGCGCGGCAGCTCACTCTGGTTTCTGAAGCCGAGCATCCGGATACTGGAGAGTCCCGACTCGCGGATGCGCTGCTCGATTGCAGCCCGTTCCTCGCCATCGCCGATGATGAGCAGGTAGGCGGGCGGGTCGATGCCTTGCGCGGGAGAAAGCTTCAGGAAGGCATCGACCAGATCGATGCATCGCTTGCGGGTTTGCAGCTTGGAGGCGAAGAGGAAAATCGGGCGGCCGGGCTCGATCTCGAGTTCGCGCCGCAATGCCTCCCGTCCTGCCGCCGCCTCAGAAGAGCGCCTGCTGAAAAACTCGTTATCCACAACATAGGGCATGCCATACATCGGAATATCCTCGCCCAGATATTCCCGCCAGTAGGTGGCGTTCGGGGTTCCGATAGGCATAACACAATGAACTGCCCGCTTTAGAATCGGGAAGAAGAGCCGCTTTGCGAGAAGGGTTGTTCTGGTTCGGACGTGATCGTTCAATTGAGACTCGGCGCGCAGGATGACCGGAATGCGAAGCATCCTTGCTGCAAAGATAGCCTGGAGGCAATTGCCGGTGTGATATCCGTGCACCCACACCGCGTCGAATGCGCCGTGCTGCAGCCGGTCCAGGATTCCATAGTTCAACGGTGAAGCAAAACTGAATGTATCTTTCTTGCGAAAGCCAGGGAGAAACTCATGCGAGTAGCCGTCGAGCAAGGGAATGTCCCACTTAACCGTGACACCTCCGAAGCCCTTGTCGCTATATCCGCGAACAGAAAGATCGCTGAAGAAGAACACCTGAAGGTCGATGTCGGATTCGAGGGCGATGCGTCGCAGCAGGGGGGCCTGATATTGAATGGGGTGGCTGACAAAATAGGCCAGCCGCGCCTTTCTGCGGGATGGTATTGCCTGCTGGGAACTGCCAATTGGAGACAAATGGTTCACCGCGCTCATGCTTGGGGAATAACTCCATATGATCAAGAGGGTGAAGAGTCGGCTGCGCGCGAAACTTGTATTCAGAATAACATTCGTGCGCGGGTATCCGAGGGGTGTCAATGTATTGACAACCTGGACGTGTTTGGCGATTCTAAGAACAGTTCCGCACGGACACGGCCTTATCCGCTGCGTTTGCATCCAACGGCATACGCTTTCAAGCTTCCTGAATGGCGACAATTGTTCCGCGTGTCCTTACAGCAATAGTTTCTTATCGCGCCAACGGTGTCAGGAAGGCTGCGCTTCTTAATTGCTTTGCGAGGAGTTTATGAGCCAACCAGTTTCCATCGCAGTCGTCGGTTCAGGGTATGTAGGCCTTGTGGCGGCTGCGTGCTTTGCAGAGATTGGGCATCGTGTTATCTGCGTCGACAACGACGAAGCGAAGGTTAAGTTACTGCGCGAGGGCGGAGTTCCGATTCATGAGGATTATCTTCCGGAGCTGCTTGCACGCAATCGTGAGAACAAAGTCGAGTTCACCACCGACCTTGGTGCCGCCGCGCGACAGTCGCAGGTGATTTTCATTGCAGTCGGCACGCCTCAAAGCAAGACCGGAAGCGCGGATCTCTCGTATGTGGACGCGGTGGCCAGTGAGATCGCGCGCTCCATTGAAGATTACAAGGTCATCGTGGAGAAGAGCACGGTGCCGGTCTACACGAATGAATGGATTCGCCGCGTAATCGAGCGCAATGGAGTGCCACGAGAGAATTTCGATATTGCATCGAACCCGGAATTTCTTCGCGAAGGCACCGCGGTGGTCGATTTTCTGCACGCCGACCGCATTGTGATTGGCGCGGAAAGCGAGCGAGCGGGCAAGTTGCTCAGTGCGATCTATGATCCGTTGACATCGGGTGACTATTATCGTTTGCCGCACGCTGTTCCGGGATGCTGCGGTGAGGACAATCCTCCGCCGATTCTGCTCACTTCGACCAAGGCCGCCGAACTTATCAAGCACGCGTCGAACGCGTTCCTCGCGATGAAGATTTCTTTCATCAACGTGGTTGCCAATATCTGCGAGGCTGTGGATGCCGATGTGGAACAGGTCTCGCGCGGCATGGGTATGGATGGCCGCATCGGGCCTAAATTTCTCCGCGCCGGTATTGGTTATGGCGGGTCGTGCTTCCCCAAGGACGTCGCGGCATTTCGTTACGTCGCAGAACAACTGGGCGTCGACTTCAGTCTGCTGGAGGAAGTCGAGAGCATCAACGATGAGCAGAAGAAGCGATTCTTCCAGAAGGTGCGCTCGGCGCTATGGACCTTCCGCGGCAAACGCATCGGTGTGCTGGGGCTCTCGTTCAAGGGTGGGACCGACGACATTCGCGATTCACCGGCGCTTGATATCGTCGAACAGCTTTTGAAAGAAGGTTCCACGGTGGTTGCGTTCGATCCGGCGGCAATGGAGCGGACGAAGGAGGTTATCCCGGCGTCCGAACGGATGCGCTACGTCGATGATCCATACGTCGCGGCACAAGATGCGGATGCGCTGGTGATCCTCACCGATTGGCAGGAGTTCGGCGAACTCGATCTCGATCGCCTGCACTACACGCTGCGATACCCTATCGTGATCGACGGCCGGAATCTTTACGATCCAGCTCAGATGCTTGAGCGTGGCTTTACCTATCTCAGCGTGGGCCGTCCGATATCTCATCAGACGCGAGACGCTGTAGTGCATCGTCTCCCATAGCCGGCGAGGTTTAGCAGTTGTCGTGAGCATCGAGGCACGGTTAGATGCGGCACCGGTTCCCAATCATGAATGGGCGGCCGGTAACGTTCAGGAGCGAAACAGGATTCAACTGGAATCCCCCGAAATGAAGCAAGCAGGGATCGATCCAAGCAAGGTCAAAAGGGTACTGATTTATCGTCTGGGAAGTCTGGGCGATACGGTGGTCGTTCTTCCTGCCCTGCATCTTGTAGCACGCACTTTTCCGAACGCGCGGCGCCTGATGTTGACCAATGTTCCCGTTCACGCCAAAGCGCCTGCGGCGTCGGCAATTATCGGTGAGTCGGGCCTGGCGAATGGTTATCTGAGGTACCCCGTGGGTACGCGGAGCGCGAAGACACTGGCGGGCCTGTGGTTCCAGATACGGCGCTTCCGTCCGGAGGTTCTGGTATATCTAACGAAGCCGCGCGGAGAGAAGGCGGTACTGCGTGACCAGCGGTTCTTCAGAGCGTGCGGGATCAGTAAGATTGTCGGTCTGCCACTTGGAGATCGCGCCATCAATCTGCAGATGAACGAGGCGCTGTGGGAGAGCGAGGCCGCGAGGCTTGCGCGCAGCGTGAGCGAGCTGGGTGCGATCGATCTGAACGAGGCGGCTGCGTGGGATCTCCGCTTGACCGCGGAGGAACTGGGCCGGGCAGAAGCGGCGCTGCAGCCCACGGGCGGACAACCGTTCATCGCGTGCGGTCCAGGGACCAAGGTTCAGGCCAAAGACTGGGGCACAGAGAACTGGTGTGCGCTCGCGTCAGAACTCAGCCGGAAGTTTCCCGGGCATAGTCTGGTTCTGGTGGGAGCGAAGGAAGACTGGGAGGTCAGTGAACTTCTGGCCGCGAGATGGCAGGGAAAAACGGTGAACCTTTGCGGCAAGCTTGCACCGCGAGAAACGGCGGCTGTATTGCGCAAAGCAGAGCTGTTTCTGGGACCCGACAGTGGTCCGATGCATTTTGCGGCTTCTGCGGGAGTGCCTTGCGTGATTGCGTTTGCTGCGCGCACGAAGCCCGGTATCTGGTTTCCGCACGGCACTGGACACCGGATTCTCTACCGTAACGTAGATTGCGCAGGATGCAACCTCGAGACCTGCATCGAGCAGAAGAAGAAGTGTCTAACGTCAATCACGGTCGATGACATGCTGGCGGCGAGTCTTGAAGCGTGGCGTAACCGGCAAAGAGCAAGCGAATCGACGTTCGCATAGAAGATAGATAAAGGAATCGATCAATGTACATTGTCACCGGCGGAGCGGGATTTATCGGCAGCAACCTCGTGCATGAACTGAATCTTCATGGCATCACCGACATTCTTGTCGTGGACAACTTCGCTGATTCGAAGAAGCTCTTCAATCTGCATGGAGCCAGATTCGTCGATTACATGGACAAGAAGGAGTTTCGGCGGGCGCTGGAGCAGGGCGCGCTGGGGATTCCGCGGGTGAACGCGATCTTTCATCAGGGCGCGTGCTCGAACACGCTGGTCGATGACGGCGTGTACATGATGGACAATAACTTCACCTATTCCAAGGTGGCTCTGCAATACGCGTCGCAACAGGGAGTGCCGCTCGTCTATGCCTCGACTGCGGCAGTGTACGGATTGAGCGGCTCCGGCCACTTTACTCCGGTGCTGGAGAATGAAAAGCCATTAAACATTTACGGTTTTTCCAAGCTGGCCTTTGATCACTATGTGCGGAATGAGCTGGCGCAGGGGCGTCTTGAGTCGACGGTTGTGGGCCTGCGTTACTTCAATGTGTATGGGCCTCGCGAGCAACACAAAGGCCGCATGTCTTCGGTGATTCATCATTTCACGAAGCAGATCCTGGAGAACGGGAAGGTCAAGCTCTTCGAGGGTTCGGGCGGATATGGGAGCGGCGAACAGCGCAGAGACTTTGTGTATGTGCGCGATCTGGCTAGGCTGAATATGTTCTTCGCTCAGACGGGGCCATACGCGCCTGCTGCGGGCGAGACAGCAGTGACATATCAGGGAGTCGTGAATGCCGGTTCGGGTCGCGCGCAGACCTTCAACGAAGTTGCGAAGTCGCTGATGTCTGTTCATGGGCGGGCAGAGATAGAGTACATGCCGTTTCCGGCCGATCTGAATGCGAGATATCAGCACTTTACTGAGGCTGACCTGACGGGCTTGCGCGAACTGGGATGCGATCTGCAGTTTACGCAACTGGAAGAGGGAATTCGCGAGACGTTCGAAACCGCGGATGTTGTCGCAGTCTAGAGTCAGCGGAGGAATCGGGTCACGGCTTCAGACAATGATCCGGAAGAGGCGTCGGCCAGCGCACGTGCTTTTTCCGCGCCAGCCTTCTGAAACTGAGGATCGCCTTCAATGAAGATGCTTGGAGCTCCGAAATTGTGCGCCGCCTCAATGTCGGAAAGAGAGTCGCCAATCACGATGCTGTTTTTTTCCGAGGCTTCCGGGAAGTCGCGTAACGCCTGCTCGAACAATCCGGTCTTTGGCTTGCGGCAGTTGCACTCGTTCTTGTCGTGCGGGCAGAAGTAAAAGGCATCCACGTGTGCGCCGGATCGGTTTAGGTGGCTCTGCAGTCCGTCGTGGACGGCTCTTACGTCGGCTTCGGTGTATCGGCCGAGTGCGACTCCGCGCTGATTGGTGATGACGATGACAACACGCCCTGATCGATTGAGTGCGGCAATTGCCTCTTCAGCTCCGGGAAGGAGATGAAAGTGATGCCACGCACTTACATATTCGCCCTCGCGCAGCTTGCGGTTGATAACACCATCGCGATCGAGAAACACATATTGAACGTTCGCGAAGGCGGGCGAGCTATGAGAAGACATGAGTAGTAATTAATATGATAACGGGAAGTTTGTTCATTCCCGTTCGTTCGCGAGATAACCGCAGCCGATCTGCCTGGAGAATAGATGCCGAATCCCCCTAAGCCCACGAAGATTTTTCACCAGGCGTTAGCCGACCATCTGGCTGTCATCCAGACTTTGCCTGCCCAACTGCCGATTCTCGAAAAGATTGCGGATGAGATGACCCGGGCCATGATGGATGGCAGGAAGATACTGCTGTTTGGCAACGGAGGAAGCGCGGCCGACGCGCAGCATCTGGCGGCTGAGTTTGTAGGCCGCTTCCGGCGCGAGCGGCGGGGGCTGCCGGCTATCGCTCTGACGACGGACACGTCCATCCTGACCGCCATCGCAAACGACTATGGCTTCGATGATGTATTTTCTCGCCAGGTCGAGGCCCTGTGCGCCGAAGGCGATGTTTTGATCGGGATTTCAACGTCGGGGAACAGCAAGAACGTTTGCTCCGCGTTGCGAAAGGCCCGCGAGTTGGGAGCCTTCACTGTGGCGTTTACCGGAGCGGGCGGCGGCGCAGCAGCAGCCATCGCCGATGCGACGGTGTGCGTTGCGTCAAAGGATACGGCACGGGTGCAGGAGGCGCACATTCTGTGCGGTCACATGCTCTGCGATTGGGTAGAGCTGAGTTTTTGCCAGGACCAACCTCAAGAAAGTGAAACGTTGTCGCGATGATCCAGGACCTGCACCGTGTAATGCAGTTGATCGAAGGCGAGTGGGGTGACACCCGCGTTCTGGTGGTTGGCGACGTGATGCTCGACCGCTATATCTGGGGCGACGTGGAGCGCGTGTCTCCAGAAGCGCCAGTGCCCATTGTGCGGGCGGTGCATCGCAGCGAACAGCCGGGCGGAGCAGCAAACGTCGCGATGAATGTTACCGGGCTTGGCGCGAAGGCGACGCTCTTTGGATTTTGCGGACAGGATGCGGATCGCGCATCTCTGGAAGATTGCCTGCGCCGCGCGGGAGTGGACGCGGAGCTGACACCGGTCGAGAGTCACCCGACCACTACCAAGCTGAGAATCGTGGGCGGCAAGCAGCAGATGCTGCGCCTCGACACGGAAACTACCGACGGCTTCCCGCCGGCAGCGTATGAAGATTTGATCGCCAAGGTCGAGGCTGCCATTCCGTCTGCCGATGCGCTCGTGCTGTCGGATTACGCCAAGGGGGTTCTCTCCGAGCATGTGTGCCAGCGACTGATACAGAAGGCCCGTGCGAGGGAAATTCCGGTGCTGGTCGATCCTAAACGGCGAAGTTTTGAGCGATATCGTCACGCCACGACGATCTGTCCCAACCTGCACGAGCTTTCCGTCGCGACGAATATGGCGTCGAAAGAGCTGGGGGCGATTCTTAGCGCGGGTCAGTCGATGGCATCGGAACTTGATCTTGAGTATCTGACGGTCACCCTCAGCGAAAAAGGCATTGCTGTGCTCACGCCCAATGAGAAGACGGTATCCCCCGCGGTGGCACGCCAGGTGTTCGATGTCTCCGGCGCAGGCGATACAGTGATTGCGACGCTCGCGTTGGCGCTGGCCAGCGGGCTGGAGATCGAGGCCGCGGTTCCTCTGGCGAATGTTGCCGCCGGCATTGTTGTGAGCAAAGTCGGCACGGTGCCGGTGATGCGCGATGAGCTGCTGACGAGCCTGATGCCTCAAGTAGAGTTGCAGGCGCAGGAGAAGGTGCTGGCGCTGGAACGACTGAAGACGCGCGTCTCGGCGTGGCGCTCGAATGGTGAGAGCATTGTGTTCACGAATGGATGCTTCGACCTGCTGCACATCGGTCACATCACCCTGCTCGAGAGCGCGCGCAATCGGGCGACCGGCTTATTGTTGGCATCAATAGCGATGCATCGGTGAGCGAGTGCAAAGGTACCACACGACCGATGGTCGGGCGGCGCGAGCGCGCATACGTGCTGGCCGCTCTGGCCGCGGTGGATGCGGTGGTTATCTTCGATACGCCAACGCCGCTCGAGTTGATCGATGCGTTGCGTCCCGACGTGATCGTGAAGGGCGGCGACTACAACGAAGATACGGTAGTGGGCGCGAAGGAAGTCCGTTCGTGGGGAGGACGCGTGAAAATCGTTCCCACGGTGGAGGGCTTCAGCACCACCAAGCTTATCGAAAAGGCAACCGCGCCCGTGATTCCGTAAGTGGCGTCAGCGAGCGGCTGCCTGCAGCCCGGCGCCGGATC
>CAWAFB010000021.1:0-141040 GCA_963781245.1 uncultured Acidobacteriaceae bacterium
GGACTTGAACCCCCACGGCCTTGCGGCCTGCGGATTTTAAGTCCGCTGCGTCTGCCGATTTCGCCATCCGGGCGCTGTGGTTATCGTATCCGAAACGCAGGTCTGATTACGATCCAACGGGGAAGCAAACGCGAGCAAAAAAATACCGTGCCCGGTCAGCGAGCACGGCTTTCAAGTGATGATTGCGCGTAACAGTTTGTGTCAGCGTCGGACGTTTGGCCTCGCCGACACCGCATGACGCTCAATGCGGCTTGCGGTATTCGATCTCGTCTTCGCGAAGGAAATACTCGGCGGAGCAGTTGTCGGCTCCGCAGATCATGGATTCAATGCCGGCAAACTGGGCGCGTGTAATCAAACCCAGCGTGCCACAGCTTGGGCAGGCGAGAACGGCCCAGTAGGGATTCTGGGCGTCTCCGAGGGATCCTGCATTCTCAAGTAGAAAAAGCGTTCCCGGTTCCATCTGCTCTGGTATCCACTGCTCGAGCAATTGCAGTTCCGATGACATATCAACCTCCCTTGTCAACACCCCAAGCACGAAGACCTATGCCTGGGGGCCCCGTTCTTCGCTCCCTCTTGTCTTGCGATCAGGAAGACTTCCTTCCCAACCGCCCGTCACGGCCTTCTCTCTTCAACGCTAAGCGGTCGCGCGTTGTTTCCCTGCCCTCCCAATTTTTTCAGATCGTTCAGATGGCTTCGCCGGCTTCTTCGCGTCTGCCTTCCCGACCGAAGATTTTTCCAGCAATTGTTTCAATTCAATGCGCAGCGGCTTGATCGCATCCGTCAGGCTTATGAGGAGCATGGGCTGCACCGTGTTTCTCAACAGCTCAATGATCTGCCTGGAATCGGTCTCGATGAAGATTCTCTTTTCGCCGACGAGCAGGTGGTATTCGCAATTTCCGGCGACGAGGTCGGAGAGACGCACGTGCAACTCGCTGCGCAGCAGGCGAAGAACGCGGCGAACCTGTGCAAGCGAGATGCTCCGCTGGCGCAACTGTTCGATAACCAGGATGTCAGTGAGATCGGTTGTGGAGTAGACACGGTTGCGCCCCTGGCGCGTTGGAACAACGATGCGGCGCTCGTCCCACCACTGGAGCTGTCGGGCGGTGACACCGGTCAGCTCGAGGACCTCACGCGTGCTGAAGCAGTCTTTCAGCATTCTCAGGCGGATTCCGCTTTCAAACATTTCCGTGCTGAAATGTTTGACGCCATTCTTGCTGGAGTGGCACTGCCTGTCAATCCCTATCACGCGAAAGAAATCGAGTGTGGCAATTACTTCCTGGATTACCGCGCGGCCGGATGGTGCATGGCCGCCTTGACGGCGTCCGTCACGCGTTGGATATCCCCCGGCGCAAGATAGGGATGTATTGGAAGGCTGAGAACACGTCGCGCGGCGTGCTCTGCGTGGGGGAAGCTACCTTTGCCGGCTTCTGCCTGGGCTGCCCCGGTCTGACACATAAATACCGGCTGCTGGTGCAGCGCGACAGGATAGTGCACCGTGGTGGGGACTCCGGCATCGCGCATGGCGGCCTCGACGGCTTCGCGGTCGTCAACTTCTATCGTGTACTGCGCCCACGCGCTGGTACGGTTGGGAGCAAGCCGGGGTGTGTGCACTGCATCCTTAAGCAGCGCTGAGTAGCGGTTGGATGCTTCGCTGCGCGAGAGCAATTCGTCATCGAAGACATCGAGCTTGGCCAGCAGCACCGCGGCTTGTATGGTGTCGATACGCCCGTTGATGCCGATGCGGGTGTGGTGATAGCGGCGATCCTGTCCATGGTTGCGGAGCTCGAACATGGCGGTGGCCAGCGCGTCATCATTGGTGAAGCATGCGCCGCCGTCTCCGTAGCAGCCCAACGGCTTCGACGGGAAGAAGCTGATGCAGCCGATGGTGCTGAGATTTCCGGAATGGCGCCCGAAGTAGAGGGCGCCGAAGCTCTGCGCGGCGTCTTCGATGACTGCCAGATTATGGCGGGCTGCGACAGCATTGATTGCATCCATCTCTGCCGGCTGGCCGTAAAGGCTCACAGGCATGATGGCGCGCGTGCGGGAAGTGATGGCTGCTTCAATCTTCGCGGGATCGATGTTGTAGGTAGCGGGATCGATGTCGGCGAACACTGGAACCGCGCCCAGCAGCATAATCATCTCAGCGGTCGCGAAGAAGGTGAAGGGCGAAGTGATAACCTCATCGCCGGGACGGATGCCAAGGGCGATCATGGCAAGGAGGAGAGCGTCGGTTCCGCTGGCGCAGCCGATGCCGTGCTTCGCGCCGATGCGGGCAGCCAGGCGTGTTTCAAGCTCGCGGACTTCGGGTCCGAGAATGTACTGGCCGTGATCGAGCACGGCTTGAATCCGGGCGTCGATGGCCGGCTTCAGGTGGCGATACTGGGCCTTGAGGTCGACAAAATCCATAGCTCTATTGTCGCTTATCGGCGCCGCCAGGGTGTAGGGAACGGACGCAGTGTCTGGATCAGGGCTGATGGGATTCGCTTGCAGCGCGCTGCGAGCTTGCCCGGTCCAGTTCGCGGTAGATCTCCTGGTTACGGATGATCGCCTGTACGTACTCGCGGGTCTCCGTAAACGGGATCGACTCGACGAATTCGTCCATGTCGCGATAATGGCCGATGGACTGCCAATCGACTACGCGCTCGTCTCCCGCGTTATAGGCGGCGAAGGCGTATTGAGGGTGACCGCCGAACTTGTTCAACGTCTGCTTCAGGTAGAGCGTACCCAAGCGGATGTTTGTGGAAGGATCGAGCAGCTGGTTGGTATCGAAGTGATGAATCCCCTCTTCCCTTGCCATGCTCTTGCCCACGCTCGGCAGCAGCTGCATGAGTCCATATGCGCTTTTGTTGGAGATCGCGCCCGGATTGAACTCGGACTCTTGACGTATTAGAGAGGCGACCATGTAGGGATCGAGCCCGTTTGCAGCAGCGCTTTCCTTGATGTCAGACCAATAGGCCTGCGGAAAGAGAATCCGCCAGCAGCCCATGGGAATCGACTCGATTGGTGCCGAGGTATAGAACGGCAGGGCGTGCTTGAGCAGGCGCATGGCGCGAGCGGTCTCACCGTAAGAAGCGTAGATCTCGGCTTCGGC
This sequence comes from uncultured Acidobacteriaceae bacterium, assembly GCA_963781245.1. Lineage (GTDB taxonomy): Bacteria > Acidobacteriota > Terriglobia > Terriglobales > Acidobacteriaceae > Silvibacterium. The sequence goes on from CAWAFB010000021.1 coordinate 3,092, forward strand.
GAAGGCGCCCCACTCATCGCTTCCGTCCGCCGCCAGAATTTCCGGAGCGATGTACTCATTCAGTCCGGCATTGGCCAGTAGCTTGGCCTTCACTACGTGCGGATCGTCCTCGGGCACATCGTCGCTCAACTCGGGGATGGACTCGGAATGCATCGCCTCCAGAGTGGAAAAGCTGACAGGTGTGACCTGACCGAGCTGAGCCAACCGATCCTGAGCGAGAGCGGCATAGTAGTAGTGCGGATATACGCGCGCCACCGTCTTGTAATAGCCTGCGGCCATGGCGGGCTTGTGATCTTCATCCTCATAGAGCCGCCCGCGCCAATAGAGCGCCGAGGGCATCTCCTTGCCTCCCGCATAGTCGGCGATCTGTTCGTCGAAGAGCCGCGCAGCCTCGCCGTATTCTCCGATCCGGTAGTTGAGCCATGCAGCGCGCCAGTGGCTGCTGGGCGAGTAGTTCGAGCACGGACCGGCGTGCGGAGACTCACAGGATTTAGGAAAGCGCCGCGCAAGCTCTCCGTAGTAGGCAATGGCACGGGGAAAATCCTTGCGCAACAGGTACATGTTGCCGCTTGAATAGAGCGCTTCGGCCAACCACGGACTCTCCGGGAAGCGCGTCTTCATTTGCTCGACAATGAGTTGCTGCGCTTCGGTGTCGTCCTTGCCGCGCGCCAGCTCCATCAGCAGATACTGCCTGCGCGCACCCGCTTCGTCCGACGTGTCCGGCAGCCGGTCGAGCTCCTGCTTGTTCAAGCGCTTCATCTTCCAGTCGCAGTGGGCGGCAGCGACAAGCAGGCCGTTGCGTGCGGCATCGCCAAGCGAGGAGTCGCCGGCCAGTGAGCGGTACTCTTCTTCAGCGTCGCTATAGCGGCCTGCGGCGTAGAGCGCGTCAGCGTGATGACGCCGCTCCTCAGGAGGCAGCGACGACAGTGTCCCTGAAGAGACCAGCTGTGCCCGCGCCTGTGAGGCCTCGCCGCTAAGCGGAAAATTCAAGTAGACGCGCCGGAACTCCTGTTGCGATTCACCGGTCCGGCCCGCTATCAGATTGGCCTTGGCGGCGGCCAGCTGAAAGTCCGCCTTGTTGGCGATCGCCTCACCGCGGTGCGCGTCCAGAATCCGCAACGCTGCCTGAGGATCGCCCTCCTGCAGGAAGAGATTGGCCTCGAGCACCGGCACGCTGTGCACAAAGATTGAGTCCGGATGCTTCTCGTTGAAAGTGTTCAATACCGTTTCGGCATCAGCCAGCTTGTTGTCCTGTAGAAAGGCCTGTGCGGTCAAGTAATCCGCGTAGTCGTCGAGCGACTTTCCGGCTTGGTCCGCTGAGTGGAATGCGTTCACCGCGTCGGAGTACTTGTGGTCGAGCAGGTAAGCATGTCCCAGGGCAAGGTAAGCCGCTGCAGCAGCCTCGCCCGTATGGCTGTGGGCGTAAGCGGACACTCCCGCATACGCGGCTGGAGACCGCAGGCTGGCCAGCTGCTGCGCCATCGGCCGTAACTGCGACGAGGCGACAAAGGCCTGGTGGAGTTTCTGGCTGCGGGCCAGTTGCTTGGCCGTAAGCGGCTTGCGTACGTGCTTGTGGTGAGTCTTCGAGGTGTGGCTGACGATGGCAGCGTGCGCCGAGGTGTGAGCCGAATGAGTTGCGGTATGCGACTTCGTCTCGGACTTGTTTGCGCTGGCGGTTTTCGTGCTGTGAGTCTTTGAGTTGGCCGATTCGGTCTGCGCGATGGACGCACAGAGACTGCCCGACAGCACGATTACCGATAGCAGGCCGGTGTGCCGTCCGACCATGCCCCACATCCTTAACCCTGATGCTTTCGCGCGCTTCACTTTCATTAATCCAGAAATTACCCTGACTGTACTGTAAGCCGAAAAAGCCTTCGACGCCTGCCCCAAATGGTGGAGAAACTCGGGCTGTTTCCCACTTGGATACTTTTCGGTCCCCGGAATGGTAGCAGCCGGCTCGGATCGGGATTTGCGCCGTCGCCTGTTTGCCAGGAGCTACAGGAGGAGTTCTAGCGCCTTTGCTCTCCGCGCATCGGCCATTTAGGATAAAAGACGAACAGAGATCGAACCGGTCGTATTTCTGAGCGGCCCTTTTTCTGAAACTATCTGTCATGTCAACTATCCAAACACAAGGGACTGAGGAGGTTCACCCCGACATTCTGCTCGTCAACCGCGCCCGCGCGGGTGATATGGAAGCATACGAGAAGCTTGTGCGTCAGTATGACCGCCAGGTTTTTCGCATCGCCCAGCACATCACCCAGAACCGCGAGGACGCGGAGGATGTTGTACAGGACGCTTTCCTCAAGGCCTACGAGAAGCTCGACCAGTTTCAGGGTAATTCGAAGTTTTACACCTGGCTGGTGCGAATCGCGGTGAACGAATCGCTGATGCGGCTGCGCAAGCGCCGTACCGGCCGCATGGTATCGATCGACGAGGATGTTGAGACCGATGAAGGATCAATGCCGCGCGACCTGGCGGATTGGGGTCCTGATCCGGAGCAGCAGTACGGTCAGTCAGAGATGGCTGAGATTCTCCGCAAGACGATCCAGGGATTGCCCCCGGGCTTCCGTGTGGTTTTCGTCCTGCGGGACGTAGAAGGACTTTCGACCGAGGAAACGGCCGAAAGTCTGGGTTTAAGTATTCCAGCAGTCAAATCGCGCCTGTTGCGGGCGCGGCTGCAATTGCGGGAGCGGCTCAGCCGTTACTTCCGCAATCGATCCAAGGATGGTGTGAAGTGACCTGCTCAGAGTTTTTGGCGCAATTGGACGACCTGATTGACAACAACGTGACCGTTCCAGTGCGGGCCCAGCTCGAAGAACATCTGCGCGGATGTGAGCATTGCGTGGTCACACTCAGCACCACTCGCAAGACGATCGAGATCTATCGCAAGCACGAGATTTACGAATTGCCGAATGAGTTGCGCGAACGGCTGCAGAAGGCCATCCTGGCCAAGTGCAAAAAGTGCTAGCCCCGCGAGCTTTCTGAATCGCGCCGGAACCCTGTCAATCCATGCTGCCGGGCGTATAGTTGCTGCTCGGGGTCGAGCTCCCTCCGGTGGTTGTGCCGCCGCCATTACTCCCTCCGGTGGTGCCGCCGCCATTACTTCCCGAGTCGTCACGGCGGTGCAGCGTCGGCCGGTCGTCGTCGGTGGAACTGCTTGGGTTATTTGGATCTGCAGTGGTGGTGCTCACGCGACGCAGCGTCGGCTTCCCTCCGTTTTTCCCGTCAGTAAGTTTGCGCTTGTTCTCGATGCGGGCCAGGCGCGCCTTCACCTCATCGAATTCCGAAGTTGTAACCAGGTACTCGTCGCGCGGCGGAAGGATCTTGGCGATCTCTTCCTGCGAATGCGCGATGCGATCCGGAGTCTGCGGATGGTCGGAGAAGGCTCGCGCAACGGCTCCGGGCTTGTGTTTCTCCAGGTCCTGAATCTTCTCGAAGAAGGTCACGAAAGCCTGCGGATCATAGCCGGCGCGGTACATATATTCGAGGCCCAGGTAATCGGCCTGCGCTTCGAACTCGCGCGAAAATTCAAGGAAGGTCAGCGGGATCGCCAGATTCGCGGCTTCATAGATGCCGTATCCAGCCCAGCCGCCGATGAAGATCAGCGGGATGGTACCCAGCTGGGCGTAGTTGGCGCGGGTCATCTCGCGCGCGGCGTGGTGGGCGCAGACGTGAGCGGTCTCATGCGCCATTACACCGGCCAGTTCCGCCTCTTCGTCCGCCGCCAGCACCAGGCCGGAGTTGACGTAGAAGAATCCGCCGGGCAGCGCCATGGCATTGATTTCGTCGGAGTCGATCACCTTGATCGTGAACGGCACCTTGCAGTCGGAGTTCTTCACGATGTTCTGGCCGACGCGGTTGACGTATTCGGTCACTGTCGGGTCGGTGATGAACTTCGTGCTCTTCTCGATCATCGCCGCGTAGGACTTGCCCATCTTGATTTCCGACTCGGTCGAGTACCAGTTGCCCACGCCCCGGGCGCCGATGTCGCGAGTGCCAACGGCATTCACATCGTTAATGCTTCCCTTCTTCACGCCGGGCATCGTGGAGTCTCCCGAGCCACTCGGGGACGAGGAAGCTGGTTGCGCCGACGAGGCAGGCCCCGTCTGCGCGGTGCTGTCCTGATTAGGGTTAGCATCGCCGCTGGGCTTGGCATCGGGTGCCGGGAGCGGGACCGAGCCCGCTGACTTTCCTGTTGCCGGAGCCTGGGTGGCGGGAGCGCTCGAGGGAGTCTGGGTGTTAGGAGCGGAAGCCGCAGGCGGAGTTGTCTGCTGGGTGCTCGACTGGGAAAACGCCACAGCTGGAGCGAGGGCCAAAGCTGCCGCCAGCGCAAGCGACGCTGGTGTGTGGCGAACTGAACTTTGATTTCGCATGGGAACTCCCGAACAGATCAGACACCGATCTCTGCCCTGTTAGACGTTAGTATGCTCCTTTTCGCTGACATGCGTCTTCGCCTTTTTGCTGCCACTTCAATGGATTGCGGGATGAAAAGCCCCGAAACTGAGAGCACTACCACGAGGACGAAGAAACAGCGAATTGCGACGCCCGGGTGGCGCAAGTGCAGCCCGGCAGCGCTCACGTCTATGCGGGCGCAGGTCTATTCCTCGCGCAGCAGGACCAGCGGATTGGCTCCCAGAGCACGGTAAGCCGGAATCCAGGTGGCTACCAGACCCAGCAGCGCCATCGCTAGAACGACCCCGGCCAGCACCAGCGGATCGCGGGGCGTCGCCTGGTACACGATGAAGGACAGGATGCGCGTAGCCGCCAGCCCGAGCGCCAGACCTGCCGCCGATCCGAAAGCCAGCAACCTGAAGGCTCTGCCCAGCGCGGCGCGCAGCACTTCTTTTCGCTGTGCCCCCAGCGCAATACGGATGCCCAGTTCGCGCATCCGCTTGCTCACCGAGTACGCTGCCATGCCGAAGATCCCTGTGACTGCCAGCATGGCGCCCAGACCGCCCAGCACTCCAAGAGAAATGGTGGCGATACGCGAGGCAAAGAGCGCGCTATCGAGCTGCTTCTTCCAGGTTCGAATGCTGAACACGAGTCCGGCATCCAGGTTCCGCAGCGTGCTCTCGACGGCCGCCGTCAATTCCTGAGGATCGCGGTTGGAACGCACGATCAACCAGGTGGCGCTGGACGGAGACTGCAGGATGGGAAGGAACATTGCCGGCTCCGGATCCTCAGTCAGGGTCTTGTGTTTGCCGTTCTCAACCACACCCACCACCTGAATGCGCGTGCCGTCCGTCCTTTTGTAGTAACGGCCGAGTGCGGCAGTCTCCGACCCGAAAACCTTGCGCGCGAATTCGCGATTCACCACCGCAACGCGCGGCGCATTCTTATCGTCATGCCAGGTGATGGTCCTTCCGGAAAGCAACGCTGTGCCGGCTGCGCGGAAATACCCGGGAGTGACGTCGTACATCACCGTTTCGGCAGCGGCATTCGACATCTTCATGTCGGTGGTGCTGTCTTTGAAGACGAGATCCTCGTACCAGTCCGCAGCCAGCGGGAGCCTGTCGGACAAGCCTGCCGCCGACACCCCGGGCATGCCCTCCAAAGCATCGACCATGCGCCGCTGCATCGCAGGCACTCTTTCTCCGCTATAACCCGCCATGTCCAGATCACTGTCTACCAGCAGAGCATTCTGCGGTTCAAAACCGAAATCGCTGTGCAGCGAGCGCATAAGCCCCCGGAGTGCCACCAGCGACGAGGTGACGAGTACCGCGCAAATGGCAATCTGCACGACCAACAGCAGATCGCGGATGGTAAGCTTGCTGCCGGCCGAGCCACTGGAGCCCGATTTCACAACCTGCCAGGGATTCGCACGCAGCACCTGACGTATTGGGACCATGCCGAAAAGAAGTCCGCTGGCCAGTGCCAACAGTAAAGCCATCGCATAAACACTCAAATCCGGATTCACAGGCAGGCCATTGATCGGCATATTCGCCACGGGCTGCCAGTGACTCAGCCACCGCAGTAGCACGATGGCCCCAATTAAGCCGGCAACTCCTCCGGCCAGCGAAACCAGCACCGCTTCGGTGAGCATCTGCCGCACGATCCGCCTGCGGCTCGAACCCAGCGCAAGCCGCAGTGCAATTTCGCGTGAGTGATCTGCCGCCCGCGCGGTGAAGAGGCTTCCCAGGTTGGCGCACGCAGCCAGCAGGATGAGCCCCGCCAGCAACGTCAATCCCGCCAGAAATGCTCGCACCGGGCGACCCAGCATGTCACCGATCAGCCCCGGGCGCGCCAGCTTAAAACTGATCCGGTCGTCATCTTTTGGATAGCTTTTCACGAGGTACCCGGCAACCGAATTGAGATCGGCGCTAGCCTGCGCAGGCGTGACTCCCGTCTTGAGGCGACCCAGCAGCCACGTGCCCCGGGTTCCACGCGAGTTCAGATCGCTGTTACCCGCCATTTGCTCCTGGTCGACAATCGGCACCCAGAAATCGGGCGTGAAGAAGAGTTCCGATCCACGAAACCCGGGCGGCGCCACGCCTAGAATCGTGTACGGATACTTGTTGACTAGAACGCTGCGGCCCACCACACCGCGATCTGCCTGAAAATGGCTATGCCAGTAGTCATAGCCGAGCACGATATAGGGCGCGCTGTTCGGACCGCGCTCATCGGAGGCGTGAAAAAATCTGCCAAGATACGGCTGAATGCCCAGTTCATCGAAGTAGTTTCCGCTCGCCTCATAAAGCCATGAAGAAGAAGGGTTGCCTCCCGTGTCCACTCCGGCCCGATCGATGTCGTACGCCACCAGAGCACTGAGGCTGCGGTTGCGGTCGCGCAGGTCGACGTAGTCCGGATACGACTGCATCGGGGATTCTTCATTTACGCCGCGCTCAACCATGTAAAGACTGTCGGCCTGCGGGATGTTGAGGGGGCGCAGGATCAAGCCATTCAGCAGGCTGAACACCACCGCGTTCGCCCCGATGGCCATCGCCAAAGTAAGAATGGCAACCGCGACAAAACCCGGAGATTTGCGCAGCGTGCGCAGGGCGAAGCGAACGTCCTGCAGTGCAGTCTCGATGAATTGGCCGCCGAGCGCCTCGTGCGACTCCTCCCGGAAGCGCTGATAGCCTCCGAACTCGATGCGCGCCCGTCGCTCTGCTTCCGCGCGACTGAAACCGGAGCGCTCGAGATCGTCTGCACGCAACTGAATGTGGGAGCGAAGCTCCTCATCCATGTCGTCAGAAGTCTGCGCCCGGCGAAAGAACTTTGCTGCCAGCGAACGAAGATAAGCCACGAGTTTCATGCTTCCTCTCCAAATAGGCGCGCCCACCTGCCATGCGCCATCGATGTCAACCGCTGCGTTCCGGATCGGACCACACGATCACTCCTCGCGCAACAGGATCAAAGGATCAACCGACAGAGCCCGTTGCGCCGGAATCCACGTAGCTACGAGGCCCAGCAGCGCCATCGCAAGAACGACAGCGGTCAGCACCAGCGGATCGCGCGGAGTTGCCCCGTAGACGATGTCGGCGAGAACGCGGGTGGCCAGAAGTCCGAGAATGAGTCCCGCTGCAGAACCAAAGGCCAGCAACTTGAACGCCCGCCCGAGAGCTGCCTGCAGCACCTCAGAGCGCTGCGCGCCGAGGGCAACGCGAATTCCCAGCTCGCGCAGCCGCTTGCTGACGGAGTACGCCGCTATTCCGAAGATGCCCGTGATCGACAGCACGGCACCCATCAGGCCGAGTACGCCCAGCGCCAGCGTCGCCACGCGCGAGGCAAACAGCGCGCTGTCGTTCAGCTGCTTATCCCACATCTGGATGGTTACCGGCATGCCCGGATCCAGTTCGCTCAGTGCGCTCTTGATGGCCGCGGTCATCTGCTGCGGATCGCGGTCCGTGCGCACCACCAGGGTCGAATCTGTCATGTGCGTTCCGCGAACATGTGGCGATTGCATCGTCGGTACAAACATCGCCGGCTGCGGAGCTTCGGTAACGCTCGCATACTTTCCGTCTTCCGCAACTCCCACTACCTGGATGCGCGTCCCATCTGGCCGCTTGTAATATCCGCCTACTGATTTCGTCGTTGAGCCAAATATCCTGGAGGCAAACTCCCGATTCACTACCGCAACGTGTGGCGCGTTCTCGTCGTCATGCCAAGTGAAGTCTCTTCCCGCCAGCAAGGCTGTATGGGCTGCTTCAAAGTATCCGGGAGAGATGTTGTACAGCATGGCTTCAGCAGCGGCGTTCGACGGGCGCAGATCTGTCGTTTTGTCGGCAAAAACAACGGCTGCGTTCGCACCGAAATACAGTGGCGGCCGATCAACCGATCCCACGGCCTTTACGCCGGGAACGTTTCGCACAGTATCAATCAAACGCTTTTGCATTGCGGGCACGCTGTCGCCGCTGTAACCGGCCGTACTGAGCGAAGCGCCCACCAGCATTGCATTCCGCGGTTCGAATCCGAAATTGCTGTGCAGCGAGCGGATCAGCCCGCGCACCGCGACCATCGAAGAAGTGACCAGCACCGCACAGATCGAGATCTGCGCAACCAGCAGAAGATCGCGAACCGTAATCCGCCTGCCTGTTCCACGTGACAATCCCGACTTAACGACCTCATACGGATTGGTGCGGAGTATCTGCCTTACCGGCACCGTGCCAAAGAGCATCCCGCTCACCACGGCCAGCAGGAACGCAAGCAGAAAAACCTTCACATCGGGATCCACGGGCACACTCATGTTGGGGGCCGTGGTTGAAAGCGGCCGCCAGGCGCTCAGCCCGCGCAGCAGCACGACACTGCCAGCTAATCCAACCGCCCCCCCGACAAGCGAGATCAACACTGCCTCGGTAAAGACCTGGCGCAGGATGCGTCTGCGGCTCGATCCCAGCGCGAGCCGCAGTGCGATCTCTCGCGAACGGTCGGCGGCGCGCGCGGCGAACAGGCTGCCCAGGTTGGCGCAGGCTGCCAGCAGAATCAGCCCCGCCAGCAACATCAATCCGGTGAGAAATTCACGCATCGGCCCCCCCAGCCAATCACCGGCCAGGGCCGGACTGGTAAGGGAAAACGTCATATGGTTATCGTCTTTGGGGTAGGCTTTTTCGAGATACGTGCCAATCGAGTTGAGGTCAGCAACAGCCTGCGCCTGAGTGACACCCGGCTTCAGGTGTCCCATTACCATCAGGATGCCGCGGTTGCCACGCTCATTCAGGACATTCACTCCCTCCACCTGCTCCTGGTTCACGATCGGCACCCAGAAATCAGGCGCGAGAAACAACAGGGTTCCCTGAAAGTCACGCGGCGCCACGCCCAGGATAGTGAATGGATGCTTGTTGAGCTGAACCGCACGGCCCACCACGCCACGATCGTCATTGAAGTGGGTGTGCCAATAGGCATAGGTGAGCACGATGTAAGGAGCGCTGTTGGGACCGTGCTCATCGGAACGATGAAAGAAACGGCCGAGGTAGGGCCGAACGCCTAATGCGTCGAAATAATTCCCGGTCGCTTCCAGAAGCCATGCAGATGTGGGATTGTTACCCGTGTCCAGTGCGGCGTCCGTGACGTTGTAGGCCACCAGAGCTTCAAAGCTGCGGTTGCGATCGCGGAGATCAAGATAATCCGGGAAAGAGTGATTGATGGCCTGATCGCTTCCCCGCTCAATAGCGTAGAGGCTCTCGGCATGGGGTACTCTCAGCGGCCGCAGAATCAGAGCATTCATAATGCTGAAGACAACTGCGTTTGCCCCGATGGCCAATGCCAGCGTAAAGACAGCAACCAGGGTAAATCCGGGTGACTTCCGCAACATGCGCAGGCTGAAACGCACATCCTGAAGGAGGGTCTCAATAAAATTGCCGCCCAGCGCTGCGTGGGACTCTTGCCGGTATCGCTCGTAGCCACCGAACTCGATCCTCGCGCGCCGTTCGGCTTCCGCGCGATCCAGGCCGGAACGCTCCAGATCGTCGGCACGAAGCTGGATGTGAGAACGAAGTTCCGCCTCCATGTCATCGGCGACCTGCGAGCCATGAAAGAGCTTCGCAAGAAGGCAACGGAAGGAAGAGAGGATTTTCATATTTCCTCCGGTTGCGCGGCCAGGGCGGAGGCAATCGCCGTGGCCAGGCGATTCCAGCCTTCAGTCTCATCGCGCAGGCGCTTGCGGCCCGCGGCGGTCAGTTCGTAGAACTTGGCTCGTCGATTGTTATCGGAGGTGCCCCAGCTTGCCTTCAGCAAACCCTGGCGGACAAGGCGAAACAGCGCTGGGTAAAGCGCTCCCTGCTCGATGAGCAGCGCGCTGTCGGAGATCTGGCCGATGCGCAGCAACACACCATAGCCATGAAGCGGACCGAGAGACACTGCTTTCAGGATCAGCAGATCAAGGGTTCCGGGAAGAAGCTGCGCTTGCTCGGCCACGTTCCCTCCTAAGTTAATTAGGAGGCTAGCGCAGTCTCTCCTAAGCTGTCAAGGAAAGACTGCGCAGGCGGCTTCGGATCAGGGCTGGTAACCTTCGTCCATCCACTTTTTGTAAAGAGCGACCTGATCCGCCGTCCAGTAAGGACCGCCGGGGGGCATGCTGGGAGGATCCCCCACAACGGTTTGGAGTACGGCTTCAGCGTTGGTCGGGTTGGACATGTAGGCAAAATCATTCAGCAAAACGCCAAAGCCCTCCATGTGGTCAATATCCATTTGTCGAAACAGCGGCTTGATATCGTTCGCGAAGGAAACAGCCATTTGATGGTCCTCCTTGTTTTTTGAGGGGTCAGCCCGGCAGACCGCGAAGTCTGCCCCGACCCATAAATACTTCGTCTACTGCGGTGGTGCAGCACGCCGGCGGCGTCCACTGATGAGGTAAACTGCCGCGCGAAGTTCGAGCAGCGGATCATCGGACGGCTCGATGCCATCGAGACGCGGGATGGGATCGAAGATGATGCGCTGCTGTTCGGTTGCATTGTCCGGAACCAGCGCGGTAAGCTCGGTATCACCGAGATCGACTACCCTGCGGTCCTCAGGCCAGTGAACAGTCGCATCATCGACTGTATCGCCTGGGTCGGCAACCTGAGCGGCAATCCGGAATTTGATGGGTCCACGAAGGATTCGATCGGTAATTTCCTCGAACAGATAATTGGGACCCTTTGCGGCCGCCGCGTCAGGCGTGAGGTGATCATTGCCGGCTTCGGGAATCATGCGGTAGCGACCGTAACGGCCGGCTCCGTCCTTGTTGGTGAACTTCATCGCCGTGACTCCGAAGTAGCTTTCGCGGGCGAAACTCGAAGGCGCAGGCTTGGGCGCCTGCACGAAGGCCAGCGCCGCCGGATGCGATCCAAGAAATACCTCAACCGGCCACGGGTGCGGCTGCGACTGATCGCTGGAAGCAGCGATGGCGCGGAGCAGCTCAAGAAACTCCTGCCCGGTGCGCGCCGGAAAGCCGTCGGTCGAGTGAGCGACGATGTCGGTGTGAACGTGCTCGGCGAGGTTGAAGCGGATGGCGATGCCGCGCGGATCTGCGTTGGGGTCGTTGTCGGGAATCACGGGAATGCCGGTCGAATTCGAGAAGCGCACCGTCACTGGAGTGGAATTCTGATTGAAGTGCTGCGCCCGGCTGAGCGATGCGGCATCAGGAGAAGGAGTGAACTTACCGCTGAGCATGATGCCTTTGCCGTGGGCAGGGCGAAAACCGGGATGGAGCCCGAAAATTGAATCGAAAGTCTGGATGATGTCGTTGCTCAGAGCAAGAATCTTCTCGTCTGTGGGAAGCGGCATGCGGAGATCTCCTTTTCGAATGCGACTAGCCTCGAATCACCGAGTCTCACCATTGATTCACGAAAGATACGATCCGATTGTGAATTCTGCAAATAAGCAGTTATGGTGAAGGGCGGCGCAAATAGGCGTTGAACAGTTTGCATTGGGGCGGAGGAAAACGGGACGATGGACAAGAGGGAGTTCTTGAAGACTTCAGGTGTGATTCTAACCGGCAGCCTGGTGCAGCGTTATGTCTCGGCGGAGCCGCAGGCCGAGCATCGCACAAACTGGGCCGGCAACTATGAGTATCACGCGAAGAACCTCATCTCTCCGAAGACAACGGAAGAGGTGCAGGCAGCGGTGAAGAACTCCAGCACCCTGAAGGCGCTCGGCGCGCGCCACTCCTTTAACAACATCGCCGACAACCCTCTCAATCAGATATCGCTGAAGCAACTCGACACAATGGTTCTGGATGAGAAAGCCCACACGGTCACAGTTGGCGCGGGCGTGACCTACGGACAGCTTGCGCCGTATATCGACGCCAAGGGCTATGCGCTGCACAACCTCGCCTCCCTCCCGCACATCTCCGTCGTTGGCGCTTGCGCAACAGCCACACACGGCTCGGGCAACAAGAATGGCAACCTGTCGACGGCAGTGGCCGCGATGGAGATTGTCACCGCGGACGGCGAAGTGAAGACGCTATCCCGCAAGGACGGCGACCGCTTTCGCGGCGCCGTGGTCGGACTGGGCGGATTGGGCGTGATCACAAAAATAACGGCCGACGTTCAGCCGACATATCAGGTGGCCCAGGCCGTGTATGAGAATCTGTCGATGGCCCAGCTTGAAAAGCATCTCGAAGAAATCTTCGCCAGTGGCTACAGCGTGAGCTTCTTTACCGACTGGCAGAACCATCGCATCACCCAGGTCTGGATCAAGCGAAGGATCGAACCGGGCACCATGCAAAAATGGCCGGCCGACTTCTACGGCGCGACGCTGGCGACGCAGAAGCTTCACCCGATTTCAGGACACTCCGCCGAGAGCTGCACCGATCAGGGGGGCGTGCCGGGTCCGTGGTACGAGCGGCTGCCGCACTTCAAGATGAACTTCACGCCGAGCAGCGGAGCCGAACTGCAAACGGAGTATTTCGTGCCGCGCGACAAAGGATACGAAGCGATCCTCGCTGTCGAGGAGCTGCGGGATCAGATCACCCCGCATCTCTTTGTCACGGAATTGCGCACCATCGACGCTGACGATTTATGGATGAGCATGGCTTACAAGCGTCCCTCCATGGCCATCCACTTCACGTGGAAGCCCGAGTGGCCGGCGGTGAAGCAAATGCTGCCGCAGATCGAGGAAAAGCTGGCGCGCTTCGACACCAGGCCCCATTGGGCCAAGCTCTTCACCATACCGCACAGCAGGCTGGCTCATCTCTACGCAAGGATGCCGGAATACCAGGCGCTCCTGGCGCAATACGACCCGAAGGGAAAGTTCCGGAACGACTACCTGAACACAAATATCTTTGGATGATTCCGGCAAGCTGTCCCGGACCCGATAATCCGGACCCGGGACACCTTCTCAGTGAGGATGGCCACCGGCGGCCGGTGGCGGCGGTGGCGCACTATAGTGCACGGTGCCTCCACCGGAACCACCGGAATACGATCCGCGCGGAGCAACCGGGGCTGGTGCGGGCCGGTACACAGCGGCAGGCGGCGGTGTGTAGCCGGTTGTGCTGCGATTGCTCTGGAAGCTGGATGCGCCCGGTTGATAAATTGACCGCCCGGGATTTGTCATGCGAACGTTGCTGCCGTCGAACACTTCGGGATGCGTGCGCACAGTCGCGCTCGTGAATCCTTCGCCCAGCGGGCCGCCAGTACGTACACGAATCGAGGCTTCAGCGGGATTGATACTTCGTCCGTCGTATTCGAAGCTTCGTGGCGAGGGTTTCACACCACCCAATGAGCGAAATTGCTGGTCAAACTGTCCACGGTTGACCGCGACCAGGGGTATCGGACGCGGCAGAGGGCCGTGAGGCGGTATGCCATGCACCGGGGGGACCTTTGGCCGGGAGGGCGGCCTGTAGTTGGGCGGGCAGCGCCAGACCCTCGCGTAGGGATACCACCCGACACCAATACTGCCGAAGCCGCAGTTGTTGCCGGGGAACCACATCCAACCGTAGTTACCGAACCAGTTCCATGCGCCGCAGTGATACGGCCACCATCCCCAGGAATAACCGGAGATCCAGGTGTACCCGATTCCGCTGTAGTAGCCCCATGCGCCGTCACCGAAGGGATCCCAGTTATCACCCACGCCGGAGGGCGACCAGCCCTGGCCATATCCGGGAACGTTGTACCAGTCGCCGTAGTAGTCAAGGTCATTCCACGCGGCGTCGTCAGGATTCCCCGTGCTGGCACGAGCCGTGGTCGCATTTTCTTCAAGAGTTGCCAGCGCCTGATCGCGGTCCGAGTTCCACTGGTCCCATGTGTCCGCGGCGACGCTCTGCAGCTGTTCATACTGGCCGGGGGTCTGAAGGTCGAAGTGAACCGAATGATTCGTGCGCACATCGAGAGCAAGACTCTGGCCATCGCTCACATGCACCGTTCCATGGGTCACGGCGAGGTCGGCGGGATTGCCGTCGAGATTAATGCGGAAGATAGCGCTGTCGGTGGGTATAACCGTGTTCGGTCCAAACCGGATAGTATACTGGCCGGCACGGCCATTCATCTCGTAATAGGTGAGACCCGCGCTGGCGTCAATGACCGTGACGGTCGAGCCGTCTGGATTGCGGTGGAGCTGCGCCAGCGTCAGCGAACTATTGGGAGTTACGCGGGCGACGGAGCCATCTTCAAACTGGATTTCCAGCCGGCCGTCGTCGCCGGTGACGAAGCGCATGCCTTCCACGGCCGGCATGTTGGGCATCGCTTGGTTGAAGGCAGATTCCGTTCCGTTGAAGACCTGCACCTTGCCCTCAACGTCGCTCAGACGCACAGCGCGAACATTACTTGGCTCGGGCGGTTCCTGCTGGGAGGGCTGCGACGCCTGCTGTGAGTCGGGCGGCGGCGGGGGCACAGATTGCTCCTGCCCAAAAGCGCTTAAACTCGCTACCAAGGTGATTATGGCGAACGTGCCGCCAATGGCTCGATACCAGCAATGATTCGTGCTCGGGTGCCTCATAGGACACCTCCTTCGATTGGCCCAATGCTGCTAAGTGACCCGGTGCTGCTTCTACTACAACTTAAAAACGCGAATCCGTGCCGGAAAGTTTCGCTTTGCACTTTTGCCACGTCATATTGGACGGCGCAGCGCGCAGGACGATTCACCAACGCCGGACCCTGAACGATCAGTGTTTGGACGCATCACCATTCAACAATGCTCGTGCGCGGTTCCGGGCGCGGTTCATAACAGCTGGATCAGCGGCAATAGATTGAAGCTCGGGGGCGATGTTCTCGATCTCCAGCGCGCGACGGTCCTTCGCTGCATCCTGCAGCTGCTCCAACTCGGCGTCGAGGCTGAGGCGGCTGTGCACATGCTCTATGGCGAGGCGGCTGCCTTCATGGATCGTGAAGGCCACCGCCATCAGGGAGTCGGCAAGCTGGTTCAACTGCTGGTCGCGCGACCAGTTGAAGGTGCATTCCCCGCGGCCATCCGGGCCGGAATACGCAAGGGTCTTCTTCCCCGTGAACGCCACGTGGCTGTCCGGCGCCTCGCATTCGGTCGCGAAAAAGTGATGCGATCGCGCCGTCTTGAACAGAGATTCCAGCAGCGGATCGCGAATCACGATGTCGCGCTGGTGGGGCGCTGAGGCTATACCGTCGGTGGCGGGGCCGGAGACCGGGCCGGGCGTGGACTCGTAATGGCCGGAGCCGTCTTCCTTCACAATCAGAGAATAGGTAGCCGGATCGAGTTGGGCATGTTCGAAGGAAAAGCGGATCTCCGGCGAGGCGGCCGCCAGCTGCACGTTTCCAGAAGACGACGGAGCGGCCTGAAACAGGGCGATGGCAAGGATGGCGGCAAAGGCGAGCATTTATCTGTAAGCGGGCATTTGCAGCGCGGCCGTCTGCGAGTGGTGGATGTGGCAGATAGCGATGGCAAGCGCATCGGCGGCATCGGCCGGTTCGGGCACGCAGGAAAGATTCAGCAGGCGGGCGACCATGAACTGCACCTGCTCCTTCTGCGCCAGTCCATAACCGGTTACGGTGGACTTGATCGTGAGCGGAGCGTATTCGGCAAAGGGCAGGCGTGCTGTGGCCGCGGCAAGGAGAGCGACTCCGCGCACGTGGCCGAGCTTGAGGGCAGACTTGGCATTCACCGAATAGAACACTTCTTCAACCGCGACCACATCGGGCTGGTGCGATTCAAGCAATTCGATCAGGCGTGTGTAAACCGCCGCCAGCCGCTGCGGCAGGGGATCCTTCTTCGAAGCGCGGATCGCTCCTGCGCCCAGGGAGATCAGCTGCGGGCAGCGCGCGTCGTCGTCCCACTCAACGACGCCGTAACCGGTGCACTCGGTGCCGCAGTCGATGCCGAAGACACGCATGGGGTGAGTCTAAATGACAGGCAGCCCGTCTGCGAGATAGCGATTTTGATACAGGGCGTCGTTTCCGCCTATTTCGAAATTCCTTCCAGGGGCGAGCTGGCCGTGGCATAGAGACGTCTGGACATCCGTCCGGCCAGATAGGCCTGCCGTCCGGCGAGAACAGCATGCTGCATCGCTTCAGCCATGAGGATCGGGTTGGCGGCGGCGGCAATGGCGGTGTTCATCAGAACCCCGTCGGCTCCCATCTCCATGGCCAGTGCAGCGTCGGAGGCGGTGCCGACTCCAGCGTCGACAATCAACGGCACCTCCGTGATGCGCTCGCGAAGGATCTGGAGAGTCGCCTTGTTCTGAATCCCGAGCCCGCTGCCGATCGGTGCGGCCAATGGCATCACGGCAGCGGCCCCCACTTCAATTAGGCGACGCGCAAATACAATGTCATCAGATGTATAGGGAAGAACGGTAAAGCCTTCCTTGACCAATATCCGCGTCGCATCGAGCGTAGCCTGCACATCTGGGTACAGCGTGGACTGATCGCCGATCACCTCAATTTTCACCCAGTCGGATAGGCCGACTTCCCTGCCCATCCGCGCGGCACGAATCGCCTCGTCGGCGGTATAGCAGCCCGCCGTATTCGGCAGCAGGAAATAGCGCTGCGGGTCGATGAAATCGAGCAGCGACTGTTTAGAGCGGTCAAGGTTTACGCGGCGGACCGCAACCGTAACCATCTCGGCTCCCGAGGCCTCGATGGCGGCCTGCGTTTCGGGACCGTCTTTGTACTTTCCGGTTCCGACGATGAGGCGCGATTGAAATGCCCTGCCGGCAATCACGAGGGGTTCCATGCGGCTATTGTATTGCGGCCGGCTACCAGATGGTTTTCACGTTCCGTGACCGGCGGATGTTCTGGTCGGCGGTAACGAGAGGAATGCCCTCAGTCAGAGCGGTTGCAGCGATGATCCGATCAATCGGGTCGCCGGTAAAATCTGCGGGCAAGCGGGCCGCGGCCAAAGCAATCGACGAAGTAAGTCCGATGATCGATAGCCGCGCGCTAAGCTGGTCAAGAAAATCTTCTACCGGACCGTCGAGTTGTATGCGTCCTCGGTGCGCGACCCGTGCTATCTCGTAAAGCGAAACGCAGGAGAGTCCAATGCCAGACCCCTCCCCTTGCGCGACTTCGATAACAGAAACGGCCGGTCGAGAGATACTTGCCGGCTCAAGCGCAAGCCAGAGCGCGACGTGGGTATCGAGAAGAATCACTTCTCAGACTCCCACTCATCCTCTGGGAAGATAGGCGATACGATATCTCCAACGATCTTGCCCTTGTCTTGCATGAAACCGAAGATGCTTTCCGGATTCTCATTTAGTGGAACGAGCCTGGCCATCGGTTTGCCGTGCTTTGTGATCACGACTTCTTCCCGCCGGGTGTGAACCTCATCGATGACCGAAAGGCAGTGCGTCTTGAATTGTCCCGCAGGCATGGTCCGCGTCTTGACAGCTTTAGCGAGAAGGGTCCGCACCTTTACACTCGTTTTTGCGGGCGTCTTTGTTTTCGCTTTCATGGGATACCCCAATTACGACTATGGTCATACTACCATGGTCATAATTTGGACCTCGTCCGAGACCTGGCGATGCGCACCGCATCCTCGACGGCTTTGTCGGTTCGGCGCTGGCGTGCCTCCGGGCTGCGGTAATAGAAGATTCCCCACAGGTGACCGCGCCGCTGGGCGGGAGTCATGAGTTCCCAACCCTTCCGGCCAAGGGGAGCACGGACAAACGCCGCTTCGAGAATTGGCGGCAGTTCGCGCTCGCCCTCTTGCATGGAGAGCAGGGTTTCCGCCATCATCTCGGCGCGGCGAACGCGCGCTTCAGGACTCTTCGGTCCTAGGACAATGTCTGTCACATACTTGCGAATGCTGTAGGGCAAGCGATCGTACCAGTGGCCCAGTGACGGCACATCAGAGAGGGCTGCCTTAAGCTCGGCCGGAATGGTTACCTCGCGCTCGTCCACGTCCGGCTCAAGACGAAACGTAGCGACACTACCGAGGGTAACCTTGGCGCCAGATTGCATGCGTTTATTGACCAGCAGCGTGAAGCTTCCGTCGCCACTGGGAAAAAGCGACGTGCGGAAGGCGAAGCTGTCGCCCGAGTGTCCGGAGATCTCGCCCTTCACGCGGACGCGGTTGCGTCCCTGCCACGCATTGGTAACGGCGCGCGGGACGCGAATGATCGTCCAACCCAGAGATGCCTGGCCGCGCTCGAGGGTAGCCTTGAATGTCTTTACGAGAGACTTTGGCATTATCGACAAACGTGAAAGGCCCGCTGCCAGACTTGGCGGAGCGGGCCTTGATCACCGGTGAGCTGTTGAGTTTGACCTGAGGCACCCTCGCTTTCATACGGGCCTCGGCGATGAAGTTGCGGTTCGCCAGGACTAGAGCCAAGGGCGCTCTAAGCCTCAGTCACCTCACGTAGGGACCTGCGACTACTACCTTCAGAATTTTTCATTAGCTGGATCATCCTCCTTTCCCGTGTGCCTAGAATCTATGTCAGACAGCGGTAAAAAATCAAGGCGCCGAAAGGCGCGTATCGCTGGACGCGCAATCCTCACCACGAATGGCAATAGCCATCGCGCCGAGTCAGGGTGACCTCCACGCCGAACAGCTCGCGCAGCTTTTCCGCAGTGATCAGCTCCTCCTTTGCTCCATCGGCAAAGATACGCCCCGAGTGCATCATGATGACGCGGGTCATCTCGGGCAGGATGTCCGCCAAATGGTGCGTCACCATCACGATACCGGTTCCCTGTTGAGCGACCAGACGCAGCGCCTCGCGCAACTCGCGCTGAGCCGCAAGATCCAGCGCATTCGAAGGCTCATCGAGCAGCAGCATATCCGGCTCATGTACCAGGGCGCGGGCAATCATGATGCGCCGCTGTTCGCCTGCAGACATCTGGCCGACAAGTTTTTCTTCGAGGTGAGTGGCCTGCATGCGCTCGAGTGCGGCGTGAGCAAGCGTGCGCATCTCGGCCGTGACATGCAGATTGGGCCACAGCGTCGAAGCGGAGAAAAATCCGGCAACAACTGCGTCGATGCCGCGGGTGACGCCGGTTCGCTCGCCGGGGAGATGTGCCTCGACAACACCAAGGTGCCGACGGAGCTGCGACACGTCCCAGCGGTCGCGGTCGAGCAGGCGAATGCTCGTCTCCGGCGCGACGATGGGATAGCACTCGCAGGTGATGGTCTTGATCAGCGTGGATTTTCCGCAGCCGTTGGGCCCGAGTATCGCGACATGCTCGCCGTTTTCGATCTGAAGGTTAATGTCGTGAAGCACGACAGCATCGCCGCGCGCGACATTGACGTGCTGCATCTTGAGAAATTGGGCTTCGGGCAGGACTGCATCGGGTAGGCTGCTCATTCTTATCTCTTGATAAAGTAAAAGCGCACATGATTCAAACTTCTCTGCTCCCCGAGGACGCGCTTCCGCGCGGCTTTCGCTTCGCTGCCGTCAAAGCTGGACTGAAAGCGAGTGGCAATCTCGATTTTGCCGTCGCCGTTGCCGATCAGCCTGCCAGCGCCGCTGCCATGTTCACCTCCAACCGCGTACAAGCTGCTCCAATAACTGTGGGCAACCGTCATCTGCAGCGCAGCGCCGGGCATGTTCGTGTTGTTGCAGTCAATGCCGGAAACGCCAATTGCGCGACCGGCGAGATCGGTATCGCAGCGTGCGAACGCGTGTGCGCCGCAGCCGCAGAAGCTTTTGCCGCTGAGGGTCACGAGGTCTTTCCTTCTTCAACCGGCATCATCGGCGTTCCCCTCCCCGCGGAAAAGCTGGTAAACGCGCTCCCGGAAGTTCAGAAGACGCTGGCCGCCGATGCAGCGCACTTCTCGGAATTCGCCCGCGCCATCATTACCACCGATACGCGAGCCAAGATCGCTCATGCATGGGTCGATGTCGGCGGCACTCAGGTGCGCCTCGCCGGTGTGTGTAAAGGCGCGGGGATGATTCATCCGCAGCTTGTGCCTCACGCGACGATGCTGGTTTACCTTTTCACCGACGCGGCAGTCACCCCCGCCGATCTCGATACGCTGTTGCGCGGAGCTGTCGAACCCACCTTCAACCGTATTTCGATTGATGGCGATACCTCTACCAACGACACAATTCTGCTTCTCGCCTCAGGCACAAGCGGAGCCCGTGTCGACTCCCGCCATCCTGCGTTCAAGGCAGCTCTTGAGGATGTATGCTTGTCGCTCGCGAAACAAATTGTGGATGACGGCGAAGGTGTGACTCACATCGTCGAGCTGCAGATCGAAGAAGCAGCCAGCGATGCTGACGCCCTCCGAGTGGCAAAGGCCATCGCGCATTCTCCGCTGGTCAAGACAGCCTGGGCGGGGAGCGATCCCAATTGGGGCAGGCTGATGGCCGCCACGGGATACTCGGGAGCGCAGATCGACCCAAACCGCATTGCTATCTGGCTGGGAGATCAGCAGATCTGCGAGAATGGCGGGAGGGTGGCAAATTTCGATGAGCAGCGGGCTCATGCCTATCTCAAGAACCGCGAATTCACGGTCAGAATTGCGCTTGGAATGGGTAGCGGGAGCTGCCGATTCTGGACATGCGACCTGACGGCGGAGTACGTGCGAATCAACACCGACTACTCGACCTGAATTGGGAAATCAACTGCTGCGAGAAGAGTGCATTTTGCTAAAGTGCGCGCCATTTCTGCATTTGCTGCGCGCTCACGGCGGAAATACACAGGCTTATTCACAATTCTGTTGAAAAGCCTCACAATTCCCGCATTGCGCGAGCCAAAACTTTGTGAGAGGCTGTTGACGCTTTCTCTATCCATCTGCGGAACAGCTAACGCAATTTCTACTTTCACCGGTGCGATACAATCGCCCCAACCGACCCACGCGGATCGACACACCAGAGGAACAATACAGCGCACATGCCCACCCAGTTGAATGGGCCTTCCACGCCCGCGGCCGTCGCCGGCAAGAATGGTTACTCGCTCATCAGCAGCGGAAAATTCCGACAGCTGTATGCGGCGCTGCTCAAGTGCGAGTTGCTTGAGGAGCGCCTTGGCTCCTTTCCCGCGCATCGTGCAGACGGCACGCAAAATCTGACGGCTGCGGCCGTCGGCCTGATGCTCGATCTCTCGCCCGAGGACACAGTTGTCCTCACTCCGCGAATCTTTTCCGCGAATCTCGTAAAGGGCGTTCCGGCACGCGCCCTGCTGCATCACGCCAATGCAGGGAAATCCAGTGTGGCGTTTACCTTTGGCAAGGTCAGCGCGTTGACTCCTGCCTCCTCAACCGCAACCGCGCAGGCTGGTTTCGCAACGGGAGCGGCACTGGCCAACAAAATGGTGAAGAACGGGAGGATCGCCGTTGCCTTCATGGAAGGTGGCGCCGCGGCGGTGAAGGAGTGCAGAGAAGCGCTGGAACTCGCCTCAAAGCACAAGCTGCCTGTTCTCTACGTCGTCCAGACGGAATCGGACCGTGGCGACGAAAAGTTGATCGCCAGGCTCAGCGAGTTGTTTCCGGTAATTACCGTCGATGCCAATGATCTCGTCGCTATCTACCGGGTAGCGCAGGAATCAATTGCCCGGGCACGCGATGGCGGTCCCACTCTTATCGTCTGCGTGCCCTATGCCGCGGAAGGCATGTCGGCCAGCCCCATCGCCAACATGGAACGCTATCTGGCGGGAAAGAAGCTGTTGGATTACAGGTGGAAAGACGAAGCCCTGGCTGAATTCAACGCGGACGTGGGCGCGGCTTGTCTTCCTCAGTCCGATCCTCTAGCCTAAGCATAAGGCTTTCAGTGCGATCCGACGCCGTGCTGCAACCCCGGACTAGATTCCCCCAATCTTCGAGGTGCGAGTGAGAATTGTCTCTTCTTTATGCCTGCTTATGGCATTTTGCGCAGGCTGGCAGAGTGGATTTGCACAATCAGGCGTCGAAACCCCGACAGCTCCGACAGTTCAGATAGCAGCAGCATCAGACTCCGCCGGGGGCGATGCGCATCAGCAGCCCCTCCCCCCGAGTTACCGGCCGGCCTCGCCGGTGATCTACACCAGCACCCTGAGCTCGACCTACATCCCCATGGACAACTGGGTGTACCCGGCGTTGGATCGGCTACATGCTCTGGGCTACATCGACACCGCATACCTGGGTCTGCGTCCGTGGACGCGCTTGAGCATTGCGCACATGCTGCAGCTTTCCGCTGACGCCATCGATGCCAACGTGAACGATGACGAGGCTCGCGAAATCTATCTCGCTGTGCAAAAAGAAGTCTCTTCCGATGTGGACACTGCTAGGGGCGAGCATGAAGCCCGCGCTGAATTTGAGAGCGCGTACACCATCCTGCGCGGTATTACCGGAACGCCTTTGCGCGACAGCTACCACCTTGGCCAGACGATCGTTAACGACTACGGCCGTCCCTACGGCCCAGGCTTCAACAATTACACCGGCTTCAGCGCGCGCGCTGAGGCAGGCCGGTTTTCGCTGTATTTCCGCGGGGAGTATCAGCATTCGCCAGGCTATACGGGCTATCCTCTGTCGACGGCTCAGCTCCTCGCCAACTACGACCAGATTCCTCTCGCGCAGTATCCGGTGCAGTCCACGCTTCCCTACGGACAGATCTCCGGGCAGAACCGCTTCAGCGTGCTCGAAGCGCTGTTTTCCTACCACATCTGGGGTCAGGAGATCTCTTTCGGCAAGAACGACCACTGGTGGAGTCCCGACAAGGGCGGCGCCATGATACAGAGCGACAATGCCGAAAACCCCTACGCCTTCGAAATCAACCGCGTAGAGCCGCTCCGCATCCCCGGGCTATCGAAGATCACAGGACCATTCCGTTACGATTTCTTCGTTGGCCCCGCTCCGGGTCACCAGTATCCCATTTCACCCTGGGAGCACGCCGAAAAGATCAGCTTCAAGCCGACCAAAGACCTCGAGTTCGGATTCAGCCGCACCGTAGTATGGGGCGGCAAGAACCGCCAGTGTCTTAATACGGCGACAGGTGTTTTCTACACGTGCAACGAGCCAATCACACTCCACACCTTCTTTCACAGTTTCTTCAGCTTCCAGAACGTAACTGAGGCGGAGAAGTTTTCGAGAGACGATCCGGGAGCGCGCTTCAGCCAATTTGATTTCACCTGGCGGCTGCCTTACCTGCGCAAGTGGCTCACGCTCTATACCGACTCTGTAGTACATGACGACTTAAGTCCGATCAGTGCGCCGCGGCGATCAGGTGTGCGTCCCGGCCTTTACCTTTCGCATTTCCCCATGATGCCGAAACTGGATATGCGCGTAGAGGGAGCCTCGACAGACCCCGTAAGTGACGCCCAGGCCGGCGGAAACTTCCTTTACTACGAAACAGTCCAGAAACAGGGCCCCACCATCAATGGATCGCTCTTCGCTGACTGGATCGGGCGCGATGGCAAAGGCGGCCAGGGATGGCTCACCTATCACTTGTCCGCCAATGAATACCTTCAGTTCATGTACCGGAACGCCAAAGCTGACGCAGGATTCATTCCGGGCGGCACGACACAGAACATCTATCAGGGCCAGATTACAAAGCGATTTTTCAAAGACGTCGAACTACAGGCCTTTGTAGCGCACGAGGTATGGAAGGCGCCGATCTACAAGGCGGGACCGCAGAGCGACACCGTGATCAACGCGCGGATTACGTGGTTCCCGGAGAAGCAGAAGACGTTTTGAGTGACGTGAGGGACCCTGGCGCCGCCGTTATGCATGTCGCTTAGCGGCGCATCTTGCTTGTTGCACCGCAATTATCTAATAAGCTGTGCGCGGAACCGGAAGATCCGCAGGATAATCGCTGATTCTGCTGTGCTTAACTCGGCACCCGCGCAAGCCGCAGGTCGCTTCCTGTCATGTGCACGGGCTGCTCGAGTCCCAGCATTGCCAGCAACACCGGAGAGATATCGCGTAGCGATCCGTGCGGACGCAGCGAATAGTTTGTCGCATCTTCGCTGACCAGAATGAAGGGAACCGGGTTCGTCGTGTGCGCTGTGTGCGGACCGCCGGTGACCGGATCCACCATCAGCTCCGCATTGCCGTGATCCGCGGTAATGATCAGCGAACCGCCGCGCTGCCGGATGGCCTGGTAAATCCGGCCGAGGCATGCGTCGACGGTTTCGACTCCCTTGATCGTCGGAGCGAGTCTGCCCGAATGGCCAACCATATCGGCGTTGGCGAAGTTCACGACGATCAGATCGAACGCCGTATCTTCGACGGCTTTGATGACCGTGTCCGCGATTCCCGCAGCAGACATCTCCGGCGCTAGATCGTATGTTGCGACCTTCTGCGAGGGAATCAGAATGCGGTCCTCGCCGGGAAACGGCGTTTCAATGCCGCCGTTGAAGAAGTACGTGACGTGCGCATACTTTTCTGTTTCCGCAATGCGCAGATTGCGCAGGTTCCCCTGCGCCAGCAAGTTGGCCAGGAGATTCTCCATCGACTCCGGCAGGATGATCATCGGGAGAGTGAAGAGCTTGTCATACTGCGTCATCGTCACGTAGTGCAGGTTCTTTGGAACCTCCGTACGCGGGATGACACCGTCGAGATCGTCGGCTCCCGGCAGATCGCGGCCTTCGACCTTGGTCAGGCCGCTGTTGCGGGCCAGCACTCGGGTGATCTGCCGCGCGCGGTCGGCGCGAAAATTGAACATGATACAGACATCGTCGTCGCGGATCACGCCGTTCGGATGGCCGTGCTCATCTGTAACTACGAACGGCACAATAAATTCATCCGTGGTGCCGTTGTTATAGCACTCCTTTAACCGCGCCACCGGATTCTGATGTTCTCCGCCTTGGGCGCGCCCTGTAACCATCGCCTCGAAGGCGAGCTTCTCGCGTTCCCAGCGGCGGTCGCGATCCATGGCGTAATAACGTCCCGAAACGGAAGCAATTTTGCCGATCTGATATTCCCGCATCTTCTGCTCAAGCTGTGCGAGATATCCGGCGCCTGAAGTGGGCAGCGTGTCGCGGCCGTCCATGAAGGCGTGGACGAAGACCCGTTCAAGGCCCTGCTGCTTCGCCGCCTTGAGAAGCGCGTAGAGATGATTCTGATGTGAATGCACGCCTCCATCGGAGACCAGCCCAAAGAGTTGAAGCTGGCGTTCGCCTTCGCGGGCGAACTTCAACGCTTGAACGATCGTTGGATGTGTGAAGAATTCGCCAGTGGAGATCAAGCTGTCGATGCGGGTGATGTCCATGCGCACGATGCGCCCCGCTCCAATGTTCAGATGACCCACTTCGCTGTTGCCCATCTGCCCGTCAGGCAGGCCGACAAAGTGATTGGACGCGTGCAACAGCGTATTAGGAAATTCGGCGAGCAGCTTGTCGTACGTCGGCTTGCGCGCCAGCGCGATTGCGTTGTTCTCAACCTGGGCACGGTAACCCCATCCATCAAGGATGGTGAGGACAATCGGTCGGGTGTGAATGGACACTCTCGCTCCCTGTTTCTAATTCTCTCGGCGCGACGCGACCGGACGCTGAATCCGGCCGCCTCTATGATGCGCTACTACTCTTGAGGACTAGTTGGGTTTTGAAGCCGGCGGCGTATTTTGCGACGGCGTCGAGCCCGGCGAAGTATTCAGCGAGGGAGCGGGCTTCGGTGCATGCTCCTGCTGGTACTGCTTGGCTGCCGCCTCGATCTCCGGTCGATGGCGTTCGACGACTTCCTGCGCCGTCTTGCGGCCCAGTTGCAGTCCCACCTGCTGGGATTGCTGCATGATCTCAGGCATGGCCTGGATCATGTCCTTGCCTGCGGGAGTTTTATAGAACGCGATGATCGCATCTGCATCGCTGGCCGAGATGTGCTGCTTGTAGATGGCGATGATCGGCGTCTCAAGATCAAGCTTCCCGAACGACTGTTCGAGATCGTCGGAGACATCCTTCGGCATAAAGGGCATGCTGGTGCGGAAGTAGTTCATCACGCTGTGCAGCAACTGCTCCTTCATCTCGAGCGCGCCCGTCATCTGCAGCATCTGTTTCGCTTGGGCGTCGGTGAGTGGATTGGCCGGAGCCTGTGCAGCAGCGGGAGCTGGCGAATTCGAAGCGGCGGGTGCCTTCGCTGGGGCGGTTGATGAGGAAGGTGTCTGCTGAGCAAGGGCTGAACCGAGCAGGGCGAAGCTGCAAAGTGCCAGGACGGCGTTACGCATGAATACTCCGATGAAGAATTGGAAAGCGCGCCACGGCTCGCGCGGCGCGCATTTGGGTGTGGGTTTACTCGCCAAAATTCACAGCTTCGAGGCCGAGGAATTCGGCGGCCTGGCCGAGCTCTTCTTCAATGCGAAGCAACTGGTTGTACTTGGCGATACGGTCGGTGCGCGAGGCTGAGCCGGTCTTGATCTGGCCCACCCCGGTGCCAACAGCGAGATCGGCGATAAAGGTATCCTCCGTCTCGCCGCTGCGGTGCGAAATGATCGAGGTGTATCCATACCGGCGACCCAGCTCGATAGCTTCCAGTGTTTCGCTGATAGTGCCGATCTGGTTCACCTTGACGAGGATCGAATTGGCAATGCCCTCTTCGATCCCACGCTGCAGGCGCTCAGTGTTGGTAACGAAAAGGTCGTCGCCCACAAGCTGTATCTGTCCGCCGATCAGCTCGGTCAGATACTTCCAGCCCTGCCAGTCGTCCTCAGCGAGCCCGTCTTCAAGCGAGACAATGGGATATTGGCGCGTCCACTCCTGCCAGTAGCGAGCCATCTCTTCGCTCGTGCGCTCGCTCTTGTCGGATTTCTTGAAGACATACTTGCCGGATTCTTTGTCGTAGAACTCACTGGCGGCAGGATCAAGCGCGATCGCGATGTCTTCGCCCGCCTTGTAGCCCGCAAGCTCGATGGCCTCGAGAATGACCTCGATGGCTTCGACATTCGACTTCAGCGACGGAGCGAATCCGCCTTCGTCGCCTACGGAAGTGTTGTAGCCGCGCTTCTTCAGCACGCCTTTGAGCGTGTGGAAGACCTCCGCGCCCCACCGCAGCGCGTCGGCGAAGCGCTCCGCGCCGACCGGCATCACCATAAACTCCTGGAAGTCGACGTTGTTGTCCGCATGAGCTCCACCATTAATGATGTTCATCATCGGCGTGGGCAGAACCGAAGCGTTTACCCCGCCTAAATAGCGGTAAAGCGGAATGCTCAACGCCTTGGCCGATGCGCGCGCCGCAGCCATCGAGACAGCCAGGATCGCATTCGCGCCGATACGGCCTTTATTTGGAGTGCCATCGAGAGCAATCATCGTTGCATCGAGCAGGCGCTGGTTGGCTGCATCCATTCCCGTCAGCTCGGGCGCAAGAACGCTCTCGACATTTTCAACGGCCTGCAGCACGCCCTTGCCCAGGTAGTGCGACTTGTCGCCATCGCGCAGTTCCACGGCTTCGTGCTCGCCCGTGGACGCTCCGCTGGGTACCGCTGCGCGGCCAATCGCGCCACCGGCGAGAACAACGTCAGCTTCTACGGTGGGATTTCCGCGCGAATCAAGAATCTCGCGCGCGTGGATGGCAGCAATCTCCGTCATGTCACTCCTTGAAATGTGATGTTGCAGGCGGTCTTTGAGTTTGGGGCGGCGGTCTACGCGGATGGGTTCACCGGCGATTCCGCCGATCGTGTCGATGAAGCTAGCCATACAAAACGACTGCCTTCCATGGTCTTTTCAGGCTTCCCTTCGAGATTCTAACAAAGAGCGGCCCTTCGCCAACGGCGACCCGGACCTCGCAACAAGTGCCACGAATGGTAACGCTTATGGTTCGCAGGTGCGCTTGCGCAGTGGTTTAGCGCGGAAAGCTGGACTAGGCTGGAAACTGGACTGGAAATGCAGATGAGAAAGACTGGCGCATTGCACCTGTCTTTCTAAAGATTTCGGGCTAATGATTATGGGGCCAGGAACGCGACCGCGCGCTGGTTTCGGTGTCTGAACATGTAGCGAACTGATTCGTAGATGGCGAGGTTCGCGCCGGCCCGGGCAATGCAAATGGAAGTGAAGAATGAGGTACTTATGACAAAGCTTCGCAATGGATGGACTTATGCCGCACTGGCCGCGACGCTGGCGGTTTCTGGTGCGGCGTTCGCGCAACAGGCAGCCACTTCTGACCCGTATTCAGGCGTATCGCAGCCGCCTCCGGACGCGACCATAACTGCTGCCCCGGACACTCAACCAGCCCCGCCGGCCCCGGCTAAACCATCGCCGGCGGTTGCCGCAGCCGCGCCCGAAGCTCCGCCCGCAACTACTCCTGCACCCGCGCCAGCACCGGTCGCTGCCACACCGGCCAGCAATCCTGACTACGACATTGTCACGTCGGTTCCGGGCGGAAACCAGGCTCCCGCTGCGACGGGCGCGACTCTGCAGACACGGCCCGCCGGCGAAGATGACATCGTAAGTTCAGTGCCCTCGTCGGCGAACGATCTCGCCGAAGGCACCAACATCCGCGTCAAGCTGACAGAAAAGCTTTCAACCCGGGATACTGCGGCAGGCGCGCCCTTCAAAGGCGAAGTGACAAAAGACGTCTACAAGGACGGCCGCATCATCATTCCTGCGGGCTCAGAGTTACGTGGTCGCGTGATCGCAGTTAGCCAGGGCCATCATTTTGGCCCCGCCGCTACGCTGCGTTTGCGTCCCGATGTAGTGATTCTGCCTGACGGTACTGCCTACCACCTCTATGGACAGGTTGCCGGTTCTGAAGCGCCGGGCACGCGGACGGATAGCGAGGGAGGCATCCAGCCCCGGGCACATCTGGTGAAAAACGCGGTCGAATACGGCGCCGCCGCCGGAACGGGCGCTGTGGTCGGCGCGTACGCAGGCGGCCCGGTTGGAGCGTTGGTGGGAGCCAGTATCGGCGCAGGAGTGGTGACAACGCACCTGCTTATGCAGCATCCCGATGCGGCGGTTCTGCCCGAGGGTGCGATGGTTACCTTCAGCCTGACCGAGCCGATGGCCCTTACTCCCACCAAGAACTAGAACGGTACAACCCATTGAATTCACGGGAGCGCTCGGGCGCTCCCTTTTGCTGCTGCATCTGCAATGATTACAATGGCGGCGTGTCATGGTGCATGGCCTTTACACTCCTCAGGCTCCTCTCGCGCAATTCGTAAAGTGCTTCTGGTACTGGGAAGGCGCTCCGCAGACCCACGCCAAAGAACAGCTGATGCCCAACGGCGAACCAGCGATAATCGTCAATCTTCGCGACGAGCCAATGCGCATCTACGACCCGCGCGATCTTACCCGATGCGAGACTTACGGCCTCGCCGCTCTCTCCGGTCCCCGCTCGCGGCCATTCGTCATTGATACCGAGCAGGAGGATCGCGTCTTCGGCATCGAATTTCAGCCCGGTGGTTCTTTCCCATTCTTTCGCGTTCCCTCTTCTGAAATCGCCGACAGCGACGTGGATCTCGAGTGCCTATGGCGCGGCTCCGTTCAGGAACTTCGCGAGCGGCTGCTGGAATCATCTGACATCGAAACCATGTTCAGATTGGCAGAGGCATTTCTCCTCCGCCAGACCATGCGTCCGCTCCAACTGCATCCTGGTGTTGCGTTCGCCCTGCACCGGTTCTGCGTCCGCCCGCACGCCACAACCGTCGCATCCGTCCTCGACCGCATCGGCCTCAGCCATCGCCGTTTTGCGCAGATATTTCACGACCAGGTGGGGCTTACCCCCAAGTCATTCAGCCGCGTGCAGCGATTCCAGCGCGTGCTGCGCAAGGTCCATCGCCTGCCGAGCATTGACTGGGCCGATGTGGCCCTCGAATGCGGCTACTACGACCAGGCCCACTTCATCCATGACTTCCAGACCTTCTCAGGATTCACCCCGACCGTCTACGCGGCGCGCGCCACTGAGCATTTGAATCACGTTCGGCTGCTCTGATTTGTGGTGCAGGTCAGATTTTTACAATCCACCTTCCGACGTGCGCGCAACAATCATCCAAGAACATTCAGGAGGCCCCAGATGGCAAAAGCAATTCCCGATGGATATCACAGCCTGCAGCCCTATCTATATTTCAAGAACGCCGCCGACGCGATCGCATTCTATGCGAAAGCCTTCGGCGCAACCGAACGGATGAGGATGCCCGACAAAAAAGGCCGGATCATGCACGCCGAAATCAACCTCGGCGACTCATGCATCATGATGGCAGATGAAAACGCCGACATGGGCGCCTACAGCCCCGAGCACTACGGAGGCGCTCCGATGAGCCTGGTGCTCTACGTCGAAGATTGCGATGCCGTCTACAAAAAGGCTCTCGCCGCTGGAGCCAAGAGTCTGCGTGAGCCCGCCGACCAGTTCTATGGAGACAGGACGGCCGGCGTTGCCGATCCTTTCGGCTTTCACTGGTACATCGGCACGCATATCAAAGACGTCTCCATGGAAGAAATGCAACAGCAAATGTGACGTTTATGACTGCGAATGAATTTCGAAAACTAGCCCTGGATCTGCCTGAAGCAATCGAAGCTGAGCATATGAACCATCCCGACTTCCGCGTGCGCGGCAAGATCTTCGCCACACTCGCCTATCCGGACAAGAGCTTCGGCATGGTCAAGCTTTCATTGCCCGACCAGCTCAAATTTACGCAAGCCGATGCCGCTGCATTCACACCTGTGCCCGGATTCTGGGGGGAACACGGCTCGACACACGTGCACCTGAAGGCAGCCAGGAAGCAGATCGTGCAGCAGGCCCTGCGAGCGGCGTGGCGTCATACCGCTCCCAGGGATCTGCACCATCATGTTCCCACTCACGAAGCGCTTTGAGGCAACTGCTCGAGCAGCCGCTTCCAGTTCTTCTGGTTACGGCGGTAAGTCTTCTTCAGGTCTTCGAGAATGCGCTCGAAATCGCCATGTCCCTTCAGGCGGCTCCACGCAGGATTCTTCGTGAACCACGGATAGTTTTCATTGCCTAGGTAGATCGCGCGCCGCAGCCAGTGCAGCGCTTCGCTCTCATCGCCGTCAACCGCAAAGTAAGTTGCCAGCCGATACGCCATCTCACTGTCGGCCTCCGCCGCCGCCATCGAACCCTCCTCGATAAGCGACGCCGCGCGCTCCCTGTTGCCCTGCATGGCATAGCACATCGCGAGCGTCGGATAGGCGATGCGCATGCTGTCATCGTCGCGGATGACGCCCTCCAGAATCTCGATCGCCTGCGGCAGATCACCCTGGCGCATTCGCTGATACGCAAGCGACGTTCGCAGCAACGGATGTTTGGGCTCAAGGGTCAGGCCCTTCTCAATCTCGTCGGAAGCCAGCTCTAGCTGATTCTGATACTGGTACACACGCGCGCGGTGGTTGTAGATGACCGGCGCGTTCGAAGGGTTCAGGCTGAGCGAGCGGTTGAACTGGTCGATCGCCTGCTCATACATGCCGTCCAGCCGCAGCGTGATCCCCGCCACCATGTGCACGTTCCAGTCGTTCGCCGCCTCGTGCAACAGGTTCTCGATGCCGTGCCGCGCACTCTCTTTCTCTCCTCGCGAAAGCAGCATGTAAACGCGGTAGAGATTCGCTTCGATCGATCCGGGATCGATCTCAAGTGCGCGGTCAAAGGCGCGGCGCGCCGCCATCACGTGCATCTGGCCGCCAAATCCGTGTCGCAGATATTGCAAATGAGTGATGCCCAGGCCAGTCCACGCCGGCGCGAATGTCGGATCGCGCTCGACAACGTTATCGAAGAGCTCCCGCGCTCGCTCCAGATCGAGCCGGCTACCGGTGCGCTGCGTGAACGAAGATAATACAGCGCGAGCCTGCAGATACTCCTCGGAGAGGTTTTCACCCAGAGGCTCGCTACGTGCCGAGCCGCGGTCGGGTTGCTGGTTGAGCTGCCCCAGTCCTTGGAGCGACGCGAAGACTTCGTTACAGATCTCCGTCTGCACTGCGATCAGGTCAAACGAAGGCACGCTGATGGCGCCGCCCGCGCGAACGCTCTCGCCGGTCACGTTGAGCAGCTGCCAATTGAGATCAAATCCCTTTTCCGACTGAATGAAGTTGCCGGTGAGCACCCACTCGACCAGCAGCTTATGCCCGATCTCGAGAGGATCCATCTGCGCGATCGGCAGATGCAGTAACGAGCTCGAAGGGCGCACCACCAGCGACGACATGCGCGCAAGCCGCGCGGCGATCGCGTCAGCCAGAGCGAATCCGTAGAGCGGAGCGACCTCCGACGGGCCGAAATTCTGAAACGGCAGAACCAGAATCGTGTTCTGCTTCTCCTTCGTATCCGCTGACTCGCGAAAGCGCTCGGCCAGCATCGACAGGATTCCCGTGGTGCGCTTTTCGGCCTCGGAATTCGAAGGCGGCAGATTCGCGGCCGCGTCCCCCGGAATGATGCCCGTCTCGATCTGCGAGGTCTTCATGATCGTCTTGAGCGCCTCGCGCACGTCTGCCGCGCTTGAATAGCGCTCTGCGGGATTCTTCTGCAGAAGTTTGATTACGACCGAATTCAGCTCGGGCGATACATCCAGCGGCTGCGGATCCAGATACTGAATGGCCCGGATGCTCTGAAACTCTTCGGCATCGGGCCGGGCGAATGGATGACGTCCGCTGGCCAGCTCATAGAGAATGACGCCCAGCGCCCAGAGGTCGCTCTGCACGCTGCTCTGCCCGGTGACAAACTGCTCGGGCGCCATGTAGGCGATCGTTCCTCCGCGTGCGGTATACGTGGCCTGCACCGGGCCCACCTTGCGCGTTGCCGGCTTGGCGGGATCGAATTCCGCGTCTTCAAGATTGATACGGCGGGCTAGGCCGAAGTCGAGAATCTTCGCCAGGCCGCCATCGGTCAGCACGACATTTGCGGGCTTTAGATCGCGATGGAATATGCCCAGCAAGTGGGCCGCGCTCAAGCCGTCTGCTATCTGGATGCCCACCGAGAGCAGCAACTGCAGGCTCGCCGGCCCCTTGGCGATGAGTTTGTCGAGCGATTGGCCCGGCACATACTGCATCACGATGAAGGCTTCCTCGCCCTCCTCGCCGACTTCATAAATTGCACAGACGTTGGGATGCTCGATCGCTGACGCCATGCGCGCCTCACGCAGCACGGTGCTGCGCATCTGCTCCAGGGTGAGCGCGCCGCGCTTCAGAACCTTCAGCACAACAGGCCGCATGAGCAGCGTGTCGGTCGCAAGATAGACGATTCCGCTGCCGCCCGCGCCCAGACGGCGGATCAGTTCATAATGTTTGATTGTGCGGTGCTTCATGCTGGTCTTAGTTTAGCGGCTTCAGGTCTGTTGAAGATGAATGCCGCGAATCGCTTCGCCTTGCAGGCCCGTCGTTACCGCTTTCCTTTCAAGTTGGCGGCTACATCGAGGAACAACGGCACGTGCATCTGCGCGCCAGCGTATGTGGCAACCCAACCATTCTTCACCGAAATACACGTCAACGCCGCTGCTGACTTATTGCCGACCGGCGTGGCTTCGAGACAGTCCATACCTGGGGAAAGGCCCTCGAGATCGGCGATATGGAATTCCGAGGCAGAATGCGCCTGGAGGAAAAAATTCTTCCACTCCAGGGCCTGCTGCGCAGGGTCCTTGCCTGGATCCGGCAAAAGCAGGTTGAAGTACATCATCTCTGGTCCGGCGACATCGAAGGCCAGAGTCTTCGGCTGCTTCTCGAGCGTGATGCCCTGCGGGTTTGCCGGGTAGTCATCCTTCGTCAGCGTAAGATCGGCAGTCCACCCCAGTGGAACCCGCACCCGCAGCCCACGGTAGTTCACAGCCGTGCCGTGCATCACGTGCCAGCCGAGCGAGACAAGGAACGGCGCATAGTACACAGCCAGGCAGATAACCGGGACGCAAAGCCCGATTAGCAGCCACGCATTGCGCGTCATCTTCTTCGAGATGCTGGCATGGAGTGGGCTGGACGGAGCGGTCGTCGGCATTTCACCGCATTCTTACATGGCGGGGATGCCGGAACCTAGGACAAGACATGCGGGAGAAAATATTCAGCAGGTCGCAGAGATCGCTCGCGGATGCATCCAATAGGAGAGATTCCCGCCAGGGATTCAGGAGAAAATGACCATGTCCAAAGAACCAAAGAGGTGCGCTCATTCGTCCTGTAGCTGCACTGTTCCAGACGGAGAGAAGTATTGCAGCGCTGCGTGCGAAGGCGCAAAAAATGTCACTGAGCTTTCCTGCCAGTGCGGGCACGCAGGCTGCAGGGGTGCAGCGCTTACCTAACGGGCAGCGCTTACCGAACGCAAGGTGCGGTCCGGCGGTCTAGTGGCCGCCGTGGCCATGCCCCATCGGACGTGTGGTGCCTTCAACCTGCGCATCGCGTGGACGCTTGTCCGACCTGCGGCCGAGCGTATACATTATGACCCCGAACACCAGCATGATGAGTCCCCAGCTGAGGTTGATGTTCATTCCGTCGGAGCGCTCATAGATGGCACTCCCGCGAGTAAAAAATCCATAGATGCTCATGATGGCGCCGACGAGGGTGAAGAGCAGTCCCATGGGTATACGAAGGTCAAGATTCATCTGCTTTTCTCCTGCCACCTATTTAAAGATCAGGTTCAGCGCAACCAGCATCACAATCAGGCCCAGAGTGATCACTTTAGGACGCGCATACCATTGCATGTGGTGCTCGACCGGCTTGGGTGTGAGCGAATATACCAGCCCAACCAGCTCCGGCTCGGGACGCGGCTTGGTCATGAGGCTGATGATCACCGTGACGACGAAGTTTGTCGAAAAGGCCCAGATCGCCGTCCAGAAGTTCTGCGCCATTTCACTCGGATAATGGTGAAGAACTGTAATCCATCCGCCGTGGATGCCGGGGCGCGCATCTGTGGGCAGCGTGAGACCGTGATGCAGGACGGCAGCGACCGTGCCAGTCACCAAGCCGGTAAATGCTCCGTGTCCTGTCGTCCGCTTCCAGAACATACCCAGCAGAAAAGTCGCAAACAGCGGCGCATTAACAAAAGAGAAGACCAGCTGCAGCGTGTCCATGATGTTGTTGAACGACGTCGCGGCGTAGGCCGCGCCAATCGAAAGTAAGATGCCGCCGACTGTAGTCCACCTCCCGACCTTGAGGTAGTGCGCGTCGCTGGCGTTCTTGTGAATGTAGGATTGATAGAGGTCGTAGGTCCAGACGGTATTGAACGCGGTCACGTTTCCAGCCATTCCGGACATGAAGCTGGCGAGTAACGCTGTGAGCCCCAGGCCCAGAATGCCCGTCGGGAAATAGCGCAGCAGCATGTTGGGAATTGCCAGATCGTAGTCGAAGAGAGGATTCCCCTTCTCGTCGGTCATCACCTTGCCGGTAACGGGATTGACCTTCGCCGGGATCAGACCCTTGGTCATCTCTGCCGAACCGCCCACGTCAGCAGTTGCGTTTGTAGAAGCGGTGACAGCAGGTGCCTGCGTCATGGCATGCTGTGTAACAGCCGGAGTAGCAATTGCAATCAGGCCGGGAAGAATCACGAGAAACGGGAAGAACATCTTCGGAATCGCCGCGATGAGTGGGACACGCCTTGCGGATTCCTCTGTATCTGTTGCCATCGCCGTCTGGATCACCAGGAAATCCGTGCACCAGTAGCCAAACGAGAGCACGAAGGCCAGGCCCATTGAGAGCCCGAACCACTCGACACCAAGGGGATTGGCGTGTGGGTTCGTCATGCCCCGCCAGGAGTGCGTATACGCAGCAGGAAGAGTAGCTTTGAGTCCGCTCCATCCACCCACATTCTTCAACCCCACCCAGACCAGCGGCAAAAATCCCGCGACGATCAGAAAAAACTGCAGCACCTCGTTGTAGATCGCACTGGTCAGGCCGCCGAGAAAGATGTAGCCGAGCACGATGATGGCGGAGAGGAAGATGGCGAAATGGAATACCCATCCGACCGGCAGGTTCAACCTGATGAAGAGCGAGTCGAAGATATGCAGCGTCTGGATAAGCCGCGCCATCGCGTACATCGAGATGCCCGATGAAAACACCGTCATCACCGCGAACGAGCAGGCATTGTAACCACGCGTCTTTTCATCAAAGCGCAGCCGCAGAAACTCGGGCACCGAACGCGCCTTCGAGCCGTAATAGAACGGCATCATGAACACGCCGACAAAGATCATCGCCGGAATCGCGCCAATCCAGTAGAAGTGGCTGGTTGCAATGCCGTACTTGGCGCCTGAGGCGCCCATCCCGATGACTTCCTGCGCGCCCAGGTTGGCGGAAATGAAGGCCAGTCCACAGATCCAGGCGGGAAGAGCACGGCCGGCCTGGAAGAAGTCTTTGCTCGTCTTCATGAATCGTTTGAGTGCAAAGCCGATGCCCAGCACAAAAACGAAATACAGAAGCATGATGAGCCAGTCGATAAGTGTCAGATTCACTGTGCTCTGTTTGTTCCTTCCTCTGGATGTCTCTTGTAACGACCGCCAATCTACTTGGCTGGATGCACTGCACTCAAGGCAATAACGCGAGACGCTTGATTACTGCGTAAATGTACACGCTTTCACAACTACACGTCTATGGTTCAAACCATGTTGCAATCTCGAGTTTTTTGGAGATTGTTATCGGAATAGCTATGGCTCTCGCCGCGGCTCTGCTTGTGTTTCGCCCACGCGTCGCCACGCCGGATACAAGGCTGCAGCTCACGCTGCCGAGGCCTAATTCCTGACCGGCAATCTGAAATCCACTCCCGCCGCGCGATTTGCCTGCTCCGTCGCGGAAAGGTCGATCTCCTGGAGCGAAACCTGCTGCGTGCGCCCCGAAGACGCGTCATCAAGCAACAGGAGGGTGGTCTGGGTGAGCGCGTAGTTGTGGACCTGCTGCGACCGTCCATCCTTGTAGACGATGGTTAGTGCCGGCTCAGGCCCGGGAGCGGAATAAGCGGCTAACTCAGCCTGATAAGGCTGATACGCGGGACGCGACTCCGGTTCCTCGATGGGCGCAGTCTCTGGCTGTGCGTAAGACTGTGCTGCCGCTGCACCGGTGTCCGCGTCGTAACCGGAGTCATCCCAGTTGCCGAAGTACGGCCATCCGCCATACCACGGCCACGCGTAGTACGGATAAAAGGGCGCCGTCCTTATGGAGTACGTAAATCCGGAATG
Source organism: uncultured Acidobacteriaceae bacterium (assembly GCA_963781245.1). Classification (GTDB taxonomy): domain Bacteria; phylum Acidobacteriota; class Terriglobia; order Terriglobales; family Acidobacteriaceae; genus Silvibacterium. The sequence continues at coordinate 40,329 of CAWAFB010000021.1, forward strand.
TGAGTGATAGTCCGGCCGGTGCCCGTCAGAGTGTCCTCCGTGCCAAGCCTGTCCGTTCCACGCTCTGCCATCGGCAACGCCCGGATAAGGCCCGCGCCTCGCCGCCGGAGCGCTCAATTGTCCGAATGGAGACCGTGCCACCGGCCAGCTTCTCTGCGGATAACCCGCATACGGTCGCGCTGAAAGTCCGGATCTCAGCGGCCCGGGTGAGAAGCCCATCCTGGGCGCGGAAAAACTGCGTGGCGCAACACCAGAGAATGATCCGGCATGTGGCGCAGAGAACGATCCGCCGAAGCCTCTCGTGCCCGCGCCTCCCGAGAAGCCTCCAACATGGCCGCCTCCGCCTCCGTGACCGCCACCGCGCTGGGCGAGCATGGCCCGCGGAACCGCCAGAACCATCGCGCCAGCCACCAGAAACGTCAGCACCCGCCGCATGCGGATAGTCTACGCCTCACAGGCCCTGCTTTATAGTCCCAGCCTTGCAGCTTCCTTATGCGCGGCCACCAGCGGCGGCAGATCGGGATCAGCACCTTTCCAGTAGTCAAAGAATGCCTGGTATTGCTGCCGGGCCTTGCTCAGATCGTTCTCCTGGACCTCGGCCCGCGCCAGTCCCAGCAAGCTGAGCGGATACGCCACATTCATCCCCTGCACCTGGCACAGCACGAAAACGCTACGGTGCGTAGCCGGGAAGTTGAAATCCGCGGCCGCCGCTGCTCCATCCTTGAGCGCGAGATGCGCCAGCCCGCGCAGATACGCTCCGATGCCGAGAATGTCGTAGTCTGCCGCCGGAGCAAGGTCCGTAAGCGCATCCTGCGGACGGTTCCGGCCGAGGTCAATGACCGCGTCGATGTCCGGCAAGAAGACATGGTTGATGATTGTGTCCTGCGGAAAGCCCTTGGCCAGCGACTGCCGGATAGCCATTGCCTTTGCAGGTTGGCCGCAGAGCGCAAAGGCTATCGCCGCGCTTCCCTGCATCGTCCGCTCCTGGTCAAGTTGCAAGGCACGATCCAGGCGCGGTACCACATCATCGCAGGAGCCGACGAGCGCACGGTCGAGCGTCTGCTGGACAATGACAGTCGCAGTCGCAGTCACCAGTTTTTGATCCGTCATGCGTGTTACGGCCATCTGCCAGTCCTTGGCGGCGTCCGAGAATCGCCCTTCATTTTCGTGAATCAGCGCCATCTGCGAATTGAGGATGAAGCCGTCCGGCTCGCCTTGCGCCCAATCCAGCTGTCGCTGCACCGAGTCCTGGTCGCCCATCAGATATGCCGTGTAGATCCACATGCCGCGCACCGAAGCATCGTCGGCAAGTTTCAGCGTCTCCGCCTTGTCGAAGGCTGTTTTCGCCTCCTGAAAGCGATTGAGCGCCGTCAACGACAGAATGGCGTTCGGAATCGCAGGACCATACCCCGGATTCAGCTTCAGGGTCTCCTTGACCTCCTCGTACGCCTTGTCGAACTGGCCCAGCGTCAGATATGCGACTGAAAGCTGGCTGGGCACGGCCGGATCGTTGGGATACGTTTCGCGGTAAAGGCGCAGAGTCTCAATGGCATCCGGCAGGTCTCCGGTGACATTCAGGTAATACCTTGCACGAATGAACAGGCGTTCGCGTTGCGATACTTTGTCCGACAACTCGAAGGCGTGGGTGATTTCTGTATTGCCCTGTGTTTCATCGCCAAGGGCGACGTAGGCCACGCCCAGGTTTGCATATGCCATAGCGAAGTTGGGATCGAGCTCGATGGCGCGCTTGTAGAACGTTATGCTCTCCTTGAAGTTGGCCTGTGCGTGCTGTTGCTGCCCCAGCGCGTAAGCGCGAAAAGCCTCCAGCGACGGAGTCGTAGCCTCATTGCGTGGCACATCGAGCTTCTTAATCGAGGCCAGCGATTCGCCCAGTTTCTTCCGCAGTTCGTCCGAGGCGTCGCGTAGCGCGTCGAGAACCTTGTCTTTGCCGTCCGCCTGCTTTTCCGCGCGGCCCAGCACATCTCCGGTTGAGGCGTTCACCGCTTCGAGGGTGATCAGGTACTGATTGCCGATGCCGGCAATCGTCCCGTTGATGACTGCCTTGTCGCCCTCGCGTTCGGCAATCTCGCGCGCGACTGGTGGCGTAATCGCAGCATCCGCCGGCTTGCCGAGATAGGTCAGGTTCTCCCGCACATGCGATTCGCTGACCACGTTCAGGTTAGGTGATTGCTGAAGCCGTGCTGTCAGGGCCTGCTTCAGAGCAAAGTCAAAGCTGGGGTCGCCGGTCCGGTTCGTAAATTCAGACACGATGATCGAATCGGCCTGACCCAGCGGCGGTGGCTTGGCCGTCGTCTTCAACCACCGCCAGCCGAAGTACGCTCCCATCCCCAGCAGCACAACCACCAGAGAAGTGGTCAGCCACCGCCAGCGGTCTCTACGCCGTTTTACTAATCCAAGCGTCCCCGCCGAGATAGCTCCCCCAGTCAGAGCCAGCAGGTCGAGTCGCACCCGTTCGAGATCGGCAAGCAGCTCCGCGGCTGAGCTGTACCGCTGCTCCTTATCCTTGGCCAGCGCCTTCTGAATCACCCGATCCAGTTCCTTCGGAAATTGAGGCACTCGCTTGCGGATGCGCTCCGGTTCTCGTGCCAGCAGGCCGGCGATAATCTCGGCAACCGATTGGCCAAAGAACGGCGAGGAGCCGGTCGCCATCTCGTACATGACAACGCCGGCGGAAAACACATCGGCGCGGCCGTCGAGCTCTTCTCCCCGCGCCTGCTCTGGAGCCATGTAGGCCACCGTGCCCACCGTCGACCCGGTAGTGGTGAGTGTCCCCATGCCGTCCAGACCCGTCATGTTGCCCATCGAGTTGGTGGCTGAGGCATCACCTGCCAGCAAAGATCGCTTCGCCAGACCGAAGTCCAGCACCTTCAGAACGCCACTTCCCTGCCCGCGGCGAACGACGAACAGATTGGCCGGCTTGATGTCGCGGTGCAGAATGCCATGCCGGTGCGCTTCGACCAGGGCGGAAGCAAGCTGAATGCTGTAGTCGAGAACCTGATCGACCGGCAGCGGAAGCGCATGGATGATCTGCTTGAGAGTCTGTCCCTCGAGCAGTTCCATCACCAGGTAGGGCCTGCCGTCCTTCTCGCCAACGTCGTAGATAGTGCAGATATTCGGGTGATTCAGCGCAGATGAAGACCGGGCTTCGCGCAGAAACCGCTCATGCGTGGCCGTGATTGGCGTCGCAGAGGACGAGAGATAACTGTCGGCGATGACCTTGAGGGCAACATCGCGACTCAGCCGCGTATCGTGAGCACGATACACGATCCCCATGCCGCCGTGGCCGATCTCCTCGATGATTTCGTAGGGTCCGAATCTGGTGAACGTCTGCATGCGTTGAATGCTTGGGGTGAGCCAAGTTTACCTGCTTCAGATGCTTGCGCCTATGAAGATATCCGCCTCGGTAAACTCATCTGTAATGGCTGGAGCTATGATTGTCGAGCCCGTGAGCCTCGAAGGGCGCCTTGTCCGCCTCGAGCCGCTGCGTATGGACCACCTTCCCTCCCTCGCCGAGGTGGCCTTCTCTCCAGATGTCTGGCGCTGGATGCCGATGCCCATGGATTCTGAGGCCGACCTGCGCACGTGGATCGGGCAGGCTCTCGAGCAGGCCGCTGCCGGCAGAGCTCTGCCCTGGGTGACCTGGAGCAAGGTCGAGGGCAGGATTATCGGTTCGACCCGCTACATGGACATCGACGCCCGTAACCGTGGGCTCGAAATCGGCGGAACCTGGCTGGCGCCCGCCTGGCAGCGCTCGGGCATCAACGTGGAAGCGAAATACCTGCAGCTCCAGCATGCCTTCGAAATGCTGGGAGCGATCCGCGTGTCCTTCAAGACCCACCACAACAATCTGCAGTCGCAGAGCGCCATCGCCGCCCTCGGCGCGAAGCAAGAAGGCGTCTTCCGCAATCACATGATCATGCCCGACGGCAGTTACCGCCACAGCGTCTGGTACAGCCTCACCAGCGACGAATGGCCTGCAGTACGAGCCGGCCTCGAAGCTCGCATGGCACGCCGCGCATAAACACCACGGCCTCCCTGGTATGGGGAGGCCGTTGCAGCTTCCGGGCTAGAGGGTGGTAGGCTGCTTCGTCGCCATTGTGAGTTGTTGCACCTTGCTGTGCTTTGTCGAGTAGGTGAAGTAGATCACCAGCCCGATGAGCAGCCACGCAATCGCCACGATCCACGTGATCAGCGGCAGGTTGAGCATTAGGTAGAAGGCGCTGAGGACGCCCAGAATCGGCACCAGCGGCACCAGCGGGGTTCGGAACGGCCGCTCCAGGTCGGGATGCCGGACGCGCAGAATCCAGACCCCGGCCGACACAATGGTGAACGCTAGCAGCGTTCCCATATTCACCAGCGCAGCCAGCTTTGCGATGGGCAGCAGTGCGGGTAGAAACGCTACGATCGTGCCGACGACGATATTTGAGATCCACGGTGTGCGGAACTTCGGATGAATTTCGCTGGCCCACTTCGGCAGCAGCCCATCCCGCGACATCGAGAAGAACACTCGCGACTGGCCAAGCAACATTACCAGCATCACCGTTCCCAGCCCGAAAACGGCGCCTATCTTCACCAACAGGCTGCCCCATGCAACGCCGGTCGCATCGATGCCGACCGCTACCGGCTCCGCTACATTGAGCTCGGTGTAGGGGACCAGACCCGTCAGGGTAAGCGACACGAGGATGTACAGGATGGTGCACACCACCAGCGAGCCGAGGATCCCGATCGGCATATCCCGCTGCGGATTTCTCGCCTCTTGGGCCGCTGTCGAGACGGCGTCAAAGCCGATATATGCGAAGAAGACAAACGAGGCCCCGGCGACGATCCCTTGAATTCCGAAGGCTCCCGGACCCTGGTGCGGTGGGATGAACGGATGCCAGTTCGCCTTGAGCAACTCCGGATGATGAATCAGATGGTTGACGCCAAGCACCAGGAAGATGCCCACAACCCCTAGCTTCACCATGACAATCGCGGAGTTGAGATTGGCGGATTCCTTGATTCCTATCACCAGGACCGTGGTTACAGCCAGAATCACTAGGAAGGCGATTACGTTGAAGATCCCCACGACGTGAGTCAGACCCACCGTCGATACGCCCATCGGCAGCGAAGCCAGCGGCTCCCACTTACCGTGATAGAGATACAGGTCGTTGCCGTACGTCGTCGTAAAGCGCGCCAGCGACGGAGACGGTATAAGCCTGAGCTGTTCGAGGAGGCTCAACAGATAGCCCGACCACCCGGAGGCAACAGTCGCCGCGCCAAAAGCGTATTCGAGCACCAGGTCCCAGCCGATAATCCAGGCCACCAGCTCGCCGAGGGTGGCATAGCCATAGGTGTAGGCCGATCCCGCGATCGGAATAATTGAGGCAAACTCTGCGTAGCACAATCCGGCGAACGCGCAGGTGATTCCGGCAACGACGAAGCTCAGAGCGATGGCAGGTCCGGCGTGGAGGGCGGCGGCCTGACCGGTGAGGACAAAGATGCCCGCGCCGATAATGGCTCCGATGCCGAGCGTAATGAGATTGACCGGCCCCAGAGACCGCTTGAGTGTGTGCTCCCCTTCTTCACTTGATTCCTGCTTCAGAAGCGAGAGCGGCTTGACCGCCAACAATTTAGCCATTTAAAAGGCTGTTCCTCCAGGCAAAATTCAATCCGGCGACTGCGCCGTCCCCCGGCGTGACCACAACATATAGACCGGAACGCCCACCAGAACGATAAACAGGCCCGGCCACGTGTACTGGGGCTTGTAACGCAATAGTACGATACATATCCACGCCGCCATCACTATATAAGCCGCAGGCAGAGCAGGATAGCCCACCGCCCGATAGGGTCTTTCCGCATCAGGACGCCGCACTCGCAGCACGAACAGGCTGCCGATAGTCAGAATGTAAAACACCAGCGCCGCGAACATCGTGTAATCGAGCAGCTGGCTGTATGACCCCGAAAGACATAAGAAGCAGGTCCAGACCGCCTGCACCACCAGCGACACCACTGGAGTCCTATAGCGTGGGTGCAGCTGGCCGGCGGACTTGAAGAACAGCCCGTCGCGACTCATCGCGTAGTAGACGCGGGCGCCGGCAAGAGCCAGCCCGTTCACGCATCCAAAGGTGGAAACGAGAATCGCCGCGGCCATCAGGTAGGCTCCGCGCGCGGAAAAGATCTCCTGAAGCACCGCGGTTGCCACCCGGTCCTCTGAGGCGTACTGGATACCGCGGGCAAAGATCGTCGCTCCGCGCGGATCGCCGTGCAGAGGCAGCGCCATCAGGTAAACAAAGTTCGACAGAATATAGAGCGTCAGCACCAGGCCGGTGCCGACCGCCAGCGACAATGGCAGGTTCCGGCGCGGATTCCGCACCTCTCCGGCGGTGAAAGTCACGTTGTTCCAGGCATCCGCCGAGAACAACGATCCGGTCTGGACGACGGCCAGGATCGTAAACAGCCCCACCATGGCGATCGACCCGCCAACGCCCACCTCGACCGCATGCAGCGTTGAGAACGAAGCCCCCTTCCAGAAGTTCACCCCAAAGTTGGCCCGGATGGCATCAGCATTCCGCCCCAGCAGAAACCCGAAGACCACCAGTCCCAGCAGCGCCGCCGCTTTTGCCGTGGTGAATACATTCTGGACCAGAGCCCCCAGCCGCACTCCAAACACATTAATGAATGTCAGCAAAACCACCACGGCAATACCAGCGAGGTTTGCGGAATTCACCCCTATATCCATATTCCCCAGCAGCATCGGACCCACCCGCCACGCCGGTACGTGGCCGATATGCCAAAGCCAGTGCGACGTCGAAACGCCTGGAAAGAACACGCCAAGGAATTTGCCAAACGCCACGGCGACAGCCGCAATAGTGCCCGTCTGGATTACCAGGAACAGGGTCCACCCATACAGAAAGCCCCACATCGGTCCCAGCGCCTCGCGCAGATATACATATTGTCCGCCGGCCCGGGGCATCATCGCCGCGAGTTCCCCGTAGCTCAGCGCGCCGATCATCGTCATCGCCGCGGTTACCAGCCACGCGGCAATCAGCAGAGCCGGCGAGCCTACGTTCCGGCTGATATCGGCAGGCACAATGAAGATGCCCGAGCCGATCATCGATCCAACAACAATGGCTGTGGCGCTGAAGAGACCGAGTCCCTGCACCAGGTGCGTGCCCGCAGGCGACGCCGGCTTTTGGGTGGTTGGGCTGCTGATGGGCACTTCAGTTTGTTCTACCGGAAAACTGTGCCTTGCGCCATATGGTTGTCAGCAGCCAACTTCTTCCCCGCCCAATATCGGGATACCGGGAGCACTCGAATCGCCAGGGACTCCTGCTTACACCGCAAGCGATAAAGGTACTTGTGAAAGAGAAACGCTCTACGGAGCCAGTGCTCCGGCGCAGCGATAAGCCTGCTGATCCGCGCGCCTACTCGGTCTTCACCCGCTCCTTCAGGCTCTTGGCAAGCCTTTCCACCTCAGCCGCCTTCTTCACGACAGCGAGCGAAAGAGTGTTCTTGCTGCTCTTGGCCACCTCAGCCTGCAGCTCCTGCGCCAGCTGATACAGCTTGTTCGTATCGGCCACAATCTGCGCCTGGCGCTCCTCGGCAGGAGTCATCGGCTTCGGTGCCGCCCCATCCGTCTTGGCAGCTGGAGGCTCCGGCTTCTGCGCAGCCGCAGCCCCCGATGTAGCGTCGCTTTGTGGAGGGCTAGGCGATGTCTGCGAATCTCCGGCCGCTCGTTGTGTCCATGCCGGCAAAGCGCAAAGCACCAGAACAAAAATGACTACGGAGAGGAACTGCTTTCGTGGGCTGCGAGCTTTACAGGAGTCGGAAATCACCGGAGTCCCCACTGAATCACCTTACTGCATCTGCATCTTTTCTTTCACGCTTTTTGCCAGCTTTTCAATCTGCGCATTCGCCGCATTGAAAATGAAGGCGTATCCTTGCCGCCCGCTGGCCACGTCATCCCGCAACCCCTGCGCCAGCTGGCAAAGTTTGTCCGTCACTCTAAAGTTGCGCAGGGGCGATAGCAAGGCGTTGTCTAGCTCGCATTGCGATACACGCGCAGAAACTCCACAGCCGCACGAAGAGGATCGACCGCGCCAAAGACGCCCGAGATCACGGCAACAGAATCGGCCCCTGCCGCCCACACTTCGGCGACATTTGCGAGCGTGATGCCGCCGATCGCCACGACCGTCTTCTCCGTCAGCCGCCGCGCCAGCCGCACCCCATCCAGCCCTACCACCGGGTCGGGGTTCTCCTTCGAAGCTGTGGCAAAGACCGGACCAATCGCCATGTAGTCCACCGGCTCGAACACAGCCGCCAGAAGCTGCGTTTCGTTGTGCGTCGAAACGCCGACGATTACATCCGGCCCAAGCAGCGCGCGCGCCTCCCCGGGCGACATGTCGGTCTGACCGAGATGCACGCCGCCGAACCCGGCTTCCGCCACCAGATCGACATAGTCGTTCAGGATCAGCCTGAGGCTCGCCGGCGCCGCAGTCCGCATAATCTCGGCGTCGCGCAGTATGTCGGCATCGCTCCCCTGCTTATTCCGGTATTGCAGGATCCCGATGCCTGCTTCGGCGAGGCCCGTCACCAGCCCCGCCAGAATTTCGCCTCGGCTCTCATCAGAAGGCAGAAAAGCAGCGTCGAGAATCGGGTACAGCGGAGGAAGTCTCACACTGCCCAGTGTATTCCGTGAGCCCTCCTTTGCTCCGACGCTTAGGCTTCGTCCGCCGACGGCCCGTAACAACCCGGAATCGGAACCCCCAGCAGGCGGAGATACACCCCGAGCTGAGCCCGATGATGAACCATGTGGTTGACCACCCACTTGCGATACACATCGGTACGCGGCTCGTCGATCATAGGCTGGCCATTCCACTCGAACTTCCAGCGGCTCGCCATGGCTTCGTCGCTAGTAGCGGCGAGTGCCGCACGCGCTTCTGTCAGGTCAGCGTCGAATCGGGCCAGCATCTGCTCGTGGGTCTTGTCCTTCCACGCGCCCATCATCTTTCCGGCATCGTCATCGGTGAAGGTCAACACGTCCTTGTTCAGCGTGTCCCTGCACCAGCTGGGAAAATCCGACAGGTGCCACGCCAGCCGACCTAACTCCATCGATTTCTCATGAGGTTTCCACGTCATCTTGTCATTGGGCACAAGACCGATGAACTTCCGTGTGTTTCCGTATTCCGTATCGAACTCGGGCAACAACTGCTCGGCGATCGTTCTTTCAGCAACAGGCATTAGAGAGTCCTCCTTCGGACCGGGAACAGCATAGCAACGGGACAACACAGCAATCTTCAATTGGTCAACCATAGTGGCCAGTTACTGTCCTCGATGTGGTTCCCGCCCAGGCCCGAAAAAACCGATATCGGAGATTCACGACACCGCCGCACCCCGGGAACGAATCGCCCGCCTTCAACGTAGCCATGTTCAAGCTTCGCTCTGACCCGCAGCACCCGCATAGCCCCCGGAGGCCGACCCAATGGCAATGTTCACTGATCAACTCAGACAGGTTCTGCGGCGGCTGGGCCGCGCGCCGTTGTTTACGGCAATCACGCTGCTAACCCTGGCCATAGGCGTCGGAGCAAACACCGTGATTTTCAGCGTGATTGAGGGAGTGCTCCTCAAGCCCTTGCCCTATCCGCATCCTGAGCAGCTGATCGGCGTATGGCATACCGCGCCGGGCATCAATATCAAAGACCTCAACATGTCCCCGTCGATCTATTTTATCGACCGTGAGCAGAACACGACGCTCCAGGACATCGGCGTCTACGATGGCGACTCCTTTGACGTAACCGGCGCTGGCGAGCCTGAGCACGTACGCGGTCTCGACGTCACCCACGGCACATTGCCGCTCCTTGGAGTCGTCCCCGCCATCGGCCGCCTCTTCACTCGCTCCGACGATTCGCCCGGAGCTCAGGCAACCGTTCTGCTCTCCCACGGATATTGGCAAAAGAAATTCGGCGGCGACCGCTCCGTTATCGGCCGCTCGATCACTGTCGATGGCAAGCCACGCCAGATCATCGGAGTGCTGCCTCAGAGCTTTCACTTCCTCGATTGGCAGGATGCTGCGATCGTCGCGCCCTTCCAATGGGACCGCGGCAAGATAAAACTCGGCAACTTCAGTCAGCGCGCCCTCGCACGAATGAAGCCCGGCGTCACCATCGAGCAGGCCAGCGTTGACATGGGACGCCTGCTCCCTGTTGTCTTGCGCAGCTTTCCCGCGCCCGAAGGATTCAGCGTCAGCGTCTTTGAGAAAGCGCGCATCGCCCCCAACCTGCGGCCTCTGAAGCAGGACGTCGTCGGAGACATAGGCAAAGTCCTCTGGGTACTGATGGGCTCGATCGCGCTGGTTCTGCTCGTCGCCTGCGCCAACGTGGCCAACCTGCTGCTCGTTCGTGTGGAGGGCCGCCGGCAGGAGCTCGCCATCCGCTCCGCTCTCGGCGCAGGCTGGGGCCGCATCGCCGGCGAATTGCTCTTTGAAAGCATCATGCTTGGCGTGGCCGGAAGCCTGATCGGCCTGGCCCTGGCCTACGCTACGCTGCGCGTGCTGGTGGCCGCAGCTCCCACCGGCCTGCCGCGCATCCATGAAATCGGCATCGACCCGTTGGTGCTTCTCTTCACGCTTGGTCTCGCGCTGTTCATCAGCCTGCTGATCGGCTCCATCCCGGTCATCAAATACGCCGGCGCCAGCCTGAACAGCGGCCTCCGGGAAGGTGGACGCGCGCTCAGCCAGAGCCGCGAACGCCATCGCGCACGCAAGGCGCTCGTGATCGTGCAGGTCTCGCTGGCCCTGGTGCTTCTCATTTGCTCCGGGCTCATGATCCGCACCTTCCGCGCGCTCATGCACGTCTCTCCCGGCTTCGATTCGCCGGACACCATCCAGACCTTCCGCTTCTATATCCCCGACACGCAGATCCCGGACAAAGACCGCGACCGCATAGCGCAAATGCAGCAGGCAATTCTCGACAAGCTTTCGTCGATCCCCGGCGTCTCGTCTGCCGCTTTCACCACCGCCGTGCCCCTCGACGGGTATGACTCGAACGACATCCTCTACGCGCAGGATCACATGCAGAACGAGGGAGAGCTTCCCCCATCCGCCGCTTCAAGTTCGTCTCACCCGGCGAGTTCGCAACCCTGGGCACAAAGCTCCTTGCCGGCCGCGATCTCACCTGGACCGATATCTACCAGAAGCGTCCCGTCGCCATCATCTCCGAGAACTTCGCCCGCGAATATTGGCACGACCCCAGCGGCGCGATCGGCAAGAGAATCCGCGTGGCCAGCACCGACGACTGGCGGGAGATCATCGGTGTATCTCAGGACGTTCATGACAACGGGGTCGATCAATCCGCACCCAGCACCGTCTACTGGCCGATCATGCAGGACAACTACGAAGGCCAGAAACAGATGTTCAGGCGCGGCGTCGCCTTCATCATCCGCAGCCCGCGCGCCGGATCGCACGCCTTCATCAACGAGGTTCAACAGAAGGTCTGGTCGGTCAATCCCGATGTTCCTCTGGCCGAGATGACGACGCTCGGCACCCTCTATACGAAGTCCATGGCCCGCACCTCGTTCACTCTGGTGATGCTGTCCGTCGCCGGAGGCATGGCCCTCCTCCTCGGCATTATCGGAATCTACGGCGTGATTTCCTACTCCGTCTCGCAACGCACCCGCGAGATCGGCATCCGCATGGCGCTGGGCGCGCAGCGTCCAGCCCTCACCGCCTTGTTTGTTCGCCAGGGGCTCCTGCTGACCGGCATCGGCCTGGCTTGTGGCCTGGTCGTCGCTTTCGTGACCATGCGCCTGATGTCCTCGCTGCTGTTCAACGTAAGCCCGGTCGATCCACTCACCTACATCAGCATCACCGTTTGCGTCATGGCAACGGCGTATCTTGCCTGCTACCTGCCCGCGCGGCGCGCCGCTACCGTTGACCCTGTAAATGCCCTGCGAGCGGAATAACGGAGATTCTATATTCCGCATTAAATCAATAGCTTATGAGGAACCTTTGTCCAGTGAATCAAGTTCCGAGTCCGAGGCAGAGAATCTCCCCATTTTCTGCTGCGACCCCGCGTTCCGATTCAATGGCATGCGCCCTCCGGCTTTGTTATTCTTGACCCTGGCTTCCATGGGCGTTTTGTTTGCGGTCTTCGTTTTAAGCCTCGTGGCGCTTATCTGGACGGTTATTGCGCTGAGGCGCCATATACACAACCACGATGTGCGCGGCAGCGAGCCCCTCCGTTTGGAGGGCGCCAAGAACGACGACCCGCTCAAGAATCTCGATTAACCGGACCGGGGAGGGCAGGAATGGATCAGGCGCAAGTTGCAGTTTCTACAGGTGTTGCACGTCCAGCGGCAATATCGGCCGGGGTTTCCCGCGGTGCTGCGATACTCCTCGGCAGTTTGCTCGTCGCGGTTTGTGCCCACGTCTCCATACCGCTGCTGTTCACGCCGGTGCCCGTCACCCTCCAGACCTTCGCCGTCCTTCTCCTGGGTCTGTTGCTTAACCCGGCATCGGCATTCGCAGCGCTCGTCCTCTACCTCCTTGAAGGTGCTGCCGGACTTCCTGTCTTCAGCCCGCACGGCCCCGGTGGACTCTTGCAGATCCTCGGCCCTACCGGTGGTTACCTGCTCTCTTACCCATTCGCTGCTGCTCTCACCAGCCTGGTTGCACGCCGCCTCGGCCGCGCCAGCTTCACCTCCTATGCCTTCTCGGCTGCGGTGGGCAGCCTGCTGATTCTGGCGCTTGGCGCATCCTGGTTCGCGGTGGTGGCTCATCAGTCTGTGGGCACAGCCCTGACCATGACCGTATGGCCCTTCCTGCCGGGAGACGCGCTGAAACTCTGCGCTTCCGCCGGGACCGCGCTGGGCTATATCCGGCTTCGCAACCGATTTCGCGGCCCTTCGGCAAGCCTCACTGAGGGGGCGGGTCGTTAGGGCGCACTGGAAACAACCCTGCCTCCGAGTTCATCCGGCTCCGGCTTGCCTCTTTCGTTGAAAGGACTAGATAACCGCAGTGAGCGCAATACCTTCCGTTCCCGTTGATACGCAGGCGCCTTCATCGCAAGTGCGCGAAATTACCATTGCCCACAGCCCCGATTCCGACGATGCGTTTATGTTCTACGGCCTTGCCACCAACAAGGTTCGGGTTCCGGGCTTCAAGTTCACCCATTCCCTCACCGACATCGAAACGCTGAACCAAAAGGCCATTCGCGAAGCGTTTTACGACGTGACCGCGATTTCCTTCCACGCCTATCCCTACCTCCAGGACAAGTACGCCCTGATGGCCTGCGGAGGCTCCGTCGGTGAGGGCTATGGCCCGATGATCGTGGCCAGCCGGCCTTTTACCCTCGACAGCATTCGCCGCATTCGGATCGCCGTACCCGGCACGTTGACCACCGCCTACCTCGCTCTCAAGCTCTTCGCGCCCGAGATCGAGACCTCCGTCGTCCCCTTCGATCGCATCATCCCCGAGGTGCAGTCCGGCAACTTCGAGGCCGGGCTGATCATTCACGAGGGGCAACTCACCTACGCACAGAGCGGTCTCCACAAGGTGCTCGACCTGGGCCAATGGTGGCGTGAGGAAACCGGGCTGCCGCTGCCTCTGGGCGGCAACGCGATCCGGCGCTCGCTGGGCGAGGACACCATGCGCATCGTAACCCAGGCACTGCGGGACAGCATCCAGCATGGACTCGATCACCGTGATGAAGCCCTGACTTACGCTATGCAGTTCGCCCGCGACCTCGACCAGGTTCTGGCCAACAAGTTCGTCGGCATGTATGTGAACGAGCGCACCCTGAACTACGGCGAAGACGGCCGCGAAGCCATTCGCAAGCTGCTCGCCCTGGGTCACGAGCGCGGTATCATCCCCCATCCGGTGAAGGTCGACTTCGTCGGCTGACGCGCCGCTACAGACAAGAACAAAATCGAAAAGGCCCGATTGCTCGTGCAGCCGGGCCTTTACTTTTACGGGGAGGGCGGAATCCGCGGGAAGCTCTAAGTGCCGGTACCGCGGACGACCACTTCCGCGGTACGGACGAGAATCTTCAGATCGAGCCAGAAGCTCCAGTTCTCGACATAAGCCGTATCCAGGGCAATGTATTTCGCGAAGGAAGAATCCTGCCGTGCCTGAATCTGCCATAGACCGGTGAGTCCGGGCAGCACCTCCAGTCGGCGGAAATGCTCCAGCTCGTATTTTTCCACTTCGCTGGCAATGGGCGGGCGAGGACCCACGATGCTCATCTCGCCGCGCAGGACGTTGAAGAATTGCGGCAGCTCATCCAGGCTGTATTTGCGCAGCAGACGCCCCACCCGGGTAACGCGCGGATCGTTGCTCACCTTGAAAAGAATGCCGTCGCGTTCGTTCATCGCGGCCAGATTCTTCTTCAGTCCCTCCGCATCCTTCACCATGGTGCGGAATTTAAAGCAGGGAAAGACGCGGCCGCGTTTGCCGATGCGTTCGGAGACGAAGAACATCGGGCCCGGGCTATCCAGCCGGATCAGGATCACAATCGCCAGCATCAGCGGGAAGACTGCGGTCAGGGCGAGCAGCGACAGAGCGATATCCACGACCCGCTTGAGGATAAGCGCCACCGTGCGCGGATCGCGCCGATGCAGGGATACGACGGGAAATACTCCCAGGTACTCAATCGGAGTGTTGGCAGTGAGTTCGCCATAATAACCGGAGATGGAGCGAATGTCGACATCGAGTTCGCGCGCCTCTTCAACCAGACTGATCGCATCTTCAATCGCGCATGGTTCGGCGATCACGAGCTCGTCGATAAAATGCAGCCGGGTAAGCTGGCGGATGCGGTCAATCCCGCCGAGGATCTGGTTCTCCGGCACCTCGCGGCTTGAGGTGCACCCCGGAGAAAGCAGGAATCCACGTAGTCTGTAACCCAGCCTGTAATCGTTGGCGATGTGCTGACCCAGGGCATAGCTTAAATGATTTGTGCCCAGGATGACGACATTTCGGGTTTCAAGACCCCGTTCGTACTGGCGATAGCGCGCCAGTCTCCAGACCACACGGCGAATGGACAACGAGACAATCGTGGTGAGGATCAGCAGCACGACGAGAGCTCGTGAAATGCCGAAGCTGTTCGTCATGTAAAGACCGCCGCACAGCAGCAGCCCCGCATTCAGGCATGCCTGCACAGTGAGCCGCAGCTCGTGAGCTCCGGCGGCCAGGGGGATAGGCGAATAGAGGCCGTAACGGCGCGCAACCAGAGCGTACGCAAGTACAAACCAAGCGAGATAAACCAGGCTGAGTGGAGTGCTGGTTAAGTTGTGGAAGACGCCTGAGACTCGAGTTACCTTGTCAAAGAGGATGGCGCGCAACACCAGCGCGGCGCCGAACGCAAGCAGGATCGCGATGCCGTCGTTCAGCATCATGATCAACGACGTAACCATCGACGGTCCGACGAAGCTTGTGCGAGACCGCGTCCGCACCGGAAAGCCGGCAGCAGGTTGATCCGCAGCACTTGTCTTTCGAATGAATTCCGAAGTAGCCATCACGGTCCCAAAAAACTGCAAGCAGGAAACTATCGAACACCCTGGTGCACTTCCGGCATAATCAACGCCGTGCTACAGGTGAGGATTGAAATGTGACAAGAAGCCTGAACTGAGCCTCTAAAAGCTTCTGGGGAAGACCCCCTACAAACGCTTTAGTTTCTGTACAAAGGACAAGCCTAAGGTAACTTGCGGAGGATGATCGTGGGTCCACGCGAATGCATCGAACCCGGTTTAATGATCACTATACCATGACTCAGATTTCGGGATTGTATGCGGCCCGGTAACAGCCAGATGAATTGATGCCTCGCCGCTCGCATGCCGTGGAACTCTGTGCATTGACTACGCCCCTTGTCTTTCAGTTCATGCACCAAGGCTCACAACCATTTTGGCAACATACGCAATGGTGACCTGCTCAACCAGCCGGTCAAGAGATGATGTTTGAACCCGCACCCAGAACACAGATCATGCTTATCAGTCCTCAGAAGCAGAACCCATCGCTCCCGATGCCCGAGTAATCATAATTTGAAAAAATAAATTGCTACCGCAGCTGTGTCAAATAGAATATCGGCTGTCTTTTCAACTCTTTTCTTGAAAACACTTGACTGCGCATCGAGTTGTGTACCCGCCCGAATTTTCTTTTTTCCACATCTTTGTCCCTGTCTACCTAGTTGGGGCTGGCCAGGTTCCCTTCGACTAAGTTGTCTGGGCTAGACTGGCCATACATGCCAGCAGACTTTCGCCATTTGATCGCCGAACTTATCGAGCGCGAGGCACGCCCCGTCGACAAGTATGGACACCAGCCCCGCCTCTACTCCCTCACACGCGCCATCGGAGAAGACCTGACCTACGATGACGACATCGTTTACGCCGCGGCCTGGCTCCACGACATCGGCGTATTCGTCGGCAACCGGCCCGAAGACCCCGAGCAGCTGCGCCGTTGGGACCATGTGACATATGCCTGCAATCGCGCGGCCATCATCCTGCGCGAGACGGGATTTCCGCCGGAAAAAATACCCGCCGTCCTGGATGCGATACGCACGCATCAGCCCCACGACGATCCGCAGGCCCTCGAAGCCGTCATCCTGCGCGACGCCGACATCCTGGAGCAACTCGGCGCAATCGGCATCCTGCGGGCAGTTTCGAAAGTCGGCCGCGACACTCGTTATGAGCGCTTCAGCGAGATAACTCCCGTTCTGAACAAGGCAGTCACCGAGCTTCCGGCGAAACTGCGGCTCGAGCGGGCTCGCGAACTCGCCGCCCCGAAGATCCGCCTGCTCACCGCCTTCCTCGCGGGCGTCGATGCAGAATCAGCCGGTGCACTGTTCTAGCCTGCCCCGCGCGCTATATTAACCAGAACAGGAGCAAGAAGCAGGTGGAAGAATTTTCGAGAATCAAGCGGCTGCCGGCCTATGTTTTCAACATCACCAGCGAGCTGAAAGCGGCAGCCAGGCGGCGCGGCGAAGACATCATCGATTTCGGGATGGGCAATCCCGACGGTGCCACACCGTCGCATATCGTCGAGAAGATGATTGAGGCGGCCCGCAAGCCCGACACCCACCGCTACTCCCTCTCGCGCGGCATTCCACGCCTGCGCAGGGCGATTACCAACTGGTACGAGCGTCGTTACAACATCCAGCTCGATCCAGAAACTGAGGCCATCGTAACCATCGGATCAAAGGAGGGCATCGCGCACCTCTGCCTTGCGACCCTCGATCAGGGCGACGTCGTTCTGGTGCCCAACCCCAGCTACCCGATCCACATCTACGGCCCGGTGATCGCCGGCGCAAACATTCGCAGCATTGCCATCCACAACACCGACAGCTTTCTGGCCGAACTCGAAGAAACCATCCCCCTGATGTATCCGCGCCCCAAAATGCTGATCCTGAATTTCCCGGCAAATCCCACTACGCAGTGTGTCGACCTCGCATTCTTCGAGCGCGTCGTCGATCTTTGCCGGCAACATCAAATCTATCTCGTCCACGATCTCGCCTACGCCGACATTGTCTTCGACGGATTCCGTGCTCCTTCTATCCTCGAAATCCCCGGGGCGCGGGAAATCGCCGTGGAGTTCTTTACTCTCTCGAAGAGCTACAACATGCCCGGATGGCGTGTAGGCTTCATGGTCGGCAATAAGACGCTCGTGGCCGCCCTGGCGCGTCTCAAAAGCTACTTCGACTATGGCACCTTCACTCCGATTCAGGTTGCGTCGATACTGGCGCTTGATGGGCCACAGGAGTGCGTAACCGACATCTGCGACAACTACCGCAGGCGCCGCGACGTTCTCGTGCAGGGCTTAAACAAGCTGGCATGGCAGGTAAACCTGCCCAAGGCGACCATGTTTGTCTGGGCGCCGATACCCGAGCCATACAAACACCTCGGCTCGCTCGAGTTTTCGACCCTCCTGCTCAAGGAGGCGAAAGTTGCGGTGAGCCCGGGCATCGGCTTCGGCGAATACGGAGACGGTCACGTGCGCTTCTCACTGATCGAAAACGAGGAACGTACCCGCCAGGCGCTGCGCTGCATGCGCCAGATGTTCCAGCGATCCGGCGCCGGGCTGCAGGCAGCCGCTCGCTGACGCCACTTACGGAATCACGGGCGCGGTTGCCTTTTCGATAAGCTTGGTGGTGCTGAAGCCCTCCACCGTGGGAACGATTTTCACGCGTCCTCCCCACGAACGGACTTCCTTCGCGCCCACTACCGTATCTTCGTTGTAGTCGCCGCCCTTCACGATCACGTCGGGACGCAACGCATCGATCAACTCGAGCGGCGTTGGCGTATCGAAGATAACCACCGCATCCACCGCGGCCAGAGCGGCCAGCACGTATGCGCGCTCGCGCTGCCCTACCATCGGTCGCGTGGGACCCTTCAACTTGCTCACCGATGCATCGCTATTGATGCCGACAATAAGCCGGTCGCCCTGATTGCGCGCGCTCTCGAGCAGGGTGATGTGACCGATGTGCAGCAGGTCGAAGCATCCATTCGTGAACACAATGCTCTCACCATTCGAGCGCCACGCCGAGACGCGCGTCTTCAGTCGTTCCAGCGCCAGCACCTTCTCCTGCGCCTGCAACTCTACTTGAGGCATCAGGCTCGTCAGCAGCTCATCGCGCATCACCGGCACCGTGCCGACTTTGCTCACAACAATGCCGGCGGCAACATTCGCCAGAGGAACCGCGGCCTCGATCTCCAGCCCGCTGGCCAGCGCCAACGCGAGCGTCGCAATCACTGTATCGCCTGCGCCGGAGACATCGAACACCTGGCGTGCCACCGCGGGGGATACCGTCTTCTCATTGGGCGTGAGCACAGCAATGCCTTTTTCGCTGAGGGTGACCGTCAGATACTCAAGATCAAGTTCCGATGCCATCGACTGACCCGCGCTAAGAATCGCCCCCAGCTCTTTCGACGCCATATTCGTCGCGACGGAAAGCTCGTGCAGGTTGGGACAGATCGTCGTGGCGTGACGATATCGCTCAAAACTTCGCCGTTTAGGATCGACCAGCACCGGAATTTCCCTCGCACGGGCCTTCTGTATCAGTCGCTGGCACACATGCTCGGAGAGAACCCCCTTGGCGTAATCCGACAGCACGAGCGCATCGGCAGACGGAATGGCAGCCTCGACCTTGGCGATCAAATCTTCATACGCTGCCGGCGGGAAGCCGTCGGTAGTTTCCGTGTCGAGGCGCAGCATCTGCTGCTTGCCGCCCACGATTCTCAGCTTGGTAGTGGTCGGGTGACTCTCGACCGGTGTCAGCTCCGCGTCCACTCCCGCGCGGCGCAGGCAATCTTCCAGAGATGCGCGATCCGCATCCTGTCCGCAGAAATCCAAAGAGCGTCGCCTTCGCGCCAAGTCCGGTAACATTCATCGCGACGTTTGCTGCTCCGCCCGGCTGTTCGCTGCGATGCACCGCCCGCACAATGGGCACTGGCGCTTCTGGAGACACGCGCTCCACGTCGCCCCAGATATAGCGGTCGAGCATCACGTCGCCAACCACCAGAACGCGGGTGTTACCCCACTCGCCTTCGATCAACTGCATTACACGGTGCAGGTCCTGGATCATCGCGACAACGTTTCACTTTCTTGAGGTTGGTCCTGGCAAAAACTCAGCTCTACCCAATCGCAGAGCATGTGGCCGCACAGAATGTGCGCCTCCTGCACCCGTGCCGTATCCTTTGACGCAACGCACACCGTCGCATCGGCGATGGCTGCTGCTGCGCCGCCGCCCGCTCCGGTAAACGCCACAGTGAAGGCTCCCAACTCGCGGGCCTTTCGCAACGCGGAGCAAACGTTCTTGCTGTTCCCCGACGTTGAAATCCCGATCACAACATCGCCTTCGGCGCACAGGGCCTCGACCTGGCGAGAAAATACATCATCGAAGCCATAGTCGTTTGCGATGGCGGTCAGGATGGACGTGTCCGTCGTCAGAGCGATAGCCGGCAGCCCCCGCCGCTCGCGCCGGAAGCGGCCTACAAACTCAGCCGCCAGATGCTGCGCGTCGGCCGCGCTTCCTCCGTTGCCAAACAGCAGTATCTTCCTGCCATCCATCATGGCCCGGGTCATCTCATCCGCAATCTTCTCGAGAATCGGCAGTTGGGCAGGCAAAGTCTGGATGACAGCCAGATGGTCGGCTAACGCCTGGTGAAAAATCTTCGTGGGCTTAGGGGGATTCGGCATCTATTCTCCAGGCAGATCGGCTGCGGTTATCTCGCGAACGAACGGGAATGAACAAACTTCCCGTTATCATATTAATTAACTACTCATGTCTTCTCATAGCTCGCCCGCCTTCGCGAACGTTCAATATGTGTTTCTCGATCGCGATGGTGTTATCAACCGCAAGCTGCCCGAGGGCGAATATGTAAGTGCGTGGCATCACTTTCATCTCCTTCCCGGAGCTGAAGAGGCAATTGCCGCACTCAATCGATCAGGGCGTGTTGTCATCGTCATCACCAATCAGCGCGGAGTCGCACTCGGCCGATACACCGAAGCCGACGTAAGAGCCGTCCACGACGAACTGCAGAGCCACTTAAACCGATCCGGCGCACACGTGGATGCCTTTTACTTCTGCCCGCACGACAAGAACGAGTGCAACTGCCGCAAGCCAAAGACCGGATTGTTCGAGCAGGCGTTACGCGACTTCCCGGAAGCCTCGGAAAAAAACAGCATCGTGATTGGCGACTCTCTTTCCGACATTGAGGCGGCGCACAATTTCGGAGCTCCAAGCATCTTCATTGAAGGCGATCCTCAGTTTCAGAAGGCTGGCGCGGAAAAAGCACGTGCGCTGGCCGACGCCTCTTCCGGATCATTGTCTGAAGCCGTGACCCGATTCCTCCGCTGACTTTAGACTGCGACAACATCCGCGGTTTCGAACGTCTCGCGAATTCCCTCTTCCAGCTGCGTAAACTCCAGATCGCATCCCAGTTCGCGCAAGCCCGTCAGGTCAGCCTCAGTAAAGTGCTGGTATCTCGCATTCAGATCGACCGGAAACGGCATGTACTCTATCTCTGCCCGCCCATGAACAGACATCAGCGACTTCGCAACTTCGTTAAAGGTGCGCGCGCGACCCGAACCGGCATTCACGACTCCCTGATATGTCACTGCTGTGTCGCCCGCAGCAGGCGCAAATGGTCCGGTCTGCGCAAAAAACATATTCAGCCGTGCCAGATCGCGCACATACACAAAGTCTCTGCGCTGCTCACCGCTCCCATATCCGCCCGAACCCTCGAAGAGCTTGACCTTCCCGTTCTCCAGGATCTGCTTCGTGAAATGGTGAATCACCGAAGACATGCGGCCTTTGTGTTGCTCGCGAGGCCCATACACATTGAAGTAACGCAGGCCCACAACCGTCGACTCGAGACGCCCCTGCGCCAGCTCATTCCGCACATAGTGATCAAAAGCCAGCTTGGAAAAGCCATAAATGTTTAATGGCTTTTCATTCTCCAGCACCGGAGTAAAGTGGCCCGGGCCGCTCAATCCGTACACCGCCGCAGTCGAGGCATAGACGAGAGGTACTCCCTGCTGGGACGCGTACTGCAGCACCACCTTGGAATAGGTGAAGTTGTTGTCCATCATGTACACGCCGTCATCGACCAGCGTGTTCGAGCACGCACCCTGATGAAAGATCGCGTTCACCCGCGGAATCCCCAGCGCGCCCTGCTCCAGCGCCCGCCGAAACTCCTTCTTGTCCATGTAATCGACGAATCTGGCTCCATGCAGATTGAAGAGCTTCTTCGAATCAGCGAAGTTGTCCACGACAAGAATGTCGGTGATGCCATGAAGATTCAGTTCATGCACGAGGTTGCTGCCGATAAATCCCGCTCCGCCGGTGACAATGTACATTGATCGATTCCTTTATCTATCTTCTATGCAAACGTCGATTCGCTTGCTCTTTGCCGGTTACGCCACGCTTCAAGACTCGCCGCCAGCATGTCATCGACCGTGATTGACGTTAGACACTTCTTCTTCTGCTCGATGCAGGTCTCGAGGTTGCATCCTGCGCAATCAACGTTACGGTAGAGGATCCGGTGGCCTGTGCCGTGCGGAAACCAGATACCAGGCTTCGTGCGCGCAGCAAACGCAATCACGCAAGGCACCCCCGCCGAAGCCGCAAAGTGCATCGGACCACTGTCGGGTCCCAGAAACAATTCCGCTTTGCGCAATAAAGCCGCCGTTTCTCGCGGTGCAAGCTCGCCGCAAAGGTTCACCGTTTTGCCCTGCCATCTCGCGGCCAGAAGTTCACTGACCTCCTGGTCTTCCTTCGCTCCCACCAGAACCAAACTATGCCCGGGAAACTTCCGGCTGAGCTCTACCGTAAGCGCACACCAGTTCTCTGTGCCCCAGTCCTTGGCCTGAACCTTTGTGCCTGGACCGCACGCGATGAACGGTTGTCCGCCCGTGGGCTGCAGCGCTGCTTCTGCCCGTCGCAATTCCTCCGCGGTCAAGCGGAGATCCCACGCAGCCGGATCGTTCAGATCAATCGCGCCCAGTTCGCTCACGCAGCGCGCAAGCCTCGCGGCTTCGCTTTCCCACAGCGTCTCGTTCACCTGCAGATTGATGGCGCGATCTCCCAGCGGCAGACCGACAATCTTACTGATCCCGCATGCTCTGAAGAACCGCTGATCCCGCAGTATTGCCTTCTCTCCCCGCGGCTTCGTCAGATAAACCAGAACCTGCGGACGGAAGTGCCGTATCTGGAACCATAGATCCGCCAGTGTCTTCGCGCTCCGAGTGCCTACCGGATAACTCAGATAACCATCCACCAGGCCCGACTCACCAATAATTGCCGACGCCGCAGGCGCCTTGGCGTGAACGGGAGCATTGGTCAGCATCAATCGCCGCGCGTTCGGAAAAGTGCGAGCTACCAGATGCAACGCAGGCAGTACTACCACCGTATCGCCCAGACTTCCCAGGCGATAAATCAGTACCCTTTTGACCTTGCTTGGATCGATCCCTGCTGGCTTCATTTCGGGGGATTCCAGTTGAATCCTGTTTCACTCCTGAACGTTACCGGCCGCCAATTTCTGATTGGCAACCGATGCCGCATCTACCCGTGCTTCGACGCACGCACGAAAACTGCTGAACTCTCCGCTTATGGGAGACGATGCACCACCGCGTCTCGCGTCTGATGAGATGTCGGGCGACCCACGCTGAGATAGGTAAAGCCACGCTCAACCATCTGAGCTGGATCGTAAAGATTTCGGCCGTCGATCACGATCGGGTATCGCAGTGTGTAGTGCAGGCGATCGAGATCGAGGTCGCCGAACTCCTGCCAATCGCTGAGGATAACCAGCGCGTCCGCATCTTGTGCCGCGACGTATGGATCATCGACATAGCGCATGCGTTCGGACGCCGGGATAACCTCCTTCGCCCGATCCATTGCCGCCGGATCGAACGCAACCACCGTGGAACCTTCTTTCAAAAGCTGTTCTACGATATCGAGCGCCGGTGAATCGCGAATGTCGTCGGTCCCACCCTTGAACGAGAGCCCCAGCACACCGATGCGTTTGCCGCGGAAGGTCCATAGCGCCGAGCGCACCTTCTGGAAGAATCGCTTCTTCTGCTCATCGTTGATGCTCTCGACTTCCTGCAGCAGACTAAAATCGACGCCCAGTTGTTCTGCAACGTAACGAAATGCCGCGACGTCCTTGGGGAAGCACGACCCGCCATAACCAATACCAGCGCGGAGAAATTTGGGCCCGATGCGGCCATCCATACCCATGCCGCGCGAAACCTGTTCCACATCGGCATCCACGGCCTCGCAGATATTGGCAACCACGTTGATGAAAGAAATCTTCATCGCGAGAAACGCGTTCGAGGCATGCTTGATAAGTTCCGCGGCCTTCGTCGAAGTGAGCAGAAGCGGCGGAGGATTGTCCTCACCGCAGCATCCCGGAACAGCGTGCGGCAAACGATAATAGTCACCCGATGTCAGCGGCTCATAGATGGCACTGAGCAACTTGCCGGCTCGCTCGCTTTCCGCGCCAATCACAATCCGATCTGCGTGCAGAAAATCGACCACCGCGGTGCCTTCGCGAAGGAATTCCGGGTTCGATGCAATATCGAAATTCTCTCGTGGCACCCCATTGCGCTCGATTACCCGGCGAATCCATTCGTTCGTGTAGACCGGCACCGTGCTTTTCTCCACGATGACCTTGTAGTCTTCGATGGAGCGGGCAATCTCGCTGGCCACCGCGTCCACATACGAGAGATCTGCGCTTCCGGTCTTGCTTTGCGGCGTGCCGACTGCAATGAAAATGACCTGCGACTGTCGCGCGGCGGCGCCAAGGTCGGTGGTGAACTCGACTTTGTTCTCACGATTGCGCGCAAGCAGTTCCGGAAGATAATCCTCATGAATCGGAACTCCTCCCTCGCGCAGTAACTTAACCTTCGCTTCGTCGTTGTCGACGCAGATAACACGGTGGCCAATCTCTGCAAAGCACGCAGCCGCCACAAGGCCTACATACCCTGAACCGACGACTGCGATGGAAACTGGTTGGCTCATAAACTCCTCGCAAAGCAATTAGGAAGCGCAGCCTTCCTGACACCGTTGGCGCGATAAAAACTATTGCTGTAAGGACACGCGGAACAATTGTCGCCAGTTCAGGAAGCTTGGAAACGTTCTACAGCGTATGCCGTTGGATGCAAACGCAGGGAATAAGGCCGTATCCGTGCGGAACTGTTCTTAGAATCGCCAAAGACGTCCAGGTTGTCAATACATTGACACCCTTCGGATACCCACGCACGAATGTTATTCTGAGTACAAGTTTCGCGCGCAGCCGACTCTTCACCCTCTTGATCATACGGAGTTACCCCCCAAGCATGAGCGCGGTGAGCCATTTGTCTCCAATTGACAGTTCTCAACAGGCAATACCATCCCGCAGAAAGGCGCGGCTGGCCTATTTTGTCAGCCACCCCATTCAGTATCAGGCCCCCCTGCTGCGACGCATCGCCCTCGAATCCGACATCGACCTTCAGGTGTTCTTCTTTAGCGATCTTTCCGTTCGCGGATACAGCGACAAGGGCTTCGGAGGTGTCACGGTTAAGTGGGATATTCCCTTGCTCGACGGCTACCCGCATGAGTTTCTCCCTGGCTTTCGCAAAAAAGATACATTCAGTTTTGCTTCGCCCTTGAACTATGGAATCCTGAACCGGCTACAGCACGGCGCATTTGACGCGGTGTGGGTCCACGGATATCACACCGCCAATTGCCTGCAGGCGATCTTTGCCGCAAGGATGCTTCGCATTCCGGTGATCCTTCGCTCCGACTCCCAGCTGAACGATCGCGTCCGTTCGAATACCACCCTTCTCGTAAAGCGGCTTTTCTTTTCGATACTTAGGCAAGCAGTGCGATGTGTCGTGCCCGTGGGCGAGGCAAACTCCGAGTACTGGAGGGAATACCTCGGCCCGAAAATTCCGATGTATCGCATGCCGTATGCCGTCGATATCGACTACTTCAGCACCTTGACCGCCGACGCGGCACCGCACAGAGAAAGACTTCGGCGCGAGCTTGACCTCGAGGCCGGGCTCCCGATTTTCCTCTTCGCCTCCAAGCTGCAAACCCGCAAGCGATGCATCGATCTGGTCGACGCCTTCCTGAAGCTTTCTCCCGCACAAGGCATCGACCCGTCCGCCTACCTGCTCATCATCGGCGATGGCGACGAACGGGCTGCGATCGAACAGCGCATCCGCGAGTCGGGGCTCTCCAGTATCCGGATGCTAGGCTTCAGAAACCAGAGTGAGCTGCCGCGCTTCTTCGATCTGTGTGATGTATTCATTCTTCCTTCGATTCATGAACCCTGGGGCCTCATAGTGAACGAAGCAATGAGCGCCGGCCGCGCTGTAATCGTCTCCGATGACGTCGGCTGTCAGGCAGACCTGGTTCAAAATGAAGTCAACGGTTTCACCTTTCCTAAGCAGAACATCGACGCACTAAGCGCCGTACTCCGCCGTTTCGTAGACGATCCATCGCTGGCACAAAAGATGGGCCGCCAAAGTCGCAGCATCATCGCCCGTTTCAGCTTTGATGAGTGCGTGCATGGGCTCCGTCAGGCGCTTGCGTACTGCGTACCGGGCTTCGTTCCATGACGAGTCCTACACTGGCTCACGCTGCTGTCGCCAGGCGGCGCATTCTGTACGTCTCGACATTCACATCTCCCGGCACAACCACGTTACGATACGAGGCGATGCGGCGCATCGGCCAGGATGTAGTCCCCTTCGAGTTCCGGAAGTATGAACCGCGCTCTGGGCCAATCCGGATTTTTCGCAGCCGGTTCCCATTCGGTCCGCTCGTTTCGAAGATCAATCGGGACCTGGTGAGCGCTGTGCGGGCTTCCCGGCCCAACGTGGTCTGGTTCGATAAGCCAACGCTGTTCACTCGCGAAACCATGGAAGCGATCCATGCCGCCGGCGCCCGCATCGTCTTCTATGTACAGGATGGCCCGTTTGGACCGCGGAATGACGGCGTATGGCGGCAGTTTTACCGGGTTTTCCGGATGGCGGACCTTCATTGCCTTGTGCGCGAAGCCGATGTCGCTCGCTATCGTGCGTGGGGACTCCCGTTCATCAAGACCATGTTCAGCTTCGATCCGGCAATGCAGTACGCGCCTCCGGAAGGCTGGTCGGACGCAGACAGGGACCGGGGAATTTCCTATATCGGGCATCCACACGAGGAGCGGCCTGCGTTCCTTCGGACACTGGCGAAACAATACAACCTGCCTCTGTCGATTAATGGCAATTTCTGGCGGGAAATTCTCGGCGGTGAGAATCTGCCCAATCTCCGCATCGGCGGCCATCTCGCACCGGATCAGTATCGAGAGGCGATCTGGCGGTCGAAGATCAACCTTAGCTTCGTGACCCAGGCAAACGAAGACGACATCGCCCACAAGGCAGTGGAGACGGCAGCGTGTGCGGGTTTTCTGCTCACCCTGCGCACATCCGGGCATGAGGCTCTGCTCCAGGAAGACCGCGAAGCGGTCTTCTTTTCGTCTGTCGAAGAGTGCGCCGACAAGGCTCGCTTCTATCTCGATCGGCCCGACCTGCGAGAGGCCATCGGTCGCCAGGCGAGGGAGCGGGTGGTTCGCTCCGGATACGACAACGACACGCAACTGGCGCGGATTCTGAACAAGCTCGACGGTAAGGACTGAATCCGTGCGATCGGAGGTCTGAGTGGCAGGCGAAGTGGAACTCCTCAAGCGCATCTATGCCCGTTTCAACGCCCGCGACATGGAGACGGTCCTTGCCGCCATGCACAACGACGTTGCCTGGGCCAATGGAATGGAAGGAGGCCACGTCCACGGACGCGAAGGCGTGCGCAGCTACTGGACCCGCCAGTGGGCGATAGTCGATCCGCACGTCGATCCGGTCGGCTTCTCCATCGGCCCTGAGCAGGAAGTCATCGTGGACGTCCACCAGGTCGTACACGACCTCGAAGGCAAGCTGCTGCTTGATCAGATGGTCGTGCATATTTTCCGGTTCGAAGACGGCCTGATCAAGCGGTTCGATATTGGCGGATCGTGACCATCGAAAATTTGCCCGTACCCAACGCAAAGGCCCGCTCTCGAAAGCGGGCCTTGTTTCGCGCGAAGCGCATTTTGCCTGGACGGCCAGTCTCTACACCCCAATGACGGCGCACAGCTCTTTCACCGCCTCGGCGCTCTTCTTGAGCGCGGCATCTTCTTCGGGAGTCAGCTTGATCTCGATGATCTGTTCGAGTCCGCGGGATCCGAGCTTGCACGGAACTCCGACGTAGTAGCCGCTGATTCCGTACTCGCCCTCGAGATACACGGCACAGGGCACGATCTTCTTCTTGTCCTTGAGGATCGCTTCGACCATCTCGACCGCTGCCGCCGACGGCGCGTAGTAGGCGCTGCCCGTCTTGAGATGCTTGACGATCTCCGCCCCGCCGTCGCGGGTCCGCTGCACAATGGCATCGAGGCGCGACTTCTCGATCAGCTCAGTGATTGGGATGCCGGCGACCGTGGAGTAGCGCGGTAGCGGGACCATCGTGTCTCCGTGACCGCCAAGCACAAAGGCGGTGACGTTCTCGACCGAGACGTTCAGTTCTTCCGCAATGAACGTCCGGAAGCGGGCCGAGTCAAGTATGCCTGCCATGCCGATGACGCGCTCGCGATTGAACTTTGACTGGCGGTAGGCGGCCTGCGCCATCGCATCCAGTGGATTCGACACGATGATGAGGATGGTATCCGGCGAGTTGGCGATAACCTTGCCGACAACGTCCGACATGATCTTGTAGTTCGTCTGCAGAAGATCGTCGCGGCTCATGCCCGGCTTGCGCGGGATACCGGCGGTGATGACTACGATGTCGGAATTCGCGGTCTCCGCATAATCATTGGTGCCGATGATGTGCGAGTCGCGCTTCTCGATGGGCATAGCCTCGAGCAGGTCGAGCCCTTTGCCCTGAGGAATGCCCTCAACGACATCGACGAGGACGACGTCGGCGAGTTCCTTGGCGGCGATCCAGTGGGCGGCAGTGGCTCCGACATTACCCGCTCCGACGATGCTGACTTTCTTACGCATTGATGCTCCTTTGTTAGCGATTAGCGCGCCGAAGGCGCAGTTGCCCGGACGGGCAGTCCCATGTTCTCGATCATTCTCGTAGCGAACTCGCTGGTCTTGACCTTGGTCGCACCCTGCATCTGGCGCTCGAAATCGTAGGTCACGTATTTCTGCTGGATCGTCTTCTCCATAGACGATTCAATCAGCTTCGCAGCCTCTTTCCAGCCCAGAAACTCGAACATCATCACACCCGACAGCATCACCGATCCCGGATTGATCACGTCCTTGTCCGCATACTTGGGCGCGGTGCCGTGCGTGGCTTCGAAGACTGCGAAGCCATCTCCGATGTTCGCTCCCGGCGCGATGCCAAGGCCCGCCCACCTGCGCCGCGCAAGCGTCGGAGATGTAATCGCCGTTGAGATTGGGGCAGGCGAGAATCGAGTACTCCTCGGGACGAATGATCACCTGCTGGAAGATCGAGTCAGCGATGCGGTCGTTGATCAGCACCTTCTTCTTCCATTGGCCGTTGCCATGCGATTTGCCGATGGTGTCGAGCACGTGCTTGACCTCGGCGTACAGCTCTTTCCGAAAGTCTTCCGACCCGAACTCAAGACCCGGCTCGATCAGCGCGGCGTTCTCTTCAACCGTGAGTTTAGGGTTAGCCTCAACGTTGCCCAGGATCCAGCTCTCGCGCTCCGTCACAACCTTGTCGCGGAATTCTTCAACGGCAAGCTCGTATCCCCACTCGCGGAATGCGCCCTCGGTGAATTTCTGAATATTTCCCTTGTGCACCAGCGTGACCGACTTGCGTCCGTATTCGAGCGCGTACTCAATCGCCCGGCGCACCAGGCGCTTCGTTCCGGTAATCGAAATGGGCTTGATGCCGATCCCCGAATCGGTGCGGATCTTCTTCTTGCCGCCTTTCAGCATGTCGTCGTTGAGGAAGCTGATGAGCTTCTCCGCCTCGGGCGTGCCCTGGCGGAACTCGATGCCCGCGTAAACGTCTTCGGTGTTCTCGCGAAAGATCACGACGTCGAGCTTTTCCGGATGCTTCACCGGGCTGGGCACGCCCGCGTAGTACTTCACCGGCCGCACGCAGGAGTACAGATCGAGAATCTGCCGCAACGCCACATTCAGCGAGCGGATACCGCCCCCCACCGGAGTCGTCAGCGGCCCTTTGATCGAAACCCGCAGATCGCGCGCCGCATTGACCGTTTCATCCGGCAGCCACGTCTTGAATTCGCGAAAGGCCTTTTCTCCCGCGTAAACCTCGAACCACTTCACCGAGCGCTTGCCGCCGTACGCCTTCTCTACCGCCGCGTCGAAAACCCGCTGCGAGGCGCGCCAGATGTCGCGGCCGGTACCGTCGCCTTCAATAAAAGGGATGATGGGGTGGTCGGGAATCGTGAATTTTCCATCGGCATACTGAATCGGCTCGCCGCCGTTCGGCAGCGGCAATCCGTTATAGCTCGTCTGCATGTAGTGGATGTCCTTCGATGAATGCGGGATTAGAGCAACATCCAAACTTATCATCCTGCAAATACGACCCGCAAACACTGGCCGGGACTTCGCGTCCAGCGATACGCCGCTTCGCGGCAAATTCATTTCCTGCAATAGCGGCTTATGATTTAGGTATGCTCATTCGTTCCGTTGTTCGTGTTGTAAAGCTCGTTGTTCTGGTGTTCGGGTGCTCTATGGTATTCGCGCAGGCACAACAGCCGGTCCGCGTCGCGATCGTCGGTCTGGAACACGGACACGTCTCCGGCTTCCTCCACGCTTTTCCGCAGCAGCACGAAGTAGAGCTGGTTGCAATCGTCGATCCCGATGCGGCACTGCGCGCGAAGTACGAGCAGGAGTTCCATCTCGATCACGGGCTGCTTTTTTCGAACCTCGACGAAGCAGTCGCTGCAAAGCATCCGCAGGCGCTCCTGGTCTACACCCCCATCGGCGAGCACCGGCGGGTAATCGAGGCGGCCGCGGCCCGCGGTCTCGACGTGATGGTCGAGAAGCCCCTCACCCTATCCCTCGACGACGCGCTCGCAATCCGCAAAGCCGCTCGCGAACACCACATCCAGGTGCTGGTCAACTACGAGACCACCTGGTACTCGAGCAACCGCGCCGTCTACGAGATGGTGCAGCAGGGCAAGCTCGGCGAAATACGCAAGGTCGTCGTGCACGACGGCCACCAGGGCCCGCAGGAGATCGGCGTGCAGCCTGAATTCCTGAAGTGGCTCACCGATCCGGCCGAGAACGGCGCCGGCGCACTCTACGACTTCGGATGCTACGGAGCAGACCTGATGACCTGGCTGATGCATGGCGAAGCTCCGCTGAGCGTGACAGCCGTGGCCCAGACTGACAAGCCCGACAAGTATCCCCACGTCGATGACGATGCCACCATCATCCTGCGCTATCCCCACACGCAGACAGTGTTGATGCCTTCATGGAACTGGACCTTCGGACGCAAGGACACCGAAGTCTACGGCACGAAGGGCTATGCGATCGCGGTGAACCCGACCGAGGTCAGAACGCGATTCAGCGAGCACGCTCCGGAGCAGACGACAACCGCGCCACCCCTCGCGCCCCCACAGGACACGTCTCTGCACTATCTGGCAGCCGTCCTCCGGGGAGAGCTGAAGCCGCAAGGCGATCTAACCGCACTGGACACGAACATGGTCGTCATGCAAATCCTCGATGCCGCCAGAGAGTCAGCACACACCGGCAAGACAGTGGGGCTGAAGCCGCTGCCGCAGTGAGCGGCGTATCCTAAGAACTGATGCCCTTGCGCCATTCATTGCTTATCTGCTGCCTGGTCGCTGCGTGCTCTTTCGTCAGCGCCCAGCAATACCCCGCTGAGAAACCCCTGGGCGCCACCGCCCAGAATGCCCCTGCTTATCTCAAGAACGCCGGCATCGATCAGCGACTCAATTCGGCGCTTCCTTTGAACGATCACTTCCGCGACGAGTCAGGCGAGGATGTCGCGCTCGGAAAATACTTCGGTCAGCGTCCCGTCGTGATGGCGCTGGTCTACTTCAAGTGCGGAATGCTCTGCCCCCAGGTCCTGCACGGTCTGGCAGAAGTCCTGCCGAAGACCGGCTTTCACGCGGGCAACCAGTACGATGTCGTAGTCGCCAGCATCGATCCCTCGGATACCCCTGCCGACGCCGTCGAGGCCAGGCAGCATTTTGTCTCGATGCTCGGCCCCGATACTGCGAGTCACGTGCATTTCCTCACCGGGCAGCAGCAATCCATCACCGATCTCGCCCAGGCCACCGGCTTTCACTATGTCCGAGTGCCTGGCCCTGACGGCAAGATGGATCAGTTCGCGCATTCCAGTGTCATCATGATCGCCACAACCGACGGCCGCATGTCGAAGTATCTCTCCGGTATCGAATACCAGCCGCGCGATGTGCGACTCGCCCTGATCGAAGCCAGCGACCGCAAAATCGGCTCGCTCAGCGACATGGTGCTGCTCTACTGCTGCAATTATTCACCCAGCCAGGGCCGCTATACCGTCGCCATACTGCGCGTTATGAGCATCGCCGCCATGGGCTCCCTCGGCGCGCTCGTCTTGATTCTCTATCTCCTCAACAAAAAGCCGAAGCACGCTACCGCGTAGCTCCTGCGCCTCCCGCACGCCTGTTACCCTGTTAGCAACAGAATCAACTGAGCTTATTTGTGCTCCGCGTGTGCGCGGAACGCGATTGGACTTGTTTTTGCCTGAGCAGCCCTTAGACATTCATGACTGGAGGCCGAGCCATAACCCCTGGGCTGTCGCTCTGACCGTCACGCTGGCCACATTCATGGAGGTCTTGGACACCTCCATCGCCAATGTCGCGCTGCCCCATATGGCCGGATCGCTCGGCGCCAGTCCCGAAGAAGCAACCTGGGTGCTCACCAGCTATCTCGTCTCGAGCGCGATCATTCTGCCCATCTCCGGATGGCTGATGGCGCGCATGGGGCGCAAGCGCTTTTACATGAGCTGCGTGGTCATGTTCACCGCATGTTCTCTGCTCTGCGGCATCGCGCCGACGCTGCCGTTACTCATCTTCGCCCGCATCCTCCAGGGACTCGGCGGCGGCGGCCTCGCCCCCAGCGAGCAGGCCATCCTCGCCGACTCATTCCCGGTCGCGAAGCGCGGCCAGGCCTTCGCGGTGTATGGAATGGCCGTCGTATGCGCGCCCGCCATCGGTCCCACCCTCGGCGGATGGATCACCGACAACTTCAACTGGCACTGGATCTTCTTCATCAACCTCCCGGTGGGACTGCTTTCGCTCTGGCTCAGCCAGCGCATGGTCGAAGATCCGCCCTATCTGCAGGCGAAGAAGAACGCGCCCGGCAAGATCGACACCATGGGCCTCGGCCTGGTCGCGGTGGGCGTCGGCTGTCTCGAATTCGTCCTCGACAAGGGCCAGGAGAAGGACTGGTTCGGCGATCCCAAGATCACCGCATTCGCCATCCTCGCCGCCTGCACGCTGGCCTTGTTCGTCTGGTGGGAGTGGCGCCATCCCGATCCCATCGTCGACCTGAAGCTGCTCAAGAACCGCAACTTCGGCACTGCCGTCTTCCTGCAGTTTGTGCTGGGCATGGTGCTCTTCGGTTCCACGGTGCTCATACCGCAGTTCCTGCAATTGCTAATGGGATACACCGCGGAGAGGGCCGGCATGGCGCTCTCGCCCGGCGCTGTTGTGCTGATGCTCATGATGCCCATCGCGGGACGCATCGTAAACAAAATGGATGCGCGCCTGCTCGTCTCGATCGCGTATTTCGTCACCGCGGCCGGCCTCTACAACCTCACGCGTCTCGATCTCGACGTCAGCTTCGGCACCATCGTGCTCTGGCGCGCCTTGCAGGTGGCAGGACTGGCCTTTGTATTCATTCCCATCAGCACGCTGAACTACGTCGGCGTTCCGCGCGATAAAAACAACCAGATCTCCAGCTTCTCCAACTTCGCCCGCAACCTCGGCGGCTCGGTCGGCACAGCCATGTTGACCACATTTCTGCAGCGGACGCAGCAGACCCACCAGCAGAGCCTGGCCGCGCATGTCGTTCCCGGCAGCCCCGCCTATTCATTCTTCATGGACGCAACCAAAGGCGCCCTGATGAAGCTCGGACACAGCGCCGACGCGGCCTCGCAGATGGCCACCGGACAGGCCTACCAGATCATGCTGCGCCAGGCTTCCATGCTCAGCTATCAGAACGCCTTCTGGTGCCTGAGCGTCATCATCGCCTGCCTCATTCCGCTGCCGTTCATCATGCGCAAGCCGCCCAGGATCACCGCCGCTCCCAAAGAAGCCATGGGCCACTGAGCCCCAATCAATTCAGC
Source organism: uncultured Acidobacteriaceae bacterium (assembly GCA_963781245.1). Taxonomy (GTDB): domain Bacteria; phylum Acidobacteriota; class Terriglobia; order Terriglobales; family Acidobacteriaceae; genus Silvibacterium. The sequence continues at coordinate 74,168 of CAWAFB010000021.1, forward strand.
GACTTTTCATCGTTTGCGGCATCTAGAATGTGATACTTGTCTTGCTATCGCTGCCCATTTCGCGCAGCGTGACGGAGGGACTGAAATTGGGCAAAAGCATGGTCCCGAAGCGGCTGTTTTTTACTAAAGGTGTGGGAAAGCACAAGGAACGCCTGACCTCCTTCGAACTCGCGCTTCGCGACGCAGGGATCGCTGCACAGAACCTGGTGCGAGTCTCCTCGATCTTTCCGCCGCAGGCCAAGCTGATCCCGCGCAAGGAGGGGCTGAAGTACCTGTCGCCCGGTGAGGTGGTGTTCGCAGTTGTGGCCGAAAATGCCACCCACGAACCTCATCGCCTGATGGCATCGAGTATCGGCGTGGCAATTCCGGCAGATCGGAACGCCTACGGCTACCTGAGCGAGCACCATAGCTTTGGAGAGACCGAAGAACAGGCGGGCGAGTACGCCGAAGAGCTAGCCGCGGAGATGCTTGCGACCACGCTCGATGTGGACTTCGATCCCGACAAGAGTTGGGACGAGAAGAAAGAGATTTACCGCATTTCGAACAAGATCGTGCGCACTACGAATGTGACTCAGTCGGCGATCGGGGACAAACGCGGGTTGTGGACGACAACCATAGCGGCGGCGATATTGATCTTCGATTGAGCCGCCGGCGAAGTCAGAAAAATGGGCGCGGACTGAGAGCTTCGCGCCTTTTATATGTCTTAGTGATTCATTGCAAAGATTATGAGAATGGATATGCCGACAAATTTGAATTACCGAGTGGGCCTCGTGCAGATGAGCTGCGGGCCCGATCCCGACGCGAACCTCGACAAGGCCGCCGACCGCGTCCGCGAAGCCGCGCGTGAAGGCGCGGAAGTCATCTGCCTGCCCGAGCTTTTCCGCGCACAGTATTTCTGCCAGCGCGAAGACATCGCCCTCTTCGACCTCGCCGAGCCCATCCCCGGCCCCAGCACTGAGCGTCTGGGAGCAGTCGCCCGCGAAGAGAAAGTCGTAGTAATCGCTTCCCTCTTCGAGCGCCGCGCCGCCGGACTCTATCACAACACCGCCGCCGTCCTGCACAAGGATGGAGCCCTCGCCGGGCTCTACCGCAAGATGCACATTCCCGACGATCCCCTCTACTACGAGAAGTTCTATTTCACACCCGGCGACCTCGGCTTTAAGGCATTCGACACCGCCGTCGGCAAAATCGGCACGCTGGTCTGCTGGGATCAGTGGTACCCGGAGGGCGCGCGCCTGACCGCGTTGCAGGGTGCCAATCTGCTCTTCTATCCGACCGCGATCGGATGGCATCCGGCTGAAAAAGAAGAGGTCGGCGAGGCCCAATACAGCGCGTGGCAGACCATCCAGCGCGCGCATGCCATTGCCAACGGCGTGTACGTCGCTGCCGTCAATCGCGTGGGCATGGAGCACGGAGACATCCGCGGCAACCGCGTCGATGGTCCGGGTCTCGAGTTCTGGGGCGGATCATTCCTGGCCGATCCGTTCGGCCGCGTGATCGCTAGGGCTTCGCACGACAAGGAAGAAATTCTGATCGGAGCGATCGACCTGCGCGTACTCGAAGACACGCGCCGCAACTGGCCATTCCTGCGCGACCGCCGAATCGACGCCTACCAGCCCATCGTTCACCGCTTCCTTGACGAGCCCTGGAGCAAAGGCAGGGACGAAGGCAAATGACCGCGCCACGCCATCCCGAGGGCACGCCAAAAGACCTCGGCTTTCGCATGCCCGCCGAATGGGCGGAGCACGCCGCAACCTGGATCGCGTGGCCGCACAACTCCGAGGACTGGCCGGGCAAATTCCAAACCATCCCTTGGGTCTACGCCGATATCGTCCGCCATCTCTCGGCCGTCGAGGAGGTTCACATCCTCGTCAATGACGCGGCCGCCGAGAAACGCGCGCGCAACACGCTTGCCCGCACTCGAGCCAATCTCCATCGCGTGCATTTTCATCACTGGCCCACCAATCGGGTGTGGACGCGGGATTCGGGGCCGATCTTCGTCAAGAACACCCAGGGCCAGACGGCTGTCACCAACTGGAAATTCAACGCGTGGGCCAAGTACGACAACTGGCAGCTCGACGACCAGGTCCCAACCCACGTCGCCGGCCTGCTGCAATTGCCAGAATGGGCACCGACAGTCCACCAGCATCCCGTGGTCCTCGAAGGCGGCTCCATCGACACCAATGGCGCCGGTGTTTTGCTCACGACTGAAGAGTGCCTGCTGAGCGACGTGCAGCAGCGCAATCCCGGACTGAGCCGCGCCGATCTCGAATCCGTCTTCCGCGACTTCCTCGGCATCGAGCAGGTCATCTGGCTCAACCGCGGCATCGCCGGCGACGACACGCACGGCCACGTCGACGACATCACCCGCTTTGTCGCGCAGAACCGGATCATTACCGTGACGGAAACGAGTCGCGACGACGAGAACCACGACCCCCTCGCCGAAAACCTCGACCGCCTCCGCTCCGCCAGAAACACCGACGGCATGCCCTTCGAGATCATCGAGCTGCCCATGCCGGCGCCGGTCTTTTTCCACGGACGCCGCCTGCCCGCCAGCTACGCTAACTTTTACATTGCCAACGGCCTCGTGCTTGTGCCAACCTTCAACGATCCGAACGACCGCAAGGCCCTGAACTTGCTGGCAGAAATCTTCCCCGACCGCAAAGTTACGGGGATACATTGTGGTGACTTTATCTGGGGGCTGGGCGCGCTGCACTGCATGACGCAACAGCAACCGGTGTAGCGTGGAGCCCTTTCAATGCCGACGAATGATCTGGAGTGGCTGGATAACTGGTACCAGCAGCAGTGCAATGGAGTGTGGGAGCATCGCCAGGGCATGCGCCTTGAGCCTCTTGAAAGTCCCAAGGCGCTCGACAATCCGACTTCCGTCGAAAAACCCGGCTGGCTGTTGACCATCAACCTCGCCGGAACCTCGGCCGTTAACGCCCGCCCTCAGCAGTTACGCCTCGACACACGGGGCGGAGGCTGGCTGGCCTGCTCCATCGCCGGCGAATGCTTCGAAGGATCCGGCGATCCGCGTAAGCTGGAGCAGATCATCGGCGTCTTCCGGCGGTGGGTCGAGGCCGGATCCTAAGCCCGCACAAGACATGAACGCAGACATAGCGCATATGCGCGAGGCCCTTGCCGAAGCGCAGGCCGCCGCCGATGCCGGCGAAGTTCCCATCGGCGCCATCGCCGTCCTCAACGGCGAAATCGTCGGGCGCGGGCAGAATCGTGTTCTACGCGACATCGACCCGACCGCTCACGCCGAGATCGTCGCCATGCGCGCCGCCGCGCGCGCACTTGGAAATTACCGCCTCCTCGAATGCGAGCTCTTCGTTACGCTGGAGCCATGCGCCATGTGCTCAGGAGCAATGATTCACGCGCGGCTCAAGCGCCTTGTCTACGGAGCCGGCGACCCCAAGGCCGGCGCGGCAGGCTCGGTGCTCCAGGTTCTCAACCATCCACGCTTGAATCACCAGATCGCCGTAACCGCAGGCGTACTCGACGAGGAATGCGGCTCCCTGCTCCGTGAATTCTTCCGGCAACGCCGGCTCGATAACCAGACTTGATAACCAGATCTAGTGCCGGGTAAGCATCGTAATCAGCTCGGCAAACTGCCCGTAGTTGCGCACCAGCGCATCGCGTTGGCCCGTTTCGTAGTCGGCGTAGTCGAAACCCGGGCTGACAGTGCACCCAAGCAGCGCAACCTGCCCTCCTGGAACGAGCCGGGATCCCTGCCACACATTTTTCTCAACAATGAGCTGCGGATGCTGACCTTTCGCGAGATCATTCCCCATAACAACCGTCCGTCCCGACCCGTCCGGCAGTAATTGCAGCATCTCCACCGGGTCCCCGTAATAGAAGTGAAAAATCTCATCCGACGCGAGCCGGTGCATCTCTGAAAATGTCTCCGGCTCGAGCAAGTAGTAAATGCAGGTCCCCGCCGCGCGCTCGCCCGAATATCGTGCGGGTAGGGCCGCGTGCGGAATCGTCTCCTCCGATCGCCAGCTCTGAATAAACCAGCCGCCTTCGCACGGATGAGGCGCAAGGTTGAGCAGTTTCTTGATCTCGTCTGCAGTCGTGGAGGCGAGTCATGACCGCATCATAGCCGAGCCCCACTCACCGCCACGGGAACTCGCCATCTCTGACGGTGTCTAATCAGGCAGGCGTCTCGCTCTCTCAACTTTTCGCTTGGGAGAGGGCTCGTGTTCGAAGACAGTCTGGTTGAATCCACGGGACGCATCCGCACGCGCAGCAAATGGCTCGCGATCGGCTCGTTTCTTCTGCAGGCAGCGCTGCTCACGGCGCTTATCCTGATTCCCTTCTTTTATCCCGGAGCATTGCCAAAGCAGGCGTTGACCATGATGCTGGTTGCGCCTCCGCCGCCTCCCACGCGACCCAACCTCCCCACTCATGCCGCCACCTCCCGCGCCGCCAGTCCGGCACCGTTGGACGTTCTCACCGCCCCTCGTGTGATACCCCGGCATGTGGCAATGGTCGACGACCGGCCGCCGGGCCCCATTGACATCAGCCGCGGAGACACCGGGCCGGGCCGCGGAGTAATCGACGTGCTGCGAGGACTGGGCACCCCACCTCCGCCTCTCCTCATCAAGCCCGAGCCAAAGCCCCGTCCCGGACCGGTGCGCATCTCCGCCGGGGTCGCAGCCGGGCACTTGATCGCGCCCATCCGCCCCGTCTATCCCGCCATCGCCCGCGAGGCTCGCATTCAGGGAACCGTCGTGGTGGAGGCGACGATCTCAACGCAGGGACTGGTTGAACATGCCCACCTGGTAAGCGGCCCGCCCATGCTGGCAGCCGCGGCATTGAGCGCCATCGCGAAGGCGCGCTACGAGCCCTTCAGGCTGAACGGAGACCCCGTCGAGCTGGAAACGACCATCAACGTGATCTTCAAGCTCGAATAAGCAGGTCTCCCACCGAATAAGCACCAGACCGACGCTTTCGGGGCAACCGTCCGGGCGGTCTTGGCATTTATGATCTTTTGGGATGGAAATCACCGTCTACTCCGCGTCGTGGTGCCGCGACTGCCGCGAGGCAAAGCGCTTCCTGGAGAAGCACGGCCTCTCCTACACCGAGGTCGACATCGAGTCGACACCGGGCGCGGCAGCCGAAGTGCTCCGGCACGTGGGGAAGCGCGCGATTCCCCAGTTCGTCATCGACGGTGAATGGGTGCAGCCCTACCGGCCCGGCCGCGGCTTTCTCTATGAAGAAATGGCCGAACGCCTAGGCCTCGTCCCCCGGATTTAGCTCCACAACCCGTAACAACCTTGCCTTTCAGGAAGTCTGTTCAATCGAGGCCTCCGCCTGTCGGTTCGCCGGACCCGAGAAGGGCAGCCTGCGCACACGTTCGCGTACGCTTTCCCTCTGCCATGAACGATTGCGCGCGTGCAGCATGTCCTGCAATGTGATTCTTCCCAGCGTCTTCGCAGTCCCAGGCTCTCTCACATAGGCTTCAAAGACACGCGCCGCGGCCATGCGCTCGACCACCGAGCGCAGCGTCTCGTCGGGCTGCGCCACCTGTGCATCCGCTAACACTTCTGCATCAGGCACCTCCGCAAGCTCGCCCGCGCTCATCGACATCACCTGCGACACCGTCATCGCTTCCAGCGGATCGACCGAATATTCGCGGCTCAGGTGATGCCCTCTGCGGCTAAGTCTCTCCGTCAGGATCGACCTCCGCTGCAGGAGCACAGTAAGGCCGTGTGCAGCGAAGGAAGCCGCAAGCAAGGGCAGAATCAGGCTGTAGTTGTGGGTCAGTTCCATGGCCAGCACCGTCGCGGTCAGCGGACAGCCGATCGCGCCCGAGAGCACACCCGCCATGCCCACCAGCGCCCACCCGCCGGTCCCCAGCGCCGGCAGCCCCGGCGTAAGCAGCGCACCCAGCGCGCCTCCGATCATCAGCAGCGGCGCAAGAATGCCTCCCGATGTCCCCGACCCCAGAGAGAAGGACCAGATAATGCTCTTCACGATCAGCACGCCGAGGATCAGATGCCACGTAGTATCTCCGCCGATCAGCGAAGCAATCACGTCATACCCCGTACCCAGGGCGCGCGGAAAGATAAGTCCACCGACGCCAATCACCAGCCCGCCGATCGCCGGCCACCACATCCAGTGAACCGGCAGATGATTCTCGAAGAGATCTTCGCTCGCGTACACCGCGCGGCTGAGCAGCAGGGCCAGCCCACCTGCAATCACGCCTACAGCCAGCGCCGCCAGGACTGCGCGCGGGCTGACACTGCCGCCAATGGCCGGCATGGGAAACAGCGGACCGGCTCCGAGGAAGAACCGCCGCAATGCTCCTGCAGTCGTCGCAGCCACCGCCACCGGAACCAGCGACCGCGGTCGCCATTCGAAGAGCAGCAGCTCGACAGCCAACAGAATCGCAGCCAGCGGCGTAGAGAAGACCCCCGCCATCCCCGCCGCGGCCCCTGCCACCAGCAGCGTCGAGCGCTCGGCGTCGCTCAGGTGGAACATCTGCGCGAACAACGACCCGACCGAGCCCGCCGTCATGATGATCGGACCTTCGGCTCCGAACGGCCCTCCCGACCCGATGGCAATCGCCGCCGAAAGAGGCTTGAAGAAGGCCACGCGTGCGTCAACCTTCGCGCCGTGAATCAGGATCGCTTCGATGGCCTCCGGCATTCCGTGGCCACGGATCTTGTCTGACCCATACCGTGCCATCAGCCCGATCAGAACTCCGCCGACAATCGGCACGAAAACTGCAAGCCAGTGAAGATGATTGTCTGCCGGCGACACGAACTGCCACCCGAAGCGATGGAAGTAGAACAGGTTGGTCGCCGCATAAATCAGGTGCAGCAGGAAATAAGCCAGCACAGCGCCAGCCAGTCCCAATACCAGCGCCAGAGCGCTCAGAATGATCATGCGCGAATCGGCGTTGAAGTCGCGCAGCTGCGAACGGACGGCGGAGCTCGATTCGGCTGCCATCTTCACGATGCCTTCCTCCCGCTGCCACGCGACGACTCAGCCTTCATCAGCAGCACGCGCCGCAGCGCCCGAATCAGCTCAGGCCCCGCCTGCTCCAGCTCTTCGAGATGATAGGCCGCCAGCGACGCCATCACTCCCTCACCCTCCACCGTCAGGCGCAGAAGAATGCGGCGGTGATCCGTCGGGTCCGGTGTCCGCCGCAGAAATCCCTGCTCGATCGTGCGGTCCACCAGCTCGACAGCGCTGTTGTGCTTGAGAAGCATGCGCGCAGCCACCTGCGCAATCGTGGGTTCAAGCTCATCCGGCATGCCGCTGACGCACTGCAGCAGCTGATACTGCTGCGGACGAAGGCCTGCCTCCTCGGCGGCCACATTGCTGAAGTGCAGAAAACGACGAAGCTGAAAACGAAACTCGGCGAGACGCTGGAAGTCGGCGCGGCTAAAGTCGCCGGCGCCCTTCCGCGCGGATGGCGACGACGACCGTTCGGTAACGGAATCCATATTTCCATCGTAACACGATATATCGCATTACGATAGACTCTACAGTCACTGGGGTCGGTGCTTTACTCCCCCGCCGTCGCGCCAGCCGGTAAATCCGCTCCCGGATCGGCCAAAATAGCCCGTGCGTCGGCCTCATCTTCCGAAGCAACCTGCAATTGCAGCGGGCCCAGGCCGGGCTCAAGGATGCGGGCGTTTTCGCCGGAAAGAAATGTTTCAATGCCCGCAGACTGCAGGCGAAGCCGGGCCATCTCGGCCTCGAGCGGCTCGGTAAAACTTGCGATCGTAATGACGTCTGACATGAGGTCCTTTCTCTGTAACAACAATTCTAAGATGCGCAAACGATAGAATGGTAAGTCCGGCACAAGAGGGAGATTTCTTCATTGATTGCACGCTACACCCGTCCCAAGATGGGCCAGATCTGGAGCGACGAAAACAAATACCGCATGTGGCTCGAGGTCGAGACCGCCGCAAGCGAAACGCTGGCAGAAGACGGAATCGTTCCGAAGGAAGCCGCGAAGGCCATCCGTGACCGCGGAGCCATCGACGTCGCCCGCATCAACGAGATCGAGGCCGAAGTTCGCCACGATGTCATTGCCTTCACCACGGCGGTAGCGGAAAAAGTGGGGCCCGAGTCGCGCTGGCTGCATTACGGACTCACCTCTACCGACGTGGTCGACACCGCTCAGGCTCTGCAGCTCAAGGCAGCATCTGCCATCCTGCGCGAAGACCTGCTGCGCCTCACCGAGGTGCTCCGCAAGCGGGCCCTCGAGTTCAAGCACACCCCCATCATCGGCCGCACGCACGGGGTCCACGCCGAGCCCACCACCTTCGGACTCAAGCTGCTCAACTGGTATGCCGAGATGCAACGCAACCTCGCTCGTCTCGACGCAGCCGCGGAGCAGATTCGCATAGGCAAGCTCTCCGGAGCCGTCGGCACCTTCGGGCATCTCAAGCCTGAACATGAAGAGCGCATCTGCGCAAAGCTCGGACTCAAGCCTGCTCCCGTCGCAACGCAGGTCGTTCAGCGCGACCGGCACGCGCATTACATCTCCACGCTGGCCATCATCACCGCTACGCTCGACAAGATCGCGACCGAGATCCGCCACCTGCAGCGTACTGAAGTCCGCGAAGCCGAGGAGTATTTCTCCGAGAAGCAGAAGGGCTCGTCGGCCATGCCCCACAAGCGCAATCCCATCACATGCGAGCAGATCAGCGGCCTCGCGCGCGTCGTGCGCTCCAATGCCCAGACCGCCTACGAAAACGTCGCCCTCTGGCACGAGCGCGACATTTCGCATTCTTCCGCCGAGCGCGTCATCTTCCCTGATTCGACCATCCTCACCGACTACTTGCTCGCCAAAACCGCAACCCTCATCGAGACAATGTTCGTCTACCCGGCGCGCATGCTCAAAAATCTCGAGAGCACCGGCGGCCTCATCTTCAGCGGCCAGTTGCTGCTCGACCTCGCCGAAGCGGGAATGCTCCGCGAAGACGCCTATCGTCTCGTCCAGAAACATGCCATGAACGCCTGGCAGAATGACCTCGTCTTCCGCGATCTCGTCTCCCACGACCCCGAAATCACCAGCAGACTCACCCCGGAGAAACTGGCACGCAGCTTCGACCTCAACCGCCAGCTCGGTAACGTCGACGCCATATTCAACCGCGTTGTGAACGAGGCGTAGCCAATGATACGGACAAAACTCCTTATCGTCGTGGCCATCGCCTGCTCTGCCATCTCTGCCCGCGGCCAGCGCGACGTGCCAGTACCTGCGCGCTGCACGTCGCAGGTCAATCAGAAGCTCTATGACCTGCTGAGCTCAGGCCAGCGCAGCACCGTCGACAACGTGATGGTTTGCGGCATCACCCTAAGCTCTTCGCGCACCCAGCGCGGAGGCCCGCACGGCAGTCATCAGATCCTGCCGCTGCGCGTCACCATGCCCAATGGCGACGTGCGGCCCGTAGAAGTCGTCACCAACGACGACCTCGACGGAGTCGTCACCGCACCGGTCAATGCCTCGGTATTTGCCTATGGCCAGGCATTCTTTCCTTCGGGCGGAAAATTCGCCGCCGGCGTCCACGATGTTCACTGCTCCACGCATCGCGGAGCCGACAACGGCTGGGTAGTCGTCAACGGCGTCAAGCATCCGGCCAGTTGCAACCGCTACTAGCCTCCCTCTTTTTCGCCGGCCTTGATTTGCAACTCACACTGCGCAGAATTCGTCGTGCGAGACAACTCCTGAGACAGATTTCTGACAAGCAAATGACGCCTGGCTGGCATCCCGCCGTCGCTCCTCAGGTCTAATCATCAATAACCGTAAGTGAAGTAACCGTTCCCCAACTGCGTGCGCCGCAACCACGGCGCACGCCCCTTCTCTGAAAACGGCCCCTTGGGCAACAATTTCAACTCCCGATAAACAATCTCCTTTAAGAATCCATTGCCGCGACAGCGTCTACGGTGTTCCACTTTGGACGGGAAGGAGTTTCGGCGTGACCATCTTCACCCCGAGCAACATCGCGGCTCTCATTATTGCCTCCAGCTTCGCAGCTGGACTCAATGTCTATGCGACCGTGCTGACCCTGGGTCTCCTCGCCCGTTTGCATGGAGTCGTCCTTCCGCCCGGGCTTGAAATTCTCGGTAATTGGTGGGTCATCGCCGTCAGCGGCATCATGTTCGCGCTCGAATTCGTCGCCGACAAAATCCCCGCCATTGACATGATCTGGAACGCCTTGCACACCTTCATCCGGTTGCCGGTTGCCGCCCTGCTCGCCTACCAGGCCAGCGCGCAGCTTTCACCCCAGATGCAGCTTCTTGCCGCTGTGGCCGGGGGTGCCATCGCTCTGGTCTCACACGGATCGAAGACCGCCGTCCGCGCCGCGGTCACAGCCAGCCCGGAACCTTTTTCGAACATTGCTCTCAGCACCAGCGAAGATGTGCTCGCCGTCGGCATCACCTGGCTGACCACCAGGCACCCGTGGATTGCGGCCACAATCGCTGCGACGCTCATCCTGTTGGCCATCCTGGCAGCGCGATGGATCGTACGCCTTCTTCGCAGGCTGTGGCAGAAACCGCCTGCCCCCTTAACCGCCGCATCCAGCTAATAAACAAAAGTGAGAAGATCATCCTTGCACAGCGGTTACAAATGCCTGACCAGACCATGCACTTCACCGTCGCCCAGCACCTCACTGTAGCTATGACCGGAGCCAGCGGCGCCATCTTCGGCCAGGAGCTGCTCCGCGCACTCGAGGCCGATGCGCGCGTTGAGCAGGTGCACTTCATCCCTTCTGAAAATTCTTTGCGCGTAATGGCCGAGGAGCTCGAACTCAGCGGACGCAATCGTCTCCTCGAGAAGCTTCTCGGAAGCGAATCAACGAAGATCCGCCAGCTTTCCGAAAGCGATATCGGCGCTCCCATCGCCAGCGGCAGCTATCCGTCGAACGGCATGATCGTGTTGCCCTGCAGCGCTGGCACGCTGGCGGGCATCGCCAACGGCCTCGCTGAGAACCTGATCGAGCGTGCCGCAGACGTGTGCCTCAAGGAGCGCCGGCCGCTAGTGCTCTGCGTGCGCGAGACGCCCTTCAACAAGATTCACCTGCGCAACATGACACTCGCCGCCGACGCCGGCGCGACCATCTTTCCGGTCATCCCCGCTTTCTACAACAAGCCGGTGGACTCAACAGAAATGGCGCGGCAATTCGTCTATCGCATGCTCGCCCACATCGGCCTGCCGCAGAACAACGCTTATGTGTGGAAGGGCGGAGAATAATCCCGCCCTACTTCCCCGCCGGAATTTCCTTGATCTGCGCCGCCATAGGCGGATCAGCCTTCAGAAACGCCAGCGTATTCGGCCCGATGCGGTCGCTGCATTCGCGCGCCGCGAGATGTCCGCACCCGTCGTAGATCTCCAGCACCGATTGCGGTATCTGCGCGTGGAAGGCATAAGCCAGCGACACTGGAGTCAGCTGATCCTGCTTGCCCCACGCGATCAGCACCGGCATCTTCAGCGCGCCGAGCTTGCCGTCAACTAGATCCGCACCCGTCAGCATCGACTCCATGCTCCGCTGAATAACCCACCCATTGCGCTGTACCAGCCGCAGGATGTCCCACTGCATCAGCACGGGTATCTGCGGACCTCGCCCCGGAGACAGCAGATCGTTCAGCGCCGTCAACGCTGCCGGATTGTCCGGCCAGAACAGCGATGCCTTGAACGGCAGATCGAATCTCAGCCCCGCGCTGTCGTAGATCGCCAGCCGCCTGACCCGCTCCGGTTCATCGAGGGCCACGCGAATCGCCACCCATCCGCCCATCGACCATCCGCCCAGATCGGTCTGTCCAAGATTCTGTGCTGCGATGAACTTCTCCACGATGCCCGCTTCCTGCGGGACGGAATACGCAGCATCGCTGGGTCGCGCCGAGCGTCCGTACCCCAGCATGTCGATCGCATAGACGTGCCTGCCGCCCTGCACCAGTTGCGGCATCAGCTTGGCCCAGTCTTCGGCTCTGCTTCCCAGTCCATGAATCAGCACCATGGTCGGCCCCGAGCCGCCTTCGAAGTAATGAATCCGATATCCGTCGATATTCCTGTAGTGGCTGCTGATTCCGTCGAAGCTCAGCTTCACCTGCAGCACCGTGAACAGCAATTCCAGCGGGCGCAGGCAGGCAAAAAGCCCTAGTCCGACGACGAAGCAGATCACCACCAGCAGGGCTCTCGCCCGCACGGCGCTCCTCTCGCCCGGAGGCGTGCGGTAGGGCCGGGGCGGCGGCATGGTTACAACCTTGGGAGAATCGCTCACGGTACTCCGCTTAGATGATCCGCTGACTTGACTCTGCCGTTCTCGTGATTCCGCCGCTCGATGCGTGGCCACCGATGCGAACCCGCAAATCACTCGGGATGAGAAATATTGTATCCCGCCCGTCTCTACGCCGACGGCAACCCGGCTACCTGAAAAGCCTTGCGGATCACCTGCTCGGTGAACGACGCGATCGGCCCCAGCTCTTCCAGCGTTGCCCAGCGCGCATCGGCAGCATCGGTCGCGCATGCCAGTGTGCCGCCGGTTGCGCGGCAAAGGTAATCCACCAGCACGTAGTGGTACTGGACGCGGCCCTCCACATCGCGCGAAATGCGGTCGAACACCTCAACAATGGAGATAGGCTCAACGATCAGCCCCGTCTCTTCGAGCACTTCGCGGCAAACGCCCTCTTCCAGTGTTTCGCCCAGCTCGAGCGCGCCGCCCGGCAGCGACCACTCCCCTTTGAGCGGAGCCTGCCCGCGCTTGATCAGCAGCACGCGTTCCCCCTCGATGATCACCGCTCCAACGCCGATGATCGGCCGTTCCGGATATTCGCGCGACATGAAAGCCCAGAAATTACAGCAGATATTAAAGCTTGATCGGCTTGCCGTACTCGCCTTCGAACACCGTGGTCGCCATGCTGAATCGGCCGCCATTGAACTTGTCTTCCCCGCTGAGATGCCCGACAGCTAGCAGTGCCACGACGTGATAGCTCAGCGGCAGTTTGAGCACTTCCCGCACCTTCTCCTGCTCAAAGCCCTCCATCGGAGCCGTATCGTATCCCAGCACTTCCGCCATCAACAGCATGGTGGTGAAGGCAATCATGACGTGCTTGTTCAGCCACGCCGTCAGATTGGGATGATTCGAGAGGTAGTTGGGAATATTCTGGCGCGCCTGTTCCGCATAGTTTTCCGGCATGCCGCCCTCGCACCCCTTGCGCAGCATCTCTTCGAGATCGCCCGTGCGCCAGCCATCCGCATCGCCGCAGGCCACGATCACAACCGAAGCCTCTTCTACCTTGGCCTGATTGAAGCTGGCCCAGCGCAGCTTGCGCCGTTGCTCCGGCGTGCGCACCACGATAAAGCGCCACGGCTGCATGTTGTATCCGCTGGGAGCCCTCAGGCCGGCTTCGATAATTTTCTTCAGGTCTTCGTTGGGGATGGGCGATCCGTCGAAGCTGGGCGTGGCGCGGCGTTGGGCAATTGCCTGGCTCAGCGTTTTTTCCATCAGGTTGGGCATACGAACCGCATTTTCCCTTTCGAAGTTTGACCGGCCCTCCGGCCGGTGCTTGTCTATCTCGCTTGTCTCATTGCTCTAGAAGCATGGGGGCCGCTGGGAGTCTTACTGAATCTGGTTCATCGGGAGTTCGATCGCATACGGGTTCTGGTTCTCGGCATGAGCGTAAACCCACAGTCCGTGAAAGCCCTGCCGCAGCTCGGGATATTGGGCGAGCATCGCCTTCATCAACTCCACAATTTCTGTGTGCGTTGCGACCGGATTTGAGACGTCCTTCGTCTGATAGTTAATCACGAGATCCAGACCGCCCGAAAAGGTGTCCGTCCGCATGCTGGTGATGTTAAAGCTCTGCCCTCCGGCCTTGAGAACCAGCGGGTTCGCGCCCGGCGCCTCCGGAGGCCGCACCAGCTGGGTCTCCTTCTGCAGTTTCTCCAGATTCGGGCTGGACATAAAATCCACCGGATTCAGAAGAAACGCTGCCGTCTGATAGTAGAAGTACGCATTCCAGTCCTGCTTTCTCTGCGCGTAATTGCGTGCCGCGGTCCAGTACCACACGCCGTCATGCCCCGCCGCGGTCATCGGCCGCGTGAAAAACCCTGCCAGCTTCCAGCCGGCCGGGCCCGGGCCGCCATCGTTCTGCAGCAGCAACGAAATCTGTTGAGGGTGCTCGACTCCCGTCGCACGCATGATCACCAGCGCATAGTTGGCTGGAGGCAGCTGGGGAATCGTAATCGTCACGATCAGCGCCGAGCCGGGCACCGTGCAAAAGAACTGCGTCTCGTCCTGGGTGCCCTTCAGGTCAGAGGCCTTGAGCGAGTAAATGCCGTTGATGGTCAGCGCCGCCGTCTGAATCTGGGTGGAGACTGCCTGAATGCTAGCCGCGACCGGATCGAACTGCGCCGCCACCGCGGCAATCGTCGACTGGCGTACGCCGTTCACGTTCGCCGCCTGAATCTCGCCTCCCAGCGCTCGCGCCGCCTGTATGATCGGGTCGCGTTCCGCCGCCGTCATCTGGCTTTCCGTGCTGCAGCTGACGGCCCGCGCCAGCGGAGCACCCGCGACGAGGGCCAGCAGGGCAAAGAAAATCGGCTGACGCAACCAGCGCAGCGGCGGAAAGTCCTGAAAGATCAAAACGAATCGCATAGGGCGAAAATGAGCCGCAAAAAGTCGCGAGCAAACCGAAACCACTGCTAGTCTAGTACAGAGAGAGGTTTCAAGCGGAAAGCCCGCAAGCCACGATCCCATGACCCCAATGAATCATCGCGGAATGAGGGCTGTTTTCTGGTCCGGCTGCACCCTGTTGGCGCTCTCCACCCCGGCTCTCGCCCAGGAGGTCTTTCCGCCGGACACCAACACGCCTCCGCGGCATCATCGTCTGCAGGGCTCTGAAACCCGCGCCGACCAGCCATCGCCTTCCGCACCAGCAGCATCAGCCCCTACGCCCGCGCCGGAAACGCTCTCGGTGAACGTCGCTTCCGCAGCTGCTCCGCCTTCTTTGCTCGACAAGCCGGCAGGGCCGCCCAGGATCGACCTTGCCCCCGGTCGTCTCACCATTCACGCCGACAACTCCAGCCTCGCCGACATCCTCCACCGCCTCACCAGCGACAGCGGCATGACCGTCGACGGTCTGGGCGGAGATCAGCGCATCTTCGGCAGCTATGGCCCGGGCGATCCGCAGGAAGTGCTTTCGACCCTGCTCGACGGCTCCGGATACAACGTGGTGATGGTCGGCCGCACCGAAACCGGAACTCCCAGGCAGATATCCTTGACCCCGCGTAGTGCCGGACTACCCAGCAGTGGCCCCAGCCGCCCGCAGCAGATCGCCCAGGACGAAGACAATGACGACGAGGCTCAGCAGCCGATCGAGCCACCCGGCGCCCCGCAACCGCCGCAGGAACAACCGCAGCAGCCGAACAACGGCGTGCGCACTCCGCAGCAAATGCTCCAGGAGATGCAGCAGATGCGCCAGCAACAGCAGTTGCAGCAGCAACAGCAGTTGCAATCAGCTCCTCCTCAGCAACAGTAAAGCGCTCCGGGCAGACACACAACCCGCCGGCCGCAGCAGTCTGCGGGCGCTTGTTGTAATCCGAGGCGAGTTCAAGAGCGGGTCTAAGACTCTTGGTAGATGGATCGGCAGGCTCGCGCCCCACACTCTTTCCGTATTCAGTTCTGAAGAAAGAGTGTGGGCGCGCAGCCGCTATCTGTTATTTGCAGCAACCACCGCTGTCGCAGCAGGCAGGATTCCCACAGCAGGCGACGACTGTCGCAGCCTGGGCTGCCAGCGAAACAAAGAGGACTGCCGCAAATGCGAATACGAATGCTTTGGCTTTCATAAAGATCAGCTCCTTTGAAATGCAGCGTGAAACACACATGCGCGCGATCACGTTTCGACGCACGCCTGGCGAACGTGGATAGGGAGATGATCTAAACGCGGAGATCGTCTTTGAGATCAAAGACCGTGGGCTGGTAATAGAGCCCGCGAGTGAGTTCACGGCGGAAAGCGGTGACCCTGGGGTTCGCCCGATGATTGGCCGCATTCTGAGCGCGCGGAAGAGACTTGGACCCCTCCTGCTCACGCTCCTGTTCGACACTCTTTTTGGCCGCAACTGTATCAGAGATGTGGCAGGCAGGGCACGATTCGTTGGTATTGTTGACGGGCTGCGGGCAGCACGGTGAGTGTGCTGGCTGGCAGAGCGGAAACTCCGCGGCCACATGCTCTGCCCAGGACGCCGTAGTGATCCACAGGCAGGCCAGGAGCAATGCCAACAATGCGCGGACGCGGCGGCCAGCTTTCACAACTGAGACTGTATCGCTTTCGCAATTGAACGACAAGGCGGGTCATCAATCCGCTTTCACGGCCTGGGTGATGTCTGGTCGGGCTGTTCTACCACCGTTGACAACCTGATGACATACATTCGGTATCATGGCCGTCAGGATCTGGAGGATGCCGTGAGAAAGTTTGCCTCAGCAACTTATTTGAAAGCAGTTTTCATCCTTGCGCTCTGTGTAGCCGGAGGTAGCATGTCCGCCGCTGTCAAAAGCATTTACGACTTCACACTGAAATCAATCGACGGGCAGCCTGTGAGCCTCAAGGAGTATCACGGCAAGGTCGTCATGCTCGTAAACGTTGCCAGCAAGTGCGGATTCACCCCGCAATACGCCGGCCTCGAAAAACTCTACGAGACATACAAAGACAAGGGCCTGGTCATCGTCGGCATCCCGGCCAACAACTTCGCCAGCCAGGAACCCGGCACCAACGAAGAGATCAAGAAGTTCTGCACCAACAAATACAACGTCAGCTTTCCGATGATGTCCAAGCTATCGGTCAAGGGTGACGACATCACCCCGCTCTATGTGTATCTCACCGACAAGTCGACCGATCCCAGGCTCGGCGGAGAAATCAAGTGGAACTTTACCAAGTTCCTCTTCGACCGCAACGGCAACCCGGTCGCCCGCTTCGAGCCGAACGTGACTCCCGAATCTCCTGAGGTCGTCGCAGCAGTCGAAGGTGCACTCAAGCAATAAGCTCGGTGTTTTTCAAGGCGAGGCGGACTCGCAACTGCGCATCCGCCTTTTTCTTGCCCCCTAGCCGGCTTTCGGGAAGTCGACTTCGGACTTATCCACAGTCGACGAGTGACTCGGGATGATGCGCTCATTTGACGCGCTCCTCAATCTCTTCCGAAAGGGTCAGCTGAAGCATTACGCACGACGCCGTCGATGGCTTGCGGTCCGAAATGCGTAGTCGCAGGCCCACCGAACACCAGGGTAATGTTCGAGTACGAGACGTCGGCCCCTCCGGTGACGCAGACCTGCAGTGTCGACGACGGCGGATCCGTCTCAAAGGGGGCCGGCCCTCCATTGCCAGTTATCAGGCTGACCGTACCGCTGAACTGAAAGCCCATTGTTGTCGCAGGACTGAACGTGGGGCAGCCGTCCATGTTCCAGATGACAGCTGCGTTCGTCAGCTTGATGTGGTGCGTGTGAGCGCTCTGACCGCCCTTCGTCGCATCAAGAACACCCGCTGTGGTCCCGTAATCGGACAGGTCATATCGGCGGAAAAATCGGCGACACCCCACCATCGTTGAAGGTCCAATGACCATTGACCATGCATTTCCCATGGTCCACCTTTGACGTTCGCGGGTGAATAGTCGTTGATCAGGCCGGTGAAGCTGGTGACACCACTGAAGTTCGCGCCCCGCCGCTCTTGGGCCAGGGCGGCAGCGGTCGAAAGCAGCACAAGGACGGCAAACACTCGCACCGCCCAACTCAGGGATTTGCTGTTCATGGGAACTCTCCAGTTCTGAGATTGGCGCCTGGCTCGCCGCAACCTCATAAACTGCCGAGAGGTTGAGCATCGCAGCGCCTGCACTCGCGACACCATCTCCCACCCTGCACCGTCGGGGCAAGCAGCAACTCACCGAACAGCTCGTTTGCCGTCTAATGCCGTCTATTGCGGTGCTGATCGGGAGGGTTAGAATGGGCTGATTTCCCTTCGATAGCTGGACTGCTCCGGAGATTCTCTATGGGTGAGCCGTCATATGAAATCCCGCCTGTAGAGAAGACGCCCGAAAAGCGGCTCGATTCGTGGAAGGAAATCGCGGCATATCTGAACCGCGATGTCACCACGGTTCAGCGCTGGGAGAAGCGCGAGGACATGCCGGTTCACCGGCATGTGCACGACAAGCGCGGCTCCGTCTATGCCCTGAGCGAAGAACTCGACGACTGGATTCGGAGCCGAAGGCCGCGTCCCGAAGACACTGAAAATCAGCTCGAGTCAGAACGGGAGCCCGAGGCGGGAGTGCTCCCGGCAGCCCCGAGCGGTGCCCCCGCAATCACCCCGCGAAGGAGCCGGCTGTGGTTTGCCCTGGCCGCCGGCGTCTGCCTCTGCCTCGTGGCTGCTGCCTGGCTCGTGCTCCGGCATCGCGCCAAGGCAACCGGCGAGCCCGGGATCCGGTCGCTGGCCGTGCTGCCTCTGCGCAACTTATCGGGCGATCCGGCGCAGGATTACCTGGCCGACGGCATCACCGAGGCCCTCATCGGGCGCCTCTCGAACATCCACGACCTACGGGTGATCTCTCACACGTCTGTGATGCGCTTCAAGAATCCGCAGGTCTCCATACCGGAGATCGCCAGAACACTGGGCGTGGACGCTGTCGTTGAAGGCTCTGTCATCAAGGAGGGCGACCGTATTCGCGTTACCGCCCAGCTGATTCGCGGCGCAACCGACACGCATTTCTGGTCCGAAACCTATGACCGCGAAATGCGCGATGCGCTCAACCTCGAGATTGAGTTAGCGCAATCCATCGCTGAAAAAGTGGAAGTAACGGTCACCGGGGAGGAACACCAGCGGCTCCGAGCCGTGCGTCCGGTTGCGCCTGAAGTTTACGAGAGCTATCTGAAAGGCAGGTTTCTTTTAGAACAGGGAAACAGAGCCCAGCTTGAGCAAAGCATTCCTTACTTCGAGAACGCCCTCAACAGGGATGCGACCTTTGCACCAGCTTACCTGGGTCTGGCCGAGGCCTACACCTGGCTCGGAACGGTCGCTGCCGGAGTTCCTCCCGAAGCAACGCGGCCGAAAGTCGCGAGCTTCGCCCGCAAGGCGCTGGCGCTCGACCCGAATCTTGTCGAAGCTCATGTCATGCTGGCCAATGTCCTGCAGGAGGAATGGCACTGGACTGAAGCGGAAGCGGAATACAGGCGCGCCCTCGAATTGAACCCGAACAGCGCTACGGCCCACTCGTGGTTTGCTATGTGGCTGTCATGCCAGGGACGTACGGACGAAGCTGTGGCCGAGATCTATCGCGCCCGGGCGCTGGACCCGGTTGGGATCTCCGGCGGCAGCGTATCGTGGATTCTCTTCCAGTCACATCGATTCGATGACGCCATCCGCGAGGCAAGCAGCGCATTGGCCATACAACAGGACAATGTGGCCACTCTTACAGGCCTTGGATTTGCACTGATCGCCAAGAATAAGCCGGCAGATGCGATCCCCATATTGGAAAAAGCCGTCTCTCTTTCCTCAGGTAGTCCTGCCGCAACCGGAATACTGATCAGAGCCTACGCCCACGCCGGGAGGCGCACCGATGCGTTACGGCTCTTAGCAGAACTGAAACAACGGAGGAAGGCAGGCTATATTCCTGCTGCCGCGTTCGTGAACGCTTACCTGGGTCTCGGCGACAACGAACAGGCCTTCTACTCGCTCGAGCAGGCCTACAAAGAGCAATCCAATATCCTGCAGTTCCTCAAAACCCATCCCTATTTCGACCCGATCCGCGGCGATCCGCGATTCGCTGACCTGGTTCGTCGCGTCGGGCTTGCCTGATTTCTGCTGGAACGTCCTCTCCATTCACCGGCATTCTTGACATTTCTTTGCCATCAGAATTCTTCATGAAAGGCTACTTCGCCCGCCACCGCACTCTGATAAGCCGAGACACGCCGCTCAAAAAAGTTGGTCAGCTCCTGGACATCCTGGAGATCCATGAAGGAGAAAGGATTCTTTGCATCGAAGGCAGGGGCAATACCAAGCCGCTGCAATCGCGAATCGGCAACGTATCCGAGATACTGGCGCATGTCGCGTACCGAAAGCCCGGCCACCCCGCCGGAAAGAAGATCCTCGGCGAACTGAGTTTCCGCATCCACTGCCTCATGGAGCATCTCGACGATTTGCCTCTCAAGCTCCGCGTCCCAAAGATCGGGCTCCTGGGCACGAACCACGTTGACGACTTCAAACGCGAATTCCAGATGACAGCTCTCGTCACGGAAGACCCAATTCGTGCCCACTGCCAGCCCATGAAGCAGACCTTTGGAGCGGAGAAAGTAGACATAGGCAAAGGCGGCGAAGAAGAAGAGTCCTTCGACGCAGGCAGCGAAGCAGATCAGGTTCAGCAGGAACTGGCGGCGATGCTCTCGGGTCTCCAGTTGGTCGAGAGCCTGAATGGAATCCATCCATTTCATGCAGAAATTCGCCTTTTTGGCGACCGAGGGAATGTTCTCAACGGCCGCGAAGGCTGCTGCGCGATCCGCATGATCGGGCACGTAGTTGTCGAGAAGCGTCAGGTAGAACTGCACATGCACGGCCTCCTCGAAGAGTTGCCGGGATAGATAAAGCCTCGCCTCGGGAGAGTTGATGTGCTTGTAGAGGTTCAGTACAAGGTTGTTGGAGACGATGCTGTCCCCAGTTGCGAAGAAGGCGACCAGCCGCTGGATGAGATGAATCTCCGCCGGCGAGAGCCGCTGCTTCAAATCGGAAAGATCGGTTTGAAAATCGACTTCTTCCACTGTCCAGGTGTTCTTGATACCGTCGCGAAACATATCGTAGAAGACCGGATAGCGCATGGGACGAAGCGTGAGGCAAAGACCCGGGTCGAGAATTTTCTCAGAAGCAATGACAGAAGATAGGGGCGTGTGCGAGACGGCGGTAGTGGCCATGAAGACTCCTGATGCGATTTTGCAAAAAGCCTTATTGCGG
Organism: uncultured Acidobacteriaceae bacterium; assembly: GCA_963781245.1. Classification (GTDB taxonomy): domain Bacteria; phylum Acidobacteriota; class Terriglobia; order Terriglobales; family Acidobacteriaceae; genus Silvibacterium. Next base: position 95,123 of record CAWAFB010000021.1, read on the forward strand.
TGGCGCGAACAAAGGTCAGTTATTACTGGCAGGCCTCGCAGCTTCCGGGGTTTTCCAGAGAGCAGGTGACAGCCGCTGCCGCTGAGATTTCGCTGGCTGAATCAACTGTTGCCGATTCGCGCGTGTGGCCCTGATTTTGAACAGTGGTCTTCGCGATACGCGTCGCCGGACGAGAACGCAGGTAGTAAGTCGTCTTCAAACCCTGCTTCCACGCATACATGTACATCGATGAGAGCTTGCCGATGTTGGGAGACTCGGCAAAGAGATTGAGCGACTGCGATTGGTCGATGTAGGCATTGCGATCGCGGGCCATGTCGATCAGCGAGCGCATCGGCACCTCCCACACTGTGCGATAGAGCAGCTTCAGGTCCTCAGGCAAATCGGCAATTCCCTGCACAGATCCCTCCGCGAGCTTCAGCCGCATACGCATCTCTTCTGTCCACAGGCCTCGCGTCCGGAGATCGTCGATCAAGTACCGGTTGACCTGAAGGAATTCGCCCGAGAGTGTCTCTCGCTTGAAGAGATTGGATATCTGCGGCTCGATGCACTCATAGCAGCCGACGATCGAGGCAATCGTCGCAGTTGGAGCAATGGCAATGACCAGCGAGTTGCGCACTCCGCTCTGGACGATGCGCTCGCGCAACCTATCCCAGCGTTCCGTTTCTGAAGGCTTGACGCCCCAAAGATCAAATTGGAAGTTCCCCGAGGCCAGCCGGGTATCGGCAAAGGTTGGGTGCGCCCCCTCTTTCTCTGCCAACTCACAGGAGGCGAGCAGAGCGTTGTAATAAATCTCTTCCTGAATCCTGGTCGAAAGGACTTGCGCCCGCGGCGAGTCGAAGGGCAATCGAAGCTGAAAAAAGACATCCTGCAAGCCCATAATGCCCAGGCCCACCGGTCGCCACTGCGCATTCGAACTCGCTGCCTGCGGTATCGGGTAGTAATTGATGTCAATCACCCGATCGAGCATGGGAATTGCGGTGCGCACCGTGGCCGCGAGTTTGTCGAAGTTGAAACGAGGCACGCCGTCATTCGTCGAGACGTGCTGCGCCAGGTTGATCGAACCCAGATTGCAGACCGCGGTCTGATCTTTCGACGTGACCTCCGTGATCTCCGTGCACAGATTCGACAAGTGGACGATATTGCCCGGTTTGCCGGTCTGGTTGCATTTCAGGTTCGTGGAGTCCTTGAAGGTCATCCATCCGTTGCCGGTCTCGGCGAGCGAGCGCATCATCCGGGCATAGAGGTCACGGGCTTTAATTTGGAGGCGATAAAGTTTTTCGGCCTCTGCCTTCTCATAGGCTTCGGCAAACTCGTTGCCGAACAAGTCAGGCAGGTGAGGAACGTCTTTAGGATCGAAGAGCGACCACATATCGTCCCCCTCCACGCGCTGCATGAAGAGATCGGGAATCCAGTTGGCGAGATTGAGGTTATAGGTCCGGCGGGAAAGGTCGCCCGTGTTCTCGCGCAATTCCAGAAACTGCTCAATGTCTGCGTGCCAGGGTTCCAGGTAGACACAGCACGCACCCTTCCGTTTGCCGCCCTGGTTGACTGCCGCAACGGAACTATCGAGCGTCCGCAGCCAAGGAACAATTCCATTCGACAGCCCATTGGTCGCACGAATCAACGAGCCCTCTGATCGGACGCGATGGAAAGCGAGACCAATCCCACCAGAGAACTTCGAGAGCATCGCGACATTCTTATAGCTGTCGTAGATGCTCTCAAGCGAATCGGAAGGAGAGTCATGCAGATAGCACGATGACATCTGCGCGTGCTTCGTGCCGGAATTGAACAGCGTCGGGGAAGAAGGCATGTAATCGAGCGACGCAATCAATCGGTAAAACTCAATGGCCTCATGAGGGTTTCCGGCAAGGCCGCAGGCGACCCGCAGGAAGAAGTATTGCGGGCTCTCAATCACCGTTCTTGAGATTGGGTCACGAAGAAGATACCGATCGTAAACGGTGCGAAGCCCAAAATACTCGAAGCGGTCCGACAGCGAGTCGTCGATCGCATGGTTCAACTTGCGGGCGTGTGTCTGTACAAACTCGGCAGTCGCGGGGTTGACGACGCCCTCCTGGCTTCCGTAGGCAATCGCCTGCGAAAACGAATAAAGGTTGTGGCTGGCGATCTCCTTGACGATGGTTCCCAGCAAGAGACGTGCGGCGAGTCGCGAATACTGAGGCTCCTCAGCGATCAGCGATGCCGCCGTGTCGATCGAGATCGTATCGAGCTCGCGAGTCGTCGCGCCATCGTAAAGACCACCGATCGTCTTGGACGCGACGCGAATCGCGTCCACATGCGCGAGACCGTAGCAGCAACGCTGCACCGCGCGGACAATCTTATTAACGTCCACCGGTTCCAGCGCTCCGTTGCGCTTGCGGACGTGCATGATGGGCATCTCTTCACGCACCGGAAAATCGGGCGTGAGGTCGGAGAGGCTGGTCTGTACGCTGATCGAATCGGATATCGTGGCCATAGAACTCCTGGCCCCAAGAAGCTTGCGAAGAAACAGCGGTAATCCGCCCGGCGAAGAGAGAAAGCCGCTGCCACCTCGCCTCCCCTCGGAGGCGTAAGCGAATATTTCCCAGGCAGGTCTTCGGACTCTGCAGGTTCTGACCTACTTGCCGGACTTCCCAGACTCTTACGAATCCAGTGTCATCTTGGGCGTTCGTACCTGCTTACCGCTGCGGGGCAGTTCCGGATTCTCACCGGATTCCCTTTTACTCTCCAAAATATCGGAGAACCCTTGGAATGGACCCACTATATCTTGGGCTGCATTCCTAGGCAAGCCCATTGGTTGTGGATTTCTCGTACCATTATCGCCGGGAGCCAAGCAGGCGTTCGCTTTGCGCCATCGGTCGTCCTCTTGGTAAATCTTTCAAAGCAACCGGCGAGAAACCTGGCCGACAAATTCGTTCAATCTTCTAAAATAGAAATAGAGAGCCCCATGAAAGCAGCCCCCAACCGGCGGGCTTTTCGCTTTCCAGGTCATTGAAAACAAATGAGAAACTCACAAGTCCTTTGGAATCTATGAACTGGCGCGTAACGTTACCCGGTAAACCCAATGGAATCTATGAAGTAGCAAATGACGGGGGAGGGGGACTTGGCCTCCGCTACACTGAACTCCGTCTCGAGGAGCCCGCACGATGGGATACAAAGCCTGGCTGGTTGAATCGCCTGACGGACCGTTTCTCGAACGGGACTTCCCTCACCCGGTTCTCGCCGCGAACCAGGTCCTTGTCCGGATCGCCGCCAGCGGCGTCAATCCCCTCGACACCAAGATCCGCGCCGCTAAGGCAGCCCACGCCCGCCAGCCGCTGCCCGCCGTCCTCGGCCTCGACATGGCTGGAACCGTGGAAGCAGTCGGTTCCGGCGTGACCGCCTTGAAGCCCGGAGACGAGGTCTACGGCATGGTCGGCGGAGTTGGCGGCAACCAGGGCACCCTCGCCGAAAAGATCGCTGCCGACGCCGACCTGCTCGCGCATAAACCGAAGAACCTCACCATGCGAGAGGCCGCGGCGCTCCCGCTGAGCGTGATCACCGCCTGGGAAGGCCTCGCCGACCGCGCGAAGATCCACAGCGGACAGCAGGTGCTGATCCACGCCGGAGCCGGCGGCGTCGGCCACATCGCGGTCCAGATCGCCCGCGCCTTCGGAGCCAACGTCTTCGCGACCGTCTCACCCTACAAGGCGAAGATCGTCGAAGACTTCGGCGCCACTCCCATCGACTACCGCTCCATGTCCGTCGACCAATATGTCGCCGCTCACACCGGAGGCCGGGGCTTCGACATCGTCTACGACACTGTGGGAGGCGGGACGCTCGACGCCTCCTTCGCCGCCGTCAGGCGATACACCGGCCACGCCCTGAGCTGCCTTGGATGGGGATCGCACGCCCTGGCTCCCCTGTCCTTCCGCGGAGCCACCTACTCCGGAGTCTTCACCCTGCTCCCGCTGCTCAACGGCGAAGGCCGCGCCCACCACGGCGAGATACTCACCCGGGCCGCCGCCCTCGCCGAGGCCGGCAAGCTCCGCCCGCTTCTCAACGAGCGAACCTTCTCCACTGCAGAGGTCGATGCCGCGCACGCACTGGTCGCCTCCGGCTCGCTCGGCAAGGTCGTCGTCGAAATCTAAGCGTCAGCCCATCGCGAACGACCGGAACGCCTCCACGACGCGTTGGGCCACTGTCTCTCGATTCTTCTTGGTCGCCAGCTCGTGCCCGGCGCCGGCAATCGTAACCAGCTCCGTTCGCGCAGGAATGAGCTTCAGCGCCGCTTCCATCTCCGCGACGGAGCCGAATCCGTCTCGTGCGCCGCTGACGAACAGCGCCGGCGTCTCGAGGCGCGGAAAGTGCGCCGTACGCAACTCATCCGGCCGCTGCGGCGGATGCAGCGGGTAGGAGAGCAGCAGGAGCAGCTCGGCAACCCCTGGCTCAGCTGCAGCCAGCATCGACGCCTGCCGGCCTCCATAGGAATGCCCACCCAGAAACACCCGGCCCGCCACCCGGCGCCGCACCGACTCGACCGCCGCGCGCAGACCCTGCTGGTCCCGCTCCGCGCTACCCCGCGGCGGAGGCCCCTGGGGGCGTGCCTGGCGAAAAGGAAGATCGCAGCGCAGCACCGTAACCCCCGCCGCGCAGAATGCCTCCGCCAGCGCCACCAGAAGCGGGGCATTGCAGTTTGCTCCCGCGCCATGCGTCAGGACAAGCCCATCGGAACTCCCGCCCTCCGGACCATGCAGAAATCCCCGGACGGGGGTGACTCCGCCTGAATCGTCCAGAAATTTCTCGCCCGTACTCATACGCGAAGATTATCGCAGGGCTTATACCGGCAGCGGATTCCTCTCCACAAACTGCCACTGGTGCCAGTAGGGATAAATAGGTGTGACCGCGCTCGCTGCATCGAGCTTTGCCACTTGCTCCGCAGTGAGATTCCATCCTTCCGAGGCGAGGTTCTGCTTGAGCTGCTCCTCGTTGCGCGCACCCATGATGATGCTGGCAACCGTTGGCCGCTGCAGCAGCCAATTCAGCGCGATCTGCGGAACGGTCTTGCCCGTCTCCTTGGCGATTTCGTCGATGACGTCCACGATCTTGTAGAGGAACTCATCCTCGATCGGAGGCCCATACTCGGCCGTCTTGTGCAGGCGGCTGGTTTCCGGTAGCGGATGCCCGCGCCGGACCTTGCCCGTCAGGCGGCCCCATCCGAGCGGACTCCAGACCAGCGTAGCCACCTTCTGGTCGATACCCAGCGGCATCAGCTCCCACTCGAACTCCCGGCTGACCAGCGAGTAATAGGCTTGATGCGCGACATAGCGCGCCCACCCGTAGCGCTCGGAGATGGCCAGCGACTTCATTAGATGCCACCCTGAGAAGTTCGAACAGGCGATGTAGCGGACCTTCCCGGTGCGCACCAGAGTGTCGAGAGTTTCAATCGTCTCGTCGATCGGTGTGGTCGCGTCAAACCCGTGCATGTGGTAGATGTCGATGTGGTCAACGCCGAGCCGCTTGAGGCTGCCGTGCACCGACTCGATCAGGTGATAACGCGAGGAGCCAACGTCGTTCGGTCCCTTTCCTACGCGAAAAGTAGCCTTGGTCGAGATAAGCAACCGGTTGCGTTTACCGGTAATCGCCTTGCCAAGCACCTCTTCGGCAAGTCCGTCGGAGTAAATATCGGCTACGTCAAAGAGGTTCACTCCGGCATCGAGACACAGATCGACAAGCCGCGCTGCCTCATCTCCAGTCGAACTGCCCCACGCTTTGAAGAATTCGTTGCCGCCACCAAAGGTTCCCGCGCCGAAGCTGAGCGCTGAAACCTTCAGACCTGAATGGCCAAGCTGTCTGTATTCCATGACTAAGAGATGCACTCGCGTCATCGAGGGTGCACGCCCCAAAAATGTTTCACGGAATGTAATAAAACGGGTTGGGAAGCTTGACAGAATAGTCGGCCGCAGGCTTCCCTCTGAGATCGCTGAACTGATCGCCGACGCTCAGCGCGATGCGATAACTCTGCTGCACGATCTGCATACGCGCAGCTGACTTATACGCGATCGTCGCCTCTTTCAGCTGATCCTTGGTGCGCAACGCCAGGCCATCCCACTTGTCGTAGCCTGCACTGTGCAGGTTCCGCTCGGTGGCGTCGCGCAGAGTGTCTGCCCGGCCGGTGATGAAGAAGACAGCAACGCTCAGCTCCTGCGCGCGCTTGAACAGGCGTAGCGTGCCGGGAATGACAGGCGCGCTTGCGGATTCAGCCCATGTCTGCCACTCCTTGCTGACAAACCCGAAATCGGCGGCGGAAATTTCCGGCCACGTCGAGAGCGAAGTATCGTCAATGTCGAGGACCAGGGCCAACTTCTCGCCGGCCTTCTTGTGGGCCGCTGCGCGTTCCAGAAATGTCATTGCGCGCTGCTCCTCAAGGTCCAGCGCCTTGGTGTAGCAACCGCAGGTGCAGGTGCAATCGTGATAGGCCTTCAGCTCTGTCTTAAGCAGGCCGAGGTTGGGCGGCTCGGCAACCTGCGAGACGATGTGAGTCTGGACAGACTGCGCGTTCAGATTGAACACGAGTAATGCCGCGAGAGCGAGCCGGATCAGCGGGGCGTGAGCTTTCAAAATTTCCCTCCTGAAGGAACAGGCGAGTCCCATACTAACGGCGAATCCCGGGAAATTTGCCGCGAAATCACGTGTCGTTCCGGACACGTTCATCGGGCGAGGGTTGCGGCGCGGCGATGTCCTTGCGTATAGTGCGATCAAAGCCCAGATAATCCTCACAGGAGCGGTAAATGCCCCCAGCAGAAACCATCGGCGCACCAGCAAGTATCGGCAAGTCAGTTCAGATTCGCGGCGAAGTCAAAGGAAGTGAAGATCTCCTGGTCGATGGCGTGGTGGAGGGAACAATCACATTAACCGAGAGCCGCCTGACGATCGGCCCGCACGCGAAAGTGCAGGCCAACGTTTCCGCGCGCGATGTCGTGGTGATCGGCAATCTTGATGGCGATATCCAGGCTACCGGCCGGGTGGAACTGCGGGCCGGCGCGAACCTGAAGGGCGATATCCACGCCGCGCGCCTCTCCATCGAAGAGAATGCGGTGTTCTCCGGCAAAGTCGATCTGGTGCAGCCTGCCGGGCAAGCTGGCTCGGATCGCGGCGCCGCCGCCGCGCAGACTCCAGTAGGCGCAGGTAAAACCGGGACAATGTTCAGCGCCGCTAATTAAAGCATTTTCGGAAAACAGTGTAGTGTGAAGCCTGTACCGCAAAGTCAGCGCGACCAGCAGGGAGCGGTGACCTGGCACTATCAAAATTAGAAGGTACAGATTTTCCGAAATTGTCCTGGTGAACGCCTGCTAACCGTGTCCGGCGGGAGAACGGCACGGTAACTGCTTTGGGTCCAAGAGGACTCCATTGACGACTCCCTGAAAGAGGTCGACCCAGCACCGTGCTGCGCAGCCTGTTCAATCGAGAGCCATCGCGGCCTGAGCGTAGCGGCCGCACCGTGCTATCCGGGCCGCGGATTCCTCGCCATTCAAGCGGCTGGGCCGCGATGCTGAAGCACCTCAAGGAAGAACAGAGCCTGCGTGTGCTTGACATCGGGCCGACTTCGCCCAGCAATATCAACTTCCTTACCGGGCTCGGCCACAGTTGCTACATGGCCGACGTGGTCCACGAAGCACTGACCGGAGACTGGTCAATGCCGCCAACCGAGGAAGGCGGCGAACCAGGATTCGATACGGCCCGCTTCTTCGAGCAGACCCTCGATTTCGCTGGACGCAGATTCGACGTTGTCCTTCTTTGGACAACCCTCGACTATATCCCGCAACCGCTGGTGGAGCCCTTTATCCAGCACCTCTACTCGGCCATGCATCCCGGTGGCCGAGTTCTCGCCATCTTTCACTCCAAGAGCACGGGACCCAACACTACTTATTGCCGCTACCACCTGACCGAGGGCGACTCCATCGAGATGCAGGAGTCGGAGCCATATCCGGTCTTGCGCGTCTATACCAACCGCAACATTGAGAAGCTGTTCTCGCAATTCAGCAACTACCGCTTCTTCCTCGCCAAAGACAACATCTACGAAGTCATCATCACTCGCTGAGAAGCGGGCCTGGCCGACGCCGGCCTGCGCGGCTCTGACTCCACCGGCCATAGACTTTGCTGCTCTTCGTCAGCGGCGCCTCCCGCATTCTCTTCGATCTCCGGCTGAGTGCCCGCATATCTTAGCCCCAACTGATACTTCTGCTTGACCGCGGCGACCAGGTCGCCTATCCGCTTCTGGTATGCGCGGGAGACAAACGCCTCCTCATAGCGTTTCGCGTAGCTCGCATCAAGCTGCGGAAAATGCTCATGCACAAAGGCCAAGAAAGTCGCCTTCGAGCACGGCTTGAGAAACAGCGCGTTGGCATGGAAGAAGTTCGCATCCGCCTCCCGCGCCTTGCGAGCCATCGTTTCGAGCGCCCGGGCGTTGTCGGTGATGCCCGGCATCAGTGGCGAACACATCACACCCGTGCGCAGTCCCGCCTCGCGCAGGCGGCGAACCGTGCGGAAGCGTAGATCGGGCCGCGGAGCACGCGGCTCGAGGATCCGCGCCAGGCGTGCATCATGCGTCGTGATGGTGATGTTAACGGTCAGATCGTTGTGAACAGCAATCTGCTGCAGCAGGTCGATATCCCGCTCGATAAGCGTGGACTTGGTTACGATGCTCAGCCCCAATCCGCGATCGGCGGCAAAGACTTCAAGGATGCTGCGCGTAACCTGGGCGTGTCTCTCAATGGGCTGGTAAGGATCGGTCGCCGTGCCCAATGCAATCGCCTCGCCGCGCTTCAGCGAGCGGAGTTCCTGGTTAAGCAGCCAGGCTGCGCTCTGCTTAACGTAAATCTTCCGTTCGAAGTCCGCGGGATCGCGCAGCTCCATGAATTCGTGGGTGTACCGCGCATAGCAGTAGCGGCACCCGAACTCGCAGCCTCGGTACGGATTGATCGTCCATCGAAACGGGAATCCGCGCCGGGAGACGCACCTGTTCAGGAGCGACCGAACTGGTAGCGTACGAAACTCGACCAGATGCCCCTCGCCGGCCGAACAGCCGCTCGCCGCAAGCCGGGCAATGCCCTGAAGAGGCTCCGGCTCCTGCTGCCGCTCGCTGGTATTGAGGATATGGAAGAGAGATAGCATTTTCGCTTTTTCTTCGCTCATAACTCGAAACTTACTCCCTTCGAAAACCGTCGTCAAGAGGGCTGTTCAGTGGCGTCCTTCCGGACATACAGGATGAGTCCGCTTGTCCGCATAGCGGGCATCTCACTCTAAAAGCACTACCCTCATTGCTGACACACGTTGAGTGGCGAACACAGATTTCTACAGGAGTATGAATCGCATGACTGACTTGAAAGGTTCGGCCATTACCTGGCTCGGGCACGCCGTCGTTCAGATCACCACCGCCAAAGGAACCGAGATTCTCATCGATCCATTTATCGAACACAATCCCAAGTACCCGAAGAGTTATAAGCTCCCCAAAAAGCTGGACCTTCTCCTGGTGACCCACGGCCATGGCGACCACGTCGGCGATGCCGTCACCGTCGCCAAACAGCACGGTCCACATGTGGTCGGCATGGTGGAGTTGATCGGTTGGTTGCAGTCAAAAGGCGTGGAGAACGCCGCGGGCATGAACATCGGCGGGAGCTATAAGTTCAAGGACGTAACGCTAAGCATGGTGGAAGCGCGGCATAGCTCCGGCATCGATGACGGCGCCCGGACAATCTACGGTGGCGTCCCCATTGGATTTGTGATCGCAATCGACGGGGGCCCGGTGCTCTACCACGCCGGCGATACCGGAGTCTTTCTCGATATGCAGCTGATCCGCGAGCTATACGCGCCTGATCTGGGATTTCTACCCATTGGCGATTACTACACGATGGGTCCGAAGGCAGCGGCGATCGCAGCAAAGCATCTCGGACTCAAGACCGTCGTGCCCATCCACTATGGAACATTCCCGGCACTTACCGGAACTCCGGAGCAGTTGGAAGAGCATCTTCAGGGAACCGGCATCCAGGTCCTGAAAGCCGAGCCAGGCGAAACTCTCCGTTAGCCGGGACCCCGAAACAGCAAAGGCAGGTGCCCGTTAAGGAAACCACCTGCCTTGCTAATTCCTGAGAAAGACCAACTAACCTTTAGTGGACTTGGCCGACTTGGCTGCCTGTTCTTTCCGGCGTTCAGCCCAGCGGCGCTTCATCGCCTCAGCTATCTTGCGACGGCCCTCGGGTGACAACTTGCGTCTTCCCGGAGCCTTCGCTGCTTTCTTAGCAGTGCCGTAACTTCCCCTCTTTGGCCCTCTTGCGCTCGTTCCAGCCAGTAGGTTTCGGGCTTGCTGCAGGCGCGATATCTCGTTATCGATTTCAATCAGTATTTGACTAACTTGCACCTTTCCTCCGTTTTTTCAGGGCGACCGAAAAGTACGCAATTAATCTGCGGCCGCTTGATCAATTAGTAATAACAGCCTCCCCAGACTAACTCGATTAGAAATAAATTGCCAATTTCGCAGGCCTGTAAGTTGAACGATAAACAACTGTCCCGTGGGGTCATTAGCGTTAACACCATCCCGGTCTGGCCGAAATCAACCGGGGGTTGGGACTAACCAGGCGGTAAATTTTCTGAAACAGTATTCAGAACTGGCAAACCATGATGGAACGGGAGTAGAGTAGGCGCGCGAGCGATTCGTAAGGACAATACCCTCGGTTTCCCTGACCGGGAGACCGTCATGGTGCCGCCGCAGGCGTATTTTGTCCGACGAAACTGAAAATAAAAAAGACGGCAGTGCATGCAATCAAAGTTGTGATAGATTTGCGGTTCTCCAGACTTGCGCATGTCTTCCGCTCATTGAATGATCAGTGAATTCCGTAGGTGAGTAGCCGCAAGTCTCGAAGGACCTCGGGGAGGTATTCGGGTGAAGTCTCCTCTTTCTCGATTCGTTCTGGCGTCAGCCGGTTTCCTGTATCTGTGCGCCTGTTCGGCGGCGTACTCCGCAAGCCCGGCATCTGGTCCAACAAACAGCGTCACCATTCCCGGTCCACTGAGATCTTTTCTGCGCATGGCAGGCATCAGCCAGAAGGCCTCTCCCGAGGATGTCCTGCCGCTGTTGGCGCGCAATGCCTACCTGCGCGGCTACCAGACTGGCGAGGAGACGGAATTCCTGATCCTCCTGGACCGCTACGTGCATCAGGCGAGGGAACTTCAGGCCTTGGTGGGAGCAAGTGGCGCCATTGAAGTTACGAGCTGCAACGATGCGGCCACGTTAATCCACATTCTCGGCTATCAGTTGCGCGCCGGCTGCGGCCAGAAAGACACCGTCCTCGTGACGGCCAACGCGGAGAGAGCGTTTCTTACCATTGATTCAGGCTTTCCCCTCACTCAGCTCGAGGAGGCTCTCGCAAAGAACACCTCTTTCAGTTATCCATATCCCACCAGTCAGGTCCCGGTGCTTTTTACAGAGAGCGACTGGGTACACGCAAGTTTGTGGAAGGAGAGGGGCAAAGGCAATCTGATTGATGTACTCCTCCATGACCGCAGCATAGACCGTCTCTATTGGGCATTTTCGAGAAGCGATGACCAGACCAGTTTTGCATTGCTTCGCTCTCCCGGACTCAGAAAATTGCTTCCCTACGCCGCTGTTCTCGACTTCTACGGCAACCAGATCACCATTCAGTCCGGGCGCGTGATTGTGCCCGGTGGAACCGCCGCCGAGGCGAACTGGAAAGACCTCGTGGGAGCGAGCCCCGAGTCTCCGGGAGATTTCGTTCTACACCTTATATCGAAAGACAATGGCTGGCTCGCCGTCTATTTCGATGCCCTTTCTCGCGTAGGCCGGACACAGCAGGAGCACTTCACCACCGGGCCGCGTCTGAAAAGCCTTTACGACGCTTACCGCTCATCCATCGACCAGCAGGATCCTACCAAAAGTGTTTTCCCCAAGGGCGCCGACCTCATGGTTCTATTCGATCGCGTGGATTGGGAGCCAAACGGGGAGCCGGTAGTTCCAGGCGGCCTCCAGGTATGGAAGGAAATCTTCAACGAGAAGACCAATTACAAAGTCGTACACGAATGGGGAAAGCGCGCCAACGACTGGAATAGTCCGGAACAGCTGCTCGACGCGCTGGTTGCCTGTTCTCGACTTGAAACCGACAGCGGACCCGTACAGATTTACCTGATGCTCACCGAACTGGACAGCAAGCGGCCCCAGGGAAAACGCCTCTCCGAAGGGACCGTGCGCCTGCTGGCCAGCCGGTTTGCTCAGTTCAACAGCTGGTACCTTATCTTCGCCGAATTTCCCGAGCTGAACGATACCTCGATTACCCGCTTTCTGAATGTGGCGGAATCCATCGACAAGATCTCAGCCCCCGCGCTGCGTGGAAACGTGCTCGGGTCTTTTCAAGCCAACGTCGGGCTCTGGCAGATCTTCGCCCGCCAGGCAGAGATCCCGCGAGGAAAGATGAACACATCGTGGCAGGGCATGGTTGAGCCCTTCGCGAAGATCTCTTCGTCGGCCCAGCTGCTTGACGCCGCGCGCAGCTCCCTGGGAGAACTATTGATAGCATCAACAGGCTCCGCAAACCGCTCCCAGGACGAGATCGTCGACCTGCTTGCCGGTCCTCCTCAGGAGACCGCGGAAGGTCGACGGATGCATCGTGAAGTCGCGGCCAAGATCCGCGCAGTGCTGGATGATCAGCGACTGGCTTCGCTCGACACTCTCTTCGGGCTGAGCGATGGCCTTAACGCCATGGCTCACGGAGCTAAGCCGAACCAGGATCTCCTCTCTCTGGCAGCGGAACTGCGGGAATTCGAACTGCCGCGTCCGATCTTCACCGAGAGGGAAAAGATCGAGTGGGCGCCGCCGGTTTACAGCAGCCGCCATGCCGAGCTGCAGGTGAAGACTGACATGACAAAGATGATCAAGTCGCCCGGTTCGCCTGCACAGCTCGAAGTCGCCCGCGGTCAGCTCGCGCCTTTCCTCAGAGACACGCTCGTAGGCCTCAACTACGCCTACTACGAACCGCCCGGCGCGCAGGTGCTGCACAACAATCCGCTCTTCGTGCGGTCTCACGACTTCTCGGGAATTACCGTAATGAGCTCGGAGCCATTCTTCTGGCATACTCCCGAACTGTTCGGAGTGGGCGCACCCGCCGGCGGAGGTGCTTATCTGATAGGCTCACTGGCCGACCTGCCCTATGCGCTGGCCGAGATGGAAGAAGACTTCATCGTCCCGGAGAACGTCCAGGCCCTGATCTGGAAGGAAACGGTTCCTAACCTCATGGTCAGCGCCGTCGTGCCCCGCTGGTGGAACGTGAGCACACACGAACTGCACGCGGTCACTTTGTACCAGAAGTCCGGCGAAGAGATATTAACCGCGGCCGCAGGGAACGCGCAGCTTCGCGGCAAAGCGATCAATATTCTTTCTGAACGCATGGCCCCGCAACGGCTGGAGTGGGTTGAGGACGCAATGGTGCCATCTGCACCAGGCTCCGCAGTACTGTCTCGAGTCATGCCGGCGGATACCTTCTACCTGGCCGCCGAGTTCCGGCAGAAATTTCCCGAGGAAGCCGCCTCAGCCGGACCGGCGAGTCGGCAACTGGCTGAGCTTTGCCGCAAATATCCGGCAGAAACAAGCCCCGAGCGCGTGTCGCGAGACTTCGGCACGCCACATCCTACGCTGGCCCGCAGTTACTCCAGCGAATTCCTGAACCTCAAGCAGCTGCCCGCTTTCGGAGGCTATTCCAGCCGCCTGTTTGGCGAGTCCTGGGAGTCCGGCAACCTGTATTGGGCGCGTCTCGCAGACGAGATGGGTTATTCACCCGTCATGCTGAATAGCCTGGTACCGGAGCTGACCCGCCGCATGACCGGAAAAATCTTCGCCACCGATCTCGAAGATTGGCCCGCGCTGCTTCGCGCCATGCGTGAGACGGGAGAGGAATTCAAGCAGGGAAAGGTAGCGCCGGTTCCAGTGGCAAAAATGGATACCGAGCATTAGAGCTGAGCGAGGTGATGATGCGCGACGGCAGGATTATGACGACAAAATATCTCCCCCTCTGCGGCTTGCTTCTTGTTCTGTTATCCGGCGGCGGACACACCGCTGCATCTCAGCAGGACAGTTCACGGATTCGAGTGAACGTGGTCCTGGTGCAGCTCAATGTCGCCGTTACCGACCATAAGGGAAACTACATCAGCGGCCTTCGCCCTCAGGACTTCGAGATCACTGAGGACAAAATCCCGGAAACTATCGCCACCTTCGAAGAAGGCGACGAACCCGGCATAGCTGCCGACACGTCGGACACTGCCGCCAAAGCTCCAGAACCTGCTCCCGTGCAGCAACCACCCGAAGCGGGCAAGGCTACGGTCTCTGAGCTGCAGCATCTGGGAGCCAATGTTTATGTGCTCTTCGACACGAGCAACTACATGTACAGGGGATTCGTCTACGCGCAGGATGCCATTGCCGATTTCGTCCGCTCGCTCGAGCCGGAGTACAAGGTAGCCTTCTATTCCTACAGTCGCGACCTGTCCAAAGCTACCGCCCTGACCCCGGATCATACTCAGGTATTGCGCGGCGTGCGCGGCACCGTTGCTGGAGACGATGCGGCCCTCTATAACTGTCTTCTGTTGACCGTGAAAGATGCCGCCCCTTTGAAAGGCCGCAAGGCCATCGTCGTCTTCTCAAACGGCCCCGACAATGCGAGCTCCGTCCCGCCGGAAAATGTAGCGGAATTGGCGCAATCGACGGGAACCATCATCTACATGATCAGCACTCAGGCGGCAGAGGGCGATCCGGTTTCCACGGCGGTGTTCGAACGCATGAGCAAAGCCACCGGTGGCAAGGCCTACTTTGCCAAGAACTGGAAAGATGAAAAGCAGGCCTTCGCTTCCGTGCGCGATGACCTGGCTCACCTTTATTCGCTCAGCTACTATCCGGCAGCGAATCAGAATCGGGGCTGGCGCACGATTACCGTCAAATTGAACGGTAAAGAACTGCAGAAGTATCACGTACGTACGCGCGACGGCTATCGCCTCTCCCAGCAGGCTCAAACTCTTTCAGCGAGTGAACCGGATACTGGAGGGGATTCGACTCCGAACTAATGTCGCGGAAGCTCTAGTGAAAATCGTGCGACTGCACTTCCAGTGCACGATCCGATAAAGCCGTCAGGCGCACAGCCTTTACGTGAATCACGTTGTCCTGATTCTGAAGCGGGCCCTCGACGATCAGAAATTTGCTGCGCACCACCAGCAGGCGGTCGCGATCATAAAGATCAGGCGCAATAATCACGTTGGCGATGCCCGTCTCATCCTCCATGGAAAGAAAGATGAAGCCCTTCGCTGTGCCGGGCCTTTGCCTTGCAATCACGCAGCCTGCCATACGTACATATTCTCCATCCCGGCAGGCGCGCAACTCCTCGGCAGACAAGATATTCCGGCTCTTGAGTTCAGCGCGGCGATAGTGCATCGGATGCTTTCCCGTCGTCAAACCGGTTCCCGCATAATCCGCCACCAGCCGCTCCTCAACATTCATTTGCCGCAGCGGATGTGTCTCAGACTCGTCCCGCAGCCACTCACTACGCTGCCTGAACAACGGCCCCTCTATCTTGCCGGCACGCTCCACCTGCCATAGCGCGTCGCGGCGATGCGCTACTCCATCGATACTGTTCAGTGCGCCGATACGTGCCAGTAGCGTGAGTTCCTTCCTGTTGAGAACCGCAACGCGCTGGGCCAGATCCTCCGCCGAACGGAATGGACCATCCTGCAGACGCGAGCGAACGAGAGCTCCCGCCGATTCCTTGCGCAAACCTTTCGCATACCCAAGCCCCATGCGCAGCGACAACGTGCAATCGTGCTCATGTTCGACGGCACACGGCCAGTCAGAAACCTGAACATCAATCGGCCTCACGCGCAGTCCATGACGCTGCGCATCCTTGACCAGAACCGCCGGCGAATAGAAGCCCATCGGCTGATTATTCAGAATGGCGCAAGTGAACGCCGCCAGGTATTTCACCTTGAAATAGGCTGACGCATACGCAATAAGCGCAAAGCTCGCCGCGTGCGATTCGGGAAAACCATACAGCGCAAAAGAGCTGATGTTCTGCACGATCTGGTTTTGCGTGGCATCGTCGATACCGTTAGCAGTCATGCCCGCGCGCAGCTTTACTTCGAGATTCTTCATCCGCTCCCACGAGCGCCGCATACCTACAGCCCGTCGTAGTTCCTCAGCCTCCGCACCGGAGAAGTTGGCGACGATCATGGCCATGCGCAGTAATTGCTCTTGAAACAACGGCACCCCCAGCGTGCGCTTCAGCGCAGACTCCAGCAAAGGATGCGGATACGTCACCTCTTCCCTTTTCTGCCGGCGCCGCATGTAAGGATGCATCATCTCGCCGACAATCGGTCCAGGCCGGATAATCGCAACCTGCACAACCAGGTCATAAAACTTTTCCGGATAATTCCGCGGCAGCGACGCCATCTGAGCCCGGCTTTCCACCTGAAACATGCCGACCGTATCGGCCTTTTGCAGCGTACGATAGACCGCCTCATCCTCCGGCAGTTGCGCCAGGTCTACGGAGTCGCCATAATGCCGGGGAATCAGCTCCAGGCAGTCTTTGAGCACAGCCATCATCCCAAGCCCAAGCAGATCCACCTTGATAATCCCCAGATCGGCGCAGTCTTCCTTGTCCCACTGCACTACCGTGCGGCCCGGCATCGAAGCCCGCTCTAGCGGCACGACGCAGTTCAACTGCCCCTGGCAGATCACCATGCCTCCGGAGTGCTGGCTCAAATGCCGCGGCAGATCCTGAATGCGCATGGAAAGTTCAAGATACTTGGCAATGCGCGGATGCTGAATATCGAGACCAGCGTTGAGAAACGAATGCGCCATCGTATCCGTCTTGCCTCGCCACTCCCACTGCCCGGCCAGACTCGACAGCCTGCCCAGCGAATCTTCATCGAAGCCCAGCGCCTTTCCGACTTCTCTTGCCGCCGACTTCTGGCGATAGCTGCTTACGTTGGCCGTCATCGCCGCACCTAGTTCGCCGTAGCGCCGATACACATACTGAATCGCCTGCTCGCGTTTCTCTTCCGACGGCAGATCAAGATCGATATCCGGCCACTCGCCGCGGCTATCATTCAGAAAGCGCTCAAACAGCAGTTCCATACCCACCGGATCGATGGCCGTGATCTCCAGCGCATAGCAGACTGCCGAATTCGCCGCGCTGCCGCGTCCCTGAATCAGGATGCCATTTCGCTTGCAGTACTCGATGATGTCCCAGACGATCAGAAAATACCCGGCAAACCCCAGCCTCGCGATCAGGGCAAGTTCCTTCTCCACCTGCTTCTTCGCCCGCTCCAGCAATGGCCGGTCATTCTTCTGCGCATAGCGTCGATGGACTCCTTCTGTCACACGCTTGCGCAGAAAGCTATCCATCGTCTCTCCATCCGGCACCGGATAGCGCGGGAACTCGTAACCGAGATCGTCCAGTTCAAACTTCAGCCGCTCCGATAGACTCACCGTGTTCTCGATCGCGCCGGGCACATCGTGAAACAGCGCAGCCATCTCCTGTGCTGTCCGCAGATGACGCTGGCTGTTGACGGCCAGAAGCCGCCCCGCCTGATCCAGCTCGACGTGATGGCGTATCGCCGTAAACAGATCCATCACCTCACGGTCATATGCCGTCGCATGACGAACCCCATTCGTCGCAATCACAGGCACATTTAGAGAATGTGCGATACGAATCGCCGCCTGATTCCGCCATTCCTCCTCACGTTCCTGGTGTCGCTGCAGCTCGACATAAACATTCTCGCGGCCGAAGATGCGAGTCAGCCGCTCCACAATCTGGTATCCGGCTTCTTCCCCACCACGAGCCAGCGCCGCCGCCAGTGGACCTTCATCTCCGCCTGTAAGGCACACTAGCCCGGACGCAAATTCCGCAAGATCCTCGCACGTTGCCGCCCCATCGTTCTTCGTGCTTTCACGCATCTTGAATTGCGTGATGAGCCGGCAAAGGTTCTGATACCCCTCACGCGACTCGCAAAGCAATGGTAGCCGGGCCGGTTCTTCTTGGTGCTGGTGCGGCCGCCATATCGGCGGCACAAGCCGCGGCCCAAAACTCGATACAGCGATCTCCGCTCCAATATGCGCCCGCACACTGTTCCGCTTTGCGCTGGTATGAAAACGCGCAGCCCCGTAGACACCGTTATGATCGAGCAGTGCCACTGCCGGCATCTCCAGCGTGACAGCCCGCTCGATCAGATCTTCCGGTTGCGAAGCAGCCTGAAGAAAGCTGAAAGCGCTCGCCGCATGCAGCTCGATATAGCCGCTAGTCATACAGACCTGCTATCTGCCAGCGTTCTGCCATCAGATCCCGTACAAGGCAGCAGCACAACACGGCGCCGTCACTGGCTCTCGCCACCAGATCCCACTGCTCGTATCCCCACAGCGTTGCACCCCACCACTCCCCGCCCGTCAACCACGGACCATATGCGCGCTCCACTGTATAGTGCCGCTCGCGAAAGATAAACATTCTCGGCCGATCGCTCTGCAGAATCACAAACGACGCTTCTGGCGGACGCAGCTGACGCACAGCGGCACGCAGTGATGCGGGAGTAACATTCGACGGCTGTGCCGAAGGAATGGCAAACGGCTCCATGCGAAATGCATCCGGCCCATGTGCATCCCGCAGCACGACCCTGCCGACACATTCGTCACCAACAATGTTACGAATGCGCGCCAGTGTGATATCCAGATGCGCTGGAGCCGGCAGCTGAGGAGCAAACAACCCCAATTGCTCCTTATTTATGCTCCCCGGCTCTGCCGTTAGCGTTAGCGCCAGAATGGCAACCTGTGGCGGATGCGCCTCCAGATCGAGATGAAGCAGCTTGATCCACAACTGCTTATCGTTCGACGGCAACGCAGGCCGCACCGTCCGCGTATGGGTTGCATCGCCCTCCAGCGTTAATGCAACTGTGACGGATGCAAGAGCGAGCACACGATCAGTTGCGCGGAGAATAAGCTGATCCAGCATCACGTTGATGACAAAGAGCAGCGAGTCGAGAATTTCCACCGGCGTATCCAACTCCATCTGCTCTTTCAAAATGAAAGCAGGCTCCGTTGGCTGAAACAAATGCGTACACTCTCCGCGCGCCAGCTGGCGAAGACGCCTTCCCGTCTGCCCCATGCGTGCAACAAGTTCCTTCTCCGGCAATGCCGCCAGCATCCCCAGCGTCCGAATACCCCACAGCGAGAACGTCTCTGCCTGTTCTTCGGTCAGATCGAGCACGCTGACAGGCAGTGGCGCCAGTGCCACCGCTTCTTCGCCTCTACGCACAACCTGCGCAGTCGTTCGTGGACTCAGCCCTCGTGCAAGCGCAATCGCCGCATGAAAATTCCCGCTGACAGCGATGCAGCCCGTCATTCCCAGCGCCCTTACTCGCTTCAGAAGCTTCTGCGCCTGCGCTTCTGCTGGTCCGAACAGCCTCTCTGTCCCAGCAATATCGACGACACACAGGAACGCAGAATCCTCGCAACAATCCTCCACACGCGGCGAGAACGCGCCCGCGCACTCCAGCAGAACTGCTTTCGTCGCAGCTTCTTCTTTCAAAGAGCGTGGCAGTACGGTGACTCCGGAAAATGTATCCACCTCCACCGGCGTCATTCCCTGAACGATGCCCAGTTCGCGCCCCTTTGCGTTCAGCGAACACACCTGTTCAAGCGGAGGCTGGCCCTCCATCACGACAACCGGCTTGCCTCGCAGCTCCGGCCTCAAGCGCAACAGCGCCCGCGCAGGAAACTCCCTGAGATAGAGGCACGCGTACGTCATCGCGGACCTGCCCACGTCGTTCGCGTCCGCCAGTTCGCGGCGTTCACATTCTGCGGAGGCTTACGCAGCGAGACAACATTCGTCTGCGAATGCGTCTGTGGCTGCGCAAACCGCCGGCGCACAACCTCCACGCAATGCTCAATTCCGGTAAATACCGTGGCCTCGTCACAGCGTGCATCGCCCGCATTGAATTTCAGCTGCAACTCTCCGCTGCTCGTCGCACAGGCATGCTGGGTAAGCAGAACAACGCTGGCCTGTGTACGCTCAGCCGCAGCTCGATAGCGAAACCATGTCGCCAGCGGCACACGCGTCACGTACTCAGGCGCGATGCTCGCCATATCCAGCACAATTGCGCTGAACCCGCCCGCCTGCAGCAGCAGGTCCGTCACACGGAGAGCCTGCTCTATTCGCAACCACGGCTTCGCAGCCCGAACCTTCTGTCGACTCTGCTGCATTACATTCGGCGGTAGCTGATCGAAGACTTCTTTTTCCTGTCGAACTCGCCTTTGCGGCTCTGAGCACCGAGGCACAACCGCCTCCGACAGCAGAAGTTCGCTCACAGCAGTCGACATCCCCTTCACTTCATTGCGCGGATGCGAACCGAAGCCGCCGCCATGCAGCCCCTGCTTCACCGGCGGCGGAATAAGGTAATTTTCCGGAAGCACGAATTGGCTCCGTGCAGGCTGCGCAGCACTTCCCTTCGGCACTCCACAGCGAATCCAGAGCAGCCAGGTCAAATCCACCCCCGCCGCCGCTGCCGATTCAGGATGGAACATGTCTGCGACATCAACCCAGGCGCAAACTCTGGCCGCCTGCGTCATCCTGGCAAGAAAGGAAAGCACAACCGAAGTGCGCCCCGAAGATTCAGGACCAACCATTTCGGTAATTGCTCCTAGCGGAAGTCCGCCATCCAGCAATTCGTCGATTTCCGCGACACCCGTAGCCACAACCGACCGGGTTACTCTGGGCGCCGGACTCAGAGCGGACGGAATCCGATTCGCTAATGCAGCATTGATCTGGGCGCGGAGTGCAGTGGCAGACATAAGGCGTATTCGCCTTATATTCGCCTACCACTCCCACACACTGTCAACTTGCATTCTGCACAATTAGCGGTGCAGATTCCTGTAAATCATTGGTTTTTTGGGCAGCTGGAATAGCTATTTCTTCTTCTTTGTCGGTGGGATGACTGGCCAGACTACGATGTATGGCATGAATTCGAAATGGATGCAGAAGTTCGGTCTGATAAGGGTCGCAATTCTTGGCGTCGGTGGGGTGATCCTGCTCGTACTTGCGCTGGTAAAAGTACTCTGAACAAAATCGTAATCCCGCTCCGACGCGATACACTGCGGAGCAAGTAGATTCTTTTACGTACCTGCCAGCCCATATACATCCACCCGTCCATCGTAGGTAGGCACAAAGATCTTCCCGCCACTCACCACCGGCACATTGAACTTTGGATGGCTGAAAGTAATGTTCCACTGCTGGCTGTCCCACAGCACCTTCAGCTGCGGCTTGCCATATTGGTCCGTCACAAAGTTCTCTGGGTCGTAGCACAGGAAGCGCCCGGTGGTGATCTCAGCGTTGGCATCTCCATACGGAATCAACGCCCACAGAAGCGCAGTCCCGGGCTTGTCGGCATTTGCGGAAAGGCTCATAAAGCCGCCAGGCATTCCGCCAGGAGGATTGGTGGAGTTCGCTGATGCCACCTCCGCGCCCTCCGCCAGCAGGGTCAAAACTCCCTTTGGACTCATCGACCACGCGCGCAGTTGCGAGTTCTCGCCCCAGCAGAACAGCATCAATCCGTGGACGGGGCTCATGTACTGCACCGAGGTCGAGTGCATGTGCCGCGTCTTGTTGGCGTAGAGAAAGTCGAGCGTGCTCGAATCCTGCGGCGCGTTATCGATATTTGGGCTCGGCGTGTAGGTGTACCACACCGGAGGCTGCACCAGCTTCGCGTAATTGGTCGCTGCGTGCGCAAAGTCCGCCGGCTTGGTCTTGCCCATGTCGTGGATATTCACCTCGTATGCGATGCCATCTTTGCCGCAGGCCAGCGCAATACCGTATTCGGGAATCAGCGACAAGCCTGCCGATCCTAGGTCCTCGTCCGCAAAGCCCTCACTCACTTCATTCTGGTTGGGCTTGGTGATGGTCCGGTTGCCGACGACCGGAGCACCTTCGAGATTACGGTCACCCATGCTGTTGACGGGCATATTGGCATGTGCGACCGAGGGAGCGCTGACGCCCGAGAGTTTGGGCGCGAGCCGGCCAGCGCGGAAGGCGCTGGGCGCGGACTGCGTCGGGTCCTCACCGATGCGCCCTGCATCGCTATACGGCGTCCACCAGTCGACAACAGCCAGCGTTCCCCTCTTTCCCTCAGCCGGAGCCGTGTACTTCACCTTGAAGACGGTTTCGCCCCAGTCAGACACGCCGTCGAAGCTGCCATTCCCCGTCATGCCATAGATGTAGCCATCCTTGTCGGCGCATAGCCCTGAGCCCGCCATCCAGATGCCGGCTCCATAGCCTCCACTCAACGCCATGCTGGCAGAAATACGTGCTGAAGCCACGTCATAGGCGAAGATCCATCCTGCGGCGCCAATTGTAGTCTCCAGAACTGATCCCGAAGCGAAGAAGATCGTCTTTACGCCATTCACGTGAGTCATCAACAGCGAAGACCGCTGCTTGCGCATGGTACTGTTGAATTTCTGCGCAGGAAGGCCGTGCCCCGGAGCATACTCTTCTGCGGTCAAACTCAGCGGTTCATGCGCGCGGCTGCCATCTTTCAGATTAAGAACGTGGACTTGATGTATGCCCTTCTTCGGATCTCCATCCGGCGATGTCCATGCCACGCCATACCAGCGGTGCGTATCCGGATCGATGATGCCCGTTGAAAGCACGCCCCAGTGGTCATTAATCACGTGCATATCGATCGAACTGCCTCCGTTGACTGGTACGGCCAGCTTCTGTACCCACAGAATGTCCGAATCGTTGGCGTCATAGCACCAGACCAGGTTGTTCATCGTCGAGACGACGGCAATATCACGCACAGTCCCGTCAACCACCGGAACCTTGGGCAGGATCAGAGTCTGCGACTCCGCGCCCCGAGCATCCCCCTCCATGTACAACGAGAAGTATTTCCGTATCCCTTTGGAGGCGAGATCCGCCTGCGTGAGGATCGTCTCGTTCAGGGTTGTTCCCGAGCGGCTCGTGTCGTAGGCGCGGGTAAGCACCGGCGACATGATCCCGGAAGTAGTCTGAGCGTGGGCAATGGGCCTGGCAAGGCTGTAAGCAGCGGCGCCGGCGGAAAGCGATAGGAAGGTTCTGCGCTTCATTGTCGACTCCTGAAAGTTCGTGGGTAGTTCGTGGGTTATTTGTGTGAAGTGCGAGAGTCCCACTGCACGCAGTCGCGCGACGGATCGAGCGTGTTAAGGCTTACGCAGGATGCAACGCTATGCTTCAGAACGTTCTTGCCACCGAAAGGCGCAAGGGTTGGCGGCCCAAGCGGTCCCAGTGCAGCGCTGTCCCATGTAGCCGGAATCAGCGAGCCATGCTTCATCTTCATGACAAGTGGAGAGACCGCAGGCGTATCTTTTTGCGCATCGAAGCTGAGCGTTACCTGGTTGCCCTGCTTGACCCAGCGCGCATGCCAGGTCTGCGGATCGCGGCCCACCCAGTTCTGCTCCACCAGGGCCGTGCCATCCTCCGCAAATTGCACCATCACCACGCGATGAACATCCGCACTCATGCCCCCGCTCCCCGAGTAATAGCCCTTCAGCTTATCGGCATGAGCTGGGACAACGGCCAAAAGGAGTGCCAGGAGAGTGAGTACAGCCGGATACCGGACGCGCATGGTAGCAGCCATCCTACACAAAGAACCTGCAGGATTAAACAGATTCGAATCAAACCAGATTTGTGTGGTGAGTTCCTAGCCTCTCCAGCACCTGGGGAGCAATCTGGGAAACGCTGCCCGCGCCGAGTGTAAGAATCACATCATTCGGCTCAGCCCGCTCTACGACCTTCGCAATAGCGCGCTCGCTCGTCGCAGCGTACTCGACACCCTCACGGCGCATGGCCGCGACCAGCGCCGGCGAATTCACTCCCTCAATGGGCTCTTCGCTCGCCGCATAGATGTCGAGCACCTCGACTGTCGAGGCATCATCAAAAGCCGTAACAAACTCGTCGAACAGATCACGGGTCCGCGTGTAGCGATGCGGCTGGAAGATCGCATGGATGCGGCTGTAGTTGCAATCACGCGCTGCCCGAAGCGTAGCCCGAATCTCCGTCGGATGGTGGCCATAGTCGTCGACCACCGCAATCCCGTTCACGCAGCCCTTCAGCTGAAAGCGCCGGTCCACCCCGTGGAAATTCTTCAGCCCCTGCGCAATCTCTTCCGGGCTGATCTCGAGTTGTGTCGCAATGGCGACCGCCGCCGTGGCATTCAGAACGTTATGAGCTCCCGGAACGTGCAGCTCAAAGGGTCCGAGAACGCAGCCTTCGGCACTCCCTGTAGCCACCTCGAAACGCGACCGCACCCCTTCGACCGCCGGAAGCATGCGCAGAACGTAGTCGGCGCGAGTGTCGGTTCCATAGGTAAAGACCTTGCGCTGCACGCGCGGAAGAATAGCGGCCAGCAATGGATCGTCGAGACACGCCACGCACGCCCCGTAGAACGGCACGCGATCCATGAACTCGACGAAGGCATTCTCGACGTCGGCCATATCGCGATAGCAATCCATGTGCTCGCGGTCAAGGTTAGTAACTACGGCAAGAATCGGCGACAGCTTCAGAAACGACCGGTCGCTCTCATCGGCCTCTGCAACCAGGTATTGCGACTTGCCCAGCCTTGCGTTCGAGCCGAGCGTGTCGACACGCCCCCCGACAACCACCGTCGGATCCAGCCCCCCTGCCGCGAGCACCGTCGCAATCATCGACGTAGTCGTGGTCTTGCCGTGCATGCCGGCAACGGCAATCCCGTACTTCAGCCGCATCAGCTCGGCTAGCATCTCCGCCCGCTGGATCACCGGGATCTTCCGCCGCCGCGCCTCCATCACCTCGGGATTGCGCTCATTCACCGCCGAGCTGGCGACGACCACACCCGCTCCGACAACATTGGCGGCTGCGTGGCCCTCGAAAATGGTCGCCCCCAGCGACGCTAGTCGTTCGGTAATCGGCGTACTCCGCAGGTCCGATCCGCTGACCGTGTTGCCAAGGTTGAGCAGTATCTCGGCGATCCCGCTCATGCCGATCCCGCCGATGCCTATGAAGTGAACTCGCTGTGGTTTCAGAAACATGAATTCGTTCAGCGGTGAGCCCGCATAAGTTACTCTAACAGCGCCGTTCACTCCGCTGCCCGGAGCTGCCGATGCGATTTCGCTTCTCTGCCCTTCTTATCGTTCTGGCTTCTGTCTCAGCCCACGCCCAGCTGGCCGCGCCGCACGTCCGCATCTCCCAGGGAGAGCTCGCGGGCGAAATCTCCACCATGGGGCCGCTCGCCTTCAAGGGCATTCCCTACGCCGCGCTACCCGTCGGCGAACTGCGCTGGCGCGAGCCCAAGCCTGTCTCGGGATGGACCGGCGTCCGCGACGCAGCAAAGTACGGCGCTGCCTGCATGCAGCCGGAATCCGCGCTGATGAGCATCCCGGGCTCCACCATGAGCGAAGACTGCCTCTATCTCAATGTCTGGACTCCGTCTCTTACTCCCACCGTCCCCGCCCCGGTGATGGTTTTTATCCATGGCGGTTCTTTCATCACCGGATCGGGTTCGCAACCCGAATATGACGGCGCCAATCTCGCTACCCGCGGAGTCGTTGTCGTCACCATCAACTACCGCCTCGGCATCTTCGGCTTCCTCGCCCATCCCGACCTGACGGCGGAATCGCCTCATCACACCTCCGGAAACTACGGCCTCCTCGACCAGATGGCGGCGCTCCGCTGGGTGCGCGACAACATCTCGAATTTCGGAGGCGACGCTCGCAACGTCACCGTCTTCGGAGAATCCGCCGGAGCCAGCAGCATCGGCTACCTCCTCGTCGCACCCGGCGCGGCAGGTCTGTTCGACAAGGCCATTCTCGAAAGCCCCAGCATCGTCTTCCAGCCAGCGCCCGAACTCCACAACGAATACCGCGGCCTGAGCAGCATGGAAGAGATCGGCCTTGCCGCCGCCCCTCACATCGCTGACCTGCGGAGCCTCAAGGCCGAAGAGATGATGGCCCGCGGACATGAGGCGGCTGAAAAAATCTTCGGCACCGGAGGCTCCTCTCGCGCACGCCTCCGCCCGGAAACCCCGCTCGATAATCCCTCTCTCGTTCCGTCCCCATGGGCACCCTTCGTCGACGGATATGTCATCCCCGCCCAACCCGCGCAGCTCTACACCGAGAACCACGCCATGCGCATCCCCATCCTCGCCGGCACCAACACCAACGAAGGAAATCTCTTTCTACGCCGCTATCACCCGACAGATACCGACAGCTTCAACGCCTGGGTAGATCAGGCCTTCACTCCCTGCGCCAGGCAGGTGCTGGCGCTCTACGAGCCGCCCGCTCCCGCCACCCCCGACCAGATCCACGCCGCCGCCGACAAGCTCCTCACCGACTCCATCCAGCTCTACAACGCCTTCTCCATCGCCCGCGCCACGCACGGATACCTCTACCGCTTCACCCACGTCAGCCCGATCGGCGAAGCGTCGGGCATGGGCGCATTCCACGCCTCTGAACTCGTCTACGTCTTTGGACACACGCATCTCCCCGACGAGCACGCGCCGACGGTGCAATTCAAACCGGCCGACCACAAGCTCTCCGACCAGATCATGACCATGTGGGTGCATTTCGCGCGCATCGGCGATCCGCGCCTCATGATGAGTTCCGACTGGACCCGCATCGGTTCGAACGGCGAGGTGCCCTACATGGAATTCGGCGACACCATCAAACCCCGAGACCTGCCCGATACCACGTTCCAGATCTTCACCCAGCTCTGGCCGCCTTCAGGCAAAGCTCCCACATGCGCGAAGAAGTAACAGTCTTCATGCTGCGGTGAGCCGCTTAGCCTTCTCTGCCAGGGCGCCTCTGCCGCCTTAATTCAGCGCCAGGAGCACCCTGTCGGGCCCCAGCGATGCCATTTGCTGCCGAGTTTGCTTTTCTCGCTTCGATTGCGGAAAAGCGATGTTCAGCGACATAGTGGGGCAGTGAATTTCACGCAGGAAATAGTGATCTCCGTATTTGTAGAAGACCAGGCGGGTGACATTCCCGGGAAGATTGCCGGCCTCGCCTGTCATACCCAGCATTACGATTTGCTGATTGGTGCTGCGGATGAAGATGGCATGACTGGATCGCGCGAAAGACGTGAGAAACTCGTAGGTCCCGGACTGAAGGGGTTTACTTCCGACGACAAAGTCGAAGGGAACATTAGCTCGAATCGTACCCTCCTGTGCCTTCGCAATACCTGCCGTGAACAAACCTGTCAGAATCAGGAGAGAAATCACTCGGAATCTCTTCATGAGGGTGCCTCCTTGAATGCAAGGCTAGTCGCCTACAAAAGAGCTTGTCGTTAAACTGCTGTCGAGAATCTGCTGAATTTACGTGGGCTTCTTGGACATGCAGACCGGGATTCGCTGTGCAGAAAGCCTCATGACGCCTGTCATCTCTTCAGAGCTTGCCAGCCAAAACTCCGACCTCGGCAACCTTCTTCGGTGTGCGAACGTCATTTCATTTCGCCGGTGTCCTCCGCATATCCACGCTGATCGAAATGCAAAATCGGCTATTGGTTCCTGGCTGGATGCGTTTTTCGCGATGCACCCCGCCTATTAAAGATGCGAGTCTCCGCAAAAATAAACCTCCGCAACAATTCATCTGAGCCGTTGTTCACACGTGCAGAGCAGATTGAGCGACGGCAATCGATAGAGGTTCGATTCCGCGCTCGAGAGGAGCTCAGATGAAACGCACACTTCGCACCCTCGCACTTACTGGCATTGTGGCAGCGGCAGCTGTCGCGGGACAGGCACAGGCCCAGGCACAGGTTGGAATCGCGGTTCGAGTCGGTCCTCCCGTCCCGGTCTATTACAACAACTACGTACCTCCCTGCCCCGGTGTCGATTTCTATTGGACTCCCGGGTACTATGCGGGCGCTGGTTGGGTGCCGGGCCGCTGGGTGCATCGCGGCCGCATTTACGTCGACCATCGCGACTACGACCACCACGACTTTGATCATCGCGGTTGGGACCACGGACGGCGCTAAGGCAACAGCTCCGTCAGCCGCGCGAGCCGCGTTCCGGAACCCTGCTCCCAGGACGCTGTGCTCGAACTAGCACCCGGATGTTCCCGCATCCGGGTGCACTCTTTTCGGTTGCTGAATCATGCAGCTTTTGTGGCATCGAAACTACCCTCAAACATCCGAATCCTCGCAACTTTTCCCCACATCTTCTGTTAGTAGAGATAGGCTTCTAGATACCGGAAGATCGAGACTGAAACCGGAGATCAGAAGCCGCGTCATCCTGGTCACAAGGGCGACGGGGAGGATTCACAAATGCGCATCCTGCGCTCTTCAATGTTGCTTTTACTGCTGGCCGTTCCTCTGGCGTTGATGCCGTCGATGGCAAGCGCACAAGTTGCGGTCGGCATCGGTATCGGGCCTGACGTGGGTTATCCCGCGCCTGTATACGTAGCTGGACCTCCGGTCTGTAGCTGGGGTTATTACGGGTACTATCCATACGCCTGCGCGCCGTACGGATACTACGGTTCAAGCTGGTTCATTGGCGGTCTCTTCATCGGAGCCGGCCCGTGGTATGGCGGCTGGTATGGTCATCCATGGGGATGGGGCTGGGGTCACGCTGGTTGGTACGGATATCGCGGCGGCTATGGATATCGCGGCGGATACGGATACCGCGGCGGCTATGGATACAACGGCGCGAGGCCCGCTCCCTACAACAGCCGGACCGGATTTGGAGTGAACAACGGCTACCGCGGCACGACCGGCTATAACGGATACCACGGTGCTACCGGCTACAACGGCTACCGCGGCGGCACCGCCGGCTATGGCGGCGCCCGCAGCTACGGTGGCGGGACGAGCGGCTACCACGGAGGTAGCGTTGGCGGTGGATACCACGGCGGCGGCTTCAGCGGAGGCGGTTTCCATGGCGGCGGCGGTGGAGGCTTCCACGGTGGTGGTGGAGGCGGTTCCCACGGCGGCGGTGGACACCGGTAAGTCTTGGCTCTGCGACAAAGGCCCGTTCTTCGGAACGGGCCTTTTGCTTTCTCTGCTCAACTAGTCGCCTCAGACGGGCCCATCGCGGAGCGCTGGGCAACTGCAGGCTCGCTACGCCCCGCACCCTTCCATGAGAAGGCCGGTCTGTGTCAATACATCCGATCTTTCTCTGAGGAACTATTCACGATTGTTTATCCGTCCTCGATGAGGCAGCGATAAAACCCTCAGACGAGAAGACCGGCCCGCGTGTAGGGAAGAATCGCTGGATGAGGCAATCGTGAAGCGCTGAATCCAGGTCAGCGCAGCAATCGCCAATGACCGCAAGACGGTAATCGGCGTCAGCAGCATCGATAAGAGTGGAAAGGACGACACCGCTGGTGGAAATGCCGTAGAGAACCAATGTATCGATGTCATTGGCGCGAAGAATCATAGCGAGATCCGTGCCGGCGAAGGCGCTGATTCGGTGCTTGGTTATAACGATATCGTCGCCTTGCGGTGCGATTGTATGCGGGATCGCCTCAAGCGGTTCCCGAAATAGCCGCTGATGTTGCTCTGAGGATTTAATAGCGCCGAAGAGTGAATTTCGGGAATGGATCTCCGGGAGTCCCGGTCGAAAACCCACCTGGATGTGGATTATGGTCATGCCGGTAGCACGAGCATGATTGAGAACACTTGCGACTCGAACCAGAAAAGCGTCTTTGCCTTCTCGGGTGTAAAGGGAAACGATGCCGGCTTGACAATCCATGCTCAGGACGGCAGTGTGGGCCGGATCAATCGTGAATGTGTCAGCCATACTAAGTTCTTTTTGGCACAGAGCCTGCCGGTCAGAATTGTAGTTTAGAGTGGCATACATCCCTTTATCCGCGCTCTATGAGGGCTTGTTCCCTGAGCCCTGTTTTCTGGCGGACTATTTTGTCGCACCGGCTACAATGGATATAGAAGCAAAGAGCCCGGGCGCTGGCAGCCCGGGCTTTCCCGTTTTGGAACTTAACCGGGCCCTTGTGCTCCACTTAAACCTTTTTGAATCATATCTTTATAGATAAAGGCTATGTTTTCAAATCTTTACAGAAGCAGCGACGAGTAAATAGCCTGGAATCATATCTTTGCAAGGAGAACTCTGGTTCAGCGGGGGGGGTGGGGGGTGTCCGCCAGCTCGGCCACCATCGAACCAATCCGCTCGCTGGCGTCAGCATGAGCCAGCTGTCGCGCCTGGGGCGACATGCGCTTGAGGGCCTCGCGATCGGTCAGCATGGAGGTCAGAGCTTCGAGCAGTAGCGCGGGGGTAAGATTGGCCTCAACCAGCATGCGGGAGGCTCCTGCCTCAACGAACGCCTCGGCATTCTTGCGCTGGTGGTCATCCGCTGACTGCGGAAAAGGAATCAGCAGCGACGGCTTCCCCGCAGCCGCCAGCTCAGCGACCGTACTGGCTCCGCTCCGCGACAACACCAGGTCAGCGGCCTCGAACCGGCGTGGCATATCGTCGAGGAAGTCCAGTACTTGCCACCGGCTGGAAGGCGCGCCGCTGGCAAAGTAGGCGGCCAGCGTGGTATCGGCATGCCTCGCTCCCGCCTGGTGCAGGATCGTCAGCCCGGGCACCGCGTCTAGAAGCTGAGCCGCAATCTGCGGCATCAGGATGTTGAGCGCCCGCGCCCCCTGGCTGCCCCCAAAGACAAGCAGGTGGGGTGGTGCCCCGGCTGGCCGCGGCGCGAGGCGGAAGAACTCGCCCCGGACCGGGATTCCTGTCACTTGCGGGTTGCGAAAATACTTCTCGGCGGCCGCGAAGTTGATGGCAGCGGCGGTCACCCGCTTGCCGACCACCCGGTTGGCCAGGCCCGGAAAGGCATTCGGCTCGACGGCGAGCGTTGGAAGGCGCATGAAAATGGCGGCGGCCATCGCCGGGCCGGAGGCGTATCCGCCCACGCCCACAACCACGTGCGGCCGGAAATTGCGGAGGAGCTTCCGGCAGCGGATGAGACTGAGGGGCAGGTCAAGCAGGGTGCGAGCCTTGGTTCGCAGCGAGACCTGGTTGAACTGCCCCACCTGAATCGGGGACAGGTTATACCCCGCCTGGGGCACAAGCCGCGATTCAAGCCCCCGCGGCGTGCCCACGAAAAGAATCTGTGCGTCGTAGGAGGATTTGAGCTGGTTGGCAAGGGCAAGGGCTGGGTAGATATGGCCGCCGGTGCCCCCGGCGGCGATGACGACTCGCACGGAACCTAATCAACCTCGCGCGTGATGTTTAATAGCACGCCAATCGAGGCGAGCATGATAAAGAGCGAGGTTCCGCCGTAGGAGATAAACGGAAGGGTGATCCCCTTTGTGGGAACCAGCGCCAGTACGACACTGATATTGAAGAATGCCTGGATCAGCAGAGTCGCTGTAATGCCGAAGGCCAGGAAGCGGGCAAACGGATCCTTCGAGAGGATGGCGGCGCGCATGCCGCGATAGCCCAATACGACGAACAGGCCGACGATGGCAATCGCTCCGATAAGGCCGAGCTCTTCGGCGATGTTGGCGAAGATGTAGTCGGTGTGCGGTTCGGGCAGATAGAAGAGCTTCTGCCGCCCGTCCATGAACCCTGCACCCGTAAGGCCTCCGGTGCCCACCGCGATGAGCGACTGGATGATGTGGAAGCCCTTGCCCAGCGGGTCGGACTCGGGATTGAGGAAGGCGAGGATGCGATCGCGCCGCCACTTGACGCGAAAGAGCATGAAGTAGAGAACCGGAGATGCGGCGACAGCAGCAATGGCGAGATAGCGTATGTTCATGCCGGCGAGGTAGAGCATGAGCGCCGTAACCCCCGCGCAGACGAGTGCCGTGCCCAGGTCCGGCTCTTTCAATATGAGCGCGATAAAGATGAGGCTGGGAAGAGCGGCCGGCAGGATCGTTCCCCGGAAGTTCTCAATCGACTCCATGCGATTCTGCAGGAACCACGCCAGAAAGAGCACCAGCGCGGGCTTGGCAATCTCAGACGGCTGAAAGGAGAGCACGCCAAATCGGATCCAGCGGTGCGTGGCATGCGAGTCGTGCATCAGGAACGCAACCAGCAGCAGGAGGACGGAGATAGCTACGGCGGGAAAGACCACGTTGGGCTTGTTGTAACGCCGGTAGTCGATCTGGATGAGCAGGACCATTGCGGTGAGCCCGAAGACCGCCCACAACGACTGCCGGATAACAAAGGCGTAGGGGGAGCCGAAGCGCTCCTTGGCCATGACGGCCGAGGCGCTGAACACCATAAGAAGTCCGATGACGACCAGCACCAGGGTTGCGCCAAAGAGCCACTTGTCTACGCCTACGCGTTTTGCCATTCCGCTCCTATGCGTTCTGCCATTCAGGTAGTCCTCGACGGGCAAAGACCAGGTCCTTGAAAACTTGCCCACGCTGTTCGTAGTTCTCAAACTGGTCAAAG
This sequence comes from uncultured Acidobacteriaceae bacterium, assembly GCA_963781245.1. Lineage (GTDB taxonomy): Bacteria > Acidobacteriota > Terriglobia > Terriglobales > Acidobacteriaceae > Silvibacterium. The sequence continues at coordinate 127,541 of CAWAFB010000021.1, forward strand.
CTGGAACAGGCTGGAGCGAGCAGGATAATCTCGCCCGGCTGCGCAGCCTCGGCTGCTTTAGTCACGGCCACATCGAGCGTGCCGGAGTTGACGATGGGCGCCGATCCCTCGACGTGCGTAAAGATCTTCTCCGCCGCCGCGCCGATGGTGTAGATCGCTTTAACGCGTTCCTGGATGAGCGGGCGCATCAGCCGGTAGTCGGAGTTCTTGTCCTTCCCGCCGATGATAAGGTGAATGCCGGACGGGAAGGCCGCGATGGCCTTCATCGCCGCGTCGACATTCGTGGCCTTCGAGTCGTTGTAGTAGTCGACCCCATTAACGTTGGCAACGAACTCTAACCGGTGCTCGACAGCCCGGAAGCGCTCGACAGTAGCGCGGATAATCTCCGGGGCTACCCCAGCCAGGCAGGCCGCGCAAATGGCGGCCAGAACGTTCTCAACGTTGTGCTGCCCTTTCAGCGGTATCGCGCTGACTTTGAGGATGAACTCCGGCGCGGATTGCTCCGTCGGCCGGAAGTAGATCGCACCCTCGTGAACGAAGGCTCCCTGGCGGATGATACGTGTCCGGCTGAACCAGTAGATGCGAGACTTGGTGCGAGAGGCAGCACGAGACGCAACATCGTCGTCAGCATTCAAGATAAGAGCATCTTCAGGCTCCTGGTTGGCGAAGATGCGCTCCTTGGCCGCTACGTAATTCTCGAGGCTGCCGTGGCGGTCGAGGTGGTCTGGAGTGATGTTCAGGATCAACGCAATGTTGGGATGGAACTGGTATGTCGTCTCCAGCTGAAAGCTCGAAATCTCAAGCACTGACCAGCCATCCGGCCTCGATTCGTCGACCAGCGCGATAACCGGAACTCCGATGTTGCCCCCAACCTGCACATGCGGGAAAGCCGCGGTGAGAATCTCGCCGCAGAGGCTGGTGGTGGTCGTCTTGCCGTTCGATCCGGTGATCGCGAGTGTCCTGCCCACGAGAAATCGCGCGGCCAGTTCGAGCTCACCGATCACGGTCAGGCCGAAGTTCCGCACCTGCACCAGCTCCGGCGTGTCCAGCGGCACACCCGGGCTGACGACGATCAGGTCCTGACGGCGAAAGGTGAGCAGACCGTGGCCTCCGGCTTCGACCATGATGCCCTGATCAAGCAGCGCCGGGATATCTTTGGCGAGCGCGGCGGCGCTACGGACGTCGGAAACGGTAACCTGCGCGCCCTTGCGCCGAAGAAAAAGCGCAGCGGCCAGGCCAGATTTGCCGAGTCCGACGACGAGTACCTTTTTGCCTTTGAGTTCCATGTTTTCTGCTACTCTCTCAGACCCGCATGGATACTGATTGTAAATACTGCGTGTCGAGTCCTGCACAGTTTTTGTATAGCGTACACGTTTACGTTTGACATACCATACGGGTATGAGGATTCCGAAAGCCCCTGTGAAGATGCCCCTTATGTGGCGGTCTGGCGCGAAACGTGCACCCGTCAAGACTACAACGAATAAGGCAGGATTCGCGCGCGCTGTGAAGCCAGAGGGTAACGGTTGTTTCCAGCTTCGTTACTGGCATGACGGCAAGCTGCATTATGAAAACCTGAAGACACTGGACCCTGCACAGGTGCTCTACGAGGCAGATGCGGTGCGCCGAAAGATCGTGCGCCAGTTATCGGGCGCGCCGAAGTCACATTCGGTGAACAGTGCGGCGGCGTCCTATCTCGTCCACATGCGCAAGAAACACCCGCCAGCGGCCAAGCAACTTGAATATACGTTCCGTTACCTGCTCCCGATGATTGGCAAGCTGCCCCTCGGAGCGGTCCTAGGGAAGGACGTGGAACGGTTCCACGAGAAGCTAAAAGCACAGGGGATGGCAGACCGCACCGTGAAGAATCACCACGTCCTGTTGAAGGCATTTTTCAATCATTTCAGTATCACGGTTCCGGGGATGCCGAAGGCACCGAAACACGGTAAAACCCTGCTCACCATCGTCGAAGAGAACGAGATGCAGCGTCTACTCACCTATTGCGGTGAGCACGACAAATACGCTCTCGTACTGGTTGAGTTGGCGCGACAGACAGGACTCCGCAAACGGGAACTCATGTTCTCTCGTTTTGACTGGATTCGATGGGAAGAGGGAGTCTTGCAGGTTCGCGAAAACGCAGAAATGGAGTTCACGACTAAGACGCGCGTCGAACGCGAGATTCCCCTCTCTGATTCCCTGCTTGCTCTGCTCAAGGAATGGCAGGACTCAAGGCCGTGGGCAAGGCTGATATTCGAAACTCGGAATGACAAAGCGCCGCAGTCGCTTATAAACCGACTCAAGCGGGCCGTTACCAGAGCGGAACTAGACCCGGCAAAGTTCTCGCTTCACATGATGCGCCGGTATTTTGTTTCTGAGAGCCTGCATCGCGGTGTGGACATCGAGACGACTCGCGACATGGCAGGACACTCCAGCGTGACGGTTACGGGTATTTACGCACGCCCTATGAAAGGCAAGGCGCTGCGGGACAAGATGAATAGCGTTTGGCAGTCAGCGTAAACGTTGACGCTCGGGTCGAACCGCTATAACGCACCGCTCTTTTCAGAACATGCAAGCACGTCACCCAATACCCGCGGACGCGTCCTGCGTCAATGTGACGCGATTCTGCCTCGTGGAAATCGTTCTTCTTAATGCGCGGTTAAGCGTTCGTGATGGCCCCCGTGGTCCGCGGGCTCGATCACGTCGAATCTCGTTGACCCCCTATCCCCCTCTGCATTCGCGTCCAGAACCGACATCGTAAATCGTTACCCAAAGCCAGTCGGTCGGCCCTTGGCATAGCTTCCAGTTTGCTGGTGATATGGTCGAAGCTGCTCAATGAGTGCATTGGCGATTTCGCGTCAATCCAGAATCATTTCGGCGACAAGGCTCGGAATCGGGTGCGAACAGCAATCTTCGCCATGTACCCCGATGATCGTGGTCGGCTACATGATTCGGATACGTGGGGCTGGTCCCGGTGATTGTCGCCATATGCAGCACTGTTAAAGGTCACAACCTGGTGGCTGCATGGGTTAACGGACAGCAAGCTTAGAACCCAAAAGGAATAACGAAAATGAGTAAGAGGGCGCAACAGAACGACGGTCAAAGCAACAACGAAGTCACAGGAACTCCGAATGAGCAAAAGAAACGGAAACGGCGTGTGCCAGCTAACAAGACCACAGTTGAGGTGAATTGTGAGACTGGTGTTGCCTACCTGATGGTCCCCTTTCAGGAAGAGACTCTATATGTACCAATTGACGCACGAATAATGCAGGCTGTGGTGCAATTCACCTGGTTCGCCGTGAAGCCACAAAACAAAAGCCTGGGTAAGGCATACATTTCTACGTTGCTAAAAAAATCTGACGGCACACAATACAGATTGGGGCTTCACCGATTCGTACACATGTATGAACACGGAGAGCTTGCACCCGGACTACATATTGATCACCGGGATCGAGATCCTTTGAATAATCGTCTGACGAACCTTCGTCCTTTGCCGCCTCAGTTAAATGCAATCAACTCTGACAGAGCGACAGGTGGAACCTGCAAATACCCCGGAGTCAGCTGGCATGGGGTGATGAAGAAGTGGCGTGCAATCACGACCGTCAATAAGAAGCAGACAGTCCTCGGGCACTTCTCTTCGGACAAAGAAGCAGCCCAAGTAGTGCTGCAGAAATTGATGGAGATTCATCCAAGTGTTGATTGGAACGCCCTCGCCCCAGAGTTCTACCGTGACATCCCCTTCATTAAACCCGAGAACTGAGTTGCTGCACTTCCACATGAGGCAACCGACCTGCCGATTTCTAGGCTGGAATAAACTTGGTCACCGCCTCCCTGTTCTAGAATTGGATTAGACTCTAACCTACCCACTCCCACTGTTTTCGACATATACGCGTAAAACATGGGATTGGTAACGTTGTGTTTTCAATTACATATATCTATGTACACAGTACAAGGGAACTATATGCTCTGTAATCCTGCTTGGGGCGCGACTTTCCCTGCATTCCCGAAGAGGTTCCCATCAGATGAGCAACTCATTCAAGCCTAACTACTGGGGCAGGCTCAGTCAGTTTGAGATTCCCCACTCCATCGTTCAAGGAAATAGGGTCGCTCTGAAGCCATCCGCCCTGTCAGTGCTCTTGGTCCTTTTCGAGATTGGGAAGAGTAAACGATCCAGAGTGGTGGGATCGTCAGTGGATGTCAAAGCAAGCCAAGAGCTTCTTATGGAGAGATCGGGCTCTTCTAAGAACATGATTACTGGTGCAGTCGAGGAACTGGAGCAGAAAAGGTTTATCAGGCGGTCTTCGTCACGAAAGAAGTATGGTGAGTTCGGTGCCAATCTGTACACCCTGTGTGATCCCGCGACAGGGGGAGCCCTGGTAACTGCGAAGACACAAAACTTCCTGATTGCGAACGAGGTCCAGTACATCAAGATCCCGAAGTGTGTCGTCAAGGAGCATCAGGCCGATTGGTCACTCGCTAGAATGTCCGGCTCCGAGAAGCGCATGTACGTAGCGATCTGCTGGCTTGCCAATCGAAAGAATTCCAACGAGTTCCAGTTCGATGTTGCCGACCTTAAGAAACTAGCCGACTTCTCGACACTGGGAACCGCTGAAAAGGCGTTGGAGGGGCTGCTCGATAAGAGCTTGGTGTCTGTTCTTAGCGACGAGATAACCCTACATGATCCGTACACAGGCGAGGCGTTGCACGTGGAAGACGGTAACCCATCCGCTGACCCGGCGAATTACTACCGTATCCGGGAGAAAGGTCGAGCAACCAGGATGAACTGGAATACAGGCCCGGAACAGGTGCAGAAGCTCCTTGAGGATTGTGGCCTTGAGCCGGTCGAGAAGGACAATGGCGAACTGGCTATCCTTTGTCCGTTCCATACTGACCAGAATCCTTCCTGCCTAGTCAATCCAAAGAAGCGTGTCTTCTACTGCTTCGGCTGCGAGGCGAGAGGAACGTTGATGCAGTTCATCATGCGGCTTCGCAGTGTAGGCAGAGATACCGCGTTAAAGATCATGGCAGAATCAGCGGGGCAGGCGGTTGAATTCCATGAGCCGGACAAGAACGCAGAGGCGATCTATTCCTACTACAACGCTGACGGCGTCTTGAAGAAAGAAGTTTTGAGATATCCGGGAAAGCAATTCTCTCAGCGCCGTCCTGCACCAAGCGGCGGCTGGATCTGGAACACTGACGATGTGAAGCCGTTGCTTTATGACGCTTATTTAGTGAAGTACGCGACGGTAGTATGCATCTGCGAGGGCGAGAAACATCGTGAATCGCTCGAAGAGATTCAAACTGTTCGATTCGACTGGCGTGGAGTTCGCGGTGACGACATCAGGAAACGCAGATAGCTGGCGAGATCAGCTGGCCGATGACCTAAAGGGAAAGAAGGTCGTGCTGATGCCTGACGACGACGAGCCAGGCAAGCGATACCAACAAGATGTCATCTCTTCTTTGGAGGCGCGTGGGATCGAATATCGCGTAGTCAGCTTTAGGGATGCTGACGCTAAGGACATTTCGAACTTCTTAGCCAAAGGTGGCAGCAAGGAGGAGGTTGTGCGCCGTATTGGGTCAGATTGGGCAAGAGTCGATCTTCGTCGCCGTTGAACGTGAGGGAACAACCGGCTGAGTTCTAACATTTAGATCGATCCCCGCGCCGGGATGACGCTAAGTGTCTATCGGTTGACATGGACTTGTTTGTCACCGCGGACCTTCGATGCAGCACAAATGTTCCGGGCAATTGCAAACCGAGAGCAAGAGGGCTTTCCGAAGATTTCAAGTGGGGTTTACGTCATCGATCCCAGCGCAAGAATCATTATGCATATGTACGATGGCCGCGGACTTGACGTGCCCGCCACTGAACTCCATGCGCTTCGGCCAATGTTCGAACGCTTCAGCGAGTGGGTATTGGAGAATCGTCGCCACAAGCTTTCTGGCGTGCGCGATTTCCGTTTTTTACCTTTTTACCTACAATTCAAGACTCGCCCAACGAACCAGCTGAGATCAATCATTCTGTATATGTCAGATCGTGGCGTCACGAAGGGTAAGAAGGCTCACACCCAAGCATTTCGACTTTGGTGTGTCTTTGACGATCGAGGTGAGAGGTCCTCATAGCTTCGTCTTAAGGTCACGAATCATCGCTTCCACTTTTTCTGAATCGCCTTCTCGCACCCCGCCTCCTAAGCTAAGGTATTGCTGCAAATCCGAGATGGCAGCCGCTGGCTGATCCTTTTGTTTCCAGGCGTCAGCTCGATCGTAATATGCATCGGCGAGGTCCGGCTTGAGATGGATGCCCTCATTGTAAGCACGAAGCGCACCCTCTAGATCACCTTTATCTTTGAGCAACTCACTGAGATTTACGTAAGCGCCTGCGGAGGTCGGATCGAGCTCAATCGCCTTCCGGTATTTAGCAATAGCTTCGTCGCGCTTCCCATCGTTTCCGAGAGCGATTCCCAATTTGACGTAGAAAACGGAGCGGTTAGGATCAAGCTCAATCGCCTTCCGGTATTTGGCTGGATAGCTTCGTGGCGCTTCCCCTGGTTTTCGAAAACGATTCCCTGATCCAAATCAGGGAAAGGAATAGGTGGTAATCGAGTTTGATCGCCTTCGGGCGTTCCTGGTCAATAGCTTGCGAAACGTTTCCCCTGGTTTTCGAGGTAAGTCCCCGAATCGTTGTAGGGAATGGAGTAGGTAGGATCGAGCTCAATCGCCTTCTGAAATTTGGCAATAGCTTCGTCGTGCTTTCCTTCCTTTTCGAGGACGGTACCCCAAAAAGTAGTACAAAAGTGCAGAAGTTGGATCGTGTTCGACCGCCTTCTGATATTTGGCAATAGCTTCGTCATACTTCCCCTCGCGTTCGAGGGCGACTCCCCAATTCACGTAGGGACGGAAGTAGTTAGGATCGGGCTCGATCGCTTTCTGGTATTTACAAAGAGCTTCGTCATACTTCCCCTCGTTTTCGAGGACGGTACCCCAGATGAGTACGGGTCGGGGGATTTCGGCTCGAGCTCAATCGCCTTCTGGTATTTGGTAGCAGCTTCGTCGTGCTTCTCCTCGTGTTCGAGGACGAGTCCCCAATTGATGTACGGTTCGGGGGATTTGGGGTCGAGCTCGATCGCTTTCTGGTATTTGGCAGCAGCTTCGTCGTGCTTTCCTTCCTTTTCAGAAGGACGCGTCCCCAATTGATGTAGGATGCGGGGGAATTGGGGTCTGAGCTCAGCCGCTTTCTGGTAATTGGCAATAGCTTCGTCGTGCTTCCCTTCGTCTTCGAGGACGGCTCCCCAATAGATGTACGGGTCGGGGGATTTCGGCTCGAGCTCAATCGCCTTCTGGTATTTCGCGATGGCCTCACCCGGCCGCCCCTCGTTATAGAGGGCGCTTCCCCAATTGATGTACGCAAGTGAGGAGGTCGAATCAAGCGCAATCACTTTCTGGTACTTCGCGATGGCTTCACCCGGCCGCCCCTCGTCTCCTTCGAGAGTGAGTGCCCAGTTGTTATATGGAATCACGAATCTCGGCTCGAGCTCGATTGCCTTCCGATAATTTGCGATCGCCTCGTCTGGTTTCCTCTCATCTCTGAACAAGTTGCCCAAGAAAGTGAACGCGGCTGCTCTGTGGAGGCTATCCGCGGGAAGGGTCTTGAATTATTCGTTGAATGATTTCCCGAGCCTTCTGGTATTCGTGGTTATCGTACTGATACGCGGCGAGCACGTACGGATTCACTTGCAGTAAAATCGCTTCTGCTATTCTTTGCACCAGTTTGTCCACATCATCGCCTGCAATAACGATTTTGATCGCTGGACTGGGGTTTTGTGCCCGCATGATATACACCGTTACGATGACCTGATCTCTTATCGCCAGGGATTCGTCGTTTGCGGAGGCGGCCACCGGAAAGACAATGTCACCACTGATGTGTCTTGGATAAATTCCGAGGAGGCTTCGGGCTATTTCAATTGCCGTCTTCAAACTTAATTTAGTACCAGGAATTTCTACATCAAGCGTTGATTGTTCATCCGCCCAAGGAGCGAAGATCATCTTTCTTCATCAAGGTTTTCGCGGGCATCTTCTATTTGGCGAACGGCCTCTCCAATCCGGTTAGCCATTACCTCCGAAGTAAGCCCTGCCTCTTGATATCGCTTCGGAACAGTAAAAGGATCGATAATCAAGACCTGACGGGTCGCTTCGCGATAAACGTAGAAAAGCACCGGCAGAACGACGACAGCGAATGCAACGTGTCCAAAACCGATCTTCCTGAAGGTGCCCCTTAGCGAATCAATCAGGCGCGAACGCCTCTTCAACTTGGTATAGACGTCCGCGGCGAACGGGTCTCTGCATCATGCTAAAATCTCGCAATTACTCGTTTCGGACGAAAGCGGAGTAGCCAGCGTCATATCTTTCCACGTGGCAGGCCGACTCGACCCATATCAGAAGAAAGCTTCGAAGTCTACAAACAATCTCGGAATCCAAAGAATTCAGCTTAGGCTGTGACGAATCAATGAGCCCCTTCAATTTTCGGGTTTAGGTATCGAGCGTCTGACAGACGGCGCTGACGTGCGACCTGTCCCACAGTGCTGCTGTGGGCGAAAGCCTGAAGTGGAATTACCAGTCTTGCAGACGGCATCGGGGGAGGCCAAGGGAACGATGGTGGCGGAGCCGCCGACCTAGCAGCATGGGGCCGCGCTTACCAAGGCGACGAGTCAAAATATATATAGGTTATCGTAATCGGCAGGACGAAAATAAAGATCACAAAGATGCCCAAGACCAACAAACCCTCTACCATACTTGGCCTCTGAGTAGCGGATTGTATCAAACAAGGCTCGATCAGTTACCGCGCAGCTTTGGTACCATGCGTCCATTGTGGGTACACCCTGAGTTGACGGTCCACGCTTTACACTTCCCGCCTCGAAAACCGTAAATTATAAGTGGGTAATTTTATACTTGACACATGTCTCCTCATGGTCTAAAGTTATATTTTACAGTCGGGGAGGGTGAGCATGACTGCAGCACGGCGCGGCGGGAAGCGGGTTGGATATATCAGGGTCAGCACGGTCGACCAGAACACGGTTCGCCAGTTGGACGGCGTTCAACTCGACAAGGTATTCACGGATAAGGCGAGCGGTGCGGATACGAACCGGCCACAGCTTAAGGCCGCGATGGAGTATCTGAGGGACGGGGATGTGCTGGTGGTACACAGCATGGACCGTCTTGCTCGAAATATCACCGATCTGCTCCACACAGTCGAGACGCTGAACGGGCGCGGGGTCGTCGTCGACTTCGTCAAGGAGTCGCTGACCTTCACTGGCGATGACTCAGCAATGTCGAAGTTGATGCTGACGATCATGGGTGGCGTCGCTGAGTTCGAGCGGGCCATGATCCGTGAACGCCAGCGGGAGGGCATTGCGAAGGCGAAGGAAGCTGGCAAGTATCAGGGCCGGAAGTCCACCATGACCGCTGCACAGGTTCAGTCGATACGTGAGCGCGTGGCGGCCGGTGAGAACAAGTCCGCACTGGCTCGGGAGTTCAAGGTGACGCGGCAGACGATCTACAACGTCATCGCTGCGTAGTTGACGATTGCCGCTTCAGTCGCAACTTCGACCAACGCGGCAGTCAGGAGGTACGAGCAGTCCTGACGACTAGCGGATAGCGACGGGAGACATGATGACACTCGCACGTGATCGTGTAACAGCCCGTCCTTCGGATGCTGCCTGCTCTGCCATCAGGGTACCTCGACAGGATCTCTCTGCTCCAGTTCTGCCAATTCGGCTTCGATCTGCGCAATGACGGCCGCGTACATGCCGGGCCGTACGGCCAACTCCCTGTAAATATTTAGCGCCTCTTCAAAGTGCTGACGGGCTTCGTCTGTTCGGTTTTGGCTTCGATCCATGAGGTTCAAAATCCCTAAATTGCGCAGGGACATGGCCAGGTTCGGGCGAAACGTTTCTGGCTTCTGATGCGCCAATTCTCGGTAGATGTCCAAAGCCCTCTCGCAGTGTTCCAGCGCTTTCTCCATCCGGCCTTGATCTTGATCCACCTTCGCAAGGTTGTTCAGCGTCATGGCCAGGTCTGGCAGATACGTTTCCGAACTCTCCTGTACTAGTTGGCTGCTGATTGTTAGCGCTTCCTCGTCGCATCGGCGAGCGTCGTTCATCAGGTCTTCGTCTTTTGGCAGCGACGCCAGTTCCTCGTCGATTGCCCCCAGGTTGCTCAACGTCGCCGCTAAGCTCGACTGGTAGGTGACTGAGTTCTTTTGCGAGGGGCCCTGCTGTGGGAGTTCGCGACGATATCTTCAGCGCCTTCATGAAGTGATCGCGAGCTTCCGCCTTTCGATTTTGGACTTTGTCCAAAATCCCGAGATTATCCTGCATGTCGGCCAAGTTTGGCTCATATTTTGGTTGGTTCTGCTGCGCGAGCTGTCCGAATATTTCGAGCGCATCATTGAAGTGTTGGCGAGCGTCGTCGAAGTGTTGGCGAGCTTGGTCCATCCGATTTTGCTCCCTGTCGAGCCGTCCTTGTTCTTGCTCCCCAAAGGCCCAGGTTGCTTAGCGTTTCGGCAAAGTCTGGCTCATACTCTTGCGAATGCTTTATTAGCCGTTGAAGGATTATTAGTGCAGCGTCGAAATTCTGTCGCGCTCGGTCCATCCTGATTTGGTTGAGATCAAAAAGGCCCAAGTTGTTCAGCGCCCTGGCTTCCTCATGTTCGTTAGCGGCGCGACGTGCTAGTTCCAGAACCTTCAGGTTCTCGTTGTATGCCTCGCCAAAATCGGTACAGGCTTGCGTCGAAGGCCGCCAGATCCCGATGAGCGTCAAGGCTGTCCGGCACCTCTTTGACGGCCGATTCGTAAACGCGCTGTGCTTCATCGAACCGAAATTGGGTCATCAAAAGTCTCCCCTTAAGCAAGTAGCCTTGAATTGCTTCGTCCTCCGCCCTCGCCGCGTCCTCCTTCCTTAGCCGTGGCATCTTCCAGCGACTCCTGGAGCTTTTTCTCGTCCAAAACCAGCAAAGCATCTTGTACTTTGCCGTTCAAAAACAGAGACATGGCGCTCTGATAAATGTCCGTGGTTTCTGCTGGCTTCAGTCGCGCAAACTCCGCGGAGGCTTTGTCGGCTAATGCTATCGCCTGATCTCGCTCTGCTCGCAACTTTGCCATTGCAGCAACGCTCTGTTGATTTGTTTGTTCCAATTCACCGATACGTCTCTTGTAGGTCTCCTCGGCTGCGCGTGCGCCCTTCAACCTAAAAAAGATTTCGGCCCATTCTTCGCGTTCCGCTTCCTTGCAGATGATCAGTGTAAGCGGTTCGGCGTCTGTGCCCTCGGGCAAGGTCACGCGTAGTTGAAACGAATTAACAACCACATAGCCAGGCTTGCTGAGGGTAACTTGGACAATATCCCCGGGCTGTTTGCCAGGAAATTCGAGCACAAAGTGTCCGCTATCCCCAGATTCGGTAGGATTGGCTCCTGTCGGCGCTTACCTTGATGTCGCGTACGGCCGAGCCACCTTCTTGGTTGGCCAAGACAACGCCTTTTAGAGTGCTGGCGCTCACGGCGCCGCAGCCTAGGACTAGAAGGCAGAAAGCCGCCGTTACTCGAAGCATGAATTATCGCCTTTTGCGACTGAGAACAACCGTAACCTCATTCGAGTTTGGAACCACGGTATCACTCCACGGAAGGAACCCGGGGGCCGCGGCCCGCAGGGTAAGGCTGGACTGAGCCTGCTCTCCAGGTATCGTGAGTTCGAAATGACCAGTTGCGTCGGTCACCGCCGTGATGCCGGTGATGTCCATGGTGACGCCAGTCAACCGAGTCCCGATCTGTCTTTGCATGTCCAGCAATGCGAGCGGCCTTCCTGCGGATCTCCAAGTAGGCGCTGCTTGCGTCGAGCTTGATCTTCTGGTGGGGATCGGTTAACTCGTAGCCATCAGCATCGAGGCGAACAGGAACCTCCTGCCCGCGAAAATTAGCGGGAATCTCCACAAAGATGGCCTCGCCGTTCTCGCCGATGTCTGCCTTTCTCTGCAATCCCCCAGTATCGATCAACACGTAGCCTCGCCCCTTGAGGATGATGTCTTTGGGTCCAGCTGAGCCGTGAAGGTAAACGGTGAGAAGGAAATTTGAGGCCGGGGGTGTTGATGCGGGTTGTACACTAGCGGGCCAAATCCACCACCCGAATAAGCCAATGAAAATGACTGTTACAACCGCTGCTGCTATTCGATGCTTCCAATTCGGGAAAAAGTGAGTGATCGGATACGCAGCTAACACAACCATCGATGCTATGGAGACCACTGCCCATGGCCAAGTCTTTTCTACCCACCTCACGAAAACGACCGCCAGCACCCCACCTAGACATGCCAAGGCAAGGGCCAGCCGATCGCTCCAAGTCCACTTTGCTTGATTCATGACACTCGTAAGGCTGCCAATAGACGCTTAAAATCATCCGTGCCAGAGTGCGACACGCTATCAGAGACCGTGCTCAATACCTTTTGCACTCGGTGTCGAGATGTCGTCGCGTGCCAACCTGCCTATTTCGGAATCCAAGTGAAAGGGTGTTGCTGATCTTTCCCTTCCGATTCACACTTCATACAGTTGAACTTTTCCGGACCGGTCGCCGCCCCCTCGATCCGAGTGCTAGACACAAAGTGAAGCTTCCACTTCGCTGTTTCGACTGCACCAGTTTGTAAACGTCTGAGTAAAGGCCCCGTGACCGCGTGTGTACTTGCACTGAAACCTAACATGCTCAACGCCTCTCCACGTTCCATCGGAGAGTTTCCTCAATTCTCCCCGTCTTAATCCCCCCTCCTGATTTCATCTCTGGTGGTATATCGATCAAATCCAAATACAAGTAATTCCCGTCTTGTCTTAGGTTGTAATCGTGGCCACTCGTCACTGAGGTCCAGAGCTTACCCTCTGAAAGGCCCTCAGCAGTATTACTCCCGACGGAATCCAATGGTTTTGTCGGCTGCCGTGCGGAAATCAACATTGCGGCCACTTCGTTGCTGGGAACCGCGAAGTTGAGATTCTGTCCCAATTCGGGATTGACCCCAAAGGTAATGACCCCAACCACGTTGTTACTCATGTCCAGCAATGGTCCACCACTATTCCCATGAGAAGCCGGTGCGGGGCGGTCTGAATCAATTTTTTTCCAGAAATATCTCGAATGGCACTGACGACGCCATCGGAAACCGTACCTTCAAGACCTAAGGGGCTACCAATCGCAACAACGTGTTCGCCTACCTGCACCTTTTCGAGTTCTCCCAGCGAAAGGAAAGGGAGATTCTTCCCATTCACCTTTACGATGGCGAGGTCTTTGTTCTCCATTCGATGCAAGGACTCCGGTGACGGGGAAAAACGCCCCGTTGGAGAGCTTCACGATGGCCGAGTGCGCGTCTTTGATGACGTGGTAATTCGTGACGATTTCGCCGTCAGCTGAAACGATGAACCCGCTTCCCAGCGCAGTTTCCGTACCGCTTGAATCTGAAATGACAATTAACACAACCGCGTCAGTG
>CAWAFB010000022.1:0-62374 GCA_963781245.1 uncultured Acidobacteriaceae bacterium
AACCTGTGAGCGAACAAGAGAAAAGTGACTATGCTGCGCGATGTGATCGTTAAAATGCTTGATCAGCGATGTTGAATCTATCGGATACGTTTCTCCGCTCGGTACCGTAACCGAGATTTCTTCATTACCGTTCAGCTTAGGTGCATACCCAAGCATTTGACGACGCGCACGGCCGGACAGGTGCAGCATGCCCGTTGGTGCACTAGAACTTCTGAACGCATAGAGTCTATCGTTGGCTATGCCCGACTCAGTCAGCAACGTCTCCGATAGAATCTCCCCTGCCATACTCTTTACGGGATAGCGAACGAGCAAGGCTACACGTCCAATAGGCAGCATTTCAGTAGCCTATCTTCAACTCCACCGATAGCGAAGATCTCGTAGGACTACGTTAGCGGCGTGATAGCCAGACATTCCATGGACGCCGCCGCCTGGTGGCGTAGATGCTCCGCAGAAATAAAGACCATGTTTTGGGGTCCGATATAGTGATGCGGTCGGCCGAAAAAGTAATTGTCTGATATTCATGGCGCCCCCAAAACGTCACCCCCCACCAGATTGGGATTCCATTGTTCCAGGCGCGCGGGAGAGGAGACGAATCTCGACAGAATGCAATCTGGAAATTCAGGAGCAAAGCGAGTGATCTGTCGTTCTATCAACTCTGTCGCATCTTTGACGCTGCCATTGGGTACATGACAATATGCCCAGGCGGTATGCAGACCACTAGGCGCTCGACTTGGATCAAAGAGAGAAGGCTGGCCCAAAAGAACAAAAGGATTATCTGACGAGAATGTGCGTTCGGAGGCCACGATCTCTTCAAATGTTCCCCCTAGGTGAACGGTTGCAGCTCGTGAGCATTCTCGAGCCTTCCAGGGGATGGGCGCGTTAAGAGCGTAGTCGATTTTGAAGGCGCCAGGGCCGTATCGATATCTCTCTAAGCGCTGTCGGTATCCCTGCGGAAGACTTAAGCCCGCAATCCTGACCAATTGACGTGGTGTGAGATCCGCCAGTACTAGGTCGGATTCCGGAAGGACTGTCACCTCTTGCTCCGTTTCAATACTCCCGCCTAAGCTTTGCAGATGATGGGCGAGAGTGTCAGTCAAAGCTTGCGCTCCACCTCGCAAAATCGGCCATCCACCTGCATGTCCAGCAGCCATAAGGACAAGACCCACTGCGGCCGAAGTCAATTGTTCCAACGGAAGGATTGAGTGAGTGGACATGCTCGCGATAAATGCACGAGCTCGTGGACCACGAAAGAAGATCTTCGCAAGCGAGACGCCAGGGAGAAGTGCCAAAGGTCCGAACTGAGCAAGCAGGATCGGATGCTTGGGAAGATGCCACATCGGGCTCAATATCTCTTCAATCAACTGAGAAAAGTTCGACGTTAGAGGCGCCAACAAAGAGCGATAGGCTCGGCGGTCACATGGATCGAGTGTAGCGACGGTGTCCTCGATCGAGTGTTCGAGCATCACTGCGGTTCCATCGTCAAGGGGATGTGCGCACTGAGCAGGAGGCAGGATCCACGGAATCTCAACAGGCAACGATCGAAAGAAAGGGCTCGCGAACCCCATCGGATAGGCGGATGATCCCAGGTCTTGACGAAATCCTGGCAGCGTTGTTTCGGCTGTTGAACAAGCGCCGCCGATGCGGCTGTTCCGCTCCAGGACCTTTGTATCGATTCCGGCGTTGGCGAGAACGATGGCAGCCGAAAGCCCGTTAGGTCCAGAACCAATGATTGTCGCTGTAGTCATGGAATATTCACTCGCTCATTGCTCATTGTGGAGCCCTGGAAGAATGTGACAGCAGCGAAGCATTAAATGCACCGCAAAGCCACGAGGATCTAAATCAGAAGCGCTCTCAAAGCAAGCCGAGCCATACATGTGTTGTACGAACTAATTTAGCCACCGTACCGCTCTGTCCTGATAATTGGAGGAGAAATCCCGGCAACAATGGCACTGTCGGCCGCAGCATTTACGAAAGGATTGCTCCCACAGATGTAAACTCGTTTAGGCAAACTCAGAAGATGCTTTAAGGAAGCCGCGACTATCGTGGCATCGATCCTATGGCCATAGTCCACAGGCCGTCTGGGAGCGTCTCTCGTAAGAACAAACGTCACATGAAAATAGGGAATTGAAGCCTCTCCGGAGAGAAGCTCTTCTCGATAAAGAATGTCATCCCAAGTGCGAGCAGAAACCAGAAGAACGATGGGGATCGCTGTATCTCGGCCTTGCTGGAAACGGACCATCGACACAAGGGGCACGACTCCGGAACCTCCTCCGACCAGTAGGATTGGGCCCACATCTTCTGGTCTAAGGATGAAGTGCCCTCCCAGTGGCCCCCTCATCTCCACAACATCGCCGACGACCACAGTGTCGTGGAAGAATGGGGAGACCTCACCATTATCGAGCCGCTCGATTGATAGTTCGATCCGGCTGGTCTCGACCGGCGACGATGCGATCGAATAGCTACGCAACGCGGTGTAGCCATCTTCCGCGGTTAGTCTCACGTCAACATGCTGGCCAGGGTAAAACTCAAATGGGATCTCTGGAGCGAGAGAGAAGCTCTTAATACGCGATGTTGCGGCCTCAATCGCGACCACCCGTGCGCTTTGCCACCGCACTTCATTGCGACTTGGATCCACTAGCTTAGTCATTCGAGTATCTCTGTTCATGCCATGGATCGCCGTACATGTGGTATCCATTGCTTTCCCAGAAACCAGGTTCATCGCGTGTAGTGAATTGCAGTCCCTTGATCCATTTGGCCGATTTCCAAAAGTAGAGATGAGGAACGAGCAGCCGCGCCGGACCTCCGTGGTCTGGCTCTAAGGGACGATCATCGTACCGCAGTGCAACCATCGCTCTTCCACCAACCAGATCCGTGACAGGGACATTTGTCGAGTACCCGTCGAACGAGTGAGCGAGCAGAAAAGATGTTGTTGGCTCGATACCAGCGGCGACGAATAAGCTATCGATGGTCACACCTTCCCATGCGGTATCCAATTTAGACCAACTGGTGACGCAATGTATGTCACGCGTGACTTTGGTTTGGGGCAGTTGGTTGAATTCGGGCCATGTCCATTTCCGGATAACCCGAATGCCGTCCTTCAGTTCGAAACTCCATCTATCCAGAGAGACACTCGGTACGGGGCCCGCCGAGAGCACCGGAAATCCATCAACGAGATGCTGTCCTGGTGGTATTCGCGAGGCTAGATCGGTCGATCTTTGGCGTCCTGTGAAACCACGAGTAATCATTGTTGCGACTCTCCTTCGCCCTTTATGTTATTTGCGTTACCTTCTCAAGAACTGTTGGAGATGATCCAACTGATCATGCGTCCCTTGTGCAGGAGTCGGCGACCTTAAGCACGCTCTGGCATCGTCTGCTGGGTTTCATAAGTGGTTCGCGGTGGCGGCACAAAATAATGAGCTTATGCAACTCCTTGTGACATGATGCTCTATCCATCATCGTCTTTGTACGGGGCGTTTGACAGTACTGATACTGTGGTTTTCTCCAGTGCGAGAAGGGGCAGTGGGACGAGACATGCTTCTCGCGT
The DNA here is from genome assembly GCA_963781245.1 of uncultured Acidobacteriaceae bacterium. Lineage (GTDB taxonomy): Bacteria > Acidobacteriota > Terriglobia > Terriglobales > Acidobacteriaceae > Silvibacterium. The sequence goes on from CAWAFB010000022.1 coordinate 3,545, forward strand.
GCGAGTCGTATGCCGGCGATGAGGCACGCCCCGAGATTGACCATGCCCCGGTTGATGCGCGGCATGTCCTTATAGGGACCAAACACGGCCCTCCTCCGTACGAGATTCTCGTACCTGTGCGATAGCCGGCCCCTGAAAATCTCCGCGGGCAGGTATCGCCGACGTTCGCCGCACAGCGGACCGGTATGGATTATCCACGTACCCGGCATCGTCTTGACGGGAGCAGCGATGCGTTCTCGGCAGCGCTTGCAGGCAATGACGTAGTCATGAAGCCGGGAGGCGGGTTCGTGAAACAGGGGGAGATTATAGCGAATAAATCCGGCGAAACACTCGATTGTCAAAGACAGATGCTATTTGAGCCGCGCTCCGGAATTTTCATTCACAGCCCCGCGCGAAACTGTCCAGCCAGAGTCCGCTCCCGCTGATGCTGGTCGTTCGCCAACGTCTGTTCATCCGCTGTCAACTCGGCCAGAAAGCCGAAACCTCTGACACAATCCGCGGTGATCCTCTCGCGGTCAATAACTGCGGCCCGATTGAGGAGCTGGCGGAGATCATCCCAATCGAAATCCCGCCCATCCTCGAGTTTATTAATTAGGCGGGCCGGATCAAAAGTATCGCGCGCCTGCCAGAGCTTGAGCACCAGGAGGCGGCGAATCAGCGCCTGGTCGAGAGGTTTTCTCGCGAACATGCCGAGATCGTAAATGTCGCGCGCCTTGTTGCGCTGATAACAGGCGCGTATTTTCTCCGCAAGGATTTCGGGAAGCGCAAGGCACATGATTTCCGCGGGCGCGAAGGGCAGGAATCTGAAGTAACTCTGCTCGATCTGCGGCAGCCGCACTGGCGGCAGCGTTGGCGTTTCGCGCCGGCTGATCTGCAGCTTGACCTCGCTGACGCCGCTCGTGTTCCAGTCATGAGAATAGACAGGATTGACGCCCCAGGATAGGCCATCCTGCGTGTCGTAGTAGCTCTCGTCGGGAATGGAGAACTGGATTCCATAAAAGGGCTGCTCGAACGCTTGCATCATGTCGAGGATGACTTCCTCGTGATCGTGGTCTTCAATTCCCGTAAAGTCCAGATCGGTCGAAAATCGTCCCTGGCTGCCAACAAAAATTTTCCGCAGACACGTGCCGCCCTTGAAAGCCAGCCTGTCCAGAATGCCGCGCTCTGACAGAAGCTGCAACAGGAACGTCAGCACCACTTCCTTCTCCGCGATCATGATGTCGCGAAGGCCCGATTCAGATGAGTAGCGCTGCACCTGCGGCTGGGTAAGCATTCCTAGCTATCCTTCCTGATAGATTTGCGCAGGCCAAGCCCGGCGCTGCCGTGTAACTCTTCGCGGGTCACATTGACGAACAAACGCCAGGTATTGCCGTAGCCGATGGCACCCGGCACCGTGTGTGCGCGCGCGGGATCGGGTCCGAGAAATGTTGCGCGGCTGCGCGCGGCCAGCCGGATGAGGCGCTCGCGCACAGCAGGCGGAGCATCGGCCTTGACGTGGTCGACGAGCCAGCCAAAGCGCCGGGCAAGGGCGCCGGAACCGATCCGTTCGAGATAATCGGCGGCTTTATTCCAGTCAAACCGGCGGCTGGCGGTCGCCAGTATGATGGCGGCTTCACCCACGCCTCCGGACAGGGCCGGGCGATCAATGCAGTCGATGGCGGTCTTTTCGCGGTCGGAGATCATGACCTTGTATCCGAGCACATCGACGGGCTCAAAGCCGAAAAACTTGCTGTTCGCCAGATTGACGATCCGGACCCGCGCCTCTGCGACTTCGCGTTCCCGCAAGCGCACCGGCGTCACTACGAAGATGACGTTGCGGTGCTGTGTCGTCAGCCCGTAATGAGCGGCGGCGGAGCTGAAGCCGATGTAATAAGGATTGGCGATGCGACTGGCGAGGGCCAGAAGGTTGCTGTCGCCCAGAGCATCAGGCCCCTGCTCCGGCGGTACCAGCAGATATTCTCCCCAGGTTGCCCGTTCTAGCCAGCCTTTACGGCGCAGGGATTGAATGACATGGTCGGCAGCCTTTACCTTGCCGCCGAGCAGATCGACAATCTCCGCCCGCGTGGCCTCCCGCTGCCCGCGTTCCGTGAGGGCCAGCACCACCTTGCTTTCCTGGGTCGATAGGGATCGGGTAATAGTTTCCATGTCATATCCTGTAACAAAACCCCCTTAATACGGAGGTTTTGATGAAAAGTATAGCAATGTTTTATTGCGACAGTCCACCACAATATGTAACGAAACACCATGAAAAAGGGGGTTTTGTAGCAGGATATTGCAAGAGACCCATCGATTATTCTCTTGAATTTAGGCTTTATGCCGCGTGTCGGCGCAGCCGGACCGAGATCTATCCCGGACTGCCGGGTCGCCAAAGGGCAGATGATGAGTCCAGCAAAGTTGAGCATTCGGCCCGACGAGCGCCAACCAATTAGAGTAGGGGTTCAGTTCTTCCACGATCAGGTTTGCAGAACCGAGCTTGGTCCAAAATTTGGTCCAGTTGCGCGCCACAGGGACTCCAAATATTCCTGTGTGCTCTTCTCTACTCCATTGATAACATACGTACTCCAGCGTTTACCCTTCGGCTGTTAACCGAAGGGTTGTAGGTTCGAGTCCTACCTGAGGAGCCAAATAATCAACAGCCGTCCGTCATCGCTCAGAATGCTTGTCTTTGCCTAGGCGCATGTAGACCCCAAGGATCGGACCGTATACGTTGATTCCGAAATCCTCATATTTTGGTTCAGACAGGTAGAAGTTCGATACGTGCATGTAGGTCATTCCGGCCGAAACGCTGTATCGAGGATTGAAGTTATACCGCGCTCCGCTACCCATCATGAGCGTGAATGTCAGGTCCTGCCCCTGGGCATATAAGACTCCCGCTGGACCTTTAGCGTTAATATCCCCGACCCCGCCCCGCGCGTCGAAGTAAGGCACAATCCTCCAGTTCGGCTGGATAAAATTGCGCCGGATACCGTAATCGAAAGCGAAATATCGGGTTTCAGGTCCTCTTGCAACGTCGGTGTAGGAACCGCTGAATATAAAGTCCGTATTGCCACGGAGAAACTTCCAACCCCATATGTTATCGATTTGCCATCGGAGAGAAGCAATGGTGGGCACCAGGGTGTAATGAAGCGGCCATTGGGTGTAGGGACTGTTCACGATGAAGTCGAACACGAACGGAATATTGTTAGGAAGCCAACCCGTTTCCACGGAAAATTCGAGCTTGTTTTTGTAATAAATCGTCCGGTTGAAATCGAGTTTGGAGTCCCGCCGAGCCTTATCCGGCGGCGAGGTTGTCGAATCTTGGCCATGTACCGCATGAGCGAACAATGCTAGTAAAAGCCCAAACATCGCCGGTCTTCCAAGTCTCATCTAGGCCGCCTTACTCGGACTCCAAGAAGCTTAGATGGTCAAACTTCGTTTGTCCCACTCTCGATTACTTATCTTTTAGCTCCGTTTCCGGAAGTCACCAAAACCGGTAACCTCCTGTACTCAAGGATGAGATTTCCTACATACCTTCCTTGAGGTCGTTGTACACACACCCAAATAGCCTCGCAAAGCGCCATCAAACCGACCATTTCAGGCCTCCTGCTGCCCGTCCATCCCTTCTGACAAACGAAGAGTCCCGCTCTTCCGTCGCGTTGATTCACGTCCCCCATTCCCTGCGAAAATCCCCGCATTCCCTGCAAATTTCTTTCTCCTGCACGACAGAGCCGAAATCCTGCAAACATGATCTTTTCGCCCTCCGCCGTGTACCATCAGCACCAGGAACCCCCGGCAGGCATCGTGATGTACGGCGAATCGCCACTGAGCGCCATAACAGGAGGGACCGAATGAGCTCTCTCAACGCCATAGCCCCCCACCCTCAAATTCACGACCCACAAATTGCAGGCGCGAGCGACCGCAAAGCCCTCACCCGGAAACTACGTCTCGGCGCTCCTATCGTGATCGCCGGCCTTTCCGGAGTACTCGCGCTCGCCACTGCGAGTGAATGCAGCTCGATCACCCACCTCGGCTCTCTCGTCTACGGAGTGGTGCTCTGGGGATGGTGGGGTTGCATCGCCGGCTTGCTCTGGAAGCTAGCTCCGCGCTATTCACCACTCGTCCGCTTCTCGCCCGCAGCGATCGCCATCCACCTGGTTACAGCCTCGGTCCTCGGCGTCGCGCATCTCCTGCTCCTCTGGAGCCTCGGTTTCCCCTTCGGGTGGCACCCTGGCATGACCGCCCAGACCATGTGGCAGGCCCTGATGAATCCGAACCGCTTCGGCATGGAAATCCTCCTCTACGGCTTTATCTTCGGGGTCATCGGAGTCATCCAGTTTCAGATCCGCGCCCAGCAGGAGGCCATGAAGTCCGTCGAATTGCAACGTCAGCTCTCTGCTGCACAACTGCGCGCCCTCCAGATGCAGTTGGCGCCTCACTTTCTCTTCAACACCCTCAACGCCATCACCACGCTTGTTGAACTCGGCCGCCGCGACGAAGCCGTGGAGATGCTCTCTCACCTCAATGCCATTCTCAAAAGCACGCTGAAGCGAACTACCCCCGAAAAAGTCCCGCTCTCACAGGAACTCGATATCGTCGAAAACTATCTCGCCATTGAACAGGTGCGCTTCGCCGACCGCCTGCGCATCGAGATCAAAGTCGATCCTTCCGCCCTCGACAGCCTCGTCCCATGCTTCCTTCTCCAGCCCATCGTCGAGAACGCTATTCGCCACGGCATCGCTCACTGCGAAAACGACGGCCTGGTCGAGGCATCCGCGCGCCGCGAGGGAAGCCTGCTGCACCTCGAAGTGCGCGACACCGGCTCCGGCCCGAACGGCTATGCAACACCCGGCAACGGCATCGGCTTGAAGAACACCCGTGAACGGCTCACGCACTTCTACCAGAACGCCTACGATATGAAAGCGCACCCGCTCGAGACCGGCGGATTCAAAGTTGCCATCACCATCCCCTACGAACGAGCCTGAATGAAGCTCAAAGCCCTCATCGCCGACGACGAGCCGCTGGCCCGCGAGCGGCTCAGGTTTCTTCTCTCCAGCGACGAGGAAATCGAGGTCGCGGGAGAATGCCGCAACGGAAGGGAAGTGATCGAGGCGTTAAAAGAAAATCGTTACGACGTGCTCTTTCTCGATATCCAGATGCCCGGCGGCACCGGCTTCGACATCATCGGACAAGTCGGCACGCCTCAGATGCCGGTCACCGTATTTGTAACCGCGCACAATCACTATGCCATTCAGGCCTTTGAGGTCCAGGCGCTCGACTACCTCACCAAGCCTGTTGAGCCTGAACGTCTCCGGGCAACGCTCCAGCACGTGAAGGAGCGGGTCGCCTCTCAGGCAGCCCTCATCACCCAGGAACAGTTCAAGTCCATGCTCGCAGCGCTGAATGACCGCGCGCCGGCCCACGACTATCCGAAGCGCCTGCTCGTGCCCAACGGAACCCCCAACGGCTCAAGGGACTCCTTCGTCAACGTCGAAGACATCGAGTGGATCGAGGCCGCCGACTACTACTCCTGCCTGCACGTCGGACAAAGATGCCTGATGCTCCGCGAAACCATCAAGCAGCTCGCAGAAACGCTCGACCCCAAAGTGTTCGTCCGCGTACACCGCTCCGCCATCGTAAACATCAATCATGTGCGCGAAATCCTCCGCGAAGGCCGCAACGAAGGCTGGGTGCTTCTCTCGAATGGTCAAAGGTTGAAGATGAGCAAAGCCGGCTGGCAGAACCTGCTCGCCGTAAGCCGCTCATAACCCCCGACAACACCTTCTCTGCGCGAAGCCGCTCCCTCCCTGCATACTTCCATCCTTCCCCTGCAACTCATTGGATTACACCCCTCCGCCTAAGCGAAATTTGAGCTGCAACGGAGCGTGATCCATGACTCGCCCCCGGGCTCGACGACTGACTCGCCAGCCTGCGCCGCAGCTCTTTCGAGATTTGCAATGGAGGCTCGTCGCAGCTCTCGCCGCACTCCTTAGCGTCGCATCGAGCCTCGGTCAGCAGCCCTGCCCCGGGGGCCTCCGCATCGACGGCACCATCACCGATCAGACGGGTGCCCTCATTCCCGGAGCGCAGGTCGAGGCGCCCGGTGGCGCAAAAGCCGTAGCCGACGCATCCGGCCGCTACGTGTTGCCCTGCGTCCCGGCAAATGCAACCACCATCACTGTCATCGCCAACGGCTTCGCAACCAGGACGGCATCGATCAGCAAACCGACCGACGGCGCCATACACGTCGATGTCCAACTCCAGATCGCCAGCGTCCAGACCGACGTTCAGGTCAACGGAGACACCGCTACGGTCGACACCGACCAGGGCGCCGCTTCAACGGCGCTATCCAACACCGAAATTCAGCAGATGCCCGACGATCCCGACGATTTCCTTCGCCAGCTTCAAATCCTCGCTGCCGCCGCTGGGGGTGATCCCTCTTCCGCCACCATCATGGTCAACGGCTTCCAGAACGGCAGCGCTCTGCCGCCCAAAAGCTCCATCGCCGCCATTCGCGTCAACCCCGACATGTTTTCCTCCGAATACCGCTGGCCACCCTTCTCCGGCGGCGCCATCGAGATAGTCACTAAGCCCGGCGCCGACTCCCTCCACGGAGCCCTCTTCTTCACCGACAGTGACGGCAGCTTCAATGCGACCGACCCGTTTTCCGTCACCGCCACTCCCGCAAGCAAGCGGCGTTACGGATTCGAGCTGACCGGCCCCATCGTGCACCAGAAGAGCAGCTTCGCTCTCGCCCTCGAAAAACGCGACATCAACGAGTTCAACGTCGTAAACGCAGTCACACTCGACGCAGACGGCAACCAGATGCCGTTTCTGCAAACAGTCCCGGCGCCTCAACGCCTCTGGATCGCCTCCGCCCGCGGCGACTGGCAGCTGACGCCCAAAGATCTCGCCACGCTCTCCTTCGCATCCAACGCCAACAATCTTGGCAACCAGGGAGTCGGCGGCCTCGTCCTTCCCGAAGCCGGCTACGATAGCCTCATCAGCGAGTACGATCTGCGCCTCTCCAACTCCTTCACCGCCAGCGCCAATCTGCTGCACGAAACCCGCATCGGCTACACATGGAAGCGCACCGCGCAAACGCCGCTCTCGGCCGCGCCCGCGCTTCAGGTCGCCGGTTATTTCGTAGGAGGCGGCGCCACCAGCCAGAACCTCAACAACCGCGAGCGCGATCTCGAAATCGACCACGACGCCATGCTCACCCACGGCAAGCACACCTTTAAGTTCGGCGCGCAGTCCCTCGCATTCTTCCTGCACAGCTTCGATCCGGACACCTTCAACGGAGCCTACGTTTTCGGAGGCGGCAGCGCGCCCGTCCTCGATGCCAACGACCAGCCCACCGGCGGAACCACAACCATCAGCGGAATCGAACAATACCGCCGCGCCATGTTAGACCTGCCTGGCGGCAACCCCACCACCTACCAACTCACCAGCGGGAATCCCCTCGTCCCTCTCATCCAATGGCGAATGGCCTTCTTCCTGCAGGACACTATCAAGCTAACGCCGCACTTCTCCATTGATGCTGGCCTGCGCTACACCTTCATGACCAACCCCGCCAACTTCTCCGGCTTCGCCCCGCGCCTCGGCTTCGCCTGGGCACTCGACAGGAAGGAAACCTGGGTCGCCCACCTGCGCCTCGGCATCTTCAGCAACGCGCCCGACAGTCTCCGCTACGTCACCGAAGTCCACCGCCTCAACGGTGTCCGCCAGCAGCAGGCCACCGTCTACTCGCCGGGCTATACCGACCCGCTGACGCCCATCCCCGGATCAATTCAGGTGAGCACCGTAAAGCAGTTTCCGCCCTCCCTCGCCCCGCAATCGACCTTTGTCGGCTATTTCAATCTCGAACACGACTTTCCCCCATCACTGGCACGCGCGCGGCAACCTCTTCTGGGGAGAAGACTGGAACAGCCTCCGCATCAAGAACATCAATGCGCCTCTCGTCCCCGACAGCATCGGCGTCCCACCCGACCCTACCGCCGCTCTGCTCGCCCCGCGTCCCATCGGGCCCGGCGAAAACATCTTCCAGTATCAGAACTCTGGCCACCTCGCCGGCAACGTCATATCCTTCAACCTCGATCAACACAGCTTCAGGCGGTTTGGTCTGTCCTTCTACTACCGCCACCTCAACTTCAAATCGAACGTGGTAGGCACCGGCCTCAACAGCCCGCAATCAACCTATAGCGACCTCGGAGAATCCGGCCGTGTCGAATGGTCGCGAAACAACTACTACACATTCACGGGAAATGTCGTTCTACCCTGGAAGTTCGAGCTTGCGACGCAATTCGACGCTGGCGATGGCTCGCACTACGGTCTCACCACCGGCACCGACAACAACGGAGACGGCAATTTCAATGATCGCCCGGCATATGCCTCAGCGCCCGGTCCCGGCGTCTACGGCACGCGCTATGGGGTCTTCACCGTGAACACAGTCAACGGCGACGCCCCGCGCATCCTCGGCACCATGCCCGGTCCCATCCACCTCGACATGAACCTCACCCGCGCCTTCAAACTCAATCCGAAAAATACTGACCATCCGCACACCCTCACCTTCAACGCGCGCAGCGCCAACCTGCTCAACCGCACCAACGTAACCGCCGTCGGAACCGTGGTCTCTTCGCCCAACGTCACCAAACCCATCGCTGCCGAAAGCGCGCGCCGCATAGAACTCGGTGCACGCTTTTCTTTCTGAACAAGTCAGTTTGCAGATCCACCCAGGATCGGAACGCTGTCACCAATGAGAGTGGGCGTGGAAGTTCCGTTCAGGTCGAAAACGATTGCCTCGTTGTCGTTTGTCTTCAACCAGGGACCCGGCAAAAACAGCGTATGCTGGGGACCGATCGACCAAACCCTGCCCAGAGGAATCCCGTTCACCCAGACAAAGCCTTTCGTGAATGCGCGAGTATCGAGAAACGTATCGTCAGAAGGGTCCGCATCGAATGAGCCGCGATAGAAGCACGGTCCGCTGCATGGCTCTTTCGTCCAGTGCAAATTGGCCGCATCGGTCATCGGAAGCGGGTAGATATCCCAACCCTTCAGCTCGTCGCCCGCCAGCGTTACGCTGCCAAGGATGCCTTTGCGCTCCCCGAGCAGCGCCTTTGAGAAATTGACGCGGCCCGTATTCTCCACCAGCAAATCCAGCCGGTCGCCCTTCTTTACCATCACCGAAACCCGATCCTGCTGCAGTCGGCGATCGATCGTACCCACGAGTTTGCCATCGACATACACCTGCCCATAATCGTGCAGGCCATCCAGCACCAGTTCGCCGTTGCCATCAGACGGGACTGTCGTGCGATACAAAATGTAGCCGTAAGCCTGATCGAGGTCCTCCATTGAAAGCAATTCCTCCGAATGCACGGGCTTCGGCAAGTTGTCCCATAACGATGCGCTTGACGCGAGCTGGAACGTTGATACCGCCTGCGCTGCTGGAGCTTGAGGTATCGCTGGCGGCGTCTTGCCCGTGACCCTCGCAATCGCCTCCCGAAACTTCAGATATTTCTCCGAGGGCTGTCCGCTCTCGCTTAAAGGAGCGTTGTAGTCATAGCTGGTCACGTCCGGCTCATAGTTGTGGCCGTTTGAGTTGGCTCCGTTCATCCAGCCAAAGCTCGTGCCCCCGTGGAGCATATACAGGCTGATCGAGTAGCCCTGCCGCAGAATCCATTCAAGTTCAGCCGCTTCTTTGTTGGCATCCGTCACATGATGCTTATCGCCCCAGTGATCAAACCATCCGGCCCAGTATTCACCGGTCATGAATGGTCCTTGTGGCCTCAGTTCGTGCAGCTTCGCGAATCCGCTCTTGGCTTCGCCAGGACCAAAGTTGATGACCGCAGGCAGTTCAGGCAGAGAACCGTTCGGCACCTGCTCGGGACCGTCGGCCGTATAAAGCATCGCCTCCGTAAAACCGCTCTCCTCGATCGCGTGGTGAATTTGTTCCATATATGCGTGGTCATTGCCAAACGATCCGTATTCGTTCTCGACCTGTACCGCGATAATCGGTCCACCATTTTCGATCTGCAGCGGCGCAAGCTCCTGACCGAGCCGCTTGAGCCACGCCTTCGCTGGCACCATGAACTTCGGATCGCTGCTGCGCGCGACAATATCTTTTTGCTTCAGCAACCATGCGGGATACCCACCCCACTCCCACTCCGCACACACATACGGGCCGGGACGGAGGATGACATAGAGCCCTTCCTGCTGCGCTTCGCGTATAAACTCCGCCACATCGTATTGGCCTGAAAAGTCGTACACGCCGGGCTGTCGCTCATGCACGTTCCAGAAGACGTAGGTCGTGATTGTGTTCAGCCCCATCGCCCTTGCCATTCTTAGCCGTTGCCGCCAATACGCGCGCGGAACGCGCGCATAGTGCATTTCTCCGGAGATGATCTGGAACGGCTTGCCATCCAGCGCGAAGTGATCGCCCTGCACTCCAAATGTGTGCCCCGATGTGTGCCCCGATCCCGGCAGTTCCTGGCCGATCGCCATCAGGCCAGTCATTACAATCAGCCCGGCAATCAAGCAGCCGGTACGCAAAATTACATGGAGACGCTTTCTCATCTTTCTCTCCAGCCAATAGCGACAGGCATTAAGTCCTGAGACGATGACCATCTTACCGGCTTGCCCCGGTAACAGATCCGAAGAAAGCACCTCGCATCGCAGCACGTGGTGTTCTATGGCAGCCAAATTGGACCGGCTAAGCACCTCCTTGTGACATGCCGTAGCATCGAATCAGGCCCATGCTGACCATCAAGCCAGCCGCGACCCCCGACACCATCGCCGAGCCACCAGCGCGCCTGCCGCCTAACGCCGGATGGTGGGCGCAGCTCGTCTCCCTCGCGCGCTACCTTGCGCAGAGCGAGGTGCACACCTACGCCTTCAGCGTCGCCGCCAACACCATCCTGTCGCTCTTCCCCTTCATCGTGATGACGTGGACCATCGAGCGCGCGGTCTTCCACTCCCCGGCGATGGAAAGCGTCCTCGGCGACATGCTCCGCTATTTTCTGCCCGCGCACCAGGACTTCGTCGTCAAGAACATGGGCCTCCTCGCCCACGCCCGCGGCAAAGTGCAGGTTATCTCCGTCATCACGCTGCTCATCTCCACCAGCGGAGTCTTCCTGCCCCTCGAAGTCGCCCTCAATCGCGTCTGGGGAGTCACGAAAAACCGCTCCTACCTCATGAACGCCGTCATCTCCCTCGGCCTCGCGTTTTCCGTTGGCCTGCTCGCGCTCTTCTCCATCGCATTCACGACAGCCCAAAACCGCCTCCTTACCTGGCTCTTCCTCGGCCACACTCAGAACTTCATCTTTGGTGCCCTCGCCCACGCTGTTCTGCAGGTGTCGGCGGCCATCTTCAGCGTTGGAATCTTCTTTCTCATCTACTGGATCCTCCCCAACCGCAAGCTCCCCGTCGCCGCGGTTCTTCCTACCGCCGTCGTCACCGGCCTGCTCTGGGAGCTCGCCAAGCGCATTTACATCCTCGTGCTCCCCTGGCTCGACCTGGAATCGGCCTATGGGCCGTTTTCGGTCTCCGTGAGCCTCATGATCTGGGCATTTCTCACCGGCCTGGTCCTGCTCGCCGGAGCCCAGATGTCTGCCACACGTTACACGCTCCGCCTGGCCCATCAGGCGGACCTCGAGGAACAGCGAAAGAGCAGGGAATAGGAAATAGCCGTTAGTCAATAGCCATTGCTGATTAGCAGTCGTCGGTGACTCACTTTGGGCGACCCGGGGATCCAACGAGACTCTCCCTTGCCAGGACGATATCCGATATCCCTAAGCCCCTGATCGCTAATGGCTGTTGGCTATTGGCTAATGGCTGTTCCGCTTCATCTCCGCTAAACTCAACCAACAGATGGGACATTTTCGCAATTTCGAGATCAAGGTATTCCGGCGGCTGCGCCGTGATCCGCCCCGAAGCAAGATCCACCGCCTTGCATTCTGGCTCCTCATCTTCTACGTCGTCCTGGCCGTGGGACGAATCGCTCCCGGCAACGCGGGGTTATTTTTTCAGGGGCTCAGCAGTCTCACCCTTTTCGTTCTCGTTCTGTTGTGCATCCCGCTGCTCTGGCGATGGGTCTTTGGCCGCCTCCTCTGGAAGCTTCGCAACCGGCTCATCGTTACCTATCTCCTGATGGCTCTCACGCCAGTTGTCCTCTTCGTCTCGCTGGCGCTGATCCTGCTCTACGTCTTCTCCGGACAGTTCGCCATCTTTGCCGCAATCGCTGAAGTCGACGACGAACTGGCCCATATCGCGTCCACCAACCGAGCCTTCGATCTGCACGTGGCCCACGCTCTTCAACTTGATCCGAAGACCAGCTTGGTCGAGCTTCCCGAGGCGTCCGATACCTCCCCCGACCACGAGCATGTTGCCATGGAGGTCGCGGCCTTTGCTGATGGAAAGCCCGTTACCCTCGCACCCCCGATGGTCAACGCCACCACCATCACCCAGCCGCCGTCCTGGTCTTCAGCCCACTTCAGCGGTGTCGTGATCGATAAGGGCGAGCTCTACCTCCGCGCCATCGACAGCCACAGCCGCAACGGACACACCATCACCACCATCACCAGCCTGCCTCTGGGCAAGGAAAACGTAGGCCAGATCGCCCGCGGCCTGGGCACCGTCACTATCGTTCCCGACGTCGACATCGAAGAGGAACCCGATAGCCAGCAAGCGAAAAATAACCAGATCACGATTTCCGCCAAGCCCAGCGAGTCCGGCGTGAAAATCAACGGCCGTAGCATGGCCGCAGCCGAGGCTCGGCGTCACTCCGTCCGCGGCGGCATTCTGCCCGACGCGCAGCACTTCTACGACGTCGCCATCACTTTCTACGCCCCCCTTGAGACCACCGACTGGATCACCGGCAAGCCGCACACCACCTTCACCCACGTCACCTCCCGGCCATCGCTGCTCTACCAGCGCCTCTTCATCACCTCGCTCAAGATCGCTGCCGTCGTGCAGGACATGCTCATCGCCATCGCCGTTCTCTTCGGAATCCTCGAACTGGCGGCATTCATCATGGCCGTGCGCCTCAACCGCACCATCACGAAATCCATCCGCGATCTCTACGAAGCCACCACCGCCATCGACAACGGCGATCTCACCCACCGCATCCAGGTCACCCGGCACGATCAGCTTGCGGCGCTCAGCCGATCCTTCAACAGCATGACCGCATCCCTGGAACGCCTCCTCGAGGAGCAGCGCGAAAAGGAACGCCTCCAGAACGAGCTCGAAATCGCACAAGAGGTGCAGGCCAACCTCTTTCCCATGTCCAACGTCTCGCTTTCGATGCTCGAGCTCCACGGAGCCTGCTATCCGGCCCGCACCGTCAGCGGCGACTACTACGACTTCCTCGTCTTCGGAAACAGTGGCCTCGGCCTTGCCCTCGGAGACATCAGCGGTAAGGGGATTTCAGCCGCGCTCCTCATGGCTACTCTGCACTCCGCGGTGCGCGCCTATCGCTTCGCCGGCATGGAGCTGATCAGTGCCGGCAACCTCGCCCTCGCCAGTTCGCTCGACCCCCGCATCGGCGAAGCGGAGCTCGAGTGCGGAGAGCTCTTCGAAGAACCGGGCAAGATCCTCGCTCTCCTCAACCGCCACCTCTACCGCAGCACCCAGCCCGAGAAATACGCCACGCTCTTCCTTGCCCACTACGAAGGCGTGCAGCAGCGCCTCGTCTACTCAACCGGAGGCCATCTGCCGCCCCTCTTATTGCGCGCCGACGACACCATCACCCGTCTCGATTGCGGAGGCACCGTCGTCGGCCTCATCGACAACATGAGCTACGAGCAGGGAACAGAACAGCTATACCCGGGCGACATCCTCATCGCCTACAGCGACGGCGTGACTGAACCCGAAAACGAATTCGGCGAATTCGGTGAAGAGCGCATGGTCGAAGTCGTCCGACGCCACCGCCATCTCCCCCTCGATGCCATCTCCGAGCAGGTCATGCAATCCCTCCGCACCTGGATCGGCGGCCAGGAACAGCCCGACGACATCACCCTCGTCCTCGCCCGCCAGCGCTGAGTCTTGCCGCAGATTCGGCGCCTCACCTAACCGAAAGAAAGGAGCCGAAAATGCCCGACATGAAAGCCGCGGTGATTTACGAAGCCGGTGGTCCGGAGGTCCTCAAAATTCAGAGCCGCCCCATTCCCACACCCAGGCCCGACGAAGTTCTGATCCGTGTCAAAGCCTTCGGCCTAAATCGCTCCGAACTCTTCACGCGCCAGGGTCACTCATCCGGGGTCAAATTTCCACGTGTCCTCGGCATCGAAGCCGTCGGCCTTGTAGAGCTGGCGCCGGGGAATGAGTTCCCCAAAGGCGCCATCGTGGCGACCGCAATGGGTGGCCTGGGAAGGGAGTTCGACGGCGGTTACGCCGAATACACCTGTGCGCCTGCAAAGGGGATACAAGCTATCAAGACCCAGCTCCCCTGGGAAACGCTCGGCGCCATTCCCGAGATGCTGCAAACTTCATGGGGCTCGCTCTTCAAGTCTCTTCGTCTCGAAAAGGGCGAGCGTCTCCTCATCCGCGGAGGCACGACCTCTGTCGGCCTTGCGGCGGCTGCCATCGCGAAGGGTCACGGTGCCTTCGTTGCGTCTACGACTCGCAACCCGGAACGCAATAAGCTGTTGCTGGAGAGCGGCGCAGACCAGGTCTTCATCGACACCGGCTCGATCGCCGAACAGGTCAGGGAGGTCGGCGCCGGCGGTGTCGACAAGGTCCTGGAACTGATAGGCACCGCGACTCTGAAAGATTCGCTCCTCTGCGCCAGGCAGGGTGGCATCGTCTGCATGACCGGCATCGTCGGCAACAAATGGTCCTTCGATGATTTCGCTCCAATGGAGGCGATTCCGAGCGCAATCTACTTGACCAGCTATAACGGCAAATCGGAGGATTTCATGCGCACGCCGCTCGACGAACTGGCCCAGCAGATCGGAGCAGGAAAATTGCGCGTCCAGATCGGCAAAGTCTTTCACTTCGACGAGATCGTTGAGGCGCATCGCGTCATGGAAGAGAACAAAGCCGGCGGAAAGATTGTCGTGCTTACCTAGCGCCCAACAAGGCGGCCGGCGTGATACCGAATCAGCCCCGCTTGCACTAACAGAATCGCCGCGTCTCTAAGGCGCGGCGATTTTCATTCAACTCGAATTTGCTGATGCCCCGCCGAGCCTTACGACTGCTCTACGGGCTTTTCTGCTGACGCTGCCGGTTTCTCACTGTCCAGAATGTGCAATTCCTTGCCCGGCTTGAAGCGCACAGCCTTCCCCGGAGCAATGTTCACTTCGGCTCCGGTCCGTGGATTGCGGCCGATCCCTGTCTTCCGTGGCCGCACATTGAAGACGCCAAAGCCGCGAAGTTCAATGCGGTCTCCGTTGGCCAAGGCTTTCTTGAGGCTCTCAAAAACGGTGTCGACTGCGGCCTCGGCTTTCACACGCGGCAAACCGGTGCGTTCGATTACGTGATGGATGATGTCTTGTTTAATCAATGCCTTCACCCCGAGACGCGGATAGATTTTCGCCTACTTCAATGCTGGTGTGATGCTAGAAAGGTTTTTGCGCATTGTCAACGCGCGAAGCGTCTCGTAAGATGCAAGTTTTGAACCAACTAAACAAATGCCGGCCGGTCCGGACGGCACTTTTCCGCCCCATTTTCGCTTGGAAGCTGCGGAGAAGCGCCCGACGGCCGCGGCAGGGGAGTTTTCTTGTCGATTAAGAGCGACCGCTGGATTCGCGAACAGGCTTTAACCCGCGGAATGATTGCACCTTTCAGTGAAAAACAGGTCCGTGAGGGCGTGATTTCCTACGGCTTATCCTCCTACGGCTACGACCTCCGCGTATCCAACGAATTCAAGATCTTCACCAACGTAAACAGCGCCATCATCGACCCCAAGCACTTTGATGAGCGCTCCTTCGTCTCCGTCGAGGCTGACTCTGTCATCGTCCCGCCCAATTCCTTTGCCCTGGCGCGTTCAATCGAATACTTCAAGATTCCCCGCGACGTCCTCACCATCTGCGTCGGCAAGTCCACCTATGCCCGTTGCGGCATTATCGTCAACGTCACTCCCTTCGAGCCCGAGTGGGAAGGCTTCGTGACCCTCGAAATCTCAAATACGACGCCCCTTCCGGCGCGCATCTACGCCAACGAGGGACTCTGCCAGATTCTCTTCTTCCAGTCCGACGAGCCATGCGAGATCAGCTACGCCGACAGGCGCGGGAAGTATCAAAAGCAGCAGGGAATCGTTTTGCCAAAGCTGTAGCCTGCTGTCTAAAGCCCGTGTTAAACCTTTAACGCTCGGTTTCTGGGTCCAGGCTGTAAGCTTATCTTTATCGATAAACCCATGCACTCTCACCCCCATCGCCAGCGGCGGCTGCGCATCGGACTTATCGACTTCGAGCCGCTTCGCGTGGCCGGATTCGAGACTGTCTTTGATAACGCCTCTGACGTTGATGTGGTCGCGACCGACCTGCCCGGCGCGCTGGCCAGCAACGACTTCGGAATGGTGATCCTCGGCCTGCAAAACCCTGTCGAGTCCTTCGAACTGCTCGCCCGCCTCAAGGCGGCGCAGCCAAAACTAAAGCTCGTAGTCATGGGCGCGGAGAGCGACGAGGAGACCATCATCAGCGCCATCGCCGCCGGCGCCAAGGGCTATCTCGAAGAGACTGCAACGCCCGAGCAGGTCATACAGTGCATTGACGTGGTCGAGAGCGGCTCCATCTGGGCACCCCGCCGTGTTTTGTCGGTGTTCGTCGATCGCATGCTGCACGCCTCGGAGAAGCCCGTACTCCGCCACAACTTCAAGTTCACCGAGCGCGAGGGCGCCGTCCTTAAGCTGCTGGTCGCTGCTCGCTCCAATCGGGAGATCGCCGAAACCCTCGGCATCGAGGAACGGACTGTCAAGGCGTACGTGGCCCGCCTCATGCGAAAAGTGGGCGTGGAAAACCGTATTGCTCTCTCCATTCACGCCGCCAGCCGCTCTCTGGCCCCGGAAGACGACGATAAAGCCTAATATTCTCCCTTTATTCGCCAGGTTACCTGCTTACTTTAGGCCACTGCACCAAGGTTACCTTGCGGGTTACTTTGGACAGTTGTACAACTGTTACTAGCAACAACGCAGATCTGGGGAACGGGGCTGCTGGGACAGGAGACTGAGCCACAGCCCCAATTTTTTCTCCTTCGACTGTCCGACCGTTCCCCCTCCCCCAACCTTTGCGCCGCCCGGTGCATCCATAGTAACTACCCCCTCGAAAAGCATTTGGCGAAGTGCCGCAGTCTATTTGATGTGTAGGGTGGAACAATACTGCACACCTCCCGGCTTTTTGACAGGTGGGAAACGGCCCCGAATAAATAGAGTTGATAAATAGCCCTAAAAGTGTGTCCACAGGAGAAAGACCAATCATGAAGAAAATCCTCACCCTGCTCTGCGTTGCGGGAATAGCTGCGTCTGCCGTTGCCGCTACCGGCAAAGGCACCCTCGATGACAGGCTCGAAAGCTCCAGAGTCATCATCAACGAGATCATGAAGACCCCCGACCAGGGCATCCCCAATTCCATCATGAAGCAGGCCACCTGCGTTGCTGTGGTGCCCGGCCTCAAGAAAGCGGCCTTCATCGTTGGCGGCGACTACGGGCAGGGAGTCGTCACCTGTCGGACAGGCCACGGATGGAGCGCGCCGGCTTTCATTCGCATGGCAGGAGGATCCTTCGGGCTCCAGATCGGCGGTCAGGATACAGACCTCGTTCTCGTCGCCGTCAACGACCGCGGCATGCAGGATCTGCTTTCCAGCAAATTCAAGATCGGTGCTGACGCTGCCGCTGCGGCCGGTCCAGTCGGTCGCAACACGCAGGCGTCCACCAATCTGACCCTGAAGTCCGAGCTGCTCACCTACTCCCGCAGCCGGGGATTATTCGCGGGAATCGACCTGGACGGCACCGTCGTCAGCCAGAACACCGACGATACGAACACCTACTACGGCGCGCCCCACACCTTTGAGCAAATCCTCAAGGGCAACGTCCTGCCGCCCGACTCGTCGAAACCCTTCGTCCGCACCGTCGCTATGTACTTCCGCGACTCGCAGCAGTAGCGCCATTTTCCAGCAGCGTCACCGCCACGAAAGAAACGGCCCGCTCTATGCGGGCCGCTTTCGTTTGCGTCAGTCGTGAGGATCGGGCCTCGGTGTCCACCAGCCGCCCGGTTCCTCGACCAGCTTCTCTCCTTCCGCTGGCCCCCAGCTACCCGGCTCGTAGACATACGGTTTAGGACGATTTGCAAGTACCGGGTCGATAATCCGCCACGACTCCTCGACGTAGTCTTCGCGTGCAAACCACGTCTGGTTGCCTTCCATCGCGTCCTCGAGCAGCTCTTCGTAGGGAAGCAGCGTTACTGTCCCGCAGTCGTCTACTTCCATCTCCGTCTCGCATCCGCGCAGCCGCTCGCCGGCATCCTTCACAGACACCCCCAGCGCGATGTGCGAATCCGGGCTCAGGCGGAAGCGCATATAGTTCTGCGGCGGCACATCTTCGGAAAACACCGGAGGCGTAGTGTGAAATTTTGCCACCACTTCGGTTGCCGTCAAAGGCAGTGATTTCCCGGTGCGAATGTAGAAGGGAACATCCCGCCAGCGCCACGAGTTGATGTGCAGGCGCAGCGCCGCATACGTCTCGATCGTCGAGCCCGCTTTCACGCCCGGCTCATCTCGGTATCCCTTGAACTGCCCAAGGACAACATCTTCGGGCCGCAGCGTCTGAACACTCTTCAGTACTTTCACCCGCTCGTCGCGCAGCGCCTCGACGGTTGGCAGCGGAGGCGGTTCCATGGCAATGTTGCTCAGGATCTGCATCAGGTGGTTCTGCACCACATCGCGTATCGCGCCGACGCTGTCGTAGAAAGCACCGCGGCCCTGGATGCCGAACTTCTCCGCCATCGTAATCTGCACGCTCTCGATGTACTGCCGGTTCCATACCGGTTCGAGAAATGAATTCGCGAATCGGAAGAAGATCACATTCTGCACCGTGTTCTTGCCCAGGTAGTGGTCGATGCGGAAGAGATGTTCCTCGTCGAAGACGGTGTGGATCGTCTCGCTGAGCTCGTGGGCAGACGGCGCATCGTGACCAAAAGGCTTTTCGACCACCACGCGCGCTCCCTCCGCGCAACCCGAGCTCTGCAGCTTCTCGATCACTTCAGCAAACAGGCTCGGAGGAATGGCAAGGTAGTGCATCGGGTGTTTCGCGTCTCCCAGCTCCTTCCGCAGCTGCGTGAAGGTCGCGTCATCGTTGTAATCGCCGTCGATGTAGCAAAGTCGCCCCAGCAAATCCTTAAGGCCTTCAGGATCCGCGCCGCCATGCTTCTCCACGCTGTCCGTGGCACGTGCTTTCAATTGATCGAGATTCCAGCCGGCCTTGGCAACTCCAATTACCGGCCCCGTCAGCTTGCCTCTCTTGGCCAGCCGTTGCAACGAGGGAAAAATCTGCTTATAGGCCAGGTCGCCGGTAGCTCCAAAAAACACCAGTGCATCCGATTTAGGCTGATCCATTCTCGAAAACCTTTCTCCGTTCAGAGCGAATTCTATCTGTTCATTGGATTACATGTGAAAGTTGCGGGGACGTAAATTTTTGTGCGGACCGGCATGTTAACAGGGGAGGGCCGTAAAATTTGGCCCATGATTTCGAAGAAAGTGCTGCCGATCGCGATGCTCGGCATCCTCTGTGGAGGCGCTCTGTCCCAAAATAATCAGAAGACGCCCGATCAAAACGCATTCGACCGGATCGGCGAGCAGGTCGCGAACCAGCAGGCTGCTCCCGGCTTCGCCTTCCTCGTCTGGTCGCACGGCAGCGTGGTCTTCACCAAAGGATACGGCTTTGCCGACCTCGCTTCCAATACTCCTGTTACTTCCGACACGCGCTTCGCCATCGGCTCCATCGGCAAGCAATTCACGGCGGCGGCTATCCTGCTCCTCGCGCAACAGAACAAGCTCTCGCTCGACGACAAGCCTGCGAAATACCTGCCCCAGATGCCGAACGCCGATACGATCACCTTGCGCATGCTTCTCAATCAGGACTCCGGCCTGCACAATTACCCGCTGACCACAGAACACAAGTGGCCACTCTCCGGCACCATTCCTCCGGAAAAACTCATCGCCATCCTGAAGACCGACAAACCCGACTTCGCCCCCGGCGAAAAATGGGAGTACAGCAACACCAACTACGCGGTGCTCGCCTTTATCGTCTCTCGTGTCTCTGGAATCTCCTACCCCGACTTCCTCACCAGCAATATCTTCACACCGCTCGGCAGTCATCCTCCGGCAGCGGCTTCGCCGCGCAAGCGAATACCGCCACGCCCTACGAAGGAAGCGCAGGCAACTTCCGTCCCGCTGAACCCCGCATCAGCCTCGACCTCTTCTACGGAGCCGGCAGCGTCGTCTCTACCGCCCACGACCTCGCCCGCTGGGACGCGGCACTCATCTCCGGCAAGCTCCTCACCGCCGATTCGATGCACGCCCTCTGGACCAACGGCACCCTCTCGAATGGCGAGCCAACGCATTACGCGATGGGATTTATCGCGACCTTCATCGGCTCGCATCGCGAAGTCTGGCACAACGGCTATTCTCCAAAGGCCGGAGGCTACTGCTACAACGCGATGTTTCCCGATGACCAGCTCGCCGTTATCGTTCTCTCCAACGCATCGCAGGACTCCTTCCGCGGCAAGCCCGAGCAGATCGTAAAAAGCGTGCTTGCCTTCTACGACCCGCGTATCTTGCAATAGAGTTGGGACCCCAGAATCTGCCGCACAATCCCACCCATCCAATCGACATGAGCCAGCAGACGATCATTCGCAAAGAGCTCCTGCGCGCAGCAGTAGGCCCGCGAAGCGTATCCACCGTCGATGTGAGAGAAATCGCCTTCGCCCCTGGACAACAGACCGGCCGGCACAGCCATCCGTGTCCCGTCGTCGGGTACATCGCCGAGGGCGCAGCTATCCTCGAGATCGAGGGCCGCGAGCCACAATCCCTTCCCACCGGCGCAGCCTTCCACGAACCCGCACAAACCGTCATCGCACGCTTCGACAACGCCTCGCAGATCGAGCCGATGAAGTTCATCGCATGCTACTTGCTCACCGCCGACGAACCCCTGATCGAAATGCTCCCCGAATCGTAACGCAGCAGTGCTGCTTCATCTGTTGCACCAACGACAACCATCCGCAGTCCGTTCTAATGGCTGATCTTTGCTCTTCGCCGTTTACACTAGCCTTTGTCGTCTTCAATGCGAGAAAGCCTGGAATTTGCCGTCGTATGGATCCTGGTCAAGCTACTCGGGGCAATCCCCCGCCGCTGGGCGCGAGCTGTGGGATTCGCCGTCGGTGCAGTGGCCTTTACGATCCTCGGCCGCCTGCGAAAAGTTGGCCTCACCAACCTTGAGCTCGCCTTTCCCGAAAAATCCGCTGCTGAACGCGAGCAAATTCTCCGCCGCCTCTATCGAAACCTCGGCTGGCTCCTCGCCGAGTTCTGCCAGATGCCGCGCTACACGCCCGACAATACCCGCTCCTTCATCCGCTACGAAGGACTCGAGCACTATCTCGCCGCCCGCGACCGCGGCAAAGGCGTGCTCATTCTCACCGGCCATCTAGGCGCATGGGAGCTCTCAAGCTACTACCACTCGCTCATGGGGCATCCCATGAGCATGGTAATCCGCCGCCTCGACAACGCGCGGGTCGACAAGCTCGTGAATGACATCCGCTGCCTGCACGGCAACCGCGTCCTGCACAAGGACGACTTCGCCCGTGGCCTGATCGCCGCCATGCGTCAGGGAGAAACCGTCGGCATCTTGATGGATACCAACATGACCCCGCCGCAGGGCTCTTTCGTGCCATTTTTCGGACGCCTCGCCTGCACCGCGTCCGGCATGGCCCGCGTCGCTCTCAGAACCGGCGCCACCGTCCTTCCCGGATTCATGCTCTGGAACGAGGCCGAGCAGAAGTACGTCCTCCATTTCGGAGAAGCCATCGACCTCGTCTCCACCGGAAACGACGAGCAGGACGCCCTCGAAAACACCGCCCGTTTCACCGCTGTCATCGAATACTGGATTCGCCGCTACCCGGACCAATGGCTCTGGGTCCACCGCCGCTGGAAAACACGCCCCGAAGGCGACCCTCCTGTCTACCGCTAGAATGAGTAGTTGGGTGCCCCACAGCCTGCCCTGAGCGAAGCCGAAGGGTCTCGATTTTGAGACGTGGGAATCGAAGTGACTGAGCCCTGCGCTCTGTGCTCTGAAAACTGGTTTATGCGACTCATCCAATTAGCCGAGCTGCTTCACGCCGAACTCAAGGGAGACGCCCCCGAGCATGAAGTCTCCGGCGTCGCCAGCGCCAAAACCGCCAAGCCTGAATCCATCGTCTTCGCCCAGGACGCCGCCACATTCTACGAAGCACTCAACTCCGATGCCGCCGCTCTCATCGTCCCAGTCGCGATGGGAGAGGACGCCAACGTCCTTAAGCCTTTGCTGATTGTAAAGAATCCCCGCCTCGCCTTCGCCCGTGCAGCCCAGCTGCTCCGCACCGAAGACGCCCACGCCTCCGTCCATCCCACCGCGGTCATCGACGGATCAGCCCTGCTCGCCCGCCGCGTCAGCGTCGGCCCCTACGCTGTCATCGAACCCGAAGCAAAAATCGGCGAAGGCTCTACCATTGGCGCCGGAGCAGTCATCGGCCGCAGCGTCGTCATCGGCCGCGATTGCCGTATCCATCCCCGCGCTGTCGTTTACCCCTGCGTCGAGCTCGGCGACCACGTCGTTGTCCACGCCGGAGCCGTCCTCGGCTCCGACGGCTTCGGCTACGTCCGCGACGACATCACCGGCGAATACATCCAGTTCCCGCAGCAGGGACGTCTCGTCATCGAAGACGGCGTCGAGATCGGCGCCAACACTACCATCGACCGCGGAGCGCTCGACGAGACCCGGATCTCACGTGGCGTAAAAATCGACAACCTCGTCCACGTCGGGCACAACGTCCTCGTCGGCAGAGACGTCGTCATCGCCGCCCAGACCGGCATCTCCGGCTCATGCACCATCGGCGACTACGCTGTCATCGGCGGTCAGGTCGGCATCGGAGACCACGCCACCATCGGCACAGAGGTTATCCTCGGCTCCGGCTCCGGCGTCCTCACCCACAAAAAAGTCCACGGCCCCGGCGTGGTTTTCTGGGGACGCCCCGCGCGCCCGCTCCGCCAGTACCTCAAAGAGCTCGCCGCCCTCACCCGCCTGCCCGAGAAGCAAGCGGCCGCCAAAAGCGAATCCGCCAAGCCTGCGCCCAAAAAATCCGCGCCGAAAAAATCCGAGCGCAAGAAGCCCGAGCACGAGAAAGACTAGCCATGGCCGTCATCGTCGTCGGAGGACACTCGCGCAGCATCGGCAAAACATCCGTCGTCGCCGGCCTCATCGCCCGCCTGCCTGAATTTCGCTGGACTGCCTTCAAGATCACCCAGTACGGACACGGCTTCTGCACCGCTGACGGCGCGCCGTGCGACTGCCAGACCGACGACCACACCATCGCCATCAGTGCCGAGCGCGACCCCGCCACCGGAACCGACAGCGCCCGCTTCCTCGCCGCCGGAGCCGAAAAATCCCTGTGGGTCCGGACCCGCCAGGGCATGCTCGCCGAAGCCATGCCGCGCATCCGTAAGGAAATCGCCGCCGCCGAAAACGCCGGCGGTCATGCGATTCTGGAATCGAACAGCATCCTCCAGTTCATGCGCCCCGACCTCTATCTCACCGTCCTCGACCACGCCACCGCCGACTTCAAAGACTCGGCCCGCCTCTACCTCGACCGCGCCGACGCCATCCTTCAGCGTGAATCCGGCCTCAGGCTAGAGCCCCGCTGGACCGGTGTCGCGGCCCGTCTCCTCGAAGGCAAGCCCCGCTTCGTCATCGCCCCGCCCGACTACATGACCAACGCCCTAGCCGCATTTGTGCGCGCCCGGCTTACCGCTGCGCAATCTGTCGCCCGCTAAAACCCCTCGATTCCCTTTGTCTCCGTGTGATAAAACGTGTGCGTTCCTCCACGTGCCTTATCCGGCACGCGAACCCACGGGGGTGACTCACTATGACAATGAAATCAACCTGCCTCGGCCTGCTGTCCGCTCTGGTTCTCTGTTGCCTCGCAGGCGCCGCGGCAACAGCTCAGGACATGCCCGCCAACCCGCCCGTCAAGATGGGACTCTGGGAATCAACCATCGTCAGTAACATCGGCGGTCTCACCATTCCGCCGGACGTAGCCGCCCGGCTCCAGGCTATGGGGCGGCCCGTGCCCGGAGGCCCCCATACCACCGTCACGCAGTCCTGCATGACGAAAGATGAATGGGCCAAGGCCTTCGAGAAGATGAATAACAACGAAAACAAGTGCACCTATACCAATCGCACGATAACGGCGCAAAAGATCAGCTTCGATATGAGCTGCGCTTCAGAGCGCGGCAGCGTGTTCACCGGCCATTTCGAGATGCTCATCGACGACGACGAACACAGCCACGGCACGGCGCACATGAAGGGCACAATGGGCCAGAACGCTCAACCCATGACAATCGACACCACGCTAACGTCACATTATCTGGCTGCTGATTGTGGAGAAGTGAAGCCCGGCGACGCCAAGGTCATCAAGAACCAGTAGCCCGGAGGTCCTGGACCGGAAACAAGTGAGGGTGGAAAGCCATACTCTGTTCCAGCCCATCTGAACCCTGAATGTTTCAGTCCTGCGTCCGTTCTAATGGCTAATGGCTGCCTTTACTTCGGCGGACTCAGTGGCGCAAACGGCTCACGTTCCATCGAGCCGTTGCGCCGCTTCACCAGCAGCTCAACCTTGCCTTCGGCTTCTTCCAGTTGCTTCTTGCATTCGGCGGAGAGCCTTACGCCCTCCTCAAAGATCCGCACCGAATCCTCCAGCGGCAAATCCCCGCGTTCCAGTTGAGCAACGATCGTCTCCAGCTGCTTCAGCGATTCTTCAAACGTTGCCAACTGCCGCTCCTTCAATCGACATCGCAGGTGCTGCCTGCTCCTTAGGGTGGTCCAACACGCCCGCAATCACATCCGCCGCCAGTGCATAGCGCCCGAACGGCGCGCTGACCTGCACGCCCTGCACCATCGACTGCGCCGCCGCGAGCATCTCCTGCGCGATTTTCACACCCTCCGCCCGCGCCAGGTCCGGCGTCGACGCCGCCTGCATGCGCAGCAGAATCGTGTCCGGCACGCTCACCCGCAGATCGTTCTTCATGAACTCCGCGTTGCGCAGGCTGGTCAGCGGCCATATCCCCGCGATCACCGGAATCCGGAATCCCTCAATCCGCTTCAGGAACGTCTCCAGTATCCGCAGGTCGAAGACCGGCTGCGTAATCGCATACTCCGCACCCGCCTCCACCTTGTACGCAAATCTGCGAATCTCGTTATCGATATCTGGCACGCCTGGATTCGCCGCGCACGCAATTGTGAATCCCGTCGACGCCCCGATCGGATTGCCGCCGATATCGAGGCCATGATTCAGCCGGTTCACAATGTTCACCAGGCCGATAGCGTCCACGTCGAACACCGCCGTCGCGTCCGGATAATTCCCCAGCTTCGGCGGATCGCCCGTCAGGCAGAGAATATTTTTGAGCCCGATCGACGACGCCCCTAACAAATCGCTCTGAATGCTCAGCACATTCCGGTCCCTGCACGTGTAGTGCAGGATGGTCTCGATCCCCGTCTTCTGCTGAATCTGGATACACAGGCTCTGTGCGCTCATGCGCGCCGACGCACGCGGCGAGTCTGGCACATTGATCGCATGAATGCCGCGCTTCACCAGTAGCGCCGCTCCTTCAAGTTCCTTTGCGGCGTCGATGCCGCGCGGCGGCACAATCTCCACCATCGTCACGAAAGCGCCGTCATGAATCAGCCGCCCGATCTTCGATCGCTGCTCAATCGGCACAGGCGGCGTCTCCGTCACAATCGGCTCCCGCGCCGTGATCGGCTTGGCCGTCTTCTGCGCCTCCACCGCGCGCAGCGCCGACTTCATCGCGCGCACGTGGTTCGGCGTCGTTCCGCAGCAGCCGCCGATAAACTGCGCGCCCGCCTTCAGAAACTTGCGCGCAAAGCTGGCCATGTACTCCGGCGAACACAGGTAGATATTCCGCCCGTCCACCGCCCGCGGCATGCCTGCGTTCGGCATCGACACCAGTGGAAGGCTCGTCGCCGCTGCCACCCGCTCCAGCGCCGTCAGCACCGTCGCCGGCCCCGTGCTGCAGTTCACGCCGATACCGTCCACGCCCCACGACGTGAGCCTCGTCGCCGCCACTTCCGGCGAAGATCCGTCCAGGCAGTTCGCCTCTTCATCCACCGTGATCATCGCCAGTATCGGCAGATGCGGTGCGACTTCCTGTGCTGCTTTGATCGCCTGCTCGGCTTCATTGAGTGCCACAATCGTCTCAATCACCAGCAGGTCCACGCCCACTCCCGGGCCACCCGCCGCCAGCCCCTTGATCTGCTCCGCGAAAGCGTGGCGCGCTTCATCCAGGCCCGTCTTGCCCAGCGGTTCGAGATGGATCCCGAGCGGACCGATCGATCCTGCCACCCATGCCTTACCCGCCTGCTTGTCATTGAGCTGTTCGACCGCCTGTCGCGCCAGATGTGCGCCCGCCTGGTTGATCTCGAAAACCTGGTCCTGAAACCCGTATCGCAGCAGCCGGTACGAGTTCGCGCCAAAGGTATTCGTCTCGATCAGCTCAGCGCCCGCCTGCAGATAATCCTCATGCACCGAGCGCACCAGATCCGGCTGCGAAAGGTTCAGTTCATCGAAGCAGCGATTGATGAAGACGCCGCGCGCGTAGAGGGTGGTACCCATCGCGCCATCGCAAAGAATGGTGCGGCCTGCAAACATTTCCTGTATGCGGTCGGTCATAGAGAAGGCGCCTGTTTAGCATGGTATGACACTCATTCCGCGATTGCCACTAATGCTATTCGCTTTGCTATACTTGGGTTTCCCACGCACGGTGAGGTTTTGAGTTTTGAACAAAAGAAGTCGACTGGTTTTCTGGTGTGTCTCCATCCTGTGTCTCGCTGTATCGCCCCTGCTCACCTCATGCGGTAAGAATTTCTATTTCGCCGGCCGCAATCTTCCTCCCAGCAAGGTTCTAAATCGCGTCCTCATCGCCGAGCAGAACCCCAGCGTGCTCACCCAGGGAGCTCTGCCCTTCGTCGACGCCTACTACGACATCCGCCATCCCTATAACAACCCCAACACCACCTTCTCCATCTCCGGTTTCTCCGGCAAGCTCCCCCTCACCATTCAGAACATGCCGGAAGAGCAGGTGGGCTTTGTCTACTCGGTTGGCGACGGCAGCTTTACAAGCGTCAACTACGCAACGGAAGCCGGCGGCACCGCGATCGGAATTTCCGCCGGCCTCGCGTCCAGCGTCTTCATCGACCGTCCCCGCAAGTACGTCTATGCCGCCAATGAACAGACGCACATTCTCTCTGCCGTCGATCTTCAGGCCAACAAGACCTACCTCCTGAATCTGCCCAACGTCTATCGCGTTTCCGTGAATCCCGGCGGCACCATCGCCCTCGCTTTCGTGCAGAACTCCACCCAGGTAGCCGGCACCTATTCCTGCATCGGCGCCAATCCCAGCGACAATCCCGCACAGGATCCCAACGCCCTTCCTCCCGTCTCCTGCACCGCTCCTGCCGGCCAGTTCGCCGTCTACAGCGTCGTGCATCTTGACTCAGTCCAGCAGACGGCCGCGGCTAACAACCCGAATTACCTCGGCGCACAGGATTGCGAGCCGCAGAACCTGCCTCAGTACTGCGTCTTCCCGGTCAGCACTGGATCCTCCGCGACCTTCGACCACCCCATCAAAGCGGTCTTCTCGCCCGACGGGTCCACCGTCTACGTCCTCAACTGCGGCCCTGAGTGCGGTGGCACGACCTCCGGCGTTACCGTCATCCCCATCACCACCAGCGCTCTCAATCAGAATTCGGTCGGAGCCAGCGGCATCAACCTCATCGCTCAGAGCAACATTGCCCTCCCCGGAGGATCGACCAACGCCATCTTTAATGGCAACACGATGTACGTGGCCGGCCAGTGCTTCGCAGGTCCGAATCTCACCTGCGCAACCAGCGGCACGGGCGACGGTCTCTTCGTCGGGCAGCTTTCCATACTGGACCCCCAGAGCGGGCAGATCTCCGGGCCATATGCCATCAGCGACGGATCCCACACCAAGATGGCTTTCGGCGACGACAGCAGCCTCTGGGTTGGCTCAACGCAATGCCAGGCCGGCGAGCATTACAAGCTCAACCAGGCCGGCCAGGGCACGCAGTACGGATGCCTCACCCTGTTCAACACCTCCAACAACTCCGCGCTCATCGACTCCTATAAGGGAGACGACACCGGCATCGCCCCCGTCACCGGGCTGCATAAGACCTACACCGCCGAAGGCGGCCAGGTTCACATTTACAACACCGCCGACGGCACCGAGCGCGACAACTCCAACGTCACCGTCCCCGGAACCGCCATCGACGTCGCCTACATGGACGCGACCAGCGACGGCGACAACACGGATTACTAGCGTCCGCTTGAACAAAAACGCTGTCATCCTGACCGAAGTTTGGCGCTCTGCGCCAAACGAAGTCGAAGGACCGGCTGTCCCCTTAATTGCTGATCTTTATGGCTGATCCCGGCCCCGTTGACATTCTCGCCATTGCCGCCCACCGCGACGACGTGGAGCAGACCTGCGGAGGCACTCTGCTCAGGATGCGCTCGCTGGGCATGACCACCGCCATCCTCGACCTCACGCGCGGAGAATCCGGCACCCGCGGAACCGCCGAGGAGCGCGCCACCGAAGCCAGCGAAGCCGCTGCGATCCTGGGCGTCACCTGGCGCGATGCCCTCGATATCCCCGACGGCCGCGTCGAGAACACCTGGGAGAACCGCCTCAAGATCGTCGCAGTCCTGCGCCGCCTGCGTCCCCGCGTCGTCGTCCTGCCCTACGGATCAGGCCGCCACCCGGACCACTACAACACCGCCACACTCGGCTACGAAGCCTGCTTCCTCAGCGGCCTCGCCAAACTCGATCTTGGCGCGACGGAAACAGGCAAGATCGAAAACGGCGCGCAGCGGTTGTCGCCGTGCGCGGAGCACCCCCACAGACCCTTCAAGATCGTCTACGCCAGCCTCTATGCCGACGTCCGCCCCAGCTTCGTCGTCGACATTACGCCATTCATCGAGGATCGTCACCGCGCGCTCATGGCCTATCGTTCGCAATATGCCAACCAGCAGCAGGGAAGCGGGCTCTTTGTTCCCGAGGAAGAGATCCGCGAGCGCACCTTCTCGGTCGCGCGCCACTACGGGCTGCTCGCCGGTGTCCGCTACGCCGAGCCCTTCGTTCAGAAAGAGATCGGCCTGGTCGACGACCTCACCCTGATCCCCGTTCAGTCCATGTAGCTGTGATCAACCGGCGCGACGCGTGGGCAGAGCTCTCGCTAAGGCTTAAGCGGGCTCCTTTCTGATCCCTAAGCCCTGATCCCTGTTTTCTATTGGCTTCTTTCCTAATTCCTGATCGCTTTTCCCTGGTCCACGTGCGCCGTCGTTCGTGTCGAAGAATTGGCCATCGTTCGCGTCGGCAGGTACACGCGAACACATGCGCCTCTCAGATCTCCGTCATCGTTATTCGCAATGCGGATCGATCCTCCGTGCTTGAGCACGATGCCGTTGCTCACCCACAGTCCAAGCCCCGTCCCGTTCTCTCCCTTGGTCGTGAAGAACGGCTGAAACAGGTTTCCCGTTACTTGTTCCGATATACCCGGCCCGCTGTCGGCAACTTCCACCATCGCGCCCGCCGACCGCAGCTCCGCCGCTGCCACCGGCTCAATCCGGATGCGGATTCTTCCGCCTTTTCCCGCCGCATCCAATGCATTCAGAAAGACATTTGTGAATACCTGGCGCAGCTCGGCGGGGAAGCCCTCGACGATGCACGGCTCCGTGAACTGCCGTTCTATCGTGATGCCTTGTTGCACCACGCTCCGGTCCAGCAGCAACAGCACTCCCTCCGCGAGATCCTTAAGATCGACCGGTATCGGCGCCTTGGGCTCGCGATAAAGACTCAGAAGCGTGCGGCTGATCTGCATCGTCCGGCTCAACTCCTGTTGAGCGGTCTGCAGGTGCTCCTTGCGCTTCACCGGATCGGTCTCTCTTTCCAGCAGAAAGTGGGAATTCGCCACCGTATCCAGCGGGTTGTGAATTTCGTGCGCGATCGAAGCCGCAAGCCGTCCCGCCACCGCCAGCTTCTCCGCCGCAATCAGGGCCGCCTCACTGCGTCGCGCCTCGGTCACGTCGCGAAAGACCAGCACGATACCGCGCATCTCGCCGTCCTCGGCGCGAATCGGAGCGGCGCTGTCATCAATGATGTATTCCTTGCCCTGCCGCGAAATCAGCGCTGTGTGATTCGCCAGTCCCACCACCGTCTGCAGCAGCCGCACCTTGTCGACAGGATTCTCCGCCACCTGCCGCGTCTCTTCATTGATGATGTGGAACACCTCGTTGAGCGGCCGGCCCAGCGCCTCCGACGCTGTCCAGCCTGTCAGCTCCTGCGCGATCGCATTCATGAACTCGACATTGCTGTCCTTGTCGCATGCAATCACCGCATCGCCGATCGACTCCAGCGTTGTCTGGAACCACTGCCGGCGCTCGTAAATCTCCTCCGCCTGGCTTGTCAGTTCCTCAAGCGCTGCATCGTACGTGGTCGAAACACGGCGCAGCCGGCTGCGCGTAAAGATCGCCAGCAGGAGCCCGACCAGCAGCGACGAGACCAGCACGGCCGCCAGCTCACGGCGTTCAATGGACAGCGCAGCATTAGCGCGCTCCCTCCGGATGTGGCCCTCCGTCTGCAGCATCGCATTTACCGCGTCGCGCAGGCTGTCCATCAGCTCTTTTCCGTGCTGGTTCAGCCGCGGAGCATTCACTACCGCAGGGTCCTTATTCAGAACGCCCTGTGCAAACCCCAGCCAGATCTGGTAGCGGTCGCGAACATTCGCCAGATGGGACATCTGTGTCGGATTGTCCGCCACCAGTTCGCGCAGGGTCGTGAACTGCTTCGCAATCGGAGCCGTCGCTGCCCCATACGGCGCGAGCATCATGTTATCGCCGGTAAGCTGGTATCCGCGCAGGCCGGTCTCCTGGTCGAGAACCAGCTTTTCCAGACGTATCGTCTGCTCCATCACGTCATCGCTGTGATCGATCCAGCGCAGCTCTGCGCTCGACCGGCTGATCTGCCAGATGATGAATCCGGCCAGCACCAGCAGCAGCAGCACAGGCAGAAACAGGGTCTGACGGAGAATGCGGTTGAACTCACGCAGGTTCACGGTGCGGCCCCTGGTCCTTGCCTTGGCTGCAGCATGCGCCGCACTTTGGACAGAAGCTCGGTCGGTCCCTCACCCTTCAACACGGTGAAGTCCACCATCGTCACCACGTTCTGCGGAAGATTCACGTATGCCGAGAGCAGCAGAATCGGCACTTCCGGCCGCTGCCTGCGCATCGCAACCGCCACCTGCCCGCCGTCCATCCCCGGCATGAAGTAGTCCAGAATCACGCCTTCGACCGGCTCACCGGCGAAAAGATTCAGCCCGCTCGACCCGTCCAGTGCGGTCAGTACCCGGTAACCTTCCCGCTCCAGTACGGCCTTGCGAATCTGCAAACCAAGCGCTTCGTCATCGATACACAAAATCAAGGGACCAGTTACAGCTTCCATGTGCTTTTATTCCACGCGGCCTCTGGCCACTCTTCATGTCTATCGCAAATTGAGTCGAGCGGTCGTTCTGAAGCACTGGCGGGGGACGTCGTGCGCGGGTGCAATGCCGAAAATCCCTCTGCCGATTGATGAGGAACCGCCCGCAAAACCCGCTGCCAGCTGCGAAGACACCTGCGAGTATAGCATCTGAAATCAGGCGTTTCGACCTGCCAAAGAGTGGGAAAACGGGTCAATTCGGAGCGCAGGAGTTCGGTTTGCGGATAGTGGAGCGGCCCGCTCCTCCAAGTCGTCTCGACGGATACGATGGCTATTTGAGCATGCACCGCGATTTTATCCG
Source organism: uncultured Acidobacteriaceae bacterium (assembly GCA_963781245.1). GTDB lineage: Bacteria > Acidobacteriota > Terriglobia > Terriglobales > Acidobacteriaceae > Silvibacterium. Next base: position 35,622 of record CAWAFB010000022.1, read on the forward strand.
GTTGGCTAGCATATTTCGGATGGGGGGTGAGTTCCGCCCGCCCCACGGTTACAAAATGGCTACAGGCCGGCAGCGAGACGACCCGTAGCCATTTTGTTCAAACTAACGATGCGGCTATGCCTTCCCAGTGCTCCCGCTCAGGGCACGCAAACCGGTCCGGCGTCTTGCGTAAACGTGTCGTTGTTGGAGAACCATCCGTGGATACCCACCGACGACGCTCCATAGAACCACGAGAAGAATGCCAGCTCCTGCATGTGGTAGGTGAATCCGTTCTCCGGATTGAAGATCGGCGGCGCCAGCGTGCCGCTCAACGGATCTCCTACCTCTAAGTTCCCTTGACACCCCGCTACTTGCCCGACGTGGCCCCACAGCGGGGTGGGATTGTTGCCGAACGGATCGTTCATCCACTCCGCTACTTCGTGGGACATGTCGGAAACGTCCGGCACTGGACTCAGGAATATGTCGCTGGTGTCAAAATCAGCCGTTCCGATGGTCTGTTGCCCGCTCGAGTCATGGAAGCCGAGAATGCAGCAGGCGGTGTTCGGCGCCAACGTGCCGCAGTTCACTCCCGCTGCAAACGCTTCGCATTCCACCACGTTGTGCGTGACAAACATCGGGAAGGTTGTGGGATTCACTCCCTGCCCGCCCAAGACCGTTCCAATGGCGTTGAACAGGGCCGGCTCGTAGATGTTGATGTCCACGATTCCTTCCGTACCGGTCGGGCATCCGCCGAACGCCGCGCTCGGATAGGCCACGCCGTTTGCCGCCGGAACGTTAATGACGATTGCCGATATCGTGTTCACCGGACTCAGAATTACGTGATAATTCACGTTATTGCCGAAGTTGACGTTCCCATTTCCATGACTTAGAAGGTCGAAGAAGTTCGCTCTCTGAAAGGCATCGGTCGTCTGCGTGGTGCCCACGTCCGTGCCGCCATAATTAAAATCGAACCCATTGAATATAGGGGAGTTTTGAACCAGCGTCAGCGGAACATCGTTCGGAGCCGTCAAGCAGCTGTCGTCCTTCACGGATGGATTGAACACTGTCACACCAGGCGCGGTGAGCACGTTTCCACTCGAATCTACGCCGGCAAAGACCGAATTCGTAACCACGATCACGGGGACGATTTGGCTGGGAATCGCTGTGCGCCCCGGGTGGGAGAACGGACTGCTTCCGACGATCGTGCCGCTGTAGGTGTTGCCGTCGCGGCTGGACGTAACTGTGTAATTGAAAAGCGGCAGATGCGCACCGTCGCTGCTCTTGTTGGCACTGAGCGTTCCTTTGCTAAGCGCAGTCGCCAGCGCCACGGATTGTCCCGTTTCCGAGTCTTTGGCAGGTTTGAGAAAGGCGTTCTGCTTGGGCAGCACACTCTTCTGCTGTCCAAACACCACGGGCGCAGATACGACCAGCGCGATCGCGGCACACACGGACGACATCATCGATTTACGAACCATCTAGCTCCTCCTTGTGAAGCCGGCCGAATCCGAGATGGTTCGTCAAAGGTGTGGGGGAACGACCGCACCGTTTTTCGAGTTGCGCCTAGTACTCGTCAGGCACGCGCACTTCCGAGCCCTGCTGCTCGCGAGCTTTGTTTAGAAATCTAAGAGAACCTAGGCGATCGAACCATTCCGGAGAAAGAAGGCTTCTCCTTCAAAAACTCTTCTGACTACGCCGGTTGCGAATCCTCTGTCAAGAGACTGTGCGAATAATTGCAATGTCTTCACTTTTTTGAAAACCTCGCTTATGTTGTCGTGAAACTGTGGCTGCTAGTCTCCTCCTCATTAGTGCTTACGGGAGGTAATCGCGTCCACTCCTATCCGGGAGTAATCCTTCCTAGTGCCCTGAAACGTCAGCTTCTTGGCGACTTCGCGCCGTTCGATTCGACGGGCAAAGGCGCTCAATCGCGGCCCCCTACAAATTCACACTACGTTTGCATTCTCTTTGCCCGTTTGGGATACGCTGATGGCAATTGTGCCACGCCTCGCCTTCCGGCAAAGGCACCAGCACCATCGAGGTAACACGGTTGAGCCAGACAGTTTTTGTGCTTGAAGACGACACAGATATTTCCCGCCTCGTCCAGCATCATCTCGAAGCCTCCGGCTTCGGCGTTCGCGTCTACGGAACCCCCGCAAACCTGGTGCCTGACGCCGAGCGCCAGCCTCCCGCGCTCTTTCTTCTCGACATCATGGTGCCCGGCGGTGATGGACTCGACGTCTGCCGCCGTCTCCGCAACCACCCCGCGCTAAGCACCATCCCCATCATCTTCCTCACCGCGCGAGCCGGAGAAAACGAGCGCGTCCTCGGCCTTGAGCTCGGAGCCGACGACTACATCACCAAGCCCTTCGCCACCCGCGAGCTCCTGGCCCGCGTCAAGGCTGTGCTCCGTCGCTTCGAACGCCCCACCACGCCCACTACCATCACCTTCGAGGACGTCTCCATCGACGCCAGCGCCATGCAGTTGCGCGTACGCGGCGAGCTCACCACCACCACCGCGACCGAGTTCCGTCTGCTCGACTACCTCGCCCGTCATCCCGGCCGTGTCTTCAGCCGCGACCATCTCCTCGATGCCGTCTGGGGAGACGCCCGCTTCGTCACGCCGCGCTCCGTTGACGTCTACGTCCGCCGCATCCGCGAGAAAATCGAGACCGATCCCGAGAACCCGCGCTACCTCAAGACCGTCCGCGGCGCCGGATACCGCTTCGAAGTCCCGCGCCCGGCATAAGAGCAAGGGACAGCGCTCGGAGCACAGGATTCGGATCGCCCGCTTTTCTGAGCCCTGAACCCTCTGCCCTGAGCCCTGTCTTCCAATGGCTGCCTTTCTGATCCCTGTTCCCTGATCCCTGCGCCCTGTTTTTCTGTACCCTGATCGCTGAGCCCTGTGCCCTGAAAAAAATGACCGGCCGAGTCTTCACCAAGCTCTTCTTCTCGTTCGTGCTGGTGCTCGCCATCGGCACCGCCATACTCGACTTCTCTCTTGGAGGCGTTGTCGAGGACTCGCTCCGCGATCAACTCGCGCAATCGCTCGCCGGCAAGGCGCGCCTGCTCGCCCGCGAGGCTGAGGCCGCCAACCATACCCAGTTGCAGCAGCTCGCCGAGCGCGGCGAATCCGATGCCGGGGCCCAGATCACATTCTTCAACCGCTCCGGAGCCGTGCTCGCCAGCTCCGCACCGGAACCCGCGGCAGCCGTCGGAATTCCGCGCGCGGTAGGCAACGCCATCGCCAGCCCACACTCTTTCGGCCAAAGCGAGCGCGGAGACACCCTCTACGTGGCCGTCGCCGAAGATGACATCGTTGTCCGCCTTGCCGCGCCGATGACCGCCATCCACGCGACCATGCACGTCCTGCGGCGCGACCTCCTCATCGTCTCGCTCATCGCTGTCGCCCTGGCCACGATCCTCGCCGCGTTCCTCGCCCATCGCGGAGCCGCCCGCCTCGAGCGCATCGTCGTCTTCGCCAACCGCATCGCTGCGGGAGACTTCTCCGCCCGCGTCGAAGAAGGCCCGCTCGACGAGATCTCCGGAGTAGCCCACGCCCTCGACGCCACCGCCGCTCGCCTCGAGGCCAGCTTCCGCGCCCTTGAGTCCAAGCAGCGCGAGCTCACCGCCCTGCTCGACAGCATGCAGGAAGCCGTCATCGCCGTTAACGCCGCCAGCCGCATCAGCTGGTCGAATTCCGTCATGCAGCGCATCGCCCCCGGCGCCACCCGCCCCGGACAGGCCCTCGTCCACGCGGTTCGCGATCCCGAAGTGCTTGCCTGCGTCGAGACGGCCCTCAACGATCGCGAGCCGCGCAGCGGGAGAGCCACCTCTGTCGCTCCTAACCGCGTTTTCGAAGTCAATGCTGCACCCACTCCCGACGGCGGAGCCGTCGCCGTCCTGCACGACGTCACCGAGATCGAGCGCGCCGAGAAGACCCGCCGCGATTTCATCGCCAACGTCTCGCACGAGCTGCGCACCCCGCTCACCTCCATCTCCGGCTACGTCGAAACCCTCCTCGAGGACACCCTCGAAATCCCCGTCCACGCCCGCGAATTCCTCGCCACCATCCTCAAGAACGCCCACCGCATGACCCGCCTGACAGAAGACCTCTTGGCTCTCGCCAGCGTCGAATCCGGCGACTACAAGGTCAAACTCCGGCCTGTCTCTGCCTCGATCCTCGTCCAGGACGCCATCGAATCCCTCACCGGTATGGTCCTGGACTCCGACGTCACGCTCGAGTCCGCGGGCGCAACCGACGCACGGGTCCTCGCCGACGAAGACGCCCTCACCCAGGTCTTCGGCAACCTCATCGAAAACGCCATGAAGTACGGCAAAGCAGGGAAGCGCGTCCTCGTCGGCGCGCGTGAGCTTGACGGTTGCGTTGAGTTTTCCGTGCAGGATTTCGGGCCCGGCATCGGCTCTGAACATCTCAACCGCATCTTCGAGCGTTTCTACCGGGTCGACAAAGCCCGCTCCCGCGAGTCCGGAGGCACCGGCCTCGGCCTTGCTATCGCCAAGCACATCGTCCTCGCCCACGGAGGCGCCATCCGTGTGGAAAGCGAGCTCGGATCGGGCGCAACCTTTCTTTTCACCCTTCCCCTCGTCTCCTCCGTCACCCCTGTCGTCGAAAGCGCCTTACCTCCCATAAGTTACTCATAGTAGGCAATTTATTTTCGAAGTCGTGGATTCCATTTCTTGCCCTTTTTACCGTCCCGTAAACCCCCTGTAACAATTCCCGCCGACAATTCCCCCAGGCACAACGAGGGAGAAAGTCTGTGAGAAAGAGCATGTTTTTGGCTGTCGCGCTCGTCGCGTGTGCAGCGTCCCAAGGGCTGGCGCAAAAGTTGAACGCTGCAGGAGCCACCTTCCCGTATCCCATTTACTCCAAGTGGTTCAGCGAATTCAGCTCGCAGCATCCCGGGGTTGAAATCAACTACCAGTCCATCGGTTCGGGCGGCGGCATCCGCCAGGTAACCGCGGGCACCGTTGATTTCGGAGCCAGCGACGGCCCCATGAGCGACGAGCAACTCGCGCAATCCAAGGTCAAGATCATTCACATCCCCACCGTGCTCGGCGCTGTCGTGCCCATATACAACCTGCCCGGCGTCAACACCGAGCTAAAATTTGGACCTGACGTGCTGGCCGACATCTACCTCGGCAAGATCACCAACTGGAATGACCCCCGCATCGCCCGTGACAATCCCGGCGTCAAGCTGCCCGACTCCCGGATCAACGTCGTCCACCGCTCCGATGGCAGCGGCACCACCTACATCTTCACCGACTATCTCTCCAAGGTCAGCCCTGACTGGAAGAACAGCGTGGGACGCAACACCGCCGTGCCCTGGCCGGTCGGAATCGGTGCCAAGGGCAGCGAGGGAGTCGCCGGCATGGTTCGCCAGCTCCCCGGCACCCTCGGCTACGTCGAGCTCCTCTATGCTCTCCAGAACAAGATCCAGTACGGCTATGTCAAGAACGCCGCCGGCAACTGGGTCAAGGGCAGCATTGACGGAGTCACCGAAGCCGCTGCCAACGTCAAGAGCATGCCTTCTGACTACCGCGTGTCCATCACCAACGCGCCCGGCAAGAATGCATATCCGATCTCCAGCTTCACCTGGCTGCTGATTCCCGCCCAGCCGCAGGACGCCGCCAAGGCCAAGGTCATCAAGGAGTTTCTCAACTGGATGCTTGATAAGGGAGAATCCGAGACCAGCTCCCTCTATTACGCACCGCTGCCGCCCGCCGTCTCGCAGAAGGTCCGCGCCACGGTTGCCCAGCTGAAGTAACCTCGTTTCGAATACCCAGGTCCTGATCTTGGAGACATTGGCTTTGATTTCGCACCGGATCGATGGGCCTGAGTTGGAAATAAAGCTCCGGCCCATATTCTTTTTCCACAACCTGCCCACGCATTTCCCCCGGCGAAACGCGGTTGAAACCAGATTTTGGCTGTCCTTACGCCTTATTTTTCAATACGTTTAACCGTCCTTTTATTTTTGGCGTTTAGGGTAGATACTGGTGAACCTCAAACTTCAGGAAGTTCGTGTGCCCGGACCCTTTGAAACGCCCTCTCCGGTAACTGAGAAGCCAGATGGGCCACGGCCCGGCGACGAACCTTCTACGGTTCGGAAATTTCTGCAGTCGCGCGGCAGCTCTGCCCTCGCCGATAAGAGCTTCCGTTGGCTGATGGTGCTGTGCGCTCTCAGCATCTTCGCCATTGTCGCCCTCATCTGCACCGAACTGGTCGTTCGCTCCCAGCTCACCATCGCCAAATTCGGCATCAAGTTTTTCTTCGGAAGCGCATGGGACCCGGTCAACGGCAACTTCGGCGCGCTGCCTTTCGTTTACGGAACCCTCGCTTCCTCCCTGATTTCTCTCGTCATCGCAGTCCCGCTGGCGGTGGGCGTCGCCATCTTCATTACCGAGATGTGCCCCAAGATGCTGCGCGGCATTCTCGCTTTCCTCACCGAGTTGCTGGCCGCGATTCCCAGCATCGTCTACGGCGTCTGGGCCGTCTTCGTGCTGGTGCCTATCCTGCGCGAGCATGTCAATCCCATTCTGATCAAGCTCTTCGGATGGAGTGGCCTCTTCACCGAGCCCAACTTCGGCATCGGTATGTTTGCCGCCGGAGTGATCCTCGCCATCATGATCCTGCCCATCATCTCCTCGCTCACGCGCGAGGTCATGTCCGCAGTTCCTCATTCCCAGCGTGAAGCCGTGCTCGCCCTCGGAGCCACGCGCTGGGAGATGATCCGCATGGGCGTTCTTCGCAACGCGCGCATCGGCATCGTAGGATCCATCATCCTCGGCTTAGGTCGTGCCCTCGGTGAAACCATGGCCGTCACCATGGTCATCGGAAACAGCCCCCAGATCCTCAAGAACCTGCTCGCTCCTGGCTACAGCATGGCCAGCGTCATCGCCAACGAGTTCAGCGAGGCCTCTGACGACACCTACCGGAGCGCCCTCATCGAGATCGGTCTCGCGCTCTTTCTGGTGACCATCGTCGTCAACGCGCTCGCGCGGGTGCTCGTCTGGGCAGTCACCCGCGGCGCTCCTGCAAGGTCGACATAGGAAGAGTCATGGCTACTCAGTACAAGACAAGCGCCTGGAACCGGCTAAGCCGCACTGCAGCGGATCATCTCGCCTCTGGCCTGGCAGTTCTGAGCACCATCCTGGTGATCACGCCCCTGGTCGTCATCTTCGGATACCTCGTTTACAAGGGCGCAAGCTCTCTCAATTTGGCCTTCTTTACTAATGTTCCCAAGCCGGTTGGTGAAACCGGCGGCGGAATGGCCAACGCCATCATCGGCTCCGCCGTTCTGCTGGGTATCGGCAGCGCCATTGGTGTTCCCATCGGCATCGCAGCCGGCATCTTTCTCGCCGAGTTCGGACAGGGCGGCAAGCTCGCCAACATCGTCCGCTTTACCGCCGACGTGCTCAACGGCGTCCCCTCCATCGTCATGGGAATTGCCGTGTACTCACTCATCGTCCTGCCCCAGAAACATTTCTCCGCGTTCGCCGGCGGCGTCGCTCTCGGCATCATGATGATTCCCACCATCACCCGCACCACCGAGGAGATGCTCCTCATGGTGCCTCACTCCATCCGCGAAGCGGCCCTCGGACTCGGCGTACCCAATTGGCGTTCGGTGCTCTCCGTCAGCCTGCGCACCGCCTCGCCCGGTGTCATCACCGGCTGCATGCTGGCCTTCGCCCGCGTCGCCGGAGAAACCGCGCCCCTGCTCTTCACCGCCTTCGGCAACCAGTTCTGGAGCGTCAACATCGGCCAGCCCATCGCCGCCCTCCCGCTGCAGATCTATGTCTATGCCAATTCTCCTTACGACGAGTGGCATCGCCTCGCCTGGGCCGGCGCGCTGGTCCTCATCTCCCTCATCGTCATATCGGTTTCTCTGGTGCGCTATGTGACCTCGCGCGGCGTCTTGAAAGGGGCGAATTAAGTGGGCGTCGGAATTAAGGTGGAGAATCTCAATGCATGGTATGGCACCAACCATGCCCTGCTGGACATCAACCTGCACATCCCCGCCCAGGAGGCCACCGCGCTCATCGGTCCGTCCGGATGCGGCAAGTCTACTTTTGTCCGCTGCCTCAATCGCATGCACGAGACCAATCCCATCGCGAAAGTCACCGGCAAGGTGCAGATCGGCGACATCGACATCTACAGCGAGGCCACGCCCGTCGAAGTCCGCCGCCGCATCGGCATGGTCTTTCAGCGGCCCAACCCGTTTCCGACCATGTCCATCTATGACAACGTCGCTTCGGGCCTTCGCCTGAACGGCTTCGGCAACCGCCGCGTTCTCGATGAAGTCGTGGAACGCTCGCTCAGGAGCGCCGCCCTCTGGGATGAAGTAAAGTCCGACCTGAAGAAAAAATCCGGCGCCAGTCTCTCCGGAGGCCAGCAGCAGCGTCTCTGCATCGCGCGTGCCCTCGCCGTGGACCCCGAAGTCCTGCTCATGGACGAGCCCGCATCAGCCCTCGATCCCGTCTCCACCGCCAAGATCGAAGACCTCATCTTTCAGCTGAAATCTCAATACACCATCGTCATCGTCACCCACAACATGCAGCAGGCCGCGCGCGTTGCCGAGCGCACCGGTTTCTTTTTGAACGGAAAACTTGTCGAGTTTGATTCAACTCACAAGATATTCACAAATCCGGGAGATAAGAGGACCGAAGATTACATCACCGGAAGGTTCGGATGAGCCACCTTTCTTTCATCGGCGGGATGCACCGGAACCAGGTGTCGGTTTGCCGCGGGAAGAGGACCGAAGACTAAAATAACAGGCGGGATTTGGATGACGAGAATTCGGTTCCAGCGTAGTTTGGACGACCTGAAAGAAAAGCTCCTCGTAATGGCCGGGATGGCCGAACAGTCCATTCAGCGCGCCATCGAAGCTTACCGTACCCGCGATCTCTCCATCTGCGATCTCGTCGATCGCGGCGAGCTGGCCATCAATCGTTTCGAGCGCGAAATCGATCAGATGGCCCTCGACCTTCTCGCGATGGAACAGCCCATGGCCATCGATCTCCGTTTCATCCTCGCCGTCATCAAGATCAACGCCGATCTCGAGCGCGTCGGAGACTCCGCCACCAGCATCAGCGATCGTGTCCGCGAACTCGAAGCCTTTCCCGTGGCCGATCTCCCCGTCGACACACCCAGGATGGCGTCACTCGCCGCCTCCATGGTCCGCAAATCACTCCAGTCCTTCATCGAGGCTGATGCCGTCCTTGCCGAATCCGTCCTCTCCATGGATGACGCCGTCGACAAGCTCAACGAGACCGCCTACTTCACGCTCCTCAACGTGATGAAGACCGAGCCGCACCTCGCCCCGCAGGCCCTGGCCGCGCTCATGATTTCACGCTCTCTCGAACGTGTCGCCGACCACGCCACCAACATCGCCGAAGACGTCATCTTCTGGGTCCGCGGCGCCGACGTCCGCCACCACATGCACGTCGACGAATCCAAACCCGCCTGAATCCGAAAAAAATTCAGTCATCCCGAGCGAAGCGCAGCGGAGTCGAGGACCAGCTTTTATCAACGGTGCTACAACTCCGAGTACGCGATCCCTTGGCGAACCGGGGTCTGTTGCGAGCGCGGGATTCGCTCGCTTTGGGTGGCCGAGCAAAGGGTGGGAAGCAAAACATTTTAACGATGTCATCCTGAGCGGAGGTCGCTGCGGCGACCGAAGGCGAAGGATTTGCTTTTCTACTTCGAACGGCATTACAGTGGGTGCCCCAGGTCCCGATTCTGGGACCTGGGAAAACTAATCCCTGTGCCCTGTGCCCTGAGCTCTGCGCCCTGCCTTCACCACCAATCCAGCTTCCCGATCCGCGGATAATACAACCCCAACCGCATAGGCGTCTCCGAACCTTCAAGCTCTTTCAGTGCCTCCGTGTACCTCGCAAGCTGCGGCGAATAATACTCTCGCTGCTTCACAAGAAACTCCTCGACTGCCTCGCCCGCTGGAGCGCTCATCTTGTAATCGATAATCCACAGGCACTCCAGTCCCGGCTCGATTGGAGCAGCCCCGCCGCGAAACACGCGATCCGCCCGCAGCGTCACCATCTCCCCGCCAACCCATCCGGACCACGAAGTCTCCGACTGCGCCCCCACGCGCGCCTCCAGAATCCACCGGCCGACGGAATCCCGCCTGCAGTTCTCAACCGCCGTCAGCACTTCCAGTAAAGCCTCATCAAGCGCTCTGCCTGAAAACGCCGCCGCCCGCAGCATGCTCCGCGCCCTTTGTTCGAGAGACGCCGCATCCAACCACCCGCTCGACTGCCCCGTGCTCAATTGCTGCAGCAGCGCATGCACCGCATTCCCAACCACCCGCGCCCGCCGCGAGCCTTCCGGCCGTACCAACTCCGGCGCTTCGCTCTCCGCCGGAAATGTGCTCGATACAGTTACATTCTTCCCGCGCGGCTTGATCTCCTCCAGTGCTGCCAGCCGCTTCACCTTCAACGGAGGGTTGCTGTCCGCATTCGCCGCCATATCGAACACGTCGAACAGGCTCGCCTGGTGCGTCATCTCCAGCGGAAAATCAATAATCTTCTCCGTCGCGCGATCCGTTGCCGCGCGATCCCTTGCCGCCTCGATGAACTTCTCCTCAAACGCCGGCCACCCCACCTCCAGCAGGCTCTTCGCGTCTCCGCCCTTAAGCCCGGATTGCGTCACCGTCGCCGTTCCCAGGAGATGCAGCTCCCTCCGCGCCCGTGTGCACGCCACATACAGCAGCCGCTTGACCTCTTCATCCTGCCGCGCGGCGCGCAGTTTCTGTACCCAGCCGTAGGTCGGATGCTTCTCCCCACCCCTCGCCCCAATCGGAGCCACCAGCATTTCGCTCTGGCCGTTCTCCGTCGTTCTCTCCAGCGAAGTAATCAGCGACGGCTCATCCGCCTTCGACTTCCGATCCATCCCCGGCACAATCACCACGTCAAAGCCCAGCCCCTTGGCCTTGTGAATCGTCATCAGCTGCACGCCCGCGCGCTCGCTCACCGTTGGGTCGGGCTGCGCAAACAGCCACTCCAGCTCCGCGTCAAAATCGCCCGTCATGCACGCCATGCCATCCGGAGCCACATCATCCAGCATGGAAAAATATGTCTGCGCATTCTCGTACGCCGCCGCGTCCACGCACAGCGGCCCGCCTAAACTTCGCCACGTCCGCTCGATCCACTGCGAGAACGACCCCGCATGCAGCCCCTCGAACCGCGTCGCCAGCGCCTGCTTCAGAATCCCCACCGTCCGCGCCACCCGCTCCGCAGCCTCCACATCCAGCAACTCCAGCCGTGCCTCGATCAGCTCCAGCATCGGCCTTCGCTTCAGCTCGCGATTGTCAGCGCCCGTAAGCGTATGCAAATCCCGCAGCGTCAGTCCGCACCACGGAGCCCGCAGCACCGCCAGCCACGCCACGCGATCCATGGGATGCAGCAGTGCCCGCGTCAGCGACAGCAGATCGATCAGCTCCTGCCGCTCTGCCAGCGTCTCCAGTTCCACCGCGCGGAACGCAATCCCACGTTGCCGCATCAGCCGGGCTATCTTCGCCAGATGCTGCCGCGCCCGCACCAGGATCGCGACCCGATACTCCTCACCTGCGTCCTGCGCTCGCCGAATCTCCGGCATATGCCGCTCGATAATCTCCAGCACCTTCTTCGCTTCGAGTTCCTGCGCTTCCTCACGCTCCTTGAGCGTCACCTTGCGGTCCGCCGCCCCAATCACTTGCGCATGCACCTGCACTGCATCCGCAATCAACGCCGGTTCCGATGCAAACGACGGCGAGAAGGGAACTGGCGCATCCGCTCCAAACACTGCCGCAAAGATTCGGTTCCACTCATCCGTCAGCCCCGCATGCGAACGAAAATTCGTCGACAGCTGCACCAGCGCGCACTCAATCGCCGCTTCCTCCCACGCAATCCCGCGCCGCTCCACTTCTCCGAACAGCTCCACCTCCGCCTGCCGGAACATGTAGATCGACTGCATCGGATCGCCCACCAGGAAGCACGTCCGCCCATCGCCCTCATCCCACGCCCGCACCAGCAGCCGGACAAGCTCAAACTGGCTGCGCGAGGTGTCCTGAAACTCGTCCACCAGCAGATGCCGCAGTCCGCCGCTCAGCGCCAGCAGCAGATCCGGATTATCCTCTGCATCCGTCAGCACCTGCCGCGCCGCGATTCCCAGCTCCGCAAAATCGACAACGTTCTGCTCGGCAAAAATCACACGCAGCTCCGCCACCGCCCGCCGCAGCGTCATGAACAGATGCCGCAGCGTCTTCCACTGGTCCTCGTCGTACCGCAGGCGCGGTAGCTTCCCCAAGCCCTCCAGCGCCTCGCGCAGCCCGGCGATCTCCTGCAGCCTTCCCAGCAGCGACTGCATCCGCTGCTTCTGCTGTCTCTCAAACGCGCCACCCGTAGGAAACCCGTTTGCCTTCGTCAGCCCCGACCGCCACTCTCCACCCTGCGTCAATAGAAATTCCGCGATGCACTCCCAGTGCTCCACCGCCAGCTGCTCCGGACTCGGCAACGCGCCCAGCCCCGACAGCAGTCCGAACTTCGCACAGGTGCCCGCCGCATAGTCCGCCAGCTCCACCAGCTCGCCGGATAGCGTCGGTTCAGCGTCCAGAAGCCGATGCACGTCCTCTAGAGCACGCCCTACCTCACGCCGGAATGGCGCCTCCAGCCGCGATCGCACCACGTCCCACTCCACATCCGTTACCAGCGGAAACGCCCGGATCCACTGGTCCCGCTGCGCGAGCATGCCCGCAATCAGTTTTTCGCAATCCGGCAGATTGTTATCCCGCATCGCCAGCAGATGGGCAATCGCCTCATCCAGAGCCGCATCTCCGCCGCCCAGCTGTCCCAGCGTGTGCCGTGCCGCCAGCGCATACATCAGGTCGGCTCGCTCTACCGGACTCAGCCTTCCGCCCATCCGCGACAGCAGCGGCTGCCCATGCGCAATCCGCAGACACAGCGAATCGATCGTCTCGATATTCAGCCGCTGCGGCTGCTCCAGAATCCTCCATCCACGCTCTTCCGAATTCCCGAGCGCCGCCCGCGCCAGCGTTACCCGCTCGTCTTCATCAGTCGCCGGCTCGGGAGAACGCGACGCTTTTTCCAGATGCTCCAACACCCGCGACCGCATCTCCGCCGTTGCCGCCCGCGTAAAGGTGATCGCCAGAATCTCTTCCGGCTCGTCTACAACAGCGAGCAGTTTCAGAAACCGCCGCGTCAATAAGTCGGTTTTCCCCGACCCTGCCGGAGCCCGCACGATAAATGTCCGCGACAGGTCGAGCGCCAGCGTCCGCTGGTCGAGATCATCAATCACTCGAATCCCAGTCTCACTCATCGCCTTCGCCCGCCTCTTCGTCGATCACCGCTTCCGTCAACTCTGCCACGCGGCACAGCCCCGGCATCGCGCAAAACCTGCACGTCTTTCTGCCATCCTTGGGATCCACCTGCGCATCGCCGTGCAGAAAATCCTCGGCCAGATTCACCAGCGCATTCGCCCACTCATCGCGCATCTCCGCGTCATACGGATTCTTCACCAGCTTCGAGCTCGACGTTGCATCGGCAAACAACTGCCCACGTGCATCGCTCACGCAGCCTTCCAGCCCCGTCTTCTCCACGTTGATCCGCGCGAACAAAACGCCGGCAACGTCCTCTACATTCCCGAAGACCGCATATAGTGGAAGCTGCGGCTCATTCGGCCGCATCCCCTCCCAGTCTTTGGTCGCCACTTCTCCTGACTTGTAATCGAGCAGCAGCCTCTTTCCATCGCTCACCCGATCCACGCGATCCGCCCGCAACCGCAGCTTCAGCCCGCCTACGCTTACGTTATCCAGCACCTTCTCCGTCGCTTCCACCGTGAAGGGCACCCGCTTCGCCTCATTCGCAAGCCATTCTTCCAGCCGCACGCGCAGCCTCCGCTGCTCGCTCTTGAGATACGCTGCCATCCACGTGTCGCTGCCCTGCTCCTTCGTCAGCTGCGCGAACACATCCGCAATTGCCCCGTCGATCACCTCGCCAAGCCCGCCTTTCTCAATCGCCGCCTCGAGGTCACCGAGCGTATGCATCCGTCCCTTCTCGGGAGACCACAGCAACTCCATCACCCTGTGCAGCAGCAGCCCACGCTCGGCTGCAGACAATCCCCAGTCATTGCGATTCAGCTCCTCCGCATTCAGCCGCCGCGCCGCAAACGCCCGAAACGGACACGCCGCCTGGTCCCGAATCACCGAATATCCGCCCGCACACTCCTCGCGCGGCCATGCAATCATTCCCGACGCATCAGCCATTTCCTGCAGCTTCGCGGCGGAATGCACCTCCGTCTCAACTCCAAGCTCATGCAGCAACTCGCGCGTCCGCACCCACTCCGCACCCGGCGCAATCTGCGCAATCAGTGGAGACGCCCGCAACTCGCCATCCTTATCCCGCTCCGCATGACTGAACACGACCGCACCGTGGGTGCTCCACGTCCCGACTTTGGGACGTGGGGCTGTTCCCTGATCCCTGTTCCCTGATCCCTGACTTGCAGCAATTCTCCGCGTCACCACGCTCGCCAGTTCCCAGTCATCTTCCGCAGTCGCATGCGGCATTCCCGAGCGCCGCTGCACATCGTTCGGCAGCAGAGGATGCAGCCTTCCCCGCGCCGGCCACGCCTGGTCATCCGCACCCAGAAACCACACTGCATCGAATTGCTGCCCTGATGCCTCCAGCGCGCCCATCACCTGCACCGGAGCGCCATGCGACTCCGCCGCAAAGATCGCCTCACCCGCCTGCGTCTCCAGAATCGCGATAAGTTCGCGATACCCCACGCGCCGCCCGTCGAAATCCAGCAGCGCCACCTCATCCAGCAGCCGCTCCCAGCGCGCCCGTGCCTGAAAATCAATCTCGTCCCTTCGTCGCGCACCGCGCCAGCCCGCCGCGTCCAGCAGAACCTGCGCCAGGTCCACCCATCGACCCGGCGTGCGCTCTTCGTCCTTCACGTGATTTATCGCGGCCATCTTCTGCAGGTTTTCCAGTTGCGCGTGAACACCGGCCAGGGCAGGGAAGCGCCGCATCTCCCGCAACATATTTCGCAGCGAAATCTCCAGCGACAGCGACCCCGAATTTCTCAGCGCCGCATCGAAGCTCCCCAGCGCAAGATAGACGTTGTCCTGATCCCTGGTCCCTGATCCCTGATCCCTGTTTTCGAGGTAGCCCGACAGCAGCAGCCACGACATCTCTTCCTCGCTCAGCGGCCCCGCCGCCCACCGCAGCAGCAGCAGCGCCGCGCGAATTACCGGCACATCGCCCAGCGGCTGGCCCAAAGAGAACTCAAACGGCATCCGCGCCGACGGGGCGAACACATCGTCTGTCTCCGGCATCAGGACCCGCCGGAAGATCTTTTCCACATCGCTGCGAACCGCGCCCATGCCAGGCACAATCACGCCGATTCGCGTCTCAGCCCTCTTCTCAAACAGCGGATTCTCGTCCAGCAATCCGCGAATCCAGTGCGCGCACGTCGTAATCTCATCGCGCCGGTCGGTTGCTCGCACCAGCCGCGGCGCGGTACTCACAGTTGCGCCCGTCTCCAGCACTACCTCCACGCCCTGCTCTTCCAACGCCGCGATCAGCTTCCTCCGCGCCGGCGCGATGCGATCGAAACCCAGCAGCACAACCTTCGCCGGCAGCGGCAAATCACCGGCTGCCCCCGTCGTCAGCGATTCCGTCACCAGCAATTCGAGCTTCGCTCGGCTCAACCACCCCTGTTTTGCGCACTCGCGATCGAACAGCGCTACCCATTGCCGGAAGCGCTCTGCATCCGTCTGACCCCACGGCCGATTGCGCTCCGCGTGCGCCTCGTAGTCGCAGAGCAGCTTGTAAGCTTCCTCCGCCAGCGCCGCCATACCCTCGGGAGATACCAGGAGCTTCGCATCCTCGCGCTGCATGCGTGTCCACACACTGCGCTCCTGCAAACTCGTCAGCAGCAGCGGAACATCAGCCCGCGCCATGCTTTGGGCCTGCCACAGCCGCAGCACCCAGCTATCCCAATCCTCAATCGGCGGAGTCGCCCACACCCGCCTGCCCGCCTCACGCTGCCGCAGCGCATACTCGCGCCGCAGCCACCGCGCCGCACGCACGTTTGCCGTGAGAACGGTTGCGCCGTTCTCAAACGCACTCTCGATTTCAATGGGAAGCCGCATCAAGCCGTAACTAAGGAAGGATACTAAGAAGGATACTGCGGAAAGGCACTGCCCGTTATGTGGATCCCTGATCCCCAAGCCCTGATCCCTGTTTATGTAAACTGAAGAGTGAAGCGCTTTTCCTCCTGCCTTCTCGCATTGCTCGCGCTCGGCGCGATCATCGTTAGCACCGGCTGTCACGGCAACTCCACACCCGCTGCCCACACCGCCTACGGCGAAAGGCCTCACCACATCCGCGGAGTCGTCGTCTCCACCGATGCCGCCAAAGGCGCCGTCACCCTCGACTCCGAAGCCATCCCCGGCTACATGGAAGCCATGATCATGCCCTATTCCCTCAGGAATCCCGGCATCATCAGCGAGCTCCACCCGGGAGACACCATCACCGCCGACCTCTTCACCTCGGACTCCGAGAGCGCACTCGACAACATCGTCGTCGTCGGCCAGGCCAAAGCCGACTACAATCCGCCCGTCGCCTACAAGCCGCTTAACCCCGGCGACCCCGTCCCCGACTTCAAGCTGCTCAACCAGAGCGGCAAACTCATCCACATCTCGCAATTCCGCGGCAAGATTCTGCTCGTCACCTTCATCTATACGCGCTGCCCGCTCGCCGACTACTGCCCGCGCATGAGCCGCAACTTCGCCCGCCTCGACAAATTGCTCACCTCTGATTCCGAGCTCTACGCGAAGACACACCTGCTCAGCGTCAGCTTCGATCCCGCCTACGACACCCCCGCCGTCCTGCGCAGCTACGGAGGCTCCTACACCAGCAATTACACCGGGGAGAAATTCAACCACTGGGACTTCGCCGCCCCGCCCCAGACGGAGCTGCCCGACGTACTGAAGTTCTTCCTCGTCGGAGCCACGCCCGAGAAAGACCGTACCATCACCCACTCCCTCTCCACTATCGTCATCGATCCCGAGGGCAAGGTCTACAAGTGGTACCCCACCAATGACTGGACTCCCGAGCAGCTCCTCGCCGACGTGAAACAATTGCTCTAGCAATCTCAACAGGAAACACCGCAGACATGATCCTCATCGTCATGGGAGTCGCCGGCTCCGGAAAGTCCACCATCGCCCAGGCGCTCGTCGAGCTGACCGGCTGGAAATTCGCCGAAGGCGACGACTACCACAGCGAAGCCAATCGCCGGAAGATGCACTCCGGCATCCCCCTCACCGACGAGAACCGCATCCCCTGGCTCAACAGCCTGCACGAAGTCCTCACCGGATGGCAGCGCGAGGGCATCAGCGGCATCCTCACCTGCTCCGCGCTCAAGCAGTCCTATCGCGAAATTCTCGCCAAAGACCTGCCCCCCGGCTCCTGCCGCTTCGTGCTTCTCGAAGCCCCCGTCGCCGTACTCGCCGCTCGCATGCAGCAGCGCCCCGGCCACTTCATGAATCCCGCGCTGCTGCAAAGCCAGCTCGACACCCTCGAGATGCCCGCCGACGCCCTGCGCGTCGATGCCACGCAGCCCCCCGAAGCCGCAGCCCGCGACATCCTCCGTGGTTTAGCCTTGCTGAGCCCTGAGCCCTGAGCCCTGAGCCCTGAGCCCTGAGCCCTGAGCCCTGAGCCCTGAGCCCTGAGCCCTGAGCCCCTGATCCCTGAGCCCTGATCCCTAATCCCTGTGTCCTTGATCCTGCTATCCTCACCTAAAAGCCATGGCAAAACTCACCATCATGTTCGGCCTCGTCCTCATCCTTCTCGGCATCGTAGGATTCGTCTCCTCGCCCCTCCACTCGCCCACCGCGCTCATCCCCTGCGCGTTCGGACTCATCCTCGCTCTGCTCGGCGGCCTCGCCTCCACCGAAGACGCCAAAAAGCGCATGTTGCACATGCACATAGCCGTTACCGTCGGCCTGCTCGGCTTCCTCGGCACCGCCAAGAGCATTTACGACTACATTCAGATGCTTCGGGGAGTGCAGTACGCGCATCCAATCGCCGTCGAAGAAAAGGCCGCAATGTCCGTCCTGCTCCTCGTCTTCGTCATCCTCTGCGTGCGTTCCTTCATCAATGCCCGACGCGCGCGAGCCTGACGCCGCAGCCTTAATATAAGGATCAGCCAATGCGTCCCGGGTCCATGTCGACGTCCATGAAAGCTGAGCGCACCTCTTCGCGCGGTGCCACACGCGCCGCCGCAGGCGATCTGCCCAAAAAGAAGCCCGAGCTTAAGAAGGTCATGCCCGAAGTCTGGCGGCTCGTGCGCCCCCGCCGCTGGCTCCTGCTCTTCGGACTCCTCCTCGTCGCCATCAACCGCGTCGCCGGCCTCGTCCTGCCGCTCTCAACTAAGTACTTCATCGACACCGTCCTCAACCACCACCATCCTGAAAAGCTCCTGCTCCTCGTGGGACTCGTCTTTTTCTCCACCGCCGTTCAGGCCGTCACCTCCTTCTCGCTCACCCAGCTTCTCTCCAAAGCCGCGCAGCGCATGATCGCCGACCTCCGCCGCCAGGTGCAGGAGCACGTGGGACGCCTCTCCGTCGCCTTCTTCGACGCCAATCGCACCGGCGCTCTCGTGTCGCGCATCATGTCCGACGTTGAAGGCGTGCGCAATCTCGTCGGCACCGGCCTGGTCGAGTTCGTCGGCGGACTCCTCACCGCCGTCCTCGCCTTCGTCTTCCTCATGCGCAGCAGTCACCGCATGACGCTCATCGTCTTCGCCGTCATCGTCGCCTTCGTCATCGTCCTGCAGAACGCTTTCAAGACTATCCGGCCCATCTTCCGCGAGCGCAACAAAATCAACTCCGAGGTCTCCGGCCGCCTCGGCGAATCGATAGGCGGGGTGCGCGTCGTCAAGGGCTATCACGCCGAGGAGCGCGAGGCCGCCGTCTACTCCGCCGGCGTCCAGCGCCTGCTCGACAACGTGATGAAGTCGCTCACCGCGACCAGCACGCTTTCCTTCGCCGCCACCACCGTCCTCGGCGTCGTTGGCGGACTCGTCATGCTCCTTGGCGGTCACGAAGTCCTCGCCGGACGCATGACTACCGGCGGCTACTTCCAGTACACCGCGCTCCTCGCCTTCATGATCGCGCCCGTCTTCCAGATCGTGAACATCGGCACCCAGCTCACCGAAGCCGTCGCCGGACTCGACCGCACCATGGAGCTCCTCTCCGAGCGCGACGAATTCACCGACCCCTCGCGCACCCACCGGCTCGACCCCGTCCACAATCCCATTCGCGGCGACGTCGTCTTCAACCACGTCGAGTTCGCCTACGAGCCCGACAAGCCCGTCCTCCACGGCATCTCCTTCGAGGCGCGCCCCGGAACCGTCACCGCCCTCGTCGGCTCATCGGGATCAGGAAAGTCAACCATCATCAGCCTCATCTGCGCCTTCCACAAGCCCGACAAGGGAGCCGTCCTCGTCGACGGCATCGACCTCTCGACTGTTCGGCTTGATGACTACCGCTCGCAGCTCGGCGTCGTCCTGCAGGAGTCATTCCTCTTCGACGGCTCCATCCGCGACAACGTGCTCTTCTCTTTTCCCGACGCGACCGAAGAACAATTCCTCAACGCCTGCCGCATCGCCCGCGTCGACGAGTTCGCCGAGCGCTTCCCCGAGCAATACGACACCATCGTCGGCGAGCGCGGCGTCAAGCTTTCGGGAGGCCAGCGCCAGCGCCTGTCCATCGCGCGCGCCATCCTCGCCAACCCGCGCATCCTGATCCTCGACGAAGCGACCTCATCCCTCGACTCCGAATCCGAAGCCATGATCCAGCAGGGACTCAGCTTCCTTATGCAGGGCCGCACGACCTTCGTGATCGCGCACCGCCTCTCGACCATTCGCCGCGCCGATCAAATATTGGTTGTCGAAGGCGGATATATCGTCGAGCGTGGCACCCACGAATCCCTCTACGCATTAGGCGGACGCTACTTCGACCTCTACACCCGCCAGCACGGCCTCGAAACGAACTTATTCCTCGCCCCCGGCGAAGGCGACGTCGTGGAAGAAGCCAAGTAACCAATCAGAGCTTGCGATTCCGTATCTGAAACTCGAGGTGCGTAAATACCTGGGGTGCCCCACGTCCGGATTCGCGGACGTGGGAATCCCGTCATTCAGTACCTGAGTAACCCGAGGTAGGCAAATATCTGAGTGCCCGACGTTCCGCTTCAAGGATGTGAGAAATTAATGTTTCCTAATGACCCAGGGTCTGGTCAGATATCAACAGACAGGTAACCTCCACTTCATCACCTTCAGTTGTTATCAACGAAAGCCGTTCCTTCGAACGAAACAGGCACGACCTCTCTTCGAAGACGCGCTTGAACGGATGCGCCAGAAATACGATCTCTACGTTGCCGGCTACGTCGTCATGCCGGAGCACGTTCACCTCCTTGTCAGCGAACCCCTGGATATCCAGCTCGCAGGCACGATCAAGGCAATCAAACTTTCGGTCGCACTCCGCAGACAGGAGCGCCCGTTCTGGTCGCCACGCTACTACGACTTTAATGTCTTCACGGAGAAGAAACGTATCGAGAAGCTCAAGTACATCCATCGCAACCCTGTCTCACGAGGCCTCGTCTCCAAGCCCGAAGACTGGCAATGGTCTAGCTTTCTCCACTATGCAACTGGTATCCAAGGCACGATCGAGATCGAGTCTCAATGGACGGCAACGCGCCGAGAACGCTGCTCCCAAACCACCCGCGCCACCCCGATCCCCGAATAACCACAAACCCGGGTGCCCCAGGTCCCGATTTTGGGACCTGGGTTTAAGCCTGACTAGCAAGGACTAAAGCGGGTAGCCCACCCTGTAACTAGCGCAAAGGAGGGTGCCCCATCGTTCCGCGCCTTGTGCGGAAGGGTGGGAAGGAATCAACTCGACCCGCCCGACACCTCCAGCCCCGCAGCGCGAGGCCCGGTAGAAGCGCAGAGCTTCAGCCCTGCGATAAAGAATTCGGTCCGAAGGACCGCACCGCACTGCCGAAGGCCCGAGCAAAGCCTAGTTGAAACGTCCGAATCAAAGTTCGGTAGGAGACAACCGCGCTATCTCGATAGTCCCGAAGGGACGTAACAATCGACAGCCGGGCACTGCAGTGCCCGGAGACGAAGGGAATATGCCCCGAGTCCAGTAAGGGACGGCAGAAGATAAAGACCGCCAATCCCCATCTTTCGCTCGTAGGTGGCCCACGCATTAACCAAACTTCGGGTTCCCGATCCTGAGCATCGCGAAGGGTGAGAAGCAATCCCCTCGACCCGCCCAACACCTCCAGCCTCGCATCGCGACGCCCCGTAAAAGCGCAGGGCTTAAGCCCCGCGAATAAACGCCCGGTCCGAAGCTCCTGCCGATTTAGACCTCAATGAACGACGCTTGAAATAGAACGGCGCCGAGTTTCTCGGCGCCGCCAGGCTTTCCGTATCGACACTTCGTATTTCGCTCTACGGACAGGATACATACAGGTGGAACGGAGAATCGGCAAGCGCACCAGCCTTGTCGTAGGTTTGCACATGTACGTCAGTCAGGACCTTGCTCAGGCCGCTGGAGACAGTGATAAAACCGGGAGTAGGTGGGACGCTGCCCGTGTCACCAATCGTAGCTGTATAAGCACAGCCGGAAACGTCCTTCTTCCCGAACGTGACTTCGTATATCCCCGTTCCCATCTTTGTGGCGGTGACGTTCGTGGGGCCGCTGTGGCGAACTACACCCGCGGAGGAGTCGATGACTGCCCAGTTATTCTGACCCTGCAGGTCCAACACGGAGCTTACGAGTAAGTTGACGACACTCTTGAGGGTGGTAACGTCCTTCTGCAATGAGGCGACAATACTCTTGAGGCTGGTAACGTCCTTCTGCAATGAGGCGACCACACTTTTGAGTGCCGCAACATCGTTCTGCACCGATGTGACTTGAGAAATCAGAGCCGCCACCTGCTTCTCCAGCTTCTCAACACGACGCTCCAACGCCGGAAGTCCTCCCTTCTGCGAGTCATCCCCGTCTTCATGTTTTCCCGAGGCCACCGCCAGCGATAGGCCTAACGCCATGAACAGCAGAACTACGAGAGCTTTCTTCATAAGGTTTCCCTCCATGAGCAATCGGATATCTGGTTTCATTGCGATACGGGCGCCTCTTTACCAGGAAGGGAACAGCCCGTTACGGGTGTCCAAGACTCGCCGACACTCGCACGATTCTTTGCTCCCCAGGGCGGACCGACAGCCCGTAGGAAGATAGCAACCGAGTTCGGGGAGAATAAGCGCCGGAGCTTAAAGAAGAGGCACAATCACGCCCAATGGCAGGACGGTTTCGTCGTGAGCCTTCCTCTTTCGGCACACACATTCTGAGCAGCGCATATGGACCAAGTCAAGGCATTTCTCCACCGCGTTAGCCCGATAGACAAAGTACGCAACCGAAAGATGGACTGTCGTCTTATGAGCATTTTCAAGTGCAAAAACGACGCGAAAGCTTCAGCGATGCGCTGCCGAAAGCGGTGGGGCTGTCCGCTGGAGTGCATCCGCGCAGCGCATAAACGTGTTTCCACGCGATCCGCTTCCCTGCCTGTCAAAGACATTCTTTGACATCATTCTTTGACCGTCTTGGACACCTTCTGCGTTCGCCCAGTCGTCACGCAGGGTCGAGCTATAGAAAATTTTCCCTTGACGGGATTAGCCCGAACGGGTGATAGTGAAGCGCGTCAGACGGGTGTTGGAAGCACGCACTGGCCTGACGCTAACGCGGAGAAGACCGATGATCGGTGTATATATAGCGTCAGGGGCATGGCTGCTCTGGCTTGCGCGCCGACAGATCGTGGCCGATAAGGAGCGCATCGACGCGGCAGAACGCAGAGAGCAGCCCAAGCAAGAGGTTTTGTGGAACTGCTACATGGTGCTGCTTGCGTTAGCTCTGATGCGGGATTGGACAACGCGCCGCCAGCAGGGGCCGATGCAGAGCAAAAACGGAGCTTAAGGGCCCTGATCTGCTTCGCTGATGCTCCGCCTAGCGTCAGGGTTTTCCGGAACTCGCGACAGGACATGCGTAGTCAACGTAGTGCTCTGTATTCCTTATTGCCTTCACCCGTGTGAGCGAATCTCTGCGGGGTGGATCGGGCGGGTGGCCCACCCTTTCCCACCTCCCAACTTCGGGTGCCCCATCCTTCCGCGCTTTTTGCGGAAGGGTGGGAAGCAATCCCCTTAACCCGCGCGATACCTCCAGCCTCGCTCCCCGCACCGCGAGGCCCGACAGAAGCGGGTGCCTTAGTCTCGGAATGAAGACGTTTGTATCAGGGCACGGCTTTAGCCGTGGCATAAGAGGCCGGTTCGAAGAACCGCACTTTGCTGCCGCAGGCCGGGTCCCGGCGCGCCCGGTATTGGCGCGCTGGGGTGGAGGCCCGAGCGTAGCCCTAGGCGAAGCGACCGTCTCTAGTCCATGATCCTGCCATTAAGGGCCGGGAATTACTGCAAACCAGCTACAATGGAAATAGAGGGAAAAGAAACGCCCGGCCATTCGCGCCGGGCTTTCCTATTTTGGATCCAATGCAAGTCCAAAACGGAACAAAGTCGACATAACTCCTTTATTACTTATGAGATACACGTAAGCCCCATTCTATGTATGAGGTACAGCCGCGCTGTCCGCTAAGTCTTTGCGAATGTATGAAGTACGAATTCAGGGGGGAGGGGTACCCACCGGATTTAACGAGCCGAAACCCCTTCCACCAGTCCCGAGCCGTTAAAATCACTGCGGCGGAACGGGATAAACAGAAATCTGTTCCGCAGAAAAAACAGCCAGCTCGCCTGCGCCGGGAGCCAGTGCGTAAGCTTCACGCGTAGGGGCAGGCGAATCGACGTGAGTCGTGAAGATGCGTTTCCCATCCGTCGCGCGATACACGGCAAGATGTTCTTTCCTGAGATTGGACGGATAAAAGTAACCGCCCGGTGGGACAGCGCAATCCGCCTGAGCGATCCCGACGACAAAGGCCTTTCCTCGCCGGGTTCCGTGGACACCCTCCCCCAGCTCTTCCGAAGACGAACTGCCCTGGAGCAGCAGGCTGCCGTCTCTGCGTAGCACCCGGTACTTCGCACCCGCATTCCGCCCGCAGGTCACTACGAAGAGCAGATCCGGCGCGATACTTGAAATCTGCGGCATGCACGCCGACTTAACATAAGCGATTGAATGCGCCTGGTGATTCCAGGTGTACTCCACCAGATGCCACCGCTCCTTATCCCGATCCTGCAGATCAACTTCAACCTCGCCCTCATCCGTCAGGACCGGAGGCATGAATCGCGAAGAGCGGACCGCCGTCGCCGTCGTCTGAAACTCGACATCCAGCACGCGAATCTCCATGTCCTCCTCCGGTTCTGAAGTCGACGCCGCCGCCAGCTGCGCATGCAGCTCCTTCGAGTGACGCTCGAGGATCACACCGATCGCGAAGATCTTCTGGGAGGGTGAGACCCGAACCCATGCCAGCGGGCCCTGCAGTTCGATGCGCCGTTCAATCTTGAGACCCGGGCCGTACACCCGCAGCTCGTTGCCGACATGCGCCAGCACGCGATCCTCTCCCGCCGGCCAGAGATACTGTTTGTGGTCGGCGATAGGCCAGTCCACTATCCGGATTGCCCGCATCGTGGACGTATCCAACACGGCGGCACGCACCATGCGCGCCACATCTTTGCCATCTCTCCGGTCAATGAGCGTGTGCGGATTGAACGTAACCAGAAGCTGATGTTCACCCAGATAAGCCAGAGCAGCTTCGTGATTGAAGTCGTCCAGCTCGATGCCGTAGCGTGGAGCATATCCAAGCTCGCGCAACGGAAAGCTCTTCTCCGCATGCACCTCCGCAGTCGTCGCCGCGTCCGGCAGCGCGACGTGGCATGACGGCGGGGCGCACACCTCCACATCCGGTTCAGGGTCCGCCGCAGGCAACCGCGGCTGTGTATCAGTCCGCGCGGCTTCCGCGCTGCTCGCCGCTGGTGTAGCTGGTCGCTCAGCCAACCTCGCCGCGACCGCCGTGGGAGCGGGGCCAGCCGGTGCTGCGGCCGTTTCGTGCGCAATTAGCGCTGCCGGAACAAGAACAAATTGCGTATAGCGCTGAAGGCTGACATTGTGTCCCTTAGTGGAAAGAACCGTGCTCTGCTCCGGCCCCGTTCCCACACTCAACTTCAGTCCGGAGAGGCCGACCACGTCCCCCAGGGAGGCTTGCTTTGGAGAATCAACCCGTGTTGCGGAATTTTCCGCGACCACTGCGGCAGAAGACAAAGATAGTGAACCCGTCCCGCTCGCGCCGCGGATCGCGACCGGCAACGCATTCAGCGGCGCATATTCCTGCGTGTTTCCGAACTCCGCCGGATCACGAGCCATTATCGCAGCCACTGCCAGCGGCAGCGGAACGAGCGCCGGACCGTTGCACTGGGCCTCATCCAAAACCAGCGCAACTTTAGAGATCCTGTCTTCTTTCGACGAAACATTCGCATCCACCACGTGCCCCTTGAGAATGGAGCCTTCGCGAAGTTTGCAATCGCCATTCTGCCAGGCGTCTTTGACCCTGAGCAGAAGCGGCGAACCCGGCTTCAGAAAGCGCGCGTCGAGCAGCGCCACCAGCTCGGCATGGATCGGAGCGAACGCCGGCGTCTCACTCGCATGCTTGCGCGCCGCGGGAGCACTTGTGACCACTGAGATCAGGATCAGAGGTGCCAGCAGATGACGGTGACGAAGACGCAGTGAAGGAAACATCGCGAAACAACCTTTGGTCATGATGTCGCGGGCGTGGGGTCGGCAGACAGAATTATGGCACTCGCTGCCAGCGTTGGCGAGAGGCCGCCGCCGCCTCCTTCGGCTGGGTGCGTCCTCGACGCGTCTCCTTCTGGCCATAGATCCCGACCTTCTTGGTCTTTGAATAACGAAGAGAGATCCCGGATGGCATCCCATCCCATAAGACCGGGCATCCCATTGCTGAATCCGGGCCGACATACTCGTATTTTCGAGAGGGTAGCTATGCAGAAAAACGAAGTGACACTGGAGAATTGGGCGGCCGTTCGAAGTGTACTTTCGCCAAGTTTTGAGGAGTTGCAGCCCGGCGTTCACCTGATGGGCACCGCTATGGGACACGAGGGTCTCCCGGGCCTGAGTTTCATCTACACGTCCAGAGTTCTGAGCGTCGATGACCCGAATGGACTGGTTGAGACATCGAACACTCTGTATCGACTCGGCCAACCCCACGAGACCTACCGAGCCTGGCAGCTCGCGGCAGCCGATTCGACACCTGACGAGCAGCGGCTTCAGAAGAATGCAGCCTGAAAATTAGCGGGCGGTGGCCGGGTGCCCCAGGTCCCGATTCCAGGACCTGGGTTCAGTGGTTGAATCAAGGGTGATCGGGCTCGGCGGCATAGCGAATAGTTGCCTCCACGCACGTATGTGCGATGAGTCTTACAACGGATGAGCTCGTGGATGGCCATGCTTCTTGAGCAGCAAACCAGATCTATGCTGCCTCTGCTCGAGCCATTCAATCTGAGGTGGCTGGAAGAGCCTGTGATTCCCGACGATGTCCACCATGCCATGCTGATCGCGAATCCAGCCCTGGTACCAATCACATCGAGGAACTTACCTCCGCCGGCATAAAGCAGAGCATACGCGGCCAGAAACGACGCCTGCAGTACCGCAAAGCGGGCATCGGAAATCGGG
>CAWAFB010000023.1:0-39359 GCA_963781245.1 uncultured Acidobacteriaceae bacterium
ACTACTTTGTGCGTGGCGTTAAATCGGCCGGAATTGAAATTTCACTTTCGCGCGTCGATGGCTTTCGTTTAGTCTCACCGGAAAACCAATGCTGAGAAATGTTGTCGTGAGAACCCTTGCATTCCTGTTTTTTCTGTCTGCCACTCTCACCGCTGCGGCCGGGATTCAAATGCCACATGGCTTGAATTGAGGAGCCCGCACTTTACTCTGCTGACCGACTCCAATGAAGAGCAGGCCCGCCATGTCGTGGGCCAGCTCGAACGGATGCGCGCGGTCTTCCATATCCTCCTTCCCGAAGCCACAGGAGATTTGGGGGCCCCGATCATCGTTTTGGCACTCAGGGACAAGAAGGACTTTCAGGCGCTTGAACCCGCGGATTATCTTGCCAAGGGTCAACTCGATCTGGCCGGCCTCTTCCTGCGCGCTCCCGATAAGAACTACATCCTGTTACGGCTGGATGCCCAGGGCGAGCATCCCTTTGCGACCGTGTATCACGAATACACCCACCTGATGATGAGCAAGGCAATGGAGTGGATGCCGCTGTGGCTCAATGAAGGTCTTGCCGAGTTTTACCAGAACACCGACATTCAGGATAAGCAAGTACTACTGGGGCAGCCGAGCGCCGACGACATTCTGTACCTGCGCCAGAATCGTCTGCTGCCCCTGCCGGTGCTCTTAAAAGTCGATCATTCGTCCCCCTACTATCACGAGGAGCAGAAGGGTTCCGTATTCTATGCCGAATCGTGGGCTCTCACGCACTACCTCATGGTTGCCGACCACGGCAAGACCACCTCACGACTTACCGACTACGTGAAACTCGTCAGGCAGCATCAGGACCCCGTCGCTGCGGCGCAGACCGCGTTTGGCGACCTGAACCGCCTGCAGTCTGAGCTGAGTTGTTATGTGAATCACAGTGACTACATGAAAACGCCGGGGGTCGATGAATCCTCATTCCAGGTGAAGCAGATTCCGGCCGCGGACGCGAACGCGCTTCGCGCGGATGTTCTGGTGAACACCCAGCGTACGGCAGATGCGAAGGCGCTGCTCGACGAAACGCTTCGGGACGATCCGAGCAATGCGCTGGCTCACGAGACGATGGGTTTTCTGACGTTTCGTGAGGGCGACTTTGCGGATGCGAAAAAGTGGTACAGCCAGGCAGTGCAGCTCGACTCACAGAGCTACCTTGCTCACTACTACTTTGCGGTCATGTCGCTATACGCGAAGGCGATCGCGACCACGACGACTCGATCGAGTCGAGCCTGCAAACTTCGATCAAGCTCAATGCGCAGTTTGCGCCCGCCTATGACGCATTGGCCAGCTTTTACGCCTCACGGCATATCAAGCTGGCTGAGGCCCACATCCTCAACGTACAGGCTGTCATACTCGATCCTGGCAATATCGGTTACAGAATCAACATCGCCAACGTTCTTATGGAAGGGGATCAGCCGGAAAATGCGCTGAGGGTGCTGGATGCCGCAGCGAAAGTGGCGAAGAATCCGCGCGAAACCGCGATGCTCCAGAGCGAGCGCGACCGAATCCAGCAATACGAATCTGCGCGGAGGCAGGCAAGTGCGGAAGGAACCGTTCAGACCACGGCGATTGGAGGTGGCATCGCGGGGGGAATGATAGGCGTAGGGGAACAACCTGCGCCGGCAGGCCTGAAGCATCCAACTGAACCTCCAACCGGACCGCATCACACGGCGCGCGGCGTCCTGCGCGACGTCCAGTGCTCCTACCCTGCGGTTATTACGCTGAACGTCGATGTGGCTGGAAGGAAGACGTCGCTGTACAGTAACAACGTCTACAAAATCGAATATTCTGCCAGTAATTTCGAACCCGGCGACAACTTCAATCCTTGCAAGGCGATGGAGGGAATGAAAGCGTTTGTGGAATACGCCGAAGTTTCCGATGAAACGATTGCTGGTCAGATATTGTCTATCCAGCTCACAAAATAAGGGTTCGGCTGCCAGATCAAGGGCAACCGGTTTAGCGGGCAGCAGCCTGCATCAGCAGAATGGCGCTCATCGCGATCAGGGCTACCAGCCCGATTGCCCCGCCAATCATCGCAAAGCGAAAGAGGCGTCCCAGTGATCGGAGATCCTCTACGAGCAGGGCCTGTGCCCGGGCCTGGATTTCGGCGGTCTCGCGCAGGCGCGTTACTTCTTCTTCCAGGCGCTTCAGTTGGACGGCCTGTACTTCGACGGCTGAGGTGACAGCCGCGCTCAGGTCGCGCTGAATGGATTGAATCTTCGCTGTGGACTGGGCAATGCTCTCCCTCACCTCGTGCGACAAGCCCGCATGTTGCAGGGGGCCGAGAGCGACATCAAGCACGGGCACCATGCGGGCAATGTAGGGCAGGAACGGTCGCAGCTGCAGCAGAATCTTCCACATTGACTTGTCTTTCGGCTGTTCAGCCGCGTCCGGATCGGTACGCGAAAGCTCCGCCCTCTTTTTATCCGACGCGAGATCGATCAGCCGGTCCACGTTGGCGTGAGACGACTGGCGAGCAGTTGAGGACCCGGACTTCAGCGGTTTTGCGTCGTCGTTCATGAATGAGCCTGCGGCGCCAGTTTATAGGGATGCACGGAACAGGAAATCCGTTCAGCCTATTTTGCAGCCCCCGCCTTGGCCGGGGCTGCCTGCTTTGCGGCTTCCGCCTGCTGGCGGAGAGAGTGAACGACCACCCGCAGCATGTCATCCTCGGGAGCAGGTTTGCCGGTCCAGATTTCGAACTGCCGCGCCCCCTGGTGGACGAACATCTCCACCCCGGTGACGACAGGAATGTTCTTCTCGCGGGCCATGCGGATCAGGGGCGTGTCGATGGGGTTGTAGACCAGGTCAAAGACGAGCCGCGCGTTGATCTCCTTCGGTTCCAGCAGGCTGGCCGGCTTGACGCCATGCATGCCGGAGGGCGTGGCATTGATGATCACATCGAAGCTGCTCTTCGCGAGCTGATCGCGTTTAAAAGTCTTGGCCTTGGCCTGGCGGGCGAGCTTCTGGGCGGTTTCGGTGGTGCGGTTGAGAATGAAAACCTCGGCTCCCTTGTCCTTTAGACCGAAGACAGCGGCCCGGGCCGCACCTCCCGCACCCATCACCAGAACCTTCGCGCCCTTCAACTGCAGGCGCCGTTCGAGCGGCCGCACGATAGCAGCCACATCGGTATTAAAGCCGTAAAGCTTTCCGTCCTGAGAGCGGACGACGGTATTGCAGGCGCCGACCTTCTCGGAAAGCGGATCGGTCTTCTCCAGGTGCTTGAGGATCTCCTCTTTCAGCGGCATGGTCACAGCCAGTCCGCTGATGGGCACTTCGCGGACCAGTGTAAGCAGATCGCTGAGTTTGGCCGTCTGCAGGGCCAGGAAGACGGCGTTGACGGTCTCGCGACGGAACGCGGTATTCATCATCAGCGGCGAGAGCGAGTGCTTGATCGGGTTGCCGGCCACGCCATAGACCTTGGTCGCGGCGTCGAGCTGATCGATGCGGTAGGTCTCTTCGAGCGTCCGGACGGAGATCTGGCCCGGCCCGGTCTCTTCGCCGGCGTGCGCGGCGGCGAAGGTGAAGACGCTGCCGGCGCGCAGGCCGAGGATGCGGCTGATGATTCCCTGATCGCCCATGCAGATGCCAATGACGTTCGCCTGGTCGCGCGTGCGCTCGAGGAAACGCATCATGGTGACGTTGTCGGCAAGGGTCTTGGCCGTGGAGACGATCTTGATGAATTCGGGCTCGTACGGGCGGATACGCTCGAAGATGCCGTCGAGGTCCTTCGTGGTCGCGAAGTCGTGGTAACTGATGATCAGTGCGGCGCCGCGGGCCCGCAGCTTGTCCAGCTGGCCGTGCTTAAGTGCCTCGGCGGTCTGGAGTTCCAGGTCGACGAGGTGGAAGCCGGAGGATGCGGCTTTCTCGAGTATTTCGAGCTCGGCGGCGATTGTGCCCTTGAATTTACCTCCGGTCGCTGCCCGGCGGCAGGTGGCGACGGCGGTGACCTCACTGCGTTCGTTGAGGAACTGCTTGATTTTCGGCATGGCCGCAAGCGGGTTGGGCAGATAATCCAGCCGGAATTCGATAAACGTGTTCTCGCGCACGGCTTCGAGCGCCTTCTCGATCATTTCCGCTGGAGTCGACCCGATGATCGCGACGCAAAGTTTTCCAATGCGAGAACGAATGAAATGAGGGGAATGTGCGTTCATCAGGCGCTCCCGACCCGGGGGGGCCTCGTGCACATCATTGTGCGTTGCTTTCATGGCGGCAATTGCGGCATCTTACCGGGTGTGCGGTCAGGATGCAACACCCCGGCCGTGAATACTCTTCCGTGGCGTCAT
This sequence comes from uncultured Acidobacteriaceae bacterium, assembly GCA_963781245.1. Classification (GTDB taxonomy): domain Bacteria; phylum Acidobacteriota; class Terriglobia; order Terriglobales; family Acidobacteriaceae; genus Silvibacterium. The sequence continues at coordinate 4,317 of CAWAFB010000023.1, forward strand.
TTCGCTTCGCAGTGAACCTTCCTGATTTACCCTGCTATATGCGTAAGAGGTGATCTCCATGAGCGATCCGGCAGCGGAAACGTACACAGGCACGTTGCCAGGGGGCAGTTCTCCTGAGGCTGCTTTCCCTCATCCCTGGAATCCGGATGGATCAGGTTCCGTTTCCAGTGCTACGTTGGAGAGCTGGGTGCAGGCGCGACTTTCGCGCCATCAGCAGGCCATAGACCGGCTGCTTGCGGTGAAAGGTCCGCGGACGCTGGAAAATACCCTTCGGCCATATGACGAGGCGGTTGCAGAGCTCTCGGCGACCGGTTCGCAGACAGCGCTGCTGGACAGCGTGTATCCCGACAAGGCGGTGCGTGACACCGCGCAGGCCTTGACTCAGTCGGTGGCGCAGGCAGGCGTAACCCTGGGCCTGAACCAGAAGGTCTACCAGGCGCTGAACGAGATCGATCCTGAGAGTGCGGACCCCGCCACCCGGCACTACCTCGAACGGACGCTGCTGCAGTACCGTTTGGCAGGCGTCGACAAAGACGACGCGACCAGGGCGCGAATCAAGGAGCTGCAGGATAAAGCCACGCATCTGTCCCTGACTTTTAGTCGCAATGTGCAGGAGAACGTCAACACCGTCAGTGTGGACGATGTGGCCGAGCTGGAGGGCCTCCCTGAGGATTACCTGCAGGCCCACAAGCCCGACGAGCACGGCAAGATCATCCTGACGACGGAGTTTCCGGATTATCAACCAGCGATGACCTTTGCGCAGTCGGGCGCGCTGCGGCAACGCATGTTCCTGGCCTACAACACGCGGGCCTATCCCCAGAACAAGCAGATCCTGCTCGATCTGCTGGCCATCCGCAAGGAGCTGGCCACAATCCTCGGATTCTCTACCTGGGCCGACCTGGCGACGGCGGACCAGATGATGGAGTCCGCGGCAAATATGCAGGCATTTCTCGACGAGCTCGACGTGGCCTCGCGCGGCGGAGCCGAGAAGGAATATGCCATGGTGCTCGAGTTCGCAAAGAGCATGCAGCCCGAACTGGAGATTATCGACGCTGCCAGCCGCGGCTACTGGCTGGAGCAGTACCGCCGCTCGGCGTTCGAATTCAACTCCCAGTCGGTGCGCCCGTATTTTCCCTACGAGCGCGTGGAGCAGGGAGTGCTGGCAACGGCGGCGCGGCTCTTCCAGGTGGAGTTCCGCAAGGCGGAGGACGCGCAACCCTGGCATAAAGACGTGGTCGCCTATGACGTGTACGAGGAGGGCGGATGCCATCGTGAAGACCGGGCCAGCCTCATCGGACGGTTCTATCTCGACATGCACCCTCGCGAGGGCAAGGACAAGTGGTTCTCGGCGCATCCCTTGATTCCTGGCGTGATGGAGCAGGCGGATGACGATCAGCCCGGCAGGCGCCAGATTCCGCAGGCCGCGTTGATCTGCAATTTCCCCGGCGGCAAGCCCGGTGATCCGGGACTGCTGCAGCATTCGGACGTGGTGACCTACTTCCACGAGTTTGGCCACCTGATGCACGCGCTGCTGGGTGGGCAGCAAAGGTGGGCTGGGATCAGCGGGATCGCCACCGAGGGAGATTTCGTCGAGGTCCCATCGCAGATGCTCGAGGAGTTCTTCCGCGACCCGCATCTGTTGGCAATATTCGCCCACCATTACGAAACCGATGAGCCGATTCCCGCCGAGCTCGTGCAGAAAATGAACCAGGCCGGGGCATTCGGGCGCGCGGACTGGGTGCGGACGCAGCTTTTCTATACGACATATTCACTGATGACGCACACAGCTGACCCTGCGACGCTGGATCTTGATTCGCTCTTCCAGCAGCTGTACGCGCGTTTCCTGCCCTACCAGTGGATCGATGGAAACCGCATGTACGCCAGCTTCACGCACCTGGTCGGGTATTCGTCGAACTACTACACCTATCTGTATGACAAGGTCATCGCTCTCGACTTCTACAGCCAGTTCTCTCGCGCCCATCCTCTCGATGACCCGACCTCAATGAAGTACAGGCGGACGGTGCTCGACCCCGGCGGCTCCATGCCAGGCAAGGAGATAGTGATGCGCTTCCTAGGGCGGTACCAGTCGACCGATGCGTTTACTGACTGGGTCGGGGAGGAGTTCCAGGCGGCAGCGTCTGTATACGACTAGCGGCTGACTTCATCGATGACTCAACCGCAATGACTCCCAGCTTCCGTCCGCTGCCCAGCCGCCGTCGACCGAAAGCGTGTGTCCATTCACGAAGGCGCTCTCCCGTTCATCTGCGAGAAACGTGATCGCGCGGGCAACGTCGTCAGGAGAGGCAAAGCGCCCCATAGGGACGCGCCCGGTGATGTCCGCGTCAACGTAGGTGCCGCGCGCCTGGTCGGCCGCGTCCATCTCCGTCTTCACCCAGCCGGGACAGACGGCATTCACCCGCACGCCGCGCCCACCCCACTCCGCGGCCAGCGTTCGCGTTAATCCGATCAGCCCATGTTTTGATGCATTGTAGGCTGCGCGATCGGCGATACCCAATAGGCCCGCGATCGACGCTACATTCACGATCGAGCCACGGCCCGCCTCGAGCATCTTTGCGCCGAATGCCTTCGCCAGCAAAAATGGTGCCACTAGATTCACTTCAAGCACACGTCGATAATCCTGCGCCGAGGTCTTCTCCGCCGGTGAGATCAGGCTGACACCGGCATTGTTCACCAGCACATCGGCCCGTCCGAAGCGGGCGAAGACCGCGTGAGCAAAGTTCTCAACTATGTCCTCGTCACTGATGTTCCCGGCGAATCCCATGGCCTCGCCGCCCAGCTTTTCGACGTTGCGAATCGTCTCTTCCGGCATGCGCAGATCGATGAGCGCCAGGCTGTATCCACGCTCTGCCAGCAGTTCCGCCGTCTTGCGGCCAATACCTTGCGCGCCTCCGGTGATTACTGCTACGCGTTTTTCCTCACTCATGCTCCCATCGTCGCACAGGCGCAATCAGTCGACCCGCAACGCCTGCATCGGGTCAAGCTTCGATGCTCGCGTTGCCGGGAACCACACCGCCGCTAGTGCCACCGCACTTAATATCACCGGAACAGTTACAAATACCATCGGATCGTAGATCTTCACCCCAAACAGGAACGACGCAAGCAGGCGGATAAGCCCGAACGCCGCGCCCACTCCGATGACCACGCCGATGAGCGCCAGCGTCATGCCGTGCCAGACGACCAGGTTGCGAATCGTGCCGCGGTCCGCACCCAGCGCCATGCGGATGCCCATTTCCTGGGTGCGTTGCTGTACAGAGTAAGCCATCAAGCCGTAGATGCCGATCGCCGCCAGTATCAGCGCCGACGCGCCGAATATGGTCAGGAGCAGCATGTTGAAATCCTGCCGCGCCGTCGAGTGAATCACTACTTCATCCATCGTTCTAACCCGAGCCACCGGAAACCCTCCGCTCGTCTGCCGCAGTTGCTCCGTCACTGCGGAGATGAACTGGTGCGGATCGGTATGCGTGCGCACCAGCCACACCACCGGTCCGATGCGCGCATTGAGCGCGGTAATCCCATCGAGCACCTGCGCCTGCGGAATGATCATCACCGGACGAGGATCGCGATTGAGGCCGCCGTCGCGAATGTCGCCCACGATGCCGACGATCTGCCGCGCGGGCTCCTCGAACTCCGGCCCGACGCCTTTGCCGATAATGATCTGCTGACCAACGGGATCTTCCTTCGGCCAGAATCTCTTCGCCATCGCCTGGTTGATGATCACGACCCCGGGAGCGCCGGCCACATCCTGATCGGTGAAGTCGCGGCCGCGCAGAATGGGAATCTTGTATACGTCGAAATACCCTGGTGATGCGTTCATCCAGCCCGCTCCTCCAGTGGCGATGTCCTTGCCCAGCGGCCGCCCCACCACAATGAACGGCAGGCCGAACCCGCCTTCCAGCGGCAGGCAGCAGGTGGAAGCTGAATCCTCCACTCCCGGAATGGCACTGAGCCGCTCGCGGCCATCGCGCACCATCTGCGCCACGCCCGCGGTCTTCGTAAAGCGGTTGCCGGTGAGCGACATCTCCATGGTGAGAACGTTGTGCGGGTTGAATCCCGGATTCACGCCGCGCAGAGCGATGAATGTCCGGATGAGCAGCGCCGCGCCAATCAACAGCACCAGTGCAAGCGACACTTCGCTGATCACCAGCAGCGACCGCGCCTTGCCCTGCCTGAAACCCGTACCCGAGCGGTTGCTGCTCTCCTTGAGCGTGCTGTTCAGGTCGGGACTGGACGCGCTCAAGGCAGGAAAAAGTCCAAACAGAATTCCTGTGAACACCGACAAGCCCAGAGTGAAGGCCAGCACGCGCCAGTCGATGCCGACCGCCGCTCCGTTCTCGCCGATGCGCGGAATGCCTCCCGGACTAACCGCCAGCAATGCGCGCACGCCCACGAAGCCCAGAATCAGGCCGAGCACCCCGCCAACCAGCGAGAGCAGCACGCTCTCGGTGAGCAGTTGCCGGATGATTCTGCCTCGGCCTGCGCCCATCGCGGCGCGAATTGCGAATTCCCGCTTGCGTCCTGTCGCGCGCACCAGCAGCAGGTTGGCGACATTGGCGCATGCGATCAGCAGTACGAAACTCACCGCTCCCACCAGCACAAGCAGCGACGAACGTACATCGCTGACAATGGTGTCGCGGAGCGGCTGCACGGAGAACCCCTGCTGCGGATTCGTCTGCGGATAGCGCTGGCGGAACTAGTTGGCGGCGAGCTTCATCTGAGCATTGGCGTGCGCCAGCGTCACTCCCAGCTTGAGCCGCCCGGCGGCGAGAAAGTAATGGGCCTGGTCATTACTGTTGGGATCGAACTGAAAGGGCAGCCACAAATCGGCAACGGGATCAGTCTCGAAGGCCTTTCCGAGCACGCCGACGACCGTGTAAGGCTCATTGCCGAGCGAGATGGCCGATCCTATGATCTGCGGATTGCCACCAAACTTGCGCTGCCACAGCCCGTAGCTCAACACGACGACCTTGCCGCCGTTGGGCGCGTCTTCCTGCGGCGTGAAGGTGCGGCCCACCATCACCGGCGCGCCGAAGAGCCGGAAGTACGCCTCGGTTACGTGGATCCCGTGCACCTGCTCGGGAACCGCCCCGGTAAGGTTGAAGCCCGGACCGCCGAAGTCGTACGCCGCAACGTCCTGAACGACGCTGCTCTGTTGCTGCCAGTTGTGAAATTTGGTGACCGAGGCGCCCGGATCGCTGCCCTCGGGATAGGTGTTCATGAACTCCACCATGCGGTCCGGATCGGGATAGGTGAGCGGCTTGAGCAACACCGTATTGACCACGGTGAAGATGGCGGTGTTCGCCCCGATTCCCAGCGCCAGGGCCGCGATGGCCGCGATGGAAAAACCGGGATTCTTCACCAGCATGCGAAGCGACTGCTTGAGATCGTTGAGAAGATTGCCCACTGCTCAGCTCCCCAAAACTTGGTAGGGCCAGCTTAAATTGGTCGAGCTTCAGAGACTGGGATACGCACCGACAGCGCGTATGGTTCGCCCAATGGACAAATTAGACGAGCGCGAGGCGGAACAGTGAGCGGCCCAAGAATCAAGTTTAGGGGGAATCAAGTCAAGGGGGGAGAGGCGAACGCTCTCCCCGCAATCACGCGCTACCTGTCCGCGCTCGCATAGCCAAGCTGGAAGGGATTCCCGCCCAGCGCACCGATCAGGTACCAGCCCGTCGCACCGATGTGTTTTGACGGACCGTAGGTGTAGCCGAATCCCGTGTCCATCAGGCTCGTCGACGCTACCAGTCCCTCACCCAGCGGTATGGTCACACCACCCACGGTCTGCCCCGCTCCCAGCTCGTTCTGCGCTGTCTGAATCTGATTCAGGAAGCCGATCGCCGTGGTCAGGTCTTTGAAGAGCGTGGGCAGGTTGTCGCGCCCGGCAATCGCTCGCGCCACCAGCGCGGCGACCGTATGCGAAGTCCCTTCAAGCCACACCGCGTTCGGATCGCAACCGGGAATGGTCGGCGCCAGGCTCGCCGAATCGAAGACCATCCCTGTGATTTTCTGGCTTCCCGTAAGGCTGCTGTTCGGAGCCGACGCCGTATCTGTCGTCTGCAGATTAGCGACCGCCCAGTCGATCGTCTGCTTGTATTTGTTGTCGAGCAGTGCCAGGTACGACCACGTCTGGCAATCCTCGGGAACCGGATACGGATTGATCGTGATCTGGTCGCCCAGCGTCCCGGTGTAGAAGTAGCCGCCCGCCGGGTTGTACATCGCGATCACAAACGCCAGCGCGTGCTCCGCCAGGCTAGTCCACGACGCACCGTTGTCCGCCTTGCCGCCGTGCGTCAGCGCCGCCAGCATGGTGAAAAACGCATACGTGTCGATATTGTGCTCGGTCGACTTGCCATTCGTAGATGGCACAGACTGGTTGAACTGGTTGATGTTCGTGCCAAACGAATATCCGCCCGGCCCCTGCGTGTTATAGGTATTCGTCACGATCCAATTCGCTACGCTCAGTGCCGCCGTCAGATACTTCGCCTGCCCGGTCCGCCGATAAAGCTGCGCCAGCGCCATTCCCGCCCACGCCTGGTCTCCAACTGCGCTGGTGTAGAAGTAGAAGGGAAATGCCGCTGGAGTGATATAGGCTCCGTCCGACGTCGGCGTGTTTACAAAATAGGCCTGTCCGAACCGTCCATCAGCGATGGGAAAATTGTTCGCCTGCGCATAGATCAACCCGTTGCCCAAGACTTCCGCGCGCTTCAAGCCATCCGGAGTCCCGCGCAGCAGGTAGGCGTGGATTGAAACCGCATTGTCGTATGTAAACGACGTCGACTGCAGCCCGCCATCGGAGTAGCTCTGCGTCAGCCGGATCGTGTCGCCGGTCGCGTACGCATCCATCATCATTTCCTGGAACGCGAAGGCCTTGTTAATGGAGCTCAGATAACCTTCCGCCTCCGCGATCGGCGACCCGCCGCCCGCTCCGCTCGCGTAAGCCGGCTGTGTCAATGCCAGCGGAGCCAGCCCCGCCGTTGCCACCGCTCCAACGCCCATGCCGAAAAGATCTCGCCGCGAAATTGCTCCTCTGCTCATCCTCATAAGCCTCCCTCGAATATTGGGCTCATCGGCCCGGCAGGCAGTCTACTCGCGCTATGATGAGTCCGGCAATCTCCAACGGATTTCATGGGAATTACTCTCCAGTTGCTGGAGGATTCAACATGGCTGCAGCAGGTATTCACGGAGTCGCCTTCTCTCCCTATGTGGGCCCATGGGTCAGCGGGGCGCCCGTCCTTTTCAACACGTATACCTTGGAGCAGGTGACCCGGCTTCTCGACCCCGTCGCTAAGAACTTTTCTCTGGTTGCCAGCTACGGACAGGGCACGTTTGTGTGGCAGGGCGTTCCCAACATTCAGGATTCCAACCGCTACATCACCCAGGCGGCAAATAATGTCGGACTGAAAGTTTCTGCGGGCTGTTACCAGCAGGGAGCGGATTCCGGGGCAGACTCCATCAATGTCGAGTGGACCAAGACCGAGATCGATTACGCACTCAACCAGGCAAAAACTTATGGCAACGTAGTGGAACTCGTCATCGGCAACGAGTGTTTGTGGGGGCCGAACTCGACTCAAGCCATCATTGAGCTCATCAACTACGCAAAGTCGAAGCGCTCACCGAATTTCACTGCATCCACTCTGCCCATTAAGACGCGCCAAAGATGGGATGTGCTGGCGGGAGTCAATAACACGACACCAGCGTACGCCGCGATGCGACAAGCGCTGCTCAAACTACTGTCCGCATGTGAAGGGTTCGTCTATGCGAACATGTATGCCTATTTCGATCCCAAGATTGCCGGCCAGATCGGGAAGAATCCAACTCAAGCCTCATTTACCCAAGCGGTTACAAGCAGCATGAACGCTACGCTGGCGGCGCTCAAGAGCGCGTTCTCGAGTCAAAAGGTGTCGACTGAGATCCGGATCGGGGAAACCGGCTGGCCGACCCAGGGCTCTCAACCAGATCAGCCGAACGATTTCCTGGCGAGCACGCAGCAGGCCCAGTGGTACTACGAGGCGATGAAAAATTGGTCGGTTACGAATGCAATCAAGACAATCATCTTTGACGCTTGTGACGAACCTTGGAAGGGTTCGCCTGCTGGGTCGAACAGCGAAGCCTTTTTCGGAATCTGGCAGGCAAACGGGACCTCAACTGCACCTAACCAGTACGTGCTGAAAGATGTGAAGCAGAAATACACGACCTGAAGAGCCGGGAACGTGTGCCCCCGGTAGAAAAAGTTGCATGAATCCGGACGCGGCAAACGGCTCACCCATTAGCTGTCCTTCGGGAACCAATCAATCCAGCCTTGCGTAAACCCCTGATGCGCGAGGAATGCCGGCGACGAGGTGACAGATGCACGATCCCTTATGGATGCGAATCTTCCTGGGTGTCCACATCACCGCCGGCAGCGGAGTGTTCTTGCTCGCTCCCCTGGCCCTGGTCACCGCGAAGGGCGGCAAGGCGCATCGCCTTTGGGGCAAGATCTATTTCTGGTGCATGGCAGTCGTCGCGTCGACTGCGCTGGTCATGTCCATCTATCGGCCCATCCTCTTTCTCGCGCTGGTAGCCATCTTCAGCTTCTATTCTGCCTTCGTGGCCTACCGCGTGCTCGGGCAGAAAGCCGCATGGAAGGGCGAGCCCGTCGTCCACGGACTTGACTGGGCCGCTGCCGTTTTCTGCTTCGTCGCCAGCGCAACCCTGGCTCTTTTGGGAGCGTTCCGTCCCGAACTCGTCTCGCACCTGCGCATTCCGGCGATTGTCTTCGGAGCCATCGGCATGCGCTTTGCAGCCGGGGCCATGTGGGACTTCACCCATCCGCCCAAGGAGAAGATGTTCTGGTGGTACGCTCACCTGCAGGGCATGATTGGCAGCTACATCGCCGCGTGGACTGCCTTCTGCGTCGTTACCATCGGCCCACTCGTCCACGGAGCGTGGTGGATTTGGGTGCTCCCGGTCACAATCGGCGTGCCCGCAATCATCGCCACCACCGCCTACTACAAGCGGAAGTTCGCCCCCAGGCCAAAGGCAGTGCTTGCTTAAGGAGCCGCAAACAAAACGGCACCCCCTTCGAGGATGCCGCTTGAATCGTAAGAGTATCGATTACTTAATTGAAAAGCCACCTGTCAGCGGCGTCTCCACCGATGACGGCCCGACGAGGACCTTGTAATCGCCCGGCAGCAACTGCCACCCGTCCTTCTGCTCGTCGAAGACCGAGACATACTTCGGATCGATCTTCAGCGTTACCGTATTCGACTCGCCCGGAGCGAGCTCCACTCGATCGAAGGCTACGAGCCGCTTGTACGATTCGCCCGCAGCCGCCGGAAGCGCCGCGTAAACCTCGGCGATCTCCGTCCCCGCGCGGTTGCCCGTGTTCTTCACATCGAAGCTGACCTCGTGTCCGCTCTCGTCGACCTTCAGCCCCGAATACTCGTAGCTGGTGTACGACAGCCCGAAGCCGAAGGGAAACAGCGGCTGAATATTCTTCGATTCGAACCACTTGTAGCCCACGCGCGCGCCCTGTACGTTGTAGTCCACGTCGAAAGGCGGCAGCCGCTTCTCATTGTGCATGATCCGTTGTCCGCGCATTACCGTGGGTACCTGGACATCCACCGGCTTCAGATCGATCCCCGGAACCTCCGGAAATGCCAGCTGCGAATCGCTCTTGGCGAACGTCACCGGCAGCTTCGCCGAAGGATTCACCTCGCCGAAGAGCAGATGCGCAATCGCCTGCCCGCCGCCGATCCCCGGATACCAGGCCGCCAGGATCCCCTCCACCTGGTCGGCCCACGGCATCGTCACCGGTCCGCCCGTCTCGAGTACCACAATCGTGTGGGGATTCGCCGCAGCCACCGCGCTCACCAGAGCATCCTGATTGTCAGGAAGCGAGAGCGTCCGCGCGTCATGGCTCTCGTACATTGGCTGGTTCACGAAGACAATCGCGACGTCCGAAGTTTTCGCCAGTGCCGCCGCCGAAGCGTTGTCCGTGCCCGGATTGAACTCCACCTTCGCATTCGGCGCATGCTTCTGGATGTACTTCATCGGCGACGACGGGAAGTAGACCGTCTCGCCCCAGTTCGCCCCACCTGGATGCGGATCGGACACATTGCCTCCCGGCGGATCGACCTGCGCTGAACCTCCGCCCGAGAGCACGCCCACATCGGCATGCGATCCGATGATCGCAATCGACGACGGAGACTTCAGCGGCAGCAGGTTGCCCGAGTTCTTCAGCAGCACGATGCTTTCTTCGGCGATGTGCTGCGCGTCATCCCGCCCCTTGAAGGGATCGACCACCGACCTTGGCATCGGCGGATTGTCGACCACCCCGGCGGCAAACATGCTGCGCAGGATGCGGTGATCCATGTCCTCGATCCGCGACAGCGGTACTTGCCCCTTCTGCACCGCCTCTTTCAGCGCCGGCCCAAAGTAAATGTCTTCCGGCATCTCCTGATCGAGCCCGGCCAGCGCGGCCTTCACCGTGCTGTGCGTGCCGCCCCAGTCGGAGAGCACCCATCCCTTGAAGCCGAAGTCTTTCTTCAGAACCTGGTTCAGCAGCCAGTCGTTCTCGCACGAGAAGTCGCTGTTCACGCGGTTGTACGCGCACATCACACCCGAGGGCTCGGCAATCCCGATCGCAATCTCAAACGCCAGCAGATCGCTCTCCCGCGCGGCCTTGTGGTTGATGTTGGCGTTGACAATATCGCGGCCCGTCTCCTGATCGTTGAAGGCGTAGTGCTTGATGTCGCCCATCACCTGCTGAGCCTGCAGGCCCTTCATCAGATTGCCGGTCATCGTCCCGGCCAGCACCGGATCCTCGCCCGCGTACTCGAAGTTCCGTCCGTTGCGCGGCTCGCGCGTAATGTCCACGCCGCCGCCAATCGACATGTTGTAGCCCTGCGCCCGCAGTTCCCGGCCAATCACCGAACCGAACAGTTGCGCGCCCCTGGGATCCCAGCTCGATGCCGCGCCCAGCGTCGAGGGCAGCAGTGTTGCGTAGCGGCTTTCCCTCGCCGCCAGCCGCACGCCCACCGCCGAATCGGCCATGTTGATGTCGGGAATGCCGAGCCGGTCGATCCCCAGCACATAGCTCGCGCCGAGATTGGAACGCGGCGGGATCGGATCGCCTTCACGCAGCGCGCCCCAGCCGGTGCCATGCACCAGCTGGATCTTCTCGTCGAGCGTCATCTCCTTAATAACCATGTCCGCGCGCTGGTCCGGAGACAGAGACTTGTCATCCCACGGATGCTGCGCCTTCGGCGGATGCTGCTCTTGTGCTATGAGAGCGGGAATCGACGCGGACGAAACCGCGGCTAACGCTATGACGCAGAGCAATTCTCTACGCAACTTCATGAACCTCCTCAATGAACGACAAGAAAATTTTGAACGGCAGAATTTTGTACACAACTAATCCAACAAGCGCGTCGCCATCCTAATTGCCGGAAGACACGATCGTCAAAAATCAAACGTTTTAGTAGAGGCTTACTGCGAGCAAGCTGCTGGGTTTGAGGCAAGCACGATAAGATGGGCGGCATTATGCGAAGCGTCTCCTTTTGCTGGCTGTTAGTTACCGGAGCGCTGGCTTGGATACCAGCTTCCGCCGAGGCCCTCAGGTCTCCGTGGGACGCGGTGCAAGTCGCGGCGACTGACGAGCCCTACAACTGTCCCGCACCGCCTGCTTTTGCCCGGAGCATCAACATCGAGGGCTATTACACCGATAAGCAATACTCCGTCATCGATCCCGCGAAGCTCGCCGCTTTCAACGCCGCCTCTGAAGGCCCTACTCATCTCGGCCAGTACGCTACCCGCGCGGCCGACGCGTGGCTGAGCAAGGGCAGCCGGGCCGCCGCCGCCTGCGTCTATTCGCTGCTCGACGCCGCAGCAAAGGCCGACGCCTGGGACGGCAAGATGCCTCAGCTTAACGGCGTCTACCTGCAAAACTGGATGCTCAGCGGCACCGCTATCGCCTACCTGAAGGTTCGCAACAGCCACACGGGAACGCCCGATCAGGACGCCGATATCCAGAAGTGGTTTCGACTGCTCGCCGCACGCGTGCGCGAATACTTCGACATGCAACGCACCAAGCCCGGCAGCGATGCCTACAACAACCACATGTACTGGGCCGGTCTCGCCGTCGCCGCGCAGGGCATCGCCGGCAACGACGTCAACGCGTTTCTGTGGGGCATCGAAACCTACCGCATGGGTGTCGACGCCATTCAGCCCGACGGCTCGCTCACCGCTGAGATGAACCGCGCGGGAATGGCTCTGCACTATCAGCTTTACGCCCTCGGCCCGCTCGTCATGCTGGCCGAGATGGCTGCGGCGAATGGGCTCGATCTGTACGCGGTGGACAACGGCGCCATTCATAGGCTCGTCAACTTCGACATCGCCGCCATGAAAGACCGGTCCATCATCGTTCGCCGTACAGGGATCGCGCGGAATATCTCCGAGACCTATTCAGGATTTGAGATCGGTTGGGCAATCCTTTATGTCCAGCGCTTCCCCGACCCGCAGCTTTTCGCCTGGATCGCGAAAGCTCCATGGGTGAACTTCTGGCAATGGGGCGGCGCGCCGCCGGATGCAGTCATTCCCATCCCGCCCCGCTCAGGCGCTCTGCCGATTTCTCAGGGCAGGTCTTTCGTCGGCACCTGGTGCGGCCAGGGAGATCCTGCAAATCCCGCGACCATCACCGACAACGTGGCCTTTCTCACACTGAGAGTAAGCGAGGTCGATGCCTCAATCGGGCTCGGTCAGGACCAAAGAACGATCTTTGCGCCCGGTTGGGGGTTCATCACCGGAACGCTCAGTCCGGATAGCAAGCGGATCGACTGGTCAAACGACACCTACTGGACGCGCTGCAACATCCCCAAAGTCCACGCGCATTCGCGCCTGAAGCTGGCAGGAACCTGGTATGCGGACGGTCTCCGTTCGGAGGTCTGCTCTATCCGCGAGCACGGCAGCGCCCTCCAGCTCGACAATGGACACGGCGCCAGCGCCAGCGGCAGCGTTGACGCGCAGGGGCGCCTGACTACCGACTGGAAGGGAAACAGCATCACGGGGGTGGTCAGCGCGGACGGCAACCGCATCGACTGGGACAACGGAACCTGGTGGGTTCGTTGAATCCAGCGCCTCGACCTGCCAACGTTCTTTTGGGTTTTGGGGGGAACGGATTCTAGCGATCTTTACGAGCGCGGACGCGGCCAATGGGGGTGACCGTCGCGTGCAGCGGATGTTCCGGCTGCGGCACAAGATGAGGCTCGACAGCGGCCGCCGGAACACTTGCCATGCGTTGCAGAACGATTGCGGGTGCGATTTCGTGCTCTACGATGACTCGCCGCAACTTCCGGTAATCCATCTTATCAACGCGGGTAACTTCGTGCATAGGTACTTCCTCTCCTCGAGGATGTTACTATGCGCAGACCCCGCCCGCAATAATTTGTTGGAATGTCTTGCCGGAGTGTCGGCCGCCTATTTCTTCAGCGCCGCCTTCACGCTCTCCGGACGAAACATCTTTTCCGCTGCGCCGGTCACCGTACGCCGCGGCACAAAGCGCTGCATGAAGACCGATGCGGCGTTTACGAAGCTCGGCAGTACCCAGTGTTTGCCGGCCACCAGCCCTTCCAGACCGCGCCGCGCCACTTCGTCGGCCTTCTGAAATCCGCGCCCGCGATCCGCCGCCGCCGGAGCGCCCGCCACCTTGCCGAACTCCGACTCGGTCGGACCCGGGCACAATGCGCTCACCCTGATTCCAAACCGGGCCGTCTCTTCCGCCAGCGCTTCGGCGAGCATGCGGTCGAAGGCCTTGGTTGCGGCGTAGGTCGCCATGTACGCCACCGGCTGGTACGCCGCCGTTGAGGCCACGATCATGATGTCACCCCTTCGGCGGGCGATCATTCGCGGCAGAAAAAGCCGCGTAAGATCGACGACCCGTGTGCAGTTCACATCGACCATCGTCCGCTGCCACTCCGGATCGCCGTTCACGAATTCGCCGTAGTAGCCGAAGCCGGCATTGTTGATGAGCACATCGACAGCCGTTTCGCGGCCTTCGGTCGCGTCGAAGAGCTGCTGCGGAGCGCCAGGATCGGCCAGGTCGGCCGGGATCACCTGCGTCTGAATCTGGTGCTCGCTGCCCAGTCGGCGCGCCAGCGTCTCCAGCCGGTCAGCCCGCCTCGCGGTCAGGATCAGATTCGCCCCGGCCGCTGCCAATTCGATCGCCAGCGCTTCTCCGATGCCGGCACTCGCGCCGGTCACCAGCGCCCATCTGCCCTCAAACGCCTTCCTGAGAATTGTGGAACCCGGCATCGTGCTTCTCCTCCCGCGATGATTCGCGCTTCTTCTCCAATATTACGAGTTGCCTCGCTTGAGGCTCGCCGATGCGCAGTTCCGCAGTACAAGAAAAAGAGAGTGCCCAACGGGCACTCTCAGGTTTGGCGTGTCGCCCGACCAGCATTCGGCGGCGAAGCCGCGTATCGCTCGGCGCGCAGCCGCTACCAGACGCGGCAACTGTTGACTGGCATCATCGGCTGGCCGGCCTTGCAGCCGAAGGCCTCGCCCATCTCCGGCATATTCTGAATAACGCCGTTGACGCGGAACTCCCGCGGCGAGTGCGGATCGGTCTGCACCTGCAGCCGCACCTGCTCGGGACGGATGCTGCCGCACCAGTTCTGCCCGTATGCGATGAAGAATTCCTGCACCGGTGTATAGCCGTTTGCGTCCTTTGCTTCCAGGTCGATGTTCTTGCGCTTCGCGTCCGCCAGGAAGGCCATGTAGGCCAGCCGCAGCCCTCCGTTGTCGGCGGTGTTTTCGCCCAGGGTGAGCTTGCCGTTGACCTTCACGTCGTCCACAGCGGTGAAGTTGCCGTACTCCTTCACTTCGCAGCCGGCCTTGTCGTCGAACTTCTTGCCGTCCTCGGCCGTCCACCAGTCAGCCAGGTTTCCGTTGCCGTCAAACTGGCGCCCTTCATCGTCAAATCCGTGCGTCAGTTCGTGCCCGACGATCGCACCAACATGCCCATAGTTCTCGGCGTCAGTCGCCTTGGGATCGAATAACGGCGACTGCAGAATGCCGGCCGGGAAGTTGATGTCGTTCATGCTGGGGTTGTAATATGCATCGACGGTGGGCGGTGTCATACCCCACTCGCCGCGGTCCACCGACTTGCCGATCTTGTCCAGTTGCCGCTTGCTTTCAAACTCGGTCGCGCGCACCGCATTGCCGTAAGCATCGCCCCGCACAACCTTGAGCGCCGAATAATCGCGGAAATGGTCCGGGTAGCCGATCTTGTCGGCGACGAGATGGAGCTTTTCCTTAGCCTTCACCTTTGTCTCCGGACTCATCCACGCAAGGGTGTCGATGTCCTTGTCCATCGCCGTCTCGATATCGTGGACCATTTGCACGGTGGCTGCCTTGCTGGCCGGCGGGAAGTAGTCCTTCACGTAGACCTCGCCCAGCGCCTCACCCAGAGCGCCGTCGGTGGCCTGTACGCAGCGCTTCCAGCGGGCGCGCTGCTCAGGTTGGCCGCGCAGCTTGCGCGCGTTGAAGTCGAACTGCTCCTTGTCCATCGCTTCAGGCAGTGTGTAGCTGGGCGTGCCGTTGATTAGTTGCCAGCGTAGATAGGTCTTGATCGTGTCGAGGTCGGTTGAGGCGAGAAGCGTGTTCAGGCCTTTGAAGAAGTCGGGGTTGGCGACGTTGAGGCTGGTAACGGAAGGTACGCCGGAGCGTTCGAGGAAGTCTGTCCAGTTGATCTCTGGCGTAAGTCCGGCGAGCTGCGAGACCGGCATGAGGTGGTAGACGTTCTTCGGATCGCGCTGCGAAGTGATGTCCATCGAAATCTTGGCCAGCGCGGTTTCCAGATCCATGATCTTCTTCGCGTCAGTGGCAGCCTTGGCGTCGGGCTCTCCCATCAGCTTCAGCATGCTCGCCACGTGATCGACATATTCCTGGCGAACCTTCGCGTCATGAGCGCCGGTGCGGAGATAGTAGTCACGCTCGGGCAGCCCGAGACCGCCCTGGTCGACAACGGCAATCTGCAGGCTGGCGTCTTTGAAGTCCTGTTGTTCGCCGAAGATCATAAAGGCGTTCACGCCGATGAGCTGGTAGTGGGCCAGCAGATCCGTCAACTGCTTCTTGTCGGTCAACGCCGCGATGCGGTCCAGCTCTGGCTGCAGCGGCTTCAGGCCAAGCGCATAAATGGCAGGGGTGTCCATGCAGGAAGCGTAGTAGTCGCCGATCTTCTGCTCGCTCGGCGTCCGCGAAGGATTGTCGGCAGCGACCTTTTCGAGCAGCGAGTGCAGCGTGTACTCGGTGTAGTTGAAAACCATCGTCCCGGTCCCGTAGCCCGACTGATCGGCAGGGATGGGATACAGCTTCGAAAAGTTCCCGCAGGCGTACTGGAAGAAATTCGCGCAGGGATCGGCGCCAGTGTCGATAAGCTGCTTGTCCAGCCCCGGCAGCAGGGTCGGCTTTGACTCGGGGTCGGCGATGTGGCCGGAACGGGTTTGCGCGAGGGCGGTGAGCGGGGCGGCGATCGCAATCAGAAATGCCAGAGTGGATATTTGTTTTTTCATGTTTCTCCGGATTGCCAGCCAGACTCTGCGAGCGGATGTGGCCGGTTACAAATGCACAGGAAAGCATAACTTACTCGTGTTTTCCAAGGGGCTTGTGACGAACGGTGCAGCGAATGGGCTGGACCTCGTGCCCGCCGCTTAAGGCAACGGCCTCCGCATGAAAACCACACCTTCGAACGTGCTGTCGTTATAGGGATCGCATGGGGTAAACCCGAGCCGCCGATACATGTCGAAGGCGGACTTCATGGTGGCGGGGAATGTATCGAGGTACATTGCGTTGAACCTTGCCGCCGCACGTTCGATGGCCGCGACGACCAGCCGTTCACCGAGGCCGGTTCCGCGAAATGCCGGGCGCACCCAAAGCCGCTTCATCTCACACCCACGGGAGATGTTGGCGATGCCACGGTACATCACGCATCCGGCCGCCTCGCCGTCACTGTTTGCCACCAGCATGTCGCCGTCCTGCTTGCGGTAGGTGTCAGGCAGGCCGTCGACTTCGTCCTGCAGTTTTCCAAAGCAGAAGTGTGCGGCCCCTTCGGCTTCGGTCACAAAGCGGCCGTATTCCAGTAACAAGGCGCGAGCGTTTTCGATGTCTTGCGGACTTGCCCCCGGACCGAGCGCCTCGATCGTGATTGCCAAACCTTATGCCTCAACGGGCTCGACGTAGAACATCTCGTTGGTCTGGCGGAATCCGTTGCTCTCGTACAGCCGACGGGCCTCTTCGGTCGAATGCAGCGCGACGACACGGATCTTGCGGCGGCGCGCTTCGGCGAGTGCCATGTCAATCAGGTGGCTGGCGAGCTTTCTGCGGCGGTACTCGGGTTCAACGTAGACGTTGAGCAGATAACCACGCTGCGTCGATCGCGGATCAAGAGGATGCGGTGGCCAGTCGAGCAGAAGCAGTCCCGCCCCGGCGACGACACGGTCCCCATCGCAGGTGAGCCAGCCGATGTATTTTTGCTCGTCGATCATCTTCGCCACCCAGGGCTCGAAGTGGTGCGACATCACGCCGAGAACCTGGTTGTCGGCGCGTCCCGCATCGACAAACATGCGCCGCCGGTGATGGGTGATCAGGCTCGCGTCCGCGGCTGTGGCCGTCCTAGTTACCAGCATGAAAAGAAGTATAGCTACGATAGGTACAGATGTCAGACGTTCCCCCCATTCATCGTCAGCTTCTGCGGCCCGGCATGCGCGTCGCCGTTGCCGTCTCCGGCGGAGCGGATTCTGTCGCGCTGCTGCGCCGGCTGATCGAGGCTGCTCCCGAGATCGGCCTCGTGCTTTCGGTCGCGCATGTGCATCACGGAATTCGTGGGGCTGAAGCAGATATGGACGCCGATTTCGTGCGCGACCTAGCTGCAGCGCGTGGGCTGCTGTTTTACCGGCGCGACGTGAATACGCGGGAGGCAGCGCAGCAAAATCGCGAGACCCTCGAGGAGGCAGCGCGGAATCTTCGTTATGCCTGGTTTCGCGAGCTGCTGGATCAGGGCCACGCCGATGCGATCGCCACAGCGCATACCCTCGACGATCAGGCCGAGACGGTTCTGCACAAGCTGTTGCGTGGCGCGTGGACCGAAGGGCTGAGCGGGATTTCTCCCGTAATTCCGCACACGCGGGGAGCGATCCTGCGGCCGTTTCTCGGCGCGCGGCGAATTGAAATCGAGGCGTGGCTGCGGTCCATCGCCCAGCCGTGGCGCGAAGACGCGTCAAACGCCGACACCGCTTTTACACGTAACCGTATCAGGCACGAATTGTTGCCCATGCTTTCGACCTACAATCCGCAGATCCACTCCCAGCTTGCCAATCTGGCGACTCTGGCGCGCGATGAAGACGCCTACTGGCACGTCGAGGTAGGTCGCATTCTCCCGTCATTGGTCCTACCCGGCAAGCCCGTGCGCGGAGGCGGCAGAGCGACGTCCACGCACCCTGAAGATGCGAGCCTGGCGTTTGAGATTGACCGTCTGCCCCAGTCCCCGGCGGTGCGGCGGCGGCTTTTGCGTGCCGCTGCGCGTCAGTTAGGAACAGCGCTCAATTTCGATCAGACCGAGAAGCTGATGGCGATGCTCGGCGTCGGCGGCGCGCGGCGGCAGCAGCTTACGGCGGAGCTTGATGCGGAGCGCAGCCCGCGCGAGCTTAGGCTGGTAAAGCGGAAGCCGTGATTACCGGGCAATATCATAAATCCAATCGCAAGGAGAAGTGATGGCGGAAGAAGTATCGAGGCGGAGATTTATCGGTGTGGGATCGGCAGCACTGGCCGCAGTCGCCGGAAGCAAGGTCGCGCACGGCCAGGAAAAAATCGCCGAGAGCCAGGAGAAAAAGGTGCCGCGCTCCCCCGATCACCACCTGCCGAACGAGTCGGAGCCGGGACCGAACAACACCGTGCTCGACAAGCAGAATCCCAGCTCGGTCTGGCCTCCTGACACGGACTCGGGCGGCCAGCCTCCATTCAAATATTCCTTTTCGCTCGCCCACAAGCGCATCGAGGAAGGCGGCTGGACGCGCCAGGTGACGGTGCGCGATCTGCCCATCTCGAAAAAGATGGCGGGCGTCGAGATGCGCCTTGTCTCCGGCGGCATCCGCGAACTGCATTGGCACGTAGGCGCGGAGTGGGCTCTGATGCTCTACGGCAACGCCCGCATCACTGCTGTCGATCAGGACGGTCGCAGTCACGTGAGCGACGTGAGCGAGGGCGACCTGTGGATCTTTCCCGGCGGGATTCCGCATTCGATTCAGGGGCTCGGTCCTGACGGCTGCCGCTTCCTGCTGGTCTTTGACGACGGCAATTTCAACGAGTTCGAAACCTTCCTGCTGACCGACTGGATCGCGCACACCCCGCCGGAAGTGCTGGCGAAGAACTTCGACGCCGCCGAAAATCCCTTCGCGAATTCTCCAAAGAAGGAGCTCTTCATCTTCAAGCGCGACTTGCCGCGTCCACTCGAGGAAGAGCAGAAGGCCGCCGAAACCGGCACCGGGCGCGTCCCGCACAGCTTCGACTTCCGGCCCGGGCAGATGCAGCCCAACAAAAAAGCCAAAGGCGGCGAGGTGAAGATCATTGACCGAAAGGTATGGCCGGCAACCAATATCGCCGCGGCCATCGTCACGCTCCAGCCGGGCGGTCTGCGCGAGATGCACTGGCATCCCAACGAGGACGAGTGGCAATACTATGTCTCGGGCAAAGCACGCATGACCGTCTTCGCCGCCGGAGCACGCGCCCGCACCATGGACTTCGAGGAAGGCGACGTCGGCTACATCGACAAATCGGCGCCGCACTACATCGAGAACACCGGCGATACTGACTTGGTCTTCATCGAGGTATTCCCGACGCCGTTCTATGAAGACATCTCGCTGGCTGAGTGGCTGGCGCACACGCCGGCACGGCTGGTCGACGAGCATCTCGGAACCGGCGAGGCCATGCTCAACGCAATTCCGAAAGAGGAGGCGGTGATTAAGCCGTAGTTATTGCCAACAGCCCAGCTCCGCTGCCTGCGGACCTGGTGCCGTTCAGTTACCGCGCAAGGCGACCATGGGATTGATCCTCGCGGCGCGCCGGGCCGGGATGTATCCGGCAACCAGCGCCACGGCAATCATGACCGCGATCATCGCCGCGAACGTAGCCGGATCGGTCGGAGCGGTTCCGAAAAGCAGAGCGGCAATCCATCGCCCCACAACCACCGACGCGACCGTCCCCAGCACGATGCCGGTGATCGCCAGGATCATCGTCTTCTGCATCACTCCGCGAAGCACGCGCGCTTGCGTTGCGCCCAGTGCCATGCGAATGCCGATCTCCTGGGTCTGCTGCGCCACTGAATAGGAGATGACGCCGTAAATGCCGAGCATGGCCAGCAGCAGGCCGAACTCGGCGAAGACGCTCACCAGCAGCACAAAGAACCGGCGTGGAGATACCGCTCGATCCACCACCGTGCGGATTGGCCGGAACTCGGCCGCCGGCTGCCTGGGATTCAGTTCGCGCAAAGCATGCAACACACTCGCGGCGAGAGACGCAGGAGGCAGACTGGTGCGGATCACCAGCTGCGCGCCAGATGGCCCTGCCTGCGTCGCAGGGTAATAGATCTGCCAACCTGGTTGTCCCTCCACGCTATCGGCGTGAATGTCGTCGACAACTCCCACGACGCGCAGTTCCGTTTTCCCGCTGACGAGAATCCTGCCCAGGGGATCCTCACCCGGCCAATAGATGCGGGCGGCGGAGGAGTTGATGAGGACGACGGGCTCGCTCTTCGGACCATCGCTCCAGGCGAAGTCCCGCCCGTAAAGACGCATGCCCATGGCTCGCGCAAATCCCGGCGTGATCACGTAGACCAGCGGTCCGGGCAGCGCGCCGGGTGGAAAGACCTTGCCCTTGGGCACCGGCGTTCCCCAGGCTCGATTTTGTCCCAGCGGTAGATAATCGGCCATGCCAGCCGCTTCCACGCCCGGCAGCGTGCTCACGCGCTCCAGAATCTGCTCGAAGATCACACCACGCTTCGCCGCGCTCGCCTCGCCGGTTGGGGCATCGTCGTCATACTCCACCTTAATCGACGCCGAATGATCGGGCTGGAACCCCAGATCGATATCCAGCACCTTCAAAAAGCTGCGCAGCAGCAGTCCCGCGCCAATGAGCAACACGCACGCCAACGCAACTTCGGAGATCACCAGCGCGCCGCGCATCCGCTCGTGCTTCCTGCCCTCGCCGGTGCCCGGCCCGCTGTCTTTGAGCGCCTCCTGCAGATTGCCGCCGGACATTTTGAGACCCGGAGCGAGGCCGAAGAAAGCCGCCGCGACGATCGCGATCAGAACCGTCCAGGCCAGCGCAGCGGCATCGATCCGGATACTGCTCAACAGAGGCAGGGCGATCGAGCCCTGATGCGCGAGCCACACGATGACGGCAAGGGCGAGCCCCAGGCCAAGAATAGCGCCGGCGCTGGAGAGCACCAGGCTCTCGGTAAGCAGCTGGCGGACAAGCCGTCCGCGGCTGGCCCCAAGAGCCGTTCGCATGGCGAACTCTTTGGTTCGCGATGCAGCACGCGCGAGCAGCAGATTCGACAGGTTCACGCAAACAATCAGCAGAATGACTCCGACCGCGCACCACAGCACGATAAGCGAACGGCGCAGCTTGCCGCTGACGTAGTCCTTCAGCGTTCGCAACTGCATTGAGCTGTCCTTGCCGACGTACTGCCCGCACGACTCCGGATATTTCACGCTCCAGCAAAGGTGCGGTTCGACCAGCTTGCCCTCGGCCTGAGCCTGACCCAGGCTGACTCCGGGCTTCAGGCGGCCGATCATGGTGACAATGTTGCCCCAGCTCCGCTCATCGTCCAGGATGAGTGGCGTCAGAAGATCGACCTTCGCACCCGGCGAAAACACCGCGCCAAAATCGAAGCTGGCCGGCAGCACGCCAACGACCGTTACCGGCCTTCCGTTCAGATCGATCTCCTTGCCGACAATGTCCGGGTCGGCGTTGAATTGGCGGCGCCACCACGGATATGTCAGCAGGGCCACCGGATGCGCGCCGTGAAGGGCTTCCTGAGCCGTGAACAGGCGTCCCATCGCCGGCTGCACGCCGAGAACCTCAAAGAAGTTGCCGATCACTTCAACACCCGTGGCCGGCTGTGGCTCGCCCTTACCGGTGAGGCGCAGATTGTCGGCGCCGCTGAACGCCATATATCCGGTTACGCCCTGGTAGGACTTACTCAGCGTGCGGAACTCGTCATAGGCGTCGGCCGAGTAGGTCGCGCAGGACATCCCGCACTTCTGCGGCGGCGGAGCAATCCACACCAGTTGTTGCGGATCGCGGAAGGGAAGCGGTCGCAGCAGGATAGTGTTGACCACGCTGAAAACGACGATGTTTGCGCCGATGCCCAGCCCCAGAATGAGCACGGCAACCACGGTGAAGGCGCGGTCGCGGCGCAATGTGCGCAGGGTGTAGCGCAAGTCCTGCAGGAAGACATCGAGCACGGGCAGGCCGCGGGTTTCGCGATGCTGTTCTTTAGCCTGTACAACCCCGCCAAAGCGAATCAGCGCCTGGCGCCGCGCTTCTTCCCGAGACATCCCTTGGCGAAGATTCTCCTCAATCGCGAATTCGAGATGCAACGCCATCTCGGCATTGAGGTCCTGGTCGAGCGGCTCCTTGTGGAAGAAAGAGCGGAGACGATTCACGGCGCGGCGGAGAGAGTCGATCACGAGTTGCCGCCTTCCTGGTCCATTGCCAGCACGCGGCCCATCACGCCGGCTAGACGCTTCCAGTAGGCGGCGTCTTCGGCGAGCTGTTTACGGCCCTGGGGCGTGATCGCATAGAACTTGGCCTTGCGGTTGTTGTCCGATGTGCCCCACTCCGCCGAGATCCATCCCCTCTGTTGCAGCCGGACGAGCGAGGCGTAAATGGTTCCCTGGTTCAGCAGGACGGCGTCGCCGCTTACCTGCTCAATGCGGCGGGCGATCCCGTATCCGTGTTGCGATCCCATGGCAGCCAGCGTCTGGAGGACCATCAGGTCCAGGGTTCCCTGAAGTAGATCGAGCTTCGATTCTCCCAAAGCAGCACTCCTGTGTTACGGCCACATCAGCATGCCATAATGCTATGTGGGGTTGCCACAGGAAAGTGACGAGCGGAAACAAGAGCGGCGCCGTCAGGCAGATATCTGCTGCGTCCGTCTCACGGCACTCCCCCGGAATGACTAGTCAAATTCAGAGCACTTTTGTGGGCTTCTGCTTGACCAGGGAGTAGAATTAATGCAAGTTGCCTGGTGTCCAAAGGCACAAGCTTTTCGGCAGGGTTTGATGGTACTTCACCCCTGCCCGCGGCGTCTAATGCATGCAGTAAGGGGACGGAAGGGTAAAGCCTTTCCAGCGGATCTGCAACAATTTGCAGCCCGGTCTTCCTTTTTGCCGGTGAGGGAAAAGAGGTTTCTTTCGTGAATTCAACGGTCAAGACGATCATTTTCTGGGTCTTTATCTTCGCCTGCCTTGTCGTTCTATGGCAGCTCTTCCAGAAGAGCGCCGGCCCGGGCAAAGAGCAGGAGATCGCGTGGTCCGAATTTTTGCAGGACGCGCAACAGGGCCAGATCAACGATGTAACGGTAGTCGGCAGTGAGGTCCACGGACATCTAAAGGGCGACAAAGCCTTCCACGTTACCGTTCCGGGCAACTATCCCCACCTGTACGACGTGCTCGACCAGAACCACGTGAAGGTAACGGTAAAGAACAACGAGGGCAACGGCTGGTGGAACATTCTGATCCAGTTCTCGCCCGTCATCGTCATCGGTGCGCTGTGGTTCTTCATGATCCGCCAGATGCAGAGCGGCGGCAACAAGGCCATGTCGTTCGGCAAGAGCCGCGCTCGGCTGCTCTCGATGCAGCAGAAGAAGATCACCTTCAAAGACGTGGCCGGGGTTGACGAGGCCAAGGAAGAGCTGAAGGAGATCATCGAGTTCCTGCGCGAGGCGCAGAAGTTTCAGAAGCTCGGCGGCCGGATTCCCAAGGGCGTGCTGCTAGTCGGACCTCCGGGAACCGGCAAGACCCTGCTCGCCCGTGCTGTAGCCGGCGAGGCCAACGTTCCTTTCTTCTCCATCTCTGGTTCTGATTTCGTCGAGATGTTCGTCGGTGTGGGCGCAAGCCGCGTACGCGACCTCTTCGAGCAGGGCAAGAAGAACGCCCCCTGCATCATCTTCATCGATGAAATCGACGCCGTCGGCCGCCATCGCGGAGCCGGCCTGGGCGGCGGACACGACGAGCGCGAGCAGACGCTGAACCAACTGCTCGTCGAGATGGACGGCTTCGAGTCGAACGACGGAGTCATCCTGGTCGCCGCGACCAACCGGCCCGACGTGCTCGATCCCGCGCTTCTGCGGCCCGGCCGCTTTGACCGCCGCGTCGTCGTAGGACGTCCCGATGTCCGCGGACGCGAGGAAGTCCTTCGCGTGCATGCCAAGAAAGTTCCCTTGTCCGAGGATGTTGATCTTCGCGTGATGGCTCGCGGCACACCGGGATTCTCCGGCGCCGACCTGGCCAACATGGTGAACGAGGCAGCACTGAACGCAGCGCGCTTCAACCGCAAGGCCGTCTCCATGACGGATTTCGAAACGGCGAAAGACAAGGTCCTGATGGGTGCCGAGCGCAAGTCGATGCTGCTGACCGACGAAGAGAAGCGCGTCACCGCCTATCACGAAGCCGGGCACGCTCTCGTCGCCGCCTTGCGCCAGCACGCCGATCCGCTGCACAAGGTGACGATCATTCCCCGCGGCATGGCGCTGGGCGTCACCATGCAGCTGCCCGAGGACGACAAACATACGGTCACGAAGTCGTATCTCGAGACGCAGCTTGCCATCCTGATGGGCGGCCGCATCGCTGAGGAGATCTTCCTCAAGCAGATGACAACCGGTGCAGGCAACGATATCGAACGGGCGTCGGATCTGGCTCGCAAGATGGTCTGCGAATACGGTATGAGCGGAATGGGTCCGCTGACCTTCGGCAAGAAGGAAGAGCAAATCTTCCTCGGGCGCGAAATCTCTCAGCACCGCGACTTCTCCGAGGAGACGGCGCGGCAGATCGACGCTGAAGTCCGCAGCTTTGTCGATGAGGCTTACCGGGCGGCTTACGGCATTCTGGACAACAACCAGGAGACCATGCATCGCATGGCTGCGGCCCTCCTCGAGCGCGAAACGATCGACGCGAACGAGATTCGCATGATCGTCGAAGGCAAGGAACTGCCTCCGCCGAAGCCCTCGGGCGGCGGGGGAACGTCGACCGGCGACGTACAGCAGGTTCTCAAGCCCGAACCGGGCCGCGGAGCCAGCTTCCCGGAGGGCAGCCCGTCACCGGCATAGTTAGACTGGTAGTCAAAACAGCAGCCTGACCCAAACGGTCAGGCTGTTTTGTTTGTGCGGGAATGTTCAGATCATCGTCGGTTGAAACCACCATCATGGCCGGGTTCTTGAATGGAGACGTCATGGGTGATACGTTTTCGACGTTAGCCATTTGGTTGCCGCTCCGGCGGCCGGTTCCTGGTTAACGGGTTCCAAACGATGAGGATGAAATGATGGAATATACGTTGGCCGCCGATCCGTTTTCGATCCTCACCGTCGTGGTGGCGCCGGCCGTGCTCACCAATGCATCATCCGTTTTGGCGCTGGGCACGAACAATCGACTCGCGCGCGTGGCGGATCGCACTCACGCCATTACCGCGCAATTAGCAAAGCTCGAGCCGGGTGCCAAAGGCTATGAAGTCTCGGAGGCCCAGCTCCCCGATCTGCAAATGCGCGCTCAACTGCTGTTACGAGCGCTTCGCTGCTTTTACCTGGGCCTCGGACTGTTTGCCAGTTCGGCTCTCATCTCGATCGCCGGTTCTATCGCGGTGTATTACGGCGGAAGATCGGCCTTCCAGACGGCAGCCGGAATTGGCGTTTTGTGCGGAGCCTCGGCGGTTGTGGCGCTCGTCTGCGGCTGTGTCCTGATGATTCGGGAAACGCAGCTCGCAGTCAAAGGCTTAGCCTACGAAGCGAAATCTCACATCGGTTAAGAGCTTGGCCCAATCATTCGAACAAAACCGGAAATGACGCTGACTGAAAAATCGAAGCGGTACCCGCCTGATGACTCATTCTCGTGGCGGCGACGTACAGCAGGTTCTCAAGCCGAACCGGGCTGCGGAGCCAGCTTCCCGAGGGCAGCCCGTCACCGGCGTAATTCGTTCTAGCGAAAGCTAGACATTCAGCGTGGCGCACAAGCGTCAGGTTGTTTTCTTTTGTGGGAGTGACGCGTCCCTGCTGGATTTATCGTGACATTGTGCGGCCGCTGCGTCAGAACGCTGTAAAAAGACAAGATCGAGAAAAGCGTATCCACCGCAGCGCTCGACATCGCTCACCGGAAGCGTGATCACCTCGACTGCAAACGTGGGCTTTCTCACGGATAAGTCTTCCATGCGCGTATCGCCATGAAAGTCAGGTGTTGTCTGCGTCTACAATATCGTCTCAGTTTATCCTGGACCACCCGAATGGATCGCATGTCAACGCGACCCCAAACCGGATCGGCTGAGGGAAACCGTGCAACGGGTAGTCGCAGACATCATCGTGTCGATGGCAGCGACGCGGCAGAAATTCACCGGGCTTCGCCCCGCTCGTGTTTGTCGCCCACGAGTATCTGAGTACACGTATGGAATTAAGCTCGATCGATGCCCTGCCGATTTCAAGGAGCGCGTCATGCCTGAAGGAAGGACAACTGCGGATCGGTTGACTGCATATTCAGACGCAGTCTTCGCAGTGATCGTGACTATCATGGTCCTTGAGCTCAAAGCGCCGGATCTGCCGGCGTTCTCGGCTCTCTGGCCTCTGTGGCCCACGGCCATCAGCTATGCGGTGAGTTACCTCTTCATCGCCATTATTTGGATAAACCACCATTACCTTATGCGGTTCGTAGGTCCTCCAACGCTGAGATTGATATGGATCAATTTCATCCATCTCTTCATGGTGTCGCTCCTGCCCTTTGCGACGGCCTGGATTGCGCGCACACGGCTTGCGTCGTCTCCTGTAGTTTTTTATGCAGGGCTATTAGTGTGCATCGATGTTGCGTACAACGCCTTTGAGCGCGAAGTCCTGGCCCGCGCGGACGCCACGCAAGTTTCCGGGGGTACGCAGCGCATGGCGAGGCGCCGATCTCTGGGGGTCCTTGCGAGCTTTACGACCGCTATGCTGGTTGCGTTGGTCGCGCCGCGCCTCGGATTCGGTCTGATATGCGGCGCCCTGATCTTCCACTTGCGGCCAGACGCGGCGCCTGGGAGTGAGCCGTTGGGTTCCTTCATGGAGCCCACGCGAGCTCTTGTGAAGGATCGAGTCCGCCGCATCGGAAATCGAATCCGGTCGGGTTTCACAAATCGATGACGACGTCGCGTATCGAACCCTTCCGCATCCTGGTCTCCACAGTTCGGCCTTTCCACTCGATATCGCGAGGAAGTCCGACGTTTACCGATAGTCGAGCCATACCGCTCGAAAGCTCCCTGTGTTGATCTTGTTATCGGCGTGCGCGTGCCTCGGCAACGGTGAGTTCCCGATCGGGACCGTGCGGAATTACTGTCTGACCCGGCTCAAGACGCAGCTGCGTGCCGTCGATCTGTACCGAAACTAAGTCCGGCTCGAAAGACACCAGGTCGGAGATGCGATCGACCTCTGAAAAAGGCTCGCGATACGACCACGCCCCCAGACGTGCATCACCAATGTTGTAGTAGCTGCACACCCCTTTATACGGGCAAAACGTTTGATGTTCCACGAAGGCCAGCGCGGACTCATCGATGTCGGCACGCAGAACGTACCAGCGCGGCGCGAAGCCGGACTCGTACAGGACCAGCGGCCGTTTGGTATCGGCGACGACGCGGTCATGATGGCGAACCACGAGGTTGCGGGAAGCTTGGCGGATGTCGATGCGATGGTAGCTGTCGGCGGTATGGCCCATGATCCGTTCGTCCTCTTCGTAGAAAGCGTCCATGGCCGGCCAGGCGAACGCGACCCGTGCCTGCAACTCGCTCGCATAGGCGGGCAGGTCGGCGTGTTGCCACGCCGCTCGAGGTGCGCTTTGTTCACCCGCGCGGAGGGTGTACCACGACGTAAGCCCGAGGTCGCGGTGCCGGGTGGTATGCTCGGTGAGCTGTAGAGTACCTGGAACGATATCGGTCTCTGGGAAGTAGGCCACGGGATAGCGGTCGGGCTCGAAGAGCACAAGGACGTGCTCGCTATCGGCGATCCAGGTTCCGCCGAAACGCACGCGCATCCGTCGACGCAGCGGTTCGGCATACAGGAGCCTTTTAGGCAGGGGGTCGGGAACGAGGAACCGGCCGATTGCTCCGGGCGATAACGGACCTTGTTGCCAAGAAAGTCCCATTTCTTACCTCCGATAGATTCACCAGTCGCGATCGCGGATCGTTCGCAACTCGGAAGTTTACCTTCTAGGCCCACTCCTCTGCGAAAATGAATTCAGCATGTCTCGAGTTCGTCTGGCAGCCCTGGCCGCCTGTCTTCTTCTTATCACCGGCTGCGGATACCACACCGCAGGCTCGGCGGCGCACCTGCCGAATACGGTCCACACGCTGGCCGTGCCTGTCTTCCAGAACGAAACGCAGTCCTACCACACCGAGGTCGCCTTCACCCAGGCGGTTATCAAGGAGTTCTCCAGCCGGACTTCCTACCACACCGTTCCCGGCAATGATCCGGACGCGGACGCGACTCTGAATGGGACGATCACGAACTTTCAGGTGATTCCCCTCACCTACAATTCGCAGACCGGCCAGTCGTCGAGCTTTCTGGTGACCATCCGCGCGCGCGTGGTCATGACCGATCGGAACCACAAGGTCCTTTTTCAGAACTCGTCTTACCTTTTTCGCCAACAGTACGAAACCACCGAAGACCTGGTGACCTTTATTCAGGAGGATCCGTCGGCCGTCGACCGGCTCTCTCGTGACTTTGCGCACGCGGTGGTGTCGGATATTCTGGAGTCGTTCTGATGCTCGACCTCTTCCTTCTCGCCGTTTATTCTTCGCCCTGCAGGTTCGTTGATCGTTCTTCGCCCTGGAGGCTTCGCTAGATGGGCGCTGGTTTTGCAGCCGCGGACCGTTTTGTTGCCGAGGTCCACGAGAATCGTCTCCGTGCCGGTTACGTTTTGCTTGGCGACGAGATATTCCTATATGAGCGCTGCCGGCGCGCGGTCATCGACACGCTGGTTCCGCCGGAGCTGAGGGACTTCTGCCTCTCTGACCTCGATCTCGCCGAGACCAATATCTTCGAAGTGCTGGACCGGGCGCGCACGCCATCGCTCATGGCCCCCTTCCAGGTATTTTTCGTGCGCGGACTCAAGGGGCTGTATACCCGCGGCGCCAAGAAGGAGGAGTTCTCCGCTATCGAAGAGTATTTCCGCTCGCCGAATCCGCAATGCCTGATCCTGTTCATCGCCGATCACATCCGCATCCCCTCCGATCCGCGCCGCATGGACATGGAGGACAAGAACCGGTACGAGCGAATTCGCGAGACGCTGGGCGATTGGTGCGGCATGGTGGAACTGGCGCGCGTCGACGAAGCCGATGCGCTGCGCTGGATCGCCGCCGAGAGCGAACGGCACGGAGTGCGCTTCGACAATGACGCCGCGCGCGAGCTGGCCGACGCCCTGGGCGCGGACATGATGCTGATCGCCAGCGAGTGGAACAAGCTCGTCCTCTACGCGGGCGACAAGCGGCAAGTCACGCTGGGCGACGTCGAAACCATGGTCCTCGCCGCCAAGCAGCGTTCGCTCTACGAGCTGACGGACGCAATTTCCGCGAAGGACACGGCGCGTGCCCTGGAATTGCTGCAGGGCCTCCTGAATGCTTCCGACGGCGGAGAGGATTCAGCGATCGGCCACTTGTATATGCTGGCCCGGACCTTCCGGCAGATGCTGGTCATACTCGAGAAAAATGTGCGCGATTCGCGCGCCATCTGGCAGGCGCTGTGGCAGGGCTTTCGCATGCCGCCTTTCGCAGCCGACGACCTGATCCGGCAGGCGCGCCGTTACAAATCGAGCCGCGAAATCACACGGGCTCTGCGGCTGATCGCGCGCGCCGATCTGGAGCTGCGCTCTCAGCCTCCAGACAAGCGCCTGGTGCTGGAGCGGCTGGTGTTCGATTTGACCAAGGAAGTGAAACCTGCGGGACTGGACGCGCCGGCGCAGTACGCGATGGATCTTTGACAGTAGATCTCTGGGAGCTGGACCCGGTGACCGGAGGCTCGGTCTTAGACGACTGCCGCAGTCAGCAGCAACAAAAGCGCGGCAGCGATGGTGGCGGCCTGGTAGATATAATCCGACGCCTCCCTCTCGGGATTGCCGCTTCTGCCGGAGCGCTCGATGGCGCGGTACGGGATGTGAACCATGGCCGACCCTTTCTTTTAAAAACTACAGCTATCAGTGAATGCGTATTCCGTAGCGAAAAAGTGTCATGAGCGTGTTTGCGTCTTACCTCTTATAGAGACATTTTCGGCTTAAAAGTTTCTCACTTTAGCAAAAAATTAGCATTAGTTAATTCTTGAGTTAACATGCGGTTACTTCCACGGGTCGCAGCAAGGGCTACGCTGACCGATGTAGAATCGCGCTGATGGCCACCAGCGGACCAACTCCAGAGTTCCTGAACCCCGAGAAGAATGCCACAAAAGAGCCTCGCTCCCTTGCGCCGTGGATTATTGCGGGCATCGTGGTGCTGCTGGTTCTGGGCGTCATCCTGGTACGCAGCCATCACGGGCCGCCGCCCAATCCGGGAGGAGCAGGACTGGCGCCTCCCGATCCCTACGCCGCGAACCTGCCCATCTCCAATCTCAAGATGAGTGAAGCCTCAAGCGTGGCCGGCGGCAAGGCGACCTATATCGACGGGGCAATCGCCAACCAGGGCACGCAGACCGTAAGCGCGATAAGCGTCCAGATAGCTTTCAACGACTTCACCAAGCAGCTTGTTCAGAAGGAAACCATGCCCCTGAACCTGATCCGCACCCACCAGCCGTACATCGATACCGAGCCGGTCTCCGCCGCTCCGATCGCCCCCGGTGAGACCCGCGAGTTCCGGCTGATCTTCGACCACGTCGCCGAAGGCTGGAACCAGTACTATCCGGAGATCCGCGTGATCGAGGTGAAATTCAAGTAGGCCTCGGTTGGTAGCGGCGGACAGTGCATTTTGGTCGCGCGTAGTTGCCGGAAACCCTGTTTTTCCACCACTTCGTCGGATATGCCACGCTGTGAACGCTCGATTAGTCATTATGTAGTGACCGGCCCGCTGCGCTAGTCGTGGGTTAGGCTGAGTTTGTTTGACGAACTCTAGTCCAGAGCCACAAGCGGAGGAGCCGGTCATGAGAGAGAAGTTACGATTTTTGGGCATGGATGTCCATGCTGAGACGATCGCAGTTGCCATAGCGGAACCGGATGGCGAGGTACGCAGCCTGGGGACGATTGCCAACCGCGAAGATTCGATCCGCAAGTTCATCAGGAAGCTTGGTACGGCTGAGCAGCTGCGCGCCTGCTACGAAGCGGGGCCAACAGGATTCGTACTGTACTGGCAGCTGACCCAGGTGGGTGTCGACTGCGCGGTGATAGCACCGACGCTGGTACCGAAGAAGCCGGGAGATCGGGTGAAGACGGACCGGCGGGACGCGTTGAAGCTGGCGCGCAGTCATCGCTCCGGAGATCTGACGGCAGTGTGGGTTCCCGATGAAGATTCAGAGGCGTTGCGCGACCTTGTCCGGCAACGGGAGGCAGCCAAGCAGGATCAGTTGCGTGCGCGGCATCGTTTAACCAAGTTTCTGCTGCGCACGGGTCAACGTCCACCTCTGGGACTGAAGGCGTGGACAGAGCGTTACATGAGGTGGCTGGCGCAGGTCCGCTATACGCAGCCGGCGCAGGAAGTCACGCGTCTGGATTGTATGAACGAAGTCGAGCACATGAGCGCACGGGTGAAGCGGTTGGAGGAAGCCATTCTCGAAGTGGTAAAGCTGGCACCGCAACCCATGCAGGACGTAATTCGGGGTCTGCAGGCTTTGCGCGGTGTAGCGCATATCTCGGCAGTGACGATCGCATCGGAGTTGGGCAACATCTGCTCCCGCTTCCAGAGCGCACGGAAGCTGATGGGTTATTGCGGCGTATTTCCCAGCGAAGATTCCAGCGGCAACCGCGTTCGAAGAGGCGGTATCACCAAGGCCGGTAATGCGCACCTCAGACGCATCGTGGTGGAATCGGCCTGGTGCTATCGACACCTGCCACGCGTCGGGGAAAAGCTGCGCAAGCGACACGAAGGTGTTCCGCCAGCAATCATCGAGATCGCATGGAAGGCGCAGAATCGCCTGCATAAGCGCTACATGAAGCTGAGCATGGCAGGCAAGGATCAGAGGAAGATCATGACTGCAGTCGCACCAGAGTTGCTGGGCTTTATCTGGGCCATCGCGATCAAGGCTGAAGCAAGTTGTCGACAACCCATTGCTGCATGAAAAGACAAAACCAAAAACCTTCCAAATAGGGAAAAAGAAAAAACGTTGAACCAGGCAATTCAATTCGAGGACAGGGTCAGCCGCAGCCGGGGCAAGCACGAAGGAGAATCCTCGGCGGAAGTATGCGACAGGCTATGCCGGACTCGCGTGGTTAGTCAGAGGCAGCTCCCGACGGATCATGATTATGCGGTTTCGACCCGCGAATATCAGCTTGATCAATCGTCGCCATTACCTGCCTCGGCTGCTGCTGACCCTGTCCTCGTTCGAAAAAAACGACCAGCGCATCTTGACCGGTCACTACATATCACTTCCGGATGGCCGACCACTCGGACGTTATCCGGCCATTCACTTCTAAATCCATCGAGCAGCGCTCAATTCCAATATGATCAGTGACGGGGTTGGCGAAAATGCATATCGGCCTTATCGGAGGAATCGGCCCTGGCGCAACGGATTTTTACTACCGCCGATTGATTTCGACGTTCTCCAAAAAGAACGCGACGCTGGAGCTGACCATTGTGCATGCCGACACGCCAACGCTCCTGAGCAATCTGGCCAGGAATGACGCCGCCGCACAGACCGCCATATATACCCGACTCACGAACCGCCTTGTTTCGGCAGCGGCCGAATGTGTCGGCGTCACATCGATTGCCGGACATTTCTGTATCGACGACTTCAAAGCCGAATCCCCGCTTCCCGTCGTTGATATGATCGCCGAAGTCTGCCGGGCCGTCGAAGCTCGTGGTCTCAAACGAATCGGAATTATTGGAACTCGCACAGTGATGGAGACGCGCTTTTATGGGCGCATCGCTAATGCGGAGATTGTTCCGCCAAGCGAACCAGACTTGGACGATGTGCATCAAGCATACGTTTCGATGGCCGCGTCGGGCTTTGTGACGGAGGATCAGCGTTCTATCTTCAATGCCGTGAGCCACCGTTTGGTCGAGGACCAGGGCGCGGAGGCGATCATGCTTGGGGGTACCGATCTCGCGTTGGCCTTCAACGAACAGACTGCCGAATTCCCCCTGGTCGACTGTGCGGGCATTCATGCCGATGCGATTGCAAAGTTAGCGATAGCTTGAGTTTCGGCCAGGACTACCTGTTCTGGTTCTCATAACCGGCTCCGTAACACACGGATCACCAGCACGCCGGAAGTTAACGGCTAGAATCGCATTGCTTCCCGATGGCCGACGATACGCCATGAACTCATGGATGCTTGCTTAGACTGGATGGCCAGCATCTCCATCGGCGCCTCTTGGCTGCTCTCGTGATTCTATTGGGCGGTATCTACGAGTTCTGTCGGACTGGCCGCGTGACCGGTTTAGAGCTCCTCTTGGGACCGGATTCGGGAGGTATCTAATTGAGCGGAAGATATCGGCGTGCACGGCGCCAGTCGCGCACACGACAACTCGTGCGATCAGCGATTGATGAGAACGGAGACCTCGAACATGAAGCCTGATGAACCCAGCCGCACAGCCCTGATGATCGCCCGACAACGAGCTGCTCATCAGGTGCTCGATCATGGCTCAATCCTCTATGACCCATTTGCCATGAAGATTCTGCGTGAAGACGAAAAGGACGTGCTTCAATTTGCGAACGGACACCCCTTGGCCAGCATCGGACGTCTGATCACCGCCGCGCGAAGCCGAATTGCAGAAGATGCTTTGTCAAGAGCTGTCGAAAGAGGGGTTCGGCAGATTGTCATCCTTGGCGCCGGATTCGACACTTTCGCTCTCCGGAATCCTCATGGCGCACGACAGATCCGTATCTATGAGGTGGACCACCCCGCGACGCAGGCATGGAAACGCCAGCGCTTGGCTGAAGCTCAAATTGGACTCCGCCCTGGCTTATTTTCGTGCCAGTCGATTTCGAGCGGGACGATGTAGGAGAGAAGGTCGTCGCCGCAGGCTTTCAGCAGAGCTCGCCCGCTTTTCTCACTTGGCTCGGGGTTGTGCCATATCTGACACAGGACGCTATCGGCCGCACTCTGGAGTACATGTCATCAATCCAGAACTCGGAGGTGGTGTTCGACTACATGGAACCTCCCGAGGAATTCTCAGAAGAGCTAAGGCAATTAGAAAAGGAGCGGACCGAACAGCTTAAGAAAATTGATGAACGTTGGGTCAGCCGTTTCGAGCCAGCTGGCATTGCAGCGATTCTTCGCTCGCACGGATTTTGTGCCATCGAAGACATCAATTTCCAGGAGATCGCGTCCAGGTTCGGCCGCACCGTTCAAGGGCTCGCGCCCGGACACGCTGGCGTTCATGTTGTCCACGCTAAGCGCTAATTGAACGCGGTCATCTATTGCTATTCAAATACAGAGCCGTTCACACCGACATATCCGGTTTATGTATGGACGGGTGTAGCCCCGACGCCCTGTCGAGACTGTAATCTGGCTTGCAAAGCATGCGTTCTGGGCGGATTACCGGGCAATCCGGAAGCAATCCTGTGTAGCGCCTGAAAAGTCTAGGATTTCGGAAACTTCCCAAAATTCGCCACTACCGTGCTTTAGA
>CAWAFB010000024.1:0-34748 GCA_963781245.1 uncultured Acidobacteriaceae bacterium
CAAGTTACGCTAAATTACAGGTGGGAATGGGTTTAGCTGGTTCGCTAATTACGCTCAATTACGCTTATTTATCATAGACTTACTGTGTTCATGGGAAACTCAAAATCCGCCGACCGCAAGGTCATGGGGGTTCGACCCCCCTCCCGGCACCAGATAACATCCACGTTATCTTGGATTTAGGCAAAGGACGAAAAAGAATGGATTAGTCGAAAACGCTCGACTCTGCCCAAACTATGTCCAAACTCAAAGGTTTGGCTTTCGCCCCGCAATCGTGACCTGCACGACGCATCCGTGACGCGCAAGGCTTCTGCGCTTCGGCTGGATGTTGTTGCTCTCGACTGATCACGGCCGCCGCGTCGCAACACCTTCCTCGAAACAACTTCATTCATCGTGCCACCGCACGGACTCTGCGCCGATTTGACCGAATCTGCGTTCGACCTCACGATACGTTCGCCCCATTCCGGCAGCGGACGCGAGAACTCATCGGCGAGGAACCATTATGACGGCAACAGCGACAATGCAAAGGCGTCTCATCCGCACTAAAGAGGCGGCCACCTATCTCTCGATGATCGACTGGAAACTGCGACGCCTCATTCAAGAAGGCACGTTTCCAGTCGTACAGGATCATGAGGGAGGGCCCTTCCTCCTCGATGTCCGCGATCTTGATGACTATGTTGATAACAACAGCCAAATTCGTGAAGGTCGTTGCGGTCCCAAGGAGCGCAGCATCCTAGCGCCGGCGACCGGAATCGCCGAGAAAACGCGTGGGACGAGCGTGTTCCGCTCGCCGCGTTCCGGAAATTTGACCGAGTTTCGGACGCGGGAGACAACCACACAGCGAATGAAGGAGGCAGGACGCCATGTATGCCAAGTTCTGTGTGAACCGGGAAACGGCAAGCAACTT
The DNA here is from genome assembly GCA_963781245.1 of uncultured Acidobacteriaceae bacterium. Taxonomy (GTDB): domain Bacteria; phylum Acidobacteriota; class Terriglobia; order Terriglobales; family Acidobacteriaceae; genus Silvibacterium. The sequence goes on from CAWAFB010000024.1 coordinate 905, forward strand.
CATACGACTGTTCGTGAACCGGCGCGCTTACGGAATCCAGGGTGAGCGGCCGCTGTCGAACGGCTCTCTTCCCTATTACCCAGCGCGGGACCGGAGGACTAAAGAACCGAAACCGCTTGATGATGGCGTGGTGCGCATGCACCTGAACGGCGACATCACCATCAGTTTGTACGCGATCAATCCGGAAACGCAGCGCTCGAAGTGGGTCGCAATTGATGCCGACTTCGATGGAGCCTTGCTATCGCTTTTTCAGTTGCAGTGGGAGTTAAAGCAGGACGGAGTGGACGCGGCCTTGGAACAATCCCGCCGCGGCGGTCATCTCTGGATTTTCGGTGCCGAGCCGCTGCTGGCTTCCGAATGCCGGATCTATGTCTATAACCTCGCGCTCAGGCTGGGCGTTCCCGTCAAAGGCGCCGGCCTCAAGGAAGGCATAGAGGTATTCCCGCGCCAGGACCGGCTCGAAGACGGTGAATACGGCAACGCCATCCGCGCTCCGCTCGGCGTGCACCGGAAGACGAATCGGCGCTACTGGTTTTACGAAGCCGAGCCTACTCCGGGAGCACAGCTTGCCTATCTCGACAGGTTGAAGAAACTGACTGAGCCGAACTCAGGACTTTTATTGAGGGAATGAGTCTACCCGAAGCCTACAGGCCGGTCGCGCCTGATCCGTACACTCCGCCCACCTCACCTCCCCGCTACCCGGAGTTCCGGATTCTCGACTACGTGCGGACGACGCGCAAGGACAGCCGGAACTGGTGGGCGAGATGTCCCTCCTGCGCTGGAGCCGGGCGCGACCGATCAGGCGACAACCTCGCCATCCAGATCAAGAATCCCCGCTTCTACAAATGCTGGGCGGGCTGCACGAAAGAGGAGATTCGCGCCGCGCTAGGTCAACCGATCCGAAAGCGCGCCACCGTCTAGGGAGCAGAATGATGAACGACTCCACAAAGCAGAAACCCGAATCCGCAACCTCTCGTCACGCCCTTAATGGATTGGAACTGCCGGCCAGCGTGCTCAAGGCGCTTCAGAGGCGAGGTATCTACTGCACACCCGCGGTCTCGCTCGAACATCAGCACCTTGCGAGACGCTATGTAATCCGGGCCGTGGAATCGGGCAGCGCGGTTTCCGATATGGGCAGGGCGTGCGCTTTCGTCGCGGAGGATGGATCGCCGCTGCCATGGTTGCAATCCCTCCACTCGATTGCCGTGAATGGCCGCCATGCCATCTTTCTTGGGGAAGGCATGGTGCGCCAGGAGATGGTGCGCAGCGTGCAGACCTACGAACTGGCGATTACACTCCACTCCTTGTTGCGCGTGCCAGGGCACAAACGCCCAAAGATTGTTTCGAAGCCGCTCTTTCGAGGCCGGGATGGGGTGCTCGCCGCCGACCTTTGGAAGGAAGAACACCGAGCGCTCCGGGGAAAGCTGACGCCCACCTTCTACAACCGTGCCGGCGAGGTTCTGCCTCGGCCGCAGCAGTTTGAAGAGGCGATCAGAAAGATCACCGCGGCCGTCTGCTGCATCGGTTGCAAACACGCGCATGTAGGAGTGCCCCCGGTCATCAAAGGACAAATCGTATGAGGAATCCCATTCAAGTTCCGATTACAGTCGGCGATCGTGGCGCATCGGGCACAGATTCCCGGTGCGGGTGAAGTTCGTCACTTACTCGGGCACCATGCAGGAAACTTGCCTCCGCCTGATGGGCAAGAAGATGCTGGTCGCGCTCATGATGGAGGGCAAATTCTCGGGCGAAGGCCTGCAGGCGCTCGACACCGACGAAGACCTGATGAGCGCGATGGCACGCGAGTTGGTGGAGACGGCCGGTGTCGTAGAATCCGCCGATGCTATATGGCGGGAGCTGGACAATGAACGCGCGATGGTGCAGGCCCGCTGCGGAGCCAGAACCGGAAGAGGAACCCGCTCCTGTCCTTGATTTGTCCGTCGTGACTGCCGCGCAACCTCCCCCAACGCCATTCGGCATCCGCCTGCTGGAGCCGAATCCATCCGCAAGAAAGCGGAAGAAGAGCGCGCTTTGGCCGACGACCACAGAAACCAATGTGCAACTCAGTCTCTTTAATTGAGCCGGCACGTTTCAACTTGAGAGGTGACACTATGAGCGAGGAACGGGAGAAGGTTCGTTGCCGCGGTTCCGAACTTGTCCAATGGAGGGATCGAGCGAATTGCCGACGTTGTGGGAGGAAGCTGCCTGAGCCGATCGTGAAGATCGTCGAACGAGTCGTAGAGAAGGTTGTGATCCGACAGGACCCGCAATGCCTCCAGAAGCTCGAACAGGCCCACAGGCTGATTTCTGCAGCGACGGAACGGCTGCAACAATCAGGCGCAGAAGAGAAAGCCCCTATCCTCTTCAGCCAGATTTCAGAGGCAGAAGCCTTTCCAACCATGGCTGAGGTAACCGCTGCTCCCATCCACGCATCGGATGCGGACGAGGAAGAGGAGAGCCGCCTCCACAGGTCTTCGGTTCCGCGCATCAGGGATTCGCGAACGTTCGTGTCGATCTCGCGCGCGACTCGCGCCTGTTCTTCCGCTGACATCTGGACGCGGAAGTCCGCGCCGGATGGGATAGGCAGGATTTCGAGCTTCACCCCGAACTTCGTGCGCAGCTTTTCCGCGGCCGGATAGTCTTCCTCGCGGAAGAGCCCGTTCAACTCCGGCTTCACCTGCTCGATGTATTGCGGATAGACGCGGAGAAAGCTTTCTACTCCCTGTTCGAAGCCCGACTCGAACTCGCGCATCTGCGCCATGAGATCGAAGTAGAAGTTCGATGGCAGCAGGCGGAACCCCTCGTCCGACCACGGCAGCGTGATCTTGTAGAAGTATTGCAGTATCTGTCCGGCCAGTGTGCGCAGTTCGTCCAGCTTGTCCGCGCCGCGCAACAGTTGCTTGTTGTAGCGGCCGGCGCCCTGATGCGCCCCATGCCGATCGGCCACGTCCCGGCTGACCTTGCGGTCGTGTTTGACGGCCGTCCAGATACTGATGTGGACGGCGGCGAGCATAGCCCGTTCCGTAATCATTGCAGGACCTCCCGGTATTCCACCCCGAAGCGAACGAACTCCGGCGTGTGGGTGATGGCGGTGTCCCGTGCCGCCGCATCGCGCATGGCCATCACCCGCATCTCGGTGGGCATGCGGTCGAGATAGGTCAGTCCCCTCCCGACCGAGTTATCGCTGAGGACCCTTCCAAGGGCCGTGGCGATTGCGATCTGCGCCGAAGGCTCCGCAGGAAGCGGCGCCGTCGCGGGATTGAGAAGGATTTCATCAATCGATGGCAACTGGCGAAACAGGAGGAGAAAAGCGACAAACTCCGAGGCCGCCGCCGGCCCCACCGTGCCATCGAGAAGCTGGGCCTCAAACTCGCTGGTTCCCGTGAGCAAGCGAGTTTTCTGGCGCTGGGCGACGCCGGACAAAACATGAGAAGCCATCTCCCAGGAACGGGGAGTGGGCCAGGCGTTGGCATCGGATGTTGCATCCGCCGTGTGCAGCAACTCCGGCTTGAAGCGCAGGAAGGCAATGATCTCTGGACGAACTTGAGCTTTGACCGCCCACCTGCACCAGTCGTCAAGATCCGGTTCAAGGTCCAGATGGGCGAACCGGTTGCGTAAGGGCCGCGGCATGGCGAAGTGAACGCCGCGCTCGGAAGCGGGATTGCCGGCGGCGATAACCACCCAGCCATCGGGCAACACATACTCTCCAAGCCTGCGGTCGAGCACCAGCTGATACAGCCCGCCTGGGTCATCTGCGGTGCGGAGGTCAACTCATCCAGAAAGAGGATGCCCTTGCCGGTGGTGAGGAGAAACTTCGGCGGCGCCCATTCCGTCTGATCCGCCGCAATGCGAGGCAGGCCGCGCAGATCGACTGGATCGAGTTGCACGGCCCGCACGTCGACAAAGTCATAATCGAGATCGCCGGCGACCTGGGAGACGATCTGCGATTTTCCGACGCCGCATGCGCCCCAGATGTGAAGGGGCACACGTTCGCCGATCAGCGCATGAAGCGCCTCGTAGAGCTTCGATGGTTTCATGGGGTTTCCTTGGAAACGTGAAGTTGATTAGAACGCTGTTTAAAGGTGTCGTCCCTTTAGAACAGGAAGGTGTGCACGCGGTTTATTAAGCAGAAGGTGGAACGGACCCGCTACGCGCAGCTGATTGGGGTGGACGACGGGAATATTACTTGAGCAGCACTTTCAGGGCGGGTTGCAAGCTGCAGGACAAAGTCCTCAGGTGCGCCGTTCCTGATGAGCGGGCGTGAGAAGTTGCCGTCGAGCAGGTCCGATGCCTGCACCCGGGAGCCGAACAACAAGACGGCGAGTGCGCGGTCATCCTGCCGCGAAAACCAAAGGAAGCCCTGAACCTGGGGATGGACCGCGTAGACCTGCTCGGCCCATTGTCGCGTCACCGGATAGTGCGCCTTAGTCGTATCGATGAGTTGGCGAGGCTGAATGCCTAGCCCGCACAGGGCGACTTTGCTCAGATCGAGGAGTTGAAAGTCCGTCTGGAATCGGAGAGTAGAACAGGCCCTGCCTTCCAATCTCCTTGGGTCGACGTTCTTGAAGCCGGTCTGGTACGGAACGTCACGAAAGACGCTCTCCATCAACGCGCCGCGAGGCGTAGTCGCGGCATACAGAGTTGGAATCACGCTTCCCGAAGGGTCATGGATCGGACTGAAACGCGCATTACCGTGTGGGCTTGGATTGAATTGGTCGACGGCGTAGACCGTTTCATGGACGCGATGCATCGCCGCCCCCTCACCCCAGGAGGTTAGCTTGATGTTCGAGGGGACAACTGGAGGAACATAGCGCGTAACTCGCTTAGCCATGCTGCAGCTCGGCCATCTCATCCTTGGCCGCGGCAATCACGCGCTCGGGATCGGTCGCCAGCAAATCTTGCGGGCGTTCGTCGTCAAGGAAACTGTTCAGTGCTGCAAACCAGAAGGCTAGTCCCCAACCGTCCTTCGCCTCTCCAAAGTTCTTGAGAATCTCCGCCATCTCCTTACGCGGACGATGGTCTCCCGGGTTGAGGCCATAAAGCGGCAGGTAATCCTCTCTGCCGTGCTGGATAGCGAAGATCTCCCGGTTGCGTTTCCACTTGTTCGGCTGAACGCTCAGGTTGCTGGCGCTGAAGCCGGCGAGCTGCGCCACTTCCGTCGCGGGCAGAAAATCGCCGCTCTTGAGGATGGCTGTCCTGGCTTCGATTAGCATACGAGCCTGCTCTCGAGCCGCCTTCGACGGAGTCAGATCCGTAAGAAACACATTGACGACCTTCTTCAAGGTATCTTCCTGCCGCTCCTGGATCAGTTGCGGCAGAAACTCCACCACCTGATGGATGACGCGCTCGGCAGCCGCGCCCTGTTCGTCGTCGGCGAAGGTCACTGCCACCGTCCTCTGCTCCCGGGAACGGTGGAGCAGCCGGATAACCTCTTCGCCCGTGCCGCTCAGTACAGCCGACGTAACCTTCTGAGTTTGCTTGGCTTCAGACATACCGCCTCCCCCTGGCAGGGTCCTACTGGGTAAAGATTATCATAAAAATCATACTTACTACAATAATCTCACCCACTCTTTTAGCGCCAGCGAAGCAATGAGGCGATCCGGAGTCGCTTGGCAAGTACTCTGATGTCTTCGCGGCTAAGGCTCATTGGACTGGCCGCTTACTCGGCCTCGTCCAAGTCGTCGATTTCATCGGCGGGCTCGTCCTCGGCATCGGCGAGTATCCGCGAAGTGGTCGCCCACATGGTCGACCGTCTCAATGAGCCGGAGTCGCGCTTCCATGGCTCGCTGGTCACCAATGTTCTCGACCTCGTAGAGATATTGCCGCGGCTCAACGTCAACGGCGACGCGGATCTGAACCGCTTCGCGGATCAGATCAAAGAGCGGCTGTGCAACTACTCCGCACAGGACCTCAAGAAACATGACCTGCTGCGGGCGACCACGGCTGCCGACGCCGCCGACATCGTCGCCGAGATGGATGGCGTGTTGCGCGATCGTGGAGGGACGGTGGAACCCGGCGAAACGCCAAGCGCCGACGATATCTTCACCCGCATGTCCGCGTACATGGAGGCGCCCGCGGCGGCATGAGACCGGAGACGCCGACCTCGCTTCGCATCCAGAAGGCGCGCACCGCTCTGCTGCTGGACCATCCCTTCTTCGGCTCGCTCCTGTTCCGCCTGAAGGGGCAGGAAAGCCGGTCGATCAAGACAATGGCTACCGACGGCGTGTCGCTCTACTACAACCCCGAATTTGTTAAAACTCTGAACGCGGCGACGCTGGCCGGGACGCTGGCTCACGAGGTCATGCACCCGGCGCTCCACCATCATGTGCGGCGCTCTGGTCGTGATCCGAAACGGTGGAACCAGGCCTGCGACTACGCCATCAATCCCCTGCTCGTCGACGCCGGACTCAGCCTGCCCGATGGCGTTCTGCTCGATAACCGTTTCCGGGGGATGAGCGCGGAGCAGATCTACAACCTCCTTGAAACGGAATCCACACAAGACTCGGGCAGCGAGGACGAAGAGAGCGAGTCCGCAGGAGGCGGATCGAAAGAGGGGTCGTCCCCGGGCCGCGATTCAAACGAACCTTCCGCTCCCGAAACCGAGGGCGGAATCGGCCAGGTTCTCGATGCGCCTCCATCTGACGAGGAAACCCCGACCGTTGAAGAACAGATGCGGGAGTGGAATGTCGCTCTCAATCAGGCCATGACCGTTGCCTGGCAATCAGGCAAGGTACCGGCCGGGCTAGACCGGACTTTAGCAGGGGCAGCAGAGGCGGCAATCGACTGGCGCGAGCTGCTGCGTCGCCTCTGGTCGGACACCATCCCGGCCGACTACAGCTGGATGCGCCCCAACCGCCGCCATCTCTGGACAGGTCTCTATTTGCCGGGAGTCGTACGGGATGGTGTGGGGGAGGTCGCGATCGCCGTCGATTGCTCCGGTTCAGTGACCGCTCGCCAACTGCGGCTCGGATCGGCCGCTTCGTCCGGATGATGGAAGCCCGCGAACAGTATTGCCCCAGCGAGGCTGCGAGACTCGGCGATCGAGCTCGCGCCACCGCGTGTAGGGTGGAGCGCACCAAGTCGATGGTGCTGTTCTACCTGCTCAGCCGCGATCTCAAAAAGATTGCGCGGGAGTTCACGCTGCGCGTCCAGAAGAACGGTCAGGATTCAGTCCGGATCACCGACGAGGCTGCTTTGCCGATAGCCTATCGCAAGATTGAGGCACGGGTTGATGGGGTCCATTGGGAGACCGTCCTGTCGTATTTGCCAGATGAACTCGCGAAGGTCCTGAAGTTGTCGGTTAAGGAGACCAGGCCTGATGCGGATGCGATCAAAGCGGCTGTGATGCGCAATGAAGAAGTGCCGGGCGCGGATGTGCGGCGGGGATCGCATCTGCGGGTGGCGTGAGGGCGATCCGCCCCTTCGTAGCCGTCATCTGCTCCCGGCCGCGATTAGCCGATTGAAAATTCAGCATCGACTGAGACCTGCAGGGCCGTTGCCAGTGCGTTCGTCTCGAGGGCTCTCGGTTCATGCCTTGGGCCCATTTCTACGTCTCTCTCACCACCTTACGTGGGTCCTTGTCATCCCGCATGCCGATAAATTTCGTATGCCGCAGGTGATTGGCGCCAGTCCATTCCAGAAACTCAACCTTTGTGACCGCTTCGGGCTGTCGAGTAGGGTCATGGCGCTAAGCGGGCTTCGAATGATGCCGCCGTTTCCATAACCCCCTCTAAAATTCCGTAAAGTCGGTTTTCCCGATTACGGCTTCAAGGTCGGTATGTCAGATGGTGCCTGCCCTTCGCCGCGCTCGCTAAAGCCTGCTCCCGGCATACACGATTGCTTCGTCGGTTTGCATCCATCCTTCGTATGGTCGTTGGAGTACCATCCTTATTCCCGTACTGAGCCGGGAGAATGTTCCTAGACCAATACCACCGTTCAGGCTTTCGCCTTACCCCAGGGGTCCTCGCTCCGGTCCGGGTTATAGTGTCCCGGTCCATTAACACTTAATCGACCCCATCCGAGCCACTGGCAAGCACGTTCCGACTTCCCGCTATTGCGGTTATACGAAACGCCTTGGCTGTGCGGGAGCACCTAGGCCGCCCACCAGTGGGTCCGAGCTTTCACTGTTCATCCTTCTCGACATGTCGCCTTCCGAGACTCCAGGGAAATCAGTGGCTGCATTCATCCAGTTCCTTCGCCACCAACGCTGGCCTTCACCCAGGCTTAAAGGGTTCGGCTTTCCCAACAATCCCACAATCCGTTTCACGTGGGGCCGGTATTTCGGAGCTTTACTACAGTTCGCTTGCGCTACAACCTGCCGATTTGTTTGCCCTCCTGACGGATCAGACTCCGGCTTTCGCCTCGCCTGCAAGGACTTTTACTTCCAGGCTTTCGCCAGCATGGTCACCCATCTCTGACGCTGGATATTGCTACCGTGGCAACTGGACGATTTCCACGGACGGGACTCGCACCCGTTGGATTCACAGCTAGCTTCGCTGCACTAAGCCATACGCATGCTTTCATTTTTTCGGCGGTAAGTCCCTGGCCCCATCGCCCCGACTGAGATTCCGGAAGATTCACAAACGGACAATCCCCCGATTTCAGATGCTTGATTTTCTCGAATACTTCCCGCCTGGTCTTGCGGATAAGACCGGCCCGCACGCGTGCAGCATAAATCAGATCGTTCCCGCGATAGAAGCCAACGACAAGCGAATCCAGCCCGAGATTGCTCGGAATATAGCCACCGACGACAAACTCCTGTCTGAGGTTGATTCGATACTTGCTCCACAGACCTGTTCGTTTCCCCGGCTGATACATGCTATCCGCGCGCTTTGCGACGACGCCTTCCAGCCCGTGAGTCTTCACGAATTTCAGCATTTGAGCCGCGATTGATCCGAGACTTGAGACAACTCAACATGCTCATTCGCCTCGATGACGGAGGACAGGATCTTACGGCGTTCAGAAAGTGGAAGACCCATCAGATCGCTGCTTTTGTGAATGAGAATGTCGAAAACGTAGTAGATGATTTGCGATTCGGCAGACCGAAAATTTTGCAGCAGATTGAAGTCTGCACGACCGTCAGAACCGAACGCAACAATTTCACCATCTAGGACGGTGCCAGAGGGCAAGCTTTTCAGCGCTGTCGCTATGTATGGAAATCTATGGTTCAGGAGGTTCTGACGGCGTGAGTAGAGGATCACCTCTTTCCCGGTGTTCACCGCCTCAAGTCCGTAGCCGTCAAGTTTCAACTCATATGTCCATGCTGGCCCCTCTGGGATTTTTGTAACTGGCAGACAATCCATTGTTGGAATGAACCCCGCCGTTCGGATAGGCACTTGCTTTGGCATTCTTAATCTTCTTCTTCGCTGATACAGCCGTTCCGGAGTAGGCTGCGATAGACTTTACGGATGCAATCGAATGAAATCATCGCCGAACTTGACGCGGAAATCTCCCGTCTACTACAAGTCAAAACTCTATTGACTGGTGCGACCACGAAATCGAGGCCGCACGGGCAGCCGTCCACGACTCCAAAGAAGCATGTCCTGTCTGCATCCGCCCGCGCCAAAATCTCTGCGGCGCAGAAAGCACGGTGGGCGAAGGCAAAGAAGGCTGCTTCAAAGTAGCGTTCCGACGGGCCGGCCATCACCAATCAAGAGATCCTCCCGCCCGATTTTCTTGAGGCACCGATCCCACCACCACCTCCCGACAGGCCAACTTCGGTAACTCGGCATGGATTGCGCTTTGCCAGCATGTTTCGGCTCCGCAACCTGCGCATTCATTCAGGTTGTCCTCGTGTAATACGTCATTGACGATCAAGGTCGCGAAAACGATCATCACGCGCCGATCAACGTAAGGAGACAATGGCCTTCGTGGCTCAGGCTTGGATTAGCGAGCGTAGTGAAGGACGTCCTACGCTGCAGGCCATACTGCGTCATTGGCATTGGATTCAACCTCGGCTTGCTCTGATGTTATGCCGTCTCTTCGGAGGCGGCACACTGATTCGCTCTGATCAATGACACTCTGCATTTATCAAGTTAGATGTATTGGGAGATTTGCGCAGATTACGATCGGAATGTGTGCGAACTGCCGCGTCTTCTACCTCGATAAAATCCATTATCGCGTTCGAACAACGCGCATCCCGGCCCCGCACGGCGGACCTCGCCGACGTTCCTACCGAGCTCGATGGCTTGCCAACGTCGCCAATCCCAAGACCAGGCACGCCAACAAAGTAGGCGTCCGGTCTTGCCATGTGGGATAGGTACTGTTGCCGGGGTGCGCCATATCCTGAGATTAGCGAGAGCAGGAGATGGTGAAGAAGAGCGCCGGGATGGGACAGGAAGTATGCCAACTCAAGGTGACGCTTCGCGGTATCAGACCGTCGATCCGGCGACGGCTGCTCGTTTCGGCAGATACGACGCTGACCCGGTTGCACAGGGCGCTGCAGATCGCGATGGGATGGCAGGACAGCCACATGCATGAGTTCCGCGTCAATGGCCGGGCGTATAGCTGGCCCAGGTTCGGCGCAGACGGGGCGCAGTGCCCGTATCGGTAACGTACTGACGGAGATCGGCAGCTCACTGACCTACACGTATGATCTCGGCGATGGCTGGGAGCACAGTATCGTTCTGGAAAAACGCTTTTCCGGATGCGACGATGAGTATCCCGTCTGCCTGGATGGGCAACAGGCGTGTCCTCCGGAAGACTGTGGGGGCGTTCCTGGTTATTACGACCTCCTGGAAGTCCTCCGGAACCCAGACGATGAGCGATATGAGGAGATGCGGGAGTGGGTTGGCGAAGACTTCGATTCCCACGCGTCTTCCGTTGACGCCGTGAATCGGCAGCTCAGAACCGGGCGAGTTCGCCGCAGAAGCTCCACTTAGTGTCCACCACCTTTGTAGCTGTTGAAAAACAGATGTCGCCGGCGAGGTCCGATACCGATCCTGCGAGGTCTTGAAGGTCGAATGGACCTCGATTCGAAATTGATATCGCGGAGTTGCTTGCTCGGCGAGGGTATTGATGCAAGGAATCGAACCAGACGCTTCAAGTTCTGGGCAGTCGCGGCCATTAGGAACTGCTCGCGCACGTGCTTTAGCCTCCTTAGTCGAACGCGACGGAGACAAATGCGATTCTTCAGCTCACCGAAGAGCGCCTCGATTTTCCTTCTGCTACGTTGATGGCGGAAGAAATCGGGCTCTTGGGACCTCAGACGTGCTCGTTGCCTTACTTCCTCTTCCACATGGATAACGAGTTGCTTGTATCGGCCCGAAGTGCATTCTGCCTTTCTTGAGCAACCGCGGCATTGCGCTTCAGTCGATCTGTATACATGGCTTCTGTTCACTGCCGGTTTGATTCCACGGTACTTTAACTCTCTTCCTTCGGGGCACTCGAAGCTCTTGGTTTCGGGCCGATAAGTAAAGCGATCCAGGCCGTAGAGCTGATTACCCGATGGATAATGCAGCCGCAGAGGGATATAGGAAGCGATTCCCTGGTTCTCAAGCCACGAGAGGAATTCCGCCTTTCCGTATCCCGCATCGGCAGCAAGTGTTTTCGGAGCAAGTCCGAACTTCTCAACGCAATCGCTGAGCATCGTGCGGGCAGAGGTGATTTCTTCGCTCGGACTTGCGACTGTTGCTTCAACCCCGACGATCACACAACTTGCGTTATCCATAAGATAATTGTCAAAGTATCCGAGCGTGGGAACCTTGTCGCCTTTGCTGAAGTATGCTGCATCGGGATCCGTGGTTGACACTTTGTCTTGCTGGTGCGGTCCTGGCTCAAGCGGATTCTCGCGTTGCAGATCATCCAGGTACTGCCGCACATTTCGATTTACCTGCGCCACTTCGCTGAGCTGCTCGCGAGGTATCCGGCTGGCACAGTTCGCATCGGCCTGGATAAAGCTTCCGTCTACCGATAGGTGGTCTCCGTGCACCAGCCCACATGCGACGCATCGCTCGACAATTTCCTGGAACAGCTGCTCGAAGATCTTCGATTCCTGAAATCGTCCGTGCCGGTTCTTCGAAAACGTCGAGTGATGCGGAACCTCTTGGTCGAACGTCAGCCCCGTGAACCAGCGCCAAGCCAGATGCATCCGCAGCTCTTCGATCAGCTTCCGCTCACTCGTTACGCCGTAGAAGTATCCAATCAGCAGAATTCGCAGGAGACGTTCCGGATCGATCGATGGCCTTCCGGTGTCGCTATACAACGGCTTCAGCTTCTCTCGAACGAAGTCGAAGCTCACGTAGCGATCGATCGCACGCAGGAGATGATTCTCAGGCAGGTGGTCCTCGATGCGAAAGTAGTAGAACAGCGATTCCGAACGGCACTGTTGACCCATCATGTGGAGAGCCTCAAGAGAGGAACAGACGAAGCCATCATGCGTGACCTACTCGTGTAACTCAAGAAACAAATCCGCTCCTGTAGTGGATTGGTACAGAGTTTTTCAACAGCTACCTTTTAAGTGGACACTTCGGAGATGGATTAAAGAGAGTTCGGTAGCAGAGAGATCAGCAGCCATGTTCAGGGCAGCAACTCCTCGATACGGCTGATGGGCTGGTCAGCGATGCGGCTCAGCACTTCGCGCGACCAGCGTTCCGGATCGACTCCGTTGAGGCGTGCCGTTCCGAGCAGGGGTGTAAATGGCGGCGGAAGACGAAGACGTGGCAGGAGTAGGGTTCCTGTTCGAGGACCGTCTGCACCTGCGAACTCAGCCCTTGATAGCAGAACCGCATGGAGTGGGTCGAACTTCATTCGACCCGGGCGGTGGAATCTCGTGGATTCCGTTCTTTGATCTTCGGAGCCGTACGGTCCAGTCACCCGCGGCTGGCAGGTCCTCCAGGGTTCTCTCTGTTTTTTCCGCTCTGCAGCGGGACTTGCATTGGAATTGCTGCCTTAGCTCAGCAAGGATGTTCGTCCGCGAGGCCAGCGTGCCCTTCTTCCGAACCCGAGGGTGCGGCGTCAACCTCGTATTCACTCTGCACCAGGTCGCCGCTATAACAGCGCGTCGCAACGTGGCGCAGACTAATGTCGCGTGGCACCGGGCCAAACAAGGGAATGCCTGCTCCGATTAATATAGGTACGCGTGTGATCACCAATCGATCGATGAGTCCGGCCGCCAGGAATCGCTGAATGGTGATGCCGCCGTCTATATAAGCGTGTTTGGAGCCGCGTGCTTTGAGCTGCGCCACGATTTTGGCCGGTTCGCCCGACATCTGGTCGACGACCCCGCCTTTGACGGATGAGAGATCGAGGGGATGGCCGCTAAGCACTACCACCGGCTTCTCGCCGTAAAACCATTTACCGAATGTCAGCACGACTTCGAAGGTTTTGCGCCCGATAACAACGACATCAACACTTCCATAGAATTCTTCGAAGCCGTGCGGCGCCTGCTCGCCACCATGCAAGAAATCGAGCGCGTGGTTCGTCCGAGCAAGAAAGCCATCGACGCTCACTCCGCAGAAGACCGAGAGCTTCATGGCCTAGCCACCTCCATTTGAATCATTTGAGTCTAATTGTCTTAATGTGCCATGGGCCGTCTTAAATCTCGCCCCGCCCTAAGGTGTTGACCGCTTGAGCGCGGGGGGCCGGGCCAAACGGCTGTTTCGAGTCGAGGCCGCAGGCAATCGTGCGCTGCAGATACCCTAAGCCATGTGACCAATACAGAACCTGGAAAATTGGGACCGGAGTTCTGGTTCAAGTTGATCAGCTTTGGGATCGGGCCGGTCCTTGGCCTACTGGCGACGATTTTTCCTGAAATCACCAGCTCACTCTTATCCTAGCTGCAACCCGGGCTTGCCTCAATCAAATGAAACTGCCTTGGCAACCCTCGTTGGCCATTGAACCCTTGCAGGCCCTCCGAGGGGTTTGCTTCTAAGCTTGAGGTTTTTTTGCCATCGCGGTGAACATTCGTGGGGCACTTGCGGCTTTCCCAAAAATTACCGAGCCGGATCAATTAAGCCTGTGTGAGCATGGAATACAAACAGATAACCGCGAATACTGTGATAGGGCCCTTGCTCAGTCGTGGAATCCGGGCAAGTCTATGCGTTTTGCAATGTGATCCTTAATCCAGTGGCTGTCCCACCATTCCTTCGGATCAATCTGAACGCCATCAAGCAGCATGCCGAAATGGATATGGTCGCCTCCGGCCATTCCCGTCTGGCCGCTCGTGCCCATGGCTTGGCCTCGCTTCACCATGTCGCCTTCGTGCACATCAATATGGCTTAGGTGACCGTAGAGCGTCTGTAGCCCGTAGCCGTGATCAACCACGATACAGTTGCCGTAGATGCCCAAGGGAGCCGCATATACGACCCGGCCATCGTTGGACGCCTGCACACCCACATGCTGAGTAACCGCGAGATCATATCCGAGGTGCACTTGCTGATCGATCTTTTTCCCTTCGTAGATATAATTCCGCACCTCCGCAAAGGTCGACTCCGACTGCGAATGAGACTGCCGTATGAAAGGCTGCGACCATAAAAACTTGTCGGCGGTCTTCAACCGTAGATCCGACAGGACCTTATTGTTTGCTCGCCGCATCTCGTTATTGATCTTTACAAAACGTGCCACGGGATCTCCGGAGCCATTCGGGTCAAGCTCGTTTACCACCTTCTGCATGAACGCGTCGCTCACCTGCAGGTCATGTACGGTGTACTTCGGCTGCTCCTTCTTAGGAAACTGGAACACGATCGCGCTCGTCACCTCGTTTCCCGCACCGTTCGAGGCGTAGACCAGCGGGACCGTATTGGGCGGCATATTCCAGGCAAAGGCGAAGAGCGAAAAGAAGCCGGGTTTGCCGTTGGGCGTGGGCCAGGCGCGAAATACCTCATCTCCGACACGCACACCTGCTTCTGTCCAAGCGCCGGAGACATTGAACGTGACCAGATCAGCCATACCCAGGTATAAATAGTGTTGGTCTGAATCGACACTGAGGGTTGGCGGTCGGGTTATCACCGTGACCTCGCGCTCCCAGCGTGCTGTCTTCCGCAGCAAATCGTTGGATGTGGCTTCAAGGATCAGTTTCGCCTTGCCGTCTTTGAGCTGCGGGGTGGATTTGATTCCGACCGTAAAGTTCCATGTGCTGTCAGTAACGCGTGAAGGCCGGTCGGCTTGCCAGACGGGATAACGGACGCCATTCTGCTCGACAGTTGCTTCCAGTTTGCGAATACCGCGCGGATCGCGTACGTGAACGGTAACGGGAGTGGCCTGGCCGAGAGTCGTGACAGGAGAAGGCACGTCCACAACGGGTGTCGCTGAACGTGCCACGAGAAAGACAAGAGGCAACACAACTACGATGACGAGAACAATGAGAAAGGCTTTTCGCACAAGTCATTTTAAGCGTCTTATGTGAGGGAAATCGAAGATCAGTGATACACCCGTTCTCGCTGAGGGGCTTGGCAGGCACGGTGGCGCGTTGGCATCAAGTTTGATTTGACTCTCCGGGTCCTGGGTCCATTCGCCGATGAACTGAAATCCGGCTTCGGTGAGCATCGTCCACGATGTGTCCTGGCGCGGTGCCGGCGCGGCATCCACTTCAATGGGTTCGCGCTCGGCGCCTCGGCTCAGGCCTCCGGTGATGCCGGACTTCAGAAGCACGTTGCGTACATGCTGGTAGCGGATGTCGAGGACCCTGTTGATTTCAGTGCGGTCGTAACCTGCGCCTGCGCGAAGCCGGGCGTCGAGGGTTCGTGGGTGTGAAATCCTTAACGTTTGTTCAGACTTTTTCAGGTCCCGGCCTTGTTTGTCCCCTACGTGATAAACCGGATTATCACGCGGCACCCCTACACTTCGTAAGCTGCATTATTCGAGGGTGAGATTCGAAATCGATCATTGAGAGCGTTTAATCAACGACCTTTGGACGCTATGGCATTGTATCGCTTACATGGATGCAAGCACTCTTACCTTTTAGAGGCATTTTGAACCGTTGGCCACTATGGGAAGCGGGTGAAGCTTTGCGAAGAAAATGGGCTAGAAAGCTGCTTGCCGGGATGTAGAACGCGTCGGCGTCTGCCGCGACTATCAACATCCTGCGCGCTACGTCGCTGGCTATCTCGGCCACATCGGCGTCCCCTACCCCTCACCCATGGATTTCAGCGCCTGGTTCGAAGCCTACCTTGACGGAAAATGGTTGACCTTCGACGCCTGCCACAATCGCCCTCGCATCGGACGAGTTCTCATGGCCGCTGGCCGCGCCGCCGCCGATGTTGCGTTCCTGACTTCGTTTGGCACGGCGACGATGACTAAGTTTGAAGTTACTGCGGATGAGGTGCCGGACGGCGCGCACGTGAGGAGAGGCGAAAACACACGGCCCTCCTTCCTCGCGCCCCTTGCGAGAAAAGAAGGGCCGCCGCGCGATCGTGTTCGCTGAGTTACTGCGGCTGCTGATTCTGGATCAGCGGCAACGATGAGGCCAGCTGGATGTCGATCAACATGGTCAACCGGCGATCGATCTGGAAAAAGGTCGCCGTCTTTACTCCCGGCAACACGCCGTTCACGATGGGCACATACTTCATGCGCAGCTGGGCGACCGCATTGTCGACCGCCAGCAGACGCTTGGTCAGTTCGAGCGCCTGCGCATCGGTCAGCGTGCCGTAGTTGTTGGCATACTCCTTGACCGCCGCATACTTGTCATTGTTCACCTTAGTGAGCTCCGCAACGTACTGGTCATAGATCGGCCAAAACTTGGTCGCTTCCGTGTCAGTAAGCTTGAGGTTCGCCGCAACCAACTGCTTCTTCTGCGACCGCAGATCCTGGCGAAGCAACTGAATGTCCTGGTCGCTGACCGTCTGGCTGTTCGAACTCGCCGCCGTCTGACTCGCCGCCGCCTGCGCCCGGGCCGCCGGAACGCTCATCATGCACAAACCCGCCACCGCTAACGCCAGCATCGCCCTGGTCTTCACTTGCTTTCTCCTTGCGCTAAACCCTACAAGCGTGGGTCGATGCGCGTCAATGCCGCGCCCGCGAGCGAAACGGCCAGGCAGAACGAATTCGAAGGAGCTATGAGGCTTATCTCGACGGCAAGTGGTGGACCTTCGACGCTCGCCACAACCGGCCCAGGATCGGACGAGTGCTCATGGCCACCGGCCGCGCCGCCGCCGATGTTGCATTTCTGACTTCGTTTGGCACGGCGACGATGACTAAGTTTGAAGTTACTGCGGATGAGGTACCTGCCGCACAGTGACCTATCTGAAGGTCTTTTTTCGGCGGACAAGATCCGTGGGGCTGTGACCCTCTTCGCCCAAGCCAAGGAGTCCCACATCTCAAAAGCGCGACGTGGGGTACCTTGCCCGAAAGTGCGATCAGCATCCGTATTAAGCTGTTGATTCGCCTGGACCGTGCTCATAATCCCCGGGCGGCTGCTGTTTCCGGGGGGCTGCTGTTGCGGATCATCGAGAGGAACGACCTCGCCGCGCTGAATCCGTTCCTCAACGATTTCTACGCGTTGATCTTGGCGCGGTTCGGGCCTAAGCTAGTGGCGTTTAATACCAGGAAGATTCAGATGCTCTTCTCGAACGACATTCCAACCGCGCTCTTCGGATCAACCGGCGAATAAGGCTATTGCAGAACTTTTCCTGCGAGCCGTTTTTACGCGAGATAAAGGGACGTTATCATTCACGATCGGACACTAGGAAGAAGAGATGGCCAGCGTTTCGGCTTCCCTGGAGCGTCTCGCTTGGCCATCACCGCACATCAGATAGACATTAGCCTGTTCGATGCTTTCGTGCAGCAAAATTGCAAACCAGAATGGCCTCAGGTCAATGCAGAAAAGTGCATCAACGAGAGGCCATTAAGAAAATAGCAACTTCTAGTTAATGCGGCCTCTGTTGTCCGGGCGCAGAAGGATTGCCAGTCGTATGCGCCGACTGTGCTATCGCGGATGTGCCATCACCCGGCGAGACGAATTGGATCAAGTAATTGACGAGTTGATCGGTCCTTGGGGAACCGAGACCGGTTGTGGGGTCCCAGCCCTGTCCGGCATTGAAGCCCGTCACTCCATCGAACGAGTTATTGCCGCTCGTCACGTCGAAGAAAGACACTGAGTAGTGTGGGGGGGCCTGCCCAATATGGTAGAGCGCCTTATTGATAAAGCCCAGGTCATATCCGGCTTCCTGGTCGGCAATCGAGAGGATTGCTGCCCACTGTGGCGAGCCAACACTGGTGCCGCCGATGAGATAAAAGCCAGCCGGTTGGCCGGGGATGTTGACGTACAGCAGCACACCATGTAACACAGCGGCGGTGTACGACACGTCAGGCACTCCCCGCTGCTTGCCGCCATGTATCGTTCCTTGCTGGTACGACGGCTCGTCGTACAACACACTGAATCCGCCACCGGTGGCTCCAATGCCAGGCTCGTTCCATGCAATCTCGCCCTGGTAGGTTCCGGGAAGCGGGCTCGTGGCCGGATTACAACCAAGGAGCGTAAGGCAATAGCCAGCCGCGTTCAGCTCGGTACCGCCTACGGCGGTGACCAGCGGGTCACTGGCAGGCGTGGAGGCGGCTTTCACAAGGGATGAGCCGTCGCACGTCCCTTGCCCCGCGCCTTCATCGCCTGCGGAGGCGAAAATCGTGATGTTCTGCATCGTGGCGTCCGCAAACACCTGATGTTGTTGCGCGACCAGGCTCGGAGCCATACAACGCTCACCCTCGCCGAAGCTCTGGGAAATGACGTCGCCGAGACGATTATCCACCGCATACTTAGTGGCGCTCAGAAGGTCGGCATCAGCATCCGATTTTGCCAGGACCAGCACGATGTTAGCACCGGGGGCGATAGCATGAGACCAGAGTACGTCGAGCGTGATCTCAAATGCCCAGCTGACCATGTCCCCATTACTGGGGTCAAACGCAGTCAGGGTTGTGTCTCTTTCGTTCCGGTGGCAAGAGTTGGCCCTGCAGCCGCAGTTGGAGTCTGGCCACGTACACGAAGCGAGGCCGCCACAACGAACTTGCGGCGGCCTGGGGCCGACTCTCATCGCTTACGGCGTCCGCATGAATCCGTGCACGGCGCCCGTGGAGTCAACATAGAGCCCCACGATGACACCGCTAGGGTTAATCCCTGTTGCCTCAGTGAAGATGGCTCCGGGGTAGTCGAACGACGTGTAAACGCCATTAAACAGAAAACCGTGGCTGCCCGAAGCATCGGTGTAAATCCCCACGATGTCACCCGGAGCGTTAGCGCCTCCAGCAAACGTAAACGAAGAGCCTGGATAATCAATGGTCGCGTACGATCCGTGATACAGCATGTACCCTTGGCACTGTGTGGAACATGTCGTTCCACTCAGGTCTGTGTAAGCACCAACGACTGCGCCAGATGGGATCACCACGCTGCTGGTACTACTGACTGCACCGGGCGGGTCGAAGGTCGCCGAGAAGACGCCTTTCTTGGACACCAAGAAACTGTGGGTAACGTTGGTCGCGCCAAAGACGCCGCAGGCAGGGTCGGAACAGGTAGC
The DNA here is from genome assembly GCA_963781245.1 of uncultured Acidobacteriaceae bacterium. Classification (GTDB taxonomy): domain Bacteria; phylum Acidobacteriota; class Terriglobia; order Terriglobales; family Acidobacteriaceae; genus Silvibacterium. Next base: position 20,347 of record CAWAFB010000024.1, read on the forward strand.
GCCTGACATTTCACCTGAGGGGTTAATGCTACTGAGAGTGGTACCAGCCGCGCCCGGGTAGTTAAGTGTTGTGTAGGACCCTCCACTCAGAACGAAACCGTGGCTGACGCCACCTGCGTCGACGTAGGAGCCCACAATATCTCCCTGCGGATTGATAAAGTTGGCAGTCGTAAACGTGGAACCCGGAGGGTCGAACGGCGTAAATACTCCTCGCCTTACCGTAAAGCCGTGCAGGGCGCCACCAGCCGTGAGAGCGTAACCGCCGACGCTCGTACCCTGGGGATTGGGGCCGCCAATTAGTTCGGTGAGGACTGCGCCGGGATAGTCGACGGTGGTATAGGTCTGCGCCCACGCGATTGACGATGCTGCAACAGCAGTACCGATCATCCAAAGTGCCAAGAACCGAAATATCTTGATCATCGGATTCTCCTTCTGATTTTCATGTGAAGTTGCGGGCCGAAAGGGCTGATGGAGCCCAGGGCCTCCATTCAGGTACGCCAAGGAAATTGCGCGCAACTAACTGGTGACGTAGAGAGGCGGAGCGAATTGTACACCGCCCCATCTGCTTGCGACACAGTTAACATGATTTTTGAGCTGGCGCCCCCCTCCCGATGGGCCGTCGCCCACCAGGGCTGCAGCTGATTCGTTGCTCGATATCATCAATTGCAATTTATTTATGATCGATTGACGTTTGTGACGGCGGACGCGGTGAGGGACCTGGTGAAACGAGTGTGCGCTGGCGCCGGTTATCTGACTGGTCGAAAACGACGCGCGCCGGTGGCGAGGGGCTTACACCACCTGATTCGCGTACGTGACCGGCCTCGGCATTCCTAACTGTGCCTTCCCGGATGGCCTATGCGACCGTCGTACAGCCGCAATTTCTTGCTGTCGATACGATGTGCACCCCTAGTTCAAAGTGCTGGTCCGGGAAGCACTTCTTGGTGTACTTGCTGTCGCCCTTTTCGCACTCCTCAACATCATTTCTTTTTGTCCTACCAGGGTTAGGTGGTCCAATACAGTTCACATTGACGAGCCCACTCAAAGGGATACCGAATATTGCTGGAATTCTCTGTTGAGCTCAGAGGGGAGCGGAGGAGGAGAATAGCGCGAAGAAAAGGTGCCACTTAACGTGGAATGTGACTTAAACCCCTGCTTGACTTGGCTAACTCGATAAAATCCATTATCGCGCTTAAAAACAACCCGCACGTAAACATCTCCGGTGGACTCACGCCCGTCAGGACGCGGAATCTGACCCCCGCCCAATCCAACCATCTTTCGGGACGTTCCGCCCGAGCAGGAATGCCTTGCCATCCACTATCCGCCGCAGAAACATCTGCTGCTCCTTGGAAGATATAAGTGCCTACCGATTACACGACTTCGCTCGAAGAGGCACATCATCCAAAACACTTTTCCGGACGCGCAGTTCCCCATGGGCGGTTGTTCTACTCCTTTGGCCCGGACCAGAGCAAAGCGGACGCAACAGAAGTAACTCTGCGGGCCCCTTCGGGGGCGCGTTCCCGGGCACCCGGTACGCCGGATGCCCGGAAAAGAACCTCGTCTTTGTGTTTATTTACTTGAACTGAAAGTAGGCCTCGTGGTCCGAGCCGTCGATCAGGAGAAGGGTGAACACTTGACACGTGCCGCCGAGGCTCTTGTCGGTCTTCCACGCGTACGTATAAGTGTTCGACCCGGCATCATAGCCGAGTTCGCTGTTGCCTGCAGTTGACGTGGGTACGGCGCTCCCCGTCGCTGCCAGGCTCTTGCAGTTAACCGGTGTCACGGTGGGATAGCCGGGAACAATAATGCCGAGACCCTGGTTGCCTCCCAGGCTGAAAGTGATGGGAATGGCGCGGCCGGCATTCTCCGCGTTAACCGTGGGCGGGTTGGCTACTGGCGGCTGGAAACCAGTGAATGGGTAGAGCGCACGCCCAGTAATGTGGACGGGGACGATCTGCCACAACTGGCCTCTGCTGGCCGGGACAGTAAAGTCCCCATTGGAGGCCGCAGCCGGGGGCTGCACTACGATGGTCGCATCGGGGCCCGTTCCATTCGCGGTCAACAGCATTCCGGTGGCCTTGTTGATGATCGTGTAGTAGTTGCCAGTTGCAGTGAGGGGCGGGTTGGTGCAATTTGCCGGGATATCGCCGCAGTTTCCGGCGGACTGGATGTCCCATTCTTGGTTTGCATTCCCTGTGAGTGCCTCGGTGCTCTCCGCCTGGGGATTCTGTACTACCGCGCCACCTGACGCTCCGTTCTGCGAATCCAGAACGTTCAGCCCGTTGACCTGGTTCAGGCTGATGATCTGGAAGTACCCATCGCCGCGGTGATCCATCGGAGCCGGGTAGATGGCGCTGTTCTGTTCGGCATCGCCATCCTGGGAGACGATTTGCCATTGCTGGTTTATGCCCGCTAGCCCCGTATCCGTACCGGTACTCAGCGCGGCGCCGGCAGCGGTAGAGGCGTTAGCGGTTTCCAAGACACGCCCGTTGGCGGCATTTATAAATTTGTAGGCCAAGGTGGGATCCAGCTTGCCGCCCAACGCCAGCATGACGGGCATAGCCACGTTGTTGCGGGGATCGACGACCATGGTCAAAGCGTCAAAGATCCCTACACCACCGGTCCACCAGTAGTTATTGAGCGAAGTGAGAGCCGGGCCCCAGGCGCCTGTGGCCTCGCCCGCCCACCATTCCATGCCCATGTGCAGATTATTGGGCACGGCCTTCTGCACCTTGTTGAGATCGATCATCGCCTGGCGTGCCAACGCTGGAGAAGGTCCGGGCGGATTGATCCCATACCAGATGTCCTGAGGGCTGGCGGTGCTGTACTGAGATGTCAATGCGTAGGAGACGCCGTCCTCGATATTGAAGATCGGCAGCCCAAGCTCGGTCGCTTCTTTGGCGAAGTTGGGCTCGGCAATCTGCTGCCCACGCGAGTGGAACCAGTTGTACTGTGCTTGCGTCGTGGGTCCGTGCCAGCCCGGATAGTAGCTTTCGCAGACTGCGTCGAGCGGGATCCCATTGGTTACCGTGGCTCCGTAATAGTAGGTGTATAAGTCACGATCGCCGGTAATGTGAATGCAGCGGATGGGCGGCGGAAGCGGCGGGCCAAGCGACGTATCAGATGCCGCATCGAGAATCGCCTGCATGGCTGCCTTTTGTATGGCGACGAAGCAGGTTCCGCCTCCATTGTTATTCGTGTTGCAGTTTGTCCCGCTCAGGCCGCCGGAGCCAGACGTGTTGAACATACCGCCGGTCACTTCATTTCCGAGCGCAACCACATCCGGCCAGCCGCCCATGGCCCGATAAAGTTCCATCTCCTGCCTGACGTAGTTGTACATCCGGCAATTCCCGGCGACGCTGCAGTCAGTCGTGGACGGCACTCCCGACAACTGCGCGATGGTCGCGCCCGCCCAGTTTCCCGGCGTGTCGGATGTGTTCCAGCCGTCGTAGAAAAGAGTTACGTTGACCGACATGCCGAGTTGTTTAGCCCGCACAGCAAGGTCAACGCCGGACCAATCTGTTTCCGCGTAGTCCCCGGGGCCTCCGGCGCTCCCGGTTGCCGTGGCGGGAATGATCTGGGTGGCCGGCGGAGATGCGAGCGTGTAGTGGTTATAGGGGCCGGTTGTAATGGGAAAACTGGTGTTTCCGCGGGTGATGGTCGCGTTGATCGAAGCGGGGCGAACCCGGACCATGTTCATCCCGTTGTTCTTGAAGATCTGGATCACATCCTGTCCGGGGAGATAGGCATCGTGCCACCAGGGGTATATCGACGCGTTGTTTACGACAACTCGATCGTATTCTGCTTTCTCCTGGAGGCTCGAGTCGTTACCGCGGAAAAATGTGGCGCGGAACAACCATAGCTGGCTTTGCGTTGGCGATCCCGAGAGCGACGATTCGATCAGTTGGGAACCGGAAGAAGTGCCTGCGTTGGATACGTCCAGCACAAGTTTCGTGGCAATGTTCGTGACCACGTTATAGCCGTTGGTCGCGTAGGTGAAAGCCCACTCCTGTGTTGGAACGTTGATGGCACACGGATTCTGTACCGCATGTGTCGCACCCTGCGCGGCGGAGGTATCGAGACAGAGACCGTTCTGAATGTTGCTGATCTTCCAGTTTCCGCTGAGCGCTTTGATGAACGCCCATCGTTGGCTCAGATTGGTGAAGCTTCGCCCGTTAACTATGACATTGTCGCCGGGTGTGGCCGAGTTGTTATTCAGGTCCATTTGCAGACCGGAGACTTGATTGACGAGGTAATACATCTCGCCATTGATAGGACTTGGATCAACCGGCTCCGGCGGTTGCACGATTTGCGCTCGCATAGCGCTTGCCGCGAACATGCCGATAAGACATAGGATCGCGCAGATCAACCGTTCCGCGATCCGGACGCAACGATTTCCCAGAGGCAACGCCAATTTATAATCGGGCGTCGCCACACAGCCTGCGTTTCGCATGGGGGCTCCTTCTGCTTCTGCCCGAGACCGCTCAATGTGCTTGGAACATCACGGGGGCTCTTCAAAGAAGCAAGCGCATTCTACTCTTCGATTATTTCCGCTGCATCCGACCACCAATGTCGGATCATGCCATTTTTTACAGGCCAGCCACTGGAGCCTATCGGCATTGGAATCAGCCGGAATGCTCTTGCGGGCGTGAATGTCCCTGTTGACCGCACATTCATGAACAGATCGAATTTCTCGTCATCTCCGCCCTGTTGCCGTGCAGAAAGCAGTCAAACAGGCGAGACCGAGGTACGGGAAGCCAGTCGAGGGCCTGAATTGCACATATTATCCCTTAAGGCTTAATTGGGAAGGAAAGATGGTAATCGGTGGATTTGCCGTTTCCCCGCCGTTCGGCGCCCGACTACCTCATCGAAAAGAAGGGATGGTACGGCTAACGTTACGGGAGCATAGCTTTCGTCGCCGGAATGCCGGGATCACTGCCCAAGGACTGCAGAAGCACGTTGCGGACATGCTCGTAACGGATGTCGAGGTTCTTGCTGATTTGAGCGCGGTCGTAACCTGCCTGTGGGAGCACGCGGACCTTGTCCGACTTCGTGGTCAGTCCGTTCATGATTTCAGATGCGGAGCGTCGCTGGTTCATCGGTGCACAAAACCTTGCCTGTTCTTAGATTTTCAGCCTCGGCCGTGTTTATCCCCCTAAGTGATAAACCGGATTATCACGCAGCGTTGGCTTTTGCGCCTGATCGCCGCTCAACCAATGAGAGAGGACGTAATCATTCACAGAGACGACGATCCTTCCGAATCGTCTCTTTTTCGACCTCGAGTGGTCAGGCCTGTGTCTGTTGAAAAAGTCAGTACAAATTAGCTGATTTCCTTGAGGTTCGTATGGCCATGCGAGATGTTTCGCAGCATAGTTTGACCATGCTGTTGTGGATGGCCATTGTCGAGGACTAAGGCTCATGATGGGTCAGCGCACGCGGTCAGAATCGCTGTTCTACTACTTGCGGTTGGAGGATCAGGTTCCAGAGCATCATCTGTTGCGGTTGGTTGATAAGCACATCGACTTCGGCTTTATTCACGAGCGGTTGAAGGACAGCTACAGCGATACTGGTCGTCCGTCGATCGATCCAGAGCTGTTGTTGCGCATTCTGCTGATTGGCTATTTGTATGGCATCAGCAGCGAGCGCAAACTGGTTGAAGAGTTACGCATGGACCTGGCGTGGCGTTGGTTCACAGGACTCGGTTTCGATGAAGAGATTCCACATCACTCCACGTTCTCGAAGAATCGCCACGGACGCTTTCAGGAATCGAAGCTGTTCGAGCAACTGTTTGAACAGGGGGTGGCCCAATGCCTGGCGGTTGGACTTGTACGCGGAGACAAACTGTCGGTCGATGGAACTTTTGTTGAGGCAAATGCTTCCAAGGAGAGCCGTGTTCCGCGGGAACAGTTGGCAGAAGTTGCGCAGGTCAATCGAACGGTGCGCGAGTACTTAGCTGAGCTAGCAAGTCAGAACCCAGTAGCAGAGCCGACTCACAATCAGGATAAGGTGTCCACCACCGATCCGGACTCCACCTATGCGACCAAGGGCGGCACGCCTGCCCGCATGGGCTATTACAACAATTATCTGGTCGATAATCACAGCTGCATCGTTGTGGGCGTACAGGCTACCGGTGCACGCCTAAGCGAAGAATCTCGAGCCGCGCAGGAGATGATCGCGCGCTTCGCCCAATGGCAAGGGAGAAAACCACAGTCCATCGCTGCCGATGCAAGCTATGGCAACGGCGAGTTCTTGCAGTGGTTAAGGGATAGGGACATTGCTCGGTACATGCCAACCAGGGATGCAGTTGGGCGAACAAGGAGTCCCTTCTACGGCCCAGAGCGCTTCACCTATCAACCGGAGAGCAACAGCTATATCTGCCCAGCAGGCCAGCAACTGAACTATGGAGGCCGTAACCAGGGCAACCGCACATTCGGCTATATCGGAACGCGCAAGAAGTGCGGCCCCTGCCAACAGAGGTCGCAGTGCACGACGGGACCGTTCCGGTATCTCGCTATCCACATGAATGAAGCAGCTCGGCAACGAGCGCGCGATCTCTGGACAACACCAGAGTTCGAGCATGCACAGCGCCAACGGAAGAAGATCGAAGCGCTGTTTGCGCAGATGAAAAATCACATCGGCCTCCATCGTCTGCGCTTGCGTAGGTTGAAGTTCGTTCGAGAGCAGTTCTATCTAGCGGCTGCAGCCCAGAACATCAAGCGACTCGTCCGATTCTTGAGTCAGTCAATAACGCAACTGGTTCCTGCGACAGCATAGGTTTCGGTGAGTCAGTATCAACTGACTCAACTAGAGGAGCTCTCCCCCAAACACCGAAAAACGGCGACGACTTTTTCAACAGACACGCCTGAGAGCAACAGTTGAGATGGAGGTTTCCAGGACACCGGTCGGAAATTGGTGACGGAAAGGTTCACGCATCGTGCCGCAGCGCGGTGACGGGATCGAGATTTCCCGCTTGCTCTGCCGGCAGCCATGCCGCCAGCAGAGCGACCCCGGCCAGAACAAGCACGATCATTGCCAGCGGAATGACGCCGAACGACGTCTTCGCGAACACCTGGAACCGGACCAGGCGCTCGACGAGGAAGCTGCCAAGGAGCCCGATCGCAAGTCCGAGTGCGGCGAGCCTGGCGACCATCAGTAGGATCAGCTTCAGAATGTCCCCGCGTTTGGCGCCCAGGGCCATGCGCACCCCGATCTCCTGCACCCGCTGAGTGACGTTATAAGAAATAACGCTGTAGATGCCGATCGCCGCAAGGGCCAGCCCGAGCGCGGCGAAGCTGCTGAATAACGCCATGTTAAAGCGCGGCTGTTGCGTCTGTTCGCCCATCACCTCGTCGAGAGTGTTCGGCTTGCCGACGGCTAGGTCCTTGTCGAGCTCGCGCGCCTTGAGCCGTACCGCATTGACGATTGCGAGAGGATCGCCCGCGGTGCGCACCGCCAGGTCGCGCTCTGGAGGCGCAAACAAGGTGTAGGGCAGGTAGACGGCCGGAGCGGAAACTTCCGCCAGACCGTCATTCTTGGTATCGCCGATGACGCCCACAACGGTGACGCTGGCGGCGATGCCTGGACCCGAGAGCACCTGTGGGTTATTCATCGGTTGCGCCAGCTCGTCAATCTGCATAGTGCGGCCGACCGGGTCTTGGCCAGCCGGCCAAAGGCGGGCAGCACTCTCGTTGATGAGCGCCACGCGGTGTCCGCTCTCGATTTCGGCCTCGGTAAATTCGCGCCCGCGTTTCAGCGGAATCCCAAGCGTCTGCGGATAGCGGCCGCTGATCAGTGAGAGCGCGACTTTGCGGCCTTCGCTGCGAGGCTGTCCCTCGATCGAAAAGGACGAACGCCATCTGCTGAAGGGCAGGCCTCCGTTGCCGAGGGTCGCGGCCTGGACGCCGGGCAGATTCATAACGCTTTCCAGCAGATTGCGGTCGAGCACGTTGCGCTGTTGCCAGGTCGGGTAGTGTTGCGGCGCAAGCGTCACATCAATACGCAACACTTTGTCCGGCTGGAAGCCTGGATCGACGTGGAGTATCTGGACAAAGCCGCGGACCGCCAGGCTGGCTCCGGCAAGCAGGATCACAGAGAGCGAGATCTCGGCTACTACCAGCCAGTTCCGCATAGCTCGCCCACGCACGCTGCCGGCGGCGCCGCCTCCGCCGTCTTTCAGCGTGCCCACCAGGTCGGGATGGGACGAACGCAGCGCCGGCGCCAGGCCGAACAGGATGCCGGTGAGCATCGAAACGCCGAGCGAAAACAGGAGCACCCAGCCGTTGATGACGATGCGGGATTCGTTGGGCACATAGTCGGGCGGGATGAGTGCGACCATGAGCCGCGTGGCCCCCACGGCGAACAACACGCCGAGCGCTCCCCCAACCACCGACAGCAGCACGCTCTCGGTCAAGAGCTGTCGCACCAGCCTGCCCCGGCCGGCGCCGATCGCCAGGCGCATGGCAATTTCGCGGGCGCGCCCCGTGGTTCGCGCAAGTTGCAGATTGGCCACGTTGACGCAGGCGATGAGCAGCAGAAGCCCCACGGCCGCAAACAGCAGATGCAGGCTGTCGGCCATCTCGCCGCTGGCCGCGGTGATATCCATATAGTTCAGCAGCAGGGTGTGCAACTGACCTTTCGGGTAGTCGCCGGGCCGATCAGCGGCGAGCCGGATGTTGAGCTGGTTCAATTGCTGTTCGGCGGAGTGCTGGGTGACACCGGAAGCTAGCCGCATGATCACCGCGATGCCGCGGGTGTCCTTTAGATCGGTGCGGAGCGGCAGCCAGAACGCCTGATTGGTCCACCAACCGAAGCGCGGAGGCATGACGCCGATGATGGTGCGCGGCACGTCATCGAGCGTAATGGTGCGGCCGATGGCGCGCGGATCGCCGCTGAAGAAGCGCTGCCAAAACCCATAGCTCAGCACCACTACAGGAGCGGCTTGCCCGCCCGGGCCGATGTCGAACGGCTGGATGGTGCGCCCAATGAGAGGCTTCACGTCGAGGAAGTTGAAAGCTCCGCCGGTGAGGTAGACGCCGTAGAAGTTCTCCGGGTTGATGCCGCCCGTCAATAGGACGGGATTGACGCTGGTCGCCATGACGTCAGTAAAGGCGGGGAGCTTTCGAATCTCCTCCATCTCTCGCTGTGAATACGAATGCCAGCCATGGACGGCGTCGTTGGGGCCCACCACCGCCGGCGCCCAGATCTGATCGGGTTTGGCATAGGGATACGGCGCGATGAGAACGCCGTAGACCACGCTGAACAGCGCGATGCTCGCGCCGATGCCCAGCATGAGCGAGAGCAGCGCCACCACCGTGAAGCCGGCATTCTTGCGGAAACTGCGCAACGCAAAGCGCACATCCTGCCACAGCCGCTCCAGCCACAGCCATCCCCACGCTTCGCGCGACTGATCCCCGGCGAGCACAACGCTGCCGAACTTCCTCATCGCGGCCTGCCGGGCCCCTAGCGGCGACATGCCGGCATCGATGTTCTCCTGCGATTCGAGTTCGATGTGCGCCTGCATCTCGCTTTCCAGTCGCTCTCTGCGCGCTTCCCACCGCTTCATCGCACAATCCCTCTCTCCGAAACGTCCGGGTCTATGGATTTTGGTCTGGCAGTGGAGCCAGCAGCCGCGCAATCGCGATCGAGAAGCGCTGCCACTTCGACGTCTCTGCTGTCAGCCGCTTGCGGCCCTTCGCCGTCAGGCGGTAAAACCTTGCCTTGCGATTGTTTTCGGATAGCCCGTCTTCGGCGACGACGAGGCCCCGCTTCAACAGGCGCTGCAGCGCCGGGTAGAGCGACCCGTGGCCGACCTGCAAGACTTCATCTGATCGCTGCTCGATGATGCGGGCGATGGCATGCCCATGCGCCGGCCCGAAGGCGAGCGTCTGCAGGATGAGCAGATCGAGGGTTCCCTGCAGGAGATCCAGTTGGCTGTCCGGCTCTCTGGTCGTCATTCGACCTAAAGGTAGTCCCGTTCCGGTCGGATGTCAAGGGGAGAGCCGAATGATCCTGCGGGCCTCCACTTGACATCCTAGTGAGAACCAATGTTCACTAGAATGCCAAGTGACGAATATGCCCATCCAGATCTTGCAAGGCACTCTCGACCTCATGATCCTCCGCACCCTTGCCACCATGGGTCCGCAACACGCCTATGGCATCGCTGGCAGGCTCCAACAGGTCTCGGAGGACGCCTTGACTCTTAACCAAGGCACCATCTATCCGGCGCTTGTCAGGCTTGAACAGCACGGCTGGACCCGGGGTTCCTGGGGCAGAACGGAAAACAAACGTGAAGCGAAGTATTACACCATCACCAGAGCAGGGTTGAAGGCGCTCGATGAAGAAACCGAACGCTGGCGTCAGATGGCCGATGTTGTTGAAAAGCTGCTCGCAGAGGAACAGTAACCCATGGCGCATTGGAGAAGAATCGTCGCCAAGCTCCACAATCTCCTCGCCAACAAGCACGCCGAAGAGGACCTTGCGCGCGAAGTCGCATCGCATCTCACCCTCCTCGCCGACGATTTCGAACGCCGCGGCATGTCACCTGAAGAAGCAAGGTTCGCCGCTCGGCGCGCTTACGGCGGCGTGGAGCAGGCAAAACAAGCACACCGAGACGAACGCTCGCTGTTATGGATTGAGCAAACGATCCAAGACTTGCGCTATGGCCTATGCACATTGAGCAAGAGCCCCGGCTTCACCATAACCGCGGTGTTCACACTCGCCCTCGGCATCGGCGCATGTACGGCCATCTTCAGCCTGGTAAACGCGGTGCTGATTCGATCGCTACCGTATGGAGACCCTGAGCGCCTGGTTTATTTGTTTTCGCCGAATGCCAGCCTGAAGATTCCCGCGGAGGTCATCTTCCCCAGCTATGGCGACTTCTACGACCTCAAGCGCGAGGCCAAGTCCTACGCGGATATGAGCAGCTTCGAACAAGCTGAATTCAGCGTGGCGCAGCAAGGCACAACGCAGCGTATCGGTGGGGCACGGGTTGACGACGACTTTTTCTCGACCCTGCAATCGACGCCGGAACTCGGCCGCACCTTTGCTGGGGAAGACGATCAACCCGCGCATGCGAAAGTTGCAGTAATCAGCCATGCGCTCTGGGTCTCCATGTTTGGCGCGAGCCCGGACGTGTTGAACCGCTCCATTAAGCTGGACGGTGCGAATTATCAGATCGTCGGAGTGATGCCGCCGAAGTTTGAGTATCCCTTCAAGTCCGATCTGCCCTATGGAGATTCTCATATCGAATCCACGCTGATCTGGGTGCCTCTTGCGCTTGACTCAAAAGCCAAATCATCCCGCGCACTTGTCAACAACATTTCCGTGGCGAGGCTCCGTTCCGGTGTGTTTATTCATCAGGCGCAGGCGGAGATGGCCGGCATCATGGCACGACTTGACAAGGAATACGCGGCTGATCCGAGAGATGCAGATGCTGGTCTTCCACGCGAGTGGGGCGCGCTTCTCGAGAGTTTCACCGGCATCTCCATTGGGCCGGTGCGTCCGCTGATGCGGTTGCTGTTGGCTGCGGTTGGCCTGGTGTTGCTGATTGCCTGCGGGAATGTGGCCAACCTCATGCTGGCACGTGCCGCCGAAAGAGCCCGCGAACTCGGTGTACGCGCCGCCCTGGGCGCGGGCCGCGGCCGCATGGCCCGGCAGTTGTTGACCGAATCGATGCTGGTCGGCGTTGGTGGATGTGCGGTGGGCATTGTGCTGACATTGCTCTTTCTCCGATTGCTGCCGAAGCTTGATCCCGGAAATATCCCGCGGCTGAATGAAGCGTCTCTTGATGCAAGGGTGTTTCTGATTGCCATCGGTGGGTCGCTGTTGACGAGCTTGGCGGCAGGATTGATGCCTGCGATCGGCGCTTCACGGATGGAATTAACGGATTTTCTGAAATCACACGCCATGCGTGCACGCTCTGCTGGGCACCAGCGGTTGCAGAGCGCGTTGATTGTTGCGCAGACGGCAATGGTTGTTGTGCTGCTGGCGGGGGCGGGGCTGCTGATCCGCAGCTATATCAATGTTGAATCGGTAGACACCGGGTTTACCCGGTCTGCGGTGACGTTCCATGTGAACCTGGATCAGCGCTACAGCAAGCCCGAGCAGCATGTCGTGTTTTACAAGGAGCTGATGGCGAAGCTTGAGGCATTGCCTGGCGTGGAGGCGGCGGGATCAGTAAATTACTTGCCGCTCACCAATTCGGAGAGCATTGATTTCATTTGGGTGAACGGGTTCGACAACAAGGATCATCAGCAGACGGAAGGCCGCGATGTTACGCCACATTACTTTGCGGCGATGAATATTCCTCTGGTTGCCGGGCGATATTTTACGGATGCCGACGCCTCAGCCACGGCTAACCGGCCAGTGATCATCAATCAGAAATTTGCGGGGACGTTTTTCCCGAACCGTAATCCCATTGGAGGCCGCATCACCGGCGATCCGAAGCTGGCGCGCTGGTGGACTGTCGTGGGTGTTGTCGCGGATGTGCACCATACCAGCCTCGAAGAGGAACCACAGCCGCAGATGTACAACGCGAGCTACGACGCGGGCGATGCGAGCGTGGCCGTGCGATCGACTCTTCCGCCTGCCGCCGTCGCGAATGAGATCCGGGTGACGCTGAAGTCGATCGATCCGAATCTTGCGGCGACAGATATTCATACGATGGGAGATCTGATTTCGTTCGCCTCCGCGCGGCGGCGGTTTCAGACCTCGCTGCTGACCTTGTTCGCCGCGATTGCGTTGATCATGGCGCTCGTGGGATTGTCGGGGTTGATGAGGTTCTCAGTGAATAGGCGCACGCGCGAGGTGGGTATACGCATGGCACTGGGCGCGAAGAGGCGCGATGTGTTGCTGCTCATCCTGAGAAACGCCTCGGTGCTGGTTGTTTGCGGGCTGGGTCTGGGACTTGTGTGCACATGGATCGCAACGCGGCTGCTCAAGTCGTTTCTGTTTGGCGTGGGCCAGCATGATCCATTCACTGTCGTGACGGTTTCAGTGCTGCTGGTGGTGTGCGGCCTTATGGCGGCGTTTGTGCCTGCACGGCGTGCCGCCTCGATCGATCCCATGCAGGCTTTGCGGACGGAATAGGAAAGGTCCCTGCATGGGCGCCTTGGGGATTTCATGTTAAACGGGATGTTGCGTGTCACCGCGTAGTCGAGTGCCTGCTGCATTCCGTCACCGATGCTATGGTTGTTGTTCTTCGCCTCGACGATGGCAATCGGGATATTAGGCTTGTAATACAGGATGTAGTCAGCGCGCTTGCCCTTCCCGCGGGTGACGAGCTTGCCGCGGACGATGATGCGGCCCTTCGTGAAGGCAACCTCTTCGCGGATCTGCATCATGCCGTCCCAGCTTGCGCGCTTGATGGCCGGGCCGATAAATTTAGAGCAGATATCGCGCTCGCTGAGGTCTTTCTTGTTCATAAGGGCCGTAGTGATTGTCTTTACTGCCGCAACAGCGCCTCGATATCCCGGCTGCCTCGAAACACGTGGAGAATCAGCACGACGTTTCCTTCGATGTGGTAGATAATGACGTATTCGCCGACGGGAAAACTACGCAGCCCAGGGCGCAAGTCCTCGTCGCGACGGCGTCCAATGTGCGGGTGCCGGGCGAGAAGATAGAAACGCTCGGTAATGGAATCGATAAGTCGGTCGGCAATCTCGATGCTGCCGCTCTCTTTGGCGACGTAATACCAGATGTCATCGAGCTCGGCTTCGGCTTCCGGTGCAAGGCGGTGAGCCATCAGCGGGGAGATGATTGCTCAGCGGCCAGGCGGCTGCGTCCACGTTGTTTCACTTCGTCGGCCAATTGCCGCATGGACTCCTGCGTGATAGCGCGGCCTTCGCCACGAGCGATGGAAGCCTCAGCTAGGTCAACGGCGGTCAGAATTTCCGCGCGCGTGCGCTCGCGCTCTTCCCACAAGGAAAGAGCTTCCTGCACCGCGTCTTCCTCACGGTGGAGGCGTCCGCTTTCAATGGCTTGGCGGACAAAGGCCTTCTGGTCAGGGGTAAGATGTACTTCCATACGATTCTGAGCGTAGGCGGAGGCAAGGCGGGTGTCAATATGCGGTTAACCCATCTGCATTACTTTTGTCCACGGGTAAGTCTGAGGTCTCGGCGTCGATAACCGGAAAGCAATTCGGGGGCTTACCCCCTGCCCATTGCCTTCCCGGCCGCGAGGGGCGCCGGTGAGCGGGCGGGCATAGTCCGGCCAGACTTTGGGGGCGCGATCGCGGTACTGGCCTGGGTTGCCCTGGGCCTTGTGTGACACTCTCCGGCTCGGGCGCTGCGACCAGTCCCATCATCTCCAGCTGCTCCTTGCTCACAATCCGGCCTGGATGGGCCTCCAGAATTTGCGGTGGGAAAGTCGGGGCCGTATTTGGCCTTGAAGTTTTCGGTGCCGGCGAG
>CAWAFB010000025.1:0-17325 GCA_963781245.1 uncultured Acidobacteriaceae bacterium
GATCCACCCCCTCCCCTTTTTAGCTACTTCATACATTTCATTGGGTTTGCCGAGGGATTCGGGCCGTATCTCATAGAAAACAGGCAGCTTGCTGTAGTTCATAGAAAACGTGAGACTTGCAGTGCTTCATTGAAAACAGGCGGGTTACGGTCGCGTCATTGATTCCATTGGAGTTATTCCCGCAAATGAGAAAAGCCCGATCACTGGTGCGACCGGGCTTTTCTCATCTCTATTTCCATTATAGCGAGTTGAGAGAAATGATCGGCCACGGAAAACAGGCATCAAGCGATTAGTCATCAGGGATTAGCAATTCGGCGACTTGCGGCCCGACATCGGCTAGTATGTCCTTCGATCGCACACTTTCTTTTGGGAGACGCATTTGCCGCCGGAGCCGCAGACTGCTTTCATCAGCTACTCGCGCGAAGATTCCGAGTTTGCGTTGAAGCTGGCCGAGGATCTGAAGGCGGCGGGAGCGGCGGTGTGGCTGGATCAGCTCGATATCGCTCCGGGGCAGCGCTGGGCGAGAGCGGTTGAGGATGCCCTGAACGCCTGTCAGCGGATGTTGGTAATCCTGTCCCCGGCTTCGGTCGGTTCCCAGAAATGTCGAGGATGAGGTTGCGTTTGCGCTCGAAGAGGGTAAGACAGTGATTCCGGTGCTCTATCGGGATTGCAAGGTTCCTTTTCGGCTTCGCCCCTATCAATCTGTTGATGCCAGGAGCGACTACGCTCATAGCATCAAGGTTCTAGTCAGAACGCTCGCCCCAGCCGGGGCTTCAGCACCCGAGACAACCCAGAATCAAATACGAGCTGAACGTAGAGCGGCTTTGTCGACCAGAGCTCCGGTCTCAAAGCCTTCGCGAGGCAGTTGGAACGCACAGCTCGGAGTGACCAAAGTATTTTTGGCATCCGCGTTTTTCGCCACTTCGAAGTTCGGCTGGGCAGTAGGTGAACGTGGCATCATTTTGCGCACCAGAGACAGCGGTCGTACATGGATTAAGCAGGCCAGCGGTATCGATACTTGGCTGCACTCTGTGGCGTTTGCTACACCAAATCTGGGCTGGGCTGTAGGTGATCATGGCATTGTTCTGCATACCAGAGATGGCGGTAGATCGTGGACGCATCAGAGAGGTCTGCAAATAGGTCCAACGCTGGCTTCAGTTGCTTTCACAACGCCGGACTCAGGTTGGGCAGTGGGCATAAACGGGAGCATTTTGCATACCGAAGATGGTGGTGGAAGTTGGAAGGACCAGAGAAGCGATACGAACTCAACACTCGCTTCTGTTGTTTTTCCCGAAGCCCATTCAGGTTGGGTGGTGGGCACAGACGGAGTCATTTTGCATACTGAAAATGGCGGCAGGAATTGGAGAAAGCAGGCGAGCGGTACGGAATCAGCGTTGTATTCCGTCGCCTTCGCTACACAGCAATTAGGCTGGGCAGTGGGCCTACGGGGCGTCATCCTACGCACTGAGGACGCTGGTAACACGTGGACCAAGCAAGCCAACCGCATACAGTCGACCTTATATTCTGTGGCCTTTAATACATCATATTTAGGCTATGCGGTTGGTTCGCAGGGTACCATCCTTCAAACTAAAGACGGCGGGGCAACATGGCATGAGCAGATCAGCGGCGTGAGCACAATGCTGAATTGCGTTGCGTTTTGGAAGAGACAGTCCTGCCTGGCAATGGGCGAGAACGGCACGATCCTGCATTACGAGGAGTGAGATAACAAAAAGCCGGGACGAATCCCGGCCTTGCGTGTTTCTGAGAAACAGATTTTAGGCGGACTTCTTGGTCGCGAGGGCCTTGACGAGGGCGTTCAGGCGGTTCCTGTCGCGGAATCTGTGTTCACTTCCGCACGCTTTAGGTAGCACCTTTCACGGTGTTCGGAATGGGCTACCATGTTTCGATCAGCTTCCGTCCTTTTTCCGAGGAGATTCTTTCTGGCAATCGAGGCACAGACCGCATTCATCAGCTACTCGCGTGAGGATTCCGAGTTTGCGCTGCGGCTGGCTGGGGATTTGAAGGCGGCGGGAGCGGCCGTGTGGCTGGATCAGCTGGATATTGAACCGGGGCAGCGCTGGGCGCGTGCCGTGCAGGATGCGCTCAATGATTGTCCGCGGATGCTGGTGATTTTGTCAGTCACTTCCGCCAGTTCCACGAATGTTGACGACGAAGTCAGCTTCGCTCTTGAAGAAAAGAAGACCGTCATCCCAGTGCTGTATCGCGACTGCAAAATCCCGTTTCGGCTGCGGCCATTTCAGTTTGTCGATTTCAGAAGTGATTATCCCAGCGGGGTCAAAGCGCTTGTCAGAGTTCTGACGATGGAGCGACCGCGGGAGCATGGGCCATCTGATCCGAAGCAGTTTGCGCCCGTTGCGTTGGAGGAGGTTGAGGCTGGCCCCCGTAAAGAGGCTACCCAACCGGAGGCAACGAACCAGATTCCGGATTCTGTCCCGCAGCAGGAACTGCCGGAAAACCATGTACCTTCCCCTGCACAGAGACAGCCCCTTGTGTCGAAAAGCGCCACGCCTCTGCCGCTGCAACAACAAGTCCTGGGGCAAGAGGTTAAACAGCAGCAGGAACCGGTTCCACAGGAGCCGCGCGGCTCACACCGCCGTCTTTACTTCATCACTGGAGCCATTGCCGCCTTTGTACTCCTTCTCGCGGTTCCTACGGTCATCGTTCTGCGTCACCGAGCCAATTCCGGGCAACCGCCCACTCAATCGGCTCCCCAGTCACCCGCGCAGGTAACACAGCAAGTAACCGCATTGCAGCCCTCCCCATCAGCGCCGTCTGTAGGTATGCCTGATCCCGCAGCAACGAGTAAATCCCCGCGAGCATCGGAGTCAAAGTCTCTCGGAGCGGTTCCTTCCACGTCCGCGGTGCAGCCCTCAACGAAGAGACGGGTAACGACCCCTCAACCACAGTCTGCGTCGAGGAATCAGGATATCGCTGCCCTCGAAAGCCAGGCTAAGCAACTCTATGCAATGAAGCAATACGCGGCCGCACTTCCAGGTTCCCGGAAAGCCTGCGACGGGGGGAATTTGAGTGCTTGCGTCCAATTGGGCAAGATGTATCAGTTTGGTCAGGGCGTCGGACCAGATAATGCCCAGGCATTGGCTCTTTACCGGACAGCCTGCGACGGCGGCGACCTGGCAGGCTGCGACAGCCTTGGCTTGATGTATAAGCACGGTCAGGGCGTCGGAACAGATGATGCCCAGGCAGTGGCTCTTTACCGGAAAGCCTGCGACGGCGGCGACCTGACAGCCTGCAACAATCTGGGCAACGAGTATGACAGGGGTCGGGGCGTAACACTGGATAAAGCGCAGGCGGTCGCTCTTTACCGAAAAGCCTGCGATGGCGCGGTCCCGGTAGGTTGCGACAATCTAGGCAGGATGTATGAGAAGGGTAGAGGCGTCGCTCTAGATGCAGGAAGGGCGGTCGCTCTTTTCCGGAAGTCCTGCGACAGCGGGTTTCTTAAAGGCTGCACACGGCTGGGCTTAATGTATGAGAAAGGTCAGGGTGTCGCGCCGGATAAATCGCAGGCGGTCGTTCTTTTCCGGAAGGCCTGCGACGGCGGCGAGACGGATGGCTGCGCCAATCTTAAGAGGCTATCGCCTTGACGCGTGGTTTCACGGCTCTCCAATTTATGCGCTGACCCTTTTATTCGATGTGAGTTGGGTCTTCGCACATTTCGGCTAGCAAGCGGCAATGATCAAGCAATTCCTCATTGGTGAGAAACAGCAAAGAACGCAGCAAAAGGCCGGGACGGATCCCGGCCGTTGTATTTTCTGGAGAGTAGCTTAGGCGGACTTCTTCGTTGCCAGGGCCTTGACGCGGGCGTTCAGGCGGCTCTTGTAGCGGTCGGCGGTGTTGGCGTGGAGTACGCCCTTCTGCACGCTCTTGTCGAGCGCGGAGGCGGTCGCCTTGTACTGCTCTGCAGCGGCCTTGACGTCGCCGGCGTGGAGGGCCTCACGCAGAAGGCGCAGGCTGCCGCGAACTCGGCTCTTGTTGGAGCGGTTGACCGTGGTGCGCTTTTCGGTTTGACGGACGCGCTTGAGCGCGGAGACATGGTTTGCCATGGTGGTTCTGAACTCTTTTCTGGAATATGGGATGCAGGCTTTTCGACATCCCCTGCAATAGATAAGTTTACGGGATTGCGGGGGAAGGGTCAATGATCCCAGGGCACAGGGCTCAGAACACAGGGCTCAGGGCGCAGGTTTCCGGCCGCCACCTCGGTTCAGGCTGGCGGCCGGTTTTCATCCGACAAGTGCGTGCTGACAAGTCCGTGGTACGGGTCCCGCTTCCGCAATTCCGGTCGCGCGGACCTGGCCGCAAGGCTAAAAATCCAGTGTTACGCTGTGGGGCGACGATCTTACGCGATAGTCGCACGATGGCGTGGCAGTAGAATCGGCGCCGCCGCTCCATTGGGGGTCGAAGACAGGGTGCAGATTCTCATTGAAAAGAACGACGTTTTCAAAGGTCAGCCGCCTGTCCCGGGGGAAATCATCGCATGCAAGCACGTAATAGGCCTCCAGTACACCTTCGAAGGCCCAGTTGAAGATTTGTCCATCGCTCGGAGTGTTGCTTAATGTAGTGCTCTCGCCGGTGGATAGATCCACGCTGAGAACATTCCATGTCGGGCAGGAGAGTGTTCCCGGAGGGCAGGTGCTGGTTATGGAACCATAAACCAGGTCGCCGGGGCTGACGTTGACAGCGGGGCTATTGGTAATGATGCCATTGATGCAGCAGTTCCAACTGGCGAGGGTCCATTGCCCCCAATACCACCCCAAAACAGGCTGAAGGATGCTCTGGGTGTCCTGGATATCCTCCAGACCAGGAAAGTAATACAACACCTGGCCATCATTTGCACGCGGTTGCGGCGGTACCCTCCAGGTGGCAATCAATGCGCCGTAGGACCTGGTTCCAGAGTTGGTTGTGACGTTCGCGTTCTCGAGCCAGCCATTGATTTCGGGAGGGGTTTTCGCCTCCGACGCGCTACTCGATATTCCACTACGCGTGAAGTGGGGGTAATTGCAAACTCCGGCCTTTTCCTGGACGCTCCCATTCGCATGCTGGAGACGCCCGTCGGCCATCAGTCTCTCTCCTTTGGCGAGACTCTGAACGCAGGATGGATGGAAATAACCGAATGGTGTGATTACGTAGCCGTCGGGTACATTTGCAGGACGGTCAGGACCTGCCAGAGGCATTTTGGTAGGGGTAGATTGCGGAGCGTCACTGCTGGACGCTAAACCGTAGGCAGATTTTGCGAGCGCGCCCGTCAAGGCGACGCCGAAGACAGTAGTCACGAGCACTAACTTACGCGGGGTGTTCATGGGTCACATTCCTTGTTCCGGGGATTTCGTCCTGAGTTCGTTTCTTGGGGGAGATCATTGTGTGGAACAAAGGAAGAAATGGCCAGAGTTTTATTTGTCTGTCGATAAGAGCGTTAAAGAGAGCGGGAAAGTGTCACAGCCGGTCTGAACGAAGGGCGAGTTCCGCGTTTGATACGTTTTCGACCGATAATTCACCAAACAGGCATTGACGGGCTCGGGAACCGGCGCTACTCTGAGCGCATCTTCATCAGGGGCGCATCGTCGGACAGCGGTTCGGTGTGGAACACCGGGGTGGTCTGTGCGGCGGGACGGGGAAAGCTCAGATCGCGTGTCGGCGGAACGCCGGCCTGCAAGATCAGGGCTTACGAGCCGGTTCCTGACGAGTCCAGACAGCAAAATTCAGCATCGAAACTACATGGCTCCCGTCATGGAGCCAGCGGAGGGATTTTCACAGCTTGACCAAAAAAGAGCTCGACATCACGCCGAATCTTGAGTCTCTGTTCGGGACCCGCGACGAAAACCTCAGGCTCATGGAAGACATACTCCATGTGCGCATCGATTTGAGATCGGATGCTGTGGTGGTAGAGGGCTCGGCGGAGAGTATCGGGCGCGTGGAGCGCATCTTTTCCGACTATGAAGCCCTGCGAAAAGCGGGAGTGGGGCTGCAGAATGGCGAGCTGCACGGGATGCTGCGCCTGGTGGTGTGCGATCCGACGGTGTCGCTGCGCACCCTGGCGGAGACGGGCAAGCAGAGGTCGGCGGGCATCAAGCGGATGGTACAGCCCAGATCGCTGAACCAGCGGATGTATCTGGAGGCGATCGATCAGCTGGACATGGTATTCGGCGTGGGACCGGCGGGAACAGGCAAGACGTATCTCGCGGTAGCGATGGCGGTGGCGGCGCTGCAGGCGAAAAAGGTGAGCCGGATTGTGCTTGTGAGGCCGGCGGTGGAAGCCGGCGAGCGGCTGGGATTTCTGCCTGGGAGCCTGCAGGAGAAGGTGGATCCTTATCTTCGGCCGCTGTATGACGCGCTCTACGACCTGCTCGAACCGGAGCGGGTGGAAAAGATGCTGGAGAAGAACGTGATCGAGGTGGCTCCGCTGGCGTTTATGCGCGGGCGCACGCTGAATGACGCGTTCGTGATCATGGATGAGGCTCAGAATACGACCAGCGAGCAGATGAAGATGTTCCTGACGCGCATGGGGAACAATGCGCGGGCGGTGATTACGGGGGACATCACGCAGATCGATCTGCCGAATCCGCGAAAGTCGGGGCTGATTGAGGCGATGACAGTGCTGAATGGGGTTGATGGCATACGCTTCATTCATTTCGAGAGCGGTGACGTGGTGCGGCACCCGCTGGTGCAGAGGGTGATCCAGGCGTACGACAACTTCGGGCGGGCGCAGCAGGAGCTTCCACTGCGCATGGGAGAGGCCGAAGGACAACCCGCTTCGAAGCCGCAGTAATTGCTATTGTTGCGGCAAGCCTGCGATACGATTAAGAGGAGGGCCGTGCGCCCTCCTTTGCTTTTCCGCCCCAGCGTGGCGCGAGGCACGGTTATCCGCCATGATTCTGATTGAACCTGCGATAGAGAAGAAATTCGAACCTGCTGGATTAAAGAAGCGGGACATTGCCGGATTTCTGTCGCGCGCGGTTAAAGCGGCGAAACTGGCGGGCAGAGTTACGGTGCTTTTGACCAATGACGAGCAGATGCGCCACCTGAATCGGGTGTTCCGGCAGATGGACAAGGCGACGGATGTCCTGTCGTTTCCGGCGCTCGAGATGAATGGGAATAAGAAACTGGCGGGCGATCTGGCCATCTCGGTGGAGATGGCGGCGCGTGAGGCGAAGGAGCGAGCACATGCATTGCATGTGGAGATCAAGATCCTTGTGCTGCATGGTGTGCTGCACCTGGCGGGTTGGGATCACGAGACGGATTCAGGCGAGATGGCTCGAAAGGAAGAGCTTCTGCGGAAACGCCTGGGGCTGGAGCAGGGGTTAATTCTTAGAGCTCAGAACTCAGCGCGCAGACTTCAGGTCAGCAAGCTCGGGGCGGGCAGTACGGCACGCAAAGCGCAGCTACAGGTCGCAAAATCGGAACCTCGGGCATCCAAGTCCGTGGCACGTAAAACCGGCCGGAGCGTGAAGCGATGAGCTGGGCGGCGGCGATTCTGATCGGGGTCTTTCTGGCGGTGCTCACGCTGGCCTCGTACGTGGACCGGCTGTATTCGGAAATGGGCAAGTTCCTGGCGCGGGAGTTCCAGGAAAATATCGATGCCTGGGAGCAGCAGGTTGAGCCGCGGCTGCGCCTGGGGCGGAATCATGTGCGGCTGTCGGCGGCGATCCTCGCGCAGATTTCGCTGGCGTGCCTTACGCTGCTGTTCGGCATGCTGCTGTTCGATCGCGCTCCGATTTACGACCGGCCGACGGCGGCGGAGGTCGGGCAGGTGGTGCTGGGCGTGGTGCTGGTGATCGTGCTGTTCAACCAGCTGCTGCCGTTCATGTTTTTTACGCGAACGCGCGGGCTATGGATTGTGCGGCTGCGCGGTCCACTGCGGCTGGTGTTCTTCCTGGTCATGCCGATCACCTTATTTCTGGGCTTCCTGCTGTCGATTGCCGCGTTGGCGGAGGCGTCTCCCCGGAATGAAGAGGATACGCCGGGCGAGGCGGTGGAGGCCCTGATTGAGGCAGGGGAGGAAGAGGGAATTGTCGAGGAGAGCAATCGCGACCTGGTGCGCTCGGCGGTGGAGTTCGGCGGCAAGGTGGTGCGCGAGGTGATGACGCCGCGTCCGGAGATATTTGCAGTGGCTGGATCGACGACGATCGAGACGTTTCTGCGGACGATCGAGAACCGGCCTTATTCGCGCGTGCCGGTGTATGACGGGACGCTGGATCATGTGACGGGCATCGTGTTCGCGCATGACCTTCTGCATATCCGCGATGAGGAAGCACGGACGCGGACGGTGGCGAGCATCGAACGCTCGGCTACTTTTGTGCCGGAGACCAAGAAGGTGAGCGAGCTGCTGCGCGAGATGCAGCACGAAAAGCAGCACATGCGGATCGTGATTGATGAGTACGGAGGGGTCGCCGGGCTGGTAACGATTGAGGATCTGCTGGAAGAGATCGTGGGTACGATTTCAGACGAACATGAGAACGACCCGGAACGGGTGCTGCATGATGCGGACGGGTCGTGGATTGTGCCCGGGAATCTGGAGATCGAACGGCTGGAGGACCTGCTGGCGGGAGAGGCGGAGATTCCAGAAGATTCCGAGGCGACTACGGTGGCGGGTCTGGTAAGCGAGGCGGCGGGGCGGATTCCGCAGGCGGGCGAGGTGATTGAGCGGTACGGCGCGCGCTTTGAGATTCTCGCGTCGACGGACCGCCGCATCGAGCGGCTGCGTGTATCGCGCATGGTTGTCGATACGAAGGGAGCGTAAAGGTGCGTTCAGGATTTGTATCGATTATCGGAAGGCCGAATGCGGGGAAGTCGACGCTGCTGAATGCGCTGGTGGGCGAGAAGGTGGCGATTGTCACGGCCAAGCCGCAGACAACGCGGACGCGGATTCTCGGGGTGGTCGAAGTGCCGGCGCGCAAAGGAAAGCATCACGCAGCGCAGATCGTGTTTGTCGATACTCCGGGGGTGCACAAGCCGGGTTCGTCGCTCGACAAGCGGATGATGCAGGAGGTCTACGACGCGCTCGAGCAGCGCGACGCGGTTCTGCTGATGGTGGATGCGACGCGACGGCTGGATTTGCCGGAGAACTCGACCGGAGACGAAAATCCCGCGCAGGGCAAGAGCCGCGGAGAGAGCGAAGACGCGTTTGTCTTTGAGCTGATTCGCAAGCTGGACTGCCCGGTGTTTTTGCTTATTAACAAAATTGACCTGATCGAGCGCGCGAAGCTGCTGCCGCTGATTCAGCAGCTGTCTTCGCTGCATGAGTTTGCTGAGGTGATTCCGATTTCGGCGCGGAAGAAGGATGGACTCGAGCGGCTGATGGACAAGCTGGTGGCCGTTCTGCCCGAGGGCCAGCGGTACTTTCCGAAGGATCAGTTTACGGACCAGCCGGAGCGGTTCCTGGTGGCGGAATTGATTCGCGAGCGGATTCTGATGGAGACGGGCGAAGAGGTTCCATATGCCTCGGCGGTTGTGGTGGAGCGGTTCGAGGAGCCTGAACCGCGGCCAAAGGGCAAGAAGCCGGGGCGCGATACCAGGCCACCGCTGACGCGCATTTCGGCGGTGATCTATTGCGAGCGCGATGGACAGAAGGCGATTCTGATCGGCAAGGGCGGGAGCAAGCTGAAGGCGATCGGAACGGCGGCGCGCAAGGAGATCGAGTCACTGCTGGGAACGAAGGTTTTCCTGGAACTGCACGTGATCGTGAAAGAGAACTGGCGTGAGTCGCGGGGATTTGTTGAGTCGCTGGATTGGAGAAGGCAGTTGGAAGAGATGGCTGCGGGGGAGGCGAAGGCCAAGGACGAATAGGAAAACAGCAGGTCCTTCGACTTCGTCTGCCACGTTCGCGTCAGACTCCGCTCAGGATGACATCGGTGTTTATTTGAAAACTGAAGGTCCCTCGACTTCGCGCTTTGCGCTTCGCTCAGGATGACAAATCATTCAGGGGCGAAAGCGCGTTCGGCTGACAAGACCTCGGCAAAATTAAGAGACGAGCCCCTCGCGAATGCTGATACCTAATGTCTTCATCTTCCGGTAGAGATGGCTGCGCTCGAGGCCGAGTGATTCGGCGGCGCGGCTCATGTTTCCGTGGCACTCGTCGATTTTGCGCAGGATGTAGTCGCGCTCGTAGGCTTCGCGGGCCTGCTGGAGGGTACTGAACTCTTCGCTGCGGCGGCCGGCGGCGCGGTGCACCAGGCGCGGGAGATGACGCCGCTCGATGCGGTGGGCCTGCGGATTGAGAATGAGCACGCGCTCGAGTATGTTCTTCAATTCGCGCACGTTTCCGGGCCAGGGATAGTGTTTGAGCAGGTCGAGCGCGTCATCGGCAATCTCGACGCGCGGACGACCATATTCGCGTCCGAAGATGCGCAGGAATTCGCGTGTGAGTGAGGGGATGTCCTCTTTGCGCTCGCGCAGCGGCGGCACGAAAAACGGAATCACGTTCAGACGGTAGAAGAGATCTTCGCGGAAGTTACCCTTAGCGATTTCCTCTTCGAGATCCTTGTTGGTCGCAGCGATGACGCGGACGTCGACGCTGATGGGCTGCGCCGCGCCGACGGGGACGAAGCTTTGTTCGTCGAGGGCGCGCAGAACCTTGGCCTGCGTTTTGAGGCTCATGTCGCCGACTTCGTCGAGAAAAAGCGTGCCGCCGTTTGCTCGTTCGAAAGTGCCGCGTTTTTCCGGCGGCCCGCCAGGGATGGCGCTGTTCCGGTAGCCGAAAAGCTCGCTCTCGATGAAGTCCTCGGGGATGGCCGCGCAATTCAGCTCGATGAAGACGCGGTCGTGGCGGGGACTCTCCGAGTGGATGGCGCGCGCGATGAGCTCCTTGCCGGAGCCGGATTCTCCATAGATCAGGACACGGCCATTGGTGGGCGCCATGAGCTTGATCTGCTGGCGCAGCGCTTTTGCGGGGACGCTTTCTCCGGTGACGGTGCTTTCGACGGTGAGCTGGCGCTTGTATTCGAGATTCTCGTTGCGCAGTCGCTTGGCCTCAAGGGCGTTTTTCACGACAATGAGCGTGCGCTCAAGGAGCAAGGGCTTCTCGAGAAAATCAAAGGCGCCGAGCTTGGTGGCTTTCACCGCGGTTTCGATGGTGGCGTGGCCGGAAATGACGATGACTTCGGGCTTGTCTTCCATTTCGATAGTACTGAGATCGGCGAGCACGTCGAGACCGTCGCGATCAGGCAGCCAGATGTCGAGGAGTAACAAATCGTATGGAGCGTCACGCACCAGGACGCTGGCCTCGGATCCGCTGGCGGTGCTGGAGACGGAGTATCCCTCTTCGCTGAGGATTTCCTCGAGCGATTCGCGGATCTCCGCTTCGTCGTCCACTATGAGGATGCGGTTCATTCGCCGGAGCCCGCGTGCAAGGGAAGGACAATGTCGGCTGCCTTGTGGCCGTTAGTGCCGTTGCCATTTTCGGCCAGTGGCAGTTCGAGAATGAAGCGCGCACCGGTCGGCGAGCTGTTCTCGGCGCGAATCGCACCGTGGTGCTCCTGGACGATCTTTGCGGCGATGGCAAGGCCGAGTCCGGTTCCACGCTGCTTGGTGGAGACGTAGGGAAGGAAGAGCCGCTGACGCATTTCGCCGGTGAGGCCGTGACCGGTGTCGGAGAGAATCAGCTCGGCCATGCCGGGGTTTTCGCTCAGCCGCGTTTCGATGGATAGGACGCGCAGAAGGCTGTTTTCCATGGCCTCGGCGGCGTTGTCGATGAGGTTAGCGAGAGCGCGCTTGAGAGCCTGGGCGTCAGCCATCACCGGAGGAAGATCGCGAGTGAGGCGCTGTTCGATGCTGATGTTCTGAAGGCGCCCGTGGAACAACATTACGGCGCTCTCGATGATGGCGTTCAGATCGGAAGGTTTCGGCTGCGCTGCGGGGAATTCCGCGAGTACGGCAAACTGATCGACGAGTGTGCTCATCGATTCCACGGAGGAGAGGATCACGTCGACGCAGCGACGCATTACGGAGGGCGATTCGGGGAGATTGCGGTCCATGTGGCGACGGATGCGTTCGGCGGACAAGGCAATCGGCGTGAGGGGGTTCTTGATTTCGTGGGCGACGCGCTGCGCAACTTCCTTCCACGCGAGCTGGCGCTGGGCGCGGAGAAACTCTGTCACATCTTCAATGACGAGGATCGAGCCACGCTTAACGGTGCCGAGATCGAGCGCCGAAATAGTTGCAGTGAGGCTGAGGACGCGCCCCGAAGAAGGCATCTCGAATTCTGTGGATGCGAGGCCCATGCGCTGGGCGCGCCGTTCGAGAACGCTCAGCTCGGATGCGACCTCTGGCGCGAAGAGCGATTTGAGCGGGACGCCGGTGAGATTCCGTGGCTGGTGGGGTGTGACGAGATCGAGAAAGGCGCGGTTGGCCTGGAGGATCGAGCACTCGGAGTCCAGCGTCACGACGCCGCTGGGGATGGTTTCGAGGATGGTTTCGAGCTCTTTGCGGCGGGACTCCAGCGTGAGATTGGCCGCGGACAACTGGCTGGCGGAAGATTCGGCGAGGCGCCGGCTTTGTTCGAGATCCGACGCCATGTGGTTGAAGGAGCGAACCAGCTCTCCCAGCTCCGCGGTTGCGGAAACGGTAATGCGCTGCTCGTACTGGCCTTCTCCGATGGCGTTCATCGCGTCGGCCAGGGCTTCGACGGGCCGCGTGATCTGCTTGGAGAGATAGAGGGCAAGCCAGCTGCTGGCAAAGAAGACCAGCGTAGTAAGTAACAGCAACAGGAGCAAATAGGTGCTGCGGATGCTGCGGCGCTCACGATAGAGTGTCCAGTACTGGGTGGCGCCGGTGTGAATCTGCTGGACGGTGGTTGAGAGTCCGGCCGGCATGGGCAGACCAACGACAATGAGGCCGCCGCTGTCGATGGCGGCGTCGCCCACGGCGTATTGATTATTGCCGACAGCGAGGATCGGCTCATCGGTCCGCTGTGCAGCGGTGAGGGCGGCGGCGGTGAAGTCTTCGAACGGGCTGCTCTTGTTGGTGTTGTCATCGTCGACCCACGCACGCACCATTGCGGGTTGGGAAGGCTGCGGCAGCTGATACTGGGCGACGGAAACTCCATCCCGGTAAACGATGGCGAAGCCGCCCTGGAGGGTGATGCGGTGGGTGCGGATTTCATCGAGGAGGCGGGACTGGTCGCCGCTCTCGTAGTGCTGCGCGAAGGACTGCGACCGGGCAAGAGATTCGGCCTCAGCGCGTGCATTGAGGCTGACGTAATGAGCCAGTTCAAGCGCGATGCGGGTGGAGTTGTCGCGCAACTCGGCGACGGGCTGAGAGAACCAGCGGTCGATGGAGCGGTTCATCAGCAGGAAGCTGAAGAGGAACATGAAGAGTGCCGGCGCGAAAGAAAGCAGGACGGCGCCGATGAGCATGCGCGAACGCAGCCGCGAGCCGAGGACACGGCTGCGTTCATCGGCGAGCAGCTTAAGGATATTGCGCAGAAGAAGAATGAGGAGGGTGACGAAGAGCAGGAAGACGATGACAGAAAGAGCGGTGAAGAGGAAGATTTGTCCGCTGGAATCAGGGTGCAGGAAGCCAAGCCGGAAAGCATTCAGCGCGCCAAGTATTAAAACCAGAAGCAAAGTTCCCGCGCCCAACGCCACTACGGTTGCACGCCTGTGTTTCGATTCGGCCAAAAAATACTCCTGCGGAAAGATTATAGGCCTGCACTGCCGGGCAGCATTGCGAAGGAATTTTGAGCCACCGAGGGTCGATATGGCATCATAAGTTGCGTCATGAAAATCAACCGAGTGTCCGCTGCGATTCTCCCACTCGCTCTGGCAGGGCTGCTACTTGCCGGGGGTTGCAAGAAACAAGACCAGCAGGCCAGTAATGAGGCACAACCTGCGGCCTCCACTCCGGCGCCGGCGACGTCGCCCAGCACGGGCACGCCGGCGACGCCTCCAGCTACGTCAACACCCGCACCGTCGCCGTCAGCTGAGGCACCGGCGGGAGCGCCTGCGACAGCTCCAGCTCCGGCTACGCCTCCGCCGCCACCACCTCCACCGCCGCCGATCGTGATTCCGGCTGGAACGCACATTGCGGTGACGACGACGCAGGATCTGGGATCGAAGATCAGCCAGCCCGGCCAGAGCTTTACCGCGACGGTGGCGTCGCCAGTCAGCATCCATGGCGTCACCGTTATCCGTGCGGGATCGACGGCGGTGGGGACGGTAATCGACGCGAAGTCGTTGGGCAAGTTCAAGGGAGCAGCATCGCTATCTCTGCGTCTCGATACGGTTCGGGCCCACGGTGTGACCTACCAGATCGCGTCGAGCACGATCGACCGGGCGGAGAAGGGCAAAGGCAAGCGCACGGCCGGGTTTATCGGTGGCGGCGCTGGTGGCGGCGCGCTCATCGGCGGCCTGGCGGGCGGCGGCAAGGGTGCGCTCATTGGCGGACTGATCGGTGCGGGCGCAGGTACAGCCGGCGCGGCGTTCACCGGCAACAAGGAGATCGTCATTCCGGCGGAGACCACACTGACGTTCCGGCTGGAGCGCTCGCTGACGGTTCCGAATCCGGCAGCGAATTCTCAAGACCAAGCACCGCCGGCGCAATAAAAACTAAACAGGAAAGTCTACAGGGGCGTGGCAGGTAGCCACGCCCTTTCCTTTGCGCGAGGTCTTATCCGAGCAAGTCCCGGACGGGCTTCCAGGGCTTCCCCTGGGAGGCAGCGACGGGTTCGCAGGCAAGGGTGCCGGCGTAGGTGTTCACGCCATCGCGGATGCCGTCGTCCTGGAGGATGGCCGCCTCCGCGCCGTTCTGGGCCAGCTTGAGGACGTAGGGGAAGGTGGCATTTGTGAGGGCGTGGGTGGAGGTGTAGGGGACCGCGGCGGGCATGTTGGTGACGCAGTAGTGGACGACGCCGTTGACCAGGTATGAGGGGTCGCTGTGGGTGGTGGGGTGGGCGGTCTCGATGCATCCGCCCTGATCGATGGCGACATCGACGATGACCGCGCCACGCTTCATACGCGAGACCATCTCGCGGGTGACGATCTTGGGCGCAGCGGCCCCCGGGATCAGGACTCCGCCGATAACGAGGTCGGCTTCCTGGGTGGCGTGGCCAATGTTGTATGAGTTCGACGCCAGGGTAAAGAGCTTACCGTTGAAGATGTCGTCGAGCTCGCGCAGGCGGTTGAGGTTGAGGTCGACGATGGTGACCTTCGCGCCCATGCCCACGGCGATTTTTGCGGCGTTTGTGCCGACGATGCCGCCGCCGATGATGCAGACGTTGGCGGGGGGGACGCCGGGTACTCCGCCGAGGAGGACGCCGCGGCCTCCGTACTCGCGCTCGAGGAAGGATGCCCCGACCTGGACGGACATGCGTCCGGCGACCTCGGACATGGGGGTGAGCAGCGGGAGGGTTCCGGCGCGGTCGCGGATGGTCTCGTAGGCGATGCCGGTGACCTTCGCGCGCAGCAGTGCGTCGGTGAGGTCGGGCAGCGGGGCGAGATGGAGGTAGGTGAACAGCACCAGACCCTCGCGGAAGTGCTGATACTCCAGCTCAATCGGCTCCTTGACCTTGACGACCATGTCGGCGAGTCCCCAGACGCTGTGAGCGGAGCCGACGATTTCGGCTCCGGCGGCCTGGTATTCGTCATCGGTCAGGGCGGAGCTGTCTCCGGCACGGGTTTCGAGGAGGACTTTGTGTCCGGCCTCGGTGAGGGATTTGACTCCGGCAGGGGTGATGGCCACCCGGCTCTCGTGGTCTTTTACTTCCTTGGGTACTCCGATGATCATTCAGACGACCTCAGCGAACTTTCCATCGTAACTCAGGTGCATGACGCGGTGGTTTGCGGGGTCCCTGAGTGGGTCTGTAATGCAAGCCAAGACCGCTGTCCAATCCTTGTGAGTTACCATCTTCTACGCGCAGGATCGCCCCTCCCGTGACCCTGCAAATTGGAATGATTGCCGACGATAAAATTGTTGTCGTTGGAGACACTCGCCAATATGCGGAAATGGAGGGGAGATCTTGGTACGGGCATGAGATTACGAAAATCAGAATCGTAAGCTCGACCGTACAGACTTTGCCGCATACGCCTGGCACAGGACCAGCAACTCCTCACGCAATCGAGCCACCACTTTGGCCGGTGCCCCGGCTTCCAGCACCGCGCGTGTTGCTCCGGCCATCGCTGAATAGATCATCAATGCAACAAACTCCATGTCTCCTGGCTGCGCGCACGCAGCCTCCGCCAATGCCGCCGTCAGCGCCCGGTTTCCGCGCTTCGAAATCCTCCGCACTATCGCCGCCCCATCGACGTCCGAGCCCGCGGCATACAGGGCGGTCGATACATCCGCGCGCTTCAGTTTCGCGTCCACGTACGCTGGCACTACCGCCGCCATCAGTTCCTTGACAGCAGCGCCGCGGTGCGCGCGGCACGCGCCTTCCACCGCTTCCGCTACCCTGGTCAGATGTGCCTCCAGAACAGCATGGAGAAGCGACTGCTTATTGGGATAGTACTGATACAGCGTTCCTACCGAAACTCCCGCCCGCTCCGCCACCCGCGTGGTCGTCAACCGATCCGATCCCACGGCCAGCAAAACCTGAATGGTGGCTTCCGCGATGGCCTCCACGGTGACCGTCGAACGCCTCTGAATGGGCGTCTTTCTTGGCTGAAACGCATGCGCAGGCGCTGTCTTCACAATGCGAACTCCGAACCTGAAGGATTCTTCATCTAATGATCCTAGAAGTCTGATCCTAGAAGTCAAGGAGAGAAACGAAGATGAATCGTTCCTCAACAAAGATCGCGTTAGTGACGGGAGCCAATAAAGGCATTGGATTCGAAGTGGCTCGCCAGCTGGCCGCCTCGGGCTGCACAGTCCTTCTCGGCGCCCGCAACAAGGCGCTCGGCGAAGAGGGGGCAGAAAGACTCAGAGGAGAAGGCCTGGACGTCCGGAACCTTGCTCTCGACCTCAACGACCACGCCACCATCGTTGCCGCAGCTGACACTATTGCCGCCGAGTTCGGCCATCTCAACATACTTGTCAATAACGCCGGCATCAACGATCCCTCAGACGGCCTTCCCTCGACCGCCAAGCTTGACGCAATCGAGCGCGTCTTTCGTACCAACTTCCTGGGCTCTGTAGCCGTGACCCAGGCGATGCTTCCGCTGCTGAGGAAGGCATTGTCGGCGCGCATCGTTAACGTATCCAGCGGGCTTGGCTCGCTGACCAAAAATAGTGATCCCGCCTACACGTACGCCACAGTCAAGCTGATCGGCTACAGTGCTTCGAAGGCTGCGCTGAACATGTTTACTGCTCAGCTGGCCTACGAACTCCGCGGCACATCCATCAAAGTCAACTCTGCCGACC
>CAWAFB010000026.1:0-113462 GCA_963781245.1 uncultured Acidobacteriaceae bacterium
AAACCGACAGGTAGAACAGAATAGAGCATGACCAACGGCGCAACTATGGACACAAGGGTGAGTCTGGGACGCCACAAGCGGACTTGCTCTGTTTGTGGCCACCAGCAGCGCGACGAGATCGAAGCGGCCTTTGTCGGCTGGCGCTCCCCGGCGGCCATCGCTCAGGAATACGGCTTGGCAGACCGCGCCAGCGTCTACAGGAGCGCTCACGCGCTCGGTTTGTTCCCAAAACGCCAGAAGAACATCCCGGGCAGCTTTGGAGCGCATCATCGAGAAGGCTGGTGAAGTGGACGTGACGGCCAGCGCGGTTGTGGCGGCAGTCCAGGCTTACGCCAAGATCAATTCGGCGGGCCATCGGTCAGCCGGACGAGCAAGTCAGTCTAAACGATCTTTTCAACCGGATGAGCACTCAGGAACTTGAGGAATACGCGACAAACGGCATTCTGCCAGGGTGGTTCGAAGCCACCACGGTATCCGCAACAGCAGAAGACAGTCAGAGTGACTAGAATGCGCGCAGAACGCACAGGAAAAGGCCATTCCTGCCCGCAACAGCAGCGGGAAGCACTTCATCTGGGAGACCTTCTCCTCGGGTTAGGGGACAATCGGGCGTAGGAACGCCTCAATTTCGCGCTCTCGGCGTCGTTGAACGTGCTAGGATTCATCGCCGTTCTAGGAGACACGGATGACCACACCGGAGAGGGGATCAGCAGCCGTGCGCGCCATGCGCAGGCAGAAGGAGAAGAGCTTCTATCGGCAGGCAATCAAGCTCTGCTTGAAGTTTGCGTTGTCTACAGCGCTTCTCTGGGCAGCCTTCGTATACCTTTTCCATTTCAGCGGGATTCAAGGCTTTGGGCTTGCGCTGGCGATCATGGTGGCGATCGAGGGATCTCGTCGAGGACCTACGTCGTCGACCTTCCGGCCCCACCGCGTGACGTTCCATTTCCAGCTGTATCCCATGCTGTTCGACTTGGGGCTGGTCAAGAACGAAGACGAGTACAAGGCCTTCGCTGGTGAACGGAAGCCGTGGAGGCCCTGGGCCGACACCCACGCCTTCCACTACTCGATAAGCGCGTACGCCATCACTGAAGAGCAACTGAAAGAAATTTTAACGAGAGCGCTCTACCACTTCCCCGATCTCGGCTTCTATACCACGCGACTGGAACTGGAGTTGAGACTCGAATCCGTCAAGGAGTGGTGGGGACAGGGCCACCGCGGGATTCCAGAAGTGTTTGTCAGGTCCGGCCCTTGGGGCTACGCAATCGGGCTCCGGGTGATGGACGACTGGTGGAAGGAAAACAAGCCAAAGATAGAGCCCGGCTGTGATTGTGAATGAAGAGACCGAAAACTACGGCAAGGTCCGCGTGACGATGGCCGTGTTCCCCCTCCAGGCCTTTCAGGTTTTCTGTAACGAGTACAAGCCCTTCGATGAACCGAAGCCGTGGTGGTGGCCCTGGGCCGACGACCGCGAGACGTGGAGCAACCATCAGGACCACATCAAGAAGATCGTCTCGGAAAAAGGCTGGACGAACAAAGCGCTGGGCGGTGCGGAGGGGATCGGCTACTTCGGCGAAGACTACAGCCACAAGTATGTGGCGATCTGGTTGCAGGACGTCATCTAACCGGAGCCTCTGGTTGGTTCCGAGCGAGACGGTGGGCGCAAGCGAGTAGCCCGCCAACCCTCCGCAGACGAATTATGCGGCCTATACCAGATGGGCGTAGGAGCTAATGCCTACTTATGTAGACATCGCGGGACTCTCTAGCCTAGCAGGCTGATGAAAGATGTGAATCGAGACCGGTCGATTCGACTCATTTGCCCAGCGAGACCAAGCTCTGTATCCTCTTGTCAATTACTGAGGGGAGTATATGACCAAATCTTCCGATCTGCTCCAGGGCACGCTGGACCTCCTCATCTTGAAGGTTCTCTGCCTGGAGCCGATGCACGGCTGGGCTATCGCACAGCGCATCCGTCAGCTCTCGAGCGACGTTCTTCGCGTGAACCAGGGAGCTCTGTATCCAGCGCTGCACCGGCTGGAGCATCAGGCATGGATCGAACCTTCGTGGGGAGAATCGGAGAATAACCGGCGCGCGAAGTACTACTCCCTCACCAAGGCCGGGCGGAAGCGGCTCGAGGCCGAAGAGCAATCATGGGACCGGCTGTCTACGGCCGTCCAGGGCGTATTGAAGGCGGTCTGAGAGGAGTTGCTATGCGCTTGCTCCACAGTGCGCTGCGTCGTTTGAGGTCGTTCCTCGGGAAAGACTCGAAGAACGACGAGTTAAGCGAAGAGCTGCGGTTCCATCTGGAACTGCAGATCGAAGAGAACATCGCCCTCGGCATGTCTCCTGAGCAGGCGCGCGCGGCAGCAAGAGACAGTTTCGGCAGCGTCGCCCCGGCCACCGAAGAGTCCTATGAATCACGCGGCGTGGCCCTGATCGATGATTTTGTGCAGGACATCCGCTACGGTTGCGACAATTTCGCAAGTCGCCCGGATTCACTTCGTCGCCATCCTCTCGCTGGCGCTGGGCATCGGAGCCAACACTGCGATTTTCACGTTACTCAATGCCATCATGCTCCGCCCACTGCCGGTGCAGAATCCAAGAGAACTACTTCTGTTCGGGGACGGCAACGCGCAGGGCAGCACCGTATCGGTTCCCGACCGAAGCTGGCAACTGTTCTCCTAATCCTTCTTTCACGACTTTCGCCAGAAAGATGCCTCTTTTTCAGGAATGGCCGCGGTAGACAGCACGCAGTTTGCAACCAAAGCGTCAATTGCCGGCGGGGCCTACCAAACGACCCATGTCAATCTTGTCTCCGGCAGCTACTTTTCCGTTCTAGGCGTTCCAGCATTTCTCGGCCGAACAATTGAGGAATCCGACGACAGCGCCGGGCGCAGGTCCTGTTGCCGTTGCCAATTACTCCTGGTTCCAGCACCATCTCAATGGGGATCCATCCGCACTGGGTAAAGTCATCCGCATCCAGTCGCACGACTACACGCTGGTGGGCGTTGCCCGGCCGGGATTCTACGGCGTCACGGTTGGCCAATCCACCGATCTGTGGATTCCGCTCTCGATGGAGAAGGCGTTCTCTCGTCCCGGCTGGAACGGCCTCGGTGACAAGCTCTTTCAGTCGCTCTATCTCATCGGCCGACTCAAGCCCGGCGTGACCGCGGCCCAGGCCAACGCTGAAACCAATCTGCTGTTCAAGCAGATTGTGCGCGGCTACCTCGGACCGCAACCCTCGCAGAAGCACCTCGACGACATCGCCCAGGCCAGTGTCGAGCTCACGCCCGGCGGCCAAGGAGTGTCTCCTCTCCGTTGCGCGTTTTCGGTGCCGCTCAAGATCCTCATGATCATTGTCGCGCTGGTGCTTCTGATCGCGTGCGCCAATATCGCCAACATGCTTCTGGCGCGCGGCGTGGCGCGCACGCGGGAGGTGGCGGTGCGCATGGCGCTGGGCGCGTCGCGCCGGCGCATCGTGTTTCAACTGCTCACGGAGTCTGTGGTGCTTGCTTTTCTGGGGGCGGCAGCCGGTGTTGCACTGGCATGGAAGGCGAGCGTTATGCTGCTGAGCATGGCCACGCCGGGCCCCGATCCGGTGCCCTTGAATCTCGCGCCCGACCTGGCCGTTCTCGGCTTTACCGCGGGCGTTACCGTTTTCACCGCGCTTCTGTTCGGCATCGTCTCCGGCGTTCCGGGCCACCGGCCTTGAGTTCACGCCCGCCCTGAAAGATGGCCGCGGCAGTTCCTCGGTTTCTTCGCGCGGCGCCCTGGCTCGATCCCTCATCGTCGGCCAGGTTGCGCTCTCCGTTTTGCTGCTGGTGGTCGCCGGGCTCTTCGTCCGCAGCCTCATTCACCTCTACCGACGTCAACACCGGTTTCGACAAGCACAACGTGCTCGTCTTCTCTCTCGATTCCAGCACTGCCAATCTTCCGCATGGAACCCCGAAGAGATCCGTTCCGTCCGCCTGCAGGAACAGATCGAAGACCGCGTGCAGACCATCCCCGGCGTCCAGTCGGATAGCTTTGCCTTCTTCACCTTCAACGAAGGCGGGTGGAGCGATCAAGTCCTCTTCCAGGGCATCCCGCGAACGCCCGCGAACGGCGACCAGGTCTACTTCAACATCACCGGCAACGGATTCTTCTCCACCATGGGCATTCCTCTCATTGAAGGCCGCACCTTCAACTCTCAGGATACGCAGAACTCACCGAAGGTCGCCGTCATCAACGAAACCATGGCGCGCCGCTTCTTCCCCAATGGTTCGCCCATCGGACACCGCTTTGGCATTGGAGAGACTCCCGACCATCCCGGCGAGATCGAGGTGATCGGCGTCGTCAAGGACGCCAAATATCACCGCGCTCGACGAAGGCACTTTGATGGCCGCCTATTTTCCCTGCACCCAGAGCCCCGGCTTCTACGGCAACTTCGCGGTGCGCTATGCCCCGGGGCAAACCGGCAGGAGATCATCTCCCGAACCCGCAGTGCCATCGCTCAGATCAATCCCAACATTCTGGTCAACAGCGTGAGCAGCCTCGAGGAGCAGGTCGACGACTCGATCGCGACGCAATCGCTGATTGCCCGCCTCTCGAGCTTCTTCGGAATCCTCGCTGTCTTTCTGGCCTGCATCGGCATCTACGGCCTGCTTTCGTATTCCGTAGCGCGGCGTACCAGCGAGCTGGGCATCCGCCTCGCCCTCGGCGCGCAATCCCCATGCTGCTCTGGATGATCCTGCGTGAATGCATCCTTCTGCTGCTTCTGGGACTCGCTATCGGCGTCCCCGTCGCCCTGAGTTCCACGCGCATTCTCAAGAGCCTGCTCTTCGAATTGAGCCCGCTCGATCCGATGGCCATCTCCATCGCCATCGCCGCCGTCGCTGTAATGACCATTGCCGCCGCGTGGCTACCCGCGAGGCGCGCCACCAAAATCAATCCCTCGCAAGCGCTGCGCGCCGAATAGCTGAGCAAACTCTGTCATATACCGGCTCCCAGTGCCGCTCCGGGCGGATCACCGGCAATCCGGAAGTTGATATGTAGTGACCGGTCAAGATGCGCTGGTCGTTTTTTCGAACGAGGACAGGGTCAGCAGCAGCCGAGGCAGGTAATGGCGACGATTGATCAAGCTGATATTCGCGGGTCGAAACCGCATAATCATGATCCGTCGGGAGCTGCCTCTGACTAACCACGCGAGTCCGGCATAGCCTGTCGCATACTTCCGCCGAGGATTCTCCTTCGTGCTTGCCCCGGCTGCGGCTGACCCTGTCCTCGAATTGAATTGCCTGGTTCAACGGTTTTTCTTTTTCCCTATTTGGAAGGTTTTTGGTTTTGTCTTTTCATGCAGCAATGGGTTGTCGACAACTTGCTTCGGCCTTGATCGCGATGGCCCAGATAAAGCCCAGCAACTCTCGAGCGACTGCAGTCATGATCTTCCTCTGATCCTTGCCTGCCATGCTCAGCTTCATGTAGCGCTTATACAGACGATTCTGCGCCTTCCATGCGATCTCGATGATTGCTGGCGGAACACCTTCGTGTCGCTTGCGCAGCTTTTCCCCGACGCGAGGCAGGTGTCGATAACACCAGGCCGATTCCACCACGATGCGTCTGAGGTGCGCATTACCGGCCTTGGTGATGCCGCCTCTTCGAACGCGGTTGCCGCTGGAATCTCATGACCGGCTCCTCCGCTTGTGGCTCTGGACTAGAGTTCGTCAAACAAACTCAGCCTAACCCACGACTAGCGCAGCGGGCCGGTCACTACATAATGACTAACTTAATCCCGAAATGCCTGTGAAGTCGGCTTTACAGTAACTTCGCATATTCTGTTTACAGCCTGACCCGTACCCGCAACAGCCGGCGACAGTCAGGAAGGTGCATCCTATGGCGAGTAAAGGCGCTCAGGACCCTTTAAGCGCAACAGGCGCGGGCCTGAAGCCCGGAGAGTACCCGCTTGGCTCTGCACAGTCCAGGGCGGCTGCCAGAGCCTTGCTAGAGCGTCGGTTTGCGGGGCGGAATAGGCTTGATATCGTAAGCTCGATCCCGCGTCCCGGCGGTGATGGAGCAATCCACATCGGCGCTTGGTCAGAGGCGGCTGATGGGACACTCTTGCGCTTCAGCAATATTCCAGCGGGCATGACTCTGGAAGAGGCAGAGCGGATTGTGGCAGCCCGACGGCCAAACGGCGGACACCTTCCGCACTGCAATTTCCACGGCGGCCCTTAACCTTGGATTTGTGAGCAAAATGGCGGCTCTCGTACTGTGCCCAATTTTGTGCCCAGTGGCGGCTTACATCCGCTTATATCGACCAAGATCACGCAAACCCAATTTCTAATGAATACAGGCACATATAACTTCGAATAAGTTCCGCTAACTTATTGATCCTTCGTTCGCCGTGAACTTAGGATCTGGCGGGGAAACCCGTGGGGGTTCAAGTCCCCCCTTTCGCACCATTCCTGGCTCTCCTCGGTTGCTATACCCTTAGCAATATGAACCCGAGTCATCCCCAGCCGAAGATTCACATCCAGAAATCGCAGGATTATCGCGAAAACTACGCTAACAGCGTGCAAGTCCGGGTAAGCGTTTGGGATTTCTTTCTCGCCTTTGGCCTGGTCCACCAGGACACCGCTGACGAGGTCACTATCGAAAACGCCCAAGGCATCTACATCAGCCCACAGCAGGCCAAGGCTCTCTTCAATGTCCTGAGCCAGAACATCGCTCAGTACGAGCAGACCTTCGGCGAGATTGCGCTCGAGCCGCAGACGCATCCCCTACCTATGCCCCGGGGACCGGTCCACTGAGAGGGCAATCTAAAACCGCCTTCCCTGACAGACCTCATCTCCCCTCGCCCCACCAGGGAACTAAACCGGGGGCGTTCGTACTTCTCAAAAAAGTTGATTCGGACCGAAAAACTTGTCCGGGAGTTACCCTCTCGCACGTTTACGAGTCGCAACACCGAAATATCACTTTCGACAGGAGATTTACCATGAGCGAATTTCTTTTCCTCTATCGCGGCGGAGACTCGTCCGGGTCGCCGGAAGAAATGCAGCAGAACATGCAGAAGTGGGTGGCGTGGATGAAGGAACTCGGCGACAGTGGCCACCTGAAGGCGATCGGCAACCCGCTCGAGCCCGGCGGCAAGGTAGTGAAGGGTAAGCAGAAGACGATCACCGACGGGCCTTACGCCGAAGCGAAGGACATGGTGGGCGGCTACACGATGGTCGAAGCCAAGGACCTCGCGGAGGCGGCGGAGCTTTCCAAGGGATGTCCGATCTTCGAGAAGGACGGCTTTGTCGAAGTACGGCCGATCATGCAGATTAATATGTGATGGCGCCGCACGCGGTTGAGCTCGACGAGCATCTCTTCCGGCACGAGTCCGGGCGCATGGTCGCCGCGCTCGCCCGCATCTTCGGAGTGCATAACCTTGCGTTGGCGGAAGACGTCGTCCAAGACGCCTTCTGCCGTGCACTCGAAGTCTGGAAATTTCGCGGTATGCCGGAGAATCCCTCGGCGTGGCTCATGGCTACCGCGAAGCATCGCGCCATAGATGTCCTGCGGCGCGAGCGAACCGCGCGCACCTTCGCTCCCGAACTCGGCCGCCTCATCGAAAGCGAATGGACGCTCGCTCCTGCAGTCCATGAGCTATTCGGTGCAGCCGCCATTCAGGATGACGAGCTGCGCATGATGTTTTCCTGCTGCCATCCGCGCCTGGGCGAGCCGGCGCAGATCGCCCTCATCCTCCATATTCTCTGCGGCTTCAGCGTAGGCGAGGTTGCGGCGGCCTTCCTTAGTAGTAATGCCGCGATTGAAAAGCGTATTACGCGAGCCAAGAAAGTTCTGGCGGCCTCGAAAAAACTCTTCGAACTTTCAGCCGCGGATTTTTCTACGCGTTTGTCGGCCGTGCATCGAGCGCTTTACCTGCTTTTCAACGAGGGATACCACGGAGCCTCTTCCGAATCTGCGGTGCGAGTCGAGCTATGCGGTGAAGCTCTGCGTCTGGCCGGCCTACTGCGGAGACATCCGCTCGCAGCAACTCCCGCCACACTGGCGCTCGGCGCTCTGATGTGCCTGCACGCCGCACGCCTGCCCGGCCGTGTCGACGCCTCAGGCGAATTACACACCCTCTTTGAGCAGGACCGCTTACGCTGGGATGCGCAGCTGATCGCCGAAGGACAGCGGCTGCTGGACTTGTCGGCAACCGGGTCAGATCTGACCGAGTATCACGTCGAAGCTGCGATCGCATCTGTCCACGCACGCGCCCGCTGCGCGGAAGAGACAGACTGGGAGCATATTGTTTCGCTCTACGACACACTCTTGGCGATTCGGCCATCGCCGGTAGTGGCGCTGAACCGCGCAATCGCTATCGCCCAGCACCAGGGACCGGAGCGCGGGCTGGAAGCAGTGCGCGCGATCGACGGATTGGATCGGCTCGCGGCTTATCCCTTTTATCCCGCGACGCTGGGTGAGCTTGAACTTCGACGCGGATTGGCGGAGGCAGCCCGAAGCCACTTTTGCGAAGCCCTGGCGCTGGCGCGCAGTCCGATGGAACGACGGTTCATCGAGAGGCGCCTTGCCGCGTGCCGCGAATGAGAGCGGCAAAACATCGCACCCTGTCTGGTCTAGCTCTGCCTAGTAAATTCACTGCGGTGAATCTGTGACCGCCCACTATAATTGGCAACGCCAGAAACCGATCTATTGCGTCAGAATTGCCGCGCGTCTTCTGCGCGATCACCAAACGATGAATCCCCGCGTACAGCATCGGGAGGAGTCTTGGTCGACGGAGAACGGAAAATCAGGCGAAGAAAAATGATCCGGAGCGCGCAGGATAAGCAATGACATATTTGATCGATTTTGTCCGGACGGTTGTCATAGCCTTCGTCACCCTGTTCCCGGTTGTGAACCCGATCGGGGACGCTCCTATATTTCTCAGCCTGACGCGACAATACCCTGAGTCCATTCAGAAGATCCTCGCGCGCAAAATC
Source organism: uncultured Acidobacteriaceae bacterium (assembly GCA_963781245.1). GTDB lineage: Bacteria > Acidobacteriota > Terriglobia > Terriglobales > Acidobacteriaceae > Silvibacterium. The sequence goes on from CAWAFB010000026.1 coordinate 8,964, forward strand.
GCCGCCTACGGATTCGTCATCCTCGCTGTCTCGTTACTGATCGGCACTGAAATTCTTGCTTTCCTCGGCATCAAGCTGTTCGTCGTGCAGATCGCGGGCGGCCTCATTGTGGCGTCGACGGGTTGGAGTTTACTGAGCCAGAAAAGCGATGATTCAGCTCCGGCATCGGAGCCGGCAACTCTCGAGGACGCTTTGCAACACGCTTTTTATCCGTTAACTCTTCCGCTCACCGTCGGCCCGGGCAGCATCTCCATCGCCATTACTATCGGCGCTCATCTCAGACGGCCAGGAAGCCCGGCTTTCTCTCCCGCCTATGCGCTGCAATTGGCGGCAGCAATCATCGGAATGGCGCTCATCTGTGTTCTGGTCGCCCTCTGCTACGGAAATGCAGAACGTCTGGTGCGCGCGCTGGGGAAATCCGGCACAGACATCATGATTCGTCTGTCGGCCTTCGTCCTTTTCGCGATCGGAGTACAGATCATGTGGAACGGCCTGGCCGGCGGCGTACTCCAGCTCTTTCCCGGCGGAATCGCACACTGAGCACCCGAATTGACGAACCTGACGATTCGGCCCGATCTGTCTGAAGTCTGAGTTGATACACTGGCGCGTGTCTCACGTCGTTAGTTCCGAGCTTGTTCGCAAGGGCCGGCTGCTTACCCCTTGGGCGGTCTTTCCAGCGCTGGTGTTTGTTGTAATCACCGCGCATGCTCCTCTGCTGCGACTGCCCTACTACTGGGATGAAGCGGGATATTACATTCCCGCTGCCTACGACTTTTTGCGCACGGGCTCGTTGATTCCTTTCTCAACACTTTCAAATGCTCATCCTCCACTGCCGTCGATTTATCTTGCGGTCCTCTGGAAGCTCTTTGGCTTCTCGCCGCTGGTGACAAGAGTGGGCATGTGCTGTGTGGCAGCGATAGCGCTCACCGCCACCTGGCGGCTGGCCGTTGTCACAACAGGAAAAGAATCAGTCGCCGCAGCAACGGCGGGACTGACGGCGATCTATCCGGTATTTTTTGCACAAAGCTCGCTCGCGCATGCGGATGTCTTCGCTGCGGCGGCGACCCTATGGGCGATCGTCTTCCTGTTAAGCGAAAGCAGGCCCGGGATTTGGCTCACCGCCGCCTGCTTTTCCCTGGCGGCGCTGTCGAAAGAAACCGCCATCGTCACGCCGCTCGGAGTCGCGGGTTGGGAATTGTGGCTCGCCGTGAAATTCCGTGCCAGGAACCATCTCGCCCGCGCCGCCGTTCTCTGTCTGCCCACCATTCCGCTCGCTCTCTGGTACCTGTATCACTGGCACAAAACCGGCTTTATATTTGGCAATCCCGAATACCTTCGCTACAACGCCACAGCCACACTCACACCGTTGCGCGTGTTGATCGCGTTTGTCCATCGCCTGCTGCATATCACCGCGCACATGAATCTATTTGTCCCTGTACTCCTGATGCTGGCCTGCATGCTGCTGCCCCCTCTGAAGGAAGATGATGGCGCACTGCGGCCGCGCGTCTCGTTTGGCGTACAGGCATTGTTCTATGTAGTTATCCTCGTCAATCTGATCTTATTTTCGATTCTTGGCGGGGCCCTCCTCACGCGCTACCTGCTGCCGCTTTATCCGCTCATGATCCTGTTGTGCGTGAATACTTTCCGCCGGCGTCTGAAGCAATGGGTGGCGCTGGTCGCCCTTAGCGCAGTCGCATTTATCGCAGGACTGTTCGTCAACCCTCCGTACCGCTTTGCGCCGGAGGACAATCTCGCTTATCGCGATGTGATCCTGCTCCATCAGGCCGCGATCGCACAGATTCTTGAACACTATCCGTACTCCGTTGTCCTCACGGCCTGGCCGGCAACCGACGAGCTTTCCAAACCCGAACTGGGTTATGTGAGGCAGCCGACACCTGTTGTCGCCATCGACAACTTCTCCTTCGCGGAGATCCAGAAGGCGAAAGAGATCGCCGATCCCTATACCGCAGCCTTGGTCTTCTCGACGAAATATGACCCGCCGCATTTGCCATTCAGCCTAGGGCGCCGAAACGAAGCCATCGACACGCGCTTCTTCGATTTCCATCGTGACCTGGCCCCTGCGGTGATCGCGCGGATTCTCGACGGCTCTGTCACATGGCAGGCCGAGCGTAAGGGACAGTGGGCAGCGGTGCTGCACTTCAACCGGCCGCAAGAGGCGAGCCTGTCCCAATCCTTCAATTCGCTCCCTGAATTGGCGGGGACGGGCCAACTATAATCCGGCATGTGCAGCGTTTTTTCTGGTTTTTGTCATCCCTTTTAATATCGACCGTCCTTTTTTGTGGAAGTGCAGCTGCCCAGACCTATCCAGCTGACCCGCCTGCAGGCGCGGAGGCCCAAGGACGGCTGCTGCTCATCCTGCCTTTTGAGAACCACACGTCCCAGCCAAATCTTGACTGGATCGGCGAAGGGGCCGCCAACATACTGAGTCGCCGTCTGGATTCGGCCGGCTTTCTAACTATCGGACGCGGCGATCGCCTTTATGCTCTCGATCGGCTGGGACTGCCGCAGTCCTTTCAGCCCTCGCATGCTACGACTATCCGAATTGCGCAGACGCTGGACGCGGACTCGGTCATTCTGGGCTTTTACACCCTTTCCGGGGACCAATTGACCGCATCGGCCCAGATTCTGAACGTCAAAGCCCTCACGCTCAGCCCGCCGATCCGGCAGGAGGGCGACCCAAAGAACCTGCTCGACATCCTGAACAGCCTCGCCTGGCGCGTGGCCCGCCAGATCGATCCCAGGTACTCGGTGGCTGAGCAGACCTTTCTAGCCGCAGATGGCTCCCTTCGCGTCGAAGCCTTTGAGAACTATATCCGCGGCATCATCGCTGAAGCTCCCTCCGAACGCATTGTCCACCTGAAGGAATCTCTACGGCTTGATCCGAGCTTCACCCCGGCGTGGTTTGGCCTGGGGATGGCATACTTCGCCAATCAGGAATATGACTCGGCGGCCGCGACCTTTGGCCGCCTTTCGAAGGAGGATCCGAAGGCCCTTGAGGCAGACTTCTACCGCGGACTGGCCTTCTTCTACACAGCGAACTACATGAAAGCCGAGGATGCCTTCGCCTTTGTGAGCATCCGTCTTCCCCTGCCCGAGGTGGTCAACAATCAGGCTGTCGCAGCCAGCCGGCGTGGACGGGACAGCGTTCCCCTATTCCAGCAAGCCGTGACCGCTGACCCCAAGGATCCTGATTACCGCTTCAACCTTGCCGTCGGCCTGCGGCGCCGCAACGATATCCAGGGCGCCATCCGTGAGATCGACCAGGAGCTCAAGCTACGGCCACAGGACACCGAAGCGCAAGCCTTCGCCAACGCGCTCAAGAATCCCGCCGCGGTCAAGGTGAATCCCGACCGGGGCAAGGCGGTTCCCGATGACACGCTGCCCCTGGAACGCATCAAGCGCTCGTATAACGAAAGCGGGTTCCGCCAGGCGGCTTTTGAGATGGAGCAGGTGGAAGCCATGCGCCTGGCCTCCCTGCCTGCGGATGCACGAGCTTCCGCGCTCGTAAAACAGGGCGATCAGTTCATGAACAGCGGCCTCGCTCTCGAAGCCGAGCGGCAGTTTCAGGCGGCTCTACAGGCGAACGCGGCCTCTGCACTGGCCCACGCCGGCCTCGCCCAGGTTCGCGAGCATAGCGGCGATTCCAACGCAGCTCGCCAGGAAGCTCAGAAATCTTTGGCACTGGCGCCCAATGTGCCGGCGCACCTTGTGCTCGCTCGCCTAGACCTGGAGACAAATCAGCTTGGCACTGCAGCCATTGAAGTTAGCCACGCTCTGAAGCTAGAGCCTGCAAATGCGAGTGCACGCGGTATGAAGCAGGCGCTAGAATCGCGGGGACAGCAGGTTCCATGAGACGGCGTTCCCTGCAATCCGTCGTTGCACTGGCGACCCTGGTCGCGCTTGCCGCGATGCCCGCACGCACCGAAGGTTCCGGCAGCAAGCCACAGGTGGTCGTCCTTCACCTGGACGACACAATTCAGCCCATCAGCGAAGAATACCTGGCGCGAGGCCTTGCACTTGCTTCCGTAGATCATGCGGCCGCTGTTCTCGTTGAGCTAAACACGCCGGGAGGTCTGCTCGACTCGACGCGCACGATGGTAGGGAAGATTCTCGCCTCGCCTGTACCGGTCATCGTGTATGTGGCGCCGTCAGGAAGCCGCGCAGGCTCGGCTGGCTTCTTCCTCATGGAGGCAGCCGACATCGCCGCCATGGCTCCCGGAACCAACGCCGGCGCGGCGCATCCCGTTGTCGAAGGGGCGCAGATCGACGGCGTGATGAGGCAGAAGCTCGAAAACGACACCACAGCTTTCCTCCGCTCCTACGTCTCGCGCCGCGGAAGGGACACGACAGCAGCACAGGATGCCGTGCTTAACTCGAAGTCCTACACTGAGCAAGAAGCCCAACAGCTTCACCTCATCGACCTTATCGCGCCCAACGACCGCAAGCTTCTCGACGCGCTTGATGGGCGCACCGTCAAGCGATTCGACGGCAGTACGGTTACGCTGCACACGCGCGACGCCGACTTGCTCCCGCTTGAGCCGACTGTGCGCGAGGAGATTCTCGACCGGCTGATGAATCCGAACTTTGCCGTGCTCATTCTGGTCATCGGCGGCCTCTTGATTTATCTGGAGTTCAATTCACCCGGAACCATCATCCCAGGCGCGCTGGGCACTCTGCTCGTATTGACGGCGTTCTTCGCGCTGAACATGTTGCCCGTCCGTTACACGGCGGTCATGCTGCTAATCGCTGCGTTCACGTTGCTGCTGCTGGAAGCCAAGTTCCCCAGTCACGGCGTGCTGGCCGGCACCGGCATCCTTGCGCTCGTTTTCGGCACGCTTACCCTCGTGGATGGCCCGATTCCCGAAATGCGCGTGCACGTCTCGACGGCAATCGCCTGTGGACTGGCCTTCGGGCTAATTACCGTATTTCTGGTTCGGATTGCCCTGCTCGCGCGACGGAATAAAGCGATCACCGGCCCGCAGGCGCTCGTCGGCAACATCGGCATCGCCCAGCAACCGCTCATGCCGCACGGACAGATTCTCGTTCATGGAGAACTATGGCAAGCCGAGTCATCCGGGCCGGCCGCCGCCGGGGAGCAGGTCCGCGTGCGCTCGGTGGACGGTCTCACGTTATTAGTTGACCGGATTCCCGAAACGGCACGCACCTCGGATTAACCGCAATCCCTCTGTGCCCCTGCGATACAATCGCTGGCGGGTGAAGTCTCATGATCGGAATTCCCGGGCTCATCGTAATCGCAGTTGTTGTCCTCTACATCTTCAATTCCATCAAGATTCTTCGCGAATATGAGCGCGGGGTCATTTTCCGGCTGGGCCGCGTGCTGCTCCCGCCTAAAGGTCCGGGAATTATCCTGGTCTTCCGGCCTCTCGATCAGATCGTACGCATCTCCCTTCGGCAGGAAGTGCTTGAAGTCCCGCCGCAGGACGTCATTACCCGCGACAACGTCACCATCAAGGTGAACGCGGTCATCACCTTGCGTGTGCTCGATCCGGCGAAAGCAGTCATTGAAGTGGCAAACTATGTCTACCAGACTTCCCAGTTCGCCCAGACCACCCTGCGCTCGGTTTTGGGCGAGGTCGAGCTGGATGGCCTGCTTTCGCACCGCGATGCCCTCAACCAGCGTATCCAGACGATCATCGACCAGCGAACCGAGCCATGGGGAGTCAAGGTCGTGAGCGTCGAAGTCAAGCAGGTGGACCTTCCCGAGTCGATGCTCCGCGCCATGGCCAAGCAGGCCGAAGCGGAGCGCGAGAAACGTTCCAAGATCATCAACGCCGAGGGCGAATTTGCCGCGGCGCAGCGCCTGGTCGATGCAGGGAACATGCTGGCCACACAGCCGCTAACTCTGCAACTGCGCTACCTGCAGACACTTACCGACATCGGGACGGAAAAAAACACCACCGTAGTCTTCCCCCTGCCGGTCGAGCTGATAGCGCTGCTTGGCAAGTTTGTCCCAACGGCAAATGCGCCCGTGCCTTCCGCGCCGCCGAAGCCGCCACAAGAACCAAGTTAACGGGTTAGACAAGATATGAGGTCGATTCAGGAAACGGAAGAAGAGGAGCACACCGACACAGAAATCACCCTCGGCATGAAGTCACTGCTGGGCGTTTTCTTCGGTCTCGTCCTGATTTGCGGGATCTTCTTCGGACTTGGATACTCGCTCGGGCGGGGCAGTTCCCGGCCCACGTTAGGCCCGGCTACCGAATCGGCGGCTAAGCCGGCCCCGAAGCGCGCGCCGCAGCCCGCCGTAGTATCACCTGCGAGTGAGGACGACTCGACCAACCCCGCTACGTACACTCCGGGCCCTGATGCGCGAGAGCCGGAAACCGCTGCGCTTCCCACTGCTCCGCCTCCGCGCAAACCTTCGGCAAGCGTGATGAAGCCGGTTGCAGCACAGGCCGCCACTGACACCTCGCCCATCCCGCCGAAGGTGGTGCCTGCGGTTGCATCGGAACCAACGCCGGCGCTCTCCGCCGCGGCTAAGCCCCCATCCGGGCCGCCTGCAATGGTTCAAATCGCTGCCATCTCGCGCCAGGAAGACGCGGATGTTCTGGTCGCCGCACTCAAGAGGCACGGGTATAACGCGATCGTGCGAAATGACCCAAAGGACAATCTGCTGCACGTCCAGATCGGCCCGTTTGCCACTCGCGACGAAGCCCGCGCCATGCGCGCCAAGCTGATGGCCGATGGCTACAATGCGATCCTCAAGTAGCTGATCCCTCCCACATCCATTCCGGTAGACCAGATTCCACAGCACTTCGAACGGCAACCATCAGTTCTTCGCGGGTCGCAAAGTCCTTCGGATCAAGCGGGGAGTGAAATGTCACGTGAGCCGTGCCCGGGTAAATCCGCAGGCTTCCCTTCTTCATCATCGACTCGGTCCCCCATATGGAAACCGGAACAACGGGCGCTCCCGTCTCGGTCGCGAGGTAGAACGGCCCTTTCTTGAACGGGAGCAGTCGCCCGTCGCGCGATCGCGTTCCCTCTACGAACGAGGTGATGTTCAGGCCTGACGACAGCACGCGAGCCGCGGATGTTACGCTGTCTTTCGCGCTCTCTACCCGGCCGTCACGATCGACGGGGATAAACTGGCCCAGCCTCATCGCGTAGCCAATTACCGGAACCTTCATCAGCGATCGCTTGACGAAGACCGACGTTCTCCCCGGCAGCAGCGGCAGCAGCACCGGAGGATCCAGGTTCGAGATGTGGTTGGAGAGAAAGATGTAACACTTCGTCGGATCGAGTGGTCGAATCCGCACGGCTTCGATGCGGATCCCGGCCGCACGCAGACCGGCGTGCATGATCCACATCGCCCATCGATAAACCATGCGGATATCACCGGTGATCAACGTCCACGGAATACCAATTAGCGCGGCAGGAATACCCAGCACAACATAGACGAAAAGCAGAGTCAGAGCGGGCAGCATCGCTTTTAGACTCTGGGAATTGCAGTCAATTCGCGCAGGCGACGCGGCAGCTTTTCGTAAATGCCGTCAAAGCCGCCATTCGAAAGAATGGCAACCACATCTTTCGGTCGGAATTGCGGAGCGATCGCTTCGACGATTGTGTCTGCGTCCGTCAGCAGCACGGCCTGATGTCCCGCCGCTTTCAGCGCGCCAACCACCGCCTCAGGATGCAGCCGCTCAGGGTCCGGGATGCTCTCCAGCTTGAATACTCCGGCGAGCACCACGCAGTCGGCAAGCGACAGGCTGTCCACTAGCTCGCGCTCAAAGACGTTGCGGCGGAGCGTGTTTGAGCGTGGCTCGAGCACCGCCCACAGCCGACGGCCGGGATATGCCTCCCGCAATGCCTTCAGCGTCTCTCGAATCGCCGTTGGATGATGGGCAAAATCGTCGATGATTGTAACGTCATCGACCACCGCGCGAACTTCCAAACGCCGCTTGACGCTGCGAAAGCTTGCCAGCGCCTCGATGATGGCTTCTGCAGGAATTCCCTGCCCGGCCGCCAACGCGGCCGCTGCCGTCGCATTGAGTGCGTTGTGCGCTCCGGCAAGCTCCATCGAGAACTCCGCCCATAGCTTCCCCCCGCGGGCCACACCCCACCGCGTCTCTGATCCCCGGTGTTCCAGCCGTTCTATCCGCCAGTGCGACTCTGGCTTGAATCCATAGCGTTCCACGTTGCAGAGTGCACGGCTCACGCATTCGTCCACGTTAGGAGCGCCATCGAAGGCAACGATCCTTCCCCGTCTCGGCACGAGGTTCACCAATCGTTTGAAGGCTGTTTTCACCGCCTCGAGGTCCCGATAAATGTCCGCGTGATCGAACTCCACGTGCGTCAGTATCAGGGCATCGGGAAAGTAATGCATGAATTTCGGACCTTTGTCGAAGAAGGCTGTATCGTACTCGTCTCCCTCGATGATGAAGGGCTGTCCCTCTGACAACTGAAAGCTGGTCCCGAAATTCTCCGCAACCCCGCCGATCAGAAACGAGGGCCGCAGTAGGGAGTCTTTCCTGCCGGCAACCTCGTAGATCCACGCCAGCATGCTCGTCGTGGTTGTCTTGCCGTGTGTTCCTGCAACGACCAGCGACTCCCGTCCTGACAGAAACTCTTCATGAATCACCTGCGCGAGCGATGTGAAGGGAATCTTCTCATCGAGCACATATTCAAGCTCGACATTGTTGCGCGACATCGCATTACCGACGATCACAAGGCCGGGTCGCGGATCGAGATTTTTCTCGGAAAATGGCTCCGCGATGGGGATGTTCAGACTGCGCAGCAAGTCCGACATGGGTGGATATGCGGCCTGGTCTGAACCTGTAACCCGATGCCCCTTCAACTGCAACAGTCCCGCGAGCGACGCCATGGCTGTACCGCAGATTCCAATGAGGTGAATATGTTTTTTCTCTCGCATCTCTTTTCAGACCAGCACCGCTGGCTCCAGATAACGAAGAACCGGTTCATCCTCCAGAATTAATTCCGCCTCAATCCCCAGGGGCAGCGTGACATTGCCACGCGACACATGTCCGGAGCGCAGTCCGGTCGCAATCGGGCCCTCGAACCAATCGAAGACGCGAAGGATCACTTCGTCCAGCAATTCCGGGGTGGCGCCCGGTGAGACGCACTCCAGCATCTCGCCGAAAATCAAGCCGGTGACACCATCGAACTTTCCCGCCAGCAGCATTTGCCTCAACATTCGGTCGATCTGGTAAGGCTTGGCGGCTACATCTTCGATGAAGAGCAGCTTGCCCTCGGTCTGAGCCGCGAAGCGCGTGCCCAGGGCGAACGTCAGGATGCTCAGGCATCCTCCGTAGACCGCGCCTTGTGCGCGACCGGGTTTGAGAATGCGCAGACCTTCGTCCGCGCCCGCAACCGCCGATCCACCGCTCAGCGTGGCTTCAAAACTGGCCTCGTGCACTCCGCCTTCCCGGTAAAAGTCCGCCGCTACCATGGGCCCGTGAAATCCCACCAGTCCAAGCTGATCAAGCAGCCACGTCTGCATCGTTGTCAAATCGCTGTAGGCAAAAAGAGGCTTCGGATTGTCGCGAACCAAATCCAAATCCAGGTCCTCGAGCAGATAGTTTGATCCGTAACCGCCGCGGGTACAAAACACGGCTCGTACTACCGGATCGGCGAAGGCCCGGTGAAGATCGTCCAGCCGAACGGCAACCGTTCCGGAAAAGAATGGAGGTTCCTTGCCCAGGGCATTGGCACCGACAGCCGGATCGAATCCGCGTCTGCGCAGCGCTGCCAGGCCGAGTTGAATGCGCTCCGGCTTTGCATTACTGGCAGGCGCAACAACCGACACCCGCGCGCCGGGAGATACCGCGTATGGCTTGAGCAAACTCTTCACCATGCCTCGCCGATGCAAACCAGTTCGGCGGGGCCGGTCAGCGTTATCTCTGAACCGTGGCCTGACCAGTCAACCCGTTGCTCGCCGCCAGGCGCGCGCACCAGAAGGTGTGCATTGCCCCCGCGCCGCGCGATCGTCGCTGCAGCCGTCGCGCAGGTTCCCGTTCCGGATGACGTCGTCGGGCCTACGCCGCGCTCGAAGATGCGTATTTCAATGCTGTTCGTATCGATAACGTTTACAAATTCGACATTTGTCTGGCCGGGGAACTCCGGGTGTGGGCAAATCTCATATCCCAGGACCTGCCACGGACGCCCATGCACGCGAAACAATCCATCCTCAACAAAAATCACGAAATGAGGATTGCCCGTCGAGACCTCGACTCCTGAAACCGCCGTTCCGTCGCGCAGTACGATCTGTTTGTCGCGCACCACTGGAACACCCATCCCCGCAGCGAATTCAAACCTGGTTCTCTCAGCGCGCATCAGGCCGGAACTACGCACGCCCGCATCTGTCTCCAGGACGACGCTTTCTCCCACAGGCACCTGCTTCTGATGCGCGATCCATGCGGCAACGCAGCGCGTACCGTTACCTGAAATCTCCGCTATCGAACCGTCCGCGTTTACCAGGCGAATGCGTCCCGAACGGTCTCCCGTCCATTCCAGGAACTCGACCCCATCCGCTCCGACGCCAGTGTTGCGCGCACAGAGACGGGCTGCTAGCTCGGGGTCGCACTTGTCCTCAACGATCAGGAAATCGTTACCGCAGGCGTGGGCCTTTACGAACCGCTTCATTCTTCTTTCCACGAAAGATCATTTTGGAGTGATGCTACCACCCGCCGAGTGCCGGTCAGAACTGTAAATACGCACGCAGGGTTGACCAGTCGAGCACACGATATTGATCAATGTCAGGCCCTCGGGTTTCGCGGCTACAGCTTTCGCAACAGGGTCTCCGTCCGTCGTAACCACAAAATCCGCCGCCTTTGCGGGATCTTTGAGCGCCGGCAGCCACTGGTAGTAATCCGTCTCATTGATGGTGTGCTTGAGGGCGATACCGGCCCGCTGAAAGGCTCCGATGTGGTCGGACGTGTAGGCCAGAATCGTGCTGTTCTGTGGCAGCAACTGCAACGCATGGGCATAGGCTACCTCAAAGGGAATGCGGGTGTGGGAATTTGCAATGGCTTCGTCCAGCACCAGAGGCTTGGCTCGCAACAGCACCGCATTGTTGGCAACAATGAGCAGAGCCACCACGGCCGGTATCCCGCGAGCTACTGTCGGCCGGTAACGTGCACTCCAGTCCGATACGCAGGCCACTAGAAAACCGAGCGATAGCGCGAAGATCGGTAGCATTTCCATGCCGTAGCGGGTGTTGTACCAGGAGTGCGGCCACCACAGAGGGATGAAGATCGGAACCGACCCATAGGCGACCGAGTAGGCATAAAAAGGCAGCGGAACCCACAGTAGCAGCGGCGTAAATCCATCGCGGGCGCGCCATCGAACCGCTGCGCCCACGCTTCCCGCAATCGACAAAATCAGCAACAAGTTGGCAAAACGGAGCAGCGTCGCGCCCATTTCTGCAGCCTTCAGAAAATAGAGAGCAGCCACCGGCATGCTATGCCAGCCTGGATAATGCGGAGCGCCCGGTGTTGCAGTCCGCTCTTCGATTGCCTTCGCAGAGTACGGGCCACGCATGAAGTCGAGCGGATCACCGAACTGGCGCGCACAGTATGCCATCCAGATGATCGGCGCAACCGCCAGCATGACCGTAAAGAGAACAAAGGCGCCGCCCGCCAATGTATTCCATCGACTCCTCCGTACCGTTTTCACGAAAGCAATGAGCCATGCCAGGGAGGTAAAGATCCATCCGTCGTAGCGGGTAAAAACCGCAGCAACCAGGACGATTCCAGCGGAGACTAGCAACTTCGCTGCGCGGCCCATTTCATCTGTCTGCAGAGCCCTTCCGTATTCAACGATGAGCAGGACTGCCCAGATCATTTCCGTCAGGAACAGCGGTTCGTTCATCGCTGTCGTCTGCATATAGAGCAAACCGGGATTCAGGGCGAAGAACAGCGCGGCAACCAGGGCGCTCCCCGGCTGAACCCAGAGACGCGCGAGACGATAGATGCCGGCGGCTCCAAATACGTATGCCCCCATCGAGGGAAACGCGCCAGCCACCCCCGACTGCCACCATTCCAGGCGCGCGACAAATGGAACCAGCAGCAGGTGGGGCAGCGGGAGCCAAACCGAACCGAGCTGCGTCAATCCAGGATTGAGGGAGTCGATGATTCGCCGCGCGATGTGGAGATGCGCAACTGCGTCTCCATAGAGCAGCATGATGCCACGCGAATAGCTGAATGAAAGCGCAAAGAGCGAAACCAGCAAAGCGCTCCAGGCGACAATGAAGGTCTCACCGCGCAGCTTGAGTCTCTGCGTTTCAGCGTCAGTCAAGATGTGAGAGTTCGCGGAAGAGCGCAAAGCGTTCGTCAATCTCCATCGGATCGAGCTGTTGCAGGCGTTCGGTGCCGAAGCGCTCCACGGCGAACGAGCCCATCACCCCGCCATAAAACATCGCCTTCTTGAAGACCGCCGGGGTCAGTTCCTTCTGCGAAGCGAGATAGCCGAAGAAGCCGCCTGCGAACGAGTCGCCCGCGCCCGTTGGATCGACGACCTCGGCCAGAGGCAGCGCCGGAGCACGGAAGGGCAGCAACGTCCGGCGGCCATCGCCCTCGAACGAGCGATGGCTGAAGAACGCGGTCGCTCCGAATTCGCCGTGCTTCACGATCAGACTCTTTGGCCCCATGGCAAGAATCTTTTCCGCCGCCTGAACCAGGTTCGCGTCTTTCGCCAGCAGTTTTGCTTCGCCATCGTTGATCAGCAATCCGTCCAGGCCATGGAGAACGCGCTCCAGGTTTCCGCGATGATCGTTGATCCAGTAGTTCATCGTGTCACCGCAGACCAGCTTTGCCTTGGGCATTTTGCTGCGTACGTCGGCCTGCAGTACCGGATCGATGTTGGCCAGAAAGAGATACTCGCTGTCCTGGTATTCGGCGGGAATTTTCGGGGTGAACCTTTGAAAGACGTTAAGTTCGGTGGTTAGCGTCTGAGCTTCATTCAGATTTCTCAGGTAAGAACCGCTCCAGAAGAAGCTCTTGCCGGTCGTGTGCTCGATGCCGCGCGTATCGATGCCGCGCCGGGTCAGGATGGCTTCGTGCTCCCTGGTGAAGTCTTCTCCGACGACGGCAATCACGCGCACGTCGGTAAAGTAGCTGGCAGCGAGCGCAAAATGAGTGGCCGCTCCGCCGACGCAGCGTTCCGCGCGTCCGGAGGGTGTCTCAATGGTGTCGAACGCAACACTGCCTACGACTAGAATCGCCATCCACTATCCTTTCGCGGTTACGTTCAGATATTTGCCGATCAGCAGATCCAGCCGCTCTCGGGTGGCCTCAGGGATCGCAGCGGGACTCGTGAGAATCGCATACTTTAGAGCGGATGCGCAGGCGCAGCTTCTTTCCTTGGGCATCGCTGCCACTGCGGCCTTGACCACCTTGCAGGCGTTGGCGGCGTTCTGATTCAAGACCGCGACAATCTGATCGACGGTCACGTCATCGTGTCCCTCGTGCCAGCAGTCGTAATCGGTCACCATGGCCACGGTCGCGTAGCAGATCTCAGCTTCGCGAGCCAACTTGGCTTCCTGGAGGTTGGTCATACCGATCACGTCCGCACCCCATGTGCGATACAGATTAGATTCGGCCCGAGTTGAGAACTGCGGTCCCTCCATGCAGATATAGGTTCCGCCGGATTTGCCGACCAGTCCTTCGGACTCGCAAGCCCCAACCAGACTCTGCGCAACGACCGCGCAGACGGGGTCGCCGAATGCCACGTGGCCGACAATGCCGTCACCGAAGAAGGTTGAGACGCGCTCCGTAGTCCGGTCGATGAACTGGTCAGGAATGACGAAGTCGGTGGGCTTGTGCTCTTCCTTGAGCGACCCGACAGCGGAAACGGAGAGTATCCGCTCCACTCCGAGCTTCTTGAATGCGTAAATGTTGGCGCGAAAGTTCAGCTCTGAGGGGAGCAGCTTGTGCCCTCTGCCGTGCCGCGCCAGAAAAGCGACCTCGCGCCCCTCAAGTTCGCCCAGGACAAGAGCATCGCTTGGCTCGCCGAAAGGGGTCCCCACGTGCACCTCGCGCACAGAGGTGAGTCCGGGCATGGCATACAGGCCACTGCCCCCGATTATTCCAATTTCTGCCTGTTGCAATCTTTTCTCCGACTGAAGCTTCGCAAATGAATGAGAAGATGCAGAAACCTCAGTATAAACGGGCTGCGCTGTGCGGAATTGCCGCGCGCATCAGTCCGCACCCGGCGAAGAAGTTCACCATGCCGCCAGTCAGGGCGTGGCTGGGCTGTGCGAGAGCAATCGCCTGGTTCTGATCATTGCCCTGCTGCGCGCCCATCATCAGGAATTCAAGCTTACGGGCCAGCGTCAGATCGAAGCTCTCGCTCACGAAGACGGACCTGCCACTTGTCGAGATGAGCACTGGGCCTTCGTTTGTCTTGAAAACCTGCTCGCTTTCGTCGGACTCGGCCTGTGCGTCCCGCTTCACCCCGGAGTACTGTTTTCCCAGCTCGTCGGCATACATTCCCGCGAAGGCTGCGGCTGCTTCCGGCGACTTCCACTGCGACAAATAAAGCAGGGATATAGAGGAAGTCGAACTCTTGTCGGGTGCATTCTTTTTCTGCACCGCGTAGTAGACGCCGCCAGCCCATGCCTGGGTCAGGGCGGCGGCGGTCTGTGGTCCTCCAAACAACTCGGCCAGGATGCGCACATCAAGTTGGCCCATTACTCCAATATCGTAAGGCGAATAGTCCGCATCAAGCAGAGGATGCACATCCGGCATCTTTAGCAGTGGAACCTTGACTCGCGCTTCGTAAGCGCGGGGATTCATGATCTCGAAGCTGGTCGCCGGTGGACGATCGAGCACGTCGCCGAAGGCTCCGCCCGGACCCTTGTCCTGTAGCAGATCCACTTCAAACTTCAAGCCCTCGCGATACGGAAACAGCAACGCCTCCTGCAGGAGTAGCGGCGCTCTTTCCAATACAGGAGAATCGGCGTCCACGCGCTGCTCATCGGCTTTGGACTTCACCAGATCTGGCTGGGTCATCACGCTTTGACCCATTGGCTTGAGGCTATAGTCAACGAGCACGGCCATCGCCTGGCCCTCGAGCACCGCTTCCCGCGCCGTGTCCTGCTCGTCCGTCGCGATGTGCTGATTATCTTCGGCTACATTGTGCGATAGGTCGTCGTTGCTCTGGTCTTCCCACTTATCCAGGTTCACTCGCTGGTCTTGCAGGGCGTGCGTTAACTCGTGTGCCAGAACAGGCTTTTGAGTATCTGGCTCGATCCAGTCGAGCAGGTTCACGGTCTTAGTCTTGCTGTCGTAGTAACCGGCGATCTGCTCCTTCAGCAGGCTCACAAGAAAGGGCTGGAGATGAAAATCCTGATCGATGAGGCCGAATTTCTTCAGCACGATCTCGGAGCGCTCCATGCGCTTCGCGTCCTTGTCGTCCTTCATCTTGTCGACCAGATATTTCTCGACTGCATCGCGAGAGGTCAGGCGCCGCTTGACTTTGCTTTTGATTGCCAGCTTTGAGTCGTCAGAAGCGAACTGCATAATGGTGTCGACGGATGCGAAGAGCTCCTTCGCCTGCGTCTGCGTCATGCGAAGTTCCGGTTTTGGCGCTTCTTGCTCCTGTTGCTGAGGCGTCTGCTGGCCTCGCAGAGAGACGGCAGCCGCTATTGTCACCGCCAGAATGCCGGTTGCACGCAATCTTCCAATCAATCCCATTCCTGTCCCTTCAACCTTTGCCCTCACCGCGAGGCTATAATTTTCTAAGAGCCATTACCAATGAGCGCGGTTCCCCAACTCGCTTCCGCACCGCCAAGTCCAGCCGCTGCAACGTCGTTGGCTGCCTACCTTGTTGCCGGCAAGCCCGACCTGCAGTTGGTGCCCTATCGGGGTGTTCTCACTCCCGGAGCTTTCTCCGAATACAGCAGCGAGCTGACTGCTCTGACCGGATCGGCGGGGATCTACGATCTCGGCTACATGGCCTTTCTGCGCGTCAGCGGAAACGACCGCGTACGCTGGCTCAACGGGATGGTTACGAATACCGTCCAAGCGCTCGAAGAAGGCCACTCCAATTACAGTTTCCTGCTTAATGCCCAAGGCCGAATCCTCGGCGATGCAACGATTTACCACTTTTCCGACCACCTGCTCCTAAAAACCGATCGCAGTCAGACCGGCCAGCTTGCCGCCCACCTCGACCACTTCATCATTATGGACGAGGTGGAACTGCATGAGTTAGACGCATCCACGACCGTCCTTGGCATCGCGGGTCCGCAATCGGGGGAGATTCTCCGTGCACTCGGCCTCACACCACCCACACAGGATGCCCTGGCCCGGTCCGAGATCGACGGAACCGCAGTGACCGTGACCCATGCTTACAGTCCGGTAGTTCCGCGTTTCGAACTCTGGGTACCTGTGGCATCACTGCCGTCGATTTGGTCAGCTCTCACCGCTGCAGGGGCTGTTCCCTGTGGGGTCAACTCCATCGAGGCCCTCCGCGTCCTCTCTGCGATTCCGCTCTATGGTGTGGACATTCAGGAACGCCATCTTGCTCAGGAGACCGCACAGGCACGCGCGCTCAATTTCAATAAGGGCTGCTATCTTGGCCAGGAGATTGTCGAGCGCATCCGCTCCCGGGCGACAATTCACCGTACGCTACGCCAGTTCTCGCTGACCGGGACTGCACCGGCGCTGGAACCCGGGCAGACGGTCCCGTTGAATGCGGAGGGAACGGAAAGAAATCCGGTCGGAGAGCTCAGCAGCGTTGCTCACTACCAGCTGCCCGGTTTCACCGGGACCCTTGCTCTCGGTTTTATCCGCACCGAGGTGCTGGAGCGCAAAGCACACATTTCCTGCGGTGATGGCACAGCAGCACCGCTGGATGCACCGCCGACCATCTAAGACTTGAAGGAACCTCTCATGGCAGAAGAAAAGCCCTCTTTTACCGTCTCCGATCGCCGCAAGTTCACGCTCGAAGGCGAACTGCGCGATGAAGCTGCACCATCCTCGGAAACCAGTCAGGCCTCAACTCCCGACGCGCCGTTTACGCCTGCGGCGGCTCCCGCTGTGCCGGCACCCGGGCCGCGCCTCGTCACTCCGCCCACTACACCAGCAACCGGAACTGCTGCGCTGGACGAGGAAGAGCCTCTTCCCGAGCCAACAGCCGAGGAATCCGCCGAGCAACACTCCGCGTACCAAGCGTCTTCCCAGCACCTCGACTCGATGCTGCGCCAGGCGAATCCGGGAATGGGCCCGTCGGCTGAGGTCACCATGGAGCACGTCATTCAGTCGATCTACATCTCGGCCATCATGGCCATGGGTGCCGCAACCGAACCTGGCCAGAAGCCCCGCATCGATATCGTGGGTGCCCGCCAGAGTGTAGACATGCTGGGCGTGCTACAGGAGAAAACCAAGGGAAATCTCACCGAAAAAGAACAGCGCCTGTTACAGAATGCCCTCTTCGAGCTGCGCATGATGTTCCTCGAGATCACCAACGCCATCACCCAGCAGGCGCAGAATCCGCCCAAGGGGAAGAAGTAGGCGCTTGCAGGCAGAGATCGTCATCCTCGGCAGCGGAACCTCAATGGGCGTCCCTACGCTGGGATGCGAATGCCAGGTCTGCACTTCAGACGACCCGCACAATCAGCGCGGCCGCCCATCCATTGCCGTCCAGTGGCAAGATGACACTGCCGGGCAGACGGTCGTTATCGACACCGGCCCGGACTTTCGCAGTCAGGCCCTGCGCGAAAAAATCCGGCACGTGGATGCTGTCTTCTACACACACGCCCACGCCGACCACATTCTCGGCTTTGATGATTTACGGCCGCTGAGTTTTCGCCATCCCGGCGGCCTCCCGCTCTACGGAGACGAAACCACCGCATCCGTGCTTGAGCGCATTTTCGAATACACCTTTTCGCCGCATGCGAAGTACCCTACACGCGCACGGGTTAACCTGCTCCGCCTCAACGATCGCGAGTCCGCGGAGGTCGCCGGCGTCAGGTTTCAACGGGTACCCCTGCTGCATGGCGATCTCTCGGTGGGTGGCTTTCGTTTCGGATCAGCCGCCTATCTCACCGACATGAGCAGCATCCCTGAGAGCAGTCTCCCCTTGCTTGAAGACCTCGACGTGCTCATCATCGATGCCCTGCGCAAACAACCGCATCCCAGCCATGCCAATATCGACCAGGCCCTTGCCTGGACTGAACGGGTCGCACCACGCCGCGCCTTCTTCACACATATGTCCCACGAGCTTGATCACTCCGAGACGGAAAACGAGCTCCCGCCGCACGTGCGACTGGCATACGACGGGTTGCGGATTCCTTTCGAGATCTAGACCATGCAAGTCATCTCTTCTCTCGAATCGATACCGGCAGCCCTAACCCGCACGGTTCTTGCTATCGGCAACTTCGACGGCATGCATCGCGGACATCAGACCATTCTGCGGGAGGTCCGCGAGCGGGCCCGTCTGCTCGACGCGCAGTCCGCGGCGGTGACCTTCGATCCGCACCCGATGCGGGTTCTCCGGCCGGATCAGGCGCCCCGGCTCATCACGCCGCTGCCCCAGCGGCTGGACCTGCTCGCGCAGACGGGGATCGACTTCGCTATGGTCATTCCCTTCACCGAGCAGTTCTCCCAGCTTTCGGCGCACGAATTCGCCGACGGCGTTCTGCGGCAGTCATTGCACGCGATCGAGGTTCATGAGGGCGACAATTTCCGCTTCGGCCATGGCGCCCGGGCGGGCACAGCGCAGCTTATACAACTAGGACATCAGCTCGGTTTTGACGTGGCTGCGCACCCTGCTCTCAGCATTCGCGGAATCGCCGTTTCCAGTTCACAAATACGGCAACGGATCGCCGCCGGGGATGTTTCGTGTGCCCGCGTGCTGCTGGGGCGGACATTTTCGATCCGGTCGACGCCGGCCCGGGGCCGGGGCGTCGGCACACGCCTCACCGTGCCGACCATCAATCTCGCGCCGTACAACGAACTTGTGCCCGCCAATGGCGTCTACATCACTCGCATCACGATTGGATCGGGGCTGAACAGGGAAACGTTCGACGCAGTCACGAACGCGGGCAATCGTCCTACGTTTGGGGAGGACTCCTATGCAATCGAGTCGCATCTGCTCGACTTTCGTCCGCTTGATCTTACCGAGGAGACACCGATCGAGCTCTGCTTCCTGGTCCGTATCCGGGCGGAGCGGCGCTTCGACTCACCGGAAGCCTTGAAGGCGCAAATTCTTAAGGACGTAGCTTACGCGCGGCGCTACCTGCGCCTTGCTCACGCGATTTCATGAGCCGGGGTGTGCCCCCCTGATCCTGTAGTTTGTTATTCATTCATTCTGTTGGGGTTAGCGGAATGTACTTTGTAACTCATTCATATCAGGGTCTTTACCTGTAACTGATTGTTGTCGCTTGACTTACGGCTGCAACACCGCTCAGCAGAGCTGTCAGAATGGGAAAGGCCCGGTCTAGTGGCGACCGGGCCTTTTTCAATTCCTATTTCTTTTCTATTTTAGCGGTCTCCGCGTAATTCTCGGCCAACTCAACCGGCGAGAAGTGTTTCGAGCCGATCTGGATCGAAGCCGATAATCACTTCGTCGCCGACCACGATGGTCGGGGTCGACCGGCTGTTCAGTTCCATAAGCTCGCGCAGCGCTACCGGATCCGCCTGGACGTCTTTGTATTCGAAAGGCACTTCATGCACCTGTAAAAATAACTTTGCCGCGTAGCAGGGCGGGCATCCTGGCTGGCTATATAACAACACACGTTTCATATCTATTTAGATTAACAACTATTTACGGAAGATTCATTACCCGGAACGGGGCAGCTCGATTATTGCAAGATGCTTTCCCGCGCCGATCGTCGATGCTGCCACTGGAATTGGCGGGAAAACGCCCATTGCTGATCAGCAGAGTCCGGTTTCGGACACACCCAACTGATTGAGACCTACCATTCCTCTTTCGCCTCAATGACATGCGGACGGGAACCGCGTGGCCTCACGCATGCGTAGACAATCTATGGGAGTATTCCGTCGATGATCCTCTATAACCTGCGCCACGCCTTCCGCCAGCTTGTCCGCCTGCCCGGCTTCAGCATCACTGCCATCATCACGCTTGCGCTCGGCATCGGAGCCAATACCGCCATCTTCAGCGTGGTGAATGCCGTGCTCCGGCACCCGGCCGGTGTCGACCATCCGGAGCGCGTCGCGGTCATGAACGTGTACTACAAGCAGCTGGCGCTGGATGTCCCCTTTATCTCTGTTCCCGATTACGCCGATACTGCCTCGCTCAAGATTGTTGTCGAGGCGGCGGCGATGGAGCGGGCGATCGGCTTCAACACAGAGCACGACGCGAGGGTGGAACATGTGACGGGCGCGCAGGTTGGCTCGCAGTGGTTCCAGATCTTCGGCGCGCGGCCGATCCTGGGCCGCACCTTCACCGCAGAGGAAGATCAGCCCAATGCCGGCCCGGTCGCTGTGATCAGCTACGGCCTTTGGCAGCGCGTCTTCGGTGGAAGTCGTGATGTCGTCGGCCAGACGCTGATGCTCGATCAGAAGGCGTATCAGGTGATCGGCGTGATGCGCAGCGATTTCGACTGGCCGCGCCGCAACGATGTGTGGACACCGATCGCGCTCGCCCCAAAAGACTTCGCAGCAGACCAGCGTTATAACGAAAACTATCAGACCTTTATTCGTCTCCGTCCCGGCACGACTATCGCCCAGGTCAACGCCGGAATTAACGGGAAAGTCCGCGAGCAGATTCGCATCGAAGGGGCAGGCTCTTTCGGAAACAGCGCGGGCTGGTCCTTCTACGCCTCGCAGCTGACGCAATTCGCCGCTGGCCCACTGCGCAAGCCCCTCTATGTCCTCTTTGGGGTGGTCGCACTCGTTCTGCTTATCGCTTCCGCCAACGTTGCGGGACTCTTCCTTGCGCGCACCGCGGCTCGCACCCGCGAATTCGCCATCCGCACCGCACTGGGCGCAAACGCATCTGCCATTGTCGGCCAGTTGCTCACCGAAACCATGCTTCTTGCCGGTGCTGCGACCCTCATCGGCATTGCTGCCGGACCAATTTTCGGCCGCATCCTGCTCTGGCTGATACCGCACAGCCTCGCCGAAGGGTATGAGGTCCACATGGACCCCGCGGTCCTTGCCTTCACCGCATGCGCCGGCCTCCTCACGTCGCTCATTGCCGGGATCGGGCCGTCGCTTCGCCTGCTGCGCCAGCATGAGTCGCTCGATCTGCACGAAGGCGGACGCAACGCGACGACGTCGGTTGAAAAACAACGGCTGCGCAGCGCGTTCGTCATCGGAGAAGTTGCGCTTGCCTGTTTGCTGCTCACCGGCACCGGCCTCTTCCTTTTCAGTCTTCGCGCGCTTCAGCAGGTCGATCCGGGGTTCAACCCGCATGGCGTCCTCGACGCTTCCGTCTTTTACTCAGGCGATAGTTTCAAGAAGGACGAGGCACAGCAGGCCACTTTTCTCAACACCGTTATCGACAATCTGTCATCCCAACCCGGAGTCCGCGCGGCGGCTGCGGTTAATCCGCTGCCCTTCGACCCAACGAATGGCGGATCGAGTTCCTTCCAGATCGTCGGGCGCCCGCTCGCTCCGAACGATCCCGGCCCTCACAGCAATATCACCCTTGCATCGCCCGGCTACCTGAAGGTGATGCAGATTCCCCTCATCGCCGGGCGCTGGATATCCCCGGACGACCGGAGCAACACGGAGCCGGTAGTCGTGATCGACAGCCGGCTCGCCCACAAATTCTGGCCCGATCAGAGTCCCCTGGGACAGCACCTTGCGGGCGGAGGACCCAAGGCCGCCCTGATCATCGGGGTGGTCTCCACAATCCGTAACAGCTCGCTGGAGCAGGACACCAGTGACGGCATGCGTTACTACCCCTTGACGCAAGCCAAAGATGTCCGTGCTGATTTTCTCGTCCGCACCGACGGCGATTCCAGCGCTCTGGCTTCAGTCATGCAGCGAGCCGTGACGGCAGCCGACAGCACACAGACGGTTACTGACATCCTGCCGATTGAATCTCTCGTTTCCGGATCGCTGGCCGGCCGCCGACTGATCGTTGATATGCTGGCTGCCTTCGCCGGCCTTGCCTTGTTGCTGGCCGTCGTTGGCATTTACGGACTGATCAGCTATGTCACCAGCCAGCGAACGGTTGAGGTTGGCCTGCGCATGGCTGTGGGCGCCCAGCGCACTGATGTCGTTTTTCTTGTTCTCAGGGGCGCGCTGGCATGGGTAATCACCGGCCTCGCCATTGGAGCCGTCCTGTCGATCGTCGCTGACCGATTACTGCGCCAGTCCTTCGCGTCCTTCGGCTCGGGAGTCGTTGAATCACTCGCCCTCTCGGTTCTTTCCCTGCTGGTTGTGGGAGTGCTCGCGGCCTTCCTGCCCGCGCTGCGCGCCGCGTCTATCCAGCCGATCAAGGCTTTACGGAATGAGTGAGGCCGTGGCATCTCAATAAGGAAAGCCGGTCAAATTAGGAAAACCGCTGAGCGCATTGCCGCTCATGTACACTCATCGGCGAAGTTGTGACTCCCCGCCGGAGAAGATTGATCCATGACCCGTATGCGTCTTGCCATAGTAACTCTGCTCGTTGTGCCGACTTTGGCTTTCGCCGCCAGTGTAGCTACGGCTTCGGGACCTGGGGCTTCGGGTAGCGCAGATTCGGGTCCTCAGGCTCGCACACCCACCGATCCCGCCAGCGTCGGCTCCGCGCAGCAAGCGGGTGCCGGCCCGATTGACATCAAGGATCTGCTTGGCACCGTGCGTCTCGCCGGCGCCGCCTGGTCGCCCGACGGCAAGCAAATCGTCTATACCGGCAATGCTTCCGGGCGGTTCAACGTCTGGCTCATGCATGCCGATGGCTCAGGAGCTCATCAACTCGCCCAGTCCGACGACGCTCAGTTCGGCCCGATCTGGGTGAAGGACGGCAGCGGAATTATCTTCGAGCAGGATCAGGGCGGGAATGAGATGTATGACCTCTACTTCGTTGCCGCCTCGGGAGGCGCGCCGGAAAATCTCACCAATACCGCGCAGACCAACGAAACCAATCCCCACTTTTCTCCCGACGGCAAGCTGATCGCTTTTCTGACCAAGGAGAAGAAAGAACCCTCGACGAATCTCGCCATCATGGACTGGTCCACCCGCAAAGTTCGCCAACTCACACACGAGCAGAACCCCAAACTCAGCTGGAGAATGGTTGCGTGGAGTCCCGACCAGCGTTTTCTGTATGCCGACCGCGGCGATCTGCACGAAGACTCCAGCATCTACCAGGTCAATGTCGAAACCGGCGAGTCGGTCGAGCTGACTCCGCACCAGGGCAGAGTTCTGATTTTGGCCTCCGACATCTCTCCCGATGGCAAGACTCTCCTGATCGGCTCAAATGAAAAGGGCGGATTCGATAACGTCGCGCTGCTCGACATCGCCTCACGTAAGAAGACCTGGATCACCGATACGCAATGGGAAGCGTCTCCGGGCGGCTTTTCTCCCAGCGGCGACCGTCTCACATATTCGCTCAACGCCGATGGGCGCACCTCTATTCAGTTTGTCGACGCGAAGACCCTGAAGCCGGTATCCACCAACATTCCCGAAGGCCTGAACTTCGAAGTCGGCGATCCTTCGCCGTTCTCCTCGACCGGAAATTTTCTCTTCTCCCACCAGGACTCCACCCATGCGCCCAACCTCTACGTTCTCGCCGGTAACGGGGCAGCGCCGGAGCAGATTACGCACGTTGAAAGCGCGTCGCTTCGTACTGCTGTTCTGCCGCAGTCGCAAATCGTCCACTATCGCAGCTTCGACGGTAAGATCATCTCCGCTTTCCTCTCCATGCCATTCAACCTCAAACGCGACGGAACCAATCCTCTGATCGTTCTGCCGCATGGCGGGCCTACAGGTCAGACCGTCGACAGCTTCTCGCCGCGCATCATCGCGCTGGTTTCGCGGGGGTATATCGTCGTTGCGCCCAACGTACGCGGATCGACCGGCTACGGAGCCGACTTCGAGCGGGCCAATTATCAGGACCTGGGCGATGGAGATCTGCAGGATGAGGTCTACGCGGTCAAATTCATGAAGGAGACCGGTTACGTAGACACTAAGAAGATCGGCATCACTGGCGGCTCGTACGGCGGCTTCATGACGCTCATGGCAATCGGTAAGGCGCCTGATGTCTGGGCGGCTGCCGTTGAGGAATACGGCATCATCGACTGGTACACCATGCTGAAACATTCTGATCCTTATCTACAGGAGTACGAGAAGTCGCTCCTCGGCGATCCGGAAAAGGATCGCGACAAATACGAGGCCGCCTCGCCCATCAAGTACCTGCACAACGAACGGGCTCCTTTGCTGGTGCTGCAGGGGGAAAATGACATCCGCGTTCCCCGTGAGGAAGCCGCGCAGGTGGTCGACACTCTCAAGAAGGACGGCCGCACGATCGATGTCGTTTATTACCCGCAGGAGGGGCACGGATTCATTAAGCGCGAAGACCAGATTGACGAAATCACCCGCATGATCGAATGGTTCGACAAATACCTGAAAGCGCCTGCCGCCTAGCTAAAACCGGCGTACTTACTGCGTCTGCGAGTTTGCCGCACGGCTGAACCGCTCCGACATGTGGCGGATCTTCTCAACCAACTCCGGTGGCTCGCTGACTTCGAAGTCCACGCCGAACATGCCGAGATATCCGGCCAGCATTTCGATCGTGTAGGCGCCGATATGCACCCGGCACCGTTTCTCGTCGACCGCCTCTAAGGTGCCGAGCGTGCAGGGAACGAATTCTGCCATGCGCTCGATTGGCGCATGCAATATGACGCTCGTCCGATGCGGATACTGCTCATACGAGATTCCGCGCGTGACGTAAGCCGCGATGTCCTCCGCAGGCAGCTTCCGCGTAACAAAGCGCAAACCGGAAAGCGCAGGCTTATCGATGCGATCTACACGGAACGTCCGCCAGTCTTTGCGGGCGGCGTCCCACGCCACCAGGTACCAGCGACGGCCAAAGCTCACCAGGCGATGCGGTTCGACCTGTCGGTCGCCCGGCTCGCCTTTCTTCCCGTGATACCTGAAGCGCAGACCGTCGTTGTCGCGGCATGCGCCGGCCATCAGGGAGAGAGTTGCCGCGTCGACCGTAGGCCCGGCATTTGCCACCGGCACGATAAACGAGTGCAGTGCTTTGATCCGCCGTTGCAGTCGTGACGGCAGCACCTGTTCCAGCTTCGCGAGTGCCCGGACCGACGATTCCTCAATGCCGGTCACTCCGCCGCTCGCTGCGGTTCGCAGCCCCACCGCTACGGCGACCGCCTCTTCGTCGTCCAGCAGCAAGGGAGGAAGTGTCGCGCCGGCGCCAAGCTGGTAACCGCCCGATGTCCCCGACGTCGAATGCACGGGATAGCCAAGATGCCGCAGCCGGTCCACATCGCGTCGCAAAGTGCGCGAAGTGACCTCCAGCCGGTCAACCAGTTCAGCGCCGGACCAGTAGCGTCGCGCCTGGAAGAGCGAGAGCAGACGGAGCAGTCGGGCCGAGGTCTCAAGCATGGATTAAGTCTGCCACATCTTGCGGACTGGAGCTGTCCGCAAACTGTGCCA
Source organism: uncultured Acidobacteriaceae bacterium (assembly GCA_963781245.1). Taxonomy (GTDB): domain Bacteria; phylum Acidobacteriota; class Terriglobia; order Terriglobales; family Acidobacteriaceae; genus Silvibacterium. The sequence goes on from CAWAFB010000026.1 coordinate 34,532, forward strand.
TCATCTTCTGGTAGCAGTCCAAAGATAAACGCCGCCCCGCGCTGCCCCGCTGTTGGTGAAAGAGGAGAGAGCCCGTGATGAACCTCACCACGCCGCAACCCGAGGGCAGCACCAGCATCGGCGATACCCACCTCGAACTCATTGCAGCGTGCCTCCCCGGCAATGCAGTGACGGCCCACTGGGCGTGTGGCTTGCCTCTATCGTTTGTGCAGGAGATGGCGGGTCTCCGGCTGGCGCAGCATGATCAGACGGCAAAGGCTTACACTTCTTCTGAGTTGGCTTCGAGCTTCGTCGATCCGAACACTGGCACCAAATAGCCATTCGGACGCACCTTGGCGGCTGCTATCATTCTCCCATCGCCCTTTCGGCCCCCGCCTGACCTCCCCGTCTGATTCAGCCATATCTGAGACTCGTTCATGCTCGTTTTGCTGCCACTCGTGTCCTTTGGCCTGCTTGTCGAAGCATTCAGGCGTCGACAACTAGTCTGGAGAAGGTCGCTCCTCTACGCCTCGATCCCGTGGGCACTCTTCACAGCATTTATCACTGAGGGCCTCAGCGCTGTCCACTGGCTCACAAGGGCGTGCCTGGCTGTATCGTGGCTGGTGTTTGCCCTGGCATCCGTAGCATGGCTGCTTTCGGCTGGACGCACGTCGCAGCGGGCAACCGGTCCGTTCAACCCGTCCGACCTGTCCGTCTCCCGCTTCGATCTAACAGACCGGCTCGCTTTGGGATTCATCATCCTGCTGACCTCGCTCATCGGGCTGACCGCGATTGTCTCCGCCCCCAATACGTGGGATGCGATGGAGTATCACCTGCCCCGTGTCATAGCGTGGATCTCCAATCGCGGCGTGCAGCTTTATCCAACCATCGATCGCGGCCAGTTGAGCATGCCTCCTCTTGCCGAATACATCGTGCTGCACCTCGACCTCCTGTACGGGTCAGACCGGCTGGTGAATCTTGTGCAGTGGTTCGCATATGTGGGCTGCATCCTCTGCGTGTCTCTCATCGTTGAGGAGCTCGGCGGGAGCCGTCGCGCGCAAATCCTCGGCGCGGCTCTGACGGCAGCCCTGCCCACCGCTGTTCTCGGAGCCTCCGGGACCAAGAACGATCAAGTGCTGGCCTACTGGATTGCGCTCGCCGTGTATTTCCTTCTCCGGTGGAGAACCCGCCAGGATTGGGCGCATACCCTCGCGCTCGGCTCAACGCTGAGTCTGGCCGTGTTTACCAAGGGAACGGCCTATGCCTATCTTCCCTGCCTGGTTATTGCCTGCGCGCTCACGTGGAGCAGGGAGGCGATCCGCCGCTTCGTTCTTCGCCTGCCTGTCTTCGCGCTGCTATGCGTCGTTGTGAGCGGACCGCTCTGGGTGCGCAACCATACGTTTAGTGGTTCCATTCTTGGGCTGCCCTACTTCGATGGCTCGGGAAGCATTCAGGGACGAATGTTCGCCAACGCTCACATCACGCCACCGCGAACGCTTGCCAGTGTGGCGCGATATCTTGCGCTGAACGTCGCTACCCCCAGTTCGCACCTAAACGATCTGCTGACCCGGATCTTTTCCCGCTTCATGCTGGCCCTCGGCGTCAATCCTAGTGATCCCGGGCAGATATTCTGTTCGCAGAACGGCAACTGCATTCCCTTTTCGGTTCACTTCGAGCCCAAGTACGAGTACTACAGCGGCAATCAACTACAACTGTTCCTGTTCCTGCTGGCTGGCGTTCTCTATCTCGTAAATTTCAGAAAGATGCGCCCGGCGGCTGGCTGGTTTGCACTGGGCTTCGTCGGGTCGTTCACGATGTACTCGGCGATGCTCCGCTGGTCGCCCTGGAGCGCTCGATACCAGTTGCCGCTGTTCGTTGTTGCAGGTGGGTTCATCGCCGTTGTGCTGTCACAGATTCTGCCTCGGCGCGCTTTGGCGACGGTCCTTTTTATCCCTCTAATAATTGCGCTGCCTTTGGCGCTGATGAACGAGGCGCGCCCACTGCTAAAACTTCACCCGCGGGGCCTGGGGATTCTGGCTATGCAGCGGGATCAGACTTACTTCCTGGACCGCCATCAGGACAAGACCGATTCCTTCATCGCGGCATCGAAGGCGACGGCCTCGCTGCGCTGCCGCTCAATCGGGCTCGATGCCAAACTGCTGCACTTCGACTACGCGGTGTTTGCTCTCATAAGCGAAGACAAGCAGCCTCGAACTTTCTCGTATGTTGCCGTTGACAACTCGACCGAGAAGTTCAGGTCAGCACAAGTGCCTCCACCCTGCGCAATCGTCTGCCTTGGTTGCGCGCACGTTGCGCAGAAGTGGGAACTTTATCAGGGCCAGGGATTTCAGGGAGATATCTTTGGAGATGTCGTCGTCTTCCACGAGCCTGACGACCCGCTGAAGTGAGCACGCGCTAGAACTTTCGATTGACCCGCACCCGCAACTTTCGACTCAAGACTTTCCCACCCCTCCGCCCTTAGTGTCGCTACGATGCTCCATTCATATTCGCTGAGAGAGCACGCAACAGTTTCACTTGAGGCCGTCGACGGAGGAAGTTGTGAGCAAGCTTGTTTCAAGCAGAAGCGCCTACGCGCTTTTCTGCGTTCTAATGCTACTTCTCACCCCTGGATCTAATGCGCAACAACTGGCTTCTGCAAGAATCATCGGGGTTGTTATCGATCCCTCGGGGAAGGTCGTTCAGCATGCAACCGTCACCATCACAAATTTAGCGCAGGGCACGGCTCGAAGCTTGGATACGCAGGAGGATGGATCGTTCTCCTTCACGACTCTCGATGCTGCCAAGTATCGGCTCACGGTCACTCCTCCCACCGGATTCGCTGCCTACGAGCAGGACGTGACCGTCAACGTGGGGCAGGATCTCAGTGTTCCAGTAAAGCTTGAAGTGGCTACGAGCCAGACCAAACTGGAGATCGTAGCCGATACACCTCCTGCGGTGAATACAACAACGTCCGCACTCGGCGGCGTTATCAATGCTCGCCAGATTTCAACCCTTCCCCTCAATGGCCGCAACTATCTGGAACTCTCGTTGCTGGTTCCGGGCAACGCGCCCGCACCCAACTTCGATCCCACGAAAGAGAACACAGTCGTCATCTCGACGGCCGGTCAGGTTGGCCGCGGCGGCAACGTGACCATCGACGGCGCGGACAACAATGACGACGCAGTCGGTGGCTCGCTGGTTAACATTCCGGAAGATGCCGTACAGGAGTTTCAGATCGCCACTAATCGCTTCTCGGCAGAGCTGGGGCGCTCAGGTTCTGCTGTAACCAACGTGGTTACAAAACAAGGAACCAACCAGATTCACGGCGATGTCGCCATGTATGAACGCGACAATGTTCTGCAGGGATTGCCCGCGACCTACGATCCGAGCATCGGGACTACACCGCCATTTCACCGCCAGCAATATGCAGCGGATATCGGCGGCCCGTTCCGGCAGGACAAGGCATGGTGGTTTGTGGCCGTCGAGGATCGCCAGCAGCTCGGTGCGGACCTGGTCGGCGTGCGCAACACCACCACGGATACCATCGGCCGGACTTTCGCCACTGCACCTCTGCATGACTTTCTGGCGACGACACGGCTCGACTGGCAGCCGACTGAACGCGACCGCATAGGCTTCCGTTTTTCAATGCAGCTAGAAGATGACCTCAGCCAGAGCGAGCTTGATCGCGCTCTCGGCACGGCCAGCTACCGCCAAACTGCCGAGAATCACCTCTTGGGCTTGATCGGCGACTGGGTGCACACCTTCACGCCTACGCTGATCAATCGCATGAGCTTCGCCGACAACAACTTCCTCAACATTACCAATCCCATCGTGACGGGACCGCAGATTACATATCCCGACCTTGACGATGGTGCAACCTATCGCATTCCGCAAGCGACGCGGCAATTCCGGCTGCAGGGGGATGACACGCTCACGTGGTCTCACCTCAAACAAACCTGGAGCTTTGGAGCCGAGGTTCAGTCCATCGACGCCGACTTCTATCTGCCTGTTTTCATCCAGGGCAATATTCAGACCGTCGAGGACTTTCCCGACTTCGATCGCAACGGTGACGGCGTAGTCAACGACAACGACCTGCTCTTCGCTGTAGGGCTGCGCAGCTCAACACCCACCATTCCGCTCAACCTGCCGAATTGCGACAATTATCATCTGGCCTTTTTCGCGCAGAACGACTGGAAGGTCCTTCCCAACCTCGTGCTCAATCTTGGTTTGCGCTGGGAGATGGATACCGACCTCAACAACCTGAGCTGGTATCCGCAGCGCAATCCGATTGTTGACTCCTTCTATCAGGGAAACCGTCACCGCTGGTGGAACAACTGGGGTCCGCGTATCGGTTTCAATTATTCCTTTAATCCCGATCTCAGCGTTCACGGCGGCTATGGCATCTATTACGATCGCATCACGCTTGAGATCATGTCGCTTGAAAAGGGTTTCGACGGACGCGCGCTTGCGCTCGACGTAACTGCTGGCAACGCGGTCACTAATCCTGACGGCACGCCGGTCTATCTGAACCCGAATGGCACGTTCGTGCCAGGAGCTCCCGAAGTCCTCTCAAGCCCGTTCAGTGGATTTCTCTTCGCCGGAGCCGGATCTACCGGTATCGACATCATCAGCAATCGCCTGCGCAATCCCATGGTGCAGCAGACAAACCTGGGCATTGAGACGCAAATACACCGCAGCCTGACGCTTAAAGTAGACGGCGTGCACAACTACGGTACACGCTTCATCATCGGCGATCCAGTGGGTTCGGTCTACAATCCGCAGACAGGCGGACCGGACGAGGTGACCAATCTCGAATCCGCGGTCGGGACCAAATACGACGCACTTTGGGTCGCCGCGCGGCAACTCTTCGGAAAATATGGCGAGTTTGATGCTGCTTACACATTGTCGAAGGCCTTCAACTACGCCAACGACGACCAGATTCCCTTTGAGTATTCACCCATCGATCCAAACAACCTGCAGCTCGAATACGGCCCACCGCCCAATGATCAGCGTCATCGCCTGGTGATGAGCGGAATTGCCAATCTGCCTTACAAGTTCCAATTCTCTCCGGTCTGGACCATTGCTTCCGGAGTTCCGATGGATATCCTTCTTCCCGATGGAAGCGAGCGTGTTCCGACCATGCAACGCAACGCCGGAGGACGCGAATTTCATAACGCGCAGCAATTGAATGCGTTCATCGCCCGCACCAACGCAGGCGGCGGAGTGTATGAAGCCAGTGCCAATAGCTACGTCATCCTGCCGCAGGTGAGCAACCACGCGCACTTTGACGACAGCTTCAATGCGCTCGACTTCCGCCTCAGCCGCAACATTCACCTTGGAGAACGCTACAACCTTAACCTTATCGGCGAGGCCTTTAACATCTTCAACGTGACCAATATTCTCGGCGTCAGCAATCTGAACTACTCGGGGTTTACGAATACTTTGTCGCCGGATAGCGGCAATCCCAGCTACTCTTCAAGCTTCGGCCAGGCGGTTTCAACAGCGGGCGGCGTCTTCGGATCGGGCGGTCCGCGGGCATTCCAATTCGCAGCACGATTTAGTTTTTAAATGATGCAGGGATGCGCTCTTTCGCCAAGGAGCGCATCCGACGTTCTGATCTTCCTTGGAGTCAACGCAATGCCACATATCCCCTTCGAGCCCGGCGTGCCTGGCATTCGCGGCCCCATGGTATTCCGCCCTGAGACCGCAAAACCACTTCGTCAACTCGCGGAAATTCTGCTGCGGTCCGAGAGTACGCTCTCACCGGGCGAGCGCGAATTGATTGCCACATATGTCTCCGCGCTCAACGACTGTCACTACTGCCAGACCGTTCATGGGTATACCGCGGCCGCACATCTCAATGGCAACGAGGCCCTTGTGGATTTCGCTAAGCATAATCCCGAAGAAGCAGCTATTTCGGAAAAACTCAAAGCCCTTCTTGCGATTGCGGCAAAGGTTCAACAGAGCGGCAAACTGGTGACGCAGGAAGACGTAGATCGCGCACGCACGCTCGGTGCCACCGACCTCGAGATTCACGACACGGTTCTGATCGCGGCCGCGTTCTGCATGTACAACCGCTACGTGGACGGCCTTGCTACGTGGGCACCAGAGCAGGATTATATCTACAGAAATATGGCGAACCGTGTCGTTACCCTCGGCTATACGCAGCCCGGATGGGAAACGCCGTTTACCGAAGAACAGGCTTTATGACCCGCCCGGAATACGCGCTGCTCGCGGAACTGCGGCCCACAGCTGCTGGTCGCATCGAGACTCACATTCCGATAGTCGACGAAGCAGATTCCACCGGGGAAACCGCCGCAGCCTACCAGTATTTCCGAGACCAGACCGGCCGGCAGGATGTACCCGGAATCCTGAAATGCTTTAGCTCCAACCCGGCGTTTGTTCGCCAGATGGTCGATATCTCCTCGACGTTGCTTTTTGCCGACGGCCATCTCTCGCGGCAGCAGAAGGAGATGATCGCAACCTACATCTCGAAGCTGAACGCCTGCCCGTATTGCCTCGATAGTCACGGATTCTTCCTGCTGGTGCATGGCGCACCAGAAGGAGTCGCGCAGAAGGTGATTGCCGGCGAGATCGATGACGCCGCGATCAGCCATGCCGAGCGCCAACTATTGCTCTATGTCGGAAAAGTGAACAGCGAATCCTTCAAGGCTACGAAAGACGACGTGCAGCAGCTCCGCGACTTCGGCTGGACCAACGAGCAGATCGCCGAAGCCGTGCACGTCGCCGCAATGATGGGCCTCTGCAACCGAGTGGCGAATGCATTCGGTCTGCCCGCGCAGGGGTTTCTCGACCTCAGGCATTAGCTGAAATCATCGTCCGTCGCGCAGACGGGACGCCAGCCGGTCCGGCAGTCCTGCCTGCACGATTGAGGACTGGGCCAGCCGAACATCATAAGGAACGCGGAAGAACGTCACCGTCATCTGTGCGTCGTCATAAATCGCAAACGCTGCCCGCCAGTCTCCGTCGCGTGGCTGGCCCACCGATCCCGGATTGACCAGATAGCGGATCTGGTCGCGCAGCTTCAGCTCAAACTCCTCCGGCTCAGTGTGCGAGTGATACCGGGGAGTCAATCGGAACCATTCGTGGCCATTCGTCGCAAATCCGCCCTGCAGGTGCGTATGGCCAAAGAAGTTGATGCGCGTCTCGGCCTCATGCAGCGGAGCCCATGCGTCGCGCAGGGTCATCACGTACTCATCTTCATCGAGCAGCGAGCCGTGGACGCAGCTCACCTGCGGACCGTCGGGCATGATTGGTCCGGCAGGAATGTGTTTTAACCAGTCGGTATGTTCGGCCGAGAGCACGTTCCGCGTCCAGCGGGCTGCGCGCCCAGCAATCGGATTGAAATCCTCCAAACCCGTGAGGCCGCTGCAGGCGCGATCATGATTGCCGCGCACAAACACATGGCCCAGTTCGCGCACCCGATCGATGACCTCATTGGGATTGGCTCCATAGCCGACGACATCGCCCAGATTCCAGACCACATCGTGGTCCGGAGCCACAGACAGTACGGAATCCAGAGCCTGCAGGTTGGAGTGGATATCGGAAAGGATCAGAGCTCGCATGGATAAAATGCCAAATCAGCCACCAAAAAGGCCACTTATCAATCTAGTCCTACTCCGTATGGATGCAAAGAGCCGACTGCGTGTCAATTCAGGCCATCCACGCGCGCCCAATGTCCCGGCGAGCATTCCCGCAACGACAACGGGGTTGTGTCTACTGCCCTGTCCAGCACCGCCAGAGGCTTGGCGATGTCAGTCGACATCGTCGGCACCGCGCCCAGCAGGGCCTTCGTGTACGCATGGACAGGATCGCGAAAGATTGCCTCGCGCGACGCCTCTTCGAGCAACAGTCCATGCCGCATAACTGCCACACGATCAGCCACCTGAGACACCACCGCAAGATCATGCGAGATAAACAGCATCGCCAACCCAAACCTTTGCCGCAGGCTGGCCAGCAATTCGAGAATCTGCTGCTGAACCGTTACATCGAGGGCCGTCGTAGGCTCGTCGGCAATCAGCAGTCGCGGCCGGTTGGCGATAGCCATGGCGATCAGGATGCGTTGCCGCTGCCCACCCGAAAACTGGTGCGGATAATCTTTGTAACGTCGCGCCGGATCGTTCAGGGCCACGGCCTGCATGGCCGTCAATACCGCTTCACGCACCTGCCTTCGCGACATCTCCGGATTGTGCACGCGAATCGCTTCGGCAATCTGCTCCCCAACCGGCATGACGGGGTTCAGGGCCGTCATCGGTTCCTGAAAGATCATGGCGATGTCGCGCCCGCGCAGTTTGCGCATAGCCTCGGAGCCAATCGTCAGCAGGTTCACGCCATCGAATCGGATCGCCCCTTCGACTCGCGCCGCTGCATCCACCAGCCGCAATATTGCCAACGCTGTCACCGACTTGCCTGAGCCCGACTCGCCCACCAGCCCCAGCACCTGTCCCTGCTGCACACGCAGGCTCAGGTCGCGAACGGCCTCGGTTGCGCCAAAACGAATGGTTAAACGATCAATTTCCAGCAGAACAGCCACGCGCTCATGCTACCGGAGAGTCGCGCCGAAATCACTTCACCATTCCGACACCGAATGGTGGGCCCGGAGGGATTCGAACCCCCAACCAAAGGATTATGAGTTCTCGGGCATCTCTGTAAATCTATGATAATAAAAGGAATGCGAGCGTAATCGAGCGTAGGTCTAAGTAATTGAGCGACCGTAGTTTAAAGCAGTTTGGTGTAATTGAGGAAAACTGACGAGTGTACCGGCACTGTACCTTTAACCCACAGAGGTGCTTCCTCATAATTCGCACCAGGCAAAGAGCGCATTTCACCATTGGAAAAGCATGAGAGTCGAAAAGCAACTCGGCCGACTCGATTTGCAAGTTGCTCGGATACATGCTGGGTCGCCATCGCCGCCCACGGCCGTGTTAGCTGGGGCCGCGTCTGGTCGTGAATAACAGCACAAGCGCTAACCGCATTGGTCTCCGTCTCACTCAAAGCGGCGCAATCATTAGGACTCGAAGCGTCGTTCTAGTTGCTCCCCGCATAGCGGTCGAGCTTCCCGATCTGAAAGTGAGTGTTCGGCATTTTCGATAGCCCCTGTCGCTGATGACAGTAGGCAGAATTCCCGTCATGCTTTAAAAATCGCATAGACGCTGAGTGGAAGAAGTTGTTTGCTTCAAGACATAAGGAGGCAAAGCACCTCTCAGCAAGGAGGTCGAACGAGCGAACGAGAGCTGCGAAGCATCCTCGACAATTCGACCACATGATCTGGGTCAACAGGCGGCCAATATCTGCGCATAAATCGACAAGTTGAGCAGATTTTTGGACTCGACCGGTCGAAGCTATGCGGCAAGACTGACCACGATTTATTTCGTAGGGAACTTGCCGATCGGTACCGCGCGAACGATCTTGAAGTGATGCAGGCTAACCGGCCCATTGAGTTTAAGGAGACCACTCTCCGGTCAGGTGAGCCTCACGACATGCTTTCGACGAAATTTCCTCTCTACGATGTCGCAGGAGCCCTGTATGCCGTTGCCAGAAATCTCTATTGACAGATCCGACCGCAAACGTGCCCACGATCAGCGTCGGGCAAGCGAGCAGCTATTTCGCTCCATTTTTGAGGACGCGCAAATCGGTATCACCTTCTACAAGATCGACACAAAGGAAATCTTTCCTAACCGGGCGATGCAGGAGATGCTAGGTCGCACCGAACAAGAATTAAGCCGCCTGGAGCAATGGGACGAAATTACTCCCCCGGATGATCGTGTCGCCTGCGCCGCAAGATATACCGAACTCATCCAGGGGAAGCGCGAAAGGGACGAATGGGAACAGCGCTTAATTCGTAAAGATGGCAGCATCGCACTTACGAGCGTCAGATTTACCTTGCTTCGGGATGCCGCGGGCAGACCACAGTATGTAGCCTCCTTGCAGGAAGACATCACGGAACGCAAACGAGCTCTTGAAGAACGCGACCGTGTCATGCGCCAAATGGAGATGTTGCTGGAATCGACCGGGCAAGGCATTTATGGGATCGACCTGCAGGGAAACTGCACCTTCACCAACCGAGCGTGTTGCGAAATGCTTGGCTACCAGGCGGAGGTGTTGTTAGGCCGGAACATGCATGATTTGGTTCATCACCACAAATCAGACGGTTCGCTCTACCCGGTCGTCCAATGTCCCATCTTTCGGTCATTTCAGAAAGGCGAAGGGTGCCGCGTGGACGCCGAAGTAATGTGGCGGCGGGACGGCACTGCGATCCCTGTCGAGTATTCGTCTTTCCCCATTCTTGATGATGAAAAGATCACTGGTGCCGTTGTTACGTTTGTTGATATCACCGAGCGAAAAGAGGCTGAGGAGAAGCTACGAGCAAGCGAGCAGCTTTTTCGTTCGGTCTTCGAAGGCGCTCAGGTCGGGATCGGCGTCTTCAAGATCCAATCTAAAGAACATTTCTCCAATCGCGCTCTCCACGAAATGCTCGACTACAGCGGAGAAGAGCTTAGCCGACTGGACCAATGGGACAATATCGTTCATTCCGACGAACGTGTTTCCGGAGCAGAGCGATACGCCGCTCTTGTTGAGGGCAAGCGAGACAAGGACGAATATCAACAGCGTTTCATCCGGCGTGACGGCAATCTTGTTCTTGGCAACATGAGATGCCAGTTGCTCCGGGACGCGGCTGGGAAGCCGCAATGCGTTGTCGCCCTCACAGAAGACATTACAGAGCGTACAGCAGCAGAGGAGCTCCTTCGAAAGCGGGAAGAAGAGTTGCGCCGGGCCAATTTCCTGGCGGAAACCGCATTGGACCTTACAAAGGCCGGCTATTGGCACGTGCCGCTCGACGGCTCCGGATTGTTCAATTCTTCACCACGCAGGGATGCGATTTTTGGCGATATTCCCCGTCCGGATTTTCGGTATCCGCTCGAAGAGCAGTTCGCCCACACAAAAGAGGCTGATGAAGTTGTAGCCGCAGCGGCGCGGGAGGCCTTCAATGCCGCAGTGGAGGGCAAAATTGAGAAGTACAACACAATCTACGCCTACAAACGGCCTGTCGATGGACGAGTTATCTGGATCCATGCTTTGGGCCATGTTGTAGAGGATGCGACAGGAAAACCTACCGACATTTATGGCGTGTCGCAAGACATCACCGAGTTCAAGCGTTTGGAAGCGGAGCTGTTAAGTGCGAAGGAAGCAGCCGAAATGGCCACGAAGGTCAAGTCCGAGTTCCTGGCCAACATGAGTCACGAAATCCGAACACCCATGAACGCAATTCTGGGGATGACATATCTGGCGCTAAGAACGGAGTTGACTCCCAAACAGCGCGACTATCTGAGCAAGACGAAGGCTGCAGCGGAGGGCCTGCTTGGCATCATCAATGACATTTTGGACTTCTCGAAGATCGAGGCAGGCAAGCTCACGATGGAGCATACAGACTTCTGCCTAGACACTGTTCTCGAGCATTTGTCCACCGTGGTCAGTCCGAAAATTTGTGAAAAGAACCTAGAGTTCCTGATTGACGAACAGCATGACCTTCCTGCCCTCTTAGTTGGCGATCAGCTCCGACTCGGTCAGGTGCTCATCAATCTTGTAAACAATGCCGTCAAATTTACAGAGCGCGGCGAAATCGTGGTAACTGTCAAGCTTGAGGAGCAGCTTTCAGATCGAGTCGAGTTGAAGTTTGAAGTTCGTGACAGCGGCATTGGCATGACGCCAGAACAAAGCGCGCGTCTCTTCCAGGCCTTCAGCCAGGCCGATACTTCAACGACGAGAAAGTACGGTGGCACGGGTCTGGGGCTTTCTATCTCGAAGCGGTTGGTGGAGATGATGGAGGGCAACATCTGGGTGGAAAGTGAGTATGGCTACGGGAGCACCTTTTGCTTTACTGCGTGGTTCGGCATTAGGGCCGCTGAAACGCGGCCGAAGAGATTACCTCCGGGTCTGGTGGGCATCCGAGCCTTGGTCGTGGATGACAATGCTATGGCAAGGGACATCCTCGCACATGCGCTGAGGCAGTTCTTGCCCAGGGTCGATTGCGTCTCCTCGGGCGATGATGCCCTTCGAATACTGGCCAGCGCTGATGAGCAGGACCCCTTTCAACTCATCCTGATGGACTGGCAAATGCCTGGTCTCGACGGTTTGGAGGCGAGCCGCGCCATCAAGAGGGAAGGCCGTCTGAGGAACGTACCGAAAATCGTAATGATCACTGCGTTTGATCGGGAAGAAATCCGTGCGCAGGCGGAGGAGTTGAGGATTGAAGCCCTAATCCAGAAGCCCGTCAGCCAATCTATGCTGTTTGACACGTTGATGAATATCTTCGGCTCTGTCAGAGAAGAAAACTCCTTAAGCATGGTCAGCAGAGTCGATGTTCAATCCTACGACGCCGGTGGGGTTCGCGTTCTCCTGGTCGAAGACAACGAGGTCAATCAGCAAATTGCGAAGGAGCTTTTCGAAAGTGTGGGAGCGAGTGTGACCATCGCCAACCACGGTGGCGAAGCTGTGAAACTCTTGACCGAGGGCGACCAGTCGGCCCCGTTCGACATCGTGTTTATGGACTTGCAGATGCCCGAAATGGATGGCTTTGCAGCAACAGGGATTCTGCGCGCCAGGCCGGAACTTCGGAATCTGCCCATCATCGCGATGACAGCGCATGCAATGACCGATGAAATCCAGCGCTGCTTGAATTCAGGCATGGATGATCATGTCGGGAAGCCCATCGATCCCGGCGCGTTATTCGCCACACTTGCACGTTGGACACGTCGACAGGAGCTTGAAGTTTCTGCTTTGCCTACGAAGCTCCCGAGGACGGTCGACGAAGTTATTCTCCCTGAATTAGAGGGTGTGGATGTGAGGAATGGTTTAGAGCGAGTCGCCGGCAATAAGCGGCTGTATCGTGACTTGTTGACGCAATTTGTGCAGACGCACCAGCAGGATGATGAGCGGATCGCAACTGCAATTGAAAGCGGGGAGTACGCTCTGGCAGAGCGATTGGCGCATTCCTTAAAGGGCGTCGCGGGAAATATAGGAATCAAGTCTGTTTTCTCTTCCGCTGTGAAGCTGGAAATTGCAATACGCGAGAGGAACGCCGCTCTCCTCGCCATGACCAAAGAGTTTGGCGCGGTTCTGAGTTGTCAAATTCGAGTCATGCAAGAAGCTTTGAAGAGCATCACCCCTGCCGAGCCAGCACGAGACCCAGCTCAGGTTGCCGATCCCGCTGCTGTATCGTCGGCCGTTGCACACCTTCGTGAGTTGCTGCAGGCAAGCGACGCTGATGCGTTGGAATCATACTTAGTCTTGGTTGAATTGTTGCAGAGCACTTCCAGCACATCGCGATTGAATAGCCTCGGTGCAGCGATCAATCGATTTGATTTTGACGTTGCGTTGATTGAATTGGATGGAATCGCTAGTGAAAAGGCACAGATTGGGGAGAATGCTGCCGCTGCTCGGCAGGCGAGACCCAATTGATTCGTTCATTCCGTAAGTCCGAATAGCTCCGAAGGATTATCAAAAGTGATCCGCACCTGTGCCCGCTAGCATTCTTGCCACTTGGCGGTAGGAATCTCGCTTCGTAAAATCGAGGGATCGAATCACCACAAAGCAATTGAAAATACGAGGTCATGCGGGAGCGAAATGTCGGAACAAGAGCTGCAGGAAGAAATCGAGAGATTGCGAGCAGAGAATGAAAAGCTCAAGAACAAGGGTGTGCGGGGACTGAACCTCAAGGTGAGCGAGAAGGGGGCCGTCTCGCTCTATGGTATAGGCCGCTTCCCGGTAACCTTATATAAGGAGCAGTGGGCTAAGATCCTTGGCATGGCACGCGAGATCGAAGCCTTTATCTGCGAGAATGACCATCTGCTCAAGGCCAAAGAATAAAAATCCCGGCGTAGGGAGTTGGTCACAATCTGGAGCAGCCGCCAAAGAAGTACGAGAAATCACGCCCTGGATGACCACCTTCGCCCACAACAAGCGTGCACCGTCAATGTCGACGCTCGCTGGTAGCCAGAACATCGATGCAAACTTGCGGCACACAGGCACGCTGCTTTTCAGCAGAACTACGCTGTTGAACTTAGGTGTATGCGGACCAGAGCACAAGTCCTTTTTTGTGTCAGCGATTACCAAAGGTTTCGCGGTGAGGCGCTCGGCGTTAGCTACAAACTCATGAAGGACACATTTTTACCAGGTAGAAACCCCGCTCAAGATTGCTGCCAACCGGTATTGTCATGCGCTACAATCCATGACGATCGAGGCAGCTTGACGGGCGGCGATCCCCCATAAATTCTCCGTTGTCTTCGGTGCTGTTCTGCGTGATGACTGTAACAATGCCAGAGAAGACCTGCCCAGTTCGGTTTTGTTCAAGGTCGCCGCTCCCTGATGGTCGGTCGACTTAAGTGGCTTGGCTTCGAAATACAGCATCTCTGGTTTTGCGTTGGCTGCTCGAAAAATAACTCGCTGACGAGACCCAAGATCTTTCCCGCGCAAGCATGCGGCAACTCGAACCGGAAGGTGTGGCAGGGGCGGCGTGAGCAAAGTGCAAGTCCAGGTGGATTGGAAACGGTCCGGCTGTTTCGGCGCCGGGGGAATCCGCATATCCGTTGAGACTCTTATTCCTGTCGTTCTTCTGTGCCTGAGCGTCTTCCCGTCCGCTGCACAGACTAATTCCAAAAATGTGCTGGTACTCTTTACGCAATTCCATCGTGGCCCAAATCTGTGGCTGGATTCAATCGAATCCACAGCGCGCGCCCGCGTTCCTGGTGCAGTGAATTTTTTCAGTTCGTATCTCGAATATTCCCAATTAAATGACAGGGCTTATCTGGACAGCGAGGCTGAAACTTTGCACCGCGAATACCATGACGTGAAGTTCGATCTCGTAATTGCCGTTGCCTATCCAGCGCTTGAATTCGCGGTGCAGCACCGTGACAAAATTTTTCCGGGTGTGCCCATCGTCTTTACGTCAATTGACCCCGAATTGGAATTGAAAGGGCAGAAATGGCCTAGCGTGACGGGTTACGCAAGTCGTCTCGGTATTGGAGAGACGGTCGATCTGGCGCTTCGTCTTCATCCAGATACAAAGGCGGTCGCCGTTATCTCGCACGATTCGGGATTATGGTGGGCCGCCGCGCATTCCGCGCTTCTTCCTCATCAAGATAAGGTGAGGGAGATTGACATCATCGGACTGCCCAGTAGTCAGATGCTCGAGAGAGTTGCTTCGCTCCCACCCCATGCTGTGGTGGTATTTCAGGTTCTGATGAGCGAGTATGCTCAACCGGCAACCGGAATCTATGACGCGGTGGAGGCAATCGCGATGCGCCTTCCGACCTATTCTCCCTTTATAAACCTAGCTCTGGGTCATGGCGGCATTGGTGGAGCTGACCGTGACATCCCGAAAGAGGCCCGATTAACCGGGGAACTCGCTGGACGAGTGTTATCAGGCGAGCGCGCGGACGACATTCCCATTGTTAATGATTTCAATGTTCAGTTCGTTGTGGATTGGCGGGCGCTCCAGAGGTGGCATATTCCAGAGTCTGCTCTGCCGGCGGGCAGCGTGATTCTGTACAGACCCCCTTCGTTGTGGGAGAGCTACCGAAGATACGTTATCGCCACCATCGTTGTGATTGCTGTCCTGCTGCTGTTGATCATCGGACTGCTGTGGGAGCGAGCGAGAAAGCGGAAGGCTGAAGCTGAGCTTCGCGAAAGCGAAAAGCGTTTCCGGGTGATGACGGATACGACGCCGTCACTGGTGTGGATGTGCGATCCGAAAGGAAAGATTACGTATCTGAATGAGCGGCGGATCGCGTTTACGGGCCCTGGCTCGAATGCGGGGTACGGCGATAGCTGGGCTACGTATGTCCATCCGGATGATCTGAGAAACGTGAAGGATGGCATGTCACAGGGCTTGAAAGACCGCCAGCCGTTTTCGCGAGAGTACAGGCTGCGGCGGAGCGATGGCGTTTATCGGTGGATGTTCGACGTGGCGACACCCAGGGTGAATGGCGACGGGTCATTCGGCGGATTCATTGGTTCGGCGATTGATGTGACGGAGCAGAAGCTGGCCCAGCAGGCCCTCGAGCAGGTGAGCGGTCAACTGATCGAGGCACAGGAGAAGGAGCGCCGCCGTATCGCGAGAGATCTGCACGACGACATTTGCCAGCGGCTGGCGCTGCTGTCGATGGAGATTGAACAGACGAATCGCAGCTCGAATGAATTATCAAAGCCCACGAAGACGAGCCTGGAGGAGATTCGCAGACATTGTTCGGAGATTGCGGGTGACGTTCAGTCGCTGTCGCATCAGCTGCACTCGTCGAAGCTGGATTATCTCGGGATTACGGCGGCGATCCGCGGCTTCTGCAATGAGTTTTCAAAACAGCACGGAGTCAGCGTGAAGTTCACAGACAGAGACGTGCCGAGGCCTCTGCCTAAAGATGTCTCGCTGTGCCTTTTCCGGGTTGCACAGGAGGCGCTGCATAACGCAGTCAAGTACAGCGGTATGAGCGAGTTCACCGTGGAATTGAGCGGCGTGGAGGATGCGGTCCACTTGGTGGTAAGCGATGCCGGTGCAGGCTTCGACGTGGAAGAGGCGCGGAAGAGGCGCGGACTGGGGCTGCTGAGCATGCAGGAGCGCGTGCACCTGGTACAGGGGACGTTCTCCGTTGAATCGCAACCGGGAGAGGGAACGAGGATTCTCGCGCTAGTGCCGGTCGCCGGCGTCGCAGTTAGTGCGGGAGATCATCAAGTCCTGAATGTGAGATAGCCTGCGATGGCCAGGTGAGGATTGAAACAAAGCTCCTCGCAAATTATTTAACAACTATTGGTCGCCGCTTCTTTCGACAGCCACGCCGCCGTGTAACTAGCGTCTCGAGTCTAGCGAACACGGTCGACCTTGGCTGGTACGCTCGCGTTACGACCTGAGCAGGGAATGGTCCACTCGCACGTGCGCCGAAGGCCATGACTGGCACGGTCTTGCGCACTGCAAGCAGCACGACGTAGTCTGGTCTGCTTCGCCGGCCGCGTCAACCATCACCGCGGCACCAAGCACATATAAGTCAGGCACTAGGCACAAAATTAGGCACGGTCCGTCTTGTTGGCTACAAGGCCGTATTTTTCCGCAATTCTGGAGCCTGCGCTTTACGACCACTGCATCCCTGCCCGGAGGCGGATCGCGCTCGGATCGTGCGAAGGGTTCATCAGCCCAAAAGCAAACTTCTCGGCCTCTTCCTGGGTCGGCCTGTGGGTGGACAGGACCTCTTCACCAGAAATGGCATCGACGACGATGAACGGTTTGGGGCTCAGGCATAAGCGAGAAGGTCGTCTGGTGGGTCGTGCGTCAGTATGCCAAGACCGCCGCCATTGAAAAACTTTCCCCTCATGATCTTCGTCGCACCTGTGCCAGGCTTTGCCATTCAACCAGGGGCGAGTTGGAACAGATCCAGTTTCTGCTTGGCCATCGATCGGTAGAGACAACGGAACGATACCTTGGCTCGAGGCAGAGAATCGTACATGCAGTCAATGACAAGCTCGGTATCGAGCCGGATGGCGGCTCTGGCTGAGCGATATACCGCAATCGGGACTCATTTTCTCGGATAAGGGTTCGATCCCCGCTGCCATGATCTTGTTCAAGATCACAAAAATTTACTGCGAATCTCATTTCAGCCGAATTTTTGGAACGCGCTCGGGATAATCCGATATGATCCCATCGGCGCCGAAATCGATGGCGCGGCGGATCAGTCTGGGTTCATTGACGGTATAGATCAATACCTCAAGGCCAGCGTCATGAAGCGTAGCGATGAACTCGGCGGTTGCGTTCGAGTCGCGTGCGAATGCTGCTCCCGAAAGGGGGACGCGCTCCATCAGCGCCATGGTTCTGTGACGTTCGGTCGCGGGTTGTTTGATCGCGCCGACAAAAGTATCCGAAAACGGGGAGCCACTGGCCTTCGCCTTATTAAATGTGTAGGCAGCCTACCCCTTCGATCGGCGATAAAGATCGAGGACTAATGCGTCGCAGAGGAGGGCGAAGCTCTAGCCCGTTATTCTCGTGCTAACTGGCAAATCTGCCAGTTTCCTCCTCCACGGCAAAGGCTTAAGTTTACATCTCGTAAAACGTCGTTGTGCATGGCGGACAGGAGTTTGTGCGCGCCGAGCCCAGTAATTCGGTGAAGTAGGGTTTTTAAGGAGGAAAGCATTATGGACGGCGTCGCACGAGCAAAGCGGAGTCTCTCCCTTGGTCTGAGCATCCTTCTGGTCTTCACCGTCGGCCCCGGAGCCGCTCCCAGCATGGCATATCAGAGTGCGGCAACGGCGCCGGCAGGCGGCACAACCGCCAGCTATCCCGGTCAGGGTGTGCCGGCGACTGCCGATGAGCTGCAGAGCCTGGTTGCGCCGATCGCTCTCTATCCGGATGCGTTGGTAGCACAGATTCTCAGTGCGGCAACTTTCCCCGACCAGGTGGCCATCGCCAGCTATTGGGTACAGCAGAACAAGACACTTACCGGAAGCGCTCTCACGACGGCGGTTGATAAGCAAACCTGGGATCCCAGTGTCAAAGCGCTCACGGAGTTTCCATCCGTCCTCAACAACATGGCTCAGAACCTCTCGTGGACCTCGCAGTTGGGTGAGGACTACCACAATCAGCAGGCCGACGTGATGACGGCGATCCAAACCTTGCGCGCGAAGGCGAAGGCCGCGGGCAATCTGAAGTCCGGCGACCAGATCACTGTTGTTCAGCAGTCGCCGCAGACCATCGTCATCCAGCCGACCAATCCGCAGATTGTGTATGTCCCGCAGTACAACCCTGCCGTTATTTACGGCACACCCTACGTCGTCCCCAACTACTCGACCGCTGACGTCGTGGCCGCAGGCGTACTTTCGTTCGGGGTCGGAATGGCCGTTGGAGCCATGATGAGCGGGGGGTGCTGTGGTTGGGGATATAGCAGCTGGAACTGCAATTGGTACGGTGGCGGCGCGTACTACCACGGCGGAGCCTACTACGGGAACGACGCCTGGCATGGCGGCTACTACGGTTCAAGTGCTTCCGCCTATGGCCCATACGGGAGCGCCCATGCCTCCTCTGGCTATAACCCCGCCACCGGGACCTATGCACGCGGGGCATCCACTTCAACAGCCTACGGCACCCAGAAGGTAGGGCAAGCCTATAACCCGAGCACCGGAGCTTACGCCCAAACCCATCAGACTTCTACCTATGGCGCGCAATATGGAAGCTCGTACGCCTCGAAGGACGGCACGTCGGTGAACTCCGCGCATTACTCGGACGCCAACGGAACGGTTGCCGGCGCCTCGACCTCCAATGGGAACAGGTATGCGACTGCGAACGGCAACGCCTACAAGAACACCGGGAGCGGCTGGCAGAAGGCGGGTTCCGGTTCCGGTTCTGATGCCGCTCACGGTTGGGGAGGCAGTAGTGGAGGCTGGGACTCGCAATCTCATAGTGGCGGCTCGTCGGCATTCAGTGGCTGGGGCGGCCATTCTGGCGACTCCGGCGGTGGTGGCTGGGGCTCGCGGGCCTCAAGCTCGCAGGGCTGGCGCAGCCGTGGCGGCGGCGGCGGATGGGGCGGCGGTGGATTTCATGGTGGTGGAGGATTCAGGCGGTAGGTTTCAAGGCCGGGGAAGCCAATGAACAGCCATCGGAGAATCAAAATGTTCGACACAGTACGCAATCGCGCCGGTTTTGCCTCGTCCTTCCTTACCCTGACTCTCGGTTTCGGGTTGCTGTTTTCTCTCACCGCCTGCAACAAAAAGGAGAATCCTGAGTCCGCCCAGGCCGCGCCCAAGACCTTTGCTTCGCCGGATGACGCCGGCAAGGCGCTCGCAGATGCCGCGAAATCGCAGAATCAGGATGCAATGCTGACAATCTTCGGTCCGGGATCGGCAGCGACTGTTTCCACTGGCAATCCCGCGGAAGACAAAGCTGCGCTGAATGGATTCGCCCAGGACTACCAGGTAATGAACCGGTGGCGGAAGCTGGCCGATGGCAGCGAATTGCTGCTGGTGGGCGCCGAAAACCAGGCATTTCCCATTCCCCTGATGAAGAACGCCGCCGGCCAGTGGTATTTCGATGCGGCAGCCGGGAAAGAGGAAATCCTGGCGCGTCGCGTAGGCCGCGACGAACTCGCCGCCATCGATGTCTGCGCCGCACTGGCCGACTCCCAGACTCAGTACTTTTCCCAAAAGCACGGTGGCGTCAAACAATACGCGCAAAAATTCATCAGCGATCCAGGCCAGCAGAACGGCTTGTACTGGGAGTCTCCGCAGGGCTCTCCTCGCAGTCCGCTCGGGCCGCTGGTGGCGTTCGCGACAGAAGAGGGATTCACCGTCAAACCTGACGGCGCCCAGCCCTTCTATGGCTATTACTTCCGGCGGCTGGACAATCAGGGTGCCGCAGCCAAAGGCGGCGCAAAGTCGTATGTCATTAATGGAAAGATGACGGGTGGATTTGCCTACGTTGCCTACCCGGCGAAGTACGACGATACGGGTATTAAGACGTTCATCATCAATCAGGACGGCGTGGTCTACGCCAAAGACCTTGGCAAGGATACCGAGAATCTGGCGAAGGCGATGACTGACTTCAATCCCGACGACACCTGGACCGCATTGAAGTAGAAGTTGAACAAGGGATGCCGCTGATCTAAAGGAACCTACAATGCCTTGCGCGAACCAAGTTGGGTTTAATTGCTCAGCGTGACTAACTCCTGCTCCTTGGCAATGCGACGATCCGCCATCGTCATGGGTCCGGGCGGTCCCCTTGTGGATTAGCGTTTGAGCCCCGTTTCCTGTCTCAATGAGCAAGTCTCGCCTGACTCAGGTCCGTCGCTAGATTGCCTCCGGCAGCGTTCCTGCTGAAGAACAACTATCGACTCGTTACTTCGGAGCCTTTGGCGGGCAGTGCGCATCGTAGGTCGCCTGCATGCGTCTCAGCTTGAGAACGCCATAGAACACGATAATCACCATGACAAGAACCAGGAACCCGGCGAATCTTCTTTCCCATTCATACTCGCCCTCGCGGTTGGCAATGTAGCTGGCCGTGATTAAGCAGAGAATGCCGCCGTTGATGATCCAGTTCACCAACTTGGGCAAGATGAAGTGCACGGTGCCAAAGCCGGCAAGTTGGTACAGCATGAACGGCAGGGTCGCTACCATCGGCAGGAGATCGGAAGCACCCAGCGCGACAGGGATAGCGCCGGGCGCCATGTCATGCAGCAGCCTGCTGTGCGCGAGTTCATGGAAGAGCGCCGGCACGGCACACAAGAAAGGCACCACGGCAAGCAGTTCGAGCACCAGCGCCCCGCTCCAGGCACCGACCTTAGACGAAGAATCGGCACCCGCACCCGATGATTCCGCGCCGATGTACAGGCCTCCGACGATGGCGGCGGCACTAGACAGCATCAGCAGTTCCACCGTGATGCCAAAACTCGCCGGTTCCCCCGCCTTGATCAGCAGCAGGGCCATGAACCCGGGGAGATAGAACATCACGCGTACCAGTCGGGCCCAAACCCGCGCGTCGCGCTCGGGCGGCAGAATTGGGAGCGCGATTCCGTCGATTCCGATCGTTGCTCTCTCTTTAGACATTTCAGCTTCCTTCAAGCGCGAAAGACGTGGATTCTAATCCCGGCCTCGCAATTGCAGCAAGCATATTGCTACTTAGCATGATCAGTATTTCGATATTTTGCAGATTCTGGGCGGATCTGAAAGAAGGGTCGTCAACACGGGGACATATATGGGTGATCCCTCTAGCCTCGGGTGGTGTGGCTCTCTCTGTCGTACGGGGCAGGCGCGGTCAGCGCCAAGGGTTCGAGCCACCCTCGGTTCCGGTATCTGAAAGCGGGAATGGCGTGTCCGCGAAAGGCACGAGGCGGCCGAGTTCCTCGGGACTATGCTCCTAGTAATTTTTCTCGCGCCGCCTGTCACTTATGCCAGTTCCAGAAAACCGAACGGACGCATAGGCTCGCGTCACGATGTCTGGTTCTTCGCCTTACGTTCATCCGGACTCAATTGACGGTACACCGCTCACCTCGCGATGAATGGACAGTGGCTGCTCTTTCAGAGTCACTACGACTCGGGTTGATGACCAGATCCCTGAGAGGAACAGATGGTCCACTTGATGCGCTTCCTAATAGTGATGGCTTCCGTGATCTCGTTATTTGTCCTGAGTCCGCGGCAAGCAGAAAGAATGTCGCGACGCGCATTGAAGGGCACTGCTAGTCCGCAAGCCGGCAGTGCTGCTCAAAAAGAAAGGTGACGATCATGAGAACGAAAATTGCGCTGTGCGCAATGCTGGTTTGCCTCACGTTCACGATTGCCTTCGGGCAACAGGTTTCAGTCAACTACGACCACAGCCAGAGCTTCGCGCCGTATCACACGTACGCCTTTGAAAACAATGACCCGAATCAAATTGCCAACTCTATCCTCGCGCAGGCAGCGTTGAGCGATGTCAATGCCGCACTTCAGGGCAAAGGCCTGAGCAAGGTTGAACTATCTGCCAATCCCGACCTGGTCCTGCTCGTGAGCGGAGGGCTCAGACAGCAGACCTCCTATAGTGCCTGGGGTATGCGGGGCTTTGGCGGCGGCATGGGCGGAATCAGCCCCGAGCAAAATGTCGAGGGAACACTGATCGTCAGCCTCTATGACGCGAAGCAGAAGACGCTGGTCTGGCGCGGGATAGGTCAGAATACTTTGGGCAACAACGGCAATAAGAACCAGCAGATGGTAGATAAAGCCGTGCAGAAGATGTTCAAGCAGTGGCCAAAGTGAGCAGAACATCGACGGGTGGAGACCTGGCAGATGACAGCAAGAGTCCTGGCCGCGCTGTCGGCTGCCCTTGAGGTGGCGACTGGAGTTGCCTTGATCCGCCAATCCTGACCTTGTAGCCCGTGTGCTTTTAGGTGTGGGTATAACGGGTGGCGGCATTGAGGTTGGTCGTGTAGGCGGCTTCGCGCTGATTTCCCTGGGACTGGCATGTTGGCCGAGAGGGAGCGACGCAGGCGTCCAGGTCATTTGGGTTCTGCTCACCTACAACCTGCTCGCCGCGCTTTACCATGGCTATCTCAGAATTGGCGGGAGTTTCGTCAACTATCTGCTATGGCCGGCTTTTGCACTTCATGCCTTGCTGGCGCTTCTGCTGACGCGCCCGGCATTGAGAGTCGGCAGGAGTAGCTAATGTCCAGTCCGGGCTGCCAAAGGCAATTGGCTAAATGTAGTTATCGATCGAAAGGAACACGGTCATGAGGGAAACAAGGATTCGAAGAATCACATTATTCGCGACAGCCTCACTGGCGGCGATCCTGCTGCTTGCTGGCACGGCTGTTGCCCAAAGCAACCAGATCCAGGGAGTGATCAATGGGCGCAATGGCGCCACCATGACCGTTCAGACTCAAGACATGGGAAACGTGGTCGTCGTTCTCACACTCGACACCGAGGTGGAAGACGTATCGGGCCTATTCCATGCTCGCAGGAAGCAAATGGGACTGACCGTTCTGGAGCCCGGTCTCCAGGTACAGGTACAGGGGAATTACAACGCCCAGAATCAGTTGGTAGCGAACACCGTCAAGTTCAATGGCAAGAACCTGCAGGCCGCTACCGACATTCAGGCCGGCGTGGCTCCGGTGGAGCAGCAGACGCAGCAACAGCAACAGGAACTGGCCCAACAACAGGCGAAGCTGCAGCAGCAACAGGCGCAACTGACGGCGGAGCAGCAACAGCAAGCGGCCAACGAGGCGAAGATCGCCGCCAACAAGGCCGCCATCGCCGCCGTCAACAAACGCTTTGGCGAGTTGGCTGATTACAACATCTGGGGTGAGGCCACGGTTTACTTCGGCAACGGCAAGGTCACGGTTGACCCGCAATATGACGGCCAATTGCTGGCACTGTGCCAGAAGGCCATGGCCGTCACCGGCTATGTGATTCAGGTAAAAGGCTACGCATCCGCCGTTGGCTCTGCGGCTTTGAACCAGAAGCTGAGCCAGGAGCGGGCTGCCAACGTCACCGAGTTTCTGGAGCAGCAGGGCCAGATTCCATTGACCAATATCCTGGCTCCTGGCGCGATGGGCACCAGTAGGCAGGTCGCCCCCGACACTACGGCAGAAGGTCAAGCGGAGAATCGGCGCGTCGTGGTCAGGATTCTGCAGAACAAGGGCATAGCGGGAACGTAACAGTCACGTCGTCGCTAACCCTCGCGTGTTTACGGTGATCCGTGAAGCGAGCGTAGCTTCGTAGCGAGTCCTCGATGACGGTCGGTTTCGATCGGATAGTCACGAATTGGTCACGGTTGCCGCGTTCCAGGGGCGGCACAGCCGACGGGGCGCTCAATGGCAATCACGAGGCACAACTTTGGGTACACCTACGAATGCTTCCGGCATTGCTGGCAACATGCCCCGGGAGAGTCATTGCCAGTTGAATCCAGAGTTGAACAAGGTGGATCTTCACCAGGCTGGAGGATTCCATGCGTTTCACTGGGCTAGTTGCTCTTGCTCTTCTGCGGACCTTGCCCAAAAGATAGGCCGCGCGAGGGTCGCTCAGGCGGTGCTTTTCATTTGGGGCTGAAAAGATGGCGGTTGGAGCGTTATCTACAGGCGCCACCCGGAACGCACGACCAGGCTACCTCATTGGGAACAGGCCCTAACTGAACCACCTTGATGTTCCGAGTTCGCAATTGTTAAGTCAAGGGTCTGAACAGTAGCCTGCCATCGTCGGACGAAAACTGAGGACTGGCTCTGACCTGACTACAGCATGGTGGCGATTCGGGGCTGTACCGCCTGCGCACCTTATATATGGGAGCCCGCCCTGGTGGGCCCACCAGGACTCGAACCTGGAACCAAAGCATTATGAGTGCTCTGCTCTAACCGATTGAGCTATAGGCCCTTATAACCGAAACGGCCAGTTGACCGTAATCGAGCGTAAGGAAGCGTAGTCTACTCAAGTTTAGCGCAAATAAGCGAATTATGAGTTTCTGTCCCTCGCTGTAAGTCTATGAAAATAAAGCCAAGCCGAGCGTAATTAAGCGTAGCCCTAAGTAGTTGAGCGACCGTAATTTAGAGCAATTTATCCAAACAGGGAAAGGCTGATGAGTGTACCGCTGCTGTACCTGCAAGTTTCATGAATGCGGTAGTTTTCTACCGCAAATGCAGTAAGATAATACTGCAATGATTTCTCTACGCTCTGAGCTGCGGCGTAAGCTTCTGACGTATTTCTACACGAATCGTTCAGCGCGTGTGTATGTCCGTCAGTTAGCGAGTGCTTTGGGCGTGGATTCAACCAATCTGTCACGCGAACTGGCACGGCTGGAGCGGGAAGGGCTCTTGCGGTCTGAGATTGAGGGCAGGCAACGCTATTACAGCATCAACTCACAGTATCCCCATCTGAAAGCTGTCTTTTCACTTCTTCAGGGAACGATAGGCATTGTGCCAACACTCGCAACGGCCTTACATCGCGTGGAAGGCATCGAAAAGGCATACCTCTATGGTTCTTTCGCCAAGAACGAGGCCGATGCGTCCAGCGATATTGACCTGCTAATCGTGGGATATCCCGATGCGATCAGACTGGCAGCGGAAGTCTCCCGCCTGGAGAAAATACTTCATCGGGAAGTTAGCTACACGACACTCAAGCCACAGGAACTGAAAAGAAAGCTTACGGCGCATGACCCGTTTCTTACAGATGTCTGGCAAGGAAAGCGAATCGAGCTAATCGGCCAATGAACACGAAGGCTGTCCCTCATTGGTTTTTCAGAGTTCAGGTTGTGTTGTCGGCAACCCGGACATGTGCGCTGAGCAGCACACTGTTCAGGAGGGTTGAAGTCCCTCTGGCGCTCAAATGAGGGGCGCCATATCCAAAAGCGGGGTTCGTAGCCTCGCTGGCCGGAGAGAGTGGAAGGTATGAAGACGTCTAAACGGGCACGAAGGCGAAAGCTGGATATAGCCAAGACTGATCTAGAGCCACCGCTTTGCAGTAGTCCGGAGGGCAGGGTGTCCACCGCGAGGTGGAATCTGAAGGGCATGAGGAGAAGTACCGGGCCGTAATCGATGGGGAAACCCAAGATGAACCGGTCGGCCAAAGGTGGGGCAAGGTCGAGTCTGCATGTCTGAGACGAAGGCGTTCTCATTCACCCACCGCACCAAGGTGATTGCGGGCGGCACGGTAGGGAAGAACAGTGTGTGACCTCAGGAGAACTGACGGAGTCCCCGGGTGGCACCGGGGTAAGCAGACCTATAAGCGCAAGCGAAATGGCGAGCGACGCTCGGTCAGTAGTCGGACGGCTGAATAGTACCTCAAGCATGGCGAAAGTCATGTGACCGGGCGACCGGCGACGGAAGTGGGTCGGGGAAGGCAGCCGGCGAAGGCGGTTGGGAAGAGAAAGCCAGGCAGTGAGTAAGGACGGAAAGGTGGATCAGTTCCATGAGTGAAATACCCGTACATTTCCGCCCGAGAATACTGTCGGACTGGATTGATCCGACGGATGCGAAGAAGGTCCACTCATTAACGAGTACCGTTAGTACCTTGATTGCATCTCGGAAGGGTGAGCCTTCGTGAAAGCTGCATGCGGGAAAACCGCACGTGCAGTTTGAGCGGCGGACGGTGGCCAGCCTCGGGGCAGCTCGATGCGCCACCTCCGACCCGACTACACCCGTTTTGGGGTAACTTCCGGGTGGACGGTTAACTGCCCAGAACCCGGTCGATGAGCGACTTGGCGATAAATCGCTCGCCGAGAACTCGCGCGACGACGGGCCTTCGAGCCCTCAAGCAACCTTTGGTTTCCAGCCCATCCAATCCAGTAGCCAGCGCCACGTCGCTACCTGCGTGTGCTCGGTCGGGGGCGGCAACAAGCTGCCCTTAGGGAACACAATCGGTTTTCCGCGATAGGTATTGGCCAGTTGTTTGAAGGTCCGGCCCTGCTCTTTCACGCGGCCGTCGTTGGTCAGGAGCCCCAGGTTGTACTCCAAAGGAGGGAAGAAACAAAACTTGGAATCAAGATCGTGCGTGTCCCAATAGCTGAACCAGCTCACGCCCTCATCGATCGCCGCCAGCACCGCTTTTTCGAGCCACGCGGCTTGATCCTTCTCGGAGAGTTCCTGAATACAGGTGTTGAACTCGCCTGCCCACACCGGTTTCTGCTGCGTCCCGGCATAGGAACGAATCAGCGCAGCCGTCACCGCCAGCAGCCGGACGCTCGGCGGATCCATCGCGCCTCCGTACTTCATCGCGCCGGTCCAGTAGGGATAACTGCATTACCGGGAAACGAGCGGCGGCCAGCGCTTGCGGTGAAAACGCGACGGGAAGAGATTGCCCCGTCGGCGTGATCGATTGGTCTTCGTACCACGAGTTAATCACTCCATTCACGTGGACGCGCCCGGGAAGAACCCCACCCGTGAGCGCGAACATCCGCGCTTGGACTTCCTCGACAGCCGCCATTGCGTATGAATCGGCCGCTCTTCCTTCGCTTTTGCCGCATGCCGACAGATCACATCTGGATAATACTGCCCTCCAGGAGATTGCCTGAACAAAAGCGCTTCCTTTGCCCACACCCTGCATCCATTCAGGACGCTGTATCAGGTTTAAGCATGAAGATGCCAACAAGAAGAGAGTTCTTCCGACGAGCCGCGCAATCCGCGACGGCGGCGGTGATCGCCAGCAGTTACAGCTGCGCAGCGACACAGAGCACAACGCATCGCGTAACCCCTGGCGGTGGAAAGCCGCTCCTCGAACTGCAGCAGCGATTTGTTGATTTGCGTTTCGGCATGTTCGTGCATTTCAACATGGCCACCTTTCAGGACCGCGAATGGGGCGATCCAACATCGCCACCCGATTTGTTTCGTCCGACCGCGCTCGATACAGATCAATGGGCCGCTGCAGCGCGGTCGGCCAACATGAGCTGGGGCTGCCTGACAACGCGACATCACGATGGCTTCTGCATTTGGCCGACAAAGACCGAGGTAGCGAGCGTGGGGCAGACGTCGCGTTCGATAGATGTAGTGCGCGCCTATGTGAATTCGTTCCGCAGGGCCGGTCTGCGGGTGGG
Organism: uncultured Acidobacteriaceae bacterium; assembly: GCA_963781245.1. Classification (GTDB taxonomy): domain Bacteria; phylum Acidobacteriota; class Terriglobia; order Terriglobales; family Acidobacteriaceae; genus Silvibacterium. The sequence continues at coordinate 62,541 of CAWAFB010000026.1, forward strand.
GCTTTATTATTCGATCTTGTCACTGCGCGACGATATACGCCACTTCAACATAACTCCTGCCAAAGTAAGGTTGATCAAAAACCAGCTCACTGAGTTATTGACCAGCTACGGAGAGATCGACATCCTCATCACCGACGGATGGAATGCGCCGTGGAGCCGCATTACGTATGAAGAGGTATCATTCGAGGAAATCTATGACCATATCAAGAACCTGCAGCCCAACTGCCTGCTCTGCGATCTCAACGCCAGTCAATATCCACCGGGCGGACTCTACTATTCCGATGTGAAGGCGTTTGAACAGAATGCCGGGCAGAAGGTTCCCGACGATAGCGATGTCCCGGCCTTGTCGTGCGTGACTCTTACAGATGGGTGGTTCTGGAAACAGCGGGATGCGAATGGAAATCTCAAGCCGGTGGCGACCGTGGTAAACGAGTGGCTTGAGCCGCTGAATCGCAGACACTGCAACCTGATTCTGAATGCTCCTCCAACTCGGGAAGGCCGCCTCGCACCCAATGTTGTGAGCTGCTTGGAAGAGATCGGCAAAGCGTGGAAGCATCCAGGCCCAATGGCAAAACTTCGTGAGCACGTCGTGATCACAACGCGGAACCTGGCGACTGGCAAGACTATTCACGCCAATTCCTACCCCGACACCGTGGGACCGGATGAGGCAAACGATGGAGATTTCCGCACGAGCTGGCATCTGGAAGAAGGGCAGACCTCAGGCTGGCTGGAAGTCGATCTGAAAAGGCAGGAGACCTTTAACGTCGTCTCACTGGTGGAGCCTGTCGGAGCTTCGAACGACTATCCGGAGAGTCGCATCCGCAGTTATCGTTTCCAGCGCTGGGACGGTGCGAGATGGATCACTCTTACAGGCGGCGAAACACCCGCACCGACAACAATCCTCCGCATTCCGCGAGTTTCATCGCAGAAGGTCCGGCTCTTGTTGGGGAGCAGCAAAGAGATGCCCCATATTGCCGAGATTGGCGCGTATAACGAGCCTGTCTAATTCAATTGGCGTAAATGAATTCGTCCGGGATCCCTCGTCGATGGCCGTTCATTTTTCCATGTCAAGTCGCCTACCTCCACAGTAAGCGCGCACTAGTTACGAAAGCCGGAGAACGGTGACTCCTTCAAATGGCACCTGAACCTCGACAGTGCCGTTCTGGATGGTCTGCACCTGATTGTCATAAATGTTCGTCGCTATCTTATAGCGGCGCGACGGTACCCGAATGCCTGCAGCCTGATCAGTGATCTGGTCATTGAAGACAATCAGCAGGGTGCCGCTTTCCGCCTCGATCAGCCGCGGGCGGACCTTTTCCGACACAACTGTGCTTCGGGCCGCCTGATTCACGATTGCCTTGACCAGATCGATTCCCGCCTGGGAGCCAGCCTCGATGCTCGCCCCGAGGTTCGTTCCGACATAGTAGACCAGCCCTTTTCCCACCTTCTTGGTCGCCGCAACGGGAGTCGATTCATACGTCGCGATTACTTTTGCTGAGGAAACTGTGATTGGAGTGAGGAAGGTATGGGCCTTGATTTGGACGGCGACTGGTTCTGTAAACGAGAGGTGACCTTCTACATAAACGCGGTCAGATTGGGGCACATCCTCCGCTTTGGGATTGTCCTTTCCATCCTCCTGCATCATGTACAGGCTCTCCTTCTCACGATAGCCAAAGGCATCGGCGAGGCCGAACGCTGGGACGATCGGGTTGTAGACCATGTGCTCGTCGTAGGACGCGAACCCGGTTTCTAAAAGAAGTGTTCCTCCGTCCTCAACGAACTGGCGCAAGTGATCGCAGGTATCCTTTTTGCCGATGAGGTGCCAGGGCGCAATGATGACCTTATATTTGCCGCTATTGCTGAGGCTCTGAGGCTCGATAAAATCCACGAGCACATCACTGTTCCACAAAGCCTTGTAGTAGCCGGCAAAAGACATGGTCGATGCGTCCTCTTTGCCGCTCATCGCGAAGGTCAGAAGGGCATTGTCGATGTCCACAACAACGGCGACTTCGGGACCAGGTTTGTAATCCTTGATGATCTCCCACTGCGTCTGAATGAGCTTGTGGTCCTGAGCGGCTTCAAGTATGCGCTCGCTTGCTGAGCCATCGCGTTCAACCAGGCCGAAGCCGGTTGATTCCGTTCCTGTGGCTTCGGTCAAGTAGCACCAATAAATAATGCCTTTCCCACCCATCGCCACCAGCATCCAGTTCCAAAGACGGATATCTCGTGGCCGCATTTGCGGGCTGCGACGAATCCCACTGCTCCCATGTCCGCCCTGCAGTTCTGTGATCCAGAATGGCTTGCCTGCCGCGGCAGCGCGAGTCAATTCAATCTGCGCGGCGCTGAAATAAATCGGAGTTCCCAGCCATCGGGGAAAACATGAAAGCCCCCAATATTCCATTAGCTCAGCCAGACGCCAGGGATTAATCGCCTGAATAGCAAGCGGGATAATCGCGGCCTGGCTGAAGACATGGCTTTCGAGGATACTGCGAGTGTCTACGGAACGAAGTGTCTTGACGCGGAATCGCATCTCTTCCGTGCTTCTTTCGATCATGAAGCGCCGCCAGTCTACCCAATCGATGTAGGAGCCTGGTCCGCGCGGCGGATCGATGACCTCCCAGCTTGGGTAGCGGCGCACCCATGACTCGCTTAGTTTCTCAAGGGTGCCATAACGTCTTTTCAGCCAGTTCTGGAAAGATGCGATCGTCTTATCGCAATAGCAATAGAGCTTTTGATCCGTTGAGGTATTGAACTCGCGTCCCCCGGCAGGCTCGAGCTGCGGCTCATTCCAGACATCGTAAGCATACATTGATGAATGCTTTGAAACTACCTTCCCCAGCTCCAGAAGAAATCTCTCCGCGGCTTCTTTCACAGGAGCCCAGTCCATACATAAGCTCGGCCATCCGCCGCTCATATTTTTCCCGACAGTCTGGAGGCGCTGGGGTGAACCGAGGGCGTCAACGAAGCGCGATTCCGGATGCGCGGCCTCAAGCCAGTAGGGCGCCTCTTCGATGACAGCGCCCATCAGGACCTTCAGGCCCAATTGATCGCAGTCGTTGAGCACTTCTTCGATTTCCGTGAAATCGAATTTTCCCGGTTCCGGATTGAGATACACCCAAGAACAGTAAACGCGAACGATGTTGAATTTGTACTCGTTGGCGATTGCCTTCAACATCTCATGGCGTAGTGCACGTGGAGGATTCGGGGGCCGGAAAAATTCAGTACCGTAAATGAATTCGGGCGGCACCCGTGTCGCTCGCGAACCATGTGAAGCTTGAGCCCACGCCGGCTCAGGTCCGGCCAAAATACTGAGGCTTCCCCAGTTGGCAACGATTAAGCCCGTGGCGGTTTGAATGAAAGCTCTTCGCGACAAGTCTTTCAGCATTAACGTCCTTCTCCTGTGCGGCTGGCTGATGCCGCGTCGTTCGAACTACTTAGTCTCGTTCGCAGCTAACATTGATCCTTTTCGATTACGGGTGCAGGGCCGCTTGTACTTTCCGGTCACTCAGTTGATTAAGCGTGTCGGCTTTGTTAGAGCTGAACTGACGGCCCAGTTGCGCGAAAAGTAGCTTTGCTTCATCCCCCTTTCCGACAGCGACGTATGCACGTGCCAGCAAATAGGTGGCGTTTCTGGCGTCGCGCTCGGGATTGGGCTCGAGTTCGCGCGCAATCTTCAAATCGACGATCGCATCTTGCGGACGGCCCACTTCCATTAGCCGTTCACCGCGTAGAACCCTTGCCGAAGCCGAAGTCGGATTCAGCTGGATTGCCCGGTCAAGTTCTGAAAGAACTATCGCGGGATCTGACCCATCGATCCGAACCAGGCACTCTGCCAATAAATAATGAAGATCGGAATCAACAATTCCCGATCTTATTGCATTCCTCAATACCTGTACGGCTTCTTTAAACCTCGATCGTCGATAATCCGCCAGAGCTATGAAGAATGGAGGGTCGACATCCCGGGGCGAAAGTTTCGCAGCAGAAGCGAAATCACGATATGCAACCTCTATTTTGTTCTGGGAGAGTTCAATCGACCCGCGCATTGCGAGCGCTTCCGCGTTCTGGGGCAGAGCGGAAACGGCCTTATCTGCAACTTGTGCGGCCTTGTCTAGCTCTCCTGTGTCGACGAATAGTGTGATGAGATTGAAATAGGCATACGGACTCGAAGCATTCTGTCGAAGATTCTCAGCCATAACAATGTAGGCGTCCTGGTATCTCCCAAGCTTCGAATACGAGACGCCCAGCAGGTCCGCGCATTCGGCGTCGAATATCGCTTTCGAGCGGAGCGCGATGAGAGTATCGATAGACGTTTGATACTGCCCTAGTTCAAACTCCGTCAGGGCGATTGCATATCCATGTGTCAGCCGGTTCGGGACATCGGATTGAACTGACTTAAACAACTTGAGAGCGTTAGGAAGGTCACGCGCTTTGCCGTAGAGCCAACCGACATTGAATCGCTGAATCGGTGACAGCTGTGGACAGTCTTCGAGACTTCGAAGAAGATCTTTCGCGCCTTGATAGTCCTTTCTCTCGAGGAGGGATTCCACTTGGGCAAAAGCCTTATCGGCGACACATGGCTTCTCCACCTGGGATGCGCGGCTCAGACAAGGCACAAAAAAGCACAGTGCACCCATTAGCAACAATGCAAGGCCTCGAGACTCGTGAGTGCGCGGCATTGGACGTATCATCGGCTGAGTGCTTGTCACCAGGATGTCCCGTTTCCGGTTCGTTTCATGCCATTTCCCTCTGCACCGATGATCCATACGGGATGTGGAGCGACGCAGTGGCATCTGCGCCGCTCCGCTTCCCCTAGAACAACACCTTCAGTCCAAATTGGATTTGACGGGCGGAAGCGCTGGTCGATGTGATGCTCCCAAACGCCGACGACTGAACGTTATTGTTTGGCAATCCAAGCTGAGTTCGATTGAACAGGTTGAAGAATTCGGACTTGAACTGAACCGTCAGACGCTCGATTGTGAAGTCTTTGCGCGCATTGAAGTCTACGTTGAGGTAGCCAGGACCCACGAGGTCGTTTCTTCGCTCATTTCCGAACGTGAATGGAGCAGGAACTGTGAACTCTTGCGGGTTAAGCCACTCTTGTCGCGTCTTGGGAGCGCTGCCAGGCGCGTTTGGAATTCGCTCAGCTCTCTGCGGTCCACCGCCAGTGTTCGCAACATCGCCTCCGGCCATTGCGCTGAAAGGCAACCCCGAGTCCGCCGTAAAAATGCCGCCAATATTCCAGCCGCCAAGGACCGTATTTACAACTCGATTTGCATTTGCCAAGTAGCGTTTCCCATTCCCGACCGGCAGCGCATACGAAGCCGCGAATGAAAACATCTGCGTCCTGTTGTAGTCGGATGGCCCGTAGTCCTGAGCCAGGTCGTAGAAATTGGTAAGAGTATCGGCTTGTGGGTCCGATGCCAAATCCATCGACTTGCCGTACGAGTAAGAGAGCAGGTAATAGAGCCCGCCTGCGAGTTCCTGCTTCAGCTTTACCTGGAGACCGTTGTAGTTTCCAGTTCCTTCGTTGTAGTCCCAGGGGACGGGTCCACCATATTGTGGATATGGCTGTCGCGCAGAGATCGGGCCCGGCCCCGGCACGGTAGCGCTGTTTCCGTACGGTTGTAGAAATTCGTGTCTGCTTCCCGAAGCGACATAGTGGACGCCGAGGACGAGTGTCCTTGTCAGTTGCTGTTCCACGCCGAGATTCCATTCCATGGAGTACGGAATATATGGATGTGGACTACCGCCGAAGCTAGCCAGCGGTTTGTTGGGATCGAGGAAGCTTGATGCGGGCGGAAGGGTATTGATAAACACAGACGGATATCCATTATCCTGATTGCTGATCGTGGTATAGATACCGGTCGGCCAAGAGAGGCGTATGTCTGATTGCTGCTCAATCAGCGTGTTGTTATGGTCGTCGATAATCACGAACGCGCCTTGAATGGCAGTTCGGTTCTCCGGTTGGTAAACAAAACCGAATCGAGGTTGCCATCCGTTCGTCTGGGGATAGTAATAGCTGCTAGGCCCGACAGCCTTCGGAAAGAGCGGCAAGACAGGGCCCGTGACATGGAAAATTCCTGTGAGCATGTCCAGACCCGAATTGATCTTGGAAAAGGTTGGCGGCGAGATGTAGTCGTAACGAAGACCGAAGGAGAGCACCAGATTCTTCAAAATGCGCCACTGATCCTGGGCGTAGATTCCGTACCAATTGATGTGTTGGTTTTCAGACGTATCACCGACCCAGGGAGTGTAGCTGTCCGGAGTACCGATGAGTAGGCTGGCCGGACCGTACCCTGTTCCGCTCTGCGAGCCGTCCGCAGAGGTCCCATTTGTGGTGAAGTTCATGGTGTATTGCCAACCGTCATCGAAGCTATGGATGTGGTAATACATACCTCCGACACCGATCGTGTGCTTTCCCTTGATCTTTGAAAGATCTGCGTGATAATCGCTGTTCTGTTGCGGACCTACGGGGGCCGCAAATTGACTCACTCCGGTATACCCGTTTGCGACTCCGATTCCAGGACCAAGAGGCAGGTCGTTCTTCACCGGGGCCGTCTCGGTGAAGTTCAGGGCATTAAGGAAGTCTGTGCCGGCAGGCTCATCGAAGATGGTGAAGGAAGTTTCGGTATATCCATAGCGCAGGTTGAGAATCGTATTTGGGCTAAAGATATGTGTGTATCCGCCGGCAAATGCCCGCGAATAGTTCGATTTATTCCCCACATAGCCGGGAAAACCCTCCGGACTTATCAAATTATTGTTCGACCGGTTGAACCGGAAGAACACTGTGTTGTTCGCGTTAAACTCGTGGTCGATGCGAACACCTACCTGATCTGCCTTTGTTGATGTGTTTCCGTTGAACGCGTAATTCGGAAGAGCTCCTGGCGCAACATTCAGGTTGGGCGCCGGATAGTACTTATTGAGAATGGCCAGTGCTGCCTGGTTGATCTGGTTTTGGGGAATCGTGTTGTTCGGGTAGGGATTCCGGATGATCTTCGCAGGGTTTTGGGGATCCACAGTAGTCGAATACGGGTCGTAGATCTCATTCGCAAATTCCGGACGCCCTAGATCATCATTGCCGGTTGCGGTCGTTCCCAACACAGCCGAGAAGTCTCCGTTGCGCATAGCGTCGGTAAGCGTAGCCGACAAGTATGACTGTGTCTGCTCAGAACGAAAACCCTCCCAATATCCGGAAAAGAAGGTGTGATTCTTGATTATTGGACCACCAAAGAACACCCCGTATTGATTCTGCTTATATGGCGTTTCCGTAGTGGCCGGATAGGTCTTGGCGTCCAGTACGTTGTTGCGGATAAACTCATACACTGCTCCATGAAAGTCATTGGTTCCGGAGCGCGTAACGAGATTGATGTTCGCGCCAGAACTGATCGCGAACTGGGCATCCGTGATGTGGGATTGGACGTTGAACTCCTGAATCGCGTCCGGTGGCGGGCTGATGGCAAAGGTATTCGTGAAGAGCGCGTTGTTCAGCACCCCGTCCATCGTGTAGTTATTTTGCTGCGGCCGTTGTCCATCGACCGACGGACTAACCGACCCGGCTCCAAGCGTCACGGTGAACGCCCCCTGCTGTCCGCCCTGAATGAGGGGAACGGCTCCAGGGGTGAGAAGTGTCAGCTGGTTGAATTGGCGCCCGTTCAGAGGCAGATCTACGATAGCAGAATGACCAACGACTTCTGCCTGGGTGGCAGAAGTCGTATTGATTTGCGTAACATCCGCATTCACCTGAACAGTCTGCGTAGAAGCCGAAATCGACATTCTGAAATTCAATGCTTCGCTTTGGTTGACCTCGAGATGGACATTGTCCAGCTTTTGGGTTGCAAACCCCTCCTTGCTTACCGAGACGTTGTAGACACCGGGTTGCAATTCCGGCACCGAATAGTAGCCACTATTGTCGGTGACTGCCTTTCTCTGCACGCCGGTGGCCTGATTCGTCAGTTCCACCCGGGCGTCTGGCATCACTGCGCCAGACGAGTCGGTGATTGTACCGGTGATGAGGCCAGACGTTGTTTGACCACGAACCCACCCTGCAAATAGCAGTGCAAGAATTCCGACCTGGAACGCGACAACGAACAACCTCTTCGACATACACATGCCCCCAATTGAAGCGAGATTGAGATCTAGACAAGCAACATGATTTCCTGCTTGCTTCCACGCAGCACGGGGTCATGAACCAACAACTGTCAAATTTGGGCGGCGATGTTTTGAACTCGACACGTAAGCATCCTCCGCAGCCCATGGGGGTTGGAAGCACTTAAACGATGAGCAAACTAGATCATAAAACCACAGAATGTCAAGATATATTTTTTAACATTTTTTAAATCAATAGGTTACTGTCATCAAATCTTGGCCCCGGCAAAAACTTTAGTATTAGAAGTACTTAAACTTATAAAGCGACCAAATACTATCTTCCCCCAAACGCCAACTATGGAGACACTCTGAGAACAACGCGCGAAGAGTGCCGGGCGTGATTCGCGCAGAACAGCTCCCTTCTCAGAGGACGGAGCGGGGCCGCGGCAAATCCTGATCGCGTTTACACTGAGCCTGACTATGGGAATCAGGCGTTTCAGTCGACGTGAAATACTTCTTCCATCTCTGCCCACCACTCGCCCTCATTCCGGGTAGGCAGGGGATCTTGCATAGGGCCCATAATTGCCCACCATTCCTGGGTTTTCTGGTCGGCGGCCATCTTTGCCCAATCCTTCTTAACGTCCGCTCCGTGATATTCGAAATATCCGAATAAGACTCCGTCCTTTAAGAAGACGGAGTAGTTGCGAATATTGCACTCCGAGATCTTGCTCAGCACTTCCGGCCACACAGCTGCGTGATACCTCTTGTACTCGTCTACGCACCCCGGCTTGAGACGGATCATGGTGCCGAATCGTTGCATATCGAACTCCTTTGAAACGGAGCCATGCTACATCTCGATCTTGTGCGGAGCAAGTAGATCTCAAGTGCTTGGATTTTTCTTGACACTGCGGGGGGCGGTATTTAGGATGACGCTTCACGATTTAAGCACTTGAGTTATGCCCGCTCCTTCCGCACTTGCGTCCAATGGCCTCGTCAAGAAGACTCTGGCCGAAAAGTTATTGGCAGAAATCATGAATGGAACTCTGTCGCCCGGCACACGCATTGTCGAAGTTACCTGGGCACAACATTTTGGCGTGGCAGGGGGAACAATCCGCGAGGCAATCAATCTTCTTGAGCGGGACGGCTTCGTCACCAAGGAAGGTGGTCGCAGCGCTCGCGTGATCAATCTGACCGAAAAAGATGTTGTCCAGCTTTACCAAATGCGCAGCGCGATTGAGGGCCTTGCAGCAAATCTCGCAGCACAAGCGCAGCCAGATTTCTCAAATCTACAGTCCATCGTAGAGGGCATGCGGCGTGCTGCCAAGGCAAAGAGCGCTGCGAACTTGCTCGATTGGGATCTGAAGTTTCATCTGGAGCTTTGCAGTCTTTCCGGCAATAAACACCTTTTCGACTATGCCCAACGCATGCTGACGCCGTTTTTCGCTTTTGTCCGGCTGCGGATAATTTCAGGAGGGCAAGGCACATCGGTGTGGGACAAAGACCTTGAATCACATCAACGGATCGTTGATTTGCTCCGCGAGGGTGATGGGGAGATGGCAGAGCAATACGTAAAGAAGGCTATGGTTCGATTTGCGAAAACTGCATACGACAACTGGGTTGCACATGGAAAAAGAGCTTGATGGGAAGGTAATTATTCTGACTGGCGGGGCGAGCGGGATTGGTCGCGAATGTGCCATTGCCTATGCGCGTGAAGGGGCGACGGTGGCGATCCTTGACCGCAATTTCGAAGAGGCTAAGGACGCGGCGAAAGAAATTGGCAATAGCAGTACCGCTTATCACGCCGATGTTTCGGACGGAGGGGCAATCCAAACCGCGATTACCGCAGTACTGAAGGATTTCGGACGTCTCGATGCTGTGCACAACAATGCCGGAATTGTGGGACCATCCTGCGCGCTGCACTATACTACCGAGGCCGAGTGGGACGATCTTCAATGTACAAACCTGAAATCTGTTTACTGGACGACGAAGTATGCGTTTCAGTCTCTGGTCGAATCCAAGGGCGCAATTCTTAATACGGCCAGCATGGTCGGACTCCTAGGTCAACAGAACCACGCAGCCTACGTTGCGACCAAGGGTGGGATGATTTCGCTTACCAAGGCGATGGCGGCTGATTACGCAAAGTATCACATCAGGGTGAATGCGGTCTGTCCTGCGGGCGCATGGACGCCGATGCTGGAGCAGTGGGCCGCAGACCAGCCCAATCCGGCTGGCATACGCCAGTATCTCGATGACATCCATCTTCTCGGCTATTGTCCGCGCGGCGATGTTATTGCCGATGCAGCCACTTTTCTACTTTCATCCAAGGCCCGATTTATCACTGGATGCATCTTGCCGGTGAGCGGCGGCGCTGAGCTTGGTTACAGACGTTAACTGGAATGGGACATGCCTGACTACACAATTCAATCCATCTCAACGTATGATGCTCGGTTTGTCTTGCCTCCGGGTGCTGGTACAGACTCGATTCACGCAACTTCCGAATACTGCCTGGCAATGACATTGTTGTCGACGCAGGACGGTCCCCGGGGATCAGGTTTCGTCCTGACGCTCGGCGACGGCAATATCCTGGTTTGCAAAGCAATCGAGATGCTGGCGAAACCTCTTAAGGGCATGTCCATCGAAGCCGTAATGGCCGACTTCGGAAATATATCCCGAAGCATCGCGGATCACGCTGCACTACGCTGGCTCGGACCTCACAAGGGTGTTGTGCAATTGGCATTGGCGTCCATAACCAACGCGTGCTTCGATCTGTGGGCAAAGAGCCGAGGCGTACCCCTCTGGAAGCTGTTGCTTGATCTCAAACCGGAGGAACTCGTCCAAGTCCTGGACCTGAGTTATCTCGAAGAGATACTCAGCGAAGCAAAGGCTCTCTCGATGTTGCGTGAGCAGCTTCCCAGCCGCACACAACGGGAAGTCATCTTAAAGTGTGGCTATCCCGGCTATGACACATCCGTGGGCTGGATGGACTACGACGATAAAAAGGTCACGGAATTGACAAAGAAGGCTCTGGATCAGGGATTCTCCGCATTCAAATTGAAGGTCGGTTCGCGGGAAGAAAGTCGAGATCTGCGGCGTGCAGCGATGCTGCGCAACCTGATTGGAGAAGAGAGCACGTTGATGTTCGATGCCAACCAGCACTGGCCTCTTACTGACGCCCTTCGTATCTGTGGAGAACTGGCGAATTTCCGTCCCCACTGGATCGAAGAGCCGACCCATCCCGATGACATACACGCTCACGTGGAATTATCTCGTGCGGTGAGCCCAATCAAGATTGCGGCCGGAGAACACATCGCAAACCGTGTTCTGTTCAAGAACTTTATGCAGGCAAAGGCGTTATCGTTCATCCAGGTGGATTGCACCAGGGTCGCAGGCGTCAGTGAGTTCCTGACTGTCAGTTTCCTTGCGAAGATCTTCGATCTTCCTGTGGTCCCGCACGTTGGCGACATGGGACAAATGCATCAGCACCTGGTTCTCTTCAACCATATCGGGCTGGGGCTCAAAGCAGAGTTCCTCGAGTACATTCCTCACCTTCGGACTCACTTTATCCATCCAGCGCAAGTGAAGGATGGTGTCTATCAGATCCCCCAGGAACCTGGCGCCTCGGCGGATCTGAAGGTGCTGTCTTACGCTTAGCTGGCTCAGCAATCTGCTGTGCGTCCGCGGTCTTCGCAGAGCAGACCACTTCTAGCGATCTCGGATCCTTTTTATGGGTAATGCTTGCGTTGATGCACACCAGCACTTGTGGCGCTATCTTGCTCCGGGGCCTGCCTGGATGGCAGATGGCATGGAGGGCTTGCGCCGAAATTTTCTGCTGGATGACCTCCGGGCGGTAACCGCAGACTCAGGTGTCACTAGCACGATCGTTGTTGAGACTGAAAGGACCACGGAAGAGACAGTATGGCTCAGCCAACTTGCTGCAGAGAGCGAGTTGATTTGTGGTGTTGTGGGGTGGGTGCCTCTAACAACTCCAGCAGCTGAGTCACAGCTGGAACGAATAGCTAGTCTCCCAAAACTGAAAGCAGTACGTCATCCGATTCATGATGAATCGGATGATCAGTTCGTCTTGCGAAACGACTTCAACCGCAGCATCGCAGCATTGAGGCGGTTTGATCTCAGGTACGACATTCTGATCTTTGAGCAACATCTTCCCCAAACGATTCGATTTGTGGATCGGCATCCGAGGCAAGTGTTCATTCTCGACCACGCTGCCAAACCGCGCATTCGCGATGCCGTACTTTCCCCATGGAAAGAGAACATGCGAGAACTTGCTCGAAGACCGAATGTTTACTGCAAGATTTCCGGCATGGTGACAGAGGCGGACTGGAAAACTTGGTCTGATGCAAGCCTTTCTCCATATATCGAAACCGTTTTGCAGGCTTTCACTCCGAAACGCGTCATGTTCGGTTCGGACTGGCCTGTCGTGACTCTGGCCTCTTCATATAAACGATGGATCGGCACCGTGCGAACTGCGATAGAGCAACTGTCAGCGACAGAAAGAGAGTGGATTCTCGCGAAGACGGCCATCGAAGCCTACGGTCTCTCGCTGACCTAGATCGCAACGACCGCACGATCGAAATTGCTAAGAATCCGATCCATCACAAATACGCAATGGTAATAAAAGACAACCCAATATGACTCCGACAATCGAAAACCCGAGTTGGGGAGAAAAAAGAGACGGTGCGCACGTGGGTTCAATTGCGGATAACTCCGCGGTAGATCTCTACACGCTGAAGGATGAAGGCATCGAGGTGGAAGTCATCAGCTATGGTGCCCGCATCGTCTCCATTCGCACACCGGATCTATACGGGAAGATAGCAAATGTGGTTCTCGGCTATTCTCACCTGGGAAGCTATATTGCTGACCAGGCGTCCTATCTTGGAGCGGCTGTAAGGCGTTACGCGAACCGCATCGCTTCTGGTCGATTCTCAATCGGGCGATCACAGTTATCAAGCCTCAACGAACAACCACGGCAATATACATTGCATGGTGGAATATCCGGATTCGACCGTCGGGTCTGGTCAGCGCAGCCGTTCTCCTCCGGAGTAGATCTGGCACTTGAAAGTGAGCACGGCGACCAGGGCTTCCCGGGAAATCTGAGAGTCCGTGTCCGCTATTCGATTTTGCCCAACGCCCTTCGCATCGACTATTTCTCTTCAACCGACCAAACAACCGTAGTCAACCTGACGAATCACACCTATTTCAATCTCTCGGCGTGCAGCGATACGACGATCCTTGAGGACAAACTGACGATTGCGGCGGACCAGTTTACTCCGATTGATTCACTCTTGATCCCCACTGGAAAGCTGTGTCCCGTGGAGGGTACGCCTTTTGATTTTCACTCTCCGAGCGTGATCGGTGCACGGATTGATAGCGATCACGAGCAATTGAAGTTTGCAGACGGGTACGATCACAACTTCGTCTTGAATGGGTCACGCGGTGAATTGAGAACTGTGGCGCGTCTCAGCAATCCACGAAGCGGTCGTACCGTTACCGTTTCCACTACGGAACCGGGACTGCACCTCTACACCGGCAATTTCTTGGACGGCACTCGGTACGGCGAAGCCCAGGAGGGACACCGAAGACGCTCCGGGCTCTGCATGGAGACACAGCATTTCCCGGATTCACCCCATCATCCGAATTTTCCTTCAACAGAGTTACATCCGGGACAAGCGGGACGCAGCACGACGCTCTTTGAATTTTCAGCGATACGCCAATGAGAGCAATCATCGCAGCAACGCTAGTAATCGGAGCCACTTTCTCTCCTTACGCAGGGTTGGCGCAGAGTGCCAGCAAGTACACTTCCGCTTCGAGCGCGACTAGTGACTGGCCGGCATATGGAGGTCAGCTCACGAATCAGCATTATTCGAGCCTTACCCAGATCAATCGCAGTAATGTGAAGAGGCTGAAGGTGGCTTGGATGTATGACACCGGCGAGGAGGGTGGACTCGAGACAAATCCCTTGATCGTCGGAGACACACTTTATGCATATACACCCGCCCAAAAAGTGATTGCTCTAGACGCGGTGACGGGAAGATTGTTGTGGAAGTTTGATGCAGGTATCAAGGCGGAACAACCTGCGCGCGGAGTGGCTTATTGGACCGACGGAAAAGAGGGCAGGATTTTCGCAGGGTTAATGAACTACCTCTATGCGCTCGATCCGAAAACTGGCAAACCAATTCCTTCGTTTGGCGATGAAGGAAGAGTCGACCTCAGAAAGAATCTGCGGGGCGATTACCAGCTTCAGTCGATTGCGCTTACCACTCCAGGCATCGTGTACAAGGATCTCATCATCGTAGGCGGCGAGATGCCGGAGACACTTCCAGCTCCGCCTGGCGATATCCGTGCGTTCGATGTCCACACTGGTGCGCTTCGCTGGAGCTTTCATACGATTCCGCATCCCGGCGAGTATGGGTATGAAACGTGGCCTTCGAACGCATGGAAGACATCTGGCGCTGCCAATAATTGGGCCGGCATGTCAGTCGATATGGAGCGTGGGATTGTGTATGTCCCAACGGGTTCGGCATCGTTCGATTTCTATGGAGGCGACAGGATAGGTGACGATCTCTTTGCGGATACATTGTTGGCGCTCGATGCCTCTAGCGGAAAGCGACTCTGGCATTTCCAGGATGTACATCACGACATTTGGGATCGAGATTTTCCGTCAGCTCCAACCCTTTTGACAGTGACTCATCACGGAAAGCGCGTGGACGCCGTCGCACAAACCACCAAGACTGGCTACCTTTATCTCTTCGATCGCGTGACCGGTGAGCCGTTGTTTCCGATCGAAGAACACAGTTATCCAGCAAGCACCGTTCCCGGAGAAGTCGCGTCGCCAACACAACCTAGACCGGTCAAGCCTGCTCCATATGCCCGGCAATCGCTCACCGAAGACATGTTGACCAATCGAACGCCTGAAGCACATGCGTGGGCGGTCGATAAATTCCGCAGCTTTCGTAGCGACGGTTTGTTTGTCCCATTTGGATTGGACAAACAGACCGTCATATTTCCTGGATTCGACGGCGGAGCGGAGTGGGGCGGTCCTGCAGTCGATCGAAAAACAGGCGTTGTTTACGTCAACGCCAATGAAATGGCCTGGACAGGAGGACTAATAGCGGACAAACGTGCCCGCACCGCGGGAGAGATGATTTATCGGAGTCAGTGCGGTGTCTGTCATGGAGTTGATAGAAGCGGATCACCGCCGGCCTTCCCATCGCTGATCGGAATCAGCAAGAAGCTTACCGAAACAGAAATTATCGCAATTATCCATCAAGGAAAAGGGAGAATGCCGACCTTCCCTAACCTGACAGCCTCCCAACTGATGAGTTTGCTGCAGTTTCTGCACGACGAGCCTGCTGCCTCCGGTAGAACTCAGCCGGCGAGCGACAAGCAAGAGATGGTTTCGGTCGCGGCAGACTCTGCCAAGACCGACCCAAAAGGGGCAGAGGTCTACCAGGAGCACTGTGCAATCTGTCATGGCGAACATATGGAAGGAATCACTCCATCTTTCCCCACGCTGATAGGTGCCGGTCAACGCTTGGCCAAAGACCAGGTCGTGACGCTCATTCACCAGGGAAAAGGAAGGATGCCGGCCTTCCCGAAATTACACTCGGAAGAACTGGATTCTCTGCTGCGCTATCTGAAAATCTCAGATTCGCTGGAAATCCCCGGTTCTGATGAACCACAATATAGTTTTACCGGCTATCGCAAATTTCTGGATCCCGATCATTTTCCCGCCATCGCTCCGCCATGGGGCACGCTCAGCGCAATTGATCTCAATACTGGGAACTACTTGTGGAAGATTCCGCTGGGTGAGTATCCGGCCCTCGCGGCAAAAGGCATGAAGAATACAGGGTCAGAGAATTACGGTGGCCCCATCGTGACAGCTGGTGGGTTGGTTTTCATTGGTGCCACTCTTTACGACAACAAATTCCACGCCTTCGACAGCCATAACGGAAAGCTGTTGTGGGAAGCCCAGCTTCCCTACGCTGGGCGCGCAACTCCGGCGACATTCATGATCCAGGGAAAGCAGTACATTGTTATCGCAACCGGTGGTGGCAGATATCAGATCGCTCCGGCTAGGGGAGTTTATGTCGCATTCTCGTTGCCCTGATCTCGGGTATCGAAGCGCGGAGCAAAATTTTCGGGATGGAACTCAGGGTGTAGGAGTCGATGAAACTATGCCATCTATCTACGACACGGCGCTCAATGTTGAATGCGCACATTCGCTCGTTTGTCGATGAGGCAAACCTGGGCTGCCGAATATGGACCAAAGGGGGTCCGCGTGAACACAGTGAGTCCAGGACCCACACGCACGGAGGGTACGGAGGCGATGGGCGAGGGTCTCGAACAGCTAGCCGCCCAGGCGCCCGCGGGACGTCCGGCAACAGCCGATGAAATTGCAGAAGCAATTGTCTTCCTGGCGACAGACCGCGCCAGCTTCATTCACGGCGCAAAACTCGCCGTGGATGGAGGGCGCACCGCCATCTGAATAAATCCGGCAACTCAGCCGCTTTCAATCGCCCAATTCTGCTCGCCGGTCTCACCTGTGCGTTAGAACCAAGGCTAAGGTTTGGGCAGAGGTCGTGGGTTTGATATGGGTTCGATAACGGTTCCCGATCGTTCCTTACAGCGCCAAAAGAAGCCATCTGTTTTCGCTGTTACGGTCATCCGCGGGTTACGCGGGTGACCCCATCCAATCGCAAATCAGAAGCCAATTAGGGGCCTGCACGACTCGGCGCTGTACCGCCTGTGCACCCAAAATAGGTTGGATAAACGTGGAAATGGTGATTTGGTGGGCCTACCAGGACTCGAACCTGGAACCAAAGCATTATGAGTGCTCTGCTCTAACCGATTGAGCTATAGGCCCTTACCGCTCGGCAATACTAAACGAGCCGAACTTAGAGTAAAGGACCGTAATCAACAGTAATTGAGCGTAATTTAGAGATTATGAGTCCCCTGCTCTGACCATTGAGCTACAGGCCTTCAATGACTTATTGCAACCGCAGATTTGATTGTAGCGAATTGCAGCGGGTCCTTGGCGAATCCCTGCGTCCGGTTTCGGAAGCTTACCTGCACGGGCGTTTAGTACTTCGAGTCGCTGAAATGCACGTTCCACAGCTTCAGGGGAAGGATGCACGTACGCTGGCTCACAGTGACGCTACTGTGGCCTGCGATCTTCATAGTTGTAAATGCTTCGGCACCTGCCTCTCCTAGCCGGGTGAGCATTGTGTGTCGTAAAGAATGCAGTACAAACTCTTTCGAGAAGCGATAAACACGTTTCCCTCTGACCGTGGTATGGGCGACCTTTGCATGCATATGATCGAGCGATGTCACAAGGAATAGTCGGCTTCGAATGATGCTCACCTGCGGTCTGAGCGCTCAGTCACTGAGAGGGAGGTGGGGTCAAATCTCTGTGGAGTTTCAACCTTTAGACCGTTCTGGCGTGAAATTTGTGCTTCCCTCAAAAAAGATTTTTTAAGGTGGCGGTGAAGAAGTCGCCAGGTTCAACTGACGCCTAGACGCGGAGCCACGCGCTCACAAATGCCCGCTCGGGGGCACGACAGCAGAGCTGATTCAAAATGGTTGCCGTTAACGCAAGTCGGCTTAACGGAAGTGCGCGCTGAGCAGCACGTTGTTCAGGAGGGTTAAAGTCCCTCTGGCGCCCAAATGAGGGGCGCCATATCCAAAAGCGGGGTTCGTAGCCTCGCCGGCCGGAGAAAGTGGAAGGTATGGAGACGTCTAAACGGGCACGAAGGCGAAAGCTGGACACAGCCAAGACGGACCTGAAGCCGCCGCTTGTGGTACTCCGGAGGGCAGGGTGTCCACCGTGAGGTGGGATCCGAAGGGCATGAGGAGAAGTACCGGGCCGTAATCGATGGGGAAACCCAAGATGAACCGGTCGGCCAAAGGTGGGACAAGGTCGAGTCTGCACTTCTGAGACGAAGGCGTTCTCATTCACCCACCGCACCAAGGTGTTTGCGGACGGCACGGTACGGAAGAACAGCGTGTGACCTCAGGAGGACTGATCAAGTCTCCGGGTGGCAACCGGAGTAAGCAAGCCTATAAGCGTAAGCGAAGTGGTGAGTGATGCTCGGTCAGTAGTCGGACTGCCAAATATTACCTCAAGCGCGGCGAAAGCCGCGTGACCGAGTGATCGGCGGCTAGAGTGGGTCGGGGAAGGTGGCAGGCGAAGGCAGGAAGGAAGAGACGGGCAGTCAGCAGAGTAAGGATGATGAGGTGGATCAGTTCGCTTAGCGAAAAACCCGTACATCATCGTCCGAGGATACTGAAGGCCCGACCCAACCGGACGGGTGAAACGAATGGCCCACTTGTTCGTTGCCTTTTCGTTGCATCTTGGAGTCCCGTGTCTTCGTGAAAGCCGTGTGCGGGAAAACTGCATGCACGGTTTGGGCGGCGGACGGAGGCCAGCGCGTAAGCGCGCCTCCTCCGACCCGACAAATGTCCGGATAGCAGGAGATCCTTCATGCGACATGACGGAATGCGCCGGGAATCGACGCCTGCTCGCGGCCGCAACAATTGAAGTGAGCTGGAGAGAAGAGCCCTTCGAAGAGTCCTGGCTTGAGTTCCTTCAGGAGCGCCACAACTTCAGATGTAGCCATCGCCGATGTATCCGCGCCAGTGCCTTTCATCCTTGTGCCTTTCGTCATTCGCGAATTGGCTAGGGAGTCCGATTTGCCTTATTTCCACATATCTCGTCGATTTCATCTAAGCGTAATACTGCTGTCTCAAAATCGAAGACGCTAATGGCTGTGCTGAGAACCTCCAGGCGGGACCTCTCGGCGGTGCCGTCTAGAATATTTTTGACGGCGAGAAACGCGTCAGCGGCATCGCCATCGCTCGACTCAAGGAGCGCCCTGAGGCGCGTGATTGCTGCTGATGCTGCGTGCGCGTCGAAATCTTTGATCGTTATCTCTTCAGCTGTCTGGTTGGGCCCAAGCTCGCGCATCGCCTGGCGAATGGCCTGAACCTGGCGACCGAGCACCAGAGTGAATTCTTCGAGCAGCGCTGGTTCCACCCCGTCTTCATCATGAATTGCTCTTTCGAGCTTTTCGGCTGCGGCGAACACCGGGCCGATTCCCATATTCCCAGCGACGCCCTTACTGTATGCGCGATGCGTTCAGCAAGTTTGAGGTCTCGTTTTTCAAGTGCGGCTGAAATCCGCACGGCTGCGTCGTCTTGTTTAGCGGCAAACTGCCCCAGCAGGTCGCGGTAAAGCCGCTTGTTCCCCACAACGCGCATCAAGCCTTCGGCCTGATTGACCCCTGGGATTTCCGGAAGAATCACCTCGTCGGCCGCCTTCATGTATGCCGCCGGGGGTTCGACTACTTGCTCTCGCCGGGGCTTCGTCCATCGCAGCAATGTCGAAAACAGGGCTTCAGGATCAATCGGCTTCGACACATGATCGTTCATACCTGCATCGAGGCAGCGCTGGTACTCTTCAACAAGTGCGTGCGCTGTCATCGCAATGACCGGCAGGCCCTGGAGGCGCGGCTGCGCCCGAATGAGCTTTGCCGCCCTATAACCATCCATCTCCGGCATTTGCAGGTCCATGAACACCAAATCGAACGGCGGAGCCTGGTCACCGGCCGTCAAGATCCTCACTGCCTCGCCGCCATGGTTGGCAACGGTTACGATCGCTCCGGCGCTCTGCAGCAGTTCCGTCGCAACTTGCTGGTTCATCTCGTTGTCTTCGACCAGCAGGATCCGGATTCCCGTGGCGTCGTGCACATGGGTGTCGTCTTTCTTCACCCGGGAAAGGTGGGCCTCGAGTCCGGGAGTGCCGAACAGATCCACCAGGATGTCATAGAGGTCTGATGAATTCACAGGCTTCAGAAGATAGCCATCGATTCCAATCTCCTCCGCTTTCGTTCTGACGTCTTCTCCCCCGAATGCGGTCACCATCACGATTTTTGGAACGTGCTGAAGACGATTATCACGTTTGATGATGCGGCTCGCCTCCAGGCCATCCATTCCTGGCATGTGCCAATCCATCAACATCAGCCGATATGGATCCCGAGAATCTGCGGCGGCTATTTCCCGCACGGCATCCTCGCCGGACGAAACGGAATCGACTCTGAGCGCAAATACCCGGAGTGCGTCGACGAGTATCTCTCGCGCCTGTGTATTGTCATCGATAACCAGGGCCCTGACGTCTGCCAGATCTGGGATAAACCGCTTGTGCTCCGGCTCCGGTGACCCGATCCCAAACCAAGCGGTGAAAACGAATGTACTGCCTAGACCGTACTTGCTCTCGACCCGGATTTCGCCCCCCATGAGTTCGACGAGCCGTTTGGAAATGGAGAGCCCGAGTCCAGTGCCACCGTATTTTCTAGAAGTGGATGTGTCGGCCTGGCTAAATGCCTGAAAGAGGCGAGCCGTCTGCTCCGGCGTCATGCCGATGCCGCTGTCACGAACGGAGACCTTCAGCTTGACCCGCTCTGAGACTTTTTCTTCAAGGGACACGCTCACTACCACCTCACCACGATCGGTAAACTTCACCGCGTTGTTGACGAGGTTGATCAGGATTTGACCGAGACGCAGCGGGTCACCAATCAGATTCAGCGGCATGTCATGCGGGGCTGCGATCAGAAACTCCAGGTTCTTGTCCTGGGCCTTTTGGCTAACGACGGAGGAGAGGTTGTCGAGCACCTGATCGAGGCGGAATTCGATCGTTTCTATGTCCAGCTTGCCGGCCTCGATCTTCGAGAAGTCGAGGATGTCGTTGATGATGCCAAGCAGGGCCTGGGCAGCAATTCTTGTTTTGGTCAGATAGTCGCGCTGCTTCGGAGTCAACTCCGTCTTTAGCGCCAGATGCGTCATGCCGAGGATCGCATTCATGGGCGTGCGGATCTCGTGGCTCATGTTGGCGAGGAAGTCGGACTTGGCCTGCGTCGCAGCCACGGCCTCTTCTTTGGCAGTGACGAGATCCGCTTCCGCCTGCTTGCGATCCGTTATGTCTTTCGTCGTGTTGAGGAGATACAGAGGATTTCCAGCAGTGTCCCTGATGACCGTAAAAGCGCCGTCTGCAATGACGAGGCGGCCATCGCGGCGAATGAAGCGTTGCTCCCACTCGTCGTAGTCGCGCTTGCCCTCGAGGAGTTCCGCATATCTTTTTGCTCCCGAGGCACGTTCATCCGGGTGGACAACCCGGTCCCATTTCTCCACTGAGTTCAAGTCTTCATGGGTGTAGTCAAGCATCTCGTGCAAGGCGCGATTGGTAAAATATTGTGCTTTGGAAGCGCTGTATAGGCCGATGCCGACAGGGGCGTTCTCGAAGATGGTACGGAAGAGCTGCTCATTCTCCAGCAGAGCTTCCTGAGTACGCTTGCGTTCTGTGATGTCTTCCGTTAAACCGACAATGTATTGCGGCTTGCCGGCTGCGTCCCTGAGCAACTGAAATCGGCCGTTGCCGACAACGATGCGGCCGTCACGACGAGTGAAACGTTGTTCATATTCGTCTGTGTCCCGCTTTCCCTGGGTTAGCTCCGCATACCGCTGGGCGCAAGAGACACGTTCCTCCGGAGGTACAATCTCATCCCATTGCCCCAGGCGATTAAGCTCCTCTCCGGTGTAACCCAACATTTCGTGGAGTGCGCGGTTGGAGACATGTTCCTGGCTATCAATCTTGAAAAGACCGATTCCGATCTGAGCATTCTCGAAAATGGAACGGAAGAGCCGTTCGCTCGCCTCCAGCTTTTCCTCGGTGCGCTTGCGGTCAGCAATATCAACGACCGTGACGACCGCCCCACTGATTCTTCCGTCCTCAAGAATTGGAAACGAGGAATATTCAACCGGGATTGGGGAACCATCCCGTCGCCAAATCACTTCGGTGTCTATGCAGCAGCCCTCTCCCTTATGGAACGAGCGGAAGACGGGGCATTGATCCACGGGATAAAGGGAGCCGTCCGGCTTGTGGTGATGTATCAGATCATGCATGTTCCGGCCCAGTGCCTCATCAGGACGGTAACCGACCAATTCACAAGTAGCCCTATTGATGAACGTGCAGTTTCCTTTGAGATCGATACCGTAAATGCCCTGGCCGGTAGATTCCAGCAACATCTCCATCTGTTTAGCAACGCGGCTTCGGTCCTCCTGCGCCCTCTTGTTCTCTGTAATGTCCTCCATTAATGAGGCGACGTATTGCGGGTTTCCCGCAGCATCCCTGAGCAATGAGAACCGCTCATTCGCAACCATAATGCTGCCGTCTCGGCGAACGAAGCGTTGTTCCAATTCATCGCTGTCACGCTTCCCCTGGACAAGGTCGGCATATCGTTCCGCCCCGGAAGCACGGTCATCCGGGTGAACAATCTCGTCCCACGTCTCCAACCGCTTCAGTTCTTCTCCGCTGTAACCCAGCATTTCGTGCAATGCGCGGTTAGAGAATACCGCGCGGCCTTTAATATTGAAGAAGCTGATACCGATCTGGGCATTCTCGAAAATTGACCGGAAGAATTGCTCGTTCGCCTGCGCGCTGTTCTGGACACGGTTGCGCACGGTTCCTCTCTTCAATGACAAAAGATCTCTGAATCATGCTAGACCTGATCGCGAACCTCACGATACTGTCTGTTGTGACAGCCTCAGGGATTTGGCGCGATGCGATGGTAGACGCCGACCGCTTTTTACGATCAGCGTCGGTCCCACAGTCCACCATTGCGGCGGACCGTTCAGTGATCCCCTAACCGCTGTTGTCGAATGGCGAGGACGACACGCCATGGATCAGTTTCGCGAGACCTGACCAAATCGAGATTGCAGCGGATGTTTGTCAGTCATTTGCCCCAGCCGACATCCAACATTTGGCGTTCGCTTCCCCAAACCCTCATCTCGCCCTCTCGAAGTAGAAGTTCAGTGTCACTCCTCCGGCGTTCCAGTTTTGCGGGCTACAAGTGGCACAATTCTCACGCCGGTAATACGTATCCAAAATAAGGAGACGCTTGTATGGTCATTCGACGCCTCCTGAGTACCATTCCTGACCCCAGGATTGCTTCGAGCCATCGAAGAAGACTTCGACAGTCCCGTAGGGGCTAAGCCGTAAGCCGTGAATAAGGAGGTCACCCTCGACCGACGCCATGTTGCGATAAGTTGTTGAGTACATGCCATCGATCCAGCGAAACTCGGCCCAGTTTCTGTCCCGTACTAAGAGGTTTGCCGTAGGACGAAAGCCGGGCGTCATATCGATAGTTATCCGGTCTTCGTGCGTCAGGTTTCCCGACTTAACTGTGCGAAGGAACTCATAGCCGCCGCCAAAGAGAAGATAGTGCTCTTTGTCCGGGTCAATATTCTCCGGGTGGGGCCTCAAAATGGGCTTGAGTTGATAGCCTAGCGCAGCCGCCGCATACCACTGCTGGAATGGGTAGCCCACTCCCTGCTCCAAACCGGTAAATGCGAGCACGCGCAAGTTCGACTTGAATTGAACGTGAGCATCCATTTCCGGCCAGAATTCGGTCTCAGTGTTTTGCGCGTGCAGCGACTGGCTCGCGGGACCTGTGCCGCAAATCAACAACACTGACAATCCAACCGCCATTCCAAATAAGGCAGACCGGACTGTCATGAGAGTGAGTTTTCTTTCTGACCGCGAAAATTGCTGACGCTTGCCCGCTCTGCCTTCACGTCTCAATTGGCTTTCGCAGGCGATAAGTCGCTCAGGTCATCGCCAGGCGGTCCGCCATGAGTGATTGATCTTGATTACTACCTCATTGGAGGTGGAGACTGTGGCAACCGTATTCGACGACCGAACTGATAGATCATCGCCGCCGCAACGGTCCCATCCGTCGATCCTGAATACGATCAGACTCCTATCTGTTCCGTCATCGACCAGTGCCGGCGCTGGCCCCGTAATCTGTGAGTCCTGAGATTGCGCCGTCGAAGAGAGCGGAAGGAGGACTGCTGCGGCCGACGTCGTCGCAACCAGTGCCGCACTCTGTATGAAGGTTCTACGGTCGAGGATCATGCGATTTCTCCATCACAACTCTGGTGTGTTTCGTTCACTAAGCGCAGTACTCCCCTAACGGCGACAGCCTGAAGGCTGTCTTATCTCCCCAGCGCTTCCGGGCATCTGTGAGGATTTCTGATGCTGCGTCATATGCGCCACCGGTTAGCGCAGTGTTATGTGCCTGCTCGAACGCTCGCAGCGTCGGACGGTTCGCAAGGTTGACGCGGGCGAGTTCGAAAGCCCGTCCGGCATTGTTGCCACTGGCGGAGTAGAACTCCGCACCATGGTCCGCAAAGGCCAGCAGGTGCTTTCCGAGAAGAACCTCGAAGCCAGACTGCGCGGCCCGCATCTGTTCTTCCGCCTCGGCGGACCGGCCCATGGCGGCCAACACCTCCGCCAGACGCCAGGACACTTCAGGGTCGCCGGTCAAGACGGCCGGGATCAGCAGGGCCTCCGCTTCCGCGCTGAGTCCGGACCGCAAACAGATCTCCGCCAGATGCACGCGCGCTTTCACATAACCGGGCAGACACTTGATGGCCTTCTGATACCACTGGGCCGCCCGAGTACCCTGTGGCTCGGGGACCAACTCTCCCCATAAGACGCCAAACTGAAAGCAGACCCATGCCACGCCGAACGGAGAGGTATCCTTGTACTCCCTCAGTGCCCGTTGATAGATCCGGTCGGCTTCGTCGAACTCACGGAGATCAGCGCGTAGCGCACCCAGAGGAACCAGATCCTCCAAGCGCCCCGACTCTGCGACCATCCGCTGCCTGGTTTCGAGCACGGTTTCCAGTCCCGTCCCGCAGGCCTGATCGACGCTCAACGACAGGCGATTTACAACAGACGCGAATTCTCCACAGGCCTCAACTTTGGCGAGGTAATTTCTCGCGTCGGCGAACCGATGGGCCATCGACGCTACCTGCGCATGGATGAGCGCGGTACGTCCGGATTCCGAGTTGACGCGATCGAGGTGGTTCACGAGCATCTCAAGACGGTCGAGCGCGCCCAGGTCGCCGAGAAACTGCATTGCCAATTGTTCCTGTTCTACGATGCACTCTGCGATCGCCGGCCGTAACGGCTCTTGCCAGAAACGGCTCCAGGACTGCTGGCGCGCACTCTCGAGGTTATTGACAGCAATCGCGCCATCTGTGAGCGAATAGACAAAATCGATTTCTGGCGCTGCGATCATTTCTGCGCTCCAAATCGTTTCGCGAGGCCTTCAAAGCCGGCTTTAAGCAGAGTGGAAACGATGGTCTTCACGATGAAGTCCGGTTGGTTATCGGGCAGATACTGCACGCGCCACTCGACCGAGCTGCCAGTCCCTTTAGGCTTTACGTCCAGCGTTCCCGTGTAATCCACGGCTCCAATTCCGCTGACGTTCGTGTAGCGGTACAGCCTTTCCGAATTGTCCATGGCTTCGAGGCGTTCAATGATCTGCTTGCCATCGATCGTCTCGATTGTCCGCAACTGACCAACTCCCTCGCCCGTCAGTTGAACCCTGGCAATCAACGGATGCCACATGCCTCCGAACTGCCCGATAACAGCCCAGACCTGATCCGGAGAGGCCGACAGGTCAACGCTGTCGGCGACGGTCTGCAACTCCGTATTTGGCGGGGCTTCATAGGGAAAGGTCGTGCGGCCCGGTTGGGTTGCACCCGTTGCTCCGCCCTGGAGGAACTCCCGGTCATTATTCACCATCCAAGTAATCATGATGTCGATGACGTTCGCGTTGACGGTGCGGCCCCCGCCCGTCTTGTATGGCTGTCCGCGAAGAGTGCTCTTCTCGATCTCAAAGAAGCTGGTGTCGCTCATTGGCTTCGACACGTCAAACAACAGGAAATCATCGAGATAGATATTCGCGGCGGCGTCAAGCGCAGCGGGCGACCAGTCGGCCTTGCCGTCACGCATGTCCCAGTTGGTCAGACTCTCCACCAGCCGCTTGCGGAACACGGGCTGGAATTCTTCCGCGATGACGAACGGAGTCTGCTGATTCCATAAATCCCGCAGGTCATCGGCTCCCTCCATCGCAGGGTTGTTAAGACGCATATTTGTCTGTTCCGGACGGCCGACCCAATCGAAACGCGGGGGCTCCATTCCGATAGGGCTCGCCCGCCCAGGTAACGGGCTGGTCTCGGCAATAACACCGAACAGAGTCCCTTCACTGGGGTTGAGGACACGTTGGGTATCAAACTCGATGATGATCGCGAGGACATTGTCGTGCTGCAACAGGTTTGGCAGCTTCTTCAGCACTGCGGGAGCCCACGCAAGGTAAAACGGATCAGAACGCAGTCCCGCAAAGACCCGGAATACCCCATCAGGTGTCGATGCACCGTTTTCGTCATTCACAACAAAATGCAGTTCTTGGCCACCTGGACAGGTCAAGGTGCCGCGCTGAACCGGCTTCGAGTCAGTTCCGTGTTCGAGCACACTGAACCGGCAACTGAAGCGATATTCTTTATCACCCGGCTTGAATCTCGCGTCGTTGCCAACGCCGACCACGGTCATCCTGCGCACTACGATCGAATGATTGACCGCATTCGAGAACATCGCGGTTACACCCGCCGAGGGAAAGACATTCGCGGCAAGCACCGTGTGGGCAGGGTTTTCCGGGCTGGTGAACGCGAATAGATCGGTTAGATCAGCCGGCGGGTCGCCGATCTGGCGCGGTCCATCTACATGGTCTGACATTGTTATCTCCCTATCACCATGACGGTGCGCTCAGCTTCACGGCTCTTTCGGCTGTTGTGCCCATTTAGCATGGCCCGTGACCGCATTAGGCGGACCGCCAAACGGTGTGACGCGGCCTGCTTCTTCGGGAATGGATTTCAGATACTCGACGATCGTCCAGCGCTCCTCATCGGTCAGCAGCGGGCCAATAACGCCGTTTCCCAAAGGCGCATCCTCGAATGAATGGCCCTTGTTTGAGCTTCCGATCAGCGTCGTGTCAACGAGGTAGGTTCCGGATTTCCCGGATGTGTCGACCCCGACCTTGACCGGATCGAAGTCTCTCCCCAAGTAGAACTTCTTCGTACGTTGCGCCGCCGGAATGAGCATCTCGTAAAGATTGGGCACCGAGCCGTTGTGCATGAAAGGTGGCGTGGCCCACACGCCGTCGCGTGGCGCTGCCTTGTAATGGGGCACCTCCGAGGGACGTGGGACGGGAAGTTCCCGATAGCCGTGCATCTTGACGGCCTCTTCTGGCGTCTGATTGATCTTTGACAGTGCTGCCTGCAGAATGCTTTCCTGCAACCCGGCGTAGAGGTAGCCGCCTGGAATAAGAGCCTTGTCCTTGAGCGGTCCGGGTAGATACGGAGCCAAATGAGCGGTCTGCACATACGGCCTGAGATCCTCGAACTGCATCGGATCGGTGCCCACATAGGTTTCCGGCACCAGTCCAACTTCAAGGAAGCGCTTGCCATATTTGTTGGGTTCGGTCCACGTATAGGGATAGGAATTGTGGCACTCCGCGCAGTGACTGGCAAATAACTTCTTGCCCTCCGCCGCCTTCGCGCGGTCGATCTTTCCAAACACCTCTTCCGGCCATTTCGGAGGCGCCAGATGATTCAACCAGTCTT
Source organism: uncultured Acidobacteriaceae bacterium (assembly GCA_963781245.1). Lineage (GTDB taxonomy): Bacteria > Acidobacteriota > Terriglobia > Terriglobales > Acidobacteriaceae > Silvibacterium. The sequence continues at coordinate 90,168 of CAWAFB010000026.1, forward strand.
CAATCTCTTCAAGATTCTTCAAGCGGGCGTTCGAATCGAAGAGGCCTTCCTCGGGAGACTTGGCGGTCAGATCCATTGACATGAAAACGCCCATAGTTTCCGTGAGGTTGCGATTGATTGGATCTTGTTGCACGCCGCGCCATTGTGTCCACGATCCTTGCGGGGAATTCCAGAGGAAGGGAGGCTTGGTAGGCGCGAGGGCAGCCGACCAGTTCTGGGGAATATTGGGTGATGTAGAGGTTACGCGGTCGACGATCAGAGCGATGGCGTCCATTCGCGACGGTCCCCAAGGGTAGGGAGTGAGCAGAACGCGGGCCCGGAAACTATGGATACGATCGGCGGTACTTTCGAAACGTTTACGGAGGTCGCTCTTTGCGTCCGTATTCGACGCTCCCATTCGCGCTGCCAGACGATCAAACTTTGCTGAATCCGTCAGCGTTTCTTGCACAGCGTCATCGAGAGCAAATACATACGCTTCCAGGTCGAAGTGATTTCCGACTCCTCCATCGATGCGGACGCGTTTTCCCTGATAAAACAGCTCTGTATTATGGCAAGTGGCGCAATTTATCCCGATGTCTTCACCCTTCCATGGACCCTCAGTCGTCACGGTCTTACCCAGCCCGATCGGGAGACCATCGGGATTCCATTGCGGATCTGCCGGGTCGGGCGTCAGGCCGTAGCGTTCACTGTTCGCATCCGAGCGAAAAAGATCCTGGCTGCCGGCGGCCTCCAGGTGGAGAAAGATGTCGTACGGCATCACCGTTGTGCCCTGTGATATGTGGTAGAAACCCTCGCGGACCTCCTTCGACCAACCCTGATCGAGATAAATCACCTGATCTGTCGCGGCCTGAGCGGCCGCCGCGCGGACTGACCCAAGGTGCATGAGCGAGTATGCGCACGAAAGCGATGCCATTATTGAAGCGATGGCCAAAAGGACAATCTTGTTTCGCTGCATAGAATCCTCCGAGATAGACACGAAAACCCTCGACAGTCCCATTTTCGGAGTTGTCGTGCGCGCGTCAGCTGATTGCTGGCAGTATCAAACGTTGGTCCGTAGCTGCCTACTGTCACTCGCGACAGGTGCCGCTAGTCGCGCGTGAAGGCCCGAGTCAGGCGCGCTAGATTCGCGGAGTCACTTCTTTTCGTGACCGCGGTGCTTGTGATTTTGGAGACCTAGATCTTCGGCCGCGTCCTTGTCGGTTTTTGGCAGTTCCTTGAGGAGGGCTTCGTCGGACAGATCGAGCGCTTTGGAGTTCTCCCATTCGTGATGGAGGACTTCATCGATGCGGCTGGTGACGTGCTCGTCTCTAACCTCGATAGCAAGCTCCCGACGGCTGTCGAAACTGCCGGGCGCGAGGTTGATGGAGCCGACGATGGCGCGGTTTCCGTCGGCGAGAATAAGCTTGGCATGGAGCTTGACGTGCTGGAGCTTGTGAATTTTGACACCTTCATCCTGGAGAATACGGAGGCCGCTGACTCCCTCGCTCAGCTTCTCCTTCTTCAATTTGTGGGGTGGCCGAGCCATCACATGGATGTGGACCCTCGGTGGGCTGCCCGCACGAGATGTTCGATAATGACGGAGTCCTGGTAACGCTCGTTCTGGAGCCACAGAGAATGTCTGGCGTCATCGATAAGCTGCCCAAGGCGCTGACGGCCATCGCCAACTCACGAAATAAGGTGTGAGTGGTCTCCGGGAGCGAAGTCCGTCCGGTGCCAATCGGCCTCGAAACACTCGATGACTTCCTCAACCTCGTGTTTATGCGTGGTAACGACCGCATAATCACGTGTCACTGTGAGGTTCTTGGTCTGCCAGTTTAGAGACTTGACATATGCGGTGACGTCGTCGACGACCATAGACTTCTCGTGGGTGAGATCGAATTTGGGATTGCTGTCGAGGACTTCGACTCCGGCCGCGGTCAGGATTTTGCGAGTCTCCACGTTCTCCTGCTCGCCGCTGCGCCGAGCGGGGTTGAGCATGACCCGCACCTGAACCTTGCGGTGATTGGGGAGTGATACCCAGCTAGCAATGCGTTAAAACCTTAGGTTGTCTTACTTCGAAATTGATATTGCGTAAAGTTGGTACAGAGACTCGCGGCTTTTGAACGACCCCTGTCGCAAGAGACAGTTACATGTTTGGAAAACCTATTCTAAGCTGTCCGTTGCGAAGACCAAAGAGGCTTGGCACTAACGACTGAAAACAGCGGACAGAGGATGGTTAGAAAGTCGAACAAGTTGTAGTCAAGTCAATTTCCAGCACTTTGTTAGGACACTCAAAATGTCTAAAGACAGGGCAACGATCGGAACCAACGGACTCCCGCTCCCAATTCTGCCGCCGGAACGCGATGCGCGCGTTTGGGCGCGATTGGTGCGCATCATGTTTTACCTCCCCGGTTTCATGGGCCTGCTGCTGATCAAGGCCGGCGAACCGGCCAGCTTCGGAATCACTGTCGAAATGCTGATGCTGTCCAGTGGAGCCGCCATCGTCGGCGGACTGTACATTGGCACGGAATCATCGGGTGCAGGTGCCGATACTTCATCCAAAATCGGCACCTGGAGCGGGTCGCTGGTGCTTGAATTGCTCGCCGTGGTGCCTTTCCTGGCCGCGATACCGGCGCTGTTCCATGAACTGGCGCACAGCAGGCTGCTGCACGCCCTGGAACCCGCCACTGTCGATGTCACGCTGGGAGCATCAGAACTGCTTCCGATGGTAGCGATCCTGCCCTTTATGCTTTACCAGCTTGCCGGCTTCGGTACTTTGCACTTCGTCGTGCCGAGATCCGTCAACTGGATCATCAACATCGGGATCCTTTGCTTGATCATCGCCAGCTACGTCGCCTACCGCGAGGGTGAGTACTTTTGGGAAAGAAGGTTCGCTGCGATTCTGGTCGTCGTCATGGTGACTACCGTGTTCTACGGCGTGCTCAAACTAAGGCAGATGCAAAGGATCTACGACGCGCATTGTCCGCCGAAGGCCACGAAGTAAGTTAGCCGGAGAATTTATAAAAACGCCCCCAAGTGATTTTTATATTCCAATGTGGGCCCCCGATCGACCTAAATCTCAGACAAAGGCTAAGTCCGCGAGCAGTATCTTACACGCCCTTCGACGACGCCTTCTCCAGCATATAGATCAAGATCTGCGCGCCGGGAGGTACGGGCGTTGGCCGTAGCGCACCATCTGGGCGGCATCGATGTCCTCGCCATTGGCTTTGTCGTCAGAGGCCATGGCGGCACTACCTAACGAAGCGGTCGCGAACAGTCCTTTGGACTGCGAATACGAATAGGATGTCCACGGTCGGATCGTTAAAGGCGGCGGCGTTCGCTCGCGATGGTCTGACATTCGATATTTTCGGAGGGTGATGAGCGAAACTTCGTTGGGTGTTTTCGCGATCACTGCTTCGTCGAGTTTCCATGGCCTGTCTTTACATCTGCCGGCCCGCCAAAGGGCGTGATCATCGTAAGTGGCGTTCCGAACGTGAGGCGGTTGAAGCACTCGTGATTGGCACGATCATCTGCGGAGAAGGGCCGATAAGCACTTACTTAACGACAACCAATTGGGCGTTACCGTTTCCGCACATCCCATAGATCGCTCCCGAAAGGCAGGCCCCCGCGGAGAATCGGTAACAGCCCGGCGTTTTGGCCGTTACAGTGACCGACTTGTCGGAGCCGCCAATGATGTCGGAAGTATCGAAGGGCGAAGTCGGACCCATGTCGACGACAAAGCCTTGATGCTTTGTGTCGCTCTTCCAGATCACGGTGGTCCCCGCCTTCACGCAGAAGGTGGAGTTTCCTTTCGCGCCGGGAATGCTGGGAGTTGCCGAGGCAGCGTTCGAGGTGCGCTTCACATCAACAGAACAAGGCTCAGACGCGGACCCACATGTAGTACCAGCCGTGCAAACTGCGGTGGGATCAGCGAGTGTGCACGCATATGGGTTCTTCTTATTCTGTGCCTGTGCGTTTTGAAGGTGTGCCAGTGAGAAAAGCAGTAAAGCGAGCAAAATGCACCTGAGCGCGAAGGGTCGATAGAATCGCATAACGTACCTCACTTTCGAGTGATCAGACTGCGGCCGAATAAAAGTGTGAGTCGCGGGCTGCCACGACTCCCTCACAAGGCGCGGCGGGATCCTAGTTGACGCCGGCCGTGCCCTTCCAGTCAATCAGGTCAGACAATCTCCAGGGATTCTGATTCAGGTCCAACTGCAGCTTGCCCTCTTTGTCGAGAATCAATTGTGCAGCTGGAAAGAGTTGACCGGTACTCTTGCTCTTGTCCTGATCGTTGAGCTCCAGTACCCCGGCAGTCAGATTGAAGGACATCGTTTGACTGTCCGTCCAGGCCTCACCGAACCTGATCTGTCGATTAGTGGCGAAGACGATCTTTCTTCCGGTCGGTGTTGGGGTCATCATGATATAGGAGCAGTCGTTGCCCAGCGTGCCCGTGATCTCTATGTGACCTACAGCTTTCATTTTCTGAAGAGCGGTTACCAGCCCCTGGTTCTGACCTTTTTCGAAGGCCTGTACGAGCATTGTCCTGTCGGCCGGGGTCGAGAACTCGTAGATGTTCAGCGTTACGCCGATGTTCTGGCCGAGCTGTGTGCCCGTCCCGAAGGCCTGTGCGTCGATCGTTTCATACTTGTCTCTCGCGAGGGCTGGGCCCTGCCAAATCAGAATGACGCCGAGCGTTACCAGACCGACAACAGCGAATCTCGAGACTCTTCTTCGTGTGTCCATACGCTTACTCCTTCGTGCTAATTTATTGGTTCTTGTTACTGCTCTACTGGCTTCCACGTGTTATCCGGATTAAATTCCGTCATCGCAGAGGCGACTTCATTGGTCGTCGGTCCCACATCCTTCTGGAGCAAAACACCATTCTGATTGAGAATGAAGGTCATGATCCCCGAATCACGGTACTGGGCAGGATAGGCGAGGACTGCGAAACCGCCCGTCATCTTGCCCTTGGCGATATAGTTCTTTGCGCCACCCTTCGCGTCCGATCCCTGCTTTTCCAGCATGGCAAAGTAGTAGCCATAAAAGGGCTGATGCTGGTTGGGCTGAACCGTGAGTCCTTGAGCGCTGGCAAAGGCGATGAGCGGCCCTAGCGGGCTCTTCGGTTGTCCACTAACTTCGGCCCAATACAAACCATTCTGCTGGCCATTGTCGCTGATGAACTTCTGCGCGTACTGCTTTGCGCCGTCGTGACGTTGCGAGAAGTATTGCTGTTGGGCATCTGCAATCTCCCAGCAGATGTCCATTGCCGCTAACTCGTTTCTGCCGATCCGGCGCGCCGCAATTTCTTCTCTGCCTGCCTGGACATCAAATAACCATTGGCCATCGCCATTCTTTTTGAGGGGAAGAGGAAAGCTCTTGTTGTCAGTGCCGGTGATCAGCAGCAGGCTTCCATTCGGCAGCTTGCGCCAGCGGTGCACGACGTCATAGTCGGAGACAAATCCTGCGAGATCAGCCTTGTCCTTCGCAGCGTCTCCGGAGCTGACGACATCCTTTGACCCTGGTCCAAGGACGGCCAAAACAGCATCACCATTGCTTGACTTTGCCGCCGCGACCAGCGCTTTTGCCGCGTCGTCGGGAGAGGCAAATTTATCTTGTGCCGCCTGGGGTTTTTCCTGTTTGTTGCAGGAAGCGACCAGGACGACAACCGACAAGAGCGCACTGACAATCTTTGCTCTGGGCTTTCCAGTTTTAGATAGCGACATTAGATCCTCCTTCTGCCTTGATGCTCGCTGGCGCCTCGTCGCAGCAACGACGAATTACGGTGCCCACGGGGATAAGCTATCTCCGAAAACCGCCACCGCCCCGGAAGCCCCCACCACCAAAGCCTCCGCCGCCGCCGCCAAAGTGGCCACCACCCCAGCCACCGCCTCCGCCGCGGCTTGCCCAGCCTCGCGAGCTTGAACTTCGATCTCCCCACCCGCCGCTCGAGAAGCTGGAACTGGAGTGATCGCCATAGCCACTGAAGGCTGTCGACTTGCTGTTGGCACTCTGGGACCCCCAACCGCGAGCGGCGTCAGAATTCGACCATCCCGACTTGTCCCACGAATTCGAAGCATCGGTTCCACTGTGGTTCACATTTACTGTATTGCCACTGATGTTCGTATTGTGTTGGTAGTTGTTATTACCGTAGTGCTGGTTATTTCCGTAGTGCTGATATCCGTTGTTATAGTTCGAGTGGTAGCCGTAGTTGTTATAGCCGCCATAGTAACCACCATGCCACGCCGCATTTCCGTAGTAGGCTCCGCCGTGGTAGTACACGCCGCCACCATACCAATTGCAATTCCAACTGCTGTATCCCCAGCCGCAACAGCCGCCACTCATCATGGCGCCGACTGCGATTCCCGCTCCGAATGAGAGCAGGCCCGTGGCCACCAGGTCACCAGTGCTGTAACCCGGAGCAGTGTAGGGAGTGCCGTAAACCACGGTCGGGTTGTAGCTCGGAACGTAGACGACCTGCGGGTTTGACGGCTGGATGACAATCACCTGTGTCCCGTTTTGCGTTTCAGTTTTCACGGTTTGCTGGGACGTGGTTCTCAGATTGCCGGCTGTCTGAGCCTGCTTGCGTAACGCTTGAACGGCTGCCATCACATCGGAGCGTTGATTGTGATACGCGTCCCCCAATTGCGACGTCCACGAGAGGTTTTGCGCCAGATTGTTCAACACAGTGGGAAACTGCGTGAGCGCTTTGACGCTCGGATCCCAGGTTTCTTTATCGACGGCCTGCATCAGGGCACTGCCGGTCAGGCTTTTGTTCTGCTCGACCCAGTAGTTGGCGACCGCAATCTGATCGGGGAAGGTCGCTGCACTAAGAATCTGCGCCACGAGCGCGTCCGGGTAGAGGGCGATGGGCGAGACGAGTGAATCTATCTCTTCTGTAGTGAGCGGCGCGCCCTGGCCAGTGTACGACGAGGTCGTCTTATCCACAGAAGGAGCGCCCGCCGGGATCTGAGGTTGCGCAGCCTGTGACCAGGCGCTGCCGTCGGGGATGGTTGCCACTACCAACGTAAAACTCAGCAGATACGCGAGTAGTTTCTTCAGTCCAGTGAGTATCGAGTCCATATCGTCCTCCACGTCCGCCCGCTCGGGACAGTCAGCACCGTAACGATCGCCGCCAACGCAATGTGCAGTAAGGCCATAACCCAGTTCCTTGATCCCGTCGCAGACGCCCAGCGCGCTACAAGACCGCCGCGAAGCTATCCGCCAGTGTTGAGCATCCACTGCCACGCGTGACACTGCTCAACGGACATCCACGTACTCGCGATGGCGGACGTATTCTTACTACTGGACACCAAACTGTTGCTGGCGATAACTGTCTCTTGCGACAGGTGACAGAAAAAATCCAGCGTTGTTTCATAGAGTCACTTGAACGAAGAGGAACAAGACCGACATGGTAAGTACGCGGTCAGCCTCAGCATGCCCCTGATTGCAAGTTTCTGAAGTACCGCTTAGTCTCAGCGGGCACGTTATCGCGCGGAGGGCTCGTGAGATTCGTCAGCACCTTAAGCGGATTGCGGCTCCTGGCATTGTTCCTCGGCTGCTTCAGCGGAATGTGGTCAGTTATGCCGGCTGCCGCAGCGAACACCTTGTTCCTGGATCAGATTTCTGCTGCGGAAGGGCAAGATTCTCAGGATGCCGCGCCGCAATCCCCATCGAATCTACCAACTGAAGCACAACCGAAAACACAACCGAAAGATGTATCTGAACGGAAAGATGAAAGCGATCACCATAAAAAGAAGCCAAATGACAACGGATCATTTGTGATTGCCCCGTTGCCCATAGTGAGTCCAGCCCTGGGAACCGGGATCATACCCATTCTGGGTTACATCACGCCCATCCCGGCCAAGGACCGCGGATTCGCTCCCTCAGTCATGGGAGCCGGCGGTTTGATCACCAACGATGGCTCTCGCGGCTTTGGCGTGGGCGCGGATCTCTACCTCGATAAAGCCCGATACGAAGTGGAGTCCATCTATGCGCACGGGAATATAGACTACAACCTCTACGGCGAAGGCTTCATAAGCGGGAATGCCGGACTCAAACTGCCTCTGGAGCAGGCGGGCCACCTATTCTTTTTCAAAACCCTGCGCCGCATCGGTTGGGATTTCTACGCGGGCATACGCTTCATCGACGGAAGCTCGTTCATCACGCTCAAACCGGCTTCCGGCAAGACGCCACCGATCCCCCCTGACGTCGGGCTACCTACAGACCTGCGAGCGCTTGGGATGGAAGTATGGCGCGACTCCCGCCCCAACCGCTTTTACCCGTTAAAAGGCAGCGTGATTGACTTCACCGGCGATTTCTTTGCGCACAACCTCGGCAGCAAATATTCTTTCCAGTCATACAAATTCACGTTCAACAAATATTGGAGCCTCACCGATAAGCAGGTGCTGGCCTACAACTTCTATTGGTGTGGCACCGGCGGATCGCCACCCTTCTACGGCAACTGTATCTACGGCGCCAATAACGAGCTCCGCGGCTACACCGCGGGCCGGTACCTGGACCGCTACATGTTTGCGACGCAACTCGAGTACCGGCTGGTCCTGCCGTGGCGTTTCGGGCTCGTCGGATTTGGTGGCGTCGGCTCAGTCACTCCAGGCGGAAATCAGTTGCGGTTCAATCAGTTCCTCCCTGCGGGAGGAACTGGTATTCGCTACATGTTGAGCAAGAAGTACCACGTCAATCTGCGGACAGATTTTGGGTGGGGCAAAGACAATTTCACGTGGTCCGTGGGCGTAGGCGAGGCCTTCTAGTGTGGGCCGGGAAGAGGTGGCCTTTAACGGCATTGCTCTTTCACACAGATGAGAGCATCGAAGTCGAGAATCCAACTTTAAGTGAAAAGCAACCCTCAGCGAGGGTTACCATGCTGAGCGAGTAGGTGTCCGGCGCCCCGATCGTAAATTTGCCCGAGTCCGGCCGAACCGGGGCAGAGTTGTCCGCACGTGAGTTTCATGCGGCATTAGAGCTCTTCCTCTTTCAGACGCGAGAAGCAGCCGTCATTGAACGGCTTTGGCCGTGGCCTTTCCCATATCCTTTACTCCCACCGCGGTCTTCTCTCCGGCCTTTTCGGTGTACTTCACCGACACTTTGCTGCCTTCGGCGATATCTTTGCCCAGATCTTTGCCGCCTGCCACAGTCGTCTTATCAGTCCACTTGATCGTATGCTCCGTTCCATCAGCGGTCTTGACCACCATCGTTTTGGAATCTTTATCTATGGACTTAACCACGCCCTTCACCATATGAAATACGTCGTCCTGCGCTGTCATTCCTTGCCACGCGCCAAGACTTAGGAACTTGTTGAAATAGGTACCTGTGGCGTCGCGGCGAAGAGGTAGATCGTCTAACAGACATGCGTGGAGACGAGCGTACTCAAGACGGGATGTTCAGCTATGTTTCGTTGGAGCAGCGGGTAGCTGCGGATCATCCACTGCGAGCGGTTCGGAGGTTGACGGACGCGGTGCTGGGGACGCTGAGCCCGGAGTTGGATGCGCTCTACGCAGCCTCCGGGCGGCCATCGATCGCGCCGGAGTATATTCTGCGGGCGTTGCTTTTGCAGGTGTTCTATTCGGTTCGCTCGGAGCGCTTGCTGGTCGAGCAGATCGACTACAACCTTCTGTTTCGCTGGTTCGTGGGCCTGGGCATGGACGATGCGGTGTGGAACCATGCGGTGTTCTCCAAGAACCGCGATCGGTTGCTGAGCTCGGATGTGGCCCAGCGTTTCTTCGCCGAGGTGAACAAGCAGGCGAAGAAGTTCATGTCTGACGAGCACTTTACCGTAGACGGCACGCTGATCCAGGCCTGGGCTTCGCAGAAGAGTTTTCGCTCCAAGGACGGCTCCGACGATGACGACGGTACGGACTTTCGCGGACAAAAGCGCAGCAACGATACACATCAGTCCACCACCGATCCCGATGCGCGGTTGTACAAGAAGAGCTACGGGAAGGAATCGAAGTTGAGTTATCTTGGCCATGCTTTGGTTGAGAACCGCAACGGGTTGATCGCCGCGGCGATGGTGACTCACGCTGACGGCTACGCAGAGCGCGAGGCTGCGCTGTTGATGCTGGCCGAGAGGCAACAAGGCCGTGCGCGCCGCATCCCTGTGGGCGCCGACAAGGCGTATGACAGTGAGGATTTCGTGCGCACCGTACGGGAGCTGAAGGTGACCCCGCACATCACCAAGAACGACAAGAACCGCAGCAGCAACCTGGACCGCAGAACGACGCGGCAGCCTGGTTATGCGATCAGTCTGAGCCGCCGCTGGCTGATCGAAAAGGGCTTTGGGTGGTTGAAGCAAACTGGTCCGCTTCGGCAAGTCAAGTTGCGCGGACTGGAGAAGGTGGACTGGCTGTTCGTGTTCAGTTGCGCCGCGCATAACCTGATCCGGCTTCCCAAACTCATCGCTCAACCACCAGCCATGCTCCGGGAACAGTGCGCCTGAACCCTGGTTTCGGGCATCGGGACCGCATCAACGATACCCGAAAAACCCGATAAGCACTGCCGAAATGCAAGATTCAAACAGATTTCAACTTAGCAGAAACCCAAATCCCCAATGAGTTCGCTAAATCGCGGCGAATTTCAACGAGTTCTTAGAAGAGTCACAATCGCGGTCACGACCGCCGCTCGAACTTTCGATTGGAAAAACATCGGCTTTCTCCTTTCCATATTGCGCAGCACTCTTTCGCTGGTGCGCTCTTTTACTACAAATGAGAATCCGGGGCACCTGTCGCTTGCGACAGGTCCAGTTCATGTGCCCGGGCGCCTTCAGCGGGGGGATCGGCGTGTCGTCGCCTCAACAAACCAGGCGTTAGCGCGCGGCACACCCCTTGAGGTATTACGGTGTTATCGACTTCGAGACATATGTGCCTCCCTGGAGGGCGTCGCGAATAGCGGGTACGAGGTCGCTTGCGACCTCTGACTTGGCCACATAAGCGGAAGCGCCAGCCGAAAGCGCGGCGGCCACGAAATCCTGGTCCGTATGTACTGTCAAAAATACGATTTTGGGTCGGTGATTCTTGCTCCGCAGTTGGCCCGCGGCCTGCAATCCATTAAGCACTGGCATCGATATATCGATCACCAGGATGTCGGGGTCGAGTCGTTGTGCTTCGGTGACGGCATCTTGCCCATTGTTGACGGCGCCGATGATATCGAAGTCCTCCCCCAATATCGCGCGCACTTGCTCTAGAACCGCTTCATGGTCGTCAGCGAGCAACACTCTAATCTTGCGCATGCGCTCCATGGCGTTTTTCACTTCCCAGATTAAAAACATTCTCGCCGCGCCTAAGAAGGCTGCCTACTGGCCGAAGTGACAGGGTCTAATTCGCCATGAAATGCTGCCGCGCCGCTTATCTAAGGCGCGGGGATAATGGAGTGTTTGATCGCGTACTGCACCAGCTCCGAATTCGTTGTAATCCCCAACTCTTCCATGATCTGCGACTTGTGAAAGCGGACGGTTCTGTGGGCAATCTGGAGGATGTAGGCGATTTCCTTCATCGTGCGGCCTTCTGCCAGCATCTGCAGCACCTCCCTCTGCCGATCGCTCAGATGCCTAGGTCGACTTAGGGACTTTGGATCGCGAATGAAGTTTTGCTCGATCGCGCGGCTGATTTGCGGTGTAATGTATGAACTTCCACGGGCGACGTTATGGATTGCCTTAAGGAGTTCTTCTCCCTCTGAATCCTTCAGCAAATATCCCGAGGCGCCGATTCGTAATGCTTCGCTTGCCACGTGAGGGTCGGGATTCATGGTAAGGAAGATCAGTTTCACCCGAGGCAGCAACTTCTTCAATTCACGCCCTGCGTCCAGCCCATTCAACAAGGGCATTCCCACGTCAACCAGCACCAGATCAGGCTTCAGGTCCGTGGCCATTTTTATTAACGCACGACCATCTTTGACGCAGCCGATTACCTCAAGTTCGGGCTCCAGAAGTTTCTGAAGCGCAGCGCAAAACATGGTGTGGTCGTCAGCCAGCAAAATGGTCGTTCGTCTCATGCTATTCCTGTCACACTCGTGGTCTCCTTGTCTTCCCCATCCTCTGTAGACCACTCCCTCTCGGCAACCAGCGGCACGGTAGCGATGATCCTCGTTCCCTGCCACGGCTTCGATTCGACGGATAAGCTTCCGTGCACAAGATGTATCCGTTCCTGCATACTCAGCAGGCCCAATCCTTTCCTTCTTTTCGCCTCTTCCACATCGAAGCCTGCCCCGGCGTCGCTCACCACAAGCTCAACCGAGCCCTCCATGCCAGACAGCTGCACTGTGAATTGACTTACCCCGCTGTACTTCACCGCATTGTGAAGCGCTTCCTGCGTAATCCGGAAAAGGCAAAGTGAGACATCCTTTGGCAAGTCAGTGGGCGCGTTTCTATGCGAAAACTCGATATTTACCTCGTGTTGCTTGGAGAACTCCTCCGCGAATCCTCGTATAGCTGACTCGATGCCCAGGTAATCCAGTTTTGATGAGTGCAGCTGGTGCGACAGCGACTGAACGTCACGCGCGATTTCAGAACAATGTTTTCGTATATCCTGCAGGTTCGTTTTCGTAGCCTCCTGTGGTCCGTTCGAATTACGGTTCGCCTGGTCAAGCTCCATCGACAGCAGTGCAAGCCTCTGGCAAATGTCGTCATGCAGATCTCTCGCGATCCGACTGCGTTCCTTCTCCTGGGCTTCGATCAGCTGGCCGCTGACCTTTTCGAGCGCCTGCTGCGCCAGTTTCTGATCCGTCGTATCAATCGCCGAACCGATAAACCCGCCAAACGATCCATCTCCATTCACTCTCGGAGATGCAACATCGAACATCCAGCGATATACTCCATCGCTGCGCCGGAGGCGGTACTCTTTTGAAAACGCGTCCCGGGTTTTCAGAGCCTGGGAAAGGCTATCCAGTATTTTCATCTGATCGTCGGGATGAACGTACGCGATCCATGTGTCACCGTAGCCCGCATTGGGTTCTGGTCCTGTAAACGCGAGCCTCCGTTCATTCAGATACGTGATTTTGCCTCGCGCGTCGCACATCCAGACCAATGACGGTGTGGTATCCGTCATCACCCGGAAGCGCTTTTCGCTCTCTCGAAGCACGGCTTCGGCCTTTCGCTTTCGCCTCCGCTGCCACAGCAATCCGGCTATCAACAGCGCCTGAGCGAAAATCAGCATGATGGCAGGAATAATGTATTTCTTGTCACGCTCCCAGAAGTTGGCCTCCCGATACAGGATCACGCTGCCCGGAGGCAGCGCCGACTCCGGAATATGCCATCTCTGAAGCTGCCGCCAATCCACACGGATTTGGTCGCTAGAGGCGTGGGCAACGGGAATGTTCTCCGGCCGTTCGCCGGAGAGTACGCGTCTCGCCAGTTCCGCAACCAACGAATACTCCTCGTTGTAGCTTGCTTCAGCCCCACCGATGCCTCCGTGGTTCAAACAGAGCGATGGGAAAATGCAATAGGTTGGAAGACGCCGTCCGACCCATGCAAGGATGTCATAGTCTCCGATCGCCGGCTGAACTGAATCGAGTGGAGCACGCTGAAACAGAACGACGGTCTGCGGAGGAAGCGCAGTAACCTTTTCAAGTAGTTGACTCGTTGGGAGCGCGACCAGGTCAATTTCCCTTACGTCTTTACGATCACGAAGGAGCTCGGCGTGGACGGTAGCCAACCAGTACTTCTCAAAGTCGGAATTGTTGGTGATGATCGCGACCGTGTTGGTGTCAGGATGAAGATGAAAGGCGAGGTCGATTGTGGCTCGGACGTCCACAGTCTCCGTAACGCCAGTCACTTCAGGCCACATCTTCAGTCCAGCGATTCTTCGGGCGTCAATGCCAAAGAAGACGATTGGCACCCCGGGAAACAACTCATCTCGATGTCTCACAGCAAATTGGAGGCCTGGATATACCGACACGATTACGAGGTCCAGTTTCTTCCCGACGTATGTATTTCGCAGGTTTTCTACCAGGTCTTTCTCGTAATCTTTATCGCCGAATCGCCGGTTTTCCAGGTACTCCACGTAGAAGTTGATCGGCCACGGAACACGAGCCCGTAGCGAGGACTCTAGGGGATCTAACGGACCATTCAGGCTGCGTTCGGAAAAACTGTTCAAGACCAACACGTTCTTTGCGTTCGGCTCTGCCGCGGCAGTGTGACCGGTCAGAATGCACAACAGAATGATAAGAATCGCGCGCCGTACAAGTGCACGGCGTCCCAATACGCCAAAGTCACCGGCGCGATTGCATTTCGTCCTGACTTGCACTTTTCTCATCCGCTTCTTCAGCCGTCACAACGAGGGTTGGTGCTGAGTTGCCGCAATGCCAAGTCCGGTGTCACTTGCTCTCGTCAGGCAAGTTCCTTAATAGGATCCGTCGCCGCGCAAGGACGGCACCAATGAGGAGGGAGAAATGCGCGACGCGGGACAACCGTCATGTTGCTACGGATTGTAGCGCGCGGGAACGCCGATTTGAATTGTTTTCACGTTCGCTGCGTCGCGAGTCTTGCTGGAAATCCACACTGACCGTGCCTTGAAGGATCGAATGTCCCAGCGATTCAGAGCGGAACGCAGATGGTAATCCACGTTGAGCGCTAGAAAACCAGCTTCATCGCCAGTTGTCCCACTCGGGGATTCACAGATGTGCTGGTGATAACACCAAATGAAGACGAGCCATAGGTGGTGTTCGGATTCGAAAATTGGGGGTGATTCAGCGCATTAAAGAGTTCCCCTCGGAACTGAAGGCTGCTGCTTTCCTTTGGCCAGCGGATCGCCACCGAGCGCACAACTCCCACGTCGATATTGAATTGCCCCGGACCATCCGCAATTCCTGTTGCGCTATCTCCGAAGGTGGTTCCGATGCCGTCGGCGCCGATGACAGGAGGGGAAGTGAAACACGGTGGGTTGAAGTATTCATTCAGCTTGCTGCCGATGGAACCGTGATTCACAAGATTGGCTTTGCCGCATCCTGGTGCCAGTTGTGCCCGGTCGTCGGAGATGCCAAAGACATTGCTCGAGTTGTTGTAGAGGATTGTGAGCGCAGTCCCGGATTGCAGCGTAAGCACCCCGGAGGTGGACCAGCCTCCGAACAGGGCTTTCGAGAGCGGCGAGGATGGTTTAGGAAACGCATACACTCCACTCACTACAAGACGATGAGTACGGTCGAAGCTTGCCCGGCCCCATCGTTGCGCTGGCGAATTTTGATTTCCCTTGGTAAGAGCGTTTCCGGCTGAGGTTCCATTGATATTGCTGCCGTCGGTATCCAACGTCTTGGAGAAGGTGTACGAGGCCAGCATTTGCAATCCCCTGCTGAATCGCTTAGTCAAACTGGTCTCTAGCCCGCCGTATGACAACATTCCCTCAGATTCGACCAATGTCATCGACTCGGGCGCAACTCCCTGAACAGGAACTCGCAGGCCGATATTGGCAACGGTATTCGAGACCGCTCCTCGAATTGGGTTCGCTGGCGACGCCGAGAGCGCCTGGTTCGGGGTGCGGGTTCTCAGCAGGTGCCAGCCCCCTGTTCCGACGTACCCCACCTCCAGCATCCAGTCTTTAGCGATTTCAATCTGAGAATTCAGACCGTACTGTTGAATGAGCGCCGGACGGAAATCCGGTGAAACGGTGGCGATGGAAATATTGCCGTCCGGCGAATATGCAGGAAAGTAAGGAAAAAAACTCAGAGTGGGAAACGGCTGCGGGAACGGATTGCTGAATGTCGCGGCGGCATTGCCCTGACCGATATTCTGATGCCCAAAGGAAAAAGGAGCTGCGAAAACGCTTTGGAAAAAAGTCTGTCCTGTCGGGCGTGAGAAATAAATGCCGTAGCCTCCACGGATTGCGACCCTTGACCCCCAGATTGAGGGTTGCCACGCGAATCCAGTTCGGGGAGCGAGCCCATTCTGGCCGTTTCCATAGGTTGCCGAGCCATTGCTGGCCCGGAAAACACCCGGCGGCACTACGCGGGGATAGTTTGCCGCAACGATGTATCCAGCCAGGCTTCCTGTTTCTGGAGGGTTTGGGTCGACCCGACTAACGTCAAACGTGGCATTGCGACCGAGAGCATCATTGAACTGACCGATCCGGTCGTATCGCAGCCCGAAATCGAGCACGAGTGAGCTTGCTGCCCGGAAGTGGTCTCCGATGAATAGCGAGCCGTCCCAGCTGCGGTATTCGCGATCCAGCAACCCATAATCATCGATCGACGCATAGACATTGCTGAATAGACTTGTGCCGTTCTGCTGTGCATTGAGGCCGAGCAAAAAATCGGGCCAGCTGAGAAACTCCGCAAGCGATCCGAGTCCGATGATGTTTACATCATCAAGGATCCGTGACAGAGAACCGCCCATTTCGATCAAATGTTGTGCGTGCGACCAGGTCAGGTTGTCGGAAAGGTAGAAGCGCTTTTGATTGAAGGTTCTCGGAAAAGCGGTAGCCAGATTGATAGACCCTTCAATGCCGAGGCTCGGCAATCCGTTCTCGTTGTTCATCGCGCCGGCCGCAACTCCGAGATCAGACCAGGCAAAGGGAGCGTGCGCCGAACTGGACCCAAGCGTATTGGTGTATCCAAACCGAAGATCGTTGAGCAATTGCGGACGTATGAGTTGCACCCAGGAGACCGACAAGACCCGAAAATGGTTGTCTATATCGCTGGGAAAGCCCGAGATATTGCCCGTCCCATTCAGACCATTGCCGGGGAAGGTTACCGTCATCGCGCCATCGGACCACATAAATCGACCAGCCAGGCTGGATTTTTGCGACAGATTCTCATCCAGATTCACGAGAAATTGATCTTCGTTGAACGGACAGGGGGTGCTAATGATGCTGAATCCCTGGCTGGCAAGGGGCAGAGAGGGGTTAACGATCTGAGGCGTGGGGATCAGATAAGAACCGTTTGGCAGCTTGAAGTTCAGCATTTCCAGAGCTACCGGATTGACGTTAGAACCGTCCGCGTTGATCGAGACCCCGCCAAAGGCTCCGCTCTCTCCCGCAAACAATGCACCGAGCGCCTGCGCCGACCGGTCGTTAGTAAGAGGGGGCAGAACAACATCTGCCGAGCACGAGATCCGCGCCTGGCCTGATGCCAGGCCGTTGATCTGGCGCGTTCCCTGATACGACCCGAAGTAATAAAACCGATCGCGACGAATTGGCCCTCCGAAGGCGAAGCCAAACTGATTCTGCTTCAAATCGGGGCGCGGCTGACCTGCACGCTTGAGAAAGTAATCGTTCGCATTCAACACATTGTTGCGGAAGAATTCGAAGACACTTCCGTGAATGCTGTTCGTGCCTGATTTGGTCACGAGACTCACATTGGCGCCAGCATGTTCGCCGAACGAAACATCGTACAGGCCGGTCTGCACTTTGAATTCTTCAATTGCATCGGGATTCGGAATCGGAATTCCCCCACTTGCGATGCTGCTTCCTTGAAGGTCGGTGACCGGGACACCATCAAATTCATAGCTGTTGTCGTAAGAACGCAATCCGTGCGCAAAAATTCCATCGTTGCCGGGATCAATTTGCGCCAGCCCGCTGCCCCCCGCGCCTAATTCGCCGGCGTTGTTCACACCGCTCGATACGCCTGGCGAGAGGTCGACGATCTGAGTAAAGTTTCGGGCCGCTAAGGGTAATGCTTGAATTGCGCGCGCATCGACGACACGTCCCAGAGCGACAGATTCAACCTGCAGCTGAGAAACATTGGCTTGAACTTCGATGTTCTGTGAAATCCCCGCAACCTTCATCGCGATCGACACGCGAATGCTCTCCGTTACTGACACTCGTGCTGAGACGGGTTGAGCCTGCGAGTAATTAGATTTAGCGGCCGTAACTTGATATGTTCCGGGCGGCAGGAGCGGCAGAACAAAGTTGCCTTCGTCGTCGCTCAGAGTCGAGCGGCTAACTGCCATATCTGGATTTTGAGCTTCAACCGTTGCGGCAACGATCGCTCTTCCTGAGGAATCCAATACTTCCCCCACCAGGGCGCCTGTCGACGCTGTCTGGCCACACCCCGGCGCCCAGACGCCAAGTAATGTCCAGAACAGCACTTGAAGAAGATTGATCGAACGGTTGGTGAGACAGCAGCGCGCAAGAAATCTGGGACAAGCCGGCCTTATATCAATGGACCACCGGTTGAGCCGAGCCCAACTGATCCCGAGACCCATGCGCAGACTCCCCGAACGCTCCCGCCAGAATGCGATTGCAGCAATGATCAA
This sequence comes from uncultured Acidobacteriaceae bacterium, assembly GCA_963781245.1. Lineage (GTDB taxonomy): Bacteria > Acidobacteriota > Terriglobia > Terriglobales > Acidobacteriaceae > Silvibacterium. The sequence goes on from CAWAFB010000026.1 coordinate 108,343, forward strand.
AGACGCTTGCAGTGCTTGTTATCGCCAGCTTCAGACCACGCACAGAACTCAGCAATATACCATGACAATCTTTTCTGACGGGCCTGCGCTCGGAAAGTATTGTTGCGCACTGTCGCAAGAGACAGTTCTCAGACAGCTGCGATCGTAGTGGAATCGGTGACCAGTAGTAATAACTCGATCCGGCGGCAGCCCCTAAAACAAAGACATCGTGGGCTGCTTCCCTGGGAAGAAGAAAGCAATGGATTTCAGAGCAAAGATCCTAAAATGTGCCCTGGGAGTGCTTGCCGTGTCGAGTCTTCTCGCAGGCGGGAGCGCTATGACGCAAGCGCAAACCACCAACAGCAGACCCAACATTGTCGTTCTCATGACCGACGACACCGACTGGAACGACTTCGGGGCTTATGGGGGTGGCCAGAACCTCGGCCATCCGACCCCGAACGTCGATCGCGTCGCCGCGGAGGGCGCGGTCTTCACCGTCGAACGATATGAATCCGGATCTGCAGCATCCGGACAACCCGGTGTCTTTGATGGATATCAAGCGCCTCGTCCAAACCATAGGCTCAGCCGACTAGCTGTTTAGTTTGACGGGGCATGTTCAACACACATGCCCCTTGATTTGCGCGTTGTGGATTCTGACTGGGGCTGTCGTGAAAAAATCTGCCGGCACGGAATTATCGAGACGTGAACTGCTGCAACTAGGGTTGACCGCGACCGCTGCAACTCTGATCGGGGGCGGGGCCGAGTTTGCCTTTCCGCCGGAAGCGCATGCGCTGGGAGATCCATTGCCTTCCTGGAATGATGGAACGGCCAAGAAGGCGATCCTCGACTTTGTCCACGCAACTACCGATAAATCGAGCTCGAAGTTCGTCCCGCCCGAGCAGCGCATCGCCACGTTCGATCAGGATGGCACGCTCTGGGTCGAACATCCGATGTATAGCCAGGTGATCTACTGCTTCGATCGGGTACCTGCTGTTGTGAAAGCGAAACCGGAGCTGGCCAACGTTGAGCCATTCAAGACGGTGATGACCGGCGATCGTCAGGCCATCGCGAAACTGCCGATGGATCAGCTCATGAATATTCTGGTCGTGACATTGACTGGCATGAGCGTCGACACTTTCGAGGCTCAGGCAAAGCAATGGCTCGGATCGACCCGCGATCCACGCTGGAAAAAGCTCTACACCGAACTGACCTACCAGCCGATGCTCGAAGTGCTAAAACACATGCGCGACAGCGGATACAAGACGTACATCGTCACAGGCGGCGGACAGGATTTCGTGCGCATGTACTCCGAGCAGGTCTACGGTATTCCGTCTGAGCAGGTGGTTGGGACTGCCGGCGGTACAACCTTCGGCTACGACAAGAGCGGGAAGCCGTTTCTCACAAAGGATCCGAAGCTGCTGCTGAACGACAACGACGCCGGCAAACCGCAGGGCATCCACCTGATGATCGGGCGCGTTCCTTTTGCTGCTTTTGGCAATTCGACCGGAGATCGCCAGATGCTCGAGTACACGAAAGCCGGCAGTGGGGAGCGGCTCGCGATGCTCCTGCTGCACGACGACGCTACGCGGGAATACGCGTACGGCCCAGCCGAGGGAATTGCCTGATTCCAAGGTCGGTACCTTCACGCAGGCATTGTATGACGAGGCCAAGAAAAACGGCTGGACCGTGATCAGTATGAAGAACGACTGGAAACGCATCTTCGCCTTTGAGCAATAGTAAATAGGTAAACGAGCCCGCTGGCAGCACCAGCATAAGGAGCAAGGTCATGAAGGAAACACAGAATCGAAGAATCACATTATTAGCGACAGCGCCATTGGCAGCTCTTCTGCTGCTTTGTGGCACTGCCGTCGCCCAAAGCAACCAGATCCAGGGAGTGATCAATGGGCGCAATGGCGCCACCATGACTGTCCAGACTCAGGACATGGGAAACGTGGTCGTCCTTCTCACCCCCGACACTGAGGCGGAAGACGTATCGGGCGTGTTCCATGCTCGAAAGAAGCAGATGAGCGTGACCGTTCTGGTGCCTGGGCTTCAGGTCCAGGTGCAAGGGAGTTACAACGCCCAGAACCAGTTGGTAGCGAACACCGTCAAGTTCAATGGCAAGAACCTGCAAGCGGCTACCGACATTCAAGCTGGCGTCGCTCCGGTGGAGCAGCAGACGCAGCAACAGCAACAGGAACTGGCCCAACAACAGGCGAAGCTGCAGCAGCAACAGGCGCAACTGACGGCGGAGCAACAACAGCAGGCGGCTGACGAGGCCAAGATCGCGGCCAACAAGGCCGCCGTCGCTGCCGTCAACAAGCGCTTTGGCGAGCTGGGTGAATACAACATCTGGGATGAGGTCACGGTTTACTTCGCCAACGGCAAGGTGACAGTCGACCCGCAATACGACGCTCCATTGCTGAAGCTATGCGAGAAGGCCCTGACCGTCACCGGCTATGTGATTCAGGTAAAGGGCTACGCATCCGCCGTGGGTTCCGCGGCCCTGAACCAGAAGCTGAGCCAGGAGCGGGCGGCCAACGTCACCGAGTTTCTGGAGCAGGAAGGCCAGGTTCCGCTGACCAACATATTGGCTCCTGGCGCGATGGGCACCAGCAGGCAGGTTGCGCCTGACACCACGTCAGAAGGTCAGGCTGAAAATCGACGCGTCGTGGTGCGGGTGCTGCAGAACAAGGGTATCGCTGGTACCTAGAACAAATAAGTTCCGAGGGCAAGGAGACGCAATGAGTTCGTACCGCAGGAATTGTCTTTTGACGTTCGCAGGTTCGCTGGCCCTGGTGTTATGCGCGCCTGCGATTGCTCAGCAATCGGCAGACATCGCTCAACAATCAGCCGATCTTGTCTCGCCTGACCAGACAGAGAGCACTCCCGCTCCGCAGAAAGCAACTGCTGGGCAGACATCCTCCGGAACAAGCCCCGACGCCGATCTTACTGATAAGCAATGGCACTATTACGGCATGGCGTATATCTGGTTCCCGGGAATCCATGGCACGGCCGGGATTCGCGGCTTTGACACCAGCGTCCACGTAACCGCGGGCGAGATCTTTTCGAATTTCAGGGGCGGATTCCTGGGGGATTTCATCCCCACTTACAACCGCTTCTCGGCACCCACCGATCTTCTGTGGGTCAGGCTCAGGGACAGTAAAGCAATTCCGTTTGCGCCCAATTATTCGGTGCGGGCCGACACTTGGCATGACTATCATCAGCCCCAAAGTCAACTACTTGATGGTGAACAATCCGAAGATCAAAATTTACGGCACGGCCGGGCCCCGCATCTGGCATGAGTCCACGACACTCGATCTGGTACCAACGATTAACGGCAAAAACCTCTACAAGAGTGTCACCTGGACGGATTTTGTCCTGGGCGCCAGATTCAACATACCTCTCGGCGCAAAGGCATCGGTCGACGTGCTCGGCAATGCAGGGGAAGGCGGGGCAACTCTGGATTACCAGGTAGGCGGTGTTCTGAGTTATCAAGTGAAGCCGAAACTATGGACCTTACAAGGTGGCTGGAGATACCTCACCGTTCACTACGGCAACAACGGGAACCTTTTCAACTCGTCGATTCAGGGGATCATTATCGGTGCAACCTACAAGTTCAAATGAGCGTTAGAGGCTGATCAGTGTTTATGATGTCCGAGGCTGGAATTGCTCGGAGGAGACACTAAAGGGTGGAAGCAAGACTACGGGAGAAGGTCTCCGTCCGGATGAATCAAACAATTGCTGCGCTTAGGCCACGGAGGCATGCGTATTCCAGACGGAGTAAAAAGCAGGCCGTCTCCCGGACACGTTGAGATGCGGTTGGCCTTGAAACTCGCGTGGTTGATGGCGTTCGCATCCGCTTCGCTTCGGATTCTTAACGCTCAGGATCTTTCGCCGCGCGCATACCTGATCACGCCGGTTCATGCCAATGTAATGACGCTGACATGGTCCTTCTACGACGGCAGCATTAATTTCAACGGTGTAGTCCCGGCCACTGGGGCCACAGGAACTTATAGCGTACCCATCGCCAGCTATTACTACTCGTTCGATTTCTTTGGCCGCTCGGCCAACGTCGTCGCCTCGTTGCCTTACGGAGTAGGAAACTTCCAGGGAACGGTAACCGGCGCGGGAGTTCACCTCTATCGCTCCGGCCTGCTGGATTCGATCTATCGCATCTCCGTGAACCTTAAGGGCGGTCCAGCGTTGTCGGCTCAGCAGTTCGCCAAATGGAGACAGAAAGTCCTGTTGGGCGCCAGTCTCAAGGTGATAGCCCCGACCGGGCAGTACGATCCGACAAAGCTAATCAACTGGGGAGCCAACCGCTGGGCCTTCAAACCGGAATTTGGCTATTCTCAACGCTGGAGCGGCAAATGGATTCTCGATGGGTATGCGGGAGTGTGGTTCTTTACCACAAATCCCGAGTTCTGGTCGCGCAACATCTACTATCCCGGCACCCGGTCCCAATCGCAAAATCCAGTCGGTTCGTTTGAAGGGCACTTGAGTTATAACTTCAAACCGCGGCTCTGGGCTTCCCTTGATGGCAATTACTGGTTCGGTGGCAAAACAAGTTTGAACGGCGTCGAAAACTCCCTGACCCAGGAGTCAAACTCGCGCATCGGCGGCACGGTGGCGATCCCATTTACTGGGCACCAGGCTTTGAAATTCAGCTACAGCGATGGCACCTATATCCGGTATGGCGGCAATTATCACAACCTCCAGGTTGCATGGCAATACTCCTGGGTGGGAAGGCCAAAATAGCGACAGATGTAGGTACTGCAACGTCCCGGAGCCAGTATTTCAAATGTCAGTGGGGACTTCGGGCCAGGTGTGCGTTGTCCTCGAAGACACGGCTGGAGCGAGGCCCTCCAGAAGAACACCTGTCACTTCCGCCGGTAGCCGGAGTGACACCGAGTTTGTAGCCTTCTCCTGTCTTGATAACTGTATCTCGCCTCGGACGTTAGAGATGTGCCACGGTGACCCCATGTATTCGAGGCGATTTGAAAGGGACGCGACTGCGAAGACTAGGACTTCTTACGCTATTCGATTGACGCTCGGGATGCGTACAGATCGGGAGGAATTTAGACGAAGACTAGATATCTCGTACTGCTGCAGATTCTCGCCGCAGCCGTGCTAACGCC
>CAWAFB010000027.1:0-75166 GCA_963781245.1 uncultured Acidobacteriaceae bacterium
GGTCTTCACCAGTTGGTACGGCCAGGCGAGTTGCACGGCGGGCCGGGCCTCGTTCATGATCGGACGCATCCCGATCCGCTCGGCCCTTTCGGTCGTGGTGGTGCCTGGCGACCCGAACGGCCTTACGAAAAGCACTCCGACGATGGCCGAGTTCTTCCAGAAGAACGGCTACTCGACTTATTTCTCGGGCAAGTGGCACCTGGGGGATCAACCCAAGTTCTATCCAATCGAGCATGGCTTCGACGAAATGAAAGAGTTCGCCGCCTATTATCCGGGGGTCTATACCTATGACGACACCGACAGCATCGCCCATCCCTGGTTTCCAAAATATAACCCTGAATACTGGGCGGAATATCAAAAGGTCGTCAACCTCTACGAATGGGAAGGCGTTGCCGGCAAACCTGCAACAAAGGTTGCGCGTATCGACTACGACTACCTGCATGAATTTGACGTTCGGCAGGCTGACTCAGCGGTCGAATACATTAAGGCACACGCCAAAGGCGGCAAGCCCTTCTTCATGGACGTGAACTTCATGAAGATGCACAACCCGAACATTCCGGCCCAGGCGTTCATTGGCAAATCGCACCTCGGCAATTATTCAGATGCCATGATGGAACTCGACTCCAACATCGGCCGCATTATGGATGCCATCCGTGCGGAGGCTCCGAACACGATCGTCATCATCACTGCCGACAACGGCGCATGGCAGGACGCGTGGCCGGATGGGGGTACGGTGCCGTTCCGTGGGGAAAAGGGCTCGCCGTTCGAGGGCGGTTTCCGCGTGCCCGGCATTATGTGGTGGCCGAACCATATTCCAGCTGGCGCACGTTATGGCGAAATGATGTCGCACATTGACTGCTGGTCAACGCTGGCATCGATGGCCGGTATGGCCCCGCCGCCACACGGTGCGTGGAAGGACAATGACGGTAAACCGATCTATTTCGACAGCATCGACAACAGCGCCTACATTCTCGGGAAGGAAAAGCATTCCGCGCGCAATGGATGGATCTATATCGACGGCGAGACCTACGCCGGTGCACGTGCTGACATCGGCGGCGATCCCAACAACCCGGATATCAAAATCGCCTGGAAATACCTGTATACCTCCAAGGACACCTGGCTCGGTCCCCAGCAGAATCTCGGCGCCATCGGCTCGGCCTACAACCTTACGATGGACCCGTACGAGAAATACGACATGACGTTCAACGGTGCGGTGAGCACGCGCACCCCAACCACCTCGCCTGGACGCTATGCCGGCTACGACAATGGCTGGGTTCTTTCGTTGATTTCGGTGCCGGTCCTCGAGTTTGACAAATCAATCGTGGATTTTCCGAACATCAAACGCTTCCCCGGCGGAGCGTCGAACGATATGAATCCGGATCTGCAGCATCCGGACAACCCGGTGCTTTTGATGGATATCAAGCGCCTCGTCCAAACCATAGGCTCAGCCGACTAGCTGTTTAGTTTGAAGGGGCATGTTCAACACACATGCCCCTTGATTTGCGCGTTGTGGATTCTGACTGGGGCTGTCGTGAAAAAATCTGCCGGCACGGAATTATCGAGACGTGAACTGCTGCAACTAGGGTTGACCGCGACCGCTGCAACTCTGATCGGGGGCGGGGCCGAGTTTGCCTTTCCGCCGGAAGCGCATGCGCTGGGAGATCCATTGCCTTCCTGGAATGATGGAACGGCCAAGAAGGCGATCCTCGACTTTGTCCACGCAACTACCGATAAATCGAGCTCGAAGTTCGTCCCGCCCGAGCAGCGCATCGCCACGTTCGATCAGGATGGCACGCTCTGGGTCGAACATCCGATGTATAGCCAGGTGATCTACTGCTTCGATCGGGTACCTGCTGTTGTGAAAGCGAAACCGGAGCTGGCCAACGTTGAGCCATTCAAGACGGTGATGACCGGCGATCGTCAGGCCATCGCGAAACTGCCGATGGATCAGCTCATGAATATTCTGGTCGTGACATTGACTGGCATGAGCGTCGACACTTTCGAGGCTCAGGCAAAGCAATGGCTCGGATCGACCCGCGATCCACGCTGGAAAAAGCTCTACACCGAACTGACCTACCAGCCGATGCTCGAAGTGCTAAAACACATGCGCGACAGCGGATACAAGACGTACATCGTCACAGGCGGCGGACAGGATTTCGTGCGCATGTACTCCGAGCAGGTCTACGGTATTCCGTCTGAGCAGGTGGTTGGGACTGCCGGCGGTACAACCTTCGGCTACGACAAGAGCGGGAAGCCGTTTCTTACAAAGGATCCGAAGCTGCTGCTGAACGACAACGACGCCGGCAAACCGCAGGGCATCCACCTGATGATCGGGCGCGTGCCTTTTGCCGCTTTTGGCAATTCGACCGGAGATCGCCAGATGCTCGAATACACGAGAGCCGGCAGTGGGGAGCGGCTCGCGATGCTCCTGCTGCACGACGACGCTACGCGGGAATACGCGTACGGCCCAGCCGAGGGATTGCCTGATTCCAAGGTCGGTACCTTCACGCAGGCCTTGTATGACGAGGCCAAGAAAAACGGCTGGACCGTGATCAGTATGAAGAACGACTGGAAACGCATCTTCGCCTTTGAGCAATAGTAAGTAGGTAAACGAGCCCGCTGGCAGCACCAGCATAAGGAGCATGATCATGAAGGAAACACAGAATCGAAGAATCACATTATTAGCGACAGCGCCATTGGCAGCTCTCCTGCTGCTTTGCGGCACTGCCGTCGCCCAAAGCAACCAGATCCAGGGAGTGATCAACGGGCGCAATGGCGCCACCATGACTGTCCAGACTCAGGACATGGGAAACGTGGTCGTCCTTCTCACCCCCGACACCGAGGCGGAAGATGTATCGGGCCTGTTCCATGCTCGAAAGAAGCAGATGAGCGTGACCGTTCTGGTGCCTGGGCTTCAGGTCCAGGTGCAAGGGAGTTACAACGCCCAGAACCAGTTGGTAGCGAACACCATCAAGTTCAATGGCAAGAACCTGCAATCGGCTACCGACATTCAGGCTGGCGTCGCTCCGGTGGAGCAGCAGACGCAGCAACAGCAACAGGAGCTGGCCCAACAACAGGCGAAGCTGCAGCAACAACAGGCGCAGCTGACGGCGGAGCAACAACAGCAGGCGGCTGATGAGGCCAAGATCGCGGCCAACAAGGCCGCTGTTGCCGCAGTCAACAAGCGCTTCGGCGAACTGGGTGAATACAACATCTGGGATGAGGTCACGGTTTACTTCGGCAACGGCAAGGTGACAGTCGACCCGCAGTACACTGCTCCATTGCTGAAGCTATGCGAGAAGGCCCTGACCGTCACCGGCTATGTGATTCAGGTAAAGGGCTACGCATCCGCCGTGGGTTCCGCGGCCCTGAACCAGAAGTTGAGCCAGGAGCGGGCGGCCAACGTCACCGAGTTTCTGGAGCAGGAAGGCCAGGTTCCGCTGACCAACATATTGGCTCCTGGCGCGATGGGCACCAGCAGACAAGTAGCTCCTGACACCACTTCGGAGGGGCAAGCTGAAAACCGGCGGGTTGTGGTCAGGGTGCTGCAGAACAAGGGTATCGCTGGTACCTAGAACAAATAAGTTCCGAGGGCAAGGAGACGCAATGAGTTCGTACCGCAGGAATTGTCTTTTGACGTTCGCAGGTTCGCTGGCCCTGGTGTTATGCGCGCCTGCGATTGCTCAACAAACAGCCGATCTCGTCTCGCCTGACCAGACAGAGAGCACTCCCGCGCCGCAGAAAGCAACTGCTGGGCAGACATCCTCCGGTACAAGCTCCGACGCCGATCTGACCGATAACCAATGGCACTACTACGGCACTGGGTATATTTGGTTCCCGGGAATCCATGGCACGGCTGGAATTCGCGGCTTTGACGCCAGCGTCCACGTGAGCGCGGGCGAGATCTTCTCGAATTTCAAGGGCGGATTCCTGGGCGCGTTCACCCCCACTTACAACCGTTTCTCCGTACCCATGGACTTGTCTGGGTCAGGCTCCAAGACAGCAAAGCAATTCCGTTTGCGCCTGATTATTCTGTGCGGGCCACACTCAACTTCATTATCTCCAGCGCCAAAGTCAACTACTTGATGGTGAATAATCCGAAGATCAAAATTTACGGCACGGGGGGACCCCGCATCTGGCATCAGGGAACGACGTTCGATCTGGTACCGACCATTAATGGCAGAAACCTTTACAAGCCGACAACCTGGACAGATTTTGTCCTGGGCGCCAGATTCAACGTACCTCTTGGTGAAAAGGCATCGGTCGACGTGCTCGGCAACGCCGGGGAGGGTGGCGCAACCTTGGATTACGAGGTAGCTGGCGTCCTGAGCTACCAAGTGAAGCCGAAACTATGGTTACAAGGAAGCTGGAGATATGTAACCGTCCACTACGGCAACGACGGAAATCTCTTCAATGGAACGATTCAGGGTGTCATTTTCGGTGCAACCTACAAGTTCAAATGAGCGTTAGAGGCTGATCAGTGTTTATGATGTCCGAGGCTGGAATTGCTCGGAGGAGACACTAAAGGGTGGAAGCAAGACTACGGGAGAAGGTCTCCGTCCGGATGAATCAAACAATTGCTGCGCTTAGGCCACGGAGGCATGCGTATTCCAGACGGAGTAAAAAGCAGGCCGTCTCCCGGACACGTTGAGATGCGGTTGGCCTGGAAACTCGCGTGGTTGATGGCGTTCGCATCCGCTTCGCTTCGGATTCTTAACGCTCAGGATCTTTCGCCGCGCGCATACCTGATCACGCCGGTTCATGCCAATGTAATGACGCTGACATGGTCCTTCTACGACGGCAGCATTAATTTCAACGGTGTAGTCCCGGCCACTGGGGCCACAGGAACTTATAGCGTACCCATCGCCAGCTATTACTACTCGTTCGATTTCTTTGGCCGCTCGGCCAACGTCGTCGCCTCGTTGCCTTACGGAGTAGGAAACTTCCAGGGAACGGTAACCGGCGCGGGAGTTCACCTCTATCGCTCCGGCCTGCTGGATTCGATCTATCGCATCTCCGTGAACCTTAAGGGCGGTCCAGCGTTGTCGGCTCAGCAGTTCGCCAAATGGAGACAGAAAGTCCTGTTGGGCGCCAGTCTCAAGGTGATAGCCCCGACCGGGCAGTACGATCCGACAAAGCTAATCAACTGGGGAGCCAACCGCTGGGCCTTCAAACCGGAATTTGGCTATTCTCAACGCTGGAGCGGCAAATGGATTCTCGATGGGTATGCGGGAGTGTGGTTCTTTACCACAAATCCCGAGTTCTGGTCGCGCAACATCTACTATCCTGGCACCCGGTCCCAATCGCAAAATCCAGTCGGTTCGTTTGAAGGGCACTTGAGTTATAACTTCAAACCGCGGCTCTGGGCTTCCCTTGATGGCAATTACTGGTTCGGTGGCAAAACAAGTTTGAACGGCGTCGAAAACTCCCTGACCCAGGAGTCAAACTCGCGCATCGGCGGCACGGTGGCGATCCCATTTACTGGGCACCAGGCTTTGAAATTCAGCTACAGCGATGGCACCTATATCCGGTATGGCGGCAATTATCACAACCTCCAGGTTGCATGGCAATACTCCTGGGTGGGAAGGCCAAAATAGCGACAGATGTAGGTACTGCACGTCCCGGAGCCAGTATTTCAAATGTCAGTGGGGACTTCGGGCCAGGTGTGCTTGATAACTGTATCTCGCCCGGACGTTAGAGATGTGCCACGGTGACCCCATGTATTCGAGGCGATTGCTCGACCATTGAGCTACAGGCCCTTCAAAGGTTTCGTAAGCGCAGGCGGCTGTTAGAACAGTTCTCGCGATTGAAGGTTACGCGTCGCGCGCGATCTTTACGATCGTAAATCGCTCGGCCTAAGCTGGGCTATAACCGAGACACCGCAAACCGAGAACCATGCTGTCGGAGCGCTAGGCCCGTTCCCGAAACGTGGAGCAGCACGTTGGGTGCCGAATGCGATCCGTCCGGTTCTCTAGCTTCCGACGGGCTCGACCGCGACCGCGACGGCCTCGCTTACGATGGCATCAGACGATGGCTCGCGCTCCGAGAATGTGAAGAAGAAAAGCAGCAGGACAATGCCGGAGCATGCCGCAGAGACCAGCCAGATGGAGCGCCACTCATGCGCAACGACATTATTTGCTCCGACGGTCGCATAGTGATCGACCACTGCTCCTGACAGCCACGAGCCCAGGAGCATGCCCGCGCCGTAGGTGATCAGGGTGATCATCCCCTGTGCAGCGGCGCGCAGCGCGGTCGGAGCCTTGCGGTCAACGTAGATCTGTCCGGTAACGAAGAAGAAGTCATAACAGATGCCGTGCAGGACAATTCCAGTCCAGAGCATCCACATATTTCCCCCGCCGTTGCCCCAGGCGAACAGAACGTACCGGATCGTCCATGCCGACATCCCGGCAATCAGCATGTACTTCACACCCAGACGTCGAAAGAACCAGGGAATCAGCAGCATGCAGAACAGTTCCGACATCTGGCCGCCGGTCATCTTTCCGGCGGCGTTATGAATCCCGATCTCGTTGAGAAACAGATTGGTGAACGCATAGTAGAACTGAAGCGGCACACAGATGAGGAACGATGCCGCGGCGAAGATCAGGAATGAGCGATCGCGAAACAAATCGAAAGCTTCGACCGGAAAGAGGTCGGCGAAGCGAAAGCTCTTCGATGCAGCGAGCGGAGGCGTGTCGGGCAGCGTCAGGCAATAGATCGCCATCACGAACGAGGACCCCGCCGCAACCTGCATGGCAAGGTGCGACGCCTCGAGACGAAGGCCTCCGACTAACAGGCCGGCTATGATCCAGCCACCGGTTCCCAGCACGCGAATCGGCCCGAACTCTTGTTTCGGATCGCGCATCTGCCGAAACGCCAACGAATTGGTCAGGGACAGAGTGGGCATGTAGCAGCATGAGTAAAGAAGAACCATCCAATACAACGGGCTGAACGACGCGCGCGTGGATGCAAGCCAGAGGAGCAGGGCGCCCAGAAAGTGAAGAGCGGCAAGCACCTTTTGTGTGGGGAAGAAGCGGTCGGCGATCCATCCGGCAAGAAAGGGCGACACGATCGCGCCCACTGCGGTGGTGCCGGCAACCAGGCCAATCTCCGCGCCCGAAAAACGCAGCGTCTCTCCCAGCCATGTTCCCAGCGTGACGTACCAGGCGCTCCAGATGAAATATTCCAAAAACATCATCAGGGCAAGACGCGATTTCATTTGCAGAGTCATCGTGTGAAGTTCTTCCAGTTCCAGCAATCTTTACGGCAGTGCAAAAGCGATGTACTTGCCGCCCGAAGGCCATTTAGGATCGCGCCCGCCACCAGCAGCAATCACAACATATTGCTTCCCATTGACCATGTAGGTCACGGGAGTAGCCACGCCTGCAAAGGGTAACAGAGCCTCCCAGAGCAGCTTGCCAGTGCGGCTGTCGTAGGCATGGAACTTCCGGTCAAAGTCTGTGGCTCCGATGAAGACGATGCCGCCTGCTGTGACGATCGGGCCGCCGTAGTTTTCAGAACCGGTGTTCCGCATTCCTGAGGCGGCCAAGTCCGGATATTCGCCGAAGGGAATCTTCCATAGGTACTTGCCGGTGTTCAGATCGATCGCACTCAACGTACCCCAAGGAGGACTGATGGCTGGATAACCGTCGGGATCGAGAAACTTGCGATAGCCGGTAAAGCGATACCGGAGTGGATTGCCGTTCTTTACTGGGGTCAAATTGACATCGCTGTCTGTAACTCCCAGGTAGCGCATCAGCGCCGTGAGCTCTTCGCCTTCGAGCTTGGGAAAACCCGGCATGCGCCCTTTGCCCTGAAGAATCAATTCCAGAATCTGCTCGCGCGGCATTCGCTTGCCCACTCCTTTCAGAGCGGGAAACGCGGGCGTAATGCCTTCCTGCTCATCGCTGTGACAGATCGCGCAATGATTCGCGTAGCTCTTCGCACCGAGTGGATCAGCCGCGTCCGGGCTGGGTTCAGTAGCTGCAGTCATCTCCCGCTTGCCGGCAGAAGAGCCGCCCGCTGCTTCTGGTCCTTGATTTGGAGCGGGTGCACTCGTTTTCAGATACTGCACAAGCGCCGACATCGCCTTATCGTCGAGCATTGGAAAAGACGGCATTCTTCCTTTGCCGGAACGAATCACGCCGGCTAGATTCTCATCGGTAAGCCGCTCACCAACGCCAACGAGTGAAGGAAATGCCGGCGGAGAGCCCTCACGATGGTCGCCGTGACAGCTCGCGCAGAGATTCTGATAAGTCGTCTCCCCGGGGCTGCTACCGGGCTTGTTCTCGGTCAGTCCGCCTGTCCACGCCATCTCGTTTGCGTTGACGTAAAGTACGCCTGTCTTGATATCAACCGCCGAACCTCCCCACTCCGCGCCTCCATCGAAGCCGGGAAAGACGATGGTCTGCTTATCCACGCTAAGAGGAACAAATTGTCCATCGCTGCGATAGGTTCGGAATCTCTCGAGCGCAAATTGATGTGCTTCCGGCGTGCGATTCGTCAGCATGTTTTCGGTCAGGATCTGGCGCGCAAATGGCTCGGGCATCTGCGGCTTGGGCTGGGTGGGCGACGTTGTTTCGCCGGGCACGTTGCTGGCAGGATAGGGCTGCTCAACGATCGGAAACAGCGGCTCGCCGTTGGTGCGATCGAAGAGGTAGATGTATCCCTGCTTCGTGGTCTGCGCCACTGCGTCAATATGCCTACCGTGATGCACGACCGTGAGCAGCGAAGGCGGAGAGGGAAAGTCGCGGTCCCACATATCGTGATGCACGCCCTGGAAATGCCAGATACGTCTGCCGGTGTCGGCGTCCAGGGCAAGGAGAGTATCGGCGAAAAGATCGTTGCCGATGCGGTCGGCACCATAGAAATCAGACACTGCCGAACCGGTAGGAACATAGACGATCCCGCGCTTCTCATCAATCGTCATTCCCGTCCAATTATTGGCCGCGCCGGATTTGAGCCACGCATCTTTCGGCCAGGTGTCGTAACCAAACTCGCCCGGGTGGGGGATGGTGTGAAAACTCCAGCGCAGCACACCTGTCCGAACATCGAAGGCGCGCACATCTCCCGGCGGGGCCGGATGCGTCTCGGGATTACGGCCGCCCACAATAATCAGATCCTTGTAGACGACGCCGGGCGTGGTCAGCGCTATCGACTGATCGCGGTAGTCTCCACGAAGCTCTTTACGCAGATCGATCCGCCCGCTCTCACCGAACGTGGCAATCGGCTTCCCCGTCGCAGGGTCGAGGGCGTACAGAAAGTTCATCACGCCGGCAAAGAGGCGGCTTTCGGAACCGTCCGTCCACCAGCTCAATCCACGGTCCGGTTGCGTGCCTTTGATACCAGAATCGAAGGTCCAGAGAAGTTTGCCGGTCGCGGCGTCAAGCGCGATCACCCTCTGCGTTGGAGTAAGGGCATAAAGAATGCCACCGAGAACCAGCGGGCTGGTTTGCATACCGCCCTGTTCTGCGGTATCGAAGGTCCATGCAACTTTGAGCTTGCTTACATTGCCACGGTTGATTTGTGTGAGGGAAGAATAGTGATCATTGGCGAGTTGGCCCCCATATACCGGCCAATCCTTCGATTGCAGCCTGGTTGTGGCGCTGTCAGCCGACGACGCTGACGCGTCCACTTCCCTGTCCCCGGCGTGAAATCGCACCACGCCATAGACGGCAAAGGCAATTGCCAAAACCATCCAGCTTTTGAGAAGTCTCTTCCTCATTTCACGTCAAGGACATTCAGGGCATGATACGGCACTCCAAGATGGTAACGACAACAGACGCCTACATGCAGTCGTTGGAACCATAGGTGCGCACGGGGAATGGATTCATGGAGCGGAATATGCAGACCGCTGCAGAAACAACCTCATGAGCGTTGTTAGAGCTGTTCGGTTTTGGACAAATATCCTCATATCCGGACATGAGGTTCTAGATGTGATCATTTCTGCGCGATGGAGTTCTTTCGAATGAGGTGTTTAGGCGGGGGTACATTCGGAAGGAAACATGCTGTCTTAAGCGCGATAAATCCGGCGCATGGAGGGGACCTTGCTTCAGGATATTCGTTTTGCCTTTCGTCAGCTTCGAAAAGCTCCGAGCTTTGCCATCACCGCGGTGTTGACGCTCGCCCTCGGAATCGGAGCGAACACGGCCATTTTCAGTCTGGTCAATTCACTTCTGCTCAAGCCGCTGCCTGTGCCGGATCCACAGCAGATCGCGACCATCGTCCCCCGCGAAAATAATGGCCCTTTGCAGCAAGCTCTGTCCTGGAACGAATACAAAGAGGTTCGCGGCCAGAGTGTGCAGTCCTTCAGCGACATCTTTGCCTACACCATCAGCCTCGACGGCCTGGCGGTAAAAGGGCAATATCCGGACCGGATCATGACCACATACGTCAGCGGAAATTTCTTCGAAGGGCTTGGACTCAAGCCCGCTGCCGGGCGGCTCTTTCTCCGCAGCGAAGGAGAGACGTTGGGCCAGGACCCCGTGGTTGTTCTGGGCTATGACTACTGGAAGCAGAAATTCGGCAGCGATCCGAGTGTGGCAGGCCGCACGGTTACACTGGACGGACATCCGGTAACCATTGTCGGAGTAGCACCGAAGGGCTTTGCCGGCATGCAGAGCTATTTGACCATGGCCGCGTACCTGCCATTGTCGGAGCTACCTCTCACCGGCACGTCGGCCGATACCTTGAACAATTGGCAGAACCGGATACTCATCGTCAACGGACGCCTGCGTTCCGGAGTAAGCCTGAAGCAGGCGAATGCATCGCTGGGTATTGTCGCCCAGAACCTCATGCGCCTGCACCCGGATGTCGAAAAGAATCTTAAGATCGAGGCCTTTCCCGAGCCGCAGCTCCGCATCAATCCCGGCGATCCCAACACGATGTTCATCATTGCCGGGCTTTTTCTCTCCCTTGCGGTGATGGTTCTTTTGCTGGCGTGCGTCAATGTCGCGAATCTGGTTCTGGTGCGCGCGACGGCCCGCGAGCGCGAAATGGCGATCCGCACTGCGCTCGGAGCTCAGCGCTCCCGGCTCATCCGCCAGATGATTACTGAAAGCGTGATGCTCGCGCTGATCGGCGGCGCGATGGGCGTCGCGTTAGGCATGTTTGCCAGCAGCGCTCTCAGCCACCTCGACCTGCACGCGGATCTTCCAGTCAAATTTCTGTTCGAATTCGACTGGCGCATCTTCTCTTATTCCTTCGCCGTCGCTTTGCTGGGAGGAGTTGTCGTGGGCATCGCGCCAGCTCTGCATATTGTCAGGGCGAATGTGAACGCTGTCCTGCACGAGGGCAGCCGCGGCGTGGCCGGCGGCCGTCATTGGGTGCGCGATGGCCTGGTCGCTCTGCAGATTGCAGGTTCGCTCGTATTACTGGTTGTCGCTGCCCTCTTCGTGCGCAGCCTCTCGGCCATGCAGAACATGGATTTTGGCTTCAGGCCGGACCACGTGATGAATTTCGTCATCGACTCCAATGAGATCGGGATGAGCGATGACGAAACCCGCGATCTCTCTAGCAATCTCACGGCCCGTCTGCGTCAGATTGCAGGAGTCAGCTATGTAAGCCACGCCGGCTCCCTCCCACTCGGATATTTCGGCAACGGTGGCGATCGGATGATCATCGATGGCGGCGCCGTCCCCGCCCATCCGGACGATTTAAACGCCGGCTACAACGTTGTTTCGCCTGAATACTTCAGCGTGATGGGCATCGATCTTCATCGCGGCCGCTCCTTTGCCGAAGCTGATAACGATCGTGGGCGCGATGTAGCAATCGTAAGCGAAAGCGCCGCCAAAAAATTCTGGCCCAGCCAGGATCCGATTGGCCACACCTTTCGCATGGCAAGCGAGAAAGACCGCAAGATGGAGGTAGTGGGGATTGCCGGCGACGCGGAATTTCAGATCTTCGGCGGCGGCAAGTCGCGACCGTACTTTTACATTCCCTATGCCCAGCATTTCAAGGGAAACAGCCTCATGGTGTTCCAGCTGCGATCGAACCGGGATCTCCTTTCTCTTATGCCCATGGTCGAGAAAACCGTACACGCCCTGGCTCCACAACTTCCCATCTTTCAGGTGCAGACTATGCGACAGGGTCTCTATACGATGAATGGGCTCCTGCTCTTCCAGATCGGCGCATCACTCGCAGCCATCATGGGCGGGCTTGGACTGACGCTGGCAGTGATTGGGCTCTACGGGGTGGTCTCGTATGCGGTAGGCCGCCGCGTACATGAGATTGGCCTGCGCATGGCGCTTGGAGCCAGCCGGGGTTCTGTGTTTCGCATGATCTACCGCCAATCGATTGTGATCATTGCAATCGGCCTGGGGGCAGGCCTGCTCGTAGCCTTCCTGGTTTCACGAGCTGTCAGCAGCATTGTCGTCGTCAGCGTCCGCGACCCCGCGACTTACGCCGCTGTTATGGCGGTCCTGGCGGTGGCTGCCCTGGCCGCCTGCTATTTTCCCGCCCGGCATGCGGTGGCAGTGGAACCGATGACAGCGTTGCGCGAAGACTGAATCGACATGGTGTTTATGCCGATGGCGTTTGTTGGATAGCTCACGCGATGTGAAATACAAATCGCTAAAGCACGTTTCCAGGGACCGGGTGCACTTGCGACTTTACAGTACAAACCTGCGCTTAATGTGTGCAGCGGCGGATAAAGCGCCGGATGAGGTCGCCGCGTAAACACCTCACCACCAGGATCCGCGTGCGTGGCGCTCGACATTGGTGGGTCGCGCAAATCGCTGCTTCCACTTTCCCATTCGTTGATTCCAATTTCTAGTAAGGGGTGACATTTCCGGAACCCAGAGCTGTTGTCCACCCACGGCAGGCGACATGGTCCTTTTCTTGAAGTCTTCCGGCCAGCTCATGATGTACTCAACCGTTCAGCCGAGTTGCTCGTGCTGACCTCAGTAAGGCGGAGATAGCAGTAGAGCGGCCAAGCGTGGGCGTGGGCGCACCAGGGGATGGCGATGGAGAGTCCGTTGGTGGGCAGCAGCGAGGAGTCGAGGCTGTCGGACGCGGACCAGCGGCCGGTCCAATAATCGGGGAAGTGCGCGGCGTAGCTGCTGAAGGATATGCGGCGGAGCAGGTCATGCGCGGCGGCGTGGTCGAAGGTGGCAACGCCGAGGATCACCGGGCCGTTAAGGGCGTACCAGAAACCTCCATTTTCGCGGGAGCCCTGGGGAGTTCCGGAGCGCGTCGTAGGTTTTTCGACCTGGCGCGCGCCAAGCGCTTCTCCCGTGAGAAGGCGATTCTGGAGCTGAGTGAAGAGGCGGCGCTTGCGTTCGATGCTGAAGTCGGGAATAAGCAGGGTGTAGCCCTGCGGCTCAAGCCACATATCATCCTCGCCCAGAGGGGTCTTTGCATCCATCCATGCACGGCGCGGGAAGGTGCGGTCGTCGAGATCGCTACTCCAGGCGGCGTGCAACTCGGAGCGGTACTCGCGCATAGCGGCGGTGAGCTCGGCAGCTTCGGGCAACTGGAGCGCGTCAATGGCGGAGGCGAGGTCGCCAAGGATGACAAGGGCCATGGCCGAATTCATGTGGCTTTCGCCCACGGTGAACTCGATGTTGTAAGGGATGGTGCTGGGCCACCAGCCGAACATGTCGTTCCAGTCTGAGTTCCAGCGGCAGATGATGCCATGCGAAGCGGTACCGACGCGGTCGCGCAGGAAGAGAAACGCCTTCCGGACGTGGGCGAGGCCAGTGTCGTGACCGGAGTTTTCAAGCGGATAGTAGCCGATGGTTTCGGTGAGAATGCGTACATCGTGTGTGACGCGGAAGTATTCGGCAAGGAGCAGAAAGAAGTAAAGCTGCTGGTCGCTGGTTTGCTGCGCTCCGCTGGGGCACCACCCAAAGCCCTCGTCGTTGAGCTGGACGGTACCATCGGGGAGGATGCGTTTCATGATGAATCGCAGGGTGGAGCGGGCGACGGCGGGGTTGGTGTGGCAGAAGGGCAGCGCCTGCTGGGCGAGGTCACGACTGGAGGCCATGTTTCCCCAGATGTAGTCGTACATGGTGCCCTGCGGGACCACCGTCTCATCGTAGTACTCGCGCCAGGTGGTCATGGACTCGAGCGCAGCGGCGTTCCAGAGCATTTCGCGGCGGAGGACGGGGTCGGATTCTCCGGAGAATCTGGGCAGGACGTGAAGCCATGCGTTGCCGAAGGCGGAACCAAGCGGCTTTGTGGATGCGGGCACGGCGAGCGAGGCGCAGAGCGAGTCGATAGAGGCGACGTCGCGGGTGTATCCGGTGACGAAGGCAAGCGTACGGGCTTCTCCGGGGTGAAGAGTGAGCGCGGCGGTGACGCCGATGTTGCGTTGATCGGCGGAGTCTGTGTGAGAGACGGCAGTCAGGCCGCTACTGATGGCTTTGACGAAGATCGCGGGCGGGAACTGCTCGTAGCGTGACATTTCGCCGGGGGGCGGGAAGGTGAGCCTGCGTTTGCCACGCGCGGTGAAGGATGCCGTGACGGTTCCGTTGACCGGAGATCCGGCGGCCTGGATGGGCCAAGTGGCGCCCTGTTGAGAATCGTCCCATGCGGCAAAGAGCTGCTGGTATTTTGCGCGGGTTAACTCGGAGTACTGGAGCTGAAGCGGAACAGAGCCGCTGTTGCGCAGTGTGATCTGCGTAAGGAATGCAGATGTGCCTTCGCCGATTGTTGTGGATGGTGCAACGGAGAGCAGGCGGGTGACCGAGAGCGATGGAGCGAGGGCATAGTCGTAGCGCGCGAAGCCGATGCCGAAGCGCCTGATGGCTGCAATGGCGGCCGGTGCATCCAGTCCGATGAGATCGTGACGCTGGCCGGAGATTTCGACGGTGGCGAAATTGGCTCCGCCCCAGCGGTCGTCGCCCTGGTTCATGCGGCCCCAGGCGCGCTCACCGGTGAGGATCTGGTAGAGCCCACTGGCGTGTGTGAAGAGGGTGAGTCGGTAATTGCCGGTGAGGAAGAAAGGGTCGTCGGGGATCATGGGAGCGCTGTCGCGCTGCGGGCTATTGGGAAAGCGCATCGGACCGGTGTAATGGTAGGCAGGAAGGCCGTAGTCGTCTTCGATCCAGTCACCCAGCGAGGACGCAGATGCATCGGGGGCGGCCCAGGAAGGCGCAGCGGATGCGGCAAGAGATGTGGCCGCGACCGCTCCGGCTCGGGCGAGGAAGGTGCGACGGGTGAGGTGGTCTTCGGCGTCTGACAAGTGTGACCTCCGGAGGGATGAGCCCCCCCGGAGAAATTCTACGTCCGCGAGGTGGCCACTCTTCCTCGAGTGTCGCGGCTTCATCGCTGTTGGGATCTCAAGTCCATGCGATTTCAGACACGGAAACGCCTACTGCTCTACAGTCCACCAGAATCCCTTTGGGCTTGGAGATGCGCACGCTCTGCGGGCTCACCTGCTCAACCCGCTCGCTCTCTCGGGCACCGGAGCGATAAATTGCAGCGAAGCCGACGCCGGCAGCTGCTCAGGCTAAAAAACGCCTCCCATGAAAGGATCGGTGAAGCTGGTTTTGCCCGTTTCCACGCGCCCGGCAAAACGGGCTTCAGGTTCTGAATCCGCGGATTTCACCGTGAAGTCATACCAGCCGTGACTCTGTTTCAAGTGGCGCACGATAGATGTCTCGTGTCCGGGAGAAATCGTCCTAGTCACAGTGCCCGTCTTATAAAAGTTGTCGTGAATCGTAGCCTTGAGCGTCTGACCGCCAGTATTACGCAAATATATCTTCAGGTTGCCAGATAAGGCCGATCCCATTGGCTCATATGCTGCACGCACCTGCAAATGATTTGAAGAGGAACTGCCAATGAACGATAGAAGCCATTCGGTGCCTGCACATCGATGGAATATCTGGAGTTGGCGAAGAGCGTGAGAGGAAATTCCTCGCGGAGTGTATCGCCAGGTTTCACCACAAGGTCGCGGCCTGCATTCCCGGGTTCGTGGCATTTCATCCTTCAGATTCTGGAGGTAGACATTGAAGGGAGCTCCCGCCGCATTTTGCCCATGCACTTGGTTTCCGGCAGTCATGCTTAACTCGAACTTTGTGCCGTCGGCACTCAGTACGCCATCTACGTACAGCTCATTACGTACAGCTCATAAGGAACAACACATGCAGGCCGTATGCCTGTTTCCTGATGGGAAGTAAACTCCGAGCGAACCAGGTCATGATTGATGTCTTCAATTTTGCGCGGAACTCAGTTTCCTGTGGTTTGACGGGATCTCTTTGTAACGTGCCTGCTGGATACTCACAAGAATTTGTCCCGGTCGAGATAATCAGCCGGCAACTCGCTGACACGAGTGTGATTGCGGCGAGTGATGCGAGATCCAGCGAGTGTATGGCGCAGGCCATCGAGGGGACTGGTCACCCACAAGAGTGGGCCGCAGCTCTCAGTGCCGCTCGAGGCGCGCGCTGCGAACGGGAACTGCTTTATGGTCTTCCATCGACCATCGAAACAGCATTCCGGGAATAAGGAAGACAAACCAGCAAATTGTCGTCACCGCCAGCAGGGCGTGAAAAACGACGAAGAGTGCGAAGGTGAACAAAGTTCCTGCGATAAGATTCAACTTCTTTGACATCGACTAACCTGTTCTTCGTGGAAATTCAGTGACAAAACTACTCAACGGATGCAACGGCTGGCCATAACACCTTCAGGGTAGTCGGAAGTCAGTGTACGAGACTGCGTTCGGGCACCGCTTCACCCATCCAGCCGAGATTTGCGGCCTGTGCATCAGACATCGGCATAGTAAAAGGAAACCAGTAGTCGCCGTCACGTTGCGCCTGGGGTAGGATCTGGTGAGCATCCCTGCCGTCGGGCAGAACGGCGTCCAGTTGCTGCCGGAGCAAAGCCTCGCTCTCAAAATTCATTTCTGTGGCCGGGCCGCCGCGGTTCTCCCAGATATTGAGCGAGTAGTCGTAGGTGCCGTCGCTCTTGCGCTTTGCGTACAACGTGAGCGTGAAGGTCTTCATACAACGAAGATAGTGGCCCGCGCAGAGAGGCGGAATCCCGAAAAGAGGGCACCTGTCGCTCACCATGCGTACCAGACGTCTGACGCGAACGTAATCGCGGGTAATCATCCAAAGAAAAGGCG
Organism: uncultured Acidobacteriaceae bacterium; assembly: GCA_963781245.1. Taxonomy (GTDB): domain Bacteria; phylum Acidobacteriota; class Terriglobia; order Terriglobales; family Acidobacteriaceae; genus Silvibacterium. Next base: position 17,063 of record CAWAFB010000027.1, read on the forward strand.
CCGCAGGATAGCTGCGGCGCCGGTTACCCAGGAGGAGCGTGAGGAGTAGTCAGACTGCGGCAGGCTCCGCCACGTCAACCTTGTCGAACCACGAGTGAGCGGCCTTGAGAGCCTTGTTCACGTTTTCGATATTTTCGACGCCAGTCGTGTTGAGCCAGTCCTCAAAGGCCTTAGCGCCTTGCTTCGCGTAGACGGCAATGCCGTCCTTCCAGGTAGCGCGACCGCAGAGAACACCGTTGAAGCTCGTGCCGCTTTCTGCCGCGAGTTCCAGCGTCTCGATGAAGACCGGGTTGCTCACACCGGCAGAAAGATAGATGAAGGGCTTATGCGTGGAAGACGCCGCAATGCGGAAGTGCTCCAGAGCCTGGGCGCGGGTGTAAGCTTCCTCGCCCTTGAAGGCCCTCGTGCCGGAGACAAACTCCATCTGAATGGGAACCTCCACTTTCAGGACGTCGACGCCATAGCGTTCCTTGCCGAATTCCTCCATCGACCCGGTCACGATCTCCGGCTTGCGCTTAGCGTAGGCAACGCTCTTTTCGTCTCCGCCCTGCGCGTCATAGCCGACGGTCTCGAGGAAGAACGGGATATCGTGCGCCCGGCACTCGTCGCCGATGCGCTCGACCCACGCGTGCTTAAGGTCGTTGATCTGCGTCTTTTCAAGAGGCGTGTAGTAGAGCAGGATCTTGATGCAGTCCGCGCCCGCTTCTTTCAGGCGCCGAACCGACCAAAGATCGAGCAGATCGGGCAGGCGGCCCGGCGTGGCGGCATCGTAGCCAGTCTTTTCATAGGCAAGCAGCAGGCCCTTGCCATGACGGCGCTTCGATGCCGGTAGGCCGTACTCAGGATCAAGCAAAATGGCCGACGCGTGCTGGGTGAGCACATCGGCAACCAGTTCCTTGAATTCGACGAGGGCCGAATCCGGAAGCTCGGCTACACCCTTCTCTTTGGCCAGTGATTTCTTGAGCGAGCCGCGCTGGTCCATGGCAGCGGCTGCAATCACGCCGCGCTTGTCGGACACGGCCTTTAACCCTTCCAGTTTTCCATGGGTCAGCTTGATGATGGACATCGTTTCTTCTCCTGATCCTTGCCAATGAATGGCGCCGGTTGATGGGGCCCGGCGACGCCCTGAAACGGCATACTGCCGGGTTTGTTGCGGAAACTGCGTTCCCTTGCATTCTAACCCGAGGTTGATTGGCTGCGTAGCTACCTTGCGGCCGCTATCGCTTCCCGCTGGGCCTGCAGCAACTGCTCGATGCCGGCTGCGGCGAGATCCATCATTTCGAGCATGCGGCTCCGAGCAAACGGAGTGCGCTCGGCCGTGGCCTGCACTTCCACGAGGCCGCCGTCTTCGGTCATGACGACGTTCATGTCTACCTCGGCTTGGGAGTCTTCCTCATAGGCCAGGTCGAGCAACGCAGTATCTTCCACAATGCCGACACTGGTTGCGGCAACCAGCTGTTTGAGCGGCGATGCCTTGAGAGCTCCCGTAGCTACCATGCGGTTGATGGCAATAGCCAGCGCTGCACAGGCCCCGGTAATTGCCGCCGTGCGCGTGCCCCCGTCAGCCTGGAGAACGTCGCAGTCGAGAATGACCGTTCGCTCGCCTAGAGCCTGCATGTCCACAACGGCGCGCAGCGAACGTCCGATGAGTCGCTGGATTTCGTGGGTGCGGCCGCCGACTTTGCCGCGTTCAGACTCGCGGGGCGTGCGGGTGAGCGTAGCCCGGGGGAGCATGCCGTATTCAGCCGTTACCCAGCCCCGTCCGCTGTTTCGCAGCCACGCAGGGACACCCTGGTCCACCGTGGCGTTGCACAGCACGCGAGTATTGCCTACTTCGATAAGCACCGATCCCTCGGCGGTGGCGACATAGCCGGTCGTAAGCCGGACGGGACGTAGTTGCGAGGGACCGCGTCCTGCAACGCGAAAAAATGTTGAAGCTTGCATCGATGCTCATTGTACGGGTTTGGGACGATGACGGAGAGTTCTGACCGGCAGTTCCGAATTGGGCCGGGCCCCGATCCGGTTCCGAAATGGAACCCTCCCACCGTTGCCTTGTGCTTTCAATCAGATAGCGCCCACGACCCGCTATCTGATCCCGTTTTGGAACGCAGTCGGGGTCGAGCCGGGAAGCTCTAATTGGCAGCAATGCTCCGATAAGTCGTTTATTCAAAACTAGTTAATCAATAAATTCCGATTTGGCACGACGCGTGTATTAAGACTCGTCAGGAAGGCGGTCCGCGAAACTCCAAGGCCGTGGCCGTCTTCCGGTAACTCCAGCTAGGAGAGGCGAATGCAGGGTCTGGCAAAGGTTCCTACACGCACCAGCACGATTGTTCCTCATTCTGACGATGTGACCTCAGAGCGGAACTCCACGGCATCGGGAATACCCGTACCCATTCTGAAACCCGAACGCTTTGATCAGCTTGCGCACGACGCGCGCAACGTTTTTTCGGCGCTGAGACTTTACTGTGATCTGCTGGCCGAGCCTGGCGTTCTCACATCGGATCACGGACATTATGCTCAGGAGCTGCAGGCGGTCACCGAAACCGCCTCGCGGCTGGTGGAGAGACTGGCTGCTCCGCGGCGTGCTGGATCGCGGCGAAGCGCACCAAAGCGTCACCGGAATTTATCTCCGGACGCGAGCGCCAGCCTCTCGAAACAGGAGCTAGTCGAGCCGATCTCCCTTGCCGAGCCCTGGCCGGGAGATACTGCCGACGACGTCGGCGCCGAGCTTCGCGCCATGCAGCCTCTGCTTGCCGCGATCGCGGGACCAAGTATTGATCTCGAGATCGAGACGCTGCCATGCGGAGGCCGTACCTGGCTTTCGAAGGAAGACCTGACGCGGGTCATGTTGAACCTGGTGCGCAACGCCTCAGAGTCCATGCCCGAAACGGGAAAGCTGCGCATCACTGCGCAGTACGGGGACGGTCTTAGTTTTCTGGAAGCTGGGCATCGTCCGGCCGCCGGTCTGCACAGTGCGGTGATTACCGTCGAGGATAGCGGGCCCGGAATTCCCCCAGACCTTCGCGAGCAGGTCTTCAAGGCCGGCTTCACGACACGCGCTGCCGGGTCGAACTGGCCGGAGATTCCGCATCGTGGTCTCGGTTTCACGATCGTTCGCAGTTTGATTGAAGCGGCGGGAGGCACTGCACAGGCCTGCTCATCTCCCGGTGGTGGCGCGCGCTTTGAGCTGGAGCTGCCCATTACTTCCGGCATGTACGAAATCGTCGACAGCAGCGGATTGGTAGCTGACTCCGCGATGAAAGGGTGCATAGAATGCCCGTAACGGCCCCGCATACACGACCTATGACGACTTACGCCTACCCCTCAGAGCGCCCGGGACGGCTGCATATCCTGATCGTCGACGAAGACGCCGCGGTACGATCGGCATGCTGCGAAATCGCCGCCCGCCGGGGATTCACCCCACACGCCGTCGAAAATCTGGCCACCGCCGCAGCCTGCTGCACGGCAACAGCGTCGACATCCTCCTTCTCGATCTCAAGTCCCCGGCAGGGCCCGGCCTCCAACTGGTGGAAGAGGTCAAGATGCTGCACCCGGAGATGGCAGTGATCGTGATGACGGCCTTTGCCACTGTCAGCTCGGCTGTCGAAGCGATGCGTACCGGCGCCGACGATTATCTGACCAAGCCCTTCACGCTCGAGGAATTGGCGGCAGTGCTCGAACGAGCCGGCGAAGGCCGCAAGACCGACGTCGCCAGCCGTCAGCTCCGCGATAAGCTACGCACCGAGGAGGGGCTGGGGAACATCATCGGCCGAAGCGGCGAGATGGAAAGGCTATACCGCATTCTCTCCAAGGTCGCGCAGACCAGCCATCCGGTGCTAATTCTGGGGGAGAGCGGAACTGGGAAGGAACTGGTGGCGCGGTCGATTCACGTCAATGGACCGAATGCCGCCAAACCCTTCCTGCCGGTCGATTGCGGCTCACTGGTCCCCACGCTCATCGAAAGCGAACTCTTCGGCTACGTAAAGGGCGCTTTTACCGGGGCGAACCGTTCGAAGGATGGACTGCTGGCTTGCGCCGAAGGCGGGACGGTCTTTCTGGATGAGATTGGGGAGTTGCCTCTGGACTTGCAGGCCAAGCTGCTGCGCGCGCTGCAGGAGAAAGAAATCCGCCCGGTAGGTGCCACGCACCGGATCCCCATCAAGGTTCGCATCCTCGCCGCCACCAATCGCGATCTGGCAACGATGGTCGAGCAGGGCCGCTTCCGCAAGGATCTCTACTACCGGCTAAACGTAGTCAGCCTCCGTATACCGCCCCTGCGCGAGCGGCGCGAGGATATTCCGCTGCTCGCGGCGCACTTCCTCAACCGGATGAAGGCGACTGGCGGGGCGGCATTGAGTCTGAGCGACGAAGTCTTACGCACAATGGTGGACTACCCGTGGCCGGGCAATGTTCGCGAGCTCGAAAACTCGATCGAGCGGGCCTCCGCGCTCTCGTCAGTCGACGTCCTGCATATAGGTGATCTGCCGACGCAGCTTCGGGATTTCCATATGCACGCTCATCGCGCGGTGTCGTCTCCGGTAGCCCCCGTGCCCCACCGGGAAAGCCCGGACGCGGTGACGCCGTTGGCCGAGATGGAGCGGCAGGCGATCCTAGATACGCTTCGGCAGCTCAAGGGAGACAAGCTCAGAGCCGCGAAGCTGCTGGGCATAGGAAAGACGACGCTCTATCGCAAGCTCAAGGAGTATGGCCTGGGCGAATCCGTCGCAGGCCTTTGATCGAAGGGCTTTGATTTCGCCCGGTGAAATTCGAAGTTTTTGTAACAAGCAGGTTACATAGGAGCCGACCATGCCTCAAAGCATGCTGATGATTACCGCCATCGCCGGTGCGGAAAATTGCGCCACCGTGTTGTCGAAACAGTTTGGCCTGGCCGTTGAAACCGTCCGAAGCCGTAGGGAAGGGCTGGCGGCGCTCCGGCGGCGCGAGTTTGCCCTCATCGTCGTTGACCAATCGCTGGTCGAGCAACCGGAGAACGGCATGGACTCCCTCCTCAAACATGCGGGCCTGGCGATTCCTCTCGAGATCAACTTCGCAATTTCCGGGTGCGGGCGCGTGGTTCGCGAGGTACGCGCCGCGCTGCTGCGCCGCGAGCGCGAGAAGAACCTGGCATTGTCTGGCGCGTCGTCGTCGATCCGAAGCGATCTGCGTGACGCCGTCGCCGGTTTGCTGCTGCAGTCGCAACTAGCGCTGGCCGAACCCGGCATTACGCCGCCGTTGGGTGAAAGGCTGCACCTGCTGCTCGAACTGATTTCCAATCTGCCGCAGCGCTTGGATCAGCCAGAGCCGCCGGTTACCGCCCCGATCATCGGCCGCCCATCCGATCCGCACCCGCAGGCATGTATTCAGCTTTGCTGAATCAGTGAATGGTACGCATCTTCCGCTGCATGTAGTCCATCAGCAGATACTCGCCCAGCGTCTCCGGTGTCGTGAAATAGGCCTTACCGCGGCACATTTCCGAAACCTTGTGTACGAACTGCACCAGGCCCGGATCCGAAGCAAGCATAAACGTATTGATCATCACGTTCGAGCGCTTGCATCTCGCTACCTCTTCCAGCGTCTCGCTCACCACCAGGGGATCGAGACCGAACGCGTTTTTGTAAATCCGTCCGTCCTCCAGCGTAAGTGCCGATGGTTTCCCGTCGGTTATCATTACGATCTGCTTCATATCCTTGCGCTGCGCTTTCAGGATCCGCTGCGCGAGCCGCAGCCCTTCGCGGGTATTTGTGTAGTACGGCCCGACCTTTACGCGCGCCAGTTGCGAGATTGGAAGCTCTTCGGCGGAATCATGAAACAGCACCAGCGACAGCGAATCGCCCGGGTACTGCGTGCGGATAAGATGCGACAGCGCCATGGCGACCTTTTTGGCCGGCGTAAAGCGGTCTTCTCCGTAAAGGATCATGGAGTGGGAGCAGTCGAGCATCACAACTGTCGCGCAGGAGCTCTGATACTCGCATTGGTGCACCTGGAGATCGCGGTATTCGATATTCAGAGGTAATGAAAGCCCCTCGCGCGAGATGGCGGAGGCGAGCGTAGCCGTCGCATCCAGGTTTAGTGTGTCGCCGAATTCGTAGAGCCGTGATGCTCCGCTGGTCTCTATGCCTGTCGCCCAGTGGCGCGTATCATGACGGCCGTAATTAGATTTACCCAGGGACCCAAGCAGGTCCCGCAGCGTCTTGTAGCCGAGAAAGTCGAGGCTCTTGTCTGTAACTTCGAAGTGAACCTGTCCTTTTCCTTCTCCGGCTCGTCCGCCGGCCTGGGAGATCTCTCTTGGATCGCGCGAGTACCCGCTCGAAATAAGATTCTCGCGCTCCAGACGATCGACGAGCTTGTCAATCAGCTCATCGATCCGTCCGTCCTCGGCCATGGCGTCAATGGCCTCCTGCATGTTCTCATCGAACAACTCGCCCGATTCAAGAGCCTGCCGCAGGGCCTCGCGCAGGTCGTCGAGCGTGTGATCGAGTTCCTGAAATTGCATGAAGGGGTTCCGGAAGCCCGAATCGAGCAGGTAGTCGGAGAGCGCCTGGAGCAAATCCTCCATGCTCATCTCCGAGGCGAGGTCGCCTGTGTATTTGGTGTACCGAACCCGCTTCATCGGTGCCTCGAATCTAGTTGAAGCCGCTTCGCCGTGAACGCCGCGGCTGCCACTCTTCATACTCCGGTTCCGCGCTGGAGCGCTCCTGACGTGGAGGCTGAGCCTTCTTCTGAGCCACGAATGCCCGCTCTTCGCTCCGGCTCAACCGCCGGTGGGAGCACATGCCCTCGAGGAGAAACTCAGCCGCAGCCACCAGCTTCTCGGGTGCATCAGAACTTTTGACGCCCAGCGGGGATAGCTTTTCGAATAGTCCCTGAATCTGCCGCAGCTCTTCAAGGGTAGCTTTCGCTGACTGTCCGTCTTCAATCTTTGTCGTACCGCCCAGGTTGAACCACTGTTCTATCTGCTGCGTATTGACGTCGGCAAAGTACTTATCGAAGACTTTACCGATTGCTGTGCGCACGACTTCCTTCACGACAGTATCCGCGCCGCGCATCTCGCCCTCGTATTCGAGTTCCAGCTTGCCGGTGATTCCGGGAAGCGCCGCATAGAGATCGCCCACGCGAGGCAGTACCAGAGTCTCACCGTGCAGCAGAGTGCGCCGCTCCGCATTCGAGACAACCAGCTCCAGCGTCGCAATCGGCAGCCGCTGGCTGACGCCGCTGCGCTTGTCCACACGCTTATCATCGCGCGCTGAGAACGCTACCTGTTCCACGATTTCGCGAAGGTAGTGGGGGATTTCCAGATCGGCGAACTCCCGTTCTGTCCACGCCTCCTGTGCGGTGATGGCCAGTCCCTCTTCGATGTTTTCCGCATAGTGGGTGCGAATCTCGGAACCGATGCGATCCTTCAGCGGCGTGACGATCTTGCCGCGAGCCGTGTAATCCTCAGGATTCGCGCTAAACACCAGGGCCACGTCAAGCTCCAGCCGCACTGGATAACCCTTAATCTGCACGTCGCCCTCCTGCATGATGTTGAACAGCGCGACCTGAATTTTTCCCGCCAGGTCGGGCAGTTCGTTGATAGCGAAGATGCCGCGATTGGCGCGGGGCAGCAAGCCATAATGGATCGTCAGCTCGCTCGACAGGTCTTCGCCTGCGCGTGCCGCTTTGATCGGATCGAGATCGCCGATTAGATCGGCAATCGTTACATCGGGCGTCGCCAGCTTCTCCACGTAGCGATGATCGCGCGTCAGCCAGGCGATGGGGGTCGTCTCCTCCTTGGAAGCAACCAGCTCATGGCAGCGCTTGCAGAGCGGATGGTACGGATTGTCGCGGATTTCGCAGCCGGCGATGTAGGGCGTGTGCTCATCGAGCAGCGCGGTGAGCGCACGCAGGATGCGGCTCTTCGCCTGCCCGCGCAGGCCGAGCAGGATGAAGTTCTGCCTCGACAGAACGGCATTCACGATCTGCGGAACAACCGTGTCCTCGTAGCCGATAATGCCGGGGAAGATGGTCTCGCGCGACTTGAGCCGCTCGATCAGGTTCTCACGAAGCTCGTCCTTCACCGAACGCCTCGCGATGCGCTCTTCGGAGAAATCCCTGCTGGAGCGAAGTTCGCCGAGGTTTTGCGGCGGGCGCCGAGTGGTCATGATCTTCCTCCGGGTGCGGCGGTAAGCGCAACGCTCAGGTGCAATGCCGCGCTCTTTCTATAAGAGTAGACGAAGCTGGACCCTCGGGCGATTCGGAGGCACTCGCTCACATGATGTGCCCGTTGTATCCGGAGCCTTTGACGGCGTGCGACGTTGTACGCAGTTTGGGTAGAACGGTCTGGTAGAAATCGCGCAAACGCTCCGTTCTTTCCTCGTCAGAACGCATGTTCAGCAGCTGCTGCTTGAACCCGAGGTCCGCCGGCAGCGCTGACGCCAGCGCAAACGAGACCGGTCCATCCAGGCTCAGATGCATGGTCGCGACTTCGATGCCGGCCAGCTCCAGTGTCTCGAAGTGCAGGGCAGCGCACTCTTCGCGCAATTCTCGCGAGGCCGCTGCGCCATCGTCCTCGAAGAAATCCACCTCGGCTTCCAGGAACGCGCGGGAGTTCTCCAGCATTTCTATCTCAAACCGCGTATCCCCCTGGCAGAGAATGTCTAGCCGGGCGTCGCTGTACCGTTGCAGAACGCGCACGATGCGCGCTGTGCAGCCAATCACAGCGAGGCCCTCCTGTTGTGCGCGCACAATGCCGAAGGCAGACTCTTCTTCGACGCAGATGCCGATCATTTCCTTGTACCGCTCTTCGAAGATATGTAACGGCAGGGAAGCGCCGGGAAACAGCACGACATCCAGCGGAAACAGGGGAATCTTCATTGCTGAGCAATTATGCGCGTCCGGATTAGGAAAGACTGTTGTCTCCGGTGACTTGTTTTGATGAGCCAGCAAAGGATTTCTGAACTGTCGATTGAACGCAATGAGAACAAAACCGGCCGTTCTTCAGCCGGCCAGTTCCAGTTCATCGAGCATGGCCTCCATTTCGCTGAGAGCGTGCTGGTTGCCGGTGCGCCGGGCGGATGCGATTCCCTGCGTTAGCCGGACCTTTGCCTCATCCGTCCGGTCCGCCTTGGCCAGAGTCTGTGCGGCCATGAAATAGCCAGCGGTGTAGTCAGGATGCTGTTCGAGAAGCTGCGCGAATTCTGTCACGGCGGTATCTGTCTCGCCGCGGCCCGCATACTCCATGGCGAGTCCATAGCGTGCAAATGCATTGTTCGGATCCTGGGCCAGAATTTCGTTGAGCATCGCAATCTTGTCCATGAAGACATTCTCGCAGGCGCCACAAAGATTGTCCGACCCGTTAAATTTATTCGGGAAGCACGAGCGACATTTCGTATTCGATCAGAGAAGGGTCGTTAGGATACGGTTCCGTGGTTCCAGTCAGCGAAAAGCCCTGCCGTTCATAAAATGCAATCGCACCTTGATTCGAGCTCGTCACCATCAACCGCAATTCGTATACTCCACGGGTGCGCGCCCAGGCCTGAACTGCATCAACCAGAAGACTCCCAGTGCCGGTCCTGCGGTATGCAGGCGCTACCCACATGGAAACCAGATGCGCCCTGGTCGGATCATGTTCATCCAGAAATCCTGCGGCAATGCCACAGGGGACAGCGTTGTCCATTGCCAGGTAGCCAATCCGTTTTTCGCCGTTCATCTTGGCTGCACGCGTCCGCCACTCGGCGTCCGGAAATGTTGCTTCTCTGGCGTAAGTGCTTCCAAAGGCGGTCGGTGAATCTTGGAGAGCCGACAATCGCACTGTCTTGAACGCCGGGACATTGTTGGTGTTGATTTGTTCAAGAATCGCCATGCTGAGAGTCATTCGAGGTCTCTCACCGACTATAGCGAACGCCGAAACCCAGCTCGCTCATTTGCGTAAAAGCGCATGATTGCCCACACTGGAAATAGCCCGCAATCCGGCGATTTTCGCCTGGGCAGCGGGAGGAAAGAGAGTATGCATGGATTTTGCCGGCCCTACGCGCCTGGTACGCAGCGCCGCCGAGTCGGAGTCGGAGATGACCGAGCTCGTTCTGCCGAATGACACCAACACTCTCGGCAACCTGCTCGGCGGCAGGCTCATGCACTTCATCGACCTGGTTGGTGCGATGGCCGCCTACCGTCATGGCCGAACCCATGTTGTCACGGCATCGATGGAACACATCGACTTCATCGCGCCTGTGCATGTGGGCGATCTGCTGATCCTCAAGTCGCGGGTGAATCGCGCCTTCAACACCTCGATGGAAGTTGGCGTAAAAGTATGGGTGGAGAACACCATCGCCGGCACCCATCGACACGTCGGCTCGGCGTATCTGACTTTTGTAGCCGTAGATTCCCAGGGGCGCCGCGTCCCGGTCCCTGAACTGAAGCCGGAGACAGAAGATGAGAAGCGCCGTTATGACGATGCCGGACGCCGTCGCCAGCTCCGCCAGCGCGAACTGGAGCGAAAGCGTGCCGCCAGGGCTGAATTGACCGAGGCGGCAAAAAACTAGATTTCTGGAGTTAAGAGTATGGCTCATTCGCACGCTCACCCGCAGACACCACAGGGCCCGACAGCCTTGCCCGGTGTCGCCAATATTGTTGCTGTCGGATCGGGCAAGGGCGGCGTCGGCAAGACGACGCTTGCCGTCAATCTCGCGATCGCGCTGGCCAAACTGGGCTTTCGCGTTGGACTCATCGACGCGGACGTCTACGGTCCCAACGTGCCACTGATGTTCGGCAGCACGCAGCAGCCGCGCGTCCTGCCTAACAATCAAATTCAGCCGAACCTCGTGCACGGCGTGAAGGTAATTTCTGTCGGACTGATCTCGCCGGGAGATAAGCCACTGGTTATGCGTGGACCCATGCTCCACCAGATCATCCGCCAGTTCCTCCAGCAGGTGGAATGGGGCGAACTGGACATTCTGCTCGTCGATCTGCCGCCGGGCACCGGCGACGTCGTCATTTCACTCGTGCAGACGGTGCCACTGACCGGCGCCGTGGTTGTCTCGACGCCCTCCGATGTGGCTTTGCAGGACGCGCGCAAGGCGCTCGAGATGTTCCACCAGGTGAACGTCGAAGTGTTAGGCATCGTCGAGAACATGAGCCACTTCACCTGCCCCCACTGCCACCACGAGATTGACATCTTCTCGAAGGGTGGCGCTGAGCGGACGGCGAAGCAGTTCGGCGTGCCGTTCCTCGGCTCGATTGAACTTGATCCCGATATCCGGCAGGGCGGGGACACGGGACTGCCCGTAGCCCTGGCGGGACCGGAATCGCCCAAGGCCGCGCAGTTTTACGACGTTGCCCGCCAGGTGGCAGAGCGGGCACAGGCACAATCGGCCAAGACAGAGGATATTTTCGAGATCAGTTAGCTCGTCGTCGAGTCCAATCTTTGGAGAGCGATGAGAGGAAGCGCCCACGACTATTATGGCGTGGGCCGACTGGAGATACCCACGTCGACGGGGATTTCGAAAGCTCCTATTTTTCCGGTGCTCAGGTCGCGCACTCCCACCCGCAGATACACTTTTCCGACGGGCAGGTCCATGCCCGGCTTGAGGTAAAGGTGGAGCGCATCGTGCATGATTGCCGTATAAGTCACAGGAGACAGCGGCGCATTGAACACGCCCGCGATGGAATTCAACATCTTGCCCTGCGCGTCATACGCGATGGCGGAAACGGCAAGATCGCTTTGGTATTTTCCCCCATCCACCGTTGCAAATTGGATGTCCGATGGCTGTATCGTGAGGTCCAGTTCGTAGCGTTGCGCCAGCCCGGTCAGCTGTTCATCCTCCCATCCACGTTTGTGCAGCGCGGGCGCCGGACGCGGAATCGTCCGGACCGCGCCATCCGGTTTCAGGTGCAGTTGAAATCCGATATCTGGGACCTCGGGTGTGCCTCGAAGCATTGCCGCGCCCGTGGCCGGATCGGGAGCGTGGAAGGGATTTTTCGGCTTGTCGGCAATTTCCGCGTAATAACCCTCCCGGTAATACAGCCGCAGGTCCCTTCCATCCACCCGCACTTCGATCCTTCGGAATTTGCCATCCCAGTTTTCGTTGGAAGGCTTATAGGACAGGCTGTAGTAGTTCGATCCATCATTGAATGCTTCCACGATGGAGCCGCTTATATCGTTCGTATTGAAATAAGCACGGCCGCCGGTGATGGACGCCAAAGTCTCCATGGCACCTTGTATCTGTCCATTCGTCAGTGCGAAATTGCCCAGTCCCTGGGTTACAGCCTGAACTTCATTTGCTGCACTTCCGCTTCCTGTCCTGGCCCCGGTATATGTTCCGTTGTCTATCAATCCGCGGACATCGACCGGGTAGACGACGATGTTGCCTGACTGAAGCAAAAAAGCCAGATCGCGAATGGCCGCCATGTAGCCCCGAGTGTCAGCTCCCGCAAAATGCGCGCTCATCCCATTCGTGTTCGCCAAGCTTGGATTGAGATTCGGAAGGATATCGATAGGAAATGATCCCGCCAGCCAGACCAGATTCTTTCGGCCCGGCAGACTTCCAAGATAAAGTCCCAGCTTGTCCAAAGCCCGGAGTGTCATCGAGACAACCAGGTCGTTCCTCAGCAGATCCTCATTCGCATTCTGAGCCGCTATGGGAATTGCGCCGGCGGCCCGGCTGCCGCCCATGCCGGCTGTCAGGTCGGGCGCGCTGAGGGCCTGGCTTATATCGGCATCGTTGTAGAACGGACCCATCTGCGGGTCAGCTTTATTGCTCTTGAGCATTTCGATCAATTTGGCGGTGTCTTCGTTGAAGCCCTGCAACATCGTCAGCTTCGAGCCGAGGCGGAACACCGCTACCCGCGATCCGACAGGCAGACTCTGCGCAAGCTTCAGCAACTGGAAGCGAGCAAAGGACTGATCGGACATCGCCGTGTTGAGCGAGTCGAGCAGAATCACGCACAGCGGGCTTCCTCGTTCGCTCAGACGCTGATTTGCATACGTGTCGGGCTGCAATGCGGTGGTAATGGCCGCCGGGCTCGCGGCCACTCCCCGATGCTCCTCAAAGGTACTGATCTGCTGCTCGTCTCTTCCCTCGAAAAGATGAAAATCTTTTGCCAGGAGCCCGTGGACCGGTGCGTCCTGTTTGTCGGTTACGACCACGTCGACTAAAACCAAAGGGCTGGTCGTGTGGATGGTTGCGACGGGTGGAGGTGAGGGTTTTTCATTCGTTTCCTGCTGAGAAGGAGATTGGGCGGGCGCAGACACAACCAGGAGCGAAAACAATGCTAGTACTGAGGACACGGTCCGCATGAGGATCTGGCCGGGCCTGCCCGCAGGGTGTGGCACAGCCGCGATTGAGAAGAACCTGGTTATGCAGACCACGTAGCGCGTCATAACAGGATAAGCAATTATGAACCACAGCAACGTTGCTCAGTTGTCGACCGGAGAGCGGGCAAAACGAGGGCTCGTACGACAAATTTGGACGGTCTAACCAAGTGAAAGGTTCACCGTCCCTCAGTCAGGCTCAGCGGTGACCGAGTTCCTTGGTCATGCAGATGAAGTGGCAGGGCCTCGTCACCGGCATCTGGGCGACAGGAAATGGGGCCGTTCCGGTCACCTGATAGCCGAGCTTTTCGTAGATCGGCGGCAGCTCAGTTCTAAGATTTACGACGGTGAGATCCATGAAGCGTGCGCCCATTTCGCGGGCGAATTCTTCTGCGGCCGCGGTCAGCCGCCGGCCGAGCCCACGCTTCCGCTGCCGTGGATCAACCGAGAGCAGGCCAAGGTAAGCGCGATCGCCGTCGCTTTCTACGTAGACGGCTGCGACCAGATGGCCTTGCTCTTCCATCACTAGGAAGCTGCCCTTGTCGAAATAGCTTCTGAGTTTCGCCGCATCCAGCCGATCCTCATCCTTGAAGAAACGCTCAACCTCGAAGGCCGTATTGATGAGTCGCAGAAGCGGATCGAGGTCGGCCTCTGTGGCCATGCGAATGTTCATCTCTCGAATGTAACGCACACACCGCAAAGCTAAGTTCCATCGCGGCGCTCCGAGAATGAAGAAAAGACGCGGGCCTCGTTTGAGACCCGCGTCGTCGTTTACCAGCCGAATTGCTGGAAGTTGATGTCTGGCAACACAGGGGTGCCTTCGAGGCGAACAGCATCCAGACTGGAGGGATTGAGGCCGAGCGCCTTCAGAATGGTCGGGGCCACCTGGTTAGTGCCGACCCCGGTGTAAACCGTGCGGGGACTGAAAGCAGGATTGGAAACCAGCAGGATGACGTTGGTGTCATCATGCGCGAAGCCGCCATGTTCTGCAAGCTTGGCGGCGCTGCCAGTGTAAGTCACGCCTACATTGGGAGCAACGATAACGTCAGGCGTACGCGAATCGTTGGGCGGTAAACCCGGCACGTCATAGTTGAGCGACAGGCTCGGACCGTAGAATATCTGGCCCAGTCCTATGCCCTTTGCATTCTGTTCAAGGGTGTCGACAGCACTCTTAACGTCGGTGCCTGGCTTGAACCAGAGGAGCGAGACGTCGTCTTCCGTCGGGCCAATGCCGTTTGGATTCGCGGGCGATTCGGAATCGGGCAAAAGACTTGCGAGAAGGTTTGCGGGCGACGTCCCGTTATTCGTCTTTCCAGGGTGAGCCTGATAAAGATTAGGATCGATGGGCGACTGGCCGTGCTTGGCGGTGATGATCACCAGGGTCGACTCGTAGAGGCCGCGGTCCTTCAGTTCCTGGACCCATTCTCCGATGGAGTCATCGACGAACACAATTTCGTTGTATAGAGACTGAGTCGGCGTGCCGGCCCCGTCTTTATAGCCACCGGTGAGGGAGGCGCTGCTCTCGATAAGCTTCTGGCCCACGCTGACGGCCTGGAAATTCATTCCGAAGATGGCTGGTGTCTGCGCAGATTTACCGTCGTGCGTCTTGCCCTTGATCTCGTTCAGAATCGCGTTGACCTTGAGGGTGTCGTAGCACTGAATGTTCTGGAAGCTGTTGGTCCATGCAGTCAGGTCCGAATTGGGATCGGGTACGGTGCTGCAGTCGATTCCCGTGGGAGTCATAACGCCGGGCAGATTCACTACGTTGGAGTTGATTTCCGGCGAGTAAAAGTCGTCGAGCGAGTTGACGCCCGGGCCGGCTACGGCTGAGTAGGCCGGATGCTTGTCCGACCAGGCGGTATACCCTCCAGCCTTGTGGATCACGCCGAAGATGGTATTCGTCCGCACGAACTCCGCGGGATAAATCGGTAGGCAGCCGTTGGCCGGGTTGCGTATAAGCCTCTTGTTGTCGATGGAGGCGATGCCGCCGTCGGTAAGGCCGGCACCTGGTGCTCCACCGTTAAGCTTCGTCTGGTCGATATCGATGCCTTCTTCGTATTCGGTGGTTGTTCCGGGGAAAACCCCGGGCGTGCAATTGCCGCCGGAAAGACCATTCCCGGTCGTCTTGGCTGGAGGAGCGAAGAAGCGGTCGTAGGCAACGTCGTAGTAAATGCCCATGGTCCGCGGGGTTGCGCCGGTGACGATGGTCATGAGTCCGGGGAAAGAGTCGGAAGGTTTCGAGGTGCTCGCCGCAACATAGTTGACTCCGGTTGTACCCAGAGCAGTCAGGTTGGGGCAGTAGGGCGCGCCGTTATTCACTCCAGCGATGCCTTTTGAGCAATTCAGATAATCGACAGCGTGAAATCCGTCGATGCTGATAAGCAGTACGTGGCGAACCTTTGAATGATCCCAATCGCCATCATGATCCTGAGCGCCGGCGGTTGCGACGGCGGCCACGCAGACCACCAACGCAGCTATTACTTTCATAGTTACCTCCTAGGCAAATTTGTTTATCAGGCAGCTATAGCGGAAGGGGTTGCGAGCAGATCAATTCTGTGTGAATTACATGGGCGTAATCTTCTTGTTTTCTTTGGCTTGCCTTTGCCGCGCCGCCGGGTGAGCGCGATTCGCCGAATCGCGATTCGTAACCAACCTTTAACGCCGCGGTGCTAGCTTCGGGTCGCGTCCCACGAGCGCAAATTTTGCGTCAGGAGATTTACGAATGAAGGTAGTGAATAGAAGTGAGGATTGCTGGCGAACACTCGGAAGGGTGGCGACCACGGCATCGTTGACACTTGCGTTAAGCTGCGTTGCTGCAACTGCGCAAGGCTTAGGCCACGATCACAACTCCGATCACAACCGGGACAGCATGCTTTTCCCGGGCAATTTGGTGGTTAGTCGCAGCGTTTACGACAACAACCCCGCCAATGTCACCAGGGGTGAGATCTTGCCACCGAACTGTGCCGCGACAACCGGAGGCTGCGGGGCATCGACTGGTGCGCCATACGACGGTACCTACCCCTTCGTCTTCAACAACGATATCTACGACGCCAGCTTCGGCATCACGTCGAGGATTTATCTCGACCAGATCACGCCCTCTGGTGGGTGGATCAATTCGCTCGAGGTCCCAAACAGCCTGGAGCGCGGCGTCTCCGGCAAGGCAGATCACCTCGTAACCAGCTTCAGTTCCAAGTCGGAACTGGCTCTCCACTTGTCGACCGACGGTAAATTCTTGACGTTCATGGGCTATGTCGCGCCGGTCAACGCGCTAGACGTCTCGAACTCAAACACCGTCGCCCCGGCAGCGAGTGGACCCGACCAATCCTGTTGGCTTGAACTTCTTCCGCGCCGTGGCCAAACTCGACAGCAAGGGTAACTTCACCTTCACCGAAACCAACGCCTATAGCGGAAATAACGGGCGCGCAGTCATCCTGAACGATACCGACGGCGCGGACTTCTTTTACACCGCGGGAAATGCCGGAAACGGCGCCAATCCGCAGCCAGCCGGAGTTGTCGTGGGCGCAGGAGCGCAGCTGCTCGACGTGGTTAGGAAGCCCGAAACCGAACAGGGTCCAGGGCTGCCCACGCCGGTTGGAAGATTCTCCTGTCACGCAGCTTGGCTCCAAAGCCGACAAGATCGGCAAGGACGACAACTACCGCGGAATCGCCGTCTTCAACAACGTGCTCTATTTCACCAAGGGAAGCGGCAGCAACGGTGTGAACACGGTCTATTTCGTCGACACCGCCGGAACCGCCTGCCCCAAGACCGGCATCGGGATTCCGCAATCTGGCGCGACTTTACCCACAACGTCGATTCCCTATGACCTCCCTCACCTATGATTGTCCTGAGCGGATTTCCCTCGACCAGTCCAGAACAAGACGGCCCGGTCACCGCGTTCCCATTTGTGGTGTGGTTCGCCGACGCGAATACCTTGTACGTTGCCGATGAAGGAGACGGCTACACCGGAGGCACCGACATCTACCAACAACATGCGGCAGCTCAAACAACCGCGGGGCTGCAGAAGTGGACCTAATAACTCCAGTGCCAAGACCTGGAGTCTGGCCTACATCTGCAGAACGGTTTGAACCTGGGAACTGCCGTATACAGTTCATGGCTATCCGACCGGAACTAACGCAGCAACCGGTCTTCCCTGGGCTCCCGCGGCCGACGGCCTGCGCAACATCACCGGTCGCGTAAATCATGACGGGACGGTCACAATCTGGGCCATCACATCAACGATTAGCGGCAACGGCGATACGGGCGCTGATCCGAACAAGCTCGTAGTAATCACCGATAAGTTGAGCAATACAGGTCCCACCGTTGCGGCCATTGAGAAGTTCTACACGGTGCGCGAAGCTGGGTTCGCCGAAGTGCTTCGCGGAGTATCCTTCACCCCCGAAACCGGCTCGTCAGAACACGTCTGGTGAACTAAACCCTGCCGCCCGAAACGCATTTCGGGCGCTATCCCAAAGAATGAGGGCTGCCTTCAACTCCAGGCAGCCCTTCATTTCCCCAGGTTCATTTCTAGATGAGAAAACCAGTCGGTTATCGCGAGACTGGCGTTGCGTTGTGTGCAGTCTGCTTTTCCGCGGCAGCCTTCTCCGCGGTCTGCTCGAGGGTCGCGGCCTGCGGCATGTAAGTGAGAGCCTGCGCGATCATGGGATCCCAGTCCGCGCGAATGCGCAATCCCTGCAACTGGCCGAACTGGCTGGTCATCACATCCGCCTTGATGCTGGTCTTCAGCCAGTCCATGACGGACGGATTAGCGAAGTCCTGTTCGGTATAGGGAATGCTTTGAGCCGTAAGGAACTGCTTGAAGTCATTTAAGACGGCGTCATCCACCTGGAAATCTTTGCCGACGGTGCGGTTCGCCAGGTAGTGCTTGGTGAAGTTGAAAAAGGCATTGTGAGCCGCGAGAACGTCCTGGAAGTGATTGGACTTGGGCGTCTCGACCTTGTAATCAGGCGTGATTCCGCCGCCGCCGTAAACAGTGCGTCCCGAATCGGTCAGCTTGACTTCGCGATCCTTCGTGTCCTGCGGCTGATCGTGATTGTAGTAGTAGTTGTAGAGCGAAACGCCGCTGTAGTTGCGCTGGATGAGGCGTCCACTGGGCGTGTAGTAGTGATAAGTCGTGAGCGCCAGTCCAGTGTTGTCGGAGAGTTGATAGACGGTCTGGACGAGGCCCTTGCCGAAGGTGATCTCACCCACCACCAGCGCCCGGTCATGATCCTGCAGCGCCCCGGAGACGATCTCGGCGGCTGAAGCCGTGCCGTGATTCACCAGGACAACGACAGGGAAGTCAGCGCCGCCATTTCCATGTGTAGCGCGGTAGATCTGCTCGGGATAAGCGCGTCCCCGCTGCGAGACGATGACCTGCCCTCGGCTGAGGAGCTTATCGCATACGGTCACCGCTTCGGTGAGCAAGCCACCCGGGTTGCCGCGCAGGTCGAGGACGAGCCCCTTCAGGTTACTGAACTGATCGAGGGCGTCAATGAATTCGCGGCCCGTCGTCTCCTGGAACTGTGTGATGTGGATGTAGGCAATACCTGGGCGAATCTCAAACTTGAGATCGATCGATGGATGCGGAATCTCGTCGCGCACCAGGTCGAAGGTAAGGGGCGCGGCAGCACCTTCACGCGAGACGGTCAGATGCACATGCGTGCCCTTGGGGCCTTTCAGCATGTTGGCCACGTCTTCCGAATTCAGGTTATCCGTTGGCTTCCCGTCGACGGAGACGATCACGTCACCGGGGCGCAGACCGGCCTTAAATGACGGAGTTCCCTCATAGGGGTAGACAACGACAATCTTGTTGTTTTGCGGCTGGATCACCATGCCAACGCCGTAGTACTTGCCGTGCTGGTCCTCACGCATCTTGGCGTAGGCCTTGGGATCGTAAAAGTTCGAGTGCGGATCAAGCACGCGCAGCATACCTGGAATCGCGCCGTCATAAATGACCGTGTCCGGCTTGTCACCTGTCAGCGGCTCAGCGTAGTTATCGGCCACGATCTGGTAGACGTTCGTGAAGGACTTCAGGCTGTCCCGAAACTGCGACTCATCCGTCGATGACTGCGCCCCCACCTTCTGGCTGATGAACATGCCCGCCAGGCCACAGGCGGCAAAGAAGATAACGAGTGAGAAGAGGGTGCGTCGAACGCGTGAAGACATGCTGGAGAATCCTTCGGCTCCCGCTTGCCGGGACAGGACTTTCCGGGAGCATGATATTAGACGAGTATAACATCGGCCGGATAGCCAAATTGGCGAAGATGAACCGCCCGCATGCCGTCGGTCTGATCAGCCTTCCGGGTCGCCTTCCCGACGTTTAACCCTTTCAGAGAACGTCGCCATCGCGTCCTCGACGGCTCATCAGAGAGTGGCGCACTGTTTCGAGCGTGGCCTCCGCTGGTATTCGTTCCGCATGAGTGATTAGAATGACTGCAGCGCCGCCTCCGAGAATTCGACCAGTAAAGCGAGACGCCGAAACCGGCCTCTGGCTGCGCCATTGAGATGTTACTTAGATGACCCTTCGAATCCCGCTGAACCGTGCCGCTCTCGTTGCCAGCCTGGCGATAGCGATCGTGCCCATTTCCTTTGGCCAATCTTCCAAGCCGGCCGCCGTTTCTGAGCCACAGTCGCCTTACCAGGGAACCCTCGTCGAGGACATCGTTGCGCGGATAAACGACCAGGTGATCAGCCGGTCGGACTTTGAACGCTCCGATCAGGATCTCGATGCCCAGGCCAAGCAGCAGCAGTGGACCCAGCAGCAGCTCTACGAACAAAAGCACGACCTGCTTCGCGACCTGATCGACCAGCAGCTTCTGCTCTCCCGGGGCAAGGATCTGGACATCACCGGCGAGACGGAGACTGTGAAACGCCTCGACGAGATGCGAAAGCAGAACCATCTCGACTCGATGGAAGACCTGCAGAAAGCTGCTGAGGCTCAGGGCGTCTCCTGGGAGGACTTCAAGGCGAGCATTCGCAACCGCATCGTTACGCAGGAAGTCATCCGTGATGAGGTAGGGCGACACGTCAACATTACTCCCACCGAAGTCCAGGCCTATTACAACCAGCACAAGCAGGAGTTCGAGCAGCCAGAGCAGGTGAGGCTAAGCGAAATCCTGATCCCGACCGCAAATCCGGACGATGCTTCCCAGGTGACGACCGCCAAGTCAAAGGCCGACGACGTCGGGGCTAAGCTGAAGACGGGCAGCGACTTCGCAGCATTGGCTAAGAGTTCTTCAGGTGGCCCTACAGCGGCAGACGGCGGCGATCTGGGCGACTTCAAGCGCGGGCAGCTGGCGAAGGTGTTGGAGGATCAGACCTTCGGCCTCAAGCCGGGCCAATACACTGAGCCGATTCGCACCAAGCAGGGTTTCGTAATCCTGAAGGTGACCGAGCACACTCCCGGCGGCGTCCCGCCCCTTAAGGATGTGGAGAATCAAGTCGAAGACGCCGTAGGCATGGCGAAGATGAACCCGGCTCTCCGCGAATATCTGACCAAGTTGCGTGAAGATGCCTACATCGAGATCAAGAGCGGTTACGAAGACTCAGGCGCCAGCCCGAACGAGATGAAGCCGGTCTACAGCGCCTATGCTCCGCCTACGCCGAAGAAGAAGAAGCATGTGGAGCGGACGCGCTTCAGGGAGCGCGGGCGCAACGCCGGCAAGACAGCCCCTGTGCAGTCGGCAGAAACCGCTGCACCTGCGGCAGCGCCGCCGCCCGGAGTTCCGACCCTCGCGGATGTGCCGCAGGGAAGTGCGACAGCGCCGGCTGCAACCACCGGATCTGCAGCTGAAGCGTCGTCTACTACGGCTGCGGCCACTTCGTCTCCTGCTCCTGCCAACACCCAGGTGGCGAGCAACAAAACAATGAAGCCGGGCAAGAAGGAGAAGATCCGCTTCGGGCAGGCTCCTCGCGAAACGCTGCCGACAGCGGCGACGAAGACCGAGGATGCCGGCGCCGGTGCGACCAGCGAAGGCACCCAGGTGGCTGCCAATGTCCCGTCTACTAACGTCCCTTCCGGCATGCACACGGTGGGCCCCGACGGCTCCATCGCCACCCCCGACCAGGCGGAAGCTCCGAAGCAAAAGACCCGTCTCCAGGACCGCGCCAAACAACCGAAGGAAAAGAAAGCCAAGGGACCCAAGGTGGATCCCTTCGCGCCCCCACCGGTTACCAAGGAAGAGGTTGCCGACCAGCAGCAGCAGGGCAAAGCCCTGGGTCTGAATGGCGACACGTCGAAGAATAAGAAGCCCAATCCGGCCAAAACCGGTCCCAAGCGCCGCATGACCGACGAAAAGAAGAACGGCGAGCAGCCGGCGTCGACGAATCCGCCAGCCGAGCCGGCACCGGTACCCGCAGCTGGCAGCGATACAGGTGCTGCGGCGTCTGCACCTGCTCCGGCGCCAGCTCCCGCATCACCTGCAGCTCCGGCAACTCCAAACCAGTAGCCGCAGGCACAATGAAAGAACCTTACATCGCAGACCTGGCGCGATTCGAAAATCAGGTCATCACCGGCTACTTCGCTGTCACCTCGCGTCACGACCGCAGTAAGCGGGACGGGTCACGCTACTTCGCGCTCACCTTCTCCGATCGCACCGGACAGATGGAAGCACGCATGTGGGAGACGGCGGAAGCCGGCGAGTTTGCCGCTGGGGACATCGTCAAAGTGCGCGGCCAGGTCTGCCGCTACAAAGAGTTTCTCCAACTCAACGTCGAGCGAATCCGCAGGGCCGAGCCCTCCGAGTTCGATCTCAGCGACTACGTCCCGCACACCGAGCGAAACATCGACGAGCTCTGGGCAGAACTGAACGCCTACGTCGAGAGCTTTACCGATCCGCACCTCCAGGCCCTGCTGCGGTCGTTCCTCGACGACCCCGAAATCGCATCTGCTCTTCGTGAAGCTCCCGCCGCAAAGACCATGCACCATGCCTGGATCGGCGGCCTGCTCGAGCATATTGTCTCGCTGCTGAACATCTCCGACCTCGCTGCCAGGCATTACCGCGTCCACCGCGACCTGCTTCTTACTGGCGTGATCCTTCACGATATCGGCAAGCTCGAGGAACTGCGCTGGGGCACGAGCTTTGACTACACCATCGAAGGCCAGTTGCTGGGGCACATCACCCTTGGCGTGGTACTGATAGAGCGCAAGATCGCCGCCTTGCCCGATTTTCCTCCGGCGCTCCGCGCCCTCGTGCAGCATCTTGTCCTCAGCCATCACGGCAAGTACGAGTTCGGGTCGCCCAAGCTCCCCATGACCCCAGAGGCAGTGCTCCTGCACTATCTCGATGACATGGACGCCAAGATGCAGACGCTGCAAAATGAATTTGCCCGCAGCGTGACGGCCGGGCGCGATCCGGGTGAGGTAACCGATTGGGTGCGATCGCTCGAGCGGCCCCTGCTCGACACCACGCCGTTTCTCGATCAGGCGAAGAACAGTGAGCAGAAGTAACAGAGGAGGCAGGTAATGGCGTATCTGTTGAAGACCGAATCCAGCGTGTATTCCTTTGCTGACCTTGAACGCGAAGGCGAAACCATCTGGGACGGAGTCACCAATCCCGCGGCAGTAAAATTTCTGCGCGGCATGAAGCCCGGCGATCAATTGGTCATTTACCACACCGGCGACGAAAAGACGGCGGTCGGAACCGCCAGGGTCGTGAGCGTCGATGCGAGCAACCCCAGCACGCCTCTGGTTCGCATCAAGGCTGGTAATCCAGTGAAGCACCCGCACACATTAGCCGAGATCAAGGCCAACAAGCTGTTTGCCGACTCTCCGCTCGTCAGCCAGGGACGCCTCTCGGTCGTTCCCCTGACTGAGCCGCAGCACGCGTGGCTCACCGGCGATTGATCTAGAATTAACATTTGGAATCAAAGCTGGAGTGAGGGCTGGTCAGCACGCATGTTACGTTTTTCTACCGCAGGAGAGTCGCACGGCGAGAGCCTCATTGCGCTCGTTTCCGGACTACCCGCCGGTATCCCAATCGAAAATGAGCGCGTGGACCGCGAACTCTGGCGCCGCCAGCAGGGCTACGGACGCGGCGGCCGCATGCGCATCGAGCAGGACATGGCGCACTTCCTCTCCGGCGTGCGCCATGGCAAGACCATCGGTTCCCCCGTTGCCATCGAGATCGAGAACCGCGATTGGAAGAACTGGACGGAATCGCTGCCTGTTGCAGCAGGCGACCCTGCAAAGCATAAAGCCGTAGCGTCACCCCGCCCCGGTCACGCCGATCTTGCCGGCGCCCTCAAATACGACTTTCCCGACGCCCGCTATGTGCTGGAACGCGCTTCGGCCCGCGAATCGACGGCCCGTGTAGCCGCTGGAGCCGTTGCGAAATCCCTGCTGTTGCAACTCGGCATCGATGTTGCCAGCCACGTCATCCGCGTGGGCCGCGCCGAACTCGACCGCGATGCATCTTGGCCAGAAATCAGCGCCTTGCGGGACAAAAATGAAGTGCTGCTGAGCTGCGTCGACGAAGAATCCGAAGCGCGCATGAAAGCTGAAGTTGACCTGGCTCTGCGCACTGGCGACTCTATCGGCGGTGTTTTCGAGGTCGTCATTCGCGGAGCGCCCGCCGGCATCGGCACCTACGCTAATTGGGACGAGCGCCTCGACGGACTTCTCGCGCAGGCCGTGATGTCCCTGCAGGCCGTTAAGGCAGTCGAAATCGGCCGAGGCGTTACCGCGGCCGAATCGCTCGGTTCCGAAGTCCACGACGCAATCGGATACGCCGAAGCCCGCGAAAACGGCGCCCACACGCGATTCACGCGCGAGCACAACAATGCTGGCGGCATCGAGGGTGGTATCTCGAACGGAGAAGACATTATAGTGCGCGGCTATCTCAAGCCCATCTCCACATTGCGTCGCCCGCTGGCTTCAGTGCGCTTCGATACGCGCGAAGTCACGAAGGCTGCTTATGAGCGCAGCGACGTGTGTGTGGTTCCTGCCGCCGGGGTAGCGGCCGAGGCCATGGTTGCGCTGGCTTTTGCACGGCTTGTCCTCGAGAAATTCGGCGGAGATTCCCTGCGTGAACTCAAACGTAACTATGATGGTTACGTGCAACAGATAAGCTCTTACTGAACAGATGCCATTAGAGATCGTCAAATACCCGGATCCTGTACTTGAACGTCCCGCCGAGCGCGTCACCGAATTCAACGACGAGCTGCGTAAGTTTGTGGACGATATGTTCGAGTCGATGTACGCCGCCAAGGGCATTGGCCTCGCCGCTCCGCAGGTCGGCGTTTCGAAGCGCCTTACTGTCATCGACCTCAGCTTTAAAGAGCGTCCGGAAGACAAGATCGTCCTCATCAATCCCGAAATCATTTTGCGTGAGGGTAAGCAGTACGAGGAGGAGGGCTGCCTCAGCCTGCCTGAAATCCGCGAGAAGGTCTCGCGGGCCGCGAAGGTGACAGTGCGTGCTCAGGACATCGATGGAAACTGGTTCGAAATGGATGGCACCGAGTTGCTGGCACGCGCTTTCCAGCACGAGATCGACCACCTCGACGGTATCCTTTTCTTCCGCCGTGTAAGCGCACTCAAGCGTGACCTGATCCTGCGCAGGATTCGCAAGATGCAGAAGGCCGGCGAGTGGTAGCGCCGCGATGAAACTCGTCTTCTGCGGGACACCCTTTTTCGCCGTCCCTACCTTGAAGGCCGTCTTGCGCGCAGGCCACGAAGTCGCGCTCGCCGTCACGCAGCCCGACCGTCCCGGCGGCCGCGGCCTACAAGTGGTCGTGCCTCCAGTCAAGGAAATCGCAATTGCTGCTGACATTCCCGTTGTCCAGCCGGAAAAGATCAAGAACAATGTCGAGTTTCGCAGGCAGCTCGAGCAGATCAAGCCGGATGCAATTCTCGTCGTCGCCTACGGCCGCATAATTCCCAAGTGGATGCTCGATCTGCCGCACTTCGGAAACCTGAACCTGCACGGCTCACTCTTGCCCAAATACCGCGGAGCGGCGCCGATCCAATGGGCCGTGGCGAATGGTGAACCAACGACCGGCGTGACTACGATGCACCTTGATGAAGGGCTCGATACCGGCGACATCCTCATGCAGCGCGAGATGGCGATTGCCCCCGACCAGACGGCGGCAGACCTCTACCCGCTGTTGGCCGAGATGGGCGCAGCCCTGATGGTCGAGACGCTGGAGGGGCTGGGCTCAAGCTCGATCACTCAGCAAAAGCAGGACGATTCGCTCGCCACGCTCGCGCCCATCCTCACCCGTGAAGACGGACGCATGGATTTCTCACGTCCGGCGATGACGGTATACAACCGCTGGCGCGGCTTCCAGCGATGGCCGGGCGCCTGGACACTGCTTGGGGGCAAAAAGCTCACCGCCCATCGCCTGATGCCGCTTGAGCCCAGGGCGCTGTCGGGAGGTCCCGCAGATCCGGGAGCGATCCGTATCGAAGAGGGCCTTCTCTACGTCCGTTGCAGCGAAAGAACCTGGCTCGAACTGGTGGAGATTCAGTTGGAAGGCAAGAAGCGCATGCTGGCAGCCGACTTCCTTCGCGGGCATCCGCTGAAGACTGGCGACAGGCTCGGCTGATGGTAGCTCGCGCTCGCGCGGTCGCATTTCAAATCCTTCTGGAGGTGAGTGGTACAGACGCGCATAGCGATGACCTCCTGCGCTCGCGCAATGTCGATGCCCTCACACCACCGGATCGCGCCCTGGTCACAACCCTCGTGCTCGGCACGCTTCGTTGGCAGATCAGCCTCGGCCAGCGGATTCGCCCGCTCCTGGCTCGTCCTGATACACGTCTTCCGCTTGCCGTCGAGACCGCCCTGCGTCTCGGAGCGTATCAATTGTTATACCTCGATCGCATCCCGGCCTACGCGGCCATCGGCGAAAGCGTCGAACTGGCCAAGCAGGCAGGCGAGACGCACGCCGCCCGCATGGTCAACGCGGTTTTGCGCAAGCTGGCGCAGCTTCCGCACGCTTCCACAAAGTCGAAGGCCGAGAACGCAGCGCAGATCGCCGCTGCCTGTGCGCACCCTGAGTGGATGGTTGAGCGCTGGTGGCGCTTCTACGGTCTGGACGCCGCACAGGCAATCTGCCAGTTCGATCAGGAACCGGCGGCCGCCACAATTCGCTTGCTCGATCCGGCCGCCGAGCAAGACCTCATCGACGAAGGCATCCGCCTCGAGCCGGGAGAATTTCTCACTGCCGCGCGGCGCGTGGCATCCGGCGATGTCGTCCGCAGCAAAGCATTCCGCGAGGGCCGCATTCGGATTCAGGACGAAGGATCGCAACTCGTGGTCGAACTGGCGGGCAACGGCAGCAGGATACTCGACACCTGTGCAGCGCCCGGCGGAAAGACGGCCATCCTGGCCAAACGAAATCCTCAAGCCGCGATCACCGCGTGGGATATCAGCAAGCGAAGACTCGACGCAATGCGCCGGACGCTTGCGCTATCGGGTGATCGCATCAAGTTTGAGGTTCGTGATGCCACCGAAGCGAATCTGCTGCCGGAGTATGACGTGATTCTTTGCGATGTGCCCTGCACCGGCACCGGCACAATCGCCCGCAACCCGGAAATCCGGTTTCGGGTCAGTGAACAGGACTTCGCTCGGCAGCATGCCCGCCAGGTAAAGATTCTCTCTTCAGCTCTGAAGGGACTCGCTGGGGGCGGACGCCTGCTCTACTCAACCTGCTCGCTCGAACCGGAAGAGAATGAGGCTGTTGTTGCCGAGTGTCTCGACGCGAACGCGCAATTTACGGCTCGCTCGGTCGGGAACGAAATCGAAAAGCTCGCAGCAGCGGACATCCTCACCCGCGAGGGTGCAGCGCGGCTGACTGCGTCGGCGATTCGCGGCGGATTTCTCCGTACCATCCCGGGCATCCACAACTGCGATGGATTCTTTGCCGCGTTGCTCACCAGAAACTAGGCGCGGATAAAATGGTGCATTCGCCATGCCCGCAAAGAAGAATTTCGACGCACAGCTGGCGGCCCTTGAGCAGCTTCGGGCTGAACCCGATGAAGTCTGCATCGCTCCTCTGCGCGCCGCGTTGAAGCACCAGAACAACTACATCGTCGCCAGAGCCGCGGACCAGGCCGCGCAGCGCCGCCTCGAAGATCTCTTGCTGGATCTTCTTGCCGCCTTCGATCGCTTTTTCGAGGAGCCCGAGAAGCGCGATCCGCAATGCTGGGCCAAAAACTCACTCAGCCGCGCGCTTGCCGCGCTCGAATACCAGGAGCCCGAGCCCTTCCTACGCGGAATAAAACATATCCAGCTCGAAGGCACATGGGGCGGCCGCTCCGACACCGCTGGCACTCTGCGCGGAACCTGTGCGCTGGCTTTGGTGCAATGCCGTGCTGTTCCTGAAGTTGAATTGCTGCGTCTCTTGGTCGATGTCCTCATCGACACTGACAAATCCGCACGCGGCGAGGCCATTCGCGCTCTCGAACAGATAGGCTCACCTGCGTGCTCTCTGCTGCTGCGGCTGCGTGCGCAGATCGGAGGCGACGAGCCTGAGATTCTCGGCGCATGCTACACAGCAGTATTGCGTATGGAAGGTAATTCGGCGCTCCCATGGGTCAGCCGCTTCCTCGCTGCTGGCGATGACGCTGCCGGCGAAGCGGCCCTGGCCATCGCCGCTACGCATACCGTCGAAGCTTTCGGGCTGCTAAAGGCGCAATGGGAAAAGACGCATGACCCGTGGCTGCGCTCCGTCTTGCTCTCTGCCGTCGCATTGACGCGGCAAAGCGCGGCCATGGAGTTTCTGCTCGGTCTCGTCAAGGCCGACTCGATCGGAGCCGACATGGCTGTAGAAGCCGTGCTGCGCTCGATGCCGTCTGAGGAAGTGTTACAGCATCTGAAGGCGTTGGTTGCGGGGAACACCAGGCTGGAGCGCGCCTTTGCCGCGAACGCTACTGAGCGACGGTGAGTTCGATCGGAGTCGATGCATCTACCCGATCTCCCGCCGGCGGATTCTGGCCTGTCACTGTTCCCGGCGCCACCGGGAGCTGAGGAGCCTGAGTGTCAGTGGGGCTGACTATGGCGGGAATGTCTGCCGAAACCGTCTTGACCGGGGTAAGCTTGAGCCCGGCATGCGAGATCGCTGCCGATGCCGCCGAATACGACTGGCCGGCGAAGTCCGGCATCACCACCCCGCTGCTCGCTTCCAGGGGTGGAATGGCAACCAGCAGACTGACAGTCGGGCTCTCCACGCCTGCGGCATCCGGCGCGGGATTCTGCGCGATTACGGTGTCCGCCGGAGCGTAGGCGTACGGCATTTCTGCCGTTGGGCCAACTTCCAGGCCAATGCGCCGGATCTGGATCGATGCCAGCCGCTGATTTGATCCCGTCAGGTTTGGAATGGCCACTCGCTGCGGGCCCACACTCTCAGTAAGCCGAACCCGCCATTCGCGTCGGACCACAGTTCCGGGAGATGGCGACTGGTTGAGGATGCGGCCGGCGGGTATCTCGACGCTGTAGAAGTGGTTGTCCACCGTGAGATTCAGTCCGAGCGCGGCAGCCTTGTCAGTGGCCTCCGCCACTGTAAGACCTTTGAAGCTGGGAACCGTGACTTCGGCTCCATGAATCGCGAAGTGCATGGTCACTACCGCTGAGAGCATGGCCAGCACGGCAAGGCCCAGCACCACCACCGCAAACTTGAAGGCGCGAAACACCATCAGCCCGCGTACTCGCCCGCGTATTCGATGGCGTAGTCAATTTTTACCGCCTTCTCCAGCATGAGTGAAACCGAGCAGTACTTGTTTTTTGAAAGCGACACTGCATCCTCGGCTGCCTTCTTTGTAACGTTTCCGGCGATACGATACACCAGTTGAATGTGCGTGAAGACACGCGGTGGTGCAGGAGCCTGCTCGGCAGTTGCCGAGACCGTCAGTCCGGTAATCGGCTCACGCTTCTTCTCCAGAATACTGACCACATCAACTGATGTGCAGCCGCACAGCGCGGCGAGCACAGTCTCCATAGGAGATAGCCCGTCAGCATGTTCTTTCGTGGTGTCGAAGATAATGCTATGGCCGCTCCCGGAGCGGCCTTCGTAGATGGCTCCCTTTTTCCACACTGCGCTGGCAATCATGGATTGTTCCTCAGTGATGATGGTTATCGGTCGCCGGCTCGGGATGGATGAGCACGCGGTGCACATCCGGGCACTCCAGCTTGAATCGATCCTCGAGCTCGGTGATTACCTCGTGAACGCGCTGCATCGGCATCTCGTCGGGCAGCGTGCAGTGGCATGAAAGCTGAAGCTTGTCGCCCATACGCCCGGTGACCACCTCGTGAATATCGATAATTTCGGGAAGACCTGACGCGGCATGTCGTAAGCGCTTTTCGAGTTTACGGTCGCGGTCCAGCCGTTGCGGATTTTCGATGGTGGCCGGCTCGCTCTCGATGTGAGTCAGCACAGAGGAAACCTGAGGCAATTCGTGGCGAATCTCGTCTTCGATTCGGCGAACAAAATCATGCGCCTCCCGCAGCGGCATCGTCTCCTTGACCTCGATATGCTGCTCCACGCGCAGCTGCCCATCAAAGGACTGAACACTCACGTCATGCAGCAACACATTGTTTCGCGAAGCAACGGCTCGGACCTTGTCGAAAATACTTTCCTCGCCCGGCGAGCGCGGCACCGTATGAATGACCACGTCTGCGCCGGGAAGAATACGCTGAACCGCTGCCGTCGCGTCTCTAACCAGATCCTCGGTTCGCTGGAAGGTGAGCTGCCGCGAAAGAGACACGGTGAAGTCTGCAAAGTACCTGCCGCCCGATCGCCGCATGCGCGCCTGGTCAACTGAGAGCACTCCGTCCGTACCCTTCAGCTCCCATAGCACTTGTCTGTTTAACTCCCGCGGAACAGCATCGGTGAGTGCGCCGATCGTGCGCCATGCCAGCCGCCAAGCAAAGTGAAGTATGAACAGCGACACGAAAATTGCTGCTACCGGATCGGCGAAGCGCAGCCATTCGAGCCCCATGCTTTTGCCGGTCGCGGAGCTTCCCAGCCATGACGCCCCTAGTCCGATCAGAACTGCAACGCTTGACCAGATATCCGACGAGAAGTGCAGCGCGTTCGCGGCCAGCGCGTCGCTGTGATAGCGCTCCGCGATTGTCTTCAGCTTGCGGGAACGGGTGAAATCAACCGCGATCGACAGCAACAGTACTGCGAACGGCCACACGGAATGCCGTACGGCCACAGGGTGAACGAAGATGCGGACGATAGCTTCGAAAGTGATCCACACGCTCGAAGCGAGCATAAGAAAGGTCTCGACAAAGCCGGACAGATTTTCTACTTTGCCATGGCCGTAAGGATGATTCTCGTCCGCCGGTTTATCCGAGAGGCGCACCGAGAAAAACGTAAGGCCCGCCCCAATCAGGTCTACGCCGGAATGCGCCGCGTCCGAAAGCATGCCTAGCGAGCCGGTCATGAAACCCACGACAAATTTGAGTGCAGTGATCGCGCATGCCGCAGCAACCGAAAGGAACGCGGCGGACTGCTTTTCAGCGCCTGCATTTTGGGCCGTATGCTGGGTTGCAAGCTGGCTCATCGCATCATTCAGCCTACACGCGGCTACGATTTGATGCCACGGTACAAGCCGGCGATTCCGAAGGTGTAAGGCGTCCACGATACCTGCCCAAATCCGGTTTCGCGCATCATTTCCAGCATCCGCGGCGGAGCAGGGAATTGCTCAACGGACGAGGGCAGATAAGCGTAAGCGCGTCCCATGCCCGAAAGTCGGGCACCGATGGCCGGCAGCACACGGCGGAAGTAGAAGGCGTAAGCCTTGCCGAGAGCGCCGTCCGGTTCGCTGAAGTCTAGAATTCCCAACTCTCTGCCAGGCCGCAGCACTCGATGGAACTCCCGCAGTCCCGCATCGTAGTTCGCAAGGTTGCGAAATCCAAAAGCGCTGGTGATCAGATCAAGCGAATCCGACGCGACCGGAAGATGAAGCGCGTCCGCCTCAATCGCGACCACATTGCGGTCGCGAAATTTCTCAGCCCCGCGCACCAGCATGGCATGCGAAAAATCTGCCGCCAGAATAGGGCGAGCATTTTTAGAGCGATGACGGAGCAGGGCCAACGTCATATCTCCGGTTCCGCAGCAGATGTCGAGCACCGCCGACTCAGGACGCGCGAGGATACTGCGAAACCGTCTGGCCGTTCGCCACCACCACCACCGGTCCACGTTGCACGACAGAACATGATTCAGCAGGTCATACCGCGGCGCTATGCTGTCGAACATCTGCTGTACCGCCGCCGCCGAACTCTGCTCGTCGAATGCCCCGGCAGGGCGCGATCCCCGGGCAGCGCGCGTTTCGGGAGATATCGCAGGACCGCTCAATGGGCCGCCTCGCTCAGGATATTCTCCATCGCTTGAATCATCTCCGCTTCGGTTACATTTTCCACTACCACCGCCCTACCAATACCTTGGCAAAGTACGAACCGGCGTGTTTCCCCCTTGTTCTTTTTGTCGTGTCCAGCAGCGGCCAGCAGCCCCCGAACCCGCGCCCGGAACCGCGGCAGGGGCCCGTATGCCTGGATCGTCTCCTCGATGCGCATTGCATCCTTTTCCGGAACCATAGCCCGCATCCGGCTGATGTGCAGCGCCGCGAGCATGCCCCACGCGATCGCCTCGCCATGCAGCAGCTTCTTGTAACCGGTCGCAGCCTCAATCGCATGACCGATGGTGTGGCCAAAGTTCAGGATCATGCGCACGCCCGATTCTCGTTCGTCGATACCGACCACTTCCGCCTTCATCCGCACGGACGCGCCGATGACGCGCTTGAGAGCAGCCGGATCGCAGGCCAGAATCGATTCTCGCTCGCACTCTAGAAAACGAAAAAGGCCAGCGTCGCGGATAATTCCTGCCTTGATGCTTTCGAAGAGCCCTGCGCGAAGCTCTCGCACAGGCAACGTCTCCAGCAACGCAACATCCGCAAATACGGCCCGCGGATGGTGAAAGCTGCCGACCAGATTTTTGCCGACGGAAAGATTCACGCCGGTCTTGCCGCCGACCGAGGAGTCGACCTGTGCGAGTAGCGTGGTCGGCATCTGAATGTAGTCGATGCCCCGCATGTAAATCGCAGCCAGAAAGCCCCCGACATCGCCGATGATGCCGCCGCCAAAGGCAATCAGGAGCGACGACCGGTCCGCTCCCATCAGCGCAAGTTCGGTCGACAGCCGTTCCACTTCCGACATCCGCTTGTGAGTCTCACCGGCCGGAAGGAACAGCACCGACGGCTGATGCGCGGCAGGAAAGTTCTCAAGCAATTGTCGCCCCCACAATGCCCAGATCTCCGGCGAGGTAAGGATAAAAATACGCTGCTGCGGAGCCAGCTTGATTTTGCGCAGGTGAGATTCAAAGTGAGTGGCCAGATTGTAGCCGACGTACACCGGGTATTCGGCGGACGCTGTCTTGACTTGTATGGCGCGCACGATCTTTTCATCGTATCGGAGTGGCGTGCATAGTGTGAACCCTTTGCCCCGGCTGCATCGTCTAAGAGAGTTGCGTTCAACATGGTAGCCTCAAACGTTATGGCCATAGCTACAGAAACCGATTTTCTGATCGTAGGCGCGGGAATTGCCGGCTTGCGCGCCGCTATCGGACTCGCGGAAGCTGGCCGCGTACTGGTCGTCACAAAAGAAGCCCTCGGCGAGTCGAATACCAACTACGCTCAAGGGGGAATCGCTGTCGCTCTCGGCGGCGATGAAGATGTCTCGCTGCACCTCGCGGACACCATCGCCGCGGGAGACGGCCTCGTCGATCGCGACGCGGCGCGGGTGCTCGTCGAGGAAGGCCCAATGCGTGTGGAAGAGTTGTTGCGCTGGGGTACAGGCTTCGATCGAGAACAGGGCAGACTCATGCTCACCCGCGAAGGTGCGCACAGCCGGAACCGAATCCTGCACGCCAATGGCGATGCCACCGGCGCCGAAATCGGCAGGTCACTTCTGGCGCACGCCCGCGAGCACAAGAACATTACGCTGCTTGAATGGACCACAACCGCGGATCTGATCGTTGAAGACCATGCTGTGGCCGGCGCGTGGCTGCTCGAAAGCCAGCACAATCTGTACCCCGTTCGCGCGCGCGCCGTGCTGCTGGCCAGCGGAGGAGCAGGCCAGGTCTATAGCGACACGACCAACCCCGCCGTGGCCACCGGAGACGGAATCGCCATGGCGTACCGTGCCGGCGCTGAGATTGCCGACATGGAGTTTTACCAGTTCCATCCCACGGCTCTCAGCCTGCCGAGGGTACCTAGGTTTCTCTTATCGGAGGCGCTGCGCGGCGAGGGTGCGTATCTGCGCAACGCGCGCGGCGAGCGCTTCATGGAGCGCTATCATCCTCTGCTTGAACTCGCGCCCCGCGACGTCGTCGCCCGCGCCATCACACGCGAAGGCATGGATCCTCACGACGAACAACGTCCCGTGTACCTGGATATGCGTCACGTAACGGACATTGACCTCGCAAAGCGCTTTCCTGGAATTTCCCGATTTCTCGCCCGGCATGATCTAAGGCTTGCGAACGACCTGATCCCGGTCCGTCCGGCCGCGCATTACCTGATGGGCGGAGTGAAGACGGATGTGGACGGACACACTTCCATTGATCGCCTCTATGCGGCGGGTGAGGCAGCATGCACAGGCGTCCATGGCGCCAATCGGCTGGCCAGCAACTCGCTGCTCGAGGGGTTAGTCTTTGGAGCGCGCGCTGGCGCAAGCATGCGTGAAGTCTCAAGAGTCAATGCGCGAACGCACCCGGCTCCGTTGCAGTTCGCAGCAAAACATGCCGGGAACACCGACGAACTCCTTCGCAGCTTGCAGAAGCAGATGTGGCAAAATGCCGGACTTCTCCGCGATGCCGCAGGACTGACCGCGGTGAAGCAGGAGTTGGAGCGTGCCCGCGCGGAGATTGTTCCTACGCCGGAACGGGCCTCACTCGAGCTCGTCAATCTCTGCACAGTCGCCGAGCTCATCGTCATCTCGGCTCTGGCTCGAAAAGATAGCCGGGGAGCGCATTACCGCAACGATTTTCCCCGCCGCGACGATGCGCGCTTTGCAAAGCATTCCGTCGTTCGCAGCGGCGAAGTCTTCTTCGAGACTATGGAGATGTCGGCTTTGGCTCGGTAAGCCTGCTGGCAATAGTGAAGATCGCCAGTACCGTCACGATAAAAGCCAGTGACCATGTCGTAGGAATCTCAAACCACTTGTGCGTCAGCATCTTGATCGCGACGAAGGCGAGAATCACCGCCAGTCCGTAGTGCAGAAGCCTTAGCTTGTCGAGCGCGCTCGAAAGCGCGAAGTAAAGTGACCGCAGCCCGAGAATCGCGAAGATATTTGATGTATACACGACAAAAATATCGCGGGTGATTGCCAGGACCGCGGGAATCGAATCCAGCGCAAAGACCAGATCCGTAGCTTCAACCGCGAGCACGATCAGGAGAAACGGCGAAACCCGCAGCTTGCTATGCCCCAGGTCACCCAGGCACTGCTGCTGCAACCACCGAAGAGGTTTTGATGGCGCGCCTCCGCCGGCTTTATGGCGCATCAACCGCACGGCCGCCAACAGCAGGAAAGCCCCGAAGATAAATTGCAGCCACTCGAAGCGCGCCAGCAGTGATGCGCCAACAAAGATAAAGAGAGCGCGCATGACAATCGCGCCCAGTACGCCCCACAGAAGCACTCGGTGTTGCTGTTCCTTATCGAGCCCCAGTGATCGGAACATCACCAGGAAGACAAAGAGATTGTCGACACTCAACGAGCCTTCGATCAGGTATCCGGAGAGAAATTCCAACGCGGGCTGCTTGCCTTGTGTCTGTGAGAGCAGCAGGGCGAAGCAGAAGGCGAGCGCCGCGACAACCGCCGTCCAGCCCCAGGCAGCGCGGATGGAGACGGTCCTGCCCCTGTGCAGAAGCCCAAGGTCGACAACCAGCAACACCGCCACAATGACATGGAAGGCAATCCAGAACCCGATCGATGCGCCCGCGAAGCTTCGCTCGAACATTGGCTAATGTTGGTTCAACAGCCGAATTGTTTCAAGGAAAACATTGCCGGCAATGGTCAGGCTCTTCGCGCTCAGCTTATCCATCGTGTCCTGGGCGGTGTGGTGGTAGGAGTTTTGCGGCCCATAATCCAGATCGATCACATCCGCGGTAGGTACGCCGCGCTGCACAAATGGCAAATGGTCGTCTTCCACCGCCTCGGCCTGCCCAAAGAAATAAGATTGATATCCCAGCCTCGTCGCTGCCTTCTGTACGAGGTCCAGAACCCAGGGCGTTGAGTTCAGATCCCGCTCGATATCGAGATTCTTGTCCCCAATCATATCCGCCAGCAGAAACGCCTTAATGCGCTTGAGCGTGCCGTCATTCTGCCACTTCGCCGCCAGGTGTCGGCTGCCGTAGAGCGAATCGGAGTGCGACCATTCGTGAACGGCCTCCTCGCCGTCGAAGAAGACCAGCCACACGCTATAGCCGTCAAGCGTCCGCCCGCGCAGGTGATTCGCCAGTTCGATCAGCAGTCCGGTGGTGGACCCGCCGTCGTTCGCACCCACGAAATTGATATTGCGCAGCGGATAATTCGTCTCATAGTGTGTGCCGATAACGATCACGCCGTCTTTCTTACCGGGAAAGCGCACGATAAAGTTGTGCATCTCCATCGGCCCTTCGGGAGTGTTCGCAGTGAACGTATCCTCCTCAAGCTTGTCGTGCTCGAACTGCTTCTTGATGAAGGCTTCCGCCTTTGCATGACCGGGGCTGCCGATCCATCGTGGGCCGATCGACACAAATTCGCGGGTATACGCCAGCGCCCGTGTGCCGTTGAAGTCCGCCTGCGCTGGCGCAACTCCCGCCAGAAGAAAAACGGTAACGACCGAGAGAATTAGGTGCCGCAAGGGCCGCAATCAGCTCTCCCGCCGCTTCTTGCGCGTCGCCGGATGCACCATGTAAGAGACGCCGATGCTGATCAGATAGAGGACAAGCATGGGTGTCGCGAACACGCACATGGTCAGCACATCAGGAGTCGGAGTAATGATCGCCGCGATGATGAAAATGATCAGAATCGCGTACCGGATATTCTTCCATAGGAACCGCGGGCTCACGATCCCGAAGAGCGATAGAAAGAGAACGAGAATTGGCAGCTCAAACGTTATGCCCAGGCCAAGGATCACTGTGAGGAAGAGATCCGTGTATTCGTTGACCTCGATCAGCGGCCGAAACTCGTGGCTGAAAGTGAACAGAAAATCCAGCGATCCCGGAAAGACCCAACGGTAACCAAAGTAAGCGCCTGCCAGAAACAGGCCGATCGTCGCTGACATGAACGGCACAACATAGCGTTTCTCGTTCTGGTAGAGCCCTGGTGAGATGAACAACCATACCTGATACAGCACGAAAGGAGCGGCAATGATGCACCCTCCCATGAAGCTGATCTTCAGGTACATGTTGAAGCCGTCGATCGGGTTGTGAATGATCAGCTGCGGCGGCAACCCATGTTTCACGAGCGCGAAGGAGATCGGCGCCTGCATCAGGGCATAGATCTTCTCGTGAAAGCCCCACGCCACGCCGAACCCGACCACCAGATAAACGACTGAGTGGATGATGCGGCGGCGCAGCTCCTCGAGATGCTCGAGAAGGCTCATGCCGGGCAACTCTGCGCGTTGCGTCACCGACGATCGGGCGCGGTCGAGAATGTCATCCATGATGTACGGGGGCATCTTCGTTCCTGGTCTCCGCGACGTTCAGCGGGACGGCATCGGATACGCCTCCGTGGCCGTTGGGGTGGACTTCCAGGGTCGATGTTGCAGTTGCAGCGGTCGATTCCGCTGGTTCGTGATCGGGTAGTTCCGGCGGTGTCACGGGCGCGTAAGGAGAACTCGCGCTTACAATCTCGCCGGTCGAGGGAGGGGAGACCGTCAGCGGAGCCGGGTCCGGGGGCAGAATGGACGGCTCACCTGAGCTCTGTGGAAGTGGCAGCGGAGTCTTTTCAGCCTCCGCGGCTGCAGCTTCGAGCTTCTTTTGCCGCTCTTGCTGCTCCATGGCGCGTAACTCGTCGTCAATCTGCATTTTGAAGTCGTTGGACGCGCGGCGGAACTCAGCCAGCAGCTTGCCGATCTGCCGCCCGATCTCCGGCAGCTTCTTTGGCCCGAAGAGAACCAGGGCCAGCAGGAAGATCACGATGGAATCGGCGAAGTGCATCCTCTTGTCATGATACCCGCGCGCTACTTGCCTCACAAATTGGCAGAGCGATGCGGGCGCGTCTCCGGTTTCATTCAGCAAAACGTGCCGATACCCTGAAACGGATGTCTGCCGAGCCGGTTACAGCTGTATTAAACTAATTGCATTGACATCCCTTTACGACTCTTCATTTTTGCGACGAAGAGTCCGCCAGGTGCGTCAAATTACTAGGTTGCAACATCCCCGTCGGTTGGGCGGCGTGCAAGCCGCAGCGAATCGACTGCAGCCGAGATTGCTTTCAACATCCCCGTCCATCAATGCTCCCGAGTTGAGATTGGACTGAAGGCGGAATTGTCATGAGTGTGCTTGAAGAAGAAGTCGTTACTGCATCCCTTGTCCTTGAATCTCCGGTCACGGAACAGGAACGTTGCTCCCTGGATAACTACCTCGTCCTGCCCGATCACAGCATGGATGAGCGGATTGCCGAGGCCCGGCGCAAGCTCGGCAAGAGCACTATTTTGCTCGGCCACCACTATCAGCGCGATGAGGTGATCCGCTTCGCCGATTACACCGGCGATTCCTACAAGCTCTCGAAAGTCGCAGCTGAGACCGAAGCGAAATACCTCGTCTTCTGTGGCGTCCATTTCATGGCCGAGAGCGCCGACATCCTCGGCCGCCCCGACGATCCCCCGGGAACCGGCCAGCAGGTGATCCTTCCCGATCTGAACGCCGGTTGCTCGATGGCGGATATGGCGGAGATTGGCCAGGTCGAAGCCTGCTGGGACACACTCCTTGCAGCGGGAATCGATCCGGGCGAAATTCTGCCCCTCACCTATATGAACTCAACAGCCGCCATCAAGGCCTTCTGCGGAGAGCGTGGCGGCCTGGTTTGCACCTCGTCCAATGCCCGAAAAGCCTTCGAGTGGGCCTTTGCCCGTGCCGAAAAAATCCTCTTCCTGCCCGATCAGCACCTCGGCCGCAACACCGCCTTCGCCATGGACATTCCGTTAAATGAGATGGTCGTCTTCGATCCGTATCAAATTAACGGTGGCATCACACCTGACCGGCTGCGGGCTGCGAAAATCATCCTTTGGAAGGGCCACTGCTCGGTCCATCAACGCTTTCTACCCCAGCATGTGGATGCGGTGCGCGCGAAATACCCCGGCATCCAGGTCATCGTGCACCCCGAATGCCGTTGGGAGGTCTGCCAGAAAGCCGACGCCATGGGCTCGACCGAGCGGCTCATCAACCTTGTCTCCGACGCGCCGGAGGGATCAATGTTTGCCATTGGAACGGAGATCCACCTGGTCAATCGCCTGGCGAAGCAATTTGCTCCCAGTGGCAAGAAGATCATCACCCTCGACGATACCGGCTGCCTATGCACTACCATGTATCGCATCAGCCCGCAGCATCTCGCCTGGGCTCTCGAGAACCTGCTCGAGGGACGAGTCGTCAACCGCATTCAGGTACGCGAAGAAGTGAAGCTCTGGGCACGCGTTGCGCTGGACAGGATGCTCGAGATAAGAGCCTGATATGGACGAATTCGAAATGAAGACCTTCACGCTCGACGAGGCGCAGGCGCTGCTCCCAGTGCTCGAAGCCCTCTTGAAGCGTGCAATCGATGGTAAAAAGGCGGCCGAGTCGATCGAAGGCCGTCTCCAGGAGCTGAGCCGCAAGATCTTTCTCTCCGGCGGGCTCTTCGTCGATGTCGCCAGCGTTCGTCGCCAGCGAGCTGCTCTCGAATCGCATGTACAGGCCGCAAAGGATTCGGTCGCCGAAATCGATTCCATCGGTGTCCAAGTCAAAGACCTGGACACCGGACTTCTCGACTTCCCCTGCCAGCTCGACGGCAACATCGTTTTGCTCTGCTGGAGGCTCGGGGAAGGCCGCATCGACTTCTGGCACAGCGTCGAAGACGGCTTTCGCGGACGCCAGCCAATCGACGACCGCTTCAAGAAGCCGAAGGCAAAGAAGCCCAAGCCTGACCAGCCGAATTAGCGAATGGGCCGGTGTGAACCGCCGCGCCATCCTCGAGTCCGTTCGTCTTGACAGATAATAATAATTATCGTTTAATAACTGATAGTGATGACTGTTGCAGAAGCCAATGAGTTCCGTTCCCTGTGCGATCGAGCCGGAATTCCTGTGACGCATCAGCGCCAGGTGATCTATCAGGTGCTGCGTACTATGCACGGTCACCCCAGCCTCGAGGATGTCTACGAGCGGGTGAAGGCCAGGATTCCAGCCATTTCACTGGCTACCGTCTACAAAAACATCCACGTATTCATCGCGAGCGGGATCTTTCACGAAGTGAGCCTGCATCATGGTTCGCTGCGTGTCGAAACGAATTCCCGTCCGCATCATCACCTGGTTTGCACCGCGTGCAAGTCGATCACCGACATTGCGGCCGAGGATCTCGGGATTTCCGCTCCGGCACGCAAGCTGCGCGGCGGTTTTCTCGTGCAGCGCTATGCGGTCGATGTCCTGGGCCTCTGCCCGGATTGCCAGAAGAGTCCGTCTTAGTCTGTCGTCCTCAATCACATACATCCGTGTCACTGCATACATAACCATAAGGAGTCATTCATGCTATCTGTCGGCGAAAAGTTTCCTTCGTTTTCCGTTACCGCAACCATTAGCACCGATAAGAACAAGGCGTTTGAAACCATCACCGATGAAAGCTATCCCGGCAAGTGGAAGGTCTACTTCTTTTGGCCCAAGGATTTCACCTTCGTCTGCCCCACCGAGATCGCGGCCTTCGGCAAGCTGAACGGCGAGTTCGACGTCCGCGATGCTCAGGTACTCGGCGGCAGCACCGATTCCGAGTACGTCCACCTGGCGTGGCGGAATAACCACGAAGACCTCAAGGACCTGCCGTTCCCCATGCTGGCGGATGTGAAGCGCGATCTGTGCGAGCAACTCGGCATCCTCGACGTCAACGCCGGCGTCGCCCAGCGCGCCACCTTCATTGTTGATCCTGAAGGCATCATTCGCTTCGTCTACGTCACCGACCTGTCGGTCGGCCGCAACCCGCAGGAAGTGCTGCGTGTGCTCGATGCGCTGCAGACCGACGAGCTCTGCCCCTGCAACTGGCAGAAGGGCGAGGAGACTCTCGTAGCGTAACTGCTTTTTCGTAACTGAGTGAGCCGCCAGCGTTCACGTGCTGGCGGCTGAGTTTTCTTAAGAAAGGATTGAATCGCCATGTCTATCGATCTCCTGATTGACAGCCTTCCCGGCTACGCGAAGGACCTCAAGCTGAACTACTCCACGCTCGTGCGCCAGAACACCGAACTCACTCCCCAGCAGCTGTGGGGAACTGTCGTTGCCAGCGCTCTGGCTACCCGCAACGCCGAGTTGACTGAAGCCGTGCTCGCCGAAGGCGCAAAGCAACTGACGCCGCAGGCTCTCGAAGCCGCCAAGGCCGCGTCTGCCGTCATGGGAATGAACAACATCTATTACCGCTTCCTTCACCTCACCTCAAACGAGAAGTACAGCGCCCTGCCGGCGCGCCTGCGCATGAACGTGATGCGCACGCACGGCGTTGACCATGTTGACTTCGAGCTGTGGGCGCTGGCTGTCTCGGCCATCAACGGCTGCGGCAAGTGCGTCGACTCTCACGAAAAAGTCGTCCGCGAGAAGGGCACCGGCGAAGAGACCATCCTCGCCGTCGTTCGTGTAGCCTCGGTCATTCACGCCATCGGCAGCGTTCTCGATGCCGAGCGGGTGGCCGAACCGGTCGCGGTTTAGACCTCGCTATTCTCATTCCGGCCCGCACCTTAGCGGGCCTTTTGTTTGGTTCGAACAAAATCAGCGTCTCCTGCGTCTCTATATCGCCCCCATGCTGAGGCGACAACCCCCTGTCTATGGTGGTATCAAGAAACTTGACCTGAACCAGGAATGAAGCAGAAAGAGCAGGCCAGCCAGCGAGCACTGATGCAGATCCTCACGAATCTTCCCCTAGTCCTTCCGTTGGTTTTATTCCTTGCGCTGTCTGGCTGTGGCCAGTTCTTTCCCAAGGAGACCGGCGGAGGGGGAACCACCACGGGCGCGAATGTTTATGTCGGAAATAACAATACGGCGACGGTTTCCGGCTTCTCCATCTCGAGCAGCGGGATCACTGGACTTTCCGACTCGCCTTACAAGCTGGGAGTATCCCCCAGTGCCCTGACTATCACGCCCACCAACAGCTTTGTCTACGTTGCCAGCCTGGCCGGAGGCATCTATGCCTACTCTGTCGGGTCTAACGGAGCACTCACCGTTGCCAACAATGGCAGTGCCGTCGTCTCCGGCGTCAGTCCTAATGCGATAAAAGTGGACCCGAGCGGCAAATGGCTCCTCGCCGTCGATTCGACGCCTACGGCTTACGTTTTCGCCATCAACAGCGACGGTACAGTGACCTCTCAGGGGAGTGTGCCTCTCCTTGCCGGCAGCAGCCCCAATCACCTCGTGTTCACTTCGAGCAACAGTTTCGTATACGTCTCGCTGGGCACCGGCGGAATCGCGATTCTTAGCTTTAACGCGACAAGCGGCGTGCTGACCAACAACAACCAGGTCCTGCCGCCCAAGCAGTCGGTGGACGCAATTCAGGGACTAGCTGTCAATTCTGCGGGCACCTACCTCTACGCTGCCGAGACCGGAATCAACGGCCTCCGGGTACTGGCGATCACCGCGACCACCGGCGCCCTGAAGGAGATAACCGGCTCTCCGTACACCACCGGAACCGGTCCGGCGGGCGTGATTCTCGACTCGACCGGCAGCTATCTTTACGTGACCAACCGCGCTTCCAACACCGTGAGTGCTTTTCTCGCGTCCTCTTCGGGAGCGCTCACCGCGATCAGCGGTTCGCCATTTGCCACCGGCACCAATCCCATCGACCTCGCCGAAGACAACACGCACACCTACATCGCTGTCGTCTGCGCGGGAGGCAGCCCCGATATGCAGGTCTTCAAAATCGACACCACGACACCCGGTGCGCTCGACACATTCAAGTCCACTGCAACAGACACCGACCCCGCCAATGCTCTGGCGATCGTCGCCGCCAACTAGATCGTGGCCGAGGCTGCCCGCTTGTGAGCGAGCAGATACATGAAGCGCGTCGTTCCGCTGATGAGCAGGTTGATGCCGACAATGGTTGACAGTGCCCAGACTGCACTCGAGGGCCAGTGAGCCAGGATAAGGAGCGCCAGCAACACCGTGACGATGCCATCGAAGATGATCCAGCCTGAACCCGGCAACGCCCGAATGCCGAAGAACGCGATAATCTGAAAAACGCCTTCGATCAGAAAAACCACGCCCAGCACGATAGTGAACGACGCCAGTGCCAGCGCTGGATGTATGAGTAGATAAATGCCGCCGATCATGTACAGAATCCCTATCAGTGTTCTCCACAGATAGCCGCCGAAGCTCCCCGCCACCACAGCAAAAATGAGGTGAAATATGCCTGCG
This sequence comes from uncultured Acidobacteriaceae bacterium, assembly GCA_963781245.1. Taxonomy (GTDB): domain Bacteria; phylum Acidobacteriota; class Terriglobia; order Terriglobales; family Acidobacteriaceae; genus Silvibacterium. The sequence continues at coordinate 59,909 of CAWAFB010000027.1, forward strand.
GCGATGATCAGGCAGGAGATCACAATCGCGATACTGATCCCCACCTCGAATGGCAGCACCAGCGCAACCAGCCCGGCCAGCGCCAGCAAGGCGGCCCAGACCATTGCCCCCCCTGTTCCACGTCGACGGCCAACAATATCGGTTGCCATAAAAGCTCCTTACAGTCCAAGATCGACAGTTCAAGATCGCCGAATCGAAAAATGGTCGTGGCCCGCGTCCCTAGAGACGCGGGCCGCAAAGGGCCCGGTGCAAGCGTCACCATCTTAGCCCAGGCACGCCATCCTGCAACCCAAATTAGAAGGGAAGAAGCAGTTGCGACTCGAATTCCTTGCGCCATCTCAGCGGCGTCAGTTGAGCCTCGCGATGCTATCCTCTAACTGGCTAAAGTGAATATCGAGTCGCCCTCAGACTATTTTCAACGCGATACCCGCGCGCGTGTCATGTCTTCATCTTCCCGGCACATTTGTTCCTGTCTTTCGTGGCTGTTGCTGCTCCTGGTCCTGACGGGCTGCAGTCATTTCGTTCGGAAACCGCCGCCTGAATACGTGTACGTCTCCGCCAAGGCTACATTTATGCGCGACCGGCTGGCGGCCGTCTCCAACCGGGTTGCCGAGGTATCGAACGGCCAGCGGCTGGTGGTGCTTGAACATGCGCGGCGCTTCTACAAAGTCAGAACCGAAAAAGGCGAAATCGGCTGGATCGACGAGCGTGCGGTGATCGACCAGCAGACCTACGACGAGTTCACGTCGCTGGCATCTGCGCACGCCCGCGACCCGGTGATCGTACCCGGAGTCCTGCGTGACGATTCCTACGTGCATGACGCTCCCGGGCGCCAGACCGAGCACTACTACCTGTTCCCGGAAAACACCAAGCTCCAGCTGCTCACAAGGGCCTCTGTGCCCAAGCCTGGACCGCCGCAAGCCCTGCCGGCTCCTCGGCCTGCGAAGAAATCTGCCACCGCGACAGCAGCGAAATCAGCGGCGAGTGCGAAGGAGCCGCCCGCCCCCCCTGCACCTCCGCCTCCGGTTCTGCAGGATTGGTGGCTGGTTCGCGACCCCCAGGGCCGCGCCGGGTGGGTCTGGTCGCGGATGATCGACGTCGACATCCCCAATGAGATCTCCGGACTCGCCGAGGGCCAGCGGTATGTTGGCGCCTATGTTCTGCGGACCGTCAACGATCCCGAATCCAGTTTTCCCAACGGCAAGGCCCCTGAGTACCTGGCCCTGATGAACTCCTGGAAGGAAGGCCAGCCCTACGACTTTGATCAGGTGCGCGTCTTCACCTGGAACACCCGCCGGCATCGCTACGAGACCGCCTTCCGCCAGAAGAATCTGCAGGGCTACCTTCCGGTCACGGTAGGCAGCCAGGTCTTTGATAAGCAGACCGAGCCCGTCTTCTCGTACAAGGTAGCCACCGGCGACGATGTAGCCATCGACCCCCAGACGGGCACGGCCCACCCGGCCCAGCTCGTTGTCCAGAACTACCGGATGGAAGGAGTCATCGTTAAGAAGGTCGAACCGCCTTCGGCTGCACCGCCTCCCAAACCCGTGGCGACCGCGCCTCCTTCAACCAAGGAACCGGCGAAGGGGAAGCATCACAAGGCATCGAAGCACAAGAAGAGGCATTGAGCGGGGCTAACCCCCTCCCCCAGGCAATCTTAAAAAGATTTGATTCTAAAGGAGAAAACTGTAAAGATCTGATTCCAGAGTCTTTACTCGTTACTGATTCATTCTAAAGCGTTTATCGCGCGACAGGTGTGTGAGCAAATGCCTGATTCCGCTTGACTTGCCTGTAACTGATTCTTTCTAAAGGATTCCTCAACTAAAAAATGCCCATCGCGCAACGACGGGCATTCGCGTTTGTTCTATCTCCATTATAGCGGCCGGGTGTAAGTTTCCGGCCAGCTATTTTCGGCGAAAATTACTTTGGAATGAATCAGTTACGGAAAGGCTAGCGGCCGGACAGTTGACACGGCCGATCAGCTACTTCAGCGGATAGAGCTCGATGTCCCGGAAGAAGACTTCCGCGCCTTCCGATTGAAAGAGAATTTTGCCGCTGGAAGGGAATGCGTCGGTGCCTTCATTCGCCAGCTTGCCGTTGACGTACTGCTTTACGTGGCCGTTCTGGTTGACCAGCTCTACGACGTTCCACTCACCGTGCGGCTTTTCGAGTTCGTTTACCGGATCGCGATAGCCTGCGACATTCTTCCACGGACCTTTATTGAAGCGGTCGATCTTGAGCGCGCTGCCCGGAGGTCCGGTGACGCGCTGGCCGTCTTTTCCGGTGAGGGCGGCGCCGTCGGTCATCCAGAAGTCGCCGGTGCAGCCTTCGTTGATCTGGAATTCGACTGAACGGGGCCACACTTTCTGATCACCCTGGATGTTGTAGAGAATGCCGCTGTCGCGGGCCTGCCCTGCGCGCGGCGCAAAGGTTCCCTCGCCCCACTTGAATTCGGCTTTCAGATAGTAATTCTGGAATTCCTGCTTGGTGATGATGTAGCCGAATTCGGTGCCGGAGACGTGAATGACTCCGTGCTCCACCTGAAAGACGTGATCGGGATCGTCGTTCAGCCCTTTGCTCTTGAGGAATGTGTCGAAGCCGTTGAGGTCGTGGCCATCAAAGAGGATGACCGCCGAGCCATGCGCGGGAATATCTTTCGTTGCTGGCCACGTAACCGCTGAACAAAGCAGGCACGCAAGCGTCACGAACGACTTGAGCTTGTGATTTCTGCGGATCAAAATAATTTCTCTGGTAAGCCCGTGCAAAGCAGGGAAAGGCTACCAGCGAACGGGTTGCCCGGTGCTCTCCTGTGCTCACAAACCCAGGAGTAACCGGCCGCTCAGGCTCGTTTGGGAGACTCCTCCGGCCTTTTCGGGAAAGGGGAAGGGGTCGGCTTCTTGTTCGGAATCATGCCGTGCCGGGGTGTGCCGCAAACCACGCAGGCCTCGGCCTTCAGGGAAATTTCCGTTCCACAACAAGTGCAATATGCCGCCAAGATCAAACTCCAACAACAACCCTCTTTGGACGGCTTAGCAGGGGTGAAGGATTCGTTTTCACGGCTGTGGAACCCCGGGCTGTCGCCGCCGGACGGTCAAAATGCATCCAATGGCCGAGGCTTTTGTGCGCGCGTTCGCGTATAAAGACCACCGGACGGTTTGCATCGGTATGCGATGAAAGCACATTAAAGTAGATCGCGCTGGTTGATTTGGACCGTTCGAACCCGTATGGTGATGGTATTCATATTGCGGCATGGCGTGCGCGGTGAGTGCGCTGGTGCTGGATTTTCGTTTCGATTTACTGACGTAAAACCTAAAGTCAAGCTGTAGAAGGAGATCGGCACATGGACAACAAGCCGGCGCAGAATATTCAGGACACGTTCCTGAATACCGTTCGCAAGGATAAGACCCCGATCACGATTTATCTGGTGAGTGGAGTCAAGTTGACCGGCAAGATTCGGTCATTCGACAAATACTCCGTGCTGCTTGAGAACAACAGCCAGGAGCAATTGATCTTCAAGCACGCAATTTCCACAGTTGTCAGTAGCCGCTCGGTGCTACATGGCGAGCATCGTCCCCTGGGCGCACCCGCTGGCGCCTCCGGACATGTTCCGGGCGCGTCGTCTCCGGCCGGCCAGGACGCGAGTTCCTGAAGGCCGGTTGCATCTGGTCTTCGCTTGGATATTGGATATAGGTGTTCCGGCCGCTTCCGCTCAGGCATGAAAGAGTGGATGAAAAGGCGGCCCGGACGCGAATCTGCGCCCCTCCTGGCCAAGGCATAAGATAGTTTTCATCGCATTGAATACAATCCGCCAGTCCGCTGCAGAACGCGCTCTGTTGGTTGCCGTTGACTTTGCCGGACAGCGCCGGCAACTGACGCGGACGGCGGCGCTTGCCCGCGACGCCGCGCTGGCCAGCATCCACGCCGACGCGGAGGACGACCCGCTGGAGGCACATGAACCGGCGCCCCCTTCTGCCGCTTCGATCGATCTCGAGGCGTCGCTCGAGGAGTTTCGCGAGCTTGTGATCTCGGCCGGCGCGGAGATTGCCGGAGAGATCGTCCAGCGCAGGCCGAAGCCCGACCCCGCAACCCTGATCGGCAGCGGCAAGGTCGAAGAACTGGCCGGTATCGCCGGCTCCTCGCACGCGGATGTGATCCTCTTTGATCACGACTTGACGCCCACGCAACTCCGTAACCTGGACGATGCTCTGCCGTGCCGAGTGGTCGACCGCACGCAACTGATCCTCGACATCTTTGCCCGGCACGCCCGCACTCGTGAGGGTCAACTGCAGGTGGAGCTGGCGCAACTCGAATACATGCTGCCTCGACTGACCGGACGCGGCTCATCCATGTCGCAGCTCGGCGGCGGCATCGGGACACGCGGACCTGGTGAAACGCAGCTTGAAACCGACCGGCGGCGAATCCAGCGCCGGCTGCAGCATCTGAAGCAGGAGATCGAGGGCGTTCGCCGCATTCGAACCCAGCAGCGCCAGCGGCGCGAATCTGTGCCCGTCCCGGCGGTCGCGCTGGTCGGTTACACCAACGCCGGCAAGAGCACCCTGTTTAATGTCATGACCCACGCCGGAGTGCTCGAGTCCGCGCGCATGTTCGCGACCCTGGACCCCAAACTCAAGGCGATCGTTCTACCCAGCCGGCGCAAGGTGCTGCTCTCGGACACAGTCGGTTTCATCCGCAACCTGCCGCACACGCTCGTCACGTCATTTCGCGCCACGCTCGAAGAGGTGCAGAAGGCCGAGGTGCTGGTGCATGTCCGCGATTGCTCGAGCCCCATGCAGGACGAGCATAAAGCTGAGGTAGAGAAGGTCCTGGGCGAGCTCGGGGTGCTCTCAAAGCCGCGCATCGAGGTGATGAACAAGATCGACCTGCTGCCGCGAGATGAAAGAGCGGCTTTGGAAGCCGGAGGTGCCGTCGCCGTCTCGGCGAAGCTCGGCTGCGGTATCGACGGTCTGCTGGCGCGCATCGACGCTGCGCTGGTGGCCGATCCGATCGTGGAACAGCGGTTCGATATTCCCCAGTCGCAGGGCAGTGTTCTGGCCGCTCTGGGCGCGGGAGCGCTCATCCGCGAACAGGAGTTTATAGGGAACACGGTGGCCATGACGGTGGCCGGTCCGGCGTCTCTCCTGGGACGCTACCGGCAATACCGGGTCGACCCAAGGGCCGCGAAAACCGGCATGACGCAGAAATAAGCCCGGACGTAAGAATGGGCCGGACGCAGGGGAGCAGAGGTAGGTCCCAAACATCCGGCCCATTGGACCCTGAACCGGGTCATAGGTGATACTGTTAAGTGTACGCCGGAGTGACGGCGAGTCAAGGTAATTTGAAGGCTCGATTTTCCGGGATTCCTCGGGAGAACGAGTCAAGTGTGCGCATTGACATCGCTTTTTCATCTCTGCTAAAACCTAAAGTTCCACATACCTTCCGATAGCTTCCACCCGCACCGTCGGCTCAATCATGGTAGATCAACTGTTGCGTCAACTTGGCGATCTTGCGCTCGGCTCAGTGCCGACGATGATCCTTTTTGTTTTACTCGTGATCGCCTACCGGTTCGTGCTCTACGGCCCGCTTATGCGCACTTTGGCGGAGCGTCGCGAGCGCACCATCGGTGCGGTCGAGAAGGCGCACGCCGCCATCGCCGCGGCCGATGCCAAGAGTCAGGAATACGAGGCCAAGCTGCGTGCCGCCCGTGCCGAGATCTTCCACCGCCGCGAACAGCAGCTCCAGAAGTGGAGCGCCCAGCGCGATAGCGCTGTGGTCACCGCGCGGCAGGCAGCGCACGAGCGCGTCTCCATAGCCCGCCAGGCCGTCGAAGCCGAAGCCGAGGCGGCACGCCACCAAATCGAAGCCTCGGCCGCCCAGCTCGCCCGGCAGATTATGAAAGCCGTTCTGCCTTCGGAACTGGCCAGCGCGGAGGGAGGGCGTTGAAGCCGGCTCTGAAATCCCGCGTCGCGCCGCTGTTCCTGGCGCTCTCATTGCTGCTTGTTTTACCGGCATCGGCCCGGGCGCAGCAGCCCGCCGCACAGCCAGCCGCAGCCCCTCAGGGCGAGCATATGGACGAGCCCGAGACCCATGCCCAGATGGAGGCCTTTCGCCACTCCGCGGCCGTTCAGTCCCTGGCGCGCATCCTGCATCTGAGCACTGAGAGCACTGCGCGCATTATCGAGGACCTGAACTCCGGCATCCTCATCGGCGCGATTCTCTGGTTCCTCTTCCGCTTCGTTCCCAAGGTCTTCCGCAAGCGCAATGAAACCCTGCAGAAGCAGTTGCTGGACGCGCGTCTTGCCGCTGCCGAGGCCAACGAACGCCTCGCTGTGGTTGAGGAGCGCTTGTCCAAGCTCGGCATCGAGATCGACGCGATCCGCGAGCAGACCGAGCGCGATATGGTGAACGACGAAAAGCGCATTCAGGAATCTCTCGAGACGGAGCGCCAGCGCATCATTGCTTCCGCCGAGCAGGAGATCGATGCCGCCGGCGCGGCCGCACAGCGCGACCTGAAGAAATTCGCCGCACAACTCGCCGTGAATCGTGCGCGCCAGGAGATTCGGCTCAGCCCCGAAGATGATCGCGCGCTCATCCGTTCCTTTGGCGAGAACCTGAAAGGGGAGCAGAACTGATGGCAGCCGTGATAGCTCCCTATGCCCGCGCGCTCGCTGATGTTGTCGCTGAAGCGCACCTCGATACGGCTCAGGTTGAAAGCCAGCTCGGCGATTTCGCCGCAGCATGGCATGAGAGCGCCGGTCTGCGCGAGGTTTTTCTCGATCCGTCATTCCCTAACGAGGAGAAGGTTGCGATCCTCGACAAGCTGAATATCCGGATCGGGATGATGCAGCAGGTGCGTAACTTCATTGCGGTGCTCATCAATCACGACCGCCTGCATTTCTTTGACGACATCCTGCGCGAATTTCGCCATGAAATGAACCGGCGGCTGGGCATCTCCGAAGTAGAAGTCACGACCGCCCACAAGCTGGACGACGCCGAGCGGGCTGCTCTCGAAGCTCAAATCGCTGGCTTGACGAAGAGCCGGATCGTTGCCAATTTTCACGAAGATCCAACCCTGGTGGGTGGCGCAATCGTACGCATAGGCAGTACCGTTTATGACGGATCGGTTCGCGGCCGGTTGGACCGGCTGGAAGAAGAGCTGGCAGCCAGCCAGGCGTGAGATAAGCCCGGCCTTCCAAGATTCAAGATCAGACATCCTGTTAGAAAAGTGACGCATGGCTCAGATAAACGCAGATGAAATAACGGAGCTCCTGAAGGAGCAGATTGCAAATTACGACTCGAAGATCCGCGTCGACGAGGTGGGCACGGTTATCTCGCTGGGTGACGGCATCGCCCGCCTGCATGGTCTCGACAAGGTCATGGCCGGCGAACTCATCGAGTTCCCCCATGGCGTCGCGGGGCTCGCCATGAACCTCGAAGAAGACCAGGTCGGCTCCGTGCTGATGGGCGAGTACACCGAGATTCGCGAAGGCGACCAGGTCAAGCGCACCGGAAAGATCCTCAGCGTCCCGGTGGGAGAAGCGCTCATCGGCCGCGTCGTCAATTCGCTCGGCCAGCCCATCGACGATAAGGGCCCCATCGCCGCCACGCAGACTCTGCCCGTCGAGCGGCTGGCTCCCGGCGTTGTCGATCGTCAGCCGGTGCGCGAGCCGATGATGACCGGCCTCAAGTCGATCGACTCTATGATTCCGATTGGCCGCGGCCAGCGTGAGTTGATCATCGGCGATCGCCAGACCGGCAAGACCGCCATCTGCCTCGACACCATCATCAACAGCAAGGGCAAGGACCTGATCTGCGTCTACTGCGCGATCGGGCAGAAGCGCTCGTCGATCTCCCAGGTCGTGCAGACGCTCACCGAGCATGGCGCCATGGACTACACCATCGTCGTCGCCGCCTCAGCATCCGAGCCGGCCCCGATGCTCTACATCGCGCCCTACGCCGCCTGCGCCATGGGTGAGTATTTCCGCGACAACGGCAAGCATGCGCTTCTGATCTACGACGATCTCTCCAAGCACGCCGTCGCCTATCGCGAAATCTCACTGCTGCTGCGTCGTCCGCCGGGCCGCGAAGCCTACCCTGGCGATGTCTTTTACCTCCACTCCCGGTTGCTCGAGCGCGCCTCGAAGCTGAGTGACGAGAAGGGTGCAGGATCGCTGACCGCGCTGCCCATCATCGAGACGCAGGCCGGCGACGTGTCGGCATACATTCCGACCAATGTCATCTCCATCACCGACGGACAAATCTTTCTCGAGACTGACCTCTTCAACTCCGGCGTGCGCCCGGCCGTCAACGTCGGCCTGTCCGTCTCGCGCGTGGGATTCTCCGCTGCCATCAAGGCGGTCAAGCAGGTTGGATCGACGCTGAAGCTCGACCTCGCGCAGTATCGCGAACTCGCCGCCTTCTCGCAGTTCGGCAGCGATCTCGACAAGATCACGCAGAACCAGCTCAACCGCGGCCAGCGCCTCACCGAGTTGCTCAAGCAGCCGCAGTTCCAGCCGCTCCCCGCCGAGAAGCAGGTAATCATCCTCTACGCCGGAACGCAGGGCTTCCTCGACAGCATCAAGGTCGAAAACATCCGCGCCTTTGAAGATGGTCTGTACAAGTATCTGGATTCCGGCCAGACCGCACTGCTCAACGACATTGCCACGAAAAAGGCTCTCGACGACGATCTCCGCAAGCGAATCGGTGCCGCGCTCGACGAGTACAAGGCGAACTTCCTCGCCGAGCATCCGGATGCGAAGGTGGGAGCGGCGAAGCAGGGATAAATGGCAAGCATTCTCGATTTACGGCGGCGCATTCGCAGCGTTAAGAGCACGCGCCAGATCACGAAAGCCATGAAAATGATTGCGGCCGCCAAGCTGCGTCGCGCTCAGGAGCGGGCGATCAACTCGCGCCCTTACGTGGCTATGCTGGCCAGCGTGCTGGAGTCGCTGAAGCGGCGCATTGATCTTTACGACCCCGCAACCGGAGAGCTCATCCATCCCCGCCTCGAGAGACGCGAAGAGGAGCGGGTGCTGGTAGTTGTCGTCTCCGGAGATAAGGGTTTTGCCGGGGCCTTTAACGCGAACATCATCAAGGCGACTCTGCAATTCGTCGATCACAACCACACCAGGCAAATCGACATTGAGGCCATCGGCCGCAAAGGGCGCGACCTCTTCCGGCGCCGTTACCCGATCGCGAAGTTCAACGGTCAGAACGGCGACGCCCGGGAAAATGGCCGCCCTGAGCGGCAACGTTCCGGTCGTATCGAGGTCATCGGCGACCACCCCGGACTGCTCGACAAGGTGGATCACGACAGCGTAAGGGAGCTGGCCGACGACATTGCTGCCCGCTACTTTCACGAGGAGATCGACTCCGTTTATCTCGTCTACAACGAATTCAAGTCGGTGATCGCGCAGCGGGTCGTCGTTGAGCGCATTCTGCCCATTCTTGAATTCGGCAAGAGCGACATCGTCGAAACCCAGGATATGGCGGTCGAGGCGCGCGCGGAGGCAGCGCGTGCCGCAATGACGGCGGGCATCAGCTTCCTTCCCGGCGAGCTCGAATCCTCTATCCAGCAGTATGTGGACGAGGCAAAGAAGTTCGGCACCGCTGAGGTCGATTACATCTACGAGCAGTCGCCGCGGGAGATCTTCGAGGCGATCTTCCCCAGTTACCTCACGGCACAGTTGAACCATGCCTTCCTGGAGTCGGTGGCTGCCGAGCAGGCCGCCCGCATGACCGCCATGGACTCGGCCAGCAACAACGCCTCGGACATGATCGACAAGTACACCCTGGCCATGAACCGCGCACGCCAGGCGGCGATCACCAAGGAAATTATCGAGATTGTGAGCGGCGCAGCCGCGCTTTCGTAACGCTTCAAGATGACTGACTTTTCCAGTCACAGCCTTTCGGATACAGGAAATTTATGGCAGAAAACATCGGCAAAGTAATTCAGATCTCCGGCCCCGCGGTCGACGTGCAGTTCGAAGAGGCCAGGATCCCCTCCATCTATCAGGCGCTGCGCGTGGTCAGCGACGGCTTCACCGTCCCCGCTCCCATCAACGTCATTCTCGAGGTCCAGCAGCACCTGGGCGAAGGCCGCGTGCGCTGCGTGGCTATGGAAGCCACCGAGGGCATGGTGCGCGGCATGAAGGCCATCGACACCGGCGGACCGATCACCGTCCCCGTGGGCCGCGAGACGCTGGGCCGCGTGCTCAACGTGATTGGAGAGCCGGTGGATGACCTCGGCCCGGTGAAGACCGCCAAGCGCATGCCCATTCACCGCGAGGCTCCGGCCTTCGATGAGCAGTCTACCTCCGAGGAGCTGTTCGAGACCGGTGTCAAGGTTATCGACCTTATCCAGCCCTTCCTTAAAGGCGGAAAGACCGGCCTCTTCGGCGGCGCGGGCGTCGGCAAGACGGTCGTCATTCAGGAGCTCATCAACAACGTCGCCGCCCAGCACGGCGGCTTCTCCGTCTTCGCCGGAGTCGGCGAGCGCACCCGCGAGGGCAACGACCTCTGGCGCGAGTTCCAGGAAGCCGGCGTCATCGACATTCACGACTACACCAAGTCCAAGGCCGCGCTGATCTACGGCCAGATGACCGAGCCGCCCGGGGCGCGCCTGCGCGTGGCCCTCACCGCCCTCACCGTCGCCGAGCACTTCCGCGACGAAGAAGGCTCGGACACGCTGCTCTTCATCGACAACATCTTCCGTTTCACGCAGGCGGGCTCCGAGGTCTCCACGCTGCTCGGCCGTATGCCGTCGGCCGTCGGATACCAACCGAACCTGGCCACCGAAATGGGCGAGCTGCAGGAGCGCATTACCTCGACCAAGCGCGGATCTGTGACATCAGTGCAGGCCGTCTACGTGCCCGCCGACGATCTCACCGACCCCGCCCCGGCGACCACCTTCGCTCACCTCGACGCAACCACCGTGCTCTCTCGCCCGCTGTCGGAACTGGGCATCTATCCCGCGGTCGATCCGCTGGCTTCGAGCTCCCGCATCCTCACCCCGCGCGTTGTCGGGCAGGAACACTACGACGTCGCCCAGGGCGTGAAGCGTATTCTCCAGCGCTACAAGGACCTGCAGGACATCATCGCCATCCTCGGTATCGATGAGCTTTCCGAGGAGGACAAGACCACCGTCAACCGCGCCCGGAAGGTGCAGAAGTTCCTCTCGCAGCCCTTCCACGTTGCCGAGCAGTTCACCGGAATGCCGGGGCGGTACTGCAAAATCGCGGACACCGTCCGCAGCTTCAAGGAAGTCATTGAAGGCAAGCACGACGACATCCCCGAGCAGGCCTTCTACATGAAGGGAACCATCGAAGAAGTTCTCGAGGCCGCCGAGAAGATGAAGGCGACAGCATAAAGGTAACCATGGCGGATACGAATCGTTTACAGGTCAGGCTCGTAGTCCCGGATCGCATCCTCGTCGACCAGTCGGTGGATGCGGTCGAGGTGCCGTCGAGATCAGGCTACTTCGAAGTCCTCTACGGACACGCGCCGCTGCTTGCCGTCATCGCACCAGGAGAGGTCCGCCTGCACGGCGGGGAAGCCGGGGAGCGGCGATTCAACGTGGCTCGCGGCTTTGTCGAAGTCCTGCCCGAGCGTGTGACCATCCTCGTCGAAAGCGCTCGCCCTCCGGAAGAGATCGATGTTGCCGACACGCAGCGGCGGCTCGATCACGCGCACAAGCTCTACGATGAGGCCGGCGACGACCCCGAGAAGTACGCCCATGCCTTGGAACTGATCCGCGAAGCGGAAGCCCGCCTCGAGTTCGCAAAGAACACGAAGGGTTGACCGCAAAACGAAAACGCCTAGGCTTTGTCCTCAGGCGCTGCTTGATCCGTGTACTTGATCAGCAACACCTCGTTGCCGATCTCGCTGTAGATCAGCTCGTCCACGGTTCCCGCAGCTACCAGCAGACCGTATCCGCCCGGCCGGATCCCTGCCTTCTCACGTTGTTCAATATGAGCCATCGGATCATCTGTGGGATTCGCGATTGCGGCGTGCGTCAGCGACTCGCGCCGGAAACCCGCCCCCGGGTCGTGCACGTAAAACACACACGATCGCGCCGTTCGGATCGCCGTGACTTCAACCACTTGTTCGGGATTGAACGCGGCTCCATGCTCCATCGCGTTAATCAGAATCTCGCGCAGGGCCACCAGGACGTCCTGTCGAGTATCCTGCGGCAATTGAGCGCCCAGTTCCTTGGCAAAGGTCAGCAGGCGCTCCGCCGTGATGAGGCGGCAATTCACGCGCACCGACACCCATCCGGGTTTGGCAGAGAGCACCTGGATGTCGTCTCGCCACCGGCTATCGGACGCTGCTTGCGAAGCCAGGCGGGCGATCTCGTCGGCACTGAACGGCGGCGTGAAGCAGGCAAAGACCCGGGCGCGAAGCGCTGCGATCACCTCGTCCGGAGTGCTGTGACGGGCCAATACGATGCACTTGAGCCCCGGCCGGATTGCGCGCATCTCTGCCAGCAAGGCCAGGTCTTCGTCGACCGAGCTGTTACAGCTCGTAATCACCACGCCGAATGACCGCATCTGCAGGCGTGCCAGAGCGTCGGCGTGTCCCGCGGCACACTCCACAGGAAGATCCACGGTGGTCAGAGCGGCGGAAATCTCGTCGCTCAATTGAGTGCAATCCGAGCTGATGATCAGAATCCGGCTCATGCGGTCCCCCGAGGAGTGCAGGAATGATTCTAACGGAGCCGGATGAACCGGATACGGATGAACAATTTGCTGCCGCTCATGTATCGGCGTCGTAATCTTCCTGTTTTACCGTATGTGCTGGTATCCCCGGTCCGCTGAGTATTCGAAGCTCATCAGCCCGTCGCGATAGTCGATCTTCACCACCAGCAATCCCAGCATGTCGAACCCGATCAGCCCTGAAATCTCCGTCCCGGCGTGCTGGCTGAGGCCGGACAAATCGAAGGAGAGAACGTTGGGATGCTCCTGCTGAATATGTGCGAACCGGAAGGTCACACTATTTCCCAGGTAAACGTCTGAAACATTGCCGGAGACGCCCTTCACTGAAGCGTCCGAATTGGAGAAAACCTTGGTCACCTCGCGCGCTGCGCTCGGCGAAATGGAAGTGCTTTGGGCGCCCGTGTCGATGATAAACAATCGCATCCGCTTGTTATTGAGCGCGGTGGGAACGATCATGTTATGACCGACGCGATACACCATGGTCCACTTCTGCATCTCCGGAGCGATGTAGCGGTCATGCGGGCCCGTAGCGGGCGCTGATGTTGCATCTTTGGCCGGAGCGGCTGCCTCATCGCTACTCCCCGACGGATCCTCTTCCTCCGTACTAAGTGACGGGACCACCGCCGCCGTTCCCGGATAGGGCGGCAGCGGGCCAAGCGTCAGCTTGCGCCATGGGAAATCGAGCGTCACCAGAAAATTTGAAAACACATCCATCCCGATCAGCCCGTCGACATCAACTACATTTCTGCGATCGCTCACTTGCACCAGGCAATTCTTGAATTCCAGCCCGCCAATCTTGATCGAATCTGCGTAAGCGATATACCCGCCTTGCGCGCCCTTGCTGCCGATTCCACTCGCCTCCGACCGGGAGATCGGTTTCAGACCCGCGTGCTCGGCCACTGGACGGCTCACATAAAGCCCGGTCGCGCCCGTATCCACCTGCAGCCGCGACTTGTGGTCGTTGAAGTACACATCCAGTCCCCAACCGCGAATTCGCTGGGCATCCAGCATGATCGCAGTGAAGGGGATCTCGGTCGTTGTAACCGATGAGGCCAGCTGGCACCCGCTCCCCTGGTTGTCGGCGAGGTTTTCAAGAACCGCGAGCTCATATTGGGCGCGCCGCAGCGAATCCACGTCAGGGTCTTTCGCTGCGAGATAAGCTTTCAATTCGGCGATCCGCTCTTTCAGGGGCCGGGTCGGTACCCAGGCCCGGCGAATGTCGGCGTTGTAGGGATCAAGCTGGTGCGCCGTCTTGATCTCGCGCAAAGCGGATGCGTAGTAGGAGTTGAACCGGTAATAAGTGGCCAGCGCCAGGTGCAGCCGCGCGTAGCAGGGATCGCCCTGCAGCGCTGTATTGAGCGTCTTCTCTACGTCCCACGGAAAGCCCTGGCGATATTGGACTTCCGCCAACGCCGTCTGCAACTCTACCGATTGCGGTGCCTTTCCCAGCGCCGCCTTTACAGTCGATTCCGCCTCGTCAACCTTCTGCTCCGCAATCAATGTGCGGACCAGCCCGGCCGTCAGCTCATAGTCCTTCGGCTGCTGCGCGGCTTTCTGCCGGTAGAGTGTCTCGGCTTGGGTCAGGTCGCCGCGGATCAGGGCCAGTTGCTCCTCCGTCAGTGGGTGCGGTTGCGCGACGGAACATTCGCTGGCTTGGGCGAATCGGACGAGGCAGGTAACGACAGCAATCCCCGTGAGGAGCAGGCGAAGAGCGGAGAGTTTGGGCATCTTCCGATCAACCTAACCGGATAAATGTGTATATGGCAACAAAAAGCTGCGACACTTGTGGGAGCGGAAACTGCCCTGGAACATGTATCGTTTGTGAAGAGCTCCGGAACAGTAAAGAGAGAGCTCAGAAACCCTGCTTTTCGGATATTCGAAGAATGCTTAATCTTCAAGTCGCTGGCCGCACCGATGTGGGTCAGGTCCGCACCACCAACGAAGACGCTTTTGGATACTGTGTCGACGATGGAGTCTTCGCTCTCTGCGACGGAATGGGCGGAGCAGCCGCCGGCGAAATCGCCAGCCGCATCGCCGTGGACACGCTCATTGAGCGCCTCTGCGCGGCCGGTTCGCAGGAGAACCGCCGCAAGGTGCTCGAAGAGGCCATTGCCGACGCCAACCACCGCGTGCACACGCGCGCCGCAAAAGACGCCGCGTTACATGGCATGGGAACTACCCTGGTGGCGCTGGCCATAGGCGGTGACCGCGCGCTCATCGGCAACGTCGGCGACAGCCGGTGCTATCTCTTTCGCCACGGAAAGCTGACCCGGCAGACCCTCGACCACTCTCTCGTCGATGAACAGGTGCGTCTTGGCCAGCTCACACAGGACGAAGCCGATCACTCACCGCTGCGCAACGTCATCACCCGCGCCATCGGCACCCAGAACTCCGTCTCTCCCGATATATCCGAGCTCGCCCTGAAGAAGGGAGACGTCATCCTGCTCTGCTCCGACGGCCTGACAAAAGAAGTCTCCGACCAGCACATCGCTGGAATACTTGCCCATGCCGGCGACCTCGATGAACTGTGCTCCAGCCTGATCGGAAC
>CAWAFB010000028.1:0-27878 GCA_963781245.1 uncultured Acidobacteriaceae bacterium
CGAATTCATCGAGGACGGCATGGTTGTGGGGTGGGATCCGGCACCACCGCAACGCACTTCATCAAGTTGCTCGGTGAGCGCGTGAAGCAGGGCCTTAAGGTTCGCGGCATCGCGTCGTCTAAAGCAAGCGAAGATCTGGCCATCTCGCTATCTATTCCCGTGATCGATTTTCACGTGAGCTCTGAGATCGACGTCGCTATTGACGGCGCGGACGAGGTCACGCATCAGCTTGAACTCATCAAAGGCGGGGGCGGGGCTCTTCTTCGCGAAAAGATTGTGGCCAGCGCTGCCAAGCGATTCATCATTGTGGCGGACGCAAGCAAGCTCGTGGACCGGTTGGGGAAGTTTCCGCTGCCGGTCGAAGTGATCCAGATGGCTTCGCCGCTGGTTGCGAAGAAGCTGCAGGGACTTGGTCTGAGCCCGACGGTGAGGAAAGTTGCCTCCGGTGCGGACTTCATCACAGATGAAGGGAATCTGATTCTCGATTGCCACGGCCCTGAGATTGATGACCCGCACAAGCTGGCAGCCGAGATCCGGCAGATTGTTGGAGTCGTCGAGCATGGGTTGTTTCTTGGCATGGCCGAGAGAGCATTGATCGCGGGCGAGTCGGAAGTCACAGAAGTGACGCGCTAAGTTGTTTCGCATCGAACTGGCCCGTGTTGACGATCAGGCGCGCTCCCGCCAATGATATTGAGCATGGGCCATTTGGTTACGAATGCTCCAGTCTGGCTGGCCCATCAACTTAACAAGCTGATCAAATCAAACAAAAGAACGAGCAGGAGTGCCGGCATCCTGGCGATTTCTGCTTGCATGATGGCGGTGACGAGCTGTCACTCTTCGCGACACCCGACGATTGCGGTCATACCCCGTACGACTGCCTTGATCTTGTGGGAGGCCGAGCATGCAGGCGCGGAATTATCTGCCAAGCGGGCCGGCTTCAACATCTACTGGAATGCTCCGACCAGTGAAGACGATGTTGACAGGCAGATCGCGATCATCAAACAAGCGGTCGATCGTGGAGCGGTGGGGCTGGTTCTGGCTCCCGATCAGGCGCTGGCGCTCATGGTTCCGGTGCGTGATGTGATTGCGCGCGGCATCCGACGGTAGTGATCAGCTCACCCCTGGCGATACCGCCGGGCGGGAAACTTTCCTACATCCTCAATGATGAGGACGAGACCGGCCGTCTGGCCGCGGAGAGAATCGGGTCCATTCTGCATGGCGAAGGTTCGGTCGCCATCCTGGGCATTGATCCCGATGTGACCGGAATCATTCACCGGACACGCGCGTTTGAAGCGAACCTCGCAGCGAAGTTCCCCCTCATCAAAATTGTGGATGAGCGAACGGGCGGGTTCAACATCACGGAGGCCCAGGAGATCACAGACGATGTGTTGGCGAAAAATCCCCAGATCGACGCAATTCTGGCTCTGAATTCTTCCGCTACCCGGGGGGCGTTCATTGCACTGGAGAACAGCCATCAACTCGGCAAGATCAAGCTCGTAGCCTGTGAACAGGAGTTGATCCCGCCACTGGTTACCGGTGAGATCGATTCCATCATCGTTGAAAATACCTACGAGATGGGATACCGCGCGATTCAGCTCATTGCAGCCCAACGTCGCGGAGAAAAGGTGCCCGCCGAGATTAAGCTGAGTCCCAAGCTGGTTACACGCGAGAATCTCAACACGCCTGAGGTACAACGCATGCTCACGATGAACTGGAGAGCAAATTGACAACCCCGGGTTGGCTTCGCGCGCGCGCCGGCGTCACAATTCTCGTGACGGCCGCAGTTGTCGCGATTGGCGCAGGCTGGATCTACTTGCGCAGCACTCAAGCATGGAAGTTGCCTTACCGCGACTCCTTCGCCACGGGTCAGGCCGACGAGTGGACTGCATTCGGAGGAACGTGGCAGATCGCCGATGGCGCGATGCGCAACGACTCTGATGAGCGCGGCGCCAAATTGATGACCGGGTCTCCGGACTGGAAGGACTACTCCTTCAGCGCCGATGTGGAGTTGCTTGGAAGTCCCGGAGATGCCGGTCTCATCCTGCGCTCCAGCGATGAGGAGCAGGGCGTCGATTCCTACCGCGGCTACTATGTCGGTCTACGCAACAACGACGGAAATCTGATTATTGGCTTTGCCGATCATGGATGGATCGAGTTAGCAGGGGCACCGATGCCGGGGGGCGTGCATGCTCTTCGCTGGTATCACCTGATGGGTGCGGTTCATGGCTGCCAGATCACTGCTTATGCCAATGAAATTCCCGACGGGGCTCCGCAGACCGTTTCCTACACCGACAGGAACTGCCTGACCAGCGGGCGCATCGGTCTTCGCTCCCACTCTTCCGGCGGAGCATGGAAGAACCTTGCCGTATTGCCACTGACGGGTGCCTTAACGATCTCTCACCAGGTTGAGCCTTACCGCGCACCGCGTGATCTGCCGTATGCCGTCGATGATCCGGTGATGCAGAGCCGCATTCGCCCCGAACACCGAGGTGCTGCTTCGGCCGGGGATCAAGCTGCCGGTCGCGTCGCTGAGTCGGGTGCGGAATCCGCGGCTGACGTCGAAAGCATCGGCAGCTTGCGCATGATTCGTACCAGGGGGAGGCATGCTACCGTTCGCGGCACGGTGATCCTTACGCGGCCCCAGCTTTATATAGAGGACGCTACCGGAGGAGTCGCCGTCCTCAGCTCCGGCGAGCCAAATCTGAAGGTTGGCGATGAAGTCGAGGTGTCGGGAGAGGTCGAAGTGCATGACTTCAGCTGCATGTTGCGCAATGCCAGCATCCGACTGTTGTGGGCTCATGCTCCCGCACCGCCAATTGCCATAACCGCCAGCCAGGCAGCGACCGGCGCTTACGATGCCAGGTTTATCGAGGTTGACGGCCTGTTGTTGAACAAGGAAAAGGGTCCAGACAACACGCTGCTGCTGGCTATGAAGGCGAACGGGCAGTCATTCCGCGCCATCGTAAATCCCAGCCGCGGCGACGCCATTCTGCGGCATCTCAATACGCAAAGCGTTCTTCGTCTGCGTGGCGTTTGCGTTGTCGACCCGCAATTCACGCATGACCTCACGCCATTTGTCCTGCTGATTGCTTCGAGCGACGACGTGGAAGAGCTCGCCGGCCCCCCATGGTGGAGCGGACGCAACCTGGTGATCATCGGACTGGTGACCATGACGCTGGCGCTGCTCGCCTACATGCTCTACCTGCATGCGAAGCATCTGCGCCTGCAGGCCATTGTTGAGGAACGCGAGCGGATTGCACATGACATGCACGACACGCTGGCGCAGAGCTTCGTCGGAATCGGCTTTCAATTGCAAGCCATCAGCAACAGCATTCCTGAAGATCTGCCGGGCATCAATCAGCAGCTCGATCTCGCCTGTGACCTGGTGCGGCACAGCCACGAAGAGGCGCGGCGCAGCCTGCTGACGCTGCGGCGCGAGTTCCTGGAGTCAGAAACACTCCACTCCGCACTCAATGCTTTTGCGTGCAGGATGGTGGAGCACGGCTCGGTCAGCGTGCGTCTCACCATCTCCGGTGAAGATACTTCTACGCCATATGCAGTGAAGGATGCGTTGTTCCGCATTGGTCAGGAGGCGATCGCCAACGCTGTTCGACATGGAAGGCCATCGGTGCTGCACATCCAGGTCAAGTACGCGAGTGAAGCGGTCAACCTACTGATCGAAGACAACGGCGCCGGCTTCAACCCGGGCGAGAATCTGCGCGGATTCGGGCTGACCGGAATCCGCAAACGCGCCGACGGCATTTCCGCCGCCGTACGCATATCGAGTACTCTGGGGCGCGGGACGCAGGTCTCGATTATTGCCCCGCTCCCGTCCAGGCTCGGTTGGCTGAATCCCGATAACCACCTTTGGCAGTTTGCGAAGGAAGCGACTACAGATGCAAAAAGAAAAGTCCGCAAAGATCCGTATTCTTATCGTCGATGACCATCCCGTAGTCCGCACCGGACTGACCTCCATGCTGGGCACCCAGGCCGGCTTCGAAGTGGTCGGCGCAGCATCATGTGGCGAGGAAGCGCTCGCTCTGGTAACTCGAACCGCACCCGATGTGATGTTGATGGACTTGCGCATGCCGGGCGTGAACGGCATCGATCTACTGCGTGCCCTGCAAGGATATTCCAACCCGCCGCGCGTGATCGTGTTGACCAGTTTCGAGACCGACGAGGATATCTATCGTGCCGTGCAGGCCGGCGCGCACGGTTACCTGCTCAAAAGCACGATGCAGCAGGAGATGGTCGCCGCGATTCATGCGGTCCACCAGGGTAAGCGTCAGATCCCGCCGCGGATTGCCGCGCGTCTCGCCCAGCGCATGTCGCGCCCGGCCTTGACCGCCCGCGAACTTGAGATTCTGGAAATGCTGGCCAAGGGCCTGACGAACAAGCAGATTGGCACTGTGTTTCAGATCAGCGGCAACACCGCGCGAAACCACGTAAACAGCATTCTCGAGAAGCTCGAAGCTGCCGACAGGACGGAGGCAGTGTCTACCGCCATCCAGCAGGGCATCATCGATGTCTCCAACTAGCGCGATCCCGCCGCTGCACCCGTAATTCCTCGCGTCAGCGAGGCAATCCGTAATTTTCTACCAATCCTGGACACGCTATCTGGTCCATCTGAACCAATAACTTGGTCCATCTGACTCATGCGCGAGGTTGCCTCAGGGCTATAGCCTCACGAACGTCGAAGCAGGCTTAGGCAGACCCCACCAGTCTGTGTGCCCTCCCCAGAGGGGTCTTTCTGACTCCCCTGCTTTTTCAAATGATCCCGCGAGCATTAACCTAGGGCTGGCACGATGACCCTGTTGAGAACCGCATCCATCGCTCTGCTCGTTGCCTTTTCCCTTCTTGCCGCGTTTAGTGCGCAATGCCAGGCCGGTAGTGATACCTTCACGAACCCACTGCTGCCGAGCGGCGCGGACCCGTGGGTGATTGCGTGGAAGGGCTACTACTACTACATGAACACGACCGGGAAAAATCTGACGCTCTGGAAGACCAGGGATATTACCGATCTGAAAAATGCAGAAAAGAAGGTTGTCTGGACACCACCGTCGTCCGGCCCTTACTCGCGCGAGATCTGGGCACCGGAACTCCATCGCCTCGACAACAAGTGGTACATCTACTTCGCCGCCGATGCCGGTTCGAACGAGTCACACCGCGTGTGGGTACTCGAGAATGGCGCTGCCGATCCGCTCGATGGAACGTGGGAGATGAAAGGGAAGCTGAGCACGCCGGAAGACCGCTGGGCAATCGACCCATCCGTATTCGAAAACAAGGGCAAGGCATACGTTATCTGGTCAGGATGGGACGGACCGACGAATGGAGTACAGAGAATCTTCATCGCCCAACTGAAGAATCCGTGGACGCTCGGCAGCAAGCCGGTTGTGATTTCGTCACCGGATTTGCCTTGGGAGAAGGTGGGAGATCTCACGGTGAAGAACCGGATTGAGGCGATTCCTCACGTAGATGTCAATGAAGGCCCGGAGATTCTTCAGCACGACGGCAAGATCATGCTGATCTATTCCGCCAGCGGTTGCTGGACAGACTACTATGAACTCGGCATGTCAACGGCTTCTGCCGACAGCGACCTTCTCGACCCTTCGTCGTGGAAGAAAACTTCGAAACCAGTTTTCTGGCAGTCGCCGGAAGCCTCGGTCTACGGGCCCGGTCATAACACATTCTTCAAATCTCCCGATGGCAAAGAGGACTGGATTCTTTACCATGCCAACTCAGCGCCGGGCGAGGGTTGCGGAAGCTTCAGGTCGCCCCGTGCCCAGCCCTTCAAGTGGAACCCCGACGGAACACCCGACTTCGGCAGGCCAATCCCGCTGAGTCAGCCGATCCTTAAGCCTTCGATGTAGGCGCAAACGCAGCGGAATCGTTATTGCGGCTCTTTTGACTTGGCGCCATACAACTTTTCGCTGGTCGCGAACTCGGCCTTCGCGCGATCGACCATTCCCGCAGTCCTGTAAGCCAGGCCCAGTTCGTAGTGTAGACGCGCTTCGTCGGGACTGAGCGTTGCGGCTTCTTCGAGTTCCGCAATTCCGGACTTGGTCGATCCGGTGGCGCCGAGCGCACGGCCCAGCTTCTCGTGGCAGGGAACGCACTTCGGCGCAATCGCAACCGCCTGCTGCAGGATCGGCACTGCCTCCGCGGCACGGTCGTGATCCAGCAGGAAACCACCGTAGTTCAGGTAGGGCCACTCGTCGGTATGCGGAGTTTCTCGGGCCAGCGTCACAGCCATTGCAAATGCCCGATCAGCGTCTGCCGGACGATTTTCGGCGTCGTAGGCGAGCGCGAGGTTCTCCGCGGCCTTGACGTTTTTCGGTTCGAGCGCGAGCACCTTTTGAAAGGCGCGCTCAGCGTCGCGGAAACTACTCTGCGTGTAATAACAACGGCCCAGACTGTACCATGCATCCGCGTTTCCCGGCTCGAACTCTACGGCCTTTTCAAGCCAGTGGATGGCGTCGGGATAATCATTGAGGAGCACATAATCAAGGCCCACGATTTTCAGGTCGTCGCCACGCGGCGTGGCAAGCCGCGCCGCTGCCGTGTACGTAGTGAGTGATTCGCGCGGCTTATTCTCTCGCTGCTGAACAAAGCCAAGCATGAAGAGCGCCTCGGCGGAGTTCGGATGAAGCTGTGAGTAGCGGGTGAGAGCGGCGTCGGCTTCAGGGAAGCGTTCGAGATTGGCGAGAGCTTTGCCTTCGAAAAGCAGCGCATCGCTGCTGCTGGAATCGTGCTCGGCGGCGAGCGCCATCAGGGATGCGGCATCTTCCCAATGGTGAGCCGCGAACGCAGCCCGGCCCTGATCGTAAAGCGTGGTACTCTGCGCCCAGGTTGGCGATTCCCACGCAAGTGCGAGCAGGCCAACAAAGATCAAGAGAGAGGCTTGCGTGGCCGCTCGGCCGTTACGTTCAAGCAACATCGTTATTCAGTATAGGTCGGACGCGGCGGAGCGTTAGTGGACGCAAAAGGTGTTCCGATCCAAACCGGATGAATGGCAGCGTAAAATTCCGAACAGCAATGACGTCTCGTCCTGTCGTGATTCTTTCGTGCCGAATGCGGTCTTCCTTGCTGGGCAGAATCGCCAGCGACCTCAAGGGATTTACCGTTCTTCTCGCGCTGTTGATGACCTTTTCAAACGCGCTGGCACTCGCACAACCAAGCTCTGCGCTGCAGCCGGACGGAACCACAATCCGCGGGACCGTCCGGGATTCGACTGGTAAGCCGGTTGGCGACGCCGTCGTTCGGCTTGAACAGAACGGTAGCTCCTCAGTTGTGGCCACAGACATTGAAGGAGTTTACGTGTTTCCTGCGATTCGAGCTGGGACCTATGTCATTAACGCTCAGAAGTCGGGACTGCGCAGCCGTGCTGTTACGGTTCCCGTTGTGAAGCAAGTGAATGAGTCTCACGTCGACCTGGTTCTCGAATTGCCGAACGATCAGAAAAGTCAGGCCGCGACTCCACAGACTTCCACCGAGGCCATGGCATTCGCAGACAAGCCGAATTTTACGGTCGCCGGCATCACCGATTGGACTGCCGTGGGTGGACATGGATCGGATGCCAGTCTGCGAACCAGTGAAGCACTGGCACGCGAAACCGCCACGCTGAAACCGAACGAGAAGGTGGCAGGAGTCTCGACATTACCAGGCGGCGGTGCGGGCAGCGCAACAGAGACTGGCTTGCGGGCCGCTGTCGCTCAGTCGCCCGGAAGTTTCGAAGCCAATCATCAGTTGGGCGAATTTTGTTTCCATAAGGGCAGTTATCGAGAGGCCATTCCGCCGCTCGAAGCTGCTTACCAGATCGATCCGGCGAATCATCGTAACGAATACGATCTCGCCTTGGCCTATAAAGAAGAGGGAGACTACGGCCGCGCTCGCGAACATATCCAGAAGCTGATCGCCCGGGAAGATAGTGCCGATCTGCATCGGCTTCTAGGCGAACTCGATGAGGAAATCGGAGACTCGCTCGCAGCCGTGCGCGAGGACGAACAGGCCGCGCGCCTCGATCCCAGCGAACAGAACTATTTCACCTGGGGCTCAGAGCTGTTGTTGCATCGCGCGGTGTGGCCCGCGGCCGAGGTCTTCAGGAAGGGATCTGAAGAGTACCCGAAATCAGCCAGAATGCTGGCCGCGTTGGGCGCGGCTCTTTTTGCCAGTGCAAATTACAGTGAGGCCGCGGCGCGGCTCTGCGAGGCTTCCGACCTCAATCCGACAGATCCTGCGCCTTATGTTTTCCTGGGTAAGATTGACATGGCCGCGCCGGAGCCGCTGCCCTGTGTTGAATCAAAGCTGCTTCGCTACAACCAGGAGCAGCCAGGAGATGCCCGGGCAACGTATTACTATGCGATGGCAATCTGGAAGCGCCTCAAAGCTTCAGAGAACACGCCGAATGTGGAGCGGGTGGAGAAGTTGCTTACACAAGCAGTCACGCTGGATCCAAAATATGATACCGCCTATCTGCAGCTGGGAAATATGTACTCTGACGAGCGAAACTTCGAGAGGGCGATTGGCTTTTACCTGAAGGCGATTGAAGCCAACCCGCAGTTGAGCGACGCGCATTACCGCCTGGGCGTGGCCTATGAACGAACCGGCGAATCAGCGAAAGCCAAGCAGGAATTCCAACTGCACGACGAAATCGAGAAGGCACAGGCGGCAGCTGTCGAACGCCAGCGGCAGGAGGTCAAGCAATTCCTGGTGGTCCTCCAAAGTCAGCCAGTTGTTCACTAATTCATTCAATAGTGTTAGCAATGGACCAAAGACAATCGATGGGAGGCTTCGGGATGCACAAACTTTTGGCTGTGGTACTTTTGCCAGTGATGACAATGTTTGCCAGCGATCTCCCGAGCAAAAAATATCTGAACCTCGCCACCATCAAGATCATGGTTGCGGCCGCGGAAGCCAAAGCTAAAGAGCTCAACGTCTCGGTAACAATCTGTGTCGTGGACGAGAGCGGAAATCTTCTCTTTCTCGAGAAGGGCGAGACAGCTTCGCTCAATACAATTCAGTTCGCACAGAAGAAGGCGCGGCACGCTGCCTTCTACGGCAGCCCGTCAAAGGACGGGGCGGATACCGTGAAGAATGGCAACACCGCGGCCATGGCGTTCCCGGAATTCTTTCCCAACCAGGGAGGGCTGCCAATTCGCGTGGACGGGCAGTTGCTCGGCGGAATTTCGGCAAGTGGCGCGAAGTCCGAAATCGACGAACAGGTCGCGCAGGCAGGTATTGACGCCCTTCTGAAGAAGTAGAGCTACGTCGCTCGACGCTTGGCAGGTCTGACAATGCCTTCGCCTTCGCGGATGGTGAGTATCTGGTTCGCCTTCACATTCGTGAACCGCTCAATCTTCTGCGTGGTCGGCCACTTCACTTCAATCAAGTCGACGCTCTCAGCCTTGCCGAGGCCGAAGTGGAGCCGAAGATCGCTTTGAGACATCACGCTCGTTCCACTGTGGACTTCGTCCATCTGCGCATGCTTGCCGGTTACCACCCGGGCGCGCGCTCCAATCGCAGTGCGGTTGCACTTAGTCCCGATGAGCTTCAGCTTGATCCAGTTCTGCTTGTTGCCGCCGTCATTGCGCAGGAGAGACGGCGGATCATTCATGTTCAAAACCAGAACATCCATGTTGCCGTTATTGTTGTAGTCTCCGAACGCGGCGCCCCGGCTCGAGAAGCGCTCGCTGATGCCCGACCCCATCTCAGCCGAGACGTCCTTGAAACGGCCTTCGCCCAGGTTCCTGTACACCAGCCGCGGGTTTTTATATGTTTGCCCGAACTTGTAATTGTCGATCTCGGGATAAACATGGCCGTTGATTTGGATGATGTCGGGCCAGCCGTCGTTGTCATAGTCGACGAAGCCGCAGCCCCACGCCACGTAGTTGCTGTTTACGCCAATGCCGGATGCGAAAGTGACGTCGCTGAAGGTTCCATCGCCGTTGTTGTGGTACAGGTTGCACGTGTCGTCGGCGAAGTTGGTCTTGAAGATGTCGAACCAGCCATCGCAGTCGTAGTCGGCTACCGCAACACCCATCCCAGCTTGTTCATGGCCGTTGTCGTTGTAGGCGCAGCCGGCCATTACCGCGATGTCGGTGAATGTCCCGTCGTGATTGTTCTTGAACAGGATGCTTGGCTCCGAGTCGACAGCTACATAAATGTCGGGCCAGCCGTCGTTGTCGAAGTCGTAGGAAACCGCGGTGATGGAATAGCGCGGACCGGGCTTTAGAATGCCAGATTTCTCCGAGACATCGGTGAAGGTGCCGTCTCCGTTGTTGTGATAAAGGATGTTCGTATCGCCCGGAAGCCCGCGCGGGCCGCACATCGTTGGTATGCCCTTCCACTGGCAGATTTTCGTGTCATTCGGAGGAGGAATCGTCTGCGGGTCAAGCTTTATGTAATTGCAGACGAACAGATCAAGATGGCCGTCCCGGTCGTAATCGAGAAAGGTACAGCCGGCGCCCCAGCGATACTGCTCCTGGTAAAGGCCTGCCTTCCGAGTGACATCGGTGAACGTCCCGTCTCCGTTGTTGTGGAAGAGGACGTTGTGGCCCCAGAAACAGCAGAAGAGATCATCCCAGCCGTCGTTGTTATAGTCGCCAACACAGACGCCTGTTTGCCATCCGGTACGTCCCAGTCCTGATTTTTCGGTGACGTCGGTGAACGTTCCGTCGCGGTTGTTTTTGTACAGGTGAGAAATCGGCGCCTTCCCTGCGGGCCAGTTAGCGTCGAGGCGATCGCCATTCGTGAGATAGATGTCCAGCCATCCATCGTTGTCATAGTCGAAGAAAGCGAGTCCGCTTCCCTTGGCCTCGATGATCGAGCGCTTGTGTTCAGTGCCGCCCCACACGTTGGGGATCGTGAGCCCGGCTTGCTGAGCAACGTCGACATACTGGACCGCGGACGCCGTAGTTGCGACCGCAGCTTCGACCAACGCCGGATTTCGCCACTTCCAGAGCGGCGTCGTCAGTGTCTCAAGCAAAGTACCGCTGAGCAGGAAAAGGGATGAGCCGAGGAAACGCCGCCGAGGCAAATTCATAGACATTGATTGGGATTATTGAAACAGATATTCACCGCGATGGCACGAGAGGGAATTTGCGGGGGACAATTCCAGTTCCTTCTTTCACGGCGATGATCTTATCGATCGGAACACTGGTTAGCTTTTCCACACGGCCGCTGGGCCAGGTGATGACGAGCGAGTCGATTTTGTTCCGCTTGCCCAGGCCAAAATGAATGCGCGGATCGTTGGCAGACATGTAGCTCATTCCGCCCTTGGACTGCTCGACATGAGTAACGCCTTCTGAAGTGAGCCTTAACACCGAACCGATACCGTCGCGGTTCGACTGGGTGCCGATCAGCAGGACTTCGAGCCAGTGATTTGCGTTGCCTCCATCGTTGCGAAGGAGCTCGGGGTAATCGCCGCGAACATTGACTGCAATATCGATATCTCCGTCGTTGTCGAAGTCGGCCGTAGCCAGGCCGCGACCAGCTATGGGACGCATGAAGTCGGCGCCGAGAGCCTCTGAGGTCTTTTCAAAATGTCCCTTCCCCAGGTTGCGGTACATCAGCAGCGGTTCTTTGTAGGAGACTTCGCTGTGGTAGAGGTTCACATTGTCCAGCATGGCTCCATTCAACTGCAGAATATCCGGCCAGCCATCGTTGTCGTAGTCGAGAAACTTGGCGGCCACTCCGCTCAGCAACACCGCCTTGTTACCGATTCCGCAGCTATAGGTGTCGTCAGTGAACGTTCCGTCCTGATTGTTGTGATAGAGGCGGTTCAGTTCGAAATCCAGATGGGTGATGTACACATCCATCCAGCCGTCGCCATCTAAATCTGCGGCGTCGATGCCCATGCCCGCCTCGTAGCGCCCATCCTCGCTCGCCGCCAGCCCGGAGAACAGCGAGACATCCTTGAATGTCCCGTCGTGATTATTCAGGAACAGAAAATTCGGCCACGTATCATTGGCGATTGCAATGTCCGGCCAGCCGTCGTTGTTGAAGTCAGCCGTGACCACTCCCATGCCTTTCGATTCGGGCAGGCCCACGCCTGACTTGTCGCTCACATCGGTGAACGTGCCGTCATGATTGTTGTGATACAGCTTTGTCTTTTGCCCCCTGTAGTTGTTGGGATTGCAGTAAGAACGATAGCCGGGTGCGCGCTCACCGCACCAGAGATTGTTCTTCGGACTCCACTCGATGTAATTCGTAACAACGAGATCGAGGTAGCCATCCTTGTCGTAGTCGAACCACGCCGCGCTGGTGGACCATCCACCCTCATCGGCGACTCCAGCCTTGGCAGTCACGTCGGTGAAGGTTCCATTGCCGTTGTTGTGATAGAGAATGGCGCGGCCGTAGCCGGTGACGTAGAGATCCGGATAGCCGTCGTTGTCGAAATCCCCCACCGCCACGCCCTGGCCATAGTGGCCATCCCCACCCACACCGGCCTTTTCGGTCACGTCTGTGAAGGTGCCGTCTCCGTTGTTGTGATAAAGTGCCGATCGCAATGGGTGCGTGGGTTTGTAAATATCCGTTGGGCCGGACTGGACGAAGTAGAGATCCATCAGCCCGTCCTGATCGTAGTCAATCCATCCCACGCCGGTTCCCATTGTTTCGAGATAGTACTTCTGGTCGGTCTGCGTCGAGTCCTGTTGGAAGGTAATTCCGGCGGCCTTGCGAATGTCGGTGTAATGCACGGGAATAGGAGCTTCGTCCTGCTTGGCGGGCTGCTGAGCAAAGGGTGCGGAATAAACGAGAAATGGCAACAGCCCGGCAGCGATGCCGCGCCAGATTTTTGCGGCGAGACTCGTCATGTACTCAGAGAGTCCGATCCGCGAGAGCAAGCGCGACTTGCAGCAGTTGCTTCCGGCTGGCCATCGACATCGGTTGATTGCCGGCGGGAGGCATATCAGGGGCCTGGGCCAAAGCCTGTTCAATCCGGTTCACATCGAGAGCGCCGCTCGCGTTGCTGCTCTTAAAGCGGTTCAGCACCTCCCGGGCCTTCGAGATCTGGCCCGTTTGGTAATAGAAAATCCCCAGTGTCGAATAACTGCCGGGCCACTCCGGCAGCAAGTCCACAGCGCGAGCGAGCTGATCGGCAGCCTGCGCGGTATTGCCCTCCATGGCCGAAACGATACCTAAGCCCCAAAGAATTTTTCCAGAACCCGGAACGCGGGCCTGGCCTTTCAGCAGGGTCTGTTTGGCTGCATCAATCGAGTTTTCGCGGAGCTGAAGCAAAGCGAGCGAAAGGTAGTCCTGATCATTGTCGGGATTTCGTGCGATCGCATCCTCATAGACCTGTGCTGCTCGAGCCGCATCGCCCAGGTGGGCGTAGATGTCTCCGAGCAAAGCAAGATAGGCATCGTCTCGGCGCCCCTGCTCTGAAACCTGCGTGGCCGCGTCGAGCGCCTCGGAATACTGACCCTTGCGGAAGTAGGCGTCGGCGATATCGAACATGACTTCGTCTGACTTTGGATTCGCTTCAAGAGCATTCCGGAAGTGCTGAATCGCGTCATCGTACAACCGGTACCGCGCGAGCAGCACGCCCACGCCCGTCTGCGTGCGGTAGTCGCCCGCGCTAATCTTGTCCAGCTGCGCAATGGTGTCTTTCCCCTCCGCGACTTTACCCGACTTGAGATACGCCTCAGCCAACAGATACAAGTCTTCGGGTTGGTCGGGATGCTTCTTGATGTCATCGTTAAGCTGAGCGATATCTGCCTGAGTCTGTGCCTTGGGAGCGAGCTTCGAACGGTTGTCCAGATATTCAAACAGGTGCTCATACGGATATGGACCCGTAGGCGTGTCCTTGGAGAGCGTTTGAAATACCTTCAAGTCGCGGTCAGCGGCCTCCATGTCGTGAAGATTTCTCTCCACCATGGCCAGCTTGTAATACCCGGTAGAGGGCGTGCGGCTGACCTGAACATACTTCCTGAGCAATTCTGCCGCCTCCGCGTACTTCTTGGCGATAATGCGTAGATTCGCCAGCTCCAGCAACGCGTCGGCAAAGTCGGGATTCGCGCGCAGCGCTTGCTGGAACAGAGCTTCCGCGCCTGCGGCATCGCCCTGCCGCTCCGCGATGAACCCGAGATTGAACAGGCAGGCGCTGTTGTGAGGATCGAGCTTCAGTCCCTGCTGAAAGTACTGCTTTGCCTCATCGAAGCGGCCCAGGTGCCGGTACGAGACCCCCAGAAAGACATACGAGCGTGCCGACGGATCGGCCTGAATCAGCTTCTGAAATTCTTCGATGGCCTTGTCTACTTTGCCTGCCATGAAGTAGCTCTCGCCGAGCGCCGCTCGCAGATCAGACCGCTGCGGGGCGATTGCGAGACCGGACTCCAGCAGCGGGATCGCATCCTCGTAATAGTTCTGAGACATGCTCACCCGGGCCATGAGGAAGATGATGTCGGTATTGTCCGGCGCAATCTTGTGTGCCCGAACCAGCAGGTCAAGCGCATCGAGCGGCCGAGATTCGTTCGAGTAGGCCTGCGCAAGAAGGTAGAGAGCATCCACCGATTCCGGCTTCAGCTTGAGTGCGCGGTCCAGTGCCAGTTCAGCTTCGGAGGACTGGCCGTCGCGAAGATAAGCCTGACCCAGGTTGTAGAGAATCTCGAAAGTGCCCGGTTGCAGTGCATCGGCTGCTGCCAACTCAAGCTGGGCAGGCTTGTATTGCTTTTCAGAGGCCAGCAGAAGACCCAGTGTAAAGTGCACTTGGACGTCGTTCTTGTTTTGCGCAGAGAGCTCCGTCGCTAAACGCAGTGCTTCCTGAGGTTGCTTGTTCTCGAAGTAGGCTCGAATCAGATTAATTCGCGTGGCGACGTTCGGCGGGCGGACCCGTTCAAAGTGCGGAATAGCTTCTGCCGGCGAACCCCTGCTCAGTAACAGGATGCCCAGGTTGTAATTCGCGTCCCGATCCGAGGGGTCGACTCGCAATGCGCTTCGAAACTCTTTCTCAGCTTGGTCAGGTTTCCTTTGAGACAGATAGACGTTGCCCAGATTATTGTGAGTCTTCGTGGAGTTTGGCGCAATCTTCATCGCGTGTTGAAAGGCTTCGACAGCATCGTCGTAGTTTCTTTGATCGATGTAGATGAAGCCCAGCAGGTTATAAGCTTCTACGCTTGATGGATTCCGCTGGAGTTCCTCCTGCACCTTTGCTTCGGCCTGGTCGAGCTTGCCTTGCTGGAGGAACTCTTCCGCTTGGCGAAGCGTAGGTGAGGTCGTGGAAGATTGATGAGCCTTATTCGGTTCTGAGGAAGTGTGCGACTGCTGTGCCGCGAGCATCTGCAGCGAAGAGACGAATAAGCAGGCGAAGCCAACCAGGCACGCCCCCGTCGCAATCGGTCGGGCAATCGTGATTCTGGCTGTCTGCCGCTCTGATCTGCGACCTACCATCGATCCACACCGTAGCCGATTGCCCATCAAGGCAGCGATTTTAGCATTTCGAGAGCCTGCTGCGCCGCGCGATTTTCGGGCTGAATGCGTAGTAGTTCGCCCAGCACCGCTCTGGCTTTCTCCGTGTCGTGCTGTATCACGTAAACACGCGCGAGATTCAAGTAAGACTGATCGAAGTTCGGAGCGATGCGAATACAAGTTTTAAATTGCTCCTCCGCTTTTGGGTAATTCCTGCTACGAACGAAGAGAACGCCAAGGTTGTTCAGGGCTTCCGGATAATCCGGACGAAGTTCGATCGCCTTTTCCAGGGAGTCTGCTGCGTCTTGCATCTGGCCCTGCTGGGCGTAGAACATCCCCATGCTGTAGTTGGCTTCGGGATCGTCGGGTTGAATCTCCAGCGCCCGCTTCAGGTACATCTGCGCCTGATCGAACCTGCCTCCCCGTCGATAAAGGTTGCCCAGGTTGAGCAGCGCTATGCCAAAATCCGGCCTTTGCCGCAGTGACTCTTGAAAGTTGCGGATCGCCTCCTCGGCTTGGCCCCTCGCTGCGGCGATCATGCCGAGGTTGTTCCACGCTTCCGGATACTCGGGACGCAGTTTCACCGTTTGCTCGAGATACTGGCGCGCCTGCTGAAGGTCGTTCCTGCGCAGGTTGAGAGTGCCCAGGTTGTAGTAGGCTTCTGCATCATTCGGCTTCTCGGCGACCACCTGCTGAAATGACTCTGCGGCTGCGTCGAGGTATCCATGCTGGAAAAGCGCCACACCGTAAGTGAAGTCATTGCGTTGAAATGTGTCCTGATAGAGCACTCCGCCTTGCGGAAGCGCCTTGCGCATGCGCTCTGCCGGGCTGGTAGGCATGGACTTCACGTCATCCAACACCTGCCGTGGATCGATTGGTCCCTGGTACAGCTTTACGATCATGCCGAATCCATCGAGCAAAAAGGAGGCCGGAATGGGAAGGTCTCGGCGACGATCGAAGAGATAGCGGTAGATGATGTTGTAGATCCCAGCGACTTCAGTCGTCGCAAAGAGAGTGGGGAAAGAAAGTGCAAGTTGAGTCGCGACCGACTTTGCCACCGACGCATCTGCCGGATCATCGACGTTGATGGCGATGATGCTCACCTTTTTTGTGCCAAATGCCGACCGGTATTGCTGGAGCCTCATTAACTCATCCTGCGAAGCCGGAGCCTTGGTCGCCGAGAAGTGCAAAAGGGCAAAGTTGCCTCGGAACGATCGAAGCTCGCGCATATCCCCTTTGAGGTCTGGGAGAGAAAATTCCGGCGCCTTCAACGGCTCGACGAGCCACGTATCTACCGTCGAAGGGATCGGTTCTGATGCCTGCGGCGGTCCTGGCCGCATGTAAGAAACGGGCGGAGCAGGGAACGGCTTGGCGGTAAAAGCCGCTGAGCCCTCTTCAATCTCAATGCGGTGATTAACCGGTAGTCCTTCAACCTGCTGAGACAACCCATTCGGCCATCGGATCGTCGCCCGTAGCGGGCCTTCCTGCTTTCCGACCCCAAAGAAGATTTCCTTCGAGTGTTGCGCAAGAAACCCGGACCCGGCCTGGAGATATTTCGTCTGGCGAAGCGCCTCAGACTCCAGAGTGACGGCGGTCCCTATGGCGTCGCGATTGCTCTTTTGTCCGCGCAGGCGGAACACGATTGAGTGGCCGATGTCTGGCATCGCATTTCGCAGGATTCGGACCTGTGGTGCGTTGCGGTTTTTTAGGATGATTTCCAGCCGTCCATCGTGGTCAATATCCGCGAGCGCAAACGATCGGCTATCTTCGAGGAAGTCCAGCCCGACCGCGCCCGATACCTCAGAGAATGTCCCGTCGCGGTTATTCGCAAACATCACATTTCTCTCGTAACCGTTCCAGGTGTTGTCGGAGCGAATCAACTCGTTGAGCGCATTCCACCCATGCTCGTAAGCCGGCGACGGTGTTGCATCATCAGGTGATTTGCCAACCACCTGCCGCCAGAAGAAACTGCCGAGGTCGCTTCGATCCGGACCGGAGATATATCCGTTGGCGACGTAAAGATCGGGATAGCCATCGTGATCGAAGTCGAAGAAATCCGAGCACCACGACCAGCGTCCCATCTCAACGCCAGCCTTATCGCTGACGTTCTGAAATTTGCCGTCGCCCTGGTTGTGATACAGCGAATTGCCTCGCGCATGACGCCGGTATAGAGTGCGGATATCGTCCGGCGCGCCGGGATGAAAAATTTTCTGCTGCGAAACCCTCTGCCCTGCAGCCGACCACATGTTAGCAGCGTAGATGTCCTGGTTCTCGTCGTTGTCGACATCGGACCACGCCGCGCTCATGCCTGCCCCGGCATCCTCGACGTGAGCTTCGACGGAGACATCGGTGAAGGTCCCGTCGCCCTTGTTGCGGAACAGATTGCTCCGCCCGAAGTCGTTCGCGACATAGAGATCGGGCAGGCCTTTGGAATTGGCTGCGCCCCACGCGCACGCAAAGCTGTAGCGATTGTTGTTCGCGTTCAGTCCCGTTGCGTCGGTGCGGTCCACAAAGGTGGCGTTGCCCTCGTTGTGCAGTAGAAAATTCGGCGGCCCGTTCCGCGCGTCGAAATAAGGCACCGGATAGTGATACTGGTCCAGACCGAGGTAGTAGCTGTATAGACAAAAGTAAACATCGAGGCGGCCGTCGCGGTCATAATCCGCCACTGCCGCGTGCGTAAACGTACCTTGGGGAGTATTGGCAAACTTGAAGGCGTCGCGCTTCAGAGTGAAGGAGCCATTGCCCTGGTTCAGAAATAACAACGGCCCGCTCCCACAAACCACCAGCAGATCCTGCAGTCCCTTGTTTTCGAAGTCCGCGAACAAAGCGCACGCAGTATTGTCGAGCACGCCAACGCCCGACTTCTCCGTCACGTCTTCAAAAGTTCCGTCTCCGCGGTTGCGATAAAGCCGGTTGGGAAGCCCCGCAGGCTGGCAGACATAAAGATCATCAAAGCCGTCATTGTCGAAGTCTCCCGCGGCTACGCCGTTGTTGCCATAAACGTCAATGCCACATGCGCCATCAAGAACCGTGCGCCAGTAATCCGTCCCGCGAAGCAGTTGGCCTTTATAAGAGTCGTTGGCGCCAAGCGCCTGTGGAGTTACGTCGATGAAGCCTCGCGACGGTGCGACAGCACGAGTTTCACAGTCGGCCTCCCATCTGCGAACCGTCCAGCCCTCTGCTGCGTTGCGCGACCACTCGGTGCGCCACTGTCCAACGCGCTCCTCACGGCGATGATCGTTGAAAGCAATAACCAGGTCATATCGGATACCCAGACGGATGGTCAGCGGGTCGTTCACGACCTCCTCGATGCTGACGATTTCGAATTCTGCCGTTTCCACTCGCGAGTTCGGATCCAGATACTCGCGAAACTCGCGGAGAAATCGTTCTCGTCCAGCAATCACCCCGGGGCCGAATTGCCTTTTCGCAATATCGATCCCTTCGTTCGCGCGAACGGTGCGCTCCTTCGCGGTGCTGAAGGAGAAGGCGGCGATCGACGGGTCGAGAAATCCTGCCAGCACGGACTGATCCCGTGCCGACGACCTCAGTGACCCGCTCCACCTCCGGAGAATTATTTCGATTTCGGCGGCGTACTTCTCCGTCACAAACTCGTCGGAGCCGGGAGCGACGCGGCGGAGTACATCTTCCAGAGGCGACCTGGCTGGATAGTTCGGTTTCAATCGAAAATCCGCCAGAGCCAAAGATGGAGGCCGGAATGTTGCGAAGGGGAATCCGAACCGAAGTCCGGAGAAAGCTGCGGGATGGAGCACCGCAGGCGCTACCCCCATCCTCTTGAGGAACGTCCGGCGGGATAGGAGGTGATCAGGGGTTTTGCGTCGCGACATCCTCAGGAATTCCGGTGGTAACCCGCCAGGGATTGGGTCCCGGCACGAGCATCGTAGCATCATCGCAAAGGCGATCCCGAAATTGACCGCCAGGAGCGGAAAACCGGGACCGGGATTGGCCGAAATGCCGCTCGCAAACCGTCTCAACCTTTTGATTGAGGAGGCCTTCCACTTTTTGTTTGACAAAGGGTATTTACGGGTACTAGGATTCCGGCCCAGTTGAATGTAACCGGTTACTTAGCCCGGTAAACGTTACTCCACTGCGCACCCATGGGCGCAGGAAAGCGGAGGTTTTGGGATGGCCAATCAAAGGAATTTCGCCCTCAGTGCGCGTGTGGTTTTCGGCTGCGCAGCCCTTGCATGCTTATGCTTTTTACTTCTCCAGGCGCCGCGCGCCTTCGCCCAGGTCGACCAAGGATCGATCACCGGAATCGTTCAGGATCAAACCGGCGCAGTGGTTGCCAATGCGAAGGTAACGTTGCTGAACACTGACCAAGGCTTAACCTTGGAGACGACTGCCGACAGCTCAGGCGTATACACCTTCTCTCCGGTCAGAATCGGGCATTACTCCATTACGGTCACGGCTCCCGGATTCTCGACGACGACCCAACAGAATCTGATTGTGAATGTGAGCCAGAACCTGCGCGTCAATATTGAACTCAAGCCAGGCTCTGCAACTCAAACCGTCGAGGTGACCGCGGCGCCTCCACAAATGCAAACCGAAGACGCATCGGTCGGCCAGGTGGTAAACGAGCAGAGTGTAAATAATCTGCCTTTGAATGGACGCAACTTTACTTTCCTTGCCCAACTGGCGGCCGGCGTGAACACCCCGCAGGCAGACACGCGCGGCAACGCCGCCAACGGTGCATTTTCCGCTAACGGTTTGCGACCAGCGCAAAACAACTACCTGCTGGACGGCATCGACAACAATTCCGACAACGTCGACTTCCTCAACGGAACAAATTTTGTCGTCCTTCCTCCTCCAGACGCGATCTCGGAGTTCAAGGTACAGACTTCCGATTACAGCGCCGAGCTGGGTCGCGCTGCGGGCGCCGTTCTCAACGCTACGGTCAAGTCGGGTACGAACAGCCTTCATGGCGCGGTCTGGGAGTTCTTCCGCAACGACGTGCTCGACGCGGCCGATTGGTTTGAAGACAACAGTGGCATCAAAAAGGGAGAACTTCGCTGGAACCAGTTCGGAGCTTCCATCGGCGGCCCCATCATCAAGAACAAGATCTTCTTCTTTGGCGATTACCAGGGTTTCCGGCACGTGCAGGGCAATACTCAGTCTGGAATAGCTGTGCCGACCAATTTGCAGCGCAACAGCGGCTACTCGAATCTCTCTGAACTGGTCGCTGCCAATGCCTCGAGTGCGCCGCGCATCGATGCCCTGGGACGATCGATCCCCGTCGGCACAGTCCTGGATCCCTCGACCACACGGGCAGTTCCCGGGGGATATGTTCGTGACCCGTTCACCAGCACCTGCCCAGCGTCAACCATGGTCTACTCCCTCGCGAACTGTCCCGACCTGAATCAAATCCCTGCCAACCGGATCGACCCCAACGCGGTCGCCCTGCTGAATCTCTATCCGCTACCGACCAGTGGCGGAGTCACTTCAAATTTTGCATCCAGCCCCAATCTCTACCAGCACAACAACCAGTTTGACGTTCGGGGTGACTTCGATCCGTCAGAGAAAGATCAGGTCTTCGCGCGCGTGAGTTATTGGGACGACCCGCAAGACATACCAGGGCCTTTCGGCGGCATAGCGGACGGCGGCGGCTTCCAGCAAGGAATCCAGACTGCGAAATCCTTCCAGGGCGTGGCGGCGTATACGCATGTGTTCTCGCCGAGCATGGTGAACGTTGCACGCTTCGGATGGGACCACCTCCACACCTCGCGATTCGGCCCGGTCGGCAGCCAGCTCGGCATTCCCGCGCAATTCGGAATTCCGGATATCCCGCAGGTGACTGGCAACGGTGGTCTGCCCGCCTTCTCGTTCGGCGGGCTCCAAACTCTGGGCAGCAACAGCTTCCTGCCTTCGGACGAAACCACGCAGACCACGCAGGTCACGGACGACTTCTCGAAGGTTTACCAGGCTCACAGCTTCAAGATGGGCATTGAATACCAGCATGTAAGGTTCAATACCCTGCAGCCGGCCTGGTCGCATGGCCAATTCGACTACAACGGCAGCTTTACAGATGTTCCGGGCAACAACAGCAGCACCACGGGGATCGGGCAGTTTATTCTGCCGCCGATTGCAAATCCTGTTGCTGGCGGCATTGTTTCAGGAGGCTCCGATCAGGTATACGCGTCCAACATCAACAAAACCTACGATGAGCGTATGTACTTCGCTGGATACTTCCAGGACGACTGGAAATTAAATCCCAAGCTCACCCTCAACGTGGGACTGCGCTACGACTATTTTGGTCCGATCAACGAAACGAATGGAGGACAGGCCAACTTCGCTCCCAGCGGCCCCCCGAATGGCTCCGGCACGTACATAATCCCGGCGAGCGGGAAAGACAACAGGGAGCTGTCATCGACCGCGAATAATCCGTCCCTTGCCGGTAACGGCTTTCAAGACCTTCTGGCCAAGGACAATATTATTCTTGATTCGACCAACAGGTACGGCCAGGGATTAGTAAAGGCACCAAAGAATAACTTTGCGCCCCGCTTCGGCCTTGCGTATCAGGCAAGCCCCAAGCTGGTAGTGCGCGGCGGTGTGGGCCTCTTCTGGAATGCCTTTGAGAATCAGGGATATGGGCCCAATATCGGTGAGAATTACCCGTTTGTGTACAACTTCGACTATATTACCCGTGTTCCTACCAACGCACCTTCAGGTTTGAGCACAGTCGCACCTGTAAGCTACAACACTCCCTTCGCCAATTGTCCGACAGCAGGCGGTTTTCCTGCAACCGGAAACGGAGTCGCCACCTTTGAATCAGGCTTCTCCTGCCTTGCGTTTACGCCTCTTGACGTCAATGCCTCGGGCCTGGGACTGCAGGGACTACAGTTCCACTTCGTAACCCCCCGTACCCTTGCCGCCAACCTCTCGCTTCAGTATGCGATCACTCACACGATGTCTGCGCAGATCGCTTATGTCCTCACCAAGGCCGACAATCTTCAGGACAATACCAACGCCCAGTTTGTAACGAAGCTGCAGCCCTATAATGGAAGTACCACAGCAGGCGGGGTCGGTGGTGGCACCTTGGGTACACTTCCGTATCCGGATTTTGGAGGTGGTTCCCTCGGGCAAATGATCGGAGCCAGCGTCTACAACGGCTTACAAACCAAGCTTGAACAGACTTACTCCAACGGACTGAATTTCCTCCTCACATATACATTTTCGAAGACCTTTAGCGATGCTGGCGACCTGCTCAATGGCGGCAGTGTGAGTACCAACCGCAACCCAGGCTTGCCGGGCTTTGGTCTCCGCGGAGATTGGAGTCTTGCCTCTTTCAACATCACCAACGTCTTCCACTTCAGCGGCGGGTACGAGCTGCCGTTCGGCAAAGATAAGCGGTTCATGCATGATGCAAATAAGCTCACCAATGCGATAGTTGGAGGGTGGAGCGCAAACTGGATCGTCACTCTTCAGGGTGGCCAGCCTATGACTCTGGGTTGTCCAACCGGAACAACCGCCGGATCGGGCTGCGACGATGTGAGTGTTCCTGGACAGAGTCAGAAGCTCGGAATCAAAGTCAGGCCCGATGCAAGCGGCCACTTGAGGCCGTTCTGGTTTGGGAACCCGGCAGCCTTCCAACAGCCTTGCCAGCTGGTCACAAACACGGCGGGCGCCGTCGTTCCGACTAATACTCCCGCCGGGTGCGTTCCACGGACGGGATTCGGAGCTCTAGGTGACAGGCCGACCATTAGCACAGGTCCGGAGTACCGTCGTTGGGACTTCTCCACCTTCAAGAACATACCTATCACCGAGCGCTTCATGATCCAGTTCCGGGCGGAGTTCTTCAACATCGTCAACCATCCGAATTTCAATGCTCCCGGATTCGGCGGCAACGGCGTTGTGGCGATTTCGAACTCCACCAACTTCAACAACTCTAACTTCGGCGCAATTGGATCTACCCGCGATGCTCCCGACGCTCCGAGACAGATTCAGTTTGCTCTGAAGCTGTACTACTAATCGCAACAAACACACCCCGGAAAGGCGACGACTGACAACCGTCTTTCCGGGGTGTTCTTCCATGCAGAGCCTTGCTCTCACGCGGTGGTAACATGGGAGGGCGGTGAGCACAAACCTTCGGTCCCGGTTAGTGTTTTTTTGTTCGCTTCTGATCTGTGCGACGTTTGCCGTCGCCGACGATGGCCCGAATCAAAATCTGGAGCGCCGCTTTCAGCTCGCCCTGGCTCAGTACAACGCAGGGCGGTTCGCAGAGGCATCTTCTCAACTCGAGAGCCTGCTGCCTGACGTTCCAAAGAGCTTCGAGGTGCAGGAACTGCTAGGACTCGCCTACGCTGCCCAGTCATTGAACGCTAAGGCTACCCCGCACCTTGAAATAGCGGTGCGTTTAAAGCCGGATTCGGCGGAGGCCAGAACAAATCTGGCGGCAAACCTGTCGCGTCTGGGAAAGCTTGACCTGGCCGGCGAGCAGTTTCGAAAAGCGCTGGAACTGGAACCGAAGAACTACGACGCCAACCACAACTTAGGCGAGTATTACATTCAATCTGAAAAGATTGCCGATGCGATTCCCTATCTTGAGGTAGCCCAGAAAATCAATCCTTCTGCTTATGACAACGGCTATGATCTGGCGATGGCTTACTTCCTCACTGGCAAGTTTGATCAGGCGCGGCAAGTCGTTGAAGGCCTCCTGCAACAGAAAAACTTCGCGGAGTTGCATGGCCTGCTTGGCCAGATCGACGAAAGAGACGGGAAGTATGTCGAATCGGTCAATGAGCTGCAGACCGCTGCCCACATGGACCCCAGCGAAGACAACCTCTTTCACTGGGGAAGCGAGCTCCTTCTGCACCGCACGTACGAACCAGCGATCGATGTGTTTCAGCGTGCTGTTGAGCTATACCCGAAGTCGCCCCGCCTGCTTATCGGGCTTGGCATGTCGCTTTACTCGCGCGGTAAATATGATGAAGCGGTCAAATCGCTGCTGGCGGCTGCCGATCTGGACCCCTCGGATCCTCGCTGTTATTACTTTCTCTCGAAGGCGTACGACAGCTCGCCGAATCAAGCTGACGACGTTACTCAGAGATTCCGGCGTTATTCCGAGCTCCAGCCGAACAATGCGCAGGCCGTCTATTATTACGCGATGAGCCTCTGGAAGGGGAAGCGCACTGAAGACCCCAGCCTGAATCTGCAGCAGATCAAGACCCTTCTTCAAAAGTCGATCTCGCTTGATCCGAAACTCGCCGACGCCCACCTGCAGCTCGGCAATCTCTATTCTGATCAGCACGACTATGCCGTGGCGATTCCAGAGTATGTTCGCACGCTCGAGCTGAATCCGAGTCTCTCAGACGCTCATTACCGCCTCGGCCAGGACTACGTTCACACAGGACAGAAGGATCGCGCCCAGCAGGAGTTCGAGGTCTATCAGCGTCTCCGAGCGCAGCACCTGGCGGAGCAAGACAAAGAAAGAGCGGAGGTACAGCAGTTCGTTTACACAGCGAAGGCCGCTCCTTCCGCGAAACCTTGAATTGAGTAATAGATGTCGGTGAATCGGTCATCATTTCGTGGGTCGCCGGGCTTTCGAGGACTTGAGCCTCGGGAGATCGCCCCATTTCTCGCCTGCTCGCGCCGCGATTTCCTGCGCAGTGCTGCGGGGCTGGTGCTGGGCTCCACTTTGATGAGAAGCAGTCCCTTCGCCTTTGGAGAATCGCCCAAAAAGCGCAAGGTCATCGTCGTGACTTTCGGTGGGGGCGCGCGTGACCAGGAAACCTTCGCGCCCGAGGGACAAGACAACATCCCCAACATGCTTCGCGAGCTGGCTCCCCAGTCCAGCTTTTTCACCCAGGTCGTGAATCACGGCATTCTCGGACACTACGTCGCGACGGCCAGTCTGGCCACAGGAGTCTACGAGACCCTGAACAACTTTTCCGCCGTCCCGCCGGACCATCCAACTGTATTCGAATACTTCCGCAAGGATCTGCGGCGTCCGCTCTCTGATGCGTGGGTCGTTGCGCCCAGCAACGGCTTCAACCGGATTGGCGAAAGCGATTACCGCTCGTACGGCCCGGGCTGGGGAGCACGGGTTATTCTCCCTAAGCATCTGTTGACCGCAGCCATGTCCGGTAGCACTACCGACTACGAACACCTGCTGCGGGATAACTACGAGACCCCGCTCTACGCGCCGCAGCTTGGGGGCAGCGAATTCGACCTCGAACAGCTCGAGATGATCCTGAAGCTTTCAGTCGATGACTTCAAGGCGCACGCGAAGACCCTGTCGAGTCCCGACGAACTCTCGATGTATATCGTGCGCCAGCTCATGCGGCAGCAGGCGCCGAGCCTGCTCTGGATTACCATGCATGACATTGATGTCGCGCACGCCGGCGCGTACTCGCTCTACATTGAAGGAATCCGGCGCACCGATCGGCTTTGCGCTGAACTTTGGAAGACCGTTCAAAGCGAGCCGGAATACGCCGGCAATACCACGCTCTTCGTTCTTCCCGATTTCGGCCGCGATTCGGATGAGGACTCCGGCGGCAACGGCTTCCAGCATCATCGCACCGGAGATGCGGCCTCGCGTACCACCTGGATGATGGCTTTGGGCGCTGGCGTTCGCGAGGGTGTGGTCTATGACCACCCCATGCAATCGACAGACCTGGTGCCCACCCTGGGAGCGATCATGGGGTTTACGCCTTCCTTATCTCAAGGCCAGCCGATACAGAAACTGCTATAACTTGTATGCTTCCGCACGATCTCAAAGCCGAACAGTTCAGCGGGTACCCGCCCGAGGCCCGCAAGCTTGCCATCTCCAATATCGAAACGCTCCGCCAGCTCCCTCTCAGCTTCCTCCCCAACCTGCTGCGAGAGGTGATCGAGTACGACTTCAAATTTCCGGCCGAACGCGCGGAAGTCAGCAGGGAACTCACACAGCTGAATTCTCTTTCGCCGGCACAACTGAAAGAGTGGTTTCAAAGCTTCTCTCAATTTCAGCTCTCGTCAAAGCTCGAGAGCTTTGACTGGGTGAGCCAGCCGGCTCAATTTGTCGAGCAGTTGTCGGCTTACCTTTGGTCGACTCATCAGCTCGATGCATTCCGCAAGGCGGCCATTGAATATGAGGACCGCCTGCGTTCCGCGACGCCTCCCCAACCGCCACCGGTGCGGAGGCTGGGTATCGCAGTCATTGGCCAGGGAGTCGCATCCTACGATGCTCCCCTCTTTCGCAATTTGCGAGAGCACGGCACCTACTTCTCGCAGGTCAAACCGGACAACGGCGTCGAGATTCTGCTGAACGCGGTCGCCGCCCGGGCGAAAGCCTATCCAGTGCCCTACGGCCACTGGTACATCGAGGGTGGACAGCAGGTCGACCACAGCCCGTTGCTGACCTGCTTGTCCTATCAGGCCCTGGAACCGGTGCGGACCGCGCTGCTCCGCAATATGCAGGCTGAAATCAGGCGCCCCGGAATGGGACCCGAAGAACTTCGCACTCACCTGGCGCGGTTGTCTCCCACCGATCTTGGTATGGATAAATCCGGGGACTTCGTCCTCAATTATTTTCAGCTCAAGGTATTCACGGAGGGTTCCGGAACCCAGATCTTCAGCACCACTTTCACACAATGGACAGCGCGGGAAGCCCTGCGTCGCGCCCAGCCGCTCACTATGTTGGTGCGCTTCGGCCCGCGTCAGCGGCAGCGGCCGATGAATGATCTGCTGGCGAACAACGTCACTCCTGAGCTTGACCCGCTCGGTTCCCTTATTGATGCCGATATGGGCGCCTACTATAACTGGATCAATCAACAGCGCTTGCCGATGGCGGAGCAGTCTTCCTTCCTGGTGTGGTTTGAAGGCCACAATCAGGCTCTTGCCATCGGGCCTTCCCTGGCGCGCGGGACTGCCTCAAATTCGGCAGCTGATCTTGGACAGTTGCTATCCTGGGCCGCCGGCTGAGCTGGGATCAACTGGCCACGTTCGTGGGATTCTCCATCTCCGAGAGCATTCTCTGGAAGATCAAGGACAATTCCTTACTTTCCTCAGCCAGACGGGCGTAGTGACGTTTGACCCTGGCATTCAGCTCATCCCGATCCTTTCGACCGTCGATGAAAACGGGCCCCTTTAACCTCTCGTTAGCGTATTCATGGACAAGAGTATTCAGGCGGACCTGCTCCTTCCAATCTCTTATCTCTTCCTCTGTCGGCTCCACTTGATCTCCGTTCTGTCAAGTTACATGCACCGGCGCAGCCCGCGTCATGCGCGATTTCGCGCTGGATTCGGCGGCACAGACTTAATTGCTCTCAAGTCTTGCCTGGCAACACTTCGGCTGTAGAAGCGGTCAAATCTAAGGAAGGTAAAACAGAGTTGAGGATTATTCGGCCCAAGGCAGTAAGTGTAGTTTTTGTTCTTAGCCTTCGGAAGCAACAAGGTGAGGAAAATCTGGCGGTGGATCGAGTCCGAAGCGAACCGTTCTCCGGTCAAAATCCCTGCTAACAGAAGAATAATACAGG